>CAVTSS010000001.1:0-243606 GCA_963737495.1 Terriglobia bacterium
TGTCGGAATTGGGCACTTCTTCCACGGCCTCGATGGTCCCGGCGCGAATGTCGATTTTCTCGAGCACGTCCGCGTGATCGCAGGCTTCACCGGAGCCGGCGTCATGCCCCGACCGTCTCTAAATTCTTCGCGTACCGCTTCTCGACGTAATCGTTCAGAATCGCGATAAATTCCGCGACAATCGCGTCGCCGCGCAGGGTGCATTTCAGTTTGCCGTCGACATAAACCGGCGCCACCGGCTCCTCAAACGTGCCTGGAAGCGAAATGCCAAGATTCGAGTGCTTCGATTCGCCCGGTCCGTTCACCACGCAGCCCATCACGGCGACTTTCATCTCTTCCACTCCGGTATGGCGCTGCTTCCACACCGGCATCTGCTCGCGAAGGTATGTCTGGATCTGATCGGCCATGTCCTGGAAGAACGTGCTGGTGGTACGGCCGCAGCCGGGGCATGCGGTCACCTGCGGAGTGAAACTGCGCAGCTCCAGCGCTTGCAGGATCTGCTGGCACACGATCACTTCATCCGTGCGATCGCCATTGGGAAGCGGAGTCAGCGAAGCGCGAATCGTGTCGCCGATGCCTTCCTGCAACAGGACTCCGATCGCGGCGGTAGTCGCGACGATGCCCTTCGATCCCAGGCCGGCTTCAGTCAGGCCCAAATGCAGCGAATAATCGCCTTCCGCGGCGAGCATTCGATACACCGCGATCAGATCCTGCACGCCGCTGACCTTCGCGCTGAGAATGATCTTGTCGTGCGCGAGCCCGTAGCTCTCGGCGGCCTTTGCCGATTCGATCGCGCTGACCACGATCGCGCGCAGCGTCACGGTCTTGGCGTCCAGAGGCTCCGGCAGCCGGTTGTTCTGATCCATCATGCGCGTGAGCAGCGCCTGATCGAGCGATCCCCAATTGACCCCGATCCGCACCGGCCGGTCATATTCGACGGCAGCTTCGATCATGACTCGGAAATTATCGTCGTGCTTCTTTCCGATATTCACGTTACCGGGATTGATCCGGTATTTGGCGAGCGCGCGCGCCATGTCGGGATATTTCTTCAGGAGGATATGGCCGTTGTAATGGAAATCGCCGATCACGGGAACGCGCACGCCGAATTTATCGAGCGTATCGACGATCTTCGGAACCGCGCGGGCAGCCTCTTCGGTGTTGACGGTGACGCGAACCAGCTCCGAGCCCGCGTTGGCGAGCGCCATCACCTGGTTCACCGTCGACATGACGTCGGCCGTATCGGTGTTGGTCATCGACTGAACCACAATCGGGTTCGATCCGCCAACCTTGATCCCGCCCACGCTGACCGCGGCCGAGCGCCGCCGCGTTTGTGCTGCCATGAAATCCCTCCCGTGAAATTCTATTGTATCGTGCAGTGCGAAGGGATCAGACCACTCTGTCCGCGTGTGTAATCTGTGATGGCCGGTGGTGTCCTAACTGACCCAATACCAACTTGCGTAGGTCAGTTTAGAACTGACCCACACTTGTGCACGCAGGTTCGGGCACGGGATTACCGATGCCCACCGCTGGAGTGGCCGCCACCGGAATGTCCACCACCGCCCGAATGTCCACCTCCGCTAACGTGCCCACCGCCGCCTCCTGATGAGTGCGAGGAGAATCCCTGCGAACGCGGGGCAGAGAAGTGACCGCCCGATGAACTTGGGCTGCGCTGTCCCGAAAAGCCTTGGCCCGAATAACGCTGGCCTGAAAAGTTCTGGCCGCCTCGGTTGGCCGGTGCGAAGCTTCGGTTCTGTGCGCCTCTGTACGAATAGCCGCGATTCATCGAATTGGATCCGCCATTGTTAGGCGCAAAGCTGCGGGAGGTTCCAGCCGAGCCGTAGGAGCGATTCGATCCAGAGTAGCTGTTGCCGCGGGGGCTGTTGAAACTGCGCTCATTGGCTGCGCCGCTGAAGCTTCGGCCATTCGAGGCGCCATTGAAGCTGCGGCCATTGGAGGCGCCGTTAAAACTGCGCCCGCCGCCTGCGGAACACTGCGCGCTCCGCCGCCCATTCGGGCGTTGCCACCAAAACGGTTCGCGACGGCATGATTCGCATAGGGGACTCCAAGCCGGTGCTCGGGATTATGCGCCCACACGCCGCGCCCACCGAATATCCGCCGTAGCCTCGGAATCCGAAGTGATTGAAGAAGCCCGCGTTAAAAGCAGGCTATGGTCGAACCAGCCGAAACCCCATCCCCAGCCAAAACCCAGACCGAATCCGGCGAAGAATCCACCCAGGAAACAAGGAGGATAGAACCCGAATCCGAAGCCGATGGCCGGATACCATAGCGGAGGATAATAGCCGTACAACCGGGAGGTCCCCAAACGTAGGCGGGATTGTAGGTCGGAACGTAGATGACCTGAGGATCGGCAGGTTCAATATCGATCGCGGTTTGGCCGTCTTGCGATTGAGTGGTGACGGTCTGCTGGGGAGTGGTCGACAGGCGGCCATTGGCTTGAGCGCGCGCCCGCATTCTTTGAACGGCGCCCATCACATCGGCCTGCTGGGAGAGGAACGCGTTGCCGAGATCCGTGGTCCAGCGAACATCGCGGTTGAGCATGGTCACTACGTCGGGGAAGGCGACCATCGCCTGGACGCTGGGGTCCCAGTTCTGGTGCTTGGCCGCATCCATCAATTGCTGGCCTCGCAGACCGGGATGAGCCTGAAGCCACTGCTGCATCTCGACGATTTCGAGCGGATAAGTGGAGGCGGCGAGCACCTGCGCCAACAAAGGGTCAGGATAAAGCGCGATGGGCGCTACCAGATTATCCAGGTCCTGCGGGGATAAGAGCTGCGCCTGAGGATCCGCCGGCGGAGGCGGTTGGGGTTCAGATTGCGCCATCCCAAAACAGTCAGGCAGGGAAGAAGCAGAACCACCACTGCTTTTTGCATCAGCCACTTTCCCGTTGCGCGCGTCATAAGTGACCTCCAGTCCTAACTATGAGACGCGGGCACACCCCGAGGTGACAGGCGATTCGAGGCCTGGAATTAAAGTCCTGCAATGTCAGGCCCTTGGCTGCATGGTACCGGAGGGCCTTAACTGATGCCGGCGACGCTGTACGTATGATCTTAATGATAAGATACGTATATGGCAAAGCTAACTTTGAGCGTCGACGATCGAGTGGTTTCGCGTGCGAAGCAGTATGCCAGACAGCGTGGCGTCTCGGTATCTGAAATGGTGGAGACGTACCTGGACGCGGTCGCCGGACCGCCTTCGCCCGCGACTGCGCCGGTTTTGCGCTCCTTGCGAGGGTCACTCAAAAAGGCGGATCTGATCGAGTATCGAAGCCATCTGGCGGCCAAGTATCGATGAAGAGAGTTCTCTTCGATATCAACGTCGTTCTGGACGTTCTCCTGGACCGTAAATCCACGCCGAGGCGAGCGCCGCTGCGTGGGCCGCCGTCGAAGCGGGCGTCGCCGAAGGGCTGTTAGCCGCGCATGCGGTGACCACCATCCACTACTTGGTCCGAAAAGAACTGGGAGGGACAAAAGCGAAGCGCATCGCGGGAGCCATCTTGAAGGTGTTTCGTGTCGCAGTGGTGGACGGCGGCGTCATCGAGGAGGCATTGCAGTTGTCTTGTCCCGACTTTGAAGACGCAGTGACAGCGGCTGCGGCTCACGCGGCGGGATGCGATTTCATCGTGACCCGGGATCCGAAAGGATTTCACGGACTCTCCGGTGCGGTGCCTTACGCCGGAGGCGGTGATGCCGCTCTTGGGTGCGAGGGATTCGAATCCCGGGGAATCCGGCGTCAGCAGCCTTCGTACAGGAAATGCGGATAGCGGACCGTCGGTGCGACCGGCGCGCTTTTTCGCGATGCAGTACATTTGCTCGCCGCGGAAGGCGGAGGAGAACCGTTGCGCTCCAGAAAACTCTTTTACCCAAGGTCGGTGCCGTAGCCGGGGATGATTTCAGTGAACAGATTTTCGACTTCAAAGCCGGCTGATTCGACGGCTTCCCGCAATTCGAGCGGGGTGTATTCGCGGACATGCGGGATTTCAGTATCGGCGAACTCGCTAAGGGGATGTGCAAATTTCGAAAAAAGCTGCGGGTTGCCGCTTTGTTCCAGGATCCGCGCTACCGCCGAGTAGCTGGCGACGTTGGGGGTGGTGAGAATCAATGTGCCGCCTTCCTCGAGCACGCGATGCATTTCGATCAGCATGTGCATCGGATCGTGCAACATGATGCTCGAAAGATCTCACACGCCAGCACGACATTCGAAGTGGCCCTCCGGGTAAGGATAGCGGTCCTTTTCGGCATCGAACAGGTCGACGAAGCAGCGGAAGACTTCTGCTTCCCGCGGCGGTGCTGGTCTTTTCCTCGCGTTCGGCCGAGGGGGCCGAAATAGGCGCCCGCGCACTTCCTGATATCCGAGCACGCACTGAAGCGCCGGCGTCATTTGCATGTAGGCGCCCATCTCCAGAACGCGCTTGGATTTTCGGTGCGCGGGAACCAGCGTCAGAGTGCGACCGATGCGGGGGATGTGAATTTCCAGGTAGTTCGCGCGCATCGGCGTCCGGCTGATCCATGGAGCGGACGAACGCGACAATTTCGTCGTATCGGCTGCGCGGGGGAACGATTTCCGCCGTTTTCGTGTCGACATCGAGATGAGAGAGCGCCTCATCGAGGCCGCACTAGGATGTTCCGCAGCGAACGGACCAGCGGCATTAGCGGCGGCTACTCGGCCAGCGTTTCTTCGCCGCCGGGTCTGGGATGCTCCTCGGAAAGCCCGCCGGCATAAAGCGCGCGGGTTTCTTCGTCGTACCCCGGGATCGCGTCGAGGGCGGCGGTTTCTTCGGCCACCATCTCCTCTTCCACATCCTCGCCGGCGATCTTGACGCTGCGGTAGTATTCCATACCGGTGCCGGCCGGGATCAGCCGGCCCATGATGACGTTTTCCTTGAGTCCGCGCAGATAGTCGACCTTGCCGTTGATGGCGGCTTCGGTCAGCACGCGCGTGGTCTCCTGGAAACTGGCGGCGGAGATGAACGAATCGGTGGAAAGCGAAGCTTTGGTGATGCCCAGCAGCACGGTTTTTCCGGCTGCCGGACGCCCGCCGGCTTCGAGCACGCGATTGTTTTCTTCGCGGAACTTGAACTTGTCGACAACTTCCTCGGGAAGGAATTCGGTGTCGCCGATGTCGTCCACTTTCACCCAGCGCATCATCTGGCGTGCGATGACTTCCAGGTGCTTATCGTTGATGTTGACGCCCTGCAAACGGTAGACTTCCTGGATTTCGTTCACCAGGTACTTTTGCAGATCTTTTTCGCCCATGACCGCCATGATGTCATGCGGATTGCGCGGACCGTCCATGAGCGGATCGCCGTGTTTGACGCGCTCGCCTTCCTGCACGTTGATGTGAACGCCGCGCGGGATCGGGTATTCGCGCTGCTCGCCATCGTCGCCGATGATGTAGATTTTGCGCATACCCTTAGCGATTTCGCCGTACTTCACGATGCCGTCGATTTCCGTGATCACCGCGGTTTCGCGCGGCTTGCGGGCTTCGAACAGCTCCACCACGCGCGGCAGACCGCCCGTGATGTCTTTGGTCTTAGTGGTGGCTCGCGGGATCTTGGCGAGCACGTCGCCGGCGTGCACTTCATCGCCGTCGGAGATCATCAAGTGGGCGTGGACCGGCATCAGGTAGCGTTTTTCGTCGCTCTTGGTGCCGCCGGTCGGCCGCACGATCAGCGCGGGAACGCGCTTTTCGTCGGTCGAATCCATCACCACCCACTGCGAACGGCCGGTGATTTCGTCCACCTGTTCCTGCATGGTGGTGCCGTCGTTCAGATCCTTGAAATGAACCACGCCGGTGACTTCGGTAAGGATCGAGAAAGTGTACGGATCCCATTCCAGCAGGACCGCGTTGGCTTCGACTTTGGCGCCCTCGCCGAAGTGAATTTTCGCGCCGTAAACCACTTGATAGCGCTCTTTTTCACGCTGCTTGTCGTCGATGATGGCGATGATGCCGTTGCGATTCATCGCCACCAGCTCGCCCTTGGCGTTCTTGACGGTGACGACGTTGATGAACTTCACGCTGCCATCGGACTTGGCGTCCTGCTTCGACTGTTCCGCCGAACCGGTGGCCGCGCCGCCGATGTGGAACGTGCGCATGGTGAGCTGCGTTCCAGGCTCACCGATCGACTGCGCGGAAATGATTCCCACGGCCTCCCCGCGCTCGACCATGCGGCCGGTGGCGAGGTTGCGCCCGTAGCAGAGCTGGCAGACGCCGCGTTTGGATTCGCAGGTGAGCACGGAGCGGATCTTGACGCGCTCGATACCGGCGGCCTGAATCGCCGCGGCCAGATCCTCGGTGATCTCCTGGTTGACGTGAACGATCACGTTGCCTTCGTAATCGAGCTGATCTTCGAGGGCCACGCGGCCGACGATGCGGTCGCGCAACGGCTCGATGATTTCGCCCGATTCGATGATCGGCTCGACGTAGATTCCGTCGCTGGTGCCGCAATCGAATTCGGTGACGATCACGTCCTGGGCGACGTCGCACAGGCGGCGGGTGAGGTAGCCGGAATCCGCCGTCTTGAGAGCGGTATCGGCCAGACCCTTACGCGCGCCGTGCGTGGAGATGAAGTATTCGAGTACGTTCAAGCCTTCGCGGAAGTTCGCGGTGATGGGCGTCTCGATGATTTCGCCGGACGGCTTGGCCATCAGGCCGCGCATACCGGAAAGCTGGCGGATCTGCTGTTTCGATCCGCGCGCGCCGGAGTCCGCCATGATGTAAATCGGATTGAGGTAGCGGCCGGTGCGGTCGTCCTCCTCCATGCGCTTGAACATTTCTTCGGAGACGCGTTCGGTGACTTTGGACCAGATCTCGATGATCTTGTTGTAGCGCTCGCCGTGCGTGATCGCGCCTTCCTGATACTGGGAGCGAACTTCGATCACGGCTTTTTCGGCGTCGCGCACCAGGCCGGCCTTTTCGCCGGGGACGATCATATCGTCGATCCCGATGGAGATTCCGGCGCGCGTCGCGTACAGGAATCCAAGCGACTTCACCTGATCGAGCATGGTGACGGTGATCGACAGGCCGTACTTCAGATAGCAATACTGGACCAGCTGCGTCAGCCCCTTCTTCTTGAGCAGGCCGTTGATGAACGGCATTTCGTCGGGCAGAACGTCGTTCAGAATGACGCGGCCGACGGTGGTGTCCATGTACTGCTTGGAGAACTCGATCGGCTCCGTGTGCATGACGTTCTGGTTGTCGAACGCCTTCACCAGGTCGATCACTTTGCCGGTGTAGCGAAGCTTGATCGGCGTCAGGGTTTCAACCTCGCCCATTTCGAGCGCGATCAAAACGTCGTCGATGGAGGCGAAAGTGCGGCCTTCGCCCTTGGTTCCCGGGCGCGCCTTGGTCAGGTAATACAGGCCGAGCACCATGTCCTGCGTCGGGACGGCGATCGGCGAGCCATGCGCGGGCGAGAGAATATTGTTCGCCGACAGCATCAGCGTGGAAGCTTCGATCTGCGCTTCCGGCGAAAGCGGAATGTGGACGGCCATCTGGTCGCCGTCGAAATCGGCGTTGAAGGCGGTGCAGACCAGCGGATGAATCTTGATGGCCTTGCCTTCGACCAGCACCGGCTCAAACGCCTGAATGCCCAAGCGGTGAAGCGTCGGAGCGCGATTCAGAAGAATCGGGTGATCCTTGATGACTTCTTCGAGAATGTCCCAAACCACGGGATCCTGCTGCTCGACCAGTTCCTTGGCCTGTTTGATGGTGGTGCAGTGGCCGCGCTGTTCCAGGCGATGATAGATGAACGGCTTGAACAGCTCCAGCGCCATTTTCTTGGGAAGACCGCACTGGTGCAGCTTCAGCTCGGGGCCGACGACGATCACGGAGCGGCCCGAATAGTCGACGCGCTTGCCGAGCAGGTTCTGGCGGAAGCGTCCCTGCTTGCCTTTCAAGGTATCGGAAAGCGACTTGAGCGGGCGATTGTTGGCGCCGCGCAGCACGCGTCCACGGCGGCCGTTGTCGAACAGAGCGTCGACCGCTTCCTGCAACATGCGCTTTTCATTGCGCACGATCACGTCGGGAGCGTGCAGCTCGATCAGCTTCTTCAGGCGGTTGTTGCGATTGATGACGCGGCGGTACAGGTCGTTCAGATCCGAAGTCGCGAAACGTCCGCCATCCAGCGGAACCAGCGGGCGCAGTTCCGGCGGAATGACCGGAATCACATCGAGAATCATCCACTCCGGCTTGTTGCCGGACTTGCGGAAGCTCTCGGCGACGCGCAGGCGCTTGGCGTACTTCAGTTTTTTCTGCTGCGAAACTTCGGTCTTCATGCGCTCGCGAATTTCGAGGCTGAGCGAGTCGACGTCGACTTTCTTGAGCAGTTCCTTGATGCCTTCGGCGCCCATCATGGCGACGAATTTGCCGGCGAATTCGGTGTCGAGCTGGCGCTTTCGCTCGTCGCTGATCACTTCGGCTTTTTTGAGATCCGGCACTTCGCCGGGATCGACCACCACGAAGGCTTCAAAATACAGAACGCGCTCGAGCTCACGAAGAGTGATATCGAGCAGGTAGCCGATGCGGCTCGGCAGGCCTTTGAAAAACCAGACATGCGAGCAGGGGCTGGCGAGCTCGATATGTCCCAGCCGTTCGCGGCGGACGCGCGACAGGGTGACTTCGACGCCGCACTTGTCGCAAATCACGCCGCGATGCTTCATGCGCTTGTACTTGCCGCACAGGCATTCCCAGTCCGCGATGGGACCGAAAATGCGGGCGCAGAACAGGCCATCGCGCTCCGGCTTGAAGGTCCGGTAATTGATGGTCTCGGGCTTGGTGACCTCGCCATGCGACCAGCTCCGGATCTTTTCCGGAGAGGCGAGCGAGATGCGAATGGAATCAAAATCCGCGATCAGGTTCGCGCGATCGTATGGAGAAGAACGATACATATGATCTCCCATGAGGTTTTATCCACTCGTCCTTTTATGAACATTCTTCAGAACGCTCTGCTCTTTGTTTAAAGCGTCAGTCCGCCGCGATGGCCGTTTCCAGCGCTTCCCGCGGCTTCTTCATCAACTCGACGTCCAGGCACAACGATTGCAACTCGCGGATCAAGACGTTGAAGCTCTCGGGGACGCCCGGCTCGGCTGCCGCTTCGCCCTTGACGATGGCTTCATAAATCTTGGCGCGTCCGTACACGTCGTCGGACTTGGCTGTTAACAATTCCTGCAATACGTAGGCGGCGCCGTAGGCTTCGAGAGCCCACACTTCCATTTCTCCGAAGCGCTGGCCGCCGAACTGAGCCTTGCCGCCCAGCGGCTGCTGCGTGATCAGCGAATACGGTCCGATGGACCGCGCGTGAATCTTGTCGTCCACCAGGTGCGACAACTTCAGCATGTAGATGTATCCGACGGTCACCGGCTGCTCAAACGGCTGGCCGCTGATGCCGTCCCACAGCTGGACCTTGCCGGAACTCGGCAGGTTGGCGGAGTTCAGCTGCGATTTGATGTCTTTTTCGGTTGCGCCGTCGAACACGGGCGTGGCGAATTTCACGCCCAGCGCGTGCGCGGCCCAGCCAAGGTGCGTTTCGAGAATCTGGCCGACGTTCATACGGCTGGGAACGCCCAGCGGATTCAGCACGATCTCGACCGGAGTGCCGTCGGGCAGATACGGCATGTCCTCTTCAGGAACGATGCGCGCGATCACGCCCTTGTTGCCGTGGCGGCCGGCCATCTTATCGCCGACCGAAAGCTTGCGCTTCATGGCGATGTAGCACTTGACTTGCTTGATGACGCCCGGAGGCAGTTCGTCGCCTTTGCGAAGCTTGGCGATGCGCTCATCGGTGATCTTTTCGAGCACCGCGATCTGCCGCGAGGTCATCTCTTCGATTTCGTCCACCTGTTCGTTGAGCCGCGGATCCTTGTCCTTCAGCTTCATGCGCTTCAGGTCGCGCGCCCGCAATTTTTCGATCAGATCGCGGGACATGAACGTGCCCTTGGAGAGCAGTTTCTTGTTGGTCTTTTCGTCGTGCAGATCGGCCAGCAGTTCCTTGCCGTCGAGCATGACCGCCAGGCGCTTGGACCGCTCATCGTTCAAAATGCGTTTTTCGTCTTCGAGGTTGCGGCGAAGGCGCTCTTCGGAATTTTCGAGGATCAGCTTGGAGCGCTCGTCGAGTTCCGCGCCTTTTCGCGAAAACACCTTGCAATCGACCACCGTGCCTTCGATTCCCGGCGGGCAGTAGAGCGAAGCGTCCTTCACGTCTCCGGCTTTTTCACCGAAGATCGCGCGCAGCAGCTTCTCTTCCGGAGTGAGCTGCGTCTCGCCTTTGGGCGTGACTTTGCCCACCAGAATGTCGCCCGGCTTCACCGTGGCGCCGATGCGGATAATTCCGCTCTCGTCGAGATTGCGCAGAAATCCTTCGGCGATGTTGGGAATATCGCGCGTGATTTCCTCGGGTCCAAGCTTGGTGTCGCGGGCGTCGACTTCGAACTCCTCAATGTGAATCGAGGTGTAGTAGTCTTCCTTGACCAGCTTCTCGGACACGACGATGGCGTCCTCAAAGTTGTAGCCGCGCCACGGCATGAACGCGACCAGGACGTTGCGGCCCAGAGCCAGCTCGCCCGATTCGGTGCAGGGACCGTCGGCCAGCACGTCGCCCTTTTTCACGCGCTCGCCTTGAAATACGATCGGCTTCTGGTTGATGCACGTGTTCTGATTGGAGCGCTTGAACTTGGTCATCTGATAGATGTCCGCGCCCACTTCGCGGGAAAGCTGGCCTTCGTGGCTGCTGCCTTCGACGCGCACGATGATGCGCTCGCTGTCGACCGAATCGACCACGCCGGAGCGCTTGCACAGAACCACGGCGCCCGAATCGCGGGCGGTGACGCGCTCCATGCCGGTTCCGACATAAGGAGATTCGGCGCGCAGCAGAGGCACAGCCTGGCGCTGCATGTTCGATCCCATCAGCGCGCGGTTGGCGTCGTCGTTTTCAAGGAACGGAATCAGGCTCGCGGCAACCGAGACCAGTTGCTTCGGGCTGACGTCCATGTACTCCACTTCGTCGACGTGCTTCAGAACGAAGTTTCCGGCCTGCCGGGCATTGACCAGTTCAGCCGTGATGCGTCCCTTTTCGTCCAGGCCGACGTTGGCCTGCGCGATCAGGTACTTGTCTTCTTCCCAGGCGGAAAGATAATCGCAGTGCGCTTCGGATTCGGCCGGCTGCTTCTTGGCGCCCTTGTTTGCCTTGTCGAGCTCGGCGCGCGGCATCACCTGTCCGACCTTGAACTCGGTGTCGCCCGGGTTCAAAATGCGAACCTCGTCCACTACCACTCCATCTTTGACGCGGCGATACGGGCTTTCAATGAAGCCGTATTCATTGATGCGCGCAAAGCAGGAGAGCGAGCTGATCAGCCCGATGTTGGGGCCTTCCGGCGTTTCAATCGGGCAGATGCGGCCGTAGTGCGTGGGATGCACGTCGCGGACTTCGAATCCGGCGCGCTCGCGCGAGAGACCGCCTGGTCCGAGAGCCGACAGACGGCGTTTGTGCGTGATCTCCGACAGCGGATTGGTCTGATCCATGAATTGCGAGAGCTGAGAGGAGCCGAAAAATTCACGAATCGCGGCCATGACCGGCTTGGCGTTGACCAAGTCGTGCGGCATGGCGGTCGACATTTCCTGGTAGACGCTCATCTTTTCTTTGATGGCGCGTTCCATGCGGACCAAGCCGATGCGGAACTGGTTTTCGAGCAGCTCGCCCACGGCGCGAACGCGGCGATTGCCCAGGTGGTCGATGTCGTCGACGGCGCCGATGCCTCTGCGCAGCCGCAGCAGGTACTGGATGGTGTCGATGAAATCCTGGTGGTCGAGCGTGCGCTTATCGAGCGGAGGTGGCGTCGGCCTTGTCGTGCAGCTTGATATTGAACTTCATGCGGCCGACGCGCGAGAAATCGTACTTGCGGGCGTCGAAGAACATGCCCTGGAACAACTGCGTGGCGGTATCGACAGTCGGCGGATCGCCGGGGCGAAGCTTGCGGTAGATTTCGAGCAGCGCGTCGTTCTGCTGCTTCACGCCGTCCTTGCGCAGCGTGACGGAGATGACGTTGCCCACATCGTCGAGCTCGGGGAAGAAAACGTCGAAGTTGGTGATGCGAGCTTCGATCAGCTTGGCGGTGATGGTCGGCGTCAGCTCATGATTGGCTTCGATCAGCACTTCGCCGGTTTCCATGTCGACCACGTCGGCGGCGACGTAGGCGCCTTCAAGATCGTTCGGCGCGACTTCCACCTGTTCGATCTTGGCTTTCAGGATGTCCTTATAAACGCTGTTGGTGATCTTGCGGCCCTGCGGCACCACGGTTTCGCCGCTCTTGACGATGGCGTGGGAGAGCTTGTGGCCGATCAGGCCTTCGCTCACCTTCCAGAACAGCTTCTTGTCCTTGATGACGATGTCGTTGCACTTGTAGAACGCGCGCAGGATATCGGCGTCGGTCTTCAAGTCCCAGAGCGCGGAGAAACACAGTGCCGTAGAATTTGCGCTTCCGGTCGATGCGGACATGCAGAAGGTTCTTGTTGTCGTATTCGAACTCGACCCAGCTTCCGCGGTAGGGAATGATCTTTCCGAGGAAGTAGCCCTGCGCCTGCTGGCGTTCGAAGAAGACGCCGGGCGAGCGGTGCAACTGCGAGACGATGACGCGCTCGGTTCCATTGATGATGAAGGTGCCGTTCTCGGTCATCAGCGGAATTTCGCCGAAGAAAACTTCCTGCTCCTTGATGTCGCGGATGGTCTTGTTTCCGGTCTCGGGGTCCTTGTCGAACACCGTGAGTCGGATGGTGACCTTGAGCGGAGCCGCATAGGTCATGCCGCGCTCTTCGCATTCGGCGACGTCGTACTTGAGTTGAAGACCCACGGGATCGCCGCAGCGGTTGCAGAACGTAACGATGTTCTTGTTGAAGGTTCCGCAGCGCGGGCAGAGAACGTCGCCCAGGTGGAACGGATCGGTTTTGATAGTCGCGCCGCAGGCCGGGTTGCGGCAAGTGGAACGCAGATGGTGCAGACCTTTGAGGTTGCCGCACTTGCACTCCCAGTTTCCGATGGCGTAATCGACGAACTCGAGCTGGCTCAAGCCGCGAAAATCGGAGATGGGGAAGACGCTTTTGAAAACGCTCTCGAGTCCGGTGTCGTCCCGCTCGGTCGGAAGCAGGTCCATCTGGAGAAAGCGTTCATAGGATTTTTTCTGAACCTCGATCAGGTTCGGAATCGGAATCGAGGTTTTGATCTTCGAAAAATCAACTCGTTCCCGATGTTTGGTCAATTCCTGGGTTTGCATGTCTCAAAATCCTCAAGCAGCGAGAGCCGCTAACGACGTTCAAATGGGGCCGTAATTTGGCCTCCAATCTAGAACCAAGACTCAAAACGAAAACGCCCGAAGGCTAAATACACTTCGGGCGGGAGATGTGCACGCAGGGCGAAGCCTAGCGGTAGTTCAGACGAACTGCCGAGCAGATCGCGGGGTAACAAAATCACTGTAAAAGGGCCGGGGCTCTCTTCTCCGGTGTTCTAAGCATATCAGATGCCAATCGTTTCGTCAAACGGCATCCGACCTGCTTGATTTCGGCGCTATTCCTACTTAACTTCGACGGACGCGCCGGCGTCGACAAACTTCTTCTTGATTGCCTCCGCCTCATCCTTATTTACGCCTTCTTTGACGGTCTTGGGAGCGCCGTCGACCAGATCCTTGGCTTCCTTCAGTCCGAGGCTGGTAACTTCACGGACCACCTTGATAACATTGATCTTATTCGCGCCCGCCGCGGTGAGAACCACGGCGAACTCGGTCTTTTCCTCCACCGGAGCCGCAGCCGCTGCGCCGCCGCCGCCGGAGCCGCCGCTACGGCCGCAGCCGCCGCCGAAACGCCCAGCTTTTCCTCGAGGAACTTGACGAGCTGAGACGCTTCGAGCAGCGTAAGCCCTTGAATCTGTTCCGCAATCGCGTTGATATCAGCCATTTCTTTATCCTTAGATAGTGATTGAATCGAGGTGCTGTGAGGCTACCCCTTGAACTTGTTTTCCTTGACGCCCTGATCTACCACAACCGCCAGATTGCGGCCTACCCCATTGATCGCCGTCACCAGCCGCTGGGCTGGGGCGTTGATCAAAAACAAAAGCTTCGCGTAAATCTGTTCTTTCGAAGGCAACGATGCCAGATCGTTGATGCCGGTGACATCCACCACGCGGCCCTTCCACCATGCCGGCGCGGAAAGTGAGAGCCGGATTCGCCTTGGCATACGCGGTCAGCGCCTTAGCCAGCGCCACCGGATCGCCCGACGTGTAGGCGAGCGAGCACATGCCCTTCAAGTCCTTGAGCAGCTCCCCGGCGGGAGTTCCTTCGGCGGCCTTTTCGGCGATGCGATTCTTGATCACCTTGTAATTCGCGCCCGCGCCGCGGATCGGCTTTGCGCAGCTCGAAATCCTGGGAGACGGTCATTTTCTCGTAGCCGGTCAGGAACAGGTTGCCGGACTTGGCGAGCTCCGCCTTCAGCTTCTCCAGGTCTTTCTGCTTTTCCGGTTTCTTTTTCATTTAGACCACCTTCTGGTTGTAGGGCGTCACGTCGAGGGCGATCGCCAGGACCCATGGTCGAACAGATGGTCACGCTCTTGACGTACTTACCCTTGGCCGCCGACGGCTTCGCCTTCACCACGGCTTGCAGGAGACTGTTGGCGTTCTCGAGCAGTTTTTCGCTCGAGAAACTGATCTTTCCGAACGGTACATGGATAACGCCGGTCTTGTCGACGCGAAATTCGACTTTACCGGCTTTCACTTCCTTGACCGCTTGCGCGATATCGACGGTAACGGTTCCGGTCTTCGGATTCGGCATCAGGCCGCGCGGGCCGAGGATCTTACCGAGGCGGCCGACTCCGCGCATCATATCCGGAGTGGCGATGACGGCGTCGAAGTCGGTCCAGTTTTCAGTCTGGATTTTAGCGACCATATCGTCGCCGCCGACGAAATCGGCGCCGGCTTCCTGCGCTTCGCGCTGCTTGTCGCCCGAGGCGATCACCAGAACCTTTTTCGATTTGCCGAGTCCGTTGGGCAGCACCACGGTGCCGCGGACCATCTGGTCGGCGTGTTTCGGATCGACGCCCAGGCGCATATGCAGCTCCATGGTTTCGTCGAACTTGGCGAACTTGACCTTCTGAACGAGCGGCACGGCCTGCTCGATGGTATAAGGTTTGCGCTCGACCTGCTTGAACGCGGCAGAATACTTCTTACCTGTTTTGCGGCTCATGTTTTGACTGGTCCAAACGGCGGGACACGGTACTTCTGGCCCAACGCCTCCCAAGGTGACTACAAAAATATAAGGTAACAGACAGGAGTCGGTTACGCAACTGGTATTAAAATAAGGCAGCCATGTCTAATGATGACGATCGACCAGCAACCAAGAACGGTCTCGACCGGCTCGAAAGCGAAATCAGCCAGCTTCGAGGCGGCCTGATCGAGGGGATGCGCAAAATGCAGACGCAGATCCTGCGCGAGTTCCAGGGGAGGGCGCGCACGACGGACATACGGCTGCGATCGCTTGACGAACGCCTGGCTCTTTTAGAAGAGCGCGTACGCATGATCGAGCACGAAGCAATCGTGCGAAAAATGGCATCAATCAGTTGAGCTAGGCTCGCTCTACTATTGGCCCTAGTGTTAACCTTCATGTATGCGACGCATCACGTTTGCTCTCTTTTTTCTTGCTCTTTCACTTTGCCTAACCACTGAAAATGCGATTGCTCAACGCGGTGGCCGGGGGATGGCTGCGGCTGGACCTCGGATCGAAGGGCCTCTCAAGGACATTCGATGGCGGCAGATCGGGCCGTTTCGCGGAGGGCGCGTCCTGGCGGTAGCAGGCGTCACTTCTCAGCCCCAGGTTTACTACTTCGGCGCGACCGGCGGAGGGATTTTCAAGACTACCGATGGCGGAGCGACGTGGGTTCCGGTTGCGGACGGGCAACTCGCTAATGGAGACGTGGGAGCGCTGGCGGTGGCGGAGTCGGATCCGAACGTGGTCTATGCCGGCATGGGCGAAGCTTGCATTCGCGGCAATGCATCGCCGGGCGATGGAGTTTACAAGTCGACCGATGCGGGGCGGACCTGGAAGAACGTCGGACTGAAAGACACGGAGCAGATTGGCCGCGTCGTGGTGAATCCTAAGGACGCGAACATCGTTTTCGTCGCGGCGCTGGGACATCAGTTCGGACCGAACGAGCAGCGCGGCGTGTTCCGGTCGACCGATGGCGGCGCGACCTGGAAACAGGTTCTGACACGCGGCCCCAAAGCCGGCGCGGTCGATCTTTCCATGGACCCGAACAATCCCAAGGTGATCTATGCAGCGTTCTGGGAAGTGTATCGGACGCCGTACAGCCTGGAGAGCGGCGGCGAGGGCAGCGGAATATGGAAATCGACTGACGGCGGCGATACATGGAAAGACCTGAGCAAGAATCCCGGCATGCCGAAAGGTCCGATGGGGCGCGTGGGAGTGAGTGTTTCTCCCGCGAATCCGCAGCGCGTGTATGCGTTGATTGAAGCGGCCGAGGGCGGAGCATTCCGGTCGGACAACGGCGGCGATACCTGGGTGCGGACGAATTCGCACAACGATCTTCGCCAGCGCGCGTGGTACTACACGCACGTGTTCGCGGATCCGAAGAATGTCGACACGGTGTATTACCTGAATACTGGATTTTTCAAATCGACCGACGGCGGGCGCACCTATTCGTCGATTCAGACGCCGCATGGCGATAATCACGGGCTGTGGCTGGCTCCGGACGATCCGCAGAGGATGATCGAATCGAACGACGGCGGGGCCAACGTGAGCTTTAACGGCGGTCGTTCCTGGTCGACCATCATGAATCAGCCGACGGCGCAGTTTTATCGCGTCGCGCTGGACAACGATTTTCCGTATCACGCCTATGGCGCGCAGCAGGACAATTCCACAGTGCGGACGGCGACGCGCGGGCGTGGAGGCATCACCGAGAAAGACTGGTACGACGTGGGCGGCGGCGAGAGCGGCTGGATCGCTCCGGATCTTCGCGATACCAACGTGGTTTATGCGGGATCGTACGGCAACTTGATTACCCGGTTCGACGCGCGGACCGGAATCCAGCGCAACATTAATCCTTGGCCGGATAATCCGATGGGGCACCCGGCGTCCGATCTGAAATACCGTTTCCAGTGGAGCTTTCCGATCGTCATTTCGCCACACGATCCGACGGTGATCTATGCGGGCGCGAACGTGATGTTCAAGTCGACCGATGAGGGGCAATCCTGGACGCCGATTTCGGGAGATTTGACGCGCAACGACCGGTCGCGGCAGGGATCGTCGGGCGGGCCGATTACCAAGGACAACACCAGCATCGAGTATTACGACACCATTTTCACCATCAACGAATCGCCGATCTCGAAGGGGTTGATCTGGGTCGGATCGGATGACGGGCTGGTCAATTTAACGCGCGATGGCGGAAAGACCTGGACCAATGTGACTCCGCCGAAAGACATCATGCCGGAGTGGATTCAGATCAACGCGATCGATCCTTCGCCGCACGATCCGGCGACGGCGTATGTCGCGGCGACCATGTATAAATCCGACGATTTCAAGCCGTACATGTATAAGACCACCGACTACGGCAAGACATGGACCAAGATCGTCAACGGCATTCCAGACGATCATTTCACTCGCGTGGTCCGCGAGGATCCGAACCGCAAAGGGCTGATGTTCGCCGGAACAGAATTCGGGATTTATGTTTCCTACGATTCGGGCGATCATTGGCAGTCCATTCAGCTCAATCTGCCGGTGGTCCCGATTACCGACCTGGCGTTCCACAAGCGCGATGACGAGCTGGTAGTCGCGACGCAAGGGCGGGCGTTCTGGATCATGGACGATCTGGCGCTGTTGAATCAGGTTCGCGGCGCGAATCCGACGGAAGAAGCGAAGTTGTATCAGCCGAGGTCGGCGATGCGGACTGAAGGCGGGCGCGGCGGCGGTGGCGGTGGACGCGCCGGAGTCGCGGCGGGTGCGAATCCTCCGACGGGCGCGGTGATCGAGTTTTACTTGAAGGACCGGCCGCAGGGTGAGGTGACGCTCGAATTCCTGGATGTTGCGGGTAAGTCGATCAACAAATATTCGAGCCGCACAGCGGAGCGATCGCCGGAACTCCAGGCCATCGCCGAGCAGGAAGCTGAGTTCAATCCTTTCGCGGGAGGCGGGCCCGCTCGCGTGCCGGCGCAGACTGGCATGAATCGATTCGTCTGGGATCTGCATTATCCCGATGCGACGACATTTCCGAACATGATTCTGTGGGCGGGATCGACCCGCGGGCCGATGGTGGTGCCCGGAAATTACCAGGTGCGGCTGACAGTCGACGGGAAGACGCAGACGCAGCCGTTTACAGTAGTGAAGGATCCGCGGCTGAAGACCACCACAGACGAGTTCAACCGTCAGCTCGCGTTGGCGCTTCAGATCCGCGATAAGCTCTCGCAGACCAACCAGGCGGTGATCGACATCCGCGAGGCGAAAAAGCAGTTGGGCGAATATGTTTCGCTGTGGAAGGATAATCCTGCTGCCAAGAAGGTAGTCGACACGGCGCAGGAGCTGACCAAGAAGCTTTCCTCGGTTGAAGAAGAGCTTTACCAGGTGAAGAATCAGGCTCACGAAGATCCGCTGAATTATCCGATCAGGCTGAATAACCGGATCGCCGCGCTGCTGGGGGTCGTCGAGGGGACGGATGCCGGTCCGACTCGCCAATCCGAAGCGGTGAATGAGGAGCTGACCACGGAGGTCAACGTTCAACTGCGCGCCGCACAAAAACTGCTGACCGAGGACATCGCGGCGTTCAACAAGGCGGTAAAGGACGCGAATATTCCGGCGGTAACAATCGCTAAGCCGAAGAGTGGCGTAGAGTAGCCTACGGCTACTTTCGGTCGCCTCGACGGTCGATGAGAATCCGCGACACTGGTTCTGTGCGGTTCGATCACGCTAGTTTGTAGGAGCAGCCTTGGAGCTATATTTTCTGCGCCACGGGATCGCCGAGGACCGCGCGCCCAGCGGCCGGGACGCGGACCGGCGCTTGACCGAGGACGGAAAAAAGAAGCTGCGCCGCGTGCTGGACCGCGCGGCTAAAGCGGGTGTGAATCCGTCGCTGATCCTTTCGAGTCCCTTGAAACGAGCCATCGAAACCGCGGAGATTGCGGCTGAGGCGCTTCAATATCAGGGTGAGATCGCGCGCACGGGCGCGCTGACGCCGGACTCCGCGCCACGCGATGTCTGGGCGGAAATCCGTGCACATCGCAACCAGGCATCGATTCTGCTCGCCGGGCATGAGCCGTTGTTTTCGCACACGGTGGCGTGGATGCTGGGATCCACGCACGCGATGGTCGAGTTCAAAAAAGGCGCGTTGATGAGGATTGACTTCGCAGCCGTGGGAGGGGAGCCGCGGGGCGTATTGCAGTGGATGCTCACGGCCAAGCTCTCTCACGAATAACGCGTGGTAACCTGAAATTCCTGTGGCAGAAACCAAGCCCAAATTGTCCGCCGGGGAAGGCTTCGCGCGGCTGGTCGAAATCATGACGCGGTTGCGCGCCCCGGGCGGCTGCCCGTGGGATCGCGAACAGAACTTCGACACGATCAAACCGTATCTGCTCGAAGAATCTTATGAAGTCATGGACGCGATCGACGCGCGCGATTGGGAGGGGCTGGCAGAGGAGCTTGGGGATTTGCTGCTGCAACCGGTTTTCTTTGCGCAGATGGCCGCCGAAGAAGGGCGCTTCGACATTGCGGATTCGCTCGACGCGATCAATTCGAAGCTGATCCGCCGTCACCCGCATGTGTTTGGAGACGGCGACGCTCGCACGGCCGACGATGTGAAGAAGCGCTGGGATGAGATCAAGGCCGAAGAGAAACCGCGGCCGAAAGGGCTGCTTGAAGGCGTGCCTCGATCGCTGCCGGCGCTGGTGGAGGCGCAGCAAATCGCATCACGCGCGGCGGGCGCGGGGTTCGATTGGGAGAACGTCGAGCAGGTGTTCGAGAAACTCGACGAGGAACTGGACGAACTGCGCGAGGCTGGGAGCGCAGGTGAGATCGAGAACGAAATCGGCGATCTGCTGTTTGTGATCGTCAACATTGCTCGATTCATGAAAGTGGATCCCGAGCAGGCGCTGCGCAAAACCAACGCGAAGTTCCGGCGGCGTTTCGCGCACGTCGAAAACGGACTGGCGGAGCGGGGGAAGACTCCGCGCGAATCGACCGTCGACGAAATGGAAGCGCTGTGGCAGGACGCGAAACGCCATGATTGAGATTCACGCGCTGCATACACATGACGAATTCGTCGAAGCCGTCCAGTTGCAGCAGGTGATCTGGGGATTCGAAGAAGTGGAATTGCTGCCGGTGCGTTTGTTCGTCACCGCGACCAAAGTCGGCGGTCAGGCGTTTGGCGCGTTCGATGGCGGACGGATGGTCGGATTCTGCCTGGCGATTCCAGGGATCAAGCCGGGCGGCGGATCATATCTGCACAGTCACATGCTCGGCGTGGCGAAGGAATATCGCGACGCGGGCGTGGGGCGATTGTTGAAACTCGAACAGCGGCGCGAAGCACTGTCGCGCGGAATCGAATTGATGGAGTGGACCTTCGATCCGCTCGAAATCAAGAACGCCTATTTCAATCTTGAGCGGCTGGGAGCGATCGTGCGGCGGTTCGTGCTGAATCAATACGGGACCACTTCGAGTAAACTGCATGGCGGGCTGCCGACCGATCGCTGCATAGCGGAATGGTGGCTGACCAGCCCGCGCGTCGAGGCGATTTTATCCGGCGCAAAGCGCGAGCGGCCGCCGGAAGCCGCCCGGATTTCCGTCACGTCGGAGATTTACAAGATCAAAGAAACGGATCACGCGCGGGCGCGGGAAATTCAGGCGCGCGTCAGCGAGCAATTTCAGGAAAATCTTGCGAAAGGTTTGGCCGTGACCGGATTCGAGCGCACGCCCGAAGCCGGCTCGTACCTGTTTACCAAATGGGATTCCAAATAGACCGCATCGTTCTGCGCCAGATCCACATGCCGCTGGTGCATTTTTTCGAGACCAGCTTCGGCCGGATCTATGAGCGCGACATCGTGCTGGTGGAGGTGATTTCCGACGGCGTTTCCGGCTGGGGCGAGATCACGGCCGGCGAAAATCCGTTCTACAACGAAGAGTGGACCGAATCGGCGTGGCTGATCGCGCGGGATTTCGCAGGTCCGCGTGTATTGAAGCACAAGTTCGAACACGCGTCGGACGTGGCCGATCGGACGTCGCATATTCGCGGGCATCACATGGCGTGCGGCGGAATCGAGGTGGCGGCGTGGGATCTGGAAGCGCGGCTGAACGGCGTTCCGCTGGCGAAACAGATCGGCGGCGGCGCGCGAACGGAGATCGGATGCGGGGTTTCCATCGGAATTCAAGACTCCGTTCGCGCAATTGCTGAAGAAGATCGAGACCGAGGTGAACGCCGGATATCAGCGCGTCAAGATGAAGATCAAGCCGGGATGGGACGTGGAGGTGATCCGCGAGGTTCGCAAGAATTTTCCAGACATCCGGCTGATGGCGGACGCGAATTCGGCATTTACGCTCGAAGACGCGCCGCGCTTGAAATGTTTGGATGAATTTAATTTGATGATGATCGAGCAGCCGCTGGCGCACGACGAGATCATCGATCACGTCGCGCTGCAGGAGCAGCTTCAGACGCCGATTTGCCTCGACGAATGCATCCGCTCCGCCCATCAGGCCGAGCAGGCGATTCTGCTGAAGGCTTGCGGGATCATCAATATTAAATTGGGCCGCGTGGGCGGATTCCGCGAAGCGAAGCGCGTTCACGATGTCGCGCAGCGGCACGGGATTCCGGTATGGTGCGGCGGAATGCTCGAATCGGGCATCGGGCGGGCGCATAATATCGCGCTGTCGACGCTGCCGAATTTCATTCTTCCCGGCGACGTTTCGGCGAGCAAGCGATATTGGAAGCGCGACATCGTTTCGCCGGCCGTGGAAGTGTCGTCCGCGCGGAACCAATAGCCGTGCCGACTGGGCCTGGGTTCGGATTCGAGATCGATCATGACTATTTGAAACAGGTGACGGTGCGAGAGGAAACGCTCGCTTGAATCGAGACGCGCCGTCACGGGCGCGGTTGTACGCGATGGTCGCGTTCATGATCGTTTCATGGGCGCTCAACTTCGTGATCGGAAAAATAGCCCTGCGCGAGATTCCGGCGCTGGTCCTGCCAGGCATGCGGATCGCGCTGGCGACGCTTTGCCTGATTCCGATTTACCTGTGGCGGCGGCCGAAACAGAAATTTGCGCGCGCCGACTGGCCTAAACTGGCGGCGACTGCGCTGTGCGGGATCACATTCAACCAGTTTTTCTTCATCGCCGGATTAAGCCGGACCAGTGTCGCGCATATGGCGGTGTTCATCGCGCTGTCGCCGATTCTTGTTCTGGTCCTGGCGGTGGTGATGGGCCAGGAACGATTTACGTTCGCAAAGGTTGCGGGGATGCTGGTGGCGATGGCGGGCGTTCTGGCGCTGGAACTGTCGAACCGCAATTCGGGAGTCGCCACGCCGTTCGGAGATTTTCTCGCGTTCCTGGGAACCGCGGCGTTTGCGCTTTACACGGTGATCGGAAAGGATCTCACGGCGCGCTACGGGAGCATTCCGATGAACATGCTCGCTTACACGATCGGGAGTGTCACGCTGCTACCACTATCGTGGTCTTATCGAGGCTCGTTCCACATGTCGCAGGTCAGCGCGACTGCATGGCTGAGCCTGGCCTACATGGTAATTTTTTCGTCTGTGATCGCGTACCTGGTGTATTACTACGCGCTCGCCTACATGCCGGCGTCGCGGTTAAGCGCGTTCACGTACGTGGAGCCGGTGCTGGCGGCGATTCTTGGATCCTTGATCCTGAGTGAGCCGGTGACTTGGGCGCTGGCGTTCGGCGGTGCTATGGTGCTGTTGGGCGTGTTCATTGCGGAGCGGGCACAATAGGAACATGTCTTTACTAGATGGCCGCGTGATTCTGGTGACTGGCGCCGCTAAACGGATCGGCCGCGGCATTGCGCTGCGTCTGGCTCGCGAAGGCGCGAAAGTCATCGTTCATTACCACCGGTCCGAGGAGGAAGCGAAGGCGACCGCGGCCGAGTGCGGCGGCGCTCGTCTGGTGAAAGCGAATCTCGAAAGCGTTGCGGAGATCGAGCGGATGTTTACCGAAATCGGTCCTATTGACGCGCTGGTGAACAACGCTGGGCGATTCACCACCATCGATCCTTTAAAAGTGACCGAAGCTGACTGGGACTTCATCCATTCCGTGAATCTGAAAGCTATGTTTTTCTGCTGCCAGCAGGCGGCGCGCGGGATGCTCGCGCAACACGGCGGGAGGATCGTGAATCTCAGTTCGCTGGGCGGGATCCGGCCATGGTCCCACAATGCGCATTATTGCGCGTCGAAGGCGGGAGTGATCATGATGACGCGCGCGCTGGCGAAGGCGTTTGCGCCCAAAGTGACCGTAAACTCGGTCGCACCCGGCGTGATCTCCTTTGGCGATCCGGACGAGCGCAGCAAAAAACTAATCGCGAAGACTCCGGCATGCCGCGCGGGAACGGCGGACGATATCGCGGATGCAGTGATCTTTTTTCTCTCAACGTCGAATTTCATCACCGGCCAGGTGCTGGCGGTCGATGGCGGATTGAGCCAGAAGTAGCCTACTTATACATTTCCGGATAAGCTTTGCGCTGCTCCTCGGCCATCTCGAGCGCGGTGCCGATCTGGATCAGCGGGCCTTTTCCGATTCCAGGACAGTAGCGCGCCGTGCCCTTCCAGGCCGCGCGATTCTCCACCAGCTCGGGCCAGAACGGAAACGTGCGGCATTGCGTCGGCTTCGCCGGATGAATGCTGCATCCGTGATCCCGCAGGAATGGACACTGCTTATCGCGAGGCTTGCGGAATCGCATCTGATGCCGGGTGCGATACACGTATTTGTTTTCAAACGCCCGCGGAGACATCTTGACGAACTTCGCGGCGCGGATCAGGTCGTCTTCGGTCAGGTAGACATTTCCAGATTGATCGCAGCAGTTGGTGCAACCGGGCTGGCATGTGAAACGAAGGCCGTCCATTATTTATTGGCGGGCGCGCGGGCGCCAGATGGCAGTATGACGGATCTGCTCGATCACGCGCTCGCCGCTGAGAATCAGGACATCAAGCACGACGAACTCGTGGCCTTTGCGTTCGAAAAGATTCTCAACGCGCCCGCGTACGCGAATGTTTTCCCCATCCCTTACCGCACTTGATTTGCGCACCTCGCTCGAAACATGGATCCACGGGCCGAGAACGTAATTGGTCACCAATATTTCATTAGCCAGCGCCAGAAGAATCGCCGGATGTGCGAATCGACTGGGGCTGATCCATGAATCGAGTGGCGCGCTCATCCGCGCTTGCGCCAAGTCCAGCTTGCGGGCGATTGTTCCGAGAACAGTTCCGACTGCCAATGTTTCATGCGACGCAGGGAGACGCTCGATGGGAGCCTCGGCATAGTCGGCGGGGCGCGGTTCAGAATCGGAATGGATCCACGCGAGGCCATTCGCGCAATTGCCAGCCGCGACGCGAAGCAGTCCACCGGACTCGGGCTCCGCGGAGACAGAAACATCGTCGCCGTGGTAAATCGGCTCGACGAAGCGCACATCCATCGCGCCACGTTCCAGCCAGGAATCGCCAAAATATTCGAGCGCAGCGGAGGCGAGGTAGCCATAGACCGTAACTCCAGGCACCAAGCCGCCTTTGAACCCGAAGTTTGCTGCGACGGAATCGTCGTGAATTTTGTTTTCAGATTCCAGCGCCGTATTGACGGCGCGAAGGCGTACCGGCATCGCTCTAAGAATGATACGTCATCGAAGGCGAGGGCGAGCCAGCGCTGCGGTCAATTTGCCTCAGGGCGATCCAAACGATCGATCACAAACATGTGCACCGGGGCTTTCTTAGAATCGAGTTTCAAGCCGAGTTGCTCTTGAACAGCGGTGAAGAGGCTCAGGCTGTCGGCGGGCGGTGGTTCGTTGCCCGGAACTGCTGCGCCCGCGGGCGGCATGTCAGGTGTCCACTCCAGCGTGACATCGTAGCTCCCTTTGAGGCCGGTCTCGTCGACCACCAGACGGCCGAGATATCTGGATAACGTGTTCGCAAGCATTTGCATCGGCATGCCAACGGCTTTGAAGCGATTCGGGCCAACGCTGATGGTGGGTTTCGCACCCGTGGCTGCCGTTTCCGATTCCTTCATCTTGATGCCAGTCCTGCCGACGACGAGGGCGTACGCAGGCACATCTTTCGTCTCTCGGTGAAACTCCAGATGAAACCGGCTGATGAGAAGAGACTGGACCCTCCGTGCCAACATCGATGAGACAGAATCCGCGGCCATAATTACAGAGCGGGGTGGCCAGGAGAATCATCGTGAGCGAAGCCAGAATGGCAGTTCCTTTTGCAGCCAGTTCGCCTGATCCGGAAGTGCCGGAGAAGGCACAGCGGCGCAAGTTCAGCGCGGAAGATAAGAAGCGGATTCTGGAAGACGTGGATCGCGCGACGGGGCACGGCGGCATCGGCGCCGTGCTGCGGCGGGAAGGGATCTATTCCTCGACGTTGCACGCTTGGCGGAAGGATCGCGATGCCGCTGTGCACAAGGCTTTTTCTCAGAAACGGGGTCCGCAGACGCGGCGGAATCCGCTGGCCGGCGAGAACGAAAAGTTGCGGCGCCAAAATCAGCGCTTACAGGAAGAGCTGGAGAAAGCCCACATCGTCATCGACGTTCAAAAAAAAGTGGCCAAGCTGTTGGGTCGTCCGATTCCAGAGATCCCCGGCACGGAGAAGTGATCATGACCGCTCTGGACCAACTCCGTCCTTTGGTGGGCGTGAAGCAAGCCTGTCAAGCACTGTCGGTTCCGCGCGCCACCTGGTACCGGCGTCGGAGACGCCGTCTCTCTCCTTGGCCTGTGGCCGCACGGCGGCATTCACCCCGGGCGCTTTCAGAAAACGAACAATCCGCCGTGCTGGCGTGTCTGCATGAGGAGCGTTTTCAGGACTGCTCCCCCGCGCAGGTCTATGCGGCCCTGCTCGATGAAGGCCGGTTTCATTGCTCGATTCGCACCATGTACCGCTTACTGGAAACGCATGGCGAAAGCCGCGAACGCCGTGATCAACTCACCCATCCGCCGTATCAGAAGCCGGAACTGCTGGCCACCCAAGCCAACCAGTTGTGGAGTTGGGACATCACCAAACTGCGAGGCCCGGTAAAGTGGACCGCCTACCACCTCTACGTCATCCTGGATGTTTTTAGTCGCTACGTCGTCGGTTGGATGATCGCCCACCGCGAAAGCTCCGAACTGGCCAAGCGGCTCATCCAACATAGTTGCCACTCGCAGAACATCGCGCCCGGCCAACTCACCGTCCACGCGGATCGCGGTTCTTCCATGAAATCCAAACCCGTGGCCTTGTTGCTGGCGGACCTGGGCGTCATCAAGACCCACAGCCGTCCGCATGTCTCCGACGACAATCCGTATTCGGAAAGCCAGTTCCGCACCTTGAAATACCGCCCTGGTTTCCCGGATCGCTTCGGCTCCATCGAAGACGCTCGCGGCTTCTGCCAGTCCTTCTTCCAGTGGTACAACCACCAGCACCATCACTCTGGCCTTGGCCTGATGACGCCGGCCATGGTCCATCACGGCCAAGCCGCGCACATCTTGGCGCTTCGTCAGGTCGTCCTCGACGCCGCGTTCCACGCGCATCCCGAGCGCTTCGTTCGGAAACCGCCCCGACCGCCCGAGCTGCCCTCCCAGGTCTGGATCAACCGGCCACCTTCGGAGGAAAATACTCCTTAAACTTTCACGCCCGGTGTCTCATTCTTGTTGACACGCACCGGGAACATCACGCTCAGTTCTTCTGGCGAAGGGCCGCCTCCCGCGAAGTCGGGTTTCGCTTCGATGTCGAAGCGCTCGCTACCCATCCACGAAGGGCCTCCGGAAATTTGGCTCTGTCGAACGTCGAAGCCTTCTTGAATCAGCAGCGTGACCGGCACATTCCGACCCGACCAGCGCCCTCCGGGGTTCAAGCGAACCATCATTCGATCGTCGACCGATTTCGTCGGCTTGATTGAGGCAACCTCGAACTCCTTGGCTGGTGGTTGCGGCTGCGCTGTTACCGCCGTTGCGATCATCAACGCATGGGCGAGTCTTGTCTTCACGGTCGTTGCCGTCCGAACTAGAAGGTCAAGACGAATCTGCTGCACAAGAGTTAGCAATCCAGACGGGGTTTGTCGAACTAACGGACACGCGAAAGATGGTGAGCCGGGCGGGACTCGAACCCGCGACCACCGCATTAAAAGTGCGATGCTCTACCAACTGAGCTACCGGCCCATCTTGCTAAGTGCACAGCACTTAAGCGCCGTGCAGAGTCTGCCGAAACCGTGTCTTCCCCCCAATTGTCTTATGCGGGTGGGTTCAGTTCACGGCTCCTTCTGCTTCTGTGCGGCCTGCTTCGCGGCGTCCTTGGCTTTGATGAAGGTGTCGAGCTTCAAAGCCGTTTCCTGTACTCGACGGTCACTCACTATATAATAGCGGGCGAACACGTGTCGTGTCCTGTGGCCACTGATTTCCATCGCTTACAGGGCGCTCTCCCAAGAGCCCGACCTGTCGCGATGCGTTCATGTGGATAGCTTTTGGATAGCTGACTGACTGAACCGCTCCCGCTCGCGAATGCTCTCAACAATGCGAAGCGTCAAGCATGCAGGGGGATGTATCGCCAGCGCGCGTCACTCGTTCCGACAAATCGTGGCCAGGATCTCACTCAATTTGCCTCGGGCCCGGCTGCCAGCGAAACGTGGTTCCAATCTGGCGGCTCAACGCCGAGCAGATTATGCACGAAATAGTCATCGCGATAGTGCTCGGTCGCCAATATCCCCACTCCATGATTCTGTCCGGGAATGAAGAGCATGTCGAAGTGCTTGTGAGCCTTGACCAGCGCATTCACTACCTGAAGCGAGGACGCCGGATCGACGTTGCTATCCAGTTCGCCGACAATGATCAGCGCCTTGCCTTGCAGCCTGTAAGCATTGTCCACGTTCGACGACGCCGCATATTGTGGACCCACGGGCCAGCCCATCCACTGCTCGTTCCACCAGATTTTGTCCATCCGATTGTCGTGGCAGCCGCTGTTCGTAACCACGACTTTGTAAAAATCCGGATGGAAGAGCATTCCACCCAGAGAATTTTGTCCACCTGCGGAAGTCCCGAAAATCCCCACACGCCCGATGTCGTAGGAAGGATATTTGGCCGCCGCCGCTTTGTGCCACAAGATTCGATCCGGGAATCCGGCGTCCCCCAGGTTCTTCCAGGCAACGTCGTGAAACGCTTTCGATCGGTTGCTGGTGCCCATGCCGTCGATGTGCACCACGATGAAACCGAGTTCGGCCAGCGCCTGATCGCCCGAAACAGCGCTAAACGTCTTCGGAACGAAGGAACCTTGCGGGCCGGCGTAAATGTTCTCGATGACAGGATATTTCTTCTCCGGATCAAAGTTCGTGGGCCGGATGATAATTCCCCAAATATCGGTGACGCCGTCCCGGCCCTTGGCGACGAAGACTTCCGGAAATTTGAAACCCGCGGCCAGGAGAGCGGAGGCATCGCCCTTATCGAGATCCATGAGAATCTTCTGATCGTCGCTACGGCGTAATTGGGCGACAGGGGGCAAATCCACGCGCTGCCAGGTGTCGACGTAGTATTTGCGATCATGCGAAAACGCGACCGTGTGAGTCCCATCCGCGTCAGTGAGCTTTGTGAGTCCGGTACCGTCAAAGTTGATCCGGTAATATTGCGTGAAGTAAGGGTCCTGCCCGGGAATCATGCCTCCGGCTTCGAACCAGATTTGGCGCGTGTCGTCGTCGATAAAATCCACATTTCGAACCAGCCAATCGCCCTTCGTGATTTGATTCTTCACCCGGCCGGTGAGGCCGTCATAGAGATACAGATGCTCCCAGCCATCGCGCTCGGACGCCCATATGATTTCCTTCCCGTCGTCGACGTCGTGGCGATATCGCCTGCCCGCCGAAAGTCCCGGCCCCAGTAGGTTGTAATAAATGAACGTCTTGCTTTGCTCGTCAATGAGCGATCGCGTTTTGCCGGTCTGCGCGTCCACTTCGATCACCCTATAGACCTGGTGCCCCCGCTGATTGTATTCAAAGGTGAAGCCGCGCCCGTCCTTCCACCAGACCGGCGGAGTAATGTTGTAAGGATTTGGGAACAGAGTGCGATCGATCTCGATCTCCCTCCTGGTGGCGAAGTCGAACAACGCCGGATAGGCGACATCCAGCGCGTCCCCGGGCTTGCGATAGGAAATCGTCATGTGCTTCGGCTGGATCTGGTCTCCGGGCGACGAATCGATGTAGTGCACCTCGCGATCGTAGCCGGGCCGCGTGCGATAGGCCGCCAGTTTCTTCGAATCCGGCGACCAGGCAATCGATCGGAGCGTGTAGTAATTGCCTTCGGAGCCATCAGTACTTAGAGGGACTGCGGGTTCAGCCGTGCCAGCTTGTTTAATGAAGATGTTGTAATTCTCGATCAGAGCCTGCCATTTACCGTCGAAGGACGTGCACACTTCGGCAGGTTCGAACGGTAGCTGGCCTGGAAATACAAACCCGACTCCGCGAGGGCCGCGTTCTTCGCGATTCGCGCGCGCCGCGTGATCTTGAGGCCGATCGGCACACGGACGTTGACCTCGCTCATTGGGTCTCGCGCTGCTGTCTTGTTGTGGAGCAGGCGGCTCAAACTCGAGTCCATCCACAGGGTCGCCTCCGGGTCCTTCCGGGTTGAGGAGTGCGTCATCCTGCGGAGCCGCGCCGCGGCCACCCGCCGCATTCGGCGGAATGGCGCCCACTTTCGTGCACGTATAGTCGGTTAGAGTGCATTTGTAGAGGAACCCGCCCGTGCCGAATTGAATCGACACTTCGTTGTCCAGAAACGTGAGCGGCGCCGTCAGGGGCGGGCTTCCTGCGGCGGCTCGACCGCCACCACCCCGACCGCCCTGGACAGGCGCGAATGGCAGCGCGAGGCCCGTGTATTTGTGGCCGGTAGCCGCGGAAATCGCCGCGGCAAGTTTATCGTGGTCGAACGCCAGCTTCTTGGAGGAGGCGGTCGCATCCACCAGTACGAACTCCGATCCGCCTTTTACCGATCGCGGATACCAGAAGTGATTTGAAGCTCCGATCCAGGTCATCGTTCCCGGGGCGTTTACGACCAGGCCACCAGCCTTAACCTGCAAGTCCTGTGCTCGTTGATAATCGGCGAGCGTTCCCTGAGCCCTTACTCCGGGAGCGACTGCCGCAAGGTACAGCGTCGCGGCTGCAAGATAATGGAAAGTCGATTTTTGGGGCAGGAAGGTCATGAGTAGCTCCTGGCGTTCGAGGTCGATTCAGATTATCTCAACTGGATCCTGCAACTCGCAATAATCACGGAACGGCTTCAAGCATCGACTGCTGGGCGGAAAATTTGAATTTCGTACTGTGTCCGCGTCGCCTAATCGCGTTGCGGGTTCGATCACCCCGATGCGATGATACAGCGATGCGATGTGAACTTCTGGGAAAGTTAGTCTTGGTGTCAGCAGCCATATCGAACCTCCTTGCCCAGGACTACGTCCTCACGACCATTGCCGGAGGCGCCCCACCGCCGACACCGATGATGGCGCTGCAAGCCTCTATTGGTTATCCGTCGGGCATCACCATCGATGCAAGCGGGAGCATCTTTTTCGCGGCCCTCCAATGCGTCTTCAAGATCGACACGACTGAAACTGATGTCGCGCCGGGATCAACCAGATCAACATAGTCATTCCCGATGATGCGCCCAGCGGAGATACCGTTTCTTTGCAGGTATGGACGGCGGACGGGAGCTTCAAGAGCAATGTCGCGCAGATCGCGGTGCAATAGCCGACAGGTCTTTAGTCTTGTTTTATCGAAGCAAGGAAAGGCAGGATCGGACTGTGCTGGTGGTGCTGATCTGGTCGCGACTGGTCACCCCCAAAGGAGCGATACTTCTGATGATGTTGCCGCCGCATCCCCTTCCATCCGGTACGCATTCCGCTCTGTGAGTCACAAAGATTGAGGCCCGGCTTGTAACCAAAACGAGCCTGCTGAGTATTGCAACTGAGAAGTGCCGCGAATGATTTGATAAGGACGGCAAAGAGAACCGAATGGCGGACCTACGGGAAGCGTTTCGGCAACTGAAAAAGGCGCCTGGATTCACCTCCACCGCGGTGATCACGCTGGCACTGGGAATCGGTGCCACAACTGCCATTTTTACGTTGGTACATCAGGTGATGCTCAAATCTTTGCCGGTCACCAAGCCAGAAGAGCTTTGGCGCGTGGGCGACAAAATCCGCTGCTGCAACTGGGGCGGCTATACGCAGGGCGACGACGGCGATTTCGCGCTCTTCTCCTGGGAAGCCTTCCAGAATTTCCGAGAGCACACGCCCGAATTCGCGGATCTCGCCGCGCTGCAGGCCGGCAATGCGGCGCTCGGTGTCCGCCGCGCCGGATCGCAAGCGCCTGTCGAAACGCGGAACGGCGAATATGTCTCCGGCAATTTCTTCCGTACACTCGGCGTCCAGCCCTGGATCGGCCGCCTCATGACCGATGACGATGACCGCGTGGGCGCGCCTCCCGTGGCCGTTATGAGCTATCACGTCTGGAGCGATAAGTATGGCTCCGATCCTTCCGTCGTTGGCGCCGGCTATCAGATCAACGGCCATTCCTTCACCGTCATCGGCGTTGCTCCGCCCGGCTTTTATGGAGCCAAGCTCAACGGAGGGGGCATGCCCGACCTCTGGATACCCGTCACCACCGAACTGCTTCTCGATGGCGAGGCCCAGCGCCTCAAGCGGCCCAATACGAACTGGCTCGACATCCTCGGCCGCGTGCGCCCCGGCGTTAATCCCAAATCGCTCGAAGCCAAACTCCGGGTCGAGTTCCACGACTGGCTTGCCAGCCACGTGGCGGACATGGAGCCAGGCGAAAAACAAACCTGGAGCCAGCAGACGCTCCATCTCACTCCCGGAGGCGCCGGCGTCGCAGCGATGCGCGATCAGTACGAGGCCGGATTAACGCTGCTGTTCATCGCGTCCGGTTGCGTGTTGCTCGTGGCTTGCGGCAATCTCGCCAATCTCATGCTCGCCCGTGGTTTGAAGGAGCGCTCGCAAACCTCTCTCCGCGTGGCTCTCGGCGCTTCGCGCGGCCGGCTGGTGCGCAGGGCGCTTGTCGAATCCACGCTGCTCGCCATCATCGGAGGAATTCTTGGAATCGGTATTGCTTACGCCGGCAGCAAACTCATTCTCTATCTCGCGTTTCAGTACGGCGGCGGACCCACGAATTACGTGCCCGTGGATGCCTCGCCGTCGTGGCCCGTTTTGCTGTTCACCCTCGCCATTTCTGTCCTGACCGGTATTCTGTTCGGCATCGCTCCTGCCTGGATGACTTCGCACGTCGATCCTGCGGAAGCACTGCGCGGCGGCAACCGGTCCGTGCGCGGCGGCGGCTCCATCGCGCAAAAATCGCTGGTCATCGCGCAAGCGGCGATGTCGCTCGTTCTGCTCTCCGCTGCCGCCCTTCTTGGCCAGAGCCTGCGCAATCTTGAGCACCAGAATTTCGGCTTCGAGACGAATGCGCGCTATCTCGTCTCCATCAACCCCACCCTCGCCAACTACAAGCCCGAACAAATGGAGCAGCTATTTCGTCGCATTGATGAACGCCTGGTGGGTATCCCCACCGTGCGCATGGTCGCTCCCGCCCTTTACGCGCCCATGAGCGGGGACAGCTGGAACGAAGGCATTCGTATCGCAGGCCGCCCCGAGCCTGGACCCAAAGAAGATACCGGAGCCGGCTGGGCGCGCGTGATGCCCGGCTTCTTTGAAACCCTGGGTGCGAAAATCGTGCAGGGCCGCTCGATCGAAGAGCAGGACACTTCCACCACCCGCCCCATCGCCGTGGTCAACGAAGCGTTCGTTCGCCGTTTTTTCGAACACCAGAACCCCATCGGCCAGCACTTCGGTATGGACCGCATCCAGTACTCCGGCTCCTACGAAATCATTGGCGTCATGCGCGATATGCGCTACATGACCTGGGGAATCAAAGAGCCCATCCGCCCCATGTTCTGGGTGCCGGAAACGCAAAGCGTCAAATATGACGATCCGCGATTCAACACCGGCGACCTCTTCTCCCACTTCCTCAATAGCATCGTGATCTGGGCTCCCGGTAATCCACCCGGCCTCGAAACCGAGGTACGAAAAGCGCTCGCCAGTATCGATCCCAACCTGGTGGTCTATGCCGTCGATCCGTACTCAAGAATTCTGGCTGGAGATTTTCAACAGGAAAACATGATTGCTACCCTCACCATGCTGTTCGGCGTGCTGGGCCTCTTACTCGCGGCTGTGGGCTTGTACGGCGTTATGGCTTATTCGGTCGAACAGCGCACCAGCGAAATCGGCGTTCGTATGGCTCTCGGCGCTGATCGCAGCAGCGTAGTCCGCATGGTCCTTCGCGGCGCCTTCGCCCAGATCGGGATCGGACTGGGACTCGGCATCCCTCTCGCCATCGCCGCCGGCCGCCTCATGACTCGGCAGCTCTACGGGGTCGCCCCATGGGATCCGCGAATGCTCACGATCGCCGCCCTATTACTGTGCGCCGCCGCACTCGTGGCATCCTGGATTCCAGCGGCACGCGCGGCAACCGTCGAGCCGATGGTTGCGCTACGCACCGGAGAAATAGAAGTCAGCCCTCACGCGGGCGCTTCGTCGAACTGCCTGGCATCGTTCTGGGCTTTGATGATCCAGCCGAAATTGCTACATTTGCGTGGCCGTGGTGCGCAGCCTGTCGCTGGCCGAACCGGGGTCTCCGGCGTGTATGTACGTCTTATCATTGCGCGGTTGCAGCCAGCCGCATTAGCCGAATCGGTTTGACTCCTATACAATGGCAAGTTGGGTAGAAGCAATATGAGCAGGGCCGTGGTGAGAAAGGTAACAGCCGAGTTCTGGAAACAGTGCGCGGGCCAGGTTGTCGATGGAGCCTTCACCCTTGAGAAATACCTCGGGGGCAGCGCCAATTCCGCCGTGTATCTGACTGTATACTCCGGGAAGAAAGCAGCCATCAAGCTGATCCCGGCGGATGCGAAAGACGCCGATCTTCAGCTCGATCGATGGCAGGCCGCGTCCAAGTTGTCCCATCCTCATTTGATTCAACTCCTGAAGTTCGGGCGCTGCAAACTTGGCGATGCCGCAGCGATCTACGTCGTCATGGAGTATATGGACGAGAGCCTCTCGCAGGTTCTGCCGGAACGGCCCCTAACCACCGAAGAAACCGGCCAGATGCTGGAGCCGCTGTTGAGCGTGCTGGGGTATTTGCATTCCGAAGGCTGGGTACACGGCCATGTGAAATCGTCGAATATCATGGCGGTCGACGATCAGTTGAAAATTTCGAGCGACGGAATCGCCCGCGCCGGAGAATCGAAAAGCGCGGATCCGGCCGAAGATGTCTGGGCAGTCGGCTTGACGCTGATCGAGGTTCTGACGCAGCGCAGGGAAGCCCTGGTTCCAGCGACGCTGCCGGAGCCCTTTCGCGATATCGCGCGGCGCTGCCTCCAGCCGGACCCATCCAAGCGATGGAAGGTGGCGGACATCTCGGCGCGCCTGCGCGGGGGTGGTTCCAAGTTGCGTTATTTGATACCCGCCGCTGCGGTCGTGCTCGCGGCGGTGGCGTGGTTCGCGTTCCGGTCGTCTAACGAAACAGCAGGGACCGCCGCGCCGCCAGTCACCCAAGTCGAGCAGAAGAAAACTGCTCCCGAGGCAGCCGCGCCTGCAAGAGCAGAAAATGCTCCGGCTCCCGTGCCAGCAAAAGTCCAGCCAGCGCCCCCTGAAAAGCCACGCGCTAAGCCGCCCATCGAAACTCCGGCGCCCGCCGATTCGTCCACGAGCGCGGCTCCTCACGAAGGCATCGTGAAGGAAGTCATGCCCGATATTCCTGCCAAAGCGCGGGGCACGATTCATAACCGAGCCAAAGTGTCTGTCAAGGTACACGTTGATCCAGCGGGGAACGTGCTGGATGCGAAGCTCGAATCTCCATCGCCTAGTAAATATTTTGCCGAGCGTGCGCTGGTGGCCGCGCGTCAATGGAAGTTCAAACCGTCGGACGCGGAGCAGGAATGGGCCTTGCGCTTTGAGGTTTACAGGACCGAAACCAAGGTGTTCCCGGTGCGCGTAAATCAATGAGTTCGCGATAATTGCATCGCCATACAAGCGCCACAGCCTTTCATCGAACCGGCCCTGCCGATCAAAAGAGCCACAGGCTCAATCGCAGCGAAGCGCGGTCATCGGATCGACGCGGGAAGCTCGGCGGGCAGGGAAGTAGCCCGCCAGGAGCCCGATCGCGATCAGCACTGCGGCGGACGCCAGCATCGTGAACAGGTCGGTGGCCTTCAGCCCGAATAGCATCGATGCGATCAGTCGTGAACCTGCGCACGCTGCCGGCAGACCGAACATCACACCGAACGCGAGCAGACGAAGAGCATCCTGAATCACCAGCCACATCACGTGCCTGCGGTCTGCGCCGAGCGCCATGCGAATTCCCAGTTCGCCCGTGCGCCGCGCGACCGTGTAGGCGAGCAAGCCATACAGTCCGATCGCGGCCAGAACCAGGGCGAGCGTTCCAAACGCGGCGGCGAGCGTCGCCATCAAGCGTTCCTGCACCAGCGCGGCTTCCACCTGTGCGGTCAAGGCTCGAATCTGAATCGCCGAGCCGGGCAATTCGGGCTGAAACTTGCGCCGCAACGCGGAGGCGGCTTGCGTCAAAGAGCCGGAGGCGCGAACTATGAGAGTCGGAAACTCGGTCTGATGCTGATAAAACGGAATATAGACGGCGGGCGGGGGCGGTTCGCGCAAGCTCTGCGAGATCGTGTCTGCGACCACCCCGACGATCTGCATTCCAGCCAGATCGGGGCTGGCTCCTGCAGAAACGTGCTGGCCCAACGCTTGTCCGTCGGGGAAAAAGCGTCGTGTGAATGCTTCGTTCACGATCGCGACAGGCGAAGCGCTGGTATCGTCGCGATCCGTGAAGTCGCGTCCGGCCACCAGCGCCGTTCGCATGGTTTCGAAATAGCGCGGCGCGATGGAATTCAGATGTGCGACCTCGCCCGATGGAGGCTGACCGGTGATTGAAACCGGATCCGTCCACCAGCCGCCGCTCAACGGAGTATTTCCCGCGAAGCTGGCCGATATGACGCCAGGCAAGCGCTCCACCTGCTCCACCAAATCCCGGTAGAAAGCGACGTTGGTGGAACTTATCGCGCGGTGCATGTCGCCTTCAACCAGAAGCACGCCTTCGTGACGGAATCCGGGATCGATGTGCTCGAGATTTTCAAACGTACGCGACAAAGAGTCCAGCTCCGATCAGCAGCACTAACGATATCGCGACCTGTGCGGCGACTAGAACCGGCGCTAGACGCGTTCGCGCACTTGCTCGGAATTTCAGACTCGTCGCGCGGAGGGCCGGGGCGATGCCGAAGAGAATCCCCGCGCCGATCGCCACGCTTGCCGTGAACGCGAAGACCCGCCAATCGGGAGCCAGATCGAACGCGAGCGGGCTCCTGCGTCCGGTATCCAGAAGAAGAACCAGAAGACGGCTCGCGATTCCACCAAAACCGATCGCGACCAGTGCGCCCAATGACACGAGCACCAGGCTCTCGGTGAGCAACTGCCGGATCAGCCGCGCGCGACTGGCTCCGATGGCCAGCCGAATCGCGATTTCCTGCCTCCGAGCCTGCCCGCGCGCAAGCAGCAGATTCGCGACGTTGGCGCAGGCGATTAGTAGAACCATCCCTACCAGCGCCATTAGAACCAATAACGGTCGGCGAAACTGAGTGCGCAGATTGGTCCAGCCCGTTGCACCGGGAATCACATCGATGGTGGAAGTCAGCAGCGCTTTGCGGCGCGCCGGCTGCATGCGCGGAGTCACGGCGACACTCGCCAAGTGCGGCCAGACCACCGCTAGTCGGGCCTTGGCCCGCTTCAGCGAAATGCCGGGCTGTGGCCGCGCCAGGATCCTTAGCCACTCCGCTGATGCCGAAAGACGCCCGGTCATTTCTGGAAATAACTGAGCGTTGGCGGAAAGCGGAATCGTGATGTCGGCGATCTGCCCGACGTTCGCTCCGCTGAATCCGGCGGGACTGACGCCGACGATCGTCACCGGAATACCCTCGATCAGAATCGACCGTCCGATCGCAGCCGGATCGCGGCCATAAACGCGCTGCCAGTATTCATCCGTAATCACCGCAACCGGGGCCGCGCCGGGTTGATCGTCGTCACGCCGCAGCAGGCGGCCGACCACTGGCTGGAGGCCAAGCGTTTCATAATATTCGCCGCTTACCCACGCGCCAGGGACCCGCTCGGGATGATCGCGAGGACCCGTGTTGAAGTTTGCAGGGGAAAATCCACTCAATCCCGAGAAAATCTCCTTTTGATCCGCCAGGACGCGAACGACGGGATAAGAAAAGCTGTCTACGCGCTTTCCGTTCTGAATCATGATCAGCTCGACGAGCTGCTGCGGATCGCGAACCGGAAGCCAGCGCAGCAGAAGCGCGTCGATCAGCGTGAAGATCGCGGTGTTCGCTCCGATTCCAAGCGCCAGTGAAAGTACCGTGGTCAGCGCGAATCCGGGACTTCTTCGGAGACCACGCAGCGCGTAGCGCAGGTCCTGCGCCAGCCGGTCGAGCGACGACCATCCCCACATTTCGCGCGTCACTTCCTTGATCAGCCCAACATTACCGAATTCCCGCCGGGCAGCCTGCTCGCCGCGATCCCCGGCGGCCATGCGCAGATGGCTACGAATTTCATCGTCCAGATCGTCGTCGCGATTGACCATGTAGACATTCTACATCCAAGACGGCCGGAGTCAAGCGGTCCAGATCACGGTAGGGTTGACGATCTACCCTAGCGATGGTAGACTGTCTACCGATATGAGCAAAGACCGCCTCGATCTGGTGCAGGGCACTCTCGACATGCTGATCCTGCGCACCCTTTTATTCGGACCCGCGCATGGACATTCGATCGCCAGGCACATCCAGGCGACCACCGAAGATGTTTTGCAAGTGGAGCACGGCTCGCTCTATCCCGCGCTTCACCGGCTGGAACGCAAGGGTTGGATCGCCGGGAAATGGGAAACCGCGAAGGATCGCAATCGCGAATTCAAGTACTACCGCCTGACTGCCGCGGGTCGCAAGCGGCTGGCGCTGGAGGAATCGAAGTGGAAGCGGCTCGCCACGGCGATCGCACGCGTGATGTGGCCGGCTGGGGAGGCCTGAAATGTCCAATCGCGAAGACGATCTGGAGCGCGAACTGCGCGACCATCTCGATCTCGAAGCGGAGGAGCGTGGCGACGCCGATGCCGCGCGCCGCGCGTTCGGCAATCTGGGGCGAATCAAGGAGGACGTGCGCGAGGCATGGGGATGGGCCCGGATTCAGAGAATCGCACAAGACTTGAAATACGCGTTCCGCCAGATGGGTCGCAACAAGGGATTCACCGCAGCCGCCGTGCTTACGCTAGCTCTGGGGCTGGGCGCGACCACCGCGATGTTTTCCATCGTGAACGGCGTGTTACTGGAGCCGTTGAAGTATCACGACCCCGGCCGATTGTTCCTGGCGCGGACGGTCCCGCCGGCTCGCGCGAAGATGGCGCGGGATTTTCCGGTCAACGCCGCGCAATTCGACCGATGGCGTCAGTATTGCCGCGGATGCGACCGGATGGCGGCGGCAAAATTCGACGAGTTTACCCTGATCGGCGCCGGCGATCCGGCCATCATTCCCGGCATGCGAGTGTCGGCTGAATTCTTCCGGACTCTCGGCATCCAACCCGCGATCGGCCGCGACTTTCTTTCCGAGGACCACGAATGGGGAAACGTCATTCTGTCCGACGCGCTCTGGCGCAGCCGCTTCGCGAGCGATCTGTCGATCATCGGCCGCAAGGTCGGCTTCAATGGCGACGGCTTCATCGTAATCGGCGTGATGCCGCCGGATCTGCATTTGCCGAAAGGCGACGAATGGGGAGGATTCTTCGGCCCCGCTGAAGCGCCGATGGTTTTCTTTCCAATCGATTCGGGAAACTATAAAGTCCGTCCGACAGGGAATCTGAATTACAGCGCTGTGATTCGAATGAAGCCCGGCGTTTCACGCGAGCAAGGCATCGCGGAGCTGAACTCGCTGCTGGCGGATATTTATCGCGAATATCGGCTCGAAACCAGCATCACGTTAATCCCGCTTCAGCAACAAGTCACGCGAAACGCGCGCTCCGCGCTGTGGCTGCTGCTTGGGACCGTGGGAGTGGTGCTGCTGATCGTATGCGTGAACGTGGGAAATCTGATGCTGGTGCGTACCTCCGGCCGATACCGTGAGGCCGGCGTTCGCCTGGCGCTGGGCGCGAGCCGCGGACGGCTGTTCGCGCTGGTGCTGGAAGAAGCGTTGCTGCTGGTGGCGATGGGAGGCGTCATCGGACTCAGTCTGGCGGCAGCCGGCCTGAAAGCCTTCGCAGCCGCCGCGCCGACGCTGCCCCGAATCGACGAAGTGCAGATCGATTGGCGTGTGTTGTGCTTTTCCGGGGCTGCGGTCGTCTTGTCGACGATGATCTGCGGTCTGTTTCCAGCTTGGAAATTGGCTCGAACCGAGCCAATCGAGTCGCTCAAAGCCGGTTCGGCTGCATCAACCGAAGGCCGCGGCAAGCTGCGTCTGCGAGAGGCGATGGTCAGCATCGAAGTCGCGCTCAGCACGGTGCTCTTGATCGTCGGCGGACTCCTGATGATCAGTTTCTTGCACGTGCTGCGCGTGGAAAAAGGCTTTGACGTGGCGAACATCGTCACACAGGATATTTCGTTTCTCAATCCCAAGTACGCGCATGGCGCGCACCGCCGCGTCGCCGCCGAATTACTCGCCAAGCTTCGGGAACTTCCTGGAGTCGACGTCGCGGCAGCCACGAATCATCTCCCGCTGCTCGGTGAAGATTGGGTTGGCGAACTGACCGATCCCGATCAGCCTCCCAGATCCCCGGATCAGTCGGCGCTCGCGAATTTCCGCTTCGTAAGTCCAGGCTACTGGAAGGCGATGGGCATTCCACTCAAGCAGGGCCGGTTTCTGGACGATTCCGATCAGGGCAAGCCCAACGCGGTGATCAGCGAGCGCGCTGCTCAGTTCATGTGGCCGAAAGAGAATCCGCTAGGCAAGCATCTCGAGGGCATGGGAAATGCGGCGCCGAAACTGGAGGTCGTGGGAGTTGTCGGCGAAGTCCGCGGCGCTGGCCTGGACCATCCACTCACGATGATGGTTTATGAACATCAATGGCGCATGGAACCGCTGGCGATGTCGCTGATCGTGCGAACCCGTGCGGATCCGTCTCAAGTGGCTGCCGAAATCCGCGCGCTGCTTGCGCATGCCGACCCAGAAATGCCAATCCCGCAGGCGCGGACCATGCAACAGATTGTCGAGGAATCCGTGGCGCCGCGAAGATTTCAGATGTACCTGGCGGTCGCGTTTGCGTTCGCGGCGTTGTTCCTGGCATCGATCGGAATTTACGGCGTCATCTCGTTCACTGTCGCGCGGCGGACGCCGGAGATGGGAATCCGGATCGCGCTGGGTGCGTCGAGTGGTGAACTGATGAGGATGATCCTGCGGCAAGGCATGATTCCGGTCTTCGCCGGCCTCATCGGCGGTTTATTGGGAGCGATCCTGTTGAGCCGCATCGTCGCGAGCGAGCTGTACGGCATCGCTCCGCGCGACCCGGCAACCATGGCTGGAGTCGCCGTGGTTCTGCTCGCAGTCGCGGTGTCGGCATGCTGGTTCCCGGCGCGGCGCGCGACTAAGATTGACCCACCTTTGGCTCTCCGCTTTGAATAGCTCGACTCCGGGCAATCCGATCTTGCCTTAGGAATTCAATTGCGAAAAAGCCTTCGTAAAAGCCTCGCCCGTTCCCGAGCTCCCGTACAGAAACTTCGCGCGTCCCACGGCGACCTCATTCGAATCTCCGGCGAGCCCTTCCATCGCTTCGGCGATGAACTCAGGCAGCGGCATCGGCGCCGGACCATTGGGTCTGCGCCTGCCATGATCGAGATTGGTGTCGACGTAAGGCGGAATCAGCTCGATCACTTTGACTCCGGCACGCTTCAATTGATGCCGCAGAGAAACCGTGAAGGAATGAACCGCGGCCTTGGTCGCGCAATACACCGGGACGCGCGCGAAAGGCACATACGCAAGTCCCGAAGACACATGGATCAACGTCGCATCCGGCCGGGTTTTCAAATGCGGAACGAACGCCGCGCAGACGCGGATCAATCCCAGCAGATTGGTCTGGACCTCCTCGGCCACGTCGGCGTCGTTCACCGAACCCAACGTAAAATCGTGCGCTCTTTGCAACCCGGCGTTGTTGATCACGCAGTTCAGCTCGGGAAATTTCCCGATTACGTGCCGCGCGGCATTTTGTATGCTCTCTGCATTCGCCGCGTCGATGGGAACGTAACTCATTCCCGGATTCGCGGCGCACGTGTTTTTCAACACCTCCTCGCGCCGCCCGCCGATGATCACATGGTTGCCAAGCCGATGAAACGCCTCGGCGAGCCCGCGCCCGATGCCCGCGCCGCCGCCGGTAATGAAGATAGTATTGGAGTCGCTACGCATGTATATTAGATAAACATGAACAGATTATTGGCGGTTGCCGCGCTCGCAGCTCTCGGGTCTATGGCGACTTTCGCCGGCGAAATTACCGGCTATCTTTCCGATGAAAAATGCGCGCTCAGCGGCGCCAAAGCCAAAACTGCCGCGGAGTGGATCAATTCGGCTGCATTTCAATCGTGCGCACAGAAGTGCGTCAAAGCCGGCTCGCCCGTGGTATTTGTCACCGAAGATAACAAGATTCTGAAGATCGACGGGGCGTCGAAAGGCAAAATCACGCCACTCATAGGCCACAAGGTCGTCGTCAACGGGAAGGTCGACAGCGGAGTCTTGAAGATCGATACGATCACGTCCGTGAAAATGTAGGCTACTGATAGCGCAGCGCGACCATCGGGTCGATGCGAACCGCGCGCCGAGCCGGCAAATAACTGGCCAGGAATGCCACCGCCCCCAGCAGCAGCGCTACCGATCCGAACACCAGCGCGTCGGTCGGCTTCACGTCATAGAGCAGCGTGACCATCAGCCGCGTCAATCCATACGCGGCGCCTATGCCAAGGACGATCCCCACCAGCGTCAGCCTGAGAGCCTGCCCGACGATCATATTACGGAGCGCGGGGCCATCGGCGCCAAGCGCCAGTCGGATCCCGAATTCAATGGTGCGCTGTTGCACCGAGTAAGCCATCAGCCCATACAACCCGATCGATGCGAGCAGAATCGCGACCAGCGCAAACACACCCAGCACCAGCGTGTTGAACTGCTCGCGCGCGGTGGATTGCACCACCACCTGGTCCATGCTGCGGACGTGCGCGGCCGGCATGTCGGCCAAATCCTGAAACACCTTTTGAATCGGCGCGGAGAGTGAAAACGGCTGCACGCTGGTCCGGACCACCCAGTCGAGCGGCATGAACCGGTTGTTCAGCACCATGATCGTATCGCGAACCTGCGGCAGTGGGATGAACATTTCCGGCTGAGGGTTTTGATTTAACCCACCATCGCGGGCATCGGCCACCACGCCGATGATCTCCCGCGCAGGTTCGCCAAACACCGGATCGTTGCGACCGGAAACACTCAGCCTCTGGCCCACCGGGTTCTCGTTCTTCCAGTATTGGCGAGCGAACGCTTCGTTGATGACGATCACGCCCGGCGCGCCGGCATTATCGCGTTCCGTAAAAACGCGGCCGCTAAGCACCGGCACCTTGAAGACGTCAAAAAACCGGTACGTGACATAGGCCCAACCGGCGCCGCCATGAAACCGCGCGTTCTGAAGCGGACGGCCTTCAATAATGAACGGCAGTCCGAGGCCGCCCTCCAGCGGAAGATAGCAACTGGCTGCGGCGCTCTCGACGCCCGGCAGCGCTTCGACGCGGTCCTCGGCCTGATGCGCCAGATCTGCGATCGCCGCGGTGTGGTTGTAACGATCTCCGGTGAGCGAAAGCTCCATGGTCAGAACGTTGTGCGGATCGAACCCCGGCGACACATGGTGCAGCGCCGAGAATGTCCGGATCAGCAGCCCCGCGCCCACCAGCAGCACGATGGCCAGGCTCATCTCGACGATCACCAGCACGCTCCGCGACTTGTTCTGCCGCAGGCCGGCGCCCGACCGTGCTCCCGTCTCTTTCAGCGTGATGTTGAGGTCGGCGCGTGAAGCGTGAAGCGCCGGAACCAACCCGAACAGGATCCCGGTGAGCACTGACAACGCCAGCGCGAATGCGAACACGGTCCAGTCCAGAGTCACCGCCGAGCCATTCACCCCGATGCGCGGAATATTGCCGGGATTCACGGCGAGCAGAGCTCGCACGCCGGCTAATCCAATCGCAAGCCCGAGCAGCCCGCCGGCCACCGACAGCATGACGCTTTCGGTAAGAAGCTGGCGGATGATTCGTCCGCGTCCCGCGCCGATGGCGGCTCGAATCGCGATCTCCCGAGCCCGCACCGACGCGCGAGCAAGCTGTAGATTGGCGACGTTGGCGCACGCGATCAACAGCACAAATCCGACCGCGCCCAACAGGATCAACAGAGCCGTGCGCGCGTTGCCTACGATCAGCTCCTGCATCGGCTCGACTCCAAAACCGTTCTTCGGGCCCATCGCGGCCGGAAATTTCCGCTTGAACTCTTCCGCGGCAAGATTCAGCGCTGCGTTGGCAGCCTTGAGGCTGGCGCCGGGTTTCAAGCGCGCGGCGACGCGAAAATACACTGCCTGTTGTGTGCTATTCGGATCGGCCTGGAACGGAAGATAGACATCGGCGGGCGGGTCAAACGCGAATTGCGGGCTGAGTACCCCGAGGATCGTGTAAACGTCGCTGCCAAGCGAGAGAGGCTTTCCCACAATCGACGGGTCCGAGCCGAATCGCCGGTGCCATAAACCGTTCGAAATCACCACGACATTCCCGCCACGCGGACGATCTTCGTCTGGGGTAAACCGACCGGCCCAGTTGCGTCGTTGCGCCAAACAGGTCGAAAAATTCGTGTGAAACGTGAATGCCCTTCACCTGTTCCGGCCGCTCGCCTCCGGTGATGTTGATCCCCGGCCCGCCGGTATCGTACGCCGCGACATCTTCGAGGATCAGATCCTGCGCCCGCCATGTGTTGTATCGCGGCACAGACGCGCCGGGGAAACTCCCTTGGGGGCTGGTGTTGACCAATACGACAATCCGGTCCGGCTGAGGGAAGGGAAGCGGCTTCAGCAGCACCGTGTTCACCACCGAAAAGATCGCCGTGTTGGCGCCGATTCCCAGCGCCAGTGCCAGAACAGCCGTCAAAGTAAATCCCGGACTGCGAAGCAGTATCCGCAACGAGTGCTTGAGATCGTGCGCGAGGGTTTCCATCGCACTCTTAGACGCGCCTTCGGGAAAAAAGGTCCGTTACGCCTTCACGGGACGCCGAACGGCTCGTTCCAGGTCGGGCAGAAACGCGGTCAGCAGCCCGATCGCGGGCAGGAAGGAGCAAACCCGGTACACAAACTCGATGCTGGTCGAATCCGCCAATTTTCCCAGCATCGCCGCTCCGATCCCGCCCATTCCGAACGCCAAGCCGAAGAAAAGGCCCGAAATGGTCCCGATCTTTCCGGGAACCAACTCCTGCGCGTAGACGATGATCGCCGGGAACGCCGACGCCAGGAACAGACCGATCACCACCGTCAGGCAACTGGTCCAGAACAAGTTAGCGAAAGGCAGCGTCAGCGTAAACGGAAGCGGCCCCAAAATCGACCACCAGATGACGCGCTTGCGCCCCAGGCGGTCGCCGACGGGCCCGCCGATAATCGTCCCCGCCGCCACCGCGCCCAGGAAAATAAACAGGTGAAGCTGTGCCGATTGCACGGAAATGTGAAACCGGCTGATCAGGAAAAACGTGTAGTAGCTTACCAGACTTGCCAGGTAAAAGAATTTCGAAAAGATCAGCGCGATCAGAACCGCGATGGTCAAGCCGATTTTCTTCGACGTCAGATTCGAGCTCGCATGCGCGCCATGCGCCCGTCCCTTCGTCAGGATCGACCGATTGGCCTTGTACCATGCTCCGATCTTCATCAACAGCGCGATCGCGATCAGCGCTCCGATCGAGAACCACGCGATACTCTGCTGTCCCATCGGCAGCACGATGAACGCGGCCAGCAGCGGCCCCAGAGCGCTGCCCGCGTTTCCGCCGACTTGAAATAGCGATTGCGCCAGCCCATGCTGCCCACCCGAAGCCATCCTCGCCACGCGCGACGATTCGGGATGAAACACTGCCGATCCGATCCCCACCAGCGCGACCGCCATCAGCACTGTCGAAAATCCTGGCGCGTGAGAAATCAGAATCAGTCCTGTGAGCGTGAATCCCATCCCCAGCGCGAGCGAATAGGGCATGGGACGCCGATCGGTATAGCTTCCCACCACCGGCTGAAGCAGCGAAGAGGTAAGCTGCGACGCCAGCGTGATCAATCCGATCTGTCCAAATCCAGATGATAAGAAGCCTTCAGAATCGGATATACCGCGGGAATCACCGATTGCAGCATGTCGTTCAGAAGATGGCACACGCTGAGCGCTGCCAGGACTCTGAACGCAACACGCTCCTGCGTGTGGACTGGTTGGAAACTAGCGCTGGACAAGGGTTTCTTTCAGTCTACCGTGGTCACTTCAGGTATTGCTCAAACCACTTCGCCGTGCGCTCCATCACGTCGCGTTTGTGGTCCGATTCGTGGAACATGTGGCCTTCGCCGGGATAAACCACAAGTTCAGTCGGGACCCCCAGCGTGGTCAGCGCGTGCCAGAATTCATACGATTGCGGCGACGGACATTCACCATCGCGCTCGCCAACCACCACCAGCGTCGGCGTCTTCACGTTCTTGATGAACGTAATCGGCGCGCTCTTCGCATACACCGCCGGATCGTCATACACCGACGCGCCGAAGTACGGGATCATCCACTGATCGATCGAATTTTCTCCGTAGTAACTCTGCCAGTTCGCGATCCCCGCGCCCGCCACCGCCGCCTTGAAACGATTCGTCTGCGTGACGGTCCACATCGTCATGTACCCGCCGTAACTCCATCCCGCGACGCCCACGCGATTCGGATCCACCGGCGCCTGCTTCAGCACCGCGTCCAAGCCCGCCAGCACGTCGCGCAAATCGCCATATCCGAAATCCTTCACATTTGCCCGCGTGAACGCTTCGCCCTGCCCGTAGCTGCCGCGCGGATTCGGAAAGAACACGAAATATCCCAGCGCCGAAAGAATGCTCAAATCGAAATTCGCGCCCGGCCAATGCGGACGAATTCAAGATTCGCGGGCCCTCCATGCACCGACACCACCATCGGATAGCGCTTCGACGGATCGAAATCGTGAGGATACAGCAGCCATCCCTGCACCGAAAATCCATCGCTCGACCATTCGATGCTCTTCGTCTGTCCCCACTGCGGATGATGTGCTGTCGTTCAGACGCGTAACCTGCTTCCACTCCCCGATGGGTCCGGCCCAAATCTCCGGCGGATGCTGCCAATCGCCGCGAATGGCCCCGGCTGTCTTGCCGTCGCGCGCAAGGGAAAAATTCGCGAAATTTCCGCCCGCGTGAAGACTCTCGTCGCCCTGCCACACTCGTTCGGTCTGGCCGGTCTTCGATGTCGATGGTCGCAATCGCGCTCGAACCGCCGGTGTATTCCGTGATCAACATCTTCTGTCGACGAAATCCACGTAACCGAGCTCGGCGACGACTTGCGCCCCGGAGTCAGATTGACGGCCTTCCCGCCGCTCGCCGGTATCGTGAACACTTCTCCGCCCGTGAATCCTTCATCGCTCATCAAGCCTTGAATGAATCCGATCGTGCGACCCATCCGGCGACCATCGCGGCATCGCGATCTGCGTCTCAGGTCGAAAAATCTCCGTCATTTTTCCGGTATCGGCGGCCATGGTGTAGAGTTTCGCGATCCACCAATTGTTGTCGCCTGGACCCGGCGCGGCGCTCACCGCGAACGTGCGCCCATCGGGCGACCAGTCATATTCATAGATATTCAAGTCCGCCGGCGAAATTTGTTTTGTCGGCGCCGGATGATGCGTCGACAATCGTCATCCGCTGATTGTGAATTTCGCCGCCGATCACGCCCGTCTCAATCGGTTCCGCTTCCAGCGGTCCTCCGCCGCTCGGCGCATTTTCCGCGAACAGAATCGCAATCCGAGTCCCATCCGGCGACCATTCAGGATCGGTAATGTACCCCGTCAGATTCGTGAGCCTCTTCGCGCGCCCGCCCGCCGCCGCCGCGACGTACAGCTCGTTCTGTTGCTTCTTCTCCTGATCGGAAAGAAACGCAATGCGCGCGCTGTCCGGCGACCACGCGATGTGCCGCCCCATGCTGATACGCGCCGCCGCCGCTGCGGAGCCAATCTCTTTCGAGAAAATCGCCGCGCTGCCCGTATCCTTGCCATTCTCGATCAGCTCCTCCACCCACGCGATCCGCTTCCCATCGGGAGAAATCGCCACTTCCTGAAAACTGTGCGTCGAGCTGAGATCATTCAAAATCGCGCCGATACGCGCATCGGATTTCGGCTGCGCCACCAGCGCAGCGCAGGTCAAGGCATGCAGAAAAATAGTTTGTTTTTCACGGTTCTTGAATTTTAGAATAGCGTTTTCAATCGGCCCGCTCGCGAAACCGCCGCACCTTGGCGCGATTCCCGCAATCTCGCATATCGCACCATTGCCGCGAGTGATTACGGCTGGTATCGAGAAACAGCCATCCGCATTCATCGCCCGCGCACCGCCGGATTTTGTGCCGCTCCTCTGAAGTCAGCAAGTCCGCCGCCGATCGCGAGACTTCCCAGAACATCCGATCCGGCGCATCCGGCCTATCCCACTCCCACTCGAACGCGTCGCTCAACCGCTCATGCAAGCGGGCAATCGACAATTCTCTGCGGAGGATTTTCATGTCACGGCCACGCGCGGCTTTAGGCTGGTGAAAATCCGGATACAGAGCCTCCCGAAGCGCGAGCGCTCTCTGGAATACCTTCGCCCCGCCGCCTGCCCTACGCGGGGCGGGAAGGCCCGCAAGCTCGACTCCAAGTGGCCAGATCATCGTAAGAAACCAGCTTATCGCGCTGCGGCGCATCTCCGATACGTGCGCCGACCGTATTGACAAAGTCGAGGCACAGACGCCTCCCGACGAATTTCATCTTCGAGGCCGGTAACCGGTTTCATCCGACTTGACAGGTTACGCCGCAGCTTGATAGCGTAACCACTATGAACAGATTAGCAGGTTACGCACTCGTTTTGGCGGCTGCGGTTCTTGCGCAGGCGCAAACGTCCGCTCCCACTGCCGCCGGACCGTCTCGGCAAGACCTTCGTCTACATCAACGAAAAACTGCTCGCCATGGCCAAGGATTTTCCGGAGGCCAAGTACGATTTCAAACTAAAGCCGGAGATGCGTTCCTTCGGCGACGTGATCGTCCACGTCGCCTCGGGAAACATGTACGCGGCTAAAGCCGGTCGCGGCGAAAAGGTCAAGTGGGACGAGATCGACCCTAAGAATTACAAGGGCAAAGCCGCGATCGTCGCCCTGCTGGAGCAGAGCATCCAGGACGCGAATGCCTCGCTCAAGCAGAATCCCGAGGGATGGCAGAAATCGCTCGACCCATTCCTTTCGGTGTTCCAGCATTCCTCTGAGCACTACGGCCTGCTGGTCGCCTACTATCGGGCTAACGGTATCGTGCCTCCCGATTCGCGGCCTAAAAAATAGAGACGCGGGATTATGATGCGACATGCGCCTTACGGTACGTGCTCGCGTTGATGGTCACGTCTGCGTTCGCCGTGTAAGAAGTCTGTAATGTTTTGCCGCTATACTTGCGTTCATGAAACTGCTCGCCGGCTGGCCTCGCCGCGCTCACGCTCTGCGGGCAGCAGCTCGATTTTCTGAATCACGGCCGCCCGATGCTCGACGCGCACAACTGCTATCCCTACGAAGGGCAATGGTCCGACCGCATTGATCGGGCTTTAAAAACCGGATTCCCGGTCGCGATCGAGCAGGATATTGCGTGGGGCCGCGGGATGCCCGTCGTCACGCATACGTCGAAAACCAAAGGGGATGAGCCCTCGCTTCGCGATTATTTCTTCGAACACGTGCGTCCGATTATCGAAAAAGCGCTTGAAAGACAACGACCGCGCCAGGTGGCCGATCATCATTCTTCACTTCGATTTCAAATCGCTCGAACCGCAAGTGCTCGAAGGCGTCTGGAAAATCCTGGGCGAGTACGAATCCTGGATCACCACCGCGCGCCAGACTTCCGATCCGCATCAGCTCGCCCCGTTCGATCCCAAACCGATTCTCGTGCTTACCGAAGATGCCGACGAGCAGGAACAAGTCTTTTTCCGCCCCATTCCCGCCGGCGCGAAGCTGCGCGTGTTCGGTTCCGCGCACACCGCATCCATGGAAGGAAAATCAAAGGAGGAGCGCATTCACCTGCTAGCCACGATGCCTGCCGATCAGCTCCTGGCGGATCGTCCCACGAACTACCGCCGCTGGTGGAACAATTCCTGGTTCGAAGTCGAAGAGGGTGGCCAGACCAAGGCCGGCGCCTGGACCTCGGCCAGCGACCAACGTCTGCGCGCGCTAGTCAAGCGAGCCCACGATCTCGGCTACTGGATCCGCTTCTACACGCTCGACGGTTTCACCGCTGACGAAAATCGCGGCTGGGATAAAGGCTACAATTTCGGCTCGCGCGGCAAAGCCGAGGCCCGATGGCGCGCCGCCTACAACGCCGGCGTCGACCTGATCGCGACGGATCAGTATGAAGATCTGGCGGCGTTCCTACTTGACGCGCGTAAGCACGTATTGGCGAATCACCCAGATCACGCCCGCTAGCGCCCCGAGCAGCAGCGTGCTCCACGGCGCGAACGGGCACAGCGAATTGTAGCCGATATCGTTGATTTTCGGGCCCATTGGCAGCAGCGTCGCCAGCGCGGCGCCGCCCGCAAGGATCGCCAGCACCAGAAGGACTGCCGCAACGGTTTGTTTAGACATGGGAACCGTGAATGGTTAGCTTAACTCAACTGGCGGCGGTAAAATGAGGCCGTGAATGAAAACGTGCCGCTGATCCTGGCCGCGGCGGCGATCTGTCTGGCGATCGCGCAGGCGATCCATCCGTTTGGGCGCCGCATTCCGCCCGCGATGCTGATCGTGGTCGCCCTGCTGCTCGGCCTACGCTGGGCCATGCGTCGCCAATCGCGAGTTTGGCGGGACAAGCTGAAGGAAGTCCCACGCCATCCCCTGGGAATCTCCGACGACCGGGATTAATAGAGCGGTTTAATGCCGAAAATGGGGTCAGACCACTTAGTCCCCGATAGCGAACCGTTCCCTCCGTCTTATGCCAGAGTCCGTGGACAGAGCGGTCTGACCCCATTTTCTGCGACCCATCAAAGCGTGTGGTCGACCCGGTCGTACTCCTTCGCCGCATCGATGAACTTCTGCCGCGCCGGATCTTCCGCCTCTCCGCACTTCTTCAAATCCCCGATCACCTGCAATTTCCCGAGCAGATCCAGCTTCCCGTTGGCGGCCTTCACCTTCGCCACCGCATCGCCCAGTTCCGCGATCACGGTATTCTCCGCTTCCAGATATCCCAGAAACGCGCGCTGCAATTGGATGCAATCGGGCGATTTGGCGGGCGGCGTCAAGCTGCGCGCGGATGCTCTTGCGGCCGCCACGGCCTTGGTGAGGCTCGAATAGCTTCGCTCCAGCGCCGGCAGATCCCCCGGTTGGCCGTCCTGAAACGGCTTCAATTGCTTCATGAATTCCTTCTGCCCGTTGGCCACCTGGCCGTCCGCCGCGACAATCGCATTGGCGAATCGCTCGCGCTCTTCCCGGCCCGCGGCCTGAAGGCACGTAACGCTCGCCAGAACGCAAATCAGTGATTGTGTTTTCATGCCCGTACTCTCCCCATCGAATATCGGCGGTCATGTGCGCCGAACATTAGTTGCGACTAGGCGATTAGTCCTGTTGATCGCGAACGGACTAGTTCTGCTGGCTCGGGCGTACTACGCGGCACCGGCCGAACAGTCCACATATCATTACGTCGCATCAGCTACTACCGAGTCGCGCGCGGAAGCAAGCGGGTTCGGATTGTTTTAACGGGCGCCTACAGCTTTCGTCCGAAAATCGCGTAGTCCAGCCCGCCGAAGAAAGCCTCGCGAAACGACGACGGCAAGTCCGCCAGCGACGGCATCGTCTCCACCGCCGGCGACAGCCTTTCTACTTCGATGTTCACGAATCCCGCCTCTTCCATATAAAACCGCAGCAGCGGCGGCGGAACCGGACGCGTATGCGTCGGATCGATATAGAAGTGCGTTGCGAAAATCGCCAGGCATTCCGGATTCGGAGTCTCAATCGCCACCAACGCACCGCGATTCATCTTCTTGGCCAGCAGATTCACCAGATCCGGCAAGCGCTCCGGCGGCAAATGCTCGACAACTTGCGAACAGTACACTCCGCCGAGCGACGCATCCGGCAGGCTGTCCAGATATTCGAACAATTCCGCGCACTCCGCGTGCAAACCCTTCGAGCGGCACACGGCTACCGACTCCGCGCTCTGATCGATGCCGCGCGCTGCGATTCCCGCCTCGCGCGCGACTTCCAGAAATTCGCCGCGCCCGCACCCGACGTCGAGAATCCCGGTCGCGCCTTCGAATTTCGCGATGTACATCTTCTGATGCTCGCGAATCCGCTCCTCGGAGCCGCGGAAATAATCCGCGAATCCAAACCAATCGATATCGACCAGCGGCCTGGGCGAACCTTCCGCGGCCGCCTGCCGCCGGCACCGCCGCCGATTTCTGACGAATCAGCTTCAGTTCATGATGGATCAACTTCTCATATTCGCCGCGGATGTTTTCCAGGTCGCGCCATAGCCGTTTCTGCACATCCATCGTATTGCGTTCCAGCGCATCCGTAAACGACGCATGTTGCTGCCGGGCCAGTTCGCGAAAACTCTGTTCCAGTTGCGTCACGCGAAGTTGAAACGAGCCTTGCAGCTCCGAAATCGTCCGCAGCATGTGGATCTCGCTCGCATCCCGCCGATCTTCAAAACCGACCCGCCACTGCGCCCAATGATTGCGAATATCCTTCAGCTCCTGCGCTTCCCGATACAGCACGCCCATATCTTCGCGAAGCTGCTGATACACGCCCTCCATGTCCTTCCGCAGCGCTTGATGATGCGACACCAGCGCCTTCAGCGCCCGCCCGTTATCGGCCAGCGCTTCAATCGAAGCGTGCACGCAGGCGATCGCGGCGCGGTTGAACTCCACTTGCTCCCGCACATGCCAGTCCAGCGCACGCGCGACGGTTTTCTTAAAAAACTGCGCGATCGAATTCTTTAAGCCCGGCGGCCTCGGGTTCACCGTCCCGATTGCCGCGACCTTTGCCTCCGCCGCATCGCGCGCATGCACCAGCGGAGTCAGATCCGGCACGAAAACTCCATCCAGGCCCAGCGACCCCTCCGGATATCGCGCTCGCGCGCGTTCGCGAACCTCTTGAATCGCCGCCGTTATTTCTTCATCGCGCACGTTTGCGGCTCCAGTTTGCTGTGATTCTCGAATGAATCCCGCCGCGCGGCGCAAAATCGCCGATCACCGTCGCCGATATCGGGCGCGCGGCCTTCACCACATCGGCCAGCATCCGATTCACGACATTTTCCTGAAAAATCCCCAGGTTTCGATACGCCAGCGTGTACATTTTCAGCGACTTCAATTCCAGGCACAATTTGTCGGGTACATAAATCAGTGTAAGCGTGCCATGATCCGGCAACCCGGTTTTCGGGCACACCGAAGTAAACTCCGGCATCTCGATTTCGATCTGATAGCCGGTTCTGTATTGATTCGGCCAGGTCTCGATTTCAGGCAGCGCCGCATCCACGCCTGCCGCGGCGTGCTCATCGGAATATTGGCGTTTCATGCTTTGGATTCCAGTTCACGAGCCAGCAGATCCAGAAACAGCCCGACGTCCGTCACCACCCCGACCGCCTGTCCCGTCCCGCGATCGCTCACCTTCGTCGCGACCGCCGGATTAATATCCACACACACGATTTTCACCCAGCTCGGCAGCATATTCCCGGTGGCGATCGAATGCAGCATCGACCCCAGGCACAGCACCAGTCCCGCGCCCTTCAACTGCTCCGCGTACGCGTCCTGCGCGCGATTCATATCGGTGATGGTATCGGGAAGCGGCCCATCGTCGCGCAGGCTCCCGGCGAGCACGAACGGCACTCCCGCCTTGACGCATTCGTACATCACGCCCTTGGTTAACCGTCCGCTTTCCACGGCTTTAGCGATTCCGCCCGCATGATAAATCGCATTGATCGCGCGCATATGATTGCGATGCCCGTGCTCTTCCTGCCGCCCGTCGCTTTGCCGAACCCCCAGCGATGTTCCCAGCAGCGACGCTTCAATATCGTGGACCCCGAGTGCGTTTCCTGCCAGCAGCGCCTGCACCCATCCGCCGCGAATCAGAGCGGAAAGCGGCCGCGCACCGCCCGTGTGGACCACCACCGGTCCCGCCACCACCACGATCTTCTGCCCCGATGCGCGAGTCTGTTCCATCAGCGCGGCCGTCTGCCGAACCGCGGTCTCTACCTGCCGCTCTGACGAAATTCCGTTGCTCATGAACGCGAACGCGAGCCGGTCGCGTTCTTTCGATTCGGGAACCACGCGAATCCCGCGCATCCCGATCACCACCCGATCCCCCGCGCGCAGATCGCGCAAGCGCCGGCACGCGGCTTTTCCTTCGCGTACCACGATCATCGCGTCCATGCGCTGATTCTCAGCCTCGATCCACTTGCCTTCGTGCCGGATCAGCGTGCGATGATTCGTCGTCGAATAGAAATCCTCGGGCGCGCAGCAATCTTTTTCCACTGTGGCAAGCTGCGCGTCACCCGTATCCACCGGCGAGCATCCCAACCCCAGCAGATGCGCCAGCAGCTGCTGCATATCCGACGGCTGCGGCGTCTCGACTCTTCAAACGGAGATAAGAAGGTTCGGCATTGGTCCGGCCGATGCGGAATTGCTCCACCTCAAAGCGGCCCTGATGTTCCACCACCGTATCGAAGATCTGCTCCATCAGGTGCGAATCGATCAGATGGCCTTCGGCTTCGACGACTTCCTGTTGCATGGGTAAGTTTCAGGATAACGTCCGCAAGCACTTTTCTGCTCGGCCCTCGTGTATATTCAGAGGCATGCGGCGCATACTGCTCTTGCTCCTCCTCATCCTCTGCGCTTGGCCCATGCTCGCGGCCTCCGAAGGACAGCAAAAACTGGTCAAGCTGAACGTGGCGGTCACCGATGCCAAAGGCGATCCGGTTACCGACCTTACGGTGAACGACGTCCAGCTCAAAGAAGACGGCAAACCTCGCAATATCGCCTTCTTCCGTTTCTCGGGAAGCAAACGTCCCGCCGAGGCGCCCGGACCCGGCGAATTTACCGCGCGTCCCGCCCCGCCGACCACCCTCCTTCTTCTGGACCGTTGGAATGAGAGGTTGATCACCACCGCGGTGGCCTGGACGGAACTCAGCCAGGCGGTCAAGAAGCTGGAAAACCCCGACGGCGTCTACGTCTATGTGCTGACCAATCACGGAGACCTGCTGCCGGTGCGCCCTATCCCCGCGACGGAAGCGGAGGCGCATGCCGAATCTCAAGTTTCTTCGGCCCAGCTTGCCGCCATGCTCGACGATGCCGTGAAAAAGATGCAGGGATTTCGTTCCGTCGACGAGCTGGACCCGTTTCTTCGCTTCAACACGACATTTAAGGCCCTGGGCGCCATTGGCCAGCAACTCGCGACTCTCAGGGGCCGCAAAAATCTGATCTGGCTGACGCATGGCGTCCCGCTGACTGTGCGCCTGCCGGGAACCGACTGGAAGGATTTCACGCCGCAAGTCCGGGCTTACACCGTGGCGGCGGCGCAAGCCGGGGTCGCTATTTACACGGTCGACCAATCCGGCGCCGGAGCCGGCGCAACCCCCGACCTGTCGACGCAAACGCTGCAAATGCTCGCCAGCTTGACCGGTGGACGTTGGTTTAGCAGCGATTCCATCGATGTGGCTGCTGCCACTTCCATGGCCGACGCGCGCGCCAATTACACCGTCGCCTATTATGCGAACGTTTCGGAAAAAGACAAGAAACTCCACAAAATTCGCCTGGATTCCCCACGCAAGGGCCTGCATTTCCTCACCCGCGACGGCCAGCTTGGCGACGCCCCGGAGCCGCAAACCGACGCCCTCGAAACCGCGGTCTTCGACAACGCCCGGCGCAGCCCGTTCGATTCTTCTGAAATCGAGCTGAGAGTGGCCGTGAACGTCGATCCCGCCACCAAGACCGCGCATTTCCGCATCCGCGTCGAGCCGGCCGATGTGATGCTTCAAACCGTCGATCAGCATCATAAAGGCCAACTGAGCTTGATGCTCGCGTCCTACTCCGGAGGAGTTTTGAATGGCGCCTCGCATCCGGTCATTGTGGACGTCAATCTCACCGAGGATCAGTTCAAACAAGCCGTAAAAGATGGTCTGCTGCTCACCCAGGACATCGGCACCAGCGAAAAGACCCAGCAGGTTCGCGTGATGGTCTTCGATCGCGAGCTTCACTCCCTCGGATCGGCGACCGTCCCGATCGGACTTTCATCGGAAAAATAGAATATAGTCGGATCGATGCGCTGCCTCGTCCTGCTCGCATTCGCCGCCACGGCATGGCCCGGCCTCGCGCAATCCAAAGGTGAATCCGGCCCGCAAAGGCTCATTAAGCTGAACGTCGCCGCCATCGACTCGGGAGGCGAGCCGGTTACCGATCTGCGCTCCACTGAGATCTTCGTAAGGGAGGACGGCAAAGCTCGCCACACGGCATTTTTCCGCTTCTCGGGAAGCAAGCGTCCTCTCCCGGTGACCGGACCCGGCGAATTCACTAGCCGTCCCGCGCCAACTCCTACCGTGATTCTGTTGGACCGGTGGAATGAAAGGATGCTGACCACCGCGATGGCGTGGACCGAGCTCAGCCAGGAGCTGAGAAATCTGGAAACCACCGACGGGTTGTATCTCTATATGCTTACCAACCACGGCGACTTGTATCCTATCCGCCCGATCCCCGGCACGCAGGCAGACGCGCGCAGGGCCGGTCGGATTTCCTCCCAGCAGCTCGCCGCGATGCTCGACGACGCGGTGAAGAAATTGCAAGGATTCCGGGATGTCGACGAAAAGGACCCCGTGATCCGCTTCAATGTCACCGCCCAGGCTCTCAACGCGCTGGGGATCCAAATGGCGGCGATGGCGGGCCGGAAGTGTCTGCTCTGGGTGACTCACGGCGTGCCCTTGGGGGCCCTCCTGAATCCGCCCAGCGATTGGGCCGACTTCACACCGCAAGTAAAGGTTCTCGCCGCAGCCGCTGCACAGGCCGGGATCGCCATTTATACCGTGCAGGAATCGGACGAAGGAGCCGGCGCGGCTCCGGACCTGTTCCGCGCGACCCTCGAGATGGTTTCCAACCTTTCTGGCGGCCGCTCCTATCTCAGCGATGATATCGATCGCGCCGCAGCCGCGGCCCGCGCGGACGAGCGCGGCGCATACACTATCGCCTATTTGGCCCCGATGCTTGAAAAGGACAAGAAATATCACAAAATCCGTGTGGACTCCACGCGAAAAGGCATTCGTTTTCAGACTCTGGACGGCTACTATGGCGATAACCCCGAGCCGAACCCGGACGCCATGGAAGAAGCCGTCGTCAGCGCGGCCCGCCGCAGCCCGTTCGATGCTTCCGAAATCGGAATGCGCGTGGCCGTCTCTGTCGACCCCGCCACCAAGATCGCGCAGTTTCGGATTCACGTAGATCTGGCGGACCTCCTGCTCGTGCCGCATCACGATCATTATCAAGGCCGCCTGGGTCTGACCCTGGCAGCCACGTTTGAAAGCTTCGTCACCGGAACTATGGCCCGTTTCGGCGTGGATATGGACTTTACCGAGGAACAATATCAGCGGGCCTCCAAAGATGGCCTGTTCGTTTCGAAGAGCGTGCCGCTGCCCGACAAAGCTCAAACAGTTCGCGTAATCGCGTACGATCGCGGACTCCGCTCCGTGGGCTCAGTGACCATCCCGGTTGCGGCTCCGTAAAAACCCGATTGGTCACAAGGTCAGTCTGTGTGAAAACCCGCGATATCCACCGCTCCCTGTGGTCGCGGCTCGTGGTCGGCGCCTTCAAACTTCACCAGCTTATACGAGACCACAGGGAGCGGTGGATGGTCGTTTTCCAGACAGACTCTCGCGTCCCGGTAATATCTCCCTGAGAAAAGTAGCCTGCTCGGGCTACTAATTCAAGTATGCGAATCGTGTTGCTCGCGGCAGCGCTCGCGGTTTGTGTGAATGCGCAGGGCCGCGTGGAGTATGTCGGCGGCACGGCATCCATCGAAAGCGGCGCCTCCGGATCCATTGAAGTCACCGACGAGCATTACTTCGCGTTTTACACCAAGAAAACCCAGGTTCGTGTCCCCTACACGCGGATTGACCTGCTCGAATACGGCCAGAAAGTGGATCGGCGCCTGCTGATGGCCGTCGTCATTTCGCCGATGTTCCTGCTGAGCAAGAAGCGCAAGCATTTCCTGAGCGTAGGGTTCGTGGACGACCAAGGGAATCATCAAGCGCTGGTGTTTCGCGTGGACAAAAACGATATTCGCGCCACTCTGGTGAGCCTGGAGGCGCGCACCGGGCTGCGAGTCCAGTATCAGGATGAAGAAGCGCGGAAAGCGGGACACGGATGATCGTCTTTCTCACTCTCTTGGCACTTCAACCACCAATTGAGGATCTGTCGCCTCAGTTATTGACGGTAAAGCGGGTATACATCGATCGCCTGACCGGCGGCGAAACCGCCGCGCAGATGCGCGACTTGATCATGAGCAGCCTGCAAGGCGCCAAGCTGTTCATCCTGACTGAGAAAGAAGAACGCGCCGATATGATTCTGCGCGGCGCGGCCGAAGATCTGATCTTCACCGATTCGTTTCAAACCTCGGAAGGCTTGAACATGCACGCGGGTGCGTCCAGCAGCTCGGGGTCGGGAACCAGCTCGCGCTATAACGGCGCGGGTTCCGGCTACGACACTCGTAGCGGCCGATCGATGAACATGGGGGTCGGAGAAAACGATTCGTCGAACATCAAGGAGCGGCGTCACGAAGCGCTGGCGACGGTCCGGCTGGTGAATAAAGACGGCGACGTTATCTGGTCCACGACTCAGGAAAGCACGGGCGCGAAATTTCGCGGCGCCAGCGCGGATGTCGCCGACAAGATTACCCGCCAGTTGGTTTCCGATTACGAACGGCTGCGCAAACCCAAATCGTCACTGCCCTGAATAGCGCTTCAGGATCTGTGGCAGGTTTTGCGAGAACGCGCTCCGCGCCATCACCATGTCGCAGCCCGCTTCCTGCGCTTGCTGCTTCAGTTCGCCCTGCACGTGCGACAGATACCCGATCAGGTTGATCGGTTTGGTATCCGCGCCCGTCTTTAGCGTCGTGATCAGCTTCAGCGGATCGATGCGCGCGCAGTTCAGGTCAATGATGATCAGCGCCGGATTCTCCTGCGCACGAGCCAGCGCGTCGGCTTCGATTTTCACGAACTCGATGGACATGCCGGCTCGCTTGGCGGATTCGTTGATCTTCACGGTGAAGAACAAGTCCTCCAATACGGCCAAAATCTTCTTAGGTTCGCCTGTCGGCATCAGGAAGGAAACTTCATGTTACCACGGGTTATGTTGGATCTATGATACTTCATCGGTTCCCGGACGCGCGTGCGGCTGCGGAAGGATGCGCCCAATATATACTCGCGCGCTTGGAAGAGTCGATTTCGGAGAAAGGCTCGGCGAGGCTGGCGATTTCGGGTGGATCGTCGCCGCGGCCGATGTTTGAAATTTTCGCGGCCACGCGCTTCGCCTGGGACAAGGTCCAACTGTTCTTCGTAGACGAGCGCGGCGTGCCTCCCACCGATTCGCAAAGCAACTTCAAGTTCGCCAACGATACCTGGCTGACTCCGGGGTCGTTCCCAAACGACAAATATCCATCGGATTCATGCAGAGCTCGCACCCGAAGCCGCGGCGCAGAAATATGCCGCCGAAGTCGGCGGCGAGCCATTCGATCTGATTCATCAAGGCATGGGTCCCGATGGTCACACGGCGAGTTTGTTTCCGGGCGAGCCCCGGATTCAAGATCGCACGGGCATCGCCGCCGCGGTGTGGGTGGAAAAGTTCAAGCAGTGGCGCATCACGCTGCTGCCGCGTGTGCTGCTCGAAGCGAAACACACCGCGATGCTGGTGACTGGAGCCGACAAAGCGCCGGTCTTGCGCGACGTTTTGAAGAGTGAATACAATCCGAATACAATTCCGACACAGCTTATCGCACGCGAAGCAAAGGACGTACATTTTTTTCTGGACGAGGCCGCGGCACGTCTGGTAGATTAGCGTGAATTGATCACGCGACGCGTCCTGCTACCGATGCTCGCGGCCGTTCCGTTCACCGGGGCAGAGCCGCAGAAAGATCTCCGACGTTCGAAAGAAACCAGACTCGTCTTCGGAGGCGACGTGATGTTGTCGCGCTTCGTGGGACGGCTGGCGCGCGCCCGCCGCGACCCTTCGTCGCCGCTGAAAGACCTGGCGCCGGTGCTCTCCGCTGCCGACATCGCATTCGTCAATCTGGAAGCGCCTTTTTCCAATCGCGGCCGCATTGTCGACGAAGGGATGGTTTTCAAAGCCGAACCGGACATGATCGAGGCACTTTCGCTGGCGCAAGTGGACGTGGTTTCGACCGCCAACAATCATGCGCGCGACTGCGGCGCTTACGGCGTCGAATTTACCATCGACTGGCTGGAACGCCACGGAATCGCGCCGGTGGGCACCGCCAGGACTCCGGAAGCGGCACACTGCGGCGTCGTTTTGCAGCGCAACGGATGGCGCTTCGGATTTCTCGCATATACCTACGATCAAGCCAACGGGAACTATACGGACACCGACGAACGCATCGCGACGATCGAGATCGCGACCATGCGGCGCGATGTGCGAGATCTGCTGACGCGCGCCGACGTGGTCATCGTATCGATGCACGCGGGCTGGGAGTACTGGACCCGTCCGAATCCGCAGCAGGTGCTGTTCGCTCGAGCCGCGATCGACGCGGGCGCACGGGTGGTGGTGGGGCATCACCCGCACGTCGTGCAGCCGTGGGAGCGCTATAAATCCGGGGTGATTTTCTACTCCCTCGGGAACCTGGTGTTCGACCAATACCAGCGACCGGAAACGCAGCGCGGAGAGCTGGCCGAGGTGGTGTTTTCGGGCGCGGCCCTGGCGCGCGCCAGATTCGAAAGCCGTCGATATTATAGCGACCGTGCCGCGCCTGGCATCCGCCAGCGTCGCAGAACGCCGAGGAGTATGAGGCCGCCTCCGATGGTCGCCAGCGTGGACGCTTCGGGCGCCTGAGCAGAATCACCGCCAGTGCCGAGTTCGAAGTCAACCACCCTCGTCGTCTCCGACCCCAAAGTCCGCCGCTGGGGCCGATCCAGACGCTGGTGATCGGTTGCGCCGGATCTGAACTGACAAATCCGACGAATTCGACGTCCGATGACGAGCTAACGGTGAAGGTCTGATTGCAGTTCCCCGATTCGTCGTAGGAGCTCACGTTTTCCTCGATGCAGTAGTTTCCCGTGCCCCCGAAGCCGGTGACGATTCCGATATCGAGAGCAAACGCGAGCGTGCCCGTCGGCAAACTAGTGGCCTGGATGATTCCGCCGTTGTTGAGCTGCTCGAGTTGTGTGCTTGAGACCGATAACGAGTCCTGCGCTCCGCTGGTGTCCGAACCGGTCAGCGCGAATCCGAAAAATTCCGCGCCGGTATTCGAGTCCGTGTAGAAGCCGCTCACCAGACCCGTTCCGGTGAAGTCGGTGAGTGGATCGATAGTCAATCCCGATTCTGCCGCGGAAAAATTGGCCATCGCAGCGGCTGCGGTCCCTCCGGCCGAGCTACCCATGTAGAACGACAGCGTCGCGCGCGCAGGTACCACGAGTCCCCGCCAATCCCAAGACGGAAATCGCTAAGGTTCGAATAGACACGTTTTTTATATCCTCGCTTTGTGAAGGCGCACGTTAACCCGGGAACGGGCACGGGAAGTCCCAAAATCGCGTTCCGATTCGAGAATTTGCCTTTCCAGAAATGGTTCGAGTTGGGTGCAGAATATCTCTAAATAAGCGGGGAAGGATAAACCTGACGCGGGAGCTTTAAGGCTATTCCTATTCCTTTTCTTTGCCGTGCGCCCAGTACCCAGCCCGGGCGCGCACCACCAGATCCTTGCGAACCGGCTTCACTGTCAGCTTGTGGAACAGGCCGTCGCGCGCATCTTCGGGCGGCACGAAACCGAGCATGTACGTATTGCGCAGGTCGGTTTCGATTTTCTCGAAAACCTCCGGCGTGTGATGGCCGGGGTTGGCAAAGAACAATCCGCCGGTTTCGCGGGTCAGACGCTCCAGTCCCTTGCTGACGGCTTGCGCGATGGTCCCGCTGATGGAGAGAAAGCGCATGGGATTCTCGTACTTGATGGAATAAACCACCACTCCCGCGGATTGCGCCGTTTCGATCACATCGGTGAGGCTGACGTCGCTGCCGGTATCCATGCCATCGGACAGGACCACGATCGCCTTGCGGCCGCTGACGGGTTTCAATCCGAGCCTGCCGGTGTAGTACAGCGCGTGCCAGAGAGCCGTGCCGCCGCAGGTTCTCGGGAAGCGGCCGTTGCGGCAGGGAGGGCCGAGCAGAGGCTCGTCTTTTCCTTCCCGCGTGCCGATTTTGTTCACTGCGGCGCGCAGATCCCTGAGCGAGCCGGTCAGGTCCGACAGCAGCCATGCCTGTTCCGCGACTTCGACCACCATGGCGCGGTCCTTCGGGCCGATCACCTGGTTCAGGAACTGCGCGACGGCATCGCGGTGGCTTCTGACGAATCCAGCCTGGCTGCCGCTGACATCGGCAACCAGCGCGACGGTGAGCGGCAGGTCGGATTCCTGCCAGAAACTGGAAAGTTCCCTCGGCTGGCCGTTGTCGGTAAGCACGAAATCCTGCGCTTTAAGATTTCTTGCGGGCGCTCCGCCGCGATCGGTCGCAGAACAGGCGACGGTGACCAGGTCGACGTCGACTTTAATGTCCGGCTGCTGCGCCGCGAGCGCTGCCGCGAGGACTACTCAGCGGCAGCTTAATGAGCCGCGACCACAGGGAGCGGTCGGTATCGCGGGTCTTCACACTCATCGCGTCTGCGCATAGTATCCCACCCGCGCGCGCACCGAGAGGTCCGGACGCGTCATTTTCACTTCGAGCTTATGAAAGCGTCCGTCGCGAGCCTCCGGCGGCGGCGTGAAGCCGAGCACGTATTGACTGCGCAAATCCTGCTCGATTTTCGAGAAAATCTCGGTGAGCTTATCCTGTGGGTCTGGAAATGTGTAGCCTCCGGTTTCGTCGGTGAGGCGCTCCAGACCGCGAGTATAGGCGCGGCGCGAGGATAGTCCCGCCTGCGCCGGCGTCAGGTCGTGATCGACGTACTTGATCGCATATACCACCGTAGCCGACTCCTGCACCGATTCGACGGTATCGGAGAGCGAGTGCGGGCTTCCCGTGTCGAGTCCATCGGAAAGTATGATCAGCGCCTTCCTCCCATGGACCCAGCGCATCTTCTGACCCGCGGCGGCATAGACGCCATTCCACAACGCCGTACCGCCGCAGCCACGCAATGGAATCGTCGCTTCGCAGGATTCCCCAAATTGCGCGCCCGCATGCTGGAACATATCCATCAGGCTCAGGCCTCTGCGCATTTCCTCCGGCGACGCGGTCAGATCGGCGAGCAGTTTCACGTCGGTCCCCACCGTGACGATGAAGGCGCGGTCCTGGGGCCGGATCACCTGGGTGAGAAACTGCCCGGCGGTGCGGCGATGCTGGTCAATGAACGCGGACTGGCTGCCGCTCACGTCCACGATCAGGCCGACGGTCAGAGGCAGATCGTTCTCTTGCCAGAGCTGATCGATTTTCTGAAGGCGTCCGTTGTCGTGCAGCTCGAAATCGTCCGCAGTGAGATTTTTCGCGGGAACGCCGTTGCGATCGGCGACGGCGCAGGTGACGGTGACCAGTCCCACATCGACGCGAATGTCGGGCTTTTGCGCGCTGAAGCATCGCGCAACCCGAGAACAGCGCCAACCACTCGCGCATGGGGATTACAACTTGGGTTGTGGCGGCGGCAATTCGCGCGCGGGACACATCGATTCGAATCCTACGCGTTTATGAGAACCGTCGCAGAACGGCTTGTTTTCAGAGTGTCCGCAGCGGCACAATCCGATGGCGGTGCGGCCGCCAAGGCCGAACGGATTGCCCTCGGCGTCATGCACCGTGAAATCGCCTTCAATGCGGATGGAACCGTTGTTGAAAATCGTAACCTTCGCTGCCATTAGACCGATGCTAGCACGCGTCCCCTATAATCAACAATTATGCGTTGGTTGGTGGTTCTGTACGCCGGCGCGGGGTGGCTGGGAGCGCAGGAGACGTCGGGAGCGCTGCCGCCGGAGTTGGCGCTGCTTTCCAAGATCCGCTATCACGCGATCGAGAATCTGGTGCATCTGCCGAATTACACCTGCGTCGAAACGGTGGAGCGGACCCGCCGGGGTGCGCGCACGAAGAAGTTTCAGTTAATCGACACCTTGCGCATTGAAGTGGCTTTAGTGGACGGAAAAGAGATGTTCACGTGGCCGGGCGGGAAGAAATTCGACGAGATGGATGTGACCAAAATGGTGCCGGAAGGCGGCGCGATGGGGAACGGAAATTTCGCGCTGCATGCGCGGGCGATTTTCGAAGGCCAGAGCGCGACCTTCAAGTATCGCGGCGAAGAAACGCTGGACGATCACCCCGTCGCGCGCTTCGACTACGTAGTGCCGCTGCTGATGAGCGGTTACTCGCTCACCGTCGGGAAGCGCAAAGCGGTGGTCGGATATCATGGATCGGTTTACGCCGATCCCGGGGGCCTCGACGTGCGGCGCATCGTGGTGACGGCGGACGATATTCCGCTGGAACTGGGCCTGGCCGATGCGACGGATCGTGTCGAATACGGTCGCGTCGCGATCGGCGAGGGGCAGTTTCTGCTGCCCGAGGCGAGCGAATTGTCTATGACCAACCTGGATGGCAGCGAGAATCGCAACCAGGTGCGGTTCGCGTCATGCCGTCAGTTCACGGGCGAGTCCGTGTTGACTTTCGGGGATGCACCCGAATCGGCGACGCCTGCGAAGCCAGTCCCGCAGATCGAATTGCCGGTTGGAACGCTGATCCAGTTGAGCTTGCTGGACGATCTGAATCTTCGCAGCGCGGCGGTGGGAGATCCGGTGCGCGCGCGGTTGCAAAACGAGCTGAAACGCAACGGCCAGATTCTGTTTGCCAAGGGCGCGACGGCGACCGGCCGAATCTCCCGCCTCGAAAGACACGAGGAATACGTGGTGCTCGGAATCGCATTTTCTGAAATGGAATCGGACGCAGCCCGGACGCGGCTGAGCCTGAAACTCGAAGAGATCGGCGGGCGGGCGCTGTTTGAGGTGGATCCGCGAAGAATCCGCGCGCCCGATCCGCGTCCTGGCGAAGGCATTGTGACTTTGCGGCCGGAGCGAGCCATCTTGAGCCGCGGCATCCTCATGTACTGGAGAACGATTTCGTGATTCATTTGTCCAGCGAAACGGGCGATTTATTTGCGCAGGCCTTCGGATTCGCGCAGAAACAGGTGCGGAAGCTGATCGAAAAGCACCCCGGATTTTATCCTTTATACACGCAAAATGGGCGTGTGGAAGCACGAAGGTCCGGCGTGGACCCATTGGTGCGATGGGTTCTTGCCGGGCATGATGTGGATCTTCCACAAACATGCTCCGGCCGATTCGCCGGAAGCGAAATACTGGCTGGAGCAGGCGATCAAGTACACCAAGCCGCTGGAGCCCCGCAAGCACGATCGCGATGTGCACGATCTGGGGTTCCTGTTCTTGCCGACTTATTACCGCTGGTATCGGACCACCAAGGATCCCGCGCTGCGCGAGGTGCTGATCGAGGCCGGCAGGACGCTGGCGCTGCGGTTACAAGGAAAAGGGCCAGTACCTGCGGTCGTTTCGTCGCGGACAATTCGCTGTTCATCGACATCATGATGAACGTCGGAATCATTTTTTACGCCGCGCGCGAGACCGGAGACCGGCGGCTGCGCGACATCGCGGTGCGGCATTCGTTGACCACGCGCCGCGTGCTGGTGCGCGGCGACGGATCGACCGCGCACGAAGGAATTTTCGATACCGACACCGGCGAATTTCTGCGCCAGACCACGCATCAGGGCTATCGCGGCGATTCGTGCTGGTCGCGCGGCCTCGCCTGGGCGCTGTACGGATTCACCACGTGCTACGAATACAGCCGCGATCCGCATTTTCTGGAAACGGCGCAGGCCTGCGCGGACTATTACATCTCGCATTGCCCGGCGGATGGCATTCCGCCGTGGGATTTCAATGCTCCGGCGGAGAATCGGACGCTGCTCGATACCTCATCGGCGGCGATCGCGGCTGCGGGACTGCTGCGGCTGTGCCGCCTGGAGCCGGATTCGCTGAAAGGGCACCTGTACTGGTCGACCGCCGTGCAAATCATGACCGCGCTGTGCGAGAAGCATCTGGCGAAATCGGATGCGAAGTGGGAAGGGATCCTGAAGGGCGGCGTGTATCACGTCCACAAGGGATTGGGCGTGGATGAGTCGGTGATGTGGGGCGAATATTTCTTCTGCGAAGCTTTAGAGCGCGTTCTCTGGTAAATCGCCGCCGATGGACCCCGGCTCACGCGGATAAGCCTTAAAGGCCACAACGGCGAGCGGCGGTAAGGTGATCGAGAGGCTGGCCGGGTGGGAGTGGAACGCGACGTCCTGCGTCGTCACTGAGCCGCCGTTTCCCACGTTCGAGCCCCCGAACATCGCTGCGTCGGTGTTGAAGATTTCGCGATACAAGCCCGCGCGCGGCACGCCGATGCGATAGCCGTAGCGCGCCACCGGCGTGAAATTGCAAGCGAACACGATAAAATCGTCGCGATTCTTCGCGAAACGCACGAAGGAAATGACGGACGATTCGGCGTCGCGGAAATCGATCCACTCGAAGCCGGCGAAGTCGTCGTCGACTTCGTACAGCGCGGGTTCGCGCCGGTACAGCCAGTTCAGCTCCTTCACCATGGTCTGCAACGTGTGATGCACCGGCCATTGGAGAAGATGCCAGGGAAGGCCGGCGTCGTGATTCCACTCCTCCGTCTGGCCGATGTCGCATCCCATGAACAGCAGCTTTTTCCCGGGATGCCCGAACATGTAGGCGAGAAACGCGCGCGTGTTGGCGAAGCGCTGCCACTCATCGCCGGGCATTTTGGAAACCAGGGCTCTTTTGAGATGCACCACTTCGTCGTGCGAAACCGGCAGCACGAAATTTTCGGTGAAGGCGTACAGCATGCTGAAGGTGATGTTCTGCTGGTGATACTTGCGGAACACCGGGTCCATCGCGAAGTAATCCAGCATGTCGTGCATCCAGCCCATGTTCCACTTCATGGTGAAGCCGAGGCCGTTGGGGTACACGGGTCGCGAGACGCCGGGCCACGCGGTGGATTCTTCGGCGATGGTGATCGCGCCGGGCTCCTGATGCGCGAGTTCGTTGAAGCGGCGCATGAAGTCGAGGGCTTCCAGGTTCTCGCGGCCGCCGTATTTGTTGGGAATCCAGTCGCCGGGCTCCCGGGAGTAATCGAGATACAGCATGGACGCGACGGCGTCCACGCGCAGGCCGTCGATGTGAAACTCGCGCAGCCAATATAGAGCGTTCGAGAGCAGAAAGGTTCGAACTTCGTTGCGGCCGTAGTTGAAGATCAGCGTGCCCCAATCGCGATGCTCGCCCTGGCGCGGATCTTCATGCTCATAGCAGGCGGTGCCGTCGAAGCGCCGCAGACCGTGCGCGTCGCGCGGGAAATGCGCCGGCACCCAGTCGAGGATCACGCCGAGTGCCGGCCTGATGGCATTGATCGACGAAGTAGCGGAAATCGTCGGGAGTGCCGAAGCGCGAGGTGGGCGCGTAGTAACCGGTGACCTGGTATCCCCACGAGCCGGAGAACGGGATGCTCCATCACGGGCAGCAGTTCCAGATGCGTGTAGCCCATCTGCTTCGCGTACTCGACCAGGATGCGGGCCAGCTCGCGATAGGTGAGCCGTTCGTTGTTCGGCCCGCGCATCCAGGATTCAAGATGCACTTCGTAGAAGGAAACGGGTTCGCGGAACCACTCGCGGCCGGCGCGGGATTCCAGCCATTCGGCGTCGGACCACGTGTAATTCGACAGGCTCCAGACGACGGACGCGGTCTTGGGCGGGATTTCGGCAAAGAAGCGCGTAGGGGTCGGCCTTCTGCTGCTCATCGCCTGTACGGGAGAGCACGGAATATTTGTAATTCGCGCCTTCGGTGAGGCCGGGAATGAAAATTTCCCAGATGCCGCCGTCGCGCAGGCGCATGGGATGCCAGGTGCGATCCCAGCGATTGAAATCGCCGATGACGCTGACCACTTCGGCGTTGGGAGCCCAGACGGCGAAGCGCACGCCGTCGACGCCTTCACACTTCACGCTGTGCGCGCCGAGGGTTTTGTAGCTTTCGTAATTCGTGCCTTCGCCGTGAAGATACAGCTCGAAGGACGTGAGCAGAGGAGGGAAGCGATAGGGATCGTCGAATTCGTAGGCGCCGGCGAGCAGGCGATATTCGCCGGCGTGCTTCGGGAAGCTCAGCGACGAAAAAGCCGGCACGGATGCACCAGCGTCATCGGGATCGCGCGATCGCCTACGATGACCGAGGCTCCTCGCGTTCCGCGGGAGCCAGGCGCGAATTTCCGACTCGTGCGGGCCCAAAACGCTGAAAGCGTCGCGATGGCGTCCTTCGACGATCGCTTGAATCTGTCGGAGTGCCGAACTCATCCGTGGAGGCACGAACGCTATTATGGCAAGAATGACGCCTCGCGCCGAATTGCACCTGCACTTGGAAGGCTCGGTGGAGGAGGAAACGCTGCTAGAACTGGACCCGTCGCTGACTCGGGAAGAGATCGCGGCGGCGACGTCGTACACCGATTTCGCGGGATTCATCAACAGCTACATCTGGGTGAACCGGCGGCTGCGCGCGCCTGCCGATTACGCGATCGTCGCGCGGCGCCTGTTCGAACGGCTGGCGGCCGAAGGCGTGACATACGCGGAAGTGACGCTGTCGGCGGGGATGATGCTGTGGAAGGGCCAGGAGTTCGCGCCGATCTACGATGCGATTTGCAGCGCGAAGCCGTGCAGGTCCGCCGTAGAACGTGCAATGGATTCTCGATGCGACGCGGCAGTTCGGCGCGGAAGCTGCGAAACCGGTGTTTCACCTTGCGGCCGAGCGGGTCGGCGATGGAGTGGTCGCGATCGGCCTGGGAGGATATGAGGCGGGCGGTCCGGCTTTATGGTTCGCAGACTTATATCGGGAGGCTCGCGATCGCGGGCTTGCGGCTGACGTGTCACGCGGGCGAGACGACGGGTCCGCAAAGCATTTGGGATGCTCTTGAGATCGGCGCGGAGCGGATCGGCCACGGCATTCGAGCCGTGGAAGATCCCGCGGCTGATGGAGCATCTTCGTCGAGAAAGACATTCCGCTGGAGATTTGCATTACCAGCAATGTGCGGACCGGGGCGGTCGGATCGCTCGAAGAGCATCCGGTGCGGAAACTGTTCGATGCCGGCGTGCCGATCACCTTGAACACGGACGATCCCGCGTTATTCGGCTGCACGTTAACAAGTGAGTACGAACTCGCGGCGCGGCAGTTCGGGTTTACCGCGGCAGAGCTGGCACTGCTCGCCGAGAACAGCTTTCGCTACGCGTTTCGAAACTGAGCCGCGACCACAGGGAGCGGCCGGTATCGAAATCATTTGGACCCGCCATTCAGCGCGACGCGGTCCGATGGCGAGATTCCGGAGTTCAGGTGAATGTCTTCCCGGACCTTCAGCTTTCGGCGATAGCGGCCAAAGTATTCAGCGATGTCGCCGCCGTATTGGAAGCTGTACATGATATCCGCGAAATTCGCCGTGTGCGGCAGGCCCAGCGCGTGGCCGGATTCGTGCAGACAGGTCAGATAGACAACGGTGTCGCGAAGCAGGGCATCTTTGGTCTCGCCCGCCGCGATGCGGACGTTGATCTGCGCTCCGCGGTGGCCGTTGACTTCGATCGGCATCGTCTCGCCGTACAATCCGTCAGTCGGCGTCGCCCAGACCAGGCGAATCACAGCGGCAGAGCGGTTTTCCGTCGGAACGAAATGCAGACGCCCATCCGACGCTTTCTGCCAGGCTTCGAACGCCCAGCGCGCGAGCTGCACATCGCCCGCGACGCATCCAGTCTCAGGATTCGTGCAGGGCGCGACCCAGTAAGGGGTATCGGCGGCGCAATAGCGTGCCGATCAGGCTAACGCCGAGCAATAATTTTTTCATCGTGTAACGACTCGCACCATGGCTTCCAGTTCTGCCACGCGGCGCGACAGACTCGTCGATAGCCTGGCCCTTCGGGATCGGGAAGCTTGCCGTGTTCGAGCGGGTTCAGCTCGGAATCGGCGTCGCCCACAACGCGTCCCGGAACGCCGACCACGGTCGAATGATCGGGAACAGGGCGCACTACTACCGATCCCGCGCCGACTTTCACGAAATCGCCGATGCGAATATTGCCGAGGATCTTCGCGCCGGTGCCGATCACAACGCCGTTGCCGATGGTCGGATGGCGCTTGCCCGTGTCCTTGCCCGTGCCGCCGAGCGTCACGCCCTGATACAGCAGCACGTCGTCGCCGATCTCGGACGTTTCGCCGATCACCACGCCCATTCCATGGTCGATGAAGCAGCGTCGGCCGATGGTCGCGCCGGGATGAATTTCGATTCCGGTCAAGGTTCGCGAGAATTGCGATAAAACGCGCGCCAGCGTGAACCAGCCTCGGCGATACAATCCGTGGGCCACGCGATGCAGCAGAATCGCGTGGAAGCCGGGATAGCACAGCACGATTTCCAGCACGCTGCGCGCCGCCGGATCGCGGCGGAACACGGTGTCGATCTGCTCGCGGATGGCTCCCATCACCCGCCATTATCGCGCGTATTATCCTGGTGAGGTGCGAATTACGGTAATCGCGATGATTCTTGCGCTGGCCGCCTGCTCGTCGGCGCCGGATACGACAAAGATGAAAAAGACGGGTCCGCCGGAGCCTCCGGGCGCGGCCGTGCCGATCAACAAGCATCCGCTGGCGAAGTATCTCGAGGTCGGCGGATTCCGCATGGAAGAGTCGGGCGCCGGGAAACTGAAGATCACGTTTGTGGTGATTAATCATTCCACGGCCGACATCGGCGACCTGGGATTGAAGATGAAGCTGACCACCAGCGCGGCTAAGCCCGACGATCCGCCGATCGCCGAGTTTGACGCATCGGTTCCGTCGATCGGGCCGAACGAATCGAAGGACGTTTCGGTGACCGTGCCGACCAAGATGCGCATCTACGAGCTGCCGGACTGGCAGTTCCTGCGCGGGCAGTTCGAGATCACGTCGCCAGCGCCATGACGACACGGCTGTACTACGACGACTGCTATCTGCACGAGTTTCGCGGACGACGTGATCGAGATCGCCGACGAGGGCAAGCGCGTGTACCTGGATCGCACCGCGTTTTACCCGACCTCCGGCGGGCAGCCGTTCGATCTGGGAACACTGGGCGGAGTTGCCGTGCGCGAAGTGGTGGACGAAGAGGAGCGCATCGCGCATTTGCTGGATTCGCCGCTGGCGGCGCAGGAAGTGGAGGGTCGAGTCGATTGGGCGCGCCGCTTCGACCACATGCAGCAGCATACCGGGCAGCATCTGCTTTCCGCGGTGCTGATCGAGTTGTTCGACATCAGCACGTTGAGTTTTCACATGGGCGCCGTGACGTCGACCATCGATGTGGCCGCGCCGGCGCTGGAAGCTTCGAAAATCGAGCGCGTGGAAGAACGCTGCGCCGCGATCATCGCGGAGGCGCGGCCGGTGTCGATCCGTTACGAAGATTCATCGGCGGATTTAGCCTTGCGAAAAGCGTCCGCGCGGACGGGCACGCTGCGAATCGTATCGATCGACGGGCTCGACCGAAGCGCATGCGGAGGGACGCACGTGCGATCGACGGCTGAAATCGGGCCGCTGCTGATTCGCAAGCTCGAAAAGATTCGCGGCAATGTGCGGATCGAATTTGTATGCGGCCTGCGGGCGATTCGTCAAGCGCGGCAGGATTTCCGGACGCTGTCGGAGATCAGCCGGCTGGTTTCGGTGCCGCTCGAAGAGACGCCCGCGCTGGTGGCGGCGCAGATCGATAAAGCCAAGACGCTCGAAAAAAGCTGTCAGCGGCTGGCCTGCGGAGCTCGCGCAACGCGAGGGCAGGGAACTGTACGCAGCCACGGCTCCCGATGAATCGGGCGTGCGAAAAGCGACCCAGCGCGGCGCCGATCGACGATGCGATGCGCGCGCGGGCGCAGGCGTTCGTAGCGGGCCGCGAAGGCCGTATTTCTGGCGATTTGCGAGAATCCGCCATCGGTGCTGCTGGCGGCGTCGGCGGATTCGGGCGTTCACGCGGGCGATCGCGTTAAAGCGGCGGTTACGGCTGCGGGAGGGCGCGGCGGCGGAAATGCGGCGCTGGCGCAGGGCAGCGTTCCCTCCGCCGCGGCATTGGAGTCAGTGACCGCGCGCTTTGATAATCTGAAGTGGATGCCTGACAATTTTCGCCGCTTCGAAGCCGGACCGGATCCGTTCGGACGCATCTGGGAAGCGGAGTTCCGCTGGCTTCAGACCGGAATCTCGATCCGCCACGCCGATACCGTGGATGTAAAGTTCGTGGTATGGACCGAGGACGAGCCAAAACAGGAGAAAGTTCTGGCGCTGCCGCATCCCGTCGCTGCTTGCGCTGAGCGGGCAGACCGGCCACCCGCTCACCGATGCATGGTGTTTGAAGCTGGCGGCCGCGCATCTGAAATACATGGTCGAGTCGGGTGAGGACCTCGAAAAAACTTTGGTCACGCTGTCGCCCGCCGATCTCGAACGTGCCGCTGGAATTGCACAACCGGTGTAACTTCTTTTCTTTCGGCATCGTGGTAAATATAGGATCTGACGAGAGCGCCGGGGATCCTCGCGGGCGCGAATGGGAGGTAATGACATGGTCAACTGTCCAATGTGCGACGCCGTCATCGATGTTGACGAAGAAGAGCTGGACGAGGGCGATTCTCTGATCTGTGAAGAATGTGGAGCGAATCTGAGAGTCAGTGGAGTTTCTCCGCTGGAGCTTTCGCCCGATAAGGAAGACGAAGAAGACGACGATTTTGAGGATGACGATTTCGACGAAGACGACGAGGACGTAGAGGAAGAAGAAGACGAGGAAGAGGATGAGTGGAAGTAGGCGCTGCGCCGCGCTGTTTTTGGTCGCGGCGGTGGGAGTGCTTTCAGGGCAGTCGAAGAAGCAGCGGCAAGCTTATGCGATCGTGGAGGGCACGGTATTTCGCGATCCCGGCCTGGCGCTGCCCGGCGCCAAAGTGATTTTGACGCTTAAGGGCGACGCGAAGGCAAAGAAATTGCTAGAGGCGGAAACCAATTATCGCGGCGAGTTTTTATTTCGCGTTCCTCCGGAAGATGCGACGTACCTCGTGAAGGCGTCGCTCAAAGGCTATGGTCCTGAAGAGAAAGAAGCGGCGGTCTCCGGTGAGGTGCGGGTGAGCGTGAATCTGGTGCTGTCGCCGCAGCGAAGAAATGATTTTCGAAAAGAGGTGTAGCGTGAAGTGGATGGTGTGGGCGGCGATTCTGGCATCGAGCGTGGTCCTGTTCGCGCAGCAGACCAAGAAAGAGAAAAAGGAAGCCGCCGCGGAACGAATCGTGCAGGGAACGGTTTACGATCCTGACGATAAATTCGTAAACGGCGCGGTGGTGCAACTGAAGGACCAGCGCTCGCTGCAAGTCCGGTCGTTCATCACGCAGGAAAACGGCGCGTATCATTTTTCCGGATTGAAGATCGATAACGATTATCAGATGAAAGCCGACTACAACGGCATGACCAGCGGCTGGAAGACGCTGAGCGTTTTCGACACACGTAAGGAGCCGATTATTAATCTGAAGCTGGCAAAATCCGAGAAGAAGCCGGAATCGAAGCAATGAAGAAGTGCGTTTTGTGGTTGGCGACGCTGGCGTTTGCGCGCAGCCAAAGGCGACGCCGGTGGATGACGCGTCGTATCCCAAAGTGTTGGCGTCGCACAAGGGAAAAGTCGTGCTGGTGAGCTTCTGGGCTACCTGGTGCGTGCCGTGCCGCAAGGAGATGCCGGAACTGGTGAAGCTGGAGGAGAAGTTACACGCCCGCGGGTTCGACGTCGTGACCATCTCCAACGATCTGCCGGAGCGGGAAACGGCCGCTGGTCAAAGTGTTCGGCGAAAATCACGTTTCCGGCGCTCCGTATATCAAGAAAGCCGCCGATGACGACAAGTTCTACGATTCGATCGACAAGCAATGGGGTGGCGTGCTGCCGGCGTTGTTCCTCTACGACCGAACGGGCAAGCGGGTCAAATCGTTTGTAGGCGAGACGCCGATCAACGTCATCGAAGCGGCGGTCGTCAAGATTTTATAGAGCGTTGAAGAACCCGGAAAACCGCTTCTGCGCGCCGGCTCGCACCCGAATATAGGGTCTGTGTGAAAGCCCGCGACATCCACCGCTTCCTGCGGTCGTGGCTCGCTAAATTTGAAGCCGCGACCGAGGTAGCAGTCCCGCGTTTCACACAGGTTGTCGGTTCTTTTTCCTGCACGCCCTCTCCGCGCAATCCCTGATTTTCAAGGATGCCACGATCATTGACGCCACCGGTGCGCCCCCACGCAAAGGGAGCGTAGCGATCACCGGCGGCCGCATCTCCGCAATCGGCAAGGTTCACGCCCGCCGCACGGACCGCGTGATCGACGCCAAAGGGAAAATTTCTGATCCCGGGCTTGTGGGACATGCACATCCATCTCGGTCCGCCGGAGATGTTTTTCCCGCTTCTGATTGCCAACGGGATCACCGGCGTCCGCGAGATGTTCACCGGCATTCCGATGCCCGTGATTCGGACATGGCGCTCGCGTCCGGATGTTCCACGGATCGTCGCGCCAGGATTTCATCGACGGTCCGTTGATGCTGTCGGCGGGTCCTCCCGCGCCGGGCGCGTTCGCGGTCGCGACGGCCGATCAAGGGCGCGCAGCAGTTCGCCTACTGGCCTCGAGCGGCGTCGATTTCATAAAGGTCTATAACAGCATTCCTCGCGACACCTATTTCACGATCGCGGCCGAGGCGCGCGCTATCGGGATTCCGTTCGCAGGGCATGTTCCGGAAGCCGTAAGCCCGCCGAGGCGTCGGATGCGGGGCAGCGCAGCCAGGAACATCTGATCAATATTCTTCTGGCTTGTTCGACCAACGAAGAAGCGTTGCGCGCCGCGCGCGCTTCGATGATGTGAGAGCCAGCAAATTTCCGGAGAGGAGCGGATGCGATTGCTCGCGTTTCCCCGGCCGGAAGGGCTGTTCGACACTTACAGCGAAACCAAGGCGACCGCGTTGTTTCAGACCTTCGTGAAGAACGGGACCTGGCAAACCCCGACGCTTTCCCTGCTTGAAGGATTCGCGCGGGCTCGCGACGAAGATTTCATCAAGGACCCGCGCAGGAAGTATCTGTTAAAGGCATGGAGCGCCGAGTGGGATCCCCGCAATACGTTTTTCTTGAAGGATCTTTCGCCATCCGGCTACGATGCTCTGAATGCGCGTCTGCATGCGTTGCTGGAGCGATATGAAAAGCTGGTGGGCGACATGCATCGCGCGGGCGTCGAAATTCTCGCCGGAACCGATGCCAACGGAGAAAATCCGGTGTTTCCGGGATTCGGTCTGCACGAAGAATTAGCCCTGCTGGTGAAATCGGGGCTGACGCCGCTCGAAGCCTGCAAAGCGCCACACGTAATGCGGCTCGATATTTTGGCGGCGCGGATTTCGGAACCATCGAACTGAAAAAATCCGGCGATTTGGTTTTGCTCGACGCAAATCCGCTGGCCGATATTCATAACACGCAGAAAATTAATGCCGTCGTGATGCGCGGACGCTATTATACGCGCGAAGATCTGGATGCTTCGCTTGCGCGAGTTGCGGCGCTGGCGGCGCGATAGCTTATCATGACTTGATATGGCGAATCCCATGACAGGACCTTCTCAATCCGCGAATCCGGATTTGATTTTCAACGCGCTGAACGGCTTTCAACGTTCCATGGCGATAAAGGCCGCGATCGAGCTGGCGATTTTCACGCACATCGCCGACGGGGCGACCAGCGCCGCGGAAATCGCCAAACGCTGTCAAGCCTCGGAGCGCGGGGTCCGCATCCTGTGTGATTTCCTGGTGGTGCACGGGTTTCTCACCAAGAACGACGGCGCTTACGGTCTGGAGCCGGAAGCCGCGGCATTTCTCAATCAACGTTCGCCGGCGTACATGGGTTCCATGGCCACCTTCCTGCTGCACCCGATGAATCTGGATAATTTCAAGGACGTCGCGGCCTCGGTGCGAAAGGGCGGAACCACCTCGACCACGCATCATCACCAGGAACCGGATAGTCTTGTGTGGGTCGAGTTCGCGCGCTCTATGGCGCCCATGGCGGGGATGGAAGGGCGCATTGTGGCCCCTATCGTGGCCGGGAGCGGTCCCGTTAAGGTGCTCGATATCGCGGCGGGCCACGGATTGTATGGAATCAACGTCGCGCTGGCGAATCCGCAAGCGGAAATTTTCGCGGTGGACTGGAAGAAAGTTCTCGAAGTTGCCGTGGAGAACGCCGGAAAGATGGGCGTCGGGAGCCGATACCACACGATTCCGGGCAGCGCGTTCCAGGTGGATTTCGGAACAGGATTCGACCTGGTTCTGCTCACCAACTTCCTGCATCATTTCGATGCGCCCACCAACATCGGATTGCTCAAGAAGATTCGAGCTGCGATGAAGCCGGGTGGGCGCCTGGCGACGCTCGAGTTCGTCCCCAACGACGATCGCGTCTCCCCTCCGACCGCGGCCGCGTTTAGCTTGATCATGCTCAGCAACACTGAAGGCGGCGACGCGCATACATTTCGCGAGTTGGACGCGATGTTCCGCGCGGCCGGTTTCGGAGAGAGCCGGATGCAGGATTTACAGCCGACTCCCCAGCGTCTAATCGTAACGGCCTATTGATGATCGAAAACGCCCGATTTTTCGCAGGGCTCGGACGCGATTAGAGACTACTTCTTCTCGACGGCCATCACGGAAACCTGCGTTTCCCCATTGCTAGACCCTATGGTGACCACGCCGGTCCGTTTCTTGTCCGCATCCTCAGCGCTAACCATGCCGCCCGCTACCGTATTGAGCGCCTGCGTCACGTTGAACCCGCCGTTTTTGAACGAGTCCTGATAAAACTTCGTCACCTTGTCCACCGGATCCTTGGTCTTGAACGCAAACTGGAACTGATTGCCTTGCGGAGTCTCGGCGGAGTAACTTCCCTCCGGCGCAGATCCGGGATAGACCGGAAACCACGATGGCGGCTGTTTTGACCCCGCGGCGCCGAACGTCAGCGTGGAATCGTTGGATTTCAAAGTTACGTTGCCGTCGCCTCCGGTTACGGTTATATCCTTGCCGTCACTGCCGGTCATCACCAGGGTCTTTTGATCGGGATCGAATCGGAACGTCACCAGCTTCCCGGTGGTTTTGTCCCGCATCGTGATCTTGCCGCCCCGGTCATCGGTTGAGACCACTTCAAGATTGGGATGCAGCGCCGCGGCCATTTTCGCCATGGCCAATCCGGGATTGCTTTTCATCAGGGCCGGATCGAATCCCGCGTTTTTCACGGCTCGAACGGCCAGGAAGCCGACGATGCCGCAAGTCATCATGCCCAGGAACATGACCACGGCGAGACCGCCAAGAATCCATACCAAAGGACTTACTTTTTTCGCCGGTGCTCCCGGATTCTGAGGCGGCATCGATGGAGGCGTGTTAGACATAGAGTTTCCCTTCCCCTTGGAGCTGCGTGAAATACGACCGCACGGCGTTTCACACGCCGACTCCTTTGGGACATGATAACGGATCGTCAGCGCGGTCGAATTTCTTGAGACCTGCTATGCGGACGGGCTTTCCGTAAGCCGTTTAGTCGGTTTGATCAACACCGCCAGAACCAGCGCCGCCGCGATGGCGATCCCGGCCACCCAGCCGAACAAACTGGGAAGCGGCATGCTCTCAAACAACGACCCAGCCTTCCCGGCGAGCCAATTCCCGACACTGGTAGCCAGGAACCAGATCCCCATCACGAAACCACCGGCCCGCGCGGGCGCGAGCTTCGTCATCGCGCTTAATCCGACCGGACTCAGGCACAGCTCGCCGAGCGTCTGAAACAGATAGCATCCTACCAGCCACCACGGCGATACTTGCGATCCGTAAGCGGCCGGCACCATGATCGCGAACGCGAGGCCGGCAAACAGCAGGCCAACGGTGAACTTCGCCGGACTCGACGGCTCGCGGCGGCCCAACGCCAGCCATAGCCACGCGAACACTGGAGCTAGCGTGATCACGAAGAACGGCTGGACGAACTGGAACCAGGAAGCGGGAAATTCGTACCCGAGAACGTGGCGATTCGTGTTGCGTTCGCCAAACAAATTAAGCGACGACCCGGCCTGCTCGAACGACGCCCAGAAGATCGCGGCAGCGATGAAAAGCACCAGCACCACTACTGCGCGCTTGCGCTCTTCAGTCGACCATCCTTTGCCGAGGATCAGCCAGTAAAACGCCCCAACTGAAACCGCCAGCAGTACCCAACCGAGGCCATTCGAGATCGAAGTGGCGGTGAGCTCAATGACTTCCGCCGAGTCGAGCGCCGCGAGCGAAACCAGGATCGCGATGGCAGCGATTGCCGCGATAATCCCAATGCGTTTGTCGGAGCGATAGGCCGAAGCGTCGCCATAAGTGGATCGAAGCGCGCCCGCCGAGCCAAGATGCCGGGTTCCCCACAAGAACTGAATCACCCCCGCGACCATGCCGATTCCGGAAATCGCGAACCCGAGCCGCCAACTGATCTTTTCTCCGACCCATCCGCAAATCAAAGGCGAGATCAGCGAGCCAACATTGATCCCGATGTAAAAAATAGAAAAACCGGAATCGCGGCGTTTGTCGTCAGGCTTGTACAAATGTCCGACGATCGTGCTCACATTGGGCTTAAGTAGTCCCGTGCCGAGGATCAGCAGGCCCAAGCCGGCATAGAAAACGGTGATGCTGGGCGCAGCCAGGCAAAAGTTCCCGCCTGCGATCAAAATGCCGCCAAGCAGAACCCCGCGCTGCTGCCCGATGATGCGGTCGGCAACCCATCCCCCGGCCAGAGTCATCAGGTAGACCGAGGCAGTGTAGAATCCGTAGACCGCGCCGGCCTTGGCGACAGAGAATCCCAGGCCGCCGCCTTGGATCGCTGCGGTCATGAACAGAATGAGCAGCGCGCGCGTGCCGTAGTAGCTGTACCGCTCCCACATCTCGGTGAAGAACAGCGTGGCAAGGCCGCGCGGATGACCGTAGAAACTGGTATCGGCGCGCGCGGCTTCAAGCGATGTATCCATAGGACCTTACCGGCTCCGTCAGTTTATATGGTCGCGAAGCCGATTGGCAATTCGGGGCATCATTTGGCGGAGAACCGGTAAACGGTCGTGCTTCGATATTGCTGCCCCGGCTTGAGCGTGGTCGAGGGGAACGTGGGTCTGTTCGGGGAATCGGGAAAATGCTGGGTCTCGAGACAGAAGCCGGACCGGTGGCCGTAAACTTTTCCTCCTTTCCCTTTCGCCGTGCCGTCCAGAAAATTTCCGGTATAAAACTGAACCCCAGGCTGCGTGGTCAGCACTTCCATCACGCGTCCGGCCGATGGCTCTTCGACGCGCGCCGCCAGCAGCAGCTCGCCACCGGTGCGATTCAAAACCCAGTTGTGGTCATACCCTTTGCCGAGTTTCAACTGCTCGTCATTCTGAGCGATTCGCGCGCCGATTGCGATGGATTTGCGAAAATCGAACGGCGTACCCGCGACCGGCCGCAGTTCGCCGGTGGGGATCAAGCCCGCGTCGACCGGTGTGAACCGGTCGGCATTCAACATCATCAAGTGCCCCAGAATGTCGCGCCCGAGCCCTTCAAATTGAAATAGGCATGATTGGTCAGGTTGACCACCGTGGTCTTGTCCGTGGTGGCGAAGTAATCGATTCTCAATTCGTTCGCATCGGTCAGGTGATACCGGACGGTCGCGGAGAGATTGCCGGGAAAACCCTGTTCGCCGTCTTTGCTCAAATACTTCAGCTCCAGCCCGCCGTCGGGAAGCTCGCGCGCGGTCCATGTGGCTTTATCGAACCCGTGCGCGCCGCCATGTAGCGAGTTTTCTCCGTCGTTCTTGTCGACCTTGTATTCGACGCCGTTTAAGGTAAATCGCGCGTGGCCGATGCGATTCCCATAGCGCCCGATCAGCGCGCCGAAAAACGGCCCCGGATTCGCGATGTACCCGTCGACCGAATCGAAGCCGAGCACCACGTCCGCCAGCGAGCCTGCCCGGTCGGGAACTTTGAGCGACACCAGCCTGCCACCGTAATTCGTGATTCTGGCCTCGACTCCGTTCTTGTTGGTCAAGGCGTAAATCTGCATCGAGCCGCCGAACTCAGCGCCCGTGATTTTCGTTTCCGCGTTCATGGTGACGGTCGCGGCAAGAAGGATCAACGTGGCGTGCCAGATCAAACACCGCTCCCTTGCGGTCGCGGCTCGGCGCGCGGTACCGAAATGCACAGCATCTCTGCGAATATATCATTCTTATGAAATGACGCGGTTCACGATACACTGAATTGTATCGATGATCTTTGATTTTGAGCAGTTTCATACCCGTCATATTGGTCCCGATCAAACTGAACGCGACGCGATGCTGAAAGCAGCCGGCGCGGCTTCCATGGACGCGCTCATGGACGAAGCGATTCCATCGCGCATCCGCCTGGACCGTCCGCTGAATCTTCCGCAAGGCCAAAGCGAATACGAATTTCTCCGCGATCTGCGCCAGACCGCTGTCCAGAACCTGCTTTTCAGGACCTACATCGGCCTCGGCTACTCGGATTGCTTCACGCCCAGCGTGATCCTGCGCAACGTTTTAGAAAATCCCGGCTGGTACACACCCTATACTCCCTACCAGGCCGAAGTCGCGCAGGGGCGACTGGAAGGACTGCTGAATTTTCAGACCGTGGTGCGCGACCTCACCGGAATGGAAGTGGCCAGCGCGTCGCTGCTCGATGAAGCCACGGCGGCCGCCGAAGCGATGACCATGCTGCACCGCGTGGCCAAGTCCGACGCGACGAAATTCTTCGTCGCCGATACCTGCTTTCCGCAAACCATCGATGTGTTGCGCGTGCGCGCTGAGCCGCTCGGAATCCAGCTCGTCCTGGGCGACTGGCGTTCCGCACAACTGGACCACAGCTTTTTCGGCGCGCTGGTGCAATCGCCAGATGAAGCGGGCATGGTCCATGATCTGCGCGATTTTATCGCCGCCGCGAAACGAGCCGGCGTTCTAGTCGCCGTCGCCACCGATCTGCTCAGCTTAACCGTGCTGACCCCGCCCGGCGAAATGGGAGCCGACGTGGTGCTGGGAAATTCGCAGCGATTCGGCGTGCCGATGGGCTATGGCGGACCCCACGCGGCGTTTTTCGCGACCCTCGAAAAGCACGTTCGCCAGGTCCCCGGACGCATTATCGGAGTCTCCGTCGACGTGCACGGGAATCCCGCGTATCGAATGGCGCTGCAAACTCGCGAGCAGCATATTCGCCGCGAGAAAGCCACGTCCAACATCTGCACCGCGCAGGCGCTGCTGGCCAATATGGCCGGGCTCTACGCCGTTTGGCATGGACCGCACGGCCTGACCGCGATCGCGCGGAGGCGTCCACGGATTCGCCAAGCTCCTGGAACGCGAGCTCGCCAAAGCAGGCGTGGCGCAAAGAAACGACGCGTTCTTCGACACTCTGCGCCTGGAACCGCCCGTCGGAACGACGCAGAAAATCAAACAAGCCGCGCTCGCCGCGCAAATGAACTTCCGCTATCGCGACGATGGCGCCATCAATGTCGCGCTGGATGAAACCACCAACTCTTGCTGATCTCGAAGCCATCGTGAAAGCGTTCGCAGCCGGCACCGGCGCGAATGGTTCCTTCGACCCCTTGCCCGAAAATCTGGTCCTCGATTACCCGCGAGCGCTTGGCGCCGCACGTCGAGTTTTCTGACCCATCCGATTTTCAACACGCATCACTCCGAATCGCAGATGATGCGCTACATCCGCAGCCTGGAGCGAAAGGACGTAGGCCTGGACACGTCCATGATCCCGCTGGGTTCGTGCACCATGAAGCTGAATGCCGCTTCTGAAATGCTGCCCATCACCTGGAGCAAGTTTGCGAATCTGCACCCGTTCGTACCCGTGGAGCAAGCCGCCGGATATCACAGCATTTTCCGCGACCTTGAAAAAGCTCTGTGCGAGATCACCGGATTCGCCGCGGTTTCTTTGCAGCCCAACGCGGGTTCGCAGGGCGAGTTCACCGGCCTCATGGTGATTCGAGCCTATCATCACGACCGCGGCGATCGTCATCGCGACGTGGTGTTGATCCCGGCATCAGCGCATGGAACCAATCCCGCCAGCGGCAGTGATGGCTGGGATGCGCGTGGTGGTGGTCGCGTCCACCGCCGAAGGCAACATCGACGTCGCCGACCTCAAAGCCAAAGCCACCGAGCATCGCGACCGCCTGGCCGCGCTGATGGTCACCTATCCATCCACGCACGGCGTGTTCGAAGAGAGCATCCAGGACATCTGCGCCATCGTTCACGAAAATGGCGGCCAGGTATACATGGACGGCGCGAACATGAACGCGCAGGTCGGGCTCACCAGTCCGGCGAAAATCGGCGCCGACGTTTGCCATTTAAATCTGCACAAGACGTTCGCGATCCCGCATGGCGGCGGTGGTCCCGGCATGGGCCCGATCGGCGTAGCGGCGCATCTGGCGCCGTATCTGCCCGGCCATCCGGTGATCAAAACCGGCGGCTCGCGCGCGATTCCCGCGGTCGCGGCCGCGCCCTGGTCGAGCGCCAGCATTCTGTTGATCTCCTACGGATACATAAAAATGTTGGGCCGCGACGGCATGACCGAAGCCACGCGCAACGCGATTCTGAACGCCAACTACATCAAATCGCGCCTGGAAAAATATTATCCCGTGCTGTACACGCGCGAAAACGGGCGCGTCGCGCATGAAATGATTTTCGATCTGCGACAACTCAAGCAGGCCAGCGGCATCGACGAAACCGACGTCGCCAAGCGCCTGATGGACTACGGTTTCCACGCTCCCACCGTATCCTTCCCCGTGGCGGGAACGCTGATGGTCGAGCCGACCGAGAGCGAACCGAAAGAAGAACTCGACCGTTTTTGCGACGCCATGATCGCGATTCGCGCGGAGATCCAATCCGTGATCGACGGCAAATCCGATCCGCGCGACAACGTTCTGAAAAATGCGCCGCACACGTCTGCCGCGGTTTCCGCGGATGACTGGAAGCATACCTATTCGCGTGAACAGGCGGCATTCCCGCTGCCTTTCGTGCGCACCCGCAAGTTCTGGCCGAGCGTCGGCCGCATCGATAATCCTTACGGCGATCGGAATCTGATGTGCTCCTGTCCGCCGGTGGAAGCGTTCGCCGAAAAATAATCTCGCGCGGCGTCAATCACTTCGCGATTCGGTCGGCCGCGTTTTGGAAGCCGCGCGTTTATCTTACAGTCGAGAGGTTGGCGCTCTTATCGGCGTCCAGCTCACCGCGCGGCGGCGGTCCTAGGAAACCCCGTCCAGCACACGTCAAACGATAGGCGCATACCGGCTGCGACAGTGTGGTCCCTTAACTGTTCTGGGTTACCGAACGGAGGAGACGTCTCCGATTTAAGTTGTTCTTTAACATTTACGAGCCGCGCGCCAGCGAGACGGTGGCTCACCGAACCAGCCTTCGTGCGTCCAAAATCTTGACAAACGACGCGGAACGCAGTTCTTCAACCGTAAGGCCGGTGCGCGCCAACCCATCGCTCTCAGAAATTGCGCCGCAATCGACCGCGCGCAAGAAATAATTCAACAAACCTTGACCCGTAGCCGCGTCGTCGAACACGCCGCCCACCTGCGTCGCCTTGGCGGCCTGCGCGATGAAGTTTCGAAGACGATCCGAAGCCGCGTCCATTCCTTCCAGGAAAAAAGCAAACACCGCCGCGTAGCGCGACGCAAGCTGCGCCGGATGCAGGTCCCATCCTTGATAGAACCCAAGTTCGAGAGAGTGACGGATGTGATCGGCATGCAGCTTCCAGGCCCGATGCATGGCTCCACGATTTTCGGCGTCCTCGCGCGGGGAAATAGCCGCGCCGCGATGCGGCGGGATGGGCAGAACATTGGTTGCGCCATCCGAAAGCGCGATGCCTGTACCCGCGAGCTGCGCCTGCATCATCGCCCGGGCGAAATCGCAGGCGGGATGCAGCATGTCCTGATGTGCGGCAGTAATGCCGAGGCTCGCCGTGTAATCGTAAGTGCCGAAGTGCGCGCGCACGCAGCGGCCACGCGCGGCTTCGATCAGTTGCGGTATAAGAAACAGCGACTGCGGCGTCTCGATCATCATCTCCATGCGCGCGACGCCGAGCCGGTCGAGAGCATCCACCAGCGTGCTGACCTGCTCGGGAACGGTAATCTTCGGAAGCGCGACCACGAAGTTTTCAGGCAGACGCCCCAGCGTGGAACGAAAGATTTCCAGCGTCCGCAGACTGCGCGCCTTCCACTCCTCATTCAGCGGCTTGATGCGGATTCCGATGAATGCCGGCAGACTGCCCTCAGCCAGTCCTCGCGCGACTTCGCGTGCCGCCGACTCCGCCGTGGCATCCTCTTCCGCATCGGATCGAACGCCAAAACCATCTTCGAAATCGAGATGGAAATTCTCGACCGGCTCACGTTCCAGTTTTTCAACTACGCGCTCGTAGACCGCTTCGGCGAGGCGATTCGGAATGCCGAGCGCCAGCGCCAGCGTGGCTGCATCCGGCGCATATTCTTCCAAGGCGCGCCGGGCGAGCGTTCCAACTTTGCGGCAAATATCGGACTTGAACAAATGCGCTCCGCCGTAGACGACATGCACCGGCTGGCGCGATCCGGATTCGCCGGGATGGGTACGCGTGAACTCGATATTGGCGCGCGTAAGCGAATCCATCCCTAGTAGTGTACGCGATCGGCCTTCGCTTCCCACGCTTTAAAGCATGCGAGCGCGTCGTCGCGCATCATGGTCACGAACGGGATTTTTCGCTGCGCTGGCGCGAGCGCGATCTGGCGATAAATGAACGCATCATCGAAACCGGCCGCCGCCGCGTCGTCCGCCGTGGCACCAAAAAATACCTGGCGCAGGCGAGCCCAATAAATCGCACCGAGGCACATCGGGCACGGCTCGCAGGTGGTGTAGAGATCGGAGCCATCGAGCTGAAATGTTCCCAGCGACGCGCACGCCGCGCGAATGGCGATGATCTCCGCGTGCGCGGTGGGGTCGTTCGTGGAGGTGACCAGATTGGTTCCGGTGGCGATAATGCGCCCGTTCTTTTCGATGACGGCTGCGAAGGGTCCGCCGCGGCCGGAGTTGACGTTTTCAATGGCGAGCTCGATGGCGCGTGCCATAAACGGATTCGGCATTGTATGTTTTAAGTGTACGCCGATGCCGATGCCGGTCGTGAGATTCATTAGCTGGAGTGGACGCGCATCGAAACTGCGCGGCTTCACCGTCGACGCCTCGCCGTTTTCCGGTTCGAGAATGATCAGGAGGATTCGCGAACTGGCTCCGGCCGCGATCCTGATCGATCTCGACCGGAAGCCGTCGCACGGACGTGTGATCGCGCTGGTGCTGCGGACCACTAAGAGCACTTCCGGGATCCCGGTCGTGTTCGCGGGCGGGCTGCCCGAGAAAATCGAACGCGTGAAAAAAGACGTGCCCGGCGCGGTTTTTACGGATTGGAAGAACGTCGCAGCGGTGCTGAAGAAAGCGATCGCCAATGCGCCTGCGGCTCCTCTGCCGGCGGTCCATTACATGCAGCAATGGGCGGGGTCGAGCCTGAGCAAGAAGCTGGGGCTGAAAGGCAACGTCGCGCTGATTGAATGCTCCGGAAGGGTTTGAAGATCTGCTCACCGAGATTCCTGAAGGCGTCGAGTTGAAAGTGGCGATGACCAAACAGACCCGGCTCGCGATCTGGTTTGTGCGGTCGCGGGCGGAACTCGAATCGGAGATCGATTTTATGAGCGTCCGGATGGCCGAAAAGTGCCAGATGTGGATCGTGTATCCAAAATCGACCAGCCGCCTGAAATCGGACTTCACTCAGCGCGACATCCGCGCGATCGCGCTGACCGCTGGTCTGGTCGATTACAAGATCTGCTCGGTGGATAAGGATTGGACCGGTCTGAAGTTCACGCGCAAAGCCTGAGTGGAAAACCGCCGCGGCTCACCGGATCTAGAACAGAAGTTTTATTCCGAACTGAATCCGGCGCGGATCCTGAGCGGAGACGATCTGCCCGAACGTCGACGATCCCACGAAATTATCCGGCAGATTGAAATTCGTGTGATTCAGCAGATTGAAAAATTCGGTGCGGAACTGGACGGTGAGCCGCTCGGCCAGCGCCGTGTTTTTCACGATCGAGAAGTTTACCGTCTCCAGGCCGGGGCCATCCAGAATGTTGCGTCCGGCGTTGCCGAAATGCCCGTACGGCGGCGATCGCGAACGCCGCGGTGTTGAACCACTCCGACGGCCGCCGGATTCGACAAGCTTGGGATTGCCCACGACGTTCGGCCGGTCGTTCGCGCCGAAACCGAGCTGCGGACTGGCCGGTATTGGCGTTGTCGTTGTCCGGCAGCAGCGCCACGGTGAACGGCTGGCCGGTCTGGAACGTCAGCACGCCGAAACTCTGCCATCCGCCGAGCCAGCGATGGCCCTTGGCGATCGGCAGATCGTACGCGTAGCTGAGCGTGAAGCGCTGGCGGATATCGAAATCGGAGCGGCCGCGCTCCGCGCTCAGGTCGTAGCTGTTCTGCGGAAAATTCGGATCGCCGGTGGTGGAGAAAAATCCGGAGGCATCGTCGATCGATTTGGCATACGTGTACGACGCCGAGCAACGACAATCCCTTCCACAGCCGCTGCTGGAGCCGCGCCTGCAGGCTGTGATAAATCGAGTTGGCCGGCGACTCGATGATGTCGATTTCGGAGAAATGCGGGATTCGGGCGCAGGAGTTCGGATTCGCGAAGGCTGCGGCTGGTTGATATTGCGCGAGTCGATCAGGTGCGTGCCCTTCGATCCGACATAGGCGACCTCCAGCACGCGCGACGTTCCAAGCTGCTGCTGGATTCCGAAATTCCACTGCTGGATATAAGGAGTGCGAAGGTTGCGCTGGAACGCGATGGCCGAAGCGGGATAGGGGAACGGGAAATTGCTCGGGAACGGATTGTCGAGCGACAGGTTGACCAGCCCTGAATCGGATAATAGACATTGAAATTGTAGTAGGGCGCGCTGAAGTACAGGCCTTCGCCCGGCGCGAGCGAGGACTGATCGTAGTGGATCCCGTAAGCCGCGCGGAGCACCGTTGCGTTGTGCCCGCGCGGCGACCACGCCAGCCCGATGGTGCGGCGCAAAATTGTGGTAGTCGCGCGTTGTAGCCGCCCGCCGGGAATCCGTTCTGGCCCACTTGGACCAGCGATGCCCGTGGCCGGATTGTAGACCTGCGCGCGATTCGCGGCATCCGACGGCGGGCGAATTGTACTCGTACCGCAAGCCCAGGGTCAGCAGTAAGATTCGGGCGCAGCGCGCCAGGTGTCGTTCACGAAAAAATCGATAGCTGTGGGTGCGCAGGTGTTCGGGATTATTCATCGTCGCGCCGCCGGTATCGGTGGGAGCGCCGAGCAGCAGCTCTTCCAGCGGATTGCCGGTAGTACACGCCGTGAAAATCGATAAACCCGCGCGATTCTACGTCGCGATAGGCGTTTTCCTGAAGGATCCGAAGATCGGTTCCGAACTTCACCAGATGCCGGCCACGCGTCCAGGTGGCATTGTCGGCGATCTGATAGGTGTTGGTGGTGCCGTGCTCCGGGCTGGTGGGCTCGTCGCCGATCGGCGAAAAGCCGTTCACCGTGATCAGGCTCAAGCCCCAGTCGCGCGGATTGGTGGAAAGCTCCGGCAGACCGAGCTGGTGATTGATGCTGGTTCCCTGGCTCTGCTGAAAGTCGCCGTTCGAGACTCGATTGAACGCCAGGCGCAGTTCGTTGAGCAGCGGCGGCGTGAAAACATGCGTCTCGCCCGAGAGCGGCATTTTGCGCGCGGCTCGGGAACATTCAGGCCGTAACCCGGCAGCGAGGCATCTCCCGACGATCCGGCGAACGGAGTGAACAGAGCGGTCATCCACGAAGCTGTAGCGCGCGAACAGATCGTCGGCTTCGGCTGAAGGAGTGGTCGAGGCGGACGTCGAAATGGTTCCGAGTTGTCGGTCTCGATGGGCGAGGAGACGAAATTCGCGCCGGCGACATTGCGGTTGGGCAGCGGAAACAGGGCCGCGATCTTCGAGCCGATCGGGTTCGAGATAAAAGGCGGGAAGCTTGTTGCCGGGAATCGGCTGGCCGGTGGTAGGGTCGATCGGCGGTCAGTCCGCTGCCGTTGAAAGTCGCCGGCGCGCTCGGCCGCGGTGGGGACATTGGTGATCAGCGTCTGGCCTGCGGTCAGCATGCGTGCCCTCGTAATCGGCGAAGAAGAACGTCCGATTCTTCACCATGGGTCCGCCGACAACGTGCCGCCGAACTGGTTGCGCTGATAGGTCGGCGCGGGCTGATCGGAGGGCGCGAAGAAATTGTTCGCATCCAGCGCGCCGTTGCGGAAGAATTCGTAGAGCGTGCCGTGGACCTGGTTTCCGCCGGAGCGCGTCACGACGCTGATCTGGCCGCCGGCATTGCGTCCGAAGCTGGTGTCGTAGGTGGAAGTGGCGACTTCGAATTCGCGGATGGCGTCCACGGGCGGCGTGACGCCGACGCCGTTCAGCTTGGGATCGCCATTGTAGGCGCCGTCCAGCAGGAAATTATTGGCGTCCTCGCGCGCGCCGTTGACGTTGATCGAAAATGCTCCGCGGACGGACCCCGCCGAACCCTGCGCGGCGGCGCGACGCCAGGCAGCAGCAGGCTGAGCTCGTAGAAATTCCGCCCATCGAGCGGAAGCCCGAGGATCTGGCGGTTGTCGATGACGCCGCCCATTTCGTTGGTTTCGGTGCGGAGGAGAACCGGCTCACCGGTGACCTCAAGAGCATCGGTAGGGTTCAGAGCGCATCGTGACAGTAACACTAATTTCCTGATTGACTTCCAGACTCAGAGTTTGGGGAACGTTTATGTAGCCGGCGACGGCTGCTTCCAGCCGATACGGGCCAGGAGCGAGAGCGGGAACGATGAACTCGCCACGCGAGTCGGACATCGCTTTGCGCACACTTCCCGTCTCTACGTTGGTCAACGTGATCGCGGCCTTAGCGAGAGGCGCGCGAAATCTGATTCCGAACGATTCCTCCGATCACTCCACTCACGCTTTGGGCATAGCCCGCGGCCAGCCGATATCAGAACTGCCAGTAAAAATTTAAAATTCACAAGAAGCGTCCTCGGTTGGGGATTTCTATACTATAGCGTGATGAGTCTTGCAGGCGTCTTATTCGCTATGCGCGGTCTTGCCGGCGACTGGCCGCAGTTTCTGGGGCCGACTCGTGACGGCATATATACGGGCGCTGATATCGCGCCGGCGTGGCCCGCCGCGGGACCGCCGGTGGTGTGGAAAAAAGACGTCGGCGAAGGGTTCGCGGGGCCCATGGTCGCGTCGGGCAAAGTGATTCTGTTCCATCGAGTTTCGGGTCAGCGAGATCATTGAAGCTTTGGACGCGGCACGGGAAAAAACGTTTGGTCGTACGAGTATCCGACCGCGTATCGCGACGATTTCGGCTTCGACGAAGGTCCGCGAGCTGCGCCCGTAGTCGCGAATGGAGTCGGTATACACGTTCGGCGCGGAAGGAGTGCTGAGCGCGATGGATTTCGCTACCGGGAAAAAGCGATGGGCCGTGGAGACTCACAAGATGTTCACGGTGAGGAAGGGATGGTTCGGCGCGGCCGGATCGCCGGTGGTGGAAGGCGGGCGGGTGCTGGTGAACGTCGGCGCGGAAAACGCGGGGATCGTTGCGTTCGACGCGGCGACCGGAGCCGTAGCGTGGAAGGCAACCAGCGATGAAGCCAGCTATTCGTCTCCCATGGTCGCGACCATCGGCGGCGCGCGGCATGCTTTGTTCTTTACTCGCGCCGGACTGGTGGATCTGGACCCGGCGACGGGACAAGTACGGTTCAGCATGCCGTTTCATTCGCGGTCGTCGGCGTCGGTGAATGCGGCGACTCCGCTGGTGATCGGGAACCTGGTTTTCGTTTCCGCGAGCTATGGAACCGGCGCGGCGCTGCTGGAAGTGAACGGGTCCACGTATAAAAAAGTGTGGGCCAATGACGACTCGATGTCGAATCATTATTCGACTTGCGTGTATCGCGACGGCTATCTGTATGGATTCGACGGCAGGCAGGAAGAGGGGCAGACTCTGCGGGCGATCGAGCTGAAGACCGGCAAGCCTATGTGGAGCGTCAACCAGTTCGGCGCGGGCACGGTGACCCTGGCCGGCGACCGGCTGCTTGGTTCTGAGGGAAAACGGCGAACTGGTGATCGCGCCGGCGACGCCGAAGGCATTTCAACCGTCCGAGCGCGCGCCGATTCTGAAGAGCGTCGTGCGGGCTTATCCGGCGATCGCGGACGGGCGGTTGTATGCCCGTAACGAGCACATGTTAATCTGCGTAAAGCTGGCAAAATAAATGCCTAATCTATTGAAGGACTCCTGCCGATAGAAGATCGCCATGCGTTTATTCGTGGTTTTTCTGATTGCGATGTCTTCCCTGGTGGCCGCGCCCAGGAAGACGGGCGTCCGGCATTCGCCCGCCAAGGGTGTCAAGGTGAAGATGAAGAGGCACAAGGGCGGCCGGCTGACTCCGCGAAAAGGCTCGGCGAACCGTCCGGCTCGGCATTTGAAGACTCGCTAGAGTCAGCGCTCGACGCGCTAGCGTCTTGTGAGAACACCCGACGACGCACCGCTTCCTTCAATCGCGGCTCGTGGTCGGCTCCAATTAAACAGAACCGCCAGCGTACCTGCTCCGCCGCGAGTACAATGGTTCGGGGCTAATGGCAGGCATCGGAATCGACGTGGCCAATGACACGCGCAGCCGCGTCACTCGACGGCTAATGCCGTTCCTGTTTCTGCTGTACGTGGTCGCCTACATCGACCGCATCAATGTGAGTTTCGCGAGCCTCCAGATGACCGGCGAGCTCGGGTTTTCGGATGCCGTGTACGGGTTCGGCTCCGGGATTTTCTTCGTCGGATACATGCTGCTGGGGATTCCGGGCGCGATTCTGGTGGAAAAATGGAGCGCGCGCAGGATGGTCGCGACCACCATGATCGTGTGGGGCGGCGTCGCGTCGCTAACCGGGTTCATTCATACCGCGCGCGAATTTTACGCCATGCGCCTGCTGCTGGGCGTGACGGAGGCTGGCTTTTTTCCAGGAATCATTACGTACCTGGGCCATTGGTACCGGCCGCAGGATCGAGCCAAAGCGGTCGCGATGTTCATGGCGGCGATTCCCGCGTCGCAAGTGATCGCAGCTCCGCTATCGGCGGCGATCATGAAGGCGGGTTGGTTCGGGCTGTCGGGCTGGCGATGGCTGCTGATCCTCGAAGGCGCTCCCGCGGTGGTGTGCGGAATCGTGTGCCTGTTCTATCTCACCGACCGGCCCGCGCAGGCACATTGGTTGAGCGCGGAGCAGCGGGAGTGGCTGGTGGAGCAGATGAATCGCGCCCGCGCGGTCACGGCGGAACGGGCAGGCGGGACATGGAAGTCGATTCTGGCGGCGGCGAGCCACCGCAACGTGCTGCTGCTGGGGATCGCGTATTTCGGCGGAGCCGTGGGGAATTACGGGCTCGGGCTGTGGATGCCGAAGATGCTGCAACGGCTGGGCGGCCTGAGCGCAGCCGAAACCTCGTTGCTTTCGGCGATCCCGTCGACGTTCGCCATCCCGGCGATGCTCCTATGGGGCAGACGTTCGGATCGCACGGGCGAGCGGCGCTGGCATACGGCGGGTCCGCGGATCGTGTCGGCGTGCGCGCTGGCTCTGACGACCCTCGCCGTGATGCGCGTGCCGGGAACGGTGGCGCTGTTCGCAGTTGCCTCGGCGGGATTGCTGGCGTCCTACCCAACCATCTGGTCGATGCCGGGAAGTTTCTTGAGTCCCACAGAAGCGGCCGCGAGCATCGGCATGATTAACTGCTTCGGCAACCTGGGAGGTTTCGTGGGGCCGTACGCGATCGGGTGGCTGAGCTCGCGCACGGGCGGTTATTCGGGCGGCCTGTGGAGCATGGCGGGCGCGGTTTTCGTATCGGGTCTGGTGGTGCTTCTGGTCCGGCTGCCGCGACGCAAAGTGTCATAATGGCGGGGACTCAATATGGATCGCAGACAGGTGTTGAAGAGCGTCGCCGCGCTGTTGGTGCCGAGCGTCGATCAGGCGGCTGATTCGGAGCTTCGGATCGCGGGGCAGAGCGTCGAAGTGCGGATCGCGCCGTTCAGCCGATATCAGGGTTCGTCTCAGCGTGGTCCCGATCGCAAATCCATCGATTCCTAACGACGGATCGTTGACGCCGGCGGCGCTGGCCGCGAGCGGGACCGTCATTCGATCGGGTTCGAAATCGCTGAGAGTGAATGGGCTCAAGGTCGACTTCGCGCCTTTTTCGTTTCAGATCGAAGGTGTTCAGCATCTCAAGATCGATTCGGAAACTGGCGTGGTTTCCTTCGCGACCGGAGATGTGCCGCTGCTCGGTTTTGGCGAAGGAGGGCCTCAGTTCGATCGCCGCGGATCGACCGATAAGATGCGCAGCGGACAAGGAGGGTATCAGCTTCGCACGCATGGCGGCCGCGTGCCGATTCCGTGGATCATCAGCACGGGCGGGTGGGCGATGTATTTTCATCAGCCGTTCGGGACATTCGATTTCAGCGGCGCGGAAAGCCGCTTCCAGCCGGCGACTGCACTTCCGCTGGATATTTTCCTGGTCGTTTCGCGCGATCCGGCGACCATTATGAGTGAGTATGGCAAGCTCACTGGACTGCCGGAATTGCCGCCGCTGTGGAGCCTGGGATATCAGCAATCGCATCGGACGCTGGCGAGCCGGGAAGAGATTCTGGAAGAGGCTCGAACATTCCGCGAGAAGAAACTGCCGTGCGACACGATGATTTATCTGGGCACCGGCTTTTGCCCTTCCGGGTGGAACACGAACAACGGCGAGTTCGCGTTCAACCAAAAAGTTTTTCCCGATCCGAAGGCGATTTTCGACGAGCTGCATAAGGAGCATTTCAAAGTCGCGCTGCACGTGGTAATCAAGTCGCGCGCGATGCACGGCACCGTTCACGATACGTGCGATCCGAAATTGCCTATAGAAGAACAGCCGAGCTGTTATTGGGACGAACATCGGCCGATTTTCGCGCTGGGCGTCGACGGGTGGTGGCCGGATGAAGGCGATCCGCTGGACATCGCATCGCGCCTGACGCGCAATCGCATGTATTGGGAGGGTCCACAACTGGATCGGCCGAATGAGCGGCCGTTCGCGCTGCATCGCAATGGATACGCGGGCATGCAGCGGTACGCGGCGTTTCTGTGGTCGGGCGACGTGTATTCCACGTGGGAAACTTTGCGCACGCACATCCCGGTGGCGATCAACACGGGTTTGAGCGGAATCCCGTATTGGGGCACCGACATAGGCGGATTCGTGCCGACGAAGGAATTTACGGCGGAGCTGTTCGTGCGCTGGTTCCAGTTCGGCGCGTTCTGCCCGCTGTTCCGGTCGCATGGGCGGACGTGGAAACTGCGGCTGCCGTGGGGATGGAATACCGGCGATGCGTCGCCGATCGAGGTCACGAATTATAACGGCGCGGCGACGCCGGATGCGAGCGAGCTGCACAATCCGCAGGTGGAACCGATCTGCCGCAAGTTCCTGGAGCTGCGCTATCGCATGCTTCCTTATCTATATAGCGCCGTGCGCGAATCGACGATGACAGGTATGCCGATCATGCGCGGGTTGTGGCTGCATTATCCCGACGATCCGATTGCGGTCGCGCGATCGGATGAATATTTGTGGGGCCGCGATGTGCTGGTCGCGCCTGTGGTGGAGCAGGGCGCGACTTCGCGTGCGGTTTATCTTCCCCGCGGCGCCTGGTACGATTTCTGGACCGGCGAGCGGCAAGACGGCGGACGCGAGATCGTGCGCAAAGTGGATCTTGAAACCATGCCTCTGTACGTGCGCGCGGGATCGATTCTGCCGCTGGGTCCGGTGAAACAATACACCGAAGAGCATGTCGACGAGCCGCTGACGGTCACGATTTATCCCGGAGCAGACGCATCGTTCCTTTTATATGAAGATGACGGGCGAAGCTTCAATTATCGGCAAGGCGAATGGTCGGGGATTCAGATGACGTTCAATAACTCGCGGCGATGCTCTTTCGCTGAAGCAGGTTTCGCGGCCGGCGGGTCGCCGGAGCATTGCGGATCAAGCTCGGCGATGCAACGCGCGAGGTCGACTTCGCGGGCCGGCCGATGGAGATTCGATTCTGATGCGACGCTTTCTTATTTTGCTTCCGTTCGTGGCCTTATGTGCGCAGACGCCGCCTGCCCGGATCAAGATCGATATCGACCGGCAGATTGGAGAAGTAGACCCGCTGCTGTTCGGCAACTTCGCCGAACATCTGGGCCGCATGATCTATGGCGGCATCTTCGACGAGGGCAATCCGCTCTCAGACAGCGACGGCTTTCGCAAGGATGTGATGGAAGCGGTACGGAAACTCGGCGTGTCGATTCTGCGTTATCCCGGCGGGAATTTTTCCTCAGGCTATGACTGGAAGGACGGAATCGGCCCGCGCGATCAGCGTCCCGCGAGATTGGAGCTCGCCTGGAACGCGCTCGAAACCAACCGGTTCGGCACCGATGAATTTCTGCGATACGCACAGAAGATCGGAGCCGAGCCCTACATCTGCATTAACGGCGGCCTGGGGACGGTCGACGATGCACGGCATTGGGTGGAATACACGAACGAAGCGCAGCACACGTATTGGGCCGATCAGAGGCGAAAAAATGGTCATGACGCGCCGTATAAGGTGAAGTATTGGGGCCTGGGGAATGAGATCGACGGTCCGTGGCAGCTCGGTCACAAGTCGGCGGAAGATTACGCGAAGTTCGCGGTGGAAGCGGCCAAGGCAATGCGGCTGGTGGACTCGTCGATCAAATTGGTCGCCAGCGGGTCCAGCAATTATGGCGCGAACGTGGACTGGCAGGGTTGGAACCGCACGGTGATCGCGGCGCTGCGCGGGCAGGCGGATTACGTCGCGCTGCACACGTACATCAACAATCGCGATAATGATCTGGAGAAATTCCTGGGCAACTCGCAGAATATCGATCGCTATATCGAGACGACGGCTGCGTCCATCAAGGCGGTTCCGTCCTCGCGGCCGATGTATATCGCTTACGACGAGTGGAACGTCTGGTATCGCACCAGCAATAAAGAGCATCTGGAAGAGGTGTACAACTTCGAGGATGCGCTCGCCATGGGGATGTTTTTCAATTCGTTCTTCAATCACGCGGACGTGGTGAAGATCGCGAATCTGGCGCAGATGGTAAACGTGATCGCTCCAATCCTGACCAATAAAGACGGGTTGTTTCTGCAACCGATTTATTTTCCGATTCTCGAATACGGAAAGCAGCGCGGGAACGTCGCGCTCGAAACCTGGGTTTCGTCGCCGACGTATCAACTGAATCGGCGGCCGCTAAACTACCTGGATGTTTCAGCGACGTATAACGCGAAGGATCGCAGCGTGTACGTAAACGTGTTGAATCGCAGCAAGACACAGGACCTGGAGACACGGATCGAAAATCAGGAAGGCGCGCTTTCAGGGAAGGCGCAGATCTGGCAGATGAATTTCCAGGATTTGAAAGCGACGCACACGTTCGGCGACGACAAGAAGGTGATTCCCACGGTGCGTGACGTCACGCCGAAGATCGAGAAGAATAGCTTCAAGTACCTTTTTCCGGCGCACTCGCTCACGATTCTTCATTTGCGGCTCGAGTAGCGTTCGCTTGCCCATAGCTTGCGTTCGGGCCGTGTTTGCGGAAGTGATGCTTGTCGCGAAGAGTGGTCGAAATTGGCTGGGCAAGCGGATTGATGGTCAACGTCTGCCACGCCATCGCGGCCAGTTCTTCGACGACTACGGCGGCGTGCGCGGCTTCGGTAACGGTTTTTCCCCAGCAAAACGGCGCATGACCGGCGACCAGAATCGCGGGGCTCCCCAGCGGATCGCGGCCTCGCATGGCGCGGACGATCGCGGCGCCGGTATTCGATTCGTAATCCGATTCAACTTCGGCGGGGCTTAACGGAGCCGTGACCGGGATCGGGCCGCAGAAATAATCGGCGTGCGTGGTGCCGAAGCAAGGAATCTCGCGGCAGGCCTGCGCCCAAGCGGTCGCGTGGCGCGAATGAGTGTGGACTACGCCGCCAATGGCGGGAAACGCCCGATACAGCGCGGCGTGCGTGTCGAGATCGGACGACGGCCGCAACGCGCCTTCGATCACGCGGCCGTTCGAGATCCGTGATCACCATGTCGGCGGGCGACATTTTGTCGTAAGGCACGCCGCTCGGCTTGATGACGATCAAGGAATGCTCGCGCGAAACTGCGCTGGCGTTTCCGAACGTGTACAGCACCAGGCCGCGGCGCACTATTTCGAGATTCGCCTCGTAAACTTCATTGCGCAGCGCTTCGAACATCGATACCTCCTCGCGCCTTCGCGGCGATTCTGCGCAGCTCCGGCAGCACGTGACCTAATTCGGCGGCCTGCGATCGCCGGTCCCCGAACGCGAAGTACAGTTTCTTGAAGATCGCGTATAGTTCATCGTAAATGGCTGCGGCGGCAGGATCCGGCTCCACGGTCGCATGACCTGGACATAGCGCGTTCTGAGCTTCTTCAATGGTCGCGAAAGTCCCCGCCGCGAGAAACGCGAAGATCGCGGAGCCGAGGCTGGTCACATCGCCTTTGGGCACCAGAACCGGCTTGCCGAGCACGTTCGCGTACACGCGATTCAGCACCGGATTCTTCTGCGGTATTCCGCCGCCGTTGATGATGCGATCCACGGGAACGCCGTGCTGCTCCATTCGTTCCAGAATGACGCGCGTATGAAACGCGGTGCCTTCAATGGCCGCGAACAGCTCGTCTTCGGCGGTGTGAGTCAGCCGCCATCCCAGCGTTACGCCGCCAAGCTCGGGATTGACGAGCACCGTGCGATCGCCATTGTCCCAGGTGAGCCGCAACAGACCAGTTTCCCCCGCGCGATGATTTTCGACGCCGCGCGAAAGCTCGGCGACGGTCTTACCGGCGCGATTCGCGATAGCTTGAAAGATGTCGCCGGTTGCCGAAAGTCCCGCTTCAATGCCCGTGTACTTCGGATACACCGATCCTTCGACCACGCCGCACACGCCGGGGATCAGCGAGGGATGCTCGGCAATCGCGATGATGCAGGTGGAGGTCCCCACCACGTTTACCACGTCGCCCAGCCGCACGCCAGCGCCGACCGCGTCCCAATGGGCGTCGAAAGCTCCGACCGGAATCGGAATCCCCGGGCGCAATCCTAGTTGTCGAGCCCGCTCGGATGAAAGATGCCCCGCGATTTTGTCCGATGTCTGGTAACGTCCCGGAAGCTTGACGTCTTCGAGTAGTGGATCAACGGACGCCCAAAAACTGGACGACGGGCATGCGCCACGCCACATCCACTTATGTCCCATCGCGCAAATGCTGCGTGGGGCTTCATTCAGATCGCGAATCCCGCACAGCGTCGCGGCGATCATGTCGCAATGCTCGAATGCGGTGGCGAATCGGGCGCGCTTCTCCGGATTGTGCCGCAGCCAATGCAACAGTTTCGCGAAACCCCATTCGGAAGAGTACACGCCGCCACACCACTCGATCGCATCGAGACCGGCCGAATGGGCAGCCGCCGTGATCTCGCCGGCTTCTTTCCACGCGCGATGATCGCACCACAGGTAGTAATCGTCGAGGGGTTCGAGATTCGCGTCGACCGGAATCACGCTGGAGCCCGTGGTATCGAGCGCGATCGCATCAATCTTGTTGCCCGCGATTCCGGCGTTGGCAATCGCGGCGCGCATGGCGTCGACCAGCGCGCGCATGTGATCGGCGTGGCTCTGCGTGGCGTGATCGGGATCGTCCTTCTTACGTAGCAGCGGATATTCGGCGGTGGCCGCGCCCAAACGCCCGCGCTCGCTATCGAAAATGGAAACGCGAACGCTCAGCGTGCCGAAATCGACCCCTGCGACGATGCTCATCGTTAGCTGTGCCGATGCACGCTCCAGCCAAGATAGCGAACCGCGGCTTCGCGCACCGCCGAAGCGGACGTGCTGAAATTGGCCGCGACATGATGCTCGAATCCGCGCTCGCAGATGTAGCGCAGCAGGTTCTGCAAATTCGGGATGCGAACCACGCCCGCTCCGCCGAAGGTGTCGAGCGGATCGTCGGTGAACTCGCCTTCGCCCACGTAGCCGTGAATGGTCCCTTCACGGTCGTTAGTGGAGAAGCGCGCGAAGCTCATCGGGCCCGCTCTTCACGCGGCCCACGCAGGTTCCGAAAGTATTCTCCTTGCCGACCGTTCCGGCGATGATCTCCTGAAAATCCATGCGAACTTCTTTGAAGAAATGCTTGGGAAGGTTGCTGCAATGGAAACAGACGGCCTTGTCGGGGTCGTCGCCGTAATTGTTGTTCCAGTCGAGCAAAGCGCTCGGCGTGCCGGAGGCGAGCTGCAATGCGTGCATGCCGATAACGCCGCAAATATCGACCTCGCACGCGCTCGAAAGCAGATTCTCGCTCATCATGCTCATCACAGTGCACGGAACGACGCCGAAGAATTCTTCGAGCGACGTCCAGCATTGGACCGCGCTGATCGCGACCTGCGTTTCCGACATCCACTGGTCGATCACCGTGCCCAGCTTGGCCATTTTCATCAGGGCGTCTGCGGGCACCGAGCCGGTCGACACATATTTGCGGATCTGATCGAGTTTTTCTGAAGCCGCTTCGTCTTTCATGCGCGCGATGCGGCCGAGAATTTCCGAGAGATCGATGGGCTCGACAGAAATTCCATGAGCTTCCAGCATTTTTTCGCTGTAGCGCACCGTGTTGAACGCGGCCGGACGCGCGCCGATCGCGCCGATGCGGAGCCGTTGCAAACCTCGCGTGACGCGGCACACGGCGGCGAACCAGTCCAGATCGCGGCGAAAGAAATCGGAAGCCGGCGATTCCGTGTGGCGCGTGGTCAGCGAATACGGTATCCCGTATTGCGTCAGGTTATTGCACACCGACATCTTTCCGCAAAAGCTGTCGCGCCGATCGGCGATCGTCATGCGGCCCGGAGTATCGGGCGTCGCCTGGATCAGCACCGGCACGTTCAGTCCGGCCATGCGCAGCGTGTCCGCGACGGCTCGCTCATCGCCAAAATTGGGCAGGGTGACGATCACGCCGTCGATTTCGCGCTTGCGGCTGGCGAACAGCTCCGCGCAGCGCGTCGCTTCTGCCCGAGTCTCGATGGCACCGAATTTGGTTTCATCCGGGCTCACGGCGACCACGCTATAGCCGGATTTTTCGATGGCATCGATCATCTCCGCGCGTCCGCTGCGAGCCAGATGATCCGGGAAGAAGCCGCGATTCCCGACGATCACGCCAAAGGTGACGGCCATCGTTACGAAACCTGCCAGTACACCGAGTAGCGCTTTCCGAAAATGCTGTTGATCGGCGACAGCGCGACATCCCTGGCCTGGCCGGAAGTCCGGAACGACAGGGGACCATCGGCAGGCGTGATCCACGATGAAAGCTCGCGTCCGGAGGCATGAAACGTAGGAATATCAAGCTGCGGCGCCTTGCGCACCGGCGGAACATTGGGACCGATTGTCATCGCTTCCGTCAAGCCATCCGATCCCAGGTCGCCCGCGAGAACCAGCGGCCCATAAAGAAATGCTTGCTGATGGTGATCGTCCGGCATGCTTTCGGCGCGCAGGCTCATCGGCATCGACATCTCGATTCGATCGCCGCTCCTCCACGTTCGCGATAGCGAGATATAGCTGCCGGGGCTCGCCAGCGCATCCACCAGCTTGCCGTTGATCTTGACCGAACCTCCCGAAATCCATTCAGGGATTCGAAGACGAATCGCGGTTTGTACCGGCTTATCCGCGGTGATCGTGATCATCGTCGATGGAGCTTCCGGAAATTTCGTCTCCTGCTTCAGACGCAGGCCCTTCTCGGCCCAATTCAACTCTGACGCAATGAACAGGTTCACGTAAACGCCGTCCGGATCGTGCCAATAGATGCTGTCGTTGAGCTTTGAATACTCTTCGACGCCGGTGCCGGTACAGCACCAGAACGAATCGAACTCGGTGTTGAAGGTCTTCCACGCGCCCGGCGTCAGCGAAAGATAATATTGCGTCTGCCCGGTGTGCGGATGAATGGTTCCCAGGCGCATGTTCAGAAGCGAACGCTCATAGTAATCGAAATAGCGCGGGTCGGCGGTCCACTGATAAAGGTGGCGCGTCAGCTTCAGCATGTTATAGGAGCAGCAGCACTCTTCGGTGGAGACGGCGCGCTTTAATTCGGCCGCAAGTTGCCTCGGCTGCGCGAGCCATCCCTCGCCGTTGCTGGTTCCCGTGGTGACGTAGCTTCGCGCGCCGACCACTTCGTACCAGAAATAATCGGCGACGTCGTGGAAACGATAGTCGCCTGACAATTCATAGCGCCGCGCGGCGCCGATCACTTGCGGGATATGCGTGTTGACATGGAGGCCGCGCAATTCATCGCGGCGCGAGGCCAATGGATTGAAGAATCGCTTCTTGGTGTAACGGTCGCCCGCTTTGGCCCAGCGGTCGTCGTTGGTCGACGCGGCCAGGTTGTACAGGATCTCATTCATCCCGCCGTATTCGGTGTTGAGGATGTCCTGCATATGCTCTTCGGATTTGGACGCGGTCCACTGGTCGGCCCAACCGGCCATGCCTTGCAGCACGTCGAGCGCCTGTTTGTTGCCGGTGAGCTGATACATGTCGAACATCCCGGCCATGATCTTGTGGACCGTATAGAACGGCGCCCAAACCTCCTGCCGGGCGTCGAGGCGGTCGAAAAATTCGGAAGGGAACGCACTCAGATATCCGCCGGTGAGCTTTTTCTGGCATTTCGCCAGCTCGTCGACGATTTCGTCTCCTTTGGATTTCGCAGCTTGGTCTCCGGCGGATGCATAAAGCTGAGCGCTGGCCGATAGGAAATGGCCCGTAAAATGGCCGCGCAGCTCGCTGGCTCGATGGAGTTTCTCGCCGTTGTTCGGCTGCTCCCATCCGCCGAATGGTTGCGCGGAGGTCGGCAGTCCGGCGTTGACTTTGAAGTTTCGCACCAGCCGATCGACGGGCAGGCGAGACATGTATCCGCGATTCCACTCCGCGGCATCCTGGAACGGCCCCGCGAGCAGGCGTACCTGCGTCATCGGAAAGGGCCGCACTTTGGGAGCGACGTCGCCGCGCGTGAACGCGAGCGGCTCCTGAAACGGAGGAACCTCGGGCGCAGTTCCGCGTCGCTGGGCATCCGCGGGGCGGCGGAGCAGGCGGAGCCTGTTGAGCCACGGCGACGGGCGCGGCCGCAAGCGTGGCGGTAAAATGGCGGCGGCTGAGCTTCATGAAATCGCCTCCTTGAAGAGAATCGGTTACATTATACATTTGTGGCTTAAGGAGCTTGTGAAAACCCCGCGCGTGACACCGCTCCTCTTGCGGTCGTGGCTCAGCTAGCGAGTGCGAACACGTAGGCGACAGCTCTCTGCCATATCAGCGACCCAGCCGAGCCGCGGCCGCCTGAGAGCGGTGTTTGAGATATTTCATCACGTTCACGTGCTATGGAATCCGCCTGCACGCCGATGAATCGGACTCCGTGATCGGAATCACAATCTGCCCGGAAGCTTCTATCTGGATTCGGATCCGCAGCGTTCCGCGGCGGAGCGAGAGAGCATGCCTTATCTGCCTTGCCGAGTTGGATGAGATCGCCGGGTAGTCGTGCTGGCGGGGCTGCGGGAACACTGCGCGCATCGCGGTTGGAGCCTTCTTGCCGCGCGTGTGCGATCAACCCATGTGCACGCCATTGTCGAGGCGGAAGCTCGGCCGGAAAGAATCATGACCGAGTTCAAATCTTATGCCAGTCGGGCGTTAAATCGCTTGGAATCGGGCTGGGCCGAATCGAAAGCGTTGCGCGCGGCTCGGCTGGAAGCCGATGTGACCACATACAAGACCTGGTTTACTGGCCGCCGGATCTTTTGTAGTTCGTGATTACTTTGTCGACGTAGGTTTGCGTTTCGGGATACGGAGGCAGGCCTTGATATTTGTCGACTGCCCCCGGTCCGGCGTTGTATGCGGCCAATGCCTTCACGACATCGCCGTCGTACTTGATGAGGAGCTCGCGCAGCAAGCGGGTACCGGCGTCGATGTTTTGTTCGGTGTTGGTCGGGTCGGCCTCGAGAGAGCGGGCGGTCGCGGGCATGAGCTGCATCACGCCGATGGCGTTTTTGCGGCGATACCGCGTTGGGTTTTAGAGCCGATTCCACTTTAGCTACGCTTTCGACGAAGTTCTGGGGCAGGGCATAGCGCTTTGCGGCATCGCGGAGGAGTTCCTTGGGCTCCGGCGCGCGAGGTGCGGAGTGGCGGGCGCAGGCGCAGGCGCAGGCGGAGCGGGAGGGGCGACGTAGTCATCAGCCTCGAATCCGGCGATTGCGTCAGCTGGGACCTCGGAGGAGCCATCCTTGGTGAACAGGCGGACGGTGCCGTCGCCGGATTCATGACGCTCGACATGCAGCCGTAAACCACTGGAAAAAATGGCGTATTCACCCGCCATAGCCGGAGTCGCCATCAGGATCGCCCAAAACAGTTTTTTCGACACAGCTTGCTATAGGATAGACGAGATTCCCGTTTCCTGCGTGCAGAATCGCCACCTAGCGCGATATGCTTAACGCAGGCGCGGACTTGCCAAGATGAGCGGCACGGGTAAGAAATTCGACGAAATCGCTCACAGAACCACGAGGCTTGGGGCCCACGGCTTCTCGCTGCCTGCTATCAAGGAATGGCGTGCTAAAGAATTCGCCGCCGGGAGACCATCCGACTTGGATGATTTTTTTCGAGTCCACGGAATCTGTTCCGCATGCCGTTGCTATGGACTACGGATGACTGGGTGGGACGAGGGAAGCAAATTACCTCTTTGGACGGTATGTTCTGCATGCGGTGGTAGCGGGCGAGTTCCCCCTTGCCCGAGCATGGCGACGGTTATTTAGATGCGTGCAGCGGCGCGACCGAAACCATCCCCAGGCCAGCCACGAACAGGACCAGCATCACTACAATCAGCAACCTGACGCGCTGGTTCGCACCTTTGAACTCGTGCCACACCAACAGCCCCCATAGCGCGCTGACCAACGTCGCACCTTGACCTAGCGCGTAGCTAACAGCCGGCCCTACCTGAACCTGCACTGGCGTGCTCGCCGCAGTGAAATTGCAGATCCCGCCGATCATCCAGACCACGCCGCCCAGCAAGCCCAGCAGGTGCTGATTGCGGGTCCCTCTCCAATACTGGCGCGCTTCGATCGGTTCGCCGGAGACAGGAAACGTCAGAAAAAACGGGACATACAGCAGCGTCGAAACCAGCACGCCGCCACCGAATAAGAGCGCGATTCCGTACGGGCCTACGCCGCTCTCGCCCTGTTTTCCCATCTCCACCATGGGGTAAAACATGCCCATCAGAACCCCGCTAATGACGCTCAGGATGATTCCGCGCGCCGCACCCGTTTTTCGCGGGGCGTAGACTTTCACTCGCGGAGCAGTCTTCTGCGCGGCTGTTGCGGCGTCGAGTCTTGCATCCAGGTATCCGCTATAAGCAAATGCATCCACTACAATTGCGCACACCACCAGCGCCGCGCCTCCGAACAACAGAATCGGGCTGCCTTGCGGGTTTAAGGAGTAATTCCAGACCACGCCGATCACCAAGGCGAGTCCGATGGCGATGGGAAACGCGACGGCCATGCCGGCGACTGCAATCGCCCCTACTAACAGCATGTTTGCCAGGTTGAACACGGCTCCGGCGGCGAATCCCCATACCATCTGGCGCTTAGAGCAGATCAGCAGGTTGTCGGAGAAGGTCAGCTCCTTGGGCAGCATCTCGCCGAATGTGTAAGCCGCGATTAGGGCGCACAGGAACATGCCGATGGAATAGTCGTAATAAAAGAGCTCGAAACGCCATCGTCCGGCGAGTTTTTGAGTGTTGGCCCAGGAGCCCCAACACAGCATGGAGGCCAGCAGCAGCAGCAGAGCGGCCGCATACGTTGTAGGAAGCAGCATAGACGTTTTTAGGATTGAGCTACGGGAAACGTACTAAAGTTTCTCATATTAACATCCGAACAAGGAATAGATATATTACAACATCCTGGAAGATCATCACCTTGGAATACCACCAGGGAAGGAGACATATGGTGAGAAGCCTTTTGCCGCTGCTGCTACTCACCACCAGTGTGCTTCTGGCGCAGCGCCCGCGACCCCCGTACGATCCTGAAACCAAGGACGGGCTGCTGATCCAGCACATTCAGCAGGAGACGGACGCGACCGAAAAACTGCATTACATGGAGCAGTTCGTCACGCAGTTCCCGTCCCATCCCGCGCTTGCATGGGTGTACGACCAACTTCAGCCGGCGTATTTTCAGATCAAAGAATGGGATCAGGCCATGCACATCGGTGCGCTGCGTGTCGCCATCGAGCCGGAAAATCTGGAGGCCGCGATGATCGCGCTACGGTCGGCGGAGGGCAAGCACGATCCCGAGCAGATGGTGAAGTGGGCGGACCGGGTGTGGCAGATCTCGACGAGGCAGGTGGCGAAGAACGGCTCGAATGCGGGAGATGCGAAGACGGCGCAGACTTACGCGGAATTCTGTGTGTACTCCACCGCGATGGGTTCCACGGACTTGAAATGGCGCTTGCAAACTCTGGAGCATCTGGAGGAGCAGATGCCGTCCAGCCAGTATGCGCAGGGGTTGACGAATGAGTATTTCCGCATTTACCGGCAGCTCGGAAACGAAGACAAATCCGTCGAAATGGCCGAAAAGGGCCTGAAAAGCGAACCGGAAAATATCGACATGCTGATCTATCTGGCGGAGGTCCATTTTCGCAAGGACAATCCGCGGGACCGGCAGTTCGTGTTGACCTATACCGAAAAAGTAATTGAGGCGATCAATAAAGCGCAGCCTCCGCAGACGATGGGCGAGGCTGATTGGGAAAAAAAGAAGGTGCAGACCTTGGGCTTTGCGAATTACATGGGAGGAATGTCCAACAGTCTGAACCATAATTACTTCAAGGCGGACGTGATGCTCCGCGCCTCGTTGAATTATGTGAAGGATAACGAGGCGCAGAACGCGGCGGCGTTGTATCACCTGGGGATGGCGAATTATCGTCTGGCGGAGGCGGGCAATGACCGGACTCGTCCGGTGGATGCGCTGCGGTTTATGCGCCGGTGCGCGACGATCCGGAGTCCATTTCAGGAACAGGCGGTGCGGAATATTGAAGCGATCAAGTCCGAGTACAATTTGCCCTAAGATCGCTCCCTGACAGCCGTTTCGTCATTTCGATTTCGGCCGCGTCCAGCGTGCGCGCCCAAGGACGATCTATGACCTCGACGCTGGTCAGCGTCCGATGGTCAACAATTCCACTTCGAAAATCAGAGTCGCGCCGCCGGGAATCGTCGGCGGAGCGCCATGATCGCCATACGCGAGATTCGCAGGGCACACCAGCCTTGATTTCCCCCCGACTTTCATTCTCTGCACGCCCTCGGTCCAGCACGGGATGACCTGATTTAGCGCGAATTGTGCGGGCTCGTTTCGTTTGTAGGAGCTGTCAAATTCCGTTCCGTTGACCAGCGTCCCGCGATAATGAACCGTCACTCGGTCGGTGGCTTTTGGAGACTCGCCGGTTCCTGCTGTGAGCTCGCGATAAACCAGACCGCTTGGCGTACGAATCGCACCTGGCTCGGCGGCCGCCTTATCGAGAGCGGCCTTCGAATCCGTGGACCCCGGATCAGGCGCGCCGGTCGACTCCTGCGATGACGAGCACGCCACGAGAACGAGGGCCAGAAAACATATAAGAGGACGCATGAGTTCAGAGTAACATTCCAGCCACAACACAGGATGCTTCCGCTCGCGTGCAAAAACTTGAGCTGCTGCATCTTATTAACGCCATTGACATGCCATTGTCACCCAAGCCAGCTAGCCTGACTTAAATCGCAGCCAATCCTTTCTTTTTTTGGAGTGATTCTTGATGAAATGCGTGCTGGTTCGCAGCGGCAGTGTATCGACCTTGATTGCGTGTGTCTTTCTCTCGGCGTTGGGACTGCCGTTGCAGGCGCAGACCAGCGGTGGTGGAACGATCGCCGGCAACGTGATCGACCAGGCCGGCAAGGCCGTTGAGGCCGCCACGGTTACCGTGAAGAACGATGCCGCCATTGTCGCGAAAATTTTAACGGATGCCGAGGGCCATTTTTCAGCCACCGGCCTGCCTTCCGGAACCTACACGGTGGAGACGACAGCACCTGGTTTCGCATTGAATACCCGCCGCGGAGTTCAGGTTCCCGGCGCCGGATCGGACGGTCTGTCGATTACGCTGAACGTCGATTCGGTTTCGCAGTCCATCACCGTTCAGGAGATGGTTTCGCTGGCATCCGATACCGCGCCGTCCGGGAATACTCTGGACGCCGCGGCTCCCAGAACCGAGATCAGCCCGATTTTTATCCACAATTTTATTTCGCCGGTGTCGGACTTCGCAGAAGTCGTGAATCTGGCGCCCGGCACTTTCAGCACGAATCCGAATGGAATCGGCCTCGGCCAGGGCAAGACCTACTTCCGCGGCTTTCAGGACGGGCAGTACACCATCACGTTCGACGGCATTCCTTTCGAAGACACGAACACACCGACCCATCATTCGTGGGCGAGCTTTCCTTCGCAGTGGATCAGTTCGGTGGATTTCGACCGCAGTCCCGGCCAGGCTTCAGACTTCGGACCGACGAACTTCGGCGGATCCATCAACTTGAAATCGCCGGAGTTGCAAGCTGACCCGGATATTCGCGGCACGTTTTCTTACGGATCATTCAATACGAAGCTGTATCAACTGGACTACGAATCCGGTCTGTTTGGTCCAGGGAAAAAAGAGGCGGTCCTGTTCGATTTCAACCAGATGACTTCGGACGGATATCAAACCTTTAACAAGCAGCAGCGCGACGCCGGCTACGGCAAATTTCAACATCGGTTTTCGGACAAGACCAGCCTGAGTCTGTACGGCGGTTTGGTCGACATCTGGAACAATACGCCGAACACCACCAATCCGACGCGCGCGCAGGTTGAACAATACGGAGTTAATTATTTGCTGGACAGCACGCCGCTGCTTGCGAACGGCACTCCCGATCCCTATTATTACGGCTACGACACCTATCACGTGCAGACCGATTTCGAGTATGCGGATTTCAACTCCGATCTGGGCGACGGATGGAGGTTCGATACCAAGGCGTACACCACCCGCTACTGGAACAAGCAGTTCTATCAGAATGGGTCGAGCGTCAGCCTCACCACGGCCAAGCCGAGCGGCGTCGACAAACTCAACGGATATCGCCACGCCGGCGACACGACGATTTTGAGCAAAGACATGAAATGGGGCATCTTCCGGACGGGACTGTGGTATGACTGGGCTTACACTGACCGGTATCAGTATCCGTCCAATATCTTGTCGCAGTTAGACACGCCTCTGCCGAACTTCCATGAGCATTTCATCACGCAGTCGTTTCAACCGTTCGCGGAATTCGAATGGCGTCCGCTGCAGAAGCTGGTGATCACGACCGGCATCAAGGCCGCCAACTACGCCATGAGCTTGAATCAGTACCAGGACAATGGCAAGACCGTCGGATGTCTGGGCGGAACGCTGTCGACCTACCCTGCTTCAGCGGGCCTGTTCGCCGGCGCACCCGCCTGTATCGGTGGAGCGGCCTTTGTGACGCACAGCATCGACTACAACAACTGGCTGCCCACCATCACCGCGCGTTATCGCCTCCAGCAGCACTGGTCGATTTATGCTCAATTCGCGGAGGGCAGCGTCATTCCTCCCAGCGGCGTATTCGACGTCCCGGGCGGGAATGTCCTGGTCCCGCAAAAGCCCACGTTGGCGAAGAACTACCAGATTGGTTCGGTGCTGAAATATAACCGCTGGACCTTCGATGCGGACGCATATTACGTTCATTTCCAGAACGGGTTTGATTCTTATATCGATCCAACCAGTCAGGAGACAATCTTTGTCCCAACGGGCCCGTCCAACACCAGGGGTGTTGAATTCGAGAGCAATATCGTGCTTGGCCATGGATTCAACCTGTACCTGAACGGCTCCAAGGGCTCCGCGAAATACGCGGAAGGCCCGAACCTTCCCAATGGCGGTCTATGGGTGGCGAACACGCCCAGAGATATTGAGGGAATCGCAGTGTTCTGGCAGAAGAAGAGCTGGGACGTTGGAGTGATCAATAAGCGGGTTGGCAAAATGTACAACGATAACGGCACGCTGACGTACCTGATCTACGGACAAAAACTTCCGTTTCCGGTCGACCAGGCGATTTCCCTCAATCCTTTCGATGTGACCAACGTGTTCATCAACTACACCATCAAGAACGCGTCGCGGCTCCGCGGAACCAAGATCCAGCTCGGCGTCAACAATCTCATGAACAGCCACAATGTTGTCGGCGTCACGCCGGCGATTGCCGCAACTCCCGCCGTCGCCTATGTAGCGAACGGCGGCGATCTGTTGAATCTGCTCCCCGGGCGCAGCATTGCGATCACAATTACCGGCGGCTACGCGCCCAGACGGTAAAGCCGGCGCAGCGTACCCGCCCGTGCCGGCTTCTGATTCGCGAGATTCCTAAATTTGCGCCGCTTTCTTGATCTTGCGTCTGCCGAAAGATCAGGTGCAAATGACAAAAGAAATTAGGCCGTAATCTTTGGGATATTCCGGTCGTCAACCCACCTAGCAAGCCGTCCTGGGCTTGCGCCTTATTGTGATTATTACCTGCCAAAAGGCCTATCTGGAACGTTCCCAATGTTCACGAAACATCTCATCTCGATCCCATTCTCTTTCTTCTCCCTCTGCATCTGCTTCGAGATCGCGACGTGCGCTCCGCAAGACGATGGCAGAAACGGCGCTCCCAACCAAAGCCAAGCGCCGGGCGAGGCTTCCCCAACATCCAGTCCGGCAAATGGATTCTCGCAAGGATTCATTCATTCCATCGGGAATGGAGCGAATTCATTCCCGCATCTCTGGCGCCCTTACGTCGAGCAACCCATCGCTCACATGCTGCTCGAGAACTCTCCGCGGCTGAACAGTCTGATTCATGATGGGAAACTCGAGATCTCTTTATCGGACGCGTTGAGCCTGGCGCTCGAAAACGACCTGGATATCGTGGTACAGCGCTATGTCATCCCGATTGCGGAAACGGATATTCTGCGAACCAAGTCGGGTCAAGCCGCGCGCGGTTTTACGGGCGCGCTGAATCCCGGCGAACTCAACTCCGGGGCAATTGGCGCCGGCGTGAGCAATGCAGGCGGCACAGGAGGCACCGGGAATGCCGGGGGAATCACGGGCGGCGGCGGCGCGGTTGCGATCGGCGCGGCGGGCGCCTTCGATCCGTCGGTGAGTTATGCGTTCAGTTATGACCGCGTGACCAGTCCCCTGAATTCGCTGGTTGTTTCGGGAATTCCCACCACCACCAGCTCCGCGATCGCAAATTCCTTCTCTTACGCGCAAATGTTTACCGAAGGGACCAGCTATTCCGTTTCGCTGAGTACGCTGGCGCAGGACACTACGCAGAAGAACACCCTGTTCAATCCCGACGTCACCTCGCGCCTGTCGATAGGAGTTAATCAGCCGCTGCTGGCCGGCTTCGGATTCATGCCCGAGGAGCGGTTCATCATGGTCGCGAAAAACAACCAGAAAACCGCGCGCGAGGTGTTCCTGCAACAGGTGATCGCCAGCATCGTTCAAGTCGAGAACGCATACTACGACCTGGCTGCGTTTCAGTTGAACGTACAGGTGACGGAGAAGTCTCTGGCGGCATCGACGGAGCTGCTGAACGAGACCAGGCACGAGCGGGATATCGGGACTCTCTCGCGCCTGGACGTCGTCACCGCGGAATCCCAGGTGGCCGCCAGCCGGCGCGATCTGATCGTGGCTCGCACCAACCTGCAGGTGCAGGAAACCACGTTGAAGCAGTTGTTGAGCAAGCGCGGCGATCCGGAACTGGATGCAGCCACGATCGTGCTAACTGACCGGATGCCGGAACCATACGAGGAGGATGTTCCGGAGGCGGCGGCCGCGTTCCGCACTGCTCTGTCCAATCGTTCCGAACTTCGTGAGGCCGGGAACAATCTGCAAAACCAGGATATCGGGATTAAATACGCGAAAAACAATATGATGCCGAGCCTGGCTGTGTTCGGACTGTATGCCGCGTCCGGGCTGCGCGGTGACACGCCGGCGTCGACAACGACTACAACAACCGGTACGACCACCATCCCGCTCGTGACGGGAGGCGCGGCTGGCTCTCTTGGGCAGACTTTCAGCGCGGCATATCCTGAAACCGCCTACGGACTCAGTTTTGGCGCGGCCATCCGCAACCGATCGGCTCAGGCGGACAACATCCGGTCGCAATTGGAACGGAACCAGCTGGAAATCGGTCTGCAAACCACTCGCAATCAAATTAACTTGCAAGTGCAACAGGCCAGGATCACATTGATCCAAGGTAAAGAGCAGGTGACGGCGGCGCGCGAGGCCGTGGAACTGGCGCAATTGTCTCTCGACGCGGAGCGAATCAAGCTGCGCAACGGCCTGTCGACGCCTTACAACGTGGTCTTGAAAGAACGCGATCTGGTCACCGCACAGTACGCCGAAGTGCAGACCGTCGACACCTACGCCAAGGGGCTGGTAGCGATGGACCAGGCAATGGGCACGACGCTCGACCGGAATCACATCGAGCTCGATGAGGCGCTGACGGGAACCGTCACGGAGCGGCCGTCGGTGCCGTATCGTTCCGGGATCAATCAACCGGGAGCGCCTCAATGAAGGGGGCCCGGGCTCTCCGCAATCTCGCAGCGGCGACACTTGCGGCCTTGTCCTGTGTGCAGGCTCAGAATCAAGGTAGTCCGGAAGATGTGTCACTGCCGGACTACAGCCGCGCGAGCCCTATTTTTCCGCGCATTTATGAACCCTATCGATCGCGGCAAGTTCCGGAGCCGAAGTTAACCAATGCGGACAGCGCGCGTCTGGAGGTCCGGGACGGGAAACTGCAACTGTCGATGGCCCAGGTTGTGGCGGCGGTGATTGCGAACAATCTGGCCGTTGCCTCCGCGCGGTATTACCCTTCGATGGCGCAGACGGATCTGCTGCGAGCGCGATCGGGAGCTTCGCCTCGGGGCGTGGACGTCGCCGTGATTCCAAGCGTCGTGTTTGCGGGCGCCGAGGGAGGCAGCATCCTGGGGACGGCGGGAGGCAGCGGCGGTGGCGCTTCCAACGCCGGTGGCATCACGGGTTCCGCGTCGCCGGTGAATGTCCGGCCTTCCGGCATCTTCGACCCGGCGGTCAGCCTTAACTTCAGCGTCGACCTCACAGCCAGTCCGTTAAACACAGAAATCATCTCCGGTCTGCCATCGGTGAGCACGGGCACCGCGGCACTATCGGCCAGTTATGTGCAAGCCTTCTCAACCGGCACCAGCTTTACCACTTCCTACGGCTATCAGAGGCAGACCTCGACGCAACTTCACTTGTTATTCAATCCGGCGTTCACGCCCGGGTTCACGGCGACGGTGAGCCAGCAAATGCTGAACGGGTTCGGGCCCAAGGTGAATCGGGCGTTAATCAAAGTCGCCGAAAACGAACAGAAGATCGAACGCGAGTCCTTCCGTCAGCAGACCGTAACGGCGCTGGTCAGCGCGGAGAACGCATATTGGGACCTGATCGCCACGCAGGAGGCCGCGCGCGCCGCCGAGCTGGCTCTGGTTGCCGCCGAGCGATTGGCGGAAAACAACAGGAAATCGTTCGAGGTCGGTGTGATGTCGCGGCTGGACGTGGTGACCGCGGAAGCACAGGCCGCAGCCAGCCGGCGCGACCTGATCGTAGCGAAAACCAACGTCCAGAACGCCGAGCTGCAGCTGAAGACGATGCTGGTCAAAAATCTGAGCGAGCCGCTGGCGTCGGCCTCGATCGAGGCCATCGATGTGTTCCCGGACCCCGAGGCCACGCCACTTCCTGAATTGCAGGAAGCCATCTCCATCGCCAAGCAGAACCGGCCCGAGATCTCCATCGCGGAAGGCAATCTCAAAAGCCAGCAGGACGTCCAGCCTTTCGTGCGCAACTCGCTGCTGCCCAACGTGAACATTTTTGGGTTAGTGAACACAGTGGCTCTTTACAATGTGTTTGGGACCTCGTTTGTCGAAATGGAGCACTTCAAGTATCCGCAAGTTGCGTTCGGAATGTCGGTGACGCTTCCGCTGCGCAACCGGCAGGCGCAAGCCGACGAGGTCCGGTCGCGGCTGGAGTATCGCCAATCGGAAGATACGCTGGTACGGGCCAGGAGCCAGGTAGAGGTCGACGCGCAAAACGGCTGGATCGCGTCGACGCAATCGAAGGAGCAAGTCGCGGCAGCGCATGAGGCGACCCGGCTCGCGAAAGAGAAGCTCGACGCGGAACAAAAGAAGCTGGCCGTCGGGACTTCGACTCCATACAACGTGATCCTTGCTCAGCGAGACGTGTTTACGGCGGAACTGGCGGAAGTCCAGGCACGGGACGCCTACGCCAAGGCGAGGGTGACGTTGGATCAGGCGATGGGAACGACGTTGCAAAACAGTCAGGTCACCTTGGATGAAGCGCTCAACGGTTTGCTGAAATCCACGCTGCAATAGCGGCCAATTTACTTCACATCTGCCCTTTGACGGGTGACGTAATGGGCCTGCCGCAAGAACCAGCATCCGGCGAACATTAAGCCGGCCAGCAGCTCGAAACCTCGATCCGACGGCGCATCGGACGCGACCGTGTAATCCAAGGTTAGGCCGTGCTGCGCGAAATCGCGCCGTTGTTCTCCCAGATGCACGCGCGGATTCTCGGGAACCAGCGCGTTGACCAGGTAGACGCTCTCTCCAGACTGGTGCGTGTTCAAAAAAGATATCTGATGGCGTCCGGATCCCGCAGCTGGGACTTTCGCGATCGCGCGAAGACGGATGGTCCCAACGCCCAGGCCCATATCGCGAAATTCCGGGAAGCTGGCGCCGACCAATTGAATGGGTACGGGCCAGCCGTCGACCTTCAGCACCACGGAACGGAGCATCTCTCGCGCATACGCTTCGCCTTCAGCGCTTGAAATCTCACCGTCGCGGTTCGTATCGATCCAGCCAAGCACTTTCGACGCTATCGCAATGCCTGGCGTGAGATCGATTTCCAGATCCACGCGTTCCAGGTCGACCGATAGCCGCGTGGCCTGGAGATATTCATCCAGGCGATGCGCGCCCGCCGGCGACGCGCTCAGCACTGCGAACAGGATTATGAATCGCCGCAGGTTCATGGCTTGACGAGTTTCGCGCCGTAATCGTTGGTGGGGTCGCGATAGATGGTATGGATGTGGTCCAGATCGCCTTGTTGCGGCGCATACTCGATGACGACTGTCGGTCCCTGGATGCGGTAGTACGCCAGACCGCCGTTCTTGGTGGCTCCGCTCCATGCGAAGTAAGTTCGCGGCAGGTTGGCTTTGATTTCCGCCATCTTCGCGTTTGCCGCTTCGTCGTTGAGGATGCCGACCCACTCATGCGCGACGTCGAGCAGCATCGCCTGCTGGCTTGCGTCCAACTCCGACGCGAGGATGCCTTCCGGTTGGATCACTTTTCCGTCGTTGCCGGGACCCAGCACCAGATCTTTCACCTGATAGTTCAGAACGGCGTGCTTCAATTGCGCGGCGTTCAGCGCGCCGATGAGCGCAAAGCCCTTGTCATTTTCACGCCCGAGAGGTCGAATGGTCTGGCCGTTCAAGGTATACTTCGCCGGCTGGGCCGCTGGCAGGCTGGGCGTCATCACAGAGTTCGCGCCGACCACAGTGACGTTGATGGCGAGATGATGCCCGCCAAATTGAATCATCCATGGCGTGCTGGCCGACGGAGTTCCAAGCAGCGCAATATAATACTCGTCGAGCCCGAAGCGAACGCCGCCCCCTGGACCCGGAGCTCCCTGGCGGCCACCGGTTCGTCCGCCTCCGCGGTTCTTGAGAACCTCATCGCCGTTCATGATGTCGGTGACTTTCTGATAGCCCTCGCGGCTCAAAGCCGAGGCGACGAGCCGAAGCGCCGCATCGCGTTGCCGCGCCGTCATGTCTCCGAAGCGCAAGCCGTTTCGCTGAAAGATTCCTGAGGGCAGATTGGACCACCCCGTCCGCTGGCTGCTGGTGAAGCCGAACGTGCACTTGGTCTGTTCGGAGGCGCTCAGCGTCGCTAGGAACGCGTTCGCCGATTCGACCACCTTGGCGGTTACCGTTCCATTCGCTACGGACGGCGAACTCGCTGGCCTCTGAAAGCCAAACGCAGCCGACGCCACCAGCGCGAACAGAATGAACGAAGGACGAAGCAAGGGGGTCGATGCAAAGTTTTTCATTGTTGTCAGAATACCTCTTGGCGAATCACTATATCAGTTCTCGCCAAGAGCAATGCTCATTTGAAGATCAGTGGAACCTGGTTTTGGGATTAGGAGCCGTTCACCGCGACGTCGAAGCCCGAGTTTGCCGAAACTATACGGCAAATCTGCGGTGGACAACGGGCAAAGGAAAATGTAGTCCAATAGAATCATGACCTGGGTCATCGTATCGCTCTCGATCGCTTGCGCCTTCGCCGGAGAACCCGAATGGCCCGGTTTCCGCGGACCCTCCTCCAACCCCGTCCGCCATCAACTCCAATCTGCCCGACAAATGGTCGAAAACTTCCAATATCGAATGGACCGCGACCCTTCCCGGCCTCGGCTGGTCTTCTCCGATCGTCGCCGGCAGGAACATCTTCGTCACAACCGTCACAACCGACGGCAAAGCGAAACAGCCGCAAGTCGGCACCGACTATTCCAACGATTACGTCGCCGAACTCTCGAAGCAGGGCCTCAAAGGCAAGGAACTTCATGGACCGCCTGAACGCGCGCGATTTCGAACTCCCGAACGAAGTCTCCCTCCATTATTTCCTCTATTCCATCGATCTCGACTCCGGCAAGATCAACTGGAAGCGCGAATTCCATGCGGGCCACCCTCCCGGGGGCCGTCATCGCAAGAACAGCTTCTGCTCGGAAACCCCGGTCACCGACGGCAGCCGCGTCTACGTCTACATCAATAACCTCGGCCTCTTCGCCTACGATCTCGACGGCAACCAAGTCTGGAACACTCCGCTCGAAAACTTTCCGACCATTCTCGATTTCGGCACGGCCTCTTCACCCACTCTCGTCAACGATCTCGTCATCATCGTCAACGACAACGAGAAACAGCAATTCATCGCGGCGTTCGATAAGAATACCGGCAAGCAGGTCTGGCGCACGAATCGCTCGATCCACGTCCAAGGCTCCGATCGCCAGACCGGCTGGTCGAGCCCTTACATCTGGAAAAACTCCGCAGCGCACCGAAATCGTCACCATCGGCCCCGGCCTCGCCATCAGCTACGATCTCGAAGGCAAGGAACTGTGGCGCCTCGGCGGGATGTCCGCCATGCCCATCCCGAGTCCTTTCGCCTACGACGGCCTTTTGTATCTCAACGGCGGGACCGCTAAGGCCCTCGCCGCGATCAAACCCGGCGCGATCGGCGACCTCACCACGCCGGACGGCGCCAAGCTCAACGATTTCGTTGCCTGGCTTCAGCCCAAAGCCGGAACTTATCTGCCGACCGAACTGGCCTATGACGGAGGGCTCTACGTCCTCACGCACAACGGCATCCTCACGCGCTTTGACGCGAAAACCGGCGTGCAAACTTACAAAGCTCGCATCGGCGAAGGCGGCGATTTCACCACATCGCCCTGGGGCTACAACGGCAAGATTTTTTGCATGAACGAAGAAGGCAAGACGTTCGTGATCCGCGCCGGCGACAAATACGAATTGCTCGATTCCAACGACCTCGACGAAATGGCGCTGGCCACTCCCGCCCTCATTGGCGATCGCCTGATCCTGCGCACCGAGAATCACCTCTACTCCATCCGCAACCAGCCGAAGAACGGGCAACGCTAGCTCGACCGAAGGCAGCCAAAGCGACGCTGACGCGCATGGATCAGCAGCTTCCGCGAGCTTTCGAGCAAGACCCGCAGTTGACAATACCTGGGTACCAAGCAGGATTTGGTCCAAGCTCCAACGACACGGACACCCACTGCACGCGCAAAAACGGGCGGGCTATTCGCTTGACTCGTAGATAATCGTCTTCCGTAGTAATTCAGTCTGAGGAACGCCTGGTAACCGGGCTGATCCCAGACGCAAACGCCGAAGAACGCCAGTACGTCACATCCTGATCTGGAGCGGTATTTACGCGCTTGCCATAACCGATTCCGTTGCCGTATTCCGGATTGTATTGGTCCACGCTGGTGAACGTTCTGTTCATCCAGCTGAACAGCTCCATGACGCTTCCGGTCGAACGCGTTTAATCGGAAAAGCGCGAAAACTTCGATCTTAAGCTTGCGCTGCCTTGAGTGCGGCGAGCACGCGTGCCGCCCGAAACGGAATTCGGCGCAGGCGCACGCCGGTTGCATCGTAGATGGCATTGGCGACCGCGGCAAGCATCGGTTTGCAGGCCGCCTCGCCGGCTCCGTAGGGAGGCAGATCGGGCCGGTTCGGATTCGGATCTCCGTTCACCAGAACGACGTCGATTTTTTCCGGCACATCGGCATGGGTGAGAGTGGGATGCGAGTTCCAATCCACGCTGGTGACCTTTTCGGTGTCGAACTGCACTTCCTCATGAAGCGCGCGGCTCAACGAGTGGAGCATGGCGCATTCCACGGTGTGACGCAGGGATTCAGGATTGATCACCAGGCCGCAGTCGTGCGCGCACACCAGGCGCTTCACCCAGACATGGCCGGTTCGGACGATTCACTTCGACTTCGGCGATCTCCGCCGACGATCGGTCTGGCCGCGGAATGCATACGCCATGCCGCGGCCGGTCAGAATTTCGCCCGTGCCGCGCGGTTTCGGCGAAGGACGGCGGTCCCAGCCATAAGCGTCCGCCGCCGCCTTGAGCACTGCGATCGACCGCGCACGCCTGAAGCCGCTGTCGTCGGCGGTGCTGGCCGTAAGCAGCTTCATTCGGAATTCCAATGGATCGGCTTTTGCCGCCGCCGCGAGTTCGTCGATGAATGACTCGGAGGCAAACGTCGATTGCGGGCCGTTGGGATCGCGCAGATTTCCAGTGCGAAGCGGCGTCTCCCACACCATCGGCAAGCTCACCACATGAGTCGTCATGCGGCGATGGGGGATCGCGTACATTTCCGAAGGAGTGGCCGCGCTGCCCGCGGCAGGCTTGGCGCGTCTGATCCCCATGAGCTGCGCGATCAGAACCGTGTCGGCCTCGTTATAACCGACGTGGTTATAGTCCGCGGCTCGAGCGTTGTAATCGAGCGCGACGAGGTTCCCCGCGGCATCCAGTGCGCCCTTCATACTTTACGGCAAATGCCGGGGCCTTCGTATCCCACGCGGTCTCTTCGTTACGCATCCATTGAACGCGAACCGGCCGGCCGATCTCTTTCGCCAGATACGCCGCCTCGCATCCCGCATCGTCCGCGGCGGTGCGGCCGAAACCCTGCGGGCCTTCCATCCAAACGACGCGCACTTTTTCGCGCGGGATTCCGAGAAATTCGGCGACGCCTCTGCGCATGCCATACGACTTCATGTCGTTCGAATAGATGGTCATCTGACCATTGGACGGATCCGCCATGGCATGCGCCGGACTGATGGCCGTGTGCCCTTGGAACGGAATGTCGTAATCGGCTTCGATCACCTTGGCCGCGTTCGCAAACGCCGTGTCCGGATCGCCCACCACGATCGGCTTCGAGCTGGACGTCGGGCTTCACCTCGCGCATGTAATTGAACAAGTTTTCGGACGATGGGAAGGGCGCGGTGGCCGGCTTCTCCCAATTCACCTTGAGCATCCTGGCCGCGTTGATCGCTTGCTCTTCCCGCTCGCACACGACCGCTACGTAGTTGCCCTTGCTCACCACTTTCACGAATCCGGGCATGCCTGCGGACGGAAGACTCGTCGATGCTGACCAGTTTCGCGCCCGCGACCGGCGGTTTCACGTTCCGCGCGTGCACCATGCCCGGCAGTTTCACGTCGACGGCCCATTTCAGCGACCCGTCCACTTTCGGAGGAATATCGTAGCGCTGCGGAGAGAGGCCGACGTTTTTCAGTTCCTGCACCGGCTTGACGGCGGCCACCCCGGTGGTCGCGTTGATATTGTTGCCGGTCAGCGCGACATTGAATCTCTTTCCGCCGATCAGTTGTCCATAGGTGACGCTTCTCGAGGGATCGCCCTTGACCGTGATGACACCCTCGCTGACGGCGAGTTGATCCACGGGCACGCCGAGGCGCTCGGATCCCATCTCCAGCAACACGCGGCGGGCCTCGGCCGCGACGCGCCGCATGGGCCAGCTATCCCTCTCCATGGCAGTGGAACCGCCGGAGCCGCCCTGGTCGACCGTGATATCCGTGCTGCCCATGATGCACGTGGTCTTGTCGTAGGCAACGTCCAACTCATCGGCCATGATCTGGCGGAAAGATGTCCCGGTGCCCTGGCCGCAATCGGTCTTTCCGACATAAAAGGTTGCGGAGTTGTCTTCATGGATCACGATCCACGAATCGAGTTGATGGAAGTCGACGTCCGGGTATGGACCCGCACTGGCCGGAGTCTGCGCGTTCGCCGGCGACGTCAGTGGACTGGTGCCGCGGCGGCGAAGCTGACGACCAGCATGCCGGCGCTCTTGAGCAGGTTTCTGCGGGACAGCGATCGTCTTCCACGTGTTTCGGAATCTCGCTGAAGGTTGTCATGCGACGACCTCCTTCGCCGCTGCGGGCCCCTCGGCGGCCATCACCTTGACCGCGCGTTTGATCGCAGCCTGAACACGGTAGTACGTCATGCAGCGGCAGAGCGTGCTGTTCATGCCTTCCCGGATCTGGGCGTCGGTGGGTTTAGGATTCTTGTCCAGCAGCGCCTTGGCAGTCATGATCTGCCCGTTTTGACAGAAACCGCACTGCGGAACCTGCTCATCGATCCAGGCCTGCTGCAGCGGATGCAGCTTGCCGTTCCTGCGCGAGTCCTTCCAGCGTGGTGATCTCGCCTTTCACGCTGGAGGCCGGAGTGATGCAGGACCGCGTGGCGACGCCGTTCACGATCACCGTGCACACGCCGCATTGCCCCAGCCCGCAACCGAATCGCGGACCTTGCAAGCCAAGATCGTTGCGCAGAATATAAAGCAGCGGAGTCGAAGGGTCGACATCCACTGTGTGCGATTTGCCGTTGACGATCAAACGTCACGCTCATGGTGGATTCTCCTTGCGAATCGTCGGGATGAGTGACGGTACTAATTTTATCAAACCGTAAAGACTCCGCCGCCGAACCGATTTTGAGTGCTGTCTCGCTGTGTTCGAAGGCGGGTTCAAGTGCGCTCCGCGCGCCACACGAACTCGGCGATGCGCGCTGCCAGTTGGGACCGCAAACCGGGTGGCAGGTCATGTCCCATTCCCTCGATCAGGACCAATTCTGCGCCGGGGGTGGCTTCAGCGGTCGCTCGCCCGCCGCTCACGTCGCACATGCGGTCCGCGAGGCCGTGGATCACCAGGGTGGGGACCTCGAGATGCCGCAGGCATTCGGTCCGATCGCCGGAGGCGACTGACGCGATCGCCTGACGAGCGACGCCGGTCGGATCGTAGGAACGGTCGTAGGCGCGGCCTGCTCGTGCGGCAACTTCGTTCTCATCCGTCGGATATCCAGGCGAGCCCACGGCGCGGAAAGCGCGAAGCATCTGTTGAATTACTTCGTCGCGGGTGGTTGCGCGTGGGCCGCCGAAGACTTCGCGGAGCACGTCGGGCGAGGGCTGCCCGACGGACATGTTGCCGGTTGTCGACATCATGGAGGTGAGAGAGCGGACACGGCCCGGATGCTCGATTGCCATGGTTTGCGCAATGGCGCCGCCCATGGACGCGCCGACGACATGGGCCTTCCCGAAGCCGAGCGCGTCCAGCAACCCCACCGCGTCGGCCGCCATATCCGACAGCGTGTACGACACCGACGAGAGGTCGCCGGCGAGCGCCGCAGGCAAGTCCGGCGGCGGGGCATCTGTCAGGTGTGTAGAGAGTCCGATGTCACGATTGTCGAAGCGGATCAGTTGCAGGCCGTGGCCGACCAGCGCATGGCAAAACGCGTCTGGCCAATGAATGGATTGAGCGGCGATCCCCATGATCAGCAGCACCACAGGCGCATCCGGGTTCCCGAGTCGCTGGTAGGCGATGTCGATCGCGGCTGGTCCAACGTTCGACGCCTTCTCGTCGACGATAGAGGCATCGAACCCATTCACCAGCTCTGGCATGCCGATCCCCCTTTTTTCGCGGTTGCGTATCCGCTCATGTCGGACACAACCGCGGTCAAATGGCGTCCGTTGCCCCGCTCGCCGTCTGTGCGGATGCCGAACGCATAGGCCCACCCGAGCGACGCGCTTTATAAAGGGATGGGTCGAACGCAGTGCTCTTAAATTCGACCTCGGCCGTTCACAGCCGCGCGATTCCCATTTTGTGACGATTGCTTCTTGTCCTAATGCGAATTCGTCACTGGAGGCGTCACATGGATCAGAGCGCCGGGATTGGCGTCTTCCAGCATCCACAGCGAACCGTCGGGGCCTTCTTCCACATCGCGAATGCGGTGCCCTACATCCCAGCGCTCGGCGGTCTTGGCGCCGCCATGGCCGTCGAAGATGATGCGCACGATCGACTTGGTCGCCAGGCCGCTGACGAAGCCGCTGCCGTTCCACTGCGGGAAGGTCTCGGTGCCGCGGTAGAACATCAGATTGCCCGGCGCGATCACCGGTACCCAATAGAGCACTGGCATCGCCAGGTCGGGCCGCATGTCGGGCTTGGGAATGGGCACGCCGTTATAGTTCTGACCAAACGAGACCAGCGGCCAGCCATAATTCTTGCCCTTCTCGATCAGGTTGAGCTCATCGCCGCCGCGCGGGCCATGTTCCACCTCCCACAACTCGCCCGTGGGCGAAAACGCCAAACCATAGGGCGTCCGGACGCCGGTGGCCCAGGTTTCAGACGGCGTCTGATTGGTGCCGGGAAAGGTATAAATGCTGACCACCTTCGCGGTCTTGGCGGCTTCGGTGTCGCTCGGTGGATCGATCAGGGGAATGGTGGCCGCGCCGGTTTTGCCGAAGTTGGGATTGCCGGGAGCGGGCTTGCCGTCCAACGTCAGGCGCAGGATCTTGCCTTCGGGCTGGTTCGGATCCTGGGCGGGGGTGAAACGCTGACGGTCGCCAACCGTGAGAAACAGATACTGGCCGTCGGGCGAGAAAGCGATCTGCGCTCCTTCCTGGCCGCCTTTGCCTTTGGGCATCTGCCGCCACAGCACTTCGAAGTTTCCCAGTCTCGCGGAGGTGGCAGTGAGGTTCAGCTTGGCCCGGGCCAGCGCGAGCCCGCCGCCATAGTCACCGGGCTCGACATAAGTGAGATAGATACTCTGGTCGGTGGCGTAATGGGGCGAAAGGAACACGCCCAGCATGCCGTTCTGGCCCTGCCAATAGACTGGGGGCGTATTGCCCACCGGGATTTTCTCTCCCTGCTGGGTCACTAGCCAAACCGGCCCCACCTTTTCGGTGATCAGCATGCGGCCATCCGGCAGGAACGCGATGCGCCATGGCAGTTCAAAGGTGCTCACCGTAGTCATGGTGAATGGCAGGCCGGCTTCGGGCTTTTGTGCGCCTACATTGACCTGGGCCCGGGCCGCCGCCGCCAGGGTCAGAAGCAACGCGGCATTCGTCAATCTCATCGTCATTTCTCCTTAAGTATACGACCATGGGAGTCGTGCCAAAAACGTGCACGGTGAAAGGCCTTTGAGTGACTACAAACCCGACCCGCCCGCCCAATTGGACCCGTTCATCATCGAATTAGGCCCGCCTGTCAGGTTAATGGTTACCGGCCACCGGTTCCGTATCATCATACAGATCTAGCTTCAATTTGACAAAAGCGTTTCCGGGGAGGAAGTTTGCGGCTGTAATCGATTCAACGCCCTATTTGTTATTGCCGGAGGCGCGTGGGCGCAGACGCCTCAGGCAGCTAGCCCGCCCGCCTTGATCTCGATGGATGACGCGGTCCGTATCGCGCTGGCCTACAACCAGTCCCTGCGAGCGCAGCGGCTCAATATCGACCAGAACAAGGCCGAGGAGATCACGGCGGCGCTCAAGCCCAACCCGACCCTTTCGGCCCTGGTGGACACGATCCCTTGTTTTCGCCGCAAACGATTCGCTTCAACACGCAGATTTATTCCGAATCGCTCTCCTACACGTATGAGCGCGGCGGCAAGCGCGAAAAACGCCTGTCGGTGGCGAAAGACAACACCGACGTCTCGGCCAAGACCGTGACCGACAATGAGCGCCAGTTGCGATTCCAGGTGGTGCAGGCGTTTATCAGCGTTTTGCTGGCGAAGTCCGTGCTCCAGTTCGCCAGGGAGGATTTGGCGAATTTTTCGCAAGAGGTGGATCTGAATCGCGCGCGCGTCGGTGGCGGGCGATCTGGCGGAAGGCGACTATCTGAAAATATCGCTGCAAAAGCTGCAGTTCGAGCAGGATGTTTCCTCCGCCGAACTGAGCCTGGTGCAGGCCAAAGCGACTTTGCGGCAGTTGCTCGGTTATCAATCGGTGGCGGACGACTTCGACGTCTCCGGGACCCTGGCGCACAAGAAGCAAGTGGTTCAGCTCGCGGATTTGGAGAGGCAAGCGCTGGCGGCGCGGCCGGATTTGCAGGCCGCGCACAGCGGAGTGAAGCTGGCGAGCGACACGGTCTCGCTGGCCTTCGGCAACCGCGCCAAGGATTGGACCTGGTCCAGCGATTACACCTACCAGAGCATCGGACCCAATGGGACCGGCAACGCGGTCGGCTTCTCGCTATCGTTCGATCTGCCCATTCACGATCGTAATCAGGGCGAAATTGCGCGCAGCCAGGCGGCCGTTCGCCAGGCGATCGAAACCGAATCGTCGACCGAGGTCGGCCGTGCGCACCGACGTGGTCAACGCGTATTACGGTCTCCAGACCAATGAACAGATCGTTTCGCTGTACGAATCCGGCTATCTGGATCAGGCCACGCAGTCGCGCGACATCACGACTTATGCTTACGGGCGCGGCGCGGCGACGGTTCTCGACGTCCTCGACGCCGAACGCAGTTATCGCGCCACGCAACTCGGGCTACCGGCAAGCCATCGCTGCTTATATGACCGCCGCGGAACAGGTGAATCAGGCCGTCGGAGCGCAGGTGATTCGATGAGATACGCGCGTAATCCATGAGATATGCGGCTTGGTAGCTTGGCATCGATCGCCGCGCTAGCGCTCTCTTCCTGCCAATCGAAGCCGGCGGCCGGCGCGCCGGCCGACGACGGCGGCGCAGGCGGACGCGACTTTGTTTCAGGTGCCGCAGAACCAGATGGAGCACCTCAAAATCGCCGAGGTGCATAAGGCAGTCTGGTCGCCCGCGGTGCGCACCACGGGCACAGTGGATTGGGATGCCGACCAAACCACGCAAGCCATCACCCAGGTCAACGGGCCGATTGCCCGCCTTCTGGTGGACACCGGCACGATGCGTCGCGGCGGACCAGCCGCTGCTGTACGTGTCCAGCCCCGACGTCGCCAACGCCGTCTCCACTTATAAGAAAGCGCGCAACCGCCTGGATTATTCCAGGAAGACCCTCGACCGCAGCAAGGATCTGCTGGATCACAAGGTGATCGCGCAGAAGGATCTCGAAGCCGCCGAGCAGGATTACAACGATGCGTCGCGCCGAAGTGGAGAACGACTTGCAGGCGCTGAAGATCTTCGGCGTCACGCAGCAGGAGATCGACCAGGCGCAACGCCAGGGCGTGGCCATCAATCCGCAATTGGCGGTGCGCTCGCCCGATCGCCGGCGTGGTGGTGCAGAAACTGGTGACGCCCGGGCCTGGTGATCCAGGCCGGCACCACGGCGTGCTTCACCATCAGCGACATATCGACGGTTTGGGTCTGGGGACACGTCTACGATCGCGACCTGGAATCCGTGCGCACCGGCGACACGGTCGAGCTGACCAACGCGGCTTTCCGCCAGACGTTTCAACGGCACGGTGGATTACATCGGATCCCTGCTCGACCCGGCGACGCGCACCACGCCGGTGCGAATCGTCACGAAGAACCCGGCCCGGCTGCTCAAGAAAGACATGTTCGTGGACGCGGTGATCCATACCAAGTCCGGCCACGGCGTGCTGGCCGTGCCCACGTCCGCCATTCTTCGCACGGACGACAATCTTCCTTTTGTCTATGTCGAAGTCGAGCCCGGTAAATTCGCCCAGCGGCTGGTGACCATCGGCGTGCAGCAGGGAAATGAGACGGAAGCTGGTCAGCGGAGCCAAGGAGGGCGAAAAAATTGTCGCTGAAGGCGCCGTGTTTCTCCAGTTCGCCAACAGCATTCAATAACGACCCATTATGATCGCCCGAATCGTTTCCTTCGCGCTCTCCCAGCGATTCATTGTTCTCATGGCGGCGCTGATGTTGATGGTGTGGGGTGCTTACTCGTTTTCGAAGCTCCCCATCGACGCCTATCCCGATCTTTCTCCGCCGCACGTCGAGATCATCACCCAGTGGCCCGGCCACGCGTCGGAAGAAGTCGAGCGCCTGATCTCGATTCCGCTCGAAGTCGAGATGAACGGGATTCCGAAGATCGAAAGTCTGCGCTCGATTTCCCTGTACGGGCTTTCCGCGCTGGAGATGAACTTCCAGTACGACATCGACCCGTATTTCGTACGCGAACAGGCGTTCGAGCGCATGGCCGAACGCGACTCTGCCCAATGGCGTGACCCCAGGCGTTTCTCCGTTGTTCAGCCCCAGCGGCCTGATTTATCGCTACGTACTGGTGAGCCCGGATCGCACGCCGCAGCAGCTCAAGACCATCGAAGCCTGGGTTCTCGAGCGCAAGTACCGCTCCATTCCTGGCGTCGCCGACGATTCCGGACTGGGCGGCACAACCATGCAGTACCAGGTGCTGCTGAATCCTTACCGTCTGTTCTCGCTCGGTAGTCACGGTTCCGCAGGTGTTTCAGCAACTGGCGACCAACAACTCCAACGCCGGCGGCGGATTCTATTCGCAGGGCGGGCAGTTTTACTACATTCGCGGTCTCGGCTTGGTGAAAACGCCGGAAGACATCGCGCAACGTCGTGGTCTGCCACGAACAACGGGATCCCCACTTACGTCCGCGACGTCGGCAAAGTCGAGATCGGCTACGCTCCGCGGCTGGGCCAGTTCGGATTCATGGACCAGGACGACGCGGTGGAAGGCGTGATCCTGATGCGCGTCGGGCGAGCAGGCGCAGGTGGTGCTGAAGCAGGTCCAGCACATGACCAAGGAATTGAACGATCATGTTCTGCCGCAGGATGTCAAGATCCTGCCCTACTACGACCGCAGCGAACTGATCGAAGAGACCACGCGCACCGTGGAGCGGAATCTGGTCCGCGGCATCCTGCTGGTGTTACTGGTCCTCGGGCATCTTCCTGCTGAGCGCGCGCGCGGCCTTGATCGTCTCGATCACCATTCCGTTCGCGCTGATGTTCGCCTTCATCTGCCTGGATTGGCGGCACATTCCCGCCAATCTGCTCTCCATCGGCGCCATCGATTTCGGCATCCTGGTGGACGGCGCGGTGGTGATGGTGGAAAACATATTTCGCGAGCTTGCCGAGCGCCACGATGAGGACTACAACCTGATCCAAGTGATTCGCGCCGCCGCGCACGACGTCGAGCGGCCGATTTTTTACGCCGTCGCGGTGATTATCGCCGGCTATCTTCCCATTTACGCATTGCAAGGGCCGTCCGGCCGCCTGTTCCAGCCCATGGCCGACACGATGTCTTTCGCGCTGCTCGGATCGCTGCTCTGCGCGCTCACGGTGTTGCCGGTTCTGTGCTCGTACCTGCTGCGCGGCAAACTGAAGGAGCCGAAGGCGCGCCTGTATCAGAAGATCCGTGCGGGATACGGCCTGGTTGCTGGGATGGTGCCTGCGCAATCGCACGGTTTCGATCGTGGTTCTGCTGGGGATTTTCGGGGCGTCACTGCTGCTGATTCCTCTGATCGGCGCCGAATTCATGCCGCACCTGGACGAAGGCGCTTTATGGATGCGCGCCACCGCTCCCTACACCATCTCGTTTGAAGAAGCCACCAAGCTGTCGCCGCAGATCCGGAACATTTTGCGCAGCTTTCCCGCAGGTCACCACCGTCGCCAACGAGCTCGGGCGCCCCGACGACGGCACCGATCCCACCGGCTTCTTCAACAACGAGTTTTATATCGGGCTGAAGAGCTTACGACGATCCGGCGTGGCAAGGAGCGATTCACAACAAGAAAGAACTGATCGACGCGATTCAGAAGAAAACGTCGGCGTTTCCCGGCGTGATTTTCAACTATACGCAGCCCGCCGAGGACGCCGTCGATGAAGCCGAAACCGGCCTCAAGAGCCTGCTCGCCGTGAAGATCTTCGGCGGAGACCTGGCCACGCTCGAAGCCAAAGCCAAGCAAGTGAAGGAGATCATCTCGAAAGTTCCGGGCATCGCCGATATCACCGTGGTGCGCGAGCTCGGCCAGCCCAGCCTGACGGTGGTTCCGAATCGCGAGAAAATCGCGCAATACGGCCTGAATGTGGATGACGTCAACACCTTGGTCGAAACCGGCGATGGGCGGCAAGGCCGCTTCCGAAGTGATCCAGGGTGAGCGCCAGTTCGATCTTCTGGTCCGCATGCAGGAGCCCTTTCGCAAGGATGGCGAAGCGATTAAGAACCTGCTGATCGCGACCCCCAACGGCCAGCATTTGCCGCTGAGCCAGTTTGCTGATATTCGCGTGAACAATGGCGCGTCGTTCATTTACCGCGAAGCCAATTCGCGCTTCATCGGGGTCCAATTCAGCGTCCGCAATCGCGATCTGGCGGGCGCGGTAGAGGAAGCGCGTCGCGCGGTTGATAAGCAGGTGAAACTCCCCACCGGATACACCTTCGACTGGGGCGGCGAATATAAAGATTATCTGGCCGCGCGCGAACAGATGAAAATTATTGCTCCGCTGACGGTTCTCTTGATTCTTCTGATTCTGTTCGCGCTGTACGGAAACCTCAAATTCCCGTTGATCATCCTGTTCAGCGTCCTGGTGACGGAGCCAGTCGGCGGGCTGCTGGCGCTGTGGTACACGAAAACCAATTTCAGCGTCTCGTCGGGGTTGGGATTCGTCGCGCTGATGGGCGTCGCGGTGCTGACCAGCGTGATTCTGTATTCGTTCATCAATAAGCTGCGCCTGGAAGGGAACGACATCATCACCGCGACCTATCAGGCTTCGCTCCTGCGCCTGCGGCCCATCATGATGACGGCGCTGGTGGCTTGCATCGGCCTGCTTCCGGCGGCGACGTCCACGGGCATCGGCAGCGACTCGCAAAAACCGTTTGCGATCGTGATTGTCGGCGGCCTGCTTTCGCGCCTGTTCCTGTCGATTTTTCTTTCGCCGATTCTTGTACGCAGTGGTCGCGCGCGAAGACGACGTGCTGAAGGTCTGAAGCTTACTCCAGCGGGTGGCCCGGTCTGCTTCACAATGACGATGTCGCCGAGGCGAACGCGGAGGTACAGGTTCGCCGCGGGCGGAAGCGCTCGGCCGCTGGAACTCAGCGCCGAAGACATACCGGCTGCGATCTTTGCCGTCAAAATCGGAGTACACGTCGCCGATCGCGCATCGGGCGTCGATGACATCGTGTGCATCCGGTGCCAGCGTTACCGTAATCTGCCCGTTCACCACCTTGGCATGAATATCGCCGCTGACACCCGAAACGTTGACTCCGCCGTTATTGTGATCGATCGACAGCTTTGAAGCACGCGGCGCGTGGACGCGATAGTGAATCTCGACATCGCTGCGCCGGCTGAGCGGATGCAGGAACGGATTCGAAGGAGGGTATTGGGTTGAAATAACCACGTCGTTCCCTTCCTGTTTCGTCGTGACATGGACCTGATCCAAGCGCTGCTGCGCGGCAGTGCGGTCTCGATCGCCGTAATAATGCTCGCTCGAGCGGACCACGGACACTTCCACCTCAGGCCGGTCCCAACCGTCGACGTCCACTTCGCCGAACGAATTTTCGAGCCGGATCGTCCCCGCCGTGGCGACGCTAAACCGCGCCGTCTGCTCCGCGCTGATAAGGTGTTTGCCGCGATCATCCGCCAGGAGCGGCAGCATCATCGCGACGCCAACTAACCATGGTGTCCGCATTGGGCCTACGCCTCAAGGTAACATGCGCGCTTCAGGCTTGTTGCAAGTCCTGCCTCATGCGCCGTATGTATTCTGCTCCGGCCACGATCGCCAAGGGATTGCCGATCTGACTTGCGGGCGTCGCAGTTAGCTTCCGGTTAGAAAAATCCGCCCGGAATGTGACACGCGCGAGCGACACTCTGGGACGCAGCCCGAGGGGCCGCACTAGACTCACATCGCGCAATTCCTGTAACGTTGCACGGCCAAAGACCCCACTTCTCTGGAAAAAGTCCCACAGTTTTGATCCACAGTGTTTAAAACATTTGTGAGGATCGCTGAAAATATACCTCTCGCGGTTTGGCCGTATTCGTGCTTCGTTTGCGGGCCACGAGAATCACTTGCTCTCAAGTAAGTCGAGGGCAACCGCAGTAAGGCTCGGCGCGGCGCGACTGCGCTCGAAATCGACGCCGCAGGTGTGTTGCGACGTTCCAGCGACCCGTACCGATTTGGGTAAGGAGTGAACCTATGCTTTTACGCGTCCTAAGATTCTTTCTCTCGCTCACCTTGCTTGCCTGTGCTTCCAATCTCCGAGCCGAGGATGTTGCGCAATGTTTTACGGTGCGCGAGATGGTCAAGACCGAGGATCAGCGCTACCTGGTCAATGCCATTAGCCGCTGTTCGCGGGAATATGATGCCGTCTACGTCATGGTCTCGTTCTGGGCCAAGGACGGGAGCCATATGGATAACGGAGTGTGGGCAATTTACTGGTGCCGGCCCGGACGGCGCGAGATCCACGAGTTTCAGATCCCTCGCGGGGCGGCTGGCTTTACCAAGGTCACGGTTCGGAAGATCACTACCGACTCAGAGGTGGCTCTGAGGGAGTGACCGCCTCCGGCTTACGCGGTCACCGCGCGATGGATACCGTGGTCTAGGCAGGCCGATGCGCCTTGAGGAAGGAATGGATTTGGCGCACAGCCAGGGGAATCCGCTCTTTGGGCTCTTTCCAGGGGAACATGCTCACTTCGGCTTTCGGCGCGAGCATCGCGCACTCCATGGCGACGGCGTACGGATGCGCCGGGACATCATCCGGCAGGATCAGTATCGGGCGTCTGGCAATTGCGCACGAAATCCCGGGTCACGGTGAAGACGAAGTCGGGGTCGGTCTCGAACATCCTGGTCACAAATTTGTCGACCATCGGCATCGTGATTTCGGGCCGCTTGGCGGTCAGCGCCGGACCCCAGGTCTTCCAAAATACGCCTGGGTACTTAGGGTCGCGCATCTCCGGGCGCCACCCCACGGGCTGCGCCAGCACAGCCGCGACCACGCGATTGGGCGCGCGCTTCAAGAGGCTCCAGATGAAGGGGCCGCCAATGCAGAAACCCATCACCATGAACTTGTCGATGCCCAGATGATCCATCAGTCCGAGCTGGTCGTCGGCGTAGGAATCCCACGGCCGGTCGACCTCGACAGGGCCGGTGGAGTGGCCACTGGGGGCATTGCGCAGGTCCGCCGTGATGCAGCGATACTGTCCTTTGAACTCCTCAATGGCGTTGAAGGGCGAGTTGCCGGTGAAGAAGGAGATGGTCGAGTTCAATCCCCCGCCGGGAAGCAGCATCAGCGGAAAACCGGTCCCGGCCTCCTCATAGTAGATGCGAACGGAGCCTCTTTCGTAGAATCTGCCGGTTCCTCCGTTACCCGCCTGCTGAGCAAATACGCGCGGCACTGCGGCTGTTGCCGCTGCCGCGGCGCCCGCTGCCAGTATGGTTCGTCTGGTCGAACCCATAATCGGCGTCCTCCTTGATCAGTGTCATGGCCGGTTTGTGCAGCTCCAGGCGCTTGTAGGATCCGTAGTTCGAAAGGATCCCGGAGATTCTCGTGCCTGAAAGAACTGTAGAGTCATCAGACTGATTCACCTTAATATACTCGATCAGAAAGGGGATCAGTCCTGTTAACGAAGCACTCGGGCCGGATCGCTTTCTTCAGAGATATTCAAGAACCTTTCGAGAGTCAATCTCGGTGGAGAAAAGATCGCTGTGTGATATGTTGTTGCCAGCCATGAGCGCAACGAATTTCGGGCGGCGATCATTTCTGGTTGGAACCGCGGCGGCGATTGCTCAGGCAGGCGCTGCCGCGGGCCCTCAGACCGGCCCCAATACAGTCAGTTCGACAGTGCGCGGGATGTATGAACTGAACCGCAATTGGCGCTTCATCCCGCGCGGGGCCGACGACGCTCTACGACCGGACTTCGATGATTCCAGATTCGGGCCCATCACCCTTCCGCATTCCAACGTGACTTTGCCGTGGCACAGTTTCGATGATCGTGAGTATCAGTTTGTATCCGTGTATCGGCGGCGCTTCCGCACACCCGTCGCCTGGCGCGGTAAGCGCGTATTCGCGGACTTTGACGGAGCAATGACGGCCTCTACCGTCGTGATCAACGGACATGCTTTTCCGGAATATAAGGGCGGCTATACGCCGTTCTCCGTGGAACTCACCGGGCACCTGCGCGAGGGCGCCGACAACGTTCTGGCTGTGAAGTTGGACTCAACCGAACGGCCCGATATTCCGCCATTCGGCGGCAGAATCGATTACTTGACGTTTGGCGGAATCTATCGCGACGTTCGTCTGCGTGTTGTGCCGCAGACGTTGATCGAGAATGTCTGTGCGCGCCCACTCCGGGTGTTGAACGCCGGCCGAGGGCTGGAGGCCCGCTGCTGGCTCAACGGGCCGGTGGCGGCTGGGGCCAGACTTGCCCTGGAGTTGCGCGACGGCGCCCGCGTTCTCGCCACGAACGAAGTGTCCGTCGAGAGTGCCGGAACCGGATATTACAACGTCGCCATCGACCGGGCCAGTGACGTGCAACTGTGGGATCTTGAACATCCGAAGCTGTACCAGGTGCTGGTGAAGCTGTCGAATCCGGACGGGACCGAAGACGAATATACGACCAGCATCGGCTTCCGCGAGGCAAAATTCACACCGGCCGGATTCATGCTGAACGGAAAGCACGTGAAATTGCGTGGGCTCAATCGCCACCAGACGTTTCCATTTGTGGGAGGGGCCATGCCCGCGCGTGTCCAGCGTCGCGACGCCGATATCCTCAGGCGCGAGCTGAAGTGCAACATCGTTCGCACGTCTCACTATCCGCAGTCGCCCGCGTTTCTGGACCGTTGCGACGAGATCGGCCTTTTGGTACTCGAGGAGATCCCCGGCTGGCAGCATATCGGCGATGAAAACTGGCAGGACCTTGCCGTCCGCAACGTGGGCGAGATGATCCAGCGCGATTGGAACCATCCGTCCATTGTTCTATGGGGCGTGCGCATCAATGAATCGCAGGACAATCACAATTTCTATGTCCGCACAAATCAGTTAGCGCACTCGCTTGACGACACCAGGCAGACCAGCGGCATTCGCTACCTGTATGATTCGGAACTTCTCGAAGACGTCTTCACGATGAACGACTTCGGCTTCCCGCTCCGCCCTCCAAATCATCCTCTGTACCTCAACACGGAATTCAACGGGCACATGTTCTCGACCAAGCGGTTCGACCAGGTGGAACGCGTTGCGGAACACGTTCTACGGCATGCGCGGGTTCATAATCAGCTCGCTTCAGACGATCGCTATGCCGGGGGCATCGCCTGGTGTGCGTTCGATTACAACACGCACGGCAACTTTGGCTCCGGCGATCGAATCTGCTACCACGGAGTGAGTGATATTTTTCGCATCCCCAAGGCCGCTGCCGGCTTCTACAAATCGCAATGCGATCCGGCGGAAGAGATCGTGCTGGAGCCGGGATTCTTCTGGTCGTCGGGCGACCACTCCACTGCGGGCGGCGTGGGCATTGTTCCCATTTGCTCAAATTGCGACCATCTGAAGATCTTCGTGAACGGGCGGCTCAGGAAGGAAAGCGAGCCCGATCGCGCCGCCTACGGCCATCTCAAGTATCCACCGTTTCTGGTGGAAATCAGCGATGAGCCGGAGTGGGGCGATCTTGAGATCGAAGGTTACATTGGCGGCAAGTTAGTTAAGACGGTGACGCTGTCCGGGAGGGGTGTGGATGCGGCGTTGAGCTTGGAGGCGGATGATCGCGAGTTGATGGGCGACGGCCGGGATGCCACTCGCGTCGTGCTGCGCTTGATCGACGAGTATGGAAATATCCGGCCCATGTCGAGCGGTGCGGTGCAATTAACGATAGCCGGTCCGGGAGAAATCGTCGGCCCGAATCCGTTCGCGTTGAGCGGCGGCGCCGGCGCAATCTGGGTGAAGACACGAGAAGGATCGGGAACCATCCGCCTCGACGCGGTGCTCGCGGGTCTGAACCCGCAGTACATCGAAATCACTGTGCTTCCGGTCGCGCGCGAGCTTATATAAGGGAAGCAAGGGGCTTGGAAGGAGTTTAACGCTATGGACCGGCGGAAATCATTCTGTTGAAGTCTGCAAAGTTCGGCGATATCCCGGATTAGAGGGTTCAGCTGGGACCATGCCAATCGAGGCAACTTAAGCCTTGACTATTCGGGTCGGTTGCCTTAAATTGATGCAGGTGGAACGGATGTAATGCGCAGGGCATTGATTCTTTTGGGTTTGCTTCTCGCCGGTACGATTGCATGGGCGTGCGGGGACAAGCTCATGCTGGTTATGGGCTCACGGCCCTCGCAGATCAAGCCTCTGCATCCCGCAGCCATCCTGGTATATCCGGGCCGATCCGCCAGCGCCGCGCTGATTCGGAGCCTCCAAACCCAGCCCGCTTTCAAAAAGGCCGGCTACCGATTTCAACTCATCGAAGATCCCGCGGGCCTCGACTCTGCGTTAAAGGCCGGCAAGTATGATTTGGTGGTGGCCGATATCGCGGACGCAAACGAAGTGAGCCAAGAAATGGCATCGGCGGCGTCGAAGCCTGTCTTGTTACCGGTGGCTTTCAAGGCGTCCAAAGAGGAACAATCGGCGGCGCATAAGAAGTACCATTGCCTTCTGAAAGCCCCCGGGAACCCGGAGAACTATCTGGAGGAAATCGATCAAGCAATGGAGTTGAAGCTCAAAGGAAATCGGTAGCGGCGGCGCGATGCGCGTCGCCAGACTCCTACCGCTTCTGTTCGGCGTTCCGCTCTCGTTGCTGGCGCAAGCCTGGCTTTCCCCGCAAGGTGACGGGACCGTCTCTGTACTTTATCAATACAATATCGACCGCCTTCACGTGTTCGACGATGGCCGAACGAAAGACAAGGGGCATACCTACTTCGATGCTGTGATCGTCAATACCGATTTTTCGCTCACCGACAGACTCGCTGTCAGCGTAGGCCTTCCTTATGTTGAGGCCAAGTACGTCGGTTCGTCTCCGCACCTTCTTGTGCGAGGAGATCCAAGTACGGAAGTCGCCGTGGACAATGGAGACTTTCACGGGGGATTCCAGGACTTCAGTCTGAACGTGCGCTACGCCTTGACGCGGCGTGCTCTGAAGATCACGCCGTTATTTCAGGTCACTCTACCGAGCCACGACTATCCTACCCTCGGGCATGCTGCGATCGGAGTTGATGAAACCGAGTATCGCGTGGGCGTGAACGTAGGACGGCGTCTGAATCCGATCCTTCCGAAGGCATTCGTGCAGGGGCAATACGCTTTCGGGATGACGCCGTTGGTAGCCGCGGGAATTGCGCCTAAGCGGAGCTACGGCGAACTCCAGCTCGGCTATCTTCTCAACCGCCACATAACTCTGCAAGGCTCGTCCGTACTCACTTGGTCGCATAACGGCCTCGACTTCGATTACAACTTGTTTCCCAACAACCTCACCGACGAACAATACCTGAATCACGACCGCATCTCCAAAACTATTTTGCTCGACGCCGGAGGCACGATCGCCTACCAAGTGAACAGATCCACCAACTTTTTTCTTTCCGTCGGCCATTCGTTTTATGGAACGAATGGGCACCTGCGTTTCCTGGTGACGACGGTAGGCTTCACGAAAGCCTTCTCCACCAAGCTGTCGGCCGAAAACACATCCGCGAATGCGGTTCTTCAGGACGCGAATAAAGCAGTGGTCTGCACTTGCGCGAAGTCCAAGTGACGCCGAGCTATATCAGCCCGACGCGCCGCATCAAATCCTGAAATCGAGACTCCTCGCGAATTCTGTCAAAACGCGGATCGGTCTTCAGCCAGGTCATGATCGATGAATGCTGGTGGTACGCTTTTTCCAGCCAGCTGAGGGCTTGCGGCCGCTCGTCCAATGCAACATACACGAGTGCAATCATCCCCGGCGATACCGGGTTGTTCCGGGCAAGTGTCAGCAGGCGGTTCAGAGTTTGCCGCGTCTGGTCGCGTTTGCCGATCATCGCGTTGATGTACGCCAGGTCGGGGGATAGACCCGGATCTACGCCGTCGACAGCCAGGCTGCTCCGGATGGCTTCGATGCCTTTCTCAACCGCGCCGCTATACACATAAGCCCATCCCAGTTGATATTGCAAGGAGGAGTCGTTGGGATGCAGGTCGAGGCCATTCCGGTATTGCGCGATCGCGAGTTCGTAGCGCCGCGCGCTGGCGTAGGCGTTTCCGAGCATCTGGTTGGTCAGCATGGCGAGCGGGTCCACTTCGATGGCGAGCTTTCCTTCCGCGATGCTTTCGTCGGCTCGGCCGAGATGGCGAAGCATGTTGCAATACTGTACATGAGAGATCGAAAAACCGGTGTTGAGCGCGATCGCCTTCTTGACCTCCTCTTCGACTCCTTTCCAATTCCATTCGTGGTAATGAACCACAGCCATCGCCTGATGAGATTCGGCTAGCGTATCGTCGATGGCGAGCGCCTTCGTCGCCGCCTCTCGCGCCTGGGAAATAGCCTCATCCCACGGTTTGGCGTCGGAAAAAATCAGGCCACCCCAGCATTCCGCGATTCCAGCATAGGCAGCGGCGTAGGCTGGGTCCAACTGAATGGCCTGCTGGTAATAGTCGATGGCCTTGAAGATCGATTCTTCGGTGAATTGGTCCCAATAATACCGGCCAAGAAGGTATGCCCCCAAAGCCGCCGGGACCACCTTGCGATTGCGCGCCAGCCGTCCTGCCTCCGCGGGCGTTACCCTGGCCTGAATCTCGCCGGCGATGGTGCGCGCCACTTCGCTCTGCAATGCGAGCACATCGCTGAGCTCACGCTCATAGACCCGTGCCCACATTTGCTGACCGGTGGCGGGATCGACTAATTGCGCCGTGATGCGAACCCGATTGCCGGAGGACTGGACGCTGCCTACGATTACGGCTTCGACTTGCAGCTGTTTGGCGATTTCGGGTAGCGGCCTTTTCGTGCCCTTGAACTGCATCACCGATGGGCGCGAGATCACCCGCAGCGAGCCAATCTGCCCCAGATCGGTGATCAGAAGATCGGTCATTCCGTCCGCAAAAGTCTCCTGTTCGACGTCGCCGGACAAGTTCGCCAGCGGCAGTACTGCCAGCCTGGTGATGCGCGCCGTGCTCGAACCGGGCAGTCTGTTACGCCACCTGGAGGGCAGTAACACCCAAACCGCCGCCAGCGCCGCAAGTGAAGCCGCGCCGCCAGCCGCTTGCAGGATGCGCCGCCGAGGCAACAGGCCTCGCTTCGAATCTCTACCTTCTGGAGGCCGGATCTCGAGCGCCGCTTCGAGATCGACGATGAGATCGCTTGCCGATGAAAAGCGCCGTGCCGGATTTTTCTCCAGGCAACGCCGCACCAGCCGGTTGGTAGTGGGCTCCGCCAGTTCGGGCGGCTGCTTATTCAGAATCGCAATGAGGGTGTCGAGCGCCGAGGATTCATGAAAAGCCCGGCTGCCGGCCAGCATCTCGTACAGGACCGCGCCGAACGAAAGGATGTCGGTACGATAATCGACTGCCTCGCCGCGGACTTGTTCGGGCGACATGTATCCTACGGTGCCTCTCACACCGCTCTGCTCGGTCGCCGTCGACGCCAAAGACGGCTCGGGGCGAGTTGGCGGTTCTGAAAACTTGGCGAGACCGAAATCCAGAATCTTGATCCGGCCTTCGCTGGTGACCCACAGATTCTCAGGCTTCAAATCGCGATGCACGATGCCAAGCTGGTGCGCGGCGGCTAACCCCCGGGCGATTTGAATCGCGTATTCGAGCGCCTGGGGCCGAGGCAGCGCCCCGTCCGCCAGCCGCGCCCGAAGAGTCTGCCCCTCCAGGTATTCCATCGCGATGAACGGACGGCCATCCATCTCCCCGACGTCGTAGACCGTGCATATATTGGGATGATTCGGAGCCGAGGCCGCGCGGGCCTCGCGTTCGAATCCCTCCGCCGCGGCCACGTCGCTCAAGAACTCTCTGGCAAGAAACTTCAGCGCCACAGCGCGTCTCAATCGCGTATCCCAGGCGCGGTAAACCTCTCCCATACCGCCGGCGCCGAGCAGTGCATCGATGCGATAGGGTCCCACCGCGCGCCCCGGCAGCTTCCCCGAATGCCCAGCGGCGAGGGCCCGCGCAGCGCATTCGACGGCGGACGTTTCCATGAACGTGTTGGCTCGAGTCTCCTGTGCCAGCAGCGACTCTACTTCCCGGCGGAGCTCTGGATCGCCGCTACAAGCCGAATCCAGATGAGTCGCGCGCTGGGTCCCGTTGAGAGCGAGCGCAGCGATGACAATCTCTTCGATACGTTCCCGGCGATTCGAGTCGTGTTCGTCGGGTCGGGCCACAACGCGCAGTATATACGATCGGCGGTATCGAGCGACCTTCTAGACCGGTGTTTCTTTCGCACCCATCTCGCGCAGCAGCCAAAGTTTCGCCAGTTTCCAGTCGCGCAGGACCGTATCCGGCGAAACATGCAGCGCATGCGCGATCTCGTCCGTGGAGAGTCCCCCGAAAAACTTCATCTCCACCACTTGACATTTTCGGGCGTCCTCTAAGGCCAACGCGGTGAGCGCATCGTCCAGAGCCAGCAACGCGGCGTCGTAGTGAACGCCGAGATTGGCACATTCGTCGAGCGACAGGCGCCGGGAACTCCCGCCGCGCTTGCGGCGCTCCCGAGAACGCGCGAAATCGACCAGCACGCGCCGCATCACCTGCGCCGAGATGGCGAAGAAGTGGATGCGATTTTTCCAGTGCAGGTTGCGGAGATTGGCGAGCCGCAGATAGGCCTCGTGCACCAGCGCGGTCGGCTGCAACGTGTGATCCGGCCCCTCGCGCGCCATATAGTGCCGCGCGAGACGGCGCAGCTCGGCATAGACGACCGGCGCTAGTTGGTCGAAGGCTTTCTGGTCTCCTCTGCTCCATGCTTGCAGCAGCTCGGTTACTTCCTCCGGAGACTTCGAATCCGCATCTCGGGTCATGGCGGGTTGACGCTTAGTATACACGGGTCGAAATATTTTTCGAACACTTTACGGTTTTCGCGATCGACTGGCGCTATTCCCATTGAACGACCAACATCCAAACAGGAGGAAGCATGAGAAAAGCGAGATACTTAGCGGGAATTGGCGGGTTTGCCATTGCACTGTCCGGGGTCGCGTCGGTGCGGGCTCAAGCCCAAGATCTGAGGCTGGTTCACTTTAGCGGAGTGATCAACGATTATTCGCCCTCCACTGTAGCAGGCGGTCCGTATGAGATTCGCGGCGTGTGGTCCCTGGACGTGGAAAGAACCGGTACAGCCAATTTTTCCGCGGACCTGACGATGGAGACCTCCGATTACGGGGTTACCAGCGCCACCCAGGTAGATCCGACAAATCCGGCAACCCGGAGTCCCCACACTCACCACATCAGCGTGACGAACGCCACGGTCAGCTATGACACCAGCGTCTGCCCCGCCAATAACCCTCCCACCACCGGCACTGGTCTTGTGGTTACCGGCTCCGCCACCACCACAGGGAATGGAAGCCCGGCGGCCTTCGAGTCTAAGGGCGCATCCACGATCCAGGTCTGCGTCATGGGAGGTTCGGAGGTCGATTTTTCGAACGTGACTCTGGTGTACTCTGGACCTGCAACCACGCATTTCGGTCCGCAACCGATCCATGGCGTCGTCAAAAGCGTGTCAACAAAGTAAATACGCGAGCGCCGGGCCGCGCGCCGAAGCGAACTCAATCCGGGAGATCTCGCGTCCTCAGCGAGCCTTAGCCGGGTTCTCGCAGCGCGAGGATCGGATCGATGCGAGAAGCGCGCCAACCCGGCAACCACCCCGCGATCCCGGCAACCGCGATCAGAATGAGGGCAGTCGCAGCCAGCGTTACCGGATCGGCAGGCGAAACTTGAAACAGCAGACTCCTGGTGAACCTGGCTAAGAAATACGCGCCTGCAAGGCCTGCCAAGATCCCCGCAAGGGTCAGACGCAAACTCTGCCCCAACACGCTCATGAGAACTTCTCTCGGCGTGGCGCCCAGAGCCAGCCGGATTCCGATTTCGCATGTGCGCTGCGCGACCATGTACGACGTGACGCCGTATATCCCCACGGCCGCGAGCACCAATCCCAGCACGCCGAAGATTCCGAACAATGCAGCGCCCAATCGCGGCGCCCAGAGCCCCTCCCGGATCTGTTGTTGAATCGTACGGGGCCCGACCAGAGCGAGCGCGCTGTTCATTCGCTGCACCTCCACGATCGCGGCGGCGAGCACCGGTTCCGGCGCGCCCTTGGTCCGCACATCGATCGAAACGAAGGGTTGATAGTTTTGCGTGACGGGGATATACAGCACCGGCCGCGGAGTCTCGCCGAGGTTGATCACCGTGGTATTCGCCACCACGCCGATCACCTGCCGGATCACGGGATCGCTCAGATAGTACAGCTTCTTGCCCACGGCGCTCTCGCCCGGCCAGAACAGGTTCGCGACCGCTTCATTGATGACGACCACCAGGGTGGTATCCGCGCGATCCAGTTCATTGACCACGCGGCCTTCGAGAACGCGGATGCGAAGGGTATCGAAGTATCCCGGCGAAACGTGGTTCACGGCCATCCCGGTTCCGCGCGGATGCGCTTCCGATTCCTGCCCCTGCTTAAGAATCGTGCGCGAAACGCCCGCGCTGAAGGGCGCGCTGGACGCGAGAGCCGCCGCTTCTATGCCCGGCATCGCCCGCATCCGGTTCAACACCGCATTTTGAAATGCCAAGCCGCGCTCACTGCTCCAGCGCAGCGAGGCCATGTCCATTCCGAAAGAAAACAGTTTGTTGGTTTCGAACCCGGGATCGATCTGTTGTGCGTTTTTCATGCTGCGGATGAACAACCCCGCGCCGGCGAGCGCGATCACGGTCAGGGCAATCTGCGAAATCACCAGTGCACCGCGCAACGCGGTCCCGGACGAGCCGGGTGCGCCGCGTCCACCCGTTTTCAGAACTTCATTTACATCCGGCTTGGACCCGCGCAGCGCCTGGCGCAAGGCCGAAGATCAGTCCCGTCGCCAGAGTCGTCGCTGCGGTAAATAGCAGCACCTTGGGATCGAAATGCAATTCGATCGCATTGACTGGAAGAGACGGCGGCCGGAGCGACCATAGGATCTGCCGCCCCCAAAACGCGAGCAGGATTCCTCCCAAACCGCCCGCTGCCGCAACCAGCAGATTCTCGGTGAGGAGCTGCCCGCCCAGCCTGCGGCGTTCCGCTCCAAGCGCGGTGCGGATGCTCATTTCAACCGCGCGACGGCTCCCACGCGCGAGAAACATGTTCGCAAGATTCAGACAGGCGATCAGCAGCACCAGTCCCGCCACCGCCGACAAGGCAAAGGCGGCGGTGACAAGCTGCGCGCGACCGCCGGCGGCGGAAAGCCGCGCGTCGTCGAGCGGAGATACTGCCAGCGTATGGCCGTCATTCGCGAATGGAAACTCCTTTTCTAATTGCGCGGCGATCACTTTCATCTCGGCGTCCGCAGTTTCGATGGACGATTCCGACTTCAGGCGCGCGAAGATTCGAAACGTGCGGAGGCGGCGGTTTTCGAAATTCGTCTCTACTGTCCCCGAGAGCGCCTGCGAGTGCATGCTCATCGGAATCCAGATGACATCCGGATTCGCCACCGTCGCTACGCCCTTGAACTCGGCTGGCGTGACTCCGACGATCGTGAAAGTTGACTGATTGAGGACAATGGTCTGCCCGACAATCGCCGGGTCGCCGCCAAACTGATCGATCCAAATCGCGTGACTCAACACGGCAACGGGATTGCCACCTTCGGTGCGATCTTCGTACGGGAAGAACGTTCGCCCGCGGTACGCCTTTACGCCGAGCGCATCGAAATAATTCGCCGTCACCAATTGAACCGGTAGCGGCCGGGCATCGCCGCGCCCGGAGAGAGTCACTAACGCTCCCACAGTGGCGACCATGTCGGAGAAGACGTGATTTTTCGCGCGCACATCCTCGAAATTGGGGAGCGAAAGCGCGGATACGCTTTTCGGGTTGTCGCGATCCGCGGTTTGCACTTGAACTAGGCGCAGCGGATCAGCCACGGGCAGGGAACTGAGCAGCACAGCGTTGGTTACCGTGAAGATTGCGGAGTTCGCACCGATTCCGAGAGCGAGCGAGAGAATCGTAACAATCGCGAACCCAGGGTCGCGCCACAGCATCCGAAAGGCGTATCTGATGTCACGCAGCACGTCATCCCAATTGTACTCGGCTCTTACGTTCGATTAGCCGAAAGATATGGCCAGTAGGTTATCCGAAAGAGTTGGAACGATAGACGAATGATCCGTAGATGCAGACAGCCCTGCTGATTAGACTGGATCGAGCATCGCTGGCTCTCCTATGGGAAACGTACCGGCCGTGAACCTGTCCCTCAGCGCACTCGCGGTAATGCTCGGCATTTTTGCGGCCGCGGCCCCGAGCAAGGCGGTGAAGCTCTGGGGATGGAGGAACTTTGACAAGCTGGCCCCCACGCAGCGGGTCTTGTATTTGCGCTGGTACCGGGCGTTTGGCATCGTTCTTTGCTTGGGAGGTGTGTTTTTTGCGATCGACAGCGTAGCCTTTTCCCCACGCCGCTAAGCCGCTATGCCGCCTCGGTTTCCGGTTCAGGAAGTTTGTCGGAATCTCTCGCAAACCAGACATAGAGACAGGGAAGCAGGAAAATGCTCATCACCAGCACCGCCATCAGTCCGCCTACGATCACGATCGCGAAAGGGCGCTGCGAATCCGAGCCAATCCCGTGCGACGTGGCCGCCGGCACCAGGCCGAGCGACGCCACCAGCATCGTCATGAGAATCGGACGGAAGCGGAGGATGGCACCGCGTTGGTGCGGCGTCCATGATCGAATGCCCGCGTGCGCGCAATTGATTGATGTACTCCACCATGATGACGCCGGTCTGCACCGAAACGCCGAACAGCGCCAGGAATCCGATACCCGACGAGACGCTGAAGTTGGTGCCGGTCAAGAAAAGCGCCGGCGATGCCTCCGATCGGCGCCATGGCGACCGTCGCCAGAATCAGGCTGGCCCATTTCATCGATCCGAACATGGAATAGAGGATCATGAAGATGACCAACAGCGTCAGAGGGATGATCGATCGCGAGCCTCTTCTGGGCCCGCTGCTGGCTTGCGTATTCCCCGGCCCAATCGATGTGGTACCCGGTCGGCAGCTTCACTTGCTGGTCACCTTCCGGATGGCCTCCTCGACGGCCCCGCCCAGGTCGCGTCCGCGCACGCCATATTTGATGGCGATGTACCGCTGATTCCCTTCGCGATAAACTTCGGACGCGCCATCGGCCACCTGCGATTTTGCAGAGTTGCGCCAGCGAAACGCGTTCTCCGGAGGGCGCGAGCAGCCGGATATCTTTCGATCGCTTCCTTGGTGTCGCGATAGTCCGGCAGATAGCGCATGACCAGGTCGTAGCGCTGTTCGCCTTGCAAAACCTGGGTGAGGGCGTTGCCGCCGATCGCGGTCTGAATCGCGTCCTGCACGTCGGCGGTATTGATCTGATAGCGCGCGGCGGCTTTGCGATCCACCGTGAAGTTCAGGTTGGGTTGGCCGAGCACACGAAACAGTCCGAGATCCTGAATGCCGCTCACGGTGCGCATGACGGCGACGATCTGGTCGCCTTTCTCTTCAAGCGTCTTCAGATCGTCGCCGTAAATTTTGATCGCCAGCTCTCCTTTGACTCCGCTGACGGCCTCCTCCATGTTGTCCGAGATGGGCTGCGAAAAGTTCCAGATCACGCCGGGAATCTTTTCGAGTTCGCGATTCATCGCGGCGATCAGCTCTTCTTTGTCCTCGTGGAATACGGACCGCCATTCTTCTTTCGGCTTCAGATCCACGAAATACTCCGTATTGAAAAAGCCGGTCGTATCCGTTCCGTCATCGGGCCGTCCCACCTGGCTGGTGGTGATGGTGACTTCCGGAAAGGCAGCCAGGATGCACTCGAACCTGATTCGCCAGCCGGATGCCTTCGGTCGGTCCGGTGCTCGGCGCCAGGGTGCCACGCACCCAGATGGCGCCTTCATCCAGATGGGGAAGAAACTCGGACCCGATGGTCCGGCTCAGCAGGTACGCGCCGCTGAGGCTGCCAATACGCGCCGCGACAACGTGGCCCATCGCCAGCGGATCGCCATGCTCAGAGCCCAGGCCGTATAGCGCGCGTCAGAAGATCCCATCAGCGGGTTGTGCCACTCCTTGGTGCCTCTTGGGAAAACGAAGGCTCGCCAGCACCGGACCCACGAACATCGAGAACAGCAGCGCGCCCAGAAGCGCAAACGAAACGGTCCAGGCCATCGGCTTGAACAGCCGGCCTTCCACGGCCTGCAGCGTGAAGATCGGCAGATACGCCACGATGATGATGGCGATGGAGTAGAACACCGGCCGCTGCACTTCGTGCGCGGCGCGGCTGATTTTTTGAGGCACCGTCTCCTCGGCATTGGTCCGCGCTGCGACAGGATCCGGACGATGTTTTCGATCATCACCACCGCGCCCTCCACGATCATCCCGAAATCCAGCGCGCCCAGCGACAGCAGGTTCGCGGGAATATGCCGCAGGTCAAGGCAGATGGAGGCGAACAACAGGGAGAACGGAATGGTCAGCGTGACGATCAGCGCGCCGCGCACATTGCCCAGAAAGACGAACAGGATCACCGAGACGAGGATGATGCCTTCGGTCAGGTTGTGCATCACGGTGCCCGGTGGTCAGGTGCAGGAGGTCGCTGCGGTCGAGGAACGGCACGACCGTCACGCCGTGCGGAAGAATGTGCTCGTTCAGCTCCTTCACCTTGGCGTGGATGGCATCCAGCGTCTCATCCGAATCGGCGCCCTTTCTCAGCAGCACGATGCCGGCGACCACGTCGTCGTTATCGAGGATCTTCCCATCGGCGCGGTGAATGGCCCTGCCAAACTGGCCGAGCCGGACCTTCGGCCCTTGCTCCACCGCCGCGATATCCTGCACGCGAAGCGCGGTGCCGTTCTTGGTCGTGATGACCGTGTCCTCGATATCGCGACCGTCTTCACCTGCACCGACGGCGCGCACATTGATCTGCTGCAGACCCGCCTCGATGAAACTGCCGCCGCCGTTCACATTGTTGTTCGTGAGTTGCTGTTCCACCTGGCCCAGGCTGAGCCCATAGGCGACCAGCTTGTCCGGATCGACGCGAACCTGATATTCGCGCGTCGGGCCGCCGAAACTGGCCACGTCCACGACGTTTGGTACGGACTTGAACTGCTTCTCGATCACCCAATCCTCGAGCGACTTCAGATCCATCACGTCGTATTGGGGATTCGAACTGTGCAGTGTGAAGAAGTAGATCTGCCCGACCGGACTCAAGTCCGCGCCCATCTGCGGCTGTACGCCCGCCGGCAAAGTGACTTGCGACAGCCGCTCGAGCACCTTCACTCGATTCCAATCGTTCTTCCGAATCGTCGTCGAAAATCAGCATCACGCTGGAAAGCCCGAACAGCGAAGTCGACCGCAGATGCTCCAGATGGGGAATGCCGTTCATCACGATCTCGAGCGGGATGGTGACTTGTTGCTCGACCTGCTCCGCCGAGATTCCCGGCCATTGCGTGATCACCTGAACGTAGTTGTTCGCCACGTCCGGATACGCTTCCACCGGAAGGCTCCGGAAGGAAATCACCCCCCAGATGAACAGCAGGATGGCGATGGCTAGTACCAGCAGGCGATTGTTTAAGGAAAAGTCGACAAAGCGCGCGGATCATCTTGGATATTCTTGAGTATGCGCGAGCCTGTTGAGTCGCATTCTTCGTCCAGCCGACGCGCGAGCATCGTGCACCAAAAGCATCATAGCAGCGCTGCCGCGGCTTGAGCGCGTGGCACTCACCCGTGGCCCAGAAACTTTGTCGATTTCTCCAAAAGGCGCCACTCTCGCGATTTCCGTTGGTCTCAGCAAGCCCACTTATAATGCTAAGGGATTTTTCGTGTGCCTCAGAGTGTGGTCGTTTTGGGAATCTCTCCTATAATCCTCGCAGGACGAACACGACGACCGGCAGAGCCTCCACCGTAGCGAAATGGAGCGCCTACGTTGCGCCCGTTATTCCTCGAGAAACTGATCAAGGATAACGAGGACAATCCGCTGATCAAGAAGGCGATCGAATTCGGACAACGACACCAGTCTGCCGGTTTCGGCCGCATGCCGCTCGGCTCCTCCCGAGCCACTGCGTTACGGCGCGAATGCGAGAACGCATTTGGTATAGCGAACGGCTTTCAACTAACGGGATTTGACTGCGGCCGGTAATCCTTTGTAGATCCTTCCGCCTTTCATAACGAACACAACGCGGCGAAGCGCTGTAATATCTTTCAGTGGATCGCCGTCTACCGCGATGATGTCGGCTTCCATGCCAGGCGCGATCGTGCCGATCTTGTCGCCCAGGCTCAGTGACTCCGCCGCCAATGAGGTAGCGGAAACGATGGCCGATTTCGTGTCTTGCCCGCCCTTTTCCACTCGATATACCAGCCCCTCAATGTTTCGGCCGTGCGCGCCCGCGACCGCGTCCGTTCCGTACACGATCTTCAGGTTTTTGGTCGCGAGCGCCTTCTTAAACATCACCAGGCCGGCGGAGATATTCGACTCCATGGAAGCAAACCCCTCTTCCGTGTAATTGCCGATTCCCAGGTAGTGCGCACGGTTGAGAAGATAATTCTGCGTTACCAGACCAACCGTGGGATCGAAATAGGTGCCGCGCGCCGCCAGCAATCGCAGGACTTCATCGTTGATCAGGGTTCCGTGCTCCACCGTTGTACAACCCGCCTCGGAAACATCGCGGATCGTCTCCGCATCGTACACGTGGACTAGCGTACGCAAGCCCCGCGCTTTGGCTTCACCGCAGGCGGCAACAATTTGTTCCTTGGTCAGCGTCCGCCCGCCGCCGTCGCGCATGCTCTTCGAGGCGAAGATCTTGATTAAATCCGCGCCGTCGGCGGCTACCTTGCGGACGTACTCGTGAATTTGATCGGGTGTGAGCCTTGCATCGCTCAGCGGCCGGAGGGCGGTCAAGATTCGCGGTCCCGGCAGCACTCCCCGATTGATGGCATTGCGCGCGTCGCCGTCGATGGGGCTGCCGACGCTTTGCACGGTGGTGAAGCCGGCCATCAGGGTCACGTAGGAATTCTCGAGTGCGTATCCCAGCGCTGTAACCTGTGAGTCGTCGCGCGGCTGATATCGGCCGTCCGGGCCGAAGTGCCAGGCGATATGCACGTGGGTGTCGATCAATCCCGGCAGGACGGTCGCATTTCGCAGATCGTAACCCGATGCCGCGCCGGAATCGACTTTCTGAATCTTTCCGTTCTGGACCACAAGTGCGGCGTTATGCAGCACGCCGCCTTTTCCATCCAAAAGCGTACCGGCCCGCAGCGTGATCGGCTGTTCCTGCGCGAAAGCAGCGGAACCATACAGGCACAGGGCTGCATACACGATTTTCATAGGGTTCGACTATATCAGAAATCGACGGGCCTGCCGATCGCGACGTTCTGCGTTCTTCCCGGACCGACCCGGAAGCGCGCTTGATCGACTTCGAGACTAAGCCACGAGGGTGCTGGCGATTTGACTTGACTCCGGCGATACTAGACGAATGCGCCTGATCGCTCTCACCATTGTTTCGATCTCCCTCGCTTCCGCGGCTCCGTGCATCACTGCGAACCCGTCTTGCACCGAATGGGTCTCTCTCGGCAAAGCCTCGGCTCGATCTCTGATCTATCGCACGTACTCGCTCGAAACCCGTAATGAAGCCATCACACGTGCACTGGTTGTGGTGCATGGCGCCGGACGCGATGCGGACAACTATTTTCGCAATACCCTCGCGGCGGCATTCCTTGCCGGAGCTTTGGACAATACCGTTGTGATCGCACCGCGCATGGCGTCAGCCGCCGCCAATTGCCACGACACTCTTGCCCCGAATGAGATCAGCTGGAACTGCAACACATGGCGGTCCGGCGGACCGGCCGTCAGTAATCCGGACGTGACTTCGTTCGATTTCCTTGACGAAGTTCTCCGCAAGGTGGCTCGCAAAGAGATCTTCCCGAACCTCAAGCTGATCGTGGTCACCGGTCATTCCGCGGGCGGCCAAGTGCTCAACCGGTACGAGATGGGGAATCAGGTCCACGACAAACTTGGTGTGCCGATAAGTTACGTCGTCGCCAATCCTTCAAGCTATGCGTGGCCGGACAGCACGCGTCCCACCGATGCGGCTTACTCGGTTCAGTCGCACGCGCCGGGCTACATTCCCGAAATTAGCGCCAACGCCCCCTCCTTCCGCAATTTCGGCGGGGCCAGGGACTGCACGACCTACGACCAATGGCCTTACGGCATGAAAGATCGCACCGGTTATACCGCCAAGCAGACGGACGATCAGTTAAAGACACAGCTGGTTTCCAGGCCTACCACTTACCTGCTTGGCGAACTCGATGTCTTACCGCTCGGCGGGTTCGACGGCTCGTGTTCGGCGATGGCTCAGGGGCCCACGCGACTGGCGCGAGGGGAAGCCTTCGGGAAATTTGTGAATGAAAAACTGGGCGCCCATCATGTTGTCAAAATCGTGCCGGAGTGCGGACATAACGCCCGGTGCATGTTCACGTCCGAGGATGCTCTGCCGCTGCTGTTTCCGAAATAGGCCGGAATGAAATGAATGTTCCCCTCGATTGGTAACGTTCGTCTTCCAGTGCTTGGCAAATAGAAGTTTTCGGTGCGCGTTCTGAAGCCATTCCTGAAAGCTGGCCCATCTTTTCGCCTGACGAATGAGCTCACCGCGTTGTAGGGCGACGAAAACGTGTTATCAATTTTCGCGGCGGTACTTCCCGAGCCTGAACGATGCGAGTATCGCGCCGTGCCGCAACCCGCGCATGGAAGTGCTTCGATGCTGCTTCAGGTTGCCTTCCACAAAGGCTGCAAGTAGGGAAACGGCCGATCCTTGTGGCTTCGCCAAAAATAGATGAGGATGATCACGCTAGCGATCGCCGCGTATGCGCACCACAATGAGGTGTAGGCGTACTGCTTGAACGCCAGCACAATCAGGAGAATCATCAGGTTTGCCACGCCGAAGATTACCATCGGCCTGATCTTCGAAAAGAACAGCGAACCGCAGGTCGCAATCACGTATAACACGCCGATCACCAAGTTGCTTGTCCCCTGATTCGTGTACACGATGCTGTTTTCCTTGACGTACACCTGGAATGGATACGCCGTCAGCGCCCACAATATATAGAGCGTCGTCGTTAAGCCGAGCGCGGCGAACGGTAACATGCGCCTGCGGCTCTTGAGGCCGGGCTCAAACAGCAGCACGCTGAGCGGCACCAGGAAAGGGAGAATCCCCTGCGCATACAGCATAAACGCCGCTCCCATATCATGCGCCACCGCAGGCGAAAGGATCCCGTCCAATCCCAGCCAGACGAATCCCTCGGTGAACTGATGCACGGCGAATAGCGTAGGTAGCGACGCGAAAAGCAGTTCGCGCCGGTGCTTCACTTTTGTCAATGTAACGATGCCGACCGCTCCCAGGACGCCGCTGCCAACAAAGTTCGCGGTTGCTGAAAAACACACGGGTAGTTTTCTCCTTTGCGAGCCTACTCCCCGTGAGGGCTCAATCTCAAACTAACAGCTTGTCACGTCGCGGCGTTGAGATGCAGGCATGGACAGCGCACGTCGTTAGGTCCGGTTGCGGCATTGCGATGAAGGTCAGCCTGGCGAAGTGCTGCGCGCCTTCACGATCGGCGGCAAATAATTGTGTATCATCGACAAATCTATGCGACTGTTCGTTTCCCTGGTTGTGACCGGCTCGATTCATTTGGCGCTCGCGGCTGATTGCGAGAGTCTGGCGTCTCTCAAGCTGAAAGATACCAGCATCACCGCGGCGCAGACCGTCGCGGCCGGTGGATTCACGCCGAGCCAGGGGCGGGGCAATGCCACGTATAAAGGTATGCCGGCATTCTGCCGGGTGCAGGCAGTGGCGCACCCGTCCCCTGATTCGCACATCCAGTTCGAAGTTTGGCTGCCGCTCGCGGGCTGGAATGGAAAGTACTTCGGGATCGGAAACGGAGGCTTCGCCGGCTCGATTCAATACAATCTGATGGCGGCGGCGGTCATCAACGGCTACGCGAGTTCCTCGACCGACACCGGTCACGAAGCACCCGCGACCAACGCCGATTGGGCTCTGGGACACTACGAGAAGATTGTCGATTTCGCGTATCGCTCCATTCACGAGACTGCGGAGACGTCGAAGTCGGTGATTCGCAGCTATTACGGCCGCGCTGCCAGGCATGCCTACTTTAGTGGATGCTCAAACGGCGGGCGCCAAGCCCTGGTGGAAGCACAACGCTACCCGGCCGATTACGACGGCATCATCGCCGGGGCACCCGCAAACTTCTGGACGCACAATTTCGCCGGATTCATCTGGGATGAGCAGGCACTCGAAGGCGCCGCGCAAATTCCGGTGAGTAAAATGAGCGCAATCGAAAATGCGGCGCTCGACGCCTGCGACGCGATCGATGGTGTGAAGGACGGCGTGATCGACGACCCGACCAAGTGCCGCTTCGATCCGTCGGTATTGCTGTGCAAGGGCGCCGAGTCCGATGCCTGCCTCACCGCGGAGCAGGTCGGGGCGCTGAAGAAGATCTATGCCGGACCGCGAAATTCCAAGGGCGAGCAAATCTTTCCCGGTTACGTGCCCGGTGGCGAGGCTGGTCCCGGCGGCTGGAGCCGTTGGATCACGGGCGCCGATTCTCAGCAGCTCGTTTTCGGCAAGGGATTTTTCGCGAACATGGTGTTCGATAATCCCGCCTGGGACCTGCGGACTTTCGACTTCGATCGCGACATGAAGGTCGCGGATGACAAATCCGCGCGGCTTTTCAATGCGACGGAAGCGAATCTCAAGCTGTTTAAAGATCGCGGCGGGAAGTTGCTGCTCTATCACGGATGGAGCGACACGGCCATCGCACCCACGAACGCTATCATCTATTACGAGTCCGTCGTCTCGAAGATGGGCGCGAAATCGACCAGCGATTTTTTCGAGCTCTACATGGTTCCCGGAATGCAACATTGCGCCGGAGGCCCCGGACCGAACAGCTTCGGAACCAATCCGTCGCCGGCTCCGTCCGATGCTCAGCACAGTCTTTCGATCGCTCTGGATCGCTGGGTGGATCAGGGCGTCGCGCCCACGCAAGTCATCGCGGCGAAGTATAAAACGGGCGCGAATCCGGAGAGTGGAGTGGTTCGCACGCGGCCGCTTTGCCCATATCCACAGGTCGCTCTGTACCTGGGATCGGGGAGCACGGACGACGCTGCGAATTTCAGATGCGCGGTTCCTGGCGCGAAGTAGATGCGGGGACTTGTATCGGTTAACCCGCACGATCAGCCAATGGGGCCGAAAGCGGCCGGGTTGTGATGCCGGTTAAGAATCATTTTTTCAGGATCACACCCCAGTTCTCCACCACCGTCATGGGCTGTGCCGCAAGCTTCGGATTCCGTAGCAGGAACAGAAATTTTTGCCCGTCTGAAGCGGCCGCGTAAGCGTGAATCGTCATCAGAGCGCCGAAGACCTGCCGCTCTTCGCCGATTTGAATCCGATCGTCGCGGATTTCGGTGTTGACGGCCATCAGGGTCCTGCCTGATTTATAAAAAATCTCCTTGCCATCCTTGCGCCACTGCGGATCTACTCCCAAGGTTGCCGAAATCTGTCGCGCGGCGCTCTCGGGGCCGCCCCGCGGCTGAAACCGGGCAACGTGGATCTGCGGATGGTCCGGTCCGGTTCATCTGCCACGTAAGCGATCCAATGGCCGTCCGGCGAAAATTGCCCGTTTGTTCTGCGAACCGACGGATCGAATACCGAAAACGGCTCCAGTTTGGCGCCGGCCTGCGCGGGTGTCAGTGGCAAGGCCCAAATGTGCCGCTCGGACCCCGAAAACCGGTCAAACAAGAGGAACTCGCCATCGGGAGACCAACTGGTGGCGGTCTTGTCGTCGTCGGCAGCGTACAGCAACTCCTCGGGCCCGGTTCCGTCGACGGAACGCCGATAAAGGTCCAGGTGCCCCTTCCGATTTGAGCTGAACGCGATGGTCCGGCCGTCGGGCGACCAGACCGGTGCAACTTCGCGAGCGGGATCAAAAGTGACGCGGGTGCGTAACCCCTTCGCGATGTCATACAGCCATACGTCGGTGTTGCCCTGTTCCACCGCCGATACGGCAATGGTCTTCTGGTCCGGCGAGAACCGCAGGCCGTAGACTGAGAGCGCGGTGGTCTCTCCGAATGCCGATAAACGGTTCCCGCGGCGGTCGAACCATGCTAACTCGAACGGAGGCACGTCGGCGCCGACGAAATAAACAAGTGGGCCGCTCTCAGACGCGGCGAAAAAGCCCAAACCCGGAACCGTGGCGGTCGGCGTTATGTGCTCCGCGACGCGTGCGGCGTCGCCCGTGACCAAAAGCCTCTTAGGATCGAAGGGCTGAGCCATGAGGGTGCCGTCCTGCACGAACAGCAGATGGCCCTGGGCATAGATCGCGCTCGATCCAGCTTCTCGAAGGGGATTACTCCGTGGCGAGTCGATCGACCCGACGAGAATACGCACACGGTCCATTGGGTCGCCACGCTTCCACGCGGTAAACAAGAAATGCCGGCCGTCGGGTAAGAACCATGGGAACAAATAGGTGTTATCGGCGTCGGCGATATCCGCCTTCATAACCAACTTGGGCGAGCCGCCGGTATCGCGAACCTGATACAGGTCCTGCCACGTATCCGCAAACACGATAGTCCCATTGGGACTCCAACTGCCGCCGGCGACGAGGGCAGAGGTGTCGCACAAAGTGATCGGCGGCGCAGCCCCGGAGGGCCCACCGAGGTCGATTCTCATGAGTTTGTTGTTGGCGAAAAAACCGATGGACCGGCTGTCGGGCGACCAGAACGGGAACAAAACTCCTTCCGTGCCCGCCAGCGGAACAGCGCTTACCGAATCGAGGGAACGAAGCCAGAGTTGAGCGGGTCCAACGCTGGGATTCATGGCAAGCGCGATCCAATGTCCATCCGGGGAAACAATGGGCGTTGGCTGAGTGCCAAACTTTGTGTTTTCCCGTGGATAAATGCTGAAGCGCGTCACCCGTCCATCGTCGGCTTTCCCGCGAAAAAGGAAGATGGAAAAGCTGATCAATAGCGCGGCGATCATTCCGAGCGCGATCCATTCCAACCGCCGCCACCGGAACTGGCTGCTGGGCGGCGTCACGGGCGGCAGTGGCGCAGCCCGTTGGTCGGCGATCCATTGCAATTCAGCCTTCAGGTCCCGCGCCGTTTGCCAGCGATCCTCACGGTCCGGCTCCAGGCAGCGCCGCAGCACTCGCTCGACCGAGGCCGGCGCCGGGTCTGATCGATCACCCTCCGACGGCCCATTGAGCATCTCGGCAAAAACCACGCCAAACGAATAAATATCGCTTCGCGCGTCGATCCGGGTCCCGCTGGCCTGCTCCGGGGACATGTACTTCCGCGTGCCCATCACCACGCCTGGTTCCGTGACGTTTGCCGCGGCGGCGTGAGGCGCCGGCGATTCCATCTTCGCGATGCCGAAATCCAGGACCTTCACTATGACGCCTGAAGAGGTGCGTCCGGTGAGCATGATATTGGCTGGCTTCAGATCGCGATGGACGATTCCCTTTCGATGAGCCTCATCCAGTGCGCCGGCGATCTGAATCGCTACGGCAAGCGCCTGGTCCAAAGGCAGCGGGCCGCGTCTGAGCCGCGCCTCCAGAGTTTCCCCTTCCACCAACTCCATCACGATCGCGGCTTGACCGTCAAAATCCTCAAGGCCGTAAATGGCGCAGATGTTGGGGTGATTCAACGCGGACGCCGCGCGTGCCTCCCGCTCGAATCGCTGGCGCGCCGCCGGATCGACAGCCGCTTCGCCCGGAAGAAACTTCACTGCCACGTGCCGGCCGAGTTTCAAATCCTGGGCGCGGTAGACCACGCCCATACCGCCGCTGCCCAGCTCATTGATCAGACTGTAATGGCTTATGGTTCTGGGTCCCGAATTGTCATCGCGCGATTCGGTTCTTGCGCAGGCGCCTCGTCATCGAGCTGCCCCGCAAAACGGTAGCCCCGTTTGGCCAGCGTCTCGATATACCCGGTTCCTCGGCAGATTCGCCAAGAGCATTACGAAGCCGCTTTATGGCGGCGTTGATGCTGTGGTCGAACTCGACGATGGTGTTGTTCGGCCACAGGCGCTTTCGGATTTCCTCGCGCAGCACGACCTCGCCCGGATGGTCCAGCAGCATCAGCAGAATCTGGAAAGACTGGTCCTGGAGCCGGATCCGGATGCCGTGTTTGCGCAGCTCGCCGGCGCGAACGTCGAGTTCGAAGTCGCCAAAACGCAATATGCGAGCCGGGGGAACAGGCATCATCGCGCGTGTGGTTCAGTCTAGCACGCCTCGCAAGTCTCAAGTCTTCAAAGTCTTAGCCAGTCACCTGAAAGTCAGTTTGATGCCCGATCCAGGGCATCGAGGCACTCGCCGCAACACCGCACACTCGCCCTCGCGACGCTTCAGCGCCGCGGGAGGAGAGCAAAATGACACGGTCAAAATGTGCGGGCCTCATCGGGACATTAGCGGTATTCCTGCCGCCCGCGGCCACAGCCGGCCGCCTTTCCATGACCATCCGGGTCCTGGACCAGGCGAAGCTTCCAGCCGGCACAATCCACAGGATGGAAACGTACGTCGAGAGCACCTTTGCGCTCATTGACGTAGACGTGAAATGGGTCGAGTGCGCGACGAATCTGGAGGCGTGCAGGGCCCTACGGAGGCCGAACGAGTTCTGGTTGCGCATCCTGGGACAGACGCCTGCGGGCACCGGTTCGGACCAACTGGGTTTCGCGCAACCCGGTGATGCAGTCGGAGGCGGGATTCAGTGCGCCAATGTTATCTATCCGAGGGTCGAAAAGCTGATCGAGCACACGAGTATCGACGCATATCAGGTTCTCGGCGCCTCGGTGGCGCACGAGATCGGCCATCTTTACCTTGGGACCAATAGCCAGGCTCATTCGAAGACCGGCGTCATGTCTGGACTCTGGTCACTTCGCGAAATCGAGATGGCAAGGATTGGCGAACTGAACTTCACGCGCGAGCAGGGGCAACGCATTCGCGCTGCCATGAGTGCGGCAGCCGACGCGGTCGGCCCGCAAAGGCCGCTTGCGGGACCGTAGTCCTGCGCGATTCGAAGGTCGATTCTTTTGGGTCCTCAGTCCGAGCGTGAAATAACCCAAGTCCATCGCCTGAGGGCGGCCCTTAGCCCAGTAGCTCGACTCTAGAGATATTCCCTTGGGAGAAGAACTATTAGCAAGGATAAGAAGGGAATAGGGTTAATCGCGTAGGCCAGATAGATATCTGGTACCACAGGTACTGGTACATTAAGTGCATTATCGATTATCGGGTGCGCCATTCTAAGGAGGATAAGCTATGGCAGCCATAATCGAGTTGGAGTCAGGATTTAGTGTCGCCGCCAGCCGCTTGCAGGATCTATCGAAACGATTCCCCGCGTTGGCCGTTCTGGAGTACCTGTCGAGTCTGTTTGAGGACTCCCCCAAAGAACTCTTCACCCGGATCGACATTTTGACGGTCCTGGACATTGTGAAGAAGGACCGGCTGCTATTCCCGGAAACCGTGGTCGCAATGTGGGATCGGATGAAAGCATCTAAAAGTACACCCACGCCGGGGCATCGCGCCCGCCCGGCTGTCGGCGTTTCCCTGACACTGGGGAGCGAAGCCTGCGGTAGCCATCGCCGCGGACACAGAAAAGACCTCGACGCAATCCAGTTGGGATAGTTTTCGAATGCGTCGTCATGCCAGAACAGCCGCAGGTACTGCGGCGTTGTCGCGGAGAGGAATTTAATGCCTGCACCGACGACTCGGCTAATCAAGATCGCAGGTTGGGACCGCGGACCCGGGCTCAGCGTCGTGTTCGTTCACGGGCTCGGGGGTCACCCTTACGATACATGGCGCCGGGCTCCCGGCAACGATACCTTCTGGCCAGTTTGGCTCTCGCGTGATATTCCCGGTCTCGCTGCCTGGACGCTCGCATATGACGCAAGCCCGAGCAACTGGCTTGGCACCGGGATGCCAATGCAGGACCGGGCAACAAATGTCCTGGAGTGCCTTCTGGGCGAGCACGAGTTAAGGGGCACTCCCCTCGTTTTCGTTTGCCACAGTCTCGGCGGACTCATCGTAAAGCAGATGATGCGGGTCGGCGCCGGACGGCGAGGCTATGGGGATCTGGAAGTCACCGATTTCATTAGCCGCGTCAAAGGAGTCGTGTTCATTGCGACGCCCCATAGCGGCTCGATTCAGGCGACCGTCCTCGACAAGCTGCGGCTGATCGCCTGGCCATCCCCTTCGACGCTCGATCTGGTCAGGAACGACCCTTCTCTGCGCGACCTGAACGGCTGGTACCGCAATTGGGCGGATCATAATCATATTCAACACAAGGTCTTTTGCGAGAAACAAGGCACCTTGGCGGGCGTTATCGTCGACGATGCGAGCAGCGATCCCGGACTGCTGCATGTGACGCCAGTTGACGTCGACGCTGATCATCTGATGATCTGCAAGCCGGCCGACCCAACAGATCTGGTTTACGAGCGGACCCGCGATTTTCTTGAAGAGATCGTCAAAAACAATTGCGATTCGACCATTGCGTACGGGGCGAATCACAAGTGTGATCTGCCCGAAATCGGGCGTGCCATCCCGAATAGATTCGTGCCAATCGCGATACGATTGGCAGCGATCTTTGTGCTTGCGATCCTAGTCTTCACCGGTGTGCGGGCATTGATACCCGCTCCTTCGGTGCCACTGACCCACGTTGTGGTGCTCCCATTTCAGAGTGATGATCAGGATAATTCCATCGACCGACTCAGCACCTCCGTGCCATTTGCGATCGATAGCCAGCTAACCGACACACCCGACTTGTGGGTGGTGCCTATGAAGTCGTTAGACACTCTTCCTAAGAATCCAAGCCCCCGCCAGGTCAGAAGAGCCCTGCGCGCGGGCACTATGATCGAAGGCGCCGTGCGACGCTCCGGTGAGCGTTTGAGTGTCGACGTGGAAGTCATCAACACCAATCAAAATCGCCAGTTGTGGTCCAGGACCTTTGAGATGGCGGTTGTGGATCAGCAGAGCCGCGTACGCCAGATCGTCTCCCAAGTCACAGCGGCGGTTCAGCAGCGGTTGAAGGTCAAGACGACCTCGGTCCCTACACAAGATGACAAAGCCTACGAACTCTATGTAAAGGGCTTGGTGCGCGAAGAGGACATAACCAACGTCAACAACAACGACGCAATTGCGGATCTTGAAGCGGCAGTCCGCCTCGATCCGGGTTTTGCGCAAGCTCATGCCGCCCTCGCCGAAGCCTATGCGACGCGCTTCTATTGGAACTTCTCGAATGATCGGCACTTGGTCGATGAAGCTGAAGCCTCGGCGCGCGAAGCCCTGAAGCTTGCCCCACGTTCGCCGGAAGCGCACAACGCTCTCGGCTGGTCTCTCGAAAGCAAGGGTGAACCACTGGCCGCAGCGCGCGAATATTTCGCCAGCGCGCACTCTAACCCTCACTACCTGCCCGCACTGCAAAACGTCGCGCGATTCTCCATCTTTATGGCGGACTTTGACCGTGCTCTCGCAACGCTTGGAACGATTGCCGACATCGACCCCACGATCAATGTAAGTGTCCGCAGAGCCATCTGTTACTACTTCGCCGGAAATTCACCAGCGGCCCTGCGTGAGAATAAAGAAGCCGAGAGGGCCGCTCGCGGTGTTGACCAGTTGACTCTGGTGGCCTTCACGTATGTTTGGCTCATGGATCTCGATTCGGCTGAGCGAGTTTTGCAGCGGCTGCAGCAACAAGATCCCAAGGCTCTCAGCATCGCGGAAATCCGGGCATGGTTATACACGGCTCGCGGTCAATTCCCGGAGGCTCAGGAACAAATTAAGACTATCGCCACCCGCGAAACCTTCGGGATTGAGGCCGAGATCGCCACTTTCTATGCCCTGCAAGGCGATCGTGAACAAGCGATCGCCTGGCTCACCAAGGGCGTCCAAGACGGCGCCGCAAACTACGCGTGGTATAACTCGGACTTTTTCAAGATCCTGCGCGGCGATCCGAGGTACGAGAAGATCCTGGCACAACTGAGGGACGAATACCGGCAGTTGCGCAAGGAGATCTCGGCCTTCGAGGAACAGCGTCCGCCCTCACCAGCCGCTTCGCTCCAAGCCCCAAGACGGAGCTCTGCTGAAATCGACGCTATCCTCCAGTAGAGCTCGAAACGCTGTTCATTTGTCGAGTGGAAGGAATGAGTTCAGCATCCAGCCGAAAAAGCTGCGTCCCGGGCAGTCGGCTGCGTCTTCGTGCCCTTTTTCGGGGCCTGGTGTCCGCGACACAATCGCCTTGGCGGCAACTTACACTTGGCAGTCGGTACCGTGTGAGATCCTAGAAAGCGAAGTGCGCGAGTCGAGCAACCGCTCTCCTTCGGGCTGGCGGCTTTCGGATGCCTAGGTTGAGGCGTAGGTCCTCCAAGGCTGGGAAAAACTTACCGGATCCGAGTATATTGATGAAGAGCGATGCGGCGTAGGCCAACTTGAAGGATGCAAGACTAGCTGCAGAGGCGAGGGCAACGGAACCGATCATGTTGAAGACTCGGCGGATCTTGACAAGAGCAGCCTGGCTCACCGTTTTTGTGTGCACGAAGGACTCTGCGCAGCCGCCGGAGCCGACTCCAATCACGATTACGTTGACGGGGCAGTCGATGATCCGGTCGGATATCCGTGCCACCGCGCCCGCGGCCATACCGGTGATCCAGCGGCTGCTGAAGGGCGATGTGGTATTCACCAACCTTGAAGCCGCGGTCGCCGAAAAAGGCGAGACGGTCCACGAGGGCAGGGGATTTCTCGCTCCCCCTGAGGCGCTCGATGCGCTGACAACTTTTGGTTTTAACTTATTGTCCCTATCCGATAATCATGCATTCGATTTGAAAGCGACGGGCATTCAGAATACGCTTCGGGAAGCGGACAGCCGGAAGATCGTTCATGCCGGAACCGGAAACAACTTGGCCGAAGCTGCAGCGCCGGGCTATCTGCACTCGTCGAAGGGCACGATTGCCCTGATCGCAAGCGCGTCCGGCCTGATTGCGCCGGGAGCCAGCGCCAGTCGGGACCGGCCAGGCGTGAATGAGCTTCGCATCGAAGCCGGCGGGCAGGAAAATGAGGCGACGGCCGATCTGCCCGGCGCGCCCGGGAACACGCCGAATCAAGAGGACGCGCAGCGCATCCTGCAAAGCATTCACGACGCCCGCCAGCACGCGGATCTCGTAATCGTGTACCAGCATAACCACGTCTTCGGGAATCACTCTTTCTCGACGATCTTCACGGAAGGTATGCAGGAACGGCTGGCGCCGAACGAATGGCTCAAGAAGTGGACGCATGCCGAGGTGGATGCCGGTGCGGACATCATCGTGATGCATGGCGCGCCTCTGCTACACGGAGTGGAGATTTATCACGGCCGGCCCATCTTTTACGATCTGGGCAACTTCATTTACAATTTGACGCCAACGCTTACATACATTGATGAACCGATGAATTGGGAGAGCGCTGTCGCATACGTCCAATTTCAAGGGAAGAACCTGCGATCGATTTCCTTCCGGCCGATCGTCCTGAACAACGTGGGCGAGGGCCAGCCCGATATTCATGACCAATACGCCAACAACCAGTTCGTCGACACGCGCGGCTTGCCTTCACCGGCGATGGGCGCGAGAGCAGGCTATATTCTCCAGCGCCTGGCCGATGCATCCAAACCTTTTGGAACGACGATGGAAATAAAGGGCGACACGGCGGAAATCAAGCTGCAGGTCAGAAATTAGCGCGAACCCTGAATCTCTGAGTCCGACGGGACTGGCTGGTTCACCACGAGGCTACTGGGACCTGAGGGCTACCATTGGATCGACGCGCACGGCGCGGCGCGCCGGGAGATAACAGGCAAGTAGTGCAACCAACGTCAACACGACGGCGACCGCGGCAAACGTCAACGGATCTTGCGCGGTTACGCCGAAAAGTTCATCGGCCATCAGGCGCGTCAATCCCAATGCGGCGGCGATCCCGGCCATGCCACGCCGGCCAGCGCCATCTTTGCGCCCTCCCCGAGCACCAGGCGCATCACGTCCCTGCGCTGCGCGCCGAGCGCCATCCGGATACCGATTTCATGCGTGCGCTGGCCGACCACGTAGGAAATCACGCCGTAAATCCCGACGCAGGAAAGAATCAGCGCCAGCGCCGCGAATATCGCCAGCAGAATCATCGAGAACCTGCGCGCGGCGAGGGAACCGGCAATGACTTCGTCCATGGTTTGCACGCCGTAGATCACTTCGCGAGAGTCGAGTTGCGCCACGGCGCGGCGAACCGGATCCATGACGGCGCCGGATCGCCCTCGGTGCGCAGCACTACGGCGACGGCGCTCGCCGCCAGCCGCATCAACTTCTCGGGAAGCTGCATGAAAGGATAGAAGAACTGCGCTTCGACGGCCGATTTTTGATCCGTGCCGGGCCCCCACTGCTTCATATGGCCCACCACGCCGACGATTTCGGCCTCGCACATTGAATTGCTCCAGATGGACGCGCTTCCCGATGGGATTTTCGCCGCGGGAACCAGGTGCGCGCAAAAACATCATCGATGTCGATCACCATGGGGGCGTTCTCGTTGTCTTGCGCGAGTTACGAAGCGGCCGCGCTCGCAGAGTGATTCCCATGGCCTGCTCGAAACCGGCTTCCACCAGGTAGAACATCGCCTGAGGCATTTCGTTGTCATTGGCAGGCTTCGGCTGGCCTTCGATCCAGAAGGGCAAGGACGAGTCATGGATCATCGGGCGTGAGCCCAGCGTGACGGAAACGGCCTGCACGCCCGGGATGGAACTCATCGTATCGTCGAACTGCCGCAGGCGGGCGCGAGTCTCCGCGGAGGTGGTGGCAGAGGAGGACGGCATCGACAAACTGAAGGTGATGGCGTGGCTCGGGATTGTATCCGGGATTCACGCGCCACAGCGCCGAGAGGCTGCGCAGCATCAGCCCCGCGCCGATCAGCAGAACCAAGGCCATGGCGACTTCCACCGCCACGAAAATTCTCTGCAGGCGGTGGCGCGCGCCGGTCGAGCCGCGGCCGCTTTCCTTGAGGATCTCCATCACATTCACGCGCGAACCTCTGAGCGCCGGAGCCAGGCCGAAAACAATTGCGGCGAACAGCGAGAGGGCCAGCGTGAAGAGCAACACCCGTCCATCGAGCGAGATTTCTTCGACGCGCGGCAATGTGCCGGGCAGCGTGTGGAGCGCCGCCTTGGTGCCGCAAAAGGCCAACAGAAGCCCGAGCGCTCCGCCCAGGCCCGCCAGCAAGAACGCTTTCGGTGAGAAGTTGGCGGATAACACGCGCGTGGCCGGCGCCCAGGGCCGCGCGAACGGCAAACTCGCGCGAGCGGCCCATGGAGCGCGCCAGTAGAAGATTCGCGACGTTGGCGCACGCAATCAGCAGCAGGAAACCGACGGCGGCGAGCAGCACCAGCAGGAATGGCTGGACGTTGCCCACGATATCTTCCTTCATGGAAACCAGAGTGATGCCGACGTCCTTGTCGGCCACCGGGAAGGCGGCAGCCAGGTTGCGCGCCACCATGTCCATGTCGGCTTGGGCCTGCGGCAGCGTAACGCCCCGTTTCAGGCGGCCGACGACATGCGCGCTCACCGAAATGCGGCGATCGCGAAACGAGCGGATCGTTCCACTGGCCAATGGGAGTGTAGACGTCGCGGTCATTGCCGTAGAAAGTGAAGCCCGGAAGGAATCACGCCGACGATGGTGTAGGACGTGCCATTCAGGATCAGCGACTTCCCGATGACGTCGGGCGAAGAGCCGAATTTGCCGCCTCCACAAACCCCCGCCCAGAATTACCACCGGCGCTGCGCCCACCTGGTCGTCATCGGAGCGGAAGGTGCGCCCGAGAATGGGCTGCACGCCGAGGGTGGAAAAGAAGCCCGCGGAAATCATGTAGCCGCTCAGGCGTTCTGCTTCGGCCGCGCCGGTGACGTTGTAATCCTGGTTGCGGTAGATGGCCATCGAGTGAAAAAGTCTGAGTGTCGCGCTGCCAGTCGAGAAAGTTCAGATAGACCACCGGGCCGCGGTCGAATCCAGGCGTGCTTCCCATAAACAGCCACAAGCTGCTCGGAGTGTGGATACGGCAAAGGGTTGAGCAACACGCCGTTGACGACGGAAAAAAGCGTCGTGTTCGCGCCGATGCCCAGCGCGAGGGTGAGAATGGCGATAGCAGTGAAGCCTGGCGATTTGAGCCACATCCGGATCGCATAACGCAAATCCTGCCAGAGTGTCGTCATCGGCCCATTTTATTCCTGATCGTGTCGAATTCGCTGAGGTTGCGCTCGATCTCCCCGGCTCCGTGAAGTCGTAACCATTGCGGAGAGGATCTAATCTTCCATCGCGTCTGCGTATAATAAGTGCCAGTACTCAAAAGCGAAACGGAGTCCAGTATGTTGAGAAGGAACCATATTTTCACTGCCCTGGTGCTGTGCGCAGTCGCACTGGCTTCATTGGAATCGCCCGCCAAAGGCCAGCGTTCGGGTGCGGCCGCGCAAAAAGCTCCCACTTTCAAAGTCGATGCGTCCTGGCCGCTCGACATGCCCAATAACTGGATCATGAGCGTCGTCACCGGAGTTTTTGTGGACGCGAAACAGCATGTCTGGGTCACCCACCTGCCGGAGCAGTTGACCGAGGAAGAAACCTACGCCGAACAAAAGCCGCCCATGGGAACCTGCTGCGTCGCGGCGCCGCCCGTGCTCGAATTCGACGAGAAGGGCAATCTGGTCCAGGGTTGGGGGCAGGGCTCGAAGGACGACACGTCGAACTGGCCGCGCAATCCGCACGGCATTTTCGTCGATCACAACGACTTCGTCTGGGTCGGCACGTATATGCATCATCGCGTGATGAAGTTCACACGCGAAGGCAAGCTGGTGATGACCATCGGCCAGTACGACAAGAACGGCGGCAGCAACGACACGACGCTTGCTCGGCGGACCGGCGGGCATATGGGTCGACCCCAAGACGAACGAGGTTTTTATCGCGGACGGATACCGCAACCGCCGCGTCATCGTATTCGACGGTGCGACCGGCAAATACCTTCGTCTCTGGGGCGCTTATGGCGAAAAGCCGGACGACACGGAGAAGTTTGACCCCAAAACGATGGTCAGCGGCGCTCTGCCCAAACAATTTTCGACGGTACACGGCATCACTGGATCGAAAGACGGGAAGATCTATGTCGCGGACCGGCGCGGCAATCGCATCCAGGTGTTCACGCAGCAGGGCAAGTTCCTCGCGGAAAAGATCATTGCCCCCGCGACACTTTCCTCGGGCTCGGCATTCGTACCCGTCTTGTCGCCCGACGCGCAGCAGCAGTGGCTCTATGTGGCCGACGGAACCAACCATAAGGTTTGGATCCTGCGGCGATCGGACCTGGAAATCGTCGGCGCATTCGGTCGTGGCGGACACCAGGCCGGACAAATGCTCCGTCCGCACGGCATGAGCATCGACAATAAGGGCAATCTATATGTCGGAGAGGCGTCCTACGGCCGGCGCGTGCAGAAGTTCGTGATCCAATCTCCCACCGGCGAATAGACCTGTTGAGGTTCATTATCGACGTCTGTCAGGTGTTTTGCTTGCGGAAGTGGGCGTTCCGCGGCCACCGGCAAAATCGACGCTGCAAAAAAGGATCAAAGGCTCGACTTCGGACCACCAAGCGCTAGATTGCGAATGCTGCACTTCAGGTTTGATCCTGTTCCAGAACCCGCATTACCTGATACATCATAGGCCGAGGTTTCTCGCCTGGCCCCAAGTCCTGGAAGTCGGCACGAGTGGGTCAAGCGGGCGGCGGCTGACCGGGCCAGACCCCCAAGCCCAGCTCCGGCATCCACTCGCGAGCATGATTTACCAGCAGGGCCGAGCCCACGCGACCGAGATGATTGGCTTGCAAGAACACCTCGAATGGCAACTCGCCCTGCTTGAGAAAAACTCGGCGGCACGTGCTCCAAAGTTTGCGAATCGAGGCGATCTTGGGCTCGGGAACAGGAAATTCAGAAACCGGCAGAAAAATCGCTTCCCAAGGTACCCTCTTCCCCCCGAGTCCAATTCTGGAGGATCGCTTTGAGACTGACCGACAGAGTGCCCACGCTCATTTGCTCTCCGGGTAGACCAAGCCTTCCTCTCGCATTTTTTCCAGTAATTCAAGAAGAACGTTGTCCAATTCTGTCTTAGATGCCAGCAACACGCCTGTATCCTCAGGGCTTTCACGAACGTGCAGGTCGAAGAGCTGAAACCACTTCGCGGACTCTTGCTCGCCTTGACGGAAGAAGTCGCCGGATTGCAGCAGCGGAAGGATGAATGGTATCCCCTGATGTTGGGGATCCTCTTCCAGGCCGCCGCCGAATAGCTGTTTGCTCTTGGCCTGGAATCCATCGTTGAGGGCGCATGCGCTCTCCCGCAGGCCATCCACGTCCATGTGCTGAAAGACCTTGGACTTCTCGCGAAAGGCGGCGGAAAAAACAGAAGTGGCGGCGGAGTAGTAGCAGGGTTCGGTTGCGTAAAGATCATGCTGAAGCCGCCATGACCACGACGGACTCCGCGGGCGGACGCCACCAACACACTTCGGGCGAACGGATCTCGTGAGCCCGCTTCACCCGTATTGGTGTGCCGCGGCTCGTCAATGCTGTCGCCGGGATGAACTCGGATAGTAGCGGGAAACGAGAAACGCTCCTTCATCGGGATTCAAGGGCTCCAGATTAACCAGAGGCCCAGTGTATGCGGTATGCGTCACCCGAGCGACGAAATAGTAAACGGCCCCTACCTCTGCGGTGAAACCGGCTAACGAAATCCGGTTCGGGTCGGCTGGGCTTGCTCGATTCCCTTGCAAGTCGGCGCAAAGGTGATGCGCTCCCGGCTTTACCTGAAAAGACAGCCAGGAATCGAAGCGATTTGCTCCGACCCAATTGCCATCGAGTCCGACTCTGGCGGTTTCGACACACCCGACGCGGCATACCGGAACCACTTGGATCTGAATGACGTAGACCAGCGCGCTGCCGGCCTGGGGCTTGGGAGGAACAGCGGGGAACGGAGCCAGGGGCACATCAAACTTCGCGTTCTCCGAACCGCAAGCCGAAGCGACCATCGGGTTATCGGCAGCCAGTGCGGTCGAGGCAGCCAGAATGGCGGCGAAGAGGCGCGTCATTTTCGTTATTATACGATTCGCTTTTCGTATCCGGCGGGGCTTTACGGCCAAATTCGGCACTCAGCAAGGAATCCGCCATTGCGGCTCAGGCGTCTTGAGGAACTCGCCGCCTAATCCCTCAAGGAGAGGCGTCAGCGGCTCGCGCGACACGATCAGGATTCCTTTGTCCTGGGCGCTTTCCCGTATGTAAGCTGAGGCCCCACAGAACCATTTATCCAACTGTTCCGGCCCGGCGGACTCCAGCGTCTTCCGCTCGAGAATTGGCACGTAAAAAGGGTACCTGCGAAGTCCTGGCTCTTTGATCGGAGGCAGAAGGAGCGCCTTCGTTTGCTCAAGAAAAGTTTCTCCGCCGGCCGGCGTAACGGCTTCAAGGACCGCGCCGGTTCCAAGCATCGCCGCCAGCGCTAACTGCTTGGTGGACGCCTCACCTGTGATCTGCATGACTTCATACATCATGGGCCGGGGCTTCTCCTGCGGACCCAAGTCCTCGAAATCGGCCGCAGTCGGCAAAGCGGGGGGCGGTTGATCGGGCCATACGCCCAAGCCCAACTCGGGCATCCACTCACGCGCGTGTCTCGCCAGCCGGGCTGACCCCAGCTTGCCGAGACGGTTCGTTTGTAGGAACACCTCCGATGGCAGTTGGCCCCGCTTGAGAAAGACCTGGCGGCAAGCGCCCACTAGTTTGCGAAGCGAAGCCATGTTTTCCGCGGGAATCGGGAACACGGGGACCGGCAAAAAAACCGCCTCCCACGGTCCACCCTTCACCCCGAATCCGTTCTGAAGGATCGGAGTGAGAGTGACGGAGAAAGCGGCTGGGATCATCGGCTCTCCGGGTACGTGAATCCGTCTGCCCGCATTTTTGCCAGCAGTTCAATCAGCGTATCGTCCAGATCCGTCTTGGACGCCAACAGAATGCCTAAGTCTTCGGGGCTTTCACGGAGATAAACGTCAAAAATCTGAAACCATTTGGCTGACTCCTGATCCAGTTGATTGAAAAAATCGCTGGATTGGAGAAGCGGGAGGATAAACGGCAACCCTGGGTATTGTGGTTCGTCTTCGAGGCCAGTGCCAAATAGCTCTTTGCTCTTGGCCTGGAATCCGTCTTTTAGGGCGAATGCGGCCTCCCAAAGCCCGTCCACGCCCGATTCCTCAATACCCTTGCACTTCTTCCGAAACGCGGCGGAAAAAGGCAGGGGCGGCGCAGCTGCAGCAGGATCCGGTTTTGTGAAGACCATGCTAATTCCGCCGTGGCCCCAAAACGCTTCCAATTGCTTTGCTCCAGATTTTCGAAGAAACCAGTAACTATAATCGGGTGCGATTTCGTTGAACTTGATCTCTTTGCCCTCTTTGACCATCCGAGTCAGCGTTGCGGTATCGGGGACACGTGGAATCGCCGCTCCGGGCCGGCGGCTCAAGCCGAGAATCGGCTGAAATCCCTGAGCGTTCCGCAGAAACGTATCCATGAGTTCAGGAACGGTCTTGAACTGGAGAAAAACCTCGCGTCGAAGCTCGAACTGCTCAGACATCGTGGAAGCGAGCCGCTCGAGGAACTGCAAGAGCCAAGCCCTCTGCGCCAGTGGGACGGGGAAACCGCTGACCGGCATCCAATAAAGGGAACAACGAGTGAGCTCCTGGGCGCGTCGCCAAGGGGCGAGCTCCGGGTTGCGATCCACAGGCGTAAGCCGCCCCCGCTTTGTCGGGGTCGCGACCGCTTCACTGGCTTCTGATTGGGCTCTATCCAACATTCCATCCTCCCGCTACGATTGATACGCTGCTCAGCCGGTAGGGGGCAGGGTTGTACGCTTGGGGTGGCATTGGCCTTGGGCGACGCTTGGACCACAGGACCCGCTTTGGCCTCAGCAGGGTGGATAAGGGACTTAAGACCAAAGGTATCGTTGCCAAGGACACGGAGACCGATACTGCACAAGGAAGCGCTGAGGTTGACAAGGACGGCAGACACTTGAACCGATTTGTATTCCACTTTCGCGCCCATCACCGCACCAAGCGAGATCCGAGCGATGTCCTGCTTAGTATCAACGTTGCGGTACTTCGTGTTATACACGATTTTGTAGTCATTGTTCATGTCGACGTAGGAGTCGGGAGTGTTGTGGTATTGACTGTCGGAGGTGTTCGTGATGTATTGCGAAAAGTAGCTCGCTTTGCACTGCCCGATCTGAACCGTATTGTTGTAGCCGGCCACCCAAAGACTCACATCTCCCCCGATTTTCGTTAGCTGGTCTCCGCGCACATTGAGAATGTACCGCGCTTGGCCCTTACCCGGGTCGACTTGCGTTTTCTCCGCATCTGAGCTAGGAGGCAGGCCACCGGCCGCGTTATTTGCCTGGTCATCAGGATTACCGAAACCACTATCACTCCCCAAAGTAATAGGAGCGCCTTTGCTGCCGTCGGGATTTTTGGTATTTAGGTCGTCTTTCGGGTCATTGTACTCGAGGTTGGCCGGATCCGTTGCGCCCTTGGGCATGATCGCAGGCGGTGTACCTATGGTAGTTACGAAGTCCTTGTTCACGTTCTCGGTCATGAATGCTTCCAGTTCCTGCCAGCGGTCCCCGTGCACCAGCTTCACGTCCTGGCCCTTGATTTTCGTGTAATCCGCGCCGGGTAGGCCGGGAGACGTTCGTTTGAAACGGCGAAACCGAGTTGATCGCGCTCGGCCCATTGGTGATCAGGTTCCCGAAGCCAATATATTGGTCGTTCGGGTCGATCGTGTCGTTCCCGATCGTTCCGGTTTGCGTCAGGGTGTTGGCCGAAAACGTACTGCCCATACTCTTCTCCTCCTTAAGCTCTTCCTCTTCCCTTCCTCTTGTGGACCCGGGCTCGGACCGAGCGTCGGGCCTGTAGAGGCTACATACCGGCTGAGGGAATTGCTCCGTCTTTTTTACCCCTTTAGGTTTGGTGGGCGCGGGCGCCGGGGGCATTCCGCCGATCTCCCGCGAGTAATATTGCGCGTGCAAATGAATACGGCCCTGCGGTGCATTCAAAATGATGTCCCCCTGATCCACCTGCAACACCAGCGTTTCTCTCCCCGTGGGAGACTGACCGGCTTCCGCCAGCAGGACCTTTACAGAATTGGGAGTCGAGAGCGTGATCGACTCCTTGCCTGGAGTGTCCACCATCTGAAGCCGGTTGCCGCTCTTGGTAACGATGCGCTTCACATCGTTGGGAGCGATGTCATCCTTGGCGAAATCGAAGCGCGGTGCCTGATCTACTCCGTTCCACAGGCACCCGATAATGATCGGCCGCTCCGGATCTCCGTCCTCGAACCCGACCACCACTTCATCACCGACTTCCGGCATAAACATAAAGCCCCGGTCCGAACCCGCATGCGGCGTCACCATCCTCGCCCAGTACGCCGGACCATCCTCCTGCCAGAAATACTGGATGCGAATGCGGCCCATTTTCTTGGGATCGTTATGCTCCACCACGCGCGCCGGGACCAGACCGTGCCAGCGGCGCAAAGGCGGCGGGTCGGGGTTGGTGTATTTCTGCCACGGAGTGCACTCAAACGTGTTGGCGTACCCTTTCGGCGTCCAGGTGTGCGTCACGGCGGTGATGCCGTACAGACCCTCGGCGTCCAACATGCCCGAGATCTGCACCTTATTGCCAGGACACAGCTTGGGCTGCGAACTTATGCCTTCCGCCGTGATGCTGCTCCCAATGGACCGCACGCTCTCTTTCTTAAGCAGTTTCTCGTAATCGTCCAGCGTCACCACGCGGCTGCGTTGATGCACGAAGCCGGGGGGAAGGTCCGCCGATTGGCCCTTGACGGCGTCCACCAAGGGTCCTATCGGGCCGAAAAACGGAGGATCGTCCTTCACCTTTTGGAAACTCTGGCTCTTCATCTTGTGGTGATGATAGTGTGAGCCGTTGAAAAAGGCCGCCGCCAGGGCGCCCCTGGTGGTGAACTCTTTCAGGCCAAATTCGTCCCGCAACGAGAGATCCACTGTGTCGCCGAACTGATCCTTGATTTCGATCCCTTCCGCAGTCGGCCGCAGCCAGCACCCGTAGTCGTCCGCCAGCCGATTCACGAATGAAAAATCCGTCTCTCCATATTGAACGTAGTTGAGCGGCCGCATGTCCGGACCCTCCACCACGGCTTGCAGTCCCGCGTTTCCGGCAAGCTGGTTGGCGATGTCGGTCAACGTTTTTTCAAGGTAGTACGCCTTCCGCTCGGTCAGATCCATCTTGTAAGAACGCGTCACCGCTTCGATGCGCGCGGTGTAACTGCCGTAAATCTCATACTTCAGCGCGACATTCAGGATGAATCCGTCGAATACCGTAACCTGACCATCGTCTTCGGTGTCGGCGGTGATCGTGAGCCCCTGGCCGAGGTAGCTTTCAATCGCCAATCGCTCATCTTCGGTCTGCCGGCACACCACCTGGCACCACCCATGCTGGTTGAGTTTTTGACGAACCTCAACGGCCGCCAATAACGAATGGGCTAGGGCCTCGCCTCCGATGCTTACCGAAATCGCAGCCATGGATGATCACTCTTTCGTGACGATTTGTCGAACCGGCTCGCTTCGAATAGTGCCTCCGGCGCCTGATTCGTTACGTCATTTAGTCAGATTTCGTTCGGCGGAAAACGTCTACCCCGTCTGACCCGCCCGATCCCCAAGTGTCAACCGTACGCCAGCTTGCGCGGACGCCACCCCGCTCCCGCGCGATCCACTGCCGACACTGTCGCGACACAAAAAACACCGCCAATTGTACGGCAACCCAGGCAGGCGTGGAATACCAGAGACCTGGTATTTTTGGACCCCCGGCGAAGGTAAATCCTCGGAGCCACGGTGGCAAATGCTTTCAGCTCAAAACGGTGTAAAGTCGCAACGATGGGGGCGACCCGCTAGCTCGCGAAATTCACGGTAGGCGCGAAGCCCGGCTTGCGGCGAGCTTTGCTAGCAGCTTCGAAGCCATAGGCCAGCCGCAATAAAACGGGTTCGCTCCACGCCGCGCCGAAAAAGGAAAGGCCGACGGGTAATCCGCGCACGAATCCGGCGGGAACCGTGATGTGTGGATAGCCGCTGACGCACGCCGGAATGGTGCACGCGCTTGAAAAACCGTCGCCCGTGACCCAATCCGTCAGAAACGCCGGCGTCAATGACGGAGCGACGATGGCGCTCGCGTTATGTCTCCGAAGAGCGGCGTCGATGCCCTCGGTTTTGCCTAATCGAAGGCAGTTGGCGCGGGCTTCCTGATATCGTTTTTCGGTCCGCGGTCCTCGTGCGAGCGACTTCTCCAAAAGATCCTGACCGAAATACGGCATCTCACGATCCTTGTTCTTCACATTGAACGCAATCAAATCTTTCAGCGAGCGCACCGGGAAGCGAGCGGGCAACTGCTTCAGATAGTCGTCGATGTTCACATGAAAGTCGTACATGAACACTTCGAGCATGTCCCGCTGATACGGCCCGCCGCCCAGGCCCTCCGCCTGATCGATCAGAACCGCGCCCTCTCGCTTGAGAGCTCGAGCGACCCTTCGATCACGCTGTCCATCCCGGGATTGATTCCGAAATATTCGCGCGCCACTACCAATCGCGCTCCGCGAAGTCCGCCGCTGGTGAGGAACTTAGTGTAGTCCGCTGAAGATTTGCCGGCGCTCGCCTGCGTCGCGTGATCCCGAGGATCAACGCCGGTCATCGCGCCCAGAAGAATCGCCGCGTCGCGCACGGTGCGCGCCATGGGACCCGCGGTGTCCTGCGTTTCGGAAACGGGAATGACGCCGTCCCGGCTGACCAATCCCAAAGTTGGGCGAATTCCAACAACGCCGTTCGCCGACGCCGGGTACGTGATGGAGCCCCCTGTATCGCTGCCCACAGCCGCGGCGCAGAGATTGCCAGACACGGCAACGCCGACTTCCTCCGCTCGATCCGGAGGGGTTCCGATCGAGCGCGTACGGGTTGCGGGCCTGGCCGCCGCGCGCGCTCCATCCGCTGACTCCGCGCGACGATCTCCAGAAAGCCCACTCGCTCATATTGGCCTTTCCCAGAATCACGGCGCCCGCGGCGCGCAAGCGCTGAATCAGAAACGCGTCACTCGGCGGCGTCCAGTCGGCTAAAGCGAGCGATCCGGCAGAGGTGTGCGTACGGTCGGCAGTTCCTACGTTGTCCTTGATCAGCAATGGAATGCCGTGCAGAGGACCGCGCGCGCCTTTCTGCTTCCGCTCGCGGTCAAGCGTATCGGCGACGGCCAGCGCGTCCGGATCCGTCTCGATCACGGCTCCAAGTTGAGGGCCTTTACGATTAGTCGCCTCGATACGCGCCAGGTAAAGTTCGGTTAACCGGCGGGAAGTGTATCGGCCGCTTTGCATCAGCGACCCCAATTCATCGAGGTTCTTTTCTTCCAGCTCGAACGTGTCGGCCCCCGCTCGCGATTGGGCACTGATGGATTCCTGTGCGGCGAGCGCGCAAGTGAGACTTCCGTGAACGAACTTTCTGCGATTCATAAACCTTATTATGCTAGCGTCTGCGAGGCGCTCGCGCTGCGTGCGTGCCCTGTCTTCCTTGCCCTCGTCGCCGGCGCGGATGGTGTGGCGGTCCCGGACCGATTTGCAGAATTTTGACGGACGCACTTGATGATTGTCCAGGCTAAATCAACGGCCCAAGTGGTTTACGCGCCATGAGTTTAATGCGATTCGCTCCGTTTTCCGTACGCTGCCAGGAAAGCCGCCGGAACAATTTATACCGTCAAAATGACTGACGCCGTCAGACCTCCGATAATCGCCCGGGCCAGCGGAGCGTATTGTTCACTGCCGGTCCCGAGTTTCAGAGCCATCGGCACCATTCCGATGATCGTTGCGAGGGAAGTCATCAGGATTGGCCGTAGACGAACGCGGCAGGCGTTGATAATCGCATCTTGGACGGAGTTGCCCTGCTGTTCCAGACGGTGCGCGAATTCGACGATCAAAATGCTATTGGACGCGGCGATCCCGGACAGCATAAGCACGCCCATTAGAGACATGACGTTCAACGTCGTGCCGGTGAGCGGCAGGACGATTAGAACACCGATAAATCCCATCGGGATGGCGAGCATGATAATGACGGGATCCTTGAATGAACTAAACTGCGCGACCAGAATCAGTAAAGTAGTGCCACTGAAAGCGAGAGCCCTATGGCGAAGCTCTTAAAGGATTCTTCCATCGACTGAACCATGCCGCGCAAATCGACGCGCACCCCGTCGGGAAGTCTCGCGCGGGAAGATCCTGAGCCAGTTACCCGTACCAGACAAAAAGGAGTACGCCCAGTATGGTTGTGACGTGGATTTCAAGCCTCCCGCGCACTTTATACTTCGCTTGATTTGGTGGGCTGATCGGGATACGACTGGCAATCGTAAAGATGGTATTGGATGGCGGGGGCGGGTCTTCGTCGACGGATCGTTCGGGCCGGAGCAGGTGATGGGTGGTGAATTTGACATTCAGTTCTTGGGCGATCAGTTTCACACGGTCTTCGAAGTTAACGAGGGGGTCGCCAAGACGAACCGCTCTTACGTCGTCCTGGATGGCCGGGAAGGAAAATCGTATGATCAAATCCTCGGCTTTCCGCATAGGGTACACTTCACCAGCGAAGCAGAGGTCTCGTTCATCGCACGATCCGGAACGAAGTTCATTCGCGTGACCCAAGCACGAAGCGTACATGAGCCAATAAGATAGCGCGCGGATCTGATAAGAAACGAGTCGATCCGGTTTGCGATAGAGCCTTTGAAGGATGGCTCCCGACCTTTGACACGTCTCGAACTTTTGCGGCGTGAAAACCGTCTTGCTCGAACCGGATCAACTGGTTCACAAGATGCGGGATAATGCATGCCAGGATTATTGCATTCAGACTGGCGCAGGTCGGATATGTTTCGAACTCTGACCGAGTAAAGTTCCGTCGCAGACCACCCGCATGCTATTAAGGCAGCTCCCAGTAGGCACCTCGAGCCAGTGCCTGGAGAGATCGTGCTGTTGCGCGCACTACTGGTAGCCGCGGCCAGCACACTGATCCAAAATCGCGGAATGGCAACCCGCGTGCTTTGTCTTCAACGTGAGAAGGCAAATCCTCGCGTCACTACTAGCAGTCGTGCTGTTAACTGCGGCCTGCTTCGGGCAGCCCCAGCGCTCATCGGCGGGAACTATCGAAGAGCAGATCCGCGGCATTCCGCCGGACAGCCCAGTCGAAATACACCTCTTGGACGGCTCCAAGCTCCGTGGATGGATCACTGACGTCTCCGATGTGGGATTTGTGTTGACCCGGGAACAAAAGAACCGGTTGGAGAAGAACGAAGTCCGGTTTCAGCAGGTGCAGGTGGTGAAGCGGGTCAAGAGCGTTGAGCCGAGCCACAGAACCCGCAACATCGTTGTCGGGGTCGCAATTGGTGTTGTGGTCGTCGTTGGTGGACTCTTCGCCGCGTTTCTTGGAGGCGTGAGATAGCATCCAGTACGGAGGTGGATGCCAATGCCGATGAAGGCACTTCGCGCCCGGCTGGAATGCCTCGGGAAGCTGCGCTGGCTGCTTCCTCCAACGCGTACCTGGCAGCCGTTGTCCGTATAGGCGACTACCCCAGGCAGTCGCCGAGCGCAACAGGTTTCACTTTGGGTGAAAGCCAGCTACCGAGGTGTGAAATCGCGCAGGCGTGATCGCCGCAACACGGATATGGGCGAGACTCGCGCTTTGTAGGCTCGCGACGGCAAACGGTCGGCCGCGCGGTGCCGGCGGGTCTTTGAATTGCAAGCTATCTTGCTGCGAGGGCCCGAGAAAACTATGCAATTCACCAGCGGCCGCCCATTGCAACTTGCGGCTTGCCTGTCCATTCTGGCCGCAACCTCCTATTCTCAAGCGCCCCCTTCGCTTAATGTCGGCTTTTATGACTGGGGAGGGACTAGCACGAAGTCGATCAGCGAGGGAGTTGACGAGATCGCTCAAATAGGCGGCCACATCGCTCGGCTCACGATATCGGCTCGGATGAACGTCGACTACGGCATCAGTTCCTCCTGTATTTCCAACTTCACATTGGCGCAGGCGGTACAGTACCCGGATGTAATGAAGGCGCTCGACAATCCGGCTATCAGCGTTTTCATTCTGACGGCGTACGATGGCGTCACTTTCCCGGATTGCGTGAATCATCTGTACCTGGAACCCACGATTTATACCCCGGAACGCGAGGCAGAGATAATACGTGAATACAGCGACCTCACCGTTTACCTCTATCAGGCATACCAGCACACCAATAAGCGGTTCATCATTTCGAATTGGGAAAGCGATAACGACGTCTACTGCGGATATTCGTTTGGGTATGCCACCGATCCGTCATTTCGGGCGAGCTGCGATGCCAGGCTATCCGCAAATGTACGGTGGAAATGCAAACGCAGCCGCATCGTTTGAGGGGCTGAAACACTGGTTTCGGCTGCGCCAGCGTGGCATTGACCGAGGACGCGAGAGGGCGATGGCTGCCGGCATCGGCGGAATGAAGGTCTACTTTGCACCGGAGTTTTGCGCGGTACGATCGCTTCACGACGCGGGGCTGGAGAGCACGCTCTACGACGTCGTTCCTTATGTCAAGTTCGATTACGTCTCCTATTCTTCCTATCAAAGTACCTCCATGAAGGATCCCGGCAGTGCTCTGCTTCAAGATTTGCGGACGATTCAAAATATCGCTGGCTCGAATGCAATCATCATCGGTGAAATTATGACGGCTTCACCGGGCGCGGATCCGCAGACCTTCATCCAGACTCTTCACACCGCCCTGGATGACGCCATCACCTGGGGTGTACCTTACCTGATCTATTGGAGCTTACATAGCGCCCTCGAATGCCCGATTTGCGGTGTATTCGACATATCCGGGAATCTCACGCAGGTTGGCGCGTTCTTCGAAGAGTACCTGACCGGCGCCGATATTTGCTCCGTCGAGCCCGCACGCTGGTCCGCTCGCCGACATTAGGTCACCTGGGTGGGCCGTACGCCTACTATCAAAGGTCCCTGCCTCAAGTAAACAATCACGGAAACATCTGCTCCGCCCCGCTTAAGCTCCCGCCTGAGTCCAAGTTGCCAGGGGTCGACAGAACCGTCGACCAGTCAGACCGGCTGCCATGTACAGATGTCGCGTTTGCGATCGGTGACGCGACATCCGTCCAGTTTCAAAGGCAAAAAGGTCCGCAACGCAGTCTTCTCGCAGGTCCGATGTCGGGAACTGCCAATTAAGCAACGTTGGACAAAAGACCCCGCGGTCCAAGTGACCCACGTACTGAACGCCAACATCTCGGCCCTAGGCGGTGGGAAGAGCTCATGCGGCGGAACGAAGATCGCGCGTTAGAGAAGCTCAAACACGTTGCTTCTCCAATATCCAAAAATATCTTTGCTTCGCGTTTTTGCCGTACGCCGCCAAGTGAGTACCTATTCTGCTTCGAGGATTTCCATTTATCCGGTTGTCACCATGATCTTTCGCTGTAGGCCGCCACCATGGCACCGCCCATGCAAGGCTAAGCTTCGATTAAATACGGGCATCCGTTTGTGGTGTCTCGCCGAAGGAAACGCGACTACAGAACGCCGCGCCCTACTTCCTGGGCGCCAGCGTGTTCAGAAAACTGACCAGATCGCCGATGTCGCCCGCTTCGAGCTTCGGCCAGGCAATCCCCAGACTCCTCGGTACGGTCGACCATCTTCGGGCCGTGCTTCCACAGCGCGGCGGTGAAGGAAACCGCCGTATAGGCTTCGCCATGAGTTATCGAGCGGCGGGCCGAGACGTGTGCCTTCCGCCGCGGATCCATGACATTGAGCGCAGCCGCGCACGCCAAAAATGCGCTCGCCAATTAACGGCGATCCGGTAGGCTCGAAAAATCGCAGGCTCGCCAGAAACGCCGAAAGATCCGCCATCTGGCCGGCCTGGAGGACTGGCACGGCAATGCCATTTTCGTGACCCAACCGAACCATCGCCGGGGCGTGGTTCCAAAGTACGCCGGCGAATTGCGTTGCCGTCAGCGGAAGCTCGTGCTCGGGACCGAGTTCCGGGCCCAACCGGCCGCCCTGCCCGCGGACCGCGTGGCATTGAATGCATCCGCTCTGGAAAACTTTCCAACCCTTCTCGGCGCTGCCGGTTCTCTCATGCGGATTCCTGGAAGCATCCGGCCTGACGTACGCAAGCAGATCGTTCATCTCTCCGCCCTTGAATTGCGGCCAACTCCCGAGCGCGGTTGTGATCGGACCGATCATCGACTGTGTGTGGTCCCACATCGCGCACACCCACTCGCTCGATCCCCCGGCCAGCGCCACGGTGGCTAGATCCGGCGCCGACTTGCCGCCTTCCGAACGCACCGCATGGCACTGTATACATCCTTTTTCACGGAACACGCGGCGGCCGGCCACCGGATCGCCTGCACGATCGACATTGCTGGCTTGATAAAGGAACGCGAGGATGTCCGCCATTTCCTGGGTATTCAACTGCGGATAAGACTTGCCGCTGCGGATCCGCCGGAACATTCCCGGGGCGTGGTTCCACAGAACGGTGGCCATCCAGCCCAGGGCCGGCGTTCCAGGACGCGTGGCGGAAAGATCGGGCGCGATGCGTCCACCCGAATCATTGACCGCGTGACAAATGGAGCACTGCTTGTCTCCATAGAACAGCGCCGCACCCCGCTCCGGGACCCCGATGACGTAGAGAGCGCGTCGCGCAACCGTGGGCCGCCGCTCCCAGATAAGTGTGGTGATCAGGACGGCCGAAGCAATCAATGCCGCAGCGATCCAAAACAGGAGCTGTTTGCGTCCATTCATCACTGGCATGCTGCGGTCAGTGCACGCAGCGCGCCATCGCGGAAAAGCCGGTCGGATTGGATTTAGCGGTGGAGCCGCGTCGCAAAACGAGACGATCGTCCGATTTTCAGACGGCCGCAAAGCTTCGCGTTTCAGCTCTGATATTGCCGCAATTTCCGATACAGCGTATCGCGCGAAATGCCCAGCAGCGATGCCGCTTTGGTGCGGTTCCCGTCGGCCATCCGCAGCGCCTGCTGGATGGTCAGCCGCTCCATCTGCTCGATGGATACGGGATGATTCATCGCCGGCGACGGTCGCAGTTTGCGTCGGGCTCAGCAACGGCTTAAGGTCTTTTTCCGTGATCACCTGCGGGGCGTCGGCCGATAACGCTGCGGCGCTCTCGATCAGGCTCTCCAGTTCCCTCACGTTGCCCGGAAACGAGTACGCCAGCAACAGCTCGAGCGCGGTTCGGGAAAGCGAGATCTCGCGGCCGTAGCGCCGCGTCAGCCGTGCGGCAAAGTGTTGTGACAGGACCAGAATGTCTTCCTGCCGAGCCCGCAACGGAGGGACCTGAAGCACCACCGTGGCGATGCGGAAATACAGGTCCTCCCGTAAAAGTGTGCTACGCAGTTCGTTCAGGCTGCGATTGGTGGCGGAGATCACACGAACGTCCACGTGGACGGACTTGGTGCTGCCCACCGGCCTCACTTCACCTTCCTGCAACACGCGCAGCAGCTTCACCTGAACGTCTTTGGGCATCTCCCCGATCTCGTCCAGAAATACCGTGCCGCCGGAAGCGGCCAAGAAAATCCCCGGCGCATCGCTGTACGCGCCGGTGAATGCGCCGCGGCGGAATCCGAACAATTCGCTCTCCACCAACTCACGCGGCAACGCTCCGCTGTTCACCGGGACGAACGGCATCCTGCCGCGCGGGCTGGCTTGGTGAATCGCACGGGCCAGCATCTCTTTGCCCGTTCCCGTTTCGCCGACGATCAGGACCGAAGCGTCGGTCGCCGCCGCCAGCCGGGCCCGTTCGAGCACCTTTTCCATGGCCGGAGATACCGCAGTGATGTTTTCGAAGCATTCGTGGCGTTGCAGGTGACCCTCAAGCTGCGCCACGTGCTCGCGCAACTCCATCACCTCCATCAGCCGGGCAATTTTTTTGCGAACCGCTTCGTAGTCGAACGGCTTGGTGATGTAGTCCTCGGCGCCTTTCTTGATCGCCTCGATGGCCGTCTCGATGGTGCCGTAGCCGGTCATCACGATTACGGCGATGTCGGGATCGCGGCGGCGCAGCTCATCGGTGAGTGTCAGTCCATCCATCAGCGGCATGATCAGGTCGACCAGCGCCAGAGAAATACGCGGATTGGCGGCGTGGATGGCCAGCGCCTCTGCTCCCGATTGTGCGACCTCCACTTGGTAGCCCTCGCGCGCCAGAAATTCTTTTAACGTCGCTGCCAATCGGGCGTCATCGTCAACCACCAGGATCGTGGGACCGGTCCTCACTAGATGACCCCTCGCGACTCGATGGTATCTTGCGCCAGTTCGCCAACCACGGCCAGTGGCAGCCGGAGGTACGCCGTGGCTCCCTTACCCGGCTCGCTTTCGATGCGGATCGATCCGCCGTGTTCGGTGACGAAATTCTTGGCGATCGCCAGTCCCAGCCCGGTGCCTCGACCGGGTTCTTTGGTCGTAAAGAACGGCTCAAACACGCGAGCCAGGTTGTCTGGAGAGATGCCGGGGCCATTGTCGCTGACCGCGACCTCGATCTGGTGTCCGGCGATCGGCAAGCAGCGGATGTGGATCTCGCCGCCCGCGCCGGTCGCGTCCAGAGCGTTGCTCAACAGGATCAAAAGCACCGTTTCCAAGAGATTGCGATCCGCGCAAACCTCCAGACCTCTGGCGCTCGCCGTCTCCGTGGTAAGGTTGGCGCGCTTGGATTGGATCACCGGCAGGAAGAATCCGGCCACCGATTCGACGGTGGCGGCGAGATCCTGGTTTTCCTTGTCCGCGGGCCGCATGCGCGCAAACTCCAGCAGCCGCTGCACGAAATGGCGGCAAAAGGTGAGCCCTTCCTCCAGGCGTTCCAGATCGGCGTCCTCTCCGGCCCGCTCGCGCATCAGCTGCACCCGCAAAAGAAGCGCCGCCAGCGGTGAATTCAGATGATGCGCTGTTCCGGCAGCCATTTTGCCCATGCTGGTGAGCTTCTCCAGTTCGAGCATGGCGTCGCGCCAGCGAACGCGTTCGCGAATATCCGAGGTCGCCTCCAGGAAGTGAACCGGCTGATCGCGCTCGCGGAACGGACGCAGGCTCAGTTGGACCGGAAAAGGCAGGCCGGTGCGGGCGAGCCTGGTGGTTTCCACATCCAGCACGGGTTCGCCGGCGTCCACGCGCCGCATGAATTCGCGCAGCTCATCCACTTTGCCGGGTGGAACGGTCGGCAACGCGTGACCCTGCATTTCCGCTTTCGCGTAACCGTACATCCGTTCCGCGGATGCGTTCCATTCCACCACGCGTAGATCCTTATCGTAGAGAATGACCCCGCCGGGAAAATCCTCCAGCAGGCCGCGATATCGTTCATTGGAACGGCGGAGGTCCTCTTCGCCCTTGCGCCGTTGCCGCAACACGAACCATGCCGCCCAAAACGTCAGCACCAGCGACGATGCAATGCCGCGACTGATGTACAAATAATGCAGCGTCAGATAATTGGCATCGCGGAAATAGCGATTCTCGACCAATTCCCACGCGGCGAACACGACCGAGACAATCGTGATGCTGGAGAGCGTAAGGGTCGCCCAGAACCACTGCTTCTCACCCATAAGTGCCAGCTTATGTTATCGCAGCCGAGCGCCGGCGACTACTGCTTCAAGGTCCGCACGAATGCGATCACGTCCTCAATCTGCTTGTCGCTCAGGCCGGTCACCGGCTTCATTTTTCCGTGGCCGCCGTTGATGATGTTCTTGAAGTCCGCGTCTGTTTTGGCCTGGATCTCCTTTGAGCCGAGCGGGTGCATCTCGACGTTGAACATTTTCGCGATGGCTGCCTTGCCCTCGCCGTTGGGCCCGTGACACGACTGGCATTTCGACTCGAATACTGTTTTTCCTTCAGGCGCCCCTGCCAGGGCGAGTCCACAGGCAGTGAAGAATGCGATTGTGATCGTTCTCATATTGGTCCTTTTCGAAACTTATATCGACGGCTCGATATAGCCCGAGCCGTTTGCCTCCAGCCGCCGGATCACCAGCAAGAGCGCAACCACCGTGATAGCGATGAAGAACACCGAGATTGCCAGGCCAATGCGGCGAACGTCTTTGTCATGAAGCGCAGCCTGGCCCGCGCGCAGCGTTTCGCCGGCGACCGCCATTCCAGCCTCGATCGGCTTGTGCATCTCCTCGGGCTGAAAGGCGTGCATCGCGAGACGCGCTTTTACCAGGTTTTCCCGCCCGTCGCCGAGCCGCACCTGCGCTTCGGAAACCTCCATGCCATATTTGTCGGCCGAGGCCAGAACGGCTTCGGAGTGTTTCAGCGCGGCATCCAGCCCGTCGAGCCACTGCGCCATCTGCTGCGCGGTTTTGGCGCCGGGCGTTCCCGGTTCGTGACAGTTGGAGCAGACCGCTTGCGGACCGGCCAGCATGGCTGTCGAGGGCTGGTGGATCGCATGGTTGCTGTGGCACACGATGCATCCGCCGCCGCCCGATGCAGCCGAGAAGATCGGCTGGTGAACGCTCTTCTCGTAGAGTTGCGCGAACAGCACGTGGCAACTCCCGCACACCGCGGCGACCGATTCAACCTGCGGCGGCTTGGCCCCATGATTTCCGTGGCACGACGCGCAAGTGGGAGCCGATAGATCGCCATTCTTCAGCGCCGCCCAGTGAACACTGGTGCGGTAATGCTCCAACTGATTGGTCGGGATTCCGTACTTCGCCATCTTTTGCGCATCGCCATGGCAGCGTCCACAGGTGTCCGGCAGCCGTAGCGGATGGACCGGCGCCATCGCGTCCTTCACCGCTCGAATGTCGTGCACGCTGTGACAGTCGATACACGTCGCCACGTTTTCGTCTCCCGACGCCAGAAGCTTACCGTGAACGCTGGTTTTATACAGTTCAAATTGATCGACACGCTGTTGCGGCCGGAAGCGGCGCATGTAGTCGGGGCTGGCATGGCACTTGGCGCACAACTGCGGAATCGCCGTCCGCTTGGGTTTGCCGACAAACCCCTTGGCCCTGCTCATCGCCACCGTCGGATCATCGCTGGTACGGTCGCCGCCGTGGCAGTCCGAACAGCTCAGTCCGTTGGCGGTGTGAATGTCGTCCTTGATCAGCAATGCAGGCCGCTGGATGGCCCCGTCCATGACCGTGTGACACTCCACGCAAGTGTCTTTCGCGGCCTGGGCGAACAGCACCACCGGAGCGAGCACCACCAAGAGGGTTTTCATTTGACGTACCCCAAATACGTAAATATCGCGAGATACGCGATCAAGAAAATTCCCGCGCCGCTGACCAGCCGCGTGCGCGCCTCGCCAGCCCGGTTCACTCCCCACACCGGAAGCAACGCCCAGCACACCGCCAGCAGGCCGAAGCCGAGAATGCCCAGAAGTTCGCCTTCAATAATCCAGACGTGACTTGGAATCAGCTTCAAGGTGTAGAACTGGGCCAGAAAATACCATTCCGGGCGGATGCCCTTGGGCGCCGATGCGAAGGGATCGGCCTTCTCGCCGAGCTCCCAAGGGAAAATCGCCGCCAGCGCGCCCAGCACCGCCAGCGCTCCGTACCACACCATTGCTTCCCGAAGGAAGAAATTCGGAAAGAACTTCATCTGCCGGACGCGCGCCGCGGAGATCCACGGGGGCGTGCTCATGCCGTTCTTCTGGACCAGTAACACGTGCACCACGATCAAACCCGCGGTCAGGATCGGCAGCACCATCACGTGCAGCGCGAAAAACCGCGTCAGCGTGGCTGCGCCTACATCCTCGCCGCCGCGCAGAATGCGCGCGATGGTTCCCCCGATCACCGGCGTGCTTCCCGCCACATCAGCCCCCACTTTGGTGGCGAAATACGAGATCTGGTTCCAGGGCAGCAGGTATCCGCTGAATCCGAACCCCAGCAGCAGGCCCAGCAGCACGATTCCGCTTGCCCACGTCAGCTCCCGCGGCGGCCGGTAGGCGTGCGTGAACACGACGCTGAACATATGCACGAAAGCCACGAAGATCATCAGGTTCGCCGACCAACTATGAATGGACCGGATCAGCCAGCCGAACTCCACGCGCGTCATGATGAAACGCACGCTCTCGAATCCCTCGGCGGTGGTGGGGCGGTAGTAGAACATCAGCAGGATGCCGGTCACCACTTGAACGCCAAACAGAAACAGCGTGATGCCGCCGAAGTAATACCATCGCGTCGCGGAGTGGACCGGCACCGTCTTGTGCGCCGCCACCTCCCGAATCGCGCTCAGGCCGAGCCTTTCATCAAGCCAGTGCATCGCTTTTCCGTTCATGGTCATGCCCGCCGGGAAATCACCACTTCGTCGCCGCGCAGATTCACGGCGTACTCCTCGAGAGGATTGGGCGGCGGTCCCGAAACGACTCTTCCGCTCATGTCGTAGGTGCCGTTATGGCAGGCGCACCAGATCTGGCGGGTCGAATCGCGATACTGGACCGTGCAGTTCAGGTGAGTGCATACCGCCGAAAACGCCTTCCACTCGGTATCGCTGACGCGCACCAGCAGCGCCGGCTTGTTCCCGAACTTCACGATTTTCCCGGAGTTCGGCTTCAGGTCCTGCACCTTCCCGGCGTCGACCTCGTTCACCGCCGCCTCGGTCACGGCGGGAGGGTTCAGGAACCGAATCACCGGATACAGGAAGGACGCCATTGAAGCGAACGCACCCCCTCCCAGAAGCCACGACAACATTGTCCGCCGGCTCTCCGAGCCGGGTGCGCCCGCGCCCTTGCAACCGGCGCACTCTCCTGAGCAGCCATTTGACGCCATGGAACGAAATCCTTTCAGTCCGACCTACGGCTTTCGCTGAGGCAATCCAGAAGCCATATAGTGATGTGGGTGCAAGACGCAACTTCTCGCTGCCGAAATATTGGTTTTTACGGGATTCCGGCGCCAGGCCAGGAGCGGCGGGGCGAAAAGCGTGTCCGAGAAACGGTCAATGTCAGAGTATCAGACAACAGGCGCTGCTAGGATCCGCACGACGAAACGCCGCGCGTTATAACGGCCTTAAGACAAGGCCGCTTTCCCTCCCGCAGAATCATCTGCTCTTGAACGGCCTGCGATCTTGCTCATTGTCGAGAAGGCACGTGCGCCTATTTTGTCTGACGGTGCGCGAATTAGCGCGATAACCGCTCGGTACACAGTGGGTTATGACGCATGCCCACACAGCCTTCGTTTGAATGCCATGGCCAGTCGCTTTAAGGCACAGCTAGTCCTGTTGAGCGTCGTTCCGGCGAATCCGCCCTGACCAATGCTGCGCCATTGATGGAGGACTTGGAGCCACGCATGGACGGCGTCTTTCGGAAAGAGTTTGCGCGCCTGGATGTCAAGCGATTAGTGGAGCTGGGTGAACCAGCCGAGGTGATCGCGAGGTTTCGCGACCCGATAGCGCCACGACCGCCGCGCCTTCACTCGCGCCCGGCTGCGCCGTAAACCCGTCATTGTGATAGACTTCTCGCTTATGCGCCTGTCCGGTTGCTTCCAACCGTAGACCATGACGGCCTTCGAGCTTTTGTCCGCATGCACCGTTTTTCTTTCCGCCTTCCTTCTCTTTCAAATCCAACCGATGATCGCGAAGATGATCCTGCCGTGGTTCGGCGGCGTGTCCGCGGTCTGGAGCACCTGCATGCTGTTCTTTCAGATCGTGCTCCTGTTCGGCTACGTCTACGCGCACTGGCTTCAGGGCCGGTTCAGTGCGCGAAGGCAAGCGCTGATCCACAGCACAGTGCTGGCGTTAAGCCTGCTCGCACTTCCCATATATGCCAATCCTTCGTGGACGCCTGCGCCGGCGGATAGCCCTTCGCTCCGAATTCTCGGCTTGCTTAGCGTCACCGTCGGATTGCCGTATTTCGTCGTCTCGACGACCAGTTCGCTGGTGCAGGCATGGTACGCGCGAACGTACCGCGGCGCAATCCCTTACCGGCTCTTCGCGCTTTCGAATCTCGCCTCGATGCTCGCGCTCCTGTCCTATCCCCTGTTGTTTGAGCCCGCGTTAACCACTCGTTTACAAGCCAACGCCTGGTCGTTCGGATATGTGTGCTTCGTGGCGTTATGCGCGGCGACTGCGTGGCTTGGGGCGCGAACGGGCATGCACCCTACGATCATCGTCAGGGAAGACACAGCGCCCCCAGAGGAGCCGCGGACCGCAACGCGAATCTTGTGGGTCGCACTGGCCGCATGCGCCTCGATTCTATTGCTCTCTGTAACCACTTTCCTTACCCAGGACGTGGCGGCGATCCCGTTCCTTTGGGTGCTTCCGCTCGCGACCTACCTATTCAGCTTCATCCTCTGTTTTTAACACGTCCGGATCGTACCGGCGAGCGATTTATCTCCCGTTGGTCGTGGTGGGGCTGGCGATCGCCGGCTACTGGCTTCATCCGGCCGCATGGAGACCGCATATGATTCCGACCATTGGCGTGTTTACGGCCTCGCTTTTCGTCTGGTGCATGTTCTGTCACGGTGAGCTCACACGGCTGAAACCCCATGCGAGGTATTTGACCGAATTTTACGTTGCGATCGCGCTGGGCGGGGCAGCGGGAGGAGTGTTTGTCGGCTTGATCGCGCCGAACTTCTTCAACTCTTACTATGAGTTTCCGATAGGACTGGCGATGTGCGCCGCGCTCGCCGGGATATTAGCGCCACGGCCCAAGACAGGATGGTTGAGTGCGCCGAGGTTCTGGAGGCCCGCTCTGGGGGTCGTCTTCTGCGGCTTTGTGGTTTATCTGGGAATGGTTATGCGGCGGAGCGTGCACAACTACCTTCTGGTCGAGCGTAACTTCTATGGCCAGCTACGGGTGAGGGAGTATGCCGAGCCGGACGAAGAACCGTACCGAATGCTGGTTCACGGCCTCATCAACCACGGCGAGCAGATGCTCAGCGAGGAATATCGCAGGCAGCCGATCACCTATTTTTGTAAGGCATCGGGCATCGGGCATGTGATGTCCGCGCGGACTGCTGCGCCGCAGCGGGTGGGAATTATGGGCATGGGGTGCGGCACTCTGGCCGCCTACGGAAGATCCGGGGATATCTATCGCTTCTATGAGATCAACGCACTGGTTCCGCCGATCGCTAAGACCCAATTCACCTATCTCACGGATAGTCGCGCAAAGATTGAAATTGCGCTCGGCGATGCCCGCCTTTCGCTCGAGCATGAGCCGAGCCAGCAGTTCGACCTTCTGGTGATGGACGCGTTCTCCGGCGACTCCGTACCCGTACACCTCATCACTCGAGAGGCGCTACAAATTTACTTCCGCCACTTCAAGCCGGGAGGTCTGTTGGCCTTAAACGTCTCGAACAACTACCTCGATCTGCGCCCAGTCTTGGAACGTGCCGCGTCCTCCTTCAACAAGATCGCGCTGTATTACAGTCTTAGTCCCGACGACGACGACATTCTGTGCTATCCATCCGGTTGGGTAGTGATCGCCGATCCAGGGATTCGCCAGACCGCACCAGACCTGGTAAAAGCCGCGGAGATACTTGCGCCGCGGCAGGGCTTCCGCATGTGGACCGATGACTTTTCGAGTCTCTGGGGAGTCATGAAGTGACGATCAAGGCTTCCTCTCAGGGTTTCTTAAAGAATTTTAATTACGCGAGTAAAGGTCGCTCGCGACAAGAACCATTTAGTATTGCAAGGAGCGATCTAATTTGCTCATTGTATCTGAAGGAGAAACCCATGAAGAAGATTTTGACGGTATTGCTTGCCCTGAGTCTCTTCGGCGCCGCCGCTGCCGTTACTTTCGGGCAGGACACGCCGAAGAAGGAAAACACAAGAAGGCCAGTAAGAAAAAGGGCGGCAAGAAGAAGGAAGAAACACCTAAGAAGGATGGTGGCGGCTGTAGTTGTAGGCGTTAGCTTGGTCGGATTGTGGGGAGGCTCTTGAAATCGCTTCTCTCCGCCCTCACCTTCCAAAACCGGGCACGGCAACACCCGCGTCCAGCGATAATCGCGCAATCCATCGATCGCCGTCCAGGTTGGGTGATATCTTCCATACGGGTCCGGGTCCTTCGTGTCTCCCCAGCTACCGTCGTCATTCTGCGCCGAAAGCAGATACTCGAATCCGGTGCGCACGAGCGGGTCCCGCAGGGTTAGTCCAAACGAGCGCAACGAATCGAGATATTCGCCCATCGTCTCCGGGTCCTGTTCGGTGATCGCTTGCCTTAAATTCGCGTTGAGGTGCTCGAACTCTTCCGCAAAGCACTGCGCGTGAAATTTTATATCGGCTGTAGTCGTTGTAGGTGTATACCACATGCGTGGCGGCGTACACGCCGCCATAATAATCCGAGTCGTTACGTGCGCGATGCGATCGGGTAAGGCCTCATCGCCGGCAGCCACTGCAAGACGGCCGCGTAAGGTACGCCCATCGTGATTCCCGTATGGTCGCCCGTATAGGTTCCGATCAGCGCGTCCTGGTAGAGATCGTAGCGATTGCGCATTTTGAGCTTGGCGCCGCAGCGCTTGCAGACCTTCTCACCGCGCGCGTTTTGGAGCCCACATTTCGAGCATTGCTCCGGGATATCGGAGGGCGGCGGCTCCTTCGCGGGATCGAAAAGGAAGTAATCGTAGATGGAGACCCGCGGAGCCGCCTCGACGAGCTGCGACCGCATTTGCAGTCAGGCACGCCTAGCCGCTCGGCTGCGTCATTCCCGCTAGCCAGATCGATCACGTCAAACGCATCCGCGTCCTTCGGCAATGTCGGGTGGATACGGCGCCACTCCTGCGCGCGCTCGCGTCCCATGGCTGAGGCCATTCGCCGTAAGTGTGGGCTCAGTGACGTCTCCGAAATCTTGTAGAAGGCAAACAGCAGATCGCTGCCCCATTCGTGAAAATGATCGGCGATTGGTGGCGATGGAATGGTAAATGAAATTGAGCCCGCGCTCGATCGCCCGGTCCCGGTCAGCCCGGGTATATCGCGAACCCGGCCACAACGGCGCACCGTAGGTCCGAATCCCCCACCTGCGCCAGCGCGATCGCGATCGACCCGAATGCCAGGAATCCCACGACGATCCGTCTCCAACGTCCGCGCTGCACCTAGGGCCTCCATTCCGTCGCCATGTTGTCATCGGTAACCACCTGCATGTGTTTCGTGCGCCGCAAAATGTTCTCTCTGGTTTCCATACCCTCGGAAACATATTGGTTTCCCGGCAGCGTGTCGGCGCGCTGCAGGATTTCTTCCAGCCAGCTGCGATCCTCCGGAACGGCCGGATCGAGGATCGGATTTCCATCCAGCCTGTAACTAAGCAGGACGCTTCGCCAGCGCTCCCGGTCGATCTGGATCGGACGGTCACCGACCACCATCATCGGTCCGAACCGGAACGCGCACGGGAATTCCACTGCGCCAGTTCTTTGCGCGCTCAGGCGAGAATGTCGTGTCGTAGTAAAGAATTCCGCCAGGCGCCAGCAGTTGCCGCGCGAGGCGCAAAAACTCGACCGAAAGCAGGCTCGTCGCGTTCGCACGCCAATTATAGATCGTGTCCATCACGATTACGTCGAACTGGTGGTCGCGATGCCGGAACATCCAGCGGCGGCCATCGTCGATCACCAGCTCCACCTTAGAATTGTGTAGCAGCGGCGCGACCTGCGGATATTTCCGGACGATTTCAAGGTATCCAGGGTTGATCTCAACAATCACCTCCTTCTCCAGTTGCGGATGATTGGCAATGATCTGAGACCAGGCGCCGCCGGACATCCCGACCACCAGCACCTGCTTCGGGCTGGGGTGAAAAAAACTGAGAGCCAGTGGTCGCATGAGCTGATCCGTCTCGCGGATATCGGTGGTCATCCAGCCGTCGAAAACCCCGCCACCAAAGATCGCGCCATCCTCGTCGACCGTAATCACGCCGCTCCGATTCTCGACAATATCGGTCAAACGCGTGCCCGGCTGTCCCCAATCCTGCTTGGACTGCATCTGTCCGAAGATCGTGGCGAACAGCGGCCGGGAGGAAAGCAAAACCGCAGCGCTAAAACCCGCGGTCAGAAGGAATGCCTTGGTCCTCTCACGACGACCGAGTTGCGCGGCGCCTGACAATGCCACGGCAATCCCGGCTCCAAGAAGAGCCAGGAACACGGAGATCCAGCGTAGCGTCCAGAAATCCATTAAAACGAACCCCACGATCCAGCTTCCCGCCGCTGAACCGACGATGTTGCTGAAGTACAGATAGCTCATGCCGGCTCCGGCGCGCGCATCGGGCCGGACGGCAATGTGGCATACCAGCGGAAACGTGGATCCCAACATGCCTGCCGCGACCACTACCAGAGGCAGGCTCCAGACGTAGGTCACGCGCTGCACGAGCAATGCTGTCACCGGCACGATCGCGAACGCCAGCAGATTCGCCATCGTCACCAGCAGCAATATAAACGCACCAGCAGTACGACTTCCGCGGACTTCTTCTCGGCAGATGCGGCGGCTTAGCAGAGAACCAAAGGCAACGCCGGCCAGGACCGAACCGAGGACCAGCGCGAAACATTGCGCGGGTCCGCCACTGGCATACGAATACAGCCGGTACCAGACGATCTCGTAAGAGAGAGAGAGGAAACCCGCCATGGCCGCAAGTAAAATAGCCAAGCGAAATGGCAATATCGGAGCCGAGTCTCTTCTTTCAGCCCATCCAGCCTCTTCGGCCCGTTCCTGGTCTCGCCAGCGGAAATGCATGACTAATACGGTTAGGCCTACAACTGCGTTCAGCATCGCAGCCATTTCGATCGACCCCGACATCCCCAGGCGTCGCATGGTAACCAGGGCCGCAAGGAAGCAGGCCGCTGCGGAACCTAGCGTGTTGACGAAGTACAGAACTCCCACCGAGCGCCCCACGTTGCCAGAGAGGTTGACCAGTTGCTCAACCAAAAGCGGTAGAGTCGCGCCCATCAAGATCGTTGGCCAGAAGACGAGCGCGAACGAGAGCAGCGCGGTTTGGAACGGCGGCGCGCCCGCCGTGAACTCAGCCACCCAATGAAACAGCGGCAAGGACACCACTCCGTACAAAGCGGTTCCCAGCTCGGCTCCGCTGAACAGTAACAGCCAGGGAGCGGAACCACTCGTCGCGACGCGGCCTCCGATCAGGCTGCCCAGGCCCAAGCCCAGCATGAATGCACTCACCACGATCGTGACCGACTCGATGTTGACGCCGTAAATCGCGAACAGAGCCCGCTGCCAGACGATTTGATAAATCAGCGCGGGAAATCCGGATAGAAAGAACAACAGATATAAGCTAGGCAAGCCCGAGATCCGCATGCTGATTCAGAAATGGTAGTACAAGAGACGGTGAACGAGATTCGGTTCGTTATCGCGCCGCACCCCCAATCGGCTCCCAGAAGACATGACAACTTCCGACGCTTGCGCTGTGGCGGAACAGGCGCGGTAAATTCAGGTCTTCGATTTGCTCCGGCTCTTCGCACGTCTCCACAGTGCTGTAGACTCCCTTCGCGGCTCTTCCGTCCAGCTCGTTCAGAGAAACGATATGCAGCGGCGCCGCCTGCCGGTCAGGCAGATCGATCACTTCCGCATAGGAAAATTCGGTGCCCTCGGCGGGTGGACGCCGCGTCAGAAAATAAATCGACTCGTCGGCCCACAGCGCGCCACCTTGCGGTGTCACCTGGCTCACTGTGCTGGCGACCGCCTCCAGTTCGCGCCAGGTAAGGCCATTGCGATCCCGGAAAAGGGTCATGGCGCAACCTAGCGAAAAAGTGACAAACAGCACCGCGACGAAACGCCACGGCCGGACCCCGCTGCGGGTTCCCGAAGCAATGGCGTAGAGTCCCACGGTGGCCGGGATTGCGAGAAACGGAATCACCAGAACGAAATACCAATCGAATGTGGGATGCGCCAGGCAAAGTTCGGCGCCCACCGCCACGGCCATCCAGCAGAACAAATAAAACTCCTCGCGCGGCGCTCGCTCCCATCCAGAGCGCCTGGCGATGAACCACACGCCCGCGATCGACAGGAATCCGAGAATCAGCGCTTGCGGAGAAGCAAGCCACGACGTCAACACTTGCCAATCATGGGGCGTGGCATCCTCCCAGTTGGTACGCCGGTACAACAACTGGTATTCGAAAAGATTGAAGAGCACCGCGTGCGGCCCGCGCGCGAATAACCACAACACTGGCATGAAAGGAATCATGGCGCCCGCAAGAAAAATGGAGCCTGCTCCAGGCCTGCCCCTTTTCAGAATCCAGACCAGCAGAACCACCGGCGCAAGCACCACCAAGAGGGATGTTGCAGCGGCAGCCGATGCCAGGAATCCCGCCGCGGCCGTGAGCAGCCATCCCTTCTGCTCCACGGCCAACACGGCGATGCGAGTCGCGGCGATGAGCAGAAACAGACATAAAGCGTACGGTTGCCCGAGAGTCGTGTATTCGATGACGGCGGCATGAAGTCCGATCAGCAGCGCCGCAGCAACCGAGCCGGGCAATCGCCAAGCCGGGACGGGAAGGCGCGCATAGACGAACTGCGCGGCCATCAGAGTGGTCCCAGCCGTGACGGTTGCCGCGAGCGCGTGTACCACCCGCCAGCTCTCGCCGAAGATCCGCATCGATGCTGTGTTCCAATACGCATTCAGCGGCGCCTGCGGAAAGCAGAAGTCCAGGTACGGCCGCTTGCCGCGTGCAATCAGTTGAGCGGCGAGCGTCTGGTAGCCGTCATCCCAGAGAAACGCGGCGGTCTGGGAATAGAGCAGCAGGACGGCGAAGATACCGATGACTACCGCAGAGAGCAGAAGGAAAGGGTGGCGCAGCTCAGGCTTCACGGGTCGCCCGTCTTTTAAACTGCCCAAATTCCAATCGGCCATCAGCTCTCAGGGATTTGCTGCACTGCGAGTGGCCTCGCGACGGTGGCTCGACTTGATCATCGAGCAAGCCACTAATCTCCAGGATGCCTTCGAGCGGCTTCCGCCGACGTGGGTTTCTACCCCGATCATGCACAACCGTTTATCGTAAATGATCAATTGCGCCCCGCGTTTGACTGGAAGATTTCCTGCTTACGCTTCTCGTCTGCCGCGCACTGGCGTGCGGCGATTTCATTGCGGGCGCGTCGATTCGCTTCCATCCGTACGTGCGAGTAGCGCGAGAGCACGGCGCGTGACACGTGATCGGCGATTACTCATGATCACTTCATCGCCAGCGCGGGACTCGGCCAGCTCCGTTACGAGAGTGTGGCGATTATCGTGCCATGATCAACAGACACCGACATACTCGCCGCCGACGTCGTTCGGAAATGCGATCAGTTTATGACAGCCGATTACGATGGTGCCGGAGAAAGCCAAGAAAGCGCTACCGCACATAAATGCGCGTTGGGCACTCGATTCTCAGGCTGGGCAATTCGGTCCGCAGCCTCACCGGTTGGACGCCCTTCTCGATCGTTGCTTCTAAAGTCACTTTGTACTGATTCTCAAGGCGATCTTGAAAATCGTTCAGGAAGGGCGAAATCGTCACCGGATCGGTGAAACCCTGGAAGTAGGCATAGCCACCGGTTTCCTGGCTGACCTTGATGAGACGGGACAGCGCGACGGTGGTTCCCCAGCCGCTCCGGCCATCGAGTCCGGCGCCGCGAAGATAAATGGAGTAGACCATCACTTCGTTCGTCAGAGCGTCGTGGATCGCAGCGTCAACGTAGGGATCGTCCATAATCGCCGTCCCATAGTACCGATCGACGCCATCCGTCAACATGAGCACTGCCCTGCGGCCGGTTGATTGTTTCGATGGCCAATGCTTGACGAGATCCGAGAGCGCGAAATAGGGGCTGCCATTCTCCCCCGGAATGGCCTCTGGCAGGCGCAGCGCAGTGGCCGCCTTCTGGTGATCGGCGGTGAATGCCTGTGCCAGAGCAAAGGTCCCATTCTGCATGTAGCCGACTGCTACCTGAGTCGTGGCGGGCAAGGATTCGAGAAACGTCTTTAACTCCGGCAATTGGATGCCGAGGCTGGAGGACCGCGAGGAATCGTCCAGGAAAACGAAGAGTTGCATGTCCGCCAAGTCGCCCGCCAAGCGCTGCAAGCCAACTACGCGCGCGCGAGTGTTGCCGCGCAAAACTGTCAGGTCGCCGGCTTCCAGGCTCGTCAGTCTACTGCCTTGGGTCGGACGGACCGTGATCACCATCTCCGTCGGAATGCCAGTGACATTCGAATTGGAAGCCGATATTCCACGATTCACGGCCAGAATCATTGCAATCGTCCCAGTCACTACGAGTTCAATCTTCATACTCGCAACCTCTAAACTGCTTCCTATACATTTGGATGCGGGCGTGGCGGCTCCGGTTACTGAACCAAGGGCGTTTGAGAGACCATCGCAACTCGCTGTTGCCGCTTGATTTCCTGCTGGCGCTTCTCGTCGGATGCGCGCTGGCGTGCGGCGATTTCGTCGAGAGCGCAACGTTTCGCCTCCAACCGCACATGCGAGTAGCGAGACAGCATGGCTCGGGAAACGTGCCCGACGATGCTCATGATCACTTCATCGCCGGCGCCGGACTCGGCGAGTTCCGTTACCAGCGTATGGCGATTATCGTGCCAGTGGCCCGTCACCCCGGCTTCTTTGCGGACTTTGGTCCATGCCGTTTTAAAAGACGTGATCGGACGCGTCGGATCTTTGGGCATCGGCGAGGCCGCATGAGCGAATCTGACTGATCAACTTCGTCGATCCCCGGTCAGAAGCTGAACCGGAGCTGCAGCTCGAGCCGCCGATTGTTGGCGTTTTCCGAAAATCCCTCTCCGTTGATAGTGCCGGCGCTTTGATTCGCCAAGCCGAACAAAGGTGACGTGATGTCGCCGTTGATCGGGCCGGGGTTGGTGTGGTTGAGCAGATTGCGGATCGACATCGAGATCGAGAGATTGTAGCGGCGCGACGTGCTGGGGGCTTGAATCAGCGACCCAAGTCCGCGGCCGGATGCGGCAGTAGCGGTGTTGGCGGGATTGCCGACTGGCGTGTCTGGCGACTTCTTCCCGCCTCGCTCCCCTCCGAAGCCGATCGTCTTTCCCACTCGGAGGTTGAGGCTGATCTGACCCGGCCCGCGGCCGGAATTGCGCGGAAGAATCTCCTCGCCGGAAGTCGGGTTGGGATCGAGCAATCCGTAGGCGGTCTCGATGAGTCCGGGTTTCATCGGATCGGTGGGGATTCCGGGACGGGCTGTGTACAACGTCGTGCCATTCGGATCGTTGCCGCTGGTAATGTCGAAAGGCATTCCGGATTGCACGATGAAATACGGGCTCACCCTGATGTTCCAGCGCAGCGTCATCGATCCGCCGAGCGTGACGCGATGGCGGATGTCGGTGGCCGCCGGTCCGTATTCACCGGAGTTATTGTAAGGATTTCCAGGAAATGTATTGATGCCATCCGTGTTGCTGAAGGCCCGGTTATAAACGTAGAAGCCGAAGAGAGAAAATGCGGAGTTGACTCGCGAATTCACGTTCGCGATCACCTGATTCTGATTGTAAAGGCCGGATGATTCCATCAGGAATACCGGCCCGGCGCTTCCAAACGGAAAAACGCCGCTGCCAGGCACGCCCGTGAAGGTTCCAGGAAGGGGAGCGTTAATATCGGCGGAGCGCAGCTCGTGAAGGCCGTGCGAATTGCTAAAGGTGAGCGCGACGGTAGTGTGCGCAGGCAACTGACGCTCCAGCGTGATGGCGGATTGAATGAGGTAGGGCGCGCGGAGGCGGGAGTCGGCTTCCTGAATCGCCTGCGGCGACTGAGACGAGGCGAGCGCGGAGAGCCGCGGCACATTCGGAAAAAAGGAAGGATCGGTGATGACGTAGGATTGCTGGACCTTGCCGTTGTATCGCTCCGCGGCAAGGGTGTTCGCGAGTGCGAAGCGATCATAGAAAACTCCGGAGCCGAGCCGTAAGACAGTTTTTGGCGAACTCTTCGCACCAGGCGCCCAGGCGAGTGCAATGCGAGGCGCGAAATCGCGCCCATCGTGAAGGTTGGTCTGAAATTCATAGCGCAGGCCATAGCTGAGAGTCACGTTGGGGCGAATTCGCCAATCGTCGCCGGCAAAAATTCCCGCGTCGAACTGGCCGACGTAGAGCTCGGGATTGCCGGAATTAATGCTGAACTGGGAAGGTCCGGCGCCCGCCAACGCGAGCAGCGTCCGGCGGTAGCTCTCAAGCGATGTGATGTTTTCGAAGACGCCTGGAGTCGGTTGATTACCGGCGTCGAGCGCGGGGGCAAGTCCACCGGCGAAAGTAAAGGTTCCGTTGAAATTCTGGGGGACCAGATTGTCGTCAGTCTGGCCGCGAAACCGCGCGCCGAATTTGATGACATGGCCTTTGTGAAGTACGGTGGTGTAGTTCTGAAGCTCGTAATTATTCTGCGTGTCGAAACCGGTTCCGACCGAAGCTCCGCCGTCGTCGAAGGAGCCGAGGACCTGAATTTCCGGGCCGGCGTTATCAGCGGTTCGCTGGATCGCGCTGCGGAAAAACTGAAAGCGCGATTCATTGACCGCGGGCCCGAGCACTGCGGTCTCGGTAATTTGCGCGGTCTGATTGTTGTAGCGGTAGTCATAGCCGCGCGATGCCAGGTCGAGATTGCCGATCCCCGCGCCCGGCACGTCGGCGTGAGTGAAGGTGTAGCGGGCGCTTAAGGTGTTTTTGTCGTTCAGAGAATAGTCGACGCGCGGGCTGACGCGTATGAAACCCTGGTGCACGACGTAAACATCGCTGAACAGCGCCGGCAGGAACGAGGGGCTTAGCATCACGCCATTCGTGATGAATCCATTGTCGACCAGGTTGCGCTGGAAATCGAGCGTGAAGGACGCGCGCTTGCCGAGCGGCCCGCCGCCGCTATTTTCAAACTCGTTCAGCAGAAATGGAGCTTTCTCCGCCGAGAACGGATTGCGCGAGTTCCACCACGCGGTGCCCAGATTGTAGTCGAGCGTGGCGTGGTATTTATCGGAACCCGGCTTGGTGAAGATTTCGATCTTGCCGTAACCGAGCTTGTCGTATTCCGGCGCGAACGGGTTCTGATTTATACGGATTTCGCGAATGGAATCTTTGGGAGGCAGCTCGCCGCCGCTGAAGCCGTCGACGAAGAAGGATCCACCGTTGGGGCCCGCGGACGGTCCCGCGAGTGCTTGCAGGTCGGCCGCGAGATCGTCGGGATCGTCAGAGAGCGCGAGAAGATCGTCCCCGCGAAGCACCAGACCGCTGGCGTTGTTGGATGGATCGGTGCTGATGGCAGGTCCGGTCTGCCCCTGAACGGTGACGCGTTGAGTGGTCGACTCAACGCGCAGGACGATGTCGAGCGTGAGGGACGCGTCGCCTATGTGTAACTTGACCGGCTGGCTGGCGAGATTGGATGCAGAGGCCACGATTTCGTAGTCGCCGGGCGCGAGCCCCGCAATGGCGTATGACCCGCGCTCGTCGGCAAGGGCATTTTTCGACGCGCCGGCCCCCGTCACGGCCACTTTCGCCTTGGGCACGACTGCGCCGGACTCATCGACAATCTTTCCCCGCACAGCGTATGTCTGGGCAAACAGGGGCGTTGCCACTAGAAGAAGCAGGCCGGCAATCAGCATTCAGCTTTCTGCAGAATACAAGAGCTTTCTGAAGATAGGCTTAAGGACAACCTATTCTCCGCTCGAAAAAAATGGCGCTGTAGCCCTCCCTGGCATTAACTGATTTCAGAAAAGAGCACAGTCCGAGAGAACCAGCCTTTCTGCGGGACCGGCTGAGACGATGGACGTGCTTAGGGAGAATGTGCGAAGACAGCCCAATGTGTTCGAAGCGGCATCAATCAGCGCGATTGACGGGTCGGTTCATCCGGCTGGTCTATCCGCTTCGCGAACGGTCATCGTTTCGCGACGGCAATGCCCGCAACTTCGAAGTGCGCGCCGAATAGCAGCTTCGCCACACCTACAAAAGCGCGCGCCGGAAAATTCGCGTGAAAGTACTTACCGTAGACGCCGTTGAATGCATTATAGAGAGCGAGATCCGTGCAATATACCTGAATCGAGACAACATCATCCATGGTCATGCCGGCGCTCTCGATTGTCTTTTTGAGCTGCTCCATGATGTTTCTCGCCTCTTCTTCCGCCGAAAGGCCGGCCGCGAGTTTGTCGGTATCCGCAATAGTTCCAGCAATATATAACGTTTGGCCGACCAGAACCCCGCTGCTGAAAGGCAGGTGCTTATCGCCGGCCAGCTGCGATTTCAGAAATTTGCGATCGCTCTGCGCAGCGGCCGTTGCCGCGACGAGAAGAAAGCCGATTAGAAGACGCGATTTCATCTGTTTCCTCCAAGATCGAAGTTACGTGGATGCTTTGCAATGCGCCGCCGCCGGCAACACCAGAATGCTGCGCATAGGCGGATTCTATCGCAATCGCGTAGGGCGCTGCGATGTATTGCTTCTTATCTTAAATTTCCGATACGCCCGGCCTTTGCTTAGCGGCGATTCCTTCGAAACCGCTTTCGAACGCCAGCCGAACAGAGCCGAGCCGTCTTGGTCGGAATCGCGAAAGCGGCAAGGTGCACGTGGGGGGATCGAGCTGCGAAGACGGCTGCGAAAAGAACGCCTCGCCGAATCAGATGACGCGCGAATCGGACTGATAACGCCCATCGACCTCGGGCTGCGGCACTCTTCAAGCTGCGTCACCGGCTTTCTCGATTCGAGCGCCTCGATCATCGTCTTCAAATTGTTTCGATTGAAATCGTCCCAAGCCTGGCCGAGCGCGATCTGTGTGGCTGCACGCGCGTTAGGTCCGGGTGAGACGTTTGCGTGAAGCAGCATAGATCGATGCCGACATTCGAAACTGTGCTTCTGGAGTATCACGATAAAGCTCACTCGATGACGGCAACACGCGGGTTGACTCGGATCGAATAAAATGACGAGAGCATGAGCGCCAACCCTGTCGTCACGATCGTCCTGCTGGCTGCCGGTGCGACTTGGGCGCAGACTCCATCGGAGTGGCAGGACCCTTCACCGCACCACATTCAATTTGTAAACGTCGAGGAAAGCGTAAAACTCGAAGTGCTCGATTGGGGCGGATCGGGGCGGGCGATTATTTTCCTCCCAGGCTTGGGAAACACGGCGCACGTGTTCGACGATTTCGCTCCCAAGCTGACAGGGGCGTTTCACGTCTACGGCATCACACGGCGAGGATTCGGCGCCTCGAGCGCACCGGAATCCGGCTATGACGCGGACCGGCTCGGCGACGATGTGCTCGCGGTAATCGATGTGCTGAAAATTTCAAAACCGGTGCTCGCCGGACACTCGCTCGGAGGCGAGGAGTTGAGCTCCGTCGGCACGCGTCATCCAGAGAAAGTATCCGGGTTGATTTATCTGGACGCGGGATACTCCTATGCTTTCGACAACGGCAAGGGCATGACGACCGAGGCGCAGAACGAAGCGATGAAACATCCGCCACCGCTCGGACCTCTGCCGCTGGCGGCCGATCGCGCGAGTTTTGCGGCGTTCCGCGACTGGAATGAGCGGACCAACGGAAACCATCTTCCGGAATCCGAGGTGCGGCAGCTATTTGCGGCAAGACCGGATGGTGGCGTCGGCTTCCCGCGCGCGCGGCCGAAAGTATCCCAGGATATTTTCTCGGGCTTCAGGAAGTACACCGAAATTCGAGCGCCCATCCTGGCGATTTTTGCGATCCCACATTCCGATCCGCCGTGGCTTGCGACCGCCAAAGACGACGTGCGGGAAAAAACACAAGCCTTCAATCAACACTTCGGCGCGCTTGCAGAGAAACAGGTGAGGGCGTTCGAGGAAGGCTTGCCGGACGCCCATGTGGTTCTAATTCCGAACGCGCATCACTACGTCTTCATGACCAACGAAGCGGAGGTGCTGCGCGAGGTGCGAGCGTTTATCGCGCAGATAAAGTAGCCGGTTTCCGTTCTGGAGCAACCAGGGGGCCCCGGGGCCTAAAAAAGGAGTCGGCGATATTCCATGCGTCCGGTGCTCGGAAAGACGGGCGGAGTCCCTGTAGTCGTGGCTGGGTTTTTGCTTCGCGTTGGCCGCCCTGGATCGTGATGCGGCGCAGAACCTCAAACACCGGGCGATGCTCGGCACCATGTACGGCGCCGGGCTTCGCGTGTTGCTCTTGCTCTCACGAACACGGCCAACTTCCGTTCGCCGCCTTGGCCGGAAATGAAGCTCCACTACTGCTGTACCGTGATTAGCGTTCCCGCCTGCGTCGTCAAGCCGTTGTACATCGCCATCGTGGGCTGGTCGCCATTGGCGAGCAAGAGCGGCACTACCACGTTGAACTGAAACTCGCCCGGAGCAACCAGGCCGGCGAAGGTTACCTTCGCAGCGACGCCGCCGATGGTGATCACCGGCATGGGCGATAAGGTTCCCGACTGGGTTTCGGACCCGCTCACCACCGGTGTCGATGTGGATCCGAAACCGTTGGCGTATATCACGATCGTTTCGCCGGGCTGGGCGGGAGTGGTCAAGCCGGGATACAGGCTGGTTGGACCGAGGTAACTTCCGTTGACGTGAGTGGCGGCAATATAAGGTCCGCCGTTGAAGACGAAGAACGAGGGAGATTCGGCCTGTGCCTTCGCTGTGAAGTTCGCGCTGATGGCTCCATTGGTGGTGACCTGGACCTGCACGGATCCGGAAATGGCGCCGGGAGGCGTGAGGATATTCAACTGGGCCGGGCTGACGTAGTAAACATACGAAGGTTGGCCGTTTACCGTCACGCTGACGCCGTCGAGCTGGGTGGGCATCTGGCCATTCACGAAATCCGAGTCTTGCCAGATCCGCGAATCGGCTGCCGGGGCGAGATTTGAGCCTTTGATGAAGACCCATGTGTTCGGGGCGATGGCGGGAGCCGCGCCCTCTGCATTGGCGACCTGAGTGATCGCCGGGGTGGGCGTGGTCAGGGGAACGGGCGCGAGACCGACGGGGGACCCGCCTGGTCCGAAAATTGAGGAGTGGGCATCGATCTGGCCAGTGGCGACGTTGATCGTGCCAATGCCGGAACCAAAGCCGACATAATAAGTGCCGTATTCGAGAAGCAGCACGGAGGTTAGAAAGCCGTTGCTGTCGGTAGTTCCCACCTGGGTGGCAGCGCCGGTTGTGGTGTTGATGGTGTAAAGATTGCTGTTGAACTCCATGTACAACGTGCTGGACGCGACGGAAAGCCTCGCATAATAACCTTGACCGTTCGGTATGGCGCTGGCGCCGATCGGCCCAATCGCCGTCATGGTGCCCGTCTGGGGATTTATCGAAAATAGGGTAGCCACAGTAAGAGAACCCGTGCTGCCCAGGCCGTATAGTCCAGTGATAGTTGAGCCGAACGTGGCGAGATTGGGGGTGCCGGTCACTCCTCCTACGAGGGTGAGGTTTGCGTTGGCCGTGTTGACCGAATAAAGCAGTCCGTTCTGTTCGGTGTACAGAGTGCCGTTCGCAACAGCCAGGCCGTCGTATCCCCCGTTTCCCATATTGCCGATCAACGTAAACGCGCCCGAGTTGAGGTCGACGATCCCGAACGGATTCTGGATCCCCTGCGCCGCTGTTGTGAGCATATAGGCATTCGCCGTCAGCATCACCGGCGGGGTGCCCGCGGGCAGAGGATCGGGCGCGAGACCGACGAGGGACCCCGGTCCTCCGGAAAGCGCGGAGCCGGGTGTGATCTGGCCAGTGGTGACGTTGATGGTGGCGATGACGGAACCGGCGCCGGCGTAATAAGTGCCGTTTTCGAAAAGCGGCACGGCGGTTAAATAGTCGTTAGTGTCGGTGGTTCCCACCTGCGTGGCCGCGCCGGTCGTCGTGTTGATGATGTAAAGATTGCTTTGGAATTCCATGTATAGGGTGCTGGAACCTACGGAGAACCGGGCGTAGAAGCCTTGACCGTTGGGTACGGCGCTGGCGCCGATCGGCCCAATCGCCGTGACGGCGCCCGTCTGGGGATTTATCGAAAACAGAGTAGCCACCTGAAGAGGACCCGTACCGGCCAGGCCGTAGAGTCCAGTGGTGGTTGAGCCGAAAGTGCTGAGATTGTTGCCGGTCAGGCCTCCGATGAGGGTGAGATTTGCGTTGGTCGTGTTTACCGAATAAAGGAGTCCGTTCTGTTCGGTGTATAGAACACCGTTCACAGCGGCTAAGCCGTCGTATCCCCCGGATCCCATATTGCCGATCAAAGTAAAGACGCCCGTGTTGAGGTCGACGATCCCGAGCGGATTCTCAACCCCCGGCGCGGCTGTTCCGAGCATATAAGCCAAATTGTTGGCCTGTAAGCTGGCTGGGAGCGCGACGAGAACTCCAATTGTCAAAAGACCTACGGTGGCGTGTTTGCGAATATTCAAATTGTCTCCTGTTTCTGATCAACTACACCAGCGTACCGCCACGGGCCTGAAGATGGCGGTGCTGGCTCCGATGCCCAAACCGATCGTGATCACCGCCGTGGCGGCGAAGACCTAGGCGGCTCGGAGGAGGCGCGCCATTTTCATGATCGCGCCGATCGCAGCGCCGAATCGAACTGCGGCCTTTTTCAAAGGCGACATGCGCAGGAGGAACTGCGTCACGCGCGTTGGAAATTCGCGCCTCTGTTGCACTCGCTTGAGGATCAAGTCAGTGACTTGCCCGGCGCGAAGCGGAACGGCTAAAATATTTGCCGCTGCCACCGCATCTTGGATTGCCAGATTGATTCCCACGCCCCCGGTAGACTTACGGGTGTTGCGCTGTGACGCACAACTCGCCAGCCGATACCCACCCGCACTGGTAGCACGACAGGCCCTCGCCGCGCGGGGACGCGGACGTGGGCAAAACGTGCGCGAACGGTGAGATGTGGCCGTTATAACTGTCCCTGTTCTCCCGATGACCGCTCCCTATCGTTAACCTTCGTTTTTTGCCATAGCGATTGCTTTTGCCATCAGCGATGCGAGGAAGCTCTGAAAGCCAAGTTCCGTTGCCGGCTCGCGGTACGCGCTCTGTGCTCCATCGCTGGCGTTGGACACCAGAAAACAGGCCGCATCATACAGCCGCTCGCGGATGAGTTTGGTCGGCAAGAGCTCGTAGCGTTTTGCTTAAGACGCTTCCTTAAACTCCGGGAAAACCGATATTGCCGATCCCCTACCCACGCTCGCAACAGCCATGAATACGACTCAAAACATGTTGGTCTTGAGGCTAAGAAGTTTCCTCGAGATCCGCAATGAGTGCGCATACACGGGTACAGCCAGAAACATTCCTACAACCACCGATGTTCAGGGCTATTGCGACCTAATCGAGCAGCCCGGAATGGGTATGGATGCCGTTTTTCAAAACCTTCTTGCCAGCCCGCCTTACATTTGAGCCGCCAGCTGGCGGCGCTGGTGCCCAGGGAATGTGATCGCGGTGGCTCCCCGACGCGAACACAGATCCGAACACGCTTTTGGAGAACGACACGCGCCCCCAATTCTCTGGTTGTTAACCCAAGGAGGCGATGGCTGCTGGAAGTGGCGTATCGCTTGGACACGGGTGTTTGGTCTTTCGCTGTGCGGCTCCATGCTCGACTCGTGCAGGAGAATCGACGCCGGGAAGGAACTTACCTACACAACTGAATGATTGTTTCCGCGTTGACTGCGTCGCTGCGCGTGCAGCATTCGGCAAACAGGAAGCCGAGCAGCTCCTGCAACGCTTCTGCGTTGGCGGTGTACCACAAGAATTTCTTATCCCGTCTCACGGTCACGAGATCCTCGTTCTTGAGCTTTTCGAGGTGGTGCGAAAGTGTGGAAGGAGCGATATCCAATTCCTCCTGAATATCACCGACGACGAGTCCTTCCGGGTGTGCGGTTAACAAGAGCTGCATGATTCGCAGCCGGGGCTCGGTGCCCATCGCCGAGAGCATGTCGGCAAACCGTGCGATATCCCAAAGGTCTTTCTTCGCTTTCCTGGGATGCTTCGCAGCCGGACGGGGTCCGCATTTGCCGGCCTTGATGTCGGCGTCCGAGCAGATCTGAAGCCCATTTCCCTTCACTCCACGATTCTACAACAATTCTCTTGACACGGTTCTACGATTCTACTATTCTCGAATCGTTTGCTCTGTGAAGGAGGAAACATGATCGCCGACATCCAGCCTAAGCGAACGAGCGTTCGAAGCTCAAACCCATCTGTTCTTTTTCTGCTGCTGGTTTTGCTGCTCGCTTTCGGAGCGGCCGCCGGCGCGGCGGTGATGCTATCCAGCGCTGGTTCGACATTCATCTATCCGATCCTGGGTCGCTGGTCCACGGAATTCCGCAAGCTCCATCCCGACGTTCAGATTTCCTACGATCCGGTCGGATCAGGAAAAGGGATTGCCCGAACGCTTTCGGGAATGGTGGACTTCGGCGCATCCGATGGCCCCATTAGCGATGCGCAGCTCAAGCAGACAGACCGCAAAATCATCCACATACCAGTTGTGTTGGGAGCTGTGGTCCCAGTTTACGATCTACCTGGCATTGCGCAGGAAATCAGGTTCACGCCGGCGGCTCTGGCGGGAATCTTTCTTGGGACCATCAAACGCTGGAACGATCCGGAGCTGGCGCGCGTGAACCCCGGCATTCGTTTACCCGGCAACGAAATCTCGCTTCTCTTTCGATCCGACAGCAGTGGCACGACATACGTCTGGACCGACTATTTGTCGAAGATAAGCTCCGATTGGAGCAAGGGTGTTGGAAAGGGCACATTGGTCAGGTTTCCGGTCGGTGTGGGGGTCCCGTATAACGAGGGGGTTCAAGAGGCGGTGAAGACTCATCCGTACTCCATGGGATACCTGGAGGTTACGTATGCTGTGCAAGGAAAGGTCCAGCACGGTCTCGTGCAGAATTCCTCCGGCGCTTTCGTGGAGGCCACCGATGCCAGCATCACCTCGGCCGCGGCCGCTGCGTCAGCGGAAATGCCGAACGACTTTCGGACTTCAATTACGAACTCGCCTAGCTCGGATGCGTATCCGATCTCGAGTTTTACCTGGCTCCTGATACCGGCGAAGATCGCGGATGGCTCGAAAAGGGAAGCGATTGTCGGATTCGTGCGTTGGGTGTTGACGGACGGTCAGAAGCTGGCTCCGTCTCTCAACTACGCACCGTTGCCGGGTGTTGTCGCTTCGCGGGCACTCAAGGCTATCGACCAGATTCAGTAGTTTAGGCCATAGGCCAGAAAGGCGGAACGATGTGTGACTACTCGCTGTACGCGTTCCCAAACCGGCTCGCGCGCGACGGTGAAGAACTGGTTGCAAATCGGTTCTCATCGGGATGTATAGGCTTTGTTAGCGTTTCGGACGCATCGGAACAAGGGAGACGCAGGACGTGGCTTGGCACGGACTGGAGGCACCTCAAACCCTGGTTCCTTCCGCGTCGCCATGACGGTCCGGCGGCGGTTTGTGTTCCACCTGGAACGGAATTGAAAGTCGTCTCGCTCGACCCGAGGTTGCGCCAACGCCTGGGACTCCATGAGACGGAGGACGCAACCTTCGTCCAAGTGTCGGCCCACGCGTTCGCCTATCGGGATGGGCTTCTGTTTCGCAATGGCCGGCGCATCCTCCTGCAAGAGTTGCCGGAAGGGCAACACGTCTTCGTTGTGTCATCGGCCACTCCAGAGATTCACTCGGATCGGCAACGAGAGGAGACCTATGCCTGAGGATTCGAAGAGCTCACACCTGAGCAAGCTCGTGTGGGCTTTGATCGTGCTCGGATTTCTTCTGACCGCGGCCTTTTTGATTTACATCAGCCGACAATGAGGATGGAAGACCGAACTCCAACTCGCCACAGCTTAAAATCAAAGTACTGGAACATGTTGCTTTGGGGGCTGATTGTAGTGATCACGCTGCTCCTCGGGGGTTTGACGATCTGGGCCAGCCGTCAGCCCGAGGTTCGCTCAGTCTGGGCTCCGGACGAATGATCTTGACGGAAATCTACATTTCCAGTAGTATCGAAGTGTGGGGAAGTCTCAACCAAGTCCCGATGAAGTAAATCGCTACGCCGACATGTTCTCCGCGATCGGCGCCGAACCGCGATTGAGGATCATGAGGCTTCTGCTCTCGGCGCATCCCGACGGCCTGGTGGTAGGAGAACTTCAATCAGAGCTGAATATTCCCGGCTCCACGCTGTCCCATCATCTCGATAAACTGCGGAACCACGGATTGGTCACGGTTCACCGCGAGAGCACTTTTCTCCGGTACGCCGTGGACACCGACGCGTTGCAAGAACTGCTTCGATTTCTGTATGCCGAGTGCTGTACGCGCAACCAGGCCATTGAGCCGGAGGCGATCGTGAGTACTTGCAAATAGAGGGAAACACGGATCAAGCGAACATCGACAAACTTTCAAAGGAGCCTCGAAGGCACATGGAAATCAAAGAAGTAGTTAAACAGAAATACGGACAGGCGGCGTTGCGCGTGGCCACCGGCGGCAGTACCTGCTGCGGCTCGATGGCGCGATCAAATGGCGACAGCGATCCGGTTACCTCGAATCTTTACGAAGCGGGCGAAACCACAGAACTTCCAGAGGAGGCCGTTAAGGCGTCGCTCGGGTGCGGGAATCCAACCGCGCTCGCCAAGCTGAATCCGGGAGAGATCGTCCTCGATCTCGGTTCCGGCGGCGGAATTGACGTACTGCTCTCAGCGAGGCGCGTCGGGCCGACCGGCAAAGCCTACGGCCTGGACATGACAGATGAAATGTTGGCCCTCGCAAGGGAGAACCAGCGGAAGGCGGGAGTGCAGAACGTGGAATTTCTGAAAGGCGAAATCGAAAACATTCCACTTCCCGACAACTCCGTTGACGTCATCATCTCGAACTGCGTGATCAACCTTTCGGCCGACAAAGACAAGGTCTTACGCGAAGCGCGTCGCGTGCTCAAGCCGGGCGGCCGGCTTGCGGTTTCCGATGTCGTCGTCCGCGGCGAGGTGCCGGAGGAAGTGCGGCGCAGCATGGAATTGTGGGTGGGCTGTATCGCCGGCGCGCTTGAGGAAATGGACTACGTCAAGAAACTCGCTTCGGCGGGCTTTGACGCCATCGATATCGAGCCGACGCGGATTTACAGCGTTGACGATGCTCGACAATTTCTCGCCGGCGAAGGCATCGATGTGGACGCGATCAGCAAGCAAGTAGAAGGAAAGTTCATGAGCGCTTTCATCCGCGCCGAGAAGCCTTCCTCGACCGCCAGCTCCGGCGAAGCCTGCTGCGGTCCGGCCTGCTGTAGCTGACGCGTCTGAGACGCTCAAGCAGCAGCTTCGAAGGAATCACAACCGATGACTCGCATTGGAATTAACGGATTCGGCCGGATGGGGCGACTTGCCTTCCGTGCCGCCTGGGATTGCTCGGATATAGCGGTCGTCCATATCAATGAAATCAAGGGAGGGCCGGCGACCGCCGCGCATCTGCTCGAATTCGACAGCGTCCACGGGCGCTGGTCGAAACCGATGACGACCACGCCCAACGAACTGACCGTCGACGGGCGTTCGATTAAATTCACTGCGGAAGCGAAGCCGAATGATGTCCCCTGGGACGCCAGCAATGTCGATATCGTCCTTGAGTGTTCCGGGAAACTGCTGACGCCTGACGTCCTGCACCCCTTTTTCGAACGCGGAGTGCGCAAGGTGATCGTCGCCGCTCCCGTAAAACAAGGTGCGATCAACATCGTTATGGGCGTGAACGACTCGCTCTATTCTCCAGACGAGCACGACATCATCACCGCAGCGTCGTGCACGACCAACTGCTTGGCTCCCGTCGTGAAGGTGATCCACGAAGGGATCGGGATTCGTCACGGTGTGATCACCACGGTGCACGACGTCACGAACACGCAGACCATTGTCGATCTGCCTCACAAAGACCTGCGGCGCGCGCGATCGGCGCTGATGTCGCTCATCCCGACGACGACCGGCTCGGCAACCGCCATCGGATTGATCTATCCCGAATTGCTGGGCAAGTTGAACGGCGTCGCCATTCGCGTACCGCTTCTCAACGCTTCGCTGACGGATTGTGTGTTCGAGGTCGAGAGGCCCACGAGCGTCGCCGAGGTGAATCAGCTCTTCAAGCACGCCGCCGCTACAACGCTCCAGGGAATCCTCGCGTATGAGGAACGGCCCCTTGTTTCCGTCGATTTCCTGAACGACCCCCACTCTGCGATTGTTGATGCGCTGTCCACGATGGTCATCGACGGAACCCAGGTGAAGGTTCTTGCCTGGTACGACAACGAGTGGGGTTATGTGAACCGAATGGTCGAGCTCACGCGGAAGGTTGCGGCGCTGCTTCCGGTCCCTGCGGGCGCGTCGTAATGCACCCTGCTCTATGAACAACATTCGCAGCTACGCGTTGGTGACGGGGGCCTATTGGGGCTTCACGATCACTGACGGCGCGCTCCGGATGCTGGTGGTCTTGCATTTCTACAAACTCGGCTATGACAGCGTGGCGATCGCATTCCTATTTCTGTTTTACGAGTTCTTCGGAATCGTCACGAATCTCTTTGGTGGATGGATCGCATCGCGCTCCGGAGTCAAGGTCACGCTGTATGGCGGGCTCGCTTTGCAGATCTTTGCTCTGCTGATGCTCGCGCTCCTCGACCCGCATTGGTCCGAGGTCGTCTCGGTGGCGTACGTGATGGCGGCGCAAGCCATGTCCGGTATTGCGAAAGACCTGACGAAGATGAGCGCCAAGAGCGCCATCAAAGTGATCGTGCCTGCCGGCGCCGAGGGCGCGCTGTTCAAGTGGGTCGCACGTTTGACGGGCTCCAAGAACGCCCTCAAAGGGGTCGGCTTTTTTGTCGGCGGCGCGCTGCTTGCGGCGTTCGGGTTTGTCGGCGCATTGGTGGGAATGGCCGGTGCGCTCGGCGTGGTTCTCCTTGCGACGGTAGCTTCCTTATCGGGCGACTTGGGACGCTCCAAGAAGAAGGTCAAGTTCACGTCGATTTTTTCGAAAAGTCCTGAGATCAATTGGCTTTCCGCAGCCCGCCTCTTCCTGTTTGCATCGCGAGACGTATGGTTCGTCGTTGGCCTGCCGGTATTCCTTAGTCAGCTTGGTTGGTCGTTTTATTCAGTTGGAGCATTCCTGGCACTGTGGGTGATCGGCTACGGCTTCATCCAGGCTGCGGTCCCGGAGATTCTGCGGACCTTCGGAAGAGGTGACACGGTTGACGGTTCGGCCGCTCGCACTTGGGCCTTCATCCTACTCTTTGTTCCGATCGGCATCGCCGCGGCATTGCGGCTTGGTATGAGCCCCGGCCTGACGCTCATCGTGGGTCTCGCGGTATTCGCCGTGGTTTTCGCCATTAATTCGGCAGTGCATTCCTATCTTGTGCTGGCCTACACCGACGAGGATAGTGTCGCGCTGAATGTCGGTTTCTACTATATGGCCAATGCTTGCGGGCGTCTGCTCGGCACGCTTCTTTCCGGCGTTGTGTTCGAACTCGCGGGATTTCAAGGTTGCCTTTGGGGGTCCGCCGCGCTGGTGAGCGCCGCTGCGGTCTTGTCGCTGGGCCTTCCACGGGGGCACGCCGTTTCACTAGCGACAGCAGATGCCGGAGGTAGCGAATGAATTCCGAGATAACCGAAGCTTGCCCAACAGCGCCGAACGCCCAAGAAAAGCGGATCGGTTTTTTCGAGCGCTATCTTTCGGTCTGGGTCGCTCTTTGCATGTCGGTAGGAGTTCTGTTAGGCAAACTAGTGGCCTGTCGCAACCAGATCATTACTACGGATGCGATGGGTGACATCTGAATATTTCCACCGAATGGGCTGCGCGTTTGGGGAATAAGCGTTGATGTAACGGCGGAGCTTGCGAGCCAGATCGGGTACCGAGGTGAACACCCCGCGAGCGATGACGTCACGCTCGATTTTGGCGAACCGGATTTCGACCTGATTCAGCCGGGAGGAATAGGTCGGTGTGAAGTGAAGTCGCACTTGCGGGTGCGCTTCCAGAAAATCTCGCGTGGCTTGAGTCTTGTGCGCCGAGAGATTGTCGAGAATGATATGGATCTCTTGCTTCGGTCGGCATTGCGCCACCACCTCTCCGAGGAAATCGACGAGTCGGCGCTGGTGTGGCGGGCCGCGGTTTTCCCATGCACCCGTCCGGTCTTGGTGTCGAGCGCGGCATACAGCGACAGCGTGCCATGGCGATAGTATTCGAACCCGTGCCGCTCGGCGCGGCCCGGAGACAGCGGCAATACCGGGTCTAAACGGCACGGCGCCTGAATCGCGGTCTCTTCATCCACGCAAAATACCGCAGCATGCTGCGGCGGGTTCAGATACAGTCCAAGCACATCGGCGGCTTTGCGTTCAAAATCTGGATCGTCGCTCGCCATGTAGCGCTCCAGCCGGTGAGGTTTCAAGCCCGCCTGTCTCCTAGTACTCCAGACCTGCTCTTAGATTAGTAGCCGCCAGCCACCGCTGCCAGACCTTGCCACTTGATCATCGCGACCTTGACGGCGTCGTTCACTACGAGGCACGCGAACATCGCATAGCCGAAGATCGCGAGCGTCTGCGACCAAGGTAATGGCATCAGTCCCGGAAGACCCACGCGCGTCAGAACTGTGCCTGCAAACGCATCCGCCGCCAGTGCCGCTACGAGAGTCTTGCTGGGCATCGTCGTCCAAAACCAGCGCCGTTCGCGCGCGGAGACGATGGAGAACACGGCCAAATAGAGCAGCGTCAGGAAGCTGAAGGTATAGAGGCCGTTGTTGTTGGTCGCCAGACCGAAGCGTGACCAGCAGACGAGCAAGAGGAGAAGCGCTTCCACGATCATCGCGATGCCCAAAACTACGGACACGGTTATGAAGCGCCCGATGTTCCACGTCTCTGGTTTCCTGGACGGCCGTACGTGGTCAGTGGCCAGCGCGATCTTAGCGAAGTCGGTCATAAAGGTCAGCAACAGCATCGCAAAAGCGGAGACAACGAATTTTCCGGTCACCACGTACGCGATGGCCACGAAGGCCGCTTTCAGGATCGTCCTGCTGACTTTGTTGATAATCCATGTCAGGATGCGCTGGTAGATCGTCCGCCCCTGCTCGACCAGCGCCACGATGTTCGTCAACCCCGGTTCGGTCAGGACGACGCTGGCGGCACCCTTGGCCACGTCGGTCGCGGTGCTGACGGCAATTCCCACTTCGGCCTGGCGCAGCGCGGGCGCGTCGTTGACGCCGTCGCCCGTCATGCCTGTCACGTGCCCAGCAGCCTGCAAGTGCTGCACCACGATGTACTTGTCCTCCGGATATACCTCGGCGAAACCATCGGCACCCGCCAGCAGGTCGACCGCGCTATTACCGGCCCGAGTGCTCTCTGCCTTCAAGTCCGCTACGCGTCGGATATTCGGCAACCCCACTCCTTGACCGATTTCACGCGCCACCGGCAGGGCATCGCCAGTGAGCATCTTCACCGGGACGCCGAGGTCGCGAAGTTCGGCGATAAGCTGCCGGGCGTCCGGACGGGGCGGATCATACAATGTTACCAGTCCGGCCAGAGCGAGGGCGCCTGTCTCGGGGCCGCGCGCTACGGCCAGCGTCCGATAGCCCTTCAATGCGGATTCGCTGACCCGCGCTTCCAGTGCTTCGATGGCCGGGGCTTGGAGCGCACACGCCTCGGCGACGGTTCGCACGGCCCCTTTCATCACGCTCAGCCGCTGCCCGTTCTGTTGGACCACAGCCTCGGTTCGCCGGCTTTTCGCGTCAAACGGCTCGAAGGAGACTGGTGTCACGGCAGGAACGGAGTCGAATACGTGATGCGCTTTCGCCGCTGCGAGGAATGCCAAGTCAATAGGATCCTGGTTTGCCTCCTGCGAAGCGAGGGCACCGGCGAACAGTACGTCGGACTCCGTAGCGTGCCCCAGCGGGATCACGCCGGTAACGGCGAGTTGGTTCATCGTGATCGTGCCCGTCTTGTCTACGCAGAGCACGTCCATGGTGGCAGCATCCTCTGCGGCGCTGAGGCGCGTTACCAGCACACGGCGCTTCGCCAGTTCCGCCGAACCAACGGCCATGCTGACCGTGAACATGACGGGGAGGGCGACCGGCACCGCACTCATCAACAGGACGAGCATGAGCGAAACCATCTCGATGAGCGGCGCGCTGCGGACCAGCGACAATACGATTACGATGCCCAGCAGCGCGCCGACAATGATGAAAAGCCAGCGCACGACCTTGGCCACCACCGCTTCGATGTGGAGCTTCGGGCGGGCCTTCTGCACGAGTTCCGTGGTTCGGCCAAAGTAGGTATGCGCCCCGGTCAGCATTACTACGCCGTTGCCTTCTCCACGACGGACGACAGACCCCGACGAGAGCACCTCGCCGGGAGCCTTGTCCGCATCCATGGACTCGCCGGTGAGGGCGGATTGATCAACGCTTAACGCTCCGGTGAGGAGCTTTACGTCTGCCGGGATGATGTCGCCGGGGCGCACGCGGACGATGTCGCCGGGGACCAGCTCCCTGGCAGGAAACACCTGCCAGTTCGCATCGCGCAGCACGCGCGCACTGACCTGCAACCGCCGCCGCAGCGTCTCGACCACGCCAGCAGCCCGTCGTTCCTGCGCAAAGCTCAATACGGCATTGACGACCAGCAGCCCGCTGACCACGGCGAGATCCGGGTATTTCCGGAGTACCGCCGACAGAACCATGATCAACTCAAGCATCCATGCCGACAGGCCCCAGAACTTCCCGAGGAATCTGAGGAGAGGGTGCCCTTTTTGCTCGGCCACTTCGTTGTAGCCGTGCTCCTTCCGGCGCGCGTCCACATCACCGCTCGTTAGGCCGGTCTGGGGGTTAACTTTGAGCGCTGTGAGAGTGTCAGGGATCGACTGGACTGCGATGTCGGGAGCGTTCCCCGTTCCGGATTTCCCTGCGGCCGACTGCACTACAAGAGTGCTTTCCGGCCGCCAAGCATTTTTTGGTAGGCTTCCAGGAGCTGTTCCCGTGCGCTCCTTCCCCAGGGGCTCCGGCAGTTCGGCTGGCTGGTAACGGCGGCAGAGTTCCACCGTCTTGCGAAGGCTTTCGGCAAACTCGATGCAAGGCGGGCAACCGGCAATGTGAGCTTCCATTTCCTGGCAGGCATCGGGCGGAAGCTCCAGGTTCAGATAGTCAGACAGCAGTGAAAACACTTCCTTGCATTTCTCTGTGCGCTCATGCGACTCCATCTCATTCTCCTCACGTGTGACTGGATAGAACGCGGCCACCGGTCCGCAAGTATTCATCCAGCTTTTGGCGGACGGCCAAACGCGCGCGATGCAACCGCGTCTTGACCACATCCTCCGTGAGATCGAGGACTTGGGCGGTCTCCAGCGTGGACAACTCCTCCATATCCCGCATGCAGGATGACGGACTTATAGTTTTCGGGCAGTTCGCTGATGGCCTGATCGAGCACCTGCTTCATTTCCGATTGCAGTATCAGACGATCCGGCAGTCCGGACCAATCCGCGATCTGGAGCTTGGCATGGCCGCCCTGGTGGTCGATTGCGGGCAGGAAGTCGTCCAGCGACAACTCCTGCGATGGCGCGAAAACGCTCTTGCGCCGCTTCATCAGGCAAGCGTTCCGGGCAATCCGAAAGACCCACGGCCGGACTCGTTCCGGCTCCCGAAGTTGATCGAAGCTTTCGAAGACGTTCAACAATGTGTCCTGCGCCACGTCTTCCGCATCCTCGCGCTGGCCGCACATCAGCCAACTGTAGTGGAAAATCTTGGCCCGGAAGTGCTCCACGAAGCGGTCGAACGCGTTTGCGTCGCCCGTCATGAGTCGTCGCGCGAGATCGACTTCCGCTTCCCGTTCCAATGGTCAGTACCGCTTCCGATTGTAGCGGGCTTTCCACTAAGCCAGCGCGAGTGCGCCGCATTGACCGTGATCTCGATGCCGGTGCTCCCAAGAGCGTGTTGTGAATCAGACAGGCTTTCGCCGCGCGCAAGAATCCGGCCTGGTGACGTTCATCCAGCCGAGCCGTCACTTCGATCTCAACGATGCCAAGCGGGCGGCTGAGTGCCTTTTCGCGTGACTCGTCTCAGATCTCGGTAATCCGCGCGCTTCAGATATTGAGTCGCATAGTAAGCCGCGCATGCGCGACGCCACAGGAACTCCGGCGGCGACATGCCTTCATCGGACCACCGTTATCAACGGCTGGTCGCAGATCACCCGATGCCCTCGGGCGGCGACTTCGAACTTCGTATCCCCCAGATAGGAGCTGACACTTCCATAACTTTGCCTTCCTGTCTACCAGGATGCAAACGCGGCAAAAAGGTGACGCGCTGTCACCTCGGCCAAGCGATTGCATCTTGAAACCAGGACCAATGAAGAAAACACTGCTGATGCTGGCCTGGTGGCCGCTTACGGGCTGGGCGCAAGACCCAATGTCGCTAAAAGACGCAGTTCACCTGGCGCTGAACAGGAACAAGTCGGTGGAGGCCTCCGACGCCTCCCGGAAGGCCGCGGAGAGCCGCATCGCGGAGGCGCGGGGCGGCAACTTGCCCAAAGTCAATTACTCCGAGTCCTGGACGCGCAGCGACAATCCGGTCTTTGTGTTCTCGTCCCTGCTGACGCAGCACCAGTTCGGCGAGCAGAACTTTCAGATCGGTCCCCTGAATCGGCCCGATTTCCTGAACAACTTCCAATCGCAGGTCACAGCCGATCAAACGCTGTACGACGCAGGGCAGACCAGACACGCAGTGCGCTCCGCCGAGTTGACGAAAGACATTACCGGCGAGGACGGGCGGCGAACCCAGATGGAAGTGATCGCCGGCGTGATCCGTTCCTATTACGATGCGCTGCTGGGCGCGGAGCAGCTTAACGCGACCAGCCAGGCCATGCGCTCGGCGCAGGCGGACCTGGATCGTGCCGAGTCGGTCCGCTCGGCTGGAATGTCCACCGATGTCGACGTGCTCTCGATCCGCGTTCACCTGGCAGGTGTTCGCGAGCAACAGATCCGCCGGGAGGCCGATCTCGACGTGGCGCGCGCGGCTCTGAACGATGCTCTGGGCCTGCCGCTCGACACCACGCACACTTTGACCACCGCGCTAACGCCCTTGCAACTCCCGGAAGGCTTGCTTGCGGATTACGAAAAGAACGCCCTCGAGCGAGAGGCCGGAGGCTCGCCAGGTGAAGCTGGCAACCAGTCTGGCCGAAAATCAGGCGGCCACGGCACACAGCAATCTTCTGCCGCAGGTTGGCGTTCACGCCGCTTTCGAGGCGGACCGGCAGCGCTTCTACGACAGGGGCGGCGCCAACTGGCTGGTCTCGATCGGACTGCGTTGGAACCTGTTCAACGGCTTCAGCGACAAGGCGCGCATCGAGGAAAGCAAGTTCGCACTGCGCCGGAGCGAGGCGGAGCAGGAGCGCGCCGGCTTCCGCCATTCGGCTTCAGGTGCGCCGCGCGTACGCCGACCTGCGTGCCGCCGCGCAGCGCATCGAAGTGGCGGATGCAGCCGTTGCGGAGGCGGAGGAGAGTCTTCGCATCACCCAGAACCGCTACGAAACCGGGCTGAGCAACGTCACGGACTTGCTTCGCACGGAGACGGCGGTTCTCGAAGCGCGAACCCGGCATCTGGCGGCGATTCACGATCAGCGCATCGCCGGCGGCAATGCTCGAACTGGCGGCAGGGACGCTGACGGAATCCTCGGAGGTCCTGAACTAAATGACGAAGCAACTGTTTCTGTATCCCGTTCGTCATGTGGCTGGCAGCGATGCAGCGACGCTCCGAAAGCGAAGCCAGTCGCCTCTTCGGCCAAGCCCGTTGCCGTATCCGTCATCACGGCGGCCACCGAGACGATGGCCTTCGATCTACGAAGCGACAGGCACCGTTCGCGCCCGCACTTCGGCTGTCATCTCCGCGAAACTGATGGGCTACGTACGCGAGGTGAAGGTGCAGGCCGGCGATCACGTGCGCGAAGGCCAGTTGCTGGTTACTCTCGATCCGCGCGATCTGGATGTCAGTTCGCGGCGCGCCGAGGCTGCCCGCGAGGAAGTTCGCGCTGGAATACCGGAGGCTGACAGCGCCGTCGCCGCCGCGAAAGCCAATCTCGATCTGGCGCAGGTGACATTTGGCCGCATGCAGGACATGTATCAAAAGAAGTCGATCTCGAACCAGGAGTTCGATGAGGCCTCGGCCAAACTCAAGGCCGCACAGGCCGCCTACGACATGGCGCGAGCCAGGCGCACTCAACTCGACTCCCGGCTTGCTCAGGCCGATCAGGAAGTGCGCTCCACGGAAGTGACCCGCAGTTACGCCGAGGTCCTGGCGCCTTTCGCCGGCGTGGTCGTCTGCCAGATCGGTGGAACCCGGCATCCTGGCCCTCCCCGGCACGCCGATGTTCACCATCGAACGCGAAGGTGCTTACCGCCTCGAAGCGTCGGTGGAAGAGTCTCGTTTGTCGGCGATCCGGGTCGGACAGCCGGTGTCGGTGACACTCGACGATCTTGACCGCACATTGGAGGCGCGTGTCTCCGAAATCGTCCCCGCGGTAGATGCCGCATCGAGGGCTTACATCGTAAAGATCGATCTGCCGATGCTCGCAACATTGCGCTCGGGCGTCTTCGGGCGCGCCGGGTTTCAGTTGGGAAGCCAATCGGTGATGGCGATTCCGGTCGCGGCAGTCGCGGAACACGGCCAGTTGCAATCCGTATTCGTGGATGACAACGGCATTGCCCACACACGCCTGATCACCACCGGGCAAAAGGTCAAAGACCGGATTGAAGTGCTCTCTGGCCTGACTGCCGGCGAAAAGGTGATCTTTCCCGTTCCGCCGGACCTTGCCGATGGGACGGCGCTAACAGTAGGCAACGTGGAGGTCCGCCAGTGAAGACAGACCACCCGCTGGGTCTCGCGGGAAAGTTCGCCAGCGTCTGGATCGGCTCGAAGCTGACCCCTCTGGTGATCGCCGGCTCCCTGCTGCTGGGCGCCTTCGCGGTATGGAAGCTGCCGCGCGAAGAAGAGCCGCAGATCATCGTGCCGATGGTCGACGTCTTCGTGCAGATGCCCGGCGCATCGGCCCGCGAAGTGGAAGAGCGCGTCACCAAACCGATGGAAAAACTGCTGTGGGAGATTCCGGGCGTGGAATACATCTATTCCACTTCCAGCCCCGGCATGTCCACCGCCATCGTGCGCTTCCTTGTCGGTCAGGACGAGGAGAAAAGCATCGTCAGGCTGAACCAGAAGCTCAACGCGAATCTGGACCTCATTCCGCCCGGTGCATCGCCTCCGCTGGTCAAGCCCCGCTCGATTGACGACGTTCCTGTCCTGGCGCTGACGTTCTGGAGCAAGCGGTACGGTGACCTCGAACTTCGGCGCATTGCGGCTCAGGCAAGCGACACGATCAAGCAGACGCCGGACGTTTCCGCCGTCGCTCTGATCGGCGGCCAGCGCCGTGAAATTCGCATTACTCTCGATCCGTCCCGCCTCAGCGCTTACAACCTTTCTCCGCTTCAGGTGGTGGGTGCTTTGGGCCTTTCCAATCGCCGCATGCCATCGGGCGAATTCGCCAGCGGCAACCAGGAATACCTTCTGGAAACGGGCCAGTTCCTGCGCACCCCTGAGGATGTTCGGAACGTCGTCGCAGGGGTCCCCAACGGTTCACCGGTCTTCGTGCGGGATGTCGCACAAGTAACCGACGCCGGTGAAGAACCCTCGCAGTATGTGCGCTTCTCCGACGGGAAGGGCTTCTACCCAGCCGTCACAATCGCTATTTCAAAACGTAAAGGAACCAACGCAGTAACAGTCGGGGAGGACGTCCTGCATCGTCTGGAGCCGCTGCGGGGCACGGTCATCCCATCCGGCGTCGAAATGACCATCACCCGCGATTACGGAGACACAGCGAAGGAGAAGTCCAACGAACTGCTGTGGCACATGCTCATCGCCGTGATTTCGGTGAGTGTTCTGGTTGCCGTGGTTCTCGGTTTGCGAGAGTCGCTCATCGTGTTTATCGCAATTCCGGTGACGCTGGCGCTGACCCTCACGGTTTTCTACCTTTACGGCTACACGCTGAACCGGATTACTCTTTTCGCCCTGATCTTTTCCATCGGCATTCTGGTCGACGACGCCATCGTGGTGGTGGAAAATATCGTGCGCCACTGGCGGATGCACAGCCAATCAGGGGAGGCCGCCGTTCGATGTCGCTCTGGAGGCCGTGGATGAGGTGGGCAACCCCACCATTCTTGCCACACTGGCCGTTGTCGCCGCGATTCTTCCGATGGCGTTCGTCGGCGGACTGATGGGACCATACATGCGCCCGATCCCGATTGGTGCCAGCGCCGCAATGCTCTTCTCTTTGCTGGTGGCTTTCATCGTGACGCCATGGGCAGCGGTACGGATACTGAAGCCGGGCAAGCATCATGAAGGCGAACGAGAGGACTTCATAACGCGCCTCTACCGGCGCTTCATGGGCAGTCTTCTGCATCGGCCCGTCCTTCGGTGGGGCTTTGTCGGCGGAGTGGTAATCCTTCTGTTCGCCTCCTGCTCTCTCTTCTACTTTGGCCTGGTCAAGGTCAAGATGCTGCCGTTCGACAACAAGAGCGAGTTCCAGGTGATCATCGACATGCCCAACGGCACGACGCTCGAAGAAACGGCGCGGGTTACGCAGTTGCTGGCCGAAGAAACACAGAAGCAGCGCGAAGTGGTGAACGTTCAAACCTACGCGGGAACGGCATCACCTTACAACTTCAACGGACTTGTGCGCCATTACTACCTGCGGCGCGGGCCAAATGTGGCGGATATTCAGGTGAATCTGCTGCCCAAAGGAGCGCGCGATCTGCAAAGCCACGAGATCGCCAAACAAGTGCGCATCCGGATTCAACCCATGGCGGATCGTTACGGCGCGCGCATCAAAGTAGCCGAAGTGCCGCCCGGTCCTCCCGTCCTTGAGACCCTGGTTGCCGAAATTTATGGCCCGAATGCGGACGGGCGGATTGCGCTGGCCCGCCAGATTCGCGGTCTGTTCAAACAGACGAAAGGTGTCGTCGATGTCGACTGGTACGTTGAAGACGATCAGCCGAAATACAGCCTGTCGGTTGATGAGGAGAAGGCTGCAATCAACGGCATCTCCGAAGACGATATTGCCCGCGAAATGCAGGTTGCATCTGCCGGTTATACTGCCGGTCTCCTCCATCAGGATGCGGAGAAGGAGGATGTAGCGCTCACCATACGGCTGGATCGGGCTTCGCGTTCCGATCTGGAGCGAATCCAGAGTCTGAAAATCGCCGGACCCAACGGCCACCTGGTCGCGTTGGGAGAGCTGGTCCACGTCACAAAGGTTGTCGAGGACAAAAGCATTTACCACAAGAATCTGATGCCGGTGACCTATGTAACCGCCGACATCGCCGGAGAGATCGAGAGTCCCGTTTACGCGGTTCTCAAACTGGGACCTGAGATCGACAAAATCAGGATTCCGGAAGGCTACCAGATCGAGCAGCACATGGCCGCGCTGCCGTCCGATACCAGTCGATATTCCATGAAATGGGACGGTGAGTGGCAGATCACGTACGAAGTGTTTCGCGATCTCGGCATCGCCTTCGCGGCGGTATTGATCCTGATCTATGGGCTGGTGGTCGGCTGGTTCCAGTCGTTCCTGACGCCGTTGATCATTATGGCGGCGATTCCGTTCTCGCTGGTCGGCATCATCCCGGCGCATGGCCTTCTGCACGCGTTCTTCACAGCGACTTCGATGATCGGCTTCATCGCCGGAGCGGGCATCGTCGTGAGGAACTCGATCATCCTCGTGGACTTCATCGAACTACGTCTCGCTGAGGGCATGCCGCTCGACGCAGCCGTAATCGACGCCGGTGCCGTTCGCTTCCGACCGATGATGCTGACGGCGGCGGCGGTGGTTGTCGGCTCGTCCGTCATTCTGTTCGATCCCATTTTTCAGGGCCTGGCCATTGCGCTCATGGCCGGTGAAATCGCCTCCCTGCTTCTTTCGCGAATGACTGTGCCTGTCCTCTTCTACATGTTCAACAAAGAAAGGAGAAAGCCGATATGAATGTTGACCGTTATCTGCGCATGATTGCTGGCGCGTTCGTGCTCTTGAGCCTCGCGCTTGGTTATTGGGTGAGTCCGTACTGGTATCTGTTCACCGCGTTCGTCGGACTGAATCTATTTCAATCAGCCTTTACAGACTGGTGTCCGATGATGACTATCCTTCGGAAGCTGGGAATCCGTAGCACCTGAGAGCCTCGCACCTGGTGCGGCGGGGTCCGTCGTGGGCTTCACGGACAATGTGCCGTCAGCAAACGACCGAGACGATCATTCCCGGCGGTAGCTGCACGGTGGGCGTGGAAACCGACGCCGGCTCGCCAACCGCTTACAGAAATGTCGCGCGGCCGACTTGCTTCGGGAGCGGCAACGGCCAACTGAACAGGCAGAAGTGGTCGAAGGCCCAGAAGCATACAAGGGGAATGGACTGGTTCAGTGCCTGAATGAGTTCGCTCGTCCACGGGCAGTCGCCGTTGAACCACGGGATCAGGTATGCGGTCGCGGAGACCTGCCAATTGCCCGGCGTGGTTACCGGAAATGCGATTGCCGCCTGCGCGTTCGTGAAGTTCCGGTACGTCGCTCCCTACGACAGCGCCTCCATCTTCAGGCGGTCGAGGCCCGAGCCTGTCTGCGTGAGATACTGCGACGGCAGATTGACAGCGTGGTTGAGTCGCCCTCCCTGCGGGTAAGGGACATCCGCCGTGTAGTAACACGTCGCGAAGCTCACGTCGAACGGCCAGAGCAGTTCGAACTTCGCGCCGGAATACGAAGCAAGGACCGCCGTGAGGATCGCATCGATGTGGCTCTTGATCAGGCTGGCAACGAAGTTCGTATCCGCCGATCCGTTGACGGTCGGATCGTCATCCTGCGTGCAGAACGCGGCGAGCGATCCTTCCAGTGCGGATCGTGCGGCCTGCGCGCTGTATGCGTAGTAGGCGATCCCGCCGCCGCTGCACGTTCCGGTGCCGCTGACGTAATTCCCGTTTCCGCTTGAACCGTTAAGAGTGAAATGGGTCGTGTCGTTGACGGTGATCGTCTGGTCCCCGTTTGCGGCCGTGTTGCCTTGGATGCCGGCGAGGATCGTACCGTGGACCGGATAGCAGGCGCTGGAGTCCACGAGGCGCCTGTCGAGCGCCGCGCCAGCCTCTCCCAATTCCCCCACTCAGGATAAAGAGACGTGAAGCAGGGCCACGAGACCGATCCGGTGGAGCGCCTGCAAGCGGCAGCAGGTGCGCCATAAGCGCGAAAAGCAGCGGTAAGTCATCGCCACTCCTCCCGTCCTCCGCACTTTTTAAACGAGTCGCCGGCGAGAGACTGCCTTTTCTGTTGACGACTGAAGCCGCGTAGTGCTAGCAAAAAGATGAACGCTCGGGAAGCGCTCCGCAGTTGTCCAGAGCGCCGAGACGCTCGTGAATCTCCTTCCCGCAGGTTTTCCTTGTGCTCGACGTGTGTTCAAGACGATGAATGTCTCGATTCCCGCTTACAGTACCGACGGCAGCTTGTACGCCTGCGTGTCCGAACAACGGTTGGCAAGGCTACAAACGGCCGGACTCGTGGCACGGGTAGTGCGTCATCGCAAAGGCCAAACTAACCGCGCGATTCTCTTCATCCGGGCTTCCGCGCCATGTTTTCTCCTTTGGGCAGTGATTACCGCGTCATGACATCGATCACTCGGTTCCGGCGGGAATGTAAGCGAAATTTCGATTACCTGTGGCATTCACCGAGCATTCCAAGGGCAACTTGACGTTCCGTTTCGCCTGATCAATGAATGTGATGACCGGACACGGCCAGCACGATGCGGCTCGAAACAAAATTCCTACGGCTTCGGATCCCGGTCACGCTGGGCTGTCGCTTCGGGGACTGGCAAGTATGCTGGCTGGGCGGCTGGACCGCCACCGGCTCTCGTACCTGGTGATGCTCGTCCGGTTGCGGCAGCAAACAGCGAGCGGACGATAATATAAATCATCGTGCCAGCCCCCAGCGCTGGTCGCGGAAACAGCCGGAGCGGCCGGTGTTAGACTGACGGCATGTTCACGCGCGCCTCAATGCTCTTGCCGATTCTTTCTCTCGCCGCCGCGGCGCAGACCTCGGAGTCGAAGTGGGACACCCTGAAGATGCTCACGCCTGGAACGGAAGTCCGCGTGGCGTCGGCAAATGCGAAGCCGATTCAGGGTTCGCTGGAAAGCGTCACGGATCGCGATCTGGTGCTTCGGCAAGCCGGTGGTCCGAGGTCATTTGGCCGTGCGCAGATCCTGAGCGTTTCCGTCAAGGGGAAAGATCACCGCTTGCGCAATGCAATGATCGGCCTGGGAGTGGGAACCGCGGCCGGACTCGCCATCGGGTACGGCATCGGACACGCGCAAGCAAACAACTGCAGCAACAAGGGTGGATGGTTTTGCGGACTCGACGAAGGCGCGGGCACAGTTGTGGGAGGCGTCGCTGGAATCGTAGGCGGAACCCTCACCGGCGTTTTCTGGCACACCGGTGCATGGCGCAAAATCTACGCGGCATAGAGCCAGGCTGCGCGTGAGCGGCGACTTGTTTGATCAGCAGGGTGGCGATCTCCGCGGGAGCATTAGATCGTGATGGTCCTGAACTTCGTCGATGAATAACAGGGGGCGGCTACGGTGGTTCCCACGCTATCTCGCAGTTGTTCGCGGCGGAAGTAGAATCAATCGAAGTGTCATGCCGCTTTAGGCCGGCGACAAGACCGGCGATATCGAGTCAAATCCTTATCGGCGCTCGGTGAAGATGTTCTTCGGGATCATCGCGTGGACGCCCTTGTTGCCATCCACCAATTGTGTAATGTCGAAATCGACCGCCACGCTCGCCAGCAGGTAGGCATCGTCGCGGCTCACGCGCTTTTCGGTTACCAGGAAATCGATGGCCTCGCGGATGGCGAGCTTGGTGGCTTCGCGCAGGTCGGAGTGCACGCCCATGGCGATGTAGTGGGTTGGGGTTTCCGCGCGCGGCCACTTCAGGTGCATGTCCTTGCGCACCACAAACTCGAACGTGCCCGTCAGCGCGGTCTCGAGCGCGGTGACGTCAACCTCCCCATTCCCTTGTCCGGCGTGACCGTCGCCGGCCTCGAAAAGCGCTCCTTTGGCGTGCACGGGAATGTACAGCGTGGTTCCCTCCACCAGTTCCTTGTTGTCGAGATTGCCGCCATGAAACCACGGCGCCAGGCTGCTGATGCGCCCGTTTGTCTCGGGCGGCGCCACGCCCAGGCTTCCGAAAAAGGGGCGCATCGGGATCTCGACTCCATCGGCGAAATGCGCCACTCGGCGAGCCCGGTCCAGCGGGATAAGTTTCATACGCTGATACGGGAAATCGTCCGGTAAGGAGCCTGCCCCAGGAAAGAATGCGTTTATAGCAAACGGCGACGCCACTTCGATCTTGCGGATTCGTACCTCCAGCACATCGCCCGGCTCGGCCTCTTCGATGTACACAGGGCCGGTCAGAATGTGTGGGCCCGGCCCCCGGTCGGTAACCTCCCTATCGATGCTATCCATGGCGCGGACAGATGCCGGAATCTGGCTGGCCGGCACGCCGAGCGCTTCGAAAAGCGCGGGACTGCCGGATACTGTTTCCATCCGAACTGTGTCGCCCGAATGAATCCGGAGCGCTGGCTTGGCGGACGCCGAGTAATACCCCCAGACTACTGTGCTAGGACCGACCTTGAGCTCAAAGTTCTTCGCTGAGCCCCATGGAGCGATGGTGAGAAGGCAGAAAAGTAAGAGTCTCTTCATTGGTGTAGCTGATGATAACAGCTGCCCAACGGTCCACGCAGGATGTCGCCCAGTCGCGGAACTTGACCGCAGCCAAGACGATCGAGACATTGCGATCAGCACGCGGGCACCGCCTGTCGTTAATGTCCCGCAACAGTCGGGTTTCCCGTGAATACTGATACAGAGACTAGCCCTTTGCCGTCTTTCTCCGCTTCGCCCAGTACGCTTTCACTTTCGCGACGCGTAACCCACAACGTTGGGTTAGAGGGCGAACAAGCGATCTCCACGCATTTGGCGAGATGGGCATCGGCTGACTACGTGATCCCGCGAATAAGCATTTGGATCAATTCTCTCGGAACTGGAGCATCATCCTCGATCACAAGGTGTTTGTGATTGGAATGCGCCAAATGCGCGGGAAATCGAGGGGAACGCCGTTCTGTGGAGCGGACGGGCCACGACCGAGCGCTCGCGCAGGAGGACGGTAAGCCTTCGCGTGGAACCTGTCCCCACTCTGGCGACATCCATTGTGAAGCGGGCTAAGCCCGGTCACTGTCGCGATCCTGCCTTCGCCGATCAGTGCATGGTCGCAGTCGAAGCGATCAGTGTTATACTTTTTACCAATTTCGAGGCCAAAATGGAAATTCCGGCTAAGCCTCAACGGAGTCCCTACAAAATCGATCCTGCCAGTTTCCAATGAAGGAGTTCTCTATGCTAACCCACTTTTGTTCTGCGGTGACGCTGTTTTCCTGTTTCTGCCTTGCGCAACCATCGGAAACGTGGGATGTCACCAAAGCGCGTGGCCAGACGCGCGAGATCGACTTCACGACCACTGAAGGCACGTGGATGTCCGTCGACATTTCACGCGACGGGCAGTGGATTGCCTTCGACCTGCTCGGACAGGTCTATCGCGTTCCGAGCCACGGCGGTCAGGCTGAATGCTTGACGCAAAATAGTGGCGTCGCTGTGAACTACCATCCACGTTTCTCGCCCGATGGGAAGCGCATCGCTTTCATCTCCGACCGCAAGGGTCAAAACAATCTATGGCTCATGGACCTCGACGGGTCGAACGCCACACCGGTGTTTGTGAATCGAGACATCCGCGTATCGGAACCGGTGTGGACCCCGGATGGGCAGTACATCATCGTCTACCGGCAGGACATGCGGCCCTCCGACAGCGGCAGACAAGGGCAAACGGGAATCTGGATGTATTCTTACCAGGGCGGGGACGGCATTCAGCTACTCGGGCCGGAGGTCAAACGTCCCGGAAATCCTTCCGTCTCACCGGACGGAAGATACGTTTATTACCACATGCTTCTCGGACCGGAGGCGCCGGCTCTGCCAGACCTCATCAAGGGCTCATTCCAATTGAGGCGATTGGACCGCACGACCGGCGAGATTTTGGAGATTACCGATGACATGGCGGACCGGCTCATTCGCGGCTCAAGTGGCGGAGCGCTGGCGCCGGAGATCTCCCCGGACGGCCGCTGGCTGGCTTTCACTCGGCGCATCCCGAACGCGACGATTTCTTATAAGGGGCACAAGTACGGTCCACGCAACGCACTTTGGCTCCGCGATCTTCAACACGGCACCGAGCGAGTGCTCATGGATCCGGTCGAGACGGACGGTTCCGAAGGCAGTTATTCGCTGCGCGTTCTCCCTGGCTATAGTTGGGCGCACGATGCCAAATCCATCGTGATTTCGGAAGGTGGCAAGCTTCGCCGGGTGTATCTGGACGACGGTCATGTGGACACCATTCCGTTTTCAGCGCGCGTCCATCGCACCATCTCAGAGATGGCCTATGCACCGTTCCGTATATCGGATGGTCCATTGGAGGTCAAGTTTGCGCGCTGGCATACCGCCTCACCCGACGGGCGCAAGTTGGTCTTCCAGGCCGTTGGAAAGATCTACACAATGGATCTTCCGAATGGCACGCCGCGCCGTCTCACGTCCGCGTCCTTCACGCCTTTCGAGTACACTCCGGCCTGGTCTCCCGATGGCCAGTGGATCGCGTTCACGACCAGAGACGAGCGGGAACGCGGGTTTCTTTGGAAGGTAAGGGCGAGTGGAGGCGATCCGGACCAGCTCGTCCCGCAATCGGGCGAGTACGTGAACCCGGTTTGGAGTCCCGATGGTAAACAAATCATAGTTGCACACGGGTCAGGCGAGACCGCGCGCGGGCGCACGCTCGGGTTCAATCTGTGGTACGAGCTGGTGCGCGTACCCGCGTCCGGCGGCGCCCCCGACTTCGTCGTTAAGGTGGATAAACCCTTTGGCCGTGGATTCGAATCCAGCTCGCGGCGTCCCATCGTACCGCCTTCCTTTGGGCCGGAGGCACGCATCTTCTATCCCGAAACAAAGACCGAGAAGATCAACGGCCGGGAGCAACAGGTCACGGACCTGATCTCCTTAAAGATGGACGGCACCGACCGGCGCGTGCATCTGAAGTTTCCCTTTGCGGATGAAGTGGTCCCCTCGCCGGACGGCAAGTGGGTGGCGTTCCAGGAGGGTGACAACGTCTACTTAATGCCGCTTCCCTGGATTGGCGGCGGGGAACCGATTCGGGTCGACAAGAAGAGACCCGGGCTCGCTATTGAACAACTTAGTCTCGAAGGCGGCGACTTCCCCCGCTGGCGAAACGCGACCACCGTTGAATTTGGAAGTGGAACTCGCTACTTCGCTTACCACACCGACACCGGCGAAACCACCACCGGCGAAATAAAACTTACGGTTCCGCGCGACATTCCCCGGGGCAGCATCGCCCTAAGTGGCGCGCGTATCATTACCTTGCAAAATCGCAAAGTTATCGAGAGGGGCACCGTGGTGGTTAACGGAAGCCGCATAACATGCGTGGGCGAGTGCAACACCTCCGGCGTGGACCGCGTGATCGACGTTTCCGGGAAGACCATCATCCCCGGGTTCATCGACATGCACGCTCACTATCATCGCGAACATCAAGGCATCATCCCGCCTCACGATTTCGAGGCTGCGATTTATCTCGCCTATGGAGTCACGACCACGATGAACCCTTCGATGTGGTCACAGAACGTGTTTCCGGTGGATGAGCTGACCGAGGCCGGCATGCTCGTCGGGCCTCGCAGCTTCAGCACCGGCGATCCGCTCTACCGCGGAGATGGGCCACGCCAGAACGATCTCAGCAGCTATGAAGTAACCGAACAGAACATCAACCGCCTGGTGTCCTGGGGCGCGGTGTCTTTGAAGCAGTACCAGCAACCCCGCCGCGACCAGCGCCAGTGGGTGTCCGACATCGCACGCAAGAAAGGCGGCTTGATGGTCACCGGAGAGGGGGGTGGTCTTGAATATAACCTGTCCATGATTATGGACGGTCAGACCGGATTTGAGCATCCTATGGGCATCGTGCCTCTTTACGGGGACGTGACCAAATTCTTCGGGCTTGCAAAGATCGTCTACTCACCGACGTTCGCAGTCGGCGGCCCTGGCCCTTGGAACGAAGAATACTTCTTCCAGCAGAACAATCTCTGGAACGATGAAAAGCTACTCCGCTTCATGCCGTGGCGGCAGGTAATCCCGCACACACGCCGGTTCACTTACCGGCCGCCCACCGACTATAGTTTTCCGCTGATCGCGCAATCGATCGCCGATGTCACGGCCGAGGGAGGTTACGGAGCGGTGGGGGCCCACGGCCAGCAGCACGGGATCGGCTCACACTGGGACGTCTGGATGGCCGCCTCCGCAATGGGCGCGATGGGGGCGTTGGAGATGGCCAGCGTGCACGGTGCACATTTCCTTGGCGTCGAAAAAGACCTTGGCACGATCGAGCGGTCCAAGATCGCCGACCTGATAATCCTCAACTCGAATCCATTAGATGACATTCATCACACCACTGACATTCTGTATGTGATGAAAGGCGGAACTCTGTGGGACGGCGACACGCTTGATGAAATCTGGCCTCAAAAGAAGCCGTTTGGTGAAAACTACTGGATCAATCGCGATGCGCTCCGCACAGACGACCGGCCGACTGACTACTGGGATCAACGCAAGAAGCAATAAGCGTGCCGAAATCGGTTGTATGCGATTCAACCGAGACCATTTTGGAATCACTGGAGCGCGCCCTGGGGAGCTGTGAGCGAGGACCTGGATACCGATAACGGGCGTTATCGAGGCCATTTGACACCGACGTCACCCGCGCGGACAAATGAGATTCCGTGCACGCCACGATGATAGAGTGTGTCCTGGTTTGACCGGCAAAATCCACGGTGAATGGCTTTATGCTTGGAAGCGCGGAGGAAACATGCGACTGGCGATGATGGTCCTGATTCTGGCGGTTGCGGCGAGAGCACAGCCGGCGGTGGAAACATTGGCGCTGACGCACGCCACCGTGATCGACGGCACAGGCTCGGCTCCGATGCCGGACTCTACGGTGCTGATCCGGGGCAGCCGGATCGCTGCGGTCTATCGCTCCGGCAGCCGGCCGGTACCCGACGGCGCACGAGTCGAGGACCTGGCTGGGAAATGGCTCATCCCTGGGCTGATCGATGCGCATGTGCATATCGCGAATGGGGGCGGGGACCTGACGCGATATCGCGAACTGCTGGGCCGGCTGCTGCTGGACGGCGTCACTGGATTGCGCGACATGGCGGGCGACGCGCGAATACTGGCGTATCTCGCGCGGGAAGCGCGCCTCGATGCGCCGGGCTGGCCGGACATTTATTACAGCGCTCTCATGGCCGGGCCGACGTTTTTCTTCGAAGACACGCGCGTGCCGGGAGCGTCGCGAGGCGTCATGCTCGGCGGCGCACCTTGGATGCGAGCCGTGGATGAAACGACCGACATCCGCTTGGCAGTTGCGGAGGCGAAAGGAACGGGCGCCACGGGCGTGAAGTTGTACGCAAATATGCCGGCCGGGCTGGTCAAGGCAATCGCGGCGGAGGCTCACCGCCAGGGCCTGTTGGTGTGGACCCACGCCACGGTGTTCCCGGCGAAGCCCAGCGACGCGGTAGCCGCGGGCGCTACGACGATCTCGCACACCGCGTATCTGGTGTGGGAGGCTGCGCCCCATGTGCCGGCGGATTACCATTCGCGGGCCTTTGGCGACTTCACCCACATCCGGCCGGACGACTCCAAGATTGTGGCGTTGCTTGCCCAGATGAAGGAGCAAGGCACCATCCTCGATGCCACGTTGCGGGTGTTTGAGCAGGAGGCGGAGCATGCGCCCGATGCGATCGGCAAAGGCATCTTGCCTTGGATGTATTCGGTGACGCGCGCCGCGCACGATGCGGGCGTGCTGGTGGATGCCGGGACCGACAGCCAAGGTCTGGTTTCTGCCAAACAGCCGGATGCCGGGCCGGCCGTCGTCGATGAGATGACTCTGCTGGTGGAACAGTGCGGCTTCACTCCAGAGGCGGCGATACAGGCGGCAACTCAGGTGAGTGCGATGGCTGTAGGGCAGGGTTCCGAGAGAGGGACGATCGCGCCTGGCATGGCTGCGGACTTGGTGGTGCTGAGCGCCGATCCCACAACGCACGTCCGCAACGTGCGGAAGATCGTCGAGGTCCTGAAGGACGGCCGGGTATTCCAGCCCGCGCAGAAGCCGTAGCGTCTTGCACGCATAACGTACGTTGGACACTCGTTCGGCGGCATGATCCGACAGTTTAAGGTCTCCTCGGTACCATCCGCCGTCTTCACAGCGAGCTTTTCGGCCGCCGAGCAGGGCGCGGGCGCGCTCTCTCTACTGACGCGACCAGTCCCGGGCACCACTTACTCGAAGGCAACGCGCGAGGGGCGATTTCATGCGCCGGCTCGCAACTTGGCAGGAGTTGCAGGGCCTAACGCCTCTTCGTTAAGTTCGGGGCCGGAGAGCAGCCTTATCGTGATCGCCACAGCTGGAATCAGGTAAGTAAATGTGACCCAAATCCACATCAGGGCGCCGGCGCACTCCTGGTCATGAAGAGCTGAGATGTCGAAGTGCCGCGGCTCGACCAGATAGGACGGATAGACAACGCGACCGCAAAACGCGAGAAAAGCAGAAAGAGCGTCGCACGGTAAGGTTGCTAAGAAGAGATATAGGACCATTGACCATCGAGGATGCGGCCCACTTGGCCCGGACGGAATCACAGGCCGCCAGAACAGCAGACCAGCCACGAGAAAGCTTGCGTGCTCGACCCGGTGCCACCACTCGGAGCTGAAGCCCAGCGCGAACGCCCAAGGAACATGCCATCCGATCAGAATCGCCGCGCTTGCGAGCCAGCAAAACACCGGATTGGCAAGACCGCATTCCACCCGCTGCAACAGTCGAACGCGCCTTAAGGTTCCGCCTGCGCCGAGTGTCACAAGTTTCGGCAGGCCGTGCAGAAGCGGAAGTATTGGAAAGCCTACCAAAATCAGGGGCGCGGCCGCAGTCATCAGCAGCAGGTGCTGCACCATGTGGACCGTGAGTAGTTCCTCATCCAACATCGCGAAGGGCGAAACGGCGGCGATCCATATTGCCAGAAGTCCTCCCAGAAACGCCACAGCGCGCCAAACCGGGACGACGTTCGGGACGGCACGTCGAAGATGATTCCAGCCCCGCAAGTAAAGCAATGCCGTGAGAACCAAGATGAGAGTGACCGGGAATGTCGCTAGCATCGGTGTTCTTACGGCCGCGATCCCGTGGCGGCGCCTCGCGAGGCGTCTTGCGCCGGCGCTCGGCCGGCCGGATGCAACGTCTCGAGGAAGGCAACCAGAGCAGTAGTTTCGGCCGGATTCAGACTATTTCCGTAGGCCGGCATGTTGCCGCCACCTTGCAACACCTGGCGAATCAGTTGCTCTTCAGTGAGCCGCGCGGCTACTGTATCAAGGGCCGGACCACGCTGGCCGCCTTTCTCTCCGAGCGCGTGGCAGTTGCGACATTGTTTGCCCTGGAACACGAGCGCTCCCTGACGTTCGAGTGCCGTCCTGCTGGCGAAGGCCTTCTGCGGGACGGGCTCACCGCTCCATGCGGTCATCTCCGGACTCCATGGACTGTATCCGGCGAGATGCGTAAAGGACCGGAGCGCGACTGCAATGAAGAGAATTACGAGAACGGCGATAGGTCGGCGGCGCCAGCTTTTTTCTCCTTCGCCGAAAAGAAACGGGAGCAGGAGAAGAGCGCCGATCACCAGCACTGGGCCGACGAGAAGCACCGGCGTTTCCATAGACGGCGGCAGCAGCGCCAGCAAAGCGTAGAGCCACAGGAAGAAGTAGTCGGGCTTCGGAACGGTCTGAATAATGGTCGGATCGGGTTGGCCGCTGGGACCGAATGGACCGAAGTAAGCCGCGCACAGCGCCACCGCCGCGAGGACCGCAGCGCCGAACCACAAATCCTTCCAGATCGCATACGGAACGAACGGCGCGCCGTCCGTCCTGGTCAACTCGTGGTACTGCATTTCGTAGGTCGACTTCTTCACCAGGCGGCCCGGCATCGGCCATTCATTGATCCCCAGCTTCAGCACCAGGAACAGATGCAGGGCGACAAAGGCGACGAGCAATCCCGGAATGACAAACACGTGCAGCGTGAAGAACCGGGAAAGTGTGGCGCCGGCGATGATCGGCCCTCCGAGCATCACTTTCACCAGCGCGGAACCTACAACCGGGACGCGGCTGACAATCGAGGCTCCGATCCCCAGCCCCCAAAAGGCGTCCTGATCGAAGCGCAGTACTTGCCCCGTGAAGGCCATTCCGAGCGTCATCAGCAGGAGGAAAACGCCCGCCACCCAGGTCAGCTCGCGTGGAAATTTGTAGGCGCCGAACAGAAAGACCTGCACCATGTGGATGAGGACAATGGCGACCATGAAGTTCGAGCCCCAGCCGTGGAGCGCACGGATGAACCATCCTAAAGACACGTCGTTATTCAAAGCGTGCAAACTGTTCCAAGCCTCGGCGGCAGACGGAACGTAGGTGAGTGCGAGCAGGACTCCGGTCACGATTTGCAGAATCAGCACAACCAGGGCGGCGCTCCCGAACACATACCACCAGCTGGCTGTGGTCCGCGGGACCGGATGCTCCGCGATTTCGCGGATGGGCGCAGCCAGTTGCAATCGGTGATCGAACCAACGGCCGATGCGCGAGATCAGGCGCACGGGGTCCTCCGTCCGCACGGAAGTCCTGTTCCGACGTGCGCCGTACTGGCGCCGGGTGTGGGAAGCTCACCAGCTTGAATCAAAACGAGACCGTTTTCGACCTTATAGGGATACTCGAACATCCCGCGTTCCGGTGGACCGGCGGCACGCGTACCATCGCGATAATATGCGCCGCCGTGGCATGGACACAGGAACAAACCGGATTGCGCGAACCAGCGAACGGGACAACCAAGATGGGCGCAGTTCACGGCGAAAACCTGGAACTGATCTCCGCTGACGTGCCTGACCCAACATGCGGTATCCGCGGTCTTCCCGTCGCTAGGGGTTACATAAGGGTTCCGGAAAGTGGCGAGTCGCGTTTCACCTTCCGGAAATTGACCGGCAGAGCCGAGCGACACCCAGGAAAGATACCCGTGCGCGCGTCCTCGCGTGACCGAGGATAAGAGAAATCGAACCACCGGCACGGCAAGAACGGCGGCCACCAGGCCGTTGCACAGGATTCCTAATTTCATCAACATGCTGCGCCGCGAGGGTTGATTTTGAGTCTTCATTCGAAGCTCCTAAGGTTTCGGTCCTTGCGATGGTGTCCTCTGGGAAGTAAGCCAGGCGACCACGTCGGAGACTTCCTGACCGGACATGGGGCGGCCCGGCACGTCTCCTCGCCAGTCCGGCGCGCCCAGCTCCGGCCGGCCAGTAATCGTAACGGTTCGCAGGTATTGATCGCTGACCAACGCGAGGTATGCGCGGTTCGCGATGGCGCTGCCTCTTTTGCCGCCCTGGCCTTCGGGTCCATGGCAGGAAGCACAGAAGGTTGCGAACGCCTCCGGCCCGCGCCGCGCGTCGCCTGGAGACTGTGCCGCATACGGAGGAACGCCTACAATCGACGGATCGCGCCGCGCCCACGACCGGATTCCGCCTACCAGCACGCCGATTTGTGCATCGGTGAGCATTCCCCCCTTACTTTGCGCGAATGGCGGCATTTGTGTTCCGGGGACTCCGCTGGCTGCGACGTTGCGAAGTGTGGCATCGTCCACCATCGCCAGGTATACCGGATCACTCAACGCGATCGACGCGCCGCCTTTTCCGTCCGCCCCGTGGCAACCGGAACAGTTGTCTTTATAGAGAGTGTTGAAATCCAGAACCTGTTCGGGACCTATTACCTCTTCATGCGGACCGGGACGTCCGGGCATGTTGTTGCACGCGATTAAAACAATAACGCCGGCGAAAACGGCGAGAGCGATCCCAAGCTGGACCCTCATAATTGGCCGTCCCCCGGTTCTTTTCGTCCCTCATTCCCGGAGCTTCGATCCCCGCGCGGACGGCGAACGGGAGAAACTGCCGGGTGCGCACGCGAGCCTGCCTCACCACCACCAGTCCGGCCACAATGCCAAATCCCATCTGCGAGGCAACGAACCATTTCCAGTCGATACGCTGATCCAGCAATGGATTGATAATGCCGAGCGTGGCATACAGCAACCCCGACCACACCAGTGGAGCAATCAATCCGCCCAGCACAATCGGCCGCCGCGGAAACATCGGCAGCATCACGCCGTAAAGCAATCCAACCAGAATTGAGGTCACTAAATGCAGGACGGACGCCACCAGGATGAGCACCGGATGGAAGGACGTGAGGTAATCCATGGAAAGCTGTAGAGCCTCGGCGTCCACTACCGATGCCAGCAGGTTGATCGGGTACCAGACACTGCCGTGCGAGAGAACGCCATAGGCTCCGGCCAGGACAGCCATCGCGACGCTTCCCGCCAGTCCACCCTTGATCCCAGCCGAAACGGGGTAGATTTCGACTGGTATCCGCAGCCGGCTGATCTCCGGCGCGGCTCGCGTCACCTCTGGCCGCGCGGTGACAAGGGGTTCGACATCGGGTTGTACCGGCACCATCTCATGACGTTCGTGCGGCAGCACGTCGCGGAACCAGCCCACCGAAGCGACGACCATCAACACCGCGCCCACCACGCTCAAGTCCGCACTGGTGAGTAGCCCGGCAAATAGAAGCGTGGCGCCGAAAGCGAGAACCACGGGCCACGCCGTCGGCGCCGGAAGCTCGACCGACGGCGGGGCTTGCACGCTCTGACTGGTCCCTTCCTGTTCCATGAACGATTACCGTCCTAATGATGTACACCACCGTAAAAACCACCACCCAGACTGCGTCGACAAAATGCCAGTACAGCGAGAACACGCCGACGCGGCCGGCGTGCTCCTGCTTCAGTTTGGAGGTGAGCGCCAGGGCCATTACCAGGCCCAGCCCGAGCAGGCCGACCGCGACGTGAAACGCGTGCAGCCCCACCAAAGAGTAGTACGTCGTGCCAAAAAGATTCGTCGAAATGGTAAGGCCCGACGTGTAAATCAGCCGATCCCATTCGCGGCCGGTGCCGATCAGAAAGATCGCCCCCAAAGCCAGGGTCAGAAACCAAAGAACCTTGAACGCTGCCATCCGGCCGCGGTCCAGGGCGCGGTCGGCAAAATGAATGGTCAAGCTGCTCGAGAGCAGGCAGATGGTATTGAAGATCGGGACGTCCAGCACCTGCCGCGGGCGTGGGCCCGCTGACGCTCTTTCCTAAATAGAAGAGATAGGCGACGACGAAAATCGTGAAGATCGCCGCCTCGGCCGTGATCAGGCAAAACATCCCCACTCGTCCGCGAGAGGGGAGCGTCCATGGCCTCCCGGCATAAAGGGTTGTCGAGATCGCGCTCATTCGTACTTCCAGTCCGGATCTTCCGGATGCTTGATGTCCCACAGCGGCCGCCGGCTCATCACTTCCGGGATGCACGGCGAAGTTGTACACGGGCGGCGGCGACGAAACCGCCCATTCGAGCGTCCACGCATCCCACGGATCCTTACCGGCGGGCCGCCCCGGAAGTACGACCAGATCATGTTGACGACGAAAAACAGGATGGCAACCGTCTGGATGACCGCTCCGATACTGACAATCAGGTTCCACTGTTCCCACCCTCTGCCGGGCTCGTAAGTGTAGATCCGCCGCGGCATTCCCAGAATGCCGGGAATATGCATGACATCGAAGGTGACGTGGAAACCGATCAGGAAGAGCCAAAAGTGCCACTTGCCGAGAGTTTCGTTTAGCATGCGCCCGGTCATTTTCGGGTACCAGTAATAAAAGGCTCCGAACAGAGAGAACAGGATTCCGCCGACGATCACGTAGTGGAAGTGCGCCACCACGAAGTAAGATCCGCCGAGCTGCCAGTCGAACGGAGCGGAGCTCAGCATGATTCCGGTCAGGCCCGCGATCAGGAACTGGAACAAGAACCCGAGGGCGAACATCATGGGCACGTCGTAATGGATTTTCCCTCCCCACATTGTCCCCAGCCAGTTGAAGATCTTGATGCCGGTGGGTATGCCTACCGCCATCGTCGTGAGCACAAAAAATGCGTTGGAGTAAGAGGCCATGCCCACCGTATACATGTGGTGCGCCCACACGCTCATGCTCACAAACCCAATGGCCACCGTGGCGGCCACCATGATGGGATAGCCGAAAATGGGTTTTCGCGAGAATACGGGCACGATTTCGGAGATGAACGCGAAAGCCGGAATAATCAGCACATAGACCTCCGGATGTCCGAAGATCCAGAAGAAGTGCATCCAGATCACCGCGGAGCCGCCCGCCTGGGTATCGAAAAAGTGTCCCCCCAGGTAACGATCCACCATCAGCATCAGTTGCGCCGCGGTCAGCGGGGTGATGGTAAACAAGCAGCATCCCGGACATCACCAGATACATCCAGGCCAAAAGCGGCATCTTCCCCGAGCGTCATACCGGGGCAGCGCATCGTCACGATGGTGGCTACCAGATTCACGGCTGTCGCAACGGTCCCGAATCCGGCGACCAGGAGAGCGATGGTCCAGTAATCGGTGCTATGACCTCTTGAGAAAGCCGGGGAAGTGAGCGGCGCGTAAGCCCACCAGCCCACGTCCGGCGCGCTGCCCGCTCCGTACAGTCCGTCGCCTCCCATAAAACTGAAATAGAGCAGTAGGGCCGCCGAACAGGGTCATCCAGAAGCCCCACGCGTTCAGGCGCGGGAACGCCATGTCGCGCGTCCCGATCATCAACGGGACCAGGTAGATGCCGAACCCGAACAGCACGGTCATCGCCACAAAGAAAATCATGGTGGTCCCGTGCATGGTGAACATGCGGTTAAAAACTTCGGGCGATACAAATTGTCGCGTGCGCAACCGCTAGTTGGATCCGCATGATGGCTGCCTCGATGCCGCCGATCACGAGGAAGATAAGGGCGGAGCCGATGTACATCAAGCCGAGCTTCTTGTGATCGACCGTGATTACCCACTCATGCAGCGTCTCCAGCCACGTGCTTCCGGCGTCCCGCGGCAACCCGATTGAGCCCGGGAGCGATATCGAATCTGACGCCATAATCCTCCTCTCCAACTCCGGCTCAGTGCAGGGTCAGTAAATAGGCGGTGACTTCATCCACTTCCTTATCTGTCAAGTTCATTGAAGGCATTAACGAACCAGGCTTGAATGCCGCGGGATTCTGCACCCATCGGCGCAGATTTGCGGCGGTGTTGGGCGTAACGCCGGAAGCGATGGTTTCGCGGCTCATCAAATGCGTCAGATCCGGCCCCACGCGTCCCTCCGCCGCCGTGCCCGAAATCGCGTGACAGTTGACGCACGCTGTGCTGTTGAAAACCCGGCGGCCTTCGAGTGCCACGGGACTGAGGGGCGTGTCCTCGCGAACCGTTTTTTGCTGCGCCTGTACCCAGCGGTCGAACTCGGCGGGTGAATCGACATATGCCCGCAGCAGCATCTTGGCATGCTGCGTTCCGCAATATTGGGCGCACTGGCCCAGATAGAGCCCGGCGCCGTGCGGATCGATCCACATGCTATTCGGATGGTTCGGAATCAGATCTGTCTTGCCCGCAAGAACTGGAATCCAGAAACTGTGGTCCGTATCGGCGGACCGCAATTCGAGGAAGGTTGGCGTCGGATGCGCAGGATCGCTCACCGGAACATGCAGTTCATTGGCCGTGACGAAACCGTATTGCGGATATCGGTACTCCCACCAGAACTGATGCCCGATGACAACCACCTCAATGGTTCCCTTAGGACGGCGCGCATCCTGCACGGCGTGGATCACCCGGGCCGACGTCATGAACAACACAATCACGATCAGCACCGGAATCACCGTCCACGCCAATTCCAGTTGATCGCTCCCATAAATCTGAAGCGGCTCGCGGGGATCGTCGTTGGGCCGTCGCCGGAACCGAATCGCGGCATACAGCAGCAGGCCAAAGACGATCGCGAAGATCACGCCGGTAACCGCCAGAACAAAGATCGACAGACCAAAGATCGCGTCGGCCGGCGTCGAGGCTGGCGCGAAAATATTAGTGGAACTGGAACTCTGGGCCCCGGACTGCGCGAAACACCTTGCCGCCAGCATCCAGGCCCCGGCAAGTTTGAGCAAATGCCGGAGTTCCAAGCTGGTCCAGCTTGCAATCCTCATTAGGCTCCGATGCACTCAACATAGTACAACCTTTCTGGTCAACCCGCGACACACTGACGTTGGAGTTGGTCATCTGATCTCCCAAGATGGGCATTGGTCCACACGATATCGCTTGATGCGTCCACCCGACCGAGGTAATGTCCAAATGGCCGTCAATGTCCCATATCAGGCTCGATTTTTCGCATTGCTGACGGCACGTCTGGCCGCGCGGAAGCCCGTCAAGTTCGGAATGTGAAGGCGTTCGAGCTCGATTACGATTACTTCCGGATGCGCCGTCGTTTCAGCAGCGGTTCACTCTGCCGACACCAGGAACGAGGATGTTGGCCGACCCGACATCGGGAATCTCACTGCGTCTTAATGCTTTGCTTTGCTTCTCACATCGGGTCGGCGTCGGACACAAAGCCCTCACGGTTGTGCATCTTCACCTTTGGCAGAGTCTTGCCATCCACGACTTGATCATTTCCGATGATGCCATTCAAGTTCAGAATATACGCCACGAACGCGTAGACCTCCGTCAGCTTCAGTAGACCTGGTTGATCGAACGATTGATGTAATCCCACACCGTCGTCGCATAGGGCCAATAAGGCTGCCCAGCGTCTTGAGCGGTTTCGCCGTGGCGAGTGTGCCTTGACCGCCCACCAGCCTCGGCCCCACCGCTCCCTCCGCCTCTATTCCTGAGAGGTATCCGCGAACTTAAGCTCAAGGCGGCTCTGCCGGCCGTGCAGCAGTTTGCAGCTGTCTGGAGTCCGCCCCAGGGCGCGCCCGACACGACTAACCAGGTCTCAGACGAACGCGATTTGTTACTCAAGCCGGACGTTCGCTGAGAGTCAGCGATAGCATTCGAAGGGAAGCACCTCGCGTCAAATATTGCCCGGCGGCGGCAATGCCCACACGCGCCGATCTGGCGCGAGCGTCGGCAATGAGAGCCGGGACCCGTTGTATCTTCTCGGCGGCGGGCCCCGATTTTGAAAAATACATGAAACTGCGAGGCATGTGATTGCTTGCTTGAAGAGGTTCAAGGCTATGGGTTGGGAGATCACCATAGTGGCTTGTCGCGCGTAGCCACTACAGCCGCTTTAGCAGGCCGAGCATCGACATTCACGGCGGCAGAGGCATCCACGCCAGCGTCGATGCCGACGCAAGAGTGCTCGCGCCACGAATCTAGCGCTTCTGGCCGACGTAGGGGACATTCGCGTTCTTCACGTGTTCGTTAAAGGCGGTGACGTCGGTTCTGACGAGGCCGTCGAACTTCGCCTGGAGCGCGGCGATGTCTTCGGATAAAGTGTTGGCGGCGTCATGCTGCGCGGCGGTGGGCTGATAATCGGATTGCATCATGTCACGCGCGACGTTCTGCATCTTCGCGTACAGCTTTGGCGCATAGTAGAACGAATCTCCGGAGCCGGTGATGTGGGGATCGAACAGACTCTCCTCGACGGCGAGCAGTTTCCGGTCTAGGGAGTCGGCTTCCTCGACCAGGTTCTTCCAGCGCGGATCGCTTTGCAAAGAAACCTTGACGTCCGCGATCTGTCGGCGGATGGATTCTGCGCGGTCGATGAGATCAGCGGTTTCATTGATGGCGGTGCGCAACTGGAGCACAGCCTTGGTTTGCGAGACGATTCCTTCTTCGCTGCCGAGCGCGTTGGGATCTTTCTTGATGACCACGGTGCGGGTGAGCTCGCTTTGTCCCGCCTTCAGCTTAACGGTGTAAGTACCCGGAGGGACCAGCGGAGACAGACGGCCTTCGAGCGGAAACGGCCGCGTGCCGTCGGGGCCGGTGCCGATCTCGGGATGACCGATGGGACTGGTTCTGAGGCGGGGCTGCTTGGTGGGTTCATATTTCAAATCCCACCACACGCGATTGACACCCACGTCCTTGGTGCCTTTCACCGTTTTGATCAGATGTCCCTGGCTGTCGGAAATTTCGATCTGGACATCGGCTGTCGGAGCGGTTCGGAGATAGTAGTTGATGGACGCGCCGTACGGCGGATTGTGTCCGGCGTTGGCGGCGGGGTCGTTTTCCTCGCCCATGTACATCGGGAAACGGGATTCATTGAGCATCAGAAAACGATACGCCGGCCGCACTTCGAACAGATACTGCGACGAAGAGCGAATGTCATCGGTCAACTGTTCGAGCGGGCTGATGTCATCGAGAATCCAGAATCCGCGGCCGTAAGTGCCGAGCACCAGATCGTGAAAACGCTCCTGAACGGCGATGGAGGTCACTGGAACGTGCGGCAGATTGCTCTGCAGCGGGACCCAATGGCCGCCGTCGTCCCAGGAAACATAGACGGCGTTTTCGGTCCCGAGGTAGAGCAAGCCTTTCTTGACGGGATCCTCCCGAATGAAGTGCGCGTATCCGAACATGTCTGGAGGAATTCCGGAGACGATCCGTTTCCAGGTAGCGCCATAATCCTCGGTCTTGAAGACATAGGCATTGCGATCGTTCATCTGATGGAGGTCGATGGCGATATACGCCGCCCCGGCGCTGTACCGCGATGGCTCAATATTGCTGACCGTTCCCCAGGGCGGCAGATTCGGAAAATTTTTAGTGACGTTGGTCCAGTGCTTTCCGCCGTCGCGCGTCACATGCACCAGACCGTCGTTCGATCCTGCCCAGATCAGGTCCTTATCCATCGGCGATTCCGCGATGGCGAACAACACGCAGTAAAACTCGACGCTGGTGTTGTCGGGGGAAAGCCCGCCGGAGGATTGCTGCTTGCTCTTGTCGTTGGTGGTCAGGTCAGGACTGATGACCGTCCAGCTCTGCCCGGAATCGGTGGATACGTGGACGTACTGGCTGCCCACATACACCTTGTGCGGATCGTGCGGCGAGAGCGCCACCGGGAAGGTCCACTGCATGCGATATTTCAGATCGGCGATGGGCCATCCGCCGCCGGGCGAGGGATTGACGTTGCGCACCTGGCCGGTCCGGATGTCGAGATGTTGCAGAAATCCCGCCTGGCCGCTGGTCCACACGAAATTCGGATCGGCGGGATCGGGATACGTGAAACCGCTTTCCGAACCGCCCACCCAGATCCAGTCGCCGGGCAGAATTTGGGTAGCCGCCAGGCTGTTGCTGGGTCCGCGATGGGCGGGGCCATCCTGGCGATTGCCATAGACGAAGTAGGGAATCTGATCGTCCACCGAAACGTGATACATCTGCGCGTTGGGCAGCGGGCTCCGCATCCAGGATTCGCCGCGATTGGTGGAGATATTCACGTAGCGATCGTTGGCGACGATCATGCGGCTGGGATTTCGCGGGTCGATCCACATTTCGTGATTGTCGGGCCACACCGCTTTCGCGGCCGTGCTGGTGACGCCGCCGTCGGTGGAGCGGTGCAGCTCCAACTGAGTGAGAAAGTAAATTTCGTTGGGATTATCGGGCAAGACCGCCATGCGCGAATAATAATGAGGCCGCCGGTTCAAGGTGCGATCGCGATTGATCATGGTCCAGTTATCGCCGCCGTCGTCGGAACGCCAAAGAACTCCCTTGTCGTCGGTTTCGATCAGCGCGTAGACTCGATTCGAATTGCTGGGCGCGATGGCCACGCCGATCCGACCCAGAGGCGACTGCGGTAGGCCGCTACCGGTGAGATGCTTCCAGGTGCTGCCGCCGTCGCGCGACACATAGAGACCGCTGCCGGGACCGCCGCTGTTCAAATTCCAGGGCCGAAGCTCCACCTGCCACATTCCGGCGAAAAGCACGCGTGGGTTGTTGGGATCGATGACCAGATCGGACGCGCCAGTGTTTTCATCGACGAACAAAACGCGCTGCCACTTTTTGCCGCCGTCGGTGGTGCGAAACACGCCGCGCTCCTGTTGCGGGCCGTAACAATGGCCCATGGCGGCGACGTAGACGATGTTCGGATCCTTGGGGTCGACCACGATTTCCGAGATGCGGCCGGTTTGATCGAGACCTGTATGCGCCCAGGTTTTGCCGCCATCGAGGGATTTGTATACTCCATTGCCGATGGAAATGTTGCCTCGGATAAAAGCTTCGCCGGTTCCCGCCCACACGATGCTGCTGTCGGAAGGAGCCACGGCGAGGGCTCCGATGGAGGCCACCGGCTGACCGTCAAAGATCGGTTTCCAATGGACGCCGCCGTCGGTACTCTTGAAAATTCCGCCCGTGGCCGCGCCGGCGTAGATGACATTGGGGTCGCCGGGAACACCCGCGACGGCCTCGACGCGATTTCCCTGAGGGCCGATGTAGCGGTACTGAAGCGCTTGAAGAATCGCCGGGTCCGGCTCCTGCGGCAGGACAGGGAAGGTCAGCAGCGCGCCCAGGAAGCACGCTCGAATCACACCAGAATATAGCGGCATCAATTCGCTCCGGAAGGATTTACGTGTACGACGATGTAGGGAACGCCAGCGCCTGGCCAGCGCCTTATTGAGATTGGCCAGGTCACCGTCAAGCTGTTTCAATTTTTGCAGGGCGTCTTGCTGGAGTCCGGCGACCGCAGTCAGTTGTTCCGCGTCGCGCGGGCGCGGCGCAGCCGAATAATTCTCCAGAATAAAAAGGACGTGTGCAACACGCTCCGGCAGGGGAGGTGGCCGGTAGGTGAGCGGAGTATTCATGGGATCCGGGTTCCCGGTGAACAGCGGCGACAGCTCATCGATTTTTTGCGAGAGAGCTTCCGCGTTCTTGCGTATGGCCTCCGGGATGGCAGGCGCGCCCTCGGCCTTCCAGGACTTGAGCGTAGACTCCATAACAGTTCGCATCGCGCGCAGCCGGTTCGCGCCCTCAATGCCGGATTTATAAAGCTCATACGCACGCATGACGGCGGTGTGCCGCGCGGCGCGATCCGATGCCGACATCGAGACGTCGGGATCGTCCGAGACGGTCACGGTCTTAGTCGCCTGGTTGGCTCCCTGGGCGACTTTGACGGTGTAGACGCCCGGCTCGACGGTGGGACCGTCGGCGGCGCGGAAGAAAAATCCTCCGGCGATGGCCCACTTCTGTTCCGCTGAGGACGGCCCCTCGCCCGGATAGCGTAAATCCCAGGCGACGCGATTTAGACCTTCAAATCCGGTGCCATCGAGCTGGCGTACCAGTTTGCCCTGGGGGTCGGAAATGGTGATGGCCACTTTTTCCTTGGTCGCCTTCGGAAGGGTGTAACTGATGATCGCGCCGTAGGGCTGGATTCGGCGCCGCAAACGGCCGCTGCCCTTCTTGTCCGCTGGAGGTTTCGATCTGACGGAAGGAAGTTGCCGGGCGCAGGTCGAACAATGTCATTTCCTGGCGAGCAGCCCGGCTCATCTGCTCGAGCGGGGTGATGTCGTCGAGAATCCAGAGGGCGCGTCCGTGCGTCGCCAGAATCAGATCGTGCTCGCGCGGATGAATCTTGATGTCGTCGACGCGAACTCGCGGAAAATTGGACCCGAGCCGCTCCCATTCCGCGCCGTGATCGAAGGACAGATACGCGCCGAATTCGGTGCCGATGAACAGCAGGTTCTGATTGCGCGGGTCTTCGCGAATCACGCGCGCCGATCCGGTGGACGCGGGCAAATTCCCAGAGACCGGCTGCCAGGTCTGTCCGAAATCGTTCGTGAAGAATGCGTATACTTTAAAATCGTCGCCGCGATGGCCGTCGAACACGACGTAGGCGGCGCCCGCGCCCATCCGCGACGCCTCGACGCCGTTCACATAGGTCCCCTTGGGCACGCCCGGCAAGCGGTCGGCGACGTTCGACCAGGTTTTTCCAGCGTCGCGGGTCACTTGCAGATTGCCATCCTGGGTGCCGACCCAGACCACGTTGGCATCCACCGGCGATTCGCTGATTCGCGTGATGGTGGGATACCAGGAGACGCCATAATTCCGCGAGAGGAGGTGATCCTTCGGCAGCTTGCCCAGGATCGGCATGTTGTTGCGGTTGGCGTTGGTGGTCAAATCCGGGCTGATAGTGGTCCAGTTATCGCCACGATCGGTGGATTTGAACAAATATTGGGCGCCGAAATAAATGGTCTTCGCATCGTGGGTTGAAATCTCGATGGGCGCGTTCCATTCGAAGCGATAGGGCCCTTCATTGGCTTTGGGCTGCGGAACGATGTTGGCGCGCTCGTGCGTGGCCATATTCAGACGGAGCAGGCTGCCGTCTTGCGATTCGACATACACCAGATTCGAATCGGCCAGATCGGGCTGGCAATGGAATCCGTCGCCGACCAGCACCTCCACCCAATCGCTGTTAAGAATCCCGTTGACGTTGCGCACCGCCGACGGTCCCCACCAGCTTCCGTTGTCCTGATATCCCGAGCAAACGTGATACGGCTTGGCCATATCGTAGCCGACCTGGTAAGCCTGCCCGATGGGGATCTCATTCACATGCGCCCAGTTGATTCCGCGATCGCGGGTGATATAGATGCCGCCATCGACGCCGATAATCATGTGATTGGAATTGGCCGGGTCGATCCACATGGCGTGAAAATCGGCGTGAACTTTGGTGCCCCAGGTGGGCGCGAATGTTTTGCCGCCATCCTGCGAGTAGGCGACGCCGGCGAGCTCGCCACTGCCCTGCAGCGCGGCGATCCAGATGCGCAAGTCGTTATTCGGATCGATAAAAACGTTGCTGAAGTACGGCGGATTGGGGTTGGCGCTGCTCATCTTGACCCAGGTCTCGCCGTGATCCTCACTGCGATACAGGCCGCCGTTCTGGTGCTGCACTTCGGCATAAACGATTGAGGGATCGCGCCGGTAAATGGAAACTCCGATGCGTCCGGTATCGCCGCTGTCCGCGTAGGGCAGACCCTTGGTCAGCTTCTTCCAGGTCGCGCCGCCGTCCGATGATTTGTACAAAGCGCTGTCGGGTCCGCCACCGTTAAATCCGAATGGTGTGCGCCGCCGTTCGTAGGCCGCGGCGAACAAAGTGTCGGGATTGCGCGGGTCCACTTTCACATCCACGACGCCGGTGTCCTGGTTAATGAACAACACGCGGGTCCAGTTTTTTCCGCCGTCGGTGGTTTTATAGAGACCGCGCTCCTGATTTGCACCCCACAGATGACCGACCGCCGCTACATACACGACGTTCTCATTCCGAGGATCGATGGCGATTCGCCCGATGTGATGGCTGTCGGCGAGGCCCACGCGGGTCCAGGTCGCGCCGGCGTCCATCGATTTATACACGCCGTCGCCCCATGAGGAACTCTGCCGGTTATTGGCCTCGCCGGTTCCCACCCACACGACGGCCGGATTCGACGGCGCCAGTGCGATGGCGCCGATGCTCATGGCACCGTTGTGCTCGAAGATGGGCTTCCAGGTCAGAGTTCCGTCGCTGGTTTTCCAGACGCCGCCGGAAGCGGTAGCAGTGTAGATGATATCGGGATTCGATTCGACCACCGCGAAATCGTCGATGCGTCCGCCGACCACGGCCGGTCCGATTTCGCGAACCTGAAGCTGGCCGAGGATGCCCGCCGGTTCGCTCGACCCGTTCTGGGCCAACAGCGAAAACGAAAATGCGAACAACAGGAGAGTGAATGGAAGCAGCCTCAGTTTGGTCATCGCAATATCTTACTATCACCTGTTCCGCCCCTCCGGGACGGGCTAAAATGTCAATTTCAACGCCAATTGAATCTGGCGCGCGGTGCCGAACCCGATGGTCCGGCCCACGGTGTTTTCGATCAATCCGAAGGACGCCGCCCCGGTGGGGGTCCATATGTTCGCTCCATCGCCGGCCAGAGTCGGAGAATCGAAATTCGGGTGGTTCAAGATGTTGAAAATCTCGCCCCGGAATTGCATTTTGAGTCTTTCGCGAATGGGGATGTCCTTGATAAGCGAAAAATCGACCTGCGCGAATCCGGGGCCGAAGAAATCGCCCGCCGGCGCATTGCCGAACGCGCCCGGAATTCCTGGCTGGCCGTTCGCCGGCTTCACCGCCTGCGTGGGCAAGGAAAATGCGTTGAAGTTCAGGTAGGGAACTGTGTTCGCCGGAGACGGGCTGTTCTCGGGCACATAAACGCTGGTGCCGTAGTTGTAATTCGGACGCTGGTTGGTGGTGTTGCCGTTGCCGTACGTATTGGTGCCGAGATAAACCGTGTTGGCGACGCCGGTGCGGAATAGTCCGAGCACCGCCACACTCCATCCTCCCAGCACCGCATTCACGGCCGCCGAGGACGAGCTCAACACTTTCTGCCCATGTCCCACCGGAAGCGCGTAGAGAATGTTCAGACTCAAGTTGTGTCGGATGTCGTTTCCGGAGTTTCCCCACTCGCCCTTCAGATTGAACGGTTGCTGCGGGACCGTGGAGAACAAACCATCGTCCGGCACATCGGCGGTGGTGTGCGCGTAGGCGTACTCCGCCGTGAACTGGAGGCCCGCGGACAAACGCCGCCGCAGCGAAAGCTGCAGAGCTTCATACTTCGATTGCCCGGCCCAGGTGTTGACGGTAATGTTGGAATACTGCGGGAAGGGACGAATCCCCGTCACCGGATTCACGTAGTTCACGCCCTCGCCGACGTCAAGGTTGAACGCGTGATTGCCAACGTAGGAAACCAGCACGCCGGTATTCGCGGAGACCTGGTAGCCCAGGCTGGCGGTCCATTGCTCCGTCTTCGGATTCCGGGTGAACTGATCGTAGCCGGTGAGGCTCGGCGCCGGTGTCGCTCCCGAAGAGACGAACGGCGTTAGTGGATACGACAGGTTGGGAATGTTCGCGTTCGAAAATGTCGCGCTTCCCGGCAGCGTATTGGTCACCTGGTTATAAAAGTTGCCGATTGGCAGCGCTTCCACGAAGAATCCGTCGCCGGCGCGAAACACCAGCTTCGAACTCGGCATCCACGCCACTCCGATTCGCGGCGCGTAATTCTTGTAATAGTTGTTGAAATAAGGGGCGCCGGGCGAGGTGAGCGAGTTGGTCTGATTGTTCCAAACCTCGGTCGCCCAGTTGTCGTGCGGCACCTGATTCCAATCCCATCGCAGCCCGAGGTCGACAGTAAGCCCTGGCCGCACCTGCCACGTGTCCGTGAGGTACGCGCCGAGCTGGGTCATGTAAGTCGTGTTGCCCGGAACGGTCGGGGAAATTGACGCCGAGGTCACCACGTCGCTCAAAAAATTCTGAATCGAGGTGAACGTCACCGAGCTGCCGCCGGAGAAACCGTGGTAGGGCTCGTCGATGCGCCACACCGTCACGCCCGCCTTCAAGGTGTCCGGCCTTGACGAAGGTGAGCGAATCGACCGCCTGAATATCGGTTGGTTCGCGGCCATACAACCCGCGATTGCCGGGCGAGAAATTGAGGCCGCTGATGGAGATTACCGGGAAGGGCTCCGATTCGTCGAAAGAAGTCGCGTAGCGCTGCATCCCGATTAATACCGTATTCAGCAAGCGCGAAGAGAAGGTATGCGTTTCGCTGAGCGCGAGGTTGGTGGTCTGCGTATTCACGGCCTGATGGTCGTCCACGCCGAAGCCGGTGGGATAGACGCCGATCAGGGGCCCCAATACGGCTGAGCTGTTGATGTTCACGCGGAAAAACGACGCGTCTTTATCGCCCCAGGTGTTATCGATCCGCGCGCTTCCGGTGTCTTCGTGCACGTGATTGATCCCCAGGAAGGAAACGGCGTTCACCAGGGAGTTGCTGGTCGGCGTCAGCACAATGTCGCTCAGGAACTGTGATTTGTTCGATAGGGTCGGCATCAGCGCGACGATCGGCTGCACGGCCGCGACCGCCTGGGACATGCCCAAAGCACTCAGTTCGGTGCCGCTGCCCACAATCCCGACCGATTGCCGCGACGCTTCGTAGTTGGCGAAGAAAAACATTTTGTTCCGCACGATGGGGCCGCCGAGATTGCCGCCGAAATTATTGAAGCGGATTCGGGCGGCGCGGGAGTTCCGGGAGGCTGAAAGAAATTGCGCGCGTCGAAATCGTCATTGCGCAGAAACTCGAAGGCCGTACCGTGA
>CAVTSS010000002.1:0-555848 GCA_963737495.1 Terriglobia bacterium
GAACGCGATGTTTGCCACACAACCACAGGTCGCTAGGAAGGGTGACCGCGATGTCAGGTAAGGCCGGCGGTTCATCTGCTCTGGTTTCATCGGGATCGCGCAGCAACTCATCGAGTTCGTGTGGATCAAAACCAATTACGTCCAAGTTGAAATCGAACGATTGCAGCTCTTCGAGTTCGAGCCGCAATAGATCCTCGTCCCAGCCGGCATTCAGTGCGAGCCGATTGTCTGCGAGGACGAGCGCCTTTCTCTGCGCCGGCGTGAGCCCATCCAGGACGATCACCGGCACTTCTTCCATCCCGAGCTTCTGTGCAGCGAGCAGTCTCGCGTGGCCGGCGATCACGACATCGTCGGGGCCGATCAGAATCGGATTGGTCCAGCCAAACTCCTTGATCGACGCCGCTATCTGAGAGACTTGCTGTTCGCTGTGTGTCCTGGCGTTCCGGGGAAACCGTATCAGGTCCGCAATCTTACGGAGCACGATCTTCAAATGAGCGAGATTTTTCATGTCACCCCCCCGTGGCCGCAGGTCAAATGGAACACGTGTCAAATCGGTTTCCGCAGCCGAATAAGCGCAACAGCCCCCACTTGAGCAACTGGCAACTTCAGTCGTCAACAGTCCCTCCGAAAAACCTCTTGCGGTTCGATCGCGGAGCTTTGGGGATTTTGAGAAGTGCCGCTCAATCACCGCTGAAACGAGCTCCAACGCGGACCTAACGAGAACGGGCGACGACAGTGCGATTCTATGTCGGGGTTCGATGTCGGGTTTTATGTCGGGAAATCTGCCCTACCCGACATGGAATAGCCGAGTTAAATCAAAGACTTAAATGCCAAATGTCGGGAATGTCGGGTTTCTTAACAGTGTAGAGAGGCCCTCGAACGCCCTGGCCCCGGGACGACAGGATTATGGAGTCCGCAGGTGGTAGGCGGACCCGTCGCTGCGGCTCGTATCGTATTTGGCGGTTGGCTTCGGGGTGGTTTGGGGGATCCTGATTAGCGGGGCCTTGTGAGCGATCCGAAGCGACCAAAACCAACGGACGAACCCAACGCGAACTATCGAGAGATTCAGGTGAAGGTTGCGGATATCGACAACGAGATCGACCGACAAAAAGCGCAAGGGTGGACTCTTGAGACGGCGCTCGATAATGCGTGGTTTTCAGAGCCCACTCGCACGGTTTCGCTGGTCTTTCGACGCAACGAAGATTAGATTGCTTGTCTTCAGCGTCCGTTCCGGTTCTATCCGGCGCGGGGACAAATTTTAGTGGTACGATCCCAAACGAAATGGGCCGACTCTCGCTTCAAATTCGGCCGTAACAGAAGCAGGTGTGTGCGGTCGCTAAGATCGCCGTTTGCGACCACGGATTTCCCGGCGCGCCGCGCCAGTCGGTGACCATCGCGCAACGATCTGTTTGGCGCTGACGAGACTGGGGAGCCCTGGGAAGAGCCCGTAGAACACCAGTTTTGGACTCCAATTGGACTCCAAATGAGGGAATTGGAGAGGTCAGGTACTGTAACTCTATGAAGGCTTTGGTCGGGCCGCCGGGATTTGAACCCGGGACCTCTTGCACCCCAAGCAAGCGCGCTAGCCAGGCTGCGCCACGGCCCGATTTGTCAATGACTTACAGCGATTCAACTGGCGCCAGCGCCTGGATGCTTCGCCTCATCCACTTTACCACGGCAGTATACTATGGCTCAGCATGAATCCCAGTGGGACAAACGGCAATCATCACCGGCGGCGGATCCGGGCTTGGAGCGGCAACTGCGGAAAAACTCGCGGCCGCCGGTGCCAAGGTCGCGATCTTCGATCTGAATGCGAACGCGGCAAAGGAAGTGGCCCAGCGCTTGGGCGGGCTCGCCGTCTCGTGCGACGTTTCGGATCCGTCGCAAGCCGCATCCGCCGTCGAGCAGGCCAGCCGAAGCGCGGCCCCGCGAGAATTCTGGTGAATTGCGCCGGAATCGGCGGGTCCCGGCGAATCGTCGGGCGTGACGGCCCATGCCGCTCGACCAATTCGCGCGGATCATTCAAGTCAACCTGATCGGCACATTCAATATGATGCGGCTGGTTGCGGCACAGATGAGCACGCTCCAGCCGCTCGATGACGGCGAACGCGGCGTGATTGTATCGACGGCTTCGATTGCCGCTTTCGACGGGCAGATCGGACAAGCGGCTTATTCCGCATCGAAGGGTGGCGTGGTCGCCCTGACCTTGCCTGCCGCGCGCGAACTCGCTCAATTCGGTATTCGCGTCCTTGCCATTGCTCCGGGCGTAATCGATACCCCGCTGCTCGGAGGCTTGCCGGAAGACGTCCGCAACAGCCTCGCAGCCGGGATTCCTTTTCCGAAGCGGTTAGGACGACCTGCAGATTTTGCACGCCTGGCCCTGCATTGCATCGAAAACGCATATCTGAACGGCGAGGTCATCAGGCTGGACGGCGCCTTCGAATGCCACCTCGCTGAGCGGGCTGCTAGAGACTGCAATTCAGCATACAGCCACGGGCCGGTGCGAGGCCATATTCTCCGTTATTTCGTACTATTCCTAATGAATTATGGAAATACGTCGATTAACCTGGAAGGTAATACAGCATGGTCGACGCGCGCGAACTCCTCAATACGCTCACCCGCCGGTGGCTAAACCTGTCTTTGCGCATAAAGGGCATGGCCATTCTTGCGCTGCCGTTGGTCTCCCTCCTGGTCTCGCTCACCCTCATCGATCGCCTGGAGCAGGCCAGGACCGACACGGAGCAGCGCGTGAAGCGAATCGAAGAGGTTCGCGCCCAGCTTCAAAACATGTTCATTTATCTGATTTCCGCCGAGTCGGAGGTCCGGAACTTCGGCTTAAATGGACGTGAAGACGGGCTCTATCCCTTCAGCCTTACCCTGGCAGCCATCGATCCTGTATTCGCCAAAGCCAAAGACCTCATGGGCGGCAATCGTGAACAGGCGGCCCGCTTGGAAAAATTGAAACTGCTGGTCCATTCGCGATTCGAAGGCCTCAAGCAGTTACGGGAGTACTACGCATCGCCGGAGGCGCGCTCCAAGGTCGCTCCGGATGAACTGCGCGCGCGGGCGAGGATTTCTCCCGATGTGATTCTGTCGGTCAATGAACTGGCACAGACAGAGTCCAAACTGTTTCAGGAAGCAGCCAAGGCCGATTCCGATCGTCAGGCCAGACTGCGGATTTGGATCTTGATCAGTATCGCGTCCGGAGTCCTGGGCGGCGTTCTGGGAGTGCTGCTTTTTACCCGCAGCATCACGCGCCGCATGGAGAGGCTGGAAAGGACCGCCTCCCGTTTGGCGGAAGGCTTGCCGTCGGATTCCGAAAGCCGCCGAAACGATGAACTGGGCCGTCTGGCAGGGGCGATTGAAAGGGCCGGCGCGGTGATCGCTTCGCGAAGTCAGGAGTTGAAGCTCGCGCTCGAAGGCGGAGGGGTGCTCATCTGGGAATTGGATCCCAGAGCAGCGGGCGCATCCGCTATCACGCCGGTTCGGAAGCATTCCAGAGTGAGGCGTTGCCGGCGGAATTGCTGCCCGAAACGGCCAATGCGTGGATCGCGATGGTTCATCCCGACGATCGCCAGCACATCGAAAAGCGAACTGCATCGCATTGCGTCCGAAAGCGCCTATTTTCAGATCGAGTATCGAGTGGTCGTCCGTGGAGGCGCGATTCGCTGGATGATCGTAAAGGCGCAATCTTATGGATCCGGAACCGGCGATCGGCGGCTTTTGGGCGTCCTGGCGGATATTACCGACCGGAAGATCGCATCGGAAGAAATTGAGCGCCAGGCCCGCGAATTGATCGGCTCCAGAGAAGCGCTCCAGCGGCAAACGCGGATTCTCCAATCGATTCTCGACAGCATGGGCGATGGCGTGATTGTGGCGGACACGCAGGGCAAATTCCTGGTATTTAACCCGGCTGCGCGGCAGATCATGGGCGCCCGTTCCTTCGGCGAGGACGCGGATCAGTGGTCCAAGCAACACGGCTTGTTCCTGCCGGACATGGTGACCCTTTACCCGGCCGATCAACTGCCGTTCGTGCGCTCCATTCGCGGGGAGTCGGTCGACGCGGCGGAGATCTTCGTTCGTCCCGCCGGCGCTTCGGAAGGCAACTGGGTCAGCGTCAACGCGCGCCCGCTGCGGACAGAAGATGGCGAAATTCGAGGCGGCGTGGTGGTGATTCGCAACATCACCGCGCAAAAGCATGCCGCCGAAGCGCTGCAACTCGCCAAACAGGAAGCCGAGAGCGCCAATCACGCCAAGAGCGAGTTCCTCTCGCGCATGAGCCATGAGCTTGCGCACGCCGCTGAATTCGATTCTCGGCTTCGCCCAGCTTCTCGAACTCGGAGATCTTGAACGAACAGGCCGGCGACAATGTTCATCACATTCTGAAGGGCGGCTATCACCTGCTGGACCTGATCAATGAAATTCTCGATCTGGCGCGCATCGAATCCGGCCGGATCGCGTTGTCTCCGGAACCCGTTCGGATGCGCGAAGCTCTGAAAGACGCGCTCGATCTGGTCCGTCCGATGGCGATCGAGAAGAACGTCACTGAATCAGTCCGGACATTCCGATTGCGTTGCGACCGCCACGTCTATGCGGACCGCCAGCGCCTGAAGCAGGTCCTGCTGAATCTGCTGTCGAACGCCATTAAGTTCAATCGCAGCGGCGGATCGGTGGTGCTTTCCTGCGGCGAGGCTTCGCCCGGCAAACTGCGGATCGAAGTCATGGATACGGGTCCCGGCATTTCGCAGCAGGGTTTGAAACGAATCTTCACTCCCTTTGAGCGCCTGGATGCGGACCAGACGGAAGCGCAAGGCACCGGACTCGGCCTTGCGCTTTCGAAGCGGCTGCTTGAGGCGATGGGCGGAACCATCGGCGTCGAGAGCGCGGTGGGATTCGGTAGCAGATTCTTCATCGAGTTACGATGATGGAAGATCCGGCAAAGATACTCGAAAGCGAAGCCGCCACGATCGCGCTGGTGGATACCGGAGCCGGACCAGCGGAACGGCACGGTGCTGTACATCGAGGACAATCCGTCGAATCTGCGCCTGGTCGAGCGGATCATGGCCCATCGTCCCGGGGTTCGACTGCTTTCCGCGATGCAGGGCCACCTCGGCCTCGACCTCGCGGAGATGCACACGCCGGACTGGATTCTGCTCGATTTGCATCTGCCGGACATTGCCGGAGACGAAGTGCTGCGCCGCCTGCGCGCCAACCCGAGGACCTGCCAGATTCCCGTCACCATCCTCAGCGCCGACGCGACGGGTGGCCAGATTGCTCGATTGCTGGAGGCCGGTGCGCGCGACTATCTGACCAAGCCACTCGACATCCGGCGATTCATCGATCTTCTCGAGAAGAGTCACTTGCCGGGGAAGGGCAAGCCGCCTATGCAGAAAGAAATCATTCAGAAAAGCCGCATCTTAATCGTTGACGATCAGCCAGAGAATGTTCTGCTGCTGGAGCGGACTCTGCGCGGCGCCGGCTACATGCTGATCACCGGCCTGACCGATTCTCGAAAAGCGCTGGCGACATTTTCCGAATTTCAGCCCGATCTGATCGCCATGGACCTGCGCATGCCCAACGTTGACGGATTCGCGCTGCTGAAACAGCTTCGCTCGCGCGTAGCGACCGGAGAATTCGTGCCGGTGCTGGTTCTGACCGCCGACAACTCGCGCAAGGCCAAGCAGGAAGCGCTGGCGCTGGGGGCGAAAGATTTCCTGACCAAACCTATCGACGTCGGCGAAGCGTTGCTGCGCATCTACAACCTGCTCGAAACCCGATGGCTGCACGTCGAACTCAGAAACCACAACGAGAGCCTGGAAGAAAAAGTCCGCGAGCGCACCAAGGATTTGGAACAGGCGCAGCTGGAGATTCTCCAGCGCCTCGCCTTGGCGGCGGAATATCGCGACGATTGCACCGGTCAGCACACGCAGCGCGTGGGCGAACTGGCGGCGCTGCTGGCCCGCTCGATCGGGCTTCCGGCCGATCACGTCGAAGTGATTCGCCACGCCGCGCCGTTGCACGATGTGGGAAAGATCGGCATTCCAGACGGTATTCTGCTCAAGCCGAGCAAGCTGACCGACGAGGAATACGTGCAAATCAAGCGCCACGCCGAAATCGGGAAAATCATTTTGTCCGGAAGCAAGTTTCCGATTCTGCAAATGGCGGAACGGATCGCCCTCTATCACCACGAGCGCTGGGACGGCAACGGGATATTATCGTCTGCAGGGCAGCGAATTCCTCTCGAAGCGCGCATCGTGAGCATCGTCGACGTGTTCGACGTGATCACGCATGCGCGGCCTTACAAAGTGGCGCTCGGCGTCGACGTGGCTCTGGATGAAATCGAACGGGAAAGAGGCAAACAATTCGATCCTACGCTGGTCGATGCATTTCTGGAACTTCAGCCAAGCCGCGGGTTACGCGAATTAGGAACCGCGCTTATCCAGGCGGAATCCTCCCAGGATCCAGCCAAAGCCGAGATGAAATAAGGCGACGAGCCGGCCGCCTTTTCGCACACACTCGCCTAGACTTGCGCCTTCTTGTGCTGGCCCGTCTGCGCATTGAGAAACTGCAGAATCGCCTCATGCGAAGCCTCGGTCTGATCCGTGGGATAAATGTGGCTTGCGTGGGGCAGCACCAGCAGCCGCGCTCCGGGAATGCGGCTGGCGATCAATTTGCCGTTGGCCACTGGAACCAGCCGGTCATTCTCGCCATGAATCACGAATGTGGGGGTTGTGATCTGCGGTAATCGGGTGTAGGCCTCCCAAGCCAGAATCCCTTGTAGCTGCGCGATATAAGCCTCCGGCCGAGCAAGCCAGGGTCGGCGCACATTCAAATCCTCGTCGATTCTTTCCCGCGGCGTGCCGGTATCGTAAATGAACGGGACGGCGGCTTCGGCGGCCTGTTCGGGAGTCATCACGCCGCGCGCCATCAGCATCTGGGCGACTGCGGGCTCGGCCGGCACCGCCGTGGGACCGCCTGCGGCTGTGCATCCGAGGATCAATGACCGAACGCGCTCAGGATGTTGCAGGGTCAACTCCTGCGCAATCATCCCGCCCATCGAGATGCCGTAGACGTGCGCGCTATCCACGCCTGCCGCGTCCAGAACCGCCAGTGCGTCCGACGCCATCACAGGGATCGGATAAGGACCCGGCGGCACATCGCTGCGGCCGACGCCGCGATTATCGATTACGATGGTGCGAAATTTCTTCCCCAAAACCGGACGCGAGCGATACCACATATCGGACGGATAGGCGAGCCCCATGATCAGCAGCAGAGGCTCGCCCGCACCTTGCTCGTCCCAATAAATCTTCGCGCCTTGATTCTCGATAAATGGCATGGCAGCCGCGATTACGTCAAAGCTGCTTTATACAGCTCGACCAGCTTGCCCCAGGCGATCTCGGCGTCCGCTTTGTTGTAGATCGGCCGGCGGCATTGCGGGGGCATATCCGGCACGCACCAGCCGTGCATGGTTCCCGCGTACACTTCGATTTCGGCCGGAACATTGGCCGCCGCGAAAGCTTCTTTCAGTTTGTCTTTCGCGTCCGGCTGCGTCTTGTCGTCGCTCGCCGCGATGCCGAAATACATCCGGCCTTTGATCTTCGGCGCCAGCAGATGCGGGCTGTTAGGATTGTTGGTCACCAGGCCGCCGCCGTGGAACGAAGCGCCCGCGCCAAGCGATCGGGCAAGCGCGGCGGCGGTCCTGCACCACCAGCGGTCCGCCCATGCAATAACCCTGGGTGCCGATCTTCTTTTTCTTGTTCACTTGTTTTTGCGCATCGAGGAAAGCGACGTAGGCGACGGCATCTTTCTCCGCAGCGCCGTCGGCGGTCACCGATGCCATCAGCGGCCGTATTTTGGGGAACTCCGTCTGGAAGTCGAACTTTGAAGCATCCGTGTATGGGTTCTTCGCGACCCGGTAAAAGGGATTCGGCACCAGCACGGAATATCCTTCCGCAGCGATGCGCCTGCCGATCGCGCGCATGGAGGGCCGCAGGCCGAAAGCGTCGGTCCAGATCAGCACGCCCGGATGTGAGCCGCTCTTGGGATGAATGAACGCCGCGTCGCAGGTTCCATCGGGAGTCTTGATCTCGACATCGGTTTCGACCACTTCCATGCTCGCTGCCCCGGCCGTACCCGCCGCGACAAGCCCGGCGGTCACCGACGCTACAAAGTCGCGCCGGGCGATATCGCCGCGCTGCGCATCGTTTTTCTGCTCGTTCTTTGGATCTTCAGTCATGGCTCGCTCCTCCCAAGAAATGTATCACTTTTAGTCCGTGAGGCGAGAGTCGCCGACCGCGCGAGGTATATGGTAGAGTGGCGGATCGTGCTGCAAACCGCTTTCGATCCCGCGAACAACCCGCTCAACAATAACGACTGGTCGTTCCCGTTGATGGAGTGCATTCACATCGCGATGTTCGCCATGTCCATCGGCACCATCGCGATCGTCGATTTCCGGCTGCTCGGCCTCATGTTCAAGAAGCGGACTCCCGCCGAGATACTCGACGCGACGTCACTGTGGACGTTGATCGGGCTGATCGTGGTGATCACGTCTGGCTTGATCATTTTCACCACCGATCCGTTGAGTTACTTTTACAACTACTCATTTCGCTACAAGATGATCGCGCTGCTGGTGGCCATCGTGTACAACTACACCATTCATCGCAAAGTGGCGAAGTCCAATTCTTCGGCCGCGGTGAACGTGATGGTGGGGGGATTCTCGCTGCTGCTGTGGATCTCGATCGTCTTCGCGGGAATCTTCTACGCGTTTACAGAGGAGCTCCATTATGTCGGCGGCCCAAATTAGCCAGGCGATTCAGAACACGGCCTACTTCACTGCGCTGCGCGAATCCGGGCTTCCCTATCCCATCATTCTGTCGAGCCATCTGGCGACCATCGCCGTTTTCGGCGGTCTGATTCTGATGACGGATCTGCGTTTGCTGGGGGTCGCGCTGAAGAGCATTCCCGCGTCCGTGGTGGTTGAACGGACTCGGCCGTGGAAGCATGCGGGACTGTTGATCATGCTCACTTTGGGCATCCACTTGGGTGGCGCGAAGCTGGCGGATTATTACGATAACCCCTATTTTCTGATGAAGATGTCGCTTCTGTGTCTGGTATTCGTGCACGCGATGGTGTTTCGCAAGAGCGTGTATCGGAATCCAGCAGCGCTGGACGATCCGAAGGGGCTGCCTCGCGCCGCGAAGATCGCCGCGTGCCTTTCGATGGCGCTGTGGGTGGGAATACTATCCTGCGGCCGCTGGATCGCTTATTACGAACGTCCGGAAGAGAATCCGACTGCGCAGTCGCAAGCCGGCCTTATGGCTGATTCGGCCACGGCAGATTGCGCCACCCTGCGAGCGCCATCAGAACGCTTGCCGCGAGCAAAAGCGTTCCAGTTGTTACGTGAGCCGATGCGATCCATACAAATGCCGGAGAATCACCGACGTTCAGCAGCAGCATGACGAATACGGCAATGCCGAGGCACACTTGCGCCAGAACGGCGGAAATCAACATCGTGGCGGCCTGCTTCAGCGGTCTCGATTCAGAAAAATGCTGCAACACGATGGCCGATACCACCATGGTCAGCAACGCAACAATCATCGCGCCGAACATGTGCGGCATCACGCCGGTCATTTGATGCCGATAGAGAGCTCCCAGCAGGATCTGAATGAGAACCACCACTGGCGTCGCAACTGCGGCCGGCCGCAAAAACGCATACCCTTGTCGTTTTCATCATCTCAGGAGCACGTTTCCATGCAGGCGAGGCCATCACGCGGACTGCTGCCATGCATGCCATAAAAAGATGTCCCGCGCAGGCATGCCAAACCATGGACATCGGCGAAAGCGGAGCCGCCTTCCATCCGATCGTGACACTGATGGCCGCCACAGCGAATCCGCTCCATGCCACCCCGCGCAGGGGCGGGGTCGCCTTCGCGTAAGAAACCAGGATGGCTAGACCGAAAGCCAGGACGGTCGCCGCGATCCCAATGTCCTTGTGAAGATCTCGGATTGGCGCCTTGCCCGGAAGCAATTTCGCTGCTGGTAACGACGGCCCCGGTGAGAATCGCAAGCAATCCCAGGATCGCGGCCAGCATCACATACCGAAACATCAGATGACCTCGAAGTTCGCCCATCATACTCATGTCCTCATGTTCCAGGTTGTGGCAATGAAACACATAGCGTCCGCGATAGCCGCCGAATCGCACCAGGATACTCGCGGCTTGTCCCGGACCTAGATCTACCGTATCCTTCCATCCGGCATCGTAAAGACCGGGACGGCCGCTGTGCGATAAAACCTGGAAATGCACCAGATGCAGATGCAGCGGATGGCTGAAATCGGTCTTCAGATGCCAGATTTCGGTTGTATCGAGCCTGCGGCCGCGCATCCATGCGCGCGGGATCGAAAGGCTTTCCGTTGATTCTCCATTCGTGTTGCGCGCGAACGTAGCTGAAATCGAAAACGCGCGTGGTCACGGCGTCTTCGGGCTTGCCGACGGCAAAATCGCTTAGTTTTGAAGGAATTGCGCTTTCGTCGCGTTCGCTTCGCGTAATATCGAAACGCATCACCTGGCCTGCAGGTCCAGAATCCGATTTGTTGGTCAGCATGACCGACGACCCAGGCCGGAATTTCGAGAAATCCACGATCGACATCGAACCTCTCGGCCGGTGCGATTCGGATCGTCCGCAGCAGAACCGCCGATTGAAGTAGTCCGCCGTCGCTCCCGATCTGTTCGAACGCGGCGCCGACTCGCGGACTCGGTTCAAGAGCCAGTTCGTACCTTCGCGCGTTCGACGCGTTCAAGATTCGAAAACGATACTTTACATTCGCGACTTCCAGGCGCGGCCACGGTGCGCCATTGACCAGAACTACGTCGCCCAATACTCCGCCCATGTATTCCATCGGCACTCCTGCCGGATCATGCAATGTTGGATCAAGCGCCGGGTAACGCAGAGAACCATCGGCGTCAAAAGAACGGTCGCAAATCAACAACGGAATCTCACGGCGCGGGGCAGGGGAATCTGCTCTTCCTCCGGATCGCGAATGATATAAAACCCCGCCAATCCGCGCCACACCTGCGGGCCGGTAAAATCCATCCGATGATCGTGATACCACAACGTCGCGGCGCGCTGATCGTTCTGGTAGACATATTCACGCTCTCCAGCGGCGATCTTTGCCATGGGATCGTGCATGTGGGAAGTCTCGAATCCGCCTGACGGCAGGATCAAATCGGTGGGATATCCATCGCTTTCCGGAGCCGTGTGTCCGCCGTGCAAATGATTCACGATCGGTACCGGCAGTGCGTTGCGCAGTCGCAGAGAGACACGCCGCCCGCGCCGCGCTTCAATGGTGGGACCAGGAAAAATCCCCGCGTATCCCCAGATAGCAGTGCTCACTCCTGGCAGAATGCGCGCGCTAGCAGGCTGGACGCTAACGTCATAATAGTCCATGTCGGCATCGGTCCGCGCAGGTTGCAACACCGGCGGAATGGGCAAGGAAGCTTCAAAAGTCTTCGGTAGCGGGATCAAACTTGGAAGCAGTTTCGGTTCAGGCCGCGGGCGAACACAACTTGGAAGCAGCAGGCCCGATGCCGAGAGCAGAAAATCACGGCGCGCGCACTTCATTTCCTGGCCGGTCTCGTAAACTGCGAAATGGTTTGCAAGAGAACAATGCCGAAAGCAATCACGCCGAGCGGAATATGCACGTTCATGAAACGGCCGTAGCCGGTACCGGTCTGCAGTGCTTCCGCGAGAAGAACGAACACGCTACCGATCAGGAGCCACCAGGACCGCGCCGCAAATCCTGCCAAGACGATTTGGACCACGCAAATTCCAAGGATCGACCACGCGGTCCATTCATGAAATTTCACGATTTCGTCGGTGCCTGAAAGAAATTCACCCGCCAAGCCAGCCTGCGTAAGCAGAGCCAGCGTGTGGACGATCAAGACAATTCGCAGGAGCAAACCCGATTGTAACGCGCGAGGAAAAATTGAAGGGCGGCGGAGACCGATTCAACTTTTTCAGGATCTTGTCGAGCGCCATCTGGTGCGCCACTCGGCGCTGGCTCTGATTGCCGTGAAGTCCGGACGCCTCTGGATCCTTCCATCAGTTGAAATCACTCAGTTCCGCCGCCCCGAAAGTAATCCGTTGATTTACCTCCTGGGAAGTCTTCTCTGCTCTTCCCGATTAGATTCTCCATCCGAACCTTACCGGTGTCAAGACACTTTAATGTGCTGCTTTTGTGGATTTAGCAGGCGTCTGCGCCAAATCGCTCACGGCATGAACATTGCGGCGGGTTGAGTGACGCCGTCGTTTATCGCGATCACCGCGTTGTCAAGGATTGGCGGCTAAAATCGATGCTAACAATCGATGCGATTCCCTTAGCCCGACGCGGTCGGCTATAATCCCATCATTAGTGGTTTAGTGCCCTTTTGATCAGAAATGTCGTCAGGCTTACCCGAACGGTGTGGTCAACCATCGTTCTAAGCGCGATTGCTTTCGCGCAGGAGCCCGGACCTGAAAGTAATAGCACACGAAGGCTGGTGATCGACCTGGGCGGCCGGCAATGGCGGATACACCTGACGCCGGGCACCTTGGAAATCGTCGCTACGCTAATCATCGCTGCTGTTCTTGCGGTGGCGCTGGCGTTTGCCCTGATCGCGCGAAGGCGTGCCAAACAAGCCGAGGCCGCCGTTCAAGCTTTAGAACACGAAGTGGCTCAACGTTTTCGCGCCGAGCAGACGGTCCTGGACCTCAACGCGGAATTGGAGCGTGGAAGGGGCGAGGAAAAGTTCCGGGCTTTGCTCGAGTCCGCGCCCGACGCCATGGTCATCGTCAATGCGCAGAGCGAAATCGTGCTGGTAAATTCACAAACGGAAAAACTATTCGGTTATACACGCGAGGAAGTGCTTGGGAAGCCGATCGAAATCCTGGTTCCCCGGCGCTTCCGGGAGCGACATCCCGCGCATCGCGATTCGTACTTTGCCGATCCGCGATTCCGGCCCATGGGCGCCGGCCTGGAGTTGTACGGATTACGGAAAAACGGTGTGGAATTTCCGGTTGAGATCAGCCTGAGTCCGATCCATACGGAAAGAGGGCACGCTGGTCAGCAGCTCGATCCGTGACATCAGCGAGCGCAGGCAGACGGAAGAGAAGCTGCGGAGCATTCAGGCGAAATATACCGCCGAGCTGGCCGCGAGCAACGCACAATTGGCCCTGCAGAATCAGGAGATCGAGGCGGCCAACCGATTGAAGTCCGAATTTCTGACCGGCATGAGCCATGAGTTGCGCACGCCCCTGCATACGATCATCGGCTTCTCCGAGCTTCTGACCGAGGAACTGGAGGGCGACCTTAACGAGAAGCAACATCGATTCGTCGATTACATTCATCGCGACGCGCTGCACCTTCTGGAACTCATCAACGACCTGCTGGATTTGAGCAAGATCGAGGCGGGAAAAGCGGAGTTGCGTCCCGAGTTGTTCGAGTTGGGAGGCGCGGTACAAGACGCTTTGTCCTCGATGCGGGTTCGTGCGGAGGTGAAATCGATCGACGTCCAGGCCGCGTTGGGTCCGGTTCGAGAGGTGAGTGCGGATCGCGTGCGTTTCAAGCAGATCCTGTTCAACCTGCTGAGCAATGCTGTGAAGTTCACACCGAATGGAGGGAGGGTCCAGATCGCGGTCGCGAGCCGGAATGGGATGCTTGAAATTTCAGTCCGGGACAACGGGGTCGGGATTCCCCACGACCTCCAGGCGTCGATTTTCGACAAGTTTTACCAGATCAGCGCGGCCGTCAAAGGCGAGAACGAAGGCACGGGGCTCGGATTGGCGGTGACGAAGGCTTTGGTGGAGCAGCATGGCGGGCAGATTTGGCTCGAAAGCCAGCCTGGCGAAGGAAGCTGCTTCACTTTCTCGATTCCCAATGTTTGCGGGGCGAACGCCGATGTAAGCGTTGCCTAGCGGCGGTCCCGCTTGTCGGTAACCACTTTTCCCTGAAAGATCACGACGCGAACTTTTTCGAGCGCATGAATATCCGTCAATGGATCTCCGTCTAATGCGACGAGGTCTCCTTCCATGCCGGTGGTGAGCCGGCCAAGTTTCGGCAGGCCCAATAAAATCGCGCCTTGGATCGTGCCGGCGGTAAGCGCCTGGCGCGGGGTCATGCCGTACTTCACGTCCGTCACCAGCTCATCGAGAACGGTCACGCCTCCGGGACTGTAAAACGTATCGGAGCCGGCCGCCATGGTCACGCCGTTCTTCAATGCGAGTTGAAAGCTCGGGAAATGCGAGTTTAGCCAAATTGCGGGCCTTGGTCATCATAACTTCGGGAAGATGCTGGCGTTCGCCGAAGGTTTGAAAGGTATCGACGACGTTCAGCGTGGGAACCAGCGTCACTCCATGGGCTTTGGCGTAATCGACCGCTTCCTGGTTCAGCTCCGAGCCGTGCTCGATGGAGTCGACTCCGGCTTGCATCGCTTCCATGATCGACCGCAGATTTTCGGCGTGCGCGGCGACTTTCAGATGATGCATGTGCGCTTCTTCCACTGCGATACGCATTTCGGCCAGCGAGAGATGAGCGTCTCCGGGCGAATCGAGCAGGGACCCAACGCCCCCGGAGGCCGCAAGCTTGATCACTTTCGCTCCGTATTTCACTTGGAGTTGAACGGCGCGTTCGGCGTCCTCAGGTGAGCTGACGAAACCGTTCAACGGAGTGTAGAGATCGTTCAAAGGCATGGAATATGGGAGAGCGAATCGGTCGCCGTGGCCTCCCGGGATGGTCAAAGCGTGTCCCGCGGGAACGATGTGCGGACCGGGGATCGTGCCGTCGTCGATAGCGGTCCGCATGGCGACGTCGATAAAGTCGCCGCTGCCCAGGACGCGAAGGGCCGCGACGCCGGATTGCACCGCGTAGCCCACGGCCTGCGCCGCTTTTAGAGCCGAATAGGCCGGAGAGGGCGTATCGAGAAAAGGCCCCGTCCACAGATGGCAATGTGCGTCCAGGATGGAAGGCATGACGGTGTAAGCGCTCAGGTCGATGCTGCGCGCGCCAGCCGGCGGCTGTATGTTTGCGCCTGCGGAAGTCACCGTGCCGTCGGTGATGATCAGGGCGCCCGGCGAGATGGGCGACTGAGTCGCGTCCAGCAGCAAGTGGCCGGCTTTGATGTAGACGACATCCTCAGCGCAGAGCGAGGCGGCGGCCAGCGTGAACAAAAAAAGATCCGATTCATGAGACGCATTGTAACCGGAAACCGGCGGGCCGGTATCACGATCATGCTCGACCTGATTCTTGCGATTCGGATGTTCAGAAAGAACCTCGGGTTCAGCCTGGTGGCGACAATTACTTTGGCGCTGGGAGTCGGGGCGAACACGGCGATTTTCAGCGTGGTGAAGGCGGTGCTGCTGAATCAACTTCCGTACCGCGATCCAGACCGCTTGATGGCGATTGCGGAAGCCGATCCGGGAACGGTTCATCCGCTTACGGTGGATTTCACCACGACTTACGATTTGCGGGCGCGCAACCGGTCTTTCGAATCGATGTCGCTCTACCGGGCCTGGCGCAGCGCGCTGATCGGCCAGGGCAATCCGGAACTGATGAACGGCCTGCGAGTGAATTACGACTACTTCGACACGCTCGGCGTGAAGATGCAGTTGGGGCGGACGTTCGCCGCCGAAGACGACCGGGCGGATCGATGGAACCACGTTCTGATCATCAGCCATGGACTATGGACGCGGAATTTCGGTAGGGATCAAAACATCGTTGGGCCGTACGGTGCGTCTGAATGAATCGACGTTCACTATCGTCGGCGTGCTGCCGGCAAATTTCAGGCCGGTGCCGCTTGGTCAGTCCGACGAGGTTCGGGACATTTTCGCGCCGCTGGGGTATGAACTGAATCAATCGTCCGCATGCCGGGGATGCCAGCATCTGCGGTTGGTCGCGCGGCTGAAATCCGGTATAGGCGACGCGTGACGCGGGCGCGGAGTTGAATGCCGTGCTGGCTGGAATCGTGCGAGAACACACCGATGCGTATAATTCCGCAATGACAGGGTGAACGTCACGCCGCTGCGCGAGGAGGTTTTCGGGCAGGTGCGTACGGCGCTTTGGGTGATGCTGGGCGCGGTGAGCTTCGTGCTTCTGATCGCGTGCGCGAATGTCGCGAATCTGCTGCTGGCGCGCGCCACGGGCCGGGCGAAGGAGATCGCTTTGCGGACCGCGCTCGGCGCGGGACGCGGGCGGCTGATCCGGCAAATGCTGACCGAGAGCCTGGTGCTGGCGGTGGCTGGTGGCATCGTCGGGCTAGGGCTCGCGTTCGTGGGAACTTCGGCCGTCGCCGCGGCCGCGCCGCGGGAGATTTCCCGCATCGTCGAGGTGAAAATCGACGTTACGGTTCTGCTGTTTGCGTTCGGAGCCAGCTTACTTGCGGGAGTGCTGTTCGGGCTCGCGCCAGCGCTGCGGGCGTCGCGCGTGGATCTGACGGAGGGGCTTAAAGGACGATCGACCGAAGGCCACGGCACGATGAATCTGCGCGATGCTCTGGTCGCGGTGGAGTTTGGATTGGCGTTTGTTCTGGTGGTAGGAGTGGGGCTGCTGGGAAAGAGCTTCGTCCACCTGATCCATGTCGATCCCGGTTTCGATGCGCGCAACGTCCTTACGGCCAACACTTACGTGTATGCCAGGCGCTACGCGGATCCGCGAGTGGAGCTGAACTACTACAACCAGGTCTTCGATCGTTTGCGGGCCAACGGAGGATTTGAAAGCATGGCGATGGTCAGCACGCTTCCGTTTACCAGCTTCGATCGCACGCTGTTCCACATTCAAGACCAACCGCTGGCGAATCCGAACGAAGCGCCTGACGTCGACCGCTACTCCATCAGTCCGGATTATTTTCGAGTGATGCGCATCCCATTGAAGCGCGGCCGCGGGTTCAGCGGACAGGACCAGCGTGGGTCGCCGGCCGTGGCAATCGTCAGCGAGTCGTGCGCCCGCACGCTTTTTCCAATAGAAGACGCGATCGGAAAACATATCCAACTTGGCGGGCGCGACGACAACAAGCCTTGGATGACCATCGTCGGCGTGGTGGGCGACGTTCGTCAATATGGCCTGGATCGTGCGCCGAATATGGAGGCTTATATTCCTCAGGCGCAGGATTTGAATTTCACCTATATCTTCGTCGCGCGTACTATCGGGGACCCGGGGCGGATGGAAGGCGCCGTGCGCGATGCGTTCCTGGCAGTGGATAAGACGCAGCCGCTGTTCGATGTGGTTCCGATGGAGACGTATCTCTCTGCGTCGCTCGCCGGGCGCACCTTCACGCTGGTGCTGCTGGGTTCGTTCGGCGTGCTGGCGCTGGCACTGGCCGCGATAGGCATCTACGGGGTGATCTCGTATGCGGTGAGTCTGCGAGCGCGCGAGATCGGCATCCGGATGGCGTTAGGCGCGAAATGGAGCGACGTATCGAGGCTGATCCTGCGCCAAAGTTTAACGCTTACCGGAACGGGGCTGGCCGCCGGATTCGTGGCATCGCTCTGGCTGACGCGGTTCCTGGCAAGCCTGTTGTTTGACGTGCATCCGACGGATCCCGGGACGATTTTGGGCGTCGCGCTACTGTTGACTGGGGTCGCGCTGGTGGGAAGCTATGTGCCCGCGCGCAGAGCTGCAAAAGTGGATCCGGCGATTGCTTTGCGCTCCGAGTAGGAAACAGCGCACCACGCACGAGAGTCATAATGAAGTGTGGGACGCGCTTTTGCGTGGACGTTCGCGACGGTCGTGCTGGCGCGCGCTCAGGTCTCTTCCACGATCTCACTCAATAACGGCGTCCAACTCGAAATCGCGGCACATTTCGGACAACCGACCGGCGAAGAAACGTTGAAAGTTGAAATGGCGCGGGCATCCGGAAACAGCTTTTACCGGATGTTTCGCGATCAGAACAACTTGATGGTATTCGCGTACGAGCTGGCGGTGAACCTGTCGCCCGGCGGCGATTCGCTGAGCGCCACGGCGAGGCCGGCGGAAAACGAATTTGCCGCGAGATTTCCGAACGCGGATGCGGGGAAACCCGTGCCGTCGCTGTCTTCCGATCAGGAAATGGGCCCGCTGGGGTCGGGGCAGAGCGCGGAGATCGGGCTGTTCGAAATTCCAGGCATGGGGTTGAAAGTCAGCGAGAGCATTCGCGTCCGGATGAGGCAGGATGTCGCGAGCGGCGCGCTGAATTTCACCGGACTGCGCGTTTCAATCGGCGGGGGACCTCTTTCGCCCGCGCCGGCAGGTTCGGTCGCGGGGCGCTACGCGATGTTCTACATTCCAGGGCGGGGAGGATTTTTCTTCGCGACCGAAGATCCAGGCCGCGGTGGGTTTGTGAAGGCGGGGAATATCGACCGCTCGGAGATGCGGTTCACGCTCGATAACGAGAATTATGTATGCAGCGCCGGTGCGCCGATTCTCGCCTCCGACGCCTCTGGGGATTTGTGGGTGTATCACGACCCGAACTATAAACCGGAAGGCAACTGGACGCACATGCCCGACACAACGCAGGATCAGTTTTTCATGGCAGCCGCGGATTCACTGAACTGGTGGCTTCCATGATCGTCGCGAGCCAATGCAATACAGCGCTTGCGCGGTTCGTAAGAAAAGCTGGCCTTCGGAAACGGCAATCGTGCTCAAACAATAATCGTTCATATTGTTTTCGGCGAGAATCTCGAACTGAGGGCCGGATTTGAGCACGGTGGTCAGGCCATCTTCATTGGTGATATAGATTTTTCCGTCGGCGAGGATCGGCGAACTGGAATAGGTGCCCGGCTTGATCCGCTTCGCGCCGTAAATCTGCTGGCCGGACTTGGCGTCCAGGCACCACACGATGCCGCGGTCGTTCACGGAATAAAAATACTTTCCGTCGACCAGCGGCGTGGGAACGTCGGGCCCGTTGTTGAACTGCCACAACAAATTGGTCCTTGTGATGTCGCCACGGCCGCCGAGTTTGAAGGCTTGAAGCGGCCGCTCCCGCGTGGGCGCGTAGACTACGCCATCGTGATACACCGCGGATGCGACAGTGCGGAAATTACGGTCGTTGGTCGGATTAAAGCCGCTCATGCGCCAGAGTTCTTCTCCGGTTTTCAGATCGTGACCGGTTACGACATCGCCGCCGAGAACGACCAGCTGAGTCTCGGCCCCGGCGCCAGCGACGATGGGCGTCGAATATGAATCAGGCGATTCGAGCATCGCGGGCGTGTGCCGCTCTACCCGCCAAAGGGTCTTTCCCGTCTTCTTGTCGATGCTCAGCAGGTAGGAAGGATCGCGGGTCCGCATTCCATGCAGGACTTGAACGTAAAGCGAGTCGTCGAACAGCAGCGGGCTGGACGCATAGCCCCAGTTGAGTCCGAAACGGCCGTAATCCTTTTGAATATCGCGCGACCAGATTTCGTTGCCGGCGAAATCGAAGCCCTTGAGCATGCCCGTTCCGGTCAGGGCCCAGACATTCTTCCCATCTGTGACCGGCGAGGGCGAAGACATGTTCTGCTTGCGCTCCTTGTGGTCGCCATCGCCCAGGAATTTTTTCCATTTGACGGACGGGCCACGGCGATCGACACACCACAGGTACAGGCTGCCGCCATCGGCGACGTTGAGAAAAATAAAATCGCCCCAAACGATTGGGGTGGCACCGCTCCAGGCAGGCAGGGGAAGTTTCCAAGTGATGTTTTCGCCGGGAGACCAGCGGACCGGCAAATCGGTTTCACTGCTGGTGGAATCGAGATTCGGCCCGCGCCACTGCGGCCAGTTTTCGGCTTGGACCATGCAAGCGAAAAGGGCCAACGCGATCGCGGTCCTCATACTTTAGGCAGGATACAACACGTCTATTCGGCGCGGAGGGTTTCAAGCAAGGGGGCTCGCGTAACGGCGCGGACAGCCGCGAGCGATGCAATCATCCCGGCGGCGGGCACCGCGAGCAGCAGCAGCGCAAGGGATGGATTCGGCAGATGGCCCCCGCGGGCAAGGAATGCGGGCGCGATGGCGATGAAGGCGCACACGCCTCCGATGACGGTTCCCGCAATCAGCAGGAACGCGTTTTCGGCGATGACCATGGTGCGAAGATGCTCGGGCCGGTAGCCGACCGCGCGCAGCAGCGCCAGCTCTTTTCGCCGTTCCAGTATGTTTCGCAGCAGCACCGCGCCCAGGCCGAGCGTACCGAGCAGCAAACCCAAGCCGCCCAGCGCCTGGAATGTCGATAGATACGTGTTCTCGACGCGATGGAAGGCGGCGAGACGGTCCGGAGTTGAGACGACGTCGAATCCGTAATCGGAGAGGCCATCTTCGAGCTGCGCGCCGACGGCGGGCGGTCCATCGATCAGAAAATAGCGGAATCCTTGCTCATCGGGAAAAGCGCGCACGAAGTTGTTTTCCGAAACGATCAGCTCACTTTGAAAGATACTGTCGTCGAGTGCGGCGACCAGACGCAGCTTCGCGCCGCCGACATCGATTGTGTCGCCGATGTTCTTATGAAGCACGTAGGTGATCGAGTTCGCGTCGGCGATGGCGGGCATTGCGCCGTCCGGTTGCGATTCGGTAAGCAGCAGCCAGGGATTCTTCTTTTCGCCGGTCGATTCGGTGAAAGAGAATCGGCCAAGGTCGATAAAATCGCGGCCGGCGCCGAGGATGCGCGGCGTACGGGGCTCGTAGAGATTGAGGCAGCTTGAATCTTCTCCCGGGCGCAGGCGGAAAGCGTAAAAACGGGCGTCGCGAATGTTCGCGATATTCAGATTGTCGCGGCCGGCCGCGGTATTCGGATCCCAGAAAAGAGGCACTTGCGACTCGGCGGCGAAGGGGAATCCTCCAGCGCCCGATTTCGGATCGGACCAAGCGACTGGAGCTTGGCGAAAAGCATCGAGCGCGACCACCAGGAACACCGCCGATGCGATCAGCGCGATGGACAGGACGCTGCGGCCGGGTTTGTACGCGGCGTTACGAATCCCAAGGTGGACAACGCTATCTACGGCGCCGGTTTGCGCGCGCAATCGCGCCCACTCATAACAGATCGCCGCGATCAGCAGCAGCGTTCCTGCGCCGAAAAATCCCGCGGCATCGGGAATCACGTGCGCGAACGAGCACGCCACCAGCGCGATACCGCATAGCGCGGAGATCGCCGCGACGATGCGGAGGACGCGGGACCCCCGCTCGGGCGCAGCGGAGACGCCGCGAGTTCCCGAGAGCAGATCGCGAGCGCTCGCGTGGCGCAGGCTGCGCAGTGTCAGCAGGATGCATATGGACGCGACTAACATTCCTCCGATCGCGCCGGCGGCGAGCGAATCCAGGGAAACGTGCAGCGTCAATAAGCCGGTGCCGACAGCGCCCCGCCACCAGGTGCGCAGGCCATAAAGCAGGAAGGCGGCGTAGGCGACCGCTCCAGCGCTGCCGACGATGGTCCCGGCGAGTGAAAGGACAGATCCCTCCGAGATGAACAGTCTCCGGATACGCGACGCGGGAAAGCCGACAGCCCGCAAGGTTCCGATCTCCCGCAAGCGCTGCTCGATTCCTAGCTGGAAAAACAAACCGGCGAGCAGCAACGCGGAGACGACCAGGAAGAAGCTGAAATACGTGAAATATTCGCCGAAATCGGTGGAACCGTTGGCCGCGGCGAGTGCTTGTGCGCGCGGTTGAAAGACGGCCATGCCCAACGCGGCCGGGTCGATCTTTGCTCTCAACCTTGCAGAGAAAGCGCCGGCGTCGGATGCGCCTTCGATGCGAATGGAGGTTGCCGTGCCGAATCTCGACGCCCACAACTTCTGTCCGGCTTGGAGCGAAACAAATGCCTTGGGAGCGGTTCGATACTTCTTCCAATAATCTTCGTCGCGCGGGCGAACCCGTTTCAGATCGACTGGGAAGGGAGGATCCCAATCGCCGATGGTGTCGGCCTGAGTGATGCCGGGGTAATCGGGCGTGAAGTCGCGATCGACGGCGATACCGGTCATCGGCAGGACTCCGGCGAGGTGAAACGACGCCGAGCGCGTGACCAGGCTGCCGGAAGGTTCCCAATAAAAATATGCGAGGGAGACCGGGTCGCCGACTTTCGCGCCGAGGTCTTTCGCGGCCCAATCGTTCAGATAAATCGAGTCCGGCGGCCAGCCGCGATCGAGCGCGGTGACCACAGAGTAAGGGACCTCGCGGTTGCCGTCGCGGATTGAGTTCGCAAGGTACGTGAACACGGGATGTGCGCTGGCGCCGGCCACTTCTTTCACGGCGTGCGACAGGGTGTCGCTAATTACAGCGCTGTCGCTTTCAACCACTAGTGAATTGCGGTCAGCGAGTGCGCGGATTTTCACGCCCAGATCGTCGAGCGTAACTTTATCTTTGGGAAATGAGCCGGAAGCGAGCAGGAGAGTGTTGACACGTCCAGGCTGCGACAGGTCACGTTGCAGGCGACGCAAGGGCACGAACACGGCATAGACATCGCCCTGCGTGGGACTCAGCGAGAAATCGCCAAGTTGTTTTGCGCCCAGCGCAGCACCGGTATTGAGGCGAATGGTACGGCCGGGATCGTCCTTGCGGCCGTGGAGCGACTCAAGCGGAATCGCGGAAGGCTTTTCCACGCGGATCAGGATTGCGTCGCCGGTCTGCGCTCCCAGTTCGCGCGCGAGGGCGTCGCTCAGATGCGCGTCTGAATCCGATGGCGGCGCGACGCCGTGAAAATTCCAGAAACGCTCGTCGACCCCGTATACCGAAACTTTGGCGGCGCGGCGGCGGTCGCGCTCATGAGTCACGACGCCTTGGAGCACGATCATCGGAGCAGATCCGGGAACTTCGCGGGCGAGTTGCTCCCGGAAAAACTGCGCGCTTGAAACCACGCCTTCCGTTTTTCCGAGACGGGCGAGCACCAGGTCGCGGAGGCTGGCGCGGACCGAATCGCCAACCACCAGCGCTCCCGTCAGGACCGCCACCGCGGTGGCCACTCCCAGCATCACGGCGAGATTCGTGCGCCAATAATAGGCCAGATTGCGCGCGACCAACGTACGGGTTCGCATGACGACTAATAAACTTCCCAGCAGCCGGGCGTGATCAGCTCGACCAGGTGACCGTCCGGGTCGCGAAAATACAGGCTGGCTCCGCCACGCGGCCAATCGACTTTACTCTCGATCTGGACACCCCGTTCAGCCAGTTCGCGTTCGCTGGCATCGAGCGATTCCGCGTCGATCTTGAACGCGAAATGCATGTGGCCGGAGCCGTCGTGCGGCGGAATCATGCCACCGGGAGTGTGAATAGGTTCGAGCGAGCCACCCGTTTTGAAGATCAGAAAGACGGCATTTCCGGGAACGGCGAGCGCACAAAAGCGATCATCGCCGGCCAAGCGTGGAAATCCGAACAGACGCTCGTAAAATTCCGCGGACCGAGCCACATTTTCGACGTGAATGGCCGTCTCCACGACTCCGTTCGTTTTCATCGCGCGGTCAGCCTTCCTTCGATCAGCTCGAACGATTTTGGAAAACGTCCAGCGAGCTCCGCGCTGTGGGTCACCACGACCAGAATCGCTTTGGAGACGCGGTTGATGTCGAGCAGCAGATCGGCGACGTTGCGCGGCCGTGTGCCGATCGAGATTGCCGGTCGGCTCATCGCATAGCAGGAGCTTGGGCGTCCGAATGAGCGCGCGCGCGATGGCCACGCGTTGCTTCTCTCCGCCTGAAAGCTCCGCCGGGCGGTGGTCCAGCCGCTGGGACAAACCGACCTGATCGAGCAGTTGTCGCGCGCGCGCCGCTGCTCCGCTGTCCGATGCGACCATCGACGGGATCAGCACGTTTTCGAGCACGGTACATTGCGGGAGCAGACAGTGGTCCTGAAAAACGAATCCGACTTCTTTATTGCGAAAAGCCGAAAGATCTCTGTCGGCAAGCGTGAACGGGTTGCGGCCGTCGAGCGTCACCGTGCCGCTGGTAGGGGGCTCCAGCGCGCCAAGAATATAGAGCAGCGTGCTTTTTCCGGTTCCAGACGGGCCGACGATAGAGATAGTCTCGCCTTGATCGAGTTTTAAAGAAACACCCGTCAGGATCGCCAGAGGACCGCGTGGTGTCGGATACGATTTCGAAACATCGTGAGCTTCCAGCATCAGGAAACGGCCGCGGCACCGGTGCGCTGGCGCAGAAAGGCCGCAAGCGTCTGAGACGCCATCTGCTCCACGGTGTAGTGCGCGCGAACGCCTTCGTAAGCTTTGCGCGCGAGAGTAGCGCGCAATTCCGAATCGCGGATCAGCCGCAGCAAGCCCGCGGCCAGATCTGGCGGATTATCTGGTTCGACCAAAATCCCTCCACCGGTCCTCTCCGCCATTTCGCGGAACGTGCCATGAGCCGGCTGGACGAATGGGACTCCGGCGGCCATTGCTTCCAGCACGAAAATCCCTTTGGGATCGGAGTAAACAGTCGGTGTCGAAAGAATGTCGAGCGTCTGGAGGAAAGCGATCTTGTGTTCTCGATCCACCACGCCGTGATAGTGAAAGGGAAGGTCCCATTGCTCCATCTGGCGCTCGATTCCGTTGAGATACCGGCGATGTTCGGGCGCGATATAGCCGGCGGCTTCGAGAATGCAATCCGGCTCCTCGGCTCGCACCAGGCGATAGGCTTCCGCGAGGACGTGCAGTCCCTTTTCCGGCGCGATGCGGGCGAAATAGCCAATCCGAATCTTCTCGCCGGACGACTTCGGTGAGGGCACTGACATACGGTAACCCTCCGTGCTGATTCCGATCCGCGCGACTTCCATCTTGTGCTCAGGGATTCCCAGATAGCGGCACATGAAATCCGCATAGTAATCGCTGACCGCCAGAAAGCGATCGACATGAGGAATGTTTTGGCGGATCAGACCGAGCGCCCGCTCACGGTAGGGCTCCTTGAGGCCCTCGATAAACAAATCCTCGCCTTGCAGTGTACAAAAAATGGGGGCATCCAGCGATCTCTTGAGCGGGGCAGCCAACCCGATCAGCAGCGTGTACGGAATATTGATGATGTCCGGGCGCGGCTCGGATTCCAGCCAGCTCAGCATCTTGCGAAGCTCTTTCTTGAGGCGGCCATTTTCCACTTCGAGCATCGAGATGGTCATGGCTCCGAGAAAATGCGGGTCGACCGGGATGGTCCGTTTGGCGGCGGCCTTTAGCGCGGCTTTCGAATCCCATAAGCGGTCGAGGAGCCACGGCGTGTTACGAAACAGCGGCCCAGTTCTGCTCCAGATACACGCTGATTCCGCCGAAGAAAATCTTGTCCTGGCTGACATTCGCCTCATCCGTAAGTGTGGGAGTGTAGAGCGGAACCAGCGTGACATCGTGGCCCATTCTGAGCAACGCCGTGGCGAGCGAGTTATCACGCAGGCAAGTCCCGCAATACATGCCCGCGGCCCCGGCGGTGAGCTGAAGAATGCGCACTTTGGACCCAGGATATCAGACGGTCCGGGACTGAAGAAGGTACTAATGCGTCATGGCGTACATCACGTAGTTCACGCCGACGCGAATCGCGAGGCCGGAGAACTTTTCGGGATAGTAGGGATCGTCCGCGTATTCCCACGCGTCACCGATATCCGAGTTGTACGAGATCGCCACCATGATGCGGCCTTTGTCGTCATAAATTCCGCGCCAATGCGCGCCGATGCTGTCGGGGCCGTTGTTCTTATATCCGAGGCGCAAGTGCGCCTGGCCCGGGATCTGGAACCGGTCGTCGAGATCGTACACTGTGTGAAAGATGGCATCAGTGTCGGGGATGTCCACAATGGGACGATCGGGAAACACGAAGCCGATTCTCTTGGCGAACTCCTGATATTCGGCGGCGCCGTGAAAATCGTCGGCCATGAAGAAGCCGCCGCGCAGCAGAGTATTCGCGCATGATCTTGGCTTCCTCTTCGTTCAGACCCCATTCGCCCACCTGCACGGCATACAGCCACGGCCAGTTGTAGACATCGTCGCCGTCTTCCAGTTCCACCGGCTGCTCGACGGATCGAACGCTCAAGCGAGACAGCCGGCGAAGGGCCAGTGAGAAATGACGGTCGGCGCGCGGGTAATCCTGGGTCCACAGCGACATGCCCTTGTGCCAGTCGCCCTGGAAGCGAGGATAGTAGCCGTCCAGCGGTCCGGGCGGGTACATCAAGCGCGCGAAGGCCCACTCGCCTTTTTGCTGATAGTCCGCCGGCAGGTCGAATTCAAAATATTCGACGCCATGATATTGGCGAAACGGACGCTGGAAGGCGGAGAGCGCGCCCACGAACGCAAGGCCGCAACCAACGCGCCAGAGTGCCTTCCAGGAAACCATGGGTACGGCTCTGAACCGAGCATAGCACCAGGCGGCGACTCGATCAGACCCCGGGATTTCGTGCCAGGCTGGTGGTCGCCAGCATGCCGCCCAGGCCCATGGTTTCGACCGCGGACGACGGCACGATCACCATCGAGCCTTTCTCTTTGATCGCCTCATATAGCATGTTCATGGCGCGCAGGTGCAGCGCGACCGGATTATCGGCGTAGACCCTTGCGGCATCCGCGAATTTGTTGGCGATCTGCGTCTCGGCTTCGCCCAGGATGATGCGTGCCTGCCGTTCACGCTCTGCCTGCGCCTGTCGGGACATTGCGTCTTCCAGCGGTTCGGGGATCCGGACATCGCGAATCTCCACGGCCTGTACCGTAATCCCCCACGGCGTGGTTTTTTCGTCCAGCACTTCTTTCAGCTCCCGGCCCAGCGTCTCCCGCTCGCTGAGCATTTGCGCCAGTTGATGACGCCCGATCGATTCCCGCAACCCGGTCTGCGCGCTTAGCGTGATCGCGTCGACGAAATTTTCCACTTCCAGGATCGATTTCTCCGCGTTCCACACCAGCCAGAAGACGATCGCGTCGACATTCACGGGAACGGTGTCGCGCGTGAGTGTGGATTCGGCGCTGACGCTCGAAACGCGGACGCGCTGGTCGATATAAGCACTTAACGTGTCGACGATGGGCACGATCATGAATACACCGGGTCCACGCAGGCCGGCGTATTTGCCGAGCCGCAGCAGCGCGACCTTTTCCCATTGCTGGACCACTTTGATCGCGAACAGGAAATACAGCCCGATCACGCTTCCGGCCAGCGCGGGCCACGGTTGATTTGAGATCAAGGTTGCGGCCGCGCCTGCTCCCCAACAAATCGCGGCGACCGCCACACTAGGGCCATTGAGCGTCGTGCTCCTTCGCAAGGGTCGAGCTTTCGCGTCAAACATAGGATTATCTCCTCTTTCTTTCTGTATCCGACAAGACTTCTCGTAACGATTCCATAAGCTGCTGAACGGTAAATCCCGCCGCTCCGGCGCGCGCTACAAAATCGCTGACCAATTGATCGAGTTGCCGATCCCGTTCCGCCTGGTTGTGTTGCGGCTTGCGATTCGAAATGAACGTGCCCGTGCCTTGCTGAGTTTCAAGCACGCCGCGAATTTCAAGCTCACGATAGGCGCGCATTACGGTATTGGGGTTGATGGCGAGATCGACGGCGACCTGGCGGACCGTGGGAAGTTGATCGCCGCTTACCAGCGACCCCGACGCGATTCCGCCCTGCACCTGATCGATGAGCTGGCGGTAGACCGGTACCCCACTCGCCAGATCCAGCCGGAACCGAAACGGGATGCGGGTGGTCGCTGCCTTAGTCATCTACACAGCTAGTGTACTAGCAATATAATACACTGTCAAGCGATTCTTAAAGTCCCAGTCGGCTGGAGGTGGTAGCATGCCCTCTATGAGACTTCGCTTCGTTTCGTTGTTGACCTTGCTGGTATTTGCGCTCGCGCCGGCTTACGCACAGAAGAAGCCTGCCGCCAGGAAAGCAGAAGCTGCGCCAGCCGCACCGGCTCCTCAAAGGATCGACGAGGAGTACACGCGCCTGATCAAGCAGTACTTGCAGGATTCGCGCATCACCACGGAACTGGTCGACCATATGCCGGCTTCGGACACGGTTCCGTCGCCCCTGAAGTTTTTCGGCCGCATTCCGGGCACGCCGGGCGAATTGACTTACGCCAAGGACATCGAACGATACTACGAAGCGCTGGCCGCTGCATCGCCGCGGGCGAAGTTTTGGAAGCTGGGACAATCTGAAGAAGGCCGCGACCAGGTACTGCTTGCGATCGCCGACGAAGCCACCATCCGGGACATCGACCGGTATAAGGGAATGCTGGCCGCGCTTGGCGACCCGCGCAAGACCACCGAGGAGCAGGCGCAGCAGCTTCTCCATACGGCAAAACCGATTTATTGGGTAAATAGCGGCATCCACTCTCCCGAAACCGGCGGACCGGAAATGCTGATCGAACTCGCCTATCGTTTGATGATCGAGGAAACACCGTTCATTCAAACCATTCGCAACAACGCGATCGTACTGATTACTCCGGTGATCGAGGTGGATGGGCGGGAGCGGCAGGTGGATACGTATTATTACGGCAAGAAGACGGGCAAGCAGCGTCCGCCATTAATGTACTGGGGAAAATACGTCGCGCACGATAACAATCGCGACGGCATGGGCCAGTATCTGAAGCTGACGCAGAACATCACGAAGGGCGTGCTCGAATGGCACCCCACGATCCTGCATGATCTGCATGAGGCCCAGTCTTATTTATATGTGTCGACGGGAACGGGCCCATATAATCCGTCGCTCGATCCGATTCAGATCGATGAGTGGTGGCTGCTGGGCGAGACCGAAATCATGGAAATGGCCAAGCGCGGCGTCCCCGGCGTGTGGACGTACGGCTACTACGATGGCTGGGTGCCGAATTATCTGTTCTGGATCGCGCTGACGCACAATTCCTTCGGCCGGTTCTATGAGGTGCAGAGCTATGGCCCTGATATCAATGAGAATCTTCGGCTTCAACAGACTGTGACCAGCCATGAATGGTATCGTCCGAATCCGCCGCTGCCGTCGATCAAGTGGGGGCCGCGCAACAACACCAACATCCAGGAATCGGCGCTCCTGTTCGCGCTGCATCAAGTGGCAGCCAACAAAGAACTGTATCTCGAAAATTATTGGGACAAGAACAAGCGTTCGGTCGACAAAGGAAAGAACGGCCCGACGTACGCGTGGGTAATTCCCGCCGGGCAGCGCCGCAGACTCGATGCAGCCGACATGGTGAATGCGCTGCGCCATCAAGGCGTCGAGGTTCACACGGCGAGTTCGGGGTTCAAAGCGGGCGATGTCGAGGTCGCGGCAGGCGATTATGTGATTCGCGCCGATCAGCCGTATCGCACGGTTGCCGACATGTATTTCAGTATCCAGAATTATCCGCCCTCGAATCCACGTCCTTACGACGACACCGGCTGGACCATGCAGTACATGCGCAACGTCAAGCTGACTCCGATTTCGGATAAAGGCGTGCTGGATCGTCCGATGACGATGCTCAGCGCGGACGCGAAACCTGCGGGTTCGATTGATGGCAGCGGGAGCACCCTGGTGATCGATCATACGACCGACAACGCGCTGATGGCGTTCCGGTTCAAGAATGCAGGCGTCAAGATGCTGGCGGCCGAGGACGATTTCACCATGAACGGCCACCAGTTCCGCGCGGGTGCATTCATTATTCCCAACGCGGACGCGAACGTGCGCGCGTCGCTGCAACAGGCGGGCCTTACCGGTTGGGCGGTGGCGTCCGCGCCTTCGGTGAGGACTCACGAAATGAACGTGCCGCGGATCGGCTACATTCACTCCTGGCAGCGCACGCAGGATGAGGGCTGGGTTCGCGCCGCTCTCGATTATTACGGCGTGCCGTACACTTATTTCGCCGATCAGAGGCTGCGCGACGGCGGTTTGCGCGCCAAGTATGACGTGATCATATTTCCGCACGTCGGCGGAAATTCGCAATCGCATCTGACCGGCATTCCGAAAGTCGGTCCGGACCCGGTGCCCTATAAGAAATCGGAGATGACACCCAACCTTGGCGTCCTCGATCAGAGCGACGACATTCGCGGAGGCATGGGAATTGAAGGCTTGGCGGAACTCGCCAAATTTGTGCAGGAGGGTGGGACGCTGATCACCGAAGGATCGACCGCGGCGTTCGTTGCCGATTACGGACTGACCAGCGGAGTAACGGTGGAGCATCCCGCACAGCTTTTCGCTCGCGGATCGATTCTGCGCGCGACGATTTCGGATAAAAAGAGTCCGATCACTTATGGATACGACGGCAAGGATCTACCGGTCTACTTCAACCAGGATCCGGTGTTCAGTGCGGGCGGGCTCCCTGGGGGATTCGGCGGCGGTCGCGGCGGTGGCGGTGCGGACGCAATGGCCCAGAACATAACGCCGAACGCCGTGCCGATCCACGTTTCGCCGTGGGACCAGAGCACGCCAGCGAGTCCCGCGCAGCCGTCGCCGGCCGAGGATATGGCGGCTATGCGGCAGCAGATGCGCGCTTTCGGGATCGTCGAAGATGCGCGTCCTCGCGTGGTGATGCAATTCGCGTCGAATCCGAATGACATGCTGCTCTCTGGAACGCTGGCCGGAGGACAGGCGCTATCGGGACGCGCGGCGGCGCTGGACGTGCCGCTGGGCAAAGGCCACATCGTGATGTTCGCGCTTCGGCCTTTCTGGCGCTGGCAGACGCAGGGGACGTATTTCCTCGGCTTCAACGCGATCCTGAACTGGGATCATCTGGACGCGGGCAAGGAAGAGCCTCGCCAATCGCGGAGAACTGGCGCGCGGCAGTAGCAGAGCGGCTTACTGTCCGGCCGCCTTCGCCTCGACGGCTTCCTGGCGCGACGTTTCGTGCGCCGCCTTTAAGGCTTCGCGGAGTTTGGGCTGTTGGTTGTGCCAGAACTCGGAATACATCGTCCCCATGCGCGCGTCCACGATGCGGGACAGCACCAGTGACATAAACAAGCTGGCGACCAGAGGGATTGCGAGCTCGGGATCGGTCGCCAGGCGTTGCAACGAATGGACTGCCGGGGTGAAGTCCATAGTAGCGGTCTTATAGAGCACGAGAAACGCGTGCTTTGCGATCACCCACGGCTTCAGGCGTGATTCGCCTTCGGGAACCAGCGCGGCAAGCACCATCGCCGTGCAGGTCGTCACGTAAAGATAATACGAAAACACGCCCAGCCTGATGGTGTTGGGCATCTGCTCCAGCAACGGGCCGGCCTCGTGTGCCGCGCGCAGAACTTTCTTCACTTGACGGGCGCGTTCATTGGAAGCGTCGTCTATCACCGTATTCCCGGTTTCCGTGATGACAATTACGGCGTCCGGATCTAGATTTCCCGGCGCATAATCTTCGGTGCCATGCGCGATTCGCTCCAGCACGCTCACATGGATCGCCGGAACTTCGCCGGCGGCAGCCGCGCAAATTTTTCGCATGTCGCGCGGCAGCCATCGATAAAACACGCCCAGCCCTGCTCGCGAATCGTACAGTTTGTCGTCGAAGTTAGCGTGCTGATGATATAAATCCCGGTCCGTTTCGATCAGACGCAGTCCGAAGCCGTGCGCCTTCCACATCATCCAGTCGAGCGCCACCAGCGACATGCCCTGTTTCGGATAGCCCCCTCCCACATTGGAATGGGCTCCTGAAAACCAGGCTTGTTCGATGCGGTCGTCTTTTTCCCAAAGCAAGGGATGAAACGTATGTCGCTGATCGTCTATGGAGATCGCGTGGCGGGCGTGTCGGACGGAGGAGTTCAGCTTCTGATCCGGAAACTTGTACCGGTAGATGGTCGCGTTGATGATATCGCTGATCCGGAAAGGCGTACCGACGGCGTCGACGGTATCCCACACCCCCACAAACTGGATAGGGACGTCGCCAGGGAGGCAATATAAATCACGGAACGCCTGGGTTTCGGCTGACGGATCGGGCTCGCGGAGAAAGACCTTGGCCAGCTCCGTCCGGTAGTATTTGCGATACACGGCATAGGCTTTCTTCACCGCGGATTCAAGCGCGCCCGCGGAGTCAAGCTTGCTGGTGTCGAGAATTCCGCATCGGTTGATGAAACCGGCGAGTGTTCGCACAGTGAACGCGCCACGGCTGAATCCGAACAAGAAGATTTGATCCCCAGGATCGTAGAGGCGGCACAGTTCTTTATACAATTGCCGCACGTTGCGGGTGAGACCCCATCCGGTGGCGCCCGCAAAAATCTTCAATGGTTTGAAGCTTTCAGTTCCCACGCCGTCGTCGTAAATTGCGACCTGCGGCGTCAAAGTTGGGTCGAATCGATGCCCGTTCAGGTCCACCGCTTCGAACAGCTTGAAGACATTGGTTCCGCGATCCTTGATCGCCGTGTTTCCGGTCCCGTCCGAACAAACGACGATGTTTTTCGACATGTCGCGTTTATATCACAGTTTATTCGGGAACCAAATGGCTAAGAATACTTAGTCAGCAGGCATTTGCCAAGTCTTTTCCCATACCCGTACCACCGGATACCGGCCTTGGTCGCCAGGCTCGTATTTTGACCGTTCGAACCACCAGCGTAGTCGCGCACGCGGGTCGGCGGCGAACTGCGGGTCCGCGGCGAGTCGAGCTTCGAACTCTTTTCGCATCTCCGGAGAATCGGCCATCATGCGGCGGGCGATCGGTTCGGAAAGATATTCGCCCACTGCCGCGCCTCCGCGGCCGCCGCCTTCGAAGACGGGATTCAGAAATCCCCATTTTGCGAGCGAATCCGGCGCTTGCGGCTCCAGCATGGCCAGTATCAGCCGAGCCCTTCGCTGCTTCATCGGGACCCAGAACGATCCCGCGGGGATCCTTACTTTCTCGGTGACCAGCTTGGCATCGAAGTCGAGCATCACGCGGCCTTCAAACGACGTCGCCGCGTATTTAACCTTTGAGAATCGATAGGTTTCAAACTCCTGCTCGATCGGTTTGCCGGTTCGCTCCATTTCAACGCCGTGGAGCACAAGCACGTCGGCTAAATCTTTCCATGCGACCGGAATCAGATAACCGAGCGGCATTTTCGCTTCGGCCGTGGTATCGATCTGGTCGTGGATCACGGTACTGATGTCGTCTGGTTCCGGGAAAAACCGGTTGACCATCGCTCCGGTGATTTCGCTCTTGAATGGACCGTTTTTCAGCGTGTGATACACCAGCGGCCGGCTCTTGTCGCTCACTTTTCCGGCTAAATATACGGGCGCGGCGTTGCGATCGCCGGCGCGAGCCATCATCTGGCGATCTGCCTCCCGCACGTCGCGGCGTAGCGCTTCGGGATCGAGAAGAATCGTCTCGACCGCGTGACGCATGATGTCGTAATGCGCCCAGGCGCGGGTTTTGGCGGTTTTCAAGCTGTGGGATTCTACTAACAGGGAGGGCCGGTCTTGAACCGCGGAATAGAGATGCGAGTAGCGCGGCGAAAAAACTTCCATAAAGAATTCGCGTTTGCCGCCCACCTGCCGGAGCGCGCCGTAAGGAGCGACCAGGTGGCCGTCGGCGGCCATCCGGCGATCCAGTTCCGGAACGAATTTCTCGCGTACCCACGCGCCGGCCGGATCGGCCAGGTCCTGATTGCGAGCCATGTCCCAGGTCACGTCATATTGAAAATCGGCGCCGTCGGTGACGTGATTGTCGATGTGAAAATCCGGCATCCAGGAGTTGAACACGCGCAGCCACGCGCGCATTTCCGGCGTATCCGCCTTGATGTAATCGCGATTCAGGTTCACGCGCTGCGCGGTGGCGCGAAGGCCGGTGGATTTCGGGCCGTTCTGGCTGGGCCGGTGATAGGGGCTGACGTCTTCGTGGCCGTCGACATTGAATACCGGAATGATGACGAAAATGACGTGATCCAGCCATGCAGCGAAGCGTTTCGACACAGTCATGTCGCGGACGAGCATTAGAACGGTGTCTTTTCCCTCGATTTCGCCCGCGTGAATGCCGCTCTGAATCATGATGACGACTTTGCCCGTCTTCGCCGCCGCTTCCGGGGTGAACGCGCGATCTTTGGAAACGACAATCGCGATCATGGTGCGATTTTCCGGCGTGGTTCCGATTTCGAGAACTTTCACGAATCTCGAAGCGCGCTCCAGGCGATGCGCGATCTCGACCGCTTCGGCGTAGGGCGCGGTCTCATTCCAATCCGTCTTTTCGCCGGTGGTGAGCAAATCCCTCGGCGAATCCTTCGTGCTGGCGGCGAGCGATGCGGCGGCTTTGGCAGCCGGCGGCTCAAACGCGGAATGGGGCGCGATCGGGTCTTGAGCCAACGCCAGGGCGCTGCACAGCGAAAAAATCCAACGAATCATCAGTCGATCGTAACTTAGTTTGCCTACTTAGTTCTCTTGGCGCAGGGCCGAAGCGGGCTCGACGCGAGTGGCTCGCATCGCCGGAATCGCGGTCGCGGCTGCGGCCACGGCCGCCACGAACAGTGCGGCCGACACCAGCGAAACCGGATCCCAGGGCGCGATGCCGTACAGCAGAGAGCGAATCCACGGGCCGGCCAGGCGGCTGGCGCCAAGTCCGAGCGCTAATCCGACCGCGACCAGCACCAGCGCCTGTCTCCCGATCATCTCTCCGATGTCCAGGGGCCGCGCCCCCAGCGCCATCCGGATGCCGATCTCGCGGCGCCGCTGCGCAACCGTGTACGCCAGCAAGCCGTAAATCCCGATCGCGGCGAGGGCGGCTGCCAGCGCGCCAAAAGTCGATGCCAGCGATGCGGTAAGCCGTTCGCCCGCCGCGCTCGCTGCCACTTCTTCCGACATGGTTTCGATCTCCGTAAACGGCAGCGCGGGGTCGAGGTCGGCCATGGCGTGACGCACGGGGTCGATGATCGACTGAGGGCTCATACGGGTCCGAACTTCGACTTGCATGGGCTGAATTCCGCCGTCGCCTCCGTCCCACCAGAGGTTATAAAACGTCGGCGTCATGGGCTCCCGCAGAGATCGATACTTTGCGTCACTCACCACGGCGACGACTTCGTACTGATCGGCCGAGCCGGTATTCCCGAAGCGTTGGCCGACGGGATCGATGCCAGGGAAGAACTTCGAAGCGAAGGCTTGATTGATGATCGCTTTGGTTCGGACTCCTTTAACGGGCTCGTCGGTGGGCGCCAGATTTCGACCGCTTAGGATCCGCATTCCCATGGTTTGGAAATATTCAGGCGTCACGGAGTTGACGCTGGTATTCAAAAAATCGGCCGGCGTTGGTTTCTGCCCCGCCGGGACCACCGTCATCTTCACTCCGCTGCCGCGCATCAGCGGACGGCTGGCGACGGCTACTCCGTCGACGCCCGGCATCTCGCGGATGCGGTCGAGCAGCGCGAGCCGCAACGCCCTGGCCTGCGCGCCGGTATAGCCCGCCAGCGATGGGTCCGCGCTAAAAGTCACCAGCCGATCGCGAGCGAACCCAGGGTCGACTTCGCGAAGTTGTTCGAACGTCCGCACCAGCAAACCCGCGCCGGCGAGTAGCACCGTACAGAGCGCGATTTGAAGCACGATCAACGCCTGACGGCCGCGCCAGCCACTTACGGATCGCGCGCCCCTCAGCACGCTGTCCAGAGTGATGCGCGCTGCGGCGATCGCGGGAGCCAGCCCGAACAGCACCACCGTAACCGCCGAAATCGCCATCGAAAAGAGCAGAACCCGGCGATCGGGACCAAGATCGAGCGACAGCGCCAGATGCGCGGTCGTCAGGTCGCGCATGGGCGGAAGCGCACGCACCAGAAGAGGCATCGCGACCATCGCCAACAGCAAGCCGGCCGCCGATCCGAGAGCGGCCAGCAGCGCGCTTTCGGTCAGCATGTGCCGGACCAGGCGTCCGCGTGTCGCCCCCATCGCCAAACGCACGGCGATTTCTTCGCGCCGCGCCGCGCTCCGGGCCATCAACAGTCCCGCGACGTTGGCGCATACCATCAGCAGCAGCAGGCCGACCGATGCAATCAGCATCTTGAGCGCGGTTCCGAACCGGTCGCGGAGCAGGGAAGTCCCTCGATCCAGCGGATCGACGTGCATGCCCCTTCGCAGTTCGGCTTCACGCATCGCCGAAGTGTATTCCGAGTGACGCTGGTAAAAGGCCTCCGTCGCCGTCCGCCACATCGCGAAACACTCTGCTTCGGCTTGCGCGCGCATGACGCCGGGTTTCAGGCGGCCTGCAATCGAGAGATTGGGGAGGTCGTCTACTTGCATCGGGCGACCTTCCCAATCCTCGATCAGCGCCAGCGCCCGCAAGGGAACGCGTACGTCGGGAGAGGTGTCCATCGCGGTTCCATTGAATTCGCGCGGCATTACACCGGCGATCAGGAACTTGTGGCCGTGTAAAGTAATAACTTGTCCAACGGCTTGCGGACCGCCGTCGAATCGACGCCGCCAGAAACCGTAGCTGAGCACGACCGGGATCAACCCTGGAGCATTCTTATTGTCGTCCGGCATCAGCGTTCGCCCATACAGAGCAGGCACGCCCAATACGCTGAAGAACTCCGGCGTGACCAGGTTAACTTGGAGTTGCTCCGCCGGTCGCGGTTCATTCATTGCGACGCGCCACTCTTCTTCTCCGAATACGGCTGAGAGCGTAGTAGAGTGGTCGCGCAAGGCTTCATAAAACAGATAATCGAAGGAACTGCGCGTACCCAGCTGCGGCGACTTCTGGACCATCCGCACCAGCTCTTCGGGATGCGGCACCGGAAGCGGACGCAATACAACCGCGTCGAGGGCGGAGAAGATCACCGCGTTCGCGCCGATGCCCGCCGCCAGAAGCCCCACCGCAACTGCCGTGAATCCGGGAGTCTTGGCGAGCATGCGGGAAGCGTAACGAAGGTCGTTCATGGCTATTGCACGATCATCAACTCGACCCGCGACCCATCCGTTCCCCCAAAGTACACCCGCTCGGTCGCCTTCACAAAATCGGTGGAGAGCGCCTTCGGAATGTCCATGAATTTCTGCGGGTTCCTGTCCGTCAGCGGAAACCAGGAGCTTTGAATCTGCATCATGATCCGGTGCCCTTGGCGGAACGTGTGGGCGATATCTGGCATTCGAAATGCGATGCGATCGGGCTTTCCGGGCTCAAATGGAACCGGCTTTTCGAAGCTTTTGCGGAATTTGCCGCGAAACGGCTCGCCTCGAACCAATTGCTGATACCCCCCGAGCTTGATGGTGTTGGCCGGTTCCTGCGGAGGGTGCGAGTCAGGATAATCCCCGGGATAAACATCAATCAGCTTGACCACGAAATCCGAATCCGTTCCGCTGGTGGAAACCTTCAAATCGACGGCAAGGGGTCCCATGACCGTGACGTCGTGATCCAGTGGATCGGACTTATAGACCAGAACATCGGTGCGCGACGCTGCGAAGCGTTGATCCTCGCTCATATAATCGGCACGCATTCCCATCACGATGTGCGCGGTGTAGGGAACGGGCTTGTTTGGATCGGAGATGTATTCGTCGAAGGCCGCGGTCTGCGGCTGTTGCCAGGAAAGCTTTCCGTTCTCGCTAAGGTAAAGGCTTTGGCTCTTCGCCTTCGCAGGAGGCCAGCGATCGAATCGCCGCCACTGATCCGTTCCGGTCTCAAAGACCCAGGCCTTGGGAAATTTGCCCTCGCCCTTGCCTTTCAAAACATAAAGAAAGAACGGAAATTCGATTTTTTCGCGATAGTACACGCCGGTCTTCGATCCGAAGTGGATGTTTCCGACCGAGTCGCCGTCGCCGCGCGAAAAACCTCCGTGGGTCCAAGGTCCCATCACCAGCATGTCGACCGGCGGAGGTGAGTTTTTCTCCATGAACTCGTGGGTTCGCAGCGGACCTTGCAAGTCCTCGGCATCGAACCAACCGCCCACGGTCATTACGGCGGGCTTGATGTTCTTCAAGTGTTTCCAGATCGACCGCGATTGCCACTCGTCGTCGTACGTGGTGTGATCCAGGTTCTGAATCCACATAGGATTCTTGTGCTTGAAATACTTTTCATCCGCGTTGGCGAGCGATCCCATGTTCAGGAAAAACTCATACCCGTCGGGAGTGCCGAAGTCGAACGGCTGATTCGGCGGCGGCAGTTCGGGCCCTTCCGGCCGCGGGAAAAAGCCGAGATAGAACCGGAAGTTCGCAGCCAGCATGAAAGCGCCGTTGTGAAAATTATCGTCGCCGAGATAATAATCCGTCACGGGCGCCTGCGGCGACGCGGCGACCAGCGCCGGATGCGCATCGATCATCCCCGCGCTCACGTAAAAGCCAGGCTGGGAGATCCCCCACATCCCGACCTTGCCGGTGTTGCCCGGCACATTTTTGATCAACCAGTCGATGGTGTCGTATGTATCGGTGCTCTCGTCGGTGTCTTTCGGGCCTTTTGAAGGATTATGCGGACGGATGTTGACGAACTTCCCTTCACTCATGTACCGTCCGCGCACATCCTGATAGGCGAAGATAAATTTCTCGCGCGCAAACAGCTCCGAGGGACCGAGATTTTCCCGATACTGATCCGCACCATAAGGCCGCACCGTGTAAGGCGTACGACTCAGCATGATCGGATACGCCTTACCGTCGCTGAACACGTCTTTCGGAATGTAGACAGACGTGAACAGCTTCACTCCGTCCCGCACCGGCACGCGATATTCGAATTTCGAGTAGTTTTCGCGAACGAACGCGGCGTTGACGGGCTGCGCGCCCGCTTCGACTACGATCAGCGGCAGGAGCAGTAGCAGTTTACGCATGTGTCCTCGATTGTGGATAGTTCGCGTAGGCTTCGTCAAGGATTTCGACGACGTGCGAAACCCGCTGGCCGCGTCCCCAGCGTTTGACTCCGGCGCGGAGTTGCAGCATGCATCCCGGATTCGCCGTGACGATCCGCTCCGCGCCGGTATCGTTGACGGCGTGCATTTTCTTTTCAAGCAGGGCCATCGACATGTCGGTGTGGAGAACGTTGTAAATCCCTGCGCTGCCGCAGCACAGGTCCGGTGAGCGCATTTCTTTGAGAGTCAGCCCGGGGACGCTCTGTAGCAATTGGCGCGGGGCCGAGCGCACGCGCTGGCCGTGCGCCAGGTGGCAGGAATCCTGATACGTCACCGTCGCGCGCACCTCGCCCATGCGGTGCGTTGCGCTCGATCGATGCAAGAAACTCGTTCACATCCTTCACCAGCGCGGAGAATTGGCGTGCGCGCGGATCGTCTTCGAGCAGCTCGTCGTATTCTTTCAGAGTCGATCCGCAGCCGCCGGCGTTGGTGATGATCGCGTCGAAACCGCCATCGACCACCGCTTCGATGTTCTGCTTCGCCAGCTTCCGGGCGATCCCGCGAAGCCCGGCGTGGACGTGCAGCGCTCCGCAGCAGGTCTGATTCTTGGGAATCGTAACTTCGCATCCGTTGGCTTGCAGCACCCGCACCGTGGCTTCGTTAAGCCGCGCGAAACAAACATTTGCGATGCACCCGGATAGAAACGCGACCCGATGCTTCCGCTCGCCTGACGCGGCGAAGACTTGACCGATGTTGCGATCGAAGAACGGCATTTCAACAGGCGGAGCGAGCGACGCCAGCTCTCCCAGTCTGCTGTCCAGTTTCCAGCCGCTGGCTTTGATACATCCGCAGACCCCTGGCCGCCAACCGGAGCAACCCGCGGCTGGGCAGCAAATACTCGAACGCGGCTTTTCTCAAAATGCGACTGCGCACAGCGGCCGCTTGACGCGCTGCTCGATATCGGCGCGCGCCGCTTCCACCAACCGGCCGTATTTGACTCCGGAAGGACACGCGGTTTCGCACCCTCGGCAAGCCAGGCACAGATCGATGTGTTCGATATACGACTCGGTGATCGGCGCGCCATTGGCGACTTGCGTCATCTGATAAATTCGCCCGCGCGGCGAATCCATTTCGACGCGCAACTCGCGATACGTCGGGCAGGCGTTCAGGCACAGGCCGCAGTGCACGCATTTGATCCAGATCGGCCTGCCGTGGCGCGTCAGATACGGCCATACAAGCGCCCCCGGTTGAGACAGTCGTTCCGGATCGAACATAGTTCTTCACCTTTTCCATCATCGCGAAATCGCCGTTCCAGGCAATCGGCGGAGGATTTTCCGCGTAATGCGCGTAAATCACGCCATTGCCGGCGCGCGCAATCGCGGTACATCGAGCTTCGCCATCGCCGCCGCCATTTCCGTGAGCTTCGTCGCGATCGGAACCACGCCGCCGTTAGGATGCTCAGCCAGAAAACGGGGCGTGAAATCTCTGATTTCCTCCCAAACGGAATCATCGCCGACCGACGCGCCAGGCAAGTCGCGCGCGAACACGATCGAGCACCGCCGGATTCCCTCCCGCGTGCACCAGCAACCGGAATCCGGCGGGCCAGTTCACAATGTCGATCGCAGACGGCTGTAAGAACGCTGCGCAGGATGCGGTCGCGTTCGGCAAACGCTTCCGCCGCGGTGGTGAAGTTCATCACGAAGGTGCGCGACCCCTCCGGCATCGGAAACACTTTGAAATTGACGATGGCGATGGCCGCCAGAGTTCCAAAAGAGCCGACCATCAGCTTCGCCATGTCCAGGCCGGCGACGTTCTTCACCACCTTGCCTCCGCTCCGGATCAGCTTGCCTTCGAGCGTGGCGAACGTCATGCCGATGATCATGTCGCGCGCGGTTCCGTAGAGGCGCCGACGAGGACCGCTCAAGTTCGCGGCGACCACTCCTCCGACGGTCGACTCGGGCCACGGCGGATCGAGCGGAAGCATCTGCCGGTTCGATGCGAGCAGCTTCTCAAGCTCGCGAAACGGCATACCGGCTTCCACGCTGATCGTCAGATCGTGCGGCTCATACTGAAGGACTCGACGCATCGAACTGGTGGACACGGTGGCGTCCGCCGGAACCACTGCGCCTCCCAGACGATCTTTCGAAAAACATCCACCGAGACGAATCGTGCGATGATCCGTCGCCAGATTGTGCAACATTTCGGCGAGCTCGTTCTGGAGTCTCCGGCTGGAGGACCATGAGCTTCCTATTATGATGGATGAAGCATGAGGTTTCTCCCTCTCTTTGCCGTACTGGCTTCCAGCTTTCGCCGGAGATGGCGCAACCCACTCGGATTGGCCGCAATATGGCGGCACGGATTCATTCTGGCGATACAGCGCGCTCGATCAGATTAACACCGCGAACGTGAAGCGTCTGGCTCCCGTATGGGCGTTTCAAACCGGCGATTACGAGATGGGTTTGCAAGCGACCCCCATCGTCATCGGCGGAGTTCTGTATCTTTCCACATCGCGCGCTCACGTCTACGCGCTGGATGCGGCCGACGGACATCTCATCTGGCAATACAAGTATCCGCAGCCGCGCGGCGCGGTGCCTTACGGCCCGCAGAATCGGGGAGTCGCTGTCAGCGGCGGCAAGGTCATTCTGGGAACGTACGACAACTACGTTGTTGCGCTCGATCAGAAGACGGGCGTGGAAGCGTGGCGAGTGAATGTCGAGGATTCCAAGCAATGCGGCTGCAACATCACGGCTGCGCCGCTGATCGTCAAAGACACCGTGATCGTCGGCGGAACCGGCGGAGACTCGGCGCATCGGGGTTATCTCACGGCATTCGATATCAGGAACGGCCATCTAAAGTGGCGTTTCTACACCATTCCCGGTCCTGGCGAAAAAGGTCACGAGACCTGGAAGGGCGATAGCTGGAAGTTCGGCGGCGGAGCCACGTGGATGACCGGTTCCTACGACCCCGATCTCAACCTGGTGTATTGGGGAGTCGGCAACGCTGCCTCAGACTTCTATGCGGGCGAACGCGATGGACAGAACCTTTATACCAACAGCATTATTGCGCTAGATCCCGATACGGGGAAGCTTCGCTGGTATTACCAGGAGATCCCCAAGGACGTCTGGGATTTCGATTCCAGCTATGAATGCGTGCTGCTCGATCGCGAAGTGCGCGGCCGCGTGCGCAAGCTGCTGGTGCACGTGAATAAAGGCGGATTCGCGTTTGTGCTCGATCGGTCCAATGGCGAATTCCTGGGCGCGTATCCGATCGTCGACAACTATAACTGGATCAAAGGCGTCACCGAAGACGGCAAGCTGATCGGCCGTAATGAGCCGGTGGAGGGAAAGGCGGCCTATATCTGCCCCGGCGCCGCGGGCGGCAAAAGCTGGAACCAGATCGCGTTTTCGCCACGCACTGGCTGGATCTACACTCCCAGTCTCGAAGTTTGCAGCGATCTGGTTGCGGGCAGACAGGAAGTGATCGAAGGCGGCAGTTTTTTCGGCGGAAATTTCATCATGAAGCCGCCTCCCGATGGCCCAGCGCACAGCCACGTGGACGCCTACGATCCGGTGACCGGGAAGCGCCAATGGAGTTTTTCTTACAAATATTCGCTGCTTGCCTCGATGTTGGCCACCGCTGGAGACCTGGTGTTTACCGGCGATCCGGAAGGAAATTTTTTCGCACTCGATGCTCGCACCGGTGCGAAACTGTGGAGCTTCCAGACCGGCGCGGGACATCGCGGCTCATCGGTGGCTTACTCAGTCAATGGACGCCAGTACGTTGCGACTCCGACCGGGTGGGGTTCGCTGGTGAGCAACGCGCTGACTCCGGTCTGGCCTGAGGCCGAAACGTTTCGCGCCGGGTCGACACTCATGGTGTTCGCTCTACCCGAGGACCGGAAGTGAGGCTGGCGTTCCTGCTGGTTCTTGCCGCAGGGCTGGCGCGGCCGCAGGGGATTATTCAACAAGGGTCCGAGGTGTTCGCGAAAACGTGTGCGATCGGCTACTGTCACGGCGTGAAAGGCGAAGGCGGCGGCGCTCCCAAGCTTGCCGGGCGCGGATTCGACGAAGCCTATATCACCAGCGTGACGCGTGCGGGTGTTCCCGGAACTGCGATGCAGGGATACGGGACCATCCTCGCGCGGCCCGAGTTTAACGCGGTGGTCGCGTACGTGATGAACCTGAACGGAATCGAACCGCGGACGTCCGGCCCTGCGCCACGCACTCTCGATCCCGACGCGCAGCGCGGTCGCGAGTTGTTCTCCGACTCGGTTCGCGGATTTGCGCGTTGTTCGACATGTCATCAGGTGGACGGGTTAGGCATCGCGGTCGCGGCTATCGCGAAGGTTCCGGTGAATGTCGCGGAACTGCGCCAGATCACCGCGTCGCATGTCCGCACAGCCGATGTGGCGAGCGAACGATTCCCCGCGCTGGTGGTGAGCCAAGGCGGCCGTCGGACTGTGCTTTACGATCTCACCACCATCCCTCCGGTGCTTCGCACGGTCGAATCGAACGCGGTTCGCCTCGGCGACGGCGCTAAGTGGACGCATGCATCGGTATTAAATTCTTATCGCGATCCGGAGCTCGATTCGATTCTCGCCTTCCTGCGCGCCACGCTCGGCAGCCCGAAATAACGGAACCGCGAGACAGCCTCGCGAGCATCCTGGCTTCCGTCGCGGTAATTGCGGCCTTCGTCCCGGCCCAACGTGCGACTCGAGTCGACTCGATTCTGGCGTTACGCCAGGAATGATCAGTTATTCAGCGCGATCGGCGTCACGCCGCCCGCCACCAGCGTGCGATTGAACGCCGGAACATCCTTATCCATCAGCGTTCGATATTCCGCCTTCACCGCCGTCAGATCCTTTTCGATCATGTCCGTCAGGCTTTTTGCAGTATCGGTAGGGCCGAAATCCGCGCCGCCGGCGACGTCGCCCGCTCCCGTGCCAACCTCGCCATTCAGCCATAGCAGGTTGAAGTAAATCTTATAGGCGGAGATGAAATACTTATCGTCGCTGGTAGCCAACGCCTTCGACACCAGCTTATACTCTACGTCCTGCATCTTCTGGTCCATGTTGTGCACGGATCTCAATAACTCGGCATTCGCCCGGTCCCCACGCAACATCTTCTGCACGTCGTCGAGCTGCTTGCGCATCCATTCGAGCTGATTCACCATGTCCGCCGCCGAGCTGATCCCGTCGCGAATCCGCAGTTGCAGCTTCGCCGCAGATTGCAGATCGCCATCCGACCCGGTGCTGCTAGGATCGCGCACGATTTCGAGCGGTTGCGTGTAAGATTCGCCGTCGACCGTCAACCGCATCGTGTATTTTCCCGGCGGCGCCACCGGCCCTACCTCGGCTTGCGCGGCTCCCCAATGTGTGATGGGACGCGCATCCTGCCCGCGGAAACGTGGCTCCTCCCAGACGTGCGGATTCTCCGGCGGAGTGGTCCGCAGCGCGATTAGATGAGGAGCATCGTAATGCAAATCCCACTGCGCCCGATTCAGCCCCTGAGCCGCTGGGACCGCGCGTAACTGCCGGACGACTTTGCCGTCCGCATCGAGGATCGCCGCCTGCACCTGGCCCTTCGGCGGATTCTTAAGCAGATAATTGAAAAACGCCCGCCCGCCGCCCAGGATTCGAATCGTCTGGCGAGGCGTGAACAGCGAAACCGAAGTGTCCGATCCCACGCCTTTCGCCATCTGCTCCAGGGGTGTGATGTCGTCGAGAATGTAAATCCCGCGGCCATACGTCGAAACGACTAAATCGTGAAACTGCTTCTGCACCACAGCCCAGGACACCGGCGCGTGCGGCAATCCGGCTTGCAGGTTCGTCCAATGCCCGCCGGCGTCGAGCGAATAAAACAGAGCATTGCCAGTCCCGGCAAACAGCAGTCCCTTGCAATTCGGATCTTCCGCGACAATCCGCACATAGGACAATTGATGACTCGGCAGGCCCCCCGTGATTTTCGTCCACGTAGCACCGAAATCGGTGGTCTTGTAAATGAACGGCTCGCGATTATCCATCAGGTGGTAATCCATCGAAACATACGCGGTCCCAGCATCGAAGAAGGACGGCTGGATGCTGGTAACGGTCCCCCACGGCGCCAACCCCGAAACGTTTTTCGTCACATCGTTCCAATGCGCTCCGGCATCTTTCGTGTACCAGATTTTGCCGTCGTTGGTCCCGGCCCAGATCAGGCCCTTCTGGACCGTCGATGGAGCGATCGCGAACACCACTTCGCCATAAAACTGGCCCAGATTATCGCCGACGATCCCACCGGAAGGCACGATATATTTCGGATCCTGGGTCGAAAGGTCAGGACTGATCACGTTCCAGCTCTGGCCGCCGTTCGTGGTCCGAAAAATCACCTGGCAGCCATAGTAAACCGTGTTGTGATCGAACGGATCGATCGCCAGCGGAGCCGTCCAGTGGCAGCGATACTTCGCATCATTCGGCGGCGAATCGAGCGTGTGCAGCCACGGGCTTACCGACCGCGCCAGCTTGGTCCGCGCATCCCAGCGCGTGACTTCATCGCCATAACAAGTCGCCCACACGATATTCGGATCGGTTGGATCGGCATACGTAAACCCCGATTCGCAGCCTCCCATGCCGCGATCCCAACCCGGCTCCGCCGCGCGCCCGAATCCGCCGAATCCGACCTGCACCGCCGGTCCGCGCATGGTGGTGTTGTCCTGCATGTTGCTGTAGAAGTAATACGGGACCTGGTTATCCACCGAAACGTGGTACATCTGCCCCACAGGCAGCGTCACGCGATTGAATCCGCGTCCGTGCGAAGTGGTGATGTTCAGGCCGCCGTCGTGCGTAATCACGAAACGGTCGGCGTTGGTCGGATCCCACCAGATGTCATGATTGTCGCCGCCCCACGGCGTCGGACGAAATGTTTCGCCGCCGTCGAGCGACTGATGAAAGGAGCTGTTCGAAACGAAGACCTCATTTTCATTGGTGGGCGAAACCGCAAGATGAATGTAATATCCGGCGCGCCCGATCAGCGCGCGATCCCAATTCACCACCCGCCAGTTCGTGCCTCCATCGTCCGACCGCCACATCGACCCCTGGTCCGCGGTTTGAATCAGCGCGTACACCCGATCCGAATTCGTGGGAGCCACGGCGACATCCACTTTTCCCACCGGCGATTTCGGCAAGCCCGGCGAAGTCGCCCGATGCCAGGTGTTCCCGCCGTCGCGTGTCATGTACACGCCGCTGCCGGCGCCCCCGCTCATTTCGGCGTAGGTGTGCATTTCCACCTGCCACGTTCCGGCGAACAGCTTCTGCGGATTGTGCGCGTCCATGTTGAGGCCGGAACAGCCCGTGTTCTCGTCGACGAACAGCACGCGATCCCAATGCGCGCCGCCGTCGATGGTTCGATACACGCCGCGCTCCTGCTGCGGTCCGGTCATGCGGCCCAGCGCGCAGACATAAACGATATCGGGATTCGTCGGATGTATGATCACGCGTCCGATGCGTCCGGTCTCGTCGAGACCCATATGCGTCCAGGTGCGTCCGGCGTCCGTCGATTTGTAAGCGCCGTTGCCCATCACGTCGACATCGCGAATGGCCCACGCCTCGCCGGTTCCGGCCCATACGATGCTCGGATTCGACGGCGCCACCGCGAGCGCTCCGATCGCGGCCACGGGTTGATCGTCGAAAATCGGCGTCCAGCCGTAGCCGCCGTCCACGGATTTGAAAATCCCCCCAGACGCTGCGCCCGCGTAGTACGTATTGATATCGCCTGGCACGCCGGCCACCGAGGCGACTCGATTGCCCGCCAGCGGTCCCACGAAGCGAAAGCGGAACGCGTCCACCGATCCCTGTCCTCCGCGCCGTTGCGCGGAAGCGGTGGCGGCCAATACGATCATCGCGGTGTAGGTTGCTCGACGCATATAGTCTCCTGAGTATTCCATTATGCCCCTAAGGACGCTGGCAGTGATTCAACCAATGCCAATCCTATGCCAGTACGCGAGTCATAAGGGCAAAATGTGAGTTAGCTTAGTCGTTTCCTTAAGTGCTTCGGCCTGCACGCGGGAATAAGCTCAGAACTGGGGGCTGGTATGACTTTTCGATACATGGTGCTCGCCGTCTCTCTGTCCGGGACAATCCAGGCGCAAGGGCCGACCATCGGCTCATGCCCCGTTTTCCCGGCGAGCAACATCTGGAACATCCCCGTCGACAAACTCCCGGTTTCGCCCAATTCCGCCACCTACGTCAACACCATCGGCGCCACGCTGCCGGTGCACCCCGATTTCGGGACCGTCTATGACGGCGCGCCAAACGGGATTCCTTACATCACAGTCACCGGCGCGCCCACGATTACCGCGACGTTCACCTACGCCAGCGAAAGCGATCCAGGCCCGTACGCGATTCCCCTCACCGCACCCATCGAAGGCGGCAGCCAGGGTACGGGAGACCGGCACGTCATCTCCATCGACACCGACAATTGCACTCTGTACGAAATGTGGGACGCCTTCCCGTTGGCATCGAGCTGGCAGGCCGGTTCTGGCGCGATTTTCGATCTGACTTCGAATAACTTGCGGACCGCGACGTATACCTCCGCGGATGCCGCCGGACTCCCGATCTTTCCAGGTCTGGTCAAGTACGATGAGGTTTTAAGCGGGGCAATCCTGCACGCCATCCGCTTCACCGTTCCGCAAACCCAGCAGGCGTACGTCTGGCCGGCCCGCCATTATGCTTCGAGTCTCACCGGTTCGCAGTATCCACCGATGGGCGTACGTTTTCGTCTCCGCGCCAGCTTCAATATCTCTACGTTCTCGGCGACGAATCAAATTATTTTGCAGGCGCTAAAAACCTACGGAATGATGATCGCCGATAATGGCAGCTCCTGGTACATCTCCGGCGCTCCCGACTCCCGCTGGAGTGACGACGATCTTCACAACCTGACCACGCTGACTGGCGCGGATTTCGAGGTGGTGGACGTTTCCGCAATGATGGTGAACCCGAACACCGCGCAAGGCGCCACCTGCGATCTCAACGACGACGGCGTAGTGGACAGCACGGACATCCAGATTGCAGCAAACTCGGTGGTCGGCCTGGCGCCGTGCACCGTCGGGGATCTGGATGGCGATGGTGTCTGCACCGTAGTCGACCTGCAACGCGTGATTATCGCCGCAAACGGCGGCGTCTGTCGCAGGGGACCTTAGTCGTCCCTTCATGAGATAATTCGAGGTCGATGGCGAAAGCCGCCTTCAAATCGGTGGACGAGTACATCGCTTCGCAACCTGAAATCACGCAGCCAATACTCAAGCGGGTCCGCAATGCCATCAGAAAAGCCGTGCCCGCGGCAGAAGAAGTCATTTCCTACCACATGCCGACCTACAAGTTGCGCGGAGACAGAATGCTTTATTTCGCGGCGTGGAAGCAGCACTACTCGCTCTACCCGGCCACCGAGCGCCTCGTCACCCAGTTCAAAGACGCGCTTGCCTCGTACGAGATCGGCAAAGGCACAGTCCGTTTCCCGCTTTCCCAACCCGTTCCGGTGAACTTGATCGAACGCATCGCGAAGTTCCGCGCAAAAGAAGTCGCCGAGAGCCAAGAAGCGAAGAAGCGCTAACCCCAGCCGTCCGGAATATCATAGAACGCATGGTTCCGCAAACTGGAGACGAAATCCGCTACCTGCTCGACCGGGTCCGCGCCGGCGACCAGGAGGCTCGTAATCAGCTCACCGCCCGTGTCTATCCCGAGCTGAAGCGCATCGCACAGATCCTCATGGCCGGCGAGCGAAAAAATCACACGCTCGGCGCGACCGGATCCGCGCTCGTGAATCTCCTGTGGCTGCGTTTGCTCGCCCCGCCCGAAGGCGATGAGAAAGACGACCTTGCGTCCATCCAGGACCTTCAGCATCTCCTCAGAGTCTCCGCCCGCAACATGCGCCAGATCCTGATCGACTACGCCCGCAGCCGCAAAGCGCAGAAGCGTCCGAATCCCAAAGATCAGGCGGATATAGAAGAGGGTTTGCTTAAAGGCTCGGACGAAAACCATCTCAACGCCGATGTTCTGACGGTCCATGAACTGCTCGCCAAGCTCGAAAAAAGCCATCCCGAACAAGCCGGCTACATGGAAGTGAAGTATTTTCTCGGCCTGACCAACGATGAAGGTGCGGCCGCGTTTGGAGTCCCGCTGATCAAATATCGCCGCAATTGCCAGTTCGCCGAAGCGTGGATGCAGAAAGAGCTGAAAAAGGAAAGCTGACTACTTCCGCAGAACCAGGCATCCGGCGAGCAGGTCGTGCAGCGCCTGTTTTTTCTCGGTGAAGATTGGCATCAGGAACCCGATGCAGCTGGGCAATCCCGACAGCCATCGCCCGAAGTAACGTCCATTCGCGCGGCCCCAGCGGATGCGTCGGCCATCCACATCCGTCACCTTCATGCCGCAGATCATTTTTCCGAGCGTGCCCTGCATCGGCGACGCTTCGAGCAGCGTGAAATACGGCCACCCGACCAGAAATGTGATCAGCATCAACCCTCCGATGCGCTGCTGGAGCCGGAACTGCATCCAGTCCGCCTGCGCGTCGGAATGAATCTCCTGAGCCTTCATGCGCCGCGCCAGTTGCATCTCCTCGTCCGTGGGCGGCTTCATGAATAAGCTCACCATCAGCATGATCACTGGAATCATCAGCGCCAGATCGATGAATGTCGCGCCCACGCGTCTCAGAAAGCTCGCGTACCGCACCGGATCCGTGGCGCGCCGCACCGAAAAGCCGCAGCGCGAGCAGAAAATCACTTCCGAGTCCACAGGATTGGCGCAGCCTGGGCAGAACATGGATTCGATTATCTCTTGTCTCCCGGGCAACCTGCCGCACGTTCCAATTGAGCCAGCCGCAGCCCCAGATTCTGCAAAACCACTTCTAGGCCGGACAGCTCCGGCATAACATTCGCCCGAATCTCCGCGTCGCTTTCGCACACAAACGTGCCGAGCGCGGTCTGCTCGCGCCGCGTCGCGTCCACCGTTTCTCCGATCGCGCGGGGCAGCGCGATGCTCGCGAAGATCGCGCACAAAAGAAGCACCACGGCGACCACCACCATCGGGCTGCGACGGGCGACGCGCACCGCGCTATACGCCGGACTCGAAGCCTTCGCGTGGACTCGTTTGCCGCGCAGGTGCCTCTCGATATCGTGAACCAATTCCTCCACCGATGGATACCGCCGCCGCTCCTCCTTGCGAAGCGACACCAGAACGACGTTATCCAGATCCCCATGCAGCTTGCGCCGCAGTTCCCCGGGCGTCGAAGCTCTCATTTCAGCCAGCTTTTGCGCCGAAAAAATGAACTGCTTGCCCATCGGTCCCGGTACCGATCGCGGATTCTGCACTGCGATACTTGGCTTGACCGGCTCCTCTTCGCGAATGGTGTGAATCACCGCTTCTTCCGCCAGCCCATCCAGCTTCAGTGGAGTATGCCCGGTGAGCAGTTCGTACAACAACGCGCCCAACGAATAAACATCCGATAGGGTCGAAACCGGACTCCCCGGCGTCACCTGTTCCGGGCTCGCGTAAGGACGCGAAAAAGCATCCATTGCATGCGCGACGGGCCGCGCGCCGGATTCGGAAACACGGCGCGCCAGGCCGAAATCGAGCAGCTTCGGGTTCCCGTCGCGGGTCACGAGAATATTCGCCGGTTTCAGATCCAGATGGATGATCAAGTGGCGATGCGCATACGCCACGGCTTCGCAAACTTTGTTGAACAGCAGCAGCCGCTGGTCAATCGAAAGTCCGCGTTCATTGGCGTAAGCGTCGATAGGCCTCCCGTCGACATATTCCATCGCGCAGTACGCGCGGCCATCGGCGGTGGTCCCAATTCCCAACAGGCTCGCGATGAATGGATGATTCAGCGCCGCCAGGCTCTCCATTTCCTCTTCAAAGCGGCGCGCCGCTGCGGTGGAAATCGTGCGTGGATCCAGAACTTTGATCGCAACGGTCTGGTCGAATCCGCCTTCCACGCGCCGCGCCCGATACACCGAGCCTTGCCCACCCGCGCCGAGCAGTTCTTCCACCCGCCACACCCCGAGCTGTTGACCGATTAGTTCTGTCGAGGGTCCCATCGAGTTCCTTTTTCATTCGCGTCCATCTGTTCCAGATTCAGCAGCCGCTCCCGATCGGCTTGCGCGTCGCTCGCGCGCCCCAAAGCGATGCGGTAGTTGTAGCGATGCTCCAGACAGTAGCGCTCCAGCTTCTTCAGATAAGAATCGTGCGGATTGTCATGCAGCAGCGCGTCGACGCTCTGAAGCGCCGCCGACACCAGCTTTTCGGCATCTTCGCGATGCCCCAGTTCCCATGCATGCGTCGAGAGCTCCGCATATGCAGCCGCGCGCTCGGTTTCGATTTCGGTCCGCACGTCGGCCGGCAGCTTTTCCTCCCGCGCCAGAATCCGCAATTCCTCCTGGTATAGCGCTTCCTTCTGCTGCTGCGTCAGATTTCCGTCGTCGTGGAACGACTGCAACACCGCTGCCCCGGCCATTCGCTGCGCCGCTTGTACCGCCCGCCGATCCTCATCGCCAAGCCGGTTCGCCTCGAACCCTCGCGCCTCTGCAATCACCAGCCCGCGGGCCAGAAAGAAGAATGCGACCGCGAAAATCGCAGCCGCAACCGGATTCCGGCCCATCCACTTCCGCGCCCGATCTCCGAATCCGGGCTGGGTCGCTTCCACCGGCCATCCGCCCAGGAACCGGTCGACGTCCAGATGCAGCGCGTCCACCGACGGATATCGTTCCACCGGCTTCTTTCGCAGCGCCGTCAGCACGATCGCGTCCAGGTCCCCGGCGAGCAGACGCAGCAATGTCCGTGGCCGGCTTCCGCGCGTCGCGCTGATCGATTCGGGCAGCACCTCATCGCGAAGAAGAACCGCCTCGCTCGGCCGCGTCGGCTCTCGTTTCAGGATCGCGTAAGCTGCCGCCACGGCTCCCAGATCCTTCGGCGAAAACGGTAGCCGCCCGCACAAGAGCTGATACAGAACCACCCCAAGCGAATAAACGTCGGTAGCGACGGTCAGCGGCTCCCCGTTGATCTGCTCCGGACTCGCATGCGTAATCGTGAACAGATTCTGCCCCGGCAAGCTCAGCGAAATCGCGCCCGGAGCCAGTAGCTTGGTAATTCCGAAATCCAGCAGCTTCGGCACGCCGTCTTCGGTGATGAATATGTTGTCGGGTTTGATGTCGCGATGCAGAAACTGATGCCGGTGCGCGTATTCCACGGCTTCGCAAGCGCGCCCGAACAATGCGAGCCGCTGCGAGATCCCCAGCCGGTGCCGGTCGCAATACGCCGTAATCGGCTCGCCCTGAACGTATTCCATCACTAAATAAGGAACGCCGCCCTCGGTGCTTCCGCCATCCAGTAACCGCGCGATCGCCGGATGGTCCAGTTTTGCCAAAACCTGCCGCTCCAGTTCGAATCGTTCGAAGGCGCTCTGGCCGGCGAAGGCGACTTTTAGAAATTTGATCGCAACCGGTGTCCGTGTCTCGCCCACCTGCCGCGTCGCCCGAAAAACTACGCCGAATCCACCCTCGCCGATCTTTTCTTCCAATCGATAAGCGCCGAACACGTCCCCGGCAGCGGGTGCGGACGGCAGCCTCACCGGACCGATCGCAGGCTCGATCTTCAGCGGATCATCGAGACCCGCTAACAACGCCCGAACTTCCTGCGCGATCTCAGCCTCCGCCGCGGCCAGCAGGATCTCGCGGGCCGACGGCTCGAGATCGACGGCCTCGTCGAATAGCGCCTCAATCTGGCGGTTCTGTTCAGGTGTCATGTCGGGAAGTCGTCCGGCATTGTAGGCGAAAAAAAACGACCCTGTTGCTCATTCTTACTAATTGAGCAGCTCCCCGCACCGCCTGCGCCTATTTGACTGAAAGGAACAAACACAATGGAAACCTTCTTCTCGGCACAAGGACGGATCGGCCGGCGGACGTTTTTCTTCCGCCGCATGGGCATCATGGTAGGCTACTTTGTCAACCTGCGCGGCCGTCTCCATGGCCGTCAACTTCTTTTCTGCCGATAGCGGTAAGGCGACCGCCCTGGTGGGCTTGCTGCTCATCCCCTTTGCAATCATCGACATTCTGCAGGCCATCAAGCGCAGCCACGATATCAATCGCTCCGGCTGGTACGTACTCCTCACCTGCATCCCTTTGGCTGGAATCGTCGCCGGAATCCCGCTAATATTCGTGAAAGGCACCGCCGGAACCAACCGGTTCGGTAGCGATCCGCTCGGCTATAGTGGTCTGAGCTTGACTGATAGTTATGTTGCGTAAATCATTGGTCGCACTTTGGTTCTCGATCTTCTTGACGCGCCCGCCTGGTCGCAGGCCGTCATCCGGCAACTCCAGACGCCCCGCGATGGGGGAGAAGACGGCGCCGTCCAGGTCGGCGGCACCATCAAGGACAAACAGGTTGTCTGTGGCACCCAGGCCGGATTACAGGTGCTGCGATGCCAGGGCGGGGAAGCGCTGGTCGGCATGCGGATTCGTCGCGGCAGCGCGATCAACATGATGCAGATCGCCTGCGCCCCAATCACCTGCGATGCCAACAACCGGTGTCGCTGGACCCAGGCGAACTTTGAGGCGTCCGCTGGAAGCTACAGCGGCGGGACCGTCACCATCGATCAGACGTGCAGTGCGGACGCGATCGTCACCGGCTTCCGCGCCACCACCAACTTCGGTGGAATCTACGCTTACGACGTACAGATCGAATGTTCCCAAGTGGGAAATATCCCGCCGACTGCATTCATCAGCGGCAGAACCATCACGCCCATCCAGCCCAACACGCAGCTTTACCGGCAGCGTCTGGACAGCACCACGCAGCGCGACCTCGGCGACCTCATGCGCAGCCAGCTCTGGTCGTCCTGCAACACCAACGGAGCCACCGCCGTGCCCTATTTCCTGGGCACTTACGGCGTCGTGAATCCCGTTCCCGTGGTGCAGGAATTCTCGATGTACTGCGTCGGCGGATACCAGGGCGGCAAGGGCAATATCGAGCTGTCCCGCCTGGCAACCCAGATCCAAAACGGCGCACAGCAGCTTCAGGACATGGTGCAGGTCGCCGGCGACCACTTCTTCTTCGGCGTCGAACAAACCGTCGTCGGGATGTTGCAGTTCTTGGCCCAGCCGCGCTCGCAAGGCGACGAGCTGGGCGTTCCGGCGCAGCAGTTGTGCTCGTTCCTTTCGGCCGACAACTCGACTTTCAATCAAAACCTGCTCGAAATGGCCAGTCAGGCAATCAACACCTTTCTAACTGACCCGGCCCAGTTCTTCGGACAGCAGGCTCCCGCGCTAGTCGGATCCAAGGCCTACACAGCCGCCCGAGATGCCGCCGTAAATCTGCGCTGGATGAACAAGTTCGCAGGCGAGTTCGGCAACTTCACCTTCCCCACCGCCGGCGGGCCATTTAATCCCACTGGCAGCACCACCAACTGTTTCCGCACCGCTATCGCGTTTGACCGTTCGCTGGCCAACGGGCGTTTGTTCGCCGCGCCGGCCGCGCCTACAATGAAGACGGACGAAATCATTCAGATCTTGCGCAGCACTTACGGCAAGAAGGGACTTGCCCAGTACAATAGCCAGCTCGAAAAATTGGCCACGCGCCAAGGTATTCCCATAACCAGCGATCAGGCGCGTATCACGCAGATTCTCAAAGCCTCGGGCGAAGGCAGCCGCGGGCTTGTGTTCATTAGAGACACGGCCGGCAAGGACACATATTCAACGCGTTCATCAAGAATGGTCAAGTCTATTTCTACGATCCGCAGTTCGCGCGCGCCGCGGCTTGGGGCACCCCGCGGCAGATCTTCTTCTATCGGACCAATTGACGATCCCGGTCCGAGTAAAATAGAACGGCAGTTAGAACCATGCTGACGCTCGACGTTCTCGATCGCGCCACCGGAGAAATTCGCCGTGTCCCGCTTCCTCTGGCCGAGCAAAACGAACCGCGTGCGGCCACGCTCAAGCCCGCCCCAGGCGCCGATCGTCTTCAAGTCTTGGTCCGGGACGACGGCAAAGTCGCGAGTTGGATCGAAATTCCCGCGCAGCCAGGCGAGCACCTCACCGTACAGTTCGAAATCGCACCAACCACCGTACGCGCCTTCTGTCCGAATCGCGATTTTCTCTTGCTGCCGCCCGAGGAACCTCCGCAGCCGCTCTTGCTGCATCCCTCGAAAGGCGAGGAGCTCGATCTATTGATCTTGATCGACGGCACCTGCCTGCATCCGGCAGGCCCCCAAGGACTCGAATATCTTCTGGGCCCTCGGCTCGCCGACGTCTGGCGCGATTTCGCGAAGCGTCTCGTTGAGTCCGCCGCTGTAGCCTGCGCGCGCTACCCAAAACTCTGGGCGATGGCCGCCGCGTTCGGCGATCAACCCATGCCGGCGCTGGCGAACCCGTTTCTCAAGCCCGTCTATCTGATCCACCCGCCGATTCCGGATGTCCGGCGCCTGGAACCGATCGGCATCGAGCAACTTGAACAGCAGCTCCTCGCTCCTTCCGCCCAGCCCCGGCGGCGATTTTCTCGACGCCCTGGCCGACGGCCTGCACGCCGCTCGCCAGGCGAGGTGGCGGCAAAGCTCACGCAAGTTACTCATCGTCTTCGGCAACTCGCCCGGCTATTCGCTGATCGACCCGCCGGACCCAATGACGAATCTCGCCGTTCGCGAAGCCTCGATCGAAGAAGAGATCGACGCTCTGCACCAATCCGGGGTCGAAATAATGACCATTTTTCACGATCCCCCCGGCGCGGAGGATCTCTACTCCGCGGATATGCCGGACTTGCTGGCTCGCGCCCGCGACCAGTACGCGCGCCTGGCGACTCTGCCGGAATGGGCGCAAACATCGGACGCGGATTTCTCGGCGGCCATCAAGAAATGGCTGGACCCGCCGCTAATATTGGCGCGAGGCGCCGCGCCCGGGCTACGTGTAAAGGACGCGACATGAAACTCACCCTGATCTTCTCCTTCGCTTCGATCTGTTTGCTTGCCCAACAGATGGCGGACAATCCACGGCCGGGTGAGACGGAAACGCCGCAGGTTGGCGGCGCGGGTTTCAGTAGCTATTCCTTCGTCGGCTCCCTGCGGTGCAATTCCCCATCGGACGCGATCGTCGGCGCGCGCTCGCGCAAGGGCGCGGTAGTCGACTTTATTCAGATCGTCTGCGCGCCGGTGACCAACGCTTCGTGGACTACGTCCTATTGGGGCAAGAGCGCTGGAAATAACCAGGGCGGCGGCTCGATCAGAACCGCGATGTGCCCAGCCGGTTTCGCCATTGCGGGCTACGCGGCTTCGACCACTCCCGGCAACATTTACATGCAGGATATTCGCTTCGACTGCGCCAAGATTGTCGGCGCCGGCCCGAACGCGATCAACGTCAGCAATCAGCGCCAGTTCGTTGCCTGGACCGGAGGATCGGGCGACGCAGCGCTCGGCAGCGGCAGTCAATCGGAGTGCCAGGCCGGAGCCGCCAGCGCTTTCTCAGTCGCGGTAGGAAGGTTCGTCGGTCCGTCGAGCATCCTCGGCGGAGGCAGCCAGGTAGTCCAGGCGTTCTCACTGATGTGCCGCGGCACTTCGACGACAACTCCGATGCAGGGCATGCCTGCCCAACAACCGGCAACCTCCAAGCAGCAACCCGGAACCGGAAAAGTTCTCCCCGGAATCGCGAAATAATACAATTCCAAAATCGCGCGTTCACGCGTGCGGCTCGGGTCCGTCCCGCTGTCAGACCAGTCACGTGGCCGAGCCGCCCGCAAGAGTCTTCGTGAAAACGCTCCCTTTGGTCACGGCTCGCATAAGTTGCTGATCTGTGGAGGTGCCGCCCCCGAGCCGCGACTGCAAGGAGCGGTTAATCGTCGGTTTTCACCCAGACTCGCAAAGCATCATCGGCATTCGCTGGACCGCGCCGGCGGTCCTTCTTTCAACAGACCAGCGAGATGGATTCCTCGAGAAGTCCTGCCGATCGTCCCGCCTTCTCCCCACGCGATTCCGCTCCAATGGGATAGCTTCGGCCGATCCAGAACGCGTGAAGGAAACCCGCCCGCGATAGCCATGTTTTCCGTTAAGCCCCGCTCGATCGGCAACAGAAGCGCGGCCAATGCCAGGGGCGGCAATGGTTTTTCGACCGCAAGAATCGCCGGAGGAGCCGCTTCGGTCGCGGAAAAAAACTGCTCCAGCGCCCGATCCGAAGCCGACTCCCGCAACTCCGCGCGGCCCCGTTCGATCAACTCCTTCAACCCGTCCACCCGAACCCGAACCTCCGGGACCGGTAGAAAAAAATCCATCTTCTGCCATCGCGGATCGCGCCACGCCTCCCACCAGACGGAATCCTCAAAGCCGATAATTTCAGACAGCATCAGAACAGCCAGCGCCGCTGGCGGCAGATCCGAGGTCGAAGGGACGTACAGAATCTGCTTTTCAAGCCCTGCCGGGCGCCCCGCTGCGTCCACCGCGCGGCTGGGATAGCATTTGATCGCGTATGCGCCCAAAGCATCGTATCTCCACGCGAACAGCGTTGCAGGAGCATCTTCGCTCCCCAGCGCCAGGTCTCGCTCCAGCTTCATTTTCCCCGGCGCGATTCCCGAGCTGTGTGCGATCCAGCGATAATCCGTCGGCGCGCGATGGACCTTCCCATACACTGCGCGCTGGCAGACGATTTCTTTCGCCTCTCGCGGCCGCCAATCTTCGAAACAAGGCCACGCGTCGATTTTCACGGCTGTTTTTGCAGACGGTTGAAGAGCCAGGTGAACGGCTCTACGATGTTGATCGGCGTGCCCTGCGAGGTCACGCGCGTCGCCAGGCGTTCGTCCAAAAATACCGATTTTTCGACGATCCCATAACTCAGCCTCACGCCCGCCGCCGAAACCGGAAAATATCGCGCGGCCGAGTGGTATTGCTCGATCCACCGCTGCAACTCTTTGCTGATATAGCCGCGCACGAAATCCTCCGGCGTTTCCTCGATACGCCTCAGATCCGCCGGCGTCTCGATCAGCCGGTCCACTTTCGACAGGCACACCGCCAGCGGACGTGGATCGCGCGCCGCCACCGACTTGTTGGTCTTAGTCCGCTCCACGTAAATCGAGCTGAGCGCGTTGATCACTTCGGTCTCGCGATGCCCGCGCGCGTGGTCGATCATCAGCACGATCCCGTCCGCCTTCACCAGGCTCGCGAGAAGATCCCCGTCCATCCTCTCCGCGCGCACGCCCGCGCGATCCTTGGTCTGAAGCCGGAACACTTCCTGCGTCGCCACCGATTTAAAGTCGTAGGAAATGTCCCGCTCGTCGGTTTCCTTGGTTCCGAGCGGAAACTGATTGTCTTTACTGATCTGATTGCTTTGCTGAATAATCTCCGGAAGCGATTCCGCCGTCGGAAAAATCTGCCAGCCTGAATCGATCGCGTTCGAACGCAGATACAGTAGCGACAAGAGCGCCGTCTTTCCCGATGACGACGGTCCCCACAGGGTGATGGTCTTCATCGCACATTCCCCGCGCTTCGCCCCGCCAGCATGTTAAGCCGCCGCACCAGTTGCGACGACGGCGGCTCCAAGCTTCCCTCCTGCGTCAGTTGATCGAGCGCGACCTGGATCTGCCGCGCATACCCCGGATCGCGCGCGTCCTGCATGGTTTCCTTCAGGGTCGCAGCCAGATCTTCCACGTCCGCGCTCAATCGAGCCTGCGCATCGGACTCCAGCGCGCCGAGCAATTCCCGCGTACGCGCGATTTGAAACCCGAGCGGCTCCCACTCCTGCCGCTCGATGCCCAGCTTCACCCCCTGCAACAGCAGATTCAACCGGCGGCACAGATCCGGCCGGTAAATGGTTCCATTCCGGTCGCGCAAAAGCCGGAAGCGGCTCGCGAGATCCTCATATCCTTCCAGCACCATGCGGCGCGCGTGCTCGATGCGAAAGAAAAACGCATCGCACTGCCGCAACGCGCCCAGCACGGTTTCAAATTCCTCGCGCTGCGGCGGCGACCCGAGCTCACTCAGCGCGGCCAGTTCTTTTGAAAGCATTTCCGCCACCGGCCGGTCTGGATGGCTGTGAAACGCCGATTCGTCCAGCAATTCCCTCAGCTTTTCGAGCGATTTCTCGCGCCGCAAATGTATCTGTCTTGCCGCCGATGCCGCCAATTCATTCAGCCGCTCGCAATTGTGGACTTCGCGATCCAGGAACACCCGCAGCGGCGCTAATTCTTCCGGAGGCGGATCGTTCGCGATCAGCGATGCCGCTTCCGGCGCAAACTCCGCTACCAGATTCACCCACGCCAGATTTTCTCTTCGCAGCCGCGCTAGGCGCGCCGTGCTCTCTTCCCGGACCTTCGCGCGCCGCTGTTCGATGTCCTTCGCGATGGACTCCATCTGCCCCGCGAATTCTTCCAGGGACCGCGATGCATCCAGCTCGACCGGAATCGCATCCACCTTCCGGGCGTCCTCGCCTGACTCCGTAATCGCCAAAATCTCTTGTGCGATGCGACGCAAGTCGCTCGCACGCGTGAGAATCTCCTGCTGCTGCCGCGTAATCTCTTCGTCGATCGTTCCCGCTTCCCGTTGAAGCTCCTCGCATTGATCCAGCAAATCGAACGCCCGCCGCGCGATTGTTTGCGAGTCCGGATCCGCCGGAATACGGCTCTCGACGGTGGCGAGCGCGGCATCCGCCTTCAACGTCCGGCATCGCCCGCGCAGCTCCGCGATTTTCGAACGCACTTTCAGAATCGCCGCATGCCCGGCCGCAGCCAGTTTCCCGCGATTATTGTTCGCGACCGAATAAATCCGGTCTTCGGCGACCTCCACCAGCTTGAAAAACTCCTCCAGCGGCTCGGCATGATCGCCGCGAATCGCGGAAGCCTTCTCGATCATGTCCGCGATATCGCCGCGCCGGTCGTATAGTTCTTTGAACCACCGCCAGCGCCGTTCCAGTTTCTCCATCGCGGCGTCACGACGGCTCTGCGCGGCATCCGCCAGCGATTTGCGCAGCTCCTCGACCGCGGCCAGCAACTGTTCGACGTCGGCCAGCGTTACGCCGTCCGCTTCGCGAAGCTGACGTTGCCGCGCAGTTAGCTGCGCGACTTGATCTCCGTTCGACCCGAGCGCCTCCGCCATGTCGCGGCAATCCGCCAGCGCCAGTGCGATCTTGTGAAACTGCATCGCAGCCTGTCCCGACGTCACCGGCCGCGATTTTTCGACGACTGGCGCCGGCGTCGGCGCGCCCTTGAACGGAACCGTCTTCGCCGCCCCGCTTCCGCGCTGCCGTAGCCCGTCCAGCTCGCGTTCCACCTTCACCGCCCACGCCTCGTCGACCTTGCCTGAACAAAATTCCGTCGTCCAGCCCCGCAGGCGCGCCTCGATTGTGGGCTTCACTTGTGCGTTGGCGACCAGCGACAATTCCCGCGCCGCTACCAGCGGGCCCAGCGACCTCTGCCGCTGCCGGCTCCATTCCTCCATGGTGCGAGCCTGTTTCGTCGTCGCCGCGATCGCCCGCGATTCCAACGCTGGATCCTCGATATACCCGAGCATCTGCGACCACTCGTCGGTCCATTCTTCGATCGCGCTCCGTACCTGTTCGTCGCTCACCACGGGAGTCTGCGCGCGCAAATCCGCGATCGCCTGCCGCGCAGCGTGCGTCGCCCTGAACAGCGCCTGCACCTGCGGCGCAATCGACTCGAGCTGCTGCGCCTGCTGCGCAATCGCCGTGCCGTCCCCCGCGTCGTTGTCGATACGAAGCAACAGCGCATTACGTTTCGCGTGGAACTGCGCCGCCTGCTCGGGAATTCCCGCCAGCGTCTCCAGCCGGCTTCGAGTATTGGCCAGGTCCTGACGCATTTAAAGTCCGGCCGCCGCGAACAGACGCAGCGCCCCCTGCACATTCAGGCGCGAAATTCCCAAAGTTCGGATCAATGGGCTCCCAGCGATTGCACGGTCCCCGCCGGGCCCCTGGTATTGCGCGATCCATCGCGCCGTCCGGTCGAACAGCAGCGGAACCAGCCACAGCGCCTTGTGGATCGCTCCCGACAAACCGATCCCGCCCGGATACAAATCCACCAGCGCGATCCCCGATTTTCCGCCCAGCTCGAACGGAATCGCTTCCAGCACATCCTGATCGAGCCCGGTATGCACCGGCGCGGAGTGACGCAGCGCCGCCGCCGCGCTCACCAGCTCGCTCCACTCTGGAGCCTTTCCCGTAAACTCCAGAATCAGCGCCTCCGTCTCGAAATTCGTACGCACCGCGTCGATTCCCACGGTCCGGAATTTTCCCGCCGCGTCCCTTTCGAGAATATCGGTCACATCTTCGCGATACTGCACCCGCGCATGATAGCGCTCCAATCCGCGCGTGGTCAGCGATTCGCGCGACTGCTTCAACGAAGTGATCCGCCCCGTCGCGAAGCGCCACGTCCGCACGTCGCTCTGCTCCGGGGAACACGCGATCCACTTCGGACGCGACGACGGCCACGGCTGAATTCGATACCTCCGCCCTCCGCTTTCAAACACCCGCAGCGGATACGCGTCGATCGCGAGCCGTTCTCGATCCACTTCGAGCAGCAATCCCTCCGCGACGTTGGGATCGCGAACCTGCACGGCATCTCCGCCTACGATTCCGAACGACCGGACCGCCTCCTGCCCCGGTGTCTGGCTGGTATAAATCGAATCGCGCTGGAGCCGCCCCTCGGAATCGAGAAAACGCACCGGTACTCGGCTCAGCCGGTTCTCTGCGCTCAATTGTTGAAGCGCATCCCGCAGCATGGCTTCTTCCCAATGAAACGTCGCGCGCAATCCGGTCAGCGCATCGGGCACTTCGCGAAGCGCCAGCAGCAAATGCCGCCGCACCAGTTGCGGATGTCCCTCCGCCGCCAGCAACTGGACCGACCCTCCGGCATCGTTCGATCCCGCGTATTCCGAAAGCAAGAAAATCGACGTACGGATTTTCAGGTGCCGCCAGCGCCACGTGATGCGGGATTCCTTCCGGCGACGACCGTCCGCCCTGGCAAATGATTTCCCGCAGCGATAGGAACTCGGCAGGATCGAATATCGAGAATCTCCGCCCCCGCGCTAGCCGCGCTTTCCGCAATGGCGCGCGACTCGGGCATTCGTTCGAGCGTCGCCTCGGCGGGAAGCGTGGGCCAGTCCGATATCAGCGAAGCCTCCGCGGCCGCTGCCGGGGACGCATCCTCCAGCCGGTACAGCGTGGTGTGCCGTGCGAACTCTGTCGCCACTTCGAACTCATTCTCTTTTTTCCACGCATAGGGCAGCAGATGTTCCAGGAACGCCAGGAATTGCCCCTCGCGATCGGCAGCGCGCCGCGCCAGCACCAACCCACGCGGCGGCAACCCGCGGCGCCATTTCAGCAATCGCTCCAGCCTGCGCGAAACTGCCCACACGTGCGCTGCCAGAACCCCCGAAAACTCGTGCGCATCCCACCAGATCACCAGCCCGATTCGCGTCAGCAGCGGAGCTCCCGCAGCTTCCTGCTGCGAAGCTCACGCGAAGCTTATCGAGCAGCGAATCCGATAGCGTTTCTCCATCCACTAGCAACAGATCCGCATCCGAGCGAATCTCCTCGCGACAAATCCGCCAGCCGCGCCGGACTCTCGCCGCCCAACCGCCCGAGCCATCGCTCCAGTCTCTTAGCGAGACCTTGCCGCGGCCCTGCGGTGATCACCAGAGTCGCCTCGCCGTATCGGCGAGTCAATTCGGTGGCCGCCAGCGCGACCACTTCTTCCTGCCCGCAATGATCCGGCGCAAGCACCACCGCGTTTCTTTCGATGGAAACCGGTGCCGATCCCACCAACCCGGCCACCGCGCCGCACAGCGTCCGCGATACACCCGGCGATCCCGCGAAATCCAGCCGCCGCTGCCAGTCTTGTCCGCCCGTTCCTTCCTCGGCCTGCCCCGACGCTTCCCACTCCATCAACTTGCGCAGCGCGATTCCGCGGCTCTGCATCTCATCCGGCCACGGGGACAACTCCACGCGCGCCGGCTGAGGGGCCTGGAACGGCGAAGACGCCGCCGACCACGGCTGTGCCGGATTCGCGCTAACCGCCACGCCGCACAGGGCCACCCCGAACGCCACCGCAACGCCCCACTGCGCCGCGAAGACTCCATCGCTCCATCCACCTGCATCCCGGAACAAAACCGGCAGGAACGGCAACGCGAACGCCAGTACCCAATATCGATACGGCGAAAAATCGAGCGTCCCCGCGATCCACCGCCCATCTTCCGGCAACGGAGGTTTCGCCAGCGCCATCGCCAGCAGAACTACCCACACCACACCGGTGATCGCCAGCCAGACTTCCGGTTTCGACGGCAGCCAAGCCGGCGCAGCCGTGTGCAGCGCCGAAAATAGCAGCAGCGGAACGCCGAACCAGATCGCGAGCCGTTCCAGCACCTGCGCCCAGAATCCTCCGCAATCCGCCGAAGCCACGCGCCGCGCGGCCATGACGTGCGCACCCGCGCCCGTCACTGCCGCGAACGCCAGGAATACGGCCGCCGGCGCCGTCATTTGACCCTCATCAGCAGGTCCGCCGGCACGCCGAGAATGGTCTCCACCAGGTACAGGCGATCGGTCTTATCCGTCGTGATGATGCGCGCGGCGAACCCGGCGTCGGCCAGCGCGAACTCCACGCCGGGAAACGTCTTCCAGAATCGCGGAAAAATGCTCCAGCGCGCCGTCGGAGGCAGGCCATCGGTAGCCAGCCAATGGAAGCAGACGCTCATCGAGATTTTTTTTCTGAGGAACGTGGCGATCAGATCCGCGCGACGCTCCGTTTCGCGCTCGTCCAGCTCCAGCGGATCGCGAAACGACTCGCTCAATTGATCCAGGAACGGCAGCGGATGCAGAAACGTATCGCAATATGTTTTGGACCAATCCGAAAACAGCCGCGAATTCTCCACCATCTCTCGAAACCGCCCCGCGTCGCGCGGCAGCGACTGCGCAATGGTGGCCAGGTCCTGATTGCTTTCGAGCGAATAGCGCACATCCGGCGCCGCGCGCCCTTCCATGAACACCGGAATCGCGCCCGCCGCATCCACGCCATTCGACAACAGAAATTCGCCCACCTGCCGCCGCAGCCACTCCATCTCATCGCGCCGCTTGGCGAGCATCGTCCGCTGCCGCACCAATTCGCCCACCGCCGCGCCCAACAGATATTGCCGAAGGCCGGTTAACAATCCCCGGCAGTGATTCTCGATCCGGCCCGCAATCGCCGGAGACGCCGCGGCCTTCTGCAACCGTTCCGACAAACGACCGCGCTGCGGATTGGTGTAATAATCGCGAGCGCGTTCCGCGGTTCGCTCCAGCACCGGCTGGATCGCGAACCTTCCGAGCACCCAAAACGTCCCACCGGCCAAAATCGCCGATACCAGTGACTGTACCGGCACGGGAACGGGACTATTCGGCCAGCCGTCCGAAAAGATTTGCAGCAGCAGCGGACCCATCGCCAGCGCGAACACGATCGCGGCAACCACCCACCACTTCGACGCGAGCTGAGGAATCCTCACCTGCTTCAACCGGTACATCGCATACTCGCGCTGCATCTCTTCGGCCTGCGCGTATGGATCGCCGGGCGGAGGCGGCGGTGCTCCGCCTTCGTTCGATACCGCTACGCTTGAAAATTCCTGTTGCAGCCGTTGCAGCTCCTCGATCGCTGCACCCACCGGTAGCAGCGGACGCCGCGATTGAAGGCAGTTCGTGACCGCCTTCTCCAGATCGTCGCGAAAAGAATTCAGCTTCGGTCCCAATACCGCCGTATGCTTGCCGGCCTGCTGCGTCAGGCTGGTCACCGCCGCGTCCACTTCCTTTTCGGCCGATTCCCGCAACAACCGTCCCCAATCGGCCTCGCTCCGCGACGCGGCCAGCAAACGCTCCTGGACGTTCGCCACCGCCCGCAAAGCCGCGGCGTGTAACGCTGGCTCACCGATCGTCTTCGAAACTTCCTGCCCGCGAAAACGATTCACTACTTCAGCGAACGGATCTTCCGCCTCGACCGTATTCGATGTCAGGTGATCCAGCCAGCCGCGAGCGAAACTCGCCGCAGCCAGCCGCCGCAGCAGGCCCGAGCTTCGCTCCACCACTCGAATCCCGACTGTGCACACCGGCGAAACGTCGATCCGCTCGCGCCGGTATAAGGCCTGCGCATCCGGCTCCCGGCGCAGTCCTTCGAGCAGCAACAGCTCCAGCAGCAGCACAGCTTCCTGCAAACGTGAATCCGCCGGCCGATGCCCTTGCGGAGTCGTTCCATCGAACAAATACATCCGCCCCAGCGTTGGACGCCCCGCTGAAAACCCCTCCAGATGCTCGTTCAGGACCTGATGCAGCGCTTCCCGAACCGGCTCCATGCGCGGAGCCCAATAATCCTCGAAATCGAGAATCTCGAGAAAATTCAGCAGTGAGTTTCCACCGCCTTCCTGCGCCGACGCCATCGACGGATCTTCCGCCAGCCGCATCATCGACGGTTCGATCAGGTCACGCAGCGCGCCCACCACTTCTTCTCGCGTCGGTTGCGCGATCGCGATCACATCCAGTCCCGACATCGCGCCGCGAGTCACTTCGGTGAGCCGCTTTTTCTCGCGCTCCACCGCATCCGCGAGAATTTCCGCCAGCCGGTCGCGCGCACCGGTGACGTGCTCCACCTGGGCGTACAGATCGTCCATCAGCTCGTAACCGCCGTCGGACGTGAAGGCTCCCGAGAGCTCCTGTTCGGGCAGATCGAGGGTATCGGGAATCCAAAACAGCGACATGGATTCCAGGCGCCGCTCATTCAGCGATCCGACCGCCGTGCGCTCGTCCCAGGTCAGCGCACCGCGCGCTGCGGCTCCCGAAAGAAAGGAATGCAAAACGCGCAGCCCATACCCGCCGTATCCAATCAGAATCGTCGGCATCTCAATGTATACGGCGGAACTCGCGACGCTAAATGCTTAACGTCCGGCGCATTGACCGCGTTTTCTGCTCCTCACCGTCCGCCGGCGCCGAACTTTGCAGACGATGCTCCAGCCGCTCTTCGAACGCCTGCCAGATCGGCTCTTCCAGCCCGTCCTCGCGGGTCTTCAATCCGCGTTGCGCGTCCAGGCCGATATCGAGCAGCGTCTTCTTGATGTACGTCAACAAATTCTCCGTGCGCGATTTCAGTTCCGGCGCGTTGACCTCAGCCGCGGCTTTCTTCAAACTGTCGTCGAAATTCCGTTTCAGAATCGGATTGCGATGATACTCGCCCAGCCGGTAGAGCGCGGACGCCAGATTGGTCCCCAGCGACTCGCCGACCTCCGCCCAGGTCCATCCCTTCTCGGTTTGCGTGATTACCTTGAGAAGCAGCGCTTCCAGTAGCGTATCCAGCGCCCACGTGGTGCTCAGTTTGTCTTTCGACGGATTCAGATTCGGCAAAGCCTGCTCCCAGTGATAATCGATGTGCAGGTTGTAGCTGCGCCGCTCATTGGCCGCGACTTTTTCATACGATGATTCGATCTCTCCGATCACTGCGGAGAAATAATACAGGGGAATCGGCAAATCCATATCGTGTGCAACCGCTATGTGCACGTTGGGCCAGGGTTTCCACGGCGAAATTTGCGGTTCCCGCCCGTCGCGAGCCAACATTTTCTCCAGCGTTTCGACAAATCGCGGCGTCAGCGCCGAGCTCTGGATTACCAGGTTTCGCGTCCGCGCCAGCTTCACTCCGTCGTCCAGCGTCTCCGTATCGACTTTGGCCAGCCGCGCATAAATGCCGGTCAGAAGGGAAAAAGCCCGCAGCTTCCGTTCCATATAATCCGCGACCTGCTCCTCGCGAACCAGTACCCCGGGCCCGGACCGCAGGCAGATGCGAGCCTCCAGTTCGAGACCGGTCTCGATCGTCAGACCGCGTTCGTTTTCGCTGCCGTAAATCGCCGAACGCAGTCGGGTGCGTCCCAGATCGATCAAAGCGTTCTTCAGATCGCCGACCACCTTGTAATCCGGCTTAGGAACGAATTTTCCCGTTCCCGGATCCTGCACCGGCCGAAGCTGCTCTGCGATCGCCGTCGCCAGCACCTGCCGGTCGAACGTGGTCTGCCCCTTGCCGCCGCGCACGAACAGCTCCTCGAATACTTCGCGCCAGATCCGCCGCTTCGGCTCATCCAGCGTTTCGAACACTTCCACGCTCAAAGCGAACCGGGGCTGATCGAGAGCCAGGCCGCTGCGAATCCGCTCGGCTTCACGTTCCACATCGTTCACCAGGTCGTTCGTCTGCATGGCGAGGTTCGCGTATTGCCGCGCGCGGCCATCCAGATAATCGCGCAGGGATTTAAGCTGCGCCAGCCGCAGATCGGAATCGAAGTAGTTCTTTTGCGCGACGCCGGTCTGCTGAAAATCCATCTGCACGCTGTCGCGCACGCTTTCGAACGCCTCGCGATCCTTCATGATCCCGAACTTCTTCGCGCCGGCCGCGTCGCTCAGGCTGGTGGGCACTTCCTGCTTGAATTTCTCCTGGACCTTGTTGTTGCTGAAGCTCTTTACGCTGGCCGCCTTCAGCTTCGCTTCCGCTTCCGGAATCAAAGTCGAATCCAGCTTCTCCAGCAGCCGGATCACAAGATAACGCTCCTGCAGCGGCGAGGGCCGTGGACTCAGGCGCTCAATCACGTCGCCGTTCTTCGCGCTAGTGCGCAGGCGCTGCTTGCCTTCCTCGATCTTCTTCTGCGCGTTGCTGATGGCGGTTTCGAACTTGGTTACGATGTCGTTGTAATTCCCCAGCGATTCCGGCTGCACCGGCAACAGATTGGGCGACGGAACCGAAATCCCCGCCATGATCGGCGCGCGCTCTTCGTCGAGCAGCCTCAACACGCGACCGGTCAATGTTTCGGACCGTTGCTCCTTTCCATGCTCGTCGCGGCCGGTCAGTTTGCCCGTGTCGACGTCCTCCACCAGCTTGTACCAGACGCCCTCCGTCAGCCCGTCCTGTTCGTCTTCATCCGCCATCGCGAGCATCGAAAGCAGAAATGCCTTGTTGATCGCCGCCTGCCGCTCGCTTTCCGACATGCGCCCGAACTTCGGATCGTCATAATTCACTCGAAGATCGGCCAGCTTCGCATGGATCGTCGCCGATGCATCGCTCGACCCGAACGTAATCTGCTGCCGTAGCGCTTCCGCGGCGAACCGCAACGCCGAATATTCCAGCAACTCATATCCCGGCAGCACCAGCGCGGCCACGCCGAATGCGCCGAAATGTTTCGAATATCCGCGTCCCACCGCTTTGAGTTTTCCTGGTGTTCGCGTCAGCTCCTGCAAGTGCTTGTCGTAGTTATCGACTTCGGCCGACATGCGACCCAGCACCGGACTGAATACTTCGAGAAACGCCGCATCGCCTACCACCGGTTCCAGCTCCGGCAGCTCCAGATGATCCGGCCGGTCGATCAGCATGCTCAGATAAAACGGCCGCTCTTTCACTACCGGAAGACTCCGATCGACGGGATTGTTCCAGAACACAAACGGTTCGCCTTGCGGACGCTCCACCAACGTCTCGGGATAATCGAGCTTGGTCAGATGCTCCAGTTCTTTCAGCGCCGCGTAGGTATTGGCGTGAATATCCTGATGCAGATCCGGCGCGACTTTCTTGGTCAGCAGCGACGACAGCACGAAATACCCCAACACCCGCGGCTCCCACTCGATCGATCGCGCAATGCTTTGAATCAGATAGCTCATGGGAAGAAAGCTGCCCGATCCCGTCCCGCCCGCGAGCGAGCAGAACATATACACATAGAACTGGCTCGGCTGGATTTGCCGAAAGGGATTGTCCGCCTTCAGAGTCGCGCGCACCAGTTGATCCAGCTTGTCGTGAATGCGCGCGCTGTTGAAATGGAACCCCAGCCGCGATTCGACGCGAATCTGCCCCGCGCCATCTTTGACGCCCGGCCGCGGCGTGTATCCCTGATCCAGCCATTGCAGAGCTTTTTGATCGTTCGATTCGCGGTAATTCGAAACCGCGCGCTGCTTATCGAACGCGCCGATCTGGATGCGGTTGTTCTCCGGAATATAACTGAGCATCTTCAGATCGGAGTGGCTGGTGTCGACGCACACAAACTGCGTCAGCGCGCGAAGATGCGATTCCCAGTGCGGCAGCCGAGCCGCGCGCATCGCGATCCGGTCGACAATGCGCGACCCCGTGCCGCCCATGCCGATAAACATCGTGGGAACGATAGAAGCTTGCGGGATCTCAGGTTCGGATGCCATGGTTTATATTGTGCCTCAACTAGCCAAAGATACGAAGGCGGAGCGGTCTGGCGTATACTACAACTTGGGCCGCTGCGCGGCAAACTCGATCCGGAACAATTGCGCCTCGGCGCCCAACCCGGCGCGATAGGTCATGCCCCGCGCCGACCAGGAACGTGCCATCTTCTTGCGCCATCAGCGACTTCCACTCCCCATTCTCCTGGAAGCTTACGTTGCCGAATCCCTGGCCCGGCTTGAAGGCATACAATTCGCGATCCGCCGGACGTACCCACCCCAACTGCTTGTCCCCCGCGATCGACGTGACGCCGCGATTTTCCGGCATTCCCAGCCAGCGCGCTAAAATCGACCCTTCGCCGAGCCTCGCCGGGGCAAGTGGAGCCGTCTCTCTGCCCAGCGAAACCCCCAGATCCGGCGCCAGAATCCGCCGCATTCTCCAGAACAGCGCCAGGAAACACATCAACAGCAGGCTAAAAAGCAGCGTCAGCCAGGCTCCCCAAGTCTGCCAGAAATCGGGCTCGGCGACGCTCAGGTGCAGCGTGAAATCCTCGACGACTTTCAACTGCTCATACGGATCGCCCGCCTGGTGCCAGAAGCCGAACTGAATCGGAATATCGAGCGGAGGGTTCAGCGCGCCCATCGACGGTCGGCCCAGCGTCACGCAGATCGGGATCTCTTTCGACGGCAGCCCCTGCCGGTCCACCGGAATCGCCGCTTGCCACGTATCGAGACTCGTATCCAGCCACGCATCGCCGAAGCGCACGCGAGCCCCGCGCAGTGCGTTCTTCAATTCCACCGATGGGCCGAGCCGGATGCCCAGATGATAATCGTTCTCCGTCAGATTCTTGAGCGTTCCCTGAAAGCGCACCGTCGCGCACGCAGTTTCCCCCGCGCGAGCCTCTTTGCGCGAGTTGCTTACCGCGGCTTCTCCCGGATTCGGATTCGGATATAGCGATACGAACGGATACACCGTGGCCGCATACATCAATTCGCCGGAGCGTTGAATCACCACGTCGCCGCGGCTCACTTCCACGTCGATGAAGCCCTGGTATTTCCCCGGAATATCGTCGCTGAACTTCGGCAAAATCTTGAAAACCCGGCCGGTTCCTTTGACATACGTGCCTTGCGTGTCGGCCGCGGGGTATTTTTTTGGATCGCGATGATCGTCGGTAGTCACGTGATGCAGCGAAAATGTGACCGTCAGATCGCTGCCGGGATCGCCTTCAGCTCCACTCGATGGCGTGACCACCACTTCGAACGGGCTTTCTTTTCCCGCCATCACCACGTGATCCGGATAGCCATGCGCCGGCCGGATCGGTGATGGTGACCGCGATTGGCCTCAGCACCGCGACCTCGATCGGGTTCCCGGTGGGGTGAAACGCGTATGCGCCTTTTTCTGGCGGAATCAGCCATTGCAAAGCGTAGCTGGCGGGCCTCGGCGTCCCGATAGCGTGTTGATCGGGCACTCCGACCGCTTTCAGAAGTGGTTGTGAGCCCGATTTTCCCGTCGCGGACGTCAGCGCGAATCCTGGTTCTTTGCCCTGATCGTAAATTGCCACCACCGCCGCGCGAGCCAAGGTCTGCTCGGCCACCGGGATCTGCGAAGGAGCCGAAGAATACGATTGTTTGGAATATCCGAAGCTCTGCCTGAAAATCTCAACGGTATCGCTCAGCAGATGGCTGGTGTCCTTGCCGAGAAATCGCGCGCCGCTCACTCCATCCGCGCCACCGAACGTGAAGGCATCGTCAAACCACTTCGAATTCTGGTCAACTTCCGCGCCAAACGCCAGAATATACAGGTGGATTTTGTCCTGCTTCAACGACGTGGCCAGTTCTTTCAGCAGCCGCTTCTCCTCTTCGCGAGCGTCCGGCTCCGGAACACCGTCGGTGATCAAAACGATCACGCGATTATCATCCGCGGTACCCGCTTCTTTCAGTTCTTTGTAGGCTTCGTTAATGACTGGATAGAAGTATGTCCGGTCACGATCGTAGGGCAGATTCAGAATGCCCGCGATCACCTGGGCCCGATGCGAGGAATCGCGATCCATGTCGATCACCGGGCCCGAGGTCATGGGCACCGGAGCAGCCTTGCTGACCTTCTTGCGCCAGTCCGGATCGAATTGAATGATCTTGAAACTGTCGGCGAGTTCCAGCGTTCCACACACCAGGTCGTAAAGCAGCGCCGTGGCGAGCTTCACGTGACCGGACGGATCCGTTCGCCGCAGCGATTCCGATGTGTCCACGATCACCCGAATATGCTTGTGCGGCTGATCGGCCGCTTGCAATGCGGCACTCAGAAGCGCCAGCGCGATCAAAATCCGCTTCATGACCCCACCCGCAAACTGATCCGGAAGTATGGACCCGATTCGCCTACACGATACGTCTCGCCATGTCCCGTGCGGCGGCCATTCTGAGCGACCGCTTCCCACTCATTCAATCCCACTTCGCGATACAGCGTTCTCGATCCCCAGCGCACCATCACCGCTTTCCGCTTGCCGGCCTGTAAAATCGCTACCGATCCCTTCACTTTCGGCGTAACGCGAAAATTGTCCTGCAGACATGCGCGCGCGTCGCGATACCAGCCGATCCCGACGCCCCGCCACAGCTTCACCGGTTGCGGAGTCTGGTCGTCCAGCTCTTCATACGCGGGCGCGAATTGTAGCGCCAGTCCGGTGGGGAAACGGTTCGGCTTGATCCATCCGTAAATGATAAAAAACACCAGCGCTGCGGCCAGGATCAGGAGGATCAGCCAGCCCCACTTCTCCCAGAAAGTCAGCGGCTTGACGGTCCAGGTGGTTTGAATTTCCACGATGGTGTCTTTTTCCGTGTGCCCGGCGACGCCCAGCACCACGTAATTTTCCGCGCTCGCCTTCGATGCCGGCGCCAGCCGACCCGTCACCAGGCAAATCTCCTTTGTCTCTTCCGGTCCCAGATTGATCGGCGAACCTCCTGGCGATTCGCGTTTCCCGCCCGCGCGCAGCTCGAATTCGTGATCCGAAGGAAGCGCCCGCATCGTCCGCAGCTCAAACGGGATCGCCCCTTCCTGCTGGGCGGAGAACAACAGCGGACGGCATACCGTCTCGCCCGATCGAAGCTGTCCGAAATCGATCGCGACCGGTCGGGCCGGTGTAGCGGAAGAAGCCTCTCGCCTGCACCGTGGCTTTGGCGGTTCCGTTCATGTACTCGTTCCACGCGTGCGCCGTGATCTGGATGGCTCCGGCGCTCTTGGGGGTCACCATCGCGGTGAAATGACCGTCCGCGCCCTTTTCGAGCTTCACCGTTTCGCCGTCGACTCTCGCCTCTACTTGCACACCATCCGGAAGATCGCTCGCGCCCAAATCGACGCCGCCGGTTTGCAACGAGATATCGAGCTTGAACGGCGTTCCCGGCGAAACCTCCGGCGGTACATTGATCTTCGGCGTGATCGTCGAGCGCTGGATCACCGCGTAAGAAGCGTTCGCCCCGCCGACGGCCGAGATGGTCCAATTGCCCGCCGCCGGGTTATTCATGTATACGACGCGATACGCGTAGCCGTTGTAGGAATCGGCCGCATAATCCGCTTGCACGGTCTGGCCGCCATTCGAGATCGACGCATTGCCGAGCGACGCATCGCCGTAGATCACCACCCAAACCTGCTCCATGCGCGGTTTGATGCTGAACGTGGGATTCTGCGCGACGCGCCCATCCACACGATACGGCGCCTGCACGATCTTCCGAAACGCGTTGGCGAAGGCGGCGATGATTCCCTGCGGGGAGCCATCCACCAGGTCCGGTTGGAGGCTCAATTCGGACAGCTTGTTCGGACCGCCGCTCCGGAACACCAGCGGCAGAATCTGCGCGCCGCTGTCGATCAATCCGCGCCATTCGGGCTTGGCGACATTCCAATCCTTCGAATCGCCGGCTCCATCGGATAGCCACACGACGAATTTAGGAATGGTCGGCGGCGAGGCGTTATTCTTGAAAATCTGCGCAATGGTCCGCAGGCCCAGGTTGTAGGAAGTGTAGGGAGCTTCCGGGTGCAGGAGTTCCTTCACGTTACTTTTGAACGCCGCATCTCCACGTCCCTGTCGAACCGCTGCCAGTACCAGCTGCTGCACGATCCGGTCCTCTGCGCCCGGCGGATATTTCATGGTGCGGCAGATCTCGCCGGGACGATCGGGACCGCATGGGCTGCGCTCGCCGGTTTCAGCGGCTCCGAATCTGGGGCCTTCGCGGTTCACGTCTTCGAGACGCACGGCGGCAAGCTTTCCCGGCACGATATCGGCGAACAGCCGCGTCACCAGCACCACGGAGTTGCGAGGATCGTTTTCCTGCATACTGCCGGACGTATCTGAAATCACGATCACGTCGGCCTCATAGCCCTTTTGCGCGAACGCCGGACCGATCGCCACAATCGGCAACAAGACCCGTACGAATTTATACAGGACGTTCACAAGGGTTCGGGCTTTCCTCAAATAGTATCCGACAGTTCCTTATAATGCCTAATGACGCGGGCTCGATTCTTCGCCTCTGACGATACAGGCGCAACTTCCCGCTGCCGCTGCTCAGCATGCCCAACGACCCGGAGTGGATCTTTATCGGCAGCGCGACCGAATGCCAGGTGCGCGTGACTGGCTCCGGCGTGGCCGCCCAGCACGCCCGCGCGTGCCTGGACCGGGGGCGCATGCGCATTGAAGATCTCGGCTCGCCGGCCGGCACCGCGCTGAATTCTCCGGATCGCCGCATCAGCGTGAGCTGGCTGGAACCTGCGGACCTGATCTACGTCGGCAGCCTCTCCGATTCCGGCGCGCCTGGTATTCGAAGCGCTGCGCAAGCCCGCCCTCGATGCCGGTTCCAATCCGACCCTTAGCCGAACCTCGCAAACGCCCGTCGGTGGGCCGCCTCCGCCCGGTCTGCTCGCGCTGCATGTCGAGCGCGGCGTCACGGTCATCGGACGCGAGCCCAGTTCGGCCAACAAGCAGACCATCGTGCTGCCGAATCCCATGGTTTCGCGCAATCACGCGGGTCTGCTGCGCACCGATAAAGACGAATATTATCTGTGGGATCTCGGTTCCACCCACGGCACGTTTCTCGATTCGCAGCGTGTGGGGCGCCGTCGCGTGGCGGTGGGTCCGAACCAGGTTATCGGGATCGCGGGATATCGCTTCTCGATCGGCGCGCAAGGCGCTATCGCGGTCGCCGCGCCGAAAGATACCGGAGTTGAGATTCGCGGCGACGGAATCGCGACGGAAGTGGGCAGCCCCTGGCGGCGTTTCACCAATCTGGACGGTGTGCGCCTCTATGTTCCGGCGCGGCGCTTAGTCGCGCTGATGGGGCCGAGCGGAGCGGGCAAAACCACTCTGCTGCGCGTGCTGGCTGGCCAGACGCCGCCTAAGGCTGGACGAGTCCTGTTCAACGAACGCGACCTGTACACGCACTTCAACGAGATTCGCTCGTCGCTCGGCTATGTTCCCCAGGAAGATATTCTGCATCCCGAATTGACCGTGCGTAGCGCACTGTTCTATTCGGCGCGGCTGCGCTTACCGGTTGACTATTCGAGCGCCGAGATTCAGCGCCGCATCGACGAGATTATGGTCCGGCTGGGCATCTCGAACCAGGCCGACGTCATCATAGGCTCGGCTGAAAAACGGGGAGTCAGCGGCGGCCAGCGGAAGCGCGTGAACCTCGCCATGGAACTGTTGGCCGATCCCTCGGTTCTGCTACTCGACGAGCCGACTTCGGGTCTCTCTTCTTCCGATTCAGAGCGCGTGGTCCGAACTTTGCGCGAACTGGCCAACGAAGGCCGCACCGTGATCGTCACCATCCACCAGCCCGCGGTGCACGTGTTCGAGATGTTCGACGACCTGTGCGTGATCGATAATCACACCGTCCGTCTGACGCCGCCGCCCGCGCCGCAACCCGGGCGTTTGATTTTTCTCGGGCCGGTCAGCAAAGCGCCGGCGTATTTTCATTCGCTCAATGGCGCTGCATCCAAGGGAATGACCGGGGCCGACGCGATTTTTGACGCGATCGAGAAGAATCCTCAAAAAACGACCGGCGAATGGGAGGCGAATTATCAAGCCTCGCCCTTGTATCGAACCTGCGTTTATGATCCGCTGTCGCGCCCGGTTCCGGCCGCCGCGCCGAGCTCCAAGCGTCGCAACCTGCCTTCTCCGCTGCACCAGTTTCAGACTTTATTTGCCAGGCTTTGGCAAATCAAGGTATCCGATAACTGGTCCATGATTCAGATGCTGGTGCTCCAGCCGCTAATCGTCGCCATCGGGATCGTGCTGATTACAGGAACGCTCGCAACCAAGATACAGTACGGTCCTGGCGAGTATCTTCAGGAGTTCCTGCGAATCGGAAAAGGCTTGTTTTTCCTGACGTTTTCCGCCATCTGGTTCGGATGCAACAACGCCGCGCGCGAAATTGTCGGCGAAATCGCGGTGTATCGGCGGGAGCGGATGGTCGGGTTGAGCCTGTTTGCCTATCTCGGATCGAAACTAGCGTTTTTCGCTGGAATTTGCGGCGTGCAGTGCGCGATCCTGGTTTCGACCGTTGCTGTCGCTTGTGATTTGAAGGCGAATTGGGCCATGCTGTGGCTCGATTGCTGGCTGGCCGCGATCGCGGGCGTCGCCTTCGGGTTGCTGATCTCTTCGCTGGTTTCGAGCAGCGAACGCGCGATCCAACTGGTCCCGTTAGCGCTGCTCCCGATGATCTTTTTCGGTGGCGCGGTCACGCGTCTGACGGATATCGAGAACGAAGTCGCGCGCCAGATCGCCACGATGATGCCCGCGCGTTGGGCGTTTGAAGCGGCCCTGGTGATCGAGAATAAGGACCGGCCGATGGCGGTCGATTTTCGCGACGCGCGGCACCCGGAACGGCCGGCCGCGAAGGTCGCCGACGATTTTACGCTGGTCCACTATTTCTTCGAGGAGAGCCCGCATCCGCCGGACCGGTTGTGGACCTGCCTGGGTTTTCTGGCGATTTTTCCGGTAGTCTTCAGCGTTCTCGCCACGCTATCGTTGCGTTTGAAAGACGTGCATTAGTACCCTAAGCGAATGGGCTTGCGCACTCTTTCTGTTTTCTTAGGCTTTGCTCTACTTACGCCCGGGCAGTCGATTCCGACGCCGGAGCAATTTTTCGGGTTCCGAATCGGCGCGGATAAGAAACTCGCGCGCTACGACAAGATCGTTGAGTATCTGCACAAGATCGCGGATAACTCGGATCGCGTGCGGATCCGCACGGTGGGTCCGACCACGCAAGGCAATCCATTCGTGATCGTCGAGATCAGCGCGCCGGAGACGATCAAGAATCTGGATCATTACAAACAGTTGCAGCGCAAGCTGTACTTTCAAAACGGCGCGCCGACGGATGCGGAGCGCGACGATATTTTCGCGTATGGAAAATCGGTCGTGTTCATTTCGAACAACATACATTCGACCGAGATCGGCGCGTCGCAGATGGTGGTGGAACTGGTTTATCGATTGGCAACCGAGAACTCGCCCTATATTAAAAAAATCCTGGACAACACCATCCTCGTGATGGAGCCGTCGGCCAATCCGGATGGCCAGATCATGGTGACCGACTGGTACAACAAATATCTCGGCACGCCTTACGAGGCCAGCAACATGCCGTATCTGTACCATCCCTACGTCGGGCACGATGACAATCGCGATCTGTTTCTGCTTTCGCAGAAAGAGAGCCAGATGACCGCGCAGGTGCTGTGGCACGACTGGTTCCCGTCCATCTGGCTGGACGAGCATCAGCAGGGCAACGCCGCCGCGCGAATTTTCACTATGCCCGCGACGGATCCGATCAATCCCAACGTCCATCCGCTGATTTACCGGCTGAACACGATTTACGGTCAGGCGCAAGCGGCGGCGCTGGAGGCCGAGGGCAAGGAAGGCATCATTTATAACGCGACTTACACGAATTTCTGGGAAGGCGCGATGGCGTGGAGCGGATGGTGGCACAACGAAGTGGGTCTGCTGACGGAAGTGGCCAGCGCTCGCATCGCGACGCCGGTAGTGCAGCGCAAAGCCGATCCGACGAACACCACGGCATCGGTGCCGACCGCAGGGACGGCCCGATGAAGCGGAAGCCCGTCGACAAGCCGAGCATCCGGATGAGCCCGCTGCCGGCTCCGCGGGATATTGCTCCGCGAACCGAGTATCCGCGGCCGTGGCTGGGAGGGACATGGAAGCTGCGCGACATCGTCGATTATGAATTGATCGCGACCTTCGGGCTGCTGGATGCCGCCGCGGACCGGCGCGAGTCGCTGCTGCATGAGATCTACGACATCAATCGCGACACTATTGATTTGGGGAAAAAGGGCGAGCTGGGATTCGGTGATAAGGAGAAGAGCTTTGCGCTGCTGATTCCGGTGGCGGGGCAGCACGATCCGAACGAAGTGGTGGAGTTGGTGGACAAGCTGATGCTGGGCGGCGTGGAAGTGTCGCGCGCGCAAAAGAATTTCGTGCAGGATGGCGCGCCGTATGAGGCGGGAACGTACGTGATCCCGTTCAATCAGGTATTTGCGCGCTACGCGAAGGATCTCATCGAAATGCAGACGTACCCGGAAGTGCATCGCGCGCCGAATGCGCCGGCGGAGGCTCCTTATGACGTTTCCGCGTGGTCGCTGGGGATGCAGTTCGGCGTGAAGACGGCGTTCGCGAAGACGGCGCTGGCTGCGGATCTGGCGCTGGAGCGCGTAGCCGCGAAGCCGAAGTTCACGCTGAACGCGGAGAGATCGCCTAATTCGTGGAGTTTCCCGTACGACGGGCGCGGAGAGCGCGGTGATCGTGAATCGCCTTCTGAAAGATGGCGCGAAGGTGACGATTTCGAAGCCGCATGGGACCGATCCCGCGATGGTGCAGGCGGTCACTAAGCCTGAGTCGTGGACCAAAGCCGTCGCCGGATTCGACGTGAGCGTGAAAAACTCGACGAGCGCTCCGCGCGAGTTGGGAACCGCGTTGAAGACGCCCCGCGTGGGGATGTATCAATCCTGGACCGGCAATATGGACGAAGGCTGGACGCGCTGGATTCTGGAGCGCTACGAATTTCCCTACACGACGCTGCACAACAAAGATATTCAAGCGGGCAAGCTGCGCGAACGATTCGATGCGATCATCCTGCCCGATCAGCGGGCCCGCGACATGATCGAGGGCCAGAATTTCTCGACCACGGTGCCGGAATATAAAGGCGGGCTGGAAGAGAAGGGCATGGACGCGTTGAAGGATTTCGTGGATCATGGCGGGACGCTGATTGCGCTCGGCGAAGCGTCGAATCTGCTGGTCGATAAGATGCCGCTGCCGGTGAAGGAGCTGAAGCGCACGCTGAATCGCGAACAGCATTACGCGCCGGGGACCATCGTGAATTTGCAGGTGGATACTTCGCATCCCATGGGATTCGGATCGGCGGCGGACACGTACGGGTTTTACATCAACTCGCCGTTCTTCCAGCTCACGGAGGGATTTTCGTCGCAGAAGGTCAGCGTGGTCGCGCGGTATCCGAATACCGGTGCGAAGGCGTCGGGATGGCTGCGCGGAGAAGAGTACATGCTGGGGCGCGCGGCGGTGGTCGCGATCGAGACGAATCCAGGGAAGGTGGTGCTGTTCGGGATCCGCCCGCAGCATCGCGCGCAAACCCATGCCACGCTGCCGCTGCTGTTCAATGCTCTGTACTGGTCGGCGGAGGGGGATTTGACGTCGGCGGTCCAGTAGTAGATTGTGATCTGTGTGGACCCCGCGATATTAACCACAGCTCCCTGGCGGTCGCGGCTCGGTTCGGGCCTCCGTTACATTAAGCCGCTTGCCGAGCCGCGCGCGCCAGAGTCTGTGTGAAAACCGACGATTAACCGCTCCTTGCAGTCGCGGCTCGGGGTCGGCACCTCCACACATCAGCGACTTAAACGAGCCGCGACCGAAGGAAGTGGTCAATCCTGCGGGTTTTCACACAGACTCGCCAGCAAAGGGTTATTTCGTACGAGCGCTCTAAGATACTACTCGGCTTCGTATTTGCGCAGGATGTCTGCCCACTTGCCTCGCGCTTCGAGAAGTAACTCGGCCACCTCGCGGATTGCGCCGGCGCCGCCTGAGGCCGTGGTGACGTAATGCGCGGCGCGCTTCACTTCGGGACGCGCGTTAGCGGGAGCGATCGCGAATCCTACGCGCCGCATCACCACGACGTCGGTAAGATCGTCGCCAACATACGCCGTGTCGGCGGACGCAATGGCGCTCTTTTGGAGGATTTCCTCCAGGATCGGGATCTTTTCAATGTGTCCCTGATACACGTAGGTCATCTTGACTTGGCGGGCACGTTCTTCGGTCGCGGGCGAAAGGCGGCCGCTGATTACTCCGGTCTGAATCGAGTGCCAGCTCAGCCATTGCAGCGCGATCCCGTCCTGCGAATCGAACATTTTGGTCTCATACATCTTGCCGTCGGGCCCCGGGACGTTGATGAGATGCCCGTCGGTCAGGACGCCGTCGACGTCCATCAGCAGCAGACGGATCCGCCGGCGCGTTCTCGAATTTCAGGAGTCATAGAATGGGGGAATCGTGCTGGAGCGGGTGCTCAAAACCATCTCTCGTTATAGCATGCTGGCGACGGGCGACCGCGTGATGGTCGCGGTGTCTGGCGGCCCCGATTCCGTGTGCCTGCTGCACGTCCTGCGCGAAGCCGGAGTCGCCGTGGCGGGCGTGGCGCATTTCAATCACAAACTGCGCGGCGAGGAATCGGAAGAAGACGAGCGATTCGTCGCAGCGCTGGCCGAGAAACTGGCGCTGCCGTTCTATCGGGCCGCGTCGGACCTGCGCGAAGTGCGCGGCAACCTGGAGCAGGCGGCTCGGCGCGCTCGCGTGGAGTTTTTTCGATCCCTGATTCGCGATGGCGCGGCGAATCGCGTGGCGATGGGGCATACTCGCGACGATCAGGCGGAAACCGTGCTGTTCCGGTTTCTGCGGGGATCGGGTCTGGCGGGTCTGGCGGGAATCCATCCGGTAACCAGCGAGGGTTTCATTCGTCCTTTCATTGACGTGACACGCGCCGAAGTCGGTCGACTACTTACGCTCGCGCAAGATTGCGTGGCGCGAGGATTCGAGCAATCGAGAGACCCGGTTCGCGCGCAACCGGATCCGGCATGAACTGCTGCCGCAGCTCGCGCGGGAATGGAATCCGAAGATCGGCGAATCCTTGGCGCATCTGGCGGATCTAGCCTATGAAGAGGAGCGATGGTGGGCGGCGACGCTCGATCCGAGCCGGAAGTGAGATGAGCGCGGAAAAACTGGCGTCGGCTCCCCGGGCGATGGCCCGGCGACTGTCCGGCGTGCGATCGCGAAGGCAAAAGGGGATCTGCGCGGGGTCGAGTTTGAGCACGTGGAGCGCATTATTGAACTGGCTGGCAGGCCAACCGGCGACGGCCGGCTTCGTCTGCCGGGGGTGGTCGTGACCCGGTCGTTCGAATGGCTGCATTTCGCCCGGCCCGGGCGGTGCGACCCGACTCCAGAGCCGGTTTGTGTCGTCGTTCCAGGCACTTACACCGCTCCGGACGGCGTCGGCTCCATCCGGTTCGAGGTCCAGCCAACCGTCGCATCCGGCTGTGTTAACCTTAAGATTGGAATTGGCCGCGCGTCTGAAGTTGCGCGCGTGGAGACCTGGTGACCACTACCGCCCGGTGGGCAAATCGCGGGATCAAAAGATTAGGGAAATGTTTCAAAGCGCCCGGGTACCCTCCTGGCAGCGCCGGTCCTGGCCGATTGTTGAGATTTGAGGGTAAAATCCTGTGGGCCAGAGGGTTTGGCGCAGCAGCGGAGTTCGCCGCGGACTGCGGAACTGGCTACGAGGAATCCCCGGTGCTGCAAATTTGGGATAGCGGCTCGGTTCAGGAAACGGCGCGCTTTGAATCCTAAGTGAACATTCGCGCGTCTGTATAAGTAGTATGTATGTGGAGAGGTCATGAATTCAAGCGTTAGAAACGCAGTCCTGTGGCTGATCATCCTGTGCCTGGTGGTCCTGGTTTGGGCTGGTGTTCAAGGGCAGCAAACCGCCCGGCCAGCAGCCCAAGTTTTCGGAACTGGTGCAAGCAGGTGGAGGACGGCAAGGTCGACAGCATCGTGCTGAACAGCTCGACCGGCGATATCAGCGGGAAATACAAGAACGGCGACGAATTTCATTCCGTCGTTCCGCCCAACTACAACGATTTCACGACGCTGCTGCTCGACAAGCACGTTTCGATCAAAGTCGAAAAGGACAACGGCGGCAACTGGGTCTCGATCCTGGTGAACGCCATCCCGTTCGTGCTGCTGCTGGGATTCTGGATCTTCATGATGCGCCAGATGCAGAGCGGCGGGAACAAGGCGCTGAGCTTCGGCAAGAGCCGCGCGCGCGGCTGCATTCCTCGCAGCAGAAGAAGGTGACGTTCAAGGACGTCGCGGGCGTCGAGGAAGCCAAGGAAGAATTGCAGGAGATCATCGAATTCCTGCGCGAGCCGCAGAAGTTCCAGAAGCTCGGCGGGCGCATTCCCAAGGGCGTGCTGCTGATCGGCTCTCCGGGAACCGGCAAAACGCTGCTGGCGCGCGCCATCGCGGGCGAAGCGAACGTCCCGTTCTTCTCCATCTCCGGTTCGGATTTCGTCGAGATGTTCGTCGGCGTGGGCGCGAGCCGCGTGCGCGATCTGTTCGAGCAGGGCAAGAAGAACGCGCCGTGCATCATCTTCATCGATGAAATCGACGCCGTGGGGCGGCATCGCGGCGCGGGTCTGGGCGGCGGCCACGACGAGCGCGAGCAGACGCTGAATCAACTGCTGGTCGAGATGGACGGCTTCGAATCGAACGAAGGCGTGATCCTGGTGGCGGCGACGAACCGGCCGGACGTGCTGGATCCGGCGCTGCTGCGGCCGGGCCGATTCGACCGGCGCGTAGTGGTCGGGCGGCCGGATGTGAAGGGCCGCGAAGCGATCCTGAAGGTCCACACCAAGAAGACTCCGCTGGGCGACGACGTCGATCTGTCGGTGGTGGCGCGCGGGACGCCGGGATTCGCGGGCGCGGATCTGGCCAACCTGGTGAACGAAGCGGCGCTGATCGCGGCGCGGCAGAATCGCAAGGTGGTCACGCAGTTCGATTTCGAGCTGGCCAAAGACAAAGTGATGATGGGCGTGGAGCGCAAGAGCCTGATCATCAGCGACGAAGAAAAGAAGAACACGGCGTATCACGAAGCCGGGCACGCGCTGGTGGCGGCGCTGACGCCGGAAGCCGATCCGGTGCACAAGGTGACCATCATTCCGCGCGGCATGGCGCTGGGGTTGACCATGCAGCTTCCGCATCGACGACAAGCACTGCTACAACAAGGAGTATCTGGAGGCGCAGCTTGCCATCCTGATGGGCGGCCGCATCGCCGAAGAGATCTTCATGCATCACGTCACCACCGGCGCGGGCAACGACATCGAGCGCGCCACGGAGATGGCTCGCAAGATGGTGTGCGAGTGGGGCATGAGCGAGCTGGGTCCGCTGAGCTTCGGCAAGCGCGAAGAGCAGATCTTCCTGGGCCGCGAAATCGCCCAGCATCGCGATTACAGCGAAGCGACGGCCATCCGCATCGATGAGCAGGTGAAGAAGCTGGTCGAAGAGCGGCTACAACCGCGCCCGGCAAGATCATCGAAGAGCGGTCCGACGCGCTGGAGCGCATCGCGCTGGCGCTGCTGGAACGCGAAGTTCTGGACGGCAGCGAAGTGCACCAGTTGATCGACGGCAAGACGCTCGCCGCCGTGCAGCCTCCGCCGCCAGCCGGACGACGGAACCCAGCAGGTGATTAAGCCTGAAACGGGCCGTCGTGTTCCGGGGATGCTCGAGGGCGGACCGCAGCCCGCCTAAGCAGGTTATTGAAAAGCGGTCGAACCGAACTCCAGAAATTGCAACACCGGTTACAGCCCGTCAGTTATGGCGGGCAGAAACTGAGAATTTCAACCAGTCCTGGGCTCACCGGAAGCTTGACTGCTTCGGACCTTTGCTCTATAGTCGAGGGTTTCGGAGGGTTTATGCGCTTCTGGCGAGTGGTTGCCTGGCTGTCCGCTTCTTCGTTTCGCGCTGTTACGGCGATCGCGCAAACTTCGTCCAACATCAACCTGAATCTGACCGTAGGGAACGGCGGCAACGTCTCGTCCAATACGCTCATTTTGGCCCAGACCGGCTCCGTCGGATCGCTAGGCAACGCGGCCCTGGTGATGACCGGCAGTTCTCAGCCGATCGGCGACAGTGGACTCACCGGGCCGGTGCAGGTCACCTTTGAGCTGGCTTATAACGAAGTCGATACGATCGCGATCAGCTTCGCCGAGAGTGATCCCAATTTCGCCTTCCCGACGACGGTCACGATGTCCGGCGGCACGATCACGGGCGGCACGGGGGCATACGCTGGCGCGGCAGGATCGCTGGACCTGACCATCGTGAAAGATTCCGCCGGGGCGCTCTGGTCGACCTCGACAACATCCGGTTCCGGCACATTGATCGTCGGCGGCAACACTATGCCACTCACGCTGACCAACTTTCGCGGCTGGTGCTGCGGCTGGGCGACGCGCGAGGAGGATTACTTTTCAGCTCCGGTCACCGCCAGCGGGAACCTGGGAAATGCAACGGGGACGCTTCTTGCTTACTATTACCTGAACGCGCCGATGTCGCTTATCGGCACGGTGACCCTAGCCTTCAATAACGCCGATTCATTGATCCTCTGGTACACCTATGTTCCGGCTTCGAGCAACAGCATCTCTCCGCCGTCCACCACTTTCAGCGGGTTTGTTCTTGGGGGAACCGGGCGATACGCGAATGCCCTCGGAGCGGTAACTTTCACGACTACAAACAAAGGATTCAGCGTGTCGGGCACGATAACCCCGGCTCCCGGGGCGTCGATAACTCAGGTGAAGACGATCTATGGGCTGCCACAAGTGGCGTTCAACACGTGGATCGAGATTCACGGCCAAAATCTTGTGCCCGCGGATACTCCCGCAAGCGGGGTGGACTGGAGCGATGCGCCCGATTTCGCCAATGGGCGGATGCCCACCCAGCTCGGCCCGATTAGCGTCTCATTCAATGGAACGCTGGGCTACATCTACTGGTATTGCAGTGCCGCGACAGACCCGAATTGCGCTGACGATCAGATTAATGTTCTGGCGCCGCTGCTTTCGACCGCCGATGCCGGCGCGGCTGGCGTCGAGGTCGAGAATAACGGCATTCCAGTCGCTTTTTCGGTATCGTTCCGATCCGGATACTCGCCGGCGTTTCTTTCCTTCGACGCCGCGGGCCACGTCGCCGCGCGGCACCTGGATTCGAGCCTGATGGCACCAGCCACGCTTTACCCCGGGCTGAGCACACCGGCCAAGGCGGGCGAGACGATTTCAATGTACGGCACTGGTTTTGGTCCGGCGCCAAATATCGTCGCAGGATCGGCCACGCAAACCGGCAGCCTGTCGAACGCGGGCCTGAGTTGCTGGGTTTCCGGACTCAACGCGCAAGCGGAGGGCGCGTTGGTCAGCCCGGGACTGTATCAGATCAATCTCACGGTTCCGAAAGGCGTGCCCAGCGGCGATAATCCGGTGGTTTGCATTTACGGTTTTTACCCGACCTTTCCTGGCGCGCTCATCGCGGTTCAGTAGTGCGTTTCAATAGAAATGTGATTCCTTCGTTTGCGGTTTATTTGTTCGACGTAGATGGCACGCTGGTGGACTCGGTCCACGACATTTGTGGGTCGATCCAGCAGGTTTTGATTTCCCGCGGGCGCCGCGACGTTCCAGAGGCTCTTCTGCGCCGCTATATCGGACGCCACCTGATCGATTTGTTTCTGGATCTGGATTTTCCTAGAGAATCCATGGACGGGATGGTCGCCGAATACCGGCAGATCTATCTGGCGCGGCAGCATTCCTCGACTTCGGTGTATCCCGGTGTGGCGGAGATGCTGGGCAGCCTGGGCGGCCGCAAATCCACCGCGACCACCAAGGGAACGCCGACGACGCGGGCCGTGCTGGAGCATTTCGGTCTGCTGCAACACTTCGACCATGTGCAGGGAACCGACGGGTTTCCAGCCAAGCCGGAGCCGGATGTGCTGTTGAAATCCCTGGAAGTTTTCGGCGTGGCTCCCGAAGAGTGTTTACTGGTCGGCGATTCGGCTGCGGATATGGAAGCCGGGCGCCGGGCGGGAGTCAAAACCTGCGCGGTCCGGTACGGATACGGTGACGCCGAGGAAATGGCGCGGTGGGAGCCGGATTATTGGATCGACGCTCCGCGGGATTTGCTTGCGTAGGCTGTGAGGGGCACGAAATTAATTCGGTCCTGCGATCTCATTGCTCACCCAGCCTGAGAGACCTCCGAAGATTTGACACCGGGCGGGCTTCACGATTTCGCGCCGACCCGTCCGGACGTCAAGTCTCTCCATGGAATAGATTTCGCTGACTAGGCCGCACCTCAATTCGTCCTTATAGAGCAGGAGGTAGCGCGAGTCTGGCGACCAATACAATCCGCCGCCAGTGTGTCCAAGATCCCGACGGCGAGACGGGTTGTCTGCATCTAAAAGCACCAGCCTTGAGCGCTTATAACTACTCACGGCGGCGATCCATTTTCCGTCGGGTGACCAACTGGCCAGCCAAAACTCCCTGTCGAGCTCTTGAAGGGCCCCGGTACGAAGGTCCATCAACTCCCACTTTCCATGGCGTTGAGCCAGCATCCGTTCCGCGCCCGGCGGGACGCTCAGGCCCGTAAACGATGTCGGATAATCACAGCCTCCGATCTCGCTTAGTTGCCGGAACGCTCCGGCTGGCAGCTTCAGTTCGAAGAGGCCGCAGGTTCGCGATGCGCCGGCTCCATGAAAGCCGGAGATGATGATTTTATCCTCGGCCGGTGCAACCGCGAAGTCAAAGATCCCGAAGTCCTGTCCGCCCGGCACGTCGGTAGTTCTCAGCGGTTCAAACTCGATCTTGACCAGCTTTTCGGTGCTCCGCGGGTGCCGGATATCGATCCCGCCCGAGCCGTATAGGCTCTTTCCGTCCGGGCCGAACGCCACATGCGCGAGCTTTTGGGGAAGAGAGACCTTCACGGTTTTTCCGTTGGGAAGAAAAACCGTCAGAGGCTCCACGTCCGACATTGCAAAGTTCGAGAAATAATTCGCCGGACTATAGGGATACGGCGGCTCACCGGCTACCAAGCCCGCGAAGGCAATCAGGCCAGCGAGCCCTCGAATCTGCACGCCCAACGCGCCCATATCGGAGATTCCTAACTTTGAAGCGCCTGCTCCAGGTCGGCGATGATGTCTTCCGGAGCTTCGATGCCGACCGAGATTCGCACCAGCTCGTCGTGAATCCCCAGACGCGCGCGATGTTTCGGCGATAAGTCGCGATGCGAGGACATGGCGGGATACAGAATCATCGTGTGGACGTCGCCGAGCGAGGTTGCGCGCACGATCATCTTCAATCGCTCCATGAAGCGGAACACTTCGGCGCGGCCGCCTTTCAGCTCGAAGGAAATCATCGCGCCGTAGAGGTTCTTCGGGAACAGACGGGCGATGGTGGCGGCGTCGGGATGCGCCGGGTCGCCGGTGAAGTGGACGCGCTCGATTCGCGGGTGCGCCGCCAGCCAGCTTGCGATTCTGCAGGCGTTTTGACATTGCCGCTCCACGCGCAGGCCCATGGTCTTGATGCCGCGCATGGTCAGATAAGCTTCAAACGGGCTCATCACCGGACCCACGGTGCGCGAAAGCGTGCGGATGGTTCCGCAATATTCGTTATCCGCGACGATCACGCCTCCCAGAACGTCGCCATGCCCGGCCAGGTATTTGGTCGCGCTGTGGATCACGATGCTCGCGCCCAGTTCCAGCGGCCGGACCAGCAGCGGCGTCGCGAAGGTGTTGTCGACGATCAGCGGGCACGTTCGCGCTCTTGGCGATCTGCGCGATCTTGTCCATCGCGCCGACGCGCAGCAGCGGGTTCGAGACCGTCTCCATGATGATCGCGCCGGGTTTGGTTTCGGCGACCGCTTTTTCGACGGCCGGGAGATCGCAGATGTCGACGAACGTGGTCTCGATGCCGAACGGCGCCAGGATGTTCATCAGCATGCTGGTGGTGGCGCCGTAGAGCGCGTTGGCGGCGACGATGCGCTTGGGCCGGTCGAGCAGCGCGGCCATGACAGCCAGATGCATCGCGCTCATCCCGGAGGCGCACGCCACCGTGCCGCCGCCGCCTTCGAGTCGTGTTCACCAGTTCTTCCAGCGCATTGTTGGTGGGGTTGTCGTAGCGCGCGTAGGAAGGACCTTCTTCCTCGCGGCCGAAGACGCGATCGAGCTGCTCCATGGAATCGTAGAAATAGCTGGCGGCGGTGTAGATGGGCGTGGTGACGGGGATAAAGTCGCCGGCCTTTTTCCGGTCTCCCGCAGTGAACCAGCTTGCTTTCGATTTTCATGGCGTTTCTATGCCGTTTCCAGCGCACTCCTTCCTTGGTATCTTCGAGAATGATGCCTTGCGCGGCGAGCTCGGCGCGGATCTCGTCGGCGCGCGCGAAATTGCGCGATTTTTTCGCGGCGGTGCGCTCGGCGATCAGCGCGTCGATTTCGGCGTCGGACAAACCGCCGGCGCTCGACCGTCGGGCGCAGCACATCGAAGACGGAGTCGAACTCGTTCCAGAAACTCCAGCGCATTGGCGGCGTTTCCGGCGCAGAAACTCGCCGCGTCCATGGCGGTGTTGGTGTCGCGAATGTATTCGAACACGGCGGCCAGAGCTTCCGCGGTGTTCAGATCGTCGTCGAGCGCCTCGTCGAACGCGCTGCGCGCGGCGCTGCGGTTCGCTCGACCAGTTTTTCGTTCGACCCTTCGGCGAATTTCGCGGTTTCCAGGCGCAGTTTGAAATTGCGCAGCCGGTCGATGGAGGTCGCCGCGGCTTTGAGACCGTCGAAAGTGAAATTGAGTTTCTTGCGATACGGCACCGACGCGAGCAGATAGCGCAACGGCTTCCGGCGCATAGCCTTTGTCGAGCAGATCGCGGAGCGTGTAGAAATTGCCCAGCGATTTGGACATTTTCTGCCCCTCGACAATCAGGTGCTCGGCGTGCAGCCAGAAGCGCACGAACGGTTTGCCGGTGAGGGCTTCCGATTGCGCGATCTCGTTTTCGTGATGCGGAAACATGAGATCGACGCCGCCGGTGTGGATATCGAGCGTTTCGCCCAGATACTTCATCGCCATCACGGAACACTCGATGTGCCAGCCGGGACGGCCCGCGCCGATCGGAGTTTCCCAGCCCGGCTCGTCCGTCTTCTTGGCCTTCCACAAAACGAAATCGCGAGCGTCGGCTTTGTCGTATTCGTCGACATCGACGCGCGCGCCGGCGCGAATGCCGCTGAAATCGTTGTGCGAGAGCTTGCCGTAAGTCGGGAAATTGGCGATGCGGTAATAGACCGAGCCGTCGCTGACGTAGGTGAATCCGCGCTCGCTCAGCTTTTCGATGGCGGCGGCCATCTCGGGGATGTGTTCGGTGGCCTTGACCATGCGCTCGGGCCGTTCCAGGCGCAGCGTGGCGCATGTCTTCGAGGAAGGCCTGCGGTGTAGACCGCGGTGTATTCGTAAATGGATTTGTGCGCGGCGGCGGCGTTGCGGATGATTTTGTCCTCGACGTCGGTGATGTTCATCACGTGGTCGAGCGTGTAGCCGCGCGCGCGCAGCCAGCGGCGCAGGATGTCCTGGAACGTGAAGGTCCGCAGGTTGCCGATGTGGACGTAGTTGTAAACCGTCGGCCCGCAGGTGTACATGCGCACTACGTTGTCCGTGAAGTGGAGTGAAAGTCTCCACCTGTTGGGTCAGGGTGTTGTAGAACCGCAGGGCCATAGTGGGGGTATCCCACTATGGTAGCAGCCACCATGACTGAGAGAACGATACGATGGACCTGTGCAACGACGCTCCGTTGAGGTATCTGCATCCGGATGAGCTCGTTGAGTAAGCCGAAGCTGATGTTGCTGGAAAAACTCACGACGGAGCATATCTTTGATTACACTCAGACCTGGCCGGAAGGATTGCCTGAAAGCAAGACCAGACGGAATCGATATTGGACGGACATCACCGGATACTACATTCTGCGGCAACGCGGCGTTGACGTGAATATGCTTCCGAGAGAGATCGTGATTAAAGACCGATGTTGACTGAATTATTTTGGATCGACAGGACCGTGGCCTGGGCGACTGGCTATATCTCAGCGCGTCCGCGCGGAGGCGATTGGCTGGAAGAGGAGATTCGCGACGTGGCGCGATGCAGGAATCGGAATTGGTGGTTTCACTCCTCACTGCCGGATGAGGCTGTCCGATCTTGAACTTGGAGTGCGAGGAAGAAACCGTTTGCGGGGCGAACGGCTTGCGCTTCTTATCGCTTACCCAATCGTCGATCGAGGGGTTCCGGCGTCTGAATCCGAAGGCAGTCGCAACTTTGTCGCGCAATCCTGAACGCAGAACTGAGCGGCGGCATCAACATCAACGTTCATTGCCGCCAGGGTCGTTGGGCGGGCGGGCACTGATCGCGTCAAGCTTGTTGATCGAGAAGGGCGTTATCGCCGGATGAGGCAATTCACCGCGTCAGCATGGCGCGTGGATCTCGAGGTTCCTGAAACGGTACGGAACAGCGGGATTGGATCGATCAATTTCGCGGCGAGGATGCATCGCCGTCGATGACGAGCCGCTTCGCAATTCGGCTACTTCGGCGCGCCCGCCGCGAAGAATTTCGGCGGATTCGCGGTGTCCGCGAAATCGAAACCGGTCACGTAGGCCAGCTTCAGGATCTTCTCCATCTTCGGGTAGTTGATCTTGTCCGCCGTGTCGGTCACCTGGTGATAATCCGGATGGAAGCCGGTGAACCACCACATCGCCGGGACGTCGTGCAGCAGCAGCGGATACTGATCGCTGCGGAACAGGACGTTCAGCACGGTATCGTCGTCCCATTTGTAGTTGAGGTGCAGTCCGACCATCTCGTTCGCGCGAATTCACGGCGGCGCGATAATCGGGGCTGTATTTCGTGCCGACGAGGTTCACTTCATTCGACGTATCCGCCGCAATGTCGATCAGGCCATGCGTCTGCGAGCTGTCTTTTTCGTCGCGGCCGATCATGTCGAAATTGATCTGGGCGCGCGTGGTTTCGAGCGGCCGCAGCGGATGCGCGGCGTAATAATAGGACCCGAGCAGCCCGCGTTCCTCGGCCGCGAACACCGCGAACACCAGCGAGCGTTTCGGCTTCACCGGGTTTCTCGAATACGCCTGCGCCAGCGCGACGATGCCCACGGTTCCCGATCCGTTATCGTCGGCGCCGTGATAAATGCCGCCGTTCGCAGCCAAGCCGTCATGATCGTAATGGGCGCTAAACAGCACGGTCTCCTTCGAAAGCTGAGGGTCGCTGCCTTCGACCATTCCGATCACGTTATAGGACAACGCGCGTTTTCGCGCCGAAGTGACAACGTGCAACTCTGCCTCCGCCTCGCTGAGCGCGCGCGATTGCGGTTTCAGTGTGGTATCGATCGCGGTCTGAAGCTCGGACGGCGTCTTGCCGGTCGAAGCGAGCAAGGCTTCGGCGACTTTCGCGCTCACGTTGAACACGGGAATCGAATCCTCTTCGGCGATGGCCTGCGTAGGACGCGGAGTGCGCTGCGTCTGCCCTCCACGGCCGGCGGCCCCATCGAGGGGACCACGGACTTGGCTGGCGCGATGGTTCGGATCGGGCGCGATCAGCAACGCCACCGCGCCATGACGCTGGGCGATCATCATCTTGGCGCGGGGGTTCGCGTAGCGCGTGTTGCCCTTGCCGTTGAAGATCGAATTGGCGTCCTCCTCCTGCGGCTCATGGTTGAAGACCAGAACGATTTTGCCGCGCGCGTCGATGCCCGCGTAATCGTCATAGTGAAGCTCGGGCGCGGTGATGCCGAAGCCGGCGAAGACCACCGGTCCTTTGAATACGCCGTCGTTCGGGTAATTGCCGGTGGCGTCGGGAGCATGGTAGCTCTGCTCGGCGCCGGCGGATGTGAATTTTCAGGAAGGTCTGCTCGCGGTCCATCCGGTATTCGACCAGCGGCACCGGTTGCAGGAACGAATCGCCCCCGACGGGTTTCAATCCGGCCTTGCCGAACTCGGCGGCGATCCATTGAATGGCGACTTCCGAGCCTCGCTCCAGCGACATGCGTCCTTCGAGCGCATCCGATGAGAGGAACGTCAAATCCGCGCGGAGGTTCGACGCGCTGAATCGTATCGAACCCGGTTTCGATTCGCGAGCGGGACGTTTGCGCGGCCAGAGCGAAAGCGATCAACGCAAGAGCAGCCAGCTTGAAAGGTTTCACGATAGAAAGTGTACAGCGCTGGCCGGCGCATGTACAATCGCCGCATGGCCTCTTTCCGAATGCTTACGCTCCTCTCCGCTGTGGCCGCCGCGCAGATGATTCCACCCGAGCTTGCCCAACACACGGCGTTGTTCGAGAAAAGGATCTACCACGTGACGGGCAACGTGTACTCGGCGGTGGGCTATTCGCTCGGCAACTCGATCATGATCGAGGGGAACGATGGCGTGATGATCGTCGACACACTGTCTTCGGTCGAGGCGGCGAAGCAGGTGCGCGAGGAGTTTCGAAAGATCACGCAGAAGCCGGTGGTGGCTGTGATCTACACGCATTTCCATCCGGATCACACCAGCGGCGTGAAGGCGTTTGCCTCCTCGGAGGACGTTGCGGCAGGCCGCGTGGCGATTTACGCCCAAGAGTCGCTGTTGAAGAATTATGTCACGCAGGGCGAGCTGATCGGGCCGATTCTGGGCGTGCGCAGCTCGTATTCGTTTGGAGCCGGAATGACCGCTGAGGAACGGAAGGACATGAACTACGGCCTGGGGCCGCTGTACCTGCCGGGCACGACCTCATTTATTCCGCCGACGAAAACGTTCGCGGAAACATTGGACCTGACCATCGTTGGAGTGAAGCTTCGGCTGATCCATGTGCCGAGCGAAACGCCCGATCACCTGAACGTTTTTCTGCCCGATTCGCGCGTCCTACTTTCGGGCGATATGATCCAGGGACCGGCTTTTCCGAACATCCACACGCTTCGCGGCGCGAGCTTCCGCGATCCACTGGCGTGGGTGGAAAGCATCGATCGTATGCGTGCAGTGGGCGCCGAGCATCTGGTCCCGTCGCATGGCCAGCCGGTGTCTGGGAAAGAAAAAGTCGAAGAGGTCATGCGCAATTATCGCGACGGAATCCAGTTCGTGCACGATCAGACCATCCGCTACATGAATCGCGGCATGACGCGGGATGAGCTGGTGGCGGCCGTGAAGCTTCCACAGCATCTTGCAAGTTACTCCCCGTATCTGCGCGAATTTTACGGAACGGTCTCGCATTCGGTGCGGGAGATTTACGTCGGCTATCTGGGATGGTTCGAAGGCGATCCGGTGGCGCTCGATCCGACGCCGCCCGCGGAATCCGCGCGGCGCCACGTGATGTTGATGGGCGGTCGCGACCGCGTGCTTGGCGAAGCTCGTCAAGCGATGGACGCCGGCGACGCGCAATGGGCGGCGGAACTCGCGACGTACCTGATCCGCATGAATCACGACGATAAAGACGCGCGGGCGGTCAAGGCCGAGGCGTTTCGCAAGCTCGGCTACGCGTCGCTCAATACCAATTGGCGAAACTGGTACCTCGCTTCCGCGCATGAGCTGGATGGGACGCTCGACGTGGCGGCGGTGACCACGCGGGCGCGGGCGAACTTCGGGTCGCCCGAGACCATCGCCGCTTTGCCGGCGCGCGTGTGGGTGGAGGGCCTGACGACTCGGCTGAAGTCTGAAGCGACGCTCGACGTTCACACCACCATGGCGTTTCGGTTCCCGGATGTGAAGGAGGAATACGGCCTGGAAGTGCGCAGGGGCGTCGCGCAGTTTGACGAATCCGCGCCAGCCAAAGCTGATGTGGGAATCAGTCTCGACAAGCGAGTTCTAGATCAGTTGATCGCCGGGCGTATGACGCTGGTGCGCGGGTTGAATTCGGGGCAAATCAGCGTGACCGCAGGGACGCGCGCCGATGTTCTGAAATTTTTCGAGTATTTCGATCCTTCGAATGGCGATCCGATCTCGCTTACGGTTCGCTGAACTTCTCCTACAATAAAATCTGTGTTCCGATTCGAACTTCAGGCCGTCTGCCCCGAAACCGGCGCCCGCGCGGGGATTCTCCACACCGCTCATGGCGATGTCGAGACTCCCGTGTTCATGCCCGTCGGCACGCAGGCGACCGTCAAAGGGATTCTGCCGCGCGATCTGATCAACGATCTCGACGCCAAAATCATTCTCGCGCAACACCTATCATCTATTCCTGCGGCCCGGGCACGAGACCATCCGCAAGCTCGGCGGGCTGCATCGAGTTCATGCATGGCCCCGCGCGATCCTCACCGATTCCGGCGGATTTCAGGTCTTCAGCCTGGACAGCCTGCGCAAGGTCACCGAAGAGGGCGTGCTGTTCCGCTCGCATCTCAACGGCGACGCGCACCTGTTCACGCCGGAATCGACCATCGATGTGCAGATCGCGCTCGGCAGCGACATCATGATGGTGCTCGACGAGTGCCTGGCGTATCCGGCCAGCCACGAAGCCGCGCGCGTTTCGACGAGCGGACCCTGCGCTGGGCGCGAGCCGGCTTACGCGCACTATCGCGAGCGCTACGGCGACGACGGCCAGCGCGCGTGTTTCCCGATCGTGCAAGGCTCCATGTATCGCGGATCTGCGCCGCCACTGCGCCGAGCAACTGCTGGAACTCGACGCCGACGGCTACGCGATCGGCGGACTTTCGGTCGGCGAGCCGCGCGCGCTGAGCCTGGAAATGACCGAGATCGCCGCGCCGCTGCTGCCGCGCGACCGGCCGCGCTACGTGATGGGCGTCGGCATGCCGGAGGAGCTGCCGGAGTACGTCGCCCGCGGCGTCGACATGATGGATTGCGTACTGCCGTCGCGCAACGCCCGTAACGGGTACCTGTTTACATCTCACGGGCCGCGTGGTCATCAAACAGGCGCAATATAAAGAGGATCCGCGCCCGGTGGATGAGTCCTGCCCGTGCTATACGTGCCGGAATTTTTCGCGCGCCTATCTGCGGCACCTGTTTCTGGCGGGCGAGATGACGTTTTCGACCCTGGCGACGCTCCACAACCTGCGGCGGTACCTTGACATCATGCGGGAGATCAGGCAGGCTATATTAGTTGGGAAGTTCCCCGAGTTCCTGAAGGCCGTGTCGCTGCAGCGTATCGAGAAGCGCGGTGACCTCGAGATAGACGAAATCCCCAAGCATGTCTCGCCTTATTACTCTTCAGCAGGCGCCCGCGACCGAACCCGAATCCGGTCATGAGCTTCCTGCCGCTGATCTTCATCGTCGCGATCTTCTACTTCCTGGTGTTCATGCCCATGCAGCGGCAGAAGAAGCAGCAGGCGGCGATGCTGCCGGAGCTGCAGAGCGGGCAATGAGGTGCTGACCACCGGCGGCATCGTGGGCACCATCGTGAGCATCACCGGCGACACCCTGATCCTGCGCGTGAAGCCGGATAACATCAAACTGCAGGTCGCGCGCAGCGCCGTGGCGAGCCTGGTGAATCCGGAGAAAGCCACCGAGGAAAAGAAGTAAGCTCCATGAACAAGCAATCTCAAATTCAGGGCCATCGCGATCGTGGTCGTGATCCTGATCTGCGTCTACGGCATCATCGGCCTGCCGACCTCCAAGGCAGGAGCTGATGGACAACTGGAAGAAGAACATCCACCTGGGTCTGGATCTGAAGGGCGGCAGCCAGCTGGTGCTCAGGTCCAGCTTCAGGACGCCTTCAAGGCGGAGGCCGACACGCGTGATCCAGCGCCTGAAGGACGAGTTGAACAAGGCCGCATCGCCTACACCGAGATCAGCCGCAACGATCCGGAGATCGATCGCGGACGCGCGACAGATTCAGATCGACATCAAGGGCATGCCGGCCACCAAGGCCGGCGAACTTCCGCAGCATCGTCAACGAAAATTTCGGCGACTGCTTGGATTCTGACGCCGGTCAGCTCCACCGACTTCCGCCTGACCATGAAGCCGACGCTACGCGCTGAAGCTGAAGGACGACACGCTGACCCAGAGCATCAACACCATCGAAAAGAAGATCAACGGCCTGGGGCTGTCCGAATCGAGCGTGCAGAAGCGCGGCGGCTCGACGGCGAAGCCGAGATCCTGGTGCAGCTTCCCGGCGTCGACGATCCGGCGCGCGTCAAACAGATCCTGAAAACGCAGGCCGTGCTGGAGCTGCGACGAGGTCATGGGCGGCGCCGTTCTCTTCGCGCCGAAGAAGCCGCGCGAGCAAGGGCGGCGTTCTGCCGCTGGATGCCGCAGATTCGTCAGAGGCAGCCGCGCGCCGGCGCGCCGCCGGAGTACTATATCCTGTCCCGCAACGCCGGTGGTCGACCGGCCGCGATCTGCGCGACGCGCGTCCGCAGCAGATCGGCGAAACGGGCGGCTGGGAGACCGAGCTTGTGCTGACCCAGGACGCCGCCAAGCGCTTCGAGAGGTTCACGCGGCGCAACATCGGGAACCGGCTGGCGATCGTGCTCGACAAGATGGTGATGAGCGCGCCGACCATCCAGGACAAGATCAGCCGACAACGGCGTGATCACGGGCTTCGGGCCACGAGGAAGCGGCCGACCTGGCGCTGAACCTGCGCGCCGGTCGCTGCCGGCCGGAATCGAAGTATCTGGAAGAGCGCACGGTGGGGCCGTCGCTCGGGTCCGATTCGATCAGGACGGGCGCTGGTCAGCGGCATCGCGGGCGTGATCGCGGTGGTGTGCGTCATGCTGGTCTACTACAAGCGCAGCGGGATCAACGCGACCCTGGCTCTGATCCTGAACGCGATGATTCTGGTCGCCGCGCTGAGCTATTCGACGCGGTGCTGACGCTGCCCGGAATCGCCGGCGTGATCCTGACCATCGGTATGGCGGTGGATTCGAACGTGCTGATTTTCGAGCGCATCCGCGAAGAACTGCGCGCCGGAAAGGCGGTGATCGCGGCCGTGGACGCGGGTTTCAGGAAGGCGTTTCTGACCATCATCGATACGCACGTGACCACCGTGGTTTCCTGCGCGTTTCTGTTTCTGTTCGGAACCGGGCCGGTGAAGGGATTCGCGGTGACCCTGGTGATCGGTCTGATCGCCAATGTTTTCACCGCGGTCTTTGTTTCCCGGACCATCTTCGACTGGGAGTTGGGCATGCAGAAGCGGGTGGTAACGCTAAGTATTTGACGTAGTTTGAACTGACACGGGTTCTTTGGTATGTTGAAAAGCCGCGGTTCGTGGAAAAACCTGCCAACGCTTCCGGTAGACGGAGGGAACTTTGGAACACTGGCCGGTGTCTGTAACACTAAGCCGGCAGTATAGGCTCAATGGAATTATTTAAGAACACCAACTTTGACTTTCTCGGCAAGAAGTGGCCGTTCATCGGCGCCTCCCTGGTGTTGACGGCGGCCGGGCTGATCAGTCTTGCGGTGAAGGGCGGCCCAAGATACGGCATCGACTTCAAGGGCGGCGCGCTGATGTACTTGCGGTTCAACCAGGAGCCTCCGGTACAGCAGATCCGCACGCGCTCTGAGCAGCAAGATCCGCGGCGAAATCTCGGTCCAGCAGGTCACCGGCAAGCAGGAAGTGCTGGTCGGCACCGAGATCGCGCGACGAAAAGGAGTTGAACGCCAACCGGCAGATCATCGAGGACACACTGCGTTCGACGTTCGGCGGCGCGAGAAGGAAAGCTGGATCTGAACAATTCCGTCGGCCGAGCAGCTGGCCGACCGCCTGCGCGAGCCGCTGCTGCAGGCGGGCGTGGCCATGTCCGAGCAGGAACTTGCAGGACGTGGTCAAGGCGATCGAGGACCTATCGCGCCATCGCAAGGGCGGCATCCTGAACTCGTTCGATCGAACTTTCTTCGGTGTAAAGGGTGTAACGCCGCAGTGATTCAGGCGTTAAACAAGAGTGCTCGCTGGGGCCGTTCACGATTCTGTCGGCGGAAGTGGTGGGGCCGAAGGTCGGCAAGGAGCTGCAGCAGGCAGGCGATCCTGGCGACGCTGTACGCGCTGGGCGGAATGCTGGTCTACATCGCGTTCCGGTTCGAGTGGATTTACGGCGTCGCGGCGGTGGTGGCGGTGTTCCACGATACGATCATCACCATCGGCCTGTTCTCGCTGTTCAACAAAGAGATCTCGCTGACGGTGGTGGCCGCGCTGCTGACCCTGGTCGGCTATTCGATGAACGACACCATCGTGGTGTTCGACCGCATTCGCGAGAATCTGAAGCTGATGCGGCGCGAGACGCTGGAAAACCTGATCAACATCAGCGTGAACCAGACCTTGAGCCGGACGGTGCTGACCAGCGGCCTGACGCTGCTGACGGCGATGTCGCTGTTTCTGTTCGGCGGCCAGGTGCTGAACGGATTTTCGTTCGCGCTGGTGGTGGGAATCATCGTGGGAACGTATTCGTCGGTTTTCATCGCCAGTCCAATCCTGATATTCTGGCAGAACTTGCTCGAGTCCAGGAAGAAGGGCAGCGCGGCGCCGGCCGGCTGCGCCGGTGAAAGAATCCAGTACGCGAAGACGCGCCGCGGCCGTGCAGAAGGCGAGTTGCGGGTACGCGGATGAGCCGTGCGGAGTTGAAGGAGGAGGAAGAACAGGGCAGATGTTTGAACAAACCTTCGTAGACGGGGTAGACAAGACCCACAAGAGCTGGACGGTGATTCTGTCGTTCGCGATTCAGATCAGCTGATCATCGTCGTCGTGATATCTGATTCCGTTGATTTACACGGATGTGCTGCCGCAAGGCGCAGTTGACCAGCTTGCTGACGGCGCCGCCGCCGCCTCCGCCGCCTCCGCCTCCGCCGCCCCCGCCGGCCGCCGAAAGATCATCAAGGTTGCGCCGCGCCAGTTCGACGCCGGCCGGCTGATGGCTCCCAAGGAGATTCCCAAAAACGTCGCGATCATTCATCGAAGACGAGCTGCCGCCTTCGATGGCCGGCGTGGCGTGGTCGGTGGCGTTCCCGGCGGCGTTCCGGGCGGCACCGGCGGCGTGCTCGGTGGAATTATCGGAGCGGCGCCTCCGCCGCCGCCTCCGCCTCCCAAGGTGAAGGAAGTCCAAGCCGACCGCGCCGCAGCGTATTCGCGTCGGCGGCAACGTGCAGGCGGCGAATCTGATCAAGAAAGTGACGCCGCACTATCCGCCGCTGGCCAAGCAGGCGCGCATTCAGGGACGGTGCGGTTCACCGCCATCATCGGCAAGGACGGCACGATTCAGAACTTGCAGTTGGTCAGCGGCCACCCGCTGCTGGTCCCGTCCGCCACCGAGGCGGTGAAGCAATGGGTTTACAAGCCGACTCTTCTGAACGGTGAGCCGGTGGAAGTGATCACTCAAATTGACGTGAATTTCACTTTGAGTCAGTAAGTACAGAAGCGGGCGCTCCTCAAGGCGTCCGCTTTCAATTTCAACTCGCAGGAGAAAATCATGGTTTTACAGGTGCAAGTTTGGGCGTTCATGCTTCTTCAGGAAGCTGCGGCGCGCCGTCAGTTTCGACCGCGCGTCGATGTGGGGCACAGATGGGCTGGCCCGCCCGGCTCGTCGTGATCATGCTGTTCATCATGTCGGCGTGGTCGATCGGTGTCATGATCGACCGTGCCATCGCCTTTAACGGCGCGCGCAAGCAGTCCCGCCAGTTCGCTCCGGCCGTGGCCGGCGCGCTGCGCGAAGGCAAGCTGGATGAAGCGATCAAGATCGCCGACCGGTTCGGCAAGAGCCACCTGGCCAAGGTCGTGGTGGCCGGTCTGCAGGAATTCCGGGCGCATCAGATGAGCGCGGAAATATCGGGCGAAGAGATCGAGGCTTCGCGACGCGCTCTGGAACGCGCCGAAGCCATCGTGCACGCCGAACTGAAGCGCGGCATTTCGAGCGCTGGCGACCATCGGTTCCTCGGCTCCCTTCGTGGGACTGCTCGGAACCGTGCGTCGGCATCATCAACGCGTTCAAGGGAATTTCGACCGAAAAGTCGACCGGTCTGGGCGCGGTCGCGGGCGGTATTTCGGAAGCGCTGGTCACCACCGCCGTCGGTCTGTTCGTGGCTATCCCCGCGGTCGTGGATGTTCAACTACTTCACCAACCGCGTGGAAGCGTTCGACGTCGAGATGGGCAACTCCAGCTCCGAGCTGATCGACTACTTCCTGAAGCGGTCGCAGCAAGGCCGGCGCCGGGAAGTAAGGTTCGCGGAACGGTCGTCTTCGCGAGTTGAAATCGTGCCGGCGGCCGGCGAGCTCGAGCAGCTGGCGTCCGCTGCGTGACGCGAACCGGACTAGAGGATAAGGAGTTGTCTATGGAAAAGAAAAAAGCGCCGCCGGTAGTCACCGACATCAACGTCACGCCCATGGTGGACGTGATGCTGGTGCTGCTGATCATCTTCATGGTCATCACGCCTATGTTGACCAAGGGCGAGACGGTGGAAAAAGTGGTCACCAAGAACCCCATCGCGATGCAGGCCGCCGACAAGGAAGACGCGATCCTGATCGCGGTCACGCGCAACGGCGAAGTTCTTCCTGAGCCCCGGCAACAACCAGATCCACATCGAGGATCTTCCGGCAAGGTTCGCGACCTGCAGACCAACAAGCTCGACAAGACCGTTTACATCAAGGCCGACGCGCGCGCCAAGTACGAAGAGGTGGAGGACGTGGTCGACAATCTGCGCGCCGCGGGCGTGGACCAGATCGGGCTGCTGACCGAGCAGAGCGAATCAGGACGTCCGGCCACGCGGCGCGGAGCAAGCCGGCGACGCCCGCGACAGTAGTTTTCAGGAACGCGATTTAAGGAGAATTTGTTATGGCAATGAGTATGGGTGGTGGAAACGGCGGATCGAAGTGCGACATCAACGTCACGCCGCTGATCGACGTGCTGCTGGTGCTGCTGATCATCTTCATGGTGATCACGCCCTTGACGCCGCACGGCCTGGACGTGCTGGCGCCGCAGCCGCCGCCGCCCAACACGCCGCCGCCGCGATCCGAGCCAGGACCGCACCGTGGTGATCGTGATCGACAAGGACAAGTCGATGAAGCTCAACCAGGATCCGATCGAGGTGGCCAAGCTGCAGGCATCGGCTGGAGGAGGTCTTCAAGACCCGCGCCGAGCGCGTGGTGTTCGTCAAGGGCGATCCGGACTGGAGTTTGAGACCGTCGCGCACGCGATCGACATCGCCAAGGGCGCGGGCATCGACAAGATCGGTCTGATGACTCCCAAGATCGAGGCCGGGCAGTAGATTGATCATAGAAGTTAAGAAGAGAGAATGCGTATGCGTAAAGCGACGTTTAGGACCGCGGCCGGATTGGTCGGCTGTATGCTTGCACTGACGGCCGGATGCGACAAACTGAAATCGCGCGACCATTTGAATCAGGGCGTGCAGGCCTTCAAGAACGCCAAGTACGCCGACGCGGTGGAGCATTTCAAGCAGGCCATCGCGCTCGATCCGAACAATCCCAACGCGCGCCTGTATCTGGCCACCGCCTACATGTCGCAATGGATCCCCGGCGCCGAATCGCCGGAGAACATCGACATGGCGACCAAGGCCAGGGAGGAATTCCTGAAGGTGCTGGACAAGGACCCGAACGAAAACCACGCTCTCGCGTCGCTGGCGTCCCTGGCTTACAACCAGGCGTCTTCGCTTCCGCCCGACCAGAAGGTCGCGAAGTTCGACGAGGCCGCCAAGTGGTACAAGAAGCTGATCGAAGTCGATCCAAAGAACAAGGAAGCCTATTACAGCCTGGGCGTCATCGCCTGGGCCAAGTGGTATCCGGCCGAGATGATCGCTCGCGCCAATCTGCAGCATGAAGCCCGAAGATCCCGGTCCCATCAAGGACAAGAAGGTCAAGGAGGAGCTGCAAGACCCAAGTACTCTGGCGATCATCGATGAGGGCATGAGCAATCTGCAGAAGGCGCTCGAGATCGACAAGGAGTACGAAGACGCCATGGCGTACATGAACCTGCTGATCCGCGAGCGCGCCGACCTGCTGGACAGCCCGGACGAATACAAGAAGCAGATCGAAGTCGCCGACGGCTGGCTCCAGAAGGCCCTGGACACCAAGAAGGTCAAAGCCGCGCGCCAGCCGACCAACAACGGCATCGGCATGCCGAACGCGCGAAGTAGACCAGCGTCGAACGGTAAGCGGCGCTGCGTCGGTCCGTTCGGATCCCGCACGATACACTGTAAGTATCCATGCCTCTCGATTCGACTGAGGTGGCTGCGTCCACCGCAGTCTCCGCCGGTCCCGTCGCTCGTAGAACCCTTTTCCGCGAACTCGAAGCCCGCCTCCGCGAACTTCGCCCCAACGAGGATCTGGCGCCGCTCGAAAAGGCCTACCGCTTCGCCGCCGAGCGCCACCAGGGCCAGAAGCGCGCCTCCGGCGAGCCCTACATGATCCATCCGCTGCTGGTGACCCGCCAGCTCGCCGAGATGCACATGGACATGGTGTGCCTCGAAACCGGCCTTCTGCACGACGTGGTGGAGGACACCTCCGCGACGCTCGACGAGATCCGCAAGAATTTCGGCGACGAAGTGGCCCGCTGCGTGGACGGCGTCACCAAGCTGAGCAAGCTCAATCTCGCCTCGCGCGAGGAGCGGCAGGCCGAAAGCGTCCGCAAGATGCTGCTGGCCATGGTCAACGACATTCGCGTGATCCTGGTGAAGCTGGCCGACCGCCTGCACAACATGCGCACGCTGGGTTCGCTGCCGCGCGAAAAGCAGCTGCGCATCGCGCAGGAAACCATCGAAATCTACGCGCCCATCGCGCACCGCCTGGGCATGGGCAAAATCCGCGGCGAGCTGGAGGATCTCTCCTTCAAGTACCTGGAGCCCGAAGCATCCGCGGAACTGCTCAAGGAATTCGACGCCGCCCGCGCGGCCAATGAGGCATCTTCTGCACGAGATCAAGCACACCGTGGAGGTGAACCTGGCCCGCGAAGGCATTCCCGCCCGCGTCGAAACCCGCGTGAAGCGCGCCTATTCGGTGTTCCAGAAGCTCAAGCGCCAGAAGATCACCCTGGACCAGGTGTACGATCTGCTGGCCGTCCGCATCATCACCGATTCGGTGAAGAACTGCTACGCCGCGCTGGGCGTCATTCACAACGAATGGCATCCCATTCCCGGCCGCATCAAGGATTTCATCGCCATTCCGCGGCCCAATCTGTATCAATCGCTGCACACCTCCGTGATGGGCCCCGGCGGGCGCCACTTCGAAGTGCAGATCCGCACCGAGGAGATGCACCGCATCGCCGAAGAAGGCATCGCGGCGCACTGGAAATATAAGGAAGGCCGCCGCGGTCCCGCAGCCGCCGAGGACGATCAGCGCATCGCCTGGCTGCGCCAACTGGTCGAGTGGCAGCGCGAGATGCGCGATCCCGGCGAGTTCATGTCCACGCTCAAAGTGGACTTGTACCCGGAAGAAGTGTACACCTTCACGCCGCGCGGAAAAGTGATCGTCCTGCCGCGCGACGCGACGCCCATCGATTTCGCCTACGCCATTCACTCCGACGTCGGCAACCGCTGCGTCGGCGCCAAGGTCAACGGGCGCATCGTGCAGCTCAAGTCTGCGCTGCGCAACGGCGACGTGGTCGAGATCCTGACCCAGCCCGGCCACCTGCCGAGCAAGGACTGGCTGGCGGTGGTCAAGACGTCCAAGGCGCGCAACAAGATCAAGCACGTCATCAACACCACGGAGCGCGCCAAGGCCATCGAGATCGGCGAGAAATATCTGGAGCGCGAAGCGCGGCGCCTGGGCGTGAAAATGGCGGAGGTCACCAAGAGCCAGCTGGAAGCCGTGGCCGCGCGAATACGGCTACTCCAAGATGGAGGATCTGCACGCCGCGCTGGGCTACGGCAAGTATTCCGCGCGCCAGGTCCTGCAGAAGCTGGCGCCCGATACAGATTCCGGTCGAGCCCGCGCCGGAGCCTTCCGCGCCCGCGCCGTCGCGTCCCGGTCACGCCCGGCGGCGGGCAGGATCTGGTCATCAAGGTGAAGGGCATCGACGATCTGCTGGTCTATCGCGCCAAGTGCTGCAATCCGATCCGCGGCGAAGCCATCGTCGGCTACGTGACGCGCGGCAAGGGCGTCGCGGTGCATTCGCGTCAACTGCGCCAACGTGCAGAACCTGATGTACGAGGTGGAGCGCAAGATCGACGTCGAATGGGCGCGCAGCGCCTCGCAGACGTTCCCCGTGAAGCTGATGGTCCACACCGAGGACCGGCCCGGCATGCTGAACCAGCTCACCACCGCGCTGTTCACCGAACAGACCAACATCCGCAGCCTGGAAGCGCGCAGCGACGAGCGCACGCCGGAGCGCCGATCATCGACATGACCGTCGAGGTGAGGGACAAGAAGCAGCTGGAGCGAGTCGTCTCCGCGATCCGCCGCATCTCCGGCGTGCGCGACATCGAGAGAGTGAATCAGTGACCGCGCGAACCCGAGCACATCGCGATTTCCAAATCGAAGGGAATCAAGATCGACTGGAAAGACGACCATCACAGCGAGTATGCGCTGGCCTACCTGCGCGACGAATGCCCCTGCGCCACCTGCACCGGCGCGCACGGCACCGAGCCGCAGAAATCGAACTACTCGGCCCGCCGCGAGTCCGTTCCAGATGTATAAGCCCGCTCTGAAGATGCTGAACGTCGAGCCGGTGGGCGGCTACGCCATCCGCATCGAGTGGAGCGACGGCCACAACACCGGCATCTATTCGTTCGATCATTTCCGCAAGATCTGCCCGTGCGACGAGTGCCGGAAAGTCGGCGCTGCTTCATCCTGACCAAGCGACGCGGCCATTCACGATCGTCGCCACCGGCCCTCCCCGAAACGTCCGCCCGTCGAACGGCGAATTCCGGCTCTTCGAGAACGATTTGTTCACGTCGTAAGTCCATTCGCGATCGGTCGAAAAAATCGTCACATCCGCGGGAGCGCCCGCGGCTCAAAGTTCCCGCGCTTCAATCCCAGGATCCTCGCCGGACCGCGTCGTGAACAATTCCACGAACCGCATCAGCCAGATCTTTCCCGGATGCACCAGGCTTTCGAGCGCGACTCCGATCGCCGTCTCCAGTCCCAAAATTCCGAACGGGCACTTCTCGAATTCCTGCATTTTCTCGCTGCCCGGATGCGGCGCGTGATCGGTCGCGATCGCGTCGATCGCTCCGCTGACCACGCCCGCCACCACCGCGCCCACATCGCACTGCGACCGCAGCGGCGGCTTCATCTTGAAATTCGAGTCGTACGGAATCATGTCGGCGTCCGCCAGCGCCAGATGATGCGGCGTCGCCTCCGCGGTCACCGCCAGCCCGCGAGCCTTCGCGAACGCGACCATCTCCACCGCATGCCGCGACGAAATATGCGCCACGTGATAGCGCGCGCCGGTCAACTCGGCCAGCAGAATATCCCGCGCCACCATCACGTCTTCCGAGCATCCCGGAATCCCGCGCAAGCCCCAGCCGCACCGATTCGAACCCTTCATGCATGTCGCCGCCCGCGCTCAAATGCAGGTCCTCGCAATGGTTGATCACCGGGATTCCGAAGCTGCGCGCGAACTCCATCGCGCGCCGCATCACGCGGGCGTTCATCACCGGCCGCCCATCGTCGGAAATCGCCACCGCGCCCGCCTCCTTCATCGAGCCGATGGCCGCCAGCTCCTCGCCCGCGCTGCCCTTCGTGATCGCGCCGATCGGGAACACGTTCACGACCGCGTGCCGCCGGGCTTTCTCGATGATGTAACTGGTGACGGTCGCGTTGTCGTTCACCGGCGACGTATTGGGCATCGGGCAGATGGAGGTGAATCCGCCGGCCGCGGCCGCGCGCGATCCCGATTCGATCGTCTCGGCGTGCTCGAACCCAGGCTCGCGCAGATGCACGTGCATATCGATGAAGCCGGGCGCGACGATCAGTCCCGAGCGCATCGAAAACTTCCGCGCCGCTCAGGCCTTCGCCGACCCCGCGAATCAAGCCGTCCTCGATCGACACGTCCGCGATCGCCGTCGAGGCCCGACGCCGGATCGATCACGCGGCCGTTCTTAATTACCAGCGACGCCACGCATCACCCTTTCGAGCACCGCCATCCGCACCGCGATTCCGTTTTCCACCTGATTCAGAATCACCGACCGCTGCGAATCCGCGACTTCCGAAGAAATCTCGCGCCCGCGATTGATGGGACCCGGATGCATCACGATCACGTTCGGCCGGGCCAGCTCCAGATGTTCCAGCCGCAGGCCGTAGAACTGAAAATATTCGCTGGCCGGAAACGGACGCCTCATGCTGCCGCTCCAGTTGGACGCGCAGCATCATGATCACGTCGGCCTGGCAAATCGCTTCGTCGCATGTCGGTGGTCAGCGTGATTCCCGGCGCGATCTGTTGCAATTCCACCGGCAGCAGCGACGCCGGTCCGCACAGCACGATCTCGCGCCCCGAACTTCGAAAGCAGATACACGTTCGACCGCGCCACGCGGCTGTGCGCGATGTCGCCGATGATCGCCACGCGCAGCCCTTCGAGCGCCGCGCCGCGATCGAGAATGGTGCGCGCATCGAGCAGCGCCTGCGTCGGATGCTCATGCGTTCCGTCGCCCGCGTTGATAATCGGCGTGTCCAGATAGCGTTGCAGGAAATGCGGCGCGCCCGATGCGGCATGGCGCATGATGATCGCGTCCGGCCGCATCGCGGCCAGCGTGTTCAGCGTGTCCACCAGCGATTCGCCCTTGGAAACGCTGGAGGCCTGCGCCGTGATCGAAATGGTGTCCGCGCCCAGCCGCTTGGCGGCAATTTCGAAACTGGTGCGCGTGCGCGTGGACGCTTCGAAGAACAGGTTCACCACCATCCGCCCGCGCAGCAGATCCAGCTTGCCGCGCGGCTCGCCGAGGCTGAAAATCCTGCGCCCGGTCCAGGATCGCCTGGATCTCTTCGCGCGTAAGATCTTCGATGCCCAGCAAGCCCGTGCGGCACCCTCACGCTCCCTGTGTTCGGAACCCTCTCCACCAGCAGCACCTTCTCCATCCCGTCGATTTCCTGAAACTTCACTTCGATGATTTCGTTCGCCGGTGGTCTGCACCGTGCGGCCGACGTAGCTGCGCTTCAATCGGCAGTTCGCGATGGCCGCGGTCGATCAGCACCAGCAGCTGCACCCGCGCCGGACGCCCGTGATCGAACAGCGCGTCGAGCGCGGCTCGAATCGTGCGGCCGGTGTACAGCACATCGTCCATCAGGATGATGTCCTTGCCCGGTGACCGGAAAACGGAATATCGGTCGCGTTCACCACCGGCTGGTGCGACACCGTCGAAAGATCGTCGCGATACAGATTGATATCGAGAATTCCCACCGGGATCTTGCGCTGCTCCAGCGCCTCGATTTTCTGCGGCCAGCCGTTGCGCCAGCGGCACGCCGCGCCGGCGGATGCCGATGAACGCCAGCTTGTCCAGGTCCGCGGTCCGTTCCAGAATCTCATGCGCCAGCCGGACCAGCGTCCGGTCGATCTCCGAGGCGCTCATCAGTTGACTTTTTTCGCGAGTGACAGGCATGGCGGGTAAACGCTCCAGGTTAACACAACTGCCGGGCGCTCAATAGCGCTTCAGCCGCCGAGTGAATACTCCTCGCGAGCTTCTCGATATCTTCCGTCTTTCTTCATCGTCTTCACCGAAACCACGTCCTTATCCCCATTCTCCAGCTCTGCCTTCAACTCTTCGGCGAGCCTCGCAAGCCTGGCCGCGTCCTGCAAGATTTCGCTTGTAGTCGGCCTTGACGATCGCCTCGCGGGTTGGTCTGATGTCCAGCCGGAGCATCCTGCGGCGTGCCCTGATCGCGGCGCCTGTTCGAGGCGAAGGCGGCGCTTGCGCCAGACCACGCACCCAGCATCAGACAGAAGAGCGGCTTCATCACCTACAATGATACAAACCCGATGCATGAAGATTGCCCGCGCTGCTGTTGCTGGCGCATCCCTGCCTTTTCCGCCGAACTGGAGCTCCGCTACGCCGCGCTGGAACGCATCATCGCCGAACAGCTTTTCACGCAGGATGGCCGCCATTACGTGCGCGGCAACCGGTCTACCAAGTGCCAGTTCGCCTATCTGGAAGCGCCGCACATCGACAGCGATCGCGGCCGTCTGCGCGTGAGAGCGCGCTTCAGCGGCCGCACCGCCCTCGATGTTTTCGGCGGATGCGTCGGGCTGGGCGATTCGTTCGATCTCACCCTCACGGCGTCCCCGGTTCCGAAAGATGGCGCTATCCGCCTCGTGGATGTGAACGTCTCCACCGTCAAGGATTCCTACTATATCCGCCGCGTCCGCGCCGCTCTGTCCGGCAGCATCTCGAAGGATTTCAAGATTGAAGTTCGCGACCAGGCTCGCAAGCTGATGACTCAGACCGGCGCGTCGTACCAGCAGGAACTGGCTGCCTTCGATCTCGGCGAAGTCCACGTGACGCCCGACGCGCTGGTGCTGGTGATCGAGTTCCGTGTCGTCGTTAAGTAGAGCAGGAGACGCGGCCAAACGTCGTAAAGTGAAAAATGGTCAACATCGGAATCGTCGGCCTGGGGAACGTCGGCACGGGTGCGCTCTCGATTCTCGCGGAGAACGCGGATCAGATCGCGCTCAAGCTCGGTTTCCCGCTGTGCGTGCGCGCAGTCTGCAGCCGCAGCGTCCATAACAAGCCGCTTCCGCCACATTTCGATGCCGCAATGAAGACCACGCGACTGGCGCGAAGTGGTCGCGAACCCGGAAATACAGATCGTGGCCGAGCTAATCGGCGGCACCACCGTGGCCCGCGAAATCATCGATGCCGCCATCGCCGCCGGAAAATCCGTGGTCACCGCGAACAAAGAGCTGATGGCGCGCGCCGGCGCCGAGCTGTGGGATCGCGCCATCGCCGCCCGCATCAATCTCGCCATGGAAGCCAGCGTCGCCGGCGGCATCCCCATTCACGCGGTTCTTCGGGAAGGAATTTCGGGCGACCGCATCGACACGCTGTACGGAATTCTTAACGGCACGTGCAACTACATCCTGACGGAGATCGAGAGTCGCGGCGCGGACTTCGACAGCGTTCTGCGGGAAGCCCAGGAAGCCGGCTATCGCCGAAGCCGATCCCTCCGCCGACGTCGACGGCTTCGACGCGCGATCCAAGCTGGCGATCCTGTCCGCTCTCGCCTTCGGCGAGCGGATCGTCCCGGAGGACATCTACACCGAAGGAATCCGCCGCATCGCGCCCGTGGATTTCGAGTACGCGCACCAGTTGCATCACACCATCCGCCTGATCGCCTCCGCGCGCCAGACGCCCGACGGCTTGATTCTTTCCGTTCGCCCGTCGCTGATTCCGCAATCGACCATCCTTGCCGGCGTGCGCGGCGCGTATAACGCCGTGTGGGTCCACGGCCGCTATGGCGCCGACACGTTTTACTATGGCCGCGGCGCGGGCTCGCATCCCACCGGCGTCGCCGTGGTCAGCGATCTGATGCGCGTCGCCCGCGAGATCCGTTGCGGCAGCCCGGAGCGCGTCTCGCCGTTCGCCCACGCGCGGCTGGGCGAGTATCATGCCGATCCCCGTGACCCTCCACCGGTCCGCTTACTATCTTGCGCTTCCGCGTCGAGGATCGCCCCGGCATCATCGCCCAGCTGGCCACGGCCTTGGCCGCTGAAAATATTTCGATCGACGCGATTCTGCAGTTGCCCCAAGCGAACTGGCGCGACCTGCCGTTCGTCATCACCGTGGAACCCGCCACGGAACAATCCATCCGCTCCGCCATTGCACGCATGGCGGAGTTAAACTTCTTAGTCGAGCCTCCGCTCGCCATGCCCATGGAGAAATCGCTATGAAAAATGTTCGCATCGATTCTGTTCTGCGCTGTCACCGCCTGGTCCCAGGTCGCCGCCGACGCCAACAAGGGTTACAAGACCAAGGAAGGTCGCGACAAGGTGGCCAAAACCCTGGATAACCCCGAATCGCGACAAGAATCAGAAGCCCGAAGAAATCATCACTCAGATGGAGATCAAGCCTGGCATGACCGTCGCCGACATTGGCACCGGCATCGGCTACATGCTTCCGTTCCTAAGCCACGCCGTCGGACCTTCCGGAAAGGTTTTCGGCGAAGATATCGCGCCCGATTTCCTCGAGCGCGCCAAAGTCAAAGTAGACACCGACAAGCTAACCAATGCCAAATTATTCCTAGGTACCGAAACCGATCCGAAGCTTCCCGCACGGCTCCGTCGATACCGCCCTGGTGCTCGATGTGTATCACCACTTCGATTATCCCGATAAAATGCTGGCCAATATCGCCCACGCATTGAAACCCGGCGGCCATCTGGTGATCGTCGATTTCTATAAAAAGGACCGCCCCGATCACGTGCGACTGGAACGCGATGACGTAGCCAAGGAAATCGAGTCCAACGGCTTTCATCTAATTTCCACGCATGATCGAACCGGCAACAATCAATACATGCTTACTTTCGAAAAACGATGAATCTTCTCGATGACCTCGACCGCCGCGGCGCCATCGACCAGGTAACCGATCGTGAAGCCCTCGACAAGCTTCTCAGCCAGCCCCGGACAAGCGATCTACATCGGCTTCGATCCCACCGCCGACAGCCTGCACGTCGGCAGCCTGGTTCCGGCCTTGATGCTCGCCCGATTTCAGCGCGCGGGCCATCGGCCGATCGTTCTGGTCGGCGGATCCACCGGCATGATCGGCGACCCCAGCGGCCGCACTGCGGAGCGTCAGCTCATGACCCCGGAAATCGTTGTCGCCAACTGCGAAGGCATCCGCCGGCAGCTCGAACGCTTCGTGAGCTTCGAAGGCGATAACGCCGCGATCATGGTGAATAACTATGATTGGACCGGAGGAGTAAGCTATCTCGACTTCCTTCGCGACATCGGCAAGCATTTCACCGTCAATTACATGTTCGCGAAAGAATCCGTGCGTCGCCGCCTGGAAGATCGCGAACATGGTATTTCCTACACCGAATTTAGCTACATGCTTCTGCAAGCCTTCGATTTTCTTCAGCTTTATGACACTAATCGCTGCAAAATTCAGGCCGGTGGAAGCGATCAGTGGGGAAATATTACCGCTGGTATCGAATTAATTCGCAGAATGCGCGCCGAACAAGCTTTCGGGATCACGTTTCCGCTTCTTGCAACCAGCTCGGGCGAGAAATTCGGGAAAAGTGCCGGAAATGCGGTCTGGCTGGATAAGAATAAGACGAGCCCCTACCAGTTTTATCAATACTGGATCAATACCGACGATCGCGACGTCGAGCGGTTCCTGAAGCTATTTACGTTCCTGGAAATCGCCGAAATCGCGGAGCTCTGTTCGAAGCCGCCGGAGCAGCGCGTCGCTCAAAAGAAGCTCGCTGAGGAAGTCACCCGTATCGTGCATGGCGAAGAAGCTCTCGTGCATGCGATCAAAGCCTCGAATGTCCTCTTCGGCGAAGAAATCGATGGACTCAAGGATCGCGATCTCGCCGAAATCTTCGCGGACGTTCCTTCTTTCAACATCGAAGCGATAAGTATAGCCAACGGACTCCGCGTCACCGACGCCTTGGTCCGCAGTGGAGCCGCGAAATCGAAAGGCGAGGCGACCAGGTTAATCGCAGGCGGCGGCGTGTACCTCAACAATCGTCGCGTCTCCGCGCCCGATGCCCAACTTCGCCGGGAAGACTTAGCGTCGGAGACGATGTTCGTTCTGCGCGTCGGCAAGAAGTCTTACTATCTGGGCCGCGTCAATACTTAAAGAAGTCGATCGGCTCCAGACTGGTAATCTTCCAATTCTTGCCCTGCTTTTCGACCGTGCATTTGACCACCTTGCGTCGCGGAGCCTGATCCTGAATCTCCAGCACCCAATCCAGTTCCAGCGTCCGACGATCGTCCTCGCCCGATTCCGGTCGCGATCTCGATCACGGACCCGATCTCCCCGCGCCCCGCCAGTTCTTCCACCTCATCGCGCAGCGTCGCAAATCCCGGCATCGCGCTGTCGAAATGATCCATAAACTGCCGAGCGTTATGGTCTTCATGAGCCTGTGCCAAGTCCGCCGCCACCGATCGCAGGAAATTCACCATCTCCGGCGAATCCGCCATCGCCAGCGCGCCGATGACGACGAACAGCCGAATCATGTCCGGTAACTCGCGTTAATCCGAATATAATCTTCGGTCAAATCGCAGGTCCAGAACCGCGCCTTCCCGCGACCCTTCCCGCCGATCGAAAACCGGACCAGGCACTCCGGCAAGTCGAGTTTCTTTTTCAGCTCGTCCTCCGAAAACTCCGCCGCCAGCCCGTCCCGGCACACCGCAACGTCCTGGAAATCGATGTTCACGCGCCGCGGATCGAAAATCACCCCGGCATTCCCCGCCGACGAAAGGATGCGCCCCCAATTCGGATCGGACCCCGCGATCGCGGTTTTCACCAGCGGCGAATTGGCGATCGCCCGCGCGATCTTTTCCGCCGCCGCATCGCTCGACGCCCCCTCCACTTCGATGGTCACCAGCTTCCGCGCTCCTTCGCCATCCCGCACGATCTGCTGCGCCAGCGATTCCAGCACTTCCGTCAACGCGCCTTCGAACGCCTTCAGCGAGGCTTGCTTCCCAGACGCGCCGTTCGCCAGCACCGCGACCATGTCGTTGGTCGACGTGTCTCCGTCCACGGAAATGCGGTTGTAGCTTCGCTCGATCGCGCGTTTCAGCGCGCCGCGCAACTCGACCGGCGATAGACCGCATCCGTCATGACGAATCCCAGCGTCGTCGCCATGCGCGGATGAATCATGCCGGACCCTTTGGTCATCCCCGCGATTCTCGCGCCCTTAATTTCCGCGAACGCCGTCTTGCCGGTCGTATCCGTAGTAAGAATCGCGCCAGCCGCGTCGTCGAATCGCAGAGCATCCAGGCCGGCGACCAATTTCGGCACCGCGTCGACGATCAGACGCCCATCCATCTCCACGCCGATCACCCCCGTCGACGCAGGAAGAACATATTCCGTCTTCGCAGCCGATCGCCTGCGCGACCGCCTGAGTGCATTCGAGCGCCACGCGTTCCCCGGTCCTGGTCGCGCAGTTCGCATTCCCCGCATTCACGATCACAGCCTGCACCCGGCCCCGCCCCACGCGCAGATGTTTTCGCGCCAGCTCCACCGGCGCCGCCACCACCCGATTCTTCGTAAACACCGCCGCGGCCGAGGCCGGCGTGTCCGAAACGATCAGCGCCACGTCGTCCTTCGGGACTTTGCGAATCCCCGCGTAAATCGATGCGTAGCGATACCCGAGCGGTAAAGTCATGCCAGCGACTCACCCGCTTCGATCGCATTTCCGTTCAAAAACGCCGCCGCAGCCATGCGCTTCTTGCCCTCCAACTGGACCTCCAGCAACTCGATCGACCCGTCGCCGCACCCAAAAACAGCCTTCGCCCGCTCGCCGCGAGTTCTCCCGGCTGCAATTCCATCGCCGCCCGCGCCGCCTTCCAGACATGAAATCTCTGTCCTCGAAAAAATCCGTAAGCATCCCGGCCACGGCACGAACCCGCGCACCCGATTCAGAATCTCCGTCGCGGTCATGCGCCCAATTCAGATGCCCGTCCTCGCTCTTCAGAATCGGAGCATACGTCGCCTGCGAGGAATCCTGGTGTTCCGGCACGATCCTCGGCAGCTCGGCGAGCGTCCGCACCAGCAACTCCGCGCCAGCAACCGCCAGCCGCGACCCGAATTCCACCGCCGTCTCCTCCTCGCCGATCTCGGTCTCCCATTTCAGCAGCATGTCGCCCGTATCCAGCCCCGCGTCGATCCGCATGGTCGTCACGCCCGTTTTCGTTTCGCCGCGCGCGATGGCCCACTGAATCGGCGCTGCGCCGCGATACTTCGGCAGCAGCGATGCATGCACGTTGATGATCCCCAGCGGCGGAATATCCAGAATCGTTTGTGGAATGATCTGCCCATAACCCACTACCACCATCGCCTCCGGCGCCATGCCGCGGATCTGCTCCACCACCTCCGGCCGCCGCACTCGCTCCGGCTGCTCGACCGGAAGCCCTAACCGCAGCGCCGCGACTTTCACCGGCGGCATCGCCATGGTCTGGCCCCGCCCCTTTGGACGATCCGGCTGCGTGAACACCGCCGACCACTTCATGTCCCGCCGCAACGGTTCGCTCAAGGGACGGCACCGCGAACTCCGGCGTTCCCAGAAAGACCAGCCTCACCCCCACTCCCCGGCCTTTTGCAACTTCCGGATTTTGCGGCGAATCAAGTCGCGCTTCAGCGGACTGATGTGGCTGATATACAGCGTCCCGTTCAGATGATCGGTCTCATGCTGGAACGCGCGGGCCAGCAGATCCTCGCCGGTCATCTCGAACTCGGCGCCCTTCGCATCCCGCGCCCGCACCGTGACTTTCTGGGCTCTGGTCACCGGCTCGCGAAACGTCGGCAGGCTCAGGCAACCCTCTTCGCTGGTCTGCGCGCCTTCCCGCGACACGATCTGCGGATTGATCAGCACCAGCTTGGCCGTCGGATCCTCGCCCGTCGACACGTCGATCACCGCCACGCGTTTGCCGATGCCGATCTGCGTCGCCGCCAGGCCGACTCCCCGCGCAGCGTACATCGACTCGAACATGTCGTCGATCAGTTGGTGCAGCTCCGGCGTATCGAATTCAGTGATGTCCTGCGCCGTCTCTTCCAACACCGGCTGCCCGTACTTCACAATCGGATAAACCATCAGAAATTCTTCACCTGTTCCAGATATCCCTCAAAATTCCGCCGCGTTTCCGTCAGCGAATCCCCGCCGAACTTCTCGATCATCGCCGATGCCAGCACCAGCGCCACCATCGCTTCGCCGACCACGCCCGCCGCCGGAACCACGCAAACGTCGCTGCGCTCGTAGGCCGCCAGCGCCGGTTCACGCGTGGTCAGGTCGACGCTTTCGAGCGGCCGCCGCAACGTCGAAATCGGCTTCAGCATTCCGCGCACCACGATGTCCTCGCCGTTCGTCATCCCGCCTTCCAACCCTCCCGCCCGATTCGCGCCGCGCGTGAAGCGCCGCGCTTCGCGCTCGTAATGAATCGTGTCCTGCACCTTCGACCCGAACGCCGCCGCGCCCTCCGCCGCGAATCCGACTTCCACGCCCTTCACCGCTTGAATCGACACGATCGCCTGCGCCAGTTTCCCATCCAGCCGAGTATCCCACGCCACATGCGATCCCAACCCCGGAGGCGCGCCACGCGCGACCACCTCAAACACCCCGCCAACCGTGTCGCCGGTCCGATAAGCCTGATCCACCACAGCCTTCATCCGCTGTTCGGCTTCGGGGTCGACGCAATTCAGCAGCACTTCGTCGCGCTGGCTCAACTGGACCAGTTCATCCCATCCCGCTGCCCGGTCTAGCCGAGCCTCGCCCACTCCGATCACATGACTCAGCACGCCGATCCCGAATTCCTTGAGATAAGCCTTCGCCAGCGCCCCCACCGCGACCCGAGCCGTCGTTTCCCGCGCGCTCGCGCGCTCCAGGACATAGCGCGCATCGGGAAAATTGTATTTGATTGCGCCCGCCAGGTCGGCATGTCCCGGCCGAGGCCGCGTCACGGGTTTTTTCTTGTCCTCCGCGCCGTCCGAATCCTCCACCGGAAGCGCTTCGGTCCAGTTTTTCCAATCCTTATTTTCGAGAATCACTGCGATCGGCGAGCCCATGGTCATGGAATGCCGCACGCCGCTCACGATACGCGCGTGGTCGGTCTCGATCTTCATCCGCCCGCCCCGCCCATAGCCCTGCTGGCGGCGCCACAGCTCGCGATCGATTGCCTCCAGCGAGATCGGGACGCCTGCCGGCAACCCGGGCAGCGTCGCCACCAGGCACTCGCCATGCGATTCCCCGGCTGTTTCAAAGCGCAGCATGCGAAAGAAATATGGTAACAAGGCGTCTGAAGTGGAAAGGAAGGGCGCAACAAAAGAGAAAAGCCGCGAGAAACCCTCGCGGCTCTTCTAAATTCGGAATGCCTGACTACGACGCTCTAGCTCGCGTTGAATCCGGAAACTACTTTGGAAAAAATCGTGCTCACGGCCGGCATGACTGCCGGCGGCAGGAACCCGGCCACGATCACCGCGATGGCTGCCGCCAGTAGCGCGTACTCAATCATGTCCTGGCCGCGAACATCCGTCCACAGTCTGCTTCCGGCCGCCTGGTAGTGTCTCACCATGATCGTCACCTCGTCGTCACCTTGCACTGCTCTGTAACTATCTTCTCGGAAATCGTGGCATCAAACAAGGACAAATTGACCGTAGTATACGCCATCGAAAGTCCTTATTGACTCGTACTAGGGCACTCTGACTTAAGCTGATATCTAAGTATGCTGCCCTCTAAGGATTCGACTGGGCAGGGTACCGAATCACGGTGAAATTTCCTAAAACTGCTGTGTCTCCAGTGCGATGTGGCCGTGTCTCCCTGGAATGAAATGGTCAGATTTTGAGTCGTGTTAGCGTTTGCCGATCCCGCCGCCGCCGCGAAACTAAGGCTGTTTCCCCAACTCTGCGTGTCCCAGTTCTGGCCCGTGGCCGATATTCCGAAGCTCAAGCGACCGGCCAGCGCCGTTTCCGTCGATGCCGCCGTCCTTGAAAGCACCGTCGTTCCCGCCCACAGGATCGCTCCGGTAAATCCCGTGCTCGTCCCCGTGTGGGAATATTGAAACTGCACTTCGACCCGGTCGCCCGTGCCCAGCAGCCCCGCCGGGATGGTGCAACTGCCCAACTGTATGAGCGACATGGCCGATGTGACGCCGCCCGTACTGCTGCAAATCACCTGCGCCGCCGTCAGGCTCCCCAGCGGATTGCTCGGATTGGCATACCGGTAGCTGGCCACCATCACATCCCCGGTCTGCGGGGTCGACGCAGCCAGGAACGTGACGGTATTCGCGCTGAGCGTATAGTCGACGCCCTGTTTCATCAGCAATCCATTCAGCGAAAGATCCAGGCTCGCCGCAGGCGACGGCGCAAACGCCAGTATGAACATCAGGTTCGAGCCATTGATCGCTCCCGACGGTGTCTCGCTGTCCGAGAACGAGGGCAGCAACCCGCTCCCGCCGCCGGTTCCGCATGGACCCGAGCTTCCGTCCACCCTGCACGCAGTCGCTCAAATTTCCCGATGCGCCGTCGATCTGGCCCGACGAATTGATCACCGCCGCCCGTCCCAGCGTGAACCCGACGCCGTCCTGCGGCCGCAGCGCCAGTTGGTTTTCGAGCCCCGTCACGTCCGAAATCTGGATTGCAGTCGTGACCGGCGGCGGACCCACCACCGTCCCCTGGGACACCAGAACGTCGCCTACGCGCAATGTGACCGTGCTCGGCGGCACCGCCCAAACCTGCGTGAACTGATTCACTCCCTGGCTGTTGAACGTCACGTTGTACTGCGCGCCGGCCGACGCGGTGGTGGTCGGGACCAGCGCCACTTCGAGTACGCCGTTCACGATCGGAAGCGACAGGTTCGCCGTCGCGATGTTCGAAGTGTCGCCCGCCTGAAACGCGGCGTAATTGATGAACAGCGTGCCGTTAAAGCGCGTCCCGTCCGCGCGATAGAGAATATCCTGAATCGTGGTCAGAGCGGGCTGCGCCGCCGCCAAGGACGCCGCCGCGACCGCCAGTAACGCCGGCCGTCTGAAACTGAGCATTCGAACTCGCCTCCCAGCGCCCTCAGTCTAGACACAGGCCGTTTTCCCAGACGGCCCGTGAACCCGAAAAGTGCAGTCTCTAAAACGACATAACTCGAGGAGAAAATTCAGAAACGCCCGCGACTGAACGAGCCGCGTCCAAAGGGAGCGCAGATCCTTTTACACCAAGCAAGCGGTCCTGCTCGATGTTCGCACGGCCTCAGTGCTGATGCTGCTTGGACGCCTGATTCACCGTCGTACACGGAGCTTCCGCCAGCGCGCATTTGATGTGCTCAAACTGGATCGTCGGAGTGGTGGATCGCGAAGCGGTCGCACAGGACCGTGTTGATCCGGCGCAGAATCGATTCGCTCGCCGACGGCGGCATGTCCTCGATCAGCACATGGCAGCTCAGCGCGTGCGCTTCCGATCCCAGGCTCCAGATGTGCAGGTCATGCACGTCGATCACGCCGTCAAGCCTGCCCAGTTCCCCGGTGACATCGGAAAGCCTTAACCCCTTCGGCAAGCCCTCCAGCAGGATATTCAGCGAATCTTTGATGATCCCCCACGCCGACCACACGATCCCGAAGCCGATCAGGATCGACAGCATCGCGTCGATCGCCAGCCAGCCGGTATACCGAATCGCAATCGCGCCCGCGATGATGCCCGCCGAGCTGGCCGCGTCTCCCAGCATATGCAGCCACGCGACTCCGCAGATTCAAGTCGTGCCCGCCGCCGATCCCCGCCACAATCCCGAGATTCATCACCAGCCCGATCGCCGCCACCACGATCATGGTCATGGTCGCCACCGGCTGCGGATGCATCAGCCGGACATAGCTTTCATAGAACAGAACCCCGGCCAGCACGATCAGCGTTAGCGCATTAACGAACGCCGCCAGCACTCCGGCGCGCTGATATCCGTAGGTTTTCTTGTGATCCGCCGGCCGCGACTGGAGATAATACCCGATCGCCGCCAGCAGCAGCGCGAACGCGTCCGTCAGATTGTGCCCGGCATCCGAGAGCAGCGCCAAGCTATGCGCGCGAAATCCCGCGACCGTTTCGAGCGCTACGAACGCGACGGTTACCGCGAGCGAAACGAACAACACCCGCCCCTTACCGGCATGCGAGTGATGATGATGGTGATCGTGTGCCACCTATTCCAATTTTACCGCTTGGCCGCAGCCTCAACGGCCTCCAGTTCCTTTCCCGCTTCCGCCCATTTCCCTTGCGCCGCCAACTCGCGATAACGCTTCAGATGCTGGCGGATTTCCTCGATCCGCGGATCGGCCGATGGCGCGGCCGGCGCCGCCGCAGTCGACGCTGGTCTGCGCATGTTTGCGTCACCGCTTTCGCCGGAGCCTGCCCCTTCTGGATCGCCTCCAGATCCGCGAGGGCCTGCTCGTAAGTGTCGGCGTACACCAGCGTATTTCCCACCACCAGCGCGACTTTCTTCAGTTGCGGCATCCGCGCCTGCGACGCCTGAATGTATATCGGCGCGACGTACAGAAAAGTGTTGTCGATCGGCAGCGTCAGAATCTGGCTGCGCAGCACTTGCGAGCCCTGCTGGTTCCACAGCGTCAGATCCTTCGAAATGGTCTGATCCTGATTGATCAGCGCCTCCACCTGGATCGGCCCCGGAATGATCTCCTGCTTGGGCAGATCCAGAAACACCAGCTCGCCCAGATGTGGCGCCATCGCAGCGCGCCACCATCAACCCGATCAGATTCTGCTTGTTGCGCGGCGTGAACGGAATCGTCAGCAGGAATTCCGGCTCGCTGTTGCCGGGCAGCATCGCGATCATGTAGGTCGGCGGAACGGTCTGCGGCGCGCCGCCCTGTCCGGTGGTGTAGGTCGCCAAGTCCCACAGATCGGCGCGGTTGTAATACGACTCCGGATCGCGCATGTGATAGGTGCGATAAATTTCGGCCTGCGTCCGGAACAACGTCTCGGGCGCGCGAGCATGCGCGCGCAGATCGGCCGGCATCGCCGAGGCAGGCTCGAACAAGCGTCGGAAACAGCCGCTGATAAGCCCCGATCAAGGGATCATCCGGATCGAACACGTACATGTGAACGTCGCCCTCGTACGCATCGACCGTGGCTTTGACCGAATTGCGGATGTAGTTGAATCGGCCCGACACCCTCCATCGTAACGTCGCGCGAGTACGGATGCGCATCGCTGGTGGTGTAGCCGTCGACGATCCAAACCAGGCGCCCGTCTTCGGTGATCACCAGGTATGGGTCGCCGTCCCAGGTGATGAACTCGGCCAGCGTGCTCCAGCCGCTCCGGCACCCTCCGGCGGATCATCATGCGGCTTTCGGGAGTCAGCGCGTTGGTCAGCAGGATGTTCCAGTCGCCCTCCGAAATCGCGGCGAGGGTGCGCATTCCCGGCGCCGACATCGGGAACCCGCCGCGGCCGTCGTAGCGGTTGGTCACTTCGCTCGATCCCGAAGGATAATCGAACTCCGGCTGTGCGGTGCGCACGAACACACCGTCGTGCGAAGCTTCGCCGTAATAGATCTGCGGGCGCGCGACCTTCAGGCTGGGCGTCAGGACCTGAATCGGCGCGTCTTTCACCAGCAGCACCGGAAGTCCTTCGGGCGTAATGCGATTCGCCTCCGCCAGCGCCAGTCCGTAGCCATGCGTGAAAATCAGATTGCTGTTGATCCAGCGATTCGCGCCTCGCCGAGCATATTCAGGTCGAGCTCGCGCGGCGCCAGCAGCACCTGCCGCAGCTTCCCGTTGATTTGGTAACGATCGACGTCGGTATCGGCGAAGGCATAAGGCCGCAGCGGCTGGATCTGGCTCAGCGTGTCGCGAAACGCGCGCCAATCCCACAGCCGCACGTTGTCGAGCAGCGGGCGATTCCGGTCGAAATCAATGCGCCCTTCGGCGTGCGCGGTAAACTCGGTTTCGCGCGCCCGGTGATCCAAACCGTACGCCGCGCGCGTCGCCTCGATGTGCCGGACCAGAAACGGCCGTTCCAGCGTCAGCTCGTTGGGCCTCACGTACAGCGCGCTCACCATCGGCGGCAGCACCCAATCCACCACCAGCACCAGCGCGCACGCCATCGCGAGTTTGCGGCGCTCCGCGATGATCAGCAGCGCCGCCAGAATCGCCACGCCAGCCTTGGCGGTTTGCAGCGGCAGCCCGAAATTCTGCTGCACATAATCGATTCCCACCATCAGGTTCCCGTGATCGGTCAGCAGCAGATCGTAGCGGCCCAGCCAGAAATCGGCGGCGAGCATCACCAGGAATACCGTCAGCAGCCCCTTGAGCATGCCGGATTCCAGCCGCCCCAGCGTGCGCAACTCCGTGAAATCGATCTCTCCTCGCGACGCAAATCCCGGAAATTCGCGGCGAATCTGCCAGCCGCGCGCGGCTACATAATACGCCAGCGCCGCGCCCAGCGCGCATGCCGCCACGAAGTTGATCAGCATGCTGTACATCGGCAGATCGAAAAAGTAAAATCCCAGCGGCTGATTAAAAACCGGATCGTGCCATTCGCCCGCCGGCGTTAAGCCGTGCCCGCCGAAATAGCGAGCGACGGTCCATCCATCCACCGCGGCCAGCGCGATCATCAGAGAGATGAGCACCAACGCCAGCGTGGTGATCCGTGCGTAGATCCGGTAATCGCGCAGACGCTCGCCCGCCTTCCTCATGCCGAGCAAGTGCGCGATCCACAGGGCCAGGAACACGATCAGCCACGCGGCTGCGCCCGGCGCATATCGATAGAACGACATCAGCAGCCAGGTAGGCACCTGGCCCAGCTCGCGCCACCAGAAATAATCGATCACGATGCCGCACAGCGAGCGGCCGAAAATCAGCAGCGCCAGCACCGCGACGCCGATCGCGATCAGCCGCCCGCGCGGCCGTTCAGGACGAGGGAACGATTTGGGCATGTTTGACCACTCCCTAGCCTAGCGTGATATGCTCGCCCCATGAGGACCATCGCGGTATTACTACTGTCCGCCGCATTGAGTTTTGCGGCCGACATCTCGGGGAAGTGGACGTTCAACGTCGTTCTGGACGCTGGCAGCGGCAGTCCTACGTTCGATTTCAAGCAGCAGGGAGAAAAGCTGACCGGCACCTATCATGGCCAGTTCGGCGAGGCGAACGTCACCGGTACCGTCAAAGGCGACAAAGTCGAATTCAGCTTCGGCGGAGATGCCGGCTCCGCGAAATATTCCGGGACCATCGAATCTACCACCAAGATGAAGGGAACCGTCGACTACGGCGAAGTCGGCAAGGGAACCTTCACGGCTGAGAAGAATTAAATGGCTCTCGCAGGTCTGCTGTTTGTTTTCTTCATTGTGATCATTGCCATCGCGTTGGCCGTGTTCCCCGCGCACCGCATCGCCGAGTGGATGACCAAGGGCGATAAGAAGAAATAGCTGCGCCGGCTTGGCTTCAAACGGCTGCAACGTTACATTCATACCGGTGGCCGTAACATTGACCCTGCGGGATACGTCTGTACAAGCGAGACTAGAAACACGTCGCCAACCCGGAGATAGCAGGGAATCGGAGACTTTCTAGGGCCTCAAAATCAAGGAGATAACCAATATGAAAAAGGTTCTAATCGCATTCGCTACCTTTGCGCTCGCAGTCGCGAGTGCGGCATCGAACGTTTACCACATCACTCTCGCCCAATCTGCCACAATCGCTGGAAAGCAGCTAAAGCCAGGGGAGTATAAGGTTCAGGTTGAAGGGAATAAGGCAACTTTCAAATCCGGCAAAAACGTAGTTGAAGTTCCGGCGAAAGTCGAATCCGCCGATCACAAGTTCCGTCGACTCAAGTGCAGATCGAAAACTCCGACAACAAGCCGTGGGTGAACGAAATCCGCATCGGTGGCACCACTACCAAGATCCTGTTCGAGCGCGGCGGATCCCCAGTAGAGTAATGGGTTCTTAAATTTTTTCGAGTTGCGCCAGATGATTCAAATCGTGCCCTGCCATGGTTTCGATCAGGGTCTCGAAGGTCATCCGGCCGCGCTCGGGATGCGTCAGCGGTTTTGAAAAATCCTCGGATCGAACGGTTTCAAGCAGCGCGAGATTCCAGTTTCGCGCCGCGCGGAACAGTTCCAGCGCCGCGTCCTGCGGTGAGCTCAGCAGAATAGTGCCGCGCCCACGCGTCCTGATCGAACGGCTGGATCACATGATTCGGCTCGGCCAAGCGCTTGCCGGATGCGAACGTAAAAACCACTTCGCAATCCGCCAGATGGCATAGAATCTGGCGCGGGCTCCATTTTCCGGGAGCCGGACTTCGTTCGATAACGGCAGGAGCTGGTTCCCGCAACCACGGCGGCCAGCCGAGCGCCGGTTTCGCCGATGACTTCGCGCGGCATTTCGATTTTCTAAGAACTTCGCGTATGGATTCATGCGTGAAATTCCTGGCCGAAATCTCGAATGCACATTCGATCCGGCGACGTGCCTGCGGCCTTCAACAGCCGTTCCAGCGGCTCCGTGAGCGGTTCGCGGCTCAGCGCGAAGGTCCGGTGATGCACCGGCATGATCGTCTCTGCGCCCGCATGATTCGCCATCGCCATCGCCTGCTCCGGATTGCAGTGCACGCGAATCCACGGATCGTATGCGCCGATCGGCATGATGGCCAGATCCACGGGTTTTGAACTTCGAACGGCGCGAAACGAATCCGTGTAGGCGGTATCGCCGCCGAACAGAACGCGATAGCGTCCCGCCTCGATCAGATACCCGTTGTAAGAACGATACGTGTCGCTGCGCATGCGCGCGCCCCAATGATTCACTTCGATGGCGCGAATCGTCGCCGGGCCGACTCGCGCCGTTTCGTTCCACTTCAGCTCGCGAACGGATTGGTAGCGCTTGACGCGCAGCAGATCACTGGTGTTGAGCGCCGTGATCACCGGCGTTTCGCGATGTTCCAGGTCGCGCAGGGTGGGCAGATCGAAATGATCCATGTGCGCGTGCGACAGCAGAATCAGATCGGGCCGCGGCAGATCGTGGAGCGTCAGTCGCGGGACGCACCAGCCGCTTCATTCCCACCGTCATCGGCCCGATGCTCACGCCGATGCGCGTCGAAAACACGGGATCTGTCAGGATGGTAAATCCGTCGATGCTCAGGAATACCGTGCTGTGCCCGATCCACGTCGCGTGCAAGCCTGCTTTTGGCCAGCGCTCGAACGTCCGGCGTGTGCGGAGCAGGCTCCACTTCGCGCTTCCGGTCATCTTGTACACGGCGCCAGAAAGCCGGGGCTGCGCGGATCGCAAACGTCGCGAGTGCGCCGATTCCCGCCGCCCGGCTGACAACTGTTCCTTCGATTCAGCATTCTCTTTTTAGACGCGCGATGCCAGTTCCGCGATTCAGCTCGCGTGCTATAACGAGCAAGTGGCCATTCCTGGCGCGAAACCGCCCCACTTCCGTGAGCGTAACAAAGTTACTTACCGGGTCGCGCACTGGCCCATCTGGATTTTCGTGTTTTTCATCGCCCCGGGGCCGCTGACCTTCGATCTGTTCGAACATGGTTTCGACGCGCGCATGGCGGCATGGCTCGGCGCCGTGCTTCTCGGCACCGGAATCGCGGGGTTGCGCGGCCGCTTGCCTGGAGTCGAGCCGAAGCCTTACATCCTGCGCTTCACCGAAGACAAACCGAACCCGCTGTATCGCCGCGTCTGCTACACGTTCGCGTGGACGGATCTGATTGCGTTCGCGGTTCTCAATCTGGCCGGACTGGTGTACGCGGTCGCGACCGGCCTCTGGCGACTGCGCCAGATCTACGATGCGGCTTATTTCCCGCTGGCGATCGTCTTGTGGATTTGCGGCGCGCTTGGCTTTCTGCCGCGCGTTCGCCCGTCGACCAAAGGCGAAGGAACGGAGCGGCGCTATTTTTATGGCACCGTGTGGGCCGTCTGCGCGGCGCGAGCCAGTGCTGGGCGTGCTTTGGAAGACGCTGCCTCGCTCGCACGAAGCCGATCTGGATCAAGCTGGCTGTGTATCGCTGGAATCCTCGCGATCGCCGGCTATTTCGCGTATCGCGGAAAACTGCCGCGCACGCGGCCGATTGTTCCCGGCGAATGGGCGGTTTCGGATTGATAATTTTCCTGCTGTTCGATCGTCGCCGTGCTCGTTGCCGGCGTGCTGTATCAGCGGCGCGGCGCGACCATGGATGCGCAGAAATGCCCACCGCCCGGCCGTTTGATCGGTGTCGGCGATACCATGCTGCATGCCGACGTGGCCGGCGCCGGGCCCCCTGTAATTTTCGAAGCGGGAATCGCCGCGACGTCATTGAGCTGGCGCTTGATTCAGCCCGAAATCGCGACCTTCGCCCAGACCGTCAGCTACGACCGCGCCGGCCTGGGCTGGAGCGATTCCAGCCGCAAGCCGCGCGAAATCTGGCAACTGGTGGAAGAGCTGCGCGACGATGCTCGACCGTGTGCAAGTCAGCCACGCCGCGCGTCCTGGTCGCGCATTCTTACGGTGGTCTGGTCGCGCTGGGTTATGCGGCGCGCTATCCGGCCGAACTGGCCGGATTAGTTCTACTGGATCCCGTGGGTGTGGACGAGTGGGCCCATCCTTCCCGATTCCACTTGCGCAGCCTGCGCCGAGGAATCTTCCTGGCCCGATGCGGCGAAGTTTTGTCGCGTCTGGGCGTCGTGCGTTTTACGCTGAATCGCCTGGCCCGCGGATCGCGACGCATGCCGAAACTGGTCGCGCGAGCCACCAGCGGGCGCGGAGGCGCGGCTTTCACGGAGCGCATGGTCGGCCAAATCCAGAAGCTGCCGCAGGAGGTTTGGCCGATGATCCAGGCGCACTGGTGCGATCCGAAATGCTTTCGTGCGATGGCTCGCTACCTGCAAGCTCTGCCCGAAAACGCGGCGGCAATTCTCGAGGATTTCGGCGCTACCAACGTGCCGCTGCTCGTGCTGTCAGCCGCCGATGCGAGCCCGGCCCAGCGCGCCGACCATCAGCGCATCGCGCGCCTTTCATCTCACGGAAGCGTCGAAATCATTCAGGGAACCGGGCACTGGATCCAGCTCGACCGGCCCGACGCGGTGATCGGGGCGATCCGTAAGGTGCTGTCACGGCCGAAATCCGGCGCTCTTCCATAGCTCGGCGGGATCGTACACGCGCCCGTTCGCGATCACGCGCGTGACTTTTCTCAGATCGGCGAAATTTTGCAACGGGTTGCCGTCGACGATGATCAGATCGGCGCGCTTGCCCGCTTCCACCGTTCCCACTTCGCGATCCATTCCCATCGCGCGCGCCGATCCTATAGTTGCCACTTGAATTACCTGCATCGGCGTGAGACCGGCCTGCACATACAGTTCGAGCTCGCGATGCAGACTGTGCGCAGGCACGGCCTTATCGGTCCCGGCGACGATGGGGATTCCGGCTGCATACAGCGCGTGCACGATTTCGAAAGAATTAGTGAGGCGCGCGCCTTGGCCGAACGCCGTGCCGATCACAGACGTCAATGTGTAAGGAGCCTTGGCGAATCCCGGCTCGAACGATGAAATTTCCACGTTTTTCGGCCTCGCGAGCAGTTCGCCCCACGCGAGCGTCGGATCGATCACCGTGTGATGTTCTTTGAAAAATCGGATGGTCTCGTCGAGTCCTTTCGCTCGCACGGCTTGCGTAACGGGGCCCAGATGATTGATCTGGTCCATCCCAGCTTCGACGCCTTCAAACGCGGTCATGCCTTCCGGGATGTGGCCGGTCACGCTCATGCCTAGCCGATGCGCCTCCGCCGTGATCGCGCGGAGTACATCCGGTTTGATCCGGTTGTAGATTTTCATCTGCGCGAATCCCGCAGCCTTATACTTTGCCACGACGGAGCGCCCCTGTTCGGGAGTGTCGGCCCAAGTGGTGCCGAACGTGCCGGTTCCACTTCCATCGACCAAGCCCGCAAGAATCAGCCGAGGTCCTAAGCCGCTGTGATTATTGATCAGATCGCGAGCCGCGGTGATGAACTCGAATTCTTCACCGCAATCGCGCGCCGTGGTGACTCCGGCGGCCAGATATGCCGGTCCATACTCCACTTGCGCGAAGTGCGCATGCATTTCCCACAGACCCGGCAGAACCGTGCCGCCGTGCGCGTCGATGATTGGTACGCCGCGTGGAATCCCGACCTGATTTTTCGCCCCAGCGGAGATGATTCGTCCATTGCGAACCAGCACCACCGCATCGGGCACGGGTGAACCGCCGTTCCCATCGATCAGCGTCGCATTGGTAACCACGAACGTCCCGTTCGCAAGAGGCCGGATCGGGAGCGATGCGAGTTCCTTCATGCGATCCTGAACCGCGCTTTTCATCAATTCTGCGTAGGCGGACTTATACTCCTCCCGCACCGCTTCCAGCGGAAGATTGCCGGCGTAAGTCGACGCCGCGGCGATCTCACCGCGATCGTTCAACCAAACGGTTTCGCGGCCCCAAACGACGTTGCCGATCGAGTACCGTGTCAGCCGGACGCCATCCACGGTGTTGTGTCCCGATTCTTCGACCATCAGATCCGCATCCAGTGTTCCGGCAGGTAACTGCGCCAGCCGTCGAGGCTTGCCGTGGCTCAGCCAATAGCGGAGCATCATCATCTGCACCGAAAGCGGAGAGTATCCGCTGATGGTGAAGAACGGTCCCGGCTGAGGGTCCGGTGTGATCGAAGCATCCACACTGAACGGACGATAACTCTTGCCGTGCACGTCGAACTGAATCGGCGTCAAGTCGGGCTTCATGCGCAGGGTGGCCGTGGCCGCGACTTTCGAGCCGCGCTCCGTATATTCGAAGGAAGCGTGAAGAACGTTGTCGCTAAGTTCATAGGTTTCCTGGCCCACTGGAAGCCCGAGAAAGTGCACAATCAGGGTGCCCTGTTCGGAAAAGGCCGCTCCGCCGAATATCACTACAAGCGCAAGCACTCGCGGAAAACGCATAGCGTCATCATTGTAAAACGCGGAGGAGACCGCGCAAGTTGTAATATGGAATTTACATCCTCAAGAGGGAAACCACCCCGTGAACCGTACCAATGTTGACGATCCCAACTATTACCACAAGGTCGTCGATTGCCAATGGGCCTGTCCCGCGCACACCAATGTTCCCGAATACATCCGGCTGATCGCGCAGGGACGATTTACCGACGCCTACATGCTCAACCGGGAATCGAACGTTTTCCCGGGAATTCTGGGCCGCACGTGCGACCGTCCCTGCGAACCGGCGTGCCGGCGCGGGAGGCTCGACGGCAAACCGGTCGCCATCTGCCGGCTGAAAGCGCGTTGCGGCCGATCATCGCGGCGATATTTCGGACCGTCTGCCGAAGATCCCGCCGAAGAAAAACGGGAAGCGCGTTGCGTGCATCGGCGCGGGTCCGGCATCGCTCACGGTGGCCAACGATCTGATGCCGCTCGGCTATGAAGTCGTGATTTTTGAAAAGAACGACCGGCCCGGCGGCCTGATGCGCACCAATATTCCGGCGTTCCGGCTGCCCGGCCACGTGCTCGACGAAGAGTGCCAGACCATTCTCGATTTCGGCGTCGACATCCGTTACAACTCGCCCATCGAGAGCATGAAGGCGCTGCTGAGCGAAGGCTACGATGCGATTTTCGTCGGCAGCGGAGCGCCGCGCGGCAAGGAGCTGGAAATTCCCGGCCGCCACGACACGGATCGGATTCACATCGGCATCGACTGGCTGGAATCCATCGCCTTCGGACACGTCACTTCGGTTGGCGAAAAGGTGTTGATTATCGGCGTCGGCAATACGGCGATGGACTGCTGCCGCTCCTCGCGCCGGCTTGGCGCGAAAGATATCAAAGTGATGGCGCGGCGCCCGCGCGGATACTTCAAAGCCTCGCCTTGGGAGTTGGAAGACGCCGAAGAAGAGGGCGTCGAGATCGTGATCAATCACGCGCCCAAGCGCTTCGTGATCGAGAACGGAAAACTCATCGGCATGGAGTTTGAGCGCCTGGAATGGGACGCGAAAGCGAAGAATTCCAAGGTGATCGACACCGTGTTCCTTCCCGCCGACGACGTGATTCTCGCCATCGGCCAGGAGAACGCGTTTCCCTGGTTTGAGCGCGACCTGGGCGCCGAATTCGATAAATGGGACGCGCCGGTGGTGGACGAAAAGACTTACATGTCGACGCGCCCCGGCGTTTTCTTCGGCGGCGACGCGGCGTGGGGGCCCAAGAACATCATCTGGGCCGTGGAGCACGGCCATCAGGCCGCGATTTCCATCGACAATTATTGCAACGGGCGTGCCGGTGACGGATCGTCCTGCGTTCGGCAATGAATCTGATCAGCCAGAAGATGGGATTGAACGAGTGGAGCTATCACAACGACTACAATCCCGCGCCGCGGCAGAAGATGTCGCACGTCGATCTGCTGAAGCGTTTTCAGACGCTGAACATCGAAGTGGAGCTGGGATTCGACGCCGAGCAGACCGCGCGCGAGGTGCAGCGCTGCCTGAATTGCGACATCGAAACCGTATTCATCGGCGGAAAAATGCATCGAATGCGACGCCTGCATCGACATCTGCCCGCTGCTGTGCCTGACCATCGCCCGCGATGGCGATGAAGAGGAGCTGCGCGGGCGGCTTTCCGCTCCGGCGATCAATCTGACTCAGGATCTGTTCGCGTCCGCTCCGCTGCCCCAAACCAAACGACTCATGCTTAAAGACGAGGACCTTTGCGTCCACTGCGGCCTCTGCGCCGAACGTTGTCCCACCGCGGCGTGGGACATGCAGAAATTTGAACTCGCAATTCCGTACGCAGGGAGGGCTGCATGCAACTCGCCAGTCCCGGCATAGACACCGCGGTACGCGTCAACGATTTCGCGATCAAGCTCGCGAACGTGAACGGAACCGGATCGGCCAGCGCCAACGGCCTGCTGATGCAGGCGATTTTCCGCATGGGCATTCCGGTTTCCGGGAAGAATCTGTTTCCGTCGAATATTCAGGGCCTGCCCACGTGGTATGAGATCCGCGTGAACAAGGACGGGTACACGGCGCGCGCGCTCGATTACGATCTGATGGTCGCGATGAACTCGCAGACCTACGAGCGCGATATCAAGGAAGTGCGCGAAGGCGGATTCGTCCTGTTCGATTCGACCTGGCCGCTGGACCCGCACCTGCATCGCGAGGACGTCACGTTCCTGGGCGTGCCGCTCGCCGAGATGTGCAACCAGCACTTCCGCGATTCGCGCGAGCGCATTCTGATGAAGAACATCGCCTACGCGGGGTCGCTGATCGCCGTGCTGGACGTGGATATGCAGATCGTCGAGCAGCTGCTGGATGAAAAATTCGCGAAGAAGAAAGCGCTGCGCGAATCGAATCTGAAGGCTCTGCGGCTGGGTTACGATTACGCCAAGGAGCATTTCGATCCGCTGCCGTTCCGTCTGGAAAAGATGAACGCGAACGACGACAAGATCCTGATCGACGGCAACACGGCCACCGCGCTCGGCTGCGTTTACGCGGGCGCGACGGTGGCGGCGTGGTATCCCATTACGCCCTCGACGTCGGTGATGGACGCGTTCACGGATTTCTGCAAGCAGTACCGCCGCGATCCGCAAGACCGGCGAGATGAATTGCATGATCATCCAGGCCGAAGACGAACTGGCCGCGATCGGCATGGTGATCGGCGCGTCGTGGAACGGCGCGCGCGCGTTTACGTCCACCTCGGGGCCCGGAATTTCGCTGATGAATGAGCTGCTGGGCCTGGCGTATTACGCCGAGATTCCGGCCGTGATCATGGACATCCAGCGCGTCGGCCCGTCGACCGGCATGCCCACGCGCACGCAGCAGGGCGATGTGTTCGAGTGCGCCTACGCTTCGCACGGCGACACCAAGCATATTCTGCTGTTCCCGTCGAATCCGGCCGAATGCTTCGACTTTGCGGTGAAATCCTTCGATCTGGCGGAGCGCTTTCAGACGCCCGTGTTCATGCTGTCCGACCTGGATATCGGCATGAACGACTGGGTGGTGCCGCGGCTCACCTGGGACGATTCTTACCGGCCGGATCGCGGCCGCGTGCTGCAACTCGAGGAGATCGAGAAGATTTCGAAATACTTCCGCTATAGCCCCGAGGATGAAAACTACGTCGCGGCGCGCACGCTGCCCGGCGTTCACGAGAAGGGCGCGTTTTTCACGCGCGGATCGGGCCACACCAAGCTCGGCGGCATACACGGAAATGCCGGACGAATATCAGGAAGTGGTCGACCGGCTGCTGAAGAAGCACAAGGCCGCGGCGAAGTTCGTTCCCGCGCCCATCATCGAACGGCGCAAGGGCGCGCAAGTTCGGCGTGGTCACCATCGGCGGATGCGATCCGGCGGTTCGCGAGGCGCTGGATATTCTGGAACAGCGCGGCATTCCCGCCGACTACATGCGCCTGCGCGCGTTTCCGTTCGATGAGAGCGTGGACGCTTTCCTGAACGGGCACGAATTCAACTTTATCGTCGAGCAGAATCGCGACGCGCAGCTTCGTTCGCTGCTGACGCTTGAAACCAGCGTGCCGAAAGACAAGCTGCGCAGCGTGCTGGTGTACGGCGGATTCCCGCTGAGCGCCAAGCGCGTGATCGATCAAATTTTAAGTCAAATGGAGAACTGACCTTGCCGTCCATTGCCAAACCCGTCGCCATTCATCCGAGCCTGCATCGCAACGCGCTCGGCTTGACCATTCGCGACTACGAAGGTTCCATGTCGACCCTGTGCGCCGGCTGCGGGCACGATTCGGTGACCGCCGCGATCGTTCGCGCCTGCTGGGAGATATCGCTCGCCCCGCACATGATGGCCAAGATGAGCGGCATCGGCTGTTCGTCGAAGACGCCCACGTATTTCGTCAGCGGCGCGCACGGCTTCAACTCCGCGCACGGACGAATGGCCGCGATCGCCACCGGCGCCAACGCCGCCAATCGCGAACTGACTTACATCGGTATCTCGGGCGACGGCGATTCGCTGTCCATCGGCCTCGGCCACATGTGCCACGCCATCCGCCGCAATGTGAAGATGCTGTACATCATCGAAAACAACGGCGTCTACGGGTTGACCAAGGGCCAGTTTTCCGCGTCGGCCGACGTGGGATCGAAGAGCAAGCGCGGCGAGCCGAACCGCATGGCGCCGATCGATCCGGTGATGCTGGGCCTGAGCCTGGGCGCGACGTTCATCGCGCGCAGTTTTTCGGGCGACAAGGAGCAGCTTGTCCCGATCCTGAAAGCCGGCTTGGCGCATCGCGGATTCGCGCTGGTCGACGTGATTTCGCCCTGCGTGACGTTCAACGATCACGAGGGCTCGACGAAGAGTTACCTCTATACTCGCAACAACATGCTGAAAGTGAACGAGACGGATTTCGTCCCGCCTGCTGCCGAAATTCTCGCCAACATCGGCCAGAACGGCGCGGTGAGCGTCGCGATGCACGACGGCAGCGTTGTCCGCTTCAAGGGCGTGCCCAAGGATTACGATCCGACGGATCGCGAAAAGGTCTACAGCTACCTGCAGGAGCATCACGGCAACGGCGAGGTGGTGACGGGGCTGCTGTACGTCGACGAGACCGTCCCCGACATGCATGAGCTGAACAAGACCGGTCCCGGTCGCGCTGTCGAAGCTCCCGTACGAGAAGCTGTGCCCGGGCTCGGCGGCGCTCGATCAGCTTCAGGAAGATTTCCGGTAAGCCGAAACGCAGGTCCGAAGACGTTATGATGGTTTGTGGCCTGCGTTCGCGGCCGCACCCGTAACTTAGGCGTCTCGCGAGAGCGCCTATTGATTCCTGGATCTATACAGGTAACCCGAGAGGTCAGCAACAGTTGGCACTTATCGTCGGTGTTCTTAAAGAAATTTTCCATCCGAGCGGCGCGTTGCGGTGGTTCCACGCGTTCTCGATCTATTGAAAAAGTCGAACGTCGAAACCTGGATCGAGCGCGGCGCGGGACTCGAATCGGGATTCACGATGACGATTACACGGCCAAGGGACGCGCAGCGTCGGCACCGCCGAGGAGGTTCGCCAGCATGCGCAGATTCTGTTGCATGTTCGCGTCCCGCAGACGCCGCCGAAGAAGGACGTCATCGCGATCGGATTTTGCGATCCGCTGAGCGATCCGGCGCATCGCATCGCGTTACGCGCAAGCCGGCGCGACGCTGTTTTCGATGGAGTTCATCCCGCGCATCACGCGCGCGCAGAGCATGGACGCGCTTTCGTCCATGGCGTCGATCGCCGGATACAAAGCCGTGCTGATCGCCGCCAACGCGCTGCCGCGCCTGTTTCCGATGATGACCACCGCGGCCGGCACCATGCCTCCGGCGCGCGTCCTGGTGATCGGCGCCGGTGTCGCCGGATCTGCAGGCGATCGCGACCGCGCGGCGGCTGGGCGCGGTGGTCAGCGGTTACGATGTGCGCGCCGCGGTGAAAGAACAGATCGAAAGCCTGGGCGCGAAGTTCGTCAACATCGATCTGGGCGTCAAAGGCGAGGGCGAGGGCGGTTACGCGCGCGCTCTGGATGAAGAGACCATTCGCCGCCAGCGCGAACAGATGGCGCTGGTGATGAAGGAGCAGGACGTGGTGATCACCACCGCCGCGGTTCCCGGGAAGAAAGCGCCGCTGCTGGTGACGAAGCGAAATGGTGCACGCCATGGCCGCGGGCTCGGTGATCGTCGATCTGGCGGCCGAGCGCGGCGGCAACTGCGAAGTCACGCGTCCCGGCGAAACGGTGATCGAACAGGGCGTTATCGGTGATCGGGCCGATGAACGTGCCGGCCACGGTTCCTCGCCACGCCAGCGAAATGTATGCGCGCAATATCGTGACGTTCTTGAAGAACATGATCAACAAGGAAGGTCAGCTCAATATCGACCTGAACGACGAAATCACCCGCGACACGCTGGTCGCGCGGGGAGGGGAAGTGGTGAATCCGAAGGTGCAGGCGCTGCTCGGAGTGAATGCATGAGCAACGAACTGGAAGTCAGCCTGTACGTGCTGGTGCTGGCGGTGCCGCTGGGACTGGAACTGGTGCGCCGCGTGTCTCCGCTGCTGCACACGCCGCTGATGTCGCTGACCAACGCGATCTCGGCGATCTCCGTGGTCGGCGCGATTCTGATCGCCGGCGCCGGCGATTCGCCGACGCTCAGCAAAGTGCTGGGCTGCATCGCGGTGACGTCGCTCCACGATCAACATCGTCGCCGGATTCCTGATCACCGATCGCATGCTGAAAATGTTCCGCAGAAGAAGGGCGCGAAGTGACGGACGCCGGGGGCGTCTGGCAGGCGGCGTATATCGTCGCCGCGCTTTCCATCGTTCTTTCCATCAAATGGCTGGCCTCCCCGGTGACGGCGCGGCGCGGGGTGCTGTCGGGCGAGATCGGCATGCTGTTCGCGGTGGTCGGAACGCTGCTGCGGCACGAAGTGGTCAGCTATGAATGGATCGTGATCAGCTTCGCGATCGGCGCGGCCGATCGGAGCTCCGCTCGCGTACCTGATGCCGATGACGGCGGTGCCGCAGTTGACCGCGCTTGTCGCACGCCTTCGGCGCGTTGGCCGCGGCGCTGGTCGGGACCGCGGAGTATTATCGCTATGTTTCCGCCGGGACGCCGGTCACCGGATTCACCATGGGCGCGCTGGTGATCGAGACTGTACTCGGTTACTTGACCTTTACCGCCAGCATGATGGCGTTCGGCAAATTGCAGGAAATCGTTCCGACGCGGCCGATGACCTATCGCGGGCAGAACTTCGTGAATCTGGCGCTGCTCGCGTTCGCGGTCAGCCTGGGGATCTGGATGATCGTCGAGCCCACGCCAGCCGTGGGTGTTCCCGACCTTCACCGGATTGTCGCTGCTGTTCGGCGTCCTGCTGATCCTGCCGATCGGCGGCGGCGACATGCCTACGGTCATCGCGCTGCTGAACTCCTACGCAGGCGCGGCGTGCGCGGCCATGGGATTCGCGCTCGGCAACCGACTGTTGATCATCGCCGGCGCGGTGAACGCGTCGTCCGGATTTATTCTCTCGGTGATCATGTGCAAAGCCATGAACCGGTCCTTCGCCAACGTGCTGTTCGGCGCGTTCGGACAGGTGCAGGCCGGCGCGGCCGCACAGACTACGCACCAAGCCGGTGCACTCGGCGACTCCCGAAGACGCGGCGGAGATTCTGGCCAGCGCGCGCAAAGTGATCGTCGTGCCCGGCTACGGAATGGCGGTCGCGCAGGCGCAGCACAAGCTGCGCGAGCTGACCGACGCGCTCACCAAGCGCGGCGTGGATGTGCAGTTCGCGATTCATCCGGTGGCGGGACGCATGCCCGGTCACATGAACGTGCTGCTGGCCGAAGCCGACATTCCCTACGATCGTCTGCACGAAATGGAAGACATCAACCCGGATTTCGCGGAGGCCGACGTCGCGCTGGTGATCGGCGCGAATGACGTGGTGAATCCGGCCGCTCGCCACGACACCACCAGCCCGATTTACGGCATGCCGATCCTGGATGTCGATAAAGCCCACACCGTGATGGTGATCAAACGCAGCATGAACCCGGGTTTCGCGGGCATCGACAATGAGCTGTACTACATGGATCGAACGCTGATGCTGTTCGGCGACGCCAAAGGCTTCGTCGGCGAGATCGTAAAGGCGCTGCCGAACACCAATTAGTGCGGCAGAACCGGATCCGCCATCACCGGCTCCCGTTCCACGGCTGTTTTCGATTTTTCGCTGGCAGATCGCCAGGCCGGATCGTTCCTAAGCTGCGCGCGAACCTTCGCGTTCACTTCGTCGCGGCGGGCGAAGGAATCCAGATCCTTATATTCCAGCACCAGCAGCGCCTGCCAGCGCTTGGCGCCGGGATAATGATTCGCGTAGATGTTGTAGCTGGCCAGGATGCCTTCGCGAATCCAGCCCTTCGCTTGCGGGACCAGGTACGCGTTCGCATAATCGCGAGCCTCGGCGGGGGTTGGCAGATCATAGGCGATCGCCATATACACGCTGCGCGCGGAGTCATGCTGTTCATCGGCGCCGGATGCGATCAGATCGGCGGAATATGTATTCAGCGGCCATGCCATTTCGAGCGCGTCGCGGACCAGGCCGCCGGGACTGGCCCGTTCCACCTCTCGCCACTTCTCGACTTGCGCGTAGTTCGGGAAGGTCAGCACCGCCATGGCGTCCCATTCGTCGACATCGACGTACCAATTGAACAGGAACCGGTAATCCTGTAACAGGCCGTCTTTTTTCCAATGCTCGAAGCGCAGAATGCCCTGTTCGATCATGAACTGCCGGAACGCCGCGCGGCGCGGTGGAGGACAACGATAAGTGATTACGAGCTGAGTCGGCCCGCCGGGCTGATCCTGAACATCGCGCATCGGCCACACCTGCGGCCAAACACATCGCGAGTGCTGCCAGAAAAGACTTCCTCATCTAAGTTCACTGTCCTCGAAAACCCGCCGCAATGCAACCCGGCACATATGCAATGATCGTATTCGGAAAGGGAGTGGGCCATGGCTTTAAGCGTCCGAATCATGCAGTATTTCTATACGAGAGTCGAGGATCAGCCCGCCAACGCGTACGACCTTCTGGCGAAATTGGCCTCCGAGGATATTAACCTGCTGGCGTTCAGCGCCGTGCCATTCGGCGCGAAACAATTTGAGTTCACCATCTTTCCGGATCGCAGCGAAAGCTTCGTGCGGCTGGCCGAGAAGCTCGGCTGGACGCTGCGAGGGCCGCAGTATGCATGCCTGATTCAAGGCGACGATCATCTGGGCGCGCTGGCCGAGGTTCAGAAAGCGCTGGTCGACGCGGGCGTCAGCATCTACGCCTCCAGCGGCGTCACCGATGGCAACGGCCACTTCGGCTACGTGATCTATTTTCGCGACGGCGATCAGGTGGCTGCGTCGAAAGCCCTGGAAGCGCTTAAGATGTCTGCGATAAGTTTAGTTCCGCCGTCCGCCACGCGCGGCTCCGCGCGGCTGCGTCCGGCGGATCGACTTCGGTCATGTCGACGCGCTGATCGAAATCGCCCAGCAGCCAGCGGCAGAAATAATCGGCGCGCACCCAGAAGAAATAATTCGTATCGGTTCCGTAGCCGTGGCGCTGCCCCGGCAAAATGAACTGATCGAATCGCTTGTTCGCTTTGATCAGCGCGTCGGCCAGGCGCATGGTGTTGGCCATGTGGACGTTATCGTCCATGTCGCCGGTCGAAAGCAGCAGGTGGCCCTTCAGGTTCTTGGCGATCTCCGAATTCTTGTCGATCGAATATTCGAATTTCACGTTGCCGTCCGGGCCGTCGATTTCCTTGATCCCGTGGTGCTTTTCGCTCCAGTTCTGGTTGTAGACGTTGTTGTCGTGGTTCCCGGATTCGCTCACCGCGACCTTGAAAAAGTCCGGATACTCGAGCATCGCCGCGGCCGACATGAATCCGCCGCCGGAATGGCCCGTGATCCCGACGCGGTCGATATCGATCCACGGATAGCGCCGGGCTAATTGCTCGATCGCGACTTTCTTATCGATCAACCCGTAGTCGCGCAGGTTGCCGTAGCCGTAGGTGTGATACCACTTCGAGCGGTGCGGATTTCCGCCGCGATTCCCCACCTCGATCACGATAAATCCGAGCTGCGCCAGCGCGACGTTGGGATTCTTCGGCGAAAATGTCTGCGTAACGCTTTCCGTCTGCGGGCCTGGATACACGAACGCAATGATGGGATAGCGCTTGTTCGGGTCGAAATCGAACGGCTTGTACATGACGCCGTATAGATCCGTCAATCCGTCGTCGGCCTTCACCTGGAACGACTCGGGCATGTGGAATCCGGCGTCCATCAGAGCCGAAGTGTCGGTGGTTTCCAGATCCAGGTCGAGCGCACCGGCGTGGTCATAGAGCAGCGACCGCGGAGCCGTGCTGATCGGTCGACGCGTTGTCGACCAAGTATTTTCCATCGTCGGCGATCGAGATTGTGTGCGAACTGTTGCCTGGGTCCAGCACCTTCAGTCCCGTGCCATCGAGTTTGGCGCTGTAGACATGCGTGAAATACGGATTTTCGCCCGATTCGTGACCCTCCGCCATGAACGTCACCGTGCGCGCCTTCTCGTCGATGCTCTCGATGTCCTCGGTGACATATTCTCCCGAAGTCACCTGATTCTTCAGCGTGCCGGCCGAATCGTACAGATAATAGTGGCCCCAGCCGTCGCGCTCACTCCAGAACAGCAGTTCGTCGCCGTTGTTGATCAGCCACAGAGGCTTGTATTCGACATAGGTGTTCAGCCGCTCCTCGATCACCGTCTTCACCTCGCCCGTGTCCGGATTCGCGAGACAGATATCGAGCTTATGCTGATCGCGGCTCATGCGACGGAAGTAGAGTTTGTCGGAGGTATTGGCGACCCATTGCGCGTCGGTCCGCTGTTTTTCACGCTGGCGCGCAGTGACTTTCGCGTCGAAGACGGCTAGGGTCTGGTCTTTGAAGCGGTCCGCTTTGATCTCTTTGCGCGTAGGCGTCGCCAGATCGAACACTTCCAGGTGCGACTGCGGGACGTTGGCTTCACCGGGCATCGCGTACTTGTAGGTCTCGAGCGTCGGCCGCGGATTCTCGAGCGTATGAATCACCCATAGATCCGCGACTTTGCGCTCATCGCGGCGAACTACGGCAAACCTCTTCGAATCCTTCGACCAGTGAACCGTGATCGGCGGCACGCGGCCAGTTTTATCGCGCCGATTGTCCTGGGTCTGCGTGCCTTGCTCTTCCTGCTGCTGCTGTTGCTGCAACTCGCTGCCGGAGATGTGGCGCGTGTAACTGAATCCGTCCTCGCCATCCTTGGTGAGCTGAATTTCTTTGATATTCGGATCGTCGGCCTTCTTCAGCGCCAGCGCGAAGCTGGCGGCGTCCATCATGAACAGGTTGTCTTTGCGCGCGAAGACGATGGTTTTCTCGTCGGGCGAGATCGACGCCCAGGCGGGCTTGCGGGGCTCCGGCGTGAACTCCGGCGGGAGCGTCAGCTTCGCCGTCGCCAGGTCGTATTCGAAATAGAGCGTCCGAAGACGCGGATTCGGCGGAGTCGCCGCATTGCCACGGCCGCCTTGCTGGCGGGTCTTCCGGTTGCGCGGTGGTGATCTGATCGGTCTGCTGCTCGCCTCCGATGACGACTTGTTTGCCGTTGATGTCGGCGTCGCGCTCCACTTGCAGTTCGAATTCGAACTTGGTGTCGTTGTGGGTGAATTTCACGGTGCGGATCGGCAAATGCTGGGCATCATAGGGGGTTCGCGTGATCTCGGTCAGCATCGCCGCCATCTTCGCGTTGTCGAACAGCGGAGCCTTGGCCTTTTTCGCCGGATCCACCAGGTAGAAGTGCCGGCCGTGGCTGGTCTCGTAGCTGTACCAGAAGCGGTCGCCACTTTCGAGCCAGTGCGGAGTCACGGCCATATCGAAAACCAGTTTCCCGACCTTCGGCGCGGTCCAATGCGTAGCCAGTTCATAGTTGGCTTTCTGGACCTTCACAGGTTCGGTCTTGACGTCGGCGGCGAACACGCAAACAGACAGGCACAGCAGTGCGAGGAGTTTCATTCGAGATCCTTTCGAGCTTTTCAGTCACTATAGCGCTTCGAAAGCTTCAGTGCAGCAATCGCCAGCAAGCTGACTACGATCCCGGCGACGCCGTCGATCGCATAGTGATAGCGGCCGTAAATGGTCGCGACGAAGACCGAAAATGCATAGATTGCCATGATCCGGCCGATCCAGGGGCGCTCCGGTATGGTCGCCATCAAACCCCAAGCGGCCGAAAACGCGAGCGAAACGTGTGCGCTGGGGAAGACGCTCGAATGAATGCCATACCCGCCGACGATCCACAGATTGAAGCGGCGCACGATGGTCTCGATGTGCGGGAGATCCGCGCCCGGAAACACCGTTCGCGGCGGCTCCGACGGGAAATAAGGAAACAGCCCGTAAGCTCCCAACGTCCCGGCCAAGTACGCCAGCCAGAATCGATTGATCTGATCGCGTCTGCGATTGACGAACAGCAGTGCCACCGAAGCTCACCGCTACCGTGTAGACCAGCACATAGCACAGCTCGAGATAAGAAGGGAACAGCGCGCCCAGGGATTCAATGGCCGACTGAAAATGAAAGTCGTTCAGCAGCCGGCGGTCCCATACGATCCAGGTGCGTTCCAGACGATGATCGTGCACAGCCGGAGTGAACCAGTTCATTTCGCGATAGGCTGCCAGAGCGTATACACATGGCACTATATCGCGCACCAGCCTCGTCCAGGCGAGGCGGAACCGGCTTAGGATCAGAATGATGGCCAGGATCACCGCGAGCAGCGCCCATGGTTTCCACAAGATACCGAAAAACGCGCCCGCCACCGCAACGTAGGTGAAATAACCCACGATCAGCCACTCAGAGGATCGAAGCTGACGCACGCAACTCCAATTGTGGCATCAACGGGCGCTTTTGGCCGAAAGGCATGGGACTGGCTAACCGCCGCAAGCCGTTGCAGTCTAAAGGGTGAATGGAAGACAGCGACAGCCTGGCAGTCGCCAGAGTCAAGGCCGGCGATGGGGATGCTTACCGGCATCTGGTCGACCGGCACAGCCGTAGTGTTTTCCGATTGGCTTATCGTATGACCGGCAACGAACAGGATTCCGAAGACGTAGTGCAGGAAACTTTCCTGCGGGCCTATAAGCAGCTTCACCGCTATGAAGCGCGATCGAGCTTCAGCACCTGGCTGTATCGCATCGCGGCGAATTATTCGCTCGACTTGGTAAGGCGGCGCAAGCGGCACGGCGAAGTGGCGCTGGGCGAATCGTCGCCCGCGAATGAGGAGATGCCGGAGATGATCCACGCATTGCCGTCGCCGGCGCCGGGGCCCGATCGGCTTTTGTTCAGCGGACAAGTGCAGGAATGCGTGGCGAGCACCTTGAACGAGCTCAGCCAGCAGGAGCGGACCGCGTTCGTCCTGAGGCATTTCGAAGGGCAATCGATTGAAGAGATCAGTGCGGCGTTGGGCCTATCGGGCAATGCCGCGAAACACAGTATTTTCCGCGCGGTGCAGAAGCTGCGTCGCGCGCTGGAGCCATTGGTGAATCAAGCGTCATGAACCACCTGAACGAAGAACAACTGGTGCTGTATTACTACGGCGAAAGGGAGTCTGCCGGCGTCGAGGAGCATCTCGACGTGTGCGATTCCTGCCGCGACGCGTATCACGCGCTGCAGCGTGTGCTGAATTCCGTCGACAGCCTGCCGGTGCCGGACCGTCCGGCCGATTACGAAGCGCAGGTGTGGCGCGCGGTGGAACGTCAACTGCCGCGCCGCCGAGTCGCGATGAAATGGTTCACGTGGAAACCGCTGGCCACGGCCGCGGCGATGGCCGTGCTGGTGGTAGCGGCATTCTTAGCGGGCCGGAACTGGCGTAAGCCCGGCTCGCAGATCGCCGACGCGCAGGTTCGCGAACGCGTGCTGCTGGTCGCGGTGGGCGATCATCTGGAACGCAGCCAGATGATCCTGGTGGAGCTGTCGAATGCGGGCGCGCCCGAGCACGGATCTCTCGATATTTCCTTTGAGCAGCACGCTGCTGAGGATCTGCTCGAATCGAATCGTCTGTATCGCCAGACGGCGGCCAGCGCGGGCGATACGGCCACGGCGTCGCTGCTGGACGATCTGGAGCGGGTGCTGCTGCAAATCGCGCACAGCCCGTCGGCGATGTCGGAAAAGCAGTTGGAAGAGTTGCGGAAGGAAATTGAGGATCGCGGGATTCTTTTGAAAGTGAAAGTCTTCGGTACGCAGGTGGAGCAGCGGCAGGCCGCTCCGCAAGCCGGCGGAGCGAGTTTGTAGACGGGAGAAACGAAAAAAATGAAATCGATTCAAACAGTAGTGGTGATCGCAACCATGGGGGCTGCCCTCGCCGGCGGTCAGGGACTCGATCCTCAGACGCAGGCCGATATTGCGCGGGCTCAGATCGGGGCCATCAAGGCGCTGGAGCTGATCCAGTCGGGAAAAATGCAGGCAGAGATCGCGCGCGCTCAGGCCGAAGATGAGCAAAGCGATGGAGAAGTTTCAGTGGCCGGATCTCCGCCTGCAGATGGATCGGGCTGGGGCGTCACTGGAGTTCGCCAAGCCGCTTCTCGACGGCTTCCAATTCCAGTTTCATCCATTGGGCGATATGGCGTTCGCTCCGCAACAGGACTTCGATCGCGCCCGGGAAGCGCAAGATCGTGCTCGTGAGGCTCGCGACCGGGCCCGCGAAGCTGTGGATCGCGCGCGCGAGGCTGAGGATCGCAATATCGAGCAGTATCGCGACGGCATCAGCTTGATCGACGATCACCGGTATGAGCGCGCCATCGACCGTTTCGATCGCGTGATCGAAGCGAAGTGGTCCCGCGCCGATGGAGCCTATTACTGGAAGGCCTACGCGCTGAACAAGCTCGGGAAACGCGATGAAGCGCTGGCGGCGCTCGCCGAAATTCCCAAGCAGTTTCCGCAGAGCCACTGGATCAACGACGCCAAGGCGCTGCAAGTGGAGATCCAGCAGGCCAAAGGCGCCGGCGCGTCGCCCGAGAGCCAGTCGGACGAGGATCTGAAGATTCTCGCGATCAACGCGCTGATGAACACGGAGCCTGACCGCGCGGTTCCGCTGCTCGAGAAGGTGATCAACGATCCGAAGAATAACCTGGGGATCAAGGGACGGGCGCTGTTCGTGCTGTCGCAGGTCCGCAGCGACAAGGCGCGGGAAATCGTTTCGCAGTATGCCAAGGGCGGCTCGAATCCGGATCTGCAGATTCGCGCGGTGGGTTATCTGGGCGCGTTCCGGTCCAAGGACAGCCAGCAGACTCTGGCCGACGTCTACGCGTCCGTCAGCGACGTCAGCGTGAAGCGCGCGGTCCTGCGCAGCATGATGACTTCGCGCGATGCCGCGCACCTGTTCAACGCCGCCAAGAGCGAACAAAACGTCGATCTGCGGCGGGAAGCGATTCGCGACCTCGGCCTGGTGCGCGCGACTACCGAGTTGGCGCAGCTTTATTCCACGGAAACCAACGCCGATTTGAAAGAGACGATCATCGAGTCGATCTGGCTGAGCCGCGATGTCGATAAGCTGATCGACATCGCGAAGAATGAGAAGGACGCACGGTTGCGAAGCGATGGCATTCATCGCCTGGGCATGCTGCGCGACACTAAGGCGGCCGATGCCCTGGCTGCGATGTACGCCAGCGAATCCGACAAGACCATCAAGGTGCAGATCATGACCGCGCTGTGGCAGGATGGCGCTTGCAAGCAACTCGTCGACGCGATCCGCGCGGAGAAGGACACGTCGCTGAAAGCCGAAGGCGTTCGCCGCCTGGGCCAGATGCAGAAAGTCCTGCAAGGAAGCCATCGGATTATCTGATGGAGATCATCAACAAATGAAACGTCTCCTTTTCGCTCTGGCGCTGCCCTTGGCGGCGCAGCCGCACCTTCAGAACGCGCGAATGGAAACGCGCGCCGTCACGGGATCGCTGGATGCGACGTTTCGCGGCATTCTGAGCGCGCAAACCGGGCCAGCGTGGATCGCCTACGCCGCGCCGCAGGTTCCGGGCGACCGGCAGATGTGCTGCTGGAACTCGAACAACGGCGTCACCTGCCAGGGCTGCACGCTGGAGCCGCGAACGGGCGACAACGCGGCTTTTCCACCGTCGACCGGGCCCGTGCGCCTGGAAGGCGCCGCGGAGTTTTACGTCTTCTTCCGCGTCGAAAATCGGCAGGTGGATAAGATCCGCAATTTCTCCATCGATTGCAATATCGACGCAGGAGGTTTGCCGTTTTACTGGCTGACCGGCGTGAATCCGGCGCAAAGCATCGCACTGCTCGAATCGCAGACTTCATCGGGCACGCGCCGCATCGTCGATGGCGCGATCTCCTCCATCGCCTTGCATCGCGACCCTGCGGCCGACGCAGCTCTTGATCGGTTGACCGCAACATCGCAGCCCGAGGAGACTCGCCGGCAGGCTGCGTTCTGGCTGGGAAATGCCCGCGGACGGCACGGTTACGAGTCGCTCTCTTACGCATTTTAAAGGATGATCCTAGCGATCGCGTTCGTGAGCACGCTGTGTTTGCGCTCACCGAAAGCAAGGAAACCGGAGCGATCCCGGAAATCGTGCGGATCGCGCGTGACGATCAAAGCAGCTCGCGTGCGCGGGCAGGCGCTGTTCTGGCTCGCGCAGAAGGCTACGCGCCAGATTTCTGAAGATGCGATTCGCAACGCCATCGATCACGATCCGGAAACGGAAGTGAAGAAGAAAGCTCTATTCGCGCTGACGCAGATGCGCAACGGAGACGGCGTGCCGATCCTGATCGAGGTCGCCAAGACGAATCACAACGCCGCCGTACGCAAGCAGGCGATGTTCTGGCTGGGGCAGTCGAAAGATCCGCGAGCGGTGAAGTTCTTCGAGGGGCTTTTGGAGACCCACTAACTACATCGTGAGAACGATGCGGCCGAGAACAGCGCCGCGCTTCAACTCATCGAAGACTTGCGTCACCTGATCGAGTGGCCGCGTTTCGATCTTGCATCGGATCGGGAATTTTTCGACCAGCGCGAACAGCTCGCGTAAATCGTCGCGAGTTCCTACCGCCGACGCGACAATGCGAGTCTCTCCAGACACCATCGACACCGCGGAAACTTTGAACGGCTCATTGGCCATCCCGACAACCGCCACGGTTCCGCCGCGCCGTAGGCAGCGTAGCGCGGTTTCGTAGGCAGCCGGACTCGCCGCCGTCACCATCGCAACGTGCATCCCGCCCATGGCACGCATCCGCTTATGCACCGGCTCCACGGTCGAGTTGACGGTCCATTCCGCGCCCACCGATTTCGCGAACTCGAGTTTGTCGTCGGCGACATCCACCGCGCCGACGTGGACTCCCATCGCCTTCGCGATCTGAATCGCCAAGTGGCCCAATCCGCCCGCGCCGAACACCGCCAGACGTTGCCCCGCCGCGATTCCCGATGCTTTCAGAGCTTTATACACCGTCAGCCCTGCGCACAACAGCGGAGCCGCTTCGACCGAAGTCAATCCCGCCGGTATTTTCAACGCATGCGTCGCGGGGGCCAGCAAATATTCTGCAAACCCACCATCCACCATGCAACCCGTGACCTTCTGCTTCAGGCACAGCGTCTCTCGGCCTTCTTTGCAAAATTCACATTCGCCGCAAGTCCAGTGAATCCAAGGGACGCCTACGCGATCGCCGACGCGAAGTTCCGTCACGCCTTCGCCGAGCTTGGCCACCGTACCCGCGACTTCATGCCCCAGAATCAGCGGAACCTTGGTGATTGGCTTCAGCAAATCCCAATCGCCGTCGGCCAGATGCAAGTCCGAATGACACACGCCGCACGCTTCAGCGCGAATCAGGACTTGCCCCGGCCCCGGCTCGGGCGTGGGAACGTCTTCGATCGTCAGCGGCTTCCCGATTTCACGCAAGACTGCGGCCTTCATATGGTGACCCCTCCGTCGATAACGATAGTTTGTCCGGTGATCCAGTTTCCCGCGCGCGATGCCAGGAATACCGCCGCGCCTGCGATATCGTCGGGTTCTCCGATCCGCCGTAGCGGCGTGCGCTGCTCTGTTGTTTCGAGCAATCTTGGATTGTCCCACAACGCGCGAGCAAAATCCGTCCTGACCAGGCCGGGTGCGATGCAATTCACGCGAATATTATCGGGTCCCCATTCGACCGCCAGATTCCGCGCCAGTTGCATGTCGGCGGCTTTCGAAATGGCATAAATCCCCAGGGTGTTCGTGCCTCTCAAACCACCGATGCTGGATACGATGATGATCGCGCCGTCGCGCCGCGCCGCCATCTCCGGGCGCACCAGATTCGCGAGCCATAGATTGCTGCGGACGTTCGTGGCCATCACTTTATCGAATGCCGCATCGGTCAGCCCGGTCATCGGACCGTAATAAGGATTGATCGCTGCATTGCAAACCAGAACATCGATCTGCCCCCATTGTTCCCTGGTCTTCGCGACCAGAGCATCCACATCTTCGCGCCGCCCGATGTGGCACGGAATCGCGACAGCTTCCAGTTTCTCTTCGCGAAGGGCGGCCGCCACCGGTTCGCACGCTTCCGCCTTGCGGCTCGAAACGACAACTTTCGCGCCCGCGCGCGCCAGCGCTTCCGCGATGGCCTTGCCGATTCCTCGCGACGATCCCGTCACGATCGCCACTTTCCCAGTCAGATCAAACACTCGTCTCCTCCATCCATTTCTTTATGTGCTCCGCGACCACTTCGCCAGCGTCGTCCTGAATAAAATGTCCCGCGCCTTCGATCGGCAGCGGTGCCGCGACGTTCTTGAAGATCCGCCGCAGCTCGCGCTCACCCGCTGCGGTGATCGGATCCCCGGTAGCCCAGGGTAACAGGACCGGCAGATCCAGCGCCTTCAACCGCTCCACTGCCGCGCGATTTTCGTACACGCCCGCATCTTCCTCGCGGACCGGCACCAGCCCAGGGAATACCAGCGCGCCGGTCTGATGCTGCTTGGTTGGAAACGGAGCCTGATACGCCTCGGCTTCCGCCTCAGTCAGGCGCTTTACCGCGCGCCTCATCAGCGCCGCGACGTCGAGCGTTTCCACCCCGAGTGCAAATCGCCGCCATTTCAGAAATCCTTCGCCGGGAGCGTTGCCGACGGGCAGCCCGGTGTTCATCGCAACCAATCGCGCGAATCTCTCGGGAACTTGCGCCAGAACCCGGAGGCCGATCAATCCGCCCCAGTCCTGCACGACCAGAGTGACTCGATTCAGATCCAGCGCCGCTACGAACTTCCGCATCCAGCGCACGTGCGATTTATAGCTATATGCATACCGCGCGACGGGCTTGTCCGATCGCCCGAACCCGATCAGGTCCGGCACGATCACGCGGCCCAGCTTCGCAAGTGTTGGAATCATGCGCCGGTAGAGATATCCCCACGTCGGCTCGCCGTGGAGCATCAGGATCGGGTCGCCGACGCCCTCCTCGACGTAAGCCATCCGCAGACCTTCGATCTCAACGTATTTCGCAGAATGCTCGAACCCAGGCAGCGACGCGAACCGTTCATCCGGCGTCCGCAACACCGATCCCTCCGGCCACACCGGCACGATCCCCGCCTTTTGAGCGACCTTCGCTACGTCTGCTGGATTCAGTCCACCGATCCGCGCCAGCCAATCGCACAGCGCGAGTAAATCCAAGTCGATCTCATGCTCCGGAGGGCGCGGCTCCCAACGATCCCAGAACCCGAATACCATCGCCATCGACGGCCTTCCACGCCCCAGATCCGCGAGCTCGATCGCATACAAATGATCATGCCCGCTGCGAAAATAGACGCGACCCGACCGCTTCCCGCACGCCCGCTCCACCGCTTCGGCGAACTCCGGCCGCACGTCGAGCTCCTGCTCCCACAGCAGCGGATCCGCGCGCAGTCGCGACAGCCCCTCAGGCGGCGGGCTAATGAAGTTCATTCAAAAACTCCACCATGGCAGCCGCCAGATCCGGCCCACGGTCGTCCTGTAAGAAATGTCTTGCCCGATCGAACGCAATTGGACCGCGCGCGTGTGGCAATAATTCCTTCAATCGATTCCCAAACTCGATCGGAAAAACTTCGTCTCCGGGCGCCCATAGCAGCAGCACCGGCGTCGAAGAAAGCTCCGGCAACCTCTTCTCGATCCTATGCATGTCTTCCCAGCCGCGATCGCCTTCGCGCATTGGAATCGTTCGCGGCCAGGTCAGCACCACATGATCCGAATCCGGTTCGTCGAAGACGTGATGATACGCGCGCGCTTCCGCCTCACTCAACCCGCGTACCGTTGTAGCCGAAGGGCCATGCTGCGACAACACCTTGTGCCGCTTCATGAAAAACTGTCCGATCAACGGAGCATGCCACGTGGTCCACGGCTTCGGTGACGCGTGAAACTTACTCACCAGCCCAGTAAACAGCCACGTATTCATCAGCACCAAGGCGCGCAGCCGCTCGATTCGTTGAAGCGCCGCGCCCACGCCTTGGGGACCACCCCAATCTTGCCCGACGATCGTGAATTGCCGCAGCTCTAATTGATCGATCAGGCTTACCAGGTCGGCAATATGATGCGCAAACGTCAGCGCCGCATCCACGCGCGGATGGTCGGAGTATCCGCATCCGATCCAGTCCGGCGCAATCGCCCGATAGCCAGCGTTTCGGAGCGGCTCAAGGAAATCGCGATACAGAAATCCCCAGGTCGGATTCCCGGAAAGCAGTAACACCGGACGGCCTTTTCCTTCGTCGATATACGACATCCGCCGCCCATTCACAACCACACTGCGGCGCTCAAACGGGAACCCGGGAAGCATGAACGCAATCCTACCAAAAGCGGGTGTAAACTAGACCCATGCTGCTCAATCGCACGCTGCTCATCACCCTCGTTTCGGTGATCACGCTGAGCGCCCAGTCGCGCCGTCCGTTCAAACTCGACGACATCGCGAGTTTTAAGGACATCCGCGACGCGCAATGCTCGCCCGACGGGAAATATGTCGCCTATGTGATGTCCCAGGTCGACGTCAAGGGCGACAAAGGCGGGAACGCGCACATTTGGATGATCTCCTACGACGGCTCTAACAACCAGCAGATCACCAACAGCGACCAAAGCGAATCGGCTCCGCGCTGGAGCCCGGACGGGAAGTATCTGTCGTTCACTTCGTCGCGTCCTGGCGCCGCGCGAGGCAATCAGATCTGGCTGCTTCCGAGGAGCGGCGGCGAAGCCCTTCAGCTTACGGGTGTCAAAGGCCGCTTGTCGAGCTACGAATGGTCGCCCGATTCGAAGCGCATCGCGCTGGTCATTGCCGATCCCGACCCCGATAATCCGGACCCTGACAATCCGGCAACCCCAGCGGCTGCTGCCGGCGGGCGTGGCGGACGCGGAGGAGCAGGCGGGCCCGCCCCCAAGCCGATCGTGATCGATCGCTACAAGTACAAACAGGACGTCCAGGGCTACTTGCTCTCCGGGCGGCACACGTACATTTATCTGTTCGATATCGTCACCAAGAAACTCGACCGCCTGACGACTCAGAAAACTTGGGATGAAGGTGGACCCTCCTGGTCACCCGACGGCGCGAAAATCGCCTTCACCAGCAACCATGTTGCTGACCCCGATCGCGATCCCGGCGGCCAGGTCTTCGTCGCCGAAGCCAAGGCCGGTGCGACCGAAAAGGTGTTGACTCCCATCGATGCCCGCGGCGGCGGTGGTCGCGGCGGCAAACCCGAATGGAGCCATGACGGCAAATGGATCGCATTTCTGCAAGGCGAAGAGAAAAAGTGGGGCGCCTATAGTCAGGAGCATCTTGCTATCGTCCCCTCCGACGGATCGGCTCCTCCGACTCTGGTCAAAGCGGCGATGGAGTTGGATCGCGGTGTTTCGGCGCCGTCCTGGAGTGAAGACGGAAAATTCCTGCACGTGACCGTGACGGACGACATGTCGGTTTACGGCGCGCAGATCCCGGTGAGCGGCGGCCACTCCGAGCCGCTGTTCGCCAAACCGGTTGTTCTGGGGCAACGCCATCATGCCGGCGGATGCGCCGTGGTGATGTCGGGCGGGGATAGCAAGCACAACGAAATTTACGCCTACGACAAAGGCGCGCTTCGCCAACTGACCCACGCCAATGATGAAGTGATGGCCGAGATCGAGTGGGGCAAGACCGAAGAAGTCAGTTTCAAGAGCAAAGACGGCACCGAAGTGCACGGCCTGCTGACGTATCCTGTCGGCTACCAGATTGGCAGCAAGGTTCCGTTCCTGTTGCGCATCCATGGCGGACCGAAGGGTCAGGACGCGCACTCGCTCAGCATCGAGGCGCAATGGTTCGCGGCCAATGGGTATGCGGTTCTTCGTATGAATTATCGCGGCAGCGACGGCCGCGGCTCCAAGTATCAAAAGGCGATCGCCGCCGATTGGGGCCACTATGAAGTGGAAGATCTGGAAGCCGGTGTGAACGGCGTCATCAAAATGGGCGTCGCCGATCCCGACCGGATGGGCGTCGGCGGATGGAGCTACGGCGGCATCCTCACCGACTACATGATCGCCTCCGACACCCGTTTCAAGGCCGCCACCAGCGGCGCCGGGACCGCTTTCACCGTCTCGTTCTACGGCACTGACCAGTACATTATTCAGTACGATAACGAAATTGGTCCGCCGTGGAAGCCGGATGCGTGGGAAAAATACGTGAAGATGTCGTATCCCTTCCTGCACGCCGATCGCATCAAAACGCCGACCATGTTCCTCGGCGGCGAGCGCGACTTCAACGTCCCGGTGCAGGGCGGCCAGCAGATGTATCAGGCTTTACGCAGCTTGGGCATCGACACGCAGCTCATCATTTATCCCAACGAATTTCACGGGATCTCGCGGCCCAGCTATGTTCGGGATCGTTATGAGCGATACCTCGCGTGGTACGACAAATATCTGAAAGGGAAGACTACGCCGGTGACCAGCACCGCGGCGCCGGCGAATTAGCGCGGCTTGAGATCGCAAACATGCACGTCCTCGAACGCTGGAGCTATATAAGATTTCAGTAACTCCCGACCGGCTAAACTGATTTTCAGGTGCGTATTTTTATCTCGGCCGGTGAAGCTTCCGGGGATCTCTACGCTTCCCGAGTCGTCGAAACGCTTCGCCTCCGCGATCCTGCCGCCGAATTCTTCGGATGCGCCGGCCCCCGCATGCAATCCGTGGGCGTCCGCGCAATCGTCGATTCCCGGTCCATCGCCGTGGCCGGCCTGGTCGAGGTGGTCGCACACATTCCCCGGATTTGGCTCGAATTTCGCAAGCTGGTCCGGGCCGTCGCCGCGGAGCGGCCCGATATCGCCGTCCTTACCGATTCCCCCGATTTCCATCTAAGGCTCGCCAAGAAGCTGCGCCGCCTTGGAATCCCTGTGGTTTACCTGATCGCCCCGCAGGCCTGGGCTTGGCGCCAGGGCCGTGTCCGGACCATGCGAGCCGACCATCCGTCGTCTTCTCTGCATCTTCCCCTTCGAAGAGGCATTTTTTCAAAAACATGGCGTACCGACGACGTACATCGGCCACCCGCTCGCCCGCATTGTCAAGCCTTCCATGACTCGCACTGAGTTTTGCCGGAAATTCAATCTGCCTGAAGATCGGCGCATCGTCGTTCTGCTTCCCGGCAGCCGCCATGGCGAGGTGGAACGGCATATCCCCTTTCTGCTCGATGCCGCCGGCCGCATCGCGCGGCATACTACCGTTACCTTCGTTCTCGCCCTGCCCCCTGGATTCGGCCATGAAAACGCAAGATTTTGGGAACCCATACGCCAGTCGTCCATCCAAGTTATAGAAGGATCGACCTGGGATGCGCTTGCTCACGCGGAGATCGCTCTGGCCGCCAGCGGGACGGTTACGATTGAGGCGGCGCTGCTCGGCATCCCCATGGTGACCTTTTATCGCGTAAACGCGTTAAGTTGGATATTGGGCCGGTGGCTGGTTCGAGCGCCGTTCCTGTCGATGGTGAACCTGGTGGCGGACAGGCGTGTCGCGCCGGAACTGATCCAGGGGGAGATGACGGGGGAGCGGATCGCGGCGGAAGCCATCCGGTTGCTGGAAGACGACGGAGCGCGCTCCGCGATGCGCGAGGATTTAGCCGAGGTCGCCCGCAGGCTCGCCAGCCAGCGCGATCCGATGGAGACCGCGGCCGAGTGGATTGAGAAGGTGTTCAGTGAGAGCAAAGAAACCGTTAGCGTCGAGTAAAGTGAGTAAAGCCGTTTTGGTCATGACGGTCGCGCTGACCGCGTTTGCGCAGGATCGCGGGACAACGTGCGCGCATCGATGTGCAGGGCTATTTGATCGACGCGCAGATCGACCCCGCCGCGCAGACCATCAACGCCACGGCGATGGTTCGCTTCACGCCGCTTGACGACACCAACACGCTGACCTTCGAGCTCAACAACGCTCTCAGCCTGACCAAAGTCCTGGATGAAGACGGCCGCCAGGTCCCCGCGTCGCGCACCCAGGCAGGACATGAGCGTGCGGTTGAGCCTGCCGCAAATGCTTCAGAAGGGCAAGCCCGCCGCGCTGACTTTTATCTATGACGGCAAGCTGACCGGCAATGAAGAATCGCCCGTCTTCGGCATCAAATTCGCCGCGATTCATCCCGATTTCGCGTACTTCATGTATCCGGCCCGCTGGTTTCCGGTGAACGATTACACCACTGACCGGTTCAGCTCCGATCTGAAAGTGACCGTGCCTAAAGGATACAGAGTGGTCGCCAGCGGCATCGATTCCGACGAAAAAGCCCCCAACGGGATGACCTCTACGCGATACCGTTTCTCGCAAGCGTCGTTCCCGGGAAGTTTCGCCGTTGTGAAAGGCGATCCGAAGCCGATCAACACCGGCGGCATCACGAATTATTTCTACTTCCGCGAATCCGCCGATATGGCTCCGGCTTACGGCGAGGAGATCGCGAAAGCGATGACGTTCTTCACCGGCCTGTTTGGCTCGCCGATCAAGAAAGACCTTACCGTGATCGAAACGGAGGACGGTACTCCCAACGGCTACGCGGCGCCCGGCCTGCTGTTCCTTTCGCCCAAGGCGAATTAGCAAGGAGGTGAATCAGCAACTGGTGGCGAACCAGGTGTCCCGCCAATGGTGGGGAGCGCTGGTTTCGCCGGCGACGCGCAATCATACCTGGATCGAGAACGGACTCGCGCGCTATGCCGAGATCCTCTACGCCGAACACGTCAGCGGAGCCGGCGCGCTAAAGAGACGCAGGTTCACAGACACCTACGTGCAGGCGCTGACCGTGGATCAGCCGCCGCTGATTCAGTCCGCGCGACTGGAAGATTATTCGCCCGAATTCTGGGCCGCGACCGCCGGGAAAGGCGCGGCGGTGCTGAACATGCTGCGGGGCGTGATCGGCGACGACAATTTCATCAAGCTGTTGAAGGCGATCCCCGAGAAATTCGCGTGCAAATCCATCAATACCGACGATTTCCGCAAGCTCGCCGAGCAAGTCGCCGGCCAGGAGCTGAACTGGTTCTTCACCGAATGGATCGAATCGAGCGGCGCGCCGGAATTCAAGATGGAATACACCGATATTCCGCACGCAGAAGTCGCCGGGGTTCCGCGTGATGGGCAAAGTCACGCAGGATCTGGATACTGTTCCGCATGCCGATCGATCTTGCAGGTGCGAGACCGAAGGCAATCCGGAGGACTAAGAAGATTGAAGTGGTTGGGACCTCCTCGGAGTTTGCCGTCGAAACCTTCGGCAAACCGCAAGTACCGTCTCGCTCGATCCGGAAAACCAAGTGTTGCACTGGGACAACGCGACGCGAGTCGCGGTCGCCATTCAGCGCGGCGAGCAATTCATGGAAGTCGGCGAATACTCCGAGGCCCTGAAAGAGTATCAGAAGGCGCTGGAAGTGACGCGCAACAGCTCCCTGGCGCATTATCGCGTCGGCGAGCTGTTCTTCCAGCAGCAGAACTGGCAGCCGGCCGCCAACGAATTTCGAGAGGCGCTTTCCGGCGACCTGACGCCCAAGTGGACCGAAGTCTGGGCGCACATTTTCCTGGGCAAGATCTTCGACATCAGCGATCAGCGCGACCGCGCCGTGAACGAATATCGTCTCGCGCTGCGGACCAAGGACAATTCTTTTGGCGCTCTCGAAGAAGCCGGAAAATACATCAATACCAAGTTCCAGCGTCCGCGCATGAACAACTAGCGGGCTGTCAGGATTTCCACCTGGCAGACTGGTCCGTAATTCACGATCCCGGGTCCACCGAACTCGATAATGTTGACCCGTGGTTTCGAGGCCGATGATGCCTCGAACATTCCAGCTAATTCGGTCAAACTGCCGGGTGTGGTCGAGACCAGTGGCGAATTCAACACCTCCATCGGAACACGAGCCGCTTTTCGATCGTTCACCGTCATGGTTACCGGAGCCACCCGCAGCAGGAATTTTCTCAGCGCCCCGATCGGACGATAGCCGCACGACAGCGACCAGAAATCTGCCGCGCTGAGATCCAAACTTTGATCCAAACGTGTATCGAGTATGCGCACCGAGCGCAGGCTGGAGAATCGCGGCCCATCCCGCCGCTCCAGCAGCAAATGCCGGCTTCCGAGCTTCCGCGTATCGTACCAGCGATAAGCTTCCAGCCACATCGCCGGAGTTTCCGCATACGGATCTCGCCCGTCGATCGCTTCCCAATCCGCGATCAGGAATCGCGGCCCGTGTTCCCGCAGCCACGTAGCGTTCAAATTATCCAAGTATGAGTTGTAGGCCGTATACCGCTGCACCACCGGGAACAATTTCAGATTCAATCTATCGATCCAAGCGCTGCTATAGATCAGCGCCATTTCGGCTACCGGCGAGTCTCCGATGATGGCGCGCAGCTCCGGCTCCAGCCGCGCCTCTGCGGGAAACACGGCTTCTGACGATGTCCGCAAATCTGCCTGTAGGGTCGCCGGATGCAATGCCTCGCGGACCCGCTTCAGTTCATCCGCGCCATCGACCATCGCGTAAGCCTCGGGCCCCATGTGAGGCGGCACGAATTCGTACCAGGTGATGCTATACAGAACCGCAATTAGCAACACAACCCCAAATCGCTGCCCTTCCATCGTCATCGCCAGCGAGATCAGCCCAAGCGCCAGTCCCGCAAAGCAGAAAAAGTTAACGACGTGCAGGTCCTGCCGCACAAAGGAATGTTTGAACGCCACGAACAGCGGAAGCGGAAGCAGAAGCGCGAAGAATCGCCCTAGACCCGGATTCCCTTTCGCAGCGAAAAAGCCCAGTGCTCCGATCCACGTCAGCATCGCAACAGCGCCGCCCAAATCGCGCACGTCGCCAACCACCGACATCGCGGCATTGTATCCACTGGTGATTTCGACGCTCCCTTTGATGAAGGAGAGTTGCGATGCAAACGAGGGCATCGTAAGCCGGCACGCCAGTACCGCGACCGCCGTTGGCACGGTCGCCGCCAGTACGACGCTCGACCGCTGCCGCCGCGCGCCTTCTAAAACGAATCCGATGATCGCTCCAGCGACCAGCATGCCGCCCGTCAGCTTAATCAATGGAATCAGCCCGGCCAGCATTAACGCAATAGCGTATCGGGCTCGTCCACCCCGGAATCGTGCGGCGATCAGCAGCGCCAGCGCTCCTGCTACCAGTCTGTTCTCAGGCCCCGATGCGGGCGCGTAAAACGGCGCCGAAAGTCCGAAAAAAATCGCAAATGCCACAACATTGCGCAGCGCGAATCCACACAGGAAAAACAGATCCGTGAAGATCGCCGCCAGCACCGCCCACTCGATCCACTGGAACACCAAAGCCTGCGACAGATTATTCCCAATGTCCATGGGAAACGCGAGATACCACAGCGGACCCGTGGTCCAGATGAGATCCTTTCCCACAGCGAGCCCATGCGCCGCCCCCCAGTTCAACGCGAAGAACCAGGTGTGGTCAACGGACGGGTATTCAGGGATAAAGCTGAAAGGCGCCAGGATGATCAGGACGTAAACGAACAGCAGGGCACGCGCGGCGCCCGCGAGTTTAGTGGCCTTCGGCTTCAAGAAAGCGCTCAGCTTCGATGGCGGCCATGCAACCGGCTCCCGCGGCGGTGATGGCCTGCCGGTAAGTCCGGTCCTGCACGTCGCCCGCGTGAAAAACGCCGTGGATGTTGGTGCGGGCGCCTCCGTGGCTGACGATGTAGCCGTCGTGATCCAAGTCGAGCTGGCCCTTGAACGGATTCGTATTGGGAATGTGTCCGATCGCCACGAAAAAGCCGTCCACTTCCTGATCCCATACCTTGCCGCTCTGGGTGTTCTTCAGGCGCACGCCGGTCACGTTATTCTGGCCGACGTCGTGAACGTCCTCCACCACCGTGGTATGCAGAAACTTGATCTTCGGATTCGCGCGCGCGCGATCCAGCATGATTTTCGACGCTCGAAAATGCTCCCGTCGATGCACCAGCGTGACCTCGGATGCGAAGCGCGTAAGGAAGTTCGCCTCCTCCATCGCGGAATCGCCGCCGCCGATCACCATCACTTTGCGGTCTTTGTAAAACGCGCCATCGCAGGTTGCGCAGGAGCTTACTCCACGCCCGATCAGCGCCTGCTCATTCGGTAATCCGAGCCAACGAGCCGAAGCGCCCGACGCGACGATCAGCGTGCGAGCCTCGTGCCATTCGCCTTCCAGGTTCACTCGAAAAGGACGCTGCGATAAATCCGCCTCGGTCACCGTGCCGTAAACATATTCAGCGCCGAATGTCTCGGCCTGCTGTTTCATGTTTTCGACCAGTTCCGGCCCGTGGATGCCCTTCGGAAACCCTGGAAAATTCTCGACTTCGGTGGTGATCGATAGCTGTCCGCCGGGCTCATGTCCAATGATCACCAGCGGTTTCAGGTTGGCTCGAGCCGTATAGATCGCGGCCGTATTTCCGGCACACCCCGAGCCGATGATGATGACGTTTCGCACGCTCTCATGGTAGCAATGTGCTCAAAGCCAGAGCAGACCCAATGGAACCGCGTTCACAATCGAAGCTTCTCATCCACGCTCGCGAGGACGAATAGATTCCTCGTACAAGAAGTTCCAGACCGTGCTCTGGTACTAAGCCGGGCAAATCACGCTAAAGTACTAACCCCTGGTCAGATAACTTCGATGTCGCCGCTGTCGGTCTCCAGATACACGGCCGGTCCGCCGCCACGAATCGACCCTTCCATTTCGTGGCCGGAGGATCTGGCTCGCGACAATTCCGGAATCTCGATCCGCCCAGAGTCGGTGCGCACACCGACCGTATACCCGCCGCTTTCGGCGAGCTTCACGCTGATTGGACCCGAATCGCTCCGCGCATATACTGGCGCAGCGGCAGTTTGCGAGATTCGAATGGCTCCGGAGTCGGTGTGGACGTCGATGTCTCCGCCGATCTCCAGCGCTTCAATCTTGCCCGAATCCGTCCGCGCATCGATCGAACCGGCTGCCTCGCGAATGCAAATGGCGCCCGAGTCGCTCCACGCACTGACTTGCGAACGGACTTGAGCGATCTGGATTTCGCCCGAATCCGTCTCGCAATCCACGGGTCCCTCGATGGCTTCGACGCGTATCCCAGCGGAATCGCCAAAGGCACGGACTCTGGTTTCGGATGGCACGGTAACGTCCACCAGAAACGTAACCCGGCGCAGCAGCCAACGATCCGCGACGTCGCCGATCTGAATCGAATTTCCGTCTTGCCGGACTGGCGGATTCGCTGCGAGCCGCTGCACCTGTTCCTCCGGGTGACTCCAGCTAAACAGCGATGGATGCGCGCGTAGAAATCCTCTTACAGCGACGCATCCGTCGGCGCCGCGCCGGATCCGGATGGAACCGCATTTCGTGCTCACGTCCAGCGTCACGGGGCCGGTGACATTCAGGGTTTGCTCGAACTGCGCTTCAGTCCGCCCTCCCGCATAAGCTCGCGTGGGGTTCATACCGTAGAGAATAAATCCGGCCGGACCTGACCGCTTTCAAAAACCGGCGAACGGCAAAGATTAGCGGACGAATGACGGCGATCCAGCGCCTCCCTGCATGGTTCTGTTATCGTGAAAATCCCATGCCACAGACGATTTTCATTACCGGCGCCTCCACCGGAATTGGGAGAGCCGCCGCGCTGCACTTTCGCGACAAAGGCTGGAATGTCGCCGCCACGATGCGCAACCCGGCTGAGCACGCCGACCTGGCCGCTGAGAAGGTTCTCACCTGCGCCTTGGACGTCACTCAACCCGCCACCATTCGTCCGGCTATGGAGCAAGCGCTGAAAGCCTTCGGACACATCGACGTCCTGGTGAACAACGCCGGCTATGGAACTTTCGGCCCCTTCGAAGCCGCGACCGACGAACAGATCGAGCGCCAATACGCGACCAACGTCACGGGACTGATGTACGTCACGCGCGCTTTCCTGCCGCACTTCCGTGAACGGCGCAGCGGAACCATTATCAACATTTCCTCGGTTGGAGGACGCGCGACCTTCCCTCTGTTCAGTCTGTATCACGGCACCAAATGGGCCGTCGAAGGATTCTCGGAATCGCTCAACTTCGAGCTGAATCCCCTTGGGATTCGAGTGAAGGTTGTGGAACCCGGGTCCATTGCGACGGATTTCAGCACCCGGTCGCTGGATCGTCTTCAACAGCCGGGCCTGAACGTTTACGACGGCTTTGTGAACACATTCGTCGAGAATTGGAGCAAGGGGCGAAGAGCGTCGACTCCGGAACTGGTCGCTGACATCATCTTTCAGGCCGCTACCGATGGAACCGATCAGCTTCGATACATCGCCGGCGATGACGCGAAGATGGTGATCGATACGCGCGGCAAAATCAGCCAGGAAGAATACTACGCGATGATCCGTCAGCGGCTAGGATTGTAGACTTATTGGATCTTCACCACTCCCGGCGCAACCTGCGGAAATTTCGTCATCACCGCCGGATCGTGCCCGGGAATAATCAGTCTCGGATCGCTCGCGATTTGCTTCATCCGGTCCTGCGCGCGCAGATTGGAATCCGCGTCGAGCGTCGCGGCGATCGGCACGTGCTTCTCCATGTTTTCGTACATGTAAACGTTGTCGCTGGCCAGCACGACTGTGCCGGCGGCTGTTTTCACGCCCACGAACTGCGACTGAAACGTGTGTTTGCCGCCGATGTAGCAGGTGATTCCAGGAATAATCTCCTGCGCATCGCCATTCACCAGACCGACACGGCCCTGCGTATTCAATTTCACCAGACCGATGATGTCGTCTGGATCAGCCGCGGTTCGTTTCTTGCCGTTCCAGGCCTCGCCTGCGTAGTATTCCAATTCGTCCTTCTGTATCCAGATTTTCGCCTTGGGAAACAGGTCGAATCCATCGGCGTGGTCCCAATGAATATGCGTGATGATGATGTCGGTGACATCGTCCGCCTTCAGGCCGGCGCGTTCAATTGCGACCGAGGGCTTTTCGTAATCGGCCGGCTTCCACTGCTTCATGAACTGATCGCGATAGAAGCCGCAGTCGACCAGAATGTTGCGGCCCTCGCCTTTCACCAGCCAGAACAACAGAGCGATATCCATCCTGCGCGCCGGGTCCGCGCCCGCGACCAGGCCGGACATCTTGAAATCCTTGAGGGTTCCGTAGCGAATCGCAAAAACCTCATACTTCGGCTGAGCGGCAAGCGAAACGGCCGTCAGTAAAGTTGCAATCAGGAGTCCCGCGAATCGGCGCTTATTCGGCATACTCTTCATTTTCCGCTATCGACCTCATTTTCCCTAATCGGGGCCGGCGCGAAACTGGGTGTTCTCCGCGGCCCCGTAATACAGTGAGTTGAAGAACAGTTTGAACGTAGCATGCGGCTGGGCGCGATTCTGAACCCGGAAGCCGAACAGGATCACGTGACCTTTTTCCATGGACACGTCGACCGCGGCCGCGCGATCGTAAAGACGGTTTTCACCGAGAATCCAGCCGCTTTGCAAAACGTGATCGCCGGCGTATTTGACTATGGTCCGTACCTGGCCGCCCGGCGCGAAATTCGAGGGTTGAATCTCAAACGCGGAACTGCGCGCGAAAAACGCTGAGACATTATCGGGCATCCCGTAACCGGCCGGATGCGTCGGGTCGACGTGCACGGCGACAATCGAGCCGGGACAGAAGAAATCGGTAGTCTTTAATCCGGCCACGACATCGACCAGTGGCAATCCCCAGGACTTGATGAAAAGCTCTGAAGCGTTGCCCAGTGCAATGACGCTTCCGCCGTTGCGTACGAACTCCCTAAGATGATCCAGTCCCTCCTGATTGATCCCGCCCGCATATTCGGGCTGAATCCGGTCTGCCGAAATTCCCTTGACGATCGAATCCGGCGCTTGGTCGGCAAACACGATCACATCGAAGCGACCTTTGAAATTTCCGGAACGCACATCCGCCGGACGGATCTCCTCGTAGGGAAAATCGAACTTCTCGAGCATCAACTTGGTCCAGCCCTCATCCATGTTTCCGCCCCAAGGATTAAAAAGCGCGAGCCGCAGCGGCTTCAACTTATAAGCCGCGACGTTAAGCGGTCCTTGTGCCGCCGCAAGCGGCAGCGACAACGATTGCGCGATGCTCCTGACCTGCGCCTGCTTGGCTCCCTGCGCAGGAATAATGGCTGTTCCCGGAGCGAAATTCTTCCCGCCGCTGCTGAAGCCGGCCTGCGACCAGTACACGTCATAACCGTTCTTCAACAGTCGATTGACAGCCGTCAGACTGTCGTTTTCCTCGTGCCCCAACAGGAACGCGCTTACTTTCGCACCGCCGGCCGCGACATCCGAGGCCGGAGGCTCTGCTCGTGTCACGGGTGACAGATTCGCCTCGAAGCGATTCTTTACCATTACGCTCGAAACGCCCATCTGCAGCGGCAGCGTCCAGCCCGCGACATCATAAGGAGGAACCGGCGGCCCGCCTGGAAATGCCCGGATGTCAGGATAATGCTGTGGCTCCATGATGTCCTTCACAAACGGCCGGAACGGCTGCGCCAGCAGCAGCACGTACGACCCCCTCGGATAGCTGACGCCGTCGGCCGTGAAGGCGGCGGTGGCCTGATGCACCTCGGCTCCCTGATCGATCAGGAGATTAATCATCTTCACCGCGGTATTAGGATCGCGCTGCGTGGCCGAAACAACGTAGGCGTAAGGCGGTTCGGTCTCGCCTTTCCTGATTTCCTCTCGGCCCATGTTGTAGAAATTGCGCAGGAAATCTTCGCGATATCGCGCCGCAGTGTCGAGCACGGCCATCGCGGACGTATATTCGTAGTCGACCACGTCGCGAAGATGCCAGGTCCCGCCGGGCCATGGATTGCTGAAATTTTCACGCAATCCGTATTCCAGCAGGCCTGGAGTGTTCCCGGTAAGCTCACTCAGCTTTTGCGTAACCGGCGAGGCCACGTCGGGAGAGGCGGCTTCGGTCAGCACGCTCACCATGTTGTGAAACCAAGGCTGCTGGAGCGAATTGCCTTCCCACCATGACGTATACAAAATGTTCTGGGCGACTCCGCTGTGGCCGGCTTCTTCCTCGGCTTCCGCCATGTGCGTCCCGAGCAAATTGATTCCGCGCCAGATCAGCGGATGGATATTCGGATTCAACGGATCCATGAACGGCGGCACGAAAAGCCGGGCGCCGGTGCGGCCCATCTGATGCAAATCGTAAAGGACCGGCGGGAACCATTCCTTGAAATAAAACTTCGTCACGACTTTAGTCTCGTCCAGGTTCAGCATGAACCAGTCGCGATTATTATCGTGCCCGACGTACTTGTGATACAGCCACGGAAGCGGCGCCCTTTCGTATTTAGTGCCGACGTTCTTGTTGTACCAGTCGACCACGGTGATATTGCCGTCCGGATTGTGCGATGGCCATAGCAGCACGATGTCCTGATCCAGAATCCGCCGGATTTGTGGCGTATCTTTGGTGACCAGATCGTACGCGAGCTCCATGGAAAGCTGCGTGGCGGCAACCTCGCTCGCGTGAATCGAGCAGCTAACCGCAACCAGAAGCTTTTCGTCGGCGATCAAGCGCTCCGCTTCGTCCGGATTCAATCCGCGAGGATTGGCCAGACGCTGCGAGATTTCTTTATAATGATCAAGCTTCGCTAGATTTTCAGGCGACGAAATCACCGCCACGATCATCGGATTGCCTTCTGATGTCTTCCCTGCGTCGATGATTTTTACCTTGTTCGACGATGCTGCCAGGGCATGAAAATAGTCGACAATCTGCGGCCATTTGACCAGTTTCCCGTCCGCGCCCATCTTAAACCCGAAGGTCTGCTCGGGCGACTTAGGCTGCGCAAGCGCCAGGCATGCGCAGACAAACAAAAGATAGAGCCGCTTCATGGCCAACCTCTAGAACTGGAATCTCATGGCAAACTGCAACTGGCGCGAGGATGGCAAGCCCCCTTGTGCCGAGATCGTGCTGGTAATCTTCCCGGCGTTCGGGTTCGGCGCTCCCGGTCCAGTGTACAAACTGGCATTGGGATTCGAGAAATTCGGGTGATTCGCGATGTTGAACGCCTCGACTCGGATTTGGAGGTTCATGTTTTCCCGGATTTTCGTGTTCTTCACCAGTGCGATGTCGTCGTTAGCAAGCGATGGACCGTAGAACGAAAACCGATTCTCGTTCCCAAGCGTCCCCAAGGGCTGCAAGTTGAAGTCCGCCGTGTTGAAATAATGATTGATATTGCCGGTTTGAACCACGTTATTTAAATTCACGCCGGAATTAACGTTTACGTAGTTCGCGCTGTTCTGCTCGCCCAAGCCCAGGCAGTCAAACCCGCAGACCACCGTAAATGGCAGTCCGGTATGAAACCCGAAAAGATTGGCGATCTGCCAGCCCTGCGTTAACCGGTGGCCGTGGAACGGCAGCTCGTAAACCGCGTTCACGGTAAAGTTGTTACGCCGGTCGAAGCTGCAATTGCCATTATTCCGCGAGAGCGGATACGGAGGCAGAGGAGTAACGCCGCCGCCGCCATCCACCGCGTAAGCTCCCGAGCCGTCGTCGTAGCAACGAGAGTTAGTGTAATTCCCCTGGAATTGCAAACCGTGGCTAAGGGCCTTGTTAGCCTGGAACTGTACGGCGTGATAACTCGCATGCGCCCAGGGCATAATTTCACCCATCATTCCGAAATTCGGATTGATTCTCGGATTCGACACCAGCGTTTGCGCGCCATTCACCGTTTGCAGCGTTGAGAATACGGGATTTTGTGTGGTCCCGGAATTGATTTGCGGATTTAACTCCACCATGTCCGGCAAGTGAGAGCTCTCCGATGCGATTAGACCCGCGCTGACGATAATCCCGCCCTTAACTTCGCGCTGCACATTCGCGCTGTACTGGATCACATAGGGAGTCGTTGTGATGTTATAGCCCAATGCGTCGTGAATTGAGGGCTGAGTCGGTGTGCATTGGGCCGCAGCCGCAGTGCACTGGAACTGCGCGGGAATCGAGAAAGACGGGAACGCGACGGCGACCTGGTCAAACGGAGGCGAGAAATTGTAACCGACGCCGTAATCTCTGGGTTGATACAAGTAATGAATAATTCCAGCCCCGGCGCGAACCACCGTCTTATTGTCTTTAAACGGAGACCAAGCCAAGCCGATGCGCGGATCCCAGTTCTTTCCGTTCGGGTTGTTGGAGAACGCCTTCGGCACGTTCACGTAAGCCGAGTCGCCTGCGTACGGCTGTACAAACGCAAAAAGAGCGTTGTTGACATCGTAAGGATCGGTTGCCCACGAATAACGCAGCCCCAGATTGATGGTGAGATTCTTCGTTGCTTTCCAGTCGTCCTGGATAAACCCGATGATGTCGGTCTCGCGGAAATTCCGGGCGCTGACAGCAAAACCGGGCAGCGCGCCTACGAACTGATAGGGCTGGCCCGTCAGAAACGAATTCGCTGTCGGCGTGCCGGTGGCGCTATATCCCCACGCAGAAAAATAGTAATTGCCGCCGGGATTTACCGGTGTGCTAGTGAGAGTCTGTTGCCGGACGACCCATCCGCCGATGGAAATGGAGTGGCCGCCTTTGACCCAGATAACCTGGTCGCGTTCCTCGTACTTATTCTGAATATAGTCAAAAATCGGCGCAGTTGGGGTCACCAGCCCGAACACATTGCCCGGACCAGGGGTGCTGTACCAGCAGTCATAACCATTCTTGGGATTGCAGTCAAACGCTGGGTTGCTGTTCGGTGTGTTACCAACCTGAGCCGTCCTCGTGAAATTAAACTGCGCTTGATTGATCAGGGTGCTCGAAATATTCCGCGTCCAACCGAGATTCTCAAACTGATTGTGATCAAACGCGGCTTGCGGGTAAAGGGCCACGCTATTCGCCGCGAACGGTTCAGACAGCGTTGCGTGGTCATAAATCAATCGAAACCAGATCGTGTCCTTTTGCGAAACCGTATAATCCCATCGGCCCACGACATAATTTTCAACGCCGGTCTGGTTTCCGCTGATCACCTCCTGCGAAGTGCCGTTGCCCAGGTTAGTGGCGCTGGCGGACGGTAACGGAACCGCCAGCAGGGCATTCAGGACAAGCTGCTCCGCATTTGCCTGGGAGCTTCCGGGCACCAGCGTCCCCATATAATTCTGTACTTCGGTTCGAGCCGACTGATTGGGAAGAATTACCACCGAAGCCTCGCCCAAGGTTTGCCGCAGCCCTTCATAATTGGCGAAGAAAAACATTTTGTTCTTCTTGATCGGCCCGCCGATGGTCCCGCCGTATTGGTTCCGTTCAAACGGCGGCTTGCCTGTGGACGGCACAAAGTACGGATCCGCGTCAAAAATCGAATTGCGGGCGAAGTAATACGCGGACCCATGCAGGTCGTTAGTGCCCGATCGCGTAACCGCGTTCAGGCCGCCATTGGCGCCTCCGAACTGCGCGCTCGCCGTGCTGGTATAGGTCTGGAATTCGGCGATCGCATCCACGCCCAACGACGTCCCCAGCACCGCCGCTCCCGAGCCATGTCCCCAAAAGTCCTGAATGTCTTGTCCGTCGATCATTTCCTCCTGGCCGACCGGGCGCGCCCCGGCATAGGAGTACGTGATCGACCGTCCAATGTAGGCCGATGACGAAGCGTTCGTAACCGGCACCGTCCCCGGGGTCAAGGCGATCAGTTGTTCGAAGTTCCGGCCGTTCAGCGGCAGGTCGCGCATCTGAGACTGACTGATCAGTCCTGCAACCATGGAGGTTGATGTGTCCACCTGCGCGACGTTCTCCTGCACGGCCACCTGTTGCGACATCTGGCCGACCGTCAGCGAAATGTTTACTTCGCGCTGCTCGCCGACCGCCAGGACGATGTTCTGCCGGATGCCGGTCTCGAATCCCTGCGCCTGCGCCTGAACGTCATAAGAGCCGATCGGAAGCGTAGGTGCGACGTACCTGCCGTCGGTGTCGGTGGTCAGATTCATGCTGGTGCCGGTCTGCACGTTCTTCACAATCACGTGAGCGCCTGGCACTACGGCCCCGGATGGGTCCGTGATCGCGCCACGAATGGACGCGGTCCCGACTTGCGCAAGGGCGCATGCCCCTGCAAGAAGCGTGATCGTCAGGACTTGTAACATACGACTTATGGAAAGCGGTTTCGCGCAGACGGTGTGGGCGTTCATAGTGTGATCCTTTCGGGCGACTGTAACCCCTTGTCTATATTGTTGGCGTTATTGTACCGGCAGTACCTTCCTATGTCTTGTACGTTTCTAGCTCTAGGACAGAATTAGCGCAAGGGTGATATCCTGGACCCGCACCCCGCATGTGCATCGAGGACGCCATGCAACCAGCTTTCAGGGAAGAGTTTCGCGGAGAGATCGTTCAAAAGCGCAGCGTCGGAAACTTCAGTTTGATCAAGGTGGCGTACGCGCCGAATCAGGTGCTCCCGGTCCATTCGCACGAACACGCCTATGTGTCGATCGCCCTGCGCGGCGCGTACCTGGAGCAGTCTCAGGCAAAAGCCTGGGAATGCACCGCCGGCGGAACCATTTTTCACGCCGCCGGAGAGTCTCATTCCAACCGTTTCTACGACCAGGGCGCGCGCCTTCTGGTAGTGGAGATTCGTCCGCAATTCCTGACCAGGATCGCCCATCAGGGCATCGCGACGGACCGTCAACACGCGGTCGTCAGCCCGTATTGCATGCAGCTTGCGCTACGGCTGGAGCAGTCTCTGAAACTGTCCGATCCTCTGTCCGCTTTGTGCGCCGAAGGCTTGGGAGTCGAGTTGCTGGCCGAGACTCTGCGTCCCCGTCTGCGCGAAGCGGACCGCCTCGCGCCCGATTGGCTTCGCCGTGTGAACGAAATCTTGCACGATCGTTACCGGGAACATCTCACGCTGACGGAAATTGCGGAGACCGTGCAGGTTCATCCGGTTCATCTGGCGCGAGCCTTTCGCAAACGCTACCAGTGTTGCGTGGGAGACTTCATCCGGCGGCTGCGCGTGGAAGCAGCATGCCAGGAATTGCTCGAAACCGACGCCCCGATCGCCGAGATCGCCGCGCGAACCGGATTCACCGATCAGAGCCATCTCAGCCGCATTCTGAAGCGTCATGCCGGCGTATCGCCCGGGCAATTCCGGAAGTGGCGCAGCGACACGTGACCGGTGCTAAAGTGTTTCTTTGCATAGGAGCAAACTGATGTCACGTTGGCGTCGAAGCCTGGTAATCCTCACTCCACTCTCCCTACTGATCCTGGCGGGGCTTCAAAACTTTGCGCAGACGAATTCCGGCGGACAATACCCCAGCAGCCTGCTGGCCGGTCTCGAATGGCGGGACGTCGGTCCTATGCGCGGCGGCCGCACTTATGGCGTGGCCGGTCATCCCAGCCAGCCCGACACGTTCTATTCCGGATCCGTCGGCGGCGGCGTTTGGAAAACGGAGAACGCCGGCCGAACCTGGTTTCCCATCTCCGACGCAGGCATTCCGATCGGCTCGATCGGCGCGATTGCGGTGGCGCCGTCGAATCCGAATATCGTCTACGTGGGCACCGGCGAGCCTGACATTCGCAGCCAGCACTCCTACGGAATTGGCATGTACAAATCCATGGATGCCGGCAAAACGTGGACGCACATCGGCCTCGAAGCGACCCGTCAGATCGGACGCATCGTCGTCGACCCGGCGAATCCGAACCGCGTCTACGTCGCGGCTCTCGGCCACGTCTACGCCCCCAATCCCGATCGCGGCGTGTATCGCTCCACCGACGGCGGCGGGACGTGGAAGCAAGATTCTCTTCAAGGCCAGCGATCCGGACAACGTCGGGGCGGTTGAAGTCGCCATCGACCCGCATAACCCCCGCGTGATCTATGCATCGCTGTGGGCGACGCGCCGGCCGCCATGGTCGGTCTATGCGCCCTCCAACATGCCCGGCGGCGGCCTGTACAAATCGATCGATGGCGGCGATCACTGGAAGCAATTATCCGGCGGCCTTCCCAACGACGATTTCGTCGGCAAGATCGGTATCGCTGTTTCTTCAGTCAAGCCAACCGCGTCTGGGCGGTCGTCGACGATACGGGTTCTGGCGTCGCGCCTGTCCGTGGAGCCCGAGGCGCGCCCGCGCCCGAAAGTCCGGCGCCCTCCGCGAAGCCGATTGGCGGCCTCTATCTTTCCGATGACGGCGGCGACACCTGGAAGCTCGTAAACCACGAAAACCGGCTGTGGGGCCGCGGCTGGTATTTCGGAGCCGTCTCCGTCGACCCCAGCAATCCCGAGAAAGTCTACGTCATCAACACCGCCACGTACATGAGCACCGATGCCGGCAAAACCTTCATACCGATCAAAGGCGCGCCCGGCGGCGACGATTATCACCAGTTGTGGGTGAATCCGCAAGGACGGCAAGCGCATGGTCTTGAGCAGCGATCAAGGCACCGTGGTGAGCGTGGACGGCGGCAAGACCTGGAGCACGTGGTACAACCAGCCCACCGCGCAGATCTATCACGTCGCCGCCGACAATCGTTTTCCGTATTGGCTCTACGGCGCGCAGCAGGATAGCGGAGGCGTCGGCGTCGCCACGTGGTCGCGCGAGGGCGTGCTGTCCTTCCGCAACTGGGAGCCGACGTGCCTTGCTGGAGAAAGCAACACCGTCGTGCCCGACCCCAAGGACGGCAACATTCTCTACGGCAATGGCAACGGGCGTTGCGATCAGAACTTGAACATCGCCGTGCCGCTCGGCGGACAATTGCCGCCGCCCGATCCGAACAATCCCAATCGCAAAACATGGACGCTTCCGCAAGTTTTTTCGCTGGCCGACGAAGCCCTGTACTACTCGAATCAATTTGTCATGCGTTCCCGCGATCGCGGCCGCACTTGGCAAAAGATCAGCCCCGACCTCACGCGTCTGAAACCCGCAGTGCCTTCGACTCTCGATCCGGTCACCGCAAAAGACATCGACCAGCCGATGACCGACCGCTTCGGTGTCGTCTACGCCCTCGGTCCCTCGCCGCTGGTCGCGACCACCGTCTGGGCCGGCACGGACGACGGTTTGATCCACGTCACCCGCGACGATGGCAAGACCTGGCAGAACGTCACGCCTCCTGCCATGACCCCGTGGAGCAAAGTTTCGCAGATCGAAGCCGGACATTTTGACGCCGAAACCGCTTACGCTTCGGTCGACCGCCATCGCATCGCGGATAACAAGCCGTACATCTATCGCACTCACGACGGCGGCAAAACCTGGCAAAACGTGGTCGCCGGGATTCCCGAAGGAGCCTTCGTCAACTCGGTAAAGGAAGATCCGCAAGCCAAGGGCCTGCTGTACGCGGCCACGGAGCTGCGCGTGTACGTTTCCTTCAACGACGGCGCGCAGTGGCAGCCCTTGCAGATGAACATGCCGGTCACCTCCGTTCGCGACATCGTGGTGCACGGAGACGATCTCGCCGTTGCTACTTATGGCCGAGGCTTCTGGGTGATGGATCAAATGGCCGCGCTGCGCCAGATCGCCGCCCAGGGATCTGAAATCGTTTCCGACCGGGCCTACTTGTTCAAACCCGGTGAGACTTTCGGCATCCACGCCGGAGGAATGAACGGCACACCGTTGCCGCATGAGGAACCGCAGCACTTGAATCCACCGTCAGGCGTGGTCGCCTATTATTGGCTGAAGACCGGAGCCGCTCAGCCCCTGACCGTCGAGCTTTTGGACCATAACGGCTTGCGCCGCGCATGCGTTGCCAGCGACACGCCCGCCAATCCTCCCGATACGGAAACCTTGAATGTCCAGGCGATTTGGGAGCAGCCCGTGCAGCCGCCTTCGGCTGCCGCTGGAATGCATCGAGTCGCACTCAACATCGCCCGGCGGCCGCGGCGGCTTCGGCGGACGCGGCAATCCCGCCCCGCCTCCCAAGGATGCATGCACGTCCGGAAACGCGCCGGAACCCGCGGCCGCACGCGGCGGTCGAGGCGGTGGCGGCGGACGCGGAGGCGCTCCAGTTTTGCAGCCCGGCCAGTACACCGTGCGCCTCACAGTCGACGGCCAGACCTACACTCAGCCCGCGACCGTGAAACCAGATCCTCGCGGCGTGCCGAACATTCCTTAGCCGTATGAGAAGGACCCGAGTCGCCTTCGCACTTCTGGCTCTTACCGGCCTTATGCGCGCCGGGGCTCCTGAGGTCATTCTCGACATCCGCGACTACGTGACCATGCCCATGACCGGAGCCGTCGACGGAAAGGGCCAGATCATGGGTCTTCTCGCTAGAATCAACTTCATGCGCGAAGAGCCGGGCGGATCGAAGAAGCGCGTCTTTGTGAACGACCTGAACGGTCCCCTGTACATTCTCGATAAAGCCGACAAGAAGTTCACCACGTACCTCAATTTCAACGGTGCCAATGGGAAACCCGGTCTGTTTCACAAGCTGCCGACCGACAATGGATTCGCGAACGGCTTCATCAGCTTCGCGTTCGATCCGGACTATGCCCACAACGGCAAGTTCTACACCATTCACCTCGAAGATCCCGAACTCCACGGCTCCGCGCTGCCCGATAATACGAATCTGCCCGGTCTGAATCTTTCCAACTACGTGGTGACGCCGCCGATCCAGCCGCCCGGTCCGTCGATTCGCGAAGCGGTACTCATTGAATGGACCGACACGAACCCGGCCAACTCAACGTTTGAAGGCACCGCGCGGGAACTCATGCGCGTGCGCCACAACGGCCGCAGCCACCCGATGGGAGACCTGATTTTCAACCCAGTTGCGCGTCCCGGCGACCCGGATTGGCGAGTGCTCTACATTGCTTGCGGCGACGGCGCCTCGGGCGAATCCAAGAGTCTTGAGATGCGCAGCAACCCCCAGCGCCTGGACACCATGGTCGGGAAAATTCTCCGCATCATCCCCGACCTCAACGAAAAGAAAGAAACCAGCCGCGTGAGCGAGAACGGCCGCTACCGGATCCCCAATGACAATCCGTTCGCGTCGAAAGCCGGAGCGCGCGGCGAAATCTGGGCCTATGGCTTGCGCAACCCCGCGCGCCTGACCTGGGATGTCGACCCAGCCAATCCCGGCGAGAACCATCTCATCGCCAGCGTGATCGGCCTGTACAGTTGGGAAACCGTGGTAATCATCCACAAGGGTGCGAACTACGGCTATTCGCTCCGCGAGGGCGCCCACAAGCTGGAAATGAACAACCAGACCACCGATCTGCCGCAGGACGACAAAATCCCCGTGCGCATCAACGCCACGGACACCGATGGCACGGTGGCTCCCACGTACCCAGTCATTGAATACGGCCACGTGAAGGGTGGCGGCGACGCTGTGTCGAACGGCTATGTCTATCGCGGAAAGTCGATTCCGGCACTCCGCGGCAAATACATCTTCGCCGATATCTCAACCGGCAATCTCTGGTACGCCGATTACAAGGAAATGCTCGCTGCCGACGACGGCGATCCCAAAACGATGGCGCAGATGCATCCCATTCAGGTCCGCTGGGCGAAACCGGGGGGCGGAAGCGAAACCTATGCTTCGATGGCTCCCGTCACGGAATCGGCTTATCACGCTCGCGGTGGCAAAGCGCCCGGCCTCCCGGGCATCGCCAAAGTCGCTGACGATGGCCGCTCCGACATCCATCTTTGGGCGGATTCCGACGGCGAACTCTACATTCTCAGCAAGAGCGACGGAATGATTCGCGTCGTCGTGGGCGCGACCATTCACTGATTGGATCGCAGCATCCGCAATAAGTAATACTCATTAATCGGCCGATTGTCGGTGATCGGCAAAACATCCGGCTTGGGGGCAATCAAGGAATCGAGCGACCGCTCCCGCCCCAGCACGTCAGCAAACATTTTCTCGGGCGTCGACTCTTCATTCCACTCAACCAAATCCGTAGCCGCGCGATCCGGTAGCCGCCGCGCCAGCGCCCGGCTATCCGCGGTTGGAAACGGCTCCATCCGCGCCAGGAAATGCACGCCCCAGCCCTCAATCGACCCGAACGCGCGCACGTACGGAAACGAATTGCGAAGCGCCTTGGCGATCGCCGCCACCGACACGTCGTCCCCACCGGGACACCAGATCTGCACGATCCCCCCGTCCGCCAAATGCGCTTTCACCACCGAATAAAATTCCTGCGAATATAGCAGGCTGGAAGTTGGCGCCTCAAGAGGCGGCGGTGGATCCGTTACGATCACGTCGAACTTCTCCCCGGATCGTTCCAGGAACCGCCGCCCATCGTCCACCGCGACGTGCGCCAGCGGCGATTTCAGCAGCTCCGCAGCATCCGCGTGATAATAGCCGAACAACTTCGGTACGCTCGGCACCAGGTCGACAACCGTCGCCTGAATGCCCCACGACAACATCGACCGGAACGTCGTCCCCATGCCGAAGCAGATCACCAGCGCGTTGGAGGGCGTACGCGACAGCATCGTCAACGGCAGATGCGCCATGATCTTTGTGATCGGCGTCAGCCTCGTCATCCCGATCCCGTTCACCAGAAGCTCCTTTTCCATGTCCTCGCCGGTGGCGATCACCGTGGCCGTGTAGTCTCGCAACTCGATTCTGTCCGGGAAATCGATGTCATAGCTGCGCGTCACTACCGCCATCAACACGGAAGCCGCGGCCGTCCCGGCGAACAACACCCGCAGGCCCGATGACCGTGACGCGCTAACCCACCCGATCGCGAACAGCGGCAATGCCGCCAGGCACAATCCCCAGCGCTCGCCAGCCCACGGCAGAATCCAGAAACCGGCCACCAGAGGCCCCAGAATCGAGCCGAGCACATTCATCGCATACGCGCGCCCCGCGCGATCCGGATCGCCGCCCGACCATACATCCACCAGCATCGGCGTCAGGAACCCGACCATTCCACTGAATGGCGCGATCCCCAGCAGCGCGCGCAGAATCCCGATGCGAAACTGGTGAGTCTCCTGATCTCCTACGCCCAGCCGAGGATCGGCGAAAACCAGCGGTAGCAGCGCCACGATGCCGAGGCAAATCCACGCCGCCGCGCTGTCCGCGTGCCCGTGCATCCATCTCCGGTAAATGGTCGACCCGAGAAACGTGGCGCCCAGATACACCGCCAGAATGGCCGCGAACGCATACACGACGTTCCCCAGATAAATCGTGTATTCGCGAGTCCACACCACTTCCATGGCCATGCTGCAAATGCCGGTCGTGAACAGCAGCCACAGAATCCCGGCGCGCGACGCGGCCGCTGGAGTTTCCGACGTCACGGAACGGCGCACCTCAGCGCGCTTTCCCGATCGAAAAGCTATATCCAAACACCAGAACGGCCAACAGACCATTCAACGCACTCGCGATCTGAAGCGTCCCGCGAAAGCCAAACAGCTCAATCAGAAAGAGCGCCGGAATCAGCGCGCCCGCGATCGCGCCCAACACGTTCGCGAGATAGAGATAGCTGAAGGAATGCTGCGATTCTTCGTCGTTCATTCCGCGAATCGCCGCCATCGCGAACGGAAAGGTGGCGCCCATGCATGTGCACCATGGCAGCAGCGCGACCGCAACCCACGCGCCGGACACCAGGTAGTACGCCGACGATCCCCACGCCACGCCGCGTCCCGCATCCCGCACCAGGCTGTACCCGGCGTCGATGATCGCCGGCACCAGCAACCCCGACAGGCCGATACACAACTCCAACGCTCCGTACAGGCGCAGCGGAACCGCAGGCGCGACACGCCCTAAACGCCGCATCAGCGCTCCGCCGCCCCATGACCCAATGCCCAATCCAGCCATGAACACCGAGAGCACAATCGACACCATGGGCGTGGTCACGCCGAACTTCGCCATGCTCAGGCGAAGCCAGATGACTTCGTACAGCAGGCTGCAAAAACCCGAGATGAAAAAGAAAAGAAAAAACCAGCGGGTCCTCAAACGGGCTCCACGACGCCGGAATTAATGCTGCGCCGGCTTAGCAGTCGCCGTCCCGATTTCCACCGTGTGCGCCACCAGTTTCACCCCGTTCTTTTCCGCGTGAATCACCACGCGATCCCCCACCTTCAAATCGGTTTTCTGAATCGCCTGGCTGTTGCGCGAGTAAGTCGTTTTGGCGTCCAGCATGACTTCGACGGTCTTGCCAGCCGCGGTGGTGACCGTGATGGAAGCGTCGGAAATTTTCGCGACCGTTCCCATGACGTGTTCGAGTCCGCCGTGCGCGAGCGCCAGCGCTGCCATCAGCGCAAGGCACGCGATCAGGCGTTTAATGATGATGCGATTTTGTCTCATTTGGTTTGGATCCATTCAAGAAATCTTTTTCTTCCTGCTCTTCCTTCAATTCGTCGGGACTCTTCGGATTTAATTCTTGCATGTCGAGCTCTTCCTGTGCGCTGAGCGTCGGCAGATGGCGAATAAAGCGAACCAACTTCCAGGAATCTTCTTCGTGCCCGGATGCTCCCCAACCCGGCATGCCTGTCATGCGGATTCCGTTCTGGATGATGAAAAACAACTCGCCGTCGGTCTTGTTTTGCGTCTCCGCATTACGCATGTCCGGCGCGGGAGGATACAAATGCTTGCCCATTTCCGTATCCCCGCTCCCGTTGTTGGCATGGCACGACGCACAGTGATCGGCCCAATGAGCCCGCGCCTCGGCGAGCACCTCCGCGGAGTCAGCCGCTGGATTCGTAAGCTGCTTCGCCGTCGAAGGAATCGCCATGCCGCGCGCCGTGTTCGCGATCCATCGTTCCGTCATGGTCGGCGGATCGAGCGCACTGAATCCGTGTGCCCCGCGCACCGCCATGTAAGTGGCGGTGCACCCCAAAATCATCAGGGCGAACGCGCCTCCCAGAAACCAGACCATCCTGCTCATACTAAAAGTGAAACCGATATCTTACTTCACCATAGATCTGCCGCGCGTTGATGTAATGCGTCCCTCCGAACGTGTTGCTGGTATCGAGCAGATACCGCGTGTTGGCGATATTCACCGCATTCGCCGAAATCGTCCAGTTCTCGCCGATTCGTTTCCCGATCGAAAGATCGAACGTCGAATGCGGCGGCAGGTGCGCCGGCCCATCGCCGTTCAGAAATCCCGAACCAAACTGATATGCCGGCGTCATCCACATCTCGCTCGGGAAGAGTCAGCGAAAGGACCGACGTCAACGTATTGCGCTGATCGTGATCCAGCAGGAAATTGCCGGTTGGCGCGGATTCGAGCAACCCTCCGGTGATCGGCCCGATGCCTTGCGCAATCTGATTCGAATACGCGACACGCCATTGCGCGACGTGAAACAGTCTCGGCGACCGCAGCGTAACTTCCGTTCCGTGAATGATCGCGCCCAGATCCGTCAGCGGGATGAAAATGCCGGAATCGCCGACCACGTCGTGATCCAGAAAATTGCGCGCGCTGGTGTGGAAATTGTCCACGTCGAGCGCCCATCCGCGAATCGGGATGTTGAGACCGATATCGTGCTGAATGTCCCGCTCCCCCGGCAGCGGGATAAATCCGAAGCCTTCCGAGGCCGCGAAATCCAGCGCCGGGCCCGCCAGGCTGTCGAGCGGCGGCGGCTGATAATAATACGCATAGTAGCCGTGCAGCGTCCAGTTGATCTTCGGAATCCGAATCGCCGCACCCAGCCGCGGATCGGCTGCATTCTCATTCAGCAATCCGCTGTAATGCGTCAAACGCAGGCCCAGATCCAATGTGAGCCACGACGTCGCCTTGTACTGATCCTCGAAAAACACGGCGTCCGAATTGGCCCAATGCCGCTCCGTCTGATTTAGAACATTTCCGCCCGGATTCGCCGCCAAGCCGAAGAACGTATTGTCGTGCTGGCCCCATATCTCGACTCCGACGCGCGCATTGTGCCGCTTCTTCTGCGCTTGCAGCACCGATCGGCCGCCGAAATAATTCGACCGCGAATTGTCGTCCAGCACGAACGGCGTGTCATTGGGCCCGCCGAGATAATGCGCCTCGTTGTAATGGAAATAGGGCGACAGCGTGAACAGCACGCCGTCCGAAAAACTGTGGGTCCAATGAAACCCGAACAGGTAGTCGTGCTCCAGGTCCAGATCGCGAATGCCCGCCGCCTGCGCGTCGGGATCGTTCGGGATCTGGTAATGATCCTCGCGCAGCGAAGCGATCCAGCGGAATTGATCTTTCGCGCTGGGATTATACAGCAGCGAAAGAAACCCGCCCACACCGCTGGTTTGATCGTGAATCACTTGCGTCACGGGCGTCGCCAGGCCAAGATCGGAGCGGTTGCCGTCGACGCTCGCATAGTACGCGAACCGCCTGGTGTGGCCGCCGAAGTTTAGCTGATCGTCGGTGGAATTGAAATTTCCCGCGGACAGAATCAGCTCGGCCTGGTTGTCGCGCTCGAATCCGGAAGGCGTCACGACGTTGAAGAATCCATAGGTCCGGTCGCCGTATTCGCTCGAAAATCCGCCGCGCTCCACTTCCAGCTCCTCGACGTTCTTCGGATTGATCAGCGGCGCGACGTTGGCCGCGATATTCGTGTTGACCACCGGGATGCCGTCGAAAAACCAGTTCACCTGGTGCCCGCCGCGCATGTGGAGCATGTCGTGAACCATGTAAGCTCCCGGCGTGAAATCGGTGATCATGGAAAGGCTGTTGGTCTGATCGGCGCCCGGGCGTTTGCAGAATCTGCGCCGACGCGACGTTGGTTTCAACCGTCGAGGTCTGCGTATTGAGTCTGCTCGCGGCTCCGGACACTTCGACGCTCGACGTGACGGCCGCAAGTTCCAGTTGCAGATGCAGCACCGGCGTCTTGCCCGCCGCAACGCGAATCTGCTGCTCGAAAGGACTGAACCCGGTGGCGGAAACGCTAATCGTGTACGAGCCCTCGGGTACTTCGTCGATCATAAACTCCCCATTCGCGTCCGACGCTACAGTCTTCGAAAACGTGGAATTTCGCAGCACTACCTGCGCGCCCGGCAGCGGCCGATGTTGAGGATCGTGAACGATTCCACGCACGCTGGCCGTGTCGGCCGCATGTGCGGATAGAAATGAGAACAATACGACGGATAATAAACGTATCCTTGGCATTCAACTCTCCTGAAATTGTTGTCGGTCAAGATTTAGCTATTGAGCGACAGCGGCAGGAGGTCCCCGTTTCTGATGGGATCGGCTGAACCAACAGGAAAACAGGGATTCAGTTTGAAAAGGAACAGAAGGATAACTAAGTTCTGAGCCGAAAACGACGCCGCCTTCTTTGGCCAACGTGAAATCGGGGCCGGTCGGCGAGGCCGAATCGATCGGGAATGCCGGGCACCTGTCAAGCGCGGCGTGGAGTCCGGCGCCGGACACCTCGTCGTCCATTCGAGCCCATCGAACATCGATGTGCTCCATCACGCCGGCAGCACGCAGGCAGATTCGATTCCGGATCGGCAAATGCCACCGGAGCGATCAGCAGGAAGCTGAACACAGCCAGCAATAACGATGCCAGTGCGCGACGCATGAACGGCCGGATATCAGTATAAGTCTTTCGCGCCCTCTCGGGTATATACTCCAGGATTGGGAACACGCGCAAAAAGGAGATTCGATATGCGGACCACCCGACTTCTGCACCTCACCGGCGTTGCGGCTCTCCTGATCGCCGGATATCTCGTCGCGCCGCGCACCCAGCTCAGCGCCCAGCAGAGCGCGCCCGTGAAAGTGAAGGCTGACGACATCGGCGGCGTAGTCTCCAGCAGTAAGGGACCCGAAGCCGGAGTCTGGGTGATCGCCGAAACCACCGATTTGCCCACTCGCTATATCAAGGAAGTTGTCACCGACGATCGCGGCCGCTATCTCATCCCCGACCTGCCCAAAGCCAAATACAGCGTCTGGGCGCGCGGCTATGGACTCGTCGATTCGCCAAAAGTCCAGGCCGAGCCGGGCAAGCTGGTCGATTTGAAGCCCACCGTAGCGCCGGATGCGAAGACCGCCGCGCAACTGTATCCAGCCAGCTACTGGTACGCGATGATGAAGGTTCCCGATAAGAGCGAATTTCCAGGAAAAGGTCCCTCGGGCAACGGCATTTCGCCGAACGTCAAAACGCAGGGCCAGTGGATTCACCTCGTCAAGACCGACAGTTGCGAGTCCTGCCATCAGCTCGGCAATCTGTACACGCGCACCATTCCTCCGATGTTTCAGAACCTCGACTCGCCTGCGCAAGCCTGGATGCGCCGCGCGCAATCCGGGCAGGCGGGCAACGCGATGGTGGGCGGACTGAACCAGCTCGGCCCCGAGCGCGCAACCGCCGAATTCGCCGACTGGACCACTCGCATCGCTCACGGTGAACTCCCCGCGCAAGCGCCCCCGCGCCCGCAGGGTGTCGAGCGCAACGTCGTGATCACGCAGTGGGACTGGGCGGATCCTAAAGCCTATCTGCACGATGAGATCTCAACTGACAAACGCAATCCCAGCGTGAATGCGAATGGCCTGATCTATGGCTCGCCCGAAGAGAGTCGCGATTATCTGCCCGTTCTCGATCCAGTCCACGCCACCACCAGCCAGGTGAAAATCCCGTATCGCGATCCCGACACGCCCGGTCAGCCGAAACCCGTGGCCGCCTCGCCATTCTGGGGCGACGAGCCGATCTGGGACAGCCACACCACGGTTCACAATCCGATGTTCGATCAGCAGGGCCGCCTCTGGTACACGTCGCGAATCCGCGCCGCCAACAATCCCGATTTCTGCAAAGCCGGCTCCAGCCTGATTTCGGCGAAACTCACTCCGGTCGATCGATCCGGCCGCCAATTGGCGGTCTACAATCCGAAAACTCAGAAGACCGAAATGGTCGATACTTGTTTCGCCACCCACCACCTGCTGTTCGCCGAAGATTCCAACAACACTCTCTGGACCAGCAGCGGCGGCGGTGGCGGCGTCGTCGGCTGGCTGAATACAAAAATGTGGGATCAGACGCACGACGCCGCCAAATCGCAAGGCTGGACCGCTCTGGTTCTCGACACTAACGGCAACGGAAAACGCGACGCCTATGTCGAGTCCGAACAGGTGAGTCCTGACCGCGCCCAGCGGCGAAAGCCTGGGCACCTCTTCCGCGATCACGACGCATACCGATCCCACTCGGGACACTCGCCTGAACGCTGCGTTCTACGGCCTCGCCATCGGCACCGACGGCTCGATCTGGGGCAGCGTTTTGGGATTTCCCGGAGGTATCGTCCGCCTGAACCCCGGCTCGAATCCGCCGGAAACCGCGCTGGCCGAATATTATGAGGTTCCCTGGAACAATCCGAAAGCGAAGGTCCAGGGATTCTCGCCGCGCGGCATGGACATCGATCGCAACAATGTCGCCTGGGTCGCGCTGGGAAGCGGACACCTGGCCAGCTTCGACCGGCGCAAGTGCAAGGGTCCGCTGAATGGCCCCAACGCGACCGGCCAACATTGCCCGGAGGGATGGACTCTATATCCCACCCCCGGACCGAATTTCAAAAATGTGAACGAGTCCGGCAGCGCCGACTCTCACTATTACGACTGGGTGGATCAATTCGATACGCTAGGGCTCGGAAAAAACACTCCCATCATTACCGGCAACGGGTCCGATTCTCTGATGGCTCTGGTCAACGGAAAATTTGTCGTCATGCGCGTCCCGTACCCGTTGGGTTTCTTTGCGAAGGGCATGGACGGCCGCATTGACGATTCGAAGGCCGGCTGGAAAGGGAAAGGCGTCTGGACCACCTGGGGCACGCGTACGCCGTTTCACAGCGAAACCGGGAAGGGAACTCAGAGCAAGGTGGTCCACTTCCAGATGCGCCCGGACCCGCTCGCGAATTAACACATGAGGGATCTTTCCCCCACCAACGCCAGCATTCTGCTGCTCGATTCCGATACCGGAATGCGGAACGTGCTTCGCGAAGTGCTCGAGAACGCAGGTTACCTGGTCGTCGCCGCTGGCGGCCTCGGCGGCGCCGTCGATCGCATCAAAGAAATGCGTCCCGATCTGCTTCTCACCCGCCCCTATATCAACAGCATGCCGGGCCGCATCGCAGCCGATTTTCTGCGCAGCAAGTGTCCCGGATTGCCGATCCTGATCGTCGCCGGTTTCATCGACGATGACCGCGTTCGCGTCCAGAACGCAACTGACGAAATTCATACTTTCCCGAAGCCGTTCAGCGGCGACGATCTGCTGGCCGAAGTCAAACACGTGTTGCAGATTGTTTACCAGAAAAGAAGTCAAGCCTAGAAGCGTGTTGAAAGAGAGGAAAGATTACATCTGTCCTCATTCGCAAACCCCTGATTTCGCATGGGAGCGCGGGCGTGAACAGAGCGGTCTATCCCCTTTTTCGGCACGCTACCGGTATCCTGAGTCAGAAAATCGCAGCACTACGTGCCGGGGCTATAGTAGCCCTCCGACCCCAAAGTCATTCCGAGCGGAGGGAGGGATTCCTATGATGTTTTGTTTACTGAGGTTCGGGTTAAACTATTGGCCTGCCTGGATCCAGCGGCCACAGAGCCGCCGGAGCCGGAGCGAAGCCTGGCTGAGCGGAGCGGAGGCGTAGGCGGCGGGGTTGGGGCTCAAGCCGTCGCGTCCTCCGCCAGTACGAAGTTGGGGAAATCTTGGAAGACCCACTGGTACTTGAGCGTTCGATAGATGATTCCCAGAAATTTACGAGCCAGCGCGATGATGGCCTTCCCGGTACCGCGGCTCTTCTTCTTCCTTTCGTAGTAAGTTTTCAGATACGGGCTGAAGCGCTGTGCGATCAGGGCACACTGGACCAAGGTGGTTCGGCCCAGTTTGGTGCCGCGTTTGGTGATGCGTCCAGAGTGCTCGGTTTGCATTAGAGTTGCTGATCCGGGGCACGATGCCGAAATAGGCGGCCAATTTGCCTTCCTCGGAAAAGTCGCGGATATCGCCGATGATCGACAGCAAGATGCGGCGCTGAGCGCGCCGATCCCCTTGATGCGAGGTCAGATTCTTGTGTCCGTCCAGTTTCTGGCTTTCCCGGCGGATGGTCTCTTCCAGCTCAGCGATGCTGTGATTCAAGCTGCGGATCTGTTGGACGAGAATTTTTAGCTCTAGCTCCACCAGCACATCGAACTGCGCTCGAGAACGGCTTTGAGTCCTTCTCGCTGGCCAGCGATTCCTTGCTGAGAAGGAGCCCCTGCGCCGAGAAAAGGTTGTTGATCTTGTTCTTGAGCGCGTGCGTTGCTTGACCAGGGTGTCCCGCGTCTGCGTCAGGCTGGCGATCTGCGCGCGCGCTTTATCCTTCATGCGCACCTCCGGCAGCAGATCCTTGGCCAGATACAGCGCCAGGTTGCGTGCGTCGTGGGGATCGGTTTTCTTGACCGAATGCGTGATCACCTGGAACTGGCTGGCATTCACGGCCACCACACGCTTCACGTGCGGCGCCACCGCATCGTGAAACAGCCGCGTGTTGCCGGTCATCTCCACGGCCACTTCGTCGCTGGGCCGCAGCTGGTTCACGAACTTCGGCAACTGTTCAAGCTTCCATTCGGTTACGTAATTCCTTCCGTTCTCCAGCCGGTGTACAGGCGGTGAAGCAGTTGCGGTGCAGATCGACTCCAATGTGTCGTGTCGTTTCCATACTTTCTCCTTCTTGGTTGAGAACCAAGCGGAGTAGACGGGCTTCGCGGCGGTCACCATTCTCCTATCGAAGGTCCGTTCCGGCCTTACGGTGGCGCTCCGGTCCCAGGTCTGACTAATCTGCTTTACGAGGTCAAAGCCTCACTTTCCTACGACAGCCTGTGACCTGTCTACTCCAGAGGTCTCCCTCTGAAGCCTACCGCTGCGTCCCTGAAACATTCATACCATCTGCTTTTCGTTCGGCTGTTCTCAACGCTTCAAAAGCAGATCCGCTAGCTGCACTTGGGATCACGGGCGTTGTGGATACGACTACGTGGGGCAGCAATTATCCAACGGCTCAGGACACTAAAACCAGGTGCGGAGCGCGTGCGAGACCGCGTCTTCCAGAACTTTCCCGCCCGCGACGCCAGGGATAATCTTTTCGCCGCTTTGCGTTCCCGGAGCCATCTTCGCGTAAGGCCAAAACGTGAACACGCTCGCTGGAGTGGTCTTATATTGCCGCGTGATCAGCGTTACCGTTCCATCCTCCGGATCGGAGCGGTGAATTTCGGGCGCCGTAATTTCGTAAAACTCGCCCGAGCGATAGACCTCACGTGGCCCTTCTAGCAGGTAACAATCGGTCGCCTCGCCCATCAATTTGCCGTCCAAAGTAAGCTCCTGGCAGCCATAATGCGCCGCGCCTGGTGTCTCGGCACTGGACCGGGCGTAACGATACTGGCGCATCTCCCCGGCGATGATCTCGGACTTGAAATCCATGGTATGGCTATGCGTTGTCGTCGTACCCGGCTGCCGGTAGTGAGCGTTGAACAAATTGATGACCACGCTATCTGGCGCCAGCACCAGCGTCAGCCGGCCGTTGGCCGGTACAACCCATGGATATTCTTTGGCATTCCGGAGAATGTGCTCGACTAAAATCCGTTTTGCGTTCGGTTCGGGTTCCATTTGTGTTCACGATCCCACCGGGCTGCCGGCCGCAAAGGTCCACGGAACCGCGAACTGGTTCTGGGGGCGGATTTTAGCCCAGAAATTTCAGTGGAACCATAATTGCTTTTTCACGCATCAAATGATTGTGCTACTGCTTTCAAGACGCGAAAACTCCCGCCGTAGCGGTATGGCGGGCTTATTATCGTCGCCCTAAACTGAAGCTGCAAGGCTGGTGCAAAATGTTACGGATCCACAGGAAACTTGGAACGGGCCTGGCGCTGTTCGCCGCCTTTTTGTTCGTCTATCCGGCCGCGGCGCAGCAAGACCCGCCGCAGCCGTCACCGGCCAATAGCGCAGCGCCCCAGACGCCACAGCAGCTTGACGACTTGCTAGCGCCGATTGCGCTTTATCCCGATCCCTTGCTGGGCGAAGTACTGGCCGCTTCCACTTATCCGATGGAGATCGTCGAGGCGGAGCAATGGGTTCAGGACCATCCCAAATGGAAGCCGTCGAAATTGATGGACGAAGCCAAGAAACAGAACTGGGATCCCAGCGTGCAGGGGTTGGTAGCCTTCCCGCAGGTACTGGCGCGCCTGAGCCAGGACATCGCATGGACCACGTCGCTCGGCAATGCATTTCTGGCCAGCCAAGCCGACGTGATGCAGGCGGTCCAGCGGATGCGCGCCCAGGCGCAGGCTCGCGGCACACTTCAATCCACGCCGCAGGAAACCGTCACGACGCAGAATCAAGGCGGGCAGAGTGAAATCGAGATCGAACCGGCTGATCCCGAACATTTGGTACGTGCCTTACTACAATCCGGCCTACGTGTGGGGACCGCCGGCCTTTGGGTATTACCCGCCGCTGCTGTACCCAGGAATCGACGTCGGCTTCGGTTGGTATCCCGGCATCGATCTCGGCCTGTATTTCGGAGGATGGGGAGGTTGGGGCTGGGGAGGCTGGGGTTGGGCGCCGGACTGGTTCGGCGGCACCATCATTCTGAACCATTCTTTCTTCCACCGTTACGGCTTCAGTCATTTTCATGGTGAGCCGCTGGGCCGCTCGGCCTGGGTCCACGACCCGCAGCATCGCCTCGGCGTACCCTATGGGAATCGTGCAGTGGCCAACCGATACTCGCACGCGCGGGTGGATTCAATCGCGGTGCGCCCGGCGGACGTCAGGGATTCGGTCAGCAGCGCTTCGGATCTCCTGGATTTGAGCAGCGCGGCTGGACCGGCAACCACAGCGTCTTCGGCGGCTATCACAACGGCGGGGCGACGCGCATGCAAAGCGACCACGGCTTTTCGAGCATGGGGGCAGGTCGCACGTTCGGAGGCGGCGGAGGATTTCGTGGCGGCGGTGGTGGATCCCGCGGTGGCGGCAGAGGAGGCCGGCGATGATGACGAACCGAGTTCTTTTTAATTGCTTTGCTGCGGCTCTCGCGCTGGCCGCGCCATCTTTCGCTCAGCAGCGCTTCGATTCGGCCGACGCCGCGGCGCAGGCGGTGATTGACGGCGCCGAAAAGCACGATAGCGCCAGCTTGGCCGCCATCTTCGGTCCGCAGGGAAATGCGATTATGACTTCGGGCAATCCCGAGCAGGATCGAGCCGAGCAATCGCAGTTCTCGCAGCTTGCCCGCACAAAACACCAGCTCATTGCCGATCCCCGCGATCCCAACCGCATGGTTCTGTCTATCGGCGACGAAGACTGGCCATTTCCGGTTCCCATCGTGCGTTCCAACGGGAAATGGAGCTTCGACGCATCCTCCGGGAAGGTCGAGATGGAGGCGCGGCAGATCGGCACCCATGAGCTCGACGCCATCGAAATCTGCGCCGGATACGTCGACGCGCAGAAAAAGTATGCTTCCGAAGATGCACGGCAAAGATGGAATCTTAAAATACGCCGCTCACATGAAGAGCGCCGCCGGCGTGAGTGACGGCTTGGCGCCGTTGGTTCCGCAAGGCCTGATCGATGCCACCTGGGACGGTCAAAAAAACGCACTGAAGCCCTACCATGGCTACTATTTCCGCATTCTGGACGGACAAGGCCCCAACGCCCCCGGTGGCGCGCATAACTACATGGTGAAGAACAAGCTGATGGGCGGCTTCGGGCTGGTCGCCTGGCCCGCGCAATACGGAGTAACGGGAATCCACACGTTCATCGTGAATCAGGACGGCGTGGTCTACCAGAAAGATATCGCTCCGCCCTCCGCCGGCGCGCCGCTCCCGATCACACGCTACGACCCGGATCCCAGTTGGATGCCGGTAAACTAGTGTCCTGAGTCTGCCCAAAGTAGTCATGCTTACAACCCCCGTCATCCCGAGAGCAGCGAGGGGGATGTGCTTCCAAAGAGTTGGCCTTGGGGTCGGATGGCCATTGCCCTGGCATGTAATGCTGTGATTTTCCGACTGAGGACACTAGAAAGAGAATCGAGCGCCCACCTGGACTGCTCTCGGTCCGCCCGATCCGAATACCTGTCCCACTCGCGCCGACGGCTGGCCGAAAGCGAAGGTCTGATTCGACGCTGGAGTTACCACGCCGTTGTTTACTGTGTATCCCGGGGTTGCGGCATCCAGCTGGTAGTTCGATACGGTCAGGTTCGCGATATTCAGCACATTGAAAAATTCCCCGAAGATCGAGAATCGGTAATGTTCTTTAAACGTGAAGTCCTTGGTGACCCGCATATCCTGCGTGATCAGCGGCTGGCTGAGCGCATAATTGGGCGGCAGAACCAGGTACGGCGCGGGCGTCTTGCTGTTCAGTGGGATCTTGCCGGCGTAGTTTTCGTTGTAATACGTCACCGCCGCCTGAAGCTGCTGCTTCCCGCATCCTGAATTGAGGCAGTTATAGCCGAGATTCGGATCCAGAATGGACAACGGCGGCGTCGTGTTCCCTGACCCGTTGAAATCGATCCCGTTCACACTGGCCATCACCGGTCCGCGGCTGATCATCGACGAGTTCAGGCTGATCTTGAATCCCCACGGCAGATCCACGACGCCCGCCAGATTGAAATTCTGCGGCGCCAGCGAGGGCCCATAACCGGCGAAATAGTTGCTCAAGTCGACCGTCGCGCTCTCGGTCAGCAGTTTTTGCAAAGCGTAGGAAGCCTGGAACTGGAAGCGGTGCGAGAACCGCTTCTGGACCTTCACCAGCAGCCCGTCATACACCGACCGCCCTTCCGGCACCCAGAAGCTGATCGATCCTGTGGAGCACTCCTGCCCCGGAATATAATACTGCGCCGGCGTGCACACCGGAATCACCGGCGACAAACCGTCGGACGTACGCGCATAGCGATTCAGATCCAATTCACCCAGGTTCGTGTTTTCACCCTGGCGGCGCGCCCAGTCGGCGGTGATCACCAGGTCATGCCCCAGGTCGCGCTGAATGCCCAGCGAAGTCTGATAGCTTCGCAGCAGCGGGAAATGAGACGGATAAATCTCCACTCCCTGCTTGGCGACATCGATGCCGCTGACCGTATAGGGCCCGCTCGCCGGCGGAGTCGGCGCGAGCCTGGCTTCCAGTCCTGGGAGTTGTGCATTCACGATTCCGATAAATTGCCCCAGCGTCATGGTGGTCAAACCCAGCGGAAGCGGAGCTCCCACCTGCAGCAGCGTACCCGTGTTGAAATTGATGATTCCTGGAATCGTATTCGTAAATGCGGTGGCCGCCAGAGTCGTCCGGCCATCGCCCAGCGGCCCGATTGCCGCACCTTCGCGGAAATGCTGCCAGATCGGCTGCGTGTCCCAATACATCCCGCCGCCGCCGCGAATCACGGTTTTCTTGTCCTTGCCGATGGCCCACGCGAATCCGACGATCGGCGAAAAATCCGCCTTGTTCGACGGCGTCGCGCCCAGGCCGTATGGAGCGCCGCCGGTTTGTCCCTCCAGAATCGGAGCCAGATACTGCGGCAGCGGCAGATTCGAATAGAACAACCCGGTTTCGAGATCGTATCCGAGGGCGGCATTGATCGTCAGGCTTGGCGTAACCTTCCACGTGTCGCCCGCCCATGGATGAATCCGGTTGTTGGTGTTGCCTTGTCCGTGGTCGTAGAACCCGGGGAAGGTTCCGTTGCCGACTCCCACGCCGCTGTAAATCGACGACGTCAGGCTATACAGCGGCAGGTTGAGCAAATCGGCGGTGGTTGTGATTTTCGACGGGAGATTCGGATAGAAACTCGCCAGGCCAAGTCCCTTGATCGTCTCCGGCGACATCACGTAGAGACAACCGGGATCGCAGTAATCCCACGGCACCACTTTCGAGGCCATATGCTCGTAATCGACGCCGAAGCGCAGCCGGTGCTTCCCTTTTTGCCAGCTCAGCGTATCGTTCAACTCAAGCGAGCGCGCTTGCCGGAACTGCGGCGAGTTCACGCTGGTTCCCGTGCCATAGGTGCCCGATCCGACCATGGTCACGATCGCCGGCAGTCCGAAGCCGATGCACGGCGCTTGACAATCCGACGGTTTGGCGTCCGTTACGTTGTTCTCCCAGAAGTGGAACTGGAACCGTGCGTCGTTCACCAGGTTGGGGGTGAACGCGCTGGTCAGGCCGAGAATCGCCTGGTCGGACCAGTTGTAGTTGTAATTGAAATTCGCAGGCTGGGGCGTGAGAGCATACGGCCCGAATCCCTGGTTGCCATCGTGCGCGTAGCGCAGAAAAATCGTGTGTTTGTCATTGAGGTGATAATCGAAGCGCGCGTTGAACAGATTGTAGTGGTATGGCTCCGGCCAGATTCCGCTCAGCGCCTGCAGCGACGGAAGATCCTCCTGCTCGGCCAGCACCGCGGTCTGGTGCAGATATTCGTAATTCACAAAGAAAAACAATTTGTCTTTCTTGATGGGACCGCCTAGCAGCACGCCGGGATTCTTGCGCTGAAAAAACGGATTGGGAGCCAGCGGGAGATGCGCCAGCCCCGGATACGCCGCCATGTTGTGATCGCGATAGAAGAAATACCCGCTGCCGTGGTAGTCGTTTCCTCCCGAACGCGTCACAATGTTGATACCTCCGCCCGCGGCGATGCCCATCGAGGCATCGAAGGTCACCGATTGGATCTGGAACTCCTGCACGATTTCCTGCGAGAAGTTCATCGACGTGCCGCCCTCCATCTCGTCGTTGATGGTCCCGCCGTCCATGGTGATCAACGGTCCGACGCCGCTGCCCGCGGTCGCGCCGCCGTTCGCTCCCAGCACGCTGACGTTGAACATGGCGTTGAACTGCGCCGTACTCCCCGGCGAGACCGTCACGCCCGGTTCGAGCGAAGCCAATTGCAGCGAACTCCGCCCATTCAACGGCAGATCCTGAATATTCTGCCGCGCGATAGTTCCTTGCACGGTGTTGCTGTCGTAATTGATCTGCGCCGTGGCGGCTTCGACGACCACCACTTCCTTCGCCTCCCCCAGCGACATCTGCATGTCCACCGTAGTGGTGCTTCCGGCCACCACGTTCGCCGGCCGCACCGTGGTGCGGAACCCTTGCATTTCGATGCGCACCTCGTAATCGCCCGGAGGCAGCGCCGGCGCGCTATACAAGCCCTGCGCGTTGGTCGTCAGGGTTCGTGAAATGCCGGTGGCTTTGTTCGTAATCGTGATATTCGCGTTCGGAATCGCGGCGCCGCTGGTATCGGCTACCGTTCCCGAAATCGCACCGTCCGGCGTTTGCGCGAACAGCCCCGTCGCGAACATGAAGCAGAGTGCCGAAAAAATCAGGCACGGGAACAGCTTTGATCGGAGCGCGGATCTAAGCACGGTTCAATCTCCTTGGATCTTAAATATGCTTGACACCAATCAATTGGCGGAAGAATATTAGAATTCGATTTCCAAGTCAAGGGGTGGGTGTCTAAAAAATCTCACTTTTCTTGTCGATCCGGAATATATCCGTAAAGCCCGGCGTGCCTCCGCTATCATGTGGAAGTGTTTCAATGGCTGGTGGTCGGCATCGGAGACATTGCCGTCAAGCGCGTTCTTCCGGCGATTGCAGTCGAGCCCCGCAGCTGCCTCGCCGGTCTGGTGACTCGCGATCCGGCCAAGGCAGCGGCTTACGGCGTTCCGTCGTGGCCCGATCTCGCCACCGCGCTCGACCACTGCGATGCCGATGCCGTTTACATCGCAACGCCTGTTTTCCTGCACGCCCCACAGACCATCGCTGCCTTGCGCGCAGGAAAACACGTGCTGTGCGAAAAGCCCATGGCGCTGAGTTACACAGACGCCCTCGCCATGCAGCGGACCTCGGAAGAGTGCGGCCGCACGCTCGGCATCGCTTATTATCGGCGCATGTATCCGAAAGTAGCTCGAGCCAGGCAATTGATCGAATCGGGCGCGATCGGCCGCCCGGTTTTCGCCGAAGCCACTTCTCACGCCTGGTTTTACCCCTCCGATGGTTTTAGAAGTTGGCTGATCGATCCTCTGCGCGCGGGTGCGGGTCCCCTCTATGACATCGCCTGCCACCGCGTGGATCTGATGAATGATTTCTTCGGAAATCCCGCCCGGGCGACTGGTTTTCTTTCTACTCTGGTACAGCCGGTGCAAGTGGAAGACAATGCGACGGTCCTGATCGAATACGAATCCGGGGTCCGCGGCATGGTAGATGTCCGCTGGCATTCGAGTGTCGCGCGCGACGAATTCCGCATCCGCGGCAGCGATGGTGAGCTTGACCTTACTCCTCTTAACGAGCCATCGTTGGTCTTTCCCGGCGGATCGGAAACGATTCCCGCGCCGGGCAATCTCCATTATCCATGCGTGGAGAATTTCGTGAGCGCGGTCGCTGACGGAACCAAGCTGCGATCAAGCGGCGCCACCGCTCTGCGGGCCGAATGGGTACTCGATCAGGTCAAGGGTCAAGACAAAGCTTGAGAAAATAGACCGAACCAGTCGAGTATAACGAAGTGAATTATAGGGGTCGTAGTGTGAGCAATCCTGGCAACTCTTTCTGTGTTCGAATCCTGATCCTTTCGTCGTCGCCGGCGCTATTTTGTCAAACCAGCGTCTTAACCTGGCATAATGACAACCCCAGAACCGGTCAAATCTCACCGAGACTACTCTTACTCCAGCGAATGTTAATTCTCTAACATTCGGGAAATTATTCGTAATTTCGGTGGATGGTAAAGTGGACGGAACCGGATCGATCACAGCCTGCTGGCTCGATGTCGGCACGATCGCCGGCCAAGGGAACATTTTTCGCGGCGAACGTGGCAACAGCGACCTCCCAGATGGTTACCGGCATCCCCACCACCGGCCAGCCGATCTACGTGCAGCTATGGTCGCTGATCGGCGGTGTGTAGCATTTGAACCGCTATACCTATACGGCTTTCCCGTAAACAAGCCGCCGCTAGACTTCGCCGTACCGGGTTCGGAGAATCTTAGGGAGCAGGATCAGCGCGGCGCCGAACAACAACAGCGGAACCACCAGTTCGATCGCTTTCGCCGAGGGCAGGTCGCGCAGGATGATGCGGAGCCCCGCCGCCGCGATAAAAGCGTAGGTTAGCCACACCAGTTCTTTTCGATGCCAGCGCGTGCCGGACCAGGCCAGAACGAGGGCGGCAGCGGTCAGCACGATCGTTCCGGAACAAGGAAACCGGAGTACGCTCGTAAGCAGTCCCGCTGCCACCCCCGTGAGCCCCGCGGCAATGAAGAGTGCGGGCATTCGCCGCCGTACGATCAGATACGACAGCGCCGCCGCGATCAGTAGGATCGCGGCCGGAACCGCGGGCAAGGATTCGCCGCCAAAGAAAACGGCGGCGGCGCGTTCGGCGACGCGCGAAACCAGCAGCGCGAGCCAGAGAAAGACGGCCGAATGGGAGTCGGCACGCTTCCAGAAAGACGTGACGATCGCCAGCACAGACCACGCGGCGATCAGCGCGATACCGGACATCATCAACCACGTGCCCGACGCGACCAGAAGCAACCCGAAAGTCGCATAAGCGTGCAGGTTTCTGCCTTCGGGGAGCCGCGATGCCAGCACGTAACACGCGACGCCGCATCCCAGCGCGAAGATCGCGACGGGAACATAGCTCCCCGTGACCGCCACGATTCCACCAGCTCCCAACAGAAACGCCGCGGCCGTTTGCGTAATTTCGAGCATCGAAAAAGTGCGGCCGCGCAGCAGGGTTCGAATGACGGCGCTCGCCCCGTAAATCAGCAGCAAAAGGGCCTGGATCGCAACGCCGGATGCAATGGTAACGGTCGCATAGCCTTCCGGCAGACCCTCAGGCCGTCGCAACAGGACCGTAAGAACCAGCACGGCCGCATCGGCGCACGCCGCTACCACCCAACGAGCACCCGTGGCATGATCCTGAATCACGGCAAACTCCACCATCGCGGCTATCAACAGCAGGGCGACGGTGAACGGCGCGAGCGAATAGGTCCCGATCAACAGTGCCAGCGCCAGAACCGCGCAAGCAGCGGGCACCACGGCCGCGATGGTCTTCAGATTCTTGCGCCAGGAAATCCCCTCTGCGGCGACGCAGAACGCGAACACTACGGTGGCCGCGGTCCACGCGGAAAGAGCCTTGAATCGCAGGGCCGATTCCCAGATCAGAGGCGCGAAAATCAGAATCGATGTGGAAACGCGCGCGGCCACAGCGAATCGTCGTTCAGAGGAAGTCCGTGCGGCGAGCCACAGCCACAACCCGGCGTATACGATTCCCGCGGCGACGCCGATTCCTCGCGGAAGCGTTCCCAGTTCGGTGAGCGCGCGCAGCAGGTAAGCGCCCGCGATCCCGAGCAACGCATACCCCGCCAGCGGGACCGCTTCGGAGGAAACTTCCAGATGCTCCAGCGGAGCGGGCGGCAGAGCGGGCGCGGGGGCCGAAGCGTTCTGCTCCAGGATCGAAACGCGGCGCTCCAATGCGCGCATTTCGAGGATCAGCTCACGCAGGTCCTCCGGTGTAACACTCGGATTCGGGCCGACCGCAGAAATGTCCACGAACGCCCTCCAGATGCACCTAGGCCGGCTGGTGCTCCTCCCACGGCGGAAGCAGCTTCACCAGCGCCCATAAAATGAAAATCGGAAGCAGACACAACACGATCGCGGTAAGCAATCCCTCCCGCGTCGCAAACTCCATCTTGTATGTCGTATATCCCAGGAAACTCTTGGAAAACAGTTGCCCCCCGATCACCACGTTCCAGCGCATCGCGAAAATTCCGATCAGCGTTAGGATCCCGGAGAGCGTGTAAATCCGCCGCCGCACCGCCTCGCCCAGCGTTTTGAGCTGCGTCACCGCCAGTAGCACCAGCGGAAGCAGCGTCCCGAGCATGATCTGCACCACCACGTGCGAAAAATACAAACGTGTGTGGACCATGAAATCCAGGCTGCGGAAGGATTCGTCCGATTCGTAAATCCGATGCACCAGATCCAGCATCTCGAGTGAAAAATCGATAATGAAAACGTAGAACAGATACTTCGCGATGGTATCCACGCACGGCATGTCGATAATCTTGCCGCGCAGCTTGCTGGTCGCCATGTAGGTGAGCAGCACCGCTGCGATTCCCGAGACCATCGCCGAGAAGATGAACACCACCGGCATGAGCGGCGAAGACCACCACGGGTTCGCCTTCACCGATCCGAAAATGAACCCGACATAGCCGTGCAGCAGAAACGCGGAAGGGATTCCGATCACCGTGATCACCCACCCCACCCGGTCGTCGATCCTTAGCGATGCTTCGCTGATGTTCTGCGATCCGAGCGTCAGCGCGCCGTAAATCACACGCATGATTCCGGAGCTCGACCGCGATTTCAGAACGATCTCCTTGCGGAAATCGAGCCAGATCTCGGCGAGCAGCACGATCAGCAGGTACCAGAGATACACGAATCCGAACATCGCCATGGCGGAAGTCTTGTGCGGCGTCAGGTACATTTCCAGGGATCGTTCCGGATGGCCCAAATGCAACTGCAGGGGCAGCGGCGCGACCAGCAGAAACGCGAGAGCCGTCAACAGCGCCAGCCGGTAGGTCGGCTGCACTTCTTTCACGTTGAACACCCGCGCCAGCGAAGCCAGAATGAACGCACCCGCCACCAGGCCGGTGATGTATGGATACAGAACGATCAGAATGCTCCACTGGAGCTCGACTTCATTCGGGTACATGAAGCCATCAACGCCTGGGGGCATATTCCTCCCTCACCTCACCACACCATCGAGATCGTGATAAAAAACTTTCGCGCCCGTCGCCAGGTGCGGTTTCAGAACTTCCACATGGTTATCGCGAATAAACTCGTGCACCGGATCCTTGGGATCCTTGAAATCGGCCAGCTTGCGCGCGCCCGTCGGACACACTTCGCAGCACGCGGTAGTCAAGCCCTGCGTGATGCGGTGATAACACAAGGTGCACTTGTCGACGGTATGTTTCCGGGGGTCGATATAGCGGCAGCCATAAGGACACGCCTGAACGCAATAGCGGCATCCCAGGCAATATTTCTGATCCACCAGCACCACGCCGTCCGGCGACTCGAACGTTGCGCCCACCGGACAAGCCTGCACGCATGGCGAGTCCGCGCAGTGGTTGCACAGCTTCGGAACGAAAAAGCTCTTACCCTCCGCGGCGTAGTTCAGCACCGGAAAGCCGTTCATGCCGCCGTTCGGCGAATCCACTTGCGGATGCTCCTGCAGCGGATCGCTGACGTGATAGCGCTCCACCCAGGTGCGGAAATATCCCTCCGGGACATCGTTCTCCTCGGCGCAGGCTTTCACGCAATTGCCGCAGCCGATGCACTTGGTGATGTCCACCGTCATGCCCCACCAGTGGTCCGCGGCTTTATATTTCTCCGCGTCCGGCGGAGTTTCCCCCGTCATGGTCTGAAACGCGACCCGCGCCGCTCCCGAAAGAACCAGGAACTTCCCGGCTTGTTCGAGCAACTCGCGCCGATTCACTTCCATTCGTTTCGCTCCTCAAAGTTTCGGGCTGTGCGGTTGATGGCACGTTCCACACGAAGTATCGCCCGCATGGTCCTTCACGACCACTTGCGGAAATGTTTTCGGTCTCGCCGGATTCGCCTCATGACAATGCAGGCACACCGTGGCCGGATCCGGTTTCACGGCCTTATGCGCGCTAGGATCCTCGGTATGGCCCGCCGAGGGTCCGTGGCAGGCTTCGCAGGCGATTCCCGCGTGCCTCCCGGCATTCTTGGTCTTGGCGACTTCGTCATGGCAGATCTCGCAGGTCGCATGACCGGCAAAGGAAACCGGCCGCGCCCTGATTTCCTCCAGCGCCGCGCCGCGATAATGGCCGTACTGACCAAAACTCTTCGGCACAATCGCCGCTCGTATCAATAGAAATGCCGCCAGCATTACCCCCAACAGAACCACGAACCGGATCAAGTGCTCGGCTTCTTTGAGGGTTTTCCTCATACGGAGCCAGTTTTGCAAGTGGCGGGCCAACTTCTCTTAATCGCTATCGCATTTACCTGAAACGAGAAAGAGATCCCCAAAGACAGCAGGCTATGCGGACTGGCGCAGGACTACCGCAGACAGAATGGGTCTTGTAACCCAAGGGGCTCTTGCCGATCGACGCTAGGCGCTGTAAACTTCTTAGTCATCATGATCCAACGATCTTTGATAGTACTTGGCACTCTGGTCGTCGCCCCGGCCCTGATCGTTTCTGCCTGGCAGCCTGAGTCTGGAACTTCACTGGCCTCCGTCGAGCCTTCATACTTACAGCTTCTTCACTGGCGCATGGTGGGACCGTCGCGAGGCGGCCGCGTGGTTGCCGTTACCGGCGATCCTGTCAATAAACTGGTCTTTTACTTCGGAGCCACCGGCGGCGGCATCTGGAAAACCGAAGACGGCGGTGTCAGTTGGAACAACGTTTCCGATGGATTCGTGAAAACGGGTTCTGTGGGAGCCCTCGCCGTCGCGCCTTCGAATACCAACATCGTTTATGCCGGCATGGGCGAGGCCTGCGTGCGCGGAAATGCCTCTTATGGAGACGGTGTCTACAAATCCACCGACGCGGGCAAAACCTGGACCAATGTCGGCCTGGTAGCTACGCGTAGCATCGCGCGCGTTCGCGTCCATCCGAAGAATCCGGATCTGGTGTACGTCGCCGCGCTTGGCGATCCGTGGGGTCCCAGCCCGGACCGAGGCGTGTTCCGGTCGAAAGACGGCGGCAAAACTTGGGAGAAAGTCCTGTTCAGCACCAATCAGGCCGGTGCCGCGGATCTCGTCATGGACCCGACCAATCCGGACATACTGTACGCCTCCACGCTGGATCTGCATCGCTATCCCTGGGGATTCACCAGCGCCGGCCCCGGCACCGGACTTTTCAAGTCCACCGACGGCGGCTCGCACTGGACGAATCTGACCGATCGCCCCGGCCTTCCCGGAGGTCCCAAAGGACGCATTGGAATCGCGATCGCCCCCGCGATGCCGAATCGCGTCTGGGCCCTGATCGACGCGGAGCCCGGCAAGAAGGGCCTATACCGGTCCGACGATGCCGGCCAAACATGGCGTCACCTGACCGACGACGCCGAGCTGACCATGCGGCCGTGGTATTACCATCACATCTTCGCCGACCCGAAAGATCCCAATCTGATTTACGTGCTGAACGTCGGCGCCTGGAAATCCCGCGACGGCGGTGAAAAATTCGAGCCCTTCCGTCCGCCTCACGGCGATCATCACGATCTGTGGATCGATCCCGAAGATCCGAAGCGGATGATCGAAGGCAACGACGGCGGCGCGACCATTTCGTTCAACGGCGGCACCTCCTGGTCGACCATTCTGAATCAGCCCACCGCGCAGATTTATCACGTGGTCGCCGATCATCAGTTTCCGTATCACATCTACGGCTCGCAGCAGGACAACACCACCATGGCGCTGCCCAGCCGCAGCGACTTCGGCCGCATCACCATTGAGGATTGGGAAACCGTGGGCGGCGGTGAAGACGGCTACATCGCCACCAATCTCACCGATTCGAATATCATTTACGCCGCGAATCATCACTGGTTGACGCGCTATGACCGCCGCACCAAGCAGGTTCGCGATATCTCGCCGAATCCGGAAACGCATTACGGCTGGGGCGCGGCCGACATCAATTACCGCTTCTGGTGGACCTACCCGGTCATGACGTCGCCGACCAAACCGAATACGCTATACGTCACTTCGCAGTACGTGCACCGGTCGACCGACGAAGGCCAAAGCTGGCAGGTGATCAGCCCGGATCTGACGCGCCACGATCCGAAAACGCTGGAGCACACGCCGTCGTATGGACACGAAGAGACGGAACCATACTGGGGTCCCATCACGCGCGAAGCTTATGGACCCGAATGGTACGCGACCGTCTTTTCTTTCGCCGAATCGCCCGTGAACGCGAATGTTCTGTGGGCCGGCTCCGACGACGGCTACGTGCAAGTCTCGCGCGATGCCGGGAAGAATTGGACCAAAGTGACTCCGCCGGATCTTCCGGAATTCGCGCTGATCAGCATCATCGAGCCGTCGCCGCACAATGCGGCCGAAGCCTACGTCGCCGCGACCCGCTACAAGCTGCAAGACAACCGCCCGTATCTTTACAAAACTTCCGATTATGGCAAAACCTGGACCAAGATCATCACCGGCATTCCCGATTACGATTTCACGCGCGTCATCCGCGAGGATCCGCAGCGCCCCGGACTCCTTTTCGCTGGAACGGAAACCGGCGCATACGTTTCCTTCGATGACGGCGCGCACTGGCAACCCCTGAAGCTCGGTTTGCCGGTCGTCCCCGTGCACGATCTTCTGGTCAAAGAAGGAGACCTGGTCGCTGCCACACATGGCCGCGGCTTCTGGATTCTCGATAACGTCGCGCTGCTGCGCCAGTTCAATGCGACGTCACTCAATGATCGAGTCCATGTCTTCACTCCCCCAACCACGGTTCGCTTCCGAGCCAATGCCGGCGCGGCTGGTGGATTCGGCAATGATCCATCCGGAACCGGAGAGAATCCGCCCGCGGGCGTGGACATTCCGTTCTATTTGAAAGACGCGCCGTCCGGACCCGTTACATTGAAGATCGTTCGCGAGCGTAACGGCGCGAGCGAAGACGTCCGGACGTTCGCCATGGATACCAGCGGCCGAGCCGCGCCAGCCGGCGCTGGTCGTGGGGGTGGCGGTGGACGACGCGGGCGCGGTGGCCGAGCCACTGCCGTCCAGGGCGCGAACAACTTTGTTTGGGATTTCCGCTACGCTCCACCGAACGTGATTCCCGACGCCGTATTTCAGGGGCAAGCCGTCGGCCCGCTCGCCGCGCCCGGAAATTATCGTGTCGAGCTTACCGTCGCGGGCCAGACCTACACGCAGCCGTTCAAGCTGGTGAAAGATCCGCGGCTCTCCTACACCGACGCCGAACTCGAGGAGCAGTTCCAGTTCATGAAGCGCGTGAGTGACCGCCTGGAACAAACCATGTCGACCGTTCGCCGCATCCGCGACATGCGCAAGCGCGCTGAAGATATGGTCGCGCAGGCAAAGAAGGATGGGAAAAACGCGGCGGATCTGGACCGCGCCTTGAAGGCCCTGAACGACAAGCTGTATACCATCGAGGAGCGTCTGGTCCAGTTCCGCGCCCGCGCCGGCGAGGATTTGATAAACTACCCAACCGGAATCGATAGCAAGCTGGCTCGTCTTCTCGATTTCTCATCCATGGCCGATGCGCCGCCCACCGAGGGCGAGAAAGAGCTGTACGGGCGTCTTTCCGAAGGCGTCACCGATCGCGTGAGGCTGGTCGATCAGGTGGAGAAAACCGAATACGCGACAGTAGCGAAGGTGGCCGGGTCCAGGTAGACTCGCGGCGGCGGGGGGTTCCCGCTGCGAATTTAATTTGATAAAGTATGCGTCATCGATTTCGGAGCTGTGGGTCCGAAATCAGAAAGGTCTTGCGATGACTCGACACTGCTTCAGGGTCCTGTCTGGACTCTTCTTCTTTGCTGTTCTCTCCTTCGCGCAAAATGAGGGCGCGATTTCCGGTACAGTGCAGGATAGCTCCGGTGCTGTGCTTCCCAGTGCGACGGTAAAGCTCACCAACCATGAGCAGGGCACCGTTCGCACGGCAACCACCAACCAGTCCGGTGTATATCAGTTCACATTCCTTCCAGCCGGCACTTACGATCTGGAGGTAACCGCGCAAGGCTTCAAAACGCAGACCAGGCCGAATCTGCCGCTGGCGGTCGCCCAGAACACTCGTATCGATGTCAGCCTGGAGGTCGGAAACGTCAACGAAAATGTCACCGTCGTGGCCGACGCTGCGGTGGTCAACACCGAATCCGGTGAAGTCGGTGGCGTGGTGGATAACACCAAGGTGTCCGAAATGCCCCTCAACGGCCGCCAGATGTGGTCGCTGACGGAGCTGGTTCCGAACGTGATGCCGCCGGCCCAGAACTCCTCGCTCAGTTTCCGTGGTGGATTCAACGTCGCCGGGCAGAACGAAACCGCCAATAACTTTTTGCTGAACGGCTTCGACAACAACGATCCCGACGTGTACGCGCCCAACTTCCGGCCGTCCATCGACGCGATTGAAGAGTTCAACGTGTTGACCGGCGTGTATTCGGCGCAATACGGGTACGGCTCCGGCGGCCAGGTGATCATCACCACCAAGTCCGGGACCAATAGCTTTCACGGGTCGGCCTTCGAATACCTGCGCAATCAGGTGATGGACGCGCGCAACTTTTTCCAGACCGGTCCCACGCCTTCCTTCAAGCAAAACGATTTCGGCGCCACCGTAGGCGGACCGATCATCAAGAACAAGACCTTCTTCTTTTTCAGCTATGAAGGCTTGCGGCAAGCCTCCGGCTTCAGCTCCCTGAACACCGTTCCCACCGCCGCCGAAGATATGGGCAATTTCGCCGGGATCCCGGTGACCATCAAAGATCCAACCACTTGCGGCACCAGCTCCGGCTGCTCCGCCGGTACTCCCTTCTCTGGCAACGTTATCCCCCCCACCCGGCTGAGTGCCATCGGGCAGGCGCTCATCTCCTACATTCCCACGCCCACTTTCCCCACTCCGGCCGGACAGCTGCCCAAGAATAATTACAGCTACAACGATACGCGCCAGGAGCAAATGAACGAGTACAGCCTGAAGGTCGACCAGACCTTTACGGCCAGGGACTCCGGCTACGCGACCATCAATTATTTCAACGATCCTTCGTATGAGCCGAACAATTCGTTGTGCCAGCCCAAGGATCTGCCGGGCTTCGGCTGCTGGGTGAATCAGCTATCTCAGGTGTACGGCTTGGCCGAAACCCACATTTTCTCGCCGAGCATGGTCAATCAAATCCGCATCGGGACCAGTATGTTGGTCCAACCACGCACGCCGCAGATCTTATCTAACTTCTGGGGACCGTACGGCATCACCCCGACGCTGGTTGCGCCTGCGAACCCTTGCACCGGTTGCCTGTCGAAGGCCACCTCGGGGTACATGGGACCTCCTCTGACCACGGTGACTTCCTATTTCACCGCCGGCAGCGGATTCGGAAATTACAGCTCGCAGCGGCGCGCCGACACTATCTGGATTTTCAACGACAACTTCTCGCTCACCAAAGGCAAGCATACGATTAAAATCGGCGCGAATCTGTCGCACTTCGGCACCAACAACTTTTCGAGCAGCTCTTATAATGGGTCGCTCACCTTCACCAACACGAACCCGGGGCCGACCACCAGTTATGGCATCGCCGATCTGCTGATGGGCTATCCCGCCAGCAGCGTCAACGTCCCGTACCAGGAAAAATACTACGGACGCAATTCCAACATCGGCGTTTATGTCCAGGACGATTGGAAATTCAGCAATAGCTTGACGCTGAACCTCGGCCTGCGCTGGGAAATGAATACGCCGCCGATCGATTATGCGAACCGTATGACCACGTTCAACCCAACCACGGGCGCGCCGGAAACGCAGCAAAATCCGGGAATAGGCGCCCTCGCGACGGTCCCGGTCAAACCAACCTCGGCGATAAGGTTTTTAACTACGATTGGAAGGATTACGGACCCCGCATCGGATTCGCCTGGCAGCCGTTTCATGACGGTAAGACGGTCATCCGCGGCGGCGCCGGAACGTTCTTCAACGGCTTGAACATCAACAACGGGTTGGGAGCCTTTTCAAGGGCTATCCGTACACCCTAACCTACAATTACACTTCGAGTTTGGCTGCCCCGCTCCTGTTGTCCAATCCGTTTCCTGCCGGGGAGCGGCGTAGTCACGTCGCTGTCCCTGGAAGGTGCGGATCCCAACTTCAAGAATCCGCGGGTCTATGAATGGAGCATGGGAATTCAGCGCCAGCTCACTAAGGACATGCTGTTCGAATTGGACTATTTCGGAAACGACAGCAACCACTTGCAATTGAACGCAGAACATCAACCAGCCTCTCCCGGGGCCCGGCACCTCCCAGCAGGTGCAGGCGCGGCGCCCCTATCCCTCTTACAATGGGGTTCCGCTCGGGGCCATCAGCTGGTATCAATGGTCCGGGAATGGTCACTATGAATCGCTGGCGGCCAGACTCAACAAACGCTACGCCTACGGCCTCTCGTTCCTGGCATCGTTCACGTACGGCAAATCCATCGATGACCTCGGTCCAATGGCGGCAATGCGGCTTCGAACCAGTACAGATTATCGCAGCACTGCGATACGGATTGTCGCCTTTCGACGTCCGCTATCGTTTCGTCATCAGCCCGGTTTGGGAGTTGCCGTTCGGCAAGGGCAGAGTATTTCGTGACCGACGGCATCGGATCGAAGATCATCGGCGGTTGGCAGCTTTCGGCCCTGTTCCAGGCGCAGACCGGCACGCCGCTCACGCCCGACGCTCTCCGGCAACTACACCAACACCGCCGACGCATTGGACCGGCCCAACGTCGTTGCCGGTTGCAATCCAAATAGCGGACCCAGGACACCGGGTGAGTTTTTCAACACTGCGTGCTTCTCGCTCCCTCCGGTCAACGGGGCGGCAAGCAATACGTATACCTGGGGCAACGCCGGTCGAGGCATCATCGAAGGCCCCGGTCTGGTTACGCTCGATCTCTCGCTGGTGCGCAGTTTCAACATCAAGGAGAAGTTGAAAATCCAGTTCCGCGCCGAGTCGTTCGATTCGCTCAACCATCCGATTTTCAATAACCCGAACACCACGGCGGATAGCTCAGCCTTCGGGACCATCAGCTCGACCATCGCCTTCGGCACGCCGGCCCGGCAGAATCAGATGGCCTTGAGGCTGGTCTTCTAAGCGCCGGTTCTGTTCGCACTCACTTGCCGAGCCGCGTGCGCCGAGAGTCTGGGTGAAAAGCGACATCCACCGCTCGCTGCTGTCGCGGCTCGTGTGAAAACCCGCTGATATTGAATGTGGAGATGCGGGCACCGAGCCGCGATCAAAGGAGAGTCTCCATCGGTCCTACGGCCCACCGATGAAAATGAAAAACCATCGCCAAATGGCGAAACTTCGGCGAAGTTCAGGTGGTTTTTCAGGGAAGCGGTGGATGCTGAAGTTTCACACACTCGCAAGCGAGGGGCTATTTTCTGTGGTTTTCTGACAGACTCGACTTCGCTCCCCAGCAGCGTGAATCGGCGGCGATGGGTCAGGCAAAATACGTGACGATGCGATTCGCCAGAAACGCCGCTATGTACGCGAACACCGTCATGTAGGCGAACTGCACCGCTGGCCATTTCCAGCCGGCGGTCTCCCGCCGCACTACCGCGATGGTCGACATGCACTGCATCGCGAACGCGAAGAAAATCAGCAGCGCCGCCGCCCCGCCCGGCGTCAGGTCCTGACGCAAGGCGCTGCTGCAAACTGGTGGATTCCTCGGTGCTGCCTTCCATCCCATAAATCGTGCCGAGCGTGCCGACGATCACTTCCCGCGCCGCCAGCGACGTAATCAGCCCGATCCCGATTTTCCAGTTGAAGCCCAGCGGCTTGATCGCCGGCTCCACCGCGTGTCCGATTCTTCCCGCCAGGCTGTGCTCGATCGCCGGAGCCTTTCCGCCCACGATCGGCAGATGTCCCAGCACCCAGATGATCACCGCCACCATCAGAATCACCGTTCCGGCGCGATGCAAGAACACCTTGGAGCGGTCGACCAGCCGCAGCGCCAGCGACCGCACGGTGGGCCAGCGATACGGCGGCATCTCCAGCATGAAACCGGACCGCGTGCTCTTCAGAATCGTCGATTTCAGCAGCCGCGCCGTCCCGATCGCCGCCAGGAATCCGAGCACATACAGACCCAGCAGCGCCGCGACTTGAAAATGATCCGGAATGAACGCCGCGATCACCAGCGTGTACACCGGCAGCCGCGCCGAGCACGTCATGAACGGAGCGATCAGAATGGTCGCGATGCGGTCGCGCTTATTTTCGATGGTGCGCGTCGCCATGATCGCCGGAACCGCGCAGGCATACGCGGACAGCAGCGGAATAAAACTCTTGCCTTGCAGCCCGAAGCGCGCCATGGTCCGGTCCGCGATCAGCGCCGCGCGAGCCAGGTATCCCGAGTCCTCCAGAATCCCAATGAACAGAAACAGCAACAGGATCTGCGGCAGGAACTGGACCACCGATCCGACGCCGCCCCAAACGCCATCGACCACCAGCGACCGGAGCGCGTTGTCGGGCAGCATCGACCCCACCCAGTGACCGGATCTCAGAATCGCTGCCTGCAGCCAGTCCATGATCGGCTTGGCGCCCGCGAAAATGGTTTCGAATACGCCGATCACCACCAGCAGGAATACCAGCGGTCCAGCGACCGGATGCAGAAAGACCGCATCCAGACCGCCGCGTCCACATGGGAGGCGCGGGCGCGTGATAATTCGCCTTGCTGCCCGCATTCGCCGCCCACGCCCGGCACTTGGGGATGTCCTGAATCACCGGCAGTTCCATCAGCGGCTTTTGCTGAGCCGCCGCGCGCGTCGTGCCCGCCAGAAACTGAAAAACTTTGTCGACCCCCGCGCCCTTCGCCGCGCTCACCAGCGCCACCGGCGAGCCGAGCTGCATCGCCAGCTCCGCCGAGTTGATCTTCGCCGCCGCGCGCGCCCAGATCGTCGGCCATGTTCAGGATCACCAGCGTCGGCAACCCCAGCGAAAGCACCGGCGCGGCCAGCACCAGGTGCCGGCTCAAGTTCGTGGAATCGAGAATCAGCAGCACCGCGTCCGGCTTGGGCATGTCCTTCATCGTGCCGGTGAGCACGTCGTGCGTGACGTGCTCGTCTTCGGTGCGCGGATTCAGGCTGTAGACGCCCGGCAAGATCGACGACATACACTTCGCGGTCGTCCAGCTTCGCGCGCCCCATGCGATGCTCCACCGTGACGCCGGGGAAATTCGCGACTTTCTGGCGCAGTCCGGTCAGCCGGTTGAACAGCGTCGATTTTCCGGAGTTCGGCGGTCCGACGATGGCGACGATGTGCCGCCGCGTCTTGGGCGGGGGCAGCGTCAGTGTCGCCGCGGGACAGCCGTGACAATCGCCCATTCGCGTTCCTCAGCGCACGATCAGCCGCAGCGCGGTTTCTCGGCGCAGCGCGACTTCCGATCCATCCACGCGAAACACGCGCGGATCGCCGCCTGGCGCTGCATGCGCAGGCGTCACCACGTGACCTGGCAGGAATCCCAGCTCCATCAGCCGCCGTGCGTCATCCTCCGGCAAATCGATCCGTTCGAGGATTCCGGATTCGCCCGCGCTTGAGTTCGTGCAGGCTGCGCGCGCCCTTGTGCGCATCGCGCGGCCGCTTTCCTCTTACTTTTGAAACTCATTTGCAGGTCGAATCCCAGTGTCCAGTAATCTGCCTTCCAAGTCAAGCTCTACCGACTCCCAGCGGCGACAACTCGTTTGCATCTGGCAGTCCAATTAGTAATAGCCCGGAACCCATTCTTAATATACAGCATCTAGGACCAGAACCGTCGGGGATTCCACCGAGGCTGGGTTTTTTGGCGAGGAATGGTCGCGCCAGAAGCCCCAAGAGCGTCAATGTTGGGTCTTTAAGTGAGCCGCGATCTTAGTATCGGTTTGCCCGATATGATGGGTCAGCCAGTCTCTTAAGAACAACAGCACGTCGGACGTGGTCGCCTTCCGATCTGCGAAGTTGGCCTGGAACTCCACCACTTTCGCCGTCAAACGGTCATGCTCCTGTTTGTGCCGGGGATAATCCGGATACTTGGATTGCTGCATCAGCCGCTCTTCCGTGGCAAAATGCCCCTTCGTGTAGTCGATCAGTTCGGACAGCGTGGCCTGCATCGTGGCAGTGGCTTTGCCTTGACGCATTGCAACGTCGAATTTATCCGCCAGTTGGAACAGTCTCTTGTGCTGGCCGTCAATAATCGAATTTCCGACCAGGTAATCGTCGCGCCATTGAAATAAGCTCATGCCGGGCTTATCGGCGCGGCCGTTCAGATCTTCTGCAGTTCTGCCAGATGTTCGCCGGTTTCGCGCTCCACCTCGGCATGCAGGCTGTTTCCATGCGCATCCATGGTGACGATGGCGATAAAGTTGTTAACCCGCAGATGCCACATGGCCTCCGGAATGCCAAACTCGATCAGATTGACTCCTAGTACTTTCTCGATGGACCGGGCATAGTACTGTGCCGCCCCGCCGATCGCATTCAGGTACACCGCGCCGGCTTCCTTCAGCGCTCCCAACGTTTTCTTGCCCATTCCGCCCTTGCCGATCACCGCGCGCACCCCGTACTTGCGAATAATGTCGGCCTGGTATGGCTCCTCACGACTGCTGGTCGTCGGCCCGGCGGCCTTCACCACCCAACCATCGCCCTGTTTCAACATCACCGGGCCGCAGTGATACAACACCGATCCACGCATATCCACGGGCGGAGGATTCTTCATCAAATGCGCATGCACCGCGTCGCGTCCCGTGAAAACTTCACCGCTGATCAGCACCACGTCGCCCACTTTCAGAGCGCGCACATCGGCTTCCGAAAGCGGAGGCCGCAGCACGATCTCGCGTCCGGTAAGCGGAAACCCTTCGCTCTGCGTCATTCTTCTGAACCGGACGAGCTGGATCGCGATACAGCCATCCCGTGATCGCGCCGTTGTTCGCATCGAGCCGCACGCCGAGCCGCCGGAACGCCCAGCACTCATACGCGACGGAAACAAAAAAACTTGCAGGCAATCGGTTCGCCGCCGTGATCTTGCATCCGATCAGCGAAACCGCGCCGCCAAACCCCATCGCGCCAATCCCTAACCGATTGGCTTCCTCCACGATCTCGGCTTCGAGTCTTGCCAGCTCCGGCACAGGATTGGTATCGTCCAAAGTCCGGAACAGCGTCTCTTTCGCCAGATCGTACCCGTGCGCGCGATCGCTGCCGATGCACACGCCCACCGCTCCCGGAGCGCATCCCTGGCCTTGCGCCTGCCACACCGCGTGAAGAATCGCTTTGCGAACCCCTTCCAGATTCCGGTCCGCGCGGCCCAGATGATCCAGCTCGGCGGGCAGGGAATACTGAATATTCTTGTTCTCGCAGCCGCCGCCCTTGAGGATCAGCTTGACTTCGACTTCATCCTGCTCCCATTGCTCGAAATGCATCACCGGCGTTTCGATGCCGAGATTATCGCCGCTATTTTTTCCGGTCAGCGAATCCACTGAATTGGGCCGCAGCTTCCCGCGCCGCGTCGCTTCGGCCACCGCTCCGCGAATCGCTTTCTTCAGCGCGATCTGATTTGTGTCCACCGGCGTGTGGACGATAAACGTCGGCATCCCAGTGTCTTGGCAGATGGGTCCGGCATCGTCCGCTGCCATATCGATGTTCGACGCGATAATGCTCAGCGCCTGCGAAGATTGCGTTCCCGGCGTTTCGCGCGCGATGGCAAGTCCCATGGCTTCACGCACATCGGGCGGCAGGTTGGTCGAAGTTTGCGTGATCAGCTCGACCAGGCTCTCGTGCAGAAATTGCATCACTTGATTTTAACTTGCGCGGTCAGGTCGAGCTTGGTCATCGGATTCGCGCTGGTAAAATCGACAATCGCGCCCGAATCGCCCACTTCGCGTACCATTCCCGGAAAATCGTCGTCTCCGACGTGGACCGTGACGCTCTGGCCCGCATGAATGCGCGCCTGGATCGCCGCCGCCGCGGGCAAAATTCACCTGCCAGGAAGTGAGCTCGGTGGCGATCTGGACCAGATCCTGCATCGACGGGTCTACGGGATCGCCAGGATTGACTTTGCGCGAAAATACTACTCCGTCGGCGGGCGAATGCAGATCGCCAGTAGTCAGAGCGGCCTTGGCTCGTTCGAGCGCCTGCGTTTTTTCGGCCACCGCGTGATTTGCGTTTTCAAGGTCTCGCGCGACCGATTCCATGTGTTCGGTGGCGCGCTGGCCTCCCGCGTTGCCTCGCTCCAGCGCAGCTTTAGCATCCTTATAATCTTTTTCGGCCTTTTCGAACGCGAGCCGCGGAGTCGCGCCAGCATCCCACAGGCCTTTCTGCCGGTTGTACGCCTTCTCGGTTTGATCGACATCGTCACGCGCGCGGCTTTGTTCCGCTTCGGCGCGCGACATGTTCCAGTTTCGCGGCAAGCAGTTCGCCGTTCTGCATGGCGATGCGCGCTCCAGTCTGATCCAGATCGAACTGCGCCTGCTGCGCCGCCGATTCCAGCTCCGGGCTACGAATCTTCCCCAGCAATTGGTCCTGATACACTTCCTGGCCCGGGCCGACGAACCAGCTTTCGAGCACGCCCGCGATCGGTGCCGCGACCGCGAGAATGTTGCGCGGCTGCACCGGACCGGAGAGGATCGAACTCCGCAGGTGCAGCCAAAGGAACCGGCGCAGGTTTCGGAGCAAGCCTGTGGCTCCGGAGGACCAGCACGACTCCGCCAGCCGCAAGCAACAAGACCAGCGCGATAGCGGCACCCGCGACTCGCCAATTCGGCTGGTCATCACGAAAGCCATAATAACCGCTCCGTTACGATCGCGCCTACCAGCGTGAAACGAACTGAACTTTCTTTTAGTGAATGCGAGAGCGGATATCGTAAAATGGCCGCATGGCGCTCAAATTTACTATGTTCTACGTGGAAGATTCGATCGCGCTGTTCCGGCAATACAAGAAGCTCGCCGAAGCTGCGATGGCGCAGGTGGCCGACCAGCAGCTTTATCAGGCGATCGACGAAGAAAACAATTCCATTGCGATTATCGTGAAACACATGGCCGGGAATATGCGGTCGCGCTGGACCGATTTTCTTGACCAGCGACGGCGAAAAACCGGATCGCGACCGCGACTCGGAGTTCGTGCTACCGCCGGCGACCCGCGCCGCACTGATGGAATCCTGGGAGCGCGGGTGGGCCTGCCTGCTCGGAGCTCTCGAACCGCTTATCAGACGCAGATTTGACCCGCACCATCACCATTCGAGGCGAAGCTCATTCGGTGATGCAGGCCATCAACCGGCAGGTCGGGCATTACTCGTATCACGTGGGGCAAATCGTGATGCTGGCGAAACATTATCAGCATCAGAACTGGAAGCCGCTGACGGTTCCGAAGAATAAATCCACAGAATTCAACCGGCGGGTAGCAGCCGGCGAAGTCAGCCAACGCTAAATAGCAAGAACCGCGGATGGATGCCGGTCAGCGTCCATCCGCGGCCTAAAACAACGCCAGCTAAAAAGTGATCCGAGCCGCGACTTGCAGACGCCGGGCTTGTGTACCGTCCGGGAACCCTCCGTCGGATAATCCATAGCCGAAGGCCGTCGGTGTGTAGGTGAGTACGCCCTTCGCCTCGGTATAGGCCTGCGTCGCCAGGCTGGTCGGCGACCAGTTGTTCGCGATATTAAATGCCTCGAACATCAGGCTGAGGTGGATGTTCTCTTTGGGAATCGGAATGTTCTTGGTCAAACGGAAGTTTTCCTGCTGCACCCACGGAGTGTACAGGCTGTTCACCGGAAAGAACGGAACGCGGAAGTTTCCGTTAAAGCCGTCAAGTGCGTCGGCGCTGTACAACATGCCGGTTACCGGGGTATCGTTCAGGTGGATGGTCAGGCTTCCCGTGGGCCGGCCGCTCATCAGGGTAGTGATGCTCGAAAGAGCCCAATTGTTGACAACGTATTTCGCGAAGAGGCTGTTTGAGTGCATAAACTCCGGCGCCCATACAAAGCTGTAGACGAACCGCTGCCTCTGATCGAGTAAGCCGCTGCCCTTGTCGAAACCATATTGTCCGTTGTAAGTCCACAGCGCGTCGCTGAATCCGAAGATCGCGTTGGTGCCGGCTCCCTGGCCGTCGTCGATTTCATGGGACCAGGTATAAGAGGCTTGCGATTGGAAGCCATGCGAGAAGCGCTTGTCGAAGGTTGCCACCAGCGCGTCGTACCAACTGCTGACGCCGTTGGTTTCCTCGTAAATCGCCCCGAAGTTCGGATTCGGCCGTGCGCCGGTGTAGACGCCTGTGGTGTACGTGCCGACCTTGTTGCCATTGGCGTCGTCGATGGTGTAAGTGAACGGCGCGCCGAGCGCGGGAGCGTTAATATCCTCGGTGCCATACAAATTGACGCCGCGGCTGAAAATTCCCGAAACCGTCAGCACCATGTCCTTGCCGATCTGCCGCTCCACCGCGATCGTAGCCTGCTCGGAATAAGGCGTCTTGAGCTTAGGCGACAGGACGTCCAGCGTGGAAGCGCCCTGCGTCAGTCCGGTCAATGGACCCGATAGGGCGTTTGGAAATACCGGCCCCTGCGCGATCAGCGCGGCGTTACTCAGGTTGTCGGATACCTGATACAAACCGTTGCCGGTTAGAACGTCGTCAAGCAGGCCGCCCACCAGGCGCGCGTAGAACGTGCCCGCGCCGCCGCGAATCACGGTCTTATCGTTCAAGCGGTAGGCGAATCCAATGCGCGGCATCAGATCGAGCGCGCCGGTGTGGAGCGAAGCGCCCGTCAGCGGGAACAATGGATTGGCGGCCGGCGGCGCCGGCGCGATCGTGTGCTCATAGCGCGCTCCGAGCGTCACGGTGAGGCGATCGGTGACCTTCCACTGATCCTGGACATAGAATCCGACGTCCTTAATGGGGTAATCCACAATAGGATTGCCGAAAGTCTGTGAGAATGAACTGTAATTCTTCGCGCCGGTGTTGCCCGTATAATCCAAAGCAAAGTTCGTCACTGTGGAGTACGAATAAGATCCAAACCGGCCGCTGAGGTAGCTGATATCTTCTTGCACGTGTTCGACGGTCGCGCCGAATTTGATCAGGTGCTTGCCCTTCGCCCAGCTCAAATCGTCTGCGAATTCATTGCGCGTCTCCATCGGTTCGACGCGAGGAAGATACGTCAGGGCGTTCCCGACCTGCACGCCGGCCACCGCTACCGAGAGGTAGCCAAGCGCCGGAGTGATGTTCAGGGAATCGAATACATCCGCCTGCCGGTCCGTGTCAAGGCCATAGCGGAATACATTTACCCAGCGGCCGTTGGGAACGAAGGTCCAGGTGGCTTTGCCGTTTCGAACCGCCACGCTATCGTCGCCATTGTCGTTAATTCCCGCGCCGCTGGTCGAGGAAATACCAGTCTGGATGCCCTCGGGTGACAGCCATCGCAGGAAATTGAAGCTCACGCTGAAGGCATTCTTATCGTTGAAATGGTAGTCCAGCCTGCCAAAGTACAGGTCGTTGTCCGCGGTGCGCGGGGTTTGGCTGAAGAAACGCGGCAGCAGCGCGTTGATCGCGTTGCACTGCGCGGTCGACGCGGGGGCTCCGCAGCCGACCCAGGTCTGGGTCGACGTGTTCACGAAACCGGCTTTCACCAGGCTATCGACGATGGGAAAGTTGCGACGCGTGATATCGGCGCTGAGGAAGTAGAACAGCTTGTTCTTGATGATCGCGCCGCCCACTGTTCCACCAGTCTGGACGCGGTGCTCCGGGGGATTGAAAGCCGAAAACGGATCGTGCGCGACAAAGCCGGTGCTGCGCAGAAAATAGAACGCGCTGCCGTGAATGGCGTTGGTGCCGCTCTTGGTCACGGTGTTCACCACGCCGCCCATGGCGCGACCGTATTCCGCCGAGAAATTCGTGGAGACGACCTGAAACTCCTCAACCGCGTCCGCGGACACCTGCGACTGGATGCGCGTGCGCCCTGCGTTTTCGTCATAGAACTGCTCGGTGTTGTCGTTGCCGTCGAGCAGAAACGAATTGTTGCCGGCGACCCCGCGGAACGTCAGCAAGCCGAACGTCGCGTCATTGGTCACGCCCGCCGTATTCAGCACGAAAGAGTCGACGCGGCGGCCGTTGATGGGCAGCTCCATGATGTCGCGCGTGTTGACCACTTGCGAAACGTCCGATTTCGTATCTTCCAGAAGCTGCGCGGCCGCGTTCACTTCCACCGAAGTGGTGGTCTGGCCGACCGCCATCGCCACCGTCAAATTCATGTTCTGGCCGACCTCCAGGTCCAGGTCTTTGGCTTCATAAGTCGCGAATCCGGCAGCGGTGACGGTGACTTTATATCCGGGGCCGGGCAGCAATGCAGGAGCCGCAAAGGCGCCGGAATCGTTGGTTTCAAGCGTGCGAACCACGCCGCGGCTGGCGCTTGAGATCTCAACTTTGGCATGCGGAACGGCAGCGCCGCTCGCGTCCTTGACGATGCCCGAAATCCCCGCCACACCGCCGGCCGCCTGCCCGAAGCACGATGCGGTCATAAGCGCGAACGCTGCCATGAGCGCAAATAGAGATACTGCACGACGAAAACCCATGTGGACCCTCCCTAAAGAATGATGGCCTCAGTCTATCAAAATTGTGTGTCTGTCCGATGAAAAAAATCGGCCGAGGGATACATTAGATCACCATAGCGCGATATCGCGCAAGCCCCGTTATTACTGGACATCAATAGTTATTTGCCGCACAATCTCAGGCATGCGAGCCAAACTTGCAGTACTGCTCCTGGCGGCCGCCGCCGCATCCGCGCAGGGGGTGACACAAGGTATCGAAGGGACCTGGCAAGGCACCCTGAACGCAGGCGCGATCAACCTCCGCATGGCGATTCACGTCACCCGCGACGACAAAGGCGCCCTGATCACCAAGATCGACAGCCTGGACCAGGGAGTAAACGGAATTCCCGTAAAAGAAACCATGTTTGCGAATGGGAAGCTTCATTTGGATATGCCGAACATGCGTGCGACCTACGATGGGACGCTCGACGGCGACCAGATCCGCGGGACCTTCACCCAGGGTGCTCCTCTGCCCCTGGTTTTCAAGCGCGTCGACAAAATCGAGGAGCTGAAACGTCCGCAGAATCCGAAACCGCCGTTTCCCTATGACGCCGTGGATGTGGAATACGAGAATCGCGCCGCCGGCGTGAAGCTTGCGGGGACACTGACGGTACCGCGCGGAACCGGGCCGTTCCCGGCCGCGATTCTGATTACCGGCTCGGGTCCGCAGGACCGCGATGAATCGCTGATGGGGCACAAGCCGTTCTGGATAATCGCGGACTACCTGACGCGGCGCGGGATCGTGGTGCTGCGCGTAGACGATCGTGGAGTGGGAAAATCCACTGGCAATTCGGTCCGGACCCCGATTCAGGACATGGCGGGCGACGTTTTGACCGGCGTCGAGTTTCTTAAAGGAAGAAAAGAGGTCGACCCCAAACGAATCGGCGTGATCGGCCATAGCGAGGGAGGGATTATCGGGCCGATGGTCGCGGCGCAATCGCCGGATGTGGCGTTCGTGGCGATGCTGGCCGGTACGGGAGTGACCGGTGAGCAGGTGATGTACCTTCAAAGCGAGCTGATTATTCGCGCGCAGGGCGGGGGAGAAGCGGCGATCGCCAGGAATCACGCGGTGCAGGAAATGCTTTTTAATGCGCTGCGCGCGGAACGCGACGAAAAGGACGACAAAGTGGTTCTGGATAAACTGCGCGAGGCGTGGTCGAAAATGAAAGCCGGGCTAAGCGCGGCCGAACGGTCGCAATTGAACGCGAACACGGATAAAGCCATGGAGGCTCAGTTTGCAGGCGTGATGTCGCCGGAAATTCGTTCGTTCATCTTCCACGATCCGGCCGAGGTTTTGAAAAAGGTGAGGGTCCCGGTGCTGGCGATGAACGGCTCGCGCGACGTGCAGGTCTCGGCGAAGCAAAACCTGCCCGCGATCGTCGCGGCGCTGACGGCGGGAGGGAATGACGATATCACGGCAGTCGAGCTGCCGGGATTGAATCATTTATTCCAGAAATGCAAGACCTGTTTTCCGGGCGAATATGGACAATTAGAAGAAACATTTTCCCCAGTGGCGCTGCAAATCCTCGGAGATTGGGTAGTGCGGCACACCTCGCGCGCCGAATAATCCGCGCGGTGCGCGCTGCTTTATGCGATAGTTAAGGCACTATGCGCTTATATTTTCGGCTGGCGGCGGCGTTTGCGATCGCAAGCGCGATCCATGCGCAGATGACGATCGACGGGGCTGGATACCTTCCGCGCGCCCCAGTGGCCGTCGCACCTGGACAGTTGGTGACCTTCTATGGAGGTACCTTCTGCTGCGGCGCTGGACATCAGGCTACTGCGAGTGGACTCCCACTCCCTTTAAGCCTCGGAGGGGTTACCGTGGGCACGGCGCGGCTGCTTGACAATGTGTACGAGGGAGCAGGGCCGACGGTCGGTGTCCCGATTCTCGCCGTGTCATCGGAAGTCCTCTCTAACGCGTTGTACGGCCTATTCGTGAATACGGTCACCGTGCAGATACCATTCGAAGTTCTTCCAACATCGGATGACGTCCTAGGGCTTTATTCACTCGGAGTTTTCGAAGGATCCAATCAAACCGCGTCCGGCGTCATTGAACTTGTCGCGCAGCCCGACGCAATCCACATTCTGCGGACCGGCGACACGCTGATCAGCCCAGGTTATCCTCTCCATCCTACCGTCGGCCCCTATCCACCCGTGATCACCCACCCCGACGGATCGACCGTCTCCACCACCAGCCCCGCCAAGGTCGGCGAGGCGATTGCCATCTGGGCCGTCGGTCTCGGCTTGCCCTCCTCCGGCACCGTAGTCACCGGAGCCGCGAACCCGAGTCCCGCGCTGACCACCACAGTGAATGTCGACTACGTGTTTCGCCCCAACTCCGGCCCCAGCATGCCGTGGCCGCCGCCCGGTTCATCGACGACGCCAATCCCCGGCGACTCGCACCTCCCCGCGATCACGGTTCCTGCCTACTTCGCACCTGGATATGTCGGCTTGTATCAAGTCAACGTGACCATCCCCACGCCGCCGGTTCCCCTTCAGCCTTGCGGCGGCGTATTTCAATCCAACGTAACCGTGAACATCGGCGGCGCGGCATCCTTCGACGGCGCCGGAATCTGCGTCCAAAACTGACGTGATACGCTATCTTGGTGGCGCCGACGCTTCAAACCAGTCCTAAAGAACTCATCATCCGTAATTTTGACGGAAAGACCATTGCGGTTCCGCTCGATCGCGACCGGATTTCGCTCGGCCGATCGAGCGCCAACGAATTGTGTTATCCCGACGACGCCGGGCTTTCGCGCCAGCACCTGGCGCTGGTCCGCGATCCCGCGGGCAACGGCCAGTGGCACGTCGAGGACCTGGGCAGCAAGAACGGCACGCTGCTGAACGGTAAGCGCATCGACAAGGCTGCGCCCTTCAAGTCCGGCGACCGCATTTCGGCCGGTCATCTGACCATCGAATTCGCCGACGCGGCCCCAGCCGCCGCCGATTCCAACACGGTGGTGTTCGTCGAGCATAACGAGAGTGTTTCCAGCGCTTCCACCACCGTGGTGCAGAGTCTCGACGGCGTCCTCGGCCCGCAACCCGACGACATGAATAAGACCTACGTGATGCAGGGCAGCCCCCAGACGCGCGCCCTGATTCGCGCGGGTCGCGAGCTGGCCGGGCATCGTCCCCTCTCGGAGCTGTTTCAGGTCATCATGGATCTGTCCGTCGAAGCCGTGTGCGCGGGCCGCGGAGTTTTGATGACGCTCGAAAACGGCCATCTGGAAGTGCGCGCGCATCGCGGCGACGGCTTCAAAATTTCCGAAACCGTTCGCGACCGCGTGCTGAAAGAAAAAGCCTCGCTGCTGGTCAAAGACGCCCTGAACGACCAGGCCCTTAAGGAGCACTTGAGCATCGTCGCCCAGAAAGTCCGCAGCATGATGGCCGTACCGCTGCAAACCAACGATCGCGTGATCGGCTTGATCTACGTCGATTCGCCGCACCTGATCCGCGAATTCTCGCGCGAAGATCTGAATCTGCTCACGGTCATGGCGAACGTCGCCGCGATCCGTATCGACCACGCGCGCCTGAGCGAAGTGGAAGAAGCCGAGCGCGCCATGGCCAAGGAACTGCAACAGGCGGCTCTGATCCAGAAGGGTCTCTTGCCGTCGGCTGCTCCCACAGTCTCGGGGCTGGATATCGCCGGGAACACGACCGCGTGCCACACCGTCGGCGGCGATTACTACGACTATATTTCGTTCCCCGACGGCCGCCTGGCGATGCTGGTGGGCGACGTCGCGGGCAAAGGCATGCCTGCGTCCCTGCTGATGTCGAGCCTGCAAGCTCGCGTGCAGGTGCTGTTCGAAGAAGCCGACGACCTGGCCCGCAAAATCGCACGACTGAACAAGGCCATCTGCACCAACTGCCCAGATAATCGCTTCATCACCTTCTTCATGACTGTCGCCGATCCGGCCACAGGCGAACTGGTTTACACCAACGCCGGCCATAATCCTCCGCTTCTGGTGCGTGCGGCCGGAGGATTCGAAAAACTGGCTGGCGGCGGCGTGATTCTGGGGATTCTTCCCATGGCCGTGTACAAAGAATCGCGCGTGAGAATGGAGCCCGGCGATGTGCTGGTCCTGTTCAGCGACGGCGTGACGGAAGCAGCCAACCCCGACGACGAAGATTTCGGCGAGGAGCGCCTGGCGCAAGTGGTCGCATCGATGAGAGACCGTCCAGCAGCAGAGATCGTGGACGCAGTGGAAGCCGCCGTAACCGAGTTCAGCAAAGGAGCTCCCCCGGCCGACGATGTGACCATAGTGATCGCGCGGAAGACCTGATGCCGCATTCGAGAATGTCAAACATTGACAGTCTCTGCCATCGGGAGTACCCTGGGGCAAGGGAAAAGCTATGAATGTATCGCTCACTCCCGAGCTCGAAAAATTTGTCAGTGCCAAGGTCGAATCCGGCCGTTATAATTCCGCCAGTGAGGTGGTTCGGGAGGCCCTCCGGCTGCTCGAGGAGCACGACGAAACTCGCGCACGTCAGATTGCAGAATTTAATGAGGAACTCGTCCGGCGTTTGGCCGCGCTCGATCGAGGCGGAAAAATCTCGCCCGCAGAGGCTCTCGCCAAGTTGCGCCGCAAATCCGAGCAGCGCCGGGCCCGGCGCGGATGAATCCAGGCTACGTCCTCGGCCAGGATGCTGAGACGGACCTCGATGAGATTTGGGAATACATTGCCGTGGACAGCATAGACGCTGCCGATCGCTGGATCGGAAAGCTCTTCGACGAGTTTGAAGCTCTGGGAAGGATGCCGGGCATGGGTCACGTGCGGGAAGATCTGACGCCGCTCCCGGTTTTGTTCTGGCCTGTGGGCGCGTATCTCATTATCTACCGTCGCGACCGCGAACCGATCGAGATTGTCGCTGTGACTCAGGGGTCGCGGGATATTCCATCGTTCTTGCGCCGAAGAGTTCCGTGAGTGCTGGTTGGTTCCACGACGCTTTCTTGTCTTCAATACTTGAACGCCGCGTAGATCATCCCGCCCGTCAGCCCGATCATGATAATCGCCGTCGACCACGCGATCGCATTCTGCCACACAGTTATTCGTGAACTCCTGCATGATCCGCTTGCGGTTGATCAGCGTCAGCATGTAGAACAGCACGAACGGCAGAAGGACTCCATTCGCCACCTGTGAAAACAACAGGACCTTCAACAACGGCAGTCTCGGGATCAACACAAATCCCGCGCCGCTGGCGATCAGAAGAGTGTACAGCCAGTAAAAAATCGGAGCTTCGCTAGAATCGCTTCTCCACGCCCGATTCAAACCCGAGCCCTTCGCAAATGTTATACGCCGTCGCCAGCGGAAGGATCGCGGCCGACAGCAGCGACGCGTTAATCAGCCCGATAGCGAACAACAGCGTCGCGAATTGTCCCGCGAACGGTTTCAGCGCCAGCGCGGCTTCGCCCACATCGTTGATCTCGCCGTGGCCGCTCTTATAAATCGTCGCCGCGCACGCCACCACGATGAAAAACGCGATCACGTCGGTGACAATGCAGCCCACAATCACGTCCCAGCGGCTCAACGAATAGTGCCGCCGGTCGACCCCCTTCTCGACAATCGAAGCCTGCAAATAAAATTGCATCCACGGAGTGATGGTGGTGCCGATCAATCCCACGATCATCACCAGGTAAGAAGGATCGCTGCTGAAATGCGGAATCACGGTATCATGCAGCGCCAGCTTCCAATCCGGTTTCGCCAGAAATGCCGAGACCGGATAGGCGAAGTAAATCAGCGAAAACACGATCAGCAGGCGTTCCACTGGCTTGTAGCGTCCGCGTCACGATGACGACCCATACCAGCGCGGCTCCGGCCGGCACCGCGAAATATTTGCGTGACGTGAAACACCGCCATTCCCGAAGCGAGCCCCGCGAATTCGGCCGCGATGTTTCCGAAATCCGCGATGCTCAGAATCGCCATGGTGATGAACGTCGCGCGCAGTCCGAACTCTTCGCGGATCAGATCGGAAAGCCCCTTGCCGGTGACCGCTCCCATGCGCGCGGCCATTTCCTGCACCACGATCAGAGCAATCGTGGTCGGGATCAGCGTCCACAGCAGCGCGTACCCGAACTTCGCGCCCGCTTGCGAATAGGTAAGGATGCCGCCGGGGTCGTTATCGACGTTCGCCGTGATGAATCCGGGCCCCAGCACCGCGAAAAACGCGAGCAGACGGTACCGGATCAGCGAAAGATTCGCAGTGCGGCGCAGCAGCGGACGTGGAAGATAGTGTTCGCCTCGCAATTAACGAAGGTACTACAGACGGACCCATCGTTGTGCCTTCATCTCGAATCGCGGCAGCGATCCGCGCGGGACTAGTCGACACCGGAATGCGCAGAGCCAGCGTGTCCCGCAGCGCCGATTCCAGTCGATGTGCCAGACCGTGATCGTCATGCGAGGGTTCCACTTGGATGTTCAGTTCCGACAGCGCGCGGTCCGTGCGGATCTCGACCCGATACTCCGCCACCCCGTCGCAGGCCCGCAGAATCTCCTCGATCGCGCTGGGATACAGGTTGACGCCGCGCACCACCACCATGTCGTCGGTCCGCGCCAGGATTCCGCCTTCGAGCGCGAGATCGCTGCTTCCGCATTCGCAATGTTCGTGCGCCGCGCGCTGCACAATGTCGCCCGTGCGATAGCGGATCAGCGGCGATCCGAGGCGTCCCAGATTGGTCAGAATCAATTCGCCCTTCGATAGACGCGCGGCCCGTTACCGGATCGATCACTTCCGCGAGATAGGATTCCTCAATCACATGCAGCACGCGTTCGCGCTTCGGGCATGCGTAGCTCACCGGCCCGACCTCCGTCATGCCGTGATGATCGACGACACTCGCGCCGGGCCACAGCGTCTCGATGCGCGCCTGCGTGCGCTTTGATGCTGCCTCCGGGTTCGCCCGCCACGATGATGGTGCGCACTTTCGACGGCGACAGATCGATTCTTTCTTCCGCCGCCGATTCCCCCAGCCGGATCGCATAAGTCGGCGTGCAGCACAGCACGGTCGCGTGATTATCGAGAATCGCATGCAGGCGCGCGCTGCTGCGCATCCCGCCTCCCGGAATCGCCAGGCAGCCTAATCTCGACGCCGCATCGAACGCGACCCAGAATCCTAGAAACGGTCCGAACGAAAACGCGAAAAAGATGCGGTCGCCCGCGGCGACGCCAGCGGCACTGAAAACGCGCGTCCAGTTTCCGACCATCCAGTCCCAGCTTTCAGGGGTATCCAGCCAGCGCAGCGGCGCGCCGGTGGTTCCGTTGGTCTGGCTGAATCGCGTGTAGCGCTCGAGCGGATACGTCAGGTTCGAGCCGAAGGGCGGATGCGCGTGCTGGTCCTCAATCAGCTCGCGCTTGAGCGTAAAGGGAACATTTTCGAAAAACCACTCCAGACTGGGAATGTTCGGATCGATCCCGGCCAGTTTTGTGGAATAGAAAGGATTGCGTCCGCAGATCTCAGAGAAAAGCGCGCGGAGCTTCGAGAGTTGCATCCCTAATCGGCTGCGGCCATCGACTCCGTCAGCGGCTTGCCGTGCGCGAGCGGCGCCGGGATGTTCCCGGCAAACTCAGCCATGGCTTCGTACATCGGCTCGAAATCCTTCAGCCAGTTGCCGATCAGGCAATCCGTCACGTCGCCCTGCAGGTGCGGATATTTTTTCAGGAACCCGCGGAAGCTGAACTCGTGATCGTAAAACGCGTACACCAGGCGCCGCATGGATTCGATGCGTTTGCAGAATTCGGCGCCGTAAGCGGTGAATCGCTCGGCGGAAAAATCTCCATCGGTCAGCGCGGCGTCGGCGGCGTCGGCGGCCAGCTCCCCGCTGCGCAGCGCCAGCATCACTCCCGAGGAAAACACGGGATCGAGAAACGCGAACGCATCGCCCGCCAGCACCAATCCGTCGGCGGCGCAGTAGCGCGAACGATACGAATATTCGCCGGTGATGCGGTACGGCCCGAACTGCTCGCCAACGGCCAGATGCTGCTGCACCCAGACATTCTTCCCGACTTCCTGATGAAAAATCTCCTTCAGATCCTTGCGTGTCGCTTTCATCAGGTAGTCTTTTTCCGCGACCACCCCCACGCTGACCACGTCGCCCGCCAGCGGAATGTACCAGAACCAGCCTTTTTCTGGAACATAGGCCACGGTAGTCGCGCCTTCGTCGACGCCGGGGTCGCGCTGCGCGCCCTTATAATAGGTCCACACCGCGATCTTGTTCAGGTACGCATCGCGGATCTTCCAGCCATTGCGCGTCACGAAAAACGCGTCGCGGCCGCTCGCGTCGATGGTGATGGGCGCGCGAAACTCACAGCTCCGCCGCCGCTCTTGTCGACAGCCTTTACCCCTTCGATCGCGCCGTTTCGCGGATCGGCTCGCGCGCCGTGATCTCTTCGATCACCTCCGCGCCCTTTTCGCGCGCGTTATCCAGCAGCATCTGGTCCAGCTCGCTGCGCAACACCTGCCAGGTCTGCGCGGCCTCATGTTTCAGATGCGTGTGAAAATAAAACGGCTGCGACGAGCGGCCGTCCTCGCTCACAAACTGGACGCTGAATTTCTTCACGAAGTGCGACTTCTTGATCTTGTCGAGGACGCCCAGCCGTTCCAGCGTGAAGAATCCATACGGCAGCAGCGATTCGCCGATGTGATAGCGCGGAAATTTTTCCTTTTCGAGTAGGACTACTTTGCGGCCTTTTTGGGCCAGGATGGCGGCTGCGGTGGAACCAGCGGGTCCGCCGCCGATCACGATGGCATCGTAATTAGGCATATCGGGCGGCTGCGATGTTCGGGCAGGAAGAAATCGTGCAGCAGCTTGTCCACTTGCAGCAAACCGTCGCGCGATCAACGTCAGACCGTCGTGATCCGACGCAAGCAGCCCGCGCTCGCGCAGATTCGCCAAGGGACTGCAAAGCGCTCCTCGACATTCGACTCCGAACTTGGTCTCAAAATAATCGCGATGAACCTGCCCCAGTTTCATTTGCAGAATCAGCTCGCGGATCATCCGCTCCTCCGCGGTCGGCGTCAGCGCCCGGAAGATCGGAAGCTTGCCCGCCTGGAGCGACGCTATATAAGGATCGAAATCGTGCAGGTTCTGAAAATGCGTCCCGCCGACGTGCGAGAACGACGCCACGCCGAGCCCGATCATGTCCGCGCCGGTCCACAACAGGTCGCGATACAGGAATTTCGTGCGCGACGGATCCTTCACCACCGCATAGGCGCTGGCTACACTGTACCCGGCCTTTTCCATCTCGCCGAATGCGTAGTCCACCCAGCCGCGTTTGGTCTTCCAATCGGCCACCGGAGCGACGTCCTGGCCGTGGATTCTCATCTCCTTCACCAGCGTGGTATTATACGGCACTTCCATCTGATAAATCGTGACGCTGTCGGGAGAAAGTGCGATGGTTTTACGAACGCATTCCTTCCAGTTATCAGTCGATTCTCGCCGACCATTCCGGCAATCAGGTCGATATTAATTTGCGGGAATCCGATGGAGCGCGCAAAGTTATAGGCCCGGTCCACTTCCTTCGACCGATGCGCCCGGCCGTTGACTTCCAGGATGTGATCGTCGAAATTCTCGATACCCAGGCTGAGCCGCGTAACTCCCAGATCCTTGATAACTTGAAGCTTACCTTCGGTAAGCGTACCCGGCTCGCATTCGAAAGTCACTTCTTCGGCCTGGTCCCAGGGAAGAATCTGCTTCATCCGGTCGACCACGCGAGTCAGTTGCTTCGACGATATAAAGGATGGCGTCCCGCCACCAAAATAGATGAATTTAGGTTTGCGTCCGCCGATAAATGGCTTCTTCGAATACAAAGAAAGCTCTTGAATCGCGGCGTCCATATATGCTTCAATTTCATCGGCGTGTTTGTCCGTGTAGACCTTGAAGTAACAGAAATGGCAGCGCTTGCGGCAGAACGGGATGTGCAGATAGATACCCAGCGGCGTTCTCGGCGCGGGCGCGCGCTCCAGCGCGCCGAAAGCTTCCTGCACGCGATCCGGAGTCCAGAAGGAATACGGAGGGTAGTTCGAAACGAAGTAGTTGCCGGGCGTGGTTTCTTCCGCGAGGCGCGCGTCTGTTTAGGGTTTCGGTGGTCATGAGCGGATCACGCGGATCAGACCTATTGTACAACGCTGCGGGCTTCGCGCCCGCCCGAGGCTCGAATAGGGCCTTGACGCCGGTCATGAATCGCACTACTCTGTTCTTCTGCGTAAGTTCCATCCGTTGTGGAAAATTTCGCGTTTGCTGCGTGATATAACTTATCACATTACGGCGTCGCAGGAAATACTCTTGCGACGGTATATGATCCGGCAAAGAGCGGATATAAGCTGGGACCTTAACCGCCGCCCCTTTCGACGTGTTTCGGCGGCGCGAAGTGGATGGGTTTGCTTGGCGCAGATCTTTCACCGCAGCTCGAACAGCCTGGCGAAGGTCAGCATCGTTGGTGCTGTCCTCCTGGTCTCGGCGGCATCGTCTGGGCCGCCTACCGGTTCAACGCCGGCGCCTTCACCACGGCCGTCGATAGTCAGCCTGCGATCAGCCGGTTCCCTTCAGCCACAAACACCACGTTGGCGACGACGGCATCGATTGCCGCTACTGCCACACGTCCGTCGAAACTTCGTGTTTCGCCGGCATTCCCGCCACGGAGACTTGCATGAGCTGCCATTCGCAGATCTGGACCAACGCCGAGATGCTGGAGCCGGTCCGCGCCAGCTTCCGGACCGGCAAATCCCTCGAATGGGTCGCGCGTCCACGATCTGCCGGACTTCGTGTATTTCAACCACAGCATTCATGTGAACAAGGGCATCGGCTGTTCGACCTGCCACGGCCGCGTGGACAGATGCCGCTGATGCGGAAGGTCAACACGCTTGTATATGCAGTGGTGCATCGAGTGCCACCGCAATCCCGAGCGCAACATGTGCGGCCGAAATCCGAAGTGTTCAACCCGGCTTACGAAACTCCGGCGCCGAATCAGGATGAGATCGGGCCGAAGCTGGTCGCGGAATACAAAATTCAGAGCCTGACGGACTGTGTAACGTGCCATCGGTAATAAGAATGAAATATTGGCGGAGCTTGGAAGAACTGGCCGAGACCGAGGAGTTTCGCGCCTTCGTCGAAGACGAGTTTCCCAACCGCACGCCGGACTGGAACGATCCGCAATCCCGCCGCAAATTCCTGACGCTGATGGGAGCTTCCGTCGGCGCTGGCCGGCGCATCGGCCTGCACCGTGCAGCCGAAGGAAATGATCGTCCCGTACGTGCGCCAGCCGGAAGATTATGTTCCCGGCAATCCGCTGTTCTACGCGACGCGATGAGCACGGCCGGCATCGCGACCGGGCTGCTGGTCGAAAGCCATCTGGGGCGTCCAACCAAGATCGAGGGCAATCCTGCAACATCCGGCGAGCCTCGGCGCGACCGATACGTTCATGCAGGCGAGCGTCCTGACGCTGTACGATCCGGATCGCTCGCAGACCGTGATGCGCAACGGCAGATCAGCACTTGGGGCGGTTTCCTCACGGCCCTCATTGGCGCGCGCGAAGTCGCCGGTTTGAAGAAGGGCGCCGGATTCCGAATCTTGACCGGGACCGTAACGTCGCCCACGCTGGCCGCGCAGATCCAGGAATTTCTGGCGGCGTATCCGGAGGCGAAGTGGCATCAGTATGAGCCGTGCGGGCGGCATTCCGCGCGCGCCGGATCGATGGCGGCGTTCGGGAAGCCGGTCAATGCGATGTATCGCTTCGATCGGGCCAACGTGATCGTGTCGCTGGATGCGGATTTTCTGTGCTCCGGAATGCCGGGCGGCCTGCGCTATGCGCGCGATTATCTCGGCGCGGCGGCGGGCGGCGGCCGAAGATCCCAATCGCCAAACCGCCGCGGCTTGTACGTGGCGGAAGCGACTCCGTCGATCACGGGCGGCATGGCGGACCATCGCTTCCGCATGCGCACTTCGGATGTCGAGGCGTTCGCGGTCCGCTTTGCAAGCCGGAAGCGGCGATGCGCGCGTCGCCGCGGTCCTGAAGGACCTGAACGCGAATCGAGGCGCCAGCATCGTCATCGCGGGCGAGCATCAGCCGCCGCGGGTCCACGCTCTGGCGCACGCGCTGAACGCGACACTCGGCAATGACGGCAAGACGGTGATCTATACCGATCCCGGTGGAAGCGAATCCAGTCGATGAGATCGCGTCGCTCACCGAACTGGTGAATGATATGAACAGCGGCGCGGTCGAGCACGCTGCTGATTCTCGGCGGCAATCCCGTCTACGACGCCCCCGCCGATTTGCATTTCCTCGACGCGCTCAAGAAAGTGAAGTTCCGCGCCCACCTGGGCTTGCATTCAGAACGAAACCGCGGCGTGGTGCCACTGGCACGTGCCCGAGGCGCATTACCTGGAATCCTGGAGCGATGCGCGCGCCTACGACGGAACCGCGTCCATCGTGCAGCCGCTGATCGCGCCGCTTTACGGCGGAAAGACGCCGCACGACGTGCTCAACGTCCTGCTGAACCGCGCCGACCAGACCGCGCACGAGACGGTTCGCGATTACTGGCAGACCCAGCATAAAGGCGCCGACTTCGACGATTTCTGGCAGATCTCGCTGCACGACGGCGTGATCGCCGGAACGGCGTTCCCCGAAAAACCGGCGCCAGCCGCGAAAATCCCCGATGCCACCGCGACCGCGGCCACCGGGCTCGAAATTGTGTTCCGTCCCGATCCCGCCGTGGGCGATGGAGCCATGTCGAACAACGCGTGGCTCCAGGAAATGCCCAAGCCGCAGAACAAAATGACCTGGGACAACGCCGTGTGGGTTTCGCCCAAGAGCGCGGAGCGTTACGGCGTCGACCACCGGCGACGTGGTCGAGATTCAGGCGGCGCGGCCGCAAAGTCGCAAGGCGCCGGTGTGGGTGCTGCCGGGGCACGCCGACGAATCGATGACCGTGCATTTCGGCTATGGCCGCACTCGCGCGGGACGAATCGCCGACGGCGTCGGATTCAACGCGTATCCGATGCGAGCCACGAACGCGCTGTGGCACGACACCGGCGCGCAGCATCGAGCGCAAATCGCGCGGCTACAAGTTCGCCAACACGCAGCACACCCAAACCATGGAGGAACGCGATCCGTTCCGCGCCGCCACACTCGCCGAATATCACAGGACCCCGAATTCGCGCGCCCCGAAGAAAACAGGTGCCGGACGAGCACACGCTGTTTCCGCTGTGGCAGTACAACCAGCACAAATGGGGCATGTCGATCGATCTGACCGCGTGCGTCGGCTGCCAGGCGTGCATGGTCGCGTGCCAGGCGGAAAACAACATCGCCGATCGTCGGAAAGGAGGAAGTCGCCAAGGGCCGGCACATGAACTGGATTCGCGTGGATCGCTACTACAGCGGCTCGCTCGACGATCCGGAAATGTATTTCCAGCCGGTGCCGTGCATGCATTGCGAAAACGCGCTGTGCGAGCTGGTGTGCCCCGTGGCCGCGACGGTCCACAGCGGGGAAGGCCTGAACGAAATGGTCTACAACCGCTGCGTCGGCACGCGCTACTGCTCCAACAACTGCCCCTATAAAGTGCGCCGGTTCAATTTCTTCCTGTATTCGGACTGGGACACGCAGAGCCTGTACGGCGTCCGCAATCCCGATGTCACGCGTGCGCAGCCGCGGCGTGATGGAAAAGTGCAGCTACTGCGTGCAGCGCATCAATCGCGTGAAAATCGACGCCGAAAAAGCCGGATCGCCCGATTAAGGACGGCGAAATCGTCACCGCGTGCCAGCAGGCCTGCCCCGCGCAGGCGATCGTGTTCGGCGATCTGAACGATCCCAACAGCCGCGTCGCGAAGCTGAAGCAGCAGCATCGCGATTATGCCTGCTGCGAAGAATTGGACACGCGTCCGCGAACCACGTACCTGGCGCGGCTGCGCAATCCGAATCCGGATCTGGAGAAAGGCGTAAGTGAATGCCTGAAGACAGAATCGACGTCGCCACCATCGATCCCGGACCGGACAAAGTCATCGGTCCCGGCCACGACTTCGGCACCGTCACCGACAAGATCGGCGGCGTCGTCTACCAGCCGTTCCTGCAAGACGCCGCGGCAGATGTTCATCGGGTTCGCGTGCGCCTTCATCCTGGTGAACGTGCTGCTGGTTGCGGTGACGTGGCTGTTCTACACGCGGCGTGGGCATCTGGGGCATCGTGATCCCCATCGCGTGGGGATTCGCGATCGTCAACTTCGTCTGGTGGATCGGAATCGGCCACGCCGGCACGCTGATTTCGGCGATTCTGCTTCTGCTCAAGCAGGACTGGCGCACGTCGATCAACCGATTTTCGGAAGCGATGACGCTGTTCGCCGTCGCCTGCGCCGGCATGTTTCCGATTCTGCACCTGGGACGGCCGTGGCTGGCTTACTGGCTGTTCCCGTATCCCAACACGATGTGGCTGTGGCCGCAGCCGCGCAGCCCGCTGATCTGGGACGTGTTCGCGGTATCGACCTACGCCACCGTATCGTTCATTTTCTGGTTCACCGGCCTGATTCCGGATTTCGCCACCATGCGCGACAAGCGGCCGACCAGCGTGGCCGGGAAGAATCTACGGCATGCTCGCCATGGGCTGGCGCGGATCGGCCAAGCATTGGGCGCGCTATCAGAAAGCCTACCTGCTGCTTGCCGGGACTTTCGACGCCGCTGGTGGTTTCGGTCCACTCCGTGGTGAGCTTCGACTTTCGCGGTGGCGATTCTTCCCGGCTGGCACACCACGATTTTCCCGCCCTATTTCGTCGCCGGCGCGATTTATTCCGGATTCGCCATGGTGCTGACGCTCGCGATTCCGGTGCGCCGCTGGTATCACCTGGAGGACATGATCACCATGCGCCACATCGAGTGCATGGCGAAGGTGATGCTCGGCACCGGCCTGATCGTCGCGTATGGATATGCGATGGAAGCGTTCATGTCGTGGTACAGCGGCAACCAATATGAGCGCTACGCGTTCTACAACCGCATGTGGGCCGGCGGCTACTGGTGGACGTACTGGCTGCTGATTACCGTGCAATATCGCGATCCCGCAACTGCTGTGGTCGCGCAAGATTCGCCTGAACGTGCTGGCCGTGTTCTGCATCGCGCTGGTGGTCAACATGGGCATGTGGCTGGAGCGGTTCGTCATCGTCGTCACCAGCCTGACGCGCGATTTCGTGCCCTCCTCCTGGGGCATGTACTATCCGACCAAATGGGACTGGAGCACCTACGCCGGCACCATCGGCGTGTTTCTGTGTCTGATGTTCCTGTTCATTCGCGGCCTTCCCGCGATCTCGATTTTCGAAATGCGCGAAGTGGTGCACGACGCGCAACACCTGGAGCCACGCATGGTCACGGAGACTAAAGCTGCCGGACAACTCGAGCGCATCTACGGTCTGATGGCCGAGTTCGATCAGCCCGAGCCTCTGCTCGCGGCCGCGCATCGAGGCGCGCGCAGCGGGATATCGCCACATGGACGCCTATTCGCCGATGCCGGTGGAAGGACTGGCGGAGGCGGTCGGCTTCCGCAGCACCATGGTGCAGCGCCTCGTGTTCGTCGCCGGATTGCTGCGGCGCCACCGGCGGATTCATGCTGTGCTGGTGGATGACGGTGGTCGCGTATCCGCACATCGTCGCCGGAAGGCCGCTGAATAGCTGGCCCGCGTACGTGCCCATCACGTTCGAATCGATGGTGCTGATCGCGTGTCTTACAGCCGTGATCGGGATGCTGGCGCTGAACGGCCTCCCGCAGCCCTACCATCCGGTGTTCAACGTGAAGGAGTTCGAGCGCGCCTCGCGCGACCGTTTCTTCCTGTGCATCGAAGCCACCGATCCGAAGTTCGACATCCACGAAACCACGAGAGTTTCTGGAACGGCCTGAGTCCGATGGGAGTGACGGAGGTCGAGCCCTGATATGTTTAGCCACAGATTCACACAGATAAACGCAGATAACGCAAATAAAGTTCTATCGGCGTGCATCTGTGTTTATCTGTGGCTATTAACCGGCTGCCGCCAGGACATGCACGATCAGCCGCGCTACAAGCCGCTCGCCGCCACCGATTTCTTCGGCGACGGCCGATCCGCGCGCCCGGAGGTGGAAGGAACCGTGGCGCGCGGCCATCTGCGCATCGATCAGGCCCGCTACACCGGCAAGGTGAACAGCGAGGACGTAGACTACTTCCCGTTCCCGATCGGCAGAGCGGATCTGGAACGCGGCCAGCAGCGATTCAATGTTTACTGCTCGCCGTGTCACAGCCGCATTGGGGACGGGAACGGGATGGTGGTGCGCCGCGGCTTCCGCCAGGCTGCGTCCTATCACACCGAGCAATCTGATCAAAATGCCGGTGGGTCATTTCTTCGATGTGATCACCAACGGCTTCGGGGCGATGCCCAGCTACGCTTCGCGCGTCGAACCGGACGACCGTTGGCGTATCGCCGCCTACATTCGCGTCCTCCAGCTCAGCCAGAACGCGCAGCTCGACGATGTTCCCGCCGACATGCGCGGCGAACTCGACAAAAACCCCATCACCCCGAAAGCGGTCGAGCCGATTCCATCGCCCACGCCGCCATCCGCCAACAGGAGCCAGCCAAATGACCGCGGCCGATCCCGTCAGCACTCAGATCGGACAATGGCAGCAGCGCTCCCTGCTGGTCGGGATCGCCGGTGCTCTGCTGGCGCTGGTCGGCGCTGATTCTGGACCGCGAGCAATTCCTGCGCTCCTATTTATACGCATTTCTCTTCTGGACCGGCATGGCGCTGGGCTGCATGGGGATTCTGCTGCTGCATCACACCGTCGGCGGCAAGTGGGGCATGGTGATCCGGCGGATGTGCGAGGCCGGCGCGCGCACGCTGCCCTACATGTTCATCTTTCTGATTCCCGATTCTGGCGAGCCTGCCTACGCTTATACGTATGGGCGCGGCCGGAAGCGGCGCACGACGCCAATCATCCAGTTGAAAACCGCGTATCTGAACGTCCCGTTCATGATCGGCCGCGCGGTGTTCTATTTCCTGGTGTGGACGTTTTACGCGTACCGGCTCAGCGAACTGGTCCGCGCGAGCAGGATGCGAGCGGCGATCCGCACCTGATCGAAAAAATGCGCGCGCATCAGCGCGCCCGGCCTGGTGGTATTCGTGTTCGTCACCACCTTCGCGTTCATCGACTGGATCATGTCGCTGGAGCCGCACTGGTTCTCGACCATCTATGGCGCGATGTTCCTGGTGGGACAGGTGCTGGAAGCGTTCGCGTTCGTGATCGCGCTGGTGATCGTGCTGTCCGGCCGGCCTCCGCTCAAGGATTACGTGACCAAACAGCATCTGCACGACCTGGGCAACATGATGTTCGCGTTCATGGTGCTGTGGGCGTACATGTCTTTTTCGCAATTCCTGATCATCTGGGCCGGCAATCTGCCGGAGGAGATTCCCGTGGTATCTGCGGCGTCTGCGCGGCGGCTGGGGATGGGTGGCGCTGACCATGGTGATTTTCCATTTCGCGACGCCTTTCGTGCTGCTGCTGATGCGCGGCGTCAAGCGCCACGCGGATCGTCTGCTGAAGGTCTGCATGCTGATGATCGCCATCCGGATCGTGGATGTGTACTGGATCGTCGAGCCGGCGTTTTATAACCAGCAGCTCAAAATTCACTGGATGGATTTCGTGACGCTGGTCGCGGTCGGCGGCTTGTGGCTGGCGGGATTTTTCTGGCAATTGAAATCGAGCCCGCTGGTTCCGTTGCGGGATCCGCGGTTACAGGGCGCGCCCAGGGAAACGGTGGCTTTCTAATGGAACATTCGGAACACATCGAACCCATTGACACAGACGGGCACGAGGTCAGAAGACGCCCACGTCCTGCCGGTCGTGGTGACGCTGGCTGGCCTCGCCGTCGGAGCGATGTTGTGGCGCTGCTGGTGTACGGGATTTTTCGATATCTGGCGGACCATCCTTTGAGCGAGATGCCTCGCCGAATCCCATGGCGGAAACCGGCGACCCAGCAGTTCCCTCCGGCGCCGCGCCTGGAAGAGCATCCCGCCATCGAGATGCAGGAATTGCACGCGCAGGAAGACAAGATTCTAACGACATACGGCTGGACGGATAAGCCAATGGGGATCGTGCGGATTCCGATCGACCGGGCCATGGAGTTGCAACTGAAGCGCGGCTTCCCGTGTGCAAGAAAGAGGCGGCCAAGAAATGAAGTCTGCTCTTTGCCGTCAGCATTGCTGCGCAGGATCCGTTTTCGCGCAGGCGTCGCAGACCGCCTACAAGCCGCCCGCCCTCCGCAACGTCGGCATCGATCAGAAGATGGGCGCGCAGGTTCCGCTCGATATCCCGTTTACCGACGAATCCGGGCCAGACCGTCACGCTGCGCCAATACTTGGGCAAACCCGTGATTCTCGCGCTGGTCTATTATCAATGCCCGTCGCTGTGCAACATGATTCTCAACGGCGTGGTGCGCAGCGTTCGCAGCCTGCAGATGACCGCGGGCGATGAATACGACGTGGTCGCCGTCAGTTTCGATCCGCGCGAAACCTCCGAGATGGCCGGCGCTGAAAAAAGCGACCTACGTGAAGGAGTACGATCGGCCGGGTTCTGAAAACGGCTGGCATTTCCTGACCGGACCCGAAGCCTCCAGCCGACGCTGGCCGATGCCGTCGGCTTCCGCTACAGCCTACGACGCCGCCACCAATCAGTACGCGCACGGCAGCGCGATCATGATTCTGACGCCCGAAGGCAGAGTCGCCCGCTATTTTTACGGCATCGATTATCCGGCGCGGGACGTCCGGCTCGGCCTGGTGGAAGCGTCCGAGGGCCGCATCGGCTCGCCCATCGACGCCGTGCTGTTGTACTGCTACCACTACGATCCGGCCAACGGAAAGTACGGCCTGGTGATCATGAACGTGCTGCGCCTGGCCGGCTTGCTCACGCTGTGGCTGTCTGGCTGACGTTCATGATCGTGATGTTTCGCCGCGATTTTCGCGGCTCGAGGAGCCACGTAATGGGCGACTCTTCCATATTTCCGCCGCGCGCCTCCACCACCGCCGGTCCAGGTCGACGCGCTGTACGTCTACCTGGTGGTCGTCAGCGTCGCGATGACGCTGCTGATCTTCGCTGCGCGTGTTCGTCTTTGCCGTTCAAGTACCGCCGCCGGAGCCCGGACGATCCGCCTCCCAAGCCGATTCACGGCTCCATTCCGCTCGAAATCACCTGGAGCGTGATTCCGTTCTCTTGCATGCTGGTGATGTTCGCGTGGGGAACCAAGCTGTATTTCGAAAACTACACGCCGCCGCGCGACACGCTGGATATTTATGTCACCGGCAAGCAGTGGATGTGGAAGGTGCAGTATCCCGACGGCCAGCGCGAGATCAATGAACTGCACGTCCCTACCGGCCGTCCCGTGAAACTGACACTGGCCAGCGAAGACGTGATCCACAGCTTCTTCCTTCCCGCGTTCCGCCTGAAGCACGACGTGGTGCCCGGCAGCTACCAGACCTTCTGGTTCCAGGCCACCAAGCCCGGCCGCTATCACATCTTCTGCGCGGAATACTGCGGCACCAACCACTCCCGCATGATCGGCTGGGTCACGGTGATGGAACCGGCGGCGTATCAGAACTGGCTGGCCGGCGGCGCCGACCGGAGGCTCGATGGCGGACCAGGGCGAAAAGCTATTCGAGCAGTACGGCTGCGTGACCTGCCACGTCCTCGATCAGCAGGGCCGCTGCCCATCGCTGCGCAACGTTTACGGCCACCCGGTGCAGCTCGACGACGGGCGCACGGTGCTCGCCGACGAAGCTTATCTGCGCGAATCGATTCTCAATCCCAACGCAAAAATCGTCAAGGGATACCAGCAGCGACATCATGCCGGTGTTCCAGGGCCAGATCAGCGAGGAGGCTTGCTGCAACTGATCGTCTACATCAAGAGCCTGTCGCTGCCCACTCCCAGCACCAACCCGTGCCTGCGCGACCAAGCGGCGGCAAAACAATGAGGAACTCATCATGAGCACGTACCACGCGTTCCGCCTCGCACGTCGAAGAGACGTACCAACTACCTGAACGTCGACTACGGCTGGAAATCGTGGCTGTTCACCACCGACCACAAGCGCATCGCGCTGCTGTATCTGTTCTCGATCACCGCCTTCTTCTTCGTCGGCGGAGCCTTCGCGGTGGGGATGCGGCTGAATCTGCTTGCGCCCAGACGGCCTGTTCGAGCACGACACCTACAACAAGTTGTTCACCATGCACGGGATCATCATGGTGTTCTTCTTCCTGGTGCCCGTCGATTCCGGCAACGCTGGGAAATTTTCTGATCCCGCATGATGATCGGCGCGCGCGATCTGGCCTTCCCGCGCATCAACCTGCTGAGCTGGTACATCTACATCGTCGGCGGCATCTTCGCGCTCGACCGCGATCGTCCAAGGCGGCGTCGACACCGGCTGGACCTTCTATGCGCCGTTCAGCACCACCTATTCGAACACCCACGTGATTCTGGCCGCGATCGGCGTGTTCATCTCCGGATTTTCGTCGATCCTGACCGGGCTGAATTTCATCGTCACGATCCACAAGATGCGCGCGCCCGGCATGACCTGGTGCCGTCTGCCGCTGTTCGTGTGGGCGCATTACGCCACCAGCCTGATCCAGGTGCTGGGCACGCCGGTGATCGCGATCACGCTGGTGCTGCTGGGCCTGGAGCGCATTCTTCACGCCGGAATTTTCGATCCGAACCTCGGCGGCGACCCGGTGCTTGTTCCAGCACCTGTTCTGGTTCTACTCGCACCCGGCCGTTTACATCATGATTCTGCCCGGCATGGGCGTGATCAGCGAAATCGTCGCGTGTTTTTCCCGCAAAGCGGTCTTCGGCTACGGATTCGTCGCGTTTTCGAGCGTCGCGATCGCCGTGCTCGGATTCCTGGTCTGGGGACACCATCTGTTCGTCGCCGGCCAGTCGATGTACGCGAGCATGGTGTTTTCCTTCATCAGCTTTCTGGTCGCGGTTCCCTCCGCCATCAAAGTCTTCAACTGGACCGCGACGATGTACAGAGGGTCGATCTCCTTTGAAACGCCGATGCTTTACGCGTTCGGCTTCATCGGCCTGTTCACCATCGGCGGGCTTGACCGGCTTGTTCCTGGCGACCATGGCCATCGACGTTCATCTGACCGACACCTACTTCGTGATCGCGCATTTTCATTACGTGATGGTGGGCGGAATGGTGATGGCGTACCTGGGCGGCATTCATTTCTGGTTCCCGAAAATTACGGGCCGCCTGTATCCGGAAGGCTGGGCGAGATTCGCCGCGGTGGTCGTTTTCGTCGGATTCAATCTGACGTTCTTTCCGCAATTCATTCTCGGCTACCTCGGAATGCCCCGCCGCTATGCCACTTATGCCCCCGAATTTCAGGTGCTGAACGTCATGTCGACCGCGGGCGCTTCCATTCTTGGAATCGGGTACCTGATGCCGATGATCTATCTCGCATGGGCCTGGAAGACGGGCCCAAGGCGCCGCAGAATCCGTGGAACGCGAAGGGGCTGGAATGGGAGCAATCGCCCACGCCGCCGCCGACTTTCAATTTCGACGAGCCGCCCGTGGTGACCGAACCCGCCTACAACTACTCCGGCGAGGAGGTGGAAGCTTGGCGGACATTGACACGAACGCGGCCGCGCACGCACCGGAGCTGCGGCATCATTTCGACGACTGCCGAGCAGCAGTTGGAATCCTCCACGCTCGGCATGTGGGTGTTTCTGCTCACCGAAATCATGTTCTTCGGCGGCATGTTCGGCGGCTACACCGTCTATCGCAACCTGTACCCGGACGCGTTCGCCTCCACCAGCCATTTCATGAACGTCACCATCGGCGCGCATCAACACCGGCGTGCTGATTTGCAGCAGCTTCACCATGGTGCTGGCGGTGCGCTCCGCGCAGCTTGGGCCAAAAGAAAGCCGCTGATCATGTTCCTGCTGTTCACGCTTGATGCTGGGCTGCGTGTTCCTGGTGCTCAAGTACGTCGAGTATCACGAAAAGTGGGTGGACCATCACATTCCCGGCCCGGGGTTCCGCTACGCAGAGTCGCACTATTTCCATCAGGCGCAGATTCTGTTTTTCCTGTATTTCGCGATGACCGGCATGCACGCGATCCACATGATCGTGGGCGCGGGCCTGCTCACCACGCTGATCGTCATGGCGGCGCGCAACCGATTTCAGCGCGGAATGGTACACGCCGGTCGAGATGATCGGCCTGTACTGGCACTTCGTCGATATTGTGTGGATTTTCCTGTTTCCGCTGCTGTATTTGATCGGACACACATCATGACTCATCAGGTTGTTCCCGTAAGAACCTACGTCTTCGTGTTCCTGGCGCTGATCGCACTTACTATCACCACGGTCGCCGTCTCGAAACTCGAACTCGGCGAGTACAACTTCATCTGCGCGATGACCATCGCGGTCATCAAGGCGAGCTTGGTGGTCTGGTTCTTCATGCACGTCCGCCGGTCGAGCTCGATGACCAGGCTATTCGTCGTGCGCGGGATTCTTCTGGATGGCGATCCTGCTGGTGTTCATGCTGAGCGATTACCTCAGCCGCGGCTGGCTGCCCTGGCCGAATTGGTGGTAATCGGCGGTTATCGGCGTTAATCTGTGGCCATTTTAAGCAGCGACCTGCGGAACACCATCCCGCAATCGCAGCGATCCTTGCGCGAGCGCGCTGGTCCGGGGCCCCGGCAGAACGATGCCGGTCAAATTCAGCGGATCGGCCAGCGCGATTTCGATTTCTTCCTCGGCTCCGCCCGACCGCCGAATGTGCCGCAGCAGATCCACCGCCTCCGGCCGCGCGAACTGTTCGCCGACGAAGCCCGATACAAAGCGGCCGCCGCGAATCTCGCCGCGAGCCTCCATCCTCCGCAAAGCGACCAGCAGATCGCGCCACGCCGGAGCCAGAGTTTCGCGCGCCAGAACATCGCGAAACACCACGCCCCAGCGGTCCAGCAGCTGCTTCGCGAAGAACTCCGCGTCCACGTCGCCGGTGCCGCGTTCCAGCAGCGCCCAGCGTCCGGCCGCGTGCCGTGGGACGCGACAATCGTCCTCGCCCTTCGCCGCGCCGCCGCTTGGGATCGATCAGCGCCCGCAGATTTTCGAATCCGTCGGCCGTGACGCGGCCCGCCGCGACCAGTTCCCAAAGCCCGTCCTCCACTTCGCTCGCCAGCCGCCCGGTCGCGCGCACCAGGTCGTTGAAGAACGACGCTCCGCGCTGTTCGAGCGCCGCGAACACATCCTGCGCCGCGGTGCGACAGTGGGACCGGAGCCATCGCCGCAGGCAACAACCGCGCGGCATCTTCGCGCAAGAAAATCGCCAGCGGCGCGACTCGCGTAGGACGCACCCGGCGCGCGCCCTCATTTTCCAGCGCCGGATGCGGCGACAAGCGCCCCCACATCACTTCACCCGACAGACACAACCGGTCGAGCCACTCCGGATCGTAATTGGCCAGGCGCCGCGGCAGCACCACCGATTCCCAGGCCGCCGCCGAAATCTCATAGCCCTGCAAGCTGGCGCAGAACCTGGAACAGCCCGTCGACGCCGTGCAGTTGCGTGCCCGGCGCAAGATGCTGCCAGCGGCACAGGAATCGCATGAACTCCGCCGTCGGCACCGGCTCGATCTCGCGCCGCAAGCGGCCCAGCGTCAGCCGATGAATCCGCGCCAGAATGCGCCGGTGGCAGAACTGCGTTTCGGTCGACGAGAATTGCCCGCGCAGAATCTGTCCTTCCGATTCGAGCTGCGCCCAGCCCGATCTCGACATCGCTCAGCGGCAAGCCCCAGCCGCTCGGCGAGCTCCGCGCGGTTTCGCCGGCCCGATCGAATCCATCCAGCCGCGCAGGATCGCGGTCACATCGCCAACTCGTTCGAGCCGCTCCGTCGCGACCCACCAAGCGCCCACCGTCGAAGCTCGTCCGGCACGCGCGCAGCTCATCAAAGAGCGCCTGCCATTCAGCAACCGGCGGCAGCACGATCAGCGTGAGCAGCGCGTCATGCAATTCATCCGCGTCGCGCACCACGGGCCAGGATTCCTCCGCCACCTGCGCGATCGCCGCCGGATCCAGCGCCCCGATCCCGCCCGCGTCTTCGGTCGAAAGCGTGCGCCGAAGCTGCACCGCGCGCGCCCGCCGTTCCTCCAGCGGAGCATCGTCCAGATACGCATACGGATTCGCGTTCAGAATTTCGTGGCTGAACGGCGAAGGCTCCGGCGTATCCACCGCGACGGTGCGCAGCGAGCCCTCATCCATCCGCTCCAGGATGTGCGTCAGGCCGTCCAGGTCCATGGCCTCATGCAGACAATTCGCGATGGTTTCGTTCACCAGCGGATGATCCGGAATGCGAATCTCGCCCGTCAGATTTTCCGCGCACGCCGCCTGATCCGGAAACACCGCGGCCAGCAGATCGTCCGACGCGCATCCGCTGAATCGGCGGCGGAACTTTCTTCCCGCCCATGAATCGCGGCACCGCCAGCGCCCGCGACGCATTCCATTTCCAGCGCGCCCCGAACATCGGCGAATCGAGCAGCGCCTGCGTCAGCACATGCTTCAGCGAATGCGGCCGCAGGAAACTGAACACCGATTCCAGCGGAAACGAATGTTGATCGCTCAACGAAAGCACCAGGCCGTTGTCCGTCGCCGCGGCCTGCAATTCGAAATTGAACGTCCGGCAAAAGCGTTTGCGCAGCGCCAGTCCCCACGCCCGATTGATGCGCGACCCGAACGGCGCATGAATGACCAGCTGCATGCCGCCGCCTTCGTCGAAAAATCGCTCCGCGACCACCGCGTCCTGCGATGGCATCGCGCCCAGCGCGCGCGCGCCCGCGCGAACATATTCGACGGCTTGTTCCGCTCCCAGCCGGTCGAGCCCGCACTCATTTTGCAGAAACGCGACCGGATCCGAAGACGCCGCAATCAACTCCCGCAACTCGCGACACTTCCAGCGACAACTCCCGCGTCCGCCCCGGAGCTTCGCCGCGCCAGAACGGAATCGACGGCGCCGCCCCGCGCGCGTCTTCCACGCGCACGCGTCCCGGCTCCACGCGCCGAATCCGCCAGGAAGTGGTCCCCAGCAGGAAAATATCGCCCACCAGGCTCTCGACCGCGAAATCCTCATCCAGCGACCCGACCACCGTGCCTTCCGGCTCCGCGACCACCTGGTATTGCGATGTATCCGGAATCGCGCCGCCGCTGGTGATCGCCGATAGCCGCGCGCCGCGCCGCCCGCGCACGCGATGATTCACCTGGTCGCGATGCAGAAACGCCCCGCGCCGTCCGCGCGAAGTCGCGATGCCCTCGGAAAGCATCTCGACCACGGCGTCGAAATCGCGCCGGTCCAGATCGCGATACGGATAGCTACGCCGGACCAGCGCGAACAGCTCGTCTTCATTCCAATCGTCAGCGGCGCACGCCGCGACGATCTGCTGCGCCAGAATATCCAGCGGCGCGCGCGGAATTTCGAGCCGGTCCAGCTCGCCCGAGCGAATCGCGCGCACCAGCGCCGCGCATTCGATCAGCTCATCGCGCGTGGTCGCGAATAGCCGTCCCTTCGGCAGCGCGCCGACCCAGTGTCCCGCGCGTCCCACCCGCTGCAACGCCACCGCGATCGATCGCGGCGATCCGATCTGGCACACCAGGTCGACCGTGCCGATATCGATTCCCAGTTCAAGCGACGCCGTCGCCACCACCGCGCGCAGTTCGCCCGATTTCAGGCGCTGCTCGGCTTCCAGACGCAGCGCGCGCGAAAGGCTCCCGTGATGCGGCAGCACCGCGTTCGCGCCCAGCCGTTCGCCCAGGTGATGCGCCACGCGCTCCGCCAAGCGCCGCGTATTGACGAAAACCAGCGTGGTCCGATTCTCGCGCGCCAGCTCCGCCACGCGATCGTAAATTTCGCCCCACATCTCGGTGCTCGCCACCGGACCCAGTTCGCTGCGCGGAACCTCCACCGCCAGTTCCATCGCGCGCCGATGGCCCACTTGCACGATGTGCGCATTCGGGACTCAGGAATTGCGCGACTTCTTCAATCGGGCTCACCGTCGCCGAAAGTCCGATCTTCTGCAGCCGACCGCCCAGTCAACGCTTCCAGCCGCGCAATCGACAGCGCCAGATGCGAGCCGCGCTTATCGTCGGCCAGCGCATGAATCTCATCCACGATCAGCGTCCGCACGGACCGCAGCATCTCGCGCGGCCGTTCCGCCGTCAGCAGGATATAGAGCGATTCGGGCGTGGTCACCAGAATATGCGGCGGATGCTTGCCCATCTGCAGCCGTTCGTTCGCAGGAGTATCGCCCGTCCGCACCGCCGTCCGAATCGGCGCCAGCGCGATCCCGCGCTCCGCGCGCCAGCTCCGCGATCCCCAGCAGCGGCATGTCGAGATTCTTGTGAACGTCGTTGCTCAGCGCCTTGAGCGGCGAAACGTATAGAATCTCCGTCCCTTCGGGCAGCGCATCCTCGCGAGCCTGCCGGATCAGCCGGTCAATCGCCGTCAGAAACGCAGCCAGCGTCTTGCCCGAACCGGTGGGCGCGGAAATCAGAACGTCATGCCCTGCGCGAATTTCAGGCCATCCCAGCCGCTGCGGCTCGGTTACGGTCGCGAACCGGGCGTTGAACCAGTCCTGGACCAGGGGATCGGATAGGGCCAACATCGTATACTCTTATTTTGGCTCACGCCGTCAAGTCCTTGCTGTAACGTTTAGCGTTATTCAGTATCCTAAACTATTGACCTCACCGCCTTTCGACCGCGCATACCTCGACCGTCTCCGCGATGGAGATCACGAAACCGAGACGCACTTTGTCACGCACTTCACCAACGTCATCCGCATCTCGCTTGCGTTACCGCCTGCGCTCCTGGGAACTGATCGAGGACATCCGCCAGGAAACGTTTCTGCGCGTCCTGAACTTCGTCCGGTCCGACCGCAGCCTGGACCATCCCGAGCGTCTGGGAGCCTACGTTCACTCCGTCTGCATCAACGTGATGATGGAACTCCTGCGCGCCTCCACGCGCCATCCGCCGATGCCCGAAGATGCCGAGGCCGTCGCCGACCGCCGCGTGAACACCGAAGGGCAGCCTGGTCACGCGCGAACGCAAGGAACTGGTTCGCGACGTGCTGGCGACCATGGCGGAAAAGGATCAGCAGATTCTGCGCGCCGTGTTCCTCGAAGAAGTGGACAAAACCGAGATTTGCAAACGTTTCAACGTCGATCGCGATTATCTGCGCGTCCTGGTGCATCGCGCCAAAATCCGGTTCCGGGAGGCGATGGAAAAGAGTGGCCTGTCAAAGCCTTGAAAAATGGGAAAAAAGGGGACAGACGACTTATGTCCCGGCGGACAAAGCGGTCTGTCCCCTCTTTCTTCGATACCAAACTTCTAAACCGTGAGTTCTAGTACTAAGAAAGTTTCAAGCCAGCTTGAAACGAAATTAGCAAAAAATGCACGATAACAGCGAGGGCGATTGAATGGATCACCAGGAAGCGATCAAACTAGGGGCGACCGAGCGGTATGCGCTCGGCGACCTCTCCGTTTCCGAAGTTGAGGAATTCGAGCGGCATTTCTTCGACTGTCCTCAGTGCTCGGAGGAGCTGAGGATGCTGATGGTTCTTCAGGACAATGCTCGCGCCGCCTTTCTCGAGCATGGTTCCAGTCCCTTGGCTCCCAGCCTGCCCGTGCGCGAGGCAGAGATCGACCGAGCAGGCTGGTGGGCAGCCTTCACGCGCGCCTGGAGCATGCCGCGCGTGCTGGCGCCGGCGCTGGGCGCGATCGTCCTGGCCCTGCTGGCCGGCTACGAATCCGGCGTGCGGTTTCATAACGCCGTTCCGCAGCCCGTTTCCGAATACGCGTTATATGCCGCGTCGCGAGGCGAACAGACCGTGATCGCTCCACCGGCGGGAGCGCAGTTTTATACACTCTACATGGATCGGACCTGGGAACACGAGTATGGGCATTATCGCGCCGTGTTTCTAGACGATGGAGCTCCCAACAAGCCGGTCCGCTTTGCGATGTCGCTGCCTGCGCCGGCTCCGGGACGCGAAGTCCATGTCCTGGTTCCGACGCGCGCCCTCCCCGCCGGGCGCTACGTGCTGGTGATTTACGGGCTCAACGATGTGGAAGAAGACGCGAGTAAAGATACCGAAGTGGCCCGCTATCCATTCGCCCTCCGGTTCGAGTAAGCTACAAGCTACGGCATGAAAATAGACTTTCTTTACCACGCTGAAGCTGTTGCTGCGTCCGGGCATCTGACGCTGCCGATCAAAGAATCCATGGAGATCCAGGCGTCCATCGCCCTGCCCGTCATCGGTGGTCACGGATCCGTGCGCGCCGAAAACTTCCATCATCGCCATTACTTATCTTTCCGCCGCGCCGAATCGCACGTAGTGGGAAGTTTTAGCGACCACGATCACGCGCACGGCACGCTCGCCACCACCACTGTCGAGGGCCTGAACATCATGGACATGGTGACGTGCGACCGCATTGTGGCCCGCATCACCACCAAACATCCAGACAAAACCCATCCGCCGGACAAACGGGAAAAGAGCTTCGTCGCGCTCGGCTCGCGTTTTGAGAATCTGCGCATCGCCGGGCACCTGATCGACGTGAAGCTCGCCACGGGTATGTTCGCGGAGCACAATAACTGGCGGAAACTCGGGGCGGCGCACGTGGAAAACGAAAAGGATCGCGACGAGCTAAAGAAGCTTTCGCACCTGAAGCCGAAGAACGGAGGATTTCCGGAATCCAACGGAATGGCCGTCTACACGCTCTACAGCAATCCCGAGGACCTGCCGCGCGGTCTCACCTGGAACGGTCGCGGGATTCACGTCGAGCATTTCGGAACCATCTATCTGGCCGAGTATTACCTGACCGAGAGCTATCACCGCCTGCTAATGCTGCACGTGGACCTCGGATGCTCGGTAGAAGGCTGCTTCGGCATCGGCGGCGCCGGAGGAAACGGAGTTCCGCCGTCCAACTAAGTGCGTGCTGTTTCCATCGCGCTGGCGATTCTGTGGAGCGCTTCCTGCTCCCGTCCCTCGCCCGATGCCGCCTACCGCGACGCCCAGGCTCTTTTGCTCGATAGTAAACGCGACGCCGCGCTCGCCGCGGCCGACGCCGGGTATCGCGCCGAGCCGAGCTGGCGCTTCCGCCTGCTCCGCGCCGAAATCCTAACCGAGCTCGACCCCCAAAAGGCGATCGAGGCGCTCAACACCGCGGACCTTCCCGATACCCCCACCCTGCGCGCGCGCCTGGAGATGGACCGCGGCTGGGCCGCCGAGCTCCTGTCCCATTACGCCGACGCCGAAGCCTCTCTGACGCGCGCCGCCGAAATCGCCGCGCCCCTCGACGACCCGCTGCTGCACGCCCAGATCAGCGTCGACCTCGGGACCGTGCTCGCGCAGGAGGGCAAGACCGACGCCGCCGATGAACACCTGCGTGCCGCCGTTCAGGACGTCACCGAACAGGAGTCCCCGCGCCTTCACACCCGCGCCCTCGGAATCATGGGCTGGTTTCTCCTGTTCACCCACCGGCCCGAGGAAGCCACCTACTGGTTCGAGCGCGAGCGCGAAGCCGCCGGCCGTTTGAACCTCCCCTACCATCTCGCCAACGCTCTCGGCAATCTCGGATCGGCCTATTACCGCTTGGGCGATTACGACGCCGCTCTTCAGTTTCTGAATCAAGCCGAGCCTCTATCGAAACAGGTTGGCGACCGGCGCGGCCAGCAAGGCTGGCTCGGCGGAATCGGCAACGTGTACTACGATCGCAAGGAGTATTCCAAAGCCTTGACCAGCTATCAGGCCGCCCTTGCCATCGCCCGCGCCATCCCTGACGCCTACTGGACCGGCGAGTGGCTTGCCAACCTCGCCCTCACCGACATCGAGCTCGGCGACTACGACGCCGCCGAGAAATACACCAGCGAAGCCCTGCGCCTTAAGCAGGAGTCGAAGGACCCCTCCGAGCTCTTCGCCCAGGTCGACCAGGCTCGCATCGCGCTCGGCCGCAAGGATTATCCCAACGCCGAAAAGCAGTTTCGCGCCATCCTCTCGACCCCCTCTGACGATTCCGCTTCCATGCTCCAGGCCGAGCTCGGGCTCGCGCAGTTGCTGGTAGAAACCGGCCAGCTCGATCGGGCCGACGCGCAGTTCCGTGCCGGCATCGACCGCGTGGAGCGCCAGCGCTCCGGCCTCCGCCGCGACGACAACAAGCTGACTTACCTTTCCAGCTTGATCGAGTATTATCAGCACTACGTCGACTTCCTCGTCACCCGGGGCGAAAACGCCAAAGCCATGGAAGTCGCCGAATCCAGCCGCGCCCGCCTTCTCGATGAGCGCCTCCGCTCGAACGCAAAATCTCAGGCAGTGACGGCTGCCCAGCTCCAGCGCCTCTCGAAATCCACCGGCGCCACGTTGCTTTCTTTCTGGCTGGCTCCCAACCGGTCGTTTCTGTGGACCGTCACGCCCGACCGCGTCGACCTCCACATTCTGCCGCCTGAAAAACACATCGCAGAGCTGGTCGAATCGTACCGGAGCTTCATCGAAAATCTGCGCGACCCGCTGGATGCCGAATTTCCCGCCGGCCGAGAGCTTTCGAAAATTCTGCTGGGGCCGGTTCACGATCTGCTGAAGCCCGGCGCGCAGCTGATCGTGGTGCCCGACCGTGCGCTCCATTCCTTGAACCTCGAAACCCTCCCCGATCCCGACCAGCCATCGCGCTACGTGATCGAACGTGCCACCTTAGAGATCGCGCCGTCGCTTGGAATCCTGACGGAATCGCGCCATAGCTCGCCCGCGCAGGCATCCATGCTTCTGATTGGCGACCCCGAGCCCGCGGTCGAAGAATATCCGCGCCTGCCCTACGCCTCCCGGGAAATGTCGCTGATCGAGCAGAAATTCGACTCCCGCACCTCGGTAGTCCTGCAAGGCTCGCGCGCCAATCCGGCCGCGTATCGCGAAGCCGGACCCGCGCAATTCTCGTGGATCCACTTTGCCGCGCACGCCACCGCGAATCGCGAAAGCCCGCTCGATTCCGCGCTGATTCTCTCGCGCCACGACGGCGGATACGCTCTATCGGCTCGCGACGTGATGAACGTCCCGCTGAACGCCGACCTGGTCACGCTATCGGCCTGCCGCAGCGCTGGCGCGAAAACCTTTTCGGGCGAAGGACTGGTCGGCCTCTCCTGGGCCTTTCTAAGAGCCGGCGCGAAAAGCGTGGTCGCAGGCCTGTGGGACGTCACCGACCTCTCCACCGCATCCCTCATGTCCGATTTCTACTCGCAGCTCGCGAACCACGTCCCCACCGCGGAAGCCCTGCGCGAAGCCAAGCTGCATCTCATCCGATCGAAAGGCGCCTATCGGAAACCTTTCTATTGGGGACCGTTCCAGCTATACGCGGGCGCGGCGTTTTGACCTACAGCCCCATCCGCTCCAGCTTGCGGTACAGCGTCTTCCGCTCGATCCCCAGGATCTTCGCCGCGCGGCTCTTGTTGCCGTTGGTCGCCGCCAGCACGCGGCGGATCTGATCCGCTTCCGTATCGGCCAGCGTTTCGCTCGCGCCTTCGCGCGAATCCATCTGCTCGATCGCCTGCCGCACCGCCGCATCGTCGATCCGCCGCCGCGGCGCCAGAATCGTCAGCCGCTCCATCATGTGCTGAAGCTGCCGGACGTTGCCCGGCCAACTGTACTCCTACATCGCCTTCAGCCCCGAATCGGTCAGCCGCGTGTCCAGCTTGTACCGCTCGTTATACCGCTTCAGAAAATAATGGACCAGCAGCGGAATGTCGCTGGGCCGTTCGCACAGCGGCGGCACGCGTCAGGCGAACCACGTTCAGCCGATACCACAGATCTTCGCGGAATTTGCCTTCGTCGACCATCTTCTGCATGTCGCGATTGGTGGCCGCGATCACCCGCACGTCCACTTTCTTCGCCCGCGCGCGATCCCAGCGGACGAATCTCGCGCTCCTGCAGAAAACGCAGCAGCTTTAACTGGAAACCCACTTCGATATCGCCGATTTCGTCCAAAAACACGGTCCCATTCGCCGCCGCTTCGAACACGCCCATGCGATCGCGATCCGCCCCGGTGTAGGCGCCCTTCAGCGTCCCGAACAATTCGCTTTCGAGCAGCGATGGAGCAATCGCTCCGCAATCCACCGGCACGAACGGCTGCTGCGCGCGCTTGCTGTTGCGATGAATCATGCGCGCGATCAGTTCCTTGCCGGTGCCCGTCTCGCCTTCGATCAGCACCGTCGCATCGGTGGGCGCCACTTTGCGAAAGCGTCTTGTAAATCTCGATCATGCGCGGCGAGCTGCCGATCATTTCCGTGTCCGGCAGATCGTCAATGGCCTCGGCCTCGTCTTGTTCCTCGACGCCGTTCAGCGATTTTTCGGCGCGCTTGATGGTCTCGATCATATGCGCCATCTCGAACGGCTTGGCCAGATACTCGAACGCGCCGCCTTCGGTCGCTGCCATCACGGTTTCCATGCTGCCGCGGCCGGTCATCAGAATCACCGCGCAATCCGGATTCTGCTGGCGCGCGGTGCGCAGCACGTCGATGCCGGTGCGCTCGTCCAGATAAATATCGGAGATGACGATCGGGTAAGCCTGCGCGCGCAGCCGTTCGATCGCCTCGCGCGTGGACGCCACCGCATCCACGGCGTAGCCTTCCAGCTCCAGACACATCACCATGGTGTTCCGGACGGACTGGTCATCCTCGACGATCAGAAGTTTCTGCATTTTCAGAAGCTGCGCCAGAAGTGCTGCCGTAATACCGCCGTAATACCATGGTAAAGCATGATCCTTTTCCCGGCTCGCTGGTCACTTCCATCCGGCCGCCGTGGTGCGTGACGATCTGCTCCACGATGGACAGCCCGATGCCGGTTCCCACTTCGCCCGACGCCTCCGCGCGCTTGGTCCGGTAGAATTTCTTGAAGATGCTTTTCAGCTCCTTGGCATCCATGCCGATGCCCTGGTCGCGAACCGACAGCCGCAGCTCGCCTCCGCGCAGTTCGGCTCCATACGTGAACTTCGGTACCCGCCGGCGAATATTTCAGGCATTGGTCAGCAAATTGTAAAGCGCGTATTCCATCAATTCCCGATCGCCGGTAAGGGTCCCCTCCACCGCGCGTATCGAGCGTAATCGGAAATTTGCTTTCGCTCTGCCAATGGGCATCGCGCGACGCAGACAAGCATCCACGAAATCCGCCGCCGCGAACGGCTCGCGCTTCAATTCCATCTGACCGTCGGCAAGCCGCTCGACATCCAAGAAAGTCTGAATCATCCGCGCGAGCCGCTTCGATTCCGAGTTGATCATCTCGCTCAACTGATGCCGCTTCGCATCCGGCAGCGAGTAGCGGGTCATGATCTCGCTCGACCCCTGAATCGCCGTCAGCGGCGTGCGCATTTCGTGCGCCGCCCAATGAATCGCCTGCTGATAGCGCGATTTTTCGGATCCGATCGCCGCAATTGCCGCCGCACGAAGAAATATTGGAAGCTCGCCGCGCCCGCGATCGAGAGCCACGCCACGCTCACCGGCGCGAAATAGCGGAAACACGATGCCGTGACGGAAAAATGTCGACCGGAGCCCAGTGCGCCGCGATCAGCAGCAACGACCGCCAGCACCTACGCCTGCCAGCCGAATCGCAGACCGAAAATCAACCCCGCCGCGGCCGCGAACAGATACGCATAGCACCGGCACCAGAAACGGACGCGCCGGCGTAAGAAATGTTCCGCGCGCGATGGTCTCGAATGCGTGCGCGTGCACCGTCGACGCCCGCCACTTCCTGCCATAGGGATTTACCAGCCGGTCGTGCGCCGCCGACAGCGCCGTCACTCCGACGAAAACCGTCTTGCCGCGCAACAGTGCTGCGCTTCTGCGGCAAATCCGAGCACGGAGATCGGTCGGAATCCCCGTCGGCAGATAGCGGATCAGCATCGGCCGCCCGTCGGAGCCCGCGGCGCAGGGATGCTCAGTGTCGCCCACCTCAACATCGTCCGGCGATTCGATAATTGCCTGTCCCTGCGCCACGCGAAAAGCCTCCAGCGCGAGCGCCCAGCGCCGCTCGTGCCCGTCCACCTCCTCCAGCGGAATCTCGCGATTGACGCCGTCCGCGATCCCTCCGGTGGTCGCACGTGCCCCAGCGCCGCCCGCGCCAGCACCCCGAAACGCGGCAGCGGATCTTCCCACTGCTTGGCATTGCCGACGATAATCGACTGGCAGGGAAGAACCAGGTTCCGCGTGGCGCGTAGCGCGGCCTCAAGTCTCGCGTCCGCCGCCGTCGTTAGTCGCATCGTGCAGCGTCACATCCAGCGCCACGGCCTTGGGACCCGCGTTCGCGATCTGGTCCAGCGCCCCGGCGAGAATCGTCCGCATATTGCGGCACGCCGCCGCGTGCGCCCAGCGTGCGTTCGTCGATCGCGACCACCACTGACTGGGGCGTCCCACGCTTCCGCCGGCTGCCGGGTCAGCAGCACGTCGTAGGCGTAATGATCGATCCGGATCGCCGCCGCGAAACGCCCGGCCACGCCGCGAGCATGCCGGTGACAAAGCAGACCGCGACCACGGCGACATACGCCGCGGTTCGTTTCGCTCTACTTGCCAACCAGCTTTTCGATTTCATTCACTTCACGCGGCAGCGCGGCGCTCAGATTCTTCGCGCCCGTCTCCGTCACCAGCAGGGTATCCTCAATCCGCACGCCGATATTTTCTTCCGGAATATAAATCCCCGGCTCGATGGTGATCACCATCCCCGCCTTCAGCGGAGCGTTGCCATCGCTCTCATCGTGCACATCCAGGCCGACGTGATGCCCCAGTCCGTGCGTGAAATATTTCCCCAGCGATTCGCCATGCAGATCCTTGCCATGCGAATTGATATAGTCGTACGCGATCTGCTGCAAGTGATCTTTCGCCGCGCATCTTCACGCCCGGCTTCACCGCTGCCATCGCGGCTTTCTGCGCCCCCAGCACGATCTCATAAATCTCGCGCTGCCGCGCCGTGAATTTTCCGTTCGCCGGAACCGTGCGCGTCACATCGCTCGCGTAATCGGAGCATTCCGCGCCCACATCCATCACCACCACTTCGCCCGAATCCATCCGCCGCCGGTTCGCCATGTAATGCAGCACCGTGCTGTTCGGCCCGCTGCCGACGATGGGAGCATAAGCGCTGCGCTCGCACCCGAGCTGCTCATAAGTCTCCACCATCTTCGCCGCCACCGAGTATTCGTAGATCCCCGGCTTGATCATCTTCCACGCGGCGAAATGAGCCGCTACGGAAGCATCGGCGGCTTTCGTCAACAATTCGATCTCCGCCGGCGATTTGACCATCCTCAATTTCGCGATTACCGGCGCCGCGGACGATTCGTCGTGAAACGGAGCAAACTGCGCCAGTTTCTGCGCCTGCGGATCCCCCGGCATCGTGTACACATGCGTCGATGATTCCAGCAAATGCAGGAACGTCACCTCGATCGCATGTCTCGGCAAAACCTTGGCGAATCCTGTCCGCTGCGGAGCATCGGCATCATCGGCTCCCAATTTGCGGCCGGTGAAAATCTCCTGCCGCGGATTGCGCTCCGGCAGAAACAGAATTTCGTCGTTCTTGGTGAGCATCATGGCCGCGCCCGGCTCGCGCCAGCCGGAGAGATACAGGAAATTGGTGTCCTGAAAAAAGCTGACGTGCAGATCCTCAGGCTCATTCGCCGCGAACAGCACCATCACCCCGTCCAGCGATTTCCGCAGCTCCGCCCGCCGGGATTTATACTCATCCGCCGAAATCCCATCCGCAAACAAGGGCGCGATAGTCAACAGCAGGCCAAGAAGAAACCGCATTTCCCTATGGTAAATGACCCGCGGCCAACGGAGCCGGATTCCCCTACCCGCGATAATCAAGTACAGATGCAAACCCATCCCGCCAATGCCGACTTCGCCGAATACGTCGCGGCCAGCTTCTCCAGGCAAAACGCCATGCACCTGATTCGCGCCACGATGCCGGTGATCGAACACGGCCGCACCGAAATCCACGTGCCGCACTGGGACGGAATCGAACAGCAGCACGGCTTCGTCCACGGAGGCGTAGTAGGGATGATTGCCGATTCCGCCGCCGGCTATGCGGCCATGAGCATGGTGGCCGCCAGTTCTTCGGTCCTGACCGTCGAATATAAGCTAAACTTGGTTGCCCCCGCCGACGGCGAGAAACTCATCGCCCGAGGCGAGGTCGTCCGCCCTGGCAGGACGCTGATCGTGACCAGGGCAGAAGTATTCGCTGTCAAAGATGGCCGCGAAACTCTATGCGCCCTGATGCAGCAGACCATCATGGTGATGCGCGGAAAGACGGAGAAGTAGTTGCGATTTTCTGACCCAGGACACTATGAGGAATGATGCTATGCCGATGAAAAATCCCATTCACCCCGGCGCGCTTGCGAAGGCGAACCTTGACGAACTGAATTTGAGTGTGGCCCAGGCAGCGAAAACGATGAGGATTACTCGTCAACAGCTTTACAACGTGATCCAAGGTAGAAGCGCCGTCTCGCCTGGGATGGCGCTGCGCTTTGAAAAGGCTTTCGGCGGCAGCGCCGACATGTGGTTGCGGATGCAGGCCGCATATGATCTCGCGCAAGCGCGAAAGCACCTGGGCAAAATGAACATTCCGCGACTGGTTGAGCACTCCTCGCTTTAGACGCGCGACCCGTGCTTCGACTCCTTCCCGACTCGGCACCCACTCACCGGCCCAGCCCTCAACTATTGCTCACGCTCAACACATTGCCGTCCGGGTCCTTAAACCACGCCACCCGAATCGACCCTCCCGGCACATTCAAAATCCCCAGCTCATCCTGCCTGAACTTCGGATAAATGTTGAACGTCACGCCCTTATCGCGCAGAACCCTTACCGTCGACTCGACATCCGCCACCTGAAACCCGAGGATCGTATGTTCATGCGCCGTAAAATCGGGCACCACCGAAACCCGCAGCGTAACTCCACCGGTCTTGAAAACCGCGGCGAAGTTGTCCTCATAGGCGAGCGTCAGCCCCAACACGTCGCGATAAAACGCAGTAGATCGGGCGCGATCCCGTGTGCAAATGACAATCGTGGGTCTTGCCGTTTCCAGAATCCCCATCTATTTTGCCCGGCTACGCCACAAATCGAGCAGCAGCAACCCGGCCCCGATCGTGATCGCGCTATCGGCCGCATTGAACGACGGAAATTCGTAGAACGTCGCCTCGATCGCATGCTTCGGAACAACCTTGGCGAATCCCGTCCGCTGCGGAGCATCGGCATCGTCGGCACCCAGTTTGCGACCGGTAAAAATCTCCTGCCGCGGATTGCGCTCCGGCCGAAAACAGAAATTCCTCGTTCTTGGTGAGCATCATCGCCGCGCTCGGCTCGCGCCATCCGGAGAGATACAGAAAATTGGTGTCCTGGAAAAAGCTGACGTGCAGATCCTCAGGCTTATTCGCCGCGAACAGCAGCATCACCCCGTCCAGCGATTTCCGCAACTCCGCGCGCCGAGCTTTGTACTCATCCGGGGTAGTCCCATCCGCAAGCAGCGGCCCTAGCGCGGCAATCATCATCAGAAGGATGGGCTTTGGGTGTCGAATCGAAGCCTTCGCCACGCGCGGTATGCTGAAGGCTAGATGAGCAGCGGCCCCGTAAAAGTCGTCTTTCTTAGCTCCGTGGCCAACGGACTCGAACAGTACCGCGAGGCTGTCTGCAAGGCTATCGAAGGATTGAACGGCTACCATTGCGTTCGAATGGAGGACTTCGGCGCGTGCGCAACTGACCCAAAGTCAGTTTGCATCGAGAAGGCCAGTTCGTGCGACGTATTCGTCGGAATTGTCGGTCAGCGCTACGGGAGCTGTCCGCCGGGTGACGACCGCTCTATGACAGAAATAGAATACGACTCCGCGTGCTCGGCCGGAGTACCGCGGTTTATGTTCGTCGCACCGGAGGAGTTTGCAGTACCGGCGCATTTAATCGAATCCGATGAAAAAAGGGCGCGGTTGGCCGCCTTCCGACAACGCGTTTTGCTGGGCGACACCGTTAAAGGGTTCAAAACCGACGCGGACCTCACCGCTGGCGTATTGCAGGCGTTTCACAATTGCCGCGAGATGCTCCTCTCGCACGGAAGCACTCAATCACTGGAGCATCGTAGTTACCTTCTTTTTCCATACGCGATCTGCCGGGACGGGTACGACACGGGAATCGCGGTCGTCAACGCAGGCGCGATGCCATTTGGAACGAGGGGCGACTCGGGCGTCTGCACGATTCACTACTACGGCTCGGCCTGCGCCGGAGTGCAGCCAGCACCGCAGTCCTCCTGTGTGGTCCGTCCCGGAGCGACACTAACTTATATTCTCTTGGGCGGTGGTTCCAACGGACTGAACGCGAACCTCCTCGACAGCCGAGGGGGCGGTTTCCGAGGCTACTTAGTCGTCGAGTGTCACTTCAGATATGCCCATGGCTTTGCCTCTATCACGCAGGTCCTCGGCGGTGCCAATGCCCAGGGGCAGACTTTTAGCTATATCGCAACCGAGATTAATCCGGACGCGGAATCGCACGCCCCTAAGGAAGAAGACTCGATCACCCCGCCGTTGTCGAAGGTCGCGCAGAAAACGTGAGCTTGACCACTCCACGATCATCGCGGATCAGCGAATCAACCGAGCCACACGCGTGAGCAGGCGGTCTTGCGGCATAACGCCGGGCTCGCTGCGACATGAGCACCCCCAACGAGTAGCATCAACTATTGCTCACGCTCAGAACATTTCCGTCCGGATCCTTAAACCAAGCCACCCGAATCGACCCGCCAGGCACATTCAAAATCCCCAGCTCGTCCTGCTTGAACTTCGGATAAATGTTGAACGTCACGCCCTTATCGCGCAGAACCCTTACCGTCGACTCGACATCCGCCACCTGAAACCCGAGGATCGTATGTTCATGCGCCGTAAAATCGGGCACCACCGAAACCCGCAGCGTTATTCCACCGGTATTGAAAACCGCCGCGAAGTTGTCCTCATGCGCCAGCGTCAGCCCCAACACGTCGCGATAAAAAGCAGTGGATCGGGCGCGATCCCGCGTGCAAATGACAATCGTGGGTCTTGCCGTCTCCAGAATCCCCATCTATTTTGCCCGGCTACGCCACAAGTCGATCAGCAGCAACCCCGCCCCGATCGTGATCGCGCTATCGGCCGCATTGAATGACGGAAATTCATAGGACCCGAAGAACAGCTGCAGAAAATCCGTCACCGTACCCCGCGTCGCGCGATCCCACAAATTCCCCAGCGCGCCCCCGAACACCAGAGCCAGCCCGGCGCGCATCAAGGCCGTCTGCACCATCCCAGGCCGCGACGGCCGCCACAGCATGGTGCCGATGATCGCCATCACCGCGACCGACACCGCGATCAGCAGGACCCCTCTCCATTGGCCGGTCGCTTCCGACATCATCCCGAACGCCGCGCCCGGATTTTCCGAATGCACGATGTTACAGAATCCCGGAATCACCGGAATCGTATCCCACGGCGAAACGCGCATGCGGATCATCATCTTGGTGATGCGGTCCAGCAGCACCACCCCGGCGATGATCGCCGCCGACTGCGCTCTATAGTTCATCCTTCATTTCCCGAAGTGCGGCGGCACACGTATCGCACACCGTCGGAAACTCGGCGTCCTTGCCCACTTCCACCGAATATTTCCAGCAGCGCTCGCACTTGGCGCCATCGGCCCGCTCGATCACCACGCCCTTCTCGCCCGCGTCGAACGCCACCTGCGAAACGATGAACAACCCCGGCAGATCGGCCGCGTACGCCTCGATATCCCCGTATCCCGCGCAGCCGCACTCGAGCCTCCAGCGGCGCGCCGATGAACTTCGCCTGCCGGGCTTCTTCCAAAGCCTTCAGCACCTCGACGCGCACTTCCATCAGCCGGTCCCACTTCGCGAGCGCCGCCGAATCCAACTCCGACGCAAGCTCTTCCGGCTCTCGGAAACAGCGCCATATGCACGCTCTGCGGCGCATCCGCCGGTTTCGCCGTGTATCCCCAGACTTCTTCCGCGGTGAACGACAGCAGCGGAGCCAGCAGCCGCGTCAGCGCATAGTGGATCTTATACAGCGCCGTCTGCCCGCTGCGGCGCGCCCGGCTGCGCGTCGCCGACGTGTACAAACGATCCTTCAGCACATCGAAATAAATCGAGCTGAGATCGGCCGCCGCGAAATCGTAAATCGCGCGATACACTTTGTGAAACGCGAACTCGTCGATACCACTCATCGCACTTGCGCACCAGGTCCTCAGCGCGCGCCAGAATCCAGCGGTCGATCTCCAGCATCTCGCCCACCGGCACCGAATCCTTCGCCGGATCGAAATCGTGCAGATTCCCCAGCGCATAGCGAAACGTATTGCGCAGCTTGCGATACGCCTCCACCAAGCGATCCAGAATCGTCTTCGACAGACGCACATCTTCGGTAAAGTCGACCGACGCCGTCCACAGCCGCAACAAATCCGCGCCGTACTGTTTGATGATCTCCTCAGGCTCAATCGAATTGCCCTTGGATTTATGCATCGCGTGGCCCTGCTCATCGAGCGTCCACCCATGCGTCGCGCATTCCCGATACGGCGAAGCCCCCTTCAGCCCCACGCCCACCAGCAGCGAGCTATGGAACCACCCGCGATACTGATCGCCGCCCTCCATGATACATGTCCGCAGGCCACGGCAGATGATTTTCCGGCGTCAGCGTTTCCAGATGACTGAGCAGCCGGATTCGAACCACACATCCAGAATGTCGTTTTCTTTTCGGAACGACCCTCCGCCGCATTTCCCGCACTTCGCGCCCGGCCCGATCAATTCCGCCGCCGATTTTTCATACCACACGTCGGCCGCGTGCTCGCGGAACAGCGCGACGATGCGATCCAGCACCTTGCGATCCGTGAACGGCTCCTGGCAGCCTTCGCAATAAAACACGGTGATCGGAACGCCCCAGAATCGCTGCCGCGAAATACACCAGTCCGGCCGCCTGGCGATCATGTTCGACATGCGCTCTTCGCCCCACGCGGGAATCCATTTCACTTTTTTGATGGCTTCGAGAGCGCGCCCGCGCAGATCGTTGCGATCCATGCCGATGAACCACTGCTCCGTCGCGCGGAAAATGGTCGGATTATGGCAGCGCCAGCAGTGCGGATAACTATGCTCGATCTTCCGCATCGCCAGCAGCGCCCCGTGATGCGACAACAGATCGTTGACGATCGGATTCGCCTCCCACACCGTCTTCCCGATCAATTCCTCCGGCAGTCGACCCTCGGCGCCCTCGGCATGAAAGAATCGCCCCGCCGCATCGACGGGACAATACACCGCGATCCCATTGGCCTTCCCGATCTCGAAGTCTTCCTGCCCATGCCCCGGCGCCGTATGCACCGCGCCCGTCCCTGCTTCGAGCGTAACGTGATCGCCCAGAATCCCCAGCGATTTTCGCTCCAGAAACGGATGCTGGAACACTGTTCCGTTCATGACGTCCCCGGTAAATTCCGCAATCACCTTCGGCGATTCCCACCCGCACACCTCGGCCGTCGCGCCCACCAGATCCTTGGCGACAATGTAAACGTCGCCGTGAACTTCGACAGCGGCGTAAACAAATTTCGGATGATACGCGATCGCCATGTTGGCCGGCATGGTCCACGGCGTCGTGGTCCAGATCAGGCCCCAAGCCTTGCGTCCCTCCAGCCCGATTTTTTCCGGATTCGAGCAGCTCGAATCGCACCCAAATCGACGGACTGGTATGATCCTCATACTCGACCTCCGCCTCCGCCAGCGCCGTCCGGTCGTGGATGCACCAGTTCACCGGCTTCAGGCCCTTGTAAACATACCCGCGATCCAGAAAATCGACGAACGCCCCAGCGATCACCGATTCATAATGGGCGCTCATGGTCAGATACGGGTCTTCCCATCGACCCAGTACTCCCAACCGGATGAATCCCTGCCGCTGCAAGTCGACGTATTTTTCCGCGTATTTCCGGCACGCCGCCCGCACCTGTGCCGGCGTCATCGACGCCTTCTTCGGCCCCAGCTCTTTGTCGACCCGGCTCTCGATCGGCAACCCGTGGCAATCCCATCCGGGTACGTACGGCGAATCGTAGCCCTGCATGGTCTTCACCTTGACGATGAAGTCCTTCACCACTTTGTTGAATGCAGTGCCCAGGTGAATGCTGCCGTTGGCGTACGGAGGCCCGTCGTGCAGGATGTACGTCGGCCGTCCTGCGCGCGACTCGCGAATCCGTTCATACAGCTTGATTTCGTTCCACCGCGCGAGAAGCTTCGGCTCCAGCTGCCCCAGATTCGCCTTCATGGGGAAATCCGTGCGCGGAAGATGGACCGTCTTCTTCAAGTCAATGGTCTTAGCGGCTTCCATCGGGGTATTTACTCATCCTAACCGATTCCGGTCCTGGAACCGAACGGCCGGATCGTGAAACTGGCCTGGAACCGGTTTGATAAAACGTTTCAACTCAATCGGTTGAACAGGAGGATCGCATGTCCCACTTTCCTGTTGACAGATGATTAAACTCCGATTAAGATTCTCTTTCGCCATTCGTGACGGAGGCGAAGTCAGCAGTCAGACTAGAGGCCTAAAAGGGTCCAAGCATGACGTTTCAAGTTGGTGAGAAGATCGTTTACCCCAACCACGGGGTCGCGACTATTGAAAACATCAGCAGCCGGGCCTTTGCGGGCCATTACGAGCGGTTTTACCTGCTCCGGCTGGTCTATAACAGCCTGACGGTGCTGGTTCCCTTCTCTCACGTCGGCGACCTCGGTCTGCGCAAAGTCACCCGCAACGGCGAAGTCGGCCGCGTGGTCAGTTTCCTGTCCGAAGGCCGCTGCCATCGCCATCATGACTGGAAGGACCGCTTCAAAGAGAACACCGAAAAAATGCGGAACGGCAGCCTACTGGCCGTGGCCGAGGTGATGAAGAGCCTGCTGATTCTTCAGATGCAAAAGCCGCTCAGCTTCCGGGAAAAGAAAATGCTGGATCGCGCCCGGCACATGCTGATCACGGAGTTTTCAACCTCGCGCGGGTTGAATGAAATGGAAGCCGCGGACATGCTGGATAAAGCCTTAGCCAAATCTCAGCTACACCTGCCGCAGCCGCTTTGAGCGCAGCGATCGCTGTTGCCCAACAATTCGTCGACCGCATCAACGACCACGACGTGGAAGGAATGCTGGCGCTGATGACCGGCGATCACCGCATGCTCGATTCGCTGGGCAACCTGATGGTCGGGCGAGACACCATGCGCGCCGCCTGGCAGGGATATTTCGCGATGGTGCCGGACTACAAAATCTCCATCGACATGACCTTTGCGGAAGGCGACGACGCGATTCTTTGCGGCGTTGCCGGTGGGACGTACGCGCCCGGCGGCAAAATGGACCCGTCGAACGCCTGGCGCACGCCGGTGGCGCTGCGCGCGAAAATCAAAACGGATCTGGTCGAAGAATGGCGCATTTACGCTGACAACGAACCGATTCGCGAAAAGATGCGCAAAGCCGGCGGCTAACTACTGGATTCTCTCGCGAGTCCGTTCGCGCGTGACCAGCTCGTCGAACACCGCCAGAACCTGCTTCCGGTACTGATACACGCGCTGCAACTTCTCTTTTACCGCCAGTTCATTGCGATGCCGTTTGATCAGTTTGTCAAGCAGTTTCTTGGGAACGTCGATATCGCGGCGCAACGTTTCGGCCGAATGTCCGCGCAGGAACAGGCCATAGAATAACGCCGCTTCGCGTTGCGGCGCCGACGGATCGAATTCTTCCCGGAACGCCATTGCTTCAGCCACAAAAACCGAAGTATACCCTCAAAAATGGTAACGCGCAATAGCCCCTAGGAGGCATCGTCTAGTGTATCGGCAGCAGCGCGAGCCGCGACCAAAGGAAGCGGCCGGTGCCGACTTCCGGACGGAGCGTCAAACCGCCAGAGGCGCTTCGTTGTTGTTTTTCACCCAGAAATTTCTTCATCAAATCGAGATAATAAATCTTATGAGATCGATGTTCATTCTTCTGGCCTGCTCCATCCTTGCCCATGCCGAGACCTTCTCCGGAACCGTCGTCGACGTCATGTGCAAAGACAATCAGCTCGCCACTCACCCGCGCCAGTGTGCCATCTCCTGCGCGAAGTTCGGATTCGGCCTGAAACAACCCGACGGAACCTTTCTGAAATTCGACGAAAAAGGCAACGCAAGAGCCCTCGCGGCCCTCAAGCGATCCACCAAAGCCCAGGACCTGAAAGCCCAAGTCACTGGCTCACTTGAAGACGGCGTCCTCAAAGTCGACTCCATCCGGATTCATTAAATCCGCGCCCGCCGCAGCTTCACCCACTCGGAAAACACCGTGGGATTTTCGAGCCACGTCGCCATCCACAACACCATTTCCTCTTTCTCCGGATGCTTCCGCGACGCCCATCGCGCATGATCCTTCGCCGTGATCACCAACCGGCGCACCGCCATCTGCCGCGCTCGATCCCCGCGCGTGTACTCATCGACCAGCGCCAGCAGAGTCGCTTCCAACTCATCGAAATTCCCCTGCTGGACGCCTCCGACCATCGGCGCAAGCTCCACGCCCGACTCGCGCAGCAGCTTTCTCAAGTAGCTCTCCGATACCGGCTCCAGGGCCTGGCGAACCGCAGCAAACTCCGCTTCGCCGATTCTCGAAACCCGCGTGCGATCCAGCCACTCGGCCAGATCACTCCGCTTTCCGCGCTTTTTTCCGGTACTCTCTGGTGGCTTTTTCATGACCCGCCAGCGTGGTCGAAAACTTGTGCCCGCCGCCCGCCGCCTTGGCGACAAAATACAAATAATCCGTTTCCGCGGGATGCAGCGCCGCCGCAATCGAATCCGCCCCCGGATTCGCGATGGGCCCCGGCGGCAGCCCCGGATGCTGATACGTGTTGTACGGATTCCGGCTGGCCAGGTCCGATTTGTGAATCGTTTTGCGAAACCGGTGATCCAGCAGGGCCGCATAAATCGTGGTCGGATCGCATTGCAGCAGCATGCCTTTGTCCAGGCGATTCACAAACACCGCCGCGACCAGCGGACGCTCCTCTGCCACTCCCGTTTCTTTTTCCACCATCGAAGCCAGCGTCACCACCCGATGTGCATTCGCCACCGTTCCCGGTGTCAATTTCTTCCACTGCCTCCGAAACTGCTCCGTCATCTGACGGCACAACTCCGCGGCCGTAGTCGAATGCGACAGCCGGTACGTCGCCGGGAACAGATATCCTTCGAGCGAATTCGCAGACGGATCCAGATCCAGTATCAGCTTCGGATCCGCGGCCGCGCTCAGAAAATCCTCAGCCGTAATCGCCCCCGCCGACTCCAGCGCATGCGCGATGTCGAACATGTTGCTGCCTTCGGTCACCGTGAACTCGAAGTAATACACATCGCCTCGCGCCAGCCGGTCGAACACCTCACCGACGGTCGCGCCCCGATCAAATTTGTATTCCCCCGCCTGCAATTTCGCCGACGGATGCAGCGCCCGTTCCATCCAGAACTGCCATGGAAACCGGATCACCCCAGCCTGCGCCAGCACCCGTCCGATCTCGGTCGCGCCGGTCCCGCGCTCCACTGTGACGAACGTCTGCCCCTCAAATCCCTTGTACGATTCGCGAAAGAACAGCAGCCCCGCGCCCACCCCCAGCGCGATCAGAATCACTCCCGCTAAGAAAAGAGCCCGCTTCATCAAAGCCCGTCCCGCAAGCTGTCGAGATAGCTTTCGAGCAGAATCACCGCGCTTAAACGGTCCACCGCGCGAGCCCGTTTCTCGATACTGACGCCGCTCTCGCGCAACACGCGCTGCGCTTCCACCGTGGTCAGCCGCTCATCCCAGTACCGGACCTCGACCCCGGTGTGCTTGGCCAATCGCTCCGCGAAATCGCGAGTATAAACCGACTGCCGGCCCTCCTTGCCGCTCATATGCACTGGATTGCCCATCAGCAGGACCGTCACGTCCCGCTCCGCGATCAGCTTGGCCAGCGCCGCCAGGTCCGCGCGGATGTTGGTGCGCTCCAGCGTCTGAAGACCCTGCGCCGTGATTCCCAGCGGATCGCTCAACGCCAGCCCGATGCGCCGTTTTCCCAAGTCGAGCGCCAAAATCCGGCCTTTGGTTGGATTTAGCTGGTAATCCACGCGTCCTCCCAATTATAGTGATAGTCAATGGTGGTGCCCGTTTCCCCTGCGCAGCGGTCGGTCCAGGTGGGCCTAGGGATCATCGCGCTCGGCGCGGCGATCGCGCTGCTATACGTGGGCCGGGTATTTTTCATCACCGTGATCATCGCTTCGATGATCGCGTTCCTTTTGGACCCCATCGTCGAATTCTTCATGCGCACCCGCCTGCCCCGCGGCGTGGCCAGTTTCGCCGTATGCAGCATCGCCCTGGTCTTCCTGTATTTCCTGGGACTCGGGCTGTACACGCAATCGATCTCCATTCTGAACGACGTTCCCGCGTACGGCGATCGCATTAACGAGCTGGTCGACAACGCCGTCGCCCGCTTCGAGCGATTCGAGCAGGGCATCTATAAAACCGTAGTCCCGAAGCGTTTTCAGGAGCCCGTGGTTCCCCCCGCCGAATCGCCCGCCGCGACCGCGCGCGGCAAGAAGAAAGCCGCCGTAACTCCGCCCGCGCAACCGCCTCCCGTCCAGGAAGTGCGCGTGCGGCCCGAGCCCGGCTCCGTAGTCACCTCCATCTCGGACTATCTCAGCTCGTTCTACAACCTGGTGCTGATGGCGTCCTTCGTCCCGTTCCTGGTGTACTTCCTGTTGAGCTGGCGCGACCATCTCCGCTCGCGATTCCTGATGCTGTTCGAAGGCGAAAACCGCCATGCGGCCGAACACGCCTGGGCCGGTGTCGGCGAAATGGTCCGCGCCTACGTGATCGGAAATTTCATGCTCGGCCTGGTATTGAGCCTGGCCAGTTCCATCCTCTTCGCGTCCGTGAAGCTGCCCTATTGGCTGGTGGTCGGACCCTTGAGCGGATTCCTGAGCCTGGTTCCTTACGTCGGCCTTCCGATGGCGATGGTCCCGCCGATGTTCGCCGCGCTGCCGATGTCCGCGAAACCCAGCCTGTACCTTTTCCTGGCCGCCAGCGTGACCCTTCTGCATCTTTTCGCGCTGAATCTTCTGTACCCGAAATTCGTCGGCGCGCGCGTGCATTTGAATCCGCTGGTGGTCACCGTCGCGCTGATGTTCTGGGGACTGTTGTGGGGTGGCATCGGACTCCTGCTGGCCATCCCTCTGACCGCCGCGATCAAGGCGGTTTGTGATAACGTGAGCACTTTGCAGCCCTACGGCAGACTCTTAGGCGACTAAATCCGTGAGCAAACAATTCTGGACGTTTCTAGGAATCGGACTGGCCGTGGTCGCGGTGGGGATTTTCTTTCTACTCTTTTCGACCAAGAGCAACCACCTGGAACTCGACGGAAAAATTCTAAAAGTCCGCGTGCTGTCCTTGAATCCGAACGCCAGCATCGTGGTGGTCGATTTTCGTGAAACCAATCCCAGCGACGTCGGTTTCCTGGTCAAGACCGTCTCGATGAAGCTCGATCCGCTTTCGGGCGACGCCGCCGAAGGCACGCCGATTTCAAAGTTCGACGTCGAGAACGTGTTCAAATACGAAAAACTGCTAGGTCCCAAATACAACGACGTTTTGAGCATCCGAGACAAAATCGCCCCGCATCAAACCGTCGACAGAATGGTCGGCGCGCGATTCGAGCTAGGCGAATCCGCCATTGAGGCTCGCAAAGACATCCGTCTACAGATCGAAGACATGGACGGCACCATCGCCGAATTAGTCGAAAAGAAATAAAAAAGCCATTGAAAAATGGGGACAGACTACTCTGTCCCAAGATCCACTCGATCGCCCAAGAGCATAAAGCCACTTCAGCGGACAGAGCGGTCTGTCCCCATTTTTCAATCACCAATCTCAAATCGAAAAACGATAAGGTAAAAAAATAGGCTCGTCAGAAAAAATCGTGGGTAGAGTGAGGCGCAGCATGAAGTGGAGATTGCGCCCGCCAGCGGCTTCCCTCTTGTCGCTTCATTCCGCTGCGTCGCTCGCGATTTTGCACCAACGACAAGCGTCGGCGCTGTGATCTTTCCTTATTAGTTCGCCGTTGGCATCCGTACGTCGTCGATCACGATCACTTCGACGGCACCGCGCCCGGACTTGAGGCGAAGCCCCAGCTGCTCCGGGATTGCGGTGAAGATCGACGGCCCATCCGAGGTTGAAGCGGGCTGATCACTGGCTCCGAGGGGCAAGCCAGCGGTTGCGGGTCCACCATCCTCGCCAGGTTCAGGGGTCCACTCGAGCGCGAAATCGAATTCGCCTGAAAGGCCCGTCTTGTCGATCACAGGCCGGCCCAAGGCGTACGAAAGCTGGCTGGCGAAAGTCGCTGCCGTAGCCTTCGTAAGTTGAATCAAACCGGCACCGACCCGCACGTCAGCTTTAGATTCGCTGTCCTTCACTCTCTGAACCTTCGAACCCTTGCGGTCAACGCTGAGTTCATAGACCGGCAGCTGCCGTTTTTCTGAATGGGAACGAAGTTGAAACCGGTTTTCGAGTAGAGCTCGGAGCATTGGCCGAATTTGGTCCGGTGACACCACTCGGTCGGGCCTCGCTTGCACGTCCCATCGTCTGGAACCCACCCAATCAGGACCTCCGACAATGCGAAAACCCTGGACGTTATACGCCGTCATCAGTAGCCTTTTCAGAGTGATCCCGGTAGCGGCAAGCGACCCACGGGGCTCGATTCGAAACGCAAAGCGAAAGCCGTTGTCGGTGTTGGGCTTGATCGACGCCACCTCGTATTTCGGCGGCTCTATTGATTGTCCGAAGCCTACGAGTGTGGTCATCAGCAGGACAAGTGCAGGCTTCATTACCAAAGTCTACTCTCGTGACCAGCCCACGTGCATCGACGATCAGGGCAGCGAAGATCAGCGGAGATCCTTCGACCCCACCCGCAGGAGATTCCGATGGTCCTCACCGAGACGGCAGGCGCTCGCCGTAGCCCACAGATTTCCCCAGTGAGGCAAAAAATAAGGGGACAGACCGCTCTGTCCGCCATGGGATGTTTCGCACGGATGAAGGCTTGGTGGATCTGGGGACAGAGTAGTCTGTCCCCTTATTTTCTCTTCCTAACTACAACTGCTCCCGCGCCGCCCGAGTCGCCAGCTCATCGCACCGATTATTATCCTCATGATCCGCGTGACCCTTAGTCCACGTCCACCGGATCTTGTGCTGCGCAACCAACTCGTCCAGCTCCATCCATAAATCCTGATTCACCACCGGCTTCTTCGCGCTGGTCTTCCAGCCATTGCGCTTCCATCCGTGGATCCATTGCGTAATCCCGTTCTTCACGTACTCCGAATCCGTCACCACTTCGACTTCGCACGGCTCCTTCAACGCCCGCAGCCCTTCGATCGCCGCCGTCAGCTCCATCCGATTATTCGTGGTCTGCGGAGCCGACCCGTACAGCTCCCGAGTCTTCCCGCCGAACCGCAGCATGCACGCCCAGCCTCCCGGACCCGGATTCCCGAGACACGCGCCGTCGGTGATCAGTTGCACCTGTTTCATCTTCATCTATGATAAAGACAAGCTCAAAATGCCGAACTGGCCCGGCGATCCGGCGGGGACGATCGTTCCCACGCCCGAGCCAAGGCGAAGTTCTTCGCTCATCGAAATTCCCGTACAACCCGAAGACGTAGCCCGCCGCCGTCGACGCATCCTAATTTCCTGTTGCGCCGCCGCGCTGCTGGCCATCGCCATCGCATCCTGGATTTACAAGCGCAATGTCGAATCCCTCCGCGCCATGGAATCCTACGACGCGGCCGTGCGTCTCTTCCGGATCGCCCGCTACAACCAGGCGATCATCGCGCTTGACCTGACCATCGGCCTGAAGCCCGATTTCGCCGACGGATACCTGCTGCGCGGCCGCGCCTACGCAGGTGACGCCATCACCGAGCTCGCCATTCGCGACTTTACCAAGGTCTTGGAAATTCGCCCCAGCGATACCGCGGCGCGCCTGGCTCGCACCAGCGTCTACATCGATCGCAAGGATTATCACAGCGCCATCGCCGACGCGACCGCGGTTCTCGCGATCGACCCCAGCCTCAGCCAGGCCTACAATTTTCGAGCCTGCGCCGTGCGCGCCCTCGGCGATCCGAAGAAAGCCCTGGACGATTTCAACCGCGCGGTGCAGCTTAACCAAAACGTCGATAATTATTACCAGCGCGCCGCGACGTATCAAATCCTGGGTGAGCATCGTCTCGCCATCGCCGATCTGGATCAGGTGATCGATCTCAGGCCCGGCCAGGCTCCGGTTTATTTCGCGCGCGCGAAATCGCGCCAAGCCGCGGGCGACCTGCGCGGAGCCGACGCCGATTATCGCCTGGGAATCCTGTATACGTCGCGCTAAACGTCAAGCCGCGCTGAACTCGCGCTCGAAAAACGCGTCGACCATGTTGAGAATCCCGGCCGAATCGCTCGCATGATAAATATCCGCGCGCAGTTTCGATCCATTGCGCACGCCATGTGTGAAATAGGTCGCGAACTGCTTCATCTTGCCTACCGCGTCCGCCGAGCCATGCTCGGTCAGCATCGTATAATACCGGCGCATCAGCTCATAGCGCGCATCTTCGCCGGGAACGTCGTAACGTCCGGTCGCGATGTAATCCTGAATCTGCCGGAAAATCCACGGATTCGACGATGCCGCGCGACCCACCATCACCGCATCGCACCCGGTTTCGCGCGCCATGCGAACCGCGTCTTCCGGAAACACGATGTCCCCGTTCCCGATCACCGGAATCTTCACCGCGGCCTTCACTTCCCCGATGCGAGTCCAATCCGCGTGCCCGCTGTAGCCCTGTTCCCGCGTCCGCGGATGCAGCGCGACCGCCTGCAAACCGCAATCTTCGGCCAGGCGAGCCATCTTCACCGCCACCAGCTCGCGATCGTTCCAGCCCGCGCGAAACTTCATGGTCAGCGGAATCGTGATCGCGCCGCGAACCGACCGCAATATTTTTTCGACCAGCGGCAGGTCGCGCAGCAGCCCGGACCCTCCGTTGCACGTCACAACTTTTTTCACCGGGCATCCGAAATTGATGTCGACGATATCGAATCCGCGATCCTGGCAGAACCGAGCCGCTTCCGCCATCACCTCCGGATCGGACCCGAACAGTTGCGCGGCAATCGGGTGTTCATCCGGCTCGAAATACAGATAGCGAAACGTGCGCGTCGGCTTCGTCCCGCGCGCCGAAGCGACCACCCCATGGGAGCTGGTGAATTCCGTCATGATCAGCCCGCACCCGCCCTGCGCGCGAATCAATCGGCGGAAAACGGTATCAGTGACCCCAGCCATCGGCGCAAGCACCGTCGCCGGCGCGATCGACACCGGTCCCACGTGATATCGTTCCGGAAACATTCCCTCCTATTGTAACCGGCATGCGATAATGCGCGCATATGAAACCGCTGCTGCTTTTACTCGCCGCTGCTCTCCTCATTCCTGCTCAAACGCGAACGCTGCAACCGCCCGAACAACCGAATCCCAAGACGCTGATTTCGCAATCGCTCATCGAAAGCATCGTCGCCGAAGTCAGCGGCTCCATGGCGTTGAATTCCATCTACGACCTCGCCGGGTACGAGCATGACCGTCTCGCCGACGAATACCAGACTACTTATCGCGAAGCCGCGTACATGGAAAAAATGGCCAGGCAGTTCAATCTGGAAGACGTCCACATCGAGCGCTTCAAGCTTCCCAATAAAACCTGGGACGGCGAGCTTGGCGAGCTCTGGATCACGTCACCCGAAAAGCGCCTGATCGTTTCCTACCGTGACATCACCGCCTCGCTCGCCCCGGGGAGCAAGTCCGGCGATGTGACCGCGGAGCTGGTCTACGTCGGCCGCGGCGATCGCAGCGTCGATTATCAAGGCAAAGATGTAGCCGGAAAAATCGTACTTGCCAGCGCCCCGCCGAATCAGGTCCACAACCTGGCCGTGCGCGAATTCAATGCCGCGGGCGTGGTCTCTTTCGCGAATCCCACCGGACGCCCGATCGATCGCCCCGATGAAATCTCTTGGAACAACATCGGCGGACGCGGCGGCGCGCAAGGCAAGACGACGTTCGCTTTCAATCTTTCGCATCGCATGGGCATGGACCTGGTGGAAATGATCGACCGCGGCGAAAAAGTCACCGTGCACGCCAAAGTCAAGACCGCCGAATATGATGCCGAAATGCAGGTCCCCACCGCGGTCATCAAAGGCGACGGATCTTCGCAGCAGGAAATCGCCTACACCGGCCACTTGTTTGAAGGCATCGCCAAACAAGGCGCCATGGACGATGTTTCCGGCTGCGCCGTCACTTTAGAAATGCTGCGCGCATGGAAGAAGATGATCGACGAGGGTACGCTTCCGCGTCCCCGCCGCACCGTGCGCGTGATGTGGGTCCCGGAAATTCAGGGCACCAACGCCTATCTGGACCGCTATCCCGACGAAGCCAAGCGCATGGTCGCCGCGTTTTCCATCGACATGGCTGGGGAGGACGTCAAGAAAAACCGCAACAGCCTGCGTCTCATGCGCACTCCGTACACCGTAAATCATTTCGTCAATGAAGTGGTTCAGCAGTTCTACGAATACGTGGGCGACACCAATCGCGAAAAAGTGCAGAACCGCCGCATCGCCTACAACTACATGTTCCCCATCGTCGATCCGCAGGGTTCGCTCGACCAGTTTTATTACAACATCGAAAAACATTACGGCGCGTCCGATCACACCGCGTTCCTGGGCCACGGCGTTCCCGCGATTCTGATGAACAACTGGCCCGATTCCGCCTACCACACCAATGAAGATCGCCCCACCAGCGCCGACGCCACGCAGCTCAAGCGCGCCGTCTTCATCGCCCTCGCCAGCGGCAGCGTGATGGCCGGAGCCGACGCGAACATGGCCGTCCGCATCGCCGAGACCACCGAAGGCCAAGCCGCCGAGCGCACCGCCGCCGAGCTTCGCCGCGCCCTCCAGATGGTCGGCAACCGCGAGCCTTTCCGCGAAGCTCACGTCCTGGTCGAACAAGCCTATCTCCGTGAAGCGGACGCCATCCGCTCCGCCGAAATTCTAGCCGAAGGCGACGCGAAGTCCGTCGCGCGCATCGAAGAACTCGCCAAGACCTTCGCCGACACCGGCCGCACCGCGGACCTCGCTCGTCTGAATACCTACGCAAAATCGGTGATCGGCAACAGCGACATCAAGCTGACCGCGGACGAAGAGCAAGCCTCGAAATTGATCCCCCATCGCAAACCGGGAGCAACCCAGCCTCAAGGCGGAGGCGGAGGTCGCGGCGGCGCACCCAGCGTGATCCCCGGCACCGGCGCCCAGGAAGCCCGCTTGTTCGCCGACGGCAAACGGTCCATCCTAGACATCCGCGACGCCGTAAGCGCCGAATTTTATCCCATGGACGCCGCGAAATTCATAGAATTCTTCCGCGAATCAAGCCAATTCGAAATCAAAGAAAAATAATAGCCGCAGATAAACGCGGATGGACGCAGATCTGCGTTTATCCGCGTTCATCAGCGGCCAAAACATCTGTGGCCAACCCGAATTTAGAAACCGTTGCCGAGGGATCGATATTTCGCACCAGTCCGCTCAACACGCCGCCCGCGCCGACTTCAATAAATCGCGTGACGCCCTTGGAACCCAGCCCGGCAATCGTCTCCGACCACCGTACCGGATTCGGAATCTGCTGATACAGCCCCTCTCGAGCCTCCGCCCCCGTGCGAATCTCTTGCGCCTGCCAATTATTGATCAACGGCACTTCCAGATCGCGAAATTCGGCCGCATCGAGTAGCGCCTTCATCCGCTCCTGCGCCGGCCGCATCAGCGGGCAATGGAATGGAGCGCTCACCTGCAACAGGATCGCCCGCTTCGCCCCCGCCGCTTTCGCGAGTTCCATGGCGCGCGCGACCGCCGCCGCATGTCCCGCGATCACCACCTGATCTGGAGTATTGAAATTCGCCGCCGTCACCACTTCGCCCTGCGCGGCCTGCTCCAAAACTCCCACCAATGCGTCGCCCGGCAATTTCAGGATCGCCGCCATCGCTCCCACGCCCGCCGGAACCGCTTCCTGCATAAACCGCCCCCTCTGCCGCACCAATCGCACCGCATCCGCGAACCCGAGCGACCCCGCCGCCACCAGCGCCGAATATTCTCCCAAGCTGTGCCCTGCCACGTAATCCGCCGCGACGCCTTTGTTCTTCAAAACCGCATGCGCCGCGATCGAAACCGTCAGCAGCGCGGGCTGCGTGTTCTCCGTCAACTTGAGCTGCTCGTCCGGACCTTCAAAGCACAAAGTCGATATAGGAAACCCCAGCGCCGCGTCGGCCTCTGCGAACACGCGCGCCGCTTCGGGATACGCATCCGCCAGCGACTTGCCCATTCCGGCGAACTGCGAGCCTTGGCCTGGAAAAAGAAATGCCGTCTTCGACATGAACTTCCGAGAATAACAAGATTAGGCGAAGCGAAGCTCGTCCATCCACCGGTCGGGCTTCACCGTGAACCGGTCCAGCGCTTCGGCGCTCAGACCGGTTCGATCCAGCGCGACGTTCAACCGCACTAGCGATGGAGCATCCTCCCGCGAATCCAGCCAATGCTCCACCAGAAACAGCAGCGCCGCCAGCTTGCCCGCGCTTTTCTCCGGTTGATGATGAAACTCGACCGCCTCCAGCATCGCATCGGGAAAATTCCAGAGCCTCAGCGCCCGCGCGCCCGCCTCCGCGTGACTGAACCCGCATAGTACCCGCTCCACCAGCATCGGCTCGCAACCCCGCTCCGTCAGGCTTCGGAATCGCGACTGGAACCCGTGCCCCAGCGTCTCCATCGCCAAACGCCCGATGTCGTGGACCAGCCCCGCCAGAAACGCCTCCCCCGGATCGGCCGCGCGCGAAATTCGCGCCAGTCCCTCCGCCGCCTGCGCCGCCGCCAGCGAATGATGCCAGATCTCCCGCAGACGACCGCTCGCATACAGCGGCCGGATCGACGCCGCATACACGATGCGCGACGCCCACCCCGCGCCCAGGTACATGATCGCCTGTGCGATCGATGCGATCTGCTTGCCGCGCGAGTTCGCCGCGCTCAGAATATGCACCGCCAGGGTCTGATCGGCCGACACGATCTTCTCAAGTTCCACCCCCGACCAATCGTCGGTCTTCAGCATCCGCAAGGCCCGCAGCGCAATGCCGGGAAGCACCGGCAGTTCCCGTATGGACCGGTCCAGTTCCTCTTCGCTGGTCATCCTCAAACATTCAAGCGCGATTTCCGCCAGAGGATTGACCGCGTCGCCCGGTTCGCTAAACGGCTCCCAAGCGAAGTGCTCATCCAGCGCATCGGCCAGCTCGATAACCTCGCCGGTGTTCTCGGCCGTCGCGTGGGCCGCCTCGTCCAAAGCCAGCGACCAAGCGGCGACCCTGCGGCAATGCGCCTCCATTCCCGCGCCAATTTCCTGTTCCACCATTCGATTCTCTTATCGGACGCGGCTACTCGGATTTGGAAGTTCAGCCGATAAGAAATACGGATCTGTTTCCGCGCTTCGCGCGTCCATGTCAGTGAGGAGGGACCCACCAGTGACGAAGCCTCAACCCGCCGAAAACGCCAAAGTGTACTGTCCCATGTGCACCCACATGGTCGACGCCGAAATTCAGCGTCGCATCGTGAACAGCGCCCGCCACGCGATGGTCAAGCCGGGGCAAAAATGCCCGCATTGCTCAGCCTCGCTCGACGCGGGATATATCATGCCCCGCGTATCCTCTGGACGCGCCGCTTGACCGTGCTGTTATAGTAATAGTGGTGAAACGAAAGCGCACGCCCGTTGCCGAGCCGGTGATTCCGCAGACCGTAGTCCCGGAAGCCATCATCGAGCAGGCACGCCGCGCCATCGAAGCGGACCGCATCAAAAAGCCCGCGCAATGTTCAGTTTGCGGAGGCGAATGCGCCCCCACCTCGACCGAAGGCCTATGCTGGGTCTGCCGCCGTCTGAAACTAAGCGCCTGGCGCGACTCCGACTCCCAACTCTCCGCGCAAGAATAACTCTCTCTATGGTCGTGGCTAGGCGACCAAAATGAGCCGCGACCGCAGGGAGCGGTTGATGCATCTAGGCACGCTCCAGCCCCCGCAGAAATTCAATCATCGCCCGGTTCACCTCCGCAGCCCGCTCCTGCTGGGTCCAATGTCCGCACCCCGGCAGCATCAACGTTCCCCGCAACTGCGGCACAAACCTGGAAGATTCGCGATCAACTGATTCATTCCGCGGAAACGACACCACCAGATCCCGATCCCCCACCACATACACCGCCGGGACCATCACCCGAGCCCCCATCATCGGAGCCAGCATCTCCCAATTCCGGTCGATGTTGCGATACCAGTTCAAACCTCCACGAAATCCGGTGCGCGTAAGTTCGGAAACGTAAAAATCGACATCCGCCTCCGTCAACCACGGCGGCAACGCTGCCGGATTCGTTAGCGCCGACAGAAACCCGCCCTTGCGAGGCACCATGCCCACCTCGCGTCGATCCTGGCGCTTCGCCTGAAACTGAATACAGGGTACTACGCACACTCAGCCGGACGTCGCGTTCCAGTTCCGCCTCGGCGACGCCCGGCGTTTGGAAATAAAGCTGGTAAAAAACGGAATCCGCAGTTTGCGGAAACACGCTGGTGGGACGCACGCCCCCGCGCGGCCGGAACGGCACGCTCAACGCGATCACGCCCCGGAACCGATCAGGACGCAGCAGCGCAGCGATGCCACGCCACCGGAGCACCCCAATCGTGCCCCGCGATCACCGCCGTCTCCGCGCCCAAAGCGTCCAGCAACCCGATCATGTCGCCGGTCAAATGCAGCAGCGTGTACTGATCGATGGCCTCCGGCGCATCCGTCTGCCCATACCCGCGCATATCCGGCGCGACCGCATGAAATCCCGCGCCGCCAGCGCCTGCAACTGATGCCGCCACGAATACCACGACTCGGGAAATCCGTGACACATCACCACCAGCGGCCCCTCGCCGCATTCCGCGATGTGCATCCGGATTCCATTGGTCTCAACCGTACGATGTTTGATCTCGCTCATGCCAGCCTCTCATACACGTAAGCCGCCGCAGCCACATCTTCCACGCCCAACCCGTTCGACTTGAAAATCGTCACCGGATTCCCCGCCGGCCGCGACTCGACTTTCGCCAGCTCCACGATCCGCGGATCGCTCCAATCCACCGCCGCCAGAATCAAATCTCCCGCTTCGATCTTTGCCACGTCCAGAGCATCCACCGCAATCAAATCCGCACGCTGAATCAACTCCGCAGGCAATTCCCGCCGCTGCGCCTGATTCGATCCCATCGCGTTGATATGCGTCCCCGGAGCGATCCACGCCGCGTCCAGCACCGGATCTTTCGACCACGTCGCAGTAATCACAATCTCAGCTCCGCGTACGGCCTCTTCCGCCGACCCAACCTCGCGCGCGTCATTTTCGACCTCAAACCGAGCCCGATTCTTCGCATCGCGGCTCCATACCCGAACCTCGCGCAGCTCCCGGACCTCCCGCATTGCCGCAAGCTGCGTCCGCGCCTGAAATCCCGAGCCTATGATTCCCACCGTCGCAGCCTTCGGCGCGGCCAGAATATCGGTCGCGTATCCGCTCGCTGCCCCGGTCCGGATCTGCCCCAGGTAATTCGCCTCAAACGTCGCCAGCGGCCGCGCCGTCTCCGCATCGAACAGTAGAAAGAAAAAATACGCCGCCCCTTGCCGCGCATTGGTCGCGTACACTTTCGTGCCCAGATATTTTCCCCACGCCCCCGCCATGCTGTGCAGGACCGTTCCCGTCGGCAGAAACATTCTCCGCCTCGGCTGATTTTGTGCCGCGCCAGTGCGCAGCTCAGAAAACACCTCGCGCATCAGACGCACGGCCTGGTGCATGGTCAAATGTTCGCGAACCTGGTCTTCGGTAATATAGAGCATTCCCTAAAGCTTATCGCGGTCGATTTCCTTGCGTCTCTATGATTTCCCGTTTCAGGGCGCGTCCTGTTTGCGCCCAATGCCTTTATCTTTCAAGCAAGGAGTTCGGGAGCTCTCTAGCCGGAGAGCCTGGATCGACCAGGAGCAGCATTCTAGATTCTGTTGTGAGGGTCTGCGCGCGGCTACATGTCCGCCGGAACATCAATCCGGCCCCTACGCTATGCGGGTTACATTAGCCCCACGCCGTTGCGGGTCAAACAAACGGATCGCGGGGCCCCATCAAGTTGAAGGACGGTACATCGACAATGTAGACAGAAAAAGGGGACAGACCTCTCTGTCCCAAAAAGCACGCCATTTCCGCGGTGGAAGGAGTGTCTGTAGTGGACAGAGCGGTCTGTCCCCTTTTCCACCCTAGACCTTCGACGGATCTCTCTTCTCCGGATGAAATCCCATCTCCGCTATGGCGACTTCCGCCCGCTGCGGCTGAATTGCGCCCGTGCGCGCCAGCGCCGCCATGGTCGCCTGCACCATCGCCTCGGCCGAAATTTCAAAGAAGCGGCGCAAGTGCTCGCGATTCTCGCTGCGCCCGAATCCATCCGTGCCCAGCGACGTCAATCGTCCCGTCAGCCATGGAGCGATCTGATCCGGCACCGCCTTGATGTAATCCGACGACGCGATAATCGGTCCCGCCGCGCCTTTCAGTACATTGACGATGTGCGGTGTCTTCTCCGGCTCGCTTGGATGCAGACGGTTCCACCGCTCCACGCCCAGCGCTTCGCGCCGCAATTCGTTATAGCTGGTGACCGACCAGACATCGGTCGGAATCTGGTACCGCTCCGCGAGAATCTTCTGCGCGCGCAGCGCTTCGTTCAGGATCGATCCGCTGCCGAATAACTGCGCCGCCGCGGGACCATCCTCCGCCGCTTTATATTTGTAAATCCCGCTCAAAATCCCTTCGCGGATTCCGTCGCCTTCGGGCATCGGCGGCTGCGCGTAATTTTCGTTGTAAATCGTCAGGTAATAGAAGCGATCTTCGCCCTCCTGATACATGCGGCGGATGCCTTCCTGGATGATGATGGCCAGCTCATACGCAAACGCCGGATCGTACGTTGCGCAAGTCGGAACCACGCTCGCAAGAATCGGCGAATGCCCATCCTGATGCTGCAAGCCTTCGCCGAGCAGCGTCGTCCGCCCCGCCGTCGCGCCCATCAGGAATCCTTTGCCGCGCAGATCGGCGAACGCCCAACACAGATCGCCGACGCGCTGGAACCCGAACATCGAATAGAACGATGAAGAACGGAATCATCGGCACGCCGTGCGACGCATACGCCGAACCCGCGGCCGTGAACGACGCCATGGAGCCCGCTTCGGTGATGCCTTCTTCCAGAATCTGCCCGTTCTGCGCTTCCTTGTAATACAGCAGCACGTTCGAATCGACGGGCTTATAGCGCTGGCCCTGACTCGCGTAAATTCCATAATCTCGGAACAGCGACTCCATGCCGAACGTCCGCGCCTCATCCGGAACAATCGGGACAATCAGTTTGCCGATTTCCGGATTCTTCATCAGCGTCTTCAAAATGCTGACGAACGCCGACGTGGTGGACGCCTCGCGTCCGCGCGATCCTTGCAGCGCATCGTGAAATGTGTCAAGAGCCGGCGCCTCGATCTCGATGTGCTTCACATGCCGCTTGGGCACCGTCCCGCCCATGGCTTCGATGCGCGACTTTATATATTTGATCTCTGGAGAATCCTCTGGCGGACGGTAGAAATCGATGTGCTCCACCACTTCGTCCGATAACGGAATCTCGAACCGGTCGCGCAGCTTGGCCATTTCAGGCGCGGCCATTTTCTTCGGCTTGATGCGCGGTATTGCGACCCTCGGCGGTTTCGCCCAGCCCGTAGCCTTTCACGGTCTTCGCCAGGACCACCGTCGGTTGACCCGTGGTCTCGACGGCGCGTTTGTAGGCGTTAAAAACCTTGCTCGGATCGTGACCGCCGCGGCGCAGGCCCCAGATCTGATCGTCGGTCAGGTGCTCGACCAGCTTCAGCAGCTCCGGATATTTTCCGAAAAATTCTTTCCGGATGAACGCCCCGTTCATGGCGCGAAAAGTCTGATATTCGCCATCCGGAACATTCATGCATGCGCTTCAGCAGCAGGCCGGTGGAATCGCGAGCCAGCAGATCGTCCCAGCCCGCGCCCCAGATCACTTTCAGCACATTCCATCCGGCGCCGCGGAAGGCCGCTTCCAGCTCCTGAATGATGCTCCCGTTGCCGCGCACCGGCCCATCCAGCCGTTGCAGATTGCAGTTGACCACGAAGATCAGATTGTCCAGCCTCTCGCGCGACGCGAGCGTCAGCGCACCCAGAGATTCCGGTTCATCGCATTCGCCGTCGCCCAAAAACGCCCACACTTTGCGCGGCGTTGCCGGGATGATCCCGCGATTCTCCAGATACTTCATGAAGCGCGCCTGATAGATCGCGGAGATCGGGCCGAGCCCCATCGAGACAGTGGGGAATTGCCAGAAATCGGGCATCAGCCAGGGATGCGGATAGGAAGACAAGCCGGGCTCCTCGCGCAGCTCATGCCTGAAATTTTCGAGATGCTTTTCGGTCAGCCGGCCGTCGAGAAACGCGCGTCCATACACGCCGGGCGACGCATGGCCCTGGAAATACACGAAATCGCCGGGCAGATTTTCGCCGCCCGCCGGATTCGGATACGATCCACGGAAGAAGTGATTGAACCCGACCTCGAACAGCGTCGCGGCGGACGCGTACGTCGCCAGGTGGCCGCCGATGTTGGGGTCATATTTATTGGCACGGACGACCATGGCGGTCGCGTTCCAGCGGACCAGGCTCTTGATACGCCGCTCCATCTGCCGGTCGCCGGGAAAGGCGACTTCGTCTTCCGGCGGAATGGTATTGATGTACGGAGTATTCCAGCGCAACGGCGGTTGCACGCCGAGGTTCGAAGCATGCTCCATCAGGCGCTCCAGGAGATAGCTGGCCCGGTCGGGCCCAGCTTCATCCACCATTTCGTCGAGCGCTTCCATCCATTCGGCGGTTTCCTGAGGATTAAGATCGTCGGGAGCTTGGACTTTTATTTTGAGCATAGGAGAGTAAGTACCAAGGTACCGCCTCGCCGGAGACGACGGCAAGCGGCGAACGACCGTGGGCTGCGAGACAAACGGGACAAACGGGGTCAGAGACCTCAAACCCCGATTCGGTTGATTTGAGCCGGATTGTGAAATCAGGCATTGAGGTCTTTGACCCCGTTTTTACAAAAAATAACCCAGGCGCGCCGCGTTCGATTCCGTTTTCATCGAGCTTTAATGTAGGTATAATGCACGCCATGAAGCCACTGGGCGTGCTGTTTCTCTTAGCGACTTGGTGCCAGGCCGGAAGGCCTTTGACGCTCGACGATTATTACCGCGTCGAAAGCGCGGCCACGCCCGCGATTTCACCCGACGGGCGTTGGGTGGTGTTCGCGCGCTCGACTATCATCGAAGCCGAAAACGCGCATCATACCGAGCTGTGGATCGCTCCCTCGGATGGCTCCGCGCCGGCGTCTCGTCTGACCAGCGCCGCGTTCAACGCATCGGCCCCGCGCTGGAGCCCCGATGGAAAGCTGCTCGCGTTTCGATCCAATCGCAAAGCTCCGGGAGCCGAGGGCGACATCTGGTTCCTGCGCATGGATCGCGCCGGCGGCGAGGCGTTCCAGATTCCCGGCGTCGGCGGGATGCCGATTTTCAGTCCCGACAACCGCTGGATCGCGTTCACCAAGAAGACTCCGCCGCCCGCCAACCGCGGCGAGAAAACGGCGTTCGAGAAACAGCTCGATCAGCGATTCAAAGGACGCATGTATGACTGGATGAACGTCCGCTTCGATCAGCGCGGCTATCTTCCCGATCCTCGCGATCCCGCGGCGACGCCTCCACTGGAGCTGTACATCGTCGCACGCGATGGCGGTGCGCCGAAAGAATTGACGCATCTGAACGTCGACGTGACGGCCGCCGCGTGGAAGCCGGATAGCGGCGCGCTGGCGCTGATCGCCAACTCGCATCAGCGCGACGAATATTCGTATGAACGCGCGGATGTGTGGGTGGTGGATCTGCAAGGGCAAATCCGCCGACTGACCGACGACGGATTCGAATACGATTCTCCGGCGTGGTCCCCAGATGGAAAAACCGTGATCTTTCGCCGGCGGCAGGGATTGAATCAGATCATCGAAGCCCGGCAGAATCATGGCGCGGCGGTCGATATTTACCGCATGCCCGCTGAAGGTGGTGCGATGAAGAACCTGACGCCGGATTTCGATCTGATTCCCGGCGCTCCAACATGGAATGGCGACGCGATCTGGTTCAGCGCGGACGTCGGCGGCGATACGCATCTGTTCCGCATGAACGCAAACGGCGGGAATCCGGTGCAGATCACCAAGGGCGAACGGGCGCTCGGTGGATTCACGTTCTCGAATGCATTCGATCGCATGGCGTACGTCGCGCAAGATCCGACGCATCCCGCCGAGGCATTTGCGGCCATGACCGACGCATCGGGCGAGACCAAGCTGAGCGATTTCAACTCGAAATTCCTGAGCGATGTCGACCTCACGGCCGCGGAGCGCGTCCATTTCCCAAGCGCCGACGGCACGCAGGTGGAAGGCTGGGTCATGAATCCGCGCGCCGGCAAAACTCCGCGTCCGCTGATCCTGAGCATCCACGGCGGACCGCATGGAGCCTACGGCAGCCACTTCGATTTCGAATTTCAGTGGCTGGCCGCGAACGGGTATGCGGTGATGTACACGAATCCGCGCGGGTCGACCGGATACGGCGAAAAATTTCTGTGGGCCACGTGGGGCGGATGGGGCAAGCTCGATTTCCAGGACGTAATGGCGGGCGTCGATTATGCGCTGGCGCATTATGCTGTCGATTCGAAACGCCTGGGCGTCACCGGCTATTCTTACGGCGGCTTTCTCACGGACTGGACCATCACGCAGACCACTCGCTTCGCGGCGGCGGTAACCGGCGCGGGAATTTCGAACTGGCTGAGCGATTACGGCACCGCCGACATCCCGCGCACCAAGGAAAGCGAGTTCTATGGCTCGCCATGGATGCCGGATGCGGCCGAGCGGATGCACGCGCTGTCGCCTCTGACTTACGCCGGGAAGGTGAAGACGCCGACGTTATTCGTCCACGGCGAATCCGACATGCGCGTTCCGATCGAAGAGGCCGAGCAGATGTACACCGCGCTAAAGAAGCAGAAAGTCCCCGCGAAATTTATCCGGTATCCGGGCAATTATCACGGTGGATGGCCGCCCTGGGACATGGTGCATCGCTACTATTACGAAGCGTTGTGGTTCAAGCAGTATTTGCAGCCGCAGATGGACGCGGATGCACGCCGATAATCGCTGTTCTGCTTGAATCCGCGGTCCAGCACCTTCATTCCGCGCGAGCATGGCGCGACCGCGATGCTGCTCACGCCATTCTTTTGCGCCGCGCTCTTACTGCGGCAAGTGCGGTGGACGGAGCTGATCGCGCTGATTGTCATCTTGTTCACGTTTGCGATTAAAGATTCGCTGGTGGTGATCGTGCGCCAGCGCATGGTGTGGCAACAGGAGCACGCGGAGACACGCGTCGCGCGACGATGGGCCGGTATCGAACTGATGGTCCTGGCCGTGTGCGGCGTGGTGCTCCTGCTGACTGGAGACTGGCGTTGGTACTCGCTACTTTTCCTGGCCGCGGGCGCGTTCACGATTCTGGCGGTGATGGTCAACGTGCGAAACAAGCAGCGGTCCGAATGGTTTCAGGTCGCGAGCGCGGCCGCGTTGACCGCAACTTCGCTGGCTGCCTGCCTGGCGGTTCGAGGCGATATTCCCGGATGGTGCTGGCTACTGTGGCTCCTGTGCTCGCTTCAGGCGGCCGCCGGAATTTTCGTGGTGCATGCGCGGCTGGACGCGCGAATCGCCGCGCGCAAAGGTGCGATGGAATCCACGAGTTCCCGCCGAGCCGCGTTCATCGCGCAAATCGTCCTGGCGATTGCCGTTGCGTGCTTCGCACTCTTTTCGCGATTTTGGATTGCGGCCGCACTGGTGCTGGCCGCGTCCGGTTACCTGCTGGAACTCAGACGCCAGAAGGACGCAGCATCGTTGCAGATGCCGTTGCAGCGAGTCGGCCAGCAGGCCCTGGCCTTGTCGATCCTCTATGCTTTGCTGATCGTCATCGGACTTTGGTGAGCTTTCGGGCGAAATGCTATACTACGTCGCCATGCAACAGCCCACGGTGTGGTTGATCTTTTCTCTGGCATTACTCGCCGGGTGCAGCCATCCCGCGGCGGGGCCGTCTTCCTTTGTTCAGGCCATCCAGGCCTCGAAGCCGATCGCGTACTTTCGACTGGAATCCACTTCCGGATCGAGCGACGCCGGAGGGTCGGCGTACATGTCGACTGCCAGCGTCGCTAGTTCCACTTCCTGCGCGCCTGTCAACGTTGCGGGCAACAAGTGCGTGGCGATGAACGGCACGGACGGCGCCATCACCACCACGCAGGCAGGCGGCGTTCAGACCGCCGGGAGCATGATGGCGTGGGTGAAACTGGCGGTGCTCCCGTCCAAGGCGCCCCACATTCTTTATGTGGCGGGAATCTCGGAGAGCGGCAACGACTTCGATCTTCAATTCGAGCAAGACGACGCTCTGAAATTTTTCACCTCGGGCGGTGGCTCGGTCGAATACAAGCCAGACCCGGCGACGCTGGTTGACAAATGGCACATGATCGTCGCGACGCTGGATACGGCTTCGAAGACGCGGGCGCTGTACTGGGACGGCAAGCTCGCCAAAGTCGATTCAGGCGGAGGGAGCACGAACAAGATAAATTTGTTCTCCATCGGCGAAAGCACGGTTTTCAAGGGCCGTTTCTTCAACGGCAGCATTGATGAAGTGGCGCTGTGGGATCGCGAGCTAAGCGGGTCGGAGGTCGCGAAGATCTACGGCTCGACGAGCCAGTAGTGTGCGGAAACCCGCCGCGTCTACGAAATTTTTTCGCCGATCGACTTCGGCTGCAGGAACTGCAGCAGATAATCCGGCCCGCCCGCCTTCGAATCCGTGCCCGACATATTGAATCCGCCGAACGGATGCGCGCCGACCATCGCGCCGGTGCATTTCCGGTTGATATACAGGTTGCCGACGAAAAATTCTTCGCGGGCTCGGCGGATCTTTTCGGGATTCTTCGATATACACCGCGCCCGTCAATCCGTATTCGCGTCGCATTGGCGAGCTCAATCGCATGATCGAAATCGCGAGCCTTGGTCACCGCCAGCACCGGGCCGAAAATTTCTTCCTGGAAAATGCGCGCCTTCGAATCGACGTCCGCGATCACCGTCGGCTGGATGAAGTATCCGTCGCCCGGAGCCGCGTCGCCGCCCGCGATCAGCCGGCCTTCCCGCTTGCCGGTCTCGATGTAATCGAGAATGGTCTTCTTCGCGCTCGCACTGATCACCGGACCCATGTAATTCGCAGGATCCTCGGACGGGCCGACCGTCATCGCGGCGACTTTCTCGCGGACTTTCTCGACGAACTGGTCGTAGACGCCTGCATCGACAATGGCGCGCGAGCATGCCGAACACTTCTGCCCCTGATAGCCGTAAGCCGATTGCACCACGCCCGTCGCCGCGCTTTCGAGATCGGCTTCGCGGTCGACGATGATCGCGTCTTTGCCGCCCATTTCCGCGACTACGCGCTTGATCCAGATCTGCCCTTTGCGCGGCTTTGCAGCCAGCTCATTGATGCGCAGACCAACGTCGCGCGATCCGGTGAAGGAGACGAAACGCGTCTTGGGATGCTCGACCAGAAGGTCGCCGATCACGGCTCCGCTGCCGGTGCACAGCGCTGAAACTGCGCGGCGGGAAACCGGCTTCGAGCAGCACTTCGGCGAACTTTGCGGCGATGGTGGGCGTCTCGCTCGAAGGTTTGATCACGATGGTGTTGCCGGTCACCAGCGCGGCAACCGCCATGCCGGTCAAGAATCGCCAAGGGGAAATTCCATGGCGGAATCATCGACGCCGACTCCCAGAGGCAGATAGACCATCTCGTCGCGCTCGCCGGGCATTTGCACCAGCGGATCGGGATTCGCCAAGCGCTGCATCTGGCGCGCGTAATATTCGCAGAAATCGATGGCTTCGGAAACGTCGGCATCGGCTTCGGACCAGGTTTTGCCGGCTTCCAGCACCAGCCACGCGTCGAACTCGAGCTTGCGGTCGCGGATAATATCAGCCACGCGAGCCGCCATTTCCACGCGCCGTTCCACCGGCGTGCGGCTGTATTCGGGAAAATAGGCGTGCGCGTCTTCGATCGCTTTGGTGGCCAGCTCCGCGTTGGCTTTATGATGGCGGCCGACGATCTCCGAAGGCTTGGACGGGTTGACGCTATTCAGCAGATCGCCGGTTTTGTGGCGCGCGCCGGCGATCCACAGCTCGTAAGTCGCGGCCCAATTCGGCGCGGACCTTGGCGAGCATCGCCTGCGCGGCGCGCATTTCTTCAGGCTTCGAAAATGTGGAGACAGCTTCATTCGAGAAAGCGGCGAGCGGCCGCGACGTGGCGGGAGTGGTCATAATTTGTCCTTTCAGATAACGGTGCTGCGGAATCGCTTGCCGACGCGCGCGGCTCCGCTGGTAAAACGCGATGGATGCATGCGCCCTAATTGTCGACCAGTTTGCGGCCGCGCTCGATCATTTCGGCGGCTTCGTCGGCGACGCGCAGGCCCTTGGCATACAGCTCGCGGCCCTTATCCATCAGGTCGCGGCTCCTGTCGGCCAGAGCTTCGCGGCCTTCCCGAGTCTTCCTCTTGATGATCCGCCGCGGTATCCCGTCCCGACTGCGGCGCGTACAGAATCGCGACCGTGGCTCCGATCGCCGCGCCGGCCAGAAACCATACAAATTTTCCGTTATCTTCCATGTTCATAGTTTAACGCGCTATGCTCGAAACAATGGAACTGGTTACAATTTTTCGCTCCGCGGACACTGACGCGAAAGAAGAAGCCGCGGCGGTCGCGGAAACGTTACAGCAGGAGGGGATCGCGCCGACCCTGGTGGACGATAGCGCTCCGGGCGTTCCCGAAGGTGTCTGGGAGGTTCGTGTGCCACCGGCCGACCGCGCGCGCGCGGAGGAACTAGTCGCCACCATGAACGGCGAAGCCGAAGAAGAGATCGACGAATCGCACGATCTCGACTTGGAGACGGTGTTCTCTACGGGCTCCGGGTCCACCGAAGAGATGGAAGCGCAGACCATCCAGAACATTTTGCAAGCCAACGGGATTGAAGCGGTGGTGGTGGGCGGCACGCCGATTCCCAGCACCGGCCAGGAAGTGCAAGTCGCGCGCGAGCAGGCCGCCGAAGCCAGGCGCCTGATCGCGGAGGCGCTGGCCTCGGGACCTGCCGCGGCCGACGAAGGCGAAGCCGCCACAGAAGCATAAAGGCTCCAGCGAGCGGGAGAAAATTAGAGGGCTCCTGAACGCTGGGAATCGCGGCGACATTCTCAGGAACGAGCCGAAACGCGCCCCGACGTTTTGCCCGCTGCTGTTGAATGCCGTCGCCTGAGAATTGCTGCCCCACGTAGTCATACTTACAACGCCCGTCATGCCGAGCGGAGCGAGGGGATCTGCTTTTAAAGTGTTGATAACAGCCGAACGAAAAGCAGATTCCTCGCTCCGCTCGGAATGACTTTGAGGTCGGATGGCCATCATAGCCGGCATGTAATGCTGCGATTTTCTGACTCAGGACACTAGAGATACATCGCTGGGCGAAATAACGTATTCTTGCACTTTGCCCATGGCGCTCGAAAACAAGTTCGACCGCAAGCGTGTGATCCGCGGAATGGCGATGCTGGTCGCGATCTACCTGGTCATCGTCTACCTGATTCCCAGGCCGGCCGTTGATCAAACCCGAAGGCTGGCGGCTGCTGGGAATTTTTCTCGCGACCATCGCCGGGATCTGATCGCGCAGCCGATTCCCGCGGGGGCGCTGGTGCTGATCGCGCATCACTCTCAGCGCCGTGATCGGAGGGCTGACCATCGACCAGGCGCTGGGCGGATATGCCGACAAAGCCGTGTGGCTCGTCATGGCGGCGTTTTTCATTTCGCGCGCGCTGATGAATTGCGGCCTGGCGCGACGCGTCGCACTGTTTTTCGTGCGCCTGTTCGGGAAAAGCTCGCTGGGGGTGAGCTATGCTCTGGGGCTCTCCGATATGGTGCTCGCCGAGCGTGATTCCATCCAACGCGGCGCGATCCGGCGGCATGATTTTACCGGTCGCGCGATCCATCGCGGAGCTATACGGCTCGACGCCCGGCGCGACGGCGAATCTGCTCGGGTCGTTTCTGATTCCGTCGGTGTACCAGAGCATCTGCATCACCTCGGCGATGTTTTACACCGCGCAGGCGAGCAATCCGGTGGCGGCGCGCATGGCCGCCGGCTTCGGATATAACGTCACCTGGCTTGGCTGGATGCTGGCGGGAATCGTTCCTGGAGCATTATCGCTGCTGGTGATTCCTTTGGTCGTCATGCGATTGAATCCGCCGCAGATCCGGCATACGCCCGAGGCCTCGGAGTTCGCGGCAAAACAGCTCGCGACGCTGGGGCGGTTGGATTCAACGAAAAAATCGTGACTGCGGTGTTCGTTCTGGTCTGTGGGTTATGGGCAACATCGTCGGCAACGAAAATCGATATCACGGTGATCGCGATCGGCGGCGCGATGGCGCTGGTGGTCACTGGAGTCTTGAGTTGGGAAGACGTGAAGAACGAACGCGCGGCCTGGGACATTTTCCTGTGGTATGGCGGCCTGATCCGCTTGAGCCAGGCGTTGAACGATGACGGAGTAACCCGCGCGTTCGCGGAAGGCGTCGCGCGCATGTTCGGCGGATTCGCGTGGTTCGGCCTGTTTGCTGATCGCGCTGGTGATTTATTTTTATGCGCATTACGCGTTCGCCAGCATCACCGCGCACATTCTGGCGATGTTTCCTCCGTTTCTGGCGGTGCTGCTGGCGAAAGGGGCGCCCATTGGATTGGTAGTATTCGCGTTCGCATGTTTCGCGAATTTTTCCGCCGGGCTGACGAATTACGGCACCACGCCGACGCCGATGTTCTTCGCACAGGGCTACGTGTCGCTGAAGAAATGGTGGAGGGTGGGCGCGGTGGTCAGCGTAGTGCAATCTGGCGATCTGGATGACGGTCGGTTTCGGATGGTGGAAGCTTATTCATATGTGGTGAGAATACCGCTTGCAGTGGTGGCGCGGCTCGGTGTCGAGCCGTCTGTCTGAGCAGGCTACTAGCCGAGCCGGGCGCGCCAGCAAGCGGTTTGTTTCCGGGACGAACCGCTCCGTGTCGCACACTTAGTTTAATTGGAGAAAACAATGAGCAATCCTCTGCACCCGAACTTGAATGGCCGCGTCGCGGTGGTCACCGGATCCAGCCGCGGTATCGGAAAAGCGCTAGCGCTGCGACTTGCGCAGGAAGGGGCCGACGTCGTCGTCGCCGCGAAAAGCGAAACGTCCACCGAAAAACTTCCCGGCTCCATCTACGACACGGCCGAGGAAATTCGCTCGCTCGGCCGCCGCGCTGCTGGCGATCCCCACCGACGTCCGCAGCGACGATGCCGTCCGCGCCATGATGGAGCAGACCATCGACGAGCTCGGCCGCGTCGATATTCTGATCAACAACGCCGGCGCGCTGTGGTGGCAAAAAGTGATCGACACCCCGCCGAAACGCTTCGATCTGATGATGGGCGTGAACGTCCGTGCCGCGTACCTGGGTTCCTACTACGCGCTGCCGCACATGATGAAGCAGCGCTGGGGGCACATCATCAATATGTGTCCCGGAATTTCGACCACGCCGAATCCCGGCCGCGTCTGCTACATGATCACCAAGATGGGGATGGCTCGTCTGGCGATCGGGATCGCGGCCGAGCACGCCGCCGACGGAATCGCCGCGAACGCACTGTGGCCGCGGACCATCATCGAAAGCCAGGCGTCGATCAACTGGGGCCTTGTCGACGCGCGACCAGTGGCGAACTCCGGAAATTCTGTGCGACGCCTGCATGGCGATTTTCGCGCAGGAGCCGCCTTCATACACCGGCCGCCAGGCGCTGGACGAAGAAGTGCTGATCGAGCTCGCCGGGCATCACCAATTTCGACCATTACTGGTGCGAAGGCAAGCCGCCCGAGAAGCCGTTGTTCATCGACGCGCGCGGCGGGTCGTTCTAAGTCTTCTGGAATAACTTCCGCAGCACGTTCCATCCACCGGCCTTGAATCTCGCATGTGCCCGATCGGGATCGCGCGTCGCCAGGAAATTCGGGTCCGCGCGTTCAGGCACGCTGCGACGGTCGGGAGATGACAGTACCGGACGCGAAAGCGTTCGGGACAGAGCGAAGACGCGGAAGCCGTTCTGCTCGAACAGCGTCATCACTGGCGACGGATACGGCGTGAAATCTTCGAAGACTACATCCCGCAGCTTCGCGAGCGTCTTTCCAGCCCCGCGCAAAACGGCAAGCTCGTGCCCCTCGACGTCCATCTTCATCAGCTCTGGCGATTCCATCTCAATCTCATCCAGAGGAACGCAGCTCACAAAGATCGGCGTGGAATTTGTAGACGCGGTCAGCCGCGCGACTCCGGTATTCCTCTGCCAGTCTTCTGGCAAATAAAGCGGGCTCTGCCCCGAAACATCCGACACCGCGAGGTTATGCGTGCGGATCACTTCGGATCCGAGCGCCGAGTTCAGTCGCGCCGCATTCCGTTCCAGAAACGAGTACACGACGGGATGCGGCTCAAAGCTATGAATTCTTCCCGCCGCCCCGACGCGAAGGGCCATGACGGCGGACATCAGTCCGACATGCGCGCCGGCATCGATGGCCTGTGCACCGGGGTCGAGCAGGCGATAGATCGCCTCGGCGGTCACGATGTCGTACATGCCCTTGCGTCGGATCGAGTTGGAGATCAACTCGTCGGGCATGATGTCCAGGGGGAAACCGAAAGACGAAAGCGCCGTCGCGGAATTGCGATCGCTGCCCTTTATCAGACGTGACAGCAGGCGTCCCGGCTGATAGAAATACTCGGGCTTCATTTGCCGGCTTTAAGTGATTCGAGCACGGCCGCCGCGTGGCCCTCCACTTTCACCTTGGGGAAAATCTTCTCGATCTTTCCATCCGCGCCGATGACGAACGTGGTGCGCTCGATGCCCATGTACTTGCGGCCGTACATGCTCTTTTCCTTCCACACGCCATAGGCTTCGGCGATCGAATGATCCGGGATCGGGGACGAAGGTGAACGGCAGATCGTATTTCGCGGCGAACTTCTGCTGCGCTTCGGCCTTGTCCGGCGAGATGCCGACGATCTCGGTCTCGATCTTGGTGAAGTTCTTGGAGGCATCGCGGAATTCGCAGGATTCCTTGGTGCATCCCGGCGTATCGGCCTTGGGGAAGAAGAAAATCACCACGCGCTTGCCGCGGAGCTTCGAAAGCTGGAACGCGCCGGAGCGGATTTCGGGTGCGCGGTCGCCTGCTTGGAGAGGCATATGCCGAAATTGTAAACTAAAGGCATGGCATCCATGAAAAAGGGTCTGATCGCGGCCGGCTGCTTCGGGCTGCTGCTTGCTGCTCCGGGTGTGTTCGGGCAGAAAAAAGGGGCGACGCGGCCAAGGGCAAGGACGTATTCGAATCCAACTGCGCGGTCTGCCACAACGCGGACAGCGAGGAGAAGAAAATGGGTCCCGGCCTGAAGGGCCTGTTCAAGCACGACAAGCTGAAGAACGGCAAGAAAGTGACGGAAGCGAACGTGCGGCGGTGATCAAAGCCGGCGGCGGCGGAATGCCGGCGTACTCGCGACATGTTGCAGGCCGACGAAAAGACCGACCTGATCGCGTACCTGAAGACGTTGTAGTCGCGGCGCCAGGCTGTTACTCTGGAGACAGTCCGGAAGTAACTCCAAAGCGTCCCCATCGTCTAGCCCGGCCTAGGACATCGCCCTTTCACGGCGGTAACGGGGGTTCGAATCCCCCTGGGGACGCCAAACAATAACGCCCGATTACTTGAGAACGGCTTCCGATCTTCAGCGTTCAATGGAAGGACGCTGGGTAAGCGGGACGCAGGCTGAGCGGCAATGCAATGACAGGGCCGTCATCGTTTCACTTAGAACGTCGCGAGACCAGCTATCTCTTTATCGACGGAGGCTACCTTCGAAGGCGATACGAGGAAGCAATCGACTCTGTCTTTCGCATACCAGGTGAATTGGACTACTCTAACATCCGTAGCGCGTTTTCCTGCGCGAAAGCCTTTTACTATGACTGCTTGGACGAGTGCAAACCGGCTGAAGCGTCGAGTGACTATGCGGCTCGACGAAAAACGCAAGAAGACCTGTTCAACTCTATACGGGAGATCCCAGGCTTTCATGTTCGAACCGGAACACTCTCGGGAAGACGACAGAAGGAGGTGGACGTTGCTCTCGCCGTCGATATGCTGACGCACGCGTTCTACAAGAATATGTCACGAGCAGTTCTGATTGCTGGCGATCTCGATTTTCGACCCGTCGTTGACAGCCTCGTTAAGCTCGGAGCGTGGGCGGAGGTGGCGTCTGCACGTTCGACTACTGCGAAGCCACTCCAATGGGCAGCGGATCAGCACAGAGAATTGACGTTCCTGGATCTCTACAGCTGGAGTACGGACACTTTTCGGAGCCGCCATCCAATCCCTAATTTGGAAGTCGGCAATACGCGCTGGGTGCCGCATGGTTGGACGCTCGCACGAACCGGTCGTTTTGGCGAAAGCCAAGCCTTGTTGATCCAAAACGGCCAGGCGCTTATGATCCAGTTCATCCCCTCGAATCAGAAGAACGTCAACAATCTCGTCTTCCATGGTGGTTTTGAAGTTCTGGAGCGGTACTTCAAAGCAATGTTTGGCGAGATTGAATGGAAAGCGTAAGAAATGGGGGAAATGGGGTCAAAGACCTCATTTCCCGATTTCAGAACCGCTGTGGGCACCGGCTTATTCGGTGTTTGAGGTCTTTGACCCCATTTCCGACATGCGATACGACAACTCAACCATCCCCGTCTTGTACGCGACCACGTTCTTCAGATGCCATCGCGTTTCGATACCGGAGTTCTCAAAAAGGCGCAACCCGTCACCCAATAGGACCGGCACAATCGCCAATCTGATTTCATCCACCAGACCGAGCCTCAGAAAACTCTGGCACAGCATCGCCCCTCCCACCAGCCAGATGTTTTTGTATCGCGGCGCGAGAATCTCCTCGACCAACTTCTTGAGATCGCCTGAATAGAACTCAACGCTCTTCCTGGTGGACGGCAGCTCTCTGGTTGTGATCACGACGGTTGGGGTGTCGCCATAGGGCCATCCCAATTGAAGCGCATGCTCATATGTGCGCGAACCGAGCACAAAGCAGTCGATGATAACGCCGTCGTCAGCCTCGCCGTCAGAGATCCCTTTTTCGTAGGCGTCTCCGGTGCTGTCCATCCACGAAACGCTGTTGTCCTTCTTGGCGATGATGCCATCAAGGCTTGAAACCACGTGCAGCGTTACGGTCGATGTTCTTGCCTTAACTTCAGCGCGTGGCATAGATTTCCTACAAACGGGGTTTATTTTTTGTGCGCTTTCGCTCGATTACTCGCAGGCACTTTCCTCTTCGATTTGATCTGATTGTAAGCAACGGCGGCGCGGACGAGATTTTTTAGAGCACGCTCATTAATCTTATCGCCCTCGAAAAAATCGATCGCTCGCCACGCGTTTCCTTCGAGGCCCGCGTTGAAGAGCTTCTCAGGATCGGGGAGTCGCGCCCCGTGGGAAAAGGTAAGCTTCACCTTATCTTTGTGGGCGTTGCCGACCGCGATCATTCCGTCGTGAGACCACACTGGGCTTCCCCTCCACTTCCATTCCTCGACGATCTCCCGGTCGGCCTCAAGGACGCTCTTGCGGACGCTGGCGAGCATTTTGCCACGCCAGTCTGTGAGCGATGCGATCAGCTGGTCAATACGTTCCGATGGATTCATTGGATCTTTATGCATCGAATTTTTGTCCCGTTTTCATGCGAGCAGTTTCGCTAAATATTACCGAGTATCGGAATGCTGAAGACGATGTGAATCCAGCAAAGAATCGAACGTTGTTTCATGATTAATTTGTCCTCCATTCACGACTTTGGCGCCGGCTTGGGCTGCCAGTTGGGAGTTTCAGCGCCGAACTGCTTGGCGTACTCGGCGGTCAGTCGCTGCCAGCCTTCAAACTTCATCGCCTCGCCGCCAAAGATGCGGCCGATGGGAGTTCCGCTGAGAAGGCGATCCAGAACATCGAAACAGATGTGCCAGCCCGCCGCGCCCCACGAGACGAAGCGGCGATCGATGCTGTGCCACAGCGTCAGGCGCGTGCCGCCACCCAACGCTTCGAGTTCCCACCGGATATCGCTGTACTCAAGCAATTTGGGAGCGTCGGCTCGCGTCACTGTCGTTTCCAGCGGCTTGGGCGTCCCCGCCCAGGTGAGATTCACCTTGGTTCCAACCGTACCGAGGCTCCCATCGACGTCGAAGGGCGCCCACTCGCGCAGATGCGCCGGCTCGGTCAGCGCCTGCCAGACTTTTTCCGGCGAATGGCGCAGTTCCCTGACCAGAATGAGCGTCCATTTCTCTCCGTCCTTTCGTACCTGCGCCCCGCTGGCGGGACCCGGTGTGTACTGCTCGCGATTGGTCATCTATCTTCTCCTGGTCCATCTATGGACGCTCATTGGGTGGCCGAACATTTATGCTACTTACCGCGAGGCTGTACCAGCAAGACCTGATTGCCGTCGGGGTCCTCAACACTAAACCACTTCACGCCGGACCCCGGGCCGAACAGGTCGTTTGTAACTTCGTGGACCTTGGCGCCCTTCGCGCTGAGCTCCTGATGGGCTTCGGCAACGTCTGAAGTAGTAAAGTACAGCTTCATTGTGCCGGGCTTCATGTTTTCGTGAGCGGTGGTGAGGATGACAGAAGTTCCACCGTCAGGCGGGGCAAGCCCGACCCACCAATTGTGGTCGTCCCTGCGGGAGTCCGATGTGACCTTCAAGCCCAGTTTGTCCACATAAAATGCTTTCGCACTCGGCATGTCGGTAACCGCAATGCTGAACATCATTACGTGGTCGATCGCGTGTTTCATTTTGTCCTTGGCTTCCTTTTCGTCACTCGCCGTGGCGGCCGTCGACAGCAGCAGAGCCGCGCCTGCCAGACCACTATGGATTGCGAACGTACGTCGGTTCATAGTTTTTCTCCTTAGTGGCGTCCCAGTTGGGTGAGCTGAATCAGGTTGCCGCAAGTGTCGTTCAGCACCGCAATGGTCGAGTAGGGCACGCCAGTGGGTGGCATCGTGAACTCGGCGCCGCGAGCCTTGATTCGCTCGTAGTCGCCCTTGATGTCGTCGGTGTAGAACATGGCCGCGCGCTGGCCCTGTTGAAACATCGCCTGCTGATACGCTTTGGCCGCCGGGTTGTCGTTCAGCGCCAGTTGCAGCTCAGTGCCGGCCGGCTCCTCGGGTGAGGCCACGGTCAGCCAGCGAAATGCGCCGTTACTAAAATCGGCCTTTTTGGCAAAGCCGAGCACTTCGGTATAGAAGCGCAAGGCCTTGTCCTGGTCGTCTACGTACACACTGGTCATTTTGATCTTCATATCTTTTCTCCTTTGTCACGTTCGCGGTTGGGCCGCGTCGTTTTTTCCTTGCCTTTCTTCTTCGTTGGTGTTGCTTCATCCATGCGGTCGAGGTGGCGCTCGAGAGCATCCACGTGAGCGGACCAGAACCGGCGGAACGGAGCCAGCCAGGCGTCGATTTCCTGAAGTGGCTCCGGTTTCAGCCGGTAGAGGCGGCGCTGCGCGTCCACCGTGGATTCCACAAAACCGGCCTCGCGCAGCACGCGCAGGTGCTTTGACACGGCCGGTTGCGGCATACGCAGTTGACGCTCGATCTGTCCCACCGACTGTTGTGACGAGACCAGCAGGCTTAGAATCGCGCGGCGGCTCGGCTCCGCAATGATTTCAAATACAGATTCCACGCCCTGAATATACTCCACAGGGAATATACTTGTCAAGGTATATAAGCGATTTTGTTTAGGATGCTTTCCTCATAGGCTGCACCTCCGCGGCGATCCGATCTGCCAAGGCGTCTTCGGCCGAATCCAGATCGTACTTGGCTTGCAGGTTCATCCACATCTGGGCTGAGGTGCCGAAAAAACGAGCCAGGCGAAGAGCGGTATCCGCGGAGAGTGAGCGTCGCCCGTTAATGATCTCGGTCAGCCGATTGGCGGGGATGCGCAAGGCCAGCGCAAGGGCGTTCGCGGTGATATCGGCATCTTCCAGGAAAGCCAAGAAATTGCCGCCGATCCAAGACCGTCTTTAACACCCTGGCCGGGATTGCATCGACGATGGTCCGTTGACGCAACGAGCGTCGGCGTCGCGGCGGCAAGGCGGTTCAACTGGTAATCGTGCTGTGGCCGCTTCCTCCGGTCGCGGCTCGCTTTAATGAGCCGCGACCAGAGGAAGCGGTCGGTGGTAACGTTCCAGGGCAGTGCCTAGCTTCGCCCGTGCACGATTTCTAGCAGGCGATTGTATTTTCTCTTTTCCGCGAGCTGTACAATCGTGTTTCCCATCATCCCAGAATGAACGTCGGCGCCTGCTGCGAGCAAAACTTCCAGAATCTCAGGCCGCTCCTGGCCGAATGCCGTGTACCAGAGCACCGGAAAATCGTGGGCGCCGCGCTCGTGGATTCGGTTGGCGTCCTCGGCCAGCAGCTTTTTCACTTCCGCAATGTCACCGAGCATGCACGCGGTGCACAGCGACAGCGGCGAGCTTTTCTCCAGGAAAAAGTGCGTCATGTCTTCGCGACCCATGTGCGCGGCTGCTTCCACGCCGATCTCATCCCAAGTGGATCGAGTCAACAGAAGGTCGTGGCACTGCCCGTACAGGCGCTTCACCTTGTCGAAATCGAAGTGCGAAGCAATGACGAATTCGTTGATCCAACTCTGCGGCAATCCGTAGGCCTCCTCGCGAGCAATCTGACGAAAGTCGCGATGAATGGATGCGGCGTTGCGCAGCACCTCCGCCGCGTCCCCCGTGGCGAGCTGCAACGGTGTCTTGCCGCTTTGATCCGCGGCAGCCGGGTCGGCTCGGCGCCGGATCAGGATGCGAGCGGCGTCGGCGTGGCCATGATGCGCGGCGACGTGCAAGGGCGCGGTTCCATCGGTCTTGCGAGCGCCGGCGGGGGCGCCGTTGCCGACCAACGTCTCCATCATCTGCATTACGACTTTGCTGTCGCCGAAGCTCGCGGCGAGATGCGCGGGCGTCGCGTCGTCCAGGCCGGCGGCGGTCGCGGCCAGATCCGCGCCTTTCATCAGCAGCAGATTCGCCATCGCCATTTGACCGCAGGCCGCCGCATAGTGCAGCGGAGTGGCATCCTGCAAATCCCGGTGATTCGCCGAGCCGGGGCTGCGCGTGAGCAGCGCTTCGACGCGCTGGTTGTCCCCGGCCGCGGCTGCTTCGTGCAAATCCAGAGCGACCCCGTTTTTCAGAAGGGCCTCTTTTTCTTTTTCGTTGCCCTCCAGACAAGCCAGAAGAAATGACGACCGTCCCTTTTCATCGCGCGTGTAATTCGTCTGCGGCGCGGCCGATGAAAGAACACTCGATGCGAGCATGGTGCCTCCTAAGCTGAGAAGTTGGCGTCGGGAGCTGAGCATATAAGAATGATGCTCCCGACCCGGTCCGGCGTCTTCTCGATTCTTGCTAATTTGCGTTAGGCTTGTGTCTTGGAGAAGTCCAGAATTAATCCGGGCGACGGGCCGCGCGGGGATCGAAACGTCATCCTGGCGGGCAACGGACGCCGGCATTATGTGCGCGATTATCCCGGGCCGTTTTCGATCAAATCCATCGTGCGCGGGAAGGCGTCGTGGTCGACGCAGGAAGGCCACTTCGATCTGGACGCGGATTCGATCCTGCTGCTGAATAACCGCCAGCCGTATACGATTTTGATCGATTCTCCGTGGCCGGTTTTCACGTTGTGCCTGTTCTTTCGCGACGGTCTGGTGGACGATGCGTGGCGATGCGAGACCAGCGGAGCAGCGCGCCTGCTCGACGATCCATGGGGCACGACAGCGCCGGCAGGTTTCTTCGAGCGGATTCATCCCAAAGAAGGGCGCATCGCGTCGATCCTGGCGTCGATGCATCGGGAGGTCGCGTCCAACCGCGCGACCGCCGAATCGCTGGACGACGGATTCTTGCGAGCCGCCCGCGAAGTCCTCACCTTTCGTTCTGAGCTGACGCATGCTGTTTCCCGCGTGCCGGCTGTGCGCGCTTCGACCAGGGCCGAGTTGTTCCGCAGGCTGACCCGGGCGCGTTCACTGATCGAGGCATCGCTCGGCGAGCCTCTGGATCTCGAAACCATCGCGCAGGGCGCGTGTTTGTCGCAGTATCATCTGCATCGCCTGTTCACGCAGGTTTTTGGCGAAACGCCACATCGCTACGCGGTGCGACGCCGCATGGATCGGGCGCGGCGATTGCTGGCGCAGAGCGATCAACCGGTAACCGAGGTATGCCTGGAGAGCGGTTTCCAAAGCCTCGGCTCGTTCAGTTCGCTGTTTCGCAGGGAAAATGGCTGCTCGCCGCAGCAGTTCCGCAGCAAGCATTTGGGAGATCCCAAATGCGCCTCCTGATTTTCGCGATCGCATGCGCGGCCTTCGGGCAGACAGCGGAGGATCTGACGTTCGAGGTCGCGTCGGTCAAGCCGTGCCCTCCGCCGGCTCCGAACGCGAGACTTTTCTTCGGCCCGCCGCGCGGAGGTCCCGGAACTTCGGATCCCGGGCAAATTACATGGTCCAATGCCGCGCTGCGAAATATTCTGATGACCGCGTACGACGTCCAGACGTATCAGGTCACGGCTCCAGCGTGGCTTGCGACGGAGCGGTACGATATCGCCGCGAAGATTCCGGCCGGAGCCACGAAAGAACAAGTCCGCATCATGTGGCAGAACCTGTTGAAAGAGCGCTTCGGAATGGCGCTGCATCACGAATCGAAGGAGTTTCAGGCGGACGAGCTGACCGTTGCCAAAAGCGGCCTGAAAATGAACGAGACAGACCTCCCCGCCGATGCGGGTCCGTTTGCGCCGGTGGACGGGCCTCCAAAGTTCGACAAGAATGGCATGCCGGCGATGAAAGGAAGCGGCGCGATTGTCATGATCTCGACGACCCCCGGCGGCGCGACCGCGCGCATGAACGCTAAGGGATTGTCGTCGTCGGAGATCGCGAGCCGGTTCGCGCAGAATCTCCGGCGTCCCGTGATCGACAAGACGGGACTGACGGGTCGATACGATTTCGTGCTCGAATATACTCCCGACCTGTCGGGGGTTGTGCTTCCGTCCCCGCCGCCCGGAGTTGTGGCGCCAGCGGGACCGGAGCCGGTCGCGAGCGAGCCTGGTTCAAATCTTCCTTCCGCGGTCGAAAAGCAGCTCGGGCTGAAGCTGACGTCGACTAAGGCGAAGCTGGACGTGATCGTGGTCGATCACGCGGAGAAGGTCCCTACCGGGAATTAATCGGGTTCCTGAGACGCGACGGCCCACCGCCCCTTGTGGTCGCGGCTCGTGGTCTCTGTAAGCAATCAGCACCGTCGCCTTCACACAGACTGTTGCTATCTGAGCTTGCGCGCCACTGTAATCGTGAGAGTGGCGGTGCCGGTCCCGCTGCTATTGGTCGCGTCCAGCGTTACCGTATATACTCCCGTGGTGGTCGGAGTTCCCGAGATCAAACCGGTCTTGGTGTTGATCGACAAGCCAGCCGGCAGCCCCGTCGCATTGTAGCTGGTGGGCGAATTGGTGGCCGCGATCTGATAAGAGAACTGCCGGCTCACGGTTGCCTTGGCCGTGGTAGCGCTGGTGATCGACGGCGTCGTCGATACCGCAGGCGAGATGGTCAAGGTCAGAACGGCCGAGCCGCTCCCGCTGCTGTTGGTCGCGGTCAGCGTGACAGATGAGGTGCCGGCCGCTGTCGGAGTGCCTGAGATCAAGCCAGTCGATGTGTTGACCGACAGACCGGCAGGCAATCCAGTCGCGGCGTAGCTGGTCGGCGAGTTGCTGGCCGCGATCTGATAGGAGAACGCGGTTCCCACCGTTCCACTGGCCGTGGTCGAGCTGGTGATTGCCGGCGGTGTAGAGGTCGAAGACGCGATGGTCAGGGTCAGGACTGCATGGCCACTTCCGCCGCTGTTCGTTGCTGTCAGCGTTACCGAGGAGGTTCCGGCTGCGGTCGGAGTTCCCGAGATCAAGCCAGTCGAAGTGTTGACGGATAAGCCCGCGGGTAATCCCGAGGCTCCGTAACTGGTGGGCGAGTTGGATGCCGCGATCTGATAGGTGAATGCGGTTCCCACGTTGCCGCTGGCTGTGGTCGCACTGGTGATTCCGGGCGCAGGAGGCGTGATCGTAAGAGTAAGCGTCGCGCTGCCGGTTCCTCCGCTGTTGGTTGCGCTCAGCGTGACTGTCGAGGTTCCGGCTGCTGTCGGAGTTCCGGAAATCAAGCCGGTGGATGTGCTGACCGACAAGCCTGCGGGCAATCCCGTCGCGTTGTAGCTGGTCGGTGAATTGGACGCGGCGATCTGATAAGACAACGCGGTTCCGACGGTCCCGCTGGCTGCACTGGCGCTGCTGATCACCGGGGGCGGGTTTGAGGAAACAGGTCTGAGCGCGGCCATGTGCATCGTCCAACCGCTGTTCGCGGATCCCGTGGCTGCGTAAGATCCGACTGTACTGGCCGTCTTGTCCTCAACGAGATTGCTATTGAGCGTCGAGCGTGCGACGAAGCCAGAGCCGACCGTGCAGGCTGCGTCGCCGGCGCAGTAGCCGTAAATCACGTCCCCGGCGACCGTCGTGGTCGCAGCGCCACTAGAAACCGCTCCCGCTGCACCCGAGCTTTCCGCCTGAACATCAATCGGATTGTTTGGATCCGCGCCCGAATATTCGGTAAGGTACATCTCCAGATAACTCGAGCTGGCGGAAAGTGTGACTTTCACTGTGTCGGTGCCGCCTTTAATGTTCTTGGCAAAGTAAAGCCGGCTGCCGGCTCCGGCGGGAGAAGTCATTTGGGTTCCGACCTGGGTAAAGGTGTTGCCTTGTGAGTCCGTGATGGACGGAGTTGCAGCGTTATTCGCGAAATCGAAACCAACCAGGATTAGGTCGCCTGCGTGGGTGTTCGAGGGGAGCGCGACGGACAAAGAACTGGCGTTTGCTGAAGCTGCGTTGGCCGTTGCTTGCACAAACTTGATGGAGACGGGAGACGAGTTTGAGTTTGAAACGATGGTGAGCGTCAGAGTAGCCTTGCCGGTGCCGCTGCTGTTGACGGCGCTCAACGCGACTGTCGAAGTTCCCGCCGCGGTCGGAGTGCCGCTGATCAGGCCGGTTGAGGTATTAATCGATAAACCGGCGGGCAGTCCGGAGGCGGCGTAGCTGGTGGGCGAACTGGTGGCCGAGATCTGATAAGAGAACGCGGTTCCGACCGTGCCTCCGCCGGTGGAAGGGCTGGTGATCGCGGGGACTGAGGACACGATGGTCAACGTCAGAGTAGCGGTGCCGGTCCCGCTGCTGTTTTTCGCGCTGAGCGTTACCGTCGAGGTTCCCGCCGTTGTCGGAGTGCCGGAGATCAAACCCGTGGACGTATTAATCGACAAGCCTGCGGGCAGTCCGGTCGCGCCGTAGCTGGTGGGCGAATTGGTGGCCGCGATCTGATAAGAGAATGCGGTTCCCACCGTGCCTCCGCCGGTGGAGGGGCTGGTGATCGCGGGGATCGCGGACACGATGGTCAAAGTCAGGCTGGCGGTGCCGGTCCCGCTGCTATTTTTCGCGCTCAACGTTACCGTCGAGGTTCCCGCTGTTGTCGGAGCTCCGGAGATCAAACCCGTGGACGTATTGATCGATAAACCGGCGGGCAGTCCGGTCGCGCCGTAGCTGGTGGGCGAGTTCGTGGCCGCGATCTGGTAGGAGAACGCAGTCCCTACTGTTCCGCCTCCGGTAGTTGGGCTGGTGATGGCCGGCGCGGGAGTGATGTTCAGCGTCAGAGTGCTCCCGGTCATCGAGGTTGGGATCGACGAACCGCTCAGAGAAACGGCATCGCCGGCGGCGAGCTGGATCGCCGAGGAGGTATCCGTGGTCGAGCTCGCGATGGTGAAGGCGAGAGTCGCCACCACGCCCTGCGATATGGTGTTGGAGTTCATGCTAAACAGCGCGCAGGTAGCCGTGCCGGTGCCATTCTTGCAACTGAGCGACGCCGACGTGCTTCCGTTTACGTTCAGCGCGCTGATGTCCTTGGTTGCATAGTTGACGGTCCACTGGAGCGCGGACGGCTGAATGGCCGAGTCGGCCAACATTAAATCCACAGTGACAACGCTGCCCGGCGCGCCGGATCCGGAGGTCAGGCTCAAAGCCGCCGTTTGGGCGGCGCCAAGATCGGATCCAAGAACTATAAGTGTTGAAATTACGAGTGCTCTCATTGGTACCTTCAGTACTTTCAGTACTACCTGACTGAAGGCACTCTATCGTCGGCCCGAAAGCGGACGGAGAGATGGGACTTTCGCCTAGATCAGTACTAGAACGGTGGGCTAAGTCCGTACTATTCAATGGCGTAAGGGATCGACAGGCGAACTTGTATTACTTCTAGGACTTTTGGTAACTCTGCGTCTGTCGGTCACCTCTTGGCTGGCAAATCCTAGCGCGAACAATGGTCCAGAAACGTCCTGCGGAGCGACAGGCCCTTCCAGCACACAAGGATGCAAATATTCAGTAACGTCGCAGGCTAAGTACGTATCCTTGATTGTTTAGGACCTGGGGTGGAGATACCCTTAACAACGCCTGAAATGAGCCTGCTTCTACTGTGACTTGCTCCTCCGCTGCCGATACAGGGTATAGGAGCGCTCAACTATGGTGACTAGTTCGCGAGTACCAGGCGTGGCGATTCGAGTTTCAGTACTCGGCGCACTTCTGTCGATTGCTGGAAGCGCTCAGACCTCGACTCTGACTCTTTCCTCTGGTTCGGGCTCGAAGGGCAGCGTGGTTGACCTGACCTTGACCCTGGCGGCGACGGTGAGCCAGCCGGCGGCCATACAATGGACCGTCAGCTATCCCACACAGGATATTTCCGCATTGAACATCACGCCGGGAAACGGCACCACGGCGTCGATCCTGTGCAATTATGCTTCTGGAACCGCGAAGTGCGCGATGTGGAGCGCCAACGCCAGCACCATCTCGAACGGCGTCGTCGCGACGCTCGCCTTCACGATTTCGAGTTCCACCACGGACACAACGTCGGCGATCCAGCTTACCGGTGGCGATTCCGTATCGCTGGGCGGTTCGACGATTCCCACTTCAGCCGCGGGGAACATTATAACTATTGGATCCGGATCCTCGGGATCGCCTCCGGTGATCACCAGCCCATCCAGCGGTAGCGGCACAGTGGGAACCGCGTTCTCCTATCAGATCGCGGCCACCAATTCGCCCACCAGCTATGGGGCGACCGGGCTGCCCGGAGGTTTGTCCGTCAATACGTCGAGCGGCTTGATTTCCGGTACTCCGACAGCGTCGGGAACCTTCTCCGTCGGACTGAGCGCGACCAACGGATCGGGAACGGGCACGGCGACTCTGACTCTCACCATTGCGGCCTTGTCTGGGAAACCGACGATCACCAGTTCGTTAAGCGGCAGCGGCACGGTGGGAACTGCGTTCTCCTATCAGATCGCGGCCACCAACTCGCCCACCAGCTACGGCGCATCCGGATTGCCTGGAGGTTTGTCCATCAACACGTCGAGCGGCTTGATTTCCGGCACCCCGACAGCGTCGGGAACTTTCTCCGTCGGGCTGAGCGCGACCAATGGATCGGGAACGGGCACGGCGACTCTGACTCTCACCATTGCGGCCTCGTCCGCGAAACCCTCGATCACCAGCCCGTTAAGCGGCAGCGGCACGGTGGGAACCGCGTTCTCCTATCAGATCGCGGCCACCAATTCGCCCACCGGTTATGGCGCGTCGGGATTTCCCGCCGGCTTATCATTCAGTACTTCGACCGGCTTGCTCTCCGGCACTCCTACAGTTTCGGGAACTTTCTCCGTGGGGCTGGCCGCCACCAATGGCTCGGGAACGGGTACGGCCACTCTGACTGTGACGATTGCGCCCGCGACGGTCTCGAAACCGTCGATCACCAGCCCGCTGACCGGCGGCGGCAAGGTGGGAACCGCGTTCTCTTATCAGATCACGGCCTCCAATTCGCCTACCAGCTACGGCGCGTCCGGATTGCCCGGAGGGTTGTCCGTCAATACGTCGAACGGCTTGATTTCCGGCACCCCGACAATGTCGGGAACCTACTCGGTAGGGCTGAGCGCGACCAACAGCGCAGGAAGCGGCACCGCCACTCTGACTCTGACAATTGCGTCTTCGTCGTCTTCCGTACCGACGATTACCAGCCCGTCCACGGGCGGCGGCACGGTGGGAGTCGCGTTCTCCTACCAGATTTCAGCTACGAACTCACCGACGAGTTACGGCGCGTCTGGACTTCCTGGCGGCTTGACGATTAATACCTCGACCGGCTTGATCCTGGGGACTCCGACCGTGGCGGGAACCTTCCCCGTCGCGTTGAGCGCGACCAACAGCTCGGGAACCGGCACCGCTAATCTTACTTTGACCATCGTGGGAGGCTCGGGGACGGGGAGCATAACCCCCGCGGCCGGCACGACGCTGCCAGCAGGATCCACGACATTCTCGTGGTCGTCAGTCGCCGGCGCGACTCAATATTGGCTGGATGTCGGCAGCCAATTAGCTACCGGCGACTACTTCGGCGGAGCCACCACCGCTCTGTCCCAGGCCGTAACCTCGCTGCCATGCGACGGCCGGACGGTGTACGTCCAGGTTTGGACTTTCATCGGCGGCGCCTGGCAGACTCCGACTCGATACACTTATACGGCGGCGTCCGGATGCGCGGCCATGACAGCGCCGGCGGACGGCCTGACGTTCTCCAGCAGCACGGTCACGTTCGCTTGGAATTCAGCAGCCGGGGCGGATCAATATTGGCTCGACGTGGGGAACACCATCGGCGTGGGAGACATTTCCGGCGGGGCTACGACTTCGCCGGCGGCCACGGTGACCAATATCCCGTGCGACGGGCGGGTCATCTACGTGCAATTGTGGACGCACATCAGCGGCGCCTGGAAAAACCCGGGACGCTACGAATATCACGCAGTTACCGGATCGTGCGGCGGCGCTTCGGGTATCGCGAGTCCGGCTGCGGGCGCGGTGTTGAGCAGTCCCACCCAGCTATTCAGCTGGAGTCCGGTCAGCGGCGCCGATCAATATTGGCTGGATATCGGAAGCCAAGTGGGCATTGGCGATTACTACGGCTCGGCGACCACGCAGACCTCGCTGAACGTGGGCACGATTCCCTGCGATGGCCGCACGGTGTACGCGCAGTTGTGGGTTCACAGCAGTGGAAGCTGGCAGGCTCCGCTGCGGAAGACTTATACGGCTGCATCCGGATGCGCGGCCATGACCGCGCCGGCGGACGGGACCGTATTCAGCACCATGTCCCAAACGTTCACCTGGAGCGCGGCCTCGGGAGCCGACCAATACTGGGTCGACGTCGGCAATGCCGTGGGTGTAGGCGACGTTTTCGGCGGCGCCACCACCTCGCGTTCGCTCGCGCTGAACAATCTGCCTTGCGACGGACGCACCATCTATGTGCAATTGTGGTCGCACATCGGCGGAGCGTGGAAGAATCCCGGACGCTACGAATACACGGCGTCGACTGCGTGCGGCAAGCTGACTGCCCCGGCCCCGGGCTCCACTCTGAGCGGCAGCACGGTCACGTTCAACTGGACGCCTGGCACGGGAGCCATCACGGCTTACTGGCTGGACGTCGGGACCACGGCTGGCACGGGCAACATTTCCGGCGGGAACGTGGGAACGGCGACGTCACACACGGTGAGCGGCATCCCGGTTACGGGCCAGACGATCTATGTCCAGTTATGGTCGATGATCGGCGGCGTGTGGTATCCGAACCGGTACACATTCACATCCTTCTGATGGAAACAGGACCCGTTGCAGAGTTTTCGTTGCGACGGGTCCACTCCATTGCGATCTGTGGGAAACATGAAGCGTCGCCCCTAACGGGGCGGCTCCGCTCCGACGAAACGTCAGCAAGCTTTAGTTTTTCCCCGTTTCCACACGGACTCTTGCGCTATTTGCATCCGACGGGCCCGGGGGCTTCCCTTCCAGGGGGAATGGGACTATAATCCCTGCTAGCTCGGATAACGGCCTTATATCGCAAGTTCCTTCTGGAGGTTCCCATGTTTGACAGCCTCGACGAGCAGATCAAGAAGGATGAGGACCGGGTCAGTACCAGCAAAGAGCGGATGGTGCGCTATGCGCTGTATGTGCTGGCAGCCGTGGTGGTGTTCGGCGGACTGATTCTCGGTGTCCACTTAGCTGCCGGATAGACGGGGTCGACAAATTTCAGCATCGCGCCGCGGAATTATTTCTGCGGCGGGGGCGTGGGTATTGTCCTGCGCCAGCAGAACGACTTCGCTGCGCGGAAATGCGAACTTGCGGCCAGTCTCATCGATCACGTTCACTTGAGAAACATACTGTCCCGCCGGTAACTTGGCGAGCGGGATCTGGAACGCGAACGGAGCCACGCCCGGACGATTGGTCCCGAGCTTCGCGAGCCGCACCGGCGGAGACGTGTAGACAATTTTCGCCGCCCAGAAGCAGCTCCACTTGCGCCGACAAGCTGGGGAGCTTGCGATCCGGGTCCATGGCGGGATCGTAGACCTCGAAGTAGAGGTACATGGTCTGATCCTTGCGGAACACGCGGGTGATGCTGGGGACGATTTTCTGATTGTCCTGCACCAGCGGACTGGCTTCGAGCAGTTTCTTGTTGGCTCCCGCCGTGCCGACCGCCGCGGCCACCGCTTCCTTCTGATTGCTCCAGATCACGGAGCTGAGGCGCAGGGATTTGCCGGCGTTCAGATCGGGGATGGCGAATTTGGTTTCGAACGTTCCCATTTTGCCGCTCTGATTTTCGCGCGCCAGGAATCGCAGCGTGTAGGCGCCCGGTCCCAGCGTCAACCCGGCGTCGTAATGCAGGTTCCGCTGGCCGAGTTTGGCCGCGTTGGCCTCATTGAGCTTTACGGTGATTTCGTCGCGTACGCCCGAAACCAGTTTGCCCGAGGCGTCGCGCACCTGGCCGATAAAATCGAAATCGGCGGTCTGCTTCGCGCCTTTCCTGGTAAGCCCGACGGCGCTGCCGGGGATCTTCACGGAAATCGGCACGAAATAACGATCGCGGGCGACGCGGAAGTAATCGACTTCGAGCGCCAGCGGCAGTTCGTTCACGGGGTCGCCCAGGGTCAAGGCTTCTTCCAGCTGACGCTCTTTGTCGGAGGCATTGAATTTCTGCCAGGTCTTCGATCGCATAGTATCCCTTGCGGAAATCGAGCTTGGCGTTCAGATCTTTCGAAACCAGCTTGATGTCGATGCGGCGGTACTTTCCATCCTCGGCTGAGTTCTTAGCTGTAGTAGCCGATGATGTAGTAGCTGTTGATATCTTCCTGCGCCTGGCGGATGCCCATGGTCAGGTCATTGGTGTCGAGCATGGCCTTTCCGCCGGTATCGGCGGCGATGGTGACCAGCGTTTCCTGCGAATCGTTCACGGAGTTGCGAATGCCCTGCTGCTTGGTTCCGGTCATGAGGCCGGTGCCGCGCGGGGAGGCTTGCGAAGCGTCGCCGCCGGGGGGCAGCGCCATCAATCCGCGCGCGTCGACGGGATAAAACGCGACGTTGGCGCGCACGGCGGCGTTCACGGTAGCCTTGATCTGCGATTGGTTTTCGACGCCGGTTTTGCCGATGCCGCTCGAGAAATATACCAGTGCTTTCTTTTCCGGGAAACAGGCTCAACTTGCGGGCCGCATCTTCAAGCGCGCTCAGTTTGCGATCGGTATTGAAGATGTTGAACTCGGTTTCGTCGGCGGCAAAGCTGCCGCTGTCGTCGCCTTCATCGGCGGAGGTGGAAGCCATGTCGGACAGATCGGAGCCTTCGCCCAGCGTGAGCTTCTTGATGGTCGAGATCAAGCGAGTCGCGATCGTCGGTCCATTCCTGGACGACTTTGATCGCGGTGGTGTAGGTCATGATCTCGACCAGATCGGAAGAAGTCATCTGCGACTGCAGAAATTTGACCGCGGCATCCTGCGCGCGAACTTGTTCGGGCGGCTGCATGGAGGTCATATCGAAGAACAGGCACAGCAGGCGGCGATCCTGATAGCGGATGGCGCTGTTCACGGCCGGCGCGACGCTCGCGGGCTTGGGCGCGGGCGTGGCTTTTTCTTCCACCGTTCCCGGCTCGCGCGTGGAGAAAGAGAGCGGAGTCATCGGCTCTCCGCTGAGTTTTTGCAGTTCGAAGATGCGGATGTCCTGGCGTACACCGTCTTCGAGAAGCTCGATGTCTTCCTTCTTGAGCGTGGTGATGGGACGCCCGGATTTGTCTTTGACGCTGAGGTCGACGATCACCAGCTTGGTTTCGCTGGTGAAGGTGGGGGGCTGCTGGGCTAAGAGCGTGAGGGCGGCGAAGAAAAATATTCCGCGTTTCATCAGAATCGTAACCTCAGGGTAGCGGTCAGTTGCCGCATCTGGCTGGCGTTGGTGATCAGACCGTATTGGGCGGAATTGACGACGGTGATGAGGCCGGTCGGGTTCACGTGATTGAAGGTGTTGGTGGAATCGACACGGAATTCCAGGCGGCGGCGCTCGGAATGCAGATTGATGCTGCGCGCGAGCGAAAAATTCATGACGAACATTCCGGGACCGGTGATGGTGTCGCGGCCGGCGTCGCCGAAAGTTCCCGGCGCCGGAATCGAAAACGCCGCGGCGTTGAAGTAGCCCGTGCCTGAATCGACCGGCAATCCCGTGGCGTTGGCGCGCAGCGGCGCGAGGGACGCGGTGCCGTCGCGATCGCCGTTCACCGTGGCCGTAAGCGGCGTTCCGGTTTCGGCTGTCAGGCTGCCGGAAATGGTCCAGTCCTTAAGAGCCTTGGCGACCCACACCGGGTGCGACAGGAAACCCTTGGTGGCGTCGACGGGCGACGCCCACACCCAGTTCGCGGTGACAACATTGGTGCGATTGTTGGGAGATAACGCGCGTTCAGCCGCCTGGTCGTAAAAATTCTGCGCTAGTGCGACGTCGTCGATCGACTTTGAATACGTATAAAAGAAATTCGTCGAGAGGCCGCGCTGGAAGCGGCGGGTGATGCGCACCTGCATCGAATGCATGATCGAGTTTCCCACCGGATCGTCAAAAATGAAGTTGCCGGCGTTGGCGATGGGGAGATTGGTGTATCCGGTGAGCGCGGATCCGAGTGGAGCCTGGTTGGGCGCCTCCTGAATATCGAGCCGCGTGCCTTTGGAACCGGTATAGAGGATCTCGCCGACCAGGCGCTTGGGCAGGTCTTCCTGAATCGAAAAATTCCAGGTCTGGATGTAGCTGTCGAGATAGTTCAGCGCGACCGCGTAGGTATTGGTCACGGATTTTCCGACTGGAACAGAGACCAGTCCCGTGGCCAAGGTAAGAACATCGGATGTACTTGTCGTGGCGCTGTTGGTGATCGCGAAGGGAGGCTGCGCGGCGAGCGTGGCTTCAAACTTGTTGTACTGATTGGGAATGTAATACAAGCCGTATCCGGTGCGGATCAGCATTTTGCCCTTGGCCCACGGCTTCCAGGCGAGGGCCAGGCGAGGGCCGAAGTTATTTTTATCGGAACGGATCAGCGTCTTGGGGAATGCCGCACCGGTTAGGGGCCCGGCCTGGTTCGGAAGCACCGGCGCGACGGCGGCGAATCCCGGCGCGATATCGAGATTCGCCGCGTGGCCGTATTCTTCGTGCCACGGCGTGAAGTATTCGTAGCGGAGGCCCAGGTTCAGGCTGAGATTGGTGGCGATACGGTAATCGTCGACGGCGAACGCGTTAAATCCATTGCTGCGGTAATAGGTGGATGAATCGCCGTAGCGGATGGCGGTGGATTCGGGAAGGCCCAGCAGGAAATCCGCGAAATCGTATCCGGTGCCGTTGATGGGAAGGCCGGCCGAGTTGTAGCCGGCGGTGGAAAGTCCGGAAAAGCTGAAGGATCCGCGGCCGTTCTGATCGGTGATGGTGTTGTTCAGGTAGTGGGTGAATCCGCCGCCGAAATTCCAGTTGTGCTTGGCCTTGTGGATTTGAATATTGTCGTTGAGCCCGTAGCTTGTGACGGCGCTACGGGTTTCGTTGGTGTCGCTTAGGTTGGAATAGTTGGTGAAGCTGAGCGAAGGCGGTCCGAAGTCGGCAGGGGTGGGCGAAGTGCCTTGAATCCCCAGCTCAGCGGCGACGTTCGGGCCGTTCGCAAAGAACGGAATGGTGGTGTTGGTGTTGCGATTGAAGGTGAGCGTCACGTTGTTGAAGTTTCGCGCGCTCATGCGGTGACGCCAGTTGATATTGGTGTTGATCCCTTGCCCGTCGACGTTGTCGCAGCATCCGAAATACTGGTTCGTGGAGGTGTTGCGTTTCTGAAGATTGAAGGTGACGGCGAGAGTGTCCTTCTGCGTAAAAGTGGTGTTCAGGCGCGTGTTCAGGCTTTGCGTATTGTTCGGATTGGCGACAATCAGCCGGTAATTCTGGTTGACGCCGGGCACGTTCTGATTGGGCATCGGAAGATATCCGAGCAAGCCTTGTGCGATCGAGCTGAGGCGCGTCGCGGGAATGACGTTGCCGGCGAAGGGTGCGTTGTTGGTGGGGTCGTAAACGAGGGCGTTGGTTTGCGAGAAATTACCCATACGCTCGAGCGGAGTGGGCTCGCTGTACGCCTGGTCCACGCCGTTGCGCGAGAGATTGCCCTGATAGTTGACGAACCAGAAGACCTTGGACAAATTGAAGAGTTTAGGGATGAAGAGCGGCCCTCCGGCCGAGAATCCGAAACGGTTTTGCGCGTAAGCGGCCTTGGGTTCGGGGATTCCGTTCACCGCGAACGGCCGGGCGTTCAGAGCCGAGTTGCCGACCTGGTAATACAGCGATCCGGTGATGCGGTTGTTGTTGGCGCGCCGGTTGCCGATGAAGGCGGCGTTGCCGTTGCGATCGCGCGGGCCTCGTCCACCTGCGCGGCCGCCTCCACGGCCTCCGCCGAATCCGCCACCTCCGAATCCGCCACCACCACCGCCCCGGCCTCCGCCGGCAAAGCCGCCTCCCGGACCACCGCCTCCTGGACCGCCGCCGGGTCCTCCGGGACCTCCCTGTCCGCCGAGTCCACCGGGTCCGAATCCGCCGCGGCCGCCCAGATCGTCGGGACGCATGTCGCCGGCGTTGGTCTGCAAGCCCTGGCTGACGCTCCCGTTGACCAGCAGGGCATCGTTCGCTGCGTCGGCGCTGGCTTGCGGTATCGGCGGAGCTTCCGCGCCAATTAAGGCGTTCGCGGCATTTGCGGACTGGGCTTCCAGGTTGTCTTCGGTTGCTGCCTGCGCGCCTCTGCCGCCGGGACGCGTGCGCTCGCGCAGTTGGAGGGTAAAGTCGATTTTCGTGGGAGTCGGCGCGATCTGCACTTCCTTGCGCGCCCGGTCGAAGCCGAACATGTCGACCTCAACGTTCCAGGCGCCGGGCGTCATTCCGTCGAACTTGAACGAACCGGTTTCGTCGGTCAAGGTGGAAAGGATGCGGTCGCCCTGGGTCGCGCGAACGGTAGCGCCGGGGATGGGCTGGCCTTCGGATTTGACCTGCCCGGTTTGTGCAAAGGCTACCGAAATCGCAAATGCGCCGGCGATGAGAAGATTTCTCGAGATAAAAATGACGAACCTCCCTCGCCGGCGCCTCTGTGATCCGAAACTTACTGCTTAGTCAGAGTGACGTCGCGAGCCCCACGTCCGTTGTCCGCCGACAGCTTCATCGTGCCGCCGGAAACCGTGCCCGTGTACTTGGTGGTGAACTTGCCTTTGTCGCCCATGTCGCGGGTGGTTTCGAAGGACACGTTGTCGCCGTCCACCTTGCCGTTCGAGATTTCGAGCGCGCCGCCGCGTCCGCCCTCGACGGTGCCGGTCAACGTCGATCCGCTCTGCTTCAGGGTGAAGGTCTGGGTTCCACCGCGTCCTTCGGCGGTCCACTTCCCTGTGACGTCCGCGCCTAGCGCGACCATGCAAGCCATGGCCAACATCGCGAACAATAAAACTAAACGATTCTTCATGTTAGGTCCTCTCCTTGGAATTGCGATTGGATATCGCTCTTATCTATGATGGCATGCAAGGTACTCAAGGTTACACTCTCCGGGGTCACATGAAGCATGACGAATGCCGGGGTTTGAGGATGACAGGCTAAAACCATGCAAATCCTGTGGTAGGTTAGTACATTCAACGAAATCCGAGGGGAGACGCTCATGGAAGCCCTGGGCATGATCGAGACCAAAGGCCTGATCGGCGCCATTGAAGCCGCCGACGCGATGGTGAAGACCGCCAAAGTGGTTTTGACGGGCAAGGAGTACATCGGCGCGGGGTTCGTAACCGTTACCGTTCGCGGCGACGTGGGCGCGGTGAAGGCCGCGACGGACGCGGGCGCTGCGGCGGCGCGTCGCGTGGGCGAACTGGTGGCCGTGCACGTGATTCCGGCTCCGCACGGCGATGTGGAAAAAATCCTGCCCGGGGCGAAGAAGAGCGAAAAAGCGCCCGGCTAACCGATGGTCCACGACCCCGACCTCGTTTCCATTCAAGAGGTCCGCGGCAAGGTGGAACGCGCCTATTCCGCTTGGACTCGCTACCGGACTTTTTCGCAATCGCAAATTGACGCGATCGTCGAAGCGGTAGCGGCGGCTGCGCGCACGCATGCGCAGCGGCTGGCGGAGCTTGCGGTGGAAGAAACCGGCTACGGAAATGCGCGGGATAAGCTGACGAAAAATATGCTCGCGGCAGAGGTGTTGCCGCGGCGCATGCGCGGGATGCGCACGGTCGGGGTTCTGCGCGAGATTCCGGAGCAGGGAATTGTCGAGATCGCCGAGCCGGTGGGAGTGGTCGCGGCGATTCTTCCGACGACCAATCCCACGTCGACGGCGATTTACAAGACGCTGATTGCGCTGAAATCGGGCAATGCCATTGTGCTGAGTCCGCATCCGCGGGCGCGGGCGTGCACCTGCGAAACTGCGGCGATACTGGCTGCTGCCGCGGAGCAGGCGGGCGCGCCGCGAGGGGACGGTCGAATGCATCGGCACGTCGACCATCGAAGCAGTACTGAGTTGATGCGGCATCGGCGCACGGCGGTGATCCTTTCGACAGGCGGAAGCGGGATCGTGAGAGCCGCGTACTCGAGCGGCAAACCGGCGTTCGGCGTGGGTCCGGGAAATGTTCCCGTGCTGGTGGACACATCCGCCGACGTGGCTGAGGCCGTCGAGAAAATTGTGCAGGGCAAGATCTTCGATTACGGCACGTTGTGTTCGGCGAACAGACGCTGGTGGCGGAGCGCACGCTCTGCGCGAAGAATTTTGGCTGAGTTGGCTCGCTGCAAGGCGTATCTGTTTGTGACGCTGCGCAGGACAGCCGCGCTGGAGCGCGGCTGATCGGGAAGAATTTCGTGATTCAATCCGGATTGCGTGGGGCAATCGCCGCAGAAAATCGCGCAAAATGGCCGGATTCTGAAGTGCCTGCCGACGCCTCGATTCTGGCGGCGGAGATCGGCGGCATCGGCGGCGAACATCCGCTTTCGGCGGAGAAATTGTCGCCGGTTTTGTCATTGTATTTCGTGGAGAATTTCGCAGCCGCGCTGGATGCGTGCGAAGCCGTGCTGCGTTCGGCGGCTTGGGTCACACTTGCGGAATTTATGCGAAGGATGACGCGCGGATTCGCGAATATGCGTTGCGCATGCCTGCGTTTCGCGTGATCGCAAATACGTCCACGCCGCAGGGTCGACCGGACGTCGAAACGAACCTGTTTCCCGCGATGACACTGGGATGCGGCGCGGTGGCCGGGAATCAGCACCAGCGACAACATTGGTCCACTGCATCTGATCAATATCAAGCGGCTGGCGTATGCTCGCGGACCCCTGCCGGCCGCTGAAGGAACTGTAGATCGGGATACAATTGTGGCGGCTGTGGAGAAATATCTGCAGGTACACAAGAGCTCGCCTCCGGCGCCGCGGCCCACGACTGAGGCTCCCGTGGTCGCGATCGTCGATTTCGTTTGTGAAGACGACGTGCGCCGCGCGATCGCCGAATCGCGTAAGATCTTTATCGGACCGAAGACCATCGTGACGCCGTCGGCGCGGGATTTGGCCGGGCCCGGCGATATTCTGGTGCGTACCACTCATGAAACTTAATCTCGACAAAATTTCGACAGAGATCCAGGAGTACTTGAAATCGCTCGGCATCGCAATGTTTCACGGCCAGGAGCGCAACGGCGAGGAGCTGGCCACCCTCCACTGGGACAGCGTGCGGCGTCCCGATTACCACGAATTCGTCGCGGCGGCGGAAGCGGCCGGCGTCAAGCTGGTGAACATGTTTGTGAACGAATTCGTGTCGGGGATGGTCGACGACGCGTTGGATCGCGTGAGCGAGCTTCCGCGCGAAGAGCGGCGCGAAGTGGAGCAGCGGCTGCGCGATCTGCGCGGCTATGCAGGCAAGGTGTGCCAGATCGAGCTGACTTTCGATCTGGGGCAACGCGTGTACCTGTTCGAGTTGCGCACCGAATGGTTCGACGAGCTGAACGATTTGGTTTACGAGTTGAACGACGGCGTTGACGACGACGAAGATCCCTTGAGCGGCGGGTATTTTTCGAAGAACTGATTGATGAAGTGGCTGACGGCATCCATCGATCCGGCAGGCGTCGCAGCTTTGTCGGAAGCTCTCGGAATCGCCGCCCCGGCCGCGCGCGCGTTGTGGGTGCGCGGGCTGCGCGATGCCGAATCCGCCCGGCGTTTCTTGCGTCCCACGCTTGAAGACCTGCATGATCCTTATCTGCTCGCATCGATGCCGGAAGCGGTGGCGCGGCTGCGGCGGGCAATTGAACAAAAAGAACCGATTCTGCTTTACGGCGATTACGACGTCGACGGCACCAGCGCGGTGGTCATTCTGAAAAAAGGCATCGAGCTGCGGGCGGACCGGCGACCTTTCACGTGCCGCACCGGCTGCGCGACGGCTACGGCATGCGCAGCGAAGTGGTGGAGGCGGCAGCCGCGGCCGACGGCGTGTCACTGATCGTCAGCGTCGACACCGGGATTCGCGCCAACGACGTGGTGCGCCACGCGCTCAGTGCTGGGCATCGACGTGATCGTCACGGATCATCATCTGCCGGAGGCCGAACTGCCGCCGGCGCTTGCGGTGCTGAATCCCAACCGGCCGGATTGCCGGTATCCGGAGAAGAATCTGTGCGGCGCCGGCGTGGCGTTCAAGCTGATGCGAGGCGCTGGTCGGCGCACTTGCGGCTGGGAGAAACCGCCGCCGGGAGCGGCTGCTCGATTCGTTGCTGAAGCTGGTGGCCATCGCCACGGTGGCCGACGTGGTTCCGCTGACGGGAGAGAATCGCGTGATCGTGAAGCGCGGGCTGGAAGGACTGCGCGAGGTGAAGAATCCCGGCTTGCGCGCGCTGCTGGATGTTTCGGGGCTTCCCGGAGGGCGAATCGCCCAGCGCCGGGCAAGTGGCGTTTCGCGTCGCGCCGCGCATCAACGCCGCGGGCCGCATGGACAGCGCCAGCGACGTGATCGAGATGTTTCTGACGCCGATCCGGCGCGGGCCGCGCGAACTGGCCGCGAAGCTTCACGATCTGAATCAGGACCGCCAGCAGACCGAAGCCGAGATCGCGCGCGCCATTTTCGAGCAGTGCATCGAGCAGCCGGTGACCGATGGCGACGCCGCGCTGGTGTTCGCGGGCGAAGGCTGGCATCGCGGCGTGGTGGGAATCGTCGCCAGCCGCGTGGTGGAGCGATTTCATCGGCCGGTGTTCGTGCTGGGGATCGAGAACGGCGTGGCGCAAGGGTCGGGGCGCAGCATTCCCGCGTTTCATCTGCTGGACGCGCTGGAGACCATGCCGGAGCTGTTCACGAAGTTCGGCGGCCACCGGCAGGCGGCGGGCGTGACGCTGTCCTCCGAACACGTGGAGGAGTTTCGCGAGCGCTTTCGCGCTCACGCTGCCTCGCTGCTTACGTCCGCCGATTTCGAGCGCGCTCTGGAAATCGACGCGGAAATCGCGTTTCGCGAGATCAACGATCAAGCGGTCGCGGAGATGCTGAGTCTGGCGCCGTTCGGGTTCGGCAATCCTTCGCCGGTGTTTATCGCGCGGGGGATTGCGGAGATCGCGGCGCCGGACATTCGCAAAGAGAAGCACGTATTCGTGCGATTGAGAGGCGGACGGCCGGACGATTCGCGCCAAGGCCTGGAATTTCGCGGGTCGCGTGGAGGAACTGGCGGCCGGGAGCTTCATGGATGTCGCGTTTCAATTCGAGGAGGACGCGTACTCGGCGGCTCGCGGCTACGCGCCTTGGCAGGTGACGATCAAAGATGTTCGCGCCAGTTCGTTTACCGCGGCGCGATGATTTCGCCCCAGATCACCTGGAACGCTTCGAGTTGACCGTAGATATCGTGCCCGGCGCGCACGAAGACGTGGAGGTTCACCATCAGGGCGGCTGCGTCCAGACGAAGGCCATCGCTCAGGAAGCGAGTGTCCGGGCGCAAGTTCACGCGTAGTTCGCCGGTGCGGGTTTTGATGACGATCGCGTCGGCATCGCGATGTAAAACCAAGCCGCCAAACGCGAGGTCGCCGCGCGGCGCGAAATCTTCCGTGGGACTGGCGACGGCGCGCCATCGACGCAGGGGCTTCGCGGGCGGCTCCACGACTTGCACCGTTCGCGCGTAGCATGTCGCGGATCCAGGCCTGCGATCGGCGAGCACTTCCACTGGATCGCCCGCGGCGAGAACGTTCACCTGGATCATCTGATGTTCCCGTTCGAAGTATGTGTAAGCGTCGAAACGGCAGGAATAGACCGCTTTTTCTACGTTGCGGATGGTCAGCTCGCCGGAGCGGGGGGAGCCGGTCCAGGAGACCACGTCGCCTTGCGTGAAGCCGACGGGCAGGTTCAACTGCGCGTGCGCGATGACGCTTCCGAAAAGGCACGCGGTTGCCCACCAGCGCATGATGGTCCCCATTATACAATCGGAGATTGACCTCATTTCTCGAACAGGCTCGCTGCTGGTTCTTAAATTCCGGAATTCAGGAGGCAAGCGGCGGCGTCGCACGGTACTACCGGTCAGACTCAGAACGGAACGCGGGCGTTTCAACGGAAATTACCGGATACGCGGTGAGCGCGCTGGTGTCGCTGGGGGCGATCGACGCGGCGACGCGCGCTGCAACCTATCTGACCGATCAGGCTTGGGACGCGTTCAGCCACACGTTCCCGTTTGAGCCGGGATCGGGGCTCGCGTATTTTTTCGACATTGGAATCATCGTGCGCGGGTTGAATGCGGCTTATCGTGCGACTGGCGAGGCGAAGTTTCGGGATCGCGCGAACGGAGGCGGCGCTTTCGCTCGCCTTCGATTTTCCGGGCGAAGGAGTTTTTCATCCCATCATTACTCTGCCGGAGAAGCAGCCGCTGCCGTATGAGCCGCGCTGGTCGCGATCGCCGGGATGCTATCAGTTGAAATCAGCGCTGGCGTGGCGCGAGGTGGATGACGAATACGCTCCCAGGTTGTTCGACGCGATGCTTGCGTATTCGCTGGCGACGCATGAGTCATTTTTGCGCGGCGAGAAGGATCGCGAACGGTTGATGGATCGTTTGCACGCGTACTGTTATTTTCTGGAGGCGCTGCTGTTTGTGGCGGATCGCCAGAACGTTCGCGACGCGCTGATTGCGGGGGTGGGCCACGTGGGAGCGCTGTTGCGCGAGATCGGGCCGCAGTTTGAGCGATCGGATGTGTGCGCGCAGCTTTTGCGCGTGCGGCTTGATCGCGCATCACGATTGTGCTGTCGAGTTGGATGAGGCCGCTGCGCGCGAGGAGGCGGAACGGGCGGCCGCGTACCAATCGGATTCGCCCGATCCGCGGTCTGCGCGGGGGCTTCTGGTTCGGGAAAAAGGACGGGGAGATGCTGCCGTTCATGAATCCGGTGTCGACGGCGTTCTGCGCGCAAGCCCTGGCGCTGTGGGATCAGCATTGCCGCGGCGAGTGGCAGTTCCGGCTCGATGAACTGATTTGAAACCAGCAGTCAAGGTATTGTTCGCGTCCGGGTCCGACGACGTGATTGCGCTCGTCCTCGTCCGGATGAAAAACATTTTTCCGGAATTGCCACTGGTGGTGGTTTCCGAATTCCCTCCGCGCGAAGGCGAATGGATCCGGTTCCACGTCAAGCGCAAGTGGAGCGAGAATCGGGATCTGGTAAAGGCGAAGCTCGCGGGGCGGAAGGTTCGGATTGCGGCGGTGATTCTGGAGCCTCGCACGCCGTATTGGGGGCTGCGGATGCTCGGGTTCGCGATGGCTCCGTTGTATTTTCTCGCGTTCAACGAAGAAGGCGAGCATTTCATGCTCCGGCCTGGGAGCACGGGGACCATCGGTCGCCATTTGTTGTGGCGCGCGAAAAATTTCGTGCGCTGGCAGTTCAATCCCGGCGGCTGGATTTATACGCAATTGTGGCGGGCCGCGCATCCGAAGGAGTTTCGACGGCCGATTTTTTATCGACTGGCGCTGTTGCGCGGGGCGATGGTGCGTCGCGTTGCATTGCGTGAAGAGCCGGTGCCGCCGTCGGCGCGGCCGGCGGGGATTTCCGTGGTGATTCCGTCTCGCAATGGACGAGAGTTGCTGGATCGATGTTTGCCGCGCATTTACGATGCTGACGAGATTATCGTGGTCGACAATGGATCGAACGACGGCACGGCTACGTTTCTCGCTTCCGATTTTCCGTCGGTGATCGTCGAGCATAACGCGGAGCCGCTGTCGTTCTCGCGTGCGATCAATCGCGGCATCCGGCGGGCGCGATTCTCGCATGTGTGTGTTTTGAATAACGACATGCTGGCCGAGCCGGGATTCCTGGCGGCTCTGCGCGCGGCGTTCGATCGGGTGCCGGGACTGTTCGCGTCGACGGCGCAGATTTTCTTTCCCGAAGGACAGCGTCGCGAGGAGACGGGGAAAACGGTGATGCGTCCAGGGCCGGATTTTCCGGTGCGGTGCGATGAGCCGCTGGAGGGCGAGGATCTGAGCTGGGTTCTGTACGGCAGCGGCGGTTGCACGTTGTTCGATGCCGCGAAGCTGGAGGCGCTGGGCGGGTTTGATGAAGTTTATGAGCCGGCGTATGTCGAGGATCTCGACCTGGGCGTGAGGGCGTGGCAGCGCGGATGGGCGTCGGTGTACTGCCGCGATGCGCGGGTGCTGCATCTGCATCGGGCGACCACGTCGAAATATTTCACGGCGGATCAGCTCGATCGGGCGCTGGAGTTCAACTACATACGATTTCTGGCTCGCGCGGCTGGGGATCGGAGGATGTGGCGCGAGAATATCGTGCGGTTGAATCTCGCGAAAAAAGTGGACGCGCTGGCGTTTGCTGCGCGGCAGAGCGTGGTGGTGCATGACCCGCATTTCGATTGTTTCGATCTGACGGATGGAAGTGTCGCGGTTTTTCCAGGAAGGAAGCCGTCGTCGAAGCCGGTGGTGATGATTGTCAGCCCTTATTTGCCGTTTCCACTGGCACATGGGGCCGCGGTGCGGATTTACAACCTGATGCGGCGAGCGGCTCGCGATTTCGACCTGGTGCTGGTTTCGTTCGTCGAAGAAGCTCGCCCCGCGCCCGCGGAATTGCGCGAGATTTGTGTTGAGATTGTCACCGTACGGCGTCCCGGAACGCATGCGCTGCCGTCGACTCCGCGGCCGGATACGGTGGAGGAGTTCGATTCGCCGGCGTTTCATGCCGCACTGCGGCATACGATCGCTAAATGGAATCCGGGGGTGGTTCAGCTTGAATTTACTCAGATGGCTCAGTATGCGGCGGATTGCGCGCCGGCGCGCACGATTCTGGTGGAGCACGATATTACTTATGACCTGTTCGCGCAGATGCTGGTGCGCGAAGAAGATTGGGAGACTCGGCGGCAGTATGAACGATGGCTGAATTTCGAAAAAGATGCCTGGCGGCGCGTGGATCAGGTGGTGGTGATGTCGGAGAAGGACCGGCAGCTTGTGCCGGGGGCGGTCACCATCGCGAATGGAGTGGATCTGGAGCGGTTTCAGCCTTCTGAAGTTTCGCCGGAGCCTCGGCGATTGCTGTTCATCGGGTCCTTCGCGCATCGGCCGAACGTGCTGGCGCTGGAATTCTTTTTGCGCGAGGTATGGCCGCGGATTCCGGGCGCGACTCTGCACGTGATCGCGGGTCTGCATCATGAACGGTTCTGGGATCTGCATGAGGCGGGCGTCGAAGTGGAAGGATTCGTTTCCGATGTTCGGCCGGCGTATCGGCGCGCGGCGATTGTGATCGCGCCGCTGGTGGCTTCCGCGGGAACCAATATCAAGATCATGGAAGCGATGGCGATGGGGAAGGCGATCGTTTCGACGCGCGCCGGCGTGAATGGATTGGAGGTCGAGTCGGGGAAGGACGCGATCATCGCGGACGGCGCGAAGGATCTGGCGCGCTCGATTCTGAGGCTGCTGGACCATCCTGAAGAACGAATCGCGCTGGAACGGAATGCTCGCGAAACGGCGGAACGATTGTATGGATGGGATGCGATTGCGGAGCGGCAGAAGGAGCTGTATCAGTCCTTCAATTCCCGGTAGGGGCTTTTTCCAAGTGGTCGATGACGACCACGTCGACCGCTGCCTGCGCCTGCTCCAGCTTCAGCCCGAGCTGATCCTTCAGCGCGCTGGACAGATTTTCCGCGGTCCACTTCATCTGGAGATCGTAGGTTCCTGTTAACCCGGTGGCGTCGAGAACGGGCCGGGAGACGCGGCGTGTCAGCAGCGCCGCGAATTCAGTCATCGTGATGCGCGCGCCGCGCATGGCGAACTTGCCGTCCGACATGAGCACACGGCTCGCCGAGCCGGACGGAAGGAGCGGATAGCCGTCTTTGTCGACGCCGCGCGGCGATTCATCGGAGACCGCGGCGGCTTCTGTCGAGGAGGTTTTAAACTTGGCACCCGCCGCGACCACGAGCCTATACACCGGCATCTCCCGCGACATGCGGTGGAACTTCATCTGAAACCGCGCGGTGAGGAAATTTTGTTCCATCGCGCGCACCTGGTCTTCGGTGGTGCCGGGCGCGATTTTGGCGCCCAGATCGTAGCGTTCCGTTTCGATCCAGTGGGGACCAAAGATTTGAAACGAAGTGACGTCGAAAGCGTCGGCGAGCGCCATCGACATGGTGCAGTTGCGGCAGGTGAAGTTCGCAGCATTGATTTCCGGGCCCCGGGACGAGGCAGAACCGCGCGCGGCAGGGCGTATGGTGGCGCTCTCAAACGATTGCGCGCCGCAGGCGGCTGCGATCAGAAAGCAGGCTCGGATGGCTAGACGCATCGCTATTGCCCTCGCGGACCCTCCGTCGGCGGCGGATGCAGCTCGAATTCGTGCGGAGGCTCCGCGCCCAGCAGGTAGCGGACGAAATAATCCCAACGGCGGCGCACCATGTACGGCTCATTCCCGAATCCGTGATTGCGATTGGGCAGCAGCAGCAGGTCGAAATCTTTGTTGGCCTTGATCAGCTCATTCACCACCAGCAGAGTGTTGTAGGGAGGAACGTTGTTGTCCATGGTCCCGTGCGCCAGCAGCAGATGGCCTTTAAGATTTTTCGCGACCAGTTGATTGGCCTGATTGTCGTAGTTGGTGGTGCCGTCCGGATTCTTCTGGAGCAGGCCCTGCCATTTCTCCGCCCAGTCGTCTTCGTACTCGCGGTTATCGTGATTGCCTGCTTCCGAGATGCCGACCTTGAAGAAATCGGGATAGCGGAACATGGCGTCGGCGGTGGCGAATCCGCCGCCGGAGTGGCCGTAAATTCCCGCGCGTTCGAGATCGATCCACGGATATTTCTCGGCGAGCTGCTTCATCCCGGCCACCTGATCCGGCAGAGTGTTGTCGCCCAGGTTGCCGAAATATGCTTCATGAAATTTCTTGGAGCGCCAGGGCGTTCCCATGCCGTCGAGCTCGATCACGATGAATCCGAGCTCGGCCAGAGACTGGCAATCGCCACGCGCGGCGGAAAAACTGCGGCTGCCGACGCTGCCGGTTTGCGGGCCGGGATAAATGTGATTGACGATTGGATATTTTTTGTTCGGATCGAAATTGGTGGGCCTGAACATCAGGCCGTACAGGTCAGTAATGCCGTCGCGAGCCTTCACTGTGAAAGGAATCGGAGGCTTCCAGCCGGTGGCCAGCAGCTTTGAAATGTCGGATTTTTCGAGCGTGCCGATCATTTTTCCGTTTTCATCGCGCAGGACCGTTATAGAAGGGACGTCGGGTTTCGAGTAGCTGTCGACGAAATATTTTCCCGATGTGGCCAGCGTGATTTCGTGATTGGCGTCTTCCGGCGTGAGCAGGGTTTGATTCTTGCCGTCCAAGCCGACGCGATAAAAATGGATGAAATAAGGATCGCGGCCTTTCTCCTTGCCCGTGGCCAGGAAATAGGCGGTTCGATTGGTTTCATCCACGCGCAGGAGCTGGCTGACGCTGCCTTCGCCCGAGGTGATCTGATTTTTCAAACGTCCGGTCGCGGCGTCGTAGAGATAAAGCTGACCCCAGTTGTCGCGCTCAGAGAACCAGATTACTTCGTTCGACGCGGGAAGATATTTCCAGTTCACGCGGCCGTTGCCGGACTCGTAGAACGTGGGAACCGATTCTTCGAGCACATCGCGAATCTCGCCGGTGGCGGAGTTGGCGATCCGGAGATGTTCCTGTTTGTGATCGCGCGAGGTGGACACGAAGGCGACCGCCGAGGAATCGGTGTTCCATTGGACGTCGCTCCATTCGCCTCCGCGGCAGGCTACGTTGTCGCATAAGCTCGACCGGTGCTCATCGGCGGGCATCTTCAGACGCACCACGTGCGGATCGGCGACGTCGATCACCACGCGCTGAATGGTGGTGATCACGGCGTCGCCGGGGAGGGGATATTTCCAGGCTTTCAGCTCGGGATGGCCTACTTGCGTGTTGACCAGGTACATTTCGCCTACGCCGCGCTCGTCCTGTTGAAAGGTCGCGACTTTTTTGGAATCGGGAGACCAGGCGACGATGGGACGGTCGCTGGAAGCCCAGCCGGCGTTGTCGGTGGAGTAGCCGAAATCCTTCACGCCGTCGGTGGTGAGCTGGGTTTCCTTGCCCGATTCGACGTCGCGGGACCATAGGTTGTTGTCGCGAATGAAAACGGCGCGGCGTTTATCGGGGGAAAGAGATTCGTTGCCGCCGCGACCTCGCCGGCCTCCGCCCTCGGCGGTGCACTGCACAGAGCCGAGATCGCATTTGAATCGCCGGGGGCCGACATTGAAGGAGATCGCGCTGCCGGCCATTTCGAAATCCATGAAGGGCAGGTGATTGGCGTCGTAACTTGTGCCGGACGCGGTCGAAAGAGCCGAGGCGAGCTTGGCATGGTCGAACGCCGGAGACTTGGCTTCGGTGGCGGCGTTTACCATCACGAACTGCGTTCCCGCTGCGGTGGTGGTCCGGTAGTAGAAGCGATCGCCTTCGATCCAGGTCGGCCGCGCGACGGCTCCGTAGACCAGAGGCGTCGTCTTGTAGCCCATGAATTCTTCGGCGTGCGAGTAGTCCGCGGTGGTGAACGGATGGGGCGCCGTCTGGGCGAATGCGGGCACGGCGAGCAGGATCGCGAATTTGAAAGTGGACATGGGTCAGTAGTTATTCTACGCCCAAACAAAAAGCGGGAGCCCCTTTCGGGACTCCCGCTCAATCCATTAAAGCTCCAGGCAGTTTAGAAGGTAAAGCGGCCGCCCAACTGCACGGCGCGCGTTCCGGCGGATCCGAACAACTGGCCGGCGCGCGACGTCGGCTGGCCGAAGGCGCAACTTATGGACCCGGGGCTGCCCGGCGCGACCGAACCTTGCTGGCAGACGCTGCCGGCGGCGCCGGTGTCGAGAGCCATCGAGTAGCCGGTCAGGTTGGATATATTGAACGCATTGAACATCTCCGCCAGGATGTTGAATTTATAGCGTTCCTTGATGGTGAACGTCTTGGTCAAGCGGAAGTCTTGCGTCATGATGGGAGCGCCGAATGCGTAGTTTTTCGGCAAAATGATCGAGGACGAGGTTGGAATCACCGCGCCTTTCGCATTCACGCTTCCGACGATGGTCGAGTTGTAAGCCGCGACCAGCGATGCCAATTGCGACTGACTGGTTCCCGCGTTGAGGGAGCCGTAGGTGATTCCCGGAAGCGGTTCGCTGCTGCCGGATGGCACCGTGCCGGGAAGAATCAACCCGGAGGAGGTTGAAACCGTGGGCGTGCCAGGCGTCGCGCTGATGAAGGAAGAGTTCATGCTCAGCGTAAAGCCCCACGGGAAATTATAGCTTCCCGCTATGGTCAGGTTGTTGTGCGCCAGATACTGTCCGTACCCTGCCGCGTAGTGAGCGTCATCCCAGACTGTTTCCGTAGTGGCTCTTTGCAGAGCGTAGGCAACCGTGAACTGCAAATGGTTCGAAAAGCGCTTCTGCACCTTGGTGAGCAGCCCTTCATAGATCGCGCGGCCCTGATCGGTCCAGAACGTGATCGATCCGCTGGAGCATTCGTCGGTCGGATTGTAATCCGGGCTGGTCTTGCAGAGCGGAATCACGGGTACCGGAGTCGAGCTGCCCTGGAAGCGATTGTACAGGTTCTGATCCACTTCGCCGAGGGAAACGTTCTCGCCTTGACGGCGAGCCCAGTCGGCTGTGAGCACCATGCCCCAACCCAGTTCTCTCTGCACGCCGATCGAGGTCTGGTAGCTGCGGGCCAATGGGAAGTTCTGAGGATAGATTTCGACTCCCTGCTTGGCGTAGTTGATATTGGCGTACTGGAAAGGCCCGCTGCGCTGCGGATTGTTGGGCGAAAGAATGGCCTGCACGGCGGGGAGTTCCTGATTGACCAGAGTCTGGAACTGCCCGACGGTCATGGTAGTGAGGCCGCCCAGCGGAAGTGGCGCACCGATCGCCAGGACCGAGCACGGGATGCCGAACGCTCCATACGGACAGGTCGAGGTGCTTCCGCCGAGGACCAGGACACCCGATCCGTTGAACGGACCGGCGATGTTGTTGGTGAATGCGCTGGCGGCCAGAGTGTTCCGGTCGGCGCCCGGGGGATCGATGGAGGATGCTTCGCGGAGCTTGTAATATCCCGGCGTGCTGTCCCAATAGATGCCCGCGCCGCCGCGGATGACGGTCTTGTTGTTCTTAAACGGGCTCCACGCGAATCCGAAAGCGGGTTGAAACTCCTTGGTATTATTCGCCGTGGGTCCCAGGTTGCCCGACCCGAGAATCGGAGCCAGGTAGGCCGGTCTGGGTACATCCCCGTTGTAGAAGCCGGTCTGCGCGTTCCATCCCAGGCCGTAGTTGAATGTAAATCTTTCCTTGATCTTCCACACGTCCTGGAAGTACATGCGGTACTGATTGAAATTCCGGTTCTGGTTGTAATCGTAAGCCGCCGGCGTTGAAACCGAACCCACGCCGACGCCGCTGAAGATGCTGGCGCTGCCGTTATAGACAGGCAGGTTCAGCGCTTGCGCATCGGTGGTCAGCGTTGCCGGGGTGGTCGGGAACAGAAGCGCCGCACCGGCCGCGCCGAAGGTCGCCTTCAGGTACGATGGCGAGAACGCGCCCGCGCACAGCGGAGTGCAGAATCCCCACAGGCCGGCCGAATTGGTCGGATTGAGATCGCCGCCGAACTTCAGCCGGTGCGAGCCTTTCTGCCAGCTCAACGCCTCAACCAGCTCGTAACGCCGGGTATTTCGTCCCTGAGGAGCGTTGAAGTTCGGTCCGACTGCGGGATAATTGCCTCCGACGAACGTGTAGATGTTCGGCAGGACGCCGGCCGCGCAAGGCGCGCTGCAATCGGATGGCGAAGCCTGGATGTTGTGGTTGTTCCAGTAATTGTACTGGAACCGGAGGTCATTTACGATGTTCGGAGTCAGCGAGCTGGTCAGCCCGATGATGGCCTGATCGGCCCAGTTGGTGTTGTGCGCCCAGTTGGACGGATCCCCGAATTCGAGCGATTGCCCAAACCCGGCGTTGCCGTCGTGTGAATAGCGCATGAACAGGTTGTGCTTGGCATTGATGTGATAATCGATGCGTCCGCTGATCTGCTTGCTGGTATATGGGCTGCCATAGGTATTTTGCAGCGCCGTAAACGCGGGATCGGTGGACAGAATGCTGGTCGCCGCCACCTGATTCAGGAATTCGTAATTGAAGAAGAAGAACAATTTGTCCTTCTTGATCGGCCCGCCTAACGTAACGCCGGGATTGCGGCGCACGAAGAACGGGTTCGGGTCGCTCGGAATGCGCTGGAGGTTCGGGTACGCGGCCATATTGTGGTCGCGATAGAAGAAGTAGCCGCTGCCATGCCAGTCATTGGTGCCAGAGCGGGTTACAACGTTGATCGCGCCGCCCGCTGCGATCGGGGTCGCCAGATCGAAGTTGACTTCGGAAAGCTGGAATTCCTGAATCATGTCCTGGGAGAAGTTCATGGAGGACATGCCGCCGCCCACGTCGATGTTATCGGAAATGTTGCCGCCATCCATGGTCACGGCGGTGCGGTTGCCCGCGCCCAGCACGCTGACCGTGAACAGCACGTTGAACTGCGCCACTGTGCCGGTGGCCACCGTCACACCCGGCTCCAGTGCGCCGAGCTGGAGATAGCTGCGTCCGTTCAGAGGCATGTCCGCAATGCTATTGCGCTCAATGACGCCCGCGACCGTGTTGCTGTCGTAATTGATTTGCGCCGAAGCGGCTTCGACCGTCACCACTTCCTTGGTCCCGCCAAGCGACATCGGCATGTTCACCTGGGTGTTGCCGCCGACCGATACCGTGGCGTCGCGTACCGAGGTCTTGAAGCCGTTCGCTTCCACGCGAATCTCATAGTCGCCGGCCGCCATGGAGGCTGCGCTATAAATACCCTCTGCGTTGGTGGTCGCGCTACGGGCAACTCCCGTGGCTTTGTTGGTAATGGTGACTGTTGCGTTGGGGATTACGGCTCCGCTTTCATCGGAGACGATTCCCGTAATATTTCCTGTCGGAGCTTGCGCGAATAACATGACGCTTAACCCCAAAAGCGCCACGCACAAAGCTATCCTGGTCAACATGGCCCGATCCCTCCCTGAAGCAACTTTTAAAGACACTGCACCTAACTGCTTAAAAGTCCCTGCCGGCCTCAAAACTTTGATCGACCGACCGTCCGGTAGACCTATCCCCCGGTTCGGTCGAGTTTATCTCTAATCGACTACAATGTCAACGGGTTTTTGCTCGGAGGCCGTAAAAGCTACGGTGGTACCAGCGCTTGTACTAAGCCTTCAATTCTTTCTCGATAGCCGACGCAAAAGTATCAACTTCGCTAATGGTACTGTACACGTGCGGAGTGACTCGCAGGCCGTCGAACTCCTCATGGGAGACGCGGGCGGTCAGGATGTCGTGCTTGGTCCATAGGGCGTCGTGGATTTTGCCGGCGTCGGCGCCGTTGAAGGCCAGAAAGCCGATTCCGCAGGACTGGGCGGGGTCCGGGCTATGCAGAATCTTGCATTTGGGATTTTCAGCCAGCCGGTGCGCCCAGCGATCCCTTAGATAGCGCAGCCGGGCCGCTTTTCGGTCGATACCGATGTTCTCATTGAATACCAGAGCGGTACTGATGGCGTCGTGGTTGGCCGCGGGATGGGTGCCGATTTCCTCAAACTTGCGGATGTCGTGGTCCTGGGACGTGGAGGCGGCCATCAATGGCCAGGTGCCGGCGATGCGAGACTTGCGGACGTACAGGAATCCGGTGCCGATGGGCGCGCAGGTCCACTTATGGAGACTGGTGCCGTAGTAATCGCAATCGAGATCGGAGATTTTGAACGGGAAATGATTGAAGGCGTGTGCCCCGTCGACGATCACGGGAATATTGCGGGCGTGCGCCATTTCGCAGATCCGTTTGATGGGGAAAATCTGGCCGGTCCGGTTGGTGATGTGGCAGACCAGGATCAGCTTGGTGCGGGGAGTGACCGCGCGCTCGAACCTTTGATACAGGTCGTCCATGCTGGGGGGCGGGACGGGGAAAGAGATGGTTTTGAGGACGATGCCTTCGCGGCGCTCGCGCTGCCGGAACGTCGTGAGCATGCGGGGATAATCCTGATTCGTGGTCAGGACTTCGTCGCCGCGCTGGAGGTCGATGCCGCACTGGGCGATTTCTAGAGATTCGCTGGCATTACGGGTGATCGCCATTTCCTCGGGTTCGCAACCGGCGGTGTCGGCGAGGCGGCGGCGGACCATCTCGATCTTGGGTTCGAGGTTGTTGATCATGGTGTGCCAGGGGCCCATGTCGCTGAATTCCAGGTAGCGGCGCATGGCTTCCTGCACCGGCTTCGGAGACGGGCTGACGTAGCCGTTGTTGAAGTTAATAATGTTGCGGTCGATGGTGAAGGCGTCGCGGATTTCGGCCCAGTAATCCTCGTCACGAGCGACGTCCTCGGGTTTGCGTCCATTGACGGATTCCGAAGCAGCGGCGGCGCGCTGGACGGCATTGTCCTGAAACATGGCTAAGGCAGCCGATCCGGCGGCGAGTTGGAAGAAGTCTCGGCGATCCATAAGATCCTCCTATTGGGACGGAGTTTAACACTTTGAAGGGACCTTCGGTGGGTCGAGTGGGCCGTCGAGGGCGGCCGCATGCTGCGCATGGCGGCTCGGTACGGATGGCTTCAGCTGGTTGGGTGGATCGTCGTTGTTGGCTAGTGTGGCCGCATGCTGCGCATGGCGGCTCTGGGCGTAAGCATTTGATGTTCTGCGGATAATGAGCCGCCATGCCAAGCATGCGGACGGAGGTGACGCGTTGTAGGATTAGACAAACGATGCGAACGGCGATTTTATTGATCTGCGGATTTTCGGCGTGGGGGCAGAAGACTACCTTGATGCCCGACGCGAGGCTGAATGCGATTGTTGAAGAGGCTTCGGGCGAGCTGCCGCTGGATACCATCATTGCGCTGGGGGAACATCATCGCGTTCCCGCTACGGCCGGGTTCAACGACGGCGCTAACCTGATTCTCGCCAAGGCTAAACAATACGGTTTGGACGCGCACATCGAGAATTTTCCCGCCGACGGAAAGACGACTTACAACACTTTCAAATCGTATCTCGGGTGGCAGATTTCGAGCGCGGTTCTGACGGAAATTGCGCCGCAGCCGCACGTGATCGGCGACTGGTCGAAGAATCCGATCGTCCTGGCCGATTTTTCGGAGAGCGCGGACGTGACGACGGAGCTGGTCGATGTCGGCGCGGGCACCTCGGCGAAGGATTACACCGACAGGAACGTTCGCGGCAAGATTGTTCTGGCCGGCGGGCAGACGGAACAAGTCCAGCGCATGGCCGTCGAGCGCGGGGCGGTCGGGATCCTCAGCTACTTTCAGAATCAGGACCGGATCTGGATCGATGAGCATCCGAAGCTGGTCCGCTGGGGTCATCTGTCTTACTACGACCCGAATAAGTTCGCGTTCATGATCTCGCAAGGGCAGGCTCGCGAATTTCGGGCGCGGCTGGCTCGGGGCGAGGCGATCCGTTTGCATGCGGCGGTGAATGCTCAAAGAGCGCCGGGAACTTTCGACGTGGTGGTCGCGACGATTCCGGGCACCGAGGCCGACGCGGGAGAGATCGTTTATAGCTGCCATCTGGATCATCAAAAGCCGTCGGCGAACGACAATGCCAGCGGATGCTCGACGATTCTTGAGGACGCGCGGATTCTATCGAAGCTGATTCGCGAAGGCACTCTGCCGCGTCCGCGCCGGACGATTCGCTACATTTTTCCGCCGGAAATTGCCGGGACCACGTGTTATTTGGCTCGCCATCCCGATATCGCGGGCCGGATTCGAGCCGTGATTCATATGGATATGGTGGGCGGCGATCCGAAGATTACGCACTCGGTGCTGCACATCGATCGCACGCCCGCATCGATTCCGAGCCTGGTGAACGACGTCGCCGAAGTGTTCGGAGAATACGTGATCCAGGGAAGCATGAAGATGATCCTGGAGGCCGACGCGTCCGACAGCATTCTTTCGAATGAAGGTTCCAAAGACGCGCTCTGGGCGGATTTTACTCCGTTCAGCATGGGTAGCGATCACCAGGTTTACGAATCGACCTATCATATTCCCGCGATTTATTTTCGCGATGCGCCGGATGCTTTCATTCATACCGACGGCGACCGGTCGGCGAACATCGATCCGACTAAATTACGCCGGGTAGCCGTGATCGGCGCGGCTTCGGGATATTTTCTGGCCGGGATCGGCAGCGGGGATGTGCGTCCGCTGGTGGCCGAAGTGTTCGCGCGCGGCGGCAAGCGGCAGAGCGAAGCGTTGCGGCGCGCGCTGACCGAGCCGGATGCTCGCGAAGCGGCGAACCTGATCGCAGAGTCGGCCCGACAGGAGCGCGAAACGCTGGCGTCGATAGCGGAGTTCGCGCCGGGCGCGCACGCTTTGATTCCTTCGCTGACCAAGGAGATCAACCAGCGCGAAAATCAAGCCATGAAGGCGCTGGAGGCGTTCGGGAAGCAGGCGCCGGAGGCGGAAGCGGGGTTCACGATGGTTCCGCGGCGGAATCCGGCGATGATCGGACTGATGGACGTCGTGCCGGGCGGCTATGCACAGTTCAGCGGGAAGACTTTTTCGGGTCCCGATCCGCTGGCCGGGATTCCGGAGCGCGAAATTGTCGAGTATGAGGCTTTCAATCTCGCGGATGGGCAGCGTTCGGTAGCACAGATCCGCGATATTCTGAGCGCGGCGTACGGAAAGATCAGCGCCGAGGCGCTGCTCGGGTATTACAAACAGCTCGCGCAGATGCAGGTTGTTTCGATCGAATGAAGCGGGCGGCTTTGTTTACGGCGATGTTGCTGGTGGTGGTGTATGGCTCGGATTACCTGGCCGCGCGAACGACTCCGCTGGGATCGATTCAGGTGCAGCCGTACCTGGCGATTCATTTGAAGAACAAAAAGACCGAGTTTGATTTTAATGTTCCCACGGAGTCGCAGAGTTGCGTGCAGTCGCTGATGCCGCACTTGGGTTACCCTCCGTGCTGGTATTTGAAGCGGAAGACGACGCAGAGGATCGATGAGTAGGGTGGCCGCGTCTATTCAGCTCGACGGCGAAAAACTGCTGTCCCCGGTGATGTGGTTCTTGCAGTTGGGCGTAACGACTAGATACTTAATCGTAAGAGAACTATTGGCCACGCGGGTCGCCGTCGAGCAAACGTCCCAAAAAGGTGCGACCGTTGTGTTTGTGGGCGAGCAAGCGTTTCAGGTCACAGGCGTCTGCGTGGGCATGGTGGTCTTGTTCGTATCGAAGACCGACCTTGCCCATGAGGGTTTCGAGACTCTCGCTCTGGATACCCAGCAGCTGCTTCCACGCGATTCCGCGAAAAGAGCAGAGCCAGCTCATTTTCTCGGTTGCAGGAAGATACCGAGCCAGGAGAGGTTTGTCTGCGCTAAATGCGTTGTGGGCAACGATGAAATCGGCCCTTTCCAGCACGCCGCGGGCCTTTGCCTCATCCAGTGCCTGACCGGGTTTCATGCAGTATTCTTCGAGAACTCCGACGACGGCATCTCCTTCCGCGTCGTAAGCGGCGTTCAAGATGGCAAGCTCCGTCATGTTCCGAGCGGCCCCTGATCCCCCATACTCTGTGTCGAGGAACGCGATTGTCTTGAGGTGGCGTTCCGATGGAGGGGATACCGGATTTGGCGGCAGCGACTCAAAGACATTCTCAATTAGTGGTTCAATTTCCATCAACCCCCGGAAGCCTTCAACAATCGCCGCCACGAATGAATCCAGATCAAAGCCAGGCTCTCGGTGGAACTCCTCAAGGCTGATGCTCTTCCAGATGGGGCAGGAGGGATCTGGATCGTCCTGTTCGTAGTAGTCCGTAAACCCATTGAGTCTAAGCTTTGGCCGGAGCCGCTTCAGTAGCTCATTGCGCTGCTGGAACACCTTTTCATCCGGGAGGTAGAGCTGTACGCACGGAGACTCCCGAAACAGATTGGGCCACCAAAACGAGAAGGCCACGTACTCGTCGGTTGGCAGCCCACGCCGCCACGTCGGCGAATTTAGGTAGAGGACGACGCCCTCCTCCGATGGCTCCACTTGGGGATCTTCCCAGGCCTCCCGCTGCAACTTGGAACGGAGGTGTTCGCCCAGCCGCGCCATAAAATGGCGCATCTCTTTTGGTAGACCGCCATCTTCACCGCAGAACTCGATCTCACTCCTGATTTCGCTGGCTCGGTTCAGCATGTCGAGGGCACGTTTGCTCAGAATTCCTTCAGCCATAGATGGAATTTATTCTACGCTTCTCACGAGATGGTGTTTCCGATAATCCGGCGTCGTATCGCACCGCGTGCTCTTAGGGCTTTGCGGACGGCTGCCAGAGCTCAATCTTATTTCCATCCAGGTCATAGATCCAGGCAAAGCGAACGTAGGATTCATCCATTCGTTTGGAGTCAATCTTTACTCCCTCTTGTTTTAAGCGGTCGAGCAAAGCATCCAGATCGTCCACGATGTAATTGATCATGAACGATTGCGGGGCTGGGATATGGCTAGTGTAGTGCGTCGCTGATCTCGAACAATATGATTCGGGCGGGGCAAAAAGGGCTACAGGCACGAACTTTCGCAAAAGCGGCGAAATTCGAGCCAGTCCCCCTTTTTGCACACTGTGCCGTTATTGGACATGACTTACAAGATGTTTCGAATACCATTCGCGCATCTGATCGCGCTTGGCGGATTTGAAGAAGACACCGCCGATTCCAAGGATGCGCCCGCGCTGCTCCACGTTGACAAGTGGTTTGACCGGCGGCATCGACTCTTCAGGTTGCGGAGATTGCACCTCGCGCGTGCATTATTTTTCGAACAACCCCTTTAGTTTTTTCAGGAAGTCCGTCCAGCCGGATTTCGTATCGGCGAACTCGTCGTCCCAGGCTGCTTCGGGGCCGAAACCCGACTGAACCAGACGGAGGCGCGTGATTCCTCCGCCCAGCGCTTCGATGTAGTAATCGACACACATTTTCTGTACAACGCCGGTGTCCACCGGGCCTTTGTGGCCGTAGGTCTTGGAACGTTCGCTGCACGTGCCGAAATGCTTGCCGGGCTCCCAGGCGGTGATCGTGGTTGTGGCGCCCACCCCGCCCCACGCGAAGTAATATTCTCCGCCGACGCGCGGGTCCACACGGGCTTCGTCGCAGAACCATTTCACAATCTGTGCGGGGTCGGTGATGGCCCGGAAGACTTCTTCGGGGGTCGCTTTTATATCGATGGCGGTCTCATGGGATCGGCTCATATTTCACTCCAGATTTGCGGATTCGCTCGCCGGTTCTTCCAGCTTGACGGCGGGATAAACGGCGGAGAGCAGGCGGAAACGCCGCCCTCCTTCGGCCCGCTCGTTATGATATTTCGCCGCAAGGCGCGCAATGGAGGCGGTCATCTCTTCGGCGAAGGCGGCGCGGGATGCAGCGCTGGCGAAGCGGATCTCGGTTTCGAGCGTAAGCGTGGCGACGCGTTTTCCGGCGCGGCGGGCGCGGATGCAGAAAGAGGCCAGCTCGCGGATCATGCGCGCAGCCGTAGAAGCGAGATAAGCGGCGGAGAAACGGTCGGCGGTGACGCGATCGCCGATGTGGGGAGCGATCAGGAATTCGCGGGCCACGGCGCGCACCACGCGTTCCATGCAATTGCCTTTACGGCGTTCCTCGATCAACTCGAGGAAGCCTTCGCGCTCCAGTTCGCGCAGATGGTAGTTCAGCTTCTGCCGAGGTACGCCGAGACGGCGGGCGAGTCCGGCGGCGGAATCGGGCTCAGTTAATTGTTCGAGGAGACGAAGCCGGCCGGGCTGAAGTAAGACGCCCGCTTTCTCGGGGCTCTGTACGATTTGCAACGTCGCCGGCATGGATCGATTTAAGCACCGGAACAATTTTCTGTCAAGAAAAATATTCTTTTCGGCTGAGCCGGGAAGTCTTCGATGTTCTATTGGTGTGCGGAGGGGTTTCGATTCGAATGGAGAAAACGGCCCGCTCAAGGTTCGCCGCGATTTACCCCTTTCCAGATCGCGCATGAGGTCTCAAACTGGCGTGGCATCGCCCGTAGGGCACCAGCGAACGGCTTCACTGGGGTCGATTCAGGTGCAGCCGTACCTGGCGATTCGTTTAAAAGAATAAGAAGACCGAGTTTGACTTTAATGTTCCTGGAGTCGCAGAGTTGTGTGCAGTCGCTGATGCCGCATTTGGGTTACCCTCCGTCCTGGTATTTGAAGCGTAAGACTACTCAGCGAATCGATGAGTAGTAGGATGGTCGCGTCTGTTCGGCTCGACGGCGAAGATCTGCTGTTGCGGGTGACGTGGTTGGTGCATTGGGTGTAGACGATAACATACTTTATCGTCTAATAAAAGGCTTGGGCCGCTGCCGAAATAAACTCTCCAGACTGCTCATTGTGTGTTGCCGCACTTAGCGCTGGATCAATGTTCTCATTTGGCACGGCACCAAGTCCCGAGCTCCGCTTGGAGCGCGGCGACAAAGTCCGAATCACCCGTGAACTCGACGCCAATTGCTCCTTCGCCAGTCACTTGAAAAGCAAGGCTCAACGTCTCCTGCTTACCGCGGAAGGTCGGTACCATCCCGGCTGCTTCAATGGCGTTTGAGGCGGTTCCGCTGATGAGACCTTGCAGCCACTTGAACCCGGACTCATCTGAAGCCACCTTCTGCATGCGTCCCAGGAAATCCGTCAGCAACGTTCTGTCTAAATCACAGTGAACTTGTGCGAACCCGGGGTATGGCCGCGTGGACACCTTTTCGACGAATAGTTGCCTAGCCGGGTCGAAATGCATCTCTTCGTCGATCCACTCCCACTCGCCGTGCCCGGCCTCCCAGGTGAATTTCCAGGAGCCGGGGCGCAGTGGTTTTGCATCAAAAACGGCCGCGACCCAGTTCTTAACGACTGGCTTGAATCGATTCTGGGTCGTCTCGACAGGGTATTGCACCGCAATATCTGACTTGACGCTGTATCCGAACGCCGAACCAGCCGCAATCCCCGAGACAACATGCTCAAAAAGGACAAACTGACCAGCCACGCCTTCTCCGGTTAGATCCTGGAGATGCAGCAGCAATGGTTTTCCTCTTCGATTTTTGTCGGGCTTCGGCACGTAGTAAGCGCCTTCATACGTGAAGAATGGAATGGCGAAGCCGTCCCCGCCGTCCTGCGTCTCACCTTGGGGGCGAACCTTCACCGTATTGATCAGGCTACCGCTTGCCGGATCGGTGAGCGAAAGGAAGGTTGCCCCGAACCAGTGGTCTCCATAGAGAAAGTCGGCGGCGGAGTCCCATGTGGAGGTGACCCGCTGCGGCGCTTTCATCCAAAGCGTGAGCGCTCTTCTTTTCCCACCCCGGACTGGGATGTTTGCCGTCTCGATGATCTGAGCATCCCTGGGCAAAAGACGTGCAACTCCGTCTTGAGCAGCGACCGAGGCCGTCAGGCACAGCCAGGCCATCATTCGGCAGGTTGTGGTCAAAGTCGGCATTCCGCTGTTCCAGTGTACTTGCGCCGAGGGCTAATTGGGTTCCGATAATCCGGCGGTATGTCCACTACCCACTACGCGTCTACGGCCTGCAAGGTTATAGCGGCGAACTTGCGTCCTCTGCTTTCAAATCGACTAAGCGACCGCGTCGGCATCCTGATATTCTCCAGCAAAGCCGGACGGGCGCTCGGGATCTACGAACGTTGATAGTAGTACGATATCCAAGATGAAACGCATTCTCTCCCTCGCTCTGCTTCTCCCGGCGTTTTGCACTGGCTCAGAACGTCGATTTTCTCAAAAACCTGAAGTTCCGCGAGATCGGGCCGTCGGCGATGGGCGGGCGTACCGACGACTTCGCCGTTGTCGAGAGCAATACCAACATCGTCTACGCCGGCACCGCCTCGGGAGGCGTATGGAAGTCGGTGAACGGCGGCATGACCTGGAAGCCGGTGTTCGACGAGCAGGCTGTTTCCACCATTGGCGATGTGACCGTGTCGCAGTCCGAGCCCGATGTCGTCTGGGTCGGAACCGGCGAAGGGAATAACCGGCAGAGCTCGTCGTGGGGCAATGGAGTTTATAAATCTTCCGACGGCGGCGCGACGTGGACCCACATGGGTCTCAAAGATTCTCACCACATTCCGCGCATCGTGATTCATCCGACCAACGCGAATATCGTTTATGTCGCCGCGCAGGGGCATTTATGGGGGTCCAATGAAGAGCGCGGCGTTTTCAAAACCACCGACGGCGGCAAGACGTGGCAGAAGAGTCTGTACATTAATGCCGACACCGGCGTGACCGATCTGGCGATGGATCCGCTGAATCCGGATACGATTTATGCGGCCGCGTATCAGCGCCGGCGCACGGCGTTCGGATTCAACGGAGGCGGTCCGGGAAGCGCGATTTATCGCACCACCGACGGCGGCTCGCATTGGACCAAATTGACCAACGGCCTGCCCAAGGGCGAGATGGGACGCATCGCGCTGGATGTTTATCGCAAGAATCCGAACGTGGTTTATGCGCTGGTCGAGAGCGAGGAATCCGGAATTTATCGCAGCGACGATAAGGGTGAGCATTGGACCAAGATGAGCAACACGAATCCGCGGCCGATGTACTTCAGCCAGGTGCGCGTGGATCCGAACAACGATCAGAGGATCTGGGTGGCGGGCGTGAACATGGAGTACTCGGAAGACGGCGGCAAGACGTTTGTGCAGAATCGCATCACGCGGATTCACGTGGATTTTCACGCCATCTGGATCGATCCGGCGAATTCGGACAACATGATCGTCGGCTGCGATGGCGGCATTCACTTCAGCCACGACGCGGGGCGGAGCTGGGATTCGCGCGAGAATCTGGCCATCGGGCAGTTCTACGAAATCGCGTACGACATGGGGCGTCCTTATAAGGTGTGCGGAGGGTTGCAGGACAACAGTTCCTGGTGCGGCCCCAGCGCGACTACGAATACTCGCGGCATTACTAAAGAAGACTGGTACACGGTGGCGGGCGGCGATGGTTTTTACGCGCAGATCGATCAGGAGGAGCCGTGGATCGTGTACGCGGAATCGCAGGACGGCAATTTGCTGCGGCGGGATTTGCGCACGCATGAATCGCGCAGCATACGGCCGCGCGAGGATGACGACAAGATGGCTCGCTACCGGTTCCAGTGGAACTCGCCGGTGGTCGACTCGAAACATGATCGCAAGACGATTTATTACGGAGGCAACTTCGTTTTTAAGTCGATCAATCAGGGTGACGACTGGAAGCGCATCTCGCCGGACCTGACGTCGGGTGTGGATCGCAAGACGCTCAGCATCATGGGTCAGAAGGTGGAGGATCGGACTATGCTGTCGCGTAACGACGGCGTGGCGGCGTTCCCGACCATCACCAGCTTGAGCGAATCTCCGGTTCGCGCCGGAATTTTGTGGGCCGGTACCGACGACGGCAACGTGCAGGTGACACGCGACGGCGAAACTTGGAAGAACGTGGTCGCCAATATTCCGGGGGTTCCCAAGGGAACTTATGTGAGCCGCGTGCTGCCGTCGGCTTACGATGCCGGCACGGCTTATGTCGCGTTCGACGGGCATCGTTCGGACGACTACAACATTTATTTATTCAAGACCACGGATTTCGGCGAGACGTGGAAGCCGATCACGAATGGGATTCCCAAGAATGAAGGGACTCTGCACGTGATTCGCGAGCATCCGCGCAATCGCGATCTGCTGTTCGCGGGTGGGGAATTTGGTCTGTATATTTCTTTCGATCGCGGGGAGAACTGGCAGGAGTTGAAGAACAATCTGCCGCGCGTGCCGGTGGACGATATTCAGATTCAGCCTCGCGACAACGATCTGATTCTGGCGACGCACGGGCGGTCGGTTTGGATCATGGACAGCATCTCCAGCCTGGAGCAGATGAACGCGAAGACCGCTGCCACAGACGTGACCGTGTTCAACGTGCGGCCGGGGGTCGAGTGGAAAATGTCCGCCAAGCGCGATTTCGATTCGCACGATTATTTCATGGGCGAGAATCCGCCGAACGGGGCGATCATCGATTTTTGGGTTAAGAACAAGCCGGAATTGAAAGACGTGAAGATCACGATCTCACGCGGGGGCAAGCTGCTGGCGACGCTGAAACCGAAATCGGTGGATGCGGGCGTAAATCGAATTGTGTGGAACATGCGCGCGGATCGAGCGGTTCCGCCGACGGCGCAGGAAGAAGCCGCGGCTGAGCGAGCCGCTGCGTCGGGTGGTGGACAGCAGCAACTGGGCGGTCCGCTGGTGGATCCCGCCGCGGATTACACGGTGGAAGTGCAGATCGGGTCGAATAAAGACAGCAAGAAATTCGCGATTGAAGATGACCCGCGGATTACGTGGTTCACCTCGGGCGACCGGCAGAAGCGCCGCGCGGCGACGGACGAGCTGGTCGCGATGACGGTGCAGGCGGATGCGCTGCGCAAGAAGTTCAACGCCTCGGATTCGTCGCTGACCGCGCTCGAAGCAGCGTGGAAACGTCCTGAAGGAGTGAAGCCGCCGGAGAATGTGAGGAAGATGGCGGATGAGCTGAAGAAGTCGCTGGACGATCTGCGGCCTCTGTTCGTCAATCGCGGATTCGGCGGGGAAGCGCAGGTGTCGCCGGAAGAGCGTCGCGCGGAGCTGGCGAAGCCGGAGCCGGATTTCGTATTGCCGGCGCTGCCGCAGCGGGTACAGCAGATGATCCAGCAGTTGGAATCGTACTCAGCGGCTCCGAGCGAGAGCCAGTTGCATCAGATCGCGGTGGTGAAGTCGGCGATCGCGGATGCGGGGAAGAGGATGGATACGCTGCGTGGGGAGGTGGTGAAGTTTAACGATGCGATGAATGCGGCGAAGGTCCCGCTCATTCCGGCTCCGTAGGACCGCGTCACCGCCATTCCTGAACCGGGAACAGTGTGCGATATTCGTCGTCGGCCGCGCGGTCTTCTTCGGTGCACGCTGGTGACGGATGGTCGCTCACGTCGACCATCGTGAATTTGTAAGGCGGCCGCCAACGAACCAGAAAGTACGTGCCTTTGGGTTTCGCTCCGATTGGCGTTGGCGGATCGCTGAAATCAACGCCGACCTGCCAGAGGTCTGGAGTCGGGGGGCAGTGCATGGTTGGATAAACGAACTTGCCGAAAACAAGGTCTTTTGTGCAGTTTGCGATGCCAGTCGATCATCGAACGGCGATTCGTCCCTTCGGACCAAGCCCAGGATTCCTGCCAGTCCGTGTTGAGCCACTCGTCGACAAAATCCCGCGGGCGAAGCGCGAAGGGATCGACACGCCTCACCTCTTTCTTCCCGATCTTGTAATGCTCAACTGCTTCGCGGCTGTGAACGCCGCCATCGATGCTTTGGACGGTATATTCGACAAGCACGTCGTCTGACGCAATGCTTCCCAGGATCGGAGGATTGTGAGTGCCGAGATACGCCCAGCGCGCTCGGTCCAGGAGTGGGCCCGCTTGCAGGTCGGGGCCTAATCGGAACGCACGGTAATAAACGCTATGCCAAGCGGAGGAACACCACGGTTCAGACCCGAGCGTGAGCACCAGATAATCATTGGTCCGGTTGTATGGCGAGATCAACACCGCGTCAAGGCTCTGCGGCAGGTACTCTTTCTCTGTATAGGTGTTCTGCTCATTTTGCCAAACGCGATGCCAGCCTTCTTCAGACCAACTGTAGACATAGGCGGAATCGTCGAAACCGCATTCGATTCCGACTGAGGTCATCACAATCAAAAAGGTGGCAGCGCGATGAATCCTTAGAGGGTTTAGAAAGCCTAGAAGAGTCCAGTCCGGGCACTGGAGTTGACCGGGGGCGGGGAAGTACTCGCAGAAAAGCTTGGCCCCTCCAAGTTCCGAATTCAGCTTTCGCTGGAATTCGTCCTCGTCACCGCGTTCTGAGAGCGCCGATAGCCGCGATTCCACCCAATCGCGCAATTGGTGTTTCGCCGTCGTCAATTGCGGAGTTGCCCCGCGTGGTCCGCCGAAGTCCGGAGGCTTTCCTCGCATACCTGTAACAGTCGACTGAAGTGCATCCAGTCGCGTGTCGGCCGCGAGACCCGGGCAGCACAGAAGGGCGAGAATCGGAAGAAGCCTCACCATATTGGTGATCATATCCCGATCGGAACGACTTTTAAGTGGCGGCGTCCGCTTGCTTTTGCGGAGCCGCGACCGTGAGGGAGCGATTGTCAGCTAACGCCGTATGCAAAACGCTCGCTTACGCGCGCGTCTCCGCTGGGCGTGTGAGCGATCAGCTTTTCAACACCAGGGGACTTCGCAGGGTAAATCGCACGTCCGTCTCCACCGGAATTTTGACTTGCCGTTTTCCGGTGATCGCGGTTCCGACCGTTCCTGCCGCGGCGCCTGCGCCTGCGCCGATCAACGCTCCCACTCCTCCGCCCGCGGCTGCGCCGATCAGGGCTCCGCCGCCGGAACCGCCGCCGATCATGGCGAGATCGCGCTTCTTGTGGCTGCCGCTGACACGAGAAACGTTGGTCGAGCGGATGTCGTAGGTCTCGCCGTTCAGCGTGAACGAGTCCAGTTTTAGGGCCAGCATCGCGCGCCCCTTGAATCGGCCGGAGGGCTTGCTTTCGGTCACGTGGCCCTTGAACATGGTGCCTTTCGGCACGATGACGCGGTCGCCCGAGACCAACGGCTCATCGAGCGAAGCGGTGAAGGAATCGCCTGCGCGGTTGCGTCGCGTGTCCAGCGTCTGCTGCAAGCGGACGCGAAAGCTGGTGCCGGCGTCGAGGGTGACCGGCGGTGGAGCTGGCGCTTCCGCCGCTGGAGGATTTTCAGCGGCCTGGACTGGACCTGGCTTCACGCGACTGCATGCAGCCAAACCGATCAGACATGCGCCGAGTACTACTGCAGAAATACTGGTTTTCATTTCAGGCTCCCGAAATTATTTCCGACCTCTGACGTAAGATGTGGCAATCGTTTAGCCACTTGGGTAGAAAGCAAGCGGGGTTCCACAAATCGCGTAGGTATCGGTTCGGACGCGGGGACGGATGCGTCGAGGATCGTGGATCAACCGGCGTAGTCGACTACGACAGCGAGGCCGACCACTCCCTGCGGTCGTGGCTCAGTCCGGTCGTGCTCCAATCAAGAATCGGGGCAGAGGCGACCGACCCTCTTTTCCTATTACAGGCTTACATCGCTGAATCATGCTCACACCTAAGCGTTGCGCTTAACCGCCAAGAGCCGTGAACCGGTCTTGACGCCGTAGGGCGTCGCATACCATCGAGTTGCAATAGGATTTGTCGGATCGACGCGCCCTTCGATCAGGCCAAGCGCCACCATCTGATTTAGCACCTTTCCATAGTCGCTTCGGGACAGGACGGCGTGCTGCAGGCCCGGTGGGCCGGTCAGTGCTGGCGTCTGCCTTAAGGTCTCTCTTTGGACTAGATTCGCAACCGCGGCGGCGATTGATTCCGGCGGTGCGCCACCGCCGATGGTCTGCGGCAGGACGGCGCGCATCAGGTCGTCCCATCTCACCCAAGAACTGATCGGCCCGTACCCGCTCGCCCCGGACGCATCTGATGCAAAGTCGATTGTAATGTTTGTGACGTCCTCTCCCTAAGCCAGATTCTCGAGCCCTTCTGGCGCTGACCTGCTTCTGGCGGCGACGAGATCCGCACTGAGTGCGTCAATCTCGCGTCGAAGCCGGAGTAACTCCTGCGCAGCGCCTTCGTCCGGCACGAGGTCGGCGCGCGCCCAACCGACACGCGGCTTGATCTTCATCAGCGAAGCCATTCCGAGGGTGACAATCCCGGCTAGCTCAGCGGAGGAGCTCCAGTACTTCGCATGCCGTGCATTCTCAATCTTCTTTCTGAACGACGAGAGCGCAGTCTTACCTTCATCGGTGGGCTCTGTCTTGTTCGCGAGGATTGCGCCGGGGTCCTTGTGGAGAAATGCCAACGTAGGGAGACCGGCTTCGACGGCATGATCGTATTCCATCTCCGTGAAGCTCTTTCCGGCAGGACCCTTCGATCCATACCGACCGCCCACGATGACGATGTAATAATCGCATTCAGCGATGAATCGCTGGATGTGCGTCCACGAGTCGTCGTCCGCCGCGGGAAACAGCTCCATCCCTGTCGGAATGCAGTCAAGCGCTAAGAGCGCTTGCATCACTTCACGTCGCTCCTCGTGCAAGTCCTCATAAGTGGAACTAACGAACACCTGATAGCGTTTGTCCATCCGGTCCTCCTACGATTGCGGCCGTCGAGCGGTATCGGAGAGCCATTCAGAACGTGATTTTCACCAGAAGCAGGTATTGCTCCGCTCAATACGACTTCGCGATCACTACTCGACGGTCTACTTGCTCGCCGGTTACGATGCATTTGCCGGGACCGTCGCACTCGTCCGTCAGTGGAATATTCCGGATCGTCGCTTTGAATTCTTTCATCCGGGCGTCGCAGGAGGCGTCATCTTTCATGTGGGCCATCACGAATTTGCCGCCGCCTTTTTCGGCGGTGACGTCTTTCAGGATTTCTTCCACTTCTCCGACCGAACTCGCCAGCACTGTGTTCTCTTTCAGACGCCGCTTCGCCGACGCGTAGAGATCCGCCTGCATCTGCGCGAGCGTCGCGGGCAGACGAGCCGCGAGCTCCGTTTGTGGAATGATCTCTTTGGTCCCGGTGTCGCGGCGCTTCATTACTACATTGCCGGATGCCAGATCTCGGGGGCCCAGTTCCAGAACGATGGGGACTCCGCGGCGCTCCCAGTGGAAAAATTTCGCGCCGGGCGATTGGCCTTCGCGATCGTCGACTTTTGCGCCAACTTCTTTGGCCAGACGATGCGCCGCTTCCAGTACTTTTGCTTTTTCATCGTCCTTGCGATAGATCGGCACCAGAACGCTTTTCACGGGCGCGAGTTTGGGAGGCAAAACTAAACCCTTGTCGTCGGAGTGGCTCATGATCAGGCCGCCGACCAGGCGAGTGCTGACTCCCCAACTGGTTTGCCAGACGTAATCCAGTTTTCCTTCGCTGGTCTGGAACTGGACGTTGAACGCTTTGCCGAAATTCTGGCCCAGATCGTGGCTGGTTCCGGCCTGTAAGGCGTAGCCGTTCTGCATCATGGCTTCAATCGAATAGCTTTTGGCTGCTCCGGCGAATTTTTCGGAGTTGGTTTTCACGCCCTTGATCACAGGCATCGCCATCACGTTTTCCGCTACGTCTGCATACACATCCAGGATGCGCAGGACCTCTTCGACGGCTTCTTCATGCGTGGCGTGGGCGGTGTGGCCTTCTTGCCATAGAAATTCCGTGGTCCGCAGGAACATGCGCGTGCGCAGCTCCCAGCGGATAATGTTGGCCCATTGATTGAACAGCAGCGGCAGGTCGCGATAGCTCTGAATCCACTTCGAAAAGAAATGCCCGATGATGGTTTCAGACGTGGGGCGGATTACGTAGGGCTCTTCGAGCGTCTTGCCGCCGGCGATGGTCACTACGGCCAGTTCCGGCGAAAATCCTTCCACGTGTTCGGCTTCTTTTTGGAGGAAACTCTGGGGAATCAACAAAGGAAAATAGACGTTCTGGTGACCGGTGGCTTTGAAGCGGTCGTCGAGCTCGCGCTGGATCAGCTCCCAGACCGCGTAGCCGTTGGCTTTGATCACCATACAGCCTTTCACGATCTCGGCGGGCTCCGCCATGTCGCCTTGCAGAACAACGTCTTGGTACCACGCAGCGAAATCCTGGCTGCGCGCGATTATAGGAGATTCGGCCATTGGTCTTACTAGGTTACGACATGGGGCCGCGGGGCAGTGTGCTCTTGTGTAACGTTAGTGTTGGTACTATTAGCACAATCACTTACTACGGCATATTGAAAAACCTTAGCCGATCCGTAAAATGGTCGCATGCGTACTAAGGGCTCGATCATTATAGGGTTGCTTTTCGCGGCCGTGGTTGTCGCTCACCGCAGCCGGGACCGCCGCCATTGGCTGGCGTTTACTTCCGTTCACCCGCGGGCTGGATCGGTCTGCCGGCGAACACGATGCTGCCATTTCAGAATGGGGTAGGCGCGATGGCTGCTGGGTTTTGGACAGAGCGACGCGATTGCGGAGTCGCCTGGGCCGCATGCGGCGTTCCAGACCTCGAACAGCAAGCCGACATTTTATGTCAGGGGATTCGCGCCGACCAGCGGCATTTACCTGGTGAAGCAGATCGAGAAGCAGGATTATCGCGCGATTCACATGCCGGTGAGCGGGGATTTCCGGGAGTGGGCCCATCTTCGCAAGAGCGACCTGATCGACCTGGATATTACGCACGACAAAGAAGACGTTCTGCTGGTGACTCCGAAGGCGGCGCTGAAAAACGGCGAATATGCGATCGTGTCGGTGTTCGAGCCGAAAATCCGCGGTATCCACGTCAGCTTCGACTTCGGTGTAAGCCCGTAGATCCGGCGGCACAAATCGAGCGCCGCGGCGTCTAATTTCCTCATGCGGCGCTTAAAGCTCGCGGTGTGGGTGGTGGTTTGCTGCGCGAACGCACAGACGGCTCATAAGGCTGTAGCCAAAGCGGCCGCTGCTCCTGCCGGCGAAGATTGGCTGCTGTGGGGCGGGAAGAATCGCGATTTTATCGTCAATGCGCCTGCGCTGGCCGATTCGTGGCCTGCGTCGGGTCCCAAGAAAATCTGGACGCGAGCGCTGGGCGACGGATATTCCGCGATCGCAGAGGAAAACGGCATCCTTTATACCGGGTTCCGCCGCGGCGATCAGGATGTGATCACGGCGCTCGACGCGGCCACCGGCAAAACGATCTGGGAGTATCCGTACAGCAACCCGTTTAAGAACAGCTTTGCGGAAAAAGTCGGACCTGGGCCGTATGCGATGCCGCAGATTGTCGGCGATCGGCTGATCACGGCGAGTTCCACCGGGTTTATACAATCCATCGACAAGAAAACCGGGCGGCCGGTGTGGTCGCATAATTTATACCGCGAATTTCACGGCACGCATCTGGAGTTTGGGTATGCATGCCACGCGCTTCCTTATAAAGACACGCTGATTTACCTCGCCGGCGGCGCGGGCGATGGAGCCATCGCGCTGCGGCAGAGCGACGGCGCGGTGGTGTGGAAATCGCTACAGTTCACCAACGGCTATTCGTCGCCACTGCTGATCAACGTCGACGGGCAGGCGCAGGTGGCGGCGGTCGCGGCGAAGACGGTTTTCGGTTTCAATCCGGATAACGGCGCTCTGTTGTGGAGCCATCCCCACGAAACGCAATACGGCCTGGTGGTGAGCACTCCTGTGTATGCGCCGGGGAATCTGCTGTTCGTCGCATCGGCTTATGGCGTGGGTGCTCGAACGGTGCAACTGCATCAGGAGGGCGGAAAGACTACGGTGAAGGAGCTTTGGTACGACCCGCATCTGGAGTTGCACATCGGCACGGCGATTCAGCGCGACGGGTATGTTTACATTTCGAGCGGCTATAACGGTCCGCCGCTGATGAGTGCGGTCGAGCTGAAGAGCGGCAAGATTCTATGGCGGCAGCGCGGGTTCGCCAAGGCTCAGCTTCTGTGGGCCGACGGGAAGCTGATCCTGGCGGATGAAGATGGCACGCTGGCTCTGTGCCGTGCTACGCCGGAGAAGTTTGAGGTCCTGTCCAAGGTTTCGATGCTGGAGAATATTGCTTGGACGCCGCCTACATTGGTCGGGACCCGGCTGTATTTGCGGGATCGAAAGACGATTATGGCGTTGGATTTGGGTAAGCAGTAACGCTGTTTGTATTTGCGATTTTAACCGCTCCTTTTAGTCGCGGCTCATGGGTCGTTCGTAAGGCGAGGCGGTTTCGTTATTTGGCCTTGGCGGCGTGGACGCGGCCGATGGCGTTTACCAGTTTGCGATAGGGGAGACGGTCGAGCGAATCGAAGCTGAGCCATTCGCCGTCGCGCCAGCTCGATCCATGCCAGCGGAGAAGAAACGCCAGATGCTCGGGATTGGACGCGGAGCCGGGTTCGATTCCGGCGGCGATGTCGCGCACGCGGTGATCCATGGATTGGCCCGCGCCCGCGGTTTCCGAGAGACACAGTTCGCGAGGTTCGCGGAAGCTTCCACCAGTCATGAACCAGAGCGCCACTGCGTCGGAATCGGCGGAGGGCACGACGGCGATGCCGTTCAATGAATCGAGCGCATGGGCGAGATCGCCGGCTCGCGCCTGCACTTCGCGAATGCGCAGGACGCGTTGATGCAGCCGTTCCGCTTCCTCGAATTGCATTTCCGTACTGGCGCGGTCGCGCGCGGCTTCGGTGGTCTCGATCAGGGTGGCGCCGTTGGATCTAAGGAATTGCTCGACGCGGGCCGTTTCGCTGCGATATTCGTCAATCGAAACCGCCTGCTGGCAGGGACGCAGGCAGCGGTTCATCTCGCCGTAAATGCAGCCGGGGTGGTCGGGCGACGGCACCAGATTTTCTTCGCAGCGGCGGATCTGAAACAGGTCGAGCACGCCGCCTTCAAAGTGTTCGGCGGCGGCGCGGCTGGCGAAAGGTCCGAAAAACAGGCCTTTGCCGAGCTTGGTGGTCACCATGGTCCGCGGAAACGGATTATCCAGAGTTAACCGGACCATCACCGGCGGACGCAGGCGCGTGATTCTGGGCCAATCTTCCGGGAAATAGCGCTGGGCTAATTCCATATGAATCAGCGCCGATTCGAGCTGCGATCCGGTGATCCAATACTCGATGCGGTCGACTACGCCGCGCAAATTCAAGACTCGGGAGACCCGGTCGCGCTCTGAGATCAGCCGCCGCAAGCGCCTGCGCAGCAACGCCGTTCGAGCCAGATACGGCTGCCCTTCGGGGCCCACAGAAGGAAAACGGCCGGGCGGTCGGGAATCGAATCGAGCTCGGATGGGCGCGCGGTAACCGGTTCCCGCATGCTTAATTGTACGGTTTCGACGAACCTTCCCCGGTTTACTTTCGTCTAACCGGGAATGAATCCCGAATTCGACCTGACCGTGATCGGCGCAGGAGCAACGGGTTTGGCCGCTGCGCAACTGTCGGCTCGACTGGGGGCGCGCACGGCCTTGATCGAATCCAACCGCACGGGAGGAACCTGCAACTGGACCGGCTGCGTTCCGAGCAAAGCGCTGCGGAAAGCCGCACATGTGGCCCATCACATTCGCACCGCAAAGCGCTACGGGATAGCGTCGAGCGAGCCGGTGGTCGACTTCGCGGCGGTGATGCGGCAGGTTCAGTCGATTTGCGGGAAAGTTCACGAGAATCGGGATGAGCTGCGCGGGGTGAAGATGTTTCCGGCGCGGGGGCGCTTCAAGGATCCGCATACGCTTCAGCTTTCGAGCGGCGAACAGGTTACTTCGCGTTATTTCGCGGTCGCGGCCGGGAAGCCGGCCGCTGCTTCCGAAAATCGAAGGTCTGGATGCGACGCCGTACTTGACCAGCGAATCGCGTGTTCGAGATGACGCGATTGCCGAAACGCATGATCGTGGTGGGCGCGGGTCCTTGCGGAGTGGAAATGGCGCAGGCGTTTCAAAGGCTCGGGTCGGCGGTGACGCTGGTAGAGTCCGGCCATCGGGTGCTTTCGCGGGACGATTCCGAACTCGCGTATGTCTTGGAATCCTCCCTTCGGGAGGAAAATATCGATATTCGGTTCGGGGCGACCGTCGAGAGGATCGCGCCCGGGGTAGTCGCGACGCTGGCCAACGGAACGCGCCTGGAAGCCGACGCGATTCTGTTCGCCACGGGGCGTCGCGTCGACGTTTCGGATCTGGATCTGCGCGCCGCGGGCATTCGCGTGACTGAGTACGGAGTTTCGGTCGACGAACATTGCCGCACCGCGGTCAGGCATATCTACGCCGCCGGCGACGTTACCGGCCGGCATCAGTTCACGCATATGGGCGAGCATATGGCTCAGGTCGCGGTAAGGAATGCGCTGTTGGGGTCGCGGGTGACGCTCGATCCGAATGCGTCGTGGTGCACTTATTCCGATCCGGAACTGGCGCATGTGGGTGCGTCCGAGGATCAGATCAAGAATCGGAACGCGCGCTATGAGGTTTATCGTTTCCCATATTCGCGAATCGATCGTGCCGCGGCGGAGAGCGAATCGGCGGGCCTGATCAAGGTTTTCGCGACGCCGCGCAAGGGGACGATCTTAGGCGCGACGATTTTGGGCTCGCGGGCGGGCGAAATGATTGCCGAGTTTGCGCTGGCCTTGAAGAAGAAGATGACTCTGGCGGATGTCAGCTCGACCATTCACGCCTATCCTACTTATATGTGCGGGAATCGCCGCGCGGCGGATGAGTGGGGCCTATCGCGGCAGTCGCCTACGCTGCTATTTTGGGCTCGAAAGATGCTGCGGCGCTGAAACGGTCACCGCAACGCCGCCATTGGATCGATATCGATTGCCCTGCGCGCCGGCATGTAGCTGGCCGCCAGCGCGACAACGACGAATAAAAGAGCGATCCCGCTGAAAACGACGGGATCCGTCGGACTGACGTGGAACAGAAGGCTTTGCATCACGCGCGTCAATGCGAATGCCCCGCCGACGCCGATCGCGACTCCGAACAGCGCGAGCCCCAACCCTTGGGCCAGGACGATCCGCAGAATGTCGCGGCCTTGTGCGCCCAGCGCGCGGCGAATCCCCATTTCCTGGGTGCGCTGCGCTACCGAATACGCGATGACTCCATAGATTCCGACCATCGCCAGCAGCAATGCAACGCCCGCGAAGGACCCTAGCAGCACCAACGTTACGCGGCGTTGGCCGACGGATTCCTCAATTGCCTCCTCCATGGTTTTCACGTGGGACACGGCCTGGTCCGGGTCGATCGCCAGCACCTGGGCGCGAACGGAGTTGACGAAATGGCGCGGGTCGCCATCGGTGCGCACGGCCAGCGCCGCGGTCTGAAGAGGAGTCCAGGAAAGTGGGATGTAAATTTCCGGGATGGCTTCGACGTCCAGGGCGCGTTCGTGAACGTCCGCGACAATGCCTACGATCTCCGCCTGTTGCTGGGTCCCGGCCAACAGAACGTGCTGGCCCACCGGGTCTTGTCCGCGCGGATATTGCGGCCAGAACAGGCGCGCAAAACTTTCATTGACGATCAGCGAGAATCGTCGCGACTCGAACTGGTCGCGCGCATCGAACTCGCGCCCACGCCGCAGCGGAATCCCGAGCGTCCCAAAATAATTCGGAGTGACGGTCTGTAGCTGCACGGAGGGGCGATCCTTGGGGTCGACGGGAGGCTGTTCGGCCACCGCCACGTTGGTAGCGTAACGAGCCGTCATCGGAAGTGTCCGCATCACAGTGGCGCCGTGCACGCCCGGCAAATTGCCGACCCGCGCGACCAGCGATTCGAAAAACGCCCGCTGTTTCTGAACGGTGTTATAGCGCACCGTCGGAAGCGCGATCTGCATGGTCAACAGATTTTGCTTACGAAATCCTGGATCGACGCCGCTCAGTCGCGCAAAGCTTTCGATCAGCAAGGCGGCGCCGATGAGCAAGATGACCGAGAGCGCAACCTGCGCGATCACCAGCAGTCCGCGCGTGCTCAGGCCCAAACGCCCGCGCGGAGCCGTGCGGCCGGTTCGTTCGCCGCTTGCACGCAGCGCGTCCGCCACGTCGGGCCGAGATGCGTGGAGCGACGGGACCAGCCCGAACAGCATTCCCGCTCCCGCGGAAACTGCAACCGTGAAGGCGAGCACGGTCGCGTCCAGCCGGACTTCCCCGGAGCGCGGCAATCCCAAGGCAGCCGACCGTACGATCATGCTGATTCCCCATTTCGCGAGAAGGACACCGAGCGCCCCTCCGGTCAACGCGAGCAGCAGGCTTTCGGCCAGCAGCTGCCCGATCAGCCGGGAGCGGGGAGCGCCCAGCGCGGCACGTAGGGCGAACTCGCGGGATCGCGAAGTGGCGCGCGCCAGCAGCAGACTCGCGACATTGGCGCACGCGATCAGCAACACGAATCCCACCGCGCCGAACAAGGTCCACAGCATGGGACGCACGTTCGACACCAACTGATCCTGCAAGCGCGCGACCCGCATGATGGTCTGCGCACCGCCGGGATTTGCGGCCGCGTATTGCCGCGCGAGCACGTCCATCTCGGCGCGCGCCTGCTCCAGGGTAACCCCCGGCTTCAATCGCGCGAGCGCGACCAGAATTGTGGTGAAGCGCCATACCCGCGGCGGAAGCGCTGAGAACTCAGACGGCCTGGTTACCCACGCGTCCACGCCGGAGGTGGGAAACTCGAAACCCGCGGGCAGCACGCCGACGATGGTGTACGGAGTGGACTGGAGGGTCGCGATCCTCCCGGCGATCCCATGGTCCGCCCCAAATCGCCGCTGCCATAGCTCCGCGCTGATCATCGCGACGGGACGCCCGCCGGGCGTGTCTTCCTCCGGCAGAAAACCGCGTCCCAGCGCGGGTTGGACGCCCAGTATGTCCAGAAAGTTCGCCGAAACGCGGGCCACTTTCAGCGATTCCGGCTCGGCCGTGCCGGAGAGCGTCATGTCTTCCGTCGCGATAAAAAAGGCGCCGAGATCGCTGAACGATTTCGCCGACGATTTCAGACCTTCATAGCGGACCTGGTTGAATCCAGCGTCTTTAATGTTGGCGTGCGGATCGTCGATGGAGAGCCGCACCAGCCGGTCCGGCTCGCGATAGGCGAGCGGTTTCAGCAAAACGGCGCGAATCACGGTGAAAATCGCGGTATTGCCTCCGATGCCAAGCGCCAGCGTCAGCACGGCGGTCGCGGCGAAGGCGGGGTTCTTGCCCAGGGTTCGCAGCGCATAGCGCAGGTCGCGCTGGATGGCATCGAGCATGCTAGATTTTTAGCATGCGTGCGAAGGGTTGTCAAGAAGCGAAGAAACTTGCGAGGGTGGCTTCGATTCGTTCGCTTGCATGACCATCGCCGTACGGATTGTGGATGCGCGACATGCGCTGATACTCGGCGGGATCGTCGAGCAGGCGGGTGGTTTCTTCGACGATGCGGTTGGCATCTGTCCCAACCAGCTTTACCGTTCCGGCGATCACGGCTTCGGGACGCTCGGTTTTTTCGCGCAGGACCAGAATCGGTTTCCCGAGGGATGGACCTTCCTCCTGAATGCCGCCTGAATCCGTCAGGATCAAGTATGCTCGCCGCATCAGATCGACGAAGGGGACGTAATCCATGGGCTCGATCAGCAGGATGTTGGGATGCGAGGCGAGACGACGGTTCACGACGTCCTGCACGTTGGGGTTGGGATGCAGCGGGTAGACCAGGTGGACGTCGCCGCGGTCCGCGATCTTGGAGAGTGCGGTACAGATTCGTTCGAAGCCTTCGCCGAAGCTTTCGCGGCGATGCGCGGTTACTAAGATCAGCCGTTTGCCAGGCTTTTCGAAGCGCTCTCCGGATGCTGCCAGTTTGCCTTGTTCCAAGCGATCGCGAACCCACAGGACTGCGTCGATTCCGGTGTTGCCGGTGACCCAGACGTGCTTGGTAATTCCTTCGCTTGCCAGATTTTCCGCGGCTGCTTGAGTCGCCGCGAAGTGCAAGCCTGCAATTTTGCCGGTCAGCACGCGATTCAATTCTTCGGGAAAGGGTTGGCGCAGATCGCCGGTTCGCAATCCGGCTTCGACATGCGCCACTTCGACGCCTGCATAAAATGCGGCCAGCGCGCCGCAGAACGTGGTTGTGGTGTCACCTTGTACAATCGCCAGATCCGGTTTAGCTTCGGCGAGAACCGGTTCGAGCGATCCGATGATTCGCGCGGCCGATTGGCTGAGGGACTGACCGGGCTGCATCACGTTCAGATCGAAATCGGGGGTGAGCTGGAACGCGTCCAGCACCGAGTCGAGCATTTCGCGATGCTGCGCGGTCACGCAGACTTTTACCGAATAGCGATCCGCAAAGCGTTTCAGATGCAGAATCAGCGGCGCGAGCTTGATCGCTTCGGGCCGCGTTCCGAAGATAAATAGAACCGTGCGCAAAATTTAAGGAGCGGAAATCGGAGGCTGGCGGCGCTTGGTAGCCTGCTCGAAGGCGTAGCCCAGCTCGATCAGGCGAGGCTCGCTGCACGCCATTCCCGTGAAGCCGACACCGAACGGCTGCGGGCGCGCGTTGAAGCCGTCGGGAAACGGCGGATCGGGCGCGTTCGGCACGAAGCCGAACGGGACGATGACTGTGGGATAGCCCGGCTTGGCCGCGATCGAGGCGCTGTTCGCGCCGGGAAACAGGAGCGCGTCGAGATTATTTTTTTTCATCACGGCGTCAATGCCGCGCGTGCCCGCCAGATCGATGTCTTTCGCGCGATCCATCTCGTAGCGGGTGCGATCCGCGGTGACGTCCATTTCGTCGGAAATGTCCAAGTTCGCTTGGCCGTAGCGGATCGCGCCGGCGGCGGTGTGGCGGATGTTCCATTCGCGCAATTCGGTGAGCGTTTTCACCGGAGCCGACGGCCCCAGCGTGCCCAGCCACTTATTAAAGTCGCGCTTCATTCCGTACTTCACGATCACGGAACAATCGGCGTCCTTGCCCTTGGCGTTATTCAGGCCCGAACAAAAATTCCAACCGGCTAGCTCCTTAATGGTAGGGATGTCCGCCGGGTCGACGATCACGGCGCCTTGTTTTTTCAGGACGTCGATGGCTTCGGCCATCAGCTTGGCTTGCTCGGGGTTTAATCCTCCGCCACCGCCGCCGCGACCTCCACGGCCGGCGGTTGGGTTAGCAGATGCTAGCTTGTCATAATAAAACGCCCGCGGAATCCCGATGCGCGCGCCTTTCAGCGCATCCGCTTTCAGGAATTTCGAATAATCGCGACCGGGCGCGGGAGTGCAGCGCGAGGTTGCGGGATCGTTCGGATCGGGCGAAGGGCTTTCCATCGCGCCGAACATGATGGCGGCGTCGGAGACGAACTTCGCCATGGGACCCGCGGTGTCCTGATCGGCGGTGATCGGAATCACTCCCCAGCGGCTGATGCGCCCGACGGTCGGCTTGATTCCGGCGAGCATGTTTTGATTCGAAGGACCCAGAATGGATCCCGACGTTTCCGTTCCCACATTGGCGGCCCACATATTGGCGGCGGTTCCGATTCCGGAGCTGGAACCGGCGGGGCTCATGGCGCCTCGGCCGTCGTTGAACGCGTCGCGCGGGTCGCGGCGAGGATCGTACGGATTCATGCCCCACAACCGGATGGCGTTGTAATTCCCAGGCATCGGCATGGGCGTGCCCGCGACCCAGTTGGCGAGCTCGGTGAGCGTCGCCTTGGCGATAATGATGGCTCCGGCGTCTTTCAGATTTTTCGTGAGCGTCGCTTCATAGGGCGGCGTGTAGCCGGAGAACGCGAGTGCGCCTCCGGTGGTCGGCATCTCGGTGGTGTGGACGTTGTCTTTCAACGCGACGGGAATGCCGTGGAGTGGACCGCGGATGCGCCCTGCCGCACGCTCGCGATCGCGTTCGTCGGCTTCGGCGAGAGCATTCGGATTCACCGTCACCGCCGCATGCAGAACATCCTCATACATGCCGATGCGCGCCAGGTAATGGGTGACCAGCTCGCGCGAGGTGACTCGCCCCTGTTCCATGGCGGTGCGCATCTCGGGAATGCTGGCTTCGACTACGGAAAATTTCGGGCGCGGGGTTTGGGCATGCAAAACCAGAACTACCGCAGCCGCGCCGATGCTGAGAAAAAGAAGGATTCGTCTCATTCGCGCTCTTTATCCTATCATCCGGTTTGTTATATAGTGAACAACCAGAGGTGACCCATGCGTCGCTGGACCCGTGTTGCCCTGGCTGTTTTCACGCTTGCGCTGCTGACCGCCGCTTACGAGCGTCTGCAATCCAACAGCATCATGACCGATGCCGCCCGTGCCTATCTGGCGTCGCTGCCGCCGGATCTTCGCGCGCGGACCATGTTCCCGTTCGCGACCGAGGAACGCACCAACTGGCATTTCGTTCCCATCGAGCGGAAAGGCGTGGCGCTGCGCGAGATGAGCTCGGAGCAGAAGCACCTGGCGGAAGCGCTGCTCGCCGCCGGGCTTTCACAGCGCGGCGTCATCAAGGCACACACCATCATGAGCCTGGATCAGATTCTGAAGGAGATGGAAAAAGGCGGCAAGGGGCCGGAGCGCGATCCCGAGAAATATTACGTCTCGATTTTCGGCGAGCCGACGGAGCAGGGAACCTGGGGATATCGCTTCGAAGGGCACCACATCAGCCTGAATTTCACCATCGTGAACGGGCGCATTGCGTCGAGCCCGAATTTTTTCGGAGCGAATCCGGCTGAGGTCAAGCACGGTCCACGCGCCGGGCTGCGTGCGCTCAAGCGCGAAGAGGATCTGGGGCGCGATATGGTCAAATCGCTCACGGATGCACAGCGGGCGATTGCGATTGTGGACAAGACCGCTCCCAAGGACATCATCACGTTCGATTCGCGGAAGGCGGCTTTGAACGGGCAGCCGAACGGTCTGCCGTTCGCGAAAATGAACGCCAAGCAGAAGGAGATCCTGACGGAACTGGTGGGCGAATATGCGTCCAATTTTCCGCCGCAGATCGCGGACTGGCGCATGGATCAGTTCCATAAGACTCAAGCGAACCTGTTTTTCGCATGGTCGGGCGGGATCGAGAAGGGCGAGCCACATTATTACCGCGTCCAGACGCCGGTTTTCTTGATCGAGTACGACGATACGCAGAACAACGCCAATCACATCCACAGCGTGTGGCGCGATTTCGCGGGCGATTTTGGGGAAGATTTACTGGCGCAGCATTATCAGGCCAGCCACTGAAACTAGTTGTGGACGAACTTGTCCAGATACCAGCCGTTGTTGAAACGGAACAGCAGCAGCGGTGACACGTCCTGGCGGAAATTGCCTTTTTTGACGCCCATCAACGGCAGCGGATTCGGGAAACATGAGTGCTGGAACGGGACTCCGACCTTTGCTTCCAATAGTTTGGACTCTTTCTCGGGACCGTCTTTGTCGGCCGTGATTTCAATCACCGCCAGATTGAAATCGCCGCGAATCTGGACGTAAGGACGGGACATATCGCCGACCGAAACATCATCGGCGAACTTCAGATCACGAGCTTTTTGGCTTAAACGGGCAATGGAGTGGCCGCCTGAATCTGACGGGGCGTCCCAGAGGTCATTTTGGACTCCGCAGTCGAGTTCGCCCTGAGTCAGCATGACGTATTCGGCGTCGAGCCGTACCGGCGAGCCTTCGACGATGTTTTTCACCTTGCCGTAGTTGAAGTCGGTGGTTCCGCAGGCGGTGAGGAAAATGGCCGCGCTGGCCATTAACATTCTATTTGTCAATAGTTTAGAGGTTAACATATGTTTTTCCGGCATCCCGTTGCGTCGGAAGGACCTGAGTACTTATCGGCAGAGCGGTCCACCTAGAACAGGCATATGACTAGTAGTATTGAGCGTAATAGTAGGGTTTTTCGGCCGAACTGGCTGGATCGCCGTTCAGTTGGAGAAGGGCGCCGATCGCTTCTTCTCTGTTGCAGCCAAAGAAGTAACGTGCGACAATAGCCGAAGTTTTGTAAGGCAACGTCCCGCTTGCCGGGAATGGAACAGGAGACATCAGTAGTGAGAGAAAAGGGTGTTGTGAAATGGTTTAACGCCGCCAAGGGCTATGGATTTATCCAAAGAGCCAGCGGCGAGGATGTGTTCGTACACTTCTCAGCCATCCAGATGTCCGGATACCGGACCCTTGAAGAAGGTGCAGAAGTTGAGTTCGAGGTGAAAAGAGGTCCCAAAGGCCTCCAAGCCGAGAACGTTGCGAGGCCATAGCCAGGAGGATAAGACAGTTCCGAAATTTCGAGGCCGCTCCATATAGGGAGCGGCCTTTTTGATTTTCACCCACCGATTTTCACGGAGAGGAAAGCCCCCGCCCCGGCACAAATTCAATTGAAGGTCGTAATGGTCGACGACTCTCGCGCAGACCGGCGGCTGTGCCGCAGTCTACTGGAGGAGGCACTGGGGCCGCGGCTGGAGTTCTGGGAGGAAAACGTCGCTTACGAAGGGCTGAAGACCTGCCGAGCGGTGGCGCCGGATTGCGTGCTGCTGGATTACAAACTGCCGGACATGACGGGAGTGGAATTTCTGGATCTGTTGCGGCAAGACGAGCAGAGCCCGCCGGTGGTGATGCTGACCGGGATCGCGAATGAGCAGATCGCGCTCGAAGCGGTGCGGGCGGGCGCGCAGGATTATGTCATCAAGGATCATCTCACCGCGGACGGCTTAATCTGGGCGATTCACACGGCGACGCAAAAAGTCGGGATGATCCGGGAACTGAAGGCGGAGCGCGATCAACTGGCTCGGTCATTGGCGGAAAAGGAAGTCCTGCTCACGGAAGTGCATCATCGCGTTAAAAACAACCTGCAGGTGATCGCGAGCCTGCTGCGGCTACAAGCCGACGAGCTCGAAGGAACGGAGGCGGAGTCGGCGCTGCGGGACAGCCAGAGCCGGGTGGAATCGATCGCGCTGATCCATGAGCAGCTTTACCAGATGGAGGATTTTCGCGGGGTGGACCTGGCGCGTCACGTGCGGCTGCTGGTGTCGAACGTCCTTCGCCCCTACCGCGATCCGGAACGGTTCCGCTTTTCGATTGCGGTGGATCCGATTCCGCTCAACGTCGATCGGGCGGTTCCGCTGAGCCTGATTCTGAACGAGCTGATCTCGAATGCGCTCAAGCACGCGTTTCCCGATGGAAGAACGGGTACGGTCACCATCTGCGGCAAGCGGCGAGACGGACGCGTTGAGGTTACCGTCTCGGACGACGGGGTCGGCATCCGCGAGAACGTGGATCCTAAAAGGTCCAAATCGCTGGGGCTTGAAATCGTCAACATTCTGAGCCGGCAGCTGAAAGGCTCCTTCGAACTGGACCGCGGAGACTCCGCCGTTACCACGTTTCGCGTGGTTTTCCCGGAAAACTAAACTATGGACCCGGCGAACTCGCGCAAGATTCTGGTGGTGGAAGACGAGGGGCTGATCGCGCACGATATCGCCAGCCGTCTGGAAGCGCTGGGCCACCAGGTGGTGGGGACGGCGTCCACCGCCGAAGAAGCTATCGAGAAAGCCGCGGACGCCGAGATCGTGCTGATGGACATCCGGCTGGACGGGCATGCCGACGGGGTGCAGGCCGCCATCGCGATCCGCGAGAAGTATCACGTCCCGGTGGTGTTTCTGACCGCGCATGCGGACCGATCCACGCTTGACCGGGCCAAGGAAGCCGGACCGTTTGGCTATATCGTCAAGCCGGTGGCCCATGCGTCGCTGAATACGTCGATCGAGATGGCGATGTACAAGCACAAGACGGATCGCGAACTGGAGCTGCGGGAGGCGTGGATGCGCACCGTGCTGGTTTCGGTCGCCGATGCGGTGGTGGTCTCGGACGTAGACGGCCGGGTGGTGATGCTGAATCATGCCGCGGAAGTGCTCACGGGATGGACGCAGCCGGAGGCGATGGGGCAGCCGATATCGAAAATCGTCCCGTTGGCCGAGCAGGATTCCGAGGAAGACGCGGGAGATCCGGTGGCGCTGGCGATTTTGAGAGATGGTCCGGTGCCTCTGTCGGGAGCCTGGAAACTGGTATCGCGCAGCGGGCGGGAGATGATGGTGGAAGGCTCGGCGGGTCCGGTTCGGGCTGGCGGCGTTACGGTGGGCGCGGTGTTGTCGCTGCGGGATGTGAGCGCTCGCCATTGGGAGGAGCGGCAGATTCGCCAGGCGCTGAAGCTGGAAGCGGTGGGACGTCTCGCCGCCGGGGTTTCAAGCGATTATTCGAATCTCCTGGCGATCATCACGAAGCAGGCTGGGCAGCTTTTGCGGCAATTCAGCGAATACTCGCCCGCGCGGCAGGCTGCGGAGGAGATCGAACTGGCCGCGGCCGCGGCTGGCAGGATCAACAGCCGGCTGGCGGCGTTCGGCACTCGCCAGGTGAGCGAGCAGGAAACCATCAGCCTGAACGGGATTCTGCGCCGCGCCGCTAAGACCATCGAATCCGTGCTGCCGCACAGCGTCGAACTGTCGATGCGGCCCGATCCGAAGATCAGCCGCGTAAAAGGCGACGCGGCACTGCTCGAACAGGCGCTGATGAGCCTGGTGCTGCACGCCTGCACGCGAATGCCGGAGGGCGGACGCGTGTTGATCGAAACCGGATGCGCGGAGCTGCCCTCGCATGGACGCATGGTGAGACACGCGATGCTGGCGATCACGTATACGGGGCACGAGCCGGAGCCGGAACGGCTGTTCGAGCCCGCTTCGACGGGCGAAGATGGATTGGCCTTGTCGATCGTGCACGCGACCGTGACCGAGCATGGCGGATACATCTCGGCGCAGGCGACGGCAGGGGGCGGATGCAGGATCGAAATGCTGCTGCCGGCGGTGATCGGCCAGCCGCTGTTGCCGCGTCCGGTGGGCGCGGAGGCGCGGTCGATTCTGCTGGTGGACGATCGCGACCGTTTGCGGCTGCAAATCCATAATTTCTTCGAGGCTAACGGCTACAACCTGCTGGAGGCGGCGGATGCGGCCGAAGCCGCTGCGATCGGCCAGGTGCACGAAGGCCGCCTGGATTTATTGATCGCGGACGCATTCGCGGTCCAGATTGCAGAGGAGCTGCGGCGCGAACATCCGGACCTGGAAGTGCTGCGGGTGGTCGACGATGCCGAAAATGGGCCAAATGAGATTCGCCGTCCGTATACACAGCGCGCGCTGCTCGAACGCGTCGAAGCGCTTTTGAATCCCGTGCGGACGCTGACGGCGGATTCGCAGGGATAAGGGAAAGGCGGCTATTTTTTCCTGGTTTTTTCGGGCTGCTTTGCGCCGGGCGGCGGCAGCGAGAACAGGTCGTCGGTCAGATCGGTGTTGATCTTCACCTGCTCCGCGAAGATTTCGTAGGTCTTCTCGCCGTTGCGCTCCCGGCGGATCTGGTGCGGCCACTGAATGCCCGCCGTTTCCTGATAGCGCGAATAGAGCGTCACTTCCTCATCCTGCTCCTTGGTTTCCGGGTTCTTACGCGCGTAAACCTGACGCACGGGCAGGTGGGTGGACTGGTGGAAATACACCGTCACCAGCCGATCCTCGGAGTCCGTGATGTCGACGATGTCGACCGGCAGATTATCGAAGACATCGGAGCCGCGGAATTCGAAGATCATGCCGGGCTCGTGCAGGCGCTGGCGCAGAATGTAAAACATGTTGCGAAGCAGGGTTTCGCGATAGCGATCGACGCGGTCCTTGGGAAGCTCCTTGGCGCCGCGCCAGCTAATTTCCCAGCCGCCGTCTTCGGTGAACAGCACAGAGGAGTCTTCGTTCTTACCGAATGCCTGGCGCTCGCGCTGGCCTTGCAGTTCGCCGGTCTTGCTTTTGGCGACGGTGATATAGCGGGTATAGATTTTCGCGATGGAGAGGCCGGAAATCTGGTCGCGATAGTAAGAATAGGCGCGGCCGGTTTCGGTGCGATCCTCCATGGTGAGGAATGCATTGCCGCCTAGCGCTTCCACGGCCTGGTCGACGATGTGTTTCCCGCGCTGTTCGGCGGGTGTCTGCGCCATCAGGCTGGCGGAGACAAGCAAACACGCCCACTTCATGGCTTCTGACTCAACTCCTCTGGCTTCAGTCCGGTGTTGATTTTGAATTCCTGGACCACGGCGTCGCCGAACTTCTTGCCGTTCTGAATAATGGTGGCTTTAAACGGGACTTTGATGCCGTCCACGTCGCGCCAGTCTTCAAACACTTCTTCGATGGAGGCGACACCGCCGGGACCGGCCTGTTGATAGGTTTCGCGAGCGGGAAGCCCGGTCGACGGGTCGAATGCGATTTTGACGGTTGCCCGCCGGCTCCCGAGATCTCGACGAGATTGTCGCCGGCCGCATTGACTTTCAGCGAGCTGATCGCGATCAGCCAGCACGATGTGAAAAAGATTCCGGAACAATTCGTCTTGCACCTGTTTCAGCAACGGCGGGCGGCATGGGCATCACGCCCTGCGGGCTGGCCTGCAATCCAGTTTTACCGTCGGAATAGGTGACGATCTTTCCGAACGGCAGCTCCACTTCCTGGCGGAAGTGCTGGGCGCCAGGTAGCGATTGCGCTGCTTCATTTTCATGCCGCCGGCGGCGGGGTCCATGGCGAGCTCGACCGATTCGCTGGTATCTTTCACTGCCGCGATTTTTTCCGCTCCGCCCATGGCTTGCTGAGCGCGCCGCAGCATTTCGGCGCCGCGTGCGAGGGTCGATGCGTCGGATTTCGCGGTTTCCTGCTTGGGCTCCGGAATGGTCAGATCGATGCGGGGTCACCTTGCCGAGCGCGGTCAGCGGCTTGCCGAACTCCTTGGGATTGCCCACCGCGACGATGGCCAGATTCTCGGGCTTGAAATGCTCCTTGGCGACGCGCAGCACGTCGGCGCGCGTCACCGCCTCGATGCCTTTGTGGTATTCGAACAGAAAATCCTTGGGATAGCCGAAGTACTCGTAGCGCATCACGCGATTGAGCGTCTTCGCCGGGCTGTCGAAGAAGAAACACGAAGCTGTTCAGCACGCTTTCCTTGGCTTCGGCGAGCTCGCGTTCGGTCACTTCGGTGGTGCGCAGTTTTTCGACTTCGGCGATGGCGGCTTGCAGGGTTTCGGTGGTGGACGCGGATTTGGTGCTGCCGTCGATGCGGAACGTCCCGGGATGGTTGTAGTTCGCGGCCCATGCAGCGCTGACGTCGTACGCATAGCCGAGCTTGGTGCGGATCTGCGAAACCAGGCGGCTGCTGAATCCTTCGCCCAGAATATCGGCGGCCACTTCCAGCGCCGGATAATCCTTATCGCGCAGCGTGCCGCCCAGCTCGCCCATGGCGAAGAAGGTCTGCGTCACGTCGTCTTTTTCGGCGAGATAGACGCCCGGCGCGGGCTTGGCGGTGACCGGCGGGAACGGCGGCGCGGGCGGCTGGGTCGCGGTCCATCCGCCGAACAGTTTTTCGAGCTTGTCCTTCATTTCCGAGGCGGAAAAATCGCCGTACACGGCCAGCATGATGTTCTTGGGGAAATAGATAGCGGCGGTAGAACTGGATCAGATCGTCGCGATGGATGTGAGTGAGGTCCGCATATTCGATCTGCCAGCCGTAGGGAGTGTTGCGGCCGTAGAGGATGCTGGCCAGCTCGCGATCCGGAATCGAACTCGCTTCGTCGTTGCGCCGCGCGATCGCGCTGCGGATCTGCGAAAGTGCCAGGTCGATCTTGTCCTGGCGGAATTCGGGATCGGTCATCACGTCTTTGAACGTCGCGAGCACCTGGTCGGCGGATTCCTTCAGCGCGGAAAAGCTCATGCTGGCGCTGGTCTCGTCCATGCCGCTTTCGACCGATGCGGCCATGTTCTCCAGTTGCTCGTCGATCTGGTCGCCGGTTTTGGCTTTCGTGCCGCCGGAGCGCAGGACGTCGGCCATCACTTCCGAGAGGCCGTGTTTATCCGGAGGATCGAACAGATTGCCGGTGTGGATCAGCGCGAGGCCGTGAATCAGCGGCAGCTCGTGATCCTCGAGCAGGAAAATGCGCATGCCGTTCGAGAGCGTGAAGGACGCCGGCTCCGGGATTTTGAACTGCGGGCAGGGGAGGGTATTTCAGGTCCTTATAAGAAGGCAAGGGCGGCTGCGCGACGGCGATCGCGGCCAGAGTGAATGCGGCTAACGCGGTGCGGATCATTTTGCACCTCCGGTTCGGGCGCGGGGGCGTAGGTGTAAGCCACGGTGCGCGTGTTCGGAACCAGGTACGTCTTCGCGACGCGCTGAACATCGTCGGCGGTGACTTGGTTGTATTCGTCGAGCTCCGTGAACAGCTTGCGCCAATCGCCGTAGCGCGACGTAATAGCTGCACAGCTCCGAGGCCAGGCCGGAGTTGCTGTCCAGCTTGCGGATCAGCGCCGCGCGCAGCTTGGTTTTGACGCGCTCCAACGTTTCGGCGTCGACTTTTCTTTCTTCACGCGCTCGATGATTTCGTAGAGCGCTTTCTCGTTTTCCTCGACGGTGTGGCCGGACGAGGGCGCGACGAAGAACAGGAACAGGGATGGATATTTGCCGCTGGGGAAGGTCGCCTGGCTGCCGGCGCCGAGCGCGATTTTCTTGTCGCGCACCATTTCTTTGTAAATGATGCCGGTGCGGCCGTCCGGAGAGAACATCGCTCAGCACGTCCAGCGTGGCGTCGTCGGGGGAATATTGATCCGGGCGCTTGTAGGCGACGATCAGAAACGGCTGCGCGGCGGATTCTACGGCGACGCGCTTTTCGCCTTCCTGTTTCGGCTCCACGGTGCGAACCAGGGGAGGCAGCGGGCGCTTGCGGAAGGCGTCCGAAATATTTCTCGGCCATGCGCTTTCGCGGATACCGGATTCACGTCGCCGGCGATGCCGATGGTGATGTTGTTGGCGGTGTAGTAAATCTTGTAAAACGCTTCGGCTTCGGTGCGGCGGAAGCTGTCGATGTCGCTGGCCCAGCCGCCCGGCATGACGCGATAGGGGTGCGCGGCGAACGCGGTGGCCAGCAGCATCTCCACCAGTTTGCCTTGCGGGCTCGATTCGACGCGCATGCGGCGCTCCTCGCGAACCACGTCGCGCTCTTTGTAGAATTCGCGGAACACGGGTTGCAGGAATCGCTCCGATTCGAGCAGAAACCACAACTCGATGCGGTTCGAGGGGAAGCTGTAGTAATAATCGGTCGAATCTTCCGACAGTGCCGGCGTTCATGCCGACGCCGCCGTTCGATTCGACGATGCGGTCGTATTCGTTTTCTTCGACGTAGCTGTCGGCCTTGGCGATGGCGGCTTTCAGCTCGGCTTGAATCGCTTCGATTTTTTTGGGATCGGCGTGAAAACCTTTGCGCTGCTCCTGGTCCAGGCGGTCATAGACCTGTTCGACATCATCCAGCGCCTTTTTTTCCGCGGGCCAGTTCTTGGTGCCGATGGTTTGGGTGCCTTTGAAGGCCATGTGCTCGAACATGTGCGCGATGCCGGTTTCGCCGCGGGGATCGTCCACGGAGCCGACGTTCACGTAGGTGTGGAAGGAGACCACCGGCGCCTCATGGCGTTCAATGATCAGAAAATGGAGGCCGTTGGGGAGGGTGAACTCGGTGACTTTTTTCTCAAAGTCTTTAAGGGATTGCGCAGGGAGCAGCGCGGGAAGTAAGAGAAAACAGAGACGAAGCCGCATCCTCTTCAGGGTAACAACAGACGCCAAGGGCCGCAAAAATATACCTAGAGCAGGCTTGGCCACTTGCCTTGCGGGTCTCATTTGAGAGACACTAACAAGTTTTCCCGAGGTGGATGTTTAGAAATGCGGGTGAGAATCCTTTATCACGATCACTGCTTCGACGGAGCGGCGTCGGCAGCGTTCTTCAGCCGCTTCATCGAAGCGAAATTTCACCCGGATGCCGAGTTCGCCTATACCGGCCTGGCCCATCGAAGCCGACCAGCTCTTCGAGCCCGGCTATTTCGACGGCGATGAGAATGCCATCGTCGATTTCAAGTACTCCACCGATCCACGGCTGACCTGGTGGTTCGATCATCATCAAAGCGCGTTTCTGACGCCCGAAGACGCCGAGCATTTCCGGCACGACACTTCGGGACGCAAGATGTACGACCCGAGTTTCCGTTCGTGCACGAAGTACATCTGCACGGTGGCTCGGGACCGGTTCGGATTCGTCGCGCCGGATCTGGATGACCTGGTGAAGTGGGCCGACATCATCGACGGCGCGCAGTATGCCGACGCTCATGAAGCAGTGGAACTGCGCGATCCGGCCACGCGGCTGACCCTGGTGATCGAAGGCGCGCAGGGCTCGGAACTGGGGCAGAAAATCATCGGGAAGATGCGGCATGAGTCGCTGGAGGCGATTGCGGCCGATCCGGAAATCGAGGCGATTTACCGGCCGCTGCACGACCGGCACTTGCGCTCGATCGACGTGATCCGCAGACAGTCGACGTGCCAGGATGGCGTGGTTTATTTCGACCTGGCGGCCGACGACATGGAGGGATACAACAAATTTATTCCGTATTACTTGTTCCCGCAATCTACTTACACCGTTTCGGTGAGCAAGTCGAGTTTCCGGACGAAGGTTTCGGTCGGGTCGAATCCGTGGTCGGAGCGTCCGGTGAAGTTCAACCTGGCGAGCATCTGCGAGCGCTACGGCGGCGGCGGGCACCCGAAGGTGGGCGCGATCAGCTTTCCCATCGGAGCGATCGACCAGGCGCGCGCGGCGGCGCACGAGATCGCGGCGGAATTAAGAACTGATTGGCCGCAGATAAACGCGGATTAACGCAGATGTCAGAACGGCAGAAGGCGGAAGATTTCCGCGGCGCTGTAACCGAGAATTGTTCCCAGGGCTGCTCCGGCGATTACGTCACTCAGGAAGTGCATCCCCAGCAGGATTCTGGATACCGCGACGCTCGCCGCGCAGAAGAACAGGCCGGGGAGCATCGCCGGATAATACGCGCCCAGCGCCGCCATTACCGCGAATGCCGTGATCGTGTGACCCGAAGGGAAGGAAAACTGGTCCGGGGGAAGCAAGGTCGCCCAGCAGTTCGGCTCCAGAGCGCAGGGGCGCTTCCGTCCGAAGGCGCTCTTCAATTTGAGGAATAGGGCAATACCAAGTCCCACGGCAATGCGCCGCCGCTCCCAGCGCCCGGAATCGCTCCGAGCCGCCCGCCACGGCTACCACCAACCCCATTGCGTACCAGAGCCATCCGTCGCCTCCTCGCGTGGCCGCGATCATCCACAAACGGAGCCAGCGCGGCGGGCGCCAGCGATTCACCTGGCGCATCAGCCGATGATCGCCGGCTTCGACAAAGCGGAAGGTGACGCGCACTGCACGATGCGCCTGCGGCCATCTGCCGCTGATTCGGCTTGGCTATGGATGCCGCCATGCTACACTTTTAAACCCCTGGTATGACACCCGTATGACGGTGCTATAAAACATTTGTGAATGAAATTGTAAAGCGGGTCCAGTTCGTCTACTTCGACGCCGGCGGCGGCCATCGCGCGGCGGCTACCGCGCTGAAAACAGTGATCGAACAGCAAAAGCGTCCGTGGGAGATCACGCTGGTGAATCTGCAGGAAACACTTCACTCGCTGGATGTTTTCCGCAAAACGACCGGGATCCGCCTGGAAGATATTTACAATTTGATGCTGGCGAAGGGCTGGACGCTGGGCGCGGCGCAGGGGCTGAAATTCATGCATGCCGTGATCCGCCTGTATCACGGGCCGACGTTACGATTGCTGGAACGTCACTGGAGCGAAACGCAGCCGGACCTGGTGGTCTCACTGGTGCCGAATTTCAATCGCGCGATGTGCGAAAGCCTCAAAAGCGCACTCCCCAATGTACCATTTGTAACAATTTTGACCGATTTTGCGGATTATCCTCCGCATTTTTGGCTGGAGCGGCAGGAGCAGTTCGTGATCTGCGGCACCGACAAGGCCGTCGAGCAGGCGCGATCGATGGGTTATCCGGACTCGCGCATTTTTGAAACGTCGGGGATGATTCTTGCGGCCGCGGTTCTACGAACCCGTGGAGATCGATCGCGCGGCGGAACGGCAGAAACACGGGCTCGATCCGCGGCGGCCTACGGGACTGGTGTTGTTCGGAGGGCAAGGCTCCAGAGTGATGCTCGAAATTGCGAAGAGCCTGCCCGACACTCAGCTCATCATGATTTGCGGGAAGAATGAGGCGCTGGCGAAGAAGCTGCGCGCGCTGCCGGCGAAGGCTCCGCGATTTGTCGAGGGATTCACCAGCGAGATTCCCTACTACATGCGGCTGGCCGATTTTTTCATCGGCAAGCCGGGGCCGGGCAGCATCAGCGAAGCGGTGGCGATGAAGCTGCCGGTGATCGTCGAGTCGCAACATGTGGACCCTGCCGCAGGAGCGTTACAACGCCGAATGGGTGCGCGAGAAGCACGCCGGGCTGGTGCTTCCGGATTTTCGCGGCATCCGCGACGCGGTGGCGAAGATGCTCGCCGAGCTGGATCAATACCGCGCGAGCGTTTCGAAAATTGAAAATCGCGCGGTGTTCGAGATTCCGGAGATTCTGGCGCGCTTGCTAAACTGAGTCCGTGCGAACGCTGTTCCTGCTTATCGCGATTTCGAGCCTGGGTTGGGCGCAGGACAAGATCATTTTCGACACCGATTGCGCCTATTTCAACGATGACGGCGCGGCGCTGGTGATGCTGCTGCAACAGCCGGAAAAAGTGGAAGTGCTGGGCGTTACGGTGGTTCCCGGCAATCTATGGCCGCTCGAAGGGGCGGAGGACATGTTCCACATCATGGACATGATGAAGCGGCCCAGCATTCCGCTGTTTCTGGGAGCTCGCGCGCCGCTGATCCACACCAAGGCGATGGTGGAAAAAGAAAATATCGAGTGGGGTCCGGTGAAGTACATGGGCGCGTTTCGCACGGATCCGCCCGCGCCCAAGAAAACCACGCAGCGAAGGGCGTCCGGCAAGAACGCGGTGGAGTTTCTGGCCGATACACTCAGCAAGTATCCCGAGCCGGTGACGATTCTGGCTTTGGGCCCCATGACGAACCTCGCGATCGCGCTGCGGATGCATCCCGAGATCGAGACGAAAATCAAACGCATCGTGTTCATGGGCGGCGGCGTGCATGTTCCGAACGAGGAGGACGGCCGTGCGGCGGAGTTTAACTTCTGGTTCGATCCGGAAGCGGCGCGCGTAGTATTGCGCTCGGCAATTCCGGAGAAGATTATGTTCGGGCTCGACATATGCTATCGCGCGCCCATCGATCAGGCGCATTACCAGCAGATCGCTGACGTGAAAACTCCGGTCACGCAGATGTTCCGCCAGGATCTAGGAAAGCGATTCGAAAAAAATCCGGATGCAAAGACTTACGTTTGGGATTGCCTGGCGGCTGCGTACCTGCTCGACCCGAGTTTTGTCACCAAGCGCGAAACCGCGTACCTGGATGTCGACACCACGTTCGGGAAGAATTACGGCGCGGTGATTCCGCTGGATAAGACCATCGCGCCCGATGCGACGCCGGTGGACGTGACGCTGGACCTGGATTTCGCCAAGTTCTTCGCATTGTATAAGAGCCTTCTGACCAAAGCCCCGTGATAGACTCGATGTAACCAGATGGTTGCCGCCGTTTTGCTGGCGGCCCTCGCGCTCGGGCCATATTCGGCCGATTCGAGTGGCAACCCCGGAGCGCCGTCGTACTCCGCGGACAGTATCGCGAATTCCGCAGCGAGCATTGCCGGGTTTTACGCGCCCAACACCTTCATCAGCATCTACGGGCAGAACCTGTCGACGGTGACGCGGCAGCTTACCGATGTGAGTGGCGGAGTGCTTCCGCCGAGTCTGGGCGGCGTGCTGGTGCTGGTGAACAACAGCCCGGCGAATCTCTGGTACGTTTCGCCGACGCTGGTGAATGTGCTGATCCCGTCATACCTGATCGCGGGGCCGGCTACGGTGCAAGTGGTTTCGGATGGATATGCGGGGCCGCCGGTGACGATTCAGCTCAATGCAACCGCGCCGGCGATTTTTCCATTAGACGCGAATACGGTGCTCGCAACGTTCCTGGACGGGACTACGGTCACCGGTTCTACGCCGGCGCACGCGGGTGAATGGGTGGTGTTGTGGGCAGGCGGCCTGGGGCCGACGAGTCCGGCCGCGATTCCCAACCAGGTGGAGACTTTCGCCGCGCCGCTCGCGAGCCCGATTCAGATTCTGCTGAATGGCACGGCGGTGGAGCCTTCGCGTATCGGCTACGCGGGGGCGGCGCCGGGGTATGCGGGGTTGTTTCAAATTAACTTGCTGCTCCCGGACGATACTCCTTCAAATCCCGAGATCAGGATCGCCACGGCGGATCAGATCAGCCCGGCGCAGCGCTTTCTTCCAGTCCAATAAAAAAACTCTTGACAGAGGGCGAAGAATCGGCGAAGATCGCACCATGTCAATCAGCCAAAACTTACTACCCGAATTTGACGATGAAATGTCCAAGACTCGATCCGTGCTGGAGCGATGTCCCGAATCGAAATTTTCATGGAAGCCGCACGCGAAGTCCGGGACGATGATCTGGCTTGCCGGGCATCTGGCGGGCATGCCGGAGTGGACGATTCTCACCTTGAACACGGATTCCTTCGATTACGCGCCGCCGGGAGCCGAGCCGCCGAAGCAGGAACCCATCAAATCGGCCAAGGAGCTGCTAGCGACATTTGATGCAGGCGTCGCCAAGGCGCGCGCGGCTTTGGCGGGAGCCTCCGACGACGCTATGAACAAATCATGGTCTCTGCTGGCGGGTGGGCAGCCGGTTTTCACCATGCCGCGGACGGCGGTCTACCGCAGCATGATCATGAATCACATGATTCATCATCGTGCGCAGCTTGGCGTTTATCTGCGTCTGAACGATGTTCCGGTGCCAGGGTTGTACGGGCCTTCCGCGGACGATACAAATTAATTCGAATTGCGTTATCGCGAATGTGGGCTACACTGGCGATTAGGGAGTTTTGTTTTATGTTTGCGCGCATAATTCCTATGCTGGCGGTGGCCGGTGCGCTGATCGCGCAGGATACGACGCCTCCAGAAGCCAAAACGGAAGTGAAGAAGGAGTTCGTGGTCGAGCCGGGGACGCATATTCCGCTGAGCCTGATTAACAGCGTCAGCACGAAGAATTCGGTGCCGGGCGACCGCGTTTATCTGGAAACCGTATTCCCGATCATGGTGGACGGACGCATCGTGATTCCGCCCGGAAGCTACGTTTCGGGGACCATCACCGACGTGCTGCGGCCCGGCAAAGTGAAGGGACGCGGGGAATTCCACCTGCGCTTCGATTCGATCACGCTGCCGAACGGGACCACGCGGGATTTCAGGGCCAGGGTAAGCGGGCTGGACGGGCGCGCGAGCGAGGAACTGGATCGCAAAGAGGGCAGCATCAAAAGCGAAGGAAACAAGGGCGGCGATGCCCGCACGGTCGCCGAAACCGCCGGCGCGGGAGCTAGCGTTGGCGCTTTGGCGGGAGCCGCGAGTGGCGCGGCGGGCATGGGCGCAGGAATCGGCGCGGCGGCTGGCGCGGCCGCCGGGTTGATCGGCGTACTGTTTACGCGCGGTCCTGAAGCAGTGCTTGCGAAGGGAACCGACGCTCGAGATGGTGCTCGACCGCCAAGTGAAGTTCGAAGATACAGAACTTGATTTCTCCAACTCGCCGATGCGCAAGACGAGCGTGGGAGACGGTTCCGGTCCGCTGCCGAGCAAGAAGTCGCAGTCCGCGGTGCGGCGTATCCCCTGGGTGTTTTGACCGTCCCGGTTTGGCCCGAAAGACTCGGCTAATTTAGGGTTTCCCGGCATATCGACTCAGGTCTTTCGCGTAGCTTAAATTTCAGGCGGTTCTGTTATCGTTGACCTGTGGAGCTTGCACGCACTTCGAACGAACCGGGCGTGACCGCGGGCACGATGAAGGGGTTCAGCCTCTTCGGGGTCCCGGTCCGTTTACACTTCACGTTCATCCTGCTGGTGATATTCCTGGTCGTGACCGATCTAGGCGCCCGGCAGACCAGCAGCCGCTACGCTGTTTTCCTGGTGGGTCTGTTCGCCAGCGTCCTGCTGCATGAAATGGCGCATGCCTTCGTGGGAATGCGGTTTGGGGTGCGGACCACGGAGATCGTGATGTTCCCGATTGGCGGGCTTTCGCGCATGGCGCGGATGCTGAAGCCATCCGAGGAGCTGTGGATCGCAAGCGCAGGCCCGATGGTGAATATCCTGCTGTCGCTGGGAATCTTCACGTACATGTTCTACATGCGCGAGGCGGTGCCGATCAACGTCGCGGATCTGCTGCAACCGACGGACGCGAATGCGCTGGCTCGGCTGGCTTACGGGAATCTGCTGTTGGCGGGATTCAACCTGCTTCCGGCGTTTCCGATGGACGGCGGACGCATTTTGCGCGCGCTGCTATGTTTCATCCGCCCCGAGGATCAGGCTACGCGTACGGCGGCGTGGATGGGCAGAATGCTGGCGATTAGCATGGGGCTGTACGGATTGCTGGCGCCGCAGTTCATGCTGGTATTCTTCGCGTTTTTCATCTATCTCGGCGCGGCGCAGGAAAGCGCGGCGGCCATGGGCCGGACGCTGTCGCACGGAATTCCAGTGCGCGCGGCGATGATCACCGAGTTCCGCACGTTGGAACACGGCCATACGATTCGCGATGCCGCGAATCTTCTACTGTCGACTTCACAACAGGATTTCCCGGTGATTCACGGCGATCAAGTGGTCGGGCTGCTGGGGCGGACTCTGCTGCTGAAGGCACTCGCTTCGGAGGGTCCGGACGCTTACGTCGCGGGCGTGATGGATCGCGAGTTTCTCCTGGTTCGAGCCTGCCACCGACTTGTCGGAAGTGCTGCCGCTGATGGCCCAGGCCGGACGCTGCGCGCTGGTGATGGATCGCACGAATCTGCTCGGGTTGCTGACTACCGATAATCTTTCCGAGTTTCTCCTGCTCCGCCGCTTCGGTATGGAGCCGGTGGTCTAACCGCCATTCCCCACAAGAACTGTCACAATTCTCTTCCGGGCGGCGTTTAATGATCGTGAACGCGCGGAGGAGCTTTCGATCCACGCCGGGTGGAGTAGCTCGTGCTGCGCAGCCATGGCCTCAGCTACGATGAATTAGGGTCTGCCCTGGACTTAAATCCGGCATCGATTGGAACTCTGCTCAGCCGCGCGCAAGAGGCGTTCCGAAAGGAGTATATAAGACGATATGGAACAGAATGATGGAATGAGACTGAATCCGGATGCGGCACGCGGCATGGCGCGATTGGATGACCGTCGCCGCGCGCTGAAGCTCGCGCGAAAAAGATTGACCTGGGCGGCTGCGGTAACGGGAACTGCCTGCGTTCTTCTGCTTGCGTTCCCCGAATTAGCCCAGCGCGTCGGGGTTCCCGGCAAGCTTCTGTTTTCGACGAGCGTGGTCAGGGCGGATGAGAAGGTCCTTAAAGAGGGCCAGATGGCTCCCGATTTCACGCTTAAAGACGCGACCGGAGCCAAGGTCAGGTTGTCGGAGCTGCGGGGAAAAGTGGTCCTGCTGGATTTCTGGGCCACGTGGTGCGGAGGGTGCAAAGTCGAAATTCCCTGGTTCATCGAATTTGAGAACCAGTATCAGAGCCGTGGGCTGCGGGTGATCGGCGTTTCGATGGACGATGACGGATGGAAACTGGTAAAGCCTTTCATCGAAGCGCAAAAGATGAATTACCCGGTGGTGATCGGCAACGAAGACCTGGCGCAGAAGTACGGCGGCGTCGATTCGCTGCCGGAGACGCTGCTGATCGGGCGCGACGGCAAGGTCGCGGCGGTTCACGTGGGGCTGACGGATCGGGCGATTTTCGAGAAGCAGATCGGCGATCTGCTGGCGAAAAAATAGTTAGTTGAAGGGCTCCGCCAGGGACTGGGCGATGGCTTCGGCCGGGTTTTCGCCGCTGTCGGACCAGAGCTGGCGGCGCTCCAATTTCAAAGCCTGTTCGATTTGATGCGTCAGCGTGACCAGGCTCTTCAGGTTCGACTGGCTCATGCGCACACTGCCTTCGATGTGCGGATCGGGTAGATAGCGGGCGTCGGTGCCGAAGTCGATTCGCAGATGGTCGCCCAGGTCGTTGTCGAAAAATGGGCCGAAGCAGGCCAGCGTTACCGCGGCGGGCGCGAGTTTCCAATCGCCGTCGAACTGCCACAGGTCCCAGGCTGTGTCGACTTCGCACACGCAATCGTCGAGGGTGAATTCGCCGGCCGCGGAGACGATTTCTTCCGGGTCCGTGCGTGGCGCAAAATCTCGTTCAAGCTGCGGAGGCTCGACGTGCTCCAGGGCGTAAATGCGAAGCTCGGGTCCGCGCGCGGCGAGATTTGAAAACGGGAACAGGCGCAGCAGAGTCTCGTAATGCCGCAGCATGTTCGAGGCGTTGAAGCCGCGAATCCAGCAGGATAAATATAGTCGATCGGCCAATTTTCGATTGTAGCGCGGGGGATAATGGACCGTGATCACCGATCTGGTTCAGATCCGCCGGCTGGGCGAGCAGAAGCGCGACGAGAACCTGCGTTTCCGCAAATTTCTTAAAACACGGACGTGGGTGGAGCGGCAGTTCCGGCACGCGGCCGAAGAAGTGCACGATCAGATCGACTGCCGCGAATGTGCCGAATGCTGCCGCGTCACCGAAGTGGAGCTGGCGGAACGCGACGTCGAAAAGCTCGCCAAATTTCTCCGGATCAAAGAACGTGAATTCATCGAGCAATACACGACGACCGCAGAGGACGGCACGCAGATCCTGAAGCGAACCAAAGAGGGCTGCGTTTTTCTGGACGGAAACGAGTGCACTGTGTATGAAGCTCGACCCGGGAATTGCGAGCGGTTTCCGCACTTGCTGAAAGGCGCGGGATCTATCCCCAGCCGGATGTGGCAGTTCGTCGACCGGGCCACGTATTGCCCCATCGTGTACAACTGGATGGAAGCGGCCAAGGACCTTACGAAGTTCCGCCGGTAGTTTCTTGAGTCAGAAAATCGCAGCGCTGCATCGGGCTATCATTGCCATCCGACCCCAAAGTCATTCCGAGCGGAGCGAGGAATCTGCTTTTCGTTCGGCTGTTATCAACCATTTAAAAGCAGATCCCCTCTCTGCGCTCGGGATGACGGGCGTTTGCAAAGTATGACGACGTGGGCACTACCCACTGCTGACGGGTGTTTTCGACTCGTGGTAGATTGGATGCGTGGGTCGTCCGGTAGCCCGTTATACTTCTTCTCGACGTTTTCTTTTCCTGGCGATGTTCGCGCTCGGCGGAGCGTTGCTTTCAAGCTGGACGGCGCTGCGCTGGGCTCCGGCATGGATCGCGGCGGGGCTGTTCGCGGTTTCGGCGATTGGCGTTCTGCTGCTGGCGCTGCGGCCCGCGATCGAGATTCACGAAACCCATCTAGCGATCGGACGCGATGCGATTCCCTGGAGCGAGATTCGCCGCATCGACCAGACCGGCTGGAACGCGCCTTTGGCCGTGTATCTGACGCTCGCCGATCGAGCAGCCGCATTCTGCTGGTGCACGCCGGGCGATCTGGATTCTTCCACCAGCCTGCTGCGCCATCTGCGGCGCTATTCGCGCGAGGCGCTGCTCGACGGCATCCCGTATCGCCAGTTTTGGGGCGAAGCTCCGCGCGGCGAAACAAGCTGCCGCCGCCGCCGCTATCCGCTGCTGCGGCCGGAAGACGAAGAGGAAGTCGAGCGGTTGTTCCAGCGTCTGAAATCGGTGGGACGGCTCGATCAGCGCAGCTCGGACGAACGATAGCTCGCTTTCGTGAAGCATCTTGTCACGCGAAATCGCGGGTCTGGCTGCTGGCCGCGGCGGGCTTGCTTGCCGTCGCGCTGGTGTTTCACGCGGCCGATTCTGGCCGCGATGGGCGGGTACCTGGTGCGGCCGGGCCTCCCGCAAAAGGCCGACATTGTGCTGGTGCTGGCGGGCGATTCGTTCGGGAACCGCATTCTGAAAGCGGCGCGAACTGGTGCGAGGACGGTTATGCTCCGAAGGTGCTGGTGAGCGGACCCGCCGGGCATTTACGGATTACTACGAATGCGATCTGGCGATTCCGTTCGCGGTGAAGCGCGGGTATCCGGAATCGTACTTTCTGCACTTTCCGACATTCACGCGCATTCGACCAGGGAGGAAGCCGAGCGAGTCGGTGGCGCGAGCTGCGGCGGCTGGGCGCGAAAAGCGTGCTGCTGGTGACCAGCGATTATCACACGCGCCGCGCCGGGCAGAATTTTTCGCGCCGGCCGCGCCGGATATCGACTTGGTACGTGGTGGCCGCGCCGGATCACGATTTCACGCCGGATGGGTGGTGGCAGACCCGTGAAGCGACGAAAAGTGTTCGTGATCGAATGGATGAAGACCGTCGCGGAGTGGTTCGGGATATGAAGGCTCAACTCAGATTCGTCATGGCCGTATCTGCGGCCGTTACCGGCGCGGGTTCGTGCTGGGGCTTGGAGCGCTGCTGATCAAGGAGCTGTGGGCGCGGCGGCTGCCGCTGGCGATGCGCGGAGCTATCGACGCGCTGACGGGCGGGCGCGGCATCCGCATGATGCTCGCGTTTTGCGCGCTGATTGTGTTCCTGTTCGCTGCTGAAAGGGTTGTTTCAGTACTGGATGCGCGTGATCCTGATCGGCATCTCGCGCGATGTGGAATACGATCTGCGCAACGATCTGTTCGCGCGGCTGGTGACGCTCGACGCCGAGTTTTACGGCCGCATGCGCACGGGCGATATTCTGGCGCGCGCCACCAACGACATGAACGCGGTCCGGATGATGCTGGGTCCGGGCGTGATGTATCTGGTTCGAAACCTCGCTGACGCTGGTGTTCTCGGTGCGCGGTGATGTTGCGCGTGGATTGGCGGCTGACGCTGGTGGCGCTGGCGCCGGCGCCGCTGGTGAGCTTGGCGGTGCTCGGGTTCGGGCGCCGCATTCACGACCGCTTCGAAGCCATCCAGGGGATGTTTTCCGATATCAGCAGCCGCGTGCAGGAGAATCTGGCGGGCGTGCGCGTGGTGCGCGCCTACGTGCAGGAGCGCGCGGAGATGGCCCTGTTCGAGGAGCGTGAACGCGGGATATATTCGCGAGAATCTGCGCCTGGCGCAGATTTCCGGGCTGTTCAATCCGTTGCTTGCAGGCGCTGGTCGGCATGGCGTTTCTGCTGGTGCTGTGGGTGGGCGGCGTGGCGCTTGCCGCGCACAAGATTTCGCTGGGCAGCTTCGTGATGTTCAACACCTACATGGGCATGCTGGTGTGGCCGATGATCGCGATGGGCTGGGTGGCGAATCTGGTGGAGCGCGGGCGGGCGTCGCTGGGACGGGTGCGGTCGACTGCTGGAGGAGCAGCCGCAAGATCGCCGCGCCGGCGAATCCGCGCCCGACTGCCGGCGCCGGTGCGCGGCGAGATCGAGTTTCGAGACGTGGGCGTGCGCTATGGCGATCGGGCGGCGCTCGAGAACGTGGACTTGCGCATTCGCGCGGGCGCGACCGTGGCGATCGTCGGCCACACCGGCAGCGGCAAGAGCACGCTGGCGCATTTGATTCCGCGGCTGATCGATCCGAGCGCGGGCTCGGTGACGCTCGACGGCATCGACCTGCGGGAATTTTCTCCGCAGGATCTGCGGCGGGCGATCGGATACGTGCCGCAGGAGACGTTTCTGTTCAGCGCGACGCTGGGCGAAAATATCGCGTTCGGCGTGAAGGACGCGACCGAGGATCAGATCCGGCGCGCCGCTGAAATCGCCGGGCTCGGGTCCGACATGGCGGGATTTCCGGATGGCTATCGAACGATGGTGGGTGAGCGCGGGATCACGCTCTCGGGCGGGCAGAAGCAGCGCACGGCGATCGCGCGGGCGATGCTGCGCGATCCGCGGATTCTGATTCTGGACGACGCGCTGGCCAGCGTCGATACGGCCACGGAGGAGCGGATTCTGTACGGACTTGTCTGAAGTGATGCGCGGGCGGACGACGATTCTGATCTCGCATCGCGTTTCGACCATCCGCAATGCCGACCGGATTTTCGTGCTGGAGCACGGGACGGTGGTCGCGGAAGGTACGCACGCCGGAACTGCTCGAACAGGGCGGCTATTACGCCGACCTGTATCAGAAGCAGCTGCTCGAAGAGGAGCTGGAAGCGATTTAAGAATACCAGTCCCGAATTCGCACCTCGATCCCGGAACCCTCCAGCGCTTTTTCGAATACTTTCAGATCGGAACCCTTGTAGTGGTAGGGATATACGACCTTCGGATGGAACGCGCGCACGGCTTCCGCGGCTTCTTCGGGCGTCATGGTGAACGGCAGATTCATGGGGACGAACGCCACGTCGATATTTTTCAGCGCGCGCATTTCAGGGATGTTTTCGGTGTCGCCGGCGATATAGATGCGCAGGCCGCCGTAAGTCAGCACGTAGCCGTTGCCGCGGCCTTTGTCGTGATAGAACTTGCCTTCGGCCGGGCCGCGCTTCAGGTTGTACATCGGGACGGCTTCGATGGTCCAAGGGCCGATCTTCTTGGTCTCGCCGTTGTGCAGGACGGTCGCGTCGGTCACGGTTTTCGCTACGGCTTCCGGGGCGACGATCACGGTGCCGGACTTCTTCAAGCGATCGATCAGCTTCGGCGCCAGGTGATCGCCGTGAATGTCGGTAATCAGGATCAGATCCGCGGGCGGAAGGCCTTCGTAATTGCCCTGCGCCGGGTCGACGTGAACCACCTGGCCGCCGGCCTGGATCATCAGGCTGGCATGCTGGATCGGGGTAATCTTCAGGGCGCCCGCCTTCGTCTGGAATTCATCGGCAGGCCGCTGGCCATAAGCCGCAAAGGCAAAGCCAGGCAGGTCAATGCGCTACAGAGAACCATGGGATTCTCATAGGGCTATTGTACTCATGCTAGACTGCCGAAATAAGTAATTGCTCAGTGCGCCGTCTGTACCGGCGCCAGTTTGGGGGTGGTGTGCGTACTGCATTGGCGGTCTTCCTGCTCGGTTCCAGCATCGTTCTTGCGCAGACCAACGGACGCTGACCGGATCCGTGATCGATCCGTCCGGCGCCTCAGTGCCGAAGGCCACGGTCAGCCTGATGCTGCATGGCGGCAAGCGGGCGCTGCTTCAGACGCTGACCAACAACCAAGGCGAGTTCACGATCGAAAGCATCCGGTCGGAACTGTACGATCTTCAGGTGGAAGCCTCGGGTTTTGAGACCTACAAACTGGAGAGCGTCAAGATCGACGCGGCCCGCTCCACCGATCTTCCGCCGCTGAAGTTATCGATGGCTTCGACCGCAGCCAGCATCGAAGTGCAGGCGGGCACGGAGAGCGTGCAGACCACCAGCACGGCCATCGCGACCACTATCACGGCCGAACAGATCGAACGGCTTCCTGTCGCCGACCGCAATCCGCTGGCGTTCATAACCACGCAGGCGGGCGTGTCCGCGAATCAGTTCGCGACCAACATCAACGGCCAGCGCGAATCGTTCAGCACGGTCAGCCTGGACGGCGTAAACATTCAGGACAATTATCTGCGCGACAATGCGACGCAATTCACGCCCAACCTGCTGCTGCTCGACCAGGTGAAGGAGTTCACCATCACCACCGCGCTCTCCGGATCGGAGGCAAGCGGCGGGTCGCAGATTAACTTTGTCACGCCCTCGGGCACCAACCAGTTTCACGGCAACGCGTACTGGCAGAATCGGAACAACGATTTCGCGGCCAACGATTTTTTCGACAATAAAGACGGCAACGGGATTGCCGCGGCTGAATCTCAACAACATCGGCGGGTCGCTGGGCGGGCCCATCCGGCGCGACAAGCTGTTTTTCTACATGAATTATGAAGCGGTGCGGCTGCGCAACCAGACCGCGGAAGACGCCACCATCCTGACCCAGACCGCGCGCGACGGAATTTTTTCCTACGTCGACACCAATGGGCGTCTGCAGCAGGCCAACATTCTTCAGATCACGGGACTTCGCGCCGGACCCGGCGGTGCAGGCGCTGATCAACCAGATCCCGTCGCCGTCGAAGATCAACAATTATCGGGTCGGAGACAGCCAGCCCGGCCAGTTGCTGAATACCGCCGGCTATTCCTATCTGGTGCGGGCCGAATGAGGATCGCGATCACGTCACCGGAAAGAGTCGACTACAATCTTTCGACCAAACACGTGCTGGCGGGTTCGTATGCCTGGAATCGCGATACGGTGGATCGTCCGGACGCCGCGGTCAGCTACGCTTCGGTTTCGCCGGTGCAGAACAACGACGACATCAAGTTTGCGTCGCTCTCGTGGCGCTGGAGTCCCACGGCGACGCTGACCAACGAAGTTCGCGGCGGGTTGAACTTCGCCCCGGCGACTTTCGACATGACGGGTCCGTTCCCGTCGTCGATCATCGGCGGCCTGGATTTTACGTCTCCCGTCGCGGCGGCGCAGTTTCTGCCGCAGGGCCGCAACACGCGCACGCGCAGTATTCAGGACAACGCGTATTGGCAGCGCGGCCGGCACACGATTCAGTTCGGATATCAGTATCAGGGCGTCCGGATTCGCAGCTACGATTACGGCGGGACCATCCCGAATTACAACGTCGGAATCGATTCGCGCAGCGCAGCAGGCAGTACCTGCTGGCGCACTTCCGATCTTCCCGGCATTGGCGCGTCGGATCTGCAAAACGCCAATTTGCTGCTGGCGACGCTCGCCGGACTGCTGGACAACGACAGCGCTGTATATAACGTCACCAGCCGAACCTCGGGATACGTTCCCGGCGCGCCCTGGGTGCGCAATTTCACCTACGACAATCATGCATTTTACGGGGAGGATAAGTACAAGATCCGCAAGAATCTCACGCTGACGCTCGGGATTGCGGTGGGATTACTATACGCCGGTGAATGAGGCCAATTCGCTCGAATTGCAGCCGGCGATTGTCGGTAACAACGCGCTCCAGTCTCTGCTCGATCCCAACAATTCGCTGGTGTTTTACGGCAATTCCGTGGGCCAGCCTTATTACCACAAGCAGCTTAACAACTGGGCGCCGAACGGCGGGCGTCGCCTGGGACGTGTTCGGCAACGGAAAGACGTCGGTGCGCGCGGGATATGCCTTGCGCTACGTCGACGACCAGATGGTGGAGGTGACCGACGCATTCACCAGCACGAATCCGGGACTCCAGGCGTTCCCGGCGAACTTCGATCTCAGCGGAACCGTCAGTCATCTGCCGGCGATTCCGGCCGCCGACCGTTTCAAGTGCCCACTTCTTACGCGACTCAGTACAGCCTCAATCCCGGCGTCTTTTACACGCTGATCAATCCAAATCTGAAGACGCCTTACGATCAGCAGTTTGTGCTTTCGATCGAGCACGAGATTAAGGGCACCATCATCGAAGTGCGGCTGCTGGGCGATCACGCCACCAAATTGTTGCGCGGATTCGATCTGAACCAGATCAACATTACTTCCAACGGCTTCCTGGGCGATTTTCTGAAGGCGCAGAGCAACGGCTTCCTGGCGCAGAAACAAACCGGGCACCTTCAATCCGGTTTATAATCCGCGGATTCAGGGCAGCCAGCCGCTGCCGGTGTTCGCGCAGCTCGGCGGCGGCGGAAATTTGCGCGATCCAACCGTCGACACGCTGATCCAGAACGGCGAGGCGGGGGAGCTGGCGTATCAGTACACCATCAACGGCGAGAACGGCAAGCTCCAGTTCTATCCCGAATCCGAACGCGCTGAGCGCTGTTTATCTGGACAATTTCAGCAATTCGGAAGACGATCAGCTTCAGCTCGAGGCGCGGCATCGATTCCAGAACGGGCTTCAGTTCCAGACCAATTACGTGTACTCGAAATGGCTGACCGATGCGGCCGGACTCTCGCAGAGCCGTTTCGAGCCGTTTGAAGATATCAATAACACCAAGCTCGAACGGTCGCGCTCGCCCGGCGACCTGACGCATCAGTTCAAGGCCAACTATTCCTACGATCTGCCATTCGGCGCCGGTCACGCGCTGCATCTGGTGCGCGGATGGAACCGTCTGATTGAAGGCTGGACCACCAGCGGCAACTTATCCTGGCAATCGGGCAATCCGTTTTCGCTCGTGTCGGGGTTCGGAACGCTTCTGCCCGAGGCGAGCTCCGGCGAGAACATGGCGAATACTGCTCTTACGCGCCCGCAGCTGGAAAATATTCTTCAGTTCCAGATGACCGGCAACGGGCCTTACATCGTTCCGCAGTCGGTAATCGGTCCGGACGGACGGGCGGTGGCTCCGGCGGGTCAGCCGCAGTTCACGGGAGCAGATCGTGACCAACCCGACGGCCGGAATGCTCGGCGAGCTGCAACGCCGTCAGTTCACCGGGCCCAGCGTGTTCGACATGGACGCGGCGCTGTTCAAGAACACCAAGATCACCGAACGGTTTACGGTGGAGCTGAGGATGGAAGCGCTGAACGTTTTCAATCACGCTGCGTTCGCGGTGTTCAGCAACAACACGACCATCAACTCGCAGCAGTTCGGGCAGATTATGAACCAATCGGCGATTTCGCCCCGGCTGATGCAATTCAGCGTGAGATTCAGATTCTAGCAGCTATCCGCTGAGAGTTCGTCAGCATGCCACGCGGCCGCTTGCTTGACTCCCGCTAGATCGACCGCTCCTTGGTCACGGCTCGCAAAGTAGCTGATCTGACGGACGGCCGGACACGGGCCGCGACGAGGCACGGTCAGTCCAGGGGTTTTCACATGACTCTGCGAGCGCTGCCTCCACAGGCGTCGCAATTAGCCCTGCGTTCAAAGCTCGGGACATCTGATCCAACTTCTTCAGGAAAGCTTCCATATCCCCAGACCGGCCGCGCTCCACGACGCCTGCGATGACTTCCACGGCGACGTCATGCGCGATCCCGCCTTCCTGGATGGAGTAGTTGCCGGAAAGCTTCTTGGTCACGTCGCGGGAAAGCGCCATTGCGCCTGCCGGCTGCCACATCCAGGATCGCCACGAACTCGTCCCGCGAATAGCGTCCGATGAAGGCCTCCGCGCTGATCACGCCTTGAAGAGCGGCGCACCAGCGCATTCAGAGCGCCTTCCACGGCTGCTCGCGAATGCCGGCGTTCCAGCCGGTTCAAATTGCGAACCACCATCAGCAACGCGCAGAAGGGCTGGTCCTGGCGCAGCACCTCCTCCAGATTCGGCCGTCGAGCTTGGGCTTGTTCCACGCCCCGGACGCCTTATCGATGAACAGCGCGCGCCGCTCAGCCTGAAATTCCTGATGCAGCATGCGGATTTCATCTTGCCATTGCGCCATCATCATCTGATGCTCGCTGCCGAAGCTGGTCGACGCCCGCCGTGATTCCGGCGATCGCCATTCGAATACTGTGGCGCATCTCCTCCAGGTTGTCGCTGCGCGAAGCCGTCTCCAGGCGCGACAACTCGCGCTTCATCTGGCCTTCATGGTCGGCGCCAGCTGCTGGTGATGCCCGCGGCGAAGGTCGCCATCGCTTTCGCCCCGGCTTCGACTTCGGCGCGCAGGCGTGCGATGCGCTCATGCACTTTGTCGCGATACTCGCGCAGCTCGCCGCGAAACGAAGCCTGCACGGAGCGGCAGCGCTTCGGTGCTCTCCGCCTCGCGCCACAGTTCACCCATGGTTTTCAGATGCTCGCGAAACTCGGCCAGATCCGCGGGGTCGGCCTCAATGGCGTATTGCGACATCGATCGTAGCGCCAGAGAGTAACACTCGGCGGCGGCTTCCTGCAGCTCCATCAGCCGGTCGAGCTCGTTGGCCGTTTTACGGAGAGAGATCAAAGCGTTGGTCCCAACTCTCTCATCGGCCGGACGTGCGACTATCTTGAGTGAAACCCCATGCCCGCGAAGCTGACCACGCTGTGCTCGTCGATGTTCCACTGCTGATACCGCAGCAGGCTGCCGCGCGCGTCGGGTAAAGCCTTCAGGAACGTGTAGATCGGGGCCGACCCGCACCAGTTCAGGTCGTCCTGGTTCTGCTGCACCAGTTCCCAGAATCCGCGCGCGTCGCCGTCGGCCATTCGCTCGATCCGGTCATGATCGCGTTTAGCGACCACCTCCATCTCGCCTTGGCCGGCCTTAGCTTCGATGGGATTCCCGTAGCGCCGCCCGATGTGCGCCATGTCGACACCCAATACCCACAACAACTTATCGCCTTCGCGCGCGGCCAGTTCGCCGAGCTCGCCCAGGACGCGTTCGACGCCGGGGTTCTCGCTCCGGCAATCCTCCCTGATAAATGCTGCGCGCATAGGACCCGCACAAAATCGGGACCACGCGAATCTTGCGGCCCGAAAAGATGTTGCAAAAATACTACCTGAAATTCGATGGAGTGCTCGACGGCATGGCAATAGTCCTCCATCAGCGCCGCGTCTCCGGCGCGCCTAGCGAGTTGGTCGACAATGCTCAGGTCGATCAGGGTTTCCCCGATGGGGGTCTGAAACGGTTTGCGCGTTAAGCCGATCCGGTCCGGCGCGCCGTAATGGGACGTGCCCAGGATCACGAACGTGCGTTCCGCATCTTCGGGGGAAAGGGCTGAGTAGGCGGCGCGATACGCCTCTACGCCGCCGAATGGACTGACGTGGGGAGCCGCAATGGCGAGCACGCGCCCGTCGCGCGATGCGGCGCCATCTCCCAGGTATTCGCGAAATGTCGCCGCTAACGACTCCGGTTCGGCCGGATAGCCACTCCCGGCGTGCGTCGGCGTACGCACGGGAGCCTCCGCGAATGCGCGTTCGGCATCTTGTTTGCGCTGCGCGAAGTTTTCGTCATCCAGGAATCCAGCCGAGCTGAGCGTGCCGATCAGGTGCTGCTGCAACTCAGTGACCTGAAGATCGCCGGTGAGGCGGACCAGATGCGCGCGCAGGTCAAGCTCGCCGCGCACGCCGTCGAAAAATTCCAGGCATTCCACCAACGCGGGCGGAATGATCAACACGGAGTCTGAGTAGTGAAACGGATCGCGGATCATCAATCCCGGCCTTTCCTCGACTGGCGACGGGAAAAAATCGAGATTGGTGCGGAGGCGTGGAAGCAAGTATCAGAATACAGGATACAATTCAGTTTCGTGCATCCCTCCGAAGAATATTCCCAGCGTCTGGACTTTTGGCGCAAGGCGCACGCACGCGCGGAAGGGCATTATCGCAGCTCGGCAATGCGCGGCTGATCACGGGGATCGCGGCTGTGGCCATCGCCGGATGTTCCTTCGGCGCCGGTTGGATTAATGCCTGGTGGCTGCTGGCGCCGCTGGTCGTTTTCATCGGCCTGGCGATCGTGCATGACCGCGTGGATCGCGCTCGCGCTGCCGCCGCCCGCGGCATCGCTTATTTCGAGCGCGCGATCGGGCGGCTGACCAGTCATTGGATCGGCAAAGGCTCGCAAGGCGAACGGTTTCGCGATCCGAAACATGTGTATGCAGACGATCTGGACGTATTTGGGCGGGGTCGCTGTTTGAGCTGCTTTCCACAGCGCGCACGGCCGCGGGCGAAAATGTTTTGGCCGCATGGCTGCTCGCGCCGGGCGAACGCGAAGAGGTCCTTGGGCGCCAACAGTCGGTTGCAGAGCTACGCGGCAAGGTTGCCCTGCGCGAAGAGTTTGCCTTGATGGGCGAGGATATTCGAGCTGCGGTCGACGCCAAAGTCCTCACGGCGTGGGGAGCGCAGCCTCCCGCGCCCTTTTTCCGCGGCGCGCGCAGTGCTTGCATTCGTACTGGCGTGCGCCGCAGTGACGACGTTCGGGTTATTCCTGGCGCACGCGATCAATCTTGGTGCCTTTCCTGATCGTGGTGCTCCTCGAAATGGCGTTTAATCTGAGCGTGCGTAGCGGACTCCGCCAGGTTTCGGGGTCGGTGGAAACTCCCGCGCGCGAGCTTCGTCTGCTTTCTTTGCTGCTCGCGCGACTGGAACGCGAGCCGTTCTCTTCATCTCATCTGGTCGCGTTGAAACGGACGCTCGAAACGGGCGGGCGCCCTGCATCGAAGGAAATCGATCGACTTCAACGCATGATCGGCCAGCTCGACACGGCGCGCTTCAATGCATTTTTTCGCCCCATCGCGGCAGTGCTGTTATGGATCGCGCAGTACTCGATGGCGATTGAAGCCTGGCGTCGCGTCTGCGGACCGCACATCGGGCAATGGACCGCGGCCATCGGCGAGTTTGAGGCGCTTTGCTCGCTCGCCAGCTTCGCGTATGAGCGGCCGGGAGCTGTCGTTCCCGGAACTGCTCGACGACGGGCCGATCTTCGAAGCGTCTGCGCTGACGCATCCGCTGATTCCTGCCGACGTCGCGGTTCCTAACGACGTTGCGATCGGCGGAGCGATTCGGCTGTGGATCGTCTCCGGCTCCAATATGTCCGGCAAGAGCACGCTGATGCGCGCGATCGGAATCAACGCGGTTCTCGCGTGGGCCGGCGCGCCCGCGACTGCCGCGCGACTGCGCGTCTCCCGCGTTTACATCGGCGCGTCGATGCGCGCCAACGATTCGGTGGTGGATAACCGGTCGCGCTTTTATGCCGAGATTTCGCGCCTGCGCGACATCGTCGATTTGCCGCGCTCCGGACGCCCGACGTTATTCCTGCTGGACGAATTGTTGAGCGGCACCAATTCGCACGATCGCCGCATCGGGGCCGAGGCGCTGGTACGCGGCTTGGTGGAGCGCGGCGCCATCGGCCTGGTGACTACGCACGACCTGGCGCTGGCGCAGATCGCCGAAACGCTGCACGGCCGAGCGATCAACGTCCACTTCGAGGATCATCTGGAAGGCGGCGAAATCAAGTTCGATTACCGCCTGCGCGAAGGGGTGGTCACGCGCAGCAACGCGCTTGAGTTGATGCGCGCCGTCGGCCTGGACGTGTGATCCGCGTACAATTTAGTCATGAGCATCCTGATCACGGGAGCCGGAGGCGGCCTGGGAAGCGCCGTTTGCCGCGTCTTCGCCGAACGCGGAATGAACGTCATCGGAGTAGAAAGATCCTGGCGCGAATCGCCGCCTTTCACGTTTATTTCGGCTGATCTCGGGACAGCCGAGGGATGCGATGCCATGGTTGCCGAGGCGCTTCGTCATGGTCCCATCGACGCTCTGGTGCACCTGGTCGGCGGTTTCAGCGGAGGAAAGGCCGTCGCCGAAACCAGCGAAGAAACCTGGGACCTAGATGATGAATATCAATCTTCGCGTGGCTTTCCTGACGATGCGAGCCGCGCTGAAGCCGATGATCGCCGCGCGGCGTGGACGCATCGTTGCGGTCGGATCGCGGGCCGCCGTGGAAGCATCGCCGAACATCGCTGCATATGCGGTTTCAAAGGCAGCGCTGGTCGCGCTGGTTAAGAATGTGGCTGCCGAGAACCGGGAACTGGGGATCACCGCGAATGTGGTGCTGCCCAGCACCATCGACACGCCGGCGAATCGCAAAGCCATGCCGAAGTCCGATTTTTCGCGCTGGGTTGCGCCGGAATCGATCGCGAAATTGCTGGTGTGGCTGGCGTCGGATGAACCGCGGAGACGTGAGCGGCTCGGTGATTCCAATTTACGGGAGAGCTTAATGAGGAAGAAGTTGACCGACGCTGAAATCTCCGCGGTCGTGGCGCACCTGCCCGGCTGGAGCGTGCAGAACGGCAAGCTGCATCGCGAATACAAGTTCGCCGATTTCCCGCACGCGTTCGGATTCATGGCTACAGCCGCGCCGTCGATCGAAAAGGCCGACCATCATCCGGAATGGTCGAACGTCTACAATCTCGTGGTGGTGGACCTGAACACTCACGACGCGGGCGGCATTACGCAGAAAGATGTGGATCTGGCCGCGCTGCTGGAAGGGATCGCCACGAAACTGGCATGAAGACGCTGCTCGCATTCGCGCTGGCCGGCGTCGCTGCCGCGCAGACTTTTTCCGGAGGCGCGGCGCTCGATTCGGTGATCGATCAGGCCGTTCACGATGGTCTGATTCCCGGCGCGGTGCTGATTGTCGCGCACGATGGACAAATTTTGTATCGCAAAGCCTACGGTCAGCGAGCCCTGGTGCCGGCGCGCGAGCCGATGACGGTCGACACTATTTTCGATGCCGCGTCGCTCACGAAAGTCATCGCCACGACGCCTTCACTGATGAAGCTGTTCGAGGAAGGGAAGTTCCGCATCGCCGATCCCGTGACCAACTATCTGCCCGAGTTTCAAGGCGGCAAGAGCACCATCACGATTCGCGATCTGATGACGCATTTTTCGGGTCTGCGCCCTGATCTGGATCTGGAGCCGGCGTGGTCGGGATACGACACCGGCATCGCTCGCGCCCTGATCGACAAGCCGGCCGGTCCGCCGGGCGTGCGCTTCGTGTATAGCGACATCAACTTTGAGCTGATGGGCGAGATCGTGCGACGTTTGAGCGGCCAGCCGCTCGACCAATTCGCGCGGGAAAAAATCTTTCAGCCGTTGGGCATGTCGGATACGATGTTCCGTCCGCCCGCGTCGCTGCGCGGAAGAATCGCTCCCACCGAAATCGATCCAGCCACAGGCCTTCCTTTGCGAGGCGTGGTGCACGATCCCACAGCGCGTTACATGGGCGGCGTCGCCGGTCACGCGGGGATGTTCACCACCGCCGACGATCTGGCAAAATTCGCAAATATGATGCTGGAGAATCGGTTCGCGGATTTTCTCGCCTCTGACGATTCGCAAATTCACCTCGCCGGAAGCGCCGCCGGATCAGCCGATCCTGCGCGGGCTCGGCTGGGATATCGATTCGCCCTATTCGTCCAATCGCGGCGAGCTGTTTCCCATCGGCTCCTATGGCCATACCGGCTTTACGGGAACGTCGATCTGGATCGACCCTTTCACCAAGTCGTACGTGATCCTGATGACGAACTCCGTTCATCCCAATCGCGGAAAGAATCTGAGCCCGTTGCGTGCGCGCGTTGCGACGATCGCGGCCGCGGCGATCGGCGTGGATGCTCCGGGCGTCAGCGTGGTCGGCTACAACGAAACTGACGCGCATTCCCGACGCATGATCGATCCGAATCACACCGTGCTCACCGGCCTCGACGTGCTGGAAGCCGAGAAATTCGCACCGCTTCAAGGCAAGCATGTCGGGTTGATCACCAATCAAACCGGGCTCGACCGGCAGGGTCGCCGCAACGTCGATGCGATGATCGCCGCGGGTGTTAAGGTCACTGCGTTATTTTCGCCCGGAGCACGGCATCACCGGAAAAGAAGATCGAGAAGACGTCGGCGATTCCAAAGACCCCGCCACCGGCCTGCCGGTGCGGAGCCTGTACGACAACGGCCGTCAGCGAATGACGAAGGAAATGACGCGTGACGTCGATACGCTGGTCTTCGACATTCAGGACGCCGGCGCGCGTTTCTACACGTATTCCTGCACACTTGCTATACGCGGTTGAGGAGGCGGCGAAGTCGAAGCTCCCTATTTACGTTCTCGATCGTCCAAATCCCGTCACTGGAGTTCACGTCGAGGGCCCACTGCTCGATGACAATCTGCACAGCTTCGTCGGCTGCTACCCGATGCCGATTCGCCACGGCCTCACATTCGGCGAACTCGCGACCATGGCGGACGCCGAACACAAACTCAATTCCGATTTGCATGTCGTCAAGATGAAGAACTGGCAGCGCGGCGATTGGTTCGATTCCACGGATCTGGCGTGGACCGATCCATCGCCCAACATGCGAAGTTTGAACGCCGAGACGCTCTATGACGGTGTCGCCATGATCGAAGCCGCGAAGAATCTTTCTGTCGGCCGGGGCACGGATGCTCCGTTCGAACAGATCGGCGCCGATTGGATCCACGGCGAAGAATTAGCCCAATACCTGAACGGGCGCTCGATTCCCGGCGTGCGCGTTTATGCGACTCGTTTCGAGCCCACGTCCTCCAACTTCAAAGGAAAATCGATCGAAGGCGTGCGCTTTGTGATCCTCAACCGGGAGCAGTTCAACGCGGTGCGACTGGGTTTGGAACTGGCCTCCGCGCTCGAGAATCGTTATCCCGGCAAAATCGATTTCGAGTCATGCCGGCTACTGATCGGCAATCGCAAGGTGATCGACGCGCTGAAGCGGCATGACGATCCCCGAGCCATCGAGCAGAACTTCGAAGAGGATGTGAAGGCGTTTCTGGATCGCCGGCGCCCGTACCTTCTATATTGATCGCACGGTTTCAGCCGCGATTCCCATCCGCCTCGCCACGCGCGTGATGATCTCAATCGCGCGCTCCAGCACATCCTGCGAATGCGCGGACGTCACGATGGTGCGAATTCGCGCTTTACCTTCCGCTACGGTCGGATATCCGATGCCGGTCGCGTACACGCCTTCCTCGAACAGTTCCCGCGAAAATGCGTGCGCCTTTGCCGCCTCGCCCACCATGATCGGCGTGATGGGCGATTCGCTGGCTCCGGTCGACAGCCCATTATCACGCAGGCCTTTCTGAAAGAATCGAGTGTTGGACCACAATAGCTCCACGCGTTCCGGTTCCTGCTCCAGAATGTCGAAAGCCGCCAGGCACGCAGCCGCGACCGCCGGCGGATGTGAGGTCGAAAACAGAAATGGCCGCGCGCGATGATGCAGATAATCGATCAAATCGCGGCTTCCACAAACATATCCGCCGAGCACGCCCACCGCCTTCGACAAAGTCCCGACTTGAATATGAACGCGTCCATGCAGACCGAAATGATCGACGGTCCCGCGTCCGTTCCGGCCCAGAACGCCCGAGGCGTGCGCGTCATCCACCATCATGATGGCGCTGTATCGCTCGGCGAGCTCGGTTAACTGGGGCAGCGCGCCGATGTCGCCGTCCATCGAAAAGACGCCATCTGTGATCAGCAGCTTATGTCCCGGCTGCCCGTCGAGCGCCGCCAGCTTTTCCTGCGCGTGCGCCGCGTCGCGATGCCGGAACACATGAATCTTCGCCTTTGAGAAGCCGGCAGCCGTCGATGATGCTGGCGTGATTCAGCTCGTCGGAAATAATATGATCCTCCGGCGTCAGGATCGCCGCGACCGTTCCCGCGTTGGCCGCGAATCCCGATTGGAACACCACGCTTGCTTCCACGTTCTTGAACGCAGCGATCCTGCGTTCCAGTTCCATGTGCAGGCTCATGGTGCCGGAGATGGTGCGTACCGCGCCCGAGCCCGCGCCGTAACGGCGGGCGGCATCGCACTCCGCCTCCACCAGCTTCGGATGATTCGCCAGGCCTAGATAGTTATTCGACGCGAGGTTGATCACGTCGCGTCCATCGAATCGCGCCACCGGCTCGCACGCCGATTCGAGCACGTGGAGCTTCTGAAAGGTTCCGGCACTGCGCATTTTGTCGAGCTGCTGCGTCAGGTATAAGAGCGGATTGTTCATCAACTCAATTATCCTTAAATCAGCATGCGTAAAGCCGTGATGGCCGGTAACTGGAAGATGCACAAGAACGGCCGCGGAGACGTCGGAATTTTTCCGCAAGTTCGCTCCCATGGTTTCAGGCGCGAAGCACGCCGAAATCGTGATCTGCGCGCCGTTCGTGAATCTTCCCGCGGCGGTTGACGCCGCGCGGTCCACTAGCGATAGAGGTCGGCGCGCAGGACGTTTTCTGGCTGAAGGAAGGCGCCTACACCGGGCGAAGTTTCCGCTCCCATGCTGCAAGCCATCGGGTGCCGCTGGGTGATCATCGGCCACAGCGAACGCCGCCAGTATTTCGGCGAAACCGACGAGAACGTGTTTAAGAAAACCGTAGCTGCGCTGGACGCCGGATTGAAGCCGATCGTCTGCATGGGTGAGCGTCTGGAAGAACGCGAAGCCGGCGCGACTGAAACCGTGTGCGCGGGCCAATTCGCGGGCGGCATCGCCGGCCTGACGCCGGAGCAGTTCGCGCGCATCGTCATCGCTTATGAACCAGTGTGGGCGATCGGAACCGGCAAGACCGCGACGCCCGAAATCGCCACCGCGGCGCATCGTTTCCTGCGCGGCGAGATTCGCGCGCGTTTCGGACCCGAAGCCTCCGGCGCATGCCGTATCCTGTACGGCGGCAGCGTCAAGCCGGATAACATCCAGGGCCTGATGGCGCAGCCCGATATCGACGGCGCCCTGGTGGGCGGAGCGAGTCTCGATCCCGCGTCGTTCGCTTCCATCGTAAATTTCTGAATGAAACAATTTGTCGTATTTCTGTTTTGGTCGTTCGTGTTGGGCGCGGCCGATAAGGATTCGAAACCGGAATTGCCTCCGGCTGTGCGCCCCATCGTCGACCTCGCCCGCGCGGCCGCGCCCGAGCTGTTTGCGGAAACCATTCTTCAACTTGTCGAATCGGGAAAAATTCCGCGGCGTGAGCAACAAAGTCGATCTGCTCGAAGAGGCTTTCGCGGTCGCGCCCGGCGCCAAGGAGCCGGTGCGCGTAGTCGCGATTCCCGCCACGCCGCCCGACACGCGCGCGATGTACCGCGGCAAAGCCGGCGAGCTGAAGTGGGATACTTTATCGCTTGAAAGCCACATCGTTACGGACCTGCTGACCATCGATCGTAAGAAGGCCCGTGAGCTGTTTGATCACATCGCCCGTCCTGTGCTCGACCCACGGCCGTGCGAAGATCCGTTGGTCGCCGATGCGTCCGCTTACTACGAAGTGGCGGGCAAGGTCGCGCAATCGGGATTCACCTCGGATGAAAAAGCGAAAGAGGAACATGTCCAGTTCCTGGCCACGGTGCTCGCTGGCGCGCGTTCGCCGAACGAATTAGCTCCCTTCGCGCGCGCGCTGAAATCGGTGGACCTTACGCCACCCCAATGGCAGCTTCTTTCTTCTGCGTTTACGGCGAAATTAGAATCGGTCGGTCCCGACTACCGCGCTTTCGCGATCTCGCGCGCGGATCTCTCCGAGGTCGTACCTCCCGACGTTTTCTCGTCTTACCGGCGCGCGCAGTTGAGCGCCGCCAGGTGCCAACCCGATTTCGCCGACGCCGGCGAGGATGTTCAGCCCTCCAGCCGGGGGGCAATGTTCAAAGCCGATCCGTATTTTCAGTCCGAAGATTCCCGGCAAATCGGCGAGGCTCTGAATCGCTTGCGCGCGCAATCGAGTTCCGCGACGCCGGAGTGGCGCAATCAGCTCGCCGATTTTCTGCGCGATTTCGCCGCCTGGACTCCGCCTGGCGCGAGCATCGACGCATTCCATCAGCGCGCGACCGTGTTCCGCGCGCTGCTTGAATTCGTTCCCGCGGGCGACGATCGCGAGCGGATCCTCAACCTGGCGGTGTCTTTTCTCGAATCCTCGGACGCCGAGCGCGAAGCTCCCGCCGAATGGATGTATCAAGTGAAAACTCTGCTGGACGCCGCGCACACGATGCTGGACCACTTTGGCACTTCGAGCAGCGTAGGCCTGAATCTCTACGTTTATCTGCGTTGATCCGCGTTGACGTGGGGCTTGATTATTTCTCCGGCTCAAACGGCACTTCGAAATAGAAATAATCCTTCCCCGACGCCGCGTCTTTGATTCCAGTCAAATAAATTTTCGACCCCGGGATGTTCTGCGTTTGAAAATAGAAAAACCCAAATGCCGATTCTCCAGGCGGGAGCATCTTGGGCGCGAACGCCCGCCCCTCGATCTCCCAGGTATTCAACGGCCCGCCCTTCGGCTTCCTCGGAAACGGATTCGGATACGGCGACTGCCCCGGCAACTTCGGACGCTTCACCGTCGAATCGACATACACGACGTCCGACGCCGGAGTCGCTTCCACATGCTTGCCGCCCGGGTCGACGAACTCAGCCTCCAGGTCCAGCCGCAGCGCTTTGCCGGTTCCGTTTTCCATCACCACCAGCACCGGCAGCACGCCGTGCTTATACGGATTCACTTTGCCGAACGCGGTTTTGGCCTGTTCCTCGGTGACGTAGGGGACGGCCGCGATGGTGATTTTGTCCAGCGTCTGATGGTTCGGGTAGGACGACGCCGGGCCCGGCGCAAAGCGGGTTTTGTCCTTGTCGTCCGCGCTGGCCGCCGCTATACTCAGAAGAACGATCAACGCCACTCGTCTCATTTATTTCCTTTACCAGGTCCTCCAGATCGCCCTCAGTCCGGCGGTGGCCCTCTATCTACTCTACCGGGGAATGCGCGACCGCAGGTATTTCGCGCAAGCTCACGGAGCGCTTCGGCTCTCTTCCCTGGTTCAATGAAACGACGGGCGCCGGCGCGATCTGGTTTCACGCCGTATCGGTCGGCGAAGTGCTTTCGGCGGTGGAATTGATCCGCAGACTGCGCGCGGAGCGGCCGCGCGTGCACTTTTACGTGTCCACGACGACGCTGGCCGGCCGCGCCTCGGCGGAGCAGAAGCTCGCGGGCTGGCGGACGGCGTTTTCTTCGCGCCGCTCGATTATCGCTTCGTGGTGCGGCGCGTTCTGCGCCGGTTGCGTCCGGCGCTGGTGGTGGTGCTCGAAACCGAGATCTGGCCGAATCTGTACCGCGAATCGAAGCGAGCCGGAGCGTCGCTGCTGGTCGTGAACGGACGCATTTCCGATCGCGCCCTGCCGCGCTACCGGCGCTGGAGCTGTTTTTCCGGCACGTGCTGTGTTGGCCGGACGCGATTCTGGCGCAGAGCGAAGAGGACCGCGCCGGTTCGTAGCGCCGGCGCGCCGCCGGATCGTGTTCGAGTTGCCGGGAATTTGAAGTACGATTTCACGCCGCCGGCGTCGGATCGCCGCCGAAATCGCCGAGTTTCTCGAATCGGGTCAGCCCGGCGAAGATCTGGATCGCCGCCAGCACCATGCCGCCCGCATGAGCCCGGCGATGTCGATGAAGACGACGCCGTAATCGCCGCGTTCGCAAGTCTCCCCGATGGCTGTTGCTGATTCTCGCGCCGCGCAAGCCGGAGCGATTCGACACGGTCGCCGAAAAACTTGAGCGCGCCCGGATTCCGTTCGTCCGCCGCAGCCGCGGATTCGCGACGCGATCTCAGCCCGGCGTGCTGCTGCTCGATTCGATCGGCGAACTGGCCGCGCTGTTCGCGCGCGCCGACGTCGTCTTCATGGGCGGAACGCTCGCCCATCGCGGCGGCCACAACATTCTGGAACCGGCGTATTTCGGCAAGCCCGTGATCGTCGGCCCGCACATGGAAAATTTCGCCGCGATCGCGGACGAATTTCAACAAGCCGGCGCGCTCCTGCGAATCGAGGACGCGAGCTGTCCCTGGCTCCCGCCGTTCGACAGTTACTGAAGCGATCCCGCGCGGTCTTGGCGACAAGGCGCGCGACCTGGCCATGTCCCGCCGCGGCGTCACGGAACGCGATCGCCGCAGAAATCTGGCGCGCTTACGCCGAAGGCGTTCCCGATCCGCCGCGCACGCTGCTCGCGCGCGTCACGTTGACGCCCCTCTCGTGGATCTGGCGAGCGGGCATCCGCGATCCGCGCAATGCCGAACTCGCAAGACGCTTCAAACGCCGGTGATCAGCGTCGGCGGACTCACCATGGGAGGGGCCGGGAAGTCGCCCATGGTGGCCCATCTGGCCGCGCGGCTTCGCGAAAAAGGCCGCAATCCGGCGATTCTCACGCGCGGCTATCGGCGCGAATCCTCCGACCCAGTCGTCATCGTCCCGCGCGGCGGGCAACGCTTCTCGTGACTCAAACCGGCGACGAGGCGCAGATGTTCGTCCGCGACGTCGATGCGCACGTCGGCATCGGCGCGGACCGTTTCGCCGTCGGCCGGCGCATGGAACGCGAGCTGCACCCCGACGTATTCCTGCTCGACGACGGCTTTCAGCACATCCGGCTCGCGCGGCAGCGCGACATCTGGTGCTGATCGACGCGCTCGATCCGCTCGCCGGCGGCGTGTTTCCCCTGGGCCGGTGCGCGAGCCTCTGTCCGCCCTGGCGCGCGCCACCGCGATCGTCGTCACCCGGGTCGCAACCCGGCCAAAATACCTCCGGCCTCGAACGCCTGCTCGCGCGGTACAATGCCCAAGCGCCCGTGTTTCGCTCGCGCGTGGTTCCGCGGCACTGGATGGATTCGAAACGGGGACAATCTCCACGGCCGGATTCAAGCGCGTGGCGGCGTTTTGCGGTCTGGGTTCGCCGCGCTCCTTCTGGCGACGCTGGATGAGCTGGGAGCTTGAGTTAGTGTTTCGCTGCGCCTTTCGCGATCATCATCGCTACTCGTCCGCGGAACTGCAATGGCTCGCCGCGACAGGCAACCGCCGCGGGCGCGGAGGCCCTGGTGACCACCGGAAAGGACGCATGAATCTCCCCGAAGACGCCGCCCGCGCTGCTCGCGCCGCTTCAACCTGTACTGGCTGAAGATCGCCATCGAGATCGAACGGGAAGAAGAGTTGCTCCGCCGCATCGTATGAGGACCGCGATCTTCGGCGGGACCTTCGATCCCATTCACAGCGCGCATCTGGTGGTGGCGCGCGAAGCCGCGGAAACATTTTCGCTCGACCGTGTTCTGTTCATTCCCGCGGCGAATCCGCCGCTCAAAGAAGCCGGCGCGAGCTTCGAAGACCGCTACCGGATGGTGGAGCTCGCCTGCGCCGCCGACCCCCGCTTCATTCCCTCGCGCCTCGAAGCCGGAGCTGAGAAGAGCTATTCGATCCACACCATCGAGCGGGTCAGGCCTCCACGCCGGGCGAGGTGTTCTTCATCATCGGCGCGGATGCGTTTGCCGAGATTCGAAGCTGGTATCGCTGGCGAGGACGTGATCGCGTCGGTCGATTTTATCGTGGTCGCGCGCCCCGGCCACGATTACACATGTCCCCCCGGGCGCGCGCGTTCATCGCCTGGAAACCGTCGCGCTGCCCGTCTCTTCCTCCGAAATCCGCCATGCGCTCGCGCGCGGCGAGACCCCCGCCGATCTTCCGCCAGCCGTCGTGAATTACATCCGCGAGCGCGGCCTATACGGCGCGGCCTGACAGTCTTTTACATTTCCGCCTGTTATAATTTATGAAGTTCGCCGACGTCTGTTTTTGCAGGTCATCATGAGAAGGACCTTCTTTTTCGTATCTACTTTCCTGGCCGCGCTTGCCTGCGCGCAGGCCGCGCCCGACTTCAGCGGCGAGTGGAAGATGAACGTCGCCCAGAGCGATTTCGGACAAATTCCCGCACCCGAAATTCTCACCCGCACCGTCAAACATCATGAGCCGACGCTCGAATATAAGAGCTATCAAAAGGGCGTCCAGGGCGAAGTGACCACGGAAATAAAATACACGACGGACGGCAAACCGTGCGTCAATAAAGTTCAGGGCGGCGACGCCAAAGGGACCGCGAAATGGCAGGGAAATAATCTGGTGATCGAAAGCGCGCGCGAGTTTCAGGGCATGGAAATCACAAACCGCGATGTATGGACCCTCTCCACCGACGGGAAGACCCTGACCATCGCCAGCCACGTCACCATCCCGGGCCAAGGCGAATTTAATGTGAATCTGGTTTTTGACAAGCAGTAAGAAAAGTAAAGAAGCAACAAGGAGAGACTTCGAATGAGGACCGCATTGAAAGCCGTGTTCGCGATCACCGCCTTCGCCACCCTGGCGCTGGCGGCGGACAAACCGAATTTTTCCGGTGACTGGACGCTGGATGCCGATAAAAGCAACTTCGGCCCCATGCCCGCGCCTGAAAAGATGACCCGCAAAGTGGATCATTCCGACCCCGCTTTGAAGGTAACCACCGCCATCACCGGTGGAGCGCAAGGCGACCAGACCGCTACGATGACTTACTCGACGGACGGCAAGGAAACCACCAACGACATGATGGGGGCCCCCGTGAAAACTACCGCCACCTGGGAAGGCAGCGCGCTGGTGATCAAAGCGGCCGCGAACTTCGGCGGCGCCGACGTCTCCCTTACCGATAAGTGGACCCTTTCGGACGATGGCAAAACCCTCACCGACGTTCTGCACATCGTCGCGCCGCAGGGCGAATTCGACGTCACCTACGTGATGGCGAAAAAATAAATATGCGGGCTTTCGCGGTTCTGCTGCTGGCGCTGGGAGCGCTGAACGCCCAAAACCCCATCTCGCCCGGCACCTATAAGGGCACCTGGACCGGTTCGCAATCCGGCGGCGATTTTCACCTGACCCTCAAATCCGACGGCAACGGTGTACTCGCCGCCGAGGTCGGCTTCACGCTGGAGGGTCAGGAGATCCCCGGCAAGATCACCTCGATCAAAGTCGACGGCGCGTCCATCACGATCGCCTACGAATTCGATCTCCAGGGCAACAAACTGCAAAGCGTGACCGAGGGAAAACTCAAAGGCAAGTCTCTCGAAGGGACTTACAAAACCACGGCCGGCGATACGCCCGTCGACGAAGGCACGTGGAAAACCACCGCGCAATAGTCGCGCTACTTCTTCTCCACCATCTGCCGGACGCGATCCAGTTCCCGCCGAAGCTTGCGCTCCCGCATCGCCAGCATCACGACGTAGATCACCACGATCAGCCACGCGGCCAAAAACCCGTAAAACATGTAGAGGAAGTTACGGTTATCCATCCAATCTCCTAATACGCATGCGCCGCGCGGCGCAGCGAATCGATTTCCCGCGAGACGTTCTCCTGGCGCATCCGCACCATCACCAGGATGGTAGCCAGGCACAGCATCGCCAGCAGATTCCAGTACGCCGTCTCCTGCCATCCCGGAGGCATCCCGCCGCCGCCGCGAATGGTCAGTACCGGACCCGGATGCAGCGTCCGGTACCACTCAATCGACTTATACACGATCACCGCGTCGATTCCGCCGAAAATGCACACCACCGCCGACAATCGCGCTCGCTGCGTCGGCTCCTCGATGGCGCGCCGCAGCATCAGGTAGCCCGCGAAAATCAGCCAGCAGATCAGCATCGACGTCAGCCGGGCGTCCCAGGCCCACCACACGCCCCAGATGATGCGCGCCCAGATGCTGCCCGTCACCAGCACGATGGCCGCGAACACCAGCGAGACTTCAGTGATCGCCGCCGCGAATCGAGTCGTACTTCAAATTCCCGCTCATCAAATACATCACGCTGAAAATCGTGCGCGACGAAAAATCCGCTCAGCCCCAGGATTCCCGCCGGGCACATGAAACTAGAAGATCTGCCAGATCGCGCCCTGATTTCCTCTCCGGCGAGCACGAAAAAGATGATGTACAGATTCCACGCCAGCAGCGCGGCCGCAATCGCGGCCAGAGCGTACAGGATTTTATCTCGCATATCGTTTCACCCCACGAGAACAGTATCGATCAACACGCGATGGCCACCGCCGTGAAAATCACGTCGAACGCCACCAGCACGCCGCACCCAGATCATATTGTCCGGCCCAGCGGCGTGCCTGACAAAAGATCCGTGGTCAGCGTCATCGCCGCCATCAGCGCCGGAATCATCAGCGGATACACCAGCGTCGGCAGCATCAGCTCGCGCAGCCGCAGATTCACGGTCAGCGCGCTGAACACCGTCCCGATCACGGTCAGCGCCCAGGTCCCCAGCAGCATCACCAACACCAGCGGCCAGAACTGTCGCCGTCCAGTGCACGTCGTAGAACAGCGCGAACACCGGCAGCGAAACCGACCTCCACCGCCAGCAGCAGCGCATAATTCGCCAGCGCCTTGCCCAGGAACAGCGCCGACGGCCGGCAGTCGGCGAGGCGAGCAGCGCGTCCAGGCAATCGTTTTGCGTTTCGCGCGCGAAGCTGCGGTTCAGCACCAGCGCGCCCGCGAAGGAAAACACCACCCACAGCAAGCCGCCCGAAAATTCCTGCAACTGATCCGACGATGGATCGAAGGCGAAGCTGAACAGCACCAGGATCACGATCGAAAACGCGAGCGACGCGTTCAGCGCTTCCTTGGTCCGCAGCTCCGAGCGCAGGTCCTTCGCCGGCGATGGTCAGGATCGTGGCGCAGCATACTCCGCCACGAACCGCCGAGCGTTCTCGCGGGAATCGAGGCTGCCGGTTCCAGGCCTGCGCGCTCATGCGTCCTCGTAGGTGCGGTACAGCCAACCCGGTATCGTCCAGCATTTCCTGCGTGCGCTCGCCCGCAAACGCGATCTGGCCGCGCCGGATCAGCGCGACGTGCGTCGCCAGCATCCAGCGCTTCCTTCAACTGGTGCGTGGACATGACGATGGTCGCGCCCGCTGCGTGCGCGTCGTCGAGCAGCGACTTTGCAGCACCGCGATGGCGCGATCGTCGAGCGCGGTGAACGGCTCGTCGAACAGCAGCACGTCGGGTTCGTGGAGAAACGCCCGCGCCACCGCCAGCCGCTGCCGCATCCCGCGCGAAAATTCCCGCACCAGCCCGTCGCGTACGCGTTCCAGTCCCGTCCGCTCCAGCCATGCGAGCGCCATTTTCTGCGGCTCGGCAAGTCCGTACAGCTTGCGCGAAAATCACCAGATTTTCGGTGGCCGATAACTCGTCGTACAGAGAAATCCCGTGCCCCAGCACGCCGATGCGCCGCCGCGTCGAGTCTTCCCGCGACGTCTTCGCCGAAAATCCGCACCTGTCCCTGCGAGGCCTTCGACAGTCCCGCGATGATCCGCAGCAGCGTGGTCTTCCCCGCGCCATTGCGCCCCAGCAGCGCCACCGTCGACCCTTCGCTGACGCGTGAATCCGACATCGCGCAAGCGCCGGAAAATCGCCGTAATATTTGAAAACGCCGTCGACATCGCGACCGCGGTCATGCCGCGCCCTCTTCGGTACAGCATCACTCCGCCCAGCGCGAGCATTCCGAACGTCAACCCCAGCACCCAGTAAAGTCGCGTGTACACGCGGGCCGGAGCCTGTTCGATCTTCGGCTGCCCCAGGTCTTCTTCCTGTGTGTTGCTCTCGGTTTCCCGCAGCGACCCGGTGCCGTTGATCTTCACGTCCGCAGTCGGCGTCCTGAGATTATAAACATGCGCCTGCGTCTGCGGCTCCTGCCCCAGATCGTCGATGCCGTCCCCGGTCAGCGTCACCGATTTCGGCGTCACCAGCCGTCAGCGGAGCCGCCGGGTCCGGATTCTTCGCGGTAAACGCATCGCCCGCAGGCAATGAGTACGCGATATCGAAGCGCGTCTCGCCCGGCTTCACCGGATAATCGACCTTGTAGAGATTCGCCTGCTTGGTCTTCGCCGCCTCGCGCGAAATCGGCATGCCGCCTGGCGAGTTGATGGTCACCTTGATCGGCTCCGACGCGCCCTTGGGTACGTAAAACTCCGCCGACCCCTTCACCGGATCGGAATACGTCAACTGCGTCTGGTTGTCGTACAGAAACGTTTCGCTGATCTGGAGCGCATCCGCTCCCGGTTCGAGTAGAATCATGTGCTGCGCGATTTTGCCCGCGTCAGGTTTGTTGGTCGAATCGAAGACTTTGACCGAAACGCCGGTGGTGGGCGTGCCGGGCGGCAGGGGCTGAGTGTAAACCACCCCGCCGAACACCGCCTGCAACAGGACCGGACCCGGCGGATACTCTTTATCGATCTTGAACTTTCCCTCCGCGTCCGATTTGACGGTCGCGATGGTCTGCATTCCGCCTTGCCCCGGCTGCACCAGCGTAATCAGGACGGAAGGCTGCGGCTTTCCAGTCGTCCCATTCACGACTACGCCGTCGACCGCTCCGAACATCGGCAGCGCCAGCATCGCGAGCAGCCCGGCCTTCATGCCATCGCCTTTCCGCACTCCCCGCAGAATTTCATTGGCTTGGGAAAGCTCGCGCCGCAGTGCGGGCAAATCACGCCGGGAGCCGCTTTCGGCGCGGGAGCAGCCTTCGCCACCGGAACGCCTCCCGCTGACGTGATCTTGTCGATCTCTTCGAGCACCACCGCCAGCTCTTTTTGCAAGGTCAGCTTGGTGTGCTGGTAATCCGCGTCCGAAAGTTTGCCCGACTCGATACTCGAACTGAAGGTCGCGCAGATTCTCATAGATGGCGGCTTTGCGCTCCTCCAGATGCTGCGTGGGAGAAACCGGATCCGCGGGAGGAATATCTTTCGCGCGAATAAACAACGTAAAGATCGCCGTGGCGGCGACAACAACGACGGCGACGGCGACGAGCGGCATTCAGTCGAGCTCGTCTTCGTCGTGCCGGCTCAACTCCTGATCAATCTTGCCGAGCGTTGCGGCGTCAATTTCCGGACCCACCGGCGCCGGATGCCGCTGGTACCGCCGGATCACCAGCACCACCATCCCCAGCCCGATCGCCGCAGCCAGAAAAATCCCGCCCACGCCCATCAGCCCCGGCGGCTGTACCAGAATGTCCTTGCCGTTTTCCTGCGCGAACTGATTCAGAATCTGCTGGTCGCTGCTTCCCGCCGTCTGCATGGCGAGAATCTTCACTTTCGCTTGCCGGCAAGTCCCGCAAGGATAAGGGTCCATCCGGCACGCCATGTTCATCTTGCAGCCGCACGGGCAGTTGAGCTTCTCCGCCACGCGATTCACCGCCGGCGTTTCCAGCTCGGTCGCCGTCTGTGCGAACCCGACGGCCGAAAGCAGCCCAGCTAATGCAAATCTATTGATCCACTTTGGCATGTTTTTCCAGCGAACCCGACAACTTCCGTCCGCGGATAAATCAGACGCGTCCGGCTCGGCGTCAGGCAAATCAGCGTCCCGATCAGGACTACCCAGTATCCGATCCAGATCCAGCTCACCAGCGGAAACACGTAGGCCTGCAGCACCGCCCGTTGATTATCCGCCGACATCCCCGCGAAATTCAAATACAGATCTTCATTCGATCCGCCGCCGGATCGCGACTTCCGAGGTCGGCTGCTTCGAGGCCAGATACAAACGATGCTCCGGCATCAGCGTGCCCAGCTCTTCGCCGTTTTTCGAAACCGACACCGGCAGCGAGATCGACGTATAGTTCTCGTTCTGCGTCTGCACGACGTCTCCGGTTCGCAAGGCGTAATTGCCCAACTGGATGGTCGTCCCCGGAGCGACTTCCACGGTCGTGTCCTTATCGAACGCCTTGCCGGTGAAGCCGATGAACATGATCACCACGCCCACGTGCACCAGGTATCCGCCGTAGCGCCGCGTGTTGCGATGGGTCAGCTCAACCATGGCGATCAACAGGTTCGACCCGCTCTTTGGCCGGATCGCGCTCGCGCCCTTTACAAATTCGATCGCCACCGTGGCCAGCACGAACGTGCACAGCATGAACGACATCAGCGCGTAAATGCTGCGCACGCCCGAGAACGCCAAGCCCGATTGCCACAGCCACGCCAACGCCCAGCGGGACCACATGAACGCCTTCTGCAGGCTCTCAAACGAGCTCTTCCGCCACGCGATCAGCGGCCCGACGCCGGTCAGCAGCAGCAGGAACATCGCAATGGGAATTTCCACGCGATTGAAGAACGGCCCGTCGACGCTGATCTTTTCTCCCGTCACCGCTTCGGAAATGACCGGGAAAAGAGTTCCCCACAGCACCGCGAAGCAGCTCGCCAGCAGGATCAGGTTGTTAAACAGGAAACTCGACTCGCGCGACAGCACGCTTTCCAGTTGCGCTTCGCTCTTCAGATAATCCAGCCGCGATAAGGATCAGATACACCGTGGCCGCGATCCCGATGGCCAGGAACGTCACGAAATACGTCCCGATGGAAGATTGCGCGAACGCGTGCACCGAATTCACCACACCGCTGCGCGTCAGGAACGTTCCGAAGATGCACAGGAAAAACGTGGTGGACACCAGCACGATGTTCCACACCTTCATCATGCCCTTCTTTTCCTGCATCATCACCGAATGCAGAAACGCCGTCGCCGTGATCCACGGCAGCAGCGACGCATTCTCCACCGGATCCCATCCCCAGTACCCGCCCCATCCGAGCACCGCGTAAGCCCAGCCCGCGCCCAGCAGAATTCCGGTGGTCTGGAACATCCAGGTCACCAGCGTCCAGCGGCGCGTGGTGTGAATCCACGAATCCCCCGGCTGCTTGGTGATCAGCGACGCGATCGCGAACGCGAACGGCACCACGAATCCCACGTAGCCGAGGTACAGCATCGGCGGATGGATCACCATGGTCCAATACTGGAGCAGCGGATTCAGGCCGTTCCCGTCGCCGCAGGTCGACAATCAGCCGCCCTTCCTGCCACACGTTGAACGGCTTTGCGACAAACGCAATCAGGATCAGGAAGAACGTCTGCGTCGCCATCAGGATCGCGGTGACGTACGGCATCATGTCGCGGAACTTGCGGCGGTTGCTGCCACACCACTACGCTCGAATACGATGCCAGCAGCCAGCTCCAGAACAGCAGCGAGCCTTCCTGCCCGCCCCACCACGACGCAAACTTGTAGATGTCCGGCATGGCGTGATTGCTGTGTTCCCACACATACGCCAGCCGGAAATCGCCGTGGATCAGCGAGTAAATCAGGATCCCCGCCGCGGTCGTCAGCAGCGCCCAGATGCAGTACACCGCGCGTTCCGCGCTCAGCACCAGGAACGGCCGGTTCCCCCACTTGCCCGCGAGCGAGCCGATGACGGAATAAATGGCGAAACAGAACGCCAGCAGAATTGCAAGCGCGCCGATATTTTCCATGTTTTGATTTTAGTGCCGCGGGTTTTGCGCCAACGCCGGTCGGCTTGGCTTCGTACTTCGACGCGCACTTGGCCTGGATCTTCGAGGCCCGGAACACGCCGTCGGAGCCCAGCTTGCCGTCGGCCAGCGCCTGCGCGCCGTCTTTGAACGTATCCGGCAGCGGATCGATCCCGCTATACACCACCGGCAGTTTCAGATTGTCCTGCGCCAGCACGAACCGCACTTCGCGCCCTTCGCGCACAATCGAATTCGGCGCGATATCGCCGCCCACGCGAATTTTCTTGTCCGTCGCGTTGCCCATCTGGTGCACTTCCGCGATGGTCTTGTAATACGTCTTCGTCTCGCTGATTCCACCCACCGCCAGCCACGCCAGCGCGCCCACAATGGCCACGATCAGAAGCCCGAACTTCAAATAGTTCTTCATGGATCGCTCCCTATTCTGCTTAGAGTTGGTGCTCTTCATTGATTATAGCTCCCTGTGGCCGCTATCCGATCTTCGTCTGGATCCTTGGGTGATCACACCCGTCAAAAGGCCATCGCCAGGGAATCATGCACCTTAGCTGCCAAGTCGATCAGCAGCTGCCAAGTCGATCAGCCGCTTAGTCGGCGTGACAAAGCCGGCATCCCGCTTCCGAATCGCCTTCAAGCGTATACAACTGGCCTCCCATGGTCCAAGAAACCACGCCCTTCCCTTTCACCCAATGAACCCGATCCCCCGGCCCCGTCGCCTTCGCGACCAGCATCCCGCCGCCCTTATACGCGACCTCTACTGTTCCCATCTTCACCCGGGCCCCCTGGACTTCCCCGCCGAGTCAGCGGAATATCCATCCCGGTGCGCGAAATAACCCAAGCCCTGATCGCCGCTGGATCGCTGGATCGAAACGTGTCCGGCCTCCCAAAACTCCAAGCCAGCCCGGCTACGACCACTGCGGCCGCCATCGCCCACACGAATCTGGAACTCGTCGTTTTTTGAGGCGAATTTATCCGCGTCCATAGCTCGCCGGGCGCGGCCACCGGTCTCAAGTTTTGCTCCAAAATCGATTCGATCGAGTTCATCACGTCCTCCGCAAGTGCGCCAAACGCCGTTCTAATAGCTTGTGAGCCCGATTCAGCCGCGACGCGACGGTCCCTTTCGAGCATCCCAGAATCTCCGCAATCTGTTCATACGCAAGCCCTTCGGTATACCGCAACACCACCACGATCCGCATTTCCGGCCGCAGCCGTCCGATCCCGCGCTGGACTTGCTCTTGAACCTCGCTGCGCAGCAGTTCCTCGATCGCGGATTCCTTCGCCGAAGGCAGTGAATCGAAAAGATTCTCGACCAATAGCATCAACCGGCGTCCGCGCCGCCGGTGATCCAGACACTGATTCACCACCAGCCGGTAGAGCCACGTCTCGAATCCCGATTCGCCGCGAAAATGTTCAATATTGTGAAGAAGTTTGAGGAAAACTTCCTGCGCGATGTCGAGCGCCACCGCGCGCTCGCCTGCATAGCGCAGCGCTATCGAATAAACCTTGTCCTGATAGGTTTCGAACAGAGCCCGGAAAGCGTCGCGATCGCCGCGCTGGCAGGCCGCGATGGTTTCCCGGTCATTGCCTTCGAGCACCATTGCCGATTCCAATACGTTAGACGAATCCGCAACGGCGCTTCTTCCGAGTATTTTCCGCAGTCCGCGATAACGTCGCCGCCAGACAGCTCCGTCAACCGTCCTCAAGCAGCCCCGGCAACCGACAGTGGCCGGAGGCTACCAATCCGCCCTGATCCCCAGGGTCCGCGATAACCTCGCCGCCAGACAGCTCCGTCAACCGTCCTCAAGCAGCCCCGGCAACCAACAGTAGCCGGAGGCTACCCTGATCCCCATGGTCCGCGATAACCTCGCCGCCAGACGGCTCTGTCAAGCGTCCTCAAGCAGCCCCGGCGACCAAAAGCAGCCAGAGGCTACTACCAATCCGCCCTGATCCCCAACTGGAGCAACCGCCCTTCGAGCACCGTCGAAGTTGGAGCCAGCGTCGGCGCCGTCGTGATCACTCCGAGCGAGTTCGTCACCGCCGTCGAGTTGATCGCCGTGATGTTCTTGATGTTGAAAACGTTGTTGGCCTCCGCGATAAACTTCACATGCAGCCGCTCTTTTAAAGAGAACAACGTCCGCGTGTACCGCGCATCCACCTGATAAATGTTCGGAGTCCGAACCGTGTCGCGCCCGATGTACAGCGGCCTCTGCGGCGCGCCCGCCGGGTCGCCGTTCAGATTCGTGCTGGTCGTGATGCTCTGCTGATCTCCCGCCTCCAGGTTCGCCAGCAAAGTCAACTGGTTCCCGTTCGCCAGCGCGTTCCCCACCCGATTCTGCAGCTTGAACGTCGGCGCGATCAGGGAGCTCATCGTGAACGCCTGCGGCCGGTTCACAATCGAGTTGCCGTAATCCCGGTTGCGATTGGTCGGATCTTCTATCACCGCGCTCTGGTCGTAGCCATACAGCTCCGGAGCGTCGCTGATCGAATGCGACCAGGTATACGCCGCGCTGATCATATAGCCCGTCGAGAACCGATGCAGGTAATTCACCACCATCGCATTGTAATTTGCGTTCGCTCCGCTGGTTTGGAGCTTGATCCCGTTGAACTGCGGATAGAGGCGTGTATTCGCGTTCACCGCCGTCGAATAAACCGGCCGTCCGTCGGCCAGCGTGCTGATCGGGTTGATCAGATTCATGTCCGTTTCATAGGTCAGCTCGCGCGCCCCCGTGTTGACGTAGCCCAACGTCAGCGCATCGTTTATCGACAGCTGCCGCGTGATCTGCAAACTCGAATTGATCGTGTACGGAGTCCGATAGTTTGGCGACAGCGCCGTGATCGTCGGCGGCGACGGCAGCGTCGCGCCAGGCAGGAAGCTGAACACATTCGGGAAGATCGGTGCGTTGGTCGAGGTCGGCGAGAACGTGTCCGTGAACGCCTTGGTCGATCCGTCGTTCACCAGCGACTGATACCACAGGTTGGTCGACGGCACGTCGAAGAAAATCCCAGAGCTCGCGCGGATCACCGTCTTCGATCCCAGCGAATAAGCCAGGCCCAGTCTCGGCGCCCAATCCTTGCCCGGATTGTGGAAGCTCTGCGTATACGCGAACGGAGCGTTCGCTTCGCCCGGAGGCGCGTGATAGAAGTCATACCGTACGCCGTAGATCAACAGCAGATTCGGCCGGACTTGCCAGCTGTCCTGGACGAAAAAGTCGTAGAAATTTGACTTGTAAGCTTGGCCTGGATTGCCCAGGACTGTCAAGAAGCTCGAATAGCACAACCCCGGATTCGTGATGCCGGAAATGCTGCAGGTCGTGCCGTTCTTTGCCGCCAGGTACGCCGCGATGGTCGGGAAGGTGTACTGGCTGTAGACCGCGCTGGTCTGATTGTCGTTATTCTGCATCCATCCGAACCCGGCCTTGATGGTGTGCGCGCCCTTCACCTTGGTGAAGTTGTCGTTGACGCTGGGAATTTTTTCGGCGAAGCGCGAGCCATCCGAGCCGAGCGGCGTCCCGTTGAACTGCGCGATTCCGCTGATGACGATGTACGGCCCCGGCCCATCGGTGGGGCTCAGCACGTGATGCTCATTGCGATACGGCTCCGACGCGCGCAGCTCGTTCAGGCTGGTGGCGTTGAAGGTGGTCAGAAGCTGGAATCCGCCGACGTGCGCGCGGTCGTGAAAGTTGCTCGACGCGTCCAGCGCATTCAACCCGCCCACATTCGTGTTGAACGGATACTCGTTGCGGAAATAGTTGTAGCGCGCGAAGAACTGGTTCTTTGAGTTGATGTTCCAATCCACACGGATATCCAGGAATTGCACCTGTTCGAGGGAGGACGGCGTCACCAGTTGAGACGACGGAATCCCGATCGCAGCCGCGTTGGCGGGCGTAATCGTGATCGGAGACGGCGTGCCGCGCAGCAGGTGCTCATAGCCGCCGAAAATGAAGACTTTGTTTTTCTTCACCGGCCCGCCCGCATTGGTCGAATAGTCGTGCAGGTCGATGCTGGTGTTGGACTGGTTTGAAGGCAGCAGGATCGTCCGCGCGCCGTCCGGCGGCCGTCCAATGAAGTAAAACTCGCCGTGAAAATCGTTGCTGCCCGAATTGGTGATGGCGTTGTAAATGTCGCCCGTCGTGCGTCCGAACTCCGGCGCGAAACTGTTCGACACCGTCTGCACTTCGCGCACATAGCTGTCGGAAATCGCGAACAGCCGGAGCCCATACTGGTCGCTCTCCGTGTCCGGCCCTCCGTCCAGCTGATACTGCACGCGATTGTCCAGCCCGTTCGTATTCACAACGCGCGGAATGCCCAGCTCCGGATTCGGATGCCCGCTCACGCCCGGCTGGAACAGAACAAAGTTGTACGGATTGCGCGAGGTCAGCGGAAGATTATCCACTTCCGCTTGATCGATCGTGCGTCCGGTCGAAACCCGCGACGGCTCGATCACCGGAGCGCCTCCCGTCACCTCAATGGTAGTGGCCACCGACCCGACTTTGAGCTGTGCGTCGATCACCGCCTCGACGCCCGCGTCCAATACGATGCCGGGCCTGCGCTGCGATTCGAATCCCTCTTTTTTCACCGTCAGAGTATAGATACCCAGCGGAAGATTCGGAATCACGAAGTAGCCTTCGTCATTGGTTTGAACGTCGCGCGTGTAGCCTGTGGCGCCATTCACGACGTTGACCGGCGCGTTCGGAACCGCTGCTCCGGCCGGATCGGTAATGCGTCCACGAATACTGCCGTTAATCGCCTGCGTCTGCGCGCTGGCGGTTTGTAATCCGATTGTGATTAAAATGTACGCGAGAAACTGCTTGCGAATGAAGCGAGTCATATTCTTAAGATCTCCCTAAGCTTGCTCTCTCACCAAGAGCTTGGTTTCCTGAGCCTTTGCCGCCTACTGTATCACATACGCGCGCATGGTGTTGGTCAGTGGCTTGCTTTCCTTAGGATGATTCGCGCGAAACACGCGATTCGCCCGCTTTTCGTCTTTACAAAAATCTACAATTGCCTTAGAATACTCAATGTCTCTAGTAATACTAGTATTAGGCGAGCCTTCTTGAACTTTGGGGAGGACCGAATGACGAATTGTACTTACTGCGGATCGCCCACAGAATTGTATCTTGCCGAAATTCCGATATGCCTGGCTTGCACCGAGGTCAGCATTGACGCCCCTGGGCCACCGAAACCGACCGTCGCGCTACCGCTGTCGTCGAAAGCGCAGACCGCCGCGGTCTAACCAGCAATCGCCGAAAAGCCGTAAGAACTGCAAGCCGTTTGGCATAGGAGAGATGTTTTTCAGAAAACATGTAGCGAAGGTTTCCAAAGAAGCGTCAAAATCAATGGCTGGAATGGTTGTGTGATGCGCTTTATCCCTTTTGCGGGACTAGCGAAGAGAGAGCAATGGACGAGCGGATTCTTACACTTTTGCGCGATGAATTTAATCGCTCCAAAGACTCTCTAAACGTGGCATCCGAGCATTTCGACGCCGTGATCCGCGAAGCTCCCGGCGGCATCCCGTACCCCGACGGCTCGCAACGCATTCGGGATGCCTCGAAGATGCTATCGGATGCCCGTGACAGGTTCCTGGAAGCAACCAGCCGTCTGAACCGGTTTATTGTCGATGGAATCGTCCCCGGAGCTGAGATCGGCCGATCGATAATAGAATGAGACATGAAGAGTCGGTTTCAGATCCTGGCCGTCGGGGCTATTGCAGTCTTTGCGGCTGCATTTTTTCTATCGGCGCAACAATCCCTGCCCAGTCCTGACGCCGCAGCGGCGATGCCGGTCGCTCCCGATCGCGGCGCGGCCGGACTTTCCCGTTTGCTGCGGTCTCTTCAAACCCGCGCCAGCCTTCTGATGTTCACGGCGCACCCGGACGACGAAGATGGCGGCATGCTCGCGTATGAAACTCGCGGCCAGGGCGCCCGTGCCGCGCTGATGACGCTCACCCGCGGCGAAGGTGGACAGAACGTCATGTCGCAGGATCTGTATGACGCGCTCGGCCTTACGCGCACCGAAGAACTGCTGATCGCGGACCGGTACATGGGCGTCGACCAGTATTTTTCCCGCGCCGTGGATTACGGTTTTTCAAAAACGCGCGAGGAGGCGATTCAGAAATGGTCGCATGATCGCGTTCTTTCCGATGCCGTGCGCGTGGTCCGGATGATCCGGCCGCTGGTGGTCACTTCCGTCTTTGTCGGAGCTGCCACCGACGGCCACGGTCATCATCAGGTGGCTGGCGAGCTGGCCCAGGAAGTTTTCAACGCCGCCGGCGATCCCGCGATGTTTCCCGAGCAGATCAAGGAAGGCCTGCGCCCCTGGTCGCCCTTGAAAGTTTACGCCCGCGTCCCGTTTTTCCAGATCACGAAGGAGGGCATGTACGATTACGCCATCGATAAATTCGTGCCCGCGAAGTTTTTCGATTACGTCAACCACACCGAGTCGTCTACACCGCCCAATTCCAGCATTGAAATCCCGGAGGGCTTGCCGGCGCCCGCATCGGGTTTGACGTTTTTGCAGATCGCCCGCGAAGGGCTGGGATTTCAGAAAACCCAGAACGGAGGCGGGGCGATTCCGCAGCCGAGCCCGTATACAAGCCCGTATCATCGTTTTGCTTCACGGGTGCAATCGCCTACGCCTGAGGCCAGTTTCTTCGATGGCATCGATGTAAGCGTGCAAGGCATCGCGTCGCTGGCGACCGCGGAAATTCACATCGGCATCGGGACTCCGTCGAGCGATATCGAGCGCCTGAAGACCGGTCTCGCTGGAGTTGCGAAGGATGCGGCGGATGCGTATCGCCAATATCAGGTGGATCGCCCATCCGCGATCGCGCCGCTCCTCGCTGACGGGTTGAAACAAACGCGGGCCCTCGAAACCATGGTGCAGTCGAGCGCCATCGCCGATCCAGGGAAGAGCGACGTGGTCTTCGAACTGCGCGTTAAAGAAAGCCAGTTCGAAAGAGCGCTGGCGGCTGCGCTGGAAGTTTCGTTTCAAGCCAACGTCGCGCCGGAGGAACCGCCTGCCCCCGGTCGAGGCCGCGGCGCTGCTTCGTCGACCGATGCCGCTTTCGCAGCCGCGCTGCGCGGACGCGGGGGCTCGCCGACGTTTACGGTGGCGATTCCCGGCCAAAAGTTCCTGGTCGAGACCGAGCTGTTTAACGAGAGCCCAGAGACGATCGATACTGCCGCCGGCGATCTGACTGCGACCGACGATAAAAAATGGGAGATCCGCTCCATGAGCGCGGCCGTCACCACGCTTGCGCCCGGAACCGTGCGGAATGGGCGGTTTACGGTGACCGCTCCTCCCGATGCGGGGCTGACTCGGCCTTATTTCACGCGCCCCGATGAAGAGCAGCCGTACTATGATCTCAGCGATCCGCGCTATCGAAACCTTCCCGTCGGCCCGTATCCTTTGATTGCGAGCGTTCGTCTGGCCTATCGCGGCGTCCCCTTCGAAGTTTCCGAAGTGGTTCAAACCAATGAACGAGTCACGGGTTTCGGCGTGCTACAGAATCCGCTGCTGCTGGGTCCGGCGATTTCGGTGTGGGTATCGCCATCCGCCGGCGCCGTTCCGCTGACTTCCAAATCCTTCGCGTTCAAGTGCACGGTTCACAGCAATGTAAAAGGTCCGGCCGAGGGCGTTTTGCGATTGAAATTGCCCAACGGATGGCGCTCGACCCCTGCGCAATCGCCGTTCTCATTCGCGCGCGATGGCGAGGACCAGACCGTGACATTTTCCGTGTCGCCCGACATCGTGAAGGCCGCCGATTACACGATCACCGCCGTCGCCGAGTATCAAGGCCGTTCCTATACCGAGGGTTACCATCTCACCGGATACCCCGGTTTGCGTCCGTATCCTTTCTATCGCCCCGCGACCTATAAGGCCGTGGGAGTAGACGTCAAGACCGCTCCGGGTTTGAGAATCGGCTTCATCCCCGGTACCGGCGACGATGTTCCGAAGGCGCTTGAAAACCTCGGCCAGAATGTTCGAATCATTTCGCCGGCCGACGATTTGTCGGAATACGACGCCATCATCCTGGGAACACGGGCTTACGCGGTTCGCGGCGATCTGAAAGCCGCCAACGGCCGCCTGATGGATTATGTGAAGAACGGCGGCGTGTTGATCGTCCAATATAATTTGCAGGACTTCGATCACGAATACGGGCCGTATCCATTCACGCTGGGATCGAATCCGCAGAAAGTGGTGGATGAAAATGCGCCGGTATCTATTTTGGATCCAGCCAGTCCGGTGTTCGGATGGCCGAACAAGATCGCGCCCGCCGATTTCAAGGGCTGGGTGGAAGAGCGCGGCCACGGGTTCATGCGATCGTGGGATTCGCATTATACGCCGCTGGTGGAAACTCACGATCCGGAACAGGATCCCCAGAAGGGGGGCCTGCTATTGGCGCGCTATGGCAAAGGATTCTATATTTACGATGCGCTGGCCTTGTATCGCCAGCTTCCGTCTGGCGTTCCAGGAGCTTACCGTTTGCTTGCCAATTTGGTGAGCCTCGGCAAGAACCCCGAGTGGAAGTAGAATAAGAATGATGATTCTACGTGCTTCGGCTGCGCTGCTGGTTGCGGTGCTGTGTTTTGCGCAAAACACCTGGCAGACCGGTCCGAGCATTCCCGGCGTTGACATGACCGGTCTTTCGAAGCCGCAGCGCGATCTGGCGTTGTCGATTCTTCGTGCCGAAAGCTGCGCTTGCGGCTGCGATATGAAGACCGCGCAGTGCCGCGTGGAAGATCCCAAGTGCGCGGTGAGCCGCAAGCTGACCGACCTGGTGCTTCGCGAAGCATCGGAGGGAAAAACCGCCAAGGTGATTCTCGCCGATTATCACAAACTGGCGACCGAGCCTCCGCCGCTGCTGAGCGATCCCGTTCGAATCTCTATAGACGGCGATCCGACGCGCGGGCCGGCCAATGCGAAAGTGACCATCATTGAGTTTTCGGATTTTCAGTGCCCGTTTTGCGCCAAAGCCGTCGGGGAAGTGTCGCAGGTGCTGGCAAAGTTTCCTAAAGACGTGAGAGTGGTGTTCAAGCAGTATCCTCTCGACACGCATTCGCAAGCCGCGCTGGCGGCCGAAGCGGCGCTCTCGGCACAGGCGCAGGGGAAATTCTGGGAGATGCACGACAAGCTGTACGCAAACTTCCGCACCATCAATCGAAACCGGATCGTGATGTGGGCCCAGGAGGTCGGCCTCGACCTGGACAAGCTGCGCGCGGATCTGGACAGTCATAAATACGCCGCACGGGTGAATTTAGAGGAGCAGCAGGGCGACAATGCGGGCGTGGAAGGGACTCCCACGTTTTTCATCGATGGCAAGCGACTGAATGCGACGTTTGACGTCGGGACCGTGGTACCGCTGATTCAGGCCGAATTAAAGCATTAAATCGCGCCCGCCCGGCTGGCGGCTATGGCTCCCATCCGATTGGCGAATTCGGCGATTTTCCCGGCGGGCCATCCCTGATCGAGTCCGTGCAGGAACGCAGCAGCGAATGCGTCGCCGGCTCCAACGGGATCGGCGACTTCGACGGGAAATCCGGGGTGCTCGGCGAATTCGCCGTGCGCGAAAACAATGCAGCCGCGTGCGCCGCGCGTGACGGCGAAGGCTTCGTGATCGAGATCGGTGAGACTGAGCCCAAGGGACGCAAGCTCATGCTCATTTAGCTTGATTGCGTCGGCCTGGCTCATCAGAGCGTCGACGCGCGCGGGCGTCCATGAATCCTTGCGCAGATTGACGTCGTAAAAGCGTTTGGCTTCAATTCCTTCGATGTTCGGGCGGGCAAGCGTGCCGAAGTAAACCCAGTCGGCAGCCAAACCCGGTTCGATTTCAAGAAAATCGTACGCGGCGGGACGATGAATGGTGTACTCAGGCTCGCCCGTGTTGAATTTCACGGTGACCGTTCCGGTCGGATGGTCGACGCGGCGCACGAAATCGGTTGCAAGACCGATCTCCTTCATTTTGGCAAGCGCTTTCGAACCGCGTTCGTCATTCCCAACCGCGCTTATAAACCAGACTTCGTGTCCCAGGCGCTGGGCATTCACGGCGAAATTGAACGGCGCACCGCCGAGGTACTCGCCGGTCTCGAAAACATCCCACAGAATTTCCCCGACGGAAATAATCTTCATTGCCTGCCAAGGATTCGAGCCACTTCGTCTTCGAGCATGAATGAAAAGCGATCGATTCCAGCGCGATTCAGATGCATGCCGTCGCGGAAGAATTCGGGACGCTCCAGAGAGTCGAATGCGTGTTCGTTGGCGAGAATGACATTGGGGCGGGAAGCGAACTCGCGGATGGAGCTCGATTGATGACGCGCCAGGCTATCCGGCCGTGGGATGGGGCCGCGCGGAAGACGGACGAAGATCACTTTGGTGGGCGATTGGCGGTAAAGATCCACAATGCGGCCCAACCACTCGCGCCGGAACGCCGCCAGGCGGCCGGTTTGCGGAGCTGAAGGATGCGCGAGAAAACCGTACACGGTGTTGCGCTGAAGGTCATCGGCGCCGGGCGGGAAGGTCGCAGTGAGAGTCTGCCAATCGATGGCGAGACCTGTCAAATTATTTTCGGGCGCCAGATAATCGTAATCCCAGCTCGCGTAGCCGTGGTTATACAGGTCGACGTCTTCGAAGCGTTTGCGCGGATGCAACAGGAAAGCCTGAACATCGGCTTGATAGACACTTCCCTTCAATAAGCCTCCGCGAAATGCAGTCCATTGAAGGTCACGGCTGTGGAAGGATCTCGCGAATTGAAACACATCCCTGAGTTGGAGGCGGGCGATTACAAAGTGAAGATCGCGGGCCGCATCGTCCGGATTATCGTAGGTATCTTCGTCGTCATAATCGTCCATACCCAAAATGACCGCTCGATAACGCTGTTTCGAAGGATCGAGAGCGCGCAGGGTGTAATACCAGACTCTGGGATCGCTACCGGCAATGCCGGCTTCCCGGAAAATATAGCCGGATTTCCCGGGCCGGTTATCCAAGACTTTGCGCGAATAACTAAACCGCGAATTCCCGATTGTGACAACCAGGCGATCGCCAAGACTCGCCTGCGCCGCGAATTCCCGGCGCAGGATCAGCTCATACAAGCCGGTGGAAGAGTTCGGATCGAGCATGGGCGGGTAGAGGACGCGGAAGATCAGTGCGTCGAGTGCGAAGACGAGCGTACACGCCAGCGCCACGACAAGGGAGCAGCGGCGAAATCCGGCGGCGGGCGCCCACGCTGCCGGAACCGGCGTTAAGACGCTGGAATGGTCCAAAAGAAATTCTAGCGCGACAGACCGAAAAGCAGGCGCCGTGAGCGTCGCGACGCCTGCGGAAGCTGGTCAACCTTTACTTGGGGGCTTTTTTTGAAGATAGCCAAGGGCTTGCCGAAAGTTCTGGTCCACGACCTCGAGGCAGGCTTCGATTTCTTCGCGCTGGTCGATTTTTGATTTTTCCACCTGATCCAGCGAAGCTCGAACCGACTGGATCTTCAGCACGCTATCGGTAATTCTTTCACGTTCAGTCTCGGTCAGTTTCATGTTTTGTGAAGCAGCCGTGCATTTCGCGATGGTGCACGTAAGCATACTTAGCGTTCAGCTTTTTTTCATTCGCGGCATGGATCAGAAGATCGAAACGATGGGGGTCCATTTCGTCTTCCACGACCGCGCGAAAGTGCATTTCGTTAAGCATGACCACTTCGCTTACGGCTTCGCCAAACGCATCTAGCAGGGTTCGGCATTGGTCGCAGTAAAAATTCGGGCTTCGTTCTTTCCGCGCCGAATCTACGTTGTTCATGCCGGCTGCTCTCCTCCACTGGTAGACATAGCAATCGGGAGGCCAGCGAGCAGCACTTCCGGCCGTTACCAGTCAGAGGTAGACGCACAAGACCGGGTATCTGCTTCGCTCGATTTGCCGGTCTCAGGCGGCCCGGTGGCGTTCCAGATAGAGGTCCCAGATCGCTTCGCCGACGTCGTTGGCCAGTTCCATCCAGGTCAACATATGGTCGTGCACGATGGTGGGGACCAGCTCGGGGTTGAGGACCATCCGCATGGAGGTCCCGTTGCGCTTCAGCAAGCGCACCGTATCTTCGAGTGCATATAGACCCCAGGGGCCGACTTCGGTCAGCGCGGACAGGTCGATCACCAACATGGCGGGCTTTCGCTTCTCGAGCTCATCCAGCGTTTTGTTCAGGCGATTGACCGTGTCGCTTTGGTCGCCAGATCCCCAGGCGGGGTCGGCCAGGTCGCCCCGCAGTTGCAGGCCTAATACTCCGGTCCGCTCATGGGCCCAGAGTTGACTCGTAAAATGACCTTCAGAATAGCCGCACACGACGCGGCGTCCGGCTGGCGTCATTGAATCGATTTTATTTCTCACAGATATTTCTCCTTGACTAACCTTGGCCCGCGAAGCATCCGGGCAATCTCATGTTGCCACGGGTTCCGTGATCTTGAGTGACCTTATGTTTTGCGCTAAACTGCCTAGAAAACTTCTGCGCAGTTTCCGGAAAATTTCTACCACATGAGCGATTCCCGTCCTTATCCTTACGGAATTCCCCGCGTCCCGGCGCCGCCGGAGTTGTTTGAATCGAGCAAACGCCTGCGCCAAACCAGGTTTGATTCCTGGCTGCTCGACACCGCGGCGCCGAAGCTCGAAAAGTATGCCGCCGCGCTCGCGGCGACCGGCAAGATGGGAGTGGTCGACGAGATTTATTGTCTGTGGTCCATTTGCCTTCAGGCGGAGATCTACGATTACTTTGCGAAGCCGGAGGAGGCTGAGCGTGTTCTAAGGAAGGTCGGAGGGGATTTAAGAAAAGAGCTTCGTGAGGATGAGGATCTCTGTTTTAGGGATCTCCTGGGTCCGGGAGAGGCCGCGGAGGCTCTCATGCGGCAGCGGCTTTGGACTCTGGTTTTCTACGCACATTCCTGGTACCGATTGCCGGATTTGAAGACGGCTGAAGAAATCCTGGTGGCTTCCCGAGAGGCTCTGGAGAAAAGACTGCGACGCAAAACGGCGCTGAAGCCGCCGGCTCCCTCTTACGGTTTGCAGGCCCGCATCGCGTACAGCCTGGGCCAGGTGTATCGGCAATCGGGCAACGTCAAGTCGGCGCGGGCTCAGTTTGTCAAAGCCATCGAACTGACGGGCAAGCGGCTGGACGTTAAGACGAAAAAGTACCGGGAGCGAGGCGACGCCGAGACGCAATTCCAGGAACAGCGCTACGCCAGTTACATTGTCGGGAAAGCGCTCTCGTTCGGGATCGCCTGGGCAGGATTTAATACGGGCGAGCTGGAGCGGGCGCGGGGAACGGCGGCGGCGGGGGTGACCCTTCTCGAAATCTGCGAAGATCGCGTGCACCATGCCTATGCCAATGTCGTGTACGCGCAGATTCTGCGCGCCACGACGCGTCCCGTGACGGACGGCGCCGAGCCGTCGCCCGAGCTGCTGGAGGCGGAGACGATCCTACGTGACCTGGTCGACGAGAAGACCAGCCCGCTGCGCGTAGTGCCGCGATTCCTTTCCCGTGCCCGCTATGAATACGCGCGCGTGCAGGATCTCCTCGGCAAGTACAAAGAAGCGGAGACGCGAGCCAAACAGCTGTACCTGGCGCAGCGGGAGGGCGACCGATGGTGGATCGCCTGCGGAATCTTTCTGTGCCGGCTTCTGCTGAAACAGGACTGTGTCGCGGAGGCTCGCGCATACGCGGACGAGATCGAACGCGGCGCGCTGAAACTGAAATCCACCGTCGCGCCACTGCGCGCGGAGATTCTGCTCAACCGCGCATCCGTGATGATGCAGCAGGACGATGCGGACTTTAAAGCCGTGGACGATGCGATTTCAGAAGCAGAGCAGCTATGGCGGGGAAATCCGTTATCGACCGCGGTCTGCTATTTGCAGCGCGCCCGCAACCACGCGCTTCATCAGGAGATCGAACATGCGCGCGAGTTCATGGCGAAATGGGACGCCTGTTCCTCTACCATCGAGCACGGCGCCGTGCTCGACCTGGCGGATCGGACGCGCGCGCAACTCAGCGATCTGAATCCGGACTTTTCGGCTTGTCCGGCGGATCTGAAGAATCTCGGCTTGATGAGATTTACAGAAGGCTCCGGCGGTGGGCGCTGTTGCGGCGTTATGAGCTGGAGCCTACAACGTATCGCAAGGAGCAAACCGACAAATACCTGAACATCGGCAAGAAGGCGATCGAGCTTTGGGAAAAAGAGACCGGCTGCTATCCCGGGCCGCGGAAGGGGCGGCGAAGGTAGGAGATCGTTGCCGGCAAGAGAGTCGTTAGCTCGGATCGTAAACCGTGCCGGCGATCTCGAAACGCGACCGGATAGATCTATTCGTCTCTGCTGGTAAGCGCTGGGCCGACCGCTTCCTCCGGTCGCGGCTCGCTGGATCTGCTGATGTTTGGAAGACGCCGACAAATGAGCCGCGACCGCAGAAGGAACCCAACCAACGCATGGAATCGCCGCGACAATTTACTAATTCGCGCGGCGGCCTGGTGACGCTGTGGTTGCCGGGCACACTGGACCTCGACCTCCGCCGCCGCGGCCGGTTTGCGGCGATGGCAGATCCTTACGCGGGAATTTTTCGGGGCGCGTGGCGGCGTCGTACACGAAAGCCGCTTCGATGATCGCCATCTGCTCCATGTCGGTTTGTTGGATGCGGTCGTACACGTCCATGTTGGAGTGATGGGTGCGCGTGTTGTAATCCATCGGGTCCTGGACGAACTGGAATCCTGGAAGACCGACGCCGTCGTAGGATTGATGATCCGTGCCGCCAGTGTCGCGAATGGTGATGACGCCCGGAGTCAGATCTTTCAGCGCGGCGAACCAGGCTTCGAAGATGGGTCGCGCCATTTCGTTGCCTTGCAGATAAATGCCGCGGATCCGACCGGTGCCGTTGTCGATATTGAAATAACTGGAGAAGTTTTGATGTTCCGCCGTGGTTTTCATCGTGGCGGGATCCGCGAAATGTTCCTTCACATACGCACGCGAGCCGAGCAGACCTTCTTCCTCGCCGCCCCACAGCGCCATGCGCACGGTGCGGTCCATTTTCAGGTTGAGACTCTTCAGAATTCGCATCACTTCCATAGCGATGGCGCTGCCGGCGGCGTTATCGGTGGCGCCGGTGCCGTAATGCCAGGAGTCGAAATGGCCGCCGACCATGACTAACTCGTTCGGCTTGGTCGAGCCGGGGATTTCGGCGATCACGTTGAAGGAATCGGTGTTGGACGTATCGAACTGGGTCTTGATATTGAAGGCCAGCTTGACGGAAACGTTATGTTCCAGCAGACGCGCGATGCGGTTGTAGTTTTCGGCGGTGATGGAGACCTGTGGAAGATTGGTAGTGTCCATCCGGCAGGGCGCGCCGCCTCCGAACAGAGTACCGCTTTCGCCGCGAGCCGAGGCCTGGATGGTCAAGAGCGCGCCTTCTTCCTTAAAATAGGTCCGCTGCTTGTTCTGAAACGCCTGCCGCTCTTCCGGACTCATGTTCGCCAATGCCGGATTCCCACCGCGACCACCACCGCGTCCGCCGCCCGGTCCGGGAAGCAGTTCGGTGGCGAGGTCGGCCAACTGGTCGGGGGTGTAGCGCGACGCCAGAGGATTGGTCGGGAAGGGAAGTTCCGGTGGGACGACCGTCAGAACGATCTTCCCTTGCAGCTTTCCGTGCCACTTTTCCATGTCGGCAGGGGTCTGGATTTCGGCGAGGATCGCGTCGCCGCTCATGACGCCGTTGGTTCCGGCGGTCCAGGCAACGGGTACGCCGATCAGCGACATATAAGTTGGCGACAGCATCGCGCCTTCGTATTCGTTGAGCTGCCAGCTGGGAATCGGGTTGTCGGCGGGCGTGGACCATTTTTCAAGGTGCACGTTCGCGAGTCCCCATTCCTTGAGCTGCCCCACGGCCCAATCGCCGGCCGCACGAAATTGTGGGGAGTTGGTAAGGCGAGGGCCGTAATGATCTGTAAGGTTAAACATGGTCTCCATGACGGGGACTTTGCGGGGTGCGCCCCCGCGTCCGCCACCGCCGAATCCCCCACCGCCGTCGCCCACTTCGGCAACTTTGATTTTGTGAATGACATTCAAATCCACGTGTTCCTGGGTTTGGGCGAAGGCCACGCAAGAAATCAGGGGGGCGAAGAGCGTGAGAAATGTGAGTCGTGACATGAGTTTAATCCTTACCAGCAATGTTGAGCATATCAGAAAGCCCGGAGCGCCGAGATAGGACTACGGAGGCCGACGGGGGGCTTGACAACATGAGCGCCTTCATTAGAATAGGGAATAATCTGCATCCTATGCCGGGCTGTGAACACAACCGCACCGAATTCCTGATGCGGCGCGACGGGGTCGACTATCTGCGATGCGTGGACTGCGATCAGGTCTTTGAAGCCGAAGACCTGGAACAGGTCCCATTGTACGAGGACGAAGAGCTGCCGCGCCGTAAGCGAGCCAGCTAGATCTCGACCTGCGTCGGCACGGCGGTGTTCCAAAGCACGCGGCGTCCCCACTTCTGCGCGAACGCGATTTCCAGCGCCAGATTGACCAGCGTGATCGCGGGAACCAAGGCCAGCAGCGGGGAGAGGAGAATGGCAGCGCGATGCTCGCGCATCAGGGAGCAGCCGATTTCGGCGATGGCGCGGGTCAGTTTCCAATAGTTCCCGGATGCGCCCGAGGTGATGCATCGGCCTTGCTTCAATCCGGCGAGAAACTCGGCCGAATTGCGGGCGCTGGGGACTTCGGTAAAGGTCCGGCCGAGCGAACCCATAGTATGCGCGTCGCTGCCGGCAACGGCGATTTTACGGGTGCGGCGGGCAAACGCCGCGGCGTATTGATTCGCCATCGCGATCATCTGGCCGTTTAGAACTTCGACTGCGGGAAAGCGCGCGCTGAATTCTTCGAAGTCGGCATCCGTTCTGGAACCGGTGAGACCGGAGAAGACGTGGTTGACGCTGAACAGCAGGCGTCGCTGATCGAGATAGGCCAGCAGGGACGGCATGTCGTCGCGGCGGCGCTGCATTTCGATATGATCGCGTTCCTCGATTCCGTACACGCCGATATGGAGGCCCGTTCCGCCACTGGTGACGCAGGAGACTTCCTCGCTCAGGAAGAAATCGGGGTGGCTGCGCAGCGGTTCGACGGCATCGATGGAATCGTGATCGGTGACGGTGACCAGATCCATGCCGCGCTGTTTCAGGAGCGCGTAGACCTGATGGGGGTCGTTATAGCTTTCCCGGCAGATCCGGTTGAGCAGCGGGATGGTACACATGCCGGAGTGGATAGTGTGGACGTGCAGATCGCACCGCATGCCCGTTTATATCAATGCATTGTTACAATCCGGGGTCCGGCTGAAGAAACATTCGTTACATATTTTGTTTTAGTAGATGAAACCAATTCGTGCGATGCTCAGAATTGGTGAATCCGCCGGCCACAACACGTCCTTTGCGAATTGTTTCGATCGGCGGCGGCACGGGTCTGTCGACGCTGCTGCGGGGGCTGAAGCGATATGTCAAAGCGCAGCCTGGAGCGCTCGAAATCACTGCAATCGTGACGGTGACGGACGACGGCGGCAGCTCCGGAAGGCTGCGCCGGGAGCTGTCGGTGCTGCCTCCGGGCGATATTCGCAACTGCATGGTGGCGCTTTCCGAAGATGAAGCCTTGCTTTCAAAATTGTTTCAATATCGTTTCACGGGCGGACGCGGTCTGAAAGGGCACAGCTTCGGCAATCTGTTCCTGACCGCGATGACGGACCTTACGGGCGATTTCGGCCAGGCGGTGAAGCTGTCGTCGGAGGTGCTGGCGGTCCTTGGGCGAATTTATCCGTCGACGGCGGCGAACGTGACGCTCTCGGCCGTTCTGGATGACGGGACCCGGGTTTTGGGAGAGACGAGGATCAGCCGCAGCAAGGCGAGGATCGCGCGAATCGAGATGCATCCGCGGCGGCCCAAGCCGCTGCCCGAAGCGCTGCATGCGATCGCGGAGGCGGACCTGATCACGCTGGGACCCGGGTCTCTGTTCACCAGCCTGATTCCCAACCTGCTGGTGGACGGGATTCCGCGAGCCATCGCGCAATCGCCGGCGCTGAAGGCGTATTTCGTGAACCTGATGTCGCAGCCGGGCGAGACCATCAATTTTCGCGCGTCGGATCACGCAGCGGCGCTGCTGCGGCATTCGGGGAAAGCATATCAACGGTCGCTGATCGATGTGTGCGTGGTGAACACGGGCACGCCGGGCAGCAAAGTGCTGGATCGATACCAGGCGCAGGCGGCGCGGCCGGTGGAAAATGACATTCGCAATCTGGAGCGCATGGGAATCCGGGTGCTGGGAGCGGATCTGCTGCGCATGTCGCGCTATCAGCAGCCTGAAAAAATCCGCCATGACCAGAGCGCGATCGGGGCGGTGACGATGGAACTCGCGCAGCAGGCGCGATGCGCGACACTGAAACTGGGATGAATATCAGCATAGTGATTCTGGCGGCGGGTCTGGGAACTCGCATGCGATCGAAACGGGCGAAGGTGCTGCATCGCGCAGGTGGGATGGCGCTGGTGGAGCACGTGGTTGCGGCGGCGCGGGCGATTGCTCCTGCTGATCGGATTGTCGTGGTGACAGGGCATCAGGCGGAGCAGGTGGAGGATCTGCTGGCGCCGGCGGGCGTCCGCTTCGCGCGGCAAACGGAGCAGAAGGGAACCGGCCACGCGGTGGAGTGCGCGCGTGCGGCGATCCCGGAAAACAACGGGCTGCTGATGGTGCTGTATGGCGATACGCCGCTGCTGTCGTCGGCGACGTTGATGAGGCTGCGGGACGAGCAGGCGAGTGGCGGACGCGGGAGCGACGCTGATCACGACTACGCTCGAAGATCCGTCGGGGTATGGCCGCGTGATGGTGGACGCGAGCGGCAACGCGACCGCGATCGTCGAAGAAAAGGCATGCAATGACGAGCAGCGGCGGATCAACGTCATCAATTCGGGCATTTATTGTTTTCGCGCGGATCTGCTGTGGAAATATCTGGCCGAGGTGCAGCCGACGAATCCTGCCGGAGAATTTTATCTCACCGACATGGCGGCGATTCTCACGCGCCACGGGCATCGCGTGCGAACCATGCATATAGAGGATGCGCGCGAGCTGTTGGGAATCAACACGCGGATGGAACTGGCGGAAGCGGATCGCCTCCTGCGATGGCGCAAAGTGGAGCAATTGATGCTCTCCGGCGTGACCATCGAGCGCCCGGAAACGGTGACGATCGACACCCAAGTACGCGTCGGGATGGATACGGTGATCGAGTCGTTTGCGCGGATTCTGGGAAACTCGGAGATCGGGCAGGATTGCTCGATTGGCGCGGGCGCGATTATCGATTCTTCGATTCTGGCGGACCGCGCGGCAGTGAAACCATATTGCGTGGTGGCGCGATTCGCGGATCGAAAGCGGAGCGCAGGTAGGTCCGTTCTCGCGGCTGCGGCAGAACGCGGAAATCGGGAGGGACGCGCGAGTCGGCAACTTCGTCGAGGTGAAGAAGAGCCGGCTGGGCGTGGGAACCAAGAGCCAGCACCTGGCGTACTTGGGCGATTCGGAGATCGGCGACAAGGTGAACATCGGAGCGGGCACGATCACGTGCAATTTCGACGGCGAAAAGAAACACAAGACCAAGATCGGAGATGGGGTGTTCGTGGGCAGCAATGCGACTCTGGTGGCGCCGCTCGAGCTTGCGGAAGAGAGTTACATCGGCGCGGGCAGCGTCATCACGGACGCGGTTCCTCGTCAGGCGCTGGCGTTGGGACGCTCGCGGCAGGTGGTGAAAGAGGGTTGGGCCGCGAAGCGGAAAAAGAAGTAGCTATTTCGGCTTAAGCAGCGTCCGGACCACGATCAGCGTCGCGCGCTCGCCGTCGTCGTCGGCAACATAACGCACGGTCACGCGGACTTTCACGCGCTGCTTGCCTTCCACCTTGGTTTCAGGCGTGACGCGAAACGTGCGGCTTTCGGTTTTCCCGGAAACGGTGCGGGAGACGGAGATTTTCTCGGCGGTCCACTCGGTGACGGTCCCGGCGAAAAACGTATCCGGCTGCTTTTGTTGCTGCGGCATCCTGCTGAGCGCGGATCGCCGGAACGCGAGATCAAGAGACACAGAGCGACAAGGCAGCTGAATCGGCCCACTGTCATTAGAATACTTGAACCCGCTTGCGGGTTACCGGTCGCGATGATGAAACTTCCTTCACGCAAGTCATAAGACCAGCACGGGATGATAAAGATGCGGCAGGCGCGCTTCGCCGATGGCGATCAGATCGCCTTGCTGGGTGACGGCTTTTACATAGCGGGAGCTTTTGCGCAACCTGAAACGGCGAAACGCGAAAATCGCGGCCATTGCGGATCTGGCCGGCGGTGATCGCGTCGACCATTTCGATCGGAAAATCGGGCAGAAGCTGGGCGGATGGGATCAGCGCGTCCTCCAGGCGCCCTGCCGCGGCCAGACCGGCCAGTCTCCTCCAGCGTGCGCGCGGCTTCGATTTTGAAATCGCCTGAGGCGACGCGGCGCAGGGATTTCAAGAACGCGCCGCAGCCCAGGATTTGGCCGGCTTCGTGCGCGATGCTGCGGAGATACGTTCCTGCGGAGCAGTGGACGCGCACTTCCGCTTCGCAACCATCGATGCGCAGGATGTCGAGCGCGAAGACATTCACGTCGACGGGCTTCAGATCCACGGGCTGATGGTTGCGGGCCAGCTCATAGGCCGGCCGTCCGCCGATTTTCTTTGCCGAAACCGGCGGAGGAATCTGCGAAAATTCGCCACGGAAGCGGTCGAGGATTGCGTCGAGCTGCGCGCGGTCCAGAGTTACGGCGACTTCGGGCGACGTCGGTTCGCCGTCGGCGTCGTAGGATCGGTCGAATAGCCGAAGTGAATTACGCCCTCATAAACCTTGTCGTTGCGGGTGTAAAACTGCGCCAGGCGCGTCGCGCGGTCGATCACCAGCGGCAGCACGCCGGTTGCGCCCGGGTCCAGCGTGCCCAGATGCCCGACCTTTCGCGTTCCCGCGATGCGCCGCATCTTGTTGACCACGTCATGAGAGGTCCACTCGCGCGGCTTATCGACTACGATGACTCCGTCCACCTGTTTAAGTTAACCGAACGGGGACGGCGTCGTCTAACCGTCATGCCGACCTTCCTTCGGGATTTCCGGTACGCGGTTCGCGTGCTGCTCGAAAATCGCGGCGGTGACGTTCATTGCCGTGCTGGCGCTGGCGCTGGGAATCGGGGCGAATACCGCGATTTTTTCGGTGATCGATACGGTGCTGCTGAGTCCGTTGCCATATCGCGATCCAGGCCGGCTGGTGACGCTGCTGGGGCCGGCGTCGGCGCCGATCTCGCCGGGCGATATGACGGAATTGCGCGATCAGGGGCGGTCATTTGAGTTGGTGGGCGCGGCGGAAGGATGGTCGGCGAGCCTCACCAGTCTCGAATCGCCGGAGCAAGTGGTCGGGCTGCATGTGACCGAGGATATTTTTCCGATGCTCGGCGTGTCGCCGCTGCATGGGCGGACGTTTTCGCGCTCGGATTTTCAACCCGGGCAGGATCGCGTGCTGGTAATCGGATATGAGCTGTGGCAGCGAGTATTCGGCGGATCGCCGGGGATCGTGGGGCAAAAGGTGATGCTCGACCATGAGACGTACATCGTGGCGGGCGTGATGCCGCAAGGATTCCACTTCACGCCGTTCTGGATCACGCAGGCGGAGATGTGGGCGCCGCTGGATCTGTCGAAACGGCTGCATCAGCACGGCTTCAATTCTTTGCGCGTGTTCGCCCGATTGAAGCCGGGCGTGACGATGCGGCAGGCGCAGGCCGAAGCAAACCAGATCGCCCACAACCTGGCAGTCGCGTTTCCGGATACGAATGCGCGGATGCAATTGCTGGTGGAGTCGCTGACCGAGAAATCGGTGGGACGGCTGCGGCCCGCGCTGGAGTTGATGCTGGGCGCGGTCGGGATGGTGCTGTTGATCGCGTGCGCGAACGTCGCGAACCTGGCGCTGGCGCGAGCGACCGCGCGGCGGAAGGAGATCGCGATCCGGTTGTCGCTGGGCGCGCAGAGGCTGCGAATCGCGCGGCAGTTTCTGACCGAAAGCGTCGTGCTTTCGCTCACCGGGGGCGCGCTGGGACTGGTGCTCGCCGCGTGGGGCACTCGGGCGCTTCAGGCCATGCTGCGTCCCGACGAAGGGAGTTTCAACGCGCGGCTGCAACGGTGGAACGAGATCGGGATCAACCTGCCGGTGCTGGGATTCACGCTGGCGCTGGCGCTGGTTACGGGAATCTTGTTCGGACTCGCGCCAGCGCTGGCGGCTTCGCGCAGCGGCGTGAACGATGCGCTGAAAGAAGGTGGGCGTGGATCGACCGGCGGCGGCTCGCGGTTTCGAAAAACGCTGGCCGGAGCGGAGATCGCCGTCGCGCTGGTGCTGCTGATCGGGGCGGGATTGCTGATGCGCAGTTTCCTGGCGCGGCGATCCATCGATCCCGGATTCGATCCGCGCAATGTCGTGACCATGACGGTTTCGGTCGCCGGGACGGCCGGAGTATATGGGCGCGTCGCGCGAGATTCTGTACCGGTCCGTGATCGAACGCGTTGCGGCTCGTGCCCGGCGTCCAGTCGGTGAGCATGACGAACCATTTGCCGATCGCCGGCGATACGTGGGGCGTGTCGCCTGACGGTGGAGGGCCGGCCACTTCCGGCTCCGGGCAACGAGATGACGACGATGTATCGTGTGACGCGGCCGAAATATTTCTCGACCATGCGCGTACCGATACTTGCAGGGCGCGATTTTACCGATCAAGACGATGCCAACGCGCCGCCGGTCGCGATCATCAATGAGACCATCGCGCGACGCGTCTTCGCGGAGAAAATCCACTCGGGAAACGGATCACGTTTAGCATCCGCGCGGTCATCCCGTGTGGATGACCATCGTCGGCATTATTCGAGATATGAAACAGCAGAGCTGGTCCGAAGCGCCCGCGAACGAAGTACATGTTCCTTTCCTGCAAAACGACCAGTTTGTTTCCGGCAAAAATCCGTGGACGGCTTCGATGACGTTAATCGTGCGCACGGCGATTGATGCTGCCTCGGCTACCAACCCGATGAAAGCCGCCGTGTGGAGCGTCGATCGCGGTCTGCCTCTTTCTCAAGTCCAAACGCTGGAGCATGCCATTGGCAACGCGACTTGGGAATCGCGATTCTCGCTCACGTTGGTTGGGATTTTTTCGAGTCTCGCGCTGGTGCTGGCGATGATCGGGGTCTACGGCGTGATGGCGTATGAAGTGGCACAGCGAAGCCACGAGATCGGGATCCGCATGGCGCTGGGCGCGGGCGGCAGAGCGGCATTATCCGGCTGATCGCCGGGCAGAGCCTGCCGGTCGCGATGGCCGGAATCGTGTGCGGACTCGCGGCGGCTGCGGCATTGGCGCGGTTGATGCGCAGCATGTTGTATCACGTGGAAGCGAGTCGATCCGATCACGTTTTCGTCGGTCGCGCTGCTGGTGCTTGCCGTGGCCGTCGCCGCTGCGCTGATTCCCGCGCGGAGGGCGATGAAGGTCGACCCGATGATCGCGCTGCGCGCCGCGTGATTAACCGTAAGTGCGGACTTTTCTGGATAAAAACCGCGGCTTCTGAGGCTACACTAGTCAGTAGAAGCCACGGTGGAAGAAGACGTTCTCGGAAAAGCTTACGATGGCCGGCTGATGCGGAGGCTGGTTCGCTATCTGCGTCCGTATCGCGTAGCTGTCGGCATATCGCTGATTTTCCTGGCGATCCAATCGCTGGCGCAGGTGGTGGGCCCGGTGCTGACGCAGCTCGCCATCGATAAATATCTGGCTAAGCCGGACCATCCTGTGACCTCGGTTCTGAATCGCTGGCTTGCTTCCGATACCTGGACCGGCCTGGCGCAAATCTCCGGCTTGTATCTGACGTCCGTGCTGATCGCGTTCGTTTGCGAGTATACGCAGACCTACCTGATGCAGCGCAACGGGCAGTTCGCGATGTTCGATCTGCGCCGGGAGCTGATGGCGCACTTGCAGCGGCTGGACGTTTCGTATTACGACCACAATCCCGTGGGGCGGCTGATCACCCGCGTCACCACGGACGTGGACGCGCTGAACGAAATGTGGTCGTCGGGTCTGGTCGAAATTTTGGGCGACGTGCTGGGCTTGGGGCTGGCCTTGATCGTGATGCTGCGAATGAGTCCGGGTATGACCGGGCTGATGATGGTGGTGATGCCGCTGGTGTTTCTGGTCACCATGCGGTTTCGCGCCAGCGTGCAGCAAAGTTACCGGCGAATTCGCGTGGCCATCGCGCGCATCAATGCTTACCTGCAGGAACACGTTAACGGCATCGCCGTTTTGCAGCTATTCAATCGCGAAGAGCAGAGCCGCGCCGAATTCGATCGCATCAATCGCGAATACCTGGTGGCGTTCAAGGATGCGATTCAGGCCTATGGCTGGTTCTTTCCGGTGGTTGAATTCCTGAGCATGCTGGCGCTGGCGTCGCTGGTGGCGTATGGCGGATTCCGCATCCGCCATGGCTATCTTTCGCTGGGCGTCTTGGTCGCGTTCTTTCAGTACGGGATGCGATTCTTCCGCCCCATTCAGGATTTGAGCGAAAAATACAACCTCCTGCAATCGGCCACGGCGGCGAGCGAGCGCGTGTTCAAGCTGCTGGATACGCCACAATCCATCACGTCTCCGGCGGCGCCGCGCGCATTTCCGAAGGGACCCGCGCCCATCGAGTTCGACCACGTCTGGTTCGCTTACAAAGAAAACGATTGGGTGCTGCGCGACGTGAGTTTCCGCATCGAACCGGGAGAGACCATCGCGGTGGTGGGTCATACCGGGGCGGGGAAGACCACGCTCGCCAGCCTGCTGCTGCGCTTCTACGACGTGCAGCGCGGATCCGTCAAGATTGGCGGCGTCGATATTCGCGAGTTCGCCATCGACGACTTGCGGAGGCATTTCGGCGTGGTTTTGCAGGATCCGTATCTGTTCACAGGCACGGTCGCGTCGAATATAAGGCTCGGGTCGGAGTGGGTGGAAGATGCCGCGATCGAAAAGGCGGCCGGGCAAGTGAATCTGCTCGAGTTCGTGCGCACTCTGCCGGAAGGCTTCGAGCAACCGGTGCGCGAGCGCGGCAACGGATTCTCCACCGGCCAGAAACAGTTGATCAGTTTCGCGCGCGCGCTGGCCCATGCGCCGCGCATGCTGATTCTGGACGAAGCCACGTCGAGCGTCGACACGGAAACCGAGTTTCGCGTGCGAGAAGCGCTGGCGCGAATGGTGGAGGGCCGCACTTCGCTGGTGATCGCGCATCGTCTGTCGACCATCCAGCGCGCCGACCGGATTTTCGTGATGCACAAAGGACAACTGCGCGAAAGCGGCACGCATCAGGAGTTGCTGGCGCTGCGCGGAGTGTATTGGAAGCTGTACCAACTTCAATATAAGGACCAGGAGGATGGACCCACGTTACCCGATCGGCCGATTCTCGTTCCCGCCTCCGGCAACGGCGGAGCAGCGGAAGCAGTGGATCGCTGAGATCGAAGAAACTCCCTCGAAGCTGCGTGCGGCAGCCGCGGGGCTCACGGATGCTCAGCTCGACACGCCGTATCGTGAGGGCGGATGGACGGTGCGGCAGGTGATCCACCATGTGCCGGAAAGCCACATGCAGTCGTATACACGGTTCAAGCTCGCGCTGACGGAAGATGATCCGGTGGTCAAACCGTACGATGAAGCGGCATGGGCGCGGCTGGGAGATGTGGAATTGACTCCGATTGAAACTTCCCTGACGCTGCTCGATGCGCTGCATGACCGCTGGGTGCGAGTGCTGCGGATGCTCGATGAGGCGGCGTGGTCGCGGACGTTTCGGCATCCGGATTTGGGTTCGGTGCGGCTGGACGGGAATCTTGCGCTATATGCGTGGCACGGGAAGCACCACGTGGCGCACATCACGTCGCTACGGGAGCGCATGGGTTGGGCATAAGACCGGCGCGGCTACGCAACGGCTTCCGTTAACAACGTGAGATTATGGAGTTGGCTGGAATTTTGCGATGACCATCCACCTCAAACCTGAACAGGAACGGATCATCCAGGAGGAGATCGAGAGCGGTCACTTCCGGAATTTGGACGAGGTACTCGATCACGCTCTCGCTGCTTTGCGAGAAAAAAAGCCGCCCCTTCCCAAGAAGCCGCGGAAGAATCTCGTCGAGGTACTTTGCGAGCCGACTTTTGCTGGTTCAGGCCTAGATCTTGAAAGGATAAGAGACTATCCAAGGTCAGTCGATCTGTGAGCGGTTTCCTGGTTGACACCAATGTCCTCTCCGAATTTTCGCGTAGGGGCGAACCGGATCAGAGTGTTAAGAACTGGTTGAAAATAACCCCGTTTGGTTCTCTATACGCGAGTGTTCTCACGCTGGCCGAAATCCGCCGGGGCATTGAACTCCTTGCCCCGAGCCGGAGGCGTGATCAGTTGGAACAATGGCTGGAGGACGAGCTGTTAAACTCGTTCGACGCGGCGAATGTTCTCTCCATAACCAAGGCCATCGGCTATCGTTGGGCGGCTCTCATGGCGCGTGCTCAAGAGAAAGGCATCCAGCCTTCTGTCATCGATGGGCTCGTAGCCGCAAGCGCTCTTGAGTACGAACTTACTCTAGCAACACGGAACGTGAAGGACTTCGCCGGGTTAGGAGTCGAGATCTTCAATCCCTGGGAGACCATACCGCCGAAATGAAAAGGCTCGAATTAGCTTGCCGAGCGGGAGCCAGGTAGAATAGTTGCGAAATGGCTCGGCCGCGGGCTCGAGAACTCGGCATCGTCGTCGGCATACTTCCGACCGGGAAGTTCAACGCGATTACCGACGTCTCAGGCGTGAAGGTCGGGCACACGACGCTTCGGCGCGGCGAAAAGATTCGCACCGGCGTTACCGCGATTCTGCCCCACGATGGCAATTTGTTTCGCGAAAAAGTTCCTGGGGCCGTTTTCATCGGAAATGCGTTCGGGAAACTGGCCGGGTCCACGCAAGTCAACGAACTGGGCGAGATTGAGACGCCGATTTTCCTGACCTCGACGCTGAATACATTTCGCGTCGCCGATTGCCTGATCGATTATATGTTGACGCTCGATGGCAACCACGACGTTCGTTCCATCAATCCTCTGGTGGGCGAAACCAATGACGGCGTGCTGAACGATATTCAAGGCCGCTACTCGGGCCATGACGAAGTTTTCGGCGCGATTCAGGGAGCGAAGTCGGGTGAAGTGGAGGAAGGCTCGGTAGGCGCGGGCACGGGTACCATCGCGTTTGGATGGAAAGGCGGCATCGGAACGTCATCGCGCAAGGTGGGCGACTATACGGTCGGCGTGCTGGTGCAATCGAACTTCGGCGGACGGCTGACCATCTGCGGAGTGCCGATCGAGCGTTCACGCAGCGCTCCTCCGGCCGCAGTGGACGGCTCCATCATGATGATTGTCGCCACCGACGCCCCGGTGGATCATCGCAATTTAGAACGCATGGGTGCTCGCACCATGATGGGGCTGGGAAGAACCGGATCGGCGGGGTCGAATGGCAGCGGCGACTATGCGATCGCGTTCACGACCTCGCGTGAATTGAAGCTGTTGTCGAACGATGCGGTGTCGGCATTATTTCCCGCGGTGATCGAGGCGACTGAAGAGGCGATCTACAACTCGCTATTCCGCGCCGAAACTACAACTGGGAACGGAATCACGATCAACGCGCTACCGATCGAATCGACGGTAGAGACGCTGAAGCGTCACGGTGTGGTTCGCTGAGGCGCGGGACCGGGTGGCGCAGCCGCCGATTCCTGCACGTACTTCTTCCCGAACGTCCCGATGCCGAGCTGATCCACGGCTTGCTTGGTACGTTCGTATTCTTGCGGAGTGCGCAGCGGGCCGATCAGCACGCGGAAGATATGGTCGTTGGGGCCCGGAGCCACGAACGCATCGAAGCCGTGCTTGCGCAGGCCCTCCGCGAAGATCAGGCCGATCCCTTTTTCGACCGCTCCCATTTGCAGATACACCGAGCCAATCTTCGGGTCGGCGAACAGAGGCGCTTCGGGTTTGGGCGGAGCTTCTGTGGTGATATCGGCTTGCAACAGAGGATCGGGTTGGATTGCGGGAGCTGGGGTCGCAACCGGTGTCGGGGCCTGAGCAGCGGCGGCCGGCGCGGCTTTCTTCGGCGACGCCATTTCACCGGCGAGATAAGAGAACGACGAGAAGATCACGACGATGACGATCGCTACAAATGAAACGCTGGCCACCTGCCGACGTCCCAGGACGATCTCGAACTCTTCGGAAGGCTCGTCCGGGGGTTCGGGAGCGCGGGTATCTTCCTCGATCTCCACGGGAACCTGCACCGGCGGCGGGGTTTCCGGCGCCCGCATTTCTATCGGAACCGGCTCCTGAGTCAGAATGCTGATCATCAGGCGATTCCATCGGCGGTTTGGGTGGATCTCCTTAGTACTCGGAGGCCCGGTTTACCAACTTTTTTTGGCGGGACCGCTGCCGGAGGCCGTTGCCGGGGATGCGGAATCCGACGGCTTCGCGTTTGCCATGCTATGCAACATGCGGGCCCGCGCCTCGATCTTGGCCGCGTCGGACCGTTTGCGCATCTTTTTCAGCAGGGCGCTGTACTGATCCAGAGTCTCGGCCAGCAGTGGCGGGGGCATATCGTTGGGCGAAATCACCGGCTTGCGGGCGAATACGAAACCCTTCTTGTCGAGCACGGAAATCGAAATCTTATACAACGATTCGGCTTCCGCGTTGCGCTCACGCGCGGCCAGCAGTGCGGCCAGCGAGTTCATGCTGCCGACCAGATCCACTTCCTTGCCGTTCAGCATGGCGCGATACAGCGGTTCGGCGTCCGCGTGGCGGCCCTGGGCTCCGTACACATTGGCGACTTCCGTCAACGCCGCCTGCGTATCGGGAGCCGTCTCGCCGTGGACTTTCTGACGGATAAACAGCGTCCGCTCATAGCAATAGGCAGCTTCGGGATACCGCTTCTGGTCGTAATAAAACTTGCCTAAGCGCTCCAGCGTGTCCGCTACTTCCGTGGTCGAGGGGCCAAACGCGCTTTCCCGGATCGACAATGCGCGGCGCCAATCGGCTTCTGCATCCTGGCCGCGATGCTGCTCGAAATTCGCGATCGCCAAGCCATCCAGCGCGGGTAACAGGTCGAGAGTGGCTACTCCGGAGCTTTTTTCGAGAATTTTTATGGCGCGTTCGAACTGTTCCTGCGCGCCGCTATACTGTTTCTCCAGGTTCAAGATGTCGCCCACGGCGATCAACTGCGGAGCCAGTTCCGGCGTATCGGGTCCCTTGGCTTTCTCCACCACGGCCACCGCGCGACGCGCATAGTCCTCGGCGGGGCCGTATTTTTCAAGCGTCTGATAAACTTTGGTCAGCCTCTCAAGCGGACCTACGACCGCGATATCCTGCCGGCCCTTGGAAGTTTCCATGATCTGCAAGGCGCGGCCGTAATAGCTTAGCGCCTGCTGATATTTCATCTGGGCAAAGGTCACCCGGCCCAGATCGTACAGATCCGAAGCCAGTTCCGGGCTGTTCAGTCCCAGAGCGTGTTCGCGCTCTTCGAGCAGATTTACATAGAGTTTTTCCGCTTCCGCGTAACGGCTTTGCGCGCAAAGGAGTTCCGCCGCGGTGCGCCATTCCTGGGCCTGCTTCGCGTCGAACGGCCCGACGCCCCGGCTGGGGGTGACATCGACGGTTTTGGGAAGGCTGGCGGGTGTCGAGGCATCGAATCCGGAGCGGGCTTTCTGCCCCGCTGCGGGAATGCTCGCTAAAGCCAATGAAATGATGATGAAAGCGAATGCATGCCATGGCTCTGGGCGTAGTTCTGGTCAGCGAGTGGAGGCTCATATTTTTGAGATCGGCGGAACCCGCTGCTGGGGGTAGAGCGGATCGCGAAAAAGGTACTTTGCGGGTGGCAGTCCCGAAAATTTACAGGTTTCGTTTAAGGAAGTTGCAGATGTGATAGCCGTCAATGAATTTGAACGGCGTTTCGCCTAACGTGTAGTGGCCGCACGGCATTACGACGGCTTTGTGATCCAGGCCCAGCTCGCGGGCTTTTTCGATGACTTGCTCGGAAAAGCGCAGCGGGAAGGTGGTGTCGTAGCGGGCGTAGATGAACAGCGACTTCTTCTTCATCGTCGCGTACCGCTCTATATAATTCGGCGGACTGATGACCATCCACGTGTCGCGCAGACGGTCGAGCGTGATCTCGGATTCCAGGCCCTTGCGGATGTGCTGCGAAGACAGGCCCTCCCAAACTACGTCGGCAAAGTAAGTGGAGCAGTGGTTGAATACGTTGACCTCGATCCGCGGGTCATGTGTGCTGGCCAGAAACGCGTAGCAGGAACCGAGGCTGGTGCCTACCAGGCCGATGCGCTCGATAGCCTTCGCGAAACCAGCCAGTCCACGCAGCTTCGCGTGTCGATGACGGCCTGCCGGGTGGCGTCGATGGTGCGGGCTACGTTTGCGGAAACGGCGTAATCGGCGCGCTCCAGCTCGGCGGGCATGCGGTAATCGTGATACGGCATGCTAAGGCGCAAGCGCGGAGATTCCCAGCTTGGATAATCCAGCGCACAGGGCGTTGTGTTGGGTGGCCGAGGCGTTCCAATGCGGCAGGATCAAAGCCGCGACGCGGCGCGAGCCCAGGTTTGTGACGGGCCGGGAACCATTGGCCGTGGACCCGATTATTTTCGGGATACGGAGTTTCCACCGCGCTGGTAAAACGCAGGAGGTTCCCGTCGAGCGAGAAATCGGTGGGTGTCCGATAGGCGAAAAAATCGTCGCTCGAGTCGATGGCAGCGCGATTCAGGACCCGCAGGTAGGCTTCGGGATCGTGTCCATTACGGGGAATTTGCTGGGCGACGGGCCAGCGGTGAGCCCAATCCAGTCCCCAGTCGAAGGCTCGGACGACGCGATTAGTCGCGCGCGAGCACAGCCGGTTTTCCCACGCGAGCATCCACTGCCCGTACAAGGACTCCATTCCTTCATTGTAGACAGCGCGGGGCCGGATTCCTCGCGCTTTTCAGCGAAAGCGGTCGAACCGTCGTCTGGCAGGCCGGAATGCCACTTTATCGGGTCCATTTACTGAACCAGCGGACGCGCGGCGGCGCCCGAAGATTGCGTTCGGAACTCGTACTGCTGAATCTCGATGGCGGCGCGGCCCTGTTCGAAGCGGACCACTTTGCCGCGCGCGACCAACTTCAAAGCGCATTTATTATCGAGCTGCGCCGGCCAACTGATCGACAATTCCAGCTTTCGCCCGGGTACCAGCAGGTGATTGGCGCTGAACAGCACCCCGGAGCTGGAAATATTGATGGTTCTGCCGTCGCCCCCGTCTTCGGCGCTGCGTTTGTTCAGCACGCGGTAGCGGACTTCGCGCTGGATCGGGAACCGGTCCGAATGGCGCCGGTCGGCTTTGGGCGCTGGGTGTGGGTCTGAATGTGGATTCACGCTTTTATCCCCGTCAAGTTCATATGACTCTATGAGTTTGGCGGTGCCGGGCGTTTCACACAAGTGGCCTGGCCCCCTTTTCGGCACAGTACCGGTGTACTTCCGGGACTATCGCGGCTGAGCTATGATGCTCCCATGTCTAAACTTACATCGACCGTCGCGGCGCTGATTCTGGGCGTCGGCTGCCTGCTGAGCGTCGGCTCGGCGGCGAATTCAAAGAAGACCGTGGTCACGCCCACGGGCGCTCGGACCAACCCGAACTTCAGCGCGGGCATGCTGGTGGGCGACACGCTTTACGTCGCCGGAAACACGGGTACCGACCCCAAGACGGGAAAGACTCCCGAAAATTTTGAGGACGAAGTGAAACAGTGCCTGACCAACATCGGAGAAGTTCTGCACGCAGGCAAAATGGATTATTCCGACGTCGTCGCAGTGCAGGTCTACCTGACTGATATGGACCTGTTTCAACGGATGAACGCGGTTTATACAGGAGTGTTCAAGGATCCGCGGCCCACGCGTACCACGGTCGGCGTGACCAAGCTGGCTGCTGCCGGGGCTCACATCGAGATTACGGTTACGGCCCGGAAGTAGCTATTCGGGCTTGCGCCTTTCCCGGATTTCGGCCAGGCGCAGTGCGATTCTCTGCTCCACTCCGCGATCGGAGGGGTGGTAAAACTCAGTGCCGCGAAGGCTCTCCGGCAGGCACTCCATCGTATTCATGGCGTCTTCGAAATTGTGCGCGTGCTGATAGCCGGCGCCATAGCCCCACTGTTTCATGGAGCGGGTTGGCGCGTTTCGAAGCTGCATCGGGACTGGCTCGGCGGTCGTGTTAGCGACCGTTTCCATGGCCTGATTCAGCGCCTTGTAGGCAGCATCCGATTTGGGCGCGACGGCCAGATAGATCGCGGCCTGAGCCAGGGCCTGGTCGCCCTCGGGAACGCCCAGAAAGTGTGTCGCCTGTTGAGCGGCGATGGCTTGTTCCAGTGCGCGAGGATCGGCCAAGCCAATATCTTCAACCGCCATGCGAACCAGCCGTCGCGCAATGTACATGCGGTCCTCGCCGCTTTCGAGCATTCTGGCCAGCCAATACAACGCGGCGTCCGGATCCGAAGAACGGATGCTCTTGTGCAGCGCGGAGATGATGTTGAAATGCTCCTCGCCGGACTTGTCGTAAAGCAGCACCTTGCGCTCGATCACGGATTCGACCGAATCGCGATCGAGTATACCCTCGTGAGCCGTAGCGGATGCGAGTTCCAGAATGTTGTAGGCCGTGCGCGCGTCGCCGTTCGAATAGATCGCGATCTGCTCCAGCAGTTCCTTGGGTGCCGCGAGTTGAAGCACGCCGAGAGCCCGGTCGAGCAGCGTGACGATCTCGTCTGTAGACAGCGCGCGCAGCGCGAACACTTTGGCGCGTGAAAGCAGGGCCGAAACTACTTCAAAAGAAGGATTTTCAGTGGTCGCGCCGATCAGAATAATATCGCCGCGCTCGACATACGGCAGAAACGCGTCCTGCTGCGCTTTGTTGAAGCGATGAATTTCGTCGATGAACAAAACGGTTCTGCGGCCCATACGGCGGGATCGCTCGGCGTCGGCCATCACGGCTTTGATTTCTTTGATCCCGGCGAGCACCGCGCTGAACGGCACAAAATCGGCCTTGGTTAGACGCGCGATCAGGCGCGCCAGGGTCGTTTTTCCCACTCCGGGAGGGCCCCACAGAATCAGCGAGGTCAACTGATCGCGCTCGATCTGCGCGCGCAGTGGCTTGCCCGGGCCCAGGATGTGCTCCTGCCCGACGAAATCCTCGAGTTTTTCGGGACGCATGCGCTCGGCGAGCGGACGCTGGGAATCGTCAGCGTGAGCGAGCGGAGCTGATTCGAATAAACTCATTTCGCGGTTGTTTTCTCTACCAGGATATCGGACACCGCAAAACCCGAATCCTTCGCGATGCCCGGATCGCCCACGGTTTGCGTGCCGGCGACGATGTAGCCCGAGGTTACGTGGTCGATGGGAAACCATTCGCCGGGGGCTTTGGTGAAGGAACATTGCGACCAGCGACGCGTTGGGAGTCTCTGAGCAGCGAGTTAATTTTCCGTCGCGCAGAACTTCGACGCGAAATGCGCCCCGATCTACAAGCACCCGGTACGTGTACTGAGACGTTACGTTGAGCCCGTAGATACGGAAGCCGTGCTGAGCGTCGGCGCTTCCATTTTCCTGCCGGATATTCGAGAAATGCTCGCCCTGTGCGGGATCGTTCGTTTTCCGGCACAATCCCGCCGCATCGTTTCCGCAGTTTGCGTATGTTGCCCAGTAGACGAGAATGCTGTCAGTGGCGAGGTCCCGCGAGAATCCGTATTCAACGCCGCCATCCGAGCAGGCCCGATCCGTGAAATATGCCACTTCAATCGCGCCGATCCGAGCCGCCGATCCGCCGAAGGAAGCCGTTACGCCGAATCCGCGGATGCCGGACTGGAGGGCGCTGACGCTGAACTCGGTGGGATTCGGAGTGGCGAACGTTCCAGCGAGATGAGTGCCGTCGGGAGAATACCAGTAGACCCCGGGCCGGTCTTCGATGGGGCAAACCGTGCGCTTCGCAGCGGGAGGTCCGAAGAAACGATACGCATAAGGGGGACGAATATTCGCTTCGATCTTTTCCTCGGTGCCTGTGCCCCCGTATCGGAAGTATTGGTATGAATCGGAAGGCGTGGCGATGGAAATCCAAGCAGGCTGCGCAATGCAAGTTATGGATAGCAGCCAGAAGAGCTTCAAGCCCGCGTCCTCTGCCGGCGCGCTTCGTACAGCAGAATTCCCGCCGCTACCGCCGCGTTTAGCGATTCCACGCGGGTGGTCGGGATTTTCAGGCCGATGGCGCGCTCCTCGATGGTCGGATTGACGCCGCGCCCCTCGCTTCCGATCACGATGGCGCAGCGGTCCGACAGGTCCACTTCGGCGAGCCCTTTTGCCGCGCGTGGCGATGCGGCATACAGCGTCACTCGCCTCTGATCGAGCGCAGCGAGAAACAGATTTTCGTCGACGGCGGCTGCTGACCGGCAAGCGGAACATCGATCCAGCCGATGCGCGCAGAGTTTTCGGATTATACGGGACTCACGGTACCTTTGAGAAACGCCGCACCCGTCGCGCCGAACGCTTCCGCCGCACGCACGATCGCGCCGGCATTGCCCGGATCCTGCACGCCGTCGAGTACTGCGATCAGTGTTTTTCCGCGCAGCAACTGCTCCAGCGTCCAGGCGGGTGGACGCACCAGCGCGATCACGCCTTGCGTCGCCTCGGTGGAGGCCAGCTCCGCGAAAATCGAATCGCGGACGGCCACCACGCGCGTGCGCTTCAGTCCGCGCACGTGTGCCGCTACCGTGCTCTTCACCGATTCCGCGACGATCACCGCGCCGATTTCGCAATCCGACGCCAGCGCTTCTTCGAGCAAATGAAAACTCTCGGCGACCGCGTAGCCATCCTCGGTCAGAGAGCCTCGCGCGACCGCGCGGCGCACTTGTTTCAGCAGCGGATTCTTGTCGCTCGAAAGCGTCTCGGCCATGTTTGTCTACAATGTTGACATAAAGCAGATGCGGCGGCTCCTGTTCAGGATGTTTTCTAGGGGTGCTGGTGCTGGCGGCGCTGGCGGCGGGCCTCGCGATTCGCTCCATCGAACGCTCCATCGCGCGCCAGTCAACGGTCGATGAAGCTCGGCCCGCTGACGTGATCCTGGTGCTGGGAGCGGCCGAATATCGAGGCAAACCCTCGCCGGTATTGGAGGCGCGCCTGAATCATGCGCTGTTTTTGTATCGGCTGGCGATGGCGCCGCGCATCCTCACTACCGGCGGCGCCGGAGGCGATCCGACGTTCACCGAGGGCGAAGTCGCGCGCGCGTATTTGAGCAAGCACGGAGTCCCATCCGAGGCGATCATGGTGGAATCGGAAGGCGAATCCACCGTGTACAGCACCGCTGCGGCCGCCGAAATCATGAGCCGCATGAATCTCAAATCCTGCATCGTAGTGAGCGACGGCTATCATATTTTCCGCGTCAAACGAATGCTCCAATCGCAAGGACTGGCGGTTTACGGCTCGCCTCGACCGGAGGAGCCGAGGAACGATTGGCGCCAGCAATGGCTATATTTCCGACAGGCGATCGCCTACGCGTTGTGGCGAATCGGTATTCCGGTGTAGCAGTGGCAGAAAGATTGCTATCTTCAAAATCGGACATGAAGCTTGCTACCGCGATTTTGCTGGTGCTGGGACTGCTCGGAAGCCCGGTCGGGCTGCCTGACTCGGCCTTGCGACATCGCGGACGGCGCGCATGACTGCTGTCCCGCACGCCGGTGCTTACCGCTTGCCCGTTCGATATTCTGGCATCTGCGAAAGCCGCGCCGCACCAGCACTCATTGGCTACGCAAGTTCGTTATCGATGCAGTTGTTCCGCCGCTGCAATGCGGGCAAGTCCTGGGTATTTGCATTGCGTCGCTAGACGCCGATCAACGCGATTTGCATCTGCGAAACCGAGTTCTCCTGGATCTGATTCGATCCCGATAAGCCATCTTGAGGGATCGATAAATTCATTTTCAGAAAAAGGAGAACTGTCATGACCAGATTATTCACTTGGGTGTTTGCACTCAGCTTGGCTGCCGGCGCTGCGGCATATGCCGCTTGCGCGGATGGATGCTGCGGCGGTGACAAACCGTGCTGTGAAAAGTGCGCCTGCGACAAATCCTGCTGCAAGAAATAAGCGCGATTAAGCGGGGGCCCGGCGAGGCTCCCGCGTCCTAATACTTGCGCAGCACGGCCAGAACTTTTCCCTGAATCGCGACCGATTCGCGCGGGACATAGATCGGCTGCATGGATGCGTTGGCAGGCTGGAGGCGCACGCGATCGCCGGGTTCGAGATAGAACCGCTTGAGCGTGGTTTCCATGCCGTCCACCAGCGCGACCACGATATCGCCGTCGCGAGCCTCCGCGCTGCGCTGCACCAGGACGAAATCGCCGTCGCAGATGTGGTCTTCGATCATCGATTCGCCGCGCACCTGCAAGGCGTAGGTTCCCGAGTCGCCCGTGAAATCGGCGAAACTGAGGGTGTCATGACCGGCGATGGCCTCCACCGGCGCGCCCGCCGCGATTCGCCCGAGCAGCGGAACTTCCGAGCCGTGCGGATGAAACTGGTTTTGCTCTTCGTAATATTTGGGAGCCAGTTCGAGCGACCGGCTCTGATTGAACCCGCGCTTAACGTAATGCTTCGCCTCCAGCGCGAGAATATGCTTGTGCACCGTCGCCAGCGAAGCCAGGTTGAGGCCTTCAGCTATCTCTTCATAGCTGGGGCTATACCCACGCTTTTCGAGGAAGCCCGATAGAAAATCGAGGAACTCCTTTTGCCGTTTGGTAAGTGCCATGCGGATATTATAGGCGAAGGAAAGGCGAATTTGCAAGCTTTTCTTTTACTTATGTCAGCCTTGGTATGCTTTGATCTATGGAGCTTCGCCACTCCGTCTGCGCGCTGGATTGTCCGGATTGCTGCTCGCTGCTGATTAACGTCGAGAACGGAACAGGGTCGCGGCTGCGGGGGAACCCGGAGCATCCGGTTACGCGCGGATTTTTGTGCGGAAAGGTCGCGCAGTATCTGGAACGCGAATATTCGCCGCAGCGGCTGCTGTATCCGCAAATGAGAATCGGCGAAAAGGGCGAAGGACGGTTTGAGCGCATTTCCTGGGATGAAGCGCTGGATACGATCGCCGAAAAACTGAGCGCGATCGCGAGCGAGTTCGGGCCCGAAGCAGTTCTGCCGTACAGCTACGCCGGCACCATGGGATTGCTAAACGGGTCCGGTATGGACCGGCGCTTTTTCCATAGGATGGGCGCGTCGCGCCTGGACCGGACTATCTGCTCCTCCGCTGGAACTGCGGGACTGACGGCATCGCTGGGCCTGCGCTACGGAACCGAGCCCGAGCAGTTCCGGCATTCTAAAATGATCATCGCGTGGGCCGGGAATATTCACGGCACCAACGTGCATTTGTGGCCGTTCGTGGTGGAGGCCAGGCGCAATGGCGCGAAACTCTGGGTGATCGACCCGATTCGCACGCGCACCGCCGCGGTAGCCGATCGCCATCTGCGCATCAATCCCGGCAGCGATATGGCGCTGGCGCTGGGAATGGCGCACATCATCATCGGCGAGAAGCTGTTTGACGCGGATTACGTGGCTCGTTACACGAACGGGTTCGACGCGCTGGCAGAACGCGTTCGCAAGTACGATCCTGAGCGTGTTTCCACGCTAACGGGCATCGCGAAGGAAGATATCGTCGAGTTGGCTCGCGAATATGCGACCACGCGTCCGGCTGCCATTCGTTTGAACTACGGGATTCAGCGCAGCGAGCGGGGAGGGTCTGCCGTGCGCGCCGTTGCGGTCCTACCGGCCCTTACCGGATCCTGGCGTGACGTCGGCGGAGGATTGCAGCTTTCCACCTCGCAGGCTTTTACCTTTGATCGACGCGGGCTCGAAATGCCGGAGTTGCAGGATCGATCGGCGCTGGGGCGCGAGGCGCGAATCGTGAATATGGCCGAGCTCGGCAAGGCGTTGACCGCTCTGGACGAACCTCCTGTCAAGGCGATCGTGGTTTACAATTCCAATCCGGCGGGGATCGCGCCGAATCAGAACCTGGTACTGCGCGGATTGCGGCGTCCCGATTTGTTCACCGTAGTCCTGGAACAGTTTCAGACCGATACCGCGGATCACGCCGACATTCTGCTGCCGTCGACCACGTTCCTGGAGCACACGGATCTGTATCTCGCTTACGGACATTATTATGTGCAGCTCGCGCGCCCGGTATTGGAAGCGCCGGGCGAAACGCGCTCAAACGTCGAGGTTTTCCGCGCGCTAGCCGAACGCATGGGATTCCAAGATGCCTGCTTCCATGAGTCGGAAGACGATATGATCCGCGGGTTGCTCGGGTCGGGTCATCCTTTTCTTGATGGAATTACGCTGGACCGCCTGGATCGCGAACATTCCGTTCGCCTGAGTCTTCCCGAGCCGTTTCTCCCGTTCGCCCAAGGCGGATTCGGCACACCTTCGGGGAAATGCGACTTCGGCGCGGAGCATCTCGATTATCAACCGCCCAAAGAATCGCGTTTCGGCGATTTGGATCTGAAGAAGCGCTATCCACTGGAAATGATTTCGTCGAAAAACGACGACAGCATGAACTCTACGTTCGGCAATCGCCCGAGTGTCGACCGGCAGACCGCGGTGCTGCATCTGCATTCGAGCGATGCCGAGGCTCGCGGGATTCGCGACGGCGATCGCGTGCGCGCTTTCAACGATCGTGGCAGCCTGCTGCTGACGGCCGAAGTGGACGGAGTAGTGGCCGCCGGCGTGGTTCGCGCGCCTTCGGTCCGCTGGAACAAGCTTTCAGAAGACGGCCGCAACGCGAACGCACTGACCTCGGACCGGCTTACCGACCTGGGCGGCGGACCCACGTTCTACAGTTGCCTGGTCGAGGTCGAGCGATGCGGCGACTGATCCCGTTCGCGGCGCTGCTCGCGCTGATCGCGATTGCCCCGGGCTGCCGAGTCAAAAAGAAACCCAAGGCTGCGGAGGACGACGGCCAGCCCCTTAGCGTCGTGAACGTTGCCGATCCTCGCGCGGGAATGCAGCTCACGCGCGGATTCTGGGCGGTGGAAAATCAATCCTGGCGCTGGACCATGAAGAATTTCACGGTCACGCTGCGTGCGCCTGCGGGCGCCGCTCAGAAAGGCGCCAGGCTGCAAATGAAGCTGACCGTTCCCGAGGTGATGTATAACCGCGTCGGCGACATGACGCTGGACGCCCACGTGAACGGGCTCGACCTGGGGCCGGAGAAATATACCAAAGCCGGAGATGCCGGTTACGATCGCGAGATTCCCGCCGCGGCATTCTCCGGCGACGTGGTCAGCATCGATTTTTCCGTCGACAAGGGCCTGCCGCCGAGCGATAAAGACACGCGTGAACTGTCCGTGATCGTCACCACGATCGGTCTGCTTCCGAAATGACGCGCGCCGCGCGTATCGCGTGGTTCGCCGCAGCGCCGCTGGTTTGCCTGATGGTGTACTGGCGCGCGCCGATTTCGTGGTTTCAGAACGACGATTTCGCCTGGCTGGCGCTGCCCCTGCGGGCGAAAACGCCAGGAGGGTTGACGTTTGTCCTGTTCCATCCGGCCGCGCAAGGGACCATTCGCGTGCTCAGCGAGCGCGTCTTTTTTCTAACTTTTTCGTCGCTGTTCGGGCTTCACGCCTTGCCGTATCATTTGTGGACGCTGGCCACCTGGTTCGGCGCGCTGACCCTGGCTGCCATGGTCGGCGCGCGGCTCACCGGATCGCGAGCGGCTGGATTGCTCGCGGCAGTTTTGTGGACCACCAGTCCGGATCTGACGGGTCCGATGTGCTGGGCGTCCAGCTACAACGAACTGCTGTGCGCGTTCCTGGTTCTGCTCGCGTTCTATGCGCGGCTGCGGTGGATCGAATCGGGCCGAGGCGCTTGGATGGCGCTCGAGTGGGTCGCGTATCTTGCCGGTTTCGGCGCGCTCGAAATCATCGTGATGTATCCGGCGCTAGCGGCGCTGCACGCATGGTGCATGGCTCGCAAGAAATTTCTATCCACTCTGCCGCTGTTCGTTCCGGCCGCGATTTTCACCGCGGCGCACTTCTTCCTGATACCGAAGCATCCTGGCGATTTTTATCAGATCATCGTCGACTGGCGAATGCCGGGGACTCTGTTCGAGTACGTGAGATGGGCCCTGGCGCCCAGCGAAGCGGGCAGATGGATCCGGCATGGCCGGCGGTATGGCGAGATTGTAGCGATGTTAGCCGGAATCGCGCTGCTCGCCTTCGCGGTATTGCGATGGAAGCGGCGAGACTTATTCGGGATCTTCTGCATCGGGTGGTTCCTGCTGCTCATCGCGCCGGTGCTACCCCTGCCGAATCACTTCGTCGAATTTTATTTGACGCTTCCCCTGCTGGGCTTGGCGTGGCTAGGCGGATGGGGCATCGTTTGCGGATGGCGCACGGGCGGCGGCATGCGCGTGGCGTCTCTGCTGATCGCAACGCTGTTCGTCGGCATCTCGACGGTCGAAGCGGAGCGCTTTTCGCGCTGGTATCAGGAGCGATCCGCGAATCTGCGCACCGTGGTTCTGGGCATTCGCGATGCCGCGCAGGGCCATCCGGGACGCGCGTTTCTACTCCAGGGCGTGGATGACAATTTGTTTCAAAGCGGATTTCAGGAGAACCCTTTCCGGCTCATCGACGTCGAAAAAGTTTATCTCGTTCCGGGCAGCGAGCAAGGCATCCAGGCTCGCGCCGACCTGGGCGGGCTGGCTCCGTGGCAAATTTCTCCTGCCGCCGCGCTCACCTTGATCGAACGGGGCCAGGCGGTTGTGTTGCATGTGTCCAAGGACCGGCTGACCGACGTTACTCAATCCTACGAATCCGTTTTGCACGCGAACCCCGGAGCCACGCGACACGATTTTGTGGATGCAGGCGACCCGTTTTACGCGCCGCAGCTCGGCCCGACCTGGTATCGCGCGGACAAAGGGTTCCGATGGATGCCGAAGTCCGCGACCGTGAAAATCGCAGGCCCAAAAGCGGCCACTGAACGTTTGTATGTTACGGGCTATGTTCCGACGCCGGTGATGGAGGCCGGTCCGTTGACGATCCGCTACCTGGTGGGCGGCCGCGAAGTCGGCGCATGCACGCTGCAAGGCGAGGGGACTTTCGGATTTAATTACCCGCTTCCACCGGATCTGGTGGGACAGCAGGAAATCGAGCTTACGGTTGAAGTGAGCCGCGTCCTTCATATCCCCACCGATACGCGCGAGTTCGGCGCTGTCTTTGGGACATTTGCCATCCGATGACTTTTTCTTCTCGTCTGAAATGGGATCTTCGGCCGAACTTGTTGTCGGTCCGGCTCGCCGAAAAGCGCCGTGCGGGATCGGTGATCTTCGATCTCACCCAATCGAATCCGACCCACGCAGGATTCGACTATCCGCATTCGATCATTGAGGCGCTGGCGGATCCAGAGTCGCTTCGTTATGATCCGTCGCCGCGCGGGATGCTGCCGGCTCGTGAAGCAGTCGCGCGATACTACGCCGAGCGGGGCAGGAAAGTCGCGCCATCGCAAATCTTGCTGACCGCGAGCACCAGCGAGGCTTACTCGTACCTGTTCAAGCTGCTGACCGATCCCGGAGACGAGATTCTCACGCCTCGGCCGTCGTATCCTTTATTCGAATTTCTGGCCGCGCTCGAATTGGTGGAGGTTCGCCAGTATCCGTTGCGCTACGACGGCGCGTGGCACGTGGATTTCGCCGCGCTCGAACTGCGATCACGCCGCGCACTCGCGCGATCGTCGTGGTGAATCCGAATAATCCCACGGGGTCGTTCGTCAAGTCGGATGAAATGACGCGCCTGGAGTCGCTGGGCCTGCCGATCCTGTGCGACGAAGTTTTTTCGGATTACGGATTCGGGCATGTCGCCGCGACGCGGTGAGGCGAACCGCACGCTGACATTTTCGATGAGCGGCCTGTCCAAATCCGCCGGATTGCCGCAGATGAAACTGGGCTGGATCGTCGCGAGCGGACCAGGACACGAGTCCGCGCTTCAGCAACTGGAACTGATCGCAGACACGTATCTGTCGGTGGCGACGCCGGTGCAAGTGGCGTTGCCGAGGCTACTGGAGTCATCCGCGCAGGTGCGCGCAGCAAATTCGGGAGCGCACGCGCGCCAATCTCACCGACCTTCAGGACGCGTTCCGCGATTCAGCCGCCCAAGTATTAAACGTCGAGGGCGGCTGGAACGCCGTGCTGCAAGTTCCGCGAACGCGAACTGAAGAAGAGTGGTCGCTGGAATTGCTGACCGCGCACGACGTGCTGGTCCAGCCGGGATTCTTTTTCGATTTCGAGACCGAAGCGTTTCTGGTGGTGAGTTTATTGACGCAACCCGAGATATTCCACGAAGGAGTGCGCCGCATCCTCACGGCGTTATAAGATCACAAGTTATGCCGCATAAAAAGATTGCCGTCGTGGCCGCATGCGCCTTGCTGCTGGGCCAGTGGACGCAGATTCCCGCGCAGAAGAAATTCGCCCTCACCATCGACAACATCATGCGCGGGCCCGGACTGTACGGATATGAGCCCACCGCGCGTTCGCTGGTCGGGCGACAGCCAGAAGATTTATTTCCAATGGAAGCAGGCCAGCGATCCCATCGACCATCCGATGGACACCTATGTCGTGAATCGCGACGGCGCGGATCTGCGAAAACTGACCGATGAGGAATCGAAGCTCGCGCCGCCCGCCAACGGCAGTGAGACGCGCGACCACAAGCGGATGGTCTACGCGTCCGACGGCGATTTGTTCCTGTTCGATTTCACCACCGGCACGCGCCATCAGCTCACCAAGACCGCGGACGCGGAATCGAATCCCGCGTTCACGCAGGATGAGAAGCGCGTGGCGTTCATGCGCGGCGGGAATCTGTACGTCATGTCGCTCGAAACGGGAATGATCGAGCAGATGACGGAGATCGTTGCCGCGGGTCGACTCCGCGGCTCCAGCGGCAGGTGGCGGTCGAGGAGGACGGGGTGGCCGCGGCGGCGCGGCTCCTGTGAACACCGAAGCCGAACAGCGCGGGACGGATTCTCAGGAATATTTGAAGAAGCAGGAAAAAGAGCTGCTCGAAATCGTGCGCGAGCGCGCGAAAGTTCGCGAGGAAAATGAGGCCAAGCGGAAGAAGGAGCATCCTCGCAAGCCGTTCCAGTTGCAGGCGCGCCAGACGCGTTCCGGCTGGAACTGTGTCCGGATGAAACATGCGTCATCGCGATGATCAATGACGCGGGCGATCGCGCGAAGCCCGACAACGTCCCCAGCTATGTCAATGAATCCGCGTATACGGAAGAGATTCCGGGCCGCACCAACGTCGGCGACTCGCAGGTGCGGACCGCATCGCGATTCTCGACGCGGTCACCGGCGAAGTGAAATGGGTCGACCCGGGCGTGAAGGATCGCGAGGTGCAGCTGCAGGCTCCGCTGTGGAATGAAGCGGGCACCAAGGCGGTGCTGGTCGCGCGCGCCACCGACAACAAGGATCGCTGGATTCTGGCGCTCGATCCGGCCACCGGAAAAACGCGCGTGTTGTTCACCGAACATGACGACGCGTGGCTGAATGGTCCGGGGGCGCAGACGCTCGGATGGCTGAAGAATGGCAACGAAATTTATTTCGAGAGCGAGCGCGAGCGGTTATTCGCACCTGTATACGATCGGCTTCGACGGCGGCGATCCGAAGCAATTAACGTCGGGAAAGTTTGAAGTAACCGCGGTGGAGCTATCGCGCGACGGTTCGAAGTTTTACCTGACCACCAGCGAAGTAGGCCCGGGCGAGCGACACTTTTATTCGATGAACGTCACGGCGGCACGCGAACCCAGATCACCAAGGAAGCCGGAAGCCATCGCGTGGTGCTTTCGCCGGATGAAAAATATCATGGCGGATGTGTATTCCTACGCCAACAAGCCGCCGGAATTGTTCGTGGCGGACAATCGTCCGGGCGCGAGCGAGAAGAAGCTGACTTCGTCGCCGGCGAAGGATTTTTGGGATTATCCATGGATGGACGTGCCGATCGTCCAGGTGCCGGCGCGCGATGGCGCCATGGTCCCGGCGCATTTCTACAAGCCTGCCAATTACAGGAACGGCGGACCCGCGGTGGTTTTCGTGCACGGCGCGGGCTATGCGCAGAACGTGCATAAATATTGGTCGCCGAACTATTCGCACGAGTATCTGTTCCATCATTTCCTGATGGAGCACGGCTACATGGTGCTGGACATGGATTATCGCGCTTCGGCCGGATACGGCCGCGATTGGCGTGCGGCGATCTATCGGCACATGGGCGGCAAGGATCTGGACGACAACGTCGACGGCGCGAAGTGGCTGGTCGCGCAGGGCGCCGATCCGAAGCGCATCGGAATCTATGGCGGCAGCTATGGCGGATTCATCACGCTGATGGCGATGTTCACCACGCCCGACGTGTTCGCCGCGGGCGCCGCGCTGCGTCCGGTGACGGATTGGGCGCACTACAACAACGGATACACCTCGAACATCTTGAATCTTCCGCAAAAGGACGAGGAAGCATATCGCAAATCGTCGCCGATCTATTTCGCCGAAGGACTGAAGGGCGCGCTGCTGATCTGCCATGGCATGGTGGATACCAACGTATTCTTCCAGGACTCGGTGCGCCTGGTGCAGCGGTTGATCGAGCTGCATAAGGAGAACTGGTCGATCGCGCCGTACCCGGTGGAGGATCACGGCTTCTTGCAGCCGTCGAGCTGGGCGGACGAGTACAAGAGAATTTTCCAGCTTTTCGAGACGAATTTGAAGAAGTGAGCGAATACTTGTTCGTCTACGGCTCGCTGCGCAGCGCCGCGGGCACGGAATGGTCTCGCAGGCTCGCTGCGAATGCCGAACTGATCGGCGCGGGACGCGTTCAGGGATCGCTCTTTCAGCTCGGACAATTCTCGGGTCTGGTGCTTTCCCGCGACGCAGACCGGTGGGTCGTCGGCGAGGTGCATCGATTGCACAATCCGGAGACTTACTGGCCGGTCCTGGACGAATATGAAGGATCCGAATATCCGCGCTGCGTCGTCGAAGTGCGATTGGACGACGGGCGTCAGCTTGAGCGCCTGGGTCTACTACTACCAGGGAGACGTTTCGACACTGCCGCCGCATCGAATCCGGAGACTACTTGCGGCCGGTCTAGATTAATTCGCGTCGACAATCTTGCGGATCTCCCGCACGATCAGATCCAGCTCTTCGTCCTTGGAATAAAAATGCGGCGCGACGCGGATGCCTGCTCCGGGTCGAAAATCGGCCAGAAAATCGCGGCGCGACAGCTCCTTGTTCACTGCATGTCCGTTGGGAACATCAATCGAAACCGTACCGCCGCGCTCGGCTGGATTCTTGGGCGTATTCACGCGAAACCCGGCCTCTTCGGCCAGCTCGATCAGCCGCGCAGTTTGCCGCATCGATTTGGCGCGGATGTTTTCGACCCCAATTTCATTCACGATTTCATAGCCCGATCGCGCCGCGTACATGGCGGGCACGTTGGGAGTCCCATTCAGAAACCGTTCGATCCCGTCGGCGTATTCGTGCTCCATCGAAAAAGTAAACGGCTCGCGATGCGCGGCCCAGCCGGTCATGCGAGGCTTCAGCTCGGGCCACAGATCGCGCCGGACGTATAAGATATCCCGCTCCGGGACCTCCACATAGCCACTTGACCGACCCTCCGGTCGCGAAATCGACGCCCAGGTTTTCCACGTTCACCGGAACCGTGCCTGCGGATTGATACAGATCCGCCACCACCTTCGCGCCCACCTGATGCGCCCGTCGCGTGATAGCCTCCAGGTCCTGAATGAAGGAGCTGCGAAAACACACGTGCGATACCGAAACCAGCGCGGTTTCATCGTCGATCGCCGCCAGCATCTTCTCGATCGGCACCGTAACCCGGTCCGGCGACGGAACCGTAACCAGCCGCCCGCACGGCTGCTGATACAGATACAGGTTCGTCGAGAAATTCATATCCTCGCTGACGATTTTGTTGCGTTTCGCGCTCCAGTCGAAACACGACAGCACAATCGCCTGGCAGATGGAAACATTCTGGTGCATGACCACGGTTCGCGGCGGCGCGCCGATGATTTTTCCGATGAGGTCGCCCACGGTGACCGGCATATCCCACCAGCCTTCTTCCCATGCCCGGATGCCGCGCGTGTCCCATTCGTCGGCGTATTGCTTCAAACGATCCCGCGTGCGCCGCGGCATCGCGCCCAACGAGTGGCTGATCAAGTACACGCTGCGGTCGAGAATCGGAAACTCGCTTCGCCACTGGAGCAAGCGGATCGGAAAAGGCCATGAATGCTGTATAACACGAATGCCGCCGGTTTTCGGCAGCACGAACGCATTTCCATGGACCGAAGCCCATCGATGAATACAGATCCGCCCTTCAGGAATCTGGACACCCTCCTGGCCGACCTTAGTACTTTGGATCGAATGAGTTCTAAGGAGAGCGACCGATTGCGTTCTTGCACAGCACGGGCGACTACTGCGTGGTTTGGCACACAAGCGAGCCGCGAGAACTCGCAGGTGCGTGTTAAAGCGTCTGCCTGACCGCGCTGCAACCAGCTTTTGCTTGAGTCTCAACGGCAAAAGCCGAATAAAGAGTTATATTTCCAGAATATATCGGCGATTGGCGTGCGAGATGCGATTAGAAATCCGAAATTCGAGGAGGAGGAAAATCCGATGTCTGCGCTGCCGTTTAAATTTTGGAAACACGCGGATGCGCCGAACGAAGTGCGGGTCGGCGCAGGGTCGAATCAAATGATCGGCCGACTGCGAAATTTCGCGGACGGAGCGATCCAGGTCATCATTCCGGAGGCGCTGCGGGACAAGTCGCTGGTAACCGTTACCTTCACGGACGACTGTGTGCTCGAAGGAACGGTTTTGTACTGCAATCCCAAGAAGGCGCGTACCGCGCAGGGATTTACTTCTCCTCCGACGGGGAAGCGCGGCGCAAACAACCCCGATATGCCACGCCCGACGAAGCCCTCAAGATCAGCTTTCTCGGCAGCCGGCACTCCTCGATGGACGGCTGGGTGGTGGACGTTTCGAAGTCCGGAATAGGGCTGCGGCTCATGACGCGAATCAGTCCCGGCGAATGGGTAAAGATCGAAATGCGGTCGACCATTCTATTCGGCGAGATCCGGCATTGCCGCCAGGACTCTGACGAAACCTTTCGCGCCGGCGTCGAAATCGAAACGGTGATTTCCCGCACAAACCCCAGGCATTCGCAAGAGGCGAGTTGGCGAAAATTGGATTTTGTTCGAACGTTCCTCACGTTAGATCGGGCCGCATAATGGCGCCGTGTATACTGTATTTTCGGCATGAGTGCTGTGCGAACCCTGCTGGCAACCGTAGTCGCCTTCGTCGCCGTTGAGCAGCTGATTTTTAACACCGGCCTCTACGCGAAGATTGTCAATCCCGATTCTACAACCGGCTTTCTGGAACTGCGGCTGTGGAATGAGCATAAGCGTCCCGTTCACGATCGCAACCAGGTGCTGGCCATCGGCGATTCGCGCATGGGATTTTTTCCGCGCTACGCCGACCAGATCAAATCCGAAGTTGGCTACACCTTCGCCAGCATCGCGACGGCCGGCACCACCCCGCGCTGCTGGTATTACATGCTGCGCGACGCCGATCCGACGGCGCGCCGCTACGCCGCAATCCTGATTCCCGTCTACGACTACGACGATGAGGAGACCGCCGAAAACATCGCCGATCGCGAGACGGACATGCACTATCCTGGTCGCACGCCTCCGATGGAGCGATCTGATCGCGTTCAGCCAGTCCTATCGACTCGCCCTCCTTGAAGTTGCGCGCCGCGATCGGCGTCGCGTTCAAGGGTTCGATTTACAAGACCGATCTTCAGGATCTGCTGACGCATCGCCGCCAGCGGCTGGAGTACGCCGATCTGTCGCGCCGCGAATCCTTTAACTGGTATTACGATTACGTCGGAACCCGAGACAACGTTGCGGGCGTCAAGATCGATTGGGCGAAAAAGACATTCGAGCTGCCTCCGAGACTCGCCGGCGAGAAGGAAATCTTTCAAGCCGTGCTATTCCCTTACACGCCCGCCACCACCCGGCAGGAGCGGTATCTGAAGACTTGGTTCGGAAAGATTTGCGAACACTATCGTGGCTCGGGAACGAAGCTCATCTTTTTCCGGCTGCCGCGCGGCGCCTATGTTCGCCCGAATCCGCCGCGATACAATCCACACAGCTCCGTGCGGGAGTTGGCGCGCCAGCCGGATGTGATCCTCGACGGCGAACATTATTTCGATTTTCTGGAAAAGCCTGAATTATTCCTGGATCCCGTGCACTTGAATGCCCCGGGCTGCGCTGAGTTTTCGCGCGCGCTCGCCCGGCGGGTGCGCGAACTGCTGGGACCGCCGCATGCTCTTTAATACCGTTGCGTTTCTCATCTTCCTGCTGGTCGTGCTGGCGCTGTTTTATGCTGTCGCCGCGCTCCTGGCGCAAGTACATTCTGCTCGCCGCCAGCTATTACTTCTACATGAGCTGGAATCCTAAGTTCATCCCGCTGCTGCTGACCCTGACCGCGATCGACTACACGGCTGCGATCTGGATTCAGCGCAGCGAAAGCCGCCACCGGAAGAAGCTGTTTCTGATCATTGGCACTCGCTGGGAACCTTGGGTTTCTCGGATTCTTCAAGTACTACAATTTTCTGGGCGACAATTTCGCGCTGCTGCTCGGCCGCCCCGCGCACTCGTTTGCGCTTGCGATCATTCTGCCGCTGGGCATCAGCTTTCACACGTTTCAAAGCATGTCGTACATCATCGACGTGTATCGCGGCGAGCAGAAGCCGATCCGCAATCCGGTTGATTACGCGCTTGTTTATCGCATTCTTTCCGCAGCTTGTCGCCGGGCCGATCGTGCGCGCGCGCGAATTCTTCGCCGATTTCTACGCCTGGCGTCCGCCGTTCTCGGACGAACAGCTTCACGGAGTCGGGCTGTTCGTTCTTGGCCTGACCAAGAAAATGGCGTTCGCCGACCAGTTCGCGCAGATCGCCGACGCGTATTTTTCGAACTCGGCGGCGCATCCCGGTGCTATTTCGGCGTGGAAAGGCGTGGGGGCGTTCGCGCTCCAGATCTTCTTCGATTTTTCCGGCTACTCGGATATGGCGATCGGCATGGCCTTGCTGCTCGGGTTTCATTTTCCGATGAATTTCCGCCGCCCGTATCTGGCTTTCAGCATCACCGATTTCTGGCATCGCTGGCACATTTCGCTGTCGCGCTGGCTGCGGGACTATCTCTACATTCCGCTTGGCGGCAATCGCCACGGGACGCTGATGACGTATCGCAATCTGATGCTGACCATGCTGCTGGGAGGGCTGTGGCATGGCGCAAGCTGGAATTTCGCGATCTGGGGCGGCTACCACGGCGCACTGCTCGCGATCGAGCGCATGGCGGGACGAAAAATGTTCGAAACGCGCCCGCCGCTGTGGCTGTACCCGCTTCGCGCCGCGCTGACGGTCGGATTGGTGTGCGTGGGCTGGGTCTTTTTTCGCGCCGCGAATTTCGCCCAGAGCCGTTACATCATCGGCCAGCTATTTTCGTTTGCCCATAGCCCGAACCCGATTGTGATCCCGCAATGGTTGATCTGGCTGGTCTTCGGTTCGCTGATCGTCGCGATTGCAAAAGAAAAATGGAACCTGGCGAGCGCGCCGGCGTGGGCTTATGTGCCGGCGCTGGCTGGTCTTCTGCTGGTCATCGAACTTTTTGGCGTTACCGATAAGCAGATCCCCTTCATCTACTTCCAGTTTTAGCTATGCTTGGCCCGTTTTACTGCGCCTCCACAGTCAGATTGACGGGCGGACTCGCGACGCCGCCCACCGTGACCACCACGGATTGCACGCCCAGCGGCGCGCCGGTTGGAATCACGAAATTGACTTGCGTGACCCCGGCGACGCCGGATGGGATTCCGGCAAAGGTAATCTGCGCCGTGACTCCTCCCACCGTTACCGAGATGGGCAGCATCGGCGCGGGCAGCAGGTTCACCGGCGTCGCAAAAAACGGCGAAGCGCCCGTGGCAAGCGGCGGAGACACGTCGCCCTCCCCAGTGATGAACAAGGTCAGTGTATCGCCGAGCTTTCCGCTGGAAATCGGCTCCAGATTGGACGCGGGATCCGCGAAGATGCCGGGCGCCGACGGCTTTACCGTAAATACATAGGCGGCGACTTGCCCGTTATTGTTCACTCCCACTACCGCCGGTCCCGCTCCTGTCTCGTAAGGAATCTGAATGTTCAACAACCCTGACGACACGTAATACAGCGGCGCAGGGACTCCGTTCACAGTTGCTGAAACGCCTGACATCGTCAAGGGGAGCGGCAGCGCGCTCGCGATCTGTGTCGCGTCCGAGAGCTGGTTGCCGAAGACGCTCATCAGCATCCCGGGTGCGAAGCTCTGCTGGAACGATGCCGCGCTGGTGACTGCGGCGATGCTCATTCCCGGCGAAGCTCCCAGCACGAAAGCTACGGGAACATCGATAAATTGCGGGACTGCGTTCGCGGCCTGAAAGACCAGCCAGGCGTACTGGACTCCGCTTGCCAAACCGTTTCCCGAAGCGGCGACTGTCACCGTTTGCGATCCCGTACCCGACATCGGGGTCACGGTCAGCCAGTTGGCCGGCGCATTGGATGCGAAGACTGAGACCGTCCACGGTCCCGTAACATTTAGTGCAACGCTCGACGTCACCAGCTGCGGGGAATTGGCGGTCGTGAGCATTACTACCGCTGGTGAAACCGACATCGCTCCCGGATTCGAAGCCGGACCGGCGAAGCCGGTCGCGACGGTCGCGATGACGGGGCTCCCGGTTTGATCGACGCCGTCGATTTCATAGTTCACGGTCGATGGTGGACTGCTCGCATAACACACCGTGGCTTGCAGGTTCCCCAAGGGAGCCATCAGAGTTGTGCCGAAAAGCGGTTGGATACGATTCGTCCAATCCACACCGTTCGCCAGCATCCGGGTGAGCTGAACCTCCATGGTGTTCTGCTCCTGAAGAATCAACTGATGCGACCACTGGCAGGAAGGGTCGGCCGCCGGATTCTGAAAAACGGCTGCGGGGGGGCTTGAAAGCGTCAGCGCCGGCGAATTCGCGCCCTCCAGGACCAGCGTGTATTGCTGAGTCCACGGGCGCCCATTCGCGTCAACACCCGAGAACGAATACACGCGATTCGACGGCACCACCGCCGGGAATGCCGTCGTAATCCCGCTCCATAGGATCCCGTAAGCCGGGAGTGTAGTGCTTCCGAAGTCGGTTGCGAAGCGAAAAAAGTTGTCGACTCCGTTGATGCTCCAATCGGTGATCGTGGTGCCGACCCCGCCAACCTCGGTCAGCATCACTCGAATGAACTGCCCCTCATGAGCCGGATTCGGCGTGATCGATATCACGACCGCGGAACCTGGCTGGCTGCTCGCAACGCTTACCGCAACGCTTCCGGACGACCCGTTAAAGTTGCTGTCGCCGCTATAAGTGGCAAGGACGCTGGCATTTCCCACCGGTAACTGCGGTCCCGTCACGGTCAGCGTAACCATCGTGGACCCTCCCGCATTCACTAACGTCGCGATTCCCAACACGGTGCTACCGCACGTAAACGTGACGGTCCCGCTGGGAATATTCGGTCCTGTCGCCGACACCGTGGCCGTAACCTGGACCGTATCGCCGAAATTGATGCTGCCTGGACTCGCTGTAACCACCGTAGTAGTGGCCGGCGCCGCCGCGGCCCATTGCGTGAACAGGTTGTAGACGTCGATCGATCCCAGCCCGGTTGCCTGATCGTATCCGGGGCCTGCGTTGAAGCCGATCGAACCGGTGGTGCAGTCTGGGCTGCCCGACGCGCACGGGACCATGTTGTTTCCCTGCGTGATGTCGTGGAACACGTTGGTCGTCGTCCGCGCCAGTCGGTACAATTCCGGATTAATATTGCCGAGTCCCGGCGCCTCTTGCAGGCCCTTCGACACCACATATTGGTTGAGCAACGCGACCACCCCCGCAAACGATGGCGAGGACGCAGAAGTGCCTCCCGTCGCGCGGACTCCGTTCGCGTTCACCACCGTGTAAGGATCATGATTGCCCGACGCGCTGAACGCGACATCCGGCACATCGCGGACGCCATCGTTGGGCACGCCAGGGGCAACCTGCCATGCCGGCTTCGGAAAATAGGTGCTGGCGCCGCCTCCGCTCGCGAGCAACCCTCCCGCGCCGGTCTCGTTCCAAACCATTTCCGGAATATAGGAAATCGCCGAGCCGCCGTTCGAATTGTTGGTCGCGTTCCAATACTGGCCGCTGCCCTCGTTGAGTTGGGTCCCGCCAACGCCGGTGACTTCCGGATAACTGGCGGGAGTGTCCACCCACTGCCCAGCGATCGCGGTTGTCGAATTTCCAGTGACGCCGAAGAAACCGTGTGGATCGCACCCGGCGCCGCCCGAATCTCCAGAGGACGCGAGCCAGGTGATGCCTTGCGCATTCGCCTGCTGCGCCATGGCGCGATTGCCGACCGCTGCGTCCGGCTCGCATATTCCCAGGCTCTCGCTCATCACCGTCGCGAGGTTCTGATCGATGGCACCCTGCGCGGCGTCGTTGAAATTCGTCGCGTAGACGTACACGATCGTCGCGTTGCGCGCGATGGCTCCCGACCATTCCAGATCAAGCGCGGCCTCCGATTCCGAGCTCGTGACCCCAGGGTCCGGCCCGATCAGGTGCATCTCGATCTGGCTTGGCGGCAGGCCGAACATACTGCGAAACGAATCCACGAAAGACTGGGGAAAATCGGATCCGCCCAGGATCGCGAGTCGTTGACCGGTTCCGTCGATGCCGTTGGCGTACAGCGGCTTGACGTCGTAAATCGTGGTCCAGTCGTCGGGCGCGAGCTGATTCACGCCGCTGCCGGAAACGTATTCGGGAACGGCTTTCGCGGGCTTTCTCGAGAAATCGTCGAGACCGCGGACGCCGCCGACCACATCAGCCAGGGCTTCCGGAATCGATAGCTGGGCCGCGTTGGCGAAATGCTCTTCTCCTGGTGACGAATAGCGATGAATCTCGGTGCCGAAGGCTCGTTCCGCGGCTTGCGCGGGTCCGCTGAACGAAACAAAATTCCGCGCCCGCGCGATGTTTTCGATATGGAAGCCTTGCGACTCGAGCCACGCCATTATCTTGACAATATCAACGCTACTCAGGCCAAATCGATCGCCGAACTGCTCCGGTGTCAGCCAGCGATGATAATTTGGCGAGGATCGGTCCTGCTGTTGCTCGAGCAGCGCTTCTAGCGCGGCCTGCTGCGCGGCGCCGGGCTTCATCGTCATGGTCACGTAGCCGAGTTTCAACGATGGATGGACGCGGCCTGCGTCGTCCTGCGCCCGGGCCCTGACTGGGACGCTTTTTTCTAGAGCGACTCGATGGGAATCATTAATTTCGCTCGTGATCCGGTCGGGTTGAGCGCAAAGAGGAAGGGTTAAACATAGGGAATTCAATACAATAACGCGCAGCATGACTCGAGACTCCTGCGTGCATACCTTAAACTCCCCGTGGCGACTGATTCATAACTTAGTAAATTCGCATGGAAGAAATCAAGATGGCCGAACAGGGCTGTAGACAAACTACAGGCATGGATGTAGAATACCTACATCATATGACGAAACGCGAACCATACCGGAATCGAATCGAGCTGCTGCAGGGCACGCTCGATATGCTGATTCTTCGAACCCTCGCCTGGGGCCCGCAGCACGGCTACGGCATCGGCAACGCGATCCGCACCGGCTCGGACGACGTGCTTCGCGCCGAAACCGGATCGCTGTACCCGGCGCTGCATCGGCTGGAAAAACAGGGCTGGGTGAAATCCGAGTGGCGACAATCGGAAAACCGCCAGCGAGCCAAATATTACAGCCTGACGCCTTCCGGCAGGAAACAGCTTGCGGCGGAACAATCCCGCTGGAAGCAGATGACCGCGGCCATCGCCGGGCTCCTCGAACCGAAACGAAGCGAGAGCTAGAAATATGAACTGGCGCCGGCGCAAGCGGGATCGAGAACTTGATGACGAGCTCAGCGCCCATTTCCGCATGGCTGCCGAAGATCGCATCGAGCGCGGTGAGCACCCGCTGGACGCCGAAAGGAATGCCCGGAGCGAGTTCGGCAACGAATTGCTGGTTCGTGAAACGACTCGCGAAATGTGGGCCTGGGCATCCTGGGAGCGCATGGCGCAGGATCTGAAATACAGCCTTCGGGGAATGCGTCGGAACAAAGTTTTCACGCTGGTGACGGTTCTCACGCTGGCGCTCGGAATCGGCGTCAACACCGCGATTTTCACGCTGGTCGACGCGGTCATGTTCAACACCTTGCCCGTCTCCCGGCCCGCCGAGCTGTATCGCCTGGGACGCGGCAATAACTGCTGCGTGATGAGCGGTTATCAAAACGGCCAGGACTTCGCGCTTTTCTCTTACGAGCTGTACAAGACCCTCCGCGAGGGTACGCCTGAAATCGAGCATCTGGCAGCGTTTCAAGCCTCGCCGCAAATTGTGAGTGTCCGCCGCGGCGGCAGCTCCGATCCGGCGATTTCCTTCAAATCCGAGTATGTCTCCGCGAATTATTTCGATCTCTTCGGGATTCGCCCGGCGCTCGGCAGCTTTTTCACCGTTGCCGACGAGACCCGCGGAAGCACGCCTACGCTGGTTCTCAGTCATCGCGCCTGGAAGACACATCTCGGCGGTGATCCCGGAATCATCGGCTCCAGCCTGCTGATCAAAGGCAAGCCGTTTGTCGTCGTGGGCGTCGCGCCGCCAGAGTTTTATAGCGAGACGCTGCGTAGCGATCCACCCGATTGCTGGCTGCCCGCGGTTACTGAGCCTCTGCTTGAAGGAACCAATAATCTTCTCGAAAGGTCCGGCAAGATGTGGCTGTACTTGATGGGCCGTATTAACCCGGGCGTGTCTCGTGGTGAGCTCGAATCGAAGATCAACATCGAAGCCAAGCGCTGGTACCTGGCGCAAGCGGGATCGAAACTCACTCCGAAAACGCGAAGCGACATCGAAAATCAATTCATTCCCCTGACCGGAGCCAGCGGCGGCGTGGATTTGATGAGCATTCAATACCGCAACGGTCTGGTTCTGTTAATGAGCCTGTCTTCGCTGGTGCTGCTGATCGCCTGCGCCAACGTCGCCAATCTGCTGCTCGCCCGCGGGACCGCGCTGCGCGCGCAGAACTCTCTGAAACTGGCCCTGGGTGCTTCGCGGGCCCGCATGACCCGCCAGGCTTTGACCGACAGCCTGATTCTTTCGCTGTTTGGAGGCGCGGCCGGTCTCGCGCTCGCGTTTGCGGCCACCAGGCTGATCGTGGTGCTCGCGTTTCGCGGAGCCCGCTATGTTCCCATCAGCGTCACACCTTCTCTGACCGTACTCGGTTTCGCCTTTGCGGTTTCCATAATTACCGGACTCCTGTTCGGTATCGCGCCCGCGTGGATCGAGACTCGTTCCGATCCGGCCGACGCATTGCGCGGCGCGAGCCGAAGCACTCCCCGTGCGGCGATGTTGCCGCAAAAGCTGCTGGTGGTCGCGCAGGCCGCTCTGTCGTTCGTTCTATTGACTGGCGCAGGTCTGCTGACCGAAAGCCTGTGGAATCTGGAGCACCAGCACTTCGGTTTTCTCACCGACCAGCGAGTTCTGGTCAAAGTGAGCACGGCCCTGAAGGACTATACTCCGGAACGCATCGCGAACGTCTATCGTCGGTTGCACGACCGGCTCGCGCTGCTTCCAGGCGTCGTCAGTGTCGGTCTCGCGATGTACGCGCCGATGACCGGTAACAACTGGAATGACTACATTTGGGTGGAAGGAACGGGTCCCGCGCATCAACCCGGAGAGGTATACTACGACCGCGTCAGTCCCGGTTATTTCGATGCCATTGGAACGCGGCTATTGCAGGGCCGCGTCATTGACGAATCCGATCAGCCCTCCTCGCGCCGCGTCGCGGTGGTGAACCAGACCTTTGTCGCGCGGTATTGCAAGGGCCGCATTCCCATCGGCATGCGTTTTGGAACCGATGGACCGGAGCACGCCACCGACTACGAAATCGTCGGCATCGTAGAAGACGCCAAATACGGCAGCACCTACCGGCCCGCGTATCCGACCGCGTTCTTTCCTCTTCTTCAACCGGAGTTGAACGCCAATGGAACGCTTTCAAGCGACGATTTCATTGGCGATATCGCGTTGCACGTCAACGGCTCGAATGACCTGGAACGTGTGATTCGCAAGACGATTGAGCAGGTGGATGCGAACTTTGGCGTGATCGACGTGGTCGGCTACGGAGAGCAATTCGCGATGCAATTCAACCAGGAACGGCTGATCGCGACTCTGACGCAGCTCTTTGGCGCGCTCGCGCTCACGCTGGCTTCCATCGGATTGTACGGTCTGGTCGCGTTGTCTGTGGTTCGAAGAACCGTGGAAATCGGCGTTCGAATGGCGCTGGGCGCCACCAGAAGCCGGGTCGTCACCATGATCCTGAGCGGAGCCGTGTTTCAGGTCGGCCTGGGAATCGCGATCGGATTGCCGGTCAGTCTGGCTGGGGCGAGATTGATTCAGCATCAACTATTTGGCGTATCCACCTACAACCCTGTCGCGATGGCGGGGGCAACCGTGCTGTTGATCGTCTGCACGATTATCGCGGCGCTGATTCCCGCGGGCCGCGCCGCTATCGTCGATCCAATGCGGGCGCTGCGGATCGAATAAGGCTACGATCGATCCGCGCAGCTCGATCCACGAAACCCTGCACGCTTCGTCAAGGCGACCAAAAGTAGCCGGAGGCTACCTACTCGCAGCGTAGGGCTACGATCGGATCGACTCGCGCCGCGCGCCGCGCCGGGATCCAGCAGGCTCCCAGCATCACTGCCGCCAGCAGGATCGCGATCGACGCAAGAGTGGCCGGATCTTTTCCATTCAAGCCGGGAAGCAGACTGCCCATAACGCCGTCGAGCGCCAGCGCGGCGGGAATCCCGATCACCATTCCGAGTACGGCAAGCGTCATGCCCTTGCGAATGACCAGGCGCGAAATTCCGCCTGGCGCCGCGCCTAGCGCGACGCGAATCCCCAGCTCACGTGTCCGTTGGGCTACCGATTGCGCGATGACTACGTACAGCCCCACCGCGGCCAGGGCCAGAGCCATCAGGCTGAAGGCCCCGATCCAGGTCGCCGCCATTCTCTGCTGCCACAGCGACTCGGCGGCGTGTTGCGTCATGGTTTGCGAGCCGAACACGGGCACATCTTTGTTGACCTGGCGAATCGCGCGCTCCACATCGGCGATCATGCCCGCGGGATTCGCAGCGGTGCGGAACACGACATATGTCCGCCCACGGTAATTCCACAATGCGGGAACGTACATCAACAGCGGCGGGTCGCCAATCAGGGAGCGATACTTCGCATCCGCCGCGACACCCACGACTTCAAACGGAGGCCGCTTCGGTCCGTTCCACTCCGGCCACGCGATCCTCTGTCCCACCGCGCTTTGATTCGGCCACAAGCGCCTGGCCAGTTTCTGGCTGACGATCACCACGCCCGGCGAGCCGGCGCGATCGCGCGCGGTGAAATCGCGGCCCTCCACCAGCGGGATGCCGAGCGTCTGAAAATACTTCGGCCCGACATTGTTCACGTCGACCCATAGTCCGTAGGCCCAGGAACGGCCGTGCAGAAGCTCCGGAGGCGGTTCCTGGCCGGGGTAAAAAATCGGCTCACGTCCGCTAAAGTCTTCGGGCGGAACTGTGGCGGCCAGCGTAGCAGAAACCACGCCGGGAACCTGTGCGACGGCTTCCAGAATCTGCTGTTCGATCGACAACCCCAGTTCACGATGATTCGGAAGCGTGTTGAGATCTATGGATGTCATGGCGACGCTGCGGGTTTCAAATCCAGGATTGGCGCTCACGATCCGGTACAAGCCGCGCAACATCATGCCGGAGGCGCTCAGCAAGATAAAAGACAGCGCGACTTGTCCGGCCACCAGCGCCGCCCGCATGCGCGTGCGTTGACGGCCCCCGCCCGAGGATCCATTCTTCAAAGCGCCCGCCAGGTCGAGCTTCGCGGATTGCAATGCGGGAGCCAGCGCGAACAGGAATCCGGCGACGGCGCAGATCGCCAGCGTAAACGCGATTACGCGGCTGTCGACGCTCAGATCGACGCGGTGCAGGCGCGACGTGCTCTGGCTGAACGCAACCGCGGCGGCGGTGGCCCATTGAGAGAGCAACAGCCCGACCACAGCCGCGATCGCCGAAAGCAGCAGCCCCTCGGTGATCAGTTGCCGGATCAGCCGTCCTCGTCCGGCCCCCACGGCGAGCCTGACTGCGATTTCGCGCGACCGGCGCGAAGCGCGCACCATGAAAAGCCCCGCGACATTCGCGCACGCGATCAGCAGTAAGACCGCGACGGACCCCGACAGCAGCGCGAGCAGTCCGCTGATTTCGGCGCGATCGTCCGGATACATCCCGAAATTCCCGGCGAGATTAACCGACCGTCCTTCGTTGGTCACCGGATACGCCTGTGCCAGCTGCGCCGCGATGGCCTGCAATTCCGCTTGCGCCTGTTCCGAGCGGATCCGCGGTTTCAGCCTGCCGAAGATCCAAACCCATCCCGCCGCGCGATCTCGAAGGATTCCCGGGGAGAGCCGCGTGTAAACCCGAGGCACAGTCGCAATCGGAACCCAAACGTCGGTCTGATTATCGACTTCGGTGCCCCTGAAATTCGCCGCGGCGACGCCGATTACGGTGAACGGGTAGCCGTTCAGAACGATTCGAGTCCCTGCGATAGAAGTATTGCCGCCGAATTTCCTCTGCCACAATCCGTAGCTGAGCACGGCGGCGAAATTGTCGTCCGAAGTGGTCAGAAGGCGTCCTGCCGCCGGCTTAACCCCCAGGACTTCGAAGTAATTGCCGGTGACCATATCGCCTCGGACACGTTCCGCAGTTCCGTAGCTGAACGCAAAAGCGATGGGAGTATGCGCGGCCAGACCTGAGAACGAACGATTCCGGTCGCGAATGTCCAGATAATCCGGGAAGCTGAGATTGTCGAACACATCGGTCTTCTGGACTCTGTAGATCGACGCAAGGTTCGCGGGATCGGCGATGGCTGGCAGCGGCCGCAGCAACATCGCGTTGACCACGCTGAAGACCGCGATATTCGCGCCCAAGCCCAGCGCCAAGGTCAGAATCGCCAGCGAGCCGAAGCCGGGATTCTTGATGAGCAAGCGAAGGCCGTAACGCAGGTCGTCGAACATCGCCCGCAGGAATGCAATCTCCATGCCATGTCTAAATGGTTGCAAGACAACAGCTTCTCAAGGCATCGCCGACCGTTTGCGGCGCATTCCGTCCCAAGCCCGGACACCTACCACACGTGTACGCGATTGGCCGGCGCCAGATACAGCTTCTGCGGCGGCTGCACTGAAAAAGAGGAGTACCAGGGATCTAAGTTGCGAACGGCATCGGCGCGATACCGCTCGGGAGCGTGGCCATCGGTTGCAATTTCCCTGCGGAGTTCCGCGTCGCGAATTTCTTCGCGCCAGCTTTGGCCGAAGCTGATGAAGAAACGCTGATTGCCGGTGAGCCCATCTTTGACAACATCCGATTTCCCATGCAGCGTGAGCTTGTATGCATCATAGGCGACCATAAGACCGGCTACATCGGCGATATTTTCGCTGAGCGTCTGCTGCCCGTTCACCGCCAGATCCGGGAACGGACGATAGGCGTCGAACTGCGCGACCAGCGCCGCGCCCGCGGCTTTGAAATGATCGAAGTCGGTCTTAGTCCACCAGTTGGCCAAACGGCCGTCGGCGTCGAACTGGCTGCCCTGATCGTCGAAGCTATGGCTGATTTCGTGGCCGATTACGGCGCCCATCGCTCCATAATTGTGCGCGGCATCGACGTTTACGTCGAAATATGGCGGCTGAATGATCGCGGCGGGAAAATTCAGAGCGTTCTGAAGCGGGAGATTCACGGCGTTCACGGTTTGCGGAGTCATCCACCATTCGCCGCGGTCGATCGGAATGTGCAGCTTGGCGAGCTGGAAATGATATTCGTACAGCTCGGCGCGCTGCGCATTGCCGAGAGCGTCGCCCTTCACGATGCTGAGGCTGGAATAATCGCGCCACTTGTCGGGATATCCCACACCGACCTTCAGGGTCTCGAGTTTCTTTTTCGCCATCACCTTGGTCTCGGGCGACATCCACGTCAGGGAATCGATCCGCTGGCCGAAGGCGCTCACTAAGTCGGCCACCATGGCTTGCACCTTCGCTCTTGTTTCCGCGGGGAAGTAGCGATCCACATAAAGTTTGCCGACCGCGTCCCCCAGCGCGCCGTTGGTCAAATCCATCCCGCGCTGCCAACGCGGGCGCTGTTCGGGAATCCCGCTCATCGCTTTGCCGAAAAAGTTGAAACGCTCGTCGACGAAAGCCTTCGGCAAGTAAGGCCCCGCGTCTTCGACGGTGTGAAATGCGAGCCAGTCCTTCCATTCTTCGAGCGGCTCCTTTTCGCACAACGCGGAAATACCCGTGATCGCCTTGGGCTGCCATACGATCACTTGCGGAACGTCGTTTAGCCCCGCTGCTTCCAGCAAGACCGGCCAGTCGAGTCCGGGCGCCTTCTGCGGCAGGTCACTGCGATTCCATGCGACTGCGGAGTGCACATCTTCCGATTCGACGCGCGTCGCGTGCACGCCCGCTATCGCGGTTTCGAGCTTGAACACGCGAGCAGCGCGGCCCGCCGGATCCGAAAGACCCAACAGCTTGAACATGGCTTCGATATGGGCTCGATATTGGCCGCGCAGCTCCGTCATGTGCGGCGACGTGGATAGATAGTAATCGCGGTCGGGCATCCCCAAGCCGCCTTGCATCAGGTAAGGAAAAGTGTGACTCGGTTCCTCGAGGCCCTGCGTGATCCAGACGCCGAAGAGATTGCCAGTTTCGAAGTTGGTGTTGTTCAGCGCGTCCACATCGGTTCGTAATTGTCCGCCCAGCGTTCTCGCCAGCGCGTGTCGATCCTTGATCGCCGCAAACGCGTCCAGTTGGGGTTTCAGCGGCGCGATTCCTTTGGACTCAATGCCCGCTTCGTCCATGAAGCTAGTGTAGAAGTCACTGACTTTTTGAGTATCCGCGTTGGCCCCGGCTCCCTTCGCCGCGTCTTCGATCAACGACAAAGTTCGCTTGCGGGTTTCGTCGACCAGGATCGCGTCGTTGCCGTAAGCCGATTTGTCGGGCGGAATCGGCGTCGATTTGATCCATCCACCGTTGGTGTAGGCGTTGAAATCGTCGCCGGGCAGGACGGATTTATCCATCCCTTTCAGATCGATGCTGGAGTTGAGCGGCGGCTTGCTGGTGCACGCTGTCGCCGCGATCGCGGCAATCAAAACAAAGGCGGCCGAAGTGAACTTCTTCCTTTGCGTCATTTCATGAGATTAGCGCAGGCTGGAAGAATTTAGCGTCTGCCCCAAAAATGCAGATGCCGCTTGACGTCGGGCGCGAATTCGTGGATTACGTTAATGCCCGCGTCAATCAGGATCGTGTCGGATCCCGCGATGAAAATCGATGAGCCCTTATGATAATTGTCCGGCCACCACATTCGCGAAATCGCCGCGGCGCCGTAATCGCCGAGAAACTCGCTGTAGGCGGGCATCATTCCTCCGCTGTCGTCATGGCGCCACACAGTGTGAAGAAATGCGTCTCCAATCCGGCCATGAATACTGGTTCTTTTGGATCGAAAGAAGCGAGTGTCCTCATGGTCGATCGCCTGCACCGGAAACATAATGCTGCGCTGAACGGCATACTGCCCCAGATGCGAGGCGTAACGCTCGCCCAACGCGTCCCAACCCTGGCCCCACTGTGATGGCCGGTCGCGCCACTGATCGAGAGACGCGCCGATGCCCGCGTAGATCAGATTGTCGTAATCGAAGAAGTGCCGCGCATCGTAGCGCAGCTTGTCTTCCACACTAAGGCTTTTCCATTGCGGGGAGTCAGGCCCGGTGGTGGCGTCCGTGCTGGAGTTCGGTTGTTGAGCGAGCAGGAGGCCCGTGACCAGTAAGGCCAGCATATTGGTTGGATGGCGTTTTGTCTGATCCGGTTTCAACCGGCAAGGGATTTTAATCTGGGCTATCCATCCACCCGCAACGCTCTGACCGGATCGATGCCGCTGGCGCGAATTGCGGGGATTAATCCCGCGGCCGCGGCACTTGCCGCCAGGATCAGAGCCGCGCTTCCCAGAATGAACGGATCCGAGGTCTTCACGCCATAGAGCTGATCGGCCAGGACGCGTCCCGCTGCAAGCGCCGCGGGAATGCCGAGCGCCAGGCCAATTCCGATCTGTGTCATCGCGCCGCGGAGAATCAGCCGCACGATTCTCCACTGGGTTGCTCCTAACGCGGTGCGGACGCCGATCTCGCTGGTACGCCGCGAAACCGAATATGCTGTAACGCCGTACAACCCAATGGACGCGAGCACCAGCGCGAGGACGCTGAAGAGTTCCGCCAGACGCGCGAGCAGACGCTCGCTGCCTAACAGTTCGCCAAGCTGCTCCTCCATGGTGGTCACGTTGAGCATGGTCAGGTTCGGATCGGTTGCCGCGATGGCGCGCTGAATTTGCGAAGTCAGATCCGGCGGATTGCCCACGACGCGCAAAAGAACGCTGCCGATCATGTTGGATCGCGCCATGCCGCTGTCGGCCCATTCGCTTTTCGACATTTGCAGCAGCGGCAGAAAAAACATCGGCGGAGGCGAGGGATGGCGCGGATCCCGAAACACCACGTTACTCACCACGCCGGCGATCTGATGATCCGCGCTGTGCTCCACGCTGCCGAATCCGAATCTCTTGCCGATCGGATCTTCGTTAGGAAAGTACTTGTCGGCGAAGGCCTGGTTAATCACCGCGACATGAGTGGAATCGGGCGTATCCCGCTCGTCGAATACCCGGCCGCGCAAGGTTTTCACACCCACGGTGTTGAAGAAGCTCGGGCTGACGCGGTCCCAGGAGGGCGAAATCATCTGGCTGGGCCGCTCCTCCAGGAGGACGCCGGATTGCCAGTTATTTCCCGACATGGGAGTGTAGAGCGCTAATCCCGCGTTGCGCACGCCTGGAATCTGCCGCATCTGCCGTTCGATCTCACGATAAACGGCAGTAAGCTTCTCGGGCGCATAGCCGCTGAATCCGGCGTTTACGTTCACCACGATGCTGCCTTCCATCTGGAAGCCGAACTGCTGATTTTGAAGGTTGCGAAGCGTCTCGACCATCAATCCCGCGCCCGCCAGCAGCACCAGCGACAGCGCGGCCTGCAACACCACCAGGGATTTCTGCGGCAAAGTGGTGTGAACCGTGGAACGGCCGGCTCCATGGAGCGCGGATGCAGGATCGGCGCGCGATGCCGACCACGCCGGCGCGACTCCGAATACGATTCCCGTCATCAGCGACAGCAGAAATGTAAATCCCAGCACCGGCAGTGACGGCGTCGAATCGATCGGAAGATAGTGCGTGCCGCGAAACGCAAAGTGAATCAAGATTCGGGCGAGCTCCGTGGCGACGATGAGTCCGGCCGCGCCTCCGACGATCGCCAGAAGAATGCTTTCGGTCAGCATTTGCCGGATCAAGCGGACGCGCGGCGCGCCCAGAGCAACCCGTATGGAGGTTTGCGCGAGGTTCGCCGCGCCGCGCGCCAGTTGCAGATTCGCGAGGTTGGCGCAGGCGATCAGCAGCACGACCGCAGTGATCGCCATCAGCAGGCGCAGGTCGTGTTCGAAATTTTCCTTCATCAGCGCCACGCCTCCACCGGCCGGCGAAAGCGTGATGTGCTGCCGTTCCAGATCGCGGGTGCCGGCCTGATTTCTGGGTGGATCGTTGGCCAGAAACCACTGGCGCAGCTCGACGTTGACCTCCGATTCGACGCGAGCAGCCTGCGCTCCCGGCTTCATGCGGCCGATGATGTATAGCCAATGATCATCGGCATGGTCGAGCAGCGAGTTCTCGCGCCGCGCCGCCGGCTCGTCAGCCAACGGCATCCAAAAGTCGGGAGGATCGGGGCGCAGCGTATTGCCGAAGAAGCCCGGCGGCGCGATTCCGGCGATCGTGAACGGGGCGCCGTCGATGATGAAGGTGGAACCGATGATGGACGGGTCCGCTCCATAGTGCTGCTGCCAGGCGCGAAAACTCATCACCGCGATGGGCGCGGCGCCGCGAACATCGTCGCTCGAAGCGAGCAGCCGTCCCGCAAACGGACGCAGCCCGAACATCGAGAAATAATTTCCCGAAACGAACTGGTTCACGAACGGTTCAGAAATGCCGGCCGTTCCTGCGCGCCGTACGCCCACTTTTCGCAGACCGGCCTAAAAAGCCGCCATTTCCTGGAATTCCGGAGTGTGATCGCGCAGGTATGTATACAAAGGATAGGCGAAGATCGAAAAACGGCCCTGCATGCCTCCGATGACGCAGCAGTTGTCGCTGTCACCCAGGCGAATCAGGCTCTGCGGATCGGCCACCGGCAGCGATTTCAACAGGATGGCGTTCACCAGCGTGAAAATCGCCGTGTTGGCTCCGATTCCCAGCGCAAGCGTCAAAACGGCCGTGACCGCGAATCCCTTGCTTTTCGACAACTGCCGGATCGCCAGCCGGATATCCTTCAGCATTCCGTCGAGCATGAATTAACTACGGGCGAGCCAGCCAAAGGTTACGGATTCCATCACTGTGCGCGAAAATGAAAACAGATGCGCCCCCTCCACCGTGCACTGCTCATCCCCGCCGTTTTCCTGGTAAGCTGCCATCCCAAGACCGTCGAACCGGTTGCCATCAAGCGCGCGACGCTCGATAACGGGCTGCGCGTCGTGGTAGTCCGCAATACGCTGGCCCACGTTGCCACGGTGTATCTCAACTACCTTGCCGGCGGCGAGGAAACGCCCACGGGATTTCCCGGCATGGCGCATGCGCAGGAGCACATGGCGTTTCGGGGATGCGCGGGCATCTCCGCTGACCAGACCGCTGCTGTGTTCGCGCAGCTTGGAGGCGATGGCGACGCAGATACGCAACAGAACATCACTCAGTATTTCTCGACGGTTCCCGCGCAGGACGTGGAGGTCGCGCTGCACCTCTATTCCGGCTGCATGCAGAAAGTGGACAACGATCAAAAACAGTGGGAACAAGAAAGAGGAGCGATCGAGCAGGAAGTCGCGCGCGATCTCTCGAATCCGACCTACAACTTCCTCACGCGGCTGAATCAGGATCTGTTCGCGGGAACTCCTTACGCGCAGGATGCTCTGGGCACTAAGCCATCTTTCGATGCAACTACCGGCCAAATGCTAGGCGACTTCTACAACAAATGGTATGCGCCGAACAACGCGATTCTGGTCGTGGTGGGCGACGTCAATCCGGACACGACCATCGCCTCCGTCCGAAAGATTTACGGCCCCATCGGGAAGCGCCCGGTACCCGCGCATCCCAACGTCGAGTTTCAGCCGGTGAAGGCAGAGTCTTTCACGCTGGACAGCAATCTTCCCTACACGCTCACGTTCCTGGCGTATCGTTTTCCTGGAACCGACAGTCCCGACTTCGCGGCCTCGAAAATCCTTGCCGATGCGCTGGCCAGCCAAAGGGGAAATTTATTTGCTCTGGTGCCGCAAGGCAAAGCGCTGGCCGCGGAATTCGGGCTCGCGGAGACTTATCCGAAAGCCAGCGTCGGTTACGCGCTGGGCGCGTTACCGGCCGGCGCGGATTCCACCTCGATCCTCGCTGAGATCAGGCAGATTCTTGCGGACTACTCGAAAAACGGCGTCCCGGCGGACTTGGCGGAAGCGGCCAAGCGAAGCGAAATCGCAGGCGCGGAATTTCAAAGAAATTCCATCCCCGGTCTGGCGTCGCTGTGGTCGCAGACGCTGGCAGGCGAGGGACGTCAGTCTCCCGACGAAGATGTGGAGGCGATGAAGCGCGTCACAACCGAGGATGTGAATCGCGTCGCCAAAACATTTCTGATTGAGAATCAGGCGATTGCCGCCACGCTTAAACCACGGCCTTCCGGCGCTCCCGTTTCCGCCAAGGGCTTCGGTGGCGGCGAGACGCTGACCGCGGCTCCCACCAAGCCGGTGGAGCTTCCCGATTGGGCGAAGGCGACTCTCAATTCGCTCACCGTGCCGAAAGAAGGAACTCGACCGGTGGACATGACGCTGTCGAACGGCATTCGCTTGATCGTCCAGAGCGTCGATGTAGCCCCGACCGTCACGGTGATGGCCTCGATTCGTCACGAGTCCAAGCTGGAAACGCCAGCGGGCAAAGACGGCGTAGACGATGTAATCGAAGAGCTGTTCAACTACGGCTCGAAAAATCTCGACCGGATCGCGTTTCAGAAAGCACTGGACGATATCGGAGCGTCCGAGAGCGGTGGAGCGTCTTTCTCGCTGCGCGTCCTGAAGCAGTATTTTTCGCGCGGTGTCGAATTGTTGGCCGATAACGAACTGAATCCCGCTTTCCCGGCTGATGCGTTTCGCGTCGTCCAGCAACAGACGGCCCAGTTCACGCAGGGAAATCTGGCCAGTCCCGAATACCGTGCGCGACGCGCGCTTGACGCGGGTTTGTATCCGAAAGACGACCCGATGCTGCGGGAGGCGACGCCGAAAACGATCGGATCGCTCTCGCTATCCGACGTTCAGAATTACTACGCGACCACGTTCCGTCCGGATTTGACGACTATCGTAGTCATCGGTGACGTCACCGCGGATGAAGCCAAGGCGACCATTGAGAAGTGGTTCGGAAACTGGAAGGCGGCGGGGGCGAAGCCGGAGACGATTCTTCCGCCGGTGCCTTCCAACAAAGCTTCCGCGACCAACGTTCCAGACCCCAGCGCGGTGCAGGATTCTGTCGATTTGGCGGAAGTCGTCCCTCTGACGCGGACGAATCCGGATTATTATCCGCTTCAGTTCGGAAACTTTGTACTCGGCGGCGGATTCTATGCCACGCGCTTATATCACGATCTGCGCCAGGTGGCCGGGTACGTTTATAACGTGGAGAATCAGCTCGGCGCGACGCAGACGCGCGCGACGTATCGTGTCGAGTATGGATGCGATCCGGTCAATGTATCGAAGGCGCGCACGCTGATCCAGCGCGATCTGGTCGCGATGCAATCGGAGAACGTCACGCCGGGTGAGCTTCAGCAGGCCAAGGCCCTGCTACTGCGCCAGATTCCTCTCTCGGAATCGAGCGAGGAGGCGATCGCCGGCGCGATCATCCGCCGCGTCCAGTTGGATCTTCCTCTGGATGAACCGTTCCGCGCAGCCCAGCGTTATTTCAACATGACCGCGGACGAGGTTCGCGCCGCGTTCGCGAAATGGATCCGGCCCAACGATTTTGTTCAAGTAGTGAGGGGGCCCGCGCCAAAATAATATGAGCATCACACTACACGTCAACGGAAAGAGTCATACGCTCGACCTCGACCCCGGCACTCCGCTGCTCTACGCGCTGAGCGACGATCTGGAACTGCGCGGACCAAAGTTCGGCTGCGGCCTGGGCCAGTGTGGCGCTTGCACGGCCATCGTGAATGGAACGGCGGTCCGTTCATGCGTCACTCCTGTAAGCGCGGTCGTGGGCAAGGAGATTGTCACCCTGGAGGGGTTGGGGACGCCTGAGAAACCGCATCCGATCCAAAAGGCATTCATCGAAGAGCAAGCCGCGCAGTGCGGTTTTTGTCTGAACGGCGTCATTCTGACGGCAAAGGCGTTTCTCGACAAGAATCCGAAGGCCACGGATGCTCAGATTGAGGCAGCGCTTTCGAACGTGCTGTGCCGCTGCTTCACGCACACCAGAATGCACGCCGCCATCCGGCGCTATGCCAAAGAGGTCGCGAAATGACGGCCGCCTTCGATCGCCGCGATTTTCTCAAGACCGCCGGCGCTCTGATTGTCGGCTTTTCCATGGCCGGCGGCGATGCAAGCGCGCAGTTCGGCAATGCTGCGATTCCGGGGTCGCCTCCCAATGACCAGCTCGATTCCTGGCTCATGATCGGGGCCGATGGCAGCATCACCGCGTACAGCGGAAAAGAAGAGCTGGGGCAGGGAATCGCCACAGCGCAGCAGCAACTGGTGGCCGAGGAGCTATCGGTGCCCTTCGAACGCGTGAAGCTGATCTATTGCGACACGGCGCTCACTCCCGATCAATCCTACACATCGGGAAGCCAGTCCCATCCGGCGAACTTCAATCATCGCGGTCTGGCGCTGGCCTGCGCGACGGCGAGGGAAGCCTTATTCAGGATGGCATCCGCGAGCCTGGGCGTTCCCGTGGATCAACTTACCGCTTCGAACGGCGTGATCGGCTCGCGTGCCGATTCGAGGAAGAAGATCGCCTACGCACAGCTGGTTGCGGGCAAGAAGCTAAATCTCACGCTCGACAAGAACGCGAAACGCAAGCATCCCAGCGAGTGGACCGTGCTCGGCAGGCCGGTCGCGCGTCCGGATATGGCAGCGATGGCTACCGGGCAGCTCGAGTATGTGCATAATGTTCGCCTACCCGGCATGCTTCACGGTCGCGTGGTGCGGCCTCCGATGGTGGGCGCGACGGTTGCCGGCGTGGACGAGAATTCAGTGAAGGATTTGCCGGGCGTGGTGAAAGTCGTCGTTCGCAAGAACTTCGTCGGCGTAGTCGCGCAGAAGCCGTGGCAGGCGATACAGGCCGCCGAGAAGCTGAAAGTCGAGTGGACGCCCGGGATCGCGTTGCCGCAGCAATCCGGATTTTACGAATTTCTCCGCAAACAACCCTCGCGCGACGCCTTGCTGGTCGATTCGAGAGACTCCGCGCAGACGCTCGCCAAAGCAGCCACCGCGATCACGGCAAGATACGATCAACCCTATCAGATGCACGGCTCCATCGGCAGCTCCTGCGCCGTGGCCGACGTCAACAGCGACCACGCGACCCTGTATTCGCCCACGCAAGGCGTCTGGTATCAGAAAACCACCGGCGCGATGATCCTTGGCCTGAAACCGGAAAATGTGCACGTGATTTACCGGCGTGGGTCGGGATGCTATGGCTTGAACGGCGCCGATACGGTCAGTTACGATGCGCTGGTTCTTTCGCAGGCCGTCGGTAAGCCGGTGCGCGTCCAGCTGAGCCGGAAGGACGAAATGGCGTGGGAAAACTTCGGCAACGCGTGGAGCATGGACGCTCGCGCAGGTCTCGACGAGCACGGCAACATCATCGCCTGGGAGCACGAGTCCTGGACTCCGTCTCTCGGCAACCGGCCCGGCGCGGGAACTCCCGGCAACGTCGTCACCGGGATGCTGGTGGGATTTCAGCCGGCTCCATTCTCGCCCGGACCCGCGCAGGAACCGCGCGCGTACAACAACGGCAGCAACGGCGTCCCATCTTATGTAGCGGGCCGGGTCGCAGGCGTGAACGGCGGCACTGGAATCGTGAAGAGTGAAAAAGTGCTGGTCCACAACGTGCGATCTCCCTTCTGGACCGGGCCCTTGCGATCCCCCGCGCGCTTGCAGAATACCTTCGCGCACGAAAGTTTCATGGATGAACTGGCCGCTCGCGCCAAGGCGGATCCCGTGGAATACCGGTTGCGGCATCTTCAGCATCCGCGTGTGATCGGAGTCCTGAAGGCCGCCGCCAACGCAGCCAAGTGGGAAACGCGCGCATCGCCGAACGGCAAGAATCCGAAGACGGGCGTGGTCACCGGACGCGGAGTCGCATGCGTGGCCTATGAAGGCGACAACGGTTACACGGGCATTGTCGTCGAAGTGGCCGTGAATCAGGCCGACGCTAGTCTCGCGGTGAAGCGGATGTGGGTCGCTATCGACGCGGGTCCGATTTCGAATCCCGACGGCTTGCGCAATCAGGCGGAGGGCGGCGCGCTGCAAGGTATGAGCCGGGCCTTGGGCGAGGAAGTCACCTGGGACGACCAGAAGATCACGTCAGTGGATTGGCGCACGTATCATTCGCTGCCGCTGGGTTTCGAGATACCGAAGATCGAGTGCGTGCTGGTCAATCAGCCCGATGAAGAAGCGACAGGAGCGGGCGAGACCGCCATCACCGTGATCGCCGCCGCCATCGGCAACGCGATTTTCGACGCCGCCGGCATTCGCCTGCGCCAGATTCCGTTTACCAAAGACAGGATCAAAGCCGCGCTCCGGTCGCGCGCCTGAGCGCTATTTTTTCGGCGGAGGACCGACCCGCTCGATAGTCACGCCAATCAGCTTGGCAGGATCGACGGGCCGGTCGCCGTGGACTTTCCCGCGACTGATCTTCACCGCGACGTCCAGGCCAGAAACTACGTCGCCGAAGATCGTGTACTTACCGTTCCATTCCGACATGGCGTCCGTGGTGATGAAGAACTGGCATCCCCCGGAATCCGGGCTCCCCGTATTGGCGATCGCCAGTCTGCCCGAGCGGTCGAACCGCAATCCCGGTAGAAACTCGTCGCGAATGGTGATTCCACAATTGTGCGAACCGGTAGCCGTGGGGTCGCCCGACTGAATCATGATGTTCGGAAGCACGCGATGAAAAGTAATGTTGTCATACAGAGGACGGGTGACCATGGTCTCAGTTTTGGGATCGCGCCAAGGTTTGGTCCCCTGCGCCAGCGCGACGAAATTGCGCACCGCGATGGGAGTTTCCTTCTCATACAGCTTCGCGGTAATATCGCCTTCCGAGGTTCGAAACACGGCGTACAGTCCCGGCTTCAAAGCGGGATTTTGGGCCGCGAGAACGGCGGCGAGCGAGATTAACGCTGCGAACGGTTTCAAGCTGATCATTTTATCGCAGCGGTTGCGGCGCGGGTTGGTTTGAGGTTAGCCTCGCAGTAAAGCGATGCCTTTTCGAATCGCACTCGCCAACATCCGATTTCCGGCTACGCCGAAGGAATCCGTCGCATTGGCGGAAAAATCCATCGCTCAAGCGGCCGCTGAACGCGCCGCCGTCGTCTGCTTTCCAGAATGCTTCATTCCCGGCTATCGGGGAATGGGGAAGTCCGTGCCTCCACCGGACCCTGGGTTTCTCGAAAGTGCCTGGTCCACAGTGGCATCCGCCGCCGCGAAAGCCAATGTCGCCGTGGTTCTCGGAACCGAGCGCATGGTCGATGACGCCCTGTTCATCACCGCGCTGGTCGTTAATCGCGACGGAACCATCGCCGGTTTCCAGGACAAAGTCCAACTCGACCCGTCCGAAGAAAACACGTACAAGGCCGGTTCCGGGAGGCAGATTTTTCAAACCGGTCCGCTGACGTTTGGCATCGCGATCTGCCATGAAGGTTGGCGCTATCCGGAAACGGTCCGGTGGGCGGCACGGCGCGGAGCACAGGTCGTGTTCCACCCTCATTTTCATCAAGCCGAGCCTGGAAGTTATCGTCCGACCACTTTCGCCGATCCTGCGAACTCATTCCACGAGAAGGCAGCCTTATGCCGCGCGGCTGAGAACACTTGCTTTTTCGCGATGGTGAACTATGCCAGCGAAGGCTCACCGACCACATCGGCTGTAGTGCGCCCCGACGGCACGCTGCTCAGTTATCAGCCATACGGTAAAGAAGGGTTGCTGATCGCGGACCTTGACCTGGCCGAGGCGACAGGTCTACTCGCGTTGCGCTGCAAATCGGGCTAAAGCTGATGGACCTGGTCGTCGGGTGACCGGTAACCGGTTATTCGATAGCTTCGGTCGTGAGCGTGCGCTCCGGCTTCTTTTCGCGCTCTTCGGTGAGCGTCGCTTCGGTTAACAGAAGCGTGCTCGCGACCGAAACCGCATTTTCGAGCGCCACGCGCACCACTTTGGTCGCGTCGATGATTCCGGCCTCGATCAAGTCGACGATACTTTCCGGTCGAAGCATCCAGGCCGAAGTTTCCCTTGCCGGATCGCATGCGATCGACCACCACTCCGCCGTCCAGCGCCGAGTTTTCCGCGATCTGGCGCGTGGGCGCTTCCAGAGCTCGCTTGAGAATCCGCAGGCCGGTCTTTTCGTCCTCCTCGGCCTTGGCTTCCTCCGCATCGACAGCGTCAATCGCGCGCAGCAGCGCCAGGCCCGCGCCCGGCAGCACGCCTTCGGCGATCGGCCGCCTTGGTCGCGCTGATCGCGTCTTCGAACGCCTCCTTCAGCTTCTTCGCTTCCGACTTCCGAAGGAGCGCCGACACGAATCACGGCCACTCCGCCGGTCAGCTTCGCCAGCCGCTCCCGCAGTTTCTCTTTGTCGTAATCGGAGGTCGTCTCTTCGATCTGTTTGCGCAGTTCGCGGCAGCGCCCATCGATGGCGGACCTTTGCTCCCGCCGCCGCCAACGATGGTGGTCGTGTCTTTGTCGATCACCACGCGCTTGGCTTTGCCGAGCTGCTCCATCGTGACGTTTTCCAGCTTGATCCCCAGTTCCTCGGCGATGAGCTGGCCGCCGGTCAGAATGGCGATGTCCTGGAGCATCGCTTTGCGCCGGTCGCCAAATCCCGGAGCTTTCACCGCCGCGCAGGGCAGCGTTCCGCGGATCTTGTTCAGGACCAGCGTCGCCAGCGCTTCCGCCTCGACATCCTCGGAGATGATCAGCAAAGGCTTGCCCGCTCGTACGATCTGCTCCAGCAGCGGCAGCAGGTCCTTCACGTTGCTGATCTTCTTCTCGTGAATCAGGATGAGCGGCTCGTCCAGCGCCGCTTCCATTGCCTTCGGGATCGGTAACGAAGTACGGGGAGATGAAGCCGCGGTCGAACTGCATGCCCTCGACGATCTCGAGCACGGTTTCGGTGGTCTTGGATTCTTCGACCGTGATGGCGCCTTCGGCTCCGACCTTCTCGACCGCTTCGGCCACCATGTCGCCGACAGTTGAGTTATTGTGCGCAGAAATCGTGGCCACCTGCGCCTTTTCACGCTTGCTGGTCACAGGGCGGGACAGAGCCCGGATGGACTCGACGGCCGCTTTGAGACCCGCGCGTGAGCCCGCGCTTCAGATCGACGGCGCTCGCGCCCGCCGCAACATTCCGAACTCCTTCGGTCAGAATGGCATGCGCCAGAAGCGTGGACGTCGTGGTGCCGTCGCCAACGGCTTCTCCGGTCCGTTCGGCCGCTTCCCGAACCATTTGCGCTCCCAGGTTTTCCTCTGGATCCTTCAGCTCGACTTCCTTGGCGATCGTGACGCCGTCGTCGCAGACGATCGGCCGGCCGAATTTCTTCTCGATCAACACGCACTTGGACTTCGGTCCCAGCGTCACGCGCACCGCATCGGCCAGGACGCTGGCTCCCCGCAAGATGCTTTGACGGGCATCGGCGTGAAATTGAAATTGTTTGGCTGGCCATGAGATCACTCCTTTTCAGCGATCTGCATTCTAGGTGCACGCCGAGGTTCCAATCGCGCGAATGCGAACGCACTGATGGAATCTCACTTGCACGCTCACAATGCGGGAGTACAACCCATGAAACTGACACTGAGCGTGATCAAAGCCGACATCGGCTCCATCGGCGGCCACGTGGCTCCGTCCAAGCGCCTGCAGGAAACCGTAGCAGCCTACATCCGGGACCGGGCGGCCGGCCTGCTGCTCGATCACTACATCAGCCACACCGGCGATGACATCGCAATTCTCATGACCCACACGCGCGGAGAAGGCGACGAGCAGATTCACAAGCTCGCCTGGGACGCCTTCCGCACCGGCACGGACGCAGCGCGAGCAAGAAGGACTATACGGAGCCGGTCAGGATCTTCTCAAAGACTCGTTCTCCGGAAACGTGAAGGGAATGGGCCCGGCGGTCGCGGAGATGGAAATCGAAGAGCGGCCGAACGAGCCATTCCTGTTCTTCGCGGCCGACAAGACCGATCCGGGCGCTTACAATCTGCCGCTGTATCTGGCGTTCGCCGATGTGATGAATACGCCGGGCTTGATCCTGTCGCCCAAGATGTCCCGCGGATTCCGCTTCGTGATCATGGACGTGAACAACACGGCCGGCGATCGCGTGATCGAATTGAATGCTCCGGAGGAGATGTACGATATCGCGGCGCTGCTGCGCGACCCGGAGCGCTACGTGGTGGAGTCGGTGTGGTCCCGCGCAAGCGGCGAGCAGGCCGTCGCCGTCGCCACTTCGCGCCTGCACAACATCGCCGGGAAATACACCGGCAAAGACGATCCGGTGATGCTGGTGCGCGTGCAAATGGATTTCCCGGCCACCGGCGAAGTGCTTGCGCCCTACGCGATCGGCCATTTCGTGGCCGGATGTATGCGCGGCTCGCATCAGATGCCGTTGATGCCGGTGACTCTGAATACCGGTATCAGCTATTTCGACGGGCCTCCGATCGTGAGTTGCGCCGGGTTCTGCGTTCACAATGGCAAGCTGACGGAGCCGATCGACGGATTCGCCCAGCCGTTCTGGAATACGGTTCGCGATCACGTCGCGAACAAGGCGATCGAGATGCGGCGCCAGGGATTCGTCGGAACCGCCATGCTGCCCATGTCGGAACTGGAATACACAGGGATCGCGGAAAAGCTCCAGGTACTCGACCAGCGATTCCGCATCCGCTCGGGGGCGCCAGTATTGGCGTAAGAAAACCGTGTTTCAAATTCAAAGAATTCTGGTTCCCGTCGATTTTTCAGAGAACAGCGTGATCGCGGCGAGTCAGGCTGGTGCACTGGCGCGCCGTTTTCACGCTGAGATCACGTTGCTGCACGTGAGCGAGTTCCTGATTACTTACCCGGCAAGTGGCCCTTTAGGATTTGGAATCACTTCACTCGAAGCCGAGCGAGCAGAGTTTCTTAAACGGCAGCGAGAGCACTTAGACGAATTCGGCGCAGAGGAGCTGAGGGGAGTCCCCGTGAGGCGCCTGCTGTGCTGCGGCGATCCCGCCAATCTGATCGTTCAGCGATCGCGGGATGAAAAATCCGACTTGATTCTCATTTCTACTCGCGGTCACGGCACCTTCCGGCGATTTCTTCTCGGCTCGGTCACGGCCAAAGTACTGCATGACGCGGAGTGTCCGGTGTGGACCACCACTCATTATGGGGAACCTTCCACGTACAACCCCACGGGCCTCAGCCGCGTGATGTGCGCCGTGAAGCTCGGACGGCAAAATTCAGATGCAATCCGTTGGGCGAGTGCGTTTGCAGACGAATCGGGCGCCAAACTTACCGTCAACAACGTCGTGCTGGACCAGCCGCCCAATCTTCCTGAGCGGTATATGTTCCAGTGGCACGAAGAGGCGCACTGGGGCGCCGACGAGCAACTGCACACGCTGTTGCGCGATCTGGACATTCACGCGGATATTGTGGTGGTCAGCGATGGAGACATCCCGAAAGCGATTTCCAATGCGGCCAAGGACCAAGGCGCCGGGCTGTTGGTGATCGGGAGGAGTTGCGCGGATCGTGCCGCCAGACCTCTGGGGAGTCACGCGTATTCCATCATCTGCAATGCTCCGTGTCCGGTCGTCAGTATTTGAAATAAGAAAAGGCGCCCTATACCTATGGCACGATCTCGTGTAGCGGTCTTGAAGACGAGTCCGGCTACCGTCATCGGCGACTATGGGCGCCTGATGCGGCTGGCGGATTATCAACACTACTTACCGCGGGACAATGAGACCGCTCTCAAGATCAACATCACCTGGCACTATTTCTATCCGGCTTGTTCCACGACGCCCTGGCAACTGGACGGCGTGATTTCCACGCTTCTCGAGGACGGCTATCTCGAAAGACAAGCTTTACGGATGCCACAACCGTACGGTTGTGGTCAGCGCCCGTCGCGGAGAGATCGCCAACAAACAGAAGCAGGTTGTTGTCGGAAAATATGGCCTGCGCAACATCCATCTGTATGAAAAAGGCGAGGAATGGATTCGTTACTACGCCCAAAGACAAAGATGCGAGTGCTGGACCAGGTCTATCCCGAGGGCATCCGCATTCCCAAGCGCTTGATCGGGTCCAACGTCATCCATTTGCCGACCATGAAAACCCACGTTTTCACCACCATGACCGGGGCGATGAAGAATGCGTTCGGGGGCCTGCTCTTCGAGAAACGCCATTGGACTCACAGCGTCATCCATGAAACGCTGGTCGACCTGCTCGCGATTCAGAAGGAGATCCATCCTGGCATGTTCGCCGTGATGGATGGCACGTTCGCCGGCGACGGGCCCGGGCCGCGCTGCATGGTGCCGCATGTCAAGAACTACATTCTTGCCAGCAGCGATATGGTTGCGATCGACGCGGTTGCCGCGAAGATGATGGGATTTGATCCGCTTTCGATTAAGTTTATTCGGCTCGCGCACGAGCAAGGCCTGGGCTGCGGGGATGTTCGAGAGATCGAAGTGGTGGGCGAAGACATCGAGTCCGTAAATTTTCACTTTCATGTTGGCGACACTTTGGCGAGCCACGGCCAGAAGATGATCTACTGGGGTCCGCTGAAGCCTCTGGAGCACTTCCTGTTACGGACCGTGGTTGCTCCCTGGTCCTATGCGGCTTCGTTTCTATATCACGATGTTTATTGGTACAACATGATAGGCCGCGCGAGAGTTAGAGAGGCACTTCAGACGGATTGGGGTAAGCTCTTTGAATCCTATTAGTTAGCGCATCAGCTACACTAGAAGGATGTTGTCTGCCGACCGCTTCAAGCGGAGTTTCACGAGACGCAACGGCTTCAAGCTTGCATTCTCAGCTCTTTGCGCGCGCTGTGCGCATGCGGCTGAATTCACGGGCATTCCCGATCTGATACGGCGCATCCCGCCGAGATCGGTAAACGCCATGGGCGGCTCGCAGTTCGCCGAGGTCGTTTCGAATCTGGATCGCCAACAGCGCGAGCGCGCCATTCTGGATCAATTGGAGGCGGGAAACCTACCCGATTTCCTAAGGAAACTGGTGACCGTCGAATTGAGATCGATCGCCGCCGTTGCGACGATATTCGTGATGCCCGAATACCTGGCGATCGGATCCGATCGCGATTTCCTGCGGATCCCCATGAATCTTCACACGGCAACGGCGATTGCGGGCCGCTTCGGCTTTGTCCTGCCCACCAAAAAAATAGTGGACGCTCTCTACGAACAATCCGTTTGCCGGTTCACTCCACAGCCGCTGCCCGCGGGTCCGCAGATGACATCCACTCGCTATTACCAGATCCACAACGCGATGATCGACGAGCAATTCCGGGCTCGCGATTTTGCGCGGAACCAGTTGGCCGCGGGTCACAAGAAGGACGTCGTTTTGACCAATCGCCTTGCGCGGATGCCCGGACGAATTGCGATTTACGGGTGGCATCGCGCGGCAGGCATGCCGATCCAGCCTCTTAGCACCGTCCATGGCGCTGGTTATGCCGATTATAGTCACGGAATCCGGCTGGTAGCGCGGTTGGCTCTCGTCGGAGGCAAACTGCGGCCTGTTTCTGAAATTCTTGAAGACAGCGCGCTTGCCGAAACGCTCAGCGATGAGGGCGCCATCCGCGTATCGTCAATTGTCGCCAACGCGTAGGAGCTTGTTGAAAAGGGGACAGACCACTCTGTCCCTAGTCGCACACCGCTGACTTCGCGTAAGAGCGTAGTTGTGGACAGAGTAGTCTGTCCCCTTTTCAACAAGCTCCTGGCTTACTTTAGAGTCTTACAGCAGCGGAAACTCAGGTGATAGTTCGCGTGGCTGTGCTCATCCATCACACGCGAGCCGTGCCAGTACGGCGCCCGCCAGCGGCACCAGTCCTCATGGGCTCGATACGTATCGAAGATGAACCAGCTTCCCTTCATTTCCGTGTAGCCGAGTTCCTTGCTGCCGAGGCTCGACATCTGGCTCTCATTGAGCGGCAGATTCATGTGCTCCGCCGCGTTTCCGTTCAGATCGTAAACATCCAGCGGGCTGTGGCAGTCCGGAAAAGCTCCATCCGGGAAACGTATTGGAACCGCATCCGGTCCAACTTCCTCCATTGCATCCTGGCGTTTTCTGGCTGGACGTGGCGCAAACCCCTTTTCGATATTCCGGTCCATAGCTCCAGCTCTTCGTGGCGGCGTATTTTCTGTTGTGCGCGATTCGCATCCGCTCAATCGCGGCATTGGGACTTAGGCCTTTGGCCAGGTTCCACGCGTAATCCGGAGGCTGAAGGTTTCCCGCGCACGCGCCTTCCCATTCGTGCGCGTCGCACAGGCGCTTGCCCATGGCCGAGCAGATTTCCGCGGCTTCGCGAGCTTTCACCCAGACCACGGGATATTCGGTCGGGATATCGGGGAATTCGAACTGATCGATGCAGACCTTGGCGTCTTCCGGCCGCTGTGTGGCAGGATCGTACAGCGGCGCCATGTACTTGGCCCCGCAGATTTTCTCGAACCGGGGATTCTCGTAATTGATTCCCAACTTCTTCAGCTTGGCCTGAGCCTCCTCTGGCGTCATGGGATGCCGGGTTACGGCGGGATTTCCTTGGCCCATGTAGCCGGATTTCGCGAAGATCTGGCGGATGGCGGTCATTTGCGCATCGGACAAGCCATGGACACGCTGCAATTCGCGGAACAATGCGTCGTTTTGTTCTTGCAGAGAAGCATGGTCTGCCGAAAGCATCGCGCCGGCCAGCGCCATTGTCCCCAGGATCGCCACACGTGAGATTCTCATGGTTTACGCATCACATAAAAAAAATCCCGGTTGTCGGCATATCCCAGAAACCGCGGAACGATTTCACCGGAAGCCGATTTCTCGAGAACGCTCATTCCCTTCAGCAGATGATCCACGAACAATTGTGATCCCACCTTTCGATACATCGCCAGATACGTGTGTTCAAGAGCGTTCATATCCAGAAGCATGGCGTAGTCGCATCGGTAGGCTTGAAAGATGCGAGCCATCGCCGAAGGCGTCGCGTCCGAAAAAACCGCATAGATCAGAAATTGTTTGCCGCGACTCCGCTCGATGGCCAAGCCGGAGCGCATCGTGCGCAGTTTCATGTTTTCCGAGCCCGACCAGTTGCCCGGGCCCCAGCGATTTACTAGCGGACCAGGAACTCGCGTTTGAGACGCCGGATCGAAATCGATCACCGGTACGCCATTTTGACGGGCATGCTTGATCCTGGCCAGAAGCTGATTGTCATCGTCCGCCCAGGTTTTCATTCCCAATGATCCATCGTCGAGCACGAACACCGTCGCGAGTCCAGCTTGCAACTTGCTGAACACGACACCGTTTTCAATGAATCCGTAATGGCTACCATGATTCCGCAGGGCCAGGTCGCCGTACTTGAACGCTCCATGCACCCTTTTGAATCCGCCTGTGAATGTGGCGACGGTCTTGCCGGCATGTTCCGGACTCACCAGACCGGTCGCAATGAGAGGGCTGAAAGTTCCGATTCCGTCCGGTCCCGGCAACTTGGAATCCCGCATTTGTTCCTGGATGTGCTCCGACCATCCCACTTTCGGATGCTCCGTGCCGAGCTCGTAGCCAATCTCAAACCGGTCGAGATCGAAAGCGACCAGATAACATAGCGCGGAGGCTTCGACGCCATCCAGATTGTTGACATGCGCCGGGTAGCTCTTGAGAATCGCTGGATCAATGAGGTTCGGCTGAAGAATGCTGACGTAAACGCCGGGATTTCCGTTCGCCGCATACCACGCTCCCGGCGTCAGGCCCGCTCTTGCCGGTCCTTCGAGATTGATCCCCAGGTTGGCGGACTCGAGCCGACGGTCCGCAAACTTCCCATCGATCGCGGCCGCTGGGGGAAGGCCGTTGCCTGGTTTGGCGGTCTCAACTCGCTGAATTTCGCCTTCGATCTTTCCTGTCTCAAGCTGCGCGTCGCCCATCAGGATGTGGCCCAGTGAGATGATCTTTTCGCCACCCCACACGTGGTCGCGAAGAAATTCGGCCGCAGCCTCTAGAGTCGTGCTATGTCCGGTCACGGTGTTCCGCAAGTAAATTCTGCCATCGCACAGGGAATAGAACGCGAGCGCCGAAGCCGGGCCTTGCTCCAGGGCGTTGGCCGATTCGTTTCCGAAAAGGTCGCACGAATATCGATGATTTGCTTCGATAATGGTCAGGCCCGCCGGGTCCAGAAGAAGCTTCCTGCCACGAGGATTGGAATTTTCCAGGTGATAGGCGACCTCCGCGCCGCCGTTCCATTGGACTTCAAGCAAGTACCACGCGTTGATCGCCGGATTCAGGTTGATCAGAGTCGCCATGCCTTCCTTTCCCGATTTATTTCGGATGTGAAGGGAACTCACCTGGCGAAATTGCTGCAACTCCAGAATCGTTTTCGGCGCATCGACTGCGTATTCCTGTTGCCGGTCCTGACCGTTGGCGAAGGCGCTCAGCAAAGTCGCAACGGCGAACGCGAATGCTGATTTTGCCCGATTCGTCATAAAGCCAACAGGATGATGACAAACATCACCACAATCAGGACGCGGCTGGTCCGGTCCTTCATGGCGAAGACCAGCGGATCATCCGGCATCCTGCCCCGGTGCGCGTTCAACCATATGTTGCTGATCCAGTAAAGCAGCAGCGGACACAAAAACCATATGAGCTGATACCGTTCATACAGCATCTGAGCTTTGTCGCTGTTGATATAGAGAGCGAGCACCAATACCGCCAGATACCCGCTGGCAATTCCCATGGTGGCCAGCAGTTCCGCGTCGGTAAGTTCATAGGCTCGGGCCTTGGCTTCATCGCCATCGGCGCGCTTCATGATGGCAAGCTCGCTGAAGCGCTTCACCAGGGCCAAGCTGAAGAATAAGAAGGTAGAGAAGGCGAGCAGCCAGTGCGACGGCCAGATGGCGACGGCGGCCGAGCCAGCCAGGATCCGTATCGTGTAAAGACCGGCCAGGAAGATCACATCCAGGATCGCAAACCTTTTCACACACAGCGAGTACGTCAGACTCAGTCCGAGATAAGTAAACGCCGCTGCAACAAAAAGTCCGGAAACGAACGTACCCAGGAAGACACCCGAAACACACCAGCAGCGGAATCATTTTCAACGCGTAAGAAATTGGCAGATGGCCCGCCGCGAACGGCCGGAAACGCTTGCTGGGATGATGCCTGTCGGCGGGCAGATCGAGCAAGTCGTTCATCAGATATCCGCTGGATGCCATACAACCCAAGTGCCAGAAAGGCCAGGAACAGCTTCCCCAATAATGCGAATTCATCAACCCGATGGGCTGCTAGAAGCGGCACAAAGACCAGAAGATTCTTCAACCAGTGCTGCGGGCGCAACGCCTTGAAACGATCCGCGAGGGTGGATCTGGAATCTTCGAAAACGCGGTCGACTTGCGCCATTCGGGCGACCCCGCGCCTGACACTGAAGCTTGGATTCACGACGATCGCTTTCCTGGCGGCCGCCCAAACCGAAAGATCGTGCCGGTCGTTCCCGGCGTAATCGAATCCGCTTTCTCCGAACTCCCTTACCAGCCGATCCCGTTTTGTCTGACCCGAGAGATTGGTGGTCCCGTCGCTGGCGAGGATCAGATCGAACAGTCGCAAGTGGTCCGCGACCTGATGCGCGATGCGCGTGTCAGCGGCAGTTGCGAGGACGATAGTCGATCCCTGAGCACGCCGCGATTTCACATATTCCAACACCTCTTCCCTGTACGGCAACACTGCAACGTCCAACGAAACTCTTCGGGCGACTTGCTGCTTGAAGTAAGCCCGGCCCTTGAGTAGCCAAAATGGCAGGCTCAGGATTCGCCAGGGCTTTTGCTTCAACAGACCCACTACGGACTCTGCTAAAAGATCCGTTTTCACCAGGGTCCCGTCAAGATCGACAGCCAGAACTGGCCGCTCAGGCGGCTGCGGCGGCGATTTGACATCAAGGACCGCCGTTACATTCATGAATCACCTGCTCTATTGAGTGTTCAGCAGTTTTGCCGCCAGCGTCGGGCGCTGGTTCATCACGGGCGCGTGCCGGGTTTTTGCGCGATGGCACCCATGCTGGGCTAAAGAACTCATCGAGCGGCTGCCACTGCGGCATTGCGAGTCTGGCGGAGCCACCCGATCGTCAATTCCCTGGACAGACGTTCCACGAACGGTTCGACCAGCCAGCGCAGCGAGGCCGGGATGTTTCGGCTCAGCGCAATGCTTTCCTGTTCGACGTACACGCCGCCGTCGCTCTCGTCGAGCCTTAGAATGCTGAAAGCACGCCACAGATAACCACTTCCGTCATCGGGAGGGAGGGTGTGCTCGCCGGGTTCGCCGAAGTTGTGAATCTCGTGGACCGAGGTGCTGCGGGCAACGGAATACAACCGATGCTGGTCGAGGCGGCAGGAATGCGCCTCATATTCCACATCCAGTGCCGCAGTCACGAAAAGGGCCTTCCGCACATAAAGCACGCGAAATGATTCGCGGTCGCCATCGCGCGAGAGAAGGTTTGCGCGGCGGATGGTGGGCCCATAGTACTTGGTGTAGCGGTCATAGTCGTCAAGCACATCCCACACGTCGCTTATTGACACTTTCGGGATGAAGACGGCGCCTATCCAGTCGTGAATCAGCCCATGTGGAATCGCGCAAGAAGGCTTCCGATTCGCGGGCGAGACTACAATCTCGCCGTTCTGAAGTCGCTCGCGCTGGCCCGGAATTCGATCCATCCATACAACTTGCTTGGCTTCGTTACTGTGCAGTCGCGCCTCCGCTGCTTGAACATAGTCATCCCACGCGCTGAGGGTTGCTGGTTTCAGTTGAGCTGGGATCACCACCGACGCACACGCAACCAGCAAGATTACAGATCGAAAGCCGAACATGCCTGTCAACATTCAGGTGCACTTGCGAGGCCGAAGCAAATGCCACACCTCGCCTACCCGGCGATCGGGAGCAGGATTCGCGAAGGATGATCGGGATCGTGAAGAATCTGTTGGTGTGCGACGTGAAAGCTGACGGCGTCGGCCAAAGGCTCGCCGGAACCGAGGTTGCGCGCGTAACGTGGGTGAGCGCCGCTGGCGACGATCACGCGCATGCGGTGGCCCTGCTGGTATCGGTATGCGGTAGGCCAGAATTCGACGTGTACGTGGCGGGTCCCGTCGATTGAGGCGCTGGGCCGGTTGGGGCGAGTGCGGATGTAGCCGTCGCAGACGTTCGTCGATCGGCCGACGGGATCGACATCGCAGAGGACCAGGAAGAAATCGGTGTGTTCGAGGCTGGAGCGAAAAAACAGCTCCGCCGACACGGGGCCGATGACTTCGAGGCTGGTGGCGAGGGGCTCGGCGGTGAACAGCAGGACATCAGACCGGCTTTCGAGCTGGGCCATGTCGCCGGTCGGGCGAATGCCGCCGAGCCTCGGACCATGTACGGCGGGCGTTGGATCCGCAGGGTCGTAAGCTGTAACAACTGGGCTCGCTAGGGTCGGGTTGATTGGTGGACAATCCGCCTCCCGCGGCAAAATAGAATGCCGTTGGACTCGTGGCCGAGCGGAGGCCAGGAGTCATACTCGCGCCACTCTTCTGCACCCATCACGTAAAGGCGCACCGGGGCACGCGGCGGAGCAGGTTGATCGAAAAGATGCGTCCGAAATAGGGGCAGAGCCTGACGGACGGTTTCTCCCCAGGCCTCGACGGCCGCATGCGCCCAGGGTCCGATCGTGAGGGAGGCAGGGCGGCCCGCGGCTTGCATGGCTGCATAGTCCTTGATCTGCCAAGGAAGAAAAATGTCATACCAGCCGCCGATCATGGCGGTGGGGGGAGCCGACGCGACGCCGTCCGCGAAGTTGAGCGGCTTCCAGAATGGATCGTCCGGCTCGGCGTGGTCGACCCAATCCTGCCACCAGGGCACGTGCCGGCCCACCGCGGACTGGTCTGCATCTCGCAATGGCAGACAGTCAAATGCAGGGAGTCTCGGCGACGTTCATCCTGCTCCAGCGGGCAACCACCGCTGCAGGAGCAACGGTACTGTCCCGGTGAGTTGCGGCTGGGTAAGCTGGAGGGTCCATACGAGGCATCCTTCCAGTGTGAATCCTTCGAATGCGTAGGTTTCCGCGCGAGCGTCGGAAAGAGTCGCATGCAACGCCATGGCGGCGATTTGCGGCCCGGCGGCATGCACCGCGGCCCACGCCGCATTCCCGAGATAACTGGTGCCGAGCAGAGCAAGCTTGCCGCAGTACCAGGATTGGCGGGCTAGCCAAGCGATAGTCTCGGCGCCGTCCTGTTCCTCTTGAAACATCGGACGCAGCGACCCGCCGGAACCGCCGGTCCCCCGGCAGCTTTGCACCAAGATTGAAAGCCCCGCTCGGCGAAGATGAGGGCAAGGTCCCGGAATTGATCGGCCGCGCCCGTAGGGACTGCGAATCAAGATGACGGGAAGGTTTTCGCCGTTCCGTGGGTAATAACGGTCGGTGAGCAATTCGACACCGTCGGACATCGGTACGCGAATGTCGTGATGCTCGACAATGTCACGCGTGTAGGCGCCAGGAAGATGCCAAAGGTGGGCGAGAATCCGGCTGCCGATGCTCATTTAGCGGCTCGGGTTTCCCCGTGAACACGATGAAAAGAGACTGACACGAACCTATTGAGCGTAGCGCATTGTCGCACTTCAGCAATTCTCCATCCGTGAAACCCAGCTGGAGTGCGTGAAAGCACGCACCCGCTAGCCGAAATTCTGGAATCACGATTGACCGAACCCGATTCGGTTCAGACGTTTGCCGAGTGCACTTACGCTGGCGAGCCGAGTGCACGTCCCAGGTTGAGACGATCCTTCTGGGAGAACGATATGAGTAAGCTTAGAACGGCTTCATGGCTGACGTTCGCGTGTACGTTAGTGCTTTCGGCACAAACTCAGCCCGCAGGCGTCCCCGCCAAAATGCTGGTGACCGTGGGCCATTATTTCCGGCATGAACCGCCACTGCTCACCAAGAACGATGTGACCATCAAACAGCAATTCGATCCGCTGCCGATTACGAGCGTGGTTCCACTGCGCGGCGATCGCGCGGGGATGGAACTGTTTTTGCTGGTCGACAACTGTTCAAATTGCGAGCCAGGCACGAAGTTCGAGGAACTGCGCAGATTTATTACGTTCTCAACCGCCCACCACCGCTGTGGGTGTCGCGTATATCCAGGATGGACGTCTTAAAGATTGCCGAGAATCCGACGGTGGATCGTGATCGCGCCATCAAGGCTCTGAGCGCGCCGACCGGAAGTAAACCAACCAATCCGTTTAGCGCGCGTGACGGAGCTGATCAAGATCTGGCCCCAGAATACACCGCGGCGTACGATTCTGATGATCTCCAACGGGGTCGATCCGGGAGCGGGCGACGAGTTGCAGAATCCGTCGGCGGACGCCGCGATCGACAGCCGCTGAACGCGCTGGTGTTACGGTCTTCGCGATCTATCATCCGAGCGCCGATTACGCCACCAGCGATTTTGGCAAGATTTACTCTGGACAGGTTCAGCTCGCGCACCTTGCCACTGAATCCGGCGGCGAGGCGTATTTCCTGGGCTTCGGGCCGCTGCCGTCGCTGGCGCCGTTTCTGGCCGACATATCCGACCATTTGGCGAATCAGTACTTCGTGGAGTTTCTTGTCAGTCCCGCGCCGCCGCCCGGCGAGCTTCAGTCCGTAGCCGTGAAGAGCACGATCAAGGACCTGGAACTGATGGCTCCCGATAAAGTTTGGGTGCCGGGACGGGAAGCAGAAGTCAGTCCGAAAAAGAAGCGGCCGTGACAGGAATCCTCAAACTCGCCTACAAGTTGCTGGTCAACGACAAGGCGAAGTTCACGGCGCTGCTGGTGGGAATTACCTTCGCCGTTTTCCTGATGATCGCAATGACTTCGCTGTTCGCCGGCGTTCTCAATCGAGCTTCCGCGACGGTCATCAATCTCGGCGCGTCCATGTGGGTCATGGACCCGTCCGTCCAAACCGTCGCGAACACCATCGGCATGCCGGATTACGTGCTTGGACGCGGTCGCGAAGCATGCAGGGCGTCAGCTATGCCGTGCCGGTCTACTCCGGAGGCGCGCTGGTGAAGCTTGCCGATGGCGCCTACCAGGCAGTGACGGTCGTGGGACTGGACGACACCAGCCTGTTCGGCCGGCCGCAGCTCATCCGAGGGCAAGATCGAAGACATCTACGGCGAGAACGCGTTTCATCGTCGTCAAGGATCCCGAGTTTCCCAAACTGGGCAATCCTCGCATCGGGACGGAATTTGAGGTGAATGAACACCGCGGCGTCATCGTCGGCATCGCGACCGTGGCCAGCAGCGGCCTGTTCGGCGTTCCCACGCTGTACACAACCTACGAGAGGGCGCTTCAATACATCCCCAACCCGCGCTTCACGATCTCCTACGTTCTGGTCGAGCCCAAGAGCCCGGCGGACGTATCCAACTATCAAGCAGCAAGTGCAGGCGCTCGGCTACCTGGCACTGACCAAAGACGAGTTCATGGAGCAAGATCATCCGCCTTTTACATGTTCCAGACCGGCCTCGGGATGAACCTCCTGATCATGACCGTCATGAGCTTTATCGTCGGTCTCTCCATTTCGGGCCAGACCTTTTACACCTTCGTTCTGGAAAACCTCGAGAAATTCGGCGCCCTCAAAGCGATGGGCACCAAGAGCCGCGAATTGATCCTGATGATTCTGTTCCAGGCCAGCTTCACGGCCCTGACCGGCTACGGTTTGGGAATCGGCTTGTGCGCTCTCACCATCGCGCTCGCCAAGCTGAGGCTTCCGGATTATGCCGCCATGATCACGTTTTGGAATCTCGGGCTGGCCTTCGTGATGGTCGTGATCATCGCCGCCGTTTCCAGCTATTTCGGCGTCCGCAAGGTGTTGCGGATCGAGCCGTTCGATATTTTCCGAGGTTGATATGCCGGAGCCAGCCATCAAAGCAACCGGCGATCGTCAAGTGGTTCGGCGAAGGCGAGGCCAAAACCTGGCCCTGCGGGAGGTCAGTCTCGACGCCTATTTCGGCGAAATGCTGTACATCGTGGGCCCGTCCGGGAGCGGGAAGACGACCTTGCTGAGCGTCCTCTCGGGAATTCTCAGGCCGGATTCCGGCAGCGTCTCGGTGGAAGGAGCGGACATCTGGAATCTCTGGCAGCGATCAAGCTGGCGGATTTCCGCCTGCACAAGATCGGGTTCGTATTCCAGGACTATCATCTGTTTCCCGCGCTTGACCACCGCCGAAAATGTGGCGATTCCCTTGATCCTCAAGCGGAAGGACTGGAGCGAAGCCATCGTCGAGGCCAACAAGTACCTGGAGATCGTCGGCTTGAAGGGCCGCGCCGACCTTCCGCCGGTAAAGCTGAGCGGCGGAGAACAGCAGCGCGTCGCCATCGCCCGCGCCATCGTCGGCCAGCCGGACATCCTGATCATGGACGAGCCCACTGCCTCGCTGGACGGCGACACCGGGCCACGCCATCGTTCGATTTGTGAAGCAGAACATTCTCAACGACAAGCGCTGCATCCTGATCGTCACGCACGACGACAGAATCTACGAATTCGCCACGCGGATTTTGAAGATGGAGGACGGCCGGCTGACTGGAATTGAGAAGGGAGGCTCCGCATGAGGAAGCTGATATTCGCTCTATCCTTCATCGGTCTTCTTGCCGGATGTGTGGTCGCTTATCTGTCGGGCATCACCCAGCCTCCGCTGCCGCCGGCTTTCAATCCGGCCACCAATCCTTATCCCAACGGCATCTATGCGGAAGGCATGGTGGAAAGCGATCAGCCGAGCGGGGAGAACATCAACGTTTACCCGGAGGTGTCGGGCACCGTGAAGCAGATCCTGGTCGCCGAAGGCCAGGAGGTCAAGAAAGGGACGGTTCTGTTAGTGATCGACGACTCGATCCAGAGGGCCACCGTCGAGCAACTGCAATCCCAGGCGCAGGCCGCTTTCACTCTTCTGGAGGAACTGAAGGCTCAGCCGAGAAAAGAAACTCTGGACGTGGCGGAAGCCCAAGTCGTGTCCGCGCAGGCGGCTTTGAAGACCGCGCAGGATGAATTGGACAAGCAACAAGCTGCCTACGATCTGAACCCGAAATCGATCAGCAAAGACGCGTTGGACAGCGCCGCGAATGCGGTCGCAACGGCAAAAGCCAACCTCGAAGTGGCCCGCAAGCAACGCGACCTGACCAAAGCGGGCGCCTGGATTTACGACATCAATAACCAGGAAAGAGCAGTACAACGCCCTGTACAAATCTCATTTGTCCGCAAGCGCGCTGCTTTCCAAGTACACTCTTCGAGCGCCCAGAGATGGAATTGTGTTGGCGATCAGTCCCACGGTAGGAAGCTTCGTCTCGGCGCAAGGCGCTTACGACACCTACACGCAGGGCATGACTCCCGTGCTGGTGCTGGGAAGTCCTCACGCGCATCTGAACGTGCGTTGTTACGTCGACGAAATTCTGGTGCCGCGGCTTCCCGGTCCGGCCAAGATGAAGGCGCAGATGTCGGTCCGCGGATCCAACGTCAAGATCCCGCTCGAGTACGTCAGAATGCAGCCCTTCGTATCTCCCAAGATCGAGCTCTCCGATCAGCGGCAGGAGCGGGTGGACGTCAGGGTGCTGCCGGTCATTTTCCGGATCGAGAAGCCCAAGGATCTGAATCTGTATCCGGGCCAATTGGTCGACGTGTACATCGGTGAATGAACTATGTCCCGAGCTGCATTGACAGTTCAAGCATCGCGCTTGGCGCTCGCTGTGGCGCTGTTGACGGCGTGCAGCATCGGCCCGAAGTACACGAGACCGTCGGCGCCGGTTCCGCCCGCTTACAAGGAGCTGGGAGCGCCGAACTGTCGAAGGTGACTTGGAAGCCAGCTCAACCAGGCGACGAGCTGGCGCGCGGCAAGTGGTGGGAACGGTTCAACGATCCGCAGTTGAACGAGCTCGAAGAGAAGCTCAATATTTCAAATCAGAACATCGCCGCGGCGGCGGCCAATGTCCAGGCCGCCCGGGCCATGATCCGGGAAGCCCGGGCGCAATACTTTCCCAACGGTCACAGCCAACCCGAGCATCACCAATTCCCGCATGTCGACGGCGTTCGGACAAACCGCTCGGCATCACGTTCACGACGTATTCGCTTGCCGTTCGAGGCTTCCTGGGAGCCCGATCTGTGGGGCCGCGTTCGAAACACCGTGAAAGCGAACACATTCGCGGCGCAGGCCAGCGTGGCGGATCTGGAGAATGTGCGCCTGTCCGCGCAAGCCGAACTCGCCGCCGATTACTACGAGCTTCGCGCTCAGGATGCGCTGAAGCAGTTACTCGATTCCACCGTGAGCGCCTATCAGGAGGCTCTCGAGCTGACGCGCGACCTGTACAAGCCGGGCTTGGCAACGATGAAGCGGTCGCGCAGGCAGAAGCGCAGTTGAAAGCCACACAGGCGCAGGACACAAATCTCGGCGTTCTCCGCGCTCAGTATGAACATGCGATCGCGCTTCTGGCCGGCCAGCCCGCATCGACATTCTCGCATTCCCGGTAGAGGCCCTGAAGGCAGCTCCTCCGTCGATTCCGGTCGGGCGTTCCTTCCGAGCTTCTGGAGCGCCGCCCGGATATCGCCGCCGCGGAACGCGCCGTGGCGCAGGCAAATGCGCAGATCGGCATCGCCAAGACGGCCTTCTTCCCCACCGTCACCCTGAGCGCCTCTGCCGGATTCCAGAGCCTCTCGATCGCAAAATGGCTCGAATGGCCGAGCCGGGTTTGGTCCGTCGGGCCGAGCCTGGCGCAGACGATTTTCGATGCCGGATTGCGCAGGGCCACCGTCCAGCAGTTTCAGGCAACTTATGATCAGACCGTCGCGAACTACCGGCAAACGGTGTTGACAGCCTTCCAGCAGGTCGAGGACAACCTGGCGGCTCTGAGAATCCTGACGCAGGTCATCGAGCAACAGGATTCCGCGATCGAATCTGCCGACCGAAGCCTTCAGGAAGCCGACGGTCCGCTACAAGGCCGGAATCGATCCTTACCTGAACGTGATTACTGCCCAAACCGTGTTGTTGAACGACCAGCAAGCGGCGGTGACTTTCCGAATGCAACAAATGGTGGCGAGCGTTCAGTTGATCAAAGCGCTGGGCGGCGGATGGGATGCTTCGCAGATTCCTTCTCCCAAGGAAATGGGTTCTCCGATTACGCAGCGCTGAGTTGGGAAAGTACGTTGCTTCCCGCGCCATTTCGCGCAATCCAAAAGAGCCGAGCGACCTGATTAGCGAAACGCCTTAGGATATCAGCATCGTGAAGTGGCATCGCTCTTGCTCTCTTAGAGGTGTAAAGGACAAATCTCATGAAGCGTCTCGTATTCTTAACCTGTTTTGCGTTTGCTTTTCTTTTTGGGCAGGCGCCGGTAAACGGCGATGGCAACTGGCCGCGTGAAATCGATACGGACAGCGTTCACGTGGTCGTGTATCAGCCCCAGGTGGACAACTGGAAGGATGACCGCATTGAGGCCCGCGCCGCGGTGATCGTCACGAGGAGAGGAGATCCGACCCAGGTCTTTGGCATCGTTTCGATCAACGCGAGGACGGAAGTCGATCGCGAATCTAGGCTGGTTGCATTCAACGACATCACCATCAAAGACGCGAACTTCCCATCGGCGCCGGCGTTGCAATCAACGCTGCTGAAAGCCGTGCGGGAGAGTATTTCAAGCTGGCCGCAAACCGTTTCCCTGGACCGGTTGCTCGCCGATCTCGAAATCTCCCAAGCGGAGACGAAAGCGGAGTCGATCCGGTTGAAGAACGATCCGCCCAAGATCATTTTGAGTCAGTCGCCTGCGGTACTGGTCCTGATCGATGGGGAGCCGGCGTACCGCCCGGTCGAAGGCACGCGCTATACGCGCGTCGTCAACACGCCCGCCCTGCTGCTATTCGATTCGTCGGCAGGAATCTTTTATCTGGACGGCGGACCCTGGTGGATGACGGCATCGTCGCTCAAAGGGCCGTGGACCGCGGCGGCGAACCCTCCCCAGGATCTGGACGATATCCGGAACCAGTTCACGAAAGACGAAGACAAAGAACCTGTATCTCAGACAGCCAAGTCGTTTCCGCCGAATCCGCCCACGGTTTACGTGAGCACCGTTCCCGCGGAACTGCTGGTAACCCGGGGCGAGCCGACTTACGCGCCGATTCCCAAGACCAGTCTGCTGTACATCACGAACTCCGACTACGACATCTTCATGGACACGAAGACCCAGCAATACTACACGTTGATCGCGGGCCGATGGTTCCGCGCCAAGTCGATTGAAGCGTCGTGGGAATGGGTCGCTGGCGAGCAATTGCCGCATGAGTTTGCGCGCATCTCTCCGGACAGCGCCAAGGGGCACGTGCTAGCGTCGATTCCCGGAACGGAGCAGGCTCGGGAAGCAGTGATCGCGAATCAGATTCCACAGACTGCTAGTGTCCGGCGCGGCGAGGCCAAAGCCGAAGTTCACTATGACGGGTCTCCGCAATTCCGGCCGATTGAAGGGACCAGCATGGAGTACGCTGTCAACACCTCCGCTGAAATCATTCATGCGGAAGGACGCTATTACCTGGTTCAGCACGGCGTCTGGTTCGTGGCCGATTCACCGCTCGGTCCTTGGATCGTGGCGGATTGGATTCCCCCGGTGATTTACACCATTCCGCCGAGTTCCCCGCTTTATCACGTGCGTTACGTCTACGTTTATGGTGCGACACCCGAGTATGTGTACGTCGGCTATACTCCCGGTTATCTGGGAGCATTCGTGTCCGACGGAGTCGTGGTTTTTGGCACCGGATGGTGGTATCCGGGTATGTTCTGTGGGGACTTCTGGTGCGGATGGCCTTGGACCTGGGGACTTGGATTCGAGTTCAGCTACTGGGGCGGCGGCTGGTTCTGGAGGCCGGTGGGCCATTACTGGTGGTATCACAGCACGCCTTTCACGCATCGCATTTTCGCCGAACACTGGAATCCGCATTGGGGAGCTGCGAACCAGGCTTGGATTCATGGAAACGTGAACGCCTATAGTCATTGGTCGGGTAACGCCGTTGTGGCGCATAATTTCCAGCAGCGTGGAACGTTCTCGCCGCAGGGTGGGGCCACACGTCCGGATCTTTATGCCGGACACGACGGGCAGGTTTATCAGCATCGTCAGGACGGCTGGTATCAGCAGAATCGATCCGGCGAATGGCACAAAGCGCCCGCGAATCCTCGCCTTGAGCAACAACGCGACTCGCGTTCACTTGGCCAGTCCCGCCAGAGAGAATTCGAAAACCGCGGTCAGACGCCAGGCATACCGAGAACGGTCGCGCCTCCGCGAATGTCCGCGCCTCCGCGACCGTCCGCTCCTCCGAGATCAACTCCTCCCCATGGCCGGGGGTAGGACGGCGCCAGGCAGTGCGTCCTCACACGCTCTTTGGGTCGCCACGCACAAGGCCAAGCGACCCAGATAGACTTTGCCTTTCGCGTGAATGGCTTACGGGAAACACCTGAGGTTCGTCAATTGCACTTAGGTTTTTCAGAGAGGAGAGACAACCCATGCTAAAACGATTCGCAGTTTTGTTCTGCTGTGCCGTGCTGTTCGCCGTATTCCCGGCGTCGGCGGATCAGTGGAACAAGAGGACGGTGGTAACGTTCAGCGCTCCGGTGGAGCTGCCCGGCATTACGTTGCCGGCTGGAACGTACGTCTTCAAACTGGCGGATTCCAGTGGGGATCGCCATATCGTCCAAGTTTTCAATGCTGAAGAAACTCATATCTACGCTACGATTCTGGCAATCCCGAACTATCGGCTGACGCCGAAAGAGGACACGATGATGCGCTTTGCGGAGCGGACCAAAGGAACGCCGGAAGCGCTACGAGCTTGGTTTTATCCTGCCGACAATTTCGGCCAGGAGTTTGTGTATCCCAAAGCGAGAGGCCAGCAGTTGGCTGAAAGCGCCGGCGTACCGGTGCTTACGGCAGAGCTGCCGCCGGCCGAAAAACCGGAGGAGATGCTGAAGGAGCCGGTGACTACCGTCACCCCTGAGAAAGAAGTCGCGGCCGCACCGGTCGAAGCGCCGCCTGTTGTTGAGGTAGCGCCGCCGGTGGTCGAAAAAGCCGAACCTGCGCCACCGCCGCCGCCGGTGGAGGTTCCGATTCCTGAAATGCCGAAGACGGCCAGCCCGGTTCCGCTGGTGATGTTGGCGGGATTTGGATTGCTCAGTCTGGCTGGCGTTCTGCGGGCGTTCGTAAAACACGCTGCGTAAATTCGGCGCGCTTTTCATGAAAGTCCGAATCGAGTGCCGGAGGACGCGCTACTCACCGAGGCAGAGATTGCTTCGGTGGGCAGCGCAATTTTTCTTCGGGGCTGGCTGTATGGCCATCGGGATACCTTCCGTCCGCTGCGCTACTTATATCTGAGTCACCAGATATCAATCGAAGAGAGTGCCAGGGATCTTGCGCGCCGCCTTGGTCAGCGCGCTGCGTTGCGGGGTCATTTTGCAGTCTTCTTGCGGGTCAAAGCTTCGAAAGAGGCGATGATGTCGAGCAGTTCCGATGTAATGGTTTCCTGCCGGAGCTGGCGGGATGTGGTAGTGAGCGCACGCAGCCGCTCATCTATGTTTTTCTCGGCGACCTGCATGGAGGCAAGGCGGCTGGCGTTCTCGCTGGCCAACGATTCCGCGAAAGCGCGAAACAACGAGACGAACAGATACTCGCGGATCAGAAGCTGAAATAAACGCCGCTCATCGAGCGTGAACATCGGGATCACCTTCGAAGGCCACGGCTTCACACGAAGTCCATTGATCCATTGTGCGTCGACGGGAAGCAGTTGGACCCCGCGTGTGCGATACCACGCTCCGGATACGGGACGAGCATAAAACAGCACTATGGTTTCAATGCCGAGGCGGGAATGCCACTCCTCGATCTTATGCAACGCTTGTTCGACCGCCGCGCCGATTCCCGTGATGGAAGCGGGCACTTCGATAGTCTGCTCCACGCTCCGGCCTTCGGCCTCGAGTTGGCTCGCGGCGCGAACGCCCACGGCGATGGTGCTTTGCTCGCTCCGCCGGCGGGTCAGCTTTTTGAGAGCGCGAAGAGCGTACGACACAACCTGATCGTTCAACTGGCCGCACATGCCTTGATCCGAGCCGAACACGATCGCGCCGAGCTTTCGGCCTCCGGCATAGCGCGGCGGGATGGCATGTGGCGGCATCTTTTGCAAGGCCACTTGAAGTCCCATCTCTATCGTTCGGTTGTAGGCGGCGACCGCGTGGGCGGCGCGTTCGTATTGGCGAATATTTACTCCGGCCAACGCCTTCATCGTCTTGACGACGGACCGAAGCTCTTCCGTGACGGCGACGGCTCGCCTTAACTTTTCAGCGGTTTCCATATTTCCACCGCTTTTTCCGCAAGCTTGACCAGAGCGGCTTGATCCGGCTCCGACAACCGCGCTCCCGATTCTATGGACGCTGCGATCTGCGGCAAGCGCTCTATAAGACTCTTTCGGATCTGCGTAGACGCTTCGACGATCCGGTCCGCCGGAATGTTATCGAACAGCCCGGAAGTGGCGGCGATCAGAATGGCTACCTGCTCGGCGGCGGGGATCGGATCGAATTGAGGCTGTTTCAGGGCTTCCCGGATGGCACGGCCACGGGCCAGCATCTGGCGCGTGTGCTCGTCCAGGCGCGAGCCGAATCGCGAGAACACCTCCAGCTCCTCAAATTGCGAATAGAACAGCCGCAGATCGCCGGCGACGGTTCGATACGCGGGAAGCTGCGCTTTGCCGCCAACGCGCGAGACGGATTTGCCAATATCGATCGCGGGAAGAATACCCTTCTGGAACAGATCGGGCGTCAGATAGATCTGACCGTCGGTGATCGAGATGAGATTCGTCGGAATATAAGCGGCGATGTTTTGTTCTTCGGTTTGCACCACCGGTAAAGCGGTGAGGGATCCTCCGCCCAGTTCGGGTCGCAGATGGGTGGAGCGCTCGAGCAATCGGGAGTGGATATAAAAGATATCTCCCGGAAAGCTTTCGCGGCCCGGAGGGCGCCGCAGCAACAGCGACAGTTCGCGATAGGCATCGGCATGCGAAGTAAGGTCGTCGAACACAATCAACGCGTCGTGGCCTTGGCGCATGAAATGCTCACCCATCGTCATCGCGGCGTAAGGGGCGGCAAATTGCAAACCGGCGGGCGCGTCACCCGCAGCGACCACGACGGTGGAGTAATCCATCGCACCGTATTGACGCAGATCGGCGATCACCTTCGCGACAGACGAATTTCTTTGGCCAATCGCGCAATAAATGCAGATGACGTCCTTGCCCTTCTGATTGAGAATGCAGTCGATCGCAATGCTGGTTTTTCCAGTCTGGCGATCGCCGAGAATCAATTGCCGCTGGCCACGGCCGACGGGAATCAGCGCATCCACGGCTTTAGTTCCGGTCGCGAGGGGCACGCTTACCGGCGCGCGATCCATGATCGGCGGGGCATTGACTTCGATGGGCGAGCGCAGAGTCGCGCGTACGGGGCCGGCGTTATCGAGAGGGCGGCCCAGCGGGTCGACCACGCGGCCGAGCAGCGCCTTGCCGACAACCGTATCCAGCACACGATTGGTCCGGCGTACTTCGGAACCGGATTCGACATTTTCGGGATTGTCCAGAAGTACAATGCCGGCCTCGCCCGGATCGAGGTTGAAGGCCATGCCGAGCAGATTGCCCTCGAAGCGGACCAGTTCCTCCGATTTTAGATTCGGCAGACCCTGGATTTGCGCCACTCCGGGACCGATGTAGGTCACCACGCCGAATTCCTCGAAGGCCGGCTCCAGTGTGGACTCGCGGGTGACGCGTCCCACCAGGTCGAGCGTGTCTTCAAGAACGGTTTTAAGAGTGTCGCTCATCCGTTCTGATGCTCAAGCGCGTCGCGCAGATTTTCTTCGAGAGCTCCGGTGTAGGTGTCCGGGTTCCATCCGATTCTTCGCCCGTTGGCGCGCAATTCCAGGCCCCACGGCATCTGCGGCGCGCGTTCAAATCGGAGGCGTGGGGCGTGGCCGAGCCGCTGCGCGAGCGCGCGCTCGATGCGTTGCCGCGCGTCCTCGGGGAAATCGGCCCCGCTGCGCAGGACGAAATCGTCGCCGAGCCCCGTTAAGTCCATCGCCGGGAGTTTTTGGAGGAACGAATCGAGAGCGCATCGGTTGAGGTCGACGGAGGCGAGGTCCGCGAGCGCGCGGCGTGCAATCGCGAGAATCGCATTTGCCGCGCGCGTTCGGATCTCGTGGAGGAAGGCGGACTTTTCGCGTTCCAGATCCTCATGCCATTTGGCCTCCAGCGCCTGGACTGAATCCCGCGCTTTCTGGAGCATTTGTTTGCGTTCGCGCTCGGCTTCCTCTCGTGCGGAGGCGATCATCTGGTCGTGTTGTTCGTGGATTCTGCTGGTCTCGTTTTGGGCCGCGCTGATCCGCCGCTCCGCGTCCCGATTTTTTTCTTCAGCTTCCGCAAGCCGCGCCGCGATGCTCTGCTCGCGCGTGTCCATCGCATGCACCAGACGCCCGAACAGAAAATGTTTCAGCAGGCCGACCAGGACCACGAAATTCACGATTTGCGCCGCGACAGTGAACCAATCGATGAGCATGGCTATTTCGAAACGGCAACGTGGTTCCAGAACGGATTCGCGAAGATCAGAATGATCGAGATGACGAAACAGTAGATCGCGATCGATTCGATCATGGCCAGACCGATAAACAACGTCCGGCTGATGGTCCCGGCTTCGTCCGGTTGTTGAGCGATCGAACTGAGCGCCTGCGCGACGGCCTTGGCCTCGCCGATCGCCGGGCCGACCGATCCTATGGCCATACACAGAGCGGAAGCAGCCATCGAGACGATCGCGATCGCAGTCACATTATCCATAGAGACTCCATTAAGCGCGCTCCTGTTCACGGCGCGATTGTGCGCCGGACTGAACCGCCGCCGCAATGTAAACCGTCGCCAGGATGGCGAAGATATAAGCCTGAATCATTCCCGTCAGCAGGCCGAGCACCTGCATCACCACGGGAAAAAAGAACGGCGCAATCGCCAGCAGAACCGCGACGATCATCGAGCCGCTCATCATGTTTCCGAACAGACGAACCGCGAGCGCCAGGTTTCGCGTCGTTTCGCTCAACAGATGAAATGGCGCCACGATGAACGTGGGTCGAAGGTAGTGGCGAAAGTATTCCCACCATCCCTGACTGCGGATCCCGAAAAAAGGGACTGCGACGCCGACGCAGATCGCGAGCGCCGCGGTAGTGGAAAGCGAACCAGTGGGAGCGTGCCAGCCCGGCACGATGTCGAGAAGATTGGAAAGCGCGATGAACAGAAATAACGATCCGACGAAAGGAAGGTATGTATCGCCGCCCTCGGGGCAGATTTCCCGGATCTGTTCTCGCATGGTTTCGACCACCACTTCCAGGCCGTTTTGCCAGCGCGAGCGCGGACCATCCGAATGATCCAGTCGCCGCGTGACCAGCCAGGACACCAGCGTCAGCAGGAGCATCACGGTCCACGTATAGAGGATGGTCGCGTTCAGGTGCAGAAAGCGCCAGTGCCACAGGACGGATTGATCGGGCGTCAGGTGCATCGCGGGCTCCGTTCGGTGCGGCGCAGAAGGATCGAGCAGATTACGCGTCCCAACGCGAAGCCTGCCAGACAACCGAGCGCGTTCTGCCACTTCCCATCCATGAAGAAGAGAAAACCCGAAAGGGCGATCAGCATGCGGGCCCCGAAACTGGAAACGGTCAACAGCACCGGGTGACGCGTCACAACCAATGCTTGAACGGTAAACCATAATCCGCCGTAAAACAGGAGGCCGATCACAATGCCGCCGGTAAGTGAAATAAGAATGTTCATCGATCCTCCCGGATACGGAGCCACGCATTGACGCACCCGGCCACCAATCCTGTAACCAACAGCGTGATCGACCAGGAGATTCGCCCGGGCCAGCGCTGATCGAGCCAGACGCCGAGGGCCACTCCGGCCAAGGTCGGCAACACGACCGACCAGCCCACTACGCCGAGAATCGCAACCGCGCTCAAGTTACCTTTGCGGGCTTGACGCGCGCGCAGCATTCGCTCCTGTTTCGCGCCGACATCGCGGAGCATGCGTTGTTCCGGAGTTTCAGGCATTTTTCTCGGCCTCCAACAGATGCCGCACCAGATCGGCTTCGAGCTTGGCTTCGTAAGCCCGCGCCGCCTTCTCGCGTTCTTCCCTCGCTCGAAACTGAACCGCGACTTCGGTTTTCAACTGCTCCAGGCTGCTGCCGCGAACGGCATTGCGCGTCGAAACGGAAACCTCGGGGCCGCATTTCACCAACACGCCGTGGTCGATGGCGAGATACTGTTCCGGTTTTCCCCGAGGTTGAAACGTCATCACGCCGGGCACCAGTGCCGTCACATAATCGACATGCTTGGGAAGGATGCCGAACCATCCGTTTTCGGCCTCGGCCTTAATGCGCTCGACTTCCTCTTCGAGCAGCAGGACTTCGGAGGGGAGCCACACGGTGAGCTTCATGTTTTCCTCGCCTCCTCGATAGAGCCGATCATATACAGCGCCTGCTCCGGATATTTTGCGAACTCGTCGTTCAGAATGCGCTCGCATCCCTGCAGCGCATCTTCGAGGCTTACTAACCGGCCTGGTTGATTGGTGAATTGTTCGGTAACGAAGAACGGCTGTGTGAGGAAGCGCTCCAGTCGGCGTGCGCGATAAACCGTGCGGCGATCGTCTTGCGAGAGCTCCTCCAGCCCGAGCATCGCGATGATGTCCTTCAGCTCTTCGTACCCGGCGAGCGTTCGCCGAATTTCCTGCGCGATGCGGTAGTGGCGCGCTCCCACGACTTGGGGCGACAGCAGTTTTGAATTGGACTTCAGCAGATCGATGGCGGGGTACAGCCCCTCGCTCGCGCGTTTGCGCGAAAGCACGATCGAAGCCGACAGATGACCGAAGGTGTGAACCGCGGAGGGATCGCTGAAATCGTCGGCGGGAACGTAGACTGCCTGGACGGAGGTAATGGCTCCGCTCGCGGTATTGCAGATGCGCTCTTCGAGATCGGCGAGTTCAGTTCCGAGCGTCGGCTGGTAACCGAGCCGCGAGGGGAGCTGGCCCATCAGCCCCGAGACTTCCGAGCCTGCCTGGATAAATCGAAAAATATTGTCGATCAGAAGAAGAACGTCCTGCCGCGCGTCGTCGCGGAAATATTCGGCCATGGTGAGCGCCGAATGGCCGACCCGAAAACGGGAGCCGGGAGGCTCATTCATCTGGCCGAACACGAGCACCGTTTTTTCGAGCACGCCGGCGGATTGAATTTCACGGTACAGCTCCTCGCCTTCGCGGCACCGCTCGCCGATGCCGCAGAAAACGCTGACGCCGCTGTGATGGCCGATCACATTGTGGATCAGCTCCATGATCAGGACCGTCTTGCCCACTCCTGCGCCGCCGAACAGCCCGCTCTTGCCACCCCGTTCAATCGGCGCCAGAACGTCAATCGCCTTGATGCCGGTGACGAACAGCTCCGAAGTGGTCGCGCGGCGCATCAGCGGAACAGGGGTGGCGTGGATGGATCGCCATTCGCCGCCCTCGAGGGCCGGTTTGCGGTCGATGGTGTTTCCGAAGACATCGAAAACGCGGCCAAGCACGCGTTCACCCACCGGGACCCTCAGCGATTTTCCGCTGTCGACGATCGCCGAGCCGCGCGACAGCCCCCGAGTGGATGTCATGGCGATTCCACGCACCGTCCGGGCATCGAGATGGGAAATAACCTCGATGATGATTTCCGCGTGCTCACCTGTCGTCAGGACATGGAACAGGGACGGAATCCGATCCGGGAAGGTCGCGTCGACGACGCTTCCACGAACGGCCTCAACAACACCGGTATTGGGTGTAGAGCTGGGCACGCAACATCATTGAATGCAAACCGCGGGCCAATTCTGGTGACGCGATTTGACACAATTCGTCTGGGCCGATTCCCGCAAGGCGCCGCCTTCGTGATCCAACCTGCACGCCCCCGCGTGATGCCGTGGCGAACCGCCTATCCGCCACACCCGGCGACCGATGTCGTGAGCGACTCAACGCACGAGAGGGTGATTTGACGCACCTTGCTGCTCATGAAGCCGCGACAGCACTTAACGATGTCAGCTGTCTACTGGGTCCCAAAGTGGAAGAGGTAGTGCTTCTAGGATGAGAAGATTATGAACAGACGGGATTGCTGAATGTTGAAATTCTCAACGCTTGCGCTCGACTATGACGGAACCATCGCTCGGAACGACACCCTCGATCCGGGCGTACGGGAGGCCATTGCTGAGCTACGTGCTCAAGGTATCGTCGTCGTACTGGTTACCGGCAGGATTCTGGGCGACTTGGAGCGGGTCGCCGGCGACTTGCACTTTGTCGACGCCGTGGTTGCGGAAAACGGCGGCGTGATCGCGTTTCCCGACAGCGGCTACACCAGGGTCGTGGGCCCGCCCATCCCCGCCAATTTTATGAATGAGATGCGGCGCGAAGGTATCCCGTTTGCCGCCGGCCAGTCGATTCTTGATGCGTCCGCGGACACAGCCTGCCGAATCCTCACGATTCTGCGGCGGCTGGAGCTACCGTTGGTGCTCGCGTTTAACCGTAGCCGCGTGATGGTGTTGCCTCAAGCAATCAGCAAAGCGACAGGCTTGCGTCAAGCACTAGCTGTGCTGCGTTTGTCGCCTCACAACGCCGTCGCCATCGGCGATGCTGAAAACGATCACGAACTGCTCCAAGTATGTGAAGTCGGGATAGCCGTGGCTTGGGGCAGCGAGGTATTAAAACAGTCTGCCGACTACGTGTTGCCGGGTGACGGTCCACCCGCGGTGGCGGGGTACATTCGCGAGCTGGCGGCCGGCCGGAGTATTCCAGCGCCGGCCAAGACACGACGTCGCTTGCTGCTCGGACATACCGGCGACGGACAACCGTTGACCCTGGCCGTCCGAGGCCGCAGCGTTCTTGTGGCTGGGGACCCAAAGACCGGCAAGTCCTGGGTTACCGGGCTGCTATGCGAGCAACTGATTCTGTACGGCTACTGTCTCTGCATTCTCGATCCGGAGGGCGACTACACGTCGCTCGAAGCCCTTCCGGGCGTGATCGTCTTTGGCGGGGCGGATCCGCTACCCCGGCCTCGAGATCTGTTGCGGGCATTGCGTCATGCAGACGTTAGCATCGTCATCGATTTGTCCCATGCCCCTCATAGCCAAAAGCTGGAATATCTGCATAGCGTTTTGCCGGCGCTGGCGACCCTCCGGCGCCACACCGGACTGCCGCACCGGATCGTAGTAGATGAAGCGCAATATTTTCTGGATCACCCTGACGCTCCGGATCTGCTCGATCTCGAATCGAGCGGGTACACCCTGGTCACGTATCGGGCATCCAAGCTCCGCCCTGAACTGCTGGCGGCGACTCAGGCGGTGATCGTGACACGCGAATCAGACCCTCATGAGGTTCGGGCGCTTTACGCCATGTGCGGCTCGTGCGAAGGCGCTATGAGCGAAACCGAATGGGAACAGATGTTTGAAGGCCTCGTGCTAGGGGAAGCAGTTATGTTGCCGGTCACAGAGGAAGCGCAAGGCGAGGTTCGCCGGATCCGATTGGCGCCCCGGCTGACACCGCACGTCCGGCACCTGGCGAAGTACGTCGACCTTCCGGTGCCGGAAAGCCGCGCGTTCGTGTTCTGGCGTGACGCGTCAATGAGCGGACAGCGCGCGCGGACGCTTCGTGAGTTCGTCGCGATCGTGGAGCAGTCGCCCGCCCACGTGCTGGACGGCCATCTGCGGCGCAACGACTTTTCCCGTTGGATCGCGGACGTGTTCGGTGACTATCCGCTGGCGAAGACCTTGCGGCAGGTTGAGTGTGACTATGGCACGGGTACGACAGCTGACGTCGCATCGCACATCGTGCAAGCGGTGCGCGCACGCTATGAGCTCGTCGGCCCGAGCTACAGCAGCCAGCCAGCCGCCGTTACCTCCACGAAGTGAGCTCCAAGGTGCGAATTCGGTCGACGAAAGGCGAGTGAGTATTGTGGAGTATAAGCCTATGAACGCCTTTGCGGTGTGGGTAACGGGTCTTCCGGCCTCTGGAAAATCCACTTTGGTCGCGGCGCTGAAGTCCCAACTCGTCGACCGCGCGGGTTGACGTTGCGGTGCTCGAATCCGATGTATTACGTCAGTTTCATAGGCAAATCTGCCATGCGCCAAGACGACCTACAACCTTAGGCGGGGTAGGGTATCTCACTCTAAGGAAGAATTGGCGCCCTTGTTATGCTTGCCTGGCCACTGATTTGCTACTTCAAACAGTGAAGATTAGTAATTCTTAGAGAGAAACATGTTAAAAAGCCTTCTTGTAGCTCCGGGCGACCGCTTGAGAGATGAGTTGAAATACCTGCTGCTCCAGATCCCTCGGGTTGAAGTCGTGGGGACTCTTTCCAAGTACCCATCGACCGACGATTTATTACGCATCGTTCGCGTCCGGAAGGTGGGCTTATTGTTTCTAGACGTGGACGACTTTCCGGGTGCACAGGAGCTGCTCGCATTCCTTGAAATCTCGATTCCCGGGCTCCCTGTGATCACGCTCAGCAGTCGAGAGGACGTGGCTTTACTGCCGAAGTTGATGCACCTGGGTGTTCGTGAACACCTGAACTCTGTCATCGAGCCAGCGGCGATGGAGGCAGCGATACGATCAACCGAGCAACGTTTGAAGATTCAACCGATGCCGGCGCCGCGCCTCTCGGATCTCTATACGTTTCTTCCCGCCAAGCCCGGAGTCGGTACCACTACGATTGCGCTGAGTGTCAGTTGCGCGATCGCCGAGGACATAGGCCTTCGAACTCTGCTACTGGATTGCGATTTGGCCGCGGGAGCAATTAAATTCCTGCTCAAGCTTGAAAAAAGTGCCTCGATTGTGGATGCGCTGGTTCACTCCCCCAACCTGGATGAGGGGCTTTGGGCACAGATGGTCGGAAAATGGGGGAAGCTTGAAGTGCTGCATGCCGGCGGCCTGGACGCCGCCCCAAGCATCGATACCAGAGACTTGCAGCGTGTTCTCGAAATGGCCCGCGCTCAGTATGACGTGATTTGCGCAGACGTGGCCAGCAGTTTCGATCCCTTCACGGTCTCGGTGATGCGCGAGTCGCACCGAATCTTCCTGGTGACCACTCCGGAGGTGGTTCCGCTCCATCTGGCTTCCGTGCGAATGAGGCGTCTTACGGAACTGAACTTACATGACCGGGTTAGTCTTCTGGTGAACCGCAAGACCCGAAGTAAGTTCGACGACGTCGAAGTCGCGCGTGTCGTAGGAATCCCAGTGGCACACTGCTTTGCCAACGATTACGCGGGTGTGCAGGGCGCGATTCTCGAAGCTGCGCCTATTTCGCACAAATCCGATCTCGGTCAAAGCGTTCTGGACCTCGCTCATTCGCTTGCGCCACAATTCGAGCCGAAACCAGCTGCGCACCACAGGAAGTTCCTGGAGTTCTTTCATGTGCCGCAGGCCGGCGATCTTGAGGAAGCTTGGCGCCGGTGAGAGAGCCAGGCCACAACATTCTGTCTGTTGTCTTCAGCGAATCGAGACCGGGCCCGCAATCAAAGCGGGAGCGGGTTGCTTCTTATGTCCGCCGACACAAACTTTCGACAGGCCGCATTCGACACAGCGGCCTGAAGGCATGGCTTCGGGATTCAAACGCGGCTCAGCTCCCAGCCAGTACAGGCCGTTTGCCATGACGCAGAATCCCGTGGCTGCGAACCACACCATGGCGCCGCCGACAAATAGCGTGAACAGCGTCCACCAGGCGCTGACCGTGATCGCCAGGATCGACGCAATCGAGATGTTGATGCCGACCGCGAGATAAATGCGGCGCTCGAGATACCATTGGTCGGTTTGCATGAAATACAGATTCCAGCGCTTGGGCGTCTTCGACCCGAGCATGGGACTGAAGCCGAACAGGCGCAGCAAATTTCCCGCCGGGCAAAATCCGGTGAAGGCGACGTTGATCGAAACGAGCCCGGTGGCGATCACTCCAAACATCCACATCCGCTGCACCAGCAGCGCCAGCGCCGTGCTTGCCAACAGAACTATTCCGGCAATCAGCCAGACCGTCCGCTCAATGTACCAACGGTCAGTGGGGACGATATAAACACCTGCGCGTCGTGTCATGGCGGGAATTATAGCATCCCGGGAACCGTCGAAGTTGAGAATCGTGCTCGTTAAGCGAATCAAAAGATCGAGGCTATCGCGGAACTTCTTCGAAGCTGATGTTAGCTGAGCCGATCAAGATACTGCTTCACGAAATCGCAGCCCACCTCGGCGATGTAGGCGTCGGTCAGGCGCTTGGTGATCGGACCCGGCACGCGGCCGTCGCCGACCTTGGCGCCGTTGAAGCTGCGCACGCCGGCGATGCAGAGGCTCGTGGAGGTCAGGAACATCTCTTCGGCGTTCGCCGCGTCGAAGAGATCGATGTCGCCTTCAATTGCTGGAATGGCGAGCTTGCGCGCGAGATCGAGCGTCATCTGGCGGCTGATGCCGGGAAGGACGTAACGCTCGCTCGGGGTATAGAGCTTGCCCTCGCGGACCACAAAGATGTTGCTGCCCATCCCCTCGGCGAGATTTCCGTTGACGTCGAGCAGCACCGCCCAACCCTCGGGATCGTGCGCTTTCACCGACTGCTCCGCGACGATCATGTTCAGGTAGTTGTGCGTCTTAGCGCGCGGGCTGAGCATGTCCGGCGCGATGCGGCGCTGCGCGGGCGTCCATACATCGAGACCGTCGCGGAACTGACGCGCGCGCGCCTTGAGCGGCAGCGGCGTGCATTCCACAACTACGTTCGGACCGACTGTGCTCGGGCACTTCATCACCGATCGGATCGACGCCGCGACTGACGCGCTGGCCGATCCACCAATCGCCGGCCGCTCGCGCAGATGTTCGTTGCGCGCCACGATCTGCTCCGACACGTCGATCATCTCCTGCGGACTCATGCCGGGATCCAGACGCAGATAACGCAGCGAGCGATAGAAGCGGTCAATGTGCTCCTTGAGCCGGAAGGCGCGGCCGTTAAAGGTGCGCGTCATGTCGAAGGCGCCGTCGCCGTACCTCCAGCTCCGGTCGCGGAACGGGATCAGTACCTGATTCTCGGGCATGAACTTGCCGTTGAACCAGGCGAGGCGGGAATTGGTCGGCTGCGTCATGGCGTCTCTGCTATCTTAGCCGTTCGGATCAACCTGCTTTTCGCCCGCGGGGCGGCGCGGGTCTGCCGGTGGTCGAGTCCTTCTACGCTCGCCAGATGGTCGATGGTTAGTACCTAGAGTCCGGAGGAGGCTCAGATCGCGGGATGGCGATGGCGGTCTTGCTGCCGGAGGCTTCAATTCTTCTGTTTCTCTGGACCCGCGCACGCCGGGCCTTGGTATTCACCGATCTCGATATGGTACCCGAGGTGTTGTGTCGCCGAGGTCCCAGCGTAGTCCTTCACATACACGGGTTCGAGCGCCCGTTCATGTTATGCTTTCTGCTGAATTATTGCGATTGACGTGCCGGCCGCCCATGAGCCTGCACACTCAGTTTTTGCAAGGAGCCGGATGAACAGACGTGACTTCCTAGGCGGTCTTGCAACGGTGGGCCTCGCCGGCTGTGCACACAAGGCCCGAAACCCGGCGGCGCCGCCCAGTCTGCCTGCTTACGAGATCCTCCCCAAAATAATGCCGATCCGCGCGCAGGTGGACCGGATCTTTCGCGTCACCGTGTGCCTTCGCCCCTTTCGCGCCGCCGGTCCTCGACTTGATGTAGAGCGTGTCGGCGACAAGACGGTGGTACACAATTACGGGCACGGCGGCAGCGGCTGGTCGCTATCGTGGGGATCGAGCAACATCGCGGTAGAAAAGGCTATGGCGGCCGGAGAACGGGATATGGCGGTGATCGGTTGCGGCGCATTGGGGTTGACCTCGGCGATTCTGTTGCAACGCGCGGGCGCCAAGGTGACGATTTATGCGAAGGAGCGTCCGCCGGAGGTGCGATCCGCACGAGCAACCGGTTCCTGGACCCCCGACTCGCGCATCGCGTTGACGAATTCCGTGGCGTCTGATTTTCCAGCGCTGTGGGAAAAGATGTGCCGCACGTCGTTTCACACTTATGAAAGCTATCTGGGAATGGCGGGAAATCCCGTGGAATGGCTCGATCGTTACGTTCTGTCCGATACCAGCCCGGATGAAATGCAGGCCAGCCGGCGGCAAGAGGATACCCTGGGCTTTGCGAGCTATCAGAATCGCGTCAGAGATTTAACACCGCGTTCTCGAGATCTTCCACCCGGCAGCCATCCTTTCCCAACCCGATATGCAAGGCGAAATTCGAGTCTCACCTTTAACATCGCGGCCTATTCGCGACAACTGGTGACCGATTTCCTGGTCGAGGGCGGCAAGATAGAGAGGGTTGAGTTTCATTCGCCGTCCGAGTTGAACCAGATAGCTCAGAAGGTGGTGATCAACGCGACCGGCTATGGAGCGAGAGCGTTGTGGAAGGACGAGTCCATCGTTCCGGTGCGGGGTCAGATTGCGTGGTTGATTCCCCAGCCGGAGGTGAATTATGGAGTGATGTATAAGAACGTGAACATCCTTTCGCGGCGGGACGGGATCGTCGTGCAGGATCTCGGCAAGGGCGACATGGACGGCTTCAATGATGCGAACGAAAACCCGGACCGAGGCGCGGCGGAAGCCGCTGTTCAAGTGGTGGCGGAGTTGTATGGGCGGATGGCCGGAGCGAGCCAACGCTAAAGGGAACGAAATGTTTTGGTGGACCTGGTCGGGTTTCGGGCGCGGCCGGAGCCATGAATCGAACGCAACCTGCCGTTGTTAAATCGAACCTTGTGCGCGGCAACGATATATGATTACTTGCGGGGATCCTGTGGAGTCCGCTCCTTCAGGTTGAGTTCTCGAAAGGAGACCGCCGTATGAATCTACCCGACGCTCCAATTACATCTGAAGGCTTCTTCGTCACCCATTTTCTTACTGTGAAGAATCAGGAAAAATCTAGGGACTTCTACGTGCGAATTTTAGGCGGGAAGTTGATCAAGCGGGAAAACCCCTGCTACATCAAGCTGGTCAACTCCTGGATCATTCTAAACTCTGGCGGCGGCCCGACGCCCGACAAGCCCGAGGTGATTCTTGAGCCTCCAACGGATCTCAACAGAGTGAACAGCTTTCTGAACCTGCGCGTGGCCGACATCCGGGCTTGTTACCAGCAATGGCGCGCTAAGGGAGCTGTTTTCCTCACTGAGCCACTGGCCAATCCTGACGGCTGGGAATGGCGTTGCTACATGCGCGACCCCGACGGATACATCATCGAGGTCGGCCAATACACCCAAATGGCACTCGACCGTTTCAAGGACGATCTAAGTTGAGTCGAACGGCCCGAAACGCGTGACTCGGGAATGCGCTCGTCGGTCAGTGCATGGACTTGGACCGGACGCAAGCCCACTTTTCGGGAGTAATCGGCTCGAACGCCACATCTCGGGGAGCTTTGGAAAGGCCTAATGCTGTCCGCGCTCGGGCTTCGTTGGTTCTTTTTGGCGCCTTGCCATTCATCGCTGAGAGACGCTTGGCAAACTCAAATTAAATTGCCGTCAGTGCTTCGTGGATGGTCCCGGCGTTCCATCCGACCAAGTGGCGGCCAAAACCATGAAGATGGTTACCCGTTCCTCCGGATCCTGCCCCGCTATCACCGGCGAGCCAGGCAGATTGGCTCCCCAGCTTTTCACGGCATCACCCGAAACGAAAAACATGAGATGGGGATGCCAGCTCATGTCCTCGTCGCTCAGGTACTGCTGCTTCGCCATCATGTAGCACATCGCTCCCGGAGCCAGCGCGGGCAGTTCTCTCTTTTCTAATGCGGACGTCGTAGCCGCGAGGATCTGGCCTTTCGATTTTCCCGCCAGCACAAGTTTGGTCTTCTTCAGAAAGATGGGCAGAAACGTCCTTGAGGCTTCCGGATTGAAGCAATTCGGGGCGCGGACCTTGGGATTCCAGAATTCCGGGTCATCGGTCGGCTTCGCCCAGGATCGCTCGACGATGCAGACGAAGCCATTCGAGCCCTTCACGGCAGTTGCGTAGCCATCCCGTCGCAGCACCATCACTTCGGCTGCATCCGAAATCGATGCCGGAGCGGAACTCCGGGCCAGCACTATCTCAGCCTTCTCGTCCGGAATCAAATACTGGTCGAAAGGCGCAATGACCGGATAGGGAGCCTTCGCAGCTTGCGCTCGTGCGCACGCCGGCCAGAGGAAAAGATTCGGAATAACGAATGCTAACGCTGTGATTCTGATATTGTTCTTCCGCATTTGATTCTCCGAAGAGCATTTTTGTCAGGTTTTGAGCCGCTAACCGTCTGGCGGCGCAATGCGCCACTAATGATGGTATCCGATTCGTCCTGACAAACGGCTTGTGACCCGCGACCGCACTTCTACCCGAACCTGTCGTCGGTAAACCGCTCGCCTCAGAAAAAGGGACCGTTATCGCGCATTTGCCGGTACCAGCTTCGAAGTTCAGATCGGACCGGCCTTAGCATTAGCTTGCGCCAGCCCTTGCACCGAGGGTGTTCGTTTTGGCGTCCGCAGCAACTGCTGCTCGAACGCCGCCGCCGCCTCCGCGGGCCTGCCCGCGTCCAGCAACATCTCGGCGTAAAACTCCAGTGCAGGTTTGATCGGCTCGGGCGGCCCGGACGGCGCGCGATAAAGTCGATTCGATCTCAGCCGCCTGCCTTCGCCAGACGCAGCGCTTCCGCCTTTTGTCCACGCGCGAATTGCGCGGCCGCGGCGACCTCGTTTTCCATAATGGCGAATGGCTTTGCTGCGTACGCCTCGCCACCGGATTCCAGGCCGCGCCTGCATCGTGCCTAGCGCGGCGCGGGCCCGCTCCGCCTCGCTCGCGTCGCCCAGTTTTGCGGCGCTCAGGCCGGCGATGAAGATCCACGCTCCTTGTCCCGAGTAACGCGCGCCCATGCCGGCCATGCCGGGCATCGACGCGTGATCAGCTGGGGCTCCATCGGAACTCTCCAGCGGGATCTTTTCCCACTTGCCGGTCTCCAGGATGTAGCGGGCCAGCATCGTGTGGTACTGCTGCGCGATGTTTGTGTTTTGTGGAATTTCGATCAGCGGCCTGCTTGGCGAGATCCACACTTCTTCGCGCCTCGTCGAACTTCCCGAGCATCAGGTTCGCGTACTCCAGCCAGGACAGCGTGTGAAAATCCTCACGCCCTTCCGGGAGGTGCATGCGCGCGATGAGGTCCTCGGCAGCTTTGTAGGCTACGGTGTTGGAGGCAGCCACGTCCTGCCACATTCCGAGCTGGACGAAGATGTGCGACGGCATATGCAGTGCGTGCGGCGCCGCCGGCGCGATCCTGGCATACACACGCGCCGCCGGCAGGGCGAGAATCGCATGGTCGGGATCGTCGAAGGCGTGGATGATGAAGTGCGCGGCGCCGGGATGGTTCGGGTTTTCCTGAAATACTTTCATCGCAATCGATGCCGCGAGCGCCTGCCGCCGGAACCCTTGGTCTCCGGGCCTCACGGTTCCGAGCAGAGAAAGAGCATAGAAAATCGCGACCTCGTGATCGTCAGGCCATCGGTCATAGAGACGTGCCATCGCCTCGGAGTACGCCTTGTCGCGTGCCAGCTTGTCTCCGGGCGCGTAAAAGAGCTGGTTCACTGCTCCCAGATAGGCCTTTTCCTTCTCCGTGTGTCCTTTCGCGAGGCGTCCTTCGAGTGTGGGCGCCAGCCGCTCTAATGCTTTTTTGGCTGCTGGCAGGTCTTGCTGAGCCCACAGAGGATGGTTATAACTCATGGCCTCGCCCCAATAAGCCAGCGCGAAGTTCGGATCGACCTGCTGCACCTTATGAAACGCTTCTGCCGCCTCATCGAACTCGAAGCTGTGAAGGTCCTTGACGCCTTCGATGAATTTCGGCTGGGCGGCCCCGGAGCCGGAGTTAGGAAAGCTGATGCTTCCGAGCTCCTGCGCGTTCCCTCCCGCCGGGGAGAACAGGGCTACGACCGCCACGATCAGCGCAGCGAAGCACGGCTGCATATTCCGCATAAAGCCTCCTTTGCGATGGAGTGCTGCCCGAGGTTCCCCGGCGCACACTGTGGCCTCCACCCTTGTTCGGCGTTTTCCATTATGTCGCAACATCATCAGGATTTCGACCCGGACCCGCGGCTAACCCGGGCTATCGAAGCCTGCAAACGTTGTTTTGACTGGACTCGCAAACCTGCCGCCGCGGCATGTTTGTGTTTATGGGGTGCACCGCGATGTTTTTGCAAACTTGTCGAAAGAATCGGGCTTCAACCCCCATTATGATTGCGTGAAGCCATCCTTCATTGCCCCGGCGCTCTGGTTTCGGATGAGCGACTGGCCGATTTCGGCGAGTTCGTCATCCTGCAGACGAAAGTGCGGCGGCCCGCTCGGGCGCCGATCTCGTACGGTATGGAAACTTCAATGTCTAGGGCGCCACAAAGAACGATGACGTGGCGCACACTACTACCAGATTCAAATGATTAAACATGGTACAACTCACGACTTTCATTGGCGAAAGAGAGCTGGACGATTCCGAACGGCTCGACAGCAGTCGCTTTTCACGGACCGATCGCGGCCTGTAGAACTTAGGACCACGAGGGCTTCATTCATGAACCAAACTCTACCAGCGCGGATTATTGCTCTAGCGATTCTGGCTTGTGCGTTTCCCATCGCAATCCGGGCCGACCTGAGTGAAAACACGATTCTACAGACCGGGTCGGCCCTGAATCTGGATACAGGTGCGGTCGTCAGCTCCGGCGGCGACATTCTGTGGAACGGAAGCACCATCGCTCCGCAGGGCAGCGCGACGGTGTACAACGTCGGCGACGCTGGGGCGACTAATTTCAACGGTTTGCCCCAATCTTATTGGGTCACCCTTGCCGCGGCCGGCAGGTCGACACCTATCGCCGCCAATCTGCTTGTGGCTGGAGATGCCTTCGTTGCGAACACCAGCAGCGGGAAGGTCGCGAAAGTCCTGGTCGTCGCAAACAGCGGCGGCGCGATCACGCTTCAATTCACCACCTTCGGAGCATCGGCCTCGACGCGACCCGCGGTCGCGCAAATTCTGAACAACTCCAGCCTGATTCCGCCGGGCATGCCGAATTTCGGCATCGCTCCCAGCAGCATTTTCGTTGTCCAGGGAAGTAATCTGGCCGATCCTGGGACTCCGGTTCTACAGGACACCCAGGCTCGGGCGGGTCTGCCATCGACACTGAACGGAGCCAGCATCACGGTAGTCGTGGACGGCGTGACGACGCATCCGGCGCTGTATTACACCAGTCCTACTCAGATCGCCGCGGTTCTGCCCGCAGCCACGCCGGTCGGGACTGGAACTCTCACGGTGAACTATCGAGGCACGAACAGCGCCCCTGCGCCCATCCAGGTGGTGGCGAGCGCCGTAGGGATCAACCAGTTTAACCAGATCCCAATTCCTCTGGGAGTGTTAAACACGAATATCGATCTGGGGGTCGCCACCGACAACACGACCGGCGCGGTGCTCACATTTACCAACTCGGGCACACCCGGAGAGACTATCGTCGTGTGGACAACGGGTCTGGGCGCCGATCCCGCCGACAGCGATAACGCCTACATCGCTGACGCCACACGCGATTAACACCCCCATGCAGGTTTATCTGGGCGGGGTTCTGCTGAACGTCCTCTATCAAGGCTCGTCGGTGTACCCGGGTGTGGATGTGATCAATTTCACGATACCGCCTCGGCTCCCAACAGTTGCCACGTTCCCCTGATCGCGGTGACCGGAACCGTCATGAGTAATGTCGTGGTTCTCCCGATCCACCAGGGCGGCGGAACATGCGTCGAGCCGGGGACCGGCGGTGTTACCATTACCGGCGACCAAATCCTGAAGGACACGCAAGATACGCTCAAAATCGGGGGGCTGACCCTGCTTCAGACGAATGACACGAACGCCAAGGGCGTTCTTACCGTCACCAACTCTGCCGGCGCGGCCTTTTTCAAGGATAGCGGGCTCCTCGCCGGCGCTACGGGCCGGGGGGATATTCTTTCACCCGGTGGATGCGCTGTGTACCCGATTATCACGGGAGGCCCGCTCACCATCGTCGGTCTGGACGCCGGGTCGATTACTTTCGCGGGGCCCACGGGACCCGCGATACCACTGCCGATACAGCTCGGCATCAAGGGCGAGTATGGCGCGACTCTTACACCCGGGATTCCGTCGACGGGTGGAACTTTCACCTTCACTGGCACTGGCGGAGCGGACGTGGGTCCGTTCACTTCCACCGTGACCATGTCGAATCCCCTTTTCAAGTGGACCAATCCAAGCGCGGCCGGGACGGTAGACCGGACACAGGGATTAACGTATACCTGGACCGGTGGCTTGCCGGGAACCTACGTCCTTCTCGGCGGAACCTCGACGGGGTCGGGAGTGACTGCGGGCTTTTCCTGCCGGATACCGGTGGAAGCCGGACAGTTTACCGTGCCCTCCTATATTCTGCTCGGTATGCCGGCGGGCAGCGGAGGTACGTCGATACAACAGCATGACGCTGACTCATCGTTTTCGGCTACCGGTCTTGACCTCGGCGGGGTGACGGCAGTGGTCGAGTTTTCCGTGCCCACGACCTACAAGTGAACGATCAAGGAGGTCACTCACGTGATACGCTGTTTCCGGTTCGTGCTGTCGCTGTCGCTTCTTCTGCCCGCCGCGGCGCAGGATCATTCTAACCGTATTTTCGACCAGTTCACGGGACGTTATCACTGCGCAGGGCGATGGACCGAGTTCCAATTTAAGATGGTGCCCGTCACCGGGCCGCTTGGGATGGAAGAACCTGGTGGCGGCGTCACTGGAGCGATGACGTTCTCTTTCCATCGCTCGATCACGAGTACGGACGGCGCCGGCTATAACCTGGCGGGACACTACGACCCAAAGACCGGCCGGTTCCACCTCGACCCGAAGCCGTGGGTCGCTCCCCACCCTGCCGCTCTCGAGGCGATTGGGATCGAAGGGACATTCGATGCGGAGACCCGAAAAATGACGGCGAAAATGTTGAGTGACAAATGCGACGCCGTGGAACTGGTCCCACGCGGCGTCACGCTGCCGCCGCTTCCGGCTGGGGCGTCACCCCAAGCGCCTGCTCGCGACCCTAAGCGGATTGAGATGATGCTGGGTCCGAGCAACGTCACCAATTATCTGGATGTCGCCGCTCACAATCCGGGCTTCGAGTATCTGGTGACTGCCTGGTATGACCCTCCCGATACGCTGCATGATGGCGAACCGATCGACGAGTCGGTCGAACGGCATGAAAAAAGACAAGTTCGCTTGCGTCGGGTCCCAACACTGTGACCTGGGATGCCGGCGGATTAAAGGGAACGGCGCCCGATCGCGTGACTATTACGGAGCGCTATGTAGTCGAATGCGTGGGCGATTGCAAGGACGTTTTCTACCGGCCGGTACGCGGGAGCGCAGGTCATCCACTTCGGCTTGACGCAGCCGCTTCCCACCATGCAGATCAAGAGCGTTTTTCTCGGTGGAACGGCTTTTCGCTGGAACTTCTCACGCACCAGCAACAGCCAGCCGCCTCCGGAGATTTATATCCACCGATGGAAGCCGCTGGCGGGCTTCGGGCCCTTCGACGGCAGACCTGCGGATATTGCCCGGCAGCAAGCCGAGGCGCCTCCGTGCAAGGCGCCACAGGCCAAGAAAAGATAGGACGAGGTCAATGCAGATGGCCAAACTCCGATCGCTTTCTCTGATCTTTCTGTTCGCCGCGGCCGCGCTGCTTCGGCCAGGAGCCCTGCAATCGATATCCGCTCAACCCCTCGACGCTGCCGCCATGCCAGAGCATTGCACAGCCAGATCTGGAACTCGGCCCAAAATTACAAGAAAGCGGAGTCGCAGTTAAATGGCGCGATCGGCCAGGCGCGCAGCCAGCTTCTGGAAAGTTTTCCCCAACGGTCCAGGATTCGAGGCCGCCCAGGCGGCTTTCCTCAGCGCGCTTACGGAAAAGGACCTGTCCTATCTGATGTTCTCGTTGCAGCAGGGCGTGACCGGCGATATGCAAAAAATGCAGAATGCGATTGCAGTGACCGCGGATCCCTTTGGCTTTGACCCGAATACTCCGCGGGATCTCAATGCGTTCCCGACGGGCGTGGATGGCGGCATCCGGCCCTTTGCTTTTCCGCTGTATGTGGAATGGGTGAATGCGCTGCGAAGAGCCCAGGGCAGGGACAAAGATGGGCAATGGGCGCAACCGCAAATCATCGCGGAGGCCGTTCGTGGACAAGTCGCACTGGCGCAGGGCATACGAAGATGCGCGGAATTGGGCGGAGTTCCTGACGCAGCGGTCTGGATATTTCGAAGTACGTGACACCGCAGGTCTACATGGTCAACCAGATGGAATCGGATGTGGCTAGTTCGCTGGCGCGCTCGAAGCCGGCGGATCTGCCCGACCCCAAAGCCTCCAGCCTGGACCTCTACAATTTTTTCGTAAAGAACTTTCGGCGAAAAGGAAGTCCTGGCAGCCGCGACCGCCGTCCTGCACACCCCCAAGAATTCGGTCGGAGGACTTGCCAAGCGCGCCGAGGTGGTCCATCGGCGCCTATCAGCCAGCGCCGTCGCCCAATCCATTTCTGCTGTTCCTCACGCAAGTGACCAACAACTCGCCGCGCGACTATGCGATCGCGCTTTGCCTGGATCAAACCGCCCTGCTGTGAGCGGGCACGCGGCCGACGACCTTGAATTCCAAGGAGCAATGGGCCAAGGCGGCTTCCGTGTATGGGCAGCTTGTGGCCAGGTTCGGAGAACCAGCGGTTGCTCGCCGCCGCGGCGCGGCTGAAGGACGTGCCGAAGGACGATCGAGGTGGGCCGCAGGGAGATCCAGAGTCGAAAGGAGCGATCTTTTGGTTCACCGCGCTGCTGAAGGATCCGAAGACGCAGCTTCCCGACCTGTCGCATTTCCTGGCGAGCTCTTACGATCCGCGCTGGATGGGAAAAGTGGTGGAAGTGCGCGGCACGGTATCGCGGGTAGAGGTGGATACAAGCGGTTCCCCGCGGTACGCGACGATTCATTTCAAGGAATCCAAGAACGATCGTTTTACGGCGTTTACGCCGAACTCGGAGATCCTGGAGAGCTATGGCCAGAATTTCTCCGGTCTGGTCGGCAAGCCGATTGAGATTTGGGGGCAAGTTCAGGATTGGCGCGAAGGAGCGGGCGTCCGCTTCCTGATCGGCGAAACAGTTGAAGGTGCTGGATGCGGGCGCGCTCGCGAATTTCCGGGAATCCGCACCGGATTGGATGAAGATGCCCATGCCCGCCCAGGCACTCGCCGATTCACCGAAATACCTCGCCTGGAAGAAATTCCCGCCAGGTTCGAAGGCCAGCTATGAGACCGACTTGTTGCACGAGTACAAACCGGGCACCAATCAATACACCAAGACCAAGATTTCGCGTTTTACCCTTACGCTCGAGTCGATTGACGACGAGCGGGCCGTCGTAAAAGTCGAATCTACCGTGTCGGGGAAGGTCGCGAGGCAGGAACGGACCCGACACCCTTCCAGCGATCAACGGATCTTCAAGGCGAAACGAAGCGCGGCGCCGGGCGCGCCAGTGGACGACCCGACCAGGGTCATCACAAGAGGCGAAGAGACGTGACGATCAACGGGAAGAAGATCGCCACCAAGATGGGAGTGTGTTACCCGAGCCGACGATCCGCTGACCTTTACCAAGACGTGGACCAGCGACGAGGTGCCGGGAGGCCTGGTGCGCACACAGCAGCAGAGTCATGCGAAGATTACCGGCCGGAGCTACCGGAACATCTCGCAGACTCTTTATGCTCCCATCGATGGCGTGGAGCCTCAATTGGGCGACGCGACTTCCTCTGCGCCATCGCCGGCCAGTCCTACGAGCCGCCAGCGGCAATGCCTGCGAGTCCGGCGCAACCGCCGCTCCCGCAGGGCGTCGGGATCCGTCCGCGACGTCACCCGCCGGACAGTCGGAGTTTATGAAACACTACAGCGCGGTAATGAGGCGCGCGAGCCCAGGCCAGGCTCGCGTTTGGCGTCAGGCTCAAAGGAAATCGTCCGTTGCCGGTTCCCCTCTTCCGGAGGATATCCGCGCTGCCCAAGAGAGCCTAACAAGCCAGCAACAGGCGGTGAATTGGCGATGCGCACGCGCGACTATGCGGCGGGCGAGCAGAGCCTTCGGGCGATGGAGGAAACGCTGGCGGTGATTGAGAATTCATTGGCGAAGTAGGCACACCTGTTGTCCGCGAAAATCCCGGCGGCGACGTGCGCACGCAACACTCGATGGCCAAGCGGCGAGGTTGAGCGTGAAGGGATGGATTGGAGGATAATGATCGACATCGCATGATCCCCCAGGCTGGACCTCCGATCCCGCGGGATGCGGTGAGCGATTACCGCCGTTTGGCTTCCGCGCTGGCATTCAGAGCCGCCCGCCTCGGCTCGCGCGATCCGGAAAGTGCGGCGCAGGAAGCGCTGCGGCGTTCGCTCGAGAACCGGAAGTCCCAACCGGCGGTTTCATATTACTTCGGCGAAGAATCGCCGATGGGCGCAGAACCGGATTGGCCGCTCGATCAATTGCTCGCGTGGCTGGATGGAGTACTGCGATACGTGGTCCGCGAAGAACAGAGCCGCGTAGGATTTCGTCGCGAGGTATCAGCGATTTCGATTTCGGAACCAGCGGACACCTCGGCCGATGCACTCGCGGGGATGATCCAGCGGGAGACGCAAGCGATTGTCGCCGATTGCTTTGCGACCCTCGATCGCGAGCACCGCGACGTGCTGACGTTGCGCATGGACGGACTGAAGTATGTTGAAATCGCGCGGCGGATGGGTGTCAACGAGAATACCGTCGCGACCTGGGTGAGCCGCGGAATTCGCGAATTGGGCCGGCGAATTCGCAAACGCATGGATGGTGGGCATGAGTGAAAAACGATTCGATCGCTTCGCGTGCGGAGAATTGTCGCCCGCGGAATCGCGAGACCTGGCGCAACAGGCGCTCAGCGATCACCATTTGTTCGACGAGTTGACCTCGACCGCGATCGCGAGACACGGACTGGCGGCTCGCCGGAGAAAACAAATCACGTGGCCGCGAATCGCGATTTTGGCAGCGGCCGCCGCAGTCGTCGTGGGCGTGGTGTTACACGCGCCGCAGCGCAATTCGGAGCCGGTGAGACCGGATTCTGCGATGTCCACGCCTCCCACTCTTCTCGCGCGCAACGCCGATTCCAACCCAGCGACCTTTCGCGGACTGGACAGCGACAGCCGCGAGTCTCGCGCCACAGGATCAATCGGGTCGATTGCCAATGGTATCGCGACCATCAATCTTGGGTCCCTTGACGGACTGTCGAAGGACGCCAAGGTGGATGTGATTCGCGGTGGTCAAGTCGTCGGCCAAATCAAGCTGGCCACGATTTTTCGCGATCATTCGCGAGGCGAACTCGCGAGCGGAGGCTCGGTTCGTGTAAACGATCAGGTTCGCGTGTCGCCTTCTGCGCGCTTGCGCGCGATTCTCGATCGGATCGATGCGGCACTCGCCCGCGGCGAGGCTGAAAAGGCGGTGAGCATTGCGCAACAGGCATCCATCGGAAATTTCGATGGCGAAAGCTTCGCTGCGGAGTTGTCGGGCGATCAGGACTTGAACAATGCCGGCGTCATCGCGGAGTTACACGGCAATCCGACCAAGGCTACCGAACTCTATTCGCGCGCGCTGCAAGCGAGTCTATCCGGACACGATCGCCAGGCGATTGAGAAAAATCTCGCCAGATTGAAAGGCGCGAAATAGCGTGCTGGCGCGCTGCGGTCTCGCGCTGTTTTTCGCAACGCTCGGATGTGCGCAGGGTTGGTCCTCGCTCGACGCACAAGCCGAGAGTTCCTATAACAAGGGCGACCTCGCGGGGGCGATTCGAATCGCGAAATTAGCTGTCGACTCGGCGACCGATTCGAAACAGTCCGCGCACAGTCTGGACCGTCTCGGATTCTTTCAGTACACGGCGGGTGACCTGAAAACCGGTGAAGCATCGTTGCGGCAGGCGATTGAAATTCGAAAGACGAAAATCGGCGAAGACACACTCGATTACGCCGAGAGTGCGAACGATCTCGCGCTGCTGTGCCGCGATTCCAATCAATACGCAGAGGGCCGGAAGCTCGCCGAGCAGGCGGTCGCGATTCGGTCGAAACTTTTGGGCGGCCACGATTTGCGCGTCGCCGAGAGCCTGAATACGCTGGGCGGAGTTCTCGTGTTTCTCGGCGAGTACGACCAGGCGATCGCGCGAATGGAAGAAGCGCTCGCGATTCACGAATCGCAATCGCCGCCGGAGTTCAACGAAGAATTCGGCACGCTATGCATCAATCTCGCGGGGACCTATCAGCGTGTGGGAAGATACGCCAGCGCCGAAGCGATGTTCGAAAAAGGGCTGAACGTTTTGCGCGTGAAGCCAGGAGTGAATCATCCGGCCTATGCGGCGAGCTTGGTGGGCTACGCGTATCTGCAAGCCGATCTTGGCCATTATTCGACCGCCGAGAAGCTGTATGACGAGTCCGGGAAGCTCCTGCGCGAGCAACTCGGTGAGCAGCATCCGGCTTACGCGGCGTTTTTGAATAATCGCGCCGCGCTCTATGCGCAGATCGGCAACGTCGCGATGGCTGAGGCGGACTATCGCAAATCGCTTGAGCTGAAGCGCAGGCAGAATGGGCCGAATGCCTTGACCATCGGTGCGTCGCTGCGAAATCTCGCGCGTCTGGTGTACTCGCGCGATCGCGAAGAGGGCGAGAAGCTCTTCCAGGAAGACGTGGATTTATACGCGCGAAATGCCAAACCTCCCGCATTCGACTACTCGAGCGCGCTGCTTGGCTTGGCCGAGGCGCAACGTAATCGCGGCGATCTCGCCGCCGCGCGCGCGACACTTGAACGCGCGTCCGGCATCGTCGCGATGGGATTGGGAACGAAGCATCCGCTGTATGCGGCGGTGTTACGCGATCTCGGGCTGGTTCAACAATCGGCGCGCGAATATCCGCAAGCGGAGGAAAGCCTGCGCCAGGCGATCGCAATCGTCGAAGAGACGCAGGGCGCCAACCACCCCGATCTGGCGCAATATCTGGAACGCCTCGCCGCGGTTTATGAAGAAGCCGGCGACTACGCGAACGCCGAGCCGCTGTACCGCCGCAGTCTGGACGTTTCCGACGGCGCAGTTGCGGACATGCTGACAATCGGGTCGGAGCGCAACAAGGCCGCTGTCCTCGCGAATCTCGAAGATCCCATCCCGCGGTTGATCGCGTTTCAGAGCAAGGCTCGAACGCCCGCGGCGCGAGCGCTGGCGTTTGAAGCGGTGGCGCGGCGCAAGGGACGAATTCTCGATGCCGTCCACGATTGGGCTGAGACCCTGCGCGATAGCGCCGATGCGAGCGTCCGCCAGCGATTTCATGAGCGCGAGGCGATGGTCGAATGCGAAGCGTCGCTCACGGTCGCGCTCGGTTATCGCGATTTGAAACCGGCTGTAGTGGGGACCTGCGCGCTCCCTGGCACGGAACTCGAAGGGCGATACGAGCGGCTGCTACACGAGCTTCGCACCAGTTGGACTGACGCGCGCGGAAAGCAGGCTCTTCAAGCGATTGCCGTTCAGCGCCAACGCATCGACTCGCTTGACGTTTCCTTGAGCCGTGAGATTCCGCAGCTGGCTTCAGTGCTACGGCCGGGACGATTGGAGGACATTCGGTCGCGTCTCGAACCGGATGAGCGGCTCATCGAGTTCGTTGAGTATCAGAATCGCTATGGCGCATTCGTGCTCAGCCGCGCGGATTTGAAATGGGCGGATCTCGGTCCGGCGGCACCGATCGATCTGGCGGTGCGGGATCTGTTCGGGGCGGCGAATGACTGGAGCGACGCGCGTGCGCGGAGCGAGAAGCGAAGCGCGGATTCGGCCGCACAAACCGCGCGCGATGCGATGGAGTTGCTTTCGGCGAAGATGGGTCCCGTCCTCTCGCCCATTTGGCACGGCGGCGGCACAATCCATCGGTTGCGCATCGCGCCGGATGGAATGCTCAACCTTGTTCCGTTCAGCGCTCTTTCTGACGGCCACGGACATTTTCTGATCGAACGCGTGGCGACCAGCTATGTCTCGGCCGGCCGCGACCTCGCGGCGCCTGAAACTCCCGCAAATCCGGCCGCGAATTCGGTCGTCATCGCCGTTAGCCCCGGAGCGGGCGCCAAGCCCCCGCCGGGCGCGAGGCCGTCATCAGGCACTCAGACCGTGAGCGCGTTTCGAGCGGATCATCTCGAACGTCTCGAAGATGCCGAAGTCGAAGCGCGCGACGTGCAACGATGGTTCGTCAATACAGAGTTGCTGGGCGAAGGCGAGGCGACCGAGCAGCGCATCAAAGAACTTCATAGGCCCGCGCTGCTGCACATCGTTGGCCACGCGATCGTACGCGGCAATGAAGATTGCCGCTCGACTCCGGAAAGTCCCGGATGCCAGCTCGCCGCACTCGATCCCGGGACGCGAGTTATGAGTCTTTCGGCGATCGTGCTCGAAGAAGCGTACGGGCGCGGTGGCGCCTCAGCGCAGGATGGACTGCTGACCGCGCTGGAATTGCAATCGCTCGATTTGCAAGGCACGGAAATGCTGGTGCTTTCGCAATGCCGGATGGCGGATGGTGTTCCGTCATCGGGCGAGGGTGTTTTTGGAATGCGGCGAGCGGCCGCCATCGCCGGAGTGAAGACGTTCGTCGCACCGCTGTGGAAAGTGGATGACGCAGCCCAACGGAAGCTGATGGATCGCTTCTACCTCGAGCTCAGCGCCGGAAAGGGTCGTTCGGTGGCTTTACGCGAAGCGCAACTACAACTACTCAAGAATCCACGGACGGCTAGTTTCCTGGAATGGGCTCCCGTAATTCTCTCGGGTGACCCGGGTCCGCTACCGGCCGCGCTCTTCGCCAAGTGAGCCTTTCACCGCATGGCGCATGAATTTGCCTGTACCTTGCGACAAGCGGGCCGGATGGCCGTCATGCAAGAGGCTCCCAATTCACCCGCATCCTGTTTCATCCACGCGTCGACGGCGGATCGCGCTCGACAGCGCCGTTGAATTGCAGCAAGTCCGTTCTCATCGTCGCTCCAATTTTCTGCTTTCGGATCTATGATTACGTAGCACCCGTACCTCCGCTCAAGCAAGATCCTCGGCTGGAACAGTCGTTCTTGTCAGGGACTATCGAGGCACAAAGCGGCTTTCACTCCCACAACATGCCGCACGAGACGCGGTCCTTTCACCTTTTCGTGGAAATCATCGAAGCACTTTCTTCTCGTTCGGTTGCGCGGTCAAGAACGACACCGTCCACACGCAGGACAGCGTAATACAACGGCACACACCCTCTAATGATCTCCACTCTTAGCTTCTCACTTTCCGCCTACCGTAGCCGCTCTGGAAAAGTCAAGCTTCTTCGATATGTTCCTAGGACCTCTTCGCCTAGCATTGCTCAGGGTATGGGCTTTCTACCGAGACTAAGGGCTAACAGAGTTGCGGCGGTCGGAACCGGTGATTGGGAACGTAATAGATCCGGCGGCGTTTGAGTGTGGATCGAAAACGATAATTCGCATCTTTACCGCCGACGATGGAATTTGGCGGTCCTCGGCGAGTCCGATGCCGCTTTGCGTCGCGGCGTCGCGTTGTTGAGCGGTGAGGTGGAACTCGTGGTCCGCGCTGTTGAGCACCTCACGGCGGCCGTTCCCGTCGTAATAGACGATGGTCGTCGAAAGCTGGCCGGCGTAATAGTCGTCCTGGCGCCAGAGCCGAAGATCCGATGCATCGATGCGGACTTTCACGTGAGTACCTCCTGCAAGCTTCGGACTCGGAGCGATGGAAACTTGCAATCCGATGTCTGGCGCGTCGAAGGCTGCGGCGGCCAATCGATCGACGGCGGCTTTTCGACGTGCGACGGGCAACGCTTGATCCGGATTCGCAATATACTGTTCGCGGGCGCTCACGACGGCGCCTCGACGGGTGCATTTCAATTGAAGCCGGTGCGCCTTGCCGTCCCACTGTTCGGGATAAAACCCAATCGTGTACGTGGATTTTTCCTTGACGCTCATAGCGTCTTTGATCGCCTTGGCGATCTCGCGATCGAGATATGCGTGTCCGCCAGTGGCGTCGACAACCCCGTTCCCGAATAGAGCGAATTCGCCCGCGATGTACACGCCGATTCCCTTGGCTGAGAACACTTCGGCGACCCGGTTGCGCATGGCTTCGCCCATCCCAGGCGGAGAACCGGTGATCCACACGACGCTCTTGCCGCCCCTGAAGCCGTCTGTCAGGTTCGCGGCAGCCTCCAGCGCCTGAGCAGTCGCTTCAGGCCGGTCCGCGTCATCAATCGCGCTCCCGGTGACTCCCTGGAGGATAGAGGCGATTCGCGCCATCCAGCGGTTGTCTGGGCCTCCCGCTGGAGCCTGCGGAAATCCCTGGCCCATCACGATCCCGTGGCTGGTGAGGAAATAAAGCAACACGTATTCCTGCGAATTCAAGTGCTCCAAAGCACTGATCAACTGGTCGCGAGCAAAAATCAGCTGGCGAACGTTCAGATTGAGTACGTCCATGAGGATTACAGTCGCGGTTGGGCTGGCTCCCGGCGCGCGATTCGAAAATTGATGTGCCCGGAGAGGCGCAGCATCTGTCTTCATTGCATTACTGCGAAAGACCGCGAGGCGGTAGTGCTTCCCGTCGTCTTGAAGCTGGAAATCGTCGATGTTCAATCCCTCGATCGGATTCCCGTGAGAATCCACGATGGCGACTTCGAACGTCTGTAATTTTTCCTGCGCAGCTAGCGACGGGATGAAAAGGGTCAATGCCAGTACAAGCAGGCCCATTTAGGAATTCTACTATGTATCATGCTGAAATCACTTTCAAAATATGGGGAGTTACTGCTGGAGCCGGAGGTCAACGTGCTAGAACTCGTTACTGTGCAACATGCCGGTTTGGGATCGGTCAACAGTGCTTCGAGGTTTCTGACACGGTGTTAACGATTTGTCGGAGTGTCGCTCCCGGCTCACCGTAACCGGATTGCCGATGATCGGGTTGCCGGTAAACAGGAGATCGAGGAGATACTCGCTCGTCCTCTTTGATATGCTCTCGACATGTTGAAGCTTATTGGTGTGATCACGTTCACGGCCGCCATCTCGTTCGGCCAGGCTCCCGCCGACACTTGGGCGGCCCAAAGCCAGGCCAAGTACAACATCCGCCCCAATGTCGTATATGGCACCTGGAGCGGATACGAAGCGAAACTCGACGTCTATCAGCGGAAAGACGCAACCACGCCGCAACCGACCCTGATCTTCATCCATGGGGGCGGTTGGGTGCTCGGGACCAAAGAGTCGGCTGTGATGTCGTTCCTGCCCTGGCTCGAAATGGGATGGAACGTGATCAACGTCGAATACCGGCTTTCGCATGTCGCGCTCGCGCCAGCGTCCGTGGAAGATTGCCTGTGCGCATTGAAGTTCGTCGTCGCGCACGCCAAGGACTACAACGTCGACACTTCGCGGGTCGTCACCAGCGGCGAGTCCGCCGGAGGCCACCTGGCGCTCACCACCGGCATGATCCCCGAGTCCGCGGGATTGGATCGTCAGTGTCCCGGCATCAACTTTCAGGGACGCGGCGCTGGAGTTCCGAAAGTCGCGGCGATCGTGAACTGGTACGGCATCACCGATCTTAATGACATGCTCAGCGGTCCGAACGAGCGCGCATACGCCGTTGAATGGTTCGGGGGCTTGCCGAATCGCGAAGAGCTAGCCCGGAAACTTTCGCCCCTCACCTACGTCCGCAAGGGACTACCGCCCATTATCAGCATTCAGGGCGATGCCGATCCCATCGTTCCTTATTCGAATTCGACGCGATTGCGCGATGCGCTCACCAGCGCCGGAGTGCCGAATGATTTGGTAACGATTCCCGGCGGCGGGCACGGCAATTTCAAGGCCGACGAGCGGGTGCGGGCGTTTAATTCGATCCGCGCGTTCCTGGAGAAGAATCACATTTCGCAGTAGGGACTGCGGCGTCTCCGGCTGTACAATGAACAAGGACATTCTTAGCTGGAGGCTGCATGCTTCTTCGAGATTTCCTGATTGTAGGCTGCCGTCTGGGCTTGATCATCAGCGCTACCGCGCTCACGGTCCCTACTTTCGCTCAGGGCCAATATAAGGCCCTGCGGACGGCGGACGGACATCCGGACTTTCAGGGCTTCTGGGAAAACGACATCGCCACTCCGCTCCAGCGGCCCAAAGAAATCGCCGACCGTCCGACTCTTACGGATGCCGAAGTGGAAAAGATGCGGCAGAAAGCCAAGGAGCTGTTCACTGGCAAGTCGGACGCAGTGTTTTTCGACGGGTTTTATCCGGCTGTCCTGGATAACGTGCTCGGTCTGAGGCAGGGCTTCAAGAGCTCTGACGGTGAGACGGGGGATTATGGCTCCGAGTGGAATGACGAGCGAACCTGGGAGAATCGGACCTCGCTGATTACAGATCCCCCCGACGGCCGCGTGCCCGCCCTCACGCCGCGGGCCATCGAGGCCCGGGCCGCAGCAAGGAAGGCAATCGAGCGTTCTTGGAGTGTCCAGGACCGGCCTCTGGGCGAGCGGTGTATCACGTACGGCTCACCGCAGTTGACTGCCGGATACCAGAGCTATTACCAGATCGTCGAAACGCCAGGCGCGGTCATGATCATGACGGAGATGTTCCACGACGCACGTGTTGTCAAAATGAACAACCGTCCGCATCCGCCGGAGAACATCCGGGGATGGTTAGGAGATTCAATCGGGCATTGGGAAGGCGACACGCTGGCGGTCGATACGACCAACTATAAGCCTCGCGCGTTTCAGAACATATCGAGCGAGAAGCTCCATATTATTGAGCGGTTCACTCCGCAGGATGCGAACACGCTGCGGTACGAAATTACCGTGGACGATCCGGATACTTATGCAAGGCCCTGGAGCCTGATGATCCCGCTGCATCGTTCCTCGAAGCCGGTTTACGAGTATGCCTGCCATGAGGGCAACTATTCGCTGGCTGGCATTCTGGCTGGCATCCGCGCCGAAGAATCCAAGAAGTCGACGTCAAAGTAACTCCGCCAGGAGGTACGTCGAAATTTGGTAGCAGGATACTCGTTCCCCGATTGACGTTCGTTCACGGTCCGAGCGCGAACGGGCGCCCCCACGCGGGGTAATCATATTAGTTGGAGCATTTCTCTCTGTTCTGGTGGCGCTGGCCATGGCTGCCCAGGATAAGTACACTGTGAAAGTGCCGAATGGGCTCGCTTTCTCCGAGTTCAGGGGATACGAAGACTGGCAGGTTGTCGGTCCCAGTCAGACCGACCTAGCGGACGGAGGATTTTCAAGAGAGACGGAACGTTTCCCATCGCCGCCAATCACTTCGCCGCGCTGAACGGGCTCTTACCGCTCGCGGCGTCGAAGGCCAGATGAAACGGCCGGATCGACTCCACCGCCAGGATCCCACCCACTACCCCGGGATCGTGCTCGGCGATCGCCCGCACCTCCGCCTCGTCTTTCGCGTTGTACAGGATCAGTCCGCCTGAATCGTCCAGAAACGGTCCAGCCAACTGCAGCGCGCCCTTCGTCATCTGCTGCTGCAAGTACCGCCCGTGATTCCCCAGCGCCTGCTCCCCGGCCGGCTTGCCCGCCACCCACTTCGGCCCGCGCTTCAGCAGCACCACGTACTGCTTCGAAGGAGGCTGGCTCTGCGCCAACAACCACCCCGCCACCGCCAAGGCAGCAACCATCGCTCCGACACGCACAATTCGGGAAAACAACATCCCCTCACTTTACCTGTTTCGTGGACAGTTTTGAGCGATGTCGCCCGAGGCGACACCCGCGGGATGAAAATGGCTCGAGGTTCGCGAGCCGCCGCTGAATTTTCGTCATTTCGCGTCTAGTGTTCTTCGGCAGACAAACTGCGGCCGCTCATTGAGGACCCTCGATCGGAAACCTCTCGATCCACGCTTCCAACTGTTCATTGGTAAAGCCGTCACGGCTGCCATCCAGCTCGACAACTTGCATCAGAAGGCTTTGCGTCATATGAGCCACAGGTTTGTTACTTGGGTGGACTAGCGCATTCGACCCTAACCATTTTTGGATCTTCTGAGTTACCCAAGCCGTGACGAATATTCCATGCCGATGTCCTGCGTTAGTTTGAATCGCAAGAGTTGTGGTCGAACGGAATGGGAGATCTGTTTGCCACGGCTGCGGACTTGCACTGAGAAACGGCGGCGACAATCAACTCAAGATCAAGCGGCAGGGGTGTATGTGTTGCAGTGTTCACCCCGAGCTTGGTCCATTTGGCTCATCCTTTGCCCCTGTGGGGATGCTCTTGCACCCGGGGCTCGCTGCGGCCACCAACCCAAAACTGTCGGCAGCAACTGTTATGAGAGGTCAAAGCAATGACCATAACGAAGACAGGGTTATTAGCAGCACTGTGTTCGATCGCCTTCGGCAGCACCAGCACTATCGTCGTGCCGAACGCGAACGCGACTGTGGCCGGGAACGACAACTCCGGTTTTCCTTTAGGCACCTTTTCCATCGAACAGCAGACGGTGATCGACCCTGATCAGTTCCCCGCCGGGCAGATCTATATCACCGGGTTTGCTTTCCGGGCAGCCCCCGGCCTCGGAGCGATCAACTTCACAAGCAGCGGGAGCATCTATTTTTCGACCAGCCCCAATTGGGCGAATTCGACCGGACACCCGCTCATCAGCACGACCCTCGCAAATAACGTCGGGCCGGACAACACGCTGGTTTTCTCCGGCAACAACGTCACCATCACAGCCCCCGGGTGTGCCGCGCCCGGTCCGTGCGCGTTCGGTAACGGTATCGGGTTGACGACGCCATTCCCGTACAATCCGGTGAAGGGTCCGCTCCTGATCGATCTGAAGTTCACGAGTTTGGACGTAATCAGCGGCCAAATCGAGAGCCAAGATTGCAACCTCGCAAGCTGCCCGGTGAATGGTGTTTTCGCAGCTCCACTCGGAACTCCGACGGCGGCAAAGGTCAATTCCAGCGGGGCGGTGCTTAAATTACATATACGACCGTGCCCGGCGGGACCACGACCAACGTCACCCTAAACCTCACGGCGAGCTCCACCGGAAACAATATCTCAAACCTGTTCAACGTCGCCGAAACCGGGTCCGCGGGCGCGCTGGGTAACGCGACCCTTTACATCACCAGCAGCCAGCCGAAAAGCAGCGGTGCGCCGCAAGCCCCGGTTCAGCTCACAGCCGGGGTGAGCTTTGACCAGCTCGACGGCATCATCGCAAGCTTCTCGGAAAACAACGTTAACTTTGCCAGCTCCCAGACGTTCACTCTATCTGGCGGCACGATCACCGGCGGGACCGGAGCTTATGCGGGCGCCACCGGCTCGCTGAGTCTCAGTTTCAATACGGGAGCCAATTCGGTATATACAACCACAGGCACTGGCAGCGTGACCGCAGGAGGCACGACCACACCATTAAACCTGACGAACTTTCACGGCTCCTCTGTTTCGAACGCCCAGGAGTACTATTCTTCGATAGCCGCCAGCGGCACCGCCACCCCGCTCGGAAACGCGACTGCGACCGTCAAGATCGACAACAGTAATACCCCGCCCGAACCGTCCATAGGCACGTTCACGGTTAGTCTGAATAGCACGGACAGCTTCAATCTTTTCTTTTCCGTTTCCGGCCTGGGCCAAACGGTGTTCACTTTTCCTGCCACGGTAACTGGAGGCACAGGAGCCTACGCCGGCGCCACAGGATCATTTACGATCACCTTTGGCGAAAATAGCGCGGGCGCGTCCACGTTCCAGGGGACCGGCACGCTTACAACCGCAGCCGCTGGCGCACCCGTCATCACCTCCGTGAAGACGGCTTTCGGCGCGCCAGTGGTCGGCTACAATACCTGGCTGCAGATCAACGGGACGAACCTCGCGCCGGCCGACACCTCCGCCGCTGGCGTCGTCTGGAGCACCGCGCCCTCCTTCGCGCAGAACATGATGCCGACCCAACTCGGCCCCATCACCGTGACGGTTGACGGACTACCGGGCTACATTTTCTTTTATTGCAGCGTCGCCACCGATACGGCCTGCGCCGCGGGTGACCAGATCAATGTCCTCGCCCCGCTGGATACTAACAACGTCCCGTATCCGGTGGAGGTGATCGTCACCAACAACGGGGTTTCGAGCACTCCGTTCGCGGTCCTGAACAACGGCCTGTCGCCGACCTTCCCCTTGTTCGACGCCACCGGGCACGTCGTGGCCCGGCACCTGAACTATGACCTGCTCGGTCCCGCGACTCTTTTTCCCGGATCCTCGACTCCCGCCACGCCCGGAGAGACGATCATTCTGGTCCTTTACGGCCTAGGACCGCCGGCCGGCAATGGTCCCACGGCGGGTTCAGCAACGCAGTCCGGCTCCCTGCCTGCGACACCGCAGTGCTGGATTTCGGGGCTCCCAGCGACCGTAGTGGGAGTCGCCCTGATCAGCCCCGGGCTCTACCAGTTAAACATCACGGTTCCCACTCAGGCAGCAGCCGGGGACAACCCGATCACTTGCAATTATCAGGGGTATCCGACATTCCCCGGCACGCTGATTGCGGTGCAGTAGCTCGGGAGGACAGGAACGAGAAGACTAATGACCGGCTCCTATTCGGGAGTACCCTGCGACTGCTTTGCTTCGCTCGGCGCGCTCACGATTCATGAGGGGCACGCGTGCTTGCATGATCGCTTCGCCTAGCTCCCGCGCGGGAGATACAGGCAACGGCGGCGCGGCGTTTGCTTTCTCGTTGTCTTCGAGCGCCAGCAGGCCATCGATCTCGCCCAGGTCGAATCAGGTCAGCGACAAGTCGAAGTCCGACTCCTGAACTTCCTGCAGCTCCAGCGCCAGGAGCACTTCGTCCCAGTCAGCCCACGTCACCGAGCGATTCACCATGAGCCGGAACGCTTTAACGTTCGCAGCGACGGCGAGGTCGTCGATACGGGCATCCTCGGCTGAAAGCTGCGCGCAAGCTCGGTATCACTGACATCCCCGTCATCCTTTGTAACGAATGGTCTTCGGCCCAGGCACCTCCATCGGCAGCTTTGAAGTCGCTAACGATAGTTCGTCTGGTCGAGTTTTGATAAATCCAGATTGTCTGGCAGGACTCCGATGGTTACGATTGCGAACGTAAACACGGTTGTGTCCGGATGTAAATGCCCACCAAAGGCTTTTTCCGGAGTCGCCATCGTCATGTGCGCGTGGATTTTCCCTCCGGTGATGTAGCCGTTCATGCTGATGATATCGGCGGGCGCAGCCGGATCCTTTTCGATCATGATTTTCGCTGGCAACGTCCGGTTACTCACCTGATGAACCTGGTAGTTCCGCACAGATCCGGCGCAGGAAAGAATCACGGCGTTGACGATGTGATTTTCCTTCACCATCTTTTCCATCCCACCGAGCAGGTCCGTGTCGTATTTAAATCGCCAGATCATCACCTTTTCGAACTGCGTTGGGATCGAGTAAACGTCCGGAACCCTATCGCTATTGGGCTTCGCCTCGCCGGAGCCTCCGGTTTCGACCCGAGTCTGCTGCGCCGCGGCCAGGGTTGCAAACATCGCGAAAACGAGCTTTGTCATGCAACGATCATACATCCCTCTAACCATTATTGAGTCGGCGACGACCCGCTCAGCCTGCCAGCCCGTGTCGTTCAAGACACGGAGATTTTGCCGCGTTTGCGGCTTCGGAGTGTGGGCCACTGCACTGCTGGCTGCGCTTCCATGCCAGGCACCTACGCGACGGCCTACGGAAACGCAGATTTTCTCGGCGCAGTTCCTTGCCTGATTTGCAAGAGCCCTGGGGGGAAACCCGGATACCCGGGGTACCACGGAGGTCATGAAATAGGAAATTCGGGTAAGGACGGGTAAATTTACATTTGCAGGCAGATCGGCGGGCGAAAGCGCGACCCAAACGCAGATTCAGCGCCGTAGTGTTATCATTATTCGCAATCGTATGGCGAAATCGAAACCAGAGCAAGAAGCGGCGCTGGCTGATCGCGATTTGTACTCAGGCTTGATCCGCCTGCATGTGCTACACCACGCCGTTGAAGGTCCGATCTTTGGTCTGGGAATGATCGAAGAACTGGCGCGTCATGGCTATCGCATCAGCGCGGGCAGCCTGTATCCCCTGCTCCAGGGACTGGAGAAAAAAGGCTATCTTCGCTCGACCGAGCGGCGCAACGGGAAATCCCTCCGCCGTGTGTACCGGGCGACTCCGGCTGGGGCGGAAAGCATTGGCAGCGGCAAAAAGCAAAGTGCGGGAACTGTTTCACGAACTCATCGAGGGTGACTAGATCAAGTGCGGACAAAACGACAACCAACAGTGACATGCGGGATCAGACGAGTCTTGGCAGCCCTTTTGGCCGCAAACGCGCTGGCCGCCCAGCAGGCTACGCTACCGACCAGCCTGACTCTGGGTCAAGCCGTCGAAGCCGCGCTGAAAAACTATCCTTCGATCCGGGTGACGCAGGAACAAATGAATGCTGCCGCTGCCGGGATTCGCCTGGCGCAGACCGCTTACCTGCCGCGCGTAGACGGTTTGGCGCAGGCGGATCGCGCCACCCGAAACACCTTTTATGGATTGCTGCTCCCGCAGGCCGTTATACCGGGTGTAGATGGGGTCCAGGCAAACAATCTCGGCTCGGTGTGGGACAGCGGCTTAGGTGTCCTCGTCACGTGGCAGCCATTCGATTTCGGGTTGCGTGCCGCCAACGTCGCTACGGCGACAGCGGCCCAGAACCAGGCGCAAGCTGCTATCCAGCGTACGCGATACGATGTCTCCGTCGCCACAGCGGATGCTTTTCTGACGTTGATCGCCGCCCAACAGACGGCAGAGGCCGCGCGCGCGTCGGTTGACAGTTGGCAGGTCCTTCTAAAGAGCATTCATGCGCTGGTTGCCGCGCAACTGCGGCCCGGTGCGGACGAATCGAGAGTGCAAGCCGAGCTGGCGGCAGCCCAGACGCAACTCGCCCAGGCGGAGCAGGCCATAGAGGTCGCTCGCTCGACCCTGGCGCAGTTCGTTGGTCTCAGCCCCTCCGAGGTGAGCGTAAGTCCCGGCAAGCTGGCCGATCAACTTCCACCCGACAGGCCCGAACCGCCTCTTGACACCGCCGCCAACCCTCTGGCTGTCGAACAGAACGCCGCCATCGCACAGGCCCAATCTCAACTCAAGGCGACAGAGCGCGCGTATTATCCGCAGTTCCTTGTCCAGGGGCTCGCCTCCGCGCGCGGCACCGGATTGTTAACGGATGGGTCGCGACTGGGTGGACTCAACGGCCTCGCGCCTACGACCCAAAACTATGCCGTCGGGCTCACCGTGAACGTTCCCGTTCATGGACCGATTCGCGATCCGGGAGCAGGAAGCGATCCAGGCGGCCAATATTCGGGCTGGCCAGGCGCAATAGTGCAGTGATTGCCGCTAACCTGCAAGCGCAGTTCAACGCGGCGCTTGCGACGCTGAATGGCGCGCGGCGCGTGGCCGCCACTACCCCGATACAGGTTTCCTCGGCACGGACAGCGATGCAACAGGCCACGGCGCGGTACCAGTCGGGTTTGGCTCCCATCGATGACGTTGCGCAAGCGCAACGGCTTCTTGTCCAGGCTCAGATCGAGGATGCCTTGGCGCGCCTGAACGTCTGGCGGGCGATGCTTCAGGTCGCTACGGCTCGCGGAGACATACAGCCGTTCGTGGCCGAGGCAGGTCAATGATTCCGAGAGGTGAAATATGCGTTTTGTCTTAGCCGCTCTCAGCCGTCCGATCACTGTCGTCGTGGCATTGATGTCACTCGCGATCTTTGCGTGTCTTGCTGTGCAGCGGATGCCGGTGGATATCTTCCCTAAAGTGGGCGACCCGGCCATTTACGTGGCTCAGCCCTACGGCGGCATGGACCCGGCGCAGATGGAGGGCTACCTTACCTACTATTACGAGTATCATTTCCTCTACATCACCGGAATCGATCGCGTCGAAAGCAAGAGCATTCAAGGCGCGGCTCTGATGAAGCTGATCTTTCACGAAGGCACCGATATGGCCTCGGCCATGGCGGAGACCGTCGGCTATGTGAACCGCGCCCGAGCGTTCATGCCGCCAGGGACGGTGCCCCCTTTCATCACCCGGTTCGACGCAGGCAGCGTAGCGGTCGGTCAACTGGTCTTCAGCAGCGCCACACGCACGCAGGGCGAGTTGCAGGATTTCGCGCTCAACAGCGTGCGGCCCTTGTTCGCGACGCTGCCTGGCGTTTCCGCTCCGCCGCCCTTCGGCGGGAACCAGAGAACGATCGTCATCACGCTCGATCCCGACAAGCTCCAGCAATACAAGATCTCGCCGCAGGAGGCGATCTCGGCCGTCAGCAAGGCCACATTGGTGATGCCCTCCGGCAATATGTGGACCGGCGAGATCAACCGCATTGCCAGGACGAACGCGGCGCTCGGAGGAAACCTTTCGGAGCTGTTGAGTACGCCTATCCGGCCGGTTTCCGGCACGACGGTTTACCTGCGAGACATCGGAACCATCGAGAACGGCACTGACATCATTACCGCTTACGCTCATGTCAACGGCAAGAGAACTGTCTACATCCCGGTGACCAAGCGCGCGGATGCCTCGACGCTTGCCGTCATCAACGCCGTGAAAGCGGCGATACCGGATTTCAAGAAGGTCGTGCCGGACGATGTGGACGTAAGCCTGCAATTCGACCAGTCGCCGTTCGTCACCAACTCTCTTCGCGGGCTGATCACCGAGGGGCTGCTCGGCGCGGGGCTGACTGGCTTGATGGTGCTGATCTTCCTGCGCGACTGGCGCAGCGCCGTGATTGTCGTCATGAACATCCCGTTCGCCTTACTGAGCGCCGTGATCCTGTTGTGGGCCACGGGCCAGACGATTAACATCATGACGCTGGGCGGGCTGGCGCTCGCCGTCGGCGTTCTGGTGGATGAGGCGACGGTTGAGATCGAGAATATTCATACCCAGATGCTTCCGGGAGTTTCGCGGGCGCGCGCGGTGGTGGAAGCATGCAGCCGAACCGCGATGGCGCGTTTGCTTTCGATGTTCTGCATTCTCGCCGTATTCGTTCCTTCCTTCTTCATGGTCGGCGTGAGCCGGCAGCTCTTCGTGCCGTTGTCGCTGGCTGTCGCCTTCTCGATGATCGCTTCGTACCTGCTCTCCAGCAGCCTGGTGCCGGTATTCTCCACGTGGCTCATGCGGGAGGCGCATCGCGGCGAAGAGCATGAGGGGATTTTCGGGCATCTTCGCTCGTTCTACGAGCGGTATCTGCGCGTCGTGCTGCGGCTTCGCTGGCCCCTGGTGCTGGTTTACCTCGCGGGGGCGTTCGGGCTCCTGTATGTGCTGCTGCCGCGCATGGGTACCGAATTGTTTCCGGATGCCAATGCTCCGCTGCTGCGCGTGCGGCTGCGCGCGCCGGCCGGCACCCGGATCGAGGAGACCGAACGGATTGTCCTTCGCGCGCTCAACGTCATTCAACAGGACGCCGGCAAGGACAACGTGCAAATCACCAGCGATTTCATGGGTGTCGTGCCCTCCAGCTATCCGGTGGACTTGATTCATCTGTTCACCAGCGGACCCCAGGAAGCGATCATCCAGGTGGCCGTGAAACCCGATACGCCGCGAGGCGAAGCCCTGCGAGAGCGGATCAGAGCGGACCTGCGGCAGCGAGTTGCCCGACGTGCCAGGTTTCGTTTGAAGCCGCCGACATCGTCTCCCAGGTGATGAGCTTCGGCTCGCCCACGCCCATCGAGGTGGCGGTGCAGGGGGCCAGCCTCGCGAACGACTATGGATACGCCCAGAAAATTCAATCCCAACTGGCAAAACTGGATTTCGTCCGGGATCTGCAATTCGCGCAGGAGTACAACTACCCGACGCTGGACATCAACATCAATCGCGAACGGGCGGGCCAATTCGGGCTGACCATGGCGGACGTGGTGCGTTCGGTTGTGCCAGCCACGTCCTCCTCCCGATTCACCGAGCCGAACTACTGGCGCGATCCGAATTCGGGCAACGCGTTCCAGATTCAGGTGGAGCTGCCGCAGAATCGCATGCAAAGCGTGGAAAGCGTCGGTGAACTCCCGATCATGCTGGACGGCCACCGGGACACGGAACTGACGAACATTGCGCAGATGAAGCTGGGGACCATGCCGGGGCTGATTGAGCGCTTCAACGGCCAGCATATCGTCAGCCTGACGGCGAACATTCACGGGATCACGCTGGGAGAGGCGGCGCAGAAACTGAATCAGGCGCTGGCCGGACGCCGGGCGCGCCGCCCACGGGGCGTCAAAGTCGTCATGAAGGGCGAGATCCCGCCGCTGGAGCAGACCATCTCCGGATTGCGGATCGGTCTGCTGCTGGCCGTCGTGGTGATCTTCCTGCTGCTCTCTGCGAATTTCCAGTCGATGCGGCTGGCGCTCGCGATCGTCCTTACGGTTCCCGCGGTGCTGTGCGGAGTTCTGCTCATGTTGCGGGTGACCGAACACGACGCTGAACATTCAATCCTTCATGGGCGCGATTATGGCGATCGGCATTGCCGTCGCGAACTCGATTCTGCTGATCACGTTCGCCGAGCGCTTCCGCCACGAGAACAGGCCCGTTATGGATGCGGCTCGCGAGGGCGCCTCCAGCCGGCTCCGGGCGATCCTGATGACGGCCGCGGCGATGATTTTCGGCATGCTGCCGATGGCGATCGGATTTGGCGAGGGTGGCTCGCAATCGGCGCCGCTGGGCCGCGCCGTCATCGGCGGTCTGCTCCTATCCACCTTCGCGACTTTGACCATCCTTCCCTCGATCTACGCCATCCTGCAAGCGGAGGGCGTCGGTGACGTCTCCGTCGCTCAATCCGATGGATCCCGCGAGCCGATACTATGACGCACAATAGAACTTTCCTTTTCCCGATTTATATTCTCGGATTGCTCGCGCAACCTGGCTCGGGCGCAAACCGGCGACCTGGCTCCGGTCGTGTCCAAACCGGTGTCGCGAACCGTCGAATTGCCGGGCGAGTTTCTGCCGTTCCTGAGCGTTTCGCTTCATGCCAAGGTTCCGAGCTACGTGGATCGCGTGTCTGGTGGATCGCGGCAGTATCGTCAAGCAAGGTGATTTGCTCGTCGAAATGAGCGCTCCGGAGATGGCCGCGCAGATTGCCGAAGCTCAGTCGAAAGTGCAGGCGGCCGAGGCGGACCGCCTGCAAGCCGAGGCTCAGCTTGCGGCGGCGCAGAGCACGTACGATCGCACGAAGCAGGCGGCTGAAACACCCGGCGCGATCGCGGGCAACGAGCTGATCCAGGCGGAAAAACAGGTGGACGCCGCCAAGGCTCTCCTGAATTCCCGCCTGCAGGCAAGCCGGGCGACGGAATCGGCGGTCCGGGCGCTCCAGGATTTGCAGGGCTATCTGAAAATCACGGCGCCTTTCGACGGCGTGGTGACGGACCGCATGGTCCATCCGGGCGCGCTGGTCGGTCCGGGGAACGACATCGCGCTTCTGGTGATCCAGCAGGTGTCGCATCTTCGGCTCGTGGTGCCGGTGCCGGAGGAGGATGTCAGCGGGATCATGAACGGAGCGAGCGTTCCCTTCCAGGTGCCCGCCTGGCCGGAACGAACCTACTCGGGGACGATCGCGCGCATTTCTCATGCCCTCGATCAAAAGACGCGCACCATGGCCGATCGAGCTGGACGTGATGAATCGCGATGGGTCGTTGGCTCCCGGTATGTATCCGACCGTGAAATGGCCGGTCCGCCGCTCGCGGCCTTCGCTCTTCGTGCCAAAGACGAGCGTGGTCACCACCACCGAACGGACCTTCGTGATTCGCGAATCAGAGATGGGCATGCGGAATGGGTCGACGTCAAGAAGGGCGTGACCGAGGGAGATCTCGTGGAAGTGATCGGGAATCTGAAGCCGGGCGATAGCGTGGTCCGCCGGGCGACGGATGAAATCCGGGACGGCATGCCGATCCAGCTTCTGGCAAATAAGGCGCCTTAATCCATATCTGCGTTCCCGCCCGGCTTTCAACGGAGCAGGATGTCTTGACTCTGTCAGGTCGCTATATATCGAATATCGATGACGAAATTCGATATAAAAACGTTCGACAATAAAAACAGCGGATCATGACCGGCACAGGAACAATCGACTGGCGACCACGGCTTTTCGGTACGCCCGCGCCAGGCTGGCGATCCTGGTCCGTCTCCTCGTCGGCCTCGTCGTGTTCTTGCCGGAGGGCATTCAGAAACTCGCCTTCCCAGAGATTCTCGGGGCAGGCCGCTTCGCGAATATCCCGATCTGATGCGGCCGTTTGTTGGTACCGTCGAGATGGCTGCGGCGTTCTCATCATTCTTGTCATGCTCACGAGACTTGCGGCCTGACCGCTAATCATTACAGTGACCGTGGCGATCGTCTCGACCAAGGTGCCGATCCTGCTCGGCCATGACTTCTGGACTTTTCCTTTGTCTAAGCTGCCGCGTTATGGCTTATGGCGCATTGATGCACGAGGCGCGCGCCGATTTCGACATGCTGCTGGGTGCGCTTTACCTCTTGATCGAAGGTGGCGGCGCCTGGTCGGTGGATGCCAGCGGATTTCAGGAACTGGAACTCGACTTCGTGGCGGACAATCCCGGGCTGACGCTCTTCCATTGTCACCAGCGGTTGCACATGGACTTCGGGTTCATGGCACTATTCAGCTAGGCGTAGGTAGCACCCGGACGCTTTGGCACGGGAAGATATTTTGTACCGATTTTGTACCGCCGACCTGCTTTTGACGACCTCCTCGATTTTTTAGAATCAATAAGTTGTGATACTTAAAAACTTTGTCATGTTCGTGGTTCGAATCCATGCCGGGGAGCCAGTCCTTCGAGTTACAACTTCCGCTGGATTTTGTTGACAGCATCGGACCGTTCAGGAACTCCCGCTGTATCCCAAACATTCGACATGTTTTGGCGAATCGCTACTCTCCGCTTCCGCACTGGCAAGCACCGACTCGGCCAACCAATTGGTGCCTCCAGGGCCTGTTCGCCCACAAAACTCTCCGTTCTCTCCAGTTGACAGGTCGCGTTTGTTGACAGGCGGGTCTTCGCCGGGGTCCCGGAAATCAATTACAACCTGTCCCCAAATAGGCCCTGCTACGATGGATAATCGATGCTCGACCTGTCGCCTGGCGATCCCATCATCAAGGCATATCTCAGCGACATCCAGCGGCTTAAGGACCAGCACATCTCGCATGAGCTGGGGATGAGGGGACCGTTCCAGACTCTTCTCGACAAAGCCGCGCAGCGCCGCGGCTGGACGCTGGTACCGGAGCTTTCCACTTATTCCGGCGGCAAGCGCGTCGTTCCCGATGGCACCGTTCGCGACGAATTCCGGCTGGCGCGCGGCTGGTGGGAGGCCAAGGACACTTCCGACAAGCTGGCGGCGGAGATCCAGAAGAAGCTCAAGGCCGGATACCCAACCCGGAACACGATCTTCGAGGACACGCAGACGGCTGTTCTCTATCAGGACCGTGGCGAAGCGGGCGAGTTTCGCTTTACGCGAGCCTCTCCACATCGCCGACTTGCTGAACCGCTTCCTCTCCCACGACGAATCCGATCGAGCGCGAGTTCCACCGCGCAATGGATGAATTCAAGAGCCGCATTCCGGATCTCGCCCAGTCCCTCCGTGAGCACATCCAGGAGGCGCACCGGAAGAATCGTACGTTCAGGGAAGCCTTCGCCGAATTCCTTACTCTCTGCCGCGCGTCGCTGAATCCCGAGCTCTCCGAAGAAAAGGTCGACGAGATGCTGATCCAGCATCTGCTGACCGAGCGGCTGATGCGGAATCTGTTTCAGAACCCCGAGTTCACCCAGCGCAACGTCATCGCCGCCCAGGTGGAGAAAGTGATCGACGCGCTCGCCTCCAGCAGCTTTTCCACGGCGGAGTTCTTGAGAAAGCTCGATCCCTATTACAAGGCGATCGAGAAGGCCGGCGCGGATCTGAGCCACTTCACCGAGAAGCAGGATTTCCTGAACTCGGTCTATGAGCAGTTCTTCCAGCGTTTCTCTCCTGACGTCGCGGACACGCACGGCATCGTCTACACGCCGCGCGAGATCGTCGATTACATGTGCGCCTCCGTGGAGCAGTGCGCTCAAGGAGGAGTTCGGATACACGTCTGGCGTCGCCGGAGGTGGTGATTCTCGACCCCTGCACCGGAACCGGGAATTTCATCGTGAATCTGATCGAGCGCATGCCGGGGAAGGCTCTGGCCGAAGCGTACCAGCAGTCGGCTCTTCGCCAACGAGGTCATGCTGCTGCCGTATTACGTCGCCAGCCTGAACATCGAGCACGCCTACTACGAGCGCATGAAGCAGTACGAGGCGTTTGAAGGCCTGTGCTTCGTGGACACGCTTGACATGGCGGATGCGCGGCAGATCGGCCTGTTTACTCCGGCCAACACGGAGCGCGTGGAGCGGGAGAAGAAGGCCGCAATCACTGTGATCATCGGCAATCCGCCGTACAACGTCGGGCAGAAGAGCGAGAACGACAACAACAGGAACCGGAAGTACAAGGAAGTCGACGGACGGATTCGCGACACTTACGCAAAGGATTCCAAGGCGACCAATAAGAACTCGCTATCCGATATGTACGTCAAGTTCTTCCGCTGGGCGACGGACCGGCTAGGAGATCGCGACGGAATCGTATGCTTCGTCTCGAACAACGGCTTTCTTCATGGTATCGCGTTCGACGGATTTCGAAAGCACCTAGGCCAGGACTTTCAACGCATCGATCATTTCGACCTGCGCGGAAATGCGCGAACCTCAGGAGAGCGGCGGCGCGAAGAGGGCGGCAACGTTTTCGACGACCAGATTCGGACGGGCATCGGAATCACCGTCGCGGTTCGGAAGAAAGGAGCGGAGCCAAGGATTCGCTATCACGTTGTGCCTCCCTTCGGGAGATCGGAAGAGAAGCGCAAGATCTTGGGCGACCTTGGCAGCAGCGCCAACGTCGACTGGCAAACGTTTAGTGCCAGACACAGAGCACACATGGCTCGTTCCTGAGCACGCCGATGAATATCGCGGCTTCATGGCAATGGCGGACATCTTCGATCTCTACACATCCGGCGTCAAGACCAACCGCGACGATGTCGTTTACGACTGGAATCGTGAGCGAGCTTTCCGCGCGCATGAAAAAGTTCATCGCGAATTACAACGCGGAAGTGCATCGCCACAAAGCGGACCCCGAAGCGGACTGGCCGGATCACATCAATTGGAGCCGCGACCTGAAGCAGGACGCGCAGCGCGGGCACTTAGCCAGCTTCGACGATGAAAAGATCCGCGAGGCCCTTTACCGTCCCTTCGCGAAGCGCTGGCTCTTCTTCGACAGAATCCTCAACGAGGAGATTTATCAGTGGACGAAGATCTCCGGCCGCGTAATCACGATGTCAGACATCGGTTGGCGCGCGCCGATCTTTAGCGCATTGATGACGGACACTATGGCCGATCTACATCTCTGCGCCGCCGTAGACGCGCATCAGTGCTTTCCCCTCTCCCACCTCAAAGACTCGGCCGTCGACCAATTCCGCCAACACTACTCCGACCAATCCATAACCAAAGAGGATGTCTTCCACTACATCTACGCCCTGCTCCATCACCCCGGCTATCGCGAACGCTACGCCGCGAATCTCAAGCGCGAACTCCCTAGAATCCCCTTCGCTCTGGACTTCGCCGCGTTCGCCGCCGCCGGACGCGAGCTCGCCCGCCTCCACGTCGGCTACGAATCGCTCGATCCGTGGCCGCTCGAATCCATCGAGACCAAAGGCGTCCCATACTCGGAGCGCGTCATCAAGATGAAGCTGAGCGCTGACAAGCAGTCAATCCAGATCAACGAGTCGCTGACGCTGTCGAGGATTCCGCCCCAGACGTTCGAATACCGGCTCGGCTCACGCTCCGCGCTCGAATGGATCGTTGACCAGTATCAGGTGAAGGGCGAATCAGACCCCAATCGTGAAGACGATCCCGGCTATATCGTGCGGCTGGTGGGCCAAGTCGTCCGCGTGAGCGTCGCCACCGTGGAGATCGTTAGGAGTCTTCCCCGCTACCAGTAACGCCATTCAGATGGCAGCTCCGCGACGGCGGCCTTACGCGCGGACTCGCGCGCCGGCTATTCGCGTGAATCGGTTAGCAGAAACTCATCATCGTGTTCGACAAGCGCAAGATCAAGGAGACTGTTGCCGTTATCTTCAGACCCGTCCGGTGCAGATTCAACGTCACGCAATTGGCGCTGTAGCGCTCTCGTTCGGACCTCGGCGTGATCAACCGTGTTACTTGCCTCCTGCAGCTTCCTCTTGACCTTCGCGAGCACATCTCCATATTTGTCAAACTGAGTCTTCACTGCACTCAAGGTTTCCCAAACTTCGCTCGATCTCTTTTGAATGGCCAACGTGCGGAATCCCATCCGTAGGCTGTTTAGAATTGCAGCAAAGGTGTTCGGGCCGGTCAGGATGACCCGGAAATCCCTTTGCAAGGATTCCGCGAGGCCCGGACGTCGCAACGCCTCGGCGTAGAGGCCCTCGGTTGCCAAAAAGAGTATTCCAAAATCAGTTGTCGCTGGCGGAAGCAAATACTTTTCGCTGATTGTTCGGGCACACAGCTTCAGCGTCGCCTCCAACCTCCGGGTCGCTGCTTCTACAGCCTCGGCATCGCCCTGCTCGGAAGCCTCAACCAAACGCTGGTAGTCCTCAACGGGGAATTTGGCGTCGACGGGCAGCCAGCATGCCCTTTCTGACTCCTGGCCGGGAAGTTTGATAGCGAATTCCACGCGCTCCTGGGTTCCGGTCGTGCTTACGTTCTTTTCATACTGGTCAGGCGTAAGAATTTGTTCTAGCAGATTTCCGAGTTGGACCTCTCCCCAGGTCCCACGCGTCTTAACATTGGTCAGGACGCGCTTCAGATCGCCGACGCCCGAGGCAAGGGTCTGCATTTCCCCCAGCCCTCTGTGAACCTGGTCCAGGCGTTCACTTACCAGCTTGAACGATTCCCCTAGCCGCGCCTCGAGCGTGCCTTGAAGCTTCTCATCCACCGTCTGGCGCATCTGCTCAAGTCGCTTCTCATTGTTGGCACTCATCGCCACGAGTCGGGTATCCACGGTGCCGCGAATCTCTTCGAGCTGTGTTTTTTGGGTAGCGGTCAGGGCCACCACGCTGTTGACCACCGAATCGCTTACAGCTTTGAGGGCGGCCGAGGTTTCCTCGCGCGACTGTTGAGCCGTGTGGCTCAGCGCGGTCTGTAGCTTCGTCAACTCCTGGCTGACCTGGGTCTGCAAGCGGCCGCCGGAATCGCCCAGACTGTTTCTCAACAGTTCTATCTGCTTGCTGGTTCCTGCACTGAACGCATCGAGGCGCTGTTCAACGCCCTGGCGGAATTGGTCGAGTCGCTGATCATTCCCAGACCCGACCGCAACCGTTTGCTGTAGAAGCGAATCCTTCAGGAGCGTGAAGGAACTGCCCATTTCTTGGCGTAGAGCTTGGGTCTGTCCGGCAAGTTCCTGCCGAAGGCGTGAAAATTCGTCCCCAAGGGTGGGCTCGGTTTGCTCCAGAATACGCTGAAGCAACTCGATTTGTACCTGGACCGGGGATAGATCCGGCGGCGCGGTGTTGCGGAGTCGCTTCCAGATTACCAACTGCGCCAGCGCAGTCGCCACGGTGACCATCACCAGAACGATCACGAGTCCTTCGGGCACGCCAATTACGGAAAACGGGTTCACAACGTCCACTTTCTTCCACGAGAATCAGACTTCTTATATACGTATAAGGATCTCGATCCCCACCGTCCTCTTTTTTACATCGGCTCAAGTGCCTCAAATCATTACGTCCAACGCCCGTGAAGTGGGGCTCGCCCGTCCTCCGTGAGCCAGCTGGCCACAAGGTGCTCTCGACGCAGGAGCCGGAATCGGGAGTAGCTTTCCATCGCCAGTGTGAAAATACTGGGTACTCATGGGCGTTCCTTAAGAACAACAAACAAGTGTTATGTTCGATTAGATCGCCCCCAGGGTGTCGGCGGAGTTGAGAGGACAGAGGGCGTCGATGAACCACACATATTTTCTTGATCCACAAGCCGCAGCACGAATCGAAGGGGCCCGCGAGGAAGCGGCCCGTTACCTGGTGACGATGCGTACTGAAGCGGGGCGATTGCTGCGAAGGGCGCACGTAGCGAATGAGGGCTATTTTGACTTTGATATCGGCGGCGTCCGCTACGCCGAACCACAGGCCCGTGCGCTGATTGCTGAGGGCCGGACTCGCTCGTTGATCCACTACCTCGACGCGATGGCCTATGAATATTTCTCCGCCATCGCGTCGGTTGAGGAGTTCGAGGCCAAGTTGCAAGAACTCGCGACAGAAGCGATGACCACCTTCGGGGGCGACTCCGAGTCCCTCAATAGCCGGAAGCGCGAATGGGGATCGAGAGCGCGAGGGCGGCTCGCGCTTCATAGCGCGATGGTCGAGCGAAGCCAGGCGACCTTCTGGCGCGACCTCGAAATGCAGTTCCGAGCTGTAAACTGGCCGGACCTCGCGGCCGTGCTTAAGAATGGGTGGTGGTCCATTGGCGGCCTACCAACTGATCGAGATCAACAAGAAGTCCTTGTCCGAAGGTTCGACGCGCTGGTCGGGCGAGCGCTCAGCGCATTGGGATTTTCTGATCCATCCTTGGCCTTTGCAGTCTGGGCGGATCACCTTCAGAAGAAGAGCGCCCACTCCGTAGGCTCGTGCATCAACAACTTTTGCGCGGCGTCTGCCGAATTCTGCCTGGAATTGATTGCCGGCTTCGAGGAGCAGGTGAAACCGTCCGCCCCGACCGGTGGTGCCATCGGGCGCAATATCGACAGACTGAGGAAAGAATGTGGTTGGAGTTACAGCACAATGGCCCGGCGTACGGGGATCGACAAAACCTCGACAATCAATCACGTTAAGCACGAAAGGCGTCCACGTCCCGAAGCTTTGGCAACATACGCTCAAGCTTTTTCAAAGAAATTGGAACGCCTGGTCACCGTCGAGGAATTGGAAGCTTAGGCACGCAAACGCGACCGAAACGCCACCACATACGCGACCGTAGCGCCACCTCCATGAGCCCTTCGTAATTCGTCGTAAGAAATGGGCACCAAGCCTAAGGACGAATTACGTTATGCAAACGATATCAAGTAGCCACACTCAGCTTCTTAACGAATTTGCAGTCGCGGAGATTTTGGATGTCTCGGTTGCAACGATCCGACGCTGGCGACTCCTCCAGCGGGGACCGAGATTCGTGAAAATCGGCGCCGCAGTCCGCTATAAGCGTGAGGATGTGACGTCCTGGCTTGAATCGAGACCCACCGGCGGCGAGCAAGCGACGGGGTCGCGATGAATGCGCTCCGTATCGTTGCTCGCGGCGACCACCCTGACAAGGCGGCCCAGCCGTGAACGCTGTGCCGCGGGAGGGTGACAATCCCCACGAGATGTCCCTGATCAGGGCTGCTCTTTGGTATACCGAACATGGGTTCCCCGTTTTCCCGATCCATTGCCTGCGCAACGGAGTCTGTGCGTGCTCTAAGCGGGATTGCGCGCACCCTGGTAAGCATCCCAGAACAATCCACGGCTTTCTCGATGCCACGACAGATCCAAAGCGCGTCACCGAATGGTGGACCAAGTGGCCCGACGCAAATATCGCAATCGCCACGGGCGCCGCATCTGGACTGCTTGCCATTGATATCGACCCACGAAACGGCGGTGACGTCTCGTGGGAGGCCCTGACCTTCAAGTACGGTCGGCCGCCTGACACGGCTGAGCAACTATCTGGAGGCGGTGGTCGACATATTTTCTTCCGCGACGCCGGCGTTCCCGTTCCAAAGGAGCTGGCCCCGGGAATCGACGTAAAGTCATCGGGCGGTTACATCATCGTGGCGCCGTCGGTTCATCCGAGCGGCCGGAAATATGCGTGGGATGGTATCGCCGGCAGAGAAGCGCTGCTCAGCGTTGCTCCCGTGCCCGAATGGCTCCTTTCGCTTTTCGCCGGGACGCGCAGCGGCGCACATCGGTCCTCGGTTGCGGATAACGACAAGTGGCCCCAAGGTGAGCGTAACAATCGACTGACTTCGCTCGCCGGCTCCATGCGCCACCGCGGTATGTCGCAACAATCGATCGAGGCCGCACTGCTCGAAGAGAACCAGAGACGGTGCGAGCCGCCGCTGCTGGAGGCGGAGATCCGCCAAATCGCTCAGAGCATTGCGTCGTATCCACCCGGTGACGAGCGAGGATTGGCTGGGTCCTCGACGCCGTTTCGACTCATCGACGAAGGCGTGCTTTACATAGATCCAGATCCCGAAAAAGAGCCGCTCAAGATATGCGGAAGACTTCAAATCGTAGCGCTCACCCGCGACGCGAAAGGCAACGGATGGGGCCGGCTTCTTGAGTGGACCGACGCTGAAGGTCGAAAACACACCTGGGCTATACCGATGTCGTTACTGGCCGGCGATGGCAACGAGTATCGGGCCCAGCTGTTGGATGGTGGGCTGATTATCTCACCGGGTCGAAAGGTTCGCGATCTTCTCACAACCTACATTCAGACTGCGAGCACCAAGGCGAAGAGGCTATCCGTTTCCCGCGTCGGCTGGCAGGGCGACAGTTTTGTGCTGCCTGCCGAAACCATTGGCCCAGAGATTGCGGAGTCGATTATCTTTCAATCGCCATACGAAACAGAGTACCTTCTCGACGAGGTCGGCACGCTTGATGAATGGCGACAGAACGTGGGGCGATTTTGTTCTGGGAATTCGCGACTCGTCTTCGCCGCCTCTTGCGCATTTGCGGGACCGCTTCTTGCTCTAGCGGGTGCCGAGTCAGGGGGAGTGCACTTCGTTGGTGAAAGCTCTACTGGCAAGTCAACGACTTTGTATGTCGCGGGGTCGGTTCTGGGTGGTGGTGGACGGACTGGATTCGTCCAGTCTTGGCGAGCCACCATGAACGGGCTCGAGGCGGTCGCCGATACTCACAACGACCTCACATTGATCTTGGACGAGCTATCCCAGTTAGATCCGCGCGAAGCCGCGGATGTAGCCTATCTCCTCGCCAATGGTCGGGGTAAGTCGCGCATGTCGCGCGGCATCCTGCCTCGAAAGGTCTGCGGGTGGCGCTTGCTGTTCTTGAGCGCGGGTGAGATCACCCTTGCCGACCATGCGCAAACAGCGGGGCGGCGCGTCCGAGGTGGCGCCGAAGTCCGGTTGCTTAACATCGATGTCGATGCTGGCGCGGGTATGGGTATTTTCGAGAATATTCATTGCGCGGATTCACCGGATGTGTTCGCACAACAGATCAGACTGGCCGCCCTCCGCTTCTATGGAACACCGTTGCGAGCCTGGCTGCGTTGGCTGGTGAGCAACCGGGCGGCAATCGAGAGAGCTTTAAAGAGCTTTCAGTCGGACTTCCTCAAGCAGCATGTCCCCCAAAACGCCTCGGGCGAGGTATACAGAGCGGCGCAACGGTTCGCCGTAATAGCCGCCGCGGGCGAGTTAGCAACTGAAGCCGGCATTACGGGATGGCTTCCGGGCGATGGTACCAACGCGGCCGTGCGATGCCTTCAGGCATGGATCGCTCGCCGGGGAACAGCCGGGCCGGCGGAGACGGCGGCGATGATCAGCCAGGTTCGCCGTTTTCTCGAAGCGCACGGGTCCAGTCGCTTCCAGGTCATCCGTCATCCTTCGAGCGCGGGACGGGACGACAACCCGGATGAGGCTCAGGTGGTCCGCGATCGGGCAGGCTTCCGCCGCCGTAACCCCGATAATGACGAAACCGAGTACCTCATTCTCCAGGAAACCTTCAAGACTGAAGTCTGTTCGGGTCATGATTACCGCCAGGTGCGAAAAGTCTTAAAGGAGCGCGGTCATCTTCTACGGGAAGACACGCACTGGACGGTGAAGCCACGCCAGTTGCCGGAAATGCCAAAAGGCGCGCGGATTTACTGCATCAGAGAGACGATTCTCGGGGAATTGGAATGACGCCCCTTGTCGACTCCAATCTGCTTTTCGCCGGGAACATCGGGAACAATGGGGACGCCCTGTATTATCGAGGGCGAACACAGTCCCCATTGGTCCAGCGCCGGTCGGGGACATGGGGGACAACGGCAATTCGATCCTTTCTGCGTCCCCAGGTCCCCGTTCCTCAAGTTCCCTGTGGGGACGCAGCAAATCCTTGTGAATGTCGGCCTGTCCCCGCCCTCCCCCTTGTCCCCGATATCGGAGAGAGGTTGGCGCAGTGAGAGGATTTCTTGAACGTTGGACGACGGATGGAGTTGCCTCGGAGGCAGATGCTGGAACGTTGGCTGAGCCAAGCGACCGAGACTCTCAATCTCTCACATCCCCCGCAGAGGTTCATCGCGGGCCATCCCGTGCGACGCCCTCGCCACCGGTTCCGTCAGAGGGAAAAAGCATGGATGTATCCTCCCGACGGGGGACTCGGGGAGAACTGCTTCGACACCGCAATGACTCGGCCGCGTCAGATGCGCGTGAGGAGATCGCGGGCCTGCTGGCGACCGCATACCGGCGTTACTCCGCGATTCGCCGGGTAGGGGCTGATCCGCGAAAAGACTCAGGCGATGGCGGACTTGCAAATTCCGGCGTGGCGAGCGTTCATGGTGTCGTCCCATGAACGCCAAACTCCAGATTGTGCGTCGCGCGCCAGCGGGTCCATGTGGACCTCGACCGGCTCGCGCGGATGCGACCCGATGAGCTTCAGCGGCTGCATCGGAAGATGTTCGGCTGCGACGTCCCTTCTGGAAACTCCGAGCTGGCCCGGCGGCGGATTGCCTGGCATGTTCAGGCGGAACGGGAGGGCGGGTTGCCGGAGTCGGCCCGACAGCACGCGCTGGCGCTCGCCAGAGAATCCGGCGCACGGATTCGCGTCGGGGATGGAGCAGTCGCGCCGGCAGGATCAGTCTCCAACACGCTACGGTCACCGGACTTGTATCGGACCACGACCCGCGTGTGCCGATGCCGGGCAGCGTGATCGTGAAGGAGTATCGCGGCAGGACGATTCTCGTTCGCGTCCTCGCCAGCCGGTTTTGAATGGGATGGCCGGCGTTTCGCCTCGCTGAGTGCGCTCGCCAAAGAGATCACCGGCACGAAGTGGAACGGGCTGGCGTTCTTCGGGCTCGCAAAGACGAGGGCGAATGGCCGCTGAAGCCAAACGCATCCGCGTCCGTCCCGGCCTCGTCGCCGGCCCAAGTCCGGTGCGCCATTTACACGCGCAAGTCCACCGACGAAGGACTCGATCAGGATTTCAATAGCCTGGACGCGCAGCGGGAGTCGGCGGAGGCATATATCCAGAGCCAGAAGCACGGAGGGATGGGTCGCGTTGCCGGAACGATACGACGATGGCGGCTTCAGCGGGGCGAACATGGAGCGTCCGGCGTTGAAGCGGCTGCTGGCAGACATCGAAGCCGGAAAGTTGGACTGCATTGTCGTGTACAAGCTAGGACCGGCTGACTCGCGCTCCCTGACGGATTTCATGAAGACTCCTGGAGATCCTGGACAGGCACACGGTGACGTTCGTCGCGGTGACGCAGCCGTTCAATACGACCACGGCCATCGGCGGGACGGTTCATGGTCCACATGCTCCTGAGTCTTCGCGCAGTTTGAGCGCGAGATGATTGCCGAGCGAACCCGCGACAAGATGCGCGCGGCGCGGCGCAAGAGGAAAGTGGATCGGCGGGATATCCTTCCGTTCGGGTATGATGTCGCGCCGCAAAGGTGGCGCTCTGATCGTGAATGCGGCGGAAGCCGACCGAGTTCGCGAAACATTCCGGCTCTATCTGGAACTCGGCTCGCTCATGCCGGTTGTACAGGAACTGGATCGCCGCGGCTGGCGGATGAAGAGATGGACCACGCGCGGCGGGCATGAACGTGGCGGGGCCGCCTTCAGCAAGAGCACGCTCCACAACCTGCTCACCAACGCGATCTACACGGGCCACGTGAAGTTCGAGGGGAAACTCTACGACGGCGAGCACGAACGAATCATCGACGACGAGACATTCAATCGAGTGCAGGACCAGCTCAACCGCAATGGGCGAAGAGGCGGGCGGAGCGTTCGGAACAAAGGCGGCGCTCTGCTGAAGGGCCTGGTGCGCTGCGGTTGCGGCGCCGCCATGACCCACACTTACGTTCAGAAGAAGCAGACTCGGTATCGCTATTACGTATGCATCAATGGCGCACCAGCGGGGCTGGAACAAGTGCGAGACGAAATCGGTATCCGCGCCGGAGCTCGAAGGCGCGGTGATCGAAAACCTTCGCCGGTTCGCGCAACAACCCGCGATGCTCTCGGGCGTGCTCCGCCGACTTGAAGAAATGCGCCGCGAATCGAGCGAGATGGCGATGGCGGACCCCGCCGATGTGCAGGACGCGCTGAGGAGGTTTGACCCGCTGTGGGAACAGCTCAACTACGGCGGAGCAGGAGCGGTTCATCCGCGCCCTGGTCGCCGAGGTGAAATACGACGGGCGCACCGGCACGGTAACGGTCGGCTTCCACAGCGAGGGCATCAAGGAGCTGTGCGAGCAATGAGCACCAGCGCGCCACTCGAGATTCAGTTCCAACTTCGACCGAAGACCGTGCGGCGCGGCGGACGTGGCACAATCCGAACACCGGAGGTGCGGGCCGACTCCCGCAAATCACCCGGGTCCTCTCGTTGGCGATCCACTTCGACGAAATGATTCGTCGGGGCGATGCGAAGGACTACGCTGACATCGCGCGGCTCAGTTGCCTGTGCCGTGAGCGCGTCAGCCAGATCGCGCGTCTGAATTACCTCGCTCCCGATATCCAAGTCGAATTGCTGTACTTGCCGCCGACGCCGACCGGACGGTATCGCAGTCAGCGAGGCCGCCATGCGGAAGATCGCCAATCTCCTCTCCTGGGCGGACCAACGCCGCGAATGGACAGCTTTGAAGCAGCGGCAGCGCCTCGATTAAGCGTTTCCGGCGGGCGATCCGAACAATGCTGAGCACGCCTGAGCGTTCCTGCTATATCTCATTGTAAATACATCATTTATTCCTTGGAAAAGCGAGTGATGATCGCTTACATTTGGGAGGATATGCTGAGTCGAAATGTGGCCGATCGACCGCCCAAAACCGTATCCCAAGAACGCGCGCAAGTGGAGCGCCGCAGCCGGTCGATAAAGTCGCGGCGAGCATCCGCGCGTATGGATTTCGTCAGCCGATCGTGGTCGACGTCCACGACGTGATCATCATCGGCCACCTCCGGCTTGCATCCGCGAAGACGCTGCGGCTGAACGAAGTGCCGGTGCACGTGGCCCGCGACCTGACGCCGGCGCAGATGCGGGGTCTTCGCCTGATGGACAACCGTTCGCACGAAGAAGCTCGAATGGGACGATCGCGCTGCTGGCGCCGGAACTCGCCGAGCTTTGTGATGAGCCGATTCGATCTCGGCCTGACCGGGATTTGACGTGCACGAACTCGACGACGTTGCTGCGCGATCCGATGGATGAGAGCAGAGCAGATCACGCTCCGCCGCTGCCGGAAATCGCGGTGACGATGCCGGGCGACCTGTGGCTGTGCGGCGAGCATCGCGTACTGTGTGGCGATGCGACGTCGGCCGAAGCGGTCGCGCGGCTTGCTCGGCGAACGCAAGCCGCGGCTGATGGTGACAGATCCGCCGTACGGAATCGAATTGGATTCTGAATGGAGGGACCGAGCTGGAATCAACAAGCACGGCCCTGCCGAGCCGTCGTACATGAAGCGCCGCACGGAGGGTCACACCGAGACCACGATCTCCGGCGACACGCGAGCCGACTGGTCGGAGGCGTTCGAGCTCGTGCCGAGTCTCGAGGTGGCGTACGTGTGGCATGCGTCCAAGTTCACTCGCGAAGTGCTGGACGGGCTGTTGCGGATTGGCTTCCTCCATCATCAGCAAATCATCTGGAATAAGGGCCGAGCGGTGCTTACGAGAACGCCCTATTGGTTTGCTCACGAGCCAGCATGGTTCGTCCGAAAAAAGAACGCGCCTTGGTATCGGCAAGGCTGGCGAGAACTCGACCATCTGGGAATCGCCAAGCCCGAAATTCATCATGGGCGGCGTCAGACGAACCGCAAGTTTCGATCATCCGACCCAGAAGCCGGTCGAGCTGATGCGGCGGCCGATCCTGAATCACATCAAGCGCCGGGGAGAGTTGGTCTACGACCCGTTCCTCGGCAGCGGCACGACGCTCGCCGCAGCCGAACTCACGGAGCGTGTCTGCTTCGGGCTTGAGCTCGATCCGAAGTTCTGCGACGTCATTGTGAAGCGCTGGGAGCAGCTCAGCGGCAAGGAGGCCACGCTCGACGGCGACGGCCGCACGTTCGAGCAGATCAAAGCCGAACGGATGGGGATCAGCGCATGAATCGACCGCTGCATCCGCGAGATCGCGGAAATCGAGGCGCTCATTCTGTCGGGCCACACCGATTTAGAGGGCTTGTGCTTGGCGCTGTCGGACTGGAGCGCGGAACTCAGGATCTTGCAGGACGAAAAAACGCCGCCAGGACGGCCCGGCGGCGCAAGGGAGGGAGGAGTGTGAAGCTCAGGCTACGACTTGATCTTGTATGCGCGCTCCTTTCCCTCGGTTCGGAACGACTCGACGCGAAGACCGAGCTTCTTGATCAGCGTGCCGCTGACGAAGCCGCGCACGGTGTGCGCCTGCCAGCCGGTCATTTCCATGATTTCGGCCAGCGTAGCTCCCGCGGGCCGGCGCATCAGGTCGATGACTTCGGCCTTCTTGCTGCCGTCCCGCGCGACGTTAGCGCCCGCTTGGCGCCCGGGCGCGCCGTGTCGCGTCGTTTGCCCTTCGGCGGGGACTTCTTCGCCTTTCCCTTGGCGGGCGCGACGTCCGCCGCCGGTTTCGCAACGTCGGCGGCCAGACGCTCGACCGCCTTCCAGATCCGCGAGCCACCGCCGCCTTGCGGTTGGTGAATTTCTTGACCGGCTTCAGATCGTTGAAGGGAGCGGCTCCCGCGAAGCTGTTCCAGGTGTCGATCAGCCGGGACACGGGCCAGTCCGCGGTAAGTTTGGCGAGTTCCTTTTGGGTAGTGAACGATTGCGATTCGTCGGCGCCGGCGGGAAGCCCGGCGTGCGCCGTGATGTTGTTGTCAGAGTCGATGGTAAAGGTTGCCATAGCGACACCATTCATCGCTCTGTTCAAAGCAAAAGCCAAGTGAAATGTTCGATTTAAGAAAGGAGCCTTAGGATGGCTGGTGGAAACCGGTCTGGGTCCGGCCGCAAAGCCGTGCACATCGATCTGGAGCAGGTGGAGAAGCTCGCGGGCATTCAGTGCACGGACGAGGAAATCGCAGCCTTTCTGGGCGTCAGCGTGAGCACGATCGAGCGACGCAAGAAGCAGCCGGCGTTCGCCGAAGCCTTGGCACGCGGCAAAGCGAAGGGACGGGTTTCGCTTCGCCGCAATCTGTGGGCACTCGCGCAACAAGGGAAATCCCGCCGCGAACATCTTCCTCGCCAAGAATCTGCTGGGCTACAAGGATTACGTTTCGAACGAACACAGCGGCCCCGATGGCGGTCCAATCGCGGTCGCGCCCACACCTGAACTGAAGGAGCTTAGCGTTGACGAACTCAAACAACTTATCGTCCTGGTTAACAAGACCCGACCTCCTGATAAAGCTTGAACGCGAATTGGCGGAGCGCAGTCTCTACGAGTTCGTGCGCCAGGCTTGGCACGTCATCGAGCCGTCGACGGTGTTTGTGCCCGGCTGGCACATCGAAGTCATCTGCGACCATCTCGAAGCGATCTCCCTCGGCCAACTCCGCAATCTGGTGATCAACATCCCGCCGCGGCACATGAAGAGTCTGCTGGTTTCGGTTTTCTGGCCAGCCTGGGAGTGGACTCGTTGGCCCGATCGGCGGTGGCTGTACAGTAGCTACGCTTCGTCGCTCAGCATCCGCGACTCGGTAAATTGCCGGCGCCTGCTCGAGTCCCCATGGTATCGGGCGCGGTGGGGGCACGTGTTCAGGCTCACCAGCGACCAGAACACTAAGGGGCGATTCGATAACAGCCGTTCGGGCTATCGTTTGTCGATCTCAGTCGGTGGAGCGACAACCGGCGAGGGCGGCGACCGCATCGTGTGCGACGATCCGCACAACGTCGCCGAGGTGGAATCGGACACGGTCCGGCAAGGGACCATCAACTGGTTTGACGTCGCGTTGTCGACGCGCGTGAACGATCCCGAAGACGTGCGCCAAAGTGGTCGTGATGCAGCGCTGCCACCAGCGGGACCTGAGCGGCCATCTGCTGGAGCAGGGCGGATGGGAGCACCTATGCCTTCCCGCCGAGTATGAGGGGCCCGGCCGAACGACCTCGATCGGGTTCGTCGATCCTCGTACTGAGATTGGCGAACTGCTGTGGAAGGATCGGTTCGGTCCGAAGGAGATCGAAGATGCGAAGCGAAGTCTCGGCAGCTACGGTGCTGCGGGTCAGCTTCAGCAGAGGCCGTCTCCCGCGGGTGGCGGAATTTTCAAGCGGCACTGGTTCAGATTCTTCCAGCCGCGCGGCATGAACCTGCCGCCGGTCATTGTGCGGCTGCCGGATGGTACGACGGTGTCGATCCCAGCGATTGAAGTGCCTCGGCAAATGGACGAGCAGCTCCAGTCCTGGGATTGCTCGTTTAAGGATCTTGCGACATCGGATTACGTGGTGGGCCAGGCGTGGGGGCGACTGGGTGCGCGGTTTTTCCTGGGCGACCAGGTTCGCGGCCGGATGGATTGCCCGGCCACGGTAAAGGCGGTTCGCGCGATGACAGGCGAAGTGGCCGGGGACCATGGCGATCCTGGTCGAGGACAAGGCCAACGGCTCGGCCGTCATTCAGATGCTGTCGCACGAGATTCCGGGAATCCTGCCGGTGAACCCCGGCGGCGGCAAGGTGGCCCGGGCACAAGCGATCAGTCCGCTGATTGAAGCCGGCAACATCTACCTGCCGCACCCGGACTATGCGCCGTGGGTGAATGATTTCATCGAAGAATGCGTGTCGTTCCCCAACGGCGCCCACGATGATCAGGTTGACGCCATGACGCAAGTACTACTGCGTTGGAACCAGCCTCGCGAAGAGATGACGATCATTCGACTGCCGGAATATCGGATCAGCGCGATCTGAACCTCGGGTATCGGATTACGGCCAAGCCGTCGATGTATTCGGCATGGGGTTTCGCTTTCAGCGCCGAATTAAAATCCTACCCGGCCTCAGCATCAACCTGAGCAAGTCGGGCGTCGGATTCTCTGCTGGCGTCCGCGGCTTCCATACCGGAATCGACTCGAAGGGCCGTCGGTATGTGAACGCGAGCCTGCCCAAAACCGGCATTTCGTGGCGCGAGTATCAGAAAGCCAAGCGTCCGAATCCGGCGCCACCGCATCTCCCGCCTCAGATGCCGGCGGTCGGGAACCCCAGACCCGAGAGCATCAGTTCAAGCGCTGCGGCTCCGCGTGCGACCAAGAACGGTGGTCCTGGTAGTCGCGCTGGCCCTGCTTGTAGTGATCCTGGTGACGATATTCAGGCGTCTCAGTTGATACGCCGGGCCCCTTTGCACTGAGCCCCGTTTTAGGGTTGACTTCGCGCTGGAACACGCATCGGTCCGCGTCTGCTAAAGTGCAGCTACGCCTCAGCCGATGTAATTCTCGAAGGCCCCATCCCTGTCGATTTGGAGGAATAACCATAATGCCTGCCCTGCGCATGTTTACATCAATCCTGCTCTGCTGCTTGCTCCCAGTTGCCACTTTCGCCGCCGAGTCCCAGGTCGGCTACGGCGTTATCTATTCTGGTGGCTCCCTACCGAATGTGAAGGGCGGTGAAGAGCTGAAGCTCTATCTCGACGCGAGACAGGTTAGGCTTCGCCACAAATCACAGGATGTTGTGGTGATACCGGCCAACGCGATTACGGAGGTGAGTTACGGTCAAGAGGTGCATCGGAGAATCGGCACTGCCGCTGGACTCGCGGTTGTATCCCTTGGCATCGGTGCTCTCGTGGCGTTCAGCAAGTCAAAGAAGCACTACATCGGAATCACATGGGCCGACGCGGGCAACAAGGGCGGAGTGGTACTTCAGGCCGACAAGAATGAATATCGCGGTCTGCTCACTGCTCTTGAGGGCGTCAGTGGAAAAACCGCTGTGGATACCGACTCCCCGAAACAGGCCGCAACGGCAGCCACCGTGATGGCAGCGGCGCCGCCGGCCGAAGCTCCCCGGCCAGCCACACCACCTCAGGCCGTTGCTGAGTCTCAGCCTGCTGCACAAGCCCAGCTCGCGCCGCCAGCTTCCGCAGCCTCGCAGCCGCAGACCGTTCCCCAACCTCAAGCAGTTGCCCGGCCTCAGGCCGTGCCACAGCCGAAGTCCCCAGAGCGCATCGTGATTCGGTTTACTTCGACTCCGGTAAACGCCGAGGTGCAGATTGACGGCGAATATTGGGGCAGCACTCCAACCGCCGACCTCACCCGCATTGACGCCGGGGCGCACACCATCCTTATTAAGAAGCCCGGCTATCAAGCGTGGGAGAGAAAGATCACGCTTGCCGCTGGAGATGATCGTACTGTTAGCGCAGAGTTGGAATTGGAGCCAAAGGACAGCAGCAAGCCCCGCGTCAGCGGGCAGCAATAGCGCCCACAATGAAACGCAATCCGCCACCGGTTCCCTGGACGGGGCGTCTGCTGGCGATCCCAACCTGGATTCTGGGCGACGTACCGGGATTTCGACACAGCCGCTAATCAACCAGAACTTGTCCCAAATGTGCGTTCTGGCACGCACACATCGCACAAATAGACCGTTTTTCAACGGTTTTTCAAAGGAAATCAAAGCGCGCGTTTTCGCGTTGACTTCGGCTCGGAACAGAGCGCTCATGGTGACATGGTCGTCGCCATCTACGCCCGCGTGAGTACCACCGACCAAAGCTGTGAAATGCAGTTACGTGAACTGCGCCAGTACGCGCAAAGGCAAAGCTATCAAGTATTTGCTGAGTACGTCGACACCGGCTTCAGCGGCGCCGCCGCCAGCCGGCCCCAGCTCGACGAGCTGTTGCGCAACGCTAGGCAGCAGCGCTTCGACGCGGTGCTGGTTTGGAAGCTGGACCGCTGGGGACGCAGCGTTGCACACTGCGTCCGGTCCATCCAGGAGCTGGTCGGGCTGGGCATCCGCTTCCTGAGTCCGAACGAAGGCATAGACACCGGCAAGGATAGCCCTATGTCCAAGTTCCTGCTGCATTTGTTCGCCGCGTTTGCGGAGATGGAGAGGGAAATCATCCGGGAGCGCGTGCGGGCCGGGGTCCGCAATGCAAAGGCCAAGGGAACGCGCCTCGGGCGCCCACAGCGCGTTTTCCGGCGCGACGAGGTAGTCAGGCTGCGGTCAGAGGGGAAGAGCTGGCGTAGCGTCGCACAAACGCTGAACCTGCCTATGTCGACCGTGATCGACGCTTGTCGGGCCTGTTCGCAAAACCCTCCCAGCGAGTAGCTCGGCCCGGTGGCGCAAACACAACCGCTTAGCTAGCAGCAACTTAGCGTTCGGAAAACACATGATTTCCGAACGCCACGCTGGGACGGGGATGGCGGGTCGCTTCAACGAAGTTCTGCCGCAAACAGATTTTCGTCGGCCAGCACGACACCCGCGCAGCCTTCTGGAAAAGGATTACGAATAACAGAACGACGATCATGATAGTCGGCGGGGGGGGGCCTGAAGGGAAGAACATCCACTTCCTTTTTTAATACCCGTCAAAATCATGGAGAGCGCCATGCCGTAGGCGTCGGGCTGGCGCACCGTCGTCACCACGTACTGCGTGCCCCAGGCTGTTACCCAGTCGCCTTTTACCGGCGGATTCGCAAAGTCGGATGCATTGACCGAAATCTCTTCGAAGCTCGCCATCGCGCCGGACTCGTCGCGCGGCCGGAGATGACGCACCGCCGTCACCGTGAACGCGCTTCCGTGCGCCGCGCCTGCCTGCACTGGCTGGTACACCACTGGCTCACCGAACGTCTGCGAGATGACGCCGTCCACGAACGCTTCAATGCTGGGCCAGTTCGGCATCTCAAGTCCAATAGGCGACGATCAAGCCTTCGCCCGCGTTGTTGGCATCGACGTAGTAGTCCGATGGCACCAGCAGATGGCGTGAGTCTTCCGCCCAGATGTCGAACGCATCCGCGACACCACCACCGGTGATGGGTGAGCCGATCCAGCAGCGCGCCGGTCAGCCGCTCGGATCCGAAAGCTTCGGTCCATTCGTTGAACGGCAGGTTGCTGGTGACCAGCGTGGCACTGCGTTCGTAGCGCCGACTGAAGACCTCGAACAGCAGTTCGGCCCCGGTTTTGGACAACGGCACGAAGCCCAGCTCGTCGATGATCAGTAGCTCGAAGCTGGAGAGCATCTTCTGAAAGCGCATCAAGCGGCGTTCGTCCTTGGCCTCGATCAGCTCATGCGCCAGCGACGCCGCGGTGGTGAACCGGACGCGGAAGCCTTTCTGGCAAGCGGCCAGGCCCAGAGCTAGAGCGATGTGTGTTTTTCCGGTGCCCGAGTTTCCCAGCGCCAGAACGTTCTCCTTGCGCTCGATGAACTCGCAGCGGGCCAACTCCAGCACCAGCGCCTTATTTAAGGATGGGATCGCCAGGAAGTCGAAACTGTCCAGGCTCTTTACGACTTCAAACTTGGCTTGCCGGATGCGACGTTCCGTCGCCCGCCGTTCGCGGTCGAGCAGTTCCAGTTCGCTCAAGCGCAACAGGTAACGTGGAAAGTCCACGCCTTCGGCGGCACACTGCTGCGCGACTTTGTCGTACTCGCGCAGGAAGGTTGGCAGCCGCAGCGTTTTCAGATGATGGTCGAGCAGGACCTGGGGCGTGTCCATCTCAACCAGCCCCCGGGGTCAGCAGGGTCAGGTAATCGGCGGCTGCAGTGGTCGCCACCTGGGCCGACGGCAAGTGTGGATAGTTCTCCAGATCCAGCCGCGCCGGCCGTTGCTCGATCCGGCATAGCAGCAGGTGCTTGACGGCATCGAAGGAGATCGTGCCCATCCGCAGAGCATCGTCGATCGCCTGCGTTACTTCCGCGCATCGGGAACGTCTCCAGCAGCCGCAGCGTCTGCACGAACTCGCGTTTGCCTTTCTTGCCCAGTCGCGCTTCCATCAAACGGCGCAGTTGCGGGAAGCCTTCCGGTAGAATCCACCCCGCCAGCGGTGCGGCTTGGTCCAGGGCATTCGGTTTCTGCTCCAGCAGTGCCAGGTAATGCAGCGGATCGAAGATCATGTCTTCGCGTTCGTAGCTCCGCGGGTGGCGCGCAATCACTTCGCTCGCCGCGCAGATCACCACTTCATGCACGAATCCTTTCACCAGCACTTCGCGGTGTCCCCACCCCACCGGCACCGAGTAGTCATTGGTGCGATAGCGCACCAATGCCATCGACGTCACGCGCGTCGAGCGCTTGTCGCAGGCTTCGTAGGGTGCTGCCGGCAAGGGCAGCAGCCTCTCCCGGTCTTTCTCGAAACCGCTCGCCGATGGTCTGCTGGTGTCCCCGCAGTTTGCGCTCGCGCCGCTTCTGAGACTGAACCAGCAGATGCGCGTTGAACTTCTCCCAGGTGGCATAGCGCGGAATCGGCACCATGAAGTTCCGCCGCGCATAGCCCACCAGCCCTTCCACCTTTCCCTTGTCGTTGCCCTTGCCCGGACGTCCGAACTTCTCCGCGAATAGGTAATGGCTCTGGAGTTCGGTGAACGCTCGTGTCTTCATCCGCGTCCCATCGCCCAGAATCCGCGCTACCGCAAGCTTGGTGTTGTCATACAGGATCGTGCGCGGGACTCCGCCGAAGTACGCGAAGGCGTGGTTGTGGCCTTCCAGGAATGCTTCCGTCGTCTCGGCCGGAAAGGCCATCACGAAGCAGTCATCGGACTGCGGCAGGTCCACCACCAGGTAGTGCGCCTTGCGCTCCACTCCGCCGATCACGGCCATCGCTTCGCCGAAGTCGGCCTGCGCATCGCCAGGTGGATGTTCCAGCGGCACGAACATCTCGCGCTGGCTCAGCTTCCTGAGCCGCACGTAGTCCTTCACGATCGTGTAGCCGCCCGTGTAGCTGTGCTCATCGCGCAGCCGTTCGAAGATCCGCTTGGCCGTGTGGCGCTGCTTCTTGCCTTCGGCCTTGTCTTGTTCCAGGATCTGATCGATGGTCCCGACCCAGGCGTCCAGCTTCGGCCGGCGTACTGGCTGCTGCCGCCGGTAGCCGGGTGGCACCGAGTAGCGCAGCATCTTCCGCACCGTCTCGCGAGCCAGCCCGAACTGCCGGGCCGCCTCGCGTTCGCTCATCTTGTCGACGACCACTGCTCGCCGAACCCGCGCATACAGCTCCACTGTGTACACCTCTCCGGTGTTCCACAAAACACAACTCTATGGGAATGTTCGATGGAACCAGTCTTCGGTTGGCCTGGTTTTGCTCCGCCCGGCAACGCCGCTCACGCGGCGTTTACTGGTCTATTTTGAATCCGGCGCTTATACTCAACGACGGCGCTCTATCAGAAATGGCGATGCTTCAATGAAGTTCTGCAGCAAACGATGGTCATGATAATCGGCGGGGCCTGAGGGAAAGAACATCAGCGCTTCCTTTTTTAATACCCTTCAAAATCAAGGGCGAAGCGCAGCTCGACAAGTCAAGCGCGGGGACGTACGCGACGTAGGCATTTCCTTCCTTGAAGATATGCACGTCGAAGGAGAAGTCTTCCATATAGTGGGTTTCCTTTTGAAGCGCCTTCATGCTTAATATTACCGATTTGGTTTGAGTTCGCTTTCAGTCTAAGCGCGGCGCGAGGTTTCGTCAAATCGATCAAGACCGGTCGAAGGAAGGTCAGGTCGGAGCGCCGACGGTTGCGTGGTTGGATGGTCCTCAGAGTCGAGGCTAGAACCGACAGGGCAGATAAGGTGTGCCGCGCGGGTGCCTTACGCGGGTTCATTCCTTGGTGAATTTCCTAGAGTTATGTTCAAGTTAAGCAGACCTAATGAGTGAACACCACCGAGTGACCGCGCCAGCTCTCGCGCAGCTGGGCTCTTGAGTCGATCTTTTTTAAGCGAATCCTGTCATTAAAACGTTGTCGATGCTGTTCTGATTTCAGAACAGAACTCGCGCTTCTGCCCCGCTTTCCATATTTTGAAGATTGTTTAGTGTCTGTAGGTTAGATCAAGTCTGTTCTGAATTCAGAACACAAGAGTCTTTATGAGCCCCGGATCGTTCGCAAAAGCGGGCGAGACTACGCCTGAATACACGAAAAAAGTTCTTGACTTCTTTCGGCGCTCGTTTCAAGATTGCATAAATCCGTTGGCGAGTACTTGATTTCGAGGCATTTGTGTAGCTCGCTGCTGAAATCTGTTCGTAAAAAATAACGGCCGAGTGAAGTGGTCCAGCGGATCACTGCCGAGGGGTGAAGTGTGCAGACTCAGGACCGTCGGTTAAGAAGCGGTCGGATCTTGAACTAGCTTTTTAGTTTCCGTCAAATTCACGTTCGGGAGAGGTGTGTCTATGCGAGTCGTCGCGCTATCGATGTTGGGAGTCTGTTTCTCTGGCCAAGTCTGGTCGCAACAGCCGGCCGCTACCGCGCCGTCCCCGGTTACTGCGAGTGCGGAACCGCGGCTTGACTCGGTTCACCGCGTTGATCCAGGGCAGATGTATCACCGCGTATACGCCATCGTACCCATGATCGGCACGGGGACGAAAGACGATCCGAAGCGGCCAATGTTTATCCCTCCGCCGACACAGGTTCCCACGTCGGCGGTGCATACAGGCGTAATTGGATTTCAGATGTGGTTGAGCGATGACGGCACCATGGCGTTGGTGGAGTTCGTGGGTGCGACGCCGCTGGACCTCCAACCGATTGTCACCTCCACAGGCCAGAACGTGACGGCGTTTGCGCGCGGCAAAACCACTCAGGCCGATGTCGAGACTGCATTTCAGCAGTACAAGAAAGGCTTCAAGTTCGGTTGGTCCGGGGTGAGGGCACAATGAGACGACTCGTTTTTAAAGCCGTTGTACTGTCCGGGGCGTTCGCCGTATTCGTTTCATCCTGCTTGGCTTACACCTACTTTCTCACAGAGAATCTGCACACGCCGAATTGGTCGAATTGGACCGTAACTGGCACGATGACGCCGGAATGGTATGCCGCCGGAAACTACGGCGGGATCGGTGACGGAAGCCAAGGTGCCATGTTATCCAACTATCAATCGTGCAACGACGTGAGCGTCACCGTGCGGGGGACAAGTAATTCCTTTTCTTTGTACCTTGCCTACAACCCCTTTAGTTCTCAAGTGGCGACCTACTACTGGGTCAATATCGTCAGCAATGGCAGCGCTATCCAACTCTATAAGCAATACCTCGACAGTCACCTTAACCCCCAAGTTGTATCGCTGACGGGTACCGCTTTCAATTTCGGCGATAACTCTATCGTACGCGCCGTCACGCGCCCGGATGGCGCTATACAGAGCGCCACGGACGTTATTATCTACGTGAACAATGCGGAGGTAGTGTGGTATCAGGATTCTCCAGGACTCGGCCCCAGCGGTCAAGCTGAGCTGCTAGTTTATGGTACCGGAAACGGCAGTAACCTGCTGAGCGAGATCAACCTTGGACCCTACTCTACCGTCAGCCCGAACACAATTCCGGCATCGAGTATTTCGACCTCCGCGACCAGCAATCAGGTCAGTGTCAGTTGGCCCGCGGGTACGGAGAGCGCGAACGGAACCGGCATCTGGGGCTACCAGCTGTGGCGCGATGGGCAGGTCGTTACGACGACCCAAGGGCTCTCCTATATCGACACCACCGTCGTTCCGGACACGACGTATACCTACACCCTTTCGGTCATCGACTTTCACTGGAACTCAGCCGGCACGACAGTCAATGTAACGACGCCGAACGTGCCCACCAACCCACCGTTCCCGTCGGCAACGCCCGACGGTCGACGCGTAGGCGTGCGTCCGACCGGAGCCTACTGGGGAGGCGGAAACGAAAACATCGATGTTCTTTCGGGAAATCTGAATTTTACCTTGCCACTGCTCAAGGCGATCGGACGCGGCAGTTGGGGCGTCCCGTTGAATCTGGTTTACAACTCGCAGAACTGGCGTCAGGACTCAGGCGGAGCCTGGAATTTTGGCGCCGATGTCGGTTACGGCTACGGATGGAAGCTGCTTGCCGGATCGATTACGCCGGTGTGGAATCCGGGCGGACTTACGGCGTCCTATTACTTGTATACCGACTCGAACGGCACAGAATATCGACTCGACCAGAACACCAGCAACGTCTGGAGCTCGAAAGAATCGGTTTACATCTGGTTTGACGCGAACGCAAATGCGCTTCACCTGCGGGACGGCAGCTTTTGGGATTTCGCCTGCATTTCGGCGGCAACCGAGCCTGATTCGGGAGTGATGCATCCCACCTTGATGGAAAGCACGAACGGTAACCAGATCATCATCCGATATCAGACCGCGCCCGGAGCGAACTGGGCGAACTCCAGCGCGCGGATTACTCAGATCGAGGATGTACGCGCGACCAGCCGCAACAACGGCGGGTACGCTACTTACGATTTCACTTACAACACGGACCCGATCCCGCATCTGACGAGCATCTCTAACAGCATCAACACGGGTGAAGCATACAGTTTCAACTATGACTCTGGCATGGCGATCGCTTCGCCGATCAACAGTCAGAGTTTCGGAACCACCACATTTCTAGACCACGTGACCGTGACGAATCTCGGCATGACGCACTATTTCCAGCAGAGTAGTGGCGGCGAGCTCACCAAAATCCTGCTGCCATATGGTGGATACCTGGCATACGCGTACGGAACGACGGCTTACCCAAGCGGCACCGACTATCGCGAAGTGACCACCAGATATTTGTCACCGGATGGCACGACCGGAAGTCAGCTCTCTTACCCTCTGGTGCACGAAACTCCCGTTACTGGTGTCGTGCATCAGTTCACGACGATCGATGACCCGAGCGGCTCGGGGGAAAAGTATTGGGCTTTTGGCCCGAGCGGCCTTTCCATGGGTCTGGTCACGCAGTATCAGGGACGGCAAACGCCAGGAGGAGCGGCAGCAACTCAAAGCGACTTTACTTGGACGCAAGATTCGACGGGTAACAGCTACATCTCAAACAACGTGACGACACTCGATCCCGGCCAATCGTATCAAGCTCAAAAGGCCACAGCGCAGACCGTGGACATCTATGGCAATGTCTTGCAGGTGCTGAACTACAACTTTGGACCGACGACGGGTTCCTTGGCCAGGACCTACAACTACACGTACCTCTACCAGAACCCCAATTCGGGCGCCTACACGGCGCACTACATCTATAACCGTCTCGTGTCGGCAACGGTGACGCCGGCGGGCGGGTCGGCAATAGCGCTCGCCTCGAATGTCTACGATGCTTATGGCAGCGGGGGGCTCAACGGGACGTGTGTACAGGCAGTGTTGGCAGCCGCCGGAACGGGCGTGCGCGAGTGGGATTCCTCGTTCACGACCAGCTATCTCACCCGCGGCAATGTCGCGTGTACTGCGAGTCCGAGCGGCACCAGCGTAATCAACTATGATGCCTCAGGAAACGTCGTGAGCACCACGGTCAACGGCGTCACGGCCCAGGTCTCCAGCAGTATCTCGTCGAATTTCGCGACGCCAAGTCAGTTGAGCGTCGGCAGTCAGACCACCACGCTAGGCTGGTCTTCCTTCCTCGGGTTGACCAATGAAACCGGACCGAACGGAGACACCTCATCAACCTTTTACGATCAGTATGCCCGGCCGAGCAACACCACGTCGCCTTTCGGCGCAGTAACGGCCAACAACTACAACAGTCCACCGTACAGTCTGTCGACGCCCGCCACCGTGACGACCATCATCGCGGACACACCGGCTCCGCCGGGAAGCGGGTATACAACGTCCAGCGGCCGGTGGACCCGAAAGACCCTCGATGGCTTGGGTCGAACCATCTTGGCCGAGACCGGCGATTCAACCGGGGCCACGAAGAGCCAGGCGGAGAGCGTGTACGGGCCCTGCGCTTGCTCCCCAATGGGAAAGCTCATGAAGCAGGCGATGCCGCATATCGTCGGCGGAACTCCCGCGTGGACCGTTTATACCTACGACGGCCTCGGTCGAACGCTCTCTGTATTGTCGCCAGACGGCGCGAGCACCACCACCTATGTTTACCAGGGCAACACCGTGAAGGTCACCGATCCGGCTCTCCACTGGAAGATATTCACGATGGATGCGTTTGGGAACCTGATTCAGGTCACGGAACCGAGCGGGGAATAAGGAGAGATAGCGATGACCAAACATTTTCAATCGTTATCGAGACACGGGCTTCTTGTCGTTGTCGCCGCTCAGTTCCTGGCAGTGGGCCAAGCCCAGAGTTGGTACAACACCTCATGGACCCACCGGAAGCAGATCACGATCGCGCATGGGCAGGTATCGGGTGGATCGGCGCTGACGAATTTTCCCGCGCTCATTTCCGAGGCGTCGGATTCCGACCTGGCCGCATCGGCCCAGTCGAACGGGAACGACATCCTGTTTACCGCATCGGATGGCGCGACGAAGCTGAACCACGAGATCGAGACGTATACGAGTTCTACCGGACAGCTGACGGCTTGGGTGCAGATCCCATCGCTTTCAGCGACCACGGACACGGTCATTTACATGTATTACGGCAACGCCGGCGCCTCGAATCAGCAGAGCGTGACCGCGGTGTGGGACAGCAACTATCAGGGCGTATGGCATCTGCCGAATGGAACGACCCTGTCGGCTAGCGATTCGACCGCGAATGGAAGGAATGGGACGATCAGTTCACCCGCGGCTACGGCCGGGGAGATCGGTGGCGGAGCCAGCTTCAACGGAACAAGTGACGGGATCAGCTTCAGCCCCATTACGACGCTGGTCCAGACCTACACGGCTGAGTTCTGGGTGAACTCAAGCTTCCCGAATACGTACATGACGATTCTGGGGGGAACGTCCGGATTCAACGACATTTACTTCGATGGAAGCAGCAACGCGATTGGGGTGGATAACGGGACCAGCTTCAGCGCCTACTCAACCGCGAGCGTGTCCGGAGTGAGCGTCCCATCAAGTACCTGGACTTCATTGGTCGTCACGCGGAGCGGATCGACCATCACGGTTTACAAAAACGGAACGCTAGTGGGCACGGGAACATTCAGCACGGCGTATAACACCGCCAACTATGGCGAGATGGGCAACGCGACCATCAATTACTACGGCGGAAAGCTGGACGAAGTGAAAATTTCCTCCAATGTCCGGTCGGCCGGTTGGATTACGACCGAATACAACGACCAGAGCTCGCCCACAAGCTTCCTGAGCGTGGGTGGCGAGCAGACCAATCCGGTCGGGACACCGACCTTCAGTCCAGCGGCGGGGACATACTCGTCGGCGCAGAGCGTGACGATCAGCACGACCTCTTCAGGAGCCTCAATTCGCTACACGACTGACGGCAGCACCCCGAGCGAGACCGCGGGGACGCTTTACAGCGGTCCGGTGACCGTGAGCACGAGCGAGACGTTGAAAGCAATCGCCTATGAATCGGGATTTACCGACAGCTCCGTCGCTTCGGCCAGTTACAGCATCGGCTCTTCAAGTTGGTACGGCAGCTCATGGGCTTATCGCGAGCCGATCACGATCAATAGTGGACAGGTCAACGGCACGTTGACGAATTTCCCAATGCTGTATTCGGTGACGGACTCGAACTTGGTGGGAAACACGCAGTCCAGCGGAAACGACATCCTGTTCACGGCATCGGATGGCGTGACGAAACTGAACCACCAGATCGAGACCTACAACAGCTCGTCAGGCCAGTTGGTGGCCTGGGTACAGGTGCCGTCCCTGCAAACGGGGACGGTGATCTATGTGTATTACGGCAGCTCCGGAGCGTCGAACCAGCAGAATCCGACGGGGGTATGGGACAGCAACTATGCTGGAGTTTGGCATCTTCCGAATGGAACCACGCTGTCGGCCGGCGACTCGACCGCGAACGGGAACAACGGTACCATCAGTTCACCTACCGCGACCGCCGGCCAGATCGACGGTGGCGCGAGCTTTAACGGTTCAAGCGACGGCATCAGCTTCACCGCGATCAGCAACCTCGTCCAAACGTATACGGCCGAGTTCTGGATTTACTCCAGCTTCCCGCATGCTTACATGACGATTCTGGGGGGAACGTCGTCGTTCAACGACATTTACTTTGATGGAACCAGCAACGTGATTGGAGTGGATAACGGGACGAGCTTCAGCGCGTACTCGACTGCCAGCGTATCCGGTGTGAATGTCGCTTCCAACACCTGGACTTCCATCGCCGTCAGCCGTAGCGAGTCGAGTATTACCGTGTACAAGAACGGGGCCTCGGTTGGAACGGGAACGTTCAGCACGGCCTACAACGTCGCCAACTATGCAGAGATGGGCAACGCGGCCGGCGCCAACTATTACGGCGGAAAACTGGACGAGGTCAAAATCTCCTCCAATGTCCGTTCCGCCGGCTGGATTCAAACCGAATACAACAACCAGAGTCGCCCTCAGGATTTATGACCGTCGGCTCGCCCCAGCAGCAGGGGGGCAGCACGGTGACGGTGACCGTGACCAGCCCCGTCTAGCTTGTCGCTCAGCGTTGACAGCGCCAACTGCACCGCGCCATGCACCTTCCAGTGGACTCCGGGATCGAACCACACCATCGCAGTGAGCACCAGTCCGCAATCGGGCGGCACGGGAACGCAGTACATTTACGCAAGCTGGTCGGATAGCGGAGCGGAGTCCCACTCGGTCACCGTACCATCCTCGTCGATTACCTACACAGCGAACTTCACGACGCAGTATTATCTGACGACGAGCGCGGGCACGGGAGGCTCGATAAGCCCGGCGAGCGCGTGGGAGAACAGCGGCGCGGTGGTATCGGTGAATGCGGCTGCCAACAGCGGCTACGCGTTCTCCGGCTTCAGCGGGGCCCTCACCGGAACAACAACGCCTCAAAACCTGACCATGAGCGCGGCGGAGTCGGTGGCCGCGAATTTTAGTTTCAACACGGGATCGTCTCAGGTGACGACCTACACCTACGATGTCTGGAACAATCTATCGGGCGTCAGCATGACGCGGGGAAGCAGCACGCAGACTCGCACGTTCGTGTACAACGGTCCCTACCTTCAAAGCGCGACGAATCCTGAAAACGGCACGGTCACCTACACTTACAACACTACCAACAACAAGATAGCCACTAAGACGGACGCGAAGGGCCAGGTGGTCAAATACACCTACGATTCTTACGCGCGGCTCACGGAAGTCCAGCGGTATCCTCAAGGTCTTTCAAACGCCGAAGACACTTGCCAGCAGGAGCAGTATTTTTACGACACCAATCCGTTCGATTCGAACTATTCTGGCCAGTATTCAGCCGGCCGACCAACGGCGATTCAGTCTTATGGCGGATCGAGCACCTATAGCAACGGCTCCGGCAATTGCGACACCACCTTCATCGAGATGTACAACTACAGCCAGCCAGGAGGGAAGATCGGCAAGCGTCTCCGCCTCACGAGAACCCTCGAAATTGGGCACGCTGCGCCGGCCGCCACCAACCTCGATTTCAATTCGACGTATGTGTACGATACTGAGGGAAGGATGACCAGCGTGCAGTATCCCGGATCGGGCCCGTCGTCGGCTCCCGTGACCGGACCGAATCTGGGATGGGCTTTCGACACTATGGGCCGGATGAACACCATGACGGACTTGGCCGCCAGCTCGACGATTATTTCCGGAGCGACCTATGGTCCCTCGAACGAGTTGCTTACGATATCGGGA
>CAVTSS010000003.1:0-266894 GCA_963737495.1 Terriglobia bacterium
GGCCATCGATCAGCTCCCGGCTCGGGCGCCCATACTCTTGAACGGCGATGCGCTTCTCCGGGCGGCCTTCCACCGCCGTCAGAATTTCGCGCCAGGTGTTGGGTTCGGGAACCGCGATCGTCACCGGCACATTCCACTCTCGCAGCACCGCGATCGGCTTCGATCCGCGCGCGACCACCGTCAGCTTGCGCAGCGCGTCCGCGAACGATCCCACCGGGAAGCGCGTCTCAATCGCCTGTGCGAGCAGACGCGTGCCCACTCCCGTCAGCAGAATCATCATGTCAAATTGATCGTGGAAAAGCCGTTCCGCGAACGCGAAGGCTTCGAGATTGTCTTCGAGCGGAACTTCGCGCATGGAAGGCGCAAGAAACGGATTGCCGCCACGGCCGAGAATCAGGCGCTCCATTTCGCGGGAGCGCCGGCTCTCGAGCGACAAAACCCGGAGACCGTCAAAAGGCATCCGGTTTCAGATTATCAGGCCGTCACTGCGCCGGTTTGGGTTCTGGAACCGTCTTCGGCTCGGTTTCGCCTCGATGACAGGTGTAGCAGGTCACGTGCATCTTCCCATCGGGGAAGTTCGCGTTGATTTTTTGCGCCATCTCGATCATGTGGCGCGCGACTTCCTTTTTCGGGTTGTCATCGGCGGCAAAGTTGCCCTGCACGTGGCAGTAGTTGCATTGCACGCCGAGCCCGGTCGTGAACGACCGCATAATCTGGCGGACTTCCACGCCAGACGTAGTCTTCAAGATCTTCAGGTTGGTGGGAGGTGGAGGCGGCGCCTTGGCTTTTCCTTCTTTTTCCTGGGCGCACAGAGGCAGTAAAACGATCAGACTGGTGACGAGTAAGCGCATCGCACGATTATACACGATGTCATACACGATCGAGCACCGCGCGTTGCCCGGCCAGATCGTCGTCGCGATGTTCCATCACCAGCGCGCCGTCCGGTGAAATCGACCAGCAATCGCGAAATCGAAACTCGCGCGCCTGGGCGTTGACTAGCGATTCAAGGATCAGTTCCCCGCCCTCCCAATACGCCCGCGTCCGCCAATCGGCGCCGCGAATCACATTGACCGATTCTTCCCCGCCGATCGTGACGACGCAGTCGAGACGTTCTTCGCCAGCCGCGGTGGTCACGATCATGGATTGCGCCAGGCGCGGCTCGACATGCTTGATCTCGACCACGATGTCATCCGGCTGCGGGCTGAGGAATTTGCTTTTTTGCAGATTCACGCGCCACCTGCCGGTGAAATCGGTCATTGCTGCTTGTTTTTGATTTCGAGCTTCGGATAGTACGGCTCGTCGAGTTTATTGAACTTCTCGAGCCACTTCTTGCCGGCTTGCTGCGGCGTGAAGCTCCAGTCCTGGCGATGATAATTCCAATCGTCGGGATTCAGCTGCTGCGCGTGCGCGAAATATTTCTCGGCCAGTTCCTGGTTGCCGCTCTGATGGAAATAGACGGCCAGCTTGAAACTCGCATCGGCTTCCATTTCCGCGGCCGAGCGAGGTTTCACGCGCCGCGCGAACTCTTCATCGGACAGGACGTAAGTGCTCTTGTCGCCGTTCGCGACCCAATCGCGCAGCGCCGTGAGATACGTCTCGCCTTCAGTAACGATACTCTTCTGGCCTATCTTGAGCGTCGAATTGGTGGTCCATGCCGGCTCGGCAGGACGGACCACACGGCCATTCTCATCGATCCAGATTCCCATTGGCACGTTGATGAACTGATACGCGGAGCTGATGGAATGCTGGGTGTCGATCAACGTCGTGTAAGTAGCCTTGGCTTTGTCGTACCACTCGCCGGCCGCTTTTTCGCCGCCCGTGTCCTGCGCTGCCGCGACGATCTCAAAATTCTTGTCCTTCAGCTCCTCGTAAACTTTCTGCCAGCCTGGCAGATCGAGGCGGCATCCTCACCAGGATGCCCAGGTGACCACCAGCACCTTCTTGCCGCGGAAATCGCTCAAGTGGACGATCTTTCCCTTGCGATCCGGCACCGCAAAATCGGGAGCGATCCGCGAGCTGACAAAGGCGCCGCGCAAAACCGGAATCTCTCCGAAGCTCCACACGCGAGTATCCGGATCGGCAACCACGGCCTGTCCGAGCTTCTGCGCGAAGCCCGTCAGATTGAAAAATTCGCCGTGCGTCAAATCTTTCGAAATCGGAATACACAGATCGTTGCGGCAAGCACCCTTGCGGTTTGACTTCAAAATCGTTGATCTTGGGCAGGTCGGCTTTGCGAACCCATAAGATTCTTCGGGATCGGGTTGAATTTTCTCGACGGTAGTCGACCGTTCTCCGTAGAGGACGGTAGTCGGGTTCGCGGTCGCTCCGCGCGCAAGCGCAGCCGCGCCGCCGGCAATGATAAACGTTCGTCGATCCAGCATAGGCTTAAGGTTATGAATTGGATATACCGTCTGTCAACGTTGCTCAGGGCCTGCTCGCGTTACAATCGGCGAGATGAGTGAAGGCATGAACGAATTCGTCGCGCGCGGCCGGAAGTTTCTGGAGCGCCTGAATCGCGCCAAGGCCGCTGCGCGCGCCGATTTCGAGTGGTACCGCTATCATTCGCTGACCAATGTTACGCATATTTCCGAGCTATTGGGCAATCGCCATGACTATATTCTGGATCTGGCGCGGGAAAAAGGAGTCCTGGATGCCGGTTGCGCGGACGGCGATTTATCTTTCTTTTTCGAGTCGCTGGGCTGCGATGTGGTCGCGATCGACCACCCCGCGCCCAATCATAACGGCATGCGCGGAGTCCGGCTGCTGAAGCAGATCCTGCAATTCGAAGGTGACGGTGCGCGAAGTCGATCTCGATTCTCAGTTCACGGTTCCGGACCGTCGCTTCGGGCTGAGCTTGTTTCTGGGAGCCTTATATCATGTCAAGAATCCGTTTTATATTTTAGAAACGTTGGCGAAATGCTCGGAATATTGCTTGTTGAGCACCCGCGTGGCCCGTCGCTTTCCCCACATTGGACGCGTCCCGGAGCAGGCGACGCTCGGCTATCTGCTGGATGCCGAAGAGCTCAACGCGGACGATAGCAATTTCTGGATTTTTTCGCACGCCGGCCTGCGCCTCCTGCTGAAGCGCACGCGCTGGAGCATCTGCGAATACCGAAGCGCGGGCGCGACCTCGGATTCGGACGCCGACAGTCTCGAAAACGACGAGCGCGCGTTTTGCCTGCTGCGGAGCCACTACGGGCTGGCGAATGTCGAGCTGGTGTCAGGCTGGCACGCCGCCGAGCACGGCGGCTGGCGTTGGACCGAACGGGTATTTTCCGTACGCGTGAAACCCGACGCGGGATTCCGGCCGTCGCGTGTGACGATGAGGGTTTTCATCGCCCCGGAGCTGCTGGAGCAGATGGGAACCATCCGCATGGATATTTCTTGCGATGGAAAGAAACTCGAGCCTTTCATTTTCGAAGAACCGGGTCTTCACACCGTGACACGCGCAGTCGATCCGCAAGGAATCGTGAGATTCGAGCTTGACCGCGCCATCGCGGCGGATACGCGCGACACGCGCGAACGCGGCGTGATCGTGTCCGATATTACGTTTGAATAATGCAGCGAGCCGCGACCGAAGGAAGCGGCCACCATAGAACAGCCTGAAGACCCCAAAACGTGTTGCACTATCTCTGACGAGACCCCGCTCCGAAGCCTCGGATCACGTGCGATCGACAGTCCGGGTCCCATCACAGCCCATTCGGCAGCGACTGTAGACGAGCCAGGCTCTCTCCCAAAACACTGGCGAAGTGGGCGACCACCAGCGCCATCTCCTGGATCGCCCGCCGTGACGTTCGAGGCGAGATTCGCCAGCTCGCGATGCACCACGTGGTCATGATCCAGTAGTTGATCCGCAGCATTCGCCTTTCGATCGCCTCCGTACAGGGCGGGGCTGCGGCGGCATATCTCAACAGATAACTCAGCAGCCGGAAATCACGATCCAGCTTATCCTTCAGGCCCCGGAGATCCGCGGCAGGGCGGTGCTGAGCGCGGTTTGAACCTCGGGAAACGTGAGTTGATTCGCCACTGCAACGCCTTTCGCGTAATCTCGCGGAGATTTGGCGACCAGGATCAGCAGACAGGCCCGGCGGAACCAATACGCAAACAGTAAGCACGACACGATGGTGACTATGGCTGTTTCGATCATAGGGTGGCGGACCCCTGCACAGGACGCCCGCACATTTACGTGAACTTACGAAGGAGATTGTGACACAGAACCCGCAGAAACTGGAGGGCGTAAGAGCATTTTTTTGAAGGAGTATGCGGGCCTTGCCGCGACCTTAAAACTACCCCTCTTGACACTATCGCAATTTGCGATATACTGATTGCAAATCGCAATATGAAGCTCGGAGAGAAAATCCGGTACCTGCGCATGGTGGAAGGCACGCTGCGCGGGCTGGGCCGCGAGATGACGCAGCAGGAAGTGGTGCGCGCGCTGGCGCGCGAGATGAAGAAGCCGCTCAGCCAGAGCTATCTCTCGCAGATCGAAAGCGGAGCGCGGCCGCATCTGACCAATTCGACCCGGATGCTGCTGGCGAAGTTTTTCGGCGTGCATCCGGGATACCTGGTGGACGATCCGGAGGGGTTTCATACGGAGCTGATGTCGGACGCGCGGCGTCCAGGAAGACCAGCTCGATTTGTGGCTGATCAGCGGAGCGGAGCGGTTCGCGCGCGATCCGCGGGTGAGCCAGGCGCTGTTGAAAGTCGCCGAGCATGAAGATTCGCGCAAGTGCCTGATGCTGCTCAAGGCGATTCTCGATACTCCGAAACTGGTGGACCGTCTGTTCGCGGTGCTGGCTCCGGCGCGGAACGCGCACCGGGGTCGAGCCGATCCGGCGGGAGGCCGTATGAACTGGGAAAGCTTTTATCTGATCGCGTTCCTGGTTGGATTTTTATTGAGTGCGATTTCATTTTTCGCGGGCGTGGTTCACGTCCCGCATTTTCACGCGCACGGGCGCATCGGTGTCAAAGGCGGAGGGCGCGGCGGCCTTTCGCCGCTTAAACTTTGGAACCATCGCGGCGTTTCTGGCGTGGTTCGGCGGGACCGGCTATCTGCTGGAACGCTACTCGAATGTGTGGGTTTATCTGGGCCTTTTCATATCAATGATGAGCGGGTTGGGTGGCGCGGCGGCGGTGTTCTGGTTTCTGATGAAGCTGGTCGGGCAGGACCGGCCTCTCGATCCCGCGGATTACGAGATGACCGGAGTGCTGGGGCGCGTGGCGAGCCCGATTCGCCAGGGCGGCACCGGGGAGCTGATTTATGCGCGGGATGGCGCACGATGCTGCACGCCCGCGCGCAGCCGACGACGGAGCCGCCATCCCGCGCGACGCGGAAGTGATCGTCACACGATTTGAAAAAGGCATCGCCTACGTTCGCCGCTGGGAAGAGATGAGCGGCGAAAAGTACTGAGAGGAAAACTGTATGCATATTTCAGCGGAAATACTCGTGATGGCCGGCTTGATGGTGCTGGCACTGTTCTTCCTGATGTCGATGTTCGCGCGCCTGTATCGCAAGGCGGGTCCGCATCAGGCGCTGGTAGTGTACGGAATTCGCGGGACCCGCATCATCAAAGGCCGCGGCACGGTGATCTTTCCCATGGTGGAAACCTATCGTGAGCTGTCGCTGCAATTAATGTCGTTCGACGTCGCCCCGCAGCAGGATCTGTACACGATGCAGGGCGTCGCGGTAACGGTGGAAGCGGTCGCGCAGATCAAAGTGAAATCGGATCCCGAGTCGATTATCACGGCTTCCGAGCAATTCCTTACCAAAAGCGATACCGAGCGCGACGGTCTGATCCGTCTGGTGATGGAGGGCCACCTGCGCGGCATCATCGGCCAGCTTTCGGTGGAGCAAATTGTAAAAGAACCGGAGATGGTGGGCGATCGCGTGCGCGCCACCTGCGCCGACGACATGAACAAGATGGGTCTGGAAGTGATCTCTTTCACCATCAAGGAAATTCGCGACAAGAACGAGTACATCAGCAACATGGGGCGCCCGGATGTGGCGCGCATCAAGCGCGACGCGGACATCGCGGCGGCCGAAGCCGAGCGCGATACCGCCATCAAACGCGCCGAGGCGCAAAGAGCGTCGGCGGTGGCCAGAGCGCAGGCCGATCAGGAGCGCGTGCTCGCTGAAACCTTGTCGCAGGCGAAACAGGCGGAAGCGACTCGCGATCTGGAGATCAAGAAAGCGCAGTACGTCGAAATGACTAAGAAGCAGCAGGCGCAAGCCGACAAAGCTTACGACATCCAGACCAACATTATGCAGCAACAGGTGGTGGCCGAGGCGGTAAAAGTGCGGCAGGTGGAGAAGGAACATGAGATCAAAGTTCAAGAAGCCGAGATCTCGCGCCGAGAAAATGAGCTGATCGCGACCAACCTGAAGCAAGCCGAAGTGGATCGCAAGCGCATCGAGACCCTGGCCGCAGCCGAGCGGCAGCGCAGAATCTCGGAAGCCGAAGGTCTGGCGGCGGCGATCCGCGCGCAGGGCGAAGCCGAAGCCGAAATCATTCTCAAGAAAGGCGAAGCCGAGGCCAAGGCGATGAACGTCAAGGCGGAGGCGTATCAGGAGTACAACCAGGCAGCCGTGTTCGACAAGCTGATCACCAATATGCCGGAAGTGGTGAAGGCGCTGGCGTCGCCGCTCTCCAACATCGACAAAATCACCATTGTTTCGACCGGCAACGGCGCGTCGACGGGGATGCATAAGATCACAGGCGATATGACGGAGATCGCGGCGCAGATTCCGGCGCTGTTCGAAACGCTGAGCGGGATGAAGATGTCGGAGCTGCTGGGCAAGGTGCGGCTGATCGGCGACAAGACGCCGAAGGAAACCCCAAAGGAGTAAAACGATGGCACTTTTAGAACGCGTGGCAACGTTGATTCGCGCGAATCTGAACGATTTGGTGGATCAGGCGGAAGAACCGGAAAAGATGATCAAGCAGGTGATTCTCGATATGCAGAATCAGTTGCTGCAGGTGAAGACGCAGGTGGCGATCGCGATCGCCGATCAGCATCTGCTGATGAAGAAGCAAAAAGAGAACGACGATGCGGCGGCGGAGTGGGTACGGAAGGCGGAGTTGGCGGTGGAAAAAGGTCATGACGACCTGGCGAGGGCCGCGCTGGAGCGGTCCATGACGGCTCGCAACATGGCCGCGAGCTTCGCCGAGCAGGTGGCCGATCAGACCGCGCAGGTGGAGAACTTGAAGACTGCGCTCAGAAAACTGGATCTGAAATTACAGGAAGCGCAGAACAAGAGCGACGTTTTGATCGCGCAGCACCGGCGGTCGCGAGCGTTGAGCAAGGCCAGCGATGCGCGGATGAAAATCGGCGACGGGTCGAAGGAAGCGGCGTTCGATCGGGTGAAAAACAAGGTCCAGCATGCCGAGGCCGTGAGCCAGGCGAAATCGGAGCTGGCCGTGGATAGCGTGGAGGACCGGCTGGCAGCGCTCGAAAAGGACGATGAGATCGATAAACTGTTGGCCGAGATCAAAGCCCGGAAGCGGGCGTCGTAGTCAATACAGCAGCGCGTCGTTGATGATGCTGCTCGCGATCTGCTCGGGCGACACGTTATAAGTCCCGGAGCGAACTGCGAGTTGTAATTTATCGACCTTGGACTGATTGGCGGAAAGCAGCGTCGCCATGTCCGAGATCTGAATCTGGTCGGCTCCACGCTGGGGTGCGCCAGCTCCGGTCTTATTGGAGGACTGGTCGGCCTGAGTCCGGCTGATCGCCTGCGTGAGGCCGAGGGAATTGTTATCGATTCTCATTTTTTGGACTCCTTGGTAAGGCCGCCGGCGATCATGTGCGCCAGGCCCAGGCCGCCGTTATTGGCGAGCAATTTAGAAAATTGTTGATCTGCGACGTCGAGCATCGGTTCGCCGGCGGTGTCATTGTCGGGATCGTCATCGGCGGCAGTATCGCGGGCCGATTTCAACATCTGGCCGATCAGCAGAGCTTCGAACTGTTTGGCTGCGTCCTCGATTTTGCCGGATTTGGCCGGCGCCATCGTGGGCAGCAAGGCGGTCGCGTAGGAAATCGGGGTGGTCATCAGATTACCTCGACGGTCGCGTCGAGCGCGCCGGCGGATTTGAGATTTTCAAGAATCGCGATAATGTCGCGCGGCGTCGACCCGATCGCCATCAGCGCGCGCACCAGATCCTCGATGGTGGCGCCTTTTTCGAGAACAATGTTCTTGGCTTTTTCTTCCTTCACCGCGACGGTGGTTTGCGGAACCACCTCGGTCTTTCCGGAAGGCGACAGCGGCCCCGGTTGGGACACTTCCATTTTCGTGCGGACTTGCACCGTCAGCGCGCCATGCAGGATCGAGACCGGGGAAATTCTGACGTCCTTACCGATGACGATGGTTCCAGTGCGCTCATTGATCACCACGCGGGCCTTCTGGTCGGATTCGATCGAAAGACTTTCGAGCTCGGCAACGAAATCGACGGCGCGCGAAAGATAGCCCACCGGGATGTCAACGACCACGACGCCAGGGCTTTCCGCATGCGCGACGGGACTCAGAAAATGTTTATTGAGCACGTCTTCGACGCGCGATGCGGTGATGAAATCCGCCTGATGGAGCTGCAATCTGAGATGCGCGGTGGGAGTGATAGATGGCGGCGCTTTTTCGACGATGGCTCCGTCCGGCGTGCGGCCGACGGTCGGATGATTTACGGTTTCGGAGTTTCCGCCGCGCCCGGCAACGAAGGCTACCGTGATCACGGGTCCTTGCCCCACCGCGTAAACTTGCCCATCGGCGGCCTTGAGCGGAGTAAGAAGAAGAATCCCACCTTGCAGACTCTTCGCATCGCCAATCGCGGCTGAGGTGATATCGATTTTCGTGCCGGGCTGCGCGAACGGCGGCAAGGTCGCCGAGACCATCACAGCGGCCATGTTTCGGACCTGCATCTGCGTCGGATCGACCGTGACGCCCATACGCTTCAGCAGATTCGTCAGCGATTGCGTGGAAAACAACGTCAACTGCTTGTCGCCGGTTCCAGCCAGTCCGACCACCAGGCCGTAACCCATCAACTGGTTGTCGCGCACGCCTTCGAGCGAGACCAGATCCTTGAGTCGAGCGGATTCGCCGTGCAGCAGGCAGGCCGTTAATAGAAAGCCGGTGAGTTTATTCATGACGTTCTTAGAACGGGAGCAGGCTCAGCAAGAAACGATAGAGAAAATTCGGCCGGCGGACGGCGTCGCCCACGACCCCTTTGCCATTCACGGTGATTTTCAGGTCGGCCACCTGGTTGGAAGACACCAGGTTCTGGGTGGTGAGGTCGGCGGGACGAACCATCCCGCGGACCGTGATTTGCTGCTTTTCGGAATTGACGCCGATCTGCTTGGTCGCTTCGACGATCAGGTTGCCGTTCTCGGTGACCTCGACCACGCGGGCTGAAATGGTGGTGTTGAGAGAGCTGGTGCGCGTGGTTTGCCCGCTTCCAGCCAGTTCCTGATCGCCGGAGACGTTCAGAGGATTGGCAAATCTGCTGGCGCTATTGAGAAGTCCCATTGCCGCCGTGATCTGGCTGACTGCTGAGGATTTTCGCGACGTCTGTGTGGCGCCGGAAGAGACCGCGGACAAGCTTTCGGATACGACGATGGTGACGATATCGTTCACCACGCTGGCGCGGACGTCGCGAACCGAATCTGCCAGGCGTCCGCCGGGCGCGTAAAGAGATCCGGCGCTTTGCGCCAAGATCGACGCGGGGATCAGTAAGATCAGGAAAAACGTTTTCATTTATGAATGGCTACCTTGTCTTTTCCTTCGACACGCGCCTGAAAGCGCTTGCCGTTTTCGGGATTGCGGATTAAGACCATCTCTCCCAGACGGCCGGCAGTTTCGGCGGCGGCATCGAACAGAAGCCTGGCATCGCCGCTGACTATCGACGGAAACGGTATCGCCGCGCTCCACTTCATGCGGAGCCAGCAGCATGGAAGCGAAGATCGGCTCTCCGGCTTTGATGGCGCGAATCGGCAGATGACCATCCGCAGCTTCGATGGACGCGATGGGCTCGGGGCCGAGCGGAGATCGCGCGGCTTTGCGAAGGATCAGTTGCGCAGTATGGATCGGCTTGGCGGAGACCAGAGGCTCGGCCGCTTCCACCCAGGTTTGGTTCGTCGAGACGCGAACCTTCACCCACACCGCGAAGCCGCGATTTTCATCGTAGGCGACATGCCCGCGCCACAGTCCATCGGCCGATAATCCAGCGCGAGTGAACTCGAGGGTCCCGCGCGGAACGCCGTAGCGGCTGAAATCGAGTATCGAGATTTCCGCCCCGTCGATTCCCAAGGCGTTTCGCAATACGGGAAGAAGTGTTTCTTCGGTCAGCGGCTCGATGGCGCGCTCAAAGCAGATTTCTGAAGTCGGGGTGGGCGGCGCGATCGAGTTCTGGCGCGCCATGCGGACCAGCTCATCTGCGTGCAAGATCCGTTGAACTCCGGGCAGAGGCGATCCGCTGACCATCAGGGTAGGATCAAGCGCCGCGAAATACGGATTCGCGGATGCCAGATCCCGGCCGAGAATCCGCGGGCCTTCGACGACGTTGCACGCCAGCGCCCGGCACGCGAACACGACGGCTATGAAGCTCCGGATCATTGAGTGATGTTGTTCACTTGCTGGTACATCTCGTCGGCGGCCTTGACCACTTTGGTGCTCGCCTCATAGGCGCGCTGGCTGCTGATCATGTTGACGAACTCCTGAACCACGCTGACGTTCGACGATTCCAGATATCCCTGCTGCAAGGTCCCCATGCCGTCCTGGCCGCCGGGAGTCCCGACGATCGGGTCGCCGCTCGCGTCGGTGGGCATGAACAGGCCGTTGCCGATGCTGTTCAGTCCTCCGGGATTGACAAAGTTCGCGAGCTGGATTTGTCCCGCAATCGTAGTCGCGGTCTGGCCGGGCTGCGTATAGCTGACCGTACCATCCGCCGCGATGGTGATTGTCTGCGCCTGCGCCGGGATGGTAATCTGCGGCTGCAACGGATTGCCATTAGCGTCCACGATGGCGCCGTTCTTATCCAATTGGAAATTGCCCGATCGTGTGTAAGCGGTTTGTCCGTTGGGCGTCTGGATCTGGAAAAAGCCCTTGCCCTGGATGACCAGATCGAGCGGGTTGTCAGTTTCGGTGAAGCTGCCCTGGGTGAAGACGATGGAATTTGCGGAAGGACGCGTTCCCATGCCGACCTGCAATCCACTGGGCACGATGGTTTGCGATCCCGCCGCGGCGCCGGGTTGCAGATAGTTCTGATACAAGAGGTCCTGAAACTGGGTGCGCCGGGCTTTGAATCCGGTCGTGTTCGCGTTGGCCAGGTTGTTGGCGATGTTGTCGATGCTCATCTGCTGAGCGGTCATCCCGCTGCCTGCGCTGTACAGTGCCCTGATCATATATAAGTGCTCCTATGCGACTTTGGCGACTTCTTCAATCGCGTGTTTGGTCATATCCGTATCGAGGTTGATGGCTTTTTGCAGCGCTTCAAACTGGCGCATGACGCCGACCAGTTTCACCGCCGAATCGGCCACCGGGACATTCGAGTTCTCGAGTTGTCCTTGTAAAATTTCAGTGCCTTGCGCCGGGGGCGCGACGGCAGCCTTGTCGATCATCGTGAAATAACTGTTGCCGAGCTTGGCCAGCGACTGTGGCAGCGAATCCGGCGAAGCGATCTCGATCTGGCCAATATCCTGCCCGCCCTGGCTGACCACGCCCGCTTTGGAAATGTCGATGGGCTGCGCAGGGTCGACCGTAATCGGGTTGCCTTTATTGAGGACGTCGCGCAGCGAATATCCGTCCTTGGTTACTAGGGTGTTCGTTTTGGAAATTTGAAAATCACCACTTCGGGAATAGACGATCCCCGAAGGCGCGCTCAAGGCGAACATACCCTTTCCGGAAAGCGCCAGACTGCTGGGGCTGCCGGTCGGGGTCAGTGTGCCTTGGGAAAAATCCGTATACTGGCTTTCGACCACGGGGAACTGCTGTTCATATAAACCGTAGAATTCCCGATCCGATTTGAACCCGGCGGTTCCCGTGTTGGCAATGTTATTTGCCAACATATCGAGAGAGTCCAAGCGGGACTTCATTCCGCTGGCGGCCGAGATGAGAAGTGGATCCAAAGTGGCAATCCTCGCGATGAGTGAAGCAATCCGCGAACCGTTTGCTAAAAGTCAGTTAAATAAAGTCGATGTGATTAGCAAAGCCAAAATGGCATCGACACGAAAGTGTCGTTTTGGATTTAGTGCCAAGTTGGTGTCGCGAATATTTCAGTCAAGTTGTTGATAGTGGGCTAAAGTGTCTTTGGGCACTGACCTGCACTTGAACGGTGCGTGAACGCACTGGCAGCCACAGCACACGATCCGCTGAGCTTGATCGGGATGCTGCCGGCGCTTTCGCCCGTGCGCGCCGCGAACGCGAAATTCGCAAACCTTATTAATGTACTGGCTGGTTCGATCACGCCGGCCCCAGTTCCATTCGAACCAGTGGTTTCGAAGAGCGACACGTCGAACGTGATCGCGGACGCCATGATTCGATCGATGCTGGGAACTCCTGTACAGGCGCCAACGGTTTCAACTGCTCCGACAGCAGCAGCACCGACTCTTACCAATGCCCTGTTCCGGTCGATCTTCGGAACGCCATCCCAACCGGCGAGTCCTTCGGCCGTACTTTCGCAACAGCTCGAGAACGAGCCTGCAAGCCCCGCAACGACGCCGCGGGCACCGGCCGAAAGCTTCAACCAGGCAACGTTGCCGCTCTCCATCCAGCAGCCCGTGGAAACTCCAGATCGAAACGATGCAACGACCGATCTGGAATCGCAAAACTCCGCGAAGCAGCCCAGCAGTGGGACGTCAAAGCGGCCGGCGAAATCGGCGTCATCGACAACGGACACGTTGGACACGACCACCTTGAAATTTCCTTCCCTCACGGTAACGACCACCGCGCCGCAGCCAGTTGCCGTAGCCGAGAACACAGAAAAACCGAATCTGGTTCAGGACTCACTCCCGCGTGAACAGCAGAGCCCGTTGCCGAAAGACACCGCCGTGCAGGCGCCGGAGACGACGGCAGTTCCTCCGGCGGAGATCGCGTTTGCCGTGCGGATTACTCCCGTGCAAATCTCAGGCCCGGATACCGACGACCTCCACGCAGCGCAGAACGATCCTTCGGTACCGTCTCCCACACCGGCGCCTGCCACGCCAGCGACGATCAATCCACCCGCGACCATCCCGGCAACCGTGGTTACTCCGATCCAGCCGGAAACGAATCCGGAACCAGCCGCGCCCGCGACAGGTCCTGTGAATAAGCCGATCCAAGCGGCGCGTCCGGCGGCCACGACCCTAAAAACTCCTGCCAACGTGGATCGCGAAGATACCCCGACCCCGGTCGTTCGCGTCGCTGCCGCAAGCGCTATATCGAATAGCAGCGACTTCACCCGCGCTTTCTTCGCGGCGGGTCCGGTAAACAACGATGAGCCGCGCGCGAGCGTTGAAACGGAGACTCCGGCTCCGCTGAACACCGTGGCCGAGTCGCTACGAACTTCGGAGCCCGCAGCGGCGGCCACGAGCCCGACACCGGCTACTCCTTTGCAATCGATTACGATCCGCGTCGCGCCGCCGGAAGCTCCAGCAGTGGACCTGCACGTCAGCGAGCGTGCCGGCGAGATTCACGTGGCGGTACGCACACCCGACGCTGCGCTGCAAACCTCGCTGCGGCAGGATTTGGGAACCTTGACGAATTCGCTGGAACGCGCGGGGTATCGCGCCGAGACGTATGTTCCGCGCGAGACGCAGGCGCAATTGGCCACCTCGCCGCAAGCCGGCACCAGCAACGAACGCCAACAGCAGGGATCGTCCGGACGCGGCTCCGGCGGAAATTATCCGAATGGACGGCAGCCGCAGCAACAGCAGCAGGAACGCGACCAGCGCCGCAAGACCTGGCTTCAAGAACTGGAGAACTTAAAATGAGCACCTCAGCAATTACCCCGACTGCCCCCGCGGTCAACAATCCGACAGCGACCACCAACCCGTCGACGTCCAATCTGGCCAATCAGAATGTGTTTCTGCAACTGCTGGTGGCGCAGTTGAAGTATCAGGATCCGGACAGTCCGGCGGACGGAACCACTTTCATCACCCAGCTGGCGCAGTTCAGCGAGCTTTCAAACACGACGCAGAGCACCAGCGATCTGGACAACATCAATTCGCTGCTGACGGCCAACGCAGCGGCGATTGCCGCGCAGACATCGGCCAACACCGGCACGTCCGCGACTAACTCAACGACCGGCACTACGCCGGCAACGCCACCGGTTTAACTTCTAACGCACTTATAAATTAATGGAGAAATCATGGGATCTTTTTCAGCAGCTCTTTCCGGCCTCAGCGCCAATTCGACGGCGATCGACGTCGTCGGCAACAATCTCGCGAATCTCAACACGCCAGGATTCAAGGCGGACACCGTCACGTTCCAGGATCTGGTGACGGAATCGATCGGCGCCGGCCTCGGGTCGACGCAGGTAGGATTCGGCGTCGGAACCCCCATCACGATCCGCCAGTTTTCTCAGGGGGCTCTCACATCCACCGGCGGTCCGCTGGATGCGGCGATTCAAGGCGATGGATTCTTCATCGTGCAGGCGGCCGTCACCGGGAATACCGAGTACACCCGCGGCGGCAGCTTCGAAGTGAACACCCAGGGCAACCTGACCACGGCGTCCGGCGATTTAGTGCAGGGCTGGAACATGGTGAACGGAGTGCTCGACACGAACCTGCCGGTCGGAAACATCACGGTGCCAGTCGGCGCGCTGGCCGCTCCGCAGGCAACCACTTCGATGTCCACCAGATTGAATCTGGATGCGGCCGCAGTGGCGGGCACGGCATCGGGAACTTTCTCAACTTCGGTTCAGGTTTATGATTCGCTGGGCACGGCCCACACCGTAACGGCGACGTTCACGCAGTCCGGGACAGCGAATCAATGGAATTATTCGCTGAGCGTTCCGGATTCGGATCTGGCGACGCCTCCGTTCACGCCGGTGACAGGAACCTTGACGTTCGATTCCAGCGGCAATTTGATCAGCCCGGCCTCGACCGACGCGCAACCCCAACTTGAGGTCACAGGCTTGGCCGACGGCGCCGCGGACATGAACGTCACTTGGAATCTCTGGAACGGCACGACGCCCGACATTTCGCAATATGACCAGGCTTCGGCGGCATCGGCGCAGACGCAAAATGGAGCGGCGGCGGCGAATCTGGTGAGCGTCGGGTCTGGCCAACGGCGGCCAGGTGCTGGCGCAGTATTCAGACGGGCAGCAGGTGGTGGTGGGCCAGATGGCCATGGTGGATATCCGCAATCCGGATTCGCTGGTCGCGGCCGGAAACAGCAACTATCAGGCCAGCGCATTAACCGCGCTGCCGGCCGTCGGGCCTTCCCGGCACGGGCGGACGCGGAACGGTATTGGGCGGCTCGGTCGAAGCGTCGAACGTGGACATCGCGAAGGAATTCACGAATCTGATCATTTATCAGCAAGGCTACGAGGCCAACGCGCATGTCATCACCACGGAAAATACGCTGAGCCAGGACACCATTAACCTGAAGCCGCAGTAAACCATCCATGAACGCGTTTGAAGAGATCGCTCATCTGGCCGACGTCCGCATGCATGTGGACGTCGAACTGGACCGCAAGATGATGGTGGTCCGCGACATTCTCGCCCTCGAAAACGGGAGCGTGATCTCGATGAGCCGGTCGGCGGGCGAGAACATCGATATCGTGATCGGCGGCGCGCCGGTGGGCTCGGGCGAAATCGTGATCATCGAAGACGCGGTGGGCGTGCGGATCACGGGCTTCAAGGAGGACAGCTAAAGCGATGGAAATCGCACGCCAGGTGTTGTCGGTGTTGGCTGTGTTCGCGCTGCTGGGCGGCTTGCTGTTCGCGCTGCGCAGAAGCGGACGGACGAGTTTTCAAGGCTGGCCGCGGGCGCAGAAGGGTCTGAAGCAAATGGAATCGCTGGAGCGGTTGGCGCTGACGCCGCAACATTCGCTGCATCTGGTGCGCGTCCAGGGCCGGGAACTGCTGATCGCGACGCATCCCCAGGGATGCGCGCTGATCGCGAACGTTCCAGGAGACCGGGCATGAAAAGGTTGCTGGCGCTGATGAGCCGTTTCGGCCGCGACCATGTTCGCCGCGCCGGGCGATTCGCTGCTGGGGATCACGCTGGTGCAGAACAAGACCGGAAATGCGCTGAGCGTGCCGATGCAGATCCTGCTGCTGATGACGGCCTGACGCTGCTGCCGGCGATCCTGATGGCGGTGACGCCGTTCCTGCGCGTGGTCGTCGTACTGCATTTTCTGCGGCAGGCGCTGGGGACGCAGACCGCTCCGTCGAATCAGGTGCTGGTCGGCGCTGGCGCTGTTCATCGCTCTGGTGGTGATGCAGCCCGTGGGATTGCAGGTCTATCACCAGGGATGGGAGCCGCTCGAGAACGGGCAAATCAGCGGGTCGGAAGCGTGGGATCGGGCTGCGGTTCCGATCAAGGCATTTTCTGTTGAAATTCGCCCGCGAAAAAGACATTCAACTGTTCGTGGAACTTGTCGCATTTGCCCGCGCCGTCCAAGCCCTCCGACGTTCCGTTGAGCGTCGCTGGCGCCGGCCTATGTGTTGAGCGAACTGAAAGTCGCGTTTCAGATCGGCGCGGTGCTGTTCCTTCCGTTCCTGATTATCGATCTGGTGGTGGCGTCGGTGACCGTTATCGGTGGGCATGGTGCAATTGCCGCCGGTGATGGTCTCGGCTCCGTTCAAGATTCTCTGTTCGTGCTGGTGGATGGCTGGAACCTGGTGATCGGATCGCTGGCAAGGAGCTTCAACTAAATGACTACGGCTGCGGTGGTGGATCTGTTGCGCAACGTCCTGGTGACGACGTTCTGGCTGAGCCTTCCCATTCTCGCCGTCGGGTTCACGGTGGGAATCGTGATGAGCCTGATTCAGATTCTCACCTCGATTCAGGATTCGAGCTTCAATTCGGTGCCGCGGCTGACCGCGTTTCTGGCCGCGCTGGTGCTGGCGATGCCGTGGATGCTCGTCGCGGCTGATCGCGTATACGTCCGCGCTGTTCGGCGACTTTAGCAAGTTCGCGCATTAGCGGCATCCGCATGACGCTCGGCCTGCCCGTCAGCACGATGCTCGCGTTTCTGCTGGTGCTGACGCGCGTCGCGGGATTGGTTACCTTCCTTCCGGTACCCGGATTCCGCGCCGTGCCCGCGATTGCGCGCGTGGTTCTCTCGGTAACGATCGCATTCGCTCTATTCCCCGTGTGGCCGTCGCTGCCGGATCAACTTCCTTCCTTCGGCGAGCTGACCGGGTGGGCGTTCGCGGAAGCCGGGTTCGGATTGGTGGCGGGGCTCGCCGTTGCGTTCCTGTCGGAAGCATTTCAAGTCGCCGCGCAGGTGCTGGGGTTGCAGGCGGGGTACGGATTCGCGTCGACTATCGATCCGACCAGCCAGGCGGACTCGGGCGTGCTTCAGGTGATCATGAACCTGGTCACGGGCCTGCTGTTTTTCACGGCGGGAATCGATCACCAGTTGATCCGCATACTGGCCGCCAGCTTCGAAAAATTTCCGGTCGGTTCGTGGACGCTGGCGGCGTCGAATCTCGACGGCGTTCTTCGTCTGGGCGCGGGGATGTTCAGCGTGGGGCTGCGCGTGGCGATGCCGGTGATCGGGCTGCTGGTGCTGATCGATCTGGCGCTGGCGCTGCTCGGGCGGATCCAGCAGCAGATGCAGCTTCTGTCGCTCGCGTTTCCGGTAAAGATGCTGACGGCGGTCGCGCTGCTGGCGGCGCTGGCGCCGGTGATCGCGCGCGTGTATGAGGGCTCCGCGGCACGCACCGTTTCCGCGCTGTGGAGCATGCTGGGGCGCTAAATGGCCGACGCACAGCACACAGAAAAACCGACGAAGCGGCGCGTCGACAAGGCGCGCAAAGAAGGCAATTTCCCGGCGAGCCGCGAGTTTATCTCGGCGGTGCAGTTCCTGGGATTCGTCACCATCGCGGTCTCCTTCAGCGGCGTATTTCTGATGCGCACGGCGCGCGTGATGCGGTATCTGTTCGAGCGCGCGTTCACGGTGGAGATTACTCAAGCCGAAGTGGTCGCGCTGGTGCGGCAAGTGATCGTCCCGGAGCTGACGCCCCTGGTTTTTGCGGGCGTGGCGCTGGTGGTGTTGGTGGTGTTCACGCAGCTCGCCACCACGCGCATGGGAATTTCGCTTTCAAAGCTGATGCCCGATATCAAGCGGCTGAACATTCTGAAGAAATTTTCGTCGGTGCCGGCCAATAATGTGCCGCTGTTTTTCCAGGCGCTGCTGCTGCTGCCGCTGGTCGGGATGGTGGTGTATTACGAAGCGACCGAAAATCTCGATTCGTTTCTGGAGCTGCCCTGGATGGGCGCGCAGGTGGCCGCGATCCGCGTGGCGGTAGTGGTCGAAACGCTGCTGTGGCGCGCGGCCGGGATTATTTCTGGTGGTCGGCGTGGTGGATCTGTGGTGGCAGCACCATCGCTATACGAATCAACTCAAGATGAGCAAGCAGGAGACTGCGCGACGAATCCAAGGAGCAGGAAGGCAATCCGCAGATCAAGATGCGCATCCGCCGCCTGCGGCGCGACCTGCTGCGCCGCCAGATGATGAACGAGATTCCGAAGGCGACCGCGGTGATCGTGAATCCGACGCATTTCGCGGTGGCGATCCGTTACGTGGTGGACGGCGGCGGCGCGCCGAAGGTGATCGCCAAGGGCAAGAATTATCTCGCGCTGCGCATCCGCAAAAAGGCGCATGGAGCACGAGATTCCGATCGTGGAAAATCCGCCGCTGGCGCAGGCGCTGTATAAATCGGTCGAAGTGGGGCAGGAGATCCCCAGCCATTTGTATCGCGCGGTGGCGGAAATTCTCGCCTACATCTATAAACTGATGGGCGGCCGTCTGCCAGGCAGCGATACGTAGCTGTAGCGCAAAGGGTTTCACGTTTCGGAGCCTCCGACTGCTGCAACCGCCACCACGCATCACAGCGTCCAATGAATGTGGAGGGGCACATGAAAAACTTAATACGGAATCTTACGGTGTTCGCGGCATTGACCCTGGCGGCGACGGTTCAAGCGAAAAATCCCCAAGTTACGAAGCCGATGGAGGAGAGCGTGCGGCATGAGCTGGCGATGCTGCCGTATCTGAATGTCTTCGACGATCTTTCGTTCCGAGTGGATAACGGAGTGGTGACGCTGTTCGGCGAGGTGACCTGGCCGGTTCTGAAGAGCGACGCGCAGAACGTGGTGAAAAAAGTGGAAGGCGTGACCGGCGTAAATAACCAGATCGAGGTGCTGCCGTTGTCGCCCATGGACAACCAGATCCGGATGCGTGAGTATCGCAGCATCTATCGGATACGCGCCGCTGCAACGTTATCGGATGGGCGTGATTCCGTCCATTCACATCATCGTGAAGAACGGAAACGTGACATTGAAGGGTATGGTTTCGTCCGAAGCGGACAAGAATATGGCGTTACATGCGGGCGAATGGAGTTCCGGGAGTTTTCTCGGTGACGAACCAGATTCTGGTGGAGAAGTAACATTTCGGATCGCCTGGACGCAGTCACACCCTTCTCGCGGCTATGGAGCCGCGAGTGGATCCAGGCATGATCCGCCGGCGGCCCGTTCGCCTCCTGAGCGGGCCGCCGTTTTGCGTTTAGCTCCTGGAAACATCCGCTATCAACCGGTCCAACGCTTACCAACAGGACCGGTTTAATCGGCTACCGGCGCGGGAGCTTCGTGCTGGCCGCGCAGCGGAATCTCCCGTAGACACCAGATTAAGCACCACGGCGGAGGTCATGATGACCGCGCCCACCAGGAAAATCACCTGGATGCCGTGAACCAACGATACGCGCACGTTCTCGAGCAGCGTGTGAAGCAGCTTCAGGCCGCCGGGGTATCGCCCGAATCCGGCGTCGAGCTGCGGGCGGATCAGCGGCAGCAGCAGCGGATTGTCAAACGGCTTCAGCGCGATCGCCGGAGTGCCTGTCGGAACCGCGTTCGTGAAATCGCGCTTGTACATCGTCAACAGAACGCTTCCGAACATCGCCACGCCCACGGTGCTGCCGATCTGCCGGAAGAATTGCGTGGACGCGGTCGCGGTTCCCATGTTGTGGCGAGGCGCGGCGTTCTGTACGGCGATGGTGTACACCGGCTGCACGAATCCCATCCCGATTCCCGACAGCACCATCCCGAGCACCACCATGGAATGGCGCGTCGACGCATCCATGGACGCGAACACGATCATCCCGCCGGCGATCAGCACGGATCCCGCAATCGCCAGCCGCTTGTATTTTCCCGTTCGCGAAACGGTCTGCCCGCCGACAATATTCCCCGTGACCGCGGCCAGCATCATCGGCGTCAGCAGCGATCCGGAGCGCGTCGCTGAAACTCCCAGCACGCCCTGCATGAACAGCGGCAGATAAATGATCACGCCGAACATGCCGATGCCGACGCACGAAATTGGCGAACGAGCACACGCGGATGATCGGATCGCGAAACAGCGACAGCGGCATTAGCGGCTCCGGCGCGCGCGTTTCCACATAGAGAAACGCGACCAGCATCACGGCGGCCGTCGCCAGCAGCCATTCGACGCGCGTAGAGGTCCATCCGTAATCGGTCACCCAAGTCAGCGCCAGCAGCAGCGGGACCAGGCAGGCGATCAGCGTGCCCACTCCGGGCCAATCGATCATCCGGCGCACTCCGTGCGGCTTGAAGCTGGGAAACTCCAGATAGATCGTGGCGATCGCGATGATGCCGACGGGAAGGTTCACGTAAAAGCACCAGCGCCAGGAATAATGATCGGTGAGCCATCCTCCCAGCGTCGGTCCGAAAATCGACGCGGCGCCGAATACGGACGCGAATAAGCCCTGATATTTCCCGCGCTCGATGGGCGAGAAAATATCGCCGACGATGGTGAACACCAGGCCGAACATGATTCCCGCGCCCAGCCCTTGCAGTCCGCGAAAGACGATCAACTGATTCATGCCGTCGATGGGCAGGAAGTTCATGTTGCCGGCGGCTCCGCACAGCGCGGAAGCTCCTACGAAGACGATCGCGCCCAGAAGGAAAAACCATTTCCGGCCGTAAATGTCGGAGAGCTTCGCGAAGATCGGGACGCAGATCGTGGACGTGAGCAGGTACGCGGTCGCCACCCAGGGATAGCGATCGAATCCGGCGAGCGAGGCGATGATGCGCGGCTCGGCGGTTCCGACGATGGTCTGGTCCAGAGCCGCCAGCAGAAGGCACAGCATCAGCCCGGCCATCGTGCCGATGAACTGCGGACGCGTAAGGCGGATGAAACCCGAGGTATAAGTAGCTTCTGCGGCGGTCCCCATTTATAGATTGTAGCCGGTGAAGCGCGGCCGCGCTGAAATATACGGACAAATCTGTGTCTTGAAACCGCGCCGGTGGCCGAGGAAGTGCATCTACTCACGCGAATTGGCCGCTACACCACAAATCGCTCCCGTTTCGGCACCGGCAGTAAGCAAGCCGAATGATGCATCAGACCTCGCGCCGCGCGACTTCGAAGCCGCCGGTGAAAGCGATCGCGGGACCAGCCAAAACGAAATCCCGATTTGGAAATCTCGGCGAGATTGCCGTGCCGCTGGCCGTGCTCGGCATCGTTCTGGCGATGATCATCGCCGATGCCGGCGTTCCTGCTGGACATTCTGATCAGCGCGAACATCACCATTTCGGTGATCGTTCTGCTGGTTTCGATGTATATCACCCGGCCGGTGGAATTCAGCGTTTTTCCCACTTCGCTGCTGCTGCTGACGCTGTTCCGGCTGGCGCTGAATATTTCTTCTTCGCGTCTCATTTTGCTTCACGGCGACACCGGAACCCGCGCCGCGGGACAGGTGATCGAGGCTTTCGGAAATTTCGTGGTGGGCGGGAACTACATCATCGGCGTGGTGATCTTCCTGGTCCTGATCGCGATTCAGTACGTGGTGATCAATCATGGCGCGGTGCGCATTTCCGAAGTCACCGCGCGTTTCACATTGGACGCTCTGCCCGGCAAGCAGATGTCGATCGATTCCGATCTGAACGCGGGCCTGATCGATGAGACAGAAGCGCGAAGCACGCCGCAAGATGCTGGCGGCCGAAGCCGAATTCTACGGCGCGATGGACGGCGCCACGCCGATTCACCCAGCGCGATGCCGTCGCGAGCATTCTGATCACGACGATCAATATCGTCGCGGGATTTCTGATCGGCGTGTTTCAACACGGCATGGATCTCAGCCGCGCGCTGAGCACCTATACCGTTCTGACCATCGGCGACGGATTGGTCACGGTGATCCCCGCGCTGATGGTTTCCGTGTCGCGGCGGCCTGATCGTCACGCGCACCAGTTCGGATAGACCAGCTCGGCGCGGATGTGCGCCGGCAGATCTTCAGCAATCCGCAGCCGCTGATGCTTTCGGGCGGGGTCTTAGTCGCGATGGCCGCGTTTCCGGGCTTGCCGACGATGCCTTTCTTATTGCTCGGCGGCGGCGTGGGGTATGCGGGCTGGAGATCTGCGCCAAAAACTCGCCACCGCCGAAACGAGCTGGGGTCCGACGGCTTCGCCGCGCCCGCCAAGGAGAATCTGGAAGCGCTGCTCAAAGTGGAACCGCTGGCGGTCGAGGTGGGCTTGGGGCTGGTGCAAGCTGGTCGAAGGCGGGCAGAACTCGCCGCTGCTGCGCCGGATCGCGGGGATCCGGCGGCAGATGGCCGCGCGATCTCGGCTATCATGGTTCCGCCGGTTCGCGTCACCGACAATTTGCAGCTCAAAGCCAGCGAATACGCGGTGCTGCTCAAAGGCGCGGAAATCGGGCGTTTCGAGCTGATGCAGAACTGCGAACTGGCGATTCATCCGGGCGGCGCGGCCGCAGCCGCTCTGGAAGGCGTGCCGACGCGCGAGCCTGCCTTCGGGATCCAGGCGCTGTGGATTCCGATCCGAGACCGCGGACCACGCGCGCTCTAAAGGATACACGGTGGTCGACGGCGTCAGCGTGCTCGGGCACGCATCTGGCGGAGCTGATTCGGCGGCACGCTTACGAATTGCTCTCGCGGCAGGACACCAAGAATATTCTGGATCGCGTTGCGGAGGAGAACCCGAAAGTGATCGAGGATTTGGTGCCGAAATTGCTCCCTATGGCCAGCGTGCAGAAGGTTTTGCAGAACTTGCTGCGAGAACGAGTTTCGATTCGGGATTCGGTCACGATTCTGGAAGCGCTGGGCGAGGCGGCCGCGATGACCAAGAATCCGATCCTGCTGACCGAGTACGTACGCCAGGCGATCCGGCGGCTGGTGGTGAAGCCGTATCTGAATCCGTCGGGCGAGCTGCCCGCGTTCTTCGTCGATTCGCAGATCGAGCAGGCCATCGAAACGGGAGTCGAGTACAACGAACATGCCAGCCACTGAATCTGGCTCCGCAGAAGATGCGCGAGATTCTCGACAAGGTGACGCGCGCGGTGGGTTCGGCGGATTCGCCGATGGCGGTGGTCACCAGCTCCTCGGCGCGATATTTCCTGCGCCAGATCGTCGAAGGGGCGCTGCCGAACCTATCCATTCTTTCGCATAACGAGATTCCGGCCGGGGTACGGGTCGTGTCGGTGGGACTGATTCAATGAAGCTCAAGAAGCTATTTTTCGGGAACGGTGGAAGCGGCCATGGAACTGGCGCGCAGAGAGCTGGGCGAGGAGGCACTGCTGGTCAACGCCCGTCCGGCGACCGCGGAGACCAGGCATCTGGGCGCGTATGAAGTGGTGTTCGGCGCGGTGAAGCAGGCCGACGCTCCGCCGGCCGCGAGCGTGATCGCCGGCTCCGTCGGATCGCGTGTCGCAGGAGCTGGCGGACATGAAGCGCGAGATCGAGCGCCTGTCGAAGCACCTGAGCGGCGCGCGCAAGTATTCCGCGTCTTCGGCCGGATCGAAGCGAGCCGAGAGCTGTACGCGCGGCTGATCGAAAATGAGCTGGACCCGATGCTGGCGCAGACCGTCGCGCAGGGCGCGCCGCTCGAAGAAATGTTCGAAGTGGACGCGACGCTGGGACGCCGCGGCGCGAGCCGCGCGGTAGTCGCGCTGGTGGGACCTCCGGGCGTCGGGAAGACCACGACGCTGGTGAAGTTGGCGGCGCGCTACGGCCTGGCCTCGCGCAAGCCGGCGCAGATTCTTTCGGCGGACGTGTTCCGGATCGCCGCGGCGGAGCAGCTTCGCGAGCTGGCGGCCATCCTGGGCGTCGGATGCGACGTGGTGGAAACTCCGGTGGCGCTGGCGCAGGCGCTCGAAGAGCATCGCTCCAAGGATTTCGTGTTCATCGACACGCCCGGCCTGGCGAGCGGCGATATGGAAGACGGCGCGCGATCTGGCGCGGCTGATCGCGACCCACCCGGAGATCGACACGCACCTGGTGCTTCCGGCGTCGATGAAGCCGGGCGACATGGCGCGGGTGATCGAGCGCTACGAAATCTTTCAACCCAAGAAGCTGTTGTTTACGCAGGATCGACGAGACCGGCAGTTACGGCGCGATCGTCAGCGAAGCCGCGCGGCGCGGGCTGCCGGTTTCGTTCCTGACGACGGGTCAGCAGATTCCCGACGATCTGGAGCCGGCGACCAAGGTCCGGCTGGCGGAGCTGGCGATGGGACGGGCAGTCATGGACAACGGTTCACACGAACCGCGGGAGCAGCAGCATGAAAGGCGCAACGAAAATGGAACCAAGCCTAAGCCGGACCACGGCCGCCGGCGCAACCGGACGCGCGTATCAGGTCCAGGCGGAAGCCCTGTCGCCGGAGGAGCGCGAGCGTCTCATCCTGGAACATCTTCCGCAAGTGCGCCTGATCGCGCGCCGCATTCACGACCGTCTGCCGGAGAGCGTCAGCCTGGACGATCTGGTTTCCACCGGCGTGTTGGGATTGATCGCGGCCATGGACCGGTTCGACCCGTCGCAGAACGTCAAGCTGAAGACCTACGCCGAATACAAGATCCGCGGGGCGATTCTGGACAGCCTGCGCGGCCTGGATTGGGCGCCGCGCCAGCAGCGCAAGCGCGCCAAACAAATCGAGGCGGCGATCAACTCCGCCGAACAGCGACTGCGTCGCTCGCCAACCGAGGAAGAGATCGCAGCCGAACTCGGTCAGACGATCGAGGAGTATCACGAGTGGCTGGTCGATGCGCGCGGGTTGAGCCTGGGAAGCCTGGAAGGCACCAACACCGACGACGAACAGCACGACGTTCTGAAATTCGTCTCCGACGACGAAGAGGCCTGGCCGTCGCGCCTGTTGGAGCGCAGCGAGCTTCAGAAGCTGCTGGCGGATGCAATTTCTAAAATGCCCGACATGGAAAAAACTGTGCTGAGCTTGTACTATCACGAGGAACTGACGCTGCGCGAGATCTCGAAGATCGTGAACCTGCATGAGTCGCGCATTTCGCAGCTCAAAACGCAGGCGATTCTGCGATTGCGGTCCTACATGGAAAAGCGCTGGCCGACCACGCGGGGAGTGTAAACCAGGTGGATCCGGCGCGCACCAGCATTTTAAAGTGGCTGTTCGGCGAAATTGCGTCGCGAACGCAATCGGCCTTCGAAGGGATGACCGGCGAGCGTCCCATCGTGGAGACCAAAGGTGTGGACGCTCCCGAAGACGCGGCGCTGATGTGGCGTCAGGCGTTCACCGGGATTCCCGGCGCAATCTGGATGGTCGCGTCAGAAGCGGCTTCGAGCGCGGCCGGCGGCATGGTGCTACAGGCGGCGGGACTGAGCGAAACGGATCCGGCCAAGCTGAAAGCCGAATCCCAGGAGATCCTGAATCAGGCGCTCTCCGGCGCGGCGCTGGCGATGTCCGCCCGGCTGGGACGCGAGATTCAACGCGGCAATGGCGCGGAAGTGAACGCGATTCCCAGCGACGTCGAATGGGCGTCGATCGACGTGGAGCTTGGCGACACGCGAGCTCGTATCGTGGCGGGTTTGGAGGCGGCGCTGCTCGACGCACTCGAAGCGCCGGCCGCGGCTCCGGCAGCCCAAGTCGAGGCAGCGCCGGAAAAACCCAAGACCTTCGACCTGCTGCTGGATGTAGAGCTTCCGGTCAGCGTATCGTTCGGCCGAGCCCAGGTGGCCTTGAAAGATGTATTGAAGCTGACCACGGGCTCCATCGTGGAGCTGAACCGCAGTATCGGCGATCCGGTGGAAGTGATCGTGAACAACTGCGTAATCGCGCGCGGCGAGGTGGTGACGGTGGAAGGCAATTTCGGCGTCCGCATCGATGAAGTGGTCAGCCGTCAGGAACGTTTGCGAACGCTGGTTTAGCGGCATGCCCGCGTGGAGTCCGTGTGAAAACCGACGATTAACCGCTCCTTGCAGTCGCGGCTCGGGGTCGGCACCTCCACAGATCCGCAACTTATGCGAGCCGTGACCAAAGGGAGCGGTTAATATAGCGGGTTTTCACAAGGCTCGCCAGGGAGCGGTGGATGTCGCGGTTCCCATCGATTTTTAAGGAGGCGAAAATGGTTCACTCGTTAATCCCGTATGCTCTGCTTGCGACCGGCTTGGCGGCGGTCCTCGCTTTATTCTTGAGCCTGAAACGCGAAATGCACGCGAGCGCGACCCGCAGCCGCCGGCGATTCGAGGAACTCGCGGCGCGTGTGACGGAAGCCGATACCCGTCCGAGAGATCCGGTTTTCATCCCGGCGCCGGCAACGCCGCGATCCGGGCTGAATCTTAGCAAACGCGTGCAAGCCATGCGGATGCTGCGCCGGAATGAGGATGTTTCGCACATCGCCGCCGCCCTCGGCATAACGCGTAGCGAAGTGGAACTGCTGATTCGCGTGCAAGGCATCACCCGCGCGGCTGCCGGGAAAGCGATCGGAAAGGCCGCCAGTCAGAGCGACTCCTGAAGCGCGGTGCGGCCGATTTTGCCGGGCTGATGTAGAATAATGTTACCGTGCAGCCTGATACCGCCCTTAAGCTTGCGACCACGCAACTCAACCGCGTCCGAGAAGAAATTGGAAAGATCATTGTCGGCCAGCAGGAAGTGGTCGACGGCGTACTGATTTGCCTGCTCGCGGGCGGACATGTGCTGCTCGAAGGCGTGCCTGGCTTGGGTAAAACCACCCTCCTGCGCACGCTTGCGCGCGTGATGCACCTGAAGTACTCGCGCATCCAGTTCACTCCGGACCTGATGCCGGCCGACATCGTCGGCAGCATGATCATCGATACGGAGGGCGGCGCCAAGACTCTGCGCTTCCAGCCGGGGCCGATTTTCGCGCACCTGGTGCTGGCCGACGAAATCAACCGCGCGACGCCGAAGACGCAGTCCGCGCTGCTCGAAGCCATGCAGGAGCATACGGTTACCAGCGGCACCGCTACTCACGAGCTGGAACCGCCGTTTCTGGTCATGGCGACGCAGAATCCCATCGAGATGGAAGGAACGTATCCGCTTCCCGAAGCGCAGCTCGACCGGTTCCTGATGAAGATCCTGGTGAAATATCCTTCGCGCAGCGATCTGAACACCATCGTCGAGCGGACCATCCAGCGCGACGACATTCGCGTAGAGCCGGTGCTGGATCGCGAGGAAATTCTGGGGTTGCGCGACACCTGCCATCACGTTTTGGTCGCCCCGCACGTCCAGCAGCACGCCATCGACATGGTGATGGCGACGCAGCCCGGCACGCCGCAGGCGCACGAGCTGGCGAACAAGTTTGTTCGCTACGGCAGCTCTCCGCGCGGCGCGCAGGCGCTGGTGGAATGCGGACGCGTGCTGGCGCTGATGAAGGCGCGTTTGCACGTTTCGATCGAGGACATTGAAGTCGTGGCGCCGGCCGTGCTGCGGCATCGCATTATTTTGAATTTCGACGCGCACGCGGAAGGGCAGACCCCGGAGACGATCCTCAGCAAGATCATCCCGAGTATCGGCGCAGCGGTTCACTAAAGTGCCGGAAACGCTCATCGAGACCGCATTACTCGAAAAACTGGAGCGGCTGACGATTCACTGGCAGAAGTCGTTGCCCGGGCTGGTCGGCGGGCATAACACGTCGCGCTTCGCCGGTCCCGGGCAGGAATTCCTGGATCATCGCAATTTCCACCACGGCGACGATCTGCGCGCCATCAACTGGCGAGTTTTTCTGCGGCTGGAAAAACTGTTCCTCAAAATGTTCCAACTGGAGCCGCGGATTCCGGTGCGGCTGCTGATCGACACCAGCCGGTCGATGGAAACGGGCGCGAAATCGAAGTTCGATTACGCGCAGAAGGCTCGCCGCTGCAATGTGTTACGTGGGTCTGGTGAGGCTCGATTCCATCTGCCTGCAACCGTTTTCCAATAAGCTTGGCGATGCATTTGTCGCCAGCGGCGGGCGGCATCGTTTTCAGCCGGCGGTGAATTTCCTGAGCGCACTTAAGCCGGGCGGCAAGACCAACTTTCTGGAAGCCGCGCGGGAGTTCATTTCCAAGTATCCGCAGCGCGGACTGGTGATCGTCATTTCGGATTTTCTGGATGACGGCGATTGCGAGAAGCCGCTGCAATATCTTTCCGATTTCGGCCACGAAATGATCCTGGTACAGGTCTGGTCGGCCGAGGACCGGGAGCCGCCGTGGGAAGGCGAGCTCGATCTGGAAGACGCGGAAACCGGCCAACATGTTGAGTTATCATTCGATAGCGACGCGCGCGCGATGTACACGTCAGCGTTTGACGAATACGCCCAGGAGCTGCGCCGGGTCGCCATGCGCAACAATGGCCGTTACGTAGCGCTGCCGACGGACGTCCCAGTGGATGAGGCGATTTTCGGGCCGCTGGTGCGGGCCGGTGCATTAGAGTAATGAATTTCCTGAATTTAGGCCTGGGCGAGTTGATTGGCCTCGCGGGAGCGATCTCCGCAGGCGTGGTCGCGTTGTATCTGCTCGACCGCTCGAAGCGCCGGCAGCTGGTGGCGACGCTGCGATTCTGGACGGCGGCGGATGTTCGCACGGAACTGAAGCATCGTCGCCGCATCCAGCAGCCGTGGAGCCTGCTGCTTCAAATCCTGAGCATTCTGCTGCTTCTGCTGGCGGTCGCGGGACCGCGCTGGGGCTCGGATGACGAATCCTTCCGCGATCATGTGGTGATTCTGGATACGTCGGCGTGGATGGGCGCGCGAACGCGGCAAGGAACGCTGCTCGACGATGCAAAGGCGTCGGCGCGTGCATATATAAGGTCGCTGCCGTCGCGCGATCGTGTCATGATCGTGCGGGCGGACGCTTTGGCGACGCCGGCGACTGCGTTCGAGTCGAACCGGCAGGCGCTCGACGAAGCGATCCGGCAATCGCAGCCGGGAGCATCGGCGCTGAACCTGGAACAGGCGCTCGAATTCGCGCAGCGGGCGCAGCGGCTGCAATCGCAGCGGGCGGGAGAGATCGTTTTCGCCGGGGTGGGCCGCGTGCCCGAAAGCGATGCGGCGTTGACCTCGCTTCCCTCGAATCTGCGGGTGCTGGCGGTAAATTCAACCCAGGAAAACGTCGGGCTGCGCAAGATCGGGCTGCGGCGCTCGCCGGCATCGCCGGATACCTGGGATATCTTCGTCGCGGTGAAGAATTACGGAACGCGGCCGCGCGATATCGATCTCGCGCTGCAATTCGGCGGCGCGCCTGCGGGATCGAAGCAGATGACTTTGAAACCCGGCGCCGAAGAGCAGGCGACGTTCGCGTATCGCACCAAAGTCGCCGGATATCTGGAAGCCCGGATCACGCCGCACGATGCGTTTCCGCAGGACGATCGCGCAGTGATCGAGCTGCCCGCGCAGCAGGCGTTGCACGTCGTGGTTTATTCGGCAGAGCCGCAGTCGCTGCGCGCGCTGATCGCCTCGAATCCGCAGGTGGACGCGACTTTTGAAGCTCCCGCGAAATACGACGCCAACGTGAAGGCCGATATCGTGGTGCTCGACCGATTTGCTCCGCCGGTTCGCCCGCATGCGGATTCGATCTGGATTGAGCCGCCATCGAATGGCTCGCCGATTCCGGTGCGGGCCAGCAAAACCGGGATGAAGCTGGAGCACTGGCGGCCGGAGACGGTGCTCGGCGCGGGCCTGCATACCAAGAACACGCAGCTCGATTCCGGCGAAATTTTCACCGCCGCGCCGAGCGACATTGTCGTGGCGGACGCTACCGATGGGCCGCTGATCGTCGCGCGGGCAGGATCGCCCAAAGTGGTGGTCATCGGGTTTCAGCCCATGCGGTCGTCGATGAAATACGAGCTGGCGACGCCGCTGTTGATGGCGAATATCATGCGCTGGATGGCTCCGGATACGTTCCGCCGATGGGATGTGCAGGCCGGGATCGGTGGGCACGGTCAGCGTCGCCATGGATAAAGGAACGGATCCGGCGAGCGTGCGCGTGCTCACGGAGAATCAGAAACCGCTGCCTTTCTCGATCGACGGCAATGCGCTGCGATTTTTCGCTGGTGCGCCGGGAACGGTTCGCGTGTTGACCGGCGATCGGGAAACGGTCTTTTCATTGACGCTGCCAGACGTCGGCGACACGGCATGGCGTCCGCCTCAAAGTGTTCGACGCGGAATTCCACGCGCATCGGCGGCCGGCGCTGTTCCCACCGACTGGTGGCCGTGGCTGGCGGTACTCGGCGGCCTGGGGTTGCTGATCGACTGGCTGTTATATGGACGCAGCCGGGCGTTTCGCTTGCGGGCTTCGAAGATGGCGGTCAAGGCGCAGTGGGCGGCGTGGAGGAAGGCGTCATGACCTTCGATCGCATGTGGGTGCTGGCGATCGCGTGGGTGCCTCTGGCCTGGATGGTATTCGAGTGGAGGCGCACGGCCCGCAGATCGGCGCTGGTATTAAAAGCGCTGTCGCTGGCGGCGATTCTGATAGCGCTGGCCGAGCCCCGGCTGAACGTATCCGAGACCAAAGTCGCGGTTGCCGTGCTGGTGGATACATCCGCCAGCGTTTCGCAATCCGATCTGGAGCACGCATCGCAGCTCGCCGATGCGATCGCCAACCGGCGCGGGCGTCACTGGATGCGCGTGATTCCGTTTGCTCGCGCGACTCGGACGCTCGATCAAAACGAAGGACAGAAGCCGTGGAAGCTGCGTCCCACCGCCGGGGAAGCTGGCCGCGCGACCGACCTCGAATCGGCGATTCGCGAGGCTGCGGCGTCACTGCCGGCGGGGATGGTGCCGCGCATCGCGCTGATCTCGGATGGCAAGCAGAACAAAGGCAGCGTGGCGCGCGCGGCGTGGCAAGCGCAGCAACTGGGAATCCCCATCGACACGTTCGCGCTCAAAGGAAGGCCGGAGCCGGCGCTGCGTCTGGAATCGATCAGCCTGCCGACCATCGCATTCACGGGCGAACAGTTCCCCATCGACGTGGTGGTATCGACGCCCAAAGCGGAGCCGGCGGAAGTGGAGCTTTCCGCCGAAGGTCGCACGCTGGGCAAAACGCAGGTATCGTTAGTCGCGGGCGACAATCCCATCCGGCTGCACGCGAGCCTGAATACGCCCGGCGCGCTGGACCTGGCCATCGCGGTTCGCGCATCGGGAGAAGTTCGCTTCGATCAGGCCGTGATGCTGCGGCAACCGAAGGTCCTGTATGTCACTGCGGATTCGCCGGGAGTGAATTCGCACCTGACTGCGGCGCTCGCGGCGGCGCAATTCGACATCCAGCGCGCCACTGATTTTTCCGCGCCCAATCTCTCCGACTATCAGCTAGTCATCTTCGACAACTGGGATCTGGAAAACATTCCCGCAGCGCGCAAAGCCGACATCGAAAAGTACGTGAAGCAGGGCGGCGGAGTCCTGGTGATCGGCGGCGAGCGCAATATGTATCTGGAGGGCAAGGAAAAGGTCGAGGATGCGCTCGACCGGACGCTGCCGGCGAAGCTGGCGCCGCCGCGATCGCCCGAAGGCACCGCGGTGGTGCTGATCATCGACAAATCATCGTCGATGGAGGGCCGCAAAATGGAGCTGGCGCGGCTGGCGGCGATCGGCGTGGTGGATAATCTGCGTCCCATCGACATGGTGGGCGTGCTGATTTTCGACAATTCGTTCCAGTGGGCGGTCCCGATGCGCCGCGCCGAGGATCGCACGCTGATCAAGCGGCTGATCTCCGGAATCACGCCCGATGGCGGCACGCAGATCGCGCCGGCGCTGAACGAAGCCTTCAAGCGCATCCTGCCATCGAACGCGACCTACAAGCACATCGTGCTGCTGACCGACGGAATTTCCGAAGAAGGCGACAGCATGGAGCTTTCTCGCGAGGCGCTGACCAAGCGCGTCACCATTTCGACCGTGGGCCTGGGTCAGGACGTGAACCGGGCATATCTCGAAAAGATCGCGCAGTTCGCCGGCGGCAAATCGTACTTCTTAAGCGAGCCCGCAGGCCTAGAACAGATCCTGCTGCGCGACGTGATGGAGCATACCGGCTCGACCGCGGTGGAAAAACCGGCGATGCAGCCGACCGTGCTGAAGCAAACCGAAATTCTGGACGGCGTCGGGATCGAAACCGCGCCGCCGCTCAAAGGCTACGTGAAGTTCATCGCGAAGCCGACGGCGGAAACGATTCTCGGCATCGATCGCGATCCGCTGCTGTCGCGCTGGCAGTATGGATTGGGACGGTCCGCGGTGTTCGCTTCGGATGCGAAGGCTCGCTGGGCGGCGGATTGGGTGACGTGGAAAGGCTACGACAAATTCTGGGCGAATCTGACGCGCGATCTGCTTCCGCACGCACAGGCGGGCGAAGCGACCGTGGAGTACGACAGCGCCAACGGCGACCTGGTGGTGGATTACCGGCTGGGCCGCGACGTGGAAGAGCCGGCGACTATTCCAGAGATTTTCGTGTTCGGCCCCGACAAGTTCGAGAAGCCGATCGCGGTGAAGAAGATCGCCGCGGGGACTTTCCGGGGCCGCTTGCAGATCGGAGCGCGGGAAGGTTTGTTCCGCGTCCGTCCGCTGGTGGATTCGCGCGCGTTTCCGGAAGCCGGTTTATATCGGCCCGAAGCCGAGCTGGCCGACTACGGATCGAACGATGCGCTGCTGAAGCAAGTGGCCGAGTTCACCGGCGGCCGCTTCGAGCCCGATCCTAAAGTGGTTTTCGATGCAGGCCAGCGCTCCATCGCATCTACCATGCAGTTATGGCCTGCGTTTCTGGTCCTGGCGATTCTGCTCAATCTGGCCGAGCTGGTGATGCGCAAGTGGAAGGGCGTCATGGGAGCGCGAGCTTCTTGAGATTCCGATAGACCAGCGCGAGCGGTAGACCCATTACATTGAAGTAGCAGCCCTCGATTCGATCCACGAATTTCGACGCCAGTCCCTGAATCGCGTAGGCGCCCGCTTTGTCCATCGGCTCGCCGCTGGCGACATAGTCCGCGATTTCCCGCGCGTCCAGTTCGAGAAAATGCACTCGCGTCGATTCCGCGCCGACGATCTCGCCGCGGGCATGTTTGAGGCAAATTCCGGTGACCACGCGGTGGGTCTTTCCGGAAAGCGCCTGTAGCATCTCGCTCGCATCGGCCGTATCGACGGGCTTTTCGAGCACGCGATCACCTAGCACCACCGTGGTATCGGCACCCAGGACGATCTCGTCGCGGCCCTCCCACGCCGCCTCTGCCTTGGCGCGCGCAAGGCGCATCACGTAGTCGATGGGAGGCTCGCCCGAGGCGCGAATTTCTTCCACGGGCCGCGACCGGACGTGGAACGTGAATCCGGCAATGGTGAGCAATTCGCGCCGGCGCGGCGACGCGGACGCTAAAATCAGTTGCGGCACTCATGCATGATACAATCGGAGTTCCCCCGGCACCAACCGCTGCGAATACCATGGAACGCGCCGGAAGAATTCTAGGAAAATTGAAGCTGTCGGCCGGTGTGGCCGATGTCGAGACTCGAGCTCGCGCGGCGTGGGCGCCGGCGGCCGGCAAGAAAATCGCGGAACACACGCGGGCCACGGCTTTGGTTCGCGATGCGCTGATCGTAGAAGTCGGGGATTACATCTGGCAGCGGCAACTGGCGTCGCTCGAGAAGCAGTTGATTGCAAATCTCGCCGAAGTGCTCGGTGAAAAGGTGATTGCGAGAATCGATTTTCGTCCCATGCCGCGGCGGCGTGCTCCGCAGCGCGCGGAAGCGGCCCGGCCCGACCGGGAACATGTCAACGATCCGGTGCTGGATCTGGTCTACCGGCAGTCAAAGAAGAACGCGTGAAGCTTACTGAACAAGAAGTGCGGCACGTTGCCGAACTGGCGGACCTGGCGCTGAGCGATGACGAGATCGCGCGCATGGCTCGGGATCTGGACGGCATCCTGACCCACATCGACAAACTGAACGAGCTGGATACCATCGGAGTCGAGCCGATGGCGCAGGTTTTGTACGAAGCCGGGGAAACGGCGACCCTGCGCGAGGATCGCGAACGGCCGACGCTTGGAACGCACGATTGCGCTCGCGAATGCGCCGCTTTCAGGCAACGGATATTTCAAGGTGCCGAAGGTCATTGAGCGATGACGAGATGACGCGATGATGACCATCGACTCGATTCGTGCGAGTCTGACTTCGAAGCAAGTTTCGCGCCGAAGAACTTACTCGCCAGGCGCTGGCTTATGCCGAGGCGGAAAATCCAAAAACCAACGCGTATCTGACCATGAGCCCGGAGCGCGCTTTGGCCGCTGCGATCGAGGTAGACAAGAGAATCGCCGCCGGAGAGGATCCGGGTCCGCTGGCTGGCGTTCCCATCGCGATCAAGGACGTGATCGTCACGCGCGGCGTGCGGACCACTTGCGGATCGCGGCTTTTGGCAAATTACATGCCGCCGTACGACGCGACCGCGGTGACCCGGATCGAGCAAGCCGGCGGAATCATTCTCGGAAAAACCAACTGCGACGAGTTCGCCATGGGATCGTCGAATGAAAATTCGGCATTCGGGCCGGTGCGGAATCCGGTGGCTCCGGATCGCGTGCCGGGCGGGTCCAGCGGAGGGTCGGCCGCAGTGGTCGCGCAAGGCACCGCGGTGTTGTCGCTCGGCTCCGATACCGGAGGGTCTGTGCGGCAGCCGGCATCGTTCTGCGGCGTGGTCGGGGTCACGCCGACGTATGGGCGCGTGTCGCGATATGGGCTGACGGCGTTCGCCAGCTCGCTCGATCACATCGGGCCATTTGCACGATCGGTGAAGGATGCGGCAACGTTACTGCGGGTGATCGCGGGCCGCGATGAGATGGACGCGACTTCGGCATTCGCTCCGGTTCCGGATTACGCGGCGTCGCTCGACGGCAAGGTTCGTGGGATGAAAATCGGGCTGCCACGCGAGTATTTCGAGAATCTGGAGAGCGAAACCGGGGATCTGATCCATCGCGCCGTGGAGGTGCTGAAAAAGCTCGGTTGCGAAATTAGGGAGATTCGTCTGCCGCATACCGAATACGCCATCGCGACGTACTACATCATCGCCACGGCGGAGGCGAGCTCGAATCTGGCACGGTATGACGGCGTTCGCTACACGTCGCGCGCGACGTCGTCGGAAACGCTGGGCGGAATGTATCGCAACACGCGCGGCGAAGGATTCGGCGCGGAATGCAAGCGGCGCATTATGCTGGGAACGTACGTGCTGAGTGCAGGCTACTACGACGCTTATTATCTGAAGGCTCAAAAAGTGCGCAACCTGATCGCGCGGGATCACGCCGCGGCGTTCGAACAAGTGGACGCGATCGTGGGTCCGGTGTCGCCGTTTCCGGCATTCAAACTGGGCGAAAAGGTGGACGATCCGCTGGCAATGTATCTTTCCGACATCTTCACCATCACCGGCGATCTGGCCGGCATCCCGTGCATGAGCGTTCCCTGCGGGACCACTTCGGATGGCTTGCCCGTGGGACTGCAAATTTTGACGCGCCATTTCGACGAAACCGCAATGTTTCGTGTTGCGGACGCCTATCAACGAGCATCTAACTGAATCGAGGAGAAAACGGAGAAACCAATGCCCTTCACACTGCCTGCACTACCCTACGCGGCTGACGCACTTGAACCGCACATCGACAAAATGACTATGGAAATCCATCACGGCAAGCATCATCAGGCCTATGTGACGAATCTCAACAAGGCGCTGGAATCGGCGCCGGAGCTGGCGGCGAAGAGCCTCGAGGAACTGCTGGCCAACAACTGCGCCATCGTGCCCGAAGCGATTCGAACCGCGGTGCGCAACAACGGCGGCGGTCACGCGAATCATTCGATGTTCTGGACCATCATGGGTCCGAGAAAAGGCGGAATGCCGGTGGGAAATCTGGCGCAGGCGATCGCGGGGTCGTTCGGCAGCTTCGACGCGTTCAAGGAAAAATTCGGAGCGGCGGCAGCCGGGCGATTCGGCTCAGGTTGGGCATGGCTGCTGAAAAAGGGGACCAGCCTGGAAATTACGTCGAGCGCGAACCAGGATTCCATGATCATGGAAGGAAAATCCGCGGTGATCGGGCTGGACGTGTGGGAACACGCCTATTATCTGAAGTATCAGAACCGCCGTCCGGAATACATCGGCGCATGGTGGAACGTCGTGAATTGGGACGAGGCGGAGAAGCGGTTCAATTCGAAGTAAGCTGACAGGTTTTGATTTAAGAAGGCCTTCCGATCCGCGTTTTTGCATCGCCACGGCGCGAGACCGGTCGTGCACCGGTAAGCGTCCATCACACGCACACGTCGCAGCGGCTTTGACTAGTATGCCGCGTTCGGTGGAATCGGTCTTCTGATGGAAGAACACTCAATCTCCTCGGCAATAGGATGGATGGTGTTGTGGGATTGCGAGGCGAGTGAGAAGGGTAAGTCGCTGACGGCGTTGGAAAAAGAAAGTATTCTTGGAGAGGTCACTGGTTCTGGTCGCCGAACGATAGGATCGTTGGGGAAAACGCAACGATGGTGGTTTATGAATGGGACGCTGGCAAAGCTGCTGCCAACCAGCGGAAACACGGCATCTCATTCGATGAAGCGACGACGGTTTTCCTGGACCCTCTTGCCTTGACGTTTCCCGATCCGGATCACGAGCCCGAAGAACATCGCGAGGTCACGATCGGTCATACTATAAGTGAGCGGATTGTATTTGTGTCGCACTGTGAACGCGGAAAGCGGGTTCGGATCATCAGTGCGCGGCGGGCGACACGCGCGGAGCGGACACAATATGAAGAAGGGATCGAAGAAAACGACCGATAGCCTCCGAAAAGAATACGATCTTTCGAAGCTCGGGGATGGAGTGCGAGGCAAGTACTATTCGCGTGCCATGGCTAGCAGCAACTTGGTTTTGATTGAGCCCGACTTAATCACACTCTTCCCGGATGGAGCCTCTGTGAACCGGGCGCTGCGCGTGCTGGCAGATGCCGCCAGGGTTGCGGCGGCCGGAAAGCGTCCGCGGTCGCGTTAGTATCTTGGAACCCGCCGGTCGACTTTACCGCTCAAGATGGCTATGGAGATGCGAACCGGACAAGTTGCGTTGATTATCATAGCAGTGGGCGGCTTGGGCGCTTCGGCCGACTCTCATTCCGGTTCAGTTTGCATCGCGCCTGTGCCCGAGACGGTCGATGGGCGCAGCGCTCCCGGCATGGCTTGCGGACTTGACAAGCTCTCCTTGAAAATCGACGGCAAGGCGATGGCTTGGTCGACGAAGGAGAGCGTGAAAATCGAGGATTTAGACGTGAATGTTCACCACAGAGTCGTAGTGTTCTGCGACGGCAAGCCACAACAATCTTTTGGATTCCGTTTTTCCGATTTCAAGACTGCCGACCTATGCTTATTTCTTAACGACCTCTATCGGACCGTTCAACTATCGGAGGTTAAGCGATGTCCGTGGTGCAAATGCAGATAAACCACAGAAGGTGTGAAGCGGTCGTCTGAAATGCTAAGCTGAAGGGTGCCTTCCAGACCATCCTTTAAGCGTCTGAATTATTTTATTCGCGTTTCTTCGGTATTTCTGCTCACATTCGCGGGCCCCGCGTATGCGAGCTTGATAGAGCTTGATTTCAGTGGAATCGTGGGCACCTCAACCTTCGGCGCCGTTCCATCTGGTAGCACATTTACGGGAACTTTGTTTTACGATTCCGCGGCAATTCCTAACAGCTCAGACAACTGCGGCGGCATTTGCAGCGCTAATTTCTTCAGTGTTACCGGTCCAATTACCCTCAATTTCACCGGATCTTCCGTATCTGCCACGGTCTGCACTTTTGATTGTGACGTCGAGGCAATCCAGGGGACGAACGGAAACACCGAGGATTCGATTCATTGGATTTATAGCAATTCACCCGCGGCGCTTTCCCCTCCCAACGTTTTCGCCGGCACGGGCCCGATCGCGCCGGAATTGGAGGCTTTCGACATTCTGGATGTTGGCTTCGACAGCACAACCAGCGTTCTCGGCTCGCCGCAAATTCCGGCGATCTTTCCTGGCATTGGCGAATGGAGCCTAGACGCCTCAATTGCCTTCGGGACCAGAAACGTAGAAGGCGGGCAAAACGACTTGGGGTTGAGCGGTACGATTACCGACGTGTCCTCCTCCGCCATCCCGGAGCCATCCGCGCTCCCTCCGTGTTTGCTTGCGATCGGCGCAGTCGTCTGGCGGTATCGAAAGGCGAGGAAAATGGAACATCTGAGACCGCGCGGTCATTAGTACTTCGGAACTCGCGGGTCGACTTTGTCGCTCCAGGCCAGGATTCCGCCGGTCATGTTTTTCACTTTTTTGAAGCCGGCTTGCTGAGGAAATCGACGGCTTTGCCGCTGCGCACTCCGCTCTTGCAGTGGGCGACGATTTCGACGGAGCTATCGAGTTCGTTCACTCGCTTGGGCAGGTCGCCCAGGGGGATTAGCTTCGCTCCGGGGATGCTTGCAGATCTGGTATTCGTGCGGCTCGCGCACGTCGATGCAACAGGAATTTGTCGCCGCGGTCGAGCTTGGCTTTCACTTCCACGGGATCGATCTCGCCTTCGTTCACTCCGAGCCACGGGCTTTTCGTCTGCTGCGGGATTCCGCAGAATTGTTGGTAGTCGATCAGTTTGGTGATGGTCGGATGATCGCCGCAGACCGGGCATTCCGGATTGCGGCGCAGCTTCAGCTCGCGGAAACGCATGGCCAGAGCGTCGTAGAGCAGCAGGCGGCCGACCAGCGGTTCGCCGACTCCGAGGATCAGCTTCACGGCTTCGGTGGCCTGCATCAGGCCGATGATGCCGGGCAGGATGCCGAGCACTCCGCCTTCGGCGCAGCTCGGAACCAGGCCGGGAGGAGGCGGCTCGGGATAGAGGCAGCGATAGCACGGGCCGCCGGGATACGCGAAGACGGTCGCCTGGCCTTCGAAGCGGAAGATGGATCCGTAGACGTTCGGCTTCTTCAGAAGCACGCACGGCGTCGTTGACCAGGTAGCGCGTGGGGAAATTGTCGGTGCCGTCGACGATGATGTCGTAGCCGGAGAGAATTTCGAGCGCGTTCTCGCTGTCGAGCGCGACCTCGTAGCGATCGATCTGCACGTTGGGATTGATGTCGCGCATGCGTCTCGGCGGCCGAATCGAGCTTCTTGCGGCCCACGTCCTTGGTTCCGTGAATCACCTGGCGCTGGAGGTTGGTGAAATCGACCACGTCGAAATCCACCAGGCCGATTCGCCCCACGCCCGCGGCCGCCAGATACAGGCCCAGCGGCGCGCCCAGGCCTCCGGTGCCGACCAGCAGCACTTTGGCGTTCTTCAGCTTCAACTGCCCTTCCATGCCGACTTCGGGCATGATCAGGTGGCGCGAGTAGCGCAGGATTTCGTCCTTGGAAAGCGTAACGGGCGGCGAGGCTGACTGCGACGTCGATCCTCCCGCGATGCTGGGCACGATCGACAAGCGTGTCGCCGGCGGCGACCGGCGTCGCGTCTTTTTTCAGATAGCGGATGTCTTCGTCGTTCAGATACACGTTGACGAAGCTGCGCAGCTTGCCTTCGTCGTTAAAGAGCTGCTTGCGCAGGTCGGGGAACTGCGCGGTCAGCGCGCTCAGCACTTCGCCGACGGTCGCGCCGGTCAGCTCCACCGAATCGTGCTTGTCGGCGTACTGGCGCAGCGGGGTCGGAATCAGGACTTTGGCCATATCAGATCTTCTTTCTCGGCGGCGGTTTGATCGGCGTTCGGCAGGAAACTGGCCGCGTGATCGAACTTGCCGCCCTTCACCGATAGTACGACGAACGAATACCAGGGGCAGGAGTTCTCCAGATCGGTCTTCGAAAAATACGCGTCGCAATCCGGGTGCGAGTGGAAGATGCCGATCAGGTCGAGGCCGGCGGCGCGCGCGCGGCGGTCGGCTGCGAGCAGATCTTCGGGGCGCAGCTCGTAGCGCGCGCCTTGCGCGCCCGCGTAGGCGTTTTCCAGGGGCACGGCTGTGGTGACGTGCTTGGTGTCGCCGTCGATGCGGCCGATCATGGCGCCGCAGCATTCGTTGGGGAATTTGGATTCGGCGTGGGCCACCATCACGTCCCAGGCTGGTTTTCGATCTTGATCATTGAACACGTTACCGTTCGTCTTCGTTCCAGAACGGCTCACTCAGGTACTTGGTGGCGCCGTCGCACAGGACGGTCACGACCACGCCGTTGCGGCCTTCTTTCGCCAGATCGGCGCGCCACTTCGCGCGCCGCATGGACATTGGCTCCCGACGACATGCCGACCAGTAATCCTTCGTTCCGGCCCAGCCAGCGCGTCATGCGATAGGCGTCTTCGGTTTCAATCCACAGGTTATCATCGGCGAGCGACGGATCGTAGATGCCCGGCACGATCGCGGTGGGCATGTGCTTCAAGCCTTCCAGGCCGTGGAAACCCGACGACGGCTGCGCGGAAACGCAGCTGGACGCCCGGGAGCTCGCGCTTCAGCCGGCGCGAGGTTCCCATGAAGGTTCCGCTGGTTCCCATGCAGGCGACGAAGTGCGTGATGGCGCCGCTGGTTTGCTCGAGAATTTCGACCGCGGTGCCGTCGAAGTGCGCCTTCCAGTTGGCGGGATTGTTGTACTGATCGGGATAGAAATACTTGCTCGGGATCGGCTTCGTAAACTTCGCGGCAGAGACGAATCGCGCCGTCGGAGCCTTCGCCGGGATCGGAGAAAACCATCTCCGCGCCGTAATTCTTGAGGATCTGCTTGCGCTCATGCGAGGCGTTGGCGGGCAGGCACAGCTTGACTTTGTAGCCCTTGAGCGCGCCGATCATCGCATACGCGATGCCGGTGTTGCCGCTGGTGGCGTCGAGGATGGTCTTGTCGGGCGTGAGGCGGCCGGTGCGCTCGCCGTCCAGGATCATGTTCAGGCCGGCGCGGTCCTTCACCGAGCCGCCGGGGTTGAAAAACTCGGCTTTGGCGTAAATCTCGACGCCTGGAAATTCGGCGTCCAGCTTGGCCAGCCGGATCAGCGGCGTGTTGCCGATCTGACTGAGCAACGAAGATTTAGAGGTTCGCCCGATCTCGGGGACGGCAGGAGCCATGTTACACCTTTACGATTGTAAGCCGATCACCCAATTGTCTGTCAACATTAGGGGGATGGCGGAGTCCACACTCGTATTAGAAGCGATTTGCATCGCCAAGTTGCAGAAATCTCAGTGCAAGCCGACGGTGTGCTCCACCGATTTGATCAGTTTCTCAGGATCGTAGCCGACGCCTTGCTTGAAAACTACCTTGATGTTGCGGACATCCGAGATTTTCGTCTCGGGATTGCCCTGAACCAGGATTAGATCGGCCTGCTTGCCCGGAGCGATGGAGCCGATACGATCGTTTGCTTTCAACCACTTAGCTCCGTTAAAAGTAGCAATTTTGATGGCCTCGACGGGCGTAAATTCAGCCTCCACAAGAAGTTCCAGGTTGCGCAAATCGCCGAAGCCCGCCATCGCGCCGCCGTTTCCGGTCGGGTCGACGCCGGACATCAGGAGGCCGCCGGCCTTCACGAAATCGTACTCGAATTGTTCCTCTTTCTTGAGCGCGTCGAGGGCGGCGGTGCTGGCGCTGTCGGTTGCGCGGGCGCGGGCGGCCATGTAAGTTACCGCGCCCTGCGGCGTCAGCACGTCGAGCAGGCGCTGCTCAAACGGTGGACGATGCGGAGCCCCGGCGTCGAACACGGCTAGCGTGGACGTGATGGCGACATGATGGTCCACCAAGTCACGAATCATGGCTTGTACGGGAGCGGATTTGAGGTCGAGTTTCACCAGCGTGTCTCGCGTCAGGTTTTGGGATGGGCACACGTCGGGGGACTTGCCGGGATCGAACTCGGTATCGACGATCAGGCCGTGTTCCAGGTTGTCGATGCCGATCGCCGCAGCCTCGCGGAATCCGACGGAGCAGAGATGGCCGGTGACCTTGATTCCGAGCTTGTGGGCGGTTTCGACTGCCGCTGTCAGCTCGGCACGCGTGATGTGCATGTAGGCCTTGAACGAAGTGACGCCTTCGCCGGCCCAATATTCAACGGTCTTGCGCGCATCGTCGGGACCGCTCAAACGATGCAGTTGCTCGATGGGCGAGCCTGCGCCTTCAAGGTAGGGACCCGTGAGATAGAAATTCGGACCGGGAGCGCGCCCGGAATCGACCATGGCTTTCACGTTGAGATCGGTATACGGTTCCATGCTGCCGGCGGTGCGCGCGGTGGTTACGCCGCTGGCGAGGTACAGTCGCGGGAAACTGAACGCCTGCTCATTGTAGATCGGGATGCCTTCGCCGGAGGGATAAAACAGGTGCTCATGCATGCCGACCATGCCGGGGATCACGGTGTGGCCGGGAAGATCCATGCGATGTGCGCCTGACGGGACCGGCGTGGTTGCAGCGGGGCCGACGGCCGCGATCTTGCCGTGGTCGATGATGATGGTCTGATCCTCAGCCGGGGCGGCGCCCGTTCCATCGATCACGCGCACGTGAACCAGCGCGATTACGGGATCGCTGACGGAAATAAACGGCTGGACGCCGGGGGTAAACCGGTTCGGCGGTTGCGCGAGGGCGCACGTCGCCAGAGCGAGAAGGAGAAATGTCCGCATGCGAGGTAATCTTACCTAACTTTTTCGAAGCGCTGAAAAGCCCAGCAGGATCCAGGCGGCGATGAAGCAGAGCCCGCCGAACGGGGTCACGGCGCCGAGCATGCGCACTCCGGTGATCGCGAGCACGTACAGGCTGCCCGAAAACAGCACGATCCCTGCAAGCAGAAGCCACGAAACGGCATTCAAATATGCGCGGCGCGGCATGATCGACACGATCAGCAATCCCAAGGCGTGGAAGAAATGATACATGACGGCGCGCTCATAGATGCCCATCGAATAATCGTCGAGGCGGCCTCTGAGTCCGTGCGCGCCGAAGGCTCCGATGATCACGGCGAGTGCAAGCGCAATGGCGGCGGCGGCGGTCCAGTTCATTGTTTGTATCGTAGCGCGGCGCGTTAACCTGAGGATGCATGCCTGTGAATCCGATGGCCGGTCAGCCGGCACAACCGTCAAATCTGGTGAATGTCGCACGCCTGGTCACGGCGTATTTCGCCGATCGGCCCGACCCTGCGATCGCCGCGCAGCGGGTTTCGTTTGGAACTTCGGGACATCGCGGGTCTTCGTTTAACTGCGCTTTCAACGAATGGCACATCCTCGCGATCGCGCAGGCGATCTGCGTGTATCGCCGCGAGAAAAGTATCGACGGGCCGCTGTTTCTCGGCATCGATACGCATGCGCTCGCCGAACCCGCCTTCGCCAGCGCGATGGAGGTGCTCGCGGCGAATGAAGTGGATGTGATGATCGCGCCGGATGGCGAATACACTCCGACGCCGGCGGTTTCGCATGCGATTCTGCGCTATAACCGCGGACGTAAGACCGGCATGGCGGACGGGATCGTGGTCACGCCGTCGCATAATCCGCCGGAAGATGGCGGTTTCAAGTACAACCCTCCGCATGGCGGCCCGGCCGATAGCGTTACTACGGGGTTCATTCAGGATCGCGCGAACCAGTTTCTGGAAAAAGGCTTGACTGGCGTGAAGCGGATCGGGTTCGAGAAAGCGCTTCGTGCGTCGACCACGCACCGGCACGATTTCATCGCAGAATATATTGGCGATCTGCCGAACGTGCTCGATCTGGACGCGATTCGCGGGGTTCGCGTGGGAATCGATCCGCTGGGCGGGGCCGGCGTGCATTACTGGGCTCCGATAGCCGAAAAGTATCGATTGAATCTGACGGTGGTTAATCAAGAGGTCGATCAGACGTTCCGGTTCATGCCGCTGGATTGGGACGGACGAATTCGCATGGATCCTTCGTCGCCTTATGCAATGCGACGACTGATCGACCTAAAAGACAAGTTCGACATCGCGGCGGGTTGCGATACGGACCATGACCGGCATGGCATTGTGACGAAGTCGTCGGGGCTCATGCCGCCCAATCACTATTTGTCGGTCTGCATTGACTACCTGTACCGGAATCGCTCGGGTTGGCCCCCGCAGGCCGCGGTGGGGAAAACGGTGGTTTCGAGCAGCATGATCGATCGGGTGACTGAGGCGCTCGGTCGGAAGCTGTTCGAAGTGCCGGTGGGGTTCAAGTTTTTCGTCGACGGATTGCTCAATGGAGCGCTCGGATTCGGAGGCGAGGAGAGCGCGGGCGCTTCGTTTCTCTCGCGCGACGGCTCGCCTTGGAGCACGGATAAAGACGGAATCATCGCAGCGCTGCTGGCGGGCGAAATCACGGGTCGAACCGGAAAAGATCCGGGCGAGCTGTACGCGAAGCTGTGCGAGCGACATGGGAATCCGGTGTATGAACGGATCGATGCGCCGGCCAATGCAGAACAGCGGGCGGCGCTGGGCAAACTGTCGTCGACCGATATCACGGTATCCGAACTGGCGGGCGAAAAGATTCAGAAAATTTTGACGGCTGCGCCGGGGGACGGGCTGCCGATTGGAGGCGTCAAGGTAATCGCCGAAAGCGGATGGTTCGCGGCGCGGCCTTCGGGCACCGAGGACGTCTACAAAATCTATGCCGAGAGTTTTCGCGACCAGGAACATCTGCGCAGGATTCAGGAAGAAGCGCAGCAGATGGTGGGCGCGGTTCTGAAAACGGCTCAGCGCGGGTAGGGATGGCCGCGCAGGGTGGTCAGGGCTCGATAGATTTGTTCGGCGAGAATCACGCGCGCCAGTTCGTGAGGCATGGTTAGCGGGGAGAGCGCCACCAGCATATCGGCGCGCTTTTTCCAATCCGGGGGCAATCCGTCGGCGCCGCCGAGGATGAAGACCAGATCGCGGTCGGCTTTATCGATCAGGCTTGTGAAGGCGGCGGAATCGAGTGCGCGGCCTGCGGGATCGAGCAGAATTTTCGTCGATGAGGGATGCTTCTCCCACGGGTCAAAACGGCGCGGCTGAATCTCGCGCATCTCGCATTTCATGAAGCGGGAGGAGCGCTTGAGATACTCCTCCGCCATCGCGTTGGCGTGCGGGTCGCGCGCCTTGCCGATGTAGTAGAGAAACAGCTTCAAGCTTTTTTGCGGAAGAACGGGATGCCGTCGCGAAACTCGGCGAAGTCCACTTTGTCGCCGATCTGTACCCGTTCGCCCGCGAGGCGAGCCGTCAGGCGATGGCCGGAGTCGAGCGAAATAATCGCGAGCTGATACGGAGCGTCGGCGACAAACTGCTCGGGCGCGGCGTAAATCACGGTTTCGGTGTAAACGGTTCCAGGTCCGGGCTCGTCATGCTTGACCCCCAGAATCGTGACCACGGCGGTTGCGCCGGAGCCGCCTAGATTTTGCGCCAATCCGAGAGAGTGGCGATCCAGTTGACGCTCGCCCGCTTCTCCGCGGAGCTGCATGGCGACGTCGCAGATTTGAGCGACGCCAGTCGCGCCCACGGGATGGCCTTTCGATTTGAGGCCGCCGCTGGTGTTGATTGGCCGAGGCCCCTTGAGGGCGGTGCAGCCTTCCAGCGCGTAAGGTCCGCCGACGGCCCTTCTTCGACGAATCCGAGGTCTTCGGTCGCGATGATTTCGGCGATGGTGAAACAGTCGTGCACTTCGGCAAACTGAATGTCCTGCGGAGTGACGCCAGCCATTTTGTAGGCTTTTTCGCCCGCGGCCTTCACGGCTCGAAAAGTGGTGATGTCGTCTTTTTCGTCCAGGGCGACGTGATCCGAGGTTTGCGCGATTCCCAGCACCTTCACGGCTTTCTTGGTGAATTCGGCGGCGCGATCCAGCGGCGCGATCAGGACTGCTGCCGCGCCATCGCTGATCAGGGAGCAATCGTAAACGGTCAGCGGATCGGCGATCGGTTTGCCGGCCAGCGCCTGCTCCATGGTGATGACTTTGCGCATGTGCGCCTGCGGATTCTTCGCGCCATTGGCGTGATTCTTCACGGCGACCGCGGCCAGCATTTCGCGCGTGGTTCCGTACTGATACATATGCCGGCGCGCGATCATCGCGAACAGGGCCGGAAACGTCGCGCCGGCGCGCCCCTCGCCCAGCATGTCGCCCGCCCCGGCCAGGATTTCGGTGACCTTGGGGGTGGTCTGGGAGGTCATTTTTTCCACACCGCCGACCAGCACCAGATCGTACAGTCCGGCACCGACGGCCGAAACGGCGTGAAAGAACGCCGATCCGCTCGAAGCGCACGCGGCTTCAAACCGCGTGGCACGGGACTCCCGTGATCCCCATGGCGCCCGCAATGTAGGGAGCCAGGTGGTTCTGGCCGACGAAAGACGGCCCGGCGAAGTTTCCGAGGTAAAAAGCTTCTATCTTTGAAGGACTTACGTCCGCGTCCTCCATACATTTCTGGCCGGCTTCGACGGCCAGCGAACGCAGGTCTCGATCGGGGAACGCGCCAAAGGCGGTCTTGCCGATGCCAATCACGGCGACAGGTCTCATATATCATTAGAATATCGCGAGAAGCCGATAGATTCACTGCACGTTTTGGGAATCCTGGGCGTCATCGTCTAGTAGATGGCGAGCGTCCTGGCAACTTTTGGATCGACCAATGAGCGAAGCGCCGGGTTTTACCCGTTACGACGCGGTTCCGCTTATCCTCGGAGCAGGAGACCCGCTTTGTCTCCGAGAACATGCGGCGCGTGTTCCTGCTGATCTACCGCATCGTTGGCAACGTGCCGGATGCGCAGGATCTGACGCAGGAAGCGTTCATCAAAGCGCTGCAGCGGCAGGATCAGTTGAAGGATCTGGATAAGGCCGCGCACTGGCTGTCGCGAATCGCCAGCAACACCGCCATCGATTTTCTGCGCCGCAGCGGGCGCGTCAGCTTTTCCGGAATCGACGAGATGCCGGAGCCGTTTGTGAGCGCTCCCGGAGAGAGTCCGGAGCAACTAGTCTCTGCGGTCCGAGCATCGGGAGCATCTGGAAGCGCGCTGGGCGTGTTGACGCATCGGGAGCGGACGGCGCTGCTGCTGCGTGACGTGGAGGATTGCCGGCCGAAGAAGTGGCCGCGCGGCTGAATTGCTCGAAGGCGACGGTGCGGTCGCACATCGCCAACGGGCGCGTGAAGCTGCGGAAGTTTTTGAGAGAGAAAAGCATGACCGCGCACGTCGCCGAAACAGATCTGGCGCTGTACGTCTCGGGCGATGTTTCGCTGTGGCGCAGCGCGCTGGTGAGTTTGCACCTGGCGCAGTGCTCGCGCTGCCGGAATCGCGCCGACGCGTACCGGTCCGATCGGACGCAGATCCAGAGGATCGCCTCGGAAATGCCTGTCGGCGTGGAAAGCGAACCGGATTGGGACCGGCTGGCGACGGAAATGACGGCGAACATCCGCGTGGGTCTGGCGGCGGGCGAATGCGTGGCTCCGCGGCGTCGAAAACCCGTGACGCTCGGCTGGAGGCCGGCGGCGGCGATGGCCGGATTAGTCGTGGTCCTGGCGAGCGCATGGTGGCTGAATATGCCGCCTTCGACGACTCAAGCTTTAGGCCGTGCGATGACCGCGATCTGGCATGGACACGGCAGCGTGATGCAGGAAGAGCGCGGGTTGGTAGTGGAGGCCACTTCATCGGGAATCGAGCTGCGGGAAAATGGCGGCACTTTGGGAGTTTCGCAGGGCGCGGCGCGTCCGCTTGCCGTTTCGGTGAGCGTGCAAGGGTCGGCGAGCGCGCGCTACATCAATGCCGATACCGGCCAGATGACGATTACGAGTGTGTATGCGCAGTAAAGCAGTTCTGATCACGCTGGCGGGTGTTGCGTTATACGCGCAAACGCCGAGCCTCAAGATCGACCTGCCTTCGGATTCTCCGGTCACTCTGGTTTCGGTCGATTCGGGAGGCACGGACGCCAGCGCACGCGGCGGCGCGTTCTTCGTCGACGTGCATGCGGCCCTGCAACTCCGCAATTCGAGCCAGCGGCGAGTGCGCGCGATTACGCTCTCCGTGGTTTCGCAGGAAGTGACGCCGGGGGGCAAGGGATCGGTGTCCGTGCCGAGTCTCGACGTCGCGCCGGGCGAAGTATTTCCGCTGCGGCGTCGATTTGAGATTGCTGCGGCCCATCGGAAGCGTCAGCGGCACGGCGGTTGAAGTGAAGCTCGATGGCGTGCTGTTCGACGATCTGAGTTTTTACGGGGTCGACAAGCTCCATTCGCGGCGCACGCTGACGGTTTGGGAGCTGGAAGCTCGGCGGGACCGGCAATATTTCAAGAAAGTGCTCGAAACCGCGGGCCGCGACGCGCTGCAAAAAGACATGCTGGACAGCTTGAACCGGCAGGCGGATCGTCCGCAGCCGGGGGTTCAGATGGTGCGCGGACGCGCGACCAACGCGGATCCGGAGCGCGAGGTGAGCTTCGCGTTCCTCCAGCTTCCCGGCGCTCCTGTCGAGCCGACCAACGGGATGGCGCACATCGCCGGCAACGAAGCACGCGCGCCGCGCGTGGAAGTGCATAATCGCAGCGAGCGGCCGGTAAAGTATCTGGAAATCGGCTGGATCGTGAAGGACCAGCAGGGCCGCGAATTTCTGGCTGCATCGATGCCCGCCGACGTGAACATTTTGCCGGGCCGGTCCAGCCAGGTGACTCAAGACGGGGGGTTGCGCTTCCCGGAGCGCACGGCCATACAGAGCATGACGGGTTTCGTGTCGACGGTAGAATACGGCGACGGGTCGTACTGGATCCCCAGCCGCGCGTCGTTGAACGATTCCAAACTTCGCCGCCTAGTGGCGCCTTCGCCGGAAGAGCAGCGTCTGTCGCAGATCTATCTGAAGAAAGGCCTCACCGGACTGGTCGAGGAACTGAAAAAATTCTGATCCCGCTTGAAATCACTCCCGAGGAAGTCAAGCGACGCCTGGACTCGGGAGAAAAGCTTCACTTGATCGACGTCCGCGAGCTGCACGAACACGCGCAGGCTCGTATCGAGGGCGGCGAGTTAATCCCCATGCGCACCGTTCCGGCCGCTCTTGGCGATCTGAGCACGAAGGCGGGCGAAGCGCCGCTGATCGTCTACTGTCACCATGGCATGCGCAGTTTGAACGTCGTCAACTGGCTGCGCGAGCAGGGCGTCGGACCATGCCAGAGCATGGCTGGCGGAATCGACGCGTGGAGCCTTACGGTTGACCCCTCCGTGGGACGCTACTGATGAAGTTTTATTTGAAGCCTACCTGAACGACGTGCCGAAAAGCGAAGAGTTGGCTTCGCGAAAAGGGAATCGACGCGTCGGAAGTCGACCTCAATCGTGGATTGAGCGCTGCCGAGATCGACAAGGTGATCGGCACGCGCGATTACAAGACATTTCTCAACACGCGGAACGAACTGTATCGCGAGCGGGACATGAAGAACAAACCGCCCTCCCGCGATGAAGCGATCAAGCTGATGGCCGCGCATCCGAATCTGATTCGGCGGCCGATTCTGATGAATGGCTCGAAGATCGCGCTCGGGTTCGATGAAAAGCAGTTCGCGGACGTCAGCGGGCTTTGATCGCGGCGCCCGGTTTCACGCCTTCGACCACCTTGCCGTCCCGCACCACGAAGACTCCGTTCACCAGCACATACGGGATTCCTTCTGAATACTGATCGGGCTTTTCGAACGTCGCCTTGTCGATCACGCGAGCCGGATCGAAAATGGCGAGATCCGCGTCGGCGCCCGGTTTCACGCGGCCTTTGAGCGCCATCTGGGGCGAGACGGCCTCCACGCGCTGTGCGGGGAGCAGGGTCATTTTCCGGATCGCAGTCATCAAAGGAACGATTTTTTCATCGCGCGAATAGTGTCCCAGAACGCGCGCGTAGGTTCCCGCTCCGCGCGGATGGCCCTTGCCCTGCGTAATCAGTCCGTCGCTGGCGATCATGACATCGGGATGCGCGACCGCCTGGCGAGCGGCTTCTTCCGGAATCGCGTGCAGAATCACGCTGCCGCCTTCTTTGCGATAGCGCGCGAAGGTTGCCTCCGTCAGACGTTCTCCGGTCGCCACCCATTGCAGATCTTTGTAACTGATTCCGAGCCGCTCCTGCCAGCCTTCGTCGAACACCGCTGAATCGAGGCGGGTTTGTCCCGCCGTGTATGGATAAGCTTCGGTCGTGATATCGAGGCCATGCTTGCGCGCGCCCTGGATCATCTCGATCGCCAGTCCGGTCTGGCCCAGCGCCATGCTCGTAATGTGGACGATGTGCACTGAAGCGCCCGTGATCGCGGCGCCGGCGATCATTTCTTCAAGCGATTCGGTGACCGATCCCGGCTCCAGCGCTCCTGGCGATCGAATGTGTACGTAACACGGCACGTGACGGTCGCCGGCGATGCGCATCACGGAAAGAATCTCGGGGTGCGTGGCCGACGGCACATAGGCGATCCCGAGGCCGATTCCAAGCGCTTTTTCGTCCAGGCCGCGGCGAATCAGATCTTCTGTCGCGTGGATCTCCTCGGTAGTCGCGCGGCGATGCGCCGCAGGACCCGTGGGCAGAAAAGTTCCCGGGTCGTGCATCACGGCCATGCGAGCCGGAATATGGCCCGCGGTGGCTCCAAAGTTGATCAGCGCCTTGCCCTCGCGCTGGGCGTACCATGGCGCGACGGGGGAAACGCCGACCTCCAATTCGAGCGCGGTGGTGACGCCATCGCGGGCTTTGTAGCGATAATTTTCGTCGTCCTGCCCGTGCGAATGCAGATCGATGAATCCGGGCGCGACTACCAGTCCCTTGACGTCGACGACGGTAGCGCCGCGCAGTGGAGCCTCGGAGATCGCCGCGATGCTGCGTCCTCGGATGCCGACGTTGCGAACGGCATCCAGACCCGACTCCGGGTCCATTACGCGGCCGCCGCTCAGCACGATGTCGTAGGTCTGTGCGGAAAGAACGCCGGCGATTGCCGCGAGCAACAGCGGCTTCATATTTTCAATCCGCGGCCCTGCTGCCTGGCGCGTTCGAACGCGAGATGAGCTGCCGCGACATCCTCCACGGCAAGACCCAGCGATTTGAATACCGTCACTTCTTCTCGCGACACACGCGCCGCCGCGGACTCGCCGAGCTCCGCAACCATGTGCGCTTCCCCGGCTCCGATCACGTCGCCCGATTCCTTCATCGCCGCCGCGCGGGAATCGACGAACAGCCGGGATCGCTTCACCAAGGCCGAATCCATTTCACACTGGTTCGGGCGAGTGGCGCCAACCGAGATCACGTGCGCGCCATTCTTTACCCAATCGTTTTCAATAACCGGGGTGGGCGAGGCCGTCACCAGCACGATCACGTCCGCTCCGCGCACCGCCACTTCAGCCGATGCCGCCGGCCGCGAGCCCGTGGCGCGCGCGAAGGCGTCGAGATTCGAGCGCGTCGGGCTCCACGCGCGAACTTCTTCGAATCGCGCGACGTGCGCCAGCGCTTCGAAATGGCTGCGCGCCTGCACTCCGGAGCCGAGAATCGCCAAAACCCGCGAATCCGGCCGCGCCAGTTTTTTCACCGACACCGCCGACACCGCCGCTGTTCGAGCTTCGGTAATATAGCGACCATCGAGAATCGCGTCGAGCGCGCCCGTCGCCGGATCGAGCAGAATGATGGTGCCCAGGTGCGAAGGCAACCCGCGCGCGAGATTTGAGTGATACACCGTCACCAGCTTCGCGCCCAGCGCCGGCGTCGACGCCACATATGCCGGCATCAGCGCAAAGAAGGCGTGATGCTCGGCGATTTCCAGCACCGTGCGCACCGGTTGCACCACTTTACCGGCGGAGAAAACCGCCAGAGCCTGCTCCATCGCCGCGATCAGATCCGGCATGGTCAGAACATCTCGAACATCAGCTTCGGTCAGAAAAAGAGGCATAGTTATTGGGCTCGCCGGAACAACCAGTACACGGGAACGCCGATCAACACGATCACGAGTCCCGGCCACGTGCTCGACGGTTTGTAGACGAATAAGACGATCAGCACGGCCGCGGCGCCCAACAGGTAGAGCGCGGGAATCACCGGGTAGCCGAAGGCTCGATAAGGCCGCTCGGCGTCGGGGCGCGTGGATCGCAGACGAAAAATTCCGGAAATGGTCAGAAGATAGAAAATCAGAGCCGCTGAAATCACGTAGTCGAGCAGATTGCTGTACAGGTTCCCGTACGTTTTGGTTTCGACGTTGTAAGTCCGGGGCAGCACCAGCGCCGCGGCCCATACGCCTTGCAGCACCAGCGCCCACGCGGGAACTTTCGCCGCGTTCAGCGAATAGGCTCGCCGGAAAAACAGCTTGTCCCGCGCCATCGCGTAATAAGCACGCGCGCCGGTGAGGATCAGGCCGTTCATGGCTCCGAACGTCGAAATCATGATCAGTACGGCCATGATGGCGGCGCCTTTGTCGGGAAAAATCGCTTGCAGCGTGGCTGTGGCGACGCGATCGGCGGGCGCATGCTGGATCTCGGTGAGCGGAAGCGTGACCAGGTACGCGACATTCGCGAGAAGGTAAAGCGTAATTACCAGACCCGTTCCCAGCGCGAGCGAGAGCGGAACATTCCGCATCGGGTTTTTCACTTCACCGGCCGTGAATGTGATGTTATTCCAGGCATCGGAAGCGAACAGCGATCCGGTTTGCGACACGCAAATCGCGGCGAACAGGCCGAACGCCGTCGCGGCCGTGACGCCCGCGGCAACGGGATCAAAATCGTGGGCAGTCCACAGAGCGGCGCCGAAGTTGGCGTGAATCGCGTTCGCGTTCCAACCGAGCAGCAATCCGACTACGATCAATCCGGCCAGTGCCGCTGTTTTGGTCGTCGTGAAGATGTTCTGAACGATCTTTCCGTATTGGAGCCCGCGCGTGTTGGTCCACGTTAAAAGAGCGATCAGCAGGATCGCTGCTACTTGCGCGGTCGACAGCGATATTGCATAGCCGCTCGAGATGTGGACCGGCGGAATGATGTAGTTCGTCTCACTGACGGGCGACCACAGGACTCCCAGGAATCGCGCGAATCCTACGCCGATGGCTGCGATCGTGCCGGTTTGAATCACCATGAACAGCGTCCATCCGTATAGGAATCCCCACAACGGAGAATACGCTTCGCGCAGATATACGTACTGGCCACCCGCGCGCGGCATCATCGACGCCAGCTCGCCGTAGGAAAGCGCGCCCGTGACGGTGAGAAATCCGGTGAACAGCCACGCCACCAGGAGCCATCCCGCGCTGCCGATGAAACGAGCCATTTCTGCCGTCACCAGAAAAATTCCCGACCCGATCATGGACCCGATGACCACCATGGTCGAGTCGTACCGGCCCAGGCCGCGCGTAAATTCGGAATCGGTGTGGACCTGGCTGGACGGCGTCAATCTCGACGATTATGACAGATACAGTATGATTGTGCGTTGACCGCAACGCACGGGAACACATCGTCAAGCGCACATCCATTACGCCGGGAGGATCTCCCGATGTACCTGGCCGGCGCCGCCGCGGTGTGCTGCGTGGTGTCGATCGCGGCCTTCGAGATTTTGATGGGAGCCACGGTAGTCGCGCTGATCTTCACGCGGCGCGAGTGGCGACTACCGCCCATCTGGCTACCGCTGGCGCTGTTTTTCGGCTTGACCATCGTGTCGCTGGCGGCATGCGGCCAGTGGCGCAACGGGTTCCCGCAAGTCAAGAAGTTCTACGTCTACCTGATGCCGTTCCTGATCGTCGCCGCGTTCCGCACTGCCCGCCAGCTTCGATGGGTCGCTTTAGGATGGGCGCTGGCGGGGTCGCTTTCGTCGGCATGGGCGCTGAATCAGTTTTATAACAAGTGGGAAGACGCGAAAGATGCTCACGTCGATTTTTACAAAGCCTACGTCGCCGACCGCATCACCGGATTCATGAGCCATTGGATGACTTTCAGCGGCGGAATGATGATGGCGCTTCTGATTACGGCCGCGGTGATTTTTTTCTCGACCGACCGCCGCTGGATCGCGTGGCTGGTGTGCGCAGGCGCGCTGATCTCAGTGGCGCTGATCGCCGCCGAGACGCGTAGCGTGTGGTTGGCGACGGCGGTCGGCGGCGCGTATCTCATCTGGTTTTGGAAAAAATGGGCTCTGATTGCGATTCCAGTGCTCGCGGGCATTCTTCTGCTGATCAATCCTTTCGAGCTGGGCGATCGCATGATCTCCGTGTTCAAGCCCCACGGCGATACCGATTCGAACGCGCATCGAGCCATGTGCCGCGCGATCGGCTGGCAGATGATCAAGGCGCATCCGCTGCTGGGCGTGGGACCGGAGCAGGTCGGTCCCCAGCATCTTGAATATCTTCCGCCCGGCACGCGGCTTCCGCTGCCTACAGGCTATTACGGACATCTGCACAATATCTATATTCACTACGCGGCCGAGCGCGGCGTGCCGGCCATGCTCGCGCTGATGTGGTTGATCGGGCGAGCCCTCTTCGATTTTGTCGGCGCTCGTTCGCCGCCATCCAGCAAACAAATGGGTGCTGCATGGCGCGATCGCGGTCATCATTGGAATCCTGGTCGGTGGTTATTTTGAAGTGAATCTCGGCGATAGCGAGGTACTCGGCATGTTTTTGGCCGTGCTCGGCTGCGGCTACGTCGCCGTGATGGAGGAAGAATGCAAGGCATAACAAAAGGCCTGATGATGGACACTCCGCTGACGCTCACCCCAGTGCTGGAGCGCGCGGCTCGTCTATTTCCGAAGAAAGAAATCGCGACCCGCACTGATACGGGGATGCATCGCTACACATTCGCCGATTTTCATGCGCGTGTGCATCGCCTGGCGTGGACTCTGGAACGCATGGGCGTGAAACCCGGCGAACGCGTCGGCTCGCTGTGCTGGAACACGCATCGCCATCTGGAGTTGTATTTCGCCGTTACATGTTACGGAGCCGTGCTGCACACTTTGAACCTGCGCCTGGCGGCGGATCAGCTCGCTTATATCATCAATCACGCCGACGATCAGGTGATCTTCGTCGACGCCTCGCTGGTTCCGCTGCTCGATCAGATCCGCGGCGAGCTTCCCAATCTTCGCGATGTGGTTGTGCTCGACGATACGGGCGATTACGAAGACCGGTTGGCGGCCGTGCCCTCCGCTCCGTTCGCCTGGCCCGTACTCGACGAAACCGCCGCGGCCGCCACTTGCTACACCTCCGGAACCACCGGCCATCCCAAGGGAGTGCTGTACACGCATCGCTCGCTGGTGCTGCACAGTTACGGCCTTGCGATGGCGGATACGTTCGCCTTGAGCGAGCGCGACACGGTCCTGCAACTGGTGCCGATGTTTCACGCCAACGGCTGGGGCATTCCGTTCGCGGCGGTTATGGTGGGATCGAAAATCGTCCTTAGCGGGCGTCATCTGCAACCCGCCGACATCGCCAATATGATCGAGACCGAGCGCGTCACCTTTACCGCCGGAGTTCCCACGTTGTGGATGGGATTGTACAGTCTGCTCGAAAGCGAGAAACACGACATTTCGAGCCTCCGCACGATCGCCTGCGCCGGCTCCGCGCTTCCGCGGCAGTTCGTCGAGTGGTATGAGCAGAAGTACGGGGTTCGCTTCATGCTGGCATGGGGCATGACGGAGACCACGCCGATCGCGACCGTTATGGCGGTGAAAACCCATGTCGAATCGTTACGGGGAAAAGACCGCTACGATCTGCTCGCGCGGCACGGACTTCCGGTGGCCGGAGTCGACGTGCGCATCGTCGACGAACTGGGCAAGGAGCTCCCCTGGGACGGCAACACGATGGGCGAATTGCAAGTGCGTGGTCCGTGGATCACGTCCGGTTATTACAACGATCCGCGCGGCGAGGAGCGCGGACGTGTGGAGTCGTTTATGGACGGCTGGTTCCGTACCGGCGACGTCGCCACCATCGACGCCGAAGGCTACATCCAGATCATGGATCGCACCAAGGACCTGGTGAAGAGCGGCGGCGAATGGATCTCCAGCGTCGATCTGGAAAATGCGATCATGGCGCATCCCAAAGTGATGGAAGCCGCGGTGATCGCGATCGCGCATCCCAAATGGCAGGAACGCCCTGTGGCCGCGGTCGCGCCGTTGCCGCAGTTCCGCGGTCAGATCACCAAAGAAGAGATTCTCGAATTTCTTTCGACTCGCGTGGCCAAGTGGTGGCTGCCCGATGACGTCGTGTTCATCGAAGCAGTCCCCAAGACGAGCGTCGGAAAATTCAACAAGCGCGCGCTGCGCGAGCAGTTCAAGGATTATTCGCTGCCTTCGTAATTTTGAGAATCGCCGCCCCGTAGCGCTCGGCTTTCTTCTCGCCGATTCCGGGAACTTCGCAGAGCTCCGCGATCGTGGACGGGACCATTCGACAAATGGCATCGAGCGTCGAATCGTGCAGGATGACATACGCCGGGAGCGCGAGCTCTTTCGCCAAATTACGCCGCCACTCCCGCAGCGCTTCTCTTAATTTTGGATTCGCCGGCGCGGTTTCGGCCGCCAGCTTCTTGCGAACGGCGCGAAGCCTGGATGTCGCGGGTAACGGCTCCGCCAGCCACTCGAGTTCGACGCCGCACTGATCGCAGGCGTCGCAGCGATTCCATTTCGGAGTCTCTCCGAAGTGCAGACAAATCTGCCGATGCCGGCACTCGGCTGCTTCCGCGAATCGGCGCATCGCTTTGTAGCGATCCCACGCCCGATTGCGCTCGCTGGGGTCCTGAAGCTGTTGAATGAAATGCACCAGCAGCCCGATGTCGCGTTTCTGCCAAAGCATCACGCAATCCGCCGGGAGACCGTCGCGGCCCGCTCGTCCCGCCTCCTGATAATACTGTTCCAGCGATTTCGGCAACGAAAGATGCACTACTGCGCGCACGTCCGGCTTTGTTGATCCCCAACCCGAACGCCACAGTCCCCACGAGAATGCGCTTCTCTCCCGACATCCACGCTTCTTGATTTTTCTGGCGGCGGGTATTGTCCATTTGTCCGTGATAGGCGACCACCGGCAAGCCGCGATGCGATAGCAAAGCCGCGGTTTCTTCCACCGACTTGATCGTCGGCGCGTACACGATCACGTTGCCTTCGGTGTAATAATCGAGCGCCGCGTAGAGAAGCGGGTCTTGTTCACGCGGGCCGCATTGCCTCGCGATGTAACGCAGGTTCGGACGATGAAAACTCAGGACGATTCTTGCCGGATCGCGCAAACGGAGCTGCGCGACGATGTCGTGCCGCACCGCGCGTGTCGCGCTGGCCGTGAACGCAGCCACGGGAGTTTCCGGAAACCACTCGCGCAGCGCGCGAAGCTGGCGATACTCCGGACGGAACTCATGTCCCCATTCGGAGATGCAATGCGCTTCGTCGATGGCGAAAAATCCCAGGGGCACTCGCTTCAGCCAATCGAGCACATCGTCTCGCACCAGCCGTTCCGGCGACAGGTACAGCAGGCGGAAAGCGCCTTCCTGCACGCGGCGCTTGATCTCCCGCTGCTCACCCGAATCGAGTGCGCTGTTCAGAAACGCCGCCGGAATCCCCGCTTGTTGCAATCCCGCGGCCTGGTCCTGCATCAGCGCGATCAGCGGACTGACCACCACGCAGGTCCGCTCCATGGCCACGGCGGGGAGCTGGTAGCACAGCGATTTTCCACCGCCCGTGGGCATCACGACGGCGACGTCGCGGCCGTCGAGAATGCTGCGGACCACCGTCTCCTGTTTGGCGCGGAACTCGGAGTAGCCCCAATGCCGTTTCAGAAGTGTGAGAAGAGCAGCGGAATCCAAGAACCAGTATTACGTTTTTCGCAGCGTGGCGAGCCCGGTGGCCGCGCCGATCAACAACGCGCCCGCCGCACGATTGGTCCAGTTCGCGTAACGCGGCTGCCGGGCCAGTTCCGACGCGCCTCCGGCGGCAAGTCCATAGCCGAGCAGAATACAAAATTCGATCAGCAGCGAAGTGACGCCCAGGATTGCCACCTGCAGCGCAACCGGATGATGCACGTCGATGAATTGCGGCAACAGCGCCGAGAAAAATACGATGGCCTTGGGATTGGACGCCTGCGTCACGAATCCGCCGCCGAACAGACGCGCGGCTCGCATTTCTTTCGAATCCTGGACGTCGAGAACCGCGTTCTTGCCGAACAGCCCCAGGCAAGTCCCAGATAGATCAGGTACGCCGCGCCGAGCCACTTTACAGCGAAAAACAAGTTGTAGGAAGCCAGCAGCAGCGCGCCGACTCCGGTCGCCGAAAGCACGAAGTACGCGGTGTTCGCCGTCAGGATTCCCAGATTTGACGCGACGCTTTTGCGCGCTCCACTTTTCAGCGCGCTCGAAAGCACGAACAACACGGCTGGGCCGGGAATCAGGCACAAGACTAATTCTGTGGTCGCGAACATCCACCACGTCGCGGGGGCGACGGACCAGTTCATTTACAAACTATACGACAGGTGTGCGCAGCGCCCAAGGCTCGCGAATGGCCGCCAGCGTTTTTTCCCGCAGCGCTTCGCTCAGCTCCAGACCCACCAGGTATTTCGAGCCGTATCGCACCACGTGCTTTACCGATGCGGCGCCTGACAGGTGGATTCGTTCCGCGTTCAGCATCACGCGGGAACGTGCGGTGATCGGCGCGTGCACTTCCACCCGCATTCCGGTTTCGGAAACGTCAATACACTGCCCCTGCGCAAACTTCGCCTGCCCTTGTGCGTCTTCCCAAGTCAGCCGGACAACCCCGACATATGGGACGCGGCGATGGCGTCGGACATCTTTTGACATGGTCCTCTAAGAGTGTTATCGGACGCCGCCCATCCGCCCTTTAGTACGATGTTGATTTATGTCCTACGATCCTGAAAATCGCTATTGGATGGGTGACGACGACGGCGGCTTCTTCGACGATGGCGGCGGCAATGGCGACGATGGCGATGATTATGGCGATCAGGAAGATGACGAACAGGATGATCAGGACGGCGACGACCAGAACGGCGACGATCAGGACGATCAAGGAGATGACGGGGGCAACGATCAGGGCGGCAATGGCGATGGTGGCAACGGCGGTGACGATGGTGGCAACGGCGGCGATGATTTCAACGATCCCGACGACCTCATCCAGCTCGACAACGACGTAGCGCTTTCCGCCGACGATTTTCCCAACGCGTCGGCCGCCGACTTCGAAGACGACCAGGGCAACTGGACCCCGGACAATTACCAGCAATCCGCGCAGAACCTCTTCGGCGATCACGAATTCTTCGGCGACAACATGGTCCAGCAGCGCGTCGACGAAGGATATCAGCCGTTTCAGAACGATCAGTTCATGCGCGGCTTCGACGAAGTGGCGCCGGGCAGCTCTGAAACCGCGCGCCTGTTTGAGCGGGAAGGCCACCTCTCCGCGTTCGGCTTCGTCTCCATGGCGATGCTCGAATACCTGCGCATGCGTTATACCGGCATCGATCTCAGCAATCTCGACGTTTCCATCCCCGGCCGCGGCGAGCGCGTCGAACCGCAGCCGCTTCCGCCCGCTTTCGATTCAATCCAGGTCGCCGATGCCGTCGATTTGCGCAAGCACTGCACTCCCATCGGCGATCAGGGCCAGACCGCCCGCTGTTCCGCCTTCGCCTGGACCCACGCCACCGAACTGGTCACGAATCTGAAGGCCGGAAACACGGATCGTTTATCGCCCAGCTACACCATGCTCCAGTTCCAGCGCATGCAGGGCGACGCCCAGGATTATCGCTACGCGTACACGGGAGGAGACGGAACGGTCAGCGGCACCGATCCAGGCCAGGTGCTCGCCGCACACGGCACTTGCCGCCAGGATCTATGGCCCGATTCGAGCGAAGTACCCGTTACGTCGGAGCGCGTGCTGACTTCAGATGCTGAACAGCATCATCTGGACGCGGCCCCATATCCGATCGCGCTTGACGATGTTCGCAAAGTTCTGAGCGCGGGATGCCCAGTGCATGTCGCCATCAACACGGGGCCGTCGTTCTCCGACGTCGGCCGCGACGGCATTTTCAGCGCCGCCGAAGACCCCAGCGGACGCCATGGGCGCCACGCGATGCTGATCGTCGGCTATACCGGGAATTTCTACATCCTCAAGAATTCGTGGGGCGAGTCCTGGGGCGATAAAGGCTACTGTTATCTCCCCAAGAACGTCCTGGCCGAATCCGACCCCGACCTGGTCGCGGTGCTGGTCAGAAAAACCTAGAAAGCTGTCGCAGTGATTCCGTTAGTTAGCCGGTTCCTTTTAGCGGCGCGAGATTAACCGCTCCCTGCGGTCGCGGCTCATTTTCGACACGAGCCGCGACCACAGGGAGCGGTCAAAGTCACTATTGTTATCGCAGTCTTTAAAAGCAGATCCCCCTCGCTGCGCTCGGGCTGGCGGGCGTGGTAACAGCAAACTAATAGCTGTCCCAGTGATCGTTAGTTGGGTTCCTCCCTGCGGTCGCGGCTCATTTTCGACACGAGCCGCGACCACGGGGAGCAGTCAAAGCCACTATTGTTATCGCTGGGACACCTGACTAGAGTTACTTGGCGACCGGCGTCAGCTCACGGCTTGAAATGATGCGGTCGACCAAGCCGTATTCCAGGGCCTGCGGAGGCTCCAGAATATAGTCGCGATCCACGTCGCGGGCGATCTTCTCTATCGGCTGGCCGGTCGCATTCGCCAGAATCTCATTCAGCGTTTCGCGCATGCGCAGGATTTCCCGCGCATAGATATCGATATCGGTGGCCTGGCCGGCCAGTCCGCTCATGGACGGCTGGTGGATCAGAATCCGCGAATGCGGCAGCGTATAGCGCTTGCCCTTGGTCCCGCACGCGAGCAGCACGGCCCCCATCGACGCCGCCTGCCCCACGCAATACGTCACGATGTCGGGTTCCACCAGGCGCATCGTATCCAGGATCGCGAGGCCCGCGGTAATCGACCCGCCGGGCGAATTGATGTACAGCGAAATATCCTTCTCCGGGTCCTCCGCCGCCAGAAACAGCATCTGGGCGATCACCAGGTTGGCGACATTATCGTCAATCGGGGTGCCCAGAAAGATGATGTTCTCCTTCAGCAGGCGCGAGTAGATGTCGAACGCGCGCTCGCCGCGCGAAGTCTGCTCCACCACCATGGGCACTAACACGGAATTCTCCAAGACATTGCTTTCTCCTTCATAAAAACGCGATCAATCGCCGGGAGCCGCTACTTCGCCCGCAACGGAAGACCCCTCTCGTACTCTATGATACGCGACCCGAGCAACTTCCCAAACACAGCGTCATTCCACGCCGGTGCTGCGCACCCAGGACTCGACTAGCTTCGCCGCCAGCACGGCTTGATCGTGCCCGTGCGGATCGAGGGGCTCGCGCAACGTCGCAACGTCGCCGCAGTTCACCGGCCGCGTCGACCAATCCGCGATCATCGCCGGCGTCACTTCGGGATGAAACTGAAGGCCATAGACCTTCGAACCGTGGCGAAACCCCTGATGCCGGGTCCGCTCCGACCATGCGAGGTGCTCGGCTCCGTCGGGAAGATCGAACGTCTCTCCATGCCAATGAAAGAATGTCGACGGCGATGGAATATCGCGGAACAGCGGATCGAGCTTGCCCACGTCGGTAAGATGAACCGGCTCCCATCCGATCTCCAGCTCGCGATTCCGGTAAACTCGCGCTGCCAAGCGCTTTCGCGATCAATTGCGATCCCAGGCAGATCCCCAGAATCGGCACGCCGTTTCGGAGTCCACGCCTGATTTCTTCGACTTCGCCCGCCACTTCGGGATCATTCGCCGACATCGGACCGCCCAGCACAATCATCGCCCGGTAATCACTCGGATCGGCCGTGGATCATCTAACTCATGATATTTGAATGGTATACCTAGCCGATCGAGTGTTTGGGCGAAATGACCCAGATGCTCCCAGGTCTCATGCCGGAATACAAGAATTGACATAGGATAGCTCCTATAAGCACTCGATTCGATCTAAACTGTATTTAAGCTCAGGTTACTATCCGCCGATAAGTGATTGGGGAATCATGAGGATTCTGATCGCCGACGACAGCATCGTATCACGTCACCTCCTGGACGCCACTTTGCGCAAATGGGGCTACGAGGTAGTAGTCGCGTGCGATGGCGTCGAAGCGTGGAACGTCCTTCAAGCCGACAATGCGCCCAAGCTTGCGATTCTCGACTGGGTGATGCCGGGTCTCACCGGTCCCGAGGTCTGCCGCCGCGTCCGTGAAAACGCCAAGGAGAAAGACACTTACACGTACATCCTGCTGTTGACTTCGAAAAGTCTCAAAGAGGATCTGATCGAAGGCATGGAAGCCGGCGCCGACGACTACGTCACTAAGCCGTTCGACCAGCATGAGCTGAAGGTTCGCCTTCGCGCCGGAACGCGCATCATCGATCTGGAACGCGAGCTGGTGACGGCCCGCGAAGAGCTGCGCGAGCAGGCGACCAAGGATTTTCTCACGCGGATCTGGAACCGCTCATCGATCCTGGACACTCTGCAACGCGAGCTGATTCGCGCGGGGCGCGAGCAGCGGTCTGTCGGCGTCGTGCTGGCCGATCTGGACCATTTCAAATCCATCAACGACACCTACGGCCATTTCGCCGGCGATGCGGTTCTGCGCGAGTTCACGCGACGCATGCAGGGTTCCATGCGCGCTTACGACGCCATCGGCCGCTATGGCGGTGAGGAATTTCTGATCGTGCTTCCCGGTTGCGACCAAAACGCGACCTCCACGCAAGCGGAGCGGATGCGTGCCGCGCTCGCCGCCGGTCCGATGGAAATCAACGACGACAAGCGCCTGGTCACGTGCAGCTTCGGCGCCACCACGTGGCTGCCGGGCTCCGGGAGCGATTCGGAAACGTTGATCCGCATTGCGGACGATGCTCTATACGCCGCCAAGCATCAAGGCCGGAACCGCGTGGTGTATCAGCCTACTTCAGCCGAAAGCGCCCGCCAGCGCCTCGAAAACGGTCACCTCGAAGTAGCGGGCACGGGATTTCGCGCGCCGCCTTTGCCGATCCGCGTCGCCAACCGGTATCCCATCAGCACCACCCAGATCGCGGCATACATCAATGGCAGCCGCACATCCGATTTCACCAGCCAGTAGTAATGAATCACTCCTGCCAGCGCGCTGAAATATATCAGCCGGTGCAGCGCCTGCCAACGCCGGTAACCCAGTCGCCGCACCCAACCCGCGGTCGATGTGACCGCCAGCGGGATCATCATCGTGAAAGCCGCCATCCCGATGGTGATGAACGGACGCTTCACAATGTCCTTGCCCATTTCGTTCCAGTCGAAAAATTTGTCCACCACTACCCACGTGGTCAGGTGCAGGAATCCGTAAAGGAACGCGAACAATCCCAACATTCTGCGGAATCGCACCAGTTGCGGCTCTTTGAGGAGCATCCGCAGCGGAGTGATGGTCAGCGTGATCAGCAGAAACCGGATGGTCCAATCCCCGGTGTCATGCGTGATGTATTCCACCGGATTGGCCGTCAAATCCTGCTTCCATGCCCGCCACCCGAGCTGCATGAGCGGGATCAGGCACACCAAGAACAGCAGGACCTTGGTCCATCGGCTCAGCAGGATTTTTTTCATCTTAAAAGCGCGGAAAATGGGGTCAGACCACTCTGTCCCCGCAGTAATTCACTTGTGCCGCCCCAAGCCAGCATCCGTGGACAGGGCGGTCTGACCCCACTTTTCCGCATCCTGACCTTTAGTGGAATTTGCGGAGGTCCATGCCCGTGTAGAGGCTCGCCACCTGATCCCCGTAGCCATTGAAGATGATCGTGTTCCGGGGCAGGAGATCGGGCAGGCGCCGTTCCTTGGCCTGGCTCCAGCGCGGATGGTCCACTTCCGGATTCACGTTCGAATAAAAGCCATACTCTTCCGCTGAATATTTTTTCCACGCCGTGGGCGGCTCTTTTTCGACGAACCGGATCTTCACGACGGATTTAATGCTCTTGTACCCGTACTTCCACGGCACCACCAGACGCAGCGGAGCCCCATTCTGATCCGGCAGCGTCTCGCCGTACATTCCCACCGCGATCAACGTCAGGGGATGCATGGCCTCATCGATGCGCAGCCCTTCGACATACGGGAGCTCAATTCCCGCCGCATATGGGCTGAGCTCGATTTTCGAGTTGTAGTAACTCTGAAACGCCACGTACTTGGCTTTCGACGTCGCCTCAAACTGCTTCAGCAACGCGCTCAAGGGAAATCCGATCCACGGAAATACCATCGACCACCGTTCCACGCAACGATGCCGGTAAATGCGCTCCTCGAGCGGAGCGATTTTCATAATTTCATCCAGATCGAGCGTGCGCGGCTTGGTAACTTCGCCTTCTACTGAAACGGTCCAGGGCCGGACCGGATCCAGCTTGCCCGGCGCATTTTTGCCGGGATCCGCCTTGCCCGTCCCGAACTCATAGTAGTTGTTGTAGTGCGTCGCCAGATCGAAGGGAGTAATCGTCTCAGTCGTGCTCAGAGGACTCTTCGCGCCGCTCAGCTTACCCGCCGCGAGAGCCGCGAACGGAGTCATGAATACGGCTGATCCCGCGGCCAGAAAGCTGCGCCGGTTCAGATAGGTGTCCTTCGGGGTAACGTCGGAGTAATGAAGGTCAGTCGGCTTTCGAATTATCATAGCTTTTCCTTCATATTACCTCGCGCGGCGTCAACGCTCGCTGGCGAGTCCTTCAAATGAACGGCTACCCACCGCGCCCGGTGGTCGCGGCTCGCGGCCGGCCTACTAATAATACTTCCTACGGTCCATTCCCGAGTAAAGCCCGGCCACTTGCTCGCCGTACCCGTTAAACTTAATCGTGTTTCGCGGCAGAAGCTCCGGCAGGCGATGCTCCTTGGTCTGATCCCACGGGCGATCTACTTCCGGATTGACGTTGGAATAAAACCCGTACGCATTCGGCGCCGCACGATTCCAAGTAGTCGGCGGCTCGTTTTCGACGAATCGAATCTTCACGATCGATTTAATGCTCTTGTATCCATACTTCCACGGCACCACCAGACGCAGCGGAGCCCCGTTCTGATCCGGAAGCGTCTCGCCGTAAATCCCCACCGCGATCAGCGTCAGGGGATGCATCGCCTCATCCATGCGCAATCCTTCCAGGTAGGGAAACCGGGTTCCCGTGGTCCACGATCCCGACTCGAAATTGGAATTGTAGTAGCTTTGAAACGCCACATACTTCGCCCGGGAGGTCGGCTCAAACTTCTTCAACAGCGCGCTGAGCGGAAAACCGATCCACGGAAATACCATCGACCATCGTTCGACGCAGCGATGCCGGTAAATCCGCTCCTCCAGCGGAGCAATTTTCAAAACCTCACTCAGATCCAGGGTCAGCGGCTTGGTGATCTCGCCTTCGATAGAAACCGTCCACGGACGGATCCGTTCGAGTTTCCCCGGCGCATTCTTGGACGGATCCTGTTTGTCTGTCCCGAACTCATAGTAGTTGTTGTAATGCGTCGCCAAATCGACAGGAGTGATCTTTTCATCCGTGCTCAGCAGGCTCTTCGTGCCGCTAAGCTTGGCCGCGCCGAGCGCCGCGAGAGGACTTGCCGCGACGGCGGCCGCGAGAAAACGCCGCCGGTTGAGATATCTCTCCTCCGGGGTGACGTCGGAGTAATGAAGTTGGGCCGGCTTCCGAATCATCATGGTCTTTCCTTAAATATAGTTCGGATTACTTGGCCGCCTCGATGACCGTCGCCGGAAAATAGTGAGCTAGAATCTCCCGAAAGCCCGCTCCGCGCCGCGCCATCTCCGCCGACCCCACCTGGCACAGCCCGATCCGATGCCCCGAAACTCTTCCTTTCACTGGGCATTCCACACCGAAATAGGGGTAATTTTCGGCGGACCATCCCGCGTCTTCGAGCGATCGGGTCCGTCCCCCGCAATCGGCGGAATAAAGCGCAGCGATCGCGCGTCCCTGGTAAGTAAGCGCGAGCCCCAGCGTTTCCTCCGACGCACGTTGTGCGGGACTGGCCGCCGGCGGGGGCTCGCGCAGAAACTGGCAGTGCGTGGTGTCGCAAAAATCGAACCCGACGTGCCTTCCGGGCGCTGCGATCAAAAACGACCTCGCCACCACCGCCTGCGCTTTACGCGCCTCCAGCGGCGCATCCGGTGGACCTTCCGACGCGACAATCGACGCAACGGCCGTTTCCCGGTCCATGGTCACAATCGCGAGCAATTCGCTGTTCCGTGGACGAATTTCCAACTTCCCGTGAAACTCCCGTTGTATTTTCCCTGGCACGCTCAGAATGAACCGGGCGTCTCCGCCATCGCGTCCTGTGACCGTCGCCGCCGATCGTAGCCGCGCTGAATCGTGCCCTTCGAGCGTCTGCGTCCGGCCATTCGATGTCACTACTACAACGTTGCCGCGCGCCGGCGACACTTCCAGTTCCGTTGGATGAAACAACCCGAACACGCTGATGGTCACCAGCGCGACCATCATTTCTCCCGCAGAATCCGCGCGGCCGATTTGGCCGCCTCCGCCCCGGGCGCGCCGTGGACCCGCACTAAGAGCGCCCTGCGCGGAGCATCGGCCGGATCCAGCACCAGAGCGAACCCGTCCCCCGCGTCTCTTTTTTCAGCCACACACGATGCGGTTCCGGTTTTCGCCATTCGCCCGCGCCCGACCGCGCGCGCCGTTCCCGATTCGGCCGCCATCCGCAACCCGTCCAGAATCTCGCCGACGCGCGGCTCAGACGCGCGGCGACGCGAGTTCACAATAAGCTCGCGTCAGAGCCAGTGGAGAAATTTTCCACGCCGTGCCCAGCCCGATGCGAGCCTCGGCCGTATCCGCATCCGGCCCTGGAATCCCGAACTTCGCAGCCACCACCGCGAGCGTATCCGCATTCACCCCGCGCGCAAGATTCAAAAAGTAAGAGTTGCAGGAAACCGCCAGCGCCTCGCGAAAGCGCATGCGCCCATGTCCTCGCGCGGACCAGCATCCGTCCGCCTTGCCTTTGCAAAGAAATTCAGGCCACGGGTCGCCATACGCGAGCGCCGTGAACGGTTTCACCAGCGAACCGACCGGAATCGGCGTCGACGCATCCGCCCAATGCTGTTCTACTACTTCGCGCGTCCGAACATCGACGATGAGATAATCGACATCCGCGGCGATCGTGAGTGCAAGCAGGAAGATCAAGGCGTCAAACGGTATACCACCGTCTCCCTTACCATCGAGCCCGCATCATGTATCGCCATCTCGGCCGATTGCACCCTCTGCAACGCCCTGCCGAAGCTTGCCAGATTCTCCGAAAAGAACATCGGTTCTCGAGCCTGATCGCCGACTCCCGGCGCGATCTGCGGAAAATCGATCATGCGGGTCATGCGCTCGAAATTCGGAAGCTCGCGCGCGTGGCGCCATCCAGCTGCATAAGCCGCTCCCGCCACGGCAGGCCGATTTTTTCTGGACACAATCGCGTTCACCAGATCGGTGGAAGTCCCGACGATCAGCCATCGCCCGTCAATCGACACCGCCAGTTTTCCTAACCCATCGAGCGCGCCCAATGCCGCGACACTCCATAACGATCCCGCCGCCTGCGCCATCGCTTCCCGTATCGCGACAGCATTCCAATCCTGCCGGGCTAACAGCACGATCGCCGATTCCGTGCCGACAAACACGTTCCCCGCGCGCGTCGATTCCACCGTCAACATTGCATCCAGTGGAGTCGCGGCCAGCCGCGCCCGCAGCGCTTGAAACGCGGCCGCGCTACGATCGTCCGCCAATGGAGCCTCATCGATCCTGGTCTCCAGATCCTGCTCCGCGCCCGCGTCCGCAGTATTCTGCACCGCTGGAGCCTGCTTCTGTTCCACCGCCGGACGAGGGCCGGCCGCGAACAATTTCTCTTCGATCCATTTTTCGGCCCGGCCCACGTTCGGACGAATCCAGGCGCGATAAAAACCCGCATCGTCGGGAACTAAAGCCAGCACCTGCCCCGCTGCCGTCTCATCGTCAATCCCCGGCGCTGCATTCGATCTCAACAGCACGCGCCGCTCCCGAACCTCGCCCGACGTCCGTTCCAGATCCGCCAGCCCGGACGAATATTGTCCCAGCTCCGTAGTGTTCCGCTGTACCCAATACGCCCGGAAGTGCGAAGAGCTCAGCAGCCGATCCATGTTGTACACCAGGCGCAGGTCCTGTGTACCCGGCGCGGCGGCCTGCGTCACATCCGCGAACCATTTCTCCGAGGCGATCGCCGGCCGCGTCTGCCGAGCCAGCAGCTCGAGCGCGCCTGAAATCAGGTCTTCACGTGTTGCGATTAACAGCACGTCGCCGGCGTAAGCAAACGCCGCTAAGCGATGAGACGCCGTGTTCTCCTTCACGTAATAATCGACGCCGCCGGCGCGCCGGGTCTGGTAACTCCCGCGCGCCTTCCACAAAGCAGTATCCATCGCCCGAGCTGAAGCGAGATGGGTGATGTACAAAAACTCCAGATTGCCGATGTCGTAAATCGCCAGTGCCGAGTTGCCTCCCGCCACCGATCCAAGCAGCGCATAATCGGGAGGCACTCCCGCCGCCGCTGCAAACTCATCCTGCGCCTGGCCTAGTCGCAAGAACAGCCGCGATCGCGAAAACGCCTGGTAACTGGCCCCACTAAACCACGCGCGCTTCTCCGCCGACCCGTTCCAGTCCGCCACCAGCGTCGCGAAATCCCTGGCTTCGAGATATAGCAACGCCCCCGCAGGGAACAGCCCTGGAAGCGGCTGCGGAGCCTGCTGCGCGACGGCCCAATATATCAGCGCCGCCGCGATCACGCCTGTCAAAACATAAATCGAGCGTCTCATTGCACTGTCACCCGAGCCCTTACCAACCGGTCCTGATCCAGATGATCCGTGACGACGGGGCGCCGCCCTTCGTTCTTCGCGTTGATCTCGACCCGCCCGCGCACCGTTTCCAACGCCCGCTGAATCCGATCCACAGGCTCGATCGCCTGCGCGATCTGGTAGAACACGAGCGCCGATCGCAAATTCCCCAGCCGCTGGTGCGCTACCGCCAAACCCCGCGCCAATTCGACCCTCTCAGAATCCGGCAAATTCCCCAAAAATTCGGTCGTGGTCCAGGAGGTAAACTCTGTTTCCTCGCCCAGAAACCGCCCGACCACCTGTTGCCCGATCCCCACGGCTAGCGCATCGTGACGAGCTTCCATCGCCGCACGCAACAACTCAATCTTCGTCGGCAGTTCTTTCGGATTCATCGCGACCGCGCCCGCTAGCAGTCTTTCGCGCGCCGCCGCATCGCGAGTCTCTCTTGAAGCTTCCATTCGCGCAGCATAAAAATAAGGCTTGCTCACGTCCGCTTCGCTCAGCGCATTCGAAGAAGAAAGCAGCGCCAGCTCATCCGCGCCCACGAGCGCCGGAGCCTTCAATTTCCGCAACCCGAGCGCCGCCGCGACGCGAGCCGCATACGGAGCTTCGGTAGACTTCGCAACCGCCGTCAAATCGTTCGCCGACCCGCCCGCCATCGCCAGCCGTTCGCGAGCATTCCAGTTCCACGGCTCCGCCTTCACTAGCGCCGACAAAAACTCGGCTGCTTCCGCTGAATGTCCGGTCTTTTCGAGCAGCGCCGCCGCTGAATCCAGCGGCTTGAACAGATCGAACCCGTCACCTGAAACACGCGTCATGCGCCGCAACAATTCCAGCGCGCCCGAGAGATCCTTCTCTTCGATCCGAATCTCCGCCAGCCCCACGAAGTTCGACGTTTCCAGATTCCCTGCCTTCAGCTCGCGCGAATACGCGAACTCGAGCACCCGCCGGGCGGAAGCTGGATCGCCATCTTTCGTCAACTGCACGGCAGCATCGCGAAGGATCTCCATCGTCGCCGGCGCATCGTAGCGAGCCAACTGCGCCGCCAGCGTCCCCGCCCGGGCAGCCACACGCAACTCCAGCGGGATTATCTCCCGAACTCTTTCCTTCCGCGCCTCCTGCAGCGATGCCACCGTCTCTGCGGCAAGCCGGTTCTCGCGATGCTTCAACAAGTACACCGCCCGCTGAATCTCAAACAACCAGATCTCACCCTGCGCGTTCATGCGCTGCTCGCCATAGCTACGAGCAAGCTGCGCCCGGGCGCTCTCCACCATCCGCGCGTACAAAACATCTTTCTGCGCTTCTGGAATCCACGGCCGGTCGATAATCGAGGCAAGGAGCCGCGCCGGTTCCGCGGCCGATGTGCTCAGATCCGCGATCCATGCGACATCGCCCAGAGCTTCAAACAGCGGTTCTACCTGGAACGCGCCGTTGCGGCGCAGATAGACGCGCAACAGCTTATCGACATCGGAGCGCAGCGCCGGCAGGGCGTTTGCATCTCGGATGTGATGCACCGTGTCGCTAAAGTCGCTCCAGAACGTCTGCGGGACGTGCGCCGAATTCATCTGGTCCGTCAACGCCTGAATCGCCAGCCGCCATTCCTTCACGCCGTCTTCATTCGATCCCGCCATCATCGCGAACCGGTCATGCACATCCGCCCGCGACGGCTTCAGGTCCAGCGCACCGCGATAATCCGCCAGCGCCGACGCGGTATTCCCCGCCCCACGAAAATATTCCGCTAGCGCAAAGTATCCATCCGAGCGGCCCGGGTTCGCTTCCACCATGGCCGGGAGAAAATCCGCGTTCCTCGCGAACTCGCCATACCGGCCCGCATAGTAAAACCACAAATCTCCCGCGAGCTGCGCGTTCCGATCCAGCGGCTTCCCGATCCGCGCGCCGATCGTCATGTCCCCCAGAATCCCGTTGAACGCCGCCCGCACGGGAGCCGTGTCGGTCGCGAAATAAAGCCCCGCGAGGCCGGTATAACTTTTCGTCCACAGCGCGCCCATGCGAGTCCCGCGCGCGGCAATTGCCTGTTGCGCGACATTTGCGCTCCCATGCTCGACCGCATAGTTCACCAGCCCATTGGCGACCTCGCCCCGCCGGTCACGAGCAATCGCCGCGACCAGCCGCTGCGGCTGCGCCATCAACAACTGAGCATATCGATCGAAGACCGGGCCGGCCAGCGGCGCGCGATCGTTCTGCATCTGCAACACCCGCAGCTCCGCGGGCGTATTCCCGCTCGCCCGGTAATTCGAGGCCGCCTGAATCAGTTCCTCCTCCGGCTCCACTCCCGGCGCGCGAGCATACGCTTCCAACTGCCCTCCCAGCTCATCGAACGCCAAACGCTGCTCCTGAAGCGCGATCAGCTTCTCCTTCCACTCCGCGACTTTCTGGTCGCCGGGATTCGACATCATCTGTTCGGCGATCCACTTCGCTTCGACATCGGTCAGCCCCGCATGTTCCGCGACTTCCACCCGCCGCGGATTCTTTTCGAGCGCCGCGACAAACTTCACCTTCTCCTCAGGCGAATAGAAATTCTCGACCACGTTGCCGATCTCCAACGCCAACATCAACCCGGCGTAATCCTTTGCACGGGTCAACTGCGCAAGAACCGCATCGAAATCCCGCTGCCGCGTCGCGATCCGGGCCCAATCCCTGGCTGCCTCATCGGGCGACAACTTCAGAGCTTGATCGGCAAGCGGCCGGGCCTCCGCGATCATGCCCCACTGGTCGAGTTTCTCCGCGACTTTCAGAAGATTCAGCGCATTCGCCGATCGCCCCTCGATCCAAGCTTTCTGAAGCGCCGCCACCGCGTCCACATTGCGCCCCTGCCGAGCTCGTATCTCCGCCAGGGTCTCCATCCACTCCGGATTCCGGTACGTCAGGTCATACAACTTCGCCGCCGTCGCCGCCGCCTCCTCGAAACGCAGTGTCCGAATTTCCAGATCCAGACGGGATCGCAACAAATCGGTGCGATCCGGCCGCACCCCCGCCGCCCGCGTATACGCCGCAATCGCCGATGGAAAATCCTCAAGACCCGTTTCGATCCGCCCCAGCACCATCGGCCATCGATAATCTCTAGGCGAATCGTTCGCCGCTCTCGCGTAATAATCCCGCAGCTTCGCAGCAACGCCGTTCGCCGACGCATACAGCGCCGCTTCCCGAGCCAGCGCTTCATCCTCGGGATATTTCTTCAGCACCTCGATGTACTGATCCACGGCGCCCGAATAATCCTTCATCCGCGTCAGCACCGGAATCAGCGCACGCCGCATCGCCGGCGCATTGTCGCCGTGAATCTTCGATTCGTAGAACGTCCGCAATCCCCGATCATCGCCTTGCCGGGCATAGGTATCCGCAATCACCGCGACGTACTCGGCATTGTCCGCACTCGCCGCCAGCAGCTTCGCCGCAAATCCGCGCGCCCGCGCATAGTCTCCCGCTTCCGTCGCCTTCCGAGCCGCCTCTAGTGTGAACTGATTCGCGTACACACCCGCGGCACGCCCGGCAGCTTCTTCGAGCACGTCCACCGCGCGACGCGCGTTCTTGTTCCGCCAGTGAAAATCCACCGCGGCCCGCACGACGCCCAGAATCGCCGGGTCCTCGCGATACAGCGCGTCGATCACGGCAGCCCCCTGAGTCGTCTGCCCTTGCCCCTCGAAAAACCTTGCCAGCCCTAACCGCAGACGCATTTTTTCCACCGCGTCCGTGGCGACCGCGACCTGCCGCTCAATCGCCGCCTGCTGCGCCTTCACGAATCCATCCACCCGCGCGTCATTTTCGATCGCAGCCAGCAATTCCGGACTGGTGGCTCGCGCGGAAATATCGAGCAGGAGTTTTTCCAGATCGTCCCGCCGGCCCTGATTCCGAAGCAGCGCGACCCGCAGATGATACGAGCCCATCTCTGGATTCCGCGCCGAAACCAAATTGTCTGTCAATTGTTCGATGTCCGCGCGCAGCGCCGGACGCCGCGCCAGCGACAGCAGACGCTGCTGCGCGGTCGAATCCGGCTGCGCGATCGCCCCCTTGGCATATTCGCGAGCCGCGAAATCGTACACTCGCTGATTCTCGCGAATGGCTCCGGCTTCATACGCGAACAACGCCGCCGGCCCAGCCGCTGTCGAGCTTCATTGATCATGCGCAGCGCGTCGTCGTAACGGTAATAATCCCAGAACACCGTCGCGGCTTCCAGATACGAATCTGCCTTCGACGGATCGATTTCCGCGATCCGGTTCCAATCCGCGGCGGCGCGATCAAACCGCTCGCGCGCGGCCTCCATCTCACCCAGTCGGGTCAGGGCCGTGTGATCGCGCGGATCCGCCTCGACCAGCTTCTGTTCCACTGCGACCGCCGTATCCATCTGATCCAGAGACCGGTATGCCGCCGCAGTCCTCTGCCCGATCGCGCGATCCGCGGGAAAATTCTTCTCGATCGCGAGCATCACCGGAGCCGCCGCCTCAAAATGCCCGCGCCATGCTTCTCCCTCTGCCAGCATTCTCTTTGCCGCCGGATTCTGTTCGCTTGCGCGTACCGACGCCAGTTCCGCATCCAGTCTCCCCGTGCGGGACAATCGCTCGAAGAATCGCATCCGCAAATCTTCGGCGTAATACCAGTGTTGCCGCAGCAGCGCTTCATACGCGACGTCGTTTCGAGTGGGAGCCGACGAATAAGCAGCCAGCAAATTTCGCACGAAACTCAACTGATGCGGGAATCTCTGATGCGCGTAAACATTCAGTTGCAGCTCCAGCGCCGGCCCGACGGGAGCCGTGGTGTGAACGATTTCCTTGAAATATCCCTCCAGCTCGGTGCCTGAAAAAGTCCGGATCACATCGCGCGTCAGCCGCGATACATCAGCTTGCCGCCGCTGCCGCAGATACCAGCGAGCCAGCTTGTGTTCCCAGGTATGATCCGGAAATTGAGCGATCGCCCGCTTATAAACTTGCTCGGCCTCGGCCCCCAATTTGTTCTGATCCAGAAACGCGGCCAGCGTGTCGTACAAACCTGGATCGTTCGGATTCCGGTCGATCTCCCGGCGGTACAGCGCCAGCGCATCGTTCAGGCGCTTCATCGAAACCAGCCGCGCGACGTATCGATCCAGCACGCGCGCATACTCGGGGGACCGCAGTTTATCGAATTGTGGCGGGAGTATTCTGAACGGCCGCGGGAATCGCGCCGAGCGGGACGCCCCCCGCGCGCTTTCGCTAGCTCGACCAGCAGCGCATCGTAAGTCGCGAACTCCTGCTGCGTCCGATTCATCCGCGCATACGCATCCGCCATTCGCATTGCCACCGCCGTGCGGTTCGCTGCATTGGGAAAATCGGCGAGAAACTTCGTTCCTGCTTGAATCACTCCGTCGCTTGACCCGTAGATCGCGTACGCCTCGATCACACGTTCCCGCAGATCCGCGCGCTCGGGCGAATTCGGGAACCGCGTTTCAAACAGAGTGACCAGTTCGGCCGCGCGCGCCCTTCGAAAATACGGCGCCGCGCTTTGCTCCTCCATCGCGTAGCGATACGGCGGACCCGTGTCGTTCAACAGCAGCGACGTTACGCCATTCAAAAATCCCGGATGCGGATCCATGGCGGCGACGTCGCGATACAACGAAAGATTCCCAGATCCGAATGAAATGTCCTGCTCCGGAGCGGACAACAGCAGCCGAGCCAGGGAACTGAGCGCCGTCTCCGCCATCGAATCGGTTTTATACAGCGCGTAATAATTTCGCGCCGCCTCGTCGTAATTGTGCGACGCTTCGAACAGGCGCGCCAGCGTCAACAATTCATCGCCGGTCCACGCCGACTGCCGCGCTTCTTTCCGGACCCGAAACTCGATCAGCGCCCGCTCCGCCGCAGCCGCATTGCCCTGCTGCTGCCAGTAGTAAAACAACCGGACCGCGCTCGCCAGATCCGCCGGATTCGCCGCCACTCCCGCCCGCGCGCGCTCCAGATAGGCCCGCAGCTGGCCCGTCTGCTTCAGCAGTTCGAAATATTGCGCGACCAGTTTCGGCGGCCACAGTGGACGAAAACTGCTCTCATACACCGCAATCGCCCGCGCGGGCGTGCCGATTTTTGCTGCAACCTCGGCCTCCGCCTCAATCGGAAACTCCTCGTCTTTCGGAAATTTTCTGCGATACTCGCCGGCTACCGCATTCGCCAGATCATATCGCTGATGATCCATCGCGAATCGAAAATACCTGGGATACAACTCAGCCGCTGCGCCTGGATAGCGATCGATCCACGCGGCGAACTGATCTCCGCCCGTCGACGAATCGAGCCTCTGATCGTCCACCAGCTTGATCAGCCGTTCATAGATCTTCCAGGTTCTTTGCTCCGAGTCCGCCAGCATCTTTTCCGCATCGGGCAAATCTTCGCGGCCCGCCATCGCCAGCGCGGTCAATTCGTCGTTTGAACGTAGCCGCCGGTGATAAAAATCCGCGAGCGCAATCCGAGCCGCGCCTTTATCCTTCGCAACGTCGATGTATTTCTTCCAATCCGCTTCCGCAGCCGCGAAATCCAGCGCCTGCTCCGCCTCCAGCGCGCGCAGCGAATACAACTCGGCATCCGATGGCGATGCCGCAATCAACTTCGAAAGATCCGCGCGAGTCTCCGTAGGAGGCCGACGCATCGGTGCCTCTGAAAAAGATGTTCTCCAGCCGATTCCCGGCATCGATGTTCTCAGCCCACCGAGTCAGATCCGCCCGCAATCCCCACACGAGACAAATCAAGAAAATCGGTGATCGGATCGTAAGGGAAGGATTTCAACATCCACCTCCCCGCTGCCGATGTTGTGCGCGAAATCTTCGGCGGTCACCGTGACTTTGTAGCGACCCGCGGCCAACGTCGCCGGGACCATCAGTTCTCCCACGCTCGATCCCATCTCCGCGTTCCAGCGCAGATACGCCGGAGCAGCGCCATACATCCGGGCCACAATGGTCCGCGTGGTATCCGATGCGCTCACGCGCAGCTTCACGGCATCGCCGCGATGAAACTGACGTCCGCTCCAGCTTCACCTTCACCGTCGGCGGCTGGCTCGCGATCACGAAGGTCTTCGACTCGCGAAACACGCGCCCTTCCCGGTCCCGCAGGATCAGCCGCACGTGATACGTGCCGTCGGCCAGATCCTTCGGCGCCAGAAAGCGCGTCTGCCACGTGTCTTCGTCTTCAAGATAGCGCAGCTTCTTCACCAGCCCGAACGGAAACATCGCGACGACGGAGTTGATCGATTCATCCGTCTTCACGCGCAGCACCGGATCGCCGGGACGAATCAGCCTCGGCCGCAGCAGCGCGCGCGGCGCGGCCAGAAACGACGTGTACGGCGTGACAAATTTGTATTTCCGCGAAAGACGCACGATCTCGTCGATAGTGGCCTGATCCTCGCCGTCGCGCTCGATCTTTTCGAGCAGCGCATCCACGCGAGCCTTCGCCCACATCCGCGGCAGATGCGGATGATCGGTATTCTGCGCCGGAAGCGCTGCCGTCGTGCGTGTCTGCCCCACCGTGAACGTAGCCTGCCCTCCCGGTTTCTTATATTCACCCGCCCAGGTCTGGACCGAGCCGGGGAAAACGCTTTCTTCGAGTGGATAAACCAGATCGAAATTCGCCGCGGGCGTAATCGCGAGTTGCAGATTGTCCACCGGCTGGCGTCCGATCTTGGCCAGAAACGCGTTCAGCTTGAAATCCACCGGCTCCGATGACCGGACAGCTTCAAACACTCCGCGATTGCGCGCGAGCATCCGCCCCAGCGGCAGATTCGCGTCATCGCCGGTCGCGAAAACATAGGTTCGAGGCCGGCGGGCTTCGGCGATTTGCTTCCATTTCGCCGCATACCATTCGCTCAGTTTGCCGTTTTGCAGAATTCCGCGCGTCGCGCCCAAATCGCCCAGCAGCACGATATATGGATCGGAGGCGAACGTCTGCGAAAGCGCCGCATCGAGCGCAGCCTGAAGGTTCGTTCCGCCGCGCAATCGCTCCGCGCGCAAGAATGCCAGTGCTTTCTCGACCGTCTCCGGAGTCGCGGCCACCGGAGCCGGCGCGAACGGGGTCACCTGCTCGTTGAACGCCAGCAGATTGAACTGGTCCGTCGGCCGCAGCGATCTAAGCAGCGATTCGAGCGCGTGAAAACTTCGCTCCAGCTTTTCCCACTGCATCGACAGCGACGTATCGAACAGAATCACAATGGATCGAGGAGCCACCGGCGCATTCGTCGAAGGCAGCGCCATCAGCGCCGAAGCCTCGAAGAATCCCGGATCGGAGCCATCCCGGTACGTCAGTACTTCCAGCGCATTCTTGCGCGCATCCAATCCATATTTCAGCGAAAAATCCTCCGTCAGCGCGACATTAGAGCCTTCAAACGAGGCTTCGACCGATTTCGCCGTCTGCGCGTTCATTTTCATCGGAAACGCTTTGCTGACGAACTGAAAATCGCGCATGGCGTGCGCGCTCTTCACGTTCACGTGGATGGTCAGCCGCCCGGCTGTTTGCGCGCGATAGACATCCGGCCTGCAGGGGAATCGAAAAGAACGCTTCGGCCTGCTCGACCGACAAGCGTTCCTGATATTCGATTTCCAGACGCTTGGTCCCATAGGCCGGGATCGGGACGATGCGCGCGCTGAAAATCGAAGTACGCCGCGCTTCATCAGCGTCGCGCTCGCCCATTTGCAGCAGGCCCGGATCCAGCGCCTGCAAGCGAATTTCGCGATACATTTCCTCGGCGCGCTTGCGCTCCAGGATCACGCCGGGAATGCGCGTGGTATCGTCCCACACGGCGAAATCGGAAACGAGCGCCGCGCCCGGCAGCGCAAAGACATAATTCCCTTCCAGCAATTTCGCGGTGTGATTCCCGAAAATCTGCCGGATGTTGACTTTGGCGTAGCCGTTGTCGATGACAACGTCGATCGACATTTCATCCAGCGACAGCACTTTCGCATCCGGCTGCCTGAGCGTCGACGGAATCAGGACTCCCGTATCGCCAAGAACCAGCGGCGAGATGGCGAGAATCAGCAGTCGCTTCATCGGACCACCGTCGATTCCGGAATCTTCACCAGCCCGTTATCCGTGCCGATGTACACAACTCCGCCACGAGCTTCGATCGCGGTGACGTTCGATGAAGGCAATCCGGCCGTCCAGAAATTCCACCGCCCGCTCGCGAGGTTGTACACGGCCAGTCCGCGATCGAGCGTTCCCGCGTACACCGCGTTCGTCGTCGAAACCATCGCATTGGCGTTGATCTCGACCGTCCCGCGCATTTCGTCGAAACTCTGCCAGCGGCCCGAGCGGTCGAAGCGCATGACTCCAGCGCCATACGTGCCGACGAACCAGGCGTCGTTGACACGGACCATCGCCGTGATCCAGTTATGTTTCAGCGCGGAATTCGCGGTGGTGAAGCTGGCCTTCACCATCTCGCCGTCGAGGATCGACAGTCCGCCGAGCGTTCCTACCAGCGTTCTCGCTCCATCCGGCCCGAGCGCATAGGCGTGATTGTTCACGAGCCCCTGAAACGCGTAAATGCTGCTGATTCCGGACGCATCGATAAAGCTCACGCCTGCCGGAGTCGCCGCGATCGCGCTGCCATCCGGCCTCAGAACCACGTCGGTCACTTGATTCGCGATCAGCCCGTCGTCATGCGTGATCACGCGGCGACGCGCGCCTGAGGCATCGAACATCACCAGGCCGTTGGCCGTCGCGACGGCCGAGACTCCGCGCGCGGCGTCATGCGCGATGCGGTTGACGCAGAACAGATGATCGTCTTCAAAGCGTTCGCCGCCCAAAATCTGCAAGCCGCGGTCGAAATACCCGATCCACAGCCGCGCCGCTTCCATCCATCGACAGCGCCGCAATATTTCGATCCACCAGCGTGGCATCCTCACGGCGAATCACTTCCTGCGACGCCGCGCCACAGACGAATCCTCCGCGAGCGCAAACACGTCGCCATCGATGCGGAGGATCTTGTGAATGGAGCACTCCGGGACACACACCGGCGTGGTGCGACAGGGACTTCGACCATCCCTTCATCCAGCGTCCCGACCCAAAGTCTTCCGTCGGCGGCAAAAAGAGACTGTGCGAAATATCCCGGCGCGAGGACTTGAGAGAATTTCCCGTCGCGAATTTCCGCCACGCCCATCGCCGTTCCCGCATAAACGCGTGCCGCTGTCTTGCGCAAGGGAAAGCACCTGATGATCCGGCAGTTCATCGTCGATAGATTCCAGGGTTCCCGCGTTCCAGTGGAGCAGGCCGCGGTCGATGGTGCCGACCCATAGACTCGCGTCATCCCCGCGAGCGCGGTTACTGGAACATCGGAAAGCGACGCATGGAACGGCTTCAGTTCCCGTCCGTCGTAGACCAGAACTCCCATCTTTTCGGTTCCGATCAGAATTCTCGAGGTCGCCAGCGGCAAAAGAGCGGTGATTTTCCGGAACTTCGCGTCTTCGGCCCGGATCTGGCGGAAATCGCGTCCGTCGAAGGCGACGACGCCCTCTCCAGAGGTCGCGATCCACAATTCATCGCCGTGCGAATCGCCCGCGGACCCGACCGCCAACGCGGTCAGCGGCGCGGCGGGAAGCTCCGCGCCGGCGCGATAACGCGCGATCAGTGAGCCATCCGGGTCGTATTCGGCTAGCGCAGTTGGTCCGGCAATAAACAGATGCCCGTGGAACATCTGGCGCGTCGCGAAACACGGCGGGGGCGCCGATAAATTCCAGGCCGACGGGCAACGCAGGCTGGATGATGTGCTCGGTGAATCGAATGCGCCCTTCGCCGGCGACGCGTTCGCGCGTTTCGCTGAGGACGCCTTGAGCGCGCCACAGCGTCCACGCTCCGAACATCAACGCCGTCCCCAGTGCGATCGCCAGGGGCAGCCATACACGCCTGCGCGGCATTGGTTCAATCATAGAATAAGACTGTGTCCCGTTACGACGCCCTGCTGGTGATTTCTTTCGGCGGTCCGGAAAAACATGAAGATGTGATTCCGTTTTTAGAAAACGTCCTGCGCGGGCGCAACGTTCCGCGCGAGCGGATGCTCGAAGTGGCGGAGCATTATTATCATTTCGACGGCCGCAGCCCCATTAACGATCAGAATCGCGAATTGGTTGCCAGGCTGCGCGACGCGCATCGACATCCCGGTGTATTGGGGAAATCGCAACTGGCATCCGATGCTGGAAGATACGATGCGCCAGATGCGGGATGACGGGATCCGGCGTGCGATTGCGTTTGCGACATCGGCATTCGGGTCATATTCGGGATGCCGGCAATATCTGGAGGATATCGAGCGGACGCGCGGCGGTCTGGTGATCGACAAAATTCCTCCGTTTTCAAGCAATCCCGGATTTCTCGAAGCAGTGACCGAACGCGTACGCGCTGCGATTGCGGAGTTGCCTGGAGGACGCCTCATTTTCACGGCGCACAGCGTCCCGACCTCCATGGCACAGGCGAGTCCGTACGTCTCGCAGCTTGAAGCGGCCTGCGCAGCGGTGGCACAAGCAGTGGGACGAAGCGACTGGAAGCTGGTCTATCAGAGCCGCAGCGGACCGCCGGGGCAGCCTTGGCTCGAACCCGACATTTGCGATTATCTGCGCGAGATTCGATCGGACGCCGTCATCGTGCCTATCGGGTTTCTGTCCGATCACATGGAAGTGCTATACGACCTGGATACCGAGGCGCGCGCGGTGTGCGAGGAAATCGGCGTGCGGATGGCGCGGGCGGGTACGGTGGAGACGCATCCGGCGATGATCCGGATGATCGCGGAGCTGGCGGGCGTGGAGCCCGTCGCCTGCGCCGCCGGGTGTTGCCCGCCGGCGCGCCGAACAAAATAGAATTCTAGAATGCGCCTGGTAACGTTACTGCTCGCCTGCGGCTCGCTTTTCGCGGCGGAACCGTTTCTAGTTGAGCCGTACTTGCAGTTGGGCGACGCGCGCGGGCTTCAGAAATCGGAGACCATGGCGCTGCTGTGGCAGACTCCGGACAATTCTTCGGGCTGGACGGTCGAAGTGAAATCGGGACCAATGTGGAAGACCGGGCCGTTGTGGAAAAAAATGGCGGCGCCATCGAACCAGCGTGTAGCGGTGGCCGGAATCGAGCCGCATCTGGTTTGGCGGGCGACGCTGACCGGGCTCGCGCCGGGACTCGATTTCGAGTATCGCGTGCTGCATGCTGGGAAAGTCGCGTTCAGCTCGCATGGACGCACACGCAAAAGTCGCGAACAGGCGTTCCGCTTTGTGGCGTTCGGCGATTGCGGAGCCGGGACGGAAGATGAAAAGCAGATCGCCGGGCAGACGTTAAAACAAAATCCGGATTTTGTGTTCATCCCGGGTGATATTGTTTACTCGCGCGGGCGGGTGGCGGAATATCGCACCAACTTTTTCCCGTATTACGCTGCTTTGGCGGCTTCTACGTTATTCGTCGCCGCTCCGGGGAACCATGACACGCTGAATCGCGATTTGACCATGGCGCCGGACGCGCTCGCGTATTTTTACTACTGGGCGCAGCCGTTGAATGGTCCCTCGCATGCGAGTTTCGAAGGGCTGCTAGGGCCGGACGCGGCGCAGGAGGCGTTCCGTGCGGCAGCGGGGTTGAACTTTCCGCGCATGGCGAATTTCTCCTTCGACTACGGAAATTCGCACTGGCTGATTCTGGATTCGAATCCGTATGCCGATTGGACCGATCCCAAGCTGCGGCGCTGGATCGCTGACGATCTGGCGGCAACCACCGCGACGTGGAAATTCGTCGGCTTCCATCATCCGGGATTCAACTCTTCGAAGGCGCATCGCAACGAACAGCATATGCGGCTGCTGAGCGACGTATTCGAGGCGGGCGGAGTGGATGTAGTGATCGAGGGGCATGTACACAACTATCAGCGGACTTTTCCCCTGACGTTCAAAGCCAAGCCTCCGTCGGCGCGGCCGATTCTGACGGTGGAGGGAGAATGGAAGCTCGACAAGAATTACGACGGCGCGAAGAACACGCAGCCGCATGGGGTGATTTATTTGATCACGGGAGCGGGAGGGGCTGAGCTTTACGACCCGGATCAGAATGACGATCCGTCATCATGGCTGGAGTTCACGGCGAAGTTCAACTCGAGGTCCATTCGCTGACGGTGGCGGATGTGGATGGCCGCACTGCGAAGTTCAGGCAAGTCTCGGCGGCGGGGGATGTGATCGATACGTTCTCGATTACGAAATAGACGGCTTGATTAGTATACGGCATTGCCGTATACTGGAACGTGATCGCCGAAATCGTAAGCCTGTCGCGATACGAGTCTCAGGTCTCGGCGCTGCTAGACGACGATGAGCGAGTGGCCATGGAATTCTATATTGCCTGCGCGCCGGACGATCATCCAGTCATTCCTGGCTCTGGCGGATTTCGCAAGGCTCGTTGGGGGCGGCAAGGACAAGGGAAAAGCGGCGGATTTCGAGTCGTTTATTTCTTCCTTGCGGGACCCGGACGGATTTACATGGCGGCGATCTATGCCAAGTCTCGTCGCGAGACGCTTTCGGCGGCCGATCGAAATGTGCTCGCAAAGCTCGCGGCACAGATCAAGAAGACAGGAAAGGGAGGACGATATTCATGAGCCAAGGAACCAAGAGGCGGACTAAGCTCGGACTGGAACTCGAGAAGAGTGCCAGAGAGATTCTGGCGCACGCGAAGGGTGGAGTCAGATTGCCTACCCGGCGGATCGTGCTGCCCGATGAGGTCGATGTCAAGCGTATTCGAACGAAGGCTCGAATGTCGCAATCGGAGTTCGCAAGGGCGTTTTGCATCAATCCGCGCACGTTACAGGAGTGGGAGCAGGGGCGGAGGAAACCGGACTCGACAACTCGCGCTTACCTTGCGGTGATCGCAAAGAATCGCGCGGCCGTGTTGGACGCGCTCACGCCGTAGACGAAGCAGGGTCCAACCATGAGCAGGCGATCGTGCACGCCCGACGAAGCCCACCGGCAGGCGATCAGGGCCTTTGTACTGGCACGCGGCGCGAGGCAAACTCACAGACCAGACATCGGTCCCTCAATCTGCCGACGGGAATAATAAAATATCGCTCTGTCAGCCACGCGGACTTCGCGGCCGTGCTGTCCGGCTCATTGCCGAGCCCATAATACGACCCTTCGATCGTAAATAGCTTCTTTCCGCTTGCAGTATTGAACACATCGAAAAAGACCAGGTACTCCGGCTTTGGAAAACTCGCCTTCGTCTTCGTCGTACTCAGCAAGACCAACCATGCTCCATCGGGCGACAACTCCGATGCTTCAAGAGGGTTGAGCCAAGGAAATTCTCCGGTTTTGTTGAACTGAATACCGTTGAGTATCGCGTGGGATGGTGGAGTGACGCCCCACCAAGTCAGGATGGACTTCCTAATGAAGGGAAGCGGGGTGGCGGCGTTCCAGTCCGCATCGCCCGCAGGCAGCGCCGGTGCCGTTGGGTCGGAGAGATTGACGCGGTACCGGTTTGTTCGTTCGTAAGGGCCGTGGATGTCGCCCGGATTGAATACTCCAACTAGGAAGCGAGTCCCCAAGAGTCCTTCGACACGGAATTCAAAGTCCGAATAGCGATAGTCAATTCTTGCGTCCTCGGCGTGAGGAGTTCTGATTTTCCATCCAAGAGGAAATCGCACGACATGGCAATACTCTCGGCTTTCAGGGGGCAGCTTCAGTTCGATAAAACTGTCAGCCCAAACGCCACCGCGGAGGCTGACCGGAAGTAAACTAACAGCCAGGAAAATCGAAAGTCTGATCTTCAGATCGGGTTGCGTCATCAGTCTTGATTGCTCGAGAAGGCGATAATAGTGAATCACACGCCAAGCTTTGTTATCGGCGGGATTTCGCTGCATCGTTAGCTGGGCTCGGCGATGCCGTAGGATCACCGGCTCAACGTTCCCGTTCTCACCAAGCCGACGGCACCGCTGATGGCTGAATTTGCCGCGAGGAACTGGAGCCTTCTAGGACGAGAGGCTGAAGCTCGCTAATCACCAGGATAGATCCTCGGCCGCCTTATTCGTGCCGGAGCGCGACCACCGGATCGACGCGCATTGCCCGCCGGGCGGGGATTAGACAACCTAGTGTCGCGGCCAACACTAACGTCGCCGATGCGATGAAAAGGGTCAACGGGTCGGTGGGTGAAACTTGGACCAGCTCGGATTTCAGGACGCGGTTCACCGCGAGCGATGCGGCAAGGCCGATGATCAGACCGATTCCCAAGGGGAGCATTCCCTGCCGGAACACGAGCTTGAGAATATCGCGCGCCGTCGCGCCGACTGCCATGCGGATTCCGATCTCCTGCGTCCGGTGGCTCACCGAATGCGCGATCACGGCGTACAGACCGATCGAAGCCAGTAAAAGCGCGATCGCCGCGAAGATCAGGAACAGGATTCCATAGAACCGGCTGTCCCAATATCCCCAATACATCTGCAAGCGGTCCGTCATGGCGAACGGGCCGTAAATGGGGAGATCGGAATCGAGCGCCTGAACTTCACGCCGGAACGCCGTGCCAAGGCTACCGGGAGGGACGCGGGTTCGCGCCAGGACCCACATGCCCGCTTGCGGCCGTTGCCGGTAGGGCAAGTAAACCAGAGGATCGAACTGTTGCCGCGTGGTGTCGTTCTGAACGATATTCGAGGCGACGCCGACCACCGTCAGCCACGGTTCCGGCGTCTTCCCGTTGAAGAAGCGAAGACGCTTGCCGAGCGGATCTTCTCCCGGCCAATACTGGCTTGCGAAACGCTGGTTCACGATTGCTACCGGTACGCCTGAAGCGCCGTCGAAATCATTGAAGTCGCGGCCGGAGAGAACCGCCGCTCCGAGCGTCTGGAAGTAAAGCGGGCCGATGACCACGGCAGAAAGCTTCGGGCGGCGCTGTTCTTCAACTGGCGGCGCGCCGGCGAGCTCATACGGAAGCTGGCGTGACCCAGAGGTCGGAAGCCTTTCGGCGATGGCGACGGATTCCACGCCGGGCATCGATTCGAGGCGCGTTTTGAGACGGTCGAAGAAGGAGATTCGCGCTCCGGCACGTGGATATTTGTCGGCCGGCAGCCCCAAGGACCCGATCGAGGACGTTTTGCTGTTTTCACGCCCACATCCGCGCTGTAGATCTTGAGAAAGCTGCGAATCATCACGCCGGCTCCGGCCAGCAGCACCACGGCAAGCGCCATTTCCCCGGTGACCAGGAGAGCGGATAAATGCTTTCCGCGTGCCTCCGCCTGTCGCCCCGCGGCTGCCGTCCTTCAACATGGAGTTGACATCCAGTTTCGAGAGCCTGCGCGGCCGGGGCGAGCCCGAACAGCAAGTCCGGTTCCGATCGAAATCGCGATCAGATACCCAGAACGCGATGGTCCATCGAATAGTCCAGGATCAGCCAGGACGCTTTGCTCGCCATCGCAAGCTGATAAGCGCGCACGCCCCATTTGGCGATCCACCAGCCGAACAGGCCGCCGAGGCCCGATAGCATCACACTTTCGATGAGGAGCTGACGAATGATCCGCCAGCGTCCAGCGCCGAGTGCGATGCGGACCGAAATTTCGCGGGATCGGCCGATGCGCGCGGGCGAGCAACAGATTCGCAAGATTGGCGCAGGCGATCAGGAGCACAAAACCGACGGCGCCCCACATGGATCCGTAGAGCATGACCGCGTTCGGGCCAATGAAGAACTCATGGAAATTCTGGATCGCGTGGAACAAAGTCCCGATTGGTAAGCGGGTAGGCGGCCGCGATGCGCGCGGCGATGGTTTGAATTTCGGCGCGGGCGGTCTCGATGGTCACGCCGTCGGCCAGACGGCCGAATGCGAACCAGGTATCGCGATTTTCGCGCTTCAGGACGCTTGGCGTCTGCACCAGCGGCACCCACAGATCCGTAGTTTGCGGGAAGGAAAAGCCTTCGGGCATCACTCCGATGATGGTGGTCGGGATGCCGTTCATCCGCACCGTCTGGCCGACGATGGCGGGATCGTTCGCCGAAGCGGCGTTGCCAGAAGCCGTAGCTCAGGATGGCGACGGGCTGAGCGCCCGGTGTTTCATCGGAAGGCGTAAAATCGCGCCCGAGAATCGGCCGCTGGCCGGCCAGCTTGAAGGTGTCGGCGCTGATCTCGGTGGCGTCGTATCTTCGCGGGGAATCCGCTCTGATCGCTGAGGATTTTCGCAACGCCGTGGACAATCGCCATGCCTTCAAACGACTTGGCCTGAGCGCGGTAGTCCTGAAAATCGGGATAGGAGACGCAGCATCCGTTGCCGCTGATGTAGACGATGCGATCGTTGCGGTCGACGAGCGGGAATCCCTTGAAAAGGATGGCGTTCGTCAACGTGAAGACGGCTGCATTGACGCCGATGCCGAGTGCGAGCATCATGACCGCGACGATGGTGAAGCCGGGACTCCTGGCCAGAGCGCGGAAACTCAATCGAAGATCGCCCAGCATCGGAAATTAGCAGTATAGCGGCTGGCGCTATGGTATTTCGCCGGCGCGCCTTCGATTTATACACGGCTTCGAAGGTCTAAGGCTCGAGAACGCTCACGAAGTGAGGGCGCGATAGACGTCGCGCTTGTGCAGGCCTCGCGCTTTGGCGACATGCTTAATCGCTTCCATGCGAGGCACACCTTGCTGTTCCAGGGCGCGAACGGCATCGGCGATGGGAGTGTCGTCGGGTTCCGGGATCTCGCTTTTTCCGATCAGGAGGGTGATTTCGCCACGAATCACCGGGCGTTCGGCGAGGCGGGCGCGGATGTCTGGGGCCGGGCCGCGCAGGAACTCTTCGTGTAGTTTGGTCAATTCGCGCGCGATCACAACTTCGCGCGGGCCGAGCACGGCGGCGATATCGTCGAGTGCGTCGAGAATGCGGTGCGGGGCTTCATAGAAGATCAGAGTGCACGTCTCGCGCTTTAACTCTTCCAATAATTTCTTGCGCTGCGTGGTCTTGGCGGGGAGGAATCCGCAGAAACGGAACGAATCGGGCGCGAGTCCTGAGGCGGAGAGCGCGGCCAGAGCAGCCGAAGGGCCTGGAATCGGGGTGACGGTGATGCCGGCCGCGATTGCGGCGACCACCACCCGATAGCCTGGGTCGGAAACTAAAGGAGTGCCGGCGTCGGAGACGAGCGCGATGTTTTCGCCGGAAAGGAGGCGGTCGACCAGCTCGCCGGCGCGGGCGGATTCGTTGTGCTCGTGGTAGCTGACGGTGGGTTTCGCAATGCCGAAATGATCCAGAAGCTTGCGCGTCTGGCGGGTGTCCTCACAGGCGATCAAGTCCGATTCGCGAAGAATCCGCAGCGCTCGGAAGGTGATGTCTTCGAGGTTACCGATCGGTGTCGAAACGACGTAAAGGACTCCGGGCATCGTAGTACGATGAAACGTTAACCGATATGGAGCCCGAGAAACAACCCGCGCCGGAATACTACGTTTGGGAAGTTCCTGGGAAGCCGGTAGTGGTGCACCTTTATTACGAAGCTGTGGAGGGGCTCCTCAACGAAGTAATGCGCGGATTCGGGGCGGTGCCGAAACGCGGCGCGGAGGTGGGCGGAATCCTGATCGGGACCATCGAGCCGGGCGAAATATCGATAGTACGGGTGGAAGATTTCGAGCCGGTGGAGTGCGAATACCGGCGCGGACCTTCGTATTTGTTGAGCGAGTTCGACGGAGCGGCGTTTCGCGAGACGTGCCTGAACTGGCAGCCGAATGAGGAGCGGCCGGCTTACGCGGTGGGTTTTTTTCGCGGTCATACGCGCGATGGAATGTCGCTGGCAGCGGAAGACATAAAACTGCTCGACGAATGTTTCCCGTCGCCGGAGCACATCGCGCTGCTGATTAAACCTTACGGGACCAGGGTCAGCATGGCGGGGTTCTTCTTTCGGGAAAACGGCGTGTTTCAAGAAAAGACGCCGCTGGAGTTTCCGTTCCGGACGGCGGAATTGCGGGGGGAAGCGCCGCCTCAACATAAGTCGCTGATCGAATCGCGGGTGGAATCACGGGCAGCATCGCGCGCGCTGGCCGCAGCGAGCCGCGAAACCGTGGAGCCGATCCGGCAGCAGCCGGCGCCGGCCTATGCGATCGCGACGCCTTCGCAATCGCGGATGCGGAGCGCGATGTGGATTCCGCTGTCGTTCGTGTTTCTGTTGTTCGGCGTGGCGCTGGGACTGATGATCGCGCTGGGGCGAACGGCGGCCCCGGCGCACGATGACACCGATTTTTCGCTGGGTTTATCGATTGTGCCGGTGGACGGGAATCTGAGCGTGAAGTGGAACCGGGAGGCTCCGGCGATTCACACCGCGGATCGCGGCGTGCTCGAAATCGAAGACGGGACTTTCAAGAAATCCGTGGATATGGACGCGCCGCAGCTCAGCAACGGAAGTATTCTATACCGCAATTCGTCGAAAAAGGTTCACTTCCGGCTGGTGGTTTATCCCAAGGCTCATCTCAGCGTGGCGGAGACTTTGGACTGGAGCCAGTAGGACGGGGCCGGGGCGTCGCGTTTCCTTCGGTCATGCCCATGGCCCATTTGACGGCTTCGCGATACATGGCGGGTACTTCGGGGTGCGTCCAAGCCGCAGCGGTGTGGCCGAAGGTGGAATAAAAGACGCGGCCTTTTCCGTACATTTTCACCCACGCGACCGCGAAATCTTTGTCGGTGCGGTGAACCTTGGGGTTGGACAGGTCGATCCTGGTTTCGTCCAGTCGCGCAAGAACGCGAACTTTGTTGCGCGAGAATTCCTTGCTCGGCTGATAGATCTCGTCTTCGATGGTGAACTTGTCGGGGAAGCCGCGCATGGCGGGGAAATCGGGATCTTCCACGATGACGGGCGCTTGAAAGACGCCCCAAGGGATGTTCATTGAACCAGGCGCCGATCATTTCGCCGTATGCCGGCCATTTGTAGAACGTGTCGAGCGCGGAGTGGACGCCGATGAATCCTTTACCGTCGTCGTGAACGAAAGAAAGCAGGGCAGCCTTTTGTTCATCGTCCATGGGAAGCTCGCCGGTGGTGTAGAAAGAGAATCGCGTCGAAGTAATCGAGGTTTTTCGCATTGTTTTCAAGTTTCTTCTTGGTGATGAGCTGGGTGTCGGTGCGGATGTAGGTGTCCCACAGGCCCGTGTCCTTGCCGATTTTCCAGAGGGTCGCTGAAGCGTCTGAAGTGGAATCGTGCTGATAGCCGGCCACGGCTCCGATCGCCAGCAGACGCTTTTTCGCAGGCGGTTGCGCGGCGGCAAGCATGGCTGCCAGCAGCAGGATCATCAGAGGTTTCATTTATTTCCACTCCGCCGTGAAGATGTTGAATTCGTATCGGCCCGTGGCTTTATAGCTGGACGCGAAGACCAGGGTTTTGCCATCGGGAGAAAATTCGGGGAACGACGTGAAGCCGCCGTAGCTGGTGACTTGTTCGAGGCCGGTGCCATCGAGATTGACCAGGTACAGCTCAAAATCGCGGCTGTCGCAATTGTGCTTGTTCGAGGAGAACAGGATTTTCTTGCCGTCGGGCGTGAAGGTAGGAGCGAAGCTCGCGCAGCCGAAGTTGGTGATCTGCTTCTGATTTTTGCCGTCGGCGTCGGAGACGAACAGCTCCATTTTCATGGGCGTGGTGAGATTGTCTTTGAGCAGCGAGCGATAACTGGCGAGTTTTTCCGGCGTATCGGGATGATTCGCGCGCCAGACCAGTTTCTTTCCGTCGCGCGAAAAGACGGCGCCGCCGTCGTAACCTTCCGCGGTAGTGATGCGCTTCTTGCCGCTGCCGTCTTCGTTCATGGTCCACAGGTCGAGATCGCCCGAAGCCAGCGAAGTGTAGACGATTTTCTTGGTTTTCCAGTTCATGGTGCCTTCGGCGTCGTAGCCGGGCGCGTCGGTCAGCTTCTTGATAATCTTGCCGTCGTCGGTGGCCAGATAGATTTCGAAGCCGGGGTAGACCGCCCACACATAGCCTCGGCTGCGATCTGGCGGAGCGGGGACAAGCGGGGTCGGTTTCGTGAGTGGAGGCGTAAATGATGTGCTTGTTGTCGCCGAGGAAATAGCCGCACGTGGTCACGCCTTTGCCGGTCGACACCAGGTGTTGATTGGAGCCGTCGGCGTTCATGATGTACTGCTGATCGCAGGAGCGGCCGTCGCGCGTGGATTGAAAGATGAGGCGTTTTCCGTCGGGCGACCAGTAGGCCTCGGCGTTTTGGTTTCCGCCGGAGGTGAGCTGCTTCAGATTGTCCAGGTGTTGCGCCGAGCAGACCAGCGGCAGGAGGAACCAAAGTTTCTTCATCGCGACCATTGTAAAGGGTTAGAGTTGCGTTGAAAAGGTGCATGCGTGTGAGCGGACCGCTACTGCGAGTCAGTGAAAAGCGGCGGAATCGTCGAACGTCGCGCTCCGTTCCGACGACGCTTCGAGCAGCTAGGCAGAGACGCGTGCGTCAACAAGCGTTCGTTTTTCGGATGCACGCAGACCGCAAAGCTGCGCGGCGCGACGCAGTATGTTAACAATAAAAGATGAAACTCGGGATCGACTTCGGTACGACGCGGATTGTGGTCGCATCGGCCGATCGCGGGAATTATCCGCTGGTCCCGTTTGAGACGCCGGAAGGCGCGTTCGAATGGTTTCCGCCGCTGGCCGCGATTCGAGGCAGCGAACGGCGCTTCGGCTGGGATGCGTGGAACGCGCAAACCGAACCCGGCTGGACCATCATCCGTTCCATCAAGCGATATCTGGAAGACGCCGGTCCTGAAACGCTGATCGAAGCGGGAGCGGTCGACGCACGCCATTGGCGGAGTTGATGCACGGCGTGGTCGGGTCGCTTCGCGAAGCGCTGGCCGCGCGGTTCGGAAATGCGGAGCCGATGGAAGCGATGCTGGGCGTGCCCGCGAATGCGAACAGCAATCAAAGATTTCTGACCGTGGAGGCGTTCCGGCGCGCTGGATTTTCGGTGCTGGGGCTTTTGAACGAACCGTCTGCGGCGTCGATCGAGTTCGGGCACCGGCAGAGGACCACCGGCCGGATTCTGGTCTACGATCTGGGCGGCGGGACGTTCGACGTTTCGCTGGTCGAGCTGGATGCGCGGACGCATACCGTGCTCGCGTCGGAGGGAATTTCGACGCTGGGCGGGGACGATTTCGATCACATCCTGGCGGCGCTGGCGATTGGCGAAGAGCGCCTGGCGTCGCTGCCGGCGGCGGCTCTGTTTCGTTTTCAGGAAGAATGCCGGCGGCAGAAAGAAGCGCTGCATCCCAATTCGCGCAAAATCGTGGTGGATCTCGACGTGATCGAGGAAGGCATGGGGCAGGTCACGGTTCCGGTCGCGGATTTTTATGAACGCTGCCGGACGATGCTGGAAGAAACTCTGGTGCCCACCTCGCGGCTGGCGGCGGAGGGCGATCTGGAAGCGGTTTACATCACCGGCGGCGGCAGTGAACTGCCGCTGGTGGCTCGGGTGCTGCGGGAAGAGTTCGGGCGCAAAGCGAAGCGCAGCGAATATACGCGATCGGCGACGGCGATCGGGCTAGCGATTCAGGCCGACGCGACTTCGGGATACGCGCTGCGGGAAATGTTCACGCGTAATTTCGGCGTCTGGCGGGAAAGCGACGCGGGCCGCAAGATGGTTTTCGATCCGATTTTTCCGCGCGCGACGCGCCTTCCCGCCGCGGGCGATCCTCCGTTGTGCGTGCGACGCCGCTATCGTCCGGTCCACAACGTCGGCGATTTCCGCTATCTCGAAGCAAGCCAGGTGGAAGACGGGCAGCCTTCGGGCGACATCGCGGTGTGGGATGAGATTCTGTTTCCGTTCGATCCCGCGCTGGCCGATACGCGGGCGCTGGAGGCGACGGAGGTGAACCACTCCGATCTCGCGGCTATCCAGCAGATCGAGGAGCAGTACGCCTGCGACGCGGCCGGGGTGGTCACCGTGACGATCCGCAATCTGACATCGCATTACGGGCGCGAATACAAGCTGGGCCGCTGGAGCGGAAAAACGGCGGTGGTGAAGCCGGCCGCGCGAAAGAGGTCGCGTAAGGCCGCATCGTGACTTCCAAGAGAGTTTACGATCTGGGGCAGCCGCTGTTCCCGGGCATGCCGCATTTCCCGACGCATCCGCCGTTTCTTTTCACGCTGAACAAGGTTCACGGCGAATCCGTGCTGGACAATGGCGCGAGCTCGGCGTCGGAGACGATTACGCTGGGCGGGCATGTGGGCACGCACATCGACGCCCTGTCGCATTTTTCCTGCGATGGAAAGCTGCACGGCGACTTGGTTCCGACGCAAAGCTATAGCGGCGGCGTGAAGGAGCATTCGGTCGACTCGATCGAGCCGATTCTGCGGCAGGGCGTGCTGTTCGACATCGCGGGACTGATGGGAGTCGACGCGCTGGCGGAGGATTTCGTGATTACTCCCGAGCACCTGGAAGCTTGCAAAGTGGAACCGGCGGCGGGCGGGATCGCGCTGATCCGGACGGGATGGGCTCGATTCTGGAGCGATGCGAAGCGGTTCATCACCGGCGGGCAGGGCGCTGTGGTGGTGGGGCCTGGGCCTCAGGAAGCGGCGGCGCGGTGGTTGAGCGAGCGCGGAATTTTCGCGGCGGGATCGGATACGGTGGCGTTCGAAAAAGTGCCGTCGAAGATGGAAGTTCACGTTCATCTGCTGGTGAAGAATGGGATTCACATTATCGAGTGCTTGAATCTGGAGGAGCTGGCTCGGGACGGGGTGAAGAATTTCACGTTCGTCGCGCTGCCCCTGAAGATTCGAGGCGGGACGGGATCGCCGATACGGCCGGTGGCATTGATTTGAGTTAGACGCGGATTAAACGATGGTTACTCCGCAGATTCGATTCAGTCCGCTGGTTCGCAAGGCACTGCGGTTCCGCAGCCGATTCGAGGAGGCTAAACGAGCTGAGAACGCAAGCGGGCTTCCGTGGTATCCGTACGACTCGTTTGCAAGTCTTTTTTACTTACAGAAGTTGCTCGGCGCGGCCGGACTTTCGTTGGACCATGCCGCTGCCGGACGCACCATCCTGGATCTTGGAGCGGGGGATGGCGCCTTGGCCTTCTTCTTCGAGTCGCTGGGTTACCGAGTGCGAGCGGTGGACTTTTCGGGAACGAATATAAACCGGATGCAGGGAATCCGGGCGCTGGCGCGTCACTTTGCGTCGGGCATTGAAATTCAAGACCTGGACTTGGACCGTTGTCCTGAGTTCGGCGAAAAATTTGGCCTGACGTTACTGCTGGGCGCGCTTTATCACCTGAAGAATCCATTTGGCGTTCTGGAAAACGTCGCGGCGCATTCCGGCTACTGCTTCCTGAGCACGCGGGTCGCGCGGATGGATCCCGAGCATAGAGTGCGCCTGGATGGTCTGCCGGTGGCGTATCTATTGGGCGAAGGGCAATGCAATTCGGACTCGACGAACTACTGGGTGTTTTCGCCAGCGGGACTAGAGCGTTTGGCGAGTCGCGCGGGATGGGAGATTGTCGGCTCGGCGACGTCGGGCTCGAACGACTCGGATCCCAGCAGCGAGCGGGGCGATGAGAGGATGTTCCTGCTGCTGAGAAGCAAGCGAGCTGAAAACGTTTCGAACCTCAGCATCTAAATTGCATCAGACGCTGTATCGGCGGAACTGGCGTGCCCAGTCTGTCCAATTCTGCTTTGAACGATCCCAAGGCCACTCGTCGGCATCACAACGCGTACCAGTCGATTATGGTCTCGCGCACCAAATCCGATTCACGCCGTGTGGGTCGTCGCACCCAACTTTTTTGCCCTTGCCATCCCGGCCAAAGTCAGGAGGAGCACAGCCACGCAGACACCATATCCAGGCTCGGGCGCAGCGGAAACTGTCCCCGACGTGATCGGCGAAAAGACTCCGTTGTTTCCGGCGGATACGACATAGAAGTAGTATGCGCTTCCGTCGCCAATGCTAAACGTTCCTGGCCCGGAACTGCCGCCCGATCCCGGGATCAGGTCCAGAACGCCCCCGGCATCGGTTAATGGAGTCGCAAAGTCGAGAACCAGGGTGGAACAGGTCTGGCTTCCGCAGTCGGTTAGCTGCAGCGACGTACCGCCGCTGGACACTCCTCCCAAAAAACAGTTTGGGCATGGCCCTTGCACCTGAATCAATTGTGGAGGGATCAAAACGTTTATATCCCAGCTCAGAGTGGTGTTGGTGTCGGCATCGTACGTAAATGTTCCGCCGATGCCTCCGGCCGCCGGAGCAAAGTCAGCACCCAGCGTCCACGTGACCGGCAGCGCATTAGCAGCCGTGGACAAGAGAAGGAGCGATCCGCAAATCAAAAACTTCCGAACCACGGAAAAGGGCATATGAATCCTCCCGATTCAGTTAACGGCTCGCGCCACTTCTCGGTGAGGGCGTGAGCATCATGAAACTCGTTTTTCCCCCTGCCTTACATCGGCGGCTCGCCGGTCTTGGTGAGAAACGAAGCCCACTTAGCACCTCGACGATGGTTCGCGGCGATATCGAAAATCCTCCGTACCTTGGGGCGGCGCAGCGTCCAGCCGAGAGCCAGGACGAAACCGAGCGGACCTAACGAGCCAGGCTCCGGTAGACTGGCATCTCTCACCGCCACATCGGCTGTCGGCAGCAATTGGCCAGATTGGTCGAACACCATGAAACCAGAAAACTCCGCCGTTGCCCCCGACCCCCCCTGATAAACTGATCCCCCCGACGCTTCCAAACTGAACTGCTGGGTCTGCGATACGCCGAAGGCGAATGGAATGGGTGAGCCGCAGCCGGAAGAAAAGGCCAAAACATCTGACCCGAACGTAAGTCTTGCATCGCCTGCCCCAGGTGGAAAAGACCCCACTCCGATTGAGGCGCAAGGCTCGTAAAAGCCGAATCCGCTCTCGTTCCCGTCCGTTATGGTGAGCTCAAGCAGGGCCGTGTAATCGGCGCTAGCCCCCGCGCCTCCGGACGCGCCTACCTGGACTGACACCGACGAAGCATCCGGGCCAGAAGAAAACGCGAGGGCGAAGGCGGTGGGGTCTGCGGAACAACACGGCGCCAGTTGAACGTGGCCTGAACACTCAATGCCCAAAAAACCGCTTGACGCGTAACTCTGGTTGCCTTGACCAAGGCAGTTGACGGTCAAGCTAACGGTCGCGGCCCTGCTGACAACGGGCGCAAGGCCAATCAGAAGAACGAAGAAGATCAAACGTTTAGCGGTCGGTGACATCGAAGACCCTCCTTCAACCCGTTTCCGTTCACTTAGAACGCGTGGAGCCAGGAAAGATCCAGCGCCGTAACACCTTGCGCGGCGTGTCAGTTGGCAAACGCCCTATGAATTCTCAAAGTAGATTCGTTAAATCGAGATTCGATACTCTTTTTTTCTTAAGCGGCGTCGCCATTATTCTGTAACGTTAGATTCCGCGCGCTCCTCGCCGAGCATCAAAAATTACCGATGTGAACTCGGCCGGCCAGCCCATTCAGTTGGAAGCCGCAAGCCTACAGGAATCGATGTTCGGAATCACGGCAGTTAAGTCTTGGTGCGGTATGGGAAACAAATTGCGAGATGGGATTCGGGACGAAGGAATACACGGCGCCGGATCGTTCTTGATACAGCGACTCGAAAAAAGTCTTCGACTCTACGGGCTTTCGCGGCTACGGCGTTTCTCGGCTATGAGACTTCGGCTTGTTCAGATATGCGTAGAAACCCATGTCTTCGCCGGTCCATAACTTGGTCGCGAAGATGATTTGGCCGGTGTGGCCGGAAAAATGTTCGACCACGTGAAGGATCGCCTCCACCACCGTCACATCGTACTTCTGAATCGTGCCGCGCTCGGACAGACGATGGTGGGGAACCGCGCGGATCACGGCGACGGCTTCGTCCACGGTGCCGCGGAGGCGGCGCTTCAATTCTTCCGGGGTCACATTGCCGCGGGCTTCGAATTCGGTGTCGCGCTGGCGATGGTCGGGGGCGCCGCCGATCCCGTGGAGAATCCATTGGCGGACGTTACCGGCAAGGTGCAGCATCAGATTGCCGATGGCGTTTTCGTTGTCGGCGTGGCGCGACCAGATCTGCTCCGGAGTCAGTTTATCCACGCAGGTTTCGATGCGGCCGCATTGCTGATCGAGCTTCTCGGCGCTGAAGTTCAAAATAAGCGTTTCAAGCGACATATTGGTGATCCTCCACTTTAGGCGACAAGGGCAGGCGCGCGCCAGTGGCCAGGCCGGCGACCAGAGTAGCCGCGGCGATCAGCAGGCTGATGGGGACGCCGACGCGGCCGGCGATGGCTCCCCAGGTTCCGCTGCCGGCGGCGAGCGAGCCTTGAAAAACCAGAATGTAGACGGCCAGAGCGCGGGCGCGCATCCACGCGGGCGGCGCCATTTGCGCGGAGACGTTGAAGGTGGTCATCACCGTCATCCACGCGACGCCGCCGGCCAGCATCGCCAATGCGACCGGACCGAAATGATGAATGGTCGCCAGAGCCGCGGTCGCGAGCGCGAATACCACCGCGCCCGACGCGACCAGAACGTCGGGCGAATAACGCGAGCGCAGAAATCCCATTGCGGTGGCGCCAAGGATCGAGCCGATGCCGAGGCATCCGAGCAAAACGCCGTAGCCGGTGGAGGTGAGGGACAAACTCGTGCGGGCGACCACGGGAAGCAGTCCCCACAGCGCGCTTCCGGCGAAGGAGAAGAGTCCGGCTCGAACCAGTACCGCGTGGTATGTGGGGGTTGCGCGGATGTAGCGCACGCCGTCGCGCATGGCGTGGTGCAACCGCGGATTTTCGCCTTCTGAAGCGGGTCGCGAGTACCGCCATCGCGTCAGAACCAGAATCACGCCCAGGAAAGACACTGCGTTCAGGAGAAAAACGATGCCGGCGCTGGATGCGGCCATCACCATTCCGCCCAATGCGGGCCCGATGGCGCGCGCGATGTTGAAGCCGACGGAATTGAGTGCGACGGCCGAGGCGAGTTCCTCTCGTGGAACCAATTCGGGGATGGTGGCAGACCATGCGGGCTGGTTCATCGCCGATCCGAGGCCGAGCGCGAACGTCAAGCCGAGCAGCCACCACGGGCCGATGATTCCTTCCAGCGTCAGAACGCCGAGCACCGCGGCCATCACCAGCATCCAGGATTGGGTGAAGATCAGCATGCGGCGGCGATCGGTCATGTCGGCCATCGCACCGGCGGGCAGGCCGAGAAGGAAGACGGGCAGAGTGGTCGCGGTCTGGACCAGGGCCACGGGCAGCGGTGACAGGGCGAGAGTGGTCATCAGCCACGACGCTGCGACGGTGTGCATCCAGGTGCCGATGTTCGAGACCACGGACGCGATCCACATGGCGCGGAAAAACCCGTGGCGCAGCGGACGCCAGACTGCGGTTACGGCCATGTCACCTTCGGGAGCCGGTTTTCAATACTCGGGCGAATCGATTCGAGCCATGGCGGCAGTTTGAGGGTCGATCCCAGATCGTCGATCGATTCGTCGATCAGGAAGCCAGGACCGTCGGTCGCGATTTCGAACAGGATGCCGCCGGGTTCGCGGAAATAGATCGACCGGAAATACTGGCGGTCGATCACGCGGGTGACTCTTGCGCCCGAGTTTACGAGTTTGGCTCGCCACTCGGCTTGCACTTTTTCATCGGTGACGCGCCATGCGATGTGGTGGATCATCCCGGCGCTGAGTTTGCCGCGTTCCAGAGTCGGCATAGAGATAACATCGACAGGCGAGGCGCCTAAGTCCAGACGGGTGCGGCCGGATTCTTCGCCGATTACTTGCGCGTTCAGAATGTCAGTCAGAAAGCGGAGGGTCGGTTCGGCGTCGGCTACACAGAGGCTGGCGGAATGGATGCGCGCGATTTTCGTGTCGTCCGATTCGGGCTCGGAGGCGATCAACTCGACGGGCAGGCCTGCGGGATCGTGGAGGGTGATGAAGTCCTGACCGAAGCGAGTTGCGGGGCCATCAAAGTCGAGGTTCGCCGATTTTGCGCGGCCGATCCAGGCGTTGATGGCATTTTTCGGGATTGCGAGGCTCAGAGCCGGAGATTGACCGGTGCCGCGGCGGCCTGCGGGGGCGTGAGGCCAGGGGAAGAAGGTGACGATGGTCCCCGGCGTTCCCACCGTATCGCCGAAATAAAAATGATAGGTCCCGGGATCGTCGAAGTTTACGGTGCGCTTGATGAAGCGCAGGCTCAAGAAATGGGTGTAGAACTCGAGATTGCACTGCGGATCGCCTGCGAGCGCTGTGACATGATGAAGACCCCGGACCACCACTTCCAGTTTGGCAGATGCAGCTTCAGTTTGGCAGATGTGCGGCGCGTTACGCTGAAACTGAATGTCGAAGATGCTGGATGAGATCCGCGAGCAGCCCGCCGCGCTCGATCGCACGTTGCGGGGCGGGCTGAAAGCCGCTGAGCGTTTGCGTCGGGCCGTGGAATCGCGGCGGCCTGGGTTGATTCTTCTGGCCGCGCGCGGAACGTCGGACAACGCGGCGCAATTCGCGCGGTACCTGCTGGAGATTGCTACCGGGATTCCGGTGTCGCTGGCGGCGCCTTCGATTCTGACGCTGTATCACGCGACGGTGAATCTGAAGAATGCGCTGGTGGTTGCGATTTCGCAATCGGGCGAATCGACGGATACGAATCTGGTCCTGGAACGCGCTCGCGAGCAGGGAGCGCTGACGGTAGGGATCACCAATGAGCCGCGGAGTTCGCTGGCGGGGCTCGCGGAGCACGTGTTTCATGTGCGCGCCGGTCGAGAGCGCAGCGTCGCAGCGACGAAAACGTATACAGGTCAGTTGCTGCTGTGTTACTTGCTGGCGCATGCGCTGGGGGCTCGGATGAGGCTGGATCATCTGAAACGCATTCCAGCAGTTGGCCGAGTCCGCGCTGAAATTGGAAGGCGAGATGTCGGGACGGGCGGAGCGGTATCGATTCATGGAACGCGCCGTCGTGGTGGGGCGCGGGCTCAATTATGCCAATGCGTTCGAGTTCAGTTTGAAGCTGATGGAGACCTGCTACATTCTGGCGGATCGATTTTCGGCGGCCGATTTTATGCATGGGCCGATCGCGATGGTGGAGCGATCGTTCCCGATGTTTCTGTTCGCTCCTCCGGGTCCGACTTGGCCAGGGATGCGCGACATGCTGGCGACGCTGAAGGGTTTGAAGGCGGATACGCTGGTGTTTACCGATGCGGGCCATCGCGAGGCGATTGCGTTGAATCCGGGCGCGGTGGTGGTTCCTTCGAAGATGGCGGAGTTGTACACGCCGATTCCTTACATCATCCCTGCGCAGCTTTTTGCGGCGTTTCTGGCGGAGCGGAAGGGGCTGAATCCGGATCGGCCTCGGACGCTGAGCAAAGTTACGAAGACGATGTAAGGAAGAAAAAATGGGGACAGACGGCTGTGTCCGCTGTGGGGACTCTATGGGTGGATCAAGGGTATTGCGTTGGGGACACAGTGGTCAGTCCCCATTTTTAAGTTATTGGGAGCGCGAAAGCGACGATGCTGCTGCCGGATTCGGCGCCGTTTTTGCCGCCGCCGCAGACGATGACGACATATTCGCGGCCGTTGATTTCATAAATCGATGGCGTCGCGTTTCCGGCGGCGGGCAGGACCGTTTCCCATAGCAGCTTGCCGGTGAGCTTGTCGAAGGCGCGGAATTTCTTGTCGAAATTCGTCGCGCCGATGAATAGCAAGCCGCTGGAGGTGACCACCGGTCCGCCGTAGTTGTCGCTGCCCGTGTTCTTGATTCCCTTCGCGACCAACTCCGGATATTCGCCGAAGGGGATCTGCCAGCGGATCTCGCCCTTATTGAGATCGATGGCGTTCAGAGTGCCCCACGGAGGCGTGATGGGCGGATAGCCGTCGGGATCGCGGAACAGAATGTAGCCTTCGTTGCGATACTTCTGCCAGTTGGCGTCCTTCGACCACAGCCGATACCCGTGTCTTTGCCGGTCAACAGAAAATCGACGATCTCGTTGATGCCGCGGCCCAGATAATCGAAGCCGGGCATGCGGCCGGTGCCTTCGCGGATGATGCTCGCGATCTGTTCGCGGGTGCGGCGCTGGCCGATGTCGACCAGCGACGGAAAGGTCGGAGGAGCGCCGGTGCGGTCGGCGCGATGGCAACTCGCGCAGTTGTTGTTGTAGAGCGAAGTGGTGTCGTGCGTCACCATGCGGATGATCCAGGGCTGCTCGTTCGAATTGACGTAGAGGAGCGCGGTGTCGGGATCGAAGGCCGCGCCGCCCCATTCGCCTCCGCCATCGGTGCCGGGAAACAGCATGGTGCCGCGCAGGCTGGGCGGGGTGAAGATCCCGTTCGAATCCACTTGCTTGAAGGTCGCGAGCACGGCCGCGTGGGCTTCGGGCGTGCGATTGGTAATCATGTCTTCGGTGAAGGCCTGGCGAGTGAACGGCGGCGGCTTCACGGGATATGGCTGCGTTTCGGCCAGCTTTTCGCCATCGAGAGGCGACGGCGGGACTTTGCGATTCGCGATGGGGAATAGCGGCTTGCCGGTCTTGCGGTCGAGCACGAAGACGTAGCCGGTTTTGGCGATCTGCGCCACGGCGTCGATCTTTCTGGCCGTTGCGGGTCACGGTGACCAGGCTGGGCGCGGCGGGAAAATCGAAATCCCAGACGTCGTGACGGATGCCTTGAAAATGCCAGATCCGTTTGCCGGTGCGGGCGTCGAGCGCGAGGACGCAATTGGCGAACAGATCGTCGCCGATGCGATTCGAGCCGTAAAAATCGAACGACGCGGAGCCGGTGGCGGCGAAGACCATGCCGAGTTTGGGATCGACGCTGAGTCCTGCCCAAGCGTTCGCGCCGCCGGAAATTTTGTAGGCCTCGGGCGGCCAGGTTTCGTAGCCGAACTCGCCCGGATGCGGGATGGTGTGGAAGATCCAGCGCTGTTTGCCGGTGTTCGCGTCGAAGGCGCGGATGTGGCCGGGCGAGCCGGGCAGAGTTTCGGGAACGGTGCTGCCCATGATGAGCATGTCTTCGAAGATCACGCCTGGGCTGCTGGCGCTGATGGTGATGCTCTTCGGGCGGACGGTCCAGTCCTTTGCGCAGATCGATGCGGCCGTCGTCGCCGAAGGATTGAATCGGTTTGCCGGTCTTGCGGTCGAGGGCCCATAGATAATTTCGATAGGTGAACAGGACGCGGTCCTTGTAGAGAGTGACGCCGCGGTGGCGGAAGCGGCGTTGCGCATCGCCGGCTTGATTGGGGTTGAAGGACCAGACTTCGCGGCCGGTCTCGGCGTTCAGCGGCGACGACTCGCATCTTGGGAGTGGTCGCGTAGAGAATGCCGTCGACGACGATCGGGTTGCTCTGCATTTCCGAGTCTTTGAAGGCATCGTGGGCGTCGTAGGTCCAGGCGACCTGGAGGCGGCTCACGTTGGCGGGCGTGATCTGAGAGAGCGTCGAATAGCGGATGTTGTAAGGTCCGCCATTCACGGGCCAGTCGACATCAGCGGCGGCGGCGGTTATCGATAAGAAAATCAGCCATTTCACGCACTGAATTCTATCGCATTCCGGTGACAACGATATACTGAAGAAATAGTCCATGGCGAACGGGAATGGTCAGGAAAAATCGAGGCTCGATCGGATCGAGGAGATGATCGAGAAGCAAATCCTCGGAAGGGTGCTCATGCCGCAAACGAGGCGGCTCACGAGCGCTTCGAGGCCGAGGATCAGCGGCTGTTAACCGCTCAGATCCTCATGAACGAGGCGATGGCTAAGATGGCTGTCGCGATGGAGCGGCCGAAGTGCAAATGAGGCTACTGGAAGTGAAGATGCTCGAAACTACCGAAAAACTAGATGCGCTAATCAGAGTTGTGGACGGACTGATTCGGCGGCCGGGCATCACTTAAATCACCCGAACAAACCAGGTAACCGTTTCGTCGTCTATCCAGTAGACTCTTTATGGGCAAACTCTGGACCGATTTGCGGTACTCCTTTCGCTCCTTCCGAAAGACTCCGGTATTCACGGCGGTAGCTGTGTTGTCGCTGGCTTTGGGAATTGGCGCGAATACGGCGATTTTCACGCTGCTCGACCAGATCCTGCTGCGCCTGTTGCCGGTGAAGGATCCGCAACAACTGGTGCTGTTGACCATGCGCGGGACGCAATTACGGGAGCAATTGGGGCGGCAACTCGATCTCCTATCCGATGTATCGCGATTTTCAGGATCACAACGAGGTTTTCTCGGGGATGTTCTGCCGCCGCTCGACCTTACGCGAGCCTCGGCTTCGGCGGCCAGACCGAACGCGTCGCGGGTGAGATGGTTTCGGGATCGTTTTTCCAGGTGCTCGGCGTTACGGCGGCCATGGGACGGACGTTTACCCCGGATGACGATCGCATTCCGAGCGGGCACCCGATCGTTGTTCTCACACACGAATACTGGCAGACGCGCTTCGCATCCGATCCTGGAATCCTGGGCAAGACGCTGGCCATCGACGGGCACAACATGACCGTCATCGGCGTGACACAGCAGGGGTTCGATGGCGTGGAACTGGGGTCCTCGCCGAAATTCTTCGTGCCCATCATGATGCAGCCGGTGTTGGGTTTCGGCGATACCCACATGCTGACCGAGCGGCGCAATCGGTGGGTGAACGCGTTCGGGCGCTTGAAACCCGGCGTCTCGATCACCCAGGCAAAGGCCTCGCTTCAGCCGTTCATGCACTCGATGCTCGAAATGGAAGTGAGAGAAGCGGCGTTCGCGCATGCCTCGGAGTACGATCGCGCGGAGTTCCTGAAATGCTGGATGGATGTGCTGCCGGGGTCGCAAGGGCGCGCGGCGTTCCGGCATCAGCTTTCCTCGCCGTTGTGGGTGCTGATGGCGATTACGGGAACGGTGCTGCTGATCGCATGCGCGAATCTGGCGAATCTTCTGCTGGCGCGCGCGACGGGGCGGCAGAAGGAAATCGCCGTGCGGCTGGCGATTGGGGCGAGCCGGGGACGCATTGTGAGCCAGCTTATGGTGGAGAGCCTGTGCCTGTCCTTTCTGGGAGCCGTGGCGGGGCTGGCTTTCGCGCTGTGGGCCGACAAACTGCTGATGGCCGCTTATCTTGGAAACGACGCCGCTGGATTGAATATTTCGACTACCCCGGATCATTCGCATTCTCGGGTTTACGCTCGCGGTCACCGTGGTCACCGGGCTAGTCTTCGGTTTGGTCCCGGCGCTTCAGGCTACCAATCCAGATGTTGCGCCGACGTTGAAGGATCAGGGCGGCGCGGTGGTCAGCGGCGGCGCAGTGGGGCTGCAGGAAGGCTCTGGTGGTGGCGCAGGTGACGCTTTCTCTCCTGCTGCTGATCGGCGCAGGATTGTTCTTGCGGAGCCTGAATAATCTCCGGAACCTGGGGCCGGGATTCCCGGTGGACCGGCTGGTGGGATTCGAGCTGGACCCGACGCTGAATGGGTACACGTTCGATCGCGCCAAGGCTTTTTATCAACGGCTGCATGAAAACCTTAGCGCAGCGCCCGGAGTTCAATCGGTTGGATTCGCGAGCATGCGGATTCTGGCGGACAACGAGTGGGACAGCGGCATGACCGTCGAGGGGTACACGCCGCCGCAGGCCGGCAGCCATCCCCAGCCGTTCATGAACATGATCAGCCCGAACTATTTCGCGACGCTGGGGGTGCCGATCGTCGCCGGGCGCGATTTCACCATCAAAGACGCGCTGCGAGGTCCAAGTCGACAACGACCGCGATCACGATGAGCCGGCTACGGTGATCATCAACGAGACGTTCGCGAAGCGCTATTTCGCGGGCCGCAATCCAATCGGGTATCACATCGGATTCGGCACCGATCCGGGAACCAAGACGCCCATGGAAGTGATCGGAGTGGTGAAGGACATCAAGTACACCGGCCTGCGCGACGAAATTCCGGAGCAGGCGTTCGTTCCGTATCTTTCCAGCAGTTACGTGGGGCAGATGGTGGTGTACGTTCGCACGCTCGATGGACCCGAATCAGTTATTCACCGCGATGCGCGCAACGGTGCGGCGAGTTGGACCCCAACATCCCGGTGTATTCGATGCGGACCACGGACGAACAGATCCGCAACTCGCTCGACCACGGAACGGCTGATCGCGAGCCTGTCCTCGGTGTTCGGATTCCTGGCGACGTTGCTCGCGACCATCGGATTATACGGCGTGATGGCGTACACGGTGGCGCGACGGACGCGCGAGATCGGCATTCGCATGGCGCTGGGCGCGGTGCAGGGCAACGTGATCTGGATGGTGATGCGGGAAGTGCTGGCGCTGGTCGCGATCGGAGTCGCGGTGGGCGTGCCGGCGGCTTTGGGGCTGACCAGGCTGGTTAAGGCTCAGCTTTTCGGTTTGACTGCGCATGACCCGCTGACGATCGCGGCCGCGAGTGTAGGACTTGGGCTGGTCGCGTGCCTGGCGGGTTACGTTCCCGCTCTGCGAGCGAGCCGCGTGGACCCGATTCGCGCCCTGCGTTACGAGTAGCCTATGGCTACTCTTCGCCGCCGCGAGGAATCGTGGCGCGGGATTGTTAGTTCCCTTTAGCCGCGGCCGTGAACTTTTTCGGATCGACCCCGGTGCAATTGAAGCCGCCGTGTCCATCCGCTGCGCAGTTTCCGCCCGCCGACTGCATCCACTGTTTGACTTGCGAATTCTTCGTATTCCATGTCGCGTTGGATCCGAGCTGGTTGCATCCCGAATTGAGCGTGTAAACTTGCGACCGCGGCGCGTACGCGAAAATGCCGCTGGGTCCATAGCAGGTGTCGCACGCCTGGCGGCTCCCGGGGCAATTCGCCCACCCGAAACGCACCCGAGAGCATTTGTGTCGCGCGCAGGGGTGTAGCAATAGGCGCCGCTCGAGAAGAAATTCTGATTGCTGCTGACGCTGCCCTGGAGCGGAGGCTGATTGGGGGATTGGGTGCGCGCCGCAAACGACACGAAAAGGAACGCCGAAAGAGCGATGAACGTTGCTGAACCGCATGCGCTTCAGTTTATCCCGTTGGCTAAGATCTTGTGTATGACCAAAGCCACCTTCGACCCCGGCTTAACCCAGCAATACGCGGGCACGCTGACCCGCGCGATCAATAAAGATGGCAGCTTCAACGTTAATCGGAAAGGGACAAGCTGGCGGGACATTCATCCCTACCTGCACCTGATCAACATGTCCTGGGCGGGATTTTTCGGAGTCGTGTTCGCGATGTATGTTGTCGTCAATATGATTTTCGCGCTGATTTATTTCACGCTCAGTCCTAACCAGATCCAAGGCGTGGTCGCGCAGACCGAGTGGATCCGGTTCCTGAACGATTTTTTCTTCAGCGCGCACACGCTGAGCACAGTGGGATACGGAAATCTGGCGCCCAGTGGGATCACGGCGAACGCGGTCGCGGCATTCGAGGCGATGGTCGGGTCTGATGGGGTTCGCGCTGGCGACGGGATTGCTGTTCGGGCGCGTGTCCAGGCCGTCGGCGAGAATCGGGTTCAGTCGAAACCTCCTGGTGGCGCCGTTTCAAGAGGGGTCCAGCCTGCAATTCCGCATCGTGAATCTGCGCTCGAACACGCTGATCGACCTGGATGCGAGCGTAATGCTGATGACGGTGGAAGGCCCCCCCGGCAAGCTCATGCGGCAATATAAAGCGCTCACACTGGAACGGTCCAACATTTATTTTTTCCCGCTGACCTGGACCATTGTGCATCCGATCGACGAATCGAGCCCGCTGTTCGGCAAAACCGCGGCGGAACTGGAACGAGTGCAAGCCGAAGTGCTGATTTTGATCAAAGCGTTCGACGACACGTTCAGCCAGACGGTGAATGCGCGGTATTCGTATCGCTATGACGAATTCGTATGGGATGCGAAATTCGGCCCGGCGTTTCACATCGACGGCGAGGGCCAAATCGTGCTGGAGGTGGACCAGGTGGGCCGATTCGCTCCCCTGAAGGCTTTGGCCGACGGCGGATGAGTCTAAAATCCTGCCGGCGGCGTCTATTGGTACAGTGAAGAATATGAATATGCGGTTGCTGGTCGCCGCGCTTGCGACACTGGTTGTAGCGCGTGCCGCCGAATTGGAGCGCCCAAAAGCGGGCAAAGTCGAAATCCTCCGTCTCAAGGACGTCAAGCCCGGCATGCAGGGGATCGCTTGGACGGTGTTCTCGGGCACCGAGCCGGAGCCCGTGCCGATCGACATCATTGGGACGTGGAAGGGGCAACTGGGACCGCAGCAGGATGTGATTCTCGCCAAGATGGGCGGCAAGGCCAAGGAGACCAACGTCGCGGCGGGCATGAGCGGCAGCCCGGTATATATCGACGGGAAGCTGGTGGGCGCCGTGGCGCTGCGGTTCAGCGTGTTTTCGCCGGATGCGATCTGCGGGATCACTCCGATCGAGCGGATGCTGGAGATTCAGGATTTCGATAAGTCGCGGCCTTCCGATGCGCGAACGCCGGAACGTAATGCGGGGCAGCGGGCAGCATCGATTGAGATTCCAGGCGAGATGCTGGGACGATTGGTATCGGCCGGAGCCGATGGATCGTTCCCGCAACATGTTCCTACGCTGACGGAGATCGACACTCCGCTGGTGCTTTCCGGATTCACGAACGGCTGCAGTGGATGCTTTTCAGCCGCTGTTTCAGCAGATGGGAATCACCGCGGTGCAGGGCGGCGCCAGCGCGGCCGAGCTGACCGCGAAACCGGCGGCGGGATGGGAGCATTCGCTGAACCCGGGTGAATGCCGTGGCGGGCATTCTGGTTTCGGGCGATATGTCGGCCACCGGCATGGGCACCGTCACTTACAACGATGGGAAGCGCGTGCTCGCGTTCGGACACCGTTCTTCGATCTGGGTCCGCTCGATATGCCGATGGCGAAGAGCGAAATCCTGATGGTGCTGAGCTCCTCGTTCCAGCCGACCAAGTTCGGCAATGCGACCGAAGTGGTCGGCGCGCTGCGGCAGGACCGGTACAGCGGGATCATGGGCGAGCTGGGCGCGGAGGCTCCGTCGATTCCGGTGCACGTGAAGCTGCGGTCGCCAGGGCGCGGACGGCGTCCGTATTCAAGGAAAAGGATCTTCAACTTCAACGTCTTCGTGCATCAGAAGTGGACGCCGTTCCTGATGATGCTGACGCTGTTCAATTCGCTGCAGCAGATGAACGAATACGCGGACGAAATGACCTACCGGATGAGCGGCAACGTCGCGATGGACGGCACGCCGGATATTCACGTGTCGACCATGCTCGCGCCGGGCGAGATGCCGGTGCCGCCGCCGATGGTGCTCGCGGGGTGGTGGGGCGACAAATTCAACCGTCTGTTCCTGAATCCGGTGGCGACGCCGAAGCTGAAGAACGTGGACGTGACGGTCGACCTGCTGCCGGAGCGCCGGGTCGCGACCATCGAGAACGCGTGGACGCCCATCGACCGAAGTGGAAGCGGGCACCGAAATTCCGGTTAAAGTTTTCCTGCGGCCGTATCGCGGCGAGCGGATCGAAAAATCGCTCACGGTGAAGATTCCCGCCGGCATGCCCAAGGGCGAGCATCGCATTCTGTTCTAGCGACGCCGACACCTGAATCGCATGCAGCATGCGGCCGCCGCGGGCGACGCTACATGGATATTCCGCGAGACGGTTTCGCTGCTGAATCAGGAGCGCGGCAACAACCAGCTGTATGTTTCGCTGGTGGAGGCGCCGGCCGACGTATTACTCGGATGACAAGACGCTGCCGGCTCTGCCGGCTTCCATCCTGAACGTGCTGCAAACCGAGCGGACCGCCAGCCGCGCGCTGATCGGGTCGCCGGAGAGCGCGCACGGAACAGTTCGCGGTCCCGTTCGATCAGGTGGTCAGCGGCAGCTATTCGCTGCGAATCACGGTAAAGTAGCACAAAAACTTCATGAAAATTTCGCGTGTTCTTGCGGCGTTCTGCTGCGCCGCTGCTGTGGCTCCATGCGGTCGACACGAAGACGTGGCAGCAGGCCGAGATGGCCGACTTCGAAAAGGGCAGCCTGACGCATCTGTCGCTTTCGAGCGACGGCCGGCTGACGCTGGCGCCCGTGCTGAAGGAAATTTTCGATCCGTCGGTGACGTTCCTGTGGGCGGTGGCGCGGGATTCGAAGGGCAATCTGTATCGCGGGCGGCGGCGGATTGGGCGGATCCAAGGCCAAGCTGGTAGCAAGTGGACGCGCCGGGAAAAACCAAGACTCTGGCGGAGCTGGATGGCATGGCGGTCCAGGCGATCGCCATCGACCGGCAGGATCGCGTATATGCGGCGACGTCGCCGGACGGCAAGGTGTATCGCGTGGACGCCGCGGGGAAAGCCGAAGTGTTTTACGATCCGAAAGCGAAATATATCTGGGCGCTGGCGTTTTCGAAAGTCGGGCGATCTGTACGTGGCGACCGGGGACCAGGGCGAGATTCATCGCGTGACGCCGGCCGGCGCCGGCTCGGTTTTTTTCAAGACGGAAGAGACCCACGCGCGATCGCTGGCCATCGACGCGAATGACAATCTGATCGTCGGCACCGATCCGAGCGGGCTGATCGTGCGCATCATACCCGGCGGGGCAGGGATTCGTGTTGTACCAGGCGTCCAAGCGCGAGATTACGGCGGTCGCGGTCGCGCCCGATGGGACCATCTACGCGGCGGGCGACGGGAAACAAGCAGGCTGCTTCCACGCTGACGGCTCCGCCGGCTCCGGTTCCGCCGCCGTCGCCCATTCCGCGGCGCTGCGCCGGGCGCGACGGCGTTGACGGTCGGCGCGCGGCCTCCAACTCTTCCGCCGACTCTGGAACCGGCGGCTCTGACGGGCGGGTCCGAGATTTATCGCATTCAGTCCGACGGGTATCCGCGAAAGATCTGGAGCCACGCGCAGGATCTGGTCTACGCGCTGGCGTTCGATTCGCAGCCCGGCTGCTGATGCGGCCACGGGAAATCACGGCATCATCTATCGCATCGATTCCGACCATGCTTACACACGGCTGCTGGATGTCGGCGCCGGCGCAGGTCACGGGATTCTGCTCGGCTCCGGATGGGCGTATCTACGCGGTGACGGGCAACATCGGGACCATCGTTTCGATCGGCGCGGACCTGGATGCTTCGGGTACGTTTGAAAGCGACGTGTTCGACGCGGGACGCGTTCTCCTACTGGGGCCGCTTGAGTAACGAAGCCGAAGGGCGGCGGGTCGATCGCGTTTGAAACGCGGAGCGGCAACGTCAATCGGCCGCAAAAGAACTGGAGCGCATGGGCGGCTCACGCGAATGGACGCGTGGCTTCTCCGTCCGCGCGGTTCCTGCAATATCGCGCGACGCTGCGCGGCCCGGCTGAGCTGGATGAAGTGGACGTCGCGTATCAGATGAAGAACGTCGCGCCGGTGGTGGAGGAAGTGGAGATCACTCCGGCGAATTACAAGTTCCCCGCCCCGTCCAGCGCTTCGGCTCCAGCGAATCCGCCGCTGTCGTTGCCTCCGCTGGGGCGGAACCGTCCGCCAGCGCCCGGGCTTTCCTCCTCCGGCGATTCCGGATCGTCGCCGACGCTTACTTGGTCGAAGGGCCAGATCGGCGCGCGATGGCTGGCCAACGACGACAATGGCGATACGATCACGTTCAAGGTGGAGATTCGCGGCGAGAACGAGACCGGGTGGAAGCTGTTGAAGGACAATCTGCGCGAGCACTATTACAGTTGGGATTCGACTGCGTTTCCCGACGGCAAATATGTGCTGCGCGTCACGGCGTCCGATGCGCCGTCGAATCCGCCGGACCAGGCGCTGAATGCGTCGCTCGAAAGCGATCCGTTTCTGATGGATAACACTCCGCCCGAGATCACGGGGCTTACGCGGTGCTCCGTCAGGCAATCAGATCGAAGTTCGATTTCACGCCAAGGACGCTCTCAGCGTGATCGGGAAGGCCGAGTATTCGGTCAACGGCGGCGATTGGGTGCTGGTGGAACCGGTGACGCGGCTGACCGATTCCATGGAGGAAGACTACCGGGTGATGATCGATCGCGGCCGCGGGCGAAACCACCATCGCGGTTCGCGTCGCCGATGAGTACGAGAATCAGGCGGTCGCGAAGACTGTAGTTAAGTAGCGCGTTAAGTAGCGCCGTAGCGCTCTCGCAGAACGCCTTTTTGCACCTTGCCGGTGCCGCCCTTCGGAAGCGATTCCACGAAGACAATCGAGCTCGGACATTTGAAGTGCGTCATGCGCCCGCGGCACCATTCCATCAGATCTTGTTCGCTCAACTTCGTGCCGTTGCGGCAGGCTACCACCGCGCGAATCGCTTCGCCCCACTTCGGATCCGCGACGCCGATTACGGCGACCTCGAGCACCGCGGGATGCGCGGCGATCATCGACTCGACTTCCGGCGTGTACACATTCTCGCCGCCGGGCTTGATCATGTCTTTCTTTCGGTCCAGGATATACAGGAAGCCGTTTTCGTCGAAGCGCCCGATGTCGCCAGTGTGCAGCCAGCCGCCGCGCAGGACTTCCGCGGTGATCTCGGGACGCTTCCAGTAGCCCTTCATGATGTTGGGACCGCGCGCGATAACTTCTCCGCTCTCGCCGACGGGCGCGTCGCGGTCGAGCTCGTCCACCACGCGAACCTCAGTGCCCAACACCGGCTTGCCCGCCGAGGTCACCGCGGGACCGAAATGATCCTCATGTTCGAGTACCGTCAATAGAGGGCTGGCTTCCGTCATGCCGTAGCCCTGGCGAAATCGCGTGTGGGGCAATTTCGCCATGGTTTCCTTCAGCAGCGGAAGCGGCATCGGGGAAGCGCCATAGACGAAATTCTGAAAGCTCGAAAGATCGTACTTGCTGAATGCCGGATGCTCAATCAGCATGCTCACCATGGTCGGCACCAGAACCGTATCGCTGACGCAGCATTGTTCCACGGCCTGCATGAAGGCTTCTGGATCGTATGACGGGATAAACGCGTGCGTTCCGCCCAGCGCGGTGACGACGTACAGAGTGCCCAGATCGGCCAGATGAAACATGGGCGCGGCGTGCAGCCATACCGTGAGGTTCGGAGTGACTTGCAACGTGTGCCGCATGTTCGCCCACAGGTTTCGATGCGTCAGCATCACGCCTTTCGGTCCGCCGGTGGTGCCGCTGGTATAAAAAAGCCCGGCTACGTCTTCCTCCTGCGGCTCGTCGAAAGTGTACGGGGTGTTGCTGTGGCCATACGAAATCATGCCTTCCGGACATGCGCCTTTGCCAGCGTAAATGACGTACTGCGGCCGCGGAACTCCGGCAACCATGGGCGCAAAACGATCGTCGACGACCACCGCTACCGAGTCGGAATCGACCAGCGTAAACGCGACGTCGCTCTCATTCCAGCGCGTGTTTAGCGGAACGATGATGATGCCGGCGATCATGGTCGCGTAATACAGCTCCAGATATTCGTGTGAGTTCAGCATCCAGACAGCGATGCGGTCGCCTTTACGAATGCCAAGGTCATAGAGAAACGCCGCGGCTCGGTGGGCGCGCTGATACAGTTCATTCCACGTGATGGGGCCGTCGGCGGTGATGGAGGCGACCTTCGCTCCGTGAAACTGCTTCGCACGGCGGAGGCAGAACATCAGATTCATAGAAAGTCCTTATTGTGCTCGCCCAATCGAGGCGCGCGGCCTTCTTTAACGCCGGGTGTGCCGCTGAGGGCCGGAACGGGCGCGGCCGGATGATCCTGAATCGCGTCCTTCAAATTGCGCACAGGCGCGACGCAGCAGTCTTTACCGCCGAGCCGAGTGAACCACTCTTCGGCGGTCGCGTCCAGAAATTTCCCGGCGAGCTTGCGTTTGATTTCGGATTGACGTGGCTCCTTGGCGTACTGGTCGGCGATCAGATCCTCGCAGCCCAGCTCGCGGCAGAGATTCTGCCAGAACTTCGGCTCTAGCGCACCCACGGACACAACGATCCTCCGGCTGCGGCGTAGACTTGATAACACGCATAGCGGCCGCTGAGCAGATCGTTGCCGCGCTCGGGCGGGCGGCCGGTTCCCTGCATCGACGAAACCGGCACGGGCAAAAGAGCCGCGGAACCATCGAACATGGAAACATCAACGCGCTGGCCGCGCCCGGTGCGATGCCGCGCTTCGAGCGCCAACAGAATTCCGATCACCGCCAGCATCGATCCACCTGCCAGATCGGCAATCTGGATCCCGGCCAGCGCCGGCGGACCATCCTTCGGGCCGATTAAATCGAGCACTCCCGACAGCGCCAGATAGTTAATGTCATGACCTGCAAGCGCCGAAAATTTTCCTTCGCGTCCGTATCCGGTGAGAGCCGCATAGATCAGACGCGGATTCTGCGCGTGAAGTACATCCCAGCCAACGCCGAGGCGATCCATCACGTCGGGCCGGAAGCCTTCGATGACGACATCAGCTTTCGCAGCAAGTTTGAGAAACGCAGCCTTGCCCGCGGGTTTCTTCAGATCGATCTCGACGCTCTTCTTCCCGCGATTCGTCAGCGCGAAGATGGGATTTTCGGACTTGCTTCCGCTCGCGAACGTGTAGCGTGCGCCGTCACCGATGCCGGGCTGCTCAATCTTGATGACCTCGGCTCCGAAATCGGTGAGCCACTGCGTAGCGACAGCTCCCGGAAGCAGCCGCGTCAAATCGAGAACCGTGATTCCGTCGAGCGCCTTCATGCGCGCGTCTTCACCATCAGGCGCGTGGTGTAAACGATCACCGGCTTTTCGTCCTGATTGAGCACGGTGGTTTCGGAGGCGATCACTCCGCGCCTGCGATCTTTCAACTTTTTTTCAAGGACGCGTGTAGAAACATGAATCGTGTCGCCGATGAAAACCGGCGCGACGAAGCGCAGTTTGTCGACGCCGTAGAACGCGATGATGGCTTCATGGTCCGTGGTCATCTGCATCATCAATCCGGTGGAGATGCTGAAGATCAGGGCGCCGTGCGCGATGCGGCGGCCGAAGGGGCCGCGTTTGGCGTACTCCTCATTCATGTGCAGCTCAACGAAATCGCCGGAGAGCCCGGCGAAGTTCACGATGTCGCATTCGGTGATGGTGCGGCCGCGCGAGGTCGCGACGCGATCGACCACGTAGTCTTCAAAGTACACGGTGAGTCACCTCAAGTAGGCTATAATCGCATTTCTATGCGCAATAAAGTGACCGTGGTAGGCGGCGGAAATGTCGGCGCAAGCTGCGCCCTGAATATCGCCTTCAAAGAGCTTGCGGACGTCGTGCTGGTGGACGTGGTGGAAGGAGTGCCGATCGGAAAAGGGCTGGACATGCTGCAAACCGGCCCGATTGAAGGCTACGACGTGCGCGTCACCGGCGCGAACGATTATGAGCCGACCGCGAATTCGGACGTGGTGGTGATCACGGCCGGCCTGGCGCGGAAACCGGGCATGAGCCGCGACGATCTGCTGCTGGCGAATTATGAAGTAGTGAAGGCCGTCACCGAGCAGGTGGTGAAGCATTCGCCCAACGCGATCCTGGTGCTGGTGACGAATCCACTGGATGCGATGTGCTGGGTGGCGCACAAGATTTCGAAATTTTCGAAGAACCGCGTGATCGGGATGGCGGGCGTGCTCGATTCGGCGCGGTTCCGCACGTTCATCGCCGCGGAGCTGAATGTGTCTGTCGAGAACGTAACTGCTGTGGTGCTCGGCGGGCATGGCGACACGATGGTTCCGATCGTGCGGCTGTCCAGCGTGTCAGGAATTCCGCTCAGCGAGCTGATGGACAAGGAAACGCTCGACAAGATCGTCGACCGGACCCGCACCGGCGGCGCGGAGATCGTGAAATATTTGAAGACCGGCAGCGCGTACTATGCCCCCGCGGCGGCCGCGGCCGAGATGGTCGAGTCGATTCTGAAGGATAAGAAGAAGGTCCTGCCGTGCGCGGTTCTGCTGGAAGGGGAATACGGCATCAACGGGCTTTTTGTGGGCGTGCCGGTGAAGCTTGGGCGCGCGCGGGATCGAGAAGATTTACGAGATCAAGCTGGCCGATGACGAGAAGGCGATGCTCGCGAAGAGCGCCGCGTCGGTGCAGGAGTTGATCGACGTGATCAAGCCGAAGATGAGTTAGCTCAGCGGTCTGCCCGCTTTTGCCCGAATGCACTCATGTCCTTGGCGGCGACCATCCAGCAGTGAGCCGATCCTCATCGTCCAACGGCCACTCATGGCGCCGTTTGGTCAGCGCACGGCGGCCCTCGTCCGTGATCCAAAAGTGATAGTCCTGAAAGCTACCGAGCGGCGGTACGCCCTGGACGTCCGTGACCGGCCCTGTTCCACGGAGCCAGTATCCTTTGGCCAAGCCTGACTCGATGAGGGCGACTAGAGATTTCTTGACGTCGTCTGGATTGACACCAACTTGGCAGATACCGAGTCGTTCCGCAACGCGATCATATATGTGTGAAGGCTCCTCGTAGTCATCCGATATCTCTAGCAGTACCGCCAGGCTAACAAGATCTTTTCGATCCATCTGTCTATTTTTATCCGTGTTTTTGCCCCGCGGACGCCCCCTCCTGAAGGGGTCAGTTGACTATTCGACTCCCATCTGGTCGAGCCGGTACCGCAGCGCATTCCGCGTCAGCCCCAGCAGACGAGCGGCCTGGCTCTTATTGCCGTTCGCGCGCTTCAGCGCTTCGCGAATGATCGACTGCTCGTATTCGTCCAGCGTCATGCCTTCCGGCAGAAAATGATCCGTCGCGGCCATAGGGCGGGATCGAGCCGCCGTGGTGTCGATGCGGATGTCCTCGGCTTCCACCATCGGGCCGCGAGCCAATAGGACGCTGCGCTCAACCACGTTTTCCAGCTCGCGCACATTGCCCGGCCAGTGGTAACTCATCAGCCGTTCCATAGCGCTTTCGCTGATATCGCCGCCGAACTTTTTCGCGAAATGTTCCACCAGATACGGAATATCTTCTTTGCGCTCGCGCAGAGGAGGAATATTCAGCGGCACCACGTTCAGGCGGTAATACAGATCCTCGCGAAACGTGCCCTGCTCGAGCGCCGCGCGCAGATCGACGTTCGTCGCCGCGATGACGCGCACGTCGGTGTGCATCACTTTGTTGCTGCCCAGCCGCTCAAACTCGCGATCTTGCAGCACGCGCAAGCAGCTTCACCTGAATTCCCGGCGGAACGTCGCCGATCTCGTCGAGAAACACGGTGCCGGTGTCGGCCGTTTCGAACTTCCCGGGCTTGCTGATGTTCGCGCCGGTAAACGCGCCCTTTTCGTAGCCGAACAGCTCGCTCTCCATCAGGTTTTCGGGAATCGCCGTGCAGTTGATCTTGACGAACGGACGGTCGCGGCGCGGGGAATGCTGATGAATCGCGCGCGCGATCATATCTTTGCCGACGCCGCTCTCGCCGGCCAGCAGCACGGTGGCTCGCGTAGCCGCGACGCGCGTGATGGTTGCGAAAATTTCCTGCATCGCGGGACTGTGGCCGATGATATTTTCGAACTGATAGCGCTGCCCCAGGGCTTCGCGCAGCTCGCGATTTTCGTCGCGCAGTTTGCGCACTTCCAGCGCTTTTTCGACAACGACGCTCAGATGATCCAGCGAAAACGGCTTGGGCAGAAAATCGACCGCGCCCTTCTTCATCGCCTCCACCGCGATTTCCACGGTGCCGAACGCCGACATCACGATCACCGGCGCATGTTGGTTCTGCTCGTTCAGTTTGGCGAGCAGTTCCAGCCCGTCCATGCCCGGCAGCTTCAGGTCGGTCAGCACCAGGTCGACGTCGCCGGCGTATTTGATTCCCTCTTCGGCCGTGCCGGCAGCCTTCACCTCATAACCGGCCGAAGAGAGATGCAGGCCGATCACGCGCCGGTGTTTCTCTTCGTCTTCGATCACCAGGATCGCTGGGCGAGTCATCACTTTTTATTGTCGGTGAAGCGGCAGAAAAACGTGAAACACGCTGCCTTCGCCGCGCGTGCTTTCCACCGTGATCTGGCCGCCGTGCTCGTCGACGATCTTGGAGCAGATCGCCAGGCCGAGTCCCACGCCTTCCGCTTTGGTGGTGAAGAACGGGTTGAAAATGCTTTCGAGATTCTTCGCGTCGATGCCGGTGCCGCGGTCGATGACGGCGATCTCCACCATGCCGTCCGCCATGCGGGTCTTCACCGTCACTACTCCGCCGGAAGGGCTGGCCTGCGCGGCGTTCATCACCAGGTTCGAAACGACGCGCTCCATCAGCTCGGCGTCGAACTCAAGCGGCGGGATATCGGGCGAATAGTTCTTATAGATGGAAACGTTCGCCGGTTTTTCGCGTTCCAGGCGCGCGATCACGCGGTCGAGCATCGCGGCCAGATCGTTCGTCTCCAGCTTCAGGTGCTGCGGCCGCGCGAAATCGAGGAACCGCGTGATCAGCGAGTTGGTGCGGTCCACTTCTTCCTGGATGTAACCCGCCATCTCGCGCGCGATTGCGTTTTCTTTTTCAACGTTGCGAGCCAGCATCTCCGCTGAAGTCTTCATCGTGCCCATGGGATTGCGCAGCTCATGCGCCAGGCCCGCGGTCAGCTGCCCGAGCGCGGCCAGCCGCTCCGCGCGGCGCACTTCGGCTTCCGCTTCCTTTAAATTTTCGTTGGCCTCGGTAAGCTGCTCGGCGGCGCGCTGATACTTGGTGGCCTCCTCCCGCTTGGCTTTGGCGAGCTGGTAGGTGGCATAGCTCACCAGAAACATAGACAGGATCCGCAGTGCCAGCAGAAGTCTTTCGTCTGGGGCGAACTCGACGGGGATCTCATTTTGACGATCGTACGACCAGACATAGACCAGAAGAGACGCATATTCGGCGGCGCTGAGGAGGGCGATGCTCGCGCTACCGAGGAGACCGAAACTGCTGGACGCGGAGATGACCGGGAGGAACAGGATGTACCAGTAACTGGTATTGATCGCCTCCGGCCACGGCTCGCTGAAGTACATGAGCGGATAGCACAGCAGCAGATTCACTGCGATGGCGGCCTTAGGGCCGATCCGCGATTCGAGCACCTGCACGAATCCTACGGCTACCAGCAGGGTGATGAGAATCGGGTTACGAACCGGACTGAAGGCAGCGATCGCGGCAAACAGGAGGAGCCAAACTAGGTCCTGAAGTCGAACATACCTGCGCCAGGCGGGGGGCACTAGAGGTCCATCATAGCGGAACACGAAGCCGTGGAATCGTGATCGTGTCCGTAGCTTAGGCCTGCTCGGAACATTCCTGCAATCGTTTTCATTTATTCCGACGTACAATTATTTCGGGTTCGGGCACCTCGCTGGCAAAGCGTAGCACCTTGAGTGACTGCTAACGAATGGCGCTCAACAGCGATCCGAGGGCGACCTCAAACGCGATCCGTAGCACATTCCACACGGACCCAAATTACTTCCGCCCCCGTTTCGATCCTGATGATTGAAGGAATGCTGAAAGCCGTTTCTGAAGGTCCTTCGGATTACGAATTTCGCACTCCCATAGGGTTAACAACGTCCATCCCTCAGCTTCAAGCCTCCGCTCATTGCTCGCATCGCGCCGTTTATTCCGCGATAGCTTTGGGCGCCAATACTCCGTCCGTGATTTCGGGACGTGCGAGTCCTGGCATCCCTTATGCTGATGCCAAAAACAGCCACGGACCTCGATGATCTTCCTGAGACTCGGAAATACCATATCGGGTTTTCCAGGAAGGCTCGCGACGTGAAGCCTGTAACGAAATCCCATCCCGTGGACGAGGCGGCGTACCTGCATCTCGGGGGAGGTGTTACGACTTCGGATCCGGCTCATGTTCCACGAGCGACGCTCAGGGCGAATTGTGTCCATCGGCCCTGCCTACTTCTGCCCGGCGTCTGAAAGGGCTTTTGCGGTCTGCGCCGGAAATTTGCGGGCGAGCCATCGCAAGACCTCAACCTGGTCGGCGCCTGTCGCACGTCTCACCTGAATCAGCAGTTTCTGAGCGGAAGGCCGGTCTAGGGTTAGGTTCTTCGCGCCCTCGTTGCAGACAGAGCAAATAGCACGCAGATTAGTCGCGTCATCAGAGCCACCCATGGACTTGTCAACCGTGTGGCCTATCTGAAGGCGCGCTTTTCGCGTAGGATCATATGGATGCGGCTCGCCCGCGACAGCTCCGCACATTTGGCAGGTGAATCCGTTTCGGTCCAAAACCAAAGCGCGGGTCTCCTTTGAAATACCACGTGCGAATGCCGGAATCGGCTTGGGATCAAGAAGTAAATACTGGCCTGGCTTCAGGTCGCTGCGGTCGTTGTGTGTCAGAATCTGATAGCCTTCTTCGGTTCGAAGCTCGCGGACTCGCCTTCCCCACTCGCTTGCGTTCCCCGATACCTTGCGCAACTCTTCCGATTCCAAAACCTTGCCAGAATTTTCGAGGATGTAAGCGCGGAGTTTCGCCCGTGAGCCCATCGCCCTCTTGGACGCCATGCTAGCCTGCGACCCGCACTAATCGTGGCGCGGACAAGCATGTTCTTATGCTCTCCGCGACCGCTCGCGCAAACGGCGGTGGAAACGCGTTGCCAACCTGCCGGTAGCTTTGTGTTTTCTTCCCGGCGAATTTCCAGTCGTCCGGAAAGCCTTGAAGGCGCGCCACCATGCGAATGGTAAGACGCGGCAAGCCGACGAAATCCCTGCCAGGAGGCTCGTCTGCCAGCCCCAGTCCATCTACGCCGAGGGCCGCCCAAGCCTTCCTTGCCCGCGTCGGACCGAGGTCCGGCCCACCGTGCTTCTTGGAACCGCCGACAATCGTCGGCGCGATCTCGCTTGCCAGAGCGCGCCAATTTTTGGCGTCCCTCCATCCGTAGGCAGCCATTAGGTCGTATAGAATTTCGCCAACGGTCTTAGGCAGAGCGGCCGACGGTTGCGGCCACGAGAACTGGTCCTCGTACTCTCGTCTAACCGCGACGAATACGACTCGTGGGCGGAGCTGAGGAACGCCAAAGTCCGACGCGTTCATTAGCCTCCAGCCAGTCTGGTATCCGAGCTTCTTGAGCTCCCCGGCGATGTAGAGGCGGTAGTCTTCGAACACAGCATCCAGTATGCCGCGAACATTCTCGATCATAACGGCGCGAGGCGCGATCTGATCGACCAAGTCAAGCATTCTAGGAAAAAGGTTCCGTTCATCGTTTTTTCCAAGCTGTTTTCCAGCAACCGAGAACGGCGGACAGGGCAGGCCGCCAGATATGATGTCGACACCTTTGTAAGGAGCACCGTCAAAAGAGAGTAAGTCCGCTTCGACGACGTTCCAGTCTGGGCGGTTCAGGCGCAATGTCGAGCATGCATGCTCGTCGATTTCGACAAGACCGGCATGTTCGATTCCAGCGTCTTCGTATCCGAGCGCCTGCCCTCCGGCACCGGCGCAAAGCTCCAACGTTGTTATTCGCCCGCCCGACGCCCTGCTGCTCTTCTTCGTCTGCCAGGGATTCTCCGTCATCTCGGGGAAAAGCACCGGAGCCTCATCGCTTCTCAGGCGCTTGCGGGACCTTATCGATCTGCTCACGTTTTCACAAAACATACCACATCCGAGGCTCCCTGGCTTTTTGCGCCCCTCACAATATGACACAATATTAAACACGCGGTTTTTCTTGCATGACCCATCCCAAACTTACCGATTCGCCCGAGTCCGTGGCCCCCGATACGTCCTTCGGCGATATACTTTCTGAATTCGAGCAGGGCCATAAATCCCGTGGCGAGACGGTGGAGGGCACCGTCGTCTCCATCGCCCCCGACGCCGTATTCGTCGACATCGGGCGCAAAATGGATGGCATTATCGTCCCCGATCCCGCGCATCCGATCAAACGCGGCGATAAGGTTCTGGTTTCCATCCGGGGACGCGACGAGCAGGGATGTTACCTGCTTTCGACCATCAAAGTGGAAACCCCGCGCGACTGGAGCGCTCTCGAAGCCGCGTTCCGCGACAAACGTACCATCGGTGGAACCGTGCTTGAAGTGGTGAAGGGCGGGTTGCGAGTCGATGTCGGCGTGCGCGCGTTCATGCCCGCTTCCCGCAGCGGCGTGCGCGAACAAGCTGAGATGGAAAAACTGGTCGGGCAGCAGATCGAGTGCCGGATCACCAAGCTCGATACGGAATCCGAGGATGTCGTGGTCGACCGGCGTGTCGTTCTTGAAGAACGCGAGCGCCAGACGAAAGAAGAGACGTTTGCGCGGCTGGAAGAGGGATCCGTTGTGCGCGGAACCGTGCGCAGCCTTACCGATTTCGGCGCCTTCGTCGATATTGGCGGAATCGACGGGCTGCTGCATGTCTCAGACATGTCCTACGCGCGCGGCATTAAGCCAAGTGATGTTGTATCTGCGGGCGAATCGATCGAAGTCAAGATTCTCAAGATCAATCGCGAGACGCGGAAGATCGCGCTGGGAATCAAGCAGCTCGCGCCCGATCCGTGGACTGGAGTTGCCGAAAAGTATCAGGCTGGCTCGCGCGTAAAAGGGAAGGTCGCGCGCGTCGCGGACTTCGGCGCATTCGTCGAACTGGAAGCCGGCATTGAGGGATTGATTCACGTTTCGGAAATGTCGTGGACCAAGAGAAATGCGCGTCCGGCGGATATCGTGAAGGTCGGCGATATGGTTGAGGTGGTCGTGCTCGGCGTGAATCCGGGCGAGAAGCGAATCGCGCTGGGATTGAAGCAGGCCCTGGGCGACCCTTGGGAAGAGGCCCTGAAAAAATATCCTGTGGGCGCGGTGGTGGAAGCTCCGGTCACCAGCCTCGCGAAGTTCGGCGCGTTCGTCGATCTGGGCGACGGCGTTGAAGGCATGATCCACATCGGCGATATCAGCCGGGAGAAGCGGCTGAATCATCCGAGCGACGCTTTGAAGGTCGGCGAGAAGGTGCGGGCGCAGGTCCTGGAGGCCGACAAGGAACGGCGGAGGCTGCGTTTGGGGATCAAACAGCTCGAACCAACCAGCATCGATGAGTACCTGGCCGAGCGCAAAGTCGGCGACACCGTGAGCGGAAGAATCGTCGACGTTTCTGCGAATCGGGCCAAGGTCGAGCTGGGCGAGGGCGTGACCGCCAGCGCGAAGCTGCCCGAAAAAAAAGCTGCCGAGACTACCGTAAGTTCCTCAAAAGCGGATGTTTCGTCGTTAACGGCGATGCTCAGCGCGAAGTGGAAATCGGGCGGCGGACCGGAGCCGGCCGCCGAAGCTCCACGCGCGGGGCAGGTCCGCAGCTTCAAGATCGTAGCGATAGATCCGGCGCAGAAGAAGATCGATCTGGAAATGGTCTGACGGCCCGTGGCCGCCATCCGTTACATTTCCCGTTCGTCCTCGTCCTAGATAGTGTTGCACCGGAAGAGTGGAGCCGCCATAGTGGCCCTGAAAGCGGGCTTACAGATGGACGAAACGGCGCTGATCCGGGCCGCTCAGGACGGGGATCACGCCGCGTTTGAGCAGCTCGTGCGCGCCTACGACCAAAGTGTGCTTCGGCTCGCGATGAATTTGTTGAGGTCGCCGGAGGATGCGCATGACGTGTATCAGGAAGCGTTCCTGCGGGTGTACCGGAACCTGCATTCCTTCCGGTTCGATTGCAGTTTTCATACCTGGCTGTACCGGATCGTGACCAATTTGTGCCTGGATCATATGCGCAAACGAAAGGTGCGGAAGGAAGAGCCAACGGTGCTGGCGACGGCGGAGGGGCCGATGGATCGCATGGATGCGGTGCCGGAAGATCGCGTGGATGGCGATCCACAGCGGCACCTGTTCAGCGGACAGGTGCGGCAGAGGATCAAGGCGGTGCTGGGCCAGTTGACGCCGCGCGAAAGAATGGTGTTCGAGCTGCGGCATTATCAGGGATTGCGGTTGCGTAAGATCGGCGAAGTCTTAGGGACCACGGAAGAGGCGGCGAAAAACTGCCTGTTTCGAGCCACGCAGAAAATGCGGGCAGCTTTGGGAGATTTCGTATGAAGCAGGATTTGAATTGCGCGGCGGCGCGCGAGCGGTTCGCGCTGCTGCTGTATGGCGAGCTGGGGTTCGACGAAGAGGAGCGCGTCGAGTCGCACCTGGATGGGTGCGCGGAGTGCCGCGCCGGGCTGGCTCGCGAAAAGGCGATGCATGCCGCGTTCGACAACGTCGAAGTCGCACCGTCGCCAGCGTTATTACGCGAATGCCGCGAGGATTTGTTCGCGCTGCTGGCGGATGAAGCGGCTCCCGCGCCGGCTCGCGCCGGATGGTGGGAAAAGTTCGTGGATGCGCTGACGCTTCGTCCTTCTGCGGGATTGCTGCGTCCCGCGGGCGCGTTGACGCTGGTCGCGTTGGGATTCGCGGCGGCACGGATGATTCCTACGGCCAATTTGAGTCCCCAATTTGGCGCGGCCAGCATGACGCCGGGTGCGTCGCGAGTTCGCTATGTCGAGCCGGCCGCGAATGGACGAGTGCAGATCGTGCTCGATGAAACGCGGCAGCGTATTGTTTCCGGTGGCCTGGACGACCAGCAGATCCGCGGCTTGCTGCTGGCGGCGGCGAAGGATCCGTCGGATCCTGGGTTGCGCGCCGAAACGGTTGAGATTTTGAATACACGCGCGCAATCGGCGGACGTGCGCGACGCGCTGATGTTCGCGGTGCAGCACGATGCAAATGCGGGCGTAAGGATGCGGGCGCTGGAAGGCCTGAAGCCGTTCGCGGCGCAGCCGGAAGTGCGCACGGCGTTGACGCAGGTGCTGCTTTCGGATGCGAATCCGGGACTGCGCACGCAGGCGATCGATTTGCTGACGGGTGGCGGACAGCAGATAAACCGGGAGGTGGACCGGCAACTGATCGGGACTTTGCAGGAGCTGATGCTGCGCGGTGAGCAGTTGGGCTATGTGCGGGAGCGCTGCCGGCGGGTGCTGGAATCGATGAACGCTTCGGCGGAGACCTATTGATGGTGATTGCCTTCATCCCCGCGCTCCTCTCGGCCCTGCTTGCGCAGGATGCTCAGATGGTGCGGGAAGGCGCGTATTGGAAGAGGACCGATAGCGGCACGTTCAACGCTCCACCGACGCGGATGCTGCGCGTCGCCACGCGCGGTCATGTGATTCTGCGCGGGACGCAGGGCGAGCTGATCACCTACAAGCTGACGGAGCATGTGCGGGCGCATTCCGAGGAAGACGCGCATCGCCGCTTCGGAAGCGCGATCGCCAACATGTCGGTGCGCGGCGGGGTCACTGTCGTCACGCTGATGCCGGTGATCCGCGAAGATGTCAACGCGCAGTGGGAAGTGAATGTTCCCCGGCGAATGACCGCCGTGGTGGTCGACAGCCAGATGGGCGACGTAGAGGCTTACGATTTTGACGGCAGCTTGCATGTGGATACGACGGCGGGGTTGATCCGCTGCGACCGGATCCGCGGCGGGGTGGAAGCGACCACTGGGGGCGGCGAAATTCGCCTGGGCAAGATCGGCGGATCGTCGCGATGCATTTCAGCCGCGGGCTCGATTTTCGTCGACAACGCGGGTGGCGAGGCCACCTGTCAGACCGCAGGCGGAGAGATTCAGATTCGCGAGGCGAACGGTCCTCTGGCGCTCTCGACCGAAGGCGGAAACATCCAGGTAGACCACGCCGCGAGTTCGGTTCAGGCGCACACCGGCGCGGGCGTGATTCAGATTCTGCAAGCGGGCGGCTCGGTGTCGGCCGATACGCGTGGAGGCTCGATTGAAGTCGGTTCCTCGCGCGGCGCCAGTTGCCAGTCGGCCGCCGGAACGGTGCGCGTAAAGACGTCGTCGGGTCCGCTGCACATTCAGACCGCGATGGGAAGCATTCTGGCGGAGCTGCTGTCGGGCGCGCGCCTGGAGAATTCGTCGCTGGTGGCTGGGTCGGGTGACATTACGGTTCTGATTCCGTCTAATCTGGCGTTGTCGGTGGTGGCGAGAAACGAATCAGGCGGAACGCCGCGGATTCTTTCCGATTTTTCGGAGGTCCGCGCCAGAAACGCCGTGGCGGGTCGTCCGCCGCTGGTATTTGAAGGCTCGATTAACGGAGGCGGTCCGCTGCTGTCGATCGATACGGCGGGCGGTATTATTTACGTGAGGAAGTTGAAGTAGGGTTTTATGAAAACTGCGCTGATCGTGTTCATGGGAATCGCGGGATTAGTTTCCACGGCGGCTGGGCAGACGCCCGCGCCGGCAGCGCCACCGGCTCCCAAGGCCATGCGAGTCGCCGCCAGCGGAGTCCAGCTACCTGGGCGTGATGGTGCAGGAAATCGACGGCGAGCGCGCCAAGGCCCTGAAGCTACACGAAGAGGCCGGCGTCGAGATCACGCGCGTGGAGCCCGATAGTCCCGCCGAAAAGGCCGGGTTGAAAAACGGCGACGCGATCCTTCAATACAACGGGCAGCGCGTGGAAGGCATGGAACAATTCTCGCGGCTGGTGCGCGAAACGCCGCCGGGCCGCGACGTGAAGCTCGAGATCGTGCGAGGTGGCGCGCCGCAAACGGTAATGGTGAAAGTCGGCGTGCGGCACGCGGTCACACCATTCCTGATCGCGCCCGCGAGCTCCTCCCGCGCCTATGGGACGGCTCGAAATGCGGATGCCCGACGTTCCGCGCAGTTTCATGGCATGGCGCAGCTCCGCGCTGGGGATCGAGTGCGAAACGCTGGAAGGACAGCTCGCGCAGTACTTCGGAGTGCAGGAAGGCGTGCTGGTGCGCGCGGTCGCCAAGGGATCGCCGGCGGAGCGCGCGGGAATCAAGGCGGGCGACGTGATCACGCGAGTCGACGACGCGAAGATCGCCAGCCCAGCCGATATTTCCAGCCGCATCCGGTCGATGCGCGGCAAGTCGGTTCCCATGGTTCTGATGCGCGACCACAAAGAAATGACGCTCACGCGTCGCGGTCGACAGCGACGACCGTTCCGAGTGGTGGCAGGAGCAGAATTTCCTCGCGCCGTCCGTTCCGGGCCACGTTCGCTAGTACGCTGTCCCAGTCATTCTTTTAGTTAGCCATGTTCCTTCTAACGGCGCGAGATCAACCGCTCCCTGCGGTCAAAGCCACTATTGTTATCGCTGGGAGGCCTACTGGTCCAATCGCCGGTACCCACCGGTGGTACGGGTTCGCTGAGACATTTTTGCAGGCAAGATAGGGCGATCACCGGGTTGGTCTTAAAGAGACAGCCTGCTACGATCTGGCGTGGGGGACTGTATGCGTTCGGCGATGTTAGTCATAATGCTGGGAACATTCGGCTTTGGTCAGTCGATGGTTGAACACGCGGCCGCGGCGGCCGGTGGGTCGGTCGGCGGAGTCGCGGGGAAGAAAGTCAGCGACGGTCTCACCAAGATTTTCGAAAAAATGGACACGACCACGGCGAAGGCCGCCAAACAGGGTGCGGTTTCGAAGCCCAAGGCGGCAGACTCGGATGAAGCGCCGCTGTTCGACGTGGGCCCCGGGGTCCCGAAGCGAGACACGTTCGTCCCTCCCCCGCCCCCTCCCGCATCGAAGCACGCGGCGACGCATAAACCTGCGCCCGCTCCTCCGCGCGAGCCGGTGGCAGTAGCCGCGCCCGTTCCTCCACCGCCTCCGCCGCCCGAAGTGACCACTGCGGATCTGAGAGCGTTCGCGGCCGGAATGAATCGCGACGAGATTCTGAAGGCCGGCCAACCTGCGTCGCGGATCACCATGTTCGACGACGGGCATCTGGTGGAGATCTATCGCTACATGGCGAAGGACACCACCATCGGCGTGGTCCGGCTGAGCGACGGCAGGGTTTCCAGCGTACAGATGCCCTAAAATGGGCGGATGATCGTCCGCGTTTTGACGCCGGAGGATGCGGTTCCGTTCAAACGCCTGCGGCGCGAACGGCTGGAGCAGTCGCCCAAAGCATTCGCCGAATCGATCTCCGAGCACGAAGCCATTTCCCTTTCCACCATCGCCGCGCGCCTTTCCCGCTCCGACGATAATTTCGTCATGGGAGCTTTTTCGCCGGAGCGCGACCTTGCCGGAATGGCGGGATTCGCGCGCGAAACCCGGCTGAAAGCGAGGCACAAAGCCATCGTCTGGGGCGTCTATGTTCGTCCGCGCTGGCGCGGCCAAGGAGTTGGCCGCGCGATCATGACGGAGTTGCTGAAGCGCGCCCGGTCTTTGCCGGGACTCGAACAAATCAGACTGAGCGTGGCGACTACCCAGGAAGCCGCGAAACAGCTCTACGAATCGCTGGGCTTCGAGGTGTTCGGAACCGAGCGTCACGCCTTGCTGGTCGACGGCGAATACGTCGACGAACACCACATGGTGTTGTGGCTGACCCAGGGCGCGGCCGCGTGACTCAGAGTCTGCATGCTGACGCGCGCGGGAAACGGTTGCTCGGAAAAGCCGGGAGTATCGACTCGATTAAACGTCCGGAAGTGGGCGTCCTTTGTTACGAACGCTCAGGCAAGACCGTCGTCTAACAGACTATGCTTTCCGATCTCCGCTACGCCTTCCGGATCCTCTCCCGCGCCCGAGCCTTCTCCTTTGCCGTGATCCTCGTGCTCGCCCTCGGAATTGGAGCCAACTCGGCGATCTTTAGTGCGCTGGATACGATCGTGATCCGGCCTCTGCCTTACGCGGCTCCTGATCGTCTCGCGCGACTCTGGGAAGACTTCTCGGCTTTCGGAGTACCCAAAGACCGGGTGTCTCCGGCGACGTTCCTGGACTGGCGAAAGCGGTCGCAGGTCTTCGAACAGATCGCCGCATACGCGGGCCCCGCGACCGTCGATCTCTCGGGCGGCGGACCACCGGAAGAAGTGCACGGCCAATCCATCACCGCGAACCTTCTTCCCATGCTGGGCGTCCAACCCCTGCTCGGGCGCGCCTTTCACGAAGATGAAGAAATCCCAAATAGCAGGGTCGTGATCCTTAGCTACGCCCTCTGGCAGCGGCGCTATCATGGCGATCCCACACTTCCTGGGAAGTCGGTCCTGATGAACGGCGAGAACTATGTGGTTGCGGGCATCATGCCCCGAGGATTCCAATATCCCGATCGCGACACCGAACTGTGGCTGCCCCTGGGCATTACTCCCCAAATCTGGGCGCGCCGCAATAGCCATTTCCTGAAAGTCGTGGGACGGATCAAGGCCGGTCGCGACCTGCATCAGGCTCAATCGGATATGAACGCTCTAGCCGCCCAACTCGCCGCGGATTTCCCAGCCACCAACGCCCGAGTCGGCATTACCGTAGTCTCGTTGAAAGACGAAATCCTGGGCGATACGCGCACCGCGTTCCTGATCCTTCTCGCGGCCGCAGGCTGCGTTCTTCTGATCGCCTGCGCGAATGTCGGAAATCTGCTTCTTGCCCGCGCGACCTCGCGCCGCCGCGAAATCTCCGTCCGAACCGCCCTCGGGGCCGCGCCATCCCGGCTTCTGCGCCAGATCCTGACCGAAAATCTGCTGTTGGCCTCGGCTGGCGGAGCTTTAGGTCTTCTTTTCGCCCGGTGGAGCCTGGCCGCCTTGAAACAGATGATTCCGCCGCAGCTGCCCGGCTCCGCGGACCTGCATATCGACTTGCGTGTCCTTGCGTTTACTGCCGCGGTTTCGATCCTGACTGCATTCCTTTTCGGTCTGGCCCCAGCTCTGCAACTCGCGCGAGCCGAGCTTTCTCTTCGCTCCGCCATTGGCCGAGGCGGTAAACTTCGCGACATTCTGGTGGTCGCCGAAGTTGCCATCGCGCTGATGCTGGTGGTGGGAGCCTCACTTCTAATCGAAACCCTCGCACACCTGCGCGCCGTCGATCCAGGATTTCGCTCCAAGGGTATTCTCACCGCGGAAATCAATCTCCCGTTTCCGAAATATCAGGATGCAACTCGCCGCCGCCGCTTCTATGACGACGTGCTCGCCGGCGTGCGTGCGATACCCGGGGTGAAATCCGCCGGCCTCGCCTCGGACCTTCCTTATACCTCCCGCGGCAACACCATGAGCCTCGTCATTGAAGGTCAGCCCACGCAAAACAACCTGGGCCAGGACGCATTGTTTCGACTGGTGAGCGCCGATTATTTTGAAACCGTCGGCGCGCAGCTCAAGGAAGGCCGGTTCCTCGACCGCCGCGATCGCGAATCCTCGCCATCGGTGGTCGTGATCAACGAAACGCTGGCGCGGCAGTATTGGCCGATGGAAAGTCCGCTCGGCCATCGCATCGACACCGGCACAGGCGACGGTTCGCCTCGCTGGATGACGATTGTCGGCGTAATTCGCGACATCCGCGAGCGCGGCCTGGACCTCGCCCTGAAATCGGCCGTTTATGTGCCCTATCCGCAGACCGATATCGCATTCTTTCAACCCTCCGAGATTGCGATTCTGTGCGCTCGCGATCCGCTCTCCATCTCAAACGATCTGCAACGCGCTGTCGCCGCGGTCGACCCCGAACAGCCCGTGTCCAACCTCCGCACCATGGACGCAATTGTCGACGAGGAGCTGGCCAATCGCACTCAAGTCCTGAATCTGCTGGGAACTTTCGCCGCGCTGGCGCTGGTTCTGGCCGCACTGGGAATTTACAGCGTTCTGTCTTATGTCGTGTCGCAACGCACCCGTGAAATCGGACTGCGAATCGCGATCGGCGCGCGCCGCTGGGACATCGCTCGCGAAATTCTGAAATACTCCGCACGATTGACAGTTGCGGGGCTCGCGGCCGGCGTAGTCCTTGCAATCGCAGCCACGCGCTGGCTTGCGACCCTCCTCTACGGAGTCTCGCCGCTCGACACGCGGACCATCGTTGCCGTCTGCGCGATCCTCGCGATGGTCGCTCTCTTCGCGTCCTTCGTTCCGGCGCGTCGAGCCACTACAGTGGACCCGATCGCAGCCCTTCGCGACGATTGATCGATGCAGGGCCGGCCATTCGGAACGGGTTACAATAGGCCGTACGTTACGGAATCGCGCCGCAGGACCCGCTGCGGATTTCTCTACTTCGGGTTCAACATCCACGTTGCGCCGCCGCGGATGAAGGCTTGACCGGCCATGTCCAAAGTTCCCCACATCCTGATCGCGCACGACGATGGCTCGATCCGCGCCATGCTGGAGGCGGGCTTGTCGTCGAAGGGATTCGAGGTCACCTCGGCGAAGACGGGGAACGAAGCGCTGGAGCAGATGAGGCAGCGGCCTTTCGACGCCGTATTTTGCGATCTGTACGTTCCCGACAGCTTCGGTTTTGATATCGTCCGGGAAATCCGAAGCGTGAACGCGCACGTTCCGATCATCCTGATGACAGCGCACGGGTCCATGGAAGCGGCGGTGGCGCGGGGCGCGACGGATTTCATCGCCAAACCGTTCGATCTCGCGATGGTTACGGCGCTGCTGCAACGCTATTTGGACACACGCGAAGAATCCGAGGCGCCCGCGCCGCGGAAGGCTCCGGATGCGAGCGATCTGTCGCGCTTCGGCCTGGTGGGACACAGCGCGCCAATGGCGATGGTTCACAAGCTGATCGCGCAGGCCGCACGGACGGATACCACGGTTCTGATCACCGGCGAATCGGGGACCGGAAAGGAATTGGCGGCGCGCGCAATTCACGAGCTTAGCGGACGGCGGAATCGGCCGTTTGTACCGGTGAACTGCTCCGGACTCAACGACACGCTGCTCGAATCCGAATTGTTCGGCCACAACACCGACCGCGCGGGACGGTTCGAAGCGGCTGAAGGAGGAACGCTGTTTCTGGATGATTTGGCGTCCACCGGTCCCGCGTTGCAAGCCAGCCTGCTGCGCGTGCTGCAAACCGGCGAAGTTCGGCGCGTCGGATCGAGCGAGGCGCGCATGGCCAATGTTAGAGTGCTGGCTGCGGGAAATTTTCCCGCCGACCTGTATCACCGCCTGAGCGTTCTGGCGATCGATCTGCCTCCGCTGCGGGAACGCGCGGGCGACGTGGAACTGTTAACCAGTCATTTTCTGGAGAAATTGTCTGGCGTGGGCAAGCCCCGGCTGATCATGACGCACGAAGCTACGGAGGCGCTATACGCATACGAATTTCCGGGCAACGTGAGAGAGTTGGAGAACGCTCTGATGCGAGCCGCGGCGCTTTCGTCGAACGGCCTGATCACCATCGGCTGCCTGCCTCCGGAGATCGCGGCGGGAGTGAAACGGCGAACCAAAGCCCGCGGCACAACAACGCAGGATGAGCTGATCGCGGACCGGCCTACCATGGAGGAACTGGAGCGCCGGTACCTGCGCCTGATTCTCGAGGAGACCGGATGGAACCGGCGCCGCTCCGCAGCCGTCTTAGGTCTTGACCGGCGCACGATTCAACGCTTGATCTCCCGCTACAAGCTTCGCGAGCCTGATGAGAGGCCTGGGCATCCCGTGTGAATTCACACATCTTCGTCTGGGATTCGTAATCAATTTTCTATGCGTAGTTTTGGAATTATCGGCGGCGGAATCGGCGGAGCCGCGGCGACCGTCCATTGCGGCGGGCGGGGTTCGAGGCCACCGTGTATGAGCGAGCGCCGTGCTGGGCGAAGTGGGCGCCGGAATGATGTTGTGGCCCAACGCGACTCGCGTGCTTCGTGAGATTGGCGTGCTCGACAACGTGCTGGCGCGGAGCGGAGTCAACTCGCGATTCCTAGTGCGGTCGAGCAGCGGGACAATTCTGATGGATATCGCGCTGGGCGAGTTCGATGTTCCGGCGCTGTGCACGCGGAGATCGGATCTTCTGGCCGCGCTGATGGCCGCACTGCCTGTATATCGGGTGCGATTGGGGCATGAGGTGGTCCGCCTGGAGCAATTCAACGAGAAGGTTCGGCTTCATTTCGCAACCGGCGCGACCGCGGAACACGATGCCGTGATTGGCGCGGACGGAATCCGGTCGCGCGTTCGGGCTTGGCTGCTGGGGCCGATCGAGCCTGTATATCGCGGATACACGGTGTGGCGAGGCGTGGCTCAGTATGAAGGCGGGGCCGTTGAGCCGGGCGTGAACAGCGAGACCTGGGGTCGCGGCAAGCGATTTGGGATTCTCGATATCGGCGGCGGCGAATTCACGTGGTATGCGGTCGTCAACGGGTGTCCCGCCGGAAAGAAGCGCGAGCTAAGGAAAATGTTTGCAGGTTGGCACGCGCCGATCGGCGACTTTCTGGAAGCGACTCCCGGGGAAACGATCCTGGAGAATCGGGCGTACGATTTACCTCCGCTTGCGCGATGGGGTCAGGGAACGATCAGCCTGCTCGGCGACTGCGGCGCATCCTTGCACGCCCAATCTCGGTCAGGGCGGGTGCATGGCGATCGAAGACGCGCTGGTCCTCGCGAAGTGCGTTTCGAACGAACCGCGGATCGAGGCGGCGCTGCGAAAGTACGAGGCGCTGCGCTCTCGGCGGACCAGGCACATTCAACAGCGGTCGCTGCTGATGGGCAGCATCGGGCAGTGGGAGAACCGGCTGCTGGTCACCGGACGGCGCGTCGTGACGGGAATTCTTCCCGCACAGTTGTTCGAGCGTAATTTGAGGAAAGTGTACGCGTATGTCACTTAGAGATACTGATTTTCGCGGCGGGCGCTGTTGCGCTTTTCGGGCAGGAATGGCAAATGGACGTGGAGCGGAGCACGATTACGATTCACGTCGGCAAATCGGGGCTGTTTTCAGCGGCGGCTCACGAACATTGGGTGAATGCGCCGATCGCATCCGGCAAGATCGGTGACGCTTCGGTCGAGTTCACGGTCGACACGTCGAAGATGAAGGTTAAACCGGATCCTAAAGTGGACGCGAAGACTCAGGCGCAGATCCAGAAGGACATGGAAGAGATGACGCTGGAGCCGGCCAAATATCCGGCCATTGCGTTCCGGTCGTCGCACGTCGACAAGACAGGCGAGGGCCAGTGGAAGGTGGACGGCACGCTATCGCTGCACGGATCGACGAAGCCGATCAGTCTGGCAGTGACGAAAAATGGCGAGGCGTACACGGGCCACACGATCCTCAAGCAGACCGATTTCGGCATTAAGCCGATCAGCATCGGAGGCGGCACGATCAAGGTGAAGAATGAGGTCGAGATCGAGTTTCAGATTTTCGCACGCCCGTAACGCGTTTGGAATGCGGTAGATGAACTTATGCTGAAATGATACGTTCGGGCGCGCCGAGTCACAATGAGACATGCCTACGACCCTAACTGGACGTTTGTTGTGCGCGAGCGGGACGGCTTACAACATCGCCCCCGGCGGCTGCGTCTATGCCGCGGATCCGATTTATAGCCCGGCGGTGAACTACATCGCGGCACCGACGGCGGTCTGCGGCGGGGCTCTCTCGGTGAACGCTTGCGTGGTGGGCCAGAACGCCGACGGAATCATCGTGGCGTTTCGTGGCACTTTGCCGCCGGCGCGCAACGATCCGGAAGAAAGGTTCCGCGACTGGCTCCAGGATTTCTTCGACGTTCCGAAAACTTGCAGTACCGGGCCAGGCCGGGTGCCGGGCGCGGTTCACAGCGGCTTCTATGACGCGACCATGTCGGTGATCGATAAAGTGGCCGCCGCGGTGAAGGCGCTGGGCCCTGCGCCGGTGTATGTCACGGGGCACAGCAAGGGTGGGGCGATGGCGTCCATCGGCGCATACGTACTGAATCAAGGCTACGGAATTCCGATCCAGCAGGTGATTACGTTCGCATCCGCGAAGGCGGGGGATCCCGATTTCAGGAAAGGCTATGAGAACGTAATTCACAATCAGATCCGGTATGAAAACTTCGGCGACCTGGTGCCGCTGCTGCCTCCGGTGGAGCAATTCACCGGGTTTGCCGCGAAGTTTGTAGCCTTGATCCCGCGCGTGGGACCGCAGATCGCGGGTTGGTTCCGCGATGCGGAGGCGTGGGATTATGAGCCGGTGGGGACCATGCAGTTCATCGAAAGCGCGCAGGATAAGTATCAGATTATTTCGAATGAGCCGTTCATCGCGCAGGTTTGGGACGTAGTGAAAGAGTTCGGCCGGCTGGACCTGAATGCGATCGCCGACGCGCACCGGCTGTCGTGTGGGTTCGGATACATGAGCGGAGTCTGTCCCACCGGTGTCTGTCCGGGGACGTGATATTCTCGTTCATCATGAGCTTTCGCTGGGTTTTGATTTTGTCAAGTACCGCTCTGGCCGCTTTTGGCCAAGGCAGTGAGTCGAAGACCGCAGAGCAGGTCTATAAGAATATCGTTCAACTGAAGGGAACACCGGCGGATCAACTGGGGCCGGCGATGCAGTTTATCGCGGTGTCGCTAGGAGTCGAATGTACGTTCTGCCACGTGCAAGGCAAGATGGATGCGGACGAAAAACCCGCCAAGAAGACCGCGCGCGACATGATGGCCATGACGGCGATGATCAATAAGAACGCGTTTGGAGGCAGGACGCAAGTGACGTGCTATTCCTGCCATCACGGGTCCTCGCATCCGGCCAGTTCGCCGCCAGTGCTCGAGTCGGACATGGCGCCGCGGACGGAAACTTCGGCACCTGCGGCGAGCACGGCCACGGTCGAGCAGATTATCGAGAAATATATCGCCGCGGTTGGCGGCGCGGACGCAATCCGGAAGGTCACCAGCCGCGTGGAAACCGGCAAGATTCTGGCCGGCGGGAGAGAAACGCCGATTGACGTGTTGACGAAGGCTCCGAATCGGCGCGTCACGATCACGCACAATTCCGGCAGCGACAGTTTTACGGCTTTCGACGGCACCGCCGGGTGGATGGGCAACACCGGACGCCCGGCGCGCGAGATGTCGGCGGCGGAGTCGGGAGCATCCGGCCTGGATGCCGAGTTTGCCCTCGCGCTGCGTTTGAAAGATATTTTTCCGCAACTGCGGCGCGGTCGCCGCGAAACCATCGGCGGAGTGGAATGCGAGACGCTGATCGGCAGCAGTCCATTGCTCCCGCAAGTTCGTTTGTATTTCGACGCGGCAACTGGGCTGCTGGTGCGTCTGGTCCGCTACGCGGAAACTCCGGTGGGACGCATGGCGACGCAGATCGACTACGCGGATTATCGCGAAGCGGATGGCGTGAAGATTCCGTTCCGATGGACACTCTCACGGCCCAGCGGCCGCTTCACGATTCAGATTTCAGAAGAGAAGAGCAACGTCCCAATCGACGATGCGAAGTTTACAAAACCGGCGGCCGAAGTGAAATAGGTGCACCGGCTCGGCTGGTTTCTGATTCCACTTACGCTCGCGGCTGCGGACTGGACTCAGTTCCGCGGGCCGAACGGATCCGGAATTTCCGCATCGAAAGGACTGCCCGACCGGTTCGATCTGCGGACCACTGTATGGAGAACGGAGCTGCCGCCGGGACACTCCTCACCGGTCGTGACGAACGATCGTATTTTCGTCACGGCCTATGAAGGCGAGACTCTGCTCACCATCTGCCTGGATCGCGCCAGCGGGAAAATTCTGTGGCGTCGTCAAGCTCCACGCGAACGTCAGGAGCCGTATCAGCCCACCAACGGTCCCACGTCGCCGTCGCCGGTGACCGACGGGCAGAACGTGTTTGTCTTTTTCGGTGACTTCGGTCTGCTTTCTTATGGTCCGGACGGAAACGAGCGTTGGCGCGTGCCGCTGGGTCCATTTAATAATCCGAACGGACACGGATCGTCGCCGATTCTCGCGGATGGAAAACTGGTATTGATATGCGATCAGGATACCGGGTCGTACCTCCTGGCTCTGGATCCCGCGAGCGGACGCGTGATCTGGAAGACGATGCGGCCCGAATATACGCGCGGGTACGCGACGCCAGCGATTTATCGCGGGAAGAGTGGACCGGAGCTGATCGTGCCGGGGTCGTTCGAGGTCGCGTCATATGCGCTGGAGACCGGGGAAAAACTGTGGTGGGTGCGCGGGATGGCTTGGCAACTGAAATCGGTTCCGGTCATCGACCACGATCGGATCTACGTAAACGGGTGGGAGATCGGCGGCGATGAAAAGCGCCGCGACAAGATTCCCGAGTTCAGCCAGGCGCTGGCGCAATACGATACCGATCACGACGGAAAGCTGTCGCGCAAAGAGGCTTCGGTTGTTTACCCGGCGCAGTGGTTCGCGGATAACGACCTGGACCAGGATGGCTACATCGACCAGCGCGAGTGGAAGTTCTATCAGACTCGCGATGCGTGCGGAAAATTGCCTGGTGGCGATCCGCGCGGGCGGACATGGCGACGTCACCAAGAGCCACGTGCTGTGGCGCTATCGCAAAGCGCTGCCGAATACGGCGTCTCCGCTGCTGTATGAGGGCGTATTATATTTGTTGCGCGACGGAATTTTCACCAGCCTGAATCCGGAAACGGGCGAAGTCTATCGACTGGCTCGGCTACCGGGTGCGCTGGGGAGTTATTGGGCTTCGCCGGTGGCAGGAGACGGCAAAATTTTCCTGGCGAGCGAAGAGGGGAAGATCGTAGTCGTAAGAGCGGACGCGAATTGGGACGTCGCTCAGGTCAGCAATCTGGACGAGGATATTTTTTCGACACCGGCGATCGTGGACGGACGTATTTATCTGCGGACCATGTCGGCACTGTACTGTTTCAGGAAGTAATGAAGCTACTGATTAACGCGGATGGACGCCAATAAGAAAATTACTTGGTGGGTGTGATCGCTTTCGACCAGCTCTGCTTCCACTCGAGAGACGATTTGCCGGTTAAACGTTTTAGATCCGTTTCGAAATCGCTGGACGCCATCACACCTCGAAGCTTTTCCATGTCGGTGTTTTCGACCATGTACTTCACCAACGATTGCGCCATTACGTAGAACGGCGCCGCGACGTTGGAGCGATCCTCGCCGATTTCAGGCGGTTCGTCGACGGTGCCGATGAACGGCAGGACGGCTTGGCCCCGCTTATCCGCAAGCCAGCGGAGCGAATCGCGATCGATGCCGCGGTTGCCACGGCGGGCAAAAATGATGCCGTCGTAACCGCCCATATGTTCGCTGACATAACTCTGCACGAACGAAGCCAGGCCCTCGCTGAACCACATCGGGCAGTTGGCGCAAGGAGCGATGATGTGCGTGGTCTCATGCAGGTAGGGCGCCGATTGATTGGCCACTCTTTGAAGCGGCAAGTAAACCGACCGGCCTTGCGAGTGGGAAATGTCAAACTGGCGGCTGATATAGTAATGGATTTTTCGATCCGGAGGCAGAGAAATCGCCAGGAATTTCTCGATGTTTTCGATGCCTTTTTCAACCTGACCGGCGAAAGTGGATGTCTCAGCCGCTGGCAACGCATCGGCATCGAAATATAAATCCGCGCGCTCGGTTTCCCGATGAACCCCGGATTCCTGCAGGTCCAAAGCGATGCGGCGATCCATTCTCCAACCCTGTGCGTCCCCGCGATCCGGCATCAGGAGAAAGCATAACGCGATTGCGGCGCCGATGAATCGCATTTTACGAATGCCGGCCTCATCGTAACATGACGCGCGCGGAGTCCGCCGGGTTTATACTCTCAGGGGAGGTACTTCATGCGACGATTTTTCGCGGTGCTCGCAGCGATCGCAACGTTGGCGGCGATACAGGCTCAGCCGGCTTCGGGCGACGGACCTTATCACGTCCTGAAAACCGCCAAAGTCGGCGGCGAGGGCGGATTCGATTACGTGTACGCGGACGCGGAGGGACGGCGATTGTACATCGCGCGCAGCGGATCCACGCCGCGCATCACGGTGTTCAATCTGGACACTCTGGAACCCGCGGGCGAAATTCCCGGATCGAGCGCGCATGGAGCCGCGGTCGACCCGAAGTCTCATCACGGCTTCGCGACCAGCAAGCCGGTAGTAATGTGGGATACCAACACGCTCGAGGTGTTCAAGAATATTGAAGTCGATGGCGGGCCGGACGGGCTTCTATTCGATCCATTCAATCAGCGAGTTTATATTTTCAGTCATCGCGCGCCGAACGCAACCGTGATCGACTCAAAAAACGGTTCCGTGCTCGGCACTATCGACCTGGGTGGGGCCCCGGAACAGGCCGCGACGGATGACAAGGGACATATTTACGTCGACATCGAAGACAAGGGCAACATCGCGGTGATCGATGCGAAGACGATGCAAGTTACGGCGCATTACGATCTTCAAGGCAAGGGCGGCGTGTGTGCGGGCCTCGCGCTGGACGCGAAGAATCACGTGCTGTTCGCGGCGTGCCGCAATCCGCAAACCATGGTGATGCTGAATGCGGAGGACGGAAAAATTCTCGACACGCTACCGATCGGCCAAGGGACGGATGGAGCCGTATTCAATCCGAAGACCATGGAGGCGTTCAGTTCCCAGGGCGATGGGACGCTGACGATCATCAAAGAAAACAGTCCGACCGGTTTCGCCGTGGAACAGAACTTGACCACCATGCGGACCGCCAAGACGCTGACGCTCGATTCGAAGACGGGACACATCCTGCTGATCGCGGCAGAGTTCGGGCCCGCGCCGACGCCTCTACCGGCTGGCGGCCGCGGCGGCCGTGGACAGATGGTGGCGGGGTCGTTTTCGATACTGATAGTGGGGAAATAGGATCCCGTCAGGGAATCGACTGAGGCGCGTCAGTTTCTGGACGGAAAAATCTTCGTAGTCACTTTGCAGGCCTTTGTTTTCAATCCCGCCAACTGGGCGGTGAATTGCCACATCGAAAGGTAATCTCTTGCCGGCGGACTTGTGCCGTCGGCTTCAGGCTGGAACTTAACTAATGCTGCATAGCCTTTTGATCAGCGATAACCTGGACGCAACCGACCTGCTGAGCGGTATCGTTCGCAGCTCCGGGCAAATCACTCTGGACAGATTCTTCTGCCCATCGCCGGCTCCGTACGCCCTGACCACGACCTTGAACACGCTGGCTCTGGACGTCGTGTTCCTGGATGTTTCGTCGCCTGACCGGGCCTTCTGCGATTACGAGCAGATCAAGCAGAGCAACCCGGCGGTGCCGGTGATCGGATTTTCGGCGACGGAGCCAGCGTTCACTGCCTCGGGAGGCCCCACCGGGTTTTCGCTGAGTCTCCCCTTCTCGGTCCCCGACGTAATCGCCACAGTGCGCGCCGCGATTTCCGCCAGCCGCCCCAGCGGCTTCGAAAATGTAGTCGCATTCCTGCCGTCAAAGGCGGGCAGCGGGGCAAGCACCATCACCATGAACCTGGCCAGGCAACTCGCGTTGTTCCGCAAGAGCGTCGCCGTGTTGGAATGCGATCTGAGATCGGGAACCATGGCCGAGTCGCTTGGACTGGTCCCTCAGTCGCCGGTGGCAGAAACTCTCGCCCTCGCCGACATGGTGATGACTCTGATCTGGCCGCGCCACGTACGCCGCAAAGACGACGTCGATTTCTTATTGTCGAACCGCGACATCGCGAAAGCCGCCCCAGGGTGGCATGACTATCATCACCTGCTGAGTTTTCTCAGCGCGAGATACGACCACGTATTGGTCGATCTCCCAGAACTCATCGATGACGCGACCGCATACATTCTCAATGCCGCGTCGCGAGTTTGCATCGCCACTACGCCGGAGGTCCTGTCGGTCATTCTGGCGCAGCAGCGAATTCGGGAGATCGAAGCGGCACGGGTGGATTCGGGGAAGATTCGAATCCTGGTGAATCGCTGGCAATCGGGCGACTTGAAGCCGGAAGCCATTTCCGAGGCGTTGGGCCGCCCGGTCGAAGGAGTCTTCCCCAACGACTATCGAGCGGTGACTAGCGCTATCGGAAATCACACTTTTGTTTCCTCGAGCACCCGGCTGGCGCAGGCTTACCGCTCATTCGCAGGATCGCTAGCGGGCAGCGCACAAGCTCCTTCACGTTCCAGCCTGGTCGGATCGCTGCTGAGCTCGGTCCGGTTCTCGCGCCGCGTGGCCTGAAGAAAACGGAAGAAAAGCGGGTCAAAGTGGCCTGTAAGCCTCACGACTCCCAACAGTTCTCGTGGTTGGGAACTGCGCAATCAAAGCAACTGTGAACAAAAATGTCCGCTTTCGACATATCCATTTTCATATTCGGGACGCCGCATGGTGTTCGCTTCGATCTTTGATTAATGTTATCAAGGCGCTGCCGAAAGCAGCTTTGGCACAACGCATGCCGTGTGGACTCCATGAAACCTCAGGGCATGGTTATCATCGCGAGCTTGGTTTTTCTGCCGGCACTCCTTTGCGCCCAGTCGAGCCAATCAGACGTGAATGCGAAGTATGTAAAACAATGGTCCGAGCAGATCGCCGGAAAAGAAAACGAGCCAGCGGAAAAAGTGTTCAAGAATCTCCAGTACCTTAAGAATACGCGCGCCGCTGTGTTACTGACCATCATGGATGTTGGCTATAGCCGGGGTCTCGGCGTCACCTGCACTCACTGTCACGTCGAAACCGACTTCGCTAGCGACGACAAACGGCCGAAGCGCGCGGCGCGCGAAATGGCCGCCATGCATCGGACGGTCAACCAACAGCTTGCGAAGATGGAAAACCTGACCAGCGAGGCGCAGAATCGTGCGATTAACTGTTCCACCTGTCACCGCGGCCAAGCTATTCCGCAGCGATAGATTGCGTGGCCTGAAGAAAACGGGGGGGGGCCTTGGGGACAGCCTGAGTAGTCACGCTCATAAATTTACCCTTGGGGACACCCCTCCGGCCATTTTATGCCGAAATCGCAATCTTCCGTCCCGCCACGGTTTCTCTCCGCCATTTCCGCTGGAATCGCTCCTCCATTTCTGTGACAAACGACTCCTCCCCGAATGGACGCCCCGAGTAGGTGCATTTCCGCAGCGCCGTCATCCGATCCGCGCTTGGAGGACACCCGTGCATTTCCGACCAAGTCGCTGCTCCCCCCGCTCGTTCCCGGGGGGCTCTGGGGACAGCCTGAGTAGTCACGCTCGTAAATTTACCCTCGGGCTCTGGGGGGCTCTGGGGGGGCTCTGGGGACAGCCTGAGTAGTCACGCTCGTAAATTTACCCTCGGGGACACCCCTCCGGCCATTTTATGTCGATATCGCAGTTTTCCGCCCCACCACGGTTTCTCTCCGCCATTTCCGCTGGAATCGCTCCTCCATTTCTGAGACAAACGACTCCTCCCCGAATGGACGCCCCGAGTAGGTGCATTTCCGCAGCGCCGTGATCCGATCCGCGCTTGGAGGACACCCGTGCATTTCCGACCAAGTCGCTGCTCCCCCCGCTCGTTCCCAAAATCGCATGTCCAGAATCCCGCTCCGATCCCCATCCCCCACCAAGTGTGCCGCCGCACTCGACCACCGGTACTCGGCCGGCGTCCCCGCCATCCCCGCCCGGCATGGATTGTCCTCCACATACCGCAGCGCGATCCCCAGGTGCGAGTCCGACAGCGCGCAGGAATGATAGCGCGCCTGCCACAAGTGTCCGCACCGACCCTTTCGGATGTTCAGGGCCTGCGCATAACGGCCATTCGCCCGCCCAAACAACACGGCCAACGAGTCCTCCCGCTCCGGCACCACCACGAAGTGGACATGATTCGTCATCAGGCAGTAAGCCAGCACCCGCACTCCCGCAGCCGCCTGATTCTCCCGCACCAACTGCAGGTACAGCCGCCGGTCCCCCACCGTGTAAAACACCCGCTCCCGATTCGTCCCCCGTTGGGTGATGTGATAGGGCAATCCCGGGGCTACCACTCGTGCATTTCGAGGCATCTCGAATACTTGTGGTGAAAACTCGCAAAAACTCTCATGGGACACCCCGGGCGTTCACTCCGAAGCGTGGCTACTCAGGCTGTCCCCTGTTCCCCCATGTTCCCCCAAACAACACGGCCAACGAGTCCTCCCGCTCCGGCACCACCACGAAGTGGACATGATTCGTCATCAGGCAGTAAGCCAGCACCCGCACTCCCGCGGCCGCCTGATTCTCCCGCACCAACTGCAGGTACAGCCGCCGGTCCCCCACCGTGTAAAACACCCGCTCCCGATTCGTCCCCCGTCGGGTGATGTGTAGGGCAATCCCGGGGCTACCACTCGTGCATTTCCAGGCATCTCGAATACTTGTGGTGAAAACTCGCAAAAACTCTCATGGGACACCCCGGGCGTTCACTTCGAAGCGTGGCTACTCGGGCTGCTCCCATTGTTCCACATTGTTCCCCCCATTGTTCCCCTTTTACACATTTTCGCGCGGGTCGACTCTGTCTGTCCCTTGGCCCCCATGTCGAGCTATAACGGCTATGGCCTCCTGCCTCGATAAAGTCTTTCAGTTCACTGAATCTTGATTGAGGTAGCAGAATGCGGCCATTTGTTAGGCACACTTGATATACGCCTGTGCAGGGTCCCCGGCCACGCAGCTTCAGACTGTCATCTGGAGGAATCGAACCACCATCGAGAGGAAGGAAAGTTTAGTCCACAAGCACCTCGCCTCCTTCATTCCAAATCGTGCAATGAGTGGTGCTTGTGACCGTGTGGCTACAGTGCTGCCACCATCCGGTTTTTGCGCCTTCGACCCACGTCGAGTCTGGCGGAACCACCGTAGGCCTTCGTGGAGCCCCGCAGTCCGAGAACGTCGTGGCGAGAAAAAACACGCCCAGACAAGCCGGAATCATCTGGGCCTGTTTGCCAACCTGAGGTGGACTCACTGGCAGAACCGCTTCCCGTCGTCGGTGGTATAACACACTTTGGGCCTTTGGGCCTTGGGGGCCTTGGGGACAGCCTGAGTAGTCACGCTCATAAAATTTATCTTTGGGGACATCCCTCTGGCTATTTTATGCCGATATCGCAATCTTCCGTGCCGACACCGTTTCTCTCCGCCATTTCCGCTGGAATCGCTCCTCCATTTCTAAGACAAACGACTCTTCCCCGAACGGACGCCCCGAATGAGGAAAATGGGGAAAATGGGGTCAAAGACCTCTGCCCCCGAATTTCCGACGGCACGGAAGGCGCGATTCGCGAACGGGTTATCTCCTTTGGTAAAGTGTGGCGGAGAGAGAGGGATTCGAACCCTCGTTAGAGTTTCCCCTAAACACGCTTTCCAAGCGTGCGCCTTCAACCACTCGGCCATCTCTCCTGGGATTGGTTACGGGACTTGCTTCCTTAGTTTATCGCATGCGGTACAAATAATCTCGAATGCGCAGGTACCATTCGGGATCGTCCGGAGGCGACGCGTTGCATCCACCGATCAGACGTAGCAAATCGGCCTTCGGAGCGTGCGCGGCCAGCGCGACGTCCTGTTGCGCGTTGCGGAATCGAAGCCGAGCTTCGACATCGCCCTCGACCTTCGGCGACGCAGTGCTACAGACGAAAGCTTTCATCACCGCGGCTGGCGATGCGGCTCCTTCGGGCCAGGGACCGTCGGGAACGATCGCGTCCATCACGCGAGCTTCCATGGGATACACTACCCAGTCGTCGTTCACGTCGAGTTGCGGCTCCACTTTGATGCGCCGCGCCGCCGCGTTGCGATCCACCCACAGGTCCAGGCGGAAAATCTGCGTCGTGTCGCCTTGATAGGGCGAGCTGAGGCGCTCCAGACCGTCGCCGGTGCGGCGGTACAGATTGACTTTCACCGCGTCCTCAGGATTCTCACCGACGTACAGCCAGTAAGGCGTGCCCGGCTTCACTTCCACCACGATCTGAAAAGACGTGAACGCGTTGCGCGCCAAGGCCGGAGAAAGAATTTCGCGCGGATTCTGAGGCGATGTGACCTGGCCCGACGCGTCGATCTTCGCGAGCTCGGAATAAACGCGCAGCGACTGGGCGGCTAGAGGTAAGTAAGCCAGAACCGCCAGAAGCGCCGCGGGTTTCATTTGGCGGTCTTGCGGCGCACCGTCGCCGTGATGTAGCTCGCGAACGCATCGGGCTTGCCTGGCGGCGCGATTTCAAACTCCAGCGCGATCGTCTCTGCTCCGGCCTTGCGATACGTCAGGCGATAACGCGGCTGGTCCACCATAGGGTCGCTGATGAATCGCGCCGATTCGCCTGTAGAGTCGACGGTATAGGAAATGACGTGGTCTTCGGTATCGAAGTAAATCGCGCGCAGCGCCTTGCCTTCGCGGTAGACGATCATCAGATCGTCGTGGCGGAAGGCGGCCCGATCTCCTTGGGATGGATACTGCGCATAGTTTTTGCGGATCAGAACGGTGCGAGCCAGGTCGTAGCGGAAAGAAAATTCGCCGCTTCCCTGCCCTGCGCCACCTCCGCCTTCGCCGACCCAGTCGCCGATCAGAAATTCAAGCGGTTTGAACCGATCGTCCACTTTGGGTTGCGCCGAGAGGGCAGCCACGAATGCAATCGCAACCAACCATTTCATCACTACCGATTCTAATCAAACGGGCACAAAAACAAACGCGCGCGGACTCGAAAAACTCGTGTCCGCGCGCGCTTGAGTGGCCCTTCCCGACCTGAAAGTTACCGGCGCGCCATCTTCACTTTGGGAGTCGAGAGGTATCCGACGATTTCATCCTTCTTGATCTGATTCACGACGATCTCATACGGCTGGCGATTGTCACTCACGTAGAGCTGCACCGGCTCATTCACCGTCTTGTCGCGCTTCTCGACGCGCTTGTCGTCCGCCACGATGTCGACCGTATAGCGATTGCGCTTGGGATCGGACTTCTTCAGCGTCAGCGTCACGTCGCCGACTTTCTTGGTGATCTGATGCTTGCTCAGATCGAACTCGAAGTAGTTGCGCTCGCCCAATTCGCGCAGGGCGTTCAGGTCCTTCGAATTCGTCGCGATCAGGCCGCTCATCACGCCCATGTCGCCCATCGTGCGCTTCAGGTCCGCGCCGGTTTTCTCGAGTTCCGCCTGCGTGCTGGCTACGTCGGCCTTGACGCTGGTCACATCGGATTTCACACCGGTCACGTCGGTCTTCACTCCGTTCACGTCGGTGGAAACATCATTGAGCTTCGCGTTAGCGCTGGTGGTCGCGTCCTGCAACTGGGTTAGTTGAGCGGCGACCTCCTTTTGCTGATCGTCGAGACGCCGCGCGAGCTGCGTGCTCTGCTTCCGCGTCTCGCTGCGCGCCTTGATCACCGCCGAGTTCGCTGCGTCGTTGGCGCTCTTGATTTCCTCGTTGATCGCTTGCAAACGCTGCTCCAGCAACGAAGTGGTCGCGTCGCTGAGCTTCGCCATCTGCGCCTGCGTCGATTCCTGCATCTGCAGCAGGTCGTTGTTCAGATGATTGGATCGCACTAACAAGAAGCCGTCGCCGGCAAGTGAAATCACCAGGCCCGCGCCTAAAGCTCCGATGAGTGTCGTGTTGGTCATTTGGATTTTGCTCCTTGATCGGCCGAAGCTTGCTCAAGACCCCCGTACGCTCCGGCCGCCGGTTCCTAAAGAAGCAAGCGTCCTGCCAATCGATAAAATCAGTGAAACAAGTGTCTGTCGCGATGTTTCGGCAGCTACTTACGCACGAAAATGCGATTTGATGGAATGGGTTCTAAGGTCGCCACGTTTCCGTAATCTTTACGTCGGCTCGGGCGAAGTTACACGCATTACTTCAGCAGCCGAAGTACCATTTGTGAAATTGCCCGCTTCGACGGTATCCTGAAATTTGGATCCGCATCGCACCGAACGTGTTTCCGAGAGCATTCGCGAAGAGCTGGATGAATTGATCAGCTATGAAATGTCCGATCCGCGTGTGGGGACGGCCACGGTCTCCGAAGTTCACCTTTCGCCTGATTTTCGCCGTGCGCATATCCAGCTTGTCCTGTCTGGCACGGTTCGCGAGCAGGCCGAAACCCTGGACGCGTTGAATCACGCTAAACAATTCCTGCGCCATCAGTTAGCGGAACGGCTTCAGTTGTTTCATACTCCCGATCTGCATTTCGAACCGGCGCTTCCGCCCGACTTGGGGAGCAAAGTCCCGCAAATCCTCAAGAGAATCAAACGCGGCCGTCCGCGCGATGAAAAAAAAGGGACTTCATGAAACGCTGTGTGCTAACTTTGTTCTAGGTGTGGACTGCTGTCTCGCCGCCAGTTTCAAAACAGCGAAACCGTTGACCCAAATTCCCGCGTCTTCCTACGATTCAAAGACGTACATCAGGGAGACGTAAACCAGGAGCTCTATTTTCATGCGCGTGGCTACAATGAACAGCCGTTTTCTCGATGCCTGCCGGCGCCGCCCGACCGACGTTCGGCCGGTGTGGTTCATGCGGCAGGCTGGGCGCTACATGAAGCAATATCGCGATATCCGCGCGAAGCACGGCATTCTGGAAATCTGCAAGCGTCCGGATCTGGCGGCGCAGGTTACCTTGCAGCCGGTGGAGATTCTGGACGTCGACGCCGCGATTATTTTTGCCGACCTGCTGCTGCCGGTGGAACCCATGGGCCTGAAACTGCGCTTCGCGCCGGGTGAAGGTCCGGTGATCGACAATCCCGTGCGCACGTCGAGCGATATCGACAGCCTGTCGATTTCAAATACGGACGAGCTCGGCTATGTTGGCGAGTCGATTCAATTAGTGGTGAAAGCGCTCGCGGGACGCGTGCCGGTGATCGGATTCGTCGGCGCGCCGTTCACCATGGCCAGCTACATGATCGAAGGCGGGCCGTCGCGCAATTTCATCAAGACCAAGCAGATGATGTATCGCGACGAAACGCTGTGGCGCCGGCTGATGGGCAAACTGGTGGACGTGCTGGGCGCGTTCGGCGTGCTGCAAGTGGCCGCGGGCGCCCGCATTATTCAGGTGTTCGATAGCTGGGTGGGCGCGCTCGGTCCGGACGATTATGTTCGCTTCGTCGCGCCGTATTCGCGCGCGCTGATCGAACGCATCCGCGCGGCCGGCGTCCCGGTGATTCACTTCGGGACCGGCGCGGCGGGATTCTTTCGCGAGCTGCACGCGGCCGGCGGCGACGTCATGGGCGTCGACTGGCGCATCAATATCGACCAGGCGTGGATGGACATCAGCTATCGCTCGGCCGTGCAAGGCAATCTGGATCCGGCGGTGCTGTTGGCGCCGCTGCCGGAGCTGCGGATGCGCGTGCATGAGCTGCTGAAGCGAACCGGGTCGCGGCCCGGGCACATTTTCAATCTCGGCCACGGGATTCTGCCGGAGACGCCGGTGGAAAACGTAAAGGCCTGCGTCGAGATCGTGCGCGAGTTCAAGCCTTAGGTCGATATGCCGCGCGTCGTCATCGTCGGCGGCGGGATCGCCGGGCTCTCCGCGGCATACGATTTGAAGCGCGCCGGCTTCGACTGCACGATTTTCGAGAAGAAGCCCCGATTGGGCGGCGTGATCGAAACCTGCGCCTGGGAAGGCTGCACCATCGACACCGGCCCGGACAGCTTCATTTCCGCCAAGCCGGAAGCGCTGGCACTGATCAAGGAAGTGGGGCTGGAGAGCGAGGTGATCGGCTCAAACGATCACCAGCGAACCACCTACATCTGGAAAAAAGGCCGTCTGGTCGCGCTGCCCGACGGCGTGATGATGATCGTCCCATCGAAGGTGATGCCGATGGTGAAGACGTCCGCTGCTAAGCTGGGCGACCAAGATCGGCATGGGATTCGAGATGCTCCGGCGCCCTCCGGCGAGCCCCAAACCGGACCGCAGCGTCGCTGAATTCGTGATCGACCACTTTGGCCGGGAGACGCTGGATTATCTGGCCGAGCCGCTGCTTTCCGGCGTCTACGGCGGCGATCCAGCGCAGTTGAGCATCGCCAGCGTCCTGCCCCGATTTCTGGAAATGGAGACGAAAAGCGGCAGCCTGGTGCGCGCCGTGATGGCCGCGAAACGCCCGCCTCGGCAGCGGCTCGTTGTTTCGCAGCCTGAAGAGCGGCATGGGCAAACTGGTCGAAACGATATCGAAGGGGCTGAATGTCCGGCATCAAGAAGTCGAGACGATCGAGAAGGGATTTCGCGTGCGCGCCGGCGGCGAATGGATCGAAGCCGATCATGTAATTCTCGCGTGTCCGGCGTGGTCCGCGGCGGCGCTGCTGGGAAACGTCGACGCCGAGCTGACCCGGCGGCTGAACGAAATTCCATATAGTTCTTCGCTGACGGTGTCCTTGATCTATAAGGACTCGGAGTTCGATGGCAAGCGCGCGGGATTTGGTTTCCTGGTTCCGCAGCGGGAGCGACAACGCATGGCCGCGTGTACCTTCGTCGGCACGAAGTTCCCGTATCGCGCGCCCAACGACCGCATCGTGCTGCGCTGCTTTTTCGGCGGCTCGGGGGATGAAGCGGTGCTAAGTGAATCGGACGAATCGATCCTCCGGATCGCGCGTGAAGAGTTAAAACGAATCCTCGGCTTGACTGCCACGCCCATTCATCACACCATTTCGCGCTGGCCGCGATCCATGGCTCAGTACACGGTGGGCCACATCCCGCGCGTCAAAGAAATCCGGCAGCGCGCGGCGGCGATTCCGGGATTGCACCTGGCCGGCAATGCCTACGACGGCATCGGAATCCCGGATTGCGTGCGCACCGGACGCGCGGCCGCCAAGGCGATCATCGAAGCGCGATAGCCGCTGGACCGCTCTGATGATTGCGAATCACAGGAATCGGAAACGGGTGTTTCCGGTCCCACCCGAACACGAACAGCGCCAGCAGCGTAATCACAATGATGGTAGAGATGCGAACCAGCGGGTGCTTTTCGCGTCGATTCATACAAACAGGATACTTTGCGCGGCTTTGGGCCGCATCAGGTTACGATTGATTAAACCATGCGAGTTTTGGTCAGCGACGATCAACCAGACGTCCTCGAAGCCATCCGCCTGTTGCTGAAAGGCGCGGGTCATCAGGCGGAGATTGTCGAGTCGCCGCGCTCCGCGATGGCCGCGATGGAACACGCTTCCTACGACCTGGTTCTGATCGACATGAATTACACGCGAGACACCACGTCGGGCGACGAAGGGCTGGCGCTGCTGGATCAGTTGCTGAAGCGCGACGGAACCACGCCGGTGATCGTGATGACCGCGTGGTCGAGCCTTGACTTGGCGGTCGAAGCGATGCGCCGCGGCGCGGTCGATTTCATCCAAAAGCCGTGGGACAACGCGCGCCTGATCGCCACCATTGAGAAGCAGGCGGATCGATCCAAGGAACGAAAAAAAGCCAAAAGCGAATTGGAGATCGCGCGCCACGTCCAGCAGCGTCTGCTTCCGCAGCACGCGCAGACTCTGAAGACGCTGTCATACGCGGGCCGATGCCTGCCTGCGCGCGAAATCGGCGGCGATTATTACGATTTTCTGGAGCTGGGTCCCGGACGCTTGGGAGTGCTGCTGGCCGACGTTTCGGGAAAAGGCGTCGCAGGCGCGTTGCTGACCGCGAACTTGCAGGCGTCCTTTCGCAGCCAGCTGGAGCTGGGCGTGAAACACGGCAAAGCTCTGCTGACTTCGGTGAACAAGCTGTTCCACGAATCGACGCCCGCCGAATATTTCGCCACGATGTTCTACGCCGAGTATCGCGACCAGGGCCGCGAGCTTCGTTACATCAACTGCGGCCATCCAGCAGCGCTGCTGCTGCGCGCAAGCGGCAGCGTAGAACATCTGGAAGGAACCGCGCTGCCTATCGGCATTTTCGGTTCCTGGAGATGCGATGAAAAAAGCGTAGTGCTGGCGCCCGGCGACATCGTGCTGATCATGTCCGATGGCGTTCTGGAAGCTGGCATCGAGCGGGGCGAGGAATTCGGCGAGGCGCGCCTGATCGAGGCTGCACGTGTGGCGCAGAAGAAACCTTGCGACGCACTGCTCGACGACGTGGTCAATGCTGTGTCGCGCTTCAGTCCCGGACTACAGTCGGACGACGTGACCATCGTCGCCTTGTGCGAGAACTCCTAGCGTCGCGCGAATTCGCCCAACAGTCGGTGTTGAGCGATGTCGATTGCGCGCGCGGCTTCCGGCGTGACGAACTCGAATCGAATGTCATCGCGCGGACGCAGTTGGCCCACGCTTGGCATATCCGCTGCGATAATGTTCGCGATCTTCGGATAGCCTCCGGTAGTTCCCTGCTCGACAAAAAGAATGATCGGCTTCCCGCCCGCGGGTACCTGGATCGCACCGAGCGAGACTCCTTCAGACGTCATTTGCCCGGAGTGCGGCGTTTCGAGCTCGGCGCCTTCCAGGCGCAGGCCCATGCGGTTGGACTCCTCGGTTACCATGTATGCGCTTTCATAAAATCTGCGCACCGAGGCTGGCGAAAACCAGTCCGTCTGGGGGCCGATGGTCGCACGCAGAGTTCTTCGCGGCGCGATGGCGGCTTGCAAATCCGAATCAATGGTGCGCTGTCGACCAACAGGATCTTCGCCGATCTTCAGGACATCACCTTTCTTCAATTGCCGCCCTTCAAATCCGCCCAGCCCGGTAAGGATGTGCGTGGAAGCGCTCCCCAGCAACAGCTTCACCGCAATCCCGCCCGCCACGCACAGGTAACATCGCGCGCCGGATCTCGTCGGCCCGGTTCGCAGCGTCTGGCCCGGACGAACTTTGCACGCGGTCCACATCGGAATCGAAGTTCCATCGATGGACGGACCAAAATCGGAACCGGTCAGCGCGACGATGCCTCCATCCGGGAACATGAACGCTCCACCGAGCAGAGTCATCTCCAGCGCGGCGGCCGACTCCGCGTTTCCGGCCAGCACATTGCCAATGCGCAGCGCAATCGGATCCGCCGCGCCCGACGGCGAAACGCCGAGCGGTCCATAACCCCACCGGCCGAGATCCTGGACGGTCGAGAACATTCCCGGCGACTGGACCTGGATCACGGGCATGCGATAGGCGTAAAGCGAACTTCGTCGCCGATCAGCAACCGGCTCAACTCGGCGCGATCGGGATCGAAAATCTCGATGGGAGTTTTGCCGATCAGCCGCCAGCCGCCGGGCGTATCGAATGGATATACACCGGTGTGCGTCCCGCCGATCGCCACACTGCCTTTCGGCACGAGTTTCCGCGGAGTGGTCAATCGCGGAGTCGCCAATTCCTTCGGCAATCCGCCGAGATATGCGAACCCAGGCACGAATCCGACGAAATAGACGACGTAGCGAGCCGAGGAGTGCAGTTCGATCACTCGCTCCGGCATCATGCCGTGCAGTTCGGCGACGTCCTTCAGGTCGGGTCCGTCGTAAACGACGGGAATTTCGACCACACGCGGCGGCGCTAAGACGACGGCCTCCAGTCGATCAAGATATCCGCGGACGATCCGCTCGATCGTCGCGTGGTCCTGCTCCACCGGGTCGAACACGATCAGAATTGAGTTGTACGCGGGGTGCAGATTGCGGACGCCGGGAATCGGCTCGGCTTCCAGCAGCCGCAGCAGCTTCAGCACGCGATGATGCGTATCCAGGTTGATCTCCTCGCCCAGATAGACCATCAGCGATTGATCGCTCGCGTACTGAAAAATGGTCATGAAACCGGCGAGTACGGAGTCGCGCGATAAATGGAAATATCGCTCACCGCGACGATCTGGCCGCTCTTGTCGATCGATTCTTTCCGCGCTTTTATCCACTCGGGGTCGGCGCCGAATTTATCCCACGCCTGTTCGCGCGCGGCCAGCGAATCGAATGGAATTAAATACGTCAGGTTCGGAAGGTTCGGCCCGAACACCGTGCTCGAATAGAACAGCGGATGGATTCCGGAGCGATGAAAGACCCGGGTCTCCGGACCCGCGAAACGTTCGTGCAGGGCCTGAAGCTGCGATGCCGTGGGCGAATGATACTGGCGCATCTCGAAGAATCGCGGCTTGTCATGCTTCTGCGCGGCGACTTCAGGCGAATAAGGAGCGGCTTGCAGAATACTGAGCGTCTCGGTTTCAAACGGCGGCTCCGGACCGGAGGGATCCGGATGATCGAGCTTCGATAACGCAGACCAAATTTCCTCGAATGACGAAAATCCGGCGATGAACGCGAGCTGCGGAGTGTGCGGCGCGATCACGGCTTCAAGAACGATCTTCGGTCCTGAAATCTTCGGGAGCACGGATTTACCGAGCCAATCGTGCATGCGCGCGGCCTGCGTTCCCTGCTTCAACTGAAAGATATCGAGTGTGTAGAACTGCGTATGCCTGCCTGAATCCGCCGGCCACAGCGGTCGAGCCGCCGCGAGCCCAGCCAGCGCGCCCGCGAAGCTTCGTCGATTCATCCTGCCCACTCCATTTTCGGATGCATGGTGTGCCATTCGGTCGCCTGCTCGAACGCATGCGCGACCCGCAGCGGCGTCCCTTCTTCATAAAGACGCCCGGTGAACAGAATACTTTGCGGCGAATTTCCGCCGATGAATCCGCAGGGCACGGCCACTTGCGGATGTCCGGTCAGATTCGTGATGGTGAGCGTCGCGCTTCCCGTCGGCGTCACCAGAACATCCCACTTCTGCATGAATTCGTCCATCTGCTGTTGCAACAAGGTACGTGCGCGCTGAGCGCGAATATATTCGACCGCCGGAATCAGTCGCGATTTTCGAAAACTGTTGGGCCAATCGCCGCGACCCTGCCCGCGCAGTTGCCCGACCCGTCCATCGCGAGTAATATCGTCGAACGCCGCGGCGGCTTCGGCATCTAAAAGAACCACAAGCTGCTGGGCATCTGTCTGCGGCAGCTCGGCTTCTTCGAGTTTCGCTCCGGCCTTGCGCAACGCTTCGAGCGCGTCTTCGTAAATCTTCTTTCTCGCGGCGGCCTGCTGCGCGGCGTTGGGATTATTCCCGCCGCGCCCGCCAAACCCCTGCGTGCGTTCAAATTCGCTCTTGACATATCCGATCTTTAGATTGCTCAGCGGCGCCGATGGATTCCAGTCGAGCGGAGCGTCGATCGTTGTCACGTCGTGACCATCGGGACCGTACATCGCATTGAGAACCAGCGCGCAGTCTTCCACAGACCTGCAAATCGGCCCGATTTTGTCCATGGTCCAGCTCAGGCCCATCGCACCGTAGCGGCTGACGCGTCCATAAGTTGGACGCAGGCCCGTGACGCCGCATCGCGAACTGGGGCTGACGATCGAGCCCAGCGTTTCCGTCCCGATCGAGAATCCGACCATGCCCGCGGCCGTCGACGACGCTGAGCCGGCCGACGACCCGCTGGATCCCTGCTCGATGTTCCACGGATTTTTCGTCGTTCCCGCGAACCATACGTCGCCTTGCGCCAGCGCTCCCATCGAGAGCTTCGCGACAAGAACAGCGCCTGCTTTGTAGAGGCGGTCAATGCAAGTCGCGTTATAGGTGGGCACCTGGTCTTTGAAGGGCTCGGCTCCCCACGTCGTCAGGATTCCTTTGGTGTTGAAAAGATCCTTAGCGCCGAACGGAATCCCGTGCAGCGGCCCGCGATATTTTCCCGCGCGAATTTCTTTATCGGCCTGCGCGGCCTGTTCGAGCGCCAGATCTTCAGTCAGCGTGACGACGTTCAACAACTTCGGCGAATATCTTTTCAGCCGCCCCAGGTACATCCTGGTGAGATCGGTGGAAGAAATCTTCTTCGCGCGCACCAGCGGAGCGAGCTCGGTGACCGGCAGAAAGGACAGCTCCTCAGGGTCCTTGAACGTCGCCATCTTTGCGTTATGCGTCGGAGTGAACTTCCCGGGTCCCGGTTTCGGCTCTTTTCCCGGAAGCGCGGGCCGAAAATGAAACGCCGGCTCCGTATCGAGCGGAATATTAATCTTGCGCAGCCGCTCATAGCCGATCAGCGCGCGATTCACATCGGGCAGCATCATGTCGCGCTGCTCTTCGGTAAAATCGAGGCCCAGAATCTCCAGCGCGGCCTTCAACTGATCTTTCGTGATGCGCAGCGGAGCATCCTGGCCCGGCTGCTGCTCCGAAGCTTCGGTGACGATTCCAGCCTCAGAAACCACCAGCGTCGCGACCGCCGGAGCCAGTGCGAGCAGACTACGCCGCGTCCAATTGCGAGACATGATTTTAAGGATATCGCAAGGTGTGTTAGAGTGCAGAATCATGGCAACCCGCAGCGTCAATAAAGTGATTTTGATCGGCCACCTGGGCCGCGATGCCGAGACCGCATACACCGCCTCGCAAGTCTCCGTTACGAAGTTTTCGGTGGCGACCAACCGGCGCTGGAAGGATCAGCAGACGGGCGAGTGGAAAGAAGAAACTAACTGGAGCGACGTAGTGCTATGGAGAGGCGAAAACGTCGCGCCGTACCTGACCAAAGGCAAGCAGGTGTATGTCGAAGGCCGCTTGCAGACTCGTAGCTATGACGATAAGGACGGCAAGAAAGTCTGGAGGACCGAAGTGGTCGCGGAGGATGTAATCCTACTCGGCGGACGCGGCGAGGGCGGTCCACCTGATGAAGGTTTTTCGCAAGAGCAGCCGATGCGGAGCGCTCCACGGGCTCGTCCCGCGGCGGCGCCAGCCCCTGCGCCGAGTGAAGGCGTCGGGGATGATGATGTGCCGTTCTAGCCGAGCAACGACAGAAATTGCTCGGGCGAAAGTTTCACGTCGGTAAGAATCTTATTAGTGAGAGGCCGAGACAAGTCCCTTCCCGGGTGGTTGGGGACCGTGGTCGTCCTTCCATCGGCGTGACGAAAAAAGACGTGGCTACCCTTCTGACGGACCGCCTTAAACCCTAGTTGAAAGAGGACGCGCTGCATCGTCTTGAATTTGACGATCGGGACTTGCCCCATTTAGGACGCTCTGCTTCTTTGCGTTTTTCAGACGGCGACTGAAATCCGCTCCAGGCCTACCAGTCGGGGCAGTTCGTCCAAAGAGCCGTGGTACTCGGCCAGGCACAACTCCAAAACCTCTTTGAGATTTGCACGCAATTCATCGGGAGTGGCCGCCTGCGTGTGCGCACCAGGCACGCCCGGAACTACGCCCACATAAAGCTGCGTGGCCGGATCGAATTCGACGTAAGCGGTAAACTCTCTCACATGCAAATTATAACCCCGGCCGCCAAACCCGCCGCATTAATGACTGCTAAGAGCCCGCCCATGCTGGACCATCGGCAAGCTTTCATCCGCACTCTTCCACTCAGTCAGAAACTCCCCATACGCCCGAGCCGCATCTTCGCGACGACCCTCCAACTCATACGCCTGTGCGATCCCGTACAAATCGTGCCCGCTATTCGGCCGCAGCTTCAGCTCCCGTTTAAACGCCTCGCGAGCTTCATCGAACTTCCGCGCCTTGATATACATATACCCGAGCGCATCCAACTCCGGCCGCGCATATTGCGGAGGCTCGTTGTATCCGACCGCCGCCTCTTTCTCCACGGCCTTCTTCAGAAGCTCGACTGCTTCATCAAATCGCCCCTGCGCCGCGCGAAGATTGCCGCGCAGATCTAGCGAATAGGCTTCAAGAATCAGCAGCGCGCGATCCGGATTATCGTCCTTATCATCCGTTTTGTTCGAATGCAGCCGCCACGAAAGCGCGTCCAGCGAATCCGCATAACGCTCACCCGCGGCCGGGTCCTTCTTCGCGATCGCCAGCATCCCGCGAGCATAAGCGAGCATCCCATCGCGAAATCCCGTCGCCGACGCGCCTGCGGTCGCTTCGTCGAAACCGAGTTCAATAGGATGATCGATGGCCGCCTGATAATCTCCGAATCGAATCCGCAAACGAACCGCCGCGCCACCCACCGTCATCGCATGCATCGCGGTTCCCATGCCCAGGAACGGATTCGCAGGTAGACCATCCAGCCGATTCGCTAGTTCCAGCGCCTCGCGATAGCGCCCGGATTCGGCATCGCTCGCGATCAGGTAACTCAAGTTGTGGGGATAATTCCAGTCGTCGACGGTCGAAAGCTTTTCTCGCTTCATATAGTCTTCTTCAAACTTCTTCGACGCCAGAAACGCCTCGCGCGCGCGTTCATAATTCCCCGTGCGGTAATAAATGTGACCCGGCATGTGGATCATATGCCCCGACCCCGGCGCCAGCTTCGCCAGCGCGTCGGCATCGGGCAGCGCGTCTTCGGCATGCAGGCTCGACTCGAGCGCGTGAATCATGTAGTGATGCGCCGCCGCACTATCCGGCCGCGCCCGCAGCACATCGCGGATCAGCATTTGCGAATACAAAGCGCCCTTCCGCGGGCGGCCGTCGTTCTCATAACTGTACGGAATCCCAAGTGCCAGAAACAGCTTCGCGTCGATATCGTCCGGATATTTGTCGATCAGCGTTTCCATCTCCCGCTGATAATCGTCCTGACTTTGCTGCGCGCGGATGTAGAACTGCTCATGCTCGCTCGCTTTGGGCATCAGCGCTTTCGCTTTTTCGGCGGCAGCCTTGGTGATGTCTTCCATCGATTTGTAGTCGCGGGTGGTCTGCACGACTCCCCACCACGCCATGGCCGCATTCGGATCCAGGCGCGCCGCTTCTTTGAACGCGCGGTACGCTTCGAAATCCCAGAAACAGTGGAGCAGGTTCAGCCCCTGGTCGAACCACTCCTGCGCCTCAGCCGAGCTGGTCGTGATTTTCAGGTGGCTGTTACCGATTCCGGTGAGCTTGCGCGGCGCAGGCATCTCCGTCATCTTGTAATCGCGCGCGACATGACCTTTATGGGACGCCGGCATGGACTGCGCGGCGAGAATCGCAGGCAGGAGCATCACAATGCAGATCCGCATGATGGCAGTTTAGACGAAGCGGGGCACCGGAAGATTCCCACAAATTCGGCATCATACCTCGCCACGCTACAATGGTTCGCTGGAATGAGCAACGTTATTGTTCTCGGCGCGCAGTGGGGTGATGAAGGCAAGGGAAAAGTAGTCGACCTGCTGGCCGACCGCTTCGACATCGTCGCGCGCTATCAGGGCGGCCACAACGCCGGCCACACGATTTTCATAGGCGAAAAGAAAACGGTCCTCAAGTTGATCCCCGGCGGCATCCTGCGGCCCGGCGTAGAGGTCGTGATCGGAAATGGCGTCGTCATCGACCTGGCCGCGTTGATCGAGGAAGTGGAAATGCTCGAAGCCTCCGGCGTCGAAGTGCGCAGCCGGCTTCACATCAGCAATCGCGCCCACGTGATTTTTCCGTTTCATCGTCTGATCGAAAAAATGTCGGAGCAGCGCGAGAATCGCGTCCCCATCGGCACAACATCGCGCGGAATCGGCCCATGTTATGAGGATAAGACCGGCCGCCGCGGTATCCGGATCGCCGATCTGTTCGATCCGGAAAGCTTTCGAACCATGTACGACGTGCTCGCCGCCGACAAGAAGACGCTGGCCGACACGTTTCATCTGCATGAGCCGATCGATTACGTCGAAATTCGCGACCACACGCTGAAATACGCCGAACGCATCCAGCCGCTGGTTTGCGACACCGCGGCCTATCTCGGGAACGCGATGGCCGCGGGCAAGCGCATTTTATTCGAAGGCGCGCAGGGCACCATGCTCGATATCGATCATGGAACCTACCCGTTCGTCACCTCATCGAGCGCGGCCGCCGGCGGCGCCTGCACCGGCACCGGCGTTCCGCCCACGCGCATCTCCGGCATCATCGGAGTTTCCAAAGCCTACATCACTCGCGTCGGATCGGGACCGTTCCCCACCGAAAGCACCGACGCCGGCGGCGAGCTGCTGCGCCGCGAAGGCAAGGAGTTCGGCGCCGTCACAGGCCGCCCGCGCCGCTGCGGATGGTTCGACGCGCCTCTGCTGCGTTACGCCGCCACCGTCAACGGCTTCGACACTCTGGTGATCACCAAGCTCGACGTGCTGGATATTCTCGAAGAGATTCCCGTCTGCACGGGCTATCGGCTAGCCGGAGCGGAGATCGACAGAAATGCCTGCCACGTATCGAGCTCTGGAAGCGATCGACCCGGTCTACACCATGCTTCCCGGCTGGCGAACGTCCACGCGAGGCATCGCGCGCTACGAAGATCTGCCGGAACTGGCGCGGTCGTATCTGAAATTTCTCGAAGACCACACTGGCGTCGAAGTCGGCGGAATCTCCACCGGTCCGGAGCGGAATGAAACCATCATTCGCGCGGGCAGCAAACTCGAACGGCTGATTTAACGGAGTGCTGAAATAGAGGGTCGGACTACTCTGTCCCCACCCGAATCTCATCGCGCGACGGACTTCGGTGGCAGCGGACAGAGCGGTCTGACCCTTTTTTCAGCATCCTTAGGCTTCCATGAATGCGTAGCAGATCATGTGGCAGATGATGTGGTGCGCGTCCTCGATCCGTCCCATGTGCGGCTCCGGAACCTGAATATTCAGCTCCGCCAGCTCGCCCAGCTTGCCGCCGTCGCGGCCCGTCAGCGCCAGCGTCCGGCAGCCGATCGAGCTCGCGTATTCCATCGCGCGAATCACGTTGAGCGAATTTCCCGATCCGCTCAGCGCCATGTAAAGATCGCCCGGACGCGCGAAATTCCGAAGCTGCTCCGCCATCGCCTCCGCGTAGCTCACGTCGTTCGAATACGCGGTGATCGTCGGAATCGATTCATGCAGCGCCTGAATCCGGAAGCGCGACGGCCTGCCGAAGCTTGCGCCCTTCACCATGTCGCAGACGAAATGTGAAGCGGTCGCGGCGCTGCCTCCGTTGCCCGCGACAAAAATAGCTCGACCCTGTTCGCGAGCTTCCGTGAACCACTCGATCGCCCGCTCAACCTTTTCAAGATCGATGGTTCCGACCGTGGCGAGAAGCTGCTCGCGATAACGCGCCGGAAAGTTCATGTTAAGAACCCCATTGTATACTGATCCTCTGATGGCATCTTGGCGCGGGGATTATCTCTACCTGTTCGAAAATCTGGTCCTCAAGGATTTTCGAATCCGTTACCGCAACATGTCGCTGGGGATTTTGTGGTCGCTGATCAATCCGCTGGTGATGATGGGCGTGCTGACGTTCGTGTTCCGCGGCGTAGTGGGGGAGCAAGGTCGTCCCGCGTTCCGTTTCCGTTGTTCGTGTTGTCCGGCCTGGTGCCGTACAATTTTTTCACGGCCGCGTTCATGACCGGCACCACCTCCATCATCGACAATGCAGGTCTGGTCAAGCGAGTCCCCGTTCCACGCGAAGTGGTCCCCGTGGCCGCCGTCCTGTCGAATTGCGTGCACCTGCTGATCCAAGTGGCGCTGCTGCTGGTCATCGCATTCGCATTCGGCATGCACGTCGGAACGCAATGGGTGTGGCTGCCGTTGATGTGGCTGCTCTACGTGATCTTCGTGTGCGGTTTGGCGCTGGGCGCAAGCGCGATCAACGTCTTCATTCGCGACACCCGCTACGTGGTGGAATCCTTCAACCTGGTCCTGTTCTGGCTGGTGCCGATTTTCTATTCGTTCAACATCATTCAGAAGAAATATCAACCTGTGTATAACTTCAATCCGGTGGCGGCGATGGTGATGGCGATGCGCAACATCCTGCTCGAAAACATCCCGCCCGCGCACTCGCTGGTGATGAACATGTTGATCGCCGCGTGCGCTGTCGCTGGCTCTCGGCATCGTCACGTTCCGCCGGCTGAAATCGCATTTTTTCGACCACATCTGATGAGCTGCGCCCTCCGCTTTGAACACGTCACCAAAACCTTTCCGCATCGTGCCGGTCAGATGCTGCTGCGCGACCGCCTGCGGCAGTTGCTGCGCCCCGCTCCGCGAACGCGGGCTTGAAGCGTTGAAAGACGTTTCCTTCGAGCTCGCCACCGGAGAGAGCCTCGGCCTCATCGGCCCCAACGGATCCGGCAAGAGCACGCTGCTGAATCTCGCCACCGGTCTCGCGCAGCCGGATCGCGGCTCCATTCAGCGTGAACGGAAAAGTCTCCGCGCTGCTCGAACTCGGCGCCGGGTTTCATCCCGATCTCACCGGAGCCGAAAATATTCGCGTCAACGCCGCGCTGATGGGATTGACCCGCCGCCAGGTGAACCAGCGCTTCGAGGAGATCGTCGAGTTTTCGGGCATCCGCGAGTTCATCGACGAGCCGCTGCGAACCTATTCGAGCGGGATGGGTCTGCGCCTGGCTTTTTCGGTGGCCGTCAGCGTCGACCCCGATATTCTGCTGATCGACGAAGTATTCGGCGTCGGCGACGAAGCGTTCTATACGCAAGTGCGTCGAAAAAATGCACAGCTTCCAGCGCGCCGGCAAGACCATCGTGCTCGCGTCGCACAATCCGCTGCTGATCACCCAGTTCTGCCAGCGTGCCCTATGGCTCGACCATGGCCGCGTGATGGCGTCCGGACGCCGCGCAAGAAGTCATCGACGCCTACCACGGCGCGCTGGCGGAAGCACACTAGCGCGAGCTGTCACGTGACCCGCAAGCCTGTGTGAAATACGACGATTAACCGCTTCCTCGCGGTCGCGGCTCAGGGTCGCGCCTCCAAGTTATCAGCGGCTAGCGAGCCGTGACCGAAGGAAGCGGCGGGTGGTCGGCTTTTCACACAGGCTCACCTAGGCAAGCGGATTGCCGAGTTGCGCATCTAAACGCCCGACGACCCTGGAGCCGCACCATTCAGCGCCGCCGCGTCTTGATCACAATGGGAGTCCCTTCAAACCCGAACTGCTCCCGCAGCCGGTTCATCAGGTAGCCGCTCGGCCGAAAAATGCAGTTTGCCGGCCTTGTCGGTGAAAACAAGAAATGTCGGAGGACGCGTCGCCACCTGCGTCAGGTAGTAGATCTTCATGTGATACTCCCAGTCGCAGCGTTTCCATGAAGCGGTTCAGCTCGCCCGTGCTGATGCGCTTCGTGGCGGACTCGTAGGCTCTGTGGATCATCTGGAACAGGGCCCGCACTCCCGTCCGCTTGCTGCGCCGAAACGAATGCGACCTCCGCGTAATCCAGAAACTTCAACTGATCGCGAAAATCTTCCTGGAATTTCCGCTTGCCCTCTTTCGCCACGTCCCATTTGTTCACGCACCAGCATCAGCGCGCGGCCCTCTTCATGCGCGTATCCGGCGATGGTGGCATCGAGCGCCAGCACGCCTTCGGTCGCATCCAGCACCAGCAGCGCGACGTTCGCCATGCGCAAGTGCCGCCGCGCCATCACCACGCTGAGCTTTTCGGCCATCAGCTTGGTCTTGCCCTTGCGGCGGATTCCGGCCGTATCGACGAAGACGTATTCGATGCCCGTGATGCTCCACGGATTCGTCCACGGCATCGCGCGTGGTGCCCGCCACGGGAGAAACAATCGCCCGCTCCGCGCCCGCAAGCGCGTTCAGCAGCGTCGATTTGCCGACGTTCGGCCGTCCGATGATCGCGACCTTGATCCTCTCTTCCCGGCTCGACCGGTTCCGGCGCCGGTTCACGTCGAGAAACCGGCGGTGACGTGCTCCAGCAGTTCGTCCAGTCCCAGATGATGTTCGGCCGAAATCGGGAACAGATGCTCGAACCCGAGCGCGTGAAACTCATGCGCCAGATCCTCGCGCTTGGGCTGTCGATCTTATTCACCGCCAGCGCCACCGGCTTGCCGAGCTTGCGCAGCATCTTCGCCAGATCGCGATCCGCGCCCGTAATCTCGGTGCGGCCGTCGATCAGAAAAATGACGTGAGCCGCCTGCTCCAGCGCCACGCGAGCCTGCTTCAGAATCTGCGACGGGATCAGTTCGTCGTCGTTGGCGATGATGCCGCCGGTGTCGATCAACTCGAAACGCCGGCCGCGGTACATGCCCTCGCCGTAAATGCGGTCGCGCGTGATGCCCGGCTCATCGCCCACAATCGAGCGCCGCTGGCGCAGAATCGCGTTAAACAGCGTCGACTTGCCGACATTCGGCCGGCCGACGATGACTACGAAGGAATTCGGCACAGTTCTCGATTGTCGACCATTAAGGATTGCCTCCGGCATGCGACCATGTAGAAGTTCACGAATGATTTCCAACACCTCTATCCGCAACGTCGCGATCATCGCGCACGTCGACCACGGCAAGACCACCCTGGTCGACGCCATGCTCCGCCAAAGCGGCATCTTCCGCGACAACGAACAACGTCGCCGAGCGCGTCATGGATTCGAACGAACTCGAGCGCGAGCGCGGCATCACCATTCTCGCCAAAGCCACCGGCGTCCGCTATCACGACATCAAGATCAACATCGTCGATACCCCCGGCCACAGCGATTTCGGCGGCGAAGTGGAGCGCGCCCTGAAACTGGTCGACGGCGTCATGCTGCTGGTGGACGCGAGCGAAGGCCCGCTGCCGCAGACCCGCTACGTGCTGATGAAGGCGCTGGAAGCGCGCCTGCCGCCGATCGTCGTCATCAACAAGATCGACCGTCCGGACGCGCGCATCCAGGAAGTGCTCAACGAAATCTACGATCTGTTCATCGATCTGGACGCCGTGGAGGATCAACTCGACTTCCCCGTGATCTACACCAACGCGAAAGCGGGCATCGCGAAGATAGATCCCGACGGCGAAGAGCAACGATCTGCGCGCCCTGTTCGACGCGATCATCGAGCACATCCCCGCTCCGGTCGGCGATCCCGAAGGCATCCTGCAACTGCTGGTGGCGAATCTCGATTACAGCGATTACCTCGGCCGCCTCGCCATCGGCCGCGTCTTCAACGGCACGCTGCGCTACGGCGACGAAGTCGCCATCGCCAAGCTGGACGGCAAGCTTCACAAAACCAAAATCACCAAGCTTTATTCGTTCGAAGGACTGAAGCGCGTGGACGAAACCGTCGGCCGTCCCGGCGACATTCTGGCCATCGCCGGCGTGGAAGGAATCACCATCGGCGAAACCGTCACCAGCGCGGAAACTCCGCAGCCGCTGCCGCACATCCAGATCGACGAGCCGACCATCGCGATGACGTTCACCATCAACACGTCGCCGTTCTCGGGCCGCGAGGGCACCTACGTCACGTCGCGCAATCTGCGCGATCGCCTGGACAAAGAGCTGCTGACCAACGTCTCGATCCGCGTCGAAGAAGCCGGCGGCCCGGACGCGTTCAAGGTGATGGGCCGCGGCGAACTGCAGCTCGCCATTCTGATCGAGATGATGCGCCGCGAAGGCTTCGAGCTGGCCGTCGGCAAGCCCGAAATTCTGACCAAGAGCATCGACGGCAAGCTGTCCGAGCCGCTGGAACTGCTGGTCATCGATTGCCCCGAAGAGTTCATCGGCGTGGTCATCGAAAAGATGGGCAGCCGCAAAGGCAAGATGGAGAAGATGGTCAATCACGGCTCCGGCCGCGTGCGCCTGGAATTCCAGGTTCCTTCGCGCGGCCTGATCGGCCTGCGCAGCGAAATGCTGACCGACACGCGCGGCACCGCCATCATGAATTCGCTGTTCCACGGCTACATCGAATGGCAGGGCGACATCCCCACGCGCCCCACCGGCTCGCTGGTCGCCGACCGCCCCGGCAAAACCACCGGCCACGCGATCTTCAATCTACAGGAGCGCGGCGAAATGTTCGTCGCGCCGGGCACCGAAGTCTACGAAGGCATGATCGTCGGCGAGAACGCCCGCGACGCCGACCTCAACGTCAACATCGTCAAGGAAAAGAAGCTCACCAACATGCGCGCCTCGACGCGCCGATGAAGCCATCCGCCTGGTTCCGCCGCGGCTTCTGAACCTGGAACAGGCCATCGAATTCATCCGCGACGACGAATTGGTGGAAGTGACCCCGAAATCCATCCGCCTGCGCAAGAAGATCCTCAAAGCGAATCAGCGGTAATCTGATAAATAATCCATTGTTATTTCAGCTATGATACGGGCACTTTTACAATTCGATTTCTTTTCAAATCCCCGCCCGGCGTGCGATACTAAACTTCAAGAAAACACATGACTCTAGTGGGCGAGGCGATAGCCCGTTATCACAAATTAATCGAAAGTGAACCGTACATCGATCTGGCTTGGGCCCAGGCGCTCCAGGAGCGCATGAAGGCCGAGAAGCTCGGCGGCCGTCCTATTTCGCCGGTGCTGCGTCCGCATTTTCTCACCAATCGCCATTATGCTGGCTCTGGTCAAGGCGGCCGAGACTCTCTTCTCGGCGATCGAGCGCGTGGAGCAGATGGCGCTCGCGACGCCCGCGCTGCTCGCGCGCATGCAACTGCTGCCCGCCGAGCGGATGCTGGCGCAGGTGGATCCGGGCTACTCGTTCTTCAGCGTCACCGGGCTGCTGGATACCAATCTCAACAACGGATCGCTGCGCTTCGTCTGGCATAATCGGACGCGCCCGCCGGCGTGGTCTACGGCGAATGCTCGCGGATCTGTATTACGAAGCTCCGCCGGTCAAGGAATTCCGCAAGAAGTACAAGCTCACGAAACTCGGCGGGCACCAAGTCTCTGCTGCACGGCGATGCTCAAGGCCTACAAGGATTTCGGCGGCAAGCAGAAGAAGCCGCAAATCGCCATCGTCGAGTTCCGCGCCGCCGTTCCAGCCCGCCGACATGAGCGAAAACGCGCTGCTGGCCGAGCAGTTCGCGCGCGAAGGCTGCCCGACGAAGATGGTTTCGCCCGATCAGCTCGAATACCGCAACGGCGTGCTGCGCCACGGCGATTTCACCATCGACATGGTCTACCGCCGCATCAAGCTGCAGGAATTTCTGGTGCGCTTCGATCTCACACACCCGTTGGTGCGCGCCTACAAGGATCGCGCCGTCTGCATGGTGAACAGCTTCCGCTCCGAGATGGGCGCGAAGAAGGCCGTGTTCGATCTGCTGACCGACGACGCCGTCACCGCCAAGTTTCCCGCCGCCGAGCGCAACGCGATCAAGGATTTCATTCCCTGGACGCGCGTGGTGCAGGCCGCCAAGACCACCTACAAGAACCACACCGTGGATCTGCCCGATTTCGTGATGAAGCATCGCGCCAAGCTGGTGCTGAAGCCGAACGACGATTCCGCCGACCTGAATCCGTTCCGCGGCGCCGCAGACCGACGATCTCGGATGGGAAAAGGCTCTGCGCCAGGCCATGCGCATGCCCTACGTGGTGCAGGAAGTGGCCGAACCGGCCCGCGCCGTGTTTCCGCTGATGCAGTACGGCAGCCTGATGATGAAGGAAATGCAGATGGACGTGCATCCGCACTCGTTCCTCGGGCAAAGTCCACGGCTGTTCCAGCTGGCTGAGCGTGGCCGGGTTCGAACACGTTCTCGACGCTGACCGGCCTCGCGCCAACGTTCCTCTTAGAAGGCAAGTAACCCCAGTCAGCAGTCACGCCACAACCGGCGCCCAAAAGCGACCGGCGATCTTGTTAACGAAAGCACAATTGAGCCGCCATGCGCAGCATGCGGACAATCCTCGAGAACCAGGCCGCGATCACCAACTAAGGAGCTATCCCTGCGACTTGCTAGCGACATTGTCCGCATGCAACGCATGGCGGCTTCGCATGCGCTAAAGCTTGCGTGCTCTCTTCGAGCTCGATCACCGGAATCAGCGAATTGGTCTGTTCCGGAGCCGCCGGGCGCGACCGTTGCGAGATTTCCGTATTCAGGCTGGACACGAAAGTCTGGATCTGCCGCTGCATCTCCGCCATGCGCTCCCGCATGTTCAGGATGATCTCGACGCCCGCCAGATTCACGCCCAGATCGCGCGTCAGCTTGAGAATCACTTCCAGGCGCTCCAGATCGTCGTCGGTATAGAGCCGCGTGTTGCCGTCGCTGCGCGATGGCTTCAGCAATCCTTCGCGCTCATACAGCCGCAGCGTCTGCGGATGGATCTGATACTGCTCCGCGACCGCCGAGATCATGTACGCCGCTTTGTTTCGTTTTCGTCATGGCGTTCAGACCTTCGTCCAGATTTCGGCCCGCGGATCTTCGGGATGCAGTTTGCCGTATTCGCGCAGCAGTTCCTTGGTGCGCTCGTCGTGCACTTCGGCGGCGGCCAGCTCCACTTCGACGATCTGATCGCCGCGCTTGTTGCTGCGCGTGTTCAGGACGCCTTTTTCGCGCAGCCGGAACTTCTGGCCGTTCTTGGTGCCCTGCGGAATTTTGAGCAACGCCCGCCCGTCGATGGTGGGCACTTCAATCTTGGTTCCAAGTCCGGCTTCGTCGATGCGGACCGGCAAGCGTGATCTCGATATCGTCGCCGTCGCGGCGGAAGAACGGATGCGGTTCCACGCGCAGCGTGATGTAGAGATCGCCCGGAGGCGCTCCGTGCGTTCCGGCATTTCCCTTTCCCGCCACGCGCAGGCGCGATCCCTGCTGCGCCCCCGGCGGGATCCGCACTTCCACCGTCTCCGACGGCCGTGATCCGGCCGTCGCCATGGCACGTCGGGCATTGATTCCTCAGGCGTCCCGTTCCGTTGCATCGCGGACAGGTCAGGCTGAATCTCATCGCGCCCGCGACTTGCGTCACGTTGCCGCTGCCGTTGCATTCCGGGCAAACCGTGTTTCCGCCGGATTTCGCCGCGCCGGTTCCGCCGCACGTCGCACAGGTTTCCTGGTGATTGATGTTCAGACGCACTTGCGTGCCCTTGATCGCCTGCCAGAAATCGATGCTCAGGCCATATTCGAGGTCCGAACCTTTTTCCGGCACGACCGACGCTTCGCCCTGCGGTTGCCGACCGAACCACTGGCTGAAAATGTCCTGAAAACTCGGATTCATCGGTAGCCGGTACTGCCCGGCCGCCGCCTCCACGCGTGAAAGCGTCGGAGAAATCGAACCCACCGAATCCCATGTTCGGCCCGCCGCGCTGCGCACCCGCGCCCGCTCCGGCCGCGCCGTTTTCCGAATAGAAGCCGTACTGATCGTACATCTGCTTCTTTTTCGGATCGCTCAGGATGTCGTAGGCTTCCTGAACCTTCTTAAAGCGGTCCTCGGCGGCTTTATCGCCAGGATTCAGATCGGGGTGGTGCTTGCGCGCAAGCTTCCGGTAAGCCTTGCGGATCTCGTCCGCGTCGGCCTCGCGGCCCACCCCGAGCGTTTGATAATAATCCTGCTGTGCCATAAAGCGGCCTCTGCGCCTATTACTGCTTACTTCTTTTTGTCGTCGACGTCGACAAACTCGGCGTCGACCACATCGTCCTTCTTCTTCTCCGCTCCTGCGCCGTCGGCCGACGGACCCGCTCCATCGGCGCCCGGTTGCGGTCCGCCGGGACCGGTCGGCGGAGTCGACTTGTACATCGCCTCGGCCAGCTTGTGGCTGGCCTGGGTCAGGACGTCGACGGCCTTGTTGATGTCCTCGACGCTGCCTCCGGCCATCGCCTTGCGCGTCGCTTCGAGCGCCGCTTCGACGTTCTTCGCGTCCTCGTCGCTGATCTTGTCGCGATGATCCTTCAGCATCTTCTCGACCTGATAGACCATCGAATCCGCCCGGTTGCGCGCATCGATCTCGTCCTTGCGCTTGTTGTCTTCGGCCGCGTGGGCTTCGGCGTCCTTCGCCATCTTCTCCACTTCCTCCTTGCTCAGGCCCGAGGAAGACGTGATGGTGATCTTCTGTTCGTTGTTGGTGGCCTTGTCTTTCGCCGTGACGTTCAGGATGCCGTTGGCGTCGATGTCGAACGTCACTTCCACCTGCGGGATGCCGCGCGGAGCCGGCGGGATGCCGATCAACTGGAACACGCCCAGCATCCGGTTGTCCCGAGCCATGGCGCGCTCGCCTTGGTAGACCTTGATCTCGACCGAAGTCTGGCTGTCGGCCGCGGTCGAGAACACCTCGCTCTTGCGCGTCGGAATCGTCGTGTTGCGATCGATCAGCTTGGTGAACACGCCGCCCAGCGTCTCGATTCCCAGCGAGAGCGGAGTCACGTCGAGCAGCAGCACATCCTTCACTTCGCCGCCCAGCACGCCGCCCTGCACCGCCGCGCCCACCGCGACCACTTCGTCCGGATTCACGCTGCGATTCGGCTCCTTGCCGAACAGGTTGCGCACGATCTCCTGAACTTTCGGGATACGCGTCGAGCCGCCCACCAGCACCACTTCATCGATCTGGCTCGGCTGCACGCCCGCATCGGCCAGCGCCTTCTTGCAAGGCTCGACGGAGCGGTCCAGAATATCGGCCACCATCTGCTCGAACCGCGCCCGGGTCAGCTTGATCGCCAGGTGCTTGGGACCGCTCGCGTCCGCGGTCAGGAACGGCAGATTGATCTCGGTTTCGAGCAGCGTCGAAAGCTCGATCTTGGCCTTTTCCGCGGCTTCCTTCAGGCGCTGAAGAGCCATCTGGTCCTTCGAAACATCGATGCCCTGATCGCGCTTGAACTCGGTGATCAGCCAGTCGATGATGCGCTGGTCGATGTTGTCGCCGCCCAGGTGCGTGTCGCCGTTGGTGGACTTCACTTCCACCACGCCGTCGCCCACTTCAAGGATCGAAATATCGAACGTGCCGCCGCCGAAGTCGTAGACCGCGATGGTTTCGTCCTTCTTGCGGTCCAGCCCGTAAGCCAGCGCGGCCGCCGTCGGCTCATTGATGATGCGCATCACTTCCAGCCCCGCGATCTTGCCGGCGTCCTTGGTGGCCTGCCGCTGCGCGTCATTGAAATACGCAGGCACCGTGATCACCGCCTTGGTGACCTTCTCGCCCAGGTAGGCTTCGGCCGCTTCCTTGAGCTTGGTCAGGATCATCGCCGAGATCTCCGGCGGCGAATACTTCTTGCCCGATACTTCGACGCGGGCGTCGTTGGTATCGCCGCGCGACCACTTTGTAGGGGACCAGCTTCATTTCCTCGGCTGACCTCGTCGAAGCGGCGTCCCATGAAGCGCTTGATCGAGTAAACAGTGTTTTCCGGGTTGGTAACCGCCTGGCGCTTGGCCACTTGCCCGACCAGCCGTTCGCCGCTCTTGGTGAAAGCCGACCACCGACGGGGTCGTGCGGCCGCCTTCCTGGTTCGGAATGACGACGGGTTGCCCGCCCTCCATGACGGCAACCACGGAGTTGGTGGTGCCCAGGTCGATTCCAATGATCTTGCTCATAATGTGTGACTTCCTCTCGTAGATAACTCGCGGCTTTGATTTAGCCTAACGCCATTATGCAATCTTAGTGTAAGATTGTCAAGTCTGCAATCAAGAAATCTTCTAACTCATTGAAAATGCACCAAGCCACTTGACAGGGAAACGCGCAGCCAGGGCATTGAAAAGGCGCTCATCCGCAGTGATCAGCGTCGCGGCCTTCCGAACCGCCAGTGCCACGTACAGCACGTCGTAGACCGAGCGCTGATGCTCGATCGCGATCGCCAGAGCCGACTCGACGAGTCCGGCGCAGGGTGTCGTCGGCGGATTCTGCTCCCTGAGCTGGCGAATGGCGACGACAGCGAGGTGTGGCGTCAGACGCCCCTGTCGAGTGGCTTTCCATAGCACCGTTGCGACTTCCGCCCAGAAGTGGTCGGGCACCAGCAAGTCGATTTGGCCGAGCTGCCAGGCGTCGAAAAGGGCGACCGCTTCGGCCGCAAACGGCTCGGTTGAGGCGGGAAGAAACAACTTGGCCGCGACGCTCGCGTCGACGACAAACCGCCTCAACGCTCGCGATCCTCACGAATCATTTCTTCGGTAGACGGGAATGGCCCGGGAGCCATCGGCTTCCGGCGCTGAAATTGCCGAACTGTTCTCATGAACTCGGCGCGGCGTTGGAGCTCGGCTTTGGTGGGAAAGTTCTCTTCGAGCACCTCGATGACTTCGGCAGCGATAGACTTACGGTCGCGCTTGGCCCGATCGCGCAGGGCTTCGTACAGGTCATCGGGGACGTTTTCAACGTATAGGGTGGCCATAGGCTACAGTCTAGCACTTCCCTAGGGAGCTACCGCGCGATGTCTTTCCACTCTTTCTCGTAATACCGGACCAGAATCTGATCGTTCAGGCGATTCACTTCGGCTTCGACCGGCTTCATGTCCTCGGGGAAATCGAACAGTTCCGGAATCGTCGAGACCGTCAGAAATCGCAATCCCGCGGGCAGAGTCGCAGGAGGCTCCCAGTTGTCGCCGGCCAAGCGTGAATCCCCACTCGCCGAAGCTGGGGACGTAGACGTGATAGGGCCAGGTCTTGAATCCGGCCTGCTGCAACGTGTCGACGATGCACCAGTACGACTGCCGCGAAAACATCGGCGAAGTGCTTTGCACCACCACCAGGCCAGTACTCGCTCAAGTGCTTCTTCACCAGGCGGTAGAACGCGCTGGTGTAGAGCTTGCCGAGCGAATAATTGGTCGGATCGGGAAAATCGACCACGATGAAATCCCAGAACCCCTGATTCTGGTCAAGCCATGGAAAAGCGTCGGCGTTGATCACATGAACCCGCGGGTTGCGGAACGAAAAATCGTTCAGCGGCGCGAGCATGGGATGTTCGGTGAACAAGCGAGTCATCTCCGGATCGAGATCCACCAGCGTGATGCTTTCGAGATTCGGATATTTCAGCAGCTCGCGCACCGCCAGGCCGTCGCCGCCGCCGAGAACCAGCGCGCGCTGCGCATTGGGCAACGCGGACAACCCGGGATGCACCAGCGCTTCGTGATAGCGATACTCGTCGCGCGAGCTGAACTGCAAGTGCGAGTTCAGAAACAGGCGCAGGTCATCTTTCCACTTGGTGATGACGATGCGCTGATAGCGCGTGTTGCGCTCGAAGATCACTTCGTCGGCATAGAGCTGATTGTCGGCGGCGGATTGAATCCAGTTGGAGGCCACCATGCCCGCGCCCAGCATCAGCAGAACCGCGACGCACGCCGCGCGCAGAAGCCACACGCGACGGCAGTTGGTCGCTGAACAGAAACGTCGACCACAGCGCGACGGCGGCGTTGATGATCCCGAACAGAATCGCGGCGCGAACCAGCCCAAGCTTCGGCACCAGCCACAGCGGAAACGCGATCGACGCCGCCAGCGCGCCCAGATAATCGAACGTCAGAACGTGCGAGATCAGGTCGCGAAACTGGAACCGGCCTTCCAGAATCCGCATCAGCAGCGGAATTTCGAGCCCGACCAGCACGCCGACGGCGATCACCAGCAGATACAGCGCGAGCTGAAAGCTGTGCGTGTAGGCGAACGCCAGGAACAGACGCCGACGAGGAGAATCCGCCGACCACGCCGACCATCAGCTCGATGGTGACGAATCGCGCGACCAGCGATCCCCGCAGATAGCGCGACGCGGCGCTGCCCAGGCCCATCGCGAACAGATAGGTCCCGATGACGGTGGAAAATTGCAGGACGCTGTCGCCGAGCAGATAACTGGCGAGCGTCCCGGCGATCAGCTCATAGATGAGCCCGCAGGCGGCGATCAGCAGGACGGAGAGAAAAAGAACTACCGGCATCCTTATCCGATGATCGCGTACATCGCGGCCAACTGTCTAATGAACCGCCGCCGCGATGATGATGCACATCCCCAGCGAAATCGCGCCGATCAGGATCGCCAGCGCGATGTTCTTATCCTCGACAATCTCCTTCCACAGATGATACGGCGTCATCTTGTCGATGATCAGGAACGCGAACAGGAAAATCACGATGCCCAGCAGCGCGTAGATCAGCGCATTCAGCAGCATGCCTGGGTGGAAATCAGCCATGTGTCATTTTCCTCCGACGTAGCGCGGATAGAAGCCATAGTGGGACCGGTACGCGCCGGGATTATCGCGCACCGTTTTGGGAACGTTCTTCACCTGGTTGACGCGGTGTCATGGACCAGCCTCGATATTCCGCCCAGGTGGTGCCGGTGAGCAACAGCATCCGAATAAATCAGGTAGCCGGGAAAACGCATCGCTAATCGCCTCCAATTGACCCGCGCGTGATCGGCGGGTAGTCGCTTTGCATCCAGCGCTTCACCTCAAAGCTGCGCGACCGGATGCGTCAAGAACACCGGCGGTATCAACAGCAGAAACGCCGCGAGCCAGAACCAGGAATAGTTCGGAACGTCATGGCGCAAAGTAATAGAGTAGTTCATCGAGTTGACGTGAGTGGCGGTCTTCACGTTCGAGGCGTCCCGCGGTGGCATCCATCTCCGGCTCGACGCGCAAATAGTAGCGGCCGGGCGGAACGGCGGGGATGTACGCGGTCGATTCGTTGCTGCCCTCGCTCCAGGCGCCGTCGCTGTCGGTGCCGTAGTAATAGCTGACCTCGCGCCCGAAATCGTAAGCCGTTCCGGTGTCGTCATTGATCAGCGCGAAATCGAAGTACGCCCAGTTGTTGGCGAGGCTCGGTGTGGACCGTCAACTCGACGCCCGCGGTCCGGCCCTCCAGGTTGAAAATGGGCGTCACGAACGACGGGTCGCCTTTCTGATCCAGGGTGGAAAACGAGTAGGTGTGTTGGAACACGACGCTGGTTGCGGCTGAAGGTGGCGAAGAAAATCGCCAGCGCCGACCAGCAGCAGCAACATCAGCGAAGAATGTCCCCCAAGGACCGCTGCCCTTAGCGTGGGGCGAAGGCTGATTCAGATAGACGCCGCGTCGGAGACGGCGGGCTTGCCGGGCAGCGCGAACGCTTTCCAGATCTCCGCGCCCGGCGTGTATTCGCCGCGCGACCAGGTGACTTCGTCCTTGGTGGTTTCCGACGAAAGAATCGACGGCGGGTGTACGAAATCGTCGGCCACCACTTTTTCGCCGACTTTCACGCGCCACGGAAATTCGCCGAGCACAAATGACGTCGTCGCTTCGGCGCCGGAAAAATGCTTGAAGACCACGCCGTCGAGCGATACCGCGGGCCGTCCCGCCGATCGCCACGCGCGCGGGCATCGGATTCAGCGGAGTGACGAAATTCCAGTGGCCCTGATATTCCGTGAGGTAGCGGAATCCTTTGTATGGATTGAAGAGCAGATATTCGTCCCACGAAATCGCCGTCGCTGGTGCCGCGGGTCTGGAATCCGATCACCTGCCACGGCACCCCGCCGATTTTTCCGCGCGTGCCGAGCTGAATCAGTAATGTCCGCCGCTGGGCTTCCTGGATCTGACCAAGAATGCTGACTTCCGGCGTCGAAGTATCCAGAATGCTGAGACATTGCTGACAGACTACAGTCAGCGCGTGGCCGAAACCGCGCAGCTCCACGGGACCGCCGCAGTTCGGGCAGGAGATCGCCTGCGTCTTCACCACCGGGGGCGCGACCAGAGGGCTCGACACGTTACGCCCACCCTTCGAACTGGCGCAGATTCTTCATTTGCAAGCTCTTCGAACTCCACCCATTCGCCCAGAAACAGCAGCGGGGGATTTTCACTATAGTCGAGTGTTCCGAAGGCGCGTCCCGACGTGCGCAGATCGGCGAACAGTCATGTCGGACTTTTCGTAATAGGGAAACGGCAGCTCGCCTTCGAATCCTTTGTACATCGCGACCGTCAGCGTAGAGACCTCCATAGTCGGCGTTTTGAAGCTCAATTGCTTGCCGCGGGAAACCTGCTGTTCGGACGGCAGAGCTGCGCCTCGCAGTGGACTAGAAAGGATACGGCGTATTGGCAGTTGCGCGTCCGATAGCCAGCCACTGGCGCCGTCGGAAAAGACGATGTGCCACTCGTTCCAGCTGCCCTGTTCGTACTCATACACCAAACGGCCCGTCACCTGAAATTTCTTGCCGTTATACACGCCTTCAGTCAGCAACTGAATCGGCGACGGATCGGGCGGCAGGTCGGCCACCGTGCCCACGTTGGTCAACACCAGGTCGCGGCGGATGATGATCGATTTGCAGAACGGGCACGCGGTTTGAACCGCGCTCGACCAGCGAAACTGAACCGGCGCGCCGCAGTTGGGGCAGTTCGAGGTTGGCTGGCTCATCCTTTATGTATACGGCCGATCGAGCCTTCTCACCTCGACCGACCCCGCTCCCAACTCCTGCCGCAGGTTGGCCTCGAAATCCCAATCGGGGCGCGGGCGGCAGCAGAATACATTCAAGCACATCGATCGGTATTCGGGAAACGTGTGGCAGGCGATGTGCGATTCCTGAAGCAGAGCCAGGCCGGTCATTCCGCCGCCGGGAAACTGGTGCCATTGCGCTTCGCCGACCGGATGCAGATTCATTCCTTCGACGATGCGCGCGAACAATCCTCGCAGCGTTTCCGAATTCGCGAGCGACGCGGGATCGCAATCATGCGCTTCCACGATCCATTCACAGCCCGAGGTCACGGAATTATTGCGCGCCCCCGCATTCCGGACAGAACTTCGCGTTCTTGGGAATCGGCTTGCCGCAGTTCATGCAAAACTTGGTTTCCGTTCCCGGTGTCGCAGGCGCAGCCGGAGCCGCACCGGCAGGACCCGCGGGCGCAGGACCAGCGGGAGCCGGAGCCGCTGGCGGAGGTTGCTCGCCGGGCCGCAACGCGTTCGCCATGGTCTGCGCCATAGTGAATCCCGCGCCGAGACCGGCTCCGATGCCGGCCAGGCCCGCCTTCGTTCGCCGCGGCGATCGGCAGAGAGTTGGCCACTTGAAACTGCGTGTACTTGTTCATATCGCCCAGCATGTTCATGCCGATGCGCGTGTCCAGCAGCTTTTGCAGCTCTTCCGGCAGCGAAAGATTTTCGACCACGAAGCTGTCGAGCGTCAGGCCGAGGTCGGCGAACATCGGCTTCAATCCTTCGGCGATCTTGTTGCCGAGCTCCACCTGGTTCGCGGCCATGTCGAGGAACGGGAGGCTGCTCTGCGCGAACGTATCGGTCATGCGGCCGATGATGGTGTTGCGAAGTTGCCCTTCCAGATCGGGAACCCGATACAACTCCCGCGTTCCGCTGATCTTGGTGTGGAACTGCTTGGCGTCGCTGATGTGCCAGGAATAAATTCCGTAGCCGCGCAGCCGTACCATGCCGAAATCCTTGTCGCGAATCGTGATCGGAGTCGCGGTGCCCCAGCGCTGGTCGACCTGGACGCGCGTCGAAAAGAAGTACACATCGCTCTTGAAGGGCGAATTGAACTTCTTGTCCCAGTTCATCAGGTACGTCAGGATCGGCAGCGTATTGGTGTTCAGCGTGTACAGGCCGGGCCCGAAGACATCGGCGACCTTGCCTTCGTTGATGAACGCCGCCATCTGGGATTCGCGCACGGTCAGCTTGCCGCCGTTCTGAATCTCCATGTCCTGCATCGGATAGCGATAGGCCAGGATGCCGTCTTCCGGCTCCGTCCACTGGATGACATCTATCCACTGCTTCGCGATGAAATCTCGCAACGACATTTTCCGTTTGCCTCCGGTTTCATTGAAGTATAACGCCGTTTGAGGCGCACATGTTCCATCTTCCTTATCTAATGTATGCCAAACTACGGTGATTGCATGAGTTCTGAACTTTGGTTGATCCGCCACGGCGAGACCGCCTGGACTCGGTCCGGGCAGCACACCTCGCGCACCGATCTTCCGCTGACGGCCGAAGGCGAGCGCCGAGCGGCGGAGTTGGGGACTACTTTGAAGGGCAACAACTTTGCATTGGTGCTGTCGAGTCCAATGCAGCGGGCGCTCGAAACCGCGCGGCTCGCCGGATATCAACCTGAAATCGAGCCCGACCTGCACGAGTGGGATTACGGCTCGTATGAAGGCCTGACGACGGCGGAGATTCAGCGCGGCGCACCCGGCTGGACCATTTGGAATCCGATGCCTCCTCCGGGTGGAGAAAACGCCGCGCAGGTGGCCGCGCGTGCCGATCGCGTGATCGCGCGGGCTGTCTCGGCCGGCGGCGATGCGGCGCTATTCGGGCACGGGCACATGCTGAGAGTGCTCGGCGCGCGATGGCTGGGGCTGGAGCCGCAGGACGGCCGGTATTTCGCCCTGTCGACCGCATCGATCAGCGTACTCGGCGCCGAGCGCGAAACGCGCGTCCTCCGGATCTGGAACTCGGGCGGAAGCGCATAATAGTGTTTGGCGCCCACTCAGACAGTTCCCCGGCCATGGCTCTGGCCTAACCTACTCAGCCTGGATGCGCCGATCGTCGCAGTGCTGTGGCAGGTATTATTCGCGCGCTGTTTTCATGCCGATGTAAACGCGCTGGCGGCCGCGCTGCTGGTGCTGGCGGTGTGGTTGATTTACGCAGCCGATCGCGTGCTCGATGCCTGGAATGAAACCAGCCGGCTTGCCTCGTCACGAATTTTACCGGCGGTATTGGAGACTGGTCGCGCCGGTGTGGGCCACGGTTTTCGCGATTACCGGGTGGCTCGCCTGGACGCGGCTCTCCCGCGGCGTTGTTCGAGCGCGGCGTGTTATTGCTGGCGGCGGTAGGAATCTATTTTGCCGTGGTGCACTTGCTGCCGCGCCGTGTCCGCTGCGCGTGGCCGAAAGAAATCGCGGTGGCGGTGCTGTTCGCGCTGGGGGCGTCGCTGGCGGCGTGGGGGCACGTTCGCTCGGCCGAGGATTTCGAAACGATTTTTCTGTTTTCCTGCCTGTGCTGGATCAACTGCGTTGGCGATTTCCCAGTGGGAGAACGGCAAATCGTCTGGCCGATCGGCGCGGCGGCTATGTGCGTCGCGGTGGCCGCGGTTATTCTTCTGTATCAGCATCGGCCCGTGTTGAGTGGAGCGGAAACGGCCAGCGCGCTGGCGTTCGTCCTGCTCGATCGCGGGCGGGATCGTCTGTCGCGCGATGCGCTGCGCGTGCTGGCCGACGTCGCCCTGCTGAGTCCGGTCTTCTTTCTGCCGCTGGCCGGGACGTTGATGTGAACTGCGACCCGATTGCCCGATGGTACCGGTGGCTGGAGTACATCGGGTTCGGACACGCGCTGGAGCGTCGCAGGCTGGCGTTTCTTCCCGACGTCGCCGATGCGCGGCGAGCCCTGGTGCTGGGCGAAGGCGACGGCCGGTTCCTGGTGTTCCTGGTCGAGCAGAATCGCGGCGCGTCCATCGATTATGTGGACTTGAGCGGGCGAATGCTGGAACTGGCACGCGCTCGTGCAGGCGACCGCGTCCAGTATTTTCACGCGAACGCGCTCACGTTTCCGATGCCCGAAGCCGAGTACGACCTGATCGTCACCAACTTTTTTCTGGATTGCTTCGATGAGACCGATCAGGCGGCGCTGATCGGGCGCGTAGCCCGCGCGGCCCGCAGCGACGCGCGTTGGTTGATCTCGGAATTTCGCCAGCCTGCCGCATGGGCGCGCGGGGTGGTTGGATTGCTCTACCTGTTTTTCCGCGTGACCACGGGCTTGGCCACGAAGCGATTGGCCGACCATCGTCCCATGCTTCAGCGATGCGGGTTCCGGATGATAAAAGAGGAGCGCGCGCGTCTCGGCCTGCTCGCATCGGAGTTGTGGGTCAGAGAGTCCCGTACAATAGAAAAATATGAAGGCGTTGGTGAAGAGCAGACGCGAGCCAGGACTGTGGCTCGAAGACATCGAAGCGCCGCGGCCGGGAATCAACGACGTGCTGATTCGCGTCCTTCGCGCGGGAATCTGCGGCACCGACGTGCACATTTATAAATGGGACGATTGGGCGCAGCGCACTATTCCCGTCCCCATGGCGATCGGCCATGAATTCGTGGGCGAAATCGTCGAGGCCGGCGCGAACGTCAGCGATTTTCATCCCGGCGATATCGTCAGCGGAGAGGGGCACGTGGTGTGCGGGCGCTGCCGGAACTGCCTCGCCGGCCGCCGCCATCTGTGCGCGCACACTTTGGGCGTCGGCGTGAATCGGCCCGGCGCGTTCGCGGAATTTATCGTGCTGCCGATGACCAACATCTGGCGCCATGCTCCGTCGATCGATTTGGACATCGCCGCGATTTTCGATCCGTTCGGCAATGCCGTGCACACCGCGTTGTCTTTTCCAGTGCTCGGAGAAGACGTGCTGGTCACCGGCGCGGGACCGATCGGGCTGATGGCCGCGGCCGTGGTGCGCCATGCGGGCGCGCGCTTCGTGGTGGTGACCGATATGAACCCGTTCCGATTGGAGCTGGCGAAAAAGATGGGCGCGACCGTCGCCATGGACGTCATGACCAACAACTTGGCGGACGTGCAGAAGAAGCTCGGCATGACGGAGGGCTTCGACATCGGGCTCGAAATGTCCGGCAACGCGGAATGCGTTTCGCGACATGCTGGCCAACATGAGCCACGGCGCGCGAATCGCCATGCTGGGCATTCCCGATAAGGAAATGTCCATCGACTGGCGCACCGTGGTGTTCAACATGCTCACCATCAAGGGCATCTACGGACGCGAGATGTACGAAACCTGGTACAAGATGACCGTGATGCTGCAATCCGGCCTGGATATTTCTCCGGTGATCACGCACCGTTTCCACTACACCGAATTTGAAAAAGGCTTCGCCGCGATGATCAGCGGCGAGGCAGCGAAAGTCATCCTGAGCTTCGCAGGATGATCGAGTGCTCGAATGTAGTCAAGCGCTTCGGCGATTTCGTCGCGCTGGATGCGCGTTTCGTTGAGCGCGGCATCGGGGATCTGCGCAGTTGCTGGGCCCGAATGGCGCGGGCAAATCGACGCTGCTGAAAATGTTGACCGGCTTGCTGCCGATGGACTCGGGTTCAGCTCGCATCTGCGGCCTGGACGTGGCGAAGCGCCCAATCGAGCTGCGCCGCATCATCGGCGTGCTTCCCGAAGACCTGGGCCTGTTCGATTCGCTGACCGTGGGCGAGCATCTGGATCTGTGCGGGCCCATTTACGGCATCCCAGCGCCGGAGACGCGCGAGCGATCCGCTGCATTGTTGCGCGTGCTGCGCCTGGATCACGCGCGGGATCTGTTCATCGAACAGTGCTCGCATGGAATGCGGAAGAAGACCGCGCTGGCGATGGCGCTGCTGCATAATCCGCGCGTCCTGTTTCTCGACGAGCCGTTCGAAGGAATCGATCCGGTATCGGCCAAGACCATTCATGAACTGCTGAGCGCGATCGCCAGCCGCGGCGTGCTGGTGTTTCTTACCTCGCACATTCTTTCGATCGTGGATAAGTTCGCGACGGAAGTTCTGATGATTCGCGGCGGCAAAATCGTGTGGAGCTCGGCCGCGCAAGCCGCCCCGCGGCCGCTCGAAGAGATTTATTTCGAGTTCGTGGAATCGCCGCCGGCGGAGGATCTGCCGTGGCTCGGCTCTCCGCAATCCTAGGCGCGCTAGGCCGCGCAGTCCGGCGGGACCTGGGAACCTTCGGGTCGCTGAAGACCAACAATTTTTTTCTTTTTATTCTCTTGCTGGCTTGGGCCGCCGGCGTCAGCCACGTGGAGCCGCATAGCTCCTACCCGCTATCTGCTTCTGTTGTTTTTCGTGCTGCTGTTTCCGCTTTCCTCCGATCCGCTGGATAAAGTCCCGCCGTCGCGATTGGCGTTGTGGCCGCTGACGCAAGGCGAGCGCGTGACCCTGCGGCTGATGAGCCTCGCGTTGAGCCCCGTGCTTTGGTTCGCGATTCTTCTCATGTTTTTCAAACGCGTCAGACCGGGAATCGCGCTGGCATTTCTAACCGCCGTAGATAGTGGTTCAGTTCGTCGCCGTGTTGGCCCGCCGCATTCCCACGCGCAATCCCTTTCGATTCGTCCCGCCGTTTCCATCGCGCCTTGGCGGGCTGATTCGCAACAACGTGCGGCAGATGCTGACGGTACTCGATATGTACATCGCGATTCTATTGAGCGTAGGAGGATGCGCCTATCGATTCCTGGCCGCGAATCCGCAGCCGGCGGCATTTCCGATTCTGGCGCTGATGGTCGCGCTGGCGATGAGCACCTACGCGAACAGCCTGTTCGGTCTGGATCTGGCTTCCTCGGCGACCACGCGATACCGGCTGCTGCCGCTGCATGGTTGGGAAATTTTGTTGGCGAAAGACGCCGCGTTTCTGGCGATTTTGGCGCTGCTAACGTTGCCGCTCGATCTATTTCCGGGGTTGACGTTCGGGTTATTTGCCCTCGCGGTGGGTCATCATGGATCGGTATTCCGTCAAGTGCGGATGCGGCGCTGGAGATTCGCGGGCACGCGAGTTTGGCTCGGTGTGACGCAGGCGCTCGGCGGAATTATTCTCGGATTCGCGGAACATCAGCACGGCCCGATGTTCCTGCTCGCAAGCGCCACGATTTATGCGATCTCGCTGTGGTTTTACGGCTGGCGATGGGATGCGTCATAATTTCTTCAAGCGAGGAAGCATGACCCGCTGGGGTCTCATCCTGATCATCACGGCCAGCCTGACGCCTGCGCAGGAAGCGCAGTGAGTCGCCGGAAACTGGACAGGTTCACTTCCGCGGCATGTCCTGCCAGGTGACGGCATCAGCACCACTGCGCGCGAGACGAGAGTGGTAGTAAGCCTTACCAAGAGCCGTCATGGCGAAATGAGTGGGATGATTTACAATTCGCAGCAAGCATCCGCTTCGTTCGCGTTCACGTCGGTGACATTGATCGGATCGAGCCTCAGCTTCACCATCAAGCCGCCCACCGGCGTTGCGATGTCCTTCGTCGGCACGATAAGCGATGACGGAAATTCAATCGACGGACAATTTCAAGGCGCGCCGCTGAAACTGGAGCGGTCTGGCCATGCGCATAGCACCAAGAATCCGCCGCTCCAGAAAGTGGACGCTCCGGCGCGAGCCCACGGTTCCGACATCCGAGTCTTCAGCTTTGCTGGCGCGTGCGCTCGAAAAATTCGCCGGGACCACGCGCCGCCTGCTGAAGTATACGTGTCTGGAAACCATCAATCGCACTTACTACACCGATCCCGCGTCAAAGAAAATCGGCTCCAACGCGATGACCCAGGCTCCGTCGGAATCCTGCGACAACAGGAGATTCAGCGAGGACGCGCATTTGGCGCTGGAGGCGGAAGATCGTCTGCGGCTGGAGGTCGCCGTATCCGGCGGCTCCGAAATTCATTCCTGGGCGTCCGCGAATCGGTTCGACTCGCGGTCGATTTTTCAGATGGTTTCCACGGGACCGATCAGTACCGGCGCGTTCGGAACCTGGCTGGTCGACATTTTCGAAAACCAGGGCACGCAATATAAATTCGTCGGCCGGAAGAAAGACGGCGCGCGGCGACGTTTTCGAATATTCGTTTGAAGTCGCGAAGGACGTGAGTCATTACGTGGTCCGCGCCGGGAATGAATGGAAGGTTACGGCATACCACGGTTCATTCGAAATTTATTCGGCGACGGCGGAGCTGGCGCGCTTGATCGTCGAAACCGCGCAGCTTCCGGTCGAAACGCAAAATGTGCCGCGCCCGCAGCGACACGGATTATCATTACGTTTTGATCGGCGACGGGCAGTATTCTAGTGCCGCGCAAGAGTGCGTTCGACACACTTTCCCCGGACGCGAGTGAAACCCATAGCGTCACTACGTTTTCCGCGTGTCACGAATTCACCGCGGAGTCGAGCCTGGTGCTGGACGATGAAGCGTCTACCGGCGCGGCGAAAGCGGCGCCGAAAGTAACTGGGCCGCTTCCGCCTGGTTTGTCGCTGACGCTAGCATTGCTCGTTCCCATCGATACCCGCAGCGCCGCGGCGGGCGACGCGGTTTCGGCCAAAGTGACCAGTGCAGTTCGCGCGCCGGGGTCGAAGGAAATTCTGGTTCCCGCCGGAGCCGTCGCGCACGGGCGGATCCTGCAAATGCGGCATCAGTACAGCACTTCGCAATATTTATTTTCGATTCGCTTCGACACGCTGGAACAGAAGGGTTAGGTGACGCCGCTCGCGATCGAATTGGTTCGCGAATTGAAGATGGAGCAGTCGCGCACACAAGAGCGGGCTCGCCAGGCGAGGAATTGAATTTACGCTTCCGCCGCCGGAGGCGACGAGCGAAGCGGGAGGCTGGTTCGCGGTGCCAGCGGGCATCGGAGGCTACGTGATGCCCGCGGGCTTCGAATCGAAATGGACTACCGTGGCCGCTGCGGCAAAATAAGTCTTTACCGGAAATCGTGCGAAACGGCGGCGCGCTGCGTCGAACGCCAGCGGCTCCACGTCGCGCATCTTCACCGAAATCGCGCCCTGCTGATTTTGCAAAATTCCTTCCACCAGCAGATACGGCGCGCGTAACCAGCGTTTCGCCGATGCGCATCGAACATTGTCCGGCTCGACGATCGCATTGGCGATGCCGGTTTCGTCTTCGAGACTCAGAAACATGAATCCGTTCGCGGTGCCCGGCCGCTGGCGGCAGATCACGCAGCCGGCGACTCGCACCGGCGTATTATTGCGGACGCGCTTCAAATCGACGGCCGCCAGCACGCCGCGCGATCGCAGCTATGCGCGATGAAGCGCCATGGGATGCGCGCCGATGGTCAGGCCGGTTCCGTAAAAATCCGCGCGAATGCGCTCCGGCGCGGTCATCTGCGCAAGCGGAGAAATCTCCTGCGGCGGGTTCCAGATGTTCCAGCAGCGGACCGGCCGGACGAAGCGCGCGCTCGGATTGCCACAGCGCATCGCGCCGATGCGCGCCATGTTTTCAGAAGCTATTCAGCGCGCCGATCTCCGCCAGCATTCGCAATTCGTCTTTCGCAATTCCGGAACGCGCCGCGTCACATCGTCGATACTCGAAAACGGCCGCGCGGCCACCGATCGCCTCGGCCGGCTCCTTCCGCAATCCGCGAACATAATTGAACCCCAGCCGCACTTCGCCGTTCTTCGATCGTGCAATTCCACTGCGAATGCATCACGTCGACCGGGACGAAAATGCAGGCCATGGCGCTGCGCATCCTTCACCAGCGTCGCCGGATGATAGAAACCCATCGGCTGCTGATTGAGAATCGCCGCCGTGAACGCCGCCAGATAATGGCACTTCAAATACGCGCTCGCATAAGCGATCAGCGCGAAGCTGGCCGCATGCGATTCCGGGAATCCATACAGCGCAAATGACGTAATCGACTGCACGATGCGATCCTGCGTATCGCCCACGATTCCGTTCACGGTCATGCCCGCGCGCAGCTTGCGCTTCGATCTCCCGCATCCGCTGCTCGGAGCGTTTGAATCCCATGGCGCGGCGCAGATCCTCGGCTTCGCCGCCCGTGAAATTCGCCGCGATCATGGCGATGCGCAGCAACTGTTCCTGGAACAGCGGCACGCCCAGCGTCCGCTTCAACACAGTTTCAAGCGACGGATGCAGGCACGCCGCTTCCTCATATCCCTGCCGGCGGTTTAAATATGGATGCAGCATTTTCCCGACGATCGGCCCCGGCCGGATGATCGCCACCTGCACCACGATGTCGTAAAATTTTTTCGGCTTCAGCCGCGGCAGGCACGACATCTGCGCGCGGCTCTCCACCTGAAACATGCCCAATCGTGTCGGCGCGCTTGCAGCGCGTCGTAAACCGCGGGATCGTCCGGCGGCAGATGCGCCAGATCCACTTCTTCATGGATAATGCTCGCGAATCAGATCGAGCGATTCTTCGAGCACCGCCATCATCCCCAGCCCCAGCAGATCCACTTTGACCAGCCCCAGATCGGCGCAATCGTCTTTATCCCACTCGATCACCACGCGTCCCGGCATCGTCGCGGGTTCCAGCGGGACAACAGCATCGAACTGGCCCTGGCAGATCACCATTCCGCCCGAATGCTGCCCCAAATGCCGCGGCAGATTCTGCGCGGCCACATACAACGTCAAGAAATTTCTGGATGCGCGCGATCGTTCAGATCGAAGCCGGCTTGCTCGAAACTGACGCTCGGCCGTATCGTCGCGGATCGTTCCATCCCCATCGCGCGACCAGCGAAGACAGCCGTCCCAGCGTACGCTTCATCGAACCCCAGCGCCTTGCCGATATCGCGCGCGGCCGACCGTCCGCGATACGTGATCACGTTCGCCGTCATCGCCGCGCCGCGCTGCCCATAGCGCTGATAAACATATTGGATCACACGCTCGCGCTGATCGCCGCTCGGCAGATCGAGATCGATATCGGGCCATTCGCCGCGCTCTTCGGATAAAAACCGCTCGAACAGCAGCTCCATCGCGACCGGATCGACGGCCGTGATTCCCAGCGAATAACACACCGCGCTATTCGCCGCCGAGCCTCGCCCCTGCACCAGAATCCCTTCGCGGCGGCAGAACTCGATCAGATCCCACACGATCAAAAAATATCCGCCAAGCTTCAGCTTTTCGATCAGCGCCAGCTCACTCTCGATCTGCCGCCGGGCTTTTTCGTGATACGGACGATAGCGCCTGCGCGCGCCTTCATCGGTCCGTTTGCGCAGAAACGAATGGATGGTTTCGCCCGGCGGCACCGGATATTTCGGAAATTCATAGCCCAGATCGGCCAGCGTAAAATCCAGCCGCTCCGACAACTCCACGGTTTCCGCGACTGCCTCCGGAACATCGGCGAACAGCCGCGCCATCATGCGCGGCGGTTTCAAATATCGCTCCGCATTCCGCGCCAGCAGCTGGCCCGCTTCCATCACGGTGGTCTTGTGATGAACTGCCGTCAGCGCATCGAACAATTCGCGTTCATTGCGGCATGCGCATGGCGGACGCCGTTGGTCGCCAGCAGCGGCAGCTTCATAGACCGCGCCAGATCGATCACTGCCTGATTGCGAGCTTCTTCATCGCGATGAAAGTGCCGCTGCAATTCCGCATAAACATTTTTCGCGCCGAAAATGCGCATGAGCTTTTCGAATCGCGTCCGCGCCGGCGAGCCCCTTCGCCGGTCAGGCAGACCAGCCCTCGGAATACTGCTCGCAGTTCTTCCTCCGACGCCGCGGCCTTCCCCTTGGGCGCGCGCAGCTTCATCGAAGTGATCAGCCGGCACAGATTCTGATACCCCGTGCGATTTTCGGCCAGCAGCGGATAGAAATCGCCATCGGCCCCGGTAATTTCCGCGCCCAGGTGCGCCTTCGCCCCGATCTTTTTCGCGGCCATATAGAATCGCGGCGCGCCGCAAAGATTGTCGCGATCCATCAACGCCATCGCCGCATGCTCCAGATCCGGCGCAGCGCTGCGACCAGATCCTCGGGCAGCGAAGCCCCTTCGAGGAAGCTGAACGCCGAGCGAGAATGAAAGTCGACAAACATTGTTTGGCCTAGTCATAATTCCCCTCTAAAAACCATCCACTCGCCGGTCGCGATAAATCCGATACAGCGCTCCATCGGCGAGCGAAAGATCCCATTCGTCGCGATTCCACGATCGGCCCTCCACCAATCCCCGCTCGTGCGCCACGGACCCGCAACCCTCACGATATTCCCCCGGCACACGCGAGCCGATAAATGTTTCGGAACTCCCGCCTCTCAGTCTCCACGCGAGCCTGCAGCGCCGGACGAAAATAGCGGAACGCCAGCCGCGCATCCGAGATCGACCACCCCGGCCGATAGCGTGTTGCGCAATTCCGGAGTCTTCACGTTTTCCGCGCCCACCAGCGCGCGAATTTTCCCCAGCGTCAGCTCGAGCTTTTCCGGCTCCGGCGCCGACGGAATGAACAGACCGTGCTGCACGCGCCGCGGCTCCGCGGGCACGATCGCGAGCTTGATTTTCGTCGAGCGGCTCGCCTGGGTGGATGCGCTTCGAGATCGTGCTGGATCAGCTTCAGCAGAAATTTCGTGTCGCGCGTGGGAAACGGGAAGCCGCAGCCATCGCTCGGTCCCATTGAACGTAATCTGCAGCGCCGCCGCCGCCAGCGATTGCGCATCCAACCGCGCGCACAGATCGTGCAGAAATCGGCCGATCAGCAACAGCAGTGGCTCCAGCAATTTCGAGCGGATAATCCAGCTCGATTTATTCTTCATACGTAGTTTCGATCGCCACAGGCTTCAGCGGCCGGTCCAGCGCGCCGCGCGCCAGCTTCTGCATCCACAAACCGCGCGGGCCTAATCGTTCAGCCACGCCCATTTTCCGGCAGCCGCGCGAGCTCGCTCAGCGAGCGGATGCCCCACAGATCCAGCGTCTCGAAAATTTCAGGATCGGGCGGCAGCGCATCCACCGGCAGCGCGCCCAGGACGCGGTCTTCCTCGCCGGGCTGAAGAAACGTCACGCCTTCGAAATGCCGCGCGGCCAGAATCGCGGCTTCAATGCGTCGCGGCCACCGCGATTCGAAAAAGGGGACTGACGCACTCTGTCCCCAGATCCACCGACAATCGCCTTCGACCAGGGTGCCCCCACAGTGGACAGAGCGGTCTGTCCCCTTTTTCGACAAGCTCGCGCGATCCCGCGCAATTTCTTTTATCTGCCGCTCGGTGATCGAAAACACCGCCGTCTGCCGTCGATCATCTCCACAAAAGGAGAAAAGGATTCGCCCAGTGCTCGCGCGCCGGTCGCCATGATGCACGCGTACATATGTTCAAACCGCCGCGCAATGGAGCGCTGTTGCTCTCCTTTCCGATCGGTTTTCGCGGAGCCAGCTCATATTCCGCCCCGCGCAGCAGGTTCCCCGTGAACACCGCCCGCCGCCGCTTCATTTCGATCAGCAGCGCCGAGCACGATTTCGTCAGCGGCCGGTTGGCGATCACCGCCAGCACCGTCGGCGTCGCCTGAACCGCGCGCCGCCATCGAAACCAGGTGGTCTGCGGGATGCGGTTCAGCGCGGATTCCGCGGCTTCGGCCAGATCCAGCGCCACCACCCCAAACCCGCCCGAGTGCAGCACCAGGTCGGCCGAGCGCATGGCGTGCTCGACGTTTGCGCCGCAGCGAATCCAGATCATTTTGCTGAGCTCCACACCCGCTGCCGCTGCCGAACACGGGTCAAAGGAGTTGTTGGTATCGATCAGCACCGCGAACTCGCCAAGCTGCGTGGAAGCAGCCAGGATCGAATGCATGAAGGATGTGCGTCCGCTCGAACGGGGGCCGACGATCTCCGTGATCCGCCCGCGAGGGCAATCGGCGGCGGCTGGCAGATATTCCGGAGGCGGCGAATCCAGCCACCCAATGGGCAGTGCGGACAGCATGTTTCAACCTGATTTACGCCTTTTCTTCGCCTTCAGGTTATGCTGTCCGAATGCGGCTGTCAAGCTACATTTTTAGATGGAAATGTTTCAGAAATCACTTGAGCAATGCCTTCACCGCCGCCGGCAAATCGAACACCGAATCCGCAACCGGCTTATAGCTTACAGACTTGAAAACGAAGGTTTGCGATTGCCCACCGCTTCGCGAAACCTGTTTTGTAGCCACCAGCGGTCCACCGAAAAACTTGTAGTCTTGAAAAAGCAGCACATCGTTGGTCGAGGACCCCACGTCCGCCTGGTAACGATAGCCCAAAAGCAGTCCGGTTTCCACATCGTAGAACTGATTATTGTCTTTGCCCCAATGCGTCGTCCCATGCAGCCAGTAGCAGCGGCGGCCTTCGAAATCGGTGATCCCGGCAAGCTCGAAGTTCTTGAAATAATCCGGCATGTGCAGCGCATACTGAAGGTCGGCATCGCGGCGCACGGATTCGATCGGCGTATCTTTATCGATGCTCGCTCCTTTCGGAGTCACTGCCCAGGAAACCTTGCCGTCAAATCCGAAGACGCTTTCGGTCCCATCCGGCCGCGTGACCTTGAACAGCGATTTGAATGGCTTGCTATAACCGACGAAGGTCGCTTTCCCCTGCATGCCCGAGCTTTCGATCTCTCCGTGCCTGGTTTCCGATTGGACTTTTTTGATTTTGTCCACTCCGCCCAGGGCTTGCTGGTATCTTTCCAAGACCTGGTCGGCTGTTTTGAGTTGTCCGGTCTGCGCACAACCCAAAACACTGCCAGCAAAAATAACGGCTGCCAGTTTGACGAAACGCATGCCGATTCAGACGAAACGTCCAACGAAAGGTGACGGGTTAATTCGATCCAACGCCGCGATAATCCGGCCGCAAGACCGGTGCCGCAAGCTGCATAGATTCGACACGGCGCCCAAAGGAGCCGGAGGCTCATTCCTCGCGCAGCGCGTCCATCGGCTCCAGCCGCGATGCGCGATATGCCGGGCCATAGCTGGCGATCAACGCCACTGCGGCCAACAACACGATCGCTCCACTGAGCGTGACCGGATCGTAAGGTTTCAATCCGTACAGCATGGTTGTGGCAGCCCGGGCAGCCCAGAGCGCCAGCCCTGTGCCGACCACCAGCCCGATGGTCACCAGCAGCACGGCTTCTTTCAGCACCATCTGTATAACACGCCCCCGCCCCGCCCCCAGCGCGATCCGAACTCCTATCTCGTTGCGACGGCGGGCTACCATGTACGCGATCACGCCGTACAGCCCCAGCACCGCGAGCGATCCCGCCAGGATTCCGAAAGCTCCCGCGAGCACCGCCATCAAACGGTCCCGCATCAGCGATTCTTTGAGTTGCGTGGTCAAAACGCTGAACTGGATGCCGATGGCTGGATTAATCTCCGCCACCGCGGCCGTCGCGGCTCGAAACACGCCTCCAACCGGAGCGCTGGTCCGTAAGAATATAGGTTGCTGCCAGCCCAGGATCGCTCTCCTGCGCGAAGGGCAGAAAACTGATCGGCTTGAAATCTTCGCGCAGCTCGTAATACTTCGTATTCCGCACCATCCCGACGATCTGGTAAACCGGATCGGGCTTTCCGGCCTGACCCTGCACGCGGAGCGTGCGGCCGACGTGGATTTCCTCCGCCGAAAACCTGCTTGGCGAACATTTCGTTGACGATGGCCACCTTCGGCGATCCCAGATTGTCGCGATCGTCGAAATCGCGGCCGGCGACGAACGCGGTATCCATGGTTTTGAAGTAGCCGGGCCCTATCTGCAGGATATTGCTGGTCCCGCGCGGCCCGGAGGCTCCATCCCAAACCATTTCGTCCCAACCGGAATCGCTCACCGGCGTCCAGCCTGCCTGCGCCGCCGAATCGGCTCCAGTGCGCGTACGAATCCGGTCCAGCAGTTCCCGGCGAACCACCGGCAGACGCTCCTTCGAATAATGACCGGGACGCAGATCCAGGATCACCGCGACGATTCCGTCGGCTCTGAATCCCGGCTGGATATCCATCAATTTCTGAAGGCTGCGCACGAACAGAAACGCGCCCACCAGCAGCACCAGCGACATGGATACCTGCGCCACTACCAGCGCCCGGCGCAGACTGAATCGTTCGCGGCCAGAAGTGAGACCTCGGCCTCCTGTGCGCATCGCGGATGCCGGCGCGATGTTCGTGGCGCGCAGCGCCGGCGCGAGTCCGAACAGCAAACAGGTCAGAATGGCGACGCCGGCCATGAACCCCAACACGCGCAAATCCAGTTGCAACCCGACGAACAGCGCATCGCCGCTGGTGCTTAAGAACGCAACCAGCGCGCGACTCAATGCCTGCGCCAGCAACGCCCCCAGCAAAGTGCCGAACACTACCAGCAGCATGCTTTCCGATAGCAATTGGGCGATCAGCCTGCCTCGCGAAGCCCCGATCGCCTGGCGTACCGCGATTTCCCGTTCGCGGACGCTGGCCCGCGCCAGCAGCAGATTCGCCAGGTTCGCGCACGCGATCAACAGCACCAGGGCAGTGGTCGCCAGCAGCATCCACAAGGGATTCTCATATTGACGGCGCAGGCCGGATACGCCCGTTCCTCCCGGAGTAACGGTCATTTTATTCGCCAGAAATTTCTTCGCGTCGTCGGGCCGATACGTGGGTGGAAGCGTGGCTTCCATGATGGCCGGAGATTGCGCGTGGATGTAGGCGCTGGCGCGTTCGACGGTCCAGCCCGGCTTCAACCTGCCCATCGCAGAAATCCACCACGCGTGCCGGTCTGGAATGCGCACCCTGCCGTCCTCCGAAAACAGAGGATCGGAGCACATCGGGATCGCCACATCGTAACGATGCCCTACCTCGACGCCGAAAAATCCGGGGGACGTGACGCCGAGCACCGTCACCGCCTGTCCATCCAATCTCAAACTTCGGCCCAAAACACCGGCATCGCCGCCGAATTCCCGCTGCCAGAAGGCGTAGCTGATCACCGCTCCGGGCGATCCGCAACCGGGTTGATCGTCCTGGGCCGTGAACGTCCGCCCCAGGACGGTGGATGCGCCCAGCACGGTGAAGAAATCCGCGCTTACAAACAGACCCTCCGCATAGCGAGCCTCGCCACCCTGCGCGAGATTGAACCGGTTCGCAGCTCCACGCCATGGTCCCGCTGAACGGCTCGGATCTGGCGTGGATCTGCTCCCACACCGCATAAGTGATCTGGCCGCTGCGCGTCGTATACCAGCCCGACCGCTGCGAGTTGGGCACGAAGTCGATATAAGCCAATTCCTGTGGATTCTCTACCGGCAGCGTCCGCAAACGCACGGCGTCGATCAATTGAAAGATGGCCGTATTGGCGCCGATCCCCAGTGCCAGCGACAACACCGCAACAATCGTAAAGGCTGGATTTAGAAGAAGTTGCCGGAGGCCGAAGCGAAGATCCTTAAGCAGCGAATCCATGAAATAAATACGCGCACAGGCGGCTTCGGTTACTAGACAAAGTCCTGTGGACATCGCACAGGAATCGTGATAGAGTCCTGTGGTGATACCACATATATGAGCGCCAAACTCGACCTGCTGCAAGGCACGCTGGATCTGCTGGTCCTTCAAACCCTGGTCTCGATGGGCCCGCTGCACGGCTACGGGATCGCGCGCCGCATCGAACAGCAGAGTGGAGATCAGGTGCTGCTAAACCAGGGCACGATTTACGCGGCACTGGTGCGCCTTCAACATCGCGGCTGGATCACCGCGGAATGGGGCACGTCCGGCAACAACCGCCGTGCCAAATATTACTCGATCACGCGCGACGGCCGGAAGCAGCTCGCCGAGGAAACCTCCAATTGGCAGCGTCTTGCTGCGGTGATCGAAAGGGTGTTGGCCAAATGACCCTGCGCGAACTCCTCTCCCGTCTCACCCGCCGCCATCTCGACCGCGATTTCGAAGACGAAATCGCCACGCATCTGGAGCTGGCCGAATCCGAGAATCTTCAGCGCGGCATGGATCCCGCGGAAGCCCGCCGGCGAGCCGCCATCAAATTCGGCAGCGTCACATCGGCGAAAGAAGGCGTATGGACTCAGCGTGGCTTGCCCGGGTTCGGCTCATTTCTTCAGGACCTAAAGTACTCCCTCCGAGGGATGCGCAAGAGTCCCGGTTTCGCTGCGGTGACGGTTCTGACTCTGGCCATCTGCATCAGCCTGTGCAGTGTCATCTTCTGTACTCTGAATGGCACTTTTCTGCGTCCCGCTCCCGGAGTTGCCGACCCCACCGGGCTGGTTACGCTTCAATCTCCCGTCACCTATCCGCACTTCGAACAATACCGCGGCGATAAAGCCGCCTTCATCGGGCCAGTCCCCTTCACGGTTGATAAGGCGAGAATCTTCGGGCACCTGGTCTCGTCCGAATATTTCTCGCTCCTCGGAGTTGAGCCCCTCTTGGGCCGCTTTTTCGACGCAACCTTGGATCTTCCGGGAGCCGCGCCCACGGTGGTCCTGAGCGAGGTCTACTGGCGCACGCATCTCCACTCTGATCCCGGCGTCGTCGGCTCCAGCCTGCGGTTGAACGGTATCCAGGCGACCATCGTGGGTGTAGCCCCCAAAGATTTCATCGGCATACTTCCGATGCCGCATCCCGCCGAGATCTTCGTTCCCGTCACAGCCGACCCGCGCGTCGCTCCCGAGCTCGCCGACGACGCTCTGCACAGAACCACCCAACCCGTCTTCCGGGTCCTGTTCAGACTGCCCTCCGGCGAATCGCTGTCGGCAGCCGAAGCTCGCCTCGACGCAGAAACTCGCGGATTCCCCGACAACCTTACTCATAAAGACGAGAAAGGCCGGTTGGTACACGTGAGTTCCGCCGCTCACCTGGCGCCCGTGACACCGGCCCTGAACGCCATGATCGTGATGTTCTACACCATGCTGGTGGCTCTGATCCTGACTCTCACGTGCGCCAATCTGGCCGGCCTGATTCTGGCCCGAGGACGAGCGCGCGCCCGCGAAATCGCGGTCCGGCTCTCCATTGGCGCCAGCCGTCTCCGCTTGATCCGCCAACTCCTCACGGAAAGTCTTTTGCTCGCGGTTCTGGGCGGAGCGGCAGGCTTTTTGGCGATCTGGGGGTTCTTCAAAATCCTTCCCAAGCTTGCCGCCGTGGCGGATCCCGTCATTCAGCGGCAGTTTTTCCCGGATTTCCATCTCGCCCTATTTGCCTTCCTGATCTCGACCGCCGCCGGCGTTGGATTCGGGCTGATGCCCGCACTCGCCATCACACGTCCAGACCTGGCGACCGCGTTAAAAACCAGCATGCGAACCGGATTCGGAATCCATCGCCGCTTCGGCCTGCGCAACCTGTTTGTCGTGTACCAGGTGGCCGTCGCGATGATCCTGGTCCTGCTGATGGGCTTCCTTACCTCGGAATCCGGTATGGAACCAACCGCGATCCCTGCTTCGATCCCACGCCTCTGTATGTTTTCTCGCTCGATCCTGGCGCTGACGGATTGACGTCCCAGGAATCCGCCGCGATGTTCGCCGGTCTTACGCGGCGATCCTTGAGCGGCATCGATCGCATCACGTTTTCAGATCAAGCCGTCTTCAGCTTCGGCGATTCGTTTCCCAATACCGCCGTAATCGTTCACGACGCCGTGAAACAAGTCGCCATGCAAATGATCGGACCCGGATTCTTCGCGACTCTCGGCGTACCCATACTGCGCGGCACGGAGTTTACCGACCGCGACCTGCATTCGGATCCCGCTCTTCTGCCCGCCGTAATCAATATGACCGCGGCTCGCGAGCTTTTCGGCGACGCCGACCCGCTAGGCCGCCGGATCCGACAGGATGACAACGACTTCCAGGTGATCGGCGTGGTCCACTTCGACCGTCCGGTGATCTTCAAGAACGAGCCCGCCGCCACGGTCTTCCTTCCCATGACCATGCAGGACCTGGGGCGCCGCCCGCGCCAGGGAACCACGATAATCGTCCGATCCGGTACGCATCTCGACGAAGCGAGCCTGCGTAACAGCCTCGCCGCCATCGATGCTCGCCTGAATCCCTTCGATCTGCGAACCATGCAGGCCGATCTGGCGGAGCAGGAACGCCTCGGCCAGATCGTGGCCGCATTTTATTTGCCCATCGGCGGGTTCGGTCTGATCCTCGCGTGCCTCGGCCTGGCCGGAGTCACTGCGCAAGCCGTCGAACAGCGCCGCAAAGAGATCGGCATCCGCATGGCTCTCGGCGCGCGGCGCGAACAACTGCTCGGCCTGGTGATGCACGAAGGCGCGTCATGGTGACCACCGGCGCCGCATTCGGACTGGTTTGCGTCTATGGAATCGCGCGGGCGATAGTCGGCAGCCTATGCTCCGCTCGCCCAAGCCATCGCCTGGGGCGGCAGCAATCCGATGCTTACCGTCGGCGTTCCGGCATTGCTGGTATCACTGGCGCTGGTCGCATGCTACGTCCCCGCGCGCCGGTCCGCGACGATCGATCCGCTGATTGCTTTGCGAGAGGATTGTCATGCTGGAGCTGAAAAACGTCTCAAAAAGCTTTTCCAGCATCACCGCCGTCGACCACGTGTCCTTCACCGCGCGAGCCGGCGAGGTCACCGGATACCTCGGCCCCAACGGCTCCGGTAAATCGACCACCATGAAAATGATCACCGGACTGATGGAAATGACCTCCGGCGCAATCCTTTTCGAAGGTGAACCCATTCAGCGCGACCTGCTCGCTTACAAGCGCCGCATGGGCTACGTGCCCGAAGAGCCGCATCTCTATGCGCACTTGAGCGGACTCGAATACCTGATCATGGTCGGCCAACTGCGCGACTTGCCCGCGAAGCCAACTGCCGAACGCATTGACAGCCTGCTGCGCCTGTTCTCCCTGCATGGCGACCGTAACGTCGCGATTTCGTCGTACTCGAAAGGCATGCGCCAAAAGGTTCTGCTCAGCGCCGCGCTGCTCCACAATCCCGATCTTCTGCTGCTCGACGAACCTTTTTCAGGGCTCGATGTCGGCACCGCGCTGGTCCTGCGTAGCCTGATTCAGGAATTAGCCGCGCGCGGCAAAGTGGTTCTCTTCAGCTCGCACGAGCTCGAAACAGTGGAGCGAGTCTGCTCCCGGGTGGTGATCCTGCATCGCGGCAAGATCGTTGCCGACGATTCGATCGAGCACCTGCGCACGCTGATGGAACTCCCTACGCTCGAAAGCATTTTTTCCCAGCTCGCGGTCGAGCAGGATACCACCGCGATCTCCCGCGAAATCGCAGACGTGATCAACGCATGAAGCAAGCTCAGTTCCGCGTTCTTTATCGTCAGTTCCTGTTCCGCATGGTCGATCTGGAGCTGCTCTCAACCTCGGCTCACGGCGACGTCAGCAAGCTGCTGGGCCAGATCGCCGCTCTGCTCCTGTTCGTCAGCATGCTATTCTCCCTGGCCGCGCTGAACTTCAAAGGACCTCGCCCGTTTGTCGAATACTTACTGATCTCTACCAACATGCTGGCCGTGGGCCTGCTCGCCGTCCTGTCCTGGGAATCGACCTTTCCCGATCGCCGCGACGTTCTGGTCCTGGCGCCGCTTCCCCTGCGTGCGCGTTCCATCTTCATCGCCAAAGTAGCCGCGGTAGCGTCCGCGCTCGGCCTCACCATCGGCGCTTTGAACGCACTGACCGGAATCGCGTGGCCTCCCGTGCTCGCTCCGGACGGATTCATCGCCGTCCTCCGATCCTATGCCGCCTACTGGATCGCGATGCTCGGCTCGGGAACCTTCGTTTTCTGCTCCGTCCTGACCGTGCAAGGCCTGGCCGCTCTGCTTCCGCGACGCCAGTTCCTGCGCCTTTCGGCATTTCTGCAAATGGCCGCCTTCTGTTTTTTTCTCAGCACATATTTCATGAACCCGTCCCCGTGGCTTCCTTCTGTATGGTTCGTCGGCCTGTTCAACTCCATGACCGGATCGCCCGTTTCCGCCGCATTCGCGCCGCGCGCGCTGATCGGACTCGCCGCCTCGATTCTGGGAGCCGCAACCGCTTTCCTCCTGTCCTACTTCCGCACCATTCGCAAGATCGTCGAGGAGCCCGACATCCTGCCCGGCTCGGGCGGCCGGCGCTGGCTGCCGCGATTCGGCGATTCGCTCGCGACCGCCATCGTTCAATTCAGCATCCGCACGCTGCTCCGCAGCCGCCAGCATCGCGTGATGTTCGCGTTCTATGTCGGAATCGGATTCACGTTCGTGATCCTGTTCCTAAAAACACCGCGAGCTCAGCAAGACCGCATCGCCGAATCCGACGCGGCGCTTTTGTTTTCGACTGTCGTGATGATGTGCGTCTGGGTGGTGGGCGCACGCGTCGTATTTTCGATGCCGCTGGCGCTTCATGCCAACTGGATTTTTCGGCTGACCGAAGTTCGCGGCGCGCCCAAATACCTTGCCGCCATCCGCCGGCCCTTGTTTGTACTCGCCGTCGCCCCCGTGTGGACCGCGACCGCGGCGCTACTCTTTTCAATGTGGCCATGGTGGCGAGCCGCGGCACATCTGGCCCTGCTGGGCCTATGGGGCATCGCGCTCGCGTATATCTGCCTGCGGGACTTTCAGAAGATTCCGTTCACCTGCTCCTACCGGCCGGGGAAATCGTATATCCACATGGCCGTTCTCGCGGCCCTGGGACTTCTGCTGGTGATCAGCATCGCGGTGCGATTCGAATTGCAAGCGCTGGACGATCCCGCCAAATTCGCCGTTATGTTCGCGATCCTCTTGGTCGCCTCTTTCTGCGCTCGGTGGGCCGCAGTGACGGCCTCTGAAGAAGCAGCCGTCCAGTTCGAAGACCTGGAGCCTCCCGCAATTCAAGGCTTGGGACTGACGCGTGACGGCGTCATGCCGCTGGGCCTCGAAACCGAAAAAGGGGTCTGACCACTCTGTCCCCGCCAGTCATCATCGCTGCCGCCGATCCCGGTCGCAGTGGACTGAGCGGTCAGACCCCTTTTTCCCTCGCCCATTCTCGCGGCGGGGACCGCTTAGCCATCTCTGTAACCAAAAAGTAGGTTACAATCCTGCCATGCGAGCGCTCTTTCTCCTAGCCGCCGTTCTCTCGGCGCAGGACGCCAACTGGCCTCAGTTTCGGGGACCGAACGGAACCGGCATCGCGCCCGCCGATGCGTCGCCTCCCGTGGATTTCTCGAAGCGCCAGCTTTGGAAAACACCGCTGCCTCTGGGCCATTCTTCGCCGGTGGTGTGGGGCGATGGCATATTCCTGAATTCGTTCGATCCCGACTCGAAGAAGCTCGAACTGCTGTGCCTGTCGGCGAAAACCGGAAAAATTCTCTGGCGTCACACGGCGCCCGCAACGCAACTTGAAGAAACGCACGTCGTCAGCAACCCGGCGACCGCATCGCCGGTCCTCGATAGCGACCGCGTCTACGCCTACTTCTCCTCTTACGGCGTGATGGCCTTCACGCACTCCGGCGAGCCCTCCTGGACCCTCCCTCTGCCGATGCCCAAAACCCATCACGGCAGCGGAGCCTCTCCTATCCTCGCCGGCGATCTGTTGATTCTGAATCACGATGCGATGCAAGGCGGATACCTGCTGGCCGTCGACCGCAATACCGGAAAGCAAGTCTGGAAACACGAATATCCCGTCGAACGCGGCCGCGTCGAAAGCTATTCGACTCCGGTCGTCTGGCGCGATCAGTTGATCCTTCACCGCGCGGGTGTGGTCGAGTCCTATCAAATCTCCACCGGCGAACGCCGCTGGTTTCTTCCCGAAAGCACTTCCGGGACCAGCACTCCCGAAGCCGCGGGGGACGTGATTTACGTCAACACCTGGAACAATCTCGGTGAAGACGACCAGCGCCCGGTCCTGCCCGATTTCGCCGAACTGCTCAAGCAGCACGATAAGAACGGCGACGGCGCCATCAGCGAATCCGAGTTTCCCGAAAAATTGAAATACACCGCGCGCCCCGAGCTCGACGAAGTCCCCAACTCGCAGAACTACGCGTCGTTCAAGAATATCGATCGCAACAAGGACGGTCTGATTCAGGAATCCGAGTGGGAGGCCTTCCGCACCCGCGTCACCGGCATGACGCAGGATCACGGCCTGCTCGCGATCCGTCCGGGCGAGACTCCGACGGTGCTGTGGCGCGAAAACACGTCGATTCCCGAAGTGCCTTCGCCGCTCTTATATAAGGATCGTCTGTATCTGGTCCGCAACGGAGGCGTAGTGACTTGTCTCAACGCCGCAGACGGAAAAGTGATTTATCGCGCCCGCTCAGGCTCGCCCGGGCCGTATTTCGCATCTCCGGTAGCCGCCGCCGGCCGAGTCTACCTGGCTTCAGGGGAGGGAGTGGTTACAGTGCTCGCGGCGTCAAAGGATCGACTGGAAGTTCTGGCGAAAAACGATTTGGGAGAAGACATCGTCGCGACTCCCGCGATCGTCGGCAATACGATTTATGTTCGGACGGTGCGGAATCTGTACGCGTTCGGAGATGCGAAGTGACTGACGCGTTCGCGGATGATCCCGTCAGGATCTATGTGCAGGAGGTCTGCAAGGTTCCTCCGCTCACGAACGAGCAGGAGGCCGATCTGTGGCAACGAGTGAGGGCGCGCGACGCGCAGTCGGAGTTTGCCCTGAAGAGCCTGATCGAGGCCAACCTCGGGCTGGTCGTGTCCATCGCAGAACGCCATCGGTTCAATGGAGTCGTTCACATCCTGGATTTGATTCAAGAGGGCAATAGCGCTCTGCTGCGCGCGGTCAACACATTCATTGGAAGCCCCAGCGGAGGCTCCTCCGCCCACGCCGCCGCATACATCGAACAAGCAATTGCCAAAGCAATCGCGGATGCACGTGTGAAAGAATAAAGCCATGAAGCGCCCGTTCGCAGCGACCGTCTGGCGCGAGGGGAACTGGTATGTCTCCCAGTGCCTCGAAGTCGATATCGCCAGCCAGGGAGACACCGAAGCCGAGGCTCTCGCCAACCTGAAGGAAGCTTTGGAGCTACACTTCGAGCCGCCTCATGCGACGCGGTTGCCCGATGTCCGCATGATCGAGGTCGAGGTTGGGGCGTCTTAAGCCCCAGCCATTTCGCGAGATCAAGCGAAGACTCGAGGCGGCTGGGTTCGTTGAAGCCAGCCAGAAGGGCAGCCACGTCAAGTTTGTTCGAGACGCAGGTGACGTTGTCGATACAGCCATCGTTCCTAGAAAGATGGAAGTCCCGACAGGCACGCTACGAAGCATTCTGAACCAGGCGCACATCACCCGCGGGCAATGGGAGGAACTGGCTTAGCGCCGCTCGCCGAGTCCGTCGGACCGCAGCGCGGAGCCCGGCCAGCTTCGCTTCGTATTCCCGCAGCGAGTTCCGGGGTCTTCATACAGCGCTCCCGTCCGACCGTATCATCTTTCCTCCATCTGCGATAAACTAAATGCCCAAATGAAAACCAAATCGCGACTCACCGCCGTCCTGCTTCTCTCTTCCATCGCCGCCTTCGCTCAAGACCAACCGATCGTCCTCCGCGTGGGCACCCTCCTCGACGGGAAAGGCGGAGTCCAGCACGACACCGCGATCGTCGTGCAAAACGGGAAAATTCAGAAAATCGGCGCGCAATCCGGCGCACCCACGTACGATCTCCGCAAAGCCACCGTGCTTCCCGGCATGATCGATACTCATGTCCACATCGCCTGGCACTTTGGTCCCGACGGCCGCTATCAGCCGCGTGACGCTTCGCAGGCAACCGCGCTCGGCTACGCCATGGAGAACGCCTACGTCACGCTGATGGGAGGATTCACCACCGTGCAGAGCGTCGGCAGCCCGATCGACGGCGATCTCCGCACCGCCATCAATCGCGGAATCCTTCCCGGAGCGCGCGTTCTCACTTCCCTGCGCGCGATTCAGAACCCCAGCATGACGCCCGATCAGATCCGCGAAGCGGTTCGCAAAATGGCCGCCGACGGCTCCGATCTCATCAAAATTTTCGCGTCGAAAAGCATTCGCGATGGCGGCGGCGCGACCCTCAGCGATGAGCAGATCCAGGCAGCCTGCGGCGAAGCCAAGGCGCAACACCTCCGAACCCTGGTGCACGTTTACGGTCCCGACACCATCAAAGCCGTCTCCGCCGCGGGGTGCACTTCGGTCGAGCACGGCACGCTAGCCACTCCTGAAGCGTTACAATTCGTCGCCGACCATGGCACGTATTTCGATCCGAACATCGGCCTGGTCGCGCAAAATTATCTGGCGCATCGCGCGAACTTCATCGGAATCGGAAACTATACCGAAGAAGGCATGGCCGCCATGGAAAAATCGATTCCACTGGCGCTAACCGTGTTCAAACAAGCTCTTGCGACCAAAGGGCTGAAGATCATTTTTGGAACCGACGCCGTTGCGGGAGCGCACGGGCACAACGTCGAAGAACTGATTTATCGCGTCGAAAAAGGCGGCCAGGATCCCAAAGCGGCAATTACTTCCGTAACTTCGCTTTCGGCTGAATCGTTAGGCATGGGCGACAAAATCGGCACGCTGGCCCCCGGCATGGAAGCCGACTTGATCGCCGTCGAGGGCGATCCGTTGAAAGAAATCGAGTCCTTGCGCCGCGTCATTTTCGTCATGAAGGGCGGAAAGGTTTTCAAGAACATCCCTCATTAATCTCGGAAACACCGCACCGTCTTACGAGTCTTTAAGGGGTGAACTACTACCCCCGCACCATCGATAACACGGTAACCGTTCATGAAACTGCGGAACCAATCAGTATTGGCTTCGATTTAACAGCTCTGCTTCCCGAACCGAGCGGCGTCGATATTTATCTGCTTCAGTTGGTTCGTCATCTCGCCAAGGTGGATCGGGAGAATCTTTACACGGTCTTCATCAACCGCGAGGATCGCAATCGCGGCGATATTCAACTTGGGTCGAATTTCCAGGTTCGGGCTCTGTGCCTGCGCCCGCGCGCCGTCAGGCTGATGTTCCAACAAGTAACGTTACCGGCGATCGCTTCAGCGCTGAATTTCGATGTGATCCATTCGCCGTCATTTCTCGCGCCTTTTCTGCAAGGACGCCAGCGGCACCTGTTATCGGTCCACGACATGACGTTTTTCACCATGCCCGCGGTTCACAGCCGTTTGCGCCGCAGCCGCGGATTTCGCTGGGCCGTTTTGAAAAGCATTTGCCGCGCCCATCTCATCAATGTGCCCTCGGCATCGGCCCGCGTCGATCTACTCAACGGGGCGCCCGGCGTATCCCCCGAGCGCGTGCGAATCACGCCTTACGGCATCAACGCTTGTTTCTCCCCTGCACCCGACGCAGATGTTCAGCGCGAAAAACGCCGGCTCGGCTTGCCCGACCGCTACATTCTTTTCGTCGGCAACATCGAGCCGCGCAAGAATCTCGAAGTGCTTCTCGACGCTTACCGCGGCCTGATCGCGACCGGCGCCCCCGAGCATCTGGTTCTCGCCGGCAAGCAGCGCCAGGTGACTGATGGTCTGCTGCGAAAACTCAAGTCGCCTGAATTCGCCGGGCGCGTGCACTTGACCGGATTCGTTGCAGCCGACGATCTTCCCTGGATCTATCGCGGAGCCCGCCTGTTCGTTTATCCGTCGTTATACGAAGGCTTCGGTTTCCCGCCGCTCGAAGCCATGGCGTGCGGAATTCCCACCGTCGCCACCACATCTTCTTCGCTGATAGAGAACCTTCGCGGCGCCGCGGAGCTTGCGCCTCCTACCGACGACGCCGCCTTATGCGTAGCGATGCAGCGGCTGCTCGCGGACGAACGGCTCCGGAATGAGCGCAGACGTATGGGGCTGAAGCGCGCCGCCGGCTTCCGTTGGGAACACACCGCGCGCGGCGTGCTCGATTGTTATCGCGAGCTGGCCGTTCACAAGCTGATTCATCAATGAAATCAGCCGATTCGAGCAATTCGCTTTTCGCGCTCTGCTATCTTCGAAGCAGGAAAACTTCCTGGCCAGGAAGCAGTGTCGTATTTAAGGTGGTACTGAACTCCCGGAAGCCGTCAACGCTTTGCGGTGTCAGCTCGTAGCATGGCATCGACGGGAGATTGCTTCGAATCGATTCGATAAACTTCCCGGGGTGTTATTAAATGCGCCAGAGGGGAAATCAGAGAGGATGCATCGAAAGCCGAGTAAACCGAGGGACGCCAACAAGCGAGTACCCCAGATCATCGTAAGCTAGACCGCTCCTCAAATCATTGGCGGCCGGAACACGCCTGGCGATAAGTCCAGAAGCCCCGGCCGCCAGCGACCCTTAACACGTACAGCCGAATTTTCTATCCACGACCCGGCCGCAACTGGGTGTAGAATTAACCTCATGAACAAGCTGCTCTTCAGCGCAGTCTTTGCCGTTGCCGTTTTCGGTCAAACCAGGGCCCCCGACCTGTGTGCGCCTCCTCCCACCGGGACGGCTCCCGCACTGCCGGCTCATCTGATGAGCGGACAGGGAACCGAGTACGTCCACTTGAGGATCACCACCTCGAGTCCCGAAGCGCAGAAATTTTTCGATCAGGGACTCGCCCAGTTGCACTCGTTCTGGGCGGTCGAAGCCGAGCGCAGCTTCTTGCAGGCTGCCGCGCTCGATCCCGACGCGCCGATGCCGTGGTGGGGCGTCGCCATGATCGCCGCTGGAGATTATCGCCCGCGTCATCAGCTTGAAAACTCCGCCAACGGAAACGTGGCTCGCGCCGCCGGTGGACGCGCGAAAGCCGCCGCCGAAAAAGCGGTCGAGCTGAGCAAAGTTCCGGGCAAAGCCACCGATCTGGAAAAGTTGTACATCGCCTCCATCGCCGCGCGCCGCATGCCGGGATCGAAGAATCCCGACGACGCCTACATCGAAGGCCTGCGCGCGATTGTCGCGAAGTATCCCGAAGAAGTGGAAGCGCGCACTTATCTCGCCCTGCATCTGATGCGCGGATTTGAGCTGCCCGATCACACGCCACGCGCCGATTCGATGGAGTCCGTCGCCATTCTGCGCCAGCTTCTGATCGACGCGCCCAATCATCCCGGCGTGCATCACTACGTGATCCATGCCTGGGAAGGCTCCAGTTTCGCCAAAGAAGCCTGGCCGAGCTGCAAGCGATACGCTGAGCTGGTCACAAATATTCCGCACGCCCTGCACATGCCGGGTCACATTTATGCGCAGACCGGCCGCTTCGCCGATGCCGAAAAATCCTTCGGCGACGCCGCCGTGAATGAGCGCGGATACATGAAAGCCGATGCGCTCTATGGCAGCGGCCATCACGGCCACAACGTTCATTACCTCTCGACGGCCTATGCATTCGACGGCAAGTACGATCAGGCCAAGGATGCCGCGCGGGAGCTGCTCGCGATCCAGGAAAATCCGCGCGAAGCCGCGCAAGTAGACAATGCGTTTTCCGCGCATCGCCAGGGATGGTTTGCGATGATGCGCGCTTTGGTCCTGTCCGAAAATTGGGATGAGATTCTGGACGGCATCGACGCTTCCTGTCTACGATCGCCCGCGCGAGCAGGCCTGGAGGCACTGGGCCATGGGCGTCGCGCAGGCGTCCAAAGGCAACGCCACGGCGGCTGCGGAAGAAGCTCGGCAGATGGATGCGATGTTGAAGGATTACGAAGCGCAGGTGAAGCACAAAGCGCCGCCCGAATTGCTGGTGGCTCGCCAGGAGCTCGACGGTCACGTGCTCGCGGCGGAAGGAAAAACCAAGCAGGCGATGAATGCTTTCGGAACCGCGGCGACGGCCCAGCGCAAACTTCGCTATAGCGAGCCGCCCTATTATCCGCGTCCGGTCGATGCCGCCACTGGCGAAGCGGCGCTCAAAATGGGTCAGTTGACGGAAGCCGAGAACGCGTTCCGTAGGGCGCTGTCCGATCTGCCTGGCAACGTCCGATCCGTCGACGGCCTGAATGAAACGTTGCGCCGCGAAAACAAACAAACGGGTGCGGCTGCGGCTCAATACGTAAATTTGTGTAAAATTTCGATTCTTGGCGCGGGACCGGCTGGATCTTCGGCCGCAATCGCCGCGCGGCGCGAAGGTGCGCAGCGTCCAGCTCATCGAGAAATCGAAATTCCCGCGCCACAAAGTTTGCGGTGAGTTTTTCTCTCCCGAAATTGAAGCTTCGCTGGGGCATCTCGATGTTTGGGATGCTTTCATGGCCGCCGGGCCCGCCCGTATCCGGCGGATGAAGCTACACTTCGGCCGTCGCGAGAAGATCACGACCTGGCCGAGCCAGCCTGGGGATTGAGCCGGTACGCGTTCGATCAACTCCTGCTCGATCATGCACTTGCATTGGGGTCGCAACTTGGCCGCGACTTCCACTGCGAGCCAACTGTCATCGCCTGCGGACGCCAAATTGCTGACGCCACGCGCAGCCGGCGACTGTTCGGATTCAAAGCGCATTTCGACGGTCCTGCGGACGATGCGGTGGAGTTGTTTTTCTTCGATCAATGCTATGTTGGCTTGAATTCGGTGGAAGGCGGGCGCACCAATGTCTGCGGCCTCGGCCCCGAAGACGTTCTGAAACGTTTCAATTTCGATTACGACGCAGTGGTTGCGCAATCGCCCGCGCTGGCGGCGCGGTTGAAGCCCTTGTCGCGATCGATGAAATGGCTGAGCACTGGTCCGCTGCGATTCCACCAGAATTTCGAGCGCCGGCGTCAGCTATCTGGCGGGCGATGCGCTGTCCTTCGTCGATCCGTTTACCGGCACTGGCTTGGTGGCGGCGGTGAAAACAGGATCCTCGCGGGCATCGCCGCGGCGCGCAGCACCCCGGTCGCGGACTATCTGGCCCAGTGCCGGGCGCAATTAAAACAGCCCTTCGAAGTCGCGTCGTTGCTGCGAAAGGCTGTCAACGCTGGGTGGGCCGATCATCTCGCCGGATTGATTCCCGGACGAATGCTGTTCGCGCTGACGCGGCCTCGGAAGGTGATTCAAAAGGCAGAAAAAAGCCGGTGAGTACTCGGAGGAAGATACTCACCGGCCGGCTCACCACTACCGCGAGGTCGTAGCGCGCCGAACTTTTGGGCGATTCGCCAGGCAGTCGGCGAACCATTCCCTAGAGAAAGAGACGCGGTGAAACCAATTAAGGTTCCACAACTGGACACCAGTATCGTAACACTCCTTTGATGCTTCTGTACAGAGGGAACTAGCCATTTCGACCCAGAGAAATAGTACCGCGAACTAAGGGTACACGCGGTGGCAAATCGCCCACGCTTATTGAAACCGCTCATTAAGGACTGCTGCAAGCCGGTATGCCGGCCAGTGCGATTTGCGCCTGCGCGAGCTTTCGGGCGTTCTCGACGTAGCTAACCGTTAGCTGAATCGGATGATCGCGCGACCCGGTTTCCAGGCCGAACGTGTAAACCTCGGCAATCGCGAGCTTTGCGCCTTCCTGAATCCATTTTTTGGGGTTCTTCTCCAGCCGCTTAGGCGCGGGATGCGCGGCCACGGCTTCTGCGGCATACTTTGTCACGTAAGCGTCGCCCTGGTCGGTGCCGCAGGCCGAATCCCACAAGCCATGCAGGTTGCGGCCAGGTTCGACGAAGACTCCATTCCCGCCGGCATCGCTCTTGCCGGTCGATTTCAGGAATCGGCCGATGTCGTGCAGCGGTTGATGAACGTCGCCCTCGACGTGCTCGAACCAGGGCAAATCGTAGACGGCAGTGTCTTCTTTGATGAGTCCGCGAATCAAGCGTGGCAGCTCGCTGAGGGCGCTGGGTGGCGCCTGCTTTTCGGTGTGCGCGCCATCGGGCGCGTAGGGAGTGTCGTAATAATGCCAGTTGGTGTGCCGCTTCATATCGGGAAACCCGGGGAGCAGCGGCGTCGGCTGCGCATCCTTGCGTGTGTCGTCCCAGAATCGCCGATCGCCTTTGATCGTATCCGGCCAAACCGCGGCGGTGAGGAACGCAGCTCGGGCGCGGCCGGCGTCATCAGCGGGAGCGCCTTGAATCAGAATGCCTTCGATAATCCGGATGACGACGGATCAGGTCGTCGACGCGCGCGCGAGCTTTCGGCGTGAGCCGTTCATAAGCGATGGCCGCAATGACCCGATGCCCGGTGCCGTCCCATGCGGACGCAGGAATCGCTAAAGACAGAGAGAGCAAGATCGAAAAAAAACGCATGAATTACTTCAAGGATACCTTGATGCGTTCATTCGTCCCGTAGAGCCGTCATCGGTTCCACGCGGACCGCGCGGCGGGCGGGCCCGAACGAAGCGATCAGGACGATCATCGCCAGCACCATCGAAGTCAGCAAGAAAGTCCCGGCGTCGAATCCATTCACGCCGTACAGCATGAATCGCAGATAGCGCATGAGCGCATAGGCTCCTGCGAATCCGATGGCGATGGCCAGCAACACGAGCCTTGCCGTCTCGCCCATCACCATTCCGAAAACGTCGCCGCGACGTGCGCCGAGCGCCATTCGAATGCCGATCTCCCGGGTCCGGCGCGCCACCAGATAAGACATGACGCCGTAGACTCCGGCCGCGGCGAGAAGAATCGCGATGCCCGCGAAGGACCCGATCAGCGCGAGCTGGAGACGCTCCGGGGCCAGCTCCGCGTCACGACGCTCCTCCATGGTCTTGACGTCGAAAATGGGCTGATCGCGATCGACCGCGCGGACCTGCTGTTCGACCGCGCGGATCAGAGCCTTGGGATCGCCTGGCGTACGGATCGCAAATGCAGCGCGAAAGACGGGCGTGCCCGAGCACGTGCATCGATACACCATGGACGGCGGATCGGCGCCCAGCGTGGCGCCGCGAATGTCCCCCACCACGCCGACGATGGTCCAGGTAACGTTGAGCTGATCGGGTCCGAATCCGATGCGCCGGCCGACCGGATCTTCGCCGGGAAAGATCCGGCGCGCGAAAGCCTGGTTCACGACCACCGGCTCGGCATGAAGAAAACCGAAGTCGCCGGCAGGCGAAGGCCCGGGAGAATCGTGAGCGTCGAAAATGCGCCCGCTCGATCAGCGGAGTCTCCATGGTGCGGAAAAAATCCGGGCTGATCACTGTGTTGTTGATGATGGGCCGCTGGGCGAACGGCACGGCAGGCCGCCCGACCACGTGGATTCTTCCAGTCGAGAAGAAGAAATCCTCAGCGCCGAGCGGCATGTCGGAAAGCAACGCCACGGAGCTTGCCGTGGGAATTTCGCGCAAACGATCGAGCACATCTCCGTAGAAGCGCGCGTAGTTGCGATCGAATGGGCCGATCGGATTCACGCGAAACGTAAGCAGGTGATCCGGATTGAATCCTAACGGGACGTGCGCAAGTCGCACGAAGCTGCGCACCAGCAACCCGGCGGCGATCAGCAAGACTAACGATACGCCGAGTTCGGCAACCACCAGCGACTTGCGCAGCCGGGTATCGCGCCGGCCGCCGCTGTGGGCAGAATCCGGATCGCTTCAAAGCCTCCTGGATCTCGATGCGCGCTGCAAACAGCGCGGGCGCCATGCCGAACAGCAAACTGGTTCCCAGTGTCAGCAGGACCGTGAACGCGAGCACGCGCAGGTCCATCGAAATCGCGGGATAGCGAACCAGGATGGCGGGTTTCGCCGCGTCGAGAACCCGCACCGCGATCCACGCGATGGCGATTCCGGCCACGCCGCCGGGAAGCGCGAGCGCCAGGCTTTCGGCGAGCATCTGGCGAATCACGCGTCCGCGGGTCGAGCCCAACGCCAGCCGCACCGCAAGCTCGCGTCTGCGGCTGCCCGCGCGGGCGAGCATCAAGTTCGCCAGATTGACGCACGCGATCAACAGGACCAAACCGACGGCGCCGGTGAGAACCAGCAGCGCGGGCCGAGCCTGCCCCGTGAGATGCCGCTGCAGCGGAACGGCGGCAATGGTCAAATCGGATCGGAATCCGGTCGCCTGAAAAACCTTGTACTCGTTGCGGATCATGAACGTCAGGCGGCTCATTTCCGCATCCCCTTGCTGCGGCGTGATGCCGGGCCTGCGGCGCGCAAGAATTGAAACGACATACAGAGGACTGCGGGGCGAGAGAGGAAAACTTTGCGACGCTTTATCCAGCGTCGAAGGCAGCCAGATCTGTGTGCCGCGAGGAAAATCGAACCCTTGCGGCATCACGCCAACGATGGTACGAGTCAATCGGTCGAGACCGATACTTTTGCCTACGATGGAAGGGTCGCTTCCAAGCCGGCGTTCGCCAAAACGCGAAGCTCACGACCGCGACGGCCGGCGCTTTCGGACCTTCTTCCTCGGCAGTGAAAGTAACGGCCCATCAGCGGACTGCGTTCCCATCACGCTGAAGAACGAGGCTGAAACCGAAGCGGCATCTAATTGCTCAGGCCGGTCGACTCCGGTCCAGTTCACGGTCGACGGGCTGAAGGCGGCGACGTCTTCGAAGATGCCGTTCTGCGCGCGAATGGCGAAGTAATCCGGGGCGACGCCGACGTCTTGCTGCGCCGGGCCGGAGCGCTCACTGATCCAGTCGATGCGCTGCGAGTCAGGATAGGCGAGCGGCCGGATGAGAATCGAATCGACCACGCTGAAGACGGTGGTGTTCGCGCGCGATGCAGATGGCGAGCGTCAGAGTAGCTACCAGAGCCAGCAGAGGCTCGCGGCGCAGACCGCGGCCGGCGTATCGCAAGTCTTCAAAGAACGCGGTGATCATGCCGTCGCCTATTTTCGCCTAACGATCACGCGGCATCAAGGCGACGTGATAGATTCCGGCTCCGCGGGCCGAGTCGATTACTCGCGCGACGTCTTCGAAATCGGTTTTGGGAGCGCCAGCGACGAACAGAACGCCGGCCGCGCGAGCCGTGAAAATGCGGCGCAGCTCGGATTCGAGATTCTCCCAGGCAACCGGTTGCGTGTTGATCTTCAGCGTGCGGTCGGCTGCGACGCTGACCACAATTTCGCGCGGATCGGCCGTCGAGCTCTTGTCCGCCGGCGGCACAGACTGGGCATTCAGGCCGGTGGAGTATTGCGGATGGATCACCATAAAAATGATCAGCAGCACCAGCAGCACGTCGATCAGGGGCGTCACGTTGATCTCGGCTCGATTGCGCGTGCTGGTCGTGCATGCCTGTATGGACACCGCACCGGCACGAAGTTCCGTGCCCTGCTGCGATTCGGCTTTAACCGCTTCCTTCGGTCGCGGCTCGGTCCCGGCAATCCGTTAGATTAGCGAGTGCCATGAGCCATGACAGGAGGGAGCGGTCAATCCCGAACGACGAGAGAAGTTCCGCGATATTCTAAAGGGTCTATGGTGCACATCCCCATTTTGCGCAAAGGCGTGCCGTACCGCAGTCTCGACGTGATCCGGACGCCGCATTACCGGACGCGCGAAGATTTCGTCGAGATCAGCCAGGCGAACGTCGGGTTGATTCGCCGCGATCTTCTCGACCAGCAGTCGCCGAGAGAAGCGCTGGCTGGATTTTCGACCAAAGAGCTGATCGCAATCAGCCGGCGCGCGGCGGATATTTTTCTGAATGACTCGCTGCCGCTAGGCGATACCGAGCAGACGCCGGACGATTATGTGCGGCAGCTCGCTTCGACCACCGGTATGCCGCATGTGCTGGCTCGGCGGAACATGAAGAAAATCCACGCGGCGCTCAGTGAGATGGAGAAAGTCCTGAAAGGCTTGACGCGCGGCGTGCCGTTCGAAGTTCTGGATCGCGGCTTCGGCGACGGGTTGAGTTTCTTTCCCGCGAACCGATTCGATGGGAGTCGTCCTGCCGTCGAACTCGCCCGGCGTGCATTCGCTATGGACGCCCGCGTTCGCTCTGAAGATTCCGCTGGTGCTGAAACCCGGCAGCGCGGAGCCGTGGACTCCCTACCGCATCATTCAAGCTTTGATTCGCGCGGGCGCTCCGCCGGCGGCGTTCAGCTACTATCCCGCCGATCACGCGGGCGGCGGCGAAATTCTGCGCCAGTGCGGGCGGGGCATGGTGTTCGGCGACGTTTCCTCGACACGAGTGTGGGCCGGCGATCCGCGCGTCGAAGTCCACGGGCCGGGGTACAGCAAGATCGTGATCGGCGAGGATTGCGTGGACGATTGGGAAAAATATCTGGACCCGATGATTGCCTCGATCGCGGAAAACTCGGGCCGGTCCTGCGTGAATGCGTCGGGAGTGTGGACGCCGCGGCACGGCGCGAAGATCGCCGAGGCGCTGGCGGAACGGCTGGCGAAAATCGTGCCTCGCGCGGAGGACGATCCGGCGGCGCAACTGGCTCCGTTCGCCGATCCCAACGTGGCGCGGCGCATGTCGCAGATGATCGATGCGGAGATGGAAGGGGCTCGCGACATCAGCGTGAAGTATCGGGGGCCGGATCGATTCGTCACTTGGGAAGGCTGCGGGTATTTGCTGCCGACGATCGTCGAGTGCGATGTGGATCATCCGCTGGCGAATCGCGAATATTTATTCCCGTTCGCGAGCGTAGTGGAAGTCCCGGAGAGCCGCCTGCCGGAGGCGATGGGTCCGTCGCTGGCGGTGATGGCGCTGACGAACGATGAACATTTCCGGCGGCGTCTATTAGCGTCGCCAATGGTGGGACGACTGAATTTCGGTCCGATCCCGACGATGCAGATTACCTGGGACCAGCCGCATGAGGGGAATTTGTTCGATCATTTGTATGCTCGAAGGGCGTTCCAGGCGGCTTAGCGGAGCTTGAAAAATGGGGACAGACCGCTCTGTCCACGCGGGACGCCTCGCCGAAGATCAACGTCGCGGACTTGGGGACAGAGTGGTCAGTCCCCATTTTTCAAGAACTTTTCTTAGGGCGTAGGTTGGTATGGGACTCGACGCGCATGTCTGCTGCAACTGTATAAAGGACGGCGTCGGCCCGCCTCACCCTTTCCCTGAGCTTCTTCGCTTCGACGAAACCGGCGAGCCCACGCTGGAGGAAAAGTGTCAACCATCGCTTGAACAATGGCTTCAGCACGACCGCTGGCTGAAGCCGGCTTGTCCGCATGGTGGACACCTCCTCTCAAGGAGGCTTGGCAACATTGCGCTCATTGGCTATGTGCGAGATCGACTGGGCGGCGACTTTCCGATGATTCGGGAGCGCGTCGTCTACTCTGGCGAACATAGTGGGGACTGGATTAGCGCAGTGGATTCCGCACGGATGCTTGAGGAGGCGCAAGCCTTGAGCGCGGAAGCCACGGATCCGATTGTCGGGCATCTCGCCAACGATCTGGTGGAGTTGGCGGAAGCGAGTGTCGCGACGGGAAATCCGATCGTGTTTTGAATTCGTCCGCGCTGATCGTTCTTAGCTTCCCTCGCGCTCGCCGCTAGCTTAATTAACTGTTCGGCTTGGGCACCGGGCCTCCGGAGCGGTCCAGGCGGCTTAGAGGAGCTTGAAAAATGGGGACAGACCGCTCTGTCCACACGGGACGCTTAGCTGAAGATCAACGCTGCGGACATGGGGATAGAGTGGTCAGTCCCCATTTCTCAAGAACATTTTTCTAATTGCCGGCCAGCTTGATCAACTGTTCGGCGTGCCGCAGGGCTTCGGGCGTCACGCGCTCGCCCGAAAGCATGCGGCCGATCTCGCGGGTGCGGGCGGAGGGAGACAGTTCTTCAATGGTCGCGATGCGTGCGGCCTTTTTCGGTGTGCTTTTCGACGTAATAATGATGATCGGCGAAACCGGCGATTTGAGGCAGGTGCGTCACGCATAGCACCTGGCTCGATGCGGCGAGCTTTTTCAGCCGCCGGCCCACCGCTTCGGCCGCGCTGCCTCCGACTCCCGCGTCTACTTCGTCGAAGACCAGGGTGGACGGGATCGCGGCGGGTTTCGCGGGCGCCGTGCAGGTTTTCAGCGCCAGCGCGACGCGCGACAGTTCCCCGCCCGAGGCGATCTTGTCGAGCGGCTTGGGCTCCTCGCCCGGATTCGGCGAGATCAGAATCTGCGACGGCGTCGGCGCCGTGCTCCGACCATGGCGCGGGATCGACTTGAATCACGACCCGGGTTTTTTCCATGGCGAGCGAGCCGAGTTCGATCTCGACGCGTTTGCGCCAATTGGCGGGCTGCGGTCTGGCGCGCCGCGCTCAGCTTTTGCGGCGGCCGATTCGTAGGCGGACGAGAGCGCGGCGGTCTGCTTTCTTAGCGCGTCGCGACGTTCGCTCGAATGCTCGACGGCGGCCAGCTCAGCGCGGACATTCGCAAGGAACGCGAGCACCTCTTCGACCGTCGCTCCGTACTTGCGCTTCAGTTTTTCTAAAGCCGCCAGCCGCGATTCCACTTCCTCCAGCCGGCCGGGATCGGCTTCGAGCTTCGCACAGATAATGGCGCAGAGCATGCGCGGCTTCATCGACGGCGATGGCGGCGGGCTGCAAGGTCGCCAGCACGTCGGCGATGGCGGGATCGATGCGGGCCAGCTCCTCCACGCGGCGTGACCACCACGCGCAACTGCGCGGTGACGCTTTCAGGAGCGTCATAGAGCGCTGCATAGGCCGCGTTCGCGGTTTCTTCGACGTGCACGAAGTTGCGCAGAATGCGGCGCTCGCTTTCAAGCGCGGCGTCTTCGGCGGGCTGCGGCGCGACGGCTTCGATTTCCTTCAACTGAAACGACCACAAATCGGCCAGCCGGAGCTTTTCCTGAGCGGAGCGGTCGAGGTCGGCCAGCTCATCCGCGGATTGCTTCCATTCTCGGTAAAGCGAGCCCACGCGGTCGACGGGAGCGTTGGCGAAATCGTCCAGCATTTCGCGCTGCGCGTCCGGCGGAGAAGAGCTGCTGCTGATCGTGCTGGCCGTGGATGTCGCCCAAATATGGCGCCAGGTCGCTTAGCAGTGCGGCGGTGACCGGGCGGTTGGCGACGAAGGCTCGGGACTTGCCGTTCGACAGGATTTCGCGCTCGACCAGAACCTCGTGGTCGTCCATTTCGATTCCGGCGTCTTGCAGCAGCGGCGGGCAGGGCCGGCGATTTCGAAGATGCCGGAGACGCGGGCTCGCTCCGTGCCGCTGCGGACCATTTCGGCCGAAGTGCGGGCGCCGAGCAGCAGGCCCAGCGCGTCCACCACGATGGATTTTCCGCTGCCGGTTTCGCCGGAAAGAAGATTCAAGCCGCGATGGAACCGGACGCGAAGCTTTTCGATCACGGCGTAGTTTTCGATCGACAGCTCCACCAGCATTCGAGACGATTATAGCGGCAATCGAAAAAACATTTCATTTCTGTTCTGTTTTGAACGCGGTTTTGATTTACAATGGGGGAAGCGTGACGGCACTTTTGAACGGCTTCTTGCTGGACGTAAACATATGGGAGCTGGTGAAGCCATCCGAGCCGCTGCAGCTCGCCGTATTGGGGCTCCTGGCGTTGTTTTCCCTGGTTTCCTGGACCATCATTTTTTCGAAGCTGGCGCTGTTCCGGCGCGCGCGCAACGGAAATCTGAGATTTCTGCGCGCCTTCCGCAAGGCGACGCGGCTGGACGCGGTCGCTGCGGCGACGGAGCAGTTCCGGTCGGCTCCGCTGGCCACGGTTTTCGATTTCGGATATAGCGAAGTGGCGCGGCAGATGACCGCGCGGCAGAAGATCACCAATATGACCGCGCTGGAGCGGACGCTGCAGCTCGGCATGAGCGAGGAAATCACGCGCATGGAGCGCAGCATGAACTGGCTGGCGACCACGGCCTCGGTCTCGCCATTCATCGGGCTGTTCGGAACGGTGTGGGGAATCATCAACGCGTTCCAGCAGCTGTCGCTAGCCGGGTCGACCAGCATGCGCGCGGTGGGGCCGGGCATCGCGGAGGCGCTGGTGGCGACGGCCATGGGGCTGCTGGCGGCCATTCCGGCGGCCATCTTTTACAATTATTTCGGCCATGTAATCAAGGAGATCGGGGCGCGAATGGAAGATTTCTCGCTGGAGTTCCTGAATCTGACCGAAAGGAACTTTGAAGGCTAGAGATCTATCTTATAGATATGGCGATCTCGGTTGGATCCAGCGGGGCGGGTGGACGGCGCATAGGGGCGATGCGGCGCACCTCCATGGGGACCATGAGCGAAATCAAATCGTTCCGCTGGTGGACGTGGTGCTGGTGCTGCTGATCATTTTCATGCTGACCGCGCACGTGATGGAGTTCGGCCTGGAGATCAACGTTCCCGAAGTGAAGCAGGTGAGCGATACCGCTGAGGAACTGCCGGTGGTCAGCATCACGCGCGACGCGAAGATTTACCTCAATGAAAGGCCCGTGAATATCAACCAGCTTCCTGCTGAAATCGCGCGCCGCTTCAAAGGCGCGAAGGCGGTCTACGTGAGTGCCGACCGCCGCGTGGTGTTCGATCCCGTCGCGCAGGTGCTCGCGGAGCTGGGCGAGGCGAAGTTCGACGTCAACATAGTGGCGAAGCCCATCGAAACGCAACGATGAATCTGACGCTCACCGAACACATCGACATTCTGGATTCGCGGGAATCGATGCGAAAGCCGTTTCTGTGGGCGATCGCGCTGCATGCGGGCGTGATCCTCACTTTTGTGGTGTCGAACTGGGTGGGGCGTACCGTGACTTTCGGCGCGAGCGATGTGGCCGGCGGCGCGGTCGGCGGTGCAAGCCGTCAATTCGATCCCGCTCCAGCATCATGGTCCGGAGAATCCGCTGGCGAACGACAGCAAGTCGGAGGTGCCGCAGACGCCGGCGAAGCCTGTGGAGCGCGCGAAAGAGGAAAAGCCCAAGAAGATGCGATCGCGCTCAAGATGAAAGAGGCGAAGAAGCCGGCTCAGGTAGCGAGCGAACGGCAGAGCTTCCGGCCCTACAAATCGCTCGAAGACAACCAGGTGACCAGCAAAGCGGCGCCGCAGATTTCAAGCCCCATGTATTCGGCACAGCAGGGGTCGGGAAATGTGGGCGTGGGGGCGCATACCACGCTCGGCAGCCAGTTCGCCGCCTACGCTTCTCAAGTGCAGTCGATTGTCGCCAGAACTGGCATACCACCGATGTGGATGCGAAATATCAGACTGCGCCCGTGGTGATCGCCACGTTCGACCTGATGCGGGACGGCAGTATCCGGAACCTGGCGGTTCTTCAAACCAGCGGAATCCAGAGCTTGGATTTTTCGGTGCGGCGCGCGATTCTGGATTCGAGATTCCCACCGATTCCTCAGGGATTCGATAAAGACCACGCTTCAGTCGAATTTTGGTTCGAGTTGAAACGATGAAAACCAGACTAATCTTCACGTGCACAGCAATCGCGGCCTCGGCTTGTTGTGCTTAGCGGGCAGCAGCCCCGGAGCGAGATCAGCGGCCATATCGTTAACGGTGAAAAACCCAAGATCGCCGTGATCGATTTCCGCGGCTCAGGCGACGCGCAGAAGTTCATGGACCCGTTCAACAAGACGCTGTGGGACGAGCTGCAAGGGTCCGGCGCGCTGAACATGGTCGCCAAGAGCCTGTATCCGCTGACCGTGCCGCAGGTGCCGGGGGATTTCAAGGCTCCCACCACCATCGCGCCACTGCGACGCGGCGAAGCTCCGCGGGCTCAAAACAACGGGCCATGGCTGACGGATTGGTCGGGTCCTCCGGTGAGCGCGAATTATCTGGCGTTCGGATACACCGGCGTGCAGGACGGGCAACTGGTGCTGTACGGATGGCTGTACAACCTGGCGCAGCCCGATCCCGCGACGGCGCAGTTGATCGGGAAGCTGTACTACGGCTCGCTCGACGCCGACGGCGCGAAGAAAGTGGCGCGCGAGTTCGCCGCCGATATCCTGCAACAGTTCGGCGCCAAGAGCCTGGACGGGACCAAGATTTATTTCGTCTCCGACCGCACCGGCGCGAAAGAAATCTGGTCGATGGACTACGACGGGTCGAATCAGCGCGCGATCACGCAATACCACTCGGTTTCGAGCATGCCCGCGGTTTCGCCCGACGGGAAACTGGTGGCTTTCACCACGTATGCGCTGGGAAATCCGAAGATCATGATCTATTCGACGGAAACCATGAAGCGGGTGCCGTTCTACAATCCGGTTTCCTCCGCCGTCGAGACGCCCGAATTCACGCCGGACGGGCAGCGCCTGATGTTCGCGACTTCGCTCGAAGGCTGGGTGCAGATCTGCATCGCCGACGTGAACGGCGGGAATATGCGGCGCATTTCGCACGTGCGCGCGATTGAAGTTTCGCCCAAGGTGAATCCGAAGAATCCGTCGCAGGTGGTGTTCATCTCCGGCCGCGGCGGATCGGAACAACTGTGGAGAATGAATATCGACGGCGGGGATCTGGCGCAGTTGACCGACGGCGAGGGCTACGTCGCCAATCCGGCGTGGAGCCCCAACGGCCAGTTCGTGGCGTTCGCCTGGACGAAAGGCTACGAGCCGGGAAATTACAATATTTTCGTGATGGACATCGCCAAGCCGCACGAGCCGGTCCAGTTGACGCACGGCTCGGGCCGCAACGAGAATCCCTGGTGGGCGCCGGACGGCGTGCACCTGGTCTTCTCCAGAAAGACGCGGAACCAAGACGCAGCTCTACACCATGCCCGCGGACGGCAAAATGTCCAGCAGCTCACCACCCAGGGAAATAATATTCAACCGGTGTGGGCGAAAGGGATAAACTAAGATTGAGTCGCGTTGTGAGTGGGTTAGCGGCGCGACTTCCCGTTGAGGAGGGGAAAACAATCCGATGAGACTCAATCAGAGAACGCTGGGTGCAGCAGTGTTCACGATGGCGCTGCTGGTTTCGGCGGCTGGATGTGGTCACAAGAAACCTCCAGTCGCGCCGCCACCACCACCGGCTCCGGCTCCAGAGTCGGCTCCGACGCCGCCTGCGGCCAAACCGTCCGCGCCCGCGGATCAACACTTTCACAGCGGAGCCGCGCAGCATTGAGCGCGGTCAATCGGCGACGCTGCGCTGGAGCGTAGCGAACGCCACGGACATTTCCATCGATCAGAACCTGGGAGCCGTACAGGCGAACGGCAATCGCCAGGTGTTCCCGAGCAACACCACCACCTACACACTGACCGCGCGCAGCGCGGGCGGATCGGATACCCGGTCGGTCACAGTGGAAGTGAGCTCGCCTCCAGCGCCTCCTCCTCCAGCGCCTCCGCCGCCGACGGTCAGCGGATCGGACATGCTGAATCGCGAGGCGCAGGACGCCTACTTCGATTACGACAAGAGCGAGGTTCGCGACGACGGCCGCACCGGCCTTGACGCACGACGCGGATCTGCTGAAGCGCATCTTCGCCGCGGATCCGAACTTCTCGGTAGTGATCGAAGGGCATTGCGACGAGCGCGGATCGGCCGAATACAACCTGGGCCTGGGCGACCGGCGCGCGACCTCCGCGAAGGAGTTCCTGGTGCAACTCGGGGTTCCGGCCGCCAGGATTTCGACCATCAGCTACGGGAAGGATCGCCCGGTGTGCACGGACGCGAACGAAGAGTGCTATCAGCGCAACCGCCGCGCCCATCTGGCCGCGGCCAAATAGGATAAAACGGGGGACGGCGCGCATGAAAACCGCCGTCCCTTCTTGAAGGAGAAATCGCATGAAGCGGCTGCTCTTTTTCACGCTCGCGGTGACCCCGATGATTTTGTCGGGCCAGAAGAGGGAGGATATTCTCTCGCTCCAGCGGGACGTCGCGCAATCTGCAGGACAGGTCAGGCAGCTCCAGAAATCGCAGGACGATAAAATGGCGGCGCTGCAAAGCCTGGTCCAGCAGAGCGCCGACGCCGCAAACCACCTGGCGGCCGGCTTGACCGCATTACAGCGCGACGTCGACATGAAACTGAATGACCAGCAGGGGAAACTGGTGGGGCCGATGGCGACCATGGGATCGAAGGTCGACCAGATGTCGGATAATTTTGGAGCCATCGCCACCAATGTTCAGGAGCTGATCCGGCGCATGGGCGCGATGGATGCGAAGCTCACGGACATTTCGAATGCGATCCGGACGCTGCAAACTCCGGTGGCGCCTCCGACCCCGGTTCAGGCGCAGGTTCCTGCGATGTCGGCGGAAACCAGTTATAGCATCGCGTATGGGGATTATCAGAAGGGTCACTACGACCTGGCGCTACAGGAATTCGTCGATTACGTAAAGAATTTCCACGACACGGCCGATGCCCCCAACGCGCAGTATTATATCGGCTACATTTACTTCAACAATGAACAGTGGGGCGGATGCCATCAAAGCGTTCGACGACGTCTTGAAGTTCCCGGAAAATCCGAAGTCCGCGGATGCGATGTACTACAAAGCGGTCTCGCTGCAAAAGAATCACGAGCCGACCGAAGCCGCGAAGCTCTACAAAGATTTCATCGCCCGCTATCCGACCAACGTCCATGTAGCCGATGCACACCGGAATCTGCGTGCGTTGGGCATGGACTCATCCGCGGGCGCGAAGAAACGCAGCAAGTAACCATGGCTTCGCCGGCTGAGCCAGGCGAGCAGCCACAGCTCGATTACCCGGACATCGCGAAAATGATGGAACACTCCGTGCTGCGGCCGGAGCTGTCCGAGGAAGACGTTCGCGCCGGGTGCGATCTGGCGCGGCAGTACGGAATCGCCGCGATCTGTGTGCGGCCGTGCGATGCAGATCTAGCGGTCCGCTGGATGGAAGGAAGCGGCGTCGCGGTCGGAAGCGTGGCGGGCTATCCCTTCGGCTCCTCCACCACTTCGGTGAAGCTGTATGAAACGCGCGACCTGCTGCGGCGCGGCGTGAAGGAGATCGACACCGTTCTGAACATCGGCAAGATGATCTCGCGCCAGTTCCAGTACATCGAAACCGAGCTCGATCAGATGGCGCAGGCGTGCCACGAACAGGGCGCGATCCTGAAGGTCGCGTTTGAAAACGGCTATTTGACCGAGGATCTGAAGACCATCGCCTGCCGCATCGTCAAACGCACTGGAGTAGATTATGCGCGCACGTCCACGCCGTATGGTCCGTCGGGATATTCGCTGGACGATTTGCGTTTGATGCGCCGTTTGTGCGGCGAAAGAGTCAAGCTGAAAGCCAGCGGCGGCGTGCGGACGCTCAACGAAGTTTTGGCGATCCGGGATGCGGGCGGCACGCGGGTGGGCACGGTGGCGACAGTGGAGATCTTGGAAGAGTGGAAAGCGCTGCTCGCCGCGCGCGCTCCATCGCCGGATGCCATGCCGCCGGATGCCGCAGCGCCCGCCGGTTGAGTCTGTTATATTCCTACACATGTCCAAAACACTGCTGGTACGTCTGGCCGCCGGGGCGGTGGCGACCATCGGCGCGTGGGTGGCTTATACGCAGAATCCATCCGCACCGCCTTCGCTGACCATCGAAAAGATCAAGGACGATCTGTACGCGATCATCGGCGACGGAGGCAACGTCGCGGTGTACATCACCAACGAAGGCGTGATCCTGATCGACGACAAGTTCGAGCGCGACTATACCGACATCCTGGCCAAGGTGAAGAGCGTCACAGATCAGCCGGTGAAATACGTCCTGAATACGCATCAGCACGGCGACCACACCGGCGGCAATGCAAAGATGCTGGCGGCGTCGGTGGAGATTCTGGCGCATAAAAACGCCCGCGCCAACATGGTGGCGGGCAATATGCCCGGCGTCCCGCGCATCAGCTTCAGCGACGAAACGCAGGTGTTCCTGGGCGGGAAGGAAGTGCGCGCGCATTATTTCGGTCGCGGCCACACCAATGGCGACGCGGTGATTTATTTCCCCGCGGCGCATGTGGTCCATACCGGCGACCTGTTCACCGTGGCCACGTCCACCGCGCCGGTCACCGTTTCTCCGTTCATCGATTATTCGGCCAACGGCAGCGTGGTGGATTGGACCAAGACACTCGACGGAGTTTTGAATTCGGGCTGGGATTTCGACACCGTCATTCCGGGTCACGGACCGGTTTCGAAGCGCACCGACCTGGCTGCGTACCGGCAGAATTTCGAGAAGATGCGGACTCGCGTATCGAGCATGGTACGCTCCAAGAAGAGCAAAGACGACGTGGCCAAAATGCTGACGGCGGAGTTCGGATGGTCGGCGAATCCGCAGGCGTTGGGGTCTCGTTCTATCGAGCCGATGATGGCGGAGCTGCGCGGGCCCCGAAAGAAGTAGTTTAAGTCGCGGCGGCGGCGGTTCCCGCCAGACCCAGCTCTTCGGCGCGATCCTGCATCGCACGGATGCAGAAATCGATGTGCTGGTCGAGATCGACGCCCATTTCGGCCGCGCCATTCACGATATCGTCGCGATTCACGGCGCGGGCGAACGCCTTGTCTTTCATCTTTTTCCGCACGCTCTTCACGTCCACTTCGTGGATGCTGCGGCCGGGCTTCACGTAGGAACATGCGGTGAGGAATCCGGCGAGCTCGTCGCAGGCGAACAGAGTTTTCTCGAGCGGCGAAACGCGCGGCACGCCGCTATAGTTGGCATGCGAGAGAATCGCCCGGCGGATTTCGTCGTTGACGCCGCGGGCGGCCAGGATCGGCTCGCCTTTCATGGGATGGTCGGGCGCCTCGGGGTGAATCTCCCAATCGAAGTCGTGGAGCAGTGCGGTGACGGCCCAGGTTTGCTCGTCCTCGCCAAACTGGCGCGCATAGGCTGCGACACAGGTTTCCACCGCGAGCATGTGTTTGCGCAGGCTCTCCGATTTGACGAACTCGCACACGGTTTCCCACGCCTGATTTCGATCCATGCGGCTATTTTAATTGATTGCCAGTGGTCGGCCTTGCTGTTATTGTTGGGGATTGTCGACGCGCACGATAATCTGGCGGATTGTCATGGCGGTCGTCGCGATCTGGCTGGTGATTTACATGTTGAGATTATCGGGGATCAACATTCTTTGACGTGGTAAACTGCGTTAAGGGGCCTGTGGCGCAGTTGGGAGCGCGCTTCCATGGCATGGAAGAGGTCGTCGGTTCGAACCCGACCAGGTCCACCAAAGCGTTTTGCGGCATTTCTAACAAGAACAACTGTGAATGTGGAGTCCGACTGGGGGCGCTCGAACCACATTTGAGGGAAAGCGGGACTCGCAAGGTTCTCACATTCCTCAGAATGCTCACAATGCCTATCCGCCAACTGTCCGCCCTCCCACGGCTAGCGTTGGGTCAGCCTCTCACAATCCTGAAAATAATCAAAATTCATGGCGATCTACCGAAGTCTGCGCGAATGCTTGGACGCAATGCAGGTAAATCCGGGGCTCCTCCAGCATCCGCTGTCGAAGTGGGGTCACGGCGAAGCTCCTTTCGTTTGTGACCACACCACAAAACGGCAGTCGTCGGAACCGACGCGAGCCTTCGCTACTTAATCGGGCGAGAACGAATTGTAGGCATCCTTCTAACGGATTCTCAGCCCGTACTTCTGGGTCGCCGGAGGCACGATCCCATTCATTCGCAGATACTCCACAATCTGGCCGTAATGATCGGTGATGTGCCACACTGACGTAACCGCCATTCCCAGACGGGTGCTGGGACCTCCGTAGCGCCCCTCTACGCGTGCCAACGCGTTTTCCGAATTCATGGTCGACAGAACACGATTGCCGTACTCGAATGAGTCCCGCAAATATTGGATCAGCTCGGCTTTGCTTTTGGCCGCGGATGGGCCTCCACGTTCGCATGACTCCGGGGGCGTCTTGCCTTCGATCTGGCTGAAGAAAGCGAACTGAGAGCACGCCACGTGCTTCACCTGCTCGGCGAAACTGCGGGCATCGGCGAAGTTTCCGGCTGTTGGTATGAAGGAATACTTCTCCTCCGGCATCGCTTCAGCGATCGAAAGAAATTGCCCCTCGGTGAATCGCAGCATCTCACCGACACTATCGGCGATCGTTTTAGGGATCGAAGCTTGCGCCAAAAGCGGCGACGCCAGGATCGCTATCGAGAGAACGGAACCGAAGAAGAACCGCATCCTCGCAGCATACCCTAGAGGGACGGGTATGGCTTTTTTCAAAACCGGCCGGCGTTAGGGGGAAGAAACGGCGGCGGGCAGGCGCAGCGGGAATGACTTCCGATTAGCTTGCCTGCGCCTGGTAGCGCTGGGCTGGTTATTTTGACGCACCGGTTTTGCGCAGCGCGTTGATGTCGGGATAGCCCCGGATCTCACGGCGGAGCTCGACACAGCGTCTTCGAGTCAGCTCCAGTCTGTGGCCAATCTGATCCCGCTCAATTCCTTCCGGTGCGGCTCGGAACTGCTGTTCACAGAGATCACGTTCGCGAAGAGTCACGAAGTATTCTCTGAGAAGCCCGTAGAACCTTTCCCGCATTACAAACATAAGAGCATTTTGAGGGCCGGGCAGAGTGCAATTGCAGGCGCTTTTTCTGAGCCCACGATGCGCGTTCGCTCCAAGACGGGCGGTCTAGTGGTCGGGTCGCTTTTCGCCAGCGCCAATGTCTCGAAGAGCTCCACGGTTTCGAATGATGCGCCACTCGGAGTTTTCTCCTAAGTCGCTTCACGACATTCGCATCCCGGCTGTGGCGGTTCGATGGGCGGTAGAATGTCGGCGATTCGCAAGTCCGGCTGCGGAAGCCGCGGACACCGAGCTGCATCGTGATAGCATGTTCGTTTGTTCGTCGGCAACGTCCAGAGGAACGGGGAGGCCATGCGGCAGAATAGACGAAATTTCCTCAAGCTCGCGGCAGCCGCCCCGCTGGCGCTGGCCCAAACGCCCGAGTCGATTCGGAATCTTAGACCGATGACTTCGGGAATCCAGCCGATCACCGACGGGGAAAGACGGGCGCGCATGGAAAAAGCACGCCGGCTGATGCGCGAATCGAAGATTGGCGCAATCGTCCTTGAAGGCGGCTCCAGCCTTTTCTATTTCACAGGTACGCGCTGGGGTCTCAGTGAGCGAACTTTCGCAATGGTCTTTCCCGCCGACGGTGAGCCGGCTTGGGTGGTTCCGGGGTTCGAGGAGGCGCGCGCCCGCGAGGTGATCCGTTTCGGCAGCGACATTCGTACCTGGGAAGAGGATGAAAGCCCGTATCGCCGGATCGCGGAGATTATGCGGGATCGCAAGATCGCGTCCGGAAGGATTGGAATGGAGGAACGAGTTCGCTTCTTCGTTTTTGACGGAGTGCGCAAGGAACTCCCGGGAGCCGATTTCGTCAGCGCCGACGCAGTGACTGCGGGATGCCGCATGATCAAGTCTCCGGCTGAGATCGCCCTCATGCAGCGTGCCACCGACATTACGATCGAGGCTTATCGTGCGGGCTTGGCGACGCTGCACGAGGGCATGACTCAAACGGACTTGCGAAATAACATCCTCGCGGCGTATACCGCATTGGGCGTGCGCGGCGACGTTTCAGTCAGCTTCGGAAAATACACTGCCTTTCCGCACGGAAGCATCCAGCCGCAGCGTCTTCAGCCAGGCGATGTGGTGCAAATTGATGACGGGTGCGGTGTCGAAGGCTATCAGTCCGACGTCACTAGAACCGTAGTCTTCGGCAAGCCCACGGACCGGCAGCGTCAAATCTGGAACTTGGAGCACCAAGCGCAAGCGGCGGCGTTTGCGGCCGCCAAGCCGGGAGCCACGTGCGAGTCTGTTGACGCTGCGGCTCGAAAGGTAATCACGGATTTCGGCTTCGGTCCGGATTATAAGGTGCCGGGTCTTCCGCATCGCACCGGCCACGGAATCGGATTGGATATTCACGAGTGGACCTATTTGGTACGGGGAAACAAGACACGTCTTCAACCCGGGATGTGCTTTAGCGATGAGCCCATGATCGCCATTTACGGCGAGTTCGGGGTTCGCCTGGAAGACTGCATGCACATTACGGAGGACGGGGCACGCATGTTTAGTAAGCCGAGCCCCGCGATCGAACAGCCGTTCGGCTGAGCCGGGACTTCATTTGAAGTAAATTCCCCAAACGTACCCGAAGCTCTGCATTAACAATGCGCGACAGCCACCGAAAGTCAACGTCGAATGTCGCTTACGAATCATCCATGTATCGTTAGTGCGCATGCGATTGAAAACGAGGTTCCTTACTGCTCCCGGACGCAAGAATTTAATCCTGACGGAGTGCGAGCATCGGGTCGACGTTCACCGCCCGTCGCGCGGGAATCCAGGACGCAATCAGAGCTACTCCGATCAGGAGGGCTGCTACTGCAGCGAATGTCGCTATATCGCCCGGCTTGACTCCGAACAACAGGCTCGACAACAGCCGCGCGAGTCCAAGGCCGGCGGCCACGCCGAGGGCGGTTCCGGCCAGCACCGTCACGAGTCCCTGACGCAGCACCAGCCTGAGAATGTCGCCGCGCTGCGCGCCCAGCGTGACACGAATCCCGATCTCCCGGGTCCGTTGCGCGATGGTGTAAGAGATCATTCCGTACAATCCCACCATGGCCAGCACAAGTGCCAGCGCGGCGAAGCTGCCGATCAAGTACGACGGATAGCGGCGCAGGAACACGGCCGGCGATTGCGCTGCGATGTCCTCCAGCGCCTGAGGACGAATCATCGGGAGGTGCGGGTCCATCGCCTTCAACGCCGCGCGCACCGAGCTAACCGCCGCGACCGGATCGCCTGCGGTGCGTACCAGGTAGGTCAGAAAAGTGGACGAACTCTGATCGTTGGGCGTATAGATCACGGGCGGAGGCGGCGCGGCCAGATCGTCTTCAGCCGTGTCGGCGACCACGCCGACAATCTGGCGGAACGGCTCGCGTGGATTATAGGTGAAGCGGATGCGCTTGCCGATCGGATCTTCATTCGGAAAATAGCTGCGGACGAAAGCGCGATTTACCACCGCCACCCGTGGCGCGCCCGCGTCGTCGTGATCGTTCATCAGGCGGCCTGCGGTCAACGGAATCTTGAGCGTCGAAAAGTAACCGGGGGTTACGGACAGAATGTCGCATTCGTCCTCATGCCCGGTTTCGACCGGACGTCCTTCTTCGATGAAACGAATCGTCCCGCCGCCGCCGCTGGCTGGCACGGCCGTCGTCATGCCGGCATCTTCCACTCCCGGCAGTGCGCGCAAACTCGCCGAGAAACGGTGCTCGAAACGAACCGCCGACGGGCTGTCGAACGGATACGTTCTGTCGCTTGGATAGGAGGAATCCGGGAGCGAGACGGCAAACGTCAGCACATGCGAGAGCGCGAATCCGGAATCCTGATGGAGCAGCGCGCGAAGACTGCGGACCATCAACCCGGCCCCGGCGAGCAGCACCAGCGTTATCGCGATTTCAATCATTACCAGAGCGCTGCGCAGTCGTGTCTGTCTCCCGCTTGTTCCGCGAGCTTCGTCTTTGAGCGAATCGTTCAGAGTCCACTTCGAGGCGGCCAGTCCTGGCGCGATGCCGAACAAAATCGCGGTGAGCACGGCAACACTGAGGAGAAAGGCCAGCACCATTGAATTGATCCCTGCGTGGCGAAGGAACGGCATGGCCTGAAACTGCGATTCCGGAATGGCGGCGATAAGCAAGTCGACTCCCCAGCGCGCCGCGATTAATCCCGCCGCGCCTCCGATCGAGGAAAGCAGCAGGCTTTCCGCTAGCGTCTGGCTCAGCAGATCGCCGCGCGTTGCACCTAACGCGGACCGTACCGCGAACTCTTTCCGGCGTGCCACCGAGCGCGTCATCAGCAGGTTAGCGACATTGGCGCACGTAATCAGGAGCACAAATCCAACCGAGCCGAGCAGTACCAGCAACAGCGGCCGGATCTGACCAACGATCCCGTCCCGCAGGCTCCCCATCCGGAATAGTAACGCACCATCCTCTTTTGGATACTCCTGCGCCAGTCGCGCCGTGATTCCGCTCATCTCCGCTCGCGCCTGTTCGGGCGAGACACCGGGCGCCAGGCGGCCGATCACGTTGGTCCAGCGCAGGCTGCGCCGCGTTAACAGATCGTCAGCCGGATGCATCGGCACCCAGATCGGCGAGTTTCGCGGCGCGAACTCGAAATTCGCGGGTAGCACTCCGACGATCGTGACCGCGTTGCTGTCCAGACGGATTGTTCGCCCGACTACGTTGGGATCGGCGCCGAATTCGCTGCGCCAGAACGCGTCCGTCAACATGACGACATGCGGCCCGTCGGGTTGCTGTTCATCGCCGCGGAAATCGCGCCCCAACGCCGGCTTCACGCCGAGCGTACCGAAGAAATTCGGCGTGGCCTGCCCCGCAAGTGTCATCTTCGGCTCGCCTCCGATATTCATCACATACGCGTCACCCGAATATGCCGCCAGCGATATGAAGCTCTTTACCGATTTGGTCCAATCGAGGAAATCAGGATACGAGGTGTTGGAGTATGGCGTCGACTGCGATCGCGATTCGCCCAGAGTGAATAGGTTATCCGGGCGCTGATAAGGCAATGGCCGCAGCAGCGCCGCGTAAACGATAGAAAATATCGCCGTATTCGCGCCGATGCCCAAAGCGAGCGTCAGCGCGGCAACCGCGGTAAATCCCGGATTCTTCCGCATCATCCGCATAGCGTAGGGCAGGTGCATCGAGGATGTGACAGCAAATCATGTGCCAGGTTTTTGCGTTTGGATCCAATCGCTTGCGAATCCGGTCGTTTCGAATTTGGGACCGGTTGTCGTGAAGCGGTACAGGATTACCGCCTTGGCTGGCTGTGGAGCGTTACTGTGAAACCCATCAGCACCGTTTCGGCAGTGCGCTGGGATCCGGTGATTGCAGAAGACGATGGCCCTCTGGATTCCGGAAAAGCAGCGCGCGAGCCCAGCATGGATTGTTCAGCGACAACTGTCTCAATTGGTTTGGTTACGGGGCAACTTGCGAGTGACCGACCGTACGACCAGAGTCCGGGCGAGGCACCGCCAAGTTGGCCGAGTCGCGCTTCCGTGCACCAGCTAGATATCAAAAGCTCAGAGTGGCGGAGAAACATAGGCCGTTGAGCGGCCACATGCATGCAAGCGCTTCTATTATCGTGGAGGAACAGTGGACGACCCTTTGAAGTCATGTAACGATGCGCGGCTGGAGGGGTCGGAATGTCTCGGCCGTGGCGCGATACGACTCATCGCCCTGATTCTCGTGTTTGCAGCGAGCGCAGTTGCGCAATCGGTTCCAGCAAGCATAAGCACGATCCCGCCGCCCGGCGGCGATCACCCGATCTTTGATGCTTCTGGAAACGCTTACCATTTTGGTGGACAGCCAACCGCGGGCGCGGCGCAAACCCAGTACGGAGGCGGTACCTGTCCCATACCCGCTTTTCATGGCGGCCTCATTCCGGGGCCGTGTTCCGATGCGTCGGTGATGAAAGTCGACGCTTCCGGCAATGAGGTTTGGGATACGTTGCTCGGCGGCCCGACCGCCGACGCCGCAACCGCACTCGCCGTTGCTACCAATGGAAGCGTCGCGTTCACTGGTTCCACGGGCGGCCAGTTTCCCACCACGCCCGGCGCGGCGATCGAATCCAGCACAAGCGCCACGGTCTTCGCCGCCATGGTCTCGGCGGATGGCAGCAAGTTTGTTTACTCCACTTACCTGCCGGAGTCGGTGGGCGCTTCTTCGTCCATCGCCGTGGATGCAGTGGGCAACGCTTACATCGCCGGTAAGACGTCTTCGGGGCATGCTTCCATCGTGAAGTTGAGCGCGGACGGCTCTACCATCTTGTATAACGTCGCTCTCGCCGGCAGCCGTGCGGACGCGGTAACAGCCATAGCCGTCGATTCGGAGGGCAACGCTTTCGTAGCGGGGCAAACCACTTCGCCCGATTTTCCGGTGACAGCAGGCGCATTTCAGCAGCACCTCAACGGAAGCCAGAATAGTTTCCTGGTCAAGCTGAGTCCTTCCGGCAGCGTCCTGAGCAGCACCTACTTCGGCGGAAGCGGGTCAGACAATCCGTCGTCGATCGCTTTGGATAGCGCGGGCAATATCGATCTGGCGGGAATCACCAGCTCACGCGATCTCCCCACGACGCCGGGAACCATGCAACCGTCCGCGATCGTGCCTCCATGGAACAACTCCTCACCGGCTGGGTTCGTGGCGCAGTTCGCTCCGGACGGCAGTTCGTTGAGGTGGGCGAGTTACGTGATGAGTTCCGAATACCAGCCAAGTGGTGCGATCTACGACATCGGCGTCACCGCACTTGGGGTAGCCTCGACTGGCGATATCTACATCGGCGGGCTGACCGGCCCGGGATTTCCGGTGACACCGTCGGCTCCGGTCGTTTGCTTCCAAGGCTCGACGAACCGCACCAACGGCTTCCTGGCTCACTTGAACTCGAAAGGTGCGCTCCTCGATGCAACCTATCTTGGGAACAGCAACGGAGGCGACATCACCTTCGTTGGGGGGATATTGCCGCTTGCCGACGGTACAGTGCTGATCGGCTGGCGCGGGACCCCTATTGGCGTCGTCTCCAAGGTCCAGTTTGGCAGCGGAGGTTGGACTGCGCCGGCCTGCCTTTCGAACGACGTGCTCAACTCCGCGACGCTATCCGGTAGCGGTGGGATCGCGCCTGGGGAGCTGGTTACGCTCAGCGGTTTTGGAATCGGGCCTGACACCGGCGCGATTTACCAGCCCGATCCACAAGGCAATGTTCCCACGCAACTGGGCGGGGTTCAGGTGCTCTTCGACGGTGTGCCGGCGCCCATACTTTACGCGCAGTCGCAGCAGATCAATGCCATCGCGCCTGCGGGGTTGGCCGTGAACGGGACAACGCAGGTCACCGTGACGTACAACAATCAGCAGTCCGGACCAGCGGCCGCGCCGGTGAGTTTCGGTAACCCTGGGATCTTCCGGCTGCAGATCGGGCAGTCGGCACATGCGGCGGCAATCAACCAAGACGGGACGCTCAACGGGCCAACGAATCCCGCGGCACGGGGCTCTGTCGTGTCAGTGTGGGGAACGGGCTATGGGCAGACCAATCCCCCATGCCTGACCGGTGGACTCAACATTCCCGCCGCCGAGCCGCTGAACCCCGGCATCAGCGCGCTTATCCTTAACGTCGGTCCGGACGGGGGGCCAGGTTTACAAACACCGGTGCCGTACGCAGGCAGCGCGCCAGCCCTGCCCTGCGGAATTGTGCAGATCAATTTTCAAGTACCGGACAACATCGCTCCGGGAACGTACTCTTTCCTGCCATGGATCCAGTTTGAAGACGCAAACACCTTGACCCAGAACCAACCGCAGGTCGGCGCCGCAATCGCGGTGAAGTGAACCTGAGCTAAGAGACCATTGGTGTGCGCGGTTTGCAGGACCGTTGGTTGGAAAGCTAGAAGGTCGAATCAATCATTTCTACCGGTAAAGACCGAGGTCACCTTGAAGTTCGTCGCCATCCCACCGAAGTGGCTGCTCCGAAACTGCTGCTACGGGCGGATCACGGCCCACCGGAACTTATCCGTTTCCTTTGCGAGTTCGAGACGTGTCCAGACTGGGTGCCCGCCATGGGCACCGCTCGGCCTTCTGCGTCAAGGATGATGAAAACTAAATCCGTCCATGGGTTCGATCACACGGCCAATTGGATGGCAAGAGTTCGAAACGTGTCCAGACTGGGGCCACTTGTACTGGTTCGAACTGTCTCTTTGCCCCTGGCAGCGATTGCGGTGCGCCGATGCTGACTCGTTTAGTAAGGGGAATACGGCGCCCAATTACCCAGCGTTCGCCAATCGCCGGGCGACCACATCGTAGACAGCTGGATTAAATGCCAGACCGATGTGCGTACCAGGAACCTCCACATCGATATTCGGATCTCCGGTAATGCAGTATTGCCAGTCCACCACGCCATCCGATTTGGTATAGATCGCCGTCTCGGCCACGGTCCCCGGCAAGTCCCGCCGCAAGGAGTCGAGAAAATTGCAGGTGCAGCGACCCGTGTAGCAGTCTGGCAGAACCCCCGGCCCGTGTTTGTCCAGGATGTGAATACGGACCATGTTTGCGGTCCGAAGCACGCGCGAATGAACCACCGTTCCGCGGAACGGCGAACCCAGCGTGATCACCGATGCGACATCGTCAGGCCGCTGCCCCGCCGCGGATCGCGCGATGATGCCGCCCAAACTATGGCCAATCAGGTGAATCTTACGCCCGGTCTCGGCGCGCGCGCGGTCAAGGGTCTCATTCAGCCGCCGCTTGATCAGCAGATTGGGACATTCCGCATTCAAGCCGATGCCTGAAAAATACGCTCGATACCCGATCCGGCGCAGCCACGCGAACATCTCCATCAGGTACATGTCGGTTCCCAGGAACCCCGGAATCACCACCACGCCCGAATCGTCGCCACGCGGCACCCCGAGCCCGTAGTAGCCGGGCGATGCGCGCAGCAGAAGCATCTCGACTCCGAATAAGGCCTCCTGCCACATGGGAACCGCTGCGGCAGCCTCGTCTTCTCGAATCCTGTTTACGGCCATGCACCTTCCCGCGACGACATTGTCAGCCGACCTTCTCTTGTACACCGGCGGCGGCCGTTTGTAAAGTGGCCGGCGGCATCGGGATTGTAGTTTCCTCCGCGGGTGCGGGCCGCGGCTTCTGCTTGCGTTTGGGAACCAAGCCCGCCGCCGCTCGTAAAGCCGTGAAGGCCTGATCCAGAAATCTCTTCAACCGGTCGAGATCGGGCGCAGCCGCGACATCGCCTGTCAGTCCGAAATACAGTTTGTGATTGTAGCTCTGGATCGCGCACCCGACGCCCATTTCGCTTCCGATCGGCACGTACGGATAATATGTCAGCATCTCGTGACCGAGCGCATAGAGTGGAAACTGGGCGCCGGCCACATTGGTGCATACCAGGTTGAACGGCGGCAGCGGAAGCAGTGCCGCCACGGGTCCCAGCAGCGCCTGGATCGGCGCCGGCGCCGTTCCCATCCAGGTCGCCATCAGGCTGATCAGGTCCGCCATGCGGGCGTTCTTTAAGATTTCAGTTCGTTCCCTTACAGCCTTCAGCAGCTTCGCTGGGTTCGAAATATCCAAGGGAATGCTCACCGGCAGCATCGACACTCGATTGCCCAAGCCAGTCCCGCCATCCGGGCTCCGCAAATTCACAGGAACCATCAGCCGCAGCAAGCGGTGCTTCAACGAAACCCCGTGTAACAACGCATAGTTACGGATGGCGTGGGTTACCACGGTTAATGCGACGTCGTTCAGCGTGCCGCCGCAAGCCTCGCGGATCGCCTTCACTTCCGGAATCGAAAACTCGCTCCACGCGACCTTTCGCGGACCGGCCAGCGGCTGATTGAAAGGCAGCCGCTCCACCGGCGTCAGAAGCTCCGGCACCAGCCGGGTCAATTGATCCAAGCCGCGCAACGCCTGGTCGCTGGTCAGCGCCTGCGCGATGTTCAGCGCCGCCGACTGTGTCGCCAGAATCCGGTCTAACAGCTCCGACCAGGAACTCGCCAGCGCGTCCAGCATGGACTCTTCCGCCCCTGGTAGCGGAGGCGCATGATACCTTCCCTTTTTCTGAGCCGGAGGCATTTGACCATCCGCATTCAGCATGACGTTCATGAGCCCCACGCCCGAGACTCCATCCACCAGGCAGTGATGCACCCGCGAAATCAGTCCGCAGCGCCCGCCCCGCAGACCGCCCACTAGCGTCAGATCCCAAACCGGTTTGGTCCGATCCATGATCCGGCTGAAGATTCTTCCTGCCAACGTGCGCAGATCACTTTCAGTCCCCCGCTTGAGCGTCACGTAGTGGACGTGATTTCGGATGTCGAAACCCGGGTCCGCCTCCCACGTCGGATGCCCGATATTTAATGGAGGCATCACCAGCCTTTGCCGGTAGCGTGGAATTAAAGGCAGTCTGGATTCGACGTATTCCTTCAGCGCTTCGAACGGAATCTCGCCTTCGAAAATCGACACGCTGCCGATGTGCAGCGGCGTCTCCTCGTTTTCGAGATATAGAAACGCGGCGTCTTCCGCCCTCAACCGGTCGCTTGCCCGCACATGCGCCATGGCACGCACCTCGCTTTGATCTCGATGATTAGTGCACGCGGCGTGCCGCCGCTGGGGCAGGCATGATTACCTGCCCCAGTCGATGCGCGACCTTAGTGGACCCGCGTCCTCTTCCCCGTCGCACGAGCCTTAGGAGGCGGCGGCGCATGCGGCGCGGCTGGACGCGGCTTGGTCATCACATCGAGCAGCGACTTCTGGGCCGCGACGAAGCTCTCCACTCCCTGGCGGGTCAGATCGGAAATCGTTGCGCCCGGAATCGGAGAGAAACTCATCTTTCCCGCAGCCTTCAAACTGGCGCGAGCCTGTTCGCCCGCTGTATCGAGCAGCTTCTTCTGTGCGTCAATAAACGCATCCACGCTCTGGCGCGCGAGTTCGGAAAGCTCCGTCTTCTCGCCCGCGCCAGGTGCACGGCCCTTCGCGGCCTTGGCCGTCTCTTCGGCGACTACATCCAGGAACTTCTTCTGCGTCTCGACGAACCGTTCCATTCCTTCCTTCGCCAAGTCCGCCAAACCCTCTCCGCTGAATGCCTTCCCGGTCTTAGCGGCATGCACCCACGCGTCGCTTTGCTTGGCCGCGACGTCCAGGAAATGGCGCTGCAGGTCGATAAACGTATCTACGCTGCGGCGCAGCAGGTCTGTCATGGCGACCGCGGTACCCGATGCGCCCACCCGCTCCTTCACGCCCAGGAGCACTATTTCATTCTCCCGCTGCGCCAAATCCAGCAGGATTTTTTGCGCTGCGATGAAGTGCCCCATGCCTTCGCCGGCCGCTTCACTGAGCGCCGAGGCGGGGCGCGCGGTTGCCAGCCGCTCCCGGATCGCATTCATCGCCATGGCGTTTTGCCGCATCACCAGATCCAGCAGGATCCGCTGGCTGGCGAAAAAACTCTCGGTTCCCTGCTGGATCCACTCCGTGAACAGGGAAATGGGAGAAACCGCCCGGGCATGCCCGGTCTTTGCTTCGTCCTTCATATCCTTCCTCATTTCTTGCTGCAATGCAGCATTCGATTAATATATAGCCCCTGCTCCCGGCTGTGTCAAGATATATTTCGTAGCTTGCAACACCAGGACCAATCCGTGCCGCCGTCCCCAGTCGTCATCCGGAAATACGGAAACCGCCGCCTTTACGACACCTTTGCCAGCCGTTACGTCAACCTCGACGATATCGCTGGCCTCGTCCGCCAAGGCGCCGACGTTCAAGTGATCGACGCTAAAAGCGGCGAGGATCTTACTCGCGTCACCCTCACCCAGATCATCGTCGAGGATGCCAAAGACCAGCCCTCCGGCCTTCCCCTCGAACTGCTGCGCCAACTGATCGTCGCCTCCGATCAGGCCCGTCAGGACTTCATGATGTGGTACCTCAAGACCGCATTCGACACATACCAAAAGGTGCAGGACGCGGTGCACAGCCAGTTGAGCACCGTTCGATCCGCCGCCACGGCCCCTCTCGAAGCCATGCGCCATTTCTTCGCCGGCGCACCTGCTCCCGATCCCCAAATCGACCAGCTCCAGCGGCGTATCGCCGAACTCGAAGCCAAGCTCAGCCGCCAAACCAAGCCTCGCAAGCGTGCCAAGAAAAAAGGCTGATTTAGACAGACCCAGCCGCCAGCCTCGCGCGAATCTCTCGCTTCAGGATTTTCCCGCTGTTGTTTTTCGGCAACGCCGTCAGAAACATGACTCGCGCCGGGACCTTAAAACGGGTCACATACTTCGCCACATGCTGCCGGATCTCATCCTCGGTGACCTCGGCGTCGCGCGCTCGCTGCACCACAGCGCAAATCTGCTCGCCGAACACCGGGTCGGGTACTCCCACCACCGCCGCTTCCGCCACGGCCGAATGCAAGTACAGAGCCTCCTCGATCTCCCGTGGCGAAATGTTCTCGCCTCCTTTGATGATCAGGTCTTTCTTACGATCGGTAATAAACAGGTACCCTTCGTCATCCAGATAGCCAACGTCCCCAGTGCGCAGCCATCCGCGGCTCAGCGCTTCTCCGGTTGCCTCGCTATTCCTCCAATACCCGAGCGTGACATTCGGTCCACTGATACAAATCTCGCCGATCTGTCCGGGCGGCAGAGGCCGAGCGTTTTCGCCCATGATGCGTAACTCCACGCCTGGAACCGCCTGCCCGGCTGATCCGGAGCGATACGGCTGGCCGACTTCATACCCCGTAGCCACGGCTGCCGATTCTGAAAGCCCATAACCTTGATCCACGCGACAATGAAACGCGACCTCCAGATCCCGTCGTAGCGGTTCGGGAAGCGCCGCGCCGCCGCTGGTGATTCGGAACAGGGTCGAAGTATCGAATCGCCCGCGATCAGGATGCCGCAACAGGTAGACTCCCATGGTGGGCACCAGCGGCAGGTAGCGCACCCGATACTGTTCGATCGCTTCCAGCGCCCGCCCCGCGTCGAATTGCCGCAACAGGACCGTGTTCCAACCCCACAGGTTCGCCAGATGTTGAATCAGAACGCCGTAAACATGGGTCAGGGGCAGGCTGTGCAACATCGGCCCCGGCTCCAGATCCGGATTCTGCCGGAACGCACCTTCGAGCGCGGCTCTCATGTTCCCATGCGTCAGCACCACTCCTTTGGGCTTTCCTGTGGTACCGGACGTATACAGCAAGATTGCCAGATGCGATGGTGATCGGTCGATTGGAGTCTCCATCGGAGGCAATTGCGGAATCAGCGGAGCGATATTGATCGCACTCGCGATATCCGATTCGCCGAACACGAGAAGCCGCTTGTTGACACCCGTAAGGTTCATCGCTTCTTCCAACCGCTGTGCATGCGACGGCGCAGTCAGGACCACCGAAGACTCGGAGTCCACCAGGATGTTCGCCACCTCCGCCGCCGTCCATTGCGGAATCACCGGAACGATGGAGGCTCCCACGGTCCATATGGCGGGAAACGCCCCCATCAGTTCCGGTGAATTCGGCATCATCGCCAGTACGCGGTCCCCCGGGCCGATTCCGAAATCCCGCAGCAAACGTGCCAGAGCACCTGCGAAGCGGAATTCATCCACGTTGGTATAGCTTCGCCCCTCGAAATGCAGTCTGGTATAAACCCCAAACCGATCCAGATGATCCAGTTCAAGTAGAGCAAGGTTGCCCGGATGGGTGCGCATGCCGATGGCCGGCGTCATGGCGGCTCCTCCTGATGGGTTTTGCTGCGTCGCAATAATCCAATCTCGCAAGCTGACTTCCATTCGTTAATATCCTGGCCATGGCTTCTCGGATGATTTACTAAGAGAACAAGTGGGGTAATTCACTCAATCAGACCCGATTGTTGGGTGATTTTCAGCACTCAGCCAGAAACACTTCTCTAAACCCGGCGCTATTCAGACAAGCTTGAGTGGATGCTAAGTTGCTACTCCCACCGGGAAAACGGGAAGAAAATCGGAGCTTAGAACGCCGAGAGCAGTGGCGATAGGGCTCTTCAGCCGGAACAGATACGCCCAGCCACACGTGGACGTGCCTGCGTTGGGACATTCGGCCATGCCGCGAGCGAATGTCTCCAGGTTGTTTTCGTGGCAACGGGGGTCTCCAATGCACCAGAAATTCTCCAAAATTATTTACCTGATCGTCTTGGCATTTCTATTCAGCTCGGTCTACGCTCAGGTCGACGTTTCGACGGCAACCCTCAAGGGCACCATTTACGATCCGAACGCGGCGGTCATCCCGGGAGCGACCATCATGGTCACCAGCCTTGATCGTGGAACCACGCAGACAGTTACCACCGGTGACGATGGCTCCTATCAAGTTCCGCTCCTTCCGCCGGGGTTCTATCGCGTCGAGGTGCGCGCCGAAGGATTTGACAAGGCCGTGGCGCAACGCGTGGAGCTGACCATCGGTCAATCCGCCGTCTTCGACGTTCATCTTCAAATCGGCTCCGTGAAAAGTGAAGTCGTCGTCACCGAAGCAATTCCTTTGATTGAAGCCGAAAAAACTCAGCAGGCGAATACGCTCGGGAGTGTTCAGATCGGGAATCTGCCCAACGTTACGCGCAACTTCACCGAATCGGTCTTCACTCTGCCAGGGGTCTCCAGTTCCGACGCGCCGCGCGCCCAATTCCCCGGCTATTCGGGATTCGTTACTTCCGGATTCTCGGTAGGCGGTAGCAACGGGAGGAACAACCTGGTGACGTTCGATGGCGGCGAGAATGACTATGGCTCGGGACAGCTTCGCACTCCCAACATCAGCGTGGAATCCGTTCAGGAGTTCCAAGTGAACCGCAGCGCCTTCGCCGCCGAGTTCGGATTTACCTCCGGCACGGCCGTCAACGTCATCACCAAGAGCGGCGGCAACCAGTGGCACGGCAGCGGCTATGCGTTTTTCCGCGATCAAAATACTGAGGCGCGAAACTTCTTCGACAGCACCCCGACCAAGCCGTTCGACCAGAGCTTCTTCCCCGGCGTCACCCTGGGCGGTCCGATTAGCAAGAACAAGCTGTTCTTCTTCACCTCGTATGAGTTCAGGAAGATCGATACCCCCGAGTTCCGCAGCTACCTCAGCTCGCCGGAAGTCTTGGGGATCAACGGCAGCCCCGATCAGCTCAATTATGTGAACCTGCTGGCTTCCTCGGGCGATCCCACGCTGCAAGGTCTCGCCGGATTCTTCAAACAGGCCTTAGTTCCTATGGCGAATCCGAACGTCGCAAAGCTTCTAAATGCCAACAACGGTGTCTTTACCGACACCACCGGAAGCCACGACTGGGTGACTCGCATCGATTATCAGATCAGCGAAAAAGATACGCTAATGGCCCGCTTCTCGTTGGAACACTGGGACTACACCAACATCGGCGCATCGGCGTTGTACGCTTCGAGCGACGCTGCCAACACCTATGACCGAGATTACACCCTGCTTGGCACGTGGAATCACATTTTCAACGCGCAAATGGTCAATCAGCTTCGTGTGCAAGTGGTTCCGCGCAACTCAGCCAATCAAGTCCCCTTCGCTTCCGGGTCAACGGAACTGTCCATCGGAAACCTCGGCGTTTTCAACCAGAGCTATACCGATCCTTACAACGCGAGTCAGCAACGCTACCAGTTTGAAGATAGCCTCACTTGGATGAAAGGGAATCACACCCTTAAATTCGGAGCCTCTTACCGGCCCGTGGACTACACGGTCCAGAACAATCTCTGGTTTGGCGGAGAGTTCGATTTCTTTGAGGGAACCCTCCCGCTGATTACGCTGGCTCCGACGGCTGCGCAAGGCGACTTGGTCGCGTTTAATCTTCAGCATGGTTATCCCGCCACCGGCCCTGCAGCGACCAATCTAAGCGCTCTGGAATCGTTTTCACTGGGCCTTCCCGTCGACTACCGGCAAGGTTTCGGCAATCCCTTATGGCAAGGTTGGGCGAACTATCTCGGAGCATTCGTCCAGGACTCCTGGAAGGCCACTTCTAGGCTGACCGTCAACTACGGACTGCGGCTGGATTATGATGCGGAACCTTCGCCCGTTCCCCATAACGTGTATTTCTCGCCGCGACTGGGATTTGCCTGGGATCCGTTCGGCGATCAGAAAACCATTATTCGCGCCGGCTCGGGAATTTTCGTCGCGCCGGTCAACTTCATGATTCCTTACCTGACGAATCTTCTGAACGACAGCGGAAAATACATCAATCAGTACGCCACGGTTCTCAGCCCCACCGATCCGACGGTGCTGGAGCTGTGGGGCATGGGCCTGCAGAACGGCAAACTTCCCTTCGGCCAGTTGACCGCTTCGGATCTCGCCGCCTTCGGAATCACTCCGGGACCGGGAGGCAATGGCCGCGTGATTTTCGATCTTGCTCCGAATTACAAAAATACCTATACGATTCAAGCGAGTCTAAGTATCGCCCGCCAGTTGAACTCGAGCCTGTCTCTGGAAGTCGGATACCAGATGTATCGCGGTGTCCATATTCCGCTCGACCAGGAAACCAACTTCAAGGAAACCGGCGTGATCGATCCTGAGTGGGGCCCGCAATACACGGCCATCAATCCGGCCATTACGCAGAACAACACGTATTCCTCCATCGGCAACTCGATCTATAACGGCTTGACGACGTCGTTGACCAAGCGCTACAGCAATCATCTGCAAGCCCAGATCAACTACACGTTCAGCAAAGCCATCGATGACGTGACCGATTTCAACTCTCAATTCGCTTCGTTCTTCCCCACGCGCCTATACATGGAACGCGGAATCTCCGACTACAACATCGCACACAACTTCTCGGCGAACGCGGTCTATTCCACTCCTTTCAAGAGTGGACCGGGTCAAAACTTCCTGTCGCGCGCGCTTGCGGACATCACACTCTCGCCAATCGTTTATATGCGCAGCGGAATTCCGTTTTCGATTCGAGTTCCCGGCGCTGAAAACGGGACGCTGGGACACTCCTTGTACGCCCGGCCGTGGTATGTCGGCCGCAACACCGGAATTGGTCCGGATTTCTATGACTTCGATCTGCGACTCACGAAGGCGTTTTATATCGATCGTGAGCGAGGAATCCGTATCGACGGGTTGGTCGAGGGAACGAACCTGCTGAATCACACCAACTTCAGTTCCGTGAACGATCAGTTCGCCGTGAACGATCCGTTCCTGCTGACCGGGCCCTTCGACGTGCACGGGAACAAGAATCTCCCGGCATCGGATCCGCTCGCCTTCACTTCCGCGTTCGCGGGACGCCAGATTCAGTTCGGGGTGAAACTGATCTGGTAAGCGGGATGAGGGCGCCCTTGTAGTATCGGGCGCCCTCCCCATATTCATAAGGAGACAACCTGTGGCTTTCGAAATCGCGCGCGAGCGGCTGCGGGTACCGCGCGATAAAGAAAACGATTACACGGAGCAGATCGCCGCCGAGCGTCGCGAATTCGTCGCCGGCCAAACCGGCGCCTCGTTATCCCACCTCGCGCATTATTCTTTCGATCCGGCGATTGTCCGCGGTAACGTCGAGCACTTCATCGGAGTAGCACAGGTTCCGATCGGGGTCGCCGGACCGATTCACGTCCGCGGCGAATATGCACAGGGCGATTTCTATGTTCCGCTCGCCACTACTGAAGGAACCCTGGTAGCCAGCTACAACCGCGGGATGCGGCTGCTCACCGAATGCGGCGGCGTCAAGACCACCATTGTCGAGCAATCCATGCAGCGCGCCCCGGTCTTCATCTGCGCGGATGCAACGGAAGCGCGCGAATTCGGCCGCTGGATCGCCGAAAACTTCGAGGCCATCAAGCTGGAGGCTGAGTCCACCACGCGCTGCGGCAAACTGATCAACATCGGCCAATATCAGGTAGGCCCGCTGCGTTATCTCCGGTTCAACTACACCACCGGAGACGCCGCCGGCCAGAACATGACCGGTCGTGCGACGTGGGCGGCGTGCGAATGGATCCAGCGTGTTTACCCTCGCAATATAAAATACATTCTTTCGGGCGGCCTGGATACCGACAAGAAACATTCTCACCTCAACACGATTCTGACCCGGGGGAAGCGCGTCGTCGCTGAAGCCGTGATCCGCAAGGACATGTTGAAGAGCCTGATGGGCGTCGATACGAAAGAACTGTTCTTTTCACGCCAGATTCACCAGACGGGAGCGTTTCTCGCCGGATCGGCAAATAACGGTGCGCACGCCGCCAACGGACTGGCCGCGCTCTTCATTGCAACCGGCCAGGACGCCGCCAACGTCGCCGAATCGCACGCCGGCATCAATTACTGCCAGCTTCTCGATAATGGAGACTATTATTGGTCGGTGACTTTGCCTGCGCTGATCGTCGCCACCTGCGGCGGCGGCACGGGACTGGCGACCCAGAAACAGTGCCTGGAAATTCTCGGTTGCTACGGCACTGGTAAAGCCGACAAATTCGCGGAAGTTTGTGCCGCCGCGGTACTGGCCGGGGAGACCTCTCTAGCCTGCGCGGTTCTGCACGGCGACTGGGTCTCCAGTCATGAGCGTTTAGGACGCAACCGGCCCTAGTGTTCCTCGGGAGCCGAAAAACGGTTGCGACCGCGGCCTTTTTTGTCGGGTTCTTAAAAAAGGGTCTTCCGGCCGACGATTCGGCTTGAGTTTCCGACCAAGCCCCTAAAATCGCTGAAGATTTCACTTGCTTTCTCGTTGAACCGGAGTGATGGATCGTCATCGCCTAAAGCGACGAGAGGTGCCCAGGCCAAGGCCAGCGCGCCGAAGAAGGAAGCCAAGACCGCCGGGCCCCGTAAGGACGCCTGGTGTGAAGAGTCTGGCGCTCCCCGCCAGAAGTCCGAATTCGAACGCCTTTGCGGAACGTTGGGCTCGGTCCGCCAAAGAGGAGTGTCTGTCGAAGTTGATTCTGTTCGGCGAAGGCCCGCTGTCCCGGACCCCGGCCGAGTTCAGCGCGCATTATCACGGTGAACGCAATCATCAGGGCAAAGGCAACAAGCCTCTTTTCCCGGACGCTGCCGATAAAACCCAACAGCGCGGCCACGCCGTTGAGTGTCGCCAGCGGCTCGGAGGATTGCTCAAGTTCTATGCCCGCGCCCCATGAATTCTTTGACCATACGGGGATGGTTATTCCTGTGAAACTGGGCGGATGTCGCGTAACCGATGGTAAACGCGACGTCTGTACAAGGCAGCCCGGTCTGTCTGGTCGACGAGTGAGCCCGCTGGGTACAAGGCAGGCGTCTTAAAGCGCCATCAATTCCAGCATCGCATCGGACACGGCTCCCGGCTTTTCACGAGGCATGAAGTGTCCCGCTCCGCCGATGACGCGACGCGCGATCAGCTTTGGAAACGCCGCGCGCTCCGCTGGAGTGGTTTCCGCGGGCGCTCGCCCTACACCATCATCCCCGCCGTGCAACACGATGGTCGGGACCTGCACCTTGGGTCGCTCGGCTAACGCCTTCTCCATAGCTTGAAAGCGCGCTTCGCCGGCCGCGTTTCCGTTGCGATGGCGATACGAGTGAATCACAACGTCGACGAAATCCGGGTTATCAAAGGATGGCGCCGTGCGGAGATAGGTCTCGTCGCTAAAACGCCACGTCGGTGACCATTCCTGCCACAGCAACCGGCACAGCGCCCGCCGATTCTGGGCGAGTCCGGCCCGGCCGCGCTCCGTATTGAAATACCATTGATACCAGAGCGCCCGTTCGGTCTCGGGGGCCGCCGGACGCGGTGGCGCGATCGTGTTCTGTATGGAATATCCGCCGATCAAAACGGCTGCGCGTACGCGGTCCGGATGCAACGCCGCGGCGATGCAGGCGGCTCGTCCGCCCCAATCGAATCCGCAGACCGCGAAGCGTGCTAGTCCCAGAGCGTCGGCGAAATCGATCAGATCCTGTCCGATCGCTGCCTGCTCTCCTATGCGAGGCACTGACGGGTCACGAAACCGGGTGGATCCGTAACCGCGCAGATAAGGCACCAGCACTCGATGTCCGGCTTTAGCTAGCGGCGGCGCCACGTCATCGTATGCATGAACATCGTCGGGGAAGCCGTGGAGCAGAATGATCGGGAACCCACGCGGGTCTCCGCTGTCCTGGTATCCAATATCAAGAATCGGCGTCTGAATCGACTGCGTGGATTGCGCCGGCGTACGTGCGGGACCAATCAGCGCGGCTCCTATTGTTCTGAGTGCGGTTTTCAGGAATTTTCTGCGATGGGAGAGCATCGGGATTAAGGTTATTCTACCGATTCCTAAGATGCGTCACTTGCGATGATTTTGAGGGCGTCAGAAAACGCATACGACCATTACTTTACGTGATCGCAGGAAATCGTTTTTAATCATCTCTAGAACAACAGATCCTCGCGTCGGCCTTACGGTAGCCGGGCGCTTTGGCGCACCGTCCTTCAGTGCATGCGACGGCTCTGACGCGATGATGTTCGCGCTAAGATGCCGTTTCGATGAGCTTGGCGCCTGGAAGCGAGAGTGCTGGTGTAACGTTTAGGTGCCTTATGAAAATGCTACCGGTTGTCGTTTTGTTCGGCGGCGTGTTGGTTCACGCTCAGGAGTCCGCCTCAAATCCTTCCCCAACCTCAGGCAGGGAGATGTTCACGACTTATTGCGCCCCCTGTCATGGCATGGACGGCAAGGGAGGCGGTCCCGCTGCTTCCGTGTTCCGGAGGCGACCTTCGGACCTGACGAAACTTGCACAAAAAAACCGCGGAAAATTCCCCGGAGCGGCGCTCGCGCACGAACTGAGCGACGTGTATCAAGCGCCGCATGGCTCACGAGAGATGCCGGTATGGGGGCCGATCTTCTCGGAAATCAGCCCGAAAAGCGAGGCGGTAGGCGCATTGAGGGTCGCAAATATCGTCAAATACATCGAGACGCTACAAGTGAAATAAGGCCCGTTTCTTCGTCGGAGACAGCATGTCAGTGGCGGTCCGCAATATTCGCCACGTTTCCCTAGAGAAATCGAATTTCGAAGGGAAACCTTTGGACGTGCTGCGCCGAATCGAGACGTGCTTGCGGTAACTCACCCAAACGACACTTGGTACGTTGCCTCTGGGACAAGCATTTTTACAATCGTTGAGATGAATACCGCGTCGATGGTGCCTTGTGTTGATGAGCTCGCGCTGGAAGCACTGTAACCGGGAATTTCGCGGAGTAGATGGAAGCAGGGTTTGCTAACGCCCGGCTCTTCAGTTAAGTCCCTTTGCGGACCCTGCTCGCCACCGAATAGGATTTCATTCTCTCTGCGCGTCAGCACCCATCTTTCGGAGTATATGGCGCGATTGACTCAGCCCGCGCTGGAGTTCCTAACTTACATAAAAATTCAAGATCCCGCAATCCCACGGCTCCCGAGGGTTTCAGAAACTTGGCTCCAAACGTGCTCCAGACAACGTAGGATTGCCTTTATCCCAGGCAGGCACGCTCGTCTTTGGGCTGCGCCGCTGGGTGTCCGATACGGAACATCATCAAGTAAGCAGTCTCCACTGAGATGGACTTAGAATGCGAATGACCCGACGGCGACCCGTCAATTTAGATCCTATATACAAGCGCCGAATGCGCACCCTGGCCGACTTCAAACGAACAGACCGGAAGGAGAACGCAAGATGAAACACCAACTCACAATTTCCTTGATTCTAGTGCTGGCCACGCTGTTAGGAGCGAACGCCTTCGCCGGAATCCAATTTTCGGTGAACGTCGGACCGCCGCCTATCGCCGTCTTCGATCAGCCCCCCTGCCCTGGCGACGGGTACATATGGACGCCCGGCTACTATCAGTACGGCGATTACGGCTACTACTGGGTGCCGGGTCAGTGGGTTCTGCCTCCCAGTGTCGGGCTCCTTTGGACGCCCGGTTATTGGGGCTTCGCCGGCGGCAGGTACGTCTGGAACGGAGGGTATTGGGGCCCGCAAGTCGGCTTCTACGGTGGCATCAATTACGGGAGTGGCTACTTTGGTTCAGGCTTCACTGGCGGACGTTGGGAGGGGGGCGTATTCCGGCATAACACGGTCATCTCCAACGTGGACCGCAACAACGTTCACAATACCTACGAGGACCGCACGGTGGTTCGGAATGTCACGGGTCCAAATCACGCGTTCAACGGCAAAGGCGGGATCAACGTACAGCCCACGCGTGGCGAGGTGGAGGCAAGTCACGCACCTCACCAAGGCCCGACGCCGGCGCAAGCCTCGCATGCGCAAGAGGCTCATAACAACCATCTGGCAGCTCATGGAGCCCCGCGCAAGTAACGACTCCAGCGGCTGAAAAAGTTTCAATCCACTGCTCGGATCGGCGAACTTCTTGGCTGATCGCGGGACCGGTCACGTCGGAAGGTTCGGCATCGGCGTATCAGGAAGGGAATCTTTCATCGGAATTGCCGCCACACAAGGGGGGCCCGTTATCGCATTCGCTGGTTGGCTCATTTTAAAGACTACCGCTCATAAAATTTGCTAGAGCGCGTCAGGTGCGCTTCGAAACCCGCTCGAAACGTAAGGACGTCGTCGGCTGGCGATCTGGGTGACGTACTTTTACGGTGGTTTTCAAATCGCGCTTGCAGATTCTGGTATACATATACTGTATTCGTGCGCGCCCGAGGGCAAATCATACCTGTAAGCCATGTTGGGGCATCCGAAGTTATCCACATTGGGCGAATAGTCGGTAAACAATGGAAGTGTCGGCGCCACAGGATTCCTCCCCGGACTTCGGTTTATAGGAAGTTTCCGACGGATCGGTCCCGAGACACGCCTCACGCAGGTTCGTGCGCCGCTGGAGCCACTTCAACGTTAAAGTCGACCAACGATCGCAGTTTGGGTGCAAGTCCTATTAACGTTTTCATCGTCATTCCGACTTGCACCTAGGCGGATCGATGAAATTGCGAGTTCGCCGGCCTAGATTTTTAGTGCTGGATGGTGATCACAGCGCTCGATTGCGTTGTCGAACCGTTGTACGTCGCGACGATTGGCTGATCGCCATCCGGCGCGTTAAGCGGAACGACGACGTTGAACTGATATTCGCCGGGAGCCACCAGTCCCGCAAATTGCACCGTCGCCGGGGTGCCTCCGATTTTGACCACCGGCAACGGCGATAGCATCCCGGACTGGCTCGGCGCGCCGCTGACCACCAGCGTAGTGGTCGGCCCGAAGCCGTTGGCGAACAGCACGATGGTTTCGCCGGGTTTGGCCGGCGTGGTAAGGCCCGGATACAGCGTCGTTGGACCAACATCGGTTCCATTCAGGTGCGCCCCGATCACATGGGTGCCGTCGAAGACGAAAAACGAAGGAGACATCGCGGCCGCCTGCACGGTGAACGTCGCGCTGGTCACGCCGTTGTTGGTTAGCGTAACGTTGACCGATCCCGTCATTGCATCCGGCGGGGTGAGGATGTTCACTTGCCCGGGGCTGATGTACCAGACAAAGGCGCTCTTGCCGTTGACCGTCGCGCTGACTCCGTCGAGCTGCGTGGGCATCTGGTTGTTCACAAAATCGGACGCCTGCCAGGTGCGCGAATCGCCGATCGGCGCGAGGCCGGATCCTTTGATTTCAACCCATGTATTGGGCGCGATGGTGGGGCTTTCTCCTTCCGCGTTGGCAACCTTGGAGATCGCCGGCGCCCCTTTGCTACTGCCAGCCTCCATCGCCATCCCGAAGGGGGTGACCCCCACGCTGATCGTGCCAGTGATAGTGTTACTCGACGTGTCGATGACGGCGAGGGAGCCGATGCCAAAGCCGGTCGCGTCGGGCGTCGTCGCCACGTAGGCGCGGGTTCCATCCGGGGTGACTGCCACTCCGCTGGGGAATCCCGCCAGGTTTACGGTGGTGACGACGCTGTTGCTCGACGTGTCGACTACCACAACCGAATTGGCTTCGAATCGGATTACGTAGGCGCGCGTTCCATCCGGACTGAGGGCGAGGCCGAAGGGGGAGATCTCGTTGCCGGGCAGGGTCACCGTGGTAGCCACGGTGTTGCTCGACGTGGCGATCACCGACAGGCCGTTGATGTCGTCCAACACATAAACGCGGCTTCCGTCCGGGGTGATCGCCGCGCCTACGGGACCCACGTTTCCGAGTTGCACGGTGGCGACTACGTCGTTGCTCGACGTGTCGATCACGGAGACGGGCCCGGATCCCGTACCGACGCAAGGCACGTAAACACGTGTACCGTCCGGTGTGATGGCGACTCCGCTGGGCGCGATCCCCACACCGACCGTGGTGACTACTTTGTTAGCGGATGTGTCGATCACCGCAACGGAGTTGGCGTTGGTTCTGGCGACGTAGGCGCGTGTTCCGTCCGGGGTGATGGCGACTCCGGTAGGGCAACCCCCGACGACAATCTTGGCGGTTACGGCATTGGTCGATGTTGCGATGACAAAGACGTCGCCGCCGCAATTCGCAACGTAAGCGCGCGTTCCGTCCGGGGTGATGGCGATCCCTTGGGGCTGATCTCCCACCGGAACGGTTGCGATCACGGTACCGCTCGATGTGTCGACTACGGAGACGGTATCGGAGCCGAAGTTGGTCACGTAGGCGCGAGTCTGAGCGTGGGCGAACTGCCCGATCAGTGCCAGGATGGAAACGGCTATCACATTCTTCATGGCGGAACTCCTATTCCGATTCGCTTTTTCTGCATTAGAAGTGAAGGCGACGGCTCTTCTATTCCATCGGAGACTCACTATTCCGCAAAACTGTACGGAAAAAAAAGGCCGGGGAAGTCCTCCGAGCTTCCCCAGCCCCGGCAAAAAGGGAGATGGTCGACTAAGTCACTTGACTATGGACCAACTGCCCGGCGTGCCGTTGTAGATCCAGTTGTCGGTCGGGCCGCCGTTGTTGGAGGCGACCATGTGGAGGGTGTTGTCCGTAGCCATGCTGACGGATTTGATGCTGGTATTGGTGCCCGTCAGGGCTGTCCAGTTACCGGGGGAGCTATACTGCCAGACCTGCATGGGCGCGCTGCCGTTGTTCGCCAACATGTATAGCTGGTTGCCGTCCTGAACCAGGATCTGACCCACAGCCGTGTTCGAGCCGGTCAATGGGATCCAGTCGTGGGAGGTGAGGCTGTACTGGGCGACGCCGATGGCGCCGGTGACGTCCGGCCCCGTCGCCAGCATGCAGAGCACGTCGCCGGCTGCGGCTATGCTGTAGACAAAGGTCCCGTTATTCGTCACCAGCGTCCAGCTTGTCTTCGCGCTATCGTAACGCCACACGGCCGGTAAGGGAGCGGCGGTCGGATTAATGGCCAGCATGTACAGGGTGCCATCGACGGTCGCGATCGCTTGAACGCCCGTGGTCGAGCTGGTTACGCTACCGCCGCCGGTCAGGTAGCCGTCGATGAATACATCCTGTTCAACGCCTAATGAACTGAGGGTGAAGTAGAAGTCGCCATTGGCCGCCGCGATAGCCGTCGGGCTCACATTCGACGTCAACAGATTCCAGCTGGTTCCCGAGCCGCTGTACTGCCAAGCCTTCTTGCCGGCCAACATGAACACCTGGCCATCCTCCAACGTGTACACGGTGCTCTCTGTTTCGGCGAGGTAGCTGGTGCTCACGAGAGCGGAGGCGACGGTGGAGGAGTCGGTTATCGTGGTCCATGCAGTGCCGGAGCCGCTGTACTGCTTGACTTGACCGCCGGAGGTCAGGTCGAAGATTTGCGCGGTGCCGCCGCTCCGGTTCACCACGAACGATTGCACGCTGCTGTCGATCTTGGTGGTCGTGCTGCTGAACGCGCTGTATCCCGGTGCGTAGGGGGTGACCAGATACAAGTTCCCTTGCTGTAGCGACACGAAATTGCCAGCCCAACCACTCTTGTTCCATACCGGGACCATCATGGTTCTGTCCAGCTTGCCGTCTTCGATGACATAAGCCTGGTCGATGAAGGACCAACAGGAGGTCACGAACGGGCCGTCGGCTCCGGGCAATCGAGCCGCGTAGGTGTCGCCGCCTTCGGGCTCACCGTCGCAGATCTGGTTACCGGAACTTGGGCCAACTCCGATCAAGCCGCCGGTTCCCGTCGATATCCGTTCATTGAGTTCATGACTCAGAATCCAGGTAAATTCATCCACCTGATCGGCGGAGGTAATCGCTACGTCGATGACGTTGATGGCGCGTTTGGTGTACTGGTTTGGTCCATTGTCGTTCGAACCACCGTAGGGGCCGGGGACGTTGGTGCCGTTCGAGCCATATCGCGCAACCACGTAGATGGGTGACTTGCGAGCATCTCCGCCGGACGGGGGAAGCCACGATGAGAACTTCGACTCGGACAGGATCTTGTCCGTTTCCGAATACATGTAGTTCTGCGGGTGAGCGGCTGGATCGATGCTGGTATCGGTGGTGTAGCCGCCATAGGTGGCGTGGCCGTCGCTGCCATACTGCGTGTTGATGCTCAGGTAGGATGAATTCAATATCGCCTTGACCGCGCTGACCATGCTGAGCGTCGCAAGGGTAGGCGCGCCGCCGCTTTCGAAGTTGGGCCCAAGGAAAATGAGATACACCTTGGGGCTGTTCAGGGCATTGGTGTTGGTGAGCGGCTGCGACATCGTGGTCCCGTTGTAGGCAAAAACCTCCGGTGCGCGACCCACTGGTCTGTAGAGGATGGTGGAATAAGCCGGTGCGGCAAGCATCGCCATGGTGAGGCCGACGATCAATCGCGTGTTTCTCCGAGAGTAATAATTCGTAGTCATGTGTTCCTCCAATGAATGAATTAGATCTGCGGATTTTCGATGTTCACCGCATAATCCTCACATTGGAAGTGGAGGCACCGGCGCAACTATTCCAGGAGAGTTCACTTTAATTTCGTACGATTCAGGAAGGTTACTGCGCCGAAACTGTGAGAGAAAAGGTTGCGGCCAGTGCGTAGCGGCCCTGCGCATCCTCGCCGTCCACCACCAGTCGATATGCGCCGGGAACGGCAAGAACGGACGGAGCGAGCACGATGCCGATGGCATCGGGCGAGGACGGGTGAATCTGATCCTGTTGCCACACGATCTGGCCGCGGTCGTTGCGCAGGGTCGCGCGATACGTGGCGTACCGCGTAAAATCGGACTCGAGCGTCAGCACGGTCAAAGCAGAGGAAGCAGGAACCGCGATCCTGGCCGGTGCGGCTTCACCGCGTACGGGACTGAGAATGTAGACGGCCGCGCCCGCGTGTTCCATTCCTTCGATCATCTTTTTGGCGGCGCTCAGCGCTGTCCGGTTCGAGGACAATTCTTTCGTTACCGATCCAAGTCGATTGAACAGAACCAGAGTGGGCATCGATGCAAGAACCAGGCAGGCCGCGGCAATCGCCACCGCCCATCGCCAATCGAAGGAGCTCCGCAGGCGTGCGAAGAACGAAACGTCGGGCCGGGGTGCGGCCGAGGCTGCCAGCTCGGCCGCGGAGAGACGGAGCCCGTCGCGCAAAGCGCTGGCCAGTTTCAGCTGCTCCAGGCACTCGGGGCAATCCAGGAAGTGTTCTTCGAAGTCCGCCCGCAGTTCCACGGGCATGGTCCCCCGGACATACCGGTCGATGAGATTGTGTTCCTCGATCTGCGCGTGTTCCATAGGCTCCGCCTCGGAGTTGTTGGACTGCCTCACTGGTTAAGTGATGGTTCCCCTCTCCCTATTCCATCCTCCGCAATGATTTCTTTTCATTTTTTTCGTTATTCATCTCCTCCAGAAGAATGCGAAAGCGCTCCCTGGCGCGGAATAGAACCTGGTTGAAATGAAGGCTCGACAGGCCCAAATCCTCACAAATGCGCTCCTTATCGTCGTCGGTGATGTAGAACCGGAACAGCACGGTGCGATCGCGCTCGGAGGGCATAGCGGCCAGAACCCGCCGGGCCAGCAGCTTGCGCTGTTCCTGGAGCAATCGATCGAGCTGGCTGGGCTCGGGGCTGTACAAGGGGGTCGTATCCACGGGATCTTCCCTGGCCTGCTGGCGGGACGTTCGCCGGAAATGGTCGATCATCAGGTTGCGCGCCACGCTCACGATGAATCCGGAGAGCCGTTCCGGCTCCCGCACTTCGCCTCGGCGAATTTTCTGTAGCACCAGGCAGAACGTCTCCTGATAAATATCGTCGATGGAACCAGACGACGCCGACTGGCAGATCACCATCCGTACCCCGTTGGCGTACCGTTCCACCAATTCGTCCTCGGCGCTCTTGTCGCCGTCGAGGATGCGCCGGACCAAGTCCGCCGGGCTGGCGCGGATTATCTCCATTCGCCCTGTAGAGTGAAGGCCGCCCAATAGTAGGGGCGCGCCCATCGGCCTTCGTTCCAGATCGACACCTGAGCCTTGCGCAGCGCGGCTGCGGGGCGCAGCCCGTCCACTAGCATGAACCTGTAAAAGCGGCCCATCAATTCCGCGGTGGAGAGATCCGGAACGGTCCACAAACTGGCCGCAACCCGAGGACTCCCGGCATACAGGAAGGCCCTCGTCAGGCCCACCAGACCCTCGCCTCGAACTTCCGCTCCCAGCGCGGTCTGGCAGGCGCTCATCACCACCAGCTCGGCGTGCAGATCGAGGTTAAATATATCGGTGGTCTGCAAGAGCCCGTTTTGGGGGCGTCCGGCGCGGTCGACCAAAGAGAGCACAATTCCCGAAAGTTCGGGATGCGCGGAATTTAAAACGCCATGGGAAGCCAAGTGGACGAACCGGTAGCGACTCAAGACGCCGCTGGTGGCCGTGGCGAGGCTGGCGTCGAAGTCCAGTGCGGAGAAACGACTGCGCTCGCCGGCCAGAGCGAGAATGGCTTCCGCTTCCCGGCGCGTGGATGGCAAACGGTCGAATTCGGCCGGCTTGGATTCCACCTGCGATTTCGAGGACGCCAGTCGCGGATCGTCCGCGCTGAACACCGGGTCAGCCAAGACCGCCAACGTGCCGTTCGCGCGTCGGCCTTTTTCCATTCCGCTCCGTATGAAAGCGATCGTGGATGCCGAAGGCAGATTCACCACTTCGTTTCCGATAATCAGAGGCGTCTGCGGCGCACGCGGTGAAGGGAGAGCGGAGAAAGGGACGTACTGGAGGGCTCCGTCGGCCACCACCAGCAACCGTCGCGATCCCAGCAGCGACGCAACGGGGCCTAAAACCGCCTTGCTCAACTGCGCTAGCGCCGAATCCGGTCCGATGGCGCCGTTTCCGCTCAGTTCCGCATACGCCCGCCGCGCGAGGCGATCAACCACCGGCCGGCCGGGAAGTTCGAAGCCGCGGAAGGTCTTGCCTGTGACCGCCCAGACAAAGCTGCGCTCCGGGCCCAGCGAATACTCCAGCAACAGCGTATTCTCGTCGAGATACCCGCGCCGCAATTGATCGAGAGAAAGAGGTTGAGGATCGATGAAGGCGGCATACCTTGGACTCTTCGCGAGAACGCGTTCGTCCAATTCCCGATACTGCGTGGTCAAGCTCCGGAGCTCGGCTTCGGTGGCTGCGACCTTCGCCGCGTCCTTGTCCGCGTGAAACTTCATCTGTTGCTCGGCCTTCGCGCGCAGACGTGCGCGCAGGATCCGCTCCTGCCGCAGAAGTTCGGTATCGACACCCTCCCGGATCGATCCGGCTGCCTGGCTCAACAGATCCAGCAGGCTGCGCGCTCGCGCGCGTTCCGATGTTTCGAAAGCCTGCACGTTGTAGCCCTGGTTCGGATGCAGCCGGTCCAGGTGCATCAGCACGTCGATGCGCAGCTCATATTGCCCGAGCACGGTGGAGAAATAAGCGGATCGTAGCTCGGAGCCGATCATCTCCGTTCGCAGGGCCTCATCGATTTCAAGCGCGGCATCGAGCTGCTGGAGCGCGGCCTGCCAGTCCCCACCGTCAGCCGCCAGTTTCGCGAGCCAGAACAGAGCCTTCGACTCTTGCAGCCGGTCGCCGATGGCCGACAGTTGATCCTTGCCGGCGCGCAACGCCTGCGCAGCTTTGTCCCGGCTCCCGAGCGCCAGGTAGACGGATCCCGCGTTCACCAAGGTGACGGCCTCACGTTGCCGGTCGCCCAGATCGCGGGATAGTGCCACGGCCTGCTCACAGTTGGGCAGCGCGGCTTGCGCTTCGCCACGATCCCGCAAGACCGAGCAGATGCTGTTCAGCAGATTGGCTTCGAGACCGCGATCGCTGGCTCCGCGCGCGAGAGGAAGAGCCTGACGGTAGGATTCGAGCGCCTTGCCGGTCTCGCCGGTGTATATATAGGATGCGCCCAGATTGTCGAGCGCCACGGCCTCTCCGCGCTTGTCCCCGATCCGCCGCTGGATTTTCAGGGCCTGCGAGTTGTAGTCCAGCGCTCGCTCCGAATCGCCCAAGTAAATGTATACGCGCGCGAGATCGGTGAGCGTGGTTTCCTCGAGATGCGCGTCGCCGAGCTCGCGGCTGAGCGGCAGAGCCTGCTGCAAGGCGTCCAGCGCTTCGCGCGGCTCGCTCAGCGCCATCTCGGCGGTCCCCACGTTGGCGAGCGCCATGACTTGGCCTCGTTTATCGCCGGAGGCGGCGGCCAGCGGCAGCAGTTCCCGATAAGCCTCGACCGCTTTATCCGGCTCGCCGAGTTGTGCGAAGGCGTGCGCGATGTACTGAAGTGTTTGCGCCTCTCCGCGCCGGTCTTTCATTTCGCGGCGAACCGGAAGAACCCGCTGCAGAGCATCCAGCGCCTGCTGCGTATCGCCGAGCATTTGATTCACTGCGGCGAGATTGGCTAACGCGGTCAGGTACACTTTGCGGTCACCGGCTTGCCGCCCAAGTTCCGCGGCCAGGCTGACGTACTCCAAGGCCTTCCGCGGGTTTCCTTTATTCATGTACACCGAGCCAATATTGCTCTGCGTGATCGCCTGTAGATCTTTGTCATTAGCCCGGCGGCTGAAGTCCAAGGATTGCTGATAATATTCCAGCGCCTTGGCCGAATTGCCGGAATACGCTGCCACCACTCCGAGATTGCTGGTGACGCTGCCGCGCCCGTCGTCGTCGCCGGCGGCGTTGGCCAGCGCGAGCGCGCGTTCCAGGGACTCCGCCGCTTTGGCCTTCTCGCCGAGAGACAAGTACACGTCGCCCTTCGCGTCCAGGCCGCGACCCTCTTCCTGCTTGTCGTCCAGTTCATGCCAAAGCGCGATGCCCGCGTCCAGCTGCGCCAGCGCCTGCCGCAGTGCTTCCTTCGTACCCTGCGCCTGAAGAATCTTCGCCGCCTCCCGAGCCTGTTCCGCTTTGACGCGAGTGGCATCTTCCGGTCGCGCGGGGCGCGTTTCGATCAGGGTGATCGTAAAGTTGCGGATTGGAGCGTCCGTCTCCGTGAGGCTGAGGCGTATTTTGTAATCGCCGGCTTCCGCCGCGATGCAGGAAATGTCGATCGTCCGCTGTTGTCCGGCTTGGTTGGCGGCCGTGGTTATCGCCGATCCCGGCCCGGTTAATTCCAGGGAAAGAGGTGTTCCATCCGGCCGAATGGAAATTCGAAAATACTCGTTCGCGCCTGCCCGCACTCGATAAATCCGTGACGCCTGGTTATCGAAGGCGCTGTCGATACTCGTGTGCGGCGCAAGCAGCGGGTCAGAAGGTTGAGCTACATCCTGCGCAGCCGCGCTTGGGGCGTACCATGCAAGACAAAACACCAACGCCGTCCCGCGGGTCGGATTGGTAGTGAGGCGGCGCACTTCTGCCTTTGTCCGCTTAGTTTAACGCAGCACAACCGGAAGCCGGTGGTGGCCGATTCCGTTCGCGAAACTCTCTGGTTGAAGCACAAGATCTCCCCGCAGGTCGTGAGCTATGTTTTGTCCCTCCTGATTCAAGAAGGCTTTTGCACTGTGAGCGACCGAAGGCCGATCAGATCCTTGAAACGGACGGTTTGGACCAGGATCTCCGCGCCGAAGTCCAGCAGGTGCGACACCGCCGCTTCGATCGCCGCTGAGATGGCACGAGTCCGGCCCAGAAACGTTTGGCTGTCCGGCCCAGAGGAAGCGCCTCGTCTTCGCCGTCGGACAGCATCGATTCGGCAGGCAGAACCGCGGCTTTATCCGTACCGGTGAAGCGTGCGGAGCCTGAGTAGCCGGTTACGGTTTGGCTGAAGGAATCGAGCGGTGTCACCGTGAGGTTTAACGCGGTCCCAGCCGTCGCAGAAGCGGGCGCGGAGACGGCGAAATGGGTCGGCAGCGAAGTTGACCACACGGCCTGATAGAGATACGACTTGCTATCAACATCGTAAAATCTTTGCAGGCTCATAAGCGGCGCGGAGGCGGAGGCGGATTGGAGCGTGCTGAGTACCGTGGAGCAGGATTGGGCGTATATGAACCGCGGCGCGGTTGCGGAGAGGCTACCTGCTCCGGCGACCGTCCCCAGTGGCGGAGCGAATCGTCCTCGGTATTGGAAAACCGTTCCAGAGTCAGTTTGATCCACAACCGAGCGACCTTCCAGACGCGACGGATAGCTGCCCGCACTCTTTTCAGCCGCGAGGTAAGTCGCGAAGTCCGTGGCATCCATCCACCCCGAAAAGGGTTGGGAATATTGAAGAGAGAAGTCCGTGTTCCAGGGCTGCTTTGCGGCGTGGTCATATGCCGCCTGGAGGGCGCAATTTCCGTTCTTGGAAGCCGGGAGCGGCGGTGGTGCATTGCAGCCCGGCCAGAGAATTTGCCCCTCCGGACCTGGCGCCGTATTGTCCCCCCGTTAAAGACCGCCGCGAAACCGCATCCGTCGGCGGTGGCGACCACCGAAGATACCGTGCCCTGATAGCCCCCGTCCTTGATGAAGTTGTAATTATCGTATCGAAGAAGCGGCTTCGCCACGACGTTCGATGGAACCGCATCCCAACCCGCTCCGAATGCCGTATCCGGCCCTTCATAAGAAGGCGGACGCGTGGAAAGCCAGGGAAATTTAGAAGATTCCCACTGGCGATGGCGCCAGTGAAATGCGCCAGATCAATCGCGGTCGAAACCAAAGCCGCCGCCCTGCTGGGCTTCGAGCGAGCCGATGCTGCTAAACTGGCACTATGATCGAACCCGTGGACGGGCATTGTTTTCAGCGTGATCCCTCCGAACCGCTGGCCGGAGTCCATGGCGGGCACCCAGTATGGACACGTCTCGAACCCGACTGGGGCCCCCAGGATAACCTCCGTGTGAGCCGTCGACGGCCAGAGCATCCACTTCCGCGAGACGGGGACAAACCGTTTAGAGGATGCTGCGAAGCATAGGGACCCGCCGGAACACGGCAGCGCTGGCCACAAGAGATAACAGCGCCGCCGCCGTCGTGAGCAAGACAAACTTTACCATTGGGTGCCAAGGAATTCCATGCAAAGCGCGAGCTACCGCGATCACAAAGACCGGATGAAATACGTATACGCTGAACGCGTTGTCGGATAGAAGCTTCGCAACCCGCGGCTGCGAATTGAATCGCTCGCGGTATAGCACCAGCAGACCGAAGCACAGCGCGATGCAGGTGAACGACTCCCACACGTTCATCGCAGCGCTTTGCCAATACCAGCCGCCGGAATATGCTCTACCGTGCCCTTCAAGCGCACCGCCACAGACGACGATCATCAGCCACGCGGCGAATCCCACGGGTAGGATCACAGTCAGCCACCGTATTCCGGCCCGGAAAGAGAACTTCAACAGCCATTGCCGGCGAGCGGTTAGAATGCCGGCGGTGAACAGAAGAATGTACTGCGGAAAATCGCGCAAATGCATATTTAGAAACGACGCGCCGGAGGGTAGAACTAGCCGAACGATGAAGGTCCCAATCGCAATCGAAAGCGCAAACACGGCCAGCGTCCCGGTTCCGGGCGGATCTGGGCGCCCATTTTCGCAATCCGAGGGTGTCCCATCCGCAGTTGAAGGTCGGGAACGGCGGGTAATTCATCTTACGCTACTGCCTCCTGGGAGGTTTGGGTTTGGACCTGACGACCGAGGATGGTGGCGAGGGTCCACAGATCGCGATGTCCGTCGATCTTGCGGAAATGCGTTTCGGTGAGCAGCCAAGCCGAAGCGACCCAGCGCTCGACCATGTCGGCGTCGCGCCAGCGTGTGACGTTGGAAGTGCGACGCGCGACACCGCCCTGCGGACTTTCGATGACGTTAGTGGTCGCCAAGCACTTGTACAGCGACGGTGGCAGCTGGAGCCGCTGCAGGGTGAACATTTCGGCGATTCCTTCGCGCAGGCTGCGGGCGGCGGATTCGTGATCGCGCTCCAAGAATCGGGCCAGTTGCTCCAAGCGTTTTTCACCTTCTTCGGCCGTATTCACTTTCCAGGCGGCCCGCATGAGGTTCAAAGTCTGGCCCTGCTGCTCCTCCGGCAGTTCATCGAGTACGTTGCGGAGTTTGTGATTGCGGCAGCGCTGCACGTTCTGCGCCGTGCCGAAGACTTCGTCGATGGCCGCGCGCAAGGCTTTCGCACCGTCGATGACGAACAGATAGGTGCGATCGGTCGGCAGGCCCTGATCGCGCAGATGAATGAGCAGGCGCTTGACCGCAGCGGCGTTTTCCGTCGCCCCTACTTCGATTCCCAGAATGTGCTTGCGGCCTTCGCGATCCACGCCCACAGCGCTTAAAATGTGGTGCGCGCCGAATCGCTGGCCGTCGATGTAGATCACCAGGATCTCCACCGCTTCCCAGCGCTTCTCGCGCAGCCTCTTCAGTTGCTCGGCGCTGGCCTCGATCGCTTGCCGGCTGACCGAACTGCGAGAAACGCCCACCGTTTCCGCCATGTTCGGCAGCACTTCGTCGTATTCGCGCGTGGACACGCCGCGCATCAACGTGCCCAGCATGTGCTGCTGCAAGCCGCGATCCCGGCGCAATTTCTCGTAGGCAGGAATCTTTACTTCACCCTCGCTCTTATGGCGTAGTCGAGGGCGCTTGACTTTCACCTCGCGGTCGGCCAGTTTGATCTTGCCCGGCTGTGAACCGTGCCAGCGGATCTCCCCGCTCGGCTTGCCCGGCGTGCGCCGCCCGGCGATCTGCTCCGCGCTCAGCACGAAAATGGTTTCCAAGGCGTGGACCTGGATTTCGTGAATCACATTCTCCACCACTTGGCTGGCGCTTTCGATCAGGTTGACGATGGGCAACAGGATCTGCCCGTTACTTTGACAGAACTGCTCGACCACGGCGGCCGATTCCTTGGCGGCACGGGTCACAATTTGGTATGGTTTCTTCACGGCGGTTGGCTCCTTCTTAGGATTTGTGTTTGGCAACCGGATTCTATCGAAACCGGCGCCGCCGCCGTTACCAACCTTCAACTACAAATGGGACATCCTCCGCAATCCGGCGAGTCTCTCTTATTGCGTGCGATGCCGGCATAAACGATCGAGAAAATCAGCAGCGCCAGGCAGAACCAGAGCGGTCCGTTCTCCTGCAAGAATTCGCCATTACGAATGTGCTTGATCCACTCGTTGAGAAACGAAGTCGGTCTCGTCGAAGTCCAGGAATGCGCCAAGAAATATTCCACGATTGGCCCCAGGACGAACATGTAAAACAGCACGGGCAATCCCAGACGAAAGGCTCGGTCGATGGTGAATTGCCGGGCGCCTTTGCGATCGAGCGAAGCGGGCGCGAAATACCCCGCAATGAAAAACAGCAACCCCATGAAAAACGATTGCAAATACATCTGCCAAGCCGCGAAAGCAATCAGGCTATCAGTCGAGAGTGGGGTCCGATCGGTGTAATACCAGTTTCCCAGTGGGCTGTAAGTGTCGGCTGCATGCATGCTGACGACCAGGATCATCATCGACCAACGGAGATTGTCGATGAAGTACATCCGGGCGGCAGGCTGGGGCCGCGCGTTTGTGATCGGCACTCTGAAGCTTTGCGAAGCCATGCATCCTCCGAGTCCTACTCCTTAGTTTACGAGCACGTGTAACATGGAGTTCCCCCATTGCTCTGCCGCTCGCAGCGAACCTTACAGGTCAGACTCTGTTGCAGAGTCCTGCTTGCCGAAATTGGCGTACGGCAGGTTAATGAGGTGACACAAGTAGAGCCGGTGCAAGCGTTGAGTTGTGGTTGCCCCTATCCGGAGGAGGTGCCGAGTAGGATCGAGTTCGAATCCCGACTGGAGTCTTGATATTTGGCTCCCCTTCGTGGACACTTTTAGAACTTTCTGCCTCAATCCGGGGGCGGAGGGAAGAATCCTTCTCCAAGGGATTCAGCAGGTTGCCGGCTCATTCGGATCGAGCGTCGCTCTCGGAGGGGCGCAATGATCCGCGCCGCGCTTTATGCTCGGGTTAGCACGCTGGACGGCCGCCAAAATGGGCATAACCAACTCGCTCAGCTACGGCAGTTCGCCGCCGCTCAGAATTGGGAAATCGTGGCTGAGTACGTCGACCACGAAAGCGCCACTCGTTCCGATCAAACCGAGTTCCGACGGCTCCTGAGCGATGTGACACAGCGCCGGTTTGACGTGGTGCTCTTCTTGGCTTTGAATCGCTTCACACGGGAGGGAGTTCTTGAGACGCTCAAGTATCTTAACCAACTCAGCAGTTACGGTGTCGGGTATCGTTCGTTCACGGAGCCCTACCTTGATTCATGTGGCATGTTTAAGGACGCGGTTGTGGCGGTCCTGCTGACGATAGCAAAGCAAGAGGGGGTGAGAATAGGTGATCGTGTCCGGGCCCGAGTGAATCGAGCGCGGGTGCGTGGGACCAGATCCGGGCGAGCCGTGGGCAGGCCAAGAGCGATTCTAGATCGTCAGGGAGTGATCGAACTTCGACGAACCGGGCTCTCGTGGCGACAGATCGCACGAAAACTCGGCGTCGGCGTGACGACCGTGAGGAGGGCCTGGCAGGTTGCGCAAGATGTGTGCGAAACCCAGCAGGGTGAAGTGCCCGGGGCGCTCTCCAGGTGAGAGGCGAGAGTCTGCCAGAACAGATCTTCTCCGAGCGAGGAATTTCGCCGGACACGGTGGCGCGTTTCTGCGAAAGCTCGGCCACGTGCGAAAGCGGAATTCAGCCATCGGCGGCCACGTGTTGGGAATTCACCCTCGCGTCCACCTTGGGAAGACGGCAATAAATTGCAAACAAAGACCATAGCGTTTTTGAATACCCTGTTCTGGCGATACAGTTTACCCAGTTTTCGCCTTGTGCTTCCGCGCCGCTCTTGAGGGAGCACAAACTCGGAGCACACGAGTCGATGGCGACGAGCCTGAAAATCGGGACAGTGTTTACAGTGCGCGGAGTAGCGCGCTACGCTCCCGCTTATTGCGCGGTGATCTTTGCTAGGATCTACTTCTGGAGGGCGCTTGCTGGCGGCTGACCAATCCTGGACGAATTCGTCGGTTATAAAGTTCGCCGAAGGGCGCGATCCAGTGCAGATGGTGGTTCAGGTGGCACGGGACATCGTCCTGGAGGCGATCGACCGAGGCTGGTCGGGGCCGCCCTTCGATCCGATGAAACTCGCTGACCTCCGCGGACTCGCCATCTCCCCAAGAGGCGATATCCGTGATGCCCGCACGGTTCCGGCCGGACACAATCGGTTTCTGATCGAGTACAATCCGAACCGCCCCAGCGGCCGGCTAAGGTATTCTATTGCTCACGAAATCGCGCACACATTCTTCCCTGACTGTGGAGACCGAATTCGGAATCGAACGGCCGTGAATCCAGGGGCGCAGACGGATGACTGGCAGTTGGAGGCGCTCTGCAATATCGCGGCTGCCGAGATATTGATGCCCATGGGGAGCCTCAAAGTCGAAGAGGTCGCAAACCTGGATATCAATAGGGTTGCGGAGATTCGGAAAAAATTCGACGTCTCGACGGAAGCGATTTTGATGCGGCTCGCGAATTTGTCCGATCGACCCTGCGCGGTTTTCGTCGCCTCCCAATGGGACGGTTCTCGCGATACAGGGACATACAAGTTCGACTACGTGATTCCGACGCGAAGTTGGGCTTATCACTTCTCGCGTGGTATACCACTGCCCAGCCGAAGCCCCGTGGCGGAATGTACAGCCATTGGCTTTACGGCGAAGGGAGTTGTCGAATTTCCGGGCACTCCAGAGACCCTGCACATTGAGTGCATCGGCATTCCGCCGTATCCACGGGCGACTTTTCCGCGGGTCGCCGGAGTCCTTTTTAGCGAGCAGGCTGTGTCAGATGCAGGAATCGCGTTTTTGCGCGGAAACGCCCTAGAACCGCGAGGGAGCGGGACAAAGTTGATTGCACATATCGTGAGCGATGCCACTGCGAACTGGGGTGGTCGAGGCTTCGCAATCGCGCTGATGAAGAAATGGCCCTCGGCTCAGGCGGAATTTCGAACCTGGGCCGCATCTCGGCGTAATCTCCGGCTGGGCGAGGTTCATTTCGCAGATGTTGCGCCCGACATTAAGGTGGCCAGCATGGTTTGCCAGCATGGCTACGGAGAATCGCCAAGAGCGCGACTGCGGTATATGGCGCTCGAAACCGCGCTGAAGGCGCTCGTTCCACGTGTTGCAGGCGACGGCATGAGCGTGCACATTCCCCGCATCGGGACAGGGCAGGCCGGTGGATCTTGGATGATGGTTCAGGAGTTAATTGCGGCGACATTACTCGCGGCAAATGTTTCGGTAACGGTGTATGATTTACCTGAGCAGCGCGTCCCTGCCATTTCGGGGCAGTTGTCTCTAACTCCGGTCGAATAGAACCATTCCTAGACCGGCATTTATGCCGCGGATTATCGTCCTGCTTTCTGGTGAAATCGCTGTCGGAAAGACGACGTTGTGCGAAGCGCTCGTCAAGCGGTTTGGATTCCATGTCTTCAAGACTCGAGAATTGATTCAGGTTTTGCAGTCCGTCCCTGCGGAGCGAGGAGCTTTGCAGAAGGCCGGCGAGGAGCTGGACAAGAAAACAAAGGGTACCTGGGTAGCTGAGGCACTCGGCAAATCCGTTCGGGACCTCAAAGACTCGACCAATGTCATTGTCGATTCTGTCCGAATCAAGCAACAGATCGATTGCGTTAGGAAAGCCTTTGGCTCACGTGTTGTTCACATACATTTGACGGCAGATGTGAAGGTCCGCGGACAGTGGTATGAAGCCAGGCGAGAAACAGCCAAAATCCAGGAACTCCCGTCCTATGAAGAAGCTCACCAGGACCCGACGGAAATGGGCGTGAGTAAGCTGGCGCACGCGGCGGATATTGTCATCGACACTGATCGTTGCACGCGGGATGACGTTCTCGTGCGGGTGGCCAGCCGCCTCGGACTGTACGGCAAGCGTGTTGAGCCGCTGGTCGACGTTCTAGTCGGGGGACAATACGGAAGCGAGGGGAAAGGCCACATCGCGTCATACCTCGCGCCCGAGTACGACTATTTGTTGAGGGTCGGCGGCCCCAACGCTGGCCACAAGATTTTTGAAGACGGGAAGCCCTATACGCATCATCAACTTCCGTCAGGCACGCGTAAGAGCGAGGCGGGTCTGATTATCGGGCCTGGCGCTGTGCTCGATGTCCAGAAACTGATGACTGAAATAGCGGAGTGTCGCGTCGCGTATGACAGGCTCTCGGTTGATCCACGTGCGATGCTTATCGAGAAAGAAGACATCGCGTTCGAGAAAGAGAAGCTCGAGGCGGCAATCAGCAGCACCGCTCAGGGCGTCGGCTCGGCTACCAGCCGGAAAGTTCTGCGTACGGCGGCCCAGCCGGTAGTTCGTCTTGCCGCGGAATCCCCGGAATTGAAACCTTACCTTCGCGACACTCTTCGACTGCTGGAGGACGCCTTCGCAGAGGGAAAGAAAGTCTTCGTCGAGGGCACGCAAGGGACCGGCTTGAGCCTGCATCACGGTGATTATCCTTACGTCACTTCACGGGACACCTCTGGGAGTGGCTGTCTGGCGGAAGCCGGAATAGCCCCCACGCGTGTGCGCCGCACGATTCTGGTTGTTCGAAGCTATCCGATCCGGGTCCAAGATCCCAAGGACGGCACATCTGGACCAATGGGCACCGAGGTCGACTGGAAGACCATCGCTGATCGTTCAGGGTTGTCCGAAAAGGAGCTTATTGAGAAGGAAAAAACGTCAACGACGGGCAAAGATAGAAGAGTCGCCGAATTCAACTGGTCGCTGTTTCGCAAAGCGGTCAGCTTGAACGGGCCGACCGATATTGCCCTAACATTCGCGGACTATCTGGAGAAAAAGAACGCCGACGCACGTCGCTTTGACCAGCTGACCGCCTGCACGTTGCGTTTTATCGAAGAGATTGAGTTTTTAGCGGCGGCTCCGGTATCGCTTATTTCAACACGCTTTGATCATCGAAGCATCATCGACCGCCGGTCGTGGTAATGAACTCGAATAAGGATCTCCTCGTCAAATGCTATCCGCGGCTCTATCACATGAGCCACGCGGGCAGTTGGCCCGGAATTTTGCGGCAAGGTCTCTTGAGCACAACGGCCCTTCTGGATCTCTTTGAGATAGCCGGCACCCGCCGCGAGGAGTTGGAGTCCCACCGGCGTGCAAAATCGGAAGAGATAACCCATCCCCAGCATGGCAGGGCCGTTCTTCGCGATCAGCAGCCTCTGAATGAAAAAAAGCTCGCGGCTGCGCTCAAGGATGGCCTGACACCTCAAGACTGGTACCGGGTCCTCAATCGGAAGGTGTTCTTTTGGGGACCAGAATCCCGATTGAAAATTCTGCAGGGCGCGCGCCTCTATCAGACGCACCGGCAGACGATCATTGAAGTTGATACAGCCCAATTTTTGGCCCATTACGCAGACAAGGTCTCGCTGTGCCACATTAACAGCGGATCGACCCAACCGATGGCCTGGAAGCGAGGCAAAGAGAGTTTTGTCGAGCTTGAAAAACTACCCGCTTTTAGAGCGGCGAAAGCGATACGGGGTAAAAGGCGCGGTAGCTGAAGTCACAGTCGAATACGCGGTGGCCGATCTTTCTGAGTTCGTTGTAACTGCATATGAAGTTGGAGGAGGCGTCGCCAAGGAAATCCTATGGGCGGCGGCACGAGAAGAGTGAAGTTAATGATGATAATTGCTGATTCCGGCTACTTGCGACGGGTATATACCTTATCGAATTCACTGACGATATTGGGATTGTAGAAATCTTTTCGCGAGCTTTTCGGGTTGCCCGGATCGAGGTAACGAGTCTTCATGAATTGTGGATTAGCGACGATCTTCTTGCGCAGACCGTGATACTTTTCGTTCGCCTTGAAGTCGATATATCGCCCTTTTAGTTTATCCGTTAGCGTCTCGTAGTCCCAAGGGTAGGTCTTTCGAATATCCTCTTCACTGATATTGACCTTGATCGCGTTGGGATTGGTGGGATCGTTGACCACGACGGCGGTAGCCGCGGTTGCCGGCGTACGCATGAACGAGATCTTTACATCCAGCGAAACATGATAGTCGGTGTCTGTTTGAGTTGCGGTCATCAGTCCTGCGAGGAAGTTGACCACATTCTGCTCGTGCTTCGATACGGCAATCGCCGTCGCCTCTGCTGGTGGCAGAAATCCGATGGGCATCAGGTAAAGGCTGTAGCTTGACAAGTCAAGATTCATCCAAAGCTTGCCCAGTTCTATGAAGTTGCGAAGCGACGCGGTCCCAATTTCCAACACCTGCTTTGCGAGTTGCGGCCTCGCGTTTACAAAATGAACCGCATTGTCACGGATCTCGATAAGAGCTTCGAGATTCTTGCGTACCGGGTCGGGAACGGCGATCCCTTTCTTCGTGAGGCTGTCTAAACAGGCGTCGATTCCGAGGGTCATTTTGTTGCCGGTCCGGTTGATTTTGAAATACTTCTTCCGCGATTGTTTTCCTGAGGCTAGTGGACGCGTCGTAGAAACGTACAGACATCGGAGGTCGTTATTGCTGATAGCGACCAATTTTGCCTTCAACAGCAACTCCCACGCATTGATCGCGAGAATGGCAAAGGTTTCCTCGCGGTAGCCAAAAGCCGGTTTATTATAAATCTCGATCGCCGAAATGAGCGCGGCCTCAGCGCTCTGCAGGAGCTTTATCGAACGAGCGGCACGAGACATGGCACTAGCACCTCTGTTATCGCGTCTTCAAAACAGCTTTTCCCTCTTCCAGAACCGGTGAAAAGTAAATTCTATCAGCGTTGAGCTGGGTGACCTACAGACCGTGCCAAAACCCGAAGTTCATCCCGCCGGTGGACCAAAAGTTTTGGAATGAAACGGAATGAAACTCGGTTTTGGAACAGCTGTAAGTAATTGAAAATGCGGTGCCCAGGGACGGAATCGAACCGCCGACGCCAGCCTTTTCAGGGCTGTAGTCATCCGAAGCCATCACATTCAATACAAGGCATTAACTGCTGTCAATAGTCCGGCGATCCCCAGTTTTTTGGGACAACAGTGGGACAAAAATTCTGACCGGTCGAACTTGCCTTCCCCACGATGTCTCAATCCGTTTTCACCGCGGCGCCCTCCGAGCATTACCGAGGTGATCGATGGATGCATTTTATTCTTGCGTTTCAAGCGAACGGGAAACCACAGAGAACGAGCCTGAAGGCCTAATCCAGATCGCGGAAAGGGACGGCTCTGGGCGTGACTGGGCACATATCCGGGGAATCCTCGCATGCTGTTTGATTGCAGAGGAGCGAACCGGATCCAGCGGCAAGACGACTGTCGATCGTCTCGTCCCGCAACAAGCCGCGGCTTTGGCGGCGCAGTACCTTTACGTTGACGACGCCCGATCCAGCAAAATCGCGGCTAAGTCCCATCCTCTCTTCGAGCAGATGAAACGGGACGCTGCAGCAAGGAAATTTGAACGACTTCTGGTTTGGAAGGTCTCCCGGCTCGGCCGCGACATGCGGAAAGTGATCGATACAGTCCATGAATTGCTAACTACGGTGTTACCGTTTACCCAATCAAGTCTAAAACGGGACCGATCGATTCGACTATTGGGAAATCGCTTTGGGCTGTCACGGCATGGTTCGGAGAAATGGAAAGCGAGGAGCGTTCGGACGCTGTACAAGCCGGGCAGGTGCGTGCCATAGCGGAGGGGAAGCTGGTCGGCAGGCCACGAGTTATTGTCGACCCGCACGCGGTGCTCAGACTTAGAGACAGCGACGTCGAACCTGGTCCGAAATCGCAAAGACCCTCGGCGTCAGCTCCGGATCGGTGCGACGCGCTTATCATGCCCTGAAGGCCGGACTGCCGCATTCACTCGTCGCGGACGCGTTACTAAAGATGTAACGGACACGCGCCCGATTGAACTGGCCTTTAACATTCACGCTGCTTTGATGCGGTTTCCCACGATCGAGGCGGCCCTTTTTAGAATGTCGCAAAATGGGCAGTTCCCGACATTGGACATGGAAGAGCCGGCGGTTGCGGCGCCTTTTTGCCCGTGAAGGTAGGCTATGTCGCGTCACCGTTCGGAAGTGCAACATTTTTTCTGAGCAGCCCGCGCGTGACGGTTCTGATTTCCCTCGAATCCGAGCCGCTGCTCCGGATAGTGGGCATCCATGATAAGTCTTTGTCAAGGGGAAACGGAGATTTCCCTGCACCCGGTGTGGGCGCTGCACGGTTTCGGGCGATGCGAGCTCCTTCACAGTTCTCCTTCGCCCTGATCTCAGTTTCGGTTAGGCCGGCGAGGACCGCGGTCAAGGCCGAGCACCGCGAGTTCATCTTGAGCCTTGACCTCGGCCGCAGCCGGCTGTATCGAAAATCCTCAGGGCGAAGGGGACGGGACTCAGCTCCAACCGTACCCGCTCTTGCGAAATCTGCGCGCGTTTTCGCCTTCTGGCGATGGTTCCTGCGACATGCAGAACCAGTCATCCATTTGCGGTCTCTGGCGATTTCGCCTTCACCGAAGATTGAGTTCGAGTTAGCCTGCCAGTCTCGAAACATTATCGTGGGAGCCTCGGGAAGTTGCCTTCCTCGCCCAGCCCAATAACTGCAAGACCTGGCAGGCCGCGCTGCTCGACTTCACATTCCATATCCATCAATTCTGTTTGTCCTACGCCGCCTGACTCCGCTATGCCAGGGAGCGGTTGCTTGAAAGTCTCGCTCACCGCGATCCACCGCTAACAAATAGGCAGCGAGCTTTCGCGCCACCGCTAAAGTTGCCCGGTTCCGGTTTCCTTTCTGCTTCTCCGCTCGTAGACCAGAGCCAGTTCGGAATGCCATCGTGGCGCCAGTTTGGCCGCCTCCACGAGCATGGTCTGGAGATGCTTGTTCCGTTGCTTGGAAATCGGAGTGCGCTGTTGCTTGCCCGCCGAACTACGCTCGGCGCCGCACAGGCCGCAATAACTCACGACATTTTTCACGGAAGCGAATCGCCGGATGTCACCGATTTCCAAAGCCCAGGTAAGCGCCACGACCGTTCCTACTCCTGGAATCGTCATCAGTCGTTTTACGCGAGATGTCAACAGTGGGTCTTTTTCCAAAGATCGCAAAAGCTGCTGATCCATGCGTGTCAGCATGTCGATCGCAGTTCGACTCAACTGCACAGGCTCCGGAAGAGATTCCGGCATTTCCCCTCTTTGCTCTTGAAGAAGCTGAGCGAAATACCGCTTGGTGTGCAATTTCTGTTTGTTGTAGACAACGCCGGTCTCCATGAGCAGCCCGCTCACTTTGGTCTTCATCCGCACTGCTTGGCGCACCAGCAAGTTGCGGAATCGCAGCACACGGCGCCGATCACGGAGCTCCGGCTTCGCCATGTGGCACTCCGGAAAGTAATCACATCGCAGCAAATCTGCCAGCTTGCGGGCGTCCACGCGGTCATTCTTGCGCTTGCCGGCAGCGATCGCGCGCAGCATCATCGAATGTCCAACTTTGACGCTGCCTCCCTGCGCGCGAATATCATCATAGATCCAGGCGCTGAACATCGTGGCTTCCAACCCAGCCACCCACGGCTGCGGTAAACGTTCCACCAGGCTCGACAACGCTTCCGAGTCGCAGCGATCGTGCCCTCCTGCAGGATCGCTCCGTCCGCCTGGCGGAGACAGTAGCTGATCGTCTTCTTGTGTACGTCCAGACCCAGATAATGCATGCTATTCACGGTTCTCCTCCTTGTGCTTTTTCTGAGCCGGCTGCGGCCCACACTCAGCCCTTTCTACACCAGGAACGCCCGATCCGTGACTTATACATTCAAACATTATCGGCGTCATGAGCACACTACCTCTCGTGCAGGGAACATCAAGCGGAATCCGCCGAAAGGATCGACAGGCGGCAACCTGGTGTATACTGATCGGCAGTCGGGAACGAAAGTAGAAATCCCGGTTAGCCCGCCTCCTAGTACAGAATCTCCGCTGATGCGATTAAAGAGGAGGATTCTATTTTGACATTCACAGGGGAATTTGTATGAACCAGCGCGCATTCTCGAAGTGTCCCCGGGCCGGTGTAGCGCTTTTCGCTTTTTGGTGCGCGTTGGCGCTTTGGCCCGCGTTTCGCGAATGACGACCCCCATCACTCTCGTAAATGTTAGGGGCGTGACCGCGTCGGTGCCGGTCGGGAGGCCGGTTTCCCTCAGTGGAACCGGGACCGTGAACCCACTCGGAAGCGCAGCCGTGAGCTTCAGCGGCTCCCAGGATCTGGCAACCGGCCTTATCCAGGGCACGTTCACGTTCTCTTTAAACAGGCTGAATAGTTTCAACGTTACCGCCTCGCCTCAACTCGTCGGAAAGCTGACTACCCTCAACTTGCCTGGTCCGATTGCGGGAGGCACCGGAGCGTTCAGCGGGGCCACAGGATCGGTGACCTACACCTTCACTTTCACGGCGAACAACTCCAGTTCCGGGACTTTCACGCTGACCGGCCGGAAGCATTGCTGTGGGCAAGACGGTAACGGCAATTACCCTGGGCAGCTTCAACGGCACGGCGTCTGTAGCCAATGCTGTGGGAGGGACGCTCCAAACCAGCCAACCCGCCAGCATCACGCCTTTTGGGAACGTGACGGTGAACTTCAGCGGAAGTGGCAACCAGCACGGTTCCACCGGTCCGCTTCAAGGCGCGTTGACGTTTGTGTTTAGCCCCGCCGATAGTTTCACTGCTTCCTTCTCGTCTCTGTTCGATTTCGTGAGCCCGTCGGTCAGCGTGCCCGTACGATCACCGGGGGAACCGGGGCGTTCAGCGGCGCCACCGGTTCCTTGGCCGCAGAATTCGCAATTAACTCCGACGGCACGTTCACGCTGATGGGCTCGGGCTCGATCACCCAGCCACCAACCGGGGTTCCGACTATCACATCGGTGACGACCGCGAACGGCGGCTCGATCGTTGCTCAGAACACTTATATCGTGGTCAAGGGTACGAAACTGGTCTCCGCCACTACGCCCGCGAGCGGCGTAATCTGGAGCAATGCGCCCTCCTTCCTTTCCGGGCAGATGCCCACACAACTCGGCGGCGTGAGCGTGACCGTCAATAACAAGCCCGCGTTTGTATATTTCTATACGAGTGCCGGCACGGACCCAGCCTGCGCGCAAGACCAGCTCAACATTCTGACTCCGCTCGACAACACGATTGGCCCCGTGCCGGTCGTAATCACCAGCGGAACTGTCTCGACACCGCCATTTTTCGGCAACATGCAGGCAGTCGCGCCTTCGTTCCTTTGTTTGGCGCCACAAGTTACATTGCGGCAACGCACGCAGACTACAGTCTGGCAGGTCCCACGAGCCTGTATCCTGGATTCTCGACGCCTGCGAAGCCTGCTGAAACTATCGTTTTGTACGCGGTCGGCTTCGGGCTGCCTGCGACTCCGCTGGTCAATGGCTCGTCGAGCCAATCCGGATCTCTGCCTGTGCTGCCGGTATGCCAAGTCGATGGAACCGCGGCGGGTTTGACCTTCGCGGGGTTGATCAGCCCAGGTCTATACCAGTTGAACCTCACTGTTCCGGCCACAGCCGCGAATGGCGATAACTCCGTCGGTTGTACCTACAACGGCTCGACCACGCCCGCAGGCAATCTGATCACGGGGTGCAGCGCTGAGGGGCGCGAGAGATGGCGAGATCTGAGCGGCGCTGGGGAAATTGGTCCTTTTACGCAACATTAACGGTTGCCGTCCGTCTCTGGAACTGCGTAGGCGCCATAGAGTCGCTCGCACGAACGCATTGTTTCGAAATCCGGGTTAGGAGGTTCCGCCTGAGTGGAGCAACTTCCGAGCGCACGATTCACCATGGTATGCTGCGCTACTATGACCGGCCCTAAACTTCAGCGGCGCGCGTTCCTGGCGCTGGGAGCGTCATCCCTCATGGTTCGCCGATCCCTCTTCGCCGCCACCGATACTGGTGCGCTCGATTCGTTCATCGCGCGCTATATGAAAGCGATGAACGCACCCGGTATGACCCTGGCGCTGGCGCGGCGCGAGGGAATCAACCGCATCGCCACGTTCGGTTACTCAAACCTCAATCAAGGAACCGGTGACGCCTGATCATCTGTTCCAGGTAGGGTCCATCACCAAATCCTTTGTTGCCTTGACTTGTCTCCAACTGCATGACGAAGGAAAACTGGACTTGGATCGCCCCATCTTGGACTACCTTCCCTGGCTGCCCATCGTGGCCAAGCAGGGCGTGATTACACCTCACCATTTACTCACCCATACTTCAGGTTTGCCGAATGCTCTGGGGTTTCTTATGAAATCCGGACGCCCGTTACGTCCAGGCATATCGTCCGGGCGAGCATTTTCACTACTGCAATCTTGGCTATTGCATCCTCGGCCACTTGATCGCCAGCCTCGATCGGACGCCGTGGTCCGAATCGGTCCGCCGGTGTATTTTGCACCGATCGGCATGAAAGCGTCCTCGGCTGTCATCGGCGGCGAGACGCAACTGCGGATGGCACGCAGCTATTTGCCCAGGTTCGACGACCGCTTGAATCCGCGGCTTGGCGAGATTGCGCCCACGGGTTACCTGGTCTTCGAGAACGCCGCCGGAAGCGTGACGGCTACCCCCGGGGACATGGCGCTGTATACGAAAATGCTGATGAAGGGCGGCGCCGGTGTGATCTCGAAGGAAAGCTTTGCCCGGTTCACCAAACCATACATCGATGCGCCGGAGCTCGGGCCAACGTCGAAATACGGCTACGGCATTGGCGTCGATCACTTGGATGGCCACCTCATTCTGCGGCACACCGGAGGAATGGCATCCTTCATGTCGTCGATCACGGTGGATTTAGACGGTGGAGTGGCGGCATTCGCGTCGATCAACGCGATGCTCGGTTATCGGCCGGTTCCCGTGACAGAGTTCGCCGTCCAGTTGATGAACGCCGAGAAACAAAACCAGCCTGCGCCTTCGGCACCCGAGTTGAACAGCCCGCGCCAGGTGAAAAATGCTTCCGATTTCGCTGGAGTCTTCGAGACTCCCTCCGGACGCAAGCTCCAGGTGGTGGCGGACGGCTCCGCACTGAGCATCGTTGACGGAGACAGGAAGATCCCGCTGGAACAACTCGGTGAGAATAGTTTCCTGGCCGATGAATATTCCTGGCGACGCTTCCCGCTGGTCTTCGGTCGCGCCGACGGGAAAGTCGCAGAATTGTCCCACGGACCGGACTGGTATGTGAACCAGCACTACACGGTCTGAAAACGTTTGCCGTGCCTCCGCACTACGAAGCGTTTGTCGGCCATTACCGGTCCGACAGTCCCTGGTTTCGCTCCACGCGCATCGTGCTCAGAAAGGGCAGACTCTGGGTCAACGGAACCACGCCGCTTGAGCCCATCGGCCAAGCCCTCTTCCGCATCGGCAATGAGAGCTTCAGTCCTGATGTCGCAGAGTTCCTTCACGTCGCCGGCGGCAACGCTCTCCTGCCAAGACGAATGGCAGCGACCAGTGGCGCGTGCAAACACCGTAGTGACCCAGGGCGGACGAAAGGTTCGCCGAACCGTGGATGCGAGGGTCGGTTTCATAAGAAAAATCGGACTGATGTCGCGATTATCGGTAGCGACTGTGTCCTGCGTCGAGTGTACGCCCTTTCTAGATGTTGAATCGGCGTCACAAGACGACTTTTAAATGCTACAAATTGGGGCTCAAATCGAGGACTTCACGTACCATTTCAGGACACGTAGGGCACGCAGCGTGTTCCAATCGGCTGGCCCGGTTGTCGCCATCCTCCAATTCAAAGTGGATCGCACCGGGATGTGTATTCTCCAAGAGCCAAGTGCCGTCGCGCTGCTGCTTGGATCGGACCAAATTGATCGCTTCGTCCACACGCGGGTCCGGCACATCCCCGACTAGGCGGAAGTAATCTAAGGCACGTAGCACGTCTTAGTGCCA
>CAVTSS010000004.1:0-269969 GCA_963737495.1 Terriglobia bacterium
GCTCTCATGTTTTTGCGTGCCGATTACGTATAGTCCTCCCAGATCGGTGACGCCCGGGCCGAGGCGGATATCGGTGCCGCGGCCGGCCATGTTGGTGGAAATCGTCACCGCGCCGCGTTCGCCGGCTTGGGCGACGATGGCTGCCTCGTGCTCGTCATTGCCGGGCATTCAGGACATGGTGTGGAGACGTCTAGCTGAGGCTGAGCCGTTCGGATTCTTCGACGCTGCCGGTTCCCACCAAAACCGGCTGACCCTTGGATGAACCCGCCGGATCTCTTCGAGTACCGCGTCTTCCTTTCTCCGCCTTCGTCGCGAAGACCGCGTCGGGATGATCGACGCGGATCACGGGCCGATTGGTCGGAATCACCTCCACCGGCATCCCGTAGATCTGTTCGAACTCCAGCGACTGAGTCGCGGCGGTACCCGTCATGCCGCAAACTTGCGGGTAAAGGCGACCAGGTGTGCAGCGTAATCGAGCCCAGAATCATTCCCTGGCGCTTGGCCGCGACGCCTTCCTTGACCTCGACCGCAGTATGGAGTCCGGCCGGCCAGCGGCGGTCTGAGCGCGATTCGGCCCTTGAACTCGTCGACCATTTCGATCGCGCCGTTCTTCACCACATAATCGACATCGCGGCGCAGCAGGACATGGGCATGCAGCGAATCCTGCAGCGCGGTCAGCAGGCCGAAATTGTGCTCATCGTAGAGATTGCCGCAGCCAAAGGCGTTTTCCACCGCGGCGATGCCCGGTCGGTCAGCGCCACGTTGCGGCGCCCGCATCCACGTGCAATGAAGCGGTACGCGGAAGTTGCGGACCACCTGGTCTGCCGCATAGGCCAGGGGCTATCGTCCGCTGTCGCCGCCCGCAATCACCAGCGGGATGCGAGCCTCGTCGATCAGAATGGAATCGACTTCGTCGATCACCGCGGCGGCGAAGGGGCGATGGACCTGCTCGTCCAGGCGAAGCGCCAGGCGGTCGCGAAAAAAATCGAACCCGATCTCGTTGGCGGTCGCATAAGTAACGTCGCAGGCGTAGGCCGCCGGCGTTCTGCTGCGGCCATTCCTTGTTGAAGATAGGCCGACCGACAAGCCAAGGAAGCGATAGATCTCGCCCATCCAGCCAACATCGCGGCGGGCCAGATAATCGTTCACGGTCATCACGTGGACGCCCCTCCCCTGGCGAGCGAACCATGCAACGGCCGGAACCGCAGCCAGCGTTTTGCCTTCGCCGGTCTGCATTTCCGCGATGCTGCCGCGCGCCAACGCCAGAGTCCCGCGCAGCTGGACGTCGAACATGTTCTCGCCCAGGACCCGCAAAGCGATGACCGCGGTGGCGGCGATCAGCGGAAGCAGGTTTCTGGTCTGCGCGGCGGAGCGTAGCTCGTTATCGCTCAACCGAGTGAATTCGGCGCGCATCGCGTTGATCCGCTGAACATCGGACCGGTCGCGGCGCGAGGACGTAAGAATAGATTTCAGAAAACGCACAACTCCTCCTCTTTCGTCTAAAACAATCTTTGGTTTTTAGGAACGAAGGGCGGACGGAGGAGGGCGCTGAAACAGGGATCGATCCAGGAAGACAATCGCGACCGGCGGGTCATGCGGCGGAATCGTGAGCGTGACGTCGGAGTGATCGTAGAAGGCGATTTTGCGGGGCTCGCGGACCTCGCGTCGCACCTGTTGCGAACGGTCGACCCAAACGATACTGGTCTGAACGCGAGGGGTGGCGACACTGACGCCTGGCGCGCCAAAGCCCGCCATCGCAAGCAGCAGCGCCGCGGCCAGCCATGTTCGAATCCGCAGTTTCACCTACGCAGAGTATGCCATAACTCCCCGATGGGCGTTACCATCTTTTTATGTTCCCTGGATTCTCCGGCGACGCTTTGACGTTCTTTCGGGGCCTCGCGCGCAATAATACTCGAGAATGGTTTCAGCCGCGCAAGGGAATCTTCGAAACCAAAGTCAAAGCCCCCATGCTCGCGCTGGTGGAAGCTTTGAACGCCGACCTGGGAAAATTCGCGCCCGATTACATCGCCGACCCTAAGAAGGCCGTCTATCGCATCTATCGCGACATCCGTTTTAGTGCCGACAAGTCGCCCTACAAGACGCACATCGCGGCGGTTTTTCCGCGCCGGGGCGGAGATCGCGGTTCGGCTCCGGGATTCTTCTTTTCAATCGGCGCCAAGGAAATCGGGATCGCGGGCGGAGTCTACGAGCCATCGCCCGAACAAATGCTCGCGATTCGCAACTGGCTGGCGGAAAATCATGCGTCCTTCCGCAAAATCTCCCGCGGACCGGAAAAGCTGATGGGCAAGCTGCATGGCGAGTCCTTGCAGCGGACTCCCAAGGGATTCGCCACCGATCATCCGGCCGCCGATCTATTAAAGATGAAGCGCTGGCTTTATTACACGACGCTCGATCCGAAGCTCGCGACCACCTCAGAGCTCCAGGCTGAGCTCGTGAAGCGATTCAAAGCGATGCTGCCGGTCTTAGAAGAGCTGAACAAGCCCCTGACGCAAGCGCGCCGCCGGTCCGTCGCGATGTCCCTCGATTCTTGAACTGCTTCACTTCGCGACTGCCAGATCGTTGGTCACCTTAAACACGCCCGGGACCCCATTGGCGGCGATGCCAGCGACATTTTTGTCCGTTTCGTTGTCCACCACCCCGTCCAGAGCTACGTTCCCGTTTTTTACGATGATGTGGATGGGTGGCACGGCGCCCAAAGCGTATCGTTCCAGTCTGGGTTTCGAATAAATGGCGTGGAACAAAGCCCGCCGTAGTCGTTCGTCTATTAGGGGAGAGCGGAAGCACTTCGATCTCATTGGTCACCCCGGTCACGCCTTCAATCTTTTCACCGCGGATTCGGCATCAGACTTGAAGGTCGGGCGTACTACTTGGCCGAAAGTGTTACGTTGGTTCCGTCCACCCGATAGGCAAGGTTGTCAAACACGTTATAGTACGGCAGCATGACGAGTTCGTGCCGAACTTCCTTAATCAGCCGGTCGGCGGGTTGGCCTGCCGCAAGCAGGGTCAAGGACAGAGGAAGCAGTACACTCTTCAAGGTGCCCTCCTGAGGAGAATAAAAAAGATTCCCTGTTTACCGCTCTTGCAAGTGTGGTAGCATGAGAGTGCTTCCATGGAGAACCTCCACGAAGCAAACCCCCACCTATGGAGTCGAAGATAATCTCCGAATGAGTTTTACCGTCTTTCTTGGGCAATCTGCCCGCTTGGGTGACTGCGGACGATATCAGGGGCTGGCTGACAGCCGAGAACCTGGTCGCGGACGCAATTAAGGTGATCCGCAATCCCGAAACGCAGGAGTCCAAGGGCTTCGCGTTTATCGAAGCGCCGAATACAGAGGAAATGAACGCGATCATCCGCCGCTTCGACCGCGCTCCGCTGGAGGATCGGTTGCTTCGCGCCAATCCCGCCCAGCCGCCGAAGCCGAAAGGGCAAATCCGGCCCGAGTGGTGGCCCGGACCGCAGCTGGCCGGTCATGCGGGCGGTGGTCCTCCGGGCATACCGGCCCACATGTTGCTCCGCGCGCAACGGCTCCGCAAGCGGCGCTGCCAACGGGTGCGCCGCAGGGTCCGGCCGCTCACGTCGACCAGCGTCCGCCCCGCCGCGGCAAGAAGAGCGGCGGCAAGAAGCCGCGAACGGCGGCGGTCCCAACAGCGCTTTCGCCGAAGAACTCGCCAAAGCCCTCTAAGTTCTCCCCGCCCATAAACCCGCCTTCTCGACACCTGGATTTGACGATGCTGTTGACACCGCATCCGTTAACAATGGTGTTATACTGGTCCGCTAAGAAATTGCCAGTGAACTGTTTACCGGCCGGAAGCGGGCGCGCGTGCAGCCTTCGCGCCTCCGGAGGGGGGATTCAATCTTGTGAACGATCTGCTCATCATACGCGTCTTATTCATCGCGGTCCTGGGCTGCGCGGCTTATTTCCTTCATCCCTTTGATCTGCAAGGACCGCTTGCCGCGGCGGTGGGCGTGGCGGCTGGGTCTGAGCGTGGTGATTTTCGAGATCCGCATCAAGCAGGTGAGCCTGAAGCGGCTGATCGGCGCGGCGTTCGGCAGCGTGCTTGGGATTCTTGGGCGCGTACCTGATCTCGCTGGTTCTCGGCGCCTGGCCTTGCCGATATCCAACACCATTCATTTCCTTGAAGTCGCGGTGCTGGCCTTGATGACCTATTGCGGACTGGTGGTGGGCGCGGCCAAGGGCGACATGCTGAACCTGGCGGCGCTCGGCGGGCTGTTCGGCGGCGAAAAAGTCTCCAAGAATACCTTCAAAATTCTGGATACCAGCGTCATCATCGACGGCCGCATCGCCGATATTGTCGAAACCGGATTTGTCGACGGGACGCTGGTGATTCCGCAGTTCGTGCTGCGCGAGCTGCAACTGGTGGCCGATTCCTCCGATTCGATGAAGCGCAACCGCGGCCGCCGCGGCCTGGATATTCTGCAGCGCATCCAGAAGATGCCGCAGTTGAACATCCAGATCCTCGAGGACGATTTTCCCAACGTCCGCGAAGTGGACATGAAGCTGATCGAGCTGGCCAAGGTCTACGACTGCAAGATCGTCACCAACGATTTCAACCTGAACAAGGTCGCGCAACTTCACGGCGTCGAAGTGCTGAACATCAATGAGCTGGCCAACGCGCTGAAACCGGTGGTGCTGCCCGGCGAGACGATGCGCGTCTTCATTCTCAAGGAAGGCAAAGAGTACAACCAGGGCGTCGCGTATCTGGACGACGGCACCATGGTGGTGGTGGACAACGCGCGCAAGATGATTTCGAAGACCATCGACATCGCGGTCACCAGCGTGCTGCAGACCACGGCCGGCAAGATGATTTTCGGCCGCTTCGACGAGCGCACCCATACGGTCCACGAGAAAGAGCGTCCGGACGCGGCGCGAACATGCCGCCCGCGCGCCGGCCGCGGGCGCGAGCAGCTAGAAATGCAGCGGCTATGCCTTCGCGTTACAATCGTAAGATCGCGCCATGAAAGTCTCCGTCATCCTGCCGGCCGCGGGTCTGGGCACGCGCATGGGCCGGGAAAAATCGGGCATCAGCCGCAAGCAGTTCATGCTGCTGGAAGGCGCGCCGATCCTGATCCACACCATCCGCAAATTTCTGCACTGCCCGTCGGTCACCGAGATCGTGGTGGCGCTGCGCGGCAGAGGATCTGGATTGGGCGCGCGGCCTGATCCATCAGGAGCATCCCTCGAAGCCGGTGCGGTTGGTCGAAGGCGGCGATAGCCGCCAGCAATCGGTGGAGAACGCGCTGGCGACGCTCGAAGCCCGATACCGAACTGGTCGCGGTGCACGACGCGGTGCGGCCGTTCATCGATTCCGAGCTGATGGAAAAAGTGATCGCCGAAGCCGCGCAGACCGGCGCGGCGATCGTCGGCATCGTTCCGGTGGATACGGTGAAGCGGGTGCACAAGAACAAGATCCGCGCGACATTGCCGCGCGAGCACCTGGTGCTGGCGCAGACTCCGCAGGTATTCCGCTTCGATCTGCTGAAGCGCGCCTTCGAGATGGCGCGGCAGGACGGCTTCACGGGCACCGACGAATCGAGCCTGGTGGAGCGGCTGGAACAAATGGAAGTGAGCGTGGTGCAGGGCAGCGACCGCAACATCAAGATCACCAAGCCTACCGATATGGACCTGGCGCGGCTGTTCCTGTCCGAAGAGATTGGCGGCGGACGGCATCGTGATCCGCGACCGGACTGGGCTGGGACGTCCACCGCCTCGCGCGGGGCGGCCGCTGATTCTGGGAGGCGTGACGATGCCCTCCGAGTTGGGCCTGGAAGGACACTCCGACGCCGACATTCTGTCGCACGCGATCACCGATGCGCTGCTGGGCGCGGCGGCGCTGGGCGATATCGGCATGCATTTCCCGGATACCGATCCGCAATGGAAGGGCGCCGACAGCGCCCAGTTTCTGGCGCACGCCGCGAGGCTGGTTCGCGAACGCGGGATACGAGATCGTCAACGTCGATACGACGGTGATTCTGGAGAGGCCGAAGCTGAAGGATTATCGCTTGCCGATTCGCGAATCGCTCGCGCGGACGCTGGGTGCTGGAACTGGATCGGGTGTCGGTGAAGTTCAAGACCGCCGAGCGAGTGGGGCCGGTAGGCGAAGGCCGGTCGGCCGAAGCGCAGGCGATTGTTACGTTGTCGAACGAGATTTAGCTCGTTGCAGATCTTGCATCTTCCTGATCTCGGCGCTAGCCGCCCTCCTGTCGATTCAGCAATTCATCCATTATCTGCTGGCGGTAGCGGAAATTCGTCTTCTTGATCCGCTCGAATGCATCGGCCAAATCAAGGAGGTCGCGGCTGGCGCCCAAGGCAAGCACCCCAAGGGTGCCGATAACGCGGAAACCTTTGCCGCGCGCAATCCTTACGCCCTCGCGGTCGTCCATGAGTACCAGATCGGCTGCGAGCGACGCCGCCAACGTCAGTGCGGCTCGCTCTCCGTCGTCGAGCTTCTCCAGCAACGCATCATCGAAAGGCTCGGTTGGCTGTGGTCGCACGTCAAGCCACGGCGGAGGAGCTTGCATCCAGCGGCGAACGATATCCGGCGCTTCCGCCTGAGTTAGCTCAGCATACACCCACGGCTGGAATGATCACTTTTTCGAACAGGGCGGGAAGAATCTCGCTTTGCCCGATCAGCGCCAGGTAATGAATGGGCCCGGTATCGGCGACAACGACGCGCACCAGAATCAGAATCCGGAGCTGCGCAAATCCTCGCGCTCGCGTTCGAGATCACCGAGTGTCGGCAAATCGTGAATCACTGAGTGCGCCTTAAGGAATCCGTCGAGTTGGTCGCGGGTCGAAAAGCCGAGCAGACGGCGTAAGGCGGGCTTGGTGAGACGCCCGTTCTTGTATTCTTCGAGCGCGAATCCTTCGAGTGCCCTGCGAGACAGATCGCCACCGGCCGCAGCCAAGTCGCGAGCAAGCTCGTCCGGAATTTGAATGGTGAGATTCATGCTCTTCCTTTAGCTTAACTCGGTTAATGTGCTCCTGGCAGGGCTTCGGGGTCGTTCCAACGACAGTATCCGGAGGTTTAGCTCGGATAGACCGAGTCTGTCCCTCTGAACCAACGGCACGTGGGTCCGACTACTAACTCCTCACTGTACGGCGATGGTTGCACCTGGGAAAGTCGGCGGGCCGTTAATGAAAATCAAAAGCGGCAAGGCGTCGCCGGAGACTCCGGCCGGAACTTGAATATCGAACTGGTATACACCGGTGACCAGGCCCAGCGCCGCTCCAGCGAAACTTACCTGAGCGGGCACATCGCCGATCATGGCGATCACGGTGCCGGAGGTTGGAGTCCACTTCGCTAGCGGCATCTCGGTAGTAATCGAGTTCACTGAGCCCGTCACGCCCGGCGGGCTCGTCATACCACATCCGGTCGCATAAACGGAGATGAAAGAGCCTTGCGTGGCCGGCGAACTCGGCAGGGTTATTCCTCCAATGACGACGCCGCTGGCCGGGCCGTTGTCAGTTCCGGCCGTAGGTCCAGTAACGTTTGCCGAAACCGCCTGGCCCTGACCAGTCGCGTTGAACGTGAAGATCGATGGCATAGCCGGAACGACCTGTATCGAGGTGGGTGCTGACTGTGCGCCCTGGTACAACACCGAGAGGTTGGTGGAAGTGCGGCCCGCAATCTCGTATGGCACGGCGACGTTAATCTGTGTCGCAGAAACGTAAGTGGGGGTGCCCGGAAACGAGTCGAACATCACCTGGACTCCGGCGAGGATTGAATCCACACTCCCTTGCGAATTCAGCGTGAAGCTCGCTGGAGTGGCGGGGCCGAGATTGTATCCCTTAATGGTGATGAATTCACCGGGCGCGATCGCTCCCGTCGTTTGGTTGGCGCTGTTTTGGATCGTCACCGGTAGTGGCAGTGAGGAGGTTGGCTGAGGAGGGCGACCAATGAACGCGCCGAATGCGACCGGATTGCCGCCGACACTAACCGTCGTCTTCACCGTCTTGGTTAAAATGTCGATCACCGACACCGAGTTACTGCCGTAATTTGCGACGTATGCTTCAGTGCCGTCCGGCGTAATTGAGACACCGTTTGGTTGAACACCGACGTTGATCGTGGCGATGACTGTGTTCGAATCCGTCCCAATCACCGAGACCGTGTTGTCACCGTTACGCGACGGCGACTCCTTTCGCAATCGGTTTCTTGGAAACGGCATTGGCCATCGAGGACAGCAGCAGCGGAATCTGGCGATGTCCGATGACCTTGCGGAACTGCCGCTCGGCAACCAGCAACCCAGAGCCAACCCAGCGCTCGATCTGATCGCCGTGGCCGCCAGCGTTTCACATTCCGGCAAACCGTTTCGACGATGGAGAAGGCGGACTCGATGACGTTGGTGCAGCACAGGGTCCGGCGGAGTTGATCGGGGACGCGCAGCTTGTGAACGGTGAGCGTTTCCTCCAGGCCTTCTTCCAAGCTGCGCGCCGCGCTCGGATTCAGATCCATCAACTCGCGATGCAGCCGCTCCAGCGCGCGCTTGGCGTCGGTGTACTCCGCCATCGCGTAGGCGTTCTGGAGTTTCTTTTTCACGTCGGCTTTGTGTTCCTCCGGCAAGTGATCCACGCACATTGCGTTTCTTGTGGACCTGGCAGCGCTGGATGAAAGCCGCCTCGCCGGCGTGGCGGCGCACCGCCGCATGCAGCGCTTTGCCGCCGTCCAGAATGTACAGCCGCGGCGTCGAGAAGTCCAACCCGCGCTCCACCAGCTCGCTCAACAACGCACTCACCACGGTCGCATTCTCGGTCGCGCCCTCGCGGATGCCCAGCACCGTTTTGCGCCCATCGCAGCCAATCCCAAGGGCTACGATCATCTGCCGGTCTTTGAATGGCGTCCCGTCGATCAGCACCGCGCACAACCGCAACTCACCCAGCGGCCGCTCCATCAACTGCTTCACCTTTTCCCGGCTGGCCTCGATGAAGTTCTCGCTCACCGCTGACTTCTCGATTCCATAGGCGATTCTGAAAATCCTTCACCACGGCTCCGTAGTTGCGCGTCGAAAGCCCGCGCATCATCTTGTCCCACACGCCCTGGCTTGCATCGGTCCGCTGCGCTGGAACAGTTCGTAGCTGCCCAAACGCTGTTCGCGCTTGTCGGGCGTGCGCAGCCGTGTCCTGCGGATCGGCACCTTCTGGCCGTCCACCACGCAGTAGCCATCTTCTTTGCCCCAACGATGCGCTCGGCGTCCTTCGTGTTGCTGGTGGCGCTCGCCGGCCAGCGACTTCACTTCCTCGTCCATCACCAGGTGCATCAGTTCCAGCCCGGCCTGCCGCAGCAAGTTGCCCACACCCTGCTGCAACAAGCCGACGATGTCGGCCAGCGGAAGGATCATCTGGATGTTGGGATTCTGTTCGGTGGCGATCCGGCGGAACTGCTGCACGGCTCGTTGCTGTTCGATCTGGTATCGTTTCTTCATAGCGACTCTCTCCTTTTTCTTGGCAGAAAAATCACCCTCGGCCCATTATGGCCGGGGGTTTGAGAGTCGCTATTTTCCGTCACGTAAACCTCGCCGCCGTCTGGTGTGACCGCGACGCCGAGCGGGCCCAGTCCGACCGCGATCGTTGCCGTTACCGTGTTGCTGAGCGAGTCGATAACCGACACTGTATTACTCCGCAGGTTCGCGACATAGACCCTGCTACCATCGCTCGAAATCGCTACTCCAGTCGGCACGGACCCCACGTCGACAGTCGCAGTAACCGTGTCGTTGGCTGTGCTGATGACTGACACTGTGTTGCTCTGGCCGTTCGTCACGTAGACGTAGGTCCCGTCGGGCGTTACCGCTACTCCCTTTGGACCTGATCCGACGTTGACATTCGCTATGATGAGGTTAGTGGCAGTATCGATCACCGATATCGTTTGGGATGCGGCGACGTATAGTTTTTTGCCGTCCGGCGTAATCGCGAGGCCGAACAATGGCTCTAAGATAACGATTGTCGCCGCGACGGTGTTGGTGACCGCATCGATCACCGAAACGCTCAAGCTCGACGCATTGGCGACATATACCGTGTTGCCGTCAGGCGATACGGCAACTCCATAGGGAGCGGATTCAACGTGAACTACCCCAGTGACGACGTTGGTAGCAGTGTTGATGACATACACGTTGTTCGTCTGGAAATTCGTGATGTAGGCGTTTTGGGCGAGCGCATGATTGGTGGATAGCGCCAAATAGAATCCTAGAGCCTTGCGCAAAGCGGTCATATTCTTGGAGAAATAGTGAGTTTACTACACAAATACACGCGCCGAACTGAGGGGGACAGACCGGAGCAAGCTGCCCGTTTGCCGATTAAATGAACAGGCTCGATGAGACGTGGAAGAACTCGCACAATTTCCGCGCATGTGCTTTGCTGATCGATCTCTTCTCGTTGATGACGTCCGACACCACGCTGCTGGATCCGAAAACGGGAATCAAATCGCGCTGCCGGAGATTGCGCTGTTCCATGAAAAAGCGCAGATTTTCGACCGGCTTCGCATGGCCCAGCGGATAATGCTGTTCCTCAAACCGCTGTATGAGCAGGGTCATGAGATCGGCGAGCTTCTTCTCCTCCGGCGTCAGCGGACGTTCGCGCGTATCCAGCCGTTCCAGCTCGGCAATCATCGCCTGGTTATCTTTTTCGGTTTCGATCACGCGTGGCAACACCCGTGCGAGTAGCTTTCCGTAGGTACGCTCGTTGATCGTGGCTATAGCCATTTCTTCCATCTTCCTTTGCTGTATTCCGAATGGCTGAGGAACTCCTTCACATAAATCCTTTGGTACCGAAAGACTACGCGAACGATCAAGCGAGCGGGGATCGCCGAAAAGATACCAAAGCGCGGCGTGGGTGTTGGCGACGCCAGAGATCATCAAAAGTCTTTGGCGAAGCCGCGGAACATCTCCCGGCGATTTAGTTATTCCCTCGGCGGACGGCGCTGGGCCGTACTTCGCCAGCATGCCATAGCCCGACTTACACGGCTTGCCGGGCTGAGCGGGTTCGCCTTCCTCCAGGGCGAGCTTCTGCAGCCAGCCTTGAAGCGTAAGCCCTTTCGCTGCTGCCTTCGCCTTCAGCGCGGCGAGTTGCTCTATTAAAAATTGCCAGATCGCCCAGCATATCCGCCATGGAAACACGATGTCCGAATACTCCTCCAAACGAGACCCAGGAGGCCGATTGCCGTATCAAACCAGGTCTGCAGCGGCGGACGCCGCGTCGGCGCATATTTCGCAGCTCCCTCGATCAGCCCGCGTTTACTGATCACGTTCACTCGTCAGGAGCGTCGAGGCACCGGCCGCCGTGAACGATCCGGTCATCCGGATCCAACTGGTGGTGCCCACCGTAAATGACGCCGTTTGCGACAAAGACACCGTGTTTCCGCCGGCAGTGACAGTGATCGATGCAATCGAGATGGAAGTGTCGATCGAAAACGAATACACGTGACCAGGTATTATACTAGCATTTTGCTAGTGGGTATGGCTGTTGTTCGTCGTTGGCTATGCCTGGTTGATTTACCCGTTGCCGTTACGGGCTGAACCGTCCGTGAGATTCAGGCCCCAGGCAACCGAGTTCGTGATCACAGTCCAGCCGGTGATGGCCCCGCTGCCCGCTGAAAGCTGGTCGTAATTCTGACTGGTGTTGGTAAACGATCCAGTTTCGAAACTACCATTGGTAACCACGTTGGCAGACAGGGTCACGGTTGCCGCCACCCACAGAATGCCCAGGCACTTGATTCTCAAGAGTTGTTCCTCCGATTAAATTTGGATTTCGTTCACCAAAGGGCACGTTTCACCCGCTGGACTTTCAGGACAGCATAGCCGGTTTCTGAAAAAGTGTCGTCCACCAAATGGTGGAGAGGTTCAGCGGGGCTCTAGTGGCAAGGACGATTGGAACAGGAGCGTTACCAGTTCCGCCTGACGGCGGGTGCCGGTCTTCTCGAACAGCCGATGCAGATGAGTGCGGAGCGTGGGCATGCCGATTCGCAGCGAACGAGCAATTTGCCCCGTCGAATCTCGGGCAGCGAGGCGCTCCAGTACCAGCGCCTCCGTGGGCGTAAGTCGATGCGCGCGCGCGAAAATCTCGAGCGATGAGAGCGCGTTCTGTTCCGGATCGGCGATAAACACCGCGGCCCGACCCCGTTCGGGCACGTGAAAAGCCGTCGTGGCCGGCGTAGTGAGCGGCAGAATGTAGGCCAGCAGCGCGCGGCGATGCGGACCTCGGCTGATCTGAAACGTGGCTGCTCCGGATCCGCCGGAGTGCGCGGCTTGAACCGTTGTCGCCCATGCATCGGCTCGCGGTCGCGTGGCCGGCGCAAGCATCGCTTCGGCGGCCGTGTTCATTTCCAAAATCCGGCCATCCACGTCCAGAATCAGCAGCCCGAATCCGACCGCCTCAAATAGCTTGCTGAGATCCGAGCTCGACTGGCGCTGCGATCGTCAGGTTCTGAATCTGCGCCGTGCGCCTCAAATGCGGAGCCAGCCGGCGCAGCAGCAGAAGCGCATGATCGTCGAAGACGCGTCCGGTGCTGGATCGAGTGAACCCGATGGCAGCTGATGCGTCCGGCTGCCGGATCAAGGTGACGCCGGCATAATCGAACCAGCCCTGCGGCATGGCCCATTCCTGGTAAAACCGACTCCGCAGATACTCCTTCCGCGTAACCAGATGACGGGTGCAGTACACCTCGCCGCCTTCGACCGACCCGAGGTACGGAAGCAGCGGATTCAGCCTGCTGTAATGCTCGTCATACAAACGGCGCATGGCTTGATCGACGTCGTGCTCCACCAGCACGGTCATATCGGGAGCCGAAGGTTTAATTCCGTGCCGGATCAGGTACGAAGATTGCGCACCGAGAAGGTTTTGAATCCTGAGCAGGACGCCCGACCACTGGTCCGGCAAAAGAAGACAATCGTAGATTGCGCCGGTGAGCCCGGCGATTGTATCATCCACCGTCACGATCCAGTCAGCATACCACCCGAGGCTGGACTGACGGGCTCGAAGTCGCGCGCGAACGAAAATGAGCGCGTTCGCATCAAAAAGGCTGCTCCAGCGACGGACTCTGCGGCGTGAACAACTCCGCGCCGTTCTCGGTAATGTGCATGTCGTCTTCGAGCCTCACGCCGAACTCGCCGCGAATATAAATCCCCGGCTCGTCGCTGAACACCATATTCGGCGCGAGCTTCAATGTGTTCCCGCGCACCAGGTATGGCCACTCGTGTCCGTCCATCCCCATGCCGTGACCCACTCGATGGGCGAAGTGATCGTAGTTGGCTCCATAGCCCGCGCCGGCAACCACTTTACGAGCCGCCGCGTCCACGTCCTGCGCCGCGACGCCGGGCGCGGCTTTCTTTACGGCCGCCGTCTGGGCCTGGTGGACGAAATCGAAAACCTGCTTCATCTTCGCCGTCGGCTTTCCCAGCACGAACGTTCGGCTCAGGTCGGAATGATATCCTTCCACCTGGCAGCCGCCGTCGATCAGCAGGATGGTCCCTTCCCGAATCACCTGCGGCGTGACCGACCCATGCGGCAGCGCCGAGTATTCTCCGCACTGCACTCCAGCGCCTCCTGGAAATCCCAGCCGTGCGTGCGCCGCCGAAACCAGCGCCGCGAAATCGTTTTGGGTCATGCCTTCGCGCAGGCTCTTCCACGCCGCTTCGTACGCCTGCAAAGTGACCTGCGAAGCGAGACGCATCAGCGCGATCTCATGCACGGACTTGATCGATCGGCAGCCCGCCGTCACCGGAGTCGCGCTCACCAGCTTCATCGCGGGAACCGCTTTCGCAATTCCGTCGGAGAACACGAACTTCACCGTCTCTTCCACGCCGACCGTGCCGGTGGCGACGCCGCGCTCCTTCAACCCGGCGGCGACGCGAGCGTACGGGCTCTCATCTTCCTGCCAGATCAGCAGGCGAGGATCTTTGCCTCCCGGCCCCAGCGCGATCTGTTCGCGCGCGCGATCCTCTTCAAACGCAGGCGATACGAAGAACGGTTCGCCTTTGGCGGGCACCACCATGGTGAACAGACGCTCGCTGAGTCCCCACTTGATGGCGCCGAAATATTCGAGCGAGGTTCCACCGGTCAGCACCATCGCATCGATCTTGTTTTCACGCATCAGCTCGCGGGCGTGTTCGATGCGGGCGCGGCGCTCCTCGAGCGTAATCGGCGTCGCCTCGCCTTTCCGGCTCTTGAGCTGCGTGATGGGCGAATCGGCCGGAAGCTTCTGCGCGGCTGCCGTGGCCGCGGCGAAACCCAGAGTGGACAAGACTCGTCTGCGGGTGATCATCCACACATCGTACAACGCTAGACTGGTTGGTTATGATTCGTGCGTCCATCGGAGCCCTCGCCGTCGCGGTGTTGGCGCTGCTCGCGTCGATGAGCTCGTATAAAGTCTCGGAGCAGGTGGCGCTGAAATCGCCGGATCCGTTTCGCATTGCCGATTCCGAAGTCCGCTTCGCGCCTACGCTGGCGCTAATCCCGCCTTCGGGCGTCATCGGATACATCACCGATATGCCCGTCGGGGAGCGCACAGGCATCATCGCGCTGATGTCGACCCAATACGCCGTGGCTCCGCGCGCGTTGGTCGCGATAGAGACGCAGAAGCCCGAATGGGCGGTCGGCAATTTCGATCGCCAGGGCGACTACGTCGCGCTCGGCCTGGCCGCCGGCTACAGGCTGGTGCGCGATTGCGGCAGAGGCGCGGTGGTGTACCGAAAGGCTCGCCAGTAATGCTCGATTTCTTGGCAATGGTGCCGGCGTTCATTCTTGGATGGATCGTGGTTCGTCTGCTTGCGCCGCTGCGTTCGTGGGTATTGCAAATCTCGCTCGGCGTAGGGCTGGGAATTGGAATTACGTCGTCCGTTTATTTCTTGCTCGTATGGATCGGTATCGCGAATCGGGTGACGGTTCTTTCGGCTGAAATAGTCTTGTTAGCCGTCGCGGCCGTATTATTTTTTCGATCGAAGCCCGCGTTTCAAACACCGCCTCAGTTCGCGAAGCCTTCCTGGATTTGGGCGCTGCGCGGCGCGCTGATTTTAGGGGTATGTATTTTCGCGCTCGATTGTTCCGAAGGCCTCACTGCAAGTCCGGGAGGCGAATATGACGCGGCGGCGATCTGGAATCTGCGGGCGCGCTATCTGGCCGCGGGGGCGCCTGCATGGAAGTACGCGGTTTCCGATAAGACCGGGACGAATCATCCCGGATATCCACTCTTGACGTCCGGATTTATCGCGCGCACCTGGACGCTGATCGGCGATACGCGCGCGTCCACGCCTGCCGTGTTCGGATTGACGTTCGCCGTCGTGACGTTCGGCGTGCTTTTCGGCTCGGTTAGTCTGCTCGCGGGCGAAGCGATCGGGATGCTCGCCGTGCTGGTCCTGCTCGCCAGCGAAGGGTTCGTATCGCAGGCCACGGCGCAGTACGCGGACATTCCCTTGAGTTATTACCTGCTATCGAGCCTCGCTTTACTTGCGCTGAGCGAGTGGTCGCCGCCGATGCTGGCGCTGTCCGGCGCATTCGCGGGCTTCGCTGCGTGGACCAAAAACGAAGGCTGGCCGTTCGTCGCATTTGTTTGCGCGATCGCTCTGTGGCGCGGCGGGCGACGCGCGCTGGCGTGGATCGCCGCGGGCGCCGCATTTCCGTTGGTCTTGACGCTGGCGTTCAAACTCTTCCTGGTGGAAGGGCGCGAAGGCATGTTCCCCGCCACCGCTGCCGCGGCACTGAAAATGATCGTCACCGGCGGGCGGTGGGGAGAAATTATCGGATCGTTCGTGGGTAGTTTCTGGACCTTGGGCTTCCCATGGGCGCATCCTTTCCTGTTAATGGCGATCCTCGCGTGGGCGTTTGGATTCGCCAGGAAACAATGGTGGCTGCTGCTGCCGCCGCTCGGATTGCTGGCGGCGGATTTCGGGATTTATCTCATTACGGCGAACGATCTTACCTGGCATTTGAACACGTCGAACAATCGAGTGGTGATGCAGGTATGGCCGGCAATTCTGTTTTCGTTCTTCATCATGTTGCGCCCGCCCGCAATTACAGCACCCGCAGTGAAGCGGGCGAAAACTCGATGACCCATTCCTGGTTATCGCGCTGGCGCTCGAATTCGGCCTGCGATACATCCACGACAATTCCGCCGGAAAATTCCAGGCGCATCGATTGCGGCGTCTCGACGGCGCGTTTGAGTTCCGCGGGAATTTGATTCGGCCCGGGCCGCCCATTCCGCGCGGATGCTTTCAGTTGCTCCGGACGAACACAGACCGTGACGCGATCGCCTTTCAAACGGCCGGGAAAATACGGGCCGTCGAGCTCATATTCGCCGATCAGGACGCGGCTTTTATTTCTTCCCGGATCGAGCGAACGAATTTCTCCAGCCAGCAGATTGAAGCGGCCAAGCAGACGCGCCACATCCAGATTCGCGGGCTGATCCAGAACTTTGCGAGGCGTTCCGGTTTGCACAATTCGTCCCTCGCGCATGACTAGCATTTCTTCGGCGAGCTCAAAGCATTCGTCCAGATCGTGAGTGACCAGCAAAATCGGGGTTTTGAAATCGGCGCGAACCTGCCGGAGCACGTCGTAAAGTTCAGCTCGCAAGGGCGCATCCAGGCCCTGCGCGGGCTCGTCGAGCAACAGCAATTTCGGCGAGCCGATCAACGCGCGGGCGATGGAGCAGCGCTGCTTCTGCCCTCCGGACACTTCGTGGGGACGGCGGCCTGCGGCGTCCTGAAGTCGAAAACGGTCGAGCATTTCGTTTACGCGGCGATGCCGCTCCAGGCGCGGGCGCTTTTCGACCGCGAACGTCAGATTCTCGCGCAGCGTCATGTGGGGAAACAGCGCGTAGTTCTGAAACACATACCCGCAGTTGCGCGCGCGGGGAGGCAAATGAACGCCGGCGCCTCCGTCGAATAGAATCGCGTCGTCCAACAAGATGCGCCCTTCATCGGGTCGAACAAAGCCGGCGATGGAATCGAGCGTCAACGTTTTTCCCGATCCGCTGGGGCCGAACAGCACGGTGACTCCGGCAGAAGCTTGAAATTCGATGTCGACCGAGAATCCCGCCGAATCGGGACGCGCGGGAAATGTTTTGCGCAGTTTGGCCTGAATCATCGAACAGCAATCCGGTTGGCGAAGGTGAGAATCAGCAGCGCGACAACCGAGATCACCAGCACCAGAGTGCGCGCGACCGCGCCGTTGCCGGCTTCAACCGCATCGTAAATGGCGACCGCGATGGTCTGCGTGCGTCCCGGAATGTTGCCCGCGACCATGAGCGTGACGCCGAAATCGCCCAAAGAGCGCGCGAAAGCTAGCGCCGCGGCGGCCATGATGGAGCGTTGCGCGAGCGGCAACGTGACTCGCCAGAACAACCGCCATTCGGAAGCTCCCAGCGTGCGGGCTGCGCGCTCATAGCTGCGGTCGACGCTTTCAAGTGCAGCGCGGGCCGACTTCACCAACAGCGGAAACGAGTGCAAGAATGCCGCGATCACTGCCGCTTTCCAAGTGAATACCAGTGGCGATCCAAAGACTTTTTCCCAGATCTGTCCAAACGGGCTGGCCCGCCCGATCAGCACCAGCAAATAGTATCCGAGCACCGTGGGCGGCAGAACCAGCGGCAGAGTCACGGCTGCATCGAGCGCTTCTTTGTATCGGAATTCGCGATTGGCGAGGATGTAAGCGATCCAAAGCCCGGCGGCCAGCGCAAGGGCCGTCGACAAGACCGCGACACGCAGGCTGAGCCATAGCGGGAACCAGTCGATGGGCATGGAACGACTATTGTAGCGTTTCACGCGCGTTTCGAAAGAACGCGCAGAGCGAACGCAGTTGCGATTAGGGGATCGTCTTCCTTTACCAGATTGCTGGAGTTCGCGAAGCTCCCGTCGGGGCGCTGCGGCGGAAGCAACACTGACAACTCGGGCATCGCGCGCGTGATGGCGGCGGCGTAATAAAAGCGCAGGCCCGCTGCCCAGGTTTCGCGAGGTCCGCCATCGAAGCCGGGAGCCCGATCGTACAAGTGATGCGCGCGGAGCCAGTTTTTCGCGCGAACCATTCGCGGATCAGATTCGGCCACGCCACAGGCGCGCAGGGCGAGAACTCCATCTGCCGTTGTTGTCCCATAGCTGCGGAATTTTCCAGCATCCTCGCCGGCTTTGTTGATACCGGCTTCGACGGTTGAAAAGAAAAAGCCGCCGTCGGGATTCTGGCAGCGGTCGAGATACACTTGCGCACACGCCAGCGCCGGATCGGGCGGACGAACCCCGGCAGCCGCCAGGCCTTCGAGGACGTATCGCGTCATAGCCAGATCGACGTGGCCGGCGTCGGGAGGACGGCGTCGGTCGCCTCCCATGCCCCAGGCTCCGTAGGGCGCGTCGGCGCGGGTCCAGCGGTTCGATTCTGTGAACTGCTGATTGCGCATGCATGCGACCATCGGTTCGCAGCCCTTGGCCTTTGCCTTGGTCAGCGCGCTAAGAGCCAAGCCGGTTGCGTAGTTTGGATAATCCGGCGCGACCGAATCCATCAAGCCGAGCGAGCCGTCGCTATTGGTGTTGCGCTTTATAAATTCGACGGCTCGCTCGACCGCGCCTGTATCGACCTCGGGAGTGTCCAGTAGCGCATCCAGAACGAAGGGAGTGAGAGATTGTCCCGAGCGCAGCAGGCCGTACGTGTGGCTGTGCCATCCTCCATCGTCGGCCTGCTGCGACCAGAGATACCTTGCCGCTTTGCTACGGCGCTGATCGCCGCGTGTGCATCCTGCCGCGGCAATCGCCGCGAAAAGGAAGGAGCGTCTACTGCGCGGGAGCATTGCGATCGGGCATCAGGTTGAGGATCGCGGCGGCAGTGGTCGCTACGCGGCCGGTGATGCAATGCTGGCCGGCCCAGGTGCCATCCTCGTTTTGAAGCTTCAGGATCGTCTGCGTGATTTGCGCGTGCCAGCGATCGTAGTCGTCGCCGCCGGTGCGCCGCAGGCTGTCGCTGATGTTGAGGTAGGAGAAGAATTCTTCTCCGCCCATGGACCCGAAGCCGGTGACGAAACGCGCGCTGGTGAGTTGCTGCTTGATCGCATTGATCTGTGGAGCGTTGGCTTTGCGATCCTTCTCGGTGCGGCTCAATTGTTCGAGCGCCTGGGCGCTTTGATACAAAGGAACGCCGGCCGATGCGGCGGATGCTGTCGCGACACCGCCGACTCTATAAGCGCCTCCTCCGAATCCGCCTCCGGATCCGGCAGAGACGGGAGGCGTGGCCATCGCTTGCTTGGTGTAGTTGTCGGCGCGATCCATTGCCCTCGCTTCCACCGTCACACCCTTCTGCTGGGCAACATACAAACTTCGCGACGCCATGGACGTGCCTAGAATCGGCGCCCATCCACCGCCGACGTTCCAGCTTCCGTCGGTCTGCTGATTATGCTCGATCTTCGCCACGCATTTTTCGAGCGCTTTGCGTACGCGCAGATTTTCCGTGGACGTCGGCATGGCGCCGTCGATCTCGGAAAGCAGCATGGAAGTCAAAAAGGTGTCGATGTAAGGGCCGAGTTTCCGCTGGATCTGAGTCCCGTTCACCTTGGTAATCTGGAGCCCATCCGCCGGGCTTTCTTCCACATTGCGCATGATGAAGTCGAGCGCGCGATTCACGGCTGGCTGATACTGTTTGCCCGCGCGCCGCAGTGCAAGCGCCGCCACGGCTGTGTTCGCTACGTCGTTTCCGTTCGATTCCAGGTGTTCGTTCTGGCGGACGTAGGAGGTTTCGCCGCCATCCTGTCCCCATCCGCCGTTTTTCCCTTGGACGGACGCGATCCACTTCGCGCCTTTTTCGACGGCAGCGGACACGGCTTGGTCGGAGGAATTCTTGGGGGCATTCGAGTCCCCGGCTGCCCATAATGCGGCCGCGACGATGGCTACCGCGCAGACACTGATGGCAATCGATCTCATAAATGAGCTCCTTTCACGTTTTCGATCGCAGCCGGAGTTATGGACGCCGGGCTGAAACGAAAAGTTCCGGCTGCTTAGACCGGGAATGCCGCCAGGAGGATTACCCTTTCACGAGCGATTAAGGAATTTCGATCGAATGGATGGAACAGGAGAGCTTCCGCTCCGCCGACTCCTCCACCACTTCGCGGACGCTGTAGACCCCGGGAGGCGCCTGCAAGGCCAGTTTCGCGTTGAGACCGGTCTTCGCCAAGCGGTTGTAAGTGGACTCCTTGAGCGACAGATCCATAGTGGCCTCCTTAGCCGCGACGATCGTGCCCTGCGCGTCTTTGAGAGCGCTCACGAACCGGATGGTCTGTTTCAGACGATCCCCTTGCTTAGTGAAATGCAGTTTCGAGATGTCGACATTCGCCACCACAAACAATGTCTTTTCAGTGCCCGAAGGTTTTCCGAACTGGGCGCTGACGTCCACGGGAAAATCGTCAATGGTGTCCGCGGCCATGACTTCCTGGTCGAACTTGGACGATGTGACCACCGGCTCTGTCTGAGGCTTCTCGGCAGGGGCAAAATACCCTGGCCGGGCCTGCACGGATTTGTGCGGGACACGAAGTACCGTTACCTTCAGCTTGTGATACGTGCCATCTTCCGGCACATCTTGAGGACGAAGGCTCAGGCGGTAGACTGCTTCCGGCGCAGCTTCCAGTTCCAGGAAGCCGGCGTTCAGATCGTTGTTGTTGTGGTAAAAGCTCCCACCCGTCCCTTCGGCGAGCGCGGCCAGCGGCTCATTCATGGTTTCCACGCGAAGGCCCATCTGGGTGGTTTCGAAGTTGTTGTGCTCCACGCCGGATTTCACCGTGCTGATCCCGAACATTTGGGTAAGGGCGACGTCCTTGGTGTTGGCCTCCAGCCACTCGTACAGGCCTTTCGAATCCAGTGCGTTGATCACCACGCCCGCCTGCAGTGCGTTGTTGATGATCTGATCGCGCTGCTGCTCGAGCGTCGCGCTAAGAAACCCCGACGACGCGAGCAACAGCACGCGCGTTCCGGGCATCTTTCCCAGGAGCTCCCCCACGTGTCCGATCGAATCCAGCGTGTCTGAGGAGATTTGGCGGGCTAAGCGCCAGGTCTCTTCGGCCTGTTGAATCCCGGAGATACGGCATTGGCGGGTCTGCGCTTTCGGGTCGAAAGTGGTGGGGTTCATCAGTTCGTTAAGGGCCTGACGGTCATTGCGAACCACGATCAGGTACGAGAGATAGGGAGCGGGGCAAGCGGATTCCGACATTCGCATGTGCGCGCGCACGCTGCCGATGATTTCAATCAGCTTCGCGGCATCGGCCGTGAAGTCGAGCGTCTGCGCGCCGGAAGCCGTGAATACGCCGATTTGAACACCCGGCCTGAGCGCCTCTTTCACGAATTTCTGGGCGGCGTCCTGCGTTTGCTTCAGATCGTTTATGTGCTGGCCGTCTTTGGCGTTCACGTCGTCGATATAGAGCGCGATAAATCGTTGACCTGCCGCGGCGGATTTGGCAGCACTGGCGGATTTTTCGCCTGGCTCGGGAGAACTGGTCGGTGGGATCGTGGTTTGCACCGTGGAAGTTGCGCTGACATCGGCGGCAAAGCTGGCGATCTCGCGCTCTTTGCCGTTGTCGTGGATCTGGAAGTTTTCCTTGGTCAAGCCTGAGATCGCTCGGCCGTGGCTGTCGCGAACCACCACTCCGATGTCGACAAATTTTGTATCGACGCGAAAGACGTTCTGCGTTTGAGGAACGTAGGCACGGCTGGTGACCTTCACTTCGTCGGGCGACAGACCTTGCGCGGCGAGAAATGGGCCCGCCAGGGCAAGGGAAATGGCCGCCAATTTCGAGGATTTCATCCCGCCTCCCCGTTACGACCGGAGTTTGTTGGAAAAGGGGACAGACTACTCTGTCCCGGCCGGCAGGTTCGCGGGTTCACGTGGAAGCTTCGCAGTGGACAGAGCGGTCTGTCCCCTTTTTCAACAAACTCCAGTGTATCCTTAATCCGTATCGCTGGCGCTGACTTTCAGCACCGCTAAGAACGCCTCTTGCGGAATTTCGACGCGACCCACGCGCTTCATGCGCCGTTTGCCTTCCTTTTGTTTTTCGAGCAGCTTGCGTTTGCGGGAGATGTCGCCGCCGTAGCACTTGGCCAGAACGTTCTTGCGCATCGCCGAGATGGTTTCCCGCGCGATGATCTTTCCTCCGATCGCGGCTTGCAGGGCGACTTCGAACATCTGGCGCGGAATCAGTTTACGCAAACGGTCGATCAGAATCTTGCCGCGTTCATAGGCAAAATCGCGGTGGATGATCATCGACAGCGCGTCGACGGGCTCTCCCGCCACCAGAACGTCGAGCTTCACCATGGGCGAGACGCGATGGCCGGCGAAATGATAATCGAGCGACGCGTAGCCGCGCGACGCCGACTTCAGACGATCGTAGAAGTCGAGCACGATCTCGTTCAGCGGCAGCTCATACACCAGGAGCACGCGGCCGGTGCCAATGTATTCGAACTTCTTCTGGGTGCCACGCTTCTCTTCGAGCAGTTTCAGAATTTCACCGAGATACTCTTCCCGAGTGATAACCGTCGCATCGATGATGGGTTCTTCGATCTGCTTGATCTCGGCCGGATTCGGAAACTTAGTGGGGTTATCGACCTCGAGTACGCGGCCGTCGATGGTGGTAATTTTATAGCGAACACCGGGGGCAGTCGTGATCAGGTCGATCTGAAATTCGCGCTCCAGCCGCTCCTGCACGATTTCCAGATGAAGCAGGCCGAGGAATCCGCAGCGGAATCCAAAGCCTAGCGCGGCCGAATTTTCGGGCTCGAATGTAAAGGCGCTGTCGTTCAGTCGCAGCTTTTCAAGCGCGTCGCGGAGCAGGCCGTGTTCATGCGATTCGACTGGGTAGAGCCCCGCGAAGACCATCGCCTTGAGCGGCTCGAAGCCGGGGAGAGGCTCGACTGCGGGATTGGCGTGATCCGTGATGGTGTCACCGATCTGGGCATCGGAGACGGTTTTGATGTTCGCGAATAAATATCCGACCTCGCCGGCGGACAATTCGTCGCACGGGACCGGTTTGGGCGATTGGTACCCGAGTCCCTCCACTTCATGCACGCTCTGATTCGACCACAGGCGGATTTTCTGCCCGAGCTTGATGTGGCCGGAAAAAACGCGCATCAGAATAATGACGCCGCGGTAGGGATCGAACCAGGAATCGAAGATCAAGGCACGCAACGGATCGTCAGGCGAGCCCTTGGGATGCGGGACCAGATGAACGATGGCTTCGAGAACGTCAGTGATCCCAACGCCGTTTTTGGCGCTGACCAGCAGCGCTCCGCTGGCATCGAGGCCGATGACGTGCTCGATCTGCTCGCGAACCCGATCGGGCTCTGCGGACGGAAGATCAATTTTATTGATCACCGGAATGATTTCCAGGTTGTGATGCAGCGCGAGGTAAGTGTTCGCCAGGGTCTGTGCTTCGACTCCTTGAGAGGCGTCGACCACCAGCAGCGCGCCTTCGCAGGCTTGCAGGCTGCGTGAAACTTCGTAGGTGAAATCGACGTGTCCGGGCGTGTCGATCAGGTTGAGCTGATAATCGACGCCGTCCTGCGCGCGATAATTCAGGCGCACGGCGTGGGCTTTAATCGTAATGCCGCGCTCGCGCTCCAGGTCCATGGTATCCAGAACCTGTTCCATCATTTCGCGCTGGGAAAGCGCGCCGGTCACTTCGAGCAGGCGGTCGGCTAGGGTCGACTTGCCGTGGTCGATGTGCGCAATGATGCTGAAATTCCGGATGTACTCGGGGAGCATGCGGTAAGATGTTGCTGGAACCTTATTATCCCACGATGTCGAATCAGCAGATCGAATGGCAACATGACGCGCGCGGACTGAAGTTCGCGATCGTGGTGGCGCGGTTCAATTCGGGCATCACCGAGCGGCTGCTGGAGAGCGCGCGGAAGGGGCTGGAAGGGCTCGGATCGCTGCGATGTGTTTCACGTGCCGGGCGCGTTCGAGCTGCCGCTCGCGGCGAAAATGCTGGCGCACACGCATCGTTATCATGCCATCGTCGCGCTGGGCGCGGTGATTCGCGGGGATACGCCGCATTTCGATTACGTCGCGGGCGAGGCGGCGCGGGGATTGCAGCAGGTCGCGCTCGAAACCGGGCTGCCGGTCGCGTTCGGAGTTCTGACCACGGATACTCTGGAGCAGGCGGAAGCGCGCGTCAATAAAGGATACGACGCGGCGATGACCGCGATCGAGATGGCGCGGTTCGCACCCAAGATCGCCGCGGCCGCGCGTTTCTGACGCCATGCCTGCCCGCCATCGGTCCCGCCAGCGCGCCCTACAGGTACTTTTTCTATGGGATCAGCGCAAGCAGGCTATCGACGATGCGATCGCCGCGTTTTACGAAACGCTGTCCTCCGAGGAAGACGAACCGGAGCGCGCCGAGCCCGATGAGTTCATGGAAACCCTGGTGCGCGGCGCTTCCGAAAAGGCGGACGAGATCGACCGGCGGATCGCCGAAAAGTCCGAGCATTGGCGCCTGGAACGAATGCCCGCCGTGGATCGAAACATTTTGCGGCTCGCGGTTTACGAATTGAGCGAACTGGAAACGCCCGCGCGCGGTCGTGATCGACGAGGCGCTGGAGCTGGCGCGCCAGTTTTCAGGCGACGAATCGGTTTCCTTCATCAATGGCGTGCTGGACGCCGTGCATCGAAGCCCGAAGTGAATCCGCTGCGGGTAGTTCTGGTTTCGCCGCGGAATCCGCTGAACATCGGCGCAGCCGCGCGCGCCATGAGCAACTTCGGATTCATGGAGCTGCGCCTGGTGAATCCCTACGAAGTAGCGTTTCGCGAGGCTCGCTCGGCGGTTAAAGCGCAGAAAGTGTTGCAGGCGGCGCGCGAATATCCGACGGTGGCGGAAGCGGTGGCGGATTGCGCGCTGGTCGTCGGGACCACTTCGAAAGGCCATCGCGCGCTGGAACATCCTCTGCGAAGGCTGGAGTTGGGCGGACGCCTGATCGCGAAGAAGCTGGCGTCCATGCCGGTCGCCCTGCTGTTCGGCTCCGAGAAATTCGGGCTCACCAATCACGACATGAGCTATTGCCACTGGCTGATGCGGATTCCTTCGCGCGAAGAACATGGCTCGATGAACCTGGGGCAAGCGGTTGCCGTGTGCCTGTATGAGATCATCCGCAATCCTGCGGCGGCCAAGGCGGCTCCGGGGCTGCGGCGGGCGGCCAAAGCGGAGGATTTGGACCGGCTGACGACGCTGCTCGAAGAAGTGCTGGAGCGGTCGGGATATGTGCACGCGGGGGTCGAAGGGTCGACCAGCATGAAGATCCGGCGGCTGGTCCGCCGCATGGATTTGACCGCGCACGATGCCGAAGTGTGGCTCGGGATGCTGCGGCAAATCCTTTGGAAGCTGGTATCCTGAGGTCTTGCAATGACCAAGGTTACGCTGCATTATCACCTTCTGCGTCCCGCTGACCGAAGACGATCTTCCGAACGTCGCGAATGCGCACAGCACGTATGGCATCGCACGGCTTCAGGTCGCGCCGGGGCTCGACAAGATCACGGTGGATTACGACGCGTCGCGTCTTACCAGGATGGATGTCGAAGCGGTTCTGGCGCGGCACGGCGTGCCGATACGTACCGAAGCTCAAATCGTCGCGTGAAATAGCTGCCGGATCGCTTCGTGCTGTTCCGCCCAGGAATCCCACACCGCCGCGGCCCATTTCAGGATGGCCGCATCGCGCGGCCTCGCCCGGCTCTGCCTTCATAACATCGACGACCGTTAAAGCGGCGCGATCCCGCGGCGCCGTAAACCTCGGCCATTCCCGCTTGCGTTGGCCGAGCTTCATGTGGGCTCGCTGCACCTCGCGTCCGCTGAAGTTTTTCTCAAGCGCCAGATACAGACCGATGAGGCCGAAAGCCGGTCCGATGGTTCGCGCAGCGCCGACGGCGTGCTGCGCGGCATAAGCGTCCACCGCGTGTTGATGAATGAATTCGCGCCCGCCGTGCGTCAGAGTATAGGCCGACAGTTCGTCACGCGCTTCTGCGCAATCGGCTCCGCAAGCCGGGCAAACCGTTACGTCGCCGGTTTGTACGCTACACAATCGATTTCGACCCGTATGTCGCTGACGAACTGGCACACCACGGTGGTCCGCGCCGGGCGCGTCTCGCCGAAAAACGTCGCGTAGACTTCGTTCATCTGCTTGAACTCACTGCCGTCTTTCAGAAACACACTGCACTTCACGACGTCGGCCATGGTCGCGTCGCAGGCGGCCAGGATTCTGCGGATATTCGACAGAACCAGCTCGGTTTCGTGACGAATATCGCCCAGCGACGGCTTGTCCGTCACCGGATCGATCGGACCCTGCCCGCTTACATAAATGAAATCTCCCGCGCGAACGGCCGGAGAATACGGCCCTCGCGGAGCCGGCGCGCCCGGCGGAAAGACTCGCTTTATGGCCATTAATCAGTCTTCTTCCGACGCGGACGCCGCTGCGGACCGGAGCCCTGCGGCTTCGAAATACGTTTGCGAGTGGCCACACGCTTGGGTTTGGCCGGCGGCGGATTCGGCTCGAAGATGGTCGGCTGGCCTTCGACGTAAGGCTGGGGCTCGTCTTCTTCCACTTCTTCATGCGGCGGCGTCGGGCTCGGGCTGCGGACGGCTCGGCCGGCGGATAAAATTCCGCGCCCAGATACACCAGCATGCCCTGATCTTCGTGCGGCTCCAGGCGAACCACGGTCTTATCCTGCGCGTAGTTCAGAAATTCGATGAACTACTGGAATCCGTAGGCGCTGGGGTCGAAGTTGGGCTGCTCGGCCTTGAACCAGCCCGCCAGGTCCTCCACCGGACAGCCGTTTTCGATCTCCAGCCGATGATTTTCGAGCACGTCGCGCAGCGGCGGCAGCAGATCCTCGGGTTTGAGCGTGGCGCGCTCCGGCTGCGAGGAGCCTTTGCGCTCGATGATATAGCGCCCGCCGGTGCCGCTGACGTTCACCAGTTCGGCGCGCTTCAGCTTCTCGACGAAATCGGAAAAGCTGGACCCGCCGTAGGCGCGTTCGTTGAACGCCGGATCGAGCTGCAGCATGGTGGACTTCAGTAGTCCGAGCTGCGGCTGCACGGCGCGCCGTTCCAGAACCTGCAGCGCGCGCTCCACCAGCGGCATCGCCTGCGCCAGTTCCAGCGGAGCGGGCCGCTGCCGGCGGTCGCCGCCGCCGCGATCCGGCCGATCCTGGCGCTCCTGACGCTCGGGCCGATCCGTGCGACGGTCCAGGTCCGCGCGGCACGCGAGTCTCCATCGGCAGGACGACCGGGCCCGGCGCATCCGACATCAGCGATTCAAAGCTGATGAACTCGTGGCAATTCTGCTGGAGAATCGTGGAGGTGAACGCCTTGCCGCCCACCACGAACACCGTCTTGCCGTATTCCTTCAATTTGTTCACCAGCGGGATAAAGTCGCTGTCGCCGCTGACGATGGCGAACGCGTTCACATGAGTGTGCGTGAAGGCCATCTCCAGCGCATCCAGCGCCAGGTTGATATCCGCGCCGTTCTTATCGCCGCGCGGCGAAGGGATCCGCTGCACCATCTGCACCGCGTTTTCCGCCATCTGGCGCGTCGCGCCGTCCTGGCGTCCCCAGTTCGCATAGGCGAACTTGGCGACGATGTCGCCGCGCTCCTTCAGCGCATCCAGCGCCAGCGATACATCAAATTCGCGCCGCAAGCGTCGATTTCAGTCCGATCTCGATGTTGTCGTAATCGACAAACACCGCGATATTCAATTTTTCTTGCATTCAATTTCTTTCTTTCGGCGAGCGGAGGCCGTTCAGGCCGTCTGCTTCACCGAGCTGCGGATGAATTCCACAATCTCTTCGAGCGAGGCGCCGGGTTGATACACGGCGGCGACTCCCAGACGTTTCAGCTGGGCGGCATCTTCATCCGGTACGATGCCTCCCACGATGACGAGCACATCGTTCATCTGTTTTTCCTTGAGCAATTCCATCACGCGAGGCACGATGGCGTTGTGCGCGCCGGAAAGAATGGACAGGCCGATGACCTGCACATCCTCCTGGAGCGCGGCGTTGACGATCATTTCCGGGGTCTGCCGCAGGCCGGTATAGACGACCTCCATACCGGCGTCCCGCAGCGCGCGAGCAATTACTTTCGCGCCGCGGTCATGTCCGTCGAGGCCGGGTTTCGCGACCAGCACCCGGATTTTATGATCCATATTTTAGAAGAGACTCGTTCCGCCGGGGTCTGTGAAGAAGCCGGTGGAACACCTCACATCAATTATACGCCGGTTGGAGCTACGCTGGTGATTGGCAACTCGAACTGACATCTCGCGCCTAAATCAAGACTCGCCATGTTCGTCGTCGACGGACTCTGCACCCAACATCACCGCGAACATTATCGCCGATGATACCGCAGTGCTCAGGCCGCGCATGGCGTCATCCATAATAAGCGTTATAGCCGAGTGGGCCTTCTGCGAGCGCTCGAGGACGCTCATCTTGCTGTCGGGGTTTGAGAACTCCGCGGACGCTTGCATCGCTGTCTTGGCGATCTGATCAAACGTGCTGACAAGTTCGTGGGTTATCTTGTAGTCGAAACCGTCGCGTAGTTCCGGGTCGCCAGGCATCAATTAATTCTCCCAAAAGCCAGGTCTCTTTGTGGGCGGCTAACCAAGCCGGCCCGCAGCCCTAGGGTCAACGCGAAAATCGTATCCCGCTGTGACTCTGTTTCGGAAGGGGGGTCGCAGTAGAGTACGAGACATGAGACCACAATTCGTCTCAAAGGATCAGGAACTGGGCAGCTCTACCGCGCTTTATCTCCTTGCCTCTGTTCGCGTCCCGCTTCCACGACCCGAAGATTCTTGATTTCCACGGCCATGGCCCGCGGCACGATGGGGTTCAGCTGCGTGGCGCGGTGAAAAATTTCGGCGTCGAGGTTGAAATACGTCATTCCCCAATCGGATAAGTCAGTGGACATGGGAGTCTTTCCTTGATCGCTATACGTCGCAAATCGCGTTTTGATGGCTTTAACGGCTGTCAGGAAGTTCTGCCGCGTGATCCGGAACGCGAAATGGTGGAATTCGTTGTCCGGAACGGACTGGAATTCGTGGCTTCCCGGGACCAAGGTCGAATACACGGGAGCCGCCAGTTTCATCGGCTTGGCCGGCGGTGCATCGGGAAACGGTCTGCCATCGTCGGGCGCGACCATGCGAGCGGCGGCCGTGGTGACAATCGGATAGCCCGTACCACCCGACCAGTTATCGAAGATCAGAACTTCCACAGCGTAGTGCTTTCGAAGGTCGAACAGGCTGACTGCGATCCACAACGCCGGGGGATGCGCGAGGCCGCCAGGCTTCGGAAGCTGCTCGAACAGAAGCCCCGCCAGGATATAAGGCGCGGCGAAGTCCGGGTTAGGCGCGGATTTCTCGTCGCCGTCCACCACATGCGGGTGGTAAACATTCGCAGAGCTGGCAAACGGAACCCGCATGTCCACCGAGTACTCGATCGCATCGAACCCGTCCCGCCACGGCTGGAGGATCTTCTCCTTGGGCATGGTGATGTTGGAGAGCCACACGCCCGGCATCACGAAGGAGATGTCCCCATGCCCATTGCGCGGATCATCCGCATTGATGATCAGCCCGAGGACTCCACCCGGCGCCAGGTAATACCCGGTTTTCAGATTCTCGAACCCGGGAGGCTCGGGCTCCAATGCGGGCAGGATTTTGTCGGCCGAATCTTTCAGTCCGATATGAACCGCGAACTTCCCCCAGGGAATCGCATTTTCGGGATTCGGATATTGAGCCAGTTGGCGAGACTGGCCGGGATAGAAATTCTGATCGTTCTGATCGAAAATGACTCGCGTGGCGGACGTGTGCGTGGGTCCCACGCATCCGCACAGACCGGCCATGACCGCCAGGCTGATCGTAGCGGGCAGGCGTCTGATCGGCAGCACTTAACTATTTTGACGGAAATTGCCTCTACGTTCTTCGAGCTCGCTCGAGTTCACATCTGGTGGCTTCCGATTCGGGCGGGGCAAAAAGGGCAACAGGCACGAACTTTCGCAAAAGCGGCGAAATTCGAGCCAGTCCCCCTTTTTGCACACTCTGCCGTTATTGGACATGACTTGCGACGCAGACCACTAGCGTCCCCACGGAGCAAAATCCGTTTGGCTGGGCCTGCAACGCCGCCAGAGCGCACGAACGAAATTCCCGCACCCTGGGTATGGCAGGAGGCCTTCCAGCCGCTCGATTTTGGCGATTCAAAAGCCTAAAGAGCTGATTTCCGGGGCTTTTTTTTGGCCGGCGTTAATTTGCTGGAAATCCCGGAGTCGCTTTCACTTCTTCAATCTGCTTATCGTGCCGCTCATTGTGCAGCGGGATGTACAGCACCCACTGATAGGCGTTCAGCGGATTGAAAATCGGGAAGGGATGCGGCGTGAGATGCTCCTTGAGCGGCAACTGCGTTTCTTCGACGAACTGGAGCGTGCGCGCCCGCGCCTGCGTGAACGCGGCCATGATTTCGGCGCGAGGCATCTTGCCGGTCGGCACGATCTCTTCGGGAGCCGTCGCTTTCCCCTTCCTCTGCGCCATCACCTGCAAGAGAATTTCGGTCTTTCCCGCCGTCTTCGTTTCCCAATCCGGACTCGCTGGATTCTTCAACGCCTCCTGAGCCTTCGCGAACAGCGCGCCTTCCGACAGCACGATGTGCTCGGCGCATTCGCCTACGCTCCAGCGCTCCGGAGTGGGTTTCCACTTCCACTGCTCGTCGCTGAGGCTGGACACGGCCTGCACGAATTCCTTCTGCGATTCTTTTAGCAACTGGACGATCTGGGCGCGTTCCTGCGGGGTTATGTTCGGGTCGGCCGCGGGCATCAGCGCGGCGGATAGACACAGCATCAGAATCGGTTTCATGCGGCCTCCTGAGTGGTGAACACTGTAAACAATCTTAACAGGATATAATTTCGCCGTGGAGCCAAACATTGTTCGCGTGATCGACGCGGTGTGGATCGCACTGGGAATTCTGTGGTGGGCCGGCGCGGCGACGGCCAAGCAGAATGCGCGGACTGAGCCGCCGATGTCGCGCCTGGTGCATCTGGTCATCATGGTCAGTGCGTTTGCGATGTTGTTCTATCCTCCGCTCCGCATCGGCGTGCTCGCGATGCGCTGGCTCCCCGATACGGCGGTTACAGGCTACACTGGACTCGCGATCACGCTGGCCGGAGCGGCCTTCGCGATCTGGGCGCGCCTCTATATCGGCCGCAACTGGAGCGCGAACGTCACCATCAAGCAAGACCACGAACTGGTTCGCGGAGGACCGTACGCCGTGGTCCGGCATCCGATTTATTCAGGCCTGCTGCTCGCGGTGCTCGGGACCGCGGTCGCGCTCGGCGAGGTTCGCGGGCTGATCGCGTTCGTGCTGGCGCTGATCGGCTGGCGTATGAAATCGCTGGTCGAGGAAAAGTTCATGGCGGAGCAGTTCGGCGATGAGTATGGGAAATACAAACGCAAAGTGAAAGCGCTGATCCCGTTTATTTTTTGATTTTGCGCTTTACCCAGGCCTTGAAGTCGGGCAGAAACTCGGGGAGAAGATTCACCAGGCCGGTGCCGGCGATGCTGGTCCCCCAGTTCGTGCCGGATGCAGCGACGGTCCGGCTGACCGGAGGGTAATAAGCATTCGACAGCCCGGCGCTCATCGCGGTGCCGAGAACGTTGGACCAGTTGAACGTCGGATCGCCCGAATCCGTGCGGCTGACGATGGAACGGCTGATCGCATAGCCGATGCGCGGCCACAACCGGTGCGAAGGGCCTTTGCGATGGTAGCGCGGATCCTCATGAAAAGCAGACGCAAGGAGAAAATCGGCGAAGAAATTCTGGCTCGCGATATCGCCGATCGATGCCCCGAATCGCTTGGGATATGCCGACCAATGGCGGCCGTACAGTGGAGCCGATCGGGTAGCCTGCGAAACGGCTGCATTGAACCCGCCTGCCGCCAAGGTAAATGGCGCGATGGTTTCATGATCGAAGTTTGCCCACTTGTCGGCGACGGTCATCGGGTCGGGCGCTTGATCTGCGGTTTGACCCGTCGTGGCCGTGGGTGGTTGCGCGACTGACTGTGACGTATCCTGTGCCAGGACCGCGAATGACATGCCGACGATGATAAATAGAAACCGCACCGCTCCGACCGTACTCGCTCCCTTGGAGCACCCGTTACTCTGCTTCTAATCATCCTAACCGACTTTGTTGATCCACGCGAGGCGCTTCGGTATAGTAACTATAGAAGAAGCGGTGGAGTTCGCTTAACGCCGTCCCGCGATGGCCAATGACTCCTACAGTGGTTTTGCTGCTGTGGGAGTTCCTGCCAGGTCCCATCGGCAAAACCACAATACAGTCGAATAGGAGATCCTTTCGATGGATCATGTGTGGTTTGTCGCGGCGACTATGGCTTCTGCTGGCGCTGGTCGCGGTGCTGGCGGCTAACTGGCTCCGGATCTCGACGGCGCTGTCTGAGATCGTCGTCGGCACGGTGGCCCAACTCGTCATCGGCGCACTGGTCGGGGGCAACGTGCTGGGCGCCAAGGCCGAATGGATCACGTTTCTTGGCCGGCACGGGCGCCATCGTGCTCACGTTTCTGGCCGGCGCCGAACTCGACCCGCACGTGTTCCGCGAAAAATGGAAAGAATCGTCGGCCGTGGGACTGGTGGGATTCTTCGCGCCATTTTTCGGGGCGGCCATGGTTGCGCATTACGTCCTGGGTTGGCCTTGGCGTCCGGCTTGGCTGGCCGGCGTGGCGCTTTCGACCACTTCGGTGGCCGTGGTGTACGCGGTGATGCTCGAACTGGGGTTCAATCAGACCAAATATGGCAAGGCGATTCTGGCGGCCTGCTTCATCAACGATCTGGGAACGGTGATCGCGTTGGGCCTGATCTTCTCGCCGTTCACCGTCAAGACTGTCATCTTCCTCGGCGTCAGCCTGGTGCTGTTTCTGATCCTGCCTTTCGTCACGCCGTGGTTCTTCGACGAAATACGGCGGGCGGGTGTCGGAACTGGAGACCAAGTACCTGCTGTTCCTGCTTTTCGGCATGGGGGCCTGGCGGTCTGGTCGGGCAGCGAAGCGGTTTTGCCGGCTTACCTGATCGGGATGGTGCTGGCCGGGACGGTGGGCAAGGATCACTTCCTGATCCGCCGCCTGCGGACTCTGACGTTTGGGCTGCTGACTCCGTTCTACTTCATCCGGGCCGGCAGCTTCGTTTCGGTGCCCGCGCTGGTGGCCGCTCCGCTGGCTTCGTGGCGCTGTTCTTTGCCAAGATGGTCTCGAAGCTGTTCGGCCTGCTGCCGACGGTGCGCGCTTTCGGATACGACGGCCACGATGGAATTTATTACTCGCTGATGATGTCCACCGGCCTGACGTTCGGCACCATTTCCGCGTTGTTCGGCCTGAATCACGGCATCATCGACCAGAAGCAGTACTCGCACCTGGTGGCGACGGTGATCGGCAGCGCGGTAATCCCGACCGCGATCGCCAATGCCTGGTTCATGCCGCGGCATCTGCTGCCTGAGGAGGAGCGGGAATTGAAGGAATCCGCGTACGGCGAACCGGTGGGGGACTTAGAGACATGACCTGTAAGGAGAATTGGGCAATTGGACAGATATATGGTGGTGTTGGCGGGCGCGGGCTTGGGTGGCTTGGCTCGATATGCGCTGGGCACATGGATCATGGCGAAGTACGGAGGAAGATTCCCGCTTGGGCACGTTCGTGATCAACGTCAGCGGGGCGTTTCTGATCGGCGTCCTGATGACGCTGCTGACGGAGCGCTGGCAGCCGCATCCCAACTGGCGGCTGTTCCTGGTGGTAGGGGTCCTGGGCGGATACACGACGTTTTCGAGCTTCGAGTACGAGACGCTGCAAGCGGTCCGCGATGGCGAGCGATGGATGGGGCTGCTCTACGTCGCGGGCAGCGTGGTGCTCGGTTACATGGCGGTGTGGCTGGGCGCGGTTCTGGCCGCGCGCCGATAATAGGAACGGAGAATCGCATCATGCTGAAGAAAGGCCCCGCGAAGAAGGTCACGATCTTCATCAATGAAGACACGCAGCACCACATGACGGCGCTGCACGACTCCATCATGACCTTCCTGATGCACAAAGGAGTCTCCGGCGCGACGGCCACGCGGGCCTACTCGGGATTCGGCTCGCACCAGTTGCTGCACACCCCCAAGGTCGAGGTGCTGGCGCAGCATCTGCCGATCCGGATCGAATTCGTGGATACGCCGGAAAAGGTGGATGAGGTGCTGCCGACTCTCTACGAGATGGTCTCCGACGGCTTGATCGAGGTGCAGGATACCACCGTGGTGAAGCTCGCGCGAAAGTCGGCGCAAGCCCGAGCCCAAGCTTCCGCATGAACGCAAGGAGGGCCCGGCGAAACTGCTGCGCGTGTTCATGGGCGAGGCCGACAAGTGGCACGATGCGCCGCTCTACGACGCCATCGTGAAGAAGCTGCTGATGATGGACATCGCCGGCGCCACGGTCTACCGCGGGCATTCTGGGATACGGCGCCAAAGGCCATCAGCACAAGGCGAGCTTCTTCCATCCGTATCGCGCGATCTGCCGATCATGATCTCGGTGATCGACACGGCGGAAAAGATCTCAGCCGCGGCGGAGGCGATCGAAGGCATGCTGGAAGACGGCCTGATCGTGATCTCCGACGTCGAGATCGTCCGGCTGGTGCGCGGTCCAAAGCCGATGGAGGCGTGAGCGATGCACCAGGCTAACCCGCTAAGATCCTGCGCATTCACATTTCGGAGCGCGACCGGTTTCAAGGCAAGCCGCTGTACGAGGCGATCGTCGCCAAATGCCGCGAGTTGAAGATCGCCGGCGCGACGGTGTTCCGCGGCCTGGAGGGATATGGCGAGAGCGCGGAGATGCACAAGGCGCACCTGGTGCGCCACGACCAGCCGATCCTGATCTCGATCGTCGATACGGCGGAAAACATGGGCCGCCTGATTCCCGTGGTGGAGGAAATGATGGATACGGGGCTCACGGCGATGTCGGATGTGACGGTGGTCCGGGTACAGAAGAATTTTTCGCGTGTGGATGGACAATAGCAGGAATCCTTGGTTCGCGCCTAAGCACTAAAGCTTAGTTCTAATTCGGTCGATAGCCTAAGTGGTGGAGAGTTCATGCTCAGGCGGAGCGAAGACGGAGCGCGGGTCTTGGTTCTCAACCTGGCCGCAAAAACGGCAGCCGTGTGCGGCGGGCTGGCCATCCTGCTGGGGGCAGCCGTGCTGGTTGGCTGGGCGATTGATCGACGTTTCTCATTCAAGTCGCTCCCTCGCTTCCTCCCACTCAGCGCAACACGGCCGTCAAGTCTGGCGCTGAGCGGGCTTGCGCTGCTGGGAATCGTTATGAACCGGGCTCGACTCATGTTCATCGCGTCCGGGATCGTGGCGACGGTGCCAGCGCTTCGTTACTTGAATACCTGTTTCATGTCAACTTCGGAATCGACGAGCTGCTGGGCGTAGCTTTCATAGCCGGCGACCTTCCTATCCTGGCCGCATGGCGCTGTCCACTGCGTTCTGTTTCCTCCTGATGGCAATCGGCTTTGGTGTCTGGCGCAAACCGATTTGCGACCCAGGAAATCAACGGTGCTGGGAATTACCGGCTTGATGCTTACGGCGATCGGTGCAACCTGCTGCATCGGCGTGCTGTCGGGCACCCATACCGCGCTGCCTGGGAAAGCCTGACTCAGGCGGCCTTTCATGCAGCGGCAGGCTTCTTGCTGCTGGGGATCGGCGTGACCGCGGTGGCATGGGAGATGGCTAACCCGCTGGTGAAGGAACCGCTGTGGGTGCCGATCGGCGCGACTTTGGTGGTGGCGACGGTCAGGATGGGACTGTGGGCCGCTCTGTCAGCCGAGCGCCAGCCCGCGGGCGCTTTGTACCTACGTGACCCTGCTCGGGGGATTTTTCAGCGCGACTCTGTTCGGCGTGGTCATCCATCTCGCTCTGAAGGCAAATCTGCAACGTGAGACGCTGCGCAACGTCAACCGAAGGCTGGAGCTGGAAACCGCGGAGCGCGCGCGCGCGGAAGACGCGGCGCAGGTGGCCAATCGCGCCAAAAGCGAGTTTCTGGCGAATATGAGCCATGAGATTCGGACGCCGATGAACGGGGTTATCGGCATGATCGGACTGGCCCTCGACACGCAACTGGACGCCGAGCAGCGCGATTATCTCGACACAGCGCGGGATTCAGCGGAAGGACTGCTGGTACTGATCAACGACATCCTGGATTTTTCGAAGATCGAAGCCGGCAAATGGAGCTGGAGACGGTTCCCTTCGCGCTTCGCGAAACTCTGACACAGATCATCAAGACCCTGTCCCTGCGCGCCCAGCAGAAAGGCCTGGCTCTGAGCCTGGTCGTCGAGCCGCACTTGGCCGATCGCGTTATCGGCGATCCGGTTCGCCTGCGCCAGATCATCATCAATCTGGTGGGAAACGCGATCAAGTTCACCAGCGAAGGGCAAGTCACGGTGTCGGTGCAAAGCGAAAAGCAAACGGATGGGGAAGTGACTCTCCACTTCACGGTGAAGGACACCGGCATCGGGATTCCGCTCGAGCGGCAGGAAGCCATCTTCTCCGCGTTTGCCCAGGCCGACAACTCGATGACGCGCAAATACGGCGGCACCGGGCTTGGATTGACGATCTCGCGACGGATCACGGAGATGCTGGGTGGACGAATCTGGGTGGAAAGCGAGCTTGGCAAAGGCAGCGCGTTCCATTTCACAGCGCGCTTCGGAGTAGTCGCGGCGGTAAACCCGGTCGCGACACAAATCGTCTCTACTTTGGCAGTCTAACCGCTCGGCACTCTATCCTAGAGATAAGTGCCAATTCATGTTCACCTCGAAGTCTGAGATTTCCCATCTCCAGGCGCTTGAAGCGGAGAGCATCCATATCATCCGCGAGACGCCGCCGAGTTTTCGCGTCCGGCGATGCTTTATTCCATCGGCAAGGATTCGTCGGTCCTGCTGCGGCTGGCGCAGAAAGCCTTCGCGCCGGCCCGCATTCCGTTTCCGCTGATGCACATCGACACCACCTACAAGTTCCGCGAGATGATCGAATTTCGCGACCGGATCTGCGCAGCGAGCTTGGGGTGAAGTTGATCGTCCACACCAATCGCGCGGCCATCGAGGACGGCGCGAGCCCGTTCAGGCTGGGAACCGCACGCTGCTGCGGCGCTGCTGAAGACGCGAGCGTTGCTCGATGCGCTTCAGGAAAATCGCATCGACGCGGCGATGGGCGGCGCGCGGCGCGAAGAAGAGAGATCCCGCGCCAAGGAGCGCGTGTTTTCCTTTCGCGACGCCTTCGGCCAATGGAATCCTCGCAATCAGCGGCCGGAACTGTGGAATCTGTTCAACGGCCGAATCGAGAACGGGGAAACCATGCGCGTGTTTCCGCTTTCGAACTGGACCGAGCTCGACGTCTGGCGCTACATCGAGATGGAGCGGATTCCCGTGGTTCCGCTGTATTTCGCCAAAGAACGCGAGGTGCTGGTGCGCGGCGCGCTTCTGATTCCGGTGGAGCACGATCCGCCCCTGCGCCCCGGCGAGATGCCGCAACGGGTCCTGTGCCGGATGCGCACGCTCGGCTGCACGTATTGCACCGGCGCGATCCGGTCGACTGCCGACACCGTATCGAAAATCATCGCGGAGCTGCGAACACGCCGAGCGATCGGAGCGGGAAAACCGGATCATCGATCACGACCAGGACGGTTCCATGGAAATCAAGAAGCGCGAGGGATATTTTTAGTGGCCGGAACGGGACCTGCTGCGTTTGCTGACAGCCGGCAGCGTCGATGACGGAAAATCGACACTCATCGGCCGGCTGCTGCACGATTCGAACGCGCATTTATCAGGACCAGCTCGCCTCCGTGCGCTCGGCGTCAGCCGCGCGGCCGCGGCATCGATTTTTCGCTGGTCACCGACGGTTTGCGGGCGGAGCGCGAGCAGGGCATTACCATCGACGTCGCGTACCGGTATTTTTCGACGCCGCGGCGCAAGTTCATCATCGCCGACGCTCCCGGGCATGAGCAATACACGCGCAACATGGCCACCGGCGCGTCGACGGCGGACCTGGCCGTGTTGCTGATCGATGCGCGCAAGGGTCTGCTGCCGCAGACGCATCGTCATGCTGCCATCGCGTGGCTGCTGGGAATCCGCAGCTTCGCCGTCGCAGTCAACAAGATGGATCTGGTCGGATTCGATGAAGAAAGTGTTTCGCGCGATCGAAAGCGATTTCCGGCGATTTGCCGAAAAGCTGGGACCGCTGGAGCTGTTTTTCGTGCCGACCTGTTCGCTCGACGGCGACAACGTGGTGCAGCCTGTCCGCGACGAACTCCCTGGTTTCGCGGCCCGGCTCTCTTGGAGCATCTGGAGACCGTGCCGATCGCGCCCAATCTCCATCGCCAGAAGCTTGCGATTTCCCGTGCAGAACGTGCTTCGAGCGCGCAGCCGGAAGCACGCCGCTATGCGGGCCAGGTCGCTTCCGGCGTCGTCTGCCGTCGGCGCGCAGGTCGTCGTTCTGCCGTCGCGGCAGAGCGCACGCGTCGCGTCCATCCGGATCGGCGACGCAGGAACTGGAATCGGCCGCGCCGCCGCTCTCGGTGAGCGTGGCGCTCGAAGATGATATCGATATCAGCCGCGGCGACATGATCGCGGATCCGGATTCTCCGCCGTCAGTCGACCGCCGCGTTTCGCGCGACGCTATTGTGGATGAGCGAGCATCCGCTCGAGGTTGGCCGTCCGTACCTGATCAAGCACACCACGCGCCAGGTGTGCGGAAGCATCGTGCGGTTGAACGCACGTGCTCGATCCCGACCACTCTGAATCGCCGCCCCGCCGAAACACTGGCGCTGAACGAATTCGGCGAGTGCGAAATCGAATGCCATCAGCCGCTGTATTTCGATCCGTACGCTGAAAACCGGCGGACCGGCAGCTTTCATCGTCATCGATCCGATCAGCAATGCAACGCTGGCGGCGGGAATGATCGGCGCCGCGATGGAGGAACGGCAGCGCGACGCCGACAAACCGGCGCGGGGCTCACCGTCTGGTTCACCGGCCTGAGCTCGGCCGGCAAGAGCACCATCAGCAAAGCGGTGTATGAAAAACTGTGGGCGCGCGGATATAAAGTGGAATGGCTGGATGGCGACGCGGTTCGCCAAAATCTCAGCAAGGGCCTGGGATTCAGCAAAGAAGATCGCGACGAAAACATTCGCCGCATCGGATTCGTGGCCGAGCTGCTCACGCGCAACGGCGTGATCGCGCTGGTTTCGCTGATTTCTCCGTATCGCCGCGTGCGCGAGGAAGTGCGCCGGCGAATCGGAAACTTCATCGAAGTTTACGTCCATGCGCCGCTCGACGTTTGCGAGCAGCGCGACGTGAAGGGTCTGTATCGCCGCGCGCGCTCGGGCGAACTGCACGGGATGACCGGCGTCGACGATCCCTACGAGCCTCCGCTCGCGCCCGAAGTCGAATGCCGGACAGATGTGGAAACCGCGGCCGAGAGCACCGCGAAAGTGGTCGCAGCCGTGGAGGAATGGGTGGCTAAAGGGTCCCGTTGATCTGCGCGGCGAGCTGATCGTAACGGGCCAATTCGAAAAACGGCCGCTGCTGCGGAGCGCAAAGAAACTTCTTTTGCCCGGATCGATCGCGCCACACCAGAGCAGCCTCGACCGAAACGTCGGCACGAGCCTGCACCGCATCGAAGATCCGGCGTTGCTCCATTTCCGGGCATGAGTCGAAGCCGGAGCCGGGAAAAACCACTAGAATCTCTACGTCTTGAATCGCGAATCGGGCTGCGTCAAGCGCGCCGAGGCTAACTTCGCTCGACCGAGGCGAACGGGAGCGCGTCAAATATGCGACCAGCGGATTCCCGTCTGATTTCCGGATGCGCACTTAGATACGACGCGCAGTCGAACAATGGATGCGGGCTGCAACACGCGTTGCCCGCGCTCTCGACAAAATGCACGAAGGGATTTGCCGCATTTCTCGCATCGGCGCAAACAGTCAGGTAATAATCGGGCTGAAACAGAGGATGCGGTTTGCGTCCCTCCGCGGCGCCGTGAAGAATGTAGTGCGCCAGTGGATTCATCCGCGTCTCGACCACGTCCGGATAGCGACGAACATAGTAAGCCGGATCGAACAGCGGATGCGGGCGCGGGCCGTCCGGATCATCCCGCTCCAGATAATCGAGAAGCGCGTTGACCTTTGGCTGCTCCTTGCATTGGCTCAAGTAGAACTTCGTATCGAACAAGGGATGCGGGTTGCGGCCTTCGAAAGCTCCCGTGGCAATGAAGTGCCACAGCGGATCGGCCGCGTCGGGATAAACTTCACGGTAATAATTCTCATCGAAAAGCCGCCGGAACTCGCTTCCCGGCTTCATGGCGCGAAGATGCGTCGCGAAACGCAGCCGGCGCGTCAGGCGGGTGAATAACCCAGGATTGCTGCCCGGCGGCACCGGTAGCGGTTTTCGTTTGACGGGCGTGCTTGGCGCTGGAGCCGGCTTCGCCGCATCGGCATTATCCCCCAGTGCGATCAGGATCGAAACGCCTTCTTTCAGCCCGCGAAGCCGCTCTTCATGATCGGGCAGCGACTCGAAGCGCCGCCGAACTTCCTCCCGCGCGCGCCGGAGCAGCTCAAAATCCATGGCGTTCAGCCGCAGCAATTCAGCGAATACGGCGGGGTCGCAGGCGTTTCGAAACTGCTCGATTCGTTCGGCCATTGTGCTGCCCGGCGCCGCTGAATCGTTGACCGGAGCCTGCACGCAATTCAAGCCCGGAAACAATGCGTTCAATTTGTGACTGGCCACCAAACTCTGATTAAACCGATCCACCACGCCCAGAAACGACGTATCCAACATTCGCGCCGTCGCGATTTCCAGATCTTCGATGCCGCGCGGCTGATCGTTTACCAAGCCATTTGCCAGCAAGTTGACCTGCACGTCGTTGACGGTCCACGGCATCTCTTCCACCATGCGGCGCGTGAAGTCGCCCAGAGTGTGCTGATTGGCGAGCTCGCGAATCGGATCGCCATCGGCCGGCTTGCCGCGAAAATAGTCGTAAATTGAGCGGATCCGATCGATGGGATCGCGCAGAAAGCAAATATCGAAAAACAGAAATCCCGGCGCCTGCGGAACCGGATAAAAAATCTGGTGGCTCGAAAAGGCGTTGACGCGCGGATGGCGTTCGAGGAAGGCAAGTAACTCAGGAGGCTTGATTTCCGCATCGCGGTGCGGCAGGTCGAAGGTAGAAAACGTCTCCCAAAAACTGCGGCGCAGTATTTCCTCAATACTCGAGCCGCCGTTTTTCAGGATGTGATAGTGAAGCAGGACCAGCCGCATGCCGTCCTTCAGTTTTAGCAGCATCGCGCTCCTAAAACCAAAAGGCGCAAGGGGACTGGCTGGACCGTCAGTCCCCTTGAAACGCGCTTAGCTGGCGACGCTGTGATCCTGGGAGCGGCCGCGCTTCATTTCGGCGACTCCGGCTCTTTTCGCTTCATTAAAGGACCGATGCAGGGTGCCCGCGACGGTCCCCACAGTCTTGGATGCTCCTTCAACTTTGGCAGCCAGGCCGTCCGCGCCTTTTTCGAGGAACCGCGCGGTCCACGCGAACGCCGCCGGTGCAATGAGCGCCGTCCCCACGATGCCTAAGCCGACGCCCGCCACGACCAGGCCCGCACCGAACATCGCCATTTTCTGGTTGTTTTCCATTTGGGTGACCTCCCCACTTCCATTGAAGCAGACTGGCAGGGCTTGGGGCGGCTGGTGGGATTTGAACCCACGACATCCAGAACCACAATCTGGCGCTACTACCAACTGAGCTACAGCCGCCGTGTTCACATTCAGTTTATCATTTCAGCCCGGCCCGCTTCCAAAGCTCGTCGACGCGCGACCGAACTTCCTCCGACATCCGAATCACGCCAGGCCACGGGCGGGTGAACCCTTCCTGAGGCCACTTGCGCGTCGCATCCACCCCCATCTTCGACCCGTAATTCGCCAGGCGGCTGGCATGGTCCAGCGAATCCACCGGCCCCAGCACGAACTGGATATCGCGCTCCGGATCGATGTTGTTCAGGGCCTTCCACGCGGTTTCACTCACATTCTGCACGTCGACATCTTCATCCACCACCACAATGCATTTTGAAAACATTGCTTGTCCCAGCCCCCAGATCGCGTGCATCACTTTGCGAGCATGGCCGGGATAGGATTTGCGGATCGCAACCAGGATCAGGTTGTGAAAAATCCCCTCGGCCGGCATCGCGATGTCCCGGACTTCGGGCAACTGAAGCCGCATCAGCGGAAGAAAAATTCGCTCGATCGCCTTGCCCATGTAGAAATCTTCCATTGGCGGCGGGCCGACAATCGTGGTCGCGTAAATCGGGTTCTTGCGATGCGTGATGCACGTGATATGGAACACCGGATAATCGTCGTCGAGCGAATAAAAACCGGTGTGATCTCCGAACGGGCCCTCGCGCCGCAGTTCACCGGGCTCGACGTAGCCTTCAAGCACGATCTCGGCCTGCGCGGGAACTTCCAGATCGTTGGTCTCGCATTTCACCATCTCAACCGGCTTGGTGCGAAGAAATCCCGCGATCATCATCTCGTCGAGATCGGGAGGCAGCGGCAGAATCGCGGAATACATGGTGGCCGGGTCCGCGCCGATCGCCACCGCGACGTCCATCCGCTTCCCGCCGGCCCGCCGGTAATGCTCGGCGCCCTGTTTGTGCGTCTGCCAGTGCATCCCCGAGGTGCGCCCGTCATAGATTTGTAGCCGGTAGCAGCCGCAGTTGCGCTTGCCCGTGTCGGGATTGCGCGAAAAAACCATCGGCAGCGTGATGAACCGTCCGCCGTCCTCGGGCCAGCACTTGAGCACCGGAAAATAATCCAGAGAGAAATCGTCCCGCCGGATCACCTCTTTGCACGGCCCGTCCTTCACGATCTTCGGGAAGAAAGCTCCCATCTCGGCGAGCTTCGGCAGCATCTTCAGTTTCCCGAGCAATCCCTCGGGCATTCGCATTTCGAGAAATTCCGAAATGCGCGCGGCGATCTCATCCACCGAGGAAACCTCCAGCGCGATCTCCATCCGCCGCATGCTGGCGAACGCGTTGATCAGCACCGGAACGCGCGATCCCTTGGGTTTTTCAAACAACAGCGCGGGGCCGCCTGATTTCACGCTGCGATCGGCGAACTCCGTAATCTCCAGCACCGGATCGACCTCGAGGGAAATGCGTTTCAGCTCGTGGTGCTTTTCCAGTGCGCGCACGAACTCGCGCAGATCGTCGTAAGCCATAATCTAAACTATGACAGACAGGACCGCATTCGTAACCGGCGCGAGCCGCGGCATCGGCCTGGCATGCGCGAAAGCGCTGGCCGCGGCAGGTGCGCGAGTCGTGCTGGCGGCGCGCGACGCTTCGAGGCTCGAAGAAGCCGCGCGCGAAATTCCAGGCGCAACCTGGGTCGAACTGGACCTCGCGTCTCCGCAATCGATCAAGGACGCATTCGCAAAAGCCGGCAAAATCGACATTCTGGTGAATAATGCCGCCATCACCAAGGACGGTCTGGCGCTGCGCATGAAAAAAGACGATTGGGACGCCGTGATCGCCACGAATCTGACCGGAGCCTTTCTCGCGATCCAGCAGGTGCTTCCGGGAATGATGAAAGAACGCTGGGGCCGCATCGTGAATATATCGTCGGTAGTCGGCGAGGCGGGGAATCCCGGCCAGTCAAACTACGTGGCGTCGAAGGCGGGTTTGATCGGCTTGACCAAATCGATCGCTCAGGAGATGGCGAGCCGCAACATCACCGCCAACGCTGTCGCTCCAGGATTCATCGAAACGGACATGACCGCCGTTCTTTCTGACGAACTGAAAACCGCCATGCTCGCTCGCGTGCCTTTAAAACGCCTCGGAAAACCTGAAGACGTCGCTGCGGCGGTGCGTTTCCTGGCGAGCGAGGAAGCCGGCTACATTACCGGTCACGTACTGGATGTGAACGGCGGAATGTATATGTAAGGCTCGAAGAAAAACGCGTTCCCCACGGATTCTAATGATACGAGACCGTCTTCGATTGGCTGCTCGCATCGACGAAGTACGCCAGGTCGAGCCCCGGAATGGAAACCTGGTGCGACAGAGGATGGGGCGAAATAAACAAGGTTCCCCCGGTGGTGGCGGGCATCTGCGACAGAACGAAACTCGGAATGGTGAATGTGCCCTTGCTCGCGTCTTCGACACAGGTGAAAGTCCTCTCCTCGGTCTGTGTCTGCGAATATCCCCCGATCAGAACCGTGCCCGGCTGCGTCGCTCCCGACCAAGTGACGGTAACAGGCTGCGTGCGATCCACGGTGGAGATCGACGCTTTGTTGGTCCACGTGACGTTTCCGATGACGGTCAGGCTGGCGCTGAAGCTCCCCACGTCCTGACCGCCGCCGCTCGAGATCGTGTAGGTCCCTGGCGGCACATTGGGCCCGATCGGAGTGCTCCCGAAAATGGCCTGATACTCGCCGGCGCTCGAAGGCATCAACGTCCAGGACCCAGATTGACCGGACAAGCTCAGGGAGGGTCCCGCATCGAGCGGACCATCGCCTCGCGAGCTCACGTTCAAATTGGGGACCGTGCACGTTCCCTGGGAAGGAAACAGGCCGCCCAATGCCGCCGCCAAAGCAGCAGGAGAGTTAAACTGCCCGAAGTCCGCCACTACGCCCTCCTGCCCGGCGCTGATTGCCTGACTGACGGCGTCCCGTCCCGCCCGATCGAGAGTCTTCCACGCTGCGCCGTATTTCGCCAGGACGCGTTTCAGCGCGCGCTGGTCGTGAGTCTGTCCGGCGCGCAGGAGTTTGTCGACATCATCCGGCGCAACCGTGACGTGCAGCAGGCTCGATAGCTTCGCGGTGAGGTAGATGCGCGTATTGAACCCCAGGCCGCGCAGCGCCGACACCGGCCCTACCGCCAACGCCGCGATCTTGACATTCTGCCCGGCATTCGCCTGGTTGGCGATGTTCACCGGAAGCACGGGACCCGTATCGGAACAAGGTCCGCCGCTGGTGGTTATCGCCAAGGAGACAAAATTACTGAACACTCCCTGGCTGCTCACCACCACCGGGACATAGCAGCCGGAGATCCCCGCCGGCACAACGAAAGAGATCTGATCGACGCCGGCGCAACACCCCGAGCGTCCCGCATAAATCACGTTTGCCGACAGCGAGCCCACGAAAACCTGGACGTTGGGGAAGTTGGGAAACGTTGAAGGCACCACGTTGTCCGGCCCAGCGATGGGACCCAGGCCGGTTGCCCATGCCGTGATGGCATCGTTCGGCTTGGCGCTTATCGCGAAGCTCTTCTCGGTCCCGTCGAGCGCGGTGAACACGCCCGGCCCCACGCCAGAGCTGGTGGTGGTATAAATCCCCACCGCGGACGGCACGACCGTAAACGTCGCCGGGAACGGCGTCGGCTGCCCGTTGTACGTCAGCGACAGCGTGGCGGTACCGGGCGGCGTATTCGACGGCAGAATCGCTGCTGCCACCCCCATGGACGTGTACACCATGGGGCAAGGCAGAATCGCGGTCCCCGACATCACCGTGATCGACGTCCCCGCCAGTTGGTTGTTCAACGGATAGGTGCCGGCCTGGACCAGTTGAGCCGGGCCAAGGCTCCCTCCGAACACGATGAACATCGAGCCTTGGGCGACGGTCCCGGAATAGTTCGCCGTATTCGCCACCGAAAAAACATAGGGAGTTGTGGGCTGTGCGATTGAAAAAGCGGCGCAGGAAAGGAACAGGATGGTTTTCAAAAGGGGCATGTTTGGCTCACCTCAGGAGTAGTGTAGTTCACGCCTCAAACGCTTCAAACCAGAATCTCCCGGTGGTTTTCTCACACTCTCCGCATGCTACGCGATTCTATGCTTTTCGAGCAGCCTCCGGGCGATGATCAACCGCTGCAACTCATTCGTCCCCCCGCCGATCACCACCAGCGGAGCATCCCGATAAAATCGTTCCACCGGAAAATCTTTCGAGTATCCGTTGCCGCCCAGGATGCGCATCGCGTCGAAAGACACCTCCGCCGCGGTCTCGGTCGCGAACAGCTTCGCCATCCCCGCTTCCAGATCGCAGCGCTCGCCCCGATTCTTCTTGTCCGCGGCCGATTCAATCAGCAGGCGCGAGGCTTCGATTTTCGTCGCCATGTCGGCGAGCTTCGCCTGGATCAACTGGTGCTGCGCGATCGGCTTGCCAAAGGTCACCCGCTGCTGTGCGTAGCGAATCGCTTCGTCGAACGCGGCTTGCGCGATTCCCAGGCCGCGCGCGGCTACGTTGATTCTCTCCGCCTCCAGGCCCGTCATCGCCTGTGCGAATCCCTCGCCTTCCACGCCGCCAATCAGATTTTCCGCAGGGACCACGAAATCCTGGAAGTGAAGCTCGCAGGTTTCAACGGTCTTGTACCCCAGCTTGTCGATATCGCGGCTGACGATCAGGCCCGGCGCACCTTTTTCGATGACAAACGCGCTCATGCCGCGATGCGCTGGTTTCGCCGAGGGATCGGTCTTGGCAAGCAGCAGGAACGTATTGCCGTGACGGGCATTCGTGATCCACATCTTCGATCCATTCACGCGATACACCGAGCCATCACGCGTCGCCGTCGTCGAGATATTTTGCAGATCGGTGCCTGCGTTGGACTCAGAAAGGCAAATTCCTCCCCGCCGCTCGCCCGATGCAAGAGCGGGAAGGAATCGGCGTTTCAGTTCTTCGGAGCCGAACCGCACCAGAACATCGCATAGCACCAGGTGCGTGCCGACGATACCCGCGAGGCCCAGCCATCCCCGCGAAAGCTCGGTGAAAATCCTGGCGAAAGTGACATAATCGACCTCCGTTCCGCCGAATTCTTCAGGCACATTCAGACCGAACAGGCCCATCTTCGCCATCTGGTCGGCTAAAGCGTGAGGATATTCGCCGCGATGCTCCATCCCGCTCGCGACGGGAATCACTTCGCGCTCGACAAACTCGCGAACCGTGCGCAGAATCAGCCGCTGCTCTTCGGAAACGCTTGACATTGTACGATTCTACGCTCGATCAGACCGTCGATTTCATCCGGCGAAAATCCCGATTCGAGCAGAACCTCGCGAGTATGCTCGCCCAATCGCGGCGCGGCCCCGGCAGCGGCTGGAAACCCGAGAATTCGATGGGCAGGACCGGCGACGAAACTCCCGTCCCATCTAATCTCGGACATCTGGCCAAAGCCGCAAGCTGCGGGTCGTTCAGGACTTCCCCGGCAGTCTGAATCGCACTGGCGGGAACTCCCGCGCGATCGAAACGTTCCAGCCATTCCGCAGTCGAGCGTTGACGCAACAAGGGCGCCAGAGCCGAATCCAGCGCGTCGCGATTCTTCACGCGATCCGGATTCGTAGCGAATCGGCTCTCATTTGCCAATCCGGTCGTCTCGCAAAGCGCTGAAACAAGCGGTCGTTCGAAATTCCGATCAAAACGCGGGAATCAGCCGTCGCGAAATCGCCATAAGGAGCGAACGCGCCGATGCGAGTCCCCTGCGGCTGCGGATCGCGCCCGGTCATCTGCCGGGCGACTAAGTGGTACGCCATCCACATGATGCCGGTCTGATACAGCGACCCGTCCACGCGCCCGGCCCTGCCGGTGCGTTCGCGCTCGAACAACGCCGCGATCACTCCCAACGCGATCCACATGCCGGTTCCCATGTCGAGAATCGATACACCCGCGCGCGCGCCCGCCGTGCCCGGCTCTCCCGTAACGCTTTGGATTCCGGTGCGCGCCTGCACCAGCGCATCGTAGCCTGGCTTCTCGAAATCGTGTCCACGCGGTCCGAACGCGGACAGACGATGCATAGATAATTCCGGCGCGAGCGCCCGCACCGCCGCCTCGCCCAAGCCCATGGCTTCCGCTTTGCCGCCGCGGAAATTCTCGACGAACACGTCACAGCGCGCGGCGAGTCTCAACGCCAGCGCGACGCCTTCCGGCTGGCTCAGATCCACGGCCAGAGATCGCTTGCCGCGATTGATTGCGAGGAAATACGCGCTCCATCCGTCCCCTGCCGGGAGCCATCTGGCGAGCTTCATCTCCGGTCGACGGCCGCTCAATCTTCAGCACTTCCGCACCAAGCCCGGCCAGAATCATGGTCGCGCACGGACCGGAGATGTTGGCGGTGAGATCGAGGACGCGGATTCCGGCCAGTGGTCCAGTCGCCAATTTCTCCAATCTTCTATGTTTAGCGTCCGAGCAAGCCCTCCGCGGCGGCGATCACCGTGCACACCACCACGTGCGCCAGGAATCCGTAGTGAATCCAATGCCGCGTGTAAAGGAGAATCCGGTTAATATCCTGCATGGGCCACGAGTATTGTGGCCGCTGAACCGCGGGCAGGACCAATAGTTCAGATCCATGGTTCTGGTCGAGATGGGTATGGTACGAAGCTGGATCTAAAGCTCATTCCGCTGGTACTTTGAGGTTCTTCGCAGCGACGCGAAGGGTGGAAACAGGAGTATGCTTAGTTGTACGAAAAAACCGCATCGGAATCGGCAGCTGCGAGGTGACGGTGCAGCCTTTTCCGATGCGGTCCGCCCAAGACGGGCTGGATCCACGGCTTCTACTCTGAACAAACTCAAGTCAAGGCCCGCGTCCTAATTAGTTCCTCAACCAGCTCTTCGAAGCGGATACCGGCGATCCGGGAAGTCCATGAGTTATTGGCCGCGCTCATCGTCAGTGTCGAAAGCGATGCGCGGTATTTATCAATCCCAACAACAAAATCGTTATATCGCGCCCTACAAAAAACCCCTCTGTTGCAACTTGCCCAAACGAAGGAAGGAGCGGTTTTGAACTTCAAAAAAACACCGGCTCCCGCAAGCACGCTAGTATTTAGCCACTCGCTTCTCCCGTTCGCGCCCGTTGCAAACAGAGGGCAGGTTTGCAAAGTTTACTTCATCAATTCGTGTTCAAATATAGCATGCGGGACACCAGCGTGTCTCGCTTTTATTTTCAATAGTTTACATCCTTGCGCATCGGGCTTGGCTGCACCACCGCTGCCCCGACCGGTGTGTCGCTGTGACACAATGGGCCTCAAGTGTTCTTGCGGCTTCTTCTTGTTGGCCCTCCCGGTGTTTGGCACAAACGCATTAACGAAGAGGATTACCACGTCTATACGGATTCTCCGCGCCTGCTCCTGACTAAACAGCGTTTGCGCCTGTTGCAGCGCGAGCGGGAGCGCCAATCCATGCGCTGGCAGCAGTTCGAAGCACTGATTTCGGGCGGCGCGGCCATGCCTGAGCCCGGGAATCGCGTGGGCGCTGTATTACCGCGTCGCGCAGGATCAAAGTGCCGGAAAGAAAGCCGTGGAGTGGGCGCTTGGCGATACCAAGGACCTGCGCCAGATGGCCCTGGTGTTCGATTGGTGCGGCCCTGTGATGACTAAGGTCGCAGGCGGACCGATTGGGGGCGAAACTGGAGGCCGCGTCTGGCAGACCACCGCCCGAAGATGTGCGAACACGAAGCGCGCGGACGCTGGCCGCAATCGCGATAGCCGATCGTCTGCCGGATCATGCCAATAGGCGAACTCCAGCGCCATCGTCGAAAAATGGTGGCGCGCGAAATATGGTCAAACGGCATCGAAAAAGACCAGCCCGCTATCCCTCGGGAGCAGCTCTATTGGCTGTACGAAATGATGCACGCGATTCGCGACAATCTGAAGATCGATCTGCGCGAATCGGCGGCGGGGTATTTCAGCCAGCTCCCGGTCGATCATCTGGCGGGTCACTACCCGGCTCCTTACCCGGCCTCCGAAAACGAATATCGCGTGCCGATTTACGCCCGCGAATGGCGATCCGGACATCCCCGACATGGTGATGGCGCGGGCGGTCGAGCTCGCGATGGTCGGTTATGACGCGAACGCGCTTGAAAGCCAGTACCTGCAAGGATGGCTGATGCAGGACCGCTTCCTGATGCGCAGCGGCTTGGGAATCGTCTACGAATTCATGTGGGCCAATCCTTACCAGCCCGGATTGAGCTATTTCCACGTCCCGCTGGTGTTTCACGATTCAGCCACAGGGCATGTTTTCGCGCGGACCAGTTGGGACGAGGACGCGACCTGGATCGGCTATTTCGAGGGCCATCTTCAACTGTTTTCCGATGGAAAAATCGAGTCCCTGCGCGCCGGAGCGAAGACCAAACCGGTGCGGATCGGCGATGCCGTGCTGATCAGCGCCGAAAGCAAAGAGGCAGCGCGCTTCCAGGCCGACGCCGAAGCGGTCTTCATCCTGAATCTGACTCCGCATGCGGCCTACGACGTCGAAGTCGACGACGAAGAGCTGTGGGAAGAGCAGACCGACGCCGGCGGGACTCTGGTGCTTTCGTTTCCTGAAGGAACCAACGCCGGCGTCAGGATCAAGCGGCGCGACTCAGCTCCCATAAAGTAAAATTGGGGCGTGACCCAAGCCGAGCGCGAACGCGCTATCGCCTATCTGGAAGAGACTAAGGCCGATATTCTCAATTCCACCGCTACGCTCAGCGAAGCGCAGTGGCGAATGAAACCGTCCGCCGAAGCCTGGAGCCCGGCCGACTGCGTGGAGCACCTCGCCATCGTCGAGGCGGATCTGCTGCGGCAGATTCAGGACCTGGCGAAAGGTCCGGCTGCGGCCTGAAGAGGTTCTCGCGGCGACACCGGGCAAAGAAGATGTCATCATGAAGCTGGTCCCGTCGCGTGGCCGGAAAGTGACTGCTCCGGAAGGTGCGCGGCCAGCCAATCGATTTCCCAACGCGGACGAGCTGAGGGCGCATTTCACCGAAGTTCGCGACCGGACCATACTGTATGTCCGTACCACCAAAGATCCCATTCGCCAGCGCGCGTTCAATCACATGATCTTCGGTCCGCTCGACGGATACCAATGGATCATCTTCTGCGGAGCGCATACGGAGCGCCATCGAAAGCAGCTCGAAGAGGTGCTGGCGTCAGCTTAGCGCCGACGGCTGTATCGGAGGAAATGCGATTTTCTCGGCGTCCAGCCGCGCTTTCACGCGCCGATTCAGTTCCCGCCCCACCACCGCCTGCTTCGACGGAAGCGTCTTGATCCGGGCCTTGAGCGTCACGCCGCGATCCACCAGCCGGTCGATTCCCATCACCTCGATCGGCGCGAGAATCAGATCGCGATACGATTCGTCGTGCTGGAGTTCGTCGCCGACCGCGCTGAAAATCGACATCGCCCGATCGGAATCCGCGCTATGGGCGATGGTGAGTTCGATTACGTAATAGGAATAGTCGCGAGTCAGGTTGGAAAGCGTCGCGATCGACCCGTTGGCGATAATATTCACCGCGCCGTTTTCACCGCGAAGCTGCGTAGTGCGCAGATTGATCTCTTCCACGCCGCCGGAAATTCCGTTGATGATCACCGAATCGCCGATGCGAAGCTGATCCTCCAGCAACAGAAAGAGTCCGCCCAGCCAATCCTTAATCACGGTCTGCGCGCCCAATCCCAGCGCCAGTCCGGCCACGCCCAGGCCGGCGAGCAAAGGCTCGATATGGAAGTTCAGTTCGGTCAAGGCCATCACCAGTGCCACCAGCCAGACGAACATGCTCGCGACTTTGCTGAGTACGGAGATTAGCGTATTCGCGCGCTTCTCCATCTCGATGGTGGAGCCTTCATTACGCCGGTCCATCATGCGAATCGTGTAGGTTTGCAAGCGCGCCAGCAGCCGCTTAGCGATCCGTGAAAACAGCCACGCCAGGACAAGAATCACCACCACGCGCACGCCGCGGGCGGCCCATTCCATCCAGACATCGGGGCGCAGGAATTCAGCGCTGAGAGTTCGGGAAATCTGCATCCGTCACCGCTAGTGTCTCAGTTTGAATTTCTGAGCGCAGTCCGTCGGGCGAGTCGCGCGATTAAGCAGGAACGTACGTCAGCCGAATCAAGTCATCGGCGATTAAATCGCTGGCCACCAGGTGGAGCGGCGGCCGGGGGCCGGCGAAGAATGGCTGGCCACCACCAAGCACGACGGGGCGGAGGTAGAGTCGATACTCATCGATAAGACCGGCCTCGGTCAGGCTTTGCGCCAGGACTGGTCCGGCAACTTGAATCTCGCCAGCCAGCTCGGCCTTCAGCCTGCGTATCACCTTCTCGAAGTCATCCGCGACAAGCGTCGAGTTGGGGCCAACGGACTTGAGGGAACGCGACACGACCCACTTCGGCTGGCTCCGCCACACCACCGCGAACTCGCGATCCTCCGCGTCCCAATCAGGAAGATCTTCTTCCCAATAACGCATGATCTCGTACGTGCGGCGACCGTAAATGAGGCCCGCCGCGCCGCGCACCAGCCCGATGAAGTGACGGAAGGCCGCGGGCGCCGGCGGCCCAAGCTTCATGTGGTCGACGTAGCCATCCAGGGACTGGCTCAATCCGTAGACAAGTTTTGCCACGCTGTAAATCTCCCCCCACGTTCTTCAGAATAGCGTGAGCCGAAGTCACGCTGAGGTGAGGTTGAACACTATCTGCGCGCCGCGTTGTAGGTGTGACCAATAACCAGAGGTCCACTTCCCAATCCTGAGATTCAAACTGAGACACTACCACGTCACCGGTAGTGCGATAACATTAATAATAATGGCAGACAATCCGAATGACGCGTTGCCGCCAGCCAGCAAATGGGCGCCGGTGGTCGCGTTTGCGTGGCTGATTCCGGGCGGCGGACATTTCCTAATGAAGCGCCCCGCCAGAGGAGGACTGCTGCTCGCATCCGTCGCCGCCATGTTCCTGCTGGGATTGATGATGCGCGGCGCGCTGTTTCAATGGCAGACCGGAGACATTCTCACTACGGTCATCTACTGCGGCGGATTTATCGCGAATCTTTTCTCGGGTCTGTTTTATCTTCTGGCCAGAGCGCTCGGTTACAATCAGCCGGATGTCGCAGGGCACGTGCATGATTACGGCACCAAGTTTCTGGTCGCTGCCGGACTGCTGAACATTCTGGCGATGGTGGATGCGTTCGAAATCGCGACGGGGAAAAAAGAATAATGCCCAAGATGACTCTTTCGCATTTCGAAGCATCCCTGCTGTTCGCACTGTTCACTTCCATCGTGCTGGGAATCATCACCAAGCGTACGGATCGGGAGCGCATCCGCTACGCCGTCTACTGCTTCGGCTACTTCCTGGTGGCGATCTTCGGCCTCAGCTGGCTGATGTATCTGGGACACGGCTGAGTCGCGCGAAATCGGCTGAAGTTTTGCGGTCTTCCGTCGATAAGTCTGTATATTGATATCCCTGAAGCGATACCTTGAGGTGGATCATACCGGGGTGTTGAAATCCACTCTGGATTCCTACCGCGCCGCCGTTGCCGCTACCAGTGCGTTCGGCAATCAGGCCAGCCCGTGCCTGGGACCGGAGTTCGTACAAAACCTTACAAATCTCGCGGAAAGTCTGGCGGACGCCGAGAGCGCCGCAGCCGTCGCAGAGACCGAACAGAAGTTCGAGACCGAACTGCAACAGGCCGGCACGCGCGCTTCCGAATATCTGAAACAAAAAGCGGCGGAGATCAAGGAACTGATGGTGATGATCGCCAGCACCGCCGAAGCGATGGGGGAGCGCGACCATCGCTACTGCACGCAGTTCAACGCCTTCAGCGCGCGCCTTCAGGCCATCGCGGACCTGGACGATCTGACGAAGATTCGTACGTCCCTGGTCCAAAGCGCTCAGGAACTGAAATCGTACGTCGACAAGATGGCGCACGAGACCCAGGAATGCGTCCAGACAACTGCGAACGGAGTTGTCCGCGTCGCGGGCAAGGGAAGAGGAAACGGAGCGGCTGGCGAATCGCGATCCTCTCACGGGGTTCGGAAATCGCCGCCGCGTCGAGCTGGAATTGGAACATTTCGAAGAGCTGAAAAAAACTTTCTGCGTCATGATGTTCGACGTGAACGGATTCAAGCAGATCAACGATGGACTGGGGCACCTAGCAGGGGATCAGGTGTTGAAGCAGTTCGCTACGGAGCTGAAAGCCGCATTTCGGCCCACCGATTTCATCGGACGCTGGGGCGGAGACGAGTTCATCGCGATTCTGGACTGCGAGCTCAAGCAGGCCGAGGCGCAGATCGCGCGCGTCCGGCAGTGGGTGTTCGGCGACTACGAGATCATCGTCGGCGGCGTCGCCCGGAAGATCGGCGTAAGCGCGGCGATCGGCGTCGCGGCGGCGCATGCGGAGAGAGCCGTACGTGAAAGTGATCGAGCGCGCCGATGCGGCGATGTACAAGGACAAACCGCGCGGCCCCGCTCGGCGAAAAAGTAGCGGCTGCTAAAATTCACTCATGAGTCTCTCCACGCAGGCGAAGAGTCTGCGCGTTTATTCTGTTCTGCTCCTCTTCATAGGTCTAAAAGCGGCTGGGAATTTATCGCTCGCCTGGGGCATGAAACATCTGCCCGAAACCATGTCGGCGAATCCGCCGCATTATCCGGCGTAGTAATGCCGGGCGAGTGATCACTCTTTCACCGGAACCAGTTTCCCGTCGCGAATGTAATAGTCCGCGCCGCGCCAGCGGATGCTGTTGCGCGCAGAAAGCTGGTCAGCCAGATGAAGCACGCCACCGCGTCCCACACCGGAATCAGCGGCATTTCCTTCCAGAAGCGGCGCTGCTGCAAGCCGTGGACGCCGATCATCCACGTCATCGCCACGCGCAACGCCATATAGACTCCGAAATAACGCGAGCGCCGTCGCCACGGTAGGATGAACTGCAACGGCGGCAAGCGACCACGGCAGTCCTTGCGTGAACAGCAGGCCGAGATGCCCCCACGGCCGCATGTGCCGCATCACCACGATCCAGCGCAGGCGCTTGTGAAGCAGATCGCGCATCGATTGATAATCCGCAACGGTCTCCATCGCGTACGGCAGCAGCACCACTTCGTAGCCTTGCTCGGCGATCAGGCGGCCCACCAGAAGATCGTCGCGCCGGGCGGTTTTCAATGGACTGCGTAGCCGCCGAATCCGCGAGAGCGCGCGCGCGTGGTGGCGATGGTCGGTCCCAGCGCGAACTTGACGCCATCCAACTGCCAGGCCACCAGGATGCCCGGCGTAGAAATCGGACATCATGCCGGCGGTTTGCAGGTGATCGGTGAACGTTTTCACTTCGGTGGGAACGTAGAAGCAGGTCACGGCGCCCACTTTCGGATCGCGCAGCGGAGCGACGATTTTTCGGAGATAATCCGGACCCACGCGCACGTCGCTGTCGCTGATCACCACGATTTCATGCGCGGCTTCGCTCACCAGGCGCGCCAGCTTCGCGACTTTATCGTTGGTCGCGACGCGGCCGGAACCATACAGAATCGCGAATGGTCCGCTCCGGAAAATCTGCGCTTCAGCTTATCCAGAACTGTCGGTGACCGGCGTCGTCGTCCGGATCGACGCAGAACACGAATTCGTAATCGGGATAATCCTGCGCGGCAGAAACTGGCCAGATTTTCGTACGCGTCCGGATCCAGCCCGCGAATCGGTTTCAGAATGCTGACCGGCGGCGTGAAGGACGCATCCGGCGGGACGGCCTGTCTGCGCGAAATAGCGCCAGGAGCTGTACATCGCGATCAGGTAGTAGATGAACGGGATGGCCGCGATTCCCAGGAACAGCGCTACACGGCCGTCACCTCTTCAGGCTACTCGACGCGACCGGCTGATTGGTCGAGCAGCAGCTTCCCGCCGCTTTCGGCGACCACGTGTGAGCAGTCGCGGTCCGACCAGAGTCTTCCAGCGCTTGGCACGGCGGATCTGCTCGCCACCAGGTAGCAGCGCTCCGGCTCCAGCCACATCGTTTTCCATTGCGCGTCGTCGATAAAAATATCCGGCGCGCCGGGCGCATAGGAGCCGTACACCAGGTTATTGAATCCGGCCGTTGAGCAGCAGCGCGTCGCGATTGGTGTAGAAGAAAATCGAGGAAAACGTGTAGTAGTGATGATCCACGATCAGCTTTCCCGTGCGGCGCGCGCAGCAGAGCATCGGCCAGCGGCCGCGAGGACAGATAGGGATCGAACACCACCATCGCCATCCGCGCGGCTTGAAAAAACAGCACGGCCATCACGGCCGCGGCGAGAAACGCGCGCTGTCCCGCGGCGCGCGACGGTTCCGATCGCTCCGATCAGGAAACGCGATCGCCGCGGCCAGGAGCGGGCGTCGAAGATAGGCGAACGAGGCGATGGTCAGATCCTCCATGTGGCCGAGCGAGAGCTTATAGGCGCCCGGATTCGAGCTCGAGCGCGCTCGAAATATCGCCCGGCGCGGGCAGATTCCGCGTCATGAAATACAACGTGCCGCGCCGCGATGGCGCCAGCCGCGAGTATCACGCACAGCACGCGCGTTCCGCGCCGGATCCAATCGCCTCCCGCGGCCATCGCCGATCCCAGCAGCAGCGCCAGCGCCGGATAGCAGGGCATCGAGTAATATTCCTGCGTGGTCGAAAACGTGAAAAAGACCAGGATGAAGCCGGTCCAGCACAGCGCCAGCAATCGCGTCTGCCCGGCGCGATCCAGCGGCTTGAGAACGACAGCTTCGCGACCGCCGGGAAGTACACGCTCCACGGAAACAGCCACACCAGGTGGAACAGCCAGAAGTACAGGCGCGGGACGGTATCGTAATCGCGCGGATAGCGCAGGTTCAGGAACCGCAGCACCTGCTCGTTGATGAAGAAGAACCACAGAAAGCCGTGATATTCGCCGGGCGCGCTGCGCATCGTGAAATCGAAATACGGAGGATTTCGCAGCGTCGCCAGGATGTGCCACGGCGCGGCGATCAGGAGCGACGACCGCGAGGCCGCTGAACAGGATGAAGGCGCTTCCAGGTCTTTGCGATGGAATAGCTGCCGCGTGATCGCCAGATAAACCAGCGCCGCGCCGACCGGGAACACCACGCCGACCAGGCTCTTGAGCAACAGGCTGACGCCCAGGCTCGCGGCCAGCAGAAACGCCCACCAACGCGGACGCGGTTCCTCGTCGTCGATCGCGCGCAGGAACGCCCACATGGAAAGCGCGATGTCGGCGGTCAGCATCACATCGGGAATCAGAATGCGGGTGAACAGAAACAGGCCGAAGCAGGTGGAGATGCACAGCCCCGCGTAGAATCCGGCTCGCTTGCCGAACGCCCAGAGCCCGAACGCGGCGGTCAGCCAGGCCAGCGCCATCGCCGAAAGCACCACCGGGATCGCGCGCGGCCCAGTCGTACGCGCCGAAAATCTTGAAAGATCCGGCGATCAGCCAGTAAATCAGCGGAGCTTTTTCAAGATACGGGATGCCGTCCAGCCGCGCGGTCACCCAGTCGCCCGATGCGAGCATGTTGCGCGCGATCTGCGCCTGCACCGCGTCCACGTCGTCCATCAGCGATGGCGGAGAAACCATGCAGCCGGCGTAAACCGCCGCGGCAAACAGCAGAACGATCAGCATACAGAGGAACACGTTTTTCGGGGACCGCCGGTTCGGCGGCGCTTGATTGCGGCATCGCTCCGTTTTTATGATAGCGATGCTAAATTACGATGCCGCGAATGCTCCAGCCGGAAAATGCTTCAAGGCCGGGTGTCGGCGCCCACGGTTGCCGCAGGCCGAAATTGGACGCGCGCGCCGGTTGGTCGCATTTCTCCACTGAACCTGCGGCAGGAATTGCGAGATGTCGATCCGGTCCTGATACCGGAGCGCGACGTTCATCAGCGAATCGAGCAGGGAATCCGACAAATAATGCGGGTGCAAGCCCAGGTCGATCAGCTTCGAATGCTTGGCGTTGTAATAATGTTCTTCGGCTTCGACGCGCGGCGTCGGCATATGGGCCACCTCCACCGTCACGCCCATTTTCGCCGCCGCGGCCTTCACCATGTTGGCGAGCTCGAGCACCGAAAACTGCTCCGTGAACTGATTGAACACGCGGCATTCGCCGCGGAGCGGCCGGATTCAGACACGCCAGCTCGATGCAGCGCACCGTGTCGCGAATATCCAGGAATCCGCGGGTCTGCCCGCCTTTTCCGTACACCGTGAGCGGATGCCCGCTCGCGGCCTGGACGCAAAAACGATTCAGCACCGTGCCGAAAACATCGTCGTAGTCGAAACGATTGATCAGCGCCTCGTCGAGCCCGGTTTCGTCGGTCACGGTTCCATATACCACGCCCTGATTCAGATCCGTGGCGCGAATGCCCCAGATCTTGCACGCGAACATCATGTTGTGGCTGTCATGCACCTTCGACAGGTGATAGAACGAGCCCGGCTGCTTGGGGAACGGCAGCACGTCGCTGCGGCCGTTGTGCTCGACGCGCAGGTAGCCTTCTTCGATGTCGATGTTGGGCGTCCCGTATTCGCCCATGGTGCCCAGCTTGATCAGGTGGCAATCGGGCTGGTATTCGCGAATCGCGAACAGCACGTTCAGAGTCCCCACCACGTTATTCACTTGCGTGAACACCGCGTGCTTGCGATCGATCATCGAATACGGAGCGGCCCGCTGTTCGGCGAAATGAATCACCGCGTCGGGCTGAAATGTTTCAAACACCCCTGACAGGAACTCGTAATCGGTCACGTCGCCGGTGAACAGGTCGATCGTGCTTCCGGTCAGCTCCTGCCAGACGCGCAGTCTGTTCCGCCAGTGGCTGAATCGGCGTCAAGCGTCTGCACGCCCAGTTCGAAATCCCATTGCCGGCGCAGGTAGTTGTCGACGATCGCGACCGCGTGCCCCCGCCTTGACAAGTACAGGGCCGTGGCCCAACCGCAGTATCCGTCACCACCTAGTACGCAGATTTTCATGTGGCCTTCATTGCTCCTGAGTTTTAAGATTCGGCGACAGCTATTTCACCCGGCAATCTGGTCTAACTCTAAGAACACCGTTCCCCCACAAATAGACGCGTCCGGCGGGCAAAAAGGTTATCTTTGTGTTTAAGTTCTGCCTGGTTTCGCCGTCAATATATGCCAAATGGCCTATCCGCATGCGGCAATCGGCCGCCGCCTTGATCGGCTGTATGACTCCGGGCGTGGCAAAATGAGAATTGATGTTGAAACTTCGGTGGCTCGGATTGTTCCTGCTCCTGACCCTTGCCGCGAATGCGCAAAGGTCGATGACCGTAGCCGAGGTGGTCACTTTCGTCAAGTCGCAGATCAAAATGAAAGGCGACGATCGCACCACCGCGGAATTTCTACTGCATCGAATTAAGCTCAGCGAGAAACTCGACGATCGCACCGTAGAAGATCTGCAGGGACAGGGCGCGGGTCCTAAAACGGTTGCGGCTCTTCGCAAAATGAGTGAGGAATCGGCGAGCCTTCGCGACGCTCCGCCTCCGCAAGCGGCTCCAGCGCCGCCCCCTCCGCCCCCGCCACCGGATTCGGTCGAATTGGCGGAAACCCTCCAGGCGATGAAAGATTACGCGGCCAACTACACCAACAATCTGCCGAACTACGTGTGCGTCCAGACTACGCGCCGCGCGATTACTCCCACCATGCCCGGATACCGCGCTTACGGCGACACCATCCAGGAACAGATCACGTTTTTCGACCACAAGGAAAGCTACAAAGTGGAGTCGATCAACCATGAAGTCGGTCGCGAACATCGAGCACAACCAACTCGGGGGCGCGACTTCGTCAGGCGAATTCGGTTCCATGCTGTCGCACATTTTCGATCCCGAAACCGGCGCCGAGTTCGATTGGGACCACTGGGCCACTCTGCGCGGCCGCCGCATGTACGTGTTCTCGTTCAGGGTGCCGAAATCCGCCGGCTACAGCATGTATCACGGGGAATCGAAGCGGGAATACATTTCGGCCTACACCGGCCTGGTTTACGCCGATCGCGAAACCAAAGCGGTGATGCGCATCAAAATGGATTGCGTCGGCATCCCTTCCGATTACCCGATTCATGAAGTCGGCCTTACGCTCGATTACAACCCCACCAAAATCGGCGACCAGGAATTCGTTCTGCCCTTCCACTTCGAGCTGCACTCGAAAGAGAGCATAGCGATCATGAAGAACGAAGCCGAATACCGTCTATACCGGAAATTCGGCACCACCTCGGAAATCACCTTTGGCGACGTCGATCCGACTCCCGAAGATCAGTTAAAAGAGCAGCCCGCCACTGGGGATTCCAAAGAAAAGCCGCCGGTGAAAAAACAGAACCAGTAGTTCGTGTGAAACGCGACGACCCACCGCTCCCTGTGGTCGCGGCTCGCGGTGACGTGCAAATCGCCGCTCAGCGGCCGCGACACGGGAGCTGGATCGGGGAGCGGTCGGGTGTCTCAGAGGCAGTCACTTCACGCAATACAACGTGCTCCGCCCCCGCAAATACATGCTCCCGCCCGCGACCGCCGGAGTCGCGATGAACATCTCGTCCCCCATGCTATTCGTCGCCAGCACTTCGAATTTCTCCCCCATCTTGAGCACGAACACGTCGCCTTCCTCGGTCGCGATATAAAGCTTCCCGTTCACTGCCACCGGAGACGACTTCAAATTATGCGCCCCCGGCAGACGCTGCTGCTTGTAATAAGCCTCGCCCGTGCTCGCCTTGAACACACTCAACATCGCGGCATCGTTAAAGAAATACAAAATATCGTTCTGAATCACCGGCGAAGGATTATACGGCGTCCCGCGATTGGTGCTCCAGATGACCGCGTCAGTTCCGGTCAAGTCGCCTTCCCGGTCGATCCGGATGGCCATCATGTTGGGACGCTGAAAACCCGTCATCACATACGCGATTCCATCCGCCGATACCGGAGCCGGAATCGCATTCAGCCCCAGTCCCGCGCACTGCCAGATGACTTTTCCCGTTGCCGGATCGTACGACCGGACCGTGGTCCCCGACGTAATGAGCTGCTTCTTCCCCTTATAAGTCACCATCAGCGGAGGCGACCACGAGCTCGGCTCATCGCGCTCCACGCGCCACAGTTCCTTGCCCGTGTTCTTATCCAAAGCGAGCAAATACGAGCCTTTTTCCTGATCGAACTTCAGATACAGTGTGTCGCCGTCGAGCATGGTCGGCGTGCCTTCGCCGAACTCGCCGCGCTTATGCATCTGCGGGAAATCCTTCTGCCATTCGAGCTTGCCGTTCAGGTCATACACGAAAATTCCGCGCGACTCGAAAAACGCGTAAACCCGCTTGCCGTCCGTCACCGGCGTATTCGACGCATAGCTGCCGTAGGGAGTCTCATGCCCGTCGGGCGGCGTCGCGGTCCTGGCCGTGCGCTCCCACAGGACCTTGCCGGTATTGCGATCCAGGCACATCACCACAAAGCGATGCTCTTTGCGCACCGCAGGCGCGTATTCGTCCGCGACCTCTCCGGTCGGGATCGCCGTAGTCAGAAAGATCCGATCGCCCCAGATCACCGGCGAGGAGTGCCCGCGCCCCGGAATATGCGTCTTCCAAGCCAGATTCTTGGTCGCGCTGAACTCCAGCGGGACATCGCCCCGAGCCACCCCATCATCGTTCGGACCGCGCCATCGCGGCCAATCGTCATCGGCGGCAAAAAGAGTGAGCGAAACCAGCAGAAGCGGTACTATTTTCATATCCAGCGGCAGTATACAACACCGGACCTTGAAACTTTTCAGTACAGAGGAAGCGTCTCATCCAACGATGCCCCGAGCAGCGGCCCGGACAAGCCTTCGCCTGGTTTGTGCCCTGGCCATAACCTGCCTCCTGGCACGCAGCCCAGCCTGCCGGCCAGTGTGTGATTTCAGGTATCGTCGTCGATGCTTCCAGCGGCGATCCCATACATAAGGCGATTGTTACAGTCACCTGGCATGGCACGCCCCGATCCTGGGCCACCACCCGCACAGACAGCTCCGGCACCTTCCGCTTCGAAGGCCTTCCCGCCGGCACTTTCGACCTTCGCGCCACCAAGGCCGGTCTCGGAACCGCGGCTTATGGCGCCAACAGCGCGCGCGAGCTTGGCGGTACCATCACTCTCGGCGACGGCGAATCCCGCCAGGGTTTGAAACTCCGCTTCGTCCATACGGCTACCATCACCGGTCACGTCCTGGACGCCGATGGCGATCCTCTCCCCTTTTCCAATGTCACCCTTCTTCGACCCGGACGAAACCTTGGAGAACGAGTGCTGGTACAGGCCGGCACCGGCAGCACCGACGATCGAGGCGAGTACCGAATCCTCAATATTAGCCCCGGCCAGTATTACCTAAGGGCCGACCCGAATGCCGCCCGTCGCAACATGTTTCCGGGCCTCGCCGGCCGAGCGGGAACATCTGAGGGAGGTCCCCCAGTTCCTCGGCGGAGCGCGCGAGTCCAAGGACGCGACGCCGCTCCTCATCCATGGCGGCGAAAATCTGACCGGGCTCGACTTCCGTATCGGGACGGAGCCCGCCGCGCATCTCACCGGACACATCACCGGCGTGCCCGATCTCGTCCCGCCGCCCAAACCCGACCCCGGCGCCGTCCGGATGCGCGGCGACGAACGAACCATAATAATCGCCGTCTCCCCGCTCGAGGAAGGAGTCATGCGCTGGAACAGCGGGGCCGGTGCCCAAGCCCCTGAGTACAAATTCGATCTGGGCGAAATGGTCCCCGGCCGCTACCGCGTCGAAGCCAGCGTCGAGAACGACAAGAAAACCTACGCGGCTTCGCAGGTCGTCGATACGCGCCAGATTTCAGGCGAGCTGGTCCTCGCGCTCGCGCCCGCCGTGGATATCAAAGGTCATTTTCAGATGGAGGGACCCACGGGCCAACAGAAGAATAGCTTCGAAGTCAGGCTGACCAATAACGGGATACGCCGTTCCGCGAATGTCGCCGCTGACGGAAGCTTCACGCTGCTCCAAGTCCCTCCCGGAGAGTGGCAATGGACCATCGACCCGTTCCCGCGCGGCGCCTTTCTAAAATCGGGGCACTTTGGCGATAAGGACATTACGTTTGCGCGTCTGGAAGTCGCATCCGGCTCAGATGCGCAGCTCCATATCGTGGCCAGCACGCGCGCCGCGAAAATCGATGGCGAAGTCGACGCCGGCTCGGGCGATTCGAAACGGGCTGGGATTTTGCTCGCGCCGCTTGGCGACCGGCACAACCTTGCGCGCTTTTACTACAGCGTCGCCGCCGACGACTCGGGCAAAGTTCCGAATGCTCGGAATCGCACCCGGCAAGTACAAAATCTTCGCACTCGAAAAAATGGCCGGCGCCAATTTTCGAAATCCGGAAGCAGCGGACCAACTCAATGAACTGGGCGAAGAGATCGACCTTGCCGAAGGCGCATCTTTGACCCTGCATCCCAAGCTCATTCCGATGGAGCGGGCTCGCGAGGCGCTCCCATGAAAATCGCGACCTTCGCACTTCTCACCGCCGCCGCTGTCGCGCAGACTCCGAGCGGCCAGAACGGCAGTATCGCCGGAACCATCTTCGACGCTGTCACCCATCAGCCCGTGAAGAAGGCGATGGTCTTGATCAATACCAATTTCAATCCGCTCGCGGGCGGTCAGCCGCCCAATAACGGCCCGCAATCGGCTGCGACCGACGTGAGCGGCGCGTTCAGCCTCGAAAATCTTCCGCCCGGTACTTATCAAGTGGACGTGCAGCATCAAAGCTACAATCCGGGGCACAAAAGCATCACGGTGAACGCCGGCGAAAAGGCCGGTCCGGTGAACGTCGACCTGATTCCCATGGCCTCGGTCTCCGGACGCATCCTCGATGAGGATGGCGACCCCTTAAACGGCTGCTTCGTGCAGGTCCATCCCGCCGCCCACCCCGAGCAGTTCGCGCAAGGGAGCATGGGCTTTTACCGAGGTGCTGCTGGTGATGAAGGCCAATATCGTGTATATGGAATCCCGGCGGGCAAGTATATTTTGACGGCGCAGTGCAGTGCGCCTGCATTTCAGCCGCGCCCGTTCTCTGCCGGACCCGAACCGCCGCCGTCGCTCGCCTATCCCATGCAATACTATCCGCTCGCCAGCGAAGCCAAATCTGCGCAAGTCATCGAACTCGCAGCGGGAGCCGAACGCACCGGCGTCGATTTTCGGATGCGCCCTGCTCCAGTCACTTTTGTGCGCGGAATTTATTCACCCGCCGGATCCGGCGCCAATATGAATGTGCAACTGATGCCGGCCGACCCGAAGAGCCCGCGCAATTTTGGATTCCGCCAGATGCCCGATCCCACAGGAAATTCGATTCTATTTCAAATGGTATTTCCCGGTTCTTACGTCCTGGCCGCCTACTCGCGGACGGACAACAACCACATGGGCGCGTTGCAGAGGATCGAAGTCAAAGACCGACCGATTGAGACCGTCATCGAGTTGAAGCACGGTGTCGACGTGAGCGGAATTGTCGAGATCGAAGGCAACACCAACAACAAGGTTGCGCTCAACCAGATCCATCTCCAGTTGATTCCGCAGTATCAGGTCGGCGGCCCGCCCGCGCAAACGCAAGTCAATAGCGACGGGACCTTCACCATCAAATCCGTGCTTCCCGTTCCATGGCGGCGGCTGATGGTGGACACGCCGGGCATTTTCTTGAAGAGCGCCTTGCTCGGCGCCACCGATGTCACCGACCACGTGCTGGACTTTTCCTCGGGTTCTGCGGAACCTCTAAAACTGATCCTGAGCACGAACATGGCAACTATCAAGGGAACTGGTCCGGCGGGTCAGATGGTTTGGCTGCGGCGAGTGAGGACACCGAACTTGGAGGTGGCCAGGGCAATCAGGTCGACCAAACCGGGCAGTTCAGCCTACCGCCGGTAGCCCCCGGAAAATACCTCGTAGTGACACCTGCCCCAGGGAACGACATGCCGAGCGAAGTGGGCCAGGAAGTGACGGTCCACGAAGGCGAGACCGTAACCATCGAAGTGAAGCCTCCCGCCCAGCAATTCTAACTCTGTAAAAAATGACGACCCACCGCTTCCTGCGGTCGCGGCTCGTTGTCCACATGACCCCAACTCGCTTGACTTCCCCCACCACCTTCGTCGATACCATGGACATGCCGATCGCACTCATCACCGGAGCCAGCCGAGGTGTAGGACGCGGCATCGCCACTGCTCTCGCCTCCGATGGATTCACCGTGTTCGCCACCGGCCGCCGCATCGACGCCGCCGATCTCCCCGATTCCGTCACGCGCATCCGCTGCGATCATCTGCGCGACGAAGAAACTGCCGCCGCATTCGCCCGCCTGCCCGGCCTCGACCTCCTGGTCAACTCCGCCTGGGGAGGCTATGAGCGTATGGTCGAAAACGGCGAGTTCACCTGGCTGCTCCCCTTCTGGCAACAACCCCTACACCGCTGGAGTTCAATGATGGACGCAGGCGTGCGAGCGGCTTTCGTCTGTTCGCAGCACGCGGCGCGAGTCATGGTGCCGCAGCGCCGCGGCCTCATCGTCAACATCAGTTTTTGGGCCGCACAAAAATACCTGGGAAACACGATCTACGGAATCGCCAAAGCTGCCACCGATAAAATGACTCGCGACCTGGCCCATGAGCTGCGCCCGCACGGCATCCCGGTCGTCTCTCTCTATCCCGGCCTGGTTCGCACCGAATTGGTGATGCAAGCCGGCCTGGATTTGTCGAACAGCGAAAGCCCCGAGTTCATCGGCCGAGCGATCGCCGCGCTCTATCGCGATCCGCATCTGATCGACCGCACCGGCCAGGTGATCGTCGCCGCCGAACTGGGAATCGAAGACATTGATGGCCGCCGTCCAACCCCGCTCACTATAAAGGATGTGTGAACTCCTGAGAACTCCGCTAACCTACCAGGGGGAAAAAGCGGGTCAGCCTGATCTTGCACATTTTCGGCCCATCGATTCCGAGGCAGACTGCTCTGACCCCTTTTTAACTCTCCTGTGCCATCCCTTGAATCGCACGGCACCCGCGATTTACCGCGTCTCCCGTTGAAACGGCGGGCGACCACGGTGCCAGCGAGTCCTCCCGCTTAGCTCGCCGTTCGTCATCAAGCAACCAGTTCGTACTACTGCTCCGTCGCCGGTGCTGCCCTGGATCCGACGAAGGCATGCCTTGTATCCGTAGGCTGGAAAAGGACATCGTACGATCCATAACCAAGCGGCGCCACCTGTCCGCCCCAACTGGAATGCCTCCAAAATGTGCCAGTCTGCTCTGACCCTTTTTCGATGGACTCAAACTGTATAAGTTCAGGCTGACCCGCTTTCCTTCCCTTTCCTTCCTTTCCTGTTCGCACTTTTGACCGGCCTTAACCAAGATCTTCATGATTGTGTTCCGGTCCAGGTTCGTGATGCGCTCGGTCGAGCGGATCGAGTTTCCTTCAAGCAGCAGGCGAAGGGCGAGCACGACCCGATCCTGGGCGATGTAGCTTCCTTCGATCGCGGCGTTGTGGGACTCGGTATAGGTTTTCTTGCAGATCGGGCAACGGAAGCGTCGAAGTCCATTGCGATGCGTTCCAAAGCGTTGACAATCAAGCTTGCACCTATCGCAAACCATTGTTTTAACGTCTTTTACATCGCCATTAATACCTCAATAATACAGCTTACGATAGCTGTTTGTCAAGGATAAATTGGCGGGATGGCGACGAAGTGACGATGGGCGGAATTCGCCAGTAGAACGGCAGTTTCGTCACTTCCCTAAGCGCTTTGGCTAAGACAATAAATTAGTAAAATATTTGTTATCAGACGTTTGTGATTTATGAAACCTTTGGTTGCTAGAGTGCATTGGTATAAATAGGGGCAGTTCGGTATGTAGATTGATGTTTACATGCCGATCTGTACATTGTACTATGAAGAAACTAGTCCACAACAGGAGGGCTCTACGAGTGTCAGCGGCTGCCACTAAAGCTAAACGTGTCGTCATAGACTTTCCGCAGCCCCTCTACGACGCGGCAGAGGATGCCGCTGTCGAACTGGCTACCAATCGGAGTAGTCTTATTAGAGAAGCCGTTAAGCAATTCCTAGGCGAACGCCTTCGCCGCAAACTGGAAAAGGAACTGGCAGATGGTTATGTCGCTAATGCTGCCTCCGCGCGTATCGTTGCTGACGAAATGATGGGAGCAGAAGAAGATCTGGCGTGATGTTGGCTTTCATCGCAACGCCAAGCTTCATCTTCAAGGCTTCGTCGACTTCGTGCATTGTCTTGGCTGTGAGTTTTCCGAGGCACTGCTTCACCCGACTCTCATCGACGCAACGTATTAGATTACACTGGACGACGCTATCTTTAGTTAGTCCGCCCTCTCCCTTTGGTACAGGAACGTCTACCGGATACCGCCTGGGTACATTTTCGGCCCCCGTAATTGCAGCGACGATTGTGATCGGAGAATACTTGTTGCCAACATCGTTTTGAATGACCACGCAGGTCCGGACCTTATCGGGTTCACTACCCTTAGCCGGAGTGAAATCTACATAAAGAACGTCACCGCGAACATGTCGTCCAGGCAAAGTCGTATACCTTCCTTCTACGCTTCCGCGCCTTTAGAATTCGCTGGCCGCAGAAGAATTTGTGAGCTGAAATGCCATCAGCAGTTTAAGATGCCACGGGCAAGTGGCGCTGCGCCGCATCGTCAACCAGCCGAAAGGTTCCGGTTTCGCCCTGTACCTTCTCGAATTGGCCGCTACGGGTGAGCGTCGTGTAGATTGCTCCCCACGCATGTTTGGGCTTCTTGATGATGCCCGCCGTCATCAAAATCGGCTTGACATCCACGATGCGAACGATCCCATTGTTGTTATTAGCGATTGCAATCAAGGCCTCGCGCATAGTCTTGCCCATTACTGCGGCGATGATTGGTCCTGGATGGTTGGGAATATACGACCCCTGCGATACCGGCGTAACCACCGGCTCTCGAAGCAGGCGAAGCGTGGTGGAGACCGATTCTATCTCGCGATCAATCTCCATGGATCTCGCTTCGAACTCCTGTTGTAGCGCTTCTTTCTTGTTCTTCAGTTTCGCAAGTAGCAGCATCACCGTTTGCTGAAAATCTGAGTTGTATGCCATACATCAGCCCTCTCGCTGATTGCGTGATCCCATGCTAGTTGACTGCTGGCATGGCACCACGGCTAACCTAAAAACGTTGAGCGGAGACGGGGGGACTTGAACCCCCACCCGCTGTTCGCGCAGCGGCTGTTCGATTATAAGTCGATTCCTGTACCATTGAGGCACGTCTCCGCAAAAACTAGGGCCGGACCTGAGTCGAACAGGCGGTGATCCCCTGCAAAGAGATTGCCTTACCACTTGGCTACCGGCCCACTAACACTATAACACTGCTTGGCGGCGATAGAACATCAACGCCAAACTGCGCTGTGGATGATACATACACAGGCTGTGGAAAACCATGATTATACTGTGAAAAAGTTGTGTTATACTGCCCAATCAATAGCATCGGGACTTGGAGACACGATGACGAGTCGCCAAACAATGATTCTGCGTCACGCCCTTCGCGCAATCTGTGATGGAGGGAAACTTGATCCAATGACCGTGGAAGTGGATCTGAGAGACTACTTCGCCCAGAGTCGGAGCGTTGGGATTCGAGAGTTCGCAATTAGTACAGTCATCGCGGCTATCGAACATACTGGGGAGTTCGAGCCACCTGCACACTGAACCCTAATCAGGTTGCTTGCGGGGCCTTCCGCCACCCTTAGTCTTACGTGCAGCGGCCATGCGCCGGTAGTGATCCGCGCCCAGCTTTCGAGCCGTCGAGCTTCCGCCCTTGTGTCCTAGCACGGCAGCGGCGCTCATCTTGCCCTGTTTGAGTAGATCGTCAGCGAGCGCCAGGGCGGCGCGGAGGGATTCGCGGGCAGCAGTGGTGCGGTTCTGTGGTAGCGACGGGGTCGTTTCAAGAATGAGGTCCGCTTCAGTTATCAGGTTTTTCAGCGCTTGGAGCGAACTGCGATCAGATGCCATGCTTTAACGGTACGGCGAGATGGACCGGAAAGCAATCGATTGCTGTTTTCCGTCAACGCGCATTTCAGACACCACCGCCTTCTACGACCCCTGGTAGTACCCGCACCCCTCCTGTACGCTAATTGGTTTCAGATGCCTCGCATTCTTCTATTCCTCTCGCTCTCTATCCTCCTCACCGCCCAGACCCCCGACACCGTGACCATCCACGGTCACGTCACCGATGCCTCTCACGCCGCCGTCGCCGGAGTTGCGGTTAAAGTCACCAACGCCGTCAGCGATGTCGACCGCTCCGCTCAGACCGATGGCTCCGGCAACTTCTCCATCACCGGGCTCCCCATCGCCGGCACTTATACCATCACCGCCAATAAAGCCGGATTCTCCGAAGCGCGGCTCGCCGACGTGACGCTCGCTGGAGGCACCACCGCTGACCTCACCCTGCAATTGAGCGTCGCCGGATCTGAATCCAAGGTCACCGTCACCGGAGTCCCCGGCGAAGTGCGGGCCGATTCTCCGCAGTTGGGCGAGCGCCTCGACTCCAGAACCATTCAAGAGACCCCGCTGCTCAATAACCGGATCACGTATCTGCCGCTGCTCGACGCCGCCAATCGGCAGGCGATCAACCAGGGCGACGTGTTCATGAATGAGGATCTGTTCACCACCAATGGAGCCGGCCGGCGCCAGGCGTGGTTTGAGGTCGACGGCGTCACCGGCAACGATAGCTGGGGCCGCCAGACCATCTTCAGCAATATTCCGTCCAGCGCGGTGCAGGAAATGAATGTCCTCGAGAATGGATTCTCGGCCGAATACGGCGGCAGCACCGGCAGCGCGATCAACATCATTACCAAGTCCGGCGGCAATCAGTTCCATGGCGACGTAATGGAGTTGTGGCGGCCCGCCGCGACCGAAGCGGCGCTTTCCGGTTTTTCGTCGCGCCAACGCCGCCAGCGGCAACGATATGACCAGCGACACTCTGGGCCAGTCGGCCGCTGGCGCTGGGCGGCCGCCGATCAAATCGAGCACGCATTTCTTCGTGGCGGGCGAGTTCAGCCGCGAGAATCGAGCCTCGCCGATCATCTCACCGGTCGCGCCCGGAAGCTTTCATCGGCCACTACCGCGGCTGGCTCGCGTTCGTGCGGCTGGATCATCAGATCAACGACCGCAACAACGTGTTTTTCCGCAGCGATATCGACGGATTTCACGACACCAATCCCAACGGCATCGTGGGCGGCAACAGCCTGCCCACGTCGATCGCGTGTTCTACCGCAGGACGTACTCGAACGAGATTGGGCGAGACCGCGGTGCCTGAGCCCGACGCTGCTGAACAGCGATCCGCGTGCAGTTTCAGCTCGCCTCGCCGATCACGGAATTCGATCCCGTCGATTTACAGCACGCAGTACGTGGTCCCGATCTCCAGCCGGCGGCACGTTCACCTCGGCACTTCGCAATCGGCGCTGCTGATGAACCGCCAGTATCAGGCGAACGATACGCTCTCGGCGACCTGGGGCAGACCATCAGATCAAGTTCGGCGCGGACATGATCGTCGCGCACACCGGCGGCGACAGCAAGGAATTCGGAGGACCGGTGTACCTCGGCTCGTTCACATACAAACGTGGGACCCAGCGGCAAACGCTCGCGTGTTTGTGAAAGCCAGGCATACCTGGGCAGCCTCGCCAACGTCGCCACGTACACGCAGAGCTACGGCAACGCGAATTATACCGTGAACGATGTGTCTGTGGGCGCTGTTCGTCCAGGACGATTACAAGATCCGGCCGGACCTGACCATCAACCTCGGCCTGCGCTACGAGCAGCAGACCTTCACCGATTCACGCAAAAATTTCGCGCCGCGCGTCGGCTTCGCGTATAACTGGCGCGGCGACGGCAAAACCGTAATTCGCGGCGGATTCGGCATCTATTATTCGCAGATCGTGGATAATTCAGAAGCGAACTACGCGCTGACGGGACCCACCGGCGTCTTTAACTACACCGCGGCTCCCGGCCAGATCGGATTTCCCACCAGCGTGACCGCGGTTCCGCTGCCGGCGTTTCCCGGCGGGCGCGCAGGCGCCGCTTCGCAGCCTGTACATCCGTCCGGGCGCGGCTTCCTATCTGAACTCAGTTCTTCCCGACCTCGACGCTTAGTCGGCTATCAGAGCCAGCTTCTCAGTCCCTATTCCGAGCAATGGACTTTCGGAATCGAGCGCCGTCTGGCGACTAACTGGGTGCTGCGCGCCGATTACGTCGGCTCGCACACGCTGAAAATCAATCGGCCGCTCGACGTCGATCCTCCGTCGCCGTTCATTCGCACGCAGCCGGGGCAGGTGCGCACGCGCGCAAGCCGCCAACTGCACCCGTCCCGTATTGGATCTGGTGGTATGCGCAAGAATGGGACCGCCTGCAACCCCAACACGGCGACCAATCCGCAGCCGCCCTACTGCCGTGATTCAGAGCGACGTGAACGACGGCTACGCCTATTACGACGCGTCTGGATGTGAACCTGAGCCATCGCTTCAGCACCGAGCTCGAGCATGCTGGCCAGCTATACGTGGTCACACGCGATCGATAACGTCGACCCCGATATTCCCGAGCCAGAATCCCAACGACCCGAATTTCACCGGCAAAGTCGAAAACGGCAACGCGATTTTCGATCAGCGGCAGCGCTTCGTGCTCAGCGGGGTTTACAACCTGCCGCTGGAAAATCAACTTCGGCGGCGTCGGCACGCTCGGCACCGGGCTGCCGTACAACTACACGACTGGCGTCACGAACAGCGGCGACACCGGCGCCACTACGGACCGTCCGGTGATCAACGGCGTGGTGGTCGGGCGCAACACCGGTCACGGCCGCCCGATTTACGACGTTCGCTCCGTTCCTCGAACGTCCGTTCGTGTTGTGGAACGAACGCCTGCACCTGGACCTGCGCATGGAGGCGTTCAACGTGCTCAATCACGCGAATTTCGTCGGCTACAGCGGGACTTACGGAAACAACACGGCGGAACGCCCGGGACAGGCTTCGGAACGCCACTGGCCGGGATCACGAATCAGCTTCCGGCGCGATCAGTCCAGTTCTCCGTTCGAAGCTCTTGTTCTAATGACACCACATGCAGGTGGTGCTATGATGATTGATAACCGGTGCTGGACCCCCCGTATATCGCATCTTTCCGCCCCTATGAGCCCGGACGTAGCGCCGATGAGGTAAAACGAACCTACACCTGACGCGAGTCGCCAAACTTGCTTCGAATGAGAACCCTCTGGGAGCTTCTCCGCTAGCGCTGGATGCGATGCGCGCGCATCTTACCGAGCGTCAAATTTATCCCAACGGCGGGCTGGATCTGCGCGAACGGCTGGCCCGGAGTTCGACCTCAAGGTCGCGAACGTGATCGCCGGCAGCGGATCGGACGGCATCATGTCGAACATCATTCGCGACGTTTCTGTGCGATGACGATGAAGTGCTGACCACCGAATCCGCGTTCATCGGCTTTCAGGTGCTGGCCCGGTCGCGAGGCGTGGCATATCGCACCGTGCCGTATCGAAACTGGCACTACGATCTGGAAGCTCTCGCGGCCGCGATCACGGAAAAGACCAAGATCATTTATCTGGCGAATCCCAACAATCCCACCGGAACGATTTTCACCAAACACGAGTTCGACGAGTTTTATCGCCACGTTCCCGAACGCGTGCTGATCATCCTGGACGAGGCTTATTTCGAATACGCCAAGGACAACCCGCGTTATCCCGATTCAATGCATTACCGCTACGACAACGTGATCACTCTGCGGACGTTTTCGAAAATCTACGGCCTGGCCGGCATTCGAGTGGGTTACGGATTCGCGCACGAAGATCTGATCGCGAATCTGCTCAAAGTGAAGCTGACGTTCGAGCCTTCGTCGCTCGCGCAGGTGGCCGGAATTGCCGCCCTCGACGATCGTGAATTCGTGCACCGGTCGCTCGAATTGAACGCGCGCGGCCGCAAATTCATCGCCGCCGCGATCGCCAGAATGGGATTCGAAACGATTCCGTCTGAAGCGAATTTCGTGATGGTTCCGCTCGAAAGCCGCGAGCGTCGCCGCGTGGATGACCGAGGAGTTGCTCAAACGCGGCATCATCGTTCGGCCGCTGGGCGCGTTCGGCCTGCCGCACTGCGTCCGCATTTCGACGGGAACCGATGAAGAAAACCGCCTGCTGGTGGATTCACTGGAGCAGTTGCACGTGAAGGAGGTTGTATGCCGCAGTTAGCAGAGCAGAATGTCGCCGCACGCTACCGATTTTCTTCCGCTGAACGGAACCGACTACGTCGAGTTTTACGTCGGCAACGCCCGTCAGGCCGCGCACTATTACCGGTCCTGCTTCGGCATGAAACTGACGGGATACAGCGGTCCGGAAACCGGCGTGCGCGATCGCGCCAGCTACGTTCTGGAGCAGGAAAAAATCCGTTTCGTTCTGACCTCGCCGCTTACGCCCGATCATCCCATCAGCGATCATATCCGCGTCCATGGCGACGGCGTACGCGACATCGCCCTGACCGTCGACGATGCCGCGGCGTCTTATCGCGAAACCACCAAGCGCGGCGCGCGCGGCGTGCGAGAGCCGTTCACTATGCGCGATGAGTCGGGCGAAGTCCGCATGGCGTCCATCGCCGCTTATGGCGACACGATTCACACCTTCGTCGAGCGCCGCGGATATAAAGGACCGTTCCTGCCCGGCTTCCGCGCCGTCGAGGGTCCCGACCGGGTTTCGCGCCCGGCCGGATCTGAAGTACATCGACCACATGGTCGGCAACGTCGGCTGGAACCAGATGAACCCGTGGGTAAAGTTTTACGAAGACGTGATGGGCTTCCGCCTGTATCAGACCTTCGACGATTCCGACATTTCCACGGAATATTCGGCGCTGATGTCCAAAGTGATGGCGAACGGCAACGGACGCATCAAGTTTCCGATCAACGAACCCGCGGAGGGCCGCAAGAAATCGCAGATCGAAGAGTACATCGAGTTTTACAAAGGACCTGGAGTGCAGCACATCGCGCTCGGGACCGGGAACATCATCGAGAGCGTCACCAAGCTGCGCGACCAGGGCGTCGATTTCCTCCACGTTCCCAGCGCGTATTACCGCGAGCTGACCGCCCGCGTCGGCAAGATCGATGAACCCATCGATCGACTGGAAGAGCTGGGCATTCTGGTCGATCGCGACGACGAAGGCTACATGCTGCAGATCTTCACCAAGCCGGTGGAGGATCGCCCCACGCTGTTTTACGAAGTGATCCAGCGCAAGGGCAGCCGCAGCTTCGGAAAAGGCAACTTCAAGGCTTTATTTGAAGCCATCGAGCGGGAACAGGCCCTGCGCGGCAATCTTTAAGGTTTGAAAAAGGGTAATCGAGGCTCTGCGATTGGGGACAGAGTGGTCAGTCCCCTTTTTCAATCTTTGATCGAACTTGATCGTCGATTTGCGCGTCTTGTAGAGACATGCGCGATTTCCGCTATGCCCTGCGATCGCTCGTAAAGAGCCCCGGATTCACCCTAATCTCCATTCTGTCGCTGGCCTTGGGCATCGGCGCGAATGCCGCCATGTTCAGCTACGTGGACGCGCTGATTCTGCGTCCGCTGCCGGTGCCGGAATCGGGACGCGTGGTGCAAGTGGATTCCACCGCACCCGGGACGCGGCTGGGCAACCTGTCTTATCCCGATTACGTCGACCTTCGCGATCAGACCCGCACCTTGCAAAGCCTGGTCTGCTATGAGGTGATTCCGATGGGTCTGGGCTCCTCGCGCGACGCGGTCCAGCAGATGACGCTGGGCATGATCACCAGTGGCAATTTCTTTTTCGGCCTGGGCATCGACATTCCGCTCGGCCGCGGGTTCCGTCCGGAAGAAGACCAGACGCCGGGGCGCGACCTGGTGGCGGTGATCAGCCATTCCCGGTGGGAGCGCGAGTATGGCTCGGATCCCGGCGTCATCGGCCGCAAGCTTCGCATCAACGGGTCCGACTTCACCATTATCGGCGTCGCCACGCGCGGGTTTCACGGGCCTAGAATCCTTCATCCAGCCTGACGTCTACGTCCCCATGAATTCGTTTCCGCATGGCCATGCCGAATCAGAACCGCCAGTATCTGACGGCGCGGGACCTGCGCCAGCTGAACGTATATCGGCCTGCTGAAGCCGGGCGTGAGCATTCCCGCGGCGCAGGCCGAGCTGGTCACGCTGTCGCACCGGCTGGCGGCGCAATATCCCGCCACGAATCGCGACCGCAGCGTGACCGTGTTGAACTATATTCGCGCGCGGTTCGAGCAGGACAGCCTGGACGCGATGCTGGCGCTGATGCTGCTGGCCATCACGGGGCTGGTCCTGGTGATCGCCTGCGCCAACGTCGCGAATCTGGTTCTGGCGCGCGGCTCGGCGACGGGTGAAGGAGATCGCGATCCGTATGGCGATGGGCGCCAGCCGCGGCCGGCTGGTCCGGCAGATGCTGACCGAAAGCCTGCTGCTGGCGCTGGCGGGCGGAGCCGCGGGGCTGGGCGTGGGATACGCGGGCGTGCGGGCCCTTCAAACAGTTCACATCCCGTCGGAATTTCCGGTGTCGTTCGGGGTTCAAATGGACGCGCGCCTGCTGTGGTTCAGCCTGGCGATTTCGGTGGCCACGGGAATCCTGTTCGGTCTTTTGCCGGCGCTGCGTTCGACCCGAGGCGACCTTTCAAGCACCATCAAGTCGAGCGATCAGGGGCCGGTCAAGGCCGCCTTCTGGCATGGACGCCTGGCGGGGCGCAACCTGCTGGTGACGGCGCAGCTGACCATGTCGGTGGTGCTGTTGATTCTCGCGGCGTTTTTCGTGCGCGGATTTCAAGCCGCGCGCCGCATCGATCCCGGCATCCGGACGGATCATACTCTGTTCTTTTCCCTGGACCCGACGCTGGTCCGCTATAACGAAGAAAAGACCCGGGAGTTCTACCGCAAGCTGGTGGACCGCCTGAAACTTGCGCCCGGCGTGGAGAGCGTGTCCATTTCCTCCAGTATCCCGTTCAGCACCAACCAGAGCTCGCGAGCGGTGGCGGCGGACGGGTACCTGGCGCGGCCGGGTGAAGACAGCCCGTCGGCTTGGGTGAACACGGTGGATGAGAATTATCTGGCGCTGATGGGCACGCGCATCGTGCAGGGGCGGGGGTTTGATTCGCGCGATACGGCTTCCTCGCCGCGCGTCGCCATTGTGAATGAGACGCTGGCCGCGCAAGACGTGGCCGAATCGCAATCCCATCGGGCAGCGGATCCGGCTGGGCTTGGCGAAAACGGAAATGGAAGTGGTCGGCGTGGCCAGGAACGGAAAATATATCTACTGGGCGGAAGCGCCGCAGGAGCATGTATGGACCGCTTTCACCCAGGATTACAACTCGCACATGCTGGTGGAGGTTCGGACCCTGGGCGATCCCGCGTCGATGACCACGGTCGCGCGGGAGCAGGTGCGCGCCATCGACGCCGACATGCCTATCTTCAACATGAACGTCATGACGACGTTCTATGAGGATCGCGCCATGCTGGGGCCGCGGCTGCTGGCGAACATGGTCTCGATCATCGGCGCTGACCGGACTGCTGCTGGCGGTGATCGGCTTGTACGGCGTGGTGGCCTACGCGGTCAGCCGGCGGACGCGGGAGATCGGCATCCGGATGGCCGTGGGCGCGCGTCCAGGCGACGTTCTGAGAATGGTGTTGCAGCAGGGGATGGTGTTTACCGGGGTGGGCGTGGTGCTCGGGATTGGCTCTGGCGCTGCCGGCGAGCGGATTCCTGAAAAATTTCGCGGTGGGCGTGAGCCCATATGAGCCCTCCATTCTGATCGGCGTGCCGGTGATCCTGGCCGGCAGTGATGATGGCAGCCTGCTGGATTCCCGCGCACCGGGCTTCCCGCGTCGACCCAACCCACGCGCTCCGAATCGAGTAACTGACCGGCCGGTCGGTTTGTGATAGCATAGCCGAGCGTGAAAAAATCCGCCCTGTTCGCCATCATTATTCTATTCGCCATAAACATTCTGAATTTCTACGACCGCAACGTCGCGGGCGCGGTGGTCGAGCCGATGCGCAAGGAGTTTCACCTCAACGACACCCAGGTCGGGCTCCTCGGCACGGCCTTCACGTTGCTGTACGCGATCATCGGTGTGCCGCTGGGCCGCATCGCCGACATCTCCAGCCGGAAGAAGCTGCTCGCGCTGGGCGTGCTGATCTGGAGCGCGCTCACCGGATTCACGTACTTCGCCATGAATTTTTCGATGCTGATGATCGCGAGACTCGGAGTCGGCGTCGGCGAAGCTACGTGCGCGCCGACGGCTACGAGTTGGCTCGGAGATCTGGTGCCTCCACATAAGCGCGCGCGGGCGTTGGGATTGTTCATGCTCGGCGTGCCGGTCGGCGGCGCGTTGAGTTATTTCTTCAGTGGACCGGTGGCGCAGGCGTACGGATGGCGCATGGCGATGGTGCTGGCCGCCGCGCCGGCACTGGTGTTGATCCCGTTCCTGTTGACGCTGCATGAACCGGAACGCGGCGCGGCCGAGACTCATCGCGAGATCGCCCCCACCGGCTCGATGTGGAGCGTGTTGAAGATCCCGACCATTTTCTGGATCATCGCGAGCGGGGCGCTGCTCAATTTCAATATGTACGCGATCGGAACTTTCATGCCGGCCATGTTCGGGCGCCTTCACGGATTGAAAGTAGGCGCGGCGGGAATCGCGACCGGCGTGGTGTGGATGATCGGCGGAGTGATTGGCGGGCTGGGAGCGGGCTGGATCGGAGACCACATTATTCATACGCGGAAGAACGGGCGCATGCAGGCGGCGGCTCTGATCGCGCTGATCGGCGCGCCGTTCGCCTGGTACGGAGCAGTGCAGGGAAAAGGCGCTCTGACGGCCGCGGTGATTCTTTGGACCATCGCGTTCGCAACGCTCAATTCGTACTACGGCCTGGTGTATTCCTCGATTCAGGACATCGTCGCGCCGGCGCAGCGCGGAGCGACCATGGCGCTGTATTTCATGGCCATGTATTTGTGCGGAGCTTCGTTCGGGCCGCTGTTGACTGGCCGTCTGAGCGATCTGTTTGCGCATCGGGCCGCGGAGGCAGCCGGTTCCAGCGTGATCACCGACGCGGCTCGTGCGATCGGGTTGCAGCAGGCGATGCTGGTGATTCCGGCGCTGAGCGTCGCGCTGGCGTTCGTGTTGTACATGGGCTCGCGCACGATTCTGAAAGACATCGCAAAGCGACAAGCCGCCGCGATGGTCGCGCGCGTGTCTTAGCTGTGTGAACCCCGCTATATTAACCGCTCCCTTTGGTCACGGCTCGCATACGCTGATGATATGTATGCGGTGCCGACCCCGAGCCGCGACCAGGGGCGGTGGATGTCGCCTATCACACAGGGATTACCGTAAGCGCTCGCTCCGCGCCGCGGCGCTATGTCACAATCGATCCATGATTGTGGTTCTATTCCGCTCCAAACTCACCGCCGACGCAGGCGCGGATTATCAGGAGATGGCCGCGGAGATGCTCGCCACCGCGAAAGACATGCCCGGCTTCGTCGACTTCAAAACATTTCACGCCGAAGATGGCGAGCGAATTTCGATCGTCCGCTGGCAGGATAAAGAGACGTTGGCGGCGTGGCGCAATCATCCGCGGCATCGCATTGCCCAGCAAACAGGGCGAGCGAAATGGTACGAGAGCTACAAAATCGAGATCGCCGAGGTGATTCGCGATGGAGCGTTCGAAAGAAAATCTAGCGCCGCTTGAAATCCAGCAGGTGCTGCCGGGACGCGCGCAACGTCGCCAGCAGTTGATCGCGCTTCAACTGCACTCCCGAATCGTGAGCCAGATTCTTCAGCTCATACGGATCATTGGCCAGATTGTAGAGCTGTGAAACCTCGCCGCTTTCATTGATCACCAGCTTATCCAGTCCCTGCACCAGCATGCGCCATTCGTCACGCTCGCCGATTTTGCCTTCGGCGTAGATCGATTCGGGCCGGTCGCCTTTCTGGCCGGTCAGAAGCGGAGAAAGATCGCGCCCCTGGATGCCGTCCAGCGCCGGTTCGCCACAAAGACCGAGAAGCGTCGGCATAAGATCCACGTGCGACACCAGCAGCTCGCTGAAACCGGGCGCAAGAACATGCGGGTAGCGGATCGCGAGCGGCACGCAAACCGATTCTTCATACGGCACGCCGTTGCCTTCGATTCCATGCGAGCCTATCTGCGCTCCGCAATCGGAAGTGAAAATCACGATGGTATTTTCCGGATGCTCTAGCGTAGCCAGCGTCTTGCCAAGCTGTTCGTCCAGGATCGAGTACAGCCCGTAAGTTTTCGCGAGATTCTCGCGTGCCTTGTCGGCGGTTTCAACGGGAACGTTATCGCGCAGATGAATTTTTGATGCGTCCGCGGACTTCCACTCCAGGGGCGCGCGCAGCGTCACTTCCAGGAAAAACGGTTCCTTGGGCGACACTTGATAACCTCCGGCGCGTAACACGGCTTCGATGGTGACCTCTTCGGTCCGCAGCGGGACGCCGTCGCGAATCGCGCCGTTCAGGTGCGGATAGCGTCCCGTGTCGATCGCGCCACGCGCGGGGCCGGACTCTGGATCGGCGCAATAAGCGCGCGGAAACACCACGGCTTCGCTTGCGAACTTCGCGAGATTCGGAGCTTGCACATCCGGATGATTGGCCCACGGCGTGGCTTGCCCGCGCCATCCGGGCGCGACGATCAGCACTACGTTCGGTTTGCGATCCGCCGCCAGCAGGGCGAGGGGAGTAAAAAGAAAAGTCCGGCGATCGATCAAGTAACTATGATACGCGGATTAGCCCGGACGATGATCCAGATCCGCGTCGGCGTAGCCGAACGCGCGCAACTCATTTTCAGCGATCCCGATCAGCTCGCATTCGTCCTGAAAAGTCTGCTGCTTTTCGGGGATCCATTGAAAATGCCACCATTCGCTCATGCGCGTGTCTTGCTCCCAACCGCTCTGCGCGGCGATTCGCTCGAACAGTCCGCCGCATGCGATTTCCAAGGTCAGATCGATGTAATAGCCATCGGGCAGAGGCAGATCGGATTGATTCGAGAAATCGTGGAATTGAATCCCAGCGAACTTTGCGCCCTGCGCGCCGGATTGATCCGCGGTCTTGCAGTAAATCCGCCAAAACACCTGTGCGCCCTGCGGTTCGCACACCGGAAAATAGCGTGAGTATCCCAATCCCTGGTTGAGATCGATGGCGCGCCCGCAAATATGGAAGCTATACTTGCTCGCGCCGGCCGAGATCGTCTGCATCAGCGGACGTTTGGTGTCGCCATAGGGACCGTCGATGGTGGCGCCCAAATCTTGGATCGCAGCCATCAAAGCGATCCATGCCGCCGCTGTGTCTTCCCGCAGGCGTCCCCAGGTTTCGATATTCGCAAGCTGGAAGAACCCGAGCGGCAGCCGAAAGCCCAACGTCATCCATCGCGCGATCTCGGCTTGCGTCACAGGACCTGCGATACCATCCACGGCTCCGGTGAAGACAGGAGTCTCTGTGAGCGATTCGCCAGCGGCAGTTTTACGATAAGTGCGTTTCGCGTGACGCTGGAATCGCGTAACCGCGCGGGTGAGGGATTCTCCCGAAGTCAGATAGCCTAACGTGGCCAGATCGTCGTTTAACATCGCGCCGATGATACGGCCGATGTGTCACTTCTTAAACCCGCGCAAACACGCAAGTGCCCGAAACGACAGATGATCCGCTAGATCCAAACCTTGTCGACGGGCGCGCCCTTCTTGCACAAATCGCACGATGCGGCGTCTTTGTAGTAAGTGGCGTCCAGCTTGGCCAGGTAATAGAACGGCAGCGGATCGAAACTCGGCGTGGTCGGGTTCGGCTGATAGATCACCACGGCCAGGCCCACCACTTCGCCGCCGTTCGCCTCCACCAGCTTCTTCAGTTCGGCGATCTTTTTGCCGGTGCGCAGGATATCGTCCACCAGCAATACCTTCTCGCCTTTTTTCAGTTGCAGATACTGGCGGAAGCGCTGCGGCTCATTCACGTTTTCGCGCTCCGCCCAGTAAACCTGGTGGGCGCGCAGGGCTTCGCTCACGCCGTAAGCGACGGGAAGTCCGCCGATGGCCGGCGCGACAATCGACAATTCCGGGATAATCGCCCGGATCTCGGAATTCGCGCGCAGCTTGCGGCTCAAGCCGACGCTCAGGATCTTGGCGGCCTGATAGTAGCGCATGGTCAGCGCCACTTGCAGATACTCGTTGGCATGCAAGCCGTTGGTGTACTCGAAGTGTCCTTCGCGCAAACCGCCGGTGGTGCGCAGCAGGTCGACCACTTCGTCGTGGGTGGGGACAAGATGCATAAGGTTTCGATTCAGTTTACCGCGACAGCATTAGTGGGCGCGTCCGCTCAGCACTTCCGGGATGGTTCGCAGGATGATTTTCCAGTCGAGCGCCAGCGACCAACTATCGATGTACTGCATGTCGAGCTTCATCCAGGTCTCGAAATCCACCTCGTCGCGTCCGCATACGGCCCACAAACAGGTCAGGCCCGGACGCATGCGCAGCCTGCGCCGCTGCCAGCGTTTGTATTGATCGACTTCCTCCGGAACCGCCGGCCGCGGACCCACCAGCGACATGTCGCCCTTCAGCACGTTCCACAATTGCGGCCACTCGTCGATCGAAAACTTGCGCAGCCACCGGCCCACCGGGGTCAGACGAGGATCGTTGGGAATTTTCAGCGCCGTTTCGCGCTGGCTCAAATGCCGCACCGATTCGCGCATCTCGTGCGCGTTCTCATTCATGGAGCGGAACTTATAAAACACGAACCGACGCCCGTTCAGCCCGCAGCGCTCCTGGCGATAGATCGCCGGGCCCGGCGACGTCAGCCGGATGATCAAAGCGATGATCAACATCACCGGAAACAGCAAGACCAGAGCGGCGCCCGCCAGCACGATATCGATCGCGCGCTTTACCAGAAGCCGGATTTCGTCATGCGGAGCCGCCGAAAAGGTCAGCAGCGGCAGTGTTCCCAGCCGGTCCAGATAAAGCTGGCTGTTTACGTGAGGGAAAAAATCCACGGCAACGCGCGTGCGCACGCCTTCCTCATCGCACAGCAGAAACACTTCTTCCAGCTCCGCCAGGCGGCTGCTGTCCACGGCGAAGATGATCTCGTCGATGATGTGATCGCTTAATAACTCCGGAAGCTGCGCCAGGGGATACACAGGATAGCTGCCATCCAGCTGGATTTCAGTTAGCGCCGTTTCATTCGCATCCGCCAGGAACCCGGTGAGCCGCACGCCGTAATTCGAGGCTTCTTCCAGCTCGCGGCCCAGTTTCAGCGCGGCGTCTCCCAATCCAGCCACCATCACGTAGTGCGCGGACCCGAATCCGCGCCGGACCACGCGCAGAATGCGGCCGGCGTTCAAGCGGAACAAGCACAGCAGCACCCACGCATATACCGCGAACGCAGCAATGAAGAATCGGCTGAGGTCCAGGCGCTGGAGATATTCGAAAAGAATCAAGGAAGCCGCGCCCAGCAAGCACTGGCGGAATGCGTCGCGCAGAATCACGCGCGGATGCGCGGTGTCGAGGTGATCGTATAGTTCCCACCAATACCCCAGCCCGACCCACACCACCATCGACCAGCCGATCAGCAGGGCTTTTGCCGGCTGCAGGATGTAAAAGAGGAAATGCAGCTCCATCCGCTGGCGCGTGCTGTAGGCGAGCTGGAAAGCCAGCGCGATCAGCACTATATCCGAGAACGCGAACAGCAAGCGCGTTCTGCGATGATGTCCCCGAAACATCTCTTTTCAAGAATACAAGAGTCCACGCCAGGTCTATAAACGCGCCGTCCTGGGAGCTTGTTGAAAAAGGCGACAGACTACTCTGTCCCCAATCGCAAACCGCTGATTTCGCATAGGAGCGTGGGCGTGGACAGAGCGGTCTCTCCTCCTTTTCGACAACCTCCAAGGGAAAGACCTTACGCCCTTTCGTAATGGTTTCGCCCCAGATCCGCCTCGGTGATTTTACATGGTAAGGCAGGACTGATTTCCTATTGTTGCCAGTACTAATGGGCCGTAATGTTGTTTAGAGGTAAAAGGATCATGACACCACTCCTGCTTGTGGCAATCCTGTCGTGCTCAGCCTGTTTCGCGGGCGATGATGAAGTCGCGCCCCAAATGGAAACCCTTTCGACCAAGACGGCCAAGCCCGGCGAGCTTTTCACCATCAACGGCGTTGGCCTGAATAGCAGCAAGATTGACGAAATCTATCTGACCGATCACAAGTTCGATATGAAAGTCAAAGTGATCGAGCAGAAAGAAACGTCCATCACGCTGCGCGTTCCGCCTTTCGCCAAGCCCGGACGCATGCAGGTGCTGGTCCTGACCAAGGGCGACGATCCGAAGCTGCTGGAACAGCCGCTGTACATCCTGATCGAGGACGCGACCACCGAAGTCAGCCAGGTGAAGCCTCCCGATCCGGCCAAGGCTCCTCCGCAGCAGCAGGAAAAGCAGCAGCAGTAGTCAGGCCTTCACGATCAGCGTCCGCCGCTTGAGCTTGTCGGCGTCCACGTTCGCGACGCGTGTAATCTTGCGTCCCGAAGCGCTCATGCTGGTGACTTCCACGTCCACGCGGCCTTTCCGTGGCAGTCCGAAGTGCACCGGCATCGCGCTTTGGGAGCAGTAGCCGCTGCCGCTGTCGATAATTCTTCCACCCCATACCGTTCGCGTGCCGGGCTGGTAAATCCGAACCTCCGCGCCGGCTTTGCTGTGATGGCCCTTCTGGTCAAGCACCAGTACTTGAATGGATCGCTGCGCCTGCTCGCGCGGCATCACATTGCGATACAGATAATGCGTGCCGCTGGGATTATTGTTGGCGATGGCCAGGTCCAGCGCGCCGTCGCCGTCGAAATCGGCCCACTGGATGCCGTGCGTTGCGCCGTGTTCCAGGCGCGGCATTTCGACAAACCGATCGCCCATGTTCCGGTAAAAGTGGTCGTGCTCATTCAGCGGCTTTTCGATGTAGGAGGACACGTATAGATCCACGCGGCCGTCATTATCGAAATCGCCCCAGTTGGATGGCGTGGCGTGCTCGCCGCTCTCGACGCCCATTTCCTTGGCGACGTTGGTGAACTTCCCGCCGCCGTCGTTGCGGAACAGAAAATTCGGCCCGTAACTCCCCACGAACAGATCCATGCGGCCGTCGTTGTTGTAATCGGCGACGCTGGGGCCGTTGCTCCCGGAGTTGGCCGGGCGGCCGAAGGCATCCATGCCCAGCTCATGCGCGACATCGACAAAACGGTTGCCGTCGTTGCGGAACAGGCCGTTCAAGGTTCCGTCCTGATTGGCGACGAAAACGTCTAAACGCCCGTCTTCGTTGTAATCGAACCATACCGCGCCGACGGTTTTGCGCGGATCGTCGACGCCCAGGTCCGGCGCGACGTTGACGAAGCGATTGCCTTCGTTATGGAACAGCATGTTTGGCGCATCGCGAAACGCCACGAACAGATCCACGCGGCCGTCGTTGTCGAAATCGATCCAGGAAACCTGCCGGGTCTCGCCCATCGCGTCGACGCCCAGTTCGTGCGCGACGTCGACAAACTTCGCGCCATCGCGGCGATACAGTTTGTTTGGCGTCATCGACCGGCGCGTGAACCCGACATACAATTCGAGATTGCCGTCGCCGTTATAATCTCCCCAAGCGGCGGCGCGCGTGTCGGTCAAATCGGCGACGCCGGATTCCGCGCCGATCTCGACGAATTTGCCGCCATCGTTGCGATACAGACGATTCGGCAGGCCGGCTTTGAAGCCGACGAACAGGTCCAGGTCGCCGTCGTTATCGAAATCGCCCCAGCAGTTCGGCTGCGCGCCCGCGGCGGCGAACAGATCGGGCTGAACGGGAACGAATCGCTGCGGTGCGGGACCGGCAAACGCGGGAGCGGCAGCGGCAAGCAGAAAATCGCGGCGGCGCAACGTCATGTGCGCATTTTACTCTTCCGGAACCGCTTCGCGCCCGCCCAGTACAGGCTGATCTCGTGGCCATCCGGATCATCGAGGTAGGCGTGCATCCATCCCCACGGCATCAACTTGGGCGGCTTCTGGATCGTCACGCCTGCCGCTTCTAGTTTCTTGCAGAATTTGTCGAGTTCCTTAACTTCGAAATAGAGCCGGACTCCGTCCGAAGGCGGCACACTTTCGCCAGGCTCAGGATGATGCAGCGCGAGTGTCCCGTTTCCCCGTGGAGCTTTCAATCGCGCATACACAGGCCGCTTCTGCCACTCGAAGGTCTCGACCACTTTGAAGCCAATGCGATCCACGTAAAATTCAAGGGACTTGGCGACGTCGCGGGAATACAACATGGCGTGATTGAACTCGACGCCGGAGGCTGGCTTGGGCATTGGCTTCTCCGTGTATATCGGTGTGTATCAGTGGCTATCTTACCGCGGAGCCCGCGGCCCCGGACCACGCGCGAAACTCGACATCGGCGGTGGCGGTGGAGGCTCCGGTTCCGGCGCAGGCTTCTTCGGCCGCGCATCCAGGCGCGTGTAGAATCATCTCTTCTTTGCGCGCATGGAATTTCGGCGTGCCCGGAGCCACGCCGGCATGGGCCGCGACCACCATTTCATCGGTGATCTCGAGCGACGCCGGCAGGTATTTCTGGAAGTAATTGCGAATCCGGTCCTGCACCAGCCGCTGCTCGGAATAAACCAGCAGATAAAGCACCAGCTCGCCCGGCGCCTTCATCAGCACCTGATAAAGCTGCGACGCCTTTTGCAGCTTGGGACTCTTCAGCTCCTTCTCCAGCTTCTTGGCCGCGGCTTCCAGTTTCTGCGAGGCGCCGACTTCGGCCTTGGTCAGCGCGGCTGCCGAGACCAGCGCGCTCCGTTCCTTGGCGTTGAGCTTCTCCATCAGCACCGTCAGGAACAGCGGCATACTGTTCATGCGGATAATCGACCGGTACCAGTTGGCGCGCCTTTTGCAGTTTCGTGAACGTCGCCAGATTGAGCTTGGGACCGGCGAGGGCGGGGGAGTACAGCTCGATCAGCTTTTCTTCTTCCAGCGCCTGCATCAGATCCGCCGGCCAGCGGCTCATCGGCGATGTGGCGCAGCTCCGCGCCCAGCGCTTCCGCCGTGATGCGCGTCAGCATTTCCGCTTCGCGCGCGTTTTCGTATTGCAGGCGAGTGCGCTCGTCGATCGCGTATCCCAGCCGCACCTTGAAGCGGATCAGGCGCAGCATCCGCGACGGATCGTCGTAGAACGAATAATTGTGAATCGCGCGCAGTTCCTTGCGTTCGATGTCGCCCACGCCGTTGGTGGGATCGATCGGCAGCCCGAGCGAGGCTTTGTTCAGCGAAAGCGCGATCGCGTTGACGGTGAAATCGCGGCAGCGCAAGATCTTCATGAATGGTCGCCGGAGTCACCTGCGGTTTCCCGCCGGATTTCGGAAATCTCTCCGTGCGGGCCATCGCCGATCTCCGCCGTCACGCCGCCGGGGAAGCGCAGCTCGGCGCTCTTGCGCAGGTCGTCGGTGGAAAGGATCGTCGCGCCGTGCTTTTCGGCGGCCTTGGCCAGCTTCAGCGCGTTGCCTTCCACGGTGAAGTCCAGATCGCGAACCGGAAAGCCGCCCAGCATGTCGCGCATGGCTCCGCCGGTGAGGAACAGGTTCACGCCCGCCGCGCCCGGCCAGCTCCTGCATCTCGCCCACCACGCGGAACTGGTCCGCGCTCAGGTGGCTCTCCAGCATGAACATGTAATCGCTCATTCGAACCCGTCCTCAGTCTCCCGCCGCGCCGCCGTGATTCAGGCGCGCGGGTGATGTTGGTCGACGATTTCACGCAGCCGGCGCCGGGCCACGTGCGTATAAACCTGCGTGGTGGAAATGTCGGCGTGCCCCAGCATGATCTGGACGCTGCGCAGATCGGCTCCGCCTTCCACCAGGTGCGTGGCGAAACTGTGCCGGACCACGTGCGGCGTCAGATTGCGAAAAATCCCCACGCTGCGGCCGTAGCCCCGGAGCAGTTTCCAGAACGCCTGCCGCGTCATCGCCGAAGCCTCGCGCGGTCACGAACAGAAACCGGCTGGCCCGTCCCTTCAGCAGCCGCGGACGCCCGTCGCCCAGATAGCGGTCGATCGCTTCGCCCGCCGGTTCGCCGAACGGCACCAGCCGCTGCTTGTTGCCTTTGCCGGTCACCCGCAGCACGCCCATGTCGCGCTCGACCGCGGACATTTCCAGCCGGCACAGCTCGGTGACCCGCAGCCCGGTCGCGTAAAGCAGTTCGAGCATCGCCCGGTCCCGCAACCCGGTCGGCTTGTCGACCGGCGGCGCGGCCAGCAGACGCTCCACTTCCTCCCGATTCAGATACTTAGGCAGCGTGGTCCATTGCTTGCGGCGGGGCCAGAAACTCGGTCGGGTCCTGCTCGATCGTCCCCTCCCGCACCAGAAACCCGTAAAAATTGCGCAGGGTCGTGATATGCCGGGCGATCGACCGGGCCGACAATCCCGCGCCGTACAAAGACTCGACATAGCGGCGCCAGATGCTTCCGTTGACGCTCTGTCACGGGCACCGGAAGCCGGAGCTAAGTCTTTGTAAATCAAACTGATAAGAATGAAGCGAGTTCGCCGCCAAGCCTTTTTCCACCCGGCAAAAGTCGAGAAACGACTTCACCGGTCCCGAAAGCGCCCGCACGGCGCTCACCTTCATGGAGCCAATGATACAATACTTGCGAAATTGTTTGAAAGGGAATCCTCGAAGAAAGGCCGTTAAGTGGCTGTATCCACCAACAAAAAGGTCTTGTGGCCCGGTTCGACCGGGAAACTCTGTACGGGTTCGTCCAGACGCCGGGCGGTTTCCGGTGCCGATTCGGTGGAGTTGCTGACGCCCGAAGGCCGCTCTTTCAGATCCCCTATTCCGAGACCAAAGCGGTTTGTTTTGTTCGAGATTTCGAAGCCGGCGAAACCTGGCGCGAGCATCGGAACGTTCGCCGCGCGGCCCAAAGTCGCCGGGTTTGTGGGTGCGGCTGCGGTTCCGCGACGGCGATTCGATCGAAGGGATGCTGGCCAACAACCTGCTGCTGTTCGAGCCCGATGGATTCAGCATCATCCCGCCCGATCCGACGTTTCAGAATCAGCGGATTTTCGTGCCTCGGGCGGCTCTGGCCGAAGTGCAGGTGCTGGGCGTGATCGGCAGCGCGGTAAAAAGGCGGCCAGCTAAGCGCGCGCCTAAGGATGAGGGCCAAATCGAACTGTTCGGCGAACGCTAGGAGCTTGTTGAAAAAAAGGTGACAGACCTACTCTGTCCCCAGCATAGGAGCGTGAGTGTGGACGGAGCGGTCTGTCCCCTTTTTTCAACAAGCTCCTAGATCGTTACGGGCGAGGAAAGCGGGGATACGCGCAGATCCATCCAGCGGTTTTCGAGCGTGTTCTGGACCAGGGTCAGCTTATCGACGTCGAAATACCGCGCGCTGGGGAACTCCCGCCAACGCCGGCACGCCAGTTCCACGGCTGCGGCGACCTTTTCGGACTCCAGATCCTGGCCGACAGTGATGTGTGGATGGTATTCGAACGGCTCCTCAAAAGTCACGCAACCTGCGTTCAAGGCGTCATGGAGCCGCTTTAGCGCGCTGTGGCCAGTCTTTAGCGATACGTAGATGACTTGGGTTTGAGGAAAAACTTCAATCTCGCCCAGCTGGACGCGAAACGGCTGAAAATCGTGCAAAGCGTCCTGAATCTCGCGCCAGGCTTCTTCCGGGGGGCACCCCAGGGGGCGCGGCGGGAGCACGGTGAGGTGGGCCCTGGCGTGACATTCCGTGACCAGTTCAGTGCGGAGACGATCCAGGTATCCCGCGAGCGGATCCGGCAGGTAAGAAACCAGTGCGAAGGAGTTGATCGGTCCACCCCAGCCGTTACTACTACATCCCATTACAACAACCCATCTCCAGTTATTCTACATTTATTCTACTGTGGCCGCTTCCAGGGGGGCGGATTCGGGCTGCGGCGCTTCCGGTATCAGCCACTGGGCTTCCTCAAATCCGACGAATTTGCAGATCCGCAACGTTCCGTTTTCCAGTTCCAGAACGTCGCCGACTTCGAGAGGCGTGCCGGAATCGCGCAGCGCAAAATAGACGGAGTAGGACGACCGTCCCTCCACCGAAACTGCCGGCTCGTAATCGCGCGGCTTCACGCTGGCCATGCCGGCGACATGCGGCGCGGAGCGGAAATTCGGGCGCAGATGATCCTTCAAACGATGGATTCGAAAGGATGGCATAGGCAGATTATCGCTCAATACAATTCAGAATGGAAATGTTTTTTGCGGCCCCATACCCCTGCTCCATCCAATCCTCGATGTTCTCCCGTTTCCAGCGCAGCGCGTCGCGCATGGACCCGAGCGGTCGCGGCGTCTTGATCAGCGTCAACTCGACTCCGGCGGGCAAGGGCGGATTATGCCCCGCGGCGTGCCGGAATCCCTTGACGAACGGCTTGAGCCACACCGAGGGAATTTCCGGCAGCGCGTGCAGCGCTACGATGTGCGTGGCTCCTAACTCCACAGCGGCGTACACGGGTAAAGGGTTCAGCAACCCGCCATCGCAATACCAGCGCGCATCGATCCGGTACATGCGCATCACTCCGGGAATCGCGCAGGAAGCCGCCAGATGACGCCATGTCACCTCGGTGATTCCTGAACACGCGCGGCTTCAGGCGAAGCGAATCGGTCAGCACCACCGCGTATTCCGATGCGAGTGGCCGCTGATGCATCAGATTGCGAACCGTGACCGGCAAATCCCCGAGCACCGCCAGCTCCGGCCGCATCCAAAATCCGGCGAGCTGATCCGGCGTGGCTCCCGAGGCGATCGCGTATCCGTTCAACGACCCCACCGAGGCTCCCACCACCAGGTCCGGCCGGAAGCGATCGGCGAGCGCCCGCCACGCCCCGGCCTGCCACGCTCCGAACATTCCACCGCCCGATAGCACCAGCGCGGTTTTCATTTGCGTCCCCCGGCTCTTACAATAAAGGACGTATCCGCTTCATGGAAGAATTCGATTCCACCCGCTACGGTCCGGACGTGGCTCGTGTGCTGGCGCTCGACGGCAACGGCAGGCGTCCCATGCCGCTCACTTGCACGGACGGTTTGTGCCCTGAGGCGCATCAATTGTTGAAAACGCTGAAAGCCGGCGCTCTGTTCCCGAAAGCGGCGAATCCGGCGGCACCCATGGCGGGATTGTGGCTGTATTTCTCGGGCGTCGAGGCAGCCCACCAGCTGGTGAACGATTCTTCCGAGCGCGAATGCGAGCTGTGGCATGCGATTGTGCATCGCCAGGAGCCGGATTCCGGCAACGCGGCGTACTGGTTTCGCCAGGTGGGCAAGCACCCCGCGTTTGAGAAGATTGCCCGAGCCGCGGCGAAAATTCTGGACCGTCTGCCCGAAGCCGAGTTTCGCCTCGGCAAATGGGACCCGTTCGCGTTCATCGCGTTCTGCGAACGCGCGCGGTCGCAGCCGGCGTCGGTGCATGAGCAGGCGGCTCTCGAAATTCAGCTCGCCGAGTGGCAAATCTTATTCGATCATAGCGCGGGAATCCAATGAGGCCGCGCACCTTTCTATGGCTGCTGGCGATCGCCGCAGTCGCGGCGCTGATCTGGGGATTGACAAAATGGAGAAAGCAGCCCCCGGAGGTGCAATTTGCCCGCGCCACGCGCGCGACCATCGTCAGCTCGGTTCCTACCAACGGCAAAGTCGAGCCGATCGAATGGGCGCAAGCGCGCGCGGAACGGCCGGGACCTGTCCAGAAGATTCTGATCCAGCGCGGCGCCAGTGTGAAGAAGGATCAGCCGCTGGTGGAGCTCGATTCAACCGAGGCGCACGCCAATCTGCAAGCCGCGCAAGCTCGCATCGTGCAGGCCAACGCGGATCTGGACGTGATCAAGCGCGGCGGCCGCGCCACCGATCTGGCGGAGATTCAGAGCGGCCTCGATCGCGCGCGCCTCGATTTGCAGCAGGCCCAAAAGGATTATGAGACGCTGGATCGCCTCGAAAAGAAGCAGGCCGCGACCGCGCAGGAAGTGAATCAGGCCAAGGAACGCATGGATCGCGCGCAGCTTCAGATCAAGTCGTTTGAGGAACGCCGCACGGCGCTGGCGAGCTCGTTCGATCGCGCGTCGGCGCAAGCTCGCCTCGAAGACGCGCAGGCCGCGGCTCGCGTCGCCGACATGCAGATCCGCCAGAGCGTGGTGCGCGCGCCTGTCGACGGCACGGTGTATCAGTTCGATCTGAAGCCCGGCGCGTATCTCAATGCCGGAGACGCGGTAGCCTCCGTCGGCCGCCTGGATCGCGTGCGCGTGAATGTTTACGTCGACGAACCGGATCTTGGCCGCGTCGCCAAAGGCATGCCTGCCGTAATCACATGGGACGCCTTGCCCTCGCGTCAGTGGGAAGGCGAAGTGGATCGCACCGCGACGCAGATTGTCGCGCTGGGAACCCGGCAGGTGGGGGAGGTGGTGTGCCTGATCCGCAATCCCGATCTCGACTTGCTGCCGGGAACCAACGTCAACGTAGAGATCCGCACGCAGACGGTTGAGAACGCAAAGTCGATCCCGAAAGAAGCCGTCCGCACGGAGCATGGGCAGACCGGCGTCTATCTGCTCGCGGGAGATCATATCGAGTGGAAAACGGTGACGCTGGGGGTCGCGAACACGACGCGGACTCAGGTGGATGGGTTGAATGATGGGGATGCGGTCGCGATGTACTCGGACAGGCCTCTGCAAGGTGGGATGGCAGTGACGGCGGTGTTTCCGAAGTAGGTCGACGCCGGCGCCGTCTCTCAATCCGAACACGGGCGATCGGCGGGCAGCAGCTGGCAAGAGTTGTGAACGAGCTGCTGGGCTTCGGACTCAATTTCGGCGTACGAACACGCCACTGCGGTCGTGAAATTTTCTTCGACGCTCTTGTCGATTTTACGTATGTCGAACGTCGTTGGTGTGGACGCACTCACGAAAAACGTCCCAAGGAGAAAATTTATGCAATCGAATGCTTCCGGCGCGGCCGCACTCACCGCGCAATCCGACCTGACTTCGTACGAGATCGAGCAGGCCAACGCTTTCCTCCAGCAAGCACAAGAAGGCATCGTCGGAGCCGTCAAAGGATTGTCCGAAGCGCAATGGAACTTCAAGCCCGCCGCGGACCGGTGGTCTATCGCCGAGATCGTGGAACACGTGATTTTTATCCAGGAACGCGTGCTCGGCCCCATGCGGGAGCAACTTGCCGCGTCGCCGGCCGCTCCGCTGGACCGCAATTGCCAGATCGTGGATGCGATCGTCGTTTACCGGTTCCCGAACCGGCTCGCCAAACTTACGGCTCCGGAGTTTGCGGCTCCTAAAGGCGGGTTGAAGCTGTCCGAGGCGGATCGAGTGGCGTCGAACACCCGCCGGTTCGCGGAATGGCTCCAAGAACCGGGTCTGCGCCAGCACGTTCTCGAATCGCCCCCGCTGAAAGCGCTTTCGAAGGGCGAACATCAGTTCATGGACGGCTATCAGTGGATTCTCGCGGCTTCCGCCCATACCGAGCGGCATACCAAGCAAATTCTGGAAGTGAAAGCGGACCCGAAATTTCCCGCGAACTGACAATGGAGACGCTTAATTAGTTAAGGCTCGGGTGGTTCATCACGCTTTCATACCCAGGCGGTAAAATAGGCCCACAGAAGGGAGCAAATCTGATGGGAACCCAAACCGTGCATTACGAAGTCGCCATTGAAGAGCTGCCCGAGCCCTTAGCGACCGCGCCGACTTATGAAGACATCGCCGCTCTTGCCCATGCATTGTGGCAGGAGCGAGGCTGTCCCGAAGGATCGCCCGACGAGGACTGGTTCAGAGCGGTACACCAATTGAAAAACCAATAACCGAATCGGCGCGGTCAACCCCGCCAAATGAAAGCGATCGCCAGCAGCAGCCCGATCGCGATTGATCCCGCGAGAAAAACGAGTAGCCCTTCGCTCTCCGGGCGCTTGCGGTCGTTGGTTTGAAGGTTCGAGTCCATTTGGGTCGTCATCGATGCAGACGAGATGCAGTTGGACTGCCGCCGTATCTCATTGGTGGTGAAGGCCTACCAATCGAACCTGCGCGATATTGCGGGTCGACCTGGGTCAAATCACCCAGCCATCAGTGCCGGAAATGCCGAACGCCGGTGAACACCATCGCGAGACCTAACCGATCCGCGGCGGCGATCACTTCGTCGTCGCGGATCGACCCGCCGGGTTGGATCACGGCCGTGATCCCATGTCGGGCCGCTTCTTCGACTCCATCGGCGAACGGAAAGAACGCGTCCGAAGCCAGCACGGTTCCCTCCAGCGGCAGAATCGCTTTCATGGCGCCGACCTTCACGGAATCCACGCGGCTCATCTGTCCCGCGCCGGCGCTGATGGTTTGACCGGCGCGCGCGTAGACGATCGCGTTCGACTTCACGTGCTTGCACGACCTTCCACCCGAATTCGAGCGCGGCCCATTCCTCGTCGGTCGGCGCGCGTTTGCTTTTCACCTGCAGCTCCGGCACGCGTGAGGCGATGCACATCGGGCGTCTGCGCGAGAAATCCTCCGCTGATGGATTTCACGACTAAGCTCTGGCCGCGCGCCGGCTGCCGACTCGCAGCAGACGCAGATTCTTCTTCGCTCCCGAAAATTCGCAGCGCGTCTTCGGAGTACCCCGGCGCGGCGATCGCTTCGACGAAACGTCTTCGCGATTTCCTCCGCTGTTTCGGCGATCCACTTCGCGATTGAACGCGAGCACGCCGCCGAAGGCCGAAACGGGATCGGCCTCGAACGCGCGCCGGTAGCTCTCAGCCAGCGTCGCGGCTTCCGCGCAGCCGCACGGATTGGTGTGCTTGATGATCGCGGACGCGGCGGTGTCGAATTCGCTGATCAACTGCCAGGCCGCGTCCAGATCCACCAGATTGTTGTAGGAAAGCTCCTTGCCCTGAAGCTGCTGGGCTCCGGCGATTCCCGTCGCGCCGAGTCGCGTAAAGCGCGGCCGACTGATGCGGATTTTCGCCATAGCGCAGCGCCAAAGCTCGAGGCGCGCGAATGTCGAGCATCGCGGGAAGCGCGTCGCCCGTCGGCGGAATTTCGGCGAGCCGCGCGGAGACCGCGCGATCGTACGCCGCCGTCAACGCGAAAACGCCTGCTTCGCCAGCCGCCAGTGGGTTTCGGGCGAAAGCGATCCGCCGTTCGACCGCAGTTCCTCGATGATCGCCGCGTAATCGGCGGGCGACGTCACCACCGCGACGTCCTGCCAATTCTTCGCCGCCGCGCGAATCATGGTGGGTCCGCCGATGTCGATATTCTCGATCAGTTCTTCGAGCGGCGCATCTTTTTTCGCCGCGACCTTTTCGAACTCGATAGAGATTGACGCAGACCAGATCGATCGGCGGGATCCCGTGTTCCGCGAGCGCTCGCATGTGCTCCGGCATTGGCGCGCATCGCCAGCATGCCGCCGGCGATCCGCGGATGAATGGTCTTCACGCGGCCGTCGAGCATTTCCGGGAATCCGGTGACGTCGGCGACTTCGCGCAGCGGCGCGATTCCGGCTTCTTTCAGCACCCGATAGGTTCCGCCGGTGGAAAGGATCTCGACGCCGAACGCCGGAAAGCGCGCGGGCAAAATCGACGATTCCGGTTTTATCGGTGACGCTCAACAGAGCGCGTTGGATTTTTGGCATGAAAGATCTATTTTCACATTTGACTGGTGTACTCTCAAACTTATGCGTCTGGTAACCTTCCGCCGCGATGGCGGCGCGCCCCAAGCGGGCATTCTCTCGGGAGACAAAGTCTCCGGTCTCGGCACGGATATGCTCGTCCGTGATCGCGTCGGGCGAAACCCCAAAGGCCAGCGGTCCGTCCTACGAATTAGGGCAGGTAAAACTGCTCGCGCCCATTCCGCGGCCGCCGAAGCTGATCTGCATCGGGCTCAATTATCACGATCACGCGGCGGAAACCAAGCAGGAAATTCCCGCTGTCCCGACGATCTTCTGCAAATTTCCGAACGTTGTGATCGGCCCTGGCGAGAACATCGTGTTGCCAAACAAAGACGGCCGAACCGACTACGAAGCCGAGTTTGCATTCGTCATCGGACCCGGCGGGCGGCACATTCCTGCCGCCGAGAGCGATGAATCACGTCTTTCGGCTACACCATCATCAACGACGTAAGCGAGCGGCGCTATCAGATGGCGACTTCGCAATGGATGATCGGCAAGACCTTCGATACGTTCGCTCCCATGGGACCGTGGCTGGTGACGGCCGATGAGATCCCGGATCCGCATGCGCTGGATCTTTCGCTCGAAATTGCGGGCGAACGCTTGCAGCACTCCAACACTCGCGAACTGATCTTCAAGATTCCCGAGCTGATCGAGTATCTCTCGTCGGTGGTGACCCTGGAACCGGGCGACGTGGTCTCGACCGGGACCCCGGCTGGCGTCGGTTTCGTGCGCAAGCCGCCGCGGTTTCTCAAACCGGGCGACGAAGTGGTGATTAAAATCGACCGTATCGGCGAGCTCCGCAATCCCGTCTCTAACCCCGCTTAACTAGCCTACCGACGCTAGGCGACCATACGGCGTAGGCCACATCCAAAGGGTAGAGGTTTAGAAGGTTATGTGGACGCCAATCAAAGTGCTCGGATGCCTCCTCCTGGCGGGGGCCCTGGCGCTTGCAGCTCCAACCTATACGACAACGGCTCGGCCAGGAACTTTGAATTACATCGAAGGCCAGGCTTCTCTCGGCAATCAGGTGCTGAATGCGAATTCAGTGGGTTCAGTCGAGATGCAAGCGGGTCAGGTTCTGACCACACAGAACGGAAAGGTTGAGATTCTGTTGACTCCCGGCGTGATCCTGCGCGTGGACAGCAATAGCGCGATTCAGATGGATTCTCCGGGACTCGCCGATACCGCATTAACGCTACAACGTGGTCGGGCCATGATCGAAGTGGCGCAAATCTTTTCGGCCAATGACATCGTGGTTCGCCAAAACGGCGCAACCGTCCGGCTGATGAAGAAAGGTTTGTACGACTTCAACGCCGATCTGGCGCTGGTTCGCGTATTCGACGGAAAAGCCGAAGTCGAGGCTGGTCCTCAGAAAATCAACGTCGACGGCGGCCATCAACTGGTTTTGATGCAGACCGGCAAACTGAAAACGCACGGGTTCGATAAGGCGGCCAATCAGGACGCTTTCTATCGCTGGGCGAGCCTGCGGTCTTCTTATCTCGCGGAAGCGAACGTAGATGCGGCGCAAACCTACATGGCGGGTGGGGCCGGCTGGTATGGTCCCGGCTGGTATTGGGACCCGTGGTATAGCGCCTATACGTGGATCCCCGGCGACGGAATGTTCTGGGATCCTTTCGGTTGGGGATTCTACTCGCCGTTTGCATTCTACGGCGGGTTCGGATTGGGCTATGGTTATGGCGGGTTCGGACGCGGATTCGGATATGGAGGATATCATCACTTCGGTCCGGGCTATCATCCATCGGCGGTCGCGCGTGGATTCAGCCGAAACGGCGGATTCGCGGCTGACTGCAGTTCGTAGCGGCGGCTTCGCAGGCGGTGCGGTTCGCGGTGGCGGATTCGCGGCGGTGGCGGCGGAGGTTCCACAGCGGTGGTGGATTCCACGGTGGCGGCGGAGGCTTCCACGGCGGGCGGTGGCGGTGGACGCCGTTAAGAATCGCTAAGCGACATTGTTATAGTTTGGTTTCTTGGGGCCGTCTCGGGAACGGGACGGCCCTTTTCTATGCTCCGTTCGTCGGCGGCGAGGTATGATGTTCAGACGATGCAGTCGCTGTTGCAGGATTTGCGGTTTGGGGCGCGCGTTTTACGCCGGTCTCCGGGAATTACGCTGGCGATCATCCTGGCGCTGATGCTCGGTATCGGCGCGAATTCAGCCATGTTCAGCGCGGTCGACGCGCCTATTGCTGCGTCCTTTTCGTTATCACGATCCTGCGAGCCTTGCCATTTTGTGGAATCGCGATCCGCAGGGCGGCATTCGAAAATATGTCACCGCCGCCGATTTTCTGGATTGGCGCGACGCAGGCGAAGTCATTTTCCGATCTGGCGGCCTGGCGAGGCGCGGCCTACGTCGTCACCGGCGGCGACCGGCCGGAGCAGATCAACGGCGCGACCGTCACCGCGAATTTCTTTCGCACTCTCGGCGTCAAGCCGATTCTGGGGCGCACGTTTCTTCCCGAAGAAGACGGACTGGACCATCCTGCCTCGGCGTCCAAAGTCGCGGTGATCAGTTATAAAGTGTGGCAGGACAGCTTCGGCGGCGATCCCAATATTCTGGGCCGGACCATCAAGCTGAATTCGGTTCCCTACGCGATCATAGGCGTTCTCCAGCCGGGTTTTCAGTTCTACTCGCGCACGCGAAATATCTGGATTCCGATTTCGCTCAATCAGAATCGCGAATATCACTATTTGCTGGTATTCGGGCGCCTGAAGGCTCCGCGTGCACGCGCCCAGGCGGAAATGTCGACCATCGCGCGCGCGATTGAAGCGGTGAATCCGAAATCGAGCAAGGGCTGGGAGATCCAGGTAGACGACTTTCGCGAATCCCTGATCAACCACAGCTTTCGGACGCGCCTGCTGCTGCTGTTCGGCGCCGTCGGGCTGGTTCTTCTGATCGCGTGCACCAATATCGCCAGTCTGCTCCTGGCGCGTTCGACCGGCGCGGAATCGCGAGATCGCGGTACGGATCTCTTTGGGAGCGACCAAGGCGCGGCTCACGCGGCAATTGCTGACCGAAAGCGTCCTGCTTTCCCTCATGGGAGGATTTCTGGGCCTCGGACTCGCCTGGCTGCTGATTCGCGCAGCTCCGGGAATCGTGCCGCCCGACGCGATCCCCACCGCCGCGCCGATCGAGCTCAGCTACGTCGTGGTCCTGTTCACTCTGGGGATCTCCGTGATTACCGGCCTTCTGTTCGGCCTTGCGCCCGCGATCACCGCCGCTCGGCCCGACATTCAGGAAACCTTGAAGGATTCAAGCCGAGGGTCCACATCCGGGCGCGGCCGCCAGCGCTTCCGGCAAACCATGGTCTCCGCCGAAGTGGCGCTCGCTCTGATGCTGCTGGCCAGCGCGGGTCTGATGACGGAAAGCCTCCGAAAAATGTACGACGTCGACCTGGGATTCAATCCCAAGCACGTCCTGATGATGCGCCTGTTTCTGCCTGCCGCAAAATACGATGCTAGGAAGGCGCTGGCGTTTCACCGGCAGGCGCTGCAATTGATCGCGCGCGCTTCCGGGAGTGACCGGGGTCGCCATCGCCAGCAATCTGCCGCTCGAGCACTACACCATGGAGGTCCCGTTCGACCTGGAAAACGCGCCGCCGCACGACCTCAACGAGAAGCCCGCGATTCCCTACGTCAGCATCAGCGCGGATTATATGCGAACGCTCGGGATTCCCATCAAGCGTGGACGCACGTTCACTGAGGCCGACAACGAAAATGCTCCGCCGGTGGCGGTCGTCAATGAAGCCTTCGTCAAACGATATTTTCCGCACGAAAATCCGGTGGGCTTGCGCGTGCAACTCAACCGGCCGATCCTGGGGAAGAACGGATTCGAGGATACCGTTCATCCCGAAATCGTCGGCGTAATCGGAAACGTGAAGCTCGCCGACCTTTCCGCGGAACCGGATCCGATTCTGTATGTCCCCCACGCGCAGAGCATCTGGACCCCCAATTCCTGGTTCGCCGTGCGTACTTCCGTCGATCCCGCCGGGCTCACGTCCGCGATTCGCCGCGGGCTGATGCAGATCGACAGGGAGCAGCCGATCGATCAGGCGAGTTCCATCGAAGCGCAGTTCGCGACTCGCTTCGCCGAGCCTCGTTTTCAGACCCAGTTGATGGGGACATTCGCGGGCCTGGCGCTAATCCTGGCGATCGTCGGAATTTACGGCGTGAACGCGTACGCAGTGGCGCAGCGGCAGCACGAAATCGGCGTGCGGATGGCATTGGGCGCCAGCCCGGGCGCGCTGCTCGGAGAAATGGTGATGCAAGGGATGTGGCTGACCGCGATCGGAATTTTCGCCGGCCTGACTGGAGCCTTCGCGATGGCCTCTGTGCTCAAGAGCGTTCTGGTCGGCGTGAGCGCGACGGACCCGGCGACGCTGGCCTCCGTCGCTGCGATTCTGGCCGCGGTCGCGGTGGCTGCATGCTACTTCCCGGCGCGCAAGGCGACTCGGGTCGATCCCGCGATCGCACTGCGCCAGCAATAGCAGCCCGACGCGGGTTTTTCAGCCCTACGGCTTCCCGATCAGGCTGTACAGCAGGATCCCGAGCACGATCGTCGTAATCACCATATAGGTTCGGTCTTTCTCCAAAGCAAACGCCGCGATCGAGAATGCGACTCGCGCTACCGGCGTGGCGATCAGCAGCAGCAGACCGAACTGAATCACGGAGCGAAAATGCCCTTCCATCGCGGATCGGATGATTCCCGCGGCACTCCGGTACTCCGGCGGTTCGCCGCGGAAGGTTTGATAAGCCGCCAGCTCATGGCCGTGACGCAACAGATACCCGGTTGCTCCCGTCAGAATCACGGCCGCGGAAAGCATGACGCCGCTGCGTAGTAGATTCGCAACGATGCGCTCCATCTTTTCGTCGGTGAACATTATTTTTTCAACCCGTTGTAAATCATCTCGACCGCCATGGTCCCGACGACAGCCGCGAAGGTCCAGCGCAGCACCCGAGTCCCGGTGCCCATCAGCGTCCGCGCGCCGATCAGGGAACCCGCCAGCACACCCAGCGTAACCGGCATCGCGACGCCGGGATCGATGTAGCCGCGGCTCAAATAGATCCCCGCGCTGGCCGCCGCCGTGACGCCGATCATGAAGTTGCTGGTGGTGGTCGATACTTTGAACGGAATCCGCATCGCCTGGTCCATTGCGATCACTTTAAGCGCGCCGGATCCGATTCCCAGCAATCCCGAAATCGCGCCCGCGCCGAACATCAATCCGAATCCCGTCTTTACATGCTGAGCGTGATACTCTTTCGGGCCTTCGGGCGTTGGATAACGGCCTTCCAGTTTCAATCGCGCCGCGAGAGAGTCGGGATCTTTGCTGAGCACGTCGGCCGGACGCTGCCGCGTCGACTGCCAGGCCGAATGCAACAGCACGACTCCGAAGATCACCGACAAAGCGGAAACCGGGATCCGAGTCGCCAGATACGCCCCGGCAAGGGCTCCCAGCGTGGTGGCCATTTCCAGAAACATGCCGATGCGCAGATTCGAATATCCTTCGCGCACGTACGCCGCTGCGGCTCCGGATGATGTCGCGATTACCGAGATCAGGCTCGCGCCGATCGCGTATCGAATATCCACGCCCAGCAGCAGCGTTAACGCCGGCGTAACCACGACTCCTCCGCCAAGTCCCGTCAACGCACCCAGAAATCCCGCTACCGCCGAGATCGCAAACACGACTGGCGTGAACTCGAGGATGGTCATCCAGACCAAAGGATAGCGGGTTAGGGAGGCTTAGTTGGCGCCCTTGTGGAAGAACTTCTGCTTGATATCCGGCCAGAATTCCTTCAGAACTTGTGAGACGGCATCCGTGCCCACCTGCTCCAGGAGCTTTAACGCGTTGTCGGTGGCAGTCCGGTTATCGGGATAGTAGAGATTCGAGATTGCCACGGCGGACGCATTCCCGAGCCACTCGGAATAATTGAAGCGCTTGTGCCCGGAATCCGTCTCCGTAACCATCACGCGAGACAGTGCGTAGCCGGCCCGCCCCCATTTACTCCCGGCTCCGCGCCGGAAATAGCGAGGATCTTCGCGAAGCATCATCGGAAACAGGCCCTCCGTGAACATATTGCCCATCGCCTGATCCGCGTAATTGGTTGCTAAGCGGTGGGCGAAGCCTTTGAGACCCTGGCCGAATCCAGCGTCCTGATCGGTCAATTGCCCTAATCCCGCCAGCGCCCCGCTCAGGATCACCAGCGGATAGTCAAAAGAATCTTTGGCCGCGATCTTCAACTTCCTGCCGGCCGAAATGGCTGTGCCTTCCTGCGAAATATCCGCCGTCCGGTAGTTGGGCAGTACGCCGAAAACTCTCTTGCCGCCGGGGGGTTCTTGATCCTGATCTTTAGCCGGAGTCGAGCCGCTGGGCGGACGACTCATTTCCGGCTTGCGTCGCGGCCGGATCGGGCTTCGTCGCGTCTTGTTGTTGCGGGACTTCCTGCGCGAAACACGAGACCGCCGCAAAGAAAATCGCGGATCAGAACGCCGCCGGACATATACGCCCGCCAGGGACGCGATAAGATTCTCATACTGAGCTTTCCAGGTAAACCTTCCGCGATGGTACTCCATCGTAAGATGCCTCCCACGGCAGTAAGGTTGCAGATCAATACCCTTCCAGCCGGTCGATTCGAAGATCCCGCGCTGCCTTCCTAAGTTGTTCCATCGCAAGATCGATGTGCCGGAACGCCGCGTCCCGCCAACCAATCGCCCGCGGGTTATCTTCTTCCTCCGCGATATCATGACGCGCGCTCGCCAGCAAAGCCATTACTTTACGGAATCGTCCCGGACGATCCAGTACCGGATCGATGCGGGGATGCTCTTCCAGATCCTTACGATCGAGCACTGCGGCGCGGTCGATCTCCCCAATCGCGAGATCGATTTCCGCGTCCATTTCGCGTACATGGCGCATCACGTTCGGCTCATCATGTACCCGCAGCAGGAACTGCGCCGAGCGCAGATCGGTTCGTGCCCGCAGGTATTTGGGATGCCGGCCCGGCGTGTCGGCCATCGCCAGCATAGCGACGGCTCCGAACAGCACAATTCCGGCTTTGAAAATCTGCAACATGTCCTCCTCAGTTTTGCAAATACCGCTTCAGGTCCTCGGAGCGGAAGCAGTGGGCCATCGCGGTGTCGGTGGTGATTCTCCCCGACCGAACCATTTCGGCAAGCGATTGCTCCATAGTCATCATACCTGCTGAACGACCGGTTCCGATAGCGCTATAAAGCTGATGATCTTCGCCCTTGCGGATCAGGCTGCGAACGCCGCTGGTCGCCACCATGATTTCGACAGCCGGATAGCGCGCCGTGCCGTCGGCTCCGGGCACCAGTTGCTGGGCCACCACGGCCAGCAATGCGAGCGAAAGCTGCTGCCGGATCTGCGGCTGGTTCGCGGTGGGAAACGAGTCCAAAACCCGCGATACGGCTTGCGATGTGTCGTTGGTGTGCAGCGCCGAAAGCACCAGATGGCCGGTCTCGGCAATGGTGAGAACGGTCGCGATGGTCTCCGGATCCCGCATCTCGCCCACCAGAATCACGTCAGGCGTCTGCCTCAGGATGCTTCGCACCGAATTCGTAAAGTCCGGTGTATCAGTTCCAACCTCGATCTGCTCGACGATCGAGCTGCGATTGGCGTGCACATACTCAACCGGATCCTCGACGGTCACAATGTGATCGTGACGCTGCGCGTTGATCAGATCCAGCAGTGCGGCGAGCGTGGAGCTTTTCCCGCATCCCGTGGGACCCGTCACCAGAATCAGCCCCTGCCGCGCTTCGGCAAATCGCTTCAGACTCGGCGGCAGATGCAGCGATTCGAGCGTCGGAATCTTTTCGGGCAGCAGCCGGATGCTCCCCGCGAGCGTGCCTCTCTGATAATGCAGATTCGCCCGAAATCGTCCGATGCCAGGACGGGTAAAGCACAAATCGGAAGCTTTCTCGCGTTGCAGTTCCTGCGCCTGGGCGGGACTCAACAGCGGAAGCAGGAAGGTACGTGTATCGTCGCCGGTCAGCGGACTTCCCGCTGCTGCCGAAAGCACGCCGTTGATCCGGAATGCGGCGGGTGCGCCCGCCACCAAGAGTACATCCGAGGCATTGCGCCGCGCGGCTTGCGTCAGAAGCTGATCCAGGCTGGCGGAATTTTGCGGCAACACTTCCCGGGAAGCCTGTGCGGCCCGGTTCAGGTCCGCGACGATCTGCGCCAGTTCGTTCTCGTAACTAGACACGATCTTAGTATGACGCCATGATCGGGGGATTCGTTTACCACCCCCTTTTCCCGCGCAAAGTCAAAACATTTTATGCTGGATCTGTTGTGACTACCTCGCGCACCATGCCCGGCGGCTTCGCCGACCGGAAAAATCTCGAAAAAGGACCCGCCGGACGTCCGCTCTGCCGGTGGTGCAATCTGGAAGTGCCTCCGCGCCGGTTCACTTTCTGCTCGGACTGGTGCGTCCACGAATGGCGCCTCCGCACCGACCCCGGTTATCTTCGCGAACAGGTTCTTCTTCGCGACCGCGGCATCTGCGCGATCTGCGAAATCGATACGCGCGCCGCTTACGCGGAGTTGCGCCGATCGCGAGGTGCCGCCCGGCTGAAGCTGCTGGAACGTTGGGGCCTGAAGAGTATCAACCGCAAGACACTGTGGGACGCGGATCATATCATCGCCGTAGTCGAAGGCGGCGGCGAATGCGATCTCGAAAACATCCGCACTTTGTGCCTGTTGTGCCATCGCCGGCAGACCCTCGATCTGCGCCGCCGCTTAAGCCAGGCCGCTAAATTCTGATAAACTCGCCCCATGTACAAAACTCTGGCGCTTTCTTTCCTCCTGATCGGCAGCCTGGGCGCGGCCGATAAACTCACCGTCGAAAAAGCGATCCAGGTTCGCGAGCCGTCGGATCTGCACGCTTCCCCCGACGGCCAACGTGTCGCCTTCACCGTCCAGGAGCCTCCGGTTGGAAGAGGTTCGCTGCGTCACATCTGGATGTACGACGCGGCCACGCACGAAACCCGGCAATGGACCACCTCGGCCAAGTCCGAATCCATGCCGCGCTGGTCTCCCGATGGCCGTTCGCTGGCGTTTCTTTCCGATCGCGAAGACGTTCAGCAGCTCTGGCTAATGCCTGCCGCCGGCGGCGAAGCCATCAAGCTGACCACGGGCAAGAATTCGGTGGAGCAATTCAAGTGGTCGCACGATGGCAAGCTCATCGCCTTCATGGCCGCTGAACCGAAGACCGACGACGAAGACAAAAAGCAGAGAGACGGCGACGATCAACGCGTTGTTGACGGCGATCGCAAGCCGACGCGTCTCTGGACCGTCGACGTCTCCACCAAGACCGTAAAGCGCGTCACCGCCGGAGCCTTCGTAGTCCGCGAATTCGATTGGATGCCGGACGACGCGCATTTTATCGTCGTCGCCAACGATCAGCCGGATGTTCCGCGCCGCAACATGGAGCGCATCTTCTCGGTTTCGCTCGACGACGGAAATTTCACTGAGCTGCTGTGGCCGAAGACTCCCTTCCGCGGCATTCAGGTTTCGCCGAACGGTTCCACGGTCGCCCTCGTCATGTCCTCCGGCGATGGACCCGGCGCGCACGATTTATTCCTGTGGCCGCTCAATTCGAAAACGCCCAAGAATCTCACCGGCCCCATCAAGGATCGCCCGGTGCAGAGTTTTCAATGGCTGAACGATAACGAGCTCGCGGTACTGTACTCGAACGGATTCCATACCGAACTCGACGCCGTCGGCGGAACCCCGCGCAAGCTGGTCGCCGACGATTCGCTCGACGTTTCTCAGTTCACAGTGAGCCCGCAAGGATCCGTAGTCTACGTGGCCGAATCCGCGGCCGTGCTACCGGAGCTTTACGCGGCCGGCAAATCGGTCAGCCATTTCAACGACACTTTCGCGAACGTGCAGCTCGCCAAAGCCGAGCTGTTCCAGTACAAGAGCTTCGATGGAACCATGATCGAAGCCGCGCTCTATCGCCCCGCCGGCGTGTCGAATCATCAGCCCCAGCCGCTGATCGCCATGATTCACGGCGGTCCTGCCGGCGTCTGGCGCGATCGTTTTGATGCTCTGACTCAGCTCCTGGTCGCGCGCGGATACACGGTGATGCAGCCGAACATTCGCGGCTCCACCGGCTATGGCCAGAAATTCCTCGCCTCCAATCACGCCGATTGGGGCGGCGGCGATTATAAGGACGTAATGGCCGGCGTCGACGATCTGATTCACCGGAACATCGCCGACCCGAATCGTTTGGGAATCGGCGGGTGGTCCTACGGCGGATATATGTCCGAATGGGCCATCACCCAGACCGACCGTTTCAAGGTCGCGATCTGCGGCGCTGGCATGGCGGATCTGGCCACCGAGTTCGGAACTGAGTCGCGCTCCGAAGGCGACGAGTGGTATTTCGACACGCCTTACGAAAACCTGGCCGGCTTCCAGAAATCCTCGCCCATCGTGTACATCAAGAACGCCAAAACGCCCACCCTGATTCTTCAAGGCGAGGCCGACACCACCGACCCGATTTCCCAGAGCCAGATGCTATATCACGGCCTGAAGCGCTACAACGTGCCGACCGAATTCGTGGTTTACCCCCGCGAGCCGCATGGACTGCGCGAACAGAAACACATCATCGATCGCTACCGAAGAAGCCTCGACTGGACCGACAAATATCTATCGCCATCTTCGGCCCCGTCTAGCACGCACCAGCAGTAATTTCGAAAGGATGCGGAAAAGGGGGTCAGACAACTCTGTCCGCGGCCGCAGGCCTGGTTGGTCGAAGAGATTACAGCGGGGGAGAGAGCAGTCTGACCCCCTTTTCCGCACACCGCACTCTTGAAGCGCATCATTGTAGGAACCGCCGGTCACATCGATCATGGTAAGACCTCGCTGGTCCGCGCGCTCACCGGCATCGATACCGATCGCCTGGAAGAAGAAAAACGCCGCGGCATCTCCATCGATCTCGGTTTCGCTCATCTCGGCCGTCTTGGATTCGTCGACGTCCCCGGTCATGAGCGATTCGTCAAGAACATGCTCGCCGGAGTCGCCGGCATCGACCTGGTTCTGCTCGTCATCGCCGCCGACGAATCCATCAAGCCTCAAACCCGCGAGCATTTCGACATCTGCCGGCTGCTCGGAATCCGCCACGGAGTGGTCGCGCTCACCAAGTCCGATCTGGTCGATCAGGATCTGGTCGGCCTCGTCCGTCTCGAAGTGGAAGAGTACGTCCAGGGCTCGTTTCTCGAAGGCGCGCCGATCATCCCGGTCAGCTCCACGACGCGCGCCGGCTTAGACGATCTGCGCGCCGCGCTAGAGCACGCCGCCGATACCATCGCCGGAAAGGACGCGTCCCGCCATCCGCGCCTGCCCATCGATCGCAGCTTTTCGATGCGCGGCCACGGCGCCGTAGTTACCGGAACCCTGATCGCGGGAACCTTCGCCGTGCACGATGAAGTCGAGCTGTATCCGACTGGCAAACGAGCCCGCATCCGTGGTCTGCAGGTCCACAATGCGCCGGTCGACCGCGCCCACGCGGGCGAGCGCACCGCCGTAAATCTCGGCGGGATCGATTCCTCCGAAGCCAGCCGCGGCATGATGCTCGCCCCGCCCGGCGTTTTCCGCGCGACCCAGCAAGTCGATTGCGTATTCGACCTGCTGCCTGGCGCTCACCCCTTGAAACATCGCGCGCCGGTTCATTTCCACGCGGGAACCGCCGAGGTCGAAGCGCAGGCCCGCCTGCTTGCTTCTCTCGACCCGATGAGGCCCGGCACGCGCGCGCATGTTCGTTTCGCCTTGCACGATCCCCTGCTCCTTCTTCCCGGCGACCGCTTCATCGTCCGCATGTTCTCTCCGGTGGTGACCATCGGCGGCGGAGTCGTCCTCGACATCGCCGCGCCGCCGAAAATCCGCCGCATCGATCTCGACCGCCGCCTCACCGAGCTTGAAACCGGCGATCGCGTGGCGATTCTGGTCTCCGAATCGAAATACGGCATGAGCGTCGCCGATCTGGTCGCGCGAACCGGTTTCCTCCCGTCAGAAATCGGCGAGCCGCCGGGCATCCTTCGATTGCCAGAAGACTGGCTGGTCGCGCGCGCCTGGATCGAAAAAAAGACCGCGCAGCTTCGCGAAATCCTCAAGCAATTTCACAAGAAAAATCCTCTTCAGCCCGGCATCGCGAAAGAAGAGCTGCGCAGCCGCGAGTTTCCCGGCGCGCCTCCATTCCTGCTCGACGCCCTGATCCAGCGCGCCAAAGACATCACCGCGGAAGGCGACATCGTTCGCCTGGCGTCGCATCGAGTCGCGCTGCAACAAGACGAGCAGCAAGCTTTGGAGAAAATCGAAGCGTTGTTCCGCGACGCCGCTCTCGCCGTGCCTTCCACTCCCGAAGTGCTCGCGAAATCCGGCATCGAACCCGCTCGCGCCCGCTCCATTCTTCAGATTCTCCTCAAAAATCGCAAACTGATCCGCGTCGGCGACGAGCTGATTTACCACTCCTCCGCCATCGATAATCTGAAGCAGATGCTGGCCGCTCGCAAAGGCACGCGCTTTTCGGTTCCCGATTTCAAAGATTGGACCGGAATCTCCCGAAAATACGCCATTCCGCTGCTCGAATTCCTTGATCGCGAACGAGTTACGCGCCGCGAAGGCGAATCGAGAATTATCTCTTGACAGATGGCGAACAAAAGGCGAATATAGGCATGTGCCCGAGCTCATCGGTATCGCCCGCCTCGCCGCCGAAAGCCCTCGAATCGAGGCCAAACGCCGCGTCGAATATTTCGACCTGGAATCGCGCAGCTTCCTCACCCGCTGCGACAGCCCGCGTGTGCCGTTTCGCTGGACCATCAATCCCGTACCGCGGCTGCGAATTCGGCTGCAAGTATTGTTACGCGCGCTACGCCCACGAATTCATGGAGCTGCGCGATCCCATGCAATTCGAGCGCAAGATCTTCGCCAAGCACTTCGACCCTTATCACTTCCGCGAAGAACTGGACCGTCTTCCCATTGGAGAGCCCATCGCCCTCGGCACCGCGACTGACCCGTATCAGCCTGCCGAGCGCCGTTTCCGCGTCACACGCGCGATTCTCGAAGTCTTCGCCGCGACCTCCGGCTACCGTCTCGGCATCACCACCAAATCCGACCTGGTGACCCGCGACCTCGATCTGTTCCGCGAAATCTCGCGCCGCCATTATCTGAGCATCCACGTCACCATCACGACCACCGATCGCGATCTGGCGCGCTTGATCGAGCCCCTTGCGCCGCGTCCCGATCTGCGCCTTTCGGCGGTTCGCAAACTGACCGCCGCTGGTCTCCGAGCCAGCGTCTTCTGCGCGCCGATCATGCCGCTGATCAACGATACCGATCCGTCGCTGGATGCGCTCGCCAAGGCCGCTTGTAAAGCCGGATCGCGCGGCTTCGGAGGCAATGTCCTGTTCCTGAAACCCTGCTCGCGCGAAGTCTTTCTGCCCTTCCTGGCCGAGCATTTTCCGCATCTGGTCCGCCGCTACCGCGAACGCTACGACCGCGTCGCTTATCTTCGCGGCGACTATCCCAAGACCGTGTACGAAAGAGTGGACCGCATCCGCCAGCGCTACGGCTTCGACCATAAAGAGCCTTCTCCCGAACCCGAGCTGTGGCCGCAAAACACGCAGTTGGATCTGTTCGATTCGTTATCCTGAATGGATGATCGTCGACCCCGCGTCCACCCCGCCGCAACAGCTCTACAAATTGCTGATCGGATCGGTGGTGCCGCGCCCCATCGCCTTCGTCTCGACGGTCTCACCGGAAGGCGCGCGGAATCTGGCGCCGTTCAGTTTTTTTAACGGCGTCTGCGGCAATCCACCGGTGGTGTGCTTCTCCACGTCCTATCGCGAGCCGCGCAAGGATACTTACGTGAACGTCGAGGCTACCTCTGAATTCGTGGTCAACATCGTCAGCGAGGAGTTCGCCGAAAAGATGAATCTATGCTCCGGCGAGTATCCCTACGGCGTCGACGAATTTCAGGTCTCCGGCCTCACGCCCGCGCCCAGCGATCTGGTCCGGCCTCCGCGCGTCCTCGAAGCGCACGTCAACATGGAGTGCAAACTGATTCAGATCGTCGACGTTTCCACGCGTCCCATGGGCGGCAGCCTGATCCTGGGCGAAGTGATCCGCTTCCACATCGACGATTCGCTGGTGGACAATTACCGCATCGATCCCGACAAGCTGCGCGCCATCGGCCGCATGGGCGGCAACGAATATACACGCACTCGCGATCGTTTCGAGATGATCCGCCCGAAAGTATGAGCTGGATCTGGCAGCCTTCCGAGGATTGGATCGAATCCACCAACGTCTTTCACTTCCTGCGCCGCCTGGGCTGTCGCAATCGGGAAGAGTTCCTGCGCTACTCCACCGAAAACCTGGAAGAGTTCTGGGCGCAAATGGTGGAAGAGACCGGCATCGAGTGGTTCCATCCCTACGATGAAGTTCTCGACCAGTCGCGTGGCGTCGAATGGTCGCGCTGGTTCACCGGCGGGAAGCTGAATATCGTTCACAACTGCCTGGATCGTCATCTGAAGCGCCAGAATCCCGCGATTCTCTGGGAGGGCGAAGACGGCGCGCACCGCGAAATTTCCTTCGCCGAGCTGGGCGCGGACGTGAATCGCCTCGCGAATCATCTGCTCTCGCTCGGCCTTCATCCCGGCGATCGCGTCGCGATGTGCATGCCCATGACACCCGAAATCGTCACGATTCTGTATGCATCTCTCAAGCTCGGCCTGATCGTGGTCCCGATCTTCGCCGGATTCGGAGCCGGCGCCATCGCGACGCGGCTGGCCGATTCCGGAGCGCGCGCCGTATTTACGTCCGGGCACCTGGAGCGTCGCGGAAAGCAGCTTCCCCTCGAAGAAAAAGTCCGTGAAGCCTGCCGCCACGCTCCATCTGTCGAGCATGTGATCACCGAATGGTCCGGCTCCGATCAGCCGGTAGCCACCGCTGAGCTCGATTCCGAAGCCCCCGCGCTTCTGCTCTACACCTCCGGAACCACGGGCAAGCCGAAAGGCTGCGTCCATACGCATGCCGGAGCTCTCGCGCAGGTGACGAAAGAAATTCATCTCGCGTTCGACCACAAACCCGACGATCGTTTTTTCTGGCTCACCGACATCGGCTGGATGATGGGCCCCTGGACCATCCTCGGCAATCACCACTTCGGCGGCACGATTTTCCTGTACGACGGCGCGCCCGACTATCCCACGCCGGACCGTCTCTGGCAGATGCTCGATCATCACCGCATCACCACCTTCGGCGTCTCTCCCACCGCGATCCGAGTCCTGATGCGTTCCAGCAACCCGGCCGCGTTCCGTTTCGACTCGCTACGCCTGCTCGGCTCGACCGGCGAGCCCTGGGATGAAACCTCGTATCTGTGGTTCTTCGAAAACATCGGCCGCCGGCGCATTCCCATCATCAATATTTCCGGAGGCACGGAGATCCTCGGCTGTTTTCTGTTTCCGCTGCCCATTCAGCCCTTGAAGCCGTGCACTCTCGGCGGACCCGCGCCCGGAATGGCCGCCGCGATTCTCGACGACGCCGGCACTCCGGCTGCGCCGGGAGTCACCGGCTACCTGGCCTGCACCAAGCCGGCACCCTCGATGACGCGCGGCGTGTGGGACGATCCGCAGCGGTATCTCGAAACCTACTGGTCCAAATGGCCGCACATCTGGCACCACGGCGATTGGGCCAGCGTCGACCAGGACGGCTGCTGGTATCTGCACGGGCGCGCCGATGAATCCATGAACGTCGCCGGCCGAAAAGTCGGCCCCGCCGAAGTGGAAGACGCGTTGATCGAGCATCCGGGCGTTTCCGAAGCCGCCGTCATCGGCGTTCCGGATGAATTGAAAGGCGAATCCATCGTCGGATTCGTAGTCCCCAAGCCCGGCGTCGATCCTACGCCGCAGTGGTTGTCAGAGGTCGCGGCCAAGGTGGTCGATTCGCTTGGCCCGACATTTCGCCCGAAAGCCCTATATGCCGTCCGCGAACTCCCCAAAACACAAAGCGGCAAAATTGTTCGCCGAGCGATTCGGCAGAAATACCTCGGCGAATCCCTAGGCGACACATCCACCATCCAGAACCCCGCAGCGCTAGACGATTTCAGGCAATAGCCTAGCCCTCGGGCGTGCGCAAAGCGCGCATGAGCCGCGACCAAAGGAAGCGGTCGGAGTCGAAGTTCCACACAGCGTCAAAACCATCGGAGCTGACTCGCGGACTGGAAGTTCACTTCACCGCCGCCAGAATTGCGTCCAGATTTTTTCGCGAATAATATTTTCCCCGCGCAAACACCGCTGCGATCTTGCGCGTATTCCGGATATCCTCCAGCGGATTCGCGTCCAGCATCACCAGATCCGCAGCTTTCCCTTTCTCAATCGAACCCATCTGATCGTCTTCAAAAAACTTCGCCGGCGCGATGGTAGCCGCCCGCAGCGCCTGGTGTGGACTCATCCCCGCCGCCACCATCTGCTCCAATTCATCGTGCAGCGTCGAACCGGGGATCGTCCAGGGATCGCCCGTATCGGTCCCCGCGAGCAATTCCACTTTCGTGCGCGTCGCGAGGCCCACCAGCCGGTAAATCCCCTTGATCTGCTCTTTGTACGTGTTGTCGTCTTTCAGCTCGGGCCAGGTTTTCCGAATCGATGCGGGGACGTATTTCAATCGTGGATCACTCGCAAGTTGCGCATCCACGGTGTGCGCCATCCTCTGCCACAGGACCAGCGTAGGCGTAATGCGCACGTCACGCACTGCGCATTGTTCGAAAAAATCCACAGCTTCCGAGTCGGTCGCGACTGCCTTCATCACCCCGAACAGATGCTCCAGGGTCCGCTGCCGAGCCTCGATCGCTTCCCACGCCGTCACGCGCGCAGGAACGTGACCCTCCAGTCGCATATGCCAGTGCCGGGCTTGCTCAGCCAGTGCAAAATACGCATCCCGCGAAAGGCTCGACAGCACCTTCACGAAATCGACGTCCATGTTCCAAAGCTGGTCGAACGCCGCGCGAGCTTCCTCCGGCGTCTTCGCCACCAGCACCGGAAGCTTCGGATCGTCAGACTCGCGCCCATCGATGGGAAACCCGGGCGTCACAATCCGCGGACCGATCGCCTTCCCCGTTTCGATCGCCGCGCGCCACGCCGACGTCCTCTTGAAGTCGCTGCCCATATCCTGCACGCCGGTGATGCCGAACGCCAGAAACACGGGAAGCTGGTTCTCTTCGTACCACAGGTGGACGTGCATATCCCACAGGCCGGGGATCAGAAATTTGCCATGCCCGTTGACGATGCGCGCACCTGCGGGAATCGCGCCGCCGATAGCCGCGATATGGTCGCCGTCGATCACCACCGTGCGATGCGGAAGCGCGGCCGCGGTCGCGACATCGATCACGGTCACGTCCCGGATCGCGATGGCGGCTTGCCCGGGAAGGCAGGCCAGAAGGGCGGCAGCGAGAAACTTCATTTCCTCTACTGAGAATAGCCGGTCAAGCGACGTTAAACAGATGCTTGCGCCGCTCCACCCACTCCTCGCTGGTACACAACCTCGGCCCGACCTCGATCAACCTGGGCAACAGGTAAAACAGCGCTTGCGGCGTCCATTTTTCGCCGTCCCGAGTCCGATAGCCACGATCGTTGATCGCACGCGCCGCCTGCGACAGCGGACCGTCCTGAACGATCGTTTCCATCATCAGGATCAGCACCTGAACTTCGTCGGGATTCTCCTCCAGGCGCTGGCAGTCGCTGGCCACCCGCAGGCCGAACGGCACATCCTCAATCGGAATCTTCGCCCGCGGCCCACCCCGTTCCCACTCCACGGCGACCAGCCGCCATCCCTCGGCCTCTTTTGCCTTGAAATAGTCCCCCGAAGGCGGGGACGTGATGAAATCGCGCTCGCGCTCGTGTTTCGGCATGACCGTGACCTAAGCAATTGATTCACCAGCGTATCCACATGAAAATACAGCGGCGTAAGCGGCACACCTGTTCGGGCGTGGGAATCGGTTCCTGAAGCCAGCGCTGTGTGATACACTCGAAAGGTTGGCTCGAACATTCGTCTGGTTCAAGAGGGGCCGACTTCCAGGAAATTCCAAATGCCAAAGTTGAAGACCCATAAGGGTGCGAGCAAACGGTTCAAGAAGACGGGAACGGGCAAAATCGTTCGTCATCATGCCTTCGCCCGTCATATTCTGACCTCGAAATCGCGCTCGCGGAAGCGGCGGCTGGGGCAAAGCGCGGTAGCCGACCCCGCCAATTCGCCTGAAGTAAAGCGAATGCTTCCCTACTGAACCGATCCCGTGTGGACGGGCCACCCGCACGTGCCCGATCCGCCGTTTGCAATTTAAGGAGAAGAAAACGTGCCCAGAGTAAAACGTGGAACCCACCGGCGTGCCAGCCGGAAAAAGACACTCGCCCTGGCCAAGGGCTTTTTCCTCACCAAGAGCAAGCTGCATCGCTCTGCGCAGGAAGCGGTCGAGAAATCGCTCAAGTACGGCTTCGTTGGGCGCCGCCTGAAGAAGCGCGATTTCCGTTCGCTGTGGATCGTGCGCATCGGCGCAGCGTGCCGCGCGGCCGAGATTTCCTACAGCCGGTTCATGAGCGGTTTGAAGAAAGCCGGTATCGACCTCAACCGTAAAATCCTGGCCGACATGGCCGTCAACGATCCCGCGTCGTTCTCCGCGCTGATCAGCCAGGCGAAAGCGGCCTTGGAGTCGGCATGAGCACCCCGGCGCCGGACACCGATTCTCTCGCCAGCCTGGAAGAGCGGATCCGCCGCACGGTGGAGCTGGTAAATTCTCTGCGAGCCGAACGCGACGCCGCTGTCGCGGAGCGCGATCAGGCTCGGAACGCCGCGGGGACCGCGTTGGCGGAAGCCCAGAAAATGCGCCAGGAGATCGAGGAGCTGCGCGGCGAGCGGAAACACGTCCGCACGCGCATCGAAAAGCTGCTCGGTCAAATGGACTTGCTCAGCGGGGCATAACCTATGGATCCCGGACGGAAGACCGTTCGCGTTACCATCTTCAACCAGTCCTACACTCTGGTCGCGACCGAAGAGGACGGCGAGGTGGAAGCCCTGGCGCATTCGGTAGACGAGTTGATGACCGATATCGCCCAGCGGGCCGGAAATGTCGACGCGAATCGCATCGCGGTGCTCGCTTGCCTGCATATGGCCGACAAGCTGCGCGCCATCGAGCGCGAGCTCTCCGACCTGAAAGCCCGCGTCGATCAGAAGAGCCGCCAGTTCTCCGTTCTGCTCGATCAAGCCACCGGCGCCGGTGAGTGAACTGCTTCGTTCGCCGATTCTTTCGCGCCTCGATTGGGTAGAGGCCGGGTTTGGAACCAGGCTCGATTCGCCTTCGCAAGATGAAATGGCGAGCCTGAAGCAGGTTCATTCGTCGATCGTCCACGTTGCCGATCGTATCGGCCTGATCGGGGAAGGCGACGCTCTCATCACCAACCAGCCCGGAATCGGCGTTTCAGTCCGCACGGCGGATTGTCTACCGATTCTTCTGGTCGACTCCCGCCGTCGCGTGGTCGCCGCGGTTCACGCAGGCTGGCGCGGAACGGCCGCGGGAATCGTTTCGGGAACTATTCGGGAAATGAGTGTCCGTTTTGGCACGGAACCGGCAGAAATTTTTGCCGCGATCGGGCCGGGCATCGGCGAGTGCTGTTATCAAGTAGGCGCCAACGTCGCCGAGCAGTTCGGCAAGCAGGCCGGCCATCTAGACTTGGTTGATCTCAACCGGCGTCAGTTGATGTCGAGCGGTGTCGACAGCGCACACGTCGATTTATTGAACGTGTGCACATTCTGCGACGTGGCCCGGTTCCATTCCTATCGCCGCGATAAGGAACGAGCCGGACGAATGGTGTCGTACATACGTATTGCCGCGTCGAACGATTGAGCCTGTGTGAAAACCCGCTGCATTAACCGCTCCCTTTGGTCACGGCTCGCATGAGTTGCTGATAGGTGGAGGTACCGACCCCGAGCCGCGACTGCAAGGAGCAGTTAATCGTCGGTTTCCACGAATCCGAAGACACCACGGGCGCGGACTCGACGGTTTAACCGCGATCCGCGCCCTGTGGGTTGACCGTGCGTCCGGGATACAGGAACGGCAGTTACGCCGCGCTCACCATCAGCTCGTCGAAGCTCTCGGCGCCGTCGCCGCTCTGGTTGCGGTCGGCGATTTCCTGGCACTGGATGCAGAACGCGGTCCACGGCACGGCTGCAAGGCGCTTCGGACTGATGTCCTCTTCGCAATGCAGGCACACACCGAAGGTGCCCTCATCGATCCGGCGCAGGGCTGCGCGAACGTTGCGCAGCAGTTGAGATTCGCGGTCCAGATTGCGGATCGCCAGCTCGCGCTCTGCGGCATGCTGCACTTCGTCCAGCGCATCGGGGCTCTTCTCAATCGCGATTCCCTCACGGTTCCGCACGAACTGAGACAACTCTGCCTGCTTGGCCTCCAGAATGTTTCTGAATTTGTTCAACTCACTCTTCGTCATCTGCCTTCTCCTGTCTCTCTTTCTCTTCTTCTTATTTTTCTTCTTCTATCTTTTGTTCCCGAGCACGTTCACTCGCGTCACATCGCATTAGACGCGAAGTGATGCGAAAAGGTTCAAGTCTTCGATTCCGTTAGTAAGCCGCGAAACGGATTCGCGGCGGATGGAAAACCCCAGAGACTCTGCCGCACGGCAGGTCCGGAATGGAAGCCGCAGCGCTCTCGCCAGCGCCTTCCCGATCTTGCTTCTCAAAACCATATCACATCCGTCCGCCATACGCAAGCAATCTTGTGGCCAATTCTTTCGGAACCATGACAACGTCCCCCAGCCCACAAGCGAATCCTATCGGCCTTAGGTCCCAAAACCATTACGTTTAGCCTCTTTCCCGGACTCGATGTCTCTCTGGTCTCCCTACAGACGCCCAAGACGTCTCTAAGTTTCACCTCCCACTGACGTATACTGTATAGCGATCCGGTAAAAATTCTCATCGGCGCCGCAGCCGTGACGCATATTAGCATACGCCTCAGAGTTTTTCGCCCGTTCGCGGCGCCCTTGGCGGCCTCCCTCATCCTTATACTGCTGGGCGCGGCGGTTATTCCCTATGCCGGGGTCCAGAACGACGAAGCGCTGTTCGTCGTTCCTCTCTATGAATTGAATGCAAAGGACTTCTGCTTCACGGCCTTTCATCGCCAAATCCCTCTCATGGTAATGTCCTACGTCGGAACGCTTAAATCTCTGTTGTATGTGCCGATTTTCAGGCTATTTGGCTCCAGCGTGTGGACCGTCCGGCTTCCTGTGGTGCTGATCGGATCCGTAACCATATTCATTTTCTATCGTTTAGCGAATCGATCCAACCCCCGGGCGGCGTGGATCGCGGCCTTCCTGCTGGCCACGGACCCGTCCTTTCTGCTTACCAACACGTTCGACTGGGGACCGGTTGCGATCCAACTTTTTCTGCTTGTGACTGGCTGCTTCTTCCTGGTGCGTTTCGCCCAGGGATTCGTTTCTTTACGCGATCTCGCGTGCGGATTTTTCTGCTTGGGGCTGGGGCTTTGGAATAAGGCGCTATTCGCTTGGGCGCTGATCGGCCTGATTGCGGCGGGCGTGGGGGTTTTCTGGCCCGAGATCAAGAAAGCGATTCGACCGCGCTTTGCGGCGGTCGCGGCGGCCTCCTTTCTGTTGGGTGCGTTGCCGTTCGTTATCTATAACATCCGGCACCGCAACGCGACCTTCGAATCCAATGCAAGGTGGGACACGCACGCTCTGCACAAGCTTCCGGCAGAGCGCAGGACGCTCAATGGCTCCGCGTTATTCGGATTCTTAACCATGCACGACTGGGACGACCATCCCAAGGAGCTTTTCTCCCGTCGCGGCAAGATAGCCCTATGGGTTCGGAGCCGCCTGGGCGAGCATCGCCAAAATGGTCTGGACTATGTATTTCTGCTGGCTCTTCTCGCCATCCCCTGGTGGTGGAAATCGCGCACTGCGCGTTTTTCGCTGCTCTTCAGCGTGACCGCGTGGGCCGCGATGGCCGTGACACGCGATGCCGGAGGAGCGGTCCATCACTGTGTGCTCATCTGGCCGTTTCCGCACCTGTTCGTCGCGGTTACTTTGGCGCGAGCTCGCTGGACCGGCGTTGCCGCCGCAGGGCTCATCGCGGCCAATTTGCTGGTGGTGAGTCAGTACGTCCTCGATTTCGAGCGCGACGGCCCCGGGGCCCAGTTCACCGATGCTCTGTTCCCGCTTTCAAACGCGCTCACCGATCCAGCAGACGGCAAGGTCGAGCAGCCAATCTACGTGATCGACTGGGGAATGCTCAACACTCTGGCGCTCTTTCATCAGGGTCGCCTGTTGCTGCGCCCTGAAGATGCGCCGTTCAGCACCGACGCGCCCAGCGAATCCGGCCGTCGGGCTATCGGCATCATGTTTTCCGATCCAAATGCCCTATTCGTGGGCCACGTTCCTGAGCGGGAGGTGACGCCCGGGATCGGTAGACGACTGGAGCGTGCGGCGGCAGTATCCGGCCTCAGGAAAGAGCCGATCCGCAGGATCGCCGACTCCAACAACCGGCCGGTGTTCGAGATATTCCGTTTGGCCAGGCTGCCGTAAACTTTCGCGGCGATTGTGCCGTTCTGTCCCAAGTGCGTGTCCAAGATCCACAAAACAGGTCATTTGTTAGAATGAAAGTAACGTAAAAGCAGTCACTTACGTTGGGTAGCCGGCGTGCTTTTAGAATTGGTACAGATTGTCATGCGAATTCGGTCCACTGGCGCGATGCTTGGTTTGGCGGCTCTGACGATTCTGCCGTCGTTTGCGACCACATTGCAGAAACTCACGCTGGACCAACTCATTACGCAATCGACCGCGATCGTGCGCGTGAAGGTCACTGGAGAATCGCAAGGCTTGCGCGGCCGGGACATTTACACGTATTACCAATTGCAGGTGCTGGAGACGTTGAAGGGCGCTCCGCAAGCCTCGGTTGCGGTGCCAGGCGGCGTCAGCGGCGGATTGCGGCAGATGGTCGCGGGCGCTCCAACGCTGACGGCCGGCAGTCAGTATGTCGTCTTTTTGTGGACCGGCAAATCCGGATTGACGCAAGTGATCGGACTTTCGCAGGGTTTGTTCAGCGTGATGACGGACAGTTCCGGGAATTCAGTCCTGGTGAGGCCGGCGGCGACCGGCCAGATGGTGGACAAGGCGGGCCACCTGATCACCGATCAGGCCGTGACCATCAGCCTCAGCGATCTGCGTTCGGAGATCCAAACGCTGACGGGAGCGGGGAAGTAAGATCATGCGCGGCACGCTGGCGAGAGCCTCGGTAATGCTGGCCGCGCTGGCCATGCTCGCGCCATTCTGTTCCGGGTATTACTACTGGATCTGGTTTGCCAATTCGGGCGGGCCGTACAATCCGGTTCCGGTACGGTATGATTTGAATCCGGCCGATCCGTATGGGCTCGATAGCAACACCATCACGTATCTGATTTCGAGCCAGGGGCCTAGTGCGTTGATGCCGGGCGACAGCTTCCCGGCGCTGATCAGCCAGATTCGGGCAGCGGCTGAAGTCTGGAACAGCGTGAGTACGTCCGGAATCCGGTTGGCTTTTGGCGGACTGTCGTCCATGACCACGCCGGATTCGTCGCCCGAAATCGACGTAGTCTTTTCCAACGATGTAACACCAGGGTTGATCGCCCTGACGACCATTACGACGGTGCAGAACCCGGGCCCTCTGGTCGCCGGCGGCGCTTCTTTCGTGCCCATGCTGCGAGCGCAGATCCAGCTTCAGGCCGATCTCACCAATCCGTATCCGCAGCCAAGTTCGAGCGATGCATTTTTTCTGACCGTGGCGCATGAATTCGGGCACGCTCTGGGATTGCAGCACACCAAGAGTTCGAGCCTGATGTCCACGTCCTTTACGCGCTCCACCACCAAGGCGCAGCCGCTGGCCGCCGACGATATCGCCGGCATTTCCCTGCTGTACCCGGTAAACGGCTACGTCGCGTCGACGGGGAGTATCGCGGGAACGGTCGCGATGAACAACGGCGGCGTGAACCTGGCGACCGTGACGGCGCTCTCGACATCCGGCGCCGCGATCAGCGCGCTGACCAATCCCGACGGGACCTATCAGATCGACGGCGTGCCGCCGGGCCTGTATTACGTATACGTACAACCGCTGCCTCCGGCGCAGCCAGGTGAGGCGTATCCCGATAACGTGTTCCCGCCTAACGACCCGTTCCAGAACTCATATCTGGCCAATATCGGATTCGGCGGACAGTTCTATGGGGCCACCACCGATTGGACGCAAGCCTCGCAGGTTAACGTAAGCGCGGGGAACATCGCCGGCGGGATCAATTTCAACGTACAACCGCGCAGCGGACCCGCGGTTTACGACATGGTGCTGTATGGCGATATCGGGAGTCCGCGAGTGCCGGTGCAGGGACCTCCGATTCAAGCCGGAGTTCCCATAGCATTGACTTTCTATGCGTACAGCACTGCGACACAGGACGGTTATTTGGATTTTGCGCCGGGGCTGAGTATCAGCGCCATCGGAGGAACGGCGCAAATTTATAATCTGGCGCCGTTTAGCCCGCCGGACCCGCCATATATCAATATGGCCGCGTATGTGAGCTATTCGGTGCAGACGGCGACGCCGACGGCGCTCGCGGTGAACTGGAACGGCGACCTGTATGTTCTGCCGGCGGCGTTTACGGTGGTGCGGTCCGCGCCGCCGACCGTGGCGGCGGTCAGCGGCAGCACCGACAGCCAGGGAAACGCGACGGTGACCGTGGCGGGTACCAATCTCGGTCCGGGCACTCGCGTGTTCTTTGACGGCGCGCCGGGAACGGTGCTGAACACGAACGCGGACGGCTCCCTGACCGTCGCGGCGCCACCGGCGACCAACGGGTATCACGCATCGGTGGAGGCGTTATCGGCGGACAGCCAGACGTCGGCGCAGACGCTCGGGACGGCAGCACCGCCGGGGTTCACTTACAACGGCCCCGCGTTTCCAGCGATCAATGTGAGCCCGGCTACCGTGACCGCCGGCAGCGACACGATGGTTCAGATCTTCGGTTACAACACTAATTTCGTGAATGGCCAGACGGTAGTGGGCTTCGGTTCGAGCGACGTGGTGGTGAAGCAGCTCTGGGTGGTGAGCGCGGGCCTGGTATTGGTAAACGTTTCGGTGGATCCTCTGGCGCAGTCGCATTCGACCACCATCAGCGTGGCCAGCGGCCTGCAACTGGCGACGCTGAGCACGGCGTTTCAGGTAGCGCAGACCGGGGCGGCGCAGTTCAGCCTGCGGACGCCGATCGTGAATCAGGCCACGCAGCTCGCCGGAGTGCCCAACGGGGGAACGGCGGTGATTAACGTGACCGGTCTGCCGTCGACGCTTACCGCGACGAATACCGCGGGTTGGACGCTGACCATCGGCGGGCAGCCGGCGGCGTTTACCCTCAACCCCACTCCGAACGGCCCTCAGATCCTCGCCGCGGTTCCGGGAGGCTTGTCGATCGGCCCCGCGATCGTGCAACTGAGCGGTCCTACCGGCAGTAATCCGCCGCCGGTGCTGATGCAGATCGACGCGCCTCCGCCGGTGATCACCGCGATCCAGAGCGCCTCCGGAGCAACCCTGGACGCGACTCATTCGGCCAATCCAGGCGACACGATCACGCTGACGGTAGCGGGCCTTTCCGACCAGCTCGGGAATCTGCCGGCCGCGACGACGGTCTTCGTCAGCTTCAATGGAGTGACGCAAAGTCCCACTACCTTGAGTCCCACCAACTCCCAGGGAGGAGCGCAGTTCCAGATCACACTGCCCTGGACCACCCCGAGCGGAGCGCTTCCCATCGAAGTGCAGGTGGGCACGCGCCAGTCGGCCCCCTACACGATCGCGATCCAATAGACCTCGAAAACGCGATTGGCGATTATTTTCGACCGCTACGCCGCAGCGCCGCTTCAAATCCCACTGCCACTGGACCGAGATCCTCCACCCCGAACTTCATCTTTCGCCGCCAGTTGGGATACTGCCAGGTGCTGCCGGGAAGATTCTGCTGCTCGGTTTCTCCGGTCAGGTCTTCCTGATTGATAATCGCCAGCATGCACGGAGTTGAAAGCAGGAAACCTACGGGATCGTCGGGGAATCCGGCGTCGCCGAGCGCCGCTTTCAGCCGCCGGGCCTCCTCTTCGCGAGTCGAACGCTGCTGATGGTATGCGGCTTCATCGATCAGCCCGGCCGCGCGCCGGGCTTCGATATCGCGTCCCGCCGCGAATCCCGAAAGCGTTGGCAGATCGTGCGTGGTCGACGATACGGCGGCGTGCGGCGGATATTCGTCGGGCCGACGGAAAGTCCCGTCGAGATGCTTCTCAAACCACAACACCCGATAACTCAAGATTCCCGATTCGGCCAGCGCCTGGCGAACTTCGCCGGTGACGGTGCCAAGATCTTCGCCGATGACCAGGAACCCTCCGCGCACGCTTTCGAGCGCCAGAATCCCGAGCAGATCCTCGGCGTAATCGCGCACGTAAGCGCCCTGCGTCGCGGGCATGCCGTCGGGAATCCAATATAAGCGGAAGAAGCGCATCACGTGGTCGATCCGCAACGCTCCACCGTGGCGCGCGTTCTTGCGAATCGATTGCGCAAACAAATCGTAGCCATTGGAGCGGTGCGCGTCGCGATTGGGCGGAGGAAATGCCCAATCCTGGCCATGGGGAGAGAAATCGTCGGGCGGCGCACCGACGCGGCAGCCTCTTGCGAAAAACGGCCCGTCGGCCCACAAATCCGCGCCGAACCGGTCGGTGGCCAGAGCCAAATCGTGATACAAGCCGATCCGCATCCCCATGCTGCCGCGCGCGCGCCTGCGCTTCCGCGAGCTGCCGGTCGATGTGCCACTGGAGAAATTTATAAAACAGAACGTCGCGCGGCATGTTCTTCGGCGAAGTCGGGCCACCGCGGGCGAGCGCGGGTCGCGATACTCGGGCGGCCAATCCGTCCACAGCCAGACGTTGGGATCGGCTCGATGGCGATCCACGGCCAGCGCGGAATAAACCGCGAAATCGTGAAGCGGCGTACCTTCTGCTTCGACGAAATGGTCGAATTCAGACGAGCCGGGAAATGCGTCGAAAATCGTGCGTAGCGCAGTAAGCTTCAAGGCCGCGACGCGTTCATATTCGACGAACTCGCTGGATCGCAGGGCCTCGATCTCGGCACGGTCGACCGCCGTGCTGCCGACTTTTTCCACGTCGAGATAGATAAAGTTGCGATACAGAGTGCATTCCGGCAGATACGGACTGACGTTGTACGGCTGGCGATTGGGAATCGCGTGCAGCGGATTCAGCGCGATAAACGCGGCTCCGGCGGGAGCGAACACATCGATCAGGGTCTCGAGGTCGGTAAAATCGCCGACGCCCCAGTTGCGGCCGGAGCGCAGTCCATACAGGCTGACGGCGAATCCCGCCAGGCGCTGGTCACCCTGGCCCATGGACAAGGTCTGCGCCGGGCAGACGATGAATCGGCCGCGTCCGAATTCTTCGAGCTCAGGTTCGTGCATCCAGTAGACTCGGGTTTCGTGATAGCCGAGCCGCAAAGGGTGCGGAAGCGGCAGGCGCTTGGCAAGAAAATCGCCCGCCGTTTCGAGCGTCGCGAGCTCAGGCAGCCAGAACCAGTGATGCTCGATGTCGCCGCCTTCCCAGCGAAGTTCCAATTTGACCGACGAGCCGGCGCGCATCGCGGGAATCCGCAGGCGAAGCGAGTCCGCCGTTTCGCGCACCACCAGAGTCGCATCGAGCGGACGGGTCCAGTCTTCCTTTGGCGGCTGATCCGGGTCGGCGATGCCGAGAGATTTCAGAATTGCGCGCGCAACTTCATCCGAGGTGGTGTGACTGCGTCCCCAGATGTCGATGTAGTCGGGATCGATGCCGAAGGCGGTGAGAAGGTCGCGGTCCAAAAACCAGTTTAACCGCACCGCTATAATAGTTATGTGGACGCAGATCCTAAGTTTCAACTGAGCCAGCCGCCCGAATTATTCGCGCGTGTCGATACCGAGCCGGTGGAAGACGAATACGGCGAATCGATCGTCACCACCACGCTCGATAAGGCCATCAACTGGGCGCGCAAGAACTCCATCTGGCCGATGAGCTTCGGCTTAGCGTGCTGCGCCATCGAGATGATGTCGATGATCGCGTCGCGTTACGACATTTCGCGCTTCGGCGCCGAGGTGATGCGCGGATCGCCGCGGCAATCCGACCTGATGATCATCGCGGGGCGGGTTTCAAACAAGATGGCCCCCGTGATCCGGCGCTTGTATGAACAGATGCCGGAGCCGAAGTGGGTGATCTCGATGGGCGCCTGCGCCACTTCGACCGGCGTGTTCTCGAACTATGCCCTGGTCCCGGTGAACCAGGTGATTCCGGTGGACGTGTACGTTCCCGGCTGCCCGCCGCGGCCGGAGCAATTGATTTACGCGATCATGATGTTGCAGAACAAAATCGCGCAGGACACGCACGTGATCGCGAAAGTTCTCAATCTTGCCTGATTCCGGCCGATAAGCCTCTGTGAAGAGGAGTTGTTACGCTCCTTTTTTCGAGGTGACGCCATGAATATTTCGTCAACCGGCAGCCATATCGGTGTGCCCACCGAAGCCGCGCTGCCCATAAGCGTGAGTCCCGCCCAGCGCACCCTGATCCAGGCGGTTAAGGCCGTCAATCCCACAGAACTTTTCGGCGAGGATCACGCTTTCAACTTTGTCGTGGATCCGAAATCGAAATCGATCGTAGTGCGGATCGTCGACAGGAAGACGGGCAAAGTGGTGAATCAGATTCCAGCCGAAGATTTACTCCGGCTGGCCGAAGAGAACAACGGGGGATGAACGCAAACTCAGAATGGCATATAACAATCAGGACCGATACCTGGAAACTGAAGTGCTGCACGCAGATCCGATCAAGCTGATCGCGATTCTGTATCGCGCGGCGATCGAAGCGACCAGCGCGGCACGCCGTCATTTGCAGGCCGGAGAGATCCGCGAACGGTCGCGGCAGATTATGAAGGCATGGGAGATCGTGGGCGAGCTGTCCCGCTCGCTCGACCATACGCGCGGCGGCGAAATCAGCCGGTCGCTGGGCGAAATGTATACGTATCTCCAGCGCCAGCTCCTGGACGCGAACCGGCTCCAGATCGACGCGCCTCTGGCGGAAGTGGAACACCTGCTCACCACGCTTCAGGAAGCCTGGTCGGCCGTGAGCGTCCCGAAAAATCCGGCGGCCGAGCAGTATGAGCCGGTCTCCTGCATGGCGTAACCCTCCCGACGCTTCCGCTACCATAGAGGAAGCGCATGTCCGAGATTGGACTGAGCCCGGCCATCCGGGTACAAAATCTCCGGAAGGTTTACGGCGACAAAGCGGCGGTGGACGGGCTGAGCCTCACGGTCCCGCGCGGGTGTTTCTTCGGATTCCTGGGTCCTAATGGAGCCGGGAAGACCACCACCATCAAAATGTTGATGGGCCTGGCCCCACCGACTTCCGGATCGATAGAACTGCTAGGACTTCCCATGCCGGAACAGGCGATCGAGATCAAGCAGCTCATCGGCCTGGTGCCCGATGAATCCCTGCTGTTCGATAATCTCACCGGCGGCGAGTTCATCGAATTTGTGGGCCGCATCTACGGGTTGGAGCGCGGCGTGGCGCGCGAACGTTCCGCCGAATTGATGGAACTGTTCGAGCTTTCCGGCAGCTCGCGCAAGCTGATCAACGAATATTCGAAAGGCATGCGCAAGCGCGTGGCTATGGCCGCGGCGCTGATCCATCGGCCGCAGTTGTACCTAATGGATGAGCCGTTCGAAGGCGTGGATGCGGTGGGCGCGCGCCTGATGAAAGATATCCTGCTCGAACAGGTGCGCCACGGCGCTACGATTTTTCTCACCTCGCACGTGCTCGAAGTCGTCGAGCGCCTATGCGACCGCGTCGCGATCATCAATGAGGGCAGGCTGGTGCTCGAAGGCTCGATGGCTGAAATGCGCGGCGCTTCCGAAACACTGGAGGATGCGTTTGTCCGCGCCGTGGGAATCGATCGAACCGCGGAGACGCTCGACTGGCTTTAAAATGAATCACGCGCGCGCGATCCTGTGGGCGCAATGGCGCACGCTGCGAAACTCCCGCGGCGGCGCGGCGTGGACTGCCATCATCGGCACCATCTGGTACGGATTCTGGCTGCTGGCGTCCATCGCCGGGGCGCGGCTGGTATCGAATCCCGCGAATCTTCCTTTGCTCAAGGCCGCCTGGCGGGCGCGCTGCTGATCGTGTTTCTGTACTGGCAGGTGGTCCCGCTTCTGATGGCCGCCACCGGCGCGTCGCTCGATCTGCGCAAGCTTCAGGCCTACCCGATTCCGGTTTCGCAACTGTTCGCGATCGAAGTGATGTTGCGCGTCACCGCCGGGATCGAAATGGTGATGGTCCTGTGCGGCATCGCGGTGGGCATCGCGCTGAATCCCGCGTTGCCGTTGTGGTGCACGCTGGCGGTGATCCCGTATGTGCTGTTCAATCTGCTTCTCGCCATCGGCGTGCGCGACCTGATGCTGCGTTTGATGGCGCGCCGGAAAATTCGCGAAGTGGTGGTGTTCCTGCTGGTTATGTGCGCGGCGCTGCCGCAGTTGATTCTGTCGCACGGGTCCATGGGCGGGCGTCTGGCGTTTGTGTTCACGCGCGATTCCTGGATCGGATGGCCGTGGGCGGCGACCGCGAATCTCGCGCAGGGCGTCGATTATCTGAATTCTTCCGCGATTCTGCTCGGATGGACGGTGGTCGCGGCATTTTTCGGGCGCTGGCAATTTGTCCGCACGCTGTCGTTCGATAAGGACGCAGCGGCCTCGAACGATAACCGGCCCTCGGCGCGGCAGGGCTTGGCGGAACGATTCTTCCGGCTTCCTTCTCTGGTGTTATCCGATCCTTTGGCGGCGCTGGTGGAAAAAGAAATTCGATTTCTGGTCCGGTCGCCGCGCTTCCGCCTGGTGTTCCTGATGGGATTCACGTTCGGGCTGGTGATGCTGCTGCCGGTCTCACTCGGCCGCGCGTCGTTTTTCGGCCGCGACTACCTGACCATCGTCAGCGTGTACTCGCTGCTGCTATTGAGCGAGGCGTGCTTCTGGAACTCGTTCGGCTTCGACCGATCCGCCGCGCAGATTTATTTTCTAGCGCCCGTCCCGTTCTCGCGCGTGTTGATCGGCAAGAATCTGAGTGCCCTATTTTTTATCGTGCTCGAAATCGGAGCCGTCACCGCCGTATGCGGGCTGATGCGCATGCCCCTGGATCTGCGCCACACCATGGAAGCTTACTCAGTGGCGGGAGTGGTCACGATTTTTCTTCTGTGCGCGGGCAATCTGCTGTCGATTCATCAGGCGCGGTCGGTAAATCCGTCGACGCAGTTCCGCGCCAACGCCGCCGGACGCGTGCAGGCGATGCTGGTGGTGATTTACCCCATCGCGTTCATCCCGGTGGCCATCGCCTATGTGGCGCGATACGTTTTCGAGGTGCAGTGGGTGTTTTTCGCGGTACTCGCGTTCGACGCCGCGGCTGGATTGATCATGTATCGCATCGCGCTCGATTCAGCGGTGGGCGCGGCGGAGCGCTTGAAGGAACAGATGATCGCGGCGCTCTCATCGGGCGAAGGGCCGATCGCAGGATAATCCATGACCGTTGCCATTCTCGGAGCCGGCCTGATCGGAAGTTCCATCGCATGGAGACTCGCCCAATCCGGTGTCCGCGTCGATCTATCCGACTCCGGCAGCTTCGGTGCCGAAACCAGTTCCGCCGGAGCAGGCATGCTTTCCCCCGGCGGCGAGTTCGATAAGCCCTCCCGCTGGCTTGGCCTCGGTGTCGAAAGCATGCGCATGTTTCCCGCCTTCGTCGACGAACTTCACTCCGAATCCGGCCTGCCCATCGACTTCAAAATCGTCGGCTCCGAATATTTGGTCGATCCTGCCCAAGTCCAGGCCCGTGCCGCGTTTCAATCCTCGCAAGGAATCCGCGTCGAGGTGCGTACCACCGGACTCTTTTACGCCGGCGATGCATTCGTCGATCCCACCGACCTTCTGCGCGCTCTGCACAAAGTCTGCCAGACCCGAGGCGTGAGTATCCACGAAAATCACCCGATACCCACGATCGAATCCACGCCGTACGACGCCGTGGTCATCGCCGCCGGAGCCTGGTCGAATCAAATCCGCGTTACCTTTCGCGGCGAGCCCATTGATTTACCCACCGTGAAACCTATCAAGGGTCATCTGATCGGCTTCGATCTCGAGCCGGGCTCGCTCGGGCCGATACGAAGACGAGGCCACACTTACCTCCTTCAGCGATCCAATGGATTCACTCTCGCCGGATCCACCGAAGAAGACGCAGGCTTCGATCGAACCGTGAACCAGGCGACGTGCCGCGAAATTCAACGCGAAGCCGCCCACCTGTTCCCGCCCATCGAGCCTCTCAGTCCATCGAAATGCTGGATCGGGTTCCGGCCCTATTCCGAAGCCGGCCCGCACATCGGCCGCGTCGGGAATACCAACGTGTGGCTGGCCTACGGCCACTTCCGCAACGGAATCCTGCTCGCCCCTTTGACCTCCCAGCGAATTGCCGCGGGAATCGCCGCTAAATAGAGACAAGCGCTATGATAATTCAATGCGCCGCGTCACTCTTTGTCTCCCTTTAATCGCGATTCTGCCGGCAATCGCGCAGACCGCGACCGAAGAAATGGTCTCCATGCGCGACGGTGTCCATCTCGCCACCAGCATCTATCGTCCCGATGGCCAGGGTCCATGGCCCGTCGTGCTCACACGCACGCCCTACGGCAAGGACGCGATGTATGGACCCTCCACGCACAAAGCCTATCTCGAACACGGCTACGTGCGCGTGGTTCAGGATGTCCGTGGAAAATTCAAATCCGAAGGCAAATACGCGGCCTTCATCAACGACATGGAGGACGGCTACGACACCGTCGAGTGGATCGCGAAGCAGCCATGGTCGAACGGCAAAGTCGGCATGGTGGGACCCTCCGCCATGGGAATCGCCTCGAACCTCGCCGCCATGGCCGCGCCGCCGCATCTGGTCACCGCGTTTGTCAACGTCGCGCAAGGCTCCAGCTTCCGGTATTCAACCTATCCCGGTGGCGTGTTTCTTAAAAATCTGAACGAGGAATGGTTGCGCCGCCAGGGAGTTCCTCCCGCCGACGTTCCGCGCCCCATCATCCGCACCTACGATGACGACGCCCGCAAGCGCGACATCCGCAATTATCTCGACAAAATCGACATCCCTATGTACAACGTCGGCGGATGGTACGACATTTTCCTGCAAGGCAACATTGACAACTTCGTCGACCTGCAAGCCCGCGGCGGCCCGCACGCCCGCGGCAACCAGAAGCTGATGATGGGAGCCTTCGGTCACGGCGTTCTCTCCGGCGATTTGAAATATCCCGCCGAAGCCGGCAACCTCAACGGCGGCGACCCCATCCGCTGGTTCGATCACTGGATGAAAGGCGTCGACAACGGCGTCATGAAGGAGCCCGCCGTGCGCTATTACATGATGGGAGACACTTTCGACAAAGGGGCTCCCGGCAATCAGTGGCGCACCGCGGACGCCTGGCCTCCCGCCTCCACCGCGACTTCGTATTATTTGTCGACTTCGCACACGCTCACGCAAACGAAGCCCGCCGGTCAAGAAAAACTGACTTACGTGTACGATCCCAAGGACCCTGTCCCCAGCGTCGGCGGCAACAACCTGATGATGGATCGCGGTCCCATGGATCAGCGCAAAGTGAGCACGCGCGCCGACGTTCTGAAATTCGAAACCGAGCCGCTGAAGCAGCCCATAGAAATCGCCGGCCACGTGATGGCTGAGCTCGCGGTCTCGACCGACGCCGAAGACACCGATTTCATGGTGAAGCTCGTGGATGTTTACCCGAATGGTTATGAAGCCTTGGTGCTGGACGAAGCTTTCCGCCTTCGCTATTGGAAGAGTCTTCTGACACCGATGCGAGTCGAAAAGAATAAGGCGTATCCCATAACAATCGACCTCTGGTCGACGGCGCTGGTCTTCAACACCGGCCACAAGATCGCGGTCCACGTCTCGAGCAGCAACTCCCCGCGTTTTGAGGCCCACTCCAACACCTGGGAGCCGGTGAAGAGTTACGATCAAGCCGTGAAAGCGACCAACACAGTCTTCATCGACGGCCGATCGAGACTGGTTTTACCGGTAACGAAAATCTACCGCGAATTAACGAATACCGCCGCGCGGTGATGCGAACCAGCAGGTCGTTTCAGCTCCAATTCGCTCCCGGTCGAATTAAGGAACTCGCGACCCACTACGAATACGCAGATGACCGTGAACCTCTCGAGGCCGGAGCTAGTATTTCCGGCGGCGAATACAATCGAAAGAATCTTGAAGTAATCTTCCGATGGAAGACGGGAGGCCGCGGTATCTCGCGTCTGAGTCGGAACACGGACGCTGAAATCGAGGACACACTACGACTGGCTAGTACTACCCAAACAGAAAGGGCCGCCATCGCGGTCCTTTGCGGTCTTCATGGTGTCGGTGTGCCAGTTGCGTCGGCGGTGATGACGGCAATCAATCCGACCCCTTATACGATCATCGATTTCCGCGCACTCGAAGCCTTCGGCATCACCGAGTACAACGAGACAGTGGACTTTTATCTCGAATATCTTACTCGGTGCCGCATGCTAGCACGCGAGCACAACGTCGGCTTACGAGAACTGGACCGTGCGCTTTGGCAATGGTCAAAGCAACGGGCGGCGCGGTAGCTTAAACATCGGTAGGGTTCGCCGGCTTCAAGGAACCAAAAACAATACGGCCAAGCTCATCCCCGAGGCGATCTACTTCTTCCACGTCGGTCGTGGCTCGAAAGCGTGCTGCGAGCGCAAAGAACTGTACCTGTTTGTCCTTCTCTTCTAGCGCCCGGTGGTCGACGACTTTCATTTTTCGATTTACGTTTGTTCGACTGATCTCACCGCGCTGGCGGCGCTGCGACCGGAGCCGCGACCTCGACGTACTCGCAAAGCGAGCTTGCCTCAGGAATAGGATCGCCATCCTCGCGCATCCCATCCAGATGAAACTCGATCGCTTCACGAATCAGTTTCCGAGCCTCTTCGAGCGTGCCGCCGACAGACACGCAGCCGGGCAGATCCGGCACGTAAGCCCCGTAACTGGTCGGCCCCTTCTCAAAAATCACAGCATATTTCATAAGTCATCCCTCGTGAGCCCTGCTTGTTTCAGAATAGCGCGTAAGGTTCCCACCGGCACGTCTTCACCGGCACTTCCGGCCACCGTCACCTTCCCGGGTTTGGCAGGATGCTTAAACTGCCGATGGCTTCCGCGAGTGCGACACAACCGCCATCCATCGCCCTCGATCCTTCTGATGACATCCCGCACCTTCATGCTTTACCCTCTTGGATAGTGCCCTCGCAGGAAAAACCTCTCCGCGGAGTCCTTCCCGCCGTCATCACGCCCCGCAATCACGACGATGTCTCCGTCGACACCGCGGCCGCCATCGATCTCCTTCAGTTCCTCGAATCCAAAGGCGTCGACGCCCACACCATCTTCGGTTCCACCGGCGAGTTCCTTCATTTCGATCAAGACGACCGCGTTCGCTACGCCGCCGCCGCGGCCAAACACTGCAAAGTTCCGATCCTGGTCAACGCCTCGCATTCGACGCTCGATGGTTCCGTCCGGCTCGCTCGCGAAGCCATGGACTCGGGAGCCGCCGGCGTCATGATCATGGCGCCGTATTATTACCGTTACACGCAGCCGTCGATCCGCGCCTACTGCCTCGAATTCGCCGCGCGCGTGAAAGCGCCCGTGTATCTCTACAACATCCCGATCTTCACCAATGAAATCGAGATCCCCACCGGCCTCGATCTTCTCTCGACCGGAGCCTTCGCGGGCATCAAGGACTCCACCGGCCGCTGGGAAAATTTCGAGGCCTTCGTCGGCACGGGACTCCCCGTTTTCACCGGCAGCGATCTCATCTATAGCCGAGCCGCGCGAGCCGGCGCCGCCGGGACCATCTCCGGCATGGCGAGCGTCGTGCCCGAACTCATGGTCGCCACCGACCACGCAGCTCGATCGGGAGCGGACACCACAGCCCTCGACGCACGCATCGCTGAATTTGTAAATCGCGCGATGAGTTTCCCGTTCCCAATCGCTTTCAAAGAAGCCGCCGCGATCCGCGGGCTGAAGACCGGACCCGCCGCCTCGCCGCTCGGTCCAGAGGAATGCCGCCGCATGGAGCAGTTTCGCGGCTGGTTCAAGGAATGGATTCAGGAAATCGAGGCTTCAGTCCGCGCGTAGTCCGAATTCCCGCAGCGGTTCGCCGGCGGGCGTAAGAAGCCGTATCCAATACACTCCGCGCTTCAGGCCTTTTGGTAGGGATACGGAAAGCGTGCCTCCCGCGGCAGTGGCCGGCGCTTTGGAAATTACTTCTCCCGACGCATTGACGAGTTCAATGCGATATTCGGACGAACCCGGCAGATCCGCCGCATCAATGATCAGGTCGATCGGCCGCCCTGCGCCGGCGTGAGCCGCATCCTCACCGCGAAACGCCACCAACTCCACTCGCTGAGGCGGGCCGCCGGTTCAGGCCGATGCAATCCCAGAAAGATCGCGACGCCGATCGAGGCCAGCACTGCGATCGCGGCCGCCACCCATTGACCCCACGGGACAGCGCGCAGGCGGCTTGCCGGCAGCGGCGGATGCTCCAGGCGTGCCGCCGTGGCCTGCTTCATCAGCAGAATGTATTCGTCTACTTCACGAAGTTTCTGTTGACAGGCAGCGCACACCAGCAGGTGCTCTTCAAGAGATTCCGTTGCCGCCTCCGGAAGACGTTTGAAGGCGTATTCCTCTAGAGTTTCTACCAAGGGATGAGCATCGCCTGTTTGAGAATCCACGGAGTCCATCCGATCCTCGAACTTATATCCGCGTCCCGTAATGGGAGCGTCTAGCTCATAGTGGGACTAACCGGCGGAAGTTCTCATAAAAACTGTACTCAGGGATCGGTGGGCCAGTTTTTTCCTACCAAGCTCGCCAAAACGCGCCTTTGCTCTCGATTTCAGCAGCCGGAACTGGGTCTCCGTCAGCGCCATTTCCAAGCAAATCTGGTCCTGGCTCTGCTCATAGAGGTAGAACCGCGTCAGAATCTCGCGATCGCGATTGCACAGCTCATCCAGAACCCGCTTCAGCAACTGCGTACGTTGTTGAAACATCGCGCTTTCCTCCGGATTTCCCCCCGGATCCGGGATTCGTACCGTGGCCTCCATATCCAATTGCTCGCGCCGGATATGGACCACGCGGTCGATATGCGCAGCCACCTGCCGGCGCACGATGGTACGGACAAATCCCATCAGCCGTTCCGGCTCCCGCAAATCCCCGCGCCGGATGGCTTGCACCACGACGACGAACGTATCGTGAACCTTATCCTCCAGCTCCTGCGGACCCAACTGCCGGCACAAATAGAATCGGATCCCCTTTGAGAAGAGCTGATACAACTCCGCCATGCCGTCCGTTTCGCCCGTCCGGATGCGTTCCACTAGAATCGCCCAAGCCGCGTAAGTCTCGACATCACCGGCGTCACTGCTGTCACCAGTACCATGGGGCGCTACCGCCTCGATTTGCCGGGCCACCTTCAGCCGGATCACTGGGTGCCTCGGTGCGGGAACGCCAACGATCGGCCTCCCGTCACCGCGTAGGACGCCCAGTACCCTGGCGACGCGCGCCAGGTTCCCGAGTGGATCATCTCCATCTGGCTGCGCCGCAAGGCCTCAGCCGGCGGCCCTTCTCTCAAATACCGATAGAAGCTGGCAAAAATCTCGCCTTGCGAATCCCTCACCGGCCACGCGGTCGAGATTACCGCTTGCGCTCCCGCCATCAGCCACGCGCGTGTCAACCCGACTAGCCCGGCGCCTGCCCGAATTTCGCCTCCGCCAGTTTCGCATCCCGTCATCGAAACGATCGCGCCCGGCACCGCCAGCATCGCGACCTCCGACGTGGCCAGGTATCCCACCTCGCCGTTCGGCTCCAGTCCGAACGCGATCAGCGCTTCTCCACGCCGCTCCGGCGGCGTCACCACGTGCGTCGCAAGATGAATCACCGCTGGCGCCTTAGCCGCCAGGTCCACGAACTTCTGCCGCCGGGCATTGAAACCTTCCAGCAGCACGGTGGTGCCGGACCAGCTTCTCGCGCTCGATTCTACTTCGGCGCCGCTTTCCACTAGAGTGCTCAACTGCCCGTCGACGCCAGTCAGCCAAGGCAGCCATCTCGTCTTCCCCCAGCGCGAATCCGCGGTGTTGTAAATCGGATTCCCCACCCCCAGGAACCAACCGTTCGCCGTTGGCCGGCCGGTTTCGCCGCGCATCCACAGCGCACCGGGCACTACCTGCAACGAATGATCTTCAACCAATACGATACTTCATTTCGCCGTCCTTCCCCTCCGAACCCCTCGGGTCTACCACCGCCGCCAGCGGCGTTTCGAACAACACATCGTCCAGCGACAGCAGCCACACGCGCTTCCCCGATTCCTCACGCTTGAGGGCCCCAAACAATTCCCCATACAACCGTTCCCCCCACTCGCGAGCGTCCCCTCGACCTTCTCGAACCGCATCCCGAAACCTCGCTGCATCCGCCCGGATACTACCCGCGGGAGCTAACCGATATAGCCGTACTGATTCCCGCGTTACCGCCCAGAGATACGAATGCTGTGCTGCTAAATAGAAACTCAGGAGTATCTCCGACTTACCTAGTCCCTGTTGAAAATGTATAAGTGAAGTCCGCGTGAGAAAGTTCTCGTTCTCATTGGTATAAAAGCGTAATCCCGATTCGGCCTCGTACCCGGTCAGTTTCAGCTTGAGACGACCCTCCCTCTCGTTGCTCGATTTTGTTCCAATTCTCCGCAATTCGCCGAGAGTATCCCAATAATCGGCAGGAAGCTTCTTTCGCCACACATCCGCCAGTACCAGACTTTCACGTAAACTTTCCGCGCGATTCGATTCCAGCGCTTCAAAGGACTCCGCGATCCATTTTGGATTTCCGGTACGTAACGCCTCGCTCGCGGCCGTTTCAATAAAGGAATCGAAAATTCGCGTTTCCAGTTCGACATTTGTCGAAGTCAGCGTCGATACCGCAGGCAGCACCTGCCGTCTCCACGCCGCCGACAACTCCACTGCGGCTTCGAAATCCGCAAGGGCTCCCGCCGAGTCTCCTTGCTCCAGCCGGATCTGGCCGCGTTGATGTTTCAGCAGGTACGCAGGAAGGCTGGATTTGGACTGCTCGGCCAGTTCCGTAAGCCGCGACGCGGCCGCGAAATCGCCCTGCGCAAGCTTCAGGGCTCCCAAACGGTAATAGGAGAATCCCCGATCCGCCGGGAATTTCCGGACTCGAAGCCGAAATGCCTCATCGAGCGCACGCTCAGCATCGGAAAGCTGCCCGTTTCGCAACCATTCCTCGCCGAGCAGATCCCATCCCCGAGCCTCCTGCGCCCCGTCGCCAGCCTCGCGCGCCGCCTCGATTCCTTTTTGGAAAAACTCCTCCGCTTTTCCATCCTGCGACGCCTGATGCAAACGTCCCAATTGCAAAAGGAGCTGATGACGGTAGTACACGTTTCTGATTGGCGCGCTCGACCTCACACCTTCTTCTGCCAGGCGAAGCGCCGCGTTCAGATCCCACATCTGGAGATACAGGCTCGACAGGTTGCCGTCCGCCGCGCCCAGGTCCAGACGATCGTCGCTCGACGCCGCCAGCCTGCGCGCTTCCATCAAAGGTTCGAGCGCAGCGCGATAGCGGTGTTGCTCGAGGCGCACGCCTCCCATGCTGATCAGCAGGCGAGTGACTGCAATCGAGTCATGCCGCTGGCTTGCGATCCGGTAGCCTTGCTGGTAGAGCGATTCCGCGCCGGAGAAATTTCCCACACTCCGCATTTGCGCGGCGGATCGAACGATTTGCTCGGCTTCCCTTGTGCCCCACCAGCGACTGGATTTCGCCACTCCAGTCCTGTTGGCGGCTGACGGACGCGAGCCGGCCATCCATAATGTGAGGAACAAGCAAAGGCACCGGGGGAGGGTTGCCACTGCATGCTCTCAAAAGTCGAATAGATACTAGCAGAGTTTCTTAACCTACGCCAGACTTAATCTGCTCAATTTTTTGGTAGTACTACTGAACCTAGTCGCGATTAGCGTGGAAAGCGGAGAATATTTTGCCTCGCCGCCACATAATGTGGCCACTAAGACGCTCCCTGAAGATTTTGTGTGAAAGCCCGCTATATTAATCGCTCCCTTCGGTCGCGGCTCGCACAGATCTGCTGATATGCGGAGGTGCCGGCCTCGAAGCCGCGACGGCAAGGAGCGGTTAATCAGACCGGCTCATGCGGTAGATGGCGGGACGCGCTCACCGATTCGGGACCGTGGTCCGAGATAAATCCCGTCGCCAGATCGGACTCGATCCGTTAACGCTCGTCTCTGCGACCAAAAGTGGCCATAGGCCACCTACTCCCAGCGGAGGGCGCGCATAGGATCGACCATCGTCGCTCGCCGCGCCGGCACATATCCCGACAACAGCGCGACCACCGCGATTCCGACCACCGCCATCGCCAGCGTCATCACATCGTTCGGCTCGATCCCGTAGAGTTGCGATTTCACCAGATGCGTCAATCCCCACGCCGCCGGCAACCCGATTCCGATCCCGATCGCCGTCAGCAACAGCACTTCCTTCATCACCAGCCAGACCACATCGCCGCGAGCCGCGCCCAGCGCCATCCGCACGCCGATCTCGCGAGTCCGCTGCGCCACCATGTAGGCCATCACGCCGTACAACCCGATCGCGGCCAGCAGCGTCGCCAGCAATCCGAACGAGCTCGATAGCGTCGCCACCAGCCGCTCCGTGATCAGCGACTCCTCCATCTGCTTCTCCACCGTCTTCATTCCGAATACCGGAAGATTCGGATCCAGATTGTTCACCGTTTGCCGGGCCGCCGAAAAAATCTGATCCGGATCGCGCGCCGTGCGCACATAAATTTCCATGCCGAGCACGAACTCCACCTGCTGCGAAGGCTCATAAACCTCAATCGGCATCTCCTCGCGCATGTCTTCGTATTTGGTGTCGCGCACCACCGCGATGATCTCGATATCCAGTTTGGTGCCCGGATCGCCGCCCATCCCGATATGCCGGCCCACCGCCAGCCCGTTGGGAAAATACTTCCGCGCGAATTTCTCATTCACGATGCACACGGGCGAGCCTCCGCGCGCATCCGTCATCCGGAAATCGCGCCCTTGCAGAATCGGAATATTGAGCGTCTTGAAATAATCCGGCTCAATGATAGTTCATGTGCGGATCGATGAACTCGCCCGGCTTGGCCTGGTAGCCTTCCACCGCCATGCTGTTATCCCATTCGTCCCCGGCCAGGATCGGCACCACCGCAGCGCTCGCCGATTCGACGCCCGGAATCGCGTCCAGGTTGTCCTGCAATTGCCGGTAAAACTGGAGACTCCGTTCCTGCTTGTATCCGTTCAACGTCGGATCCACCGCAAATGTCAGCAGATTCGAAGTGCGAAACCCAGGATCGAGATCTTTCAGATTCCGCAAGCTGCGGATAAACAATCCCGCGCCGATCAGCAGCAGTAAAGACAGCATCACCTGCGCCGCTACCAGGGCTTTGCGCAACCCCACCGCGCTTCCTCCGGCGATCGACCCCACCTGATCCTTCAACGTCGCCGCGATCTTCGGCCGCGTCGATTGCAGCGCCGGGACCAATCCGAAAATAATTCCGGTCAGCAGCGAAACGCCCAGCGTGAATGTAAGGATGCGCCAGTCGGGAGTGGTCGCAATTACCAGCGGCGATTCGCCCTGCGGCAGAAACGCGATCAACGCCTGATCCATCCACACGGCCAGCACCATTCCGGCCGCTCCGCCCGCGATCGCCAGCGCCAGGCTCTCGATCAGCAACTGCGAAACGATCCTTCCCCGGCTTGCGCCCAATGCCAGCCGCACCGCGATTTCTTTCTGCCGCGCGCTGGCCCGCGCGATCAGCAGATTCGCGACATTCGCGCACGCGATCAGCAGCACCAGTGCGACAATCGCCGTCAACACCAGCAGGGGAGTCGAAAACTGATCGCGCAGATTCGACCGGCCCTTCGACGCCGGAATCGTGTCCAGGAACATCTTCAGGAAATTCTGCTTGGTCAGCGGAGCCGCGCGTTCGAAACCCTTCTGCTGCACTTCCATCATCAGCATCTGTTTGAACAACGGCTGCAATCCAGCCTTGGCTTGTTCCATGGTCACGCCCGGCTTCAACCGGCCATAGACGTTCACCCATCGCCCACGTCGTCCGGTCAGCGTATAGAAATTCAGGGGATCCATCTGCGCCTTCATCATCACCGGCACGCGGATCTGCGGCGACGACGCAGGATCGGTTCCGTCGAATCCGGCCTGGCTCACGCCGACAATCGTGAGGGGAAATCCGTTCACCAGCAGCTTCTGGCCGATGACGTTGGGATTGCCGGCAAAGCGGGTGATCCAATATCGATAACTGAGGACGGCGTATGGCGCTCCTCCGGGAGTCTTGTCGTCTTCCGGCGTGAACACGCGTCCCGCCGCGGCGCTGACGCCGAGCACCGGAAAATAGGTTCCTGAAACCAGCTCTCCGGCGACGTGCTCGGTTTTGCCCTGAAAGCTGACGCTCATCGACGTGCCCCAGAGACAGAACATCCCGCTGAAGACCTGGTTCTGATTGCGAAAATCTTCATACATGGGATAGGAGAGCTTGTAGCGTCCGTTATTGCTCCCGTAGTGCTGCCCGCGTCCCCACAGCAGCACGAGCTGTTGCGGATCTTTCACCGGCAGCAGCCGGAGCAGTACCTGGTCAACCAGCGTGAAGATGGCAGTATTGGCGCCGATCCCCAGAGCCAGCGAAAGGACGGCAACGGCTACAAAGACCGGTGATTTCTTGAACGTACGCGCGGCAAATCGAAGGTCTTGAGCAAGGTTTCCCACGTGAGAGAGTACTCCCCTTAAGGGAGAACGTTACAAGGACGGAAAAGTTAGGTTGGTTGTAAATTCGGTCCGCGCGTCGAGGCCGACCGCTTCCTGCGGTCGCGGCTCGCGGTCCGGCACGAGCCACGACCGCAGGGAGTGGTCGGTGTAGCTTGCATTCATGGCCCTACGCGGCGAGCTATGGCAATATCGGTAGTGTGAAGCTGCTTCGTTACATCGAGCTTAAGACCGGATGGAGCGACAACGGCCCGGCATGGATCGGCTACGCCACTCGGTCCAAGACCGGGCGAACGCTTTATTTCAACGGCCGCGCGCTATCGAAGCTGAAGGGTCAGGATCGCACCTGGGACGGAGGCAACTACGTCGACGCAGAAACGCGTGAATCGTTCTGGGTGTCCGGAGTCAAGAAGAACGGTCAGGATCGTCATCGATGCGGCTTCGGCAAGGTGCTGATTGAGGCCGCTGCGGTTCGCGAATATCTGGAAATTACCGGCGCCGCCGAACTCGACAAGCGGCGGCTTCAGGTGACCGACTCCATCATCGAAACCGATATCGCGAAGTTTGACCGGATTGCCAACACGAGCGTCTACGCCGGGTAATCGAAACCGGCCCTATGCCTTCGCGACTCGCGGTCGCGCAGTTCCAGGTACGTCCGAACTGCTTCCTTCAACGGCGGCATCGGCTCAATCCCCAGCGATTCCATCTTCGCGTTCGAGAGCGCTGAGTATCTCGGCCTTCGCGCCGCCGTGCGGAATTCGCGTTCGTTGGTCGGCTTCAGCGGAGGATGCAAACCTGCCGCTTCGAAAATCATTACGGCCCAATCGAACCAGCTCACCGGAGCGCCTCCACCCGCATGGATCACGCCCGTGATATTGCGCTTCACCATCTCCGCCGTGCGCGACGCGAGCGCTGGAGCGAACGTCGGCGATGCTACATGATCCTCCACCACCCGGATCGGTTGGCCGTTCGCCGCTAAACGCAGCATCAGCTCGACGAAATTTCCGCGCGCCGTCTTTAGCCCGCCGGGTCCGAAGACACCCGATGTTCTGATGATCAGCGGATGATCGAGATACGCGCGCGCATACAGCTCGCCGCCGAGCTTCGATACCGCGTATGCGCCCAAGGGATGCGTCGGATCTTCTTCGGTGTAAGCGCGTCCCGCCATTCCATCGAAAACGTAGTCGGTCGAAAAGTGCACCAGCCGTGCGTCGGCCTGCCGGCAGGCCATCGCCAGGTTCCGCACCGCCAGCGCGTTCACCAGGAACGCCGCCTGCGGTTCCTTCTCGGCGATATCGACCTGATTGTATGCAGCCGCGTTGATCACCAGCGCGGGATCCACCTGCGCCATACAACGTTCCACCTGCGCCTGATCCGTAATGTCGATCATGGTCCGCTCAAACGCCGCCACCTGGTAGCCGCGAGAATTGAACTCCGCCACTAGTTCCACGCCGAGCTGCCCGCCGCTGCCGAAAATCGCTACGCGTTCCAGCTTGCACCACTTCATTATGCAATGCGGCGAATCCGGGAATCCCCGACTCGCGCCTAGTGGTTTCCAGGAAGGATAATACAGGGCCACCCTGCTTGAGAGTTTTTGCGGTTAGAGATTGAATGGAACGGGTAACAAAACGAATTGCACGGAATCTAAGAACTGTGCCACTTGAGACCCCATAAAGTCCGCACGTGAAGGAGCCAGGTATGCCTACCGACGCTGTTCCTTATGGCCGCAAGACGCAAAAGCCCTCCCCGGTTGCTGAAGTGCACATTCTCTGGATCACGGCCGGCCTTGGTTGTGACGGCGACTCGGTTTCGATAACCGCAGCCACCCAGCCCGGCATCGAGGATGTGCTGCTCGGCGCGATCCCGGGTCTGCCGAAAGTCCACCTGCACAATCCGGTGCTCGCCTACGAGTGCGGCGACGATTTCCTGAAATATTGGCATCTCGCCGAGCAGGGCAAGCTGGAGCCTTTCGTTCTGGTAGTGGAAGGCTCCATCCCCAACGAAAAGATCAAGAAGCGAAGGATACTGGGCCGCGCTCGGCACGGATTCGAAAACCGGGCAGCCGATCACCACCAATGAATGGATCGACCGGTTGGCGCCGAAAGCGCTCGCCATCGTTTGCGCGGGCACCTGCGCGACCTACGGCGGGATTCATGCGATGGAAGGGAATCCCACCGGCGCATGGGACTCGCGGATTATCTGGGATGGGGCTGGCGGTCGAAGGCCGGTCTTCCCATCGTCAACGTTCCCGGATGCCCGGTTCAGCCTGACAACTTCATGGAGACGCTGCTATACCTGCTGTATCAGGTGGCCGGCCTCGCTCCCATGATTCCGCTGGACGATCAGTTGCGGCCCACATGGCTGTTCGGCAAAACGGTGCATGAAGGATGCGATCGCGCCGGATATTACGAGCAGGGCGATTTCGCCGAAAGCTACAATTCCCCGAAGTGCATCGTCAAGCTCGGGCTGCTGGGGTCCGGTGGTGAACTGCAATGTTCCCAAGCGGGGATGGATGAACGGGATGGGCGGCTGCCCCAACGTCGGCGGCATCTGCATCGGCTGCACCATGCCGGGATTCCCCGACAAATTCATGCCCTTCATGGATGAGCCGCCCGGAGCCCGAGTCTCCGCCGGCACCATCGGCGTGTACGGAAAAGCGATCCGCACGTTACGGGCGTTTACCAACGAGACCGTCAACAAGGAACCGAAGTGGCGGCATCCGCGCGCTGAACTGACCACCGGTTATCGTCCGAGTTCGTACTAGAGAGAGGAACAGTCATGAGCACAATCACAGAACCCCACGTTGCGACTCCCGGCAAAACCGGAAAACTGGTGGAGATGAACTGGGATCCCATTACGCGGATCGTCGGCAGCCTCGGCATCTTCACGAAAATCGATTTCGAAAATCGCCGCGTCGCGGAGTGCCACAGCACTTCCTCCATCTTTCGCGGCTACAGCATTTTCATGAAGGGGAAGGATCCGCGCGACGCCCACTTCATCACCAGCCGCATCTGCGGCATCTGCGGCGACAATCACGCTACCTGCGCCACCTACGCGCAGAACATGGCGTTCGGAGTGCGCCCGCCCGCGCTCGGCGAATGGATCGTCAACCTGGGCGAGGCCGCCGAGTACATGTTCGACCACAACATCTTCCAGGACAACCTGGTGGGGGTCGACTTCTGCGAGCAGATGGTGAAGGAAACCAATCCTTCCGTATGGGCCAAGGCGCAGAAGACCGCGGCGCCGAACGCGAACCTGCACGGCTATAAGACCATCGCCGACATCATGACGGCGCTGAATCCGTTTACCGGCGCGTTTTATCTGGAAGCGCTTCAGATGAGCCGCATGACGCGCGAAATGTTCTGCCTGATGGAAGGCCGCCACGTCCATCCGTCGACGCTGTATCCGGGCGGCGTGGGAACGGTGCCGACCATCCAACTCTTCACCGATTACATCGTGCGCCTGATGAAGTACGTCGAGTTCATGAAGAAAGTGGTCCCGTTCCACGACGATCTGTTCGACTTCTTCTACGATGCTCTGCCGGGTTACGAGGAAGTGGGCCGCCGCCGCGTGCTGCTCGGCTGCTGGGGCTCATTCAACGATCCCGAGTATTGCGATTACACCTACAAGAATATGACCAACTGGGGACGCAAGATGTTCGTCACCCCCGGCGTGGTGGTCGACGGCGAGCTGGTGACTACCGACCTGGTCGACATCAATCTCAACATCCGCATTCTGCTGGGTAGCTCCTATTACGACGACTGGCAGAACGGGCCGACGTTCGTCAGACAGGACCCGCTGGGCAATCCGGTGGATCAGCGGCATCCCTGGAATCAGACCACCACTCCGCGTCCGCAGAAGCGGGATTTCAAAGAAAAGTACACCTGGGTGATGTCTCCACGCTGGTACGACAAGCGCACCGGCGACCATCTTGCGCTGGACACTGGCGGAGGGCCGATCGCCCGCTTCTGGGCGACGGCTCTGGCCGGTCTGGTGGACATCGGGTATATCAAGGCGACCGGGCACAGCGTGAAGATCTATCTGCCCAAGACCGCTTCCAAGCCCGAGGTCGAGTTCGAGTGGAAGATCCCCAAGTGGAGCAACGCCATCGAGCGCGATCGCGCGCGCACGTACTTCCAGGCTTACGCCGCGGCAGCCGCGCTGCATTTCGCCGAGCAGGCTCTTAAGGAACTGCACGCCGGACGGACCAAGACGTGGTCCGACTTCACGGTGCCGGACGACGCCATCGGCTGCGGTTTCCAGAAGCGGTTCGCGGAGTGCTGTCGCATCACGTCGTGATCAAGAACGGCAAGATCGCCAATTATCATCCGTATCCGCCGACGCCGTGGAACGCAAATCCGCGCGATTCCTACGGCACTCCCGGTCCTTATGAAGACGCCGTGCAGAACACGCCCATCTTCGAAGAGAACGGTCGCGACAAGTTCAAAGGCATCGACATCATGCGCGCGGTTCGCAGCTTCGATCCGTGTCTTCCCTGCGGCGTGCATATGTACGACGGCGGCGGTAAGATTCTCGATACCAGCCATTCGCCGATGTTTGGCTCGGATCACTAAATTCGCTGAATCGAGAAACGCAAAATGTCCGGAAATTCTGAGCTCCAGCGGCGACTCGGATCCATCGAGGAGCTGCTTCGCAAGATTGATGCGACCGCCGACCCCAGCCTGCGCGCCACCGTGCAGGAACTGGTCGAGCTGGTGATGAATCTGCACGGCGCCGCGCTCGAACGCGCGCTGGAGCTCATTATTTCGACTGGCGATTCCGGAGATACGCTGATTGAAAGGCTCGGCTCCGATGAGCTGGTCGGCAATACGCTGGTCCTGCACGGGATTCATCCGTTGACGCTCGAAGCGCGCGTCAGGCAGGCGTTCGATAAAGTGTGCTCGCGACTGCGCCTGAAAAATGGCGAGCTGGAATTGCTCGGCTTTGAAGACGGCGCGGTTAGATTAAAGCTGCACGCCAAATCCCAGGGATGCGGGTCGACGTCCTTAAAGCAATCGGTCGAGGAAGCGATGTATCAGGTGGCTCCGGACCTGACTGCGGTTCTGGTCGAAGGAGCCGAGGAGAAACAGAGCTTCGTGCCTCTGGAGATGTTGCAAGGCGCGGCGATCGCGGTGAATGGATCGAAAGGCGGGTTGTGAGCGAGTCCGGCCACATCGCCAATTCGTTTGACGTTCTGCGCCGGTTCGCGCGGCGTCCGTCGCCCGCCGAACATTGCGAGCTGTGCAGCCAGGAACTGGCGGGCCAACATCAGCACCTGCTGGAGCCGGCCACGCGGAAATTAGTCTGCGCCTGCGACGCCTGCGCGATCCTGTTCAGTAGCCAGGGCCAGACTAAATACAAACGAGTTCCCCGCCGCATTCGGTTCCTTCCCGATTTTCGGATGACCGACAGCCAGTGGGACGGCCTGATGATGCCCATTAACATGGCTTTCTTCTTCAGGAGCACGCCGATGGATCGAGTGGTGGCTCTGTATCCGAGTCCCGCGGGCGCGACTGAATCTTTGCTCTCGTTCGACACATGGGATGAGATTGTCGAGGAGAATCCGGCACTTCATGACATGGAGGCGGATGTGGAAGCGCTGCTGGTGAACCGGATCGGCCATTCCAGGGGATTTTCGCAACCTGAATATTATCTGGCGCCGATCGACGAATGCTTCAAGCTGGTCGGGCTGATTCGAAGCAACTGGCAGGGCTTGTCGGGCGGTGCGGAAGTATGGCGGGAAATCGCGCAGTTTTTTAACGAACTGAAAGCCAGGTCCTCGCGTGGCTGATCTCAGCATCGCCGTCGAAACGGCGGACGTCGTTCCTTACGCGGCGTCGCCGACGCTGGCGTTTCGTTTGCGCATCGCAAATTCCGATCCGATGGAGACCATCCATACCGTGGTTTTGCGCTGCCAGATCCAGATCGAGGTCGCGCGCCGCAAATACAGCGCCGAAGATCAGGAACATCTGCGCGATCTGTTCGGCGAGCCGGAACGCTGGGGGCAAACCCTGCGCAACCTGCTGTGGACCAACTCGAGCGTAGTGGTGCCGCGCTTCGCGGTGGTCACCTCCGTGGATCTGCAAGTGCCGTGCACCTTCGATTTCAGCGTCGCGACCACGAAATATTTCAACGGCCTTGCGGACGGAGAGATTCCCGTCTGCCTGATGTTCAGCGGCACGGTCTTTTACGCGGACCCCGCGGGGGCGCTGCTGGTGGCGCCGATTTCCTGGGAAAAAGAGACGCGATTCCGCCTCCCGTTGAAGGTCTGGAAAGACATGATGGACGCGTATTATCCCAACAGCGCGTGGCTATGCCTGCGCCGGGACGTGTTCGAGGAATTGCATCGTTTCAAAGTCGAGCGCGGCATCCCGACCTGGGAACAGGCCTTCGAGACCATGCTTGCTTCGACTCAAGGAAGAGGCGCTGCGGCGATGAATACCAGCGCAGTCGAAAAAATCGCCAACGCGGTTCTGTATGAGGGCTATCTGCTCTATCCATATCGCGCGTCTGCCGTGAAGAATCAGCAGCGCTTCAATTTCGGAGTCCTGTATCCGCGCGGGTATGAATCGGAACCGTGGGAAATGCAGACCGAATGCCTGGTCTCAGGCGACCGCTCCTCGACGATCGAAGCGAAAGTGCGATTCCTGCAAATGGTGGTTCACGAAGACCGGCAGGAAGGAATGGAACGCGAAGTTTCGACGCCGGTGCGCGACGTGGCATCGCTCGCCTTGCGCGAGGAGTTTTCCTTCTCGGCAACGGAAGCGATTCAAGGCGAGCTGGAACTCAGCGCAACGCGACTGGAAGAACATCTTTTCAGAATCACGCTGAAAGTCCGCAACTGTTCGACGTTCGAAACCGCGATGAGCCGCGATCAGGTGCTGTTGCGATCCCTGGTTTCAGTGCACAGCATCCTGCATGTTTCAGGCGGCGAGTTCATCTCCCTGCTCGATCCGCCGGAGTCGTTCAAATCCGCGGCGGCCGAATGCCAAAATCGCGGCGCGTGGCCCGTTCTGGTTGGGGAAACGGGCCAGCGCGACCTGATGCTCGCCTCGCCGATCATTCTTTACGACTATCCTCAGATCGCGCCCGACAGCCCCGGCGATCTTTTCGACGGGACCGAGATCGACGAGATCCTGGCCTTGCGCATCCTGACCATGACGGACGACGAGAAACGCGAAGTCAGGAACGGCGACGATCGCGCCCGAAAAATTCTGGAGCGCACCGAAATGCTGCCGCCGGAGCATTTCCAGAAACTTCACGGCGCGCTGCGCGGCCTGCGGCATTCGGAGGGACGGCAATGACCGGGTGGGAATGGCAACTGCTCGAAGACAAGCCGTCCCTCGATCGTTGCACAGTCAGCGGAGTCGACCTCGGCATCGGCGATCGCGTGCGGCTGCGCCCGCGCCAGGGTGGCGACATCATGGACGTCGCGCTGGCTGGAAAAATCGCGATCATCGAGAGCATTGAGCAGGATTACGAGAACAAGGTGCAGGTCGCGGTGGTGATCGACGACGACCCGGGCAAGGATCTGGGAATCATGCGCCAGCCCGGTCATCGTTTTTTCTTCAGCGTGGAAGAGTTGGAGCCCTTGGAAGGCGCGAAATGAATCCTAAAATTCTGATCGCGTGCATTGGAAACATGTTCCTGGGCGACGACGGCTTTGGCGTGGAGGTCGCGCTACAGTTGTTCCGCCGTCCGCTGCCGCCGGGGGTGATCCTGAAAGATTTCGGGATTCGCGGGTTCGATCTGGCGTATGCGCTGCTCAACCCTTACGATCTCGTGATCCTGGTGGACGCCTGCCCGCGCGGCGGCCAGCCGGGATCGGTATATCTGATCGAGCCCGATCCGGTGGAGAATGCTGTGGAGGCTCGGCTGGAAGCGCACGGCATGAATCCTATGAATGTGCTGCGCATGGTCAAGTCGATGGGCGGCGCGCCGAACAAGATTCTGATCGTCGGCTGCGAGCCTGCCGATTTCGGGCCGGACGATGAAGGCAAGCTGGGGTTGAGCGAGCCGGTTGCGGCCGCGGTCGAAGAAGCCGTGAACATGATCGAGAAGCTGGTGTCGAAAGCTGTGGAATCGATGGACGCAGTATCGGAGGTCCAATAAATAAGGAGATCCTATGACGAAAGAGTTGAAGGAACGCGGCACGGAGAACGGCCAGGACGGCACCGACCGGGATACGTTATTCCTGCTGGGCGGCGCGGCCATGATCGTGTTCGGCGCCGGACTGATTCTGTCCACGCCCACCATCCGCCGCTATCTGGGCGGCGCGAATCTGGGCGACCTGGTGCAGGCCGCGGCTCCGGATTTCGAACGTTATCTCAAGTTACGGGCGATGTGACGGACACGTATGTAATCGATAAAAGCTCCAGCCGCTTCATCGTGCGCGCCATCGCGGGCGGAATGCTGTCCGCGATGGGTCACAATCCCACCATCGCGATCCGCGATTTCAGCGGCGAGGCGAGCCTCGATCCCGCGGCACCGGGTCATGCGACGCTCAAAATGCAAATCCGTGCCGATTCCCTGGAAGTCACCGACGACATCAAGAGCAAAGATCGCCAGGAAATGGAAAGCACGATGAAACAGGACGTGCTCGAAGACGATAAATATCCCACCATTACGTTCGATGGCGCGGCTACATCGGCAAATCAGCTCGGGGAAGGCCGCTTCAACGTGCAGATCAACGGGAACCTTTCGCTGCGCGGCTCGACCGGCAGAGTCCCGGTGACGACGCAAGTTACGTTGATCGGTGCTATGCTTCGAGCGTCGGGAGAGTTCTCCCTGCTGCAAACCGATTACGGCATTCCGCTGGTAAGCGTAGCGGGCGGCGCTCTGAAACTGAAAGATGAGCTGAAATTTAGCTTCGACATCGTCGCGCGAAAGCGGGAATAAAATCCATGTGCCTCGCCATACCGGGAAAAATCGTCGAATTATTGCATGAAGATCGTGACCTGGCGGTGGTCGACGTTCTGGGTGTGCGCCGCAAAGTCGATGTCGGTCTGCTCGAAGACGATCGTCCCATCACGGGCGACTGGGTACTGATCCACGTCGGCTTCGCCATGAGCAAAATCAGCGAGGTGGACGCGCTGGATCAGCTTCGCATCCTCACCGAACTGGGCGAGCAGGACGCGGCGGTCGAGGAGGTTCGCGGCTACGGCCTCGGCAGTCCTTGAAGGAGTACAGCATGCGATATGTCGATGAGTTTCGTGGATCCGAGCTGATCACGAAAACGGCCGACGAGATCCGCCGGCTGGCCGATCCGCAACGTCATTACCGGTTCATGGAGGTTTGCGGAGGCCACACTCACGCCATCTACCGCTTTGGACTGAAAGATCTGCTGCCGCCGAATATCGAGCTGGTCCACGGGCCGGGATGCCCGGTGTGCGTGCTTCCGATGGGCCGCATCGACGACGGATTGTCGATGGCGGAAAATCCGGACGTGATTTTCACCGCGTTCGGAGACATGATGCGTGTTCCCGGCACGCGCGGGAGTCCGCTGGAATATAAAGCTCGCGGGATGGATGTGCGCATCGTGTATTCGCCGTCGGATGCGCTGAAGCTCGCGCGCGCGAATCCCGAAAAGCACGTGATGTTTTTCGCGATTGGGTTTGAGACCACGGCTCCGTCGACGGCGCTGACGCTGATGCGGGCCAAGGCTGCAAAACTTCACAACTTCTCGGTCTTCTGCAATCACGTCACGATTATTCCCGCGATTCGCGCGATTCTCGATTCGCCGGATATGCGCATCGACGCGTTTCTCGGCCCCGGCCATGTGTCCACGGTGATCGGATGCCGGCCGTATGGCTGGATCGCGAATAAGGAAGGCAAACCCATCGTCGTTTCTGGATTTGAGCCGCTCGACATTCTGCACGGAATCGTGATGCTGCTCCAGCAGCTTAATGCGAACGAGCAGAAAGTTGAGAATCAGTATAAACGCGTAGTCCCGTGGGAAGGAAATCGCGCGGCGCTCAAGGCGATGGCGGAAGTATTCGAATTGCGGCCGTATTTCGAATGGCGCGGGCTGGGATTTATTTCGCAATCGGCGCTGCGGATTCGCGATAGCTATGCGGAATGGGACGCCGAACAGCGCTTTTCCGTGCCTGGAGTGCGTGTGACCGATCCGAAGGCCGCACAATGCGGAGAAGTGTTGAAAGGCGTGCTGAAGCCGGCGCAATGCAAATTGTTCGGGAAGGAGTGCACACCCGAGCATCCCATCGGAGCGCTGATGGTATCGTCGGAAGGCTCCTGCGCGGCCTATTATAGTTACGAATTTCGCAAGGCGGCAATGGCGTCCAGATGACTTCAGCGCCCACCAAGATTCGTTTTCGCGATCCTCAGGTCGAGATGGCGCACGGCGCGGGAGGCATCGCCAGCCGCCGCTTGATCGACGGGCTGTTTGCGCCCATTCTGTTTGGATCGAACCCGGATCCGCTGGGCGACGCCGCACACGTGAGTATCGACGGAACGCGCGTCGCCATCACTACCGACAGCTTCGTCGTGAAGCCGCTGTCGTTTCCAGGAGGTTCCATTGGGGAGCTGGCGGTGAATGGAACCGTGAACGATCTGGCGGTTTCGGGCGCCATCGCGCAGACGCTGGTGGTCAGCTATGTTCTCGAAGCCGGGCTTCCCACCGATATTCTGGAAGCCGAGGTTCGCGCCATGGCGGATGCAGCGCGGCGCGCCGGTGTGATCATCGCCGGCGGCGACACGAAAGTGGTCGAGCACGGCAAGTGCGACCGGATGTACATCACGACGGCTGGCATCGGGCGCGTGATTCCCGGCGTCGACATATCGCCCGCCAAGGTTCGTTGCGGCGACAAGATTCTGCTTTCGGGTCCCATTGGCGACCACGGAATCACGATTTTGCTGGCGCGCGGCGAGCTGGATCTCGAAGCCGAGCTGCGCTCCGATACGCGTTCGGTTGGGCCGCTGGTGGAAGCGCTGGCGGATGCATTGGGCGGCGCGATTCATTGGATGCGCGATCCGACGCGTGGCGGCGTGGCCACTTCGTTAAATGAGTTGGCCCGCGATTGCGGGCTGGGGATTCTGCTCTCGGAGGATAGAATTCCCATTCGAGACGCCGTCCGCGGAGCTTGCGAGCTCCTGGGCCTGGATCCGCTGCATATCGCCAATGAGGGACAATTCCTGGCCGTGGTCGACGCGGATTACGCGGAGGCAGCGCTCGACGCTTTGCGCAAAACGCCGGGTGGCGAGGAAGCGGTGCTGATCGGCGAAGTGGATCGTCAACCGGCTGGATCGGTGCTGGTGACGACTCTGTATGGAGGCAGCCGCATCGTCGACATGCTGGTGGGAGATCCCTTACCAAGGATTTGTTAGATGGACAAGGTTTGCGATCTCGCGAGCACCGTCGAAGATCAGCTCCTTGACCGGAACGGCATCTTTGAAGCCTTCTTCGCCCGCGAGTCGCGACGGCTTGCCGAAGCTTGCAGCGAAATGTCGGAGCGATTCTCGAAAGGCGGACGCCTGCTCGCATTCGGGCGCGGACCCTACGCTACCGATGCGCAGCACGTCTCGGTGGAGTTCGTTCATCCCATCATCGTCGGCAAGCGCGCGCTTCCGGCCTTGGATTTATCTTTGATGTCTCGTCCATGGCTTGATGCGATTCTTCACGCCGACGACATCGTCATGGGATTCGGTCCGCCGGAGGGCGATGCGGAAATCGAAGATGCGCTCGCGATGGCTCACGCGCGCGGAGCGATGACTTTCGCGCTACCCGGCCGCTGCGGTTCTTACACGCTGGAGTCTCCACCGGCGAATCCGTTTCTGCATCAGGAACTGGTTGAGATTCTGTATCACACGTTATGGGAAACCGTGCACGTCTTCTTCGAACATCGCGAGATGGGCGACGACGTAGGCGCATCTGGATTTCTATATCCGTTTCTCGGCGAGGAAAAACAGCACACCGGCGACATTGTAGATGGTGTGGCCGCGTCGATCCGCGCGAAGGCTCAAGAAGACGCGAGCTTGCGCGCGCAGGTGGCCAGGGAGCAGTCCGAGCAGATCGTCAACGCCGCGCGAGCCATTCATCAGCGCCTGACGCAGGGCGGGAAGCTGATCGTTTTCGGCAACGGCGGATCCGCGACCGATGCCAACGATTTCGCGATCGACTGCGTAGCTCCACCCGCGGGATACCGCGCCGTTCCTGCGATTTCGCTTTCAATGGAACCTGCCAATCTCACGGCAATCGCGAACGACGTGGGAGTCGAACTGATTTTTCTGCGCCAGATGATCGCGCAGGCGCGGCCCGAAGACGTCGGGGTCGCGATCTCCACCAGCGGCGGATCGCGCAATCTGATCATGGCGCTGGAGGAGGCTCGCAAGCGCGGATTGCTGACCGTGGCGCTGCTCGGCTACGACGGCGGCGAGATTCTGCGGCGCGGCCTGGCTGATTTCCCGTTGATCGTCCGCTCCGATTACATCCCGCGAATTCAGGAAGTGCAGGCATCCACGTATCATGTAATTCGCGAAACTCTGGAGGTGTTCGCCCGTGGCCAGGTTTGAACTTTTTGGAACATCCAGTTGCCCGTATACGCGCGAAATGCGGGAGTGGCTCGAATTCAAAGGCCACGACTTTGTCGAATACGACGTAGAGACCGATAGCGCCGCGCACGAGCGCATGCTCGCCATCTCCGGGGGCCAGCGGACCGTTCCCATCCTGGCCGAGGATGGCGACGTGGTGCAGATCGGCTGGCAGGGGCGCGGATGCGTGGTGGCGGGTTGAACTATGCATGAGCTTTCGATCGCGATGAGCATCGTGGAGCTGGCCGAAGAAGAAGCCGCGCAGCGCGGCGCGGTGCAGGTGAATGCGGTGCATCTGAAGCTGGGGCGGCTGGCGGGCGTCGTCAAGGATGCGCTGCTGTCGTCTTATGAACTCGCGTGTGAAGGTACCGACTTGCAAGGTTCGCGCCTCGTGATCGAAGAAGTGCCGATCGTCGTTTATTGCCCGGCGTGCCAAGGGCCGCGCACGCTCGATTCGATGCAGTGGTTCGCGTGTCCCGAATGCAAGAGCCCGGTTTCCGAAGTCCTGCACGGGCGCGAGCTGCAAGTGGTCGCGATGGAGATCCAGTGACCAGGCTTGTAGAAGTCAGGCAGAATGTCCTGAAGCAGAACGACGTGATCGCTCGCGAATTGCGGCAGCGTTTTCACGATGCCGGGACGTTCGCCGTCAGCCTGGTATCGAGCCCAGGATCCGGTAAGACAGCGTTCCTTGAAAAGACGCTGGCGCTGATGCGCCCCGATTATCGCGTGGCGGCTCTGGTCGGCGATCTGGCGACTGAAAATGACGCCGCCCGGCTCGCGCGCGCACAGGTGCCGGTGAAGCAGATCACGACGGGGACTCTGTGTCACCTGGAAGCCGCGATGGTTCGAAATGCGCTGGACAATTGGGATACTGGGCCGCTGGATTTTCTGTTCATCGAGAACGTCGGGAACCTGGTGTGCCCTTCTTCCTACGATCTCGGCGAGGATTTACGCCTGGTGTTGCTGTCGGTGACCGAAGGCGAGGATAAACCGCTGAAGTATCCGACCATCTTTAATACCGCCGATCTTGCCGTGCTGACCAAGATGGATCTGGCCGAAGCGGTCGAATTCGACGCGGCGCAGGCGGATGAAAATATTCAAAAAGTGCGTCCCGGCATGACGGTGCTGAAAGTATCATCGAAAAAAGGCGCGGGCATGGATGATTGGCTGCAATTCCTGGCATCGGCTCGCGAAAAACGGTCCGCCGTTACTGCCGGTGCAGCGACAATTCCAGGCCGATCAAATCCTGTTTAATCTGAACGGGCGAGAATTTCGTCTGGGCAAGAAATTGCTCGAACTGGCGCTGCGTATAGGCTCGTTTCAGCAGCATGAAGCGAAACGTCAGTTTGGTGATGAAGCCATTGACGGCGCCCACGTGCATGGTATCGACGGCCTGATTGATCGAATCGGGCGATGCGTCGCGGCGCAGGTCGATGATCAGCGCCTGTCCGCCTTTCGCCAGCACTCGATACATCTCCTGCAAGGCGCGAACCGGTTCGGCGAAATTCTTGAAGGCCGCCCGGCATACAAGAAAATCGAAAGATTCGTCGGCGAACGGAATCGCGGCGGCGTTTCCTTGATGGAAGTCGACCGAGACGCCCGCCTCTGATGCGTTTCGTCGAGCAATCTCGACAAACGTGTGGCTGATGTCGAGACCCGTGACTTGATACTTGCCGAGCTTGGCCAGTTCAATCGCAAAATAGCCGGGGCCAGGCGCGACTTCGAGGACTCGGCCGCCGGCGGGCAGTTGATCGGCGACGCGGCGGGCTAACGTCTTAAACTCGTCCATCGATTTGCGCGTAAGATTGGCGTACCATTTCGCGGTGCGGCCTTCCATTCCCATGCCCTTGAATGCTTTGGGTGATGCGGTTTGCATAAATGCTCCTTCGATATGGAGCGTAACGCGCGGACACACTGATCCCAAGGTCGATTCGGCGAGCTGCGGTCAGGAACCGGCGGACTGCATTGATGGGGCCCCGATCCGTTTATTTGGCCCGCAACGGCGTGGGGCTAGTGTAACCCGCATAGCGTAGGGGCCGGATTGATGTTCCGGCGGACATGTAACCGCGCGCAGACCCTCACAACAGAATCTAGAATGCTGCTCCTGGTCGATCCAGGCTCTCCGGCTAGCGAGCGCCCGAACTCCTTGCCTAGAAAATAAGCGATGATCCGGTGGCGGTGTATCGGGCAAACATGGAAGTGCTTCAAACGGAAGCGGGAATCACCATCTGAGTCTGGGTAACAAGGGCGACCAGGCGGCCTTCCTGCGTCGAAATCCGGGTCTGCCAGACCATCGTTCGCCTGCCGCGATGGATGGGAGTGCATTCACCGACGACAGTCGAACCGGTGGGCGCGGGGCCGAGAAAATTGGTTTTGCTTTCGATGGTGGTGGTGGACGCGCCTTCAGGGAGATTCAGAACCGTCGCGATCGCGCCTAGCGTATCGGCGAAAGCCATCGCGGCTCCGCCGTGCAAAACCGCGGGTCGAGTGCAGAGATCATCGCGGACTTTCAGGTGCGCGGTCACTTTTTCAGGCGCCGCGCTGATGATTTCAATGCCGAGTAGAGCGGCGAAAGGGAGTGGGTCCATGGCTATCAGTGTAGTGCGCGAACTGCTGATTTCGAACCGTAGGATCGGGGATGGGGCAAAAAGGGAACAGGCACGAAGTTTCGCAAAAAGCGGCGAAATTCGAGCCAGTCCCCCCTTTTTGGGGACCCACTTAGTGTCCTGAGTCAGAAGTTCGTTGGATCATTGCTGCCCCACGTAGCCCTACTTACGACGCCCGTCATCCCGAACGCAGCGTGAACTTAAGGGGATCTGCTTTTAAAACGTTGAAAACAGCCGAAAGAAAGCAGATGGTATGAATGTTTCAGGGACGCAGCGGTAGGCTTCAGAGGGAGACCTCTGGAGTAGACAGGTCACAGGCTGTCGTAGGAAAGTGAGGCTTTGACCTCGTAAAGCAGATTAGTCAGACCTGGGACCGGAGCGCCACCGTAAGGCCGGAACGGACCTTGGATAGGAGAATGGTGACCGCCGCGAAGCCCGTCTACTCCGCTTGGTTCTCAACCAAGAAGGAGAAAGTATGGAAACGACACGACACATTGGAGTGGATCTGCACCGGAACTGCTTCACCGCCTGTACACGGCTGGAGAACGGAAGGAATTACGTAACCGAATGGAAGCTGGAACAGTTGCCGAAGTTCGTGAACCAGCTGCGGCCCAGCGACGAAGTGGCCGTGGAGATGACGGGCAACACGCGGCTGTTTCACGATGCGGTGGCGCCGCACGTGAAGCGTGTGGTGGCCGTGAATGCCAGCCAGTTCCAGGTGATCACGCATTCGGTCAAGAAAACCGATCCCCACGACGCACGCAACCTGGCGCTGTATCTGGCCAAGGATCTGCTGCCGGAGGTGCGCATGAAGGATAAAGCGCGCGCGCAGATCGCCAGCCTGACGCAGACGCGGGACACCCTGGTCAAGCAACGCACGGCGCTCAAGAACAAGATCAACAACCTTTTCTCGGCGCAGGGGCTCCTTCTCAGCAAGGAATCGCTGGCCAGCGAGAAGGGACTGAAAGCCGTTCTGGAAGCGCAGTTGGATGTGCTGGTGGAGCTAGAGCTAAAAATTCTGGTCCAACAGATCCGCAGCTTGAATCACAGCATCGCTGAGCTGGAAGAGACCATCCGCCGGGAAAGCCAGAAACTGGACGGACACAAGAATCTGACCTCGATCAAGGGGATCGGCGGGCTCAGCGCCGGCATCTTGCTGTCGATCATCGGCGATATCGGCGACTTTTCCGAGGAAGGCAAATTGGCCGCCTATTTCGGCATCGTGCCCCGGATCAGCAACTCGAATGCAACCGAGCGCTCGGGACGCATCACCAAACGCGGCACCAAACTGGGCCGAACCACCTTGGTCCAGTGTGCCCTGATCGCACAGCGCTTCAGCCCGTATCTGAAAACTTACTACGAAAGGAAGAAGAAGAGCCGCGGTACCGGGAAGGCCATCATCGCGCTGGCTCGTAAATTTCTGGGAATCATCTATCGAACGCTCAAGTACCAGTGGGTCTTCCAAGATTTCCCCAACTTCGTACTGGCGGAGGACGCGACGGCTTGAGCCCCAACCCCGCCGCCTACGCCTCCGCTCCGCTCAGCCAGGCTTCGCTCCGGCTCCGGCGGCTCTGTGGCCGCTGGATCCAGGGCAGGCCAATGAGGTTTAACCCGAACCTCGGAGTAGACAAAACATCATAGGAGATTCCTCGCTCCGCTCGGCATGATTTTGGGGTCGGATGGCCATTAATAGCCCAGCATGTAATGCTGCGATTTTCTGACTCAGGACACTACGCGAGGCGCTTACGAAGAATCGCCAGCCCGGCCATCCCCAATCCGGCCAGCACCAGCGAGGAAGGTTCAGGCGACACGCCGGGACCCACACTTTCCACCGTCAGAGTGCCCGTAATGGCTTCGTCCGGACCATTAGCAATCTCCGAAACATTGTTCACCGACAGGTCGAACGAAGTGCCGCCGCTCGCGAACAGGAAGGGCGAGCCGGAGAACGTGATGGTGGCGGTGCCGCTCGCGCCATCCACGCCCGTCACGGTCGCATCGAAAATTTGCGACTCGGCGAACGGAGCCGTGAACGTCACCATCAGTTGGAAAGTCGTGTTGATGGAAGCCCCCACGCCAATGGCGAACTGGTCCATCGCACCCAGATTATTGGAGTTCAGCGCAAACGCGTTCCCGGCAGTGTTCAGGCTGAACGTTCCTCCGGAAGTCGTTCCGCTAAAATCGGCATTCGCGAAGTTGAGGATCTCGCTGTTGAAGTTCGACTGTTGAAACGCGCCGCCGCTGTCGGTGACGGTGCAGGCGCCAAAGCAGCCGCTGGTATAGCCGCTGAACGTGATATCGGCGGCTTTGACAGACGCCCCGATGAGCAATGCTCCCAAAATCGCATGTCTGAAAAGATTCATTCTCATGCCTTTACCAGGACTATCGATATCACGATACATCGGCTCAATTATATTGAATCATTAGCTTTGGTGCGCCTGGATTGAGGCATTTCGATGATCACGTTACTCACTCCACAGCTAGCCGCCCTGCGCCTCCAGCGCACTGGAAATAAACAGTCGGGTCAACAAATACACCGCCAGAAACCCGATGGTCCCGAAGTACATGACGATGCCCAGCGCCAACGGTTGTGCCTTTTCGCCCCCGATGCCGTTCGCCAGCAGGGCCATGATGGCTCTGAGTTGGGTCTTGATTGCGGGCCATTGGCTGAGGCCCATTCCGACCAGGATTTTCGTCAGCCAATCCGAGATTTCTTCCAAATTCGAATTCGGCTGATAGGGCGTTTCGGTCGAGCCAAAGCCGCTTGGGCCGGTCGGGGCAGGCGTCGCGGGCGCACCCGGCGCTTCGCTGGAGGCAGTCGGACCTGATGCGCCAGATCCACCCGTCGCTCCGGTCGGCTTGGGGCGGCTATATTTCGGCTCCGTCAAACTCGTCAAGGTAGGCGCGCGAGGAACACCGAATATAAACCCTAGCAGCCCCCCGACCGCCAGACAAGCGAACGACCAAAGCAACCCCGTCGCCCATGTGGGAGGCGCTCCGGCCGGAGGCTCCATCGAAAGCGTCGCGCCCGTGACGAAAAACAATCCGATCAGGATCACAGACATCGCGATCAAGGCGACCAGTTCCGCGCTCTTATAGTTCCCGTTCGTCAGGTGCCTGACGCCCCCGATTCCCGCGATGACAAGCAGCAGGATCACCAGCGCCACAGCCAGAAACTTCAACATCGCCGGTCACCTCCGTGCGAACGAAATAATCCGCGTAAAATATAATGACAATTTAACGGAAATCGTTGCAGGAGTACTTTACGATATTTCGATGATGGCCTTACCGACTCCATCGGTATAATTCGCCAGCATCTCGAACGCCCGCGGCGTCGCTTCGAGCGGCAGCGAATGTGTGATCAGCGATACCGGAATTCGACCCGCCGCCATCAGCCTGACTGCTTCCTCCGCCCGATGGTTCGACCGTTTCAAAGTTTGAAGCCGTAATTCCTTCATCATCGCCGTATGGATGTCGATTTTCGGGTACAGCTCGCTCAAAATGCCGATCAGCATCACAGTACCGCCGGCCCGCGCCATCCGGATCGCCGCGTTGACGGTTTCCGCCGACCCTGCCGCTTCCAGAACGACATCCGCGCCGCGCCCGCCGGTCGCGTCCATCACCGTTTCCACCAGCGATTGCGCCGTCGTGTCGATGGCGACGTCGGCTCCCATATTCATCGCCAGCTTCAGCCGGTACGCGAGCCGGTCGGCGATAAACACCCGTCCCGCGCCCGAAGCCCGAGCGATCGCCGCGCACAGCATCCCGATGGGACCCGCTCCCGTCACCGCCACCGTGTCCCCGGCCCGGATCACCGTCAGATCGAGCACATTCATCATCACCGCGACCGGTTCCACCAGGGTTGCCGTGGCGTAGCTGAAATCGTTCGGGAAACGCGTGCAATTCCCAGCCGGAAGCGTGACATATTCCCGAAACATCCCCGGCGCCTGCGGTCCGCCCATAAATACGTTGCGGATGCAGTTGTTAAGCCGGCCTTTCAGACAGTGCTCGCAATGCCCGCAGGTCAGGCTGGGCTCCATCACCACTCGATCCCCAACCGCAAAGTCATGCACGCCGGCACCGACCGCGATCACGTCGCCGGCGGGCTCATGACCCAATACTTGCGGATACGCCGCCGGAAATTCCCCCACGCGCCCGTCCTGATACCAGTGCAGGTCGCTGCCACAAACGCCAACCGCCCGAATCCGGACGGTGACTTCACCATGTCCCGGATCGGGCGGCTGCGGCATTTCGCGTTCTTCTAAAGTGCGGGGCGCAACAAGCTGAATCGATCGCATCAGGGCAAGCTTACCCTATTCGACCACCTTCCCCGTCACCACCAGGATCAGAGCCTCATCACTGCCATTGATGTTCGACTTCCCCACCACCACTTTCTGCCCCTCCCGGACATCGATGCTGGTTCTCAACCCGCTGTCGACGGGGCTCCCGTTGCGCGTCAACCTGAGCCCCATGTCGAGATTGTCGATTCGGATCACGCGCGGCGATTCGCCCGAAACGGTGGCGTGGGCGTAGGAAAAGGAGTACGTCGAATTCATTTCCGTGCTTCCGGCAATCACGCCGGTGGTGCGCCCCGATTCGCCGTCTCTACCGCGCAGCACGAACGAATCCGCCATCCGGTAGCCCTTATACGCGAACGACGAGTGCAACTGCTTGATGGTCGAAGCCAGCTCCGTGGGAATTTCATCGCCCTTGCCCTGCGGCGACCCAAAGACCAGGTAAACCGTCAGCTCGATGTCCGGATGCGGCGGCGGCGGTACGTCCAGCTTTTTCGCCATTTCCTCCAGCATGGCCACTGCGTCCGCTGAGCCAGTCACGACCAGCGCTTGCATCTCGCTGTTCGCGTTGATCTGGACCGCCGGAACACTCAACATGTTCCGCAGCTGATTCACATTCACATAGTGAACCGGAATAATCTTCGACACCATCTTTCCGGTGTCCTCAGGCTTCTTCTCCTGCCCGAGCGCGAGCCCCGCCAGCGCGATCAACGTCCATAACATTCTCATCGTGTTCCCTCTTTCGTTTCGATCTGCCAATAAATCACCACATCCGGATCGTCCGTCAGCATTTTCACCATCAACACCCCGGTCTCAGGAGTTTGTTGGAAAGGGGGACTGACTACTCTGTCCCTGGCCACTCGTCTTCTTGAAACGGACCGCTTCCCGGCGGGGACAGAGCTGTCTGTCCCCCTTTCCAACAAACTCCGGCCCTCGTCCGCACGACTCCCAGCCACCTTCACCGGAGGAATCACCAGCTTCTCCTCACGCCACGTTCGCGATATCCCGATCATTGCGACCCCAGCCGCCACAGCCGCCAGCGCCCATCCCCACCGCAGCATCCGTCGCGCGCCCGTCTGCCGTCGAATCTCTGCCATCACTCCGGAGCGAACACCCGGCATCAGCTCATTCCCCATCGATTCGAACGCTGCCGCATTCGCGCGAACTTCCTCCGCCAGCCGTCGGCACGCCGCGCATCCCGTAAGATGCTCTTCGAGCGCCGCAGTCGATTCCTCCAGCCCCAGCGCCAGCTCGCATTCCTGACAGTTCATCGCCGTTCCCTCACATACTTCGCCAGTTTCACTCTGGCGACCGAAATCTGGCTGCGCACAGTCACTTCCTCGACGCCCAGAATCCCCGCAACCTCGCGGGTCGACAGCCCTTCGACGTCCCTCAGCACCACCGCTGCCCGTTCCCGCTCAGCCAGCGTTTCGAGCCCTTCCATCAGCAGCCGTTTTCGCTCGTCTATTTCTAAAACCCGCTCCGGACCCGGCGACGGATCGGCCCTCCGCTCATCCGGCTGCATCACCGGCCGAGCCCGGCGGAAATGATCGTTGCAGACGTTCACTGTCACCCGGTACAGCCACGCCTTGGGATCTCCCTGAATGCGGTCGAGGTTCTGAAACAGCCGCAGAAACACTTCCTGCGCCGCATCGCGAGCATCTTCCGTCCGTCCCAGGCAGCCGGTAAGCGACGCCGACCACCATCCGTTCGTGCGCGGCCATCACCGCTTCGAACGGGTCTCTTCGGCGTGATAAGAAGGCCAGCGCCAGCTCCTCGGTAGCCACTTCACAAGTAGATACGAGGAACCGGCGCCAAGCGTTGAGAACGAAAAAAGTGGGATACTCTGGCCCAAGACGATGGGGGCAGGCCCTACGCGCAGGGAGCAGCGGCGGCGGCCAGAGCGGTCTGTCCCACTTTTTTCTTGCTCTAGACCTTAAGCTCGAACCCCGCGGCCCGCATTCCGTCGATGATGCGCCCGCGAATCGACCCGACTTCCTCCGAAGCCAGGGTCCGATCGTTCGAACCTACCGTGAGTCGATACGACAAACTCCGCGACCCATCCGGCAATTTAAACTCCCGCAAAAACGCGATTGCGACCAGCGAATCTCCCGCCAGCGCAACTAGTTGAGCCTCGATATCCCCGCTCAGCATCCGCCCCGGCACGACTACCGACAGGTCGAACGCGCTGGTCGGAAACCGGCGAAGAGCCCGATAAGTCGGCGTCGCTGGCTGAAGGCTTTCAAGCACCGTCAAATCCAGGTCGAGCACAGCCGCCCGGCCGGTCTCCACCATCCGGGGATGAAATTCGAACAACCGCCCGACGCGAGTCTCCTCATAAACGACGTCTGCCGCCCTCTGCGGATGCTCATAAGTTCGCGCCGCGGCAGGCCGCACCACTACGCCGGCCAGCAGACATTCGGCGACCCGCTTCAGCTCCAGCAGTCCCGCGACTCCGTCGTCTTTCGCGTAAAGAGCGGCCGTGAAGTGCGGCACTTCGCGATCCGGATGAATCTCCCGCCCGATCTCGAACAGCCGGAAGGATTCGAAATTCTTCGCATTATCCAGCACATTTCGCAGGATTCCCGGCAGCAGGCTCGCACGCAACAGATTCTGATCGCTGGCGATCGGATTCGCCACCCGCACATGCTCCGCCGGGTCCAGCCCGAACGCGCGAACCTGCTCCTCGCTCACAAACGAGTAGTTGAAAACCTCCGTGAACCCCTGCGCCGCCGCCATTTCCCGAACCTGGTGATGAAACGCGCGCTCCGGATTCCCCGGAGGCACCCGCGCCGGCGTCAGCGGAGCCACCGGCGTGATGGAATCGTACCCGATCATCCGCCCGACTTCTTCCACCAAGTCGTCCTTGATGGTGACGTCTTTGGTCGCGCGCCAGCTCGGCGGGACTACCGAAAACGTCCTCGCGTGCACTTCGTCCACGCGAAATTCCAGCGATTCGAGAATCCGTCGCACTTCCGCCGCCGGAATCGCCCGCCCCAGCTTCCGGTCCAGCCAATCGAGCGGCAGCTCGATCGCGGGAGGCTCAGCCAGCGGACGATACGCATCGACCACGCCCCCAACAACTCGAATCCCCGGCGAAACTTCCTGCAACAATTCGAGCGCCCGCCTCAACCCGCGCACCGTATTGCGCGGATCCTGCGATTTTTCAAAGCGCATGGAAGCATCCGTCCGCAGCTTCAGCGCCGACGAAGTCTTCCGCACCGAGGATGCATGAAAGCAGGCGCTCTCCAGCACGATTCGCTTGGTCGAATCCGAAATCGCGCTCTCCGCCCCGCCGATCACTCCCGCCAGCGCCACCGCGCCTTCCGCGTCCGCGATCACCAGGTTGGCCGGACCCAGATCGTAGTTTTCGCCATTCAGCGCCGCGAACCGCTCGCCGACGCGCGCCGGACGCACGATGATCTCTCCGCCCCGCAGCTTGTCGGCATCGAACGCGTGCATCGGCTGCGCCAGCTCCGCCATCACGAAGTTGGTAACGTCGACGATATTGCTGATCGGATTCAGCCCGATCGCCTCCAGCCGATACTGCAGCCACAGCGGCGACGGCCGGATGGTGTTGTTCTCAAACACCAGCGCCGAATAGCGAGGGCACAGATCGTAATCGTCCACGGTGACGCGAATCGCGCCATCGCCCGACGGCAAATCGCCGCGAACCGGATCGCGCAGCTTCCCGCCCACGATCGCCGCGACTTCCCGAGCCATCCCGTGATGTCCCCACAAATCCGGCCGGTGCGTAAGCGATTTGTTGTCGACCTCGATAATATGATCCGGCCTGAGCGTAAAACTCGAATTCAGCTCGGCGATTCCCGCATGATCGCGGCTGATCCCCAACTCCGCCGCGCTGGCCAGCATCCCGTCGCTTTCGATGCCCTCGATCGTCTTGACTCCGACCGGCAGGTACACCGTGCAAACGCCAACCTCGCAGTTCGGCGCTCCGCAAACCACCGTCTTCCTGCCATAGCGCGCGGTTTCTACCACGGCAATGCGATTATGGCTGCCATCCAGCGGAATGACCGAAACCACCAGAGCCTCCGAAGCCGACTCCAGCACCGCGCCGACTTCCTCCACTCCTTCGCACTCCGCCGTCTTCAGCGTGATCAGACGAGCCAGCAGCTTCGGCCCGTCCTCCAGGCCGTCCACCATCTCGCGCAACCAGTTGTAGGAAAACTTCATCGCCCTAGAATTGCCGCAGGAATCTTAAATCCCCGCTCATGAATAATCGAATATCGTCGACTCCGTAGCGCATCATCGCCAGTCGAGTCAGCCCCAGCCCGAACGCAAATCCGCCCCACATTTCCGGATCCGCACCGCCATTGCGCAGCACCGCGGGATGCACCAGACCGCACGGTAACAGCTCCACCCATCCAGATTGTTTACAGACCGAGCATCCCGGCCCGCCGCAGATCAGGCACTGAATATCCAGCTCGAATCCGGGCTCGACGAACGGAAAAAATCCCGGGCGCAGCCGCACCGTCACTTCACGATGAAAAATCGCCGACAGCAGCGTCTTCATGAAGTAAATCAGGTGCGCGACGGAAACATCGCGATCCACCATCATTCCTTCCAGCTGATAAAACGTGTGCTCGTGCGACGCGTCCACTTCTTCGTTGCGAAAGGCCCTCCCCGGCGCGATCATTTTCAGCGGAGCCTTCAGCGTTTCGAGGCCGCGAATCTGCACCGGCGACGTATGCGTGCGCAGCAGCCGACCGTCGGTCAGCCAGAATGTATCCTGCATATCGCGAGCAGGATGGTCGCCGGGAATATTCAGCGCGTCGAAGTTGTAATATTCCGTCTCGACCTCCGGCCCGTCGAGCACGGTGAATCCCATCGACACGAACAGCTCTTCCAGCTCCTGCTGCACCTGCGTGACCGGATGCAAACTCCCCGGCCGCACTCCAGGGGCCGGCAGAGTCATGTCGAACCATTCCGATTCGAGCCGCGCATCCAAAGCCTGCGCATCCAGAGCAGCCTTGCGAGCCTCGATCTTAGATTCCAGATCCTGCTTGACCGAATTCAGCAGCTTGCCGACCCGCGCCCGCTCTTCCGCGGTCAGCTTCCCGAACGCCTTGCTAACCTCGGAGAGCTTCCCCTTGCGCCCCAGCGCTTCGACTCGCACAGCCTCAATCGCCTCAAGTGTCGACGCCGATTCAAGCTGCGCCAGCGCGCTTGCGTGCAAATCCGAAATAGTCTGATCGAGCACTACAGCCGCGCTCCATTCGTCTCCAGAAAATCGACCATCGCCTGCTGCCCCTTGGTCAGCGCCAAGTCGAGCGCATTCTGGTTGTTATCCGCGCGAGCCTCGACATCCGCCCCGCTGGCGATCAGCGCGCGAGCCATCTCGACATCCCCGTTCTGCGCGGCCGCATGCAGCGCGGTCCACCCGCCATGCTGCCGTGCATTGGCATTCGCTCCACGATCCAGCAGGATCTTCGCCGTTTCCGCATCCCGACCCGCGGCCGCCGCGTGCAATGGAGTATTCGCCATCGCATTGGTCGAGCGCGCATTCACCTCCGCGCCCTTATTCAGCAGCAATCGAACGGCATCTTTTTTCGCGAAAAACGCCGCCAGATGCAGCGGAGTCCACCCGTCCGCCGACAGCGCGGAAATGAGCGCGCGGTTCGCCGCCAGCAACTCCTCGATCCGCGCGGTCTCGCCCTGAATCGACGCCGCGAAAATCGCCAGCGACGGATCCGCCGCCACCAGCGCTTCCACCCGGGACAAATCTCCCGCCCTGATAGCCTCGAATAGCTCTTTCATAAAGGGCCGCCGTTACGCAGCAGGCGCAAAAACATCCTCCGCCTTGGCGATCTCCCAGGCGAGGTGATTGATATAGAATAGCAGCGGCGCCGCCGGCAGGCTCGCGTGGAATTTCTCCCACACGTCCTCCCGCCAGCCGTCTTTCAGATGCCCGGCCACTTCCGCGTCCTTCGCGAAAAACCCGTCTTCATGCGGCACGCCCAGATGATCCAGCACCGCTTTAATCATGTCCAGATGCGACACCAGAATCGCCTGCGCCAGATCGGTCGCGAAATCCTCGTCATGCTCCGTGATCCTGGCCCACACCCGCGGAGCCGCCTTGCGCAGCGTCTCGGCATTCAGCTTGTTCACATGCATCCGCGCTTTGACGCGATCGAATAGCTGGTAGGTTTTCAAGCGGCCCATCGAAATCGAGCGCATATTTTCTTCGAACCGCCCCTCGCCCAAGCCGAGGAAGATATCGCAAAGCTGCATTAAGGATATTGTAGCCGTGCGCTTCGCCGCACGGTCACCGTTCCCGGTCCGCAGCGGCGGAAATGCCGGAGAGAACTACCGGTTTGCGATCGGGGAATTCAGCCACCAGGAACAAACTGCCTCCCATGGCCTCAACCGTCTTGCGCAGCGTCGAAAGCAGCAGGTCGCTGCGTTTCTCGATGCGGGAAACGCCATCCTGGCTGATCCCGAGAGCCTTGGCCATCCGAACCTGCGTGAGCTTCCGTGCTCGCCGCAATTCCTGTAACGTCATCTGGTCCGCGAGGATCTCGGCCGTTCGAGCCTCAATTTTTCTGCGGCGCGACGCGCTGAGCCCTTTCATTTTGTCTTTCAAGGTAATCGCCATGGCCTAACCTTTCCCCTGCTCGATGCGCGACAGATGCTCGTCAAATCTGCGGTCCGCCTTCGAGATCAGTTGCCGGTAAAATCGCCGTCTGCTTCCGCCGGACTTGTCTCCCGCAATCAGGAGGATCGCTCTACGCTTCGGATCGAAGGCGAAAGCCACACGCCAGACGCCGTTGGCGGCATCGAATCTTAACTCCTTCATGTTCGCGTGACGGGAGCCATGCAGAGTATCGACGTGCGGCCTGCTCAGAAGCGGTCCGATTCGCTCGAGCGCGCCGGCAAGTGCGCGTATCTCATCCTGCACTTCTTCCGGCAGCGCTTCGAACTCCGGATCGAAATCCCGGTGAAACTGAACTTCCCATTTCAATTTCGATTATGCATCCTGAAACATATGTCGTCAAGTGCCTGTTCAGCCTTGGCTTCGCCCAATTGCTAAGGATTGCAGTCTCTACCTGTGCTTCTCGGTCCCAAACTTAAGGATCGATTCCGCGCTCAGCTCACTCCCCGTAGCCGAGCTGTCGGTGACCATTCGCCGGTCCGTCCCGATGCTGTTCAACTTAAACAGCCGCCCCGCAATGACGATGCCTCCCGAGCTCTTCGGAAGAGGGCGCTCCGAATGCCGCAGTGTGAATAGCCAATAATCCTTGTGAGCATCGCCTAATTTATCTTTTTGCGCTGTGTACTCCAGCCTCATCTCGGTGCCCTTGGTGTATCCATTCATCACGTTGTGGAGCTCGGCTCCATCGTAATGATCCGTGGCCGAGGTGTGCTTCTGCTCGCAGTTGCTGTTCGGTACGCGAATATCAATGCGTTTGGGAAAGAAGCTGGCCGCGTCGATTTCAATGGTCGCCTCTACCGACGCGACACAGCGCTTCACGGGATCCTCGGACTCCATGGAGGCTTTGTCCGGATGAATCGCCAGCGTGATCGAACTCGCGGAACGCGATTCCACTTTGGCTTGACGGCTGGCCAGAAGATCCGTCAGGGGAAGCAGAGTGGTCTGCTCTTCTTCCACCTTGCAGCGCTCATCGGCGCTGGCGTTGGCGAGATACGGCTCGCGGCCATCTCCCCAAGCGAGCACCGCATTGCAGCGCTTTCCATCGCTGCGGATCGGCGACTCGATCGTTACGGAAGGCAAGCCTTCCAACACCTTGCCATCCTTGCCGACGATGGTCCGGGTGGTAACTACCGTCCAAGTCCAAAAGCGCGCGGGATCGGAATTCTCGACGAACGCAGTATGCGCTTTCGCCAGCAGCTCGACCCCATCCTGCCCGGCAGCCGACGCAGAACCAGCGAAGAACACAGAAACCATGAGGGCCGCAAGGGATCTCGACATCGCTTATGAGAAATTTTACCGCTTAACTTCGCTCATCAGCGCCAGCACATTGTTGTCGGGATCGCGAAAAAACGCCATCCACAAATCGTGATCCGGCATGCGAGCCACCAGGTGCGGATCGCGCTCGAACGCCACGCCGCGCATTCTCAACTCCGCGGCAGCCGCTTCCATGTCGTCGACTTTGAAATAAACCGTCGAACGATACGATTCCCCGCTGCCCTCCGCCGGCCCCAGCATCAGCCGCACGCCCCCGCAGTCGAAAAACGCCATATTGGCCGCTTGAAACAGGAAACGAATGCCCAGCTTGTCGCGATAAAACTCGACCGCGGGACCGAGGTCGGTGACCGTCAGCCCGATCTGTCCGATCGCGGAAAGCCCGAAGGTCATTCTTCGATATCGAGCTTGGCCGGCTCCAGATTCGGCACTAAAAACTGGATGATGGCCAGCGCGATCAGATACGCGGTCCCCGCAATCACGAACATCGGAACGTAGCTGCCCGTGAATTGCAGTACGAATCCGGTAAACGTCGCGATCACCATCCCCCCGATCGACCCGCCGAATCCGCCGATCCCGACCACCGCTCCCACCGCGCGCCGCGGAAACATGTCGGACGCCGTGGTGAACAGGTTCGCGGACCATCCTTGATGCGCCGCGGTTGCCAGACCGACCAGCCCTACCGCAACCCACAAATTCTTAGCGGTCGCCGCGAAAACGATCGGCGTCACCGCCAGCGCGCAAATCAGCATGGCGGTCTTGCGCGCGCGATTCGCCGTCCAGCCCTTCTTGAAAAATTGCGCCGGTAGCCACCCGCCTGCCACGCTGCCGATGGTCGCCATGTTGTAAATGATCACCAGCGGCCAACCGAGCTCGCTCAGCGTCAGCCCGTGTTTCGTGTTCAGGAATTTCGGCATCCAGAACAGAAAAAACCACCAGATGGGATCGGTCATAAATTTGCCGATCAGGAAGGCCCACGTCTGGCGATGCGCAATGAGGCTCGCCCACGGAATCTTCACTTCCTTATCCTGTGGATCGCTCTGAATGTACGCAAGTTCGGCCGCACCCACGCGCGGATGCTTGTGCGGACGCCGGTAGACCGCCATCCACGGGATAATCCACAGCGCGCTGGCCGCGCCCAGCACGATGAACGACGCCTGCCATCCATAGCGGATCGTCAGCCACGGGACCACCAGCGGCGCGACCACGGCTCCGATATTCGTTCCGGAATTGAAAATTCCCGTCGCCAGCGCCCGCTCTTTCCTGGGAAACCACTCCGCGACGGTTTTGATGGACGCGGGAAAATTGCCCGATTCACCCAGCCCGAGCACGAATCGCGCAATCCCGAATCCCAGCACCGTGCGCACCAGCGCGGTGCCCATCGTCGCCAGGCTCCAGATGCCCAGCGCGATCACATAGCCGATGCGCGTCCCCACGCGATCGATGAACCCTCCGGCCACCAGTAGTCCGATCGCATACGCCGCCTGAAACGCGTTTACGATATTCGAATATTGAATCTCATTCCAGCCGATGACGCCCTGCAATGTCGGAGCCAGCACGCCCAACACCTGGCGATCGATGTAATTTATCGTGGTCGCGAAGAACAACAGCGCGCAGATGCGCCAGCGGTAGCGGCCGATCACGGCGCTGACTGGCGCCTGTGTCTCGGCCGGACGGTCCTTATTTGCGGCGCGCGCCATCCAACTTGAGATGATATCTTATTCGTGCCGTATTCATTATGTCCAGCAAGAAGCATAAGCAAAAAAAGGCCGGTGGAGAGCTTCTCCGCGACGCCAAAGAGATCGCCAAGATCGAACAGTATTGGACCCTTCTCGGCTCCGCGAAACCGCGCAAGCCGCCGAAAGACTACAAATACGTCGAAGAGTTGGCCCATCTTGAACTGGAGCTGATCAAACTCCAGGAATCGCTGCGCATGAGGGGCCTGCGCGTGTGCGTCCTCTTCGAAGGCCGCGATGCGGCCGGAAAAGGCGGCGTGATCAAGCGCATCACGCAGAGCCTGAACCCGCGCGTCTGCCGGGTGGTCGCGCTGCCCACCCCCACCGAAAAGGAGCGCGGCCAGTGGTACTTCCAGCGCTATGTGGCCGAGCTTCCCTCACGCGGGGAAATGGTCCTGTTCGACCGTAGCTGGTATAACCGTGCCGGCGTCGAGCGCGTGATGGGTTTTTGCACGGACCACGAATATCGCGAATTCCTTCGCGCCTGTCCCTTGTTCGAAGAAATGCTGATCCGCTCCGGGATCATTCTCATCAAGTATTGGTTTTCGGTGAACGACGAGGAACAGGAGCAGCGCTTCCAGGAACGCATGCGCAATCCCATCAAGCGCTGGAAGCTAAGCCCCATGGATATTCAATCCCGTCGCCATTGGGTGGATTATTCGCGCGCTAAGGACGAAATGTTCGCCTACACGGATACGAAATTAAGTCCCTGGAACGTCGTGAATGCCGACAACAAGAAGCGCGCGCGTCTGAACTGCATCGCGCACCTGCTGAGCCAGGTTCCATACCACGACATGACTCCTGTAGAAGTCGATCTGCCGCGTCGCCAATCCGACTCCGGCTACAGACGGCCAAAAATGTCGGGCCAGAACTTCGTCCCCGAGGTTTACTAGTGGTCTGCGTTCGCAAGTCATGTCCAGCAACGGCACAGTGTGCAAAAAGGGGGACTGGCTCGAATTTCGCCGCTTTTGCGAAAGTTCGTGCCTGTAGCCCTTTTTGCCCAGCCCGAATCATGCTGTTCGAGATTAGCGACGCGCTACACTTAGCCGACTGCTGAAAAATCGCTCCGTAACCGTCGCGGTCATCGTCAGTTATCTCAGCGATCCACCTTCTCCGCTTTTTGAATCAGTTTCGCCGCATCCAAAATCGGCGACGAACAACTCTTCGCCGTGCACACAAACGCCGCCGCCTGGGCGAGTTCCGGATAATCGATTTCGTTATTAGGCAGCGACCCTTCGCGCTTATCCCACCACTCGACCATCTTGTACCCGGTCGGATACGCCAAAGCCGCAGCAAAAAGCAGCTTAGCGGCCGGATCATCCTTGTGACCGACGATCGTCAAATGAATCGGCGGCGTAGCCAGTTCCGATGCAGCCAGCAGCGTCGGCACGGCCGAATGCCCCTGCGCGATCTGCGGCGTCACCACATAGCGCAGTGCTTCTTCGGCCATTGCCCGCATCTCAGGATTCGGATCGTAATGCGCCACCAGATTCGCGACCCGCACCAGTGCGACATTTTCATCGAATTCCGGATGCGGATGATACGCGAAATCCGTGGCCGAAGTAGCCGCCACAAATCCCGCGCCGCCAGGATTCTTGAAATTCGCAGCGGCAAACTTCATAGCCTCCTCCGACCGACGCAGCCATGCGCGATCTCCCGTACTCGTATACAAAGCCACAAACCCCCGAGCCATCGACAGCGTATCGCCCAAATAAGGACCGGAAGCATCCTGAGAATCGTGACGAAAGCCGCCGCCCCGCAGAGAACGATTCGCAATCACCCATTCGGCCGCGCGCTTCGCCTCGTCCAAATAGCTCGGATCGGGCGATGCCTGGTAAAGCGCCGCCAGCGCCGCGATCGCCCATCCATTTTCGCGGCTGTAAATGTGCCGATCCACGCGCGGCACTCCAATCCGCCGCCGCGCCGCATCGTTCAGCTTGAAATAGTGCGCGCTATGCTGCCCGTCGATCACGTCGGCATCCTGGCTGGTATAGAACGCGCCCTCGGGCGACTTCAAGAACGTCGTCAGGAACCGGTGAATATCCAAAGCCGCCTTCAGCCACCCCGCATCATGATTCTGCGCGTACGCGAGCGAATAAATCCGCAGATTCTCCGCCTGCATCTGCATGATCTTCTCGAAGTGCGGCGATTTCCAGTTCCCGCCCGTCGAATACTGGTAAACGCCTCCCCATACCGGATCGATCAGATTGAGCTGCCCCTCGAGCGTCTTCTGAGCCATCGCCGCAGCCCGCGCATCGCCCTTGCGCGCGAGCCCCAGCGCATATTCAACCCCGTCCCAATCCAGGTACTTCTGATCGAACCCCCAGCTCCCGAATTTCGAGTCATAACCAGCCAGATACTTCGCCTCCAACCGAGCGCGAAGATCCTCCGGCAGCGACGAATTCGCCGCGAACTCGACCTTCGCTTCCGCCTCCACGCTCGGCCCCGGCGTCGGATCGTCGATAATGGCCTGCAACATCGACGCCATCTCGCGCGGAGGAATGTATCCACGCCGCTTCACGATCTCTTGTCCGTTCGCATCGAACACCACGGTAGCCGGCCAGCCATAATCTTCATACCGGTTCGACAGGTCGGGCCGTGAATCCTGATCCACGCGAACCAGCAGATATTTCGACTCCAGCAATGCCACAGTCGCAGCATCGCGATAAGTCGTCTGGTCCATCACATGGCACCAGTGGCACCACACGGCTTCCAGGTCGAGTAAAACGAACCGGTGCTCCCGCTGCGCCTGCGCAAATACATCCGGGCTCCAGGCATGCCATGGAAGTTCCGCATGGGCCGGGATCGCAAGAAACGCCAGCACAGGAATCAAAGTTTTCATCACGTTATCGAATACGTTTGCTTTCCGTAGGCGGATTCAGGGTGTAGTGTAAAAGTATGGACAAACGATTAGCCAAACGTCACAAACGCCAGGTAGAGCGCGCGAAACTACACGTCAAGTTGTCGGAGCCCGACGTACGCACTCCCGAACAGATTGAAGCCGCCCGCGCTGCCAGCCGGGCGGATCACAGCCGCGGCAACGATCCCAAGCTAGCCTCCTCCGCGCCTTCCGTTCGAAGGGGATTCACCAGCACCACCAGCAGCGCTGCCAAAACCGACGGTTAGCGTTTAGACTACGATAGATCAGGAGCGATCCATGAAAAAACTTAGTGGAGTGGTGTGTGTTTCGCTTATGCTGTCCGTCTGCGCCTGGGCGCAGAGGGGCGGCGAAAAAGGGCAGGAAAAGGGCGGATCTGCTCCCGTGAAGGGCGTCGGCGGCGGACATATTCCAGCTCACGGCCCAGCTCCTTCCAAGCCTCAGCAACGTGCCGCGCCACAGCATGCAGCGCCGCAGCATGAAGCTCCGGCTCCTGCGTCGCGCAGCTTTGCCGACAAAAAGGGACATCCCGAAGCTCCTCACGTCCACACCAACGATAAGTGGGTGGGTCACGATCAAGGCCCCAACGACGCCCGTTTGCACATGGATCATCCCTGGGAACACGGCCGTTTTTCGGGCGGCTTCGGTCCCGGCCACGTGTTTCATCTGGAAGGTGGAGGCCCCAGCCGCTTCTGGTTCGGTGGATTCTATTTCAGCGTGGCGCCCTTTGAAATCGCCTACTGCGACGGCTGGCTCTGGAACAGCGATCAAATCGTGATCTATGAGGATCCCGACCATCCGGGCTGGTATCTTGCCTACAACGCCCGCCTCGGTACCTACGTTCACGTCGAATATCTGGGCAACGGCTGAGCATGAAAGCGGCCCTCGCTCTGCTGGCATTTGCCTCCCTCGCGGCCGCCGCCACGCCGGAGACGCTTTACAAAGAACACTGTGCGATGTGCCACGACAGCCCCGGCTCCACGCGAGTCCCGGCCATCGCCGTGCTTCGCCAGATGTCTCCCGAAACCATTTCGAACGCGCTCGAAAGTGGTCTCATGAAGGAGCAGGGGAAAGCCCTGGCCACTGCCGATCGCCGCGCTATTGCGGAATGGCTCGCCGGCAAACCCATGGGAAGCGCGGCCGCCGCTACCGGTTTCTGCGAGCATCGCGACGCGACGTTCGACGTCGACAACAAAGGTTGGGATAGCTGGGGCAACGGAGTCGACAACCACCGCTACACCTCCGCCGCGATCGATCCCACCCGTTTGGAGTTGAAGTGGGCCTTCGGTTTCCCCGGCGCGGCGATTTCCTTTGCCCAGCCATCCATCACCGGTGGCCGGATCTTCATCGGCAGCGCGTCGCGCAAAGTCTATTCGCTCGACGCGAAAACCGGGTGCATCTATTGGACCTTTGAACCGCAAACCAACGTCCGCGCGGCCATCACGATCACTCCCCAGAAAGTCGCGCTGTTCGCCGATCAGCTTTCAAACGTCTACGCCGTCGACGCGCGCAACGGCGAGCTTCTCTGGAAAACTCATGTCGACGATCATCGCTCCGCGCACGTCACCGGCGCGCCGACGCTGTGGAAAGACCGCCTGTACGTCCCCATTTCCTCCGCCGAAGACGGTCCTTCTCTGAATCCGAAATACGAATGCTGCACCGGACGCGGTGGAGTAGTCGCCGTCGACGTCAAGACCGGCAAAATCGTCTGGCACACCTACAGCATCCCGGAGACTCCACATCCGACCAAGAAAAACGCCGTCGGCACGCAGCTCTGGGGACCTTCCGGCGCCAGCATCTGGGGCGCGCCCACCATCGACGCCAAGCGCAATCGCCTCTATGTCGGAACCGGCGACAATCATTCCGAACCCGAAACCGATACCAGCGATTCGATTCTGGCGATGGATCTCGACACGGGAAAAATCGTCTGGTCGAAGCAATTGACTGAGCACGACAAGTTCAACATCGCCTGCGTGGCCGTGGATCAGACCAATTGTCCCAAGCCCGCCGGCCCGGACGTAGACATCGGCGCGTCGCCGATGATCGTCGGAAATCTGCTGATCGTGGGACAGAAAGCGGCCGTGGTGCACGCTTTGGATCTGGACCACGACGGCGCGATCAAATGGCAAACCCGCATCGGCCGTGGAGGAGCGCTCGGCGGAATCCAATGGGGCATGGCGACTGACGGGCAAAACGTTTACGTGGCTCTTTCGGATGTCGATTTCAAGCCCGGCACGGGTGTCTTCGGCAGCGGCACGCGCTTCGAAACGGACCCCAAAGTCGGAGGCGGTCTGTTCGCGCTGCGTATCGACACCGGCGCGAAAGTGTGGGTCGCCCCACCGCCCGATTGCGGCGATCGAAAGAACTGCAGCCCCGCCCAATCCGCCGCGATCACAGCTGTTCCCGGCGCCGTTTTCTCCGGCTCCGTCGACGGCCACATGCGAGCCTATTCGTCGAAAGACGGCCACGTGATGTGGGATTTTGACACCGTCCGCGAGTTCAAGACCGTCAATGGAGTGGCTGCCAAAGGCGGCTCCATGGACGGCCCTGGCCCGGTGGTCGTGAACGGAATGCTGTACGTCCCGTCAGGCTACGGCAATTGGGGCGGCAACGCGGGTAACGTGTTGCTCGCGTTTGGACAGTAGGAGATCACGCTCGGTCCAGCCACTTCGTCATCAGATCTCTGCGATGCACCTCGAACCCGAGACGCACATAAAGCTGCCTGGCGCCCTCATTCGACTGATCCACTTCCAGCCGCAACGCCTTCACCCCGCGCTTCCGGCACCATTCCTCCGCGAACTCGAGCGCCTTCGTCCCGATCCCCTTCCCGCGCCACGGCTCCTTCAGATACAGCTCGTCTAACAAACCGTAAGATCCCTCGAATTCCAGGCTGAACCCGAGCGTCAGAACAAGGTATCCGACCGTCGACGCTTTCACTTGAATCAGCCAGATCCCGCCGTGCTCCGGATGCTTGAGCAATACTTCGGTTGCGCGACGCGCCCGCTCGCGATCGTGATGGGTACCGAAGTGTGCGTACAGCCGGTCCATCAAATCCAGCGCGGCTTCGAGACCACTCCGCGTCAACGGTCGAAACGTTGGAGTCATTTTCTATTCTATGATCTACTAAGTGAGGATCAACCCATGAAGCGCTTCTGGACCGCCGTTTGCCTGGCCGCCGGTTTAGCCGTCCCGGCGACCTTGATGCCTGCTCAAGCCCCGCCGCCTCCTTCCGGTCAGGACGACAACAGAGGGCTCTACGACAAAGAGCACAACGATTATCATCAATGGAATTCCGCGGAGGATTCGGCGTGGCGCCGTTACTTATCTGACCACCATCGCACCTATCACGATTTCGCCAAGGCGAGCGATAAGGAACAGAAGGATTACTGGAAGTGGCGCCACGCGCATCCGCGTGGGTGACCAGGAGCTGCCTCGCTCCGCGGAATGACTTTGGGGGCGGATGGTTATTATAGCCCCGGCACGCAATGCTGCGATTTTCTAACTCAGGACTCTAGAGTGCGGCGGCTTCCCCTGTAACCCTGGGCACGACGATGGTCACCGAGATTCCCTGTCCGCCGGCGGACCGCACCGTGACCGCGCCCTGCGCTTCCCGGATGATCTCGCGAACCTTCAACGGCGCGTCCATCTTGCCGCTCACGCCCATTTCGAGCACCACGTAGGCGCCTGGGGGAAGTTGCATCGCGCGCGCCGCTTCCTCGTCAAGGTCCGCATTCAACGTGGCGATGGTGATTTCCCCGCCTGGGGGCGTCACATCGCGAGCGTGCATCAGCAGATTGACGATCAGCGACCCTATTCTCGCCGGATCCCCGTGGATCTGGCCGATCTTCGGGTCGAGTGTCGTGCGCAGCGAGACTCCTCGCGCCGATCACCGACCGGAACAATTTTTCAATGTCGCGAACAATCGCGTTTAAGTCGGCCATTCTAGTCTGCGGATCACACGTCCTCATAAGCTAACTTCTCTGCTGCCGCCGGAGCGTAATTATGAAATGCGGCCGCCATTCTCGTCGCCGATACTCGGAGGAAATATCAGGAGAACGCCTTGTTTACGTGGCTTCGACACGCACCGCTCTGCCGGATCCTCGGATGGCCCCACCCCGCTTGAGGAGTCCCGGATTTATTTTTTGGCGATCGGCTGGGGGATCTTGCTAGCCAGCGGTTTGTCCTACATGGGTATAATTCTTAATCTACTGTGCGTCATGGATTCGATAAAGACAAGAGAGCTAACCGTTAGCTAACATTTTGCCTCGCGGTCGAAACTCGTTCTACGTGTTACGCTTAAAGAGGTAGTCCAGGCGGGCAGGTGCAAGCCGTGCCAGGTAAAGCGGTAGTCCCAAAACAGGCCGATCCAGACGTTCCAGATCCTCCTCAGGGACCCTCGCCCGCGGAGGTTCGCGCCCAACTCGCGGCGATTCTCAATAGCAGGATCTTCATTCGCTCGGAACGCTTGCGCCGTTTTTTGCTCCTCACCGTAGAGCGCGTCTTGGCCGGCGAATCCGACCAAATCAAGGAATATTTAATCGGACGCGAGGTATTCGACCGGGACCAGCGTTATGACCCGCGGATCGACTCGATCGTCCGCGTGGAAGCGCGGCGCATGCGCGGGAAGCTACTCCAGTATTATCGGGAAATCGGGCAAGCCGACCCGGTCGTGATCGAAGTCAGCCATGGCAGCTACGTTCCAACCTTCCGCTACGCCTCGGCGTCAAGCGCCTCCGTCGCGGCGGCCGAGGCCCTGAATCCCAAGACCATCGCAGTTCTCCCGTTCCTGAATCTCAGCCCCGATCCGGAACAGGAGTTTTTCTGCGACGGAATCACCGTCGAGATTCTCGACGCATTAACAGCGTGCCGGAGCTGAACGTCGTCGCGCGCACCTCCGTCTTTCATTTCAAGGGAACCAGCCTCGACGTACGCGACATCGGCGCGCAGCTTCGCGCCGGAACCGTGATTGAAGGCAGCGTCCGGAAAGCCGATGGCAGTCTTGCGGATTTCCGCCAAAGTGATCGACGCCTCCACCGGCTTATCGCTATGGTCCGGCGTGTTTGATCGCGCCATCGACGACGTTTTCGCGGTGCAAACCGAAATCGCGCACGCCATCGCCGATTCGCTGCGCGTCACGCTCGCTCCAGCCCCCCGACAGCTAGCCAGACCGCCTGGACAAGCGGAAATCTGGAAGCCTACATGTTTTACCTGAAGGGGCGGCATTACTGGAATCAGATGTCGCAGGAGGGAATTCAGAACGCCCTCAACCAGTTCAACCAGGCGATCCTGCTGTTCCCAGGTTATGCACCCCCGTACGCCGCCCTCGCCGATGCCTACGCGCATCTTACCGTCTGGGGGGCCATCGAGCCCAGCGAAGGAACCCGGCGCGCCAAGCAGGCCGTGCTTGAAGCTTTGCGGCTGGACGAGAACCTCGCCGACGCCTGCGCGACGCTGGGCGGCATCCTGTCTCTGTTCGAGTGGCGTTGGGAAGAGGGCAGCCGCCATCTGCGCCGCGCTATCGAGCTGCAGCCGAGCAACGTCCACGCGCACGAGATTTACGCCCTCCATCTGATGTATCGCGGCGCGTTTCCAGAGGCTTTGGTATGTATCGAACGCGCTCTACAGCTCGATCCCCTGTCTTCCCGCGGCGTACGCACTAAAGCCTGGTACCACTACTATCAGCGTCAGTACGATCAGGCCGTAAAGATCCTAACCGCTGCACTTCCTCTGGATGCCACCAATCATGAAGTGCAATGCATGCTCGGATGGACCTACCTCCGCCAGGGGCGCTTCGAGGAGGCTCTGGATCTGTTTCGCGACCTTCCGGAGGGTCCTTTCCTGGCCGTGAAGCTGGGCGGTTTAGGGGAAGCGTATGCTTTCTTCGGCAAGATCCCCGAAGCACGGGAGGAGTTGCAGAAACTGGATGCGCTTTCCGCTACCGGCTATGTTTCGCCGCGTGGCCGCTGCTATATCTATCTCGGACTGGGAGATTGGGATCGATTATTCGCGGACCTGGAGCAAGCCTGCGCTGCCCACTGCCCCTGGATGTCGACTCTTAAGGTCGATCCACGCTGGGACCCGGTTCGCGAGGATCCGCGCTTTGTCAGATTACTGAGCCGGATGAACCTGACGTCACTAATCGCGCCCCGCTCCGGCGGCGCCCGAAAGCTGGCCGGTGGGTTGACCCGAGGTTTGAGGGGACCCGCCCGACCCCGGTTTCCTGCAACTGCTGAAATTTCCCGGCCAAGTCCAAAAAGTACGCCACTTCGAACGGATCGCTGGTCTGCAAAGCCGCGGCCTTCAGCTCCCGCACTGCACGGTCAACACCGTCTGATACTGCGAAGGGTCGTGACGCCTGAATCTGCTGAGCCTCAAACAGCGATGGAATTGCTGAAATTTCAATAAGATCCGGAGTAGTGGACGCGAGCTGAACCGGCCGTTTCGCGGTCGAGCTCGCCGCGCCAGCAGACGAGCTGACGTCGCTCGTCGAAGTCGTGAGGGTGGAAGAACTTATAGGATCCACGTAGCCTCCTTCGCCGTGGCTTTTAAACGGGCCCCGGCATTACGGATTCCATCGGCGGAGTGGTGGAAATACTTTAGGCCCCTTTTCACGAATTCTTATCCCGTCCTAATATCGAGCCTGATTCCGCCGGAGCCTGACCGGACCCTACCGCGTCTAAAAGGAGCCGCAGGCTCCCGGTGCGCCGCCCCAATGTAGAATCCGCAAGCCGAGGTTGCTGCCTTCGTCTTCAATCTGGCAATGGCAGACCTCGCACAGCACGACGTCCTCGGTCCGTTTGCACGCGATAAGCGTCGCCCCGCTGGGGTAGCCGGTCCAGGAAGGCCTCTTCGACGTGAACCTTCATGCCGGTCTCGGACACGTTGATCACGCGTCCGTGCCAATGCGTTGCCACATTCACCAGCGGGATCACCACGACCGGAATGCCCGCGTCAATCCTGGGAGCTGCTCGCCGATCTTCCATGCAGAAGCGTCGTCATCGTCATTCCGCCGGTCTCTTCCGTCGAACGGGTGCGGCTCCGTTCGTTTTTGCTTTCGTACATCCGGCGGTCCGCTTGCGCCAGCAGATCCTCCGCCGTCACCCCATCCTGCGGATAGATCGCGATCCCATGCTCATCGACAGCAGCCGCTGCTCGCACGCCTGCACGCTCGCTTCTCCCGGAACCGCGTGAAACCGGTTGGACTCCGCGATAAACGTGTCCGAATTCAACCCCGGCATCACGATGACAAACTCGTCTCCGCCCAGCCGCGCGATGTAATCCGAGGCCCGGCTGGTCGCTCTCAGCCCGTCCGCCACCAGGCGCAGGACTTCGTTACCCTTCAGGTGCCCGAACCGGTCGTTGACCTGTTTAAATCCATCCAGATCGCAAACCATCACGGCGACGGTCGATCCATCCCGCTCCGCCCGAGCCAGCTCCTGCTCCAGATGCACGAACAGCGACCGCGCGTTGGGCAGCTCGGTCAGATAATCCGTGGTCGCCGAATTTTCGGCGCTATGGAAGCGCAGCGCATGTTCAATCGACAACCCCAATCGTCCCGTCACCGACTGCAGCTTCCGCAGATGTTCGCGGGTGAAACTATCGCGCAGCGGCGCGTATAACGTCAGCACTCCCGTCAATCCTGACTGTCCGTGCAGCGGAACCGAGAGCGCGGACCGCAGCGCCTCGAACGAATCCGCCGCGCCGATATAATGCGGCTCCACCGACGGATTCCCGTTGACGATCGGCTTCTGATTTTCCGCCACCCACCCGGACAGGCCCGCGCCGGCGGGAAATTCGCTCGCCGAGAACACATCGCTGTTGCGCCCGCTGATCAGCAGCGGAGCCAGCTTATCGCCGCGGCACACGCAAATCACGATCGTGTCGCACGGCACGATTCGTCCCGCATACCGGGCTGCCGCCGCAAGCGTGTCGTCGAGACTCAACGTATTCCCGACGTCGCCGGTCAGTTCCCGCAGCAGTTGATCCTCCTGCCCCGCCGAAATGATGGAGTTCAGGAAATCGTCATGCGCCGACGCGTTGGCGCGGCCATCCACCGCCGCCGCCAGATTCTCCAGTCCCGTCGCCGGAGCCAGCCCATGTCCCGTACCGTGCGCCATCGATCGTCCGGTAAACCAACTGCTGTGATTCGCACGGACCTGATCGTGCGCCATCCGGTCCAGCTCCACGTAGCGGCGTTGAAGCACTTCCACCACTTTCGGATCGAAGCTCTTGCCGGATTCCTTGGCAACTTCGGCCATGGCTTCCTCCAGCCGCATGGCGCGCCGGTACGGACGGTCGGAAGCCATGGCGTCCAGGCTATCCACGGCGGAAAGAATCCGCGCCCCTAGCGGAATTTCCTCTCCCGATATTCCCGCCGGATAGCCCGTCCCGTCCCACTTTTCGTGATGCGCCCTGACGATTGGCGACACCGGATAAGGAAGTTTCATCCGCTCCAGAATCTCGCTGCCCACGATTGGATGGATCTTCATCTTCTCGAACTCATCCGGAGTCAGCCGCCCCGGTTTCGAGATGATATGCTCCGGAATCGCCAGCTTGCCGACGTCGTGCAGCAGCGCCGCGGCCCGCAGCGCTTTCAGATCCGCATCGCCCAGGCCCATTTCTTTTCCGATTTCCATGGCGCACACCTGCACGCGCCGCAGATGCATGTGGGTCACCTGGTCCTTGGCTTCGATCGCCACCGCCAGCACCTCGATGGTCCGCATGTGCACGGCCTCCATCTCCTCGTCATGCTCGCGATCCCGTTCTTTCGAATCCAGGTAGAAATGGTAGCCGCGCTCGATCACGAATAGCATCGGCAGCGCCAACACCGCGGCCGGCAGCCCGGTATGCTGGCTGGTCTGATGAATCATGTAGGTCAGGTAGCCGGCGGCGACGAACCAGGGCAGCAGCCAGTACATCCGGCTGCGATAAAAAGCTTTAAGCGGTGTGCGCTGGTCGCGGGTAATCGCCGCCGCCAGCACATAGTGCAGGAAGAACACCAGCGAGCTGGCCAGCAGCAGAGCCGGGAACAAGGGATTCCCCCGCAGCTTCGGCGACATGTGATATGCGTTGTACGCCGCCGCGATGCTGATGGCCACGCTGGCCACGCGGAACATCAGATCGCCGAATTTCATCCGGAATTTCGCGATCCGCAGGTCTCGCAGTAGCGAGGCCGAGCATCCCAGTACCAAGACCTCCGGCAGGCTTAGGTCGACGATCCCCAGCATCACCAGCAGCAGGCCGGCAGGCAGCACCGCGCCATTCAACGGAAGCCCCAGGTCCAGCAGCGACACTACCACGGCCGCGACGAGATAAATCGCGAACAGCATCGGGTTCTGCGGTTTGACCTGGGGCGCGTTCAGAAGCAGTACGAGAACGCCCGCCAGTGTGCAGGCGATGACGTAAATTCGGGCGTTCCTGGCAAGCAGCTTCATTGAGTCGGTTAGCCCCGCTCTTGCACTTGAAACCCCAACATCCCAGCAGCCCGCAATGCCCAACCAAACCCAACAGCAGCAAGCATTTACTTCAACGTAGGACTCCGTTAAACATCGTTTAAGGTCAAGACAGTATGTCTCTGGCGGAGGACACTTTGTCCCCGGCTTCGCTGACGCGCGATTCGCAGTATTACGGCGTAGGGCCCATTAATGTTTGCAAATCCGCTTGCTGGGGATGTTGCTTCGATCTTATACTTCTGCCATGACTAAATCACGGGTTGTGACCGTCGTCGTTGCTTTCCTGCTGGTCGTCGGGGGATTAGCCCTGGCCCAGCCGAAACAGAATGTCTCCGCGGGACGCCATCCCAATATCGCGGCCGCGCAACGTTTGAGTAATCAGGCTTACGAGAAGATCGTTGCTGCCCAGCAAGCCAATGAGTGGGACATGCAAGGTCATGCTCAGAAAGCCAAGAACCTGCTGGAGCAGGCAAATAACGAGCTGAAGCAAGCCGCCCAGGCAGCCAACAAAAACAAGTAGTCTATTGGAAACCGGCGACCGGCCACCTCCCTACGCTCGTGGCTCGCTAAGGTGCTGAAATCGCGAGCCGCGACCACAGGGAGCGGTGGGTGCCGGGGAACCGCTGCGGAATCCAAGCCATTCCCTCGGGACCTCCGCCCGTCGAAGTGCGTCCCGCCACCTCGATTTGATTCGCCGGCGGATCGTAGCGCGCGATCAATTTGTTCAAGGACGCAGAGGACCGAGATCCACGCGATGCGATTCTTTGTTAGCCGCCGGGCCGATCACGGAAAGCGTATTCCCCGGAGTCTGCCCCCATAATTCCGACATACGCGAATTTTCCGTCCTTCGCCCGTCGGAACGCACTCCAGGATTTGGTTTGACTGCGGATCGACAATCGCGAGCGTCGCGTCGGTCTTATTCAGAACCAGAAGCGTCTGCGCATGCGCGAACGCGGCAGCCAAAACCAAGGCGGCTATCGTTTTCATAGCGCAATTGTTAGCGCTTGGACCGATCCGGGTTCAAATGAAAGACCTGGCCGCATTGGCAACCGAGGTGCACAATAGAGCTATATGAAAACTAACAGCGAGAACCCGCGCGAGAAAACCGGTCGTCGAGCAACCGACACCGATCGAGATGAACAATCCGGCGACCTTCAAGGGTTGTCCGATGTCGAGGAAGGAGATTCCGAGAGCGTTCGGGAGCTGGCCGAAGAAGGTCAGGCTTTCGAGGCCGAAGCGATTGACGCCGTGGAGAATGCCCCCGATCCCGACGTGGCCGAAGTCACGACCAGAGAAGTTCCCGAAGACGATGTTCCGCCAGAGTATCTGGAGGACCTCTAGGTCCGGTGTTTAAGCAGCATCCGCCGAACTGCCGCGAAAATCCGTTCCACCGCCGGACGCCGGTAAGCCCACTGCGGTTCCGGCAAGGGCGACGTCACGACCATGGTGGCATTGGTCTCAAACAGCAACACGTCACCGGCCGGGCTCAATCCGAAATCGATCCCCGCATAGTCGAGTCCCAGCGCATTTTGAATCTGTTCGAGCGCGGTCATCGCCCGCGGCCCAAGCACCGCCGGCATGTTCTCCAAGAACGCCGCGTCCTCTTTTCGATGTTCGGCGCTCTCGGCCATGTCCGCGGTGAAATAGTGAACCTTCCAGTGATTCGAAACTGCCAGATGCAGCGGATACAGCCCGCCGTCGATCATCATGACGCGATACTTGCGGAATTTCCCGTCGGGCCCGCGCGCATCCAGATATTCGATCGCGGTCAACTCCGCGCCAGGCAACTGAGCCACAGCTTCCGCCATCGCATCGGCCCTGTCGACGAGTTCAAAATGTTGACCGGTATGAAACCCCGGCGTCCGCAGCAGCAGCGGAAACTTCAAGCCGCCTTGAGCCAGAACAGCGGAATTTGACTGCTCCCGCGACAGCGTCATCATTGCCGGGGCGACCACCCCCTTGAGCGCCGCCAATCTCCGAGCATTTTCAGCCCGTCCCGTAGCCATCACCGCCGCGGGAGCATTCAGCACCGGCATCCGGCTCAACGCGATCACCGATTGCGCGGCCGTCAAAGCCTCTCCCGCCAGATCCGCATCTCCAATCGCGTTGAAGATCACCTGATGATCCGGCAGCGGCCGGCTGAGATCGTAAAATTCAGGCGCGATCACGGTGGTCTCAAACACGCGATCGTCCAGAAAATTGCGTGTAGGGATGTTCCCGCCGCTCGACGAAATCAGCAGCAGGAGCGATACCGGAGCCCCTTCGCCCCGATACGGCAGCTTCTGAACCGCACGATTCTCAAACCCTTTTCGACGATGCGATGCCGCCAGTTCCGTCTCTCCCAACTCGCGCAGCACGTAAGAAAGGCCCTGATGCGCCTCCGCAAAATCCGGCGCGAGATTCAACGCAGTTTCATAATGTTTGCGCGCCGCCGCCAGCTCGCCGTTTTCATACAACGCATTCGCCAGGTTGACGCGACTCATCGCGTCCTTCGGATGCCGAGCCACCGCTTCCGCATACGCCGTCCGCGCCGCGGTCCGATAGCCGGTCGAATGCAGCAGCGTCCCCAGATTATTCAGCGCCAGCCGATCTGACGGCGCGCGCGCCAGAATTTCGAGATACGCATCGCGGGCCTCCAGCGTCCGCCCGAGCTCGCTCAGCAACTGCGCCCGCTCCAGCCGCAGGCTCAGGCCTTCGGGCTCCGATGCAATGCGCGATTCAATCTCGCGCAACGCAATTTCGCGAGCCCGATGCGGCGGCCAATCGCCGGCGCCCATTATTGCAGGGCCGCGTAAACCATGTTCCGGATCAAGCTCATGTAATGCGTCCGCTGCTTCGGCGATTGCATCATGAACACCACGAACATGTCCTCTTTCGGATCCACCCAGAAGTGCGTGCCGCCGACGCCATTCCACGTGTAATCGCCTGCCGAGCCCGCATCGATTGCTCCGCCCGCGGTTCGCCGCACCGCGAATCCGAGCCCGAATCCATACCCCGGCCCCGGCGCATAAAACGGACCCGGCACGATGCCGTCGGTAAGCTGATCCGAGGTCATATACGCGATCGTTCTCGATCCGAGATAGCGCTTGCCGTCGAGCATCCCTCCGCTCAGCAGCATCTGCAAAAACCGCGCATAATCCATCGCGGTGCTGACCATCCCCCCACCGCCCGATTCCGTTTTTCCTGCGACCCGCGGATCGCCAAACGACGCGTCGATCCCAAACACGCGATCGTTGGGAAACGGCTCGGCGATGCGCGGCTGCTTCGCTGCATCGGTCACATAGAAGCTCGTGTCGCTCATGCCCAGGGGCGTCAGCAGGCGCTGCTTTTCATACTCGAACAGCGACATGCCCGAAACCACTTCAACGATGCGGCCCAGAATATCAGTCGAGTGGCTATAATCCCACGTCGTGCCCGGCTGGTAAACCAGCGGCATTTTGGCGATCCGGTCCGCGAACTCGGCATTGGTGTAGTCGCCTTTGGTCACGCCGGCTTCCAGGTACATTTTCTTCACCGCGCCGCTGCCGAAAAATCCATACGTGATGCCAGAGGTATGCCGCATCAGATCCTGAATCGTGATCGGACGCCGCGCCGGCACCAGATCGATGGTCGGCTTGCCTCCCGCCGGGTCCGGCTTTTCCACCGCGACCTTCATCTGCGCGAATTGCGGAAGATACTTCGCGATCGGATCGTTCAGCAGAATCTTACCGTCCTCCACCAGCGTCATCGCCGCGACCGTCGTGATCGGTTTGCTCATTGAATAAATCCGGAAGATCGCCTCTTTTGTCATGGGAGCCTTGGTCGCCGGATCCAGCACGCCGGCGGTTTCGAACCACGCGATCTTCCCGTGGCGAGCCACCAGCAGAATCGCTCCCGGCATCATCCCTTTGCCGGTGTCGTCCTTTAATACCTGCGTGATCTTCCCCAGCCGTTCGGCGGAAAACCCGACCTCAGCCGGATTCGCGGCATGTTTAAGGCTCTGCGCCCCAACCGGATAAATCGCCAAAAACAGCGTGAAAAGCATCACCAAAGCCGCGCGCAACTTGTTCATGAGAACCTCGGAGCGATTGTAGCGCAACCGCTAACGTGCTATATTCAGATTTCATGTCGGCCCACCTGCATCATCGCCACCATCATCGGCAGGCAGCATTGCGACGGGCTTACTCTTAATCGGAAATCAAACATGGATCGAAGAGCCCGCCGCAAATGGCGGGCTTTTTCATTTGGATAGGACACTGATATGAACCTCGACTTCAGCAAACTCGATGGATTGATCGCTGCGATCATTCAGGATCACCAGACCGGACGCGTTCTCATGCTCGGCTTCATGAACGAAGAAGCGTTTCGCCGCACCGTGGAGACCGGTTATGCCACCTTCTTCAGCCGCTCCCGCAACAAGCTGTGGCTTAAAGGCGAAAGCTCCGGCCATCGGCTGGCCGTGAAGGAAATCTCCACCGATTGCGATCGGGACGCTCTCCTATTGAAAGTCGAAGCCCTCGGACCCGGCGTCTGTCACGAAGGATATGAAAGCTGTTTCTTCCGCCGACTGAACGACGGAGCGTGGGTGATCCATGAGTCGCGCACTTACGATCCCAACGCGGTCTACGGGAGCTGAAACGTGAAACTGAAACTCGGCATCCCCAAAGGCAGTCTCGAAAACGCCACCGTCGAGCTATTCAGACGCGCCGGATTCGTCATCACCACCAGCAGCCGCTCTTATTTCCCCGCCATCGACGATCCCGAAATCGAGTGCATGCTGATCCGCGCCCAGGAAATGGCCCGCTACGTTCAGGACGGCGTCCTCGATGCCGGCCTCACCGGCCGCGACTGGGTGGAGGAGAGCGAAGCGCAGGTTCAGACCATCGCCGACCTCATTTACGCCAAGCAGAGCTTCGGCAAAGTGCGCTGGGTGTTGGCCGCGCCCGAATCCTCGCCGTTCCGCTCCGTCAAGGATCTGGAAGGAAAAGTCATCGCGACGGAACTAGTATCCGCCACCAAACGCTACCTCGCCGCGAACGGCGTCACCGCCAAAGTAGAATTCAGTTGGGGCGCGACGGAAGTCAAGCCACCCGAGCTCGCCGACGCCATCGTCGAAGTGACCGAAACCGGCTCGTCGCTGCGAGCCAACAAACTGCGCATTATCGAAACCGTCATGGAATCGAACACGCAACTGATCGCCAACCTCGATTCCTGGAAAGATGCAGCCAAGCGCCGCAAGCTCGAAGACATCCGCATGCTGCTCGAAGGCGCGATCAACGCTCTTGGCAAAGTCGGCCTGATGCTGAACGTCGAAAAAAAGAATCTCGCGGCCGTTCTTGCCGTTTTGCCCGCGCTGAAAAACCCGACCATCTCGCATCTCAGCGACGCCGAATGGCTCGCGGTCAATACCATCCTCGACGAATCCACCGTGCGCACCATCATTCCGCGCCTCAAAGAAGCCGGCGCGCAAGGAATCGTCGAATATCCCCTGAACAAAATCGTGATGTGATGATCAAAATTCTCAATTACGACCAAGCCCGCAGCTTGATCACTCGCAAGACCGTTCGCCTGGAAGAAGCCGAGCGCATCGTGGCTCCCATCCTCGCCGACGTTCGCGCTCGCGGCGACGCTGCCGTCGAAGAATACACGCGCAAGTTCGACGGCAATTACGAACCGAAGCAGCCATCAGCCGCGCCGGCTCTGATCGACGCCATCCAGCACGCGGCCGCGAACATTAGCGAATACGCGCAATCCCAGCTTCCCCAGGAGCGATTCGCCGACTATCCCGACGGCCGCCGCCTCGGCCACATCGTCCGACCGCTCGATTCGATGGCCGCCTATATCCCCGCCGGCCGCTATCCGCTGCCGTCGACATTATTAATGACCATCATCCCCGCGCAAGTCGCCGGCGTCGCCGTCACCTGCGTCGCCTGCCCGAATCCCAGCCCTGAAATTCTGTGGATGTCGGACTGGCTGAACGTCACGCATTTCTTCCGCATGGGCGGGGCGCAAGCCATCGCGGCCTTCGCTTACGGAACCGAAACCGTGCCGAAGGTCGACCGCATCGTCGGACCCGGAAACATCTACGTCGCCGCCGCGAAGAAACTGATAGCCGGGGAAACCGGCATCGACTTCATCGCCGGCCCCACCGAAATCGTCATCATCGCCGCCGAAGGCAACCCGAGCTGGCTCGCCGCTGACATGCTCGCGCAAGCCGAGCACGATGTCGACGCTTCGTCCATCCTCCTGACCACTTCGCGCGCGTTGGCCGAATCGGTAGCATTTGAAATCGAGCGACAGCTTGCCACCCTCTCCACCGCGCCCGTCGCGCGACCGTCCATCGAGGCAAACGGCGCCATCGTGGTCCTCGATTCGCTTGAACGCGCCGTCGAATTTTCCAACGCCCTCGCGCCCGAACACCTCAACCTGGAGGATCCACGCCTTCTTCCTCTGGTCAAGCACGCCGGCAGCGTTTTCCTGGGACCCTTCAGTCCCGAAGCCGCGGGCGATTACGCATCCGGTCCCAACCACGTTCTGCCGACCTCGGGAGCCGCTCGTTTGCGCGGCGGCCTCTCCGCCGCCGACTTCGTCAAAGTAATTTCGGTTCAGCAAATGACGCAACCAGGCTTAGCGAAACTCGACTCCGTCGATCACCGCTCTCGCGCGAGCCGAAGGTCTCGAAGCTCATGCCCGCTCCGCGGAGGTTCGATCTGATGCTTAAACCGCGCGATGCTGTTCAGAAAATGGCGCCGTATTCTCCGCCTACCGGCGACCGAGCCGGCAAGTTGCGCCTCGACTTCAACGAAAACACCATCGGCTGCTCGCCGCATGTGATCGATTTCATCACCCGCCGTCTCACCGCCGATCAGCTCTCGATGTATCCCGATTACACGGAAGCCTTCGCCGAACTCGCCGCATTCTTCAACGTTTCGCCCACAGAATTGGCGATCACCAACGGCACCGATGAAGCCATTCAGCTTTTGGTCAACACCTTCGTCAACGCCGGCGACGATGTGCGTGCTGCTGAATCCCTCCTACGCGATGTACCGCTTCTATGCGAGCCTCGCCGGCGCCGCGATCCGCGAAGTGGACTATCGCGACCGATGGCGTAGTGTTTCCTCTCGACGATCTGCTAGCCGCGATCCGCGCGTCGACCAAAGCCGTTCTGATCGCGAATCCCAATAACCCCACCGGCGTCGGAACGTCGCTCGAAAATCTGCGCAAGATTCTCGAAGCCGCGCCGCGAAGCAGCCGTCCTGATCGATGAAGCGTACTTCGAATTTTCCGGCATCACCACGCTCGCCTGGATTCAACGAATATCCGAACCTCTTCGTCAGCCGCACCTTCTCGAAAGCCTTCGGCATGGCCGCGATGCGCTGCGGCTGCCTGTTTTCAAACGCCGAAAATGTCCAGTGGCTCCGCAAAGCCCAGTCTCCCTATAGCGTGAACACTCTGGCCGTCCTCGCCGCCCGCGCCGCGATTCAGGATCGCAAGACCGTCGACACCTACGTCGCCGAAGTGCTCGCCGCCCGAACCCTGGTCTGCGCCGGCCTCGAAAAATTAGGGATCTCTTTCTTTCCCACCGCCGCCAATTTCGTTTTGTTCCGCGCCGGCGACCGAGCCATCCCCATCCGCGACGCCCTCCGCGAGCGCGGCGTTCTGGTTCGCGACCGCAGCTACGAAATCCCCGGATGCGTCCGCGTCACCATCGGCACGCGCGCCCAGATGACCCGTTTCCTCGAAGAACTGGAAAAACTGTGGACCAGATAATCGTCTTCGACATGGACGGCGTCCTCACCGAGGTTTCCGAATCCTATCGCGAAGCGATCGTCCAGACCGTCGAGCACTTTACCAACCAGCGCATCACCCGCGATCTCATCCAGCAGTACAAAAATCAAGGCGGCTGGAATAACGACTGGGCGCTCTCCCAGCAGATCGCCGCCGACCTGGGAACGCGAGGTCGAATACGCCCGCGTCGTCGACCGGTTCAACGAAATCTTCCTTGGTGAAAATGGCGACGGCCTCATCCAACGTGAACAATGGTTCCCGCAACCCGGCCTGCTCGAACGTCTTACCACGCGCCACAATCTCGCGATCTTCACCGGACGCTCGCGTCACGAAGCCGCCATCTCGCTTCTCCGTTTCGCCGCGCATCTGGCCTTCGACCCCATCATCTGCGCCGACGACATAACCGCCGGAAAACCCGCCCCCGACGGATTATTCGCCATCCAGCGCCAGAATCCCGGACGCAAACTGATCTACGTCGGCGATACCGTTGACGATGCACGCTCCGCCCGCGCCGCCGATGTCCCGTTCATCGGAATCGCCGCGCAAAATCATTCCCGCCGCGACGATCTGATCCGCCTGTTCGAGCAGGAGCGCGCCATCGCGATTCTCGAAAACATCAACGAAATCGAATCCGTCCTATGAGGAAAGCCTCCCTCGAGCGCAACACCAAAGAAACCCGCATTCAGCGGAGCCCTCAAAATCGAAGGCCGAGGCGTCTACAACATTTCAACCGGAATCCGTTTCCTGGACCACATGCTGGAGCTGTTCACCAAGCACGGCGCATTCGATCTGACCCTCGTAGCTCAAGGCGACCTCGACGTCGACCAGCATCACACCGTCGAAGACACCGGCATCGTCCTCGGCCAGCTTTTCTCGAAAGCCCTCGGCGACCGCCGCGGCATCAATCGAGCCGGTTACTTCGTCCTCCCCATGGACGAAACCCTGGCCGTCGTCGCCCTCGACCTCGGCGGACGACCCGCGCTGGTCTATCGCGATCTCGTGAAAGTCCGCCTGGTCGGCGATCTGCAAACCGAGCTGCTCGAAGATTTCTTCAACGGATTCGTCAATAACGCGGGCGCGAATTTTCACGCCAGGGTTCTCTACGGCCGCTCCAGCCACCACAAGATCGAAGCGATCTTCAAATGTTTCGCCCGCGCCATGCGCTACGCCTGCTCGAAAGAGCCGCGCCTCAAAGACCAGTTGCCATCGACCAAGGGACTCTTGTGATCTCGATCATCGATTACGGCGCCGGCAATCTTCGCTCCGTCGAAAACACGCTGGCCGCGATCGGAGCCGATTACCAGCTCGTCCACACCGCCGATTCCCTCCGCCTCGCGACCAAGATCATCCTGCCGGGCGTTGGCCACTTCGGCCAGATGATGCGGGCGCTCGAACCGATGCGCTCCGCCCTGATCGATCGAATCCGCGCCGCCGTCCCCTTCCTCGGCATCTGCCTCGGACTCCAAGCCCTGTTCGATTCGAGCGAAGAAGCACCCGAAGCGCGGGGCTTCGGTCTCCTCGAAGGCCAGGTTCGCCGATTCTCCACCACCGCCCGAGTCCCGCACATGGGCTGGAATAATCTCACCTTCCTCCGCGAATCGCGTCTGCTCGAAGGAACCGGCGACCATCCCTACGTCTACTTCGCCAACAGCTACTACGCGCCGCTCATCTCCGCCGCCTCAGCATCCTGCGATTACGGCGTCCCCTTTACGGCTGTCATCGAACAGGGCAATCTCTACGGCGTCCAATTTCATCCCGAAAAATCAGGACCCGCCGGACAGCGAATCGTGAAAAACTTCACCGAGCTATGCTCGTAAAGCGCATTATTCCTTGTCTCGACGTCAGCGCAGGCCGCGTGGTCAAAGGGATCAACTTCGTCAACCTGCGCGATGCGGGCGATCCCGTAGCGCTCGCCGCTCGCTACAACGATCAGGGCGCCGATGAGCTGGTGTTCCTCGACATCACCGCTTCCAGCGATCATCGCGACACCATGGTCGACGTGGTCGCGCGCACCGCCCGCGAGGTGTTCATTCCGCTCACCGTCGGCGGCGGCATCCGATCGGTCGAAGATGCCCGCCGCATCCTGCACGCCGGAGCCGACAAAGTCAGCATCAACACGGCCGCGGTCCGACGCCCGGAATTGATCTCGGAACTTTCCCACGAATTCGGGGCGCAAGCCGTGGTCCTCGCCATCGATGCCCGCAACCGTCGCGTCTTCACGCGCGGCGGACGCGACGATGAGAGCCTCGACGCCATCGAATGGGCGCAACGCGGCGAACAACTCGGTGCAGGCGAGATCCTGCTCACCTCCATGGACACCGACGGCGTCCAGGCCGGATTCGATTGCGCGCTGACCCGGGCCGTTCGCGAAGCCACGCACATCCCCGTGATCGCCTCCGGAGGCGCAGGCAAGCCCGAAGATTTTGTGTCCGTCCTCGAACACGCCGACGCCGCCCTCGCCGCATCGATTTTCCACTACGGAACTTACACCGTCGGCGAATTGAAGTCTTTCCTCGCAGCACACGGCGTGCAGGTCCGCAGATGATCATCCCCTGCATCGACCTGATGGACGGCAAAGTAGTCCAGCTTGTCCAGGGTCGCGATAAAGCCCTCGAAGCCGATGCTCCGCTCGAAATGCTGCGAAAATTCTCGGCGTTTCCGGAAATTCAGGTGATCGATCTCGACGCCGCCATGAATCGAGGCGAAAATACGGCTCTCGTGGAGCTGCTCGCATCGCGCGCGAAATGCCGGATAGGCGGCGGCGTCCGTTCCGCAGCACGCGCCCTGTCTCTTCTCGATGCCGGAGCTCACCGCGTTATTGTCGGCACGGCCGCGTTCACGCCCGCGCTTCAGGAAATCTCCGCAGCTATCGGACCCGAACGCGTCATCGTTGCCCTCGATTCAAAGAACGGTAAGGTCGTCGTCAGAGGCTGGACCGAATCCACCGCCGTCACCGCCGAAGAAATCATCGCCACTCTCGAGCCGTTCTGTTCCGGTTTCCTCTGCACCTATGTCGATAAAGAAGGCATGCTCGAAGGCACCGACCTCGCCTGGTTCCGCCGCCTCCGCGCCGCCACGAAACATGAATTAACCGCCGCCGGCGGCATCACCACCATCGAAGAAATCCGCGAGCTGGCGACCATGAACATCCACGCAGCCCTCGGTATGGCGATCTACACCGGCCGCCTCAGCCTCGCCGATCTAACCAGCTCATAATCTGTCTCCCCGTCTCATTCGCCAGCTTTAAGCTGCCACTACAAGGTCAATATCTCAACCTTCTTCGGATCTAGAGCCGTAACCAATCTCGACATACCCGTCAGCACTTTAAAGCGCCTGGCCCAAAAAATCGCGATTTCCGGCCGATGAGCAATCCGGGACCAGTTTCGCGATGCCATCTACACCCGACCCCGCCGCTCCGCCCGCTCTCTCCGGAGCTGGCGCCAGCGATATCGGCCTGGCCGCCGCCATTAATCAAGCCGGCCAGTCGGTGGTCATCACCGACCCCCGTGGCAACGTTGTCTACGTCAACGCCGCCTTCACGGCGATGACCGGATATACTCCCCAGGAAGTCATCGGCCACAAACCGAGCCTTTGGAAATCGGGCAAGCAGGACCCAGCCTATTACAAAGACCTCTGGTCGACCGTCGCCGCCGGGCGCAACTGGCAGGGAGAGCTGATCAACCGCCGCAAAGACGGTCGCCTCTACACCGAGGACATGACCATAGCTCCCGTGCTTGACGAGCACGGCAAAATCGCTGGCTACATCGCTCTCAAACAGGACGTGACCGAACGCCGCGCGGCCGAGAAAGCTCAACAGTTCCTCGCCGCTATCGTCGAATCGAGCGAAGAAGCCATCAGCGGCGTGACTCTCGATGGCATGATCTCCAGTTGGAACGCCAGCGCCGAAGCCCTGTATGGGTACAGCGCAGCCGAAGCCGTTGGGCAGTCGATCTCCCTGATCATTCCGCCCGACCGGCCCGATGAGAAATCCCAGATTCTCGACCGCGTGAAAACCGGGAACACGGTTTCGCAATTCGAGACCGTCCGGGTCGCCAGGAACGGCCGTCTGATCGACGTTTCGCTCACCGTTTCCCCCATCAAGAACGCAGCCGGAAACATCGTCGGCACCGCGGCCATCGCGCACGATATCACTGAGCGCAGGAAAGCGGAAGGAGCGTTTCGCGAAAGCGAGCAGCGCTTCCGCATAATGGCCGACGGCTGTCCCGCTCCCATGTGGATGACCGATGCCGAGGGCGGCGTCCGTTTCGTGAATCGAAGCTACAGCGAATTTTTCGGCACCACATATGAGCAGGTGGAGGGCGGCAACTGGCGTCCGCTCCTTCATCCCGACGATGCTCAGGCCTACATCGGTGCATTTCTCAGCGCCGTCAGCGAGCAGACTTCTTTCCGCGGCGAAACCCGCGTCCGTCGCGCCGACGGAGAGTGGCGTTGGGTGTCCTCCTCCGCTGAGCCTCGCTGGACCCCTGGCGGCGAGTTCCTCGGCCACGTCGGCTTGAGTCCCGACATCACCGATCGCCGGCAGGCCGAAGAAGCCCTGCGCGGCAGCGAAGAAAAATTCCGCCAGCTTGCCGAAAACATCCGCGAAGTCTTCTGGATGATGAACGCGGCCGGCACCGAAATCCTGTACATCAGCCCCGCCTACGAACAGATCTGGGGCCGCACCTGCGAAAGTCTGTATCGCAATCCTATGGACTGGCTGGAAGCCATCGAAGCCGCCGATCGCGAGCACGCCCACGCAGTCTTCATGCGGCAAATGCAGGGCAACGATATTCCCTCCGAATACCGCATCCGAGCCGCCTCGGGAGAGCAGAAGTGGATCCGCGATCGAGCCTTCCCGGTTCTCGACCGGGCCGGGCAGATTACGCGCGTGGTCGGAATCGCCGAAGACATTACCGAGCGCAAACTAGCCGAAGACGCCGTTCAAAAAGCCCGGGAAGCCGCCGAAGCCGCCAACCGCGCCAAGAGCGAATTCCTGGCCAACATGAGCCACGAGATTCGCACGCCCATGAACGGCGTCATCGGCATGACCGGCCTGCTGCTCGAAACCGAGCTGACCGCGCAGCAGCGTCAATACGCGGAAATCGTTCGCTCCAGCGGCGAATCGCTGCTTACCGTGATCAACGACATCCTGGATTTCTCCAAGATCGAGACGCGCAAGGTGGAGCTGGAGGTTTTGGATTTTCATCTGTGCACCACGCTGGAGGATGCCGCGCGTCTGCTCTACACGCGGGCTCGCGAAAAAGACCTGGATCTGGCCTGGGCCATCGCGCCCGATGTTCCGCTGTGCCTGCGCGGCGATTCCGGACGCTTGCGCCAGGTTCTGCTCAACCTGATCGGCAACGCCGTGAAATTTACCGCCCGCGGCCATGTGATCGTCCGGGCCGGCGTCGCCAGCGATGACGAGCACACCGCGCTGATCCGCTTTTCCGTCGAGGATACCGGAATCGGCATCCCCGCCGATCGGCAAGCCGACATTTTTTCGCCCTTCACCCAGGTCGACGGCACTATCACCCGCAACTTCGGCGGCACCGGACTGGGGCTCGCCATATCCAGCCAATTGGTGGAGCTGTTAGGCGGCCGAATCGGCGTCGACAGCCAGCCCGGCGCGGGCTCCACGTTCTGGTTTACGGCCCGCTTCGAAAAACAGGAGAGCGAAGCGCCCACGCCGCCGGAGGAACCGGTCGATCTTCAAAACGCTCGCGTTCTGATCGTCGAGCGAGACGAGACCAGCCGCCATCGGACCGCCGCGCTGTTGCTCGATCGCGGTTGCCGCGCGGAAGAAGCACCCACCACCGAGACCGCATTGGCCGCGCTGCGAACCGCTGCCGGTAATAACGATCCCTTTCGGGCGGTCCTGGTTGACCTTGACCTTAAAGATCTATGCCATCGCATCCAGGCCGAAGAGCTAAGGGAAACCGCCCTGATCCGCTTGACCAGGGACGGGCGTTGGACCAATGCGCATTGGTGCGACGCCCAGGGCTTCGGCGCCACCGTCGTCAAGCCCATCCGTCCCAGCCAGCTTTACTCGGCTTTGGCCTCGGCCCTGCGCCAGAACCCGGGCCCATCCGGCCATCGCGCTCCGTCCAGCCGCGTTTCAAAGCCGAGAAACGCTCGCATCCTGGTAGCCGAGGACAACATCACCAGTCAACAGGTGGCGCTGGCGATCTTGAATAAACTCGGGTTTCACGCCGATGCCGTAGCCAATGGCAAAGAAGCCGTGGAATCGCTCCGCCACATTCCCTACGATCTGGTTTTCATGGACTGCCAGATGCCTGAGATGAGCGGCTACGACGCCGCCACTCTGATCCGCGATCCGCATTCCGGCGTCTGCAATCACCACGTGCCCATCGTGGCCGTCACGGCCCACGCCATGAAGGGCGACCGGGAAAAATGCCTGGCCGCGGGCATGAGCGATTACATCTCGAAACCGGTGAGCCCCACTACGCTCACTGCCGCAATCGAGAGATGGTTGCCGGAAGCCTCGGCCAGTCCGGATGTCCCCGCGCCAGATCCGGCCGCCTTCGATGAAGCGGCCCTGATGGAACGCCTGATGGGAGACCGCGATCTGGCCCGCACCATCGTCGCCGTCTTCCTCGAGGATTTTCCCAGGCAACTGGCCGCTCTCTCGTCTTCCGTCGAAGCCGGCGACGACGACGCTACGCGGCGTCAGGTGCATCGCATCAAAGGCGCGGCTTCGACGGTCGGCAGCCATGCCCTGCGGCAAGTGGCATCGGAAATGGAACAGAGCGCCAATGTGTCCGCCCGTATCCCGGAACTGCACCGGCAATTCCAAGCCGCCAAACAAGCCATGCAAAGCATAAAAACCGAATTGAGGAATAAATCATGAAAACTTTGATCGTAGAAGACGATTTCATCAGCCGCCTGTATTTGCAGGAAATCCTGAAGCCGTTCGGCGCCGTTCACATTGCCGTGAATGGCAGGGAGGCGGTCGAAGCCGTGCGCGCCGCCTTGGATGCAGGCGAACAATATGACCTGATCTGCCTGGACATTATGATGCCCGAGATGGACGGCCACGAAGCCTTGAAGCAGATTCGCGGCTTGGAAGAATCGCACGGCATTCTGCCCCCCGGCGGCGCGAAAATCTTCATGACCACCGCGCTCGGCAACATGAAAAATGTTTTTGAGGGCTTCCGCGGCCTGTGCGACGCCTACCTGGTCAAACCGCTCAGCAAAGCCAAGCTGCTCGAAAACCTGCGCGAGTTCGGATTAACCGGCAGTGAGTCAGTTTGCCCGTGCGTGCGATGACGTCTACGCATAGGCGTCGAGTCCGGCTGGCTTAAACGCAAATACTCAGAGGTGGTCGCGGGAAATCGCATAATCATTAGGCACAGCCTTCGTCACGGCGACTCTCAGGAATCGACGGGCTCAATTCGAATACGGGAACTGCACCACCATTTGTGACGTAACCCCGTCAACCTGAATCGTGATCGGAAAATTCCCGCTGCTCGCGAACGGCGGCACAGTCAGGTTGATCTGAAACTCGCCCGGAGCGACCAACCCCGAATAATCCGCCGAAAACGACGCCGACCCGATCGTCACCGTCACTGTATGCGTCGTGCCGGATACCGACACCACCCCCGCAGGCGATGGTTCCAGGCTGTTTGCGAACAGAAGCACGATGTCGCCGGCCTTGGCCTTGCGCGCGCCCGGGAAGATCGCCGGATCTCCCAGCCGGGTCCCGTCCAGAAAGACAGCCGACGGATAGAACGTCTTGCCTGCATCCAGCGTAAAACAAAAGATCGCCGGAGCAACCTGCATCGCCGTCGTCGTAACGGTGTTGCTCCCGACTTGATTGCGTACCACCTGCACCGACACGCTGCTGTTCAAATTCGCCGGAGCCTGCACATTGATCTGTTGCGGCGATCCGTCGATCAAATACCACACCGCACCCGGCTCCCCGTTGAACAGTACCTGCACGCCATTCAGCGACATCGGCAGTCCGTGTGAAAAGTCAGAGTTGCTCCAGTCCACCGTGACTCCAGAATCGGTAAATCCCGCCCCCTTCACCGCGACCCACGACCCGCTCACGATCTGTCCCGGTGCATAGCTCCCGCCGTTGATCACGCCGGTCCCATCGCTGATGATGCTGGGCGCGTTCGCAGCAATCGAAGCCTGGACCGTATACGCCGTCACCGTGACCGTGTCGTTGCGAGTTGGCGCCGTCGCATTGAGCGTGGCCGTTTGCACAAAGGAGCTTACCGGCGTCGGAAAGCTCGCCTGGCCCGTAACGGTTGCAACCGCCCCTTCGCTCGACATTTTTGGACAATTCAAGGTAGTCGTTGCCCCGGCTCCCGTAATCGTCAGTGTGAGGGACGCATTGCCTGTGACCCCGCAGGCAATCGATCCTTGACCGCCGATAATGCTCGCCTGACCGCTAACCGTCCCCAGGCTCACGCTTCCGTTCACGGAAACCGTGCCGAACCCTCCTGCTTGCAGCAGCGGGCTGGAACCTGAAGTTACACTGATACCCGGATTTTGCGGATCGTTGATGAAACTGACCACTTGCCCCGCCGAGGTACCGGCATTGGCGAAGAGCTGTCCGGCTGGCTTGCTGTTCACCAGCAGCACGCCCGCGACCGCGCACGGGTAAACATCGTTCTGGCCGCTGCACGCCGGAACAGCCGCGATCCCCGGCTCCGCACATCCTAAAATCGACGCCCCTATCAGGACGCACCACGAGTTGACGCGCATGGCAAACCTCCGCGTTTCTTTAGACTCGATGAATTAAATAAGTAAACTGTGCAGGTCGCATACCACGGGACGCGTTGCCCGAAATCCTCTTTCGCCGCCGGCATTTAGGAGGACCTGGGCGGATCACCCGTCCGCAAAAATGCGCGAATTCCCGCACGTGCCCGAGGATTCCATTGCGTCTTCAGGCCCAGCAGCGAGCCGAAGCTGGTCGCGGCCGATGAAGACGTTTTCGCTGATTTTGACGCGGGCGACCACTATTGTCCCGAGTCAGAAGTTCGTTGGATAATCGCTGCCTAAAACGCCCGTCATCCCGAGCGGCAGCGAGGGATCTGCTTTTAAAGCGTTGATAACAGTCGAACGAAAAGCAGATTCGTCGCCCCGCTCGGAATGACTTTACGGTCGGATGGCCATGATAGCCCTGGCATGTAATGCTGCGATTTTCTGACTCAGGACACTATAATGCCCGAGATGGACGGCCACGAAGCAAAATTTTCGCGCCGCGCGGAGGCAGAATGCCGCGCGATTCTTCCAAGCCGCGGATCTGTTTCAATTTCATGGCCACCGCACTCGACAACATGAAGAATGTTTTTGAGGGTTCCGCGGCCTGTGCGATGCCTATTCGGTAAAGCCGCTCAGCAAGGCCAAGCTGCTCGAAAACCTGCGCGAGTTCGGATTAGCCGGTAGCGAGTCAGTTTGCCCGTGCGTACGATGACTCCTACGCATAGGCGACTTTACGTCCAAATGGCTCGCAGACACTTCGCCCGATTGCGCGAATCGTGCGGATCAGGGGAAGCCCTGGCCGCTGGCGGCCGACAACTTTCATATGCCATCAACTGCGGAAGGGTCACCGATTACCACGGCGACTTTTTCGGGCCGAACCACCAAACGACTCCGAGCGTTGCGGTGTTTTGCTCGCGCTTCAACGCTCCCGGCAAATCCGTATAGAAATACGGCTGGTTGGAGAAGTCACGGCGCCATTCCTCGCGCAGCAAGAAATTATCGACTAGTTTCTGCTCCAGAGTAAACGTGATGTCTTTCAATGCTTGCGTCGTGCCACTGAAAAGCCCGCCCTGATCGGCGAGGTATTCCGCCCGGCCCGCGATCGCGACGCGCGGAGAGATCTGATACCGCGCGTAACCAGCGCCGCCCCAAGCACGGGAGGGGGAGGAGTTCGTATATAACCGTTCGATGACATAGTCGGCCTCCAGCGCCAAGGTCAGCTTTGGGTTCGCCTGCCACGTGCCGTAAGTATCGATAATATGCAGCTTTCCCTTGGGCGATGGCTGGATCGGAAGAAATGGTTCGCCCTGCAAGGTGGGCAAGTCAGGATTGGTGGAGTTAGGAAGGAACATCACATCGGGATGTTCCTGGCCGAGGTAGTAGTTCGCGGTCCAGGAAAACTTCTGATTCGGCTGCAGAGCCACGCCGATGAGTTGGTCCTTGAAGTTGTTGAAGGGCTCGGTCTGCTGGGTTCCGTTGGTGACCCAGTAATTCACAGCCAGCGCCTTGGTGAGTTGATAGTTCACACGTGCGCCCATGTGGTAAAACGGTAAGAAATTGAACCAGTAGGAGCGCGAATAGTTCATCTGATCTTGCGTGAAATTCCCTTCGATTCCCAAGGAGCTAGCCCACTTGCCGAAGTCGATCGTCAATCCACTGCCCACCGGTACAACGTAAATTCCATATGCTTGGAAGATGTTGCGATAAACCTCGGGCCGCAGTTCGTTGGCAGCGTTTCCTTGCAGCGTTTCGGTCGCCTGCCCGAACTGCAAATCCAGCCGCGCCCCCCAACGCTTGCCATTATCTACATCCGGTGCATTTTCAAAAATGACCGTGGCCTGATTGAGACTAAACGAATTGCTGAGAACGTCATACGCGCGGAGACGATTTACACGCCCGATCGGGTCGTTGAAGTTGTAACCATAATATGTGTCGACCAGAGTATTGATCGAGGTTCCCCGCAGGAAGTTGCTTATGGCCGGCGACTCAGGGGCAACTTGCCCGGAAGCGGGCAGCGCAGGTTGATTCGCCTGCGCGATTTCCGGTTTTCCGGCGCGTTCGGCCGCGGCTGTCGAGCCCAACCTTGCTTCTAATTCGTCTACCCGTTGCTGTAACCTCTGGATCAATGCGTTCATGTCGGCCATTTGCTTAGCAAGGTCGGCAGCACTCGGCGAAGTTGTCGCGCTCTGCCCCCACAGCAAGGCCGAGGTTAAGATGAACAGCAAAATTCGAACAAACATAGAACCTCCTGTCAAGCCTGAAGAGACGCTTATGGGCGGTGATCCGGAGCGGACGGCACCTTTGTGAGACTTGTTGCCGTATAGATTCACCGTCTCGCTGGCGCTGCTGAGGCGGTTTGGATGGCTTACGAACGACAACACGAGGTCGTTTTTCATAGGCGCAGTACGCAACGTGGGCACCGCCAGTCCAGGCTACGCCGAAAGGCAAGAAGAAGTCCTAAACAATTCGTAAGGAAGTCCTAAACCCGAATCGGCCCGAGCTGCGGCGCCTGCTGATATGACGCTGACCCAATACCGATTAACCGCCGCTCCCGCAGCTTGATTTCCTTTTGAGTGTTGTACTTCGCGCTTCGCCTCGCACGGAACATGCGATCCTCGCTTATTTTCTAGGCAAGGAGTTCGGGCGCTCGCTAGCCGGAGAGCCTGGATCGACCAGGAGCAGCATTCTAGATTCTGTTGTGAGGTCTGCGCGCGGCTACATGTCCGCCGGAACATCAATCCGGCCCCTACGCTATGCGGGTTACATTAGCCCCACGCCGTTGCGGGCCAAATAAACGGATCGGGGCCTCATTAGATCGAACTGCTATTATTTCTCTTTCTCTTTCTCGTTGATGCGAGGTTTGGGTTTGGTGGTCTGCTTCTGCTGATTCCGCGGCGGAGGCGTTGGACGGTTCACTGGCGCCGGCGGTGGTGTCGGTCGCGCCGCCGGCACATTGGGACGTATCGCTGGATTCGGTTGAGCCCGAGGTGTCACTCGCGGATTCACCGGTGTCTGCGGCGGCGTGTTTTGCGGCGTAAACGTCCGATTCACTGGCGGGTTCCCGCCCGGCACCGGCCGGTACGTCGGCTGATTCGCCGGCGGCGGAGCAGATGCACGAATCTGCGTCATGGCTTGCTGATTCAGCGGACGCCCGCCGTTTGCCGCAATCGCCGACTGCTGATGCTCAAACGCAACCGGCGGCGGAGGCGGAGGATTCCGCGTCACCACCGATCGCGCCATCACGTTCGGCGGCGGAGCGAAGTTCGACGCAGCGCGTCCTCCCACTACCGCGCCGCGTTCCGGAGCCACGCCCGCGGCCGCCGATACCTGCACTCCCGTCATCATCTGCGGCCGGACCACCACTGCCGCGCCGGCGACCGGACGTCCCGAGATCATCGTCGCGGAGGGGACCGCGACCACCGCGCCCGTCACTCCACGATTCATATAGGTCACGTTCGTGACGTTGGCATTGGTAAATACGGTCCGGTTCACGATCACGGTATTCGACACATTCACGCGCTCGATGTAAGCGGGGCTGTAGCCATACGACGGAACGAAAACCTCGCGCGGGCCCAGCGGGAACCAGCCCACCGCCGCGCCTCCTCCGATTCCGATCGCCACGCCGAAGCTCGGCCCTCCGACCCACGCCACCAGTGCCGGCGCATACACGGGACGCACCACCACCACGCCCGGCTGAGGAACCGGCCCCGGCACCCAAGCCCATGCGCCGCCGATATAAACCCACCGGCCATAGTGGAACGGAGCATACCCCCAAGGCATGTCATCCACCCAAGTCCAACCCCATGGAGCGATCCACGCCCAATGCCCGGTGTGATACGGAGCCCAGCCCACCGGCACCGCGGTTGGCGTCCACACCGGCCCATACTGGGGAGTGTTCTGCCATCTGCCCGCCGCGTCCAGATCCGAATACCCCGGAATATCGCGCGACACATATCGCGCCGATTGTGAAAGATCTTCATTCCGGTCGCGATCCATGCAGAAATTGTCGAACTGATCGGCAGGCTGTGCCTCACGCCGGTCGAAGGTCGGCGCGCCGCCCTCGGCGGCCGCGATGCGAACCTGCTCGCGCGGATGAATCGGGAAGGCCTGCCCGGCGGTGGCTTCAATCTCGCCGCCGCGCACAGTCACGAAGCTGGTGTCGCCCTGTTCATTGACGTCGACGCGATAATCGCCCGGCCGCAAAATCGACAGAGCGGCTTGTGGCGTATCGATCTCCACGCTCTCGTCGTCACCGATCTTGCGGACACGCACGTTCATCGTCCCGCTCGATACCTGCACCTGCGCCACGCGATCGTCCAGATTGATAATCGTGAAATTGGTGCGGCTGTTCAGCCGGAACACCATGGAGCCGACGTTGACTTCGGCGCGTCCGCCCGTATCCGTCCACAAGCGATCGCCCGTAGTGAGCGGACGATTCTGAGGAGCCGGAATCCAATCCTCGATGCTGCCCGGTTGCAGAGTCACATTCCCTGTAACCAGTCCCAGCCGCGCCGCGCGACTTGGCACGTCCAACGCCGGCCCTTGCTCCTGGCCTTGTACCGGAGGCTGTCCCACCGGCTGCACCGGCGCTGGACCCGCGGCCGGAACCGGCGCTTGCCCCGTCGTCTGTTCAGCCGGCACGGGCGTTTGTCCCTGCGCCCAGACGAGCGTCATTCCCACCACGCCCGCCGATATTAGAACGAATGAACGTGTCCACATGGTCGTAGTGACGTACCACCCCTGTAAACACGGTACCATCATGAAAGGTTTTGAATATAAAGGGGCGTTAATAATCGCATGACGAAAACGTGTGCCGGGTTGCTTCTGTTTTCAGCGTTCCTGGGCGCCGCCGATTGGCCCGAATGGCGCGGCCCGCATCGCGACGGGATTCTGACCGGCGAACCGTCCAACTGGCCCGAAAAGCTGAATCTGAAGTGGAAAATCACGATCGGCGAAGGCCACGCGTCCCCGATTCTAGCCGCTGGAACCATCTACGAATTCACCCGCCTGGACGATCAGGAAACCGTCAGCGCCATCGACCCCGCCAACGGGAAAATCCGATGGCAGCAGCACTATGCTGCTCCCTACAAGATGAATCCAGCCGCGGCCGGCCACGGTCCCGGCCCGAAGTCGACGCCCCTGTATTCAAACGGCAAGCTGTATACGTTCGGGATCAGCGGGATTCTGTCGTCCTTCGACGCGGAAACGGGAAGGCTCCACTGGCGCAAGGAGTTCGTCCAGCAATATAAGGACAGCGCCCCCGATTTCGGCACCGCGATGTCGCCGGTGATCGATAACGGCCTGCTGATCGTGCACGTCGGCGGCACGAAACTGGGCGCGATCACCGCGTTCGACGCCACGACGGGCAACGTAAAGTGGTCATGGGACGGCGATTCCCCCGCCTACGCGTCGCCCATCGTGGTCGACCTCGGCGGAGTGCGCCAGGTGGTGACGCAAACGCATAGCAACATCGTCGGGCTGGAGGTTTCGTCTGGAAAACTGCTGTGGAAACTCCCCTTCACCACGCAGTACGACCAGAACATCGTCACGCCAGTCCTATATAAGGACACGCTGATTTTTTCCGGCATCGACAAAGGCGTTTTCGCAGTGCGGTCGGGAAAAACGATCTGGCAGAACAAGGATGTGGCCATGTACATGAACTCACCAGTAGTGGTTGGCGATTATGTATACGGTTTTTCGCACCTCAAAAAAGGCCAGCTCTTCTGTCTGGATGCCCGCACCGGAGCAACGGTCTGGACCGGCTCGCCTCGCTCTGGCGACAATGCCGCGCTACTGGCGAGCTCGTCAACGCTGTTCGCGCTGACTCCCGACGCGAAACTGATCGTCGCCAAGCCGACGTCGAAGGGATTGAACGAAGTCCGCCGTTACGAAGTAGCCGACGGCGCGACGTGGGCGCATCCCTTAATATTGCCGGACGGGGTTCTGATTAAAGATGTGAAGACACTCGCCCGGTGGGGAGTAAACTGAGGCATGCAGCGCTTGACGGCGATCATCGAACGCGAAGACGACGGGTACGTAGCGCTCTGCCCGGAATTCGACATCGCGAGTCAGGGAATGTCGATTGAAGAGGCGCGAGCGAACTTAATCGAAGCGCTCAGTCTGTTTTTCGAGACCGCAGACCCGTCTGAAGTAGCGCGCCGATTCCACGGTGAGGTCTTCGTGACGCAAGTCGAGGTGCCGGTTGGGTAAGCTCCGCGTGCTCGCGGGCGCGGAGATTTGTAAGATTCTCGAGCAGCACGGATTTTCCGGAATACGGCAGCGCGGCAGCCATCGGATCATGCAAAAGCGGACTGAGGGCTCAACCGTGACGGTTCCAGTTCCTCTTCATGACCCGGTCCGGCGCGGCACGCTGTTAAGCATCATTCGCCAGTCGCAACTGCCGCGTGCGGTGTTTGAGAATTGACGGGCAGACATTTCCGCTAAAGCTGCGATGATATTTCGAATGGACGTAGTTGAGTTTCGCAGGCTTCTGCGGATGGGGATGGGGCGCGCGATTCTTTACGCGAAATCCCACGACGTGAGCGAGCTTCGCGACGTTATTCTGAACGCCTGCCTGCATTCCCAAGCCTACGACGTCCAATGTGAAGGGACCCATGCATCCTTCATGTACGAACTGGTCTCCGGCCTTCCCGACCGGGATTTCTATCACAATGAAGTCTTGCACGCGCTAAGCGGTAGCGGCGATGATCGGGACGCTGCCCATCGGTTTCATATTGCGGCGTGCATGGCATTAGATGGAAATGAGGTGGCGAAGCGAGCCATGTATGAAGCCTACGATCCCGGACCGCGTTGGGGAGAGCTCATCGGCATCGATTTCGTTCGGATGGATGGGATCAAGGGCTTCCTCTTCGTGGCCGACAAGATCGGCGCCCTGCTCATGGTAAACCCGAAAGAGGTGGACGCCGGGTACCTGTTGAGTATGAGCTTCGAAATCTGCGGCGAGCAACCTACTTGGGACGCCTTGCGCGAGGCTGGCGCAACGAACCTCCGAATCGAAATGTTCAGGCTGATCGCCGAGGAGTCGCGCCGCGACGAGCGCGGCCGCCGACCCGAAATCCCGGCGCTGAGTTACCAACAATTGTTAGAGGAATTGCATCTCAGGAGGCCTTATTCACTTTGGAAGTGGGGTGAACGCGCGAGCGACCAGGAACTGGAGTTAGCCGCGCGCGGATTGATCGCCGCAATGGATTCCAAGCAGCAGCTTGCTCATCTGCGAATATTCGCGCGCCGGCGTTTTCCGTTAGATGTGAACGTGTTGGTCGCTCTTGCAGACGTTGAGGAAGATCGCGTGGGAATCGCCGCGATGAAGGCTCTGGCACAGATCCCCCACGGCGCATCAAGAGAACTTGCTTTCCGTCTGGTGAAAGCGCGTTCTTCCGCTCGCGGCGAAGTGATTGAAGTGATCGCGCAGAACTTCGAACCCGGCGACCACGAAATTGTCCTGCGTTGGTTTGAGGAAGAAGGCGACGACCAAGTGCTGCACTCCATGGGCATGGATTTGATGCCGTTCTGGGAACAGCATCCGAATGAGAAAACGGAGGCTAGGATGTTGCGGGCCCCGTACGAAAGCGGGCCGTGTTCATTTTGCCGCGAAGGCGCGGTCAGCCGACTGATTGAGCTTGGCGCGCTGCCCGAGGAACTCCGCGCCGAGTGCGAATGGGATGCAAACGATGAGATTCGCGATTTGGTTCGGGCGAAGCCGGTAGCATAACACCGTGGACGAGAAAACGTTCGATGATCCGCGCTTTGCGCTCAATCGCACTTACGCCAAGATGAAGCGCGTCCAGCATGAGCTGTTTAACCTCGGCTCGATTCTCGCCGCCAGGCCGGAGGATGTTCATGAGAGGCAGGCCTGTATTACCAGCGTGGAGGTCGCCAGCTCGAACGCGAAGACGACCGATTCGTCGCGCTAGCCTGCTGAGCGGGGAGTACTCCCGGCTCTTCGCTCGCCGGTCCGTCCTAAGCCGCCAAGGCCCGCTTCTTCACCAGCATCAAAAATCCCAACGCCGCAATCATGATCGCCAACGTGCCGCGCGAATTGATGGGAGTAGGAGTGGGGGCGCTGCCGCCGAACGTAGCCGTTCCCGGCCCACTAAGGCTCAACGTGAACGTGCCGCTCCCGCCATTAGCCACCAACAGGTAGGAATACTGCGTACCCGCCGTCAGCGTAACGTTCGGGATGGTGGCGGTTGTGTTAGTCTGTGTTGCCGCGAAGAAATTGGCGAGGGGTGTCGTCGGAGTGGAACTGGCGGACGGAGAGAAAACACCAGTCAGAAGCCAAAGACCCATATCTCTTGCGGGGTTGGAAGAAAAGGTAGCCGTGTATGTGCCCGAGGCCGACACCGTAAAGGTGCCCGTGGCATACGGATCGGAACTGAAGTACGACGTGAAGGTTGTGGCCACCGTTGGGGCAAAGGGAATGGGGAGTGGGTACTCAGTGGTGACGGTCGACGAGTAAGTGGGCGAAATCGATTGGCCCAAGACTGGATTCACCAGCAAAAGCGCCAGGAATAACACAGCCAGCGTCGCCTGCGGAGTCCGGCGCAGCACCTTAAGAGGTGACATTCTCATTAGCGTCCTCCAATTGGTTTCTTAGTCTACACTAGTTTCTTCTTCCGCGAGGCCGCTTCCACAAAATCGCTGAGTAAAACGACGGTGGGCTCACGGAGATCTCGACAAGGACTTAACGATTCTCGATCCGCGATGCCGCGCCTGTGCTCTTCCAAGTGGGAACCCTTCGCGAGATGGAAGGGTATTGAAGACGCATCGCACCGCGATGCTTCGACTACCATAACAGCATGGACGAGAAAACCTTCGATGATCCGCGCCTTGCGCTCAATCGCATTTACACCAAGACCGGCGACAAGGGACAGACCGGGCTCGCCGGCGGGCAGCGCGTCGCCAAGGATTCTCTGCGCATCGAAGCTTATGGCACCGTCGACGAGCTGAACGCGTTCCTCGGGCTCGCTAAGGTTTCCTGCGATGAAGCGGCCGGCGTCGATCCGCGCACCGGACTGCTCTCCGGCATCATGCGGCGCGTCCAGCATGAGCTGTTCAACCTCGGCTCGATACTCGCGACCAAGCCGGAGGATGTTCATGCGAAGCAGGCTCGCATCACGCGGCCGAAGTCGACGCAGCTGGAGCGCGAAATCGACGCGATGAATGAGGACCTGCCCGCGCTGCGCAGCTTCGTTCTGCCGGGCGGCACGCGCCTGAACGCCGATCTGCACGTCGCGCGCACCATCTGCCGGCGGGCGGAGCGGCTGCTGGTCGCGCTGTCTCGCGAAGAAGAGGTTCCGCACGGAGGCGCTCCAGTATCTGAATCGCCTGAGCGACGCGCTGTTCGTCTGGAGCCGTTGGGCCAACCTCGTTCTGCACAGGCCCGAAGTGTTGTGGGATCCGAATCAGGCTGCGTCGGCGCGGAAGTGGGAGTAACGGCGCTGGTGAAACGTCAGCATCAACCGCTCCCTGTGGGTCAGCGGCTCGTAGCGCGGCGGCGATCTCGGGATATCGAAACTCGAATCCCGCGCGCAGCGCCGCTTCGGGCAATACGTGCTGGCTTGCGTAGATCAATTCCGCCATCTCGCCAAACAACAACTTCAGCGCGACGCGAGGCACCGGAAAAATCGCCGGCCGATGAATCGCGTGCGCCAGCTCTCGCGTGAATTCGGCATTGGTCACGGGATTCGGCGCCGAAGCATTCATGGCCCCGCGCAGATCGGGTGTTCCAGCGCGAAACCGATCATCGACACGAGATCGTCGAGGTGAATCCAGGGCATCCACTGGCTGCCGTCGCCGATCCGCCCGCCGATGCCGAGGCGGAACGGCAACAGCATTTTCGCGAGCGCTCCACCGCCCCGGCCCAGCACCACTCCGATCCGCGGCGTCACCACGCGCACCCCGAAGGATTCCGCCGCCATGGCCTCGCGTTCCCAATCGACCGCGACCCGACCCAAAAAATCCGTAGCCGGCGGCGACGATTCGGTCAGAATCTCGTCGCCGCGCGAGCCGTAATATCCCACCGCCGAAGCGCTGATCAGCACCCGCGGCGGATTCGGCGCGCAGCGCTTCAACCACTGCGCGTGTCCCTTCGACGCGGCTGGACCGGATGCGCTCGCGAGCCTCCGCGGTCCAGCGTTGCGCCACCGGTTCGCCCGCCAGATGGATCACCGCCTCGCATCCGGCGAAATTGGCCGGATCGCAACGGCTCTGCGCATCGACACGGCGACGAAATTCGTGCCCGCCGAGCGCGCAACCTGACCCGGCGGCCGATGAATCCCGTCGCTCCGGTGATCGCGATGTTCACAACTTCATCGCCCTGTAGCGACTGTAGCCGATACTCGCACGTTCCTACCACGGGCCACATGCGAAGATGAAGTTTACATGCGCTGTCTGGAATCGCGCCAAACTTCTGTGGAGCTATCTGCGGCGCAGCGAGCGTGTGCCCGCGCTGCCGGTGGAATACATCGTCGAGACCACGGCGAAATGCAATCTGTATTGCCCCATGTGCCCGCGCGAAACCCATAAGCAGCCCAAAGAAGACATGACCGACGAGATCTTCGAGCGGCTGGTCGAAGGCGCGGCGCACACCGGCGAGCACATGATGCTGATCGGCCTGGGCGAGCCGTTCATGGACCGCAAAATCTTCGACCGCATCGAGTATTGCGAGCGCCACGGCATCTCCACGCTGCTTTCGACCAACGGCACGTTTCTCGACGAAGAAGATGCCGCAGCAAGCTGCTGGCGATTCCCGCTGGCGCACATCACGCTGAGCTTCGACGGCGCTTCCAAGGAAACCTTCGAGCATTACCGCAAGGGCGCGCGCTTCGAAAAAGTCCGCGACAATTTCGTCCGCTTCGCGCGCATGAAGCACGCGCGCGGATCGAAAATGCAGATCGTGGTGCAGATGGTGCGCATGCCCGGCAACGCCCACGAAGTGGACGAATTCCGCCGCTTCTGGAGCGAGCGTGGAAGGCGTCGACCAGGTGCGCGTCAAGGAAGACGAGACCAATCTGGTGCAGCCGGAAGGCCATCGCGAGCAGGCCCGCGCCGTGTCACTATCTGTGGCGCGGCGCGATGTACGTCAAGCACGACGGCCGCGTGTTTCCGTGCTGCCAGAGCTACAAGCTGGATGGGGCGCCGGTGGGCGATCTGCCGGGACCAGCCGCTCCGAGAAATCTTCAATTCCGACGAAATGCGGCGCTTGCGCCGCCTGCATGCGGAAGGGCGCGCCGGCGAAATCGACATGTGCGCGCGCTGCTGCACGCGCGGTTCCGCATCCGCTGCTGGTGGCCGGCAGTCTGGTGCTGCACGGCAAATGGGTGCGCCGCGCGCATGCCGGTGATCGAGCGCCTGGTCTACGGCGCGAAGCTGCCCAAGCGCCTGCTGGTTCCCGCGCGCGAGGATCTGGTCCAAATCCAAAAGCAGTAAGAATGGAATCGCCGATGTCCCGCCTGCTTAAGCGAACGCGCCGAGAAAACCGATCAGGTGATGGTGCTGCCCGCCTCCCTCGAAGATCCGTCCAAATCGCCTCCGGGACTGTACCGCGTCGGCTCTGGTCGCCGTCTTCATCTCGATTTTTGTATTTTTCTTTTCGCTGGTGCTGGCGTATTATTGCCGATCGTCGCGTCCGCCGTTCTGGGAGCCGATGAAGCTGCCGGATACCCTGTGGATCAGCACGGCGCTGATTCTCGCGTCCAGCGTGACTTTCGAAACCGCGCGCCGCGTATTCCGCAAGGGACAGTGGCGTCTGGCATCGCATCTTTTGTTGGTCACGGCGTGCCTGGGCGCGGGATTCCTGGCGTCGCAGATCACCGCCTGGCGGGAGTTGTTCGATCAAGGCGTGTTCATGTCGCAAAATCCGCACAGCTCGTTCTTCTATTTGTTCACCGGCCTGCACGCCGCGCACTTGATCGGAGGGCTGGTCGCGATGGCGTGGTGCTGATCGGCAAATCGAAACGCCGCGAGCTGGTGGACGTGGTCGCGTACTACTGGCATTTTTTCGGAGTGCTATGGATCGCATTGTTCGCGGTTTTGCGGACGCGGTGACGGTTCACTTTGCCACAGGGGCGCCGTGCTCTACGTAATTCTTCAGTCTGTGTGAACTGCTGCGTGAGCACTCCGTCTACGGGCGCGGCTAACGTGTTCAACCCTCCCGCGGAATATCCGCCGACTGCATAGGTCACGTCTATCTTGGTGCCGTTTTCATCGGGCGCGAGCAGGATGGTTAAACTTCCCGTGGCTGCCATCGATTGAAGCGGTCCCAGGCCGCCTAGCATCACCAGCTTCTTGCCGGGTGAAAAATTCACGACCTCCATGTGGCGCGCGCCGCCGGATCCAGGAAGTTTCTCGCAAAAACACCCCATCGGCTTTTCCTCGATGCTGAGATTGTGCGCGTCGCCGGAAAAGGTGTGCGCGGGGTCCCACCAGTCTCCGATATTTCGAATCAAAGCGCGATAAACCTGGTCCGGTGCAGCCTGAATCTGGACCGTCAGTTTCGAGGTGAATCCGCCGGCGGAAGAGTCCGTTACCGCCGCGCGGGTCCATGCGGGTGAGAGAACGAGTCCGCAGAGAGCAATCGCGGGCAGAAAAAATCGATGGAGATTCAGAGCAGGCCTCTTGGTCGCGTCCGGCATAGGAGCATTGTACCCCGCGATATTAATCCGACCGGAGGGCCTGCATCACGTCGACTCGCGCCGCGCGGGCGGCGGGAAGCGCCGACGCAACCACTGCGGCGGCGAGCAGCACCACGGCTGAACCCACCACAGGGATGATGCCCGGCATCCGGACCGACTCGAAAGCGCTGCTCGCCAGACTCGCAAGCGCGAAGCCGCTGCCGCGCCGGCCACCACGCCTGCCGCCGCCATCAAAGCTCCTTCGGACACAACGCCCGCCAGGATATGACCGGGGCGCGATCCGATGGCCAGCCGGATGCCGAATTCCCGCGTCCGCGCGCTGACCGAGAACGCCAGTACCGCGGCAACGCCAACCACCGCGATCGCCAGCGCGACCGCGGCGAAACCGCCGAATACGAACGTGTTCAGCCGGTCGGGCGCCAGCACCTCCGCCCGGACGTCCTCCAGCGTGGCCGCCCGCTCCACCGGCTGGTCGGCCGATAACTCGCGAATGATATGCGTGATCGGCCCCACCAGCGCGTACGGATTCGCGCGCGCATGAACAAACAGACGGCCTCCCCACAGCGGCGCCTGTTCAAAAGGCTGATAGACGGTCATCGCCGGAGCCGGGCGCTACATTTTCGTCGTCGACGTCCGCCACCACTCCGATGATGCGCTGTGGCGCGGAGTAAAGCCGGTGAATTGCAGGACCGGGTCGGTCCACATCACGTGATGGTTAACGGCGTCCTGGTTGGGGAACATCCGTTGCGCCAGGCTCTGGCTGACGATGACGACCAGTTCCCGATCATGACGATCGGCATCGTTAAAATCGCGCCCGGCGATGAGCGGAACGCCGAGCGCGGCGAAAAATCCGGGCGAGATGGTGCGGAATCGCGCGCGGGGATCTTCCTCGCCCGTCGCCCGCACGTGGCCGTCCACCGAAAACTGAAGACCCGGGCCGAACTGCCCGGCGTCGCGCCAGGGCACCATGGTGCCAACGGCGACGCCCTCCACTCCCGGCAACTCCGTGATCCGCCGCGTGGTTTCCTTGTAAAAACCGATAATCTGATCGGTCGTCTTTCCATACGACATGACGGGAACGTTGATCGCGAGCACATGGCGCATATCGAAGCCGGTTTGCGTCGCTTCCAGCGTGAGCAGCGTCTTGAGCAGCATGCTGGCGCCGACCAGCAGCACGAACGACGCCGCAATCTGAGTGATCGCGAAGACCCGCTGGCGGCGATTCGGGCCGCGCGCGATCCGCGTGCTTCCGCTGGACAAGGCCGAATCCGTGCGAAGTGTCGGCCGAAGGAAGGCGCGGGACAAACGCCAGGAGCACCGCCGCAACCACCGCCAGCCCGGCTCCCAACCCACAGCATGCTGGAGTCGACCGTCAGATCCAGCGCGCGGACCGAGAAGCGCGACGCGTAACGAGCCAGAATCGCCACCATTGGCCGGGCAATCAAACTCCCGGCGCCGCTCCCGCGCCGCACAGCAGGAGGCTTTCGGCCAGCAGGGTCCGGCGCAAGGCAGCCGTGCCCGCGCCAAGCGCCGCGCGGATTGCAAGCTCGCCTTCACGCCGGACCGTCCGCGCGAGAATCAGGTTGGCGACGTTCGAGCAGGCGATCACGAATACCAGGGCTGACGCCGCGAGCAGCACCAGCAGCACGGTCTTTGCCCGCGAAGTGATCTGCTCGCGCAGGCGGACTGCATCAATTCTGAAATCCGCCTGAGCCGGATACGATTCGGGATGTTCTCGAATCATCGCCCCGTGAACGGCGCGCAGCTCGGCGCGGGCCTGCTCCAGAGTTGCGCCGGGCGCAAGGCGTCCGAACAGCTCCGTCATCCGATGGACTCTTCCGGTGACCATGGTCGCGGAGAGATGATGCGGGCTGGTGACGACATTCGCGATGATTTCGGTTTCCGCGGGGTAGGGCACCGACGGCTCCAGGACCCCCACGATGGTCGCCGCGCGCGAGCCGAGCCTGACGGTTTTGCCGACCACCGCCAGATCGCCCTTAAGCGTGGTCGACCAGAAACGATACGTCAGCACCATGGCTCCGGCGGCCTTGGGACCATCGTCGCGCGCGTCCAGCAACCGGCCGAGCACCGGATGCAACCCCATCACGCCGAAGTATGATCCACCCACGACGCCCGCGCGGACCTCGCGAGGCTCGCCTAAACCGACCAATGTGAAACCGATGGTAGAGAAGTCGCCGAACTCGCTCACACTCTTGACGCGCTCGCGCAGATCCTGAATCTCGGGGACTGAGAACGCGGCGTTTTCGGCGCCGATGCCGTTGGCGCTTTGCCGGATGTAGATCAGCCTGTCTTCGTCCCGGTTGGCCAGCGGCCGCAGCAACACGCCTCGCACCAGAGTGAAGATAGCGGCGTTTGCTCCGATCCCTATCGCAAGAGTAAGGATGACGGTGAGTGCCAGCCCCTTGGCGCGTGCCAGCGAGCGGCTGGCGACCTTCAAGTCATGAAGGAAGGTCGGGATTGTCTTGGTCATGGCGGGTGCTCCTTCAGTCCAGGCTACTTATCAGTCGAAGCAGAGGCCGTCCGATCGACAGCTCGAATACATTTTTTTTCAGTGGCCAGGCGGTTTTGGCGAGCACTTTACCCCATTGATTATAAGGAGATGTCTCTGCTAACCTTTCCTCCGGTCGAACGTCTATGGGAGCGTACGCATGACCAAAAATCCAAAACCGCCGCGTGAGGGCGAGATGCTCCAGGGTACACTCGACCTGCTGATCCTGCAAACGCTGCTGGTGGCGCCGGCACATGGGCACACCATCGCCCATGTGATCGAGCATCGCTCGGACGACGTGCTCCAGGTCGAGCATGGCTCGCTATATCCGGCGCTGCACCGGCTTGAAGATCGCGGCTGGGTTGCGTCCTTCTGGGGGGTGTCCGAACAAAACCGGAAGGCGCGCTTTTACCGTTTGACGCCACTTGGGCGCGCCCAACTCCAGCTCGAGACCACCCGTTGGGAACGATTGGTGCGCGCTGTCAATCGCGTGATACGGCCCGCTGAAAAGTGAACATCGAATGAGCTGGATGCGCATTTTCCGCCGCGAACGCTGGGACCGGGAACGGGCCAGTGAATTGGAAGCGTATCTCGAAGCCGAAACACTCGACAATCTCGCGCGCGGTATGGCGCCGGATGAAGCACGCTATGCGGCGCGGCGCAAACTTGGAAACACGAGCCTGATTCGGGAGGAAATCTACCGCATAAATACCGTCATTTTGATCGAAGCCCTGCAACGCGATCTGCGCCACACCTTCCGAACTCTACTGAATAGTCCCGGATTCCTGGCAGTGGCCGTGCTGACCTTGGCTTTAGGGGTCGGCGCCAACACGGCGATCTTCAGCGTGGTCAATGCGGTGCTCCTCAGCCCGCTGCCCTATGACGATCCGGACCGCCTGGTGCTGGTCAAGGAAGTGTTGCCCCAGATCGGCCCGGCGCCAGTCAGCGTTTCCGGCCCCGATATTTCCACGATCCAGAAACTGAATCACGTCTTCGACGCAGCGGCCGGATTCCGCTTGTGGACCTACGAGCTCTCAGGGAACGGCGAGCCGGAGCGGGTGACGGCCAATCGCGCCAGTAGCGATCTCTTCAAAGTGCTCGGCGTGCAGCCGGTGGTGGGGCGCGCTTTCACCACCGCAGAGGAGCCAATGGGACATCCTGTCGTAATCCTGAGCTACGGCCTGTGGCAACGCCGCTACGGCGGGGACCGTGGCGTCCTGGGGCAGAGTTTGAACCTCGACCGGCGACCCCACACCATCATCGGCGTCATGCCGCAGAGTTTCGTCTTCCCGCTTCCCGGAATGTCGCAGGGACCCGCTGCCGATCTTTGGGTTCCGCTGGCCCTGACCAAAGAGGAGCTGAGCGATGTGGGGGACAGCTTCGACTTTACCGTCTTGGCCAAGCTGAAGCCTGAAGTCGGAATACCACAAGCGAATGCCGACCTGGAGATGGTCGCGCAGGGCGTCCTGGACACATACAAACAATGGGCCAGGGACAACCATCAGTCGTTTGGCGGTATCCAGCTCGGCCTGACGGCGCAACCGCTCAGCGAACAGGTCCGAGGTCCAGTGAAATCGCTGCTGTTGATGCTGCTTGGCGCAGTCGGTTGCGTGCTGCTGATCGCTTGTGTGAACGTCGCCAATCTGCTGCTCACGCGGGCCGCAGGCCGCCAACGCGAGATGGCGGTGCGGCTGGCAATGGGCGCCGGTCGATCTGGGTTGCTGCGCCAGTTGCTGGTGGAAGGAATGGTGCTTGCCGTTGCCGGAGCTGTGCTGGGGGTGCCCACTGCGATCTGGATCAAAGGAGCCCTGGTTGCCATCATGCCGGCGAACATTCCGCAGTTCCGGCCCATTGAGCTCGACAGCCGCGTGCTGATCTTTACGTTCCTGCTAACCGCCGTAGCGGGACTCGCTTTCGGCCTGCTGCCGGCGCTTTCAGCGTCGCGAACGGATTTGAATCATACGCTGAAGGAAGGCGGCCGCAGCGCTTCCGACGGACTCGCGCATCACCGCATTCGAGCGACATTTGTGGTGGTGGAAGTCGCGCTATCGGTGATGCTGCTGGTAGGCGCGGGACTGCTGGTGCGCAGTTTCGAGCGTGTGCTCAGCACCAATCCCGGATTCCGTCCTGAACACGTCCTGACGGCATCTATCGACCTGCCGCCCGCGGAATATCGCCAGGACGCAAAGGTGGCTGCTTTCTTCAAGGGACTGATGGAACGTCTCCAGCAATCGCCGGGCGTGCTTGCCGCCGGCGGGTCCACGGATCTGCCGCTGCAAGGGGCCTGGACACGCTTGTTTTCGCCGGAAGGCTATCAGACGCGTCCTGGCGCTGGGGGCAATGTCTCCAGTCACTCAGTAATCTATGGAAACTATCTTCAGGCCATGGGCATTCCGCTGCTGAGCGGACGGTACTTCACCGATCAGGATCAGCCGAAATCGACGCAGGTGTTGATCGTCAGTGAGTCGCTGGCAAAGAAATATTGGCCGGGCCAGAATCCGCTGGGCAAGCGCTTGAAGTGGGGAACGCAGGACGCAGCTAACGAATGGATGACGGTGGTGGGCGTCGCCGGTGACGTGAAGCAGGGGCCGCTCGATGCCGCTACCGTCCCCCACACCTACCAGCCGTACGCGCAGCTTGGCGCGCTGATTTCGTTGCGTGTGGCGGTACGCGGCGAAGGCGACGCTGAGAATCTGGCGTCGACTCTCCAGGCCGCAGTGTGGAGCTTGGACCGACAGCTTTCGCTCGCACGCATGCGCAGCATGGCGCAAGTCATCAACCGGTCGACGTCGGCGCGGCGCTTCAACCTGTTCCTGCTGGGATCGTTCGCGACGTTGGCGCTGGTTCTGGCGGCGATCGGTATCTATGGGGTGCTGGCGTATTCGGTGACGCAGCGCACGCATGAGATTGGCGTGCGCATGGCGCTGGGGGCGCGCGCGGGCGACGTGGTGCGCCTGGTGCTCGGTCAAGGATTGCGGGTCACCACCATCGGCGTGGCCTTCGGCGTCGCGGGAGCGCTGAGCTTGACGCGTTTTCTTGAGGGCCTATTGTTCGAAGTGCGCCCCACCGATCCGCCGACCTTTGCCGGCGTGTTGTTCATGCTGGGACTAGTGGCGCTGGCGGCAAGCTATTTTCCGGCGCGGCGCGCTACGCGCATCGAACCGACGGTCGCCCTCCGGCATGAGTAGTCGAGGTTACGCTCGAAGCGGGCGGCCAAAGATGACGAGCCGCGGCTAACAACGTTTACAGCCAGCGCTCGCCACGGCCGGCCGTCTCAGCGGGCATGCGGCGACGGGGACGCTCATCGCGCCCGCTTCCTTTGGTCGCGGGTCTCAGCCCTTGGCTTTTTTCACTTCTGCGACCAGCGCTGGCACAACTTCAAACAGATCGCCCGACGATTCCGTAATCGGCGACCTCGAAAATCGGAGCGTTGGCATCCTTGTTGATCGCGACGATGGATTTCGCGCCCTTCATGCCGACCAGGTGCTGGATGGCTCCGGAAATTCCGACCGCGATGTAAACCTTGGGCGCGACCGTTTGGCCGGAGCTGCCGACCTGGCGCTCCATGGGAAGCCAGCCCGCGTCGCAGATGGGACGCGATGCGGCGAGTTCCGCGCCCAGCGCCTTGGCCAGCTCTTCCACTACCGGGATGTTTTCTTTCTCTTTAATCCCGCGGCCCACCGAAACGATGATTTCGGCAGCGGTCAGATCCACCGCGCGCGCCGATTCGCGGAACGGAGCTTCGGGCTTCTGCCGGATTTTCGAAGCATCGAGAGACGGCGTGAAGGTCTCCACTGTCGCTGAGCCTGATTCGAGCGAATCCGCGCGCCATGCGCCTGCCTGCAAAGATGCGAAGTATGGTCCGCCGCCGCGTCACACGCACGTCGCCGTTCAGCTTGCCTTGAAACAGCAGGCGCACGAAGACCGGCGAGCCGGCTTCGAAGCGCGCCGAGATCACGTCGCTGACCAGCACTTGCGAAAATCGCGTCGCGAGCTTGGGAGCGAAATCGCGGACCTGATAAGTGTGCGGGAACAGAACCAGCTTCGGGTTGGTTTTGCGAATCAGCTGTTCGACCGCGGCCGTGTAGGCGTCGGCCGTGTAGTCTTTGAGCAGATCGTGCTCGACCGCATATACTTTGGCGAGCTTTTTCGTCGCCGCTTCGGCCGCGAGCGCCGCGGCTCCTGCCCCGATCACCGCCGCTTCCACCGGCTCTCCGAGCGACCGCGCCGAACTGCTGGCCGGCGGCCAGCGTCTCCCAGGACATGCGATGCCATTTGCCGCCCTGCTGTTCGAGAATCACCAGGACGCTCATATGACTCGCACCTCGAATTTCAGCTTCTCGACCAGTTGCGCCGCGCAGGTTTTCGCGTCGCCTTCGAAGATCTGCGCCTGCTTGGTTTTCTTGCGGCACATAGATTTTCTCGATGACTGCGGTGGCCGGCTGGCGGAGCACCCAGCTCGGCCGGAGTTACGCGCTTGATCTCTTTCGTCTTGGCTTTCTTGATTCCCATCAGCGTCGCGTAGCGCAGCTTGTTGATGCCGCTCTGAATGGTCAGCACGGCGGGCAGCGGCATCTCGATGTTCTGGAACCAGCCGTCTTCGAGCTCGCGCTTGACGCGCAGCTTCGATCCGTCGACCTCAACCTGCATGATGATGGTCGAGTGCGGCAGGCCGAGCAACTCGGCCACCACCACGCCGGTTTGCCCATAGCCCAGATCGTCCGATTGCAAGCCGGTGAAGAAAAGATCGGGATTCTCGGCCTTCGCCGCCGTGGCCAGAAGCTTCGCGACGCCCAGCGTATCGAGCGCGTTGAGATCGTCGGATTCGATGTGAATCGCGCGGTCCGCGCCCTTGGCGAGCGCTTCGCGGATGGTCTGCGCGGCGCGCGCAGGACCGGCGCACAGCGCGATCACTTCGCCGCCGTGCTTTTCCTTCAACTGAAGCGCTTCTTCGAGCGCGTAGGCATCCGGCTCATTGATCTCGAAGCTGAGATCGGCATCCTGAATCCATTTTCCCGCCGCATCGACGCGAAGCTGCGAGTCGCGGACGGGGACCTGTTTGATCGCGACGATGATTTTCATTGGTTTAGGGCTTCTTAAAGATCAGACAACCGTTGGTCCCGCCGAAGCCGAAGGAGTTCGTCAGCGCGTGATCGATTTTCATCGGACGGGCGTGATTGGGAACGTAGTCGAGATCGCACTCCGGGTCGGGACATTCGAGGTTGATGGTTGGCGGAGCGATCTGGTCGCGAATCGCGAGCACGGAGAGCCCGGCTTCCAGTCCACCCGCGCCGCCCAGCAGATGCCCGGTCATGGATTTGGTGGAGCTGACGGCGACTTTGGATGCATACTCGCCGAAGACGCGCTTGATGGCGATCGACTCGATGCGGTCTCCCACCGGCGTCGAGGTTCCGTGCGCGTTGATGTAATCGATCTGATTCGGCTCCAGACCCGCGTCGCGCAGAGCGTTGCGCATCACGCGATAGCCGCCGTCGCCGTCTTCCGAAGGCGAAGTGATGTGATACGCGTCGCCGCTCATGCCATAGCCGACCAGTTCCGCAAGAATCGGCGCGCCGCGCCGCAGCGCGTGTTCCCGCTCTTCAATAACCAGGATGCCCGCGCCTTCGCCGATCACGAATCCGTCGCGTTCCTTATCCCAGGGACGGCAGGCGCGCTGCGGATCGTCGTTGCGTTGCGAAAGCGCGCGCATGGCGCCGAATCCGCCGACGGCCAGGGGAGTGATGCAGGCTTCCGCGCCGCCGCAGATCATCACGTCGGCGTCGCCATAGTGGATGATGCGGAAGGAATCGCCGATGGCGTGCGCGCTGGTGGTGCAGGCCGTGGCGGTCGCCGAGTTCGGACCTTTCGCGCCCGTGCGGATCGATACATAGCCCGAAGCCAGGTTGATGATGGTCGCGGGAATGAAAAACGGCGACATGCGGCCGGGACCTTTTTCGAGCAGGATTTTGTGCTCCCGCTCGATCACTTCGAATCCGCCGATCCCGCTGCCGATGTAGACGCCGGTGCGCTCGGCTTCGTCGGGATTCACTTTGAAGCCCGAGCCTTGGAGCGCGAATTCCGCCGCCGCGATGGCGAACTGGATGAAGCGCCCCATTTTCTTGATTTCTTTTTTCTCGATGTAGTTCGCCGGATCGAAATTCTTCACCTCGCCGGCGATACGGCAATTGAACTGCGAGGCATCGAAAGCGGTAATGGGCTCGATGCCGTTCCGGCCGCTTTTGATGGCTTCCCAGACCGGCTCCGTGCCGATTCCCACCGAAGTCAACAGGCCGACCCCGGTAACTACAACTCTACGTTGCAAGCTTGAATACTCCCAGTGAAATGATGCGCCGCGTTTCGGTTACGACTTCTTTTTCGACTCGATGTAGTCGATGGCGTCTTTCACGGTCGGGATCTTTTCGGCGTCTTCATCGGGGATGTCGAGGTCGAACGCTTCTTCAAACGCCATGACCAGTTCGACGATGTCAAGCGAATCGGCGCCGAGGTCATCGACGAAACTGGCGGTGGGATCGACTTGCGCTTCGTCCACGCCGAGCTGCTCGACGATGATCTGCTTGACCTTCTGCTCAACAGACATGCATCCTCCAGGGATTCTATTGGAAACTCATTGATTCTACCGGGTCGCATCCCGGTGCCGCAAGTCAACGTGCCCCGCAAGTCAAAGCGGCAGACCTGCGACGACGCCGAGTACTGCCAGTAACGCCAGAAACTGCATCAAAATTGCGGAACTGCTACGTTCCGGTGAATCTTTGCTGAAAATCCGGAACGCCGCTAAGGCCGCGACCAGCAACAACATGTCGACGCGCGTCACGGCCCAAACCGCCAGAGCGGCGATGGCGATGATTCCACGATCGCGGCGGGCCAAGGCGCGGAATGCGTGGCTACCGTCGAGAAACCAGATCGGCGTCAGATTGAAAAGATTGATCCAGGCTCCGGTGCGCGCGATCGCGCCCCAAACGGCGACGCGAGTCAGGGCCCAAATCGCCAGAGCCGTCAGTGCCGCGCCGGTGCCCCAGAGCGGTCCCGCGAGCCCGACCACCGCATCCTGCTCCGGGGTCTTAGCGGCCTCCTTTTGCATGATCAACGCGCCGAATCCGGGGATGAACATGGGCGCCGTGGCGGCGATCCCGAATCGACGGAGCGCGGAGACGTGCCCCATCTCGTGAACGAAAATCGACAGCACGAATCCGGCGGCGAACTTCCAGCCCCATCGGGTCCAATAGAAGCCAAAAGATACCAGCATAGAGGCGAAGGTGCTGAACTTGGTCAGGCCGAGCAGCAGCAGTTTTCCCTTGGTCAGGATGAACAGCGCCGCCACTTTGAATTTCCACAGGAGGGCCGCCAACGGGCTCGCCTTGCCGAGCCGTTTGGCCCATTCATTCTTATGAGGGGTGGCGGCGATCTGGGCGTCCAGATCGGCGATGTGGCCTTGAATGGCTTGATGTTGGACCGAATCTGCGGGCAGGAGCGCGAGCGCTTTACGCCACAGGTCGCGCGCGGCGGGAAGATTGCCCGACTGAGCGGCGATTTTCGCCTGGCCGGAAAGCCGCTGCATTTCTCCCGACTGGCACGCCGGACAGACCGGAGCGGAATCGAGGTTAGGCGATCCGCAGTAGGGGCAAAACTTCACGTTAGTTTCATTGTACGATTTGATGCCAAGTTGGCATGTTACACTAAGGTTTTTGGCTTTCCCCTGAATTCAATAAGTACCCCTGGAGGCAGTGCAAATGGCAGATAAATTAAGACATATATTCACGTCGGAATCGGTGACAGAAGGGCATCCTGACAAGATGGCGGACCAGATTTCGGACGCCGTTCTGGACGCCGTAATGACGGACGATCCGACCGGCCGCGTGGCCTGCGAAGTTCTGGTGACCACCGGAATTTGCGTGGTCTCGGGCGAAATCACGACCAAGACATACGTCGACGTGCCGAAGCTGGCGCGCTCGGTGATTCACGACATCGGCTACACGGACGCCGAAATGGGTTTCGATTCGAAGACCTGCGGCGTGCTGAACACGATTCAGAGCCAGTCTCCCGACATCGCGATGGGCGTCGATACGGGCGGCGCGGGCGATCAGGGATTGATGTTCGGCTACGCCTGCGACGAAACGCCGGAACTGATGCCGCTGCCGATCATGCTGGCGCACAAGCTGTGCCGGCAGTTGAGCGAAGTGCGTCGCGCGGGCAAGCTCACGTTTTTGCGTCCGGACGGCAAGAGCCAGGTCAGCGTGGAGTATGTCGACGGCAGGCCGGCGCGCATCGATGCCGTAGTGGTTTCGACGCAGCACGACGACGACGTTTCGACGGAAACGCTGCGCGCTGAAGTGAGGAAGCATATTATCGATCCGGTGCTGCCGAAAAACATGATCGATTCGGCCACCAAGTATCACATCAATCCCACGGGTCGTTTCGTGATCGGCGGGCCGCACGGCGATACGGGGCTGACCGGACGCAAGATTATCGTCGACACGTACGGCGGCATGGGCCGGCACGGCGGCGGGGCGTTTTCGGGCAAGGATCCGACGAAAGTCGACCGTTCGGCGTGCTACATGGCGCGGTATATCGCCAAGAACCTGGTGGCGGCAGGACTTGGCGCAAGCGCTGCGAAGTGCAGCTCGCCTACGCGATCGGCGTCGCGGAGCCGGTTTCGGTCATGGTGAATACGTTCGGCACCGGCACGGCTCCCGAGGAGCGGCTGGTGGAACTGGTCCGCGAGAACTTTAAGCTGACGCCGAAGGGGATGATCGAGCATCTAAAACTTCGGCGCCCGATTTATCGCAAGACAGCGGCGTTCGGACATTTCGGCCGCACCGAGGATAGCTTCAGTTGGGAAGCCACGGACAAAGCGGCAGCGCTCAAAGATGCCGCGCAAGCCCGCTGCCGCCGCGAAAAGCTGAGTTTTCTTTCAACGTCACGGCTTCCGCCGCGGCGCGAATTACATCGTTGAGCGTAGGAGAATCGTGGCCCTAGTCGAAGGTTGCAAGCACGCCTTGGAGATTACCGTCCCGCTGGCGGAGGTCGACAAGGAAACCGAGCGCGTCGTCGCCGAAATTCAGAAAAAAGTGAAGCTTCCGGGATTTCGTCCGGGGCACGCACCCGTGTCGCTGGTTCGGACGCGCTTCGCCGGGGATATCCGGCAGGACGTGCTCGAAAAGCTGGTGCCGCGTTTTTTCCGCGCGGCGGTCGACAAGGATCATCTGCAAGTAGTCGGCCCGCCCAATGTTTCAGACGTCCATTTTCACGCGGGCGAGCCGCTGAAGTTCAAGGCGGAATTCGAAGTCGCGCCGGAGTTCGAACTGGGCGAGTATCGCGGCATCGTGGTGCAGTACACCGAGCCTGAAGTGAGCGATGAAGACATCGCGAAACGCCTGGATGAGATTCGCGAACAGAAAGCTGAGTACGTCAACGAAGAGCCGAGGCCGCTGGTGGACGGGGACTACGCGCTGGTGTCGCTCGAAAGCATTTCCGGACTGGCGGAAAAAATCTCGCAGGACGAGATCATGCTGAAGATCGGCGATGAATCGACTCTGCCGGCGTTCACCGAGAATCTGCGCGGGGCGTCGCCCGAGGAGTCGCGCGAGTTCGACGTTACCTATCCGGAAGACTACGAGCGGAAAAACCTGGCCGGGAAGACGGTTCGATTCCGGGCCACGCTGAAAGCGGTTCGCCGCAAGGAATTGCCGGAGCTGAACGACGAATTCGCCAAGGATCTGGGCGACTATCAGACACTGGAGGAGCTGAAAAACGCGGTTCGCACGGCATTGCAGCGGGACCGCGAATCGAAGGCGCAAGAAGAGGCCAAGCATCAACTCTTAGACAAGCTGGTGGATGCGCACGATTTTCCGGTGCCATCGGTATACGTGGACCGGCAGATCGAGATCAATCTCGAAAATCAGTTGCGCGCGCTGGCGGCGCAGGGCATCGATCCCAAGTCGATTAAGCTGGACTGGAACAAGGTTCGCGAATCGCAGAAGGACAAAGCGGCTCGCGACGTGAGGGCATCGCTGCTGCTGGATAAGATCGCCGACCGGGAGGCGATGTTGGCGACACAGGAAGAGGTCGACCGCGAAGTTCAGCGCGTGGCGCGCCAGCAAAGGGAAGCGGTCGCGGTGACACGCGCGAAGCTCCAGAAGGACGGAGCCATCTCGCGGATCGCCGCGCACATCCGCACCGAAAAGACTCTCAATTTTCTATTCGAACAGGCGCGCAAGGAAGCCGGTTCGGAGCCGAAGGAATCAGCGTAGTCTCGAAAGGGAGGTTTTATGCGTTCTTTGTGGATCCTGGCGGCGTTCGCGACAGTCGCTTTCGCAGCCGACGATGTAGTGAGCGCGGTATCGGTGACTGTGAAAAAAGTCGACGCCGCGACGAAAACTGTGGTCGTCAAGATGGCGGACGGGACGGAGCAGACGTTTCACGTAGCCGCGCGTGCGACCGTGCATGGCGGGGAAGCCGTGGGCAAGGGAAGCGCGGACGCGTTTCACGCGTTGAAGGACGGCAATGAAGTAGTAGTGCATTACACCGTGAAGGGGACGGAGAAAACCGCCGAAGAGTTCGACCGGATCGGCAAGGATGGATTGCACGTCGCCGAAGGAACCGTGAAGGGTATCGATCGCGGCGCGAAAACCATCACCGTGAAGACCGCAGACGGCACCGAGACCACCTACCACTTCACCGCGCACGTGACAGCCGAAACCGGAAAAGACGTGGCGGAAGGCGCCACCAAGGCCGGCAAGGTGACGGTCTACTACACGGACGAGGCGGGCAAGAAAATCGTCCACTTCTTCAAGACTTCTTAACGCGCGGGGCTGCGATCGGCGACGGTGAGCGGAATCGTCACGGAGCCGACGTTGTTCGAGTTGCGGTCGAACACGATGACGCGGATCTTTTGAATCGCGTCGCCCTCGGGCAGATCCGGTGAGAGCGTGATGCCGTTTTTCAAGGCTCCATCGCGCTGCTTGGGAGTCATGCGGAACGGGAATCCCGTGGGCGCGCCTGCGGTCTGTTTGCCGTCGGCGTCGTAGGCTACGTAGGTGACCGAAAGATTCCCCGCGAAGCGATCGTTCTGGCGGGCGAGTTGAACGTCGTGAGCGTCGATGCGCACCTGCAAATGCACCGCTTGAGGAAGTTTCGCGCTGGGTGCGATAGTGGCTCGAACGCCAATCCCGGCTGCGTCGAACGGACTCCACGCGGCGGCTGAGAGGGCCGCTTTCTCCTGTTCCGCAGTGGACGCCTGCGCCGCATATGCGAAATAGCCGTCCTTGGCCAGGACTTTGACTCCACGTCGCGAGCATGCCACGCGCACTTTGTGATATTTCCCGTCCCACTCCCCGGGCGCGTAGGAGATGGTGTAGTTCACCTGCGCATCTTCCATCGCTTCCTTGACGGCCGCGCCGATGTTGTTGTCCAGTTGGACCCGCCCGCCGGTCATCGTGGCGAGCTCGCTGACGGTATCCACGCTTCCGCCGGTCGCCTGCACTTGAGCTTGCGGTTGCGGACCGGTACCACGCGCGACTGGAGCGGTCTCGGGCTGCGCGTCGAAAACGCCAAGGTTCTTGCTGGGGGTCAATCCCGAAGCGGTCAGATCGGCCACCGGATAAACCGAAATCGTGGCGCTATCGAGTGTCGCGCTCAACTGTCGAAGCAGCGGCTCGTATTGAATGATCATGCCCGTGGTCGAGGTCTGCGGGCCGATCATGATGGGGACACCGTGCGAAATCCACACGATGCTCTTCCGGCCGGGGAGCGCCGCCAGCCGCGAGGCCAATGCGTCTAGCGCCATGTAGGTGATGCCGACGCGGTCCTCCGTATACATATCCGGGGCCAGACGATAAACGTGGGAAACGGCGTCCTCAAGTCTGGCTTGAACATTCTGGGTCCAGTTTCCCGCGGAGGAGGGTTCGGTCTGCGCCTCGGGCAGGCCGCGAACCGGAATAGGACCGTGAACAGTCAGCAGGTACAGATAGACGTACTCGGCCGAGTCCAGGCGCTTTAGCACAGAGACGAGCTGATTCCGCGCGTAGCCCTGCTGATCGGGCGGGAGGTTGAGCAGGTCGAGAAGAATCAGCGTCGCGGAGGGAGGGGCGGCGGCGGCGCGGTTCGAGAACTCATGGGGTCCGAGAGTAGCAGGAGCCTCGGTCTGCGTTTTCGCGTCGTTCTTATGAAACGCCGCGATGCGGTAATGCTTGCCTTGATCCTGAACCTGAAAGTCGTCGGCGGTCAAGTCGGAGGCAGGCTGACCGTGGCTGTCGAGCGCGACTACGTTTAGATTCACGAGGTGGTCCTGAGAATAGGCCGGCGCGGCGCAGGCGAAGACGATGAAAGCGGCGATACACAGGCGACCCATGTCGCCAATTCTTTCACAAAAGCGGGCAAAAGAGCGGGCGGCATGGCTACCGGATTAGAATAGAAGAACGTTCTCGTCCGCCCCGATTCAGGCGAAATCGCTGAATCGGGGTGCACTGGTGAGCCATCTGATTGAGTCGAGTATAAATTTGGATCGCTATCGTTCTGTTCTGCCGTAGCGCTTCGCCGGATTCTCTTCGTTTCATGAAAGCCCGCATACACGAGATTGGTACCCGAACCGTGAAGCGCTCTCTTCTTCAAATCATCGCTGCCGGTATTTTCCTGGGCCTAGCTGCATGCGCGAGCCGTCCGGGCGCGGCGCCTGCCGCCCAAGCCGCACCGCCCACCGATGTCGAGGTCGTGAACGTCGTTCAGAAAGATGTGGCGATCTACGGCGACTGGGTGGCGACACTCGACGGGTTTGTGAACGCCAACATCCAGCCGCAAGTCAGCGGATACCTGATCCGGCAGGACTATCGCGAGGGTTCGCTGGTCCACAAGGACGAGGTCATGTTCGAGATCGACCCGCGTCCGTTTCAGGCGGTACTGGCGCAGGCGGAAGGGCAACTGGCGCAGGCCAAGAGCCAGGTTTCGCAGGCGCGCGGACAATTGGCGCAGGCGCAGGCGCAGCTCGGATTGGCCGATATCAATGTGAAGCGCGATACTCCGCTGGCCGCCGCGCGGGCGATCCCGCAAAGCCAGCTCGATAACGACGTTCAAGCGAAGGCGCAAACGGAAGCGCTAATCAAAACGGATGAAGCGGCGATTCAAACCAGTCAAGCCGCCGTACAAGCCGCCGAAGCGGCGGTCGAAACAGCGCACGCTGAATCTGGGATTCACCAAGGTACGCTCGCTGATGGACGGAATTTCCGGGATCGCAACTATTCAGATCGGCAATCTGGTGGGTCCCACCACGGTATTGACGGTGGTGTCGCAAGTGGACCCGATCAAGGTTTACTTTCCGATCAGCGAGCAGGAGTACCTGACGCTGGCGGGCCGCCTGAAGTCTAACGCGACGGACATGTTGAAGTTGAACAGCGATGTGGCGCTGCACCTGACGCTCGCCAACGGATCCACGTATCCGCACGAGGGCCGCATCGCGTTCGCCGATCGCCAGGTGGATACGCAGACCGGGACCATTCGCATGGTGGGAACCTTCCCGAATCCTGGCAACATCCTGCGTCCTGGCCAATTCGGCCGCATCAAGGCTCTGACCGGACTGCATAAAGGCGCGCTACTGGTTCCTCAGCGGGCCGTCACGGAATTGCAGGGACGCAATCAGGTCGCGGTGGTAGGGCCGGACAACAAAGTGTCGATTCGCAGCGTGCAGGTGGGCGATCGAGTCGGCGAGATGTGGGTGATCGCAAGCGGCCTGAAGCCGGATGAGCGCGTGATCACGGAGGGTGCGGCGAAAGTTCGCGACGGCATGGTTGTGAATCCGAAGCCCGAACCGGCAGGGACGCGCTAGACATGTCGAAATTCTTCATCAATCGCCCCATCGTCGCGATGGTGATCGCGATTCTCATGGTGATCATCGGACTGGTATCAATGCTCGCGCTTCCGGTGGCGCAATTCCCCAGCATCGTTCCTCCGGACATCATGGTGTCGGCGACGTATCCCGGCGCGGACGCGCAGACGCTGGAGCAATCCGTGGCGACGCCGCTTGAAGCCCAGATCAGCGGGGTCGACAACATGAACTACATGTATTCGATCAACGCCAACAACGGGAGCTCACAGATCACCGTCGATTTCGACGTGAAAACGGATCCGAACATCGATCAGGTTCTGACGCAGCTGCGCACATCGCAAGCGCAGGCGCAGTTGCCGGCGCTGGTGAACACGGCGGGACTGCTGGTGCAGAAGTCGCTCTCGGCGCCGCTGCTGCTGGTGGCGCTGTATTCCCCGAACGGCAGTTACGACAACACATTTCTGGCGAATTACGCCTATATCAACCTGATTGACGAGCTGACCCGCGTCCCCGGAATCGCGCGCGTGCAGGTGTTCGGCGCCGGGCCGTACGCAATGCGGGTGCTGGGTGAAGCCGGATCAGCTCGCGAAGCTCCAGATCACGGTTCCGGAGATTATTCAGGCGCTGCAAACGCAGAACACGGTGAATCCAGCAGGCCAGATCGGAGGCGAGCCGTCGCCGCCCGGCCAGCAGTTCACTTATACGATGCGCGCGCAGGGCCGTTTGATCACGCCCGAGCAATTCGGCGAAGTAATTCTGCGCGCCAATCCGGACGGCTCGAATCTGCGGTTGAAAGACGTCGCGCGGCTGGAACTGGGCGCGCAGACGTACAGTCTGTTTGGGCGATATAACGGCAGACCATCAGCCGTGCTCGCATGTTATCAGCTTCCTGGATCGAACGCAGTGGACGCGGCGAATGCGCTACGCGCGCGCGTGGCCCAACTCAGCCAGCGATTTCCGCAGGACCTTTCTTATACCGTTAGTCTGGATACGACCGCTGGCCGTCACTGCGGGCATGCGAGAAATCGTGTATACCCTATTCGAAGCGCTGGGGCTGGTAGTGGTGGTCGTGTACCTGTTCCTGCAGGGATGGCGCGCGACGCTGATTCCGCTACTGGCGGTGCCGGTTTCGCTGATTGGAACCTTCGCGGTCTTTCCCCTGCTCGGATTTTCGATCAACACGCTTTCGTTATTCGGACTGGTGCTGGCGATCGGGCTGGTAGTGGATGACGCGATCGTCGTGGTGGAGGCCGTGGAGCGGCATATCGAGGAGGGAATGACTCCACGCAATGCAGCGCTCAAAGCCATGGAGGAGGTTTCGGGTCCGGTGGTCGCGATCGCGCTGATCCTGAGCGCGGTGTTCATTCCCACGATCTTCATTCCCGGCATCACGGGACGGCTGTACCAGCAGTTCGCGGTGACCATCGCGATTTCGGTGCTTATTTCCGCGTTCAATGCATTGTCGCTGAGCCCCGCGCTGGCGGCGCTTCTGTTGAAACCCAGGAAGGAATCGCGCGGTCCGCTCGCGTGGTTCTTTCGAAAATTCAATCGCGGCTTCGCGCGCGTCACCAATGGATACGTCGGATTCTCCGGCGTATTGATTCGAAAAGCCGCAATCAGCCTGCTTTTTCTCGCAGGCATCGGCGCGCTCGCCGTTTTCATCGGTGGGAAACTGCCGGGGTCGTTCCTGCCGGAAGAGGATTACGGCTACGTCTTCGTGAGCATGCAACTGCCGGACGCCGCTTCGCTTCAACGGACTTCCGAGGCTGCGCGAAAAGTGGAAAAGATCATCATGAGCACGCCCGGCGTGCAGGGATGCACGTCGGTGATCGGGCTTAGCCTGCTGAGCCGCGTTCAGAATACTTACAGCGGATTTTTTTTCGTCACCGAAAAGCCATGGGATGAACGCAAGAAGCCGGAAGAACAGAACCAGGCGATTCGCAATCACATCAACAGCGAGCTTCGAAAAGTGGAGGACGGCATCGCGTTTTCGTTTTCTCCGCCCGCGATTCCCGGCGTGGGAACGTCGGGCGGCGTTACGTTCATGCTGGAAGACCGCTCCGGCAGCGATCTGCAATTCCTGACCGACAACGTCAACAAGTTCATGCAGGCCGTGAGCGGACGGAAGGAGTTGGTCGGCGTGACCAACACATACCTTCCCAACGTGCCGCAAAACTTCATCGACGTCGACCGCGCCAAGGTTACGCGGCAGGGAATCAACATCGGCGACGTTTATGAGACGCTACAAGCCTTCATGGGCGGCTATCTGGTGAACTACTTCAATCGATTCGGCCGCCAATGGCAGGTGTACGTGGAAGCGGAGGGTAATTACCGCACGCGCGCGGAGGACATGGGCCAGTTTTATGTCGCGAACAATCGCAATCAGATGGTGCCCTTGAGCGCGATCACCAGCATCCGGTCCATCTTCGGGCCGGAGTTCACGATGCGCTACAACGAATATCACGCGGCGCAGATCAATGCCGCCGCCGCGCCGGGATACAGCTCGGCGCAGGCGATGGCCGCGCTCGAAGACGTTTTCGCGCAGACCATGCCGCGCGAAATGGGATTCGACTATACCGGCATGTCGTTTCAGGAACAGCAGGCAGCGCAGGGCGTTCCGCCCGCGGCGATCTTCGGCCTTTCGCTGCTGTTCGTGTTTCTGATTCTCGCGGCGCTGTACGAAAGCTGGTCGCTGCCGTTCAGCGTCCTGCTGGGGACGCCGATCGCGGTGTTCGGCGCATATCTGTTCCTTTGGGCGCGGCAGTTATGAAAACGACGTTTACGCGCAGATCGGGCTGGTGATGTTGATCGGGCTTGCAGCCAAGAACGCGATCCTGATTGTGGAGTTCGCCAAGACCGAGTACGAACGCGGCGGCAAGAGCATCGAAGAAGCGGCACTGATCGGGGCGCGCATCCGGTTGCGTCCTATTCTGATGACTGCGTTTGCGTTCATTCTCGGATGCGTCCCGCTGTGGGTCGCGGCTGGATCCGGCGCCGTTTCGCGCCGCATCATGGGCACGGCGGTGATCGGTGGAATGCTGGCGGCTTCGCTGATCGCGATTTTCTTGATTCCGGTAACGTTCGACGTGGTTGAAAAGCTTTCGCATCGCGTGGGACGTCTGGGGCGGGAGAGTTCCTGATGCGTCGCGCGACTGGGTCGTTGTTTGCGCTCATCCTCGCCGGATGCACTGTTGGACCGAATTATCGCCGCCCGGCTGTGAATACTCCGGACGCGTTCCGGAACCAGACTCCGGATACAACCGCGGCTTCCATCGGCGACGAAAAATGGTGGACTGTCTTTCATGACGAGGAGCTGCAAAAGCTGATCCGCGCCGCGCTCGCGCAGAACTACGATGTGCGCATCGCGGCCGCGCGAATTCTCCAGGCGCAGGCACAGGCCGGCGTGACTCGCGCCGATCAATTTCCGACCGTGAGCGCCAGCGCCGGATACAGCGCCCAGAAGATCCCCGGATTCGCTTTCAACGTTTTTCAACTGCAAGGATTGTTTTCCTGGGATATCAATTTCTGGGGCAAATACCGGCGAGCGACGGAGGCGGCACGCGCGAATCTGGCCGCAACCGAATGGGGACGGCGGCAAGTGCTGAGTACCGTAGTGTCGAGCGTCGCGATGGCGTATTTCCAGCTTCGCGAGCTCGATTCCGAATTGGAGATCGCACAACGGACGCTCGCGTCGCGCAAAGAATCGCTACAACTCACGGAGACGTTAGCGAACGGCGGCGCGGTCGGCTTGCTGGACGTGCGCCAAGCCGAGCAACTGGTCGAAACCGCCGCGGAAACGATTCCGGACGTCGAGCGTCAGATCGCGCAGCAGGAAGGTCTGATCAGTACACTGATGGGCGAAAATCCGCACGATATTCCGCGCGGCCTGGCGTTGACCGAACAGCCATTGCCGGACACCGTACCCGCTGGACTCCCATCCCGATTGCTGGAACGCCGTCCCGACATTCGCGAAACGGAGCAGCAATTGATCGCCGCGAACGCCCAGATCGGCGTCGCTCGAGCCGCTTTCTTTCCGGATCTGCCGTTGACCGAAGTGTTCGGCGTCGAGAGCGGGCCGCTGTCGAAGTTGTTTACGTCCGGCTCCACGGCGTGGACTTTCGGCGTGCCGCTCACGCAGCCGATCTTCACGGCAGGAAAACTGCGCGCGAATCTGAAGCTCGCCGAAGCCGAACATGAGCAATCGCTGCTCGCGTATCAGCAGACCATCCAGCAGGCTTTCCGCCAGGTTTCCGATGCCTTGATCGCCTATCGCAGGTATCGTGAATTTCGCGAACACCAGGAGCTTTTGACCACCGCCGCGCACAGCGCCGCCGATCTGTCGGACATGCGTTACAAAGGGGGTGCGGCCAGCTATCTGGAAGTCCTGACCAATCAAACCAACTTTTTCGCGGCTGAGCTCAACCTCGCGCGTGCGCGATTGAACGAACGATTATCGCTGGTGCAGATTTACAACGCGCTCGGTGGCGGCTGGGAACAGTAGCCATCAGCTCTCGAACTCCGGATCTTCGGAATCCGCGGAGTGCTATCGGACAAGTATCGAAAGCCGAAATCGGGTGTATGCTAACTCTCATGACCGCCATCCGACTGTTGTCGACCCTCATCATTGCCGTATCCGCGCAGGCTGCGCAGCCGGCGCTTGAAGTCACCTCACCGCTGGGCACGAAGTTTTATGCGCTCGCGGACGACAAAGGTACGGTCGCCGAGGCGGAAAAGCGCTTGGCGGCAAATCCGAAAAATCCCGACCTGATTCTGAAACTCGCACTGGCGCAATCCGCAGTGCGCGAGTACCGGGAATCGGTCGCGACGTGCACGCGCGGGCTGGCGATCGATCCTCAGAACGCGGCGCTGCTGACCGAGCGCGGTCATCGCGAAGTGGGCCTTCGCGAATTTACCAAAGCCCGCGCGGATCTGGAGCGCGCGGTGAAGATCGATCCCAAGAACATGGCGGGTTACTACCATCTGGGGCTCGCGCACTACTTTCTGGGCGAGTTCGCCGCGGCCGGGGACGCCTTTCATCACGCCGTGGAGGTGGCTCCCAATACCGATGAGCGCATCAACGCGACCAATTGGGTTTATGCGTCTATGCGCCGCGCCAACAAACCCGACGAGGCTGCGAAGGCCCTGGCCTTGATCACGCCGGACATGAAGAATACGGAGCCGCACACGTTCTTTTATCTAAGCCTGGTGCGTTTCTTTCAGGGGAAAATGCCGGAAGCCGAGGCAGTGCCGCCGCAGCCTCCCGCCGATAACACCGACCAGGAGCCCGAGCTTCGCTTCGACACGGTGGCTTATGGCGTCGGCAACTGGTATCTCTATAATGGCAATCCTGCCAAGGCGCAGGAATATTTCAGGCGCATCGTGAAAGGCAACGTCTGGCTGACCTGGGGATTCATCGGCGCCGAGGTCGAAGTCGCCAAGACGGCGCACGCGAAGTGATTCAGGCGGTGTCCGGACGATCGGTGTCGAGAACATCCTGAAAGCGCACGCCGGCGTAATACTCCGCGCCCGCGGTTTCGCAGTAACGCACTTCGGCGAGAGCCAGCTTGGTTTGAAAGCGGATCTGCACCAACGTCCCCGGCATCAGGGATTGCGGCACCCGCAGCCTCATGCCGCCGCGCGACATTTCCACAATCCGGGCATCGAAACGCGCGGCGGTTTGCAACGGGTTCAGAACTTTGACCGTCGCCGGCTCATCCACGGGGTGGCGCGGATCCGCACGCCGTTCTTCATGTTGAGCACCCGCCCGTCCGGATAGTGGATCCAGCGGCTTCGCGCGATCTTCGGAACCCAAAGACTTCACACTTTCCGGCGGTTACACCGCCCGGTCCCGTTACAGATCGTTGGAGTCAAGATAACACCGCGAGGGCGGGAGCGCAAAGGGGTGCGCCCATACGGAAATGCCGAAACAGAAAAATCTAGAATTGTTTGTTGTCGGAGAAACACCACCGAACCAGCGGCTCCGGCTGCTTCCCCTGGTTTGCGTGAAGCAGATCGTCGAGCGAAGTTTCAATGAACTGGAACGAAATGGATCCGTCGTCCGCAACGCTTCCCACCATGTAGCCGTACACGCCCTGTTTGGCGGCGTGTCCGCTGGCGGCGCCGTTAGGCAGCTTGTAGCGAACCGCGCCCGCGGTGCCCACGATCCAGCCTGGAAGCACCTGCTCCTTCCAATAGTCGTTGCGGAACACGTCCTCCATGAAAAAGTGCGAATGGCTGGCGAGCAGATACACGCGTTTGTGCGCCGCATCCCGCGCGTGAAGCAGGGCCTGATAAACTTCGCGTCCGCTCGATTCTCCGCGAGGCCAATCGCTCATACTGTGGCTCGACCCGAAGCTGCCTGGAAGCGCGGCGTGCATGCCGACGACGATCGAGCGGATGGCGCCCGACGCTTCGTCATGCTCGACCACCGACTTAAACCACCGGAGCTGGGCGGCGTCGAACTGATCCGCCGAGGCGTTGTCGAGCGCGATGAAATCGACGTTGCGGCGGACCCAATGAAAGTACGTGCGCAGCTCGTGATCGCTCGGATCGTCCTTCAGCCGTTGCGCGCGCAAGGTGGGTGTCGTGAGCCAGTCCGCGAACTGGATCAGGTATTTTTCACGCGTGCCAGGTGCGGTGGTTTCGTGATTGCCGATGCTCAGAAACACCGGTAAATTGCCGAACGGGACGATCTGGTGCGCGATAAAATCCGGCCAGGCGATTTTCCCGTATTCTTCCAGGCTCAGCTTGCGGCCGGCGATCCCGAGCTTCGGCGGAGGAACCATGTCCTCGTCGATGGTATACATCGCGCGGAAGTCGCCCAGATGCCAGTAGAATTCCGAGCCGCTTGACCGAACCCCCGCCGCGATCGCGGGCATGACTACATCTCCGCAGTTCCGCGAATCGCCCGAGACCGCGAATTTCCACTCCGCCGCCTGGGCGAAAACGCAAACAACCAGCAGGATGTACCTCATCAATAGATGAGTGTAGGCTACTCTTCGGGCGCTTCGCCTTCTTCTTTGCCCTGGCGCAATCGCCTTCAGCCGCTCTTCACGGCGCTTGGCGCGTTCGGCGGCGCGCTTGACCAGTTCGGAACCGACCAGTTCCAGCATGGCCTGCTCGGCGCCATCGCCTTTGCGATTTCCCAGCCGGACCACGCGCGTGTAGCCGCCGTTGCGCTGGCCGAATCGCGTCCCCAGCTTGTCGAACAGCTTCTTCAGCGCGGCCGGAGTTTCGAGAAACGCCGCCGCCTGACGGCGCGTGTGCAGCGTGTCGCGCTTGGCGAGCGTGATCATTTTCTCCACCAGCGGCTGCACCGCCTTGGCCTTCGGAACCGTGGTGACAATGCGCTCATGCTCGATGACGCTGGTCACCAGCCCTTGAAACAGCGCTTTGCGCGAGCCGACGTTGCGTTTGAGTTTGTATCCTGCTACCTTGTGTCGCATGGTCCTTACTCAGCCGAGGGGCTGGCCTCCTCGTCCTCTTCGTCGTCGATCTCGTCCGACTCGTCTTCGATCATCTCTTCGGTATCCGGCCGGCGCCGAGCATGGCCGGCGTGCCCGCCGGCGAAACCAGGCGGCCCTGCGCGTCGAACTTCATGCCGAAGGTCAGGCCCAGTCCCGAAAGGATTTCCTTGATCTCATTCAGCGACTTGCGCCCGAAATTCTTGGTGCGCAGCATCTCCGCTTCGGTCTTCTGCACCAGGTCGCCGATGGTCTGAATGTTGGCGTTCTTCAGGCAGTTGTAGGAGCGGACGCTCAACTCGAGTTCTTCGACCGACCGGTTCAGCACTTCGTTCATCTGGCTCAGCGCGCGCTCGGCCGGTTCTTCGGCCGATTCCGGCAGCTCTTCGAAGTTGATGAAGATCGCCATGTGGTCCTTCAGCAGCTTGGCAGCCTGGCCGATCGCGTCGGCCGGCGAAATCGCGCCGTTGGTCCACACTTCGATGGTCAGCTTGTCGTAGTCGGTCATCTGGCCGAGGCGCGCGGCTTCGACCGAGAAATTCACTTTGCGGACCGGAGAATGGACCGAGTCGATCGGAATGTAGCCGACCGGAAGATCTTCGTCGTTGTTGCGGTCCGCCGAGACGTATCCGCGGCCGGACTTCAGGCGCATCTCGATAGCGAGCTTTCCGCCCGGTCCGACGGTGGCGATGTGCATGTTGCGGTCGAGCACTTCGATGTCGGAGTCGGTTTCGATCTGCCCGCTCATGACTTCGCCCGGCCGAATCGGCCTTGAGTCGCACCGTGCGCGTGCCCTCGCCCATCATCTTGAAGGGGACCTGTTTCAGGTTGAGGATGATGTCGGTGGCGTCTTCGACCACGCCGGGAATCGGGCTGAATTCGTGCGCCACGCCTTCGATGCGGACGGCGGTGATGGCCGCGCCTTCAATCGAGCTCAGCAGCACGCGGCGCAGGCCGGTGCCGATGGTGGAGCCGAATCCGCGCTCGAACGGCTGCGCGGTGAACATGCCGTAGCGCTCATTGAGCGTTTCCGTGTTCGCGACCAGTCGCTTCGGTTTTTGAAATCCTTTGAACATATTTTTAGTGGCTCCTTACTACTTCGAATACAATTCGACGATCAGTTGCTCGTTCAGCTGAATCTGGACCAGGTCCTCGCGCTTCGGCTGTCCGATGACCCGGCCGCGCAGATTCTCGCGGTCCACTTCGAGCCAGTTGGGGCTGGGAGCGTGGGCCGTGGCGTCGCGCGCGTGCAGAATGGTCGGATTATTCTTGCTCTTCTCGCGAACTTCGATCACGTCGTTCGGCTTCACCTGGAAAGAGGGAATATCCACGCGGCGTCCGTTCACATCGACGTGCCCGTGACGCACCAACTGCCGGCACTGCGCGCGCGATGTCCCGAAGCCCATGCGGTAGATCACGTTGTCCAGACGCCGCTCCAGCATGTTGAGCAGATGTTCGCCGGTGATGCCTTTCTTCACCAATGCTTTCTCGAACAGATTGCGGAACTGGCCTTCGAGCAGTTGATAATACCGCCGCGCTTTCTGCTTTTCGCGAAGCTGCAGGCCGTAGCCCACCAGTTTTGGTTTGCGATCCTTGCCGTGCTGGCCGGGAGCGAAGTTGCGCTTCTCGATGGCGCACTTCTCGGTGTGGCAGCGCTCGCCTTTCAGGAACAGTTTCATGCCCTCGCGCCGGCACTGCCGGCAGACGGGCCCAACGTATCGTGCCAAAATCTACCTTCCTTTCATGCGCGCATTTCTGATGCGCAAAGTAGGTGCAGTTTACGGCGGATTTCGCCTTCGTCCTGCTTTCTACAAAAAAATCAAACTCGCCGCTTTTTCGGCGGCCGGCATCCGTTGTGCGGAATCGGCGTATGATCCTTGATGGTCCGCACTTCCAGACCCGCCGTCGCCAGCGCGCGAACCGCGGACTCGCGGCCCGCTCCCGGCCCGCTCACGTTCACTTCCACCGTGCGCAGACCCGATTCCTTGGCTTTATTCGCGGCCGTCAACGACGCCTGCTGCGCGGCAAACGGTGTTCCCTTGCGCGATCCGCGGAATCCCAGCGAACCCGAACTGGACCACGCGATCACGTTTCCGATCGGATCCGTGATGGTGATGATGGTGTTGTTGAACGAAGCCTGGACGTGCACCAGACCGGTGGGTACAACCCTCTTTTCCTTCTTCTTGAACGCCTTCTTCTTGCCGGCCTTGGCCGCCGGTTTCCCCGCAGCCGCCTTCGCCTGTGCTTTCGCCATTAGGTCTTCGCGCTCGCTTTCTTCTTATTCGCCACGGTGCCGCGCCGCGGACCTTTGCGCGTCCGCGCATTGGTATGCGTGCGCTGGCCGCGCACCGGCAGCCCGCGCCGATGCCGCAAGCCGCGATACGAGCCCATCTCGATCAGGCGCTTGATATTCATCGAGAGCTCTTTGCGCAGGTCGCCTTCGACCGCGCCTTCGGCCTCGAGAATCTGGCGGATGCGGTTCACTTCGTCCTCGGTCAGGTCCGAGATTTCTTGTTCGGATCCACGCCGGCGCGATAGCACAGCGAGTTGGCTCGCGTGCGGCCGATGCCGTAGATGTAGGTGAGACCGATTTCGGTCCGTTTCTTCGCCGGTAAATCTACGCCTGCTAAACGCGCCATAGAATTCCTCTTAACCTTGCCTCTGCTTGTGCTTCGGATTCGCGCAGATCACGCGCACCACACCCTCGCGATGAATCACCTTGCACTTGTCGCACATTTTTTTGACCGACGCCCGTACTTTCATCTCAGCCTCTTTCAACAATTCGACGATCCTGCCTCGGGTCCGGTCATGCGGCGAAAGCTCCACCCTCACCCGATCCCCCGGACGCAACCGCACAAAATTCGCGGCGCCCGCTCCGGTGGCGTGCGCCAGCACCAAATCCTCGTTCTCCAGCTTCAACCGGTAGGCCGCGCTCGGCAGGAGCTCGACCACCGTCGCCTTCACGGCCTGGTCAGAACCCATGGACCGTTCGCGGTGATCGCCACCGTATGCTCGAAGTGCGCCGAGTTTTTACCATCCTCGGTCACCGCCGTCCACCGGTCTGGCCGAACCCGGCTCCCGGCTTTCCCGGCGTTCACCATCGGCTCGATCGCGAGCACCATTCCTTCTTTCAGCCGCGGATTCTCGTTCTTCCGGTCGATGTAATTCGGGATCTGCGGCTCCTCATGCATGTGCGTGCCGATCCCGTGCCCCACAAACTCCCGGACTACGGTAAACCCGTGTGCGGTTACGTGCCGCTCCACCGTACCGCAAATATCGAACAGCCGGTTTCCCGGCCGCGCTTTATCGATCGCCAGCTCCAGCGATTCCCGGGTTACGTCCAGCAAGCGCTGCGTCTCCTCCGGCACCTCGCCTACCGCCACCGTGATCGCCGAATCGCCGTAATATCCGTTCAACTGGACGCCCGTATCGATCGAAACGATATCGCCGTTCTTCAAAACCCGTTTCTGCGACGGCATCCCGTGCACGATTTCGTCGTTGACGGAGGTACACAGCACGAACGGAAACTTGGTCCCAGCCGCGGGCGTCGAATATCCCTTGAACGCCGGGCGAGCGCCTGCTTCCGTCATCATCCGTTCCGCTTCGACTTCAAGCTCATACGTCGTGACGCCTTCCCGGACCATCCCCCGCAACCGGTCCAGGATCTTCCACACCAGCAGACCCGCCGCGCGCATCTTCTCCAGCTCCGATAAATTCTTGCGCACGATCATGTCAGTTTCGGGCGTCGGCGATTTCCCCGCCAAACTCGCCCTCGATCAAATCCTGTATCTCCCGCGCGATTTCTTCGGGCGCGCGCGATTCGCCCCGTACATCGAAACACCGATATCCCGCCCCGCCGAGAAACTCGAGCACGGGAGCGGTCTGTAAGTCGTATGCCTTCAGCCTCTGGACCACTACTTCTTCGCGATCATCATCGCGAACCGCCAACGCCGACCCGCACCGGTCGCAAATTTCCGGTACCAACGGCGCATTCGACGACAAACTGTACAGCGCTCCGCAGGACGGGCACTGACGGCGGCCGGAGAGGCGGGCTATGACTACAGTATAGTCCACTTTCAAATGGACCACCACCGTCCGGATCTGCCGGGTCCGCAGCATGCAATCGAGCAGCTTGGCCTGCGCCACCGTCCTCGGATATCCGTCTAAAATGAACCCGCGCGCCGCGTCCGGCTGCTGGATCCGATCCTCCACCATCCGGTTGACCATCTCATCCGGCACCAGCGCGCCGGACTGCATGATCCCCGCCACTACTTTTCCCAATTCATCGCCCGAAGCCACTCGAGCGCGCAGCATATCGCCCGTCGAGATGTGCGCCATCCCCAGTTTGTCACGCAGCAAATTGGCTTGCGTGCCCTTCCCCGAACCGGGGGGACCGAACAAGATCAAACACGGCGGAGCGGTCATTCAGGACGTGTCTTAGAGACTCCCCCTCAGACGCTGCTGCGCCGGCCGCGGATCCGCCCCGCGCGCGGCGTAAAGCCTTCGTAGTGCCGCATGATCAGCTGCGCCTCAATCTGGTTCACGGTATCCATGGCGACGCCCACCACGATCAGCAGCGAGGTTCCTCCGAAATAAAACGATACGCCCAGCCCGTCCAAAAGCCAGCGCGGCGAATGCGCGTCGATAAAGTTGCCGACCAGCGGCAGCCGCTGCAGCTTGATGCCGGTGATCATGATCATCGGAATCAGCGACAGGATCGACAGATACAGCCCGCCCACCACCGTGATCTTGGTCAGAATCTTGTTCATGTACTCGGCGGTGTTCTTTCCCGGCCGGATGCCGGGAATGAATCCGCCGTACTTCCGCATGTTGTCGGCTGCTTCGTTGGGATTGAAAATGATCGATACGTAGAAGAAACAGAAGAAGATAATCAGCGCGGTGTACAGGACGTAGTAAAGCGGCGCGCCATCGCCGCGGATCGCGCCTAGCATCCCGCTCATCACCGGGGAATTTCTGACCCAATCGACGTTCATCAAAGTGCTCGGAAAGGCCAGCAGGGAACTGGCGAAAATCACCGGAATCACGCCGCCCGCGTTGACTTTCAGCGGCAAGTGCGTCGATTGCCCGCCCATCACGCGCCGTCCGATCACGCGCTTGGCGTATTGCACCGGAATGCGCCGCTCGCCGCGTTCGACCAATACGATGAACGCCACCACGGCGACCATCATCACCAGGATGATCGCGACCTGGATCAGCGGCCAGTCACCGGTTTGGACCTTCTGGACCAGCTCGAAAATCGCTTCCGGCAGACGCACGATAATTCCCGCGAAGATCAGCAGGGACATGCCGTTGCCGATGCCGCGCTCCGTAATCTGCTCGCCCAGCCACATGATGAATGCCGTTCCGGTGGTCAGGCTGAGGATGGTCATCGCGACGAATCCGAATCCGGGGTTCATGACCAGCCCCTGTTGCGCGGTTTCAAGCGCGGTCGCGATTCCAGCCGACTGCATCAAGGCCAGGCCGACCGTCAGATACCGGGTCCATTGCGTGATCTTGCGGCGCCCCAGCTCGCCCTCTTTTTGCAGCTTTTCGAGCGTGGGAACCACGACGGTCAGCAACTGGAGAATGATCGACGCCGTGATATACGGCATGATGCCCAGCGCGAAAATAGTCATGCGCCGTAGCATTCCGCCGCTGAACAGGTCGAACATGCCGAACACGCTGCCGGCGTTCTTCTGGAAGAAGTCCGCCATGCGGTTCACGTCCACGCCCGGGATCGGAATGTGCCCGCCGATGCGATACACCGCCAGCAGCCCCAGCGCGAACATCAGCCGCTTGCGCAGATCCGGAATGCGAAATACGTTGGCTACGGCTTCAAAAAACTTCATGACGAAATCTCCGCGGTGTTACTTCTCCGCACCGATTACTTCGGCGGTGCCCCCCGCCTTCTGAATCTTTTCGAGCGCCGACTTCGAAAACACGTGCGCCTTCACATTGATCTTTCTGGTCAACTCGCCCGATCCCAGAATCTTCAGCCCATGGTTCAGCTTCTTGATCACGCCCAGTTCGAGCAGCTTGCCGGGGTCAAAGCTCGCGCCGTCCAGCGTTTCCAGCTTTGCAAGATTCACGATCGCATATTCCTTATGGAAAATATTCGTGAACCCGCGCTTCGGCAAGCGGCGGTGCAGCGGCATCTGGCCGCCTTCAAATCCGCGCATCCGCGAATAGCCCGAAATCGACTTCGCGCCCTTGGCGCCGCGGCCGGAGTATTTTCCACGCCCCGAGCCCATGCCTTGCCCGATGCGCTGCTTCTTTTGTTTTTGCCCCGGCGGGGGTTTCAATTGGCTTAGATTCATATCCCCTTACTCCACTATAGCCAGCAGATGCGGAATCTTCTTCACCATGCCCCGGAACGCCGGCGTATCCGGCCGCTCCACGATCCGGTTCATCTTTTTGAGCCCCAGCGCCCGCACAATCACCTTGTGTTTTTCCGGAGTGCAGATCGGACTGCGGATCAGTTTGATTTTGATCATCCCCGCCATGACTATTTCACCTTCTCGACCGTAAGTCCGCGCATATCCGCGACTTCGCCTTTATCGCGCAGTTGTTCCAGCGCATCGATGGTCGCCTTCACCACGTTGTGCGGATTGTGCGACCCGATGGATTTGGTCAGCACATTCGGAATCCCGACAGCGGTGATGACGGCGCGCACCGGTCCACCGGCGATCACACCGGTTCCTTCCGGCGCCGGCTTTAGCAGCACACGTCCGCTTCCGAATGTGCCTGGCACCGTATGTTGAATGGTGGTCGCCAGCACGTGAACTTTGCGCAGATTTTTCTTCGCGGCTTCAATGCCCTTCTTGATGGCCGCGGGAACTTCCTTCGCTTTGCCGGTCCCGAATCCGACGATCTTCGCGCCTGGATCGCCCACCACGACCAGCGCCGAAAAGCTCAGATTCTTGCCGCCCTTGACGACTTTGGTGACGCGATTGATGGAGACCACCTGTTCTTTCAGGTTCAGGTTCCCCGCATCGATCCGTTTTGCCGGAGTGCTAAATCCATTAAAACTCCAGTCCCGCTTCGCGAGCCGCATCGGCCAGCGCTTTCACGCGGCCGTGATACAGATACCCGCCGCGATCGAAAACCACCGGCTTGATGCCCTTGTCTTTGGCGCGTTCGGCGATCAGCTTCCCGACGCTCTTCGCGCCTGCCAGATTCCCGCCGTTGGCTCCGTTTTTTTCGTTCGAAGACGCCGCTACCACCGTGTGACCCTGCGCGTCGTCGATCACCTGCGCGTAAATATGCTTCACGCTGCGGAACACAGCCAGCCGCGGACGCTCCTGCGTGCCTTTCACGCGGCGGCGGATCCGCGTATGAATGCGCATCCGGATCTGATTTTTCGAATCGCGTGCCATTACTTGCCTCTCATTTCCTTGGCTTCCCTTTATTTCGCTCCGGAAGCGCCGGTCTTGCCGACCTTCTTCCGCAGCGCCTCGCCGGTATAGCGAATGCCCTTGTTCTTATACGGATCGGGCGGACGCAGCGCGCGCATATTCGCCGCCACCTGGCCCAGCAGTTGCCGGTCGCCTCCGGTAAGAATCAGAGGCGTCAGGTTGTTGGCCGGCTTGTCGACCTTCAGGTCGATGCCGTCCGGCAGATAGAACTCGATCGGATGCGAATAGCCCAGGGTGAACGTGGCGATGCGGCCCTTCACTTCGCAGCGGTATCCGATGCCGAAAATCTGAAGCTCCCGCGTGAACCCGGTCGAAACGCCTTGCACCGCATTGGCCGCCAGAGCCCGCGTCAGCCCGTGCAACGCGGCTTTATCGTCGCCGTCGCGCTGCAGTTCCATGACGCCATCCTTCTGCCGCATGGTGATGCCCGCCGGGACCGGAACGGTCTGCTTGCCCTTCGGCCCTTCGACGTTCAGAACGTTTTCGCCGACGGTGATCTTCACGCCCTTCGGCAGCGGAATCGGCTTTTTTCCAACTCTTGACATATTTTTATTCCCCTACCAGACGTGACACAAAACTTCGCCGCCCACGCCTTCTTTCCGCGCGCTGGAACCGGTCATCACGCCGCGCGGCGTGGTCAGGATGTTGATGCCCAGCCCGCCCAGCACCCGCGGAACCTTCTTCGAGCCGACATACACCCGGCAACCCGGACGCGAAACCCGCTCAATCCGCGAAATCACCGGCATATTGCCGGGCGTGTATTTCGAGATAGATGCGGATCGACTTCTTGGTCCCATCCTCGGTCAGCTTGTAATTGGCGATGTAGCCTTCGTCCTTCAAAATCTTCGCGATATCGGTCTTCAGCCGCGATGCCGGCACGTCCACCTTGGGATGGCGCGCTTGCGAGCGCATTGCGAATGCGCGTCAGCATGTCGGCGATCGGATCCGTTGTCGTCATTCAATGTCCTCCAGCAACTACCTTCCCTCACTCAGCCAATTTCACCCGAACCGTACCAACGGTCAGTTACAAACCGTCCGCCAGTATCTCAAAGCACCCAGAAGCGCTGGAAGCGCTACCAGGAGGCTTTGATCACGCCGGGGACTTCTCCGGCCAGCGCCAGTTTCCGGAAGCAGATCCGGCACAGCTTGAACTTCCGTAGAAATCCGCGCGGGCGCCCGCACCGGAAACACCGGTTGCGATGCCGGCAGCTGCAGCTTCGGCGTCTTATGTGGCCTTGGCCATCGCGAGTTTATCGTCCCTGGCAATTTTGGCGGTTGTGGCCATCGTTTCTCCTGCTTACTCTCCTACTGCGTACGGAACGGCATGCCGAGATGCTTCAGCAGCGCCAGACCCTCGGCATCGGTCTTGGCGGTGGTGGTGATGCAAATATTCATTCCCTTGAGTTTGTCGACTTTGTTGTAATCGATCTCCGGGAAAATCAGTTGGTCTTTAATGCCCAGCGTGTAATTGCCGCGGCCGTCGAACGATTTGCTCGACACGCCGCGAAAATCGCGCACGCGCGGCAGGGATACGTTCACCAGCCGGTCGAGAAATTCGTACATGCGGTCGCCGCGCAGCGTCACCGTGCAGCCGATCGCCATGCCCTCGCGCAGCTTGAATGCCGCAATCGACTTGCGCGCCTTGGTGATCACCGGCTTTTGCCCGGCGATCTGCGCCAGCTCGTTCACCGCGCCGTCGATCAGCTTGGTATTCTGCGTGGCTTCGCCCATTCCGATGTTGAGCGAGATTTTTTCCACCTTCGGCACCGCCATGACGTTCTGATAGCCGAACTCCTTGGTCAGCGCCGGAATCACATGTTTTTGATACTGCTCTTTCAACCTTGCCGCCATAATCATACGCCTTCTTGTCCAGAATCTCGCCGCCCTTTTTCGCGATGCGCACGCGCCGCGTTACGCGCCCGGCCTGCTCCATCCGATAGCCGATGCGCGTCGCCACGCCGCCCGAAGTCACGATCATCACGTTCGAAATCGAAATCGAGCTTTCGCGCTCCGCGATTCCGCCTTTTATCTGGCGCTGACGGATTGGGACGCGTATGCCGCTTCACCATGCTGACGCCTTCGACCAGAACGCGCCCGGTGCGGCGATCCACGTCCAGCACGCGCCCGGTTTTGCCCTTGTCGCGGCCCGGCGATCACCTTCACGGTGTCGTCCTTCTTGATCTTTACCTTGAACGTTTTCTTGGGCGCGTTCAAATCGCGCCGTCTGACTTTAAATGCCATGTCTAGATCACCTCCGGCGCAAGCGATACGATCTTCATGAACTTCTTGTCGCGCAGCTCGCGCGCCACCGGACCGAACACGCGCGTCCCCACCGGCTCGCCGACTTCATTGATCAGCACCGCCGCATTCGAATCGAACCGGATGTAGGTGCCGTCCTTGCGCCGGGTCTCCTTGCGCATTCTTACGATCACGCAGCGGACCACTTTTCCTTTTTTGATGGCCGAATCCGGCGAAGCTTCTTTCACCGCCGCCGTGACGATGTCGCCCAACCCGGCGCGCAATCCCAGATCGCCGCCCCGCGGCAGAATGCAGGATAGCCTGCGCGCGCCGCTGTTGTCGGCCACTTCGAGAATCGTCCGCATCCCGATCATATGCTCTGTCTCCTACGCCCTAACCCTGCGTCTTACTTCTTACCGCGCGTCACTTCTTGCCACGCTTTCTTGGACACCCGCTGCTCTCGCGCCGCCTCGATCCCGATCGCGCTCAGATCCGTGGCCACCTGCACCGCCTTGCGCATCACTTCGCCCAACTGCCAGCGCTTCAGCTTGCTCATGGGGCGGCACTCGACGATCCGCACCACGTCGCCGACGTTGGCTTCGCCCTTTTCGTCGTGCGCGTAAAATTTCTTGCGTTTGGTCACGATCCGCTTGTAGACCGGATGCGGCACGCGCCGCGTCACTTCGACCACAATGGTCTTCGCCATCTTGTTCGACACCACCGAGCCGATCTTTTCGTTCTTGATGCCCTTCGTCTCAGCCATGCCTATCCTTTTTTACTCTTCGTGGCTTTGGGAGCCTTGCTTGCCTTGGCTTTCGCCTGCGGTCTTCGGATTTCGCTGCGGCCTTCGGCTTAGCGGACGGCCTTCGTTTTCGCAGCCGGCTTCGCTTTCGCGGCCGCTTTGGTCTTGGCCGGCGCCTTCTTCACCGGAGCCGCCGCTTCCGGATTCAGTTCGCGCTCGCGCAGCACGGTCAGCATCCGCGCCCGTTCTTTTCTCAGCATCCGCAGCTTCTTCAGCCCTTCCATCTGCCCCATGCGCATCTGGAAGCGCAGCCGGAACATCTGCTCCGCCGAATCGCGCAAGCTGCTTGTTGAGTTCGGTCGTATCCAGCGCCCGTGCTTTATCCGCGTTCTCTTTCATTGGTCTACTCCACATGCTCGCGCGAGACCAGTTTGGTCGGCAGCGGAGATCTTGGCCGCGGCCAGCTTCATCGCCGCCGCGGCAACGTCGCGCGGCACGCCTTCCATCTCGAACAGAATTTTTCCCGGCCGGATCACGCCACCCACTGCTCCGGCGCGCCCTTGCCTTTTCCCATACGGGTTTCAGCCGGCTTCTTGGTGATCGGCTTGTCCGGGAACAGCCGGATCCAGACTTTTCCGCCGCGCTTGATCGACCGCGTCATCGCCACGCGCGCCGCTTCAATCTGGCGGTCCGTGATCCAGCCGCATTCCAAGCGCCTTCAATCCGTAATCGCCAAACGCCAGCGACGAGCCGCGCCACGCCTTGCCGGTCATCCGGCCGCGCTGTTGCTTGCGGTATTTGACCTTCTTCGGCATCAACATAGCGTTACTCCGTCTTGTCTCCCTCGGGCTTTCGATCCCTCGGGCGCGCCTTCGGGCTTTTCGCTGCTTCCAGCTCGGCTGCGGCGGAGACGCCATCGGCGGCAGAATCGGAACCGAAACGCGCGACGGCATATCGCCCGGCGCGGGTTGCACGGCCCCATGCTGTTCAGCAGCAGGCGTTGGCGCAGCTACTTGGGGCCGTGGCGGACGATCCCGGTCCCGGTCGCGATCCCGGCGCTCGCGCGGCGGCATGCGGCGCGGCTCCGGCTCGTTGCGCAGCCCGCGCCTCTGCCCGCCCGGCAGAATCTCGCCTTTATACACCCAGCACTTGATTCCGATCACGCCGTACGTCGTGTAGGCCTGGCTGAATCCGTAATCGATATCCGCGCGCAGCGTGTGCAGCGGAAGCTGCCCTTGCAGATACCACTCCGTGCGCGCGATTTCCGCGCCGTTCAACCGGCCCGACACGCGAACCTTGATTCCTTTGCATCCGAAGCGCAGCGCCGAATCGACCGCCTTGCGCATGGCGCTTCTGAACGCCACGCGTTTTTCGAGCTGCAGTCCGATCGATTCCGAAACCAACTGCGCGTCCAGTTCCGGCTTATGCACTTCCTGAATATCGATGAAAACTTCGCGCTTGGTCTTCTTGGCCAGATCGCCTTTGAGCTTTTCGATCTCCGCGCCCTTGCGTCCGATGATGATCCCGGGCCGCGAGGTGTGAATGGTGATGCGCAGCTTGTTGCCGGGCCGGTCCACTTCAATCGAGCTCACGCCCGCCGCCTTCAGCCGGTCGCGCAGGGATTCTTTCAGCTCCAGATCTTCCCGCAGGAGCTTCGCGTAGTCCTGCTTGGCGAACCACCGCGACCGCCAAGTCTTGGTGACGCCCAGCCGGAACCCGTATGGATGTACTTTTTGACCCATGTTTTACTCAGTAGCCTCAACCGCTTTATCTCCGACTTTGACCACGATGTGCGACATGCGCCGCTGATACCGGTATGCCCGCCCCATCGGCGCCGGCCGCACGCGCTTCATGCGCGGTCCTTCATTCACATACGCCTCGGTGACGAACAGCTTGTCGACGTCGACGTCGTTGGACCGGTTTTCCGCATTGGCGATCGCCGACCGCAGAACTTTTTCGACCGACGGCGCGATGCGCTTGTTGGTGGTGCGCAGGATGTTGATCGCGTCGCCGGCCTTCTGGCCGCGAATCAGGTCCACCACCAGCCGGATTTTCTGCGGCGAGGTTCGTATGTATCTGGCTTCAGCTTTGGCTTGCATGTCGATTCCTTACGAAGCCGGCTTAGCGGTCTTCTCCGCTGCCGCCTTCGCTGCGTGTCCCTTGAACGTCCGCGTGGGCGAAAATTCGCCCAGCTTGTGCCCCACCATGTTTTCCGTGATATACACCGGAATGAACTTCTTCCCGTTATGCACGGCGAGCGTGTGCCCGATGAACTCCGGCAGAATGGTCGACCGGCGCGACCACGTCCGGACCACTTTCTTTTCGTTCTTCTCGTTCATGGCCGCCACCTTCTTCATCAGGTGGTCGTCGACGAACGGTCCTTTTGCTAGCGAGCGTCCCATGTCTATCTCTTCTTCTGTTTCCGCGTGACGATCCACTTGTTCGTCCGCTTGTTGTTGCGCGTCTTGAACCCGCGCGTCGGCTGGCCCCACGGCGTCACCGGATGCCGGCCGCCGGAGGTTTTTCCTTCACCGCCGCCATGCGGATGGTCCACCGGATTCATCGAAACGCCGCGATTGTGCGGCATCTTGCCCATCCAGCGCTTGCGACCGGCCTTGCCGAGGCTCACGTTTTCGTGCTCGACGTTGCCCACCTGGCCGATGGTCGCGGTGCATTCCATCGGCACTTTTCGAATTTCGCCCGAAGGCAGCTTCAACAGCGCGTAATCGCCTTCTTTAGAAACCAGTTGCGCCTGCGTCCCGGCGGAACGCGCCATCTGCCCGCCCTTGCCCGGCCGCAGCTCGATGTTGTGCACCACCGTGCCGGCTGGAATATTCTTCAGCGGAAGCGAATTGCCGATCAGGATATCGGCCTCCGGACCCGCCATCACTGTGCGCCCGACTTCGAGACCCGCCGGCGCCAGAATATAGCGCTTCTCGCCGTCGATGTAGTGCAGCAGCGCGATCCGCGCGCTGCGGTTCGGATCGTACTCGATCGCCGCGACTTTCGCCTCGATCCCGACTTTGTCGCGCTTGAAATCGATCTCGCGATACGCCTGCTTGTGTCCGCCGCCCTGGAACCGCGACGAAATCCGGCCGGTGCTCGACCGCCCGCCCGTGCCCTTCTTGCCGCGCACCAGGCTTTTTTCAGGCGTCTGCTTGGTGATCTCCTCGCGCGAGACCACGGTCGTAAACCGGCGCGTCGGGGTAGTGGGTCGATAACTCTTAATCGGCATGTTAAATCTCCGCGTACTCCGGCATCTTCTCGCCGGCCTTCAGCCTGACGTAGGCTTTCTTCCAGTCGCCGCGATACCCGGCAAAGCGCCCGCGCCGCCGCAGCTTGCCCGCCGTCACCGACGTGCGCACTTCCGCGACCTTCACCTTGAAAATCGTCTGTACGGCCTGGCGAATCTGCGTCTTATTCGCCGCCGCGGCCACTTCGAAACACAAGGTCCGTTCCGCGTCTTTCTTGGCGACGCCCTTCTCGGTTACCAGCGGCCGTTTGAGCACATCGTAAACGCCGATCATGCCAGTGCCTCCGAAAGTTTTTTCGCCGCGGCTTCAGACAAAACGACCCGCTCATGCCGGAGCAGATCATAGACATTCACGTCGCGGCTCGAAACCAGCTTCACGCCTTCCAGATTCCGGCTCGACAAACTCCAGGTTGCGATTTTCGGCGTTATCGACCAGCAGACACCGTCTTGACTGCTTCGAGCACATTCAGCGCCTGCCGCATCAGCTTGGTCTTGGGTTCGCTGAGCGAAAATTCGTTGACCACTCTCAGCTCGCCGTCGCGAAGCTTCGCCGAAAGCGCGCTGCGCAGAGCGCCCAACTGCATTTTGCGCGGCAAGTGATAGGCATAACTGCGCGGTTGCGGACCGTGAACCGTCCCGCCATGCCGCCACAGCGGACTCCGGATCGAACCCATGCGCGCCCGCCCGGTCCCTTTTTGCTTCCACAGCTTCTTTCCCGATCCCGCCACTTCATGACGAGTCTTGGTCGACGCCGTTCCCCGCCGCTGCTTGGCCATGTGATGCCGCACCGCTTCATACAGCAGCGCTTCATTCACCGGCGCGCCGAAAACCGCATCCGCCAGGTCCACGGAGCCGACTTTGTTGTTATTCAGATCGATGATGTCTACGCTCGGCATGGCTACTTCCTCGCCCTCCGCACCATCACGTAACTACCCGCCGGTCCCGGAACCGCGCCCTTGACCAGCAGCACGTTTTCTTCGGCGTCGACTTCCACGATTTCCAGATTCCGCACCGTGACGCGAGCCGTTCCCAATTGCCCCGCCATTCGCATGCCCGGAAACACGCGCGACGGGAAAGCTGGATGCGCCGATCGATCCCGGCGCCCGGTGGAACATCGAACCGTGCGATCCCGGACCGCCCTTAAAGTGATGCCGCTTGACCAGGCTTCCGAATCCCTTGCCCTTGCTCACGCCGATCACGTCGACTTTTTCGTTGGGCTTGAACTCGTCGACCAGAACGCGATCGCCCGCCTTCAGGTCGCCCTGAGTCCCTTCTTCAAGCCGGAACTCGCGCATGAACTTCACGCCCTCGGCGCCGGATTTCTTCAGATGTCCGCCGGCCGGTTTCGAAACTCCCGACTTCTTGGCGTATTCCATGAAGCCGAGCTGCACCGCATCATATCCGTCGGTCGCCGGCGTCTTCCGCTGCACCACGACGCACGGACCGGCTTTCAGCACCGTGACAGGCACTACCTGCCCGTCCGCCCGAAACACCTGCGTCATCCCGATTTTTTTGCCTAAAATTCCAGGGCTCATCAGAAACTCCAAGGACTGGAACGCGCCAATCGCTCGACGCCAGTCACTTTATTTCCCTTTTCCAAACGCCTTAATCTCCACATCCACGCCCGCCGGCAGATCCAGCTTCATCAGCGCATCCACCGTGTCCTGCGTCGGCTCGAGAATGTCGAGCAGCCGCTTGTGCGTGCGGATCTCAAACTGCTCCCGGCTTTTCTTATCCACGTGCGGCGAGCGCAGTACCGTGTACAGATTCCTCACCGTCGGCAGCGGAATCGGACCCGCCACCGTCGCCCCGGTCCGCTTGGCCGTATCGACAATCTCCGTCGTCGACTGGTCCAGGATCCGGTGATCGTACGCCTTCAGGCGGATGCGAATGCGTTCTCGTAAGCTGCTCATGTACGCCTACTCCAAAATCTCGCTGACCGTTCCCGCGCCCACCGTCCGGCCGCCTTCGCGAATCGCGAACCGCAATCCCTTATCCATCGCGACCGGCGTGATCAACTCGACCACGAGCTGCACGTTGTCGCCCGGCATCACCATTTCCATACCTTCCGGCAACTTCGCGACTCCGGTCACGTCCGTGGTGCGGAAGTAGAACTGCGGACGGTATCCCTTGAAGAACGGCGTGTGCCGCCCGCCCTCATCCTTCGACAGAACGTAAACCTCGCCCTTGAACTTCTTGTGCGGCTTGATCGACCCGGGCTTCGCGATCACCTGCCCGCGCTCCACGTCGTCTTTTTCAATACCGCGCAGCAACAGACCGACGTTATCGCCCGCGCGCGCCTCGTCGAGCAGCTTCTTGAACATCTCGACGCCGGTGACCACCGTCTTGCGCGTGTCGCGGAATCCGACGATCTCCATTTCCTCGCCGACCTTCGCAATGCCCTTTTCGATACGCCCCGTGACCACCGTTCCGCGGCCCTGAATCGAGAAAATATCTTCGATCGGCATCAGGAACGGCTTGTCGATAATACGCTCCGGCATGGGAATGTACTTGTCGACCGCGTCCATCAGCTCGTCCACCGTCTTTTCCCACTTCTCTTCCCCGTTCAGCGCGCCCAGCGCGGAAACTTTGATCACCGGCAGATCGTTGCCCGGGAATCCGTAGCTGGTCAGCAGCTCGCGAACTTCGAGCTCGACCAGTTCGAGCAACTCCGGATCGTCCACCATGTCGACCTTATTCAGCGCGACCACAATGTAGGGCACGCCCACCTGGCGAGCCAGCAGAATATGCTCGCGCGTCTGCGGCATCGGACCGTCGGTCGCCGCGACCACCAGAATGGCGCCATCCATCTGCGCCGCGCCGGTGATCATGTTCTTGATGTAGTCGGCGTGGCCGGGGCAATCCACGTGCGCGTAGTGCCGGGTTTGGTTTCGTATTCCACGTGCGCCACCGCGATCGTGATTCCGCGGGCTTTTTCTTCCGGCGCATTGTCGATCGAATCGAAACTCCGGAACTTCACCTTGGGATTATGCTTGGCCAGCGTCTTGGTGATCGCCGCCGTCAGCGTGGTCTTGCCATGATCGATGTGACCGATGGTCCCCACGTTCACGTGCGGCTTGCTGCGATCGAATTTTTCCTTCGCCATATGAGTATCCGTCTCCTGAATGAAACCCTAAAATCGTTAACTCGCTACCTTGCCCTGCGCCCGGCTGGTAATCTCTTCCGCGACGCTCTTGGGCACTTCCTCGTACTGCCCGAAATGCATGGTGAACGCGCCGCGTCCCTGCGTCCGGGAGCGCAACTCGGTCGCGTACCCGAACATTTCCGACAGCGGCACCATCGCCTTGATGATCTGCGTGGTGCCCAGAATCTCGGTTCCTTCCAGCCGCCCGCGCCGCGAAATCAGGTCGCCGTTCACCGAGCCCATGTATTCGTCCGGCACCACAACTTCAACCCGCATCACCGGCTCCAGCAGAACCGGCTTGGCCTTGCGCGCCGCTTCCTTCACGCAGATCGAAGCGCAAATCTTGAACGCCATTTCCGACGAATCGACATCGTGATAAGCGCCGTCAAACACCGTCACCTTGACGTCCGACATCGGATAGCCGGCCAGGATTCCATGCTCCAGCGCTTCCGCGACGCCCTTTTCAATCGCCGGAATGAATTCCTTCGGAATGTTGCCGCCAAGAACTTCGTTGGCGAACTCGAACTCGCTGCCCGCCGGCAACGGCTCAACCCGCAGCTTGACGCGAGCATACTGCCCGCTGCCGCCGGTCTGCTTCTTGTGCGTGTAGTCGTACTCGGCGGTCTGCCGGATGGTCTCGCGATAGGCCACTTGCGGCTTGCCGACGTTCGCGCCGACGTTGAACTCGCGCTGCATGCGGTCGACGATGATCTCCAGATGCAGCTCGCCCATGCCGGCGAGAATCGTCTGCCCCGTATCCGGGTCGGTCGAAACCTTGAGCGTCGGATCTTCCTGCACCAGCTTGGCGATCGCCATGCCCAGCTTTTCCTGATCGGCCTTGGTCTTCGGCTCGATGGCAAGCTGAATCACCGGCGCCGGGAAATCGATCGATTCGAGCAGCACCGGATGCTTTTCGTCGCAAATGGTATCGCCCGTGACCACGTTTTTCAAACCCACCGCCGCGCAAATATCGCCCGCCAGAATCTCGGTGATCTCTTCGCGCTTGTTGGCGTGCATCTTCACCAGCCGGCCAATGCGCTCCTTGCGGCCCTTGGCGACGTTGTAAATCGAATCGCCCGCGCCCAGCCGCCCCGAATACACGCGGATAAACGCGAGCTGCCCGACGAACGGGTCGGTCATGATCTTGAACACCAGCGCCGCAAACGGCTCCGCGTCGGAGGAGTGGCGCACCACGTGTCTTTTCAGGGTCGTCCACATCGAGGCCCTGCATCGGCGGAATATCGAGCGGCGACGGCAGATAATCCACCACCGCGTCCAGCAGGTTCTGCACGCCCTTGTTCTTGAACGCCGTTCCGCACACCACCGGGAAAATCTTCTGCGCGATGGTCGCCTTGCGAATGCCGGCCTTGCAGCTCTTCTTCGGTGATCGCCTGGCCCTCGACGAACTTGGTGAACAGATGGTCGTCGCTTTCCGAAACCGCCTCGATCAGCTTCTCGCGATACTCCTTCGCCAGGTCGACCAGATCCTCGGGAATCTCGATCTCGTCGAAATTGGCGCCCAGCGTCTCATCGAGCCACACCCGCGCCTTCATCGTCACCAGGTCGACGATGCCCTTGAACTGATCCTCGGCGCCAATCGGAAGCTGGATCGGCACCGGCCGGCACTTCAGCCGGTCGACGATGGTGTCGACGGAGCGGTAGAAGTCCGCTCCCACGCGGTCCATTTTGTTGATGAAGCAGATGCGCGGAACGCGATACTTGTCGCCCTGCCGCCACACGGTTTCCGATTGCGGCTGCACGCCGGCCACCGCGTCGAACACCGCCACGGCGCCGTCCAGCACGCGCAGGCTGCGCTCCACTTCGGCCGTAAAATCGACGTGACCCGGCGTATCGATGATGTTGATGGTGCAATCCTGCCACTGGCACGTGGTCGCGGCGGACGTGATCGTAATGCCGCGCTCCTGCTCCTGCTCCATCCAGTCCATGACGGCCGTGCCTTCATGCACTTCGCCGATCTTGTAGGTGCGGCCGGTGTAATAGAGGATGCGCTCCGTAGTGGTGGTTTTACCGGCATCAATGTGCGCCATGATGCCGATATTGCGCATCTTCTCGAGTGGTACAGTGCGAGCCATAAAATACTTCGACTACCAGCGGTAATGCGCGAAAGCCTTGTTGGCCTCCGCCATGCGGTGTACGTCGTCCTTTTTCTTAATCGCGCCGCCCCGCAGGTTGGCCGCGTCATTCAGTTCGTTCGCCAGCTTCTCCGGCATGCCCTTTTCCGGCCGCGTCCGCGCATTGATCAGAATCCAGCGGATGGCCAGGGACGGTCCGGCGGTTGTTCGGAACCTCCACCGGCACCTGGTAGTTCGCGCCGCCCACGCGCCGCGTCTTCACTTCGAGCAGCGGCTTGCAGTTCTCGACGGCCTTCTTGAACAGCTTCAGCGGATCGTCCTGCGTGCGCTCCTTGATCGTGTCCATGGCCGCGTAGAAAATCTTCTGCGAGACGGCCTTCTTGCCGTCCCACATCATCGAATTGACGAACTTCTCCGCCAGCGTCGAGTTATACACCGGATCCGGCACGATCTCGCGGGATTCAGGTCTGCGTCTGCGTGGCATACTCTATTTCGCCGGCCCTTTGGGCCGCTTGGCTCCATATTTCGAGCGGCTCTGCTTGCGGTCCGTCACGCCCGCCGTATCGAGCGTTCCGCGCACCACGTGATAGCGCACGCCCGGCAGATCCTTCACGCGTCCGCCGCGGATCAGCACGATCGAGTGCTCCTGCAGATTGTGTCCCACGCCGGGAATATAGGTCGTGACCTCGATCCCGTTGGTCAGCCGGACGCGCGCCACTTTGCGCAGCGCCGAATTCGGCTTCTTGGGCGTCGTGGTATAGACGCGCGTGCACACTCCGCGCCGCTGCGGGCAAGCCTGCAGCGCCGGACTGGCCGTCTTATAGCGCGTGGGGCGTCTGCCCTTGCGCACAAGCTGGTTGAACGTCGGCACGAACTTCCTCTCTCAAAAAATTTGTTAGAATCCACCCTGGAAACCGGCGCAAACACAATCCACGCACCGATTCCCAAAACTTGCGAGGCCCACAAAACTGGCAGATGGTTGACTTCGGACTAGCCCATGCCCCTGACAGCGTTAGAATCCGTCAGAGTAGCGGGGCCGACCCCCGGCCGGACTCTCCATCAGAAGAGCGGTAGCACGGGAGCAGAAGATCAACTCGCTAACTCTATAGAGAATAGCGAATCGGTAAAAACTTGTCAAATAGGATCGCCGGGTGGTAGTGGGTCAATTTGAAAATCGCCCATCTTGACATCGGAAGCGGATCGCCCCACGCCGGAAGTATGCCGAACCGTTCAAGCAAACGCGGCCAGGGGCCGAAGGACATCAACCAAATCGCGTTCGAAGTCGTTCAGAAGGCGATAGGCGCGATTCCGAAGGAGCAAGCCGCCAGATCCCACAAAGAACCCAGCGGCGGTAACGCTTGGGCGACTAGGCGGACTCAAGGGTGGCAAGGCGCGAGCGGCCAAGCTCAGTCCAGAGAAGCGGAAAGAGATCGCAAAGAAGGCCGCAGAAAAGCGATGGAAAGTGTTAGCAGAAGATCAACCAAAGTAGAGTATCACTTCCCCTCAATCGTCTTCGTTTCCGGCGCATGTTGCGGTGCTACAACCTTCGATTCGGCAGGTTCGACCTTCTTAGGCGTAATGCGAAGTAATGGCAGCACGGGCGTTTGATGACCCAACCGAGCGGTTATGTCCCGAAAGAACTCCCGTGCGTATGGCCAACAATTGAAAACCGCCGTACCTCTGCTGAATGAGGAACGCTCCTCTTCTGAAGGAACGTACCCATCGCGTATGCGATAGGCTACTTCGAAGGTGCAATTTACAAGGAACAGCCGCTCTGGTGGTTCTGATGAGTCCCACGCAGTGTACTCGAAAGAAACCTCTACAACAAAAAAGTTGCCATTCAGCGACGGAGAAATGTTGCTGAGTGCTGGCTTTACCGAAAACGGCTCCTTAAATTGCGAACCAGCCTTTGCACGTATCGAGTTTGACGATTGAAGAGTGATGCCTTCGAGTTCGCAATGATCCTGGAACGAGGTTAAGGCTTTGATTTGCTCATTCGTCTGAGAAATCTTGATGGTGTCCATGCGTAGACCATCCATCACGCTGCGAGCGGCTGATTCTCGTCGCAGGTGAACTCTAGTTCGGATCGATCTATTCTCATTGGCTTGAGCGGAATATAAACTCCCCCAAGAAGCATCTCTAATTCAATGTTCTTGTTGCCCAATGTCACGGTAGAGACAACCAAGTGCTCTGGGACCTGCGCCTCGACAGTCTTAAGATTGCGTCGCGCCGCCTCCGGCTCAGTCTTCAGCCGGACCAACTCGTCCATCGCGTGCTCCTGAATTTTGCCCATCTCCCAGCGCTTTACGCTTGCGACACCCACTCCCAGATAATCCGCGAACTTTGACTGACTCATATCGAGTCGTTCTCGTCGCTCTCTGAGTTCCTCGCTAGTCAGTAGACCGTGAGCATCTCTGTACTTGTCGGCCAATAGCCGTCCATACTCGGGCATAGCGGAGCCGTCGATCGTTTGATAGTCGCAGCAAGGGCAGACAAGCCCGAGCATTTGCACGGTGTAAGTTTCATCCCGTACACTCCCGCTGATTTCAATCGGTCTCTGTTCGAGATCGGCCTGATCGCACTCAATACATCTTATTGACATAATAGTGGTTAAACTATGCCCTCTCCTCGTTGCAGGGCCTTCGGCATGGATGGATAGAGTATATCCAGACTCTCGCCTCGTCGCCCGATCCTACCACGGAGAACCTCAAAAACACCTCCCGATTGCCAAAGAACGCAGACTCCCAGCAAAAGCAAAAGAGTTCTAGGTTGCGCGTCTTTTGCTCATAGGAACGCTCTGGAGGATGCATTCCAGCATATCGTTCCGGCTTGGCCTCAGAGAACGCGGCGATAAGAATGGCGGTCTGCTCGTCCGCCAGAGCTGCTGATTCAACATAGCCTTTGTCTTCCAGTTCATCCCAGTTCGCTTTCAATTTGGCGGGATCGGCTGGAGCCCAGCGGCCGCCTTGAATGCATCGAAGAGCCTCACGGAGTTTCTTCGCGAGTTCACTGTGACTCGGACGTTGATTCCTTCCACGATCTGATGGTATCATGTGATGCCGACGGCTTTCAAGGGGGGCGAGCCTTATCTATTGTATCTTCATAACCCCACATTCTCTGTAAGTACTTAGTCCCGTTGCCAAGTAAACCTAAAAGTGTACTACTTAGGCCCCGTGGTGGTAGTGGCTCAATTTGAACCAGCGGCCAGCGGCTCAAGTGGATCCTCCACTTCCCGATGCCGGATTTGGTCCGAAAGCCGCCGTCCCAGCGCAATGCATGGTTTTTCGATAAGGCGATAGCTCAGGAACGCACAGCCCACTGTAAGTGCCAGATTCCAGGGGGCATGCTGGAGAAATGTCCGGTGCTCCCAGCCAGGGACCAGAAAGATCTGTTGCCAGAGATAGAGGCTGTAGGACATTCGGCCGATGAATCGCATCGCCGGATGATCCAGTAGCCGGCTCACCGACCATTGCGGATGAAGCACCGTCCCTAATAACGAAGCGGGAACCAGAATCGGGGCCCACAGGGTCCCCAGGAAGGTCAGCGGAACCAGGATCGCGAATTTCGCTGACGATTGGGAATACAGAATCGCGCAGGCACCCTCCAGCAGGACGATAATCGCGAGCATCCAGGCGCGAAATCCGCTCTGCAAACGGTCGCACTCTTTCGGATTGGCTAGAAACAAAGCCGCCGCGCAGCCCCATAGCAACGCGTCCAGGCGCAGATCGGTGCGAAAATGCGCGGTAACCGCCGGCAGCCAGCGCGCGCTGAAATTGTTCTGCGCGTCCGCGACCCGCCACAAAGCGCAGCCGATGCTGATCCATCCGGTGGCCAGCGCCGCGTTCTTCTTTCCCGCGCGCGCCAGAATCACCGACAGGAGCACCGGCCAAAAGAGATAAAAGTGTTCTTCTACCGCCAGCGACCATAAGTGCCCGGTTGCGTCGCCGGCCCACGCGGCCGGGATGTAATTTCGAAAGAACAATACCGACGCCATCAGCTCGACCGGGGTTTTCATCAAACCCGCCACCAGAACCGTGGCCAGATAAACGAAACAGGGCGGAAGAATGCGGAATGCGCGGCGAACGTAGAAAGCCTGAAAGCTGATTCTTCCCGATTCGCTGTATTCGTCTACCAGCAGCTTGGTGATGATCAGGCCGCTGATGCCGAAAAATATGTCGACCCCGAAAGCGCCGAAGCGTGAAACGCTTTCGCGATAATAGTCAGCTTCACTTGAATACAGGTTGCGAGTGAAATGATGCCAGATGACCAACAGGACCGCAATGGCACGCCATCCATCCAGCGTGGCGACGCGGGCCTTCGGATCGAGTCGGGTCACTTCCGGTTAATCGACGAAGTCGGGCGCCCGCTGCAGGCGGACTGTTCAAGTAGTTGGTACTACAGCTACTTTCTTCTTCGGGCTCCGCCGTTTTTCCACCGGAGGCGTCCGATCGCTCTTCTTCAGATTCGGAAGCACGATCGTGAGCACGAACTTCTTCTCCCCGTGATCGTCGAATTTAATCACGATATAGTCCTCATTGCAGGACATAACGCTTCCGAGTCCGAATTTGGGATGTTCGACTTGAGCGCCTGGGGCGAAGGCAGGTTTTGTGGCCATGTGAGCGGGGAATCCTTGGGAGGGAATATAAGCCCTCAATTCATTGTAACAAAAGATCGTAACCCGGGGAGAATTTGCTGCATCCATCCGACTGTCGTCGGCGCCGGCGGAACCTTGGGCGCTAAACTGGGTTCTGGTACTCGTCACCCCTCGTCGGAGAATTGTCGTCAAGAGTTAAAGATGTTGGCCGGGTCGTCCGAATCGTGTAATGGCATACCAGGAGTCTCTTTTCATGAACCGCTTCGCTATTTTTCTTGCGTCCGCCGTGCTGTTAGCGGCCCAGCCCGTTGCGAATCGCTATATCGTGGTGTTGAGCAGCGAGCCCGCCGCTAGCGCGTCGATCAATAAGGGTGTTCGTTATTCTTCCGCAGACCGGGACGTGCAGGCTCAGAGAGCGGTGGTACAGGCCGAGCATGCGCAGGCTGAAGCCGCGATCGTCGGCTTCGGCGGCAAGGTCACGCATCGATTCGATACCATCCTGAACGCGATGGCCGTGACGATGACTCCAGACGCCGCTGCGCAGTTGCGGCAAACCGCGGGAGTGAAATCGGTGACTCCCGTGAATAAGCACCACGTTAAGCTTGACCACGCGGTGAACGTCCACCAGGTCACGCAGGCGTGGCAGGCCATTTCCGGGGGGCAAGCGGGCGCCGGGGCTGGAATCAAGATCGCCATTCTGGATACCGGCATCGACGTCAACCATCCCGCGTTCCAGGGATTCACTACGGCGGTGCCGTCCGGGTATCCGATGACCACCAACGCCGCGGAAGTTGCGAACACCAACAACAAAATCATCGTTTCCCGTTTTTATACCGACGACGCCGACGGCATTTCGATCACAAGCGGCACTCCTTGCCTGTCTCCGAATGCGACGGAAGACTGCGGACATGCAACCAGCGTCGCGATGGTCGCGGCGGGACTCTCGAACAGCACGGGACAACAGGGAATCGGGCCGCTGGTAGGCGTTGCCTCGGGTGCATGGTTGGGAAATTACAAAGTCGCCGACGACACCGGCGCGAGCGATGATGTGACTCTCCTCGCGGGTCTGGAGGACGCAGTCAACGATGGCATGGATGTCGCCAATTACAGCGCCGGCGGCCCGGTGATCAATTCGAGCGATGAAAGCGGTCCACCCGAAGCGGCAATTAAGACGGCGGTCGCCGCAGGGACTTTATTCGTATCAGTCGCGGGCAATGATGGCCTGCCCGGGCAGCCGGCGATTGGAGCCATCGAGACTCCCGGCGCGACGGCTGACGCAATCACGGCGGGCGCTAATGAAAATGAGCGGATGTTTTACTTCAGCGCATCGGTGGGATCGCTGCCACCGGTGCTCGCTATCCTGCCTGACGCTCTGGACGGCGTCGTGAGCGGTCAACTTCCCGGCACCGTAGTGGACGTTACCACTCTCGACGGAAACGGGTATGGTTGCAATGCTCTTCCCAACAACAGCCTTCTCAATGATCTCGCGCTGATCGAGCGCGGTCCGGTAGGCAACGCGTGTACCTTCGATACCAAGATCTCCAACGCGCTGAACGCCGGCGCTGCGGGCGTGATTATCTTCGACGATCAAAATGAGGCGCTGGTGGATTTCACGGTCGACATGAACTTCGACCCGACGCTTTTCTTCCCGAGCATTACCGTTACCTCGATTCCGATGCTTTTCATCAGCCAGAGTGACGGCCAAGCGTTGCAAGCAGCCGTGGACGCGAGTCCTGGTATTCAAGGAAACATGGATTTGGACGGCATTACGCCCGTTCCGCGCCCGACCAACATCGTCAGCGACTTTTCGAGTCACGGCCCGACGCCAGGCGGCTCGGTGAAGCCGGATCTGCTCGCTGTAGGCGACTACCTGGTGAGTGCGGACGCCACCAGTAACGATCCTTTTTTCCCATATATTTACGGCAGCGGAACCAGTTTTTCGGCGCCCCTGACCACCGGATCCATTGCGCTGGTCAAAGCGGCGCGGCCCGGCCTCACCGCGTTGCAGTACAAATCGCTGATCGTCAACAGCGCGCCGGAGTTGGATCAATACACGGACGGCAGCATCGCTCCGCCGCAGCTCGCCGGGGCGGGAATTCTGAACGTCATGAACGCGCTCCAGAATGAGTTGGCTGCCTCGCCCACTTCGCTGAACTTTGCGGCGCCCGCAACCGGGAGTGGCAGCAGCTCGTCCATTCGGCCTGCCACGTCGGCCGCGGCCACCGTGGGAACAGAAGCGGTGAACCTTACCAACGTCGGATCTGCGACGGATTCTTTCACGGTTACGGTGACTTCGATCGACAATATTGCCCCGGCCAGCGTCGACACGCCCTCATTCAGCCTGGATCCTGGCGCGAGTCAGACGATTAACGTATCCATGAACACGAACGGCCTGGCACCGGGAACCTATCACGGATTTATCGTCATCACGGGAAGCCAGACCCAGATCACGACGCGCATTCCTTACTGGTACGCCGTTCTGGGTGGTACGGTGCAGAACATTAATATCGTGGATTCGCCCCTGTTCGATACCACGGGCGACACGACGGTGATCTTTTTCCGCTGCGCCGACGCCGCCAACATGCCGCTGGACCCCCAAAACAATCCGACCGTGACCACGATTAACGCGCGCGCCCGGGTGATTGACGTGGTCCCGGTGGGCGACATCCCCGGCACGTTCCAGGCCGATATCGTGATCGGCCGGGCCGATGTGAACGGGCTCAACACCTTCGTAATCACGGCGGACGGCGCAACCCAAAACGTAGTTGTTATCATCGAGTAACATCCTCGCGGGAACTTCTTTCCCAGGCTTGGTGTCATTATCAGTGTCGAAGCGGTAAGATTGAGGGGAAGTGGCGGACACTACCGTCGGTTTCCAGTTCGACGCCTGCAGGCCCGAAGCGGCTGCAGTGGTGCTGCGCGAGGACGAATCCGTACTCGTGATGAACTTGCGCGCCGGTATCGAATCCGCGTACGAAGAGTTGATTCAGCGCTTCGAGCAGCCTGTTTTCAACATCGTGAGCCGTCTGATGGACGATCCCGGGGATGCCGGAGACGTAGTCCAGGAAGTTTTTCTGAAGATTTTCAGAAGTATTTCCTCTTTCCGGCAGGACAGCTCCCTGAAGACCTGGATCTACCGCATCGCGGTGAACGAAGCGCGGAATCACCGGCGCTGGTTCAGCCGGCACCGGCGGCAGGAAGTGTGCCTGGAAGGCGACGCCCGGAGCTTCGAGACCGAGTCGCACCGGTATCAGGACTGGCTACCCGATCCGGGACGTTCGCCGTTCGACCTGGCGCTGGACCGGGAGACCGAAGCGCTGATTGAAGAAGCGCTGCTGAAGCTGAATCCGAAATTTCGCGCGGCGCTGGTGCTGCGCGAGCTGGAGGGACTGAGTTACGAGGAGATCGCCGAAATTCTGGACATCTCGCTCGGGACAGTAAAATCGCGTATCCTGCGAGGCCGGGACGCGCTTCGAAAACATCTGGCAGGGCGGCTGGAGCCGGCTTCGGCTCCGGACTGGTCCCCGCAATTGGCGGACTAAACAAGCGCATGCAAAATGACGATGTATGCGCGCAGCGAGAGAGTGAAGTGGCAGTATGAAACGCGATCCTGAACACGTGCTTAGCGACGAAACCCTGAGCCGGGCCTTGCGCAGCCTGCCGCGGCGGCAGCCTCCGGCGCATCTGGCGAGTTCTCTGCGCGTGATCGCCTCTCGCGAACAACGCCGCCTGGTTTACGGGCGCGGAGCCGCAACCGCCGACCGGATGCGTTTGTTCTTCAACAATTTGATGCGTCCGCTGGCGCTGCCGTTTGCCGGCGGTCTGTTTTCCGCAGTCGCACTGTTCAGCATGTGCCTGGTACCGATGTATCCGGTGCGCGGTTCGAGCACGTTCGATGTTCCCACGGGCCTGACTACGCCGGCCGCGCTCGAAACCACCGCTCCAATCGCCGCCGATACCGGCGACGTGATCGTAGACGTGACCGTGGATGCCTTGGGACGGATGGTGGACTACAAGATCGTCAGCGGCTATGCCACGCCGGACGAAAGCCTGCGCCGCAGCATCGAAGGCACCTTGTTGCGCACGACTTTCATCCCCGCCACCGCCTTAGGACAGCCGGTGGAAGGCAAGATGCGGTTGTCTCTGCGAACCATCCACATCGACGTGAAGGGCTGACGCACTATCGCGCGTCGCCTGGGCCAGCATTTTCTCGCACGCAAGTCGATTCTCGACCAGATTGCCGCGGTGGCGTGCCCCGACCCGGTTCCCATCGTCATTGAAATCGGTCCAGGCAAAGGTGCGCTGACCGAGTCACTGCTGGACCGCACAGCGAAACTGATTGCGATTGAAGTAGATCCGTATCTGGTCCACTATCTGCGCCAGAAGTTTCGCGATCCGATTGACCAAGGCCGGCTGATCCTGATCGAAGGCGATGTGCTGAAGACCGATCTAGGGGCGTGGGGTCCGGCGGTAGTGGCGGGCAATTTACCGTACTACATTACGTCGCCGATTCTCGAAAGACTTTTCGCGTTAGGAGAAAAGTGGACGCGCGCTGTGTTCCTGGTCCAGGCGGAGGTCGCCGCGCGCCTGGCATCGCCGCCGGGCAATCGCGATTTCGGATACTTGAGCGTCCAGACGCAGTTCCACTCGCATGTCGAAGTCTTGTTCCCGGTATCGAGGACTGCTTTTCGCCCGCCGCCCAAAGTCGACAGCGCGGTGGTGCTGCTGGAGCCTCGCGACGCGGCGGCTGACCTAGGAGTTTCAGACCCGGCAGGATTCCTTCGTTTCGCCTCTGCTCGCGTTCCGTCACAAGCGCAAAACGCTGCGCAATAATTTGGCGCCGGTCTATGGAGCTGAACAAGTGACCGCTTTGAAGGAAACCCAGCGCCGTGCGGAACAACTCAGCGTCGCTGAACTGGTGGAGCTGTACCGGAAGCTAGTCAATTCTCCGAAGGCTTCTCCGCCCGGGTGATGACGAAAATCTCGACGGGACCCTTCTGCGATTCGAGCTTCAGACCAAGCTGTTCCTGAACAGCGGTGAAGATCGAAGGTCCGTTCGGATCGAATGGCGGAAGCTTCACGTCCGGCGGCAATTGCAACTGCGCGAGCTGAGTTTCGTCCGGAGTCCATTCCAAATTGACGTCGTACTTTCCGGTCAACCCGGTCTTATCGACGATCGAGCGGCCCAGATAGCGCGAGAGCATTGGGATGATGTTCGCAATGGGAATGCTCACGGCCCGCAATGCCCTGGGTTGCATCATCATGTTGCCGCAGCGGAGCTCGGGAGGCTGTCCCGGCTGGGGCGGAGGCGGGGGCTTGGCCGGATCGAAAGGAGTGCAACCGCCCTCTTTCGATTCCGTGAGCCCCGGCCCGAACTTGCCGTCCTTCCGCGCCATGACCAGCGCATAAATCGGAAGCTCCTTGTCGCCACGTTCCATGACGAGCTGAAAACGATCCGCCAGCAGGGACTGAAGCATCAGCGGAAGATCGCCTTGTTTGGGTGTGGTCTCCGCTTTGGCCGAAATATCGTAGCGAGCGGAATCGAACCACGAAGGTCCGCCCGAGATCTGGAAAGGCTGAATGCGATACGCCATTACGATCAGCTCTTTCAGGGTCATATTGGTGACGTTGACCCGGCCACCGGGGCTATTGCGAATGAACATTCCCCGTCCTCCGGGCGCGGCCGGCTTGATCGACGCGACCTCGAATTCGGGGCGCGGATCGGTTTGCGCAATCGCGACGCCGCTTAAAATCAGAAACGCCGCCGCTGATCTGACGCGCATGCGATTATTTTACGCCTTTACAACTCGATCCATCCCTGCGCCGGGACCGTCTCCACGGGTAAACCGTCCCTCTCGATCGTCACGCGGAACCGCCGGCTGGCGAGCCGGGCGCTCATCTCGACGATTCGTCCCACCACCACGAGCGTTGTCGCCGGACCGGTGTCAAATTCGATCCCGAATTTCGCCGCGACGTCGGTATTCACCCTCACGTAGAGCTGCTCACCGTCGGTTCCAAAATACACGTCGCGTACCGCCGAGTCTCCTCCGTGCATCGCGCCAGATCTGGTATCGGGATGATATCGACCCGCGCCGAGCCACTCGAAATACGAAGTGACCTCGCCGTCGAGGGTCGCGTGAATCGGATTCGCCGGCGCTTCCAGAATTTCGCCCGCCTGGGATTGAAGAATGGGACGCGACAAGGCCTCCGGCCGCTTCAGACCCAGAGCGCGATACACGTTCGAGAGATGATCGCGATACAGCTCGTCGAATTCGGGACGATTGTCCGAGCGGTGCTCCGGCCCATACCACCAGTTCCAGTCACTGCCTTCGGCAATCAGCAGCTCTTCATAAGCCAGCGCACGCATATTTTCGGCGACACCGGTCGCGCTCTCGTACGCGAGACGCGCATCCAGCAGCAATTCCCACGCCTGATTGTCTTCCTCCGATGCCTCTTCTTTCCCCGGCGCTCTTACGATAAATTGTGACATAATTTTTCGTGGGCTCAGATCCGGGGCAAATCGAAATGTCCATCTGGGGGAAACTCACAGGCGCGGCAGCGGGCCTCGCTGTCGGTGGGCCGATCGGGGCGCTTATCGGTGGCGTCGCGGGCCACCTCGCCATCGATCATGGGATCGGTTCACACTCAAATCACGACAAGCAGGTTGCCTTCACGGTCGGCGTCATTGCTCTTGGGGCGAAAATGGCGAAGGCTGATGGCGTTGTGACGAAAGATGAAGTCGACGCGTTCAAAGAAGTTTTCAAAATTCCGAAAGGCGAAGAGTACAACGTCGCCCGCATTTTCAACCTGGCAAAACAGGATGTAGGCGGATTCGAGATGTATGCGCGGCAACTCGACCGTCTGTTCCATAAGGATCGGCATCTCCTCACGGATGTCATGGATGGGCTGTTCCACATCGCGGTAGCTGACGGAAAGCTTCTGCCGAGCGAGGACACGTTTCTGTCCGAGGTTGCGAAAGAATTCGGATTCAGCGACGCCGAATATATGAGCATCAGAAGCCGCCACTGGCGGTGCGAGTTGTACGATCCCTATAACGTCCTGAGTGTCTCGCCGCTCGCCTCCGACGCGGAACTCAAGGCAGCATATCACAAGCTTGTAGCCGAGAACCATCCGGATAAGCTCGTCGCGCGTGGCGTTCCGAAGGAGTTCGTGGAGATTGCGACGAAGAAACTCGCGGCGATCAACGCGGCTTACGAAGAAATCAAGCACTCCCGGCCAACGCGGCACTAGATGTTTGGCCCCGGCAGTTGGTGGAATGGATTGAGCCCGAACTGATTGAGGTTTCTGTCCAACACTTGCAGGTGTGTTCGTGGGGCGTGAGCCCTCGCAGGGTTTTCGGCCGCTTTGCGAAGTAGGCTGCAAGGAAAGTGGAGAGGTGCTCGAAAATACTGTGATTGGCGAGGTCGTCGATCGTTGACCCTCCCGGCTGCATTCGCTTCTGGGGCTTATCTGCGATCGACCAACGAGCGGGCTTAGCGGAAGAAGGAACTCGCCAAACTCCGACATGCGCACCGCGACATTCAGGCCGCGCAGTCTCGGCCAGCTTTTGCTGGCACTATCCTGTGTGACAGCGTCTGATGCAAGATCGCATTCCAAACGGCAAGCTCCAACTCAAAGCGAGCAACCACCTGCTAAGATCAGGAGTGCTTTCACTTCGTTCCCACTATGTATGGGCGCAACTCAAACGGCGGTTAAGGCCGTTCTCGACCTTCGGAATGCGCTGGGAACCTCCCCGGCCGGCGCTGCCCTGGGCGCAGATCGCACGGCTCCGGCATGGAAACAAAGTTGTAATGCTTACAACTGCACTCTTATTGACATTGCTCAGGCGCCACTGGGCGGGCCGGCGGGAAATTATCCCCCTTTCTGGAACACAAACACAGCGAACAACCTCTACGGCGTCCAGATCGCTCCATAGAAAATGGCCTGGTTGCGAAGCACCCCTCGACCGGCTTCGGCAAAACTTCCGGATCGGTCGCGTGGAATCCGCGATCGTGCGCTTCATCGGACGCAGGCCTTCAGGTCCTCATTTTGTATGACCCGGCGCGTGGTGGCCTCCGTGTGTCAACTCATCCCTTACGCTTTCGTCCGCCTTCCTGATCCTGAAAGATCTTCGGCGAAATCGCCTTGCCGGCGGGTTAACGAGAGCGGCAGCCCGCTCCAACCCTTGGTGTTGCGAGGAAAAATACCGAACGGGACGCCCTCGCCGCCGCCTGCGCCGCAGCAGTTCCGGCTGCGCGCAAGCGTTAATTCGCGAAGCCAAAACATATTTAACGGACTTTTGCGCGTCCCAGTAAATGAAAAAATTCCGCCATTAAATTCTATTTAATGGGGCAAGGAATTAACCATAAAAATCCTCTCATTTTCAATACGTTACGTCATCCTACACCTGTCAGGTCAACAGGCGCAAGGCTTACTTGTTTCGCGTCTGATGAATAATACCAACGGCCTTAAGTCCTGATCTGCGCCCATTTCCGGGTGGCGATTGAACGGATAAGGTCTGGCGCACGCATCAAGCCGTTCCAAGCGTCACAACACGCGTCGACGATGGCCTCGTAAGTTTCCCAGACTTGATGGCTTAAAGTGTTGCTTCGAAGGTATTCCCAGATGTTTTCGGCGGGGTTCAGTTCTGGCGCGTAAGGCGGCAACTTCAGCAAAACGATATTTTCTGGCGCAGCCAGCTTCGGTGAACTATGCCATCCGGCCCCGTCCACGATGAGCAAGGCGATTGCTCCCGCACTGACGCATTTTCCAATTTCAATCAGGTGCTTGTTCATGGCTTCGATGTTGACGGTAGGTAACGCCAGAGCGGCGCCAACGCCACGGGCCGGGCACACCGCGCCGAACAGATACGCCCAGTTGAAGCGCCGGTCGCGCATCGCGCGCGGGCGGGCGCCGCGCTTGGCCCAGATGCGGGTGAGCGTGCCTTGCTGCCCGACCCTTGCTTCATCCTGGAACCAGATTTCAACCGGCTTGCCATCAGCGCGCGCGCCGAGCGCCTCCTTCGCTAAGTCTGCGAAGTTTTTTTGAAAGCCTCCTGGGCCGCTGGATCGGATTGCGGGTGCTGCGGGCGAACGGAGAGACGACGGAAGTCCAGCCTCCGAAGCAGCTTGCCCACGCTGCGTTCGTGCAGGGTGACGCCAAACTCGGCCGCGATGCGATCACGCAAATCGGCACGGCGGAACCGGACGACGCCGTCGCGGGCGAGATCGGCGCCTTGCTCGACCCAGGATGCAAACTTGCCTTGTTCAACCCAGCTCAGGCTCGCAGGCCGGCCGCTTCGCGCCCGGTCCGCAAGCCCATCCAGACCTGCCTCATTATAGCGGTGAACCCAGTCGCGCAACGTCTGACGGTCCATCCCGCAGAGCCGCGCCGCCTCCTCGCGGCTGAAGCCATCGAGCACCATCGCAATGGCCAGGATGCGCGACGCCTGCCTGGCGTTCGCTGATCGCTTGGCCGCCGCGCGCAAATCTGCGGCACTCATATCCATTCGAGTAATCGCAACCCCAGCCATCTCCCGCCCCCGCAAATCAATGCAGGCAGCATCGATTCACATAACGGTGCCGAAGGGAATCCCCCTGACAAGTAGGACCTTGGGCCGTTGGTATAAGTTTTTAACCAAACATGCGGCGGGAAATAAATCCGGCGCGCTCCTGTTAACCGTCTTCGGTTAATCCATCGGCGCGCGAACGAACCGTTTACCAAAACGCGTGTCGCGAGCGCCCTCCAGGGTGGCAACGGCCCCGGAGTTGACGCCAAGTGCATGCACAGGCACGCTATTGATGATCGTTGGCAAGAACGGGCCTGCCACGCGGGCTTACAAAAAGGCTGGCTTTGAACAGGAAGGCGTTCTCAAGCGAGCGATTTTCGCAAATGGCGTTTACATGGACGCAACGATCATGGGGCTGCTGCGAAGCGACTGACAGGCCTTTAGCTCCGCTCGGCATACCGATGCGAGAGGCTGTTCGCACAACGCTGCTTGTAACTGGGTAACGCGAACAAGAATCCCTGACATTTATGCTGAACCAACTTAACGCAAGGTCAATCAGCTAAGCCTAGGCTCGTTAGCAGCCTCATGAGGATCACAATGTCTCTATCCGGGGTTTCGGGTGCAAGCTTGGCAAGCATCTACGCACAGCAGCGTCAAGACTTTCAAACTCTTGCAAGCGCGGTCAGTTCCGGCGACCTCTCGCAAGCGCAGCAAGCTCTAAGTGCTCTTCAAGCCAACACGCAAGCTTCGCAGACTACGACCGCATCGAACGAACAAACCTCGCAAGGCAGCTCTGGACTTGGCGTCCAGATAAAAACGGACTTCTCCACCTTGTCGGGCGCTGTTCAATCCGGCGACCTCACCGGCGCGCAGAAAGCGCTTGCGTCTTTGCGGCAAGATTTTAGTTCCGCCGGCCAAAGCGGCAGCGATGCAAGCCAAACGTCACGGGTCCATCATCATCATCACCACCGCGGAGGCGGCGAAAGCCTCAGCACAGAAAGTTCAGCAACCTCCACCACAGGGGATCAGACGAGCAGCAATTCCAGCACGGGCGACGCTTTAGCTCTCGTCAATGCTCTGTACACCGATAACCAAACCCCCTCCTCGAGCTAGGCGGCTATAAATTCAGCTATCGCCAAAGCATGCCTTGGACTTGGTTGGCGCCAGAATTCCATAAGATGATTGCAGTTCGTCACTAGATAGGTAGGGCAAATCGATGACATCGACGCTAAGTTCTTATTTGCTAGTGTCAAATAATATGAGCACGTATCAGAAACTCACAGAAGCTCAGCCCACTGTTAAACTGGCGACGGCCTACTACAATGCCAATATCGGCAACGTGCAAAGCGCCAGCGATCTCGTAAGCAATTATCGCTTGTTTTCTTATGCGATGACGGCCTTTGGACTTGGGGATATGGTGAGTTATGGGAAGGGGCTCATGCTGAAGGTCCTTGAACAGGGCACAGGAAGCACAAGCAATCTTGCCTACACCCTCAACAATCCAAATATTCTCGCCTTCGCGAAAGCATTTAATTTCGTCACGAATGGGGCCAGTACGACCACAACGGCCGCTGCGACGACTGACGTTGTGAACAAATATGTCAACCAGGCGCTCGATACAAATGAGGGCCAACAAAATTCTGCTTTGAAGCTGGCATTGTATTTTCAGCAAAATGCTCCAGACATAACGAACGTCTATAATATCCTGGCTGATAAAGATTTGTTGACCGTCGTGCAGACCGCGCTTGGCCTTTCGCAATACATGTCTTATGAAGATATCGATACCCAGGCCAGTCAATTGTCGAACGCTATTAATATAGCGGATTTCAAAGATCCAAAAAAATTGCAGCAGTTCGTCGAGAAATACTGCGCGATGAACGATGCAAACAATCCAACGTCAGACACGACAAATGTGCTTCTTTTGTCGTCGGACAGCAGCATGGGCATTAGCACGAGCCTGCTGTCGAGCATTCAAAACCTGCCACTTGGGGGGTTCTGATGGCGACGCCCCTGGCCGCCACACCCAACGATCCGGCTCAGCCGCAGCTTCAAACTGCGCTCGGTAAAGCTTTTGAAGCCCAGGGCAATCTGGCCGAAGCCGCGGTTCACTATGAGGCCGCGCTCAATTTGGAGCCCTGGGCCACCGACAGGCTTTGTGATCTTGCGACGATCTTTTTCAAAATGATGCGCTTTGATGAGGCTGCCACGCTCTATCGCGCGGCGCTGTACGTCGATCCGCGCCATTGGCCGGCGCGGATCAATCTTGCGTTCACACTTCGCTCAGCTCATCGCTTTGGCGAATGCAAAGATCTCCTGCTGGAGCTTGCAGCCGAGCACCCCAACAACGGCATCGTCTATAATCAACTCGGCAAACTTCATGCTTTAGCGCAGGAGTTCGAAACGGCGCTTGGATTTTTCCAGCATGCTGCCGCGCTCAATCCGCTCGATTTGGACAGCCTTTTTTGGATTGGCGGCGTCAAAGAAGCGATGGGAGAACTCGACGCGGCCAAGGCCGATTATGCCCGTGCCGTGCAGATCCAGCCTTTGTTCAAACAGCCGGCGCGCCAATCGCCACCCGCTTTTTCGGTCCTGCTGCTCTGTGCTCCGACGGCAGGCAATACGCCGGTCACCTATATCGCCGCTCGATCCGCCTATGAGACCCAGCTTTTGGCGCTGGTGCCCGATGTTTCCTATGACGCCGGCCTCTTGCGGCGGAGCGGCCAGATTCTGTTCAATCTCATATCGGATGCGGATCAGGCCGGCGATCTGCTAGCTTTGGCCGCGGATCTCGTCGATGACATCGATCTGCCAACCATCAATCATCCCCGCAAGGTCCAGCAAACGGCACGAGATATCGTCGCCGCGCGGCTGCAATCAATTGAGGGCTGCCGGGCGCCCCGCACAGTTCGCTACGCCGCAAGCGCTGAAACGCCGCCGGAAGGCTTTCAGTCCTCAATAGATATGCCCTTTCCGCTGCTCGCGCGGCCAGCCGGCACGCATGGCGGCGATGCTTTTGAGAAAATCCATGATCGGCTTGCCCTATCGGCGTTCATCGAACGCCACCCCGGAGTTGATCGTTACCTCATCGAATATATCGATTATGCATCGACAGACGGCTACTTCCGGAAATATCGCTTCATTTTCGTCGACAATAAAATCCTGCCATACCACCTGGCCATCGGCCAGGATTGGAAAGTGCATCACGCCACGACCGATATGATCAACCAAGCCTGGATGCGCGACGAGGAGCGGGCGTTTTTGGAAGATCCGCGGGCGGTTTTCAATGCGAGGCAGTACGACGTACTGCGCGCGATCCAAAAAGCAGTGGAACTCGATTATTTCGGCATCGATTGCGGACTGGACCGGGCGGCAATGTCGTTGTCTTCGAAGTCAACGCGTCGATGCTGGTCCACCAAAATAACGAGAGGTTTCCTTATAAGATTTCGTTTGTGCGCGACATCAGGCGGGCCTGTGACGACATGCTTGTCAACCGGCGTGGGCGGCCCCCGGCCGGGCATGCGAACCCATCTCGAGCGCCGTACTTCCGAGAGAAATCTCACCCCCGGTCTACGCCGCTCAAGCAGGCCCTGATCCTGCGGTGGCCGCGGGGTTCCGACGCGCAAAGCTATCGATGCCGGCCCTTACAGGCGCCGAGCCGGCCAATAGGGCCGCGATCCCCTGCTTTACCGTGACGTGTCTCCAGTTATCTTCATGGGCAACCTCATCTCGGCATCGGGGGAGAATTATTGGGCGAACACCATATGTGCCGATCGTGAGGCTTGCGCGGAGACTAGCGAGTGGGGGGCATAAACAGAATTATTCAATTGTAAATAATCGTGCGTGGTCGGGCATCCAATACAGGCGCTGACATCATTTCCGGCCATCAACATGCGAGACTTCACCGATGTTTACTGTCCTTAGTCCTTGATGTGCGCTGGGGAAGGTCCCGGTTTCGATAACATAGTCGGGCTCGTGCCAGCGGCTTGCCGAACCCAAAGAAGAGCGTCTCAACGGTGACAGTAGCCGCCAGGAGTTACGAAGATCGACGGCAATGCCCGCAAGACGCGGCGCACATTCATTAACGTAGGTAGACGCTAAATCTGACGGCCATGCACTTGTTCGAGAAGAAGTGGGAGCGCCGGTCCTAGCGCGTTGGGATTCGCCGCCAAACCGCTCCTATGTTGGTTACAAATTTGTAGTTGAGCAAATCATAAGTGCCCAATAAACAGCTGTCAAAGCTAACGATATCGCACGGAGGTATTCATGGTCCGTGTTTGTGCTTCGGTTCTGTTTTCTATACTCGCACTATGCGGGTGCGCGAATGAACAGCTCCAGGCTCCGGCCAACACGGGACTACAAGGGAAGCTCCCCGCCGAAAAGGAGAATATTCTCGCCTGCACGGGGCTTCCATTAGCAGGGCAGAAGTTGGGCCTTGGGTTTCCCAAAATATGACGCGCGATGTTGGCGCAGGGCAACTTGTCTTCTAGCTATGGCGCCTGTCGCTTGCACGGCATCGCGCCAAACGGTCGATGCACGACGTATTCGTCGATATAGAAAGGGTCGCCTAAGGGCGTGGAATGCATCATGTTTCAATTTCGACTAAATTCAGTCATGGGAGCAAATGGCGTTGATTAAGTACCTGCAACGTCCGTCAAAGCATTCGAGCGCGCAGCTATTGTTGCTGGTGGTGTTCCATATTTTCCTGACACAGGCTGCGCTTCGCCAGAGGGCGCCTTTCCCGACGCCTGTAAACCTTTCATCTCGCCGGTGAGCCGATTGAACTATGAAAGCGAGCTGCATAGGAGATGGTATGTTTCGTGGTGGGATGAAAAATGTGACGGACTGCCTCCATGGCCATTCTGCCAGTCGAGACCGTACTGGGAAACTATTGCCGAACCTGTTCTAAACAGTATCCAGATGCTGATGAAAGACCCTCCTTAAAGAGCTGTGCACCCTGGGTCAGATTGTTGGACACGAGTTTGCCCGCGATAACAATTTGCGCTGCATTGACCGCGATGACCTGAGCGCCTGGGCAGCCAGGATCGACTCAAGTAGAGACAGATATTCCGGA
>CAVTSS010000005.1:0-166150 GCA_963737495.1 Terriglobia bacterium
CGGGAACGAGCCCTGAAGCCGGTCGATGGCGAACTGAGAGACGCCGGACGCCTTTGCCCGCCGAATGCTCAGCGCGGCGGCGAGCGCCTGTCCGGCGAATCCGCAAAATGTTCGGTCTCGAGCACTGCACGGGGTCAGATTAGTGCGCGTACATGAGTGGAGCATCGTTAACCTGTAAAACTTTAGTTAAAACATTTCTATTCATTCCTGTTCTAAGGGGAAAGTGGGGAGCCGGATTGAGCGCGTTTGCGGGTGGCCGGGCATCGAATGCAAGCGAGAATGCGGGGCTCGAGTGCTCCGCTCACAAGACTTAAATGTCGCTTGAATCCGATTGTCACGATCGGGGCTTATCCCGATGACGATACGCCGCATTCGAAAGAGGGTTGCCTTCGGGAGATGGCATCGATGACCGCAAGCACCTCGAACACGGCTCGATTGTTGAGCGCGAGCGCGCGTTGGCGCATGACGCGATAAGTCTCGGGCTGCAGGATTTCAGCAACCGCCGCCGGTACTTTTTTGATTTGGGTCACCGCGAGGCCGACGCCCTGCTCCCGAATCCACTCCACGTTGTAGCGCTCCTGGGCCAGCGTCTTCGCGCCAGCCTCCACGATCACAGGAAGGCCCATCGCCAGCGCTTCACTCAGGCATCCGGGCCCCGGTTTTCCGATCAGAAAATCGCTGAGCCACATGTAATGGACCACTCGATCGGTGAACTCCTGTATATGAGCCGGGTAAGAAAGTTTCAACGCACGGAGAGTCGCCGCCAAGTCGTGATTGCGGCCGCACAGAAACACGAACTGCGCGCCGGAATGGGAGACCGACATTCGCCGGGCGATTTCGAGCATCGCGCGCGAGCCATAGCCTCCAAACAGGACGACGCCCGTGGGGCGGTCCGGATCGAGCCCGATTTTGCGCCGTTCAGCGGCCCGGTCCTGATCGATCCGCTCGTAGAATCGCGGATGAAGAATCATGCCGGACACCCTCCAGATCTGATCCTCGGGAGCGCCCAGGGCGCGGGCCTGCCGCACGGCCAGATCCGATCCGCAGATAAAGTGCTGATCCTGCGGTTCCAGCCAGAAGTGCGGAGGATAGTCGGCCAGATCGGTGACCACGGTCACGAATGGCGTGCCTGGCGCTTCCAGGCTTAAGCTTTCATACAGGGCCCGGTTGAAATGAGGGATCACGGAGATCACCAGATCGGGCTTCAGCTCCGTCCACGCTTGACGCAATAAGCGCACCTGCTGTGAATGGAGCAGCCGGATGACGCCATGCATCACGGAGATCACCTGCGCGGATCCCATAGTCCAGCCTCGGCGCAGGGACCAGTTGTAGAATTCCCCTCCCCGTGTTCCGGTCACGCGGTAAAGCGGGTCGACCGGGGTCAGCACATCGTCGACTCTAAGAATTTCCGCCGACCAATGCGCGCGCTGGCTCCGGATTGTTTCGAGGAGTGCCGAGGCGGCTGCCCGATGCCCGCCTCCTGCGTCGAAGCACGCAATGACGATCCGCTTCGTCATTTCAGCAGTTCACAGCCGTCATGCCACAATTTACCTGGAACATCGTGACAATTGAGTGTCGACCAGGTTTATTCTCGGCTGACGTCCCGACTCGCGGAGAAAACCCGCCTCCGAGCGGGAAAATCGAAAACGCACGCGATTAATCTGGCATTTCAACCGATAGTGAGGTATAGTGTAGCGACTATTAGGTCGGGATTAGGGTTGGGGATGGATTCGTAACGGAAGGATTTGCTGTGAGGGCAGTCTGGTCGCAATTCGCGACGTCCTCGATGCTCCTCGCCGGGAGCGCGGGATTACTGCTCGCTCAGGACCAAAACAGCATCGTCCCGTCTGGTTCAACCCCTCTGTCGTCGGATCAAATTATCTCGCAGGTTTACCTTCCGCTCACTCTCACCGAGAAGTATCTTTTCACTTTCGATAAGGTGCTCGGTCCGGGTGCATTGTTCGCCGATGGGCTTCACAGCCTGATCGATGAAGGCCTGAACCGGCCTCACCAGTGGGGGACCGAAGGAACCTCCATCGCACTTAGGGCGGCGTCCACCTTTGGCCGCAGCTTTTTGCGCGAGAATATCGCGTTTGGCGTACGCGCCTTGGATCATGAGGATCCGCGCTATTTCCGTTCCGGACAGGGCACTCTGTTTTCTCGCGCCCGCTACGCCGCGATTCACACCTTCATGGTCCGGAGCGACCGCGGAACAACCATGCCAGCCTACAGCTTGTTTGTTGCGGGCTCGACCATGCCGTTTATCGCACAGACCTGGCGGCCGGAGCAGTTTAGCCCCGCCCGCGGTTTTGGCAACGCCGGCACGATCATGGGACTCGCAGTGGTGGCGAATGTCTGGAACGAATTCTGGCCCGACGTTCGCGCAAAACTTCCGCGGTTTGGCGGCGGCGTGAGGACCACGTGGTTTATTCACGACAACGTGGTTCCGGCGTCACCGGGGCACTGAGATCCGGCCGCAGCGGTCGCTCCCACGGGTTCCCTCGGCGGCATTCGCCGTTTCTATGTGATATGCTTCCCCACGAAAACTTTTTTCAGTGAGATCTACCGGCCTGCGGAGGTTTATCAGATGAGAAATTCCCTCGCCCGACGTCTACTTTTCGCCATGCCCATGGCAGGCCTGTCGCGCAGACGCCGGCGCTGCAAATGAACGTGATGTACCAGTGTCAGCCGCCTTATAGTTTCAAGTTCCTGTCGTGCACTGGGAACACGGCCAAAGACTCGTGCGACGTGCAATCCTACAACGGCGGGCGGCCATTTCAGCACGGCAGATCCACCTATCCGCAAGTGATGGCCCTGCTTCCGCTGTGCCATGTGCAGACGCCCGCGGAGGCCCAGGCCGCCGCGCGCGCCGCTGCGGCTCCCGCTCCGAATCCAGCCGTGAATCAAAACGGAGCCGGACCCGGCGGGTTCAAGGTCGGCGACACGGTGCGTGTGTTGATCGATGGTTGGCAGGAAGCCAAGGTGATTGCTGTACACGGCCGATCCTACGTGGTTCATCTGCCCAACGGGATCGAGGTTTCCAAACTGTGGCCGATGGAGGTGCATCGGGTCGGAAAACTCACGGCCGAGGATCACGCAGCAGGGCAATACGATCTACACGATCGCGTGCAGGTGCTGGTGAACGGCCGGTGGATGGAGGGCGAAATCCGCGGCCAGCGCGACAACATGTACGACATCAAAGTGCCCGGCGTCGATACGGGTTTCGGCTCCGACGTCGTCAACACCACTCCGGAGAATATCCGCATGTCGACCACCCCGGCGCCCCTCCTCCGCCTCAGCGTGCGGCCGGTCAAGTTCCCAAGCCGGGTCTGGTTACCTGCGCGGGCAAGTATGAAGGCCGCTGGGAGCACGTCTCGGGCATGGGCGGCATGAAGGTCGTTTTTCGTTCCGGCAAGGCCACCATTACCGAAGGTGCGAGCGGCGAGATGCCGTTCGACTGCTTCACCGGCGGCGGCAAAGTCGTTTTTTACAAGGCTGGATCGTTCACGCCCTTCTCTTACGATTTCGACATCAACAACGACGGAACTTTGCAGACACCGCTGGGTGCGATCAAGAAAATGGGCAACTGAGTCACCTGGCTAACGCGTCAATTGCGATACCCCGAAGGGGGTATCCAGAGATTGGGTCGCCACCGACGGGGGCATCGTACGCTGGGACGGGTCGAAACTGACTAAAGCCGGCGTGCCCCGGTCCCTGGACGGCGTCGAGAGTATGGACTCGCCGAACGGTCTGCGTGGAGTGGATGGCGTAGAGCGGAATTCGTCCGTGATCGAGGATCCGGCGGGGCGAATCTGGTTTTCTTTAAATCGAGGCATCTCGGTGGTAGATCCCGGGCGATTGAAGAGCAACTCCGCTCTGGCGATCGCCCATGTCCAGTCGATTTCGGCGGACGGAGCTTCGATTGGTCTCGGGCAGCCGGTTCATATTCCAGGCGGACATCAGAGGGTCACATTCGGCTATGCAGGTCTGAGCCTTTCGGTCCCCGAGCGAGTTCGCTTCCGCTATCGGCTTGACGGCTTCGATCATAACTGGAGCGAGCCGGCGGCCACGCGGGAAGCGGTCTACACCAACCTGCCGCCGCGATCTTATCGTTTTAGAGTGATCGCGAGCAATCCGGATGGTGTTTGGAGTAACGAGGAGGAAGCCGTCGCCTTCGAGGGAGAACCGCTGGTCTGGCAGACCTGGTGGTTTCGCGCCAGCGTGGTAATCGCCTGCCTGATGGCCGCCTTGGCCCTTTACAGACGCAGGCTGCATCAGATGACCCAGCGTCTGAACGTCAGATTCGAGGAGCGGCTGGCGGAGCGAACGCGCATCGCACAGGAGCTGCACGATACCCTGTTGCAGGGATTTCTCAGTGCGTCCATGCAGGTCCATGTCGCGGCGGACCGGCTGCCGCCGGATTCGCAGATAAAACCGGGGTTGATGCGGGCTCTGAGCGGCATTGATGCCATGATCGCGATCCGGGAGGAATTTCCGCAAGCGCGCATCGTCATGCTCACCACTTTCGAAGGATATGGAGATCCAACGCGCGCTCGAAGCCGGAGCGCGTGGATACCTGCTGAAGAACATGCCTCCCAGCGAGTTAGCGGACGCGATCCGTCAGGTACACGCCGGAAAGAAACGCGTCCCGCCGCAAGTGGCGGCGCATCTGGCTGAGCACATGAGCGATGACGCTCTAACGGTCCGGGAGGTCGAAGTGCTTGGCAATGTAGCTGGCGGAAATCGCAATCGGGACATCGCCGAACTGCTGTTCATCTCTGAAGAAACCGTGAAAGTTCATATCAAGCACATCATGGACAAGCTGGGAGCCAAAGACCGCACCCAGGCAATCGCGATCGCCGTGCGCCGCGGAATTATTCAACTTTGATTTCACGGTCTTTTTCTATCAGCGGCGCGCGAGGGACAGCCGGAACGCGGCCATCTCTTCGCCGTTGCGAACCAACAGGACATCGCCGGCCAGCGCGGGATGGTTCCAGGTCTTGCCCTCGATCGCCGGGAACCGAGCCAGTTCCTTGTACTGGTCCGTCGACGCCGCCACCAAGGCCAATTCGCCTTCTTCGGAGAGCACCAGCAGCACGTCCTGGTCGGAAAATAGCACCAGTTGGCCGCTGCCGTAGCGCCCGCCTTTCCACTTGCGCTTGCCGTCCTTCAGGTCGATGCAGGAGAGAATGCCGCCATCGAAGCCGAAAGCATGGCCGTCGTGTATGACGAAATCGTTGAAATAGGGCTTCAGCCCCATCGACTTCCAGCGCTCTTCGACCGTCCAACCGGAGGGTCCGTGCGCGACCGCGATGCGGCGCACGGGATTTCCCTCGCCCTCGCTCACGATCAGATCGCCATCCGAGGTCAGAGCCGGCTGAACGATTCGCGCGTTCGCCGGCAACGTGTACTCCCAAAGCTGCTTTCCATCCACTGGCGACACACTGGTCACGCCGGGACCATCCTGCAGCAGGATCTGCGCGACTCCGTCTATCGTCAACGGATGTGGCGAGCTGTAGCCATAGTGGCCGTTTGGGCCAACCCAGCGCGGTGTGCCGGTGGCAATCTCATAGGCGACGAGCGTCCCGGCGGCAGCGACGATGACAAGGTCCTCCATCACAAGCGGCGAGCTAGCGAACCCCCACTCCGGGATTTTTGTGCCAGTGTCGGACCCGGCGTTGCGCGTCCAAACGACGGCGCCCGTGCGGGCGTCTAGCGCGCTCACGATTCCGGTCGCGCCGAATGTATAGACCCGGCCATGGTTTAGAGTCGGCGTCGCACGAGGACCTGCGCCCCCATTGGACTCCCAAAATCGCGCCGCGTCACCGTGTCTCCATACCGGCTGGCCGGTCTTCAAGCTGTAGCAGGAAACCACCTCATCTTGACCGCGCTGCTCTTGCGTGTAAAAGAGATCGCCGTGAACCGCGAAGGATGACCACCCGGGTCCGACCGGCCGGCGCCACAGCTCGACGGGCGGCGACGCAGCCCAGTCCGTCTCGATCCGCACTCCGGGAATGATGCTGTCGCGGTGGGGTCCGCGAAAGCCGGGCCAGTCGGCTCCCGAGACCACTTCGGTTACGGGCTCGCGTGACTCGTCACCCGATCGGGCCACGACCCGCTCTGCTTCTGTCTTCGCCGCTACCGGAGGCGCCGGCTCCTTGGCGGCCGGGACGGCGTGTGGCTCAGCGGCAGTGTTTGCGACCACCGGAGTCAGAGGGACTGCCACCGGCTGGTCGTTTGCATGGGCCAGGAGCCGCTGCTCTGCGGTTTGCGCCCAACGCCACGCGAAACTCGAACCGCCGGCGCCGGTGATGCCATTTGTGCGCAAAAGCGTCCAGGCGCCGCTGGCGAGCAGGATGGTTGCGACCATCGTCGTACGCCGAAGTCCATCCGAGAGGCGCTGGGCGGCTACCGCCCAGAGGACAAACGCGAGGCACAGGACCGGGATCGCAAACATGGGAAACATGAGTCCCATCATTCCCGTGGCAATCGACTTGTCGATGAAGCGGTAGGTTGCGAACGGCGCCGCGATCAGCAGGACGATGGCGAGCCAGCGATCGAGCCTGGGTGCGCGGCTGAAGAAAGCCCACCACACCAGCGTCGCTAACCCAAATACAGGAACGCTAAGAACAGCGTACATCAAGACGTCGGGGGCGACCACGGGAACAACATAGCGAATTAACCACTGCAGCGCGACAGCGACTACGCCGGGCCACAGCCGGAGCGTTTTCTGAGTCTGCGGCATAGCCACATAAATTTGTACTGTTCCCGCCGGCAATTTGTTCCGTCTTTCTTGGCGGACTCGCTAGAGCGGTCGCGCTAGGATGGAACGAATTTCAATCCAGACACTTCAACTATGATTGCTTCCTGGAACTGGGCGGAATCATGATTTTACGGCGTCCGAACAAACGGGCGTCGACGAAAAACGCTCCGGGACCGAGGACAGTCACCGCCAGCAGCATCGCGACCGCAAAGACCACGGAGAGTTTTCCTTCAAACACCATTGGCGCATTAGCCGGGAGTACCGAAAGCCCCACGCCCGCTCCAACCAGCGCCACAACTGCGCCCGCGATTGGCGTCGCCAGACCGATCGCCAGAAGGCTGGCGGCCGCCAGTAGCGTCAAACCAACGAACCAGTCAGCGGGTGTCGGATTAGGTTCGCGCAAGTAGAATTGGCCCTGAATCAGCAGCGCCGACCCAAGCGCGCCGCGCAGGCACAGCAGAGTCACGCCCGGCCATCCTCCTGGAAATGCGGAAAACAAGCGTTGCAGCGGGCGCCTCCATCGTTTCTAAGCGCTTTTCAAATGGCGCCTGTTTCAGGTTAGTGAATATCAAGGAAAATCGAATCCCTAAGCGTCGGAATCTTTGCCTACCACTTTCGGGGAGGTGCCGGATCCGACCATCGGGGTTTATTAGACGGGACGAAAGCCGCGCGTGGACCCGGTCAAATATGAAAGACAAACCCTCGCGCCGCGACATACTCCATCGATTGGGCGGTATTGGTGCCGGCGCAGTCCTGCCCCAAATATTGGCCGGTGCGACTCGTAGTGCGTGTCGGCCCCGGAAACTTCTACCCGGACGAGGGCGACATCGATTTCGTGAAGGCTAACAGCTCTATCGCGAAGTCCGGTATCCGTACCTGCTGATAGCGGATCACGTGCCGCAGGCCGACCGTGGTCCCGGCGGCTTACAATCGTTCGCGTTTTGTTATGGCCACATCCGCGCGCTGATTCGAGCCGTCGACTTTTTAAGAGCGAACGAAGCTGGGACCGAGTGGTGGACCAGACTATGGCGCTGTATCGTTCCCTCCGATTGCCGCGTTACAATAGGCGATCGGTATCTATGCAAACTTCATCTTCAGTGAGGAAAAAATCCATGGCTTGGGTGGTCTTTGCCATTTGCGCGGCGCTTTCCTGGGGCTTTTATGGCCCGATTCTCGCCAAGGGGCAAATCGGCCTCGGCAATCCGATGAAGGCTCTGTTGTGTGTCGGTGGAGCGTATTTCGTCATGGGAATTCTTGCGCCTCTAGTCGCGCTGGGGCCGAATGGGATGTCGGGATTCAATCAAGCCGGCATTATCAACGCGACCATCGGTGGCGCACTGGGCGCATTGGGCGCGATTTTCATCATCTACGCTTTCAAGAATGGTGGCGTCCCCACTTACGTGATGCCGCTGGTGTTCGGCGGCGCGCCGGTGATCAATGTCCTCTACTCGATGTGGATGAATCCGCCAAAAGACCAGATCAACCCGTTGCTCTGGGTCGGAATGCTGCTGGTGCCGATCGGCGCGGCGCTGGTTCTGCTATATAAGCCGGCCCACTAAAGAGACTGTTGAAAAAAGGGGACAGACCGCTCTGTCCACGACCACGTTCGCCTGCCAGATCGGCGGGTTGTGGCTGGGGACAGACTCCTAACGCTTGTATCCGATTTTGCGTAACAACCCCTGACGCCACTCGACGTCCGCGTTTGTCTCGATTCCCTTCGGCGAACTGCCGTCGATGACGCCGAGTACGCCTCTCCCCTGCTCCGTTTCGGCGACGATCATCTCCACCGGGTTGGCGGTCGCGCAGAAAATCGAGCACATCTCGGGAATCTCGCGGATCCTCGCCAGCACGTTGATCGGATACCCGTCGCGCAGCGCAATCACGAAGACATGGCCCGCACCCAGCGATTGAGCATTGCGCGTCGCGTTGCCTTTCAGATCGGCGTCGTTGCCCTCCACGCGCGTCAGGCAAGCGCCGGACGCTTCATTAAACGCGATGCCGAATTTCATCTGCGGCACCGTATTTACAATCGGCCTCATATAGATCCTCCACGGTCTTGATGAAATGGCTTTGGCCAACGATGATGTTCCCGCCTTCGGGAATCTCCAATCTCACGGAATGTAGCTGCATGGACTTACCATCATAATGGAACGTGGCGAAAAAATCGGGTAAGCCGCCGGCCATTCGAGGACGCTTCAGCGCGCATCGCGACGGCTACGCCTTCGTGATTCCGGACGAGCCGGTAGAAGGCGTCAAAGGCGACATCTACATCTCCAAGGAAGGCGCGCATCGGGCCATGCACGGCGATCGCGTCACGGTCCGCATCCGCCGCGTCGATCCCGGCGGCCGCGCGCATGGCGAAATTGTCGACGTTCTGCGCCGCGCGCATCCGGAAATCGTCGGCGAATTTCACGTCCGCCGCAAGACCAACGTGGTGATCCCGCATGATGAGCGCATCCGCCAGTGGATCCGCATTCCCGAAGGCATGGAACGGCCCCCTGAGGAAGCCGCCGCGCATCGCGTTGGTGCGCGTGCTGTACGCGTGGACGACCTGGAAGGCATGATCGTCACCGCCGAGATTCTCGATTTCGGCGGCGACGGCGACCGCCCGGTGGGCCGCATCACCGAGATCCTCGGCCATCCGGGCGATTTCGGAATCGACGTCGAGATCCTGATCCGCGCGCATCACATCCCGCATCGTTTCCCGGACGAAGTTCTGGAGCAGGCGCGCACCATTCCCGGACCGATTCCCGCGGCTGAAATCGCCAAGCGCCGCGACTTCCGCGAACTCGACATCGTAACCATCGACGGCGAAACCGCGCGCGATTTCGACGACGCCGTGTGGGTGGATCGCCTCGTTAATGGCAATTATGCGCTGCAAGTGCACATCGCCGACGTCAGCTATTACGTTCGCCCCGGCACACCCATCGATCGCGAAGCCGTTCTACGCGGCACCAGCGTGTATTTCCCCGATCGCGCCGTGCCGATGCTGCCGGTGGAACTATCTACCGATCAATGCTCGCTCCGCCCCAACGAAGACCGGCTGGTCCTCAGCGCCTTGCTTGAAATCGATCCGCGCGGCGACGTGGTCCGCCAGGATTTCACGCGCGGCGTGATCCGCAGCGCGGAGCGCATGACCTATACCGCGGTTCATGCCGTTCTCGAAGGCGACCAGGCGCAGCGCGACCGCTACTCCAAACTCGTCCCGCGATTCGAGCTGATGCGCGAACTCGCTGATATCCTGAACCGCAAGCGTGTTCGCCGAGGCTCCATCGATTTCGATCTGCCCGAGCCGCTGCTCGAGTTCGACGAATTCGGCGAAATGACCGGCGTCACGCGCGCCCCGCGCAACATCGCGCATCGCATCATCGAAGAGTTCATGCTGGCCGCAAATGAAGCCGTGGCCTCGCATCTGGAAGCCGCGGAAGTTCCCATGATTTTCCGCATTCACGAGCGCCCCGACCCTAAGCGCGTGCTCGAATTCGAAGACATCGCGGCGCATTTCGGCTATTCGCTCGGCGCGGGCGCGACGCCGGTGAAGCGCCTGCGCGGCGAGACGCTCGCGCTCGATAACCCGAATCTCACCTCGCGCAATTACCAAAAGCTGGTCGCGAAAATCGCGGGCAAACCCGAAGAGCGCATCCTGAGTTACCTGATGCTGCGATCGCTCAAGCAGGCCCGTTACAGCGACAATAACGTCGGGTCATTTCGCGCTCGCCGCGCCCAGCTACACGCACTTCACATCGCCCATCCGCCGCTATCCGGATCTGATCGTCCACCGCATTCTTGACCGCGCATCTTGACGGCACGCACTTACGATGCGGATCTTCGCGCCATCGCCGATTCGTCCTCGGAATCCGAGCGCCGCGCCGCCGAAGCCGAGCGCGAACTGGTGGAATGGAAGAAGGTCAGGTTCATGATCGACCGCGTCGGCGACGAATTCGCGGCGCTGATCATTTCCACCACGCGCTTCGGCTTTTTCGTCGAGCTGGAGGATCTGTTCATCGAAGGCCTGGTGCCGCTGGAAACGCTTCGCGGGCGATCGTTTCAACTATCACGAAAACACGCGCAAAATCATCGGCGAGCGGAGCCGCCGCCAATTCTCGATCGGCGACAAAGTGCGAGTTCGCCTGGATCGCGCCGACGCGGTGGAGAAAAAACTTCAGTTCTCGCTCGTGGAATCCGTGCAGCCGAAACGGAAGCGTTAGTACAGAGCCTTCTCGCCCGGCGGCCGCGTCTTCCATCGCCGGTGAATCCACAGCCACTGATCCGGATACTCGCGGATCACGCTTTCGAGCACGCGTGTGAATCCGCTGCGTGTCGGCGCTGGACGTCGCCGGTCATCTCGACTGCCGGATAGAATCGCAGCACGTATCGCTGCTCCTCCTCCGACCACAGCGCGAACCCCGGAACCACGGCCGCGCCGCTGTGATGCGCGAACTTCGCGAACGCGCTGCCCGCGCAAGCCTTCACGCCGAAGAAATCGATGAACACGCCTTCTTCGAGCGATCGTGTTCTGATCGATCAGAATCCCCACCGCCTGGTTCGCCGCCAAGCGCCCGCAGAATTTCGCGCGCGGCTTCTTTCTTCTCGATGATGTGATTGCCGGAGAGCCCGCGCCGCTGCTCCACCAGCGCATCGACCCGCGGATTATCGAGCGGACGCACCACGATGTTCATCGGCGCGGTCATCAACGCGTGCGCGAACGCGCTCAGCTCCCAGTTGCCCAGGTGCGCCGTGGCGACCAGCACGCCGCGCCCGCGCGCCTGCGCCTTGGTGAAATTCTCAAGCCCTTCATAGCGGATCCATTCGTGAACATTTCGCGCGTGATCGTCGGGAACTGCGCGAAACGCCACCAGCAGCCGTGCGATGGAGCGGAACACGCCGTCGGCGATCGTCTCGCGATCCGGAAATCCCGCCAATTCGAGATTCCGCAGAGCGGTGCGGCGCAGCCGCGGCATCGCCAGATCCAGCAGCTTGACGTAGAATCGCGCCAGCGCATTTGCGAAGCAAGCGGAGTCGCAGCGAGCGTCGCCAGCACGAAGCGACGCAGCCAGTACTCGAGCGTCTTCACTCGATCCAGCCGCCGCCGAGCACCAGGTCGCCCGAATAAAACACCGCGCCCTGCCCCGGAGTGACGGCGCGCTGCGGCTCATCGAAACGGACTTCGACGCGCGCGCCGATCGCAGTCGGAGTAATGGTCGCGGCCGCGGCGAGCGTGCTTGTTGCGGATCTTCACTTCGGCGCGCACCGGCGCCGCCGGCGCGCGCGATCGAGATCCAGTTCACATCCTTCACGCGCATCGTCGCGCGCAGCAGATCGTCGCTCGCGCCCGATCACGACGCGCCGCGTCGCGGGCTCGGTCGAGATCACGTAGAGACGGCTCGCCCGCGGCAACTCCCAGCCCGCGCCGCTGCCCCACCGTGAAATGATGCACGCCCGCGTGCTCGCCGACCACCTCGGCCATCGGCCGTGACCAGTTCGCCGGCCAGTCTCTCCGCGCAGCGATTCCCTGCTCCCGAAAATACGCGTCGATGAACGCCGCGTAATCGCCGTTCGGCACGAAGCAGATCTCCTGGCTGTCCGGCTTCTCCGCGGTCGGAATGCCGAGCTCGCGCGCCAGCTCGCGCACCTGCCGGCTTCTCCAATCCGCCCAGCGGAAACATCGTGCGCGCAAGCTGATCCTGCGTCAGCCCGAACAGAAAATACGTCTGGTCCTTGGCGCGATCCGCGCTGCGCCGCATCTCCCAGCGCCCGCTGTCGGGATTCCAGGCGATGCTGCGCATAGTGGCCCGTGGCGATCCGCTCCGCGCCGACGCCCTCCGCCATCTCCAGAAACTGATCGAACTTGATGAAGTTGTTGCACAGCGTGCACGGAATCGGCGTGCGGCCCGCCAGATAATCGTCGATGAACGGCTTCACCACCTGCTCCTCGAAGCGCTGCTCGAAATTCACCACGTAATACGGAATGCCCAGATGCTGCGCCACATAGCGCGCATCGTACACATCGTCGAGCGAACAGCATCGGCCGGTGGGCCCTTTCGGCTGCGAGCTCCGGCAAGCGCCGCTGGTTCCAGAGCTGCATGGTCAAGCCCGATCACGCGCTCGCCGCGCGCGATGCAGCATTCCCGCGACCACGGAGCTGTCCACTCCGCCCGACATCGCGACCGCGATCGTCGACTCAGGCATACGCCGGCGCCAGCTTTCTCAGATGCGCGACGCATTCCGCAACCGCATCGATCAAGCGCATCCACCTGCTTCCACGGTATTCGACCGGCCCAGCGAAAAGCGCACGCTCGACCGCGCCTGCTCCTTGGCTCAGTCCCATCGCGGTCAGCACGTGCGACGGCTCGGTCGCGCCGCTCGAACAAGCCGAGCCGCTCGAAACCGCGAATCCCTTCAGATCGAGCGCGATCAGCAGCGCCTCGCTGTCGATCCCGTCGAAGCGCAAGATTGGAAGTGTTCGGCAGTTCGCGGCGCGCCCGCGCCGTTCACATGCGATTCCGGCGACGCGATCGAGAATCCCCTGCTCCAGCCGGTCTCGCAAAGGCTCCAGCCGCGCCGCCTCCTCCGCGCCCGATTCTCATAACCCATTGCGCCGCGCGCCCCAGTCCCACGGCTCCCGGAACGTTTTCCGTGCCCGCGCGCCGGTCGCGCTCATGATGCCCGCCGTGCAGCATCGGCGTCGAGCTCGATTCCCTTGCGGACATACAGCGCGCCCACGCCCTTGGGCCCGTAAAACTTGTGCCCGCTGATCGAATACAAATCGACGCCCAGTCGCGTGCACATCCACCGGAATCTTTCCCGCCGCCTGCACGCCATCGGAGTGCAAGATCACACCGGCCTCGCGCGCGATCTTCGCGATCTCCGCAATCGGCTGGATCACGCCCAGCTCGTTGTTGGCGTGCATCACGCTGATGATCTTCGTGTCCGGACGCAACGCGCGCCGGATCGCGTCGGGATCGACCACGCCGCGTCCATCGACAGCGAACTTCGTCACCGAAGCAACTGCGCGCTGGCGGCGAGCACTGCCGGATGCTCCACTGGTCGTGGTGATGGCGTGACCGTTCTGCGCGATCCCGAACAGCGCCAGATTATCGGCCTCGGTCCCGCCGCTGGTGAACACGATCTCTTCCGGCGATCGCGCCCAGCATCGCCGCCACCTGCCGCCGCGCTTCGTCCAGTTTCTGCCGCGCCGCCTGCCCGAAATAATGGATACTGGAAGCGTTGCCATACACTTCGGTCATCACCGGCAGCATCGCCTCGAAGCACCTCGGCGGATACCGGCGTGGTCGCGTTGTGATCGAAGTAATAGCGTTTCACGGGCTCTATACACAATTCTTACATGCACGGTCATCACTCTCACCACGGATTTCGGCGCTTCGGATCATTCGTGGGAACCATGAAAGGCGTGATTCTGGGAATCGCTCCGCGCGCGCGCATCGTCGATATCACCCACGAGATCGCGCCCTACGACGCTGAACGAGGCCGCGTTCGTGATCGCGCAAGCGTGGCGATATTTTCCCAAGGGGACCATCCATGTGATCGTGGTCGACCCCGGCGTCGGCAGCGCGCGGCGGCCGATTCTCGCGGAGGCAGGCGGCCAGTACTTCATCGCGCCCGATAACGGGGTCCTTTCGATGATTTACGACGCGGCGCCCCACAAAGTCCGCGTGATTACGAATCCCAAAGTGATCGGGCAAGCAAGTCAGCCGGACATTTCATGGCCGCGATGTTTTCGCGCCCGCGGCCGCGCATCTGGCCGCGCGGAGTGCCCGGCCGCGAAGTTCGGCAAACTGATTGCCGACTACGTGCGCAGCTTCCTGCTGAAGCCGGAACGCATCGCCCGGCATTGCTGGACCGGAACCGTTCTCAAAGTGGATCGCTTCGGCAACCTGATCACGAATCTCCACATCGACGATTTTGCCGACGTGAAGACGCGTCCCATCGAACTGCGCGTCGGCCTCGAGCGGATTCACCGCCTGGCCCTCACCTACGCCGAAACCGCGATCGGCGAGGTGTTCGCGATCGTGGGCAGCTCCGGATACATCGAGATCGCCGCGAACCAGGCGTCGGCCGCGAAGAAACTGGGCTGCGGCGCGGGCGCGCCGGTCGAGTTGGAGATCTTTTACGAATAGTCAACCGTGTGCAGACGTTCAAAGCCGCAGCGAAAACCGCTCCGTAGCCGTCGCGGCTCGGTTCTGGCTCTCTGTTACATCAGCTACTGGCCGAGCCGCGCGCGCCAGAGTCTGTGTGAAAACCCGCAGGATTGACCGGTTCCTTCGGTCGCGGCTCGTCTAAGTTGCCGATATTTGAGAGAGCCGGCAACGAGCCGCGACCAGAGGAAGCGGTGGATGCCGACTTTTCCCACAGATTCGCCAGCAAGCGGTTATTTTCTTGCGTTTCATTCAGACTGCGGATCTATCTTCCTCAGATAACCCGCGCACTCGAGCACCGGAAGCCGCGGATACTTCGCATAACTCGGATCCGTAAAGGACCGCTCGCACAGATAGAAGATCGACCCGCGATCGGAACGGATCACGCGGCAGAACGCGCACGTTTCACACAGTCCCGGCGAAGGAATTCACGCGCCGCCTCCACCGTGTGGCGGATGTCCTCTTCGCTGTGCGCCGCCGAAACGAATCCCGCCTCGAACTGCGAGGGCGCCAGATAGACGCCGCGCTCCAGCATGAGGTGGAAGAACTTCCCGAACCGCGCGGTATCGCAGCGCTTTGCGGATTCCCAGTCCGTCACCGGACCGTCGCGTGAAGAAGAACGTGAACATCGATCCCACGCGATTCACCGTGACTCCCGGCGGCGTCCAGGCCGTCAATTGCGCCGCGCGCGCCTCGAGCGTTTCGTAGACCTCCGGATGCGCCACCAAGTACCGCAGCATCGCGAGCCCCGCCGCCACCGCCAGCGGATTCCCCGACAGCGTTCCCGCCTGATACACCGGACCCACGCGGCGCGATCTTCTTCATGATGTCCGCGCGGCCGCCGTACGCCGCCATCGGCAGCCCGCCGCCGATGATCTTGCCGAGCGTGGTCAGATCCGGCCGGATGCCGAAGCGCTGCTGCGCGCCGCCCAGCGCCACGCGGAAGCCGGTCATCACTTCGTCGAAAATCAGCAGCGCGCCGTGCCGCGCGGTCAGATCCCGCAGCGCTTCCAGAAATCCAGGCGACCGGCGGCACGCAGCCCATGTTGCCCGACCACCGGCTCGACGATCACCGCCGCGATCTTGATCGCCGCGTTCCGCGAACGCCTTCTCCACCGCAGCGATCGAATTGAACGGCAGCGCGATGGTGGTCTCGGCGAACGCCTCCGGAACGCCCGCGGTATCGGCGATTCCCAGCGTCGCCATGCCCGAGCCGGCCTTCACCAGCAGCGAATCGACGTGCCCGTGATAGCAGCCTTCGAACTTGATGGTCAGATCGCGGCCGGTGAATCCGCGCGCCAGGCGCAGCGCGCTCATGGTCGCTTCGGTGCCGGAGTTCACCAGCCGCACCATCTCCATCGACGGCACGATCTTGCGCGATCAGCTCCGCCAGCTCCACTTCGCGCTCGGTCGGCGCGCCGAAGCTGGTGCCGGTCTCCAGCACCTCGCGCAGCGCTTCGATCACGCACGCGCGGGCGATGCCCCAGCAGCAGCGGCCCCCACGAGCACACATAGTCGATGTAGGAGTTTCCGTCGACGTCGAAAATGCGCGAGCCTTCGCCGCGCTCGATGAACCGCGGCACTCCGCCCACGCCGCGAAACGCGCGCACCGGCGAATTCACGCCGCCCGGAATCACCGCCTGCGCCCGCGCGAACCAGGCTTCGGATTGCGCGGTTTTCATAGACTGGCGCGCGGACCTCTCCGGAATCACGCGGTTCAGGAAGAAGTTCATCAACACTTCCTGCAGCGTGCCGTTCAGATTCTTGCAGCAGGCGGCTCTTGCAACGTCAAATACGGCTGCGTGCCCGCGAACAGATCCTGCATCAGATCGCGGAAACGCGGGCTGCGCCGCATGAATTGAACCATCCGCGCGGGCACCGAGTTGAACATGAAGCTGCCCAGAAAAACGCGCTTGGCCAGCGTCGCCGCGAACTCCAGATCCAGCGCGAACTCGCGCGCGAGCAGTGCGCGATACGCCGCCGCCTTCTCCAGCAACCCGTGCGCGTCGTCGAGCACCACGCGGCTCGCCAGATCGCCCGACCGCATCGCGTAATACAAACCTTCGCCGGTGATCGGATCCACCAGACCGCCCGCATCGCCCACCGCCAGCCATCCCTCGCCCGCCACGCGATTCCTCTTCCAACCCGGCGTTTCGAGCGACGGCAGCATGTGGCTGTAGAACGCGGATCCCTTCCACGCGAAGTCCGCGCTCGTCCATGTAATGCTCCAGACGCGCGCGCAGCGATTGCGCCGGTTCGCCCTTGCCGCAAATTCCCACCGAAAGATGGCCGCAGCGCGGAAACACCCAGATGTAGCCTTCGAGCTGCGGCAGGAACTGGATGTCGATTCGATCCTGCGACGCCGGCACGTAATAGCCCAGCGCGCTCATGGTGTCGCTTCGCGCTCCACTCCGTGCCGACCTCGCGCAGCGGATTGCGCGCGCCGGTCGCGACGATGCAGAAATCGGCTTCCGCCATGCCCGCCTGCGTGCGCAGACGCCAGCCGCGATCGCGCCGCTCGATTCCCAGCACGCGCGTCTTCTCGATCGCAGCGCCCGCGCGTTCGGCGCGCTCCAGCAGCATGCGGTTCAGATCCAGCCGCGAATAAATCACCAGCGGATGCGTCAGCGCCATGCTTCACTTCGCCCGCCTTGGGCGCGGCGATCGCGGTTTCATGAAACCAGCTTTTTCGGCGTGTCGTTCTCGATCAGAAACGGATACTCGTGATACGCCTTGTAGGTCAAGCCCGCCGCCGCACGGCTTTTCCCACGCCAGCTTTTCGTCGAAAACGATGGTCTTCAGCCCGGCGTGCGCCAGACGCTCCGCCGCGAACGATCCCGCCGGGCCGCCGCCCAACACGGCGACCGTCTTCATTGTTTGGATCCTACGGCCGGATGCCCAGGCGGTAGAGTTCCCGAGGGCGCGCCTTGTCCCGCCGGCGGGTTGATCGACGGGTGACCCGGCGGCAATGCCTTCCCATCCTCGGCCCCGGCGCCTGCGCCATGCGGACTCGCGCCAGCATCCTCACGCGGCCGCACCACCCATTTGTTCCCTTTGCGGTCTAGAATGTAGCCCATCGTCATCGCTCCGCCCCCGCCGTTTTTCGGCCGGATCGAAACCGACGCGCGCGCCTGGTCGCGATCGAACGATACCGACGTCACATCCACCTGGAGCAAGTCGACGTTCAATCCCGTTTGCGCGGTCCTCGCCTTCAAGTAGTCGATCACGCTTTGGCGCACCGCCTCGGGATTTTGGATGTTGCGCGAGCAGGCCGCGAGCAGCATCGCAGCCGCGATCAGAAAGGTCTTTTGCACATCCCGATTATACTCTGAGCAGTTCCGCGATCCGGTCAGGATCGTTGGGGACGACCACGGGCTTATTCCCGAAGGTCGATCGGATTCGCACGCCGCCGGGCGCTTCGAGTTGGTCGGTATGGTACTTGTAAATGTAATCGGGGTCCTTCAGCAGGTTGCCGGTCAGTACCGCGACGACGTCTGCGCCCCGATCGATGATTCCACGCCGCCGTAAGCTTGCGAATACCCGCTAAAGTCGCTGCCGATGCCGGCTCGCATCCGATCCCGCAGCGCCCGATTTGCGCTTTCGCGTCCGCGATCTCCTGTTCGGTCACTTTTTCGACCACCCCGCACGAGGAGCGCACTTCATGCAATGCTTTCGGCCATGAAACGGGATCGCCGATGCGAATCGCGGTCGCCAGCGTCTCGGGTTTTTCGACCGGATGAAACTCGCCCCCTTGCGCGACAAAATCGTAGAACGGAGCCGCGCCCTCAGCCTGCACGACGGCCAGCCGCGGTATCCGATCGATCAAACCCAATGCACGCGCTTCGCGCAAAGCCTTGCCAAAAGCCGATACGTTGCCCAGATTCCCGCCCGGCAGCACGATCCAGTCTGGAGCATGCCAGTCGCGCTGGTCTAGTAATTCGAAAATAATGCTTTTTTGTCCTTCGATTCGAAATGGATTGATCGAATTTAACAGATATATTCCCAGTTGTTCTGCCAGTATCCGGACCAACGCCAGAATCTGATCGAAATTCGCCTCCACTTCAAGTGTCCGCGCGCCATATTCGAGCGCCTGCGCCAGTTTTCCGAAAGAAATATTCCCGTGCGGCAGAAAAATCAGCGCCTCGATCCCCGCGGCAGCCGCATACGCCGCCATCGACGCCGAGGTGTTCCCGGTGGACACGCAAGCCACGCGACGCTTTCCCAATCGGCGCGCCTGCGCGACTCCGCACGTCATCCCATTGTCTTTAAATGACCCGGTCGGATTGAATCCCTGGTGCTTGAACTCGATCCGCTCCAGCCCGCCATACTCAGCGGCCCGCGGCGCCCGCAGCAGCGGCGTGTTTCCCTCGCGCAGTGTCGTGACGTACGCATAGTCGTCCAAGAACGGAAACAATTCGCGATATCGCCACACTCCGCTCGAATCGAGCGGGGCGTTGTTCATCCGCCGCTCTCGAAACAACTTCTTCAATTCCAGGGGATCGGCATCGATCTTGTAGTCCGCTTCCAGCAGTCCGCCGCACTTGGTGCAGTTATATAAGACGTCCGTGATCGCATACCGCGCGCGGCACGTGGGGTTGAAACAGACCAGATCACACATCGGCGGTCACCGCCTGCATTGCAAAAGGCATCCCTTCACTTTACTCTGCGTAATGTGCCCAACGTAAAATTACCCGTGTTCTTGGCTGGCGCGTCGCTGCCGATCCTTCTCCTGCTTACTTCCTGCTCGATTAAGAAATACGCGATCAACAAGGTGGGCGACGCGCTCGCGGGAACCGGCGACACCTTCGCATCCGACGACGATCCCGAGCTGATTCGCTCTGCCGTTCCGTTCAGCCTGAAGCTGGTGGAGAGCCTGCTCGCCGAAAGCCCGCGGCATGAAGGCTTGCTGCTCGCCGCCGCCCGCGGATTCACGCAGTATTCTTACGCTTTTGTTGAAGAGGATGCCGACGAAATCGAAGATACCGACCGGGCTCGCGCGGCCGCACTCCGCGCCCGAGCCGCGAAGCTGTATATTCGCGCGCGAAATTACGGTCTTCGTGGCCTGGAAGTGAAACACAAGGATTTCGGCGCGCAACTGAAAGCGAATCCCAAGGACGCCGTGAAAGTTCTGAAACAATCCGACGTTGAGATGACGTATTGGACCACGCTCTCCTGGGCCGCCGCGCTTTCCGTGTCGCACGATTTCACCATGCTGCCCGAAATCCCGCGCTTCGAGGCGCTGTGCGACCGCGTTCTCGAGCTCGATGAGGCCTTCGAAGAAGGCGCCATTCACGGCTTTCTGATCACGTATGAAATGTCGCGCCTGAACCCGAAGCCGAACCGCTTCGCGATCGCGAAGGAACACTTCGATCGCAATATGGCGCTCGCCGGGGAACACCAGGCGGGTCCGCTCGTCACCTATGCGGAAAAGGTCCTGGTACCGCAGAAAGACAAAGCCGGATTTCAGGAAATGCTGCGCCGGGCACTACGCGTCGACGTGAACAAATGGCCGGAGCATCGCCAATTGAATCTGGTGATGCAGCGCCGGGCGCGTTGGCTCTTATCGCGAACCGACAAACTGTTTCCGCCGCCGCGAACCTAAGAACGCAGACGCAGACGATATAATGCGAACAGTCGGCTCCGTGGCGGAATTGGCAGACGCGCCAGACTTAGGATCTGGTACTCGAAAGGGTGTTCCGGTTCGACCCCGGACGGAGCCACCAGCTTATTGACCCGCCCCTCCGGTCGTGGTTCCCTCGTGCTTGTAGCTCGAATTAATGAAGCCGTCGATGTCCCGATGCAGCTTCTCCCGAGCCTTCTTGTCGATGTACATCATGTGGCCGGCTTCGTAATACGTAAAGGTCACATTCTTGCGAATATCCGGCTCCAGCATCATGTGCGAAACGGTCTGCTCGATGCCGTTGAACGGCGTCGCATGATCGTAGTAGCCGCATACCACCAGCAGCTTCATGTACGTCTCCTGCGTCATGGCCGACCGCAGCGCTTCCGCGACCGCACCCGGCTGCCCGTTGTCCCAGGGACGCACGTTCGCGGTGACCGTATAGTACATATCGCTGGTCCATTTCAGCTCACGGCGAACGTAGTCCTGGAACATCGCCACGTAAGCGCCCTCATAGGATGCCTCGCTCGAATCGTACTCATTCCGCTCTCCCGCGGCGTCGACATCTTCGCCAGTGAATCGCGCATCCAGACGTCCGACGGTCTTGCGTTTGTCGCGCAGCAATTCTTTGAACCAGCGCTGCGGGCTGATGCGTAGATTCGTCTCCTCGATGTATTTCGCCGAAAGCCCCGTGAACCGCGAAAGATCCGCGACCACCTTCTTATACTCAGCCGGCGAAATCTGGTCGCCCTTTTCGAGCGCCGCCGCATATTCCCCATGCGCGAAATCGCGAGCCTGCTGCGCGATCTGCTCGACCGTCAGCTTCTGCAAATCCGGAGCCACCAGGTGGTGATACCATGCGGACGTGATCATGGTCGGCAGAAAGAACTTCGACCGGTCATCCGCGCCCCAGTTCGCAAACGCCACCGACGAAATCAGCGCCACGCCGTTCACATACATCTCATGCCGGTGCAGCAGCACGTTCGAAAGCTGTGCGGACCGCGTGGTGCCATAGCTTTCGCCCAGCAGGAACTTCGGCGACGCCCAACGCTCATTGCGCGTGACGTATTGATAAATGAAATCCGAAAAGATCGTCGCGTCCTGCACGATCCCATAAAACTGCGTCGGATTCTCGCCCGGAGCCGGACGGCTGTAACCCGTCGAGACGGCGTCGATGAACACCATGTCGGTCGCGTCCAGGAACGAATCGTCGTTATCGACGATGGAGTACGGCGCCGCCATCCCATGCCCGTCGTCGGTCAGCGCGATCCGTCTCGGCCCCAATCCCATGTGGGTGAACAGCGACGCCGATCCCGGCCCGCCGTTATATACGAACGACAGCGGCCGTTTGGACACGTCGGTTACGTCATCCTTCGTGTATGCGACGAAAAAGAACGTCGCTTTCGGATCGCCTTCATCGTTCTTGATGACGTAGGTGGCCGCCGTCGCCGTATAGCTGATCTCTTGCCCGCCCACGCGAGCTTTGTGATGCGTCACCGAAGTTTTCTCTTCCGGAGGCGGTCCACGCCGGGCCTGCGCCGCCGGAGCCGCTTCGCCCTGCCCCGGCTGTCCCGGAGCACGCTGTTGTTGACCCCGACCTTGCGCAAACGCGACACAAGCCGCCAGCGCCATGGCTGCGAGAAGACGATGAATTTTCATGAGAAACACTCCTTTGGAAGCAATTGGATTGTACAAAATCCGCCTACTGTTTTACAAGGTTGCCAGCGATGTACACCGCGTCGATGGTCCGTGTATTTCGAATATCGTCGAGCGGATTTTTTTGCAGCACGATCAGATCGGCCCATTTTCCGCGCTCCAGCGTGCCCAAGTCGCGAGCCCCTAGCAATTCCGCGCCGTTCTTCGTTGCGTCCACGATTACCTGCATCGGCGTGAGCCCAGAATCCTTCATCAGTTCCAGCTCCCACTGCTCAAAGTAGCCCTGGAACCGAGCCGGAGGCCCGCTATCGGTACCCATCGCGATTTTCACGCCCGCGTCGGATTCGCGCTTCAGATTCTTCATGGCCATCTGGAGCAGCTCATGATTTCGCGCAAAATCCCGGCTCGATTTGATTCCATCGATGTATTTCTCGCTCTTCACGGCGGCCAGCACGGCCGGCGGCACGCTGCGCGTCAAAAATGGATCGTCGAGGAACTTCGGAGACTCGGCGTATATGTATGTCGAAATCTCACGAGCAAGCGTAGGCATCTGCCAGACGCCGCGCTTCTTCATGGCATCGATCAGCGCCTGGTCCACATCGCGATCCCGAACGCTATGCGCCAGCGCATACAAACCCGCATCCACCAGTTGTTTCGCGTCTTCAAGATTCACAATATGCGCCGCGGTGTGCAACCCGTGTTTTTTCGCATCCGCGATGATGGCGCTGGAGATCTCGATCGGCAGCTTTTTTCCGCGCCCGAAATTATCGTCCACCCACATCTTCACCATGTCGACTTTTTCGGCTGCCAGCTTATCGACAATCAGCCCGGCTTCCTCCGGCGTCGCAACCTCATATCGCATTCCCTGCGCGGCCGGAGTCCCGTTCTTCAACGTGAACCCTCGCCCGGCCGTGTAAACTCGCGCGAAATGCGGCCGCCCAGCGCGCTCCTCGTCGCGCACCTGAAACACGGGATCGAGATCAGTCCCAAGACTTAACACCGTGGTCACACCGTAAGACGCGTAGATCTGAAGCTGCTCCTCGACGTTCTCTTTGGTATAAAACTGCGGTCCCTGCTGCATGTCGACGGTCGAGCCGACGTGCCCATGGACGTTCACCAGTCCGGGCATGATAAATTTTCCCGTCGCGTCAATGACTTCCGCTCCGGCCGGCGTCTTGATCTTCGCGGCCGGGCCTATGGATGCAATCCGGCCGTCGATAACGATCATCGACATTCCTGGAGCGGCAGGCTTCCCGGTTCCGTCGATCAGCGTGAAATTCTTGAAGACCTTCGTCTCAGCTGAAGCGGGCAGGGCCAAGAGAATAAGCGCAACGATCCGCATCATGGAAGACCTCTCTTCTCGCAAACGTCCGCGATTATCCCGCCGCCAGACTAGCGATGATTCGTCACTGACCAGCCCCGGCGACCAAAAGTAGCAAAGCTACCCCCAAAAGTCCGCGATAATCCCGTCGCCAGACCGACGATGATCCGTCACGGAACAGCCACGGCGACCAAAAGTAGCCATAGGCTACTCTTCTTCTTCTTCTTCGCCGGTCTTGGCTGCCTTGGCCGCGGCCACGATCTTTTCCTGCTGCAACGCCGGCACGTAATCGTAATGATCGAATTCCATGGAGAACGACGCGCGGCCCTGCGTCATCGAAATCAGATCGTTTTGATAGTTCAGCATCTCCGACATGGGCACCTGCGCGCGGATGATCTGCGTTCCGCCCTTGGTATCCATGCCCGAAATGCGCCCGCGGCGGCCGTTCATGTCGCCCATCAGATCGCCCGCGTATTCCACCGGCGCCTGCACCTCGACGTTCATGATCGGCTCGAGCAGCGTCGGCTTGGCTGCTTCCATCGCGGCGCGAAACGCTTTCCGCGCGGCCAATTTGAACGACATTTCCGAAGAATCGACGTCGTGATAGGAACCGTCATAGACCACCACTTTGAAATCGACCATCGGGAATCCGGCGAGATATCCTTTTTCCGCCGCCTCCACGATGCCTTTTTCAATCGCGGGAATGAAGTTTCGCGGAATCGCGCCGCCGAAAACTTCGTTTTCGAACGCGAACTTCCCGCCGCGCGGCAGCGGTTCCACGCGAATCCAGCAATCGCCGAACTGGCCGTGCCCGCCGGTCTGCTTCTTGTGCCGGCCCTGCACGTCGGCCTTCCCGCGAATCGTTTCGCGATACGGAATCTTCGGCGCGTGCAGTTCCACGTCGACGCCGTAGCGTTTCTTCAACCGGCTGACGATGATTTCGACGTGCTGCTGCCCGCTGCCGGCCAGCAGAAATTCCTTGGTCTGCGGATCGCGATAAAACCGCAGCGACTTGTCTTCTTCCAGAATCTTCTGGATCGCGTTGCCCATGCGATCTTCGTCGTTGCGCGTCTTGGCCGAAATCGCGTAGGCGATGGAGGGCTCCGGCAGCTGCACGGCCGGATACGCGATTAGCGACGCTTTGTCGTCCAGCGTGTCGCCGGTCAGCGTTTCTTTCAGTTTCGCCACGCCGCCGATGTCGCCGGCGTGAAGATCGGTCACGGGCACGATCGTTTTTCCGCTCAGCGCGCCGATATGGGCCAGCCGTTCGGCGCCGCCGGTGCGCGCGTTCACCAGGTTCGCGTCGTTTTTCAGGACGCCGGACACGACTTTGAAATACGACACGCGCCCCGCGAACGGATCGGCGATGGTCTTGAACACGAACACCGAAACCGGCTCGGAATCCTTCACGGCGCGTTCGGCTTCTTTGCCGTTGAGCGTTCCCTTCCAGGGCCCGCGATCGGCCGGTCCCGGAAAATATTCGAGGGCGAAATTCAGAATCAGGTCGCTCGCAACGTTGTGGAGCGGCGCCGCGCACATCACCGGGAACATGCGCATCCCGCGCACTGCGTCGCGCAGCCCGTCCAGAATGTGCTCGGCCGGCAGCGTTCCCGTCTCGAAAAACTCTTCGAGCAGCTTGTCGTTGCCTTCCGCCACCATCTCGACCAGCGCTTCGTGAGCCTTCTGCGCGGCTTCGGCCAGGTTGGCCGGGATGTCGCCCTCTTTGCCCTTGCCGTCGCCGCCGTTCGTGTAGGTGTACGCCTTCATGCGCACCAGGTCGACCACGCCCTTGAAATCGCGCTCGGAGCCGATGGGCAGATGAATCGGAATCGCCGTGCGCCCGAAGAACTGCTGGACGCTTTCGAGCGCGCGCTCGAAACTGGACCGCTCGCGATCGAGGCTATTGATCACGATCGCGCGCGGCAGCTTGAAATCCTCGGCGAAGCTCCACACCTTTTCGGTTTGAACTTCGACGCCGGCCACGCCATCCACCAGCACCATCGCCGCATCGGCCGCCACCAGCGACGCTTTCGTGTCGTTGATAAAGATGTTGAACCCGGGCGTGTCGATCAGGTTAATCTTCTTCTTGTTCCACTCCGCGGCGACGATCGCGGTAGAAATCGTGATCTTGCGCTGGACTTCCTCTTCGTCGAAATCGGTGACGGTGTTGCCTTCGTCGACTCGGGTCAACCGCTTGGTGCCTCCGGCGGTGAACAGGAGCGCCGCGGCCAAAGAGGTTTTTCCGGAGTGTCCATGGCCGACGAGGGCGACATTCCGGATGTCATTGGTTTCGTAAACTTTCACTCTAGAGAACTCCCTAAATGTACGTGGTGAGCTTGCAGAATCAGGATCTTATCACACTTTAACCGGAGAGAAACAATCCGTCTGGCGCACTTGAGTTACGATCAGGAAGAGATGACCGATCCCTCCGTTCAGACCGCTCTCTCGATCGGCGTGCCTACGCTTGCGGTGTTGTTCGGCATACTGATCCACAACAATCGTCTGAGCGATTTGCGCACGCACATGGATGCGCGTTTCGACGGCATGCGGGAAATGTGGCGCGGCGAAACTTCGCCGTGTGGAAGAAGTGATCGACGCGCGGCTGAAGCATTTAGAGGAACGATGACCGCGTTGATGTTCGCGTTGAGTTGCTGTTTGGCATGCTCTAGTGGATTGACGTACAGGTGTTATCTGTCATTGCTGTTTCGCGGCTCCCCCTTTTTCCAAGGAAATTAGCTGCCGACAGGCGAAATGACCAGGATTGCGTCAATGTCTGGGCCGCGGCTCAAGAGGTATCGGCCATCCTCATCGTAGAAAACTTCATGGGTGCTATCCGCGAGTCGGTCCGCCAGTCGATCGGTACGTGCCCAACTGTACCGGAATCCTCTGGCGGCGAGGACGGCTGACGTGGCTTCGCTAAGCGGCTTTTGTCGGCTCCCTTCCTTAGCGATTCCAAGTTGAAGGGGATCATTCGCGTTTGGCAGTTCAGGAAAGAACCTCCATTGACGTCCAACCGTGGTCCACTGGAGTCGCCCATCGAGCAGCACTACAGGGGCCTCGCTCGCGTCGGTCATCAGGACCTCGGCGATGCGCGTGCTTGGAATCTTCGCGCTTTCGCCCGTACCGCTTTTTTGAAGGACCACCAAGTTAGGCTCCGCGCTACGGATGGAAAAAAGATCGCTCGGGCAATTGGGAACCAGCGGTCTCATGTGGACTACCGAACCTGGCGGAAGTCCCCGCAAATATGTAAGCCAATCGCCGGTCCGTGCCGGAACCGTCTCGGGCCTAGCTCGTCGAAGAATCTCATGCCCTACGGCTGCCCTTGCCTTCTCGCGAAGATCGGCAGCATCGACAAAGCGATCGTATTTCGTGAACAGAAGACGAACGACCTCTTCTGCCTCTCGATCACGTTCCATCGTCTTGACAAAAGCCAGGATCGGCTTTCCATAAGCCTGCGCCGTATCAAACTCCCCGCGAACGCCCGGCGTCATGGTACGGCCGATGATGAGCAACAAGAGGTCGCACGTCTTTACCTCGTCAATGTAGGATTCGCGGAGCAGCTTCGTCGAAGCGGGCTCTTTCTCAAATGCCCACGCGCGCGCGACGGGCGACCACACCTCCACGGCGTCATACGCCGCTTGCCGCTCTGCTCCCAAGTCTTCGATGGTTATCCGCATCACCGACGAAATGAAAATCTTCAGCGCCGTGGCCATCTTCACAACCCGGTAGAATTGAGGGTCTTTTTCATGATCCCCTTCTTCGGATGTGCCGGATGGCCGTTTGAGCGAGCCGGCGTAGTGCCTTGAGATCCATGGTAGGCGCGGCTGGACTCGAACCAGCGACCCTCAGCTTAGAAGGCTGATGCTCTATCCACCTGAGCTACGCGCCCGCCCTCTTCGATCCTATCAGCAGACATCGCAGTGCCGCACTGCGCTAGCCTGAAGTGGAATGCTTCGCGACTTGCTGATTCTCTGGCTGCTTCAACTTCCGACAATCGCGTTGGTGATCGTCGGAATCGTTGTCGAGGGACGGGGCTTCCGGAAGCTGCGCGAGACTATCGCGCGAATTGAGAACGGCGCTCAGCGCCACTGATTTCCCGCGGGTGATAACCTAGGTTGCTTATGAGGTTCGCTCCGCTTCTTCTGCTGTCTACCGCTCTGTTCGCTCAAATCCCCACTCCTGAAAGCGTCCTGGGACACAAGGTCGGCGAGGATTTCTACCTCGCCAGCTACGACGAATCGCTCGGATATTTTCAGAAACTCGCCGCGTCGACGGACAAACTCAAGCTGGTGAAAGTCGGCAAGACCACGCAAGGCCGCGACTGGTATATCGCGATCATTTCGTCCCCGAAAAACCTGGCGGATTTCGAGAAATACCGCGAAACCGCGCGCCGCCTCGCGCTGGTCCGCGGATTGAACGACGCTGAAGCGCACGCGCTCGCGCACACCGGCAAAGTGATCGTGCACATCGATGGCGGCCTGCATGCGACGGAGGTGGCCGGGGCGCAGCACACCATTCAGCTCGCCTATAACCTGGTCAGCGGAACTACGCCCGAGATCAACCACATCCTGGACAACGTGATTCTGCTCCTATGGTTCTGCATCAATCCCGACGGCCAAAATATGGTGGCGCACTGGTACAAGCAGAATCTCGGCACCGAGTTCGAGGTCAGCAACATGCCCGGATTGTGGCAGGAATATATCGGCCACGATAACAATCGCGACGGCTACATGAACAACATGGTGGAATCGCAGGTGATCACCAAGGCCGAGCTCGAATATTACCCGCAGGTTTTCTACAACCATCACCAGACCGCGCCGTTTCCCGCTCGCATCTGGATTCCCCCTTTGGCGACCCCATTTCCGCCGACGCGCATCCGCTGATGTGGCGCTGGGTGAATAAATTCGGGACATCGATGGCCGCTTATCTCGACGAGCACGGCATGCCCGGCTCCATGCATCGCGGCCGTTTCGACGATTGGTATCCCGGATTTGTGGACCACGTCAACAATTTCCGTAACACGATTTCGTTCCTGACCGAAACCGCGCTGTATCGCTACGCCACCCCGCACTTCTACACGATTGAAGATTTCCCGCGCGATAAACAGGACCTGCGCACGGAGGTGTTCTATTCAAGTCCCTGGAAAGGCGGCTGGTGGCGGCTCGGCGATGCGGTCCAGACCATGCTGCTCGCGTCCATGGGCGTGCTCGATACCGCGGCCAACTATCGCGAGGACATCGAATACACGCGCTATCAGGCGGGCAAGGAAACTATCGAGCGGTTCAAGAAAGATCCCCCGTACGCTTACGTGATCCCGCACGATCAGCGCGACCTTCCCACTGCTGAAACGCTGGTGCAAAAACTGCTGATCGACGGCATCGAAGTGCACGCCGCGTCGGATCGCTTCACCGCCAACGGATCCACTTACGCCGCCGGATCGTGGGTCGTGCTGATGGATCAGCCCTTCGCCGCGCTGGTGAAAGAGCTTTTCGACGTGCAGAAATACCCGGAGTTTCATTCGACCGGCGCGCCGATCGCAGCGGCCGAGGGTGGCGGCCGAGGAGGCGGTGGAGGGCGCGGCGCAGCACCTGCTTCACCCGCAGCGCCCGCGCCCGGAGCGGCAGCGGCAGGCGGTCGCGGAGGCGGGCGTGGAGCCGCAGGCACTGGCGCGGCAGCTCCCGCCTCGCTCACGCAACTTCCCTACGACGTCACTGGCTGGACCCTTCCTATGCAAATGGGAGTCGAGGTGGTTGCCGTTTCTCAACCCGTCGCCGACGATACTCGCAAGTTACTCCGCAAGATCGACAAGCTAGATTCAGCGCCCGGAAAAGTGGAAGGCAGCGGACCCGTATTCGCGTTTTCGCATAATTCGAACGCCGCGCTCAAGGCCGTCAACGACATCCTCGACGCCGGCGGCTCCGTCAGCTTCGATAAATCCGGATCGACCATCTACGCAACCGGCCGCGTCGCGCCTATTCTTCAAAAAGACAGCGTCGACGCGAAATCTCTCGGCGAAACACCCGCCGCTGCGTGGCCCGTGAAAAAGCCGCGCGTCGGCATTTATGAGCCATGGTCCGGCAACATCGACGAAGGCTGGACGCGCTGGATCTTCGAGCAGTTTCACTTCGCCTTCACGCGCCTTCGCAACCCCGACGTTCAAGCCGGGCATCTGCGCGATCAGTTCGATTCCATCGTGATCGCGGAGCAGGGCGCGCGCCAGATCATGGACGGCATGCAGCCCGGCTCCGTTCCCGGCGAATATGCGGGAGGGATCGGCGAATCCGGCGCCGACGCGCTGCGCCAGTTCGTCACGCAAGGCGGCACGCTGATTACGCTCGGTAACGCGTCGCTCTTCGCGATCGAACAATTCAATTTGCCGGTGACCAACGCGGTCGCGGGCCTCAGACCGGACCAATTCTTCTGCTCCGGCACGCTCCTGAAAACCGAAATCCGCGATCCCAATCACCCGATCGTAGCGGGCATGCCGCTCGATCCCACGGTGATGTTCGAGCGCAACGTCGCCTTCGATACGAAGCCGACTTTCCGCGGAACGATCTTGTCAAGTTACCCAAGAGACCGCAATCCGCTACGCAGCGGATATCTCCTTGGCCCCGAGCATCTGCAAGGCAAAGCCGCCGCGCTCGATGCGGCATACGGAAACGGCCACGTCATCCTGATCGGCTTCCGCACGCAGTGGCGCGCGCAATCGCACGGGACCTATAAATTTCTATTCAACGCGGTTTATTACAACGCATCGATGGCGCCGGAACCTCCTGCCGCCAGCGGAGGCAGGGGCGGCCGCGGTGGGCGAGGCGGAGCAAATTCTCCCGAAGCTCAATGGAAAACGCAGGCCGAAGCACTGAAAACCGAACTCACCGCGCTGCATAGCCAGAACCGGGCGTACTTTACCGCGCGCGGACCCCGCGCTGAAGACGAAGGCAAGAAACTCGAATCCATGCTCGACGCATTTCAGCGCGACCGGATTCCGCAACTCGACGATCTTCGCGCGCAAGTGGAAGATCAGGCCGCCGCGCGCCGTGAAATCACATACTCCACGCAGCTCAAGAAACTCGCCGCCGATCTTCGGACAAAGGATTTCAGCACCACATCGCTCGAAGATCTGCTCGATCAATACAAACTGGCGGTGATCCCGTGAAAAGACTCCTGATCCTTTTATATGCGGCTTCGGCGTTCGGCGCCACGATTCCGACGCCTGAATCCGTGCTGGGCCACAAGCCCGGCGACGACTTCTATCTCGCGACTTACGACGACGCCCTGGGCTACTTTCAGAAGCTGGCCGCGTCCAGCAACCGGATCAAGCTGGTGCAGGTCGGCAAGACCACGCGCGGCCGCGATTGGTTTATCGCGTTCATTTCGAATCCAGAAAATCTTGCGCAGCTCGATCACTACAAAGAAATGTCACGGCGCCTTGCGGTCGCCCGCGGCATCAGCGACGCGCAGGCTCGCCAGATGTCGCACGATATCAAGCCGATCATTCACATCGACGGCGGCCTTCACGCGACTGAAGTGGCGAACGCGCAGCATACGATTCAACTCGGTTATGACCTGGTGGCCAGCGAAGAGCCGGAATATAAGGATATTCGCGAGAACCTGATCGTCGAGCTGTGGTTCTCCATTAACCCGGACGGCCAGAATATCGTAGCCAACTGGTATCGACAGAACCTGGGAACGCCATATGAAGTCAGCCCTGTGCCCGAACTTTGGCAGGAATATGTAGGACACGACAACAATCGCGACGGGTACATGCTGAACATGATCGAATCGCGGGTAGTAACGAAAGCTACTCTCGATACCCAGCCATTGGTCTTTTACACTCATCACCAGAGTGCGCCGTTTCCCGGCCGGATTTATTTGCCGCCGTTCGCCGATCCGATTTCCGGCAATATGCATCCGCTGATGCTTCGTTGGCTAAGCCTGATCGGCACTACCATCGCGCAATATCTGGATCAGCATGACCTGCCCGGATCAATGCATCAGGAAAGCTTCGACGTCTGGTATCCGGGGTATCTCGATAATATCGGTAATTTCCGCCATACCATTTCTTTCTTTACCGAAACAGCGCTCTATCGTTACGCCACGCCCCACTTCTATACCGTGGATGAATTTCCGCAAGCTCGCCAGACTCTCGAATCCGAAATGCTCTACGCGAGCCCCTGGAAAGGAGGCTGGTGGCGACTCTCCGACGCCTGCAAATATATGTACGGCGCGTCGATGGCCGTCCTCGATCTGTCGGTGAAATATCGCGAGCAGATGCAGTACAACAAATATCGCGCCGCCCGCGACACCATCGAGAAGTTCGAAAAAGAGCCTCCCTTCGCTTACATCATCCCGCGCGAGCAGCATGACGCGCCGACGGCCGCCGTGCTCATGGAAAAGCTGATGCTGAATGGCATCGAGGTCGACCAGTCTTCAAAGCCCGATGCCTGGGTAATTCAGATGAATCAGCCTTTCAGCGGACTGGTTAAAGAAATATTCGAGCCGCAGAAATATCCGGAGCTTAGCCAGCGTCCCTACGACGTAACCGGCTGGACACTTCCCTATCAAATGGATGTGGAAGTCCATGCGATGACCACTCCGCTTACTCCAGAGTTTAGAAAGAGCCTGGAGCGAGTAACATCCATGAAAGGTCTGGCAGCGCCATTCAATCACGACGCCAATGCAAGCTTCCGAGCCGTCAACGAGATCTTAGCAGCCAAAGGCTTCGTAAGCTTCTCCGGTGACGATATTTCAGTATCCGGTATAGACAAATCCAAGCTGGATTCGATAATGTCGGAAAATCATCTGAAAGTAACCGCGAGCAAGGAATCCGGCAAGCCGGTCAAACCCGCCCGCATTGGTCTGTACCGATCCTGGCAAGCCAACATGGACGAAGGCTGGACTCGTTGGATCTTCGAACAGTTCGACTTTCCGTTTACGAATCTCTACAACGCAGACGTTCAGGCAGGACATCTTCACGACAAATATGACGTCATCGTATTGCCCGATGCAAATTCGCGCTCCATCATCGAAGGCTATCGACCCGGCACCATCCCGGAACGTTACGCCGGCGGCATTGCAGAGCAGGGCGTCGACGAACTGCGGGACTTCGTTAACGAAGGCGGAACGCTGATCGCTTTTAACAACGCCTCCCTGTTCGCCATCGATCAATTCAAGCTTCCGGTGACGAACGTCCTCGCAGGCCTGAATCCGAATCAATTCTTCTGCTCGGGCTGCTTGCTCAAAGTTCACGTGGAAGATGCGAAGAATCCGTTGACGGCAGGTCTTTCGCCGGATCCGATCGTAATGTTCGAACGTGGCCCCGCCTTCGATACCAAGTCCGACTTCAAAGGATCGGTTCTGGCGCGGTATTCGCGCGATCGTTCTCCGCTGGAGAGTGGCTATCTTGCCGGCCCCGATCGTCTGGAAGGAAAAGTCGCAGCGCTCGACGCAAATTACGGAAAAGGGCACGTAATTCTTCTGGGATTTCGGCCCCAGTGGCGCGGCCAATCTCACGGAGCCTACAAGTTCTTCTTCAACGCCCTGTACCTGCAATGAACCAGCCTCGTATGGCATTCTGATACACAACCATGCTCCCAATCTTTCTAGCGACCTACGGTGCGGTTTTCGTCGCGGAGATCGTCGGCGATAAACTGCTCTACACCACTGGAGTGCTCGCCGCGCGTTACCGGACCATTCCCATCATGTTCGGCATGGCTGTGGCCTTCATGTTGAAAATGGGAGTCGCCGTCGCCGTCGGTGAAGCCATTTCGAAATTGCCGCCCTTGTTGGTCGCGTGCCTCACGGCCGCGAGTTTCATCGGCGTCGCGATCGCCGTGTGGAGAAAGGACGAACGCCGCGCGGCCCAGAAAGAAGTCTCGGCTCCGAAAGCGGCCATGGTCTCGTTCGCCGCGATTTTCTTTTCCGAATGGGGCGATGTCGGGCAGATCACAGCCGCGGCGATGTCGGCGAAATATCACGTGCCGCTGGTCGTCTGGATCGGCGCCGTCGCCGCGATGGTTACGAAAGGAATTCTCGCCGCATCGATCGGCGCAGGCGTTCGCGGCTGGATTCAGGAACACGTCCCGCCGAAAATCGTCCGCTATGCGGGCGTCAGCGCGTTGGTCGTGCTCGGCGTTCTCTCGGTAATCGAAACGCTCACTGAAGGACACGCTTGACCGCGGCGGAGCAAAAACGGCGCACCGCAATCGGATTCATCATCTGCCTCGGCGTCGTCAGCTTTTTCGCCGACATGACGTACGAGGGGGCGCACAGCATCATCAGCCCGTTCTTGAAGAACATCGGGTCGACTGCGCTGGAAGTCGGATTCATCAGCGGTCTGGGAGAGATGTTGGGAGCGAGCCTTCGCTATTTCTCCGGCCGCCTCGCCGATCGCACCCACGCTTACTGGACCATCACTTTCTTCGGGTACGCGATGAACGTCATTGCGGTTCCGGCGCTCGCTGTTCGCGGGAAACTGGCAGATGGCGATGATTCTGGTGATCGCGGAGCGCACCGGCAAAGCGTTCCGCGGACCCGCGCGCGACGTCTTGCTTTCAGAAGCCACGCAGGAAGTCGGCCACGGTTTCGGCTTCGGGCTGCACTCGATCATGGACCAGACCGGAGCCGTCGTCGGCCCGTTGCTCATGTCGCTGGGGTTCCTGTATACCGGCAGTTACCGCTCTACGCTTTTATGGCTGGCCGTTCCCGCAATCGGCACGCTCGCCGCTCTTAGCACTGCCCGATTTCTGTATCCCACGCAAGGCGCTTCCGCGAAAATTCCAAGTGCGCAGGTGCTCCCGAAAGTTTTCTGGTCTTACATCGGCGCAGCAGGTCTGCTGGCTTTCGGCTTCGTCGACTTCACCGTTCTGGCTTATCGATTCGACGACGCGAAAATCGCGAGCGGCGCGGAAATTCCACTGCTCTACGCCGGCGCCATGGCCGTCGAGGGCCTAACGGCGCTCATCTTCGGAAGACTCTTCGACCGCTTCGGCATTAATATCCTGGTCGTGGGAACTTTCGTGTCGATGCTGTCGCTCCCGCTCGGATTCCTGGGAGGCCACACAGCCGCCGTCGCCGCGGTCGGATGCTGGGCCACCGGTCTGGGAGCGCAGGATGCCTGTCTGCGCGCCGGCATCGCGCAGGTCGTCTCGATGAACAAACGCGGCAGCGCCTTCGGCTCTTTCAACGGAGTCTGGGGCATTCTGTGGTTCCTGGGAAGCGTCGCGATGACGTCGTTGTACAAGTATTCTCTGCTGGCGCTGGTGGCTCTGGGTATGGTCGCGCAACTCGCCGCCGCCGTGATGTTCCTCGCGCTGCGCCCGCAGTTGGCCGCTGCCCGGATGCGACAATCGTAGTTGCATGCCTCCCCCGGAACGCCTCGCCCGCCGCGTGGCCGTGTCGAGCATCGCGATCAGCGCCGCCCTCGCCGCTATCAAAATTTCCGTCGGGCTGGCCGCGAACTCAGTTTCGCTGGTCTCCGATGGTTTCGAGTCCGCGGCTGATTTCTTCACTTCGGGGTTAGTTCTCCTCGGTCTTTGGGTAGCTTCGAAGCCCGCCGATAAAGAGCATCCGTACGGACACGGACGCTTCGAGATTCTCGTTGGCCTCGCGATCGGAGTTGTTCTCGCCGCTACCGGCACGGTGATCAGTCTCCGCGCGCTCGAAGAGCGCCACGTGCAACACGCTCCCGCGCTGTACGCGATCTGGCCGCTGCTCGGGTCGATCGCCATAAAGGGCGGCTTGGGAGCCGCGAAATTCCGCCTCGGCCGCCGCAGCGGCAGCGCGGGCCTGCAAGCCGACGCTTGGAATGACGTGGTCGACGTCCTGTCGGGCTCCGTGGCTCTAATCGCGGTTCTGCTGTCGATTCGCTGGCCGTTGAACCTCGCCGCCGCCGACCACTATGGTGGATTCATCATCGGCCTGATCGTCATTTTCCTGGGATATCGAGTTGTGCGCGAAACGGTCTTGCAATTAATGGACACGATGCCTGACGAAGCGCAAATGTCGCAGATAAAATCGGTCGCATTAAAGGTTCCGGGTGCGCAAGGCATCGAAAAATGCTTCGCGCGCAAGACCGGATTACGATATCACGTGGACTTGCATCTGGAAGTAGATCCGAATCTTACGGTGAAAGCCTCCCACGAAATCGCCCGCTCTGTGAAAAACCGGATTAAATCGGAGCTGGACTGGATTGAGGACGTTCTGGTTCACGTGGAGCCTTATGACATGCGCGGGCCATAGCTTTTTTTGGCTACATATCAATCCCTTGGCACTTTGATGCAACACCGCTCGATGCAACTTGCTCTTAAGCTGCGGTCGAGAGGTTGGCGCGCTTGTCGGCGTCCAATTCACCGCGCAGCGGCGGTCCTAGGAAACCCCGCTTGCAACGTTAAACGATAGGCGAGCGCCGGTCGCGAGAATTCCGGTCCCTTACTGTTCTGGGTGATCGAGCGGGGAGACGTCTCCAAATTGATTGCGGGCTGAAGTTACAATCGAGTCAGCCCATGGAAAATCGCGCCATCGCACGACTGCTGCTTGAAACAGCGGACCTGATGGAGATCGCGGGTGAGGATTCGTTCCGCATTCGCTCCTACCGCAACGCCGGAGGTGTCATCGAATCGCACCCCGAGCAGATTTCCGCCATTCTGAAGGACCCCGCGCGCAAAGTCACCGACATTCCCGGCATCGGCAAAGGCATCGCTGCCGTTCTCGCCGAGATCGAACAGCGCGGCAGTTTCGAGCGTCGCGATGAGATGCTGGAACGATATCCCTCCGGCGCGCTGGAGCTTCTGAAGATCCAGGGACTCGGCCCCAAAAGCATCCGCCTGCTGTTTGAGACATTACCGCTGCGCCACCATCGACGATCTGGAACGCCTGTGCCGCGAGCAGAAGCTCCGCGAGCTTCCGCGCATGGGCGCGAAGCTCGAGGAAAAAGTCCTGCGCTCCATCGCCAGCTACCGCCAGCGCGCCGGCCGCTTCCTGCTGAGCTTCGCGCAAGGCGTCGCCGATGAGTTGACGGATTATCTCCGTGTCGTCGACGTCGAAAAAGTCACTCCCGCCGGCAGCCTGCGCCGGGGACGCGAAACCGTCGGCGATCTCGATCTTCTGGTAACCGGACCCGGCGCGGCGGACGCGCTCGAAAAATTCGTCGAGCATCCCAAGATGCAGGAAGTGCTCGGCAAAGGTCCCAACAAGGCCAGCATCAAGTACGGCCACGAAAGCCTGCAGGTGGATCTGCGCGCGCTGCCGGCGGAAAGCTATGGCGCGGCGCTGCAATATTTCACCGGCAGCAAGGATCACAACGTCGCGCTGCGCCAACGCGCCCTGAAAATGGGCCTGACGCTCAACGAATACTCGCTCGCCCGCATCGATAACAATGAACGCGTCGCCGGCGCAACTGAAGAAGAGATTTACGAGAAGCTCGGCCTCGCCTGGATTCCGCCGGAGCTGCGCGAAAATTGGGGCGAGATCGAGGCCGCTGCCGAAGGCCGCCTGCCCAAACTGGTCGACATCGGCGATATTCGCGGCGATCTGCACATGCACACCACCGAGACCGACGGCCGCGCGACGCTCGAAGAAATGGCCGAAGCCGCGCGCGCCCGCGGCTACGAATACATCGCCATCACGGATCATTCGAAGGCGCTCGCCATGGCCAACGGTCTCGATGAGAAGCGCGCCGTCGCGTTCGCGCACCAGGTTCGCGACATGCAGCATCCTGGCATTCGCATCTTTTCGGGCATCGAGTGCGATATCCGCCGCGACGGCGCAATGGATCTGGAAAACGACGCGCTGGCCGAGCTCGATTTCGTCATCGGCAGCGTCCATAGCTACATGAACCTCGAAGCCTCCGAGATGACCGACCGCCTGATGCGCGCGCTCGAATGCCCGCATCTCCGCGTGCTCGGCCATCCCACCGGCCGCATTCTTCTGCATCGCGAAGCCTTTCCGTTCGACTTCGATCTGATCGCCGCCGAAGCCGCGCGCCGCAACGTGTATCTCGAAATCAACGCCAGTCCGGAGCGCCTCGACCTAGGCGCCGCATTCATCCGCACCGCGAAAGCCAAGGGCTGCAAATTCGTCATCAACACCGACGCCCACCATCCTAAGCATCTTGCCAACATGACGTACGGCGTCCGAATGGCCCGCCGCGGCTGGCTCGAGCCCGGCGATATCTTGAACACTTTGCCTCTTGCCGATTTCCAACGAACAATTCACGCAAAATGAAACTACTTTCTTCCACTGAAATCACCAAGACGCCCATTTTTCGCGTGACCTTCGACCGCGCTCTCGATCCCGACGGTTTCGAGATCAAGCGCGCCATTGTGCAACACGGAGGCTCCGCCGTAATGATGCCGGTCGATGAGCGAGGCCGCATTCTGCTGGTCCGCCAATATCGCCTTCCGGCCCGCCAGTATTTGTGGGAGCTTCCGGCCGGCCGCGTGGATGAAGGCGAAACTCCGCTGAAAGCGGCCAAGCGGGAATTAACCGAAGAAACCGGCTACCGCGCGAAATCCTGGATGAAAATCGCCGACTTTTTTCCCAGCCCCGGCTTCTTGGCCGAAAAGATGACCATCTTCCTGGCCACCGGCCTTACCGCCGGCGAATCTCGCCCATGGAGGACGAGCGCATCGAGACGCGCTGGTTCACGCCGCGCGAGCTTCACCAATGGATCAAATCCGGGAAAATCCTGGATGCGAAGACTATGATCGGCTTTTGCCGCTATCGAGAAAAGCGAACATAGCTCGCAACGCTTGCGCCGCGATGGCTGACCTGCATCTTCTGCTCATCCGTAGCTTCGCCGAACGTGCAGCCGAACGGTTCGTAGTAAAACAGCGGGTCATAGCCGAAGCCGTGCGCTCCGCGAGGTTCGATCGATGATCCGGCCTTCCACCGCTCCGCGAAATGTCTTCACGACTTGCCCGTCGCGCGCCAGCGCGATCACGCACACGAATCGCGCCGTTCGATTCTCACACGCCCCGCAAGCGCTATAAGCAGCAGAGCGTTATTGTCCGGATCGGTCGCATTCGGACCTGCGAAGCGCGCCGAATGCACGCCCGGCTCGCCGCCCAGCGCATCCACTTCCAGACCCGAATCGTCGGCGAACACATAACCCGATTCCAGAGCGCCGTAATACAGCGCCTTCAATCGCGCATTTTCTTCGAACGTCGCGCCGTGCTCATCGGGCGGAGCCGCGGCAATAGCTCGAATTTCAAATATCGGCGCGGCCAACTGAAATTCCCGCAGCTTTCCCGGATTCGACGTGCCGCACCAGACCGATCATTCGTGCTGCTTCTGAATCGCGACCAGGTCCGAAATTCCTCGCCGCGCCAGCACCAACAGAGTTCGCCAGTTGCGAGTCGTCGAACGCGGTCTTCTCCGCCGTCGCTTGCAACTCGACGAACCGGCCGGACCCGGTCATCACCACGTTCATGTCCACTTCGGCCTGCGAATCTTCCTGGTAGCACAGGTCCAGCATCGCCACTCCGCCGACGATCCCGACGCTGGTGGCGGCCACGCAATCGGTCAGCGGAAATTTCTTCAGCGCGCCGAACTTCACCAGTTGACGGAGCGCCGAAGACATCGCGATGTAGGCCCCGTGATGGCCGCCGTGCGCGTGCCGCCATCGGCTTGCAACACGTCGCAATCGAGAATCACGCTCCGCTCGCCCAGCGCGGTCAGATCGACGATCGACCGCAGGGACCGCCCGATCAGCCGCTGAATCTCCATGGTCCGCCCCGATGACCGGCCCTTCGACACCTCGCGCGGAGTGCGCGTCGCCGTCGCGCGCGGCAGCATGGAATATTCCGCCGTCACCCATCCTTTGCCGGAGCCTCGCAGAAATCCCGGCACGGATTCTTCGACCGACGCGGCGCACAGCACGCGCGTGTTGCCGATCTCGATCAGCACCGAGCCCTCGGCGGTCAGCAAATAATCCGTCGTGATTTTCACCGGCCGCATCTGGGCCGGCTCACGTCGATCGACTCTCATTTCACTCCCGATCTCAATATTTCGTAAAAAAGAAACGACACAAACGCTAATGCCGCCAGAATCAAAATCGCGCAGGGAATCAAGCCTCGATTCGACTTCTGGCTTTTGACCTTCCGCGTTCCGGCCGGCTTAAACTTCGCCATGATTTCTCCAAAGCAACCTAATAGATGTAGCACACGGGCGCCGCGGTTCGGGGATTACAATGAGTGTATGGCCACACGCGCGGCTCCAGCTCCAGTCCCGCGCGTGGTCGATCGCTTCTTCGATTTCTCCCTGCTCGGCATGCTCGCGGCAGGATATTTCGCGGTGGTCGGGTCCGGATATCTCGATTGGCCCACCGCGACGCTGACGCTGCTTGGCCTGTGCCTGCGCGGATTGATGGTCGCAGGCGTAGTCGAGTTCGAGTTTTCGAACCGCCTGGTCGCCGCGATGACGCTGGCCTATATCCTTTTCTACCCGGTCGATTATTTCTTCGTCTCGAATTCGTTCCTCACCGCGACGGTCCACCTGGTGTGCTTCCTGGCGGTGCTGAAAGTTCTGACCGCGAAAACCAATCGCGACTACACCTACGTCAAAATGATCGCCGTGCTGGAGCTGATGGCCGCCGCGGTGCTTGTCCGTCAGCCTCAGCTTCTTCGGTTATCTTGCGTTGTTTCTGTTGCTGTCGATCGCAGCGTTTTCGAGCGGTGAAGTTCGCCGATCCTCGCAATTGCGGCCCGCTTTGGTCCGCGGCGGCTTGCGAGCCTTCCCGCGCCGCTTGGGAGCGATCTCCGCATTTCTGTTCAGCGGCATCCTCATCATGACCATGGGGATGTTTTTCGTGCTGCCGCGCACCGCCCGCGCCGCGCTCGAACGCTTCGTGCCGCAGCGTTATCATCTGCCCGGATTTTCGAACGGAATCACGCTAGGCCAGATCGGCGAGATCAAAAAGAACACCGCTGCGGTCATGCACGTTCAGGCTTATCCGGAAAGCGACGGCCTGCTGGAAGTCCGCTGGCGCGGCGCCGCGCTCGCCCGTTTTGACGGCCGCCGTTGGGACAATCCGCCCGGCGGACACGATCAGGAGCTTCCCGTCGAGCACGGCGTTCTGATCGTCACCAAGCGGTACGACCGCCGGCCCACGCGCCGCGGCCATGCGCTGCAATACACCGTGCATCTGGACGATATCGCGTCGGACACTCTGTTTTTCGCCGGCACGCCGCAGACCATCGCGATCAACGTGCCCGTGGTTTCCGTGAGCCGCAGCGGATCCTTCACCGTCAAGACTCCCAACCATACCGGCGGGCTGTTTTACGGCGTTTACAGCTTCCTCGAAGACGAAACCGCCGAAGTCCAGGCCACGCCGGAACCGCTGACCGCGCGCGCTCGCGAAGATCTGCTTCAGCTTCCTGCCTCGATCCGCGCATTCCGCGACTCGCGCGCGAAATGACCGCCGGTGCCGTCTTCGAGACCGAAAAAGCCACGCCAACTGGAACATCGTCTGCGCCACGATTACGGCTACACGCTGGAACTGCTGCCATCCGCGGTCGCCGATCCGCTGGCGAATTTTCTGTTCGAACGCAAGAAGGGCCATTGCGAATATTTCGCCTCGGCGATGGCCGTGATGCTGCGCACCCTGGGGATTCCCTCGCGCGTGGTCACCGGATTCCAGAGCGGCATTTATAATCCCATCACGCATCTGCAAGTGGTCCGCGCCTCCGACGCGCACAGTTGGGTGGAAGCCTGGATCACCGGCCGCGGCTGGACCACCTTCGACCCCACGCCGCCCGATCCGCACGCCGCCAGCGCGGGTATCATGACGCAGCTCTCGCTGTTCTTCGACGCCGCGGAACAGTTCTGGCAGGATTGGGTGGTCAGCTACGATCTGGACCGGCAGGTGGTGCTCGCCTCGCGCATGGACGAATCGGCGCGCAGGATGCGGTTCCACTGGTTCGACGATGCGCGCACTTGGTTCCGCGACGCGGCCCGATCGAGCGCCCCTACGCCCCGCTAGCGGGAATCGGCATCGGCGTCGCGATTCTTCTGGTGATCTATGGCGGCACGATCGCGCGCTGGTGGCGAGGCCGTCTGCGCGTCCGCCGTCTGGCTCGCGGCGAAGGCGTGGCATCCGATGCAACGCTGCTCTATCAGCGCATGCTGAAACAACTCGCGCGCCGAGGCATCCAGAAACCGCCATGGCTGACTCCAGGCGAATTCGCGCGCGTGCTGCCGGCGTCCGAAGTAAGCCCGATCGTCCACGATCTGACGGCGTTCTACAACGAGTTCCGTTTCGGCGGGCGAACCGAAGTCGCGCCGAACATGATGCAGTTGTTAGAACGTTTGGAGAAGATGTAGCAGGCTGGTTTTTGCCGACCTTAAGCCGCCCGAAGAAGATCAGAACATGAACCGCGTCGGAACTTATCTCCAAGCACACAAGCGAGTCAGGGCTAGTGCCCTTGCGGTGAGTATCCTTGTGGCATCGATTGCATTGTGTCTGGGAGTTGCGTCGTACGCGTGGACGTTCGGTCCGAAGGCGGGGCAAGACTACATACGAGATCGACTCGTCGCGGTGTGCCTCATCGTCTTGGCGATGTTCGCCACTGTCTGCACCGCGTCGATCCTTTCGTGGCGTGTTGGAGATTTCCTATTGAGTCTCGTTGCCAGTGTTCTTATAACCATCGGCGGATCGATTCTCGTGTTTGGATTGATCGTCGCCCACGGAATCCTCGCGAAATGATTGCGAGCGCATTGTGTCGCGGATGTGGTGGCGAGGCCGCCTTGCGAGCGGCAAGTTTACGATGACACGCGCGATTCCGCGGCCAACTTTTTCTCACCGCCAATTGCTTCACAACTCGCCGCGCCAGCAACGGAAAGATCATCGAGATCAGCATCAGAAACCCGATAGTGAAAATCGCGTACTCATAAGTCCCCGTGGTCTGCCGTACATGCGCGATCAGCAACGGGGACGGGATCGCCGCGAAGCCCCAGCCGAGCAGGATCCAGCCATAAATCCCGCCCATGTATCGCGACCCGAAAAAGTCCGCCGTGAACGAGGGCATCACGCCGAAGCCGCCGCCGTAACACAGCGCGATCGCGCACACCGCAACCGTGAACAACCCCACCTGATGCATGCTGGGCAAAGTAAAAAACAAAAATACCTGGATCGCGAACAGCAGAAAGTAAACCTGCCAGCGTCCCAGAAAATCCGAAACCCAGGCCCAGAACACGCGCCCGCCGGCATTGAAGATCGAAATGATGCCGACGATGGTCGACGCCTCCACCACGCTCACGCCGGTCTGCTGCTGCGCCAGCGGCGAGGCCTGGCTCATGATCGAAATTCCCGCCGACGTGTTCAGCGAAATCATCACCCACAGCAGCCAGAAGCGCCAGGTTTTCAGAGCCTCCCTCGCCGTGTAGTCGATCTCCGAAGCCGCCTTTGAAACCGCCGTGCGAGGCACCCAGCCATCGGGACGCCAGCCATGCGGCGGATCGGTATAGAATTGCGCCGCGATCACGATCAGCGTCAGGTAGGCGATTCCAAAAGTGACAAACGTCGAAGCCACGCCCATCGCGATGATCAGCCGCGCGGCGATCGGGCTCATCACCAGAGCTCCCGCGCCGAAACCCATCACGGCCGCGCCAGTCATGAGGCCGCGCTTGTCCGGGAACCATTTCGTGATGGTCGCCACCGGGCAGATATATCCCATCCCCATGCCGAGCCCGCAGAACAACCCGTAGCCGACATAAATCCCCGGCAGCGAGTGCAGCTTCGTCGCCCACGCGGCCATCAGGAATCCGCAGCCGTAAAATGCGCCGGCAGCGGTCGAAACCAGGCGCGGGCCCACGCGGTCCTGCCACGCGCCGCCAATCACGGTACCGATTCCCAGGCACGCCATGGCAATCGTGAACGTCGCCGAGACCTGGGTCAGCGTCCACGGCTCCAGAGCCATCAGCGGTTTCGTGAATACGCTCCACGCGTAGACCGAGCCAAGGCAGACTTGCATGATCACCGCGGCGATCGCGATCGTCCACCGATTAGGAAGTTGTTTTGAATGCATGAAGGATTCTCGATTGTAGACGATGCCGGGCTCAGTTCAAGTTACCGAAAACGGTTTTCCCTCCCACCACGGTCATCACCACGCCCATCTGTTCGATCCGTTTCGCGGGCACGGTCAGGATATCTTCGGCCAGGACCACGAAATCGGCCAGCTTCCCGGGCTCGATCGATCCTTTGATTTTTTCGTCGAAGGTCAAATAGGCGTTATCGATGGTGATCGCGCGCAGCGCTTCTTCCCGCGTGATGGCCTGATCCGCTCCGAGCACTCCTCCGCTAATCGTGTCGCGAGTCACGAAATGATAGATGGTCCACAGCGGCGGATAAGGTACGACGGGCGCGTCGGTCCCGGCCGCGATCCGGACGCCGTGATCTAGATACGCCCGGACCGGGGTGACGTAAGCAGCTCGCTTGGGGCCCCAATATCGAACCAGGCTCGGACCGGCCAGATACAGATGGTCCTGCACCGTGACGACCAGTCCGAGCGCTTTCATTCGGGCGAAATGTTCGTCGCGAGGGAGGAAGCCATGCTCGATCGCCCAGCGCCGTCCGACGATGGATTTATCGGCATTCGCGGCTTCATAAGCATCCAGAACCTGATCGATGGCCGCATCGCCCACCGCATGCGTCCCCACGCGCCAGCCGAGCCGGTTCAGCTCCTTCACGATGCTCGTGTACCGTTCCTTCGGAATCAACTGGAGCCCGCGAAATGTGCCGTCCTTGCCATACGGTTCCTGATACGGCTCGCGCATCCAGCCGCCTTCAAATCCGCCGTCGACGATCAGCTTCACGCCTTCCGCGCGCAGCCACTCGTCGCCTTCATCGGGTTTGGCCGGAAGGGAACTCAGGATCGGACGGAAGGGAAAAAAGAAAGTTCACGCGCATGGTCAGCAGGCGGCGGCGCTTCATCTCTTGTAAAATTTTGTATTGCTCGACGCTGATTCCCGGGTGGCGGACGCTGGTCAATCCGGCGGCGTTGAGTTTCTTATATTGCGCAACCCACGAATCGATTTGCTGTTCCTCGGTGAGCCGGTTCGGAGGCAGCCTGACCAGAGTGCGCGCGCGATCGACAAGTTCGCCGTTCGGCTCGCCATCGGGATAGCGGCTGATTTGCCCGCCTTCTGGCGCGGCGGTCGATTTTTCGATGTGCCACTTCGCCAGCGCCGCCGAATTGAGAATGTATTCATGCCCGCCGCGCATCAGCACGACGGCATTATCGGGAGACACGGCGTCCAGGTCGCGGCGCAAAGGCAGGCGCTGTTCTTTGAGCTGCGCTTCATGCCAGTCGCTATTGGAAACGATCACGGCTCCAGCCGCAGAAGCATTCACGCGTTCGCGAATCGCGGCCAGAACGTCGGCAATCGAGCGAGCGTTCGACAGGTCGACTCCCGGTCCGCCGCCCGCGCCGTGCAGATGGCTATCTTCCAGGCCTGGGACCACCGTTCGACCGTGCAGATCGACCACGCGAGTCGACGGACCGGCCAGTTTGCGAATCTCCGCGCTGCTTCCGACCGCTGTGAATCGGTCGCCGGTGACCGCAAACGCCTGTGCGATGGAAAACCGCGCATCCACCGTAACGATCTTTCCATTAATGTAGATCGCGTCGGGCGCACCGGTTGCAATCGCCGCGAACCAGACGATCGCGGATCTTCGGGGGAACCGCATACAGGCGAGGCTAGCATGTCTGGCAGCCGCTTAACCATCGGCCCGGACTTAACAGCGTTAAGTACCCCGTTGACACTGGCTCTGGGAATCTGTAAACTGCTGTCTGTAAGGAGATAGGGCATGGCTGCGTTCGTCTCTAAATGTTTTGGATTGAGTGCCTTTGTTGCGCTCTCCGTTTTTGGCGCCTCAGTACCGTCCGACCGGCCGGTAACGTTCACGAAGGACATTGCGCCGATTTTTCAAGAAAAGTGCCAGGATTGCCATCGCAAAGGCACTGCGGCTCCCATGTCGCTGGTCACCTACGAAGAGTCGAGACCGTGGGCCAAAGCGATTCGCGAACGCGTAGTCACGCGCAACATGCCGCCTTGGCACATCGACAAGACCGTCGGCATCCAGCATTTCATGAATGACCGTTCGCTCTCCGACGAACAGGTCGCGTTGATCGCGAAGTGGGTGGACACGGGCGCGGTGAAGGGCGATCCGAAAGATATGCCTCCTCCGAAGGAATGGCCCAGCGACGACACGTGGCAGCTCGCCAAGCAGTTCGGCCAGCCGGACCTGGTTCTGAAGTCGGACGCGTACACGATGCCGGCGCACGGGCAGGACGTTTGGTTCAAGCCGCTGACCGATGTGCCGATCACGGAAGCACGGTGGGTGCGCGCCGTCGAAATGCGTCCCGGCTCGCCGGCCGGCCGCAGGATCATGCACCACGTTCTGGCGCATCTGGTCCAGGATGAACCGGGAACAGCGGCCAGCGCCGCGTCATTCACGCCCGGCCTGCTGATGGAATGGGCCGTCGGAAAGAATTACGACATCTATCGCGCCGGACGCGGGCAAGCTTTTGCTGCCTGGATCAAAGATCTGGTGGGAACTGCACCTGCACGCGGTGGGCGAAGAGATTCGCGACCATGCCGAATTGGGCGTGTATCTGTATCCGAAGGGCGAGGAGCCGAAGTATCGCACTCGTCTGACGCTGTTCGGCGCGGCCGATGGCAACCTCGATATCCCGCCGAATTCGATCACCGAGAAGCAGTCTTATCACGTGCTGAACTCGGCGGCACGCCTCGAGAATTTCCAGCCCCATATGCACCTGCGCGGGAAAGCGATGGCGATGGAAGCGATCCTGCCGGACGGCACCACGCAGATGCTCAGCTACGTCGACAAGTTCAACTTTAATTGGATGACCAATTACATCTATGCGGATGATGCCGCTCCGGTGCTGCCCAAGGGCACCATCATCCACGTCACCGCGTGGTACGACAACACGACGGCGAATCGCAACAACCCCGATCCGGACCAATGGGTGGGCTACGGCGACCGCACGGTGGACGAGATGGGCCACGCGTGGGTGAACGTCACCAATATCAGCGATGAAGATTACAAGGAGTGGGCGGCCAAACATAAGCCGCAAGGACGGCCCTCTAGGGGTACGCAGTAAACGATGCAGCGGTTTTCCGGACTAGCCTTAGGACTTGCGTTAACAATTCTCACGTGTAGCGGGCAGCAGTTGCCCATGGAGCCCGCGCACCTGTCGGGACAGAGCGTCACGGGCGCGTTCGACGGGTGGTTCTCGAATCCCGACGGAACGTATACGATTCTGGTCGGATACTACAACCGGAATACCAAGGAAGCCGTGGATATTCCGATCGGGCCGAACAATAAAATCGAGCCCGGCGGACCGGATCAGGGCCAGCCGACGCACTTCCTCACCGGCCACGTATTCGGCATTTTCACCATCAAGGTTCCCAAGGATTTCGGCGATAAAAGGCTTACCTGGTCGCTGACCATCAACGGTAAGACGAACGTAATCCCGCTCGACATCAATACGCTGTGGGAAGTTTCCCCGTTCGTGGATGCGACCAACAACACGCCTCCGTTCATCGGCTTTTCGGCGACGGGGCCGTTCGTGCAGGGTCCGGTGGGACCGCGCGCGTCAAAGACCGCCAAGGTGGGAGAGCCGTTGACGCTCGAAGCCTGGGTTGCCGACGACGCCAACGTCTCGCTGGGCGCGACGCGTCCCAAAACGCCTCCCATCACGGTCGCGTGGAGCAAGTTCCGTGGTCCTGGCGACGTCAAATTCTCGGTCGAGAGGCCGCCGGTTGAAAAAGACGACTTCACTCCGCCTCCGAAAACGACGGTCAGCGGCAAAGTGACCACTACGGCCACTTTCAGCGAGCCCGGCGCCTACGTGCTGCGTCTGGTCGCCAATGACTGGTCGGGCGACGGCGGGCGCGGATTTCAATGCTGCTGGTCGAACGGCTTGCTCAGCGTTTCAGTCGCCAAATAATCCGGCTCCGCTTCGGGCGCGAGCCGTTTTGACCGGCTGCGCAGAAACCAGATCACTCCAGCCATCGCGACAATAACCATCAGCCAGCGCATCAACGTCGCCGCGAACTCCATCGTGAACGCGGGCCATGGGACGTGGAACTGCCTCAGCACCGCCCAGCGGTCCATCATCCAGTGCCAGGCGGTGTGCGCAACCAGCGCGGATAAAATGATGGTCCCCATGCGTTCGGCCACCACGTAGCGGAACAGAAGATCGAGAGCGGGAATCATGATCAGCAGCACCAGTAGCTGGCCCAGCTCGACTCCCACGTTAAACGACAACAGCGACGCGAGCATATGTGTCCCGGCGAACTGCATGGTTTCGCGCAGCGCGAAGGAAAAGCCGAAGCCGTGCACCAGGCCGAAGCCGAACGTGATCATCCAGCGCCGATGGACGTTGCTGGTCCCCACGATGTTTTCGAGCGCCATGTAGACGATCGAAATCGCGATGCCGGTTTCGATCAGCGGCGGGAACCACAAAGCGCTGGGAGCCAGATCGTACGCCGAAGCGATCAGCGTGATGGAGTGCGCCACGGTGAACGACGTGACAATGGGAATCAGCGCGCGGAATTTGCGGAACGGGATCACCAGGCAGAACAGGAACAGTAGATGATCCGTGCCGTCGAGGATATGAAAGAACCCCAGCTCGACGAATCGCGCGGAGGCCTGATACCAGCGGGGGTCCAGTCTGACCAATCCCGGATCGCCTACGAATTCGAAGGCTCGCACGGCGCCGCCGGGCGGAAGAAACCGCAGCGCCGTCACCACGCGCAGCGCCCAGCCGCGCCAGTTTCGGTTCGATGGAGAATTCAGAACGGTCGGACCCGATGGGATATTCAAACATCACGTCGAGAAAGGTCTGGTTCCAGACGACGTTGGTGTCCGCGGGCAACATCGGTCCAATCACGTGGGCCGCGGCAGTTTCGTACGACGCGAAAGAGCGGTCGGACTCCAGCGCCAGCCGCGTCGCCACGACTTTCGGCTTAGGCAACTGCGTCTTGCCCTCATACAGGTTGATGAAATCCGAGATCCACAAGCGTGGCGGCATCGGGCATCATCGCCTCGGTCGCCGCGATGTCGAGATAGCCGGGGCCGCGCTCCGGGAAATTGACGTCGCGAATCGCGCGCAGCGGGCACGCGGACCAAAAGGTGCAGCGTGCCGCCTTCAGGCTTCAGAAACACCTGCACGGTGACATCGTTCGGAATGTCGTGCGCCAGGGCCGTCGCGGCCACCGCGATCGCTAAAAAATGCCGTAAAAACATGTATTTCACTGCGGGACAGGGACTGGTTATGGAGATACCGAATCGTGTATAATCGAACCCACTGTCCGAAGTGTCAGGATACATCGGAAAGGGAGGATTGAGAAAGATATGAGCCGAAATCTCCGCGCCCGCCAGTTACGGGTTGGAGCGACGTTCACCGCGATCGTGGTCGTACTCGGAGTTGGATCCGTCGTTCTCGAAAAGAAAGTGACCGCGTTCAGCGTGGCCACGCGGCAGGCGCCGAAGTTCGAAGTGGATCCGATGTGGCCCAAGCCGCTGCCGAATCACTGGGTGATGGGGAACGTGATCGGCGTCTCGGTGGATGCGCAGGATCATATCTGGATCATTCACCGCCAGGGATCGCTCGAAGCGATGGAACTGTACGGCGTCGCCGAATCCGCCCAAGGGCGCGAACAAGCGGCAGAACGGCGTGGTGGAATCGGAATGCTGCATTCCCGCGCCGCCGGTGCTGGAGTTCGATCGAGGCAGGCAACCTGATCACAAGCTGGGGCGGCAAGGACGGACGACGGCTACGTGTGGCCGGATTCGAATCACGGAATTATCGTCGACTACAAAGGCAACGTGTGGATCGGCGGCAACGGCCGCGGGACGCCTCCAGGAGCGGCGGGACGCGGAGGCAGGGGGCGCGGGGCGGCTCCGCTGCGGCGGCTCCGGCGGACGAATCCACGCCGCGTGCGCGCGGTCCGGTTTATTATCACGACAGCATGGTCATGAAGTTCACCCAGGATGGAAAATTCCTGATGCAGATCGGCAAAGCCGGCGCGAGCAAGGGCAGCAACGACACCGAAAACCTGGGCCTGCCCGCCAAGATGTTCGTCGATCCCAAGACCGACGAACTGTACGTCGCCGACGGCTACGGCAACAAGCGCGTGATCGTGTTCGACGCCGAAACCGGAAAGTACAAGCGGCACTGGGGCGCCTACGGCCACAAGCCGGACGACAGTTACCGATCCTGGCGCCGCCGCGTACAAGCCCGACGATCCGCCGGCCCAGCAGTTCCGCAACCCGGTGCATTGCGCCGAGCTTTCGCATGACGGCCTGCTGTATGTCTGCGACCGTCCGAACGACCGCATCCAGGTGTTCAAAGCGGACGGGACCTTCGTGAAAGAAAAAGTCCTCTACAAGAACACGCTGGGCGACGGATCGGTGTGGGACATCGCGTTCTCCAAGGACACAGATCAGAAGTACATCTATCTGGCCGATGGAGCGAACGAGAAGGTCCACATTCTGGATCGCGATTCGCTCGACGTGCTGACCAGCTTCGGCGACGGCGGACGCCAGCCCGGCGAGTTCTACGCGGTCCACAGCATCGCCACCGATTCCAAGGGCAACATCTTCACCACCGAGACCTATCGCGGCCAGCGCGTGCAGAAGTTCGTGTACAAGGGCCTGGGTCCGGTGACCAAGGAAGATCAGGGCGTGTTGTGGCCGAAGTCGGCGAAAAGTCCTCTGCAATGAGGATTGCGCTGTTCTTGATTTGTGCGCTAGCCGGGGCTCAATCGGCCACTGACGTTAAGAACGATGAGATCGCCGCGATCGTAAAGAAGACCGCGGCTGCGGCGGTCAGCGACACGCAAATCCGCGTCGTCGGCATCAACGACGAATACAACATCGGCGTCGGCGTGGTGCATCGCGCGCGTACGCAGGGGAAGCAGACTCCCAACGCGATCGAGCACAGCCAGATCACCGAAATCTATCACGTGATCGAGGGCAACGCCACGCTGGTCACCGGCGGGACGATGGAGAATCCCAAGGCATCCGCGCCGGACGGCCAAGTAGTGAAGGTACTGAACGGCCCGAGCACCAATGGCGGCGCGATCCTGAACGGCGTAAGCCGCAAAGTGGGACCCGGCGACGTGGTGGTGATTCCGCCCAACACTCCGCACTGGTTCAGCGAGATCACGACGGACCAGGTGGTGTATCTGGTAATTCGAGTCGATCCGCACAAGGTGTTGCCGGCCGGCTACGTTGCCAAATAGGAAAAATGCCCCTCTGGCCGAGCTGCGACGGCCAAATGGTTCCGGCCTCACGGACTCTCTATTATTTTTCGCCCGTCGCCAGGATGGTTTCGAAATGCGGAGGGTCCGCCTCGCGATGCACGACCGACGTTTGCGCATTCTTAAATCCCGCTGAGTGAAGCAGCCGCTGCAACTCCACTTCGGTGAAGCCAAGCCATCGATCAGCGTACAGCTCGCGCGCTTCTTCGAAATGATGCTTCACCAAATCCAGGATCACGACGCGCCCGCCGCGGCGCAGAACGCGGCGCGCCTCTTCGATCGCACGTTCGGGATGCAGCGCGTGATGCAGGGACTGGCTGAACAGCGCTACGTCCACTGTTCCGCCGGCGATCGGCAGAGCTTCCAGGTCGCCCTGCCGATACTCGAGATTGCGCACCTTGTGTTTGCGCGCCACGCTCGCGCCGAATTCAACCATCTTCTCGGAGTTGTCCACCGCGATCACTTTTTTCGCCCGGCGCGAAAGCAGCAACGCGAGCGTTCCTTCTCCTGCGCCCAAATCCGCGATCACCAGCGGCGGCAACAGGGTCATCAGCATCTCGGAAAGCCCTTGCCAGGAACGTCCGGGGACGTATTCGCGGCCGAATCGGCCGGCCAATGCGTCGAAATACGCGCGGGTTTTGTCCTGCCTGCGCGCCAGGACCAGGCGCAGCGCATCGTTGTCTTCAGCGGCTTCCGGCATCTGCGCGGCTGCCTCGCGGAACACTGTCATCAACTGTGTGAACGATTTCCGGTCCGCCGCCGCCTGCGTTTTGAGACGATAGAGAACGTTCTTGCCGGTGCGGCGATCCTCCACGATGGCAGCCTGTTTAAGCTGCGAAAGATGCGTCGAAAGCGTGCTTTGGCCGATGCCGAGGATCTCCTGCAGCTCGGTCACCGACAGCTCCTCGCGGTCGAGCAGCAGCACGATGCGGATGCGGGTGCCGTCGGCCAGCAGCCTAAGGGATTTGAGGATTGACGCCACGAGTCTTCTTAAGATATTATATCAACGTATCGCGATTTATCGATAGGAGATTTTAAGAATGCCTACCCCGGTAGCCACCGATTACAAAGTCGCCGACCTTTCGCTGGCGGATTTCGGCCGGAAAGAAATCGGCATCGCCGAGTTCGAAATGCCCGGCCTGATGTCCATCCGCCGCAAGTATGCAGCGGAGCGTCCGCTCAAAGGCGTCCGGGTGACCGGATCGCTGCACATGACCATTCAGACCGCCGTGCTGATCGAAACGCTGACCGACCTCGGTGCCGAAGTTCGCTGGGCGAGCTGCAACATTTTCTCCACGCAGGATCACGCGGCCGCCGCCATCGCCGCGGCGGGCATTCCGGTGTTCGCCTGGAAAGGCGAATCACTCGAGGAATACTGGTGGTGCACGTATCAGGCCTTGAGCCATGCGGACCGCAAAGGGCCCCAGCTCATCGTCGACGACGGCGGCGACGCGACGCTGCTGCTACACAAGGGACACGAACTCGAAGAAGGTTCGGATTGGGTGAACACTCCGTCCGAAAGCCACGAGGAGAAGGTCATCAAGGAGCTGCTCAAGCAGGTGTATCGCGAAAATCCGCAGCGCTGGCATCAGATGGTGAAGGAGTGGCGCGGAGTCTCGGAAGAGACCACCACCGGCGTACATCGCTTGTACAAAATGCATCAGATAGGCAAGCTGCTGGTGCCCGCAATCAACGTGAACGACTCGGTGACTAAATCGAAGTTCGACAATCTGTACGGCTGCCGCGAATCCTTAAGCGACGGAATCAAGCGCGCGACCGACGTCATGGTGGCGGGCAAAGTGGCTGTGATTTGCGGCTACGGCGATGTCGGCAAGGGATCGTCGGAGTCGCTGCGCGGGTTCGGCGCGCGCGTGATCGTCACTGAGATCGATCCCATCAACGCCTTGCAGGCCGCTATGCACGGTTATCAGGTGACCACCCTCGAGGACACGCTGGGCACCGGCGATATTTACGTCACCTGCACCGGGAACTGCGAAGTTCTGACGCTCGAACACATGATGCGCATGAAGGATCAGGCCATCGTGTGCAACATCGGGCACTTCGACAACGAGATTCAGATGGACCGTCTGAACTCGGCTCCGGGAGTGAAGAAGACTAACATCAAGCCGCAGGTGGATATGTACACGTTCCCTGACGGCCACAGTATTTACGTGCTGGCGGAGGGCCGGCTGGTCAACCTCGGCTGCGCCACGGGCCATCCCAGTTTCGTGATGAGCAACAGCTTCTCCAATCAGGTGCTGGCGCAGCTCGATTTGTGGCGCAATCGCGATTCATACGCACCCGGCGTGTACACGCTGCCGAAGAAGCTGGACGAAGAAGTTGCGCGGCTGCATCTGGAGCGCATCGGCGTGAAGCTGACCAAGCTTACGCACAAACAGGCCGAATACCTGGGCGTGCCGGTGGACGGTCCGTACAAGCCGGATCACTATCGATATTAAAGCTTCATACATCGCGCACCCACGCCGATAAGCGTGGTGTGGAGAGACGCAGAGAACCGCGCTTCATCATCGACGCGGACGTTACAGTCACCGTGCTCGGGAGCCCGAAGCAGCTGCCGGTGACCGGCCGAGTACTCGACATGTCCGGCAGCGGGTTGCGGTTGATGGTCCGGACTCCAATCCCCTGCGGAGCAGTCGTCAAAATCGAAGGCAACGACATGCTGCTGCTCGCCGAGGTGTGCCGCTCGAATTATGGGCTGGGCGCTTACGATCTCGGACTAAAAATCACACATGCACTGACGTCGCTCTCCGAACTGGCGGCACTGAATCGCGCGCTGCTCGGGGAACCCAAGGTTCGCGTTTAGACGGTTATTGCGACCCGCGCGCCGCCAGCATCGTCTTCGCTGTGTGAAAAATGATATACGCGTCCAGCGAGACCGACAGATTCTTGATGTAGTACAGATCGTATTCCAGCTTGATGATCGTGTCCTCGAGCGTGTCGCCGTATTTGTGGTTGATCTGCGCCCATCCGGTGATGCCGGGTTTTACGCAGTGACGCTGGCGGTAATACGGAATCTTCTCTTGTAAGACCGAAACAAACTCGGGACGCTCCGGGCGCGGCCCGCAGATGGCCATTTCCCCACGCAGGACGTTGATCAACTGCGGCAGCTCATCCAAGCGCAGCTTGCGGAGCCAGCGCCCTAACGGCGTGATGCGTGGATCGTCCTTGGTGGCCCACACAGGACCCGTGCCGGCTTCCGCGTTTTGCAGCATCGACCTGAATTTGTAAAGCGTGAACGGAACTTCGTTGAAGCCGACCCGCGTCTGCCGAAACAGAACCGGTCCCTTGGGCGAGGTCAGCTTAACCAGGATCGCGACGATCAACATCACCGGCAGTGCGGGTACCAGGGCGATCAGGCAAATCAACAGCGAGTAGGCGGTTTGCAGGGCAAGGCTGCGGCCGCTGGGCCCCAGCTCCGCGGAAAAAATCAACTGCGAAGGGCGCAGGTCGCGCGTCGACACGCGATGGAAGATGGCCTGATAGGTCGTCGCCGCTTCTTCCACAAGAATGCCGGAGAGACGCAGTTCGAGCAGTTCCTGTACCGGCAGGTTCTGCCGGCGCTCGGTCATCCCCACCACGATGGAGTCCGGGTGCTCTGCTTTGACCACAATTCCCAGATCGGCGATCGAGCCTAGCCGCGACGCCCCGCCGATCCGCTCAGGCGCGTCAGACCAGTTATCGAGAAAGCCGATGGCCGCCAGGCCGAGCTGCGGATTCGCTTGAATTTCTTCGATGATGTCGACCACCAGCGGCGACGAGCCCAGGAACAACAGGCGGCGCGAGCCAATTCCCTTCCACACCAGGTTGGCGAATCCGACGCGCCACAGCGGCAGCACCACCAAGGCAAGGGCGCTGCCGTAAACCATCGCGCGCCGTGGAAGCACCAGCGTGGTCCCGCGCCCGTAATACAGGAGGCTCTGCATCAGGAACGCGGCGCCCATCACCACGCAAAATTGCTGAATCAGAACCACGTGCGAAGGGATGCGGTAACTTTCGTACAGGTCGGAGAAATACAACCCGATCAGAACCACCAGCACGACGAATCCGATGCCCCAGAGTCCGTCGTCTTCGAACAGAAAAACATCGGCGGCGTCGGTGGTCCAGTAGACCGCGACAATGAAGCAGCACAGGAGAAGAATCGCTTCGGAAACGATCAGCGCGACGACGCTGCTCGGAACAGTTACTTTGAAGAGCCGGATCACAGATTCGTCGGTCGGGAACCGCCGAAAATACAGGCGACCACAACAAATTTAACAAAAACGGCCGGTGCTATGCGTTTTGAGCGACGAAGTCCCGAATCGCCGTGACCACCATCTCCAGTTGTTCGTGAGTCAGATCGGGGAAGATGGGGATACTCAGGCATTCGGCGGCCAGGGTTTCGGCCATCGGAAGACGCGCCGCGCCCGCCACGGACGCGAAGCATTCCTGCATATGCATGGGGCGCGGATAGTAGATCTCGGTTCCGATTTCGCGCGCAGTCAAAAACTTCTGCAAGGCGTCGCGTGGATTCTCGGTGCGATTCCATTGCTCTCCGCGGATTACGCGCAGCGTGTATTGATTCCAGATGTGGTGATTGTGCGGGTACGCGGATGGCAAAACGATCCCCACTTTTTTCGGGCAGGGGCATTCGCCCGGAATCTGCGCGAGCTGGCTGGTATAAAACACGGCGTTGCGGCGGCGGCCGTCGGAATACTCCGCGAGGTGGGGGAGTTTCACGCCTAGAAGAGCCGTCTGCATCGGGTCGATGCGGAAATTGCCGCCAACTTTCTTGTGGAAATACTTGTGCTCCGCTCCATGCCCGCGCAGAAGGCGAGCTTCGGCCGCCAGCGCATCGTTGCTGGTGACCAGCAACCCAGCGTCTCCGAATCCGCCCAGGTTCTTCGACGGGTAAAAGCTGAAGGTCCCGAAATCGCCGATCGAGCCCGCGCCCCGTCCGCGATACTGCGCGCCCAACGCCTGCGCCGCGTCTTCGATCACGGCCAGTTTGTGATGCGCAGTGGCCAGTTCCATCACCCGGTCCATTTCCGCGGTCTGCCCAAACAGATGGACCGGAACGATCGCGCGCGTACGAGGCGTGATTTTACGCGCCGCATCCTCCACGTCCAGGTTGAAGCTGACTGGGCAGGAATCGGCGAACACGGGCGTCGCGCCCACCCGCGCAATGCATCCCGCCGTCGCGAAAAAGGTGAACGACGGGCAGATCACTTCGTCGCCGGGCCCGATTCCGAGCGCCATCAGCGCCAGCAGAATCGCATCGGTGCCGGAGGAAACGCCGATCGCGTGCCGCGCGCCCACCAGGTCCGCCACATCGCGCTCGAATTTTTCTACCTCGGGTCCCAGGATGAATCGGCCCGAACGCAGAACCCGGGTGAAGGCGCTTTCCAGCTCACCGGCGAGCGCCAGGTTTTGTGAATTCAAATCCAGCAGGGGAACTTTCACTGTGTTTTCTTTTCGGAAGGTCTTCCACCAGTTTCATCAAGCCGGGGATGGATTCGCAACTGGCGAAGTATAATCAAGGTTTCGCCGCTTGACGCGCAGGCCGGTTCATGAAGAAAGCTCTCATCACAGGCGTGACCGGTCAGGATGGCTCCTTCCTGGCCGAACTTCTACTCGCCAAGGGATACGAGGTTCACGGAGTGGTCCGCCGGGCGTCCACGTTCAACACGGAGCGCCTGGATCCCATTTATCAGGACCGGCATGAAGCCGGCGCCGCGCTGTTTCTGCATTACGGCGATGTCACCGATGGGGCGGGCTTTCGTCGCATCCTGGACAAAGCCCAGCCCGACGAGATCTATAATCTGGCCGCGCAATCGCACGTGCGCGTCAGTTTCGATCAGGCCGAATATACCGCCGACGTAGTCGCCACCGGTGTGCTGCGTATTCTCGAAGCGCTGCGCGATTACGCCGTGGGGCACAACGTGCGGTTCTATCAGGCGGGATCGTCTGAAATGTTCGGGGCCGCCAAACCACCCCAGAATGAATCCACGCCGTTTTATCCGCGCAGCCCGTATGCGGTGAGTAAAGTCGCGGCGCACTGGTATTCGGTGAACTATCGCGAAGCCTACGGCCTGTTCATCGCCAACGGGATTCTGTTCAACCACGAATCTCCGCGGCGCGGGGAAACCTTCGTCACGCGGAAGATCACTCGCGCGCTGGCGCGCATCAAGCTGGGCCTTCAGCACAAACTGTATCTCGGAAATCTGGACGCCCGCCGCGACTGGGGTTATGCGGGCGACTACGTCGAAGCCATGTGGCTGATGCTCCAGCAGCCGTCGCCCCATGACTACGTGATCGCGACCGGAGAATCCCATTCCGTGCGCGAGTTTCTGGATCTGGCCGCTGCCTATTGCGATCTCGACTGGACCCGGCACGTCGAGCAGGATCCGCGCTACCTTCGCCCCACGGAAGTTGATTTCCTGATGGGCGATGGATCCAGAGCGCGGGCCGTGTTGGGCTGGCAGCCGCGAGTTACGTTCGATGAACTGGTGCGCATGATGATGGATCACGATCTTGAGCTCGCACGCCAGGAGAAGACGCTGGTCGCCGCCGGACACAAGGTCGCCAGCAGGTTCTCACAAAGATAACGTGGATCACACTGCGCGGATTTTCGTTGCCGGACACCGTGGACTGGTCGGATCCGCCATTTGCCGCAAGCTGCGCGAATCCGGTTTCCAGAACCTGATCCTGCGCGGCCGCGAGCTTGACCTGCGCGACACAGCCGCGGTCGAGCCGTTCTTTCAGTCCGAAAAGCCCGAGTACGTATTTCTCGCCGCCGCCAAAGTGGGGGGGATTCTTGCCAATAGTCAGAATCCCGCCGATTTCATTTATGACAATCTGGCCATTCAGGTCAATGTGATCGAAACAGCGCGCCGGGCCGGGGTTACAAAGCTGTTATTCCTCGGATCGTCCTGCATTTATCCCAAACTCGCGCCGCAGCCGATCAAAGAGGAGTATCTGCTCACCGGGCCGCTGGAGCCGACCAACGAGTGGTACGCGGTGGCGAAAATCGCCGGCCTCAAAATGATCCAGGCTTACCGGAAACAATATGGATTCTGCGGCATCAACGTAATGCCGACTAATCTTTACGGACCGGGGGATAACTTCGATTTGGCCTCTTCGCATGTTCTGCCGGCGCTAATCCGGAAATTTCACGAAGCCAAGACCCGCGGCGCGGCTGAAGTGGTGGTTTGGGGCAGCGGCTCGCCGCGGCGCGAATTTCTGCACGTGGACGATCTCGCCGATGCAGCCGTGTTTCTGATGCAGAACTACGACGACGAACGGATCATCAACATCGGGACCGGGCAGGATCTCACCATCCGCGCGCTGGCGGAATTGATCGCGAACATCGTCGGCTATGACGGCAACGTGGTCTTCGACGCATCCAAGCCCGACGGGACGCCGCGCAAGCTGCTCGACGTCGGCCGTCTCACTGCGCTGGGCTGGAAAGCTCGCATCGAGCTGCGCGATGGGATTCGCAGCACCTACGAGTGGTATCGCTCGCAAACGGAACCCGGTCTGTAAGGTTCAACCGTGGAAGTGGTTCAGCGTTCGGAAGCGAATCCGGCTCCGCCTGCGCCCTCCAGCCGCGGCCGGCGATTCGTCACCAATGTTATCTGGACCTGGGCCGGCGTAATAGCCGCATTAGCCTCCGGGTTGATCATTTCCCCGTTCCTGATCCGCGCGTTGGGACCAGAAGCGTACGGGGTCTGGACGCTGTCTTTCGGCCTGGTCGACTATTACTGGTTCTTCGATTTCGGATTCCGGTCGGCAACGGTGAAGTATGTCGCGCATTACACCGCGACGGGCGAGCTTCGCAAGGTCGGCGAAGTGATCAGCACTTCCCTGCTCTACGCTTCCGCCATCGCCGCATTCGTGCTGGCCGGGGTCTCGCTCATGGCCCATCGCATCGTGCATTTTGTCCACGTGGCGCCTGGATTTGAACATCCGTTTGTCATTGTCATCTATCTGATCACGGTGAGTTGGGCGGTCGGCGTGGTATTCGGGTTGTCCGTCGATTGTCTGGAAGCCGTGCAGCGCTTCGACCTCACCAGCCGCGTCACTGTGATCGCGACCGCATCGCGAGTTGTGGGGCAAGGCATCGTGCTGTACTTCGGTTACGGCTTGATCGCTCTCGCTGCGGTCACGGTAGCCAGCCAGTTGCTCGGCTTCGCCTTGAATTTCCTTTCGTTCCGCCGGGTTTTCAAGGATATTCCCATATCTTTCCGCCTGGGAAGCCGAGCCACGCTGCGCCAGTTGAACAGTTTCGGCATTCACAGTTTTCTGGCCACGGTTTCCACGCAGCTTCAGAATCAAACCGCTCCCTTTCTGATCGGGCATTTCCTTTCGGCCGCGTTTGCAGGTTTCTACGCCGCGCCTATGCGCCTGATTCAGTACACCGCAGACTTCGTGGGGCGCATCGGCATCGTGACCAACTCCAATGCCGCGGAGCTATCGGCGAAAGGCGATCTGCCCGCGCTGCGGAGATTGGCGGTCCACACGAATCGCTATTGCCTGGCCATCTTCATGCCGTTGGCCATCCTCCTGTGGACCTACGGCGATCAGTTCCTGGCCTTATGGATGGGGTCCAAAGCCGCGCCGCACAGCGCGCCAGTGCTTCCCATCCTGCTGGGCGGCTACGTCCTCGGCGTGATCGGGCAATTCAGCTCTGCGATGCTACTGATGGGGATGGGCAAACCGCAGCTCTATGCGCGCGGGATGTTCGTCGAATTCGCGCTGGGGCTGGCGTTGCTATGCGCGATCGTTCCGCGTAATGGAATCGCCGGAGCAGCGTGGGTGACGGCGGCTCTGATGGTGGCGAATCGCGGCCTCTATCTTTCTTACGTAGTCAGCCAGACCATCGGCATGAGCTACGTCGCGTACTTGAATCAGGTATACACGCGTCCGCTGGTCAGTGCGATTCCTGCGTTTCTGATCTCAATGGCGCTAAAGAACACCTTGCTGCCCGGCCATGGTCTTTTTCAACTCGCAACAGCGCTAGCCGTGGCCGCGCTCGCAAATTACTCCATTGTCCTGTTCACGTGCGCAGAACCGGATCATCGAGGTGCGATTTTCTCAGAAATCGCACGTCGTTGGCGCACAGTTTGTTGAAAAAGGGGGTCGCGAAGCGCGGTTTCGCGTAGGAGCGGAGGCGTGGACAGAGCGGTCTGTCCCCTTTTCAACAAGCTCTTAGCCGAGCCGCGATGGCAACGGGGCGGATTTGCGTCGCGACGCGAACCACGCCAGTCCGATCAGCGCAGACCCGGTCAGTACAAGCGATGCCGGTTCGGGAGCAGGACCTGCCGTGGGCTGTACGGTGCCCGTCAGCGAAAGGAATACGTCACCGGCCAGCGGCAACGTAGCGCCGCCTCCCTCGCCGACAAATAGATAATCGTCGCTTCCGGCGGCGGTGGTAACCGCTCCCGCCGTGGTGAAGGTTCCAGTGCCGATCGCCGCGTTCAGAGCGGTGATTGCGGCGGCATCCAGCGTGATTACGAACGGCTCACCGTCGGTGATGGTGTTGAAATCGGCCGAGAAACTTCCGTATGGCGTAGCGCCCACAATTCCAAAAGTCGCGGTGCCGTTGGCCAGATTGGCGGGATTTGCCGTACTATCCGAAAGCTGATAGGTATCGGATGCGTTCGGCGAGACCGCCGGGATCGTGTCCTGGCGATTCGTAATCGTAATCGTCGCCGACGTCACCGTCCCCGTGAAGTTGAGAAGATCGAAATTGAAGAAATCCTCGAACTGGTTGCCATGAAACTCCCCCGCTGCGAAGTAATTGTCGGATCCAGGCGTGTTTGTCGGAGCAACTCCCTGATTGCTGTACCAGCCGGCCGTCGTAAAGTCCACGATCACCGAAGCTTTCAGCGGCAAGAGTACGGACACAACGACTGCCGACAAAAATCCCAACCTCCTGCACATCGGGGGATGTCCTCCGGCACCATACTGGCATGCGGTCCGCCGCAGTGTCAATCCAAATTTGTAACGTTAAAAACTCCTAGCAAAGTACTAGTACTAACGTTTTTGTCACCGTCGGCCGCATTTCCATGACGACCCTCAGTTCCCTATAAAGCGATATTCTTGAGGTATGTGCGGTATCGCCGGATTCATCGGTTGCCCTGATCGCGAGGTTGCGGCAGGCGACGTTCTCCGGATGATGCGCTCCCTCGAGCGCCGCGGACCGGATGGGGAGGGGCTGGAAGCCTGGAATGCCGCCGCGCTGGGACACCGTCGCCTGTCGATCTTCGACTTGAGCGATCTGGGCCGCCAGCCCATGAGCACGCCGGATCGGTCGCTCGCGACCGTCTTCAACGGCGCAATCTACAATTTCCATGAACTCCGCAAGGAATTGGTGCGCAGTGGCTATCATTTCCGCAGCCAGACCGATACTGAGGTCCTGCTCCATGGGTATCGCGAATGGGGTGTGGACGGCCTGGTAGCGAAGCTCCGCGGGATGTTCGCGTTCGCGCTCTGGGATGACGGTTTGCAAACGCTGTTCCTGGTACGCGACCGGCTGGGCGTTAAGCCGCTTTGCTATGTCGAGCGCGATGGCGCGATTGCATTCGCGTCCACGCCGCGCGCGCTGCGGAATGCCGGGCTCGCTGGCGACCTGGACCCTCAGGCGCTTGCCGAATTCCTGGAGTTCGGATACGTCACCGACGCGCGCTCGATTTACGCGGGGGTGCGCAAGCTTCCGGCGGCGACCATCCTCGAATGGACGCGCGGGAAGTTCAGCAGTCGCGAATATTGGACGCCTCCGGAAGCGCGCGCGTCCGGCGGGCCGAGCTTTGAAGAGGCTCTGGAAGAAACCGAGCGGCTGCTGCTCAAATCCGTCGAACTGCGGCTGAACGCGGATGTTCCGGTGGGCGCGCTGCTCAGCGGCGGCATCGATTCGAGTCTGGTGTGCTGGGCCGTGGCGCTGCTGGGCGGCGATCTGACGGCGTTCACAGTGGGAACCCCGGGCGATGCTTTGGATGAAACCGCGGACGCGGTGCTGACCGCGAAGCTTTTGGGGATCCGCCATCGCGTGATCGAGGTGACTGGCCAGGAAGCGCCGGATGTGAACGAGTTAATCGCGGCGTACGGAGAACCCTTTGCCTGCGCGTCGGCGCTCGGGGTACTACGGGTATCGCGAGCCATCAAACCTTTTGCGACGGTTCTGCTGACGGGGGAAGGCGGCGACGACGTATTCCTCGGCTATCCGGAGCATCGCCATTTCTGGCAAGCGCAGCGCGTGGCGAGGACGATTCCCGGCGGAATCGCAGCCTCCTGGACCGGCCTGCGGAAGATGGTGCCGCAGATGGGTCCCCTGCGCCGTTTGACCCATTTTCTCGATTACGCGGCCGGAGGCGTCGGGGCCGTGGCGAACGCACATCCCGGATTGCCCGCGTACGGATCCATGCTCGGCGAGCGCATTGCAGACGATTCCGTTTCCCAGCGCTCGATCCCCTGGTCTCCCGAAGCTGGACGCACCGTCTTGCAGGATTTCCTTCGATTCGACCGGCGCGGGCGCTTCGTCGGGGAATATATGACCAAAGTGGACGGCGGCACGATGCATTATGCGCTGGAAGCTCGCGCGCCGTTCCTCGACCAGGAAATGTGGAATTTCGCCGCCGCGCTACCGTTCCAAATCCGGCTGCGGCGGGGCCGTTTGAAAGCGGTGCTGCGCGAACTGGCTCGCAGGCACCTGGGTGATCGGGTCGCGGACGCGCCCAAACGCGGTTTCGGAATCCCGGTCTGCCGTTGGATGGCGGGCGAATGGCGAACCTCAGTGGATGCGGCCTTCGATGACGCGCTGCTGGTCAAACAGGGCTGGATTCGCGATCAGGCGCTCCGGGACGGGTGGAAGCAAGCCGTGACGCAAGGCGAAGTGCCGATGCGGTTCTGGTATTTGTTCGTGCTCGAATCCTGGCTGCGCACGGAAAGCGTGCGCCAGCCGTCACCCGCTGCGCACGCCAAGGCTTAAAACGCGGAAAGAAGAATCGCTTGCTGACGCGCGCGGCTCCGCAAGTAGCTGCTCCTTCCATAAGCTGGCCCTACGATAACGATAATGGCTTTGACCGCTCCCTGCGTCGCGGCTCGTATCGAAAATGAGCCGCGACCGCAGGGAGCGGTTAATCCCCGTCGTTAGAAGGAACCCACCTGACTAATGGAATCACTCCTTACGAATGTTCGCCGAGTTCGGCTACCGCGCTGGTCCGGCGGCTGTGCCGGCTGACGTTGTCGCCGTCGCCGCTCTTTAGTTCGCCAAAGATAAGCGTGGACAGAATGGTCAACCCGCCCAGCACAAAGAAGGCCTTGTGGACGCCATGAATCATCTGCGGCGCGCTCGAATGAAACCGGTCGGGTATGAAGATCGCCGCGGCCAGCGACGCCGATGCGACACCGAAGCTCATCGACATCTGCTGCATGGTGCTTGCGATGGAACTGGCGCTGCTGGTCTGTTCCTCGCGAATGTCGGCGTACACCAGAGTGTTCATGCTGGTGAATTGCAGCGAGCTGAAGAATCCGAAACAAAACGCCTCCGCCGCGATCAGCCAGACCGGCGTGGCCTCCCCGATGGTGGAAAAAACCATGATCAACAGCCCGAGGATGACCGTATTTGAAATCAACACGGCGCGATAGCCGAAGCGCGTGAGAATTTTGGGCATGGTCATCTTCAGGCTCATGGCCGCGACGGCTTGCGGCATCATCATCAGGCCGGATTGGACCGGGGTGAATCCGAGTCCGACCTGGTACAGCAGCGGGAGCAGAAAGGGGATCCCGCCGATGCCGATGCGCGTGAAGAAGCTCCCGCTCACTGCCGCTCGAAACGTCCGGATGCGGAATAAAATTAGGGCCAGCAGCGGAAACGCGGTCCGGGTCGCGTGCAATCCGTACCCAGCCAGCAGCACAAAAGAAAGCAGGAGTAATCCAAGTATTTCCCGCGTAGTCAAAGTATGCTCGCCGAAAACTTCCAGCACATAGGACAGCAGCGCGATGCCGGAGCCGAACAGGATCAGGCCGATCAAGTCGAGCGGATGGATTCGCTCTTCGCGATAATCCGGCAGATGTAGATAGACCAGCAATAAGCCGGCAAGGCCGATCGGCAAATTGACGAAAAAAATGACGCGCCAGTGAAAATAGGCGACGATCAGTCCGCCGGCGATAGGACCCAGCATCGGTCCGATCAGGGCGGGAATAGCGACGAAACTCATGGCGCGAATCAGTTCTGATCTGGCGAAGGTCCGAACCAAAGTGAGCCGGCCCACCGGGACCATCATGGCCCCTCCGCACCCCTGCAGGATGCGATACGCCACCAGCACGTGGATGTTGCTGGAGATACCGCACAGGAGCGACCCAAGTGAGAAAATTCCGATCGCCGATGCGAAGACGCGGCGTGTTCCGAAGCGATCCGCCATCCAGCCGCTGATGGGAATGAACACGGCGAGACTGAGCGTGTAGCTCGCCAAGACGGATTTCATACTGAGCGGAGCCACCTTGAGCGCCGCCGCGATGGTGGGCACCGCGGTGTTTAGAATCGTGGTGTCGAGCGACTCCATGAAGAACGCGACTGCGATCAGCCACGGCAGCAGCCGTTTGCTGGATTCGCGCAAGGCGGAGCCTGTGGTGGGAGTGCTCGGGTTCATGCGACGCGGTTCAGCACGCCGTCGCGATTATGGTAGCACCGGGCTACTTCTTCGAAGCTTCGCGTTCCTCTTTGCGCGCACCGCCCAGGATATCAGTGATCGAGTAGTTGCCTTCATGGCAAGCGTACTCGAAAACGCGATCATTGGTGGCGCGGAACGGGTATTCGATGGTCCAGCTCTTCGAAAACGTGGTGGGATCGTCGATGGTCGCGCGGTAAAGAAGGGTATTGGCGTCAACACGGGTGAATCGTTCCATGACATGCAGGTTCTTCGATGAGCCGCGGAAGTTCACGCTCTCGTTGAAATTGGTGGTGTCGACCACCAGAGTGTCGCCTTCCCAGTGGCCGATCGAGTCGCCCAGCCACTGCCGGACATCGGCGGGCGCGTGGCTCGAATTCAAACGAATAATGCGCGCGTCATGGACCATCTCAACCAGGATCATCACGGCATCGGGCGTCTGCACGATCTGATAATTGTTGTTGTAGAGCACGGGCAGCATCGGCGGTCCGGAGCTGGAGCCGAAACTGAGCAGGCAGCGTTCCGACAGCGGCCGGTCTTTCGCCGAAGCGGTGCCGCCGCGGCGCATGGAGCCCAGCCTTTGTCGAGCTTCCGGCGTCAGCGGAGGAACCTTGCCCTCCGGCGGGTCGATCACCAAGGAGGTTCTCTTCACTCCATCCACACGCGCCAGCTCCGAGCCGCGATCGATGAAAAGCGCGTTGTACCCTCCCGTTTCACCCGAGCCCGCCCTACGATGAAAATCGCTGTCGGACTTGCCGTCGCCGGCCTTCAACTCGTCCTGCTGCGCCTTTTCGAAGACGGCGGCTTCGGCATCTGTGACGTTCAGTTTTCCGGCGAAGGAAGCCGGCCGGTCCATGGGAGTCAGAGTCGCGTTGGTCCAGGTTCCTTGCAGATCCGGATGGCCGTCGGCGGTGCGCGCAATGGTGGTACGTGCTCGCTTGGCGGCCGTCGCGGAGGTTTGAGCGGAAAGCGGTCCGATCGTCAACAATGTGAAGAGAGTCGCGAAGGGTATTCGGTGGCTCATCTGGCTCCTCATTTCTTTAGAGGATCTCACAAAACGCGACTGCCATCAGCCTCGTGATGACGGATCGGCTTCGACGAGGACTCCAGGAGTCTGTTTCTCGGCCCATTTCACCAGCGCATTGGTCAATTCGGCGAGTTTGACGGGCTTGGTAATGTATTCGTCCATGCCCGCGTCGAGACACTGTTCGCGGCAGCCCGCGATGGCTTCGGCCGTCATGGCGATCACGGTCACTTTACGATTCGGGCCTTCGCGGCGCCGCAGCTCGGTCGTGGCCTGATATCCGTCCATTTCGGGCATCTGGCAATCCATGAAAACTACATCGTAAGGAAGAACCGCAAGCATCTCCAGCGCTTCCCGCCCGTTCGCGGCGACATCGGAGCGGATCCTGAGCCTTGCCAGCATCCGCGTCGCGACCACCTGGTTGACGACATTATCTTCGACCACCAATGCCCTCAGCGGACGCGTCTCCGCGAGCTTCACCAGCGTAGAATTCAGCGCCGCGATCGACTGCTCGTACTGCGGCACGCCCTTGTTCGCGAATCCCGAGTGGAGCTTGGCGGACCATAAAGTGGTCAAAGTATTCATCAGATGGGACTGGCGAACCGGCTTCACCAGACAGGCATCGACCGACGACCCCTCCAGACCTCGCAGCTCGCTCCGATGCCCGACTGAAGTCAACATGACGAACACAGTGTCGCGCGATGGAAGGATCCGTTTTGATCATCGATGCGAGCATCGCCCCGTCCACGATGGGCATTTGATAATCGGAGATTACGAAATGATACGGGTCGCCGCTCGGCCTGCGCTGATTTGACCGCATCGAACGCCTCTTCAGCCGTTGCGTAACTTCCGTTGCGCATTCCCCAGCTTGTGATCTGCTCGTGAACCACGCGGCGGTTGATCTCGTTGTCGTCCACGATCAATACCCGCAGGCCGGACAGATCCAGAGCTGGAATCGGGTCGGGATGCACCTGAGTATCATTCTGCATCCGCAATTTGAACCAGAACTTCGACCCCACACCGACTTGGCTTTCGCAGCCGATGAAGCCACCCATCAGTTCGATCAGTTGTCTCGAAATCGCCAGCCCTAATCCCGTGCCTCCGTACTTCCGCGTGGTCGACGTATCGGCCTGGCTGAATTTCTGCCACAGAGAATCCACTTTTTCCGGCGGGATTCCGATTCCGGTATCGGTCACCGTGACTCGCATCGACGCCCCTTCACAGGTGTGATCCTCGCACTCCACCGCGACGACGATATTTCCGTTGGGCGTGAACTTGATCGCATTTCCGACCAGATTGGTCAGTACCTGGCGGATTCTCCCGGCATCGCCGATGAATTGCCGCGGCGTACCGGACGGGTATTCGAGCACGACATCGGTGCGTTTCTCCTCGGCTTGCGGCGCGAGCATTTCCGCGACCTCTTCCGTCACCAAGCGAAGATCGAACGGATAGGATTCCATCTCCAGCTTTCCGGCTTCGATCTTGGAGAAGTCCAGAATGTCGTTGATTACAGTAAGCAGAGCCTCTCCCGATTTGCGCACCATTTCCGCGTACTCCCGCTGTTCCGGGTTGAGATCGGTATCGAGCAGCAGGCCGGTCATGCCGATGACGCCATTCATGGGCGTGCGGATTTCGTGGCTCATGTTGGCGAGAAATTCGCTCTTGGCGCGCGTCGCTGCCTGGGCCACGTGAATCGCCTGCGCCAGCTCGCGCTCGAACAATTTGCGCGGCGTCACTTCGCGCGTCACCGACAGGAATCCGATCGGATTTCCTTTTTCGTTCCGCTTCAAGCGAGACCGACATCTCAACGAATTGGCCGGGCTTGTATTCGAGCTCGTAGGCTCTGACCGGCTCGCCGGTTTCGTAAACCTTTTGGAATACCTTACGAATCAGCGCCATGCGTTCAGCGTCGAAGAATTCCTTATAGCTTTCGCCGAACACCTCCTCGCGCGTTCGGTGGAACATGCGGCAGTAGGCGTCATTTACAAACAGGAACTTCCCGTTCAGATCGACCTCGCTGTAACCGTCTTCAATGGAATTGAGGATCGTTCGATATTCGGCGCCCTCGCGCACCGCGTTTTCCAGGCGCCGGTGTTCGCTCAAATCGCGCACGAAGGCGATCAGGCCATGGGCATTTCCGCGGCGCACGGGTGCGATTGCCAGCTCGGCGGGAAACTCGCGGCCATCGCGATGAATGCCGCGAATCGGAACCGGTTTGGCGAAGAGGTGTTCGTTTCCCGGCGTGAGAAACTTTTGAAGGTCGGATTCGTAGGCGTGGCGCCGTCGCTCTGGAACGATGATATGAGCAGGCTGCCCGACGGCTTCCGCGCGCGACCAACCAAATGTGCGTTCGGCGCGCGGATTCCAGTCGCGGACGATTCCTGCGGCATCCACCTCGACGAATGCGTCAAAAGCGATGTCAAGCATCGCTCGCATACGGTCCTCGGCGACGGTTAGCTCCTGGCCCGACATCTGGAGAGCAAAATCCTTCCTTTCAATGGTTTCTCACTTGGAATCATCGGCCGAATCGCGGAATTTGTTTAAGGTTTAGCGGTCGTTGGTAGTACTTTAGGCTGCAGGGGCCTACGCTCGGACGATAAGCTGCGCGGCGGAAACTAGCAATACCAGCACCAGGACGACGCGTAACGCGCGGTCGGGCAAGCGTGGGGCGAGGCGCGATCCCAGGATAACCCCTGGACACGAACCAAGGACCAGCCACGGGATCATTTCCCATTGCACGCTGCTGGTCCAGGAATGCAACACTGCGCTGAAGGCGAGCAGGAGCATGGCGTGAAAAATGTCGGTGCCGACGGCGCGAACCGGCGGCAAACCATGGGCGATCACCAGAAATGGCAGGATCAGGGATCCGCTGCCTACGCTGGTTAGCCCGACCAGAAAGCCCACCACCGCACCATAGATCAGTGTGACCGGTATCAGCCGAGAGCCGCTCAAGTCCCATGATTTTGATGGCTGGACCGGGAAAATCAAGACACCAGCGACCGCGATCAGGACCACTCCGATGATCATCTTCAGCCGCGCATCGGCATGCGGGCCGCGTTCCACGTGAAGCATCGCGAAAGTGCCCACTGCGCTGGCCGGCAAGCTGGCTGACGCGAGAATGCACGCCAGCCTGGCATCCACGTGCTTGAGCCTCCAGTGCGCCGCGGAGCCGATCGCTTTGGTGATTCCCGCGTAGACTAAGTCCGTACCGACAGCGACGTCCGGCCGCGCTCCGAAAATCAGAATCAGGAGCGGCGTCATCAATGCGGCGCCGCCGACACCGGTCAGTCCGATCAGGAGTCCCGCTGGAAAACTGATCGCGACCAGATAGACTGCTGAATACATGGCACTTACGCGACGCGGCGCAGTTCTTGCAATACGGAAAGGGGTATGTTTCCCGCTCCCAACGCGATTCCGGGTTTGGCTGCGCCGTGAAAATCGGATCCTCCGGTCACTGCGAGCGAATACCGTCGCGCCAATGTGGCCCACGCTTTCGCCTGTTCCGCGGAATGCTCGCTGTGAAACGCTTCCAGGCCGCGCAATCCCGCGCTCCGCATGCCGTCCAGGCAATCTTCGAAAGCGGCCGGATCGGGTAGAATGCGCCCGGGATGAGCCAGAACCGGCAGCCCGCCGGCGGCCAGGATTCGCGCGACGGCTTCTGAAAAATTCACTTCATCTCTCGGAGTGAAACAACTTCCGGACTCGCCCAGATACTTATCGAAGGCCTGCTGGGCAGAGGCGACGTAGCCTTTATCCAGCATCACGGCCGCGAAGTGAGGCCGCCCGATCATTCCCCGGCCGCGCGCGGATACTTCTTCGAGAGTGATCTGGATTCCTGCCTGTCGAAGCGTGTCGATCAGCTCCTGATTGCGCTGGCGGCGAGACGCGATCAAACCGAGAACCCAGGTGCGAAATTCGGCGCCGGGATCGCCTTTGAGGAAATACGCGAGCAGATGGACCGATCGGCCTTCGTATTTAGTTGATAGCTCAATTCCGCAAATCAAATCGATGCCGTTTAGCGCCGCGGCGGCTTGATCGTAGCCCGCGAACGTGTCGTGGTCGGTGATGGCGAGCGCTTCCAGGCCGACGCGCGCCGCTTCCCCAAGGAGTTCCTGCGGCGTGAGGGTGCCGTCAGATTGGTTGGTATGAGTATGGAGATCGATCATTCGTTTCGGGAAGGCACTCATTGTACCAAGGTGAGAAATCCAAGCCGGCCCGGTTCTCGTAACACTTGCAGACGGCATGTCGTTTTGACAGCTTATGGGCGGGGTGCTAGTATCACGATCATAAGAATCGTAGCACTGCGGCTGCCTGAACATGGCAATGGTCCCGTATATTTTGAAACCGCGACTTCGTTGCACGAGCCCTTCGCTCCTGGTCCTGGTTCTCCTTTTAGCAATGTGCCTGAGGGCGTTTGGCGCAGGCAGCCTCTCCGGGGTGATCAAGGATACCAGCGGCGCCGCGATTCCCGCTGCAAAGCTCACGCTGGTCAACTCCGCGCTGAAAGCGGAATTCAAGGCGGTCTCCGACGGCCAAGGGTCCTACTCATTTCCCTCGCTTCCGGTGGGCCATTACGATCTGACGATTGAAGCGACCGGATTCCAGCCGCAGCAAAAGACCAATCTCGCCGTGGACACGGATGCCGCGCTTCGTATCGATGCCGCGATGGAAGTGAGTCAACGAACCGAGTCGGTTACCGTCAACGAATCCGAGACCGCGATCGAGACCCAGGTGGAAACCGTAGCCACGCACCTGGGCGAAGTCGTCTCGGATAAGCAGATGGAAGCGCTGCCTCTGAACGGGCGCAGTTATACGGACCTGATGGCGATTCAACCCGGCATCACTCCCGTGACGACGCTGACGCCCACCTCGGTGATCATGGCCGGCGTCACAGGAACCATCAACCCGTCCGGCGACCTGAATCCGGGGAACGTCTCGATCAATGGCCAGCGCGAATCGGCAAACGGATTCATGACCAATTCCATCGACGTGCAGGAGCACATGAACGGCGGAACGTCGGTGATCCCAAACCTGGACTCGATTCAGCAATTCCGCGTCCTGACCGACAACTTCGATGCGGAGTATGGAAATTATAACGGCGGCATGATCAACGTCGTCACCAAGTCCGGCAGCAACCTTCTCCACGGCGACCTATTCGAGTTCCTGCGAAACACAGATTTGGACGCCAGGAATTTCTTTGATAACACGCGGGGCGTTTTCCGGCAGAATCAATTTGGCGGCGTGATCGGCGGTCCGGTCAGGAAGAATCAGGTATTTTTTCTGATGGACTATCAGGGAACGCGGACCGTACAGGGAATCACCCTGCCTGAAACATCCGTGCCGTCGTTGCAAGATCGCTCCGGCAATCTCAGCGATATTGCGAACACACTCACTGGCACGGTTAGCGGAGCGTACACCGCGAAGCTGCTCACTCAAGAACTAGGGTACGGGGTGTCGCAAGCGGAGCCGTACTTCATGCCCGGCTGCACCAGCACGCTAAATTGCGTATTCCCAGGCGCGATGATTCCGCCTCAGGCTTGGTCGTCGCCGGCTGTGAATCTGCTGAAGTACATTCCAGCTCCCAATATCGGCGGCAGCCTGTTCGGCACTTCCGCGTATCCCGAAACGGTCCGCGACGACAAGGGCGCGGCCCGCGTAGACGCGAATACCCGGCTGGGCCAGCTTTCCGCGTACTACTTTGTCGACAACTACCGCGTGGACAATCCCTATCCGGGAGGCCAAGGCGGAGCCAGCATACCGGGCTTCGATGCCCTGACCATCGGCCAAGCGCAGATGTTCACGATCGGCGACACCAAAGTGCTCGGGGCAACTATCGTCAACGAGTTTCACATCGGGTATCTGCGAAATGTCAATAATATCGGCCAGCCGCACGGCGGGCTCGGCGTCAGCCTCCAATCCCAAGGGTTCACGACCGGTGTTGGAACGGCGGGCATCGTCGTACAAGCGCCGCAGTTTGAAGGCGTCGAAAATATCGTGTTTCCGTCCTTCGTTATGGGCGTTCCGGTCACCAACGTCGATCAATGGAACAATACCCTGTATCTCAGCAACACGATCTCGAAGGTGATCGGAGCGCATATGCTGAAGTTCGGGGGCCAGTTCCACGACGACCAGGTAAACGAAGCTCCTAATGCGACGTTCAACGGGACATTTAACATCGATGGAACCGAAACGGGCTCCCCGTTCGCGGATTTTCTCTTGGGCTTCGCGAGCAATTTCACTCAAACCTCGGGTCAGCATTTCTATCTGCGGAATCGTTATGGGGCCGCTTTCGTCCAAGATAGCTGGCGAGCGAAAAGCAATCTAACCATCAACCTCGGCGTGCGCTGGGATCTGATCACGCCGTGGTCGGAAAAACACAACGAGATCCAGACGGTAGTTCCCGGGGAGCAGTCGGTGCTCTATCCGAATGCGCCAAATGGATTGGTAGTTCCCGGCGATCCTGGCATTCCCTCCACCTTATCGCCCTCGCAATTACACAATTTCGCTCCCAGGATTGGTCTGGCGTATGCTCCGGACTTCACGAACCGATTCTTGAGAATGCTCTTCGGCGAGCCGGGACAGACCAGTATTCGAACCAGCTACGGCATGTTCTACACTGCATTTCCCGGGTTGACGGCGGGAATCATGTACGGCGTGCCTCCCTTTGGATACAACTATCTGAGCCCGCAGCCTCCCTTGCTTGCGACGCCATTTATTAATTCGGCCAACGGCACGCAGAATGCCGATCCATTCCCGCTGAGGTTCCCGCCGCACAACGTGTCGGCGAAGAATCCGGACGCAGGATTCGACTTCGGCGCCGTCACTCCCATCAGCGCCGATCCTTATTTCTACTATCGCAACAGCGTGCCGTATACGGAAAGCTACATGTTTTCGATCCAGCGCCAGATCAGGAAAAATGCGTTGCTGACCATCAGCTACGCGGGGAACGAAGGCCATCATCTGTTGGTCCTGGTTCCGGCCAATCTCGGCAATCCGGCCCTGTGTCTGAGTCTGAGCCAGCCGGGCCAGGTTGCTCCAGGAAGCTCGACTTGCGGACCTTTCGGCGAGGATGCGACCTATACGTCCGCGTCCGGCAAGACTTATCAGGGGACTCGGGCCGGACTCGGTCCGAACTTTGGATCGACCACCGCGCAAAAAACTGTAGGAAATTCCGACTACGATTCGCTGCAAGTCAACTGGCGGTACGCCGTCAACACGCGAGCTACGATCTTGGCAGGATACACCTACTCGAAATCCATCGACCAGGCCTCGAACCTGGGCGAACAGACCAATCCGTTCAATGCGAGTCTCACCCGGGTAGTCTCTTCCTGGGACATGACCCATAACTTCGTAGCGACGTATACCTACGCGCTGCCGTTCGATGTGTTGTTCCGGCGCAACCGGCTAACCTCGGGATGGAGCCTGTCCGGCACCACGCGTTTCAGTACCGGGCTCCCGGTGACGCTGGCCGACGATTCGGACCGGTCTCTGCTCGGAACACTCGGGAACGGTGTGAACAATCAGTTACTCGACACGCCGCAGATGATTTCCGGGCCGCTGGAGATCAATACGAATCCTCGGAATGGCCAACCCGCGTTCAATACCACGTTGTTCGCGCCGGAGACACTGGGACAGCTAGGCAATGCAGCGCGCCGGTTCTTCTATGGACCTGGAATTGAGAATTTCGACATGCAGATTACCAAGCGGGTGCCGATCTCGGAATCGAGGTCCTGCGATATTCGCGCGGAAGCGTTCAACGTGTTCAATCACGCGCAGTTCTACGGTCCTGCGGCGGTGGACGGCGAGATCAACGACCCGAATTTCGGCAGGGTGGTGAGTGCTGCCGCGCCGCGGTTGATTCAGGTCGCGGTAAAGTTTCATTTTTAATGAATCAACAGTTCCTCGGAGCTGGAGTCTGTGTGAAGACCCGCTATATTAACCGCTCCCTTTGGTCGCGGCTCAGGACTACACTGGAACAGGCAAAAAACTTTGGATAAACGCATTCCATTGCTGCTCCGACAGGTCACTTACAATCTGCGTGGCGGATTCCTGGTCCGTCCGCTGATCATTACGCTGATTCTCGGCCTCGCGGGAGCGCTGCTCTCGTGGCTCGAAGAAACGATACCCGGGTTTTCCGATCTCGTTCCGAAGACGCTGTTTCCGTCTCATTCCGATCCGCAAGTGGCACAGGTGATTCTGAGCGGCATCGCGACGTCGATCATGACCGTGGTCTCTATCGTGTTCGCGATCCTGCTGATGACGCTGACGCTTGCGTCTATGCAATTTTCCCCTCGCATCATCGTCAGTTTTTCGAAAGATCGCGTGACGCAATGGACCTTGGGTATCTTTCTCGGGACATTTTCCTACTGTATGGCGGCGCTTCCCACGGCGCGATCTTTGCCGAAGCCGTTCGCGCCGGTCGCGACGGTGATGGGCGCGATGCTGCTCGCGGTGGCTTGCGTCAGTTGGCTGCTGTTCTTCATCCATCACATCTCGCGCGCCATCAGCGTCAACCACATCGTGGACCGGATCGCTTCGGAAACCGAAGCGATGATCGACGACACCATGCCGTGGCCGCATCAACCAGGCCGCACCGAAACCGACGATCCGCGGCGCGGATACACTTGGGAAACAACGATAGTCAGCGGCGTCTCCGGGTACATCCGCTTCATCGATACGCGGCGTCTGGTCGAGCTCGCCAAGCAGTATCGCGTTAAAGTCGATGTGCTACGGCGGGTCGGTCACTTTGTGCCCGCGGGAGTACCCCTGATGACTCTTTCGAAGGGCGACCGTCTGCCGCCGGACAAAGCCGACGAACTTCTGGGCGCATTCGACCTGGGTCCGACCAGAACACTGCAGCAAGACGTGGAGTTTGGAGTCTTGCAGATCGTCGACATCGCGCTAAAGGCCATTTCGCCGGCGGTCAATGATCCCACTACCGCCATCAGCTCCGTGGATCAGTTGAGCCGCATCCTGATCCGGTTTGTATCGCGTGAGCCGCTGGATTCCAATTTGTACGATCCGCCCGGCGTCTTCCGCGTCCATATTCCGGGGATCGGCGTGGAGCGGCTGCTCGACTCCGCATTTGAGCAAATCCGCATGTATGCCAGGGGTGACGTTGCCGTGAGCTTGCGGCTGCTGCGGGCACTAGCCGATATTGCGGTCACGACACCCGACCCGTTGCTTCGGCAGATGCTGGTGGAGCGGGGCCGGCGGGTGGTCGAAGGCTGTTCGGGCGCGCTGGGAGAGGAAGAATTGAAACCGATTCGCGAAAGGGCCGCCGCGCTCGAAAATCTCGCTAACGCTGGACCAATTGCAGGCGAAACGAGTATCCCAGTCCGATGAAATGATCCACCGCGGCTGAAGACAGGCCCACCCCGACGTGCACATCGATCTGTTGATGCGGCGTCGGTTTGACGGCAGTCCCGAAGTGGATCAGGTGACGGGGACCTCCACTTTCCGGAAAATCGCCCGCATATTCGACGAACGCGTCCCACATTTTGGTCAACTGCCGGTCGATCAGGAACGTCGTCTCGCCCGTCACGTTCCTGCGGCCGCCCTGTGTCGGCCAATACACCGAGAGCATTCCTGCGGCGGTCCAATTCGACGACAGCGATCGCGACCAGGGAAGCTGGACGGATGGATCATAGCCGTGGCTCGAAATGGCGCGCGCTCCGGTCGGCAGACTGAGCGTCAAAACCAGCGAAACATCGAAGCCGGCTTATGGGACCGAGCTGCTGCTTCATTCCGATCGCGAGATCGCCAAACCCGGAGCTGAAGTAGTCCGGAACCGTCAAGCGCAGCTCGGTAGTCGGCGCCACTCCGAATCGCAGCAAAGTTTCCGGACCGTCGAAGGTGCGTTGCCCCTGGCTGGCGGTTTCGGTGAAACCATTCTCGAATTGGAGACTTCCCTGCGGAACCACGACGCTGGAATCGGTCACCGCGGGCCGGTCGGTGTTGATGGGAGGCGTGGAACCATCGCTTGCAGCCGCGGATGCCGGATCCAAGCAGCGTGAAGATCGCCGCCAGGATCGGCCTCACGATTAGTGGCGTAAGAACTCCGCGAGCGGACCAAGCGCGAGCGCAGGGAAGAAGCACAAGCCGCCGAGCAGCAGGATCGTGCCGAAAACCAGGACGCCGAAAGTCGGCGTATCGCTCGGGAGGGTTCCCGACGGTGGTCGGCAGACGGCGCTGGGCAGCGAAGCGTCCCGCCAGCGCCAGCGCCAGCGCGGCCAGCCCGTAGCGGCCGGCGAGCATGGCGATCGTGGTGGTGACGTTGTAGAACACAGTAGTTGGCGTTCAGCCCGGCCATCGTCTGTCCGTTATTGGCCATGCAGGAGGCGTAAGCGAATATGATTTCGGTGAAGCCGTCGCGGACCTGTGTTGGTCACCAGCCCGGCGCGTCCCGCGGTGGTGGCGACCGCGATGCCCGTCAGCACCAGCACGATCATGGGCGTCAACAGAGTATACAAAGCAATCCACCGTGTTTCCCGGGAGCCGATTTTCTTGCCCAGATACTCCGGCGTGCGCCCGATCATCAATCCTCCCAGAAACACGCCCACCAGCGCCGCCATCACCATGCTGTATACGCCGGCGCCGAGTCCTCCGAAGACCACTTCACCTAGCAGCATGAAGACCAGAGGAACCAGCACGCCGATGGGCTGAAAGGAGTCATGCATGGAGTTGTACGACCCGGTGGAAGTATTCGACGTCACCACCGCGGTCAACACCGACTCGCCGACGCCGAACCTTACTTCCTTGCCCTCCATGTTTCCGCCGGTGATGTGCAGGTCGGCCAGTTGCGGCGGCGGCGCGGTCTCCGCCCAATCGCAAACCACCAGGCCGATCATGAATAGCGCGACCATGACCAACAGCAGCATCCAGCCCGCGCGCGGCCTGCGCGTGATGTGGCCGAACGTGATCATCAGCGACGCGGGCAGCACGGCGATCGCCAGCATTCCGAGAAAGTTCGTCAGCGGCGTCGGATTCGCGTAAGGATGCGCGCCGTTGGCGTTGAAAAATCCGCCGCCGTTGGTGCCCAGATTCTTGATGAATTCGAGCGCGGCCACCGGCCCTTGCGCGATCGTCTGCGCGCGGCCCTCCAGCGTGTGGGCGATCGTGTAGGGCGCCATGTTCAGCGGAACGCCTTGCCAGATCAGAAGCAGGCTGCCGATCAGCGTCAACGGCAGCAGCACCCACAGCAGCGAACGGACCAGGTCCACCCAAAAATTGCCGATGGTAGCCGAGCGTTCCCGCGCGATGCCTCGAATAAACGCGAATCCGACCGCCAGCCCGGCGGCGCCGGCCAGGAAGTTCTGCGCGACCAGTCCAATCACCTGCGCGAGATAGCGGAGCGTATTCTCTCCGGCATAAGCCTGCCAGGTCGTGGTGGTGGTGAAGCTCACGGCGGTGTTCGCCGCCAGATCGGTGGTCATCGGGCGTGGTGAGAAAAGCATCCGCCGGACCGCCCGGCAGCCAACGTTGCAACATCAACACCAGAAACAGCACAAAAGTGCAGCCAGCTCCGAACAGCAGGAAGCAGGCGATATAAACTCCCGCCGTCATCTCCTGTTCCGGGTGCACGCCGAGCAGGCGATACAAGACGGATTCGATGGGACGCAACAGCCGGTCGAGAAAGGTTCGCCGGCGCTGGCAGACGCGCGCAAGATACAGGCCCACCGGCTGGGCAAGTCCGACTACGATCGCCAGGAAAACGAAATATTCGAGCCAGTGCATAAAATATCAGCGCGACTTTAGCCGCATCATCTAACGCCAGATTTAGCTCCAGCACCGCGCACTCGCGGATTGCCCAGAAATCCGAACTGCGGCCCCTGCGTGTGATTCTCGACCAGGCGGCGAATCGCTTCTTCGCTCACGCCGCGCGCACGCGCCACGCGCGGAATTTGCAGCGCCGCATTCGCGGGAGAAATGTCGGGATCGAGCCCGCTGCCGGAGCGCGTCACCGCATCGATGGGAATTGGGGTATCGGGCGCCAGTCCGTTGAATTTCCGGTATTCTTCGGCGAGCTGCCGGAATCCGTCGTCCTTTCAACTTAGGATTGTTCGGCCCGAGATTCGTGCCTCCGGACGAGGTTCCATCGTAGCCGTTGCCCGCCGCCGAGGGCCGGGATTGAAAGTATTCGGGCCGCGTGAACTGTTGCCCGATGAGCGCAGAACCGATCACGTTGCCTCCGCGAGTCAGCAACCTCCCGCCGGCCTGGCGCGGAAACAAAGGCTTGCCAATCGCGAACAGCAACGCGGGAAATACGCAGCCGGTGAGCAGCGATAGCACCAGCACACTGAGAATCGCGGGCCGAAGTTGCTCGCCCAGCTTCGCGCGTGGGACCGGAGGCATCAGCCCCCGGACCGTACTTTCAGCAGGTTCGTCCACTCGCTGTTAGCTTATCGCGAGCAAGCTGAAGAAGTCATTGGGAAGCTGTAAACAAGCTATAAAGGCTGATTCCGATTGAAAAAACTGGACTTATCGCAGTCCGCTGCTACCAGCGGCTACTCGAGCGATCCCGAGCTTCGCGCAATCCGCGTCGACCATCTCTCTTACGAGATCCTCAAACCCCACGCGCGCCTCCCATCCGAGCCTCTCCTTAGCTTTCGAGCAATCGCCGACGAGAATATTTACCTCGGCAGGCCGGAACAATACCGGATCGTGAACCACGTAGTCCCGGTAATCGAGGCCGCAATAGGAGAACGCGACCTCCAGGAACTCCGCAACCGAATGGGTTTCTCCGGTAGCGATTACATAGTCGTCCGGCTCGGGCTGCTGGAGCATCAGCCACATGGCACGCACATATTCAGCGGCGTGCCCCCAATCTCGTTTCGCCTCGATATTGCCCAGCGCGATACTGTTCGTCTGGCCCCCCAGAATGCGCGCTACGCCCGAGGTGATTTTGCGGGTGACAAACTCGTATCCACGGCGGGGGGATTCATGGTTGAAAAGGATCCCGTTGTTCGCATGGATTCCGTACGCCTCACGATAGTTTCGGGTCAAATCGAACCCCGCAACTTTGCTGATCCCGTACGCCGAGCGCGGATGAAAACGGGTTTGCTCGCTCTGCGGAATGGCTTCCACTTTGCCGAACATCTCGCTCGATCCGGCGAAGTAAAAGCGGCAGGAGGGCACCACCTGTTTCAGCGCCGCCAGCAAATAATGCGTTCCGTTGATATTGGCATTCAGCGTGGAAAACTCATCGTCGAACGAATAACTGACGAAGCTTTGCGCAGCCAGATGATAGCATTCGCTCGGATCCACTTTGGTTACAACCTGATAGATGCTGGCGTAACTTTCGAGCGAAGCCGCGTGGAGATGCACGCGGTCGAGTACATTCTTCAGGCGCGATAGCCGATGCTCAGGATCTTCGAGCGCGATGCGCCGCACGATGCCATGGACTTCGTAGTCCTTATCCAGCAGAAACTCAGCCAGATAAGAACCATCCTGCCCGGTGATGCCTGTGATTAATGCGCGGCGTTTACTCACGAGATCTCAATTATAGATTACCGGCCCCGGCGTCCCGTTACTAACTGCTAAACTTTAGTGAATACGCGCGCCGGTAAGAATGGGAACGGACACGTCAACACATTCTTCGGTTCAACAGTCTGTGGTTGAACAGCCTGCGCCCGATCGCCCGCCCATCGACATCATCATTCCGTTTTACAAATCGGCCGATCTGGCGTCAACGGTTCTTGATTCTCTGCGGAGCGTCGGCGCCGAGTTGGCTCACCTGCGCGGCTCCGTGATCGCGATCAACGATTCTCCCAAGGACGCGGACCTGCATGCGTGCCTGGCGGCCGCGATCCGCGAATTGTCCGAGTCGGTCCCCTGCGAGCTGGTGACCAATGACACCAATCTCGGATTCGTGGCCAGCGTGAATGTCGGCCTGCGCCGGGCCATCGAACGGAAGCATGACGTTATCCTACTGAACTCGGATACGGTCGTGACCCGCGGCGCGCTTTCGGAAATGCAGCGGGTCGCGTATCTGGACCCGATGACCGGATTCGTCAGCCCGCGCTCCAACAACGCCAGCCTGTGCTCTCTTCCCTTACAAAAAGAATACAGAAAACTGGGGTTTGAAGCGTCTCAACAGATGTTCCTGGAGCTTTCCCGCTATCTTCCCGATTTTCACTTTGTCCCCACCGCCGTCGGCTTCTGCCTGTTGATCAAACGAGAAATTCTGGAAGAGTTCGGCGTTCTGGACGAAGCCTACGGCAAAGGCTATAACGAAGAAAACGATCTGGTGATGCGCGCGAATCGCTGCGGATATCGCGCGGCGCTCGCCAATCATGCCTGGGTTTACCACGTCGGTAGCGCGTCTTTTTCACAAACTGCCAGACAGGCGCTTCCGGACAAAAACGGCGCCACCCTCAATCGACGCTATCCCGAATTTAAGACGAGTGTGGACGTTTACGAAGGAGGTCCGCACTTCGAGGCTCAAGGTCTGTTGGCGGGCCTCTTGCCGGACCGGCAAGGCCGCCTGAGCGTGCTGTTCGACTTCACCAGCGTCGGGCCCTATCATAACGGCACATTTACGGCCGCCAAGGAGATTCTGGCGCGCGCGGTGAAGCTGTGGCCGCAGTTCAATCTCTACGTCATGGGCTCCGAACAAGCCTGGCGATATCACAAGCTGGATCGGCTGGAACGCGTCCAGCGAATCGACGAGACAGCTCGCGCAAAATTCGCGGTTGCCCTGCGTTTCGGCCAGCCCTTTCAAGCCGAGCAGTTGTTTCGGATGAGCAGCGCCGCGCCGGTGAACGTCTATGCGATGCTCGATCCGATTGCATTCGACTGCCTGTATCTGAATAGCCGCGATCTCGAAACACTGTGGCGCGCCGTGTTCGAGCATGCGGATGGCGTCATCTATATCAGCGATTTCGCGGGTGAACAATTTCGCCGTCGCTTCCGTTTGCGCCCCGGGCTGAAAGAGCTGGTCGCATATTTGTCTCTCGACTATCGCGACTATCGTGGCGCGCTCGCGCCAAGGAATGCGCCTGGCGGGCATATTCTGGTGATCGGCAACCATTTCGAGCACAAGCGCGTTTCCCCAACCGTGGAAGCCCTGAGCCGGGCTTTCCCTGACCAGAAAATCGCGGTCATCGGCGTTCGGGATTATAGCAGGGGCAACGTGACTTCCTACCAGAGCGGCCACATCTCAGAAGTGCAGATGGAAGCGCTGTGGTCCGGCGCCAGTTTCGTGATTTTCCCTTCGACGTATGAAGGCTTCGGGCTTCCGATCGTGGAAAGCATGGCGTACCAGAAGCCCATTCTTGCGCGCGATCTTCCGCCGGCGCGAGCGATTCGCGACAAGATGGGAGCCGAGCGGAACGTGATCCTTTACTCTTCGACGCAAGACCTGATCCTGCGGCTCAAACAAGGCTTTCCCGTCTGGCAGCCCGCAGACCATGCTCCATCTGAAAACTGGGAAGACATTACCGAGCGCATCGGAGAATTTCTGAACAGCGCGGTCCAATCGTTCGATTTTGAAAACGTCCTGGTTCCGCGGCTGATCCATATGCGACTGCTGGGGTACAGGAATGCAATGCATTCTGCCTCCGGGATGCACGTACCGCCCCCGCCGCGCGCCGACCAACTCCTGGCGCATATCGATGAGATTCACCGGTCGTGGTCGTGGAGGCTCACTTCGCCGCTTCGCCTGGCAGGCGGAGCGCTTCTTCGATTGATGCCGGGCAAGAAGCCCGAGAAGGTTCACCGCCCGCCGATGTACTGAACCTCTTCTTCGAGTTCCAGGCCGAACTTCTCGCGGACCTTGGTCTTCAACAAATCAATCATCGCGCGGAGCTCGCGCGCCGTGCCGCCGCCGGCGTTGTAGATGAGGTTGGCGTGATAATCGGCGACGCGAATCGCCGCGCTGTGCATTCCTTTCGCTCCGGCCTGCTCCAGGAAATAGGCGGACGGGACCTTACCTTCGCGAACCACGGCTTCAGGCACCTGAGCTCGCACGGACTCAGGCAGATCCGCCAGGAGGAGATTCTTGAAGATGCTTCCCGCGCAGCGCATCGTGGGCGGATATTTCTCATTGCGGATTTTCAAAATACTGGCCGCGTGCGCGCGCAGATCGTCGGTATTGGCCTCGTCGAGGATCAAGGTCGCGGCCAGAATCACCCAATTCTTATTGCGCTTGAAAATACTTTCGCGATAGCGGAACTCGCAGGCGGCGTTGTCGATTTCGCGAATTTCCCCGCCGTCGAAAAAGCGCACGCGAACCACGCGCTCCTGAATCGAATGACCGTAGGCGCCGGCGTTCCCGTAGATGGCTCCGCCGGCCCAGCCCGGAATGCCGGTCATCGTCTCCAGGCCGCGCAGCCCGCGGTCGATGGAAGCATCGACCAGTTGCTGCAGCACCGCGCCCGCTCCGACCCGAACCGTATTTCCATCGAAATCCATGGTCTGATCGCGGTACCGGAGAACGGCTCCATCGAATCCGCGATCGTCCACGATCAGATTGGTCCCGCCGCCGATAACGGCTCTCGCCCAGCCGCTCTCATCGATGGCGCGCCACGCTTCGATCAGCGCGGCTTCGTCGTCGGCGTCAAGCAGCACGCGAGCCGGCCCGCCGATTTCAAACCGCGTGTGTCCGGCGAGCGAGGCGTTGACAAAAACGTGGAGATTGGGAATCGCCAGAAGGCGAAAGAGCATCTGGACTCAATTATAAGTGGTCGCGTCAGAATCGAATCGCGCATTTTTCCGCCGCGCTCTGATAGCAGGCGCACACCAGCTCGACCGACCGGTAGCCATCGAAAGCACTCACTGGCGGAGTCCCATTTGACAGCACCGCGTCAACAAAGAGCCGGTCTCCTTCCTCAAAACCGAACCGCTTCTCGACCGGCACCTGGCGAAAATCCTCGGCGACGGTCTCCGAATCCAGGCCGAGACGATAGCGGATCGACTCGATCTCGTCCGTCTCGATGGTCGAATATTGTCCGAAAACCTCGACCCGCTCGTAGGGGAAAAACCAGCTTGCATCCGCGGAGGTAACGAAAGTCGCGTACATGCCCGAATCGAACTCCACCAGTATGGAAAAATCGTTGACGCGGCTGAGACGCGCGTCCAGCGAGACGATTTCGCCGAACTGGAAGCGCATCATATCGAACATGTGGATCGGAGTCTCATACAGGAAGCCCCCGGTGACCGAATCGTCGCCGGTCCAGGCGGGCTTCAGCAGCTCTCCGCGATTCATTTTGATGTGGGCTGTGTGCGGAGGCGACAGCGCCAACAACTCCTTTAGACGCTTGTACACGGGCGTGAATCGTCGATTGTGCCCCATCTGGAAGACAGTTTTGGAAGCTCGTGCGGCTTCGAGCACGCGGCGTGCCCCGTCGAGAGTGGTCGCCATCGGTTTCTCGCAAAACACGTGCTTGCCCGCATGGATCGCCTGCACGGCGAGATCGACGTGTCGCGTATTGGGCGCGGTGATATAAACCGCGTCGGAGCGTTCCAGCAATTCCTCGAAGCTGGCCGCGGGACGGTCGCCGCGTCTCTCCGGATCGATGTCGAAGATTCCGGAAATCTCGACACGCTCATCGCGTTGCAGATTCTTGAGGTGCACTCCACCGACATACCCGGCTCCGGCGATTCCGATTCGCAGTTTCATACGTTCACCCATTGCCTTGACGCCGCCGACGCGAGCGCGGCATCGAGGACTGTCTGGCATCGCAGCCCTTCAGCGAACGAAGGCGCGCGCGACTGGCCCATTCCGACGCTTTCGACGAACTGCCAGGCTTGATCGAACCGGTAGCCCCAGCGGGGGTCGTGCGCATGAATATCGCGGGGCGATCCAGCGAGCTTCAGGAACTGCGCCGGCACCTCGACGTGGTCGAGCGGCCGAGCCGGGTCTTTGGCGGCGCCTCCGATCGAGACGCGCAGACCCCACGGATCTTGAAGCGAGAAAACCGCGCTCCCCTTGGAGCCATACAGCTCTATGAAAATATCTTCCGTGATCCCGGCGCCGCGGCCGGCGCAGACGCGCGAGATTTCGAAAGTGCCGCAGGCGCCGCCTGAAAACTCGGCCAGGAAGGCAATCCAATCCTCTACGTCCGAAGCCGGATCTTCGCGGAAGCGGCGATCGTGCGCGGAAAGCGCCGCGATTGGACCGGCCACGAACTCCACCATATGAATCAAATGCGAGCCGATGTCGGCCAGCACTCCGGAGCCTGCCTGCGCCTTGGTCGACCGCCAGCCAAGCAGGTGTCCCGAAAGCGCCATCAGATACGCGGCGCGAACTTCCCGAATGGTTCCCAGCTCGCCGGAAGACACCAGGTGCTGCATGTACTGAAGCGCGGGCGTGTAGCGATATGTGAAGGCCGTCATGTGGACGACACCGGCTTTATTCGCAGCGTCAAACATTTCTTGGGCGCGTTTCGCATCCAGCGACAACGGCTTTTCGCACAGAATATGTTTGCCTTTCGCGACGGCCTGCAGCGCGATCTCGTGATGCATGTAGTTCGGCGTTGCATTGACCACGGCGTGGATGTCGTCGCGATTCAGAATCTCGCGATAATCCGATGTGATAACGGGAACGCCGGTCGCTTGAGCCGCGGCTGAGTCCGTATCGCACACGGCTGCAATCTCGACGTTGGGGCACAACCGGAATCCGGGGATATGAATGCCGCGCGCGGCCCCGCCCGCGCCTATGATCGCAATTCGTAATGCAGACATGAAACACGCAAGTTTAGCAAAGGCCGCAGGAACCCCGCCCACGGTAAGATCATGTTCGTGCCGCCCGATACAGAGACACACCGGCCCCTGAAACCCTTCCTGCTGCTCACCGCTGTCGTCGCGCTGGTCGGCGCCGGGTTGATCGTCTACGCGCGGACCCTCGCGTTCGTTTGGGATGAAGGTTTTCACTTGCTGGCGGCGCAGTTGATCCTGCGCGGGAAAAAGCCATATCTCGATTTCTGTTTCCCGCAGACGCCGTTGAACGCTTACTTCAATGCAGGCTGGATGCGGCTGTTCGGGCAAAGCTGGCGAGCCGTGCACATGCTCGCTACGCTGGCCCTGATCGGCTCGATCCTGCTGACTGCCGACTTCATTCTGGTCCGCTGCCCGGTGCGCCGCTGGCGTTTGCCCGGTTCGATCGCGGCGGTGATGCTGCTCGCCTTGAACCGTTCGGTAGTCGAATTCGCTACTGCGGGACAAGCGTACGCGATGTGCATGCTATTTTCGGTCGCCGCTTTTCGCGTGACCATTCTCGCGGTGGAGCGGGAAGGATTGTTGCTCCCGTTCGCGGCGGGGTTGTTGATTGGATCCGGCTCGGCATGTTCGCTGCTGATCGCCGCGGCCGCTCCCGTGCTCTTGATCTGGATGCTGCGCTACAGTCAACCTGGGAACCGGCTGGCGCGCACTGCTGTTTTCCTGGTGGGCGCCGCGATTCCTTTTGTGCAGGTGGTGTGGCTGTTCGTGCAGGCTCCTCGTCTGGTGTTTTTCAACATTATTCAATACCAGGCGTTTTATCGCCGTGTGAACTGGGGACCGGCGACGCAGCAGGATCTGGAAGTAGCTCTTTCCTGGGTCGATTCCACTACCGCGCTGGTCATCGTAGTGCTGATGGCGGCCAGCCTGGTTTTCATCGTGAAGAAGAGCGGCTGGAGCGCGTCGCAGCGATCTCAATTCTACTTGTGCGGCTGGCTGGCGCTGGCGATGAGCGCCGAACTGATGACCGCGCATCCGACTTTCGCCCGCTACTTCATCGTGGTCGCCCCGTTTCTCGCGATTCTGGCCGTGCCGGGACTATACGTGATCGACTGGCAGATCTTCAAGCCCGATGAGCCGATGTGGCCCATGGCGATGCTCGCGTGCTTGCTTTCCCTGGGACTCGCGAAGGGGCTGTATGACCATCGCGACATGACTACGTGGAAGGACACGGAAAAGGTCGCGAAAAAGGTTGAGGAAGTCACGCCGCCAGGAGCGCCCCTGCTGGCCGAGGAGTTAATGTACTTTGTCACTCGCCGTCCGCCGCCTTCCGGCATGGAATTTTCGTATTCGCATCAACTCGAGCTTCCTCCGGCCCAAGCGGCGGCTTTGCATATCATTTCGAACGCGGAGTTAAAGCGGCTGGTCGCTGCGCGTACATACGTCACCGCGGAGTCATGCGACAGCGATGTCATGGATTCCCTGAAACTCGCCACCATGTACGTCCATAAGGAAGACATCGAAGACTGCACGGTGTTTTGGGAGCTAGTACCCGCGAAGTAAGCGTGCTAAGGTTATAAAAACTTAACTCAAGCCTAGAAAAAGCCAGAATTCTTTCGATAAGCAAAGTGCTTAAATGGTTGTCCAAGACACGAAGGCTACCCCGCGCACCGCTCAGCTGATGGCTCGGCTTCCGGCGTTCTCACCGGTTGCCCTTAAGCTGATGGCGATCATCTCAGATGAAAACGTTTCCTTTAAACAAGTTACAGAGCTGATTAAGCTCGACCCCGCGCTGGCGGGCGAGGTTCTGAGCTTGGCCAATTCCGGGCTATACGGACGCCGCTTCCCGGTTCGAACCATCACGCATGCGATGGCGCTGGTCGGGATTCGCAAAGTTGGATCGATCGTGATCACGGCCGCTTTGTGGAAAGCTCTTCCGCGACGTGGTTCTCCGTTCATCCAGGGGTGGTGGCGGCACGCCGTTGCGTCAGCGCTGGTGGCCGATCACGTATGTTCCGGGCAAAGCATCGATTCGTCGTATACGGCAGGCCTGCTTCATTCGATCGGACAACTGGCTCTGTTCCAATATTCGCCGGAACAGTACGCCGAGGGTCTGAAGTACTGCTGTTCGACCGGTTCTGACTTGATGGAGCATGAGCGGGACGCTTTCGGCATCGACCATGCTTCGCTAGGGGACGCGATTCTGCACAAGTGGGGACTTGCCGAGGATCTTCAGGAAGCCGCAGCATGGCATCATCACGATGATTTCCTGGTCGCCTCCGAGCTGCCGAACGTGGTCCAAATCGCCTGCTTCGCGGCGGAATCGCCGGTTTCGGCGCTTGCGGATGCCACCATCGCATCGCCATCGGGGACATTCCGAAGCCGGTGCAACGGTTAATCGATACCCGCTACCTCCTGGAGGTTTTGCCGCAGGAAGTAAACGGCATCGAGTGTTCGCTTACGTAATCTATTTTCGCGAGTATTTTTCAAACCAATAGCGCAGATACAACTGCGTACGCATGAAATTCGAGGGGATCGAAGTGGTCCCGTGGTACTCGCCGTTCATTCTTACCAGCGCGGTCGGCACCTTGCGGAGTTTCAGCGCCTCATAGAATTCCTCGGATTGCGGCATCGGGGTGCGCATATCCAGAACTCCGGTCATCAGCAGAGTCGGCGTCTTCACGTTTCCGGCGTACATCACCGAGGAATGCTTCAAGTATTCGGTCGGATCCTCCCACGGGAATTTCTTGAAGAACAGGTAGTAGTAATTCGGCTGCGCGTCGACGATGCCGGCGAAGGACAGCCAGTCGGTAACCGGGCAGTTCGCTGAAGCGGCCGCGAACCGGTCGGTATGGCCGACGATCCAGGAGGTCAGCACGCCGCCACCGCTGCATCCATAGACGAACAGATTCTTCGAATCGATGTAGCCGCGCGAAATCACTTCGTCGACGCCCTTCATCAGGTCTTCGAAATCTTTGCCCGGATAATCGTAATTGATCGCGTTGCCGAACTCCGTGCCGTAGCCGGTGGACCCGCGCGGGTTGGTATAAACCAACACGTAATCGTTGGCGGCATGGTCTTGAAATTCGAAATTGAACCCGACATCATACATCCCGCGGGTCCGCCATGAATACTCAGGATCATCGGATACTTCTTGTGCGGATCGAAGTCGGGCGGCTTCACGATCCAGCCCTGGATCTTGAGATTATCGAAAGACGGATACGTGAATTCTTCCACTTCGCCAAGTTTGACGCCGCGTAGCAGGTCGTCATTTACCGCGGTTAGCTGCTTCGGCTGGGCATTCTTCAAGTCAAAGGCGACGATGTCGGCGGGTTTGGCAGAGTTGGTCAGAATGCCCGCTGCCATGCCGCTCTTCGTCGTATTGCTGATCGTCAGCATGTGGTTGCCGTTAGTCACCTTCTTGATGTCGCCCGTCAGCGACGTGTAGTACATGTTCCGGTTGCCTTTTTCGCTGACCGTGAAATAGATCCCGCTGCTGTCGGAGTTCCAGATCAGCCCCGACGGCGTGCGATCCAATCCCGGCGTAAGCACGCGCGGATTCGATCCGTCGATATTCATCACGTACAGATTCGAATCTTTCCAGGCTTGCAGCACCCAGTCGTATCCCGTGTACGCGACTAGCTTCCCATCGGGCGATACTACCGGGCTTTGATTCTCGCCCTTGCGTTGCGTCAACTGGCGAACCGAGCCGCTGGAAGTGTCGACGGCATACACATAGCTTTCTTTGGGATGATAGTCCGCGTCTTCCAGGCGCAATCCGCTGAACACGAATTTCTTTGCCATCCGGCGTCCAGGAAAGGCCCGTGCCTCCGCCGAATCCGCCTCCTCCGCCATCATTGACATTGCCGGTAGTTAACTGGCGCGGCGCTCCGCCATCGGCGGACACGATGAAAATATGACGAAATCCGCCGGGGAGCATTCCTTGACGATCGGTGCGGTATTTCAATTTTGCGTGATGGTCGGGTCGGCGGTCCACTTGGCGCCTTCGGGACGCGGCGGCAACTTGATGTTCCAAGTCTCACGCTGCGCAACCAGCCTGCTGAACGCGATGGATTTCCCGTCCGGCGCCCATGCGATCCCCGACGGCGATTCTTCCAGGCGCGTGATCTGCGTCACCGCGCCTTCCGCGTCCATCCATCGAACGTAGATTTGGCTTCCTTTAGGCGCGCCCTCGGCCATGTAGGCGATGCGCGTGCCATCGGGCGACCAGCGTGCTCCCGATCCCTTTACCAGGAATCGCTGGCGGCTGCCATCGGAGTTCATGATGTACAAAGCCGACTCGTATCTGTCGTTCATCTTGTCGACCCAGCGGCGAGTGTAGACGATCTGCTTGCCATCTGGAGAGATTTGGGGGTCGGAGACGTTGACCATATCCAGATACATATCCAGGCTGAGTTTGCGTCCCGGTTCTTTGCCGATGTCGGCCGCGGTCAACGCCGCGACGAATAGGGATGCTGCAACGCATTGTTTCGCGAAATTCATGACCCGCACGGTAGGCTCCTTTAGCTGCGTACTTGGTACGAAAAGTATACTACTGCCGCGTCCCGTCGAAATACTCGACAATCAGGCGCGAGATCTGCCCGATGCGATCTTCGGTCTCCGCGTACACTCCGGTGATGCCAAGCGTGCAGAACGAAATAATGATGGTTCCCGACCGCGCATAGACCATTCCGGCATCATTCGCGACCACGCCCAGGTCGCCGGTCTTATGCGCGACCGGTACCGTCAAATAATGCGGGATGCGCCGCGCCCCGGACTGCTGGGCCCGCATGATGCGCTTCATCTCGTCACAACTTGTCTTTGCCGCGATAGTCCCTTTTTCGATTCCTTCGAGCATCCGCCCGACCTCGGCAGGAGTGATCACGCCCAGCCAGTAGTTTTCGTCGGTGATGTAAAGCTGGTTGACTTCGTCGTTCAGATGCCGCTTCGAAGATTCCTCGCGAATCTGTTGGATCAACACCTGATGAGGCTCCGTGAACGCCGGATTATTGGTTTGCAGCGCAAACACTTCTTCCGCCGTCAGCGACTTGTATTTCGGATCGAGCACCTCGTAGGTCTTGCGAAACAACTCGTATGTCGTCTGGACCAGGCGCAACGTATTGAAGCCGGCTTGCTTCAGAAATTCGTTGACCTTATCTTTCCCGCCAACCTTAGCAATCATAAGGTCCGTCGCCGTGTTGTCGCTGGTGATGATCATTTGCGTGATCACGTCGCGAATGGTCGGATTCAGCCCCACGTCGTGATAGCGAAAAATGCCCGATCCTCCCCGCAAATCGGATCGCTGAATGGTCACGCGATCGTTGAGGTTCAGCTTGCCCTGCTCAGCTAGGCGGTAGGCGAGGATCATCACCGGAATCTTGATGACGCTGGCGCTGTTGAAATGATCGTTACCCAGAACGATGGCCTCTTCGCCCGTGCCCAGGTGCTTCACATACAAGCCCGCTTTCGCCGGAATGCGCGCCATCTCGGCTTCGAGCAACGGGTCAAGTTGGATTTCTGGACGGTCTGCGCCGGGGCCAACGGCAATACGAGCAGCAGCGCGGCCAGCAATTTCAGTCGCATAGTGCCCTTCAAGTTACTAAGGTTCAGGTGCGTCCGCAAGTCCGCTGCGCCGATCAACCCGTAACATGCAGGATGGAGCTATACGTCGGCTCCGACGCCCGACGATTTATCCCGCCAATTCTTTTCGAAAAAACTCGAGACTTCCCGTTGCATCTTCGTCCAAACTCCCCTGTCCTTCAATCGAAATGCGGCCGCGATAGCCGATCTTTTTGACCACGGCGAAGAATTGGCCGTACACCGGATCCTCATCGGGGCTCTTGGGCCAGCGCCGTCCGGTTGGATTCGCGAAGTGGAAATGCACGATCTCGTTGCGCGCCCGCTCGACGATCTCCGGGTCTTCTTTTTCCACGCGCAGGTGGTAATAATCGATGATCATCTTGACGTTGGGATGATTCACGTCGTGCACCAGTTTCAGCGCTTCCGCTCCGGTGTTAATAATGTTGCTTTCCTGTTTGCGCAGCGGCTCGATCGCAATCACGATGTCTCTGGATCGCGCCAGATCGCCCGAGTACTTCAGAAATTCGACGATCTGGCTCCATGCCTTATCACGCGAAAATCCCTCCGGGACGTTACGCGACCCTGCGCTGCCCCACACGATAATGCGCGCGCCAAGCTGGCGGCTGCGGTCGAGTGCGGGGTTCAGGTAAGCCGTCAGCGCATCGCGATTTACCTTTTCACCAACCACGGTCAGAGTTCTGATAAAGCTGTTGAAGCTCTCGCAGCGCAGGCGCGACGCTGACACTCGCTCGCGGAAGCTTGCAAAATCCGCATCGCTCATCGCCGCGATTTCCGCGACAGCGGGCTCGTAGTAATCGAATGCCCATTTTCCGGCTTTTTCGAAGTCTTTCGCCTGGCCGCACAGTCCGATCTCGATGCCGCCGATTTTCGCGAGCGCCGGCATAGCGGCGGCGCAGAACGTCAGCAGGGTGTCGCGTCTGGTCAGCTTTCGCATCGGAGATTTCATTCTATCGTGCGAAAATGGCGACAGTTGCATACCATCGCGGTCATTTCGTCGGCGTGGCGCTGGAATATCACAGGCCTGATTCTGTCCGTAGCCTTGCTGATTCTGTTCGCGCGCACCGGCTGGTTTCTCGCGGGAGTCGCTCTCTTCGCGACGATCGTTTGCTCTCCGCTCGACCTTCTCGCCCGCGAGTATCTATTCACCGCTTACGCGATCGAACAAATGCTGATTGGCCTGGTGATTCCATATTTCCTGGTGCGCGGAATGCGTTCGAAGGGCGTGCGGATTTCTATGTACGCGGCATGGGCCGTTGGAATGGTCTCGTTGTCGATATGGTTTCTGCCCGGGTTGCTGAATGCGTCACTGACCAGCGAGGGCGCGCGTGCAGCGGAATTCGCGATGCTGATTGCCGGCGGAGCCGTGTTCTGGTGGCCCATCCACTCGCGCTACAAAGAAAATCGGATCCCGCTGGTGCCAAATACACTGCTCTATCTTGCCGCGGCCACGGTGTGGTGCTCGCTGCTGGGGCTGGTGCTCGCGTTCGAAAAGCCGCTGTTGATCGCCCGTTACGTACAACCGAGAGACCCTCTGCACATCGCCGATTCTCTTCTCATCGATTGGAGTTTCTCCCGCGAGAACGATCAGCAGACCGCGGGCCTGCTGTTCTGGATTGCCGCCGCCTCGGTTCTATTGAGCGAAGTGATGTTCACTTATTACCGTTGGTACAAGTCGCCCGAAGTGCAAAACGAGTAGGCTCGGTCATTTTTTCAGCAATCCCCTGGCGCGAAGCCAATTCGCGAGCAGGGCCGGCCATTCGCTCAACGCCGGATCGTCCATCGCCAGTCCGACTCCGTGCCGGCCGTTTTCGAATAGGTGCAGTTCCGCCGGCACTCCGGCCTTACGCAGGGCCAGAAAATAATAGACCGCGTTCTCGGCGGGTACGGTTGTATCGGCGTTGGTCTGGAAAATAAAAGTCGGCGGAGTCCGCGGCGTCACTGCTGTCTCGAGCGATAGATTCTTCGCGACCTCGGGATCGGGCTGATCGCCCAGCAGATTTTTTCTGGACCCAGCGTGAGTCCACGGCTCAGTCATCGAAATCACGGGATAGGCGAGGATGGCAAAGTCGGGACGGCTGCCCGCGCGATCCACCATGTCAGCCGCGTCGGCGTTTCCGGAATCGAAATGCGTGGACAAGGAAGCCGCCAAGTGCCCGCCCGCCGAGAATCCGATGATGCCGATACGATCCGGCGCAAGATGCCACTCGTCGGCATGCAATCGCAGGAGGCGAATCGCGCGCTGGGCGTCCCCGAGCTCGATCGGGTGATGATAGCGCGGCCCCAGCCGGTACCTGAGCACGAATGCAGCGAGGCCCATGGAATTGAAATAGTTCGCAATCTGGCGGCCCTCCGAGTTCATGGAGAGATTGGTGTAGCTCCCGCCAGGACAAATGATCACGGCAGTCATTCCTTGTGGCGTGCTGCGAGGCAGGTAAGCCGTGATGGCAGGAATGTCGCGATCCTCGGTCCCGAGCGCGCCGGGCGGCGGTCCGGGCCACAGAGGGATGGTCTGCGTGTCTTGCAGAGGCTGCGCGATGGCCGCGATCGACAGGAAGGTCCCTAACAGAAGGGTGTGGGTCATATTTGATGACGATATCATCCGAGCGGAATCCCGAGCATCCGAACAATCGCCAGGGCATTCGACTTTTCGATCACACCGGGCCGGAGACGATAATCGAAATCGAGACCGCCAGAGTCGGCTGAATCGGCGAAGTGGACGTTACGAGCTCGAACCCCCATGCGCGTCAAGGCGAGGTCGTGCGTTGTGATCAGGCCGATCGCATGGCCTTCCAACAGGGCGCGAACGACAGCCTCGGAAGCGGCACCTCGATCCTGTGAATTCGTTCCGCCCAACATTTCGTCGACCAAAAACAGAACGCGGCGCCCGTTCGTAGCCAACTCGATCATGCGTTTCAGGCGTTCCACCTCGACAAAAAACTTTGACTTCCCGTCGAGCAGAGAATCTCCGGTCCCAATCGACGCCGCAATCGTGAGATTCGAAACGCGAAACTGCTGGGCTCGCACCGGGGCGCCCATCGACGCAAGCACCATCGCGAGTCCGCATGCCCGTAGCAGCGTACTCTTTCCCGACATGTTCGATCCGCTCACGATCCACAGCGGCGTCTCGTCCCCAAGCCGCACGTCGTTCCGCACGCATCTCTGGGCGTCGAGCAGAGGATGCCCAAGGCCGATGGCCTCAAAGCCAACAGACCCTTCGACAAACTCGGCCCGGATGTCCTCGGGATTCTCAAAGGCATAGGTCGAGATCGCATTGAAACACTCAAACTCGCCGATCGCCGCGAGCCAGGCCTTCATTGCGTCGCCATGCCGCTGTCGCCAGCTCTCGATGATGATGGCGAATTGAGCGTCCCAAAGGAGGAAAAAACGGCCAATGGGCTCGAAATAGTTTCTGCCGAATTCCAACAGCTTTACCATTCTCCTCAGACGCGAAACACGCTGCGAGGCGTTTGCACACACCGCCTCAGCGAGCGCGCACAATTTCACCGAACGAAATGCTTGCCGCTCTAGAATCGCGATCATTTCTGCGAGAATCGACAGATCGACCGCCGGCATGCCGATGTCTCCGATTACTGAATTCACCCGTTTTCGGAATCGCAGCGTGAATCCCCCGGCCAACACCAGCCACACCGGCGCAAACAGAACAAACGACCCTGGCGCAATCGTGCCGGTTGCAGCAAAGAAGATAAAAAGAGGAATTCCAAGCGGCAACAAAAACGCCGCTGGCTGAGCCCATCCAGGAAACCGCCGCGCTGGCGCCTCCAGCCAGTCCGTAAACGATTCTGTTTGGCAATCGGAGGAAGAATCGGCCCCCACAGATGCGATCGACTCACGCAGATCGGTTAGATCCCGCAATTCCTGCACGGCCTCGGATCGAGCTTTCGCTTCGTCGGTCGACGCGATTTCCTTCATCCACCGAGCCAACGAATCGCGACCGACGCCGGTACGCGCAATGCAAAGAAGCTGGAATAACGACCCGCGCCCAAACAGATCAAGATCGGAGGAATAAAGATGATTAGCGTCGGCGTACTCCTCGCCGGTCTCCGGTTGATTCATCCACTGATGATTGTGGCGTTCAAGGCCACGCTCGTAGAACGAGCACAGGAGCCGAAGCTCACGCGAGCGTTTTCCAATTTTCTTCATGCGGCGCAGCAGGAACCACGCAGGGATTAAAGCGGCCAAAGGGCTTAACGGCGCCAAGCCGGCATAGCCCATCGCGATGGCAATCCATGCGCCCGTGACTGCCACGGCGGCGACGGCAGCCAGCCACTGCACGGTCCGCGAATATGCGCGGCGTTCAACGTCGTGCTCGACACGAAGTTCCTTCAGCCGCGCCACGTAATCCATCGCACCATCGTACTGGTTCCCAGTGTCGAAAACTGAGGCCGGAATGAATTGGATACATTGATCAGTGATGCCCACACCTCTTCGCTCGGCTCACTGGTTCAGCGGACAGAGCCGTGACGGATTCATTCACCGCTCCTGGATGCGAGGTTACCCATCCGACCTCTTCGACGGACGGCCGGTCATCGGGATCTGCAACACCTGGTCGGAGCTGACGCCTTGCAACGCGCATCTGCGCCAGATCGCCGATCGGGTCAAGAGCGGAGTCTACGAAGCCGGTGGTTTCCCGCTGGAGTTTCCCGTCATGTCGCTGGGCGAAACCAATCTGCGGCCCACCGCGATGCTGTTTCGCAACCTCGCCAGCATGGACGTCGAGGAATCCATTCGCGGCAATCCCATCGATGGCGTGGTGCTGCTGTGCGGGTGCGATAAGACGACCCCTTCGCTATTGATGGGAGCCGCGAGCTGCGATGTTCCCGCGCTGGTGGTCTCCGGCGGTCCGATGCTGAGCGGCCATTTCCAGGGGCAGCAGATCGGCTCCGGCACCGCGGTCTGGCAGATGAGCGAAGACGTGCGCGCCGGCAAAATGCGGCTTCAGGATTTCATGGAAGCGGAAACCTGCATGTCGCGTTCGGCCGGCCACTGCATGACCATGGGCACCGCATCAACCATGGCCAGCATGGTGGAGGCGCTGGGCATGGGCTTGCCGCATAACGCCGCGATTCCCGCGGTCGATTCGCGCCGCTACGTTCTGGCGCATCAGGCCGGACGCCGCATCGTCGAAATGGTGCGCGAGGATCTGCGGATCTCGAAAATCCTCACGCGCAAGAATTTCGAAAACGCGATTCGCGTGAACGCGGCTATCGGCGGGTCTACTAATGCCGTGATTCATCTGATCGCACTCGCAGGCCGCGTCGGCGTGCCGCTGCATCTGGACGATTTCGACCGACTGGGCCATCATTTGCCGCTGCTCGTGAATCTGCAACCCTCCGGGAAATTTCTCATGGAGGATTTCTACTACGCCGGAGGCATTCCTGCCGTGGTGCGGGAGCTCGGCGATCTGATTCATCGCGATGCTCTCACGGTGAACGGAAAAACCATGGGCGAGAATACTGCCGACGCTGCCTGCTGGAACCGGGATGTGATTCACATGCTTGCCGAGCCGCTTCGCGAAAATGCGGGAATCGCGGTCTTGCGGGGCAACCTGGCTCCGAACGGCGCGGTGATCAAGCCGTCCGCCGCGACGCCGAAGCTGCTGAAGCATCGTGGACGCGCGGTGGTGTTTGAAAGCATCGAGGATTTCAAGGCGCGCGCCGATCTGCCTGATCTCGATATCGACGAGCGTTGCGTCATGGTCCTGAAGGGCGCCGGTCCGTGCGGCTATCCCGGAATGCCCGAGCTTGGAAATTTACCAATTCCGCCGAAGCTTCTGACGCGCGGAATCACCGATGTGGTGCGCATTTCCGACGGCCGGATGAGCGGAACCGCTTACGGGACCGTCGTGCTGCACATTTCGCCCGAATCGGCGATCGGCGGACCGCTCGCGTTGGTTGAAAACGGCGATGATATCGAGTTGGATGTTGAAGCTCGCCGGCTGGATCTGTGTGTTTCAGACGATGTGCTGAGCCGCCGTAGAGCCGCATGGAAGCCCGCGCCTCCCGCAGGCACCGGAGGCTATCAGCGCCTGTATGTGGATCACGTAATGCAGGCCGATCAGGGCGCGGATCTGGATTTTCTAGTGGGCTGCCGTGGTGCCGCAGTGCCGCGCGAAAGTCATTAGGAGCTTCGCGGGAAACCTGCCAACGCAAGGTTGTTGAACCCTCGGGAAAGATAACCGCTTGCTGGCGAGTCTCTGTGACAACCGACGATTAACCGCTCCCTGTGGTCGTGGCTCAGGGCCGGCACCTCCACAAATCAGCAAGTTATGCGAGCCCTGACCGAAGGGACCGGTTACTATAGCGGGTTTCCAGACAGACTCTGGCTGCGCCCGGTAGCTGACGTTAAAGAGGGCCGGTTCGAGCGGTTCGGTATCGACCGGATGTTATTTCAAAGCCGGCGTGCAGAACTGGTCGAACGCTTCGGTTAAAATCTTGGCGATCGCTACCGGATCGCGCCGCTCGATGTCGCCGCGGTGGAGCATGTACACCGGCTTGCCATCCTGAAATAGCGCCATCGATGGCGACGACGGCGGATATGGCGACAAGAGATTCCGCAGATGCGCGACCGCGGCTTCATCGCCGCCGGCGAAAACCGTCCCGACCTTCGTCGGCCGGGCCGCATGCTTCAACGCGGCTCCAACCGCCGGCCGAGCTTTTCCCGCCGCGCATCCGCACACCGAATTCACGATCATCAATACGGTTCCGCTACCCGGCGCGAGCAGCCGGTCCACATCCGCCGGAGTCCTGGCTTCTTCAACTCCATACCGGGTCAAGTCCGCGCGCATGGGGGCGATCAAATGTTCTGGGTAAGTCACGCTTTCATTCTAGCAGCGGCCGCCTTCGAGTCCCGGTCAAAGGCGGCCAAAACGATGCGCGCAGTTGGCTTACGGATTTGGCGTCGCGGTGACCGGCGCCGCCGGAACCAGCGCGGCATGACCCAGCGTCACCAGCGTTCGTCCGCTCACGGTATCGAAGATTTCGAGCGTCGGGATCAATTTGCACGCCGGCGTCACCGGCGTCGTTCCGGTTGCAGTCGGCGGAAATACGGCGGGAATCGAGATGGTGGCGCGAATCTCGCGTCGATCGCCGGCTACCAGGTTGAGATCGGTGTCGCTACGCAGATCGAACGGCAGGCTCTTGCCCGGCGCGACCGAGAGCGATGTGGTTTTCAGCACGTTGCCATTGGCATCCACGAAAGACACCGAAGCCGTGCAGATCACTCCGACCGCGGGTGGCAGAATGCCGGGGTTCAACACATTCAACTGCGCGGTCTGCGCGTCGGCGATTCCGATCATACCGGTGGTCTGAACGGTGTTGGTAACAGGAATGGCCTGGGCGGACAAAGCAATGGAGCTAAGCGCCAGGGCACACGTCAAGTGGGTACATTTCAACATAGGGTTTTCCTCCGCAGAATTAATCGATCGAGCTTTAACGATCCGCCGAGTCCTGAAAGGCCTTCCAGGACTACTTGCGGACTAGTCCCAAGAACCCGGCATCGCTTGCGAAGTTTCGAAACTTACGAGCGCTTAATTTTTTGGAACCGTGAGATGGAAATTTGACCGGATTATGCCAATCGAGCTGTCATCCGCTTGTCTAATCGTGATGAATATATTGATAATTCAAAGGATCGTTGTATCGGAAAGACAAGGAGAAGATCCACCAAGCGCGGCCGATCACGGGGCACGGTTGCGCGCGTGCCGCGCGGCCTTCAGACCTGCTCGCCTCGAGACCGTCTGATTTCAAGATCGGTGTTATGCTGGCAGGAGTTGCCGTTCAAAATAAGCAGGGGTCAATCCGGAGGACTAATGCGCTTACTGAGAATTTCCGCGCTGTTTGCCTGTGTTGGCGCGAGTGCGGCGTTGGTTTATAGCGGCCCCGCGCAGACACCGTCGGTTCGCCCGAACTTTAAACTTCCGCTTTCATTTGAGCAGCAGGGCGAGGGCGCGGATGCGATCTACTTGGCTCGCGGACAGGGTTACATGGTTGCAATCCACAATGCCATAACCACCATCGGAATCGTCGGCCAGGATCGGAATCAGAACGCCATTTCTCTGGAATTCACCGGCGCGAAGGACACGCGAGGCGTCGCGAGCGAGCAACTCCCTGGCAAGGTGAATTTTTTCTCAGGCAACGACCCAAAGCAGTGGAAAATGGGGCTTCCTACATATAGCCGCGTGACATACAGGGAGGTTTATCCCGGCATCGACGTAGTCTACTATGGCAACCAGCGACAGCTCGAATTCGACCTTGTGGTCAAACCGGGAGCCGATCCAGATTCCGTCCTCATGAAGCTGGGCGGGGCGCGGAATATTTCGGTGGATGCGGATGGGCAACTGCTGGTGGAAACCTCCGTGGGCGAGCTTCGCATTCCGCTGCCGCAGATTTATCAGGAGATCGAAGGCAAGAAGCACAGCATCGCCGGCCACTATACGATTCGCGAGGGTAACCAGGTAGCTTTTGAAGTCGCATCGTATGACCGCGCCAGACCGCTGGTGATCGACCCGACGATTGTCTATGGATTCCTGATCGGCGGATCTACCAACAGCACCGTCGGGCAGGCAATCGCAGTCGATTCCGGTGGAGATGTATATACCGCAGGATTTACCTTCGCCACGAATCTCCCAACCACCGGTGGGGTGGCGCAGAGTTCTAACGGCGGCGGAGGCGATGGTTTCGTTTCGAAAGTGAACTCATCCGGAACGGCGTTGCTCTACTCCACTTACCTGGGAGGTTCAAATTTCGACTCGCTGCAGGGCATCGCGGTGGATTCGGCCGGCTCAGCTTGGGTGGCGGGATATACAGACTCATCGAACTTCCCGCTGAAGAATCAAAATCAAGGCTACGGCGGCGGCTACGATGCCGTAGTCGCCAAGCTAAGTTCAAGCGGAGCCCTTCTGTTTTCTTCGTACTTAGGGGGCGCGAATACTGACTTGGCGTACGGCGTAGCGGTCGACTCCTCGAATAATGCTTATGTCACTGGCTACACGGTAGGTCCGTTTCCAACCACCGCGGGCGTTCTCCAAACCACCGTGGCGGGATCTTCAGACGTCTTCGTGACGGAGTTCAACCTCAACGGGGGCATGGTCTACTCGACCCTGATGGGCGGGCTCAGCCAGGATCTCGGGTTCGCGATCGCCGTTGATCCAAGCCAGAATGCGTACATCACCGGCTCGACATTCTCCCCCACCATTCCCGGAGCTCCCGCCGGCGGCGCGCGCACCGCCAACGCCGGGCGAGGAGATGCCTTCGTTGCGAAACTGAATGCCGGCGGGACCGCTCTGCTCTATTTCACATTTCTGGGCGGAAGCTTTTATGACCAGGGCACCGCAATTGCCCTGGATTCGGCGCAAAACGCCTACGTGGGTGGATATACCCAGTCGAGCGATTTGAATCCCACCACGGGTGCGCTGCAAGGGAACCTTCTCGGAGGGATCAACGGCTTTGTCGCAAAGCTGAACACTGCCGGCACGACGTTCAATTATGTGACTTATCTGGGCGGGGAGAGACAGGACTACCTGGAGGGTCTCGCGTATGACTCCTTGTCGGGCGGCGTGTACGTGACGGGCTATACGGATTCTTCGACATTTCAGCAGGTCGCGCCAGTAGAGGCATTCGCCTCGAATTCCATCTCCACCTATCAGAGCGCCAACTCCGGCGGCGCCTGGGCCCAATACGACCGAACGGTGATGGGAGCGGTGACCGGAATCTCCGCCGATCCGGTAAATAGCGGAACCGTGGTCGCGGCTACCGAGGCCGGCATCTACCGGACCACCAACAACGGCACCGCTTGGATCCAGGAGATCTTGGGTCCCAACTTTACCATCAGCCGAAGTCCGGTCTCCGGCAGCACGAATACGATTTACGCGATGAACGAAGGCCAATCGTATTTGTCCACGGACGGCGGCGCCACCTGGACATCGGAAGCAAGCACGCAGACCGGAACCACCAACGTGCTGGCCGATCCGCTCAGCAGCTCTACTGCGTACGCGTACAGCTATACGGGGTCCTCCGGCGTGCAGAAGACAACCAACGGGGGCCAGACGTGGGGAGTCTTTGTGGCCTCAGGGCTGCCCTCGGCGCAGGTGTACGGGATGGCTGCCGGTTCGAATGGTTATCTGTATGCGGCAGTGAACGCCGCCGGCGTTTACCGGAGTATCGATGGTGCAGCGGATTGGACTTCCATAAGCACTGGGCTCCCGACGTTCAATGCCACCTTCACGCAGTACAACAGCACCCTCAGCGTAGCTCCGAATAACCCGGCGGTTGTCTACGTCGTGATCGGAGGGGTCGTGTATGTGACCACAAACGCAACCGGTGCAACTCCAACCTGGGCGCCGACGGCGGGATCCGTTCCGGGCGGGGCAGCGAACATTTCCGCGCAAAGCTCATCCGTCCTGTACGCAGCATCGCGGGGCAGTGCGGCGCTGTACACTTCGACAAACGGAGGAACTACCTGGACCCCGGTTTCAAGCGGCCTCGGCGACAGCGTGATTGAGGCGGTAGCGTTCGATCCTCTCAATAGTGCCCATCTTTTTGCTCTCGCCCAAGTGAATTACATTGCATTTGTGGCAAAACTCAACTCGAACGGGAATGGTCTCACCTACTCCACCTACCTGGGCAGCCCGACGTTTAGCTTTGGGTACGCGATCGCGACGAACGGGATCGGCGATGCATTCGTGGCCGGCTCGACGGCCGCGGGCTTCCCGAAGACTATCGGCGCTCTCGCCACAACCGAAGCTTTCGTGGCTGAGATCTCGGACAGCGTCGGAGCTTACACGATCATAACCCCGCTACCGGAGTCCGTTCTTACGTCGCCCTCGCAAACTTTCTCTTGGAGTTCGGCTTCCGGCGCGGATCAGTATTGGCTCGACGTTGGAAGCCGGCTCGCCACGGGGGACTACTTCGGCAACGCTTTGGCAGGGACTTCGATGACGGTGAGTTCGTTGCCTTGCGACGGGCGAACCATCTATGTTCAGGTGTGGGCGCACATCAGCGGTGTGTGGCAAGGTCCCAATCGATATAATTACACGGCGGCTTCCGGGTGTTCGGCTCTGGTTACACCGTCCGACAACTCAACGTTCACCGGCAGTACGGTTACTTTTAGCTGGAGTCCTTCTCCCGGCGCGGATCTGTATTGGCTCGACGTCGGGAACTCGATCGCTCATGGAGATATCTTCGGCGGAGCCCTCGCCTCGCTGTCGAATACTGTTAACAATATCCCCTGCGACGGCCGGACTATTTACGTGCAATTATGGACGCACCTCAACGGCGCGTGGCAGAACCCCGGGCGCTATGAGGACACAGCATTCACAGGATCGTGCGGCGGCGGCTCCGGCGGCATCACCAGTCCGACAGCCGGATCCGTACTGGCCAGTCCTTCGCAGAGCTTTACCTGGAATCCAGTCAGCGGCGCCGATCAATACTGGTTGGACGTTGGAACGCAGGTGGGCGTCGGCGATTACTACGGCGCTGCCACCACCCAAACCTCGGTCATGGTAAGTTCGATGCCGTGCGACGGACGCACCCTCTATGTCCAATGGTGGGTCCACATCAACGGAAATTGGCAGGCCCCGGTTCGAACCACGTACACGGCAGCATCCGGCTGTGCGGCGCTGACGTCGCCGGTGGATGGAACGGTATTTACCGGTTTTTCCCAAACCTTCAGTTGGGCCGCCATATCGGGAGCCGATCAATACTGGTTGGATGTCGGCAATGCGCAAGCGGTGGGGGACATTTTCGGAGGAGCCACCACGTCGCTCTCAGTGGAGGTGAACAATCTACCGTGCGACGGCCGGATCGTCTACGTGCAGCTGTGGACCCACATCAATGGGGCTTGGAAGAACCCAGGACGGTATCGGGACACGGCCACGAATGTCTGCGGTGCGCTGACGACTCCGGCTCCGGGATCGACGCTGAGCGGTAGTGCGGTCACCTTCAACTGGACGGCGGGAACCGGAGTCACGGCCTACTGGCTGGATGTGGGAACGGTAGTAGGAGACGGCAACATTTTCGGAGCGAACGTGGGGACATCGCTATCGCAAATGGTCAGCGGCATCCCGACTACGGGCCAACCGATTTATGTGCAGCTCTGGTCGCTGATCAGCGGCGTGTGGCATTTGAACCGTTACACATACACGTCCTTCTGAGGTCCGACTTTGTAAGGGAGTTCTTCAGTGCGTGAGAGGGTACTCGGCTTTGGCGAATCGGTGCGGCGTCTTGCTTTCCCGCTGATTCTCGCGCTCGATATCGCCGCACCGATGCTTCATGCTCAATGCGCGGGAACTCGGGCGTCGAACCCGGGCGCAATTTTGATCGCGCAGGCGCGTAACGAAACCATCACGGCGCCGGGAAGAGGGAAACAGGCGTACAATAAGTATCCGCTGGATTTGAGCGCATTTTATCCGGCCGGCGGTGTACTTACTATCGAGGCAAGCCTCGGCAGAGGCCCCAGCGCCGCGTCCTTCGATCTTTTTCCAAATGAAGCCTCCGTGCCCACCAGCGGGACTCCGGATAAGGCGCTGCGGATCCAAGCCCAACCACGTCAATACGATGTCGCGCCGGGCACCTGCGTCACGCTGACCTATCCGTTCGCACAGCTATATCATGTCGTCTTTGCCGCCACGGGAAACTGGGAGAGCCCGTTTGGCTCGACCAACACGTTACAATTTTCCGCCTTTGTCACGCGGCCGGCGCCGCCGGAGAAACCCCGCCCCGGATCGGTTACGATCTACGATTCGCCCGCAGTGCCGGATTTGGGGGGGCACACGATTATCACTCCCCTGGTGATTGGCGTCCTGACGGGTAAGGGGCTGACGCCCGCTTTAACCGCCATTTTGCCGAAGCTGAAGGTTTGCGTCACGCCAAAGGGCGCGGGCGAGGACAAGCGAGTCTGCACGGAAGTGTGCAAGCCGGGGCATCAATGCTTGAACCAGCCGTTCATAGGCGTCTCGCCTCACGCGACCACACTGACGGCCGAGATTTTCGACGTGGACCGTCCCGGCTCGGAGCACAACATCGTCACCAAGGACATCAATCCGGCGAACTGCAATAATCAGTGCGAGATCAAGGTTCCCGATGAAGCGACGTATGGCAAGGGCGCGGTGGTCAAAATCGGATTCAACCTCGGTCCCGAATATATCTGCACCGCGGATTACGGGCCGCTCGGCCCTCGCGGAGGACCGGTAACGTTCGACGGCGGGACCATACTCAACAAACAGCACACGGACCTGGTGCAGGTAAGAGCTCCGGTGACGGTGACCGGGCGTGACATTCAGACGGGTGTGGTCCATTCCATAGCGAACAGCGGAGTCACGGTGACGGTGAGGAGTCCGCGCGCGAAGTTCTATCAATTCCTTTCGCGCGAAAGAATCGGCACCGACGGGAAAGCGATGACCGGAAACGTGATCCAGTACTCGCAGAACATCAAATATGCGGTTGGCGACAGTGTAGTCGTTAATGAGAAGCTCTACACGATGCTCAAGCCGGGCAGCCTTGCGCCGGACGCTTCCTCAGCCGCCGCAAATGCCATTTGGGAGCCCAACTCGGCGCAGAACTGCAACGCCAAACCTCCCGGCGGCTTCTGTTACAACCTGAATGATCCCAAAGGCGTCATCAACTGGCGCTGGGACGGGGCCGCGGAGTACGCACCCTCCTATAATCCTAATGACATTGTGTACGGCTGCGACGGCACAACGCTGTATGACACGCCGTATCTGCTCGCAGGTTCCGGACCAGAGACGTGGCGATTCACGGGACGGGATTATATCGTCGTGGGCTACGATGTCGTGGATCAACCGATCGTGGTCCGGGTCGAGTGGGTCAAGGAAAAAGGACCTAACGAAGTTCATGACCGCTATACCAAGGCCACGGTGGAGATCGACACCGCCGCCGGGACACTTCTGAACGAGTTGAAATCTCTCCTGAAGAGCAATCGGAAACCCACGACGGGAATTCCGTAATCGGAAGATCGGGCTTGTTATGCTCTTATAAAGAGCAGCGCGGTCGAGGGAGGTACCGTCATGCTTCGCGTTCTCAAACGGCCGGTACGCGTCGCCCAGATCGGAGTACTGGCGTCGGGTTCATTCCTGCATGGATACGGACAACCCTCCGCGCCCGCTAACGCGGTCACATTCGCCAAGGACGTCGCGCCGATCTTTCAGGAGAAGTGCGAGACGTGTCATCGTCCGGGGCAGGGCGCCCCGATGAACCTCCAGACTTACAAGGACGTGCGGCCCTGGGCTCGATCCATCAAGGAGCGCGTCGCCACGAGAAATATGCCGCCGTGGCATCTCGACAAGACCATCGGCATTCAGGAATACGCCAACGATCGTTCTCTCTCGGAAAAACAAATCGGAACGATCGTGAAGTGGGTGGATGAAGGCGCGCCGCTCGGGTGATCCGAAAGAACTTCCCGTTCCGAAAACGTGGCCGGAAGATTCCGGCTGGCAGTATGCCAAGATCCTGGGCCAGGAACCCGATCTCGTGGTGCAGTCTCAGCCGTTGACCATCCCCGCCATCGGACAGGACCAGTGGTGGAAGCCGGTAACGGATGTTCCCTTGACGGAAGCGCGCTGGATTCGCGCCGTGGAAATGCGCCCGGCTACGGTCGCGGGCCGCAGGGTCACACATCATGCTGTGACGATGCTGGTGCAGTATGAGCCGTCGTCAGCCGAGGACAACGGCGGAGACGCCGGCCTGCTGATGGAGTGGTCCATCGGCAAGAACTACGACGCGTTTCGTCCCGACACCGGCAAGCTCATCCTACCCGGCGCGAAGATTCGCTGGGATATCCACTACCACTCGGTGGGCGAACACGATCACCGACCATCTCGAACTGGCGCATCTATCTTTATCCAAAAGGCGAAAAACCGGAGCATCGCACGCGCCTGTCGTCTCCTTTGGCCATGTATTCGAAGAACGACCTGGACATCCCGCCGAATTCCATCGCTTCCTCGCAGGGCTTCACGCTGCTGCGATCCGCCGCGCGCATTGAAAACTTCCAGCCGCACATGCATCTTCGCGGCAAGGCGATGGCCATGCAAGCGATCCTGCCGGATGGCTCCGTCCAGATGCTCAGCTATGTCGACCGGTTCGATTTCAACTGGATGGTGAACTACATCTATACCGACGAATCGGCGCCGGTCCTGCCGAAGGGCACGGTGCTCCATATCACCGCGTGGTAGGACAATACCTCGGCCAACAAGTACAATCCCGATCCGGATCAATGGGTCGGCTATGGAGATCGCACCATTGAAGAAATGGGAGAGGCTTTTGTAAACATCACCAACATCAGCGATGAGGAGTACGCCGAGTGGCTCGCTGAAACACAAATCCTCGGGCAAAACGGCACGTCAATGACGAGTCAGCGAGGATTCGCATTTGCGGCCGTGGCCATCGCGTTCGCCGCGGCGCCGGCCGACGCGCAATTCAAGTTCAAGCAAGTGCCCTATGAGCGTCCGCATGAGAGCGGCCAGAGTGTTACGCCGGCTTTCGAAGGCTGGTGGCAGAACGCCGACGGCACGTACAATCTTCTGTTCGGTTACTACAACCGGAATACCAAAGAGATCCTGGATATCCCGATCGGTCCGGAAAATCACATGGACCCCGGTCCGCCCGATCAGGGGCAGCCCACTCACTTCCTTCCGCGGCGTCAGAAGGGAGTGTTCACCGTGACGGTGCCCAAGGATTTCGGCGACAAGACAGTCACCTGGACCCTCGCTTCGAACGGCCACCGTCTATCCGTTCCCGCCCATCTGGGCGCGGCCTGGATTATTAATCCCTTGTCGGAAGTCGGCATCGGCAATACTCCGCCGACCATCAGTTTTGACGAAAAAGGCCCGTCGGGACAGGGGCCGAAACCGGTGATTGTGGAGCGCACAGCCAAAGCGGGCGAGCCGTTGAGCTTGGATGTCTTCGCGGCCGACGATGACAAGAGTCTTGGCATTTCGGTGTTGCGAGTGGTGCTGGAAGTCGCGTTAGAAGCCAAGGGAGAAACACTGCCGGCGGCAGCGGCCAACGGCGGCGCCGTCGCGACTCCCGAACTCCTGGCGGCAGCGGCCGCGGCGGGATTCGACTCACAGACGATCGCGATGTTCAAGGGGGGCCCCAGCGTCACGCTCACGTGGCAGAAATATCGCGGAACAGGTGAAGTGACGTTCGACAAGGCACAACTGGCAGTCGAGGAGACTCCGGGCAGCGAAATCCCAATAAAGAATGCCTTCAACGGCAAGGGCACGGCCGTCGCAACTTTCAGCGAGCCCGGCGAGTACATTCTGCGGGTCGTCGCTAACGATTCCTCGGGCCCCGGCGGCGGCGATTTTGTCTGCTGCTGGACCAACGGAGAAGTCAAGGTCAAGGTCCATTAGCTGCGGGTGTTAGATAGAGCCGGCCGCGAGCCGCGACCACAGGGAGCGGTGGATGTCGCGGGTCACACGCATCGCCGTTATTGCTCGTTGAGCACAATCACCGGATCCACCTGAGTCGCGCGGCGCGCAGGCAACAGGCACGCGGCTAGCGCGACCAGCCCTAGCAACGCTGTTACGCTCGCTATGACCAAGGGATCGAGCGGTTGAACACCGTACAGCTCGTTCTCCAGCGCTTTCCGCAGAGCAGCCGCGCCCGAAACTCCCAGGACCAATCCGATTCCGACCAATACCAATCCCTCGGAGAGGACCAGCTTCACGATCCCCGATGTCGAACAACCCAGCGCCGCCCGGATCCCGATTTCGCGCCGCCGCTGCGTGACTAGATACGTCAGAACGCCATAAATTCCGATTGCCGAAAGAAACAGCGCCAGCCCGCCAAACCCCAGCGCGAGCGTCATCGGCGTCTTTCGAGTCGACATGGATAGCTCCGTTCTCTCGGCCATGGTCTGGAGGTCGAAAAGCGCCAGCTCCGAGTCGATCCCGGCGATTTCCGAGCGGACGGCGCGGCTCACCGAAGCCAGATCCGACGTGCCTTTGATCGCGAAAGTGAAGCTGCGCTCCGGGTTCTGCGCCATTGGAAAATAGTAAACGCCGACCGGGGTTCCATTTCCAGCCAGATCGTCCAGGCGGATGTCGCGCGCCACGCCGACCACGTTTAGCCATCGCGTGCGCTCATCGGTCTTCATCAGGTTATTGATGTCCGTCGGCGTATACATGCGCTGGCCGATGGGATCGCGGTTCGGCCAAAAATGCTGCGCCAGCCGCTCATCGATGATCACCGCCATCGGCGCTGTTTCCGTATCGCGATCATCAAAAGCGCGCCCGCGGACCATGGAGATTCCCATGGCTTCGAAGTATCCGGGCGAGGCCGTCACTTCGCGAGGCGAGATCAGAGACTCGCCCGGCTTCATCACATAGCCTTCCGCGAAGATCACGCTGTCGCTGTGGTTGTTGCCGAACGGAATATCCGATGTGGCGCCGGCGGAGGTTACGCCCGGAATGCGGCGAATCGCGTCGAGTGACCGGTTCATCAAGGCGCGCAGTTCAGGGTCGCCGGGATAGCGGGAACGCGGCGCGCTGATGGAAACCGTGATGACACCGCCGGTATTGAATCCCGGATCCACCTTCAGGAGCCGGCGGAAGCTGACCAGCAGCAGCGCGGCGCCCACCAGCAGCACGAATGCGAATCCGATCTGCGCGATCACCAGGCTCTGACGAACTCGCCGCGAGCCGGTTCCGACCGTGCCGGTACGGCTGTCCTGGCGCAAAGTATCGTTCAGATTCGCGCGGAACATGTGCGCCAACGGGAAAAGTCCCACGACGATGCCGGCGGCGATGGCCATGGCCAGCCCCACCAGAACCACAGAAGCATCGATGCGAACTTCGTCCACGCGCGGAAGCTGCTTCAGTCCGATGGCCATCATGGACTGAAGCAGCGTCGCGCCGAGACCAATGCCGATCAGGCCGCCGGCTCCGCACGCGATTACATTCTCCACGATCGCCTGGCGCGTGATTTGCGCGCGTCCGGCTCCCAGGGCCAATCGCGTGGCGTATTCTTTCCTGCGCAGCGTGACTCGGGCCAGCGCAAGATTCGCGATATTCACCGCGCCGATCAGGAGGACGAATACCGCTCCGCCCCATAGAAGATATAGCGTGCTCTTGACGTCCTTGACCAGCATGTCGCGAAGTGGTTCGACTGTAGTGTGAAATCCCGCGTTGATCAGGAGCTCTTTCCACTGCGGGAACCGCTCCAGATTTGCTGTATTCAGGGCATCCACCTGCGCCTGAGCTTGCTGTAGTGTCGTCCCAGCCTTCAGGCGGCCGATGTTGCGCCAGTTATTTGAATGACGCCCGACCTTCTGTTGAGGCGTGAACGCGAGCGGAACCCACAGCCGAATGTCGGGATCGATGAACTTAAACTCCGGCGGCATAACGCCCACGATCGTGTACGGGCGGCCATTCAGGCGCAATTCCTTGCCGATGACATCGGGCGAACCCGCGAACATCTGATGCCACAGACCATAGCTGAGCAGAACCTTCTGCTGCGCGCCGATTTCCCCTTCGTCGTCGTTAAAGGTCCTGCCGAGCAGCGGAGGAACCTCAAGAAGTTTGAACAGGGAAGGCGTGGCGTTCATGCCCCGGATTTTCTCGGGCGTTCCGTTCAGGTCGATGGTCTGGTCCCCGAAATTGAACATGGCCTGCTGCTGAAAGACGGTAACCTCTTTGAGGCGATCGTAATAATCGGCTGCACCGCTATTGGTGGATTTGGTCGCACCCGCCCTCGGGTATTGGTTCGCCATCAGCAGAATCTCTTCTGCCCTGGGGACCGGCAGCGGGCGCAGCAATACGGAATGAACGATCGCAAAAATCGCAGTATTCGCTCCAATGCAAAGCGCCAGGGTCAAAACCACGGTGATCGAAAATCCTTTGTCCTTCATCAGCGACCGGACGCCGAATTTAAGGTCGCGGTAGATCGTTTGCATGGGAGTCTCTTTGAATCTAGTACGCATCCCCGGCGGCGGAGTTCGCAATAAATGCAGCTAAGCCGGGGTACGAGAATTTACAACATCCAGCAATTCGCGAAGTTGCGACGCCAGCTCGGCTACATGCGGCGGCTTGAAGATGCCATCCGCGATGCCCGGAACCTTACGAGCCGAAAATCCGGCTCCGACCATGTCCCTCCAACCCAGCCTGGGATCGTCGAGGATCAGGGTGCTGTGCCGCTCATCCGCAGCCAGAAAATGAACTACATTGCAGGTTAATTTCGCTGGTACGTAGGCGCGCCCCGCGCCGTGGTTTCGAAAATTGATCGACTCGACGGGCTCGATCGCTTTTTGCATTCCCGCGGACACCAGCACGCGGCGCGCGAATGCCTGCCTCTTCCGTCGGAACAACTGTTTCAGCACGCCCGCATGCGAGCGCGCCTGGAACCATGTCGCAGAAGCTTGTCCGCGAGCGAATGAGGAGACCAGACCCGCCGACTGCCGCAGATACTTCTTCCAGTGCCGCGCGACTTTGGGATATCCGGGCGTCGGGACTTCAAACAAAACCAGCAGCCTGACGTCGCGTCCGGCGCCCATGAGTTGCCGCGCGGCCTCAAACGCGAGAATGCCGCCGTAACAGTGGCCGCCCAATAGCAACGGGCCCTCCGGATGCATTTCGCGGATCGCCGAGCAGTAAAGCGCGGCGTGTTCCTCCACGCTGTACACCCCTCGATCCTGGAGCGGCCGCGGGTCGCGAACCATGAAGAACGGCTGATCCTGGCCGAGTCTTTTGGCGAGGTCGAGGAAATAATACGGGTTTTCGTCGGCGCCAGGAATACAGAAGAACGGGATTCGCGAGCCCCGCGCTTGCAGCGCGACGATGAACGATTTTTCGCCGCGTTTATCCGGATTGCGCGTGACGATCCGCGCCAGGGTTTCGATGGTCGGGCGGGACAGAAATTCCGCGCGATCCTCGGCACCGAACTCCGCGTCAACCTCCGCCATCATGAGCGTCAAAGCGAGCGAATCTCCTCCCAGCTCGAAGAAATCGTCGTCCGAAGCGATGTTCTCGGCTTTAAGGACCCGCTGCCATACTCCGGTGAGCGCCTGTTCTAACTCGGTGGTAGCAACACGGGCGTCCGCGACGGCCCCGAGTTCCGCCTTAAGCTGCTCGCCCAGCGCCATCCGGGAAGGCTTGCCTGTAGCACCCTTGGGAATCTCATCCAAGAAAACGATCCTGCGCGGCAGTTTGAAATCGGCGATACGTTCGCCAGCGAAATGGCGTAGTTCTTCTTCACTCGCGATCATGCACGGCCGCAAGACTACGGCGGCCATGACCTCTTCGCCGAGGGTCGGATGCGCGACACCAAACGCTACTGCCTCGGCGATTGCCGGATGCGCCATCAGCGAGGTTTCGATTTCGCCGGGGAGAATTTTCTCGCCCCCGCGGTTGATGATCTCCTTAATCCTCCCGGTTACAAAGAGAAACCCCTCCGCATCCAGCCGGCCGAGGTCTCCGGTTCTGAACCAGCCATGGTGGAAAGACGTCCGGTTCGCTTCGGGGTTGTTGCGATAAGAATCGATCACGGCCGGACCGCGCACCACGATCTCGCCTTCGCGCTCTGCGGCCAGAAATTCACCAGTTTCGCTCAGGATGCCGATTTCCGATCCGGTGCTCACGCCGGCCGAGCCTCTTTTGCGGCGAGACGGCGTGTTGCTGGTGATGGCTCCGGCTTCAGTCATGCCGTAGCCTTCCAGCACAGGCGCGTGCAAGGTGCGCTCGATCCGTTCCATCAAGGCGCGCGGCATCGCGGCCCCGATCGACCGCACGAACCGCAGCGGCGAACGTTCCAGGATATCCGGATGCGATTCGATGAGCGGCAGAATCGCGTGATGCAGAGTCGGTCCCGCGGTGTACCACGTCGGCCGATATTCTTCCAGCCATGAAAGGAACGCCGCAGCGTCGAAACCCTTGGTGCAAATCACGCTTCCGCCAGCCAGAAGCTGCGCCAGCGAGCTTAACAAGCCTTGCAGATGAAACAGGGGCATCATGCTCAGGAAGCGGTCGTCGCCGGTTAGACTCAAAATTCCACGAGTATTAGCCGCCATCGCCCGCAGATTGGAGTGCGTTAACGGCACGATGCGAGCTTTTCCAGTCGTAGCGGACGTGTGCAGAAGCAAGGCAACATCGCGACCCTTGGGCGACTCGACCTCGCCATGTTCCGTGAATGACGGATTCAAAACCGACACGCCGCGGTCGCGTGCAACATCCTTGACATGCGAAGCTACGTCCGGATCGAGAATCATCGCCCGCGCTTCGAGATCCGTAAGAACTGAGTCAATCTCCGCGCGCGTCAACCCCGGATTGAGAACCGCGCAGCCGGTGACCGAAGCGACTCCGAAAAAGCTCGTCAACAAGTCGATGCCGTCGGGCAACGCTAGCGCCACGACGTCGTCGCGCGTGATTCCCGCACTCGTCACATCGTGCGCAACTGCGTCAATTCGGCTTTGAAGCTCCGCGAATGTCAGCCGCGCGGCCCCTGGCTCGATAAGCGCCACCGAGCCGGGCGCCGTGGCTGCGCGCATCCGGAGTTCCTCCAGAAAACTCCGCTGATCTGCGGGAGACTCTAAACCGGGTGCGGCCACGAGCCAAATTATACATTCGGCCGGCGGAGTACGTGGGAACGGACAAAGTATTCTAAAATCGTGCTGATGCGAACTCAGGTCGGGATTGTCGGTGCTGGACCCGCTGGGTTACTCCTGGCTCGACTGTTGCAGCTCGAAGGAATCGAGTCGATCGTGGTGGAAGCCCGGAGCCGCAAACATGTCGAAGAGCGAGTTCGCGCGGGCGTGCTCGAACAGGGAACGGCGGAACTGCTGACGCAGGTGGGCGCCGGCGACCGCATGAAGCGGCTGGCGCTGGAACATCGCGGAATCGCGCTTCGATTCAATCGTCAAGACCATCGGATCGATTTTCAGGAGCTGACTGGGCGCTCGATATTCATTTATGGACAGAATGAGGTGGTCAAGGATCTGACCGACCTTGGTCTGAATCACGGCGGACAGATTTTCTTTGAAGCCGAAGCGAGCGCGATCGAGAACGCGGACAGCCTATGCCCCTGCGTTACGTTCCGCACCGGTGGGGACGAGCAGAAAATCGTCTGCGATTTTGTCGCCGGCTGCGATGGATTCCACGGGATGTCGCGCTCGGCGATCCCCGCGCATTGTAAACACGAATACGAGCGAACGTACCCGTTTGCGTGGCTCGGCATCCTGGCCGAAATGCCTCCGCCCTCCAACGAGCTGGTCTACACCCACCATGAGCGCGGCTTCGCTCTGATGAGTATGCGGAGTCCGGCGGTCACCCGTCTTTATCTGCAATGCGCCCCGGACGAGGATCTCGCAAACTGGCCGGATGATCGCGTTTGGGATGAGCTGAGGATCCGGCTCGCCACCGTAGACGGCGCGTTTCGCCTGAATCCGGGATGCCTACTTCAGAAAAGCATCACGGGAATGCGGAGTTTTGTCGTCGAGCCGATGCAATTCGGAAATGTCTTTCTAGCCGGCGATGCCGCGCATATCGTCCCTCCGACCGGCGCAAAAGGAATGAACCTGGCGATCGCGGATATTGTGGTGCTTGCGCGAGCGTTGGCCGAGTACTATCGATCCGCGGATCGAGCTCTCTTGAATCAGTATTCGGAAACGTGTTTGCGGCGCGTCTGGAGATTCCAGCGCTTTTCCTGGTGGATGACTTCCATGCTGCACTCTTTTGAAAACTGCAACGCTTTCGATCAGCGCCGCCAACTTGCCGAGCTGGAGTATACCGTCAGCTCGCGGGCTGCCGCTACCAGCCTGGCGGAAAACTACGTCGGCTTGCCGCTGCGATAATCTTCAGGTATGCAGCCGAAAGAGCAGGTCGTGCGAACTTATCCTAGAGCGGAGCCGGGCGATCAGCCCACGCTGCTTCATCCGGCCTATCGCGCGACCGTTCGCCGCGCTCCGAAACACCCTCTAATTCAGTTGCCGCACACATATTCCGAACTCACCGGACCTTTATATGGCCACAACCCCATTGGCGAGACGGATAACGATCTCACTCGTCAGCACACAGGCGAGCCGGTGGGCGAGCGCATCATTGTCACGGGACGCGTTGTGGACGAAGACAGCCGCCCCGTTTCCAACACGCTGATCGAGTTGTGGCAGTGCAACGCCGCGGGCCGGTATTTCCATCACAGGGATAAACATCCTGCTCCGCTCGACCCCAACTTCACCGGTGCGGGCCGGACCATGACGGACGCGAATGGCAATTATCGCTTCGTGACCATCAAACCGGGAGCGTATCCATGGGGCAATCACTCCAACGCGTGGCGCCCGGCGCATATTCACTTCTCGCTCTTCGGTCCGTGCTTCATCACGCGGTTGATCACGCAGATGTACTTTCCCGGCGATCCTTTGCTGGCGCACGATCCGATCTATCAGTCGATTCCTGCTGAGCAGGCGCGACAGCGGTTGATCGCGGATTTCGATCTCAAGGTCACGGAGCCCGAGTGGGCGCTGGGCTACCGGTTCGATTTCGTGCTCCGCGGCCGCGTGAGCGACGCCGTTCGAGGGGCGCCATGAATTCGCGCTGTTTGCCATCGCAGACAATCGGCCCGTTTTACGATTTCGCGCTAACCGCGAACGAACAACTCGGCCGCATGGCTGGTCCGGACGCAAAAGGCGACCGCGATCCTGCTTCGTCTGACGCTGTTCGATGGCGACGGCGCGCCCGTGCCGGACGGCATGATCGAGCTGTGGCAGGCCGACGCGGGCGGAAAATACGATCATCCGAATGACGCGCAGGAAAAGCTGCCCGACCCAGCATTTTGCGGATTTGGAAGGCTCGCCACGGATGCGAACGGCGTCTGCCTGTTTGAAACCATTCGTCCCGGTCCTGTTCCGGGCGAAAGCGGCGCATGGCAGGCCCCTCACATCAACGTTACGATCTTCGCGCGCGGCCTGCTGGGACGGGTGGTCACAAGGGTCTATTTCGCGGGCGATGCCACGCTGGAAGCAGATCCGGTGCTGGCGCTGGTTCCCGCCAATCGCAGGCGGACGCTGATCGCTCAGCCGGATTCGATGCATCCGGGACAATGGAATCTCGACATCCGCTTGCAAGGCGAGTCCGAAACAGTGTTCTTCGACATCTAGACATGCCCCTCCGCTTGATCGACTGTCTCGGCGCAACAGAAGAACTGGCGGAGCTGTTCTCAGACCATTCTGTGCTCGATGCCATGCTTCGCTTTGAGACAGCTCTGGCGCTGGCGCAGGCGCGCATCGGCGTGATTCCGCAGAGCGCGGCCGATTCGATCTCGAAGGCCGCCATAGTGGACGGTTTCGATGCGGCTGCACTCGCACGTGAGGCGCGCGCATCTGCGACCGTCGCCGTACCGCTCGTCAATGCATTAACGGCGCGAGTTCGGGAAATAGACGAACGCAGCGCTGGGTTCGTCCACTGGGGCGCGACTAGCCAGGATGTTGTCGACACGGCGTTCATTTTGCTGCTGGGCCGGGCCCGCCAGATTCTCTCGCGCGATCATCACCGTCTGAATGCCGCGCTCCGCTCGCTATCGGATCGCCATGCGGGGACCGTCATGCTGGCGCGCACGTTGATGCAGCCGGCGCCGCCGATCACTTTCGGGTACAAGGTTGCCGGCTGGTTCGGCGCGGTCCAGCGGAGTTGGCGAAGGCTGGCGCAATCTTTCGCCGACACCTTGCAGCTACAGTTCGGGGGCGCATCGGGAACGCTCGCATCTTACGGCGACCAGGGAATCGCGCTAGCCTCAGAGCTCGGCAAGGAATTGAACCTGCCGGTCCCGGCCGCGCCATGGCACACGCATCGCGATCGATTGGCGGGCCTGGTAACCGCTTGCGGGATCTACACTGGCAACCTCGGAAAGATCGCGCGCGATGTGACGCTGCTGATGCAACATGAAGTCGGCGAAGTTTCCGAGTCCGGCGGCGGCTCATCGGCCATGCCGCACAAGCGGAATCCGGCTGGATCCGTGATCGCACTGGCTTCAGCGATGCGCGTACCCGGTCTGGTCGGCACGTACCTGAGCCTGATGATCCAGGAACACGAACGCGCGGCTGGCGGTTGGCAGGCCGAGTGGCAGACCATCGCCGAAGTCATCGGCGCGACCGGAAGCGCGCTGGCTGCCGTCGCCGATTTGATCGAGCATCTCGAAGTGCACCCCGATCGCATGCGCGTCAACCTGGAATCGACGCATGGAGCCGTGTTATCCGAAAAGGCGGTGATGATGCTGGCTGAAAAAATGGGACGGCCCGCGGCGCAGAAACTCATGAGCGGCGCGTTGCGTAAAGCCGCTGAGAGCGGCGAGCCTTTGGAGGATGTTCTGCCGGTTTCGCTCGGCGGTCCCGAAGACTATCTCGGCGCAGCGGAACGATTTCGACGACAACTGCTCAAAGATTCGGAGTGATCTATGCCCTTCGTTCGCGCAGGCGATCTGCGCCACTATTACCGACTGGAAGGCACAGAGGGCCGCCCGGTGGTCGTGTTTTCTCACTCGCTGGGCTGCGACCACACCATGTGGGACGCCCAGGCCGCGGCTCTCGCGCCGCACTTCCGAATCCTGCGCTATGACACGCGAGGACACGGTGCGAGCGATGTTCCCGGCGGCGATTACACCATTGAAGGACTCGCCCGAGATCTCGAAGGAATCGCCGACGCCCTCGGTATCGAGCGATTCGCGTTATGCGGTCTTTCACTCGGAGGGATGATCGGGCAGTGGCTGGGCGCAAACCAGCCGAATCGGTTGACACACTTGATTCTGGCGAACACCACGTCTCGCGTCGCGGATCCGAGCTTGATGGAAGGCCGCAGAGTCGCAGTGCTCGAACACGGAATGTCCACGATCGTCGATAGCGTCATGGGACGATTTTTCACCGCCGGGAGTTTGGCGTCAAACTCCTTCCCGGTCACAGGTGTGCGAACCGTCCTTCTCGCCACGAACCCGATCGGATATGCGGGATGCTGCGCCGCGGTCCGCGACATGGATCAGACCGCGTTGCTGCCCGCGATTCGCACTCCCACGCTGATTATCTCCGGCGATTACGACCTCTCCACGCCATGGACCGGGCACGGAGAAGTGCTGGCGCGGGAAATCCCAAACGCGCGGGTCGAACATTTGCCGACTGCGCACCTTTCAAGCATCGAGAGACCGCGGTCATTCACTTCGGCTCTTTTCAAATTTCTTCTTCCGCAGCCCGAAGATACGCTCGCGGCGGGGTTCGCGAGGCGTCGCGATGTGCTAGGCGGCGCGCACGTGGATCGCGCCCTAGCTAGTACCACTAATTTCACGCGAACATTTCAGGAATTGGTAACGCGTTACGCATGGGGAACCATCTGGCAGCGTCCCGGCCTGGATGACCGCACCCGACGGATGCTGGTGCTCGCGATTACGGCGTCGCTTGGCCGTTGGGAGGAGTTCCGGTTGCACGTGGGCGCCGGCCTGGCTCGGGAACTGGAACCGTGCGACCTCGAAGAAGTCCTGTTGCAGGTTGCGGTGTATGCCGGGATTCCTGCCGCGAACACGGCCTTCAAAATCGCCGCGGAGGAGATGGCTGATCCGTCGCAGCCGCGATGAATGGCCGTTACCATGGTGTCTATGCAAATCGGTGCAATGCGAACTCTTGGATTCACAATGGCGTGCGCGGTTGGGCTGGCACAGACCCCGGCGCATCCGCTGGACGGGTTAACAGCCGCCGAATATAAGCGCGTCAAGGCGATTCTCGGGTCGGCGGGAAAATTGACGGATGCCACTCGCTTCCACACGGTCGCGCTTGAGGAACCTGAAAAATCCAAAGTGCGCGCGTGGAGGACTGGAACGTCGTTTCCGCGGCGCGCGCTCGCGGTGGTGAGCGATCACGGTAACTCGTACGAAGCGCTGATCGATTTAAATGCAGGAAGTCTGGTGTCCTACACGCCCGTAACTGGCGAGCCGGCAGTTCTGCTTGAAGAGGTGACTGGAGCAACCGACATCGCCATCGCCGACCCGAGAATGGTCGCGGGACTGGCGAAGCGCAAGTTGAAACCAGATCAGGTCTATTGCCTCCCGCTGACCGCCGGAGCCTTCGGTTCGCCTGACGAAGCCGGCAAACGGCTGATGAAAGTTCCGTGTTACGTAAAACCAACCGGCTCGAATTTTTTCGCCAAGCCGATTGAAGGCCTGTTCGCGACCATCGATCTGAAATCGAAAACAGTGATCGATGTGACGGACCAGGGGGTGGTGCCGGTTCCGGAGAAGAACTGGGGTTATGCTCGCAGCCGAGATCGCGAGCTATGCGGGCACCCGCCGGCCGCGTCAACTCCGGCCCAGCCGTCGCCAACCGGTCGCTGGAGACGTGGCGATCCAGGGCAGCCGGATTCAGTGGGACATCTGGAGATTCCATCTTCGCGTGGACAAACGTCCCGGCGTGGTGCTGTCGCTGGTGGACGTGCGCGACGGCGAGCGATGGAGATCCGTCGCTTATCAGATGAACCTTTCGGAGGTCTTTGTTCCCTACATGGACCCCGATAAAGGCTGGTATTACCGCACTTATATGGACAGCGGCGAATACGGTTTCGGCAATTTTCTGAGCCCGCTCAAGAAGGGCACGGACTGCCCCGCCAATCGAAGTTTCTTTCGATGACATTGTCGGATGATCGCGGCGATCCAATGGAGCTTCCGGATTCGGTGTGTGTATTCGAAAGAAGTATCGGCGATCCGGTCTGGCGCCATTTCGAAATATTTGCCCAGTCGCCCGGCAAAATCGCTCCAGCTGAAGGACGCCCCGCGAGCGGAACTGGTGGTACGCTCGGCATCCGAAGTGGGCAATTACGATTACCTGATCGACTACGTATTCCAACAGGATGGGACTATTCGCGTCGCGGTGGGTGCGACCGGAATCGATTCGGTAAAGGGTGTGGCTTCGCGGTCAATGAAGGACTCGACGGCCGCGGCGGATACGCGGTACGGCACACTGATCGCTCCGAATCTGGTCGCGCCGATGCACAGCCACTTTTTCAATTTCCGGCTCGACTTGGATATTGATGGAGAAGCCAACGATTTTATGCGGCTTCGATTGACGCCGCAACGCACAGCGGCTGACGAGCCGCGCAAATCGTACTGGATGATCGAGCATGAGATGCCGCAAACCGAACAAGCCGCGCTGACGCGAATCGATCCGTCGAATCCTGCCGCTCTTCACTTCATCAATCCCAACGTGGAAAGCGCGCTGGGCCACAATCCGGGTTATATGCTGGACCCTTCGGGTAGTTACGCCAATTCACTACTTACGCCAGACGATCCGCCCTTCAAGCGCAATGCCTATATCGGCTATCAGCTTTGGGTGACTCCATATGCCCCATCCGAGCGATACGCCGGGGGCCGTTACGCGATGATGAGCGACGGCAGCGACACGCTGAGCGCGTGGACCGCTGCGGACCGGGCCATCGGAAATCGCGATATCGTGGCATGGTACACCATGGGCTTTCATCACATCCCACGCATGGAGGATTGGCCCGTGATGCCTACGCACTGGTCGAGCTTTTCGCTGATGCCGCACAATTTTTTCGCGAACAATCCGGCCATGACGGTGCCAAACGGCCGTTAATGTTCGACCTTCGCTCATTGCCCGACGATTTCTACGACAATCCTTATCCGTATTATCGCGAGCTTCAGCTCCACGATCCGGTTCACAAACTGCCCGACGGCTCCTATTTCGTGACGCGCTATGCCGATGTACTGGAAATTTACCGCGATCCGAAATCGTTCAGTTCTGATAAGAAAGTCGAGTTCTTTCCCAAGTTTGGCGATTCTCCGCTGTATAGCCATCACACCACCAGCCTGGTTTTCAACGATCCTCCTTTGCACACTCGCGTTCGACGCCTGATCGTCGGCGCGCTCTCCCCGAAGGCGCTGGCGGCGATGGAGGGTCCGCTGATTCACCTGGTGGATCGCCTGCTGGATCAGATCCAGGAAAAACGGCGCGCCGATCTGGTAGCCGATTTTGCGGCGGCAATTCCAGTCGAAGTGATCGGGAATCTGTTGGCGGTGCCTCATGAAGATCGAGGGCCATTGCGCCGATGGTCGCTCGCGATCCTGAGCGCTCTCGAGCCGAATCCTTCGAGCGAAATTCTCAGCCAGGGAAATCAGGCAGTGGCCGAATTTCTCGATTACCTTCGGATTCTGGTTGCGGACCGCAGGCGTCGTCCTCTTGATCCTGAAAAGGACGTTTTGACACGTCTGATTCAAGGGGAGCCGGGAGGCGAGCAACTGACCGAATCGGAACTGCTTCACAACTGCATTTTCATTCTGAATGCCGGTCATGAAACCACGACGAATCTGATCGGGAACGGCTTGCAGCTCCTGCTGGATTGGCCGGATCAACAGCAGTTGCTCCGTTCAAACCCTGACCTGATTACCACTGCGGTCGAAGAATTCCTGCGGATGGAAAGCTCGAATCAGCTCGGCAACCGGATTACAACCCGGCCGGTCGAGGTGGGCGGCGTCGAGCTTCCGGAACGCACGCAGGTTCATCTCTGCATCGGCGCTGCAAATCGTGATTCCGACCAATTCGCCAACCCCGATCGGCTCAATGTCCAGCGCTCTCCGAATCGCCACCTGGCTTTCGCCTTGGGCCCGCATCAATGCGCCGGGAATGCACGTGGCTCGCATGGAAGCGAGGACCGCAATCTCCAGATTTCTGGCGCGCTTTCAAGATTATCGTCATGCGGGCCAGCCGATCCGGTCGAGGAGAGCGCGCTTTCGCGGATGGGTGACGATTCCGGTCGAATTATGAGCGAACAAGTCGAGAATCTTGAAACTCTATGGGAGCTCCTGGCAGAGGCGATCGATCGGGCGGGATCCGAACATGAAGTGTTGTTTCTATCCAAGCTCGCGCTCCTTCTCGGGAATCAGTTGCAGGATGTTGCCGAGGTGAAAGAGTTGATCGAAACCGCGCTCCAGGATTTGACTTAGCACTCCTGACCCAACGCACGCCGATACGCCGCATCGAACTCTGCCGGAATAAACTTTTTCCAGCGCGCAGCCACGTGCCCGTCTGGCCGCACCAAATATCCGGAACCGGGAATTTCCAAGGCCAATTCCGTCAGCGCCGAATCAGGAGCTTGTTGAAAAAGGGGACAGACCACTCCGTCCCCAGCCGCAACCTGCCGATTTCGGATAGAAGCGTGGTTGTGGACAGAGCGGTCTGTCCCTTTTCAACAAGCTCTGTCATGTTCCGGCGTAAGCGCGATAATTTGAATCCGGTTCGCCAGCCATCGCTCCGCATCTGGTCGCCGGCTCGAATCAGGGCCACCGGATCCAATCCGAACGATCCAGCAAGTGACCTTTGGCCGAGCGGAGATTCGGGACCGTCGCCCCGGGTACGATTCCTCCATTCCAATGCGAGGTGCCGCTGTTTGCAACGGCGACGATAGGGAACGTGATGGCTGTAGTCTGTCGAGGATTCACCAATGGCCGCGCAAACGATTGGGACACCGCCAAACTAAGCGCTGCTTCCCGCATTACTTCATAACCGCGGCTCGGCGGCGTCATGAACAGGGTGCTCTTACGCGCCTGGCGAATATTTTCATGTGTCGCGAATACGCGTTCTTCGCTGTAGCTTTCGAGCAGCGGGTCGGTGGCTTGCCCTCCGCAGCCAACGCAAGCTTCCACGCGAGATTCCCGGCGTCGTCGATCCCCGAATTCAGTCCGCGAACGCCGAAGATCGGGACCAGATGCGCGGCGTCTCCTGCGAAGAAAATTCGATTCTGCCGATAGCGGGGAAGGGTAAGGCAATGCGCACGGTACAGACTGAACCAAAGGAGCTGATAGTCGGTTCTCCCGCCCAGCATCTTGAGATGCGCATCGATGCGAGCCCGCACTCGATGTTCCTGCAATTCCTGTTCATCGGTTTCCTCGGGCCGAAGCTGGTAGTCGATCCGCAAAATATTCTCCGGCTGCCAATGCGCCAGCACCGTCGAGCGCGGATTCGAAGGCGGATCGAACCAGGCTCTGCGCTCCACTGGATCATTCGATTCGAGCTTGATATCCGCGATTAGATAACGGCCCTCATACGAGTTTCCTTCCATTCGAAGTCCCAGAGCTTGGCGCATGAAACTGCGGGCGCCATCCGCGGCTACGACATACTCGGCCTCAATCTGATACGGCCCTTCCGGCGTTTCCACAGTGAGCCGAACGCAATCCGAAAGTTGCTCCACGCCAGTTACACGCGACTCCCAGCGCAGGTCAACGTCGTCCCGCTCAGAATCGCATCCAGCAAATATTGTTCCATGAAACACTGTTGCAGATTGATCATGGGCGGATGCTTTTGCGTCTCACTCGCGTCCATGTGAAATTCGAGCACCTGATGCCGGTGCCAGAAACTTCTACCGCCCGATCCCAACCCAAGCCCTTCGCCAACGGACGTTCCGCGACTCCAAACCGCTCCCAAATTTCGAGGCTGCGGCGCGAAATACAGGTTGCGCGGCTCCCGAAACTCACCGAATTGGATGCGGATAAAACCACGGTTGGCACGCCGATAGCAGCTCAGTCCAGCGGCCAGCGTGAGTCCGACCGGGCCGCCGCCTACGATGACGACCGGGTGTCGCCGGCCTTGCCCATTAGTTCCGGAGGTCGGACAAATGAGTAGCTTGGAAAGCTCTCATATAAATTTTTCCCGGCGAGCAAATGCGTGGCCTTTGACCATTTATATTACTGGAGTCCCTACGATTGGTGGATCACATCGGCCGCCTTCTCGGCGGCAATGTAAATGGATGACACGATGAAAAAGCCCGGAATCTTGGGGAAGATCGACGCATCCACAACCCGCAGGCCCTTCACTCCATGCACTTTAAAATCGGAGCTCAAAACTCCGTTGTCGCTTTCCTTCCCGATCTTGCAGGTGCATGAAGCGTGATGCCCCCAGGCGTTATCGCGAACGAACGTCCGTAAATCCTCGCTACTTTGCACACCCGGACCGGGAGACTCCTCTTCCTGGATGAACCCGAGTCCGTTCGTCAACGTGCGAACGAAGCGGATTCCCGCTACCACCGAATCCAGATCCTGATCCGCATTCCCGGTACCCTCTTCGAAGTAGTGGAAATTCACCTGCGGCGCAACGCGGGGATCGTCCGACTTCAGCGTGACTTCCCCGCCCCGGTTCTGCGTGTGCGCTTTCAGAACCGCCCATGTCAACCGGTCATGCTCATTCGCAAACCGCGTCGAATAGCCGGGATAATAGCCCTGAAAATCGCCCACCAGGCCGAAGCAAAACAGGTCCGGCAGGGGACGATCCGCCGCGGATTTCTTGGCCACCGCCAGAATCGCGCCGTTGGTGGTGTAAATCCCCGAACGATGATTTTGATCCCACGCGCGATACGGAGGATCGCCTTTACTGAACGTTGCATCCGTGAGAGCGGTCCACGGTTCTTTCAGCCGGTGCACCACACCGATTTCATAGCGGTCTTGCAGATTTTTTCCGACGCCTTCCAGAATCTTCACGGGCTTGATCCCGAAGCGGTCCAGTTGCGTTTTCGGACCGATCCCCGATAGCATCAGCAACTGCGGCGTGTTGAACGCGCCGCCGCACAGGATCACTTCGCGCGACGCACTCACCGTCCTGATCTCGCCTTGCTCCGCAGGCTGCCCGTGGGTGCGATAGAGCTTGCGGCCTTTGCGATACTCGACGCCGGTTGCGCGATTCTCATTGTCGAACAGCACTCGCGTCGCCAGCGCATCGGTTTCGATCCGCAGCCGTCCGGGATGCCGGCGCTGTACGTCCAGCAGCCTTTCCCGGGTTCCCATGCGGGCGTGATTATTGGTGGTCAGCGGCGTGTAGCGAATTCCCACCGCGTTGTCTTCCACCAGGCGCCAATCATTGGGATCGAGTTGGCTCTCCAAAAGCTGGATCAACTCATCCCCGCTGTTGGTCGCGCGGAAAGCGACCTTGACGGCGTCGTTGACCGCCTTCACCAGATCCTTGTCCTTGAGGACGACCTCTAGCGGCAGAGCTTTTTCGGTGTGCAGCCATCCGGAAAATCCATGCCTCGATAAATTCAGCCGGGTCAGCTTCTCGATAAACCGGTCCACCGGACGATGATGACAGTTTTCCAGCTTTTCGAAATACCTGCGCATGTGGCCCGGCGCCCAAGACGAATCGCCGGTCGCGTCCGCGATGTCCTGCCAGTCTTGATTATGCGGGTAGACCAGGATCATGGCGTTGTGCGCGGTGCATCCGCCAAGCGTTCCAGCGCGTGGATAGAGGACTCCGTCCACCGGATCGCCCTCATAAGTCGGGTAGTATTTCTTATCGCGCTTCTGTTGGTCCGTGTTCGCGTAATGGCGGACGAAGAAATCCCACTTCATCGCGGCATTTTCAGTGGAATTGGGGTGGAACGCGGGAACGTCGTAGTCTTCGGGCAAAGTGTTCTGATCCGGATGCAGCGCATTGCCGCCCGATAGCGTCTTCGGATCGCCGCCTGCCTCTAGCAACAGCACCGTGTGACCCAGTTCCGCCATACGTGCAGCGACGGTTCCCCCGCCAGCCCCCGATCCGACGACAATGTACTCGCAATCCGCCGGCGTGGCCGAGGTCTGAAATGCCGATATGCGACCCGCGGATCGCAATACCGCCCATCCGGCCGCCGCGCGATTTAAGAAGCTCCGCCGGGTGAACATCTGCGCTAAAAGGTCTTCAGGAACGCGATCAGGGCGTTCTTGTCCTGATCGCTGAGACCCGGTTCGCCTTCTTTCGGGTCCAGCAGATCGGTGCCGAAATAATGTCCCCGATTCACGATGTAATCGGGACACTTGCTCAGGGTCAAGAGCAGATCGATGGTCTTCGCGAAGTTCCGGTCGCGTTCTTCGACCGGAAGATTCTTGGCCTTCAAGTCCGGCTTCACCAGCCGCGCTAGTTCGAGAATGGTCTTGTCCCGCTTCAACCGATCTTTCAGGCTGAGCTGCTCTCCCGGATCAAAATTCAGGCTGGCCAGCAAACCCACGGGCGTGCCTTTCGGAATCGGCCCGAGTTGGAGACCGTTGGCGTCCTTAGCCGATGGAAGAAACAGGCTTTCGAATTTCAGAAAATCCGCCAGGACATCGGGAAGAAAACCAATCGGGATCTTCACATAGCTGTCGACGGAAGTCCGATCGATCAAGCTCGGACCCTTGACCAGCGCGCCAACCACCGGATCCTTGGGGATGCGTGTCTCGGGCCATAACATCTGCCGGATCGCGATGTCGAAAGACTTCATCCGGTCCGCGACCGAAGGGCTGGAGTTGAATTCTCCCACCGAATTGTTCAGCAGGAATGGCGAGGTGGCCCACAAGCTGACCAGCGACGCCGGTCGCGTGTAGCCGCGTCCGCCAGCCGGCATCGTGAACTGTAGAGCCTTGCCGGTCCCCGGATGATAATACGTAATCTCGCCGACGGAAGGAAGGTCCTTGTAGGTCTGCGAGGAAAAATTGTCCCAGATACTCCCGCCGATCGCGTTGCTGGCCAGCGGACTGCACGCGTTGGTCTGCGTCAGCGTCACCGGCACGCGCAGTTCCGAAGATAGATAATTCTGGTCCAGGAAGTCCCGCGCCATGACGATGTCGCGCATCTGCTTCTTGTAGTCGTCGCTCTTGGTCCACGCCCAGTACCGGTTCCAGCAATCGGGATAATCCTTGCCAGAGCATCCTCCCGGATCGACGCCGACCGCGGGCTTCGGAGCTTTGCTCGAATGACAGCGTGCGCAGCGCTCGGCGAAAACTTCCTTGCCTCGCGTAAGCGAAGCGTCGTCCTCAGAAAGATACGCCTTCCCTCCGGGCGCGTCCGCCAGATGATGCGGTTCGGTGCTGTTCAGGAAGAAATCGGCCATGGCCGGAGTCCATTGTTCCGTGACATTCCAGTAAGTGGAGTTCTCGCGCGCCACCGAAATCTCGATCGGCGTGGTCTTTTCTCCGCCGAACAACGCGTTGAAGTGCCGCAGCCATTCTTCGCTGTACAAACCGATATTCAGATAGACGCGATTCAGCGCGCCCAGCACGCCCACCGAGTCTGCGCCATCCTTCAGCACCCGTGGAGTCCACACATTCGACGGAGGCTCATAAAAAATCGTCAGCGGACCGCTAGGGAAAAAGTCGTTGAACTGTTTGTTGCCCAGGCCGCCGCCGGCAAGCGTTTCATGGCCCCATCGGCTCGCCAGGCCGACCCGTTGTGCCAGATAGTAGACCGCGTTCATGGTGCGTGGATTGTCGATGTAATCCGTCGAGACCAGCGACGTGTCCAGTGCGCCCGGCCGGTACGTGTCGAGGACCTGATCGGTCAAGTTCGATTCATCGCCCTGCCACGCAAAGATGCGATTGAACCAGAAGTATTGTGCTCCTACGTTGGAGCTGAGATTTTCCCACTTGGGATTATTCGGATCGGCGGGCGGCTTCAGAGGGTTCGGCCCCACGTGGCAGAAGGCGCACGCCATCCCCACGCGATACGGACGAACCAGGTCTTTCGTGACATACGATGGATCTTCGTAATACCGTTTGCCGTCCCACTTTGCTTTGGCCGCGGCGTCGAAATTCGGATTGGGAAACAGACGCAGACCGACGATGCCCGTCGGATACCCATAGAAGGATCCAACCGGCATCACATCGCCGCGATGCAGATATTTCACTCCCGGATACCTAGTTTCATCGGCGAATGGATCCTTGCCGTCGAACCGCGGATCGCAGCCGGGAATCCGCTTGTCGAGCCACAAGCCGAACTCCGGATCGGGCTCCTTGGCTTGCTCAAAGCACGGCTCATTGATCAGCCCGAGATATTCCCATCGATTGCTTCTGCTGAATTTCAAACCCGGGTGCGAGGAAATGGTCTTGAGCAGATCGAAAACGCCGAAGCTTTTCCAGTTCAGGACATCCCACAGCCGATCGTCGCCGCCGGTCCAGACCATCCACATGTTGCGGCCGCGGATTTGGTTCTGGGTTAGCGAAAGTGGACCATCCTTGGTCTGATCCATGTCGTGGAAGTAGTCTTCATCCGCGAATCGAAACGAGTCGGGTTGACGTCCCGCGCTGAGAGCCTCGTCTTTGATTTTTCCAACCGGGCCGCGGCCACCCCCGCTTTGGCATCCGCTAAGGATGCCGAGGCAAAAGGCAAGAACCCACGGCGCCAGCGCTCGGATGTCCATAATCTTCAAACTGGTGACGTTCAACGGAAAATCGTTTCTTAGGATTACGATTCCACCTTGCATTGAAAATGGGGGCAGACTACGGTCCCGGCCGCAAGCGTTGCTTTACGATTAGAGCGTCATCGTGGACAGAGCGGTCTGTCCCCACTTTCAATTCCACCTTGCGGAGAGCTTCCTTCGGCCCGGCCCATCGCTTCAGCGCGTCGACCAACGCTTCCATCTTCACGGGTTTGGAAATATAGTCGTTCATGCCCGCCGCGATGCATCGTTCCCTGGCGCCGGCCGTAGCTTCGGCGGTCATCGCGATCACCGGAATGTGGCGGTCCGGGTCCTCTCGCCGGCGGATTTCGGACACAGCCTCGTAGCCGTTCATTTCGGGCATCTGGCAGTCCATGAAAATGATGTCGTAGGGAAGAATGCGCATCATCTCCACCGCTTCGCGCCCGTTGCGCGCCACATCCGCCCGAATTCCGAGTTTGGCGAGCAACCGCACGGCGACGGTTTGATTGACCACGTTGTCCTCCGCCACCAGGACGCGGACGTTGTAGCACTCCATTTCCTGTTTGAGCTGGGGTATGAGCCCCGTCGCGCCATTTGAAGGATAGGTTTTCCCGCGCCGGCTCGACCATACCTGCGCCAGCGCCGCCAGCAACTGCGCCTGCCGGATCGGTTTCAGCAGGCATTTTTCCACATTCGCTCCGCCCACTGCGATGGTCTCAGACCAGTCGCTCATCGACGTCAGCATCAGCACCAGAATCTCGCGGATCGACGGATCAGCTTTGATCGCCAAAACCAGTTCTGCGCCGTCCATGCCGGGCATATGGTAATCGGCGATTACGAAGTGATACGGATTTCCGCTGGTTTGAGCCGCGCGTAGTGCTTCCAGCGCCTCTCCGCCGGACGCATAGCTGCGGCTGAGCATTCCCGCGCCCGCGATCTGCTCCTGAGCGATTCGGCGATTCAACTCGTTGTCGTCCACGATCAGCGCGCGCAAGCCCCGCAATTCTTCCGGTGGCCCGGATCCCGGCACGGCGTTTGCATCCACGTTCATCGGCAGAGTGAACCAGAACGTCGAGCCTTGGTCGACACGGCTCTCCACTTGTATATTTCCGCGCATCAATTCCACAAGCTGTTTGGAAATCGCCAGCCCGAGGCCGGTGCCTCCGTATCGGCGCGTCGTGGATTCGTCCGCCTGGCTGAATTTTCGGAACAGTAGAGCGATCTTATCTTCAGGAATTCCGATCCCCGTGTCAGAAATGGAAATTCGCATGCGGGTCGCAGCGGTCTCCTGTTGCTCGCACTCCACCGCAATCAGGACGTGACCCTTTGCGGTGAATTTCACGGCGTTGCCGGCCAGGTTCGTCACCACTTGCCGGATTCTGCCCGCGTCTCCCAGGAAGTCCTTCGGAAGCTCGGGCGGGTATCGAAAAATCAGTTCGAGCCCCTTGTCCTCCGCTTTCGGCTGGAGCAGTTCCGCGACTTCTTCAATCACCTCCCGCAAATCGAATGGCAGCGATTCGATCGCCAGCTTGCCGGCTTCGATCTTCGAGAAATCCAGGATGTCGTTGATCACCGTAAGCAGAGCGTCGCCCGACTTGCGCACAATTTCGACGCACTCCCGCTGTTCCGGTGGCATATCCATATCCAATAGCAGCCCCGTCATACCGATCACACCGTTCATTGGCGTGCGGATTTCATGGCTCATGTTGGCGAGAAAATCGCTTTTGGCGCGACTGGCGATCTCCGCCTGACGCTGCGCCGCTTTCAGACGCCGGGCGAGAAAGATGGTCGCCAGAAGCGTGGGAGCGAGAATCGCCAGCGTGACCAGGAACACCATCTCGAAGGAACGCGCCGTGCGGTACTCGAAAATCGAGCTGGTCTGGCTGCTGATGCCCGTGTGCCACAGAAAGTCGAGCCGGTCGATCGATCCATCGGACGCCATCACTCCGATTTCGTTTCGCAGCATGTCGGCGGCCCGCTGCGCCTCACGGCTGTTTTTCCGCGCGCCGAGGCCCAAAGAATACGTCGCGCCAGCGATCGGCAGAACTCCCAACCTTTGCTGGGTGCACTCCGAAGTCCCTGGAGCGATAAAGGCCCCCACCGCGATCAGCCCCGCTTGCGCCGTTCCATTGCACACCGCCGCGATGACATCCGATGCCGAGAGGCTCGGTACCACCAACGCCGTGCCGAAATATCGCTGCGCGATGCGCGCTTCGCTGGTGATGTGGGACCGCACTGCCAGTTTCTTGCCGGCCACATCGTCAACACGCCTGATCGGCGCCGACTCCGGGTAGACCACCATGAAGATGATCTTCGTCCACGGCGCGGTGATATAGATGATTTCGCGGCGCTCCGGCAGATCGACAGTAAGAGGCCAAAGATCGACGGCTCCCGACGCCAAAGCTTGTTCCGACCCTTGGGGAGAAAACACCCAATGCAGATGAATGCCTCGCCTCTGTGCCGCTAGATTGAACAGGTCGACTGACGCCCCCATCGGGTTGCCCTGGGAATCCTGGAATTGATCCGGAGGGCTATCTTGAAATCCGATATTCAGGGTGTGTGTCACGGGCGTCGCGAAGCCCACGAAGTAGATTCCGGATACCGCCAGCACCGTAGTCACGCCGAGCAATGGCGCCAGCCATCGCCAATGCGCGCGCGTGAACGTGACCGGCATGTTCTCCTTTTCTTCGACGAATGGATGGATTGGAGCTTCGGACTCGCAAATCCGTCCAAAAAGAGTGCCTTGTATGTTTATCGGCGCAAATCCGGTTTCCCTTGAGTGTGCGACGGGCAAGGCACCCAGTGTGTTGAATTGAAGCGCCGGGTCGACCGCAGCGTCATCTTCGCCCCAGGGCTCGATCACTAACAGTTTTAGCATTTCGCCCATAATGTATTGAGGTGCAAAAATGGATAATCATCTCGACGCCGCGAAGCTCCATCGCCGCCAGTTTCTGAAAAATTTTACAATCGGGGCCGCTGTCGTCAGCGCGCCCGTACTCGGGGCGGGAAGAAGCCTGAGAGGTACGCTAATCAACCACGTCTCGTATCAATCGGCCGATTACAAAAAGACGCGCGATTTCTACATCGATCTCTTCGGATTTCAGTTGTCCGAGGAAGATGACAAGCAGCTATATCTGTGGGCCGGGGATGCGTTGATCAGCGCCAAGAACACCCCCGCCGTTCAGGGACCTGGCATCGATCACTTCGGTTTGACCGTCGATCCCTGGGACCTGAACACAGTGGAAGCGGTGCTGAAGGAGCGGGGATTGGTCGCGCGTGTGAGCCGCAACGATCCTCACGATTCGTCAGGCAAGAGCGCGTTCACGCGCGATCCGAACGGCTACAATCTGCAACTCGGCGCGAAGGATCTCGAAATCAAGCCCGCTCCGGTGGCTTCACGGGCTCCGATGAAAGCCATCGGCATCAATCACATCTCCTACCAATGCGCCGATTACAAGAAAACACGCGATTTTTACGCGGAGCTCCTGGGCGTGCCTGTTTCGAAGGACGATGGCAAACAGGCTTACCTCTGGTTCGGCGACGCGTTCATGGTCGTCAGGAACAGCCCGGACGGAGGCACAAAGCCCGTTATCGATCATGTCGCGTGGACGCTCGCGGATTGGGATAAAGATCGAATCTCAGCCGAATTGAAGAAGCACGGACTGGACGCGCGCGCGGACGCCACCGGCAAGAGCATCATGACCAAGGATCTCAACGGCTACCCGCTCCAGCTCTGTAGCAAGGATCTGGAAAAGCGACCCTAGCGCTCAATCGTCTGCGCGCGCCCGCGGTGAGATTGACGCTCACCGGATCCGCTCCATGGGAACAGACTCTTACCGGTCGTTGAAGCTCTGAAAGTCCGGCGACTTCAGCTCGCCATTAAGTTCATGTTCTAACGAGCGCGGCCGGCAATATATAACTGAAAATTAACGTTACACCGTTGAAACGGTAACAGGAGATCCTTACACTGAACCGAGTGCGTTCAAATCACCTCAGGAGGATCCCTATGAAGAAGAACAATAGATCCCGGTTCATGCATCTTGCGCTGGCAAGCGCGTTCTGCGCGCTGAGCCTCGGTGCTCAGAACATCCCGGGTCAAAGCTGCTCCAGCCTTCCCGGCTATGCGGCGCTCCAAAACGCGATCTCCGCGGCAACCGCCGCCGAAACCAGTGGGCTGAACAACCAGATGTGGGCGACCATCGTCGACCGCGACGGCGTGGTTTGCGCGGTCGCATTCTCCGGAGTGAATCGCGGAGCTCAATGGCCCGGAAGCCGCGTGATTTCCGCGCAAAAGGCCAATACCGCAAATTCCTTCAGCCTGGACTCTTCGTCGTTCAGCGGCGGATCGGGCCAGGCCAAAGGACTGGCGCTTTCTTCGGCGAATCTGTATGCCGCCGTTCAACCCGGCGGGAGCCTGTTCGGATTGCAGGAAAGTAATCCGGTGGATACGTCCGCCGCGTATGGGGGATTCTCATCGTTCTACGGAACGCCCTTTGATCCGATGGTCGGCAACAAAATCGGCGGCGTCAATGTTTTTGGCGGCGGACTCGCGCTTTACGGCGGCGGGGGAACCATCGTCGGCGGCGTAGGGGTCAGCGGCGATACGTCCTGCGCGGACCACTTTATCGCGTGGCGAGTCCGGCACTTCCTTGGCTTCGATCACCTGGCATCGGTCGCGGGTGTCAGTGGAGATCCGGCGCGTCCGGACAACATCATTTTCGACATTCCGGCGACCGCCGGAACCACGCAGGGAAGCGTGGGCGTGAGCGCGGGTGGGTTCGGCCATCCCAAATGTATCAATACTGGAAATCCGGCGACCCTTCCCGCAGTGATTCCTTAAAGCTACCTGGGCACGCCGCAAAATCGGCGTGCCCTATTTCCTGACGCGCGATTTGAGTAATGCGTGTTTCCCAGCTTAGGATGGGACAACCGCAAACACCCTAAGCAAGGCGTAGCATTTCCCAACTGCTCGCCTCCGCACTATCACTCAATTGGCGACCCGATTCTACTTACCACCGGCCATTTCCATTGACAGCCGGCGCGGGTTCGAAATACAGTTTGCATGAGCGAGAGCGGATGATGTCTTCAGCCCGAGACCATGCATTGAGACTGTCGCTGACCGTCATGCTCGGCGCGCTACAGGCGCTTGCGCAGAACCCTCTGACCAAGGTGAGCGTGGATGCGAGCCAGAACCGCCACGCGATCAATCCCAACATCTACGGCATTGCTTACGGCGATGCGCACGATATTGCAACCCTGAACGTTCCGCTGAACCGGTGGGGCGGAAACTCCACCAGCCGCTACAACTGGCAGATCGACGCTCATTCGGCCGCCGCTGACTGGTATTTTGAGACCTATCCCGATAGCAGTGGCACACCCGGCGCATCGGCCGATGCCTATGTCGCGACTACCCGTTCGGCCAACAACGGCGCGGAACCGATGTTCACCATCCCGATGATTGACTATCTGGCCAATCTCGGTCCGAATCGAAGCACGCTGGAGGGGTTCTCGGTAAAGAAATACGGCGCGCAGACGGCTACGGATCCGTACAATGCCGACGCGGGCAACGGCGTCAGTTCGGCAACCGGAAAGAACATCACCGGCAACAATCCACTGGACACCGGAGTCGCCAACAGCACTGCGATCCAGCAGGCATGGATGCAGCATTTCATCGGGGAATTCGGTAAGAGCTCCACTGCGACGGGCATCAAGTATTACCTGCTCGACAATGAACCGTCGCTGTGGTATTCCACCCATCGCGACGTGCATCCGAATCCCGCCAATTATCAGGAAATGTACAACAAAATCGTAGCGTACGCTTCCGCGATTCGCGCCACTGATCCGACCGCGAAAATCGCTGGACCCGAGGAGTGGAGCTGGTGGGCCATGTACTTCAGCGGATTCGATCAGGCCAACGGAACCGGCGCCGGATCCGATTACGCCACGCACGGCAATACCTACTATTATCCCTGGCTGCTCCAGCAACTCTACGCTTACAAACAGTCGACCGGCACGCAGTTGATCGACATCCTGACGGTTCATTGCTACAACGGAACTCCCGACAGCAACGACGATTCACTATCAGGCCAGCAGACCCGCAACGCCGAAACACGGATTCTGTGGGATCCGAATTTTCAGGATCCCTCCTGGTACGGGGACATCGGTATTGACGGCCGGATCATCAACTGGATTCCCACGCTGCAGGCGATGGTAAACAAGTATTACCCGGGCTTACAGGTCGGCTGCACGGAATACAACTGGGGCGACGAAGCGAACCTGAACGGCGCAACGACACAGGCCGACGTGCTCGGGATTTATGGGCGCCAAGGCTTGGACCTGGCAACCCGCTGGACGGTCGCGACGAACACGAACACCACTCCAACTACTTATTACGTGACGTATCTCGCCAGTCAGATTTATCGCAACTACGACGGCAAGAACTCCACCTTCGGCGATACCAGCGTTCTGGCGCAGGCGCCTAACCCCGACCTGCTATCGGCATTCGCGAGCGTGCGCAGCTCCGACGGCGCGTTGACCGTGATGGTGATCAACAAGCAGCAGGGCAGCACGCCGGTACAAGTCAGCTTGGCGAACTTCGCGAACACAGGTACGGCGCAGGCCTGGCAGATCAACTCTGCATCGCAAACATCGATCGTTCGTCTGGCTGACCTGACCGTGTCGGGCAACAGCATCGCCACTACGGTCCCGTCGCAGAGCATTACACTGTTCGTGATTCCCGGGGCATCCAGCGCCGGTCCCGCGCCGCCGACGGGATTAACGGCCACTGCGCGATAGACGTTTGTTGAAACGCGACCATCCACCGCTCTCTCCGGTCGCGGCTCGCTGGGAGCTTGTTGAAAAAGGGGACAGACCGCTCTGTCCACACCCACGCTCCTATGCGAAATCAGCGGTTTGCGGCTGGGGACAGAGTAGTCTGTCCCCTTCTTCAACAAGCTCCTAGAAGATCAAGTGCAGATTCAATTGCAGGAACCGAGGGCTTCCGATGGTTTGCTGGATGACGCCCAAGCTGCCTGACGGCGGGTAGGTCGGGGGCGGGGAAAAGTCCGGGAAGAACGAGACATCGTTCGCCGGCGTATCGAAATTCGGATGATTGAACAGGTTGAAAGCGTCAGCGCTAAAGCGTAGCGTGAAGCGTTCGGTGAGCCGGAACTGTTTGCCGATGGAGGTATCGAAGCGCACGCCGAACGGACCGCGAAACAGGTTGCGTCCGCTATTGCCGAAGGCCGACTCATAGATGTCTCCGGCCGGGACACCGTCCTGGCCGGGCGTCAGAAATTGCGGCGCGAAGGCGGACGCGTTCAGAACCGGCTTGGACGGATTCACACCGGTGGTTCCCTGCAACTGAGCCTGCTTCGCGGTCACGCCCGGAGCCAGTGGAATTATCGGATTCGTGATCTCATCGTTACTGGAGAAGTATATGCTGCCTTGGGAACCGGAGTAGTCGTACACACTGTACGGTTGCCCGCTCTGCGCCACGATCTGAGACGCGATGGTCCACCCGTTCAAAGCTGCGTCGACGGCTTTATTCGCTTTGAATTTCGGGAAGGTGTAGGTGAAATTCACCAGGAACACGTGAGTCTCGTCGAAATCGGACGATCCATAACTTTGCTTGAGGTTAAGCGTGTCGTTGCCGGTGAAGAAGAGTCCCGCGCCGCTTTGATCGTCTAATGCGTGAGACCAGGTATAGCTTCCGATGAGTTGGAGGCCGTTCGACAGCCGTTTGGTGATCTGAAGCTGGAGCGCATCGTAATTGGAAATTCCCTCGGCTTTGTAGAGCACCGAGTTGGCGCTGTAGCCGATGTAGGGGACGCGGATGCCGGTGTTGCCGCCCTCCAGCGTACTGACCGGCTCCAGCGGGTTGTTGTTGGGATAGGTGAATCCATAAGAGGAAGTCTGCCCATTGATCGGATTCGAAGGCGTAGCGATCCCTGGTTCGTTAAATGTCACTGGAACCACCAGGTGCTGGCCGTGATTTCCCGCGTAACCTGCGGTCAGAAGCCAGTTGTTGGTCAATTGGTATTGCAAGTCGAACGTCCAGTTTTCCGTATACGGCAGTTTGTTGTTGATGTCGTAGCCGCTGAAAATGAACGGGCCGTAGAGATTTCCCGGAGGATTTACTTCCTTGGTAGTTTGGGCGAGATTCGGAAGCTGCGCTAGGAACTGCGCCGGATTTCCCGGCAGCGTCGCTCCAGCGGATGGGAACGGATTCGCGAAAGTGGAAGCAGAACTGGCGGTGATCTCGTTCACAAACGGAGGAGACAGCGTCACGCCGAACGGACCGCTGAATCCGCCGCCCGCTCCCGCCGAAAGATAGCTGAACAGCTCGCCGCGATCGTAGTAAATGCCGAAGCCGGTGCGGACCGTCAGCTTCTTGATCGGGTTCCATGCGATACCGATACGAGGCGCGAAGCCCCACTGGCGCTGATTGAGCAGCGTGTTACTGGCGCCCGACGTCGCGAAGTTCGGATTGTTTCCCGCCACCTCGAGTCCGGAGCCGGTGATCGTGTCTGTGGCGGCGTTATAGGAGTAGAGAGACGAATTAAACCCGGTCAATTCTCCGTTTTTCTCCCCAAGCCCGCCATCCAAATCCCAGCGCAGCCCCAGGGTCACGGTCAGGTTGCTCAAGATCTTGTAATTGTCGTTGACGAAAGCTCCGCCGGTGTTGGACCGGTAATAACGGTTGGCAGACCCGAGGAACGCGGTTGACGCGGTTCCGGTGCGTACTGTGCCTTCGACGAAAGTGGCGAAACTGGTGAAATCGATGATGTCGCTGTTGGTGTTGTTGTTGACGATGTTGAGCTGCGTCCGGTTCCAATCCAGGCCGAAGCTTAACGCATGGCGGCCCAATACCCAGCGCAGCGTGGTCGCGTATTCGAACTGATTCTGAAACATCCCCGCGTTTCCGAAGCTGGGGTTGGGACCGAACGTGAACGTCCCGCCCAGGCTGCTATCGGCCTTGCCAAACTTGATTTCCGGGAACTGCGTGCCGCCTGGCGTGCTGATTCCGAAGTCGCCCGGGGTGAACCCATCGCTGGTTGCGGCATAGGCGTCCATTCGCGTGAAGCCTGCGCGCTGCTGCCACGTGATGGTCGGCGACAGCGCCACGGTGTTGTCCAGCGATACAACCTGGCTGGCCGCCCGCAGCGTTTGTGGGAAACCAAACGCCTCGTCGCCCGAGGAAAATGGATTGGTGGTGGGGTTGTTTTGAATGTAATACTTCGCGGCCAAGCGATCCTTGTCGCTGAACAAGTAGTCAATGTTGCCACTGCCTTGATCCACACTCGCCTGCGTATTCCCGCCATTTTGCAGAGCATCATAGCCGAGCTGATGCGCGGTGGCTAGATTGGTGACGTTCGGAGTCGGAATCAGGTATGTTCGATTGGGCAATTTCGCTTGTAGAATGGCCAGCGCTACCGGATTGATCTGGCTCGCAGTGATAGTAGTGCCCTGCCCTGCCAGCGCCGAGACAATTCCAGTCGGGCTGCGGTCGTCGGTTAGCGTGATCGGAACGTTGGCGTGCACCTGTCCAGTCTGCCCGTCCGCGATTCGGACGCCCTGGTATGCGACGAAATAGAAAATCTTGTTCTTCTTGACCGGACCGCCCACCACGGCGCCGAACGCGTTGCGATTCAGGAACGGCACCTTAGTAGTCTGCGCCGGAGAGGCATTGTAGAAGAACGGCGCGGCGTTCATGTCGCTATTCTGGAAATGTTCGTAGACTTCGCCGTGGATTTCGTTGGTGCCCGATTTCGTGATCACGCTGATGTGGGCGCCACTGTTGTTTCCCTGCGACGCATCGTATTGCGAGGCGTTCACAGCGATCTCCTGGATGGTTTCCGGAGCGGGTGTGGGCAGCGCCTGGCCAATTGCGTCGTAGACCGACGTGCTGGTCTGAATATTCCCGGTTCCGAACGTCTCGCCGGTGTTCAGGACGAAGCGATTTTCGCCGACCTGGCTGGTGGAGTTTCCATTGAAAAGATTGTTCGTGTTGACGCCGTTCACCGAAAAGCTGTTGCTGGTGGCGCGCTGGCCGTTCGAATAGATCGCCTGGTTTCCCAACCCTGTGTTCGAGCCTCCGCCGCCTAGGAAATCGGCGTGGACTCCCGGCGCCAAGATGGCGAGCTGCGTGTAGCTCCCTGTGCCTAACGGCGTACTCTCGATGGTCAACTGATTGACGACATAACCGTTGGTCGTATCGACCTGGTTCATCTGCGTTCCAGATACGACCTCCACGGTAGTGGACACCGCGCCGACTTTCAGCGCGCCATCCACGGTGCTGGTGCGGCTACCTTCCACCAGCACGCCGCTGTGCGTTTCGGTGTCGAATCCTTCTTTCGTGAATGTGACTTTATAAGTTCCTACCGGAAGATTCGGCGCAAGATACGAGCCGTTTCCGTCGCTGTGCGCGGTGATTTCAAGATTGGTCCCTATGTTGACGACCTTGACGGTCGCTCCCGGAACGGCCGCGCCGGAAGAATCCTTCACGGTGCCGGTGATGGCGCCAAGGACCTCCTGCGCCTGAAGAGTTACACTCGCCAACGCGTCCAGTAACAGAGCGGCGAACACAAGCCTGGCAAAGCGTACGTTCAATGATGCGATCATTTTGATTTCCCCCAGATATGTTCCTAACCACGAAGCGCGAAACCTAACCGCGGGACCCTCTCCCCGGCATCTGAGCGGTGAGTCGGCTTAGTGGATTAGAAAAATTGTTATAAACCGGCAGGCCGTCGCGAGACACAAAGCTTTACCAGCCCACCGCAAGAACCACAGCATAGCCACGCGGGGTTTTATTTCGATGCACGTTCGATGACAACCGCGTGAATCGAGATTTTTTGTGGGAATTCGCCGGCGTTGGCCATTTGGCTCATTCCAAGGTAGTTATGAATCGAACAGACAGGATAAGCCTGTCCGGGTCGAACGCCTTTTCTGTTGACACGCCACAGAAAGCCCATGACATGCGAGCGAGGGCGCGCGACGTCTTGGTCGATGTGGTGGCGCGCGAATTGCGGGCGCGATTCCCGCGGGCCGCGCATAGCGGGTCGGCTGCGCTATGAGTCGTGTTCTCGCAGCCGCGCGGCTTGGGTCAGGAGATAGTCCCGCTCGGGGATGTTCGTGGTCAGGCCGGCGGCGATGCGGTAATGCTCGATGGCTGCCTGATGATTGCCGCTCAGCTCGATCAGATGCGCGCGAACCGCGTCCAGGCGATGATGGCCGGCGAGGCGTCCGTCGGCGTCAAGCGCATTCAACAGATCGAGTCCCGCGGATGGCCCGTGCACCATGGCGACCGCGATGGCGTGGTTCAGCAGCACCATGGGATTGTCGGACATGCGCTTCAGAAGATCGTAGAGCGCCAGGATCTGCGGCCAATCCGTATCCTCGGCGCGCGGCGCCTCGTCATGAACAGCAGCAATGGCGGCTTGAAGCTGATACGCGCCGATCGATCCCTTTGACAGAGTCTCACTGAGAAGAGCGACGCCTTCGGCGATCTGCTTTTGATCCCACAAAGTCCGATCCTGTTGCGTGAGCGGGATCAATTCTCCGCGGGGTCCGGTTCGCGCCACGCGGCGAGCGTCGGTCAACAACATGAGCGCGAGCAATCCCGCGACTTCCCCGTCGTCGGGAAGCAGTTTGTGGACCGCACGCGTCAGCCGAATCGCCTCCGTGGACAATTCGCAGCGCTGAAGCTGAGGGCCGCCGCTGCTGGTGTAGCCTTCGTTGAAGATCAGGTACAGCACATGCAGCACGGCGCGAAGGCGGTCGGCTCGTTCCTGTTCGGTGGGCAAACTGAACGGAACGCCGGAAGCTTTGATGGTCGATTTGGCGCGACTGATCCGCTGAGCCATGGTGGCTTCGGGAACCAGGAACGCGCTTGCGATTTCGGCGGTGGTCAAACCGCCGACGGCCCTCAGAGTCAGCGCGATCGCGGAGGAAGGAGTTAAAGCGGAATGACAGCACATGAACAGAAGAATCAGGGTGTCGTCGCGCTCGGATTCGTGTTCCAGCAGATCAATGGCGACCGCGCTTTCGCGGAGCCGGCGGGCCGATTCCCTGCGGATATGATCGGTCATGCGCCGCGACGCGACCTGAATCAGCCAGGCTTTGGGATGATCCGGAAGGCCTTCCCGCGGCCATTGCACAGCGGCGGCGATCAGCGCTTCCTGAACGGCGTCCTCGGCGGCGGCGAAGTCGCGATAACGGCGAATGACCACGCCGAGCACCTGAGGAGCCAAGTCGCGCAACAGAGCCTCGGCGTCCAGCGGCATCACGAAAATTCTTCAGGCGGACCGCTCATCACCTGCCGGACTTCGATCAGCATGTTCATCGGCGACCCGCCGATTCCCGGTGCGGCGGAAGCTTTGGCGGCGAGCTGGCAGGCTCGCTCCGGGCTCTCGACGTCGATGATCCAGTATCCGGCCAGAAACTCCTTGGATTCCGGAAACACGCCATCGGTGATGGGCGCTCCATCTTTGCCGGCTCGGACCAGCTTGGCCTGCTTCGGATCGGCCAAGCCTTGGCCGTCCACCCACTCGTCGGACTCGCGCAGATCCTTGTTGTAGCCGTGCATGAATGCGATATGAGCCTGGATGTCCTTTTTCGGCATGGAGCCGAAGCTGTCATAACCTGTCCTGGGGCAGTGCATCATCAAAATGTATTTCACGGTGGTTTCTCCTTTTCATCTTTGCACTTGTCGTGCGCTTTCAAAGGTGAGTCGGAGCCGGTAGCCCGTTCTCGACATGGCGTGCAAAGATTCTTTAGGGCAGATGTGCCGCGATTGGGACGGTTAGTCCCTTACAGGCGCCCGGTGGTCCCGTCCTTGTAGGGAAACTGAGGATTCACGCGCATACTGGCTGACATGAAGATCGTGCTGTGGATTGCGGCAGGGAAGCTCGTGTTTCAACTTGCGATCGCGAATCGGTATGGAATTTTCTGCGACGAACTGTACTACATCGCGTGCTCGAATCATCTCGCGGCGGGCTACGTAGATCAGCCGCCGCTGATCGCGATTATCACCTGGTTCGCGCGGCACGTTTTTGGAGACTCGCTGTTCGCGCTGCGGCTTTTGCCGGCGATCGCCGGGGCGGCGCTGGTGTTGTTAACAGCGAGACTCGCGCGCGAAATGAGCGGCGGCGTCTTCGCACAGGCGATGGCGGCGCTCGCCGTGGCATGCGTGCCGATCTACATGACCATGCATCACTGGATGACGATGAACGCTTTCGAGCCGCTGGTCTGGACCGGATGCGCGTGGTGCATCGTGCGGGCGATCAACACCGGCGACGGGCGCTACTGGCTGTGGTTCGGCGTGCTTGTTGGGGTGGGCATGGAGAATAAGTACGGCGTCGCTTTTTTCGTGTTCGGCGTGGCGGTCGCACTATTGTTGACGCGCGAACGGAAATGGATCGCATCACGGTGGATGTGGATGGGAGCGGCAGCCGCGGTGGCGATTTTCTTGCCGAATCTGATCTGGTTGATCCGGCATGATTTTCCGTTTCTTGAATTGATCCGCAACGTGCGCGCAAGCGGCCGCGATGTGGTGCGGGCGCCGATCCCGTTTATTGCGGATCAGGCGTTGATTATGAATCCGCTGCTGGCCCCTTTGTGGGCGGGCGGCGTCGTGTTTTTATTTTTCAGCCGGTACCGCGTGCTGGCATGGACGTTCGTGACGGTGCTCGCGACGTTCATCGTTCTGGGCGGAAAGGATTATTATGTTGTGCCCCTGTACCCGATGGCATTCGCCGGAGGGGCGTTGGCGTTCGAGGCGATCACGCGTACGCGAGCTATGTGGAGCCGAGCCGCATATGCGGCGGTGCTGGTGATTGCGACCGTGGCACTGGCTCCGATGGCTGCGCCGGTTCTGCCGGCGGAGATGTTTACGCGTTATCAAAAGGCGATCGGGTTGGCGCCGCCGCAGATCGAGCATCACGACAATGGACCTTTGCCGCAATGGTTCGCGGATGAGTTCGGGTGGGAGGATATGGTGCGCGAAGTGGCTCATGTGTATAACAGTTTGACGCCGGAGGAGCGGGCCCGGACGGCGATTTTCGGGAACAATTATGCCGAGGCGGGCGCGATCGATTTGTACGGGTCGAAGTACGGGCTGCCGAAGGCGATCTGCAATCACCAGAATTATTGGTATTGGGGTCCGCGGAATTACACGGGCGATATCGTGATCGTGATGGGAAGCGATGGCACGGGGGATCGCAAGCATTTTGAAACGGTGGAGTTCGCGGGACTGGTGGGACATCCCTATGCTCGGCGGGACCGCCATTTTCCGGTGCTGCTGTGTCGTGGATTGACGGTCGACTTGCGGAAGGCGTGGGCGTCGACAAAGCACTGGGACTAAAATGAGGCATGCTTGCCGATCTGAAGTTTGCCTTGCGGGCGTTCGCGAAGACGCCTGGATTCGCGGTGATTGCGGTGCTGGTGCTGGCGCTCGGAATCGGCGCTAATACTGCGATTTTCAGCGTGGTCAACGCGGTGCTGCTGCGGGCGCTACCGTATCGGGATCCGGGACGGCTCGTGATGGTGTGGGAAAAGAATCCTCACCTGGCGGATTTTCTGGCGGACCGGTGCCCGGTGGCTTTAAAGAATTTTCTCGATTGGAAACAATCGGCTCGATCTTTTTCGGCGATGAGCTTGTATCAAGCCGAGGATTTCACGTTGACCGGGTCGGATCACCCGGAGAACGTGGAGGGCGTCAGGGTTCCATCGGATTTCGGCGAAGCGTTCGGCGTGCGGCCTCTGCTGGGGCGAATGTTCACCGCGGAAGAGAGCAAGTCGAACGTCGTGGTGATCAGCCATGCGCTGTTCGTGAAAAGATTCGGCGGCGATCCGAAAGCGCTGGGCGGATCGGTGGAGCTGAATCACAGCAGATATACGGTGGTCGGCGTGTGGCCGGCGGATTTTCACTTGCCGGCGGTGTGGCAGGGATTCGATCAGAAGAAGGCTGCGGTGTGGCTCCCGATGGACATGCGGCCCGCGGCGGATAAGGATCTTTGGGCGCGGGTGAATTTCGTATATGCGCGGCTGGCGCCGGGCGTGTCGCTCGCGCAGGCGCGCGGGGAGATGGAGGGGATCGCGGGGCGGCTGCAGCGTGAATCGCCGAACGAGAACGGGAGCTTCGGCGTCAACATTTTTCCGGTGTATCAGGAAGACGTGGGACCAGGCATGCGGCTGTACGTGCTGCTGTTGCAGGGCGCGGTGGGATTCGTGCTGCTGATCGCATGCGCGAATGTCGCGAATCTGTTGCTAGCGCGGTCGATGGGACGAAGGAAAGAGCTGGCGGTGAGGCTCGCGTTGGGGGCGACCCGGTTCCGGCTGATTCGACAGATGCTGTGCGAAAGCCTGCTGCTGAGTTTCGCGGGCGGAGCGCTGGGATTGTTATTGGCGGCGCTGGGGATTAAAGGCATCATGGCGATGGCGCCGGGGGATTCGCCGCACCTGCAGGAGCTGAAGCTCGATCCGGCGGCGCTCGGGTTCACGCTGCTGATGGCGATCCTGACGGGATTGATTTTCGGAATCGCGCCATCATTCGATGCGGCTCGACGAAATGTGAACGAAGCGCTGACGCAGGGAGGTCGCGCGGGAATCGGCGGCAGCGGATTGAAACGGATGCGCGGTGTGCTGGTGGCCGGCGAGGTCGCGCTGGCGCTGGTGCTGCTGGTGGGCGCGGGACTGCTGATCCGCACGGTGCGGGCGATGCTGACGGCGGATCCGGGGTTTCATTTGAACGGACTGCTCACCATGCAGATGACTTTGCCGGAGGCGAAGTATCCGAAAGAAGAGCAGACGGCGGGCTTCTGCCGGGAACTGCTCGACGAGGCGGCCGGCGTGCCGGGAGTGGTTTCGGTAAGCCTGGCGAGCGGGCTGCCGATGCAGGGAATGTCGTTCCAGAATTATTCGGTGGAAGGCGCGCCCGCGGCTCCAGCGTTCGCGCAGACCATGACCAACTGGCGCGGCGTTTCGGAAGATTATTTTCGAACCATGATGATTGCGGTGGAGCGCGGACGCGTGTTCACGCGGCAAGAAGTGGAGGATGCAAAATCGAAATCGGTGGTGGTGAACCAGACGTTCGCTCGAAAAGTTTTCCCTGGCGGCGAAGCGCTGGGGAAGGTGATCCAGTTTGGCGTTCGGCCGCGAGTGATTATCGGAGTGGTGGGCGATGCGCGGCAGCTTGGGCCGGATTCGCCGATCAATCCGGAATTGTATGTGCCATCGCAGCAGTTTCGAGGCGTGACGTTGGTGGCGCGAACCGCGGGTGCGCCTTCCAGTTTTTCGGCGGCGCTTTCGCGCGTGGTGTGGTCGATCGACAAGGATCAGCCGATCCAGCAGATTCGCACCATGGAAGAATCGCTGGGTTTTTGGGTTTCTGAACGGCGCTTCGTGATGCTACTGCTCGGCGTATTTGCGTCGCTGGCGCTGGTGCTGGCCGGGGTGGGAATCTACGGCGTGCTCGCATATTCGGTGAGCCAGAGGACGCGGGAGATCGGGATTCGCATGGCGCTGGGCGCGAGCGGCGGCGGGATTTTGAAGTTGATCGTCGGGGAGGGGCTGGCGCTTACCGCGATCGGAGCGGTGGTGGGATTGGCCGGCGCGTTTGCGCTAACGCGGTTGATGCAAGGCTTGCTATTCGGCGTGAGCACGACCGATCCGGGCGCGTTTCTGATCGGCGGAGTCGCGCTGATCGCGGCGGCTGGGCTGGCGAGTTATATTCCGGCGCGTCGTGCGTCGAGGCTGGCGCCTTTGGACGCATTAAGAGACGAGTAGCGATTTCAGATCGAAGCTCTCATCACCGGCTTGCTCGGGCGTCAGTCGCGCGTTCGCGGCCAGCAGTTTTCTGGCGGCCATGTGATCCGCCGGGCGATTGATGGAATCGACGGCGATCAGGCGGTCGTTCGCGAAATAGAACACCGAGAATTTTTTTGATGCCGGATCCCCGCGCAGGACTTCGCGATCGGCTGCACCGGACAGACCGGCCATCTGGAGCATGACGTCGTATTGATCGGTCCAGAACCACGGGACGACGTTGTACGCGACATTTTTTCCCAGAATGTTCGCGGCCGCGCACTTGGCCTGATCGACGGCGTTTTGCACGGATTCGAGGCGCGCGCGTGCGCCGGCGAATGGGTTGGGGTGGTCGGCGCAGTCGCCGATGGCGAAGATGCGTTCGTCCGCGGTCCTCAGATACTGGTCGACCGCAATGCCGTTTCCGACCGGCAGGCCAGCGTCGCGCGCCAGCTCGATGTTGGGAAACACACCGATTCCGCCGACGATCAGATCGGCTTCTTGAATCGCCGGCGGCGCGCCTAACACTAACTTCACTCCGTGGGCGGTGTGAAGTTCGCGATAGAAATCCGAAACCATGGGCGAGACGCAGCGCGGCATCAAGCGAGGCTGAATTTCGAAGACCGTCACGGATTTGCCCAGCGAACTCGCTGCGGAGGCTAGTTCCAGGCCGATGAATCCTCCGCCGATGACGGCGACGGTTTCGGCTTGCTCAAGTTGATCCTTAATCTCGACTGCGTCTTCGCGATTCCGCAAGTAGTGGACGTTGGGAATCGTCAGCGTTCGCACGCGAGAGCCCGTGGCGAGGATGAGCTGGTCATAGGGCACGCGAGAGCCGGAAGCCAGCAGAACTTCACGGGATGCGCGGTCGATTTGCGTGGCTCGATCGTCGAGGATGCATTCGATGCGCTGCGTCGCGTAGAACGCTTCCGGACGCAGCGAAGTGTTCTCAATGGTCTGCTTGTTGAGCAGAAATCCTTTCGAAAGCGGCGGACGCTGATAGGGGAGATGCGGCTCCTCGCCGATCAGCGTGATGGATTCTTCGTAACCGCCGGTGCGAAGGGAGGCGGCGGCTTGAAAACCGGCCTGCCCCGCGCCGACGATCACGACTCCCATTTACTGCTGCGTCTCCGGCGTGCGGACGACCAGACCGTCGAGCTCCTTGGTCACGGGAATCTGGCATCCCAGGCGGCTGTTCGACCGCCGCGGGCACACGGTGGTGTTGAGCAGTTCGTTTTCGTCGTCCTGGATGGGTTTCAAGCGCGGAAGAAACGCTTCTTCGACGTACACGTGACAGGTGCCGCACATGCAGGCGCCGCCGCATTCGGCGACGATGCCGTCGACTCCGTTCTTGATGGCGCCTTCCATGACAGAGTCGCCGAGCGGAACGGTCACCGGGCTGGGGACCCCGGCGTGAGAGATATACGTGACACGGGCAGTTTCTTTTTTTCCAAAAAGAGGCATGAGGTCAAGTCAGGTTCAATAAATTACGGGCGTTGGTTTGATAAATTCGATTCTTTTCTTCTGGACTAAGGTCGAGACTATCGATGACGCGGATGGTTTCGCGGATGTATAGTCCGGGCGTAGGCTCAAACGGTGTGTCGGACGCGAATAAAACGCGATCGATTCCAAAGAAAGACAGCCCGCACTCCGTGGCTGCGCGAGCGCCGAACAGAGCGGTGTCGGCGTAGAACATTTTGAAATAGTCGAGCGGGCGCTTCTTCATGGACTTCAGCAGCGCGCCGTAATCTTCATCCGACGTGCGGCGGCCGATCTGATCCCAGCCGTAGCCGACGCGGCCTTCGAAGTACGGAATCATCGCGCCCATGTGATGCGTGATGATCTTCAGATTGGGATGGCGATCGAACAGGCCGGAGAAGACCAGGCGCGCCATGGCGGCGCTGGTTTCGTAGGGCCAGCCGAAGGTCCACCAGATTTCGTATTTCGATCGGTCTTCGGTAAGGTAGTCGGGAAAATTTCCGCAACGCGCGGGATGCAGCCAGATGGCGCGATCGCGCCGGGCCAGTTCATCGAACAGCGGCGGGAACTCCGGGGCGTCGAGGGGCTTGCCGGCTGCGTTCGAGTAGAGTTGGACGCCGAGAGCGCCGAGATCGGTGAGGGCGCGGTCCAGTTCCTTGACGGCCTCATCGGGATGATTCATGGGCAGCGCGGCGACGAAGGCCGGGAAGCGATCGCGATGCTGTGCGACCAGTTCCGCCATGCCGTCATTCGCCATGCGCGCGAGGTTCGGTGAATCCGCGGGCGAGGCGAAGGACTCAATGGGCGGCGAGGCGAGCGAGAGGATCTGGCAATACTCGCCGAACTCATCCATCATGCGAAAGCGGGCGTCCAGATCGTAGATCGCCGGGATGTTTCGCGATCGCTTGCCCATGTCTTTCAGGCCGGGCGCGATGCGTAGAAACTCTGCGAAAAAGCGGGCCGGGAGAATGTGATTAAAGACGTCGATCTTCACGGAAGCCCCATCATACAATGGCCGCACGTGTTAGCGTTTTGAGATGACGCCCGACGAGCGATCTGTCGCCTACACCAAGGCGGACGCGGGGTATTTCGAAAAACGCACACTGCGGCGTCACGCGCGGGTGTTGCATTTATGGGCACTGGGTGTGGCGGCGGTAATCTCCGGCGATTTTTTCGGCTGGAATTTCGGGCTGACCAGCGGCGGCTTCGGCGGGATGCTGATCGCGCTGGTGATCATGACGGTGATGTACGGGGGGTTGTGTTTTTCGATCGCGGAGATGTCGCCGGCGCTGCCGCACACCGGCGGCGCGTATTCTTTCGCTCGCACCGCGATGGGGCCATGGGGCGGCTACGTCACGGGGCTCGCCGAAAATATGGAATATATTTTGACGCCCGCGACTATCGTGGTGGGGATCGGCGGATACCTCGGCGCGATCTGTGGGACGCCGAAGTCGATGGAACCAGTGTGGTGGCTGGTGAGTTACGCGGTGTTTGTCGCGCTGAACATCTACGGCGTGGAGCTGTCGTTCAAATTTTCGATCTTCATCGCGATGGCGGCGCTGGCGGTGTTGTGCGTGTTCTGGATCGGGGCGATTCCGCATCTCGATTTCAAACGATGGGCATTGGATGGGCGAGGGCAATGGCTGCCGGGCGGACGGGCGGGCGTTTTCACGGCGCTGCCGTTCGCGTTGTGGTTCTATCTGGCCATCGAACAGCTTCCATTGGCGGCCGAAGAGTCGCACGATCCCAAGCGCGATATGCCGAAAGGAATTTTATGGGGATTGCTGACGCTGATCGCGTGTTCATTCCTGACGTTGTATACCAGCGCGTCGATTCCGCCGGGCGCGGCGAAAGTGGGAGAGTCGCAGGAGCCTTTGTTTCTGGGGTTCCAAGTCATGTTCGGATCGAGCGCGAAAGTCCTGGCGGCGGTAGCGTGCGTCGGACTGATCGCCAGTTTTCACACCATCATCTTCGCCTATGGACGGCAGATCTATTCGTTATCGCGCGCCGGATACTTTCCGACGTGGCTTTCGGAGACGCATTCGAAACATAAGACGCCAGTGCGGTCGTTGATGGCGGGATCGGCGCTGGGGCTGGCGGCGGCGCTGGGGATTTATCTTTCGGGACAGAAGGGCGCGGTGGGAGCGGTTCTGCTGAATATGGCCGTATTCGGCGCGGTGATCGCGTACATTTTTCAGATGGCGTCCTTCATTTTGCTGCGGCGCAGATTTGCGTCAGATCGAGCGGCCCTATGTGAGCCCGCTCGGCGATCGCAGGCGCGACGATCGCGGCGATGCATCGCTGCGGTGACGCTGGTGACGCTGTTCCTGAATCCCGAATACAATCGAAGTGTTCTGGGAGCGGCGGTGTGGTTCTTGCTGGGGATCGGATACTTCGCGGTGTATGCGCGGCATCGGCTGGTCCGGTCGCCCGAAGAGGAATTCGCGCTACGACATAAGCGATGAAAACGGATCTGAAGACGCTGCTGGCGCGGGCCAGTCCCAGGCGCTCCGGCGACGAACTGGCGGGAATCGCGGCGGCATCGGCGGAAGAACGGGTTGCGGCGCAGATGGAGCTCGCCGATACGCCGCTGAAGCGGTTTTTAGCGGAGCCGGTCATCCCTTACGAATCGGACGAAGTGACGCGGCTGATCTGCGACTCGCATGACGCGAATGCGTTCGCGCCGATCGCGCATTTGACGGTGGGCGAGTTTCGCGAATGGCTGTTGGCGGACGAGACCACCGGTGAGGCGTTGGCTGCGATTGCAGCCGGCGTGACGCCGGAGATGGCGGCGGCGGTTTCGAAGATCATGCGGGTGCAGGACCTGGTAACGGCCGCGTCAAAGTGTCGCGTGATCACGCGGTTTCGCGACACGATCGGACTTGCGGGCAGGCTTTCAACGCGGCTTCAGCCCAATCATCCGACCGACGATCCTCGCGGCATCGCGGCCAGCGTGATCGACGGATTGCTCTATGCCAACGGCGACGCGGTGATCGGCGTGAATCCGGCGTCGGACGATGTGGCGAGCGTCGAAGGACTGCTGCGCATGCTCGATCGCGTGCGGGAGACGCTGGAGATTCCGACACAGATCTGCGTGCTGGCGCACGTGACGACGCAGATGCAGGCGCTCGCGCGAGGCGCGCCGGTGGACCTGGTGTTTCAATCCATCGCGGGAACGGAGGCCGCCAATCGCGCGTTCGGAGTCGACCTGGCGATGCTCGACGAAGCTTGCGCAGCGGCGCGCGAGCTGAAGCGCGGCGAGAACGTCATGTACTTCGAGACGGGCCAGGGCAGCGCGCTTTCGGCGAATGCGCATCATGGAGTGGATCAGCAGACGTGCGAGGCTCGCGCGTACGCGGTCGCGAGGAAATTTAAGCCGCTGCTGGTGAATACCGTGGTCGGGTTCATCGGACCCGAGTATTTGTTTGACGGGAAGCAGATCGCGCGGGCGGGCCTGGAAGATCATTTCTGCGGGAAGCTGCTGGGACTGCCGATGGGTTGCGACGTGTGCTACACCAATCACGCGGAGGCCGATCAGGACGACGTGGACTCGTTGCTGACGCTGTTGGGCGTGGCGGGATGCAACTATATTATGGGCGTGCCGGGCGCGGATGACATCATGCTGAATTATCAGAGCACGTCGTTTCACGATGCGCTGTATCTGCGCTCGCTGCTGAAACTGCGTCCGGCGCCGGAGTTCGAAGCGTGGCTGGAACGGATGGGAATTCTCGACCAGGGAATCCGTCTGCGCGAGGCTCGCGCGCTGCCTCCGGTGTTCGAACGCGCGCTTCGGGCGGCTTCGTGATTTTCGATCCTTGGGCGGGATTGCGGGAGTTAACCAGCGCCAGGATCGCGCTGGGTCGCGCCGGGCATAGCTTGCCGACTCGCGAGCTATTGGCGTTTCAGTTAGCGCATGCGAAAGCTCGAGATGCGGTAGGGCGGGCAATGGACGTGACGATGTTTCACGAAGCGCTATTCCTGCATAGCGCCGCGCATGATCGCGCTACTTATCTGCGGCGGCCGGATTTGGGGCGAAGGCTCGACACGGACTCGGCGGGGCGGATCACGCGTGGCGATTGGGACGCTGCATTGATCGTCGCAGACGGGCTTTCGGCGACGGCGATTCATCGGCACGCGCTGCCGTTCCTTGAAGCATCGCGGACCGAGCTCGCGGATTGGCGCATCGCGCCTGTTTGCGTAGTCGAGCAAGGACGCGTGGCGATCGGCGATGAAATCGGGGAACGGATGGGCGCGAAGCTCGCAGTGGTGTTGATCGGAGAACGGCCGGGGCTGAGTTCGCCGGACAGCATGGGTGTCTATTTGACCTGGTCGCCGCGGATTGGGCGGACAGACGCCGAACGCAACTGCGTTTCGAATATTCGTACCGAAGGGCTGGATCCAAAGCTGGCGGCGCGGCGCGTGGCGGCGATCATGCGCGCGGCACGCGAGCAGAGGATCACCGGGGTAGGGCTGAACTCGCGGCTGGCGATCGAATGAGGATTTTCGAGCGGTCTGCCGGAGTCATTTTTTCGGCGGCGTAGCGCAAAACCACGCGAGGAGCTTTGCCGGCCCAGGGCAGCAGGAACTTGGCGGTCTCGACGGATTTTTTCGGATAAGTTTCTTTCAGCAGCCAGCCGACGCCCTTCCGCACCATATCGTCGGAATCGGGAATCAGCGGTTGGGCGACGCGAAAAATCTCGCGCGCGTGCAGGCCGCGGCGCGCGGATGGAACCAGCGCAACCGCGGCGGCGCGCCGCTTCCATCGATTCCTGGATCTGGTCCACGGATAAAGCTGCGGGATCAATGCGGGATCGTTTGCGATTGACGCGCCGAGAAGCCACAGTGAAAGACCGTCGGTGTGGCCCCAGTTGTGCACGTATTTATCCAGCCAGCGCGTGAACACGCGAAATTCGCGGGGTCCGCAGTGTTTCGCGAAACGGCGATACACGTAGCAGACCAGGTTGCCTTCTTCATTCTTGCCGCTTTCCCAAAGCTCGGTGCAGAGGCGGTCACGCTGCGAGATCGGCCAGTGCTTGATTTGTCGATACACATCCTGAGCCATGACTTTCACGGCGGGGGTCGCGACTCCGTAGGAATCGGGGCGCTGCTCGGGAGTGAAGAAGCGATCTTGCGAAATGCGCACGCGCTCATTGGAGAGCGAGTGGAGTTGGGCGCGAATATTTTCGAGCAGTTCGTTCATGCGGACGCGGCCTCCGGCGGACGCGCGGTAATGATCTTAACCCGCACGATGCGGTTGCGGTCCATTTCCTGAACGATGAACGTGCGCGATCCGTAGGTCACGGATTCGCCCGGCGCGGGAATGTAGCCGAAGCGGAACAGCAGGAATCCGGCGAGAGTCTCGAAGCCCGCGTCGCCGGGAAGATCGATGCCGTACTGCGCGGCAAGGTCGCGAATGTTGGTGCTGCCGTCGATTTCGATCACGGGCGCGCCCGCGGCGGGCATGGGACGGCGGACGTCGTGTTCGTCGCCGATCTCGCCGAAAATCTGCTCCAGCACGTCTTCGAGCGTCACCATCCCGGTGATGGTCCCGAACTCGTCCACCACCATGGCCAGATGCTTGTGGTGCTTGCGAAATTCGTCCACCAGTTGATTGAGCGGCTTGGTTTCCGGCACCACCAGCGGATCGCGCACGTAGCGGCGCAGGCGGAAAACGGGCGCGGGCTGGCGGCGATCGCCGGCGAGTTTGCGCTCCTGCCAGGCGCCGATCAGATCTTTGTAATGCACAACGCCGATGATGTTTTCGGGTTTGCCCTGATACACCGGAAGCCGCGAGTATTTGTGTTCGGTGATCAGGCGCAGCAGTTCGTCGAGATTGGCATCCGCGGAGACCGAAACGATGTCGATCCGCGGCGTCATGATTTCGCGCGCATTGACGTCCTTCAGCTCCAGAATTCTTTGAATCGCGTCCTCTTCGAAGTCTTCGAGGTGGCCTTCCAGCCGGCTCGATTCGACGATGAACTTCAGTTCTTCGGGCGAATGGCCGCTGCCCGCGTGGGCGCCGCGCAATCCGAGCGCATGCGTCAGCACCGCGGCGGACCGTTCGATCACGAACACAAACGGCGCAGAAATGCGCAGAAAGACCAAGAGCGCCGGCGCCATCAGCAGCGCGACGCGATCGGCTTTTTCGATGGCGAGATTCTTGGGAACCACTTCGCCGACCACCACGTGCATGAAGCTGATCATCAGGAACGCGACCGCGAACGCGCCGCCGTGCCACCAGGCAGTGGCGCGCGGGCTCATCGCTGGATGGAACAAAGTGCCAGCAGAATCTTGTAAACCGTATCTTCGCCGGCCCAGCCGAGGCCCAGGCTCGCGAGCGTCACGCCCACTTGCGTCGCGCTCAGCAAGCGGCCTGGATTCGCGAGCAGCCCCAGGGCGGCGCGCGCCGCGACGCTGCCGTGCTCCGCGAGTTGCTTGAGCCGCGACCGGCGCACGGACACAGCGCGACTTCGGCCGCGGCAAAAAAACCGTTCACCGCGACGATGGCGGCCAGCAGAATCAGTCGAAGAGACATTCGCTACAATCGAGCAGTGTTATTCACCACGCCGATTTTGCGCGTGATCAATTTGAGCATAGCGGTTTTGCTGGTCGCGCTTCTGGTCGCGATCTACTGGTTCGCGTTGCGCCCGCTGGCCGAAACGTCGGGACAGATCAGCGGCGCCGATTTCGGCGAAGGCCACCATCGCGCGCGACGCGCTGGGCGTTCCGCACATCACGGCGGCGACGTGGGAAGACGCGGTGTTTTTGCAGGGATTCGTCACGGCGCAGGACCGGATGTGGCAGATGGACGCGCTGCGCAGACTTGCCGCGGGCGAAGTGGCGGAAGTAGTGGGGCGGCAGGCGCTCGAATCGGATGAGGAAGCGCGGCGGCTGCGGATGGCGCGGATCGCCGAGGAAGACGAGCGGTCGATGCCGACCGCCGATCGCGCGATTCTGGCGGCTTACGCGCGCGGCGTGAACTATTATCTCGAAACGCATCGCGGCCGTTACCCGGTCGAGTTCGCGCTGCTCAACTACGATCCTCGGCCGTGGCGCATGCGCGATTCGATTCTGGCCGGGCTGCACATGTATCGCATCCTTACCACCAGCTGGCGGAATGAAATGGCCAAGATGCACATGCTCGAAAGGGGCGATCGGGCGAAGGTCGATTTTCTGTTTCCCACGCGAACGGGCCAGGAAGTGCAGCCGGGGTCCAACGCATGGGCGGTTTCCGGCGCACACAGCGCGACGGGCAAGCCGATTCTGGCGAACGATCCGCATCTTGAATTTGCGATTCCGTCCACGTGGTACATGGTGCGGCTGCATGCGCCGGGGCTCGATGTTACCGGAGTGGCGCTGCCCGGCGTTCCGGGCGTGATCATCGGCCACAACGAGCGGATCGCGTGGGGCGTGACGAATCTGCAAGCTGATGTGCAGGATCTGTATCGCGAACAGATGGATCCTCAAAACGGCCGCTACATATTTCGCGGGCAGGTGGAGCAGGCGCGCCTGGAGCGCAACGCGATCGCCGTGAAGGGCGCGAAGCCGGTGCAGTTCGATCAATGGGTCACGCGGCACGGGCCGGTATTCTTGAGCGACGAAAATCATCGCTACGCGCTGCGCTGGGCGGCGGCCGAGCCGTCCAGTTTTCAATTCCCGTTCCTGGAAATCGACCGTGCGCAGAATTGGGAGGAGTTCACGCACGCCATCGCGCGGTTTCCGGGGCCGGGGCAGAATTTCGTCTACGCCGACGTGGATGGCAATATCGGATATCACGCGACCGGGCGGTTGCCGATCCGCCCAGAAGGCTGCCGCGGCGATGTTCCCGCCGACGGCGCGTCGGGCGACTGCGAATGGCAGGGGTTTATTCCCTTCGACGATCTTCCGCAGGTTTATAATCCCGCGTCCGGGGTCATCGTCACGGCGAATCAGAATCCGTTTCCGGAAGATTACCGCTATCCGGTGAATGGCGATTTCGCGCCGTATTATCGGTCGAGCGAGATTCGCACGCTGCTCGGGCAACAGGCGAAATGGCAGCCGCACGACATGTTGAAGGTCCAGAAGGACGTGTACTCGGTGTTCATGGTATTCCTCGCGCAGCAGGTGGTCGCGGCGTGGGACGCGCATAAGAGCACGAATCCGCAGGAGCGCGAGGCAGTGGATCTGCTTCGCAACTGGAACGGGCAAGTGGAGAAGGGGACGCCGCGCCGATGGTCGCGGCGCTGGTTTATCAGGAGCTGAAGAAAGCTCTGGTGGATCGCGCCGCGCCGGGCCTCGACGGATCCGTACGAGTTCGGAATGGCTCCGGCTGTGGCGGAGCGTCTGTTGCGGGAGCGGCCGCGCGATTGGTTCGCGGATTGGGATGCGCTGCTGCTGAAGTGCCTGACGCGTGCCGTCAACGCCGGGGCGGAAACGCAGGGGTCCAAAGGTCTCGCGCTGGGATTACGGGCAATACAATGAGCTGCGAATCGTGCAGCCGGTGCTCAGCCAGTTGCCGCTGATCGGGAAATATTTCAACATCGGTCCGGTGGCGATGAGCGGCGGATCGACCACGATCAAGCAGACCACGCGCCGGCTGGGGCCGTCGATGCGAATGGTGGTCGACCTCGCGGATCTGGACAATTCGTTGCAGAACATCACCATCGGCGAATCCGGGCAGCCGCTTGTCGAAGCACTATAAGGATCAGTGGAGCGCCTATTACGGCGCCACCAGCTTTCCGATGCAGTTCAATAAAGTGGATGCGGAAGAAATTCTTACGGTGCGGCCCAAATAGCTACTTGCCGATGCAGAAGGTGGAGAAAATTCGGTTCAAAATATCATCGGCGGTGGTTGCGCCCGTGATCGCATCGATCGGGCGCAGCCCGGCGTAGAGATCCAGCAGCAGCATTTCGTGAGGAATGCCGAGCATGGTTGCGTTGCGAGCCTGTTCCAGCGCTTCGCGCGATTCTTTCAACAATTGTTCGTGGCGAAGGCTGGTGATGAAGCCGCCCTCTTGTTCCAGGCGTCCGCGCGGAGCAATTGCGTCGACCAGGCGCTTGCGAAGTTCGGCGACCCCCGCGCCGGTCAGCGCGGAAACGGCGATAGCTTCCTCGACGGTTGCAGCGGGCGTGAGATCGGATTTGTTTCCAGCGACAAGGCATTTGCCCTGCTCACGCGCGCGCCGGATCAGCTCGTGATCTTCCGCCGTAAGCGGAGAGGAAAGATCCACCACCACCAGCGTGAGATCAGCGTCGGCCATGGCCTGATAACTCCGTTCGATGCCCAAGGTTTCGACCAGATCCTGCCCCTGGCGAATTCCGGCGGTGTCCACGAATTTGACCGGAATCCCGTCAAGCGACGCGGTTTCGGAAACCAGGTCGCGCGTGGTGCCGGGAATCTCGGTCACGATCGCGCGGTTCTGTTCCAGCAGACAATTAAATAAGCTGCTCTTGCCGACGTTCGGACGGCCCACGATGGCAAGCGTAAATCCGTCGTGAACCAGCTTGCCGTAGGCGAAGCTGCGGATCAGCGCGTCGACTCCAGATTCTATAGGTCCCAGGCGGCGCAGAATCTCTTTCGGCGGCGCGACGCTGATGTCGTCCTCCGCGAAATCGATGCCGGCTTCGAGCAGAGCGATCAATTCCAGCAACTGCTCCTTCAGCGGCTTCATGCGCCGCGAGACGGAGCCTTCGGCCTGCTGCGCGGCGATACGAGCCTGGAAAAGCGTCGTGGCGTCGATCAGATCGCGAATCGCCTCGGCCTGCGGCAGGTCGATGCGTCCGTTGAGATACGCGCGCAACGTGAACTCGCCCGGCTCAGCCAGGCGCGCGCCCGCTTCGCAGACACGTTCCAGCGCGTGCCGCAGGACCACGGGCGAGCCGTGACAGGAAATTTCGACCACATCTTCGGCCGTGTACGATCGCGGAGCAGCGAAGAAAGTCACCACCACGTGATCGACGACGTGGCTTTCCGGGTCGAGCAGTTGAGCAAGAGTCGCGGTCCAAGGCTTCCACGCGTAGGATTCCGGAATCCGAAGGATTTTTTCGGCAATCGAACGCGCGTCCGCACCGGAAAGGCGCACAATGCCAATTCCGCCTCGCCCGGGCGGAGTGGAAACGGCGGCGATGGTATCTTTGAGCTGCAGAGATTACGGCCGGCGTCGATCGCGATCGCGTCCACGGCCCGGCGGACCACCGCGCCGATCCCGGCGGTCGCGCCCGAAGGGCCTCGCGGGACGGTCGTCTTCCGGACGAGGGCGCGGCGGACGAATTGGTTCGGGCAGCGTCTTCATATCCGCCGGCACCACCACCACCTGGCGAATCGGGCCGACGCCGACGCTTTCACTGCGCACTTCGGTCTGATCGCGCAGCGCCAGATGCAGGATGCGCCGTTCCCGGCTGTTCATGGGGCTGAAGTGAAACGGAACGCGGGTTTTCTTGACACGTTCAGCCGCCGCCAGCGCGCTCATGCGCAGTTCTTCGATGCGCAGGATGCGATAATCGTTGGCGTCGAAACACAGCCGCGAATGTTCCTCCGGCGGCAGACCCATCGCTTCCATGGTCAACTGTTCCAGCGCGAGTAGCAGTTCGGCTTTGTTTGCGAGCAGCAAGTCGACGTCGGCGCCGCTGAAGCGCACCAGCACATCGGGATTTTCGAAATCAGGATGCGGCGTTTCGCCTTCGGTCACCGTGTAATCCAGCTTGAAGCCGGCCAACGGAAACACACGATTCAGGAATTGTTCGATGCGGGGCCTTGCCTCCGCCAGCGTATACTTCTTATCCGGCACGTTGTCGACCAGTTCCTAGCGCTTCTTCTTGCTGGCGGCCGGCTTCACGTCCACGACAGCCGGAGGCGGGCCTCCCCGATTCAACATCCATTGCTGGACGATGCCCACCACGTTGCCAGTCAGCCAGTATAGCACCAGCCCGGAGTTGGCGAAGTAAAACATATAGCCGAGCACCAGCGGCATCAACATGAACATTTTTTGTTGCGCCGGATCGGCGCCGGGTTGCGGCGTCATCCTTTGCGACAAAAATTGCGTGACGATCAACAGCACCGGCAGCACGCGAATCGCCAGCGTTTCGGGCTGCGAAAGATCGTGGACCCACAGCCAGCCCGCGCCGCGCATTTCAATCGACACGCTCAGCACGCGGTAAAACGCGTAGAAAAACGGCATCTGCAACAACATTGGCAGACAGCCGCCCACGGGATTGACGCCCTCCCGCTTGTACAGATCCATCACTTCCTGGTTCTGCTCGGCTTTTTTCGGATCGCGCAGGGAAAGATTCTTGTATTTGGCGTTGATTGCTGCGATTTGCGGCTGTAGCCGCTGCATCTTCTTCGACGATTTCATGCTCGACAGACGCAGCGGGAACGTAAGCAGATTGATGGCGACGGTGACCAGAATAATCGCCCAGCCCCAGTTGTGCACCAGGTGATCCGCGGTCCAGTTGATCACCAGGAACAGGGGCTTGGCGATAATCTCGAACCATCCCCAGTCGATCAGTGTTTCGAGCTTCGGATCGACGCGGCGCAACAAGTCCGTGTCTTTGGGCCCCACGAAAAAGGAGAATGCATTGACTCCATCGCCGCCCACCGACGCGCCCACATGCTGCTCGTCGGAGCCGGACGCGCCCGGCACCGTGTCAGAAAAAGCCGTCACTTCGACCGAGGCATGGCTGGCGGGAAGAAACACCGCGGCGAAATATTTATCTTCAATTCCGGCGAAGGAATATTGTCCACTGAACGAAACCGGTCCGTTCTTCCCTTCCTTCTGATCTTTCTCGTACAGCTTGGTCCCGGGAAGATCGTAATAGACAACGTGCTGATCGGCGGCAGCAGTGGTTACCGTTTCATCGCCGAATCCGCCACGCCATTCGAGCGAATGTGGAATCAGAATGCCATTCTCGCTCACTTGTGACGTGACGCCGACCAGATAGCTGTTCTTCGCGAACTTGAACGATTTCCTGGTGACGCCGCGGCCGTCCGAGAACTCAAACTCCGCGCTCAAGTTGTCGTCGGAATGATGTACCGTGAACAGGCCGGTGTTGGGATCGGTGGCGGGCGCCTGGCTTTTGAAAGTCAGCGACAGGGGAAGCGGATATTTTGCGACTGCCTTTTGATTTACCAGATCGAGCGGTTCGCCTTTATGGTCCTTGTATTCCTTCAGAATCCAACTCTTAACCACCGCGCCGCGATTGGAGAACACCACGCGATACTTGTCGGTCTCGATCGGAAACGTTTCTTCTTGATCGGCGTGGATCTGCCCGGGCAGTTCGGCGGCGGGCTGCGGAGGGGGCGTGGGAGCTTGGGCTGCCGGAGGAGTGTCGCCAGTCCGGGCCGTCGGTTTGGCGGGCGATGCGGCCACGGGTTTTGCAGGCGAAGGCGCGGGCTTATAGAAATACTGCGTGCCGAACAGCACCAGCCCCATCAATAGGAATGCGAGGAGCAGCCTCGCCTCCATCGACATTTCCTTTTTTTCCATAGCGAGCGATCGTCCGCTTTAGCGAACGGGGTCAAACCCTCCCTGGTGAAACGGATGGCACTTGGCCAGCCGCTTTAGCCCCAGCCAGACGCCTCGCACGACGCCATGCGTTTCCACGGCTTGCAACATATATTCCGAACAAGTCGGATGAAACCGGCACGCCGACGGCAGAACCGGCGAGATCCATCGCTTGTAGATACGCAAAATGGCGATGGTCAGTGCGCGCATTTTTCGATCACTTTCTCAAGTGCTCGCTCGATTTCGGTGAAGGGCGCGGTAAGTGCCGCGCGGCGGGGATTGATGACGATATCCCACTGCGGCCCAAAAAGGTGACGCCGAACGCGAAAAACCTCGCGGATACGCCGCTTGATCCGGTTTCTCACCACCGCTCCTCCGATCGCGCGGGGAACGGTGAGCCCCAGCCGGGCGCCAGCATGTCCGCTCGGCGCGCCTTCACCCCGGGCGTAACAGAACGCCGCGAACACGGGGCAGGAAACGCGAAAGCCGTTGTCATAGACGACTCGAAAATCGGCGGAGCGCAGGATCCTCGACGATCGCGGAAACGTGAGCGCGGCGCCGCGATCGATGTTAGCTGGCCTTGGCAGTCCGGACGGCTCTCTCGTCGCTGACCGTCAGTTTGTGGCGGCCGCGGGCGCGCCTGCGCGACAGCACCGCCCGTCCGTCTACGGATTTCATTCGCGCCCGGAATCCGTGAGTCTTGGCGCGCTTTCGATTGTTCGGCTGAAATGTGCGTTTAGGCATGTTATTGATCGACCGGGCAAGCGAAGGCGAACCCGTGCATTCTTTTAGGTAGTCGATCCGATTATAACAAGCCGCGTCTAGTTCCGCACTAACTGCCCTGGGTCGAGGATTTCTTCAATACGCTGGCGGTCTTGCTGAAAATCGTGGAGATGGAGTTTGCCACACCGGGCATGGTCGCGCCGGCGGCCACGGCGACGAAGCCTGCCATCAGCGCGTACTCGATCAAATCCTGCCCGTGCGTATCCTTCCAGATGCTCACCCTCCGGCACATGTTCAACAGCTTTTCCATATGATTCGAGGATACGGCCTTTGGCCGGTCCTAACAATTGGGAAGCTACACCAGGACCCGACCTTTCAAATACTTAGTCGTTGTCTATCGATGCCTAGGACTAAGGTACCGACAAGGGCCAGCAGCCCTTTGACTTCCCCACTCGGTTCCGATACACTGCCCACACGAGGAGATTTTGCATGCAAACCCCGATCGCCCCCGCCGTGGAAGAAAGCATTCTTTCCCGCGGCTTCTCTCGCCGGCAGCTTGGCAGAATCGCCAGTGTGCTGACCGCAGGCGCGGCATTCCCCTTTTACAATGAAGCAGCCTTCGCCCAACGTGCCGTGCGAAGCGAGATGGCGGCGGACGCGGTCCGCATCAACTCCAATGAGAATCCCCTGGGTCCGTGCAACGATGCGCTGGAAGCGATCACCAAAGTGGCCAAGTTCGGCGGCCGCTATTCGCCCAATAACGAATCGGGCCAAATGGTCGAGACCTACGCGGCAGTCGAGGGCCTGAAACCCGAATCCGTCTCGATCTTCGCCGGGTCGAGCGATCCGCTGCTGCGCACCGTATGCGCCTACTGCTCGCCCACGCGCTCTTTCGTCATGGCCGATCCCGGGTATGAATCCGGCGCGCAAACCGCGAAGTTCATCGGAGCCAAGGCGATTCACGTTCCGCTGCGCAAGGATTATTCGCACGACGTGGAAGCGATGGTCAAAGCCGATCCCAACGCGGGCATCATTTACATCTGCAATCCGAACAACCCGACCGGCACGCTGACGTCGCGCGCCGACATCGATTACGTCCTCGCCAACATGCCGAAGGGATGCATCCTGCTGCTGGATGAAGCCTATATCCACTTCTCGACGGCCGCCAAACCGGGCTTCGACCTGGTGAACGCGGGCAAGGATGTGATCGTCCTGCGCACGTTCTCGAAAGTGTACGGAATGGCGGGCATTCGCGCGGGTCTGGCGCTGGGCCGTCCGGATCTTCTCGCCAAGCTGCGGCCGTGGGGCGTCGGTTTCGTGCCGATCACCGCGATGGCGGCCGCGACGGCGAGCCTGAAGAACAAGACCGTGGTTCCCGAGCGCCGCAAGATCAACAAGGATATTCGCGACAACGTGTTCGAGTTCCTGGAAGCCAAGAACTTCAAATACGTGAAGAGCGAAGCCAATCACTTCATGATCGACGTGAAGCGGCCCAACGGGAAGTGATCAATGCGATGGCGAAGCAGAACGTGCTGATCGGCCGGCCATGGCCGGTCTGGCCGACTCATGTTCGCGTCTCGGTGGGGACGCAGCAGGACATGGACCGGTTCAAAGCCGCGTTTCTGAAAGTAATGGCGTAAATTACTGGGCGGCTTCGTCCAGAATCACGATTTCCACACGCCGGTTTTCCGCGCGCCCGTCTGGAGTGTCATTCGAGCTCCGCGGACGATTGGCGCCATCGCTCGACACCGAAAGACGCGATTCGGGAATGCCGAAGCGGCTGTTCAGTGTTTCGAGCAGCCGTAGCCCTCGTGCCGCGGAAAGCTCCCAGTTGTTCTTGAAACGCCGATTGTGGATCGGAATCGAATCGGCGTGCCCGATCAGGCTCACCTGATTCGGAACGTCGCGTAGCACGTCCGCGATTTGTTCAACAATGGGCAGGGCGCTCGAACTGATGCGATCGTCGCCGGATGCGAACAGGATCGTCTGCGGCAGGCTGATGACTAACCCGCGCTTTTCAAGCCGCACGTCGAGGCCGTGCTTTTCGAGAATCTGTTGCGCGTTCGAAAGCACCGGACGGTCGGGAACCTCGGGGGCCGGAACAGGTGTCGGTACCGGCGTTGGCGTCGGCGTCGCAGCGACGGGAGGCGGATCGGCCGGCGGATGCGCGGGCAGCTTCGCCGCGATGGCGATGAAGAAAATCAGCAGAATGGTCAGCATGTCCATGTAGCTGACCACCCAACGCTCGCGATTGCCGCTTTCCGGTTGAAGATATTTTGGCTTCATTGCTCGCGCGCCTCGCGCAGGAACGCATTCAGCCGTTCCCGCACCAGCGCCGGATGCATACGGTCGAACATGCACAATACCGCTTCACTGATCATTTCGTGCGTTTCAAACGTCTCCGCGACCCTGGCGCGGATTCGATTCGCGGCCGGCAGCAGGAAAATATTCGCCAGTGCCAGCCCATAGATTGTGGATACAAATGCGGTCCCGATGCCGCCCGCAACCGACGACAGGTTCGAGAATTGACGCAACACGTCGATCAGCCCGACCACGGTTCCTAAGACCCCGATGGTTGGCGCAAAGCCGCCGGCCACTTCCAGGACCTTGGCATCGGTTTCGCCCTGACGTTCGCGCAAACGAATCTTGGTTTCGAGCGTGGATTGCAATTCGCTGCGCTGCTGAACGTCAAGCGCGAGCAGCAGGGATTCTTTTAAGAACGGATGCTTCGCCTGCTCGATCAGCGGCTCCACTCCGATCAGCCCGTTGCCGCGCGCCGGCTTGACGAAGGTCATAATTTCTTCGATCAGCGCCGCGCGATCGACATCGGGCATCCACAGCAGATCCGTAACCCGATGCCAGGCGTTCCGCAAAGCCACCCGCGGGGTAGTGATGAAAACGACGCCGATGGTCCCGCCGAGGACAATGATCAAGCCCGTCGGTTGCAAGAAGTAAGAGAGCCGAATGCCGGTCGCGGCGATTCCCCCGATTCCCGCCAGGATCGCGACCACGATCCCGAAAAACATCGAAACGTCCAGATTGCGCGTCCGGGATTGGCCTTTTGGTATTTCTTTGAGTGCGACTGCCGGTGAGGACAAAGTAAGAAGTCTCCGCAATTTTGGGGGCATGCCGACGCGCCATCGCTAACCTACTAAAAACGCACGGTTCAACATCGCGAATTAGCGACCAAATTTTGACGGTCGACCAAGAATTGACGTAACTCCGGGACATCGACCGGCGTCTTTCGTCACGAATGACTAGGCGCGATGCGATCATGGTCGGCCTGGGACTCCCCGTCTGGGCGTCCGCGGCAACCGAGTTCTGGAACCAGAAAAAGCCGGAGGATTGGACCGAGGACGAACGGAAGGAGTTACTCACCAAATCGCCGTGGGCCAGGGAAGCGACCATCAAATTCAATGATTCGGTGGGCGGGCTCGGGTCAGGCTCCCGCGGCCGCGCGGTGTCTGGAGGATATGGAGGAATGTCCCGCCGCACCGGCACCGTGCCCGTGGCGCCTGGAGCGTCTGGACCCGCGGCCGAGGGAAAGTACACCGCCATCGTTCGCTGGGAATCCGCCCTTCCGATTCGCGAGGCGACTCATAATCAGCTAAAAGACGATCCGGCGGCGAACTACATTCTGAACATCATCGGCGACGTGCCAATGCTCGGCCGGCAGTCGAACGACGAGACCGAAGCCGAGTTTCAGCAGCGCATGGACATGCTGAAGCAATACACCAAGCTCGAAAAGCGAGGCGATCCGATCTATCTGGTGAAGGTGTCGTATCAGAAAGGACCGCCGGCCTCCTCCGGCACTCTGTTCTACTTCGAGCGCAACGACCTGATCACGGTGCATGACGGAACCGTCACGTTCGTCACCAAGCTGGGTCCGCTGGACGTGCGCTGCAAGTTCACGCCGAAGGAAATGCTGTATCTCGGCAAATTAGAGCTCTGAGCGAATAGGTCCGAAAACGGCCAGCCGCGGTTCCGCGATTGGGGCATAATCCAATCAGATGGACACCAAAGCTTATGAGCGCGCACGGCGGGCGCGCGACGCACGATTCGACGGACGCTTTTTCATCGGCGTCACTTCCACCGGAATTTACTGCCGTCCGATCTGTCCGGCTCCGTCGCCGAAAGAAGAAAACGTCCGCTATTTTCCGACCGCCGCAGCCGCCGCCGAAGCTGGATTTCGACCTTGTCTGCGCTGCCGTCCGGAAGCTTCGCCGGGAACTCCCGCATGGCTGGGCGCGTCGTCCACGGTTTCGCGAGCTTTGAAGCTGATCGGAGAAAGCGCGCTCGACGATGCGGGCGTAGACGAGCTGGCGGGTCGGCTGGGCATCGGCTCGCGGCATTTGCGGCGGCTGTTCCTGCGCTACCTGGGCGCCACTCCGGTCGCCGTCGCGCAGACGCGGCGCGTGCATTTCGCCAAGAAACTGATCGACGAAACCAATCTGCCGATGACGCAGATCGCGCTCGCTTCGGGATTCGGCAGCGTGCGGCGGTTCAACGCGACGTTTCAGGCGCTGTATAAGCGCACGCCGCTGGAGCTGCGGAAATCCAGCGCGCGAACCGGACAAGTTCATGAGCCTGGCCACTACACGTTTCGGCTGGGATATCGCCCGCCCTACGATTGGGATTCAATCTGCTGGATTCCTGGCGGCGCGCGCGATTCCCGGCGTCGAAACGGTCTCCGAAGGTGTCTACCGGCGAACGATTTTCGTCGATGGGCGCGCGGGCGCGATCGCAGTGCGGCCGATGGACGGGAAAAATTATCTCGAATTGCAGATCCGCTATCCCGATCCCGCGCCTTTGTTCCGCATCGTCGAACGAGTTCGGAAGATTTTCGACGTGGGCGCGGATCCAGCGGAAGTGGCGGCTCATTTGAAGCGCGATGCGCGTCTGAAACCGCTGGTGCGCGCGTATCCGGGACTGCGCGTCCCCGGATGCTGGGATGGCTTCGAGATGGCCGTGCGCGCGATTCTGGGGCAGCAGGTGAGCGTGAAAGGCGCGTCCACCGTGGCCGGCCGCGTGGCGGCGGAATTTGGAACCGCGGTCGAAGACGGAGTCTTGTTTCCCAGTGCGAAGACGTGCTGGCGGGCGCGGATCTGACCCGCGTCGGCGTCACGCGCCAGCGCGCGCAATCGATTCGCGATCTGGCGTCCGCGGTGGTTTCGGGCGAAATTTGCTTTGACGATTCGCTCGATCCGGATCAATTCGAAGCGCGAATCACACGCATCGCTGGAATCGGCCCGTGGACGGCCCAGTACGTCGCGATGAGGCTGGGCGAGCCGGATGCGTTTCCCGGCGGCGACCTGTACCTGCGCGATCATGCGCATGAATCCGACTCTTGGCGGCCGTGGCGCGCCTACGCGGCCATGTATTTATGGAAAGGAAGTCAGCAGAATGGAGCATTTAAAGTGAATTACACGTTTCTCGACACTCCCATCGGCACCCTTCTGATCGCGGGCGACGACGATACCATTCAGCGCATCGAGTTTCCGAAGAACGGAAAACCCAGCCGGCCGGCACCCGATTGGCACGAATCCGCGCGCGGGCCCATGGCCGAAGCCGTCCGCCAACTGCGCGAATATTTCGATGGACGCCGGACGGATTTCGATCTGCCGCTGGCGCCCGACGGCACGGAATTTCAACGCACCGTGTGGCAGCCGATTGCAGGAGATTCCCTACGGCGAAACCATTTCTTATGGGGAACTGGCCAAGCGCGTCGGAAACGAGAAGGCGTCGCGAGCGGTCGGCGCGGCGAATGGGCAAAACCCGATTCCCATCGTGATCCCATGCCATCGCGTGATCGGATCCAACGGAAAGCTCACCGGCTTCGGCGGAGGGTTGCCGACCAAGGAAGCCTTGCTGGCGCTCGAAGCGAAACAACTTCGCTTGGACAAGTAGTACGCAGCGGGAAACGAAAACGCGCAAGGTGTCCCAGCGATAACAATAGTGGCTTTAACCGCTCCCTGTTGTCGTGGCTCGTGTCGAAAATGAGCTCGCGACCGCAGGGACCGGTTAATCTCCCGCCGTTAGAAGGAACGCAACTAACTAATGGAATTACTAGTCGAGATCGAACGCCTTCTCATAATTGCGTTTCAACGCCGGATTCTGATCTTCTTTCGCCAGATAGCAATTCCCCACCGCCAGCGCCTCGATTTCCGTTCCCATGAAGCAGCGGAATGCGTCTTCAGGCGACCCGACGATCGGCTCGCCGCGCACGTTGAAACTGGTGTTTACGATCACCGGGCAGCCGGTCCGTTGCTTGAACGCGGAAATCAGCGCGTGGTAGCGAGGATTGGTTTCTTTATGAACCGTCTGAATGCGAGCGGAATAATCGACATGCGTTACCGCCGGAATGTCGGATCGCGGGATGTTCAGCTTCGCGATGCCGAACAGCTTCTGCTCTTCAGGCGTCATTTCGCGTCGCCTCGACTTCAATACGTCCGCGACTAACAGCATGTACGGGCTGTCCTCATCCAGTTCGAACCAATCCGCCACATCTTCGCGTAGCACCGAGGGCGCGAACGGCCGGAAAGACTCGCGATACTTGACTTTCAGGTTCAGCACGGATTGCATGGCGGAGACCGGGCGTCGCCCAAAATCGACCGCGCCCCCAAAGCGCGCGGCCCGAATTCCATGCGGCCTTGAAACCATCCGAGCGCCTTTCCCTCTTCGAGCGCGACCGCGCAACGCTCGATCAAACACCGGTCGTCGACCACGGTGAAGAACCGCGCCGGCCGATTTGAGCCGCTGCTCGATCTCGGCTTGTGCGAATTCCGGGCCCAGGTACGCGCCGTACATCGCGTCACCGGAAGGGGCGGCCGTGCGCGGCTGATTCGCGAAAAAGTAATGCGCCGCCAGCGCCGCGCCCAGCGAGCCGCCGGCATCGCCCGGACGCAGGCTGGATCCACAGTTTCTCAAAACAGCCGTCGCGCAGGATTTTCCCGTTGGCGACGCAATTCAGCGCCACGCCTCCGGCGAGGCATAAATTCCGCATGCCGGTTTCCTGGGCGAGACTTCGAGCCATTTTCAGAACCACGTGTTCCAGAACGCTCTGGATGGACGCGGCCACATCCATGTGGAACTGGGTCAGAAGTTTTTCCGGCGTGCGAACCGGTTCGCCGAACAGCTTGTCGAAGCGGCCGTTGGTCATGGTTAACCCGGTGCAGTAATCGAAATAATCCATGTTCAGCCGGAAGCTGCCGTCGGGTTTCAGATCGATCAGGTTTTTCAGAATCAAGTCGACGTATTTAGGCTCGCCGTAGGGGGCAAGGCCCATCAGCTTGTACTCTCCCGAGTTCACTTTGAAGCCGGTGTAGTAGGTGAAGGCCGAATACAACAAGCCCAGCGAATGCGGAAAATGAATCTCTTTGATGAAGTCGAGGCGGTTGCCCTTGCCGATCGCCACCGAGGTAGTGGCCCATTCGCCCACGCCGTCCATCGTGAGCACCACAGCCTCCTCGAACGGAGACGGATAAAACGCGCTGGCGGCGTGGCTTTGGTGATGCTCGGTGAACAGAAGGCGCTCCGGATTAAATCCGTCGTCGATCCGGTTCATCTCCTTGGCCAGCAGGTTCCGCTGAAACGCTTTCTCGCGCACCCACATCGGCATCGCCATGGCGAAGGATCGCAGCCCGCGCGGCGCGAACGCCAGGTAGGTCTCGATCAGGCGCTCAAATTTCAGGAACGGTTTGTCGTAAAACGCCACGTAATCGAGATCGGCGGATTTGCATCCGCCCTGCCGAAGGCAATACTCGACCGCATGAACGGGAAATCGCGAGTCGTGTTTCTTGCGGCTGAAGCGCTCTTCTTGCGCCGCGGCAACGATTTCGCCGTCGCATCACCAGGCTCGCGGCGCTGTCGTGATAGAAGGCGGAGATCCCGAGAATTTTCATTCGCCCGGCGCTAGAACAGCGTGTAGATGAACGGCGCAATCGCGGTGGTGCCGGCCAGGACCACCAAGGTTCCGAAAATCGCCAGAACGATGATGATCGGCAACAACCAGAACTTCTTTCGCTTGCGTATAAATGTCCACAGCTCTCGCAGCAGTGACATCAGAACTGGTTCCTCATGCTCTCGGAAACAAGCGCGGCCGGATCCCGGCGGATCCAGTACGTGGCCGCGCCGCGATCGTACTTCAACCGCAGCAGGTCTTTTCCTAGCAAACGAAGGACCACAGCAGCCGGGGCGAAAATCAGGTAGAACATCAGGCCGGTGACGATCGGGTTGGTCACCTTACTGAGAAGCTTGCCAAACTGCATCCAGACGCGATTTAAAGGCCCTAACGCGCTTGGAAAGGCCAGCGCAACCAGCAGAAACGCCGCGCTAATGCCGAGCGCCCAGGGCCGCATCGGACGTTTGTGAACCATCGGCCACAAACCAACGAGTGCAAAAAATGCAGTGAATACCAGACCGAATGACCGATCGGAGGAACCTTCTGCCACCGGTTCGCGGTCAAAACTTTCGTGAATACTGGATTGCATTCTTAGCTTGACCTCTCGTATTCTAACAGGCCCTAAGAGCTTGTTGAAAAAGGGGACAGACCGCTCTGTCCACGCCCACGCTCCGATGCGAAATCAACGGTTTGCGATCTGGGGACAGAGTAGTCTATCCCCTTTTTCAACAAGCTCCTAATGAACCTGGCTTATTTTGGCGGCTGGACAACCCGCTCCGGTTCGATATTCAGGAAAGCGCTGCGCCAGAGCAGGACAAAGATCCTGGGAAAGAATATCGGCGATCTCCTGCGCACCAGCATTGGTAAA
>CAVTSS010000006.1:0-337192 GCA_963737495.1 Terriglobia bacterium
AAAGAAACCCGCGCTGCTGTGCCGTTGTTTGAATCAGCGGCACTCGGCTGCACGTTTACTTTTGCCTTCGCCCGCGAAGTGATCGAGCGGTCGGGAGTCGACGATCTAATCGTCGCAACTGTGAGCAAGTATCTTCAGCCAACCCGCCAGGCGGAAATCTCACTGAAGGCCGAAAAAAATATCGAGATCGACGTGGGTGCCACGGAAGAGGAAGTAATCGCAAAGCTTGGCGAGCCTCTAAAGACGGTTCGCGTTGGATCGCAGAAGACTCTCAAATACCCGGACATGACCATCATTCTCAAGGACGGAAAGGTCGCCGACGTAAAGGTTGAATGACGGCCCTATTTAATGCCTGGATCTCGAACGGCATACCGCAGCGATTCGAAGTCCCCTTCGAAGCGGACGCGATGGAGCGCGTGTTGACAGTCTGGTAGTGTGGGAAGGCCTCCGAGTCCGCTTGCGATAGAAGGGCGAAAAATGAAAAAAGGCATGATATCCGCTCTGCTTTTCGCCGGTTTCTTGTCAGCACAAAACATTTGAAGGCATCTTCCCAACGGAAACCTGTCGAAAGCCTCGAACACCGCTTTGCCCGAATGAACCTAGAGAAAGCCAAAGAACAACTCGCCCTATTGGATAAGGTGTCTGGCTGTCTCAAGGTCATGAACGGCCTTCGATCATTTGGGAGCCGAACCAACCCCACTGCAGGCAGAAACCCTTCAAGCGTGCCGGGTACTCAATGGCGTTGAGTTCGGCGAAGCGAGAGCGAAAACTCTGCAGCGTATTTCGTGGCACTCCTAGTTGCGATAGGTATGAACTTGCCCTTGATGTAGCGAAGACAAGCTTGGCTCTGCTTAAGCAAAACATCATCTCGGAGGCGGCGCTGGACGACGTTGATAAATGCGTTCGTTTTTACCGCTCAACGATTGATAAGAAGCAATCTGACCTTACGCAACGGGAAGCCGGACAGATCAAGTCATGTCAAGAAGAAGACCTGTACCCACCGAAGACTAAGTAAATGTTTGCGTCAGGCATCTAAATGCCCAAATAAGTGAATGCCGTTTTCCGTTGCGTCCACCGCATCGCCGGTCAGACCTGCTCGGTGGGTGGTTTTGACGGAAGGACAGTTTGGGGGCCGCCGATTCAATGCTGGCGTCGATCATTTCCGAAGGCGCAAGCTGCGGATGGCACGGAAGAAGCTACTTTACTAGTCTCAAAGGACGCAGGCAAGACTCTTTCGGGCATCGTAGAACGCGATACGGCGCGTCAGGCCGCATTTTAAGGGGTTTGGAGGTATCGAGGGTTCGGAAACCGACTGCGGCGGTCTTTTCGGACGCTGCCGGGCTGACAGTCCAGAATCCGATCAGCGCTTGGTTGGCTGGCGTCGTTTTCCGCAATCGCTTTCTCGGTGATGTAATCGCAAGCTTTCTGTGCGTGGCTCGCCGCTGTGAAGATCGCGCGGGAATCAGCCTTCAGCACCTTTGAGCCATACCTGAAGATATTGGGCGTGGTCTTCCCGCGAGGAATTACTCAAGCCAAGACGCGCGCAGACAAACGCCGCGCCGAGCTCGGCTATCAATTCCTCGGCAGCATAGGCGTCGTCACCAAAGCGCTTTCCGAGTTCGCGGTCGCATCTCGACTGCGGCGCGGTCCAATGGACGAACTCGTGGGCCAGAGTACTGTAATACGAGACTGGCTCCTTGAACGCCGAGTACTTGGGCATCTGAATCCGGTCCTCAAGCGGTGCGTAATAGGCGCGGTTCCCGCCATGCCTTACGGTGGCGCCGATGCCATTGAAAAAAAGATCGGCGATCTCGATGCGCTCCCGCCCCCGTCGTCTCGGGTTCGAGTGGGACCGGCGCATTCTCGACTTGCGCCGCGTTGAACACGTTGTAGCCGCGGACCAGTACTATCGCTCGCGAGGGTTCGTCCTCGCCTTCAGTCCCCTCATCATCGTCGGTCGATTCTGTATTCGTGAATTTCCAGAACACAACCAGGGTCGATCGCTCGCCCTTCCGGACTTGCGCACCGATCGAGTTCCACTGCTGGTACGTGGCCCACCGGCCATCCGCGTAGCCAGCGTTCTGCGCGGCCGCCCATAGCGCGAGAATGTTGACGCCGCGGTAGGACTTCTTGGTGATCGCATTGACCGGTAGAGATGCGAAGTCGCCGTCCGTGTGCCACGGCATGCGCCATTCGCCGAGGTTCCCGCGTTCGATGGCTGCGATGATCTGACTGGTGATCTCTCGGTAGATATTTTTCATTTTCCCCCGTTTACGTCGAACGGTGTGAGCGAACTTTTCGGTATGTCACGCTTTCGGCTGGATTCAACGTCGAGGATTCGGTCGTTTTTCTTTGGCCAAGCTTCGGGCCATTTTGCTGGAACGGGTTTCTTAGAGACGGATTGTTTCCCTGGCTCGGCCTTCGGAGTTGTACTGCTAGCAACCGCTGCGGCCTTGGCGGGTGGTGCCGATTTCGCTCTCTGCGTTTTCTCATCTTCCACGAGCCAGCGATCGAACTCCGGCCGGGTGATGATCCGCACGGTGCTTTCGAGATGGGCGGCCCAATCCGACCAACGTCCGTTCGCGGCGCGGCTGAACTCCACCGGCTCCGTGATAACCTTGCGTTGCTTGATGCTGTAGTACGAGGCGTCGATGTGCATGGTGTCGATTCGTTGCACAGTCACGACGCCGACGAATTCCGGCAACTCGCCCCCTTCATCAAGGTCCAGGTATCGGACCTGCACCCGCTGGCCCTCCAGCGGCACGGCGGGTGCGGAAACTTCTCCATGGCGTCCTTAATCGACGCCAACTCCTTCTCGGAGGGCAGCTGTAGCGTGCAGCGGAATTGTCTTCGGGAATCTGTCAGGAACCCGCCGTCCACTTTGAGGGTCCAAACTTCGGGCTTGACGCCCGGATCCTTGCCTCCCGCCTTCCATACGTTCAGAATCAGCTCGCTGTTTTTCTTCGCGATCAACTGCGCCGCAGCGAAGCGCGCCCCCTCTTGATACCAGGAAAGAACGAGCGGCGAGCCCAGCGGCAGAGCAAGAAGTGCCTTAGTCTCCAGGGTCTTGATTGCAGTGTCCATTTTTCTCCTCTTCGCGGCTTAAGCCCGGCCGCCATCGGCGATTTTCAAGGCACTTACAGTTCACATGAATCGCTGTAAGTGATTGATTCCATTATACTACCAACCTCTGATTCGACAGACGTTCTTAACTGTATGATATGTAAGGAGTTAATTGGAAAGAATGGACTGTTTGCTAGAAAAACTGGCGTTTTTCAAGAAGTCCGAATGACGACAGCGGCCATCGAGTTTCATCCCTTGCTTCGTGAAAATCCGGTCCTGGCAACTGTGTCGCTGACCCTGCAGCCGACACCATCAATCCTTAAGACTACCCCCCATGAATTGCACTCACCGACTGGAGCCTTTGGTCGTGCTTCTTCACACGAAGAACCCGATGTGCGCCAAGCATCTCATCGTTACTTGTTACAACTGCCGGCTCCGGGGGGCGGTCGGTTTGGTCGGACGCCCACTGATTCCTGATCGAGACTGTGGAGTCGCCGGTCCTCGAAAACGCCTATGGAGCCGCTTCTCTCGTGCGCTGACCGTCCGAAAATGCGCTGCGCGCCAAAAATCTGTACCCAGGTGTGTGTCGGCAAATGGGCCGCAATTCGAAACTAAAGCGATGGTGCCGCAGAGCAGGTGGGAGCTGCAAACGCCAATTGTTTCAAAGGGCTAACCCTGCGCTTGCGCGGGTCGACAAATGGATTTGTCCAGCTCCGCCGTGGGAAACCATGATCGAGCCCATGAAAAATGGCGTACAACTCGCCGAACCCCTTCGAAACATCGCCTTACGAACGCAGTGTTAGCCGCCAAATGACCGGAACCGCCCTTCGTCCGTTGTTCGGTCGCGCTTTGACGCGGAGGTTCTTCAAGAATGCTGATTATAACGCTTCGCTATCGACTCGATTCGCAGACGCACAAACCCTTTCGTTTTCGTTGACTTACAGAGAGATATACCCGCCGGACAAACACGGAAGTTAAGACGCCCCAAGTTTTCGACGAACCGCCACCATTCGGAGAATATCAATCGAGCCTGGCGCTAGCAAAATCGTTCCAACTCGGTCGCTCGCATGCTGGCGTGACAAGAATGGAGACTTACAAAAGCGTAAGTCAGCCCTACGCGGTCTTCGCAGCATTCCCGGGCGCGGGCGACATAGAGGCTCCCCGTTTATCTGAAGGCGTGTCTGCGGTGATCCTCGATCCCCGTTCTCCTTTGCTGGCATCCTTACGCCCGCCGGCATTTTCCGGAACAGGAAATCCCTGATCTTTCCTCCGCAGTGAAGATGAAGAAGAGTTACCAGGCTCCGTGTACAGCTTTGTGTCAATTCCAATCGGCTTCAGTTCATCAAGCTGACGCCTGATTTCGTTTGCGAAACCACACTTGAAAAAACTTGTTGGCGGGTTGAGGTCAAAACCATCCGCCGCTCTCAGGATCGCTTCCAATTGATCCTGCGTCCACAATCTCCTGCCGCTTTTAGCGGCTCTGTACTGCGTCTTTGGAATGACGCCACGGCGAATCCATTGGATTAGCGTAGTGGGGGACCTTTTGAGGCGCACCGCCAGATCGCCAACCGCGTACATCATCACCTCATAACGTTTCGCCACAAGCATTAACTTCGGCTGCCGCGGTCTCGGCAGCGGCCTATGGCAGATGGGGCAGTATTTTATCTGGCTGTTTTTTTGGCGGACAGGCGGGCACGCTTTGTGGGTTTCCTTTACCGCCTCTCTATACGCGGCCCACCTCTCTGCACTGCGTTTTTTGGCGGCTTCTCTGTATGCTGGATTGCTTTGATAACAAGCCGCCTTCTTTTTTCTGATCTCCTCCCGGTTGCGCTCGTAGTAGGAAAGGTCGTGCTTTTTCTTTTGCTTTCTCTTACGGGAGTCTGTCGCTGCCTTCTCGGTCGCGTTTCGCGCATTCTGGCGGAACGTTTCGCGAACCTCCTCAGTCAATGATCTTTTTGCCATCGTCTTTTTATGCAGCTTCGGGCACCTCTTTCATCCAATTGTCCATCCACTCCCCCCGAAATGCACGCTTCAGAGGGCCAGAGGGATGAGTCAGGACGCGGGGTTGAGATTGCCCGTTTTCGAAAAGTACGCGCCTAGCGAATCTCAATCGGATGCGTGGAACAGGCGAATCTCTGCCCGCTTATTTCCTCTACTACCTCGCGCAATGAGTAGGTGCCAGGCGGCACCGGCATGGTGAGCTTCGCGTTTATGCCCGATTTCAGGAGACGGGTATAGGTGGCGTCCTTCAACGATAACTCCATCGCGGCTTCTTTGGCAGCGACGACCGCGCCTTGCGCATCCGTGAAGGCGCTGACGAAGCGGATGGTTTGTTTGAGGCGATCTGCCTGCCTGGTGAAATTTAGTTTCGAAATGTCCACCCTCGCGATTACGGAGACGGCCTTCTCGCCACCAGGGAACTTTGCATCTTGGGCGCTAACGTCGACCTTGAAATCCTCAATCGTGTTGGCGGCCAGCACTTCCTGGTCGAACTTCGACAATCCTGGTTCCGTTTCACGTGCGGCTTGTTTGGTGGGCTCGAAATACCCTGGCCGGGCTTGCACGGATTCGTGTTTCGCATGGACTACCGTTACCTTTAGCCGGTGATATCCTCCATCGACAGTCCCGTCGGGAAGCCGAAAACTCAGGCGGTAGGTTACTTCGGGCGGAAGCGCCAATTCCCGAAAGCCTGTGACGAGATCGTTGTTGTTATGGAAAAAGATTCCGCCGGTTCCCTCTGCCAGCACGGCCAGTGGTTCATTCATCGCATCCACACGGAGGCCCAACTGCATGATGTTGTATCGGATTGATTTCAAGCCGGCAGCGACTCCCGAGCCGACAAGGGGAACATCGCGCACACCCGGGGGCAAGTAACCATATAGCCCTTTCGAATCCAACGCGTTGATGACCACTCCGGCCTGAAGCGCGCGATTTATGATCTGATCCCGCTGCTGTTCGAGCGTTGCGGCGAGGAAGCCCGACGATGCCAGCAAGAGCACGCGGCTTCCGGGCATCCTTCCCAAAATGATCTGCCACGAGTCCAATGGATTCCAGCGTCTCCGTCGAAAGTTCCTTCGCTCGCCGCCAGATTTCTTCCGCCTGTACGGCTCCAGCACTTCCGCAGCGGAATGCTACTTCCTCGGTCGCCTCTCGATCGTGGCGAAGCGCGATTAAGTAGGACAGATAGGGATTCAGCCACGGACAAACCGATATCCCAGATTCAGATAATCGCCCATGCGCACGGACGCTCGCAATAGTCTCGATCAGTTTCCCAAGGTCGTCCGTAAAATCGAGCTTCGGCGCGCCGGAAGTGGTGAAGACGCCTACTTTAACACCTGGCTGGAGAGCTTCTTTTACAAACTTCTCCGCAGCGTCTTGCGTCTGATTCAGATCATTTGTGTGCTGCTGGTCCTTGGAGTTGACGTCGTCGATATAGAGCGCGATAAATCGTAGACGAACCGCCACAGGCTCCGCGGTGCGATCGGGTGCCGGGGTGCCTGCGTGAAGGTTCGACTGTGCTTGCGTCGGAGGTGCCGCTGACGAAGCGATTGAATCCAGGGCGAAGTTTGCGATCTCACGCTCCTTGCCATTGTCGTGGATTTGAAAATTGCCCTTGGTTAGCCCGGGAACTGCGCGGCCGCCGCTGTCGCGAACAACCACACCGATTTCGACAAGCTTCGTGTCGACGCGAAAAACGTTGGACGATGGCGGGGCGTACGGGCGGCTGGTGACGCGAACCTCATCAGGGGACAGGCCTTGGCCTGAAAGAATTGAAATCGAGAACGCTGCGCAGATGGCGGTGCAGAAACCAAACCAAGACACTTGATTCGAGATCTCCATTGCGGTCCTTCTGAACTACCCGTAGTATACAACCGCCTGGCAGTTGGAGTAACGCGACGTTCCAGCAAGTTGAGCCAAAAATTACAGAGTTTCAACACCTCCCCTCACCTCGGAACCCAGCCTCGAATTGGGCCGCACACTTTGTTGCGATCAGCGTTTCCTGCGGCGCTCCCAGGGAAAGTCCCGACGGGCATTGGCACGGGGTGCGCTTGTCGAGAGCCAGTGAGCTCATTCTGCCCACCCAATTGCCCATCCAAAACCCGCCGAAAAGCACTCATGAGAGCGTCAAACGAAAGCGATCTACAACGAGAACTGAATAGCTTAGAGGTTAGAGCGTCTGGTTTACACCCAGAAGGTCGGGAGTTCGAGGCTCTCACCGCCCACCACCCAGGCCGCGAGGAAGGCTTCAGCCTGCCTAGGGGCGTCGATCTATAGATGCGGCTGCGCTGGCCGAGGAACGTCGTGGGTGTTGGGCGATTTCGTCGGCGGTTTTGTCATCCTCCGCTCCGCCCGCGGAGTCGCCGAGCATTCTGCGCGTCACCGCACGGTTATGATATGCGTTGACATAAGAAGCATTCAGCCGAATGGCCTCTGAGAAGTCCGCGAGCGCTCGTTTGGGCTGACGAAGGCGCAGGTAAACATAACCTCGCGCGTTATACGCGCTGGCCCGTTCAGGATCGAGCTCGATGGCGCGCGTCAGCGCTTGCAGCGCCTGCTCCATGTTGCCGGATTCCGCCGACTGCCGTCCCAGGCGATCATACTGTCGGGCATCCTTGCTCGAAAGCGGACTGTCCGGCTTCCGAGGAGTGGCGGCACTCATGGGCTGCTCTGGCCGCGGGCCCGCCACGCCTTGCGATCCGGCCGGCCCCGGCATCGCCGGTGCTAAGGACGGGACCGGGGCTGGTATGGGTGCTTCCCTGGGCGGGGTTGGCCCAGGAACCCGAACGCTGGTCGTTTCCGGCCCCGCCATTCTCGGGGGGGGAGGAATCGGCTTCGCCACTGGTTCGGGTTTTTCTTCTTCCGCCCGGCGAGCTGCCCGCTGCTCGTTCAAAATCCCACCGGCACTGCTTACCAGCGTCTTCACCGGAGGTGAATTCTCAGCCGCCGCGGCTCGGTTGAGATCCGTGATGGCGAGGTCGGCCGATCCTTTTTTCAGGTAGCACTCCGCCCGGCACAGAAATCCCGCGGCCGACTGGGGACTGATCCTCAGAACCTGATTGCAATCCGCCAGCGCCTGATCCAACTGGCCCGTGACGCGAAATACTTCGGAGCGCTTCAAGTAAGCCTTTTCCAAATCCGGTGCGCTTGCGATGGCGCTGGTGAAATCGAGCATTGCGCCGTGGAAATCGCCTGCCTGCTGGAACAGTTCCCCGCGTAACAGTCGAGCTTCGGAATACTGCGGATCGCGTTCCAGCGCCTGGTTGACATCCGCCAGCGCCTTTTCGCGTTGGCCAACCTTCGCTTCGATCGCTGCGCGAGTGCCGTAGGCGCGGGAACTGTTCGCCTGCAGCCGCAGAGCCTGGTTCAGGTCGGCCAGGGCGTTTTCGAATTCGTCCAGCTGAGCGTAACAGGTGCCGCGATGCAGGAACGCGGCGTCGTTCTGCGGATCCAGCACGATCGCCTCGGTATAGGCCTCGACCGCCGCTTGATACAGCTTCAGTTTCTCTGCCCCGCTCCCGCGTTCATATGCGTCGCGCGCCCGCTCCAGGTCCGATTTCAACGGGCGGGATGGGAGGGAAGCCGGCAGAGTGGTTCCGTGTTTTGAAACCGAAGCCAGCTCCTTGACTGCGGATTGGAGAGATTTCACTTCTTGCGAGAGGTGCCGGACGCCTTCCTGGATATCCTTGAGCGCGGCCGGGAGATCGGTTTTTTGGACTCCCTCCGCGAGCAGCCACCCGGCAAACACGCTCACGGACAGAGAGTATACGATTAAACGACTTCGGGACTGCATTTCGGGCTGATCTCCCAGAGAGTCTATCACTAAGCGTCGTTGCGCGTCACTTCCGCCCAACCCAGGCGCGTTTAGCAATCGGTTCGAAACAATCCATGGACCATGTCGAAGCGGCCAAAAAAATACCCGGCGTGGTCAGACGATTTTGGATAAACTTGATGGAATTCCCATGTGCAGATCGTTACGGGTTGGGCTCACTCTATTTCTGGCAATATGGCCGGGACGGGGACAAGCGATTCTAGTGCGGTCCGACTCTGGCCCTATCGCGAGTCCGGTTTCTGTTCACACGCCGCGCGGCGATGTGAGCGGCAACGCGGTCGCAATCGAGCCGCCGAGGAATTTGACGGCCGTCTTGTTAGTTCAGACGCTGACGGCGGAGGATCTGGAACCGATCCGAAGCGGCCTGCAAAAAATGTATGCCGCAGTTCCCGAAGTCAAGCTAGCGATGGTCTCCTCCGCGGGCGTGCAGTTCGCCGGACCGTTCCCGAAAGCGCGCGATTTCAAAGCGGCGCTGGCAGAAATCGAGGCGCCGGCAAACACGGCAAATCCCGTCGATACGCAGTTTTATGAGCGCCTGCTCGCATCCCTTCGCGATTTCGGATCGGATTGGAGTTCAGTGGTGCTGGTGGGGCGTTTCCCCGGTCTCGATCCACCGCTCGATCAGTTCGGCCCGGTGTTCATGGTTGCAAAGCTAGCAGAGCGGCGGGTTCGCGCCTCTTATTGGAACCTGGCCCCGAATTCGCCGCCGATCCTCGACGTGCTCGCGCGAGGGACCGGCGGCTTCGTGGTGAAAGCGGATCTTGGCATTTTCCTGGAGTGGCTCACGAGTTCGAGCCAATCGTTCGCCGAGATTTCCTGGACCGATCCCAAGCCTTTGCGCGGCTTCGAGCTGATTACAGCGCAAATCCGCTTGTCGAGCGGCGCCGTCGATGTGCCGCGCTTTGCGGCAGCGGCAGGCGTCGAGCTTCCGGATATGGCGAAGTATGCGCTGTACCGGCAGCAGCTCGATCTGGCGGCTTCGAATGGCGTCGCGGAGGATCAATTCCGTTCTAGCCTCGAAACTGTATTGTCCATTAATCCGGGCGACGCAAAGGCGCTGCGGCTCGGCGCCGATTTCCAGATTCGCCATGGCGACCACCGGCGCGGAGCCGAGTACCTCGCGTGGTTGAACGAAGTTCAGCCCGGGCAAGGCGCGTTGCTCGCTGAACTTGGCCACGAACAATTCCTTGGCGGCGACTTGAACTCCGCGGAAAAAAACTTGATGGCCGCGCGCGAGCTTCATGTTTCGACACCGACGATGTCGGAACATCTGATGCAGATTCATGTTTCACGATCCGACCACCGCGGTGCGCTGCCGTTCCTGGAAGAGGTCCTGAAGGCGGACGCGAAGCGGCAGGATCTGTGGTTGTTGCGCGCGGACACTGCGGCGAAGTTGAACGACTGGAAGCTGCAAGCGGATTCGATCGAGCATGCGCTGGCGCTAGGCAGCGCGCCGTTCGACCGGCGTACCGCTTTGGTCCGGCTGTACCTGGAACACGGCGATCCTGAGCGAGGCGCGGTGCAGGTTGACGCCGCACTTGCGGGACTTCCCAAGGACGCGTCCGTTCACGCAACCTGCGCCGGATTCCTGGAACAACTGCAACGTCCCGACGATGCGTTGGGACTTTGGCGCAAGGCCGTCGAGCTGGATCCGGCTAACGAGCCCGCTCATTCTTCCGTCACCAGGCTGCTGATGGCCAAGAAAGACTGGAACGACGCGTTGAGCGCGGCTGAAGCAGGTTTGGCGGTCGCGCCGGGGTCCGCCAGGCTGCATCTCGCGCAAGCCACTGCGCTCGAGCGTCAGGACCGCATCTACGATGCGCGGCGCGCGTTGGAGCAGGCGGCCTCGATCGAGGATGTCGATCTGCTTCGATATCGCGCGCGGCTGGAGGATGCTTACGGCGTTGGGGCGCCGCGCGCCTACCGGCAGCTCGCTGAGGCGCTCGACAAGAGCGCATCCGCGGATCTTCCTGCGACGCTCGAGCGCGGACTCGAAGTTTCGATTCGCGATGCCGACGACCAGCAAGCCTCGTGGTTCTCGGGCAGGCTGCAGCGTGGCGTTCCTTCGACGACGTCGCAGCGGGATTTGACGCACGGGATGTGGATTCCGGGCGGATTCGCAGCGCTGGCGTTCATCGCGCGCGGGAAGGCGAACTCGACACCCGACGAATTCATGTTCGATTACGCGCGCGCGATCATCGGCAACGGCGGCACCGGGCCTAAGCCTGTGCTCGCCTATCTGAATCCGCTGAAGGAGTACTTCGAGCGGCTGGGCGCGCTGCTCCAGCTCGGCACGATGCACGAGCATCAGGCCGTGATCACGCTGTCCCTGGCCGACAAGAACGCGCGCCAAAAAACGACAAAAATCCTGGATCTGATCGGCTGGAAGCTGGTGGAGGCGAAAGGCAAGTTCAGCGTCCAATCCGGCACCAAAGCGTCGCAGGCGCGGCGGCAGGACTTCGCTTCCGCGTTGGCGATTGATCAGGTCGGAATGGAAAGCGCGTTTGCGGCGGGAAAGTCCTACGAATTGGTGATCCCTTTCGAGTGGGCCACGGTTGCGCTGGATGAACCGACTTGGCGGGCTCAGTTCTACGCGAACGAAAAATGGGCCGGAGGCTTGGCCGAAGCGCTGGCGCGGATGCCGCAGATCGCTCCGGCCTACGCAGGTCTGGCGGCGGTGAATCGCACCACCGCCGCGGCGCTGGTCGCATCGATCGGATTGAAGAACCTGGTGGAAAAGCACGGTCCGGAGTTGGCTGCGTTTTCATCAGCGCTAGTGGTGGCGGATGGCCACGTCGAAACTCCGGGAGGCGCGCCGGCCAGCCCCGCGTGGGGTTCGCTTGCCGGCGCCCCCGCCGCCGATCCTTCCCGGTTCCTTCGCGCGCTGATCGAGAAAGACGACGGCATGCTGATGACGTTCTTTTTCACGCTGGGGCAACTGGATTTGCCGCATCAGCGATTTTTCACGCGCAGCCTGAACCGGCTCACTCGCTTTTACGATGTGTTTCGTGAGTCGCCCGAAGCCAAGCAGGGCGGTGGACGCCGCGTGTACGAAGAGAGCGTGGGCCCCTTTCTACGCCAGGTTCCGCTCGACAGCGACGGCTCAGTCGATTTCCCCGGCAGCCCGGAGGTGTGGATGGTCGCCAAGGGACAATCGACTTCCGCGTCGCGAACCGCGCAATTGTTGAAGAAGGCCCACAAGAAGGCAGCACCCGATGTGGAAGACGAGATCCTAGTCCGGCTGGCGCGCACCCGCTACGGACACCAGCGCAGCGAACTCGACAATTTTCTTGCTGTGGTCCGCATCGACGCTCATCGCATGGAGCCGCTCGATGAGAACTCCGCGCTCAGTCTCGCCCAAAGCTATCCTCGCTATTCGACGGTGTATCCATATTTTCATGTGTTGACGGGCCTGACCGCGCGTGAGTTCAGCCAGTTTTTCCGCTTCGGAGAAAAGTTGCAAGGAACTTCTCCTCGGGAACTGAACGCGATACTGGGACCCTTCTATTCCGTGCTTGAGCTGATCCGGTTGGGGATGGCATCCCATGCACTCACCGAGGCCCAAAGCACGGATTTGTTCTTCGATCTGTGCGATCGTTTCACACGCGCCGGTTCCGCCTCAGAATATACTCAGGCCGCGCTGGCAGTTTCGGCGCGGCTGGCCGGATCGCGCAACGCGGAGGCGACTGCCGCGATTCGCGATCTGTTGATTCCGGCGCGGCCGGCAGTCAGGTTCGAACTGGAAGGACCGCGAACGGCCGATCCCACGGCAATCCGGCGCGCCGGCTTCGATCGAGTGCTCCACCTGCAAAGCATTCCGCCCCTCGAAGCATCCCTCGATCTTTGGACGGCCGCGCACGCGGTTGCTACTGGGAAAGGTCCAGTGGATGCGCAACTCCGGATTCTCGATGAAGCCGTCGCCAAGCTTCCGGCAGTAGAGTTGAGCAAAGCCGTTCAAAAAGGAACGGCCGGGAAACCGCTGGCGGCCGAGCAGCCGGACAAGGTCGCGGCGGTGGTCGCGCGCATTCGCAAGAAGGCGACGGAGCGCAAGGTCAATCCCAAGGATCTCGAAAAGCTGGAGCAGGAGCTACTCGCCGAGCTTGCTCCACAGTCCGGTTGACGCTCTCCGGGTTGGTCTACGCATATTATTTCCGGCCGGACGACCTGCTGATTTCCGACGACCCGCTGTTTGTGCGCAAGCATCGATTCGTCGATTTCGCGGACAACAGCAAGACGGTGGAGTTTGCGCCATCTGAAGTCCGGGTCGGCGACGACGCGCAGCGCGGGACTTTCATGACCGGCGGATTCGCCGGATTCGCGATGCAGGTGGCGCGCGCCGCCTTGGCCGGGGCAAAGTATGACGGAAACATAGGCGACATCGCCGCCGCGCAGCTTGCCGCGATTCGCGCTGCGCCGTGGGTGATCTATGGCGATGCCGATCAGCGGCTGCTGGGGCTGAAACTGAGGGTCGCGCGCGAGTGGTGCGTGCGCGCCGGCTTCGATCCACACGCCCGTCAGGAACTGGCCGACGCCACGTTGGGAATGCTTTCGCTGGGCCGGCGGCTGGATCTGCTCGACGGCCTTGCGCAGCGCGATTGGCCGCGCGTTCGCCGGGCGCTGACGACAAGCGATCTCTATTTCCTGGGCGACCTGTTCCTGGCGCAACATCCCGATGGCACGGGCGCGTCTCCGGCGGCTGCCGCGCTTAAGCTGGCGGCGCACAACGACGAAGGCGAAACCCTGAACATCCTGGGGCCGCTGCCGTCCGAATTGTTCGGCTGCGACCATCCGCACCTGCTTCCGCTTGCGCCGTACGAGGAGTTCGAACGCCACGTAACCATCGGGCCCATCGGCGAGCGGTCCTCGGAGTTCAAGATTTACCTGTCCGAGTTCCTGGATCGTCGCGGGATTCCTGCCGGAGCGATCGGCGTTCTAGCCGAGCCAGCCGCGCGGGCGATTTTCAGCAAGATGAGCATGTCCGACGTTCACGATTGGCGGTCGATTCTGGCCGCTTACTCCAAACTCAATGACGATATCCTGGCAGCTTCTTTATCAAAATGACCAAATCTTTATTTCTACCGATGATGCTGCTGGCCACTGCCGCCGGCGCCCAGGATGTGCTGTTCAAGACGGAATCCCGTCTGCTGGAAGTGTACGCCACGGTGCAGGACCAGCACGGGCACTACGTAGATGGGCTGACCAAGGATCGTTTCGCGATTATCGACGACGGCCAGCCGCAGCCGATCGTCGCGTTTGAAACGGAGTCGTCGGCATTGTCCTGCGCTTTGTTGCTGGATACCACCGGCAGCATGCAGAAAGCCTTGCCGTCCGTTAAGAATGCCGTGGTTACGTTTCTAAATGGCCTAAGGCCAGCGGATGCCGCTGCGGCGTATGGATTCAGCGTGTCGTTGAATCTGCTCCAGGACTTTACGCTGGACCGCGAAGCATTGAAGCGCGCCATCCTGCGCACGCGCGCGGGCGGGAGCACGGCCTTGTTCGACGCACTGGCGCAGGTGGCACACGATGTTTCGAGCCGTCCCGGCAAGAAGGTGATCGTAGTATTCACCGATGGCGGCGACAATGCCAGCGTCCTGCAGGCCGCGGGCGCCACCATGCGAGCCAGAAAGAGCGGTATTCCGATTTACGCGATCGCCGAGGGGGACGCGCTGAAGAGTCCTGAACTGATGAAGCTTTTGAAAACGATTGCACAGGGATCGGGCGCCGAAGTCTATGAAGCGAAGCACCTGAGCGACATCGACGGCATTCTGCAAGAAATTCTAAGCAACGTTGAGCACACGTATATGCTCGCGTACAAGCCGCCGGCGGCGCAGAACTCGAATTGGCGCGAGATCCGGCTGTCAGTGGAGGGGTTGAAGAAGTATCGCCTGCACGCCAAAGAAGGCTATTTCCCGGAGTAACCAAAGCCCGCAAGATGAGTATAGACATTCTACACAATATCCAGTAGAATGACTACACAATGGGGAGGCCGATCGTTCCTTCGAAAGTTAAGTTGGCTGGCGCGGCGGCGCGACAGGGAAAACGAGCTGGCCGCGGAATTGCGATTTCATTTCGAAGAGGAAGCGGAAGCGCGCCGGGAAGCGGGTCTCGCGGAGTCTGAAGCTCGCTGGGCGGCACGGCGGGACCTGGGCAATGCCGGGTTAATCAAGGAAGACGCGCACGCGGCCTGGGGATGGATCTGGGTTGATCAGCTGGCGCAGGATCTGCGCTACGCGGCGCGCACCATGATTCACCATCCGGCGTTCACGCTCCTTGCTGCGTTGTCGCTTGCGCTGGGGATCGGTGCGAACACAGCGATTTACAGCTTCATGGACACGCTGCTGATGCGCTCCCTGCCGGTGGAGAATCCGGAGTCCCTGGTGGTGCTCAATTGGCACGTCAAGGGAAAGAGCAGTGAGCATGTTTCGGTCGTGCACGACGTAAGCGGCTTCTTTCATGACGATCCTAAACCGGGTAAGACCACTGGCATCTTTCCATATCCGGCATTCGAGCTGCTGCGCCAATCCGATCGGGCGTTTTCAGTGGTGTTCGCGCATTGCCGGGCCCGAAGACTGAATGTGATGATCAGGCAACAGGCCGAGGTCGTGAGCGGCGATTACGTATCGGGAGACTTTTTTCGCGGGTTGGCGCTCGCGCCGGCATCGGGACGTCTGATTAGCGGCGACGACGATCGTGCCGGAGCGCTGGAGGTGGTGGTGCTCAGCTACGCCTTCGCGCAGAGACGGTTCGGCGATGTCGCAAACGCGGTCGGGCAGCCGGTGTTCATCAACAATATTCCGTTCACGGCGATCGGAGTCGCGCCGCCGGGATTTTTCGGCGTCGATCCGGGGAGGGTGCCGGATTTCTACGTCCCGATGCACGCCGATCTTGTGCTGGACCCGGAGCGCGAGCCGAGCGGGACCGTGGGCCAACGATACGTCGACGAACATTATTACTGGGTCGAGATGATGGCTCGCCTGCGTCCCGGCGTTTCGATGGCGCAGGCGCAGGCTGTTGCGGGGCAGATCTTCGAGACCTGGGTGGCCACGACTGCGACCAACCAGGAGGAGCGGAACAATCTGCCGAAATTCCTGCTCAAGGCGGGCGCGGGAGGCCTGGATAACCTGCGCCGCGAGTATTCGCAGCCGTTGTATATTTTGCTGGCGATGGCCGGGTTGATTCTCGCCATCGCGTGCGCCAACATCGCGAATCTGCTGCTGGCGCGTGCGACGGCACGACGGCGCGAAATGGCGGTGCGGCTCAGCATGGGCGCGGCTCGTGGGCGCGTCATCCGGCAGTTGCTGACCGAGAGCCTGCTGCTCGCCTCGATCGGCGGCGCGGTCGGGATTTTGTTCGCGGTCTGGGGGATGCGTTTCCTGACGGTTCTTCTGGCGAGCGGAGGCGGCAGTTTCAAGCTGCGACGCGGAGTTGAACTGGCGCGTCCTGGCCGCGACGGCCGTGCTCGCGATGATCACGGGATTATTCTTCGGGCTGGTTCCGGCCCTTCAGGCGACGCGCGTGGATGTGATGCCGGTGTTGAAGGAAACGCGCTCGGGCGACAGCAGCGACGCGGCTGGCTGCGATTCAGTTTGAGCCAGACGCTGGTGGCTTCGCAGATGGCGATTTCGCTGCTGCTCTTGGTCGCCTCGGGATTGTTTGTGCGGACTCTTTCGAATCTGAATTCGGTCGAATTGGGGTTCCAGCGCGAAAATATTCTGCTTTTCAAGCTGAATGCCAGTCAGGCGGGGCATCGCGACCCGGAGATTCTCTCGTTTTACAGTGATCTGCAAAAGCGTTTCGCCGCGAGTTCCGGGGGTTCGCAGTGCGACGCTCGCGAATTCGCCGCTGATCGGCGATGGCGCGTTTGGATGGGCGGTGGTTCCGCTCGGCAAGCAGCCGCCACCCGATGCCCCCAGCGGGCACGGTTCCGGAATGTCTTACAAGAGCACTCGCGTCCTGGCCACCGGGCCGGGATTCTTCTCCACGATGAAGATTCCGCTGCTGGCCGGACGCGAATTTGACGAGCGGGACCGGCAGAGCTCGCCTCCTGTCGCGATCGTGAATGAGGCTTGGGTTAAGGAGAATCTTGAAGATCGAAATCCGATGGGTCAGCGGATCGTGAGTATGTGGTCCGGACGGACGACGCAGGAGATGGAGATTATCGGCGTCGCTAAGAACGCACGTTACGACGATCTGACTGGTAATTTTCCCGCCGTAGTGTACATGCCGTTCGAGCAAAAGCTGAATGTGCCCGTGGAGGAGATGACATTCTTTCTGCGCACGCAGGGTGATCCGCTGGCGTACGCAACCTCGGTTCGCGCAATCGTGCAGCAAGCCGATGCCCGCATCCCCGTTACGAATCTCGGCACGCAAGCGGCGCAGATCGACGCGGAGATGAACCAGCAGATCGTGTTCGCGCGCCTCTGCACGATTTTCGCGAGCCTGGCGCTCATCATCGCGTGCGTGGGATTGTACGGCACCATGTCTTACATGGTCGCGAGGCGGACCGGCGAGATCGGGATCCGGATGGCGCTAGGTGCCCGCCGCGGCCGCGTGGTGTGGATGGTGATTCGACAAGGGATGGCTCTGGCCGCGGTTGGACTCGCGATCGGCGTGCCCGTGGCGTACGGATCGTCGCGGCTGGTCGCGTCGTTCTTGTTCGGAGTCAAGGGAGACGACCCGGCGGCGATGGCGATCGCAGTGGGAACGCTGGTGATCGCCACGATGCTTGCGGGCTATGCGCCAGCGCGAAGGGCGTCGCGGATCGATCCGTCAACCGCGCTTCGGCATGACTGATGCGCCTACATCAAAATGCCGTGTACAAGTACGCGTTCGGATGCCAGACTCCGCTGATCATGGCCCATAAACGGACGTAAATCGGTTGGCCAGTAGAGGGAATACCGCTTACAGTTTTCGATAACACAGTACCGACGTTGGCGCCAAAGATATTGCCTTGGCCGAACGTGGTTCCGACATCCAGCCAGTAGGCCTGGACGCCAGTCCCTGGAGTCCAGCTAAATGTCACCGCGCTGCCGGCCAGAGTCGAGCCTGGTACCGGCGAAGTCAGTTTGCCGCACCCTCCCCACGCTGTGTACTCGTAGCGGCCGGGGTTTTTCCACGCCCCCGCAATATGCGTCCACAATTGGACGTAAATGGTACGGCCGTCGCACGGAATATTGCTTACCGTAGTCGAAAGCGAGGTCGTGGCTCCTCCAAAAATGTCGCCGTGAGCGATCGAATTGCCTACGTCCAGCCAGTATTGATCCGCTCCGGCGGCTGCGCCCCAACTGAACGTCATTGTGGCCGCGGCAAATGCGGCCCCGTCGGTGGGCGAGGCCAAGGCCGCACATCCGGATGCTCCCGTATAGGTGGATCGCTGAGGAGGCTGCCAGCCTCCGTTTATGTGCACCCACAATTGCACGTACACCGTTCGGCCGTCGCACGGTATTGTGTTCACAGTGATCGATGTTCCGGTGGTCGCGGCGCCGTAGTAATCGCCGGTTGCAACCTGGCTGCCCACATCGAGCCAGTACTGATCGGCTCCGCTCACCGGATTCCAACTGAACGTCTGCGAAGGACTATTCAATATCGACGTGGAAACCGGGCTGGCAATATTGGGGGACGAAGGGGCCGTGCACGCCGTGTAAGTATAGCGATTGGGGCTGATCCAGGCTCCGTTCATATACGTCCATAGTTGCGTGTAAATGGTTTGTCCGGTGCAGGGAATGTTGGTCACCGTCATCGAAGTTGCGGTCGTTGCGGAGCCCTGGATATTTCCCTCTCCCAGCACTGTGCCGACGTCGAGCCAGTATTGTGTCGCACCGGTTGCAGCGGTCCAGGTGAACGTCTGCGTGGTGGACGCGAAGGTCGATCCCGCAGTGGGGCTGATCATCTGCGCGGTAGTGACCGGCAAAGTGGAGCTAGAGGTCCAGACGGTTGCCAGCTTGTACGCATCCACCGATCCGAGGCCGGTGGCCTGATCGTAACCGGAGCCCGCATTGTACCCGACGGCCGTGCCGGTGCAGGTTTTTTGTTTGGACGAGCATCCCACGGTAACGATGTTGTTGCCCGTTGTGACGTCGTGAAAGACGCCAGGGTTGGTCTGCGCAAGCGAATACAGATTAGGATTGATGTTCCCCAACCCTGGCGTGGAAAGCACGTTCTTCGAAACTAGGTATTGATTCAGAAGCGCCGCGATTCCGGCAAACGATGGAGTTGGAGCCGAGGTTCCACCATATATCTGCTCCTTACCGCTGGTGAATACCAGATATCCGTCGTGATTCGCCGACGCTGTCAATGCGAGGTCGGGAACGTGCCGCGCATTATCGGCCGGAACACCTGGACCGGTCTGCCACGCAGGCTTCTGGAAGAAAACGCTGGCTCCCCCTCCGCCCGCTGTAGGCTGGCCGTCCTGCGCGCTGTCGTTCCACGCCATTTCCGGAATATAAGACAAAGCAGATGCGAGATTCGTCGCGTTGCTGGAGTTCCAGTAAGCTCCGCTCCCTTCCGCGAATTCAGTCCCGCCGATGCCAGTCACCTCGGGAATATCGGCCGGCGAATCCACCGCCAAGCCCGGATTTTGAGTGTCGTTGCAGTCCGCCGCTCCGGCGTCGCCTGATGCGGAGAACCACGTGATTCCTTCCGCGTTTCCTTGCTGCGCCCAGGAACGAAATATCGTGGCGTCGACCGAGGGTGTTTCCAACTCGCAGAGGCCGTAGCTCAGGCTGATCACGGGCGCCAGATCCTGGTCGATGGCGTATTGAACCGACTGCAGCACGTCGGCCGTGTAAACGTAGATGACGGTCGCGTTTTTCGCCACGGCACCAGACCATTCAAGATCGAGATCGGCTTCCGGCAAATCGCCGGAGCTAACGCCAGGGTCGGTGCTGCCAGGTACCAGAACGATCTGTGGATCTTTGGCGGAGAGCTTGAAAGTGCTGCGGAAGGTCTCGATATCCGTAAGCGAGACTTGGGTTTGCCCGGCGACTACCAATGTTTGTCCGGTCCCGTCGATTCCGGCGTTGTAGAGCGGCGTTATGTCGTAAATCGTCGCGAAGTCGCCGGGAGCAAGGAAGTGGCTTCCGCCGGAAGTAAATTCAGGGTTCAGCTGTTTGATCTTGGAGGGTTTGAGGCGGAAGTCGTTGAGCCCGCGAATGCCGGTTACGACGCCGGCGAACGCTGCCGGTATCGACGGTTCGGTTGAATTGGCGAAATGGTACTCGCCGTTGGTCAGATACTGGTGCAGTTCAATTTGAAACGCGGCCTCGACCTGGGCTGCTGATCCATTGAAGGCAATAGAGTTACGGCCGCGCGCGACCGCGACCACGGTCAAGCTATGAGCTTGCAGCCAAATCTCGATTTTCCGGAGGTCGTCATCGCTAACGCCGAATCGTTCCGCGTACTGTTCCGGAGTAAGCCACAGGTGATAGTTCGAGGATCCCGGAGTCTGCTGCTCTGCAAGTAATTGTGCAAGCTCGGCTTTTTGCGCGTCTGAGGGCGCGAGTGCAAGAGTTACGTATGTTAATGGCTGATTAGGAGAAACCCGACCCTGATCGACGGCGCGAAGTGCGCGCGGATTAATATGCCCGGCTAGCGTCACGCGGCGATTGTCGTCCGCTTTGGCGGCAATCCGGCTAGGCTGCGCCATCGTATTGAAGGCAAAGACGAAAACGCCGAAAAGGCCGAGTGTGCGCACGAAACTCATTACCGGGTGCCTCCAAAAAGACGCCAGAAAGAGGGCCATCGTTCCAGAGCGCCTACCTTAGTTGCTGATCGCAATTTACTTATCGGTCGATCTGGTAAACTTTTTCGAGATGGCGGTCTATTGCGAAGAGACGCCCGATCTGGCTTTGGCCCCATGGGTGGAGTGTTGCTGGTCGCTCGAAAGCCCCCCGGATGCCGTCAACCACCGTGTTCCGCCGGATGGGTGCCTGGATATCCTCTATGACCGGCGCAATGGCCTGCGCGCTATCGGAACGATGACGGTCGAGCAGCGCTTTCAACTTACCCAGGGTTCGTTTTCGGTCGGGATCCGTTTTCGGCCCGGGAAAGCACGGTCTTTTTTGGGCGTGACGCCTGGCGAATTGACCGATGGCGCGGCTGAGCTGATCGACTTGTGGCCGGGGCGCGCGGCTGAGTTGAAGCGGCGCCTGGACGACGCGAAATCGATTCAAGAAGCCATGCGAATCCTGCTCGGAAGTATGCCGGCGCCTGCGGCTGCTCCCAATCCAGTGCAGAGGGCCATTGAAGCCGTCGCTGCGGCCAATGGAAATGCGGATCTGGATCGCGTCGCTTGCCAGGCCAATTTAAGTCCGCGTCAATTCCGGAGACGATGCCTCGAGGAAAGCGGGCTTACTCCCAAACGCCTGTGCCGCGTCCTGCGGTTCCGGCACGCTTGCCGCATCGCTGAGGCTGCGGGCCGCCCGAACTGGTCGGAGATCGCGGCCGAAGCGGAATATTTCGACCAGGCGCATCTGATCCGCGATTTTCACGATTTCACCGGTCTTACTCCGATGGCCGTTTTTTCCAATATCTGAGGCACGTTCCCCGGCTAGTATTGAGGCATGAAAATCACACCCGTTCTGATCGTCGAAGCCATCGAAAAATCTCTGCCCTTCTGGGTCGACCGGATGGGTTTTACCAAAACCGTGGAAGTGCCCGAGGGGGACCGTCTGGGGTTCGTCATCCTGGGGCGGGACGGCGCGGAGGTGATGCTGCAAAGCATCGAAAGCGTCCGCAAAGACGCGCCCCAGTTTGTTTCGGAGACGCGGTCGCATAATGTCGGCTTGTTTATCGAGATCGACAGTTTTGAAGATGCGTTGAAGCGCCTGCAAGGGTATCCGATCGCGCTGCCGGATCGCACCACGTTTTACGGCATGCGCGAAATCGGTGTGTTCGAGCCAAGTGGCCACACCGTGTTGTTCGCGGCCCGCGTTGCTAACGAGGAGAAATAACCTATGCGCGATTCCAGCCGGGCATTTGATAACCTCCGCCGCCGTGCGGACTAATCGAGCGCGATCACCTGACCGTAATGCGGCTGGAACTGTTCGGGGCCGGTTACGATCCACAACACGCGATAGGGAGGCTCGGTGTCCGGGTACGCGATGTAGCCATCGGTAATCACGACCGCGGCCTCCACTTCGGGATCTTCAGCAAGGCGTAGAAGGGCCGGCGACATGTCGCTTCCACCGAGACCGCGGATTGAGAAGCGCTGCAGCTCGGCCGGATCGACCCACTCATCGGCGGAGACGTCGGCGTCGCATTGCAGGACATGAACCTGGGCGACGTTCACGGTATCGCAAAAGTCCGCGATGCGGCCCAGCACGCGCGGAAACTCGGCCTCCATCGACCCGCTGGTGTCTAGAACAATGTGCAGGGTCCAGCCTTCGCGCTTGCGTCCGGCGAGCACGATGTCACTCTGCCCGGCGGCGCGACGCGATGGGCGGGCATAGGAACGCGGGCCCGGCGCGACAGACTCCATCCAGCGCTGCAATGCCAGGTCCCACGGCGGTTGATAGAAAGAGCGCAGCGCATCCACCGTAATTTCGGAGCTGCCGGGTTCGGTGCCCGCTGTTGATGCGAGCCGATCCATGGCGTCCTTCAGCAGCTCCAGGCTGACCGCTTTAGCAGCGGCCTCGCGGATCGTCTTACGCACGGGCCGGGATTCGAACCAGGGAAAAGTTTTCGCTCCAGTTCAGCCGTAATCACGTCGCCGTGAACGATGATTTCCCTCGGCGCGGTCAGCCCCGCTTTGGCGAGCGCGCCGCCCATCAGCGTTGTCGGCAGGGTTTTCACGATCCACCCCGGTTGCCACACCGTTCCTCCCCGGCGAATTTCCGTAACGATCCGTTCGGCGGCAAGGAAGCGAGCTCCCGGCCAGGTTAAACCTCCGGCCGGAACCGGACGGCCGAGCGCTTCGGCTAACACGTCGTTGATGATGAAGTCGTGCGCGACATTGAAGTGCGACGGATCGGATCCGAGGCCGCGTTCATGGCTCTGAAAAGCAAGGTGCAGCAGCTCGTGCGCGGCGACGAAGGCGCGATCCGGGACAGACAGCGCGCAGAACCAATCGGGCGAGACCAGCAAACGGCCGGATTCGGTGATTCCCGCGGTAGCGACCCGCGGATCGGCATAGACTTCCACCAGGCGGGCTAATCCCGCGAGATGCGGCAGCGAGATGCTGACCAGATTCAATGCATCCAGAGCCGCTTGCCGGGCCGTACCGGCATCGACGATTTCGCTCACGACAGTCCCGTCGCCTCGCGCAGAGAATCGAACATGGTTTCGGCCGCGCCTAACTCGCCCCACTGTGCGACCAGGCCGATCAGCAGCGCGAAACGATGGTCGGCCGGCAGCGATTGCAGAAATCGGTTGATCTGTTCTGGCGAAAAGCCGTCGAGTGCCCTGCGCTCGACCTGCGCGCGCACGCGTTGCAGCACGAACCATCGGGCGGCATCCGCCGTGGGCAGCAGATCGGGAGATTCGACATAGGAACGCGGCGGCAAAAGCTGTTCGATGGCTTCTTCGGCCATGGCGCAGAAGGTGGCCGCATCTTCAGGAGTGAGGCGGCCGAATGCCAGCGCGCGGCGAATCTCCCGGCTGGTCAACCCCGCGGCATCGGCGAGGTCGAGAGCTCGCGATAGCGACGCCCAAGCGCGCGGCGTCGAGAATGGAAGCGGTTGCGAGGGAACCGGACGCATCAGAGCCTCCGGCATGAATGTGATGAATGCCAGAATCTCGGAACGAACGCGGTTTACGCCTGCCATACCAGCCACTCCCGCACATCGATGCGCACGTTCAGAATGATGACTCGGTTGATCAGCGCGCTACTTAACGCACGCACCAGTGCGCGATCCTGAGATCGATTTCCAGCGGCCACTACCCAAGTACCGGGCGGCAGCGCGTGTTCTCCCAAGCGGCGCTCAAGCAGTAGCGAGTAGAACGCCTTCTGCACATCGGGCGCGCACGCGGGAAGCTCATCGAGAAACAGGCAGAAAGGCTCCGGATTTTCGGGAAGCAGAACGCGAGGCGGGCAAAAAACGCTGCGCTCGCCGACAATGCGAGGAATGCCGCTCACATCCTCGGGGGCGATTTGGGTCCCCAGCAGGGAGCGGCACGGCAATCCTGCGTCGGCCGCGACTTGCGCGACGGACTCCGATTTGCCCGCGCCGGGCGGAGAAATCAGCAGCAGGCTTTGCTCGGCGGCGAGCGCCCGCATCAGCGCCTTGGCCTGGCTGAGCGTTACGGTTTCGATTAATCGGTCGGATTGTTCTGCCATTGGGAGGGGTTCCACTTTCTAGGACGAAAAAAGGGCATATTCCAAAGATGGGCGCCGAGAGCAACGAAATTCTTCGCGCTGAACGCCGCGGGGCAGCAGGCGGATAGCATCGCTAGATAGGCGGGAACATGATCGGCGTCCATCAGGAGGGCATGTTCCCAAGCGGTGATCCACTGGGTCCAGTCGGCGTCCTGCAATCTTTCGATCTCAGGCGACACTTCGTGGGGAGCGCGCATGCCGTCACGGGCATCCCAGACGCGAATCCGCGAATCGACTCCGGCGCTCGACACGGTGCGGCCGTCGTGTGTGCGAGCCAGCGCGCGCACCGGGCCGGGATGACCGGCGAGGCTTCCGATCTCCGCCGCGTCCCTGGCACTCCAGAGTCGAATCACTCCGTCCTCGCCGCCGCCGGCGAGAATTTCATGGCTTAGCCAAGCGACCGACCATGCGTCTCCACCGCGCTGCGATAGGTATTCGCCGTGCGTCAGTTCAGGTAATTGAAACATATGCACTCCGGGGCCGCTGGCGGCCGCGAGCAGATTGCCTTCGGGCTGGACACTGAGCGATCGTATGGTACCGGCTCCCTGAATCATCGCGACACAAGATTTCTTCTTGATGTCCCAAACGTAAATGAAGCCCGCTTCGCCGCCGTTCATCAGGATCGGTTTATGAGGATGAAACGCGAGGGCCAGAATATCGCCGGGATGGCCGCACTGGCGGCGCACGACGGTTCCCGTTTTAGCGTCGAGAGAGCGGAGCACACCAATTGCTTGCGGTCCAGCGCCGCCGGCGACCAAATTTCCTGCGTTATTGAAAGCGAGGCATTTAATGGGGAAATCGGGATCTTTCGCGATCGCTCTCACTGCCTTCGTATCGAGATCGCAGGCGCGAATTTCCCCGTCGCCGGTGGCCGCGTAAACGGATTTTCCCTCCGGATCGAAAGCCAACGCGGAAACGGGCGCCCCGCTCCTGCGCCATGTATGCACCAGGCACGGAGCTGCGTCCGGAGGGATTTGCCAGATTCGGATCCAGCCCGAGTAACCGACGCGCGCCAACAGCCCGTGCTCCCGGGAATAACCCGTGGTGGTGAGTCCTTGAACCTGCTCGACGATTTTGATCTTGTGGATCTGGTCTTCAGGATTCCAGACGAACCACTCGCCGTTCTCTGCTACCGCGACGATCGCCAAGCCGTTCGCCGTAAATTCCACGAAGCCGACATGCCGGTGAAATCCCAGCTCCGCCGTGAGAGTCAAAGTTTCGTCGAACAGCAAGATGCCTCGTTTGGTCCCGATCGCGATCGCATTGCCGCGTGGGGACCACGCGATGCAAAGACAGTCTTCGAGATCTTCCCGGATCGCTTCGCGTTCGCACTCGGGGATGCTGAAAATCGAAATCGTGCTGTCGGCGCACACGGCAATTCGCTTCCCGTCGGGATGAAACGCCATCCCGCGAGGCCCTCCTTGGGGCAGAATATCCCGCAAGGGGCGATGAAGGTCGCCGGGCCAGAGGATGACGCGCGCGTTGTCGATGCTTGCGAGAAAATCCGATTCTGCGGAGTACGCAAGTCTTAAAACTGGATGCGGATGGCCGCCGAAAACGGCGGTCAGATCGTGCGTGATCGGATTCCACAGATGGACCACGCCGTGCGCGCCGGCACTTGCGAGAATTTCGCCGCTCGCGTCGAAGGCAAGAGCGCGGATGGAACCGGAATTTCCAATCCAAGAACAAGCTTCAGAAGAGCCGTCGACAGAGCGGATTGTGATTCCACCGTTTCGATCTCCCGCGGCGACGATGCGTTCTTTGGGGCTGATGGCGACACAATCCATGGCCGCGCCTCCGCGAGCCAGGACCATGTTCGTACGAACAGCGAGGTCCCACGCGCGAACTGTGCCATCATCGCCGCAGGAAACCAGACCTTTCCCATCCTCGGCCGTAGCCACACCGCGAACTGCCCCTGCATGGCCGTCGAGATTGAATCGCAGGGCCGGTTTGCGGCGCGGCGCGTTATAGAGAATCAGGACCGCCAGCCAGGCGATCGGCTGATAGTCGCGGCAAATGGCGCGACGCAGCAATTCCGGATCTTCACGATGCAACTCGCCGCAGATCGCGACCAGACGGCGTTGTGCCCGGACCAGGTTGTAGACCCAGCGGACCTGGGCGCTCTTCAGCAGCCACGCGTGCTTGCCTCGTTCGGTGTGTTCCTCCGATCGCAGAATCGCGCGATACGCGTTTGCGACCGGACCCTGCGCGGTTTCGCCGATCTCACGATAGCCGCCGAGCGACATTGCTTCCCACAGCCGGTCGATCGCGGGAGCCCGGGTCGCGATCGATTCGCGGACGGCAGCCTCGAGCGAGGCATGGTCCGCGTTACGCAGGATCATCGGCATGTCGTCGAGCGTCGCGCTAACGAACATCCTTTGCGCCAAAGCGACCATGCCACTGAGCGGATCGGACCATGCGGGTCTGTTTCTTCGCAACCAGGCAGCGAGCTTGATCTCGGTGAGATTGCCCGCCGGTTTAGACGGCCCTCCTTTTCGCTTCCGGCGACGCGGTTGAGCAGGCTCGGGGTGAAGTTCTGGTTCATCGTCGTCCGGTTCGTAGCGTTCAGGGAAGTCATAGGATTTAGGCCAATCGACAAAGCCGAGCTTCGCGAGTTGGAGCACTTGAGCGGACGATAGGGCGCCGCGTTCCGCGAAATAGTCAATCAGCTCGGCAATCACTTTCATAGTCGCGACGACGGGGTGAGATCTCTCGCTATCTATTGCGCGAGAGGGCTTTTGGCCGGCTCATCCAAGAATTGTTGGCGTTTGCAGAGACCGGAGTGGTGCCGTCGGCGGAAAAGCCAGATAGCGGCGCAGAAAAGCGAGAGCAGGCAAGCGCGGAGCATATAGTATTCTTCCACGAAACGCCATCCGCCCTGGATAGCGATAAATTTGTTGGAGTGTCGTTCCTAGAAGGCCGTGTAAGTGTACCGGTTCAGGTGCCACACGCCGCTGATCATCGACCAGAGCTGGACATAAATGGGTTGTCCGGTCGTGGGGATGCCTGCAGTTCGTAACAGTATATATCGAAGGCCGATTAAAAGAAGACGGTTGGAGGCGTGGCCTCCGCGGTCGCGTCCAGAGACTCGAATGGGGGCCGTGCGAAAGAACTGTCGAGGATCACTGCATGCTGAGTTCGACGGCGAAGCCCGCACCGGCAGGTTTGATCTTCACCCAAATCACGAAGCTGCTACCGAGTTGGTTGTCCGGGCCTCCCCGTCCCTGCACCCAGGAGCCGAATTTCTCCGGTACCGCGGCCAAGCCCTGAGTGACTCGATAACCGTGCGCGCGGAGCAAGTTTGCGTAGAAAGCCTGGATGGCTTCCCTGGTCGGACTCGATGTAAAAGAGCTTTTCAGCATGCCTGGAAACTTTTCGACTGAGAGTCTCGCGCCATCCACGCGGACCAGCCACGCCGGCCAGGTCAGTGGCGGAATAGCCGCCTTGGGCCGAGGATAAACGGGTGCGTCGAATTTCGCCATCGGATCACCTTGAGCGTGCTCGGCTCGTTGCTGCGCTCGCAGATCAGTCATTTGCTCGGTGGAAGCAAGTCTCGGAGAGCAGGTGACTTTAACCGCCGTGTCCGGATCGCGACGCCGGATGGAAATATCGAGGTCGCACTCGGGTGCTGCCACGCGGATGAGAAACCCGAATCCGGCCGGGGAGGGTTGGAACGGCAGACCGGCGGACGCGAACAGGGTCCGGAAATGGGCGAGGACTTCATGCGGTTGCGCGGCGATCGTGTAGGCGGACTCGACAGCGTTCCCCATCTGCCGGTTTTGCGCTGAGGCGCCTGGGTAAGGAACCAGCCAGGCGGGCATCACCGACGGAACCGGGGTAACAAATTGCGCGACGGCGCAGGCGATCGACAGAGCGCAAATAAGGGCGCGGACGATCAGCTTAGTAGCCTCGCTTCGCGATATATTCATGCGTCGTGAATCGCATCGTAACGGTGATTGGTCCATTAAGCACGGAGCGGCTAAACCTGACGTCGATGACACTATACGCACCTGGAGCCCCGTCGGGATAATTAGAACCTTCGACGTATCCGAGAGCGTTCTGCTGGACACCAGTTTGGGTTTGCCCGGTGGATATGCTGCTGCGCGTTGGATACTCGTGCGAGCTCAGTAACTCCCGATAAAAACGATAGATTTCGGTCATCGGCGCGTTGGTGGTATAGCGTGCGCTTAGCATCGCGTCTTTGGCCTGATCCATGCCTCGCTCGGCTCGCAGCGCCGCGCCGTTAACGTGCACCAGCCATGACGGCCATATCAAAGGAGGCGCCGGCGCGTCGTGATGCTCGCGATGGATTCCCATTTCGGCCGCTTTTCTATGGTGCTCCTCCATCAGTTCGTCGGCTGTAAGGTGGTGCGGCGCCGGCGCAGGTGGAGTAACACCCCTTGGGACCACGCGAGGAGCTTGCGGCTGGCTCGTAATCACCTTGACATCGGAAGGCTGTGATGACGGCGAAGGCCCGGTCTTGGCCGAACAATTCACATCCACGAAAGCGCCTTCCGGGCGGGTCCGGATCTGGATAAGCAGATCGCATTCGGGAGCGCTGGCTCGAATCGACGTCCCCATGCCGTCGGGGTTGGGCTGAAATGGAAAGCCCGCGGTTTCAAACAGCTTGCGGTAATGCGCGATGATGTCCGGCGGCTGTGCGGCGGTCGTATAGCTGGATTCGATAAGCGAACCACTCGCATGAACGGCCGGAGTCGCGCCGGGGTAGCTTTCGAGCCACGCCGGAAGCGAGAGAGCGTCCTGGGTAAACGCCGGGGTTAGCGAGAAGACGGCGAAAGCTGTGAAAACTATCGTCTTTCCGGTCAGGTTCATGACTCAGGGAGTCCAGAATACCGGAATCGGCAATGGTTTCCAGTAAGCCGAATCGCGGTTTCTGTTCGCTGGTTAGCCTTATGCGCGGCGTGTATTAACTCACAGAGTCCAGACGCAATGACCCTTCTGATAGAAGGACAGCTGGCCGCCCTCGCTCACCATCAACACGGTTCCGAATTGCGATGCGGCAATCGCGGCCGCGGTACGTCCGCCTTCGCCGATGTCCTCGTTGGCATCCGCCGACGGGCGGTAACGGAGAATCGCTCCGAAGGCGAGCAACCTTGAATCGCGGTCGAGCACGACGCTGCCATCGATCTGCGCGATGCTTTCCAGCACGCCCGGCGAAAGTTCGGTCACTCGAGTTTTGCGCAACAGGTAATGGAGTTGTTTCTTGGCACCCGCTCGCTCCCGCGGGTCGGCGTCCATCAAGTCGATCGCTCTCACAATCTGACGAGCGTGCTGAGGATCCTCAAGCACCACGAACATGCCTCCGCGCCGATGTTCGGCAAGATTGATCCCAGCCGAAAACAACCGCTCCGCCAGATCTGTTCGTCCGACGGCCTCCTCCCACGCGCGATACTTCGCGACAGCATCTGTAAGATGCCAGCGTCCGTCGAAGAAACTGAATAACTGCACGCCTTCGCCAAAGATCTTGATCTCGCCGTTCGGCGTCAGGACCAGGCATATATGTCCACCGCAAAGAGTGGCCTGGCTATGGGTGCGATAGCGGCGCGGAGTGGGAACCGGAAGCTCCATTTCGCTGAAGGGCTGCGCCCATTCCTGCACGTCGACCAGTTCGACCATGTAGCCCCTCCCGTCGACCAGCGCAATGGTTCGTAATCCATCGCAGATACGGTGAAAACTGCGGATGGATGTTAATTCGCTCGAATACGAGAGTGCATCCGCGGGCCGCGACGGTAGCGAGTGACACGCATCCGGCATGGCCCCGAACAGCAAAGCGCCGGTGGAGATTCGTTTGTCCTCGTATGAGCTGAGGGCGCTGATTCGAAGGACATCGATCGCCTCAGAGACGCGATCGGGAAGCATGGCGGCGCTCCTGGCATCCTTGAAGACGCTACCCTCGAGAAACGCAGAAACGTACCGATCCTCAGTCAAGCCGCCGAAAATCGGTAGATTCTGCGTGCCGATCTCGCGGTCGAACAAGAGCGCGTAGCGCGTGGAGAGAAACTTGGCGATGCTTCGAACCATCCTGCGCTCGTGATCGCTGAAGGGTCTATGATTGGTCAGCGCATACTGAATTCCCAGCCACTCGAGACTTAAGCCGCCGTCAGGCGTCGTATGGACCACGATTTGCGGCGAAGATTCGTCAAGGCGTCCCGCGACTTCCAGGCGGCTGGAGGACAGGAAATATTGGACGCCGCGGCTCAAGAGTTGCTGATACAATCCGTCGAGAGCCGGTCTGCCGCCATCCTTAGACACTGATCGAATCATAACTGGTTAGGCCAACGACCGTGGCGCTCCTTCAGGCAATCGATCGAATAACGCCGCCGTCGGCACGGACTGCCGCGCCGTTGATCGCGGACGCAAGCGGGCTGGCGACGAACGCGACAACGGTCGCGACTTCGTCCGGCGTTGCAAACCGACGCAGAATGGAGCTGGGCCGAACCTTTTCGAAAAATTCCTGCTCGAACACCCGCCGATCAACGCCTTTCTCGGAAGCGAGCCGGTCTACAAACCCCAGGACTCCTTCGGACTCGGTGGGACCGGGCAGCACCGCGTTCACGGTAACCGCCGTCCCAGCCGTGGTCTCCGCGAGCCCGCGAGATATTGCCAACTGGGCGGTCTTGGTCATGCCGTAATGAATCATCTCCACGGGAATCTGGAGGGCCGACTCGCTTGAAATGAAAATGATACGCCCCCAGTTCTGCTCCTTCATAGGACCGATGTAGTGGCGGCTCAGTCGGACTCCGCTCATTACATTCACTTCGAAAAAGCGGAGCCAATCCTCGTCGGCGATCTGTTCAAACGGCCTCGGCTCGAAGATGCCCAGATTGTTCACCAGGATGTCGACGGCGGGGAATCGTGCAGCCACGGCCTGCGCACCGGCCACCGTGCCCAAGTCGGCCGCGATCCCGTGAGCTGCGCCGCTGATCCGCATCGCCCTGTCGACTCTCTCTTGTGTGCGGCCGTTCACGATGACGGCCGCGCCCTCTTTCGCCAGCGCGGTGGCGATCGCCAGTCCGATACCGGCTGTCGATCCAGTTACAAGCGCGGTCTTGCCTTCCAGTTGCAGGTTCATACGATCTTGGATGCGAATGCCGGGCGATCGATGCGTTTTCTACGCGCCGTGGCCTTTGTGTGGCTTGCCCGGAAGTGGCCACCGTCGATACTTGCGCACCAGGTTGAGAAACGCGTTCAGAACGGGACCTTCCCGTTGCGGCGACCATGCCATTACCAAGCCGATCGTGGCTCCACGATTGGTGAGCGGGGAGAACGTCAAGTTCTTGGATGCCCCGTGCTGCAAGTTGCTGGGCAGGATCGCGATACCTTCGCCTGCCTCCACGAGTAGCGCGACGCTGGCCCATACCGCGGCCGTGCCGACGATCTGCGGCGAAAACCCCGCTTCGGAGCACAGGGCCAGAATCTTGCCATACAGCGACGGCGAGGACTCGCGAGCCACCAACACGAATCGTTCCCTCGCGAGACTTCGCAAATCGACGGGCCCGCCGGCGAGCGGATGATCTTTCGGAAATACCGCAACGAGAGGATCGAGATACAGCAGTTCGGAGTGCAAGAGTTGATCGAACGGCGTTTCCAGCGGCCTGGTGAATCCCACGTCCATGTTCCCGTTGATCAACGCGGTCGACTGCAAACCTGGCACCATATCGGCGACGGTAACGCGTACGTCCGGGTGCATGCGCCGGAAGCTTTTGATGATCTCCGGTACGTCGGCGCCCGTGCCTCCGTTGAAAAATCCGACGGTCAGGGTCCCGATTTCGCCCCGCGACGCGCGCCGCGCCGTTTCGATTGCATAATCCGCAGCCGCCAGCACCTTTTTCGCTTCGCAAAGAAAAGCTTCGCCGGCGAGAGTCAGGGTGGTCTTTTGCTGGCCGCGAACCAACAACGGTATTCCAATTTCGTGCTCCAGATCAGAGATTTGTTCGCTGATCGCGGATTGCGAAACGCGCAAGGCCCGGGCAGTGCGGCTGAACCCCTGATGGGCCGCAACGGCGGAGAAATATCGCAAGTGACGAAGCTCCATGTTTTAGTCTATCGGTTTCTCCGATCGCCTTACGCTGAATTAACTGTGATTCCTGCCGCCCCGCTGCCCATCCAATGAACCAGTTGAGAGGATTTTCAGCGTGTGGATCATCAAAGTTGCGCTGGACCGGCCGTACACCTTCCTGGTTCTGGCTTTATTAATCCTGCTGATCAGCCCGGTGATGATTTCGCGCACGCCGGCCGACATTTTCCCCAATATTAATATCCCGGTCATCGCAGTCGCTTGGACACTACACGGGTTTGAATCCGGAGGAGATGGAAGGACGCATCACCACCGTCTACGAGCGTGTGCTCACGACGCTGGTCGACAATATCGAGCACATCGAGTCGACCACGGTGAACGGAACCGCGGTGGTGAAGATTTTCCTGCAACCCAGCGCGAGCCTGGACACGGCGAACGCGCAGGTGACGGCGGCGTCGCAGACCATTCTACGGCAATTGCCAGCCGGCACGCAGCCGCCGCTGATCATCAATTTCAGCGCGTCGAGCGTCCCGATTCTTCAGCTCGCGCTGTCGGGCGACGGCTTGACCGAGTCGCAACTGAATGACATTGCTCTGAATTTTCTACGCACGCAGCTCGTGACCGTTCCCGGCGCCGCGGTTCCGTATCCATACGGCGGCAAACAGCGCCAGGTGATGGTTTCACTGAATCCTCAGTTGCTGCAGGCGAAAGGACTCTCGCCGTCCGACGTGGTTTCGGCGGTGAATCTCCAGAATCTGGTGCTGCCTTCGGGGACGGCAAAAATCGATCAATTCGAATATGACGTCGATCTCAACGCCGCTCCGCGCACCGTCGCGGAGTTGAACGACTTGCCTGTGAAGGTCGCCAACGGCGCGACGATCTACTTGCGCGATGTGGCGCAGGTGAGCGACGGATTCGCGCCGCAGACCAACATCGTCCGCCAGGACGGAAAGCGCAGCGCGCTGGTTACGGTCCTCAAGGCCGGCAACGCATCGACCATCGACGTGGTGGACGGCGTGCGCAAGCTTCTGCCGCGTACCCAGTTAACGCTGCCGCCGGAATTGAAGATTCAGCCGCTGGGCGATCAATCGATTTTCGTTCGCGCGGCCGTCAGCGGAGTGATTCGCGAGGCGATTATCGCGGCGTGTCTCACCGGCCTGATGATTTTGATCTTTCTCGGGAGCTGGCGCAGCACGCTGATTATCGCGGTATCGATTCCCGCTATCGATTCTCTCTTCGGTGATCGTGCTGGGACTTCTGCACGAGACCATCAATGTGATGACGCTCGGCGGACTGGCCCTGGCGGTGGGCATCCTGGTGGACGACGCGACCGTCACCATCGAAAACATCGAGCGCTATCTCGAGCAAGGCTTCCGATCTGCGCGAGGCGATCCTCGAAGGCGCGGGCCAGATTGCGGTTCCGGCGCTTGGTTTCGACGCTGTGCATCTGCATCGTGTTCCTGCCGATGTTTTTCCTCTCCGGGCGTGGCGCGCTATCTGTTCGTTCCGCTGGCGGAGGCGGTGGTGTTCGCGATGATCGCGTCCTATGTTCTTTCGCGCACGCTGGTGCCGACGCTGGCGATATATTTGCTAAAAGCGAAACATGGCAATTCGGCGATCGCGCAATCCGTTGGTCTGGTTTCAGCGCGGCATTCGAACGGGGCTTCGAGCGTCTGCGCCTGGGCTATCAGCTTCTTCTCACTACGCTGGTATACCGGCGATTCATTTTTGTGCCAGCTTTCCTTGTGTGTGCGCGGCCGCGTTTCTGCTGGTGCCGTGGCTCGGCCAGGATTTTTTTCCGAACACGGATAGCGGCGAATTCATTCTGCATCTGCGCGCGAAAACGGGAACGCGCATTGAAGAAACCGCGCGGCTGTGCGATCTGGTGGAAGATTCCATTCGCCGCGAGATTCCGCACGGGGAGATGCGGGGCATTCTCGACAACCTCGGGGTTTCCGCTCAGCCAACTGAATTTCATGCGGTCCACCACCGGACTGATCGGAAACGCCGACGCAGATATCTTCGTTTCGCTGGATGAGCGTCATCATCCCACTGCAGGCTATATTCGCGACTTGCGAAAAAGCCTTCCCGCCGAGTTTCCTGGTGTGACGTTTTATTTTCTGCCGGCCGATATCGTGACGCAGATTCTGAATTTCGGGTTGCCCGCGCCAGTGGATATTCAAATCGACGGCGCGGACGTGGAGGCGAATCGCGCCGTGGCCGACCACATGCTGGAACAGATTCGCCACGTGCCCGGCATAGCCGACGCGCGCCTCCAGCAGGATTTCGATTACCCGAAGTTTCACATCGCGATCGACCGGACTAAGGCCGTCGAGGGCGGCTACACGCCGCGCGATGTCGCCAGCAGTGTGCTGGTTTCGCTGAGCGGTAGCTTTCAGGTGACGCCGGCGTTCTTTCTCAACTGGCAGAACGGCGTGAGTTACAACCTGGTGGAGCAGACGCCGCAGTACTCAATTCAATCGCTTCAGGACTTGCAGAATATCCCGATTACGGCGCCAGCCGCGACACATCCCGAAATCCTGGCGGATGTTGCGTCGATCAAGCGCTCCAACGAAATGGCGGTGCTGAGTCACTACAACATTCGCCGCGTGCTGGACATTTACGCCACCGTGCAGGATCGCGACCTGGGCGGCGCCGGCCGCGAAATCACACGGATCGTCGATGCGAACCGCGGGTCGCTTCCGCGGGGCAGCTTTGTCACCGTGCGTGGGCAACTGGACACGATGCGCACGTCTTATATCGGTCTGCTGGCGGGATTGGGATTCGCGATCGTGCTGGTGTACCTGCTGATCGTCGTCAACTTTCAGTCCTGGCTGGATCCGTTCGTCATCATCACCGCATTACCTGCGGCGCTTGCCGGGATTGTTGTATTTCTGTTCCTGACGCACACCACGCTCAGCGTCCCAGCGCTGATGGGATCCATCATGTGCATGGGCGTGGCGACCGCGAACAGCATCCTGGTGGTCGCATTCGCCAAAGATCGCCTGGCGCATCACGGCGATGCCGTTGAGGCGGCGATCGAAGCGGGCTATACACGCTTCCGCCCGGTGCTGATGACTGCGCTGGCCATGATCATCGGCATGATTCCGATGGCGCTCGGTTTAGGCGAAGGCGGCGAGCAGAACGCGCCGCTGGGCCGCGCTGTGATCGGCGGCCTGTTATGCGCGACGCTCGCCACGCTGGTGTTCGTACCGGCCGTGTTTGCAATCGTGCACAGATCCCGCGCCCGCCAAGATTCAGCGGACATTCAGGAAGCGCATTCGCCTATGGACTGGAGCAAACCATGATGGTCCAAGAAATCCCGGACACGGAAATGAAACGGGAACAACGCCCGCACCGTTGGTCGCGATTTGTGCCAGCCGTTGTCGTGCTGGCCGCCGCCACGGCGCTGGGATTCGGAATCCACAACGGCATCCGCGCCCGCGCCATGGCGAGCGAGGCACTGACCCGCGCGACCGACCAGGCCGCAACGAGCATCGTCAAAGTGGTTTATCCCAAGCTGGCCGCGCCTGTCGAGGAGATTGTTCTGCCGGGCAACACGCAGGCGTTCACGGATTCGCCAATCTATGCGCGCACCAGCGGCTACCTGACACGCTGGTATTTCGACATCGGAGCGCGGGTGAAAAAAGGGGACCTGCTGGCGGACATCGAGACGCCGGAAATCGATCAGCAGCTTCAGCAGGCCCAGGCGCAGCTCGAAACGGCCGAAGCCAACTACGACCTGGCGAAGACGACGGCGGAGCGGTGGCAATGGCTGCTGAAGACCAACTCGGTTTCGAAGCAGGAAACCGATCAGGCGATTGCGAATATGACGGCGCAAAAGGCGGAGGTCGATTCGAACGCGGCCAATGTTCGCCGTCTTCAACAACTGCAATCGTTCGAAAAGGTATACGCGCCGTTCGACGGCGTCGTCACGGCCCGGAGCACTGACATCGGCGCGCTTATCGATGCCGGATCGGCCGCGCAAAGCAAGGAACTGTTTCATCTGGCAGCGATTTCCACGCTGCGGGTGTTCGTGCCGGTTCCGGAAGTGTATTCAAATGCTGCGCAGCCCGCCGGGACTGCCACGCTCACTCTCGACGAATATCCGGGCCGCGTATTTCACGGGCGGCTGGCGCGCAACTCCAGCGCGATCGATCCGGCTTCGCGCACGCTGCTGGTGGAAGTGGACGTGGATAATCCCGACGGTTTGCTCTTACCCGGAGCGTACGTGTCGGTCCATCTGAAGCTTCCGGCGACGATGCGCTCCTTGACCGTCCCGGCAAATACGCTGCTGTTCCGGCGCGAGGGATTACGAGTCGGGGTGGTTCGAGACGGCCGCGCCAGCCTGGTGCCGGTCACGATCGGCCGTGATTATGGCGCGACCGTCGAAATTGTGTCCGGTCTGCGTTCTACCGATGCGATCATTCTCGATCCCTCGGATTCGCTGGAAAGCGGCACGCCGGTTCGCCTGCAAGGAGGGGCTGTTCAATGAAGGGTCGCCTAACGCTTCTGCTGGTGCTCGCAGTGCTGCTGGGAGGGTGCATAGTCGGGCCGAAGTATGTGAAACCCGACACGCCCCTGACGCCCGCATTCAAAGAAGCGCCTCCAGACAGCTTCAAAGAAACGAAGGATTGGAAGTTTGCCCAGCCCGGCGCGCCGTCGCTTCCCGCGAAATGGTGGCAGGTGTACGCTGATCCGCAGCTCGCCGTGCTCGAACAAGAGGCAGTGGGCGGGAACCAGGATTTGAAGATCGCCGAGGCGCGCTTCCGCCAGGCGCGTGCGCTGATTCGAGTCAATCGCGCCGCGGAATTCCCCACCATTTCCACCGGGCCGGGCATCTCGTCATTGAGGGATTCCCGGAACCAGCCATATTTTTCGCCGCCCCCATCCTCTACCGGCGAGTTCGTGCTCCCTTTCGACCTCTCTTATGAAGTGGATTTGTGGGGACGCGTCCGCAGGACCGTAAATGCATCGCGCGAGGAGGCGCAGGCCGTTGCCGCCGATCTCGCCACCGCCACGCTCAGCATTCAGGCCGAGCTGGCGTACGATTATTTCGAGCTGCGTGCCGCCGACGCGCAGAAGCAGCTTCTGGACGATACGGTAAAGGCGTACGCGGATGCCCTTCAGCTCACCCGGAATCGATTTGAGGGCGGTGCCGCGCCGAAATCCGACGTGGCCCAGGCGCAGACGCAGCTCGATACCGCGCTCGCTCAGCAAACCGATATCGGCGTGGAGCGGACGCAATACGAGCATGCCATCGCCACGCTGCTGGGTAGACCACCCGCGGCATTCAGCCTGGCCGTGGCTCCGCTGCATCCGGAGCCGCCCACGATTCCAGTAGGGCTCCCGTCTCAGCTCCTGGAGCGGCGTCCCGATATCGCGGCCTCGGAACGGCGCGTCGAGGAAGCCAATGAGCAGATCGGAATCGCCCGCGCGGCTTTCTTTCCGACGGTCACGCTGGGCGCGTCAGCCGGATTCGAAGGGACTTCGATTCTCAACTGGCTAAACTGGCCGAGCCGCTTCTGGGCGGTGGGCCCTTCGCTGGCTGAGACGCTCTTCAACGCCGGCCGACGCCGAGCCGGTTCCGACGCGGCTATGGCCGGCTATGACGCTGCAGTCGCGTCTTTTCGCGAAACGACTCTCACGGCGTTCCAACAGGTGGAAGACAACTTGGCGGCGCTTCGAATCCTGGAGGATGAGGACCGGCAGCAGCGCGAGGCCGTCGCTTCCGCGCAGGAATCGCTTCAGATTTTCATCAATCGATATCAAGGCGGAGTGGACAACTATCTTCAGGTCATCACCGCGCAGACGATCGCCCTGACCAATGAACGCAATGAAATCGACATTCAGCGCCGGCGAATGGACGCGAGCGTGCTGCTGATCAAAGCCATTGGCGGCGGCTGGAGCACTAAGGATCTTCCGAGCCTGCCTTCGCTGCGAAAGGGCTGAAAAGCACGGCTGTTAAGGTCGCGCGACCGGCAGAGCGATTTCGACGATCAGACCGCCTTTAGGCGCGTTCGTCGCGCTGATGGTCCCGCCATGAAGATTCACCGCGCGCTCGGCGATCGCAAGTCCGAGGCCCGCGCCATCGGAGTTTCCATTCGCGACGCGGCGGAAAGGCAGGAACATCTCGGACACCATGGTTTCGGGCACTCCCGGTCCGTAATCGCGCACCCGGAGAAGCGTCTCTGAATTACTGTTGTGAAGGGAAATCTCGACTTCGCTTCCCTCCTTGGTGTGGCGGATCGCATTTCTTACGACGTTTTCCACGGCGCTGCGTAGCAGTTCTTCAAATCCGTCGATCGCGCAGGCATCGGCTTCCAGGATCGCTACCCGCCGATTGGAAACCTCTCGGCCCCGCGTTCAAGTTGTGATAATGAGAAGCGATGTACCGCCTTTCGGCCGCGATGATTCTTTCGTCGGTGGCCATCGCGCAAACTGAGCAACAAGCGGAGATCGCCCTCGCAGCGCAGTCACCGGTCACGCTGACACGGTATGTGGAGACGCATCGTACCATCGATTGGAAGGCCCTGAGGAGTACGCTCGGCCGCAAAGAGTCTGATTACTGGCTGGCTCCCTGCGGAAGCAACTTTCTCGCGGCGGAAGCGGGTTGTTCTGCTCAGACTGTAGCGGCATCGAACCCGGACCAAGCAATCCTAATCGTTCGAGGGGGCCAGCTCTCTTACACAGTTGAATACCTACGCTACCTGCGAGACACGAAAGGCGGCTGGCAGTTCGCCGGGGAGAATAACGCCTTCCAAAGAAATTCTCCCAGCCACCACAAGCTCATGCAGTTAGCGGACAAGCCATTTCTTGTAATTTCCAGCGATCATTCCGGCGTGGCCACCCAGCAGGTGCGGGAGGATTGGTTTGACCCAACGCTCAGGAGCTTCGACCCTGTCTTCTCGATCACTGTTGACGGAAGTCAGTGGCATTTTGGCTTCGGTGTAGGTCGGACCACGCACTCTGCATACACCTTCAGCCGAGCCGCTGGACTTGAAAAAATTCAAGTCACTCTAAATGTTCATTTCGATGGAGTCGGCCTCGATCAGCAAGCCGCGTACCTCGGCGTGTACGAGCGACGCACGAATGAGAAGACGTTCACGGTGCGGAGTGCCTATTCGGGTGCGGATCGCCGTACGACGATCTCCACTAGGGACTTCGAAGAGCTCGCCGATCCGTTTAGCGGACTCTCGAACGAGAAATTGCTAATCTATGCGCTACCTGGACTTCAAAAGATCGCGGCTGGTTCGGATCCAGAAGCTAAGGAGTGGCTCCACTCAATCCTGGACAAGGCAAAAGATACCCCGGAAAAACGCGCACTGCTGGTAACGCTGACGAAGAAGCCGTGACCGGTGTCTGAGCCAAATGCAGTTGGAAAAACGGCGTCCAAGCTTTTCCCGCCGAAAGATGAAGGGAAACACTCTCTGCGAGTTCTCCCGGAGTCGGGCGCCGATCAGAAGATCACTTCGTTCCACGTGGTTGCGACGCGATTTTCGTTGACCTAACTGAACGAGACGTTCTCACGCCATATCGAGCGCGTCATCGTGGACGAGACCGGCCTCAAAGGCGATTTCGATTTCTCGTTCGACCTGACGCCGGATGAGAGCCGGCCGAATCCGCTCGACGCGTCTCTGCTGATCAGTGCCTTGCGGGAACAACTGGGCCTGATGGTGAAATCGCAAAAGACCTCCGTAGACATCCTGGTGATCGATAGCGCTGAGAAAGTGCTGGCTGGGAACTAGACCCGGACGTCGCGAAATTAGCGCGCGGCCGAGGGCCTCTGTGTCGACTTCGGTGGTTCGGGACGATCCACGGGGACCTTGTAGTTAAAAAACCCGATCATCATTTCCTCGAACGTCTGGTCGCCCCATTTTACGGTCTTCGTGGGATCCGGATTGTACTTGTTGTTCACCGAATTGTCGTACCACGCGGTGGCTTCGATCTTCGAACCGGCCGGCACCTGGCGCGGCTGGGCGAGGATATAACTCAACTGCCAGTTGAATTCGTATCTGGGAACATTCAGTAATTGCTCGGTGCGCCCATCCGGATAGGTGAGCACGTACTTGAATGCCTTCCCTCGCAGATGCATGTGCGGCGTCATGTCGAGCAGCGTGACATCTTCCTTGAACGTGTAAGTGGCGCTGGTTTCGTAGTTCGGATCATTCGGCGGGATCGCGAGGCGGAACTGCGTGGCTGAGCCCGAGAACGCCCGGTATGCCGGTTTGTCTTTACGAATCTTCAGTCCGAGGACTGAACGATCCAGCGCTTCCTTCCCGTTGACCGTATAGTGCACCTGAAAGAGAAATGTTGAACCTGCCTTAACCAGATAGGCCGTATCGGCATCCCAGGCAATGGTGGGAACGCCGGGAGCGTATCCGATCAGCATGTCGCTGAACTGTTCGCCCGCGCGCGTGACGCGTTGACCCCCTTGTTGGACGAACACCAGGATGTGGTGAACCTGAGAGCGCTGTTGCGGGCGTACCTCCACGGCCTGAACCCAGGTATCTTCCTTAAAACCGGGGTCGACTTTGAAATATTGATATGGCACCACGCCGTCGGCCGGGATCTTGAAGTCCTTACCGGTATCGAACGTCAGGTCCGGCTTCCCAATCACCCATCCCTGTGTAAACTCGGGCATTTTCGGCATGTCTGCCGGATTGCCCTCGGGTGCGCCCGCGTCGGCCCACTTCACCAGGGTTGCGACCTGGGTATCGGTCAGGCGGCGGTCATTGGAGAATTTATTTACAGCCGGATCTGCATCCCACGGGGGCATGGAATGCGTCGCGACCTGCTCTTTGATAGCCTTCGCCCACGGCCTGCACGTCCTGATAATTCCGGAAAGACATCGGCGCCGCTTCGCCGGGGCGATGACATTCCAGGCACCGCTCATACAGGATCGGCGCGACGTCCTTTGTAAACGTAGGCGCGTCCGCGGCTGAAAGGCATCCGGCCAGGGCCAAAGCGAACACACATATCGACGAGTTCGATTTCAAACACTTTCTCCTAAAGCGGGTTAGACCGACAGATCAAGATTAGCAAAACTTGCCCCTAGAGCGTGTTCAGTGGCCACGGGAGAGCCATAGCTTGATCGGCTGATACAGCAAGTAGATCGCGCCAGCCGCTAACCAGATCATGGAGCTGACCGAGAACGTTCGCGCCGTGATTCGCACCTCGGGCGTGCGGTCTAATTGCAGCAGCGGACCCTTTTCATTCGCGGCGGTCCGGTCATACAGAAACAGCGGAGCGCCCGCAAACAGCGCAAAAACCGGGAACCAGGTGGCTGTGATGACCACATTCTGCCTGCTTGATCGGCCCATTTTGCCAAAGGAACCCGATGGACGTGATCGCCTCCGCTATCGCGAATGCCGCCAGCGCGAGATGACGAATCGCGAGGGCGCGTCCGGCGGATCGCAGGCCGGTCATCAGCTCGCGCGAGCGCTGAATGGCCGCCTTCCCCGATAGCTTCTCGACCACGCAAATCACCGGCCACAAGCAATCGCCGACCACCCAGCCCGGGTCCGAAGAAGAACAGCGATCGGGTCTGCGTCACCACCAGAGCCGGCATCATTCTGAACCAGCTTCCAGAAGACCCGGAACGATAGGAACCTCCTGACGCGGACCTGTTCGTCCATCGCCATCAAAGCCGCGGCCGCGCGCAGCAAGTTGTCGGAAAAAATGAAAAGTACCGCCGCCGCCAGCGGAACCAGCACGATCCGCACGGCGGCAACCGGCACGCACTTTCCTGCTGAATGCAACCAGCAGGGCCGTCATCGTCAGGACGACTGTGTAGATGGGCATCAGCAACAGAGCATATGCCGTGAGATGTTGCAGCAGAAATGCTTTCGATCTCCGCAGCGCGAGAAATTCGGCGTCCACGGCGTTATGGAACCGCCGCGCAAATACGATTGCAGAGGCCGGGCGGTCGGCGGGATCGCGCGCGAGTCCGGCGAGAATTGCGTCCGATACGTCGCGCGGAATCTTGCGGATGCTGGCGGGCGGAGGCGGGTGGCCGGTCTGGTGATATTCGAATAACTCGCTGGTCTTTCCGCGTGAAAGGCAGTTCGCCGCAAACCAGGAGAGTACGCCACGACGGCCAAACTATAGATGTCGGATCGGAAATCGATTTCCTCTCCCAAGCGCCTGCTCCGGCGACATATAGGCGGGCGTTCCGAGCAAGCTGCCGGGCATGGTTTGCGCGCCTGCGCCGCTGTCGAACGATCCGGAAGATAGACCCGAGGGAGTAGGCGCGATGGCGACGGTCTCTGTCTCCTCGGCTCGCGTGGGGACTTTCGATGACCGTGCCTCATCGTCATGTCGATCACGGCCGTTTCCAATTCGTCGCCGGGCACAGTGGGCCGTGGAGTGCCGTCAACGGCGCTCGTCTCCGATGTCACGCGGGTGCGGACCAATCGCCGAGCAAATTCACCTTGGCCACTCCGAAGTCGAGCACTTTCACCGTGTATCCGCCGCGGCCGTTTGGTTCCAGCCAGATGTTGTCGGGTTTCAGATCGCGATGGATGATTCCATGCCGATGTGCTTCCGCAAGCGCCAGCCCGATCTGGTCCAGAAGGTCCGCGATCAGCGGCAGCGAGATCTGCGGATTGGCTTTCTGGAAATCCGAAAGCGTCTGTCCGTCCAAGAAACTCCATCACCAGGTACGGCATGTCGCCGCTGGCGGCTTTGGCGATTCCGAAATCCGTGACGTTGACGATGTTCGGATGTCGCAGGCGGCCGCATGCCTGCGCTTCGCGCTGGAAACGGGCGAGAAATTGCGGTTCCGCCGCCCACCTGGGAGCGATCACTTTGACCGCGACGACGCGAGTCGTTCCCAGATGCGTCGCCAGGTAGACGTTTCCCATTCCGCCGGCGCCGAGTTGCTTGTCGATCCGGTATTTGGCGTCGAGAATTTCGCCGATCATTGGGAAGGTCCGAAGAGTCCAGCCGCCATCATAACAATCGTCAGATCGCGCGGCAGCGAAACACAGACGGCAGGTGATGTATACTTCACCCGTAATCGCTGGAGAGGTCGAGATGCAGAATTCGCGGGTTGTGATCCAGGTTGCTTGTTTTATTGCCGGCGCCACTCTCTGGGCGCAGGATTGGCCGCAGTGGCGAGGTCCCAACCGGGACGGCGTCGCGCCCTTTCACGAGCCCAAGGCGTGGCCCGAGAAGTTGACCACCAGATGGAAAGTCACCATTGGGGAGGGTTACGCATCGCCGCTCTTTGCAGGCGGACGGATTCTCGAATTTGCGCGCCAGGGGGACGACGAAGTCGCCATGGCGATCGATCCGGACAACGGCAAAGTGATTTGGCGGCAGAGCTACCCTGCTCCCTATGAACCCGTTAACTCCGCGGCTCGCCACGGCAAGGGTCCGAAGTCGACGCCTCTTTTCTACGACGGAAAACTTTATACGTTCGGCATCTCCGGTGTTCTTTCATCATTCGATGCCGCGACCGGCAAAGTCGAATGGAGAAAGGAATACAGCAAGGACTTCAAGGGCACATGGCCGCAATTCGGGACCTCCATGTCGCCGGTTGGGGCCGACGGGCTAGTGATTGCATTGGTCGGCACCAACGACGATGGGGCGGTGGTGGCTTACGACGCCAAGTCCGGTGCGCAAAGGTGGATCTGGAAGGGTGACGGCCCGGCTTACGCTTCTCCGGTGATTGTCGAGATCGACGGCCTGAAGCAGGTGGTCACGCTGACGCAGAAGTACGCCGTCGGCCTTTCACTTGCGTCCGGGGACTTGTTGTGGCGAATTGATTTTCCGGGTCGAAGCGGCATGAACATACCCACTCCGCTTCAATTCGGCCAGCGGCTGATCCTTGCGGGCGATCCTGGAACCATGCTGCTCCAGGTAAACAAGCACGACGATTCCTGGACCGCGGAGAAAGCCTGGCAGATTACCGAGCTCACCATGCGTTTCAGCTCTCCGGTGCAAAAGGGTAATCTGATTTTCGGATTTTCCAATCGGACCAGCGGGATCTTCTTTTGTGTCGACGCCGAAAGCGGGAAGACGTTGTGGACCAGTCCGCCCAGGCAAGGGGACAACGCGTCGATCTTCATTTCGGGCAACCTGCTGTTCCTGTTGAAGGACAATGCCGAATTGATCGTCGCCCGCGCGAGTGGGACCGGCTTCGAGCCGCTGCACCGGTACGAGGTCGCGGATAGCTCCACGTACGCAAGTCTTCTGATGCTCGCCAGAGGAATCGTCGTCAAAGACAACACGGCACTTTCATTGTTGAGTTGGGAGTAATGCGGCTAGGATTCGGTGATCGCAGCGTCCAATCGCGCCGCGAGCTTATCCAAACCGGGTGTCGGGCCCTTCCACCGCAGGTCCTCCACGTCATCGAAGAGCGGAATATCAGTCCGGAGCGTGGCGAGTGTTCGGAACAGCAAAGCCCGGTCTCGCTCGCGGGTAAGCGTCGCCGCCAGAGCGCTCGCGTTGGCAGCGTTCACGTGCCAATCGCGCCAGTCCGCCGGAATGGACTCCAGATGGACGAACTTGGCGAGAACCGCAGCCGTCGACTTCGCGCCCCAGCCTGGCAGGCCGGGATAGCCGTCGGCCGAGTCGCCGACCAGTGCCAGATAGTCGGGGATCGACACGGGTGCGACGCCGAACTTTTTTATGACAGCGGCTTCGTCCAGCGTAGTTCGCGTCCGGCGACTTAACTGAACGATTTGTGTGCCGCGCACACATTGGGCCAGGTCTTTGTCCGGCGTGCAAATGATCACTTGCTCAACGCGCGAATCGCTAGCCGCACGGATCGCACCTGAGGCGAGCGCATCGTCCGCCTCGAACTCAACCATCGGCCAGACGACAACTCCGGCAGCCGAGAGCGTCTCTTCGAGCAAGGGGAACTGTGACCACAGGTCGGGTTCGATGCCTTCGCCGGTCTTGTAATCCGGCCACAGCGCATTGCGAAATGACTCGATAACGTGGTCGGTGGCAACGGCGACGTGTGTGGCGCCGCCCTGGATCATTCCCAGGACAGATTTGAGTACGCCTCGGACGGCAGCGACTTCGAGCCCGCTCTGATCGCGCGCGGATGGCAGGGCATAGTAGTGGCGGAACAACTCATACGTGCCGTCGATCAGATAGATGTCCAGGGGCTCGCCTCCATCAAGATTACGAATCCTGGACACCCGATTACAATTGTCGGGTATGCACAAGGAAGATTCGCTGTTTCGCCTTGACGGTCGAGTTGCGGTGATCGCGGGAGCTGCGTCTGGAATCGGACGAGCGTCGGCGTTCGGGTTGGCGCGCGCCGGTGCGATCGCGATTTGCGCCGATATCGATCCGCAGGGTGCTGAAAAAGTTGCTGTGGAGATTCGCGAAGCGGAGGGACAGGCGGAAGCCGTAGCCTTGGACATCACCGATGAGGCCGCAGTCGAAGCGGCCGTCGGCAACATTCGCCAACAGCATCGGCGAATCGACGTGCTGGTGAGCACACCCGCGGTGAACGTGCGCAAGCCGCTGCTGAGCTACACTGCCAGCGAATTCGACAAAGTGGTCGGATTGAATCTTAAGGGCACGTTTCTCATCGCGCGCGCGGTGGCTCGCGTGATGGACGAACAGCGGAGCGGCAGCATTGTCCTGATGTCGTCGATTCGCTCGATCACCACCGAGCCGGGACAGGGTGTGTACTCCGCGACGAAAGCGGGCCTGGTGCAATTGGCGCGCACCTTCGCCGCGGAGCTTGGACCGGTGGGCGTGCGCGTGAACTGCGTGGCGCCGGGCGTGGTCGAGACGCCGCTGACGCAACCGATCAAGAGCCGGCCCGAATGGTACCAAGCTTACGCGCAAAAGAACGCCCTGGGCCGCTGGGCAAGCGCAGACGAAATGGCAGGGCCCATTGTGTTTCTTGCATCCGACGCCAGCAGTTACGTCACCGGCGCGGTGTTGTTCGTCGACGGCGGATGGACCGCCATCGACGGCCGGTTTCAACCGCCGGTCTGATTACGAGGTTCCAAGAAGCCGCATCGCCGCGAGCGCCATCGCCTTGCACGCGTTGGTCATATGATCGATGCGGCAGTACTCGTCGGGTTGATGCGCCATGTGCAGGATTCCAGGGCCGTACGCGATGCACTGGTCGATATGCCCCAGCCGCATCACGTGCTTTTGATCGTAGGTGCCCGGACTGGCGATCAGCGGCGGTTCCGTCCCTAAAACATCGCGAACCGCGTGCGCCACCGTGGATACAAGCTGCGATTTCGCATCGGTCTGCACGGGGAGCACCGTCATCAGATCCATCATCTCGTAACGAAAATCGCGATCTCGCGAGGCGATGCGGTCAAGGATCGCCCGGATCTCGTCGCGCACCTGATCGACCGGCTCCTCGATTATAAATCTCCGGTCGAAAATGGCCTCGCATCGATCCGCGACGCAGGGAGTCTGAAAACCGGCCGCGGGCTGACCTCCGGAGATTGAATTAATGTTGATGCTCGGATAACGTGCCGCGGGCGGTTCCACCGGCATCGCGGTGATGCGGGTGTTCAGCAGAGGTTTGAGCTCCCGCTCGATCGCGGAAATGAATTCGGCCATCTTGCCGATCGCGCTGATGCCCAGAAATGGCATGCTTCCGTGCGCGATTCGCCCGAGCGTTGCGACCTCAAACCAGTACACGCCCCGATGTCCCAGGCACACGCGATCGACATTCAAAGGCTCGGTGATGATTACAAAATCGGTGCGATCGCGGCTGACGTAGCCGCGGTCAGCGAGATATGCCATCCCCGCGAAGCCGCCGCTCTCTTCGTCGACTGTTCCACTCTGTTCAATCGCGCCACCCAGGCGTACACCCGCGCGCCGGATCGCCTCCACGGCGTAAATCGATGCAGCGATGCCGGCTTTCTGATCGGTGGCGCCGCGGCCGAATAATTTCCCGTCGCGCACGATGCCCGCGAATGGATCGACAGTCCAGCCGTCGCCCGCCGGCACGACGTCGAGGTGTCCGTTGAAATGCAACCTTGGCCGCGCGGGCGTATTGCGTAGCCCGCCGATCACGTTGATGCGCGGATAGCGATCTGTGTGCTCCGGCAACCCCTCCGCTGCAATGTACGCGACGTGGTAATCGAACTCGGCAAGCTTCCCGCCAATCAGTTCCGCGCATGCCCTGTAGTTTTCACCTGGAGGGTTCACCGTCGGTATGGCGACCATCGCCTGTGCAAATGCGACCATCTCTTCGGCCATCGATTCCACGCGTTCCATCACGCGTTGCTCGGCCGCGCTGGCTGGTCCCGGCGATCTGGCGGAAGCTACAGTTTCCGTAATCGAACCTCCTCCACCGAATGGCCCGCGCCCTTGCGCAGGATCAGTTGGGCGCGCTCCCGCGTGGGCTGGATGTTGTCGCGCAGATTCGGCCCGTTGATCTCGCGCCAGATCGAGTGCGCCTTCTCCGTCGCCTCTTCCAGTGTCAATTTCGAATAACGATTGAAATACGAATCGGGATTACGAAAGACCGTTTCGCGCAGCTTCAGAAATCGCGCGACGTACCAGTCCTCGATGGTCTCCTCATCCGCGTCGATGTAGATCGAAAAATCGAAGAAATCGCTTACAAAAATCTGCGAAGCGCGAGTATTCCGCGCGCGTCCGCTTTGCAGAACGTTGAGCCCCTCGACGATCAGAACATCCGGCTGGTGCACCTTTTGCTCCGCTCCTGAGACGATGTCGTAGATCAGGTGCGAATACACCGGCGCCGAGACTTCGCTTTTTCCGCTCTTGATTTCCGTGAGGAAATTCACCAGCCGTCGCTGATCGTAGCTTTCGGGAAAGCCTTTGCGGTTCATCAGGCCGCGTTTTTCGAGGATGGCTGTCGGGTAGAGGAATCCGTCGGTGGTGACCAGATCGACCTTGGGATGATCCGGCCAGCGCGACAGCAGAGCCTGAAGAATGCGCGCCATGGTGCTTTTCCCAACCGCGACCGATCCGGCGATGCCGATGATGTAGGGAACTTTGGCGGGCAGATGCCCCAGAAATGTATCGGTGGCTTTATGCAGAGATTGGATCGCGCTGACGTAAAGATTAAGCAGCCGGGATAGCGGAAGATAAACTCCCGCGACCTCTTCAAGCGAAATATCTTCATTGATGCCGCGCAGCGTGGATAAGTCCATTTCGGTCAGCGGCAGCGGAGTGGACGCCCGCAGGTTCGCCCATTCGTTTCGCGAGAAACGAAGATAGGGACTGACCTGTTCCGCCTCTGTTGGCTCTATTGAGATGGCGCGCATGGGATAGTCAACGTACTAACACACTCCAGGTTCCAGTGTAATCGGGGAGCATCGGTGATACTCTACATGGGATGAATCGCATTGGAATCTACAGCCTGATCGTCTTGCTCAGTCTAGCTCTGTCCTCGAACGCGACCGCCGCGGTCAAAGCAGTCAAATTCGGGAAACTCTGGGATGGGCATCAGGTCATCACCAACGCCGTAGTGATTGTCGAGAATGACAAGATTCAAAGCGTCACGGCGAACGGGAAAGTTCCAGCCGGGGCCGAGGTCATCGACCTCCGAAGGTACACCGGTATCCCGGGGATGATCGATTCCCATACGCATGTCACGTATTACTGGAACGGCGCGCCCGGGACCAATCCGCGCCGCCAGGGACGGCGGCACGTCGCGGTCACGGTTTTTCTCGCGCAGGAGAACGGGAAGAAAGCGCTGGAGGCAGGCGTGACCACTCTTCGCGACTTGAACGCTGCGGGCGGCGCCGACATCGCCATGCGGGACCTGATCAACATGGGCGCTATGGTCGGACCGCGCTTGTTCGTCTCCGGGGCCGGGATACAGGGTTTCGCCAATCGCCCGGGAATTACGGATACAGTGGCGGAAGCGGTCAAGCAGACCAAAGCCGTGATCGATTCCGGCGCGGATTGGGTGAAGGTGTTTGGATCGACCGGCGGCTTCGACAACGTCACCGGCAACCAGACCGTGAGTTACGAGGAAATGAAGGCGATCGTCGATACGGCCCATGCGGCCGGCCACAAAGTCGCCATTCACTCCTATGGTCCGGCCGGTGCGCGCGATGCGATCCGCGCGGGCTGCGACACGCTGGAACACGCCACCGACATGGATGACGAGACCATCGCGGAAATGGTCCGCAAGAAAATCTGGTACGTTCCCACCATCGATCACAATCAGTACTATGTCGAAAATGCGGACGATGTCTACAAATTTCCGCCGGGTGCGAAGGAAAACCTGACCGATTACATTCAGAGGAATTATGCCACCGCAAAGAAGGCCTTTCAGGCTGGGGCACGCATGCTGGTCGGATCCGACGCGGTTTATAACGGCTTCGGGCTCAACATGCGGGAACTGACTTGGTTCGTAAAGCTTGGAATGACCAATGAACAGGCTCTGCAAACCGCCACCGTTCTGCCTGCGGAGATGCTCGGGATGGAAAATAGCCTCGGCTCGGTAGCGCCAGGCTACTTTGCCGATATCGTCGCGGTAGAGGGCAATCCGCTCGCCGACGTCCAGGTGGTGATAAAAGACGTTCGCTGGGTGATGAAGGGCGGCGCGGTGGTGGTAGACAAAACGCACGCGACTCCCGCCAGGTAAGAGTCCCGGCGTTTACTTCGAAACGGCGAATTTCTGGAGCTCAGCCAGCTGCTGCTTCACCGTTTCCACTTCGATAGAGTTCGGCACCGCTTTCAAATACGCCTGTAGCAGTTCGCTGGCCTCCGCGAATTTCTGTTTCCGGGCCAGGATCACGCCCAGCACATAGCCCGCCCGGGGATTCACCGCCAAATCGACCTTCACTGCCTCCCGCGCGCTCTTCTCGGCGGCATCCAGATCGTTCAGGTTCAGATTGGCGAGGGCGCTGAAATAATACGCCCGCGGGAAGTCGTATGGATCCAGGCCGATTACCGTATTGGTGAGTTCCCGCACCTGCGGCCACTGTTCCTGGGCAGCCGTGAGAATGTACATACGCTCGTAGGGAGGTAGAAACTTGTCATCGGCATCGACCGAGTGCTTATACGCATCCATCGCCTCTTTCAGATGTTTCCGCGACTCGTACACGCGGCCCAGATCGAGCCACGCCACCGCAAATTTCGGATAATTCTCGACCGCCTGCTTGAAGGCTTTCTGAGCGTCGTCGGGATTCTGCTTCTTGATCGCCTCCACCCCTTTCTCGAAAGCCTTGCGGGCGTTCGCGGGGGCCATGGCGGTGGTCGCGGTGGATGTCCTTCCTTCCACGTTGGCCAACCGGTGCAGAACGATGGTGCCCACATCGGGCGAGTCCAGCCTGCGGCTCCCGGAGAGCGAAGCCACGTCCGAGCGGTAACCAGGCAGCACGCCGCGAATGTCGCAGCCCGCCAGATCGCGGGGGGTCGCGTCGATGGAAGGCGCGGCGGTGGTCCCGGCCGGACCTGACGGCGCCCGCTCCACAGTTTTGGAGTACGTGAGATCGAACAGGTCGTCAGGATTGGGGGTGCCGAGTTGAACCGAGAACTTGCCTTTTGTGTCGGACCATCCCTGCGGCTTCGCGATGGAGTTACAGGTGAGCTCGACGCGGACCAATTCCGGCGGAACCGATCCGTCATCCAGCGCGAACTTGCCCGAGATCACTAATCCTAAAGGTTTGTCCGCTCGCGGGCGCGGTTTGCGCGACGATCAAAGACCACGCGACACCTGCGGTGCTCAAAAACCGAAAAACTGTGCGCCATTTCATCGGTATTCTCCTGACGAATTCACCTGATTATATACTCAACAGCCCACGGGTAGGGTCAATTACTTAGGAAGAACGGGCGTCGGGCTAGAGCAAAGTTCGGTACTTGTCTTGGGTGAAGCGCTGACGCCCGGGAAACGAAGGTGCCAGCTTAATAACGGTACAAGCGCTCCATGGAAATCGCGGGTGCGCGGGTCTTTAATGAGTCATGGCACGATGTAGTTCTTGCAACGGCGTCTTGACGCGAACCGATTCAGAATGCTTCGTTTGTGGGGAACCCATCCCCGGAGTGCGCCGCCGGGGGCGGTTCTCGCTGCTCCGCCTCTTCGCCAAGCCGGTTCCATCGGCAGTGAAGAGGCTGATCGACGAGGATACGAACGTTTACCAGAAGTCGAGGGAACGGACTGCTTCTTGATCCTCCGGGACTACTGGCTTAACGAGATCTCGGTATAGCCGGTCGCCAGCTCGAGCAGCGAGCCGGGGAGAAATCCTTCTCGAGGTTCTCGAATCCGCTCGACATCTTCATAGGCGAACCCCTCTTTGGCGATCCAACGATATATCATTCCCATAAGAACATTCAGGAGACTGAGGAGCAGTCGATAAGAACGTCGCGGTGTGCGGAATGCAGCAGCCACCGCCGAGCGCGCGAACCTCGGCGGCTCTTCTAACGAATAGGAGCAAGAACGAATGAATAGGGCTCTGGTGCTGGGTGGCGGAGGACCAGTCGGAATCGCGTGGGAATCGGGCTTGCTCGCCGGGCTGGCCGAAAACGGCTTGGATCCCTCAAGTGCAGATTTCATCGTGGGTACTTCCGCAGGATCGTTCGTCGGCGCGCAACTCGCGCTGGGAAGGTCGCCCGCGCAGATTGCAGCGCCGGATCTTGCCGGTTCGGTTCGGGCTGCCGCAGCAGGCGGTTCTTCCCCCGATCTGACCACGCTCATCACGAAATTGATCGAGGCGGCTTCGGGAAAGCGGCCGGCGGAAGAAGTGCGCGCTGAGATCGGAGCTTGGGCATTAGACTCTCCGGCGATGCGCGAAGAGGAGTTCATCGCGCGGTTCGCGCCTTCGCTGGGAGGCGACCTGGATGGCCCGTGGCCCGCGAAGTCCTACGCATGCACGGCAGTCGATGCCGCGGACGGCTCCTTCAAGGTTTGGAACCAGGACTCCGGAATCGGCCTGGCGCGGGCTGTAGCATCCAGTTGCTCAGTTCCGGGGATTTATCCGCCGATTTCATTCCGCGGCCGCCGCTATATCGACGGAGGGATGCGATCGGCCACCAATGCAGACCTGGCGAAAGTGTACGACGTCGTTATGGTTGTCGCCGTGACGCTCCCGTCGGCGCCATCCTTCATCGCGGAAGTCTTCGGCCGGCGATTCGAAGCCGAGTTGCAAACTGTGCGCGACAGCGGGAGCCGCGTTGAGGTGATCGTCCCGGACAAGGAATCGGCCGAAGCGTTCGGCATGAATCTCATGGACGCGACCCGCCGCCAGCCTTCCGCCCAAGCCGGCTTGCGTCAGGGTCGCGTGGAGGCCACGCGGTTGGCCGAGATTTGGAGCTCGTCAGCATCGTAGAAACGCAAGCGCGCCTTCGGCAACTTTAGATTAGAATGAGACCCTGGCTATGACTTTTCGACTGCAAGCCCTGTTGCTGCTCGGGAGTAGTGCGCTATTGTCGGCGGCTCCGGACGGTTCCGACCTGTACGTTAAGAACTGCGCGTCGTGCCATGAGGCTCTGTCGCCGCCCAATCAGAACCACACGGTTCTGGGCGCCATGGGGTCTGACCACATCGTCTATGCCCTTACGTCGGGATCGATGCGCGTGCAAGGCTCGCGCCTTTCTGTGCTTGAACGCACGGCCATTGCCGAATACCTGACCGCCAAACCTGTCGATGTTCAGAAACGCGCCCCCGCTGGTTTGTGCACCGGGGACGCACCCAAGAGTTTTTCCGGACCCCAATGGAACGGATGGGGTGTCGATCTCGAAAACAGCCGCTTCCAGGCCGCCGATGCCGCCGGATTGCGCGCCGATCAGGTCCCGAATCTGAAACTGAAGTGGGCGTTTGCATTTCCTGGCGCGATCGGGGCGTATTCGCAGCCGGTGGTTGCGGGCGGGCGCGTATTCGTCGGCAGCCCCGGCGGTGTGGTTTATTCGCTCGACGCCGCGACGGGCTGCACTTACTGGAGCTTCGAGGCCGCGTCCGGCGTCCGAAGCGCGATCACCATAGGACCTGGTGGCATCGCGTACTTCGGCGATCTGCACGCCAATGCGTACGCCCTTGACGCCGCTACAGGCAAGTTGATTTGGAAGACGCTGGTGGAAGAGCACCCCTATGCCCGCGTGACCGGCGCTCCGAAGCTTTATGAAGGACGCCTGTACGTCCCGGTGGCATCCCGCGATGAGTGGATTTCGATGGACCCGAGCTTCGAATGCTGCAAGTTCCGCGGCAGCGTCGTGGCTCTCGACGCGAAAACCGGCAAGCAGGTCTGGAAAACCTACACCATCGGGCCCGCTAAGCCAACCGGGAAGAGCAAGACCGGCACACAGCTCTGGGGACCGTCCGGCGTAGGCGTGTGGAATTCGCCGACCATCGACGCGAAGCGCAAATTGCTCTACGTGGGAACAGGCGACGCGTCCTCGAGCCCGGCGCCGCCCACCAGCGACGCGATTCTCGCCCTTAATCTTGCGACGGGAAAGATCGTGTGGACGCGCCAGATCACCGAAGGAGACGTGTTCAACGGCAACTGCATCACAGCGAAGCCGACCACCTGTCCAGACAAAATGGGTCCGGATTCTGACTTCGGATCCTCTCCGATTCTGCGCACTTTGCCGAGTGGACGTAGCGTACTCCTCGCCGGTCAGAAATCGGGTGTCGTCCACGCCCTCGATCCCGATAAGGGTGGGCAGATCCTGTGGCAGACTCGCGTCGGAAAGGGCGGAATGCTGGGTGGAATTCAGTGGGGACCCGCAGCCGATGCCGAAGTCGTGTATGCGGCCCTGTCGGACATCAACCTGACTCCCGGTGCCGGTGGCCTGATCCCGGACCCCAAGGCCGGCGGCGGACTTTTCGCGATCCAGATCGCCACCGGCGAAAAACTGTGGAGCGTTCTTCCACCGCCGGACGATTGCAAGAAGGAGCGTTGCAGTCCGGCGCAGTCGGCCGCGGTGACCGTAATCCCCGGCGCGGTGTTTTCAGGGTCCATCGACGGCCATCTTCGCGCCTATGCGACTAAGGACGGCAAGATTCTTTGGGACTTCGACACGGTACGCGAATATGAGCCCGTCAACAAAGTGGCCGCGCGCGGCGGATCGCTCGATGGCGCCGGTCCTGCGATCGCAGGTGGAATGCTCTTCGTGAACTCGGGTTACGGTTATTTCAACGCGATGCCGGGTAATGTATTGCTGGCGTTCGGCCTCGAATAGCGGCTAACTCGGTTCGTCCATATCTCCGACCGCAATCACCAGTTTTCCGCGACCCTGTCTTTTAACGTTGCCCGCGTAGGCCGCGGGCGCTTCCGCCCACGGAAACACGGTATCCACGAATGGTCGGAGTTTGCCTGCTTCTACAAGACGTCCAATTTCGATCAATTCCCTTTGATTCGGTTCCACGATGAACATGGCCTGCTTCACCCGCGGATCGTTCGAGTCGACCAACGTCGAAGCGATCGTTACCACTCGTCCGTTCGGCTTGAGAACGCTCCAGGAGCGCTCTAGGGTTTCACCGCCGACCGTATCGAACACGACGTCCATTTCCTTGGCGTAGTCTTCAAATCGCGATTCCTTATAGTCAACAAATTCGGCATGGAGCCTGGTGACGAAGTCGCGGCTTTGCGCCGATGCCGTCGCGATCACGTGCGCGCCTTGCAGGCGTGCGAGTTGGATGATGAAGACTCCCACGGATCCCGCCCCGCCATGCACCAGAACGCGCTCGCCGGGTTGAACCTTGGCACGGTCATAAAGACCCTGCCAAGCCGTCAAAGCGCTGATAGGAACGGATGCAGCTTCGGCGTGAGTCAGACGGCTCGGTTTCGGAGCGATTGCGAAGTACGGAGCGACGCAATACTCCGCCAAGGCTCCATCGGAATACCAATCGTTCATCCCGAAGACTTGGTGCCCGATTTCGAGGCTACCAACATCGTGGCCGACGCCTGCCACGACCCCGGAAAACTCATGCGATGGCACGGCTCCAATGCGAGCTTCCCCTGTCTTCGTGTGCCACGTCGGATACCACGACAATTCAGTCTGGATCACGCCCGCCGCGAAAACGCGAATCAATACTTCGCCATTGCCAGGCGTAGGCTGCGGACGACTATCGGGTACCAGAACCGACGGCGTCGCTGGGTCAGCCAGACGATAGACTCTCATGATCGCTGCTCCTGCCTGCATTATCCTTTGTAATCCGTGATTCGCCGTCGACTTCGATACCGATTATAGTTCGCCTTCGCCACAGAGGTTGGGGACTAGAACTTCGTAACAAATCCATGACTTTATGTGGAAATCACAACGCTTTTCCGCCGTGATGCTATACTTATTCACTCAAGCGAGGAGAATCTGTGCTCATTTCCCGCGGTTTGCCGCTCCGCGTCTGCGCGGTTTTCTGTGTAAGTGTTCTGCATGCCGCTCCAGCCCAAACTTCCATTAATCTCAGGAATCTGAAGCTCCCGCTTGCTTTCGAGCGTCAAGGCACGGGTTCCGGCGAGCGATACATCGCGCGCGGTCAAGGATACAAGATCGCCATCGAGGGCGGAAAGACTACCATCGGCGTCTTGGCGGGGAACGCCGTTTCGATGGAGTTCATCGGCGGACGCCATTTGCAGGCGGTAGCCGGTCCGCAACTGCCGGGCCACGTGAACTATATTCACGGGAACGATCCGAGCAAATGGAAACTAGGCCTTCCGACTTTCGAGCGGGTGACCTATAACGACGTCTATCCCGGCATTGACGTCGTTTATTACGGAAATCAGCAACAACTCGAATTCGATATGGTGCTGAAGCCAGGCGCCGATCCGCGGTCGATACGCATGAAGTTCGAAGGCGCGGAAGAAACTTCGGTGGATGCGAGTGGGGCTTTAGTGCTGAAGACCTCGTCCGGTGATGTTCGTCTTGCGTTGCCGGAAATCTATCAGCAAACGGACGGGTCGAAAAAGAGCGTCAAGGGCAGGTATGTGGTTGGTCATGGAAATGAGGTTGGCTTTGCGGTCGCGGACTACGACCTAAGCAAGCCGCTGGTGATCGATCCGACGATTCTGTTCGGGGCCCTATTCGGCGGAGGCGATGGTGAGACCCAAAGCCATGGGGTCGCGGTCGATGCGGGGGGCAACATTTACATAGCCGGATCCACCGGGGATTCCGATTTGCCGACGACTCCGGGCGGCGCGCAGCCTGGATTCGACGGTGGCGTCGATGGATTCGTAATGAAAGTCAATTCAAGCGGGTCCGCTTTCACCTACGTGACCTACCTCGGCGGAAGCGCATTCGACTTTTTGTACGGAATTGCGGTGGATTCTACGGGCGCGGCGTGGGTGGGTGGTCAGACCGATTCCCCGGACTTTCCAATGCTGAATCCGTACCAGGGCACGCTGAGCGCCGGCGCGAACAGTAATGTTCTGGCCAAGCTGAGTCCTACCGAAACGCTCGTTTTCTCAACGTATCTTGGTGGCGTTACGTCCGGTAACTCCAACGGAGTAGCAGTGGATGGCAGCAACAACGTATACTTCGTCGGGTCCACTACCGGCCCATTTCCAACCACTCAGGGAGTCGTTTTTAGCAGCTCCAGTGTGAACTTTTCAGTTTCGTCCGTGAAAGGATTCGCCGCCAAGTTCACCTCCGGCGGTTCGATCGTTTATTCGACGCTCTTGGGAGGCAACTCAGATGACTTCGCCACGGCCGTCGCGGCGGATGCGACGGGGAATGTGTACGTGACAGGCCAGACAGGTTCCTCCTTCTTTACTGGAGCGCCGTCAGGCGGGGCGCGCCCCGTGAATGCGGGCTCTTTTGACGCATTCATCACCAAACTCAATCCAACCGGCACAGCACTCCTCTATTTCACGTTCCTGGGGGGCTCAAGTTTCGACTTCGGCTACTCGATCGCGATTGACGCTGGTCTCAACGCCTACGTCGGCGGGTATACCTCTTCAACCGACCTGGGTACGACGACCGGCGTGGTGCAGGGAAATTCGGGCGGAGGGCAGGACGGATTTGTAGCCAAGCTGAACGCGACTGGATCTTCATTTTTCTACATTACTTATCTAGGTGGAAACAGAGATGACTACATTACGTCCATCGCGGTTGAACCATCCTCGGGTGACGTCTATCTTACAGGCAACACGGGCGGCAATTTTCCCTTGGTTTCACCGTTTCAAACCGCCCCGCCGGGCACCGGCACTCTCTTTGAGACCAGCAATTCTGGCGCCTCGTGGACCGCGCTGGATGCCAATCTCCCGTTAGTGCAGTCCATTTCTCCTGACCCTGTGTCGTCGGGAACTCTCGTTGCGTCCACCGAGACCGGTATCTATCGAACGACCGACGGCGGGGCTTCCTGGGCGCAGATGGCGGCAATCCAGTCCGCGAATATGGCGCGAAGCCCAGCCGAATCGAACACGATGTATGCGATGAACAACCAAAATAGCTATGTGTCGACAGATGGCGGAATCACTTGGTTGACGCAAAGCGCCGCACCGAGCTTCTACCCAGACATCATTCCGGATGCAACCAGCGCGGCAACGGCGTATACCTATACTCCGAGCGGGATCTTCAAGACTACCGACAGCGGGGCGACTTGGAGCCTTGCGCCGAATGCGGGACTGCCGTTGGCTGTGTCCCCAGAGGCGAGCGGCATGGTCGCTGCGCCGGATGGAATTCTCTATGTGGCCGCGTCGGGGTTCGGAGTCTACCAGAGCACCGATCAAGCCGCCTCGTGGACGGCACTGAATGACGGACTGCCTCCTTCGACAATTGGATTGTCATCGCTCTCGGTGTCTGCCGGTTCGGCTGGGAGCCCAAACGTCCTCTACGTCGTGATCCTGGGTCAAATCTACAAGAATTCAGGAACGGGCTGGAGTGCGATTAACGGTCTGCCTTCTGGCAGCGTCACTTTAGTGGCATCGGCGCCTAACAACGCGTCAACGGTGTATGTGGCGTATGCCGGGTTGTTGGTGAATTCCACTTTCGTTTTGAGTCCCTTCCTTTATCTATCACTTGACGGCGGGAGCACCTGGAGCCCCGCGGGAACGGGCATCAACAATCAGCTGAAGTCGATTGTCTTCAGTCAGCAAAACAGCTCTGTGGCATTCGCGGTGGGAGCACCAAGCCTGTCGGCGTTTGTCGCGAAGTTGAACCCGACCGCCGCGTCGCTGGTGTATTCCACGTATCTGACGACAGACTCACTTTTTTCCTTTGGGGCAGCGATCGCAACCCTTGGGCCAGGCGAAGCTGTGGTTACAGGACAATCGGGCAGCTCATTCCCTTTTCAATCCTCTCTTCCGGATCCGCCGCCCAACGGCGGCAGTTTCGTGGTCGCGATCTCGGACGCGACCGCAACCTGTACGTACAGCGTAAATCCCGCCAGCCAATCCATACTTGGCGGTTTTCAGATCGTGACCTTCGGCGTAAACGCTCCGAGTGGATGCGGCTGGACGGCGAGTAGCGACCAGCCTTGGGCGTCCATCTTGACCGGAGCATCCGGAACCGGAGCGGGGTTTGTCACCGTTCAAGCAGCTGCGAACACGACCGCTGAGACGCGCGTCGCTTCGATTTCCGTCAATTCCGCGGCCGCTATACTCACGCAGGCATCTTCATCCTGTTCGTACTCGCTCAGCTCCTCTAGCTGGCTGACCGGTAATGGCGGACCCAGGCAGGTGAACGTCATCGCCCCTGCCGGATGCGCCTGGTTCGTGGTCAATAACGATCCTTCGGTGATTAGCATCACTGCGGGAAGCTCGGGATCCGGAAACGGAATCGTGATTTTTACGGTTCTCCCCTTTTCAGGGCTCGGCGCACGAAGTCTTTCTCTTGTCGTTGCGGGCATGGTCTACGCCATCACGGAATCGGATGCCTCGCCCGCGGCCCTTATCGCTCCGCCGGCTGGGACGCAACTGAGTACAACTTCAGCGAGCTTCCTTTGGACTACGACCGTCGGGGCGGACCAGTATTGGCTCGACGTCGGAAGCCAGGTTGGGATGGGCGACTATTTCGGCCAGGCAACGACTTCCGATTCTCTGCTGGTGAGTTCGCTGCCCTGCGACGGGCGTCCGCTCTATATCCAGGTATGGACGCACATCTCTGGCGGGTGGCAGAGTCCGAATCGCTACACGCTCACGGCCGCTTCCGGATGCGCGGCGCTGATCTCGCCGGTTGATAACTCGACCTTCGCTGGTAGCTCGGTTACGTTTAACTGGAACGCCGCCAGTGGAGCGGATGAATACTGGCTCGATGTCGGAAACTCGCTCGCGCACGGGGATATTTTCGGGGGAGCCACGGCTTTGCTGTCCACGACCGTGAACAATATCCCCTGCGACGGCCGGGCCATTTACGTCCAGTTGTGGACCCACATAAACGGCGCCTGGAACAACCCAGGGCGCTATGAGGACACAGCATTCACAGGATCGTGCAGCGGCACGTCCGGGATCACCAGCCCGACGGCCGGATCCGTACTGACCAGTCCTTCGCAGAGCTTTACCTGGAATCCAGTCAGCGGCGCCGATCAATACTGGTTGGACGTTGGAACGCAGGTGGGCGTCGGCGATTACTACGGCGCCGCCACCACCCAAACCTCGGTCACGGTAAGTTCGATGCCGTGCGACGGACGCACCCTCTATGTCCAATGGTGGGTCCACATCAACGGAAACTGGCAGGCCCCGGTTCGAACCACGTACACGGCAGCATCCGGCTGTGCGGCGCTGACGTCGCCGGTGGATGGAACGGTATTTACCGGTTTTTCCCAAACCTTCAGTTGGGCCGCCATATCGGGAGCCGATCAATACTGGTTGGATGTCGGCAATGCGCAAGCGGTGGGGGACATTTTCGGAGGAGCCACCACGTCGCTCTCAGTGGAGGTGAACAATCTACCGTGCGACGGCCGGATCGTCTACGTGCAGCTGTGGACCCACATCAATGGGGCTTGGAAGAACCCAGGACGGTATCGGGACACGGCCACGAATGTCTGCGGTGCGCTGACGACTCCGGCTCCGGGATCGACGCTGAGCGGTAGTGCCGTCACCTTCAACTGGACGGCGGGCGCCGGAGTCACGGCTTACTGGCTGGATGTCGGAACTGTGGTAGGCCAAGGCAACATTTTCGGAACGAACGTGGGAACGTCGCTGTCGCAGATGGTGCCCGGCATTCCGACCATGGGCCAACCGATTTATGTGCAGCTCTGGTCGATGATCAGCGGCGTGTGGCACCTGAACCGGTACACCTACACAGCTTTCTGATATTCTCTCGGTTCTCGGCAGCCGACTTCTGAGCAGAAATGGAAGAAAACTCGGCGTCGCACCGTCTGAATCGCTGGCGGTTCATCTGAGCGACCGCGAACTTACCAGGGAGATTATCGAATCTTGCCGCTCGGGTGACCGGGATGCGTTTCGTGCGCTCTACGACGTTTGTAAAGACCGGGTCTATTCCATCTCGCTGTACTTCTTTCACGGCGATCCCGCGTTGGCCAGCGATGTCACTCAGCAGGTGTTTCTTAAACTAATGACCTCGATTCAGCAATTTCGTGGGGATTCCGAGTTCTCCACGTGGCTGTACCGGCTGGTGGTCAACGCGTGCGTCGACCTTGCCAGAAGTCGCAAATCGGGCGCCTTGGCCGCGGATCGCTCGCGCCTGGAAGCGGTCGCGGCCCGTGGGTCTCCGGAGGAGGATTTCGCAAGGGCGCAGATAGCGAACTCAGTGCGGGACGCAGTGTCGGCGCTGCCCGCGAAGTTTCGAATGGCAGTCCTGCTGAGGTATTTCGAAGACCTATCTTACGAGCAAATGGCGAAAGTTCTGGGTTGCTCCATGGGTACCGTGGCGTCCCGGCTGAGTCGCGGACACCGCATGCTCGCCGAGCGCCTGAGCTCCGTGATCGGGGCCAAGGAATAGCTGATGTACAAAAGACACATCTCACGGCAGCTTGCGCCTTATCTCGACGGCCTGCTCGAACCGCGGGAAACACAGCAAGTCGAAGTCCACCTGCGGAGCTGCGAACAATGCCGCGCCGAGCGCGACCAGATCCGATTGGGCATGGCGATGATCGAGCACCTGCCTCAGATCGAAGCTCCCGAGTCGATATGGTCGGCGATTGAGGCCGGGCTGGCAGATGGCCAATCCAGCCGCAGACCGGCTATCCCCTGGTGGCGTTGGGCTCTCGCAGCAGCCGCAGTAATGGCTATCGCCGGTGTCGCTTATTGGCGTCTGGCGATTCCCGCGCGGACCCGATGGGAAGTGGTCCGCATCGACGGTTCGCCTTCGGTCGCCGCAAAGCCGATACGCGGTGCCGCACGAATTGGCGCGGGTGATTGGATCGAGACCGATGCAATATCACGGGCGACGCTCAAGGTCGGCGAAATCGGGTCCGTGGAAGTAGGACCGAACACGCGAGTGCGTGTGGTGAGTGAGCGTCCCGGCGACCACCGGCTTGCGCTTGCGAAAGGAGAGATTCAGGCCAAGATCTCTGCGCCGCCCAAGTTGTTCTTCGTCGAAACCGCCTCGGGCACGGCAGTCGATCTAGGCTGCGAATATGCGCTTAACATGGACGAGGACGGCTCGGGATTGCTCAAGGTAACCAAAGGGTGGGTATCGTTTCAATGGAAGGGACTAGAGTCGCTGGTGCCGGCCGGCGCCAGTTGCCGGACGCACGCGCAGGCTGGTCCGGGCATTCCGTATTTCGACGACGCCTCCGATAATCTGAAAGAGGCACTGGATGCCTTCGGGTTCGAAAAAGCCTCAACTGACGCACTCAGCGTCATTCTTCACGAGTCTCGCGTTGGCGACACGCTTACGCTTTGGCACTTGCTGTCACGCGTGGATCTCGCGGAGCGAAATCGCGTATTCGACCGCATCGCCGCGTTGACGCCGCTTCCGGCCGGAGTTTCGCGCGAGCAGGTGCTTAAACTTGATCCTCAGACGCTCAACCGATGGAAGGAAGAATTGGCCTGGACGTGGTAGTGACGTAGTAATGCGGGAAGAAAACTCGCGCACGCCCGTCTAACGGTCCCGAAAGGAGTTTGCGATGTTCCGACCTGGTCTTCTTATCTGCATTCCGCTGGCCTTGGCGTTGGGGCAGGCGTTTACCTTCACGATCGGCAGCCCCGTGGCATCTCAGGACTTTCAGGCGAAAACAGCGGCCTTCGTCTTTCGCACGGACGGCTGCGCCGACCCCGCGAAACCACAAATCGCCGGCACCGCGGAGGGATTGGTGAAGGGCGCACGGCAGTCCGTGACGCTGAAGGTCGTAGCGAGCTCTAAACCGGGCGTCTACGCGGTCTTTCAGAACTGGCCGGCGGAAGGCGTTTGGGTCGTAAACCTGAAGGGCGCTTGCGGAACCGCGAACGCCGGCGCGATCGTGCCAGTCGGCCCGAAGGGGTTCATCAGAGAATCTTCAAAGTTTTTCGCCCGTGCCGCAACCGACGCGGAAATTAACGATTCCTTAAAGACGCTTGCCCAAGGAGGCAGCAAATGAATTTCAAACTCGGTATTTTGCCTTTTCTCGGTGTTTCTGCGGCCATGTCTTTGAACGCCGCCGATAATCGAATTGCGCAGCCCACCGGCCTGACGATTCATGAATGGGGCACGTTCACGTCCATCGCCGGCAAGGACGGCATGGCCGTCGATTGGCAGCCGCTGGACGGACCCACCGATCTGCCTTGCTTTGTCTATCGCTTCGAGCACGGCGCCAAAGGGAACTTAGGCGGCACCGTTCGTATGGAAACCCCTGTGATTTACTTTTACGGGCCCGGCGCGGCCAGCGCTGACGTTCGTGTAACCTTTCCGAACGGGTTCATCACAGAATGGTATCCAAGGGCGAACAGGGTCGCGACATTTATCGGCTCGGGGATGCCCCGTAAAGGACCGGACGTGCGGCAACCTCGCGCGCATGAGCCGGACTCCATCGAATGGTCCCATGTTGAACTGGCGTCCGGATCGCCAACCTTCCCCTTCGAGTTCCCGTCCAGCCACTACTATGCCGCCCGCTCGACCGATGCGACGCCTCTTCTGGTGGGAAAGGAAAAGGAGAAATTTCTGTTTTATCGAGGCGTCGGACGTTTTCAGCCGCCGATCGCGGTGTTGGTGAATCAGTCCGAACACATCGTCGCCAGGAATCTCAGCCGGGAGCCGATCCCCGCGACCATTCTGTTCGAGAATCTCGATGGCAGAATCTCTTATCGAGTGCATGGGCCGATCGACACACAATTCACTTTCGACGCAACCCAGCCCGCTGGCGGCGTCGCAGCCCTGAAAACCGACATGGAACACATTTTGGTCGATCAGGGACTTTTCCCGAAGGAAGCCAAAGCGATGGTCGCGACGTGGAGCGATTCCTGGTTTGAGGAAGGGACCCGCCTGTTCTACTTTCTGCAAACCCCGCAAGTCGATCGGATTTTGCCGCTTGAAATTCAGCCGGCGCCAGCCCAAATTTCACGCGTGTTCGTAGGCCGAGTGGAAGTCTACACGCCGTCAACTAAGAAGATGATTACCGACTCGCTCACACGTGGGGATTGGCGGCCGTTGGCAAAATACGGCCGGTTCCTGGAGCCGATTGTCTCCGAGATGGGACCTGGGCCCTGGACCGCGCAGCTCTATAGAATGCGAGACCAATACATAAGGCGCGAAACGGCTTGTGGGGGCGGTAGCTGGTGATCCGATCTCGACTCCTAAGGCCGGCAGTGGCCGAAGTCCTTCACAACCTTATCGACCGGAACGATCGAGCTGACGAAGGGCCCGACTTGTGGCCCTTCAACGTTTCGCGATCGCCGACGGTCAACAACGGACCGCCGTCGAGCAACGAATAAACCGTCTTGTCGGAGGTCACCAGCGATCTTTTCCCGCCCGATTCGGCGACACAGCCAACCACTACTCCGCGGTTGTGAAGGACCAGGAATGTGACCACGATTCCCGCTACAGCAGCGATTCCCACGATCGCGCCCACAACCAGACCATGGTCGATGTTCCCGACTCCAAAGCCTGGGCTTTGACTGGTTTGAGCGTGTGCCGGAGGGGCGGCGAATAGCCCCGCGAGCAGCAGCGCGAAGCAAATGACGCCGAGGTTACTCCAGTCGACGCGGTTCGCTCTAAACTCTGGCATTTCTTTTAGTTTCCTCCGGTGGTGCGAGGTGTTTTAGCAGGACTTCAGTCATCGCGCGCATGCCGATCGGAATCGCGGAATCGTTGGCCTGGAAATTGGGCAGCTCGTGCTTTATGCCGGAAGTCGCGCCTGGCTTTTGCGTGTCCGGGAGAAAAAAGAATCCGGGCGCAGTTTGCGAGAAATACGCGAAATCTTCGACTGCCATCGCCGCCGGGCCCGAGGTCACGTTCTGAGCCCCTACGACGCGACCGAGAGCCGGCAACACGCATTTCACCACCACAAGTGGGTGAGACGCCGGAAATCGCACCTTAGTACCTACAGGGTGGTACTCACGCCGCCGAAGTACCAATCAGTTTGAAGTCACCTCATAGCGGGCGGGAGAGCTCCCTCCGACTCTCTCCCGCTCGCCCCTCCACCGTGCCTCGCCTCTAGTTTGAACGCGTTCAAATTTGTCTTGACAACGAGTGGGGAGCAGGCGTAGCATCGAATTTGAACACGTTCAGATTATCTGGCGGGTTCGGAATGGGGGATCGGGATGTACATCGTTGTCTGCTACGCCGCGTATCTTGCCGTCAGCCTGATGACCACGGTCTGGGTGGCCCGGACCCTACGCCAGAACGGCCGCAGTTTCCTGATCGATGCCTTTCACGGCAATCGCGAACTGGCCGATTCCGTCAATCACCTGCTGGTGGTGGGCTTTTATCTCATTAACGTCGGTTACGTCACGCTGGCTCTGCACACCGCTGTCCAAGTGAACGTCCGTGAGGAGCGCCATGGAGCTGGTGTGCGACAAGCTCGGTCTCGTGTTGATCGTGCTTGGGGCGATGCACTTTCTCAACCTTTATGTTTTTAGCCGGTTGAGAAGGCGCGGCCAGGCCGAACTGCGGCCGCCGTTTCCGCCCGACGCGCGGATCTCGATTCAGCCGGAGTCGTGATGGCGCCGGTCACAAGCTTCACGATTGTCTACGATGCGGCCTGCGGTCTGTGCACGCGCGCGAAGGATTGGATCAATCAGCAGACTCCTCTCGTTGGGCTTCGGTTCGTAGCCGCCGGATCGCCGGAGGCGCGGAGAAGATTCCCGCAGCTCCCGCCGGTGAACTGGCCGTGGTGGCCGACACAGGAGAAGTGTGGTTGGGGAATCGCGCCTGGATCGTTTGTCTATGGGCGCTCGAAGGTTACCGCGACCTTGCGTTCCGGCTGACCAGCCCGGTGCTATTGCCGATGGTCCCGCGAGGCGTACGCGCTGTTTCCAGAAATCGTCTCGCGCTCTCCGGCATGCTCCGTCTCCGAAGCGAGCGAGAAATTGAGCAACAGCTAAGGAAGGTGGCCGCGCCGCGATGCCAGATCGAGCCGAAGTAAAAGCCGCGCCGAAGAGCGAGGAGACGCGCGAGCGGATTCTCAACGCTGCACTGAAGTTGTTCCGCGATCGGGGCTTCGAGGCGGCCACGATGCGAGACATAGCGGAAGAAGCCGGCGTTGCCACCGGGGCCGCCTACTACTACTTCCCGTCGAAGGACGCCATCGTCATGGAGTATCTACCGGCGCTCCTACGACCGAGATGCAGCCCAAGATCGAGGCGGCGCTGAAAAATGCGACCGGCCTGGAACAGCGCCTGCGCGAGCTGATTCGCGTAAAGTGGACACACTTCGCGCCGAACCGAGGAGTGCTGCGCACTCTGCTGCGAAACGGCGCCGATCCCGAAATATCCGCTTTCGCCTTTCAGCCCGCAGACCAAGGAGATCCGGGATACTCGACATCGCCTGGTTTCGCCGCATCCTGGTCGATTGCGGTATGCGAATTCCGAAGGACCTGGAACCGCACTTACCCGGCGTTCTGTGGTTCTTTCAGATGGGCGTGATCTTCTTCTGGGTCATCGATGAGTCGCCCGGATCAGGCGCGCAGTTACCGGCTTCTCGGACTTGCCGCAAAGAGCATCGTCTCTCTGATTCGGGTGTCGGCGCTGCCTCTGATGCGGCCCGTGCGCAAAGCCGCACTGGAATTGGTCGAGATCGTGGCTGGAGCCGACCCGTAACCACCGGTGATGACACATGAATCAAATTGCGGAGGTTCACAAGACTGCGACTCACCGAGGTATTCGAATCCATCCCTCCACTTCGAAAGCGGGGTGGTCGCGGGGATGGCCACCGCTTGTAGCTTTGCCTTCTCTGGTGCTTCTGCTTGTGCCACCCGACTGGCCCCGGTGGGGACTCATGTGGATGCTCGCGATGTCTATTTACGTGGGCTGCAAATGGGTGACTTGGCGGAAAACAGCCGTTAAGGATGTTCCGACCTGGAAACATGCCGCGTATTTATTCGCTTGGCCGGGGTTGGACGCTGCGGGCTTTTTCCAGAAATCGGCGATCCCTCCCCGTCCGCGCGAATGGTGGACTGCGATCGGGAAAATCGCTTTCGGCGCGGCGTTCTTTTTCGGGGCGGCCCGAATGATCCCTCCACAACACGCGTATATCGCCGGGTGGACAGGAATGATCGGACTCGTGCTGATTCTTCACTTCGGAGTTTTTCATCTGCTCTCGTGCTGGTGGCGAAGCCGCGGAGTCGAAGCACGCCCTCTCATGAACCGTCCGCTCATGTCGACGAGCCTTAGTGAGTTTTGGGGGCGGCGGTGGAACACGGCGTTTCGCGATTTGACGCATCGGTTTCTGTTTCGACCCTTCACGTCGTGGTTCGGGCCGCGTCTCGGCTTGCTCGCCGGATTCGTATTCAGCGGCGCGGTGCACGATCTCGTCATCTCAGTTCCGGCTCACGGCGGATACGGAGGACCGACAATTTTCTTTGCGATTCAAGGCGCGGGGATCCTGATCGAGCGCGGCGCTTTCGGCCGCCGCATCGGCCTGGGCTCCGGCTGGGTGGGACGGATGTTCACCTTTGTAGCGCTAGTCGCTCCGGTCTTCCTCCTGTTTCATCGCCCGTTCGTGGTAGGAATCATCGTCCCGTTCATGCGGGCTCGAGGAGCATTATGACAGAAGCAAATTTGATTTTCTTCGCCGGCGTGGGGCAACTAGGTGTCCTCATTGCTTCCGCGCTGGTGCCGTTCCGGCTGAATTGGCGCGAGGAGCTTCGTGGTTTATCGCGGCTCCATCGGCAGATGTATTGGGTGTATGGCGGCTACGTCGTGCTGTCGATTGTCGCCTTTGCCGCTCTCAGTATCTTCAACGCGAGCGCTCTAGCCGGCGGGACCGGCCTCGCCCGCGGGTTCTGCGCCTATGTCGCGGTGTTTTGGGGGATTCGAGTCGCGCTACAAGCGATCTTCGACGTAAAAGAATATTTGACTGCCTGGTGGATCAGGACGGGATATTTTGCGCTGACCGTCATGTTCGCCGCGTTCACAATCGTCTATGCTTGCGCCGCGCTGAACATGACGGTTGCAGCACGACAGTGAGTTCGTTATTTCCCGCCGTTGTTCGACGCATAACGGCGGAAGAAGGAGTCGGGTTTCCACGCTGGCCGGGAGCTTTCATTCGCGACGCGCGCAAGCAGCCGAGCCGCCAGTAAATCGAACGCGGCCGCTGCGGTCTTATCGACCGGCTGCTTCAGATCGTCGGTTACCGAGTGATAACGCTCGGTGAGCCAGGTCTTGAAAACGATCTCCTCCGGGCTTCCTTTCGCGTAGCCGTCTTTCATCGCGAGCGCGGGAATGCCCCGGAGAATGAAGCTGTACTGATCGCTGCGTATGAAGCTGTTGCGCGCCGGGTCGGGATCGAGCTGAACCGCGATTCCCATGTCCTTTGCGACCGACCGAACGTCGTCGCCGAGCGTGGATTCGTCCAGCCCGTAAACCGTAAGCCGCTTCAGCGGATACAACGGAAGAAACATGTCGGTGTTGATGTCGGCGACGATCGAGTGCGCGGGAACGGTCGGATTGCCGGCGAAATACTTAGATCCGAGCAGGCCCTTTTCTTCACCCGTCACGATAAGAAACAGGATGGAGCGCTTCACGGCAGGCCTGGTTTCTTTCAGAGTCGCGGCGGTATCGAGAACCGTCGCAACACCGGCGGCGTTATCCATCGCGCCATTGAAGATAGCGTCGCCATTCACGGGTTTACCCACGCCCAGATGATCGATGTGCGCCGACATTACGACGTATTCGTTCTTCAGCGCCGGATCGGAGCCCGGATAGACGGCCGCGATATTCTGCGAAACCACTTCGCCCCTGATGACGGCAGTTTTCGCTTTAATCGAAGCCGGAATATCGAAATGCGGAAGAGGTTTGCCCGCCTCGGCGAGCGCCAGCAGCTCGTCGAAAGAATGGCCGGTGCCCGCGAACAGATCGTTCGCATGTGCGGGATTCCAGGCGATGGTAATCTGTTCGCCCTCGCTTTCGTTGGAGCCGGGAGCCGCCAGGGTCATCGTCGCTTGCCCGCGATTCGAGGCTTGGCGCGACCACGGAATATCCATGTGCTTCGGATTTGCGATCGAAATGGCCCCAATGATGCCCGCAGCCTTCAGCGTCTTCCAGCGTTCGGCGGCGGATTGATAATGCGCGGCGAGCGCGCCCGAAAGATTCGACGGCGCACCCGCGATATACACGGCGATTTTGCCCTTCGTATCGACGCCGGTAAAATCGTCGTAGCCGGTTTCGGGCACGCGAAGCCCATATCCGACGAAAACCAACATGGCTTCGACCGAAGGCGCAGGATCGACGCGCGCGCCGATCATGGCTTGCTCGCCCAGCGTGACGTGCGTTTCCGCATTGCCCCGCACTAGAGCGAGGGTGCAGTGGCTCTCATCAAGCTGGAGCGTCTTGAACTTGACCGGCTGAATATATCCTTCGATGCCGGCCGGTTTGAGGCCGTCGCGCTCGAACTCAGCCGCTACGTACTCCGCTGCCTTGCGATGGCCTTCGCTGCCCGTGTTCCGCCCTTCGAGCTTATCTGAAGCGAGGAACTCGACGTACGACCACCAACGGGTCCCATCCGATGCGGATGCGGCGATGAGGACCACCGGTAGGGTAACGACGAGAATCCAGCGGGCAGTCGAGCTACAGGCCGCTAATTGCGGATTCCAAAGCAGGGTTTTGATTTTGAACATCGAATTTTCGCCAATTGGACCATTCTACTGAAAACCGAAGCAACGATTAGGCGTCAGACGCCTTGGTGTTGCCCGCCCGCAACCCGGCAGATCGCCGCGAGACTTGCATCGACGTCTGCTTCTGTCGTGGCCCAGCAGGACACGCTGATTCGCATGGCGGCGCGGCCGTGCCATTCGGTTCCTCCGCACCAGCAGGTTCCGTCGGTTTGCACGTCGCGAATCACGCGGCGGGTTTTTTCGTCGTTCCCGAAAGATACCAGCACCTGATTCAGGACGACGTCGTTCAGAACCTCAAATCCGGCTTTGCGCAGACCTTCGGCGAATCGCGTGGCGAGCCGGCAATTTCCCTCGATCATTTCCGCCAGCCCACGCCTGCCGAGCGATCGCAGCGCGGCCCAAACTTCGATTCCGCGAGCCCGCCGGGAAGCTTCTGGAGTGTATAGAGCGGGTTCGCGGTGGTCGCTCATGGTGAGGTACGCCGCATTGCCGAACCCCATCGCATTTTTGAGATGCGCCGCGTCGCGGACAAACGCGAGGCCCGAATCGTAGGGCACGTTCAGCCACTTGTGACAATCGGTGGCCCACGAATCGGCGTTCGCGAAGCCGTTCATCAGATGCGCGCGATCCGGGCGCTGCGGCGGCCCATAAGCCGAAGGCTCCATCGACATGCACCCACGCTCCGGCCGCTCGCGCTTGCGCGCAGATTTCTTCGGCCGGATCGAATGCTCCCGTGTTGACGTTGCCCGCCTGGATGCAAACCAGAGTTCGATCGTTCAGCGGAGGCAGGAGATCCGCGCGCATGCGGCCCTGATCGTCGGCGGGAACGCGCGTCACTCGCGTCCGGCCGAATCCCAGCATCGCCAGGGCCTTCAGATAACGACACATGCACTTCGGCTCCGACTACCACTGTGATCTCGGGAGCGCCGAACATGCCGCGATCTTCGACGTTCCATCCGGCTCGCGCGAGTAGCGCATGACGCGCGGCTGAGAGCGCCGTGAAGTTCGCCACGGTTGCGCCGGTGACGAAACCGACTCCGCACGTCGCGGGGAATCCGAAAATGTCGATGAGCCAGGCTGACGCGATCTCTTCGATGCGCGCTCCCACCGGCGATTGCGCGAATAAAGCGGTGTTTTGATCCCACGCGGTCGCGAGCCAGTTCGCCGCCATCGCGGCGGGCAGCGAGCCTCCGGTTACGAATCCGAAATAGCGGCCGCCGGTGGAGGCGATGGTCGCGGGCGATCCCGCTTCGTCTAGCAACGCGATGAGCTGCTCGGGATCGAAAGGCGCATCGTTCAGCGGACCGCCGAGCGCGTTCCAAGTCGCGCGATGTCTTCGGGCGTGGGCGCTACGCGCCGCGTGCGGATTCCCGACACGTATCGAGCCGCCCGCGCGGCGGTATCGGCCAGCAGTTTATTCTCGTTCATCAGAGTTGTCACGCTTCCGCAAAACCCGGGCCGCCTCCGCCGCGCGATCGAACTCCTGCTCGATCTCCGGATTGCGCAGGCTGTGCCGCAGTTCTTCGAGCTTCTGGATGAACGAGCCGAGCGCGGCATCGATGGGACCTGCATTGGTCGCAAAAATGTCGCGCCAGATTTCATAGGGGCTCAGCGCGAGCCTGGTCAAATCGACCGCTGCCGGTCCAGCGACGCGCGCGGCTCCGGGTTCGCCTGCAATCGACGCGGCCAGCGCGGTCGAAACCAATTGCGGCAAATGCGACGTCAGCGCGACCAGGCGGTCATGTTCCTGCGCGTCCAGAATCACCACGCGCGCGCCCATGCGCTTGATCCAGCGTTCGAGTTCGGCATCGGGCGAGGTCAGGACGTAAGGACGGCCGCGAAACAGCTCGGCTTCGGCTTCGCGCCACGCCGCGCGTTTGCTTTCCCGCCATGGGATGCCCGCCGACGAAACGTCCGCGGCGGATGCGTTTCGTCGCGCGCGCGACAATCGCGGCCTTGGTGCTGCCCGCGTCGGTGATCAGCGTGCCCGGCCAGACGTGCGGATCGATTTCGTCGAGCGTCGCAAGAATCCGTTCAATGGGCTGCGCGAGGTAGATCAGATCGGACTGCCCCGCCGCATCGCGCAGCGGCAGCGCTTCATCGATCACGCCGCGTTCCAGCGCAACGCGAACCGTTTCAGGCGAGCTGACGCCGATAATTTTCCCGCGAACCCCGCCTTGCGCAGCGCCATCGCGAAGGAGCCGCCGATCAGGCCGACGCCCGCCACAGTGACGACGCTCCAGGGCTTGCTCTCGGTCACGCCGACCTGCCCACCGCCGCCGCGATCGCGCGGATTTGCTGCATCATTTCGGCGAACTGAGGAGGCGTCAGCGTCTGCGCGCCGTCGCTCGCGGCCTTATCGGGATCGGGATGCACTTCCACGATCAGCCCGTCCGCTCCGGCGGCGATCGCGGCGCGCGCCATGGGCAGAACCAGGTCGCGGCGGCCGGTGCCATGCGACGGATCGCCGATGATCGGAAGATGCGAAAGCTTCTTGATCACCGGGATCGCCGAAACGTCCATGGTGTTGCGCGTATATGTTTCGAAGGTACGGATCCCCCGCTCACACAGGATCACGTCGTAGTTTCCTCCGCTCATAATATATTCGGCGGCTAGCAGCAATTCCTCGATGGTCGCCGAATTGCCGCGTTTCAGTAGTACCGGCTTACGTAGTTTACCCACTTCCTCGCAGTAGATTGAAGTTCTGCATATTGCGCGCGCCGACTTGCAGAATATCGGCGTAGGTCATCAGCATGGGGAGCTGGGTGTGATCCATCACCTCGCTGACCACCAGCAGGCCGCGGCGGTCCGCCGCGGCGCGCATCAGCTTCAATCCTTCTTCGCCCATACCCTGAAAACTATAGGGCGACGATCGCGGCTTGAAGGCTCCGCCGCGCATGATCTGCGCGCCTTGCGCGGCCACGATTTCCGCCACCTGCTCGATCTGCTCGCGGCTTTCGACGCTGCACGGACCGGCCATGGTCACCACGTGCGGCCCGCCGATTTCCACCTTTCCGATTTTCACGACCGTTCCCTGCGGGCGGAAATGGCGGCTGGCCAATTTGTAGGGCGAGACGATGCGATGGCACTCCTTCACGCCTTCCATCACTTCGAAATCCACCGGGTCCATGTCCTCCACGGGACCCACTCCGCCGAGCACCGTGTGCATGACGCCGGTGGAGCGGTGCACGGTGAAACCGAGGCTGACCAGGCGGTCGATCACGGCCTGGATCTGCTCGTCGGTCGCGCCCTGCTGCATCACCACTAACATTGTTTGTCTCCTGATTCGCGGCGCATTCTTTGCAGGCTGCGCATTTCATCGATAATTCGCTCGAAAATCCGCTTCAGCGCGTCGGCGGCCAGCGGACCGTGGTTGTGCTCCACCACGTTTCGAAACACGTCTTCTTCGCGCTTGGGCTCGTAAATGGGGAGATGAACCGCTTCTTTCACTTGCCCGATCTCTTCGACGACGCGGGTGCGGCGGTTCAGCAGCTCCAGCAGCTCGAGATCGATGGAATCGATCTGCTCACGATACTTCCTGAGAATCGCCATCGCGTCTTCGCGCGTCATTGGTCCATCCCCTGGCGCAGAGAGCGGGCGAAGGCTTCGAGATCGCCGCCCTGTTCGATCAGCCGCACGAAGGCGCTGCCTACCACTACGCCGTCGGCAATCTGCGCGACCTCGCGAGCTTGTTCCGGTGTCGAGATGCCGAATCCGACCGCGAGCGGCAGCTTGGTGACCGCGCGCATCTGGTTCACCAGCGGCGCAACGGCATTCGATAAGCGACGCCTGCTCGCCGGTGACGCCGGTGCGTGAGACCAGATAGACGAATCCGCTGGAATATTCGGCTACCAGCTTCAGGCGGGCGGGCGTCGAAGTAGGGGCAGCGAGAAATACCGTGTCGAGTCCGGCGGCTCGCATGGCTTTTACATATGGGTCGGCTTCTTCGACGCTCACATCCGTAAGCAGGCATCCGTCGATTCCGGCGGCCTTTGCGTCGCGGGCGAGCGCATCCAGGCCGTAGCGCATCACGGGATTCAGATAGGTGAACAGCAGCAGCGGGATCTGCGATTTTTCGCGAATCTGGCGAGCGATGTTTAAGACTTTTTTCACCGTCGTGCCGGCCTTCAAAGCGCGTTCTGCGCCGCGCTGAATCACGGGACCATCGGCGATCGGATCGGAGAACGGCACGCCGAGTTCGATCAGATCCGCGCCGCCGCGCTCCAGTGCCGCCACCAATTCCGGCGTCCTCTCCGGCGTCGGATCGCCCGCGGTGATGTACGCGATCAGCGCTTTGCGTTTAAAGATCGACTGAATTCGGCTCATCGAGTTCCCGCAAATGTTCGCGATAAATGTCGGTGTCCTTGTCGCCGCGGCCGGATAGGTTCACGATGAATACTTTCCCTGCGGCCGCGGGTGCCCGCCGGATCGCTTCCGCCACTGCGTGCGCCGATTCGAGCGCGGGGATGATCCCTTCCGTCCGCGCCAGGCGCAGCGCAGCCGCCAGCGCTTCCTGATCGCCCACCGAGGTGTATTCCGCGCGGCTCTGGTCGTGCAGCCATGCGTGCTCCGGTCCGACCATCGCGTAATCGAGGCCCGGCCGAAACCGAATGCGTCAGCGACACCTGACCGTCGTCGTTCTGCAAAACGTAGCTATGTGCGCCATGCAGTACGCCGGGCGATCCACCGGAGAATCGCGCTGCGTGTTCGCCGAGACGGTCGCTATGCCCGCCCGCTTCGACGCCGATCAGTTTCACGTTGGCATCGTTGAGGAAAGCGTGGAACATTCCGATCGCGTTGCTGCCCCCGCCGACGCATGCAATCAACGTGTCCGGCAGACGTCCTTCGCGTTCGAGAATCTGCTCGCGCGCTTCTTCCCCGATCACGCGGTGAAATTCGCGAACCATCAGCGGATACGGATGCGCGCCCAGCGCCGATCCCAGCAAGTAATGTGTCGTCGTGACGTTGGTCACCCAATCGCGCATGGCTTCGCTGATCGCGTCTTTTAGCGTGCGGCTGCCGTTTTTCACGCAGACGACTTTGGCGCCCAGCATCCGCATGCGGAACACGTTCAGGCGCTGCCGCCGCATGTCCTCTTCGCCCATGTAGACGGTGCAATCGAGCCCGAACAGCGCGCAAACGGTCGCCGATGCTACGCCGTGCTGACCGGCGCCGGTCTCTGCGATCACCCGTTTCTTGCCCATCCGCACGGCGAGCAGCGCTTGTCCCAGGCAGTTATTGATCTTGTGCGCGCCGGTGTGCAGAAGATCTTCGCGCTTCAAATAAATCTTCGCTCCGCCCAGCGATTCGCTCAGGTGACGCGCATAATACAGCGGCGTGGGCCGTCCTGCGTAGTTTTTCAGCAGATCGGCGAGCTCAGCCTTGAATTGAGGATCGGCCGACGCTTCGCGAAAGGCCAGCTCCAGCTCTTCGAGCGGCGCCATCAAAACTTCGGGGACGAAACGCCCGCCGTATGGTCCGAAATGTCCGGTAGAATCCGGTTGCGAAATGGTCATGATACTTCCCGGGCGGCTTGGATAAATCGCCGCACCTTTTCGTGATCTTTAATTCCCGGCGCGGATTCGAGACCCGAACTGGCGTCGACGCCCCACGGCTGTGCGATGCGAATCGCTTCCGCCACGTTCGACACGTCGAGGCCTCCGGCGATAATCACCTTTTCCGCTGCGCCGCGCGCGATGCTCCAGTCGAACGAAACTCCGTTGGCCGATCCATCTAGAAACAGTGCTTCGTCGCCTTGAAGGGCAGCTACCGGCGAATTTTCGACACGAATCGCCCGCCACACGCGAGTTCCTTCCGGCGCCGCATCACCATAAATCTGTGCGATGTCGAGTTTCGCGCATTGCATCACAGCTTCAATCGCCGCCGCCGTTTCATCCACGAAAACGCCGACGCGCAACACATCGAGGGATTCGCCCAGTTCGCGAGCTCGTTCCGGCGTCACATAGCGCGGGCTTTGCTTAAAGAAGATAAACCCGACCGCCGAAGCGCCTGCTTCCACCGCCGCCAGTGCGTCCTCGCGACGCGTGATTCCACAAACCTTGATCATCATGACGATCGCAGCGCCCGCAACGCCGCCGCCGGGTCCGCGGATTTCATCAGGTGTTCGCCGACCAGGAATGCCTGATAACCCGCGTCCTGAAGCTTCTTCACGTCCGAAGCGGAGTGGATCCCGCTCTCGCTCACTTTGACCACGGAATCGGGGATTCTCCTGGCCAATTCCAGCGATGTTTCGAGCGTGACCTCAAATGTGCGCAGATTGCGGTTGTTTACCCCGATAATTTCCGCACCGGACGCGAGCGCCGCGTCCAGCTCGCTCGCATCGTGAACTTCCACCAGCGCCGCCAATCCGAACTGAGCGGCGAGCTCGCGAAACCGCCTCATGCTCCGCTTCATCCAGCACGGCCGCGATCAACAGAATCGCGTCCGCGCCGTGCGCCGCGGCTTCGATGACGTGAAATTCGTCGATAGTAAAATCTTTTCGCAGTGCTGGAATCTTCACCGCGGCGCGCGCGGCTTCCAGATCCGCAAGGCTGCCCTGGAAAAACTCGCGATCGGTTAGCACGCTCAGCGCAGCCGCTCCGCCCTCGGCGTAGGTTCGCGCGATCGACTCGGGGTCGAATTCGGCGGCCAACACGCCCTTGCTCGGCGAAGCCTTCTTGATCTCGGCGATAAATGCCGGTTGGCGAGCGGTTAGCGCCGCTTGAAAATCCCGAACATCGCGGCGATCCACGGCGCGCTTTTCGAGCTCGCCGCGGCGCGATTGCGCTTCCGCAAGCTCGGCGCGCTTGTGGTCGACAATTCGGGCCAGGATGTCGGGAACCGCTTTAACCATGGAGGGGAAACCCTCATGGTAACATCAGCCGCAGCCGAATCCCAGTCACCGGGTCGACCGCGATTTCAAGCGAGCCTCCGTGCGCGTCCACCATCCGCCGCGCGCTTTCAAGACTCAACGCCGCTCCCGGGCAGAGCGAAGCTTCCTGTCGATACCCGGGAGCGCTGGTCTCCATCTCGACCATCACTCCGCTCGGCGCGGGCGAAGTGCGCACCGTCACCGGGTGGTCCTTGGTCGACACTGAGCGAAACAGCATCAGCAGATTGTCGATCAGCGCCGGATCGCGCCTGCGCGGGCGGCAGGTCTTCCGACAATATCATCGTCGGCGAATCGCCGGAAGGAAACCGGGCAGCCACCGCTTCGGCGGATCAGATCTTCGACGATCGACCGGTCCACGTGCGGAAGGAGTTGGGTCGGCCAGCTGTTGCGCGCTGGTCAGAATCCAGCTGGTTTGCTCCACCAGCCGCTGGATCCGGTCGAGCTGCTCATGCACTTTTTCGTCGCCATGGCGGCAGCACCAGCGTCAAATAGTACGCGATCGATTCGATGGTGCTCAGCGGTTGGCGCAGCTCGTGTGCGATGGTACTCAGAGCAGTGGCTGACTGGGCCGCGGCGCCCGAACCCGTAGGAGCGCTCATCGGGAGACGATACCGCGATGCGACGCCAGAGTCAATCTTGAAAAACTCAACTTAGTTTTGAGCGAACCTTCTCGCTCAGCGCCTTCCCGTCCACTCGCTTGCCGGCGAGCTTCGCCTGCGCGGCTTTCATCACGATGCCCATCTGTTTGGCGGTCGTCGCGCCCGTCTCCGGCATCGCCGCCGCGATAGCGGCTTCGACTTCTGCTTCCGTCGGAGCCGCGGGCATGTAGGACTCGATCAGTTTCAGCTCGGCTTCTTCTTTGTCGGCGAGCTCCGGGCGGTTGCCGTTCCGGAACATGTCCGCGGCCTCGCGGCGCTGTTTGATCAGCGTGGTCAGGATCTGCAACTCCGCCGCTTCGTCGAGCGGCTTCATGCGTGTCCACTTTGTACTTCATCAGCGCGGCTTTGATCATGCGCAGCGCATCCAGCCGCGATTGCTCGCTGGCTTTCATCGCCGCGGTCATGTCTTTTTGGATCTGATCGATCAGAGGCATTTGTTAATAGTGTATTTCGTTCGCTGGTATCCTTGAAATAACTCCTATGCATATCAAAAAGCAACGTCTGCTTACTCCGGGGCCGACGCCCCTTTATCCCAAGGCTCTGTACGCGATGCTGGGGTCGGATCTGCATCATCGCACCGACGATTTTCGCAATGTTTACAAGTCCGTTCTCGCCGACCTCAAGGAGCTGATGGGCACGACCAACGACGTTCTGGTGCTGGTTTCATCGGGCACCGGAGCGATGGAAGCTTCCGTCACGAATTGTTTTTCTCCGGGCGATCGCGTGATCGTTTGCTCCGCCGGAAAATTTGGCGAGCGTTGGGCCGAAATCACCAAGGCGTACGGACTGAACGTCCTGTTGCTGGAGCAGCCGTATGGGAAAACCGTCAGCCCGCAGGCGCTCGAAAAGGCGCTGGCCGCGAATCCCGACGTGAAGGGCGTTTTCGTACAAGCTTCTGAAACCTCCACCGGCGCCGCGCACGATGTGCAAGCCATGGGCGAGGCGGTGAAGAAGACGCCAGGCGATTTTCGTGGTCGACGCCATCACCGGACTCGGCACCATGCCGCTCGACATCGACGGCTGGGGACTGGACATCGTCATCGGCGGCTCGCAAAAGGCGTTCATGGTGCCGCCCGGCATCGCGTTTCTGTCGATCAGCCCGAAGGCCTGGGCTATCATGGATACGGCGAAGCTGCCGCGATTCTACTTCAATCTCAAGAAGGAAAGAAAGAACGCAGTGAACGGCGAATCCAGCTGGACGCCGGCCACTTCGCTGATGCTCGGGATGGCCGAAGCGTTGAAGTACATCAAGACGCTGGGCATGGACAAGCTGGTCGACAACGCGCAGCAGCTTGCTCGCGCGACGCGCGCCGCTTGCCAGGCGCTGGGTCTCGAATTGTTCTCGCCGGATAGCCCCAGCGCATCTGTAACCGCCGTGAAAGCGCCGGCCGGCATGGATTCGGGCGTCATCGTGAAGGAATTCAAGAGCCGTTTCGGCTCCATCATCGCCAACGGCCAAGGCTCGATGAAGGGGCAGATTTTCCGCATCGCGCACCTTGGCTACTTCGATTTCGCGGACCTGTTCGCCATGGTTGCGGAGCTGGAGTTGATCCTGCACGCTAACGGCGTGCCGGTGAAACTCGGTGCAGGCGTCGCTGCGGTGCAGCAGGCGTACGCCGAAATCGCGATCACGCGAAAAGAAACCGTTAACGCCTAGTCCCGCGGCCCTGAGATCGTCGCGAACGCGTCGATCTTCTGATACATCAAGCGCGGCGCCGCCATCATCGGGAACACCGCCCATCGCGCGGCGATCGGCAGCATGATGCTGCGCGACGGAGTCTCGATGGTGTGCTCCAGCTTGGTTTCCACAAAGCGCTTGACGTCTCCCCGTACACGCTCCAGACTGCTCTGCCGGGGCAGCAGGGCCACCAGGGTCGGGCCGCTCCACCGGAACAACTGATCGCTCGAGCCCAACTGTTTCTTGATCATCCTTGCGAACGCGACCAAGACATCGTCGCCCACTTCTCGTCCGAATCTCAGGTTGAACGTCTGAAGACGATCGAGCACCAAGACCGCGGCATACGCCTCCGTTGCCGACCGGCCCGCCTGGGCCAGCGCCGCCTCGGCATCGGGCCGCAAAGGCAGCCCGGTGACCGCGTCGCTTGCTGACACTTCGCGCACCACCATCGTGCTCTTGCGGGCGTCTTCCAGGCCCTGGCTCAGCTCTTGAATGATGTCTCCGGTTTCCTTGCGTTGGCGCTCGGATTCCTTGCGGATGTCCTCCAGGCACTCGGAGAGCTTGGCCTTGATCGTCCGGACATCATTGAGCTCGGACGCCACCACTACCTGCTTTTCGATCTCACCAAGCCGCATGACCTGAGTGCCGCTGGCGGCTGCCACCGCGGCCAACGTGGACGCTAACATTTTCACCATGTTCTGCAGTTCAGTGGTTTGGAGAGCCCGGTGCCGAGTCGCCCGGCGATGATGATCCTGCAATGCGCTCACGACCGCGTTCGCGTGCACCAGCAACTGGTCCGGGTCGATGTCATCTACGAGGACATCCGCGATCTCCTGAACCCCTTGGCGGAATCGCGCGGTCACATCGGCCTCGCCTCCCCCCGCGTGCTCCGCGATGCCCAGCACCAGGAGCCGCACCGCCTGCATTACGGCTCGTTCCGCTTCGTCGTCCTTGGAAAGAAACTTCTTGATTGAGATCACAAGCGCCTACTGTTTTATCGGCAGCGTGGATGGTTCCTTGCACGCTAAAATCCGGCGCGGCTCGCCGATATGTGGTAACAGCATGTCATCGATTGTAAATTCCTTCCCGCCGTCCGACGATACCGGCCTCCACGGTATCCTCGATGAATCCGAGCAGGACGGTCTGCTGCGCTTGACCAAGCTGGTGGAGCGCCTATTCCGCGTTCCCGTAGCCTACATGGCGCTCTTGGGCCCCGAGCTTAACGTCGTCACGCGGATCGGATCCGGAACCGCGTATTGGCCGTACTTGAAAAGAATCTATTCTCTAACGGCGGCGCTGGCGAAGCCCTTCGTGTGGTCCGGTCCGTCAGACGAACCCGGCGCAGAACTGGTTGGGGGCGACCTCAAATTCTCGGCGTCGGCTCCGCTGCGGTCGAGCGATGGAACCGAACTTGGCTTGCTGGTGATCGCGGACGTGAAGCGCCGGCCCCATTTCTCCGCGGCGGATGTCGAGGCTTTGGCCGAGCTCGCGGCCGTGCTGGCTGGCAAGATGGAACTGCGAACCATGGCGTGCGAGGCGCGCGAGACCGGCTTCTCACTCAAAGAAGCCGAGTCCCGCTTCCGCAATATTGCCAACTCGGCCCCGGTTCTGATTATCTTCAGCGGCGCCGATGGCGGGCCATGTTTCGTCAACAAAACCTGGCTGGATTTTACCGGCCGCAGCCTCGAAGAGGAGATCCCCGACGGTTTCGCGGAATCGTTTCATCCCGATTATCGCGAGCGTGCCATGGAACAATACTGGGAAGCTTTCCAGGCGCGGAGGCCCCTGACTCAGGAGTTCCCCATGCGGCGCCACGACGGCGAATATCGCTGGATGCTGGCCAGCGGCATGCCGCGATTCCAGAGCGACGGCACCTACGCCGGATATATCGGGTGTTTCATCGACATGACCGAACAGCGGTCCGCGCGGCTCGGCCTTCAGAAACAGAAACAGTGCACCGCGGCGATCGCCGAAGCTTTGGGCGCAATGTATTTCATACTCGACGCCGAGGGCAAAATCGAGCAGTGCAGCCGAGCTTTTGAGCCGAATCAGAATCGCTTCATCTGGGAAGTAGTGCCGGAGATCGCAGAGATGCGCGAGATGGTGCATCAAACTTCATCCAGCCGCAAGCCGGCGCGAATCGCTACGGACAGCGTGTTGTGGATACTGACCCCAATTTTGCCGGATGAAGGGGAGACGGCCGCGATCCTCGTTACCGCGGTTCCCGCAGCCAGTCCGTGTTCCGGATGCTCGACTTCATGGGCGTGAATCGCTCGCCATGCTTTGAACCCGGTTGTAACCGCAGTAGATGCACCACCCGGTGTCCGAACTCGGGACGCTTAGCGCTATTGACCGATTCCGGAATTCGGCGTAGACTGTGTGAAAAGTTACGGTAAATTATGGGCCTCCGTGCGGGGGTTTGTTGTTGGGGAAAGGGTCCGCACGGAGGCTAGCTGCTTTGCTTGAATAGACGTACGATACCGGCCCAAGGTTTGTTCCGCCTTAAAATTTCTTTGAGAATCTTTCCTCGACGCGCCCGGGTGTAACCGTTATACGTCATCCCCGGTATTGACAAAGGGCATACGCTATTTGAGCCCGGCTTGCGTGAGGAAGTCCGACGCCACGGCTGCGGTCTGGCGATGTTTCACGTCTACTTCCTCGTCCAGCTTGCGCATGATCTCGTTGCTGAATTTTCCGGACAGCTCCTCCAGCGCCGGCTTCAGCCGCGGCTCCTCGGTTCTCTATTTCGTGACGCACCAGAATACAGGCCTGGTAGGATCCAAACGCTTTTTTGTCATCGGCAAGGATGCTCCAATCGTGCGCGGCCAGCGGACCATCGGTCGCATTCGCCGCGATCATTGTCACCTGTCCCAATTCCATGGCTTTATACAGGAGTCCCAAATCCATGCTGCGCGGGGCTGAAGCCATCGGCAGGTGATAGGTGTTCAGCGCCGGCATCCCGTCCATCCGCTCCTCAAACTCGTAGCCCACTCCCAGCTTCCAGCCGGGCGTCACCTGCGCCGCCTCACTCAGCGTCGAAACTTTGTACTTGCGGGCATCCTCGCCGCGGACCACCATCACGAACGTGTTGTCGATCCCGAGCGGATTCAGCAAATCCATCTGCGACCGGCGAGCCATCTCCAGCTTGCTGCGCTCCAACACCTGCGCCGGATCCGATGACGGCGTTTCTTTCAGGATCTCCGCCTCGATCGTGCCGGTATACTCCGGATACAAACTGATCTCCCCGTTCGCGAGCGCCTGGTAGGTCAGCAGCGTCCCGCCGAGGTTCAGTCTCCGCGATCACCTTCACGCCCAGCCGATGCTCCAGGTGCTGCGCGATGATCTCGCCCAGCACCACCTGCTCGGTGAAATTTTTCGACCCCACCACCAGCGACTTCGTTGAATGGCCGCACGCGGCCATCGCCAAGACTGCAATCAGAGTCAGACCGCAAGTTTTCGTTCGATCCATCCCAATCCTCCGTCGGACGCCAGCGCAATCAGTGCGGCGGGCACGGCGCCCGCGAGAATCTGCACCGAATCCACCGACGCGACTCCGCGAAATATGAAGACACCCAACCCTCCCCCGCCGATCGCCGCTGCGATGGTCGCGGTGCCTACCGTGGTCACCGTCGCTACGCGAATCCCCGCCAGAATGGTGCGCGCGGCCAATGGCAATTCCACTTGCCGGAGAATCTGCGTATCGGTCATCCCCATTGCCACGGCCGATTCGCGCACCGCCGGATCCACTCCCAGAATCCCCGCCAGCGTATTGCGCAGGATCGGGAGCAGGGCATACACCACCAGCGCCACGATGGCGGTTCGCGGGCCGATTCCTCCTATCAACGGAATCGGAATCAGGAACCCGAACAGCGCGAGACTGGGAATGGTCTGCAAAATATTCGCGAGCCCGAGCACCGGCCTTCGCCATCCCGCCCGCCTGGTCAGGAGAACGCCCAGCGGAACCCCGATCGCGATGGCGATCGACATCGCGGTCAGAACCAGCACCAGATGTTCGGACGTAAGCTCAAGGATCTCCCCGCTGAGGCCGGGCCGCACAAGCTCAATCATCGCTCAATTGAAGTTATTCAGCCAGTGACGAGTGCTACTTTATAAATGCGAGCAACGGCCTTGCGCGAAATGAGGCGTTCTCGTACTCTGAACACGCGCCTGCTTGAGGATGCTCACTTCCGCGCCGCTGTGCGGGAAGCCATTGAGCAGGCTGATCGGGGCGAGTTCATCGAAGAAGAAGAAATGGACGCTCGCCTGGAGCGGATGCTGCGCTCATAAGAATCCGCTGGACACCCGCCGCCGCTGCGGACCTACAGCCTATCAGCGACTATCTGAAAATCCATCATCCAGGTCGCCCGCAGCCGACCATCCGAGCGCTGTATGACCGGATCCGCTCGTTGAAAGACCACCCCAATTTTGGCCGAATTGGACGCGAGGAAGGAACTCGCGAGCTCTTGTTCCTCCCCCTGCCTTATATCGCCGTTTATCGGGTTCAGGAGGAAAGCGTCGAATTGCTGCGGATTTGTCACAGCAAACAGGGCCGCTCTTAATCCTCCAAACACTTGAGAAACGCCCGCGCCTCTTCACTGCTCGCACGTGCAAAATCTGCCGCCGGCAAAAGTTCCTCTCAGCCGGCCTCCGGCCATCAACCCGATCTGGTCCCCGAGCTCGATCGCCTCTCGCACATCGTGCGTCACGAACAGCGTCGTTTTCCCCAAATCACGAGCCAGCGTCTTGAACTCGCGACGTACCTCATGCCGGGTCACCGGATCTAAGGCTCCAAACGGTTCGTCGAACAGCAGCACCGGCGGATCGCCCGCCAGTGCCCGAGCCACTCCCACTCTCTGCCTCTGTCCTCCCGAAAGCTGGCGTGGAAAGCGGGCCGCATACTCCTCCGGGGCCAAGCCTACGCGCGAGAGCAATTCTTTCACTCGAGCTTCCACGCGATCCTCCGGCCAGCCCATTAAGCGCGGCACAATCGAAACATTTTGCGCCACCGTGAAGTGCGGAAACAGCCCGGTCTCCTGGATCGCGTAGCCGCTGCGCCGCCGCAGCTCAATGGGGTTCCACTCCGCCGTACTTCGCTCTTCGACGAAAACTTCGCCCGACGACGGCATCACCAGCGCGTTCACCATTTTCAGAGCCGTCGTCTTTCCCGCGCCACTACGGCCGAGCAGAACCAGCGTTTGCCCTTCTTTAAGATCGAAGCTCAGCCCGCTGAGCACCTCTCGCCCGCCCGCCCGGTAGCCGACGTTTGAAAATCGCAGCACGGCTTTACGCCGCCCGCCAGAGATTCTCCGCGAACGGCCACGCTTCGTCGATCCACTGCGCTTCCGAGACAAATCCGCACGCGCGCGCCATCTCCGGGATTTCTTCCGCGTGGAATTTGTGAGACGATTCGGTCCAGATCGATTCCCCCTCTTCGAAGCGGCACTCAATGGCGGCGTCGCGCACCGTCACCGTCTGCTTCACGCGGGACCGCAGATGCATTTCGATGCGGCGTTGATGCCTGTCATAGAGAGCTTCGTGAGAGAACGCGCGCAGGTTGAAATCCCCGCCCAGCTCGCGATTGATCCGGCCCAATAAATTCAAGTTGAACGACGCCGTCACGCCCGCTGGATCGTCGTAGGCTTCGAGCATGATCTCCACCGGTTTTTCCAGATCGCACCCGATCAGCACCGCGTCGCCTTCGCGCAATCCCACGCGCACCTGGCGCAGAAAATCGCCGCGGCAGCGCCCGTCGAAGTTCCCGATGGTGCTGCCCACAAACAGGACCAGCAGAGGCCCGTCGCCGCGCGGAATCCGCGCAAGGCCATTCAGGTACGAAGCCTCCATGGGCGTCACTTCGGTTACGCCCTCCAGCTCGCGGCGGCATCGGTCGAGCGCGTGCCGGGACAGGTCGATCGGGAAATAGCGATCCGGCCCCAGCGCCTCCAGGACCACGCGCGTTTTCCGGCCGGATCCGCTGCCGAACTCTGCGACGGATGCGAATTCCCGCGGCAGCTCCGGCGCGCACCGGTCCAGAATCCGCTGATCGGCACGGGTCAGCCCATACTCCGGAAGCACGGTGATCGCGTCGAACAGCGCGCTGCCCAAATCGTCATAAAGATATTTCGACGGAAGCTCTTTGCGAACCTTCGTCAGTCCCGCACGCACTTCACAGGCAAACTCATTCATTGCGCCTCCACGATTCGGAAACCTGCATAGACATGCGGATAATCCGCGCGGAACCAGTTGCGAAAGCTTGACCGCAGCATGCACCGGGCCGTGCGCGGCGAACCGCCTTTCATCACGAAATGCTTCCCGTCGAAGAAATCCTTGGAGTAGCCGGGATAGAACGGAAACGGCTCAAAACCCTGGAAGGGGCCGAACACCGTGGAGGTCCATTCCCATCCGTTACCGAGCATCTGCGCGACCCCGTGAACATTGGCTCCGCCGGTATCCACCGGCACCGGATCCCATCGTTCAAAATCGGTGTTGACCGGAACCGAACCCTCTGCCGCGCGATGAAAATGAGCTTCCGTAGGCAGAGACGCGCCCCGCCAGCTTGCGTAGGCCGAGGCTTCTGCATGGGTCACGTACACAGGCCAATCGAGCGGCAGAGGAATTTCGCCGAACATTGCGCGCAGAAACCAGCGGCCGTCGCGGGAGATCCAGAAATGCGGCGTAGCGCGCGCCGGCGCGCACGAATTCCAGATATTCGCGATTAGTGATCTTGAACCGCGAAATGCGAAACGCCGGGAACGTCGACCGCATGCCGATCGAATTCGTTATCCCAGCCGAAGCCGTTTCCGCGCTCGCGCCCCAGCCACGCGACGCCGGCCGGGACGTCGACAAGCCCATTTTCGACCGGCGCGCGAGATTGCGATACTGGCGAGGGGCCGCGCTTCGAATCGTACGGCAGATTGTGAATCAGATACGCGAGCGTTTCCGCGTGCATCAGGCGGTGCTCTATGGCAACGTTCATCAATTGAGGATCGATGCTGGCAGTACCCAGATTCTCTCGCACGCGTGCCACATAATCCCTTACTTCTGTTTCAGATGGCCAATCGCGCGGTTGGTCCGCCGGAGCCTTCCCCGGCTCGGGATCGATGCCGAATGCGAACAGTTTGTCGAAGGTGGGATGCAGCGGCGTTTGACCGATCAAGATTCCAGTCGAAGGCCTCGACGTGCCCAAGATAAAAGATCAGCCGGTGCCGTTCGGGGACCGGACGCGCATAAAGAGCCTGGGGTTCGAGCAGATTAAACAGGGCATCCGTGCGGGCGCGAGCCGACTCCAGCTCGTTCATGAGTTGTCCTCCGCTTGGGGCATGATATCGCATTAAGGTGGCAGCCCTGCTATGCTGAATACCTGCACGGATATCGATGTCGTTCCAGATACGCCCTCTGAAGGAGTTCCTGGTGCGCCCGGCCTTGCCGGCGGCGCTCCATCGCCTCTCCGAACTTGGTGTCAATCTCCTGTGGAGTTGGGACCACACCCTGCGGGCCCTGTTCCGCCGGCTGGATCCGGTCATCTGGAAAGCGTCGAATTACAATCCGGTGGTGATGCTGGGACGCGTTTCTGCAAGGGACGCTGGAGCGCGCGGCGTCGGATCCGCGCTTCCTGGCGATTTACCGGCGCGCGTGCGAATCCTACGACGCCTATCTGGCCGAGCGCGGGAATGCGCCGTCCAGCATGATGGTGGCGTATTTCTCGATGGAGTACGGTCTGCTCGACTGCATGCCGATTTACTCGGGCGGCTTGGGGGTGCTTTCGGGAGATCATCTGAAGGCCTCGAGCGACGCGATGCTGCCGCTTACGGGCATCGGGCTTGCTGTATCAAAAGGGTATCTGCAACAGACGCTCGGTCCCGACGGCTGGCAGCAGGAACGCACGCCGATCAACGATTTTTACTCACTTCCCGTAACGCCACAATCCCGCGCGGACGGAAGCGAACTCCTCGTCACTGTGATGCTGGCCGGCTACGCCCGTGTTTCTGAAAGTTTGGCGGATCGACGTGGGACGGGTGAAGTTATATCTGCTGGACAGCAACATCCCGCAAAACACGAATCCGGAACATCGCGAGATCACCAATCAGTTATACGGCGGCGACCGTCACACGCGCATCCGGCAGGAAATCGTCCTTGGAATCGGCGGTTTACGTGCTCTGAAGGAAATCGGGGCTACAGCCCACGGTGTATCACATGAACGAGGGCCATTCGGCGTTTCTGGCGCTGGAGCGGATCCGGGTTCTGATGACGGAACAGAAGCTGAGTTTCGACGAAGCGCTGGACGCGGCGCGCATCCAACAACATTTTCACCACGCACACATCGGTGCCGGCGGGAATCGATTTGTTCGATTCGGGCATGATGTATGGATATTTTCGAGATTACTGCCGCGAACTGGGGATCTCGTTCGATCAGTTGCTGGCGCTGGGCCGGCGCAATCCGAACGACACCCAGGAACCCTTTTCCATGGCCATCGCGGCGTTCAAGACTTCGGCGTACCGTAACGCGGTCAGCCGGCTGCACCGGCACGTATCGCAGCAGATGTGGGAAGGATTGTGGCCGAAGCTGCCGGTATGGGAGGTGCCGATCACGTCGATCACCAACGGCGTGCATGTGCCGTCGTGGGTCAATGGCGATCTGGCGGGCATCTACGATCAGTATCTGCAGCCGGACTGGCGCGAAGGCGACCCGACCGCGAAAGTGTGGGAGCAGATCTCCGAGATTCCCGCCGCCGAGTTGTGGGAAGCGCACCGGCGCAGGAAACGGCGGCTGGTCGCGTTTGTGCGGGAACGCGCGGTGGCGAGGGCGCTGGAACGGAACGCGCCGGCGTCGCAGACGCGGCGCTTGCAGGAAGTGCTGGATCCGGAAGCGTTGACCATCGGATTCGCGCGCCGCTTCGCGACTTACAAGCGCGCCACGCTGATCTTCCGCGATCTGGAGCGGCTGAAGACGGATTCTGACGAATCCGCGCATGCCGGTGCAGATCGTGATCGCAGGGAAAGCGCATCCCCTTGACGTACCCGGCAAGACGCTCATCCGCGAAATTGTCCAGTACTCACGTTACCCGGAACTGGAGCGGCACGTCGTCTTCGTCGAGGACTACGGAATCCACGTGGCGCGGGAGATGGTGCAGGGCGTGGACGTATGGCTGAATACGCCACGGCGCGGCGAGGAAGCCTGCGGCACCAGCGGGATGAAGGCCGGCATCAACGGCGTGTTGAATATGAGCATCCTGGACGGATGGTTCGACGAAGCGGCGGAACAGACCGGCGGATGGCCGATCGGCGATCGCGAGCCGTACACCGCGGATCGCGACGATGCGCATGCGGCGGCCATCTATTCGCTGCTCGAAAGCGAGATCGTGCCGCTGTACTATGAAGGCCGGGAGCAAGGCGTGCCGGTGGAATGGATGCGGCGCGTCAAAAGTCGCTGACGTATCGTCAGCGCGAACTTCAACTGCCAGCGCATGGTGGGCGAGTACCGAACGCAGTTCTACGAGCCGGCTCATCGTGGATACGAAGATCGTGATGCGCGATGGATTTGCTATACCCCGCGCAGCGGGCGGAGTGGAATCGCGCGGTGACGGAGAAGTGGCCGCAGGTGAATTTTGTGGATTCGGGAGCGGGCCTGACCGCGGCGGTGATGAGCGGGGCGCCATTTCCGCTGCGGGCAACGGTGGACCTGGCCGGGCTTGAGTCCGCAGGACGTTCGGGTGGAAGCGGTGGTGGGCAGGGTGGGTGCGAACGGGAGTCTGGAGGAGACGCAGGTGCTGACCCTGGCTCCGCTGGAACAACGTGGAACGGTATTTATGTTTGGGCGGGATTTTGCTCCGTTCACGACCGGGCGGCTGGGTTATTCGCTGCGGGTGAGCCCGAACCATTGTGACGATCCGTTGAACCGGCCATGCAATTCCCCCATGAAATGGGCCGGAGACGGCGACTAGGCTAGTACGCGCTCGGCTAAAGAATCGAGGTGACTTCCGACCGATGTTAAGGCAGTAGCGAAGATTTCACTGGATTCCGCGGCCGAGTTCGTGGTACATAGTGGTTTAGGCATTTGAGCGGGCGCCTTCCGAAAGTTCCCAGCAGGTGTTCCGCAGATCACTAGGGTGATCTCCTAAAAGTGTTCTCCCGAAAACTCAGTATGCCGAAGGAAAGTCCGGCCACGTGACTGAGCCTCCGTATTCCGTGAACATGCAGGGGTGTGTTCTTTAATCGTTACAAGAAGGAGTGAGCCAACCAAGAATCTTATGGAAGGCGAACGAAAGTATCGGCAGCGCGGCTACAGGACTCCAACCGCGACTATTCCGGAAGCGACACCACGGCGCGAGGAGCGCCCGCGGCCGCAGGGTCCACGACCTCCGATTGACGTTACCGGTCCGCGTCTGCCGCGGATGGTGCAAGCGGTGACAGCGGCGCGATGCTACAACTGCTCCACTGCGCTTCCCTCGGATGTCGATTGGCAGGGGAATTGTCCGAAGTGCGGCGCGGCGCTGCATTGCTGCAAGCAGTGCGCGCATTTCGAGCCGTCGACGCGATTCCAATGCCTGAAGCCGGTGCCGGTGCGGATCTCGCCGAAAGACGGCGCGAACAGTGTGAGCTGTTCAACCCGCGCGTGACGGTGGCGCGGGATTCCGCGCACCCCAACGGATACAACAGCGGGAATAATACCGGAAACGGTCACGTGCCGGCCAGCAACGTGCCTGCGCCGAAGAGCGCGAACGACGCGCGCGCGATTTTCGACAGTCTGTTCAAGAAGCCAGACTGAGCGCGTCCCCACAGCACGCTGTCGCCGCCAAGCGAGGCCGGAACTACGTTCAGCCGGGCGCGCGACCAGTTGGTGACCTGTCTGCGCAGTTCCGCGCGTAAAGGCTCGAACAGCGGCATCGCCCGGCCGCGGCGATGCCGCCACCGATCACGATAGCGGCAGGATTTAGCAGCATGATGGCCGCCTTTAATCCCATGGCCAGATCGACGACGTAGCGATTCACGAATGCCGGGTCGCGCAGAAGCTGCTCCGCGGGCTTTCCGTAATCGCGCTCCAGCCACAGGCCGCAACACATTCGCTCGAAACATCCGCGCGCGCCGCAGAGGCATTCGGGACCATCGGGGCGGATGGTCGAGATGGCCGATTTCACCCGCCCATGAATCCGCGCCGCGATAATGGATCCGTCTTCGAGCACGATGCCTCCGCCGATTCCGGTGGAGAGCGTCATGTAAAACATCGGCCGATACGAGCGTCCAGCGCCTAGATCGGGCTTCGCCTAATGCGCCGACGTTGGCGTCGTTGTCCATGACCACCGGAACGTTGAACATCGCGGCGAGGCGTTCGACCAGGGGGAAATCCCGCCATCCGCCGACGTGGGTGGAGAGAGCGACGCGCTGATTGGCGAAATCGACCGGTCCGCCGAAGCCGACGCCGCAACGGCCGAAAGACCAGGTTTGAGCGATGGATTGGATCTGACGAAGCATCCACTCGGGTCCGCCGTCGCGATCGGTGGGGCGAGATTCGCGCTTCGCCATTGATTCGTTTTCAAAGAGGGCGACCGAGAATTTGGTGCCGCCGATGTCGATGGCTAGAGTGTTCACCTGGGCGAGCTACATCCAATACTCCCACTTCCCGGCGACGATCACATAAGCGCTGAGGCAGGCATTGGTGACGGCGTGCGCGAGGATCAGGTCGCCCAGGCTGCGGGTACGGACCATCCACCAGTTGTAGATCACGCCGGCGAGCCAGGCCGACGTCCCAATAAGCGCCGTGCTCGGAGGCGAACAGCACGGCGACGATCCAGAAGGACACCGGAGTGTAAGCGCCGAGCGGAACCTTGCGGAAATCCGCGGAGATGATCCAGCGCATCAGCCAGGCGCGCCAGAACAGCTCCTCGACGATCGGCACGATGGCGGCCGACGCGGATGGTCCGGAGCACCAGTGCGAGCGAATCGCCGCGCGCGTCGCCGGCGAGCGTTGAATGGGCCGGGAGCATCAACGATTTTCAAAAATCCAATGGTGACGATAGCCGGGGAAGAGGAGATCCGGGGCCGATCCAGAGAATGAAGACGGCAATGCCGATCAGGGCGCTGGGGGTCCAGTGCGGCGCGGAGAAATCGATCGCCGGGCGCGCTACGAACAGGAGCACGGCGGATCATAATGGCGAGCCACAGCGTCTGTCCCTGCCAATCCTGCATGGGTGCGAAAGCGTTCACGGCGAGCAGAGCCATGAGACACGACGAAAGGAGCGACGTAGGGAAGGGACGGAAAGCGGTTCACGAATGCTCGACGATGCGATGCACGGAAGGGATCCTTTGTGTCGAGTTTTTCGAAGAATGCCTAGATTTTCTGCAGCAGCTCGTTGATCTTGGCTTCATCGTCCTTGGAGGGCTTGTCCTTAAGGGCGGTTTCGAGTTCTCTTCTTGGCGGACGGCTTGTCGCCCTTCTGCAAGAGCGCCATCCCGTAGTGATAGTGGTATTCGGCATTGTTGGGTTCTTTCTGGACCAGATCCTTGAAGACGCGGATGGCGTCTTCACTAAGGTTTTTCTTGATATAAACCCAGCCCAGCGTGTCGGCCATATCGGGAGACGACGGTACTTTCTGCACGGCGCGCTGCGCCATGGTCAGCGCCTGATCCAGATCGACGCCCTCCTCGGCCTTGATGAAAGCGAGATTGTTCAGCGCGACGGGCTCGTCCGGATGGATTTTCAGGATCTGCTCGTAGATGGGCTTGGCCTGTTCGCGCTTGCCGGTAGCCTCCATGGCGAGGCTGAGCAGGATCAGGCAAGTTGGTGTCGTTGGGCGCTTGCTGGCTGCAACGGCGGAACGAATCGATCGCGCCGTTGGTGTCGCCCTTGAACTCCTGGGCTCTGACCCAGCCAGAAGCAGAGTCTGGACGGAGCGGGGTTCCTTTTCGAGCACGGATTGATAGATCGCGATGGCATCGTCGTAGCGTTCGGAGCGCAGATCCAGATTGGCGAGGAACAAATTCAGTTCGCGGCGCTGCGGCTCGCGCGCCAGGGCGCTTTTCGACGATCGCGATCGCGTCCGGCATGCGCTTCTCGCTGCTGAGCGTTTCGGTGAGACCCGCCAAAGCGCGGCCGTTGCCGGGATTGGTCTTGTACAGTTCGCCGAAGATCTGCTCGGCTTTCTTGTAATCGTGCTCCTGATAGGCGAGGTAGCCGACCTGGTAGCGCGCTTCGACACTTTGCGGATAGGTCTTGGTGATGTAGTCGAGCTCCTGGTGCGCTTTATCGTTGTCGTTCATGCTCAGCAGAGCGCTCGGCGCGAATCAGATGGCCCTGAAGATTGGTGCGATCCATTCCCAGGATTTCCTCGGAGCCCTTGAGCGCCTGCCGTAATCGCCGCGAACCAGTTGAATGCGGGCGAGCAGTTCGCGCGCGCCCAGAAAATCGGGGCGGAGCTTGATCGGCCTCCTCCAGCTGGAGGCGGGCCGCTTCGAGATCGCCCTTGGCGACCATCGCGCGCGCCAGATTGTAGCGATATAGATGGTTTTGCGGAGTCTTGGTGACCAGGGCTTGCAGATCGTTGGCGGCGATGTTGATCTGGTCGCGATTGCCGGTATTGAGCATCAGCGCGGCGCGCATCGCGATGGCGTCGACGTCCTTCGGGTTGTCCTTGAGGACCGTGGCCAGAAGCGAGTTGGCTTCCTGGCTGCGGCCGGTGGTGGCGTACAGCTCGACCATGCGCTTCTGATACATCGGCTTTATCTTTCGGAAACGCCTTCATCCCGGCCTGATACTGTTCATCGCGCGGCATCGAACTCGCGGCCGCGGAAGAAAAAAAAATCGCCGGCCGCCATGTGGCCGTCGGGATATTTCTTCTCATCGCCCAGGCGAGCGACGGTGGCCTTCATATCGTCGGGCCGCTGCATCATGAAATAGTGCTGCGCCAGCTGCACCAGATACTTGGCGCGCTCCGGGTTGTTCGCGATTTTCAGCTTGAGCAGCTCTTCGGCGTCGGCGGGCCGGTTCTGCCGCATGTATTGGACATACAGCAGGTCATAGATGGGCGCGAAAGATTTATCCTTGGCGATCATGTCGCGGGCCAGCTTTTCGGCTTCGGGAAACCGGTTCGCTGTAGGCCAGCGACTGAAAATAGACCATCACCAGGTTGGGCTGAAGCGGATTGATGGTGTTGGCTTCCGCCAGTTCCTTCACGGCCTCGTCGCGCTGACCGTTGATCAGCGCCATTTGTCCCTTGATCCGATGCGCATCGAACGATCGGGGATTGCGCTGGAGGATCTTGTCGATCATCTCCTTGGTCTCCCTGGTAAATTGTCCGCGATGCGTGGCGTCGGTGGCGGCGCCGACAACGTATAAATCGGCGAGTTTGATAGCGGCGTCGTCATTGTTGGGCTGCAAGCTGACGGCGCGGCGTAGATTGGATGCCGCGGCTCCCAGGGCGTTGAGCTTCAGGTCGGTGAGACCCAGGCGGTAATAGGCCTCGCCGAAGCGCAGATCCTGTTGCTGCGCCTTGCGGTACATGATGGCCGCTTCTTTGTATTTCTCCTTGGCGAAGAACTTATTTCCGTTGTCCAAATACCGTTGCGCGCGCGCGTGCGGGTCCCGGCTACAGGAGGTTAACACCATCCCGGAGACGAGCAACAGAGGCAAAACTGTCAGGAGTTTACGGCGTTCCATCACACTTTAAGTTAATCACAAAGGCAGGTAGGGAAGAAGGGGCTAACGTCCTGGAACCGCAGGGCTGGCGCAGACCCGGAAGAGGGCGGTAGAGGATCTCGACGACATTGCGAACATACTGTTCATCGGCCAATTGTTCCACGAGGTCGGGTGGGTACGGAACCAGCGCGCGGAAATACGCGGCCAGTTCGCCGAAGATGGCGAGGCGAGCGGCGGGGTCCAGTCGATCGCGCCGGAGCAGGGCGTCGAGCGCGATTTGTGCGATTTCGGGCGTCACTTTCTGGCGCAGCCGCGCGGCCAGATGGCGGGACTCGGCCAAGCGAGTTGTATTTCCCGCCAAGGAGCTCATCGAGGTCGGGTGGAGCGTGAGTGGGGGTCCGAACGACAACGGTTCCCGCGGCGAGATCGCCCAGGCGCTGGCGATAACGGCTGAGGACGCAGGCGACTCCGCCGACGAGATAGAAAGCGGGCAGGGCATCGACGATGCGGAGCAGATTGCGGACGATAACTTGAGAAGGTTCCAGGCGGAGGCCGCGGGCATCGACCACGCGGAGACCGAGCAGCCGCTTGCCGACGGTTTGACCGCGCCAGATCCACTCGGCTGCGGCGCCGTAGATCAGAGTGAGCGCGAAATACAGAACGATGTGCATCGCGGTGGCCACATCCTCGCCGAAAAACAGGAGCGGGCCGAGGAGCTTTTGCAGCACCGAATCGAGCATCGCGATAACGGCGAGATCGATGGCGAGGGCCAACATCCGGCTGAAGGGTCCGGCAAGCGGAAGAGCGAACTCGATGCCTTCCGGCGTGCGGATGAGGAGGGAATTCATTTCGGATCTGGAGTCGAGCCGGCGCGCGCGAAGAAGAGGGTGAGCAGCAGGGCCTCGACCAGACCGAAAGCAGATCTTCAGGCCATAGGGGATGACGGGTTCGTGATATTGCGAGAGGAACGCCTCGACGATTCCGGCCCAGACCAGCATCACGGCGAGTCCGCCGGCGAGCGTGACCACATCGGAAGAAACGGCGCGCAGACGGGCCGCGCGCGAGAGACGGCTTCCCCATCCGATCAATGCGTACGCGAGGACGAAGCCGGTTTGCCCGCCGACCATGAATCGCGGGGATCTCGATCACGCCATGCGGAAGCAGCCATCCGAGCAGGAACACGCTCTGGCCGCCGTGGACGTAGTCGAAGGCGACCGCGCCCAGGACGACTCCGTTGTAGAACAGAAGCACAACGGTGCCGAAACCGAAGGTCATGCCGAGCGCGACGGTCATCAGCGCGACCTGAGTGTTGTGCGTCATCAGCTCGGCGGAGAATCGGCCCTTCTTGCCCGGTAAGCTGCGTGCCCTTCAGTCTGCTGTTCGCGCGCGACGCGCTCGGCGGGCGTGATGCGCAGACCGTTGAAAGGCATGATGACGTATTTTCGCTTCGGGGTCGATGCGCACGGCGAGCGCTCCGAACGCCGCAGCCCATCACCGTCAGCGCTACGGCCAGCTGAAAGCGCCTGCAAATGGCGCCGGAAGGCGCGCGGAAATTCGATCGTAAACCATCGCCACGGGCGGAACTTGCGCCGTTCGCGCGTTTCATGAATCTCGGAATAAGCGCGGCTGACCAGCCATTCGAGATACCGGCGCAGCTCGCTTTCCGAGTGCAGCGTCGCGACCTTGGCGAGATCGGCGGAAGTGCGCTGGTACATCGCGTGAAAGCGCTCCAGATCCTGCGATGGACATTTCGCGATTGGGATCGCGGGCCAGCCAGTCCAGCGTTTTTTCGAGCGCGGTCCAATGCGGCCGCTCGGTTTCGACGAAACGGCCAGGTCGAGAATCATAGCAACTGCCTCTGCTTGACTTCATCGTACAGCCCGATGAGGCCGCCGCTGAAGTGTGTCGGGTTCGATCAGCGCGAGACGCACGCCCTGGCGCGCGAGCGTCGACTTCGAGCTCGCGCAGACGTTTCCAGGCCAGATGCCCCGCCAGATGGCGATAGATGTCCTCGGTCGATTCCACGTCGCTCGTGAGAACAGCGGCTGCGCCGATTGCGGCCGCAGCATTCCGGCCATCACCAGATGACGCCGCGACAAGAAGGCGCGTGGCGCGGGCGAAGTTTTCCGCAAGTACCGGATCGTCGAGCGACGTCAGGAACAGCAGCAGCGCGCGGCGGCGCAGACGCAGCCGCAGAAACGTCGCGATCTCATCGAAATCGGGCGAGACCGGGGCGGGAGTGCAATCTCATAAATCGCATCGCGGCAGGCGGCGTAATGGTCTTTCCCATTCCGGGCGCGGGTGAAGGCTTCCACTCGATTGCGAGAAGCCGCGAGCCCGAACAGATCGCCGCGGCGTCCGGCGGCGGCGCCGACCAGCAGAGCGGCCTTGATGGCGCGGTCGAGCGCGGTTTCGTTTCCAGCCGGCCGCGCCGAAAGCCGCGAAGCGTCGATGATCGACATAGATTTCCTGGGTGCGCTCCACTTGAAAAACTTTGGTGATCGGGCGGCCGCGGCGCGCGGTGGCTTTCCAGTGAATCTCATCGAAGCCGTCGCCGGGGACGTATTCGCGAAGTTTTTCGAACTCGCGGCCGCGGCCGATCTGGCGCATGGAGTGGAGTCCCTCGACGCCCCGCCGCAGAGCCTTCAGATCGTCATCGCGGCGCAGATTCGGATAGACGCGAATTTCGAGCGCGAGCGGCGTCGCGCGCGCCGCACAGCCCAGAGGCCGAGTGGAGACGCGGCTTCGAGATAACAGGCATCGATGCGATAGCGGCCGCGGCGGCGCGGCGTGCAGGACCAGGAGAAGGTCGGCGGTTTCGGACCGAGGCCGGCAGATCTACGATGCGCTGGTCTTCCAGATCCGATTCGATTCCCGGAGGCGCGGGGATCCCGATGCGAAGACGGCGCGAGCTTTGCGACGGATTGTGAACCTGAATGCGAATTCGGCGTCGCGATCCTTGAAGCAGCGCACCAGCTCGGGTGGTTCGATGCGAATGCCGGCGAGCGCGCGGGCTCGCAACGAGCGCGTCGATGGCGACGGCGAGCGCAAGGAGCGACAATGGCCACGATCGCGGCCAGGCACGCGCGGGCGGAGACACGCCTGCGATGATCGGCCGCCGGGAATCCGACGACGGCGACCAGCCAGATCAGCAGTGGTGCGGGAACGATTTTCACACCGGCACCGCCACGCTTTCCAGAATTTTCTGACCGATTCCGCCGCCGTCATGCCTTCAATTTCGAATTCGGGCCGCAGGATCAGGCGATGTTCCAGCACGGGAACGGCCATCGCCTTGACATCATCCGGCGTGACGAAATCGCGGCTGGCTAGCGCGGCATGCGCGCGGCTGGAAACGACCAGAGCTTGCGTGGCGCGCGGCCCGGCGCCCACCAGAACGCTTTCATGCGTGCGCGTGCGCCGCGCGATGTCGACGATGTAGGCGGCGATTTCTTCGCGCATGGAAACATCGGTCAAGAGCCTCGCGGGCGCGCTCCAGCTCGCCGGGCCCGAGGACCGCCCGGACGTCGCCGCGCTCCAGCGTCGCTTCCGGAGCGTGATCGCCGAGCATGCGGCGGGCCAGCTCAAGCTCATGCTCGCGATCCGGGCGCGGCATGGGGATTTTCAGCAGGAACCGGTCCTTCTGGGCTTCGGGCAGCGGATACGTGCCTTCGTACTCGATGGGATTCTGCGTGGCGAAGACGGTGAAATTCGGCGAAAGCGGATGGGTTTCGCGATCGATGGTCACGGTGCGCTCCTGCATCGCCTGCAACAGCGCGGATTGCGTCTTGGCGGGCGCGCGATTGATTTCGTCGGCGAGCAGGAAGGACGTGAAGACCGGCCCGCGGACCAGCGTGAATTCATTGCGGGCGAAGTTGAAAACGTTGGTGCCGGTGATATCGGCGGGCATCAGATCGGGCGTGAATTGAATGCGCGCGAACTCGCAGCCGAGCACGTGAGCCAGCGTTCGCGCGAGCAGCGTCTTCGCGACGCCAGGAACGCCTTCGATCAGCGCATGCTGGCGCGCCAGGATCACGATCAGCGCGGCGTCGATCACTTCGTCCTGCCCCAGGATCACGCGGCGCACTTCGGCTCGCGCGGCTTCGAGCGTCTGATGCAGCTGTTCGAGGTTCTCTGTCATTTTCCTTCCTCGAGTAAGGGCGCGGACGGCGGCGCGATAGGCTTCGACGGGATCGCGGTGGGCGCGGAGGGCTTCTTCCATTTGAGCCGCACGAGCCTGCGGCGGAGCGGATTTGCTCCATTCGGCGAAACACACGTCGAGCAAGTCTTTCTCCGCGACGCCGCGATGCAGCAGCGCGGTCATGCCTTCCATGGAGTCGCGGCCGGTGACGGCATCGCTTGCGCGGGCTTCGCGCGGCGGCAGAAAACTCGACGCGTTGCGCCATAGAAACAACGCCGCGACCAGCGCCAGCAGCGCGACCGCGCCTTCCAGACGATATTTCCGCATCAGAGTAGTGACGCTCCCGGTCTCGGCTACGCCGAAATGATTTTCGTCGAAGATGATGCGGCGCGCAGGGCCCGCCAACGCGGCGATGAACTGTGCGTCGCGAGCTTCGCGCAGGCCCTGATTGCTGAGCGGAAAGCTATCGGGGACGATGACGACTTCGCCCTTGCCAAACATGCGAACGATGGCGCCGTGGCCGGCGAGCGTATGCCATTCAGGACCAGCGTCGATGCGCAGAGCTGTTTCAGTAGGGATCGCGTCGGTCTCTTCGTAGACTCCGGGCCGATACCTGAAGTGCAGATGCCAGCGGTCCTCGATGGCGCGCTTGTCGGGACGGCTGCGAGGCGGGCGCACGGCGAGAAAAGCGATGACCAGGCGTCCGCCGTTCTGAACCAGCTGTTCGTATTCTTCGAGAGTCTTATCTTTCACACCGGCCCACGAGACAGGATCGACGCCGAGCACGAACATCGTGTCGCGATCGAGCGTCGTGCGGTCTTTGTACAGTCGCTCGACGGCCAGATCCGGTTGCGCGGCCAGGCTCTCATACAGTGCTTTCGCGCCTAGCGGGTCGGATCGAAGGGACGAATACGGTGGATACACGTCGCCGGTTTCGAGCGGCGCGACGGCGACCTGTTCGAGTCCATAGACTAAGACGGCAAGAATCGCGATGATGAACACCCAGCGCATTTACGAGGGACGCTCCAGTTGCGCTTTGATTTCACCGAGCCCCGTGGCGAAGGATTCGACCATCGCGCGGTCGACGGGATGGGGGCCGTACCATCCCCGCTCGAAAATCTCGACGCTGCGGGTAAAGACCGGCGCGATGTCCGGGTTCGAGCGGGAGCGGCGTTCCAGTTCACGGCGATAATCGAGGCCGCTCTTCCAACGTCGAATGGAAACCAGGTTGCGTCCGCTCAGATAATTGAGACCCGCGAGATACAAAGCGCGTAGCGCCAGGCGGCAGTCGCCCTTGGCGAGCCACTCTTCAGCGAGCTGACGCCAGGAACTCTCAGGCATCTGATCGGCCGTGACGGAATCGTCGGCGAGGTTGACGGCGGGCGCGGCGACGGTAACCGCTTCGGCGACAACCATGGTCGCGCGGCGGCGCAGGAAGAAGGCCACCAGCGCCGCGGCGATCAATGCGACGACCAGGCCGATCAGGGTTTCAAGCATTCGTCGAGTGACGGGCGCGTCTTTGCCTCCTGGCTTCGGTTTCCGACTTGTTTTCGAAGAGCGCGCGGATAGCTTTCTTGACCCACTCCCAACCGCGGTTCAAGAGATCCTGCGCACCACGGATCCAGCCGACCCATCGGCCTTGCGGTTCCTGGGGCCGGCATGGGGCGCGCGCCAGGTGAACTCCCGCGTGTGGATGACTTGGTCGATCGAATGGTCGAGCTTGACCGGGTCGACCTGCGCTGCCGCCGGGTGCGGCAAGGCGAAGAACAGGCAAACAAATAGCGCCGCGACTGGCACGGCTTTGCGAAGCGCAGCGAGTAGGTCCTCGCCCGAAGCGAGCGAGGTTCCATAGAAGCAGCGAAGGGCGTAGATGGCGTCGAGCAGGGGGTCGACGATCATCCACGCAAGCGCGGCAGCTACGGCAGCGGTAGAAAGGTTCAGGATGCCGCCTCCGAGGCGCGCGAATTCTCCTTCAATCCCCAGAAAGCTGCGCGCGAGCTGCGGGAGGACCGCGATGGCGATAAAGAAATTCGCAAAAAGCAGAAGGGAGGCGACGAACATGAGTCCCAGGATTCCCCAATTCTGTTTGGTCCATAGAACCGCCTGGCGTCGGGCGGCGCGCACGGGGTCGGGAACGTCGAGAGCGGCCATCAGGGCGACGTTTCGAAAGAAAGCGACCAGCCAGGGAAACGGCAATGCGAGCAAAATGCCGACCGGCTGTAGCGCGGCCTGAAGCACAATCAAGCGGAAGAGATTCAAGGGCGCGCGCGCCGGCGAAACAGTGTGATATAAGCTTCGCGCGAAGATGGCTTGCCAGACGTTTTTCCAGATGTAGAGGGCCGCCAGTACCAGCGAAGACACGGCGATGCGCTCGGATGCGAAAGGGCTTCGCGTCATGTCGTTCAGAAAAAACAGGAGCGCGAGCGTGAATGGAACCGAGCCGGTGAGATACGCGGCCACGGCGCTCGAGGGGGCCCCGCGAAGCAGATTGACGGCCTGTTCCAGGACTTCGATCGCGTTCATGTGACTCTGAAGAATTCGGACGGAACACGCGCCAGCATCACGCCCAGATAGTAAAAAATCAGCCACACCAGCAGGAATCCCCCAGCTCCAAAAAAGGTCCAGCGGATGGCGTGAAAGCGCTCCCGGTGCGCTTCTTTCGTCGCGGCTTCGGCGACGCAGGCGGCGCAGATCATGCGGCCGAGATGCTCCACCACGCATTCGCGGCAGTAGAAACGCCGGCACTCCGGACAGCGCACGACGGCTTCGCGCGCCGGGTGATTCGTAGCAGCGTTGATCTACCAGGGGGTTGGCGAGTGCGTTCATCGTTCCATATATGACGCTAGCAAGCCGAACCCGCCGGCGGCGATTCTCCATCCGGCGGCAAACAGCGCGCGGCGCTGGCCCCAGACATTCAAGCTGGTGTCGTAGGCGATACTGTTCCCGCGCCGGGCCGCTTCCGTCACCACCTCGAAGAAGCTGCGGCCCAGGTCGAAAGCATCCCAGCCAATGCACACGATGCTGAAGATCATTACCCCGTATATAATGCGGCGCGGGTCGCGGCCGGGGCGCCGCATCAGAGCGAAAATAATGATCACAATCTCGCCGAAGACCGTCGTGAAAAGAGCGTTGGAGATCTGCGCGTGCGGAAAACGAATGTCCACCAGCAGCAGCGCGGCGTTGGCGAGAAACAGGCCGAATAGAAGCTCCGGCAGATAACCCGGCGGCTGGGGAACCTCGGGCGGAGGCGCGTCGAAGGGCAGAACCGGACGCTGCGTCTCTAACGGGATGCGGTCCGCGGGCAGAGCACCCTGAATCGCTTCAATGGCCTTGCGTAATTCGATCAGGAGCTTCTGCGCCGTGCGGACGCGGCCGACGGGCGCAAGCAGTTCGCGGCTGACAGCGGTGTACAGATGACATCGGCAACGCGGTCCGCGCGCCAGGTCGATCACGACCAGGGCGATGCCAATGGCGCCGGTGACCACGAAAAATATTTTTCCGAACAGGGAGGTTACGGTAAGAGCGATCAACGTCCACAAAATAGCCGCGCCCGCCGCCCCGATTTCGAGCGGCGTGCGATCTACTACGGTCGTTATCACAAGGGACTGGATGTCGGCGAGCGCGAAGCGCTGATAATGCTCCACCAGGCGCGAGGATTTGACCAGAAGAATATGATCCGGCGCCAGCCACAATTGCGAGTAGCCGGCCAGCGTCCGCTTACGCCCGGTGAGGCGGCGGTAGATCGAAGTTCGCTTGGGCATCGCGGGTTAACTCGCGCGGGTCCTCCCCGGCAGTCGAACGATGGCCCAGACGAGGAACACGATGCCGGCGATTTCGGCCAGCGCGAACAGCGCCGCCAGATAAAAACGAATGCGCGTGCGTGGAAGAATGCTTAAGGGCGCGTTCCAGCGGCGCACGACGAAGTACAGCGCTGTGGGCGCTCCGATGATCGCGGGCCAGAACAGCAGCACGGGTAGCGTGGCGGTGGCAAGGGCGATGGAGTCCCACATGGGGCGGCTCGTCTCGGCAACTTCGAGCTGATTCGACACGAGGCCGGATTGGAAACATACCGGGCACAGATGGCGGCCGTCGATTTCGAGGTCGCACAGGCCGCATAGAAAGCGTCCGCACTGATCGCAGGGGACTACGGCGCGGCTTTCGGCGTGATAAAAACAACTGGCTTCGGTATCGGCGGCAAGAGCTTCCGGAAGCGGACCGGCGCGCGTACGTTCAATCGCCGGGAACGCCACCACCTCCACTTTCTGGCGGCAGCCCGGGCAGCGGACCACGTCCTCGCGGTTCCAGGCTTCCGGCGGAATCGGCCAGGAGCAGGTACCGCAGCAGATCGCGTGGGCCATTCTTTATTTAGAGTAGATCACCCGTGTGTCGCAGATCCGGTCATGCAGGGCGCGCTTCTGATCGTCGAACGCGATGATGATGAAGCCGATGAAGAGCGTGAAAGAGTTAATGATGTATGCGAAATAGCGGCCGACGGCTTGGCCCAAGTTGAGTTGTGAGCCGTCGCCTTTGATAACCCGGAGTCCCAAAACCAGCATCCCCAGCGTCCCGCCGCGCGTGGAAATGAAGAAAGACGAATACACGCAGGCGATCGCGAAGTTGAGGAGCACAATAATCCCGAAAGCGCCCGCCAGTACCCCTACATTGGGAACCGATCCCACCCGCAAGGATCCGACACCGAGCATTAACTGGAGCGGAACGTTGATAATGAGACCCACCACGCTCAAGATCACACCGTCGATAATGGCGGCCAGGACCCGAATCCAAAACCCGGCGTAGCGGCGCGCGGCAATGCCCTGTCCGCCTTCTCGGATGCGCTGCATGTAGACGGGCTTGCATTGCGCGCACACGCCGGCGTTTCCGATCATCACCAATTGGTTGGCTGGAAACGGACGCCCGCACTCGGAGCAGAATCCCGTGGCGGCATCGATGGGGGTGGCGGGAAGAGGCATGGCGGCCGGAGGACGTGCTCCCCGCACCGCGCTGTGCGGCTGCCAGTTCGCCATTCCGTCGCGCCAGACCAGCGTGTCGTCCCGTACGACGCCGGCAGCGCACCAGATCGTCCAGCGCTGATTCTTCCACCGGGCCAACCTGCCGTCCTGCATCCGCGTAATACCAGCTCATGGAAACATCCTCCTGTTTCGACAGCTTTGACTGCGTGAGGATCAGTTTAACCCAAGGGCAGGACTGTTGTGCAATGTAAAAAGCACACGCGGGGCGCAACGGACAATGCCGTTAAGCCCCGCGTTTCTGGAGGGTGCGTTACAGGTCGGGAGAAACTTGCTTAGGGCGCCGCGGTAACGTGCGCCCGCCGATTCCGCTGATAGCAGCTCTCGTCCGCGTCGGTGCACACCGGACGGTCCTTGCCGAGGCTGAGAACCGAAAGCTGGCCGTTGGGAATCCCCATGGAACTCAGGAACTCCTCGGCGGCTTTGGCGCGGCGGTCACCGAGAGCCATGTTGTACTCTTCCGAGCCGCGCTCATCGCAGTGTCCCTCGATGAGCAGCTTTTGCGTCGGATAATTGGCCAGGATGTCGCGGATGACGCCGACATCGTCTTTAAGCGCCGTGCGACGCGTCCTCGCGGATGGTGGACTTGTCGTAATCGAACATGGCATCTTCTAACCGAGCCAGCTTTTCGTTGAGAGTCGCGCGAACCTCCGGCGGAATTTGCGCCGATTGACGCGGAGTCTGAGCGACAGGCTGGCTCGGCGACGCCCGTTGGCCGGAGGACCTCGGCGTCACTGGCGTCGAACTTGGGGGTGGGGCCACCGGCGTCGTATCGGGCGGGTGGCTGGCGGCGACGGGCGCAGCCTTATGGCAGGCAGCCGTCGCAAGCAAAACAGCAAGGCCTAAATAGGCCAGATTCTTGGTTCTCTTCATATGGTCCTCTCCGTATCGGGTCCTCTTTTACATACTTCTGCTTAACGATCTTCGCTCTTCACAAGCTCAATTTGAGTCTACTAAGAGTAAGCACCATTTCGACCATATCGCGGCAATCCTGTTGAGACGGTATTCCGCCGGAGGATTGGTCCTGTAGACTGGTCATCGAGGTGAGATTTCGTCCATTTACGGGCGGACGCCGGCTGCTGTTTGCAGGCTTCGGCGGACTGCTGGTGCTGATGCTGGCCGCGGGCATCGACGCGCTGCTGGTATTGCGTAACGTGCGCAGCAGCGACGCGCAGGTGCGGGACGTGTACTTCCGGCGCAGCAAGGCGCTGGATGAAGTGCGCGCCGGGATTTATCAATCCGCGATCGTGATGCGCGATTACCTGCTGGCCTCCGATAACGCCGTGGCGCAGGCTCAGGTGGAAAAGTGGACCAGCATCCGGCAAAATACCGACCGCGCCTTAGCCGATTGCGCGGCTGCGCTGGACCCCGCCGAGGCCGAGCCCTTCCGCAACTTGCAAGCCGAGGTCCAGGTGTATTGGAAGCTGCTGGACTTCGTGATCGAGACGCAACTCAAGCAGAAGACGGCGGGACAGCAGCGCATACTTTTCGGATGAGTTGGTCCGGCGCCGCAACGCGATGCTCGACTTGGTGGATCGCATCGACCAGATCAGCATGCGGCGAGCTGAACTCCGGCGACGCGAAGCTGAACGCGACTTTCGACGGCTCTGCGGCGCGCGGCTGATCTGGATGCTGGGAACCACGCTGGGCGTGGGGCTGCTGCTGGCCGCATTCACCATCCGCCGGACGCTGAATCTGGAAAACGAATTGAAGCAGCGCTACGACGAAGGCATGCGCGCGCAGCAGGAGTTGAAGGAGCTTTCCGCGCGCCTGGTTTCGGCGCAGGAGGAGGAGCGGCGCGCCATTTCGCGCGAGCTGCACGACGAAGTCGGCCAGTCGCTCTCGGCGCTGCTGATGGAAGCCGGCAACGCCGCCGCGAGCGTCCCGCAGGATTCGGCCGAAGTGCGGCGGCACGTGGAATCGATCAAGAAGCTGGCCGAGGCGAGCGTGAACGTGATTCGCAACATGACGCTGCTGCTGCGGCCCTCGATGCTGGACGATTTCGGGCTGGTGCCGGCGCTCGAATGGCAGGCTCGCGAAGTGTCGAAGCGCACCGGATCTACGCGTGCACGTGACGGCGGAGGAGACCGCGGGCGAGCTTCCGGACGAGCTGCGGACCTGCATTTACCGCGTGGTGCAGGAAGCCCTGCACAATTGCGCGCGCCACGCGCAGGCGCGCAGCGTCAAGGTGGTGGTGAAGCAGGAGCCGTCGCGGATTCTGCTTTCGGTGGAAGACGACGGCCACGGCTTCGACGCCGGACGCGTGCGGGGCCTCGGGCTGGTGGGCATGGAGGAGCGCGTGAATCACCTGGGCGGGGCGTTCGAAGTCGCGTCGCGGCCCGGGAACGGAACCAGGGTGGCCGTAGAGCTGCCGATTGCGAGCTAAATCAAGATGTCGATTCGAATCCTTCTTGCCGACGACCACACCGTGATGCGCAGCGGCCTGCGCCTGCTGCTGGAGCGTCAGCCCAATCTGCAAGTGGTCGGCGAAGCGGCCGACGGGCGCGAAGCGGTGGAGCTGGCCGCTTCCGAAAAGCCGGACGTGGTGGTGATGGACATCGCCATGCCGCATTTGAACGGCGTGGAGGCGGCGCGCCAGATCGCGAGCCGGAGTCCGCAGACCGCCATCGCGATTCTGAGCATGCACAGCGACGAAAGCTACGTGATCCGGTCGCTGAAGGCGGGCGCGCGGGCATATTTGCTGAAGGATTCGGCGGAAGCGGATCTGATCGCGGCGATCCACGCGATCACGGAAGGAAAATCTTTTTTCAGCCCGGCGGTTCGCAAGATTTTGAAAGAAGATTACATGCATCAGCTGGCGGAAATGGGCGCGGAGGACAGCTACGAGCTGCTGACCACCCGCGAGCGCGAAGTGCTGCAACTGGTGGCGGAGGGGAAGAGCAACAAAGAGGTCGCGAATCTGCTGAATTTGAGTTTGTACACGGTGGAGACGCACCGCACTCACATCCTGCAGAAGCTGAATCTGCACAGCGTGCCGGAATTGATTCTTTACGCGGTGCGGAAGGGGATCATCAGCTGAACTTGCTACGATTGGTCAATAGCACGCGAATGACATTCACCGCGATCTACTTGAAAGTTCCCGAAGGCTACGTCGGATTCGTCGAAGAATTGCCTGGGGCGAACACGCAAGCCGAAACCCTTGAGGAGGTTCGCGCGAATCTGGAAGGGCCACGGCGATGGTCTTACAAGCGAACCGCGAAATGGCCGAGTAGCCTTTAACCGTCCGAAAGGTTCTTTATTTTAAAGACGTTCCCGGCCGTCGAGCGTCTGGACGAGAAAGTCCGTAGGGAAGCGAGCCTCATTGCGGGCAAGGTAACGTCCGAACCGAATCAGAACAAATCCAAAACACAGCATCGCCAAAGGAATGATGATACCCAAGAGGCTATGGCTGTTGCCGTCGGAACTAGACAGCGTTCCCCTCACGGTCGCGAGCGCCACCCCTCCGCCGATCACCGCTATAAATCCGAACCAGACGAATATGAAGGTCCGAACCATCGGATGCATCGTGAACGTGCCGGAAATGAGCGTCCCTCCCTGTTGTGGGCGCATCGTCGCGAACAGAAAACTCTGAAACGAGTTGCGATACCGGATGCGTTTACGGAGGCGCAAAGACGATTCAGAAGCTTGTCCGATCACAAGCTTCGAGCCGAACAGAGCTGCCGACGAGAAAATTACACTCCGCTCCGTGTCTATCGCCGAAGTAAGTCGGACCGCACACTCAGCGGGAGGCAAAGGCGAGAAGATTTCGACATGGCCGCCCGCGTCGGGTGGAACAATCACGAAGTTCAGCGCGCCGCGGCGGTCTTGTGCAGGATTTTCGGAGAAGCGGTAGTAAACAGCCCGATGCTCCCCGCGTTCGACGGACTCATCACGATCTCAGTCCCCGCCGGAAGTGGGATCGGCGACTTGTAGTAATACGTCCGCTTGAAATCGGGATTGAACTGATAAATCCACAGCAGCGGCTCGATGGTGCCGTCTGGGCGCTCCGCGATGATCTGGACGCTCGCGCCTTTCTGCCAGTCCTTCGGTCGAACCGCCAGCACGCGCGCCGGCACATCGAGCTTCGTGCCGGACGAAACCACCATCTCAGGCGAACCTGCGGGGCCCTCCGGATCTTGCCACGCTGAAGGCTTGGGAACCTGCGGCATATATTTCGGCTCGCCTTCAGGCGCGCCGCCTTCCACCCAGTCCGAGATGATCTCCAGCTCTTCCTGCGTCAGGCCGCGATCGTCCTTGAAATTTCCGAAGCCTTTGACGGCCTGCCACGGCGGCATGCGGCGCTCCAGCACTTCTTCCTTGATGGCCTTGGCCCAGGGACGCGCTTCCTCGTAGGTCATCAGCGAGAACGCCGATCCGCCTTCGCGGTGGCAGGAGGCGCAGCGCTTGTAGAGCAGCCGCGAGATTTCTTTCGACCAGGTGATTTTCGTCGTGATGATGTCGTGTGCGCCAGCCACGGTGGCGCCTGCCAGGATCAGAATCGCGGCTCGAAGCATCGAAATCCACATTACTCCGATTTGCGGCTGTAGATGGTCCGATTGGTGATCTTGGGGTCGACGGCCACGTCGAAGAACCCGACCAACATCTCTTCCCAGCTCTGCTCGCCCCACTGGACGTCTTTCTTCGGGTCCGGATTCGCGGGATTATTGGCCGAATTGTCCCACCACGCGGTGGCTTTGACCTTGACGCCGGGCTGCAACGGAATCGGCTTTTCGAGCTTGTAGGAAAGCTGCCAGTTCAGGCTCCAGTTATCGACTTTGAGAATCGTTTGCGTCTCGCCCGTGGGATAGATAATGTCGTACTGGAACGCCTTCCCACGCAGGTGCATGTGCGGGAACAGGCTGATCATGGTCATGTCGTTCAGAATCGGTACGACTGCCTCGGCCTTGAAATTCCCGTCGCCGGCCGGAATCGTAAAGCGGTTGTTGATCGCTCCCACGGTGATGATGCGCTCCTTGGGAGGCTCCTTCGCGAACACCAGGCCGACCCGCGTCCGGTCGCTGCCGGGCTTGCCGCTCGCCGTGTAATGCATCTGGAAAATGAGATCGGTGCCGGCTTTGATCTGCTTGGCCTGGCCGGGCTTCCAGACGTCGGGAACCATGCCGGGCGTGTAAATGCACAGCACGTCGTTACCCTGGCCTTGCGTGTTGAAGAATCGCTGCCCTGCGTTTTCCACCGTCGGCACGAATGGAACGCCGGGCTGGGCCTCGGTCAGCCACTTGTTCCCGGGTTCGCGAAGGAAGATCACGGCGTGATGCACCACGGTTCGGTCTGAGGGGCGAATTTCCACCTGCTGGATCCACTTGTCTTCGGTGAATCCGGTGGGCACCACGATGTATTGATACTCCACCTCGCCCGACGCAGGCATGTTAAAGGCTTGCGGCATTTGGATGACGGCGTCAGGTTTCGCAATGTTCCAACCGTCCACCCAGTGGCGCGGCTTGGGAGCATCGGCAGCATTGCCCTCGGGCGCGCCCGCATCGGCCCAGGCGACGATCGTGTCGATTTGCGCCTTGGTCAGGGAGCGGTCATTCGAGAACTTGCCGTAGTGGGGATCGGCGGGCCATGGCGGCATCTTGCCCTGCAGCACGGCGGTCTTGATCGCCTTGGCCCAGGGGCGCGCCTGATCGTAGGTCAGCAACTGCATCGGGCCGATTTCGCCCGCGCGATGGCATTCCTGGCAGCTATTTTGAAGAATCGGCTCGACATCCTTGTGGAACGTCGGCGCGGCAGTAGCCGCCAGGCACACAAATAGACGAAGAGGCAATCAAACGCATAGAGATATAGCTCCGTAAATAGAAAACCGGCATGGCAGCGCAGTCGCTACCATGCCGGCGCAAGAGTGCTTAGTGGTTATCCGCACCCGTGGGTTTCTGCTGCTTCTTAGGACCGCATCAGGTCCATAGGATTGGTGTCCATGGAAACCGCTACATCGAAGAAGCCGAACATCATTTCATCCCAGCTCTGCTCGCCGTAATGAACTTCCTTGGTCGCATCCGGATTGGCCGGATTGTTCACCGAATTGTCGTAGTGCGCGGTGCACTCGATGGTCGTGCCCTTGGGCAGGAACAGCGGCTTGTCCAGGTAATAGGAAAGCTGCCAGCTAAAGCTGTAGTGCGGGACGTCTCAACAGGGTTTCGGTCTTCCCGTCCGGATAGGTGATGCGGAAGTCGAAATCCTTGCCGCGGAGGTGCATGTGCGGCAGCATCATGATCAGAGTCGAATCCGCCTGCAGCGTGATCTTCGAGTCGACGCGATAGTTCGGGTCGCCCGGAGGAATCGCGAAATCGGCCGTTGTCGCGGCCAGCGTCAGCACGCGCTCCTTGGGGGGCTCCTTCGCGAAGATGACGCCGACGCGGCTCTTGTCGCTGCCCGGCTTTGCCATCCGCGGTGTAGTGGAGCTGGAAGATGATGTCGGCGCCCTTCGGAACCAGCTTCGCCTGGCCCGGGCTTCAGCGTGTCCGGAACGGTCCCGGGAGCGTAGCCGGCCAGGAAGTCGCCGCCGAATCCGCCGCCGCCGCCGCCACGTTCACCGGCCTTGGGCTTTTCGGGAACGAACGGCACGCCGATGGGCGCATCCTTCATCCAAGGCGAGTGGGGATCGCGAATGAACGCGATGATGTGATGCGTGTGCTCGCGGTCCGTGGGCCGGGCTTCGGCGAACTGCACGTACTTGTCTTCGGTGAAATTGGTCGGCAACCGGACATATTGATAATCGATAGTGCCCGACGTAGGAACATTAAACGCAGTCGGGATCTCAAACACCATGTCCGGCTTGCCGATCGCCCAGCCTTCGGTGAAGGTCAGAGCTTGCGGCGCGTCCTTGGGATTGCCGGCCTTGGCGCCGCCATCCACCCAAGCCACCAGCGTCTTCACTTCGGCGTCCGACAGCCGGCGGTCATTCGCAAATTTTCCGTAATGCGGATCGGCGAACCACGGCGGCATCTTCTGAGTGAGCACCGCTGCTTTGATCGACTTCGCGTAAGGCCGCGTGCTTTGATAGTCGAGCAAAGACATCGGGGCAGCTTCGCCGGGCCGGTGGCAGCCCTGGCAGTTTTTCTGGAGAACGGGGAGAACGTCCTTATAGAACGTCGGCTCCGGGACCGGCGCCGCGAGAACCGCATCGCGGCACACATCAAGCTGAGTGAAAAGACGCGCATCAGTAACCTCCAACTTCTCCACTATACGATGATTTGTGCCGAATTCGTTCCATGTGTTTTGCGGGGTCCAAAGCGCTTAAAAATGGGTGTATGGGCGCAAAATAACGGTTCTCATGCACTTAACAGCGTTAATGAGTAAAACCGAGTATGTGTAAATATTTGTAAAGCGTCCGCTGGCTGGATACGTTGACATCCTACATATGATCCTGTATATCTAGAACACCTAGGTATGACCCGCCGCGAAAAGAAACTCAACTCCGAAATCGAATTTCATATCGAGCAGCAGATTCGCGATTACGTCGCCCAGGGCATGGACCCGGCGGAAGCGCGCCGCCGCGTGCGGATCGAGTTCGGCGGTGCAGCGGCGATCAAAGAAGAATGCCGCGATGGTTGGACTCTCCAGACGCTCGAAACGGCGTGGAAGGATGTGCGCTACGGCCTCCGCGTGTTGCGCTCATCTCCGCTTTTCACGTTGACGGCGATTCTTGCGTTGGCCCTCGGCGTCGGCGCGAATTCGGCGATGTTCAGCGTGATTTACGCGGTCTTGCTGCGGCCGCTCCCGTATCCCGGGCCGGACCGGCTAGTGTGGCTGACCAGGCACAGCGACTTCCTCAAGGCGGATCTGGCCGTTGGCGGCAGGTACGTGCAATGGAAGGCGCAAACCCAGCTCTTCGAGAACGTCGCTGCGTATATGCGCGCGGATCGTGACCTGGTTGGAGCCGATGCGCCGGAGCGCCTTCAGGCCGCGGTAGTATCGGCGAGTTTCCTGCCCACGCTCGGCGTTCAGCCGATCCTTGGCCGGGGCATCTCTGAAGATGAGGATCGCCCCAGCGGTCCACGCACTTGCGTTCTCTCCTACGCTCTTTTTCAGCGTCGATTCAACGGCGAAGCCTCCACAATCGGCAAGACCATCAACCTCGATGATCTAACCTACACAGTCGTTGGGGTTCTGCCGCGCGACTTCCGTTTTCCTCAGGATCTGGATGTCGACCTGATGGTCCCGCTCGCGCTGCGCCCGGAAACGCCCACCGGCCCGATGTTGCTCGTCTCCGTGATCGGGCGATTAAACCCTGGCGCGACCGCGGAGCAAGCGCGCGTGGTGTTGGCAGCCTTGCCGGACGACCGGATTCGTCCGCCAGGGTTCCCGGCCGACGTAATGAAAGTGGTGCCGCTGCACCAGAAAATCGTCGGCGATAGCCGGACGGCGCTGCTGGTCCTTCTGGCCGCGGTAGGGCTGGTGCTGCTGATCGCGTGTTGCAACGTCGCCAATCTGCTGATGGGACGCGCGGCGGCGCGGCATCGCGAAGTAGCCGTGCGAGCCGCTTTGGGAGCGGCAAGAAGCCGCCTGATCCGCCAGTTCCTGACCGAAAGCCTGCTGCTGGCCACTTGCGGCGCGGGTCTCGGACTGTTGCTGGCGCGCTTTGCGATTCAAGGCTTTGTCGCGCTCGGGAAATCGCGCCTGCCGCTAATCGATCAGACCGCGATCAACCCTATGGTCACGGCATTCACCGCCGTGGTCGCGATTCTCACCGGAACCCTGTTCGGGCTCGCGCCGGCGTTATCCGCGACTCGTACGGACGTGACTGGAGCGCTGAAGGAAGGCTCCGCCAGCGTCACCAGCAACACACGAACACAGCATTTTCGAAGCGCGCTGGTAATTTCCGAAATCGCTCTGGCACTGGTGGTCCTGGTTTGCGCGGGGCTGCTGGTAAAAAGCTTGTGGATCATCGAGACACGCGACCCCGGATTTCAACCGGAACACGTCTTGACCGCCGACGTGAACCCGATTCCGTCGCGCTGGGGCACGGATGCGCGCAGGCTCGCGTTTTACAACCAGGCGGTCGAGAAATTCAGTGCGATCCCGGGCGTTCAGGCCAGCGCTTTCTATCACTCGGTTTTCATCTCTGCGAACGTCGGCATCGCCGGGCGCCCGCTGTTCCCACCGGGTCAACCGCCCTTGATCACGGTAGACGCGGTCACGCCGCAATTCTTTCAAGCCCTGGGCGTTCGTTTAAAACGAGGTCGTTTCGTCGGTGAGCAGGATGGCGCAACCGCTCCGTGGTCGGTCGTGCTGAACGAAACCGCGGCTTTGCGGTTATTTCCAGCGGAAGATCCCATGGGCCATCAGATCTCTATGACATCGGACCGCAGGCCCTATACGATCGTCGGAATCGTGGCCGATAGTTCGGACGAAGGCGTCGCGACGGAGGTCCCCGCGATTGCGTACGAATCGATGGCGCAAGTCCAGCGCTTCGCCGCGATGCATTTAGTGGTGCGAGCCATGGGTGATCCGATGGCGCTCGCGGCTGTGATTCGCGATCAGATCCGCGCTGTCGATCGCGATCAGCCGGTTTATAACATCCAGACCATGGAGCACAAACTGGCGGCATCCGTTGCGCCGCGCCGCTTCAGCGTGATTCTCCTGTCCGCGTTCGCGGGATTGGCGCTGACGCTCGCCCTGGTGGGAATTTACGCGGTGATGTACTCGTCGGTGGCGGAGCGCACCTGCGAATTCGGCGTGCGGATGGCACTGGGAGCGGAGCCATCCGACGTGACCAAGCTGGTAATTTCGCACGGCGGCCGATTAGTCGCCGCGGGGCTGATTTTAGGCTTGGCCGGAGCCTGGGCCGCGACGCGTCTGTTGAAAACGCTGCTCTACGGCGTCACCGCGACCGATCCGCTGACGTTTGCCGCGGTGGCGTTGTTGCTGCTTGCGGTGGCGATGCTGGCAAGCTACATTCCAGCAAGGCGAGCTTCGCGCATCGATCCGATGGTCGCGCTGAGGCACCTATAGCTCACTTCACGAAAATACTCTTCGGGATCATCGCGTGGACTCCCTTGGTTCCATCCACCAACTGCGTGATGTCCATGTCGACCGCGACGCTGGTCAGCGCGTAGGCGTCTTCGCGAGTCAGATGCTTCTCTGAAACCAGAAAATCGATGGTCTCCAGGCCGCAGATGCGCGCCGCCTGGGTCAAATCTTCGTCGATTCCCATGGTGATGTAGTGCGTCGGCGTCTCGGCGCGCGGCCATTTCAGGTGCATATCCTTGCGCAGGATAAACTGAAACACGCCCGTCAGCGAGGTTTCCATCGCGGTGATGTCGATTTCGCCGTTCCCCATCCCAGCGTGGCCATCGCCCACCTCGAACAGCGCTCCCTTGGCATGAATCGGAATGAACAGCGTCGTGCCGGCCACCAGCTCCTTATTGTCGAGATTCCCGGCGTGGACTCCGGGAGGCGCGCTGCTGATCTTTCCTTTGTCTTCCGCCGGAGCCACTCCCATGCTGCCGAAAAACGGCTTCAGCGGAATATCGATACCCGGCCCGAAGTGCCCGATCATGCGTTCCTTATCGAACTGAATGATTTTCGTCTGGCGATTCGGGAACACGTCCGCAAGGAAGCCCGCCGTGCTGTTGAACCCGTACGGCGCGCCCAGCCGGATCTCTTTGATCCGCACTTCCAGAACGTCGCCCGGCTCGGCGCCTTCGATCGCGACCGGACCGGTGAGAGGATGGCCGCCCGGTCCGCGCGCTTCCCGCGGGATCTCTTTGTAGATCCGAAGAATCTCCGGTTCGATCTGATCCTCGCGCAGCCCGGCGCGCTCGAGCGTCATGGGATTCCCGACCGAGACGCATTGAATCTCCACCGTGTCGCCGGATTTCACCGTCAGAACAGGCTTCGCGCCGGCCCAATAGTAGCCCCACGCAATGGTCTCCGGCGTGACCTTGAGTTTGTAGTCGGCGGCATGAAGAAGCGCTGCGGCAAGAAACGGAACCAGGGTTCGAATCATTTCCGTTATGGTGACACAAACCGTTCGCGATTTGTGCGTTTACCTCATATAGGAGTACAGTAACGAGTACGGAGGAGAGGGACTTTATGGCATTCTGCCCAAACTGTGGATCGCAGGTAGAGGGGAAGTTTTGCGCGAAAGTGCGGCTCGGCCGTCGCTGCGGACGCCGGAGGAGGCGGTTATTCGCGCCGCCGCCCGCGACTCCGGTCCAGTCGGCGGGGATGGAGGAGAATGTCGCCAGCGCGCTGTGCTACTCCCTGACGGTGCTCACGGGCATTCTGTTTCTGGTCCTGGATCCTTACAACAAGAACAAGACCATCCGATTCCATGCGTTCCAGGCGATCTTCTTCTGGGCGGCGTGTGTCGCGATCCTGATTTTGGTGAGCATCCTGAGTGTCGCGATGTCGGTGCTAGGCGTGTTCCTGTTCGGCATGCTGCATTTGCTGATATACCTGGTGTTCTTCGTGATTTGGGTGTTCCTGATCTATAAGGCCTACAACCGGGAAAAATTCCTCCTGCCGATCATCGGGCCGCTGGCTGAAAAGCAGGCGTGACGCTAAACGTTCCTCCGGAACGTATCGCCGCGTCGCGCCGTCTACGGATGTAAGTGCGATTAATTCTATTCGTGTGTCTGGCGGCGCTGGCCTGCGCTCAGGAAGGTCCGCGCATAGGCCTGATCGATTTTTACGGGCTGCATAAGGTTCCGCAAGCCAAAGTCCGGCAGGCGCTGGGAGTGCGCGAAGGAGATCCTCTGCCGCGCTCCAAGGGCGACGCCGAGGAGCGTATTGACGCCATATCCGGCGTGGTCGAATCGCATCTGGAAGCGGTCTGTTGCGACGCCGGCCGCATGATTCTTTACGTTGGCGTTGAAGAGAAAGGCGCCGCGCACTTCGATCTGCGCGAGCCTCCCGACGGCGAAGTGAATCTTCCGGAAGACATCACGACCACTTATCGCCGGTTCCTGGACGCGTCCGAAGCAGCCTCCCGCGCCGGCCAGACGAAGGAGGATCTGACGCAGGGACACGCGCTGTCGGGAGATCAGGAGGTCCGCGACATTCAGCAGCAATTCATTCCGATCGTCAAGACGTATCTGGGCGAGCTGAGACATGTCCTGCGCGATTCCGGCGACGAAGCGCAGCGCGCCACCGCGGCTTACGTGATCGCCTACGATGAAAACCGCAAAGAGATCGTCAACGATCTTCAATTCGCTCTGAAAGATCCGGACGCGGGGGTTCGCGTGAACGCCACGCGCGGGCTGAGGGCGCTGGCGGTGTATGCCAAGCTGCATCCCGAAGCGGGCGTGAAAGTCGAGCCGACCTGGTTCATCGAGATGCTGAACTCGCTTTCCTGGACCGACCGGACGCAGGCGCTCGGGATGCTGCAGATCCTGACGGACCAGCGCGACCCGGATGCGATCGAGCAAATCCGCGAGCGGGCGCTCCCATCATTGATAGAAATGGCGCGTTGGAAAACGCTGCCGCATGCGCTGCCGGCGTTTTTACTGGTCGGCAGAGTCGCGGGCCTTCCCGACGATCAGGTGCAAGCGGCGTGGACGCGCGGCGATCGCGAATCGGTGATCGCGCAGGCGACGGCCCCTAAGAGAAAGAAATAGGATGCGCGTAGACCCGCGATAACCACCACTCCCTGCGGTCGTGGCTCGCTTGAATAGCTGCTATTCGAAAGCGCCGACCGCGCGCCGCGACTATAGGCAGCGGTGGATCCACACGCTCGCTAACGACAAATTTTTATCGTAAGCCGCGACTTTTCAGATACGCGATCAGCTCCGCCGGATCGTCCGAAATGATCGCGTCCACCTGAGCCGCCACCAGCTTCTCCCAATCCGCGGGAGAATCCGCGGTCCATGGGACCACTTGCAGTCCCGCATCGTGCGCGGCGCGGACTCTTTCGGAAGTCACCAACTTATAGAACGGCGAAACGATGGTCGCATCCGCTTCCTGGGCGATTTGGGTGAAAGGACGATCGTCACCCTCCCACAGCGCTACGCGGCGAATCTCGGGCGCCAGCTTCTTCATGGCGTGAAGCGTGCGGAAATCGAAGGACTGCAGCATTACCCGGTCCTCCAGATGATGTTTGCGCACCACTTCCAGCACCAGACGCGCGAATTCTTCCGGCGGCGGCGTGCGCTCCGGGTGGTCTGGGAAACTCTTGGTTTCGATGTTGAATTGAACTTTGTTGTTCGCCGCCAGATCGAACACCTGGTCGAGCGTCGGCATGCGAGTCCCCGGCACCGGAGTCTGCTTGGGAAACAGAGGGTTGTGAATCTTGCCGCAGTCCCATTCGCGCACTTCGGCGAGCGTCAGATCGTGAATCATCGCTCTCAAGTGCGGCCCTACGCATACCGGAGGCTCCAGGTACGGATCGTGGGAAACCACGATCACGTTATCCTTGGTGACCGCCATATCCAGCTCCAGTACGTCGACGCCGATGCCGATGGCGTACTCGAACGCGGGGAGCGTGTTTTCGGGCCGCATCGCGCGTGCGCCGCGATGGCCGTGGACCAGAATTTTAGGTGCTGCGGGCATAAGAGCGGCAAACGCGAGCGCCAGGATCGCGGAACGCATAGTTATTCAGGAGTGCGGCGCAGTTCGCACTGGCAGCAGTCGCTGCACCGCAGGCATTTTTCGCACCGATGATTCGGACAGGCGTCCTTGGTGCAGTGGACGCAAATGTCGGTGGAGGGCTCGCCGCAGATGCTGCATGTGAATGTCAAAGTTTCGGTCATTGGTTGTTCTTCTTCTGCGCGGGCTTGGTAGCCGGCTGATGACTCAGCACGCCGCGGCAGCGCTGGGCTTCCTTGTCGACGATCTGAAACTCCTGCTCCTTGGTGACGGCCAGATCGGTGATGTACTGCCGCAGTTTATCGCGATTCGACGAATTTTCGGCCAGCACTCCGATCAGCAGATCGCCCACCGCCGGGTTTTGATAATTGCGCACGCCGTCCACCAGCGAATTGAGCCGCGCCTCAATGGATTGAAGCCGAAAATACGTGTCCAGCGCAAGCGTCAGCCGCTCCGGCTGCTTTTCGAGCGCCTTCGCCGAATTTGCCAAATACCCCAATTCGTCCTGAGCGCCTTTCCACTGGGCGACGTAGGTTTCCGGCGCCCCTTTGGCGACCCATTCCTTGGGCGTGAGCTGATCGAGGATCGGCTTCAGGCGCGTGGCTTGGTCGGATAGCGCGGCGACGGTCCTGGAGATGTCCCATTCGGCGGAAACTCCCGCCGGACTCTGCGCGCGCGCGATAGAAAGGAAGACCAGCGGTAGGAGAGACTTCATAGCTCTTAGAGCTAGTGTCTCACGAGATGCGCAGTTAGTTCTGAATCGCGCGCATGACGTCGATTCCCGGCTGCTGCCCCAGCAGGAATCGCGACATCATGGTCCACACGACGCGCGTCACCTTGTGCAGCCGCGTCTCTTTCTGAGGCTGGTGCACCACGAACACGCTGATATTCTGACCGCCGTAATCGACAAATCCCCCTGGCGGAGGAGGCGGCGGAGGTGGCGCGGTTGGCACTGGCGCTACCGGCGGCGGAGGCAGCTTACCATGTGAATCGCCGGGACCCGCCGGGTCCACACCGCCGGCTTTCGGAATCCGCGTCTCCCACGTGCTGATGGCGTCCACGGCCGCGCGCATCACGCGCCTGGCGAGGTCGCCCTTATCAATCCGGCTGGATGCGATCGGGACATTGCGGTACACGCGCAGCGGGCCGTCTGACGGCGTGAGCATCTTGATGTTTCCGCGAGGCAGCAGTGCGTGCTGCACTTCCACTAGTCCTTCTTCCACCTCTACTGTCGTGGTTTCGTCCTCGTCTTCAACGGAGATGTCGAAGGTCGTGCCGCGAACCGAAATCACCGCGGTCGGCGTCAACACACGATTGGGATTCGGACCGTACATGTGCTCGATGTGCACCTTCACGCGGCCCACCAGCACGTCGAGAAGATCCCGCCAATTGGGCGCGTTCTTGCGGAACACCACGCGTGAATTCGGATAGACGTCAAAGGTGGACCCGTCGGAAACCTCGAAGCGAGCCTGCCCGTCCGAACCGGTGATGATCAGTTGCTTGACCTGGATCTGGTCGCCGACGTTGAGCGCCCACGGCGTCGAATCCTTCAGGACCGAAACCTGCCCGGTAAGCTCAATGACCTTGGCGGCATACAAGCCGGAATCGCTGGGCAGTGGCTGGCCGAAACATACCGCCGCCGTCGCCGCTGCCAGAAGCAGTGACAGCTTCACCCTCATCCGGCCCGGAATGTGCCGCTCAGACATATTCGAAAAAACCTGGGCTCAAAAATACCTGTTAGAACGTCTCCTTTTCGTACCGGAACCCGTGTATCGACAGTCTAACACTAAAATTGCAGTGCAAGTCTCTGCCCGGGTAAATCTTACTACGGTAGCTCTAGGAGAATCAACAGTTTCTGAGGTCTTCCGCCGATGAAACAGTATACAATGGTCAGGCGCTGTGTTTACTAACGCCACATCCCGGATCCTGGTTGCCACAGTACTTTCAGCGCCGTGGCTTTTGGCGCAGCCCGTGCCACAGCTTCCCGTGGTGGACTGGAGACATGTCGGCAACTCGGCCATTAACCGGTCGCTGGCTGGCTTGGCGACGGGACCTGTGGATCGCGTCTGGTTCTCGCCGGCGGGATCATTGCTGATTCACACGTCTTCGGGACGAGTATTTGAGACCGCGGATTTCGAGACCTGGAAACCTTCGACGGCCCCGGTCCCCGCAGAACCGGTTGCCCCCTCGCTGCAGGTTCCAGAGGCAGGCGCACGGATTCGGGCGCGATCTGCATCAGCAGCGGTGCTTTACGCGGTGGGAAAATTCGCGTATCGTTCCGAAAGCCAGGGCGCGAGTTGGGATAATCTGACCAATTTCCGCGGCACCTCGATCCTGGGCGACGGCTTGAGCGACCTGGCGGTCTCGCCTGCCGACGACGACCAGATCGTTGCCGTGGGCGCGAACGGCGTCTTTCGATCCATGGACGGCGGCAAATCCTGGAGCGGGTTGAACCAGGGATTGCCGAATCTGCCGGCTGCAAAGTTGCTGAGTCTTCCTTCGGGAGATAACGGCGTCAAGCTGTCCCTTCCGGATTCGAGCGAAGTCGAATGGCAGCCCGGCCAGAAGATCGCCTGGGTTCCGGTCGACAATACGGAAGCGTTGAACGATGTTCAGACCCGCCAGATTCTTTCGAGAAGCCTCAATAACCTGCCGGTGAGCAGCTTTGCCGCCCGCGGCCAATACATCTACGTCGGCTTGGCGAGCGGCGTGGTAAGCGCGTCCAACGACCGCGGCCAGACTTGGCGTCCATTCGGGTTCAACGAAGCCGGTGCCGTGGAACGATTCTGGGTGGATCCGAACGATCCGCGCGTGGCGCTGGCTGTCTTGGGTTCGCGCCAGCACGATCTTTCGTCCACCGCTATACGCGTGCACGTGCTGCGAACCGAAAACGGCGGCGCTTTCTGGGATAATTTCACTTCCAACCTTCCCGACGTCGGCGTTCACGGCGTCGCCGCCGACCGGTCGAGCGGGGCCATCTACGCCGCTACCGATGCCGGCGTTTTCATGACTTACGCGGACTTGGGCAACCTGGCGGCTGCGCCGCAGTGGCGGCAGCTTCCCGGCCTTCCAGGCGCCGTCACCGACGTCAAGCTGGACGCGCAAGGCAATCAATTATGGGCCGCGGTGGAGGGATACGGCGTTTATTCCACTCTGGCTCCGCACCGGCTGCGCGATCCGCGCGTGGTCAGCACGGCGGATCTGGTGGCGCGCGCGGCGGCTCCGGGTTCTCTGATCAGCGTGCTGGGCGCTCGCGTGCGAGCGGCGCGCGCGGGCGACTTGCAGATCCCGGTCCTCACCGCGAATGAAACCGAATCGCAACTGCAGATTCCGTTCGAAGCGAAGGGAACTTCTGTTTCCCTCGCCGTCGACCGCCCGGAGGGCCCCGCGACTTTACCTGCGGTTCCGCTGGAAACCGCCGCACCGGCAATTTTCGTCGATCGCGACGGCTCGCCGATTCTGCTCGACGGAGAATCGGGCCTGATGCTCGACGCCATGAATCCCGCGCACTCGGGCGACCGGATTCAGATCATGGCTACCGGGCTCGGCCGCGTGAAACCCGACTGGCCTACCGGCCTTGCTGCTCCCACCGAAAATCCGCCGGAAGTGGTGGCCACCGTGAAGGCCTATCTCGATCGTCAGCCCGTGGAAGTGACGCGAGCCGTGCTCGCGCCCTACATCGGGTTCTACCTCGTCGAGATCACGGTCCCCAAGATCGTCAACTACGGCCCCGCGGAGTTGTCGCTCGAAGTGAACGGCCAGCCGAGCAATCCGGTGCGCGTGTATATCGGGCGCTAAGCGTTGTATAGTGATCGGTAATGCGATGGATCACGGCGCTCTGCGCTCCTTTCTGCCTGCTGGGCCAAGACAAGCCGACTGAAAAACTCGCGCCCTACTATCCCACGCCCCAGATCGTAGTCGAAAAAATGCTCCGGTTCGGCGAACTCAAAGCCGGCGAGAAGATGTTCGACCTGGGCTCCGGCGACGGACGCATCGTGATCATGGCCGCGCAGAAATTCAAGGCCAACGCGATCGGTGTCGAGTTCGACGACGCCCTGTTCAAACAAAGCATGGAGAAGATCAAACGCTGGGTCTTGCCGCCACCGCGCGCATCATTCACGGCGATCTGCTAAAGCAGGATTATTCTTCCGCCGATCTTCTCACCGTCTACCTGTTACCGATGTCAAACGATAAAGTCACTCCGATTCTGGAAAAGCAGTTGAAGAAAGGCACGCGCATCGTCGCCCACGATTTCGAATTTTCCGCCTGGACGCCGGAAAAAGTCCAGGACATCGACGACGACGGCGAAGGGCGCAGCCATCGTCTGTATCTTGTACCGGCGCTGATTTTCCCACATGGTTCCTTACCGCGGCCGCCTGGCCCTCCGCATCGCCCGCAGTCCTGCTGGCCCTGGCGTGCCTGGCCTGGTATGTGCGCGCCGCGGATGAGCGATTCCCCTCGGTGATCGCCGTGCTCGCCGCCTATCTGGTCTACGCCTTCGGCACGCTCTTCGAACTGCGCTTCGATTCGCCCGTCCGCGCCGGCGTCGCGCTGGTCGCGGATGCAACTTTTTTCGGATTCTGGAGCTGGGTGGTCGGCCGTCGGGCTGGGTCGGCTGGCCCGCGGCGGGATGGATGTCGGCGCTGCTATGCGCGTACCTGCTGACCTCGGCGGCGATTCTGCACGATCCGACGCGGGTGGTGGTGACCGCCGTGGTCGTCGCTCTGCTCGCTCTGCTGTTCGCGCCGCACGGAGATGCGCCGCCGGTCTGGGTCGCGATCGCGGCCGGCGGCGTGGCCGTGTCCGATCGTCGTTTCACAAGCGTTATCTCGACCGGCGCCTTTCGCACACCCTGCGCCACAACGTGATCATCCGTTCCCAAGCGCAAGGAGCGCGCGAAGCCGAGCGCCAGCGCATCGCCGCCGATTTCCACGACGGCCCGCTGCAAAGCTTCATCAGCTTCCAGATGCGCCTGGAGATCATCAAGAAACTTCTGGCGCGCGACGTCGACGCCGCCGCCGAGGAACTGCGCCAGTTGCAGCAACTGTGCAAGACCCAGGTCGGCGAGCTGCGCAGTTTCGTCCGCAGCATGCGTCCCGCCGAGAACGGCGTCAGCCTGCCCGCCTCGCTCAGCCGCATGGTGGACCAGTTCCAGCGCGACACCGGCATCACTTCCACCTTTTCAAGCGGCGAGCTGTTCGACCCGGCCGAGACCGAAGTGTCGCTCGAGCTTCTGCAGATCGTGCGCGAAACGCTGAACAACATCCAGAAGCATTCCGGCGCCACGCGCATGGCGCTGTCGGTGGGCGTGCACGATCACCGCATCGAGATTAAGGCCGAGGACAACGGCGCCGGGTTTCCCTTCAGCGGCTCCTTCAATCTCGACGAGCTGGAGCTGCTGCGCCTGGGACCGGTAAGCATCAAGCGCCGCGTGCGGATGCTGGGCGGCGATTTGCAGCTCGAATCGAGACCGGGCCAGGGCGCGAGTATCGAAATCCGGATCCCCGTGTGAGAATGGCCGCGCAGCGACGGAGATGGACGTCGGTTTGTTGCTTGCTTGTTTTTCTGACCGGGTGCGGCCGGTACGCCGATTTTGCTTTGCCGCCGCCCGACCCCGCCGGCCCGCGTCCTCCCTTCGCGTGGGAGCCACTCCGGGTCCTGTCTTGTCACGCGGCGACGCCGATCGACGTACTCAATCCCTCGGTGGTCCGCTTTCATGGCGAATATCTCAATCTCTATTCCGAATACGACGGCCACACCTGGCACACGGCGACCGCGAGTTCGCCGGATGGCGTTCACTGGAGCAAGACCGGCCGCGTGCTTTCTCCCTCCGGATGGGAAGGCAATTATATCGCGGCCAACGGCTCCGCGTTAGTCGACGGCAGCGAGATTCTCTACTGGTACGAGGCCGGCGACCCGTTCCAGCATCGCTGCTGGCTCGATCCTCCGACGGGGTCCATTGGAAAAAGCGCGAAGACGCTGTCCTTCGCCCCGGCCCGCGCGGCAGTTTCGATGAACGCGGGGTCAGCGATCCTTACGTGATCCGCGGCCGGCGGCGAATTTCTATCTCTTCTACATCGGTCTCGACCGCGCCCGCCGGCAGCAGCTTGGGAGTCGCCCGGTCGCCGGATGGCGTGCGTTGGGAAAAATTGCGATCCAGCCCGATTCTCTCGCCCGGCGGCCCCGGCGCCTTCGATGAAAACGGCGTCGGCGAGCCTGCCGTGTGGACCTCCGCCGGAGCCTGGTGGATGCTCTACACCGGCCGCGACCGCAGCGAGCACCGCCGCATCGGCCTCGCCAAATCCACTGACGGCGTTCATTGGGAACGCGACTTGAATTTCCCGCTCATCGCCGGCACGGAGCCCTGGGACAGCCAGGTGGTTTGCGATCCATCCGTCGAAGTGACTGCCGAGGGCATTCGCGTCTGGTTCGGCGGCGGCGACCGCGCCGAGTCCCGATGAAAATCTTCACGGCCAGATCGGTGTCGGACTTCTGCGCAGTCGCTAACTGTAAACGTGCCTCACTTGTCGATCCAGAAATTTTTCCAACCGGATTTGCAGTCGTTCAAGACGCTCGACAATGTCCTGCACATGTTTATATGCTTAGAACATGTCAAAAATGATTCAAATAAGAGACGTGCCGGACCAGGTGCACAGCACATTGAAGGCTCGTGCGGCCCGCGAGGGCATGAGCCTCTCGGATTACATCAAGAGAGAATTGGAGCGCGCCGCGCAACGCCCCACCATGCGTGAGTGGCTGGATGTAGTGCAGGCGGCCAAGCCGATTTCATCCAAGCGGAGCGCGGCGGAAGTGATCCGCGAGCTGCGGAACGAACGATGATTGTCCTGGATGCGTCGGTCGTGGTAGAACTGCTGGTCCAATCCCCTATAGCCGGTCCCCTCGCACGCGAGCTGCGCGGCCGCGACGATGTGTTCATTACTCCGCACCTGCTCGACATCGAGGTCGTGAGTGCCATACGGCGCCTGGTTGCGGGTCAGCGCCTGGATTCACACCGCAGCGGTCAGATTCTCGCCGGACTTGCGGCGCTGCCCGCGGAGCGCTGTTCGCACGCTCCCCTGCTCGGCCGCATCTGGGAACTCCGTCACAACTTCACGGCCTACGACGCTGCGTATATAGCCTTAGCCGAAACAACGAACTCTGCCCTCTACACCTGTGATGAGAAATTGAGCAGCGGACATCGGGCACGGGTCGTCATGTTCACCCGTTGATGTTTTTCGCTAGCGAGAATCTCCAGAATCTATCGTCTTCACACCGTCAGGATGTGCGGCATCTGGAAGCCGGGGCGCAGCGTCGTTTTGTTCTTTTCCTCGTTCGGCGCCACGCATAGCTGGACCAGCAGCCGTTCCGATCCGATCGTGAACGGGACCACCGTCCACGCGTGGATGCGCGCGCTGCGAGTCTGGAAGTTGCGGCCGAAGATCACAGTCGGCGTGCTGAGACCCATCGGACCCACTTTCTCTTCCAGCATCGTCTTCACGTTGCCCAGAATCATATTGGTGATCTCGCCTACAGCGTCCAACACTTCTTCGTTCACCGTTTCGCACGGACTCCCCAGCAGATGAGAGGCCAGCGAGCACGCCAGCGTTCCTGAGCAGGCCAAGCTTCCCGTTCCCGCCCAGGCTCCCGCCAGGCCGATCAGGGACACCAGGCCCGAGGACGGCTCGGTCTCCTCCTTCACCACGACGCTCTGGCCCGGTGTGGCCTCCAACTCGAGCATCGTGGAAAGCACGTCTGCGGTCGCCGCGGTAATCGACTCGACTACAAACTCGCGCGAAATGAGTTCGGATTCTGTTGTTTCCGTCATGATAGCCCCTGATTAAAAAAATTCCGCCAGCTTGGTCTTGATCTGCTCCGCGTTGAACGGCTTGCGCACGTAGCCCGCAGCCCCTAGTTGCACTGCTTCCAGCACTTTCGCCTGGCTGCCTTCGGTGCTGACCATCACCACCGGAACGGCCTTCCAGGTTTCGCTGGACTTCAATTGGCTCAGCAGCTCCAGTCCGTTCATATTCGGCATGTTGATATCGGAGAGAATCAGCCCCACCCCCTGGGTCTGAAGCGCGGCGAGGGCCTCCAGCCCGTCGCCCGCCTCTAAGACAGTTCCGATGGGGAGATCTGCCTGGCGTAAAACACGTTGCAGAATCTTCCGGATAGCGGCAGAGTCATCGACAATCAGTATGTCCATCATGGAACGTCTTCCCTCGAGAAACCTTATCGCCGCGCCGCTGGGAAGCTTGAGGTTCAGAATTGTCTGGGTGAGCCGTGTCCATCGGTCCGCCGATGGACGAACATGGATCGCGTCTTAACGCAACAGGAAATCGATAACGCCTTCAAGATGGCTCGCGACCCGGCGAAGGACGAAGATCCAGCCGTTAAAGCGCAAACCTACGACTTCCGGCGGACGGACCGCATCGCCAAGGATCAACTTCGCACCATTCATCTCCTGCATGAAAACTTCGCGCGCAGCCTGGCGGCAAGTCTGTCGGCGTATCTCCGCTCTTACGTCATCGTGAATCTGATCTCGGTGGAGCAGCTCTCTTTCATGGAGTTCACGCAGTCGCTGCCCTCGCCCACCAGCCTGATCGCGTTGGCGATGAAGCCTTACGACGGCAGCGCGGTAATTGAAATTAATCCATCACTGGTATTTCCGATCCTGGAAATGCTGCTGGGCGGATCCGGAAAATCCTCGGGGAAGATCAATCGCGAAATCACCGATATCGAGCAGAGCATCCTCGATGGATTGATGCGGGTGATTCTGCTGGATCTACGGACCGCGTGGCTGGCCGTCGCGGCGATCGACTTCACGGTGGAAGCGCACGAAAGCGAACCCCAACTCTTGCAGATTCTGGCCCAGAACGAAGCCGTGGTTTCCATCGCGATCGAAGTGCGGATTGGCGAGGTTTCCGGCATGATGAACCTCGGGATTCCATCGATTATCGTCAAGATGCTCCGCCAGAAATTCGACCAGCATCGCACCATTCGCAGAACCGAGGCCACTGAGGAGGAACACGCACGCGTCCTGCGCCTGGTCCGTCCGGCTACGCTTCATCTGGACGCGCGTCTGCAAGGTCCCACGCTGGCCGTCCCCGAACTTCTGGAACTGGATGAAGGCGATGTGCTGGTGTTCGATTATCCGTCCAGCCGGCCGCTCGATCTGATGGTCAATGGGAAGCTGAAATTCGACGGAGAAGTCGTGCAAGTCAGCGGACGCCGCGCTTTAAAGATTCAAAACCTGGTCAGCATCTACTGATCAGGCTAAGTTCCAGAATATTGGAGTTTTCCGCAGGCAATCGAGTCAGCAAATCAGGCGGCGGCGCCGCTTCCAGATTGATGCGCGCAACGGCCGCTTCGGCGCCTTCAAAGACGATATTTTCCATCTCCTGCACGTTGATGCGCGCCAGGCTGATGGCGTCGAGCACACTGGCCAGCACTCCTGGCCGATCCAGGTGGCGCACGACCAAAGTGCAGGTCACCGGAGTCGATTTCGCCAGATTCACGACGTTTGGCACTTTTCCGGTTTCTTTGAAAGTCCGCACGATGCGAACCGTTTCCGTGGCGATCGCCTCCTGCGCCTGCTCGGTGGAAGCTCCGATGTGGTGCGTACCGTAAATTTCCTGCGCGATGGGATCTGTGAACTCGCCGGTGCCTCCAGCAGGTTCGTTTGCAAACACATCGAGGGCGACGCGAAGTCCTTTTTCGCGAATCGCTCCCGCCATGGCGTTCTGATCGACCACTTCCGCGCGCGACGTGTTGATGAAATATGCGTTCTTGCGCATTGCCGCGAAGAACTCCGCACCCAGAAGTCCCTTGGTTTGTTGATTTAAGGCAATGTTAACGCTGACCACATCGGAGCCAGCGGCAACCTCAATCGCCGAATTCTTGCGCTCGACGCCCAATTCCTTCGCCGATTCGCCGGTTAAGCTTCGGCTCCAGGCGACGACGTGCATTCCGAATGCGTGGGCGCGCTGGACCAGTTCGCGTCCGATCTGGCCCAGGCCGATCAAACCGAGCGTTCTTCCGAAAAGTCCGCGCGCTTTCGAGAATCCGGTCTTGTCCCATTTCCGCTGGCGAAGCGCAATTACGTTATCCGGAATTTTGCGGTCAAGCGCGAGAATCAGGCCGAACGCCAGCTCGGCCACGGCGACCGAATTTTTTCCGGGACAATTCGATACGTAAATCCCGCGGCGCGAGGCGGCCGCGACATCGATGGTGTTGTAGCCTGCGCCGGCGCGGACCACCAGCTTCAGAGGCGCGGCGGCCAGCATCGGTTCGGTGACCGCCGTGGAGCGCACCACCAGGACATCGGGCTGAAGATCCGCGGCTGCCTTCACCAGCGCTTCGTCTTTGGTTCCCGGCTGATAGAAAACTTCGCAGCCGGCGGACTGGAGGCCGTCGAGGCCGGATTGTTCAAACTTGTCTGCGATCAAAACGCGCATTCTTTAACCTTACGATATGCTGAACTGATCATGCCCGTGAAGAGACCGACAAACGACGAAATGATTGAGGTTTGCGCCTCGCTTGGCCTGCATATGGATCCGGCGGAAATGGGCGCCTTCCTCGATCTGATGGAGCCGACCGTCGACGCCTACAATGCGCTGGAGCTAATTCCGGAGCAGCTTCCTCAAGTCACGTATCCGCGCACTCCGGGATATCAGCCCGAAGGCGAGGAGAACAAATACAACGCGTGGTATTACAAAACCACGATTCAGGGCGCGGAGGCGGGCATCCTGACGGGCAAGACGATCGTGCTAAAAGACAACGTGTGCCTCGCCGGCGTTCCGATGATGAACGGCGCCTCGACGCTGCAAGGATACGTGCCGGAAATTGATGCGACCATCGTCACGCGGATCCTGGAAGCGGGTGGGACCATCCTCGGAAAAGCACATTGCGAATATTTCTGCTTTTCGGGAGGCAGCCATACCAGCGCGTTGGGTCCGGTGATCAATCCGCGCAAGGAAGGCCATTCGGCAGGAGGGTCTTCGTCGGGAAGCGCGGCGTTGGTGGCGGCAGGAGAGGTAGATATGGCGATTGGAGGGGATCAGGGCGGTTCGATTCGGATCCCGTCGTCCTATTGCGGCGTGGCCGGAATGAAACCGACACACGGGCTGGTTCCTTACACAGGGATCATGCCGATCGAATTGACGCTGGACCATACGGGTCCGATCACGGCGACGGTGGCCGATAATGCATTGCTTCTTGAAGCACTTGCCGGTCCGGATGGGCTAGATCCACGCCAGGCGGGTGCGAAAACGTTTGCATACACGAACGCGTTGACGGGGGACATCGAGGGTTTGCGAATCGGCGTGGTGAAGGAAGGCTTTGGACATCCGGTGTCGCAGTCGGATGTCGATGAGTATGTACAAAAGGGCGCGGCGTGTTTCAGGAAGCTGGGTGCCCAGGTGGATGAAGTTTCGATTCCGATGCACCTGCAGGGTCCGGTGATCTGGTCGGCGATCGCACATGAGGGCGCGACCGCGCAGATGATGCTCGGGAACGGATTCGGGGTCAACTGGAAGGGTCTGTACGTGACCAGCCTGATGAGGGCGCACGATGCGTGGCGTGGCCGCGCGGATGAGCTTTCGGACTCTTTGAAAGTCACCATGATGATGGGCCAATACATGCTGCGCAAGCATCGCGGCTATCACTACGCGAAGGCGCAGAATCTGGCCCGGCGGCTGCGCGCGGCCTACGATCATGCGTTTGAAAGCTTCGATCTGCTGCTGATGCCAACCCTGCCGATGAAGGCGACGGAGCTGCCGGCTCCGGGCGCGTCGCCCGCGGAGATTTGCCGCTGCGGTTTCGAGATGCTGCCGAACACTTGCCCGTTCGATGTGACCGGGCATCCGGCGATGACGATTCCGTGCGGGATGAGCCAGGATCTGCCGGTAGGGATGATGCTGATCGGGAAGCACTGGGACGAAGAAACGATTTATCGCGCGGCGCACGTGTTCGAGCAGTCGGGCGACTGGAAGAAAATGTAACGGGCGCGAGGTCGGAGCGTCTGAAACGATATGGTCGCCAATCTTAAGCACGCCGGGCGCATCCTTGCTAAAAGCCCCGGATTCGCGATTGTTGCGACTCTCACGCTCGCCATGGGGATCGGCGCGAATACCGCCATTTTTACGGTCGCCAACGCGCTGCTGCTGCGGCCGCTTTCCTTCGCCGATCCCGATCGGCTGGAGGTGGTTGGAGGGATATCCAAGGACCGGCATAACCTCGGCGGAGCGGTTTCGGTTTCCTATCCGTTTTTCAGGTTCGCGAAGGAACATCAGCAGTCCTTTACGGACATCGCGGCGTGCACGTTCGAGAATTTCGGCATCACCGGACGCGGCGACGCGGAAATGGTCGTATCCGGAAGGGTTTCCTGGAATTTCTTCGATCTGCTCGGAGTGAAACCGGTGATCGGACGGACATTTTCTCCCGAAGAAGACCAGCGTGGCGCCCGGCAAGTGGTGATGATCGGCGATGAATTCTGGACGCGCAAGTTTGCGCGCGATCCCAACGCGATCGGACAAACGCTGGCGCTGAATGCCGATGTTTACACAATTATCGGCGTGGTGCCGCCCAAATTCAATTTCCCATTGGTGGGGCTGAACGTCGAGTTGTGGGCAACGCGCGTGTTCGATCTGAGCTACGTAACTCCGGCGCGGGTGAACGCGGGGGGACCTTACTTTCACGCCGTCGGGCGGCTGCGCCCCGGAGTGACGGTCGCGCAGGCGCAGGCCGAAGAGGATGTCGTCTATCAGCAGTATCGCCATGATTTTCCGGGAGCGTACGATTCGACACTCGATCTGGAGATGAGCGTCAGCAGCTTGCAGGACCAGTTCGTGACGAATGTCCGGCCGACGCTGCTGATTCTTTCGGCTGCGGTCGGATTTGTTTTGCTGATCGCGTGCGCGAACGTGGCAAGTCTCCTGCTGACGCGCGCGTTAGGGCGGAAGAAGGAATTTGCGGTGCGCACCGCGCTGGGTGCGCCTAGGATGACGCTGATCCGGCAGTTGCTTACCGAAAGCCTGTTGCTTTCGGTGGTGAGCGGCGTGGTTGGCGTTTTCATCGGGCAGGCGGGGACGCGATTTCTTTCGACGCTCGCGCAGGCGACGTTTCCGCAGATGGCGGGAGTGCAGATGGATGCGCGTGTACTGATTTTCACGCTGTTGATTTCGATCGCGAGCGGAGTCTTGTTCGGTCTGACGCCGTCTTTACAGCTTTCGCGGCCGGATCTCAATTCTATACTGCGCGATGAGGGTCGCGGGACGGCGGGAAATCGAAGGAAGAGCCGGGCGCGCAGCATGCTGGTGGTGGCGCAGGTGGCGTTGTCGATGGTGCTGCTGGTCGGCTCCGGGCTGCTGATCCGAAGTTTTGTGCGGCTACGCAGCGCGAGTCCGGGATTCGAACCTAAGAATCTCTTGACGATGAACATCACGATGCCACCGGCCAAATACGCCAAGGTCTCGCAGTTGACGACGTTTTACGATCGCGTGGTTGAGCGTGCCAGCGCCATTCCCGGAGTGCAATCGGCCGCGCTTTCCACCGCGCTTCCGGCGGAGCCGACGCATCAGACGCCAGTGCTGTTCGAAGGGCAGCCGGTGGTGGTGCTGGGGAAGCGGCCGATCGTGTATATCCAGCAGATCAGCCCGGATTACGCTAAAACGCTGCAAGTGCCGATGATCGCGGGCCGCGGATTCACGGCGCATGACGACGCACAGGCTCCGCTGGTGGCGATCATCAATCAGGCTGCGGCGCGGGCTTACTGGGCGAACGAAAGCGGTCTCGGGAAACGGGCCTGGGTGGGGAATTTGCCGGATCCGTTCCAGGTGGTGGGAGTGATCGGGGATGTGAAGAATGCGAGCCTGGGGCAGCCTCCGCAGGCTGAAATTTATCTGCCGCTACCGCAGCTGGTTTCGACGTATGTGTGCTTAAGCGTGCGGACGGCGATGGATCCGCATAGCATTGTTGCCGCGGTGCGGCGTGAGATTGCGGCTGTGGATCCGGATCAGCCGGTGACGCGCGTGATGAGCGCGGAAGAGCTGCTCGAATCAGCTAGCGCGCAACCCCGTTTTACGATGTTTCTGCTGGGGATTTTCTCGGCCACGGCGTTCATTCTGGCGGTGATCGGGATTTACGGAGTGATCGCATATTCCGTGGCGCAACGAACTTCAGAGCTAGGCATTCGCATCGCATTGGGAGCGGCCAGAGGAGATATTTTCAGGCTGGTGATCGGCGGCGGGCTGTCGCTGACGCTGACGGGAATCGCGATCGGTCTGGCTGGATCGTTTGCGCTGACGCGGGTGATGGCGAGCCTGCTATATCAGACCAGTGCGACGGATCCAGCGACGTTTGCGGGCAGCGCGCTGCTGTTCGCGGCGGTCGCGGTGATTGCAAGCTACTTACCGGCTCGACGGGCGACGCGCATCGATCCGGCAAACGCGTTGCGCGCTGAGTAACCCTCTTTACCGGGAATACGTCCACGATGTAGTTGATATGAAAATATGGGGATCTGCCTGCGATTCTGCTGTGACCGCTCCCGGTGGTCGCGGCTCGTTGCCAAGTCTGAGTGAAAGCCTGGGAGAATCGCTTCGTGACCGTCGCGGCTCCGTTCCGACGGCGTGTCGCGGGTTTATTTTGCTGGCCGCCGTGGGTGCGTTTTTGTTTGCGCAGGAGACGATCTCGACGGACGTCAACGTCGTGAACGTATTCGCCACGGTACACGACAAGAAGGGCGCGATCGTAAAAGATCTGACCAAGGACGATTTCGCGATCGATGAAGACGGGCGGCCGCAGACGATCAAATACTTCTCCAGGGAATCGGACTTGCCGCTGACGCTCGGGCTGGTCGTCGATACCAGCCGGAGCATGGCGAGCGTGCTCGACCAGGAGCGCATCGCGAGCTACCGGTTTTTCGATCAGGTTTTGCGCGAGGACAAGGACCAGGCGTTCGTGATCCATTTCGATGCCGAAGTGGAACTGCTACAGGATTTGACCTCATCGCGCAAGCTGTTGCAGAAGGCGCTGGGGGAGTTGAGCGTCGGAGCGCCGAGACAACTGAATCGCCGGGGTCAGCAGGACCCGGGGCAGCCGCGTGCGCGCGGAGGAACGTCGCTATACGACGCCGTGCTGCTTGCGTCCAACGAGTTGATGAAGAAACAGACGGGACGCAAGGCGCTGATCGTGCTGACGGACGGCGACGACAATGCCAGCAAGTCCACTCTGACCGATGCCATCGAGGCTGCGCAGAAAACCAACACCTTGGTGTACTCGGTCTTGATCACCGGAGAAAATAACTCGCCCATGGGAGGCTTCGGCGGGCGCGGGATGGGCCGGCATGGCGGCGGACGACCACCGATGCAGCAGCATCATGACGGCAGGAAGGTGCTGGAACAGCTCTCGAGAGAAACCGGCGGCGGATTTTTCGACGCAAAGAAGATGTCTTATGACGGGATCTACCGCGAAATCCAGGATGAGCTACGCGAACAGTACAGCCTCGGATATACACCCGACAAGAACCAGGGTCCGGGATATCGCACGATTTCGGTCATGACCAAGAAGAAAGACTTGATCGTGCAGGCGCGCAACGGATATTACGCAGAGAAGTAGTTTCCGTTGCCTAATGGGACTTGACCGCGGACCAGGCAAATGCCAATATTGCCCCTATGGAAAACAGCAATCGCCGTTTGGCCTGGCACGGGATGCTCCTGTTTTTGATTGGCTTGATTACCGGGTTCGCCGAGCCTAGTTTTGCCAATGTTCGCATGGGACTCGCCGCGCATCTGGAAGGCCTGATGAACGGCACTTTTCTGCTAGCGCTTGCGGCTATATGGGGCGGCGTGTTTTTGGGGCCTGCGCCGAAGGCGGTCGCTTATTGGACTGGGCTCTACGGCACGTATGGCAATTGGGTCTTCACGACGACAGCCGCCATCTGGGGAACCGCGGCCCTTTCTCCGATCACGGGTCCCCCCAAGGGAGTCGAGAGTTGGAAGGAGACGATCGTGACGCTGGGATTTCTGAGCGTTGGAATCACGATCGTCACGGCTTCTGTGCTCATTCTTTGGGGCCTCCGGCGCGGAGGCGGCAAAGTAGCAATATGAGCGTTGGGGAACAATGCTTACTTCTGCGCGATGGCTGCCGCAGTACTTGTGGTGCTCGCCGGTGCTGGCGCGGTTTCGCCCCAGATCCACTGGCTGAACCATTCGTAGTTGTGTTCCATCACGGCGCGCTGCTGCTTCGGTTTGTTGATGGCGTGGCCGAATCCCTTGTAGACGATCATCTTCACTGGCACGCCGCGATCTTTCAGTCCCTGATACAGCTCATAGCCGTTGGGAATCGGGACGCGCTTGTCGAGCTCGCCGTGCTGGATCAGCGTGGGCGTTTTGGCCTGATTGATGTAGGTGATCGGCGAGGTCTTGCGATAGATTTCGGGGTCCTGCCACGGCGTCGCCTTCAGGTAGTTGCGCGTGAAGGGATGAATGTCGGTGTTGACGTAGTAGGTCATCCAGTCGGAGATGCCGGCGCCGACGGAGACGGCTTTGAACCGGTCGCTGTAGGTGGTGAGAAACGCCGAGATGTAGCCGCCCTGGCTCCAGCCCATGGAGCCGACGCGATCGCGATCGATGTAGCCTTTGGCGATCACGGCGTCGACTCCGCTGATGACGTCGTCGGCATCGCCGAGGCCGAGATTGCGGACGTTCAGCGACCGGAATTTTTCGCCATAGCCGGCCGAGCCGCGATAATTCGGGCGCAGAATCACCGCGCCTTTGGCGGCGAACATCTCGACCGGATAGGAGCGGTCGCCCGGTAATGGAGGGACGGTCGACTCCGGTGGGTCCGCCGTGGATCACTACCAGCAACGGATATTTCCGGTTGGGGTCGAAGTCGGCGGGCTTGATCAGGATGCCTTCGACGGCGGTGCCGTCTTTCGCTTTCCATTCAAACAGTTCGCGAGTGGCCAGCTTCCAGCCTTTGAGCTGATCCTTCATGCTGGTCATTGGCTTCGGCGAGAAATTCGCGATCGAAGAGATGCAGACTTCGGGGTATTTGTTCGGCTCCGCGCAGGTGAACGCGATGCGGGATGAATCGGCAGTGAAACTGGCGGCGCCGACTTGCAGTTCGTTGGGCGAGCTGACTCGTTCGACGGCTCCGGTGGACGGATTCAGGCGGAACAGGTGCGCCGGCGGTCCGCTGCGACGCTTCGAAATAGATTCCGGATGGCGACCACTGCACCAGGCGCGGATCTTCATCGAAATTCTCCGCGATCACCCGCGGTTTCCCGCCGTCGGCTGCTACGATGGCGACGTGTGAATTCAGAAACGAATACTCGCGCCCGGATTCGTAGGCGATCTCGGCGCCGTCGGGCGACCAGATCGGGTTGCGGTCGGGCCCGGCGCGTCGATCAGTTTTTTCACGTATTTATCGGACAGGCGGACGACGTAAATATCGGCGGTGTCGCCGCTCGATAGATCGGGGTCGCGCGTGGCGCTGAAGGCGATGCGCTTGGAATCGGGCGACCAGTTGAAACCGCCGACGCTGAACTGCGTGCCGGTGGTCAGGGCCTCGGGCTTGGGCTTCTCTTCGTCGACTTTGAGGGTCCACAAGTGGACCATGGTGTAATCGTGCTCGACGATTTCAAAATCGCCGTACTTGTCCTTGCGATCCTTTTTGGCTTTTGGATCGGGGCCGGTGGAGGTAAAGGCGATCATGCGGCCGTCGGGGGACCATTCGAACGAGTTCACGCCGCCTTCGAAATGCGCGAGCTCCGTGGCTTCGCCGCCGGCTGGAGAAATCACGTAGATCTGCTGGCTGCCGTCGCGATCGGAGAGAAAAGCCAGGCGCTTGGAATCCGGCGCCCACTGCGGCGCGCTGGAGGATTTCTTGGCATGGGTGAGCTGGTAGCGCTCGCCTGTGGCTGGCATCGCCATCCAGATCTGCGTCTCGAAGGAGTTGTCGTCCCAGTTGGTTTCGGAAACCGTGTAGGCGACGAAGCGGCCATCCGGGGAGATGCGCGGCGAGCCGGCGGTTTTCAGATTCAGCGATTGGTCGATGGTCGGCGTCTGGGCCGACAGAGTGAACGCTACCAATGTCAGGAACAGGGTTCTCATTTCATCACCTCTTTAAACTCGATCCATGGCGAGGAATTCTTTGATATGCGGGTGTTCCGATTTTTCGAGATCGGCCACGGGGCCGAAATAAATGGCGTGGCCTTCGAACAACACGACGACGCGGTCGGCCACATTGCGCATCAACTCCAGATCATGCGTCACGATGACGCCGGTTAGCTGTAATTGGTTCTTCAGGCGCAGCATCAGATGGGTGAGATGATCCGACATGATCGGGTCGACCATGGTGGTCGGCTCGTCATAGAGGATGCATTCGGGTTGCGCGGCCAGGGCGCGCGCGATGGCGACGGCGCGCTTGTAGCCGGTGGAGAGATCGGACGGGTAGTAGTCTTTGTATTCGAGCAGATCGACCATGTAGAGAAGGCCGTTGACCACGTCTTCCTTGTTCTTTTCATCGTAGTCGTCGCGGAGCTCGAGCGAGAACAGGATGTTTTCGCCGACCGTGAGCGAATCGAACAGCGCGCCGGACTGGAACACCATGGTGACTTTTTTGCGGATCCGGCGCATTTCGGCTTCGGTGAAATCGGTGATGTCGTTGTAGGAAACGATGACGCGGCCGGAATCGGGTTTGAGAAAACCCATGATGTGGGCCAGGGTCACGGACTTGCCGACGCCGCTTCGGCCGATGATGGCCAGAGTTTCGCCCGCATCCAAATAAAAGTTCACGTCGACTAAAACGGGCCTGTCGAACGTCTTATATACGTGACGGAATTCGATGTAGTGTGACCTTATCGCCGGTTCCGTTGGCCGTCATGGGGTGGTCCATTGATCGGGAGTATTGACGTTTCGAAGCACGGCGGCGTTGGAAACGGGCAAGGCTGAACTTGAAGGGTAGCGACAAAATCGTGCATTTTCAATATTTTACGTTCAATCGACGAAATCGCCGGCAGCGAGGCAGCGGCGATGGTAAACGGCGCACAGAGGGTCGAGTCCAGCGGCGGATTGCGGGATGACGCAGATCGGCGGCGACTCGATTCGGCGGCGCGGAAGAGGTCTTCCAGGAATTCGAGGGTCAGACCGGGCATGTCGCAGGCGACCAGCAGGTTCCAGGTGGCTTTCGTGGCAGAAAGGCCGTGTAGACGCCGCCGAGCGGGCCCTGGTTCTCGATCAGGTCGGGGATCACGGGATAGCCCACGTAGCGGCCTTCGGGAGCGATCAAGGTTACATTTCCGGCGGCGCGCTGGACGAGTCCGGCGATGCGGTCGATCAGAGTGTCGGCCGTCAAGCGGGAGCAGCGCTTTGTCGCGACCCATGCGGGAACTGCGGCCGCCGGCGAGCACGAATCCGGCGCGCGATTTTTGGTCCCCGGGCGCGGCCATGAGATGATGATAGCGTATGTCCGCGGCGCGACCGGTGACACGGTGTGCCACGAAACAAAATGATGTATATTTGTTTTGTACTGATTGCAATGCTTGCCGCCTCCCCCGTGGTAGCAGCCGACGCATCGAGCGAGAACAAGACGCTGGTGGTGCGCGTGGACCCGCACACCGGACGCTTGGTCCGTACGCATGACCGGCGGGTCCAAAGCCGACGCCGAAACAGATCACCGATCTGGTGGACAGGCCGCTCGCGCGCACGATGTGGATCCGCTGCTGGTTCATTCCATGATCAAAGTGGAAAGCAACTACAATGCCCAGGCGGTTTCCTCGAAAGGCGCGCAGGGATTGATGCAGTTGATGCCCTCGACGGCGAAGATGCTGGGCGTGCGGGACAGCTTCGATCCGCAGGAGAACATCGAAGGCGGCGTGAAGTACCTGAAATATTTGCAGAGCTTGTACAAGGATCCGACAGCTGGCGCTGGCGGCTTACAACGCGGGTCCCGGCGCGGTGGAAAAGTACAAACAGATTCCGCCTTACCCGGAAACGCAGAATTACGTGAAGCAGGTGGGCAAGCGATATAGCGACGCGCTTCATGAGAAGGCGGCCGCGGCCAAGGAAGCGGCCGCGAAGGTCGAGGCCGGCGCCCGCGCCGCAGGTTTTAGAGGAGAAGCATCCGAAGCTGGAGCAGTTTATAGACGAGAATGGCAGGTTGCATCTCAGAACGACGCAGTAAATCCGGTCTGCTGATCGGATGCTTCGCCGGCGCCGCGCTCTGTCTCGGCGCGACAGGGAAGTAAAGTCACGGCCGTGCGATTCTGGTCGCTCGGCGAAGTGACGCGCGTCGCCATCGAAGTTACTTCGGATTTCCATTACAAATCGGACCGGCTTGACGAGCCCGGACCGGCTGTTCTTCGACATCGAGGGCGCCAAGCCGGAGATGGTCAGCAAGGGAATGCACGTCATCGCGGTGGGCGACGGGCTGCTGAAGCAGATCCGCATCGCGGAGACGCAGCCGGGAGTGACGCGCGTGGTGCTCGATCTGGAGCAGCGCGCGGAGTTCACGGCATCGCAGCTGGCGGATCCCAATCGGCTGATGATCGAGCTGAAGCTGAAGGATCGTCCGGCTCCGCCGGCGACCGGCAGCGTGAGCGGCGCGAAGAGTGATCACGGAATCGCCGGCACGAGCCGTGGAAGAGGATCTCGTAGCGCCGCCGCTGGCAGCCGTTCTGCCCCCGATGGCTGCGCGCCACGAGTCCGCGGGCCCGGTCATGACGGAAGTGGTCAAGCCCGAAGCGGCGAAGCCGGAGCCGCGACGGTTTGAGCCGCCGCCGATGCAGGCTGCCGCTCCGCGAGATTCGAAACCCGACGCTGCTGGCGCAGCCCCGGTCTGGCTGGGAAGTCAAGCTGCGAAGATTTCTTCGCCGGCGCCGAGCATGGCACTGGCTCGTAACCTGGCTCCGCCGCCGGATGTGCCGAAGCCGCTGCCGCCGTATACGCCGGTCGATGCCGCTGCTTCGACTCCGGTGGCCGCACCGAGGGTCGCGGCATCGATTCCGCCGAGCCCGATTTCCGCTCTGCCGCCTGCGAAGCCGGAGCCCACGCCTCTTCCCGCCAAGCGCAATACGACTGGCGACCGGTCCCTGACGCGCGTGCTCGGATTGAAGCTGGGACGCGTGGTGCTGGACCCGGGCCACGGCGGCCATGACGCCGGCACGCACGGACCTTCGGGGTTGTGCGAAAAGGACGTGGTGCTCGACGTGGCGCAGAGGCTGGGCGCGCTGATCGAAGCGCCGTCTGGGAAGCGAAGTGATCTACACGCGCACCGACGACACGTTCATTCCGCTCGAAGAGCGCACGCAGATCGCCAACGACCGCAAGGCGGACCTGTTTCTGTCGATCCACGCGAATTCTTCGCCGTATCCGGACGGTGGCCGGCGTGGAGGCGTATTATCTGAACTTCACGACCTCCAGGACCGCGCTGGACGTTGCGACGCGGGAGAACGCGAGGTCCGAGCGGTCGGTGTTCGATTTGCGAGAAGTGCTGCAAAAGATCGCGCTGAAGGACAAGATCGACGAATCGCGCGAGTTCGCCGCGCGCCTGGATGCGTCGCTCTACGGGTTATCGTCGAAGAGCAATCCGGGCGCGAAGAACCGGGGCGTGAAGAAGGCTCCGTTCGTGGTGCTGATCGGCGCGTCGATGCCGAGCGTGCTGGCCGAGATCGGGTTCCTGACCAACGCGGGCGACGAGGCGCTGCTGAAAAAGCCGGAGCATCGCCAGAAGATCGCCGAGGCGCTGTATAAAGGCGTGGCGAACTACGCGGAGACGCTGAGCCACTTCCAGGTCGCCAAGCGCGACTAGGCTCCTAATGTCCTGAGTCAGAAGATTCCGACATTACATGCCGGGGCTATAATAGCCATCCGACCCCATGGTCATTCCGAGGGAAGCGAGGAATCTGCTCTTCGTTCGGCTCTTATCGGCGCTTTAAAAGCAGATCCCTCACTGCGCTCGGGATGACGGGTGTTGTAAGTATGACTATGTGGGGCGGCAATTATCCAACGAACTTCTGACTCAGGACACTAATGCGGCAGCACGATCATTTCCGTGGTGATATCTGCGTTCACGTCAATGGTATTGCGAAGCTGTAGCGTGTTCGCATCGTACACTTCGATCTGATAGCCGGCGGCGTAAATATACAACTCCTTGCCCGTGCTGGAGACGGCGAAGCTATAGCGCGCGCGGCCTTCGAATTCGGCCTTGCGAACCAGTTTGTTGGTGGTCAGGTCGAAGACCCAGAATTCGCTGCGCTTGTTGCCTCCCGTGCCGTTGGTGGCGACGGTATAGCCGGTTTTGCCGTCGGGCGTGACGTGCAGGCCCATCATGCCGGCGGTCGACGGGCCGATGGCGTGAAAGTCGAAATTCCGCCGGTTCAGATCGAAACGTGCGATGCCGAAGATGGTGCGATGCACGATCGGATCGATCGAGTTGGACACGGTCACCAACTCATTGGGCTCCTGAAGCGCATCGATTTCCTGGCCCATGCCGACCGTCGCCACGCCGGAGCCTTCGGGGCGCAACAGATCGATCTTGTCGATCAGCTTGAAGTTCGAAGTATCGAAAACCAGAACGTTGTTGCGCATCAGATACAGGAATTTGCCGTCCGGCGAGACGTGCATGTTGGAGTTGGCGCGGCCCATGCGCTGGGACTGCATCTCCTCCCGCGGAAACTCGGCGGTGCGCACGATCTTTTTCTGCGCCAGATCGACCACGGCGAATTGAATGGGGTCGATCTCGAATCGGTCGATTTTCTTCTCCACCACTTCGGTGAGCAGGTACAGCAGCTTGCCCTCCGGATCCGGCGCCCAGGAGCTGAAGCGTGTGATCTTGTTGCCTTCGTCGAGTGTGAAGGCGTTGGTCACTTTGCGCGTGGCGGCGTCGATCACTTCGATACCGTTGTGATCGACGGTCCAGACGTAGATAGTTTTGCGATCGCGCGAAAGCTGCACGCCGTGGGCGATTCCGGTGGAAAGATGAATATGGTCGACCACTTTCTGCTGCTTTTCGTCGACCACCTGAATCTGGTTCGGCCAAGTGCCGAGGAACAGCGTGCCTTGCGCCATCGCGGTGCAGGAAAGTAGCGCCGTGAGGATGTAGGATTTCATTGCGCCACCTCCGGCTGGTCCCAGCGGACATACAGCGGGATCGCAACGACAAGATAGGATTTCGCGGTCAGCGGTTTTCCGTCCTTGTCTTTCGCGTCTTTACTCGACGCGACCACCCAAACATCGCCGTAGTTATTGCGGCTGAAGCGGCGCTGTGGATTCGGGCCTTCCGCGGCGGGCGTGAAGAATCCTGTCGGACTAAGCGAGCCGACGAAGGATTTATCGTCGTCGCCGTAGACGTCATAAAACTCTTCGACAGACCAATTCGCGTCAACGGGGCCGAGTTCGATGTCGTCAGCGGTGTTGTTTTTGTCGTCGGGGCCGCGGTTATATGCGATCGCCTCGAATTGTTGAAAGCCTTTCGGAAACGTGGTGCCGCCCAGGCGCGCGATGGCGGTGCCGGGCGAGACTTTGATGTAATCGATGCGGTCGTAAATCGCGATCGCGTTGGGCTTGACGGATCGTCGCACAGCCACGTCTCGTTTTCCAGAAATCGCGTTGGCGTCCACGTCTACTTCGATGGTCAATTGCTGAGGATTCTGATCGACGATGCGCTTGATGGCGACTCCGTTGCCGAAGTCGATTTCAGACGCTGCGATCTTCGTGAAGTTATCGCCGAGAATGCGCACGCGCTGCCCGGTCGAGCCGGATTTGAGCATGGGACGATCGACGCCGAGCACGGTTACGCCGTCGCCGGCGCGCTGGAGTTTCACGTCGTAACCGAACTCGTCGTAAGCGCCCCAGAACCAGCGGCCTTCCATTTCTGATTGATCGGGCGAGACCCACATCACTTCGCGCAGCTCGGGTGGAATGCCGCCGGCGTTCGATGGCGACGGCTGCGAGGAAGCTTTCGAGGTGGTCCGGCCGCGCCAGGAATACCCGGTGAACACAGCTGATTTGCCGGAGCGCGTCACGGTCGAGCCGTCCTTGAGATAGGTTAGTTTTACGTTGGTGGTGAATTCGTCGTCGGAAGCGCCGGGCTCGACTTGCATTTCGCCGACAATTTTTCCGCGTCCCACCTGATAGCCGCTGATCAGCCATCGGCCGGAGAGCTTGGGCGCGCGCATGCGAGCTCGCCAGGCGGACCATTCCGGAGTAGCGAGCGGATATTCCTTGGCTAGATATTCGATAGCTTGATCGACAGCCGGTCGCGCTTCTTCAGTGGATGGAGCGGCGGGTCCACGTCCACCTCGGCCTCCGCCTGCCGCGCCGCCGGTGCCCCGGAAAGATTGTTCGGCTACGGTGAAGTAGCCGCGATGCATGGCGACCAGAAGGCTCCACTCGTCCTTCGACCGATGCCAGGATTCGGCGCGGCCCAGAGGATGGCAGGATGCGCAGGCTTGGCGTACGGTGTCGTTGGGCATTTTCTCGTCGATGCTGCGGCGTTCCGGAATATACATCACCGGTCGCGCTTCATCGGGAGCGAGTCCGTGAGTGGTCGAGAGGCTCTTGACAATGGCGCGCGCTTCCTCCGGTTTCAGCGTCAGGCCGTTCAGGCGGATCATGCGCTTGATAGCCTCCTCCCAGCCTTCGGGAGTGGTTCGCTCCCAGGAAATGCGGGTGAGATTGCCTTTCGCGTCGGCGTGATGGCATCCGCTGCATTTCTCGATCACCAGCTTGTCGGTAACGGGAATGCCTTCTTCTGGAGGAGCTTGCGCTCCGCGTCCGCCGCCGCGCTGGGCCAGGATCGGGAAACACAGAATCAGCAGGAGTAGGAATTTCATGTGCTCGATCAACCAAGATAACTTAAAGCTTGAGCGCTTTGATGCGCTCCGCCGCGCGGGCTTGGATTTGTTGATAAAGGCTGTTGCCGTGAGCGTCGATCGCGACGATCAGCGGGCCGAAATCTTTGACCCGAAATTTCCACAGACACTCGGGCATCAGGTCTTCCCACCAGACCTGATCGATGGATTCGATCTGCGCCGTGGCGAGAGCGGCTGCGCCTCCGACGATGGCGAGATAGACCGAGCCGACGCGGGCCATGGTATCGACGCTGCCTTGCAAAAGGCCGCCCTTGCCGACGATCGCGCGGACTCCGTAGGTCTCAAAAAGTCCAGGCGCGAAGCGATCCATGCGGGTGCTGGTGGTGGTGCCGATCGACAATTTTTCATAGGTGCCGTCAGCGCGCTTGCGGACTCCGGGCGCGGTGTGAAGGCAGACAGAGCCGGTCAGATCGGCGGGAGGAGCGATGCCTTCGTCGAAAATGCGGATTTGCGTCGCGTCGCGGAGACCGAACATCACACCGTCGATGGAAACAGTATCTTCGAGTTTCAGAGCGCGCACGTCGGCCTCGGTCAGCGGGGTGGTGAGGTTATGATGCATACTCGATGGTCCCTTCAGGCGAGATCACGGCGGTGGCGCGCTCGCCACGCCAGCACTGGATGTTGACCGCCACGGGATTCTGGCTGATGTGCGTGTGGGCCCATTCGATGTGAACGGCCAGCGCAGTGGTCGCGCCGCCGAGGCCTTGCGGGCCGATTCCGGTCTGGTTAATTTGATCGAGCAATTCGCGTTCGAGCGCGGCGATGTCGGGGTCTGAGTTGGAGGCACCGATTTTGCGAAAGGTGCTCGCGTCTTTGGCGAGCTGCATGGCGACATCGGAGGTCCCGCCAAGGCCGATGCCGACGATCATCGGCGGGCAAGGGCGCGCGCCCGAATCGAAGATGCATTGCAGCACGAATTTCTTGACGCCCTTGCGGCCTTCGGCGGGCGTGAGCATTTTGAGAAAGCTCATATTTTCCGAGCCGGACCCTTTGGGTGCGAGCGTGATTTCGATTGCGTTCGACGTGCTGAAAGCCAGCTTGATGACCGGAATGCCCTGGCCGGTATTGGTTCCGGTGTGCTTGCGGGTCAGGGGATGAACGGTGTTGGAGCGCAAAGGATAATCGGCAGTGGCGCGCTCGCAGCCTTTTCTTAGACGACGATCGAGTTCTTGCACGTCGATGGGGAAGCCGATGTTCACCTTGAATACGGCGAGTCCGGTGTCCTGGCAGACGAGCGTGTCTTCGGCATCGGCCGTATCGATGTTTTCGAGGATGGTGAACATCACCTGCTCGGCGGTCGCGTTGCCTTCCTGGTTTTCACGGTCGCGGGCTTCGGCGAGGGCGGCTCGGACATCTTGCGGGATGTCTTTCAACGCTCGGAGATAAAGCTCGCGGGCCGCGGTTTCGATGCTGTTGTAGATGCTCATGGTTTAAGGCGTGTGAATTCGACGGGAACGAGTTGAACTTCGGGCGTGAGAACAATATTCTTCAGCCACGCGGGATCCGACGCTGGGAAATCTTCGCGAAAATGGGCGCCTCGGCTTTCGGTGCGAAGCACAGCGCTTTGCGCGACGATTTTGCCGACAACGATCAGATTTTTCAGATCCAGGGCGGCGTTGAAGGCGGGGTCGGAGTCGACTTGAACGGACCCGGCGCGGCCGGCCAGAGTTTCAAGTTCGGTTAACGCAGACTGAAGATCGCGGGCATTGCGGACGACTCCTACTTTCTCCCACATCAGATTTTCCAGGGCTTTTCTCAGCGCGAACGGACTCTCACCTTGGCTACTCGGCTTGCGCCAGCGTTCGACATCGACGCTCGCTCGTGGCGTTTCGCGAGCGGCGACATAATCTGCCATCGCGTCACCGGCGCGACCACCATAGACGATAGAATCGGCCACTCCGTTTCCGCCGAGACGATTCGCGCCGTGGACGCCGCCCGCATCTTCGCCCGCGGCGAACAGGCCTTCGAGATTTGTCCGGCAATCGACATCGATACGGATTCCGCCCATCTGATAATGCGCGCTGGGCGAGACTTCCACGCGATCGTGAATTAAGTCGAAGCCGTAGTCGGCGCAGCGCTCGACCATGCCGGGAAAATTAGCGAGCAGAAAACTTTCGCCGAGGTGGCTGGCGTCGAGAAAAATTCCGCCTCGGCCGGCGGTGATTTCGAGATAGCTGGAGCGGGAGATGACGTCGCGCGTGGCGCGCTCGAGTTTTTGGGGATCGTAACGCTCCATGAATCGTTCGCCGAGGCCATTGTAGAGGCGCGCGCCGGCGCCGCGCAGGCCTTCCTCGAGCAGGCCTCCGGTAGCGATAGAATCGCCAACCAACAGGCCCGTTGGATGGAACTGGAGCATTTCCATGTCGACGAAGGCCGCGCCCGCGCGGTAAGCCATCGCCATTCCGTCGCCCGATTTTTCGAGCGATGGAGAGGAGATACGATACATCGTCGCGCCTCCGCCGGTGGCGAGCAGAGTGGCTTTCGCGCGCACGGCGGCCATTTCGCCGCTGCGAATATGAAGCAGCAGGGCGCCCGCGACTCTTCCGTCGCCGCGGAGCAGATCGAGGCCGCGGCATTCTTGAAGAACCTGAATATCGGTGGAGAGAATGTAGTCGCGGAGATTCGACATGATCTCGATACCGGTAAGATCGCCGCGATGCACGGTGCGATCGAAAGATTGGCCCGCGAAGGCTTTCTGATGAATGGTCCCGTCGGGATTGCGGTCGAACAGGCAACCGACGCGATTTTCAAGCTCAATGATCCGCCGCGGAGCCTCTTCCACCAGCTTCCAGGCGAGCTCCTGATGATTGAGATAAGCTCCGCCTTTGATGGTGTCGCCGAAATGGCGGTCGAGCGAATCGTTGGGATTCAGTACCGCGTTATAGCCGCCCTGCACCATCCGAGTGCAGCCACTCTGCCCGAGGAGTCCCTTCACCGCGATGACGATTTTCAATTTCTTGCTGATGCGGTGAGCGTGTAGCGCCGCGAGCAGGCCCGCACCGCCGGCGCCGAGGATCAGGATGTCGGCGCTGATTTCGTCCATCATCTTAGATTTCGGAAGGCTTCGATTCCCCAATATGCCCATACCGCGCCGACGACAATCAATGCCGCCGTGAAAATGCGGGCGCCGTTGCGGCCGATGCGGCTGAAGTCGAGCAAAATGCTTCGGAGACCGCTGAGCCCATGGAGCAAGGCGATCAAGAGAAACGCGATATCGATCGCCTGCCAGGCCGGCGTCGCGATCCGGGCGCGAATCGCGGCGTAAGTCAGGTCGCCGCGAAGGAGATTTTCGGAGACGAAATGCTCGACCCAGAAGTGCGCAATCAACAAGAGCAGAAGTGCCGCGCCGGTGATTCTTTGCGTGTACCACCAGACGGCGTTCATTTGAGCACCGCGAAAAGGAACATCGGAATCGCACCGGCTAAGAAAATCACGGCTCCGACGCCGATCGACCAAGCCCAAAAGAGCTGGCGCTGGCGATTATGGGCAAGGCCGAGGTCGAGCAGCGTGATCCGCACGCCATTCAGCGCGTGCAGAATCACAGCGCCCAGTAGCGCAATCTCTAGCAGCTTGAAGAACGGATTGCTGAATGTAGAAACGGCGTGGTCGAATGCAGCCGGGCCTTCGGCTAGGGCGTGCACTGTTCGTACATGGAGAAAAAGGTAGACCAGCAGCAGCAATCCGGTGATCCTTTGAATCAAATGCGCCACCATTCCGCTGAACTGCCATCGGTATTTGCGCAGCAGATCGTTCATGCGAGCAGCGAACGTTTCAGGCGGACGATGGTATCGGTAAGGTCGATTCCTTTGGGGCAAGCGGCCGTGCAGTTGAACTGAGTGTGGCAGCGCCAGACGCCGGACCATTCGTCGTTCAGAACTCTGAGGCGTTCCTTGGTGATGCGGTCGCGCGGATCATGAATACGTAGAAAGGCCTTGTTTATAGCGGCCGGACCCAGGTAATCTTTGTGCGTGGCTTTGATCCCGCACGCCGCGTAGCAGATGCCGCAGGTGATGCAGTCGCGCTTGCGGGAAACGTCGGGATCTTCGGGAATCACCGCGAGCTGAGCGGAGTCCGCTGCATTCAGCGAGGGGCGGATTTTCTTCCACTGCTCGAAAAACGGTTCGAGCGAAACAACCAGATCCTTGATCACTGGGAGATTCGGGAGCGGAGCCAAGGCGATCACGGACGAATCGAGCAGGAGGGCTCGCGTTTTGCACGCCAACCGCGGGACACGATTGATGCTCATCGCGCAGGTGCCGCACATGCCGACGCGGCAGGCGCAGCGGAAGTTGAGCGACGAATCCTGATTCCACTGGATGCGGAACAGGACGTCGAGAACGGTCATGCGATCCTCTAGCTCGACGGTGTAGGTTGCGATTCCAGTTGAGCGCGTCACCTTCACCTGATACGTCCGCATGAGGAACTTTCATCGTAGCGAACGGCGGCGCAGATAGTACACCGGGATTCCCGCGGCCATGATCGCGAGGCCCGACAGCGACGGCTCGGGACGATGGATCATCGTGTTGACCATGAACGCGCTCGCCACCGCGATGAAGGCGACTGCCGTGTAGGGATAGCCCCACATGCGGTACGGCCGGTGCAAATCCGGGCGTTTCCGGCGCAGCGCAATCACGCCGGCCACCGTGATCAAGTTGAACATCCACACGCCGAAGATCCGATAGTCAATCAGCACTTCGTAGGACCCGCTCAGAATTAGCACCGCGGCCCAGACGCCTTGTACCAGAATCGAAAATGACGGCGTTTTGTAGCGTGGATGGACGGTGGTGAAACGCTCGAAGAACAGGCCGTCGCAGGCTTGCGCGAAGTAGACGCGCGGCTGCGTGAGTACCCGGCCGTTCAGCGATCCGAGCGTAGAGAGGCAGATCGTGAAGGCGACCAGCATCGCACCGGAACTGCCGAGGGTCCGCTCGGCCGCAAGCGATCCGACGCGAGGATTTGCAGCCATTTCGGGGATGGTTAGCACCTTGAGATAAGCGACGTTGACCAGCAGATAGATCGTGATGGAAAGCGTCATGCCGATGGTCAGTGCACGCAATAAAGTTCGCTGCGGATTTTTCACCTCGCCGGCGACGAAGCTGACGGCGGACCATCCGTCATAAGCTTGCAGACAGGCGATCATGGCCACCCCGAATGCTCCGGCCGTAATCGCACCGAAAGCAGGCTGCACGGGCACGCGTGGCGCGAAGAATGCCGCCCCTACGATCACGGCGAGTCCGATCAGCTTCGCAAGATTGCAGGAGTTTTGCACGGCCGCGCCCAAGCCGCACGCCGCGATAGTTCACCATGGTCAGCGAGGCCATCACGCTCAGCGCGAGCCCTTTCTGCTGCCACGGCGATAACGGCACAAAATACGCGAAAAACAGAGCGAATGTGACCGACAGGTACGCGATCCCGGCAGTCTGGCTGACCAGGAAATGGGTCCAGCCGCACAGAAAAGCCGGGAGCCGTCCCCAGGCTTCGCGCAAGTACACATACTGGCCTCCAGTAGCCGGGAGCATCGCGCCGAGCTCGGCGAAAGCGAGCGCGCCGAAAAACGAGAGTACGCCGGTGAAGATCCAGACCCCCAGAATCCAACCCGAGGAATCGAGACTCTGGGCGATCAGGTTCGGGACCAGAAAAATGCTGGCGCCGATGACGATCCCGATGATGATCGAAATGGAGTCGAGTAGCCCAAGCTCGCGCGGCAACTCCGCGTTGGGCATTACTTGCTCGATTCGATCGCAGGCTTGGAGTACGGACCGGCTTTGCGCGGCAATTTTTCAGGACGCATGGCGGTTTCGTAGGCGAAGGTCGCCACTACAATCGCTGCCTGCACCAGGTCGTCCTTCTGGACCCGGTCGACGGTGTCCATGTTGGAGTGATGCGTGCGCGAATTGTATTCCAGCCGATCCTGCATGAACTGGAACGCGGGAATGCCCACGGTGTCAAAGGACTGGTAATCGGACCCGCTCACGGAGCGCGGCGCGATGGTTCCGGGGACATCCAAGTCGCGTAGAGGCGCCATCCATGCTCGGAAAATCGGCGCGATCGCGAGGTTGTCCTGGAGCCAGACTCCGCGGATGCGGCCGGTGCCGTTGTCGAGGTTGTAATACGCGGCCAGTTGCTGATACTCGGGCTTGACCACTTTCGTGTCGGTATCCAGGAGATGCTGCTTGACGTAGGCTTTCGAGCCGAGCAGTCCCTCTTCCTCGCCTCCCCATAATGCGACTCGGATGGTCCGGCGCGGCTTGATGCCGGCGGCCTTCAGCGTGCGCATCACTTCCATCATCACCGCGCATCCGGCCGCGTTATCGGTGGCTCCAGTGGAGCTGTGGTGGCTGTCGAGATGCGCGCCCAACAGGACGTATTCTTTCGATAATTCGGCTCCCGGGAGTTCGGCGATGACGTTGAATCCGTTTGGCTCGGTCTCATCGTAGAACTTGGTTTCGATGTTGAGCTCGACTTTCACGGGGAGATGTTTGTCGAGAATACGAATCATGCGATTGTAATGCTCCACAGCGAGCACCACCTGGGGAACCATGTTCTTCCCCGCGTTTTCGTTGTCGTGCGGACCGCCGGATTGGACGAAAATCGTTCCGCCATCGACGTGTTCGGTGCGCCAGGACATCTGATTGTCGCCGGCGACGAACTGATCGCCGCCGCGGTCGAAAGCTGCGATCACGCCTTCGTTCGCGAAAAATTCCTGAGTTTTTTCGGCCAGCGTGCGTCCTCCGCCGCGGCCACCTTCGCCGGCGGGCGCGGCCAGCGGGGTGGTCTCCGCCTCTTTCAGAAGAGTCTCATTCCACCGCTGGACCACGATTCCTTCCAGCATTTTCACGTCGCGAGCCGGCTGCGTCAGCACGATCTTTCCCGCCAATTTGCCCCGATATTTCTCAAAATCGGCCTCGGAGTTGATATCGACGCGAACCACCTCGGCCGTCACCGTGCCTTTGGTGCCCGGTGTGAACGACTTCGGAAAAGCGATCAGCGGCTGAATCTGCGGCTCGATCATGTGCGCGCTGAAGCGGACCAGGCTCCAGCTTTTTCCGAACGGCCAGGTTTCCGTGTGAATATTCGCCAAGCTCCATTCGGCGAATTTCTTCTGCGCCCACGCGGCCGCCTGCCGATGACCGGGCGAGCCGTTGAGACGCGGCCCATACACGTCGGCGAGCCAGCTCACATTGTCCATCACTTGCGAATGGGCCAACCCCTCGTCCCGAATTGCACTGAGCGCGGGGTAATCGACAGGCTCGGTGGGCGTCTGAGATTGTAAGGCAGTGACAATCGCGGCGAACCCGGCGATCACAGCGAACGTAGGCTTATACATGTTCGAAAGACTATCATAGAGGGAACCGTTGCGAAACCGGACACTCGATCACAAAATCGGACAGAATCGGAGCGGGATGGCGCGTAACTGCCTCTAAACCATTGTTTTAGCTGCCGCATGCGTGTGGAAGGGCAATTGCACCGGATGAGGGTCAACATCCATTCGATGAAGTTCGTCGGTCAACCTAGGATTCTATTTACAATGAGCTACTTACGAAGAATTTCGCCACTTGTTCTGATGGCCGCGGCCTACGGGCAGAATTTCGTCGCTTCGCCTGAGATCTCGATTCAAGGCCGCAAGCCGATCCCCTTTGTGCAGCCACTACTTTCGCCGTTCAACGCGCAGAGGCGATACGTCGGACCGGCGAAGATGACGGATTCCCCCAGGCTCGAACAATTGGTGCGGGCGGGAAATTTGTATCTGTCGGTGGACGACGTGATTGCGCTGGTGCTCGAAAATAATCTGGACATCGCGATTCAGCGCTACGGAGCGTTTCTGAGCCGAGAAGTCCTGCTGCGAACCGCGTCGGGCCAGGCGCCGCGCAATATCTCGGTTCCTATCGCCGCCGCACCCACTAGTATCAGCACGGCGGGCGTGACGGTCGGCGCGGTGAACATCGCGGGCGGAGGATCGGGCGTGAGTTCGGGCGGAGGGCTGATCCCAACTATCGGCGCAACGCCCGTCCTGCTGGATCCGAGCCTGGTAGCTCAAGTGCAATTCGGCCATCAGACGATCCCGGAAACTCTGACCACCGTCAGCTCCACGTCATCGCTGGTCACCGACTTTCAGACCTACTATTTCCAGTATCAGCAATCGTGGACGCCGGGCACTACTCTCACCGTCGACTATCAGGGGGCGCACTACCACGTGAACAGTCCGGCGAACGCGCTGAATCCGTACTCGACGGGAACCATGGATTTGCAGTTGACGCAAAACCTGCTGCAAGGCTTCGGCAGAGCCGTAAACGACCGTTATATCCGGATCGCCAAGAACAACCAGAAGGTGAATGATCTCAATTTCAAGGAGCAGGTGATCACCACCGTGGCCGGAGTGCTGAATCTGTATTGGGACCTGGTGAGCTTCAACGACGACCTGCGGATCAAGCAAAAGGCGCTCGAAACGGCGAATCAGCTTCTCGAGGATCAGAAGCACGAAGTGGAGCTGGGTGAGCAGCCCGCGATTGTGGTAACGCAAGCCGCGGCGCAGGTGGCGCAGAGCAAAGAGGATCTTTTGATCTCGCAAACCAACGTCGCGCAGCAGGAAATTATTCTCAAGAACACGCTGAGCCGGAACGGAAGCGTGAACGCATGGCTGGACGACGTGCACATCGTGCCGCTCGATCATATCGATATTCCCAAGAAAGAAGAGTTGAAACCGACCAACGAATTGATCGACGAAGCGCTGGCGAACCGGCCGGAGATTCAGTTATCGAAAATCAATCTGGCGAGCCAGAAGATCAGCACGGACGGCACCCGGAGCGCCTTGCTGCCCACCTTGACCGGGTTCGTGGATGTGAATAACGCCGCGCTGGCAGGCTCGCCCAATGCGTTGTGTCCTGGACTCGCATATTGCAGCCCCCTGCCACTGTTTGTGGGAGGTGGAGGCACCATCGCAGCGCAAATCTTCGAGCGTCATTATCCGAACTACTCGGCAGGGTTTTCTTTTAACGTCCCGTTACGGAATCGCGCCGCACAGGGCGACTACGTGGACGATGTGCTGCAATTGAGGCAACAGGAGTTGCAGTATCAGAAGGCGATGAATGACGTCCGGGTCCAGGTAAAAAACGCCGTCATCAGTCTCCAGCAGGCGCGCGCGCGATATGAGAACGCCGTCGCTACGCGCGTTTTGGCGGAGCAAACCCTGGAAGCCGAACAAATGCGGTTCAAGTTCGGCCAATCGACCATTCCGACCGTAGTGCAGGCCGAGCGCGATCTGGCCAACGACCAGACGCTGGAAATCGAATCGATGGCCAATTATACGCACGCGCGCGTGGCATTCGACCAAACGCTGGGGCAGACGCTTGAGATAAATCATGTCTCGATTGAAGAGGCGACGTCGGGGCATGTCTCGCGGCAGAGCTCGATTCCGGATAATGTTCCACAACCGGCGCCGAGGGCGGGAGGTCAGCGATGAGACTCCAAAAATCCTTTGCGATTCTCGCCGCGTGGAGCTGCCTGTTCGGTTCGTTGCAGGCCCAGCAGCCGTTCGTGGAGCGTCCGCACAACAAGATCGTGTGGCGTCCGTACATGAAGCCGACCGTCCCTCCCGTGGTACTGACCAACTCGGAGCGGATTCACGGACTGATACGAGCCGGGCGGCTGTATTTGACCGTGCAGGACGCGATCGCGCTGGCGATCGAAAATAATCTCGACCTGCAAGTCGACCGCTACGGGCCGTTGCGCGCGGATTGGTATGTGGAACGGCAGCAAGCCGGTGGACCGTTGAAAGGATCGACGTCAAATCAAGCGAACAGCAGCCCGGTGATCGCAGGGCAGGGCGTGCGGGGAGCGGAGAGCGCCGCGGGTGTGCTTGCAAACTCAGGATCCGGCAGCGGATCGGGCCAGAACGGTGGATTCACGCAGATTGGACCGGTCACACCGAACCTGGATCCGACCGTATACGGCACCTATCTTTGGGGACATACAACCTATCCGCAGGCAAATCTTCAGATCAGCGGAACCGAATCCCTGGTGGACATCAGCCGCAATTTTTCCAACTACGCGCAGGAAGGGTTTTTGTCGGGCACGGTTGTTCAGACTTTCCTTCAGGAGAATTACCTTAAAGAAAACTCTCCCGGCGATGCGCTGAATCCCTCGGTTCAGCCGAGGGCATACGTTTATGCGTATCAGAAACTGCTGAGCGGCCGCGGCATGGCTGTTAACAGCCGCTACATCAAAATGGCGAAGAAATCGGCGGAGGCTTCGAGAGTCACGTTCCGCTCGCAGGTGTTGAATCTGGTCGCCCAGGTGGTGAACGTCTACTGGGACCTGGTTGGTTACCAGCAGGATCGAAAGGCGAAGCAGGAAGCTCTCGATTTCGCGGATAAATTTTACAACGACACGCAGAAGCAGATCGAATTGGGCGCGATCGCCAAGGTGGATATTTATCGCGCGGAAGCGGAACTGGCGACGAGCAAGCAAGACCTGGCGACGGCGGATTTGAACGTTAGCCAGCAGGAAGTTACCTTGAAAAGCCTCATCAGCCGTGACGGAGCGCAGGATCCGGAACTGGACGCGGCACAAATCGTGACACTGGACCGGCTGGAGGTTCCCACCTCGGACGACTTGCCTCCCCTGCGCGAGCTGGTAGCAACCGCGTTGAAGAATCGTCCCGACGTGCTGCTGGACAAGATCAACAACGAGTCGCAGGAGATCAATTCGGTCGGTACGGTAAACGCCATCCTGCCGTCGGCAACGGTCTATGGATACAGTCTGAACACCGGATCGGCCGGCAGCCCCAATCCGATTTCCCCGTACCGGCCGCTGCCGTCTCAAATCGGCGGTCTGGGTGATGCTTTGGGACAGGTCTTCTCGAATCAATACAACACGCGCGTCGGTGGACTGAACTTCAGCGGCCCGCTTCGGAACCGCTCGGATCAGGCCGATCTGGGGATCGATCAAATGCAGTTGCGCCAGGGCGATTTACAGGAGCGCAAGAACCGCAACGACATGGTGGTGGCGATCTCGAACGGGATGATCGCGGTCCGGCAGGCGAGCCTGCGGTATCGGAACGCCGTCGCGTCGCGCGAGCTCCAGCAGCAGCTTCTCACCCAAGAACAGCAGAAGTTCCGGCTGGGAAGCTCGACCATCGACCTGGTGATCGCAGCGCAGCGGGCTTTGACTTCGGCGCAGTACGCGGAGATCGCGGCGCTCCAGAATTACAGCCGGTCGCGAGTCGGTCTGGACCAAACCCTGGGTACGACGCTCGAGACTAACAATGTTTCGGTGGACGAAGCGATGAAGGGGACGGTCGGGTACGAATCGAAGCTTCCGGCGGATGTCAAGTAGTCTGCCCCTGGGCGAATCGGGTTCCGATTAGGGCGCTTGGCGCAATCAAATCACTACAACGAAGCCGAGGTACGCCATAAAGAGCAACGCGACCACCGGCGAGCGGTCCGTGACGCTGAACACCCAGACGCCTGGAGAAGTCTGGAGAACCTTGGCTCCGCTCAATTCGGGATTCGCACCCGCGTCTGCCCAGGGATCCGATTGGGCTAGCAGGAAGGCCTTCGCGCTCTTCTCGTCACTGCCGAATTCGACCGAAATACCCGTTGCATGAGGGTCATTTTGAATGCCCATCATCGCGAGCACGGCGAGTTTTTCGGAGTAGTGGCATAAACCCCACAGCGCCGCGCTTCGATTCACATGTCGCCATTCCGGGAGGCTGGCAGGCAGCGCACGAATGGAGACGGGGGCATGCATTCGCGCCGCCATTTGCTCGAAGAACGCTTGATTATTGCAAGAGATGATGACATCGGGCTTCAGAAATGCAACTTCGTAGGTTTCGCGGTCGGGCGTGTCGTTTTGCGATCCTTTCGACACCCAGACGCGCAGGCCCAGCACGGAACGATCTGGCGGACGCCCAAAAACTCGCTCACCCGGTGGCTCCGCGAACGCATAAACACCGCAGCCTTCATACGGCACCATGCCGAAGGGCACTGGCGTGTTCGGTGGTGGGTTTTCCTCAGGCTCCGCCCCGGAGCGGCGTCCGATCGCGGCCAGACGAATCGTGCTGCCCACCAGCGCCTTTGCGAGCTTACCCTTCTCAGGCGCGAGAAGGAGTCCTAAGACAAAACCCCGCGCCGCATCGAGGGTGCTGGGAACCTGAACGATATTTTCCTCGGGTAGCTTGAACGGCCGTTGCGCGACAACATACGCTTCCGTGTCGACGGGAAGCCAGGAGAGGATGCTCTCAGCCAATTCACCGCCCTGCCCGGATAACGAAGCATCGCGCGCCTCTATGGCTGCGACCCTAAGCGTGCGGCTAATCTCTACCGCCCTGGCCCAGTCTCCGGCTTGAATTGCGTCGTCAAGGTCGTCCGCAAGCTTGGTTAGATTGGAGGCGGCAGGCGCTTGTGCGAGCAGTGTCCCGCATGCCAGCACGACTAAAGCGAATCCGCGTCTCACCGGTATTCTCCATAGCCGAGCAGCTGCATCGCGAACAGCACCGGGTATGATCCCCGCGCTTTAACGTCCGAGATCAGATGCCACACCCCAGCGGATGGCTGGTCGACTTGAAATTCCGTCCTCAAGCTGTCAATCGGACCGCGGCTCTTGGCGAGCGGCGCTGTACTCAAATACTCGATTTCCAGCCGCAGCGAAGAAGGATCGAACTGAACACTCGCTCCTGTCGCTGATCCGTCCGCCCGTGGCAGATCCGCAGCCTCGTACCCACGCTCGCCCGGCTTTGGCTTTGCCGGCGCCGAATAGTGGCGCAAGCCCCAAAATGACGCGCCCCGATTGACATGCTGCCACTCCCCGAGATGGGCCGGGAGGGCGCGCGATTCCGCGCCTTGGCCGATTCGAGCCAACACGGTGGAAAGAACGTCGCGTCGATTCGACAGAATCAGCAGATCGGGCCGGGCGAGAGCGATCCAATTGTCGTCGTCTATCTTAGGAGGCTCCTGCCTCGGACGCTGCTGCGTCCAATCCGTGATTTTCGCCGGGGCCTTCCAGACGGGCCGGTTCTCAATGGTCTCGTCGGCAGGCGGAGCGTCGAATGGCTCCGTGAGTAGATAGAAATAGACAACCTCCCTCAGAGTCTGCGGGCCGGGAGTCATTAAGATTTTCCGATTTTCCCGATATTCTTTTGCTCCGGAGGCGACCATGCGTATTGTGCGTCCCGCGAGAGCCCGGTAGATCTTTCCGTCACCTGCCGCCGCAAGCCGGTCGGTGGAGAACCTCTGAACCGGCTTCGCGTAGAGCGCCTCCGGCGGCTCGTCCGGGTTTACGAGGAACGGTTCCTGGTTTACCCAAAAGGTCTCGGTGTCGTCGGGGAGCCAAGAAAGGAACTCATCGACCCGCTGGGACGCGTCGCGCACCAGCCATGCCTGATACCGCGCTCGAATGGCCTGATCGAGCTTGTCGGCTGCATCTGCAGCGGCGCTAGGCGAGTTTTCCGCGACCGCAGTGCGAAAATCACGCAGCAGTTTCGACGGGTCGCTCTGTGCCAAAAGGAATAGAAAGACAATCTCATGCATAATTCGACACAAATTGTATCAAATCGATCGAAGTAACGTCCGAAGGCGGCGAGATTCCCATTCGTGATGTCGGCCGCATAGTCGTACAAGCTCCTAGGCGGGCGAGTAGTCGTACCCATTGGAGTGTGGAGGCGAGCTTCCGATAATCCGGGACTATATTTACTTGAACGGTCGGCGCCAAATAGAAGACTGATCCGCTCCCGTCTTCGGCGCTGCCGGGAAGTTCTAAACTACAAAGAACTATGGACAAGCCAAAACTTTGCTGCCTGCTTCTGACGCTGATTTCGGTGGGCGCGTGCTGTGCCCAATCGAATAAAACAGCCCGCTATGACCTCAAAATGGAGGACCTGAAGTACGTCTACGGTCCGTCCGCGCCGGTCCTGAAGATCCACGCCGGCGATACCCTTGAAACCAATACTGTCGATGCCGATGGGCACGCGGTGGAAAAGGCAGGACTGAAGCCGCGTGGTCCGAATCCGCTCACCGGGCCGTTTTACATTGACGGCGCCGAGCCCGGCGACACGCTGGTGGTGAAGTTTCTATCCGTCGTCGTCGACGGCAAGGAAGGCTGGGGCAGCACGGTGGCGGGATTCGGCGCGCTGAACAACAGCCGTTACACCCCGATTCTGGGCAAAGGAATCCCGGAAAAGGTCTGGGTCTATCCGATCGATAAGGCGCGCAACCTGGCGACGTTTCGCGCCACCGATTCGAAGTTCACCGTGAACATCCCGCTGCATCCGTTTCTTGGCTGCGTCGGTGTCGCGCCGGCTGACGGCGAAGCGCGCAGCTCGATCGTACCGGCTGAGTTCGGTGGAAACATGGACGCACCCGAAGCGAGCGTCGGCAATACTCTGTACCTGCCGGTGAATGTTCCGGGCGCGCTGTTGTTCCTAGGCGACGGGCATGCGGCCATGGGAGACGGCGAGGTCGCGGGCACGGCGATCGAGGTGTCGATGCGTGTGCGCGTCAAAGTGGATGTGCTGAAGCACAAGACCATCCAGTGGCCGCGCTTCGAAAACGACAACTACATCATGGCGGTAGGGATTTACCGGCCTCTTGACGACGCTTTGCGCATCGCATTCACGGAGCTGATCAAGTGGATGCATGAGCGCAACGGCCTCTCCGAAATGGATGCCTATGAGCTGCTGTCGAAGACCGCCGAGATTCATCTGGACGAAATGGTGGATCCGAACTACGTGATCGTCGCGAAGATCAACAAGAAGTTTCTACCGCTGAAGTGACCTAGTCGTCGCGGTGTTTCTGGACGTATTCGGCTTGCGCGACGTTTTGATCCTTGAAATCCTTGGCCTGGACGCTGGCACGCCGCGCCGCGAGAGCGTTCGCCTGGCGGATTCCGTCGGTGCTCATGCCGAACGTGGAGAGAAGTTGCTCCAGGTCCTGGCTCTGGCAGGATGGGCAGACGGGCACGGTCTTACCAAGCACAAGGAGTTCGAATTCATCGGAGCAACTGCGGCATTTGTATTCGTAAATCGGCATAACGTTTTCAAAAACATCATACCGCCGCTAGCGCAGATACGCAGGTGTCGTGCGTCGCCTTCGTCGCCGTCGCGAGCCCAGGTAGCGGTTCACGTCTTCGAGCGAGCCGAAGAATCCCGCAAAAGAGCTTTGCAGACGACGAGGAAGGGCCCGCGTCTGGTGAAAATCCGCGCGCCGGAACTGGCCCGTGATCGCGATGGCGGCTGCGCCCATCGGGCGGTATTCCTGCGTTCCTTGCGCCCACGCCATGCGAGCTTCCTCGTCCAGCCAGAGTGCGAATCCCATCCGTTATTTGAGGATATCCGCCAGAATCGCGGCTCGCTCGTAGAACTTTTCGCCGGCTGCGAACGCTCGGGCGGCTTCACTCATCACGCGGAGCTGCGACGGTTCGGCCAACAGGCGTGAGATGGCGTTCGAAAGTTGATCTGCTCTGACCAGTGCGCCAAATTCGTCGCGCATGATCTCGCGCGCCCCATGATGATCCAGGCACACGGCCGGCAATCCGGCCGCGAGCGCTTCCAGCAGCGTCAGCCCGTAGCTCTCGTGACGCGACGGGAACACGTACAGATCGGCGAGGGCGAAAAATGCGCGCTTGCGTTCTCCGGTCACGTATCCGGGAAAAATTACTCGTGTATGCTTCAGGCGAGCCGCGAGCTTGCGCAAGTTTTTCCAGAAAACGCTGGCCCTGCATGAACGCTGCGTCGCCGCAGATGAAAACCCAGAGTGGAGACGTTTCGCCGCGGCGCTCCCATTCGATCAACGCATCGAGAAGCAGGTCCTGTCCCTTTTCAGGCGAAATTCGGCTGAGGGTCAGCAGAACCCGCGCATCGTCAGGAACACCGAATTCGGCGCGAAGATCGTGTGCCTCACTTGGCGAACCGTTATCCCAAGCGCCCCAGGGCAGCACATGAATTCGGCGGGCACGACGGATAGCATCGCTGCAACACATCGCGCATTCCTGCGGAAGGAACGATCAGGCCGCGCGAATAGCGGACGCTCGCGGCCTGCTTTTCCCAGACCAGACGGGCGATCTCCGGCAGCATCGCAGCCAACGCGCGGATACCAGCGCACCGTCGTTTCCGGCGCGATCCAGCCGCGCAGGTAAATCGCGGCCACGTAAGCGACCACATCGACGTGATAGATCGTGAACACGCGAAACCCGCGCTGCGGCGAGCCGCGCGAAATCCGGACCTTCGGAAACATCGTTGCTTAGCACCACCGTCGACTCAGGATCGTGACGCAGAATTTCTTCGGTCGCGGCGCGCTCGAACGCGCGGCAGAAGCGCGCATAATCGCGCTCGCCGAAACGCACCAGCTCGCGGCCGGTGGGCGCCGATCCGCCCAGGATCGACGGCGTAATCAGACGAAAGTCGAAGGGGCGTGTGCGCGTCCATTCTTCGACCAGATGGTCGCAAACGGCCGCGCCGCCGCCCAAAGGAACCGCTTCGCCGAGAAAAGCCGCCATGCGCGGCGGTGTAGAGAATCACGCGGGCGCGTACTCGATCACCAGCGCCGTGATATCGTCGCGAACCACGCCGCCGTCCGACGAACCGGTCCACGGCGGCGCAGCAGAGCCGCGTGCAATTCGACGGCGTCGCGCGCGGCGTTGTCGCGCAGGCATACGCGCAGGCGTTCCGTGTCGAAGAAAACTCCTTCGGCGTTCTCCGCTTCGGTGAGGCCGTCGCTATAGATCACGACTTTGTCGCCCGGCTGCGAGCTGCGTCTGCACCATCTGGAACGGCGCGTCTTCGATCATGCCCACCGGCATTCCGGAGGTATGCAGCTTGCGCAGACGTCCATCCGGGCTCACCAGGAACGGCGCGGGATGGCCGGCGTTGGAGTAGCTCAGCAGGCCGGAAGAATCCAAGCGTGCAATAAAACACGGTCGCGTATTTTTCCCCGCGCGTGCGTTCCAGCAGAAATGCGTTCAGCCGGTCCATGATCGATTCGATATGCCAGGATCCGCCGATGCCATCAGAAACGAGCCTTGCAGCAGGCTCGCCAGCAGCGCCGAGCTCACGCCCTTGCCGGAAACGTCGGCGACCACGGCCGCCCACAGATCCGGCGAGATCTGGCGCACATCGAAATAATCGCCGCCCACCTGCGTCGACGGCAAGCTGGACCCGGCGGCGCGAAACCATCCGATCGAGGGCAGCGCCGCCGGCAGCAATCCCTGCTGGATGTCGCGCGCGATCTTCAGCTCGTCTTCCATGCGGAGCTTGACGCGCTCCTCTTCGATCAGGCGCGCGTTTTCGAGAATGGTGGACGCTTCGATCGCCAGCGTCTGCAGCAGTTCGCGATTGCCCGCGGAAAGATCGGCGGGCGCCTGGCGGGAATCCATATACAGCAGTCCGACGGTGCCTCGACGCTGGCCACTGATGCGAGTCTCTTCGGACGTTCCGCTGCGAATGTGCACCAGCGGGACGCAAACCACGCTGCGCAGTTCGAGCGCGGCGACGCTCATCTCCGGGCGCACGCCCTGCTCGGCCAGCGGATCGAAGGGCATCGACAGCAGATCGCGGCGGCGATTGCAGCGCGCGCTGGATCACGGCTGCGGGGCACGCGCAGATCGTCGGCTTCGAGCGCCCGGCCGTCGTGATCGCGGGCCACGGAAACATCCAGCTCGCGCTCCGTTGCGCAGCATCAGGAATCCGCGCTCGCAGCCGGTGACCGCCAGCGCCGCGTCCACCACCGCGGTCAGCACTTCCTGCGTCGACAGCGAATTTTGCAGCGCGCGCGCCACTTCCATCAAGCGACCGCAGCTTGGCCAGATTATTCGCTCCCATGCCGCCCGAGTGCGACGTGGAAGAGATCTGGTCCAGAATGCGGTTGAATCTCGCCGTGCTCGAGCGTGAAGGTGAGCTGGTAGGACTCGCGCACGCCCAGGTCGATGCGATCCGAATTGCGCAGCACGTGGCGCGCCGATGCGCTCGCCGTTGACCCAGGTGCCGTGGCGGCTGTTCAGATCCTCGATGACGTAGCTTGCCGTTTTCGGCGAAGATGCGGGCGTGGCTGCGCGACGCGCGGTTATCGCGCAGCACCAGATTATTATCGGCGTGCCGGCCGATCAGGAACGGCAGCGGCAGCAGCGGCACGCGCGTGCGCTGGCCGGAAGGATTCAGAACCAGCAGCGCCGCCGGCCGGAAGCGGCGCCTCGCCCTGGTCCGGCCATCAGCCACGTTCTCCTTTGGCGGCCAGCGGCGCCCGAGCTGCATCCGCCACTTCCTGAGCGCTCAACGCCTGGCAGTGCGGGCAATATCCGCCGATCTCGGTGCGCGCCAGCACGATCTGAAATCCGAAGTGCGATTCCACCTGCCGCCGCAGCTTCTGCAGCGGCTCGCCGAAAAATTCTTCCACTTTGCCGCAGCGCAGGCAGATGACGTGCGCGTGCTCCTGCTTCAGGCGGGTTTCGTAATAATGCTGATCGCCGCCGTAGTGCATCAGGTCCAGCTCGTCCACCAGGCCGCCTTCTTTCAGCAGCTTCAGCGTCCGGTACACGGTGACGCGGTTGAGCTTCGGGTCTTTCTCCTTGGCCATCTGGTACAGACTTTCGGCATCCAGATGCCGGCCGGATTGATCGATCAGATCGAGCAGGATTCGCCGCTGGCGCGTGAGCCGCACGCCGCGCTCGCGCAGTGAGTCTTTGATTCCGGCCGCGGGCATACTTCAAGCATACAGCTTCCATATCACGAATCCGAACAGCAGCGATAGAAACGTAATCGCGGCGCCAACGTAAACGGACCAAGGCCGATAACGCAACTCGATACGATGATGGCCGCGTTCGACCACCACTCCGCGAATGATCGAGTACGCAGCCCATAAAGGCGCTGGCTTGCCGTCGATGGATGCGGTCCAGTCCTTCGAATACGCGTCGCCGGCGATTAGCATTCCGCGGCAGTTCATATCAACGTCGACGGCCGTGAACTGGGGTTCATGCTGGATCAGACGGACGCCATCGCCCGCGCAGTTTTCGAGCTGTGGCGGGGATTGGTCCATCAGAAACGTCGCTTGATTCAGATCGATCGAGTTCAGCGTTGCGTGAACCAGCCTCGGATCGGAGACGCTGGTCGCTTCATGCACGGTCCAGACGCGCGGCATCGCTCCCGGTGTCTCAAACACTTTGACCCCGCCTTCGCCCGCGAAAACTTCACGCTGGTCAGCCCGGGCCGGAGTTTTCGCCAGGTAGTATTGAACCCCCAGCAACGCGCGCTCCCGGGGCTCTCCGATCATGCGAATAAAAGAAACCGGCGCCGACGAAACATAGCCGAAAAACGTTTCGATACCGTACCAGTCGCCGAAATTATATGGAATGTCGTCTTCTTTATAGTCGACGCGGAACGGCCCAGGCCTGGTCCGCAGAAACTGCGCGACATCCTGGTCGCGAGTCAACAGGGGATAGTAATGCCAGCCCAGATCGCGATTCAGCCAGTTTCTTCCGGCGAAGCTCCCCAGTTCGAGCATCATCAACACGACCAGCAGAACCGCCGGGGATCGCACTACACCCCGCGGCATCGCAATAAGCAACCATGCGAGCAGCGCTGCCGCGAGCGCCGTCACAGCGATCTCTCCAGGCCGCACGTTCCAATCGATCTTCGATACGAACGCGACAAAGACGAAAACATAGAGCAGGCATGAGACCGCGCCGACGGCGATCGCCGCACGCTTCAGCCAGTCAGTCGGAGCGGTGACTAAGGTATCGACCCCAAAAGCGGCCAAAGGACAGACTCCGAGATGAAAAATGAACATCGCCATGGATGGATTGCGCGCCTTTTCGACAAACGGCACCAGAGCGTAAAGAACGCCTTGAAAAATCGTGTAGTTCGAAAGCGCAAACACCATTCCGCCGAGCGACATGCACGCGAGCAGGCGTACCGAGCGATCTTCCCAAGCCAACACGACGCCGGAAATCGCCAGGAAGAACACCACCGCGCCAACGAACGGATTGGAATTAGCGGAAATTCCATTGATAAAGATCCCGAGCACCGCAGCCGGTGGCTGGCCGAACTCGTCATGAACGGAGTACGGCACCGGTTCATCCCACTTCACTTCGTGGCTCGCGTTCACCCAGCGGACGACATCGTGGCCGTAGGAAAAGGCGGGGAACATCTGCAACGCTCCGGCGGCGATCATCATCGCGACCAGGCACACATACAATCGGACCCTGCGAATGCGCGACGCGGCACCGGTCCCGCGCGCGATATGGAAGATCCACAGGCCTGTGATCGCGAGCACGGTGAACGTCGGAAGCTGGTGATGCCCCCCCAGCCATTGAACGCCCAGGAATACGCCCGACAACAAAGCGTTGACAAGCGGTTTTTCATCGCGCATTGCGCGGAGCGAAAACATCAGCGCGAGCGGAGCCCACACGGTCGCGTGCAACAACTGGGGCCATTGTGTAGAAGCGACGTAGCCGCCAAAAGCGAATGCGGCGGCTCCCAGCACGGATGCGGCGCGAGATCGACCTAAATCGCGGCAAAGCGCGTACGCTGCCAGCGCCGCCAGGAAATGGATAAGCACAAAATACCAGTGCAGCGCGCTCAAGCGGATGAACCCGTGTTGCAGGGGTATCAGAAACAGCAGCCAGTTGAGCGGATACGCAGTCGCCGGCTGCATCTGTCCGATCAACGACTGCCCACCCGCCAGATAAGGGTCCCAGAGCAGTGGGATTTGACCGTGATGCCATGCGTAGGCCTGCACCTGAAGCCATGGCGCGTCCTGATACGTCAGATCCGGGGATTCGAGAAACGTGTACTGGCGCGTCAGCACCAGCTTCCAGAACACGCCGATCGTCATGGCGAGAAGCAGCGCCGGAACGATCAGCCGCTTGCGCATCGACCTCTTATTCTAGAGGAAGTAATCTTTGACTTTGTCGAAGATGCCCTTTTCGGCGGGCTCGTTTTCGGCCGGCAGCAGTTCGCGGAGCTGCTCGATCAGCTTGCGCTGCTCGCGCGTCAGCTTGGCGGGAATCGCGCACGTCGAGGTGAACGTACAGATCGCCGCGGCCGTTGCCATGCAGATGCGGCACGCCCAGCCCCTTCAGCTTCAATCGCCCGCCGGCTTGCGAGCCTTCGGGGATTTTCACGGTTTGCAATCCGTCGAAGGTCAGAATATCGATGGACGCGCCCAGCGCCGCCTGCGCGATGTTGATCGGAACGGTGCAGTGCAGGTCGCTTTCGTGGCGCTCGAAAATCGGGTGCTCGGCGACTTTCAGCACCACGTACAGATCGCCGGGCGGGCCGCCGTTGGCGCCCGGCTGGCCTTCCTGCGAAAGACGAAGCTGCGTGCCGTTGTCGACGCCCGCCGGGATGTTGACCTTCAGCTTGCGTCTCGCGCCGCAGATAGCCTTCGCCCTTGCATTCCTTGCAGGGACGGCGGATGATCTGGCCGCGTCCGCCGCACTGCGTGCAGGTCCGGCGCACCGAAAGGAACGCCTGCTGATAGATCACTTCGCCGCGCCCGCGGCAGGTGGGACAGGTGACCAGGCCGTCCTCGGGCTCCGCGCCTTTTCCCTGGCAGCGGCCGCATTCTTCGAGGCGCGGCACCTGAATGTCGACCGAAAGCCCGCGCATCGAATCTTCGAAGCCGATTTCGAGATCGTAGCGGACATCTTCGCCGCGCTGCGCGCGATTGCGCCGCTGCCGGCGCATCCGCCGAACATGTCGGAGAATCCGAACACGTCGCTCAGAATGTCGCCGAGATCCGGGAATCCCGCGCCATCGAATCCCGCGCCGGCCGCGCTAGCCACGCCCTGATGGCCGAAGCGATCGTACGCGGCGCGCTTCTGCGGATCGCTTAAAACGCTGTAGGCCTCGGCGGCTTCTTTGAATTTTTCTTCGGCCGCTATGATCGCCGGGATTCCGGTCGGGATGATACTGCAGCGCGAGCTTCCGGTATGCGCCTTTCAGTACCTGGTCGTCGCAGTCCCGGCTCGACGCCGAGAATTTCATAGTAATCGCGTTTGGTCACGCTCATTTGGAAGCGGGCTGGACGGCCACCTTCACCATCGCCGGCCGCAGCAGCCGGCCCTTGAAGTTATATCCTCGCTGAAATTCGTCGAGCACGGTATGATCCGGAGCTTCCTCCGTCTCCACCATATCGACCGCGTGATGGATCTGCGGATCGAACGGCTGCCCCTGGGAATCAATCGGCTCCAGGCCCGAGTTTCTTGAGGGCTTCGTAGAAGCGCTTGTAAATCAGTTCGATCCCGGCGCATATTCCTTATCCGCGCTTTCGGCCTTGAGCGCGCGCTCGAAATCGTCCAGGATCGGAAGCAGCACGCGCACGGCTTCCGTGCTGGCGTATTCGAACAGCTCCAGGCGTTCGCGCTCCGTTCGCTTCTTCGGAGGTTCTGAAATTCGGCCTGGCTGCGCAGCAGCCGATCGTGGAGTTCGGCTTTTTCGGCGGCTAACTGGTCGCGTTCGGCGGTAATGGCGGCGAGCGCCGCGGCCGCGATCCTGCACGCCGGCGGAATCCTGCCCCGCCGTCCGTTTATCCTGACTGCTCATACTCTAAATTCTAGATTCACACATTTCGGCGTACACAAGTCGTCCCGCGCCGAGACCTAGACATCAGTTGAAAACGGAGAGTCTGTTTAGGAGCTCCTGAAACGCCTGGCCGACGTGCTGCACGGCGCTCATCACGCGCCCGTAGTTCATGCGCATCGGACCCAGCACCGCGATCACCGCCGAAATTCCGTTCGGCAGCACCACCGGCAGGCCGATCAGCGAAAGCTCGCCCATCGACGGATGCATTTCGCCCAGCCCGACGTGCACGCGCAATCTCGCCGACGCCCTGGATCGTTCACGGAGAAAATCGGTCGAGCAGCTCCAGCACGCGCTTCTTTTCTTCCAGCGCGCGGAACAGCTCGCGCATCTTTTCTTTGGTCAGATGCAGGTCCAGGCCGACCAGGTTGCTGGCGCCTTCCATGTGAACTTCGGGCGCCGCGCCGATATCCAGCAGTCCCTTGGAATACAGCAGCGTCAGCTTTCGCAGGATCGCGTCGTAGGCGGCGCTCGCGTGCTCCAGGCGATCGGAGAGCTCCCGGCGAACATCTTCGAGCGTCCAGCCCGAGAAATTGCGGTTGATGTAGTTGCGAATGGAGGCCAGTTCGTCCGGGCGTGACCGGCTCATCCAGCGTCACCACGCGATTGCGGACTTCATGATCGCGCGTGACCACGACCATCAGCACCCGCCGGTCCGGAAGCGCGACCAATTCGATCTGATCGAGCGCGGGATGCATCTGCCGAATCGCCGCGGCGATGCCGACGCTGCGGGTCATGTCGGTCAGCGTGCGGGAAGTATGCTCGACGCGAGCTTCGACGGAATCGAGCTTGCCGAACTCGCTGCGCAGCCGCTCCAGTTCCTCGGCAGCCATCCGCCGCAGAGTCAGCGACTGAACATAACTGCGAAACGCCTTCTCGGTGGGCACTCGGCCGGCGGACGTATGGGGCTGCGAAAGATAGCCTTCGTCGTCCAGGTCCGCCATGATGTTGCGGATGGAAGCGGCGCTGAGCGGATCCCGCCGGCGGCGCGCGATGGAACGCGAGGCCACCGGTTCACCGGTGTCGATATAAGCCTCGACGATCTCGTGCAGAACTTCCCGGCCCCGCGGCGTCATCCTAACTTCCTCTAGTTCAATCTTAACGGAAGAAAAGCTGGCACGCCAAATTATGTGATGGCGGCTCGACCACAGAAGTCCCGAGTTCATCCGTCCGCCCGGTGGTCCAGCCATGGATTCCGCATCCTGCGATCAATGCTGCGTGCACCGGATGATGGTCGCGGCCGCCATTCTGGTTCAGTGGCCCCGGTAGTCGTCCGAATTCGCCCATCGCGATAATCCTCGTGGAATCGAGTCCCGAAATCAACGACGCAACACCCGCATCGAACTGCCGTGAGATCGCGCGCAGTCGCGGGTACAGGTTGCCGTGATGATCCCAGCTTCCCAGACGAATATGGACACGCCGCGCGCCGCCGCGAACCATTTCGATCGACCGCGCACAGGCATCTCCGAAAGACGTTCCAGTCGCCCGCAGGAAGGGCCAGCCGGTCTCGATCATGCGATGATTCGTTCGGCCCGATTCAAGGCCGCGAATCAGCGTGATACGATCCAGCATCCCCGCCAGATTCGGCATCAGGCCGGCGGGAAATAGAGTCTCGCCGAAACGCACTGGATCGATCCACGAGGGCGTCCACGGGCCCAGTTTCAAATCGAAGGTATCGACGTGGCTGGGGCCTCCAGTCATCTCGATGAAGATGGTCGCGCCACGCGTCGGGCGAGTCATAATGCCGACTAGGGCGCCGGCGAGAAGCTCGCGACGAGTCATCTCCTGATTTTGCCACGTTTTACGGAAATGACACCTAGGCTAATGCACCTTAGGTAATCGGACCCGATCCCTAAGGGAGGCTCCTTAATCCACGGGCTAAGCACTAGTCAAAACTAAAGTCAGGACCCTAGACGGCCGATCAATTTGACAGGGCTTTACAGGTTCGAAACAGATGGACCCGATCTTCAACGCGTTTCGTTGGTCGCTGCAAGTGGCGGCGTGGGCGACGCCTCGCGTAGACGCGTGGAGCCTGGAACGCGGCATGGATCGTGTCGAAGGCGAGCGAAACTTGAAGGCTCGCAATTACGCTGAGGCCGAAAAATACCTCGAACGCGCTCTGCATGAAGCCGACGTGCAGCGTCATTCCGTGCGACGCGTTCAATTCCGCCTGGAGCTGGCAGAAGCGCAGCGCAAACAGGGAAAACTCAACGAAGCGGAAGAGACGGTGCGCCAGGCGCTGGAGCTGACGGCGCGTATTTCGAATCCTTCGGGCTACGTGCAGTGCCTGGATGCGCTCGCGGAAGTGTATCACGATGGCGGAAATTACCCCGCCATGGAAGCGGTGCTGCAGGAAGGCGTGCGCATTGAGGCTTCGATTCCGCACCCAGATCCAATGCGGATGGCGCGGCGCATTCACCGGCTTGGGAACTGCGAGGCACAAGAACGGACGGTCGGAAGACGCCATTCCCGCGCTCGAAAAAGCGGTCAAACTGCTCGAGGAAAATGCGGGCGAGGACCATCTGGAAACCGCGAATTTACTAAGCGAGCTGGGCGCCATCTATCGCGCGCAGGAAAATCATGAAGAAGCCCAGCGCTGCCTTCGCCGGGCACTGCGGATTCATGAAGGCGCGCTGGGGCCTACGTCGGATGCCGCACTGCACGACTTGCATCACCTGGCGGGGTCGCTCGAATCGTCGGGGGATCTGGAGCAGGCTGCTCATCTGTATGAGCGCATGCTGCTGCTGAAGGAGCGCATCGTCGGCGGCGACTTGGACGAATTGGCCGAGATGCAATTCGGCGTGGCCGGGATGTACATCGGTTGGTCGAATTACGCGCGGGCCAGAGAGCTGCTGGCGGAATGCATCGGGACCTTCAAGCGGAAAAAGGGAGCCCGTCTGGCCGTGGCGCACGAAACGTTGGCGTACGTCAACGAATTTTCGGGACGGTATCTGGAAGCGATTGCCGAGTTAGCGAAAGCGGGAAAAGTTTGGGAATCCTGTGGGCCGGACCGAGGTATGGAGCTGGCGAACAACATGGAGCATCGCGCCGAGCTGCTGGATCAACTGCGGAAGCGCGGAGAAGCGAACTGGCTCCGCGAGAAAGCAGCGGAACTGATCGCAGCTCGCAACAATGTCACGCCGTCCGAAACTTCGGAAACAGCGGGACAATCGGCCTAAGTCTGGCTACTTAAGCTCGGGACTGGTCGCCGTGGCCGGTTCAGCAGTGTAGCTCTGGCGAATCACCAGCGTCTGGTCCGAAAAAAACGTCCGGCTTCCGGTGCTGTTGAACGCTTCCGGGACCGCCGTCACGCTGTAGCCGGTGGGCGAGCCGGTTACCGTGAAAAGATAGCCGCTGTTTTTTCCATCGGCGAGATTCTTGGGAATAATATCGGACGCATTCGGTCCCGGCGCGCCGCTAGCGGGCGGGCCGAGTGCGGCCAGGCTCTGCGCGTAATTGCCGAACTGCGAATAATATTGCGTCTCAGCCTGATGGATGGTCCCGATCTGGCGGATCGCCGCTTGCTCTCTTGCCAGCATCAACTGCTTGTTCATCTTCGGCACGGCGATCGCCGCAATGATGAGAATAATCGAGATGACGATCAGCAGCTCGATGAGAGAAAACCCACGACGGCGCCAGTTAGTCCTCATAGCTATATTTTAGACGCTTCCGCGCGATCCGGCGTGCAAACCGAATTGATCCGTTGCAGCTTTCGCCACAAGGGACCCAGCAAGTCGAGCCGCAGCGCGTTAGCGCCGTCCGAAAGGCTCGTTCCGGGGCTTCATGCACTTCCATGAACACCGCGTCGACGCCCGCAGCAACCGCGGCGCGCGATAGCGGCTCGATGAACTCGGGCTGACCTCCCGAAGCCGTTCCCGCCGCGCCCGGAAGCTGGACGCTGTGCGTCGCGTCGAAGACCACCGGCCAGCCGAATCCGCGCATGATCGCCAAGCCCCGCATATCGACCACCAAATTGTTGTAGCCGAAGGAGCTGCCGCGTTCGGTCAGCATGATTTTTGTATTCCCCGTCGACGCGACCTTCTCGGCGGCCAGCCGGATATCCTGCGGCGAGACGAACTGGCCTTTCTTGATGTTCACGACACGCCCGGTGCGGCCGGCTTCGACCAGAAGGTCCGTCTGGCGGCATAGGAAGGCCGGGATTTGCAGGATGTCGACCGCCTCGGCGGCTTCCGCGGCTTGCGCAGGCTCATGGATGTCGGTAAGAACGGCGAATCCGGCATCGCGGACGGTCTTGAGGATCCGCAGGCCTTCTTTGAGTCCGGGTCCGCGGTACGATGCGACGCTCGACCGGTTGGCTTTGTCGAAAGAAGCTTTGAAGATGAACGGCCCGGCGATTTTGGCGATCTCGCGCGCCAGAAAGTGTACGTGCTCTTCGCTTTCGATCACGCAGGGTCCGGCGATCAGCGCGAGCGGCGCGCCGTTGCCGATGTCGATGGTGTCGGTGATGCGCACCTAACGGCCGGCCAGCGTTTCCATCCTCGCGGCGAAGCGGCTCTTCTGCTTTCCTGCTCGAGCGCGGCGCCGATAAACGCGCGGAACAGCGGATGCGGCTCCATCGGCTTCGATTTGAACTCGGGATGGAACTGGCAGCCGAGATACCAGGGATGGTCCGGCAGCTCGCAGATCTCTACATAGACGCCGATCCGGAGTCTCGCCGGTCAGCCGCAGGCCGTGCCTCGTCAGAATGCCCTCATATTCGCGATTGAACTCATAGCGGTGGCGATGCCGCTCGCTGATTTCTGCCTTGCCATAGGCACGTCGCGCGGCGCTGCCCTCGGCGAGCAGGCATGGATACGCGCCCAGCCGCATGGTGCCGCCCAGCTCGTCGACGCCTTTCAACTCGCGCAGCTTGTAAATCACGCGATCCGGCGTGGCCGGGTCGAATTCGGTGGAATTGGCGGCTGTCAGCCCGCACACGTTGCGCGCGAATTCGATCACCATGGTCTGCATTCCCAGGCAGATGCCGAAATAGGGGACCTTGCATTCGCGCGCGTAGCGGATGGCGCACAGCATGCCTTCGACGCCGCGGCGTCCGAAACCGCCCGGAACCAGAATGCCGTCGAAATTTTCGAGCTCGGCCATCGCTTCCGGCCACTTCAGCCGTTCGGATTCGACCCAGGTGATATTGACCTTGGCGTCGTGCGCCAGGCCGCCGTGCAGCAAAGCTTCTTTCAGGCTCTTATAGGAATCCTCGTATTCGACGTACTTCCCGACGATGCCGATGGAAACTTCGCGCGCCGGATGCTTCACGCGGCGCACCATGTCGCTCCAGCGGGTCAGATCGCGCGGCCCGGCCTGAAGGGCCAGCAGGCGCATCGCGATTTCATCGACGCCCTGCTCGGCGAATACCAGCGGGCACTCATAAACGCTCTCGACATCGCTAGCCGTCACCACCGCTTCCACGTCGACGTCGCAAAACAGCGCGATCTTTTCCTTCATGTCCTGCGGCAGGGCATGATCGCTGCGGCACAGCAGAATATCGGGCTGAATACCGATGGCGCGCAGCTCCTTGACGCTATGCTGCGTCGGCTTGGTCTTCAGCTCCTGCGCGGCGGCGATCCAAGGGACCAGGGTCACGTGCACGAACAGCGTGTTCTCGCGCCCCAGTTCATGCCGCAACTGGCGAATCGCTTCGAGAAACGGCAGCGATTCGATATCGCCCACTGTGCCGCCGATTTCGACGATCACGACATCGATCAGAGACCCGTCGGCGGCGGTGGAAACGCGCCGCACGGCGGCCTTGATTTCATTGGTGACGTGCGGGATCACCTGCACGGTCTTGCCCAGATAATCGCCGCGGCGTTCGCGGGAAATGATCTGTTCGTAGATGCGTCCGCTGGTCAGATTATTGGCCTGCGTAAGCGGGGCATGCGTGAAGCGCTCGTAGTGTCCCAGATCGAGATCGGTTTCCGCGCCGTCGTCGGTGACGAAAACTTCGCCATGCTGGAACGGGCTCATCGTGCCGGGATCGACATTCAGATACGGATCGAATTTCTGAAGCGTGACTTTGAGCCCGCGGCTTTCGAGCAGACAGCCGAGGCTCGCGGCGGCAATGCCTTTCCCCAGGGAACTTACCACGCCGCCGGTTACGAATATGTATTTAGCCATTATGTTTTGCTACCCCGTCACCATCAACTTTTCATACAGGTCCGCCACCCGGCGCCAGTCTTCCGGCGTATCGACGCCCAGCGACTCATATTCGGTTTCCACCACCCGAATCTTGAATCCGTTTTCGAGCGCGCGCAGTTGTTCCAGGCGCTCGGCGCGCTCGAGCGGCCCCACCGGCAGATCCGAATACGCCAGCAGAAAATCGCGGCGGTACACGTACAGGCCGATGTGCTTGAAATATGCCGCGGACTCGCCTCCGGATTCGCGCACGAACGGAATCGGCGAGCGCGAAAAATAAATCGCGTTGTCTTCCCGGTCCGTCACCACCTTGACGACATTCGGATCCGTAATTTCGGGCGGGCACTCGATCCGCTTCTTCAGCGTTCCCATGGGAGCTTCACGCTGATCGAGCAACGACAGCACCGCCGCGTCGATCGCCGACGGATCGATCAAGGGTTCATCGCCCTGAATGTTGACCACGATCTGAGCATCCGACGTCGACGCGACTTCGGCCACGCGGTCGGTACCCGACGCATGATCCGGCGCGAGTCATCACCACGCGGGCTTTGAAACTCGCGGCCGCGGCGCGGATCCGTTCGTCATCGGTGGCGATGATGACATCGGTCAGATAGCGGGCCTGCGACGCCCGCTCCCACACGTGTTGCAGCATGGATTTGCCCGCGATTGAGACGAGAGCTTTGCCAGGGAAGCGTGAGGAAGCGTACCGTGCGGGGATTACTCCAAGAATCCGGTGCGGCACAATCGAAGATAGCACAGGAGGGATGATGGAATCCATACGCGGAGTCGGTTGGGAACCCGCCTGATATACTAAGTGCAATTCCGGTGAGTATTTATGCGGACTTTCGCGCTGAGTTTATTTAGTCTTGCGGCGATTGGACTCCTGCTGGCGCAGGATCCCACGGGTCCGGCGATTACTCCGCGGGCGCGTGCCAATAAGGCTGATAAAGCTGAAACCGTAATCGACCGGCCGGGAAATATTCGCGTCGACACCACCCTGGTTTTGATTCCGGTAACGGTAACCAATCCCCTGGGCCAGTTCGTCACCGACATGGAGAAGGAAAACTTCAAGCTGTTCGAAGACAAGGTGGAGCAGGAGATCTCGACGTTTTCGGCCGAAGACGCTCCGCTTTCGATCGGCATCGTGTTCGACACCAGCGGCAGCATGGGGAGCAAGCTGCAAACTTCGCGGCAGGCGGTAGCGCAGTTTATGAAGATCGCCAATCCGGTCGACGAATTTTTCCTGGTCCAGTTCAACGACCGGCCGGAGCTGGTGGTGCCCTTCACGCCGAGCACCGAGGAAATTCAGAACCGGCTGATGTTCGCGCAGTCCAAGGGACGAACGGCGCTGCTCGACGGCGTCTATATGGCGATGAACCAGATGAAGAAGGCGCGCAACCCCCGAAAAGCGATCCTGATCATCTCCGATGGCGGCGACAATTCCAGCCGCTACACCGTGAGCGAAGTGCGAAGCGCCGTGATCGAATCGGACGTGCAAATCTACGGTATCGGTATCTTCGAAAGGATGGAGGCGCGTTCGCGGACGCCCGAAGAGATGGCGGGTCCCGATATGCTCCGCGAACTGGCGGGCCGAACCGGCGGACGAGCTTTCGAAGTGAGCAATCTGGCCGAGCTGCCGGACGTCGCCAGCAAAATCGCGATTGAACTGCGCAACGAATACGTGCTCGGCTACTCACCGAAGAACGCCACGCGCGATGGTAAATATCGTCGCGTGGAGGTGAAGCTCAAGCCGATCAAAGGGCTCCCGCAGCTTAAGGCATCCTACCGCACCGGCTACTACGCTCCCACCAAATAACTGGCTAATTGCGTTGATATACTAATGGTCGGAATTGGGGTGAGACAATGCGGTCTTTTCTGACGCTTGGTCTTCTAGGCTGCGCCGTGGCGGCGGCCTTTCTCATCGCGGACGACAGGAAACCGGATGGTCCGCAGGTAACCGCTCCGAGCCCCGCGGATGTCAGCGTCAGTTCCCGCGCCAATACGCAAAAACCGGTTCCGGAGACGGTTCTCGACAAGCGCGCGAACATTCGCATCGACACCACGTTGGTCCTGATTCCGGTATCGGTCACCGATCCGATGAGCCGGTTCGTCACCGGTCTCGAAAAAGAAAACTTCAAGATTTACGAAGACAAAGTCGAGCAGGAAATCGTTCAGTTTTCGAGCGAAGACGCTCCGCTTTCGGTGGGCGTCGTGTTCGACACCAGCGGCAGCATGGGCGACAAGCTGAAGAAATCGCGGCAGGCCGTGAAGCAGTTTATGAAGACCGCCAATCCGGAGGACGAGTTTTTCCTGATCCAGTTCAACGACCGGCCGGAGATGTCGGTCGCCGTTCACTCCCGACACCGAAGAGATTCAGAACCGGCTGACGTTCATCGAGTCCAAGGGACGCACCGCGCTGCTCGATGGCGTTTACATGGCGATGAATCAGATGAAGAAGGCTCGCAACCCGCGCAAGGCGATCCTGATCATCTCCGACGGTGGGGATAACTCCAGCCGTTATACTGAGAGTGAAGTGAAGAACGCCGTGCGCGAAGCCGACGTCCAGATCTACGCGATCGGGATTTTCGAGCCGGTGGCGTCGCGCGGCCGGACTCCGGAAGAAATGAGCGGTCCGGCGCTGCTCAGCGAGATGACGGAGCAGACCGGCGGCCGCCATTTCGCCGTCGACAATCTGGCGGAGCTGCCGGACGTGGCGGCGAAGATCGGCATCGAACTGCGCAACGAATACGTGCTCGGCTACTCGCCCCAAAAATGCCGCCCGCGACGGAAAATATCGCCGCGTGACAGGTGAAGCTGGTAAAGACCGCGGGATTGCCGCAGCTCAAGGCGACGTTCCGCACCGGATATTATGCGCCGACTCAATAAGCCTGTTCGCATTCTGCTTCATCTTCTTCCTCTCTCCGACCTGCGCAGCAACCGCCGGCCGACCGCAGGACGACGTCGCTACGTTCCGAACCGACGTCCGGCTGGTCGTGCTGCACGTGAGCGTCGTCGACAAGAACGGAAAGCTGCTGACCAACATTCCGCAATCCGCGTTCAAGGTGCTCGAAAACGGCGTCGAGCAGCCCATCAAGCTGTTCCGCCGCGAGGACGTTCCGGTTTCGATGGGCATCATCATCGACAACAGCGGCAGCATGCGCGACAAGCGGGCCAAAGTCGCCGCGGCTTCGATGGACTTGGTGAAGGCGTCCAATCCGCAGGACGAAGTGTTCATCGTGAATTTCAACGACGATGCGTATCTGGATCAGTCCGTTCACCAGCGACATCAAGAAGCTGGAAGAGGCGCTCGAAAAGATCGACTCCAAGGGCGGAACCGCCATGCGCGACGCCATCAGCATGTCGATCGATTACGTAAAGGACAAGGGCAAGAAGGATAAGAAAGTTCTGCTGGTGGTGACCGACGGCAACGACAACACCAGCAACGAATCGCTGGAACAACTGGTGCGCAAGGCGCGGCAAAGCGAAGTGCTGGTCTATTCGCATCGGCCTGTTGAACGAAGAAGAGCCGCGCGAAGCGAGCAAAGCCAAGCGCGCGCTGAAGGCGCTGGCGGAGGCCTCCGGCGGCAATGGATTATTACCCCAAGGATCTGGCCGAAGTGGACAAGATCACGCCGCAAGTGGCGCACGAGATTCGCAACCAGTACATTCTCGGCGTACCTGCCGACCAACTGCCGTTCTGGACGGAAGTTTCCGCAAGATCAGCGTGTCGGTGAAGGGCTACGGCAACGTGACCGTACGCACGCGCAACGGATATTACGCTACGCCGGACCCGGCGCCAAAGGCGCGCATCAGGTCTCGTCAAATAGAGTGCTGCGATTTTTGTGGCGCGCCTCGAAAGGCTATCGCCTTCGTCCCTGGAACAGTCCCTATCTGCGATGGCGCATGGAAACGTATTGGGGCGTTCACGCCGAAACCATGACGCCGTCCGAGTTTCGCGCTTTCGTTTGGGCACACCGCGGGGAACTGCTGCGCTTCCTGCGATGGGCGGGGCGTATGTCGCGGCGTACAATGGAGACCATGAAAATTCGCGCGGTGATGATGATTTTCCTGTTACTCGCCCTGGCGACGCGCGAAAGAAAAGTCGCTTCATGACCACACCATTCCGCCTGGATGGAAAGATCGCGCTGGTCACTGGGGGATCGAGTGGGATCGGCGAAGCGATCTCGCGGGCCTTCAGCCATGCAGGGGCGTCTGTAATCATCGTGGCCAGAGACCGGAAGCGAGCCGAAACGGTAGCCGCGACGCTTGAAGGCGCTCGTGTAATCGCGTGCGATATCGGCGACGAAAACGCGGTCGCCGTGGCGTTTCGACAGATCGATCGCCTGGACATCCTGGTGAATAACGCCGCAATCGGGCTGGTAGGCAACGTGGAAGAGACTTCCCTTGAAGATTTTCAGCGACTCTTTCGCGTGAACGTTGAAGGGACGTTTCTAGTTACTCGCTCGGCCCTGCCGCTGATCCGAGCTTCACACGGGTCGATCATCAATATCGCTTCGGTCGCGGGGATGATCGGCGTCAAGCGCCGGTTCGCGTATTGCGGCACCAAGGGCGCGATCATCGCCCTAACCCGGCAGCTTGCCGTGGATTATCCCACCGAACTCCGGGTTAATTGCATCTGCCCCGGCACGATCGATACGCCGTTCATCTCCGGCCTGATTGATAAGCATCATGCCCACGAAAAGGATCAGGTCCGCGCGCAACTCGAACAACGCCAACCGCTTGGCCGCCTGGGACGGGCCGATGAGATGGCCGGCCTGGCAGTGTACCTCGCCTCAGATGAAGCGTCTTTCATGAACGGATCGATACTGCCGATAGATGGAGGGTGGACCGCGGCATGATTTGCGCTTGACGTAGTACTACGTGTTGCTGCAAACTGTTAGGGTTCATGTCGTCAGTGGAACGTTAACATTAGAGGGAGAAGCGTTTGCCTCTTCGATACCGGAACTCTGTCCTCATCCTGATCGCGCTAGCTTGGGCAACGAATCTCCTCGCCGTGGCTCCCGTAAAGAAGAAAAAGAAGCCTGCGGCCGTTAAAACCATGGCGCTGAACGTCGTTCCAGCGCGGACCGTGGCGTCGCGAACCGCCCATCCCAAGAAGATCGTCAGCGGACCATGGCGCGTGCCGAATTACGCGGATTCCACCGCGGGCGACTTCATCGACGGCGAAGACCTGACCGTTCGGCGAGCCGCCGTGGACGCGTTGGGCCCGATGAATGGCACCATCGTCGTCACGGACCCCAACACCGGCCGCATCCTGAGCATCGTGAACCAGAAGCTGGCGTTTCAGAGCGGGTATCAGCCGTGTTCGACCATCAAAGTTCCAGTCGCACTGGCGGCGCTGAGCGAAAGTATCATTGAGCGGCAGACCCTGATCCGCGTGTACGGACGGACAACGTTTGACTTAACGACTGCGCTTGCGAAATCGAACAATCAGTATTTCGCCAGCCTCGGCCAGCGCCTCGGTTTCGAGCGGGTAAGCTACTACGCGCGCCTATTCGGCCTGGGCGAAAAGGCCGGCCTCGACATCGAGCAGGAACAGCCCGGCATCCTGCCGGCGACCGTTCCCAAGAGCGGCATGGGAATGATGACCAGCTTCGGCGACGGGATTTCATTGACGCCGCTCGAATACGCGGCTCTGATCGGCGCGGTGGCGAACGGCGGAACGCTCTACTATCTCCAATACCCGCATTCGCAAACAGAAGCCGACGGAATGATCCCGCGTGTGAAGCGCCGCCTGGATATCGAACAATGGATTCCCGAGATTCGCCCTGGCATGATGGGCGCAGTGGAGTATGGCACGGCGCGGCGCATCGGCTTCGATCCGAATGAGCCCATTTACGGCAAGACGGGAACGTGCACGGATTCGCGGTCGCCCACGCACCTCGGCTGGTTTGGCTCGTTCACTGAAAACGGCAAGAACAAGATGGTGGTGGTGGTTCTGCTCACCGGTGGACGTTTAGTCAGCGGTCCGACCGCATCCGGTGTCGCGGGGCAGGTGTATAAGAACCTGGGCATATCGAATTACTTCGCGCAGGAACACCACACCTCGCCGTCGACTGTAAGTGCTAATTAGCCGCCGCGTTTTACACTAGCCGCCCGATTCGAGCGCTGCTGAAAGCTCTTCCCATTCCGACACCGTAGTTTCCAGTTCCGCCCGCCGCGCTGACACCAGGTCTGTCAACCGCATGGTTTCTTCCACGCTCTTGAAATCCCCCAGCGCAGTCTCGTATTCGGCGATTTCGTGCTCGAGCGCAGCCACGCGTTGTTCGACTTCCTTCAGCCGGTCCTGGACCTTCTTCACCTTCATCGGATTCACGCGCTTCTTTGGCTCCGCAGGCGCGACGCGAACGGGTTCCGGCTCGTGCGCCGGATTCCGTGACGACCGGCGATGCGCCGCCGCCCTTGCGCCACAGGTAATCCTCGTAATTGCCCGGATAAACATGCACGTGGCCGTCTTCGATCTCGAAGATCCGCGTGGCCAGGTTGTCGATGAAGTAGCGATCGTGCGATACGAACACGACGGTCCCGGTATATTTGCTGAGCGATTCGAGAAGTACATCCTTCGCGCGCATGTCCAGGTGATTGGTCGGCTCATCGAGCAACAGAAAATTCGACGGAGCCAGCAGCATCCGCGCCAGCGCGTAGCGGTTGCGCTCGCCGCCCGACAGCACGCCGATGCGCTTGAAAACGTCGTCGTCGCTGAACAGAAAACACCCCAACAAGGTGCGCAATTCCGTCTGCGTCGATCGCGGCGCAGCGTCGCCCAGATCGTCGAGCATCCGTTTGTTCGGGTCCAGTTCCTTGTACTGATCCTGCGCGAAATAATCCGGCAGCGCGTTGTGGCCCAGCGTATACGACCCGGAGGTGAGCGGCTCGGTTCCGGCCAGCAGCTTGATCATGGTCGATTTCCCCGCGCCGTTGATGCCCACCAGCGCGACGCGATCGCCGCGCTCGATGATGAAGCTCGCGCCGCTGAACACGTGCTTGGCCCCGTAGCTTTTCGAAACGTCCTTGAACTCGGCGACGATCCGTCCGCTGGGCTTGGGCTGCGGAAACGAGAAATGAATGGTCTGCTCGTCCGGAGGAATTTCGATGCGCTCGATCTTCTCCAATTCTTTGATGCGCGACTGCACCTGCTTCGCTTTCGTCGCCTGCTCGCGAAAGCGATTGATGAACGCTTCCAGTTGCTCGATGCGCTCGCGCTGGTTGCGATACGCGGCATTCAGCTGCGAGCGCCGCTCCTCTTTTTGCTTCAGATACGAATCGTAATTTCCGCTGTAGAAATGAACCTGTTTGTTCCAGATCTCCACCGTCCGGTTCACCGTGATGTCCAGAAAATAGCGGTCGTGCGAGATCAACACGTAGGCGAACGGATAATCCGCCAGGTACGATTCCAGCCAGTTGCGTGCTTCCAGATCCAGGTGATTGGTCGGCTCATCGAGCAGCAGCATGTTGGGCTTTTCGAGCAGCAGTTTCGCCAGCGCGATGCGCATCTGCCAGCCGCCCGAAAACTCCTCGGTGCGCCGGGTCCAGTCTTCCTTGCGAAACCCAAGCCCGTCGAGCACCGTGCCCACCTGCGCCTCAATCGCGTATCCGTCGCGATTGCGAAATTCCGAATCGATGTGGTGCAGACGGTCCGCCACGGCTTCATAGTCGGCGCTCTGCGGGTCCAGTTCGGCGAGCTTGTGATGCAGGGTTTCAAGCTCTCGCTCCATTTCGTGCAGCGCGGCGAAAACGCCCATGCATTCGTCGAAAATAGTTTTTCCGGAAAGCGTCAGCCCATCCTGCGGAAGATAGCCTTGCGTGATGCCTTTGGTGACGCTCATAATGCCGTAGTCGAGCGTTTCCATTCCGCCCAGAATCTTGAGCAGCGTGGATTTGCCGGTGCCGTTCGCGCCGACGAGTCCGGTGCGCTCCTTGGGCGTAATCAGCCAGTCGCAGTTTTCAAAGAGAAGTTTGTGGCCGAAACGCTTTCCGGCGCCTTGAAGTTGGATCACAGCAGGTTCGTTGACACGGGACCGCCTACCGCTCCCTGTGGTCGCGGCACGTTTCCCGCTCCTTGCAGCTTAATGAGCCGCGACCACAGGGAGCGGTGGGTGTCGCGAGCTTTCACGCTTTTTCTCCGCAGCTGGCCGCTAGTCACAGAAGAAACTCAAAGACTGCGCGATGTACGCCTTCATTTCGGAGCGCTTGACCACCGCGTCCAGAAAGCCGTGCTCCAGCAGAAATTCGCTGCGTTGAAAGCCTTCCGGGAGCTTCTGGCGAATGGTCTGCTCGATCACGCGCGGCCCGGCGAATCCGATCAGCGCGCCTGGCTCGGCGATATTCAGGTCCCCGAGCATGGCGAAACTCGCGGTCACGCCGCCGGTGGTGGGATCGGTCAGGACGCTGATGTACGGCACCTTCGCGTCATCCAGACGCATCAGCGCCGCCGAAATCTTGGCGAGCTGCATCAGACTGATGGCGCCTTCCTGCATGCGTGCGCCGCCCGACGCGGACACGATCACCAGCGGACGCCGATGGTCGATGCAACTCTCGATGGCCCGAGTGATTTTCTCGCCGACCACGGCGCCCATGCTGCCGCCGATGAACTTCAGCTCCATCGCGCAGATGTGAATCGGGCGGCCCTCCAGAGTCCCGGTGGCTGAAATCAGGGCGTCCGATAGTGAGGTCGCGCGCTGCATCGAAGCCAGCCGCTCGCTATACGGCTTGGCGTCTTCAAAGTGCAGCGGATCGGTGGAACTGAGTCCGCGGTCGTGCTCCTGATACTCGCCGTTGTCGAACAGGATCGCCAGGCGCGCCCGCGCGTCCAGCTTGAAGTGATGCTCGCAGTTCGGGCATACCTGATGATTCTCATCCAGGGCTTTCTTCCAGATAATCTGGCCGCAGCTTTCGCATTTCAGCCACAGACCTTCGGTCCGGACCTTCTTCTCGCCCTCGCCGCCGCCCTCTGCACCCGATTTTTGCCGCGTAAACCATGCCATCGCGAACACATCTCTACGGTATCGTACCGGGACCCGGCAGCGCCAGTTTCGGCGAGTTATGCTAAATTGACGCGAAGGGTTACTAATGTCTCTACGCCAAATTGCATACCTCACAATCGCCATGTCTGCCGCGGCCGCAGCAGCGCCGGATGGCGCCGCGCTCTTTAAATCTCGCTGTGGTATTTGCCACGATGGCAAGCCGCAGGAGCGCATGCCTTCCCATGACGAACTCGCCGCGAAAACGCCCGAGTTTGTCATGACTGCGATGTTCAACGGCGCCATGACGGTTCAGGCGGCCGGCCTCAGCGAAGATGAGGGGAAGGCGATCGCAAGGTTCATCACCGGCAAGGAGTTCTCGGTAGCAGTGGCGCAGCCGATGGCCGGCAAATGCACGACCCCGGCGCCCAAGTTCGCTCTCGGCGCTGGCGATTGGAGCGGATGGGGCGGCGACACCGACAATTCGCATTTCCAGCCGAAGCCGGGCCTGGCCGCATCCGACGTTCCTAAGCTCAAACTGAAATGGGCCTTCGGTTTCCCCAAGGATCCCATGGCCTGGGCGCAGCCTACGGTCGCTGGTGGACGTGTTTTCGTCGGCAGCGTTGGTGGCACGGTTTATTCGCTCGATGCCGGAACCGGCTGCGTATATTGGTCGTACGCCGCAGGCGCGGGGGTTCGCACTGCGATCAGCATCGGCAAGCTCTCGAATGGGAAATGGGCCGCTTATTTCGGCGATATCAGAGCCAATGCGCATGCAGTCGACGCCGAAACGGGTGCGCCGGTGTGGAAGACCAAACTTGACGATCATCCAGTAGCGCGGATCACCGGTGCGCCGATTCTGGTCAACGGGCGGGTTTACGTTCCGGTCGCGTCGATCGAGGAAGCTTCGGCGCAGCAGCCGACCTATTCATGCTGCACCTTCCGCGGCAGCGTCGCGGCGCTCGATTCCTCGACAGGCAAGCAGATCTGGAAGAGCTACACCGTGCTCGATCCGCCCAAGGCGTATAAAACCAGCAAGAACGGTACCCAACTGCTCGGACCGGCGGGAGCATCCGTTTGGTCGTCGCCCACTGTCGATCTCAAACGCAAACTGATCTATGCGTCGGCAGGCAATTCCTACACCGATGTCGAGATCAATACCAGCGATGCGATTCTCGCGTTCGATCTGGAAACGGGCCGGCTGGTCTGGTCGAGCCAGGTGCAGCCCAAAGATAACTTCGTCATCGGCTGCCCGAATAGTCCTAATTGTCCGGAGGAAAGCGGACCCGACTTCGATTTCGGCACTTCGCCGGTGCTGCGCACGCTTCCGAACGGCAAGCAGATTATCGTCGCGGGGCAGAAATCGGGCGTCGTTTGGGGCCTGGACCCCGACAACAAGGGCAAAGTCTTGTGGCAGACGCGAGTCGGAAAAGGCAGCGCGTTAGGCGGCGTCGAATGGGGCCACGCGGCTGACGATAAGCAGGTCTACGCGGCCGTCTCGGACCGGTTCAACGGCAAAGCGGGGACGCCGGGACTGTACGCGCTCGATTTAGCTACGGGCGAACTGAAGTGGTCGGCGCCGGCTCCGGCGGTGGGCGGGAACGTGGGACAGTCCGCGGCGGTAGCCGTTATGCCGGGCGCGGTTTTCTCGGGCGCGCTGAACGGCCATTTCCGGGCTTATTCCACCTCGACAGGCGATATCATCTGGGATTTCGAAACCGCGCATCCCTTTGAGACTGTAAACGGCGTCCAGGCCAAGGGTGGATCCATCGACGCCGGCGGCCCGACCATCGCGCACGGCATGGTGTACACCAACTCCGGGTACGGCGTTTTCGGCGGAATCCCCGGCAACGTGCTGCTGGCTTTCTCGGTCGACGGCAAATGACCGTCGACGAGCTTAAAGGACGCACGGGCCAGGAAATCGGCGCCAGCGGCTGGCATACCGTCACGCAGCAGCAGATCGATCGTTTCGCGGAAGTCACCGGCGACGATCAGTGGATTCATATCGACGTCGATCGAGCCCGCCGCGAATCGCCGTACAAGACCACCATCGCCCACGGTTTCCTGACAGTTTCCCTGCTGCCGATCCTGATCCGGGAAGCCGTCCATTTCCGCTCCAACGCGAAAATGAGCGTCAACTACGGCTTTAATCGCCTGCGATTCACAGGCGCCGTTCCCGCTGGAAGCCGCGTTCGGGCGCGATTCGCGCTTAATTCGATTAAAGATGTGGACGGCGGAGTCGAGATCGCTTGGGGCGTCACGGTCGACGTGGAAGGCCGCGATAAACCGGCGCTGGTGGCCGAGTGGCTGGGTCGCACATATTACTAGAATTCCTGCCCGCTTCAGCGATATGTAACCCGTGAGCAGTTTTGCCGAGCATGCCGAGCGAATCCTGGAAGCCGCTGAAACGGCAGGCTCCTGCTCGGATATGACTATCCTGCTCGGCCAAAATGGGATCCGCATGATCGCCGATTCAGACTGGCCGCTTGAATCCTTACTCTGGCACCACGGAGCGCACACGGCTTATCGAGTGACTGAGCGCCAGGGCAATGTTCGGGTGGAAGGCCGGGAAGGTTCGCGGCGCTGCCTGCTGGAATCGCGATCGCACTTCCAGACCGCCCAGATCCTACTTACGCGTCAATAGGCTGCGGCACGGAACACACCACAGAAATTCAAGCCCGGACAGCTTTGTGTCCTTGGCTCCGCATTCGCGCAGGACTTCGGTATAGTGCGCGGTGTGGAAAATATCGAAGATCAGCAGCCGGCCTCCCGGCTTTAGGACACGCCACAACTGGCGGATGGCCTGGTCCCGTTCGTCGGGATCGCTGATATTGTGAATCGCCAGCGTGGACATCACGACGTCATAGCTGTTATCGGGATAAACCAGCTTGCGCGCGTCGCCATTCTCGATCCGCACGCGGTCCGGTACGCCTTCGAGCTTCGCGTTCGCCTTGGCCGCGTCCGCCGAGTTTCCGGAAAGGTCCTGCTTGCTCCAGATATCGATTCCGGTGGCCTTACCGGTCTTCAGCCGCTTGGCCGCGCCGATCAGCATCAGCCCGCGTCCGCAGCCCACGTCGAGGACTTTCTCGTCGCCTTTCAGCTCCAGCGAATCGATCAGCCGGTCGCGCAGGCTGGGCTTGGCCACGCGGCTCGACCAGACCATGACTCCGCCTACGGCCAGGAATACGATTCCAATCAAACCCAGCGCGGTCAGCAGATTCCAGGACGGGCCGGGATAATCGTTGTGATTGATGAAAAACACCGCGAGTGCGACCGCCAGCGTCCAGGCGCCGCGCGAGAACATGCGCTTCACCGACTAATGGTGCATCGAGGCCGTAATCCGGCTTCGCCAGCGCTTCCGCCATCAGACCACAACCTCAGCTTCTACCGGAACCACCAAGGGTTTCTTGAACTTGCATTCGGCGTTGGGGCATTGTGCCACGGGACCGGACTTCAGGAATTTCTCGATCAGATAGCTGCCGCCGCAATCCGGGCATTTTTCGGGAATCGGCTTGCCCCAGGCGACGAAATCGCAATCGGGATAGCGATTGCATCCATAAAACGTCTTGCCGCGCTTGGATCGGCGTTCCACAACCTCGCCTTCCGAACAATTCGGGCATTTCACGCCTATGGTCTTTTGTTTCACGTACTTGCACTTCGGATAATCGCTGCAAGCCACGAATTCCCCATAGCGGCCGTACTTCCGGACCATGGTGCTGCCGCATTGCGGGCATTTCTCGTCGAGCGGCACATCCTGCTGCTTCTGCGCCGCGCCGAGCTGCTTCGTGGTCTTGCATTCCGGGTATCCGGAGCAGGCCAGGAATTGCCCGAATCGCCCCTTTTTCAATACCATGGGACGGCCGCAGTTCTCGCAATATTCGGTTTCGTCCTGCTCGGAGACGCCGCCGGTTTCAGACGCGGGCAGCTCGCGCGTATTCGTGCAATCGGGATAACCCGTGCAGGCGATGAACTTGCCGTGACGCCCCCACTTGATCACCATCGGTTTGCCGCACTTCTCGCAAACCAGAGTCGGTGGCGACCTCCATCCGCTTGATGTCGGTCATGTGGACCGCGGCGTGTTCCAGATCCTTCTGGAAGCGGTCGTAGAACTCGCTCATGGCCATGCGCCAGTCGACTTTGCCTTCTTCGATCTCGTCGAGCTGGGCTTCCATTCGTGCCGTGTAGGTGACGTCGAACAGATCGTTGAAGCTTTCAAGCAGCAGCTCCGCGACCACCATGCCGAGTTCGGTGGGGAAGAACTTCCCGCCTTCTTTGCGGACGTACTCGCGTTCCTGAATTGTCGAGAGAATCGAAGCGTACGTGGACGGCCGGCCCACGCCGTCGGCTTCGAGCTCTTTCACCAGCGTCGCCTCGGTAAAACGCGGCGGAGGCTCGGTGAAATGTTGCTCCGGCAGGATCGACTTGAAGCGCAGGGTTTCGCCCGCGGTCACCACCGGGAGCTTGTGCTTCAACTCCTCGTCGTCTTCGTCCTTCTGGTCTTTCCCTTCCTCATAAACGCGCAGGAAGCCGTCGAACTTGGGCACGCTTCCTGTCGCGCGGAACATGTATGCAGCGCCATCCTTGCCTTTGGCATCCACATCGATGGTGGTCTGGTCGAAAACTGCGGGCGTCATCTGCGACGCGACAAAGCGCATCCAGATCAGCCGGTACAGCTTCAGCTCATCCTCAGCCAGGAATTTCTCCACGCTTTCCGGAGTGCGCAGGACGGAAGTGGGCCGGATGGCTTCGTGCGCATCCTGAGCCTCCTTCTTGCTCTTGTAGACATTCGGACTCGCCGGACGGTAATCGGGACCATAACGCTCCACGATCATGCCTCGGACTTCGTCCAGTGCGTCGCTCGATACGCGCGTCGAATCGGTACGCATGTAGCTGATCAGGCCGACGGGACCTTCGTCCGTCGACAGCTCGACGCCTTCGTACAGCTTCTGCGCGAGCATCATGGTCCGCTTCACGCTGAAGCGCAGCTTGCGGGCGCCCTCCTGCTGCAACGTCGCGGTAATGAACGGAGCCGCGGGATTCCGCCGCTTTTCGCGATTGGTAACCGAACGAACGATATACGGAACGCCGTCGAGCGCGTCGACGATCGATTTGGCCGAAGCTTCGTTCGGGATCTCGACATTCTGATCGTCCTTCTTGGCCAGGTGCGCCGAAAGCTGCGGCGGCTTTTTGGCAGCGAGGTTGACGTCGATGGTCCAGTATTCCCTGGCTTTGAACGCGCGAATTTCCTGCTCCCGTTCGACGATCAGCCGCAGGGCGACGGTTTGCACGCGTCCTGCCGACAGTCCACGCCGGACCTTGTCCCATAACAGCGGAGAGATTTTATAGCCGACCAACCGGTCCAGAACGCGGCGGGCCTGTTGCGCGTCCACCAAATGCAGATTCACCGATCCCGGCTTCTCGAACGCCTTCTGAATCGCGTTCTTAGTGATTTCGTTAAACATCACCCGAAAGATCTTGGGACCGTTCTTGCGTTCCTGCAATTCCTCTTGTAAATGGAAGCAGATGGCTTCTCCCTCGCGGTCCGGGTCAGCTGCCAGGTAAACGGCATCGGCGCCCTTGGCCGCTTGTTTCAACTCCTGGATCAGCTTCTTTTTGCCTTCGATCACCTCGTAAACCGGCTTGAAGTCATTATCGACGTCCACCGACAGATCCTTCTTCGGAAGGTCCTTGACGTGGCCGATGGAGGCTTTGACCGTGTACTGCTTCCCGAGATATTTTCCGATCGTTTTCGCTTTCGTCTGCGACTCGACGATCACGAGATTCTTTGCCATATGATTGCTAATTAACCTTAACTGGGATGCGAGACCGGTGAACCCCGGTAAACAACCGAAATCTTACCACGACCCGCCGAGCGGCGCTGTCAATCGGCCCAAACCCGGAGAAAACTCTTTCCCGGGACCTGGCGGACCAACCCTGCCATTTCCAGCTCGAATAGAACAGCGATCAGCTCCGAAGGAGAGGCGCCCTCCGCCGTCTCTACCAGGTGATCCAGGCCGGTGGCGGCATCCGGTTTCAACGTCTTCAAAACCGCCCGGGCCAAGTGATTCATCGGCCCGGTTAGTATGGATGCAGGGGCCTTGCCGGAAGTTTCATCTGGATCTATCCCATTCAGATTCATCTGTTTACGGGACTTATCCGCGAGCCAGCGACGGTCCGAAGCCTCCAATTCGGACACGATATCGTTCCATTCCTGGACCAGTTTCGCGCCCTGTTTGATCAGCAGATTGGGCCCCCAGCTCATCTTCGAAGTAACGTTTCCCGGTACCGCGAAAACCTCCCGGTTTTGCTCAATCGCCAGCTTGGCCGTGATGGACGATCCCGAGTATTCGCCCCCTTCGACGACCACCACCCCCGCGCCCATTCCGCTGATGATCCGGTTTCGAACCGGGAAATTCTGTGGGTAGGCCGGGGTACCCATGGGGAATTCGGACATCAGCAGACCCTGTCCGGCGATCTGCTCGGCGAGTTTACAATTCTCTGCCGGATACACCTGGTCGACCCCGCAGCCAAAGACAGCAATCGTGTCCCCGCCCGCCTCCAGAACCGCCTTGTGGGCCGCCGTATCGATCCCCCGGGCCATACCGCTGGCGATGGTCAGGCCAGCCCCAGCGAGGTCTTTCGAGAGCCGACCCGCGACCGTGGTGCCATAGGCGGTGGGACGACGGGTTCCGACCACACCGATCATCAAAGACGACAGAAGCTCCACCCGGCCGCGGACGAACAATACCGGCGGAGAGTCGAAGATGGCACGCAGGCGACGAGGATATCGAGGATCGACCATGGGGACGAGCTCGCCACCCGCTTCCCGCAGCTTTTCCTGCTGGCTGACGGCTTCTTCGAACGCGCATCCGCTGGCGATGCTTTGGGCGACCGCGGAAGGCAAACCCACGGTTTCGAGCTCCGATCGCGACGCCCGGAAGATGGCCTGAGGAGTCGCGAACGCCTCCAGCAACTGCCCGGACTTGCGCGTGCCGAGCCCCGGGACCATGCGCAAAGCCAGCCAGTGCAGTTCGTCTTCGGCTTCCATCCTTATCACTTGTGCGCTGAGCGGGCAGGAATTCTCAGTATGATGAAGCATGGCTGAAATCGAGACCCTCCCCGGAAGCGAGACGGCGGACTGGACCCGCAAGACGAACTATGGCACCTGGCGATTTCAGAAAACCTGGAAGCCGTTGCGCATCGTCGACGCCGAGGGCTGCTACTTCACCGACGGCGACGGCAAACGGTATCTCGATTTTTCCGCTCAGTTGATGTGCGTGAACCTGGGCCATAAGAATCCGGCTGTGATTGAGGCGATCGCACAGCAGGCGCGCACGCTGGCCTATATCGCGCCGGGATACGCCACCGATGCGCGCGCCGAATTGAGCCGCGCGCTGCTGGAGGTGTTGCCCAAGGGTCTGACGAAGTTCTTCTTCACGACATCGGGAACGGATGCCAACGAAGCGGCAATGAAAATCGCGAGGATGTACACGGGCAAGAGCAAGATCGTATCGCGATACCGGTCCTATCACGGTTCGACGATGGCATCTATAGCGGCCACCGGCGATCCTCGGCGCTGGGGGGCGGAGCCGTCCGCCAAGGGACAGAACGTCGTGTTCGGGCCGGAGGTGAACTGTTACGACTGTCCGATCAAGCATAGTTATCCCTCCTGCGACATTGCGTGCGCGGATTATTTGGAGCACATCATCCGAAATGAGAACGACGTTGCGGCGGTTTTGGTCGAGCCGGTGGTGGGCACGAACGGAGTGTTAGTCCCCCCGCCGGAATATTTCCCGAAGCTGCGGCGGATCTGCGACGATCATGGGGTCCTGCTGATTGCAGACGAAGTCATGTCTGGTTGGGGTCGCACCGGGAAATGGTTCGCCGTCGACCACTGGAACGTCAGGCCGGATATTTTAGTCACGGCGAAGGGCATCACCTCCGCTTACGTCCCGCTCGGGCTGTGCGCGACTACGGAAAAGATCGAAGCGTACTTTGAAGATCACTTCTTCGCTCACGGCCATACCTATGAAGCGCACCCAATGACGCTGCTTCCCGCCGTCGCGACCATTCGCGAGATGCACAGGCTGAACTTGGTCGACCGCGCTCGCGAAAACGGAAAATATCTGGGCGAAAAGCTGACCGCGCTGAAGGCGAAACATCCAAGCATCGGCGATGTTCGCGGCATTGGGATGTTCTGGGCCGTGGAACTCGTCAAGAATCGTGCGACCAAGCAGCTTTTCAACACCATGAAAGATAAGGTCTCGGGAGTACCGATTCTGGTAGATCAGATCGCGGCCGAGATGATGAAAAATGGCGTTGCGGTGCAGAGCTGGATCAGCCATTTCGTGATCGCTCCGCCGCTGATCATCGAACGAAGCGAGATCGACCAAGGGGTGGCCGCGCTCGACGCAGCGCTGCATCTGGCGGACGAGCAAGTCGCTTAGGAGCGCCGAACCTTCCCTCACGGTCGCGGCTCCGCCAGGCGAGAGCAAGCATGGCATACGATTCCGAGCCGCGAGCGAGTTAGTTCATCAGACGTTCCAGCAGCCAATGAACCGAGGACAGCGCGGCGGGTTGTAATATCAGCGTCGCCACGACGACTGCGGCCAATGCGAGGATACCCGAAATCCAGCGGTTGGATTCCTTGACATCCGGTACGGTGTGGAGTAAACGATCGACGCGCGCGGAAAGATCCTCGGCCACCAGCGACGTCACCAGCGGCGACGATTGATGTGTGCCGCCCATTCGGGCTACCCGGACCAGGGCGGCGGCCAACGAAAGGGATCGGGAGGTATCGCCCGCAACCGCGCAGTCGTCGGCGGACCACTCGGTGAACTTCATCCAGGCTCGCTCGGCATGGGAGCAGGCTGCGGGGGTGAAGAACGGGAAGACGTCGGGCGCCAACACCAGCAGCAACCGCTTAAGATTGTCGTGCGACGTCGCGTGGGCTCGCTCATGCCGCAGGGCGGCTTCGAGTTGATCGCTCGACAGAGTTTCCAGGACTTCTTCAGCCACGATGACGCGGGGGTGGAGCAATCCTGCCAGCGCGACATCGTTCCCCTTGACGACCAAGGACGGATTTCCGGCGAGATTCAGTTGGCGTCCGGTGCGCTCGCACTCGCGGAGGTAGCGGCGCGAGTTCCACAGAGCTTGCGTGACGCGGGTGACAGAAATCGACCAGATGGCGACGGTTAGGAACGCAAACGCAAGGCAGACTATGCCGACGTCCTCGGTAGCGGCTTCGGGTTCGAACCACAGATAGCTGGGGACGCACAGGGCGGCGACGGCGAACAATGCGCAGGCGAGCGGGAAGAGCCGAACGATCAGCAGAAGACGCGCGGCGGCGCGGGGGCGCAGGCGTTCGGCGCGGCGAATCGCTACCGGCGCGAACCAAGCCGCGGCCAGGCCCGCCGCGAGATGCACCAGGAAAAACGCGGCGAGCGATAGGCATAGCAGCCTGAAGGCGTAGCTCACGATTTCCTCCGGCGATCCAGTTCCTTGCGTTTCAAGCGGATTTTTCGCTCCAACTCGTCGAGCAAGGCCGCGTCCTGCTGGCCGGCGGCTTCCACCAGGCAGGAGATCAGCACATCGCTCGAACGTGTGGGGTCGACCAGAAGACCCGCGACCAGATCGGCGGCGCGCTTCTGCTCCCACTCGCGTTGGGTCAGACGGGGCGAATAAAAAAACGCGCGTTCCGATTTGCGGCGGTCGAGGAGACCTTTCTTAAACAACCGGTCGAGAGTAGTCATGATGGTGGTGTAGGCTAGGGGACGATCCAGGCCGTCCATCACGTCGCGCACGTTGGATTCCCCGCTAGTCCACAGATACTCCATCACGGTGTTTTCGAGAGGGCCGAGGTCGGCGGATTTCCGCGGCGCGAATCTATTTTTGAGAAAGGCGATCACGCGTTTTGATTATGACGCACAACGCTAGTGTATGCGATTTTGGTCCACACGTCGGGTTTGAACGCGCCGTGGCCGTATTTATCGTCGAACTCTTTGGTGGGCGCGGCCGCGACGGCTTCGTCGGCGGATTTGCCTTCTTTCACCAGCTTTTCCAGGCGTTCTGTGATGGTAGCGAGCATGATGCCGGTGGCTTGAAGATCGTCCTTGGTGGCCATGGGGCCGTGGCCGGGAATCACGCGGGTGTGGGTATCGCCGGTTAGTTGGAGAACGGAGCAGGCGTGGGCCATGCCGCCGACCCATCCGCCGGTGGAGTAGTCGATCACGGGATAAAAGCCGTTGAACAGCAGGTCGCCGGTATGAATGATGTTGGCTTCGGGGAAAAACAGGAAGCTGTCGCCGTCGGTGTGGGCCAGGGGGACGTGGGTATACTCGATCTTTTCCTTCCCGAAGGTCATCTTGCCGCCCTTGGAAAATTCCTGGGTGGGGAAGCCTTCGGGCTTGAGCGGATCGAAAGTCCGGTTCATGGATTCCATGGTGGTCTTAACCCTGACGCGCTTCTTCACGTTTTCGTGCGCCATGATTTTCACGCCCGCGGCACCCAGCGTCTCATTGCAGCCGACGTGATCCAGGTGCCAGTGCGTGTCGAAAAGAATGCGGACTTTGTGAGTGTCCACTTGTTCGGAAATGTTCTTTAGTAGTTCGGAGGCGCGCTCGGCATAGCCTCCATCGACCATCATCAGGCCGTCGTCGCCAATGACTACGGCGACGTTGCCACCATCGCCGGAGATCAGGGTGATGCGATCGGTAAGCTTGCTGACTTTCATCGGCGGCGGAGGGTTTTGACCGAGTGCCCGGTAAGTGAAGGTCAATCCGGCCGCGCCGCCCACCAGGGCGCTCAAGAATTCACGACGATTGGACATAGATGAAAGCTTATCGAATTTTAGTTGGATGCGCTGGTGTAATGTCGATCGCGATAGTCCAGGACGAGCGTGTAGGGCTTCGAGTCGGCCGGACGGATCTTCAGGCGGTCCACCACGATGTCTGGACCTTTATATAGAAGGCGGACGATGTATAAAGGATTGTAGGTGTCGGGTGTAAACGCGTCGTTCAGGAATAGGACTCGCGCGGCGGGCGGAAGCGAGGGGCGAATGTTGAGCAAATCGGCGCGCATGTCGCGGATCAGCATCATGTTGGCGTCGATGGAGTCCAAGGTCCAGGCGCGGTCGCGGAATTGAATGGTAAAAAGGACCAGCGCGGTCACTATGAAAACTCCCGCGCGCGCGGGCATCCATGCAGTAGCTAAGCGATCCTTTATAAGGATGAGCGCGGTGCTCGCGTAAAGCGCCCAGCCGGCCAGCGGCAGATACATCACAAAAAACCCTCGATAGACGATAAAGTTGATGGGCAGCGGGGCCAGCACGATAATCGCTGCCGCGAGCATTAGAGGTTTGCTCTTCAACGCAATCGCGATGGCCCAAAGCGCGGCGAACAGGCACACGACTTGAGTCGCGCTGAAGAAATACTCGGGGAGAAAGAAGACTTGGGGAATCAGGCGCGTGGTCGTCTCGAAATATTGATGCGCCGAAAATGTGAATACGTAGTCGCCGACGCCATAGAAGGAGCTGCCTTTCATGGTTTTCAATTTGAACGCGAGAATAGTCATGGCGAAGGCGGCCCACAGAGCGATGCGATCGACGAGCCAGCGCGCCGGGCGGCGGATCGAGCTCGGATGATAAATCAGTTCATAGGCGAGTAGGATCAACGGCAGCGACGCGGCCATTTCTTTCGAGTTGAGCGCCAGCGAGTAGAGGATGCAGAATCCGAGGAGTCGCCAACCCGTCACGTTGCCGGGCTTTTCGCGAGTGGTGACGTAATACGTGAAAGCCAGGCAGAAAAAAGTGAAGCACAGGATGTCGTAGATGGTGCCGCCGTTTACGTATAATCCGAATAACCTGGTGTGATAAGCGCCGATCAGCGCGCACAGAAGAGCGATTTCAACGGAGCCGGTCAAGGCTCGCACCAACCGGAACAGCAGCCAGAGATTCACGAGCATCAGCGCATAGGCGGCGATTCGGAACGGCAGCGGGTTCAGGCCGGCCATCAGATACATGGACCGGTAGAACAACGATCCGATGGGGCGATAGACAGAAGTGAACGGCGTCAGTATTCCTACGGCCAGCTTCGCCAAAGGGAGGTTCCAGGCCGCGTACATGTTCATCAGATCGTCTTCGGTGAAGGACTTGAAGATTCCAGGCCACGTTTGGGCGAGAAACCACGCGGCCACCAGCGCGGCGAACACGAAGGATCGGACGCGGCGGCTCATAACGGGATAACGCGTCGGCCTTCGATGCGATATCTCCCCGAAAGCACCAGAGCGATGGCTTCGGAATAGATGCGGTGCTCTTCTTTGAGAATCCGCGCGGCGAGAGAATCGGCGGTGTCGTCATCGAGGACTGGAACCACGGCTTGCTGGATGATGGGACCCGAATCCAGTCCTTCATCAACGAAATGCACCGTGCATCCGGAATATTTCACGCCTTGCTCCAGTGCCTGATGCTGCGCGTCGAGCCCGGGAAATGCGGGCAGCAGGGAGGGATGAATATTTAAAATACGGTGAGGAAATTCACGGATAAAATATCCACTCAGGATGCGCATATATCCGGCGAGACATACCAGGTCGACTTGATTCTTACGAAGCTCGGCGACCAATTGGCGGTCGTAGATTTCGCGATCCAGGCCTTTCGAAGCCAGGACCTCCGCGTGGATGCCGCGGTCGCGCGCGGCGGCGATTCCGGGGGCCTCGGGGCGATTCGAAATCACTACAGCAATGCTCGCGTCCAGCTTCCCGGAGGCGATGGAATCGGCGATGGCGCAGAAGTTCGAGCCTCGGCCGGAGAGCAGGATCCCCAGGCGGTTCATTTATATTTGACGCCGGAGCCGCGAATGACTTCGCCAATTTGATACCAAGGCTCGTGCATCGTATCGAGGATCTTTACAGCCTTAGGCAACTCGCGCGGAGAAATGACGAAAATCATGCCGATTCCAAGGTTAAACGTGCGGCGCCAGTCGTCTTCCGGAATGTTCCCGATGCGGCGCAGCAGCTCGAAAACGGGAAGAACCGGCCAGGAACCGCGATCGATGCGCACACCCAATCCCTTGGGCATGATGCGCGGCGTGTTTTCCGTGATTCCTCCGCCGGTGATGTGCGCAGCGCCTTTTAGAAAACCGGCGTCGTGAAGCGCGCGCAGAGGCTTCAGATAGCTGCGGTGGAGCTTCAGCAGTTCATCCGCGATGCTGCCGCTCAGCTCGTCCAGCACGCTGCTGGGTTGATGATGGGCGACTTCGAACAGCAGGTTCCGCGCCAGAGAATATCCGTTGGTATGCAATCCGGTGGACGGCATTCCGATGAGCACGTCGCCTAAGCGAATGGACGAGCCGGTGAGCATTCTCTTACGCTCCACCGCGCCTACGATGAAGCCTGCCAGGTCGTATTCTCCGGGATCGTAAAAGCCGGGCATTTCCGCAGTCTCGCCGCCGATCAAGGCGCATCCATTCGCGCGGCAGCCGCGGGCGATACCCGAGACTACTTCGGCGGCGATCCGCGCGTCGAGTTTTCCCACCGCGAAATAGTCGAGAAAGAACAATGGGATCGCGCCCTGCACGGCGATGTCGTTCACGCAGTGGTTCACCAGATCTTCTCCAATGGTGGAATGGCGGCCGGTGATGCCGGCGAGCTTCAGCTTGGTGCCGACGCCGTCGGCTGAGGAGATCAGCACGGGATCGCGAAACCCATGCAAACGAAAGCCTCCGCTGAAACTTCCGATGTCGGTGAGAACGTCGGGAGTGAAAGTGCTGCGCGCCATCTTGCGAATGGCTTTGACGGCGCGGTGGGCTTCGTCGATATCGACTCCCGCGTCCTTGTAACCTACGGGCTGTTTTTTCGCCATTGTCCTTGTTGAATCGCGCACGACGCTACTCTGTGCGCTCCGGACGTGTGATATCGGCACCCACTTACGTCATGCGCTTCGAACCTTGGAACCACGCACGACGATGCGTTGTGCACTCCGGACATTTCAGAACCTTCTATAATAAGCGATTGCATGATGAAAAACCTTCTGGCAGCGTTGATTCTGTTTTCCGTGGGCGCAATCGGGCAGCCGCAGCCGACCTCGATAGCGATCCGCAACGCGAAGATCGTGACCGTCAGCGGACCGGTGATCGCCAAAGGCACCGTCGTGGTGCGCAACGGCTTGATTGAAGCCGTCGGCGACAATGTCCAGCCTCCAGCCGACGCGCTGGTGATCGACGGCGAAGGCATGACGGTTTACCCAGGCTTGGTCGACGGGCTCAGCACGTGGGGCATGCCGGGCGCCGCTCCGGCTGGCGGACGCGGAGGGAATGGCCGCGGCGGGACCACTGCTCCCGCAGCGCCGGCGCCTCCTCCAGCGCAAGGGCCCGAGGATCGGCCGTCCACGACGAGCTGGATCAAAGCGGCCGACGAGATCCAACCCAATGACCGGCGGATCGAAACGGCGCGCAATGCGGGCTTCACGACGGCGGTGGTTTTCCCGACGCGGGGAATCTTTGGGGGACAAGGCTCGGTGATCGACCTGGCGGGCGCCAAGATCGAAGACATGGTGCTGGTGCCGTCGGTGGGGCAATACATCGCGATGTATATAGGGCGCGGTTTCGGCGGCGGATTCCCCAGTTCGCTGATGGGCGTGATCGCGTACGTCCGGCAGATTTATCTCGACGCCGACCATTACAAGCTAGTGAAGGCGGCCTACGATCGCGATCCGCGCGGGATGAAGCGGCCGGAGTACGATCGCGCGCTCGAAGGCGTCATCGAATCGAAGCGTATCCTGCTTCCGGCGCAGCGCGAACCAGAGATGGATCGGATGCTGCGTTTCGCGGCGGAGCTGAAACAACCGGTGGTCCTGTATGGCATGCGCGAAGGCTATCGTGCGGCCGACGTTTTGAAAAGAGGCGGCGCGCCAGTGCTGGTGAGCCTGAAATGGCCGGAGAAAGCTCGCGACGCGGATCCGGATCAGCAGGACACGTATCGCGTCTTGCAGGATCGCGATAAGGGTCCGTCGACTCCGCAAGTTCTGAAGCAGGCGGGCGTGAAGTTCGCATTCTATACCGACGGCGTGGATGCGCCGCGCGACATTCAGCGCGCGGTGAAAAAGGCCATCGACAACGGGCTTTCGCGAGAGGACGCCGTGCGGGCGCTGACGCTTTCGCCGGCGGAAATCTACGGGATCGCGGACCGGCTGGGCAGCATCGAGAAAGGCAAGATCGCGAATCTGACGGTGACGCGCGGCGAGATTTTCGACGATCGCACACGGGTGGAAATGGTATTTATCGACGGCGTGAAATATACGCCCACGCCGGAGCCCGCGGGCCGCGGAGGCGCACCGACAGAAAATCCGGGAGGTCGGAAATGAAAAAGATATTGCTCGCAGGATTGCTGATGCTGGCGCCGCTCGGCGCGGAAGTCACCGTGATTCGCAATGCGACGATCATGAGCGAATCGAGCAAGGGCACGTTCAAGGGCTCGATCCTGGTGCGCGACGGGAAGATCGCCGAAGTCGGCGAGAACGTGCTGGTCCCGCAGGGTGCGACGGTGATCGACGCCGCTGGACAATGGGTGATTCCCGGCATCATCGATTGCCACTCGCATATCGCCGTCGACGGCAATGTGAATGAAGGCAGCGTGTCGGTCTCCTCGATGGTCAACATCAAGGACGTGATCAATCCCGAGGACATCGCGATTTACCGCGCGCTGGCGGGCGGCGTGACTTCGGCGAATATTCTGCACGGGTCCGCGAACTCGATCGGCGGACAGACCATCGTGATCAAGACGCGCTGGGGCAAGGACGCGCAGGGGTTGATCTTTGAAGGCGCGAAGCCGGGCATCAAGTTCGCGCTGGGCGAAAATCCGAAACGCGCCGGGAATCCGCAGGGCGGGCGAGGCGCGGCGGCTACGCACGCTCGCTATCCCGCGACCCGCATGGGCGTCGAAGACACCATTCGCGAAGCGTTCAATGAAGCCAAGCAATACAAAGCCGAATGGGATGCTTACGACGCCGCTGTGAAGGCCGGCCAGCAGCCGATTCCGCCGCGCAAGGATCTGAAGCTCGAAGTCGCTCAAGGAAGTGCTGGAAGGGAAGCGCTTCGTGCACGCGCACTGCTATCGGGCCGACGAGATCCTGATGCTGATCCGCGTCGCGGACGATTACGGATTCAAGATCAAGACGTTCCAGCATGTGCTCGAAGGCTACAAAGTGGCGGATGAGATCGCGGCTCATGGCGCGGGCGCTTCCACGTTCAGTGACTGGTGGGGCTACAAGATGGAAGCCATCGACGCGATTCCCTACAACGCGGCGCTGATGGCTAAGAAGGGGATCGTGGTCAGCCTGAATAGCGACGATGCGGAGCTGATGCGTCGCCTGAATACCGAAGCCGCTAAGGCGATGAAGTACGGCGGCGTCAGCCGAGAGGACGCGCTGGCGATGGTGACGCTAAATCCGGCCAAGCAGCTCGCGATCGACAATCGCGTCGGTTCGATTGAAGTGGGCAAGGACGCAGACATCGTGATTTACGACAAAGATCCGCTGTCGAATTTCTCCAAAGTGCAAAAAGTGCTGATTGACGGGCAAAAGTATTTCGATCGCGACAATGAAGTGAGCGGACGGCCCATGAAGGATGCGGAAAAGCAGAAGCTGATCGAGCGCGAGAAGCAGGATCAGAAGAAAGCCGCACCCGCGCGGAGGCCGCAATGAGAAGCGCGCTGTTCGTGATTCTTTGCGGGACGGCCTTCGGCGCGGCGAACGATACCTTCCTGATCCGCGGCGTCGACGTTTATCCGGTGACTGGCACCCCGATGCAGGGAGTGTCTCTGCTGGTGCAGGACGGCAAGATCGCCGATATCGGCGCGAAGATCGTCCCGCCGAAGGGGATGAAGGTCGTCGAGGGCAAGGGGCTCCGCGTGTATCCCGGAATGATCGATTCCAGCACATCCATCGGTCTTTCCGAGGTTTCCGGCGAGCGGGTGACCGTGGATACGGGCGAGTTGGGACAGTTCATGCCGCAGCTTCGCGCGCTGGTTGCAGTGAATCCGGAGAGCGAGCATATCCCGGTGGTCCGCGTGAACGGAATCACCAGCGCGATGGCGTTTCCGGGCGCGGGCGGACGCGGCGGGCGCGGGGGCGGCGCGTCGCAGATTATCGCGGGCCAAGCCGCGCTGATTCACATGGCGGGATGGACCTGGGAAGACATGGATATCAATCGCAGCGCGGCCATGCAGATCATGTTCCCGAGCCTGGCGGCAGGCGGCCGCGGAGGCGAGAGCGCGGATTTTCCCGACGAATCGGCTGCCGGAGGAGGCGGGACGACGTTCACGGAGCGGAAGCGCCAATACGACCAGGATATTCAGAAGCTGAACGATTTCTTCGACGCGGCCCGGCAGTATCAAAAAGAGCGGGGAGCTAATGCAACCGGTTTCAAACGCGACCTGAAGATGGAAGCCATGATTCCGGTGCTGGAAGGCAAGACTCCGATTGCGGTTACCGCACGGGGAGAGCGAGCCATTCGCGACGCCATTGCGTTTTCCGAAAAACAGCGCGTCAAGATGGTTCTGATGCAGCCGCGCGAGCTGCGTAAGATCGCGGCCGAGCTTAAAGCGAAAAATATTCCCGTGATCCTGGGACGAACCGAAGCGTTGCCGGAGGACGAAGACGCTCCTTACGATGACGCCGAATCGCTTCCGGGCGATATGTTCAGGGCCGGCGTGAAATTCGCGTTCGGCACCGGCAACAACGAGTTCGTCCGAAATTTGCCGTATAACGCGGCTCGCGCAGTGGCCTACGGGCTGCCTGCGGACGAGGGTCTGAAAGCGGTAACGATCAACGCGGCGCAGATCTGGGGCGTCGCCGATAAGATGGGGTCCATCGAAAAAGGCAAGTGGGCGGACCTGATGGTGACCACCGGCGATCCGCTCGAGACCCCGACGCAGATCAAACATTTGTATATTAAGGGTCAGGAAATCGACCTGACGAATAAGCAAACGCGGCTGTACGAGAAGTATTTGAGTCGTCCATAGGAGGGTTTTTCATGACCCGTTCGTGCTTGTTTTTACTAGCGCTGCCGTTGGCGGCCAGCTCGATTCGCATCTGGCAGACCAACAGCGCCGGCGACGTGGTGGATGTCATCGATCCGGCCACCAACAAGATTGTCCTGAAGGTGAAGGACATCGAAGTGCCGCACGGCGTCGCGTTCTCGCCCGATGGAACCCGCGCCTACATCAGTTGCGAATCGGAAAAAACGCTGTGGGCGACGGACACGAAGACCGGAAAGCTGCTGGGGAAAGCTCCGCTGACGGGGCATCCCAATAACATTTCCATTTCGAGGGACGGCAAGCGCGTGTTCGTCGGGATCGTGCAGCAGCCGGGCGCGGTGGACGTGATTGACACGGCGACCATGAAGAACATCAAGTCGATCGCGGTCAAGGGCGGCATTCACAACACCTACGTGACTCCCGACGGCAAATGGGTGCTGGCCGGATCGATCGTCGGGAAAATGCTGACCGTGATCGACCCCGAAACGTTACAGATCGCGTGGGAGAAGCCGTTCGATCTGGGCGTGCGGCCGATCGCGTTTGAGAAAGCGGCCGACGGGTCGACCAGCCGGCTGTTCATCCAGCTTTCCGGCTACAGCGGATTTGCGGTGCTGAATTTCAAGACACACGAGGAAGAGACTCGGATCAAGCTGCCGAGCGAGCCGTCGGGCGGCCATACCGAAGGCGGCGCTCCTTCGCACGGGATCGGCGTCGCGCCTGACGGGAAGACGCTGTGGGTGGATAGCTCGCTGGCGAACGCGGTGTTTATTTATTCGCTGCCGGATTTGAAAGTGCTCGGGTACGTGAAGACCGGCGAGGTCCCGGATTGGATCACGTTCACTCCTGACGGCAAGCTGATTTACATCGCCAACTCGGGCTCGAACTCCGTCTCAGCCATCGACACTTCGACGCGAAAAGAGGTCGCGCGGATTCCCGTGGGCGAAGTGCCCAAACGGAATGGGACGGTCGTGATTCCTTAGGAGTTCGTTGAAAAAGCGGACAGGCCGAGTAGTTCTGTTCCTTGCGAGCCCAAAGTCATTCCGAGCGGAGCGATGAATCTGCTTTTCGTTCGGATGCTATAAACGCTTCAAAAGCAGATCCCTCGCTGACGCTCGGGATGACGGGCATTGTAAGTATGACTACGCGAAAACGCTATTCGTATCTGAGCGCGACTAACGGGTCGACTTTCGTCGCTCGCATCCCCGGAATGATGCACGCAGCCGCGGTCACCGCGACCAAAAGCGCCGCCATCGCGACGAACGTTATCGGATCGAAAGCGCTGACGCCGAACAGCAGCCCGCTGATCACGCGCGTTAACGCCAATGCTCCCGCCGCGCCCACCGCGACCCCCGCCAAAGCCAGACGCATTCCCTGACCCAGCACCAGGTTCAACACGTCGCGCCGCTTCGCGCCCATCGCCATTCGGATCCCGAACTCAGTGGTGCGTCGCGTCACGGAATACGAGATGACGCCGTACAACCCCACCGCCGCCAGCACTAGCGCCGTCCCTGAAAACAGCCCGAGCAGCGTGGTGAGAAACCTCGGCCGCGATCGCACCCCGTCCATCACTTCGTCCATCGTCTGGACCTGCGATACCGGCAACGACGGATCGACCGCGCGCACCGCGCCGCGCGCCGCCGAGATCAGCGACTTCGGGTCTCGCGTCGTGCGCGCAACCACGTAGAGCTGGCGCGTTTGAAATCCCTGCCGGTAGGGAAAGAACAGCTCCGTGCCCGCCGGCTTGTCCAGACCCGCGTTTTTCACATCGGCGACCACGCCGACGATGGTGAGCCACGGGTCCTGGAACCCAGGCCGCACGCGATGGCCGATGGCGCTCTCGTTGCCGTAGTATGTGCGCGCAAAGGTCTCGTTGATGATCGCGCTGGGCATCGCGCCGGGCGCGTCGCGCTGGTCGAAGAAGCGGCCTTCCACCAACCGGATGCCCATGGTTTCGAAGAAATGGTCCCCCACGGTCTGCCAATAATCGATGTTGTGGCCCGGCCCGTTCGGCACCGGCGTGAAATTCTCGATCTGCGTGTCGTTGGCGTTGATAAAGCGCTGTGGCGGCAAACCCGCCATGACCGTCATCGACTCGACGCCCGGAATCGCCGAAACCTGCTCCTCCACTCGCTGCCAGAATCGCGTGATATCGGGTGGATTCGGGTACATCGTTTGCGGGAGATTGACTTGCATGGTGAGCAGCCTGCCGGGCTCGAATCCGGGGTTCACATCGCTCAATTTCCAGAAAGCGCGGATCATCAACCCGGTGCCGATCAGGAGAATCAAAGCAAGCGCCAGTTCGCTCGCCACTAATGCGGATCGAAACCGGTTGGATGCGATCGACCCCGCGGTGCGCCCGCCCGCTGCTTTCAGCGCGTCATGCAAAGTTCCCGCGGCGATCTGCGCCAGCGGAGCCATTCCGAAACATGAATGCGGTCAGCAGCGACACTCCCAATGTGACGCCTAAGACTACCGGGTCGATATTCACTTCGTCTGCCCGTGGAATACTGGCCGACCCGGCTGCCACGACAAGCTTAAGCCCCACCAGAGCCAGCGCCAATCCTACGGCAGCGCCGGCGAGCGACAATAGCAATCCCTCCGTGGTGAACTGCCGGATCAGTTGAGCCATACCCGCGCCCAGCGCCTTGCGAATCGCGATCTCGCGCTGCCTGGCCTCAGCACGCGCGAGCAGAAGATTGGCGACGTTCACGCACGCGATTAGTAAGACAAACGCGACCGCGCCCATCAGCGTCCACAACGCCGGGCGAATCGTCCGGACCACTTCGTCGTGGAGTCCATAGCTGACGATGGGATGAGCGTCCGGGCTGAACGGATGCATCGCCGCCCCCAGCCGCGCCTTCGATTGCGCCACGTGTACCGCGATCTCATCCTGCGCCTGCCGCAGATTGACGCTTGGTTTCAAACGTCCCAGGACGAACAGAAAATGACTGCCGCGCCGCCTCGGATCGGGAGGCCCCAACTGCAGCGGCAGCCACAATTCAGGCGCAGGCAGGGCTCCGGGAGGAAATGAAAATCCCGACGGCATTACTCCGGCGAGATTGGCGTTTCGTCCGTTGATCTGGACTACTTTGCCGATGACTCCGGAATCTTTTCCAAAGGCCCGCTCCCATAGTCCGTGCGAAATAACCACGGTCGGCGCCACGCCCGGGATATCGTCCTGCGGGGTGATCAGCCGTCCGATCTCAGGAGGAACGCCGAGCGAACCGAGCAAACCCCCTGTTACCGCGCAGCTATTCACACGAATCGGATCCGCTGCGCCGGCCAGGTTCACGCCGTTGGTAGCCCACGCATCCAGCGTTTCCCAGGAATGCAATTCCCGAGCCAGTTCGTCATACTCCGGCGGCGAAACCGGGAATCTCCGCAATCCGCCGTTGGGAAACGTCGGAAACTCCGTATAGAGCCGGACCAATCGCGATGGATCTTTATATCCCAGTGGCCGCAGCAACACCGCGTGGACCACGCTGAAAATCGCGCTCGTCGCGCCGATTCCGAGTGCCAGGCAGACAACCGCAGCGGCCGTAAATCCGCCGCTTTTGGCCAACATCCTGACGGAATACCGAACGTCTTTGAAAAATGTCGACACGGCTGGTTCCTCAGGTTATATACGAGTTGAAAAACGAATGGTTACGATTCTTCGATGATTTCGAAACTGGTGACAATCTCGACAGTCGGCCGCAGGGTCGCCGAGACGCCGCAATATTTGGTGTTCGAAAGCTCGATGGCCTGTTTCACTGCGGCTTCCGATATTCCCCGACCCTTCACGATATGGCGGACCTCCATGCGGGTAAAATTGCGCGGATGCTCCTCCCGCTGTTCGCCCCGGACCTCGACTCGGTAGTCGGTCACCTGCTCCCGCTTCTTTTTCAGAATTGAAATGACGTCGGCTCCGGTGCATCCTCCCAGCGCGATCAGAAGCAGCTCCAGCGGGCTCGATGCGGCCGACCGCTGGCCGTCGAGATCCAGAGGAATGGCATGTCCCCGCGGCGGAATCGCGATCAGGAAGTCGTTGCCGGCGTAATGCACGGTTGCGTAGGGACTTTTCATTCATCCAGGTTAAACTAAGGGTTCATGTCTGAAGTGCTTACGCTTTCGCAAATCCAGGCCGCCCGGCAAAGGATCGCGCCCTGTATCCGGCGCACTCCGCTGACTCCCAACGCGACGCTCAGCGAGCGTCTACGAACCAACGTCTACGTCAAGCTGGAGATGTTTCAAAAGACCGGAGCCTTCAAAGTTCGCGGCGCTTTCAACAAGGCGCTGAGTCTGCGGCCGGAAGAGCGCGGTAAAGGAATCGTCAGCGTCAGCGGAGGCAACCACGCCCAGGCCGTCGCCTACGTCGCTCGCGCGCTGGGCCTGAAGGCTCTTCTTCTGATGCCCGAGGGGACCCCGCGCAATTACGTCGAAGCCACGCGCGGCTATGGCGCGGAAGTGAAATTCGCCGCCAACGCCACCGCCGCCTTCGACGCTGTCGCCGAGTATGAGAAGGACGGCTGGGCTTACATCCATCCCTTCGACGATCCGCTGGTTATGGCGGGTCAGGGCACGCTAGGCCTGGAAATTCTCGAAGATGTTCCGCAGGTGACCGACGTGATCGTGAGCATCGGTGGCGGCGGATTCATCGGCGGCGTGGCGACGGCTGTAAAATCCCTGAAACCGGCGGTGCGTATGTGGGGCGTCGAAACCGAAGGTGCCGATTGTATGTCGAAATCTCTGGCCGCCGGCAGGATCGTGACGCTCGAAACCATCACGTCCGTGGCCCGCACCCTCGGAGCGCCCGCGCCCAGCGAGCGGACCATGGAAATCGCCAAGCGCCTGCTCGAAAGCATCACGATCGTGCCCGACAAGGAAGCTGTCGCCAGCATGAAGTTCATTCTCGAGCGCTTGAAAGTCCTCACCGAGCCCGCCGCCTCCTGCACGCTCGCCGCCGCCGACCGCCTGCGCGATAATTTTTCCTCCGGCCGTCACGTAGTGCTGGTCCTGTGCGGTGGAAATGTCTCGGTCGAAGACGTTTGCCGCCTGACCAATCAATTTGCCGTGTAGGGAATAAATCTTCGCCCTTCGCGGTCTTCCACTGCGAAATGGGCAAATTCATCCTCGAAAATCACAATCAAGACGGCGTTGATCGCCGCGGATTCCTCGAATGCATGGCATGGGCAGGCACCGGCCTGCTGGTCAGTTTCAGCGGAGGCGTCGCGCGCAGCCAGACCGTTCATGGCGAACACCACGCGAAGGGCGACCTTCAGTTCGTCCAGATCAGCGACAGCCACATCGGGTTCAACAAGGACGCCAACAAAGACGTCTCCGCAACCCTTCAGGAAGCCGTGAACCGCATCAACGCGCTGCCTGAGCCGCCCGCGTTCATCCTTCACACTGGCGATATTTCGCATCTTTCGAAGCCCGAAGAGTTCGACGCAGCCGAGCAGATACTAAAAGGCGCTAAGGCCGGCGAGATCTTCTATGTTCCCGGCGAGCATGACATCCTCGGCGAAAACGGGAAGAGCTATCTCGACCGCTTCGCCAAGAACACGAAAGGCAACGGATGGTTCAGCTTCGATCAGAGAGGCGTTCACTTCATCGGTCTGGTGAATGTGATGGACCTGAAGCCCGGCGGCCTCGGCAATCTCGGGCAGGATCAACTGGAGTGGCTCGAACAGGACCTGAAATCTCGCTCCGCATCTACGCCCATAGTGGTTTTCGCGCACATTCCTCTGTGGACCGTCTATCAGGATTGGGGCTGGGGAACCGCGGACGGAATGCAGGCGCTCTCCTACATGAAAAAGTTCGGATCAGTCACCGTGCTGAACGGCCACATTCACCAGACCATGCAGAAAACCGAGGGCAATATCACGTTCCACACCGCTACGTCCACTGCATTCCCGCAACCGAAACCTGGAGCCGCGCAATCGCCGGGTCCCATGAAAGTTCCCGCCGAGCAGCTCCGCAGCCTGCTGGGCCTGACTCAGGTGAGCTACGTGCGCGGGAAAAAGCAGCTTGCCATCATCGATTCTTCGCTCGACTCCGGCAACACCGTCGCGTCCAATGAAATCAAAATAGATAATTTCAGCTTCGCGCCGGTGGCCGCCAAAATTACTCCCGGTACCGAAGTCACCTGGACCAATCACGACGATATTCCGCACAACGTGATTGCCACCGACAAGAGCTTTGCCTCCCCGGTCCTCGACACCGATCAGAAGTTCACACGCCGCTTCACCGAGCCGGGCGAACATAACTACTTCTGCTCGCTTCACCCCAAGATGACCGGTAAGTTAATCGTGTTGGAATAAGAATCGGTGCCAGAACCGGCAAAACTCGCGCGCTTCGAGCAAGCAATGATGCCCCACTTCGACGCGGCCTACAACCTGGCGCGCTGGCTGACCCGCCGCTCTGAGGACGCCGACGACGTGGTACAGGAGGCCTATCTTCGTGCCTACACGTTCTTCGATAGCTTCCGCGGCGGCGATGGCCGAGCTTGGCTGTTCACCATCGTCCGCAACACCTGCTACACGTGGCTGCGAAAAAAACACGGCCAGGAGCTGATGACCGAATTCGACGAAACCCTGCACAGTTCCCCTGCCGATTCGTCGAGTCCCGAAATTCAGCATCTACGCCGCGTCGATGCCGAGATGATCCGCGATGGGCTGGAAAAACTTCCTGCCGAGTTCCGGGAAGTTCTGGTCCTGCGCGAAATGGAGGGCCTCTCTTACAAGGAAATCGCCGAAATCACCGGTGTGGCGATCGGCACGGTGATGTCGCGTCTTTCGCGGGCGCGCCGCCGCTTGCATGACGAACTGACCGTTCCCGCGGGTGAGGAGTCCACAGCGTGACCTGCAAGGAGACCCAGACTTTTATGGACGGCTACCTCGACCGCGAGCTCGACCTGGTTCGCAGCATCGACCTCGAACGTCACCTGCACGATTGCCCGGCCTGCGCGACTCTACACGAAGCTCGTCTGAAAGTCCGCGCAGCCATGCCTGCGTTGCGCCATCAGGCTCCTGTGGAATTGAAGAAAAGTGTCCACGCGGCGCTGCTCGAACGCTCACGCGAAGAGGATAAACCTGAGCGCAAGTGGTATCAGTTCCCCTGGTCCGCGATCGCCGCGACCGCCGCCGCATTTGCGCTACTTGCCGTGCTGTGGATTCGTCCCACTTCAAATTCGCTCGAACGTGAAGTGGTCGACAGCCACATCCGTTCTTTGATGGCGAACCACCTGATGGATGTCCCGTCCACCGACCAGCACACCGTGAAGCCGTGGTTCGCGGGCAAACTGGACTTCTCTCCTCCTGTCCGCGACTTCTCCGCCGACGGATTTCGCCTCACCGGAGGCAGGCTCGATTATCTCGACCGTCACCCGGTCGCCGCGCTGGTCTATCAGCGGAATCAGCACATCATTAACGTGTTCGAATGGCCGGTCCCGGCGAGCAACCGATCTTTCCACACGCACGCCCAACAAGGCTATAACGTCATCGAAACCGTTCGTAACGGAGTGGAATATTGGCTGGTCAGCGACCTGAATTCGATCGAACTTCAACAGCTAGCCGATCGCGTCGTGGCGAATTAATGTTTCGTCCCCAACCCGAGCATCGCCAGGCCCACCAGGATCAATCCCAGCCCGCCGAGCTTCCCCCAGGTCATCGCCTCGCCGAAAAATAATTTCGACCATAGGATGGTCCACATATATCCGAGCGCCACCATCGGATACAGCACACTCAACTCCCCGACCGCGATGCCCCGGACGAAAAACACTGACGACAACAAATACGCGACGATTCCAGCAGCCAGCCGCCAGCTCGTCAGCACCGACGCGAGTCCTTTCAACCTGCTCGCACCCGATTTGAGAAACGCAGCTCCGAAGCTTCCCACAAATCCGGCGATAAATACAAACGCCATCGACGAAAGGGGCGTCTTCATTTGCGCGCGCCCCTCCCCAGCATCGCCACGCCGATGACGATCAGCGCGATCCCCGATATCTTCGGGAGATTCAGAGCTTCATGGAAAACCACCACCGACAGTACCGTCACCCACACGAACGTCAGCGCGATCACCGGATAGAGAGCCGACAGTTCGCCATGCCGCAGCGCCAGGACCAGCAGCACCATGCTGGCCCCATATAGCGAATAACCCGCGAACAGTTGCGGAGTGGTGAGAATCGAGATTGCGGTCTTAACCAGCGAGGGGTGCTCGCCCAAAGTCCCGGCGCCGGTCTTGATCAAAACCTGTGCCGCAGCGCCGATCAGCGTGCAGCAAAATACCAGCAGCAACGATCGGCGCTCCTCGGCTGGAGAAACTTGCGTCAAGATTCTCCAGGATAACGCTATTTAATCGAGACAGTCCCCGTGTTGCTGGTCACCGACCCGTCCGGGGTCTTCACCACCAGCGGAATCCCGTCGCCTGTCGGCGCGCCCGAAGGAACGGTAATATTCACCTGGTAGACGCCCGGATATCCGCTCGGCCCCCAGTACGCTACCGCCGCGCTGATCCCGCCGATCGTTACCACCGGCTGAATATTGGCCTCATGCGTCACGCCGTCGATCCCGCTGGTCCCGTCCACGACCGAAGGCGTCAATGCGCCCAAGCCAGTCGCGTAGAAGAATCCGCTGGCGCCGCGCGCCATTGGAGCTGTCGGATAACCTAGATTCGCGCTCGTCGGAGCCGCGATCTTCGCGGTCCCGTCGGTATCGACGAACACCAGAACCGCGTTACCTTGTCCCGTCGCGGGAATCGTGAAGATCCCAGGAGCGCTCGGCACGACCGGTACTGCCTGCGGCTGCGAAGCCTGGCCATTCACCGTCACGATTACCTGCGCGGTCGCGGCGGTCTGCGAATTGCCCAAGATCTCGAACGGCACCTGCGCCGTCACGAACGGAAACGCCCCCGTCGGTGTGCTGGCCTGCAAAGGCGACGGAAACGAATTCCCATTCGAATCCAAGAAAGCCACGCTCAATCCGCCCAGCGAGGTCGAATACGGAATCGTATCAGCGGCCGCTACCGTTGCTCCTGGAAAACTCCCAAAAATCGCGACCAGCGATCCCGGCGCTACCGCCGTCCCGTGCCCGTTGGCATCTTTCGTGAAACTCGCCGCATTCAGCACGCCTCCGGTGGCGACGCTGGGTGCCTGCGCGAAAACCGCGGGCGCGATCGCAAGTACAATGCCGATAAAAAGTGCCTTCTTCATAGCCCAAGAATACGGAAAAACCGCCGCCTGCGAATAGAGGATATTGGACCCTTCCTGGCACATGGTTAACGCGACTGGATTCGCTCCAGAGCCTGCTCCACTTCCGGATGTTTTCCGCCGTCGCGGTCCGCCGCAGCCTGCGCCTCCGCCTTAGCCTCCGGCACCCGGCCGCCTAACTCCAGCACCTGCGCCAGAAGCCAATGCGGCTTATACCAGTTCGGCGCCGCGGCGATCGCTTGGCGGAGGGTTTCCTCCACACCACGCGAATCGTTTGCCGTAGCCTTGAAAGCCGCGAGATTCACCAGCGCATTCTGCGGATCGTCGCCGGTTTCGGGAGCGCTCGTTGCCGCGCGGATCGCAGCCGGCCAAATTTTCGCCGTCAGGAAACGGCGCGAAAAATACAGATCCGCCGACACTCCAAGTTCTCGCGCCCGATCCACCAATTCCGCCGCGAGCCCCGCCTGTCCCCGATCCATCGCCCGCCGAGCCGAGCCCAACAGCACATCGCCCCAACTCAAATACACAGCCAACCCCACGAACGGAATCGCCAAAAATTTGGAAAACCGCTGAAAAAGGGGACTGACTACTCTGTCCCCAGATGCGACGTCCCGCCCGGACCCGGGTGCGCTACGGTGGACAGAGCGGTCAGTCCCCTTTTTCGGCAACCTCTCGCTCACCAGCATCGCCACACACAAATAGAAGTACAACTCCGTAGGAACCGTGAACGCGGTGAACTGCTGGCTCACCAGCATCGCGACGAAGGCGCCTCCCAACGCACCCCGAGCACAAACCAGCCCCGATGCGACCAGTGCGATCAAGCCCGCCAGTCCCAGCACTCCCTCCGAAAGCAGCGCGTCGACGAAAATATTGTGCGGCGATTCATGATAGAAGTCCGGATACGCGCGTTCCAGTTCCAGCGATTCGTGCCGCGGAAACTCGATCGCGAACGTCTCCGGTCCATAACCGGCCAGCCAGCGTCCCCCTGCCATCCTCAACGAGTCACGCCACAGCATCAACCGCGATCCGCCCAGCCGGTCTTCGCTCGACCAGAACGCCCGAGCCCTCAGCCTGGCGCCCGCGGGCGAAATATAAAACGCTGCCAGCACCATCAACAATACTCCCGTCGCTGCCGTCCATTTCCAGTTCACCCGCTCGCGCAGTGCGATGAAAATGGCCCCCGCGATCAGGCCCAGCAGCGCGGCACGGGTCCCGCTCAACACAATCGCAAATCCTGCGACCACCGTTGTCACCGCCGCGGCCCATTTCCACAAGCCCGCCTCCATCCGGGCGAGCGCGGCGCCTGCGAATACGACAAACAACAGATATGTCGCCAGATATGCGGCGTGTCCCAGCGTCCCCGGGGGCCGCACGATCATGAACTGCCCTTCGCCGAACCGGTAACCCGCCGGATCCATCAGCGGATCGATTCCGAAATACTGGAAAATCGCGTAGATCGCGACGGGCAGGCCGGAGAGAACCATGATCCGCAGCCACCGACGATCGGCGCGGTAAGTCCCCGCCGCGGCCGCCGCCAGAATCAACACCGCCAATTCCGCGAGCACTCCCCGTCGTCTCCAGGTGCTCCCATAGAACGAAAACCACCGGTGAGCGGACGCGGCAGTGGCGATCAGAACCGCGATTCCCTCAACCGCGAGAATCCCCCAAAGCCATTTCATCCGCCGCGACGAAATCGCCGGCCACGGCATCCACAACGCCACTGCGGCGCCCGCAAGCACGATCGCGACCTTGGGAATCACATCGAAGTAAAAGGACCACCCGGGCAGAATCAACAACGAAACCAGCGCCGCCAGCGAGGGCAGCCACAGACTCATATTCGCTACGGTAACATCGCCGCCAAATGCTAATTCTCTATTACGGGGCGTTGCCTTTCACCTATTTGGCACCCTCGTCCCACCCCGTATAATCGCGAATAAGGAGCAATCTAACAGTGTTAAGGACGCGGGAACGACTCGATCCGGACCACGCCCCGCCGTTCCAGGTCGACTCCTTCAGCGGATACGATTACCTGCGTCATCTTCGCGGCCGGTCCCGTTTTATACTCATCGTTTGCGCGGCCGCCGGCGTACTCGCTCTGGTCGTCAGTCTTTTACTTCCCAAGCAATACACTGCCACCGCGACCGTCGTCATCGATCCGCCCGCCGGCAGCGATCCCCGTACTTCCACCGCCTTCAGCCCCGTGTATTTCGAATCGCTCCGGGCGTATGAGCTGTTCGCGTCCAGCGACACCCTTTTTCAACGCGCGGTGGAGAAATTTCATGTGCGCGGCCCGCACGATCAGGGTTCCATCGAAGGATTGAAGCGCCGCATCTTGAAGGTGACCAAGGTCCGGGACACCAAGATCCTGGAAGTCGCGGTCACTTTGCCGGATCCCAGACAAGCGCAGGCCGTGGCGCAGTTCCTGGCCGATGAGACCGTTCGTCTCACTCGCGCCGCGAACCTCGAAAACGATCAAGATTTGCTCGCCGAGGCGCGCCGCCGCGTCGATGAGGCCGAGAAACGCCTCGCCCAGGCGCAGGCCGCCTGGCGCGACTTCAGCCATCGGGAACCGATGGAGTCGCTTCGTGACGAACTGGACGCGCTCGCCACATCCCGCGAGCGCCTGGACCGCGATCTCCTCGAATCGCGTGCGGAACTGGCTGAAGCGTCGCTCAATGCCTCCGATCCGCGCCTTCCCGCGGTTCGAGCCCGAGTCGCCAGTCTCGAAAAGCAGCAAGCCGACCTCGCGCGGGAGCTCGAAACCAAAGGGGTCCTTTTGTCCGAACGCAGCGCGCGCGCGCAGGAGTTCGATCAACACGTTCAGTCGGCTCGCAGAGCTTATGATTCCGCAGCCGCCAATGTCAGCGAGCTGGAAGCCGCGGCAGGCTCGCGCGGCGAGCGTCTTCGCGTCCTCGATCCCGGCGTCATCCCCGAGCGTCCCTCCTCGCCGAACATTGTCCTGAACCTGGCCCTTGCGTTGGCGGTCGCGTTCATCGTCTGTCTGACGTATTTGACGCTGACATTCCGCATGTCCGCATGATCGTCTCGCGCAGTTCCTGGAGGTACCAGTTCCTGCCGGGAATGCTGCTGGCGAGCTACGCCGCCTACGTCGCCATCGCGCGAGGTCCGGCGCAATGGGCGGCAGCAGCCATGGCTGTCGTGATTCCTCTGCTTTACTGGATCCTGGTTAACCCCAACGCATGGCTGATGCTGTTTTTCGCCGTTACGCTGCTTGCTCCGCCGCTGCCGGTGGAAGTGGGAAATTCGGGCCCGCACCCCGCCCTGGCGATCGCGGTTCTGGGATTGGCCGCCGGATTCGTGCGGATGAGCGAATGGCGCTTCACGCGCGAGTTTCTTCCCGGCGTCCTCATTTTTTTCTTCGCCGTGCTGGCTGTCAGCGTCGCACCCGCGATGTTGTATTCGGGAACCGAACTTGGCGTCCAGTCCCTGGCACGCGTCGGTTTGGCAGCTATTTCCCTGTATGTCTTTTTCTACGTTTCCGCGGGACCCGGCCGGCATGCGGCGATATCGCGGAATCTCGTTTACTTCATCGCGATCGCCTCCGCACTGTTCGCGTGCCTGGATTTTTACTACCAGTTTCCGGCGCCCGCGGGATTCGGACCGCAATTCATCTGGCTGCCATCGGGAGTGTATCGCCGCGCGCAGGGTTTGTTCTATGAAGCCAGTGCGCTCGGCAATTTTTGCGGCTTCTTTCTGGTGATGACCGCGGTAGCACTGGTGCGTGGAGTCGGCAGCCGCATCGTTCTGCTTCTCGGAGGCGCGATTTTTTCGACCGCTCTGATCTTTTCTTACTCCCGCTCTTCCATGCTCGGCGTCGCTTTGGCCATCGCTGCGCTGGGGATCCTGGAGCGTAAGCGCCCCTCGATTCGCCTCATCGCCGTTGCTGCCGCTGTGTCGCTCGCCGTGCTCGTCATAGCTCTGTTCCGCTGGGCGCCTGAATACGCCGCGCTCTACTGGACTCGTTTGTGGGCCAGCGTCCAGTACGCGCTTTCCTCGAACGAAGTAGTTCTCAGCGGCCGCGTCGAATCGTGGAGAATTCTTGGTACCTTCCTGTTGCAGCATCCTTGGCACGCGCTGATCGGAGTTGGATACAAGACCCTCCCGTACTCCGATTTCATCGGCCAGCCGGTGGTCGCCGACAACATGTATCTCAGCATGCTGGTCGAGGCCGGGATTTTCGGCCTTGCAGCGCTGCTGCTGCTGAATTTCGCGATCCTCAAGGCCGGATTTGCCGCATCGCGCTCTTCTGATGCTGAAAAATCGTTTTACGGCGCCTGGATCTTCTGCTTCTGGCTGGCCGAGTCCGTGCAGATGCTCTCCGCCGACCTGTTGACCTTCTGGCGAATCCTGCCGTTGTACCTGTGGGTGCTGGCGATGGCGGTTCGCCGGACATGAAAGCCCTGTTTCTCGAGCAGTTCAGCGAGCTCGGCGGCGGGCAGCGCAATCTTCTCGACTTGTTGCCCGCTGCGATCGCACACGGCTGGAAGGCCGTAGTGGCCGCTCCTGGAGCGGGACCTCTATTCGACCGCGCCCGCGTCATTGGCGCCGAAACCGTTCAGATTCCGCTCGGCAATTATTCGAATGGACGAAAATCCGTATTCGATGCCGCGCGTTTTCCGCTCGACACGATGCTTCTGTCACGATGGCTTGCACGCCAGCAATACGACGTGTTGTGCGTCGGCGGAGCGCGCCTGCTTCCCGCAGTCGCCATGGATGCTCGCGGTAAAAAAGTTATCTTCCAGGCCCAGCACTTCTTTGAAGACGCGCTCTCTCTCAAGCTGGCTCGCTGGGCGATCCGCAAAGCGGGCGCAACCGTAGTCGCAAATTCGAAGCACGTCGCTTCACAGTTTGAAAATGCGCACGTGGTTTATAACGGAGTCGAAGAGATTCCTTTCATCGAACGCGAATTTGGAAACGATTGGCGTATTGGAATCATCGGCCGCATTGCGCCTATGAAAGGACAGACCGACTTTCTTCGCGCCGCGGCCATCCTGATCTCAGAATTGCCAGCGGTCAGTTTTCAGATCTGTGGCGAGCCGATGTTTTGTCCGCAGGAATATGTCCAGCAGGTTCATGCGCTTGCCGCAGGATTGCCGGTCCGATTCTTAGGCTGGCGCGATGACATTGCCGCGGTGCTCTCCGGGCTGAATCTCCTGATTGTGCCTTCGAGCGACGCCGAAGCCACCACTCGCGTGATTTTGGAAGCGTTTTCAGCCGGCGTCCCCGTCGTTGCCTACGCCGCTGGCGGAATCCCCGAAATCATCCGCGACGGCGAAACCGGCTTTCTGGTCCGAGAACGAACCCCGGAAGCCCTTGCACGGAGAATCCTGGAAGCAACGAAACTCGATTTGCGCCGCGTCGCGCTCGAAGCCCGCAAGGAATGGGAAAATTACTACTCCATCCACCGCTATCGCGAGCAAATGATAGAAGTTATTTCACCCACCCCGGCACGACGTATGCGTACAGCATCGTAATCAAACCGACCACGGTCGCCATGAAAATACTGTGTTTCAGCGTGAACCGGAACAGCCGTCCTTCTTCTTCGCGTTTGATCCCGGTAGCCGCGGCCGCAACCGCCACGCTGGTCAAACTAATCATCTTCCCCATCACGCCGCCACTCGAATTGGCCGCCGCCATCAATGCCGGATTCAACGACAACCGGTCCGCCGTGATCACTTGCAGGGTCCCGAACAAAGCATTCGCAGACGTATCGCTGCCGGTGAGAAAAACTCCCAGCCATCCGAGCAAAGAACTGAAAAACGGAAACATCGCGCCGGTGGCCGCGAATGCCAACCCCAACGTCGCCGTCGCGCCGCAGTAGTTCATCAAGAACGCCAACCCCACTACGGTCGCGATCGTCAGCATCGGCAAAGCGAGCTGCCGCGCCGTCATCCAAATGCAATGCGCCAGCTTGCCCGGCGAAACCCGCAGCACCGCCGCCGACGCGAACACCGCGAACAAACACGAGGTTCCCGACGCGGACAAAAGATTCAACGTATACGTAGCGCCGTACTTAGAAGCCGCGGTCGTGATCGGCGGCATGCGCAGGACCAGTTCGTGCAGGCCCGGCCACGGGAACACGAACGTGGCATGATTCAGAATCGCCTTTACCCCGGTTAATCCCCACAGGCTGACGAACACCACCAGCCAGACGTAAGGCATCCAAGCGAGAATCACGTTGCCGTGCGTGTGCCGGTGCGGCGTGGCCTGCACCGCGTCTTTCGGGTGCCAGACGCGCATCAGCGCGATCAATCCGCCGATCGCGCACAGCGACGCCAGAATGTCGGTCAAATATGGGCCGATATAGTTCGACGAGTAAAACTGCGCCCCGGCAAACGCGATGCCGCATACCGCCGCGGCAGGCCAGACGGCTCGCAGAGCCTTCGTACCTCCCATCACCAGCACCAGGTACATGGGAACAAAGATGGAAACCGGCGCGCAGATACGCCCGACGTCCGAAGACAGCGACGCCATAGGAAGTTTCGTAACCGTTTGCAGCATCACCAACGGCGTCCCGATCGACCCGAATGCCACGGGCGAAGTGTTTGCCAACAGGCAGATTCCGGCCGCGTAAAATGGCGAAAATCCGAGCCCCGCGAGCATCGCTGCGGCAACCGCCACGGGCGTCCCAAATCCGGCCGCGCCTTCGATAAACGCTCCAAACGCAAACGCGATCAACAGGGCCTGCAAACGCTGATCGCCCGTCATGCTGCCAATAGAGTCCTTAATAATCTCGAACTTGCCGGTTTCGATGGTCAAACGATACAGCAGGATCGCGGTGAAAACAATCCAGCCAATGGGTAGCAGCCCATTTGCCGCGCCATACAGGGTCGCGCTGACCGCCATCGAAATCGGCATGTGATAGACGGCCAAGGCGACTGCCATCGCCGCCGCAAGCCCCGCCAGCGATGCCATCCACGCGGGCTTACGCAAAATGCCTAATAAGATGAGCAAAACGAAAATCGGTAACGCAGCAACAAGCGCCGATAATCCAAGACTGCCGGCAGAGCATAAGTCTGCGGCCACATGTGCGTACCATCTTACACAGCCTCCGCAGCCTTGGCTGTTTTGGTCGCCGTGAAGGTCCACGGACGCTGCTTGTATCATCTTGCACAGCCTACGACTGCTTTGGTCGCCTTGAAGGGTCTCGGACGCTTGTTGTACCGGTCTGCGCGGTACGATTCGACTCGCTCCTGGTAGAGTGTTAAGCGTGCAACTGGGCTGGCTTGATTACGGGATTCTCGCGCTGTATTTCGCGTTCGTGATCGCGATCGGGGTAATGATCCGGCGGCGGATGCAGTCGAGCGAGGATTTTCTCACCGCGCGCCATTCGGTTCCGCTGTGGATCACCAGCCTGGCGTTTCTGGCGGCGAATCTGGGAGCGCAGGAAATGGTAGGGATGTGCGCGTCTGGTGCGAAATACGGGCTGATGACCGCGCATTTCTACTGGCTGGGAGCCGTGCCGGCCATGGTCTTCGTGGGCGTGTTCATGATGCCGTTCTATTACGGCAGCCGTGCGCGTAGTGTGCCGGAGTATCTGAGACTGCGCTTTGATGAGAAGACTCGCGACGTTGAATGCGGCGACGTTCGCGGTGATGACGCTGTTTTCTTCGGGCGTTTCGATGTACGCGCTGGGAAAACTGTTTCAGTTGATGCTGGGATGGGATTTCACCAATTGCGTGATGCTGTCGGCGGCGATCGTGCTGGTGTACACGTTCCTGGGCGGGCTCACCAGCGCGATTTACAACGAAGTGTTGCAATTTTTCCTGATCGTGCTGGGATTCGCGCCGCTTTCGATTCTGGCTGTGGCTCGCGCCGGAGGCTGGCACGCCATGGCGTCGCGTCTGCCCGCGGTAATGACCGAGACGTGGCGGTATACCGGCGCATACTGCTGAGAATCCCATGGGCGTGGAGGCGTTCAGTCTGGTCGCGGGGCTGGGATTCGTGCTGTCGTTCGGATACTGGTGCACGGATTTTCTGGTGGTGCAGCGGGCCATGGCGGCGGAATCGATGTCGGCGGCGCGGCGGACTCCGCTGATCGCAGCGTTTCCGAAAATGGTGTTCCCGTTTATCGTGATCGTGCCGGGAATCGCGGCGATCGCGCTGAGCCACATGGGAATCGGATATGAGCTGCCTGCGAAGGCGGGCGGCCTCGATTACGATCAGGCGCTGACCACGCTGATGGCGAAGTTTTATCCCACCGGCATGCTGGGAGTCGGGCTGACCGCTCTGATGGCGTCTTTCATGAGCGGGATGGCGGGCAACGTCACCGCTTTTAATACCGTGTTTACTTACGACCTGTATCAGGGCCATATTCGTCCGAATGCGCCGGATCGCCATTATTTATGGGTCGGTCGCGCGAGCACGGTGGGAGGAATCGCGCTGTCGATCGCGACCGCCTATCTGGCTCGCGAGTACAACAACATCATGGACGTGCTGCAACTGGTGTTCTCATTCGTGAATGCGCCTCTGTTCGCGACGTTTTTGCTGGGGATGTTCTGGAAGCGAACCACCGGACATGGCGCATTTACCGGCTTGCTGGCCGGAACCACGGCCGCGGCGCTGACGCATGGGTTGACAATCGCCGAAGATAAGGGTGGATGGATTGCGACCGCGCACACCTTTCCGTCGACCATGGCGCAGAATTTTTGGATCGCGATCTGCGCGTGGTCGGTGTGTTTTGTGGTCACGCTGGTGGTGAGTCTGGCGACTGCGCCAAGGCTTGAGAATGAGCTGCAGGGTTTAGTCTACGGACTCACGCCAATTCCGCACGATGCCGGCGAGCCATGGTACCGGCGGCCGGGTCCGCTCGCCGTGGTGGTGGGTGTCGCGCTGCTGGTTCTGAATCTGATCTTCTGGTAAAGGGCATGAGAGACCTGCGCCAACCGATTGGACTCTTCTTCGCGATTGCCGGAATTGTGCTGGTGGCGAATCCGGGAGCCCGCGCGCAGCTCACCGATGTCCCGGTGAATCTTTATGCGGGGTCGATCATGCTGATCTTCGGGGGAGCGATGCTGTGGCTGGCCTGGCACCGATCCTAGCGCGGTTTCGCGAGGCGTATCCATCGGCTGGGAAGCCTGAGGTTTGGCGCGCGCCCGGTCGCGTGAATCTGATTGGCGAGCATACCGATTACAACCTGGGTCTGGTGATGCCCATGGCGATCGACCTGGAGTGCGTCGTCGCGACCGCGCCTTCCAATGACGGCTGGCTGCGGGTGTTTTCGGACCGGCTGGCGGAAGGCGCGCAGTGGCGCGCTTCGGATGCCGCCCATTTTTTTCCGCGCGGTGGCTGGAGCGATAGGGTTGCGGGAATTGCATGGGAGCTTTCGCGGCGCGGCGTCACGGTCGGCGCGCAGAATGTGCTGATTGAATCGAGCGTAGCGTTGGGCGCGGGATTGAGCTCGTCGGCGGCGTTGGGAGTATCGCTCGCATTGGCACTGGGCGGGGCTCGGGATCCACTGGAACTGGCGAAGTTGGCACGCGCGGCGGAAATGGACTTTGTGGGAGTCCCGTGCGGCGTGATGGATCAGTTCGTATCGGCGCATGGCAACGTCGTTTTACTGGATTGCAGGTCGCTCGAATGGGACACCGTTACCCTGCCGGCAGAGGTCGCGATTGTGACGGCCAACTCGATGGTGAAGCATGAGCTGGCGGGGTCGGCGTATCGAATCAGGGTCGAGGAGTGTGCGGCGGCGGCGCGAAAACTGGGTGTTACCAGCCTGCGTGACGCATCCTTGGCGCAGATCGGGCGATTGGACGGTGTGCTGCGGCGGCGAGCCCGGCACGTGGTGACCGAGAATGAACGCGTGGAGGCCTTCGCGGCGGCGTGCGAGGTGCGGGATTTGCGCGGGATGGGTCGATTGCTGGTGGAGTCGCACGAGAGCCTGCGGGATGATTATGAGGTGAGCTGCTTGGAACTGGATTTTCTGGTGGAGGCGGCGTTGAGGGTTCCAGGAGTGCTGGGGGCTCGGATGACGGGCGGGGGATTTGGAGGATCGACCGTGAACCTGCTGCATCGGGAGGCGGTCGGGGATCTCGAAGAGGCTTTGGTCACAAGCTATCAGCGGTATTGCGGTCGTGTTCCGGAGATGCATGTTTGTGTGGCGTCTCCGGGCGCATCACGACTTGCTTCTTAGGCGGCGATGAATCCGGGAGCAGAATGGCCTGTATTTGAAGGTATGTGACAACTGAGCATCCACCGCTAGGTGAGCGGTGGACGTGTGGGCTTTCACACGACTTCCTTACTGTTCGACGCTCGACACTGCATTATGCAACTGTATGGTTGCATGTTGAAGCGATCTCGGCTACTATGCACAATAGAAAGGTTGCATAATGAGCACAGATCGAATTGAGAAGAAGATCCTGCTGCGGGCACCGCGTAAGCGCGTATGGCGCGCTTTGGCGGATTCCAAGGAGTTTGGAACCTGGTTCGGCATGAAGTTCACCGGCCAGTTTGCACCAGGCGCGCAGATGAAGGGTGTGATTGTGCCCACATCGGTGGATGCCGAGGCCGCGAAGGCTCAGAAGCCTTATAAGGGCACCCCGTTCGAGATCACCATCGACCGGATGGAGCCGGAGCGGCTGTTTTCGTTCCGCTGGCACCCGGGCGCGATCGATCCGGCTGTGGACTACGCGGTTGAACCGACGACTCTCGTCGAATTTGTTCTGGAGGAAACGGCGGAGGGGACCATGCTGACGCTGACCGAGTCGGGCTTTGACCGGATTCCGCTGGCTCGGCGCGCGAAGGCATTCGAGGGGAACGACCGCGGCTGGACCATGTGCATGACGCTGATCGAGAAGTACTTGGCCCATGGCGCGTAGTGAACTGGCGAGATGGAAGGACGCCGCGCCGGTGTTCGCGGCGCTGGGGGATGAGACCCGTCTGAAGCTGGTCGCGCGGCTGAGCATGCACGGCCCGGAATCGATTACGCGGCTGACGGCCGATTCGCGCGTCACGCGGCAGGCGATCACGAAACATCTGGAGGTGCTCGCCGGCGCGGGGTTGGTGCGAGATGTACGGAGGGGGCGTGAGCGGATCTGGGAGTTCGAGGGCGAACGCTTGGATGAGGCTCGGCGATTATTGAAGGAAATTTCGAAGGGGTGGGATGTGCGGCTGGAGCGTCTAAGGAGATTTGTCGAGGAATGACCTTGAGATTTTTCTTTCTCGCTTCCCACTAAACTTGCAGATTGTCCTCCGAACCGTGAATAGGCGTTCGGCTGCCGCTTCGCCACGGAAGTGCGCAGGCGGGCGCCTATTCTTCTTCCAAACTGGCATCCTATAGAGAATGCTGGTCAAAGATCTCGCGGAATGGCTTCACGCGAAGTGGGAAGGTGACGGGGAGCGCGAGCTCCAGCGGGTGATGCCCTGGAAGATGCGGGACCCGACGAGCTTTCTTTTGTTAGTCATGGCCGTGCGTTGAAGGAGGCCGCGAGTTCTCGCGCGGGCTGCCTGCTGGTTCCGGAGGATTTCGATAACTACACGCAGCGAACAGTGATTCGCACGCGCGATCCTCGGGCAGCGGTTGCAAGAGCGATTGCGAAGCTGCATCCCGCTGCAACCGCTTCGAGCCGGGGATTCACCCTACTGCTGTCATAGGTGAACTCACTGAGATTGCCGGCGACGCGTTCATAGGTCCGCTAGTGACGATTGGGGCTCGGGTGCGGATCGGGTCCAGGGTTTCGGTCGGCGCGGGGTCGGTGATCGGGGATGACGTTTCGATCGGCGACGGGTCGTTACTGCATGCGCGGGTCACGATTTACCGGGATGTGAGTATCGGAAAAGACGTCGTGCTGCATTCGGGTTGCGTGATTGGGGCGGACGGGTTCGGATTTGTGCTGACCGGCGATGCGTACGAAAAATTTCCGCAAGTGGGGCGAGTGGAGATTGGGGATCGCGTGGAGATTGGGGCCAATTCCTGCGTGGATCGGGCAGCCCTCGGGGTGACGCGGATCGGGGAGGGGACCAAGCTCGACAACATGGTGCACGTCGCGCACAACTGCAAGATCGGGCGGCATGTGGTGATCGCGGCGCAGACCGGGTTTTCGGGCGGGGTCGAGGTGGGCGATTACGCGGTGATCGGCGGGCAGGTGGGCGTCGGTCCGAAGGCGAAGATTGAGGCTAAGGCGGTGCTCGGGTCGGGGAGCGGGGTATTGACTTCGAAGATCGTAAGGGCGGGAGAAGTGATGTGGGGGACTCCGGCGCGTCCACTGAAGCAGTATTTGGCGCAATTAGCGGCGTTGGCTAAGTTGAGCGAAGAGGAAATCTTAGCCGCCGATTCGACGTTCATTCGTTTTAGCTGGCCGCAGGCGGCGAAAACGTCGAGGCCTCGGGGTTTGCGGATGAAACAGGGGAGTGACCGGCGCACGATGTTTTGAAACGCCGCGACGCGCGCCGGGTCGGGGGTTTCGAAGTTGATTCCGGGGCCGGGATTCAGGGCGATCAGGTTCACCTTGGCGTTCAGATTCGCCAGAAGCTTCACGACTCGGCGGGCATCGGCGTCAGTGTCGTTTACGCCCTTGAGAAGCACATATTCGAAGGTCAGCTTTTCCCACGGACGCAACGGATAGCGTCGGCAGGCTTGGATCAGGTCCTGCAGATGATACTTGCGGGTGATCGGCATCAGTTGGACGCGCTGCTCTTCGGTGGAGGCGTTGAGCGAAATGGCGAGTTTGGGCCGGACCGGCTCGCGCGACATTTCCTCGATTTTCGGAATGATGCCGGAAGTGGAAAGCGTGATGCGGCGCGGCGAGATCGCCATGCCGGCGGGGTCGGTGAGAAGACGCGTCGCTTTGATGACGTTGGCGAGGTTAAGAAGCGGCTCGCCTTGACCCATCATCACGATGTTGACGCGGTCGGTGTTGGCGGCGAGGCCGTTGTCGGCGGCGACGCGAAGTACTTGGCCGACGATTTCGCCGGGCGTGAGATTGCGTTCCAGGCCCATGAGCGCCGTCAGGCAGAACTGGCAGTTCACGGGGCAGCCGACCTGGCTGGAGATGCAGATGGTGGAACGCTCGTCTTCGGGCATCCAGACGGTCTCAACGGTTTTGCCGTCGTTGAGGCGCAGAAGGTAGCGGCGCGTGCCGTCAGCGAATCGTAAGCGGCGTTCGACAGCGGGAAGGCCCAGCGGGATCGTCGCGAAGCGGCTTCGGGAGGTTCGAAACCTCGGCTAAATCCATGATTTTACGGCGATAAACCGCATCGTAGAGCTGGCGGGCGCGGAAGGCGGGGCTGGGCTGGTCCCAGAGACTGCGGTCAATTCTCCAAGTTCCATGCCCACAATAGTTTGCGGCACTGTCTTGGGCTCCATCGACTTCATGGTATCACCCGGTGCGATAGAATTGAGGTATAAATGCATCGTTCCCGTTCGCCTCATAAGCCCCGCGATATTCAGCGCGAATCGCTGCCCAATGGCATTCGTGTCGTCACCGAACGAATGCCGCACGTCCGCAGCGTTTCGGTCGGGATCTGGATTGGCACCGGGTCTCGTGAGGAGGGGCCGGAGGACACCGGGATTTCGCACTTCATTGAACACATGGTGTTCAAGGGGACCAAGAACCGGTCGGCGGAGCAGATCGCGCGGTCGGTGGATTCGATCGGCGGCGGGCTGGACGCGTTCACTTCGAAGGAACTGGTCAGCTACAACGTGAAGGTGCTGGACGAGCATCTGCCGGAGGCGTTCGACGTGGTGGCGGATCTGGTGCGGAATCCGCTGTTCCAGGAAGAGGACATCGAGAAAGAGAAAGGCGTCATTCTCGAAGAGCTGAAGATGGAAGTGGACAATCCGGAATACCTGGTCCACGAGATTTTTTCGAGCAATTTCTGGAAAGGGCACGCGCTGGGGCGGCCGATTCTGGGAACAAAGCAGACCATTCGCGCGTTTGACCGGGAGAAGATCGAAAAGTTTTACCGGCAATTCTATACGCCGTCGAATATTCTGATCACGGCGGCGGGAAGTTTGAATCACAAGAAGCTGGTGAAGCTGGCCGAGCAGTATTTCGGCGATTTGAAGTCGCGCAAGACGGTGAAGCTGGAGGAGGCTCCGCGGCCGCATGCGCCGCTGGTTTTCCGCGAAAAGGATTCGCTGGAGCAGGTGCATGTATATCTGGGCGTGCCCTCGCTGGCGATGCCGCGATAAGGCCCGGTTCCAGTGCTTGATCCTGAATGCGATTCTGGGCGGAGGGATGAGCTCGCGGTTGTTTCAGAATATTCGCGAGAAGCAGGGGCTGGCGTACACGGTTTACTCGGAGCTGACCATGTATCGCGACGCGGGGTGCATGCTGGTTTACGCGGGGACGTCGTTGAAGTCGGCGGGCAAAGTGGTGGAGTCGATCGTGCATGAGCTGCGCGAGCTGGTGGATCATCAGGTGACTCGGCGGAGGAACTGCGGCAGCGCCAAGGATCACTTGAAGGGCTCGTACGTGCTGGGGTTGGAGTCGACTTCGAGCCGCATGGGGAACCTGGCGCATCAGGAGCTGTATTTCAAGAGATTCTTCTCGCTCGACGAGATGCTGGATCGGGTGGAACGGGTGACTGCGGCCGAAGTGCAGAAGCTGGCGCAGAAGTTCTTCGATCCGAAGCGCATGGCGGTGGCCATGCTGGGCCGCCTGGAAGGTTTCAAAGTCCGGCGTGAGGACCTGATCGGCCCGGGCGTTCGTTAAATGCATAAAAAATGTCGATCGGTCGGGCCGTGGGGCTGGCGCTGTTGATGGTGTCGCGCGGCGTTCGCGCTCGACACGTCAAAGCTGAAGCCGACCGGATACGTCAACGATTTCGCGCATGCGCTGGATCCGGCGTCGAAACAGCACCTGGAAAATTACTGCGGCAATCTGGAACGCGCGACCGGCGTGCAGATGGCGATCGTGCTGGTGGACACGCTCGACGACGAGCCGATCGACGAGGTCGCGAACCGGCTGTACCGCGAATGGGGAATCGGCAAGAAGGGCAAGGACGAAGGCATTCTGCTGATGCTGGCGGTGAAGGATCACAAGCAGCGCGCCGAGATCGGATACGGGCTCGAGCCGATCATCCCGGATGGATACGCGGGCGGGGTGCTGCGCGGGATCCGGCCGATTCTGCGGCAGGGAAATTACGGCGGCGCGCTGCTGGCGGCGGCGCAGGAGTTCGGGCAAAAGATCGCGCAGGAAAAGGGCGTGGATCTGGCTCCTGAAGTGGGCAGGCGCATGGCGCCGACATCGGGGCGCGGGCAACTCTATACCAGTGCCGTTGCTGATCGGCGGATTTTTTTTGCTGTTGTGGATTATCGGGCGTTTCACGGGTGGACGCGGCGGCGGGGGCACGGGATTCCTGACCGGGATGATTCTCGGTAACATGATGGGACGCGGCGGCAGCGGTTGGGGCGGCGGCGGATTCGGCGGCGGTGGGTCGGGCGGGGGCGGTGGATTCGGCGGGTTCGGCGGCGGCGATTCGGGCGGCGGAGGGGCTTCGAGCGACTGGTAGACGTATGGACGATCTGAAAGAGTTCGTAACCAGGGTCGAGCGGGTGTTCGGGACCGGCTGGTGTCGGTGATCCTGTACGGGTCGGCTGCGGGCGAGGATCATCATGCCAAGTTTTCCGATCTGAACGTGCTGTGGGTGTTGAAAGAGATCACGCCGCGCGAGCTTGCGGAAGGCGAGCCGATTCTCAAATGGTGGCATGAGCGCGGACATTCGACGCCGACGCTGATGACCGAAGAGGAAGTGCACAACTCGTCGGACTGCTTCCCGATCGAGTTTCGCGACATGAAGGATCGCCGCAAGGTGCTGTCCGGCGTGGACGTGATCACGGACGTGGACGTGGACGGCAAGTATTATCGCGCGCAAGTGGAGCATGAGCTGCGCGCGAAGCTGTTCCGCCTGCGGCAGCAGGGCGCGCACGTGTTGTCGGATCCGGCGGCGCTGCTGAAGTTATGCGTGGATTCGGTGACCGACGTTCTGCGTGCTGGGGCGGCATGCGCTGGCGGCGGCGGGGATCAACGTGAAAACCGAGCGTCGCGCGGTGCTGCACCAGCTTTCGCACACGCTGAAGATGGACGCGACGCCGCTCGAAACTTTGCTGGATGTGCGCGAAGACAAAGTCGGCAACGAAATCGGGGATCCGGGCGAGCTGTTTGCGCGCTACCTGCAATCGATTCAAAGAATGATCGAGTTCGTGGACCGGTTAGAGGACAAATCATGAAAATCGCATTAGTGGTGTTGGGGGTTTTGCTTCTGCTGGCGCTGATGATCGGCGGCAGCATGATGAGCGCTCGCAATGAGCTGGTGACGGAGCGCGAAGCGGTGAAAGCGGCATGGTCGCAGGTGGACGTGGTGTTGCAGCGTCGCGCCGACCTGATCCCGAACCTGGTGGAGACGGTGAAGGGGTTCGCGGGGCACGAAGAAAAAGTGATCAGCGACATCACCAATGCTCGGGCGGCGATGATGGGCGCCAAGTCGCCGGCGGAGAAGATTCAGGCGAACTCGCAGATCGATTCGGCGCTGGGACGCCTGTTCGTGGTGGTGGAGAATTATCCGAACATCAAGGCCAACGAGAATTTCCTGCGGCTGCAGGATGAGCTGGCCGGCGCGGAGAACCGGATCGCAGTGGAGCGGCGGAAATACAACGAGGTGGTGCAGAAGTACAACACCGACATCGAGCTGTTCCCAAAGAACATCATCGCGGGAATGTTCGGGTTCCAGCGAGAGGATGCTTATTTCAAGGCGGATACGGCGGCGAAGGAAGCTCCTAAAGTGAAGTTTTAGTTTCTTGCGGGCAAGAGAAATGACTGACGAGGACTTCGAGCGGCACGCGCTGGCAATCCTTCAACGAGAATTGGGACCTGACGGATTGGCGCGTTTTCTCCGACTGAACCGGTCCGCCGGTGGCGACTACACGCGCGACCGGCATCGTTGGCTCGAGAGCATGACGATTGACGACATCATGGCCGAGGTTGAAGGTCGTCGAACGCCGGGAACATAAGCGCGGATTACCTGTCCCGGTTGACGATCTATAGGCGGTGTTATGTGGCGTACGAGCGACGCAGTGCGGATCGTCGCGATCAGCGTTCTGGCCGTTTCTGTCTTTGGCGGCATGGCGCTGGCGCAGAACAAAGCGGCTCCGTCGATTGAGATTCGGACTACGGCGCGGCCTGTTGAACCTGTGACGGTGTGCGAGACTCTGGCGAACCTTAAGAGATTCAGCGGCAAGCTTATTGCCGTGGTGGGGAGGCTTGATCGTGATGCGAGTCTGGTCGACTCAACTTCCTATCTGGCGCAAGACAAGTGCGAACGACCTGTTACTTTAGAAGGCAAAGAGTGGCCGAACAAGATCCTAGTATGGGGTGAGTGGGAAAAGGGAATGCCCAGGCCGCCGAGGGACAATCTTGAGATTGACTATGCTGCGGTCGTTCAGAAGATTCTCGGTATTAGTAAAAACACACAATTGGGCTTTCATAAGGAGCCGGCTTTTAAAACCGAAGGACGCACGATCGTGCTCTCTCAGATGCGCGACGTCAAAGACAATTGGGGTGCGGCTTATGGGCGACTGGTTGGGGTGTCGAAGGAAAAGAAGTTCGGTTGTAGTGACGCCGATGGTTGTGAGGGTTTTGACGGCGCGGTGGCCGTTCTGATCATCAATCCAGCCTCTCTTCGCACGTACGACGATGACAACGTGCGGTCGCAGGGGGCCAAACCATGACGCTGATTAGGTGGCTAACTCTCTTCTGGACTCTCCATTTCCTCCAGGCGTTCGGCATCGGCGGCGTAGCGTTTCAAAACCCGAATTGAATTGCCGGTGGTGAAGCCGGCTCCTCTCAGTCTTCGATAAGCCGAGGCCAGATATTTTTGGTCCGCCAGGAGGACTCCCAGGTTCTTGCCGCGAAATTTTCGCTCCAGGAATTTTTCGATCATCGCGATCTCATCCACCTCGGCGAAGGACGCGTCGGCGGTCTGTTTCGCCAGCGCGGGAGCTACCCGGCGCGACATCAGATCATGCAGGACTCGGGCCTTTCCAAAACCGTCGTTTTCGCGCCTCCACGTCGCAAACGATTCGGCGAAACGTTTGTCGTTCAAATAGCCGGAGTCCTTCAGACGACCCAAGACTTGCTCGACGTCGGCAAGATTCGCAGCGCGGCGCTTCAGTTTTTCGCGCAGCTCAGAAGACGTTTGGGCGCGGCCGGCCAAGGCTCGGGCGGCGTAGGCGAGCAAGCCTTCGAGATCCAGGGGTTTGGGGGCTTTGCGCGGCATCGTAAAACGTTTCGTACTTCAGCGTACTACCGGCGCGAAAACTTTGTGCGCTGGTCCTTGAGTTGCAGTAGACTTGAAGCAGATAGACCTAAAAAGAGGAGGCGTGACGCGTTATGGAGGACGACAGCAAGCTGTCTTATTTTTTCCTGGGACTTGGGTTGGGAGTGGCGGTGGGCGTGTTGTTTGCGCCGAAGTCGGGCGAGGAAACGCGCCAATTGCTGAAGAGCAAAGCGGGCGAAGGCGCAGACTATGTGAAACGCGCCAGTTCCGATTTGCGCGACCAGGCGTCCGAAGCGATCGACCGCGGCAAGCAGACCATCCAGAAGCATAAGGACAACCTGAGCGCGGCCGTCGATGCCGGCAAACAGGCTTACCGGGAGGCTGTAAACAATCCTAGCGACTAGGACCTCGAAGACATGGATCAGAACCTGCTTATCATCATCGCGGTATTCGTATTTGTGGCGGCGGCCGCATTGTGCATACAGGCCGGGTTTCTGTTCGGGATCTACAAGGCGACGCGAAGGATTGAAGATAAGACCATTCCGCTAGTGCCGAAGGTGGAGGCGCTGGTGGAGAGTTCGCGAGCCGTGGTGGATGACAGCAAGATCCAGATTCGTGAGATCACGCTCAAGACCAATGAAATTCTGGATGCGACGCGGAAGCAGTTGGCGCGGGTGGACGAAGTGATGCAGGACGCGGCGGCGCGCGCGCATATTCAGCTGGATCATGCGGAGATGGTGGTGGACGACACCATCAATCGCGCGCAGGAGACGGTGACGCTGGTGCACAACGGCATCATGACGCCGTTGCGCGAGATTCAGGGAGTGGCGGCGGGATTGCGCGCGGGCGTGCGTTACCTGATGCGCGGGCGGAACAACGATCCGATGCACGCCACCGCGGACGAAGAGATGTTCATATAGGACAGTCTCCAGGCGCTACACTAATGGCATAGTGTCTCGCTGGTGGCTGGTTTTTGCGTTACACGGGGGAACAGTGTTTCGCCTGTTGTGACTGGTTCGCGGCCGGGCGGGCCTCGGCCGCCGACCTGGCTAAGTCCATTCGCGAGGCAGGGCTCGATGCCGACCAATGCTATCGCGTCCGCGATGTGAGCCTTCAAAAAGAGGACATCCGTCTGTATTTCACCGACGGCTACCTGATTTTCTCGAAGCCGGTGGAGGGCCAGCGGCGCGGCGCGGTGTTCACGGCCGACGTCGAAGGCGGCGACGGGGAAGTGTTGTTGCTGCCGCCGTTTCCGGCGGAACGGCAGTCGCTGGCGATGTTCACGCAATCGGCGAATCTGGACGAACATTTTCGTGCCGCTTTGATGATCTTCACGGATGCGGCGGCGCAGGCGCTGCTCGATCGAATCGGGAAAGAAGGCTCCGGGCGCAAAGCGCCCGAGATCGGCGTCGCGATGGCGGAACGATGGGGGCCAGTCCTCGCGAACGTAGAGACCGGGTTTCAGATGCGGCTGGTGGAGGATGCGCTCGCGCCGGCAGACGAGGGTGGGATGCTGTTTCTCGCCTTGGACGGGCGCAAAGTGGGAAATTTCGACATGGTATACGATCCCCGGTCGCGGGAGCAGATCGTGGCGGGGCAGCTTACGCAGCGCAACGGCCGGCTGACGTATAACATCTGGACCAGTTTCCCCGCTCGCAGCTCGCGCACGGGGAATCGAAAACCGCAGACGCCGTGGTTTACTCCGTCGGACTTCCGGATTGACGCCGCGCTGGATCCGGATCTGAAGATGAAGGTGACGACGCGGATGAAAATTCGCGTGGGGAACCGTCCGCTGCGCGTGTTTCCGTTCGATATTTCGAGCCAGATGAACGTGACGTCGGCCAAAATCGATGGTGCGCCGGCCGAGCTGTTCATCCAGGAATCGCTGCGCGGGCGGGCACTGCGTGGAAGCGAAAACGACATATTCCTCCTCATTGCGCCGGAAGCGCTGGCGGCGAACAGCGAGCACGAGTTCGAGTTCGATCATGAAGGATCGGTGATTACGACGGCGGGGGATGGCGTGTTTTTCGTCAATGCAAGAGCCACGTGGTATCCTCGCGCGGCGGAATCGTTCGCGACTTACGACCTCACGTTCCGTTATCCCAAGGCGCTAACCCTGGTTGCGGCCGGCGATGTGGCGGAGGATCGCATCGACGGCGATTGCCGGGTGACGCGATGGCGCACGCCGAGTCCCATCCGGCTGGCCGGCTTCAATCTTGGCGATTACGAAAAAGTATCGGGCAACGTGCCGGGTTTCACCATCAACGTATACGGCAACCGGCACTTACAGACGTCGCTGCAGCCGAGGCCGGCGCCCGCGCCGATCGATCCGCCGCCGGGGGCGCGAAGGTCGCCCATCGACCGATTGAACGCCGCCTCCCCGTCGGCGCCAATCCTTCCGGACCCCTTGGCTCGACTTCGCACGGTGGCGCAGGACGTTTCGTCGGCGCTGGAGTTTTACTCGACGAACTTCGGTCCGCCCGCGCTGAAGACGCTGACGGTGGCGCCTATCCCGGGGGCGTTTGGGCAGGGATTTCCGGGGCTGGTGTATCTGTCTACACTGTCGTATCTGGATCCGAACCAGAGGCCGGCGATGCTCCGCGATGAGCGCCACCAGGTGTTTTTCTCGGAACTGATCGCGGCGCACGAAGTGGCGCATCAGTGGTGGGGCAACGTGGTGACGGTGGACGCGTATCAGGATGAATGGCTGATGGAGGCGCTGGCCAGCTATTCGGCGCTGCTGTGGCTCGAAAAGAAGAAAGGCCCAAAGGCGCTGGACAGCGTGCTGGACGATTATCGCGACCATCTGCTGGCGAAAGACGCGGAGGGTCGAACGGTGGAATCGGCGGGCCCGATTACCTGGGGGCCGCGCATCGAATCGGCCGGGATCAACGACGCATGGCGGGCGATCACGTATGAGAAGGGCGCGTGGATTTTTCACATGCTGCGGAAGCGCATGGGCGACGACCGATTCTTGAAGATGCTCGCCGAGATGCGCAAGCGGTATGAGTTTCGGACGATCTCCACCGAACAGTTCCGCGATCTGGCTAAGGAATTTGCTCCGCCAAAAACCGGAGCGAGTGCGGTGGACGCCATTTTCGATAATTGGGTTTTCGACACGGGCGTGCCGGAGCTGAAGCTGAAGTACACGGTGAAGGGCGTGGCTCCGGCGGTGAAGATTTCGGGTTCAATCGCGCAGAGCGGGGTCGACGACGATTTTTCGATCGACGTGCCGGTGGAGATTCAGTTCGCCAAGGGCGCGGCCCAGACGCTGTGGGTGCGGAGTTCGAATGACGGCGTCACGTTCACGGCCACGGTGAAACAGGTTCCGTCCCGCATCGTGCTGCCGGCGAGCGTTTTGACCAAGAAGTAGCTTCGTCCGCGATTACTATTAATTTTATAATTGACACCAATTCGGTCCTCGGTGTACAGTTGATCTATTAATTCCTTAATCGTGGAGGCGGCGTGGCCCGAAAGAAGTCTTCGCATCTGACCGATGCGGAGCTGCGACTTATGGAAGTGCTCTGGGAGAAGGGATCGGCTACGGTTTCCGATGTAGTTGAAACCCTGCCTAAGAATCCCCAACTCGCTTATTCCACTGTACTTACCACTATGCGGATCCTTGAAAATAAAGGCTATCTAAGGCACACCAAGGATGGACGGGCATTCGTCTATCATCCGGTGGTGGGGCGGGAACAGGCGCGGCAGAGCGCGGTGAGCCACCTGCTCCACAGATTCTTCGAGAATTCGCCGGAGTTGCTGATGTTGAATCTGATCGAAGGCGAGAAGATCGATTCCGAGGAGCTGAAACGGCTGCGGCAGCGCATCCAGGAGGAGAAGTCATGACGGCGGAGATTCTGGCCGCATTCGTGAATGGATCCGTGCTCGGGTCGATGGTGGCGGCCGCGGCGTGGCTCGCGCTGAGGGTCACCCCACGGAGTATGTTGAACGCGGCTACACGATACGCAATCTGGTGGGCCGTGCTCGCCGTAGTCGTGTTGATGCCGACCGCTTTTCTGCCGGGCCATTCTGAAACCCCCCTGGAACTGTCGCCGGCGATTGAGAGCGCACCGGCAGCACAAGTGCCGGCGGCGATAGTCGATTCGAGCCCGGTTGAGTTGGTCGCGGATGTGGGCGACATTCCGGCTCGATGGCCGCAATTCCCGGTTGAGATCGCCGGTGGAGCGTGGGCGGTTCGCATTTTGATGGCGTGGGGCGCGGTCGCGCTGCTCATGCTGGTGCGGCTGGCGGTCAGTTGCGCGTTGCTGGAGCGGCGAAAGGCTCACGCGTTCGCTCCTCCGGCTCATCTGGCGGATCGAATGACTGCGTGGCCGGCAATTTGCGGCACGCGGCGGCGGATCACGCTCGCTTCGTCATCGGAGATCGCGACCCCCATTGCAGCCGGACCTTGGCGGCCGTCGATCTTAATTCCGGCGACTCTGTTTGCTGAGTTGGATGGGTCGGAATTGGACCAGGTGGGGCTGCACGAAACAGCGCACCTGGCTCGGCGCGACGATTACGCGCTCCTGCTTCAGCGAACGGTCGAAGCGCTGTTCGCGGTGCATCCGCTGGTGCGGCTGATCGCGCGCCGTATCGACCTGGAGCGTGAAATCGCGTGCGACGATTTTGTGGTCGAAGCGACCGGGCGGGCGGGGAACTATGCGGACTGCCTGACGCGCATCGTCGAGCTATCGGGCGGAGTCCGGGGATCGCTAGTTGCGGCCGCGGCGACCGAGGAGCGGTCGCATCTGGCGCGCAGGGTCGAAATGCTGCTGGATAGGACGCGTCATACAGGGACCCAGTTGCTGAAAGCTCGCCTGACCATGATCATCGTTGCATTGGGAGTGCTCGCGTGGATGGCGTCGAAGGCCCCCGGGCTGGTAGCGTTCGCGATGCCGCTTGAGCAGAGCATCCAGATACCAGATCCTCCGGCGGCGCCGGTCACGCCGATTCGCCCGGCTGCCCCCAGGAAGTTTATCAGCGAGGAGATCAGAGAGCAGCATTACGCTAGCTTTGATTCCGACATTCCCGATGCACCGGCGCCGCCTGAGCCTCCTGCGCCGCCTCAACCGCCGAGTCCTCCGTCACCACCGTCTCCTCCTTCACCTCCGAGTCCTCCATCACCGCCATCTCCTCCTTCGCCTCCGTCTCCCCAATTAGATTCGTGGAGCAACAACGATCAGGTCGATTGGCACTCGCGCGACGGGGTAAATGCGCGAGATGTTCGCATTCAGGGGAGTGTCGAGTTCAACGAAGACGAATCCGACATCAAGAGCGTATCGCCGGGCGGGTGGTTTTCTTATGAAGAATCCCACGGCTTTTCGAGCCGGCGTTACCAAGTGTCTGGCGACGGAACGCGGCGCTATATGGTCGACGGGCGCGAGCGGGCGTTGGATGATTAGGGTCGTGCGTGGCTACGTGCGTCGATTCCCGAAATGCTGCGGGAAACCGGAATCGACGCGACTGGTCGGGTGCGGCGGATTCTGCGTAAGAGTGGCGCGGAAGGCGTGTTAAATGAAATCGGGAAGATTCACAGCAGCGGATCCAAGCGGCGCTACATTCAGGAACTGGCGCCGGTCGGGAATCTGAATACCGATCAATATCAAACGGTTCTGCGCATCGTGCGTGGGATCCACTCCGATGGCGACAAAGCTGCGATTCTGATGTTCCTGGCGAAATATACGCTGAAAGACAACGTTCGCGATTACGTGTTTGATGCGATTTCGACCATCAATTCGAGTGGCGACCGGCGACGCGTCCTGACTGAGATTGCGCGCGAAGACCCGACGCGGGCGACGCTGAGCGCGGTGGCTAAGTCAACGGAGGGCATCGCGTCCGATGGCGACAAGGCAACTCTGCTGGTGGAGCTCGCACAGCATTATCGCGGGAATGAAGACATGCGCCGGCCGTTTTTCCGCGCCACGGAATCCATCAACTCGTCGGGCGACCGCGCGCGCGTGCTGGTGGCTGTGATCGAAGGCTCGGGCGACCACCGCGACACCCTGGTGGATGCGCTGCGGGCCACTGCGACGATTCCGTCGGATGGCGATAAGGCTCGCGTGCTGGCGAATGCCGCGAATTTCTGGAAGGACGACGATGGCGTGCGGCGTGCGTTTTTCGATGCGGCGAATGCCGTGAATTCATCGGGTGACCGGGCGCGCGTCTTGTTGGCTGTCGTGAACCGGGGCGGTGTAGGCGCGGCTTCGTTAATCGACGCGGTGCGTTCGGCCGACCGGATTCCGTCGGATGGCGATAAGGCTCGCGTGCTTTCGAATGTGGTCGCGCGATCGGATGCTTCGAATGATGTTCTGGTGGCAGCCGTGCAAGCGGCGGCGCGGCTCAACTCGGATGGCGACAAGGCTCGCGTGCTGGTGGAAGCGGTGGAACGCTCGTCGGGCAAGCCGGCTGTGCGGAACGAGATTCGCAACGCGGCGAAAACGTTGCACTCGGACGGCGATTACCGGCGCGTGATGTCGGCCCTCGACCGCCAGACGGCCCTGTAACTACTTCGATACGTGGCAGCCGACGCAGCGGGTTTGATCGACGGGCAGGGATTTCGTCTCCATCCACACGCCGGCGCGCTTGGCGTATGCAGTGTCAGGCAGACTGGCGCGAATCAGCTCGAAAAATTTCCGGGCCTTGGCTTCGTCGCCGGCGCGACTATAACCTTCCGCCAATCCAAACAGAAGTTCGCCGCGGGGATGCGCACCGAGTGTTTCGAAATACGGCTTTTGCAGGTCGTAGGTGCGTTGATAGTCGCTGAGACCATCCTCGATCAGCGGCTTAGCCATTTCCGGAGACGGCAGATAATGCGACATTTGCAGCAGCACGGCACCACGCGGAATGCGCACTCCGACGCTATCGGGTTCCAGATCAACGGCGGCATGCATTTCGGCGAGACCGCGCGTCCACAGGGACATCCCGGTCTGCTGATCGCCGCCCTGGAACGCCTGCCCCGCCTGGAACAGGAGTCCGCTGCCATGCCAGACGATCGCTTCCGCGTTCTTGGGATTTTCAGCGAGCGCGGCGTCACAAGCCCTCATCCCGCGGGTCAACGCGTCGGTATCGCCGGAGAATCCCGCGAAGAAATCCTGACGGACTTTAAGGTCGAACCGCTGCGGCGTTTGTGCGTGGAGGGTCGACAGAAAGCCGATCGCAAAGCCAAGCGCCCCCGCGACCGCCAGTTTTAACGTTCTGCCTTTCACGTTGAGCGTCATGCCAGTATTACCTCTGGATCGAAGATAAGTTACAGGCCCCCTGAAAGCTTCGGGAAACCGGCGAACGGCGGAAAAAACCCGGTCAACGACGGGCTATTGCAGGGCCGTCTGTAGGGTTCCGGTTTGCCGCAGGACGTTCAGGCGCGCGCGATCCGCGGTGTGCTGAGCTTCGTAATAGGCCAGCCATTTTTCATTTTCGAGGGCGCGGGCCTGCTCGACGGTCGCCATGGGGAGGCGCCCTTCGTTGTACTGCGCGAGATCGATAGAGATCTGATCGCGAGTCACGTCCAGATCGGCGCGGGCGTAATCTCGGGCGCTTTCGGCGCGCTTTACTTCCTGAAACGCGCGGCGAAGATCGGCGGTGATGCGGCTGCGCGTGCGGTCGACTTCGATCTTTATCTTGGCGATCTCGATTTCGGCTTGTTGGATGTAGGCATGCGCGGAGGGACCGGCAATGAGCGGAACGCTGACAGAGACGCCTAGCTGGCCATTGTTGGTCTGGAACTGTTGATAGTAATTCTGGTAATAATATTTTCCGAGCAGCTCATATTGCGCGACAGCGCTGACTTTCGGCAGACGCGCGGCCTGGTAGCCTTTGATCTCCAGCCGCTTCGATTGCATCACGGACTCCAGCCGCTTCAACTCAGGGCTTAGCTCAATGGCGGATTGGATCGACTGGTCCTCGGACACCGGGACGGTCAGGGCGGGGCGTTCTTCGGTGGCGCGAACGCGATCGTCTGGGGTCAAGCCCAGTGCCATGGCGAGCGACGTCTCGGCGTTGAGCGAATCGAGCGTCAGGTTCTCGACCGCGTTCTTGGCTTTCTGAAGGGCCAGATTAGCTTTGCTGGCCTCGATAGGAATTTCGCGCTTTTCCGCCACGCGGGCCTGAATTAAATCGAAAACTCGCTGGAGATTTTCCACCTCGCGTTCGGCGGCTTGGCGGCTTAGGGCGGCCTGCGCGGCGTCGAGATAAAGAGAAACAATGCGATACACGATCTCATCCTGCTGACGGCCGGTGTCGATCTCGGAAGTGCGGACATTTTCGCGGGCGGCGGCAACCTGGTAGCTCAGGGACCGGTCGAACAGGGTCCACTGCGTCTGGGTCTGAAGAATGGAAGGCGCGTTGCCGTCAATACTGGCAGGATATCCCCAGGTTTTCGCGCCTCCGCTGCCGGCGACAACTTTGGGGACGAAGGGGTCATGGGTGATGATAACTTGCTGGCGCGCTTTCTGTTGATCGAGACGCGCGAGCAGAAGATCGGGATTCTGAGCGAGGGCGAGATCGAGCGCTTGACGCAGGGTTAAGGTTTTTACTTCGGCGGTGGCGCAGAGGGAGACGAGTAAGAAAATAGCGATTTTTCGCATACTGACACCAGTGTAAAATGAGACCGATGGGATTCGACGATTACAAACTGGTGATCTATCGCAATCAGCCGGATGGCTGGGTGGCGGAGATCCCCGCGATCCCGGGCTGCTACGCCCTTATGGACACCCGCGAGCAGGCGCTTGAAGAGCTGAAGGGCGTGTTCGAGATGATCGCCGAGGAATACAGGGAACAGGGACGAGCGCTTCCGGCCGACACGACCGAAATCGTGCATGCCTAGCGCGCGGGCCGACGAATTTCGTCGCGCGGCGGTCAAACTCGGGTTCAAGCGGGGTCGTACCAGGGGAGGCCACGAGCGCTGGTTGCAAGAAGATGGTCGCGTTACGACGATTCCTATCCACGGCAGCCCAGAGATCGGCGGACCGCTTTTCCGCCAAATCCTCGACCAGTTTGGGATCACGGTCGACGAGTTTCGCCGTTTAAAGTAGCGCCCCTTCTCGACCCTGCGTCACAATAGATTTTTATGCTCAAGTCGACTATTTTCCGCGAATACGATATTCGCGGCGTGGCGGAAACCGAGCTGCTGAGTCCCGATGTCGTCGATCTGGGGCGCGGGTTGGGGACCGTGCTTCAGAGGAAAAGCGGCCGGCGCATTAATCTGGGCCGCGATTGCCGGCTCAGCTCACAGCGATTGCGCGACGCGTTGCTTGAAGGTCTGATGGACTCGGGCTGCGAGGTCACGGACATCGGCGTGGCGCCGACTCCGCTGCTTTATTATTCCGCGGTGCACCTGAAAGCCGACGGCGCCGTGATGATTACGGGCAGCCATAATCCCAGCGAATTTAACGGGTTCAAGACGGTTTGCGGGTCCGGGACGATTCATGGGGACCAGATTCAGGAGGTCCGGCGGGTGATCGAGGCCCGCGATTTTTTGAAGGGCCGCGGGACGTCTCAATCTGTTGATCTGGTGGATTCTTACGTGGAGGAGATCGCGCCCCAGTTCCGGTTCGAATCGGCGAGTCAAGGTGGTTGCGGATGCGGGCAATGGGACCGCGGGGCCGGTAATGCATCGGCTGTTCGAGCGATTGAATTGCGACGCGACAGAGTTGTTCTTTGACATGGACGGCCGGTTTCCGAATCATCATCCCGATCCGACGGTACCGGCAAACCTGGCGCGCCTTCGCGAAGAGGTTAAGTTGAATCACGCCGATCTTGGGATCGCGTTTGACGGAGATTCGGACCGCATCGGCGCCGTGGACGAGAACGGCGAAGTGATTTACGGCGACATGCTGTTGTTGATCTACGGACGGGAAATTCTGACGCGCAAACCCGGCGCCACGTTCATCGGCGAGGTGAAGTGTTCGCAGGTGCTTTACGACGAGCTGAAGCGGCTGGGCGGGAATCCGATCATGTACAAAACCGGTCATTCGCTGATTAAGGCGAAGATGAAACAGGAACACGCCGAGCTGGCGGGTGAGATGTCAGGCCATATGTTTTTCGCGGACCGATATTTCGGTTACGACGACGCGTTATACGCGGCGTGCCGCCTGATGGAGATTGTCGCGGCGAGCGGCAAACCGCTATCCGCGCAGCTCGATGGCCTGGCGAAGACGGTTTCGACTCCGGAGATCCGCATTGATTGCACGGATGAGGCGAAATTCCACGTTGTTGAGCGCGTGGCACGAACACTTTCGACGGCTTGGACCGGTGATCGACGTGGATGGCGTGCGAGTGCTGTTCGAGCAGGGCTGGGGATTGCTGCGTGCGTCGAATACGCAGCCGGTTCTGGTGATGCGTTTCGAGGCAGCCAATGCGGAGTTGCTGGAACAGTACCGGCGCGAGATGGAATCGGCTCTCACGGTGCGTCGGTTTAAGAAAGCGCGACTCCACCTCGAGACGCCGCGCTATAAACAAGGAGAAGGAGGCCGAAACCGAAGGCCGCCCTCCGATTCGGCCCTCGGCAAATAGAGAATGCCACAGAAACGTGGATGAGCCTAGACCGTACCAGCGATTTTTTGGGGCGTCGCGTACTGAGAAAAGGGTACTTCCCGTGGGGCCTAAGCGGCTGGACCGTATGGAATGAACCCGTTACGGGTCATGACATCGTCGGCGACGCCTCGGGCGGCTTCTTCCACGTAAAAAAAAGCGCCTACCCGCTCGCTGCGGAAGATGATGCCCCCGCTGTACTTATCGGGCTCGACCAGATAGTCGACGCCGGCGTCGGTCAGGATCTTTTCGAGACGCAGGGCTTCTTTCAGCTTCTTGGCGATGTAAATCAAGGCTAGCTCGTGATCGCCGAAAAAATCGGGGTCGCGCCGCACGGGTGGCCTAGCGCATGACTCGCGCGACGAAATTCTGGTAGCCCTCCGGGCTCGATTTTTTGAGGTGCTCAGCGAACGCGGTGCCAACAGTCTCGAGGTTCTTCAGATGGTGGGGGTCCTGATACTGCGCACGCCATTCTTCGAGAATCGGCTGGACGCGGGTCCAGACGAAGAGAAGCTCGCGGCCGCTCTCGAAGAACAACTCGCGGTTCAGGACTCCGGCATTGACGAAAGACGCGACCATATCCCAATAAGTAATCACCTGGCGGGCGTTCGCATTCATACCGGATCCGACGGGACACAGTTTTGCATACTCCGCCATGGTCTTCACTTTGAATTCGGCGGAGAACCAGGCGCGGGCGGCGCGCAGTTTTTCTTCGCGGCGGAAATTGTAGAGCTTCAGGATCAGATTCACATCATCGTAAGTCGCTTGGGCCATATTTCTTTCAGGGTAGCCCATCGCCATTGCTGCTCGCCCTTTGCGTCGCGGCGATACACTATACAGATGCGTCGTCTATGTATTGCATTATCGATCGGAGCCGCGATGCTCCAAGCCGCTAGTCCATTCGCGGGACGATGGGATATCAACATCACATCGGGAAACGAGAAATATCCCGATTGGATGGAACTGGTGGAAAAAGACGGGACTTCCCAAGTGCGGGTTCAGCCTCGCTCCGGAAGCGTCGTTCCAGCGAAAGATGTGAAACTCGACGGTTCGCATCTGACGCTGTCGTTCGGCCGTGGAATCGTTTGGGACCTGACCGTCGCGGGCGATAAAATCACGGGCACGCAGAAGCGCGCCGATTCCGTGGCGCAGATCGCGGGCGTGCGCGCGCCGGAGCTGAAGCGGCCCGAGCCAAAAGCGTGGACGAGTCCCGAAGCGTTGTTCAACGGGAAGGACCTTACGGGATGGGAGCCCGACGATGCGTCGAAGAATCACTGGGTGGCCGACAACGGCGTGCTGCTGAATCAGGAGAAAGGCGCGAATCTTCGTACCACGCGCAAGTTCGAAGACTTCAAACTGCATTTTGAGCTGAATTGCCCCGATGGCGGAAACAGCGGCGTGTATCTGCGCGGGCGTTACGAGATTCAGGTCGCTTATGAGAAAGAACCGGACAACTTCCACAGCATGGGATCGATCTACGGGTTTATCGCGCCGTCGGTGGATATGCCGCGAAAGCCGGGACAGTGGGAGAGCTTCGACGCGACGCTGGTAGGCCGAAGACTCACGCTAGTGCGGGACGGCACGACAATCATCAACCACCAGGAGATCCCCGGAATCACGGGCGGCGCGCTCGACTCAAACGAAGCGCAGCCGGGGGTATTTTACATCCAGGGCGACCACACGGGCGGCATGAAGTACCGCAATCTGACGATTTCGGTGCCGAAGCGCTGATCTGCTATTGTTGCGGCTGAGGCTTGGTATCGAACGTGATACTGGTGTCCGCCCCGAACTTGCGATAATTGCGGAACTCGATCTTGTTGCGCGCGCAAGTGCTGGAGCCGCGGACGCAGCTCAGGACTTCAGCGTCCACCGGTAACAAGAATTGCTCCGGCGTGGACAGCCGAACGAAATCGTAATCGGTTGCTGTTTCCACGGTATCGAACGGGAACAGGAGCGGCATGCTCTTGGCCTGCTGTTCAATACGCAGAGCACGCGACGTCTGTTTGTCGATCCAGATCGACCCAGAATAGGCCGCGTAATAGAGCTGCGAGGGCGCTTCGATGCGCCAATGCGAACGCTCCCGCGCCACTTCGAAGTGAAATACGTAAGTGGTGCGGCCGTGAATGGTCTCCGTCCCAGTGCGCCGGAACGTGGCGCCCGTTGCCAGGATCGAGCAAGCCTTCGAGGATGCTCGAAAACTCACCGGTGGAATGGGTGCCTTCGATATCCTCCATCGCTTTGTTCACGGACTTGTTGTTGATCTTGATGTTTTTATAGGATTCCTTGCCATTCTCGTAGGCCACGTCGGAAGTCACGATGTCGAGCGCGTCCCACCCCTGCTTGGGATGATCGCTCTCATACCGCGTGGTCACCTGCTGGCAGAAGAAATTGGGTAAAAGACCGGAGAACTGCGCGGCCACGTCGCGGGCCTTGGCGATCACGGCGTCCTCTTCGAACTGCGCGATGGTGGTGCGAGGCTCGGTGGGCCTGGATGGAACCACGGGCCCGGCAGAGGCGGATTCTCCACTGCTGGCCGAAGCCGCGGGAGTTGGCACATGCAGCTTGGGCGCGGGCGTTCCATGCCGCAGCGAAGGCGGGCCGGTATCGTCGGCGTCGCGCGGCAAGTCTGCCGGCCGCATGGTGGTTGTGGGTCGATTATCGGGAAGATCGTCCGGGTTCACGGCCGCCTGCTGTTTCGGCGGCGCGGTGGGCGCCGGGCCGGCCTGAGCCGGCTGCACGTTGCTGCCGTCGTCATTCTTGCGCCTTAAGATCGGGCGATCGTCACCAGGGTCGCGCTGCGGAGAAGAAGCTGAAGTGGACGCGGCGGCCTGACCATCGAGCCTGGGGAGGTCCCAGTTTTCGGCTGCGGCCGCGCGCTCTTCGGGCGTGCCAGCGTGGTCGAACCGGACTTCGGTGGCCGTGTAGTAGCCCCGATCGTCTTCAGTGGAATCCACAACGACGTGGTCGCCGGGGCCGAAGGTCGAGATAAGTACGTTCTTTGTGTCTTTTTGAACAATGGTGGAGGACGCCAAGCGATAGGTGATGATCCGGTGGTCATCGGCTTCAATGACGAACTGGCTTCCAGCGGTCGCGCGCATCATTCCATAGGTCGTGATGGGAACAGTTGTATTCTTCGCGGAGTTGCGGCCCCGGCCTTGTGGGCCAACCGGACCACCTCGCCCGTTCGGCGGATATTGCCCCGGGTAGCGTCCCGGCGGATATTGTCCGGGGTACTGACCCGGCGGATACTGTCCCGGATACTGCGCTTGGGCGGCGATGCCGAGCGCGAACACCACGATCGTCAGGCGAACGGCTCTCATAGTTATTATGATGACGCTTTTTAAGCTACCCGGTGTACGCTTGAATTTTGCCTCGGCATATACGAATATGAATTCAGGTTCGTATATGAAAATCAAACTCGTGATCTACGGCTTCGCGATCTGGTTGGTTGCGACTCTCGCCCTGCGTTTTATGGGACAACGCTGGCTGCATCCGGGCCATGCAGCTCGCATCGTGATGCTGTTTGCAATCAGTTTTGGCCTGGTGGCGTTCCTGGTACGCAGGCTATGCCGCCGACTCGGTCTGCCTCGAGAACAATGGCCTGCGGGCGCGATCTCGCTTTTACTTGCGACGCTACTGCTCGATCCATTTTCGAGCGCATTCTTCCCGGTGGTGTTCCCGAACATTGCGCCGGAGGCGGCGGGGCTATTCGGCGGCTGGATGATCGTCTGCTGTGCGGGCGGGTTGGTGGGCGCGATTGCCGGGAAGTGAATTGTCGCGTCCGAATCTGCTCGAAGGCGAGGATCTGCCGCCGGCGCCGATGCAGAAGCGGAGCAGGGAAAAGCGGGATCGTGTGAAAGCGGCCGCCCTGACGCTGTTCGGCGAAAAGGGCTACGAGAGGACGTCAATTGAAGAGATCGCCCAGCGGGCGAATGTCGCGGTGGGAGGTTTTTATCAGCACTTTCGGTCGAAGCGGCAGTTGTTGCTGGTCCTGATGGACGATTTGCTGGAGCGGCTCAGCGAGCTTCAACTGAAGCCGCAACAATCGACGGATGTACGCGGCCGGCTCCGGTCATTTCTATCACGCGCGTTTTCGACGGACTTAAGATTCCTCGGCGCGTACCGGGCCTGGAAGGAAGCGATCGGGTCCGATGCGGAGTTAGCTCGCAAACAGGAGCGGATCCAGGTTTGGACGACGGCTCGCGTGACCATGGTGTTCATAGCGTTTCAAAAATTCCCCGGAGCGCGGCGCGGCGTGGACATTCCCGGCCTGGCGCGGGCGATGGACAGCTTTTTCTGGAACCTGCTGGGACAAGCGGCCGGGCTTTCCGAAGTCGAGCTGAATCGTTGGATCGACGCTTCGACGCATCTGATCTATCACGCGCTGTTCGTCGATTGATGGCGCCGCCATCGAACCTAACCACTTGCTGGCGCACAGCTCGGCGAGTAGCTGATGTGACGGAGGGCTGCTCGCTGAGCCGCGACGGCGACGGAGCGGTTCTCGCCTCTCAGTCGCGGGGTTGCATGAGTTTTTCGACGTGTTTCGCGATGACGTCGACTTCCAGATTCAAGCGCGATCCGGGCTTGGCCGAACCTAGCGATGTATGCAAGTAAGTGTGTGGGATGATGGTCACGCCGAGGATCGGACCCGGGTCCAGTTGCGCGATGGTCAGACTGATTCCATCGATCGCGATGGAGCCTTTGTGGACCAGGTAACGATCCAGCTCGGCGGGAACGCGGACCTTCAGCCAGTAATTCCTGTCGCCGAGCGCTTCGAGCGACATGAGTTCGCCGGTGGCGTCCACGTGCCCTTGCACGATGTGACCGGAGAGGCGCGTGACTGGAGTCACCGGACGTTCCAGATTCACACTCGCGCCTGCGGACAGATCGCCCAGATTGCTGCGGCGTAGAGTTTCAGGCGCTAAATCGGCTGAAAACGAATTTTTAGAAACGTCGACCGCGGTGAGGCAGACGCCGTTCACGGCGATGCTCGCGCCTTCGTCCAGATCTTCGAGCACTTGGGCGCATTGCACCGTTAGCTTCGGGCCGGCGCGAATCACCGTGCCCAGTTCTTCAATGATTCCGGTGAACATCTTTGATTAACCAGGCTTCCACAGCGAATTCGTCGGGCGCAACAGGATGGAGAGTCACGTCGCGGAAACGGATGGCGTCGGCACGCCGGCGGCGGCCGGCTCCCCCTGCCACCGGAAGCGACTGCATGCCCCCCAGAATCTTAGGTGCGTAGTAGAAGAAAATCTTGTCGGCGACGCCCGACTCCAGGGCAGTCCAGTTCACTTTGCTCCCGGCTTCGATCATCAAGGATAAATATTTTTCCCGCGCGAGCAGCTCTATCGTCGCGGTAAGACTTGCACGGCCGCCCGAGTCTTCCAGAATTTCCACGCGAACTCCCTTCGCTTCCAAACGACGGCGGCGTTCGGCTGACGCTGCGGATGTAGTCACCACAAGCACGTCATTCTGACACGAAGTCGCCAGGCGCGAATCCGGCGGCAGGCGAAGCTGGGAATCGAGCACGATGCGCAACAAGGGGCGCGCGCGGGGTTGGCCACTACGATCGTTGAGGCGGCAATCGTCGGCGAGCACGGTTCCAATGCCGGTAAGAATCGCGTCGGTAGAGTGGCGCAGCGTCTGCACATGGGCGCGCGCAGTCTCGCTGGTGATCCAGCCTTCATTATCTTCAGGCGCTGCGATTTTTCCGTCCAGCGTAACAGCGGCTTTTAGTGTCACCAGCGGAAGTCCGGTGCGCATGAAATGGATAAATGCTTCGTTCAGGTGGGCGGCTCGCTCGGCGTATTCGCCGGCGATTTCCACTTCGATGCCGGCTTCCATCAATTGATCGAGGCCGCGGCCGCAGACCTTCGGGTTGGGGTCTTTCATCGGCGCGATGACTTTACGAATTCCGGCGCGGATGATCGCATCCGTGCAGGGCGGCGTGCGGCCTGGGAACGAATGCGGCTCCAGCGTGACGTACATCGTGGCGCCGCTTGCGAGATCCCCGGCTTCTTCAAGCGCGTAGATTTCCGCGTGTTTCACGCCCTGCGCGGTGTAGAAACCGCGGCCCACAATGTTATCGTCGCGCACGACTACGGCGCCAACAGCGGGATTCGGAGAAACCTGGCCGAGGCCACGCGCGGCCAGCTCCAACGCTTCTTCCATGTAGTCCGGGCATTAATCGAAAAGGGATGCGACGAAGTTTTCGGGATCGAAGGGGAGCAGGTCGTCCAACTGCTCGCCCACGCCGACGTAGCGAATCGGCAGATTCAGCTCGCGCGAAATCGCGACCACCACGCCGCCTTTCGCGGTGCCGTCGAGCTTGGTCAAAATGATTCCGGTGACGGCGCTGCGTTTCGGTGAATTTGCGCGCTTGTTCCAGGCCATTCTGCCCGGTGGTGGCTTCAATCACCAGCAGAACTTCGTGCGGGGCGGAGGGAATCACGCGGGCAGCGGTGCGCCGCATCTTTTCGAGCTCCGCCATCAGGTTCGTTTTGGTATGCAAGCGGCCGGCGGTGTCGACGATCACGCAATCGATTTTGCGCGCCCGGGCGGCGGTTAAGGCGTCGAACACCACCGCGCTCGGGTCGGAGCCGGGCTGCTGCCGGATCAGGTCGGCGCCGGTGCGCTGCGCCCATACTTCGAGCTGCTCGATGGCCGCGGCGCGAAACGTATCGGCCGCACACAGCATGACGCTGCGGCCTTCGGACTGGATGCGGCGCGCGAGTTTCCCGATGGAAGTGGTTTTGCCTGCGCCATTGACGCCGACAACCATGATCACCGCGGGCGGTTCGCTGACTTGGGGAAGCGGACGTTCGGTAGCTTGCAGAATTTCGAGAAGATGCTCGCGGATCAGGACCTTTAATTCGCTGATGTCGCCAGTCATATGGCGATCCATGCGCTGGCGGATCCGCTCCAGGATTTCCGAGGTGGTTTTTGCGCCGATGTCGGCGGTGATTAGTGCGTACTCCAATTCCTCCAGAACGTCCGCGTCGATTTCCTTGCGGCCGCTGACGGCGTCTTCCAGCTTTTCCATCAGACCCGTGCGGGTCTTCTGGATGCCGGCTTTCAGACGTTCTAAGAGATTCGGCTCGCTCGAGCTGGAGGATCCGAAGAGAGATTTGATCATGGGGGCGCTGAAACCTTCAGTTTATCAGCGCCCGCTGGACTGAATTCAGGGGAGCCGGAAATCGACGCGCCGGTCGCGATTGATCTGCTCGCTGAAACGCCGGTCGACCGTCGACAAAGGAGCCGATTTCTCGACGTGCTCGCGAGTAGTCCAACGAATCTGGTCGCCGTCCACCGAGAACGAGATCGCGGCTTGAATGGTGTGATCGTTAAACGCGATCAGATAATAATCAGGCCGGCGATAGTAGGAATCGCTGGCGCTCGACGGCGACGGTGGATTGGGCGAGTATTGCTGGTTGATGACGACAGGGGCCTGCGAACCGTAGCCGTAACCGTAGTTACCTTGGTCTGGATAATAGCTGCCGGTATCGCCATAGTACGTATCGGGATAATATCCGTCACCGTAGTAATAGGAGGGGTCGTAATAGCCGCCGTAGTAGCCGCCATAGCCGAGTCCCCAATACGGCCAACCGAATCCGAAGCCGTAATACGGATATCCAAAGCCCAAGCCGAAACCGAATCGGCCCGGAAAGGCACCGCGGAATCCGCCAAAGCCGCCACGGAATCCGTTGAAACCACGGTTAAATCCCCCGGCAGCGACTCCTCCGCGAAATGCAGTGCCGCCTCCGGCGAAGCCGCGCGACATGCCCGCGCCGCCGACCGAGCCGCGAAATCCACCGCCGGCTATCGAACCGTGAAAGCCTCCGCCCGCGCTGCCGTGGAAACCGCCGCCGCCACCGCCATGACCGCCGCCACCGCGTTGCGCAAAAGTAAGGGTTGGAATGAGGGAAATTAGAAAGACGAACCTCAGGAATTTCATTGGGAAACTACCTCCCGCTTGTAGCTTACTGCTAACCGGAGTGTTGTGCAAGGACATAGCTCGGATCGAGCGAAAATCCAAGTGTTTATGTTAACGTGTGAGCAGGAATGCGAGCCTTTGTTGTAATCATTGTTCTATTTGCCGCGCTGAACATTCGCGCGCAAGATCCAAATCCTCCTTCCCCGCCGGTGCAGGCAAAGGAGGGGCAGGAAATCCCGCCGCGGGCGTCACCGTCCGAGTATCAGGCCCAGGGCAAGGCGGGAGACATCATGATCGGCGCGGAGTTTACCGGCCATTTTGTCGTGACGCCCGAAAAGACGCTGTCCACCGAAGATTACATCGTTGTAGAGACGGGTTTGTTCGGCCCGCCGAATACCAAGATGAGGCTATCCTACTCGGACTTTTCGCTCCGCGTCAACGGACAAAAGAAATCCCTCGAAAGCCGGCCTTACGGGCTGGTGGTCGGAAACGTCAAAGATCCGGAATGGGAGCCTCCTAAGGACGCCGCCAAATCGAAGACCAGTATCGGCGGCGGTGGTGGGGGCGGTCAGAGCGATCCGGGTGGGCCGCCGCCTGTAGTTCACGTTCCGATCGAGTTGCAGCGCGCCATGGCGTTGCGCGTCCAGAAGGCATCGCTGCCGGAGGGAGATCGCGCGCTTCCCCAGGCAGGCCTGATTTTCTTCGAATACCATGGCAAAGCGAAGGGAATCCATTCGCTGGAGTTGATCTACAACGGGCCCACCGGAAAAGCGACTCTAACGCTTCAGCCCTAGCGCTCTAACGCGGCTGTTTTACGAAGGAAACGCCCTTGGCTTCGGGACCCGCCCAGATCACCATCGCGCCGACGATCAGCACCGTTCCGGCCAGGAGTCCCATCGACGTTGAGTAACTGAAGTGCTCGCCCAGAACCGCTTCGATGTAGCTGATACTGGAAGCGATTAACACACCGCATTGATACGCCAATCCGGGGAAGAATCCGCGCAACTGAGGCGGCGAGAGTTCGTTGATGTGGGCGGGGATTACTCCCCAGGCCCCTTGCACCATGAACTGCATGGAGAACGCGCCCACCATGATCAGCGGCTTATTCGGCGCCAGGACCCACAGCGGAATCGTGCAGGCGCCCAGCAGCGCCGCTATTACCATCGTGATGCGCCGTCCATGGCGATCTGAGAAGTGGCCGAACGTGAGTCCGCCAAGGATGGCCCCGAACATCGAAATGGCCGAAATGATGGCGGTCGTATTCACGTCAAAGTGTCGCTGGCGCTGGAGAAACGTCGGGTACAAGTCCTGCGTTCCGTGGGAGATGAAGTTCATCATGGCCAGCAAGCCGACCAGATACAGGAACAGATTCGCGTTCTTGAAAATGGCGGCGCGATAGGTGACCCAGTCTGTGCGCGATTCGTGCCACGCCTCGGGTTCCTCCACGCGCAGGCAGATCAGGATCGTCAACAGAGCGGGCACTGCTCCGATGAAGAACATCGCACGCCAGCCGTAATGCGGAAAGATCAGATAATAAGCGCCGGCGGCCAGAATATTGCCTACGGCGTAGCCTTCCTGCAACAGTCCGGAGAGCATCCCGCGCCATTTGGGCGGAGCCGATTCCATCGCCAGCGAAGCGCCTACGCCCCAGTTTCCGCCCATCCCGATTCCGTATAGCAGGCGCAGCGCGAAAAAGACCTGGTAGCTGGGCGCCAGGCCCGACAATACCTCCATTAACGAATAGAAGACGATGTTGGCGATCAGGATCACCCGGCGGCCGTAGCGGTCGGCCAGAAGCCCAAAAACAAAAGCTCCGATGGGGCGCGTGACTAGGCTGGCCGTGATGGTCAAAGCAATCGCGGGTATGGAACGCCCGAATTCCTTGGCGATCGCGGAAATCGTGAAGACCAGGACAAAGAAGTCGAACGCGTCTATGGTCCAACCGAGAAATCCAGCCGAGACCGCGTTGCGAACATTGGCTCTTTGCTGCGCCGGAGTGAAAGTGGTGCGCGCCATGATTTAATGTTCGCGCGAGTCATCCGCCGCGAACTGACGACGATAGCATTCAGCCATGACGGTTCGTCAATCGTTCGCGGGCGGGAAAGTGCAGAGATGCTTGTCTATTGCTGCGCGGTGGGCGCGGCCTTGGCTCCCGAGCAGCGCTTGAATCTCGCGCACTGAGTAATCGACTTTCATATCGATAAAACGCTTGCCCAATTCCGCGGTCGACCTGCGGGCGTCGCCGGTGATCCCGTTATTGATTCTCGGCGCGGCATTGGGGTCCCGGCCGCGGCCTCGTCCACCACCGCCGCCCACGGGATCGCCTAAAGCCGTCTTGATCAGGTCCTTGCGCACCCAGCCGAGGTCGCCGCCCAGGTACAACATCTCGGATGTATCGGAGATGCTGGCGTGGCTACCCGGAGGGTACCCGTTATCGACCAGCCATTTTTCGAAGTCCGGCTGTGCACCCGGATGTTCCTTGGTTCCCGCATACACCTGGTCGCAGAAGATGACGCGAACGCCTTCAGAGGAATGCTTCGAGTCGAGCTCCTTGGCAAGCTCCTCCAGTTCCTTCTGCCCGCCGCCGTGGTCGCCCATCAGCACGATATTCTTGAATCCGGTCTTGATGCCTTCCTCGGCGACCCTTTCGTTGACGGCTTTAAAAATCTCCGGAGTAAGTCCAATCGTGCCTGGCAGCGTGGCGCTGGCGTTGTTCGGCGAATACGGCAGCACGGGCGCGACCAGCGCGTTCCCCAATTTGATGGCGATGCGCCTGGACACTTCGGTAGCGATCAAGGTATGGCCGCCGTTCACGTTCTGCGGACCTCGCTGCTCCGTACCGCCGTTGTAAATCAGGAGCGTGGTCTTCCCGGCTTGCATGGCCGCCTTCACTTCGGGCCAGGTCATCATCCCGAACTCGACCAGGGGTTCGTTTTTCGATTGCGCGAATCCGGCGACGGCATACATCGCGAACAGGCAAACAGTGAACTTCAAGTGACGCATGAATCGGTCCTCCCAGACTTAAATCGCCATCGAGGAGGATATCACCGTGGCGCGCCCAAAACAACTATGGCGTCGCTTTGGGGGGCACGCGGCGTTTGGTGGCTTGCTCGAACGCGTAGGCGATTTCGATCAAGCGGGGCTCAGTGCAGGCCATGCCCGTGAAGCCCACGCCGAACGGCGATGGTTTAGCATCGAAACCCGGTGGAAACGGCTGCTGCTGCGGATTATTGGGCACCATACCGAATGGCACTACGATAATCGGATAGCCGGATCGCGCGGCCAAATCGCGCTCCGTTCCCGCCCGGCGTCAGGATCGCGTCCAGGCGATTCGTTTTCACAACCGCGTCGATGCCGTTGGTCCGGCTTAGCAGATTGTCTTTGCGAACGTCCGCGTCGTTGCGCGCGCGGTCGGCCTCCACGTCCATTTCGTCCGAAATGTCGAGGCGGGATTGCCCGAACTTAATCGCGGCTTTTTCGTGCTTCAGGTTCCATTGCCTAAGCTCGGTTAAGGTCTTTACAGGCGCCGTTGGTCCCAGGCTCGCCAGCCAGTTGTTGAAGTCGCGCTTCATTCCGTACTTAAAATTGACTGAGCAATCGTCGTCGTGGCCCTTGGCCTGATTCGCTCCCGAGCAGTACGGCCACCGCGTGAAATTGTTCTTGGGATCCTTCTCGACGAAGCTGGGGATTTCCGCGGGATCGACGATCACCGCGCCCTGCTTCTTCAGAATTTCAATGGCGTCTTCCATCGACTTGGCCTGGGCCGGATTCAAGCCACCGCGTCCGCGCCCACCACCGCCGGCGCCCGCCGGACGATCATAATAAAACGTTCGCGGGATGCCGATGCGCGCGCCTTTCAGGCCATCGGCCTTCAAGAACTTTGTATAATCTCGACCCGGCGGAGGCGTGCAGATTTTGGTTGCGTCATCGTGCGGATCGGGCGAGGCGCTTTCGAGCACGCCGAGTAAAATCGCCGCATCCGTCACGGTCCGCGTCATTGGACCCGCCGTATCGTGATCTGCAGTGATCGGAATTACGCCGTAGCGGCTGATGCGTCCCAAGGTCGGGCGAATCCCTACGAGCATGCTCTGATTCGACGGATTGTTGATCGACCCGCCGGTGTCGGACCCAACATTGGCGGCCCATAAACTGGAAGCCGTCCCGGCTCCGGAACTGGAGCCTCCCGGCGACAACACCGCTCGCCCGTCGCCAGGAGTTTCGCGCGGATCGGGACGGGGATCGTAGGGATTGAATCCGAACCCCGCCACAGCATTGTAAGCAGGCATCGGCGTCGGCGCGCCGGCGACCCAGTTGGCCAGTTCGATCAGAGTCGTCTTGGCGATGATGATCGCTCCGGCGTCGCGCAGGTTCTTGGTCAGCGTCGCTTCGTAGGGCGGAATGTATCCGCGGAACGCGAACGCGCCGCCTGTGGTCGGCATATCGGTCGTGTGGATATTATCTTTAAGCGCAATCGGAATCCCGTGGAGCGGACCGCGCACATGGCCGGCCGCGCGCTCGCGATCCATCGCGTCGGCGTCTTTCAATGCGTTGGGATTCACCGTGACCGCTGCGTGCAGCAGGTCCTCATATGTCGCGATACGGATCAGGTACTGCGTCACCAGTTCGCGCGACGTGACGCGCTTCTGCTCGAGTGCCGCCCGCATCTCAGGGCTGGTTGCCTCGACGACGGTGAACGGCTTCCGCGCCTGCGCGTTTATCAGCAGCGTTCCCAGCGTCAACAGAAACGCAATTTTTTTCATGTGGGTCTCCTTAAGGAAGGGCGCTCGCGATGAAGTCCGTGATGTCTTTCTTGAATTTTGCGTGCGAATCGCTGTCGATGTACAGCATGTGGCCGGACTGATAGAAATCCCAGACGATCCGCTTGTGCATCTCCTGATCCAGGCCCATGTGATTGAACGTGTATTCGGCCGCGAAATAAGGAGTCGCCAGATCGAAGTACGCCGCGGCCACCATAACTTTCATGTACGGATTCTTCGTGAACGCGTTGTGGAACAGGCTGGTGGTATCGCCAAAGCCGTTCTGCACGCCGTAATCCCACGGCAGGATGCCGCCGGTTACGTAGTAATCCATATCGGTCTTGTAACCGAGCTCTTTCTCGAGATAGCTGGTGTACACGGCCGTGAACGGCGGAGTCGTGAGCGTGCTCGACGGATCGTACTCGGCGGTTTCTCCGGTATTGAGTGACGATGGACCCGTGAGGCGGCCGTCCAATCGCCCGATGGTCTGATGTTTGTCGCGCAAAAGCTCGCGCGAAAAGTGGGAGACGTCGAAACGCAGATTGCTTTCGTCGATGTACTTCGCATCCACACCTGCGTAACGCACCAGCTTGTCGATCACGGCCTTGCGCTCGGCCGGTGGAAGGTCATCGCCTTTGTTCAATGCGGAAGAGTATTCGCCCATCGCGAACGTCTCGACTTCTTTCAGGAACGTTTTCAGATCCTTGCGCTGCAAGTCCGGCGCGATTTTCTTGTGATACCAGGCGTCGGCGGCGTAGGTCGGCAACTCCAGCGCGAAAACCAGGTCGTCCGAATGTGACCAGATGGTTTCAAGATTCAGAGTGGTCGATATCAGAATCACGCCGTTGAACGCGATGCCGCGGTCGATCAGATAGCCGGCAAGGCCCGCCGAGCGGAAAGTCCCATAGCTTTCCCCCGCCAGAAACAGCGGTGAAAGTTGACGATTGTTGCGGGCCAGGTACATGCGAATGAATTCGCCCACCGATTGCAAATCACCCGCGACGCCGTTCATTCGCTGAGCCACTTCGCGATCCTTGGCGCGGCTATACCCGGTGCCCACCGGATCGATGAACACCAGATCCGTCTGGTCCAGCCAGGTGTACTGGTTGTCGATCATCTGATACGGCGGAGGCGGCATGTTTCCGTTCGACAGCAGTTTGGGACTGCGCGGTCCCATCGCGCCGATGTGCACCCACAGCGAAGCCGAGCCCGGTCCTCCATTGAACGCGAACGTCAGCGGACGCTTGCCTGCGTCGGCGCCGTCTAGCGTATAGGCGACGTAAAAAATGTGCGCTTCAGTATCGCCTGAAGCGGTTTTCAGCGGCATCTGCCCGGCGGTAGCGGTGTAGTTGAGCGTCTTGCCGCCCACTTGAATCGAATGATGCGTGACTGTCGGCGTCTCATCGATTTGTCCGCCGATCGCCGGACCGGGAGGCGGCACACCCCCGCCTCGTCCTTGCTGCATCAGAAAAAGGAACATTACTGGCGCGATCAAAGTTGGGTCACCTCGGGAACATTCATGATATGCCAACGGCCGGCGCGCCCGCTATGGTTTCGGCGGCCAGGTTTCGGGGTGAAGCGGCGGTTTAAACTCGTCCGTGCTGAAGACGCGCAGATCCTCGCCAGGCGGCGCGACTTTCAGAACCAGGGCGACATGAAAGCGCGGGCCCTGAAAATAACTCACGCGAATCCGGTGGACCCCGGCAGTCAATGTGACGCTTCCCGTTTCATCCTTGGTCGCGTGAACGCCGTCGTTGTCAACCACCAGCTCGTCGTCGATATTCAGCGTCGCGCCATCGTCGGAGGTCAGCACGAACTGGTATTCGCCGGCCTTGTCGATCCAGAATTTACCCGTGTAGTCGATCGCAAACCACTCGAACCGCTTGGTGACGCCGGGAAATCCTGCGCGAAAATCCTGCGGGGGGATGTTCAATGACGCTGTGTAGATAGTTCCCACGGGCTTCAGCTTGCGAAAATCGGGAAGCTTCGTCGTGTTGCGGCGGATGTGATAAACCATGCCGCGAAGTCCCGACGGAAGGACTACGGTGGTCCCGAACCGGACCGGCTCATCCTGTGCACAAACGCAGACGCTGAGCACAAGCAGGAACCCGCCGAGGCGCACAAGCAAAGCTTATCAGAATGCCCAACGCTGGCCGCCCCGAGGTCTTGAGCAACGCTGTCCGCATGCTTCGCATGGCGGCTCATTATCGCTCCCGCGAGCCGCCCTGGGTAGCATGCGGTCAATGCCGCTCCCGCGAGCCGCCCTGCGTAGCATGCGGTCAATGCCGAAACCGGTCACAGTGCCCGCAGGCACTCCTCAATCGTGTCCACTGCATGATCCGCCTGGTCCTTGGTGATAATCAGCGGCGGACTCAATCGGATGGAATTAGGTCCCGCGCCGAGCACAAGCAGGCCCCGCTCGAAACACATTTGCACGATGCGATCACGCAGATCCGGAGCCCGCTCTTTGGTCGCCTGGTCGCGCACGAATTCGATTCCGATCATCAATCCCAGGCCGCGCACATCGCCGACGAGGGGAAAGCGCTGCGAAAAATCCGCGAGCCGGGCCTTCATGTGCGCGCCCACAATCGCGGCATTTCCGACCAGCTCCTTCTCCAGCAGCTCGATCGTTGCCAGAGCCGCGGAAATGCACACTGGATTGCCCCCAAACGTGGACGCATGCGCGCCCGGCGGCCAATCCATCAGGTCGGCGCGAGCTACCGTCGCACCCAGCGGCATCCCGCTGGCGATCCCTTTCGCCAATGCCATCACATCCGGAACCAAATCGAAATGTTCCGACGCGAACATTTTTCCGGTACGGCCCATGCCGGACTGGACTTCGTCGGCGACGATCAGGATGTCGTTCTTCTCCGCTACGCGCTTCAGCTCGTCGAAAAATTTCTTGGGTGGAACGATGTAGCCGCCTTCGCCTTGAACGGGCTCGACGAAGATCGCGGCCACTTCCTCAGGCGGCAGCGTTTGCCGGAAAAGCTGGTCTTCGATCACCTTCACGCATTCGACTGCGCACGAATCCGGCGTTTTGCCGTACGCGCACCGGTAACAGTTCGCATAGGGTATATGATGCACACCCTGCATCACCGGAAAGAAGCCCTTCTTCTGTGTGCTCTTGCTCCCGGTCAGCGCGAGCGACCCCATGGTTCGCCCGTGGAAGGCTCCGAAAAACGCGATGAACTGGCCGCGGCCCGTGTGATAACGCGCCAGTTTCAGCGCGGCTTCGATTGCCTCGGTACCCGAGTTGCCGAAAGCGACGCGCCTCGGCATATCGCCCGGCGCCAGCATGGATAACTTCTCTGCCAGCTCCACGAAGTTCTGGTAATAGAAATCAGTCCCGGACATGTGGATCAAGCGCTCGGCTTGCTGCTGGATCGCTTCTACCACCTTGGGGTGGCAATGACCGGTGGAAACCACCGCAATTCCAGCAGTGCAATCGAGGAAGCGGTTGCCGTCCACGTCCTCGATCATCGCGCCCTTGCCGCGCGCGACCACCAGCGGATAGCTGCGGGTATAAGAAGGCGACACGACGGCATCGTCGCGTTCGATGATCGCGCGCGCTTTCGGCCCCGGCAGAGCGGTGACAAGGTTGGGCAGGTCCGCGCGTACGGATTCCACGGTTTTCATAATGCGACTCCTTTGGTTTCTTCTGCGGCAAAAGGAACAGCTCGCGCGAGGGCGAGCTTAGTCGGAACCAAACAAGGATGGCCGGGCCGTGGAAGGCCTGTTCATGCATCGATTATAGCCGGTTCGTGCGCTAAACTGAAGGGCGAGATGTTGATCACCGTCACATGCCCGTGCTGCCAGGCGGAACTGCACATCGATGTGGAGACGCAGGCTGTCATCCGGCACAAAGAACACGTAAAGCCGCCGTCCATCGCGGATTTCGAGACCGCGGTGCAGCGCCTGAAGGGCGAAGCCGGCCGGCGTGAGGACGTGTTCAAGAAATCGGTCGAAGCGCACAAGAGCCATCACGACGTGCTCAACAAGAAATTCGACGAGATGCTCAAGGTCGCAAAAGAGAATCCCGACGAACCTCCGCCGGTGCGTGATATCGACATCGATTAGAGGATCGCAGCCTCAATCTGCTTCCACGACTCGGCCCGCGCATTTTTCGGCTTCCGCCCGGCGCGAGCGAACGCGACCACGCGTCGGAGCAAGTCCTGCCGTACATCGCTCATTTCAAGAAACTGGATCATGCGTTCGACGTGCGCTCGAAAAGCGCCTTGCGACGGCGTGTGTCCTTGCGACAGGAAAAACAGTAGCGCCGAAGCAGTCTTCAGCGCGCGCTCTTCTGGATCCTTTCCAGCGACGCCGCCATCGGGCGCGAGATTCGACGCGATTTCCAGCATCCGGTCGGTATCGTCCGGCGGCGGAGGCGGCGGCTCGCGACGGAATAAAGCCATTTTTCGACGCGGCGCGGCAGTGAGCATCGGCGGCGTGGGTAAGGCCGCGAGCGCGAATTGACCTGTCGCAACCGGAGGCGCGAAGTAGCTGTCGAACTTCGTGCCCTGCGGCATCCCTACGGGAACCACGCGCGTCGCCGGCGGCGCTCCCGTTTCGTCGCCGGGACGCTCCACCACCGCGACTAGCGCCATCGCGCGGCTGGCGAGTCCATACTTGCTACTGAGCTCGACCAGCTTCGCTTCCATTTCTTGAGCTGCGCCAGGGGTCATACGACTTTCAAGACTGGCGATTTGCCGGGCCCCGTCGAGCAGGCGAAGCGTATCGCCGAGCTCCGGCCGGGGATTCGCGATGGTCTCCGAAAACGACCCGCCGGGCCAATCCACTTGAACCGTTTCACCCTCCCCGAATGCGACCCAAGGAGTGCCCGCGAACACCGCACGCGCCGGCTCCAGCGCAAATGTTCGCGCCGGTCGCGCGAACTTCCACGGCCACCGGGCGACCGATCGAAGCGAACAGATCCACTGCCGCGACGTCCACGCGCTCCTGCGGCGTAACGAATCTACTGACGCCGCCGGTGGCAGATGCGAACAATGCCAAAAACCGATCCTGGCTCGCGCTGCCGATCCCCAGGCAATGAATCCGTACGTCGAGCCCGCGCGCTTTCGCCAGAATATCCTCGGTTCCCATCACTTGGCCATCCGTGATAACCAGCACGTCTCCTCCGCCGGCCACCATCCGCGCGCCGGCCGTAAATCCTTGGGCCAGCTCGGTTCCGCCGCGCGCTTCAATGTCCCCTAGAAATGCGCGCGCCGCATCTCGATTCTCAGCCGTCGCCGGAAGCAGCGCCGGCCGAAACGTCTCGATTTGATCGTCGAAGGCCACCAGCCCGAACTGATCGTCAGGCGAGAGAGCGCCGAGGCACGCTTCCACCGCCCGTCGCGCCTGGATCATCGGCTGCCCGCCCATGGAGCCGGAGCGGTCGATCACCAGCGCCACTTTTCGCGCGCCCCTGGGTTTTTCGCCGAAGCGTGTTGATGGCACGACCATTGCAAATCGTCCGCCTCCGGCAAGAACCTGCGTGCGCTTTTCGGTCGCGTGCACATCGAGCACCAGGTCGCGATCGGGAACGCCGGCTTCGGTTGCCAGCGTCACGCGCTGTTTGCTCACGAGAACCGCGTGCGATGGCGACGCGATTTCGTCCGCATCGGGAACTTCGATCGCGAGATCGAAACCCACTTCATGCAGACTTTCGGCGGAGGGCATGAACTTTGGCAGGATCACGTCGCCAAACTCGGGGGCTGGGAGTTCCAACTCGCCGCTCGGGCTCGCGCAGGCGCGGGGATGATAGCCGGGAGCCAGAGTAAATGGAAAGCGGAATCGCAAGCCGTCGTCATGCAGTTCGACGCCTGCCAGGATTTCGAGAGTGACCGTCACTTCTTCGCCGCTGCGGAGATTGCCAAGCGTAAGATTCACCACTCCATCGCGATACGCGCGCGCCAGCGTCGCGAGATGCCCCGCTTCGATCCCGGCCTCATAAATCTTGACGGCATCTTCGACGCGGCGCAGTTCGGAATGGACTTCAAAACCAGTCCCCTTCACGTCGAAGCTTCGCAGCGCGGCGTCGCGCGGCAACATGAACGCGTAAATGACTTCCAGCCGCTGATCCTCGCCATTGCGAAATACATGCTGGACTTTTAGCCGTGCGCCGACCGGCAAAATCTGTCCCGTCAGCCATAACCTCTGCATTGCGAGCTTAAGCGCGGTCCCTTCAGCCGTGCGTACTTCAAACGCCACGTTCGTCCTCCTTGAGTCCGGGCGCCAGCTCAGCCAGCGCCTTGCGAATCCTCTTCACTTTCCAAGGCGCAAGATCGGCGCGAAGCTGCACGACAATTCCATCGGCCACGTGATATTGCCACCAGGCTTGCGGTTCGGGGAGCCCTTTATCGGCTTGATCCGCGGTTTGCGCGATTTCGGACAGCATCCGCCCTTCGCGCTGCAGCTTGCGGATCTCGTTCAGGCGTTCCAGATGTCGAGCTTCGTAAATCGCGCCGCGGCCCGCAACCATCGGCCCGGGAAGCAATCCGCGAGCGATGTAATAGCGAATGGTTCGTGCGGGAATACCGGCTTCTTCAGCCAGCTCCGGCAGCGTCCATTCGTCTTGCTTCATCCAGCTTCAGGATACGCCGCAATTACGACAGTGTCAACAACTGTCGTAATGTTAAACCCACCAGGGCGCAGTCGGCTGATCTCGAATCACGATCTGATTCAGAAAGGCCGCGGCCTTGGTCAAGCCTTCGTCGGGCGACATCAGCGTGTCCTCGTGTTCGATCGACAGGACGTAATCGTAGCCAAACATGCGCAGCGTGGAGATAAATTCAGTCCACCAGGTGTACGCGTGGCCGTAGCCACAGGCGCGGAAAATCCAGGCGCGATTGCGCTCATCAGTGTATTTCTTGGTGTCCAGCACGCCCGTCTTCGGCAGGTTCGCGTCGTAAATTTGCGTGTCCTTGGCGTGCACGTGGAAGATCGAATCGCCCAGAACGCGGATGGCTTTGATTGGATCGATCCCCTGCCAGAACATGTGGCTCGGATCGTAGTTGCAGCCGATGTTGTTTCCCGCGATCTCGCGCAACCTCAGCGCGGTCTCCGGACTGTACACCACGAATCCGGGATGCATTTCGATCGCGACTTTCACGCCATGATCGGCTGCGAACTTTGCGTGTTTGATCCAATAGGGCGCGACTTTCTTCTCCCATTGCCACGCGAGCAGATCCAGATACTCGGGCGGCCACGGGCACGTCACCCAATTCGGATATTTGGCTTTGTCGCTGTCGCCCGGACAGCCTGAAAAATCGACGACCACCGGTACGCCCAGTTTTTCAGCGAGCCGAACCGTATTACGACTGGTCTCCTGATAAGCTTTAGCAACGTCGCGATCGGGATGCAGCGGGTTTCCGTGCGAGCTCAGTGCGCTGATGGTGAATCCGTTATCGGCGAGCTTCTGTTTGAAATCTTTTAGCGCGGCCCGGTCGGAAAGCATGGACAGCTTGCAATGCGGATCGCCCGGATAATTACCGGTGCCCAGCTCCACCGTCGAAATATTCAGCGTGCGAAGCTTTTCAAAAACCTCGTCGAGAGAAAATTGCGACAGCAATGGTGTGAAAACGCCGATTCTCATTGGGCAAGAATAACAGAAGCGCGTTTAAGCCGTGCGCTGGGCGGTGACCGCGCCGAAACGTCGCTCGCGTCGGCGAAATTCTTCTACGGCCGACGCCAGGTCCTCGACCCCAAACTCCGGCCACATGCGCCGCGTGAACACCATCTCGGCGTAGGCGCATTCCCACAGCAGGAAATCGCTCAGCCTTTGTTCGCCGCTGGTGCGGATCAGAAGATCCACGTCCGGACCGAGTCGGCTTGCAAGGTCTTCACCCTCCCGTAGCGAACGCGCCGCGTCTACAATCGCTTGCCGCGACGAATAGTCGATTGCCAGGCGCAACTGGAGCTTTCGCCCCGCCGCCGTCTTTCGCTCGGTTTTTTCGAGCAGCGCGACCAGATTCGGTGGCAGACGGTCGCGCCGGCCGATGGCTTCCAGCCGCACTCCGTTCGCAACGCAGCGGTCGCTCTCCTGCACCAGGTACCGTCCCAACAACTTCATCAGCGCCGAAACTTCATGCGCCGGACGTCGCCAGTTGTCTGCCGAAAATGCATATAGCGTCAGTACTGAAATGCCCAGCGATGGCGCGGACTCGATGGTGCGCCGCACTGCCTCGGCTCCCGCGCGATGGCCGGCGACCCGCGGCAATCCTCTCCCGCTGGCCCATCGGCCGTTGCCGTCCATGATGATGGCGACATGGATTCCCTTCTCAAAAGTACTTCTCATTACAAAGCATTCCTCCGCATGAATGACCAAAATCGCATTTCGCGGAAGTCATCTCTTAGAAGCTTGCAGGATCGCTTCCATGTGATCCAGATATTTGTCGAACGCCTTGCGCCCCGCTGGCGTGAGCGTGTACTCCGTCCTGGGCACGCGGCCGTCGAACGATTTCGTGCAGGCGATATACTTCGCTTCTTCCAGCTTCCGGGCGTGGACGCTCAGGTTGCCGTCGGTAGTTTGCAGAAAGGTTTTCAAGTCATTGAAAGTCAGCGGCGAATCGGCAGCAGCCAGTGCGCTGATGATTCCCAGCCGGATCCGCGGATGGATCAAACGATCCAGATCCGGGATGGCCTGCGCCGGCTTCTGAACTTCGAACGTGGTTTCGCGCAGAGCGTTGTTCTTAGCCACCGTACCTCCTTGCGATCACCGTTCCAAAAACGATGTGCAGACCGCCGAATCCCGCCGCCAGCCACACGTCGTTCCACGGCACCGACCATGCCGGTGGCCAAAGCACCGCCAGCGCACCCAGAATGAGAAAACACGCGCCCATTACAGGGACTACCGGCACCGAAAAGGCTCCGCCGGTTACCACTCCCGTTCCGTAGAGCATCAGCCACACCCCTGGGATCGCGGCCGACGCACCCGCGCGCCACAAAACCAGCGTCAGCGCTGCTCCGGCGATCATCGGCGGGACGAAACTGAATACAAATTTGCGTGCCGGAGCCGACCACATCGGCATTCCGGCCTTCAATGCTTTGCGCCGCATCGCGAGCATGCCGATGGCGGTCGCTAGCGCCGCCTCCATCACCCACGTCGCCAGCCACGCGCTGCGCGAGGTTTGGCGCGCGGCAAGCACGCTGGCCGCCAGCGCGGTGATCCCCATCGCCACTCCGCCCCATCCCGGAACTGCCGTGAAGGACCCCGCGCGCTCCATGGTTTCGCGGATGTAGCGCAGGTTGTCCATGGCATGCGCATGCATCGGGATCGGCTGGCGCTTGGGAATCGGTTGGACCGAGGCCATGCTGGAATCATAACCCGGCAATCGGGTTCCGTCAAGTACTTTATTAGACAAAGTAGTCCTAGAATCAACGTACCTGCTACCATGGTCCCTTGGCGATGAAGGCCTTACTCGACGTGCTCGCGCCGCATGATCCGGACTATTCACTGGCGCGCGCGATCGACCCGGACCGCCTGCCTGAGCACATCGCCATCATCATGGACGGAAACGGCCGTTGGGCGCGCCGCCGAAGCCTGCCGCGCGTCGCTGGGCACAAGGCGGGAATCCAGCCGGTGCGCGCTACGGTCGAAACCTGCGCGCGCCTCGGCCTGCGAGCGCTCACGCTTTATGCATTTTCGGTCGAAAATTGGAAGCGGCCCCGCGCCGAAGTAGAGACGCTGTGGCGACTGTTACACCTGTATCTCCGCCGCGAGCTGGCGGAAATGCATCGCCACGATATTCGCTTCACCGCGATAGGCCGAATCGACGAGTTGCCCGGATTCGTTCGCCAGGAGCTGCAATCGACCATTGATTCGACGGCCGCCAACTCGGGTCTGCAATTGAACCTGGCCATCAACTACGGTGGCCGCGCCGAGCTGGTCGATGCGGTAAAGGCCCTGGTCGACGATGCGCGCCGCGGAGCCGTCATCGATGAGGCCGCGATCTCCGCCCGGCTCTACACCGCCGGCATGCCCGATCCGGACCTGCTGATTCGAACTTCCGGCGAGATGCGCGTGTCGAATTTCCTGCTGTGGCAGATCGCCTACGCCGAGCTGTACGTCACTGAAACGCTGTGGCCCGATTTCACCCGCGCCGAGCTGCTGCGCGCCATCCTCGATTACCAGAAGCGCGATCGCCGCTTCGGCGGAATTCAGGAAGTAAATCTGCCCGACGCGGACGTCATGGAGCCGGTCTCCGTCCCCAGTCGATGAAGCGCGTCGCAACCGCGTTGGTCCTGGTCCCCGTCGTTGCCTGGCTGGTACTGTTTGGCCCGATTTGGGCCTTCCTCGCCGCAATGGCAATGATCGGCCTGACTGCATTTCAGGAATTCGATCAGCTCGCCGCCGAGAACCACATGGCGCGCCCGGGCTGGCCCGGAATGGTCGCGGGATTGGCGCTGATGCTCGCGCCGCAGCCGCAGATCGTGATGGTCCTGGTGGCGCTGATGGGATTGCTGTTGGCCGTTCGCGTCCGCGATCTTTCGCAATCGATGGCCGCGGCTGCCGCGTTCACGCTCGGCGTCGTTTATATTTTTGGCGCGTGGCGCTGCGCCATCGATCTGCGCGCGATGAATCCCAACTGGCTGATGTTTGCGCTGTTGCTCGGCTGGGTGGGCGATACCGCGGCTCTATACATCGGACGGGCATTCGGCCGCCACAAACTGGCGCCGAGATTAAGTCCCGCGAAAACGTGGGAAGGCTGCGGTCGCTTCACTTGATGTTCGGCGCGGCCGCCGGGACTTTCTATTTGCTGTGGCGCATGCCGATGGAGCCTTGGGGAATCGTGCTCGGAATCGCCGCCGCGGGAAATATCGCCGGTCAGTTCGGCGATCTGTGCGAGTCGGCGATGAAACGCGGCGCCGGAGTCAAAGATAGCGGCACATCGCTTCCCGGCCACGGCGGCTGGCTGGACCGGATCGATTTCACACTGTTCAGCGTGCCGGTGGTCTACGGCCTGGTGAAGTGCCTAGTATACAGTGCGGTGCTTCCGTAGCCATTTTGACGCGAGCGAAAATCTCGGCTCGGCGATGCCTTCTCCCATAATTTGTCCCGCGACGTATTCTCCGACAAACGGCCCGTGCTTGAACCCGTGTCCCGACCCTCCGCCGACCAGCCAGACGTTTTCCATCTTTGGATGGCGGTCGATCAGGAAATCCCCATTGGACGTGTTTTCGTATTGACAGACGCGCGTTTCCAGCAGAGGGGCGCCGCCAGATCCGGGAACCTGTTCTTCAAAAGCGCACGAGCGCGGTTCATCATCGACCGCGACGGGCTGCGGTCGCCCGATTCAGGATCGAACGGTGGGCCATGCTCGTCGATAGCAACCTTGAATCCGCGCCCGTCAAGTGCCGGAATCGTATACGCGCCTTCCCGAAACGCGATCCAGACGGGAATCTCAGCAAAGCGGCGATCTCCTGGCTCGGTTCCGTAGAAGAAGACTTCTTGCCGCGTGGGCCGGATGCGCGCGCCGATCACATCAGGAAAAATTTTCGGCAGCCACGGCCCGCAGGCAAACACAAATATCCTCGGCGAGCCTGCGATCGGGCCCGACCACGCGCCGCGTTTCATAGCCGCGCTCCCGCCTGAATCGCCGCGTCGACGACGGCTCGCACTCCGCGGCGCGCCATCAGCAAGCCACTGCCGGTTCAAATACCGCTGCCGCGCCACGATCGAAGCGGATCTGCGGAAACCGTCTTCCGCAGGGCGGAAAGTCCAACCACTCGAACTCGTATCCGCAGCGAGCCAGCGTTTCGCTGGTTGCGACCAGATACGGATCGCGAGCCGCAGCCGTTACCACGACTCCCGTCTTATGAAACATTGACGGAAAAAACTGTTTCCACAACACCAGCGACCGGATGGAACTTCGCGTGTAGACTTCGTCCGGTCCGTAAGACATGCGGATGATGCGAGTTTCGCCGCCGGAACTCGCGCGGGCATTCGCGGGCGCGTGCTGATCGACGATCAAGACGCGAACGCCGCGGTTTCACGAGATGAAATGCAGTCCAGGCGCCGAATACGCCCGCGCCGATGATCGCCACGTCGTAATTTTTGGCCACGTGGCTGGTATCATAACCGAGCATGAACCTTCGAGACAAAGTTGTCGTGGTGACCGGCGGCGCCCACGGAATCGGTGAAGGCCTGGCGAGGCGATTCAAAGCCGAAGGCGCGCGCGCCGTGGTAGTTTCCGACATCGACGAGCGCGGGAGCGGAAAAAGTCGCCAAGGAGATCGGCGGCGTCGGAATGCGCATCGACGTTTCCCAGGAATCCGAGATCAAGCGGCTGGTGGATGAAACCATCGCCCGCTTCGGCGTGATCGACCTGTTCTGCTCCAACGCGGGAATCTTCGTCGAGGGCGATATCAACGCGCCGGATTCGGTATGGATGCGCATGCGCGATCTTCACGTTCTGGCCCACGTCTGGGCCGCGCTCGCCGTGTTGCCTGGAATGCTCGCAGCGCGGCGAAGGATATCTTTTGCAGACCGTTTCCGCAGCGGGACTGCTGACGTCCATCGAATCGGTGATCTACGCCGTCACCAAGCACGCATCTCTCGCGCTGGCCGAATGGATTTCGATGACCTACGGAGATCGCGGCATCAAGGTTTCTGCGTTGTGCCCCCAAGGCGTCCGCACGGCGATGCTGATGCAGGACCCCGACAATTATCTGGTCGAAGGATCGGTTTCGGTGGAGCAGGTCGCCGATTCCGTGATCGGGGGTCTCGCCGAGGAGCGCTTCCTGATTCTTCCGCATCCCGAGACTGCCGAGTATTTCCGCCGCAAAGCCACGGATTACGATCGCTGGTTGCGCGGCATGCGCCGCCTCCGCAATGAGATCACCGAGAAGAAGGCCGCGGCTAAAACCTAATCTTTCTTCGCGTGCCCTTCGATGACTTCGATCCTCATCTTGTCGGGGCCTTCGATGAACGCGAACTTGATTTTTCCGCCCGCGGCCGATCGCGGCTCGTCAGTGACCTTCACGCCCGCCGCGCGCAGCTTCGCGAGCGCGTCATCCAGATTATCGACGCTGATCTCCGATGTGGTCCACCACGTGCCCCTTGGTCGACTCGAACGTGTCGCGGCCTTCCCAATACGACCATTTCGAGGTGCGCGCATAACCCACCGGATAAATGATCACGTTCACGTTGTCCATGGTGAATGACGCGCTGGGCCCGATCTGAACGTCGCGATACATGTGTTCCTGCGCGCTTTTCCGCACCGTGACGCCGAACTGTTTCGCGTACCAGTCGCCCGCCGCGATCGGGATCGTCGCTCAGCAAATGAATATGGCCGAAGTGATGATGATTGGCCGTGTTCAGCTCGATCAGCGCGTGATCGGGGCCATCCACATAGGCATAGAAAAATCGCCCCATCTCCTTGCCGCCGCCGATGTCGCTGATGTCGGTGATGGGCGTCTGAAACTTCGTCCCGCTGGCAACCTGCTTCTCATACGTCGCCTTCATGTCCTCCGCGCCCCATCCGAAATGCCAGATCGTGCTGGTGATGTCGCTTTTCGGCGCGCTCGCGACCTTGGTGAACAGAATCCAGCTTTTCTGCGTCCATACGCCGTCGAGCACTCCCGCGAACTTCCCTTTTTCTGCGTCGAATTTGGTGGTGTAAAACTCGATGTCGGCTGCCGGGTCGGTCGCGTTCAAGTGCAAATGGTGAAAGTGCACGTTCGCCACCGTCTGCGCGGCTGCCGTGATCGCAAAGCAAATCGCGGCGGCAAAAAACGCAATTCTACGCGTGCTGAGCATAGCCCGAATTATAACCCCTTGCGTTCCAGTGCGCTGCAGACTATCATCATTCGATCGAAAGGAGCGTTATGAATCAAATCAATCTGGGTCGAGTGCTGATCGGCGGAATTGTAGCCGGACTGGTAATCAACATCTTCGAGGGGGTCACGAACGGAGTGATCCTGGCAAGTCGCTGGGCCTCCGTGATGACCAGTCTCAATCGCCCCTCTGTCATGACCACGAATCAAATCATTGCATTCAATATATGGGGATTCGCCCTGGGCATTCTGACCGTGTGGGTTTACGCGGCCATCCGGCCGAGGCTTGGCGCGGGTCCGAAAACGGCAATGTGCGCCGGATTGATCATGTGGGCAGCGGCGTGCGCGATGGGCACGGCAGTTCCCGTATTTCTGCACATCTTCGGGGTCAAACTCGCGCTCGCCGGTACGGCGATTCAACTCGTCGAGATGCTGCTCGCTTCATTGGCTGGCGGCTACCTGTATAAGGAAGACACAGTCGAAGCGTTGCGATCTTCCGCGGCGCGGGCTTAAAGCGGCTTACGCTTCAGGCGCAAACTGTTGAATACGACGCTCACCGAGCTCGCGGCCATCGCGGCGCTGGCGATCACCGGGATTCAAAAAGCCGAGTGCAGCGGCCGGAATGGCGACCACGTTATAGGCCAGCGCCCAAAACAGATTCTGCCGCATGATGTTCCAGGCCGCGCGCGAAAGCTCAATCGCGCGTGCGATCCGCCCCAGGTCGGCGCCGCAACAAGCGTCACGTCGCCGGCTTCCATCGCGATATCGGTGCCGGAGCCCATCGCGAACCCGACATCGGCCTGCGCGAGCGCGGGCGCGTCGTTGATGCCGTCGCCGGCCATCGCCACCACCCTGCCTTCACTCTGCAAGCGCCGGATCTCGGCGACTTTTCCGTCCGGCAGAACTCCCGCGACCACGCGCTCGATCCCGACCTCGCCGCGCGACGGCTTCCGCGGCTTCCTTCCGGTCGCCGCTCAACAAGACGACCTCGAGCCCGAGCTTCTTGAATTCGCGCACGGCTTCCTTGGCGCCGCTGCGAACCGGATCGGCCACCTCGATGGATCCCGCGAATTGCCCGTCGACGGCGACCAGAATTCCCCGGCCGCCGACGCGATCCCTCGCTCATCCAGCAGCGCCCGATTGCCGACGATCACGTGCTTCCCGTCGACGCGCGCCTTCGACGCCCCGTCCCGGCGTCGCGCTGAAAATCGACCGCGATCTGGCCATCGACAACCCGCGGCTGCGCGCGTACATCCACCACCGCGCGGGCCAGCGGATGCTCGGATCGCTGCTCGACGGCCGCCGCCAGGCGCAACCCCGCATCGTCGATTTTCGCGTCGACCACGCGCGGCTTGCCCTCCGTCACCGTCCGGTCTTGTCGAGCACCAGCGTATTCACGCGCCGCAGTTTTTCGAGCGCCTCGCCGCCCTTGATCAGCAGACCCATCTCAGCGCCGCGTCCGGTGGCGACCATCACAGCGGTCGGCACCGCGAGCCCCATCGCGCACGGGCACGCGATGATCAGCACCGCGACCGCGCGTCGCCGCCGCTTTCGTCAGCTCCGCGCCCGCCAGCATCCACGCCGCGAAACGTCGCGACGCGCAAGCGCGACCACGACGGGCACAAACACGCCGCTGATGCGATCCGCCAGCCGTTCGATGGGCGCGCGCGAACGCTTGCGCCTGCCGCATCAGCGCCACGATGCGCGCCAGCACGCTCGCTTCGCCGAGCGTCGTCGCCCGATAACGAAAACTCCCGGTCGTATTCATGCGTGCCGCCGGTCACCTGGCTCGCCCAGCCCGCTTCTCGACCGGCGCCGGCTCGCCCGTGAGCATCGATTCGTCCACGTAGCTCGACCCGTCGACGATCTCGCCATCCACCGGAAGCTTTTCCCCGGGGCGCACGACGATCAGGTCGCCACGGCGAACCTGGCCGACGGGCAGATCGATTTCAGCGGCGTCGCGCACCACCCGAGCCGTCGTCGAGCCTGAATCGGATCAGCTTGCGCAGCGCGCTGGTGGTCTGCCGCTTTCGCGCGAGCCTCCAGCGCCCGTCCCGCACAGCACGAACGCCAGAATCAACACCGCCGCTTCGTAGTAAACATCGTGGATGCCCGAGCCGAAAAACCCGGCGCGACCGTCGCCGCCAGCGAGTATAGAAACGCGGCGCCGGTGCCCAGCGCGACCAGCGCGTTCATATCGGCGGACCCGTGCCGCGCCGCGCGTCCACGCGCCGGTGTAAATCTGCCGGCCGGCCCACGCCATCACAAACACGGTGATCGCCAGCAAGACGTATCGAACGCCACGCCTCATGCATGCAGCGCATCGAAAGAAACATCGCGATCGCGCCCAGCGCCAGGCTGACGATGGCCTTGATCGCCAGTTCGCGAGCTTCTGTCCGACTTGCGCGCGCTCGCGTTCTTCCTGTTCCTCGAATGCGCTGCGGCCCGGCGGCGGGAAGCTGCGCCTCGTAGCCCGTGTCGACGATCGCCTCCACCAGCGCGTCCGCGCCGACCTCCTCCGGATCGAACGCGACCGTCGCTTCGCCCGTCATCAGGTTCACGGCCGCGGTTTCGGACGCCCGGAGTCTGCTCGAGCGCGCGTTGCACATGGGACTGGCAGGCCGCGCAGGTCATTCCGCCGACGTGAATATGAATGGTTTCAGTCATTTGGACAGACGCGGCTCGTACCCCGCTTTTCGCACGGCTTCGAGAATCGCGGGCTCGTGCTCGGGATCAATCGAAATTACAGCCGAGCCGATTTGCACATCTTCCACGTGCGCGCCCGCCACTTTCTCGATTGCCTTGCGCACCCTCCGGACACACGCATCGCAATGCATTCCTTCGATCGCGACCCTCATGTCACTATCTTAGATGCGCCGGCACCGCGCTAGGATGGGAGTTTCCGCCATGCAGCGTATCCACGTTATCACTACCGGCGGCACCATCGAAAAAATCTATTCCGAACAACGGGGTTCGGTCGAGAACCTGGACAGCAAGATCGAAATCTATCTCGGTCGCCTGCGCCTGCCCGACGCCCAAATCGACACCACGCGCCTGATGAACAAAGACAGCCTGGAGATGACCGACGCCGACCGCGCACTGGTGCTGGAAGCCGTGCGGCAGCGACTGGACGCGCCCATCGTCATCACGCATGGCACCGACACGATGGTCGACACCGGCCTGTACCTCAAGCGCGCTTCGGCGATCTCAAATTTCCCATCGTCCTGACCGGAGCCATGACTCCGCTCGGCTTCGAGGCGAGCGACGGACTTCAAAACCTGACCGAAAGTATTTTCGCCGCGCGCATTCTGGCGCCGGGAATTTATGTCGTGATACACAACCAGGCCTTCCCGGTCGACGCAGTTCGCAAAGACAAGGATCTCGCGCGCTTCGTGGCTAAAGAGCCAGGCCGCTGATCGCGTGAATCGACGCAACCTCATAATGCGCCGCTTTCGCGTCATACCGGGACAGATATTTGCGCCGCTCTTCGGGGATTACCGCGGTTTCATAGTCGTTTCCCGCGACGGCGCGAATCGCGTCGATCGAATCCCACAGCAGAATCGTGACGAACTCCACTTCGGCTCCAACTTCACGCCTTAGCAGATAGCTGCCCTTGTATCCCGGCACTTTCCCGACCCCTGGCAACGGCTCCGGTTTCAATAAAGCCTCATACGCATCGGCATGCTCAGGCTTCGCGTATCCGTGCCAGACTCGCGCGATCATCCCTTTAGCGCCGTGGCGACCTCCGTGGCTTTTTCGAACAGAAAACCGGTCTCGTTGCCGCTTCCCAGGAAAATCATGCCGCGCTCTTTCCAGAACTTCGCGAGCGAAAGCGTTCGGGTCTGCGTGCCCGGCGCGACGCCATGTTTCAGGCAAGCATCGCGGATCTGTTCCATGGCTTCCACCATCTTGGGATGTTCGAATTCGCCGGGAACGCCCAGCGAAATAGACAGGTCCACAGGTCCGATCAGCACGGCGTCGAGGCCCGGAACGGACAGCAGCTCATCGCGCCGCTCGACGGCAAGCTGGTTTCGATCTGCAGCACCACCATCACGTTCTGATTCATGTGCTCCAGCATCTTCGGGATGGTCGGCGCGCTCATAATCGATGTGCTGCGGACCCAGCCCGAAGCCGCGAATGCCCACGGGCGGGAACTTGGTCCAGCTGACGGCCTTTTCTAGAAGCTCCGGCGATTCCACGCGTGGAAAAATCACGCCCTGCGCTCCGCAATCGAGCGCGCGCGCCACCAGCGCGTACTGCATGTCGGCGACGCGCACGATGGGCGACAGCCCGGCGATCGACCGAAGCATGGCACAAGTCCTGCAGCGTTTCGATGCCGAAAGCCGCCGTGCTCGCTGTCGAGAAACGTCCAGTCGAAGCCGGCCGCGGCGAGCAATCTTGCCACATCCACCGAACGGATCTGCCCGAAACCGCAACCCACCTGGAGCTTCCCCTGCTTTCAGGGCCTTTTTGACGGTATTGGCGCGCATATTCGCTAGATGGTCAGCACGCGATGATCCGGGCAGTCAAGCTGCGCGGCGTCGTACAAACGGCCAACCAGATCCATGCCGTGCGCGGCCAGGAAGGGAAGGATCGAATAGAAGCGCTCCTGCAAATGCCGGTGCGGATACAGCAGATTCGTAAGATAGCGGGCATCGGCGACGGCTCGCGCATCGCGGCGCATGGTTTCCCGCTCGATCTTGCGCCGCGTCTTTTCGAGCTGATACGCGATCTTCGCCCGGCTCTTGTCGAGCGATGCGGCCAGCGTCGGATCGAAGCCCTTCGAGCTCCCGGTGCAGGCAGTCGATGTTGTGCGCCACCCCGCCCGCCGCGTCTGCGAACGCCTGCTCCACGCTTTCCGGGACCAGCGCGCGCGCGATCCGATCCTTCAGAAACTCCTCGTTCACGAAAGTCTGAGGCAAAGTGAGCCGGTATACGTCCCAGAAGCTTTTCCGCTCGCGGCTCCAGCAGCGTGAACGACGTGCGCGACATCTCCACCGGCATCCGGCCCAGCAGCCGGTCGTAGATGCACCTGCGATTGCGCCAGATACGCGAGCTCGGCGGGACCGCCAATGTACGCGACGGTCGGCAGCAGATAATCCTGCACCACGGGACGCAGCAGCGCGTTGGGAGAAACTTCGGCGGCGCGGTCGCGCAGTTCGCCGAATTCGGAATCCGCGCGGCGCAGCGGAACGCGCTCGCCGTTTTCGAGCAGGAAGAACAGCGAGGTCTTGGCTTCCAGATGCACCTGCGCGTGATAGCCGGCCGCTTCCAGCTCGCGATTCCGCTCCAGCAGCCGAGCTTTCAATTCCGGCGCCGCGCTCAACGCCTCAGCCACGAACGGCGCGCCGATCGCGCGTATCGCCGGATCCAGCGGATCCAGAAACAAAAGATCCAGCCCGTCGAGCAGCTTCGCCAGCAGCGCATGGAACGCCGCGCCCATGGTGACTCCGGGGCGATACGCATCCCGTACCGCCGCGGCCACTTCTTCGCCATGCGGCCACGATTTCAGCGACGCGGCCAGTTCGTCGACCGGCGGCCGGTCGAGCACGATGCCGCCCACCGGCCGCTGCTTGCCGTTCGACCCCGCCGGCGGCTCGACCCCGAACGACATCGGCTGATGCGTGGCATCGAAACTCCACACATGGCTCACTTCGGCGAAATCGTGATCCTCGGTGGCCAGCCAGAACACCGGGACCGCGGGAATCCCGCGCGCCGTCAGATCGCGAGCCACGCGCGCCGCCGTGATCGCCTTATAGATCGTGTATGCGGGTCCGGAAAAGAGCCCGACCTGCTGGCCGGTGACCACCGCGACCGTCCCCGGCTGCGCCAGCCGCCGCAGGGATTCGCTCTCGCCGTTCTGCGCCGCCAGCGCGCGAACCATCGCGGCGCGGCGTTCGGCCGGATAATCGATTTCCCGCGCTGCCGCGTCGATCGACAGCTGGATCGTGAGGATTGTGACGATAAAAGCGCGAAACCCGATCAAAATGATAAGTGAAGTCCGCAAACAACTGCGAAGTTGCGGGCAGGTCGGTATGTCGGATACAGCCGGGTTCCATGATCAGAGTGACGGACGAACGGTCCAAGGGTAACAGATGCACCCGCCTGGACGAAAGTCGCTAAAAACACGTTATCGTGGAATCGTTAACTATGAATGAATCCACGCGGGCCGGAGTGTAGATGCCCGGCGTTTACATTTCGTATCCGTTTTGCGCCCAAAAGTGCACCTACTGCAACTTCGCCTCGGGAGTCTTCCCGCGCGACCTGGAATCGCGCTATTTGGACGCGCCTGCAAGCCGAACTTCGCCAAACGGCATGGTCCTGGACCCCGGAAACCGTTTACCTCGGCGGCGGCACGCCGAGCCAGATCGATCCGGCGTCTATCCTGGCCGAAGTCCCAGGACCGCCCCTGGCGCGAAGCGACCCTCGAAGCCGCTCCAGGCACCATTACGGCCGAAAAGGCCTCCGCATGGCGCAGCGCCGGCATCAATCGCGTCAGCCTGGGAGTGCAGTCGTTCATCGCGCGCGAACTGGCGCGCACCGGGCGCAAACATACCGCGGAAACCGTCGAGAACGAGGTCGGCCTGCTGCGCGCTGCCGGAATCGATTCCATCAATGTCGACCTGATCGCCGGCCTGCCCGGACAGACGCCTGAGAGCTGGTCGCAGTCGCTCGATTGGATCGAGAAGCTCGGCGCGCCGCACGCGTCGGTCTACATGCTCGAAGTGGATGAGGACAGCCGCCTGGGCCGCGAAATCCTTCTGGGCGGCCAACGCTACGGCGCGTCCGATGTCCCCTCCGACGATCAAATCGCCGATTTCTACGAAACCGCCGTCGATCGCCTGGCTCGCCTGGGCCTGAATCGCTACGAGATTTCGAACTTCGCCCGCCCCGGATTCGAGTCCGTGCATAACCTGAAATACTGGCGTCGCGAGCCCTACCTCGGCTTCGGAGCGGACGCGCATTCTTTCGACGGCGAATCGCGCTGGCAGAACCCCGAATCGGCGTCTGACTATGTTGCCAATCCGCACGCGGGCGAGCGTGTCCCGGCCGATGCCGTCTCGGAGCGATTCTTCCTCGGTCTGCGGCTTTCAGAAGGAATCGACGGCGACTGGTCGCCCTTCACCTCGGCGATCGAGCGCTTTCTGCGCGAAGGCTTGCTCGAACGGGCCGAGGGCCGAGTTCGGTTAACCTCTCGCGGCGTTCTTCTTTCCAACGAAGTGTTTGCCGAGTTCGTCGAAGTGGTAGCCTAGGCGCGATCGGAACAGCCAGAATCGATTTGGAGGTCGGACTACTTAGGTTGAATCGGTAAGCGAATACTGAACGCCTCAGTTGTCACCGACGTGTTCAGCACCTTCCCATCGGGCAGCTGGCAGAGAAGCATAAGGTTCAAGCGGACGGTCGGTTCGCTGCCCAGATCCTTCCGTCCCTTTTCGAGCAGCACGAATCCGCTGTGGACACCACCGATTTCTGCCGTGGCCGCCGCAGGAACGGATACGCAAGCTTCGTATTTGGTTGTGGCATCCCCGAGCCAGGTTGCTTGAATGAGGTTCATCCAGCTCCCGTCCGGACGCTCTGTTTGCAAGCCGAGCAGTACGACCGTCTCGTGACCGCCTGCCGCCGACTTCGGAATGTTCACGGGCTCTGTCGATCGATTTTCGAGTCGAAGGTCGAACTTCATCAAATAGATCGCGACCGCCGGATCATCTGAGGGATCGAGCGTGATTGTTACAGTTCGAACTTCGCCTCGAACCCCAGGATCGGCCGCGTGTGCGTTTGGAAGGCCGCACCCGAGAGCAGCCAGGAGCAAAACGATCTTCGTCACGATAGCGGTTTGCCGCATTAGCGTTGTGTCGATTGTCATTATCTTCGACCAGATGCACGAAATGGTCAACCTAAATCGAAAAAAGGGGCGACTGGACAGCCCGTGATACCCTCTTAGTGACCCCACCTGAAAGTGGTTTCATGCGCCCGGAAAGCTATTCCACACCCAGCCAAATCGTCGTTACCAGAACCATCTCCAAGGTGCCGTACGCCGCGGACTGCAATGCTCTGCTGCGCAAACTGGATACCCAGCGCGGCGTGTATTTCTCCTCCGGCTACGAATATCCGGAGCGATACTCGCGATGGGATTTCGGCGCCGTCGCGCCTCCGCTGGAAATCATCGCTGCCGGCCGCGAAATGCGCTTTCAGCCTCTGAACGCGCGCGGCAAAGTCCTGAATCGCATTTTCGAGACACTTCTCGCCGCGCATCCGCATTGGGAAAAGTTCGCGCATCGAGAACGGCGCTCTTCGAGGCCGTCTGAAGCCTCTCGCCGAGCTGTTTCCGGAAGAGGAGCGCAGCAAACAGCCGTCGCCGTTTTCGATCCTGCGCGGTCTTGATCGATGAATTGCGCCATCCCCTGGCCGGCGCGCCTGGCGCTGGTGGGGGCGTTCGGCTACGACCTGCTGCTTCAGTTCGACCCGATCCAATTGAAGCTCCCGCGCCACGGCGTCAAGGACCTGCACCTGTTCCTGTGCGACGACATCTATTTCATGGATCGCAAGAAGGAGCAGATCGAGCGCTTCCAGTACGATTTCTCGCGCGGCGAGCTGACCACGCGCGGCCTGCCTCGCACCGCCGACGCGTCTGAAGCGAACGCAAAGCCGCCGACCCGGCCCGATCGAATCGCGACCACACCGCCGCGGAATACATGGCGAAGGTCGAGACCGTGCGCGAAGGCATGCGCCGCGGCGATTACTACGAAGTGGTGCTGCGCCAGACCTTCCGCGCGCCCTATTCCGGCAGCCCGTCGGAGCTGTTCGAGCGAATTCAGCAGGCCAGCCCCAGCCCCTACGAATTTTTCCTGCAGTTCGGCGACGAGCAGCTGATCGGCGCGTCGCCCGAAATGTTCGTGCGCGTGGAAGGCCGGCGCGTGGAAACCTGCCCCATCGCCGGAACCGCGCGCCGCACCGGCGATCCGCTGCGCGACGCCGACAGCATCCGCGAACTGCTCAATTCGACCAAAGAAGAGTCCGAGCTGACCATGTGCAGCGACGTCGACCGCAACGACAAATCGCGCGTGTGCGAGCCCGGATCGGTGCGCGTGATCGGGCGGCGGCTGATCGAATCGCTACGCGGGCTGTTCCACACCGTGGATCACGTAGAGGGGACGCTGGCCGAAGGTTTCGATTCGCTGGACGCGTTTCTGACCCACATGTGGGCCGTGACCATCATCGGCGCGCCGAAGAAATGGGCCGCGCAGGCGATCGAGGATCTGGAAAAAGACGCCCGCGGCTGGTACGGCGGCGCGGTGGGCATGATCGCGCTCGACGGCGACATCAACACCGGAATCACCATCCGCACGATTCATCTGCGAGACGGCGTCGCCGCGTACGGCGCGGGCGCGACGCTGCTCTACGACTCGATTCCCGAAAACGAGCATCGCGAGTGCGCCCTCAAAGCCACCAGTTTTTTCCGTGCCCTGAACGCGCAGCCCATAGCACCCACGCGCTACCATGCCTCGACCGAAGACGGCCGCGGCGTGCGGCTGCTGCTGGTCGATAGCGAAGATTGCTTCATCCACACGCTCGCGAATTATGCCCGTCAGACCGGAGCCGAAGTGATCACCTATCGCGCCGGCTTCCCGCCCGAAATGATCGAGCAGATCGACCCCTCGCTGATTCTGATCTCGCCCGGCCCCGGCCGTCCCTCCGATTTCGGCGTTCCCGATCTGGTTCGCCGAGCGGCGAAGCTCGAAATCCCGGTCTTCGGCGTTTGCCTGGGTCTGCAGGCCATGGTCGAAGCATTCGGCGGCGAATTGGGCGTCCTCGATTACCCGATGCACGGCAAACCGTCGATGGTCCGCAACCGTGGCGTCGGCGTTTTCACGGGACTCCCCGAAGAGTTCCGCGTCGGCCGCTATCATTCGCTCTACGCGATTCCAGCGAAACTGCCGTCGTGCCTGGAAGTAACCGCCGAGAGCGACGATGGCGTCATCATGGGAGTGCGGCATCGCGACCTGCCCATGGAAGCCGTGCAGTTTCACCCCGAATCGATTCTGACGCTCGACGGGAATTGCGGTTTGCGTTTGATGGAAAATGTAGTTCGGATGCTGGGCCACGCCCGGGTCGCCGGACACGCAGGGAGGTAGAATCATTTCTGGCGCCACGAAGATCGCCATGAAGCTTTCCCCGTTTCTTTTTTCGTTTACCGTTACGAGCCTCTTCTTCATCAACTTCTGTGCCTGGATCTTTCAGTGCGGATGCCATTCTTTGTGGAACGGAGCCGACGCGATGTGCAACATCCACGCGCAGCATGGACACCACTGCCCGTGGTGCGGCCACGGGAGCAGCGGGCAGGCTCTGATCATGACCCTGATCTGCGCGCCGCAACTGGCCGTCTCTCTGTTCTCAAACTGGAGCTGGCCGGTGCGAACCGCAGTTGCGACTGCGTTGTCCCCAGCTGTCGGCCTGCTGGTCGCCCTGGGATTCGGGTGGGCCGACGGGTATTGGTCTCAGTAATTTGTATTAACGTAATGGGCGTGCCAACCTCGAAGGCGATTTCGGTGCTGGTGACCGGTGCAGGCCGGGGCGTTGGCAAACGCCTTGCCATCGGCTTCGCGGCCAAGGGAGCGCGCGTCGGGCTGCTTGCGCGCAGCAAAGCCGAGCTCGATCTCTGTCACCTTGAAATCGAGCATGCCGGTGGCTCCGCCCTGCGCATCCGTTCCGATGTGAGCGACTACGAACAAGTATCCGCCGCAGTGGAACGCATGCGCGTCCACTTCAACAGCCCGGTACATGTCCTGATCTGCGCCGCCGCGATTCAGGGCCCCATCGGACCGTTCGTCGAAAATTCGCCCAAATCGTGGCCGGATGTAATTCACTCGAACATGATCGGCGTCATGAACGCCTGCCGCGCCGTGTTGCCGCAGATGATCGAACACCGGTCGGGGAAAATCATCGTGCTCGCCTGCGGCGGCGCGTCCAGCGGACGCCCGAATTTCGCCGTCTACGCCGCCACGAAAGCCGCCGTCGCGCGTTTTGTCGAAAGCGTGGCGGCCGAAGTGTCCGACCACAACGTCCAGGTAAACTGCATTTCCCCTGGCGATACTTACACGCACATGACCGATCAGATCCTGGCGGCCGGCGAGCGTTCGGGGTGGCGCGAAACCGAGCACGCCGAGCAGACTCGCCTCACCGGGGGCACTCCTCCCGAAAAGCAACTCGAACTAGCCTGGTTTCTCGCTTCCGAGCAATCCAATCACATCAGCGGCCGCCTGATCGGCGTCATGGACGACTGGAAAAAGCTCAAGAACGGCGCCATGAAGCCCGAGCAATACACCCTGCGCCGCTTACAGAAAACTTAACTCGCGGCATTAAATTCCTGATACGTGGGGGCACCGACCCCGAGCCGTGACCAAAGGGAGCGGTTAATATAGCGGGTTTTCACACAAACTCGCCAGCAAGCGGTTTTCCCCTGGTCACTCGTCCCAATAATCCCGTCATTCGCCGGTTTTCGAGGCTCAAATCGAATCCGGCCGCTACAATGGGACCCATGGAAAACGGAAAGGGTCCGGCGATCAGCGTTGCGGGCCTTCGCAAATCCTACGGCGATTTCGAGGCCGTGCGCGGCATCGATTTCAGCGTCGCGCAAGGCGAGGTGTTCGGACTCCTCGGCCCCAACGGCGCCGGCAAAACCACGACCGTCGAAATCCTCGAAGGCCTGCGTCCGCGCACTGCCGGAGCCGTGACGGTTCTCGGCTACGACCCTGCCACTGAAACGCGAGCCATCAAGGATCGCATCGGCGTCTGCCTGCAATCCACCAATCTGCCCGACAAAATCACCGTGCGCGAGTCGCTGGCCCTGTTCGCCGCGTTTTATTCGCAAAACATCGATCGCGACAAACTCCTTCAGCGCCTGCAGCTCTGGGACAAGCGCAATGACTACTATTCGGTCCTTTCGGGAGGCCAGAAGCAGCGCGTCGCGCTCGCCCTAGCCATGGTCAACGATCCTTCCATGATCTTCCTCGACGAACCCACCACCGGACTCGACCCGCAGGTTCGCCTGGAAATTCACAGCCTGATCAGCGAGCTGCGCGACGCCAAACGCACCATTCTTCTCACCACCCATTACATCGAAGAAGCCGAGCGCCTGTGCGACCGCGTGGCCATCATCGATGAAGGAAAAATCATCGCCATGGGTACTCCGCGCGAGATTCAAGCACGGACCGTGGACCAATCGCGAATCGATATTCGCACCGCTCAGCCTATGCCGGCCGAGATGCCGAATTTTCAGGATTCGGCGAAACATGCCCTGAGTGAAGATCGCCTGCTGCTGACTGTATACTCCACGCGGCCCGCGCGGACCCTGCCGGATTTAATCAAGTGGATCGACCAGAACGGCCTCGATCTCGAAGATATTCACCTGAAACGCCCGACGCTTGAAGACGTGTTCATAGAGCTCACGGGAAAGCGGCTGAGGGACTGACATGAAAGCCTACATCGCACAAATCCGGATGAATCTGCGCCTGACCATGCGCGACCGCACCGTGCTGTTCTTCAACTACATTTTCCCGCTGATTTTCTTCTTCATTTTCGGCCAGTTCATGCACGCCGAACAGGGTGGCGTCATCGTGCAGATCGTCACCATGGTGCTGAGCCTCGGCGTCTTGGCTTCAGGTCTGTTCGGCGCCGGGATGCGCACGGTGATGGACCGCGAAGCGAACATTCTGCGGCGCTTCAAAGTAGCGCCCATCTCGCCCGGACCGATTTTAGTCGCGCAGCTCGTCACGGGTCTGGTTCATTACGTTCCGGTGACCTTCGTCACTCTGTTGCTGGCGCGCTGGATTTACGGCATGCCGCCGCTCGAAAATCCGATCTCCTTGTACGCATTCGTTCTGCTCGGATTAATGGCGTTTCGCGCCATCGGCAGCATCATCGGCGCGGTGGCGAACTCCATGCAGGAAAGTCAGATCATCGTGCAGCTTCTGTACTTCCCCATGCTGTTCCTGGGCGGCGCGACCTTCCCCATCGCGATGTTCTCGAAGTGGCTGCAAATCGTGGCGCAGTTCATCCCCACCACGTATTTGTCCACCGGCCTCTCGGGAATTCTGCAAGGCCACGAAACATTTTGGGACAACCTGCCCGCCGCCGGAATCCTGCTGCTCACCACGTTAGTCGGCACGTTCCTTGCGCTGAAGTTATTCCGCTGGGAGAAAGACGAAAAGATGAAAGCCTCCGCGAAGCTGTGGATCGTCGCGGTGCTTGCGCCGTTTCTCGTCATGGGCGCCTGGGAAGCTCGCGCGAAAGACAACATGGTGAAGGAGAAAGTGCTGGCGCGAGTGATGGAGCGGAACCACACCTGGCTGATTCGCGACGCGCGGCTGTTTCTCGGCGACGGCACCGTGATCGAGCAAGGCTCCGTGCTGATCAAGAACGGAAAAATCGCTGAGATCTACACCGGCCCCGCGCCGGATGCCAAGAGCCTGAAAGCCGAAGGCGTCGACGCGGCCGGAAAAACCTTGTTGCCCGGATTGATCGATGTGCATGTGCACCTCGGCTCACCCGGCGGGTTCTGGGAGGACCCGGCCGAATACACCAAAACCGACACGTTCATAGATCGGGAGCTCGCCGCCTACCTGTTCAGCGGCGTGACCGCGGTGAAGAGCGTCGGCGACGCCACTGATCTGATGCTCCAGAAGCGCGCCGCACTTCGCAATGGAGAGAAAGACGGCGCCGAGTTGTTCGCCGTCGGCCCGATGTTCACTGCTCCCGGAGGTCATGGCACCGAGTACGCACAGTATCTCCCCGAAGCGATGCGCGCGCAGTTCCAAGCCCAGCTCGTGCGCCTGCCGAAATCACCGGAAGAGGCCCGCAAACAAGTGGACGATCTGAAGCAGATGGGCGTCGACGGAATCAAAGCGATTCTCGAAGGCGGCGTGCCCGGCCGCGCGATTCCTCGCCTCGACCCAGCTTTGCTGCGAGCGATCGCGGAGCAGGCGCGCGCCGACAACCTGCCTATCGTATGCCACACCGGCAACGCCCACGATGTCGCCGACGCACTGGACGCCGGCGTCAACGGCATCGAGCACGGCTCGATGCGCGACGTAATTCCCGAAGCTCTATTCGCCCGCATGAAGCAAATGAACGTCTCCTACGACCCGACGCTGGCCGTGTTCGAGGCGATCATCGCCACGGCGCAGGAAAAGACAGATCTGCTGGATCGCACGCTGGTTCAGCAAGTCAGCCCGCCAAAGCTTCTTCTGTCGACCAAGAAGCTGATCGCATCGCCGCAGTTCGAAGAGATGCGCGGCGCGTTTCGCGCGCATCCTATGTCGCTCGACGATTCCAAACAAAACCTGATGGCGGCTTATCGCGCCGGCGTGATGCTGGTCACGGGCTCGGATTCCGGCAACGCACAGATGATTCACGGCCCCGGCATCCATCGCGAATTGCAGCTCTGGGTGGAAGCCGGCATTCCCCCCGCCGTCGCCTTGCAGGCGGCGACGTACAACGCTGCGCGTTTGCTGCGGGCGGATAATCGAATCGGCCTGATCAAGAAAGGCTACGACGCGAGCCTGCTGCTGGTCGACGGCAATCCCCTGAAAGACATCTCGTCGACCGAAAGAATCTCGATGGTGTTTCTCAAGGGCGGCCACATCGATCGCCAGGAATTATTCAAGCAGGAGTAAGAGGGAGCTTTCGCTCCCTCATTTGTACAGCGCTTAGCCGGCGGGCGGATAAATGACGATCGGATCTCCCATAGTCGTTCCCCTTTCTGGCTTTAGCCAGTCAAAAGGTAAACGGCAAACCACGGCTTCCACCGTGAACGAAAGCTCGAAATCATTCAGAAATGACGGATTGCGCGACCTATTCTTCGCGTAACGCCGACGCGGGATCGATTCCGCACGCTCTCCGGGCAGGCAATATACAAGCCGCCAAACTGGCAAGCATCACGACGGCCGCGGCTGCGGCGAGAACAGACAAATCGCGAACCTCGGTTCCAGCCACCAGACTCGACAGCAGCCGGCCGGTTGCAATCGCCGCAGCGGACCCGCAAATCACGCCGGCCGCACACAGCCGTACGCCCTGCGCCACTATCAGGAACATCACAGCCCGCTGCTTCGCGCCTAATGCCATGCGAATGCCGATTTCCCTGCGCCGCCGCGTCACAGATTGCGAGATGACGCCGTACAATCCCGTCAAAGCCAGCGCCAACCCGCACATCCCGACCGCACCCAGCACATTCACGGCGATGCGGGCATTGAACATCGCACCTTGCGTGACATAGTCGCTCAAATTGCGAACCTCGCTTACTGGCTGCCCCGCATCGATCGAATGAATCTCGCGAATCACTGCCTGCGTCATTCCGTTTTGTTCGACGTGCAACACCATTCGCGACGCATAATTCTGCGAATACGGAAGATAAAGAAATGGCGTCGGATGCTCGCTCAATCGAAAATATTTCGCGGTCCGCGCCACGCCGACCACTTCCACCATGCGTCCGTTCATTCGAAACTTGCAGCCGACGCCACATTGACGCGCCAATTCCTGATTCACGACCGCCACCGGCGTACTCATCGCCGTATCGCGCCGGTCGAACGCGCGGCCTTCCATCACGGGAATACGCATCAGATCGTAATATCCATCGCGGACGATGTTGATCCATACGCTGCTGGTCTCCGCACCGATCGTGATTTGCCGCTGTGCCCCCGTGTATCCCAGCGGAACCGACTGTGCCAACGCCACCGCGCGCACGCCCGGCAAGCGCCTCACGCGATCGAGAACCTGGTCATAAAAAGTCCGCGTTTGCGATTCGTTATATCGCACCTGTCCGGGATCGAGCGCCATCACTACGACATGGTCGGTCCGGTATCCTGGATCGATTTTTCCTGCCGCTGAAATCCCCTTCAGCAGAAATCCCCCGCATGCAAGCAGCGCCGATGCGAGCGCGATCTGCACGGCAACCAGCGCGTTCCTCCACCTTTGCGGCGGCGACTTCAAAATGGCCGCGATTTCGATCCGCCGCAGAACTGGAGCCGATCCACATACCATTGCCGCGACCCCCGCCACACCAGACATGACGATTCCGGTTCTCGCGTCGATCCTCGGCGAAATCGCAAAGCCAAAATCCGTCGGCAGTGTCGCCGCACGCGCGAGCATGTGAATCGCGGCCCAGGCCAGTGGGATTCCCAACGCCGCGCCGCACGCGGCCAATACCGCGCCTTCTTTGACGCCGTCAACCAGCAACCGCCCGCGCGTCGCCCCGATCGCGAGCCTCACCGCCATCTCTCGCGAGCGCGCTTCCGCCCGCATCAGCACCAATCCGGCGACGTTGGTGCACGCGATCGCCAGGATTAGAACCGCGATCGCCAACAGAAGATCGGCCAAAGCCGGCATGGTTCCCTCAGCCGTTCGAGCCTCGTGTTCAGTGAAAACTACAGCGCGCCGGCCGCGGTTGGTGTCTGGAAATTTCGCTTCCAAGTGCACTGCCAGAATCGCGAACTCCGCGCGTGCTTGATCTGCCGTGACGCCCGGCACCATCCGTCCATAGACCCTGAGATAACGTCGCCCACGCTCCTCCAACGGCCGCCCAGTTGCCGGAAGAACGCCCGTACTATAGACGTCCATCGGGATGTAGAAATCCTCGCGCGTGAATCGATCGAGCGCGAATCCCGCAGGCGCCACGCCAATGATGGTAAACGGCGTGCCTCCGAGTCGCATCGTGCTCCCGGTAACCTTCGGATTCGCTCCGAACTGCGCCTTCCAAAACGCATGCGCGAGCACGACCACCGCGTAGCGCTTTTCATCCTCGCGAAACGTCCGCCCCAGCGCCGGCGCGACGCGCAGCACGTCGAAATAATTTGCACTAACCGCGAGTCCCATTCGCATTTGTGCCGGTGCGCCGCCCACCGCGATCAGCACCTGGCTCTCCGCGACCATTCCAGCCATCGTCCTTGATGAGCCGCGAAAATCCGCGAAATCGGGATGGGAAACGAATCCGAGCGGCTGACCCGCCGAAGCCGTGTAAATCCGCACGATTTCACTCGACCGATCGACCGGCAGCGGACGAAACAGAATCGCATCGGCGACGCTCGACAGCGCGGCGGCAAGGCCGAGCCCCACGGCGAGGGTAGACACAGCAAGCGCCGTGAATCCCGGATTTCTCGATAACGAACGAATCGCGACTAGCACTCGTGGCTAAGTTACGGTGCGAAGATTGCAAATCTGGCGCAGCGATTCGCCATCAAGAAGAGCGAAAAGAACTTGCAGCCTCGTTTCGTGTTGTCACGAGGTACAGCGGAAGTTTGTTAATATCGCGAAGAAAGCCCTGTCTTTCCATGTCCCATCCAAATAATCTTCAGGAACTTCTTTTCGCCGCGCCTCATGATCACACGGCTATCATTTTGCCCGAGGCTGGAATTCAAGTCAGCTATCAAAATCTGCGCGAGCAGGTGATGACCATGGCCGATGCGCTCGCCGCGCTGGGCATTTCGCCAGGCGACCGCGTGGCCACGGTGCTTCCGAACGGACTGCCTGCGATCGTCAGTTTTCTCGCCGCCTCCATTGCCGGAACAGCGGCGCCGCTCAACCCCGGCTATCGCCAGGACGAATTCAGTTTTTTTCTGGAAGACACCTCGGCGAAGATTCTGCTGTGCCCGCCCGACGGTGCGCGCGGATGCGCGCAAGGCCGCCGAAGGAAAAGTGCCCGGTGCATTCGCTCGAAATGGACGCGAGCGGATTTGTCCGCATCGCCGGACGCGCCGCACGGCGGAAAATCGCCGTGCCGCATCGAATGACGACATCGCGCTGGTTCTGCACACCAGCGGCAGCACCGGGCGGCCGAAGCGCGTGCCGATCCGCCACCGAAACATTGCCGCTTCGGCGCACAACATCGTCGCACATTACGGCTTCACGCCCGACGACGTCGCGCTGTGCGCGATGCCGCTGTTTCACGTGCACGGACTGGTGGCATCGACCATCTCGACGCTGCTTTCCGGCGGAACCGTCGTCGTGCCCTCGAAATTCAATCCGCTGTCGTTCTGGCGCACCGTGCGCGACTGCCGCGTGACTTGGTATTCGGCCGTTCCGACGATTCATCAGCTGCTGCTGTCCCGCGCGGGCGATGAGCGCCCGAGGGAGCCGAAGGTCTGCGATTCATCCGATCCTGCAGCGCGGCGCTGCCGCCGGAGATGATGGCGAAGATGGAACAGCGTGTTCGGCGCGCCGGTGCTGGAAGCCTACGGCATGACCGAAGCGTCGCACCAGATGTGCTCGAATCCGCTGCCGCCGGCGGCGCGGAAGCCGGGCTCGGTGGGGCCCGGCACCGGCGTCAAAGTCAGCATCATGGATCAGAAGGGCAACCATCTGGCGCCGCGGCGAGCGCGGCGAAGTAGTGATTCAAGGGCCCGAACGTCGTCGACGGCTACGAAAACAATCCCGAAGCGAACGCCGCATCGTTCACCAACGGCTGGTTCCGCACCGGCGATCAAGGCTTTCTCGACGCAGCACGGCTATCTGACGCTGACCGGCCGCATCAAGGAGCTGATCAACCGCGGCGGCGAAAAAATCGCGCCGCGCGAAATCGATGAAGTGCTGCTGACCCATCCCGCGGTGGCCGAAGCCGTGGCGTTCGGCGTTCCGCATCCGACTTGGGGCGAAGAAGTGGCGGCGGCCGTCGTTCTTCGCGAAGGCGAAGCCGCAGAACGAAGCGGCGATCCTGGCCTTTTGCAAGGAGCGCCTGGCCGATTTCAAGCGTCCCAAGAAGCTGTACATCGTCGAGACGATTCCCCGCACCGCGACCGGCAAGATCCAGCGCGGCGCGGTCGCCAAAGCGCTCGCCGGAGCCCAGGGATGAAGTTTCTGATCGCCGGCGCGGGCGCGATCGGCGGTTACATCGGCGCGCGAATGGCGCTGGCGGGCGAGGACGTGACGCTGTTCGCGCGCGGTCCGCACCTGCCCGCGATGCAGCAGCGCGGCCTGCGCGTGATCAGCCCCGACGGCGATTTCGAAGTGCGTCCGCGAGTCATCGGCGATTTGAAGGAAGCGGGCGACGTGGACGTGATTTTTCTGGGCGTAAAGGCGCACGGCTTGACGCAGCTCGCGCCGCTGCTGAAGCCGCTGATTCATGAGAACACAACCGTGGTCGGCACGCAGAACGGCGTCCCGTGGTGGTATTTTCCCGAGACAAATCCGCTCGAACGCGTCGATCCCGGCGGTGTGATCGCGGCTTCCATCGACGCGCGCAGCGTGGTCGCTTCCATCGTCTATTTTTCCACCGACATTGTCGAGCCGGGCGTCATCCGGCACACCGAAGGCAACCGCATCTCGCTCGGCGAGCCGGACGGCTCGCGGTCGGAACGCGTGCGGAAGATCGCGGAAGCGCTGATCAAATCCGGGCTGCGCGCGCCGATCACGGCGCGGATTAAACATGAAATCTGGGTCAAGATTCTGGGCAATGTCGCGTTCAATCCGCTCAGCGCGCTGACGCGCGCGACGCTGGCGCAGATGGTGCGCGACCCGCTCACCGTGCGCCCTGGTCCGCAATATCATGACCGAGGCTGAAGCGGTGGCCGCGAAGTTGGGCATGGAGCTTCCGGTCTCGATCGACCAGAGAATCGCCGGCGCCGAAAAAGTGGGCGAGCACAAAACGTCGATGCTGCAGGATCTGGAAGCGGGACGTCCGATGGAGCTGGAAGCGGTAGTGGGCGCGGTGGTCGAGTTGGGCGAGCGGCTGGGCGTCGCGATGCCGCACACGCGAACGGTGTACGCCGCCACGCGACTGCTGGATCAGGTTTCGAGAGGAGTGCCGAAGTGAATCGTTGGGTGCGGCTGAGCGCCGCGGTGATCGCGATGATGATGATCGCGAACCTGCAATACGCCTGGACGTTGTTCGTCGATCCGATCCGCGCCGCCACCGGCTGGAAGCTTTCCGACGTGCAATGGGGCTTCACGCTGTTCATCTTTTTCGAGACCTGGGTCATGCCGTGTTCCGGCTGGCTGATCGACCGGCTGGGTCCGCGCGTGTTTCTGTCCATCGCCGGTTTGCTGTGCGGCGTGGGCTGGGCGGGGCTCGGCGTCGCGCGAACGCTGCCCGAGTTGTACGTGCTCTACTCGCTGGCCGGATTCGGCGCGGCGCTGGTGTATTGCGGCTCGATGGGGATCGGGCTGAAGTGGTTCCCCGATAAACGCGGCCTGGCTGCCGGCCTGATCGCCGCGGGATTCGGATCCGGAGCGGCGCTGTTCGTTTCGGCCATCGCCATATGTGATCCACACGCAGAATTATCGGTCGGCGTTTCTCTACACCGGCATCGTGCAGGGCCTGCTGATCGTCATTGCCGCGCAGGTTCTGCAAAATCCGCCGAAGAGCGCCACCGTTCCGGCCGCTCGCGTGCAGGTGCGCAGCCACAGCGAGGATTTCAACTCGCTCGAAATGCTGCGGACGCCGCACTTCTACATGCTGTTCGCGATGGCGCTGATGATGGGCATCGGCGGGCTGATGGTCACGGCTCAGGTCGGTCCCATGGCGAAGACGCTGAAGTTCACGCGCGCTTCTGACCGCTTTCTCTGACGCTGAATCCGATCGCGAACGGCGGCGGCCGCGTGTTTTGGGGATGGGTTTCGGATCTGATCGGGCGCGAGAACACCATGCTGGTCGCGTTTCTGCTGCAGCCGCGGCTTTGATGAGCGTGGTCACGATGGGCCACACGTCGGCCGCCTTGTTCGTCGCGACCATCGCGCTGGTTTTCTTCACCTGGGGCGAAGTCTATTCGCTGTTGCCGTCGGCGTGCGCGGATTTCTTCGGCGCGAAAAACGCCAGCTCCAATTACGGCTTCATCTACAGCGCCAAGGGCGTCGCGTCGATTATGGGCGGCGGCCTGGCGGCGCAAGCTATTCGAAAAAACCGGATCCTGGAACTACGGATTTTACGCTTGCGCGGTGCTCGCCTTGCTCGCGACGTGCATCGCCCTGGTGCTTCGTAAAATGCCATTGCCGGTAAAGCAGCATTCGCCGGCTACGAAGGCCGCGTACGCAGAAAGGCAAACTTCATGACTGTTGCCGGACTTGAAATTACTGCGCCCGCCGGTGGCGCATCTGGGGAGATTCTTTCGAGCGACGCGCTGAACTTCGTCGCTCGCTTGTCGGCCGAGTTTGAGCCACGGCGCCAGGAACTGCTCACGCTTCGACGCTTTCGGCAGACGGAGATCGATGCCCGGCGTTTCCCGGATTTTCTCGAAGAAACGGCGGGGATCCGCGCGAGAGACTGGACCGTCGCTTCGATCCCGCGCGACCTGGAAGACCGGCGCGTCGAGATCACCGGCCCCGTCGACCGGAAGATGGTGATCAACGCGCTCAATTCAGGCGCCAATGTGTTCATGGCGGATTTCGAGGACGCCAATTCGCCCACCTGGCACAACTGCGTCGACGGCCAACTCAATGTTCGCGACGCCGTGAACCGCCGCATCGAATTTACCAGTCCGGAAGGGAAGCGCTACAAACTGAACGAGAAGATCGCGACGTTGATGGTCCGTCCGCGCGGCTGGCACCTGAATGAGAAGCACGTGCTGCTGGGCGGGCAGCCGATTTCTGGGTCGCTGTTCGACTTCGGTCTGTATTTTTTCCATAATGCGCGAGCCTTGCTCGAATCGGGTAGCGGGCCGTATTTCTATTTGCCGAAACTGGAGAGTCATCGCGAAGCTCGCCTGTGGAACGACGTATTCAACTTCGCGCAGGACGAACTCGGCGTGCGCCGCGGGAGCATTCGCGCGACGGTTCTGATCGAAACGATTCTGGCGGCGTTCGAGATGGACGAAATCCTGTACGAATTGCGCGAGCATTCAGCGGGATTAAACTGCGGCCGTTGGGATTATATCTTCAGCTTTATCAAGAAATTCCGGAATTTCCCTGAGTTTGTCCTGCCGGACCGCTCGCAGGTCACCATGGACCGGCATTTCTTGAAATCCTACGTCGATCTGTTGATCCATACGTGCCACCGGCGCGGCATTCACGCCATGGGAGGAATGGCCGCGCAAGTCCCGATCAAGAACGATCCGGCGGCGAACGAGCAGGCGATTGAGAAAGTCCGGCAGGACAAGCTTCGCGAAGTCCGCGCCGGTCACGATGGCACGTGGGTGGCGCATCCCGGGCTGGTGCCGGTGGCCAAGGAAGTTTTCGACCTGCACATGCCGCAGGTGAATCAGATTTCCCGGAAACGCGAAGATGTGCGCGTCACGGCAAAGGATCTTCTGACGGTTCCCGAAGGCGACATTACCGAAGCGGGACTGCGGTGGAATATCGACGTCGGCGTGCAATATCTGGAAGCGTGGCTGCGCGGGTCGGGCTGCGTGCCCATTTATAACCTGATGGAGGACGCCGCGACTGCCGAGATCTGCCGAGCGCAGGTATGGCAGTGGGTGAAACACGGCGCCAAAATGAACGACGGCCGCGTGGTGACGGCGGATCTGGTTCGCCAGGCGACGGATCAGCAAGCCCACGGCGGGCAGGCCGCGGAGCTTTTCAAGCAGATGATGACCAGCACGGATTTTCCCGAATTTCTGACGCTGTCCGCTTACAAGTCCATCGATTAGTAAGGCTGCCGGCGGTCGCCGCACAGTAACGCTCTTGCTTCGCCGACCAGAAAAAGCGATCCGCTGATGACGATCACATCGTCGGCGGAGGCATGATTCCGAGCCAGATCAAGGGCTTCGCGGATGGACGGAGCCGTGCGGCCGCGTTCGTCGAGCTCTTCGAGCGCTTCCGGTCGCAAGGCGCGGGAAAATTTCGGAGCCGTGAAAATCAGTTCCTGTGCCAGCGGAAACAGGATGCCCGCGATCTCCTCGACCGATTTATCGCGCATCGCGCCGTAGATCAGCCACAGTTTTCTGTCCGAATAGAATCGCTTCAAATACTCAGCTAACGCGCGTGCACCGGCGGGATTATGCGCGCCGTCGAGAATGATGTCGGGATTCGGCGAAACGTGCTCTAATCGGCCCGGCCAGCGAGTCTCCGCTATGCCGCGCGGGTCGACGCCCAGTACCTGTAACGCGACTGCGGCGGTCTGTGCATTTTCCACCTGATGCTCGCCTGCAAGCGGACAACATAGTTCAGAAAACCGCGATCCGCGCGCGTCGATCTCGAGATCGCGAACCGGAAAATCTTCAGCGCGATGAATCGCGATCCCCAGCTTCGCAGCGCGACGATCCAGCACCGCCGCTGCCTCGGGACGCTGGCGCGCAAACAGGGCCGGAACGCCGGCCTTCAAGATTCCTGCTTTTTCCCCGGCGATCGCCTCCAGGGTGTGGCCCAGGTAAATTTCATGATCGAAGTCGATCGGCGTGATCACCGTCAGAGCCGGTTCCACAACATTAGTCGCATCCAGGCGCCCGCCGAGGCCAACTTCCACTACCGCGGTTTCGACGTGCAACTCGCGAAACAGCCAGAAGCCCATCGCGGTAACAGTTTCAAAGTAGGTCGGATGGCAATCGAGATCGAGCGCCTCGGCGGTTTCGTGCACCACCGTAAATGCCCGCTGAAACTGCTCCGGCGTGACGGGGAAGCCGTCGACCTGAATACGCTCGGTCGGCTCGACCAAATGCGGCGATGTGAACAGTCCGGTGCGGACTCCGGCGGCGCGCAGGGCCGCTTCGATCATCGCGCAGGTCGAGCCTTTTCCATTGGTTCCGGCGACGTGCACCACACGATACGCCCGCTGCGGATCGCCCAAACCGTGCAGCACTTTGCGAATCCGGTCGAGGCCAAGCTTGGCGGTCTTAATCTCGTTGCCCAGGGCGTAGAGAAAACGCACGGAATCGGGGTAGCTGGCCACGTTCGATTCATCATCGCGCACCCGGGAGTTGGCGCGCGACAATGAAGTTGTGACGCGGCGAACGAAAGCGCCCCTGCTCGCGTGCCTGCTGGCGACGGGAGGATTCCTTCGCGCGCAAGGCCCCGCCAACGTTCTGATCGTCGTGAACGACAGCTCCCCGCTGTCGCGCGAGATCGGCGAATATTACGCCCGGCGGCGCGGCATTCCCATGTCCAACCTGTGTCATCTGCGCGCCAATACGGCAGAAACCATCCCGCGCTCGGAGTTTGACCGCGATATCGCCGCGCCCGTTGCGGGGTTTCTGCGGCGCCGGAAACTCACCGAGCGGATCCTCTATATCGTGACCACTGCGGGCGTTCCGCTGCGGATTTCCAGGGTCGCCTCGACTGGCGGATTAGAGGTGGATTCGGCTTCCGTCGACAGCGAACTGACGCTGCTGTATCAGGACATGCACACGCTCCGGCCGCACTCGATCGCGGGTTCGCTTCCGAATCCCTTCTACGGCAAACGCGATGCCAAGTTCACGCATCCTGAGTTTCCCATCTACTTGGTCACCCGCCTGGCTGCTTACGATTTCGACGATGTCAAAGGCTTGGTCGACCGTTCGCTCGAAGCGGCCAACAAAGGGAAATTCGTGATCGACCTGGCGCGCGCCGGCGATGCCTTGGGAGATCAATGGCTCAAACGCGCGGCGGAACAGTTCCGAAGGACCGCGTGGTCCTGGACGAAACGTCGCAGGTCCTGTATCACCAGACCGATGTAATCGGGTACGCAAGCTGGGGATCGAACGACGGCCAATCGCCATGAGCGGTATCCTGCATTTCCAGTGGCTCCCGGGCGCGATTATGACGGAATACGTATCCACCAACGCACGCACCTTCGCGCGTCCGCCGCAGGACTGGAATCTTAGCAACTGGAACCCCTCAATTGTGGTTCGCGGGAAGTCCGCAGTCGATGACCGCCGACTATATCCAGGAAGGCGTCACCGGCGCTTCGGGCCACACGGACGAGCCGTACCTGATCATGAATCCGCATCCCGATGTTCTGCTGCCGGCGTATTATCAGGGCCGCAATCTGGCTGAAAGTTATTACCTGTCGATCCCCGCATTGAGCTGGCAAAACGTCGTGGTGGGCGATCCGCTGTGCTCCATCGGAAGGCCCCCGAAGTAAATGTTATGATGCGACCGCATGAGTGAATATTCCATCGGTGTCGATCTCGGCGGAACGAATCTGCGAGCTGCCGCCATCGACGATCAGGGCACAATGCTTGACAAGATCGCGGGCTCGACGCATCTCAAAGCCGGGCGCGACGCGGTGGTTTCCGATATCGTTCAGGCGATTGAGACTCTGCGCGGGCGGCTCGGTCCGCGCATGGCTGGCGTCGGCGTCGGAGTGCCCGGCTTTATTCTGATGGATCAGGGAGTGATCGTCGGCTCCAATAACCTGCCCGAATTCAATCACTATCCGATTCGTGACGAAATCGAGCGCAGGCTGGGCGCGAAGTTCATTCTGGAGAATGACGCCAACGCGGCCGCGCTGGGCGAAAAATGGATGGGAGCCGGTCGCGAAGTGAACGATCTGGTGCTTCTGACCCTCGGAACCGGCGTCGGCGGAGGAATTATTACCGGCGGACGAGTGCTGCACGGCCACGTCGGCATGGCGGGCGAGCTTGGCCACATGACGGTGGTCCCGAACGGTAATCCGTGCGGCTGCGGAAATGCAGGCTGCCTGGAAAAGCATGCCTCGGCGACGGCGATTTCGTCGATGGCGAAATTGATCGGACTGGGTGGCGACCTCACGTCGGAGGATGTATTCAATCTCGCCGAGAAGGGGGAATCCAGAGCGAGGGCTATCTTCGAGTCTGTGGGGGAAGCGTTGGGCATTGCAATCGCAACGTTGATTAACGTTTTCAATTTTCCGCTGTATCTGCTGAGCGGGGGTCCGCTGCCCGCATGGGATTATTTCGCGCCGGCAATGCTCGCTGAAATCGACCGCCGGTCCTTCACATATCGCAATGCGCCCACACGTGTGGATCGCGCGACGCTCGGCAATGAGGCCGGGTTGTACGGCGCGGCGTATCCTTTCCTTTTCAAAATGAGCGAATACTGGCTGGGTCTCGATGTGGGCACGGGCGGCAGCCGCGCGCTGCTCGTGGATCTGCTCGGCAACGTGCACTCCCAGTTTTCGGCCCCACATGAACCGATGCGCATGGAGCGGCCTCTGTGGGCAGAGCAGTCTCCTGAAAATTGGGCAGAAGCCTCGCGGGAAGCGATTCGCGGAGTGCTCGAACAATCGCAGATCGATGGCCGCGAGGTGCGCGGCATCGGGCTCTCGGGTCAGATGCATGGATTGACGCTGCTCGACGGCGGAGGGCGCGTCATTCGTCCGGCGCTGATCTGGTGCGATCAGCGGTCACAAGCGCAGGTGGATTGGATCAATCACCATGCGGGTGCCGAGTTCGTGCTCGAATCGATCGCGAATCCGATGCTGACCGGGTTCACGCTTCCGAAACTTTTGTGGGTGCGCGATCATGAGCCCGCCAATTATGCAAGAATCCGTCATCGTTCTGCTGCCCAAAGATTATGTTCGCTTCGACCTGACCGGGGAATTTGCGAGCGATGTTTCGGATGCATCGGGAACGGGTCTGTTCGATGTGGTGCGCCGCTGCTGGTCGTTCGAACTGGCCGATCGTGTCAACGTGGATCGGGCCTTTCTGCCTGCTGTTTTCGAGTCGAGCGCAATCACTGGACGTATTCACGCACAAGCCGCGCGAGCCACCGGGCTCGCCGAAGGGACGCCGTCGTGGCGGGTGCGGGGGATCAAGCGGCCAGCGCGGTTGGAAACGGAATCGTCGAGCCGGGATTGGTTTCGTGCACCATCGGGACGTCGGGGGTCGTGTTCGCGCAGCTCACTGCGCCCGAATACGATCGCGCCGGAAGAGTCCACACGTTTTGCCACGCGGTGGAAAATGCGTGGCACGTGATGGGCGTGACGCAGGGAGCGGGATTGAGTTTGCAGTGGTTCCGAAACCAGCTCGCGCCGGGATCGAGTTACGAGGATCTGATCGCCGAAGCCGCCACGGCTAGAGCCGAAGGTCTTTACTGGCTTGCCGTACCTGATGGGCGAACGGACGCCGCATCTCGATTCGACGGCTCGCGGCGGCTGGATCGGCATTACGGCCAAGCACACGCGCGGCGATCTGATCCGGGCGCTGCTCGAAGGGGTCGCATTCAGTTTGAAGGATGGTCTGGACGTGATTACTGCGCTGGGAGTGCAGGCGGAATCGATCCGGCTCTCTGGCGGCGGCGCTCGCAGCGCGGTATGGAGGCAGATTTTCGCCGATGTTTTCGGAAAGCGCGTGACGATGCTTGAGACGCAGGAAGGCTCAGCTTATGGCGCCGCTCTTTTAGCGATGGCGGGCACCGGCGCGTTCGCTTCGGTTGCGGAGGCATCGAAAGCGGTGGTGCGCGAGGCGGAATCGATCGTTCCGCGCGCCGCGGAGTCGGCACGCTATGCGAGAGCACATGCGGTTTACAGATCCCTCTATCCGGCGCTGCGGCCGTTGTATTAGTGGATTTAGCAACTCTGAATCGCTCGCTTACGAGCGCGGCTCCGCAGTAACTGATGTGACAATTGCCGGAACCGAGCCGCGACCAAGGAAGCGGTGGATGCTGACTTTTCACACAGACTCGCTAGCTAGGGAGCGGTGGATGTCGCGCGGCATTTACTTCTGGATCAACGGATTCACGTAGCCGGTCTGTAGAACGTGGTCGGGATCCGGACGGACGCTGAGATAATCCACGTGATCCGCGATATCGGTCCAGCCGTGCGGCACGCCGAACGGGATGATAATGATATCGCCGGGAACCACGGGCTTCTTCGTCACATTGCCGACGATTTGCCCGCTGCACGACGGTCCGTTGAGAACCTTGGTCACTTGGCTTTCAGGGCCGGAGCGCGCGCCGTTCACGATTGTGCCCCCGGTAACCAGGGTTCCGCCGCCTGAAACGATAATGTAGGTTTCCGTTTCGTCGTCGTGCGAAATTCCGCCGACGCCGCTGGGCGCCGCATTCTCCGGGGCGGGTCCGCTATTGCATCGCTCGATATTCGCCGCCTGTTTGGCTTTGCCTTTCGCAGCGGCCTGGCCGCGACCCTGGCCCGCTGCCGCGCCCGTGGGTCCGCGATGAATAATCCCGACCGCAAGGTTGTACTTGCAAAGGTCGACCACGCGAAGCTGCTGGTCCACCGCCGGCGGGGCGTGCTTCAACAGCTCTTTCACCTCCGTGTCGAACATGTAGATTCCGTCTTTGGGAACCTGGCACTGGGCATACGCAGCACAGTGCGACCCGATGACGAGAAGGGAAACGCTCAGAACCGTTTTTTTCATGATGTGGTTATCTCCTTTAGGGACCCTCGCTGCACGGCTTTCTATTCTAGCCCCAAAGCTGCAAGCCTGGCTCGAATCGCGTTTGGTACACTCCGTTTCGGTGGAATCGCGAAGGAAGCCAGGGCTCGAAACTGCAGGGCTTGCGCTCACTCTGTTGCTGGTGAACGTCTACATTTGCCGCGAGCTGTTTCGCGTCGAATATCTCAACTACATGGGATCGATCGAAGGCGCGTTCATCGGCATGAGCCGTTACGTAATGGGGCATTGGCGCGACCTCACCTGGTTCCCTTTGTGGAATGGAGGCACTCCGTTTCCCACCACGTATCCGCCGCTGCTGAATCTAACGGTGGCGTTCTCTGCGTGGCTAAGCGGAGCGTCGCCGGCGCACGCCTATCACTGGGTTACCGCGCTTGCTTTTTGCCTCGGCCCGGTGGCTTTGTTCGCCTTGACCTATCGACTCAGCGGATCGCAGTGGGCGGGGTTTGTCGCTGGACTAATCTATTCCTCGGTCTCGTGGTCCTACTGGATTATCCCGGCGATTGGACGCGACGTCGGCGGCCCGTTTCATTCGCGGCGATTTCAAGCACTGGTCGAATATGGGGAAGGTCCGCACGTCGCCTCTATGACGCTGCTTACGGTCGCGCTGTTGTTCCTTGACGTCGCGATGACGCGACGGCGCGCGCACTGGATCACGCTGGCCTCGGTGGTTCTGGCGGCGACGGCGTTGACCAACTGGTTGGGCGCGTTCGGCATTGTGCTGATCGTCGCGCCTTACGCTCTGGCGCAACTCGGTCGCGGGGGATGGAAAACGCGTGATCTGGCCTTGGTCGCGTTGATCGGCGCGGCGGCGTACGGCCTGGCGATACCGCTGATGCCGCCCTCCACCATCGCGACGCTTCAGAAGAACGCGCAAAGCACCGGTGGGAATTATGCACATGTTTATCAGGCTGCTCTGCCGCAGGGACTCGCGGTTCTGGCCGCGCTCATCGTGATTAAGCTGGCGATATCGCGACTCCCAAGGCATCTGCAATTCGGGATTCTGTTCGCCTTCCTGATGACGTTGGTCGCGGCCGGAGACGCGGTCTGGAACATCGCGATCGTTCCCATGGCGTTCCGCTATCACCTGGAAATGGAGATGGCGCTGGCGATGCTCGCCGGATTTGTGTGCTATGCGCTGTTCCGCAGCCGCCCAAGGCGCGTCGTGGCACTCGCGATCGCCGTGTTGGTGCTGTCCCTGATCCAGCCCCTAAAGATTGAAAGGCGTCAGGCAGCCGGGATGCTGCGTCCCATCGACATCACCAAGACCATCGAGTGGAAGACGGCGCAGTGGCTGAATCACAATTGGAACGGCTCGCGTGTCTTCGTGCCGGGGTCGGTCGCTTTCTGGCTGAACGCATTCAGCGATACGCCCGAGTTGTGGGGATTCGAGCAGGCGACCACCAATCCGATCAATCGAGACGTAACCTACGTTGTCTACCATGGCGACCCGACCGGCGCGCACGAAACCGATAGCGCGGTGCTGTGGATGAAGGCGCTCGGCGTGCACGCGGTGGGAGTGAGCGGACCGCTGAGCTCCGCGCCGTACAAGGATTTCGTGAAGCCGCGAAAATTCGACGGATTCCTCGAACCCCTGTGGCGCGATGGAGATGACACGCTGTATCGCGTCAGTGAAGACGCGGAGCTCGCGCGCGTCGTTCCGCGCGAAGCGTTGGTTTCGCGGAAACCGATTCATGCGCTGGACCTCGATCCTCTGCGGCCTTATGTAGCCGCGCTGGACGATCCGAAAATGCCGCGCGCGGACTTTCGCTGGACCAGCGCGCATTCGGCAACGATCAACGCGAAACTCGATCCTGGGCAGATCGTATCGGTGCAGATGGCATGGCACCAAGGCTGGCGCGCGACGGTAAATGGCCGCGCGGCGCCGGTCCAGCGCGACGCGATCGGGCAAATGTATATCGATCCGGAGATTTCAGGGCCGTGCACCATCGAAATGATTTACGACGGAGGAATGGAGACGGGCGTCGCATACGCCGTGTGCGCGCTGACGGCGTTGCTGCTGGCCGCCGCCTCGATTCGCTCGCTTCTGAAACCCGTATAAGCTGATACGATTGATCCTAACCTCAAGGAGGTTCCATCGTGTCACGCACATTCAGTTTCTCCGCTGCGATTCTCCTGGCCGTCCTGGCCCATGGGCAATCGAAACTGCTTCGCTACCCGTCGTATTCGAAAGGCAAAATAGCCTTCAGCTATCTGGGCGATATTTGGGTCGCCAATGACGATGGCGCCGGCGTGACGCGCCTTACCGATAGCATGGCGCGCGATGTCTTCCCACGATTTTCGCCGGATGGAAACTGGATTGCGTTCTCGTCGAATCGCGCCGGGAATTACGATGTCTACGTGATTCCCGTTGCCGGAGGCAAGCCGCGCCAGCTCACCTTTCACAGCGCCAACGACAATGTGGTCGGCTGGACTCCCGACGGCCGCCGCGATCATTTTCGAATCGTCGCGCAATCAAGGTGTGTTTCCCAGCGTGGGTACGCTGTTCGAAATTCCGGTGGACGGCGGCCTGGAGCAGCCGGTTTCCACCGACTGGGGATCCTGGGCCAGTTTCTCGCCGGATGCATCGAAGCTCGCCTTCACGCGCCATCCCGGAGTTTGGTCGCGCAAGCACTATCGCGGCAGTTATGCGGTGGATCTATGGCTCGAGGACGTCGCGGCGAAAAAGTTCACCAAGCTTGGCGACGACGACTACAAAGGCAACTATCTGTGGCCCATGTATGGGCACGACGGGCGAGATCTACTACGTCGCGGACGAAATGCCGAACGAAAAGAAATCGTCAAGTTGGGCGGACCGGAGATTGATAAAAGCGTCAACAATATCTGGAGAATTTCGGAAAGAGGCGGAAAGCCGGTACAGGTGACGCATCACACCAGCGGCAATCTGTTTTATCCCAGCATGTCCGCGGATGGAAAGACCATCGTCTACGAAGAGAATTTCGGGCTGTGGAAACTGGACATAGCGAGCTGGAAAAGCACCGAGATCCGCATCGACATCAAGGCCGACCCGAAAGAAAACGACTGCAATTGGTGATCCATCACCAATGAGGCCGCAGGCGTTTCATCTTTCGCCTTCCACCAAGCGCGCCGCGATTTCGATCGCACGGCGAGATTTTCACCATCGCGACCGACCGCGGCGAAGTCCAGCGAGTGACCGAGACGCCTTGGCGGGAAGACGAGCCGCGCTGGTCGCCCAACGGGAAATGGATCGCCTTCATGTCCGACCGAACCGGGCGCGAGGAAATCTGGATGGCGGATGAACTCGGCCGCGGGCTGAAAGCAGTTGACCGACGCCGAGTGCGAGAAATCGTCCACCTGTGTGGTCGCCGGATTCGAAGTCGATGCTATGGTACGGTTCGGACCGCAAGCTGCGTCTGCGTCGAGCGTCGAACCGGCGCAGATCGAGATCGTCGCCGAGCAACACCGGCGGTGATATCGATTCTCCGCAGTTTTCGCCCGACGGCAAATGGATTTCCTACGCGAAAGAGGATGCGCTGCTGCGCAGCCACGTATATGTGAAGCCGCTAGCGGCGGCGCGGAGAAGATGATCACCTCAGACGATTTTCTGATTTCGACCGGCGCGCAGATGGACTCCGGACGGGAAGAAGCTGCTGGTCTTGGGCGGCGCGGGCGCGCCCGACATGGCCGGCCTTGAATCGCACCACTTATCAGTTATACAGCATCGCGCTGACGCCGATCGAAAAGAACCCGGACGATCGCGATATCGACACGGAAGCGCAGGCCAAGGCACCGCCGAAACGCCCGCGGTCCGCGGCGGGGGAGGACGAGCGGAGCCGCGAAAGTGGAAGTGGAAATCGAGGGGGAGCGGATCGATCGCCGAATCCGGCAGTTGATCAGATGATGGGACGGGCTGGAACATTCGCGTCCGCCCGATAGCCGGACCTATGGGTTCATGTCCCGAGCGTGAATCCATCGCCTGACAAGCCGGCGGACCTACGCGCTGGTATCATCGGGGCGAGGCGCGGGCTACACGCATTCCGAGGATGGTTCGCGCTTGACGCGCGTCTCCCGAATAACGGTCGGCGCAGGCGGCGGACGCGGCGGATCCGGCCAGCCGCAATGGTCCAAAGACGGGCGCACTCTTTACTTCTTGCAGGGCGGCGGCATTTTTTCGGTGCCCGCGGGAGGCGTCGGACCGGCAGGCGCCGCGGACAGCGGTGCGGCCGCCGAAGGGCGGGCGCGGAGGAGAGGCCGGGGCGGCGGATTGCGGCCGCGAGGCTGGACCCACGCCGCGGCGAGTCCCGTTCACCGTCCGCATGGAGATCGATGGAGCGGCCGAGCGCCGGCAGGTTTTCGAGGAAGCCTGGCGGATGATGAAGTATCGTTTCTACGATCCGGAGATGCATGGCGTGGATTGGGCTGCCGCTGAAGGATCCTACGAAACCCTGTTTCCGAACATCGCCGACACCGACGAGTTGCATAACGTCGATCATGGAGATGATCGGCAAGCTCAACGCCTCGCACACCGGCATCACAGGCGGCGGCGTACTTCCCGGGCAGCCGCTGCCGGAGACGTGTCCAGACGCGCTATCCCGGATTCGAACTGGACGCCGGACGCCTCGGGCTATTACAAAGTCGCCTACATTTATCGAAAAGGTCCCGCCGATCACGATTACGTGAAGCTCGCACTCGGGGACTATCGTTCTTTCCATCAACGGCAAGGATCTGAAAACCCAAGAAACTACTGGCGGTATTACAACTGCTGCATGGCAAGAAATTTGAGTTCGCCGTAAACTCCAAGCCGCAAACTGACGGCGCCTGGGACCTCACCTGGAGCCGATCATCCAGCCGCGCAGGACGACCTCGAATATGAACGCTGGGTGGAAACCCGCAAAGCGATGTTGAGAAAATACCAGGCGGCGAGATCGGTTATCTGCATATTCGGGCAATGGATGCGCCTTCGCTCCAAAGATTTCAGCGCGACCTGCTCGAAAACCAGGACAAGAAGGCGCTGATCATCGACGAGCGCTTCAATGGCGGAGGCGGCATCGACCAGGAACTGCTGGAGATTCTGAATCAGCGCAAGAAGTACCAGACGTACCCGCGCGCGCGATTCCGTGGAGTCCCCCGGCCGGTGCAAGGCTATTTCGGGCCAATGGTGGTGTTGGCAGAACGAACGTTCCGCGAGCGACGCGGAAATGTTCCCGGAGGGATTCCGGGCCCTGGGGCTCGGCAAAGTCATCGGCGTTCCGACCTACGGCGCGGTGATTGGCACCGGTTCTTACCGCCTGCTGGACGGATCGCCGCTCCGCACGCCTGGTTCGGGAGTATTCCGGCGAACGGCCAGAAATTGGAGAATTACGGAGTGCCGCCGGACGTCTACGTCGACAACACGCCGGCCGACTTTATCGCCGGCCACGATCGGCAGGTGGAAAAAGCAATCGAGGTTCTGCGCGCACAAATGAAGTGATACATGCGTTCCCTTACGTGCTTCGCGCGAGGTCCGCTGCGCGATTCAAGGCGTCTTGCATCTGTTCGCGCGCTTTTTCGAGCGACTCGGCGTTTTCAAAAGCAGGGAATCGCAACGCTTCGCCGCACGCGATGGCAATGCGCCCGAACGGCAGCGGATTCCGTGCGGCATCCCACTTATGCCGTTCGAGAATCGATGGGCGGCAATACGCGCCGATGGGGATCAGCGGTACGCCAGCAGAGGACGCGAGCGCCGCTGTGCCCACCCTAGCCCTAAAAGGCGGGCCATTGCCATCGGGAGCAATCAGGGCTGCAGCGCCTTGATGCAATTCGTTCGCGATCTCCGTCAGAGCTTGCCAGCCACCGTGCTCGGCGTCCCCGCGAACGATCCTGAATCCCAGCCACCGGCAGAATACCGCGACGCAATCCCCTCGCGGGTCCCTGGAAACCATCAGGATCACCGGAATTGTTGGCTTGCGCGCGGCAAACGCCGCCAGCACCGAAGGCGCGCTTCCGTGCCAGATCGCCAGTACCGATCCTTTGGGAATCTCCGGCCACTGGTAGCTTCCTGTGGTGACGATTCTGGTCGTGATCGCTACCGCGCGCGCGTATATGTACAAAACGATGGCCAGCGCGGTGATCCAAATCCAATGGAGCGGCGTTAGATATCGCCGGACGAAGCTGAGCACGGTATCGATGGACCGCGTCAGCCGATTTCTTCCAACCCTATGAAAAACCGAGGAGGAAATGGTTTGCGAGTGCGGATGCAAGGCCGCTAACCGGGTGAGTTCGGCCTCAAATTCAGTTCCGCGCAATGGCTCCCGGTATAATGGGGGTTGATCTCCCGATTGCATCGCCTTCGCTCCCATCATATTGGATTGGCTCTCAGCGGCGGTTCCGTGCGAGGACTCGCGCATATCGGCGTCCTCAAGGTTCTGTCGGAGGCGGGCCTCAAGCCGGCATTTGTGACCGGAACCAGCGCGGGGAGCTTGGTTGGCGCGATGATCGCCGCCGGCATGGACTGGCGCGAAATCGCGGCGCTGGCTCGCACGGTGTTCTGGCCCCGTTTGCTGAATGGCGAGACGCTGGAACGGTTTTGCGCCCAGCACCTTCCGCCCACTTTCGCGGACCTTCAGATTCCCTTCGCGGCCTTGACCACCGAGGTGCCTTCCAGGCGAATTGTAGCCATCGACAAGGGCGAGCTTGCTTCCGCCATCAGCGCGAGTTGCGCGCTGCGCGGAATCCGGCGGCCCGTCAGACGGGAAGGAATGCGGCTCAAGGATGGCGGGATCACATGCGTCCTGCCATCGGAAGATTTGCCGGAAGATGGGAGCGGATTTCATCATCGGCTCCGATGTTTGGGAGCTCAGCTCCATACTGCGGAGGGTCGGCATTCATCCCCACCATCCGCGGGTCGGTCGTACCTATCCTTCGCATTATCATTCCGCTGTGGTTCACACCGATGTGCTGGTCTATCCCCGAATTCCGCTGGCCGGGTATCTGCCGGGCTCCGCTGGCGATCGAGCGCATGATCGCTGCGGGAGAACACGCAGCCCGGCTGGCTTTGCGCCGATTTGGCGTGGAATTAGCGCGAATGGCACCTTAACTGCACTGTAGTAAGCAGACACAGGAGCCATAAAATGCAACAGGTCGCCACCATCGTGCCTCTGGGCAGGATCGAGCTGGCCGCGGATATGTTCCTTCCCGATCATGCTAGAGGACTGGCTTTATTCGCGCATGGCAGCGGCAGCAGCCGGCACAGCCCCAGGAATCGCCATGTCGCGAATGTACTGAATCGCGGCGCCATCGGGACCATCCTGATCGACCTTCTCACCGAGCAGGAAGAGGCGCTGGACGTTCGAACCGCGGAGCTCCGTTTCGACATCGGAATGCTTGGCAGGCGCGTGGTCGCGATTACGGACTGGATCGGCCGTCAGCCGAGTTTGAAGCAGTACGGATTGGGTTATTTCGGGGCCAGCACAGGCGCGGCAGCGGCTCTGATTGCCGCCGCGGAACGCCCCGACGTGGTGCGGGCCGTCGTCTCGCGTGGAGGACGACCGGATTTGGCCGGAGCAGCGCTGCGCGGGGTACTGGCGCCAACCCTGTTTATCGTCGGCGAGGAAGATCCGGTCGTCCTGGACCTGAATCGCTCCGCGATCGCACAACTCCCGCGCCAAACCGAACATAACCTCGAGGTAATCGCGGGTGCAACGCATCTGTTCGAAGAACCAGGCACTTTGGACCAGGTCGCCGCTCTGGCCCGAGATTGGTTTCGAACCCATCTCAACTCAACTAGGCTAAGTATGCAGAACGTTGACATCGCGCGCCGTTTGGAGGAGGTTGCGGATCTTCTCGAAACCCAGCGTGCGAATCCATTCCGCGTGCAGGCCTATCGTCGAGCCGCGGCTGGCGTTCGTCATCTGACCAAGCCGCTTTCGGAGATTTACCGGGAACAGGGAGAAGAGGGTCTGCGCTCGATCATCGGCGTTGGGGAACGTTTAGCAACGGCGCTGCGGACTCTGGTAACCAGCGGGCGTCTGCCCATGCTCGACCGGTTGCGAGGCGAAACCGACTCGGTGGCGCTGCTCGAATCGGTTCCGGGAATCGGCCCCGTGCTGGCGGAGCGCCTTCATCGCGAGTTTGGAATCGACTCACTCGAGGATCTGGAAGCGGCGGCGCATGACGGCCGTTTGAACGATCTTGCGGGAATCGGCAAGAAGAAACTGGCCGGTATCGTCGATACTTTGTCGACTCGGCTGGGACGCGTTCGCAGTCAAGGGCGAAACCACGACGCGGCGAGCCGTCCGTAGAAGAATTGCTGGACATCGACCGCGAGTATCGTCAGAAAGCTGCCGCAGGTACGCTGCCCACCATCACGCCGAGGCGTTTCAATCCGCACAGCGAAGCTTGGCTTCCCATTCTCCATACTCATCGCGGGGAGCGCCATTACACGGCGCTTTATTCGAATACCGCGCATGCACACGCACTCGGTCGCGTTCGTGACTGGGTGGTGCTTGTACTGCGATAGCGGTCCGGAGGAGCGTCAGGCTACCGTAATCACGTCGCAACGAGGTCCGCTGAATGGTAAGCGGATCGTTCGCGGGCGGGAGAACGAGTGCGAAAAATTTTACGCTGATGCCTCCGCCGCGAATCGATCCGCCTGATCAGAAGCGCATTCTCGCAACCGCGACCGTTCCTTTCGGCATCAAGCCGGTCAGGCAGTTCGACCGCTTTGCCTCGATGAAGAATCGTCTGAACCACAGCCAGATTCAACAGATCCTCTTCGCCGCAACTCCGGTAATCGCCTCTTTGGAAAATGCCGCGCCGTTCGCTACTGTCATCGACGAACAGTTCCTGCACGCGACCTTCGAATGAGGCGTGCAGAATGGCGTCCGGATCGCTAGAAAGCAATCCTGGCGTGGTGCGCTCGATCGCTTCTGTCGCGGCTTTCGCATCGCGTTCCGTTTCTTCGGCGCGCAGAATCGACGACGCTTGCAATAACAGTTCGGGGCTCTGCGGGGAGAGATTCGAATTGCCACGGAGGCTTCCGCTTACCAGGTTTCGATAAGTGCTGATCGACCGATACGCAGCCGTCTCCTCGGTCACTCCCGCTAAAATAAGCGGAAATCCTGGCTCGTTGAGTAGCTTTTGGATTCCGCGGTCCACCATTCTGTAGAAGTCCGCCAGATGGGCGTGTTCCGTCTCGCGGTCGGAGCCGGTGCCGAAGCGCACAGCGTGCATCGCGCCCGTGGATGTGCCGATCGACGAACGATTCTCCAGGTCGTGATCGGGAGCTTTGAACCCCATCGCTTCCCGCAAAGTCGCAGGTATTCCACGTGGAAGCTCTACGGCTTCCGGCCGATGATGGATGCATCGGAATAAGCTGACCGATTCCTTTGAGACCGCCAGAATGTAAAACGACGGTGGAACTGACAACTCCGGCAGAACCCTCCGGATTGCGAAAGCACCCGGCCACGGTCACGGACGGCTGGACGGGCAGGTTCAATTGAAACTGGCGTAAAATATCCAGCGAGAGAAACACGACGCGGCCCCAGCGCGATCCAATGAGCGACGCCGGGTCATCCGCCAGATCTTTGAGGGGCGCCAACAGATTGTCGCTGACGTCTTTCGGGAACCTTCGTTCGGCGAGTTGCTGGACAGCATCCTGGAGGTCAGCTTTGAGAAGCGCGGCCGCGGGGTGCGCTGGTTCTCCCGGATGGTATGGCGGCAGAAGAAGCGTCACGCATGGGCCGGTGGACTCAAGAATTTCGCGAAGCGCGTCTAAGTGGAGCGCTTCCAGTACGGATGTTTTTTCAGTAATCATAAGCCTCCTGCGGGGGTGGTCTCGCCTTGTTCCTTGTGCAAGCTGGGGTCCACATGGGCGCTTCGCTCCAACCTCTCGAAATCATGAGAGATCAGCGCTTTGGCCGATAAGTTGCCTGCTTGATTGACGATATGTTGATGTCAGCCAGACGACCGACCGTCGTGAGCGAATTGCCCCAGTTTTTTTACCAGATGGGGTGCTCAGAGTCTGACGAAACATCTGAGTCGCGAACAAGTTGAGCGATATCTTCAGTCCGTGCTTGGCGCGCCTGTGACTTTGTCTGGCATGAGCGTTTAGGAGGCAAGGGCGGTTCAGGTGACGTAAAGAGCTATGGCTACGGCGCGCCGCTCAAAGTCGATTTTCAAATCCGTGGCGAACAGCGAACCGCAGTACTTCACACTATGAGTCCCGGTCCATTCGGTCACGAGCACATGGCCGATCGGGCACAGGAATTGATCTGGGAACATCAAACTTTTAATCACCTTCCACGCCACGTCCGGTCGCTGGATGTGTGCGGATTTCGAAGCCGGAGCGGTCAACTGATTTCCGTCGGCAATGTCGAGGAGTTCGGTCTGTTGACCGAATACGCGCAGGGCGAGGTGTATGCGCATGATCTGGAACGGCTTCGCGATGCCGGTGGACTCACTGAACTTGATATCCCTCGTGCCGACGCGCTGTGCGATTACCTGGTGGAGATTCACAAAGTTTCAGGCTGCGATCCCGGACTGTATCTCCGGCGGATTCGCGAACTGGTGGGTCACGGCGAATGCATCATGGGGATTGCGGACTCCTATCCTCCACATCCTCTTGCGCCTGCAAGTTTGCTGGAAAAAATAGAGCATCTGGCGGTGGGCTGGCGATGGCGCATGAAGAGCTTCACGCATCGGCTCCGCCAAGTCCATGGCGATTTTCATCCTTGGAACATTCTATTTCGGTCCGGGCGTGGATTTTTCGCTGCTCGATCGGTCGCGCGGCGAGTACGGAGATCCGGCTGACGACGTTACGTCCCTCACGATGAATTACTTATTCTTCTCGCTGCAGCGGACCGGGCGCCTCGAAGGGGGATTCGAAACGTTGTTCTTGCGTTTTTGGGAGCGGTATCTCGAAAACAGTAGAGATCGCGAGATGCTGAAGGTCGCAGCGCCGTTCCTAGCTTTTCGCGGCCTCGTGATGGCAAGCCCGCTTTGGTATCCCGACGCTTTCCGATATCGTACGTCGGAAGTTGCTGACATTCGTGGTCGCCGTGCTCGAGAGCGACAGCTTCGATCCGCGAAAGGCGAACGATTACTGTGGCGCGTGAACCCAGGCAAGCGTTCGCCGTCTGGATTACCGGCCTTCCCGCTTCCGGAAAATCGACTTTAGCGTCCGCGCTGAAGTCCGCTCTGGCGGAACGGGGAATCGACGTCGGCGGTGCTCGAATCGGATGTGTTGCGAGGTGTTTTCACTCCGCATCCCCGGTACGACGAAGCAGAGCGGGACTTATTTTATCGCCAGATGACGTATGTTGGAACCATTCTGACTGAAGCACGGCGTGCCAGTAATCTTCGATGGAACCGCGAGCCGGCGCCGCTACCGGAATCGGGCGCGCAGGCAGATCCCGAAATTCCTGGAAGTGTACGTGGATTCTCCACTCGAGCTCTGCATGAGGCGGGACCCAAAGGAGTTTATCGCCAGGGCCGCGACGGCGGATCGCAAGCTGTGCCTGGGCTGCAAACACCCTACGAGCCGCCCGAAAATCCGGACATCACCGTAAAGGGCGATCGGCAGATGCCCGAGGCGGCCGCCAAACGCATCATCGCGAAGCTAGTCGAGCGCGGGTATTTATAGTCCAGTCGGAATCGTCGGGATTCTGGTCAGGTGAACATCCTGCCGCGTCGTCTTACCGCGTTCCACGGACACGACGGGGACCCACGTCGCCTCATGCCCCGCCGCTTCGACCCAGAGGGAATATCGCCCGACGCGCAGATTATCCAGTCTGTAAATGCCGGCGGCATCCGAGGCGGTCCGGGCAGAGGCGCCCGACATGATGGCGCCGGTTAACACACTGTGAGCTTCCACCGAGGCTTTGGCTACGGGTCCGAAGTCGTTCGTGATCACGCCTTGAATGGAACCCGTCTCGAACTGCATGGCGAGCGGGTAAGCTCCGAGCAATAGCAACAAGACCAGCGCCATCAGAGCGTACTTTATCCATGCCGGCATAGCACACCTCCACGGTTGACGAGTGCAACCGTGTCGCCAAACCAGGCTAGCGGCGTAGGAAACTGAGCAGGAAGCATCCGGCGGCGACGGTGACGATCAGAGGGCCGGTTTCGCGATGCAGAGAGGTAGCCAGCCAGCTTCCGCCGACCGTTGCGACCACGGCGACGATCACGGCCGCTGATAGCATCCCCGTCAAGTTGCCCGCCAGACGCTTAGCCGTAGCTGCGGGGATGATGATCAATGCTCCCATGAGCAGCACGCCCAAGAATCGCAATCCTAAAGCGATGGTCAGAGCGAACATCTGCATGTAGATCAGATTCAGCCGCCGTACGTCGATTCCGGCCGTACGCGCCACATCCGGCGAAACCAGCATCACCACCAGCCGGTTCCGCTGGGTCACGATGAAGCCGATAACGGCGAGTGACGCGACCAACCCGAACAGAATCTCGGGCCAGCTCAGAGCGCCGGCGCCTCCGAAAAGAGCATCGATCAGCTCTTCCCCCGACGTCATCATGCTGCCGACTGCGAGCGCGACCGAAAACAAAACCCCGATCAAAGCTTCGGGCGCGACGCGGGCCTTTCCCTCCAATGCCCAGACCATCAGCCCGCCGAAAAACAGCATTGCGGCGGCTCCGAAAATCGGGTTAATATGCAGCGCCAGAGCCACGCCAATGCCAGGCAACGCGACGTGCGAAAGCGCGTCGGCGGCCAGCGCCATCCGCCGCATCACCGCGAAACAACCCACCAGCCCCGCGGCGATCGCCATTGCGATCGAGAGCACCAGGTTCTCAATGGTCATGCACGTGGTAGTCTACGCGAGTACCGTAGATTTCGGCGAGCAGATCGGGCGTCAGAATCTTCCGCGGCGGTCCGAAGCACGTATGCCCATGACCGAGGCACAGCACGTTCGCGGCGTATTCATACACCACGGAAAGTTCGTGCGAGATGAACAGGACCGTGAATCCCCGTTCTTTCTGCAAATGACGGATCAGTTCATTGAGCTGCTTCTGACCCGGTTCGTCGACTCCCGCGGTGGGCTCATCGAGCATCAGGACTGACGGATTTCCCAGCAGCGCGAAGGCTACCAGAAGGCGCTGGAACTGGCCTCCCGACAGCGTTCCGATCGAGCTTTCGCTGACCTCTTTCGAAATGCCGACCAGCTCCAGAATGCGCGGCGTGTCGGCTTCTGAACCATGCATCAAGCTGCGGCGCGCGCGAAGGAAATCGTCGCCCGTGATGGGAACGTCGCGCTCCAGGTCGAGTTTCTGTGGGACGTAGCCGATTTTGACCCCGGGCGCCCAGCGGATGGTCCCTTCGGAGGGAATGGATCCGATAAGAGATTGAAATAGAACAGTCTTCCCCGCGCCATTGGGTCCAATGACGGCGAGGGATGTGCCTTTCGCAACGCTGAAGCTCAAGTCCTTCAGGACCTGTACTTTGCCGAAGCGAACCGATAAGCGATCGACTTCCAGTGCCTTGTCCATCACGCAGCACTCACAGTCTACCGGATGCGGCTGGTGGGAATCTGGGTCTAGGTGCGCAGGAAGCTCCGCGAATTCGCTCAACCTCGCCTGTAAGCGCTCGATTAAAGGCGCTAAACCGCTGGAACATCAATTGCACCACGTTCAACAGAATGACTGCGAAGAATCAACTCTGCACACTCGATCTGTCTGCCGGTGGGGTGCCGTGCATTGAACCTCCGGTTTGCCCGACTCGCAAGCGTCTGGCGCGTGCTTTCGCCCGGCTGCAACGGATCCGGATGGTACGCAATCACAGGCAAGATCCGCTGTTTGAAAAGTCGGCTGAGGAGCGTATTATCTGGCGGGAATTGCTCGAATTGGAACTGCAACTCGTCGACGATCAGATCGGGCGCAGCGTGAACGTTCTCAAGGAGGAGCGCGATGGTGGATCTACCGTTTCAGGATCGGGCCGATGCGGGCCGGGTGTTAGCAGCTGAACTCGCATTACGGAAACCGGGACCGAATACGATCGTGATGGCGCTGGTTCGGGGTGGTCTTCCCGTGGGCGCCGAAGTGGCAAGGGTCCTCAATGCGCCGCTTGACATTACTGTGGTTCGCAAATTAGGCGTTCCCTGGCAGCCTGAGCTCGCCATGGGTGCGATTGCGGGTGGGACCCGCGTTCTCGATCGCGCCATGATCCACGATCTGCGAATCTCGAACGAAGAGCTTGAGTCCGTGGTAGCTCGCGAAGTCCACGAAATTGCGCGGCGCGAGAAGCTCTATCGCAATGGCCGCCCGGCTCCGGATCTTCGTGGCCGAACGGTCATTCTTGTGGATGACGGCCTGGCGACCGGGAACACTATGATCGCCGCGGCCCGGCATATCCGCAGCCAACATCCGAAAAAGCTGATTATCGCAGTGCCGGTCGGGTCCTCACAGGCGTGCCGGAAGGTAAGAAGCGAAGCAGACGAGTGTATTTGCCTTGCCACTCCGGAACCTTTTTTCGCCGTGGGCGAGTGGTACAACGACTTCCAGCAAGTGACCGATGCCGAGGTTCAGGAGATCCTGAAGCAGCGAAGCAACTCGGTGGAGCCGGTCGCGTTCTAAATTTATTTGCGACGAGCCGGTAGGGCCCGATTCAAACTCCGTTGCGCGTCGGCGAACTCGGGCGTCTACTTGCGCGATGTTTCCTTCAAATCCCGTCGACGCCTCCACCAGCAATCCAATCGTCGACCGCGCAGATTCGACCCGAAAATACCTGGTCGCCCTCCCAGGCCGGGCAGACCACGCGCAACTTTGCCTTAGCCTGCTCGATCGGCGGACTCGACTTGAGCGGGGCCAACAGGTCTATGGCGCGGGCTGCCGCCAAGGCTTCGATCGCAAGGACCGTGCGTGTGTTTTTCACCACCTGCTGGAGCTTTAGCGCGGCGGTCATGCCCATGCTCACGAAATCTTCTTTATTGCCGCTGGTGGTGATCGATCCTGGCGACGCGGGGTTCGCCAGCACTCGATTCTCGGCGACCAGCGCGGCCGCCGTGACCTGAGTCATCATGAAGCCGGATTCGAGTCCGGGATGTCCGGCGAGAAATGCGGGCAGATCCTCGTTGAGGGCTGGATTTACCAGACGGTCGATACGGCGCTCCGAGATACCCGCCAGTGCGGTAAGCGCGATCGCCAGATAATCCAGCGCGAAGGCCAACGGCTCGCCGTGAAAATTCCCGCCCGAGATAATCTCGTCGCCGATCACCAGCGGATTGTCGGTGACGGCGTTCAGCTCGATTTCAAACACGCGGCGGGCTTCGGCCAGAGTGTCGCGAACCGAGCCGTGCACTTGCGGCGCGCAACGCAGCGAGTAAGCGTCCTGCACGCGTCTACACGTTATGTGCGATTGGCGGATCTCGCTGCCTGCGAGCAGCCGTTCGAGGTTCGCGGCGCTATCGCGTTGGCCGGGATGCGGGCGGATCTGGTGAATTCGCGGGTCGAATGCGCGCGGCGTCCCTTTCAACCCATCGAGCGACATCGCGCAGATGACGTCGGCCGCGTGAGTCAGGCGCTCGGCTTGTTGGAGTTCCAGGCACCCGACGGCCAGCATCGCCTGGGTTCCGTTCAGCAGTGAGATGCCTTCTTTCGATTGCAGCTCCACCGGATCGATCCCGGCACGCTTCAGCGCATCGGCGCCAGACATGCGCGAACCTGCGAGTTCCGCTTCGCCTTCGCCGATCAGCACCAGCGCCATGTGGGCCAGAGGAGCCAGGTCGCCGCTGGCGCCGACGCTGCCGCGTGCGGGAACGACGGGTGTCACGTCGCGATTCAATAGCTCGCACAGGCGTTCCGCGACCAGTGGGCGGATTCCCGAAAAGCCTTTCGCCAGAACATTCGCGCGGATGAGCATCATCGCGCGCGTTTCGGCACGGCCTAACGGTTCGCCCACGCCCGCGCAATGCGAACGGACTACGTTGCGCTGCAAAGTTGCCAGGTCCGCCGGCGGCACACGGCGGTCGGCGAGCAGGCCGACGCCGGTATTTACCGCGTAGACCGGATCGTCGCCGGCCGCCAGGCGCTCCACTACGGAGCGCGATCGCTGCATGGCCGCGATTGCTTTCGGTGCAATTCCCGCCGGTTCATTTCGAAGCGCTACGGCGCTGACGTGCGCCATCGACAGAGATTCGCCGTCCAGTAAAATCACAAGTTACTACTTTACCGTTTACAGTGGAACCTTGGAACGCCTTCCTTATCGCGCCACGCTGCAAGCCTCCGCTTATGAAGGGATCGTCAAGTTGCCGGTGGTGGTGCTGCTCGAAAACGTGAGGAGTCTGTACAATGTCGGCGCGTTTTTCCGGACTGCTGATGGAGCCGCGGCCGAAAGACTGTATTTGTGCGGCATCACCGGGCGTCCGCCGAAGAAAGAAATCAGCAAAACCGCGCTCGGGGCGGAGGAGACGGTGCCATGGGATCATTCGGATGACGTGGTTGCCGTTATTGAGGATCTGCGCGCTCGCGGCTACGAGATCGCCGCGATTGAAACCAGCGTCCGAAGCGTGGATCTGTTCGACTGGCAGCCGCGATTTCCGGTGTGCGTGTCGTTTGGACACGAGGTTGACGGCTTGAGTCCCGAAGTTTCGCGGATGGCGGACACGCATGTGCGTATTCCAATGCTCGGCCTGAAACACTCTCTGAATGTGGCTACTGCCGGAGGGGTGGTGGTTTACGAACTGTTACGGAAGTACAAAAAGTTGTTGGAAAATGAGAGGATAACCGTATGAAGCTCTCGTCCTGGCTCCTGCTCCTGACCCTTCCCTTGGCTGCGCAGGATCGCACCATGTTCCCGGCAGTGCGTGGCCTGCACCAGATGATCGGGGCGGGCAACAGCCTGGAGGTGGAGGCGGGTTATCGCATTCTGGAGCAGGGCGGCAACGCGGTGGATGCCGGCGCGGCGGCGATTCTGGCCGCCGCTGTCACTGAGCAGGACCATTTCGGTCTGGGCGGCGAAGTCCCTATCTTGATCAAGATGCACGGCAAGCCCGTGGTGGCGATCAGCGGGGTCGGCGTGGCTCCGGCGAAAGCCACCGTCGATTTCTACGAACGCCGCAAGGCAGAGCCGTGGGAAGATTCACGCGCCGTCGCGCCCATTCCTTCGTTTGGTCCGCGCGCCGCGATTACTCCGGGTGTAGTGGACGGAGTTCTGCTGGCGCTCGAAAAATACGGCACCATGTCGTTCTCGCAGGTGGTGGAACCGGCCATCGAGCGCGCCGACGCGTTTCCGATGACCGAGATTTTCAATCAAACCCTGGCGCAGACACAGCCAGTGCTGGAGCTTTGGCCGGTATCGAAGAAGTTTTATTTTCCGAACGGGACTTTGATTAAACCCGGCGAATTGGTGCACATGCCGGATCTGGCGCGCACGCTTCGCGAGATGGCCGCTGCCGAAAAGAAAGCGCACGGCAACCGGGAAGCGAAGATTCGCGCGGTCCACGATATTTTCTACAAAGGATCGATTGCGAAGCGGATCGCCGATTTCAGCGAATCGGTGGGCGGCCTGATCGCCTACGACGATCTGGCAAAATTCCACGCGGAAACCGACGAACCGCGTTCGACAACATATCGCGGCTATACGGTTTACAAGCCCGGATTCTGGACTCAGGGACCGGTAATGCTGGAAGCGCTGAACATTCTAGAGGGATACGACCTGAAGGCGATGGGCCACAACAGCGCAGAATATCTCCACACCGTGATGGAAGCCGTGAAGCTGGCGTTTGCCGATCGCGACCGCTATTATGGCGATCCGAAGTTCAGCAAGATCCCCGAGGAAATTCTGCTGTCGAAGTCCTACGCCGCCGAGCGCAGGAAGCTGATCGATCCCAAGCATGCTTCGATGGAGAGCCGTCCCGGTCAGTTGGGCGCGTCCGCGCCGGCCACCGGCACTCCCGGCCGCAGCGATGGCAAGGATACGACGTGCGTGGACGTGATGGACAAATTCGGCAACGGATTTTCCGCGACGCCAAGTGGCGCGTGGCTGCCATCGGTGATCGCGGGCGATACCGGTATTCCCCTGTCAATCCGCCTGGAGTCTTTCGTGCTGACGCCGGGACATGCGAATCAGCTCGCCCCGGGAAAGCGGCCGCGGGTGACGCTGAGTCCCACATTGATCGCCAAGGATGGCGAGTTGTACATCACTATGTCGACGCCGGGTGGCGACAATCAGGACCAGGCGCTGCTGCAGGTGCTGCTGAATATTCTCGACTTCGGGATGACGCCGCAGCAGGCTGTGGAAGCTCCGCGGTTCCAGACCGAACATTTTTACGCGTCCTTCGGATTCCACCAGTTCGTGCCGGGCCGGGTAAGCCTGGAGGGGCGGATTCCGGTGGATACGGCGAAGAAGTTGGAATCGCTGGGCCATCACGTGCAACTCGGCGGAGACTGGAGCAACGCATCCTCTCCGGTCGTGGTTTTGTCGAAGGACGGCGTACTGAACGGCGCCGCCGATCCTCGGCGTGGACGCTTCATCTTCGGCCAATAATCCGATGCTGAGATCAACGATCGCGATGCTGGCGGCGTGCTTCAGCGCGTACGCGGCCGATGTAACCGTCGGGACCGCTACCGCCCGGCCAGGCGAGAAAGCCAACGGATTCATTCCTGTGGTCGCGGGTGTCGATGCCGCCGAGAATATTCCCGTGATCGTGATTCAAGGCGCGAAAACGGGGCCAATGCTGGCGCTGGTGGCGGGCGCGCATGGGACCGAATACGCGTCGATCATCGCGCTGGAGAAACTGGCGCAATCAATCGACCCTTCGGTTTTGTCGGGAACGCTGGTAATCGTGCCGCTGTTGAATCTCGCGTCCTTTCAGCAAAAAGTTCCTCATGTCAATCCCGTGGACGGGAAGAATATGAATCGCTTCTATCCGGGCAAGGCGGACGGAACGCAGACGGAGCGGGCCTCCTGGGCCATCACCAAGAATGTGATTGAGCGATGCGACTACCTGATCGACTATCACGGCGGCGATCTGGACGAGAATCTGCGTAAGTACTCGTACTGGGCCGACACCGGCAATGCGCATCTGGACGGGATCACGCGCGGCATGGTGCTCGCGTTCGGGCTGGATCACATTATCATCCAGAAGCCCGGCCCGATTACGCCCGGCGGTCCCGTCACCATCACGCGGTATGCGCAGAGCGTCGGGAAACCGGCGATCGCGGTGGAAGCGGGTCACTCCGGCACAACGCAAGCCGAGGATCTGGAGGCGTTGATCCACGGAACTGAGAATGTGATGCGCCATCTGAAAATGCTCGCCGGTACCGTCACGCCGGTGGAGCATCCGTTATGGATCGGACGCATTTCGACCGTTTCCGCCGATCAGGATGGCATCTTTTACCCTCTGGTTATGCCCGAAGCGTACGTGAAGGAAGGCATGGCCATCGGCTACGTCACGGATTATTTCGGACAGAAGATCCACGACGTGCCCTCGCCTGTTTCGGGCGTGGTGATTTATATTGGCGCGCTGCCCTCCATGAAAAAAGGCGACAGCATCGGCTATATCGGCGAGCTTGCGGAACAGCCTCGGCCCTAAGGTATTTCCGCATTTCACTAAGGTATTCACCTTTTCCATCTCTCTGATCCCATTTAAGCTGGATTACGTATAAATCAATAGGCATTTTGAGGTTTTTCGCGGTATCCTCAACAACAGACCGCAATAACGGTCTAATCTAACCCACTGAGGAGACCCCATGAAAAAGATTTTCTTGACTCTGACGCTGGCCCTGGGCGTTGCGGCATTTGCGGCCGAAATCGGCGCGCAGCGCGCGGGAAGCGCGGTTGTCGTCACCGCTCCGGACGCCCCTCCGCCCAATTGCTGGCCGGATTGCGCGGTTAAATAAATATTTCTCACAGGGCGCGCGAATTTTCGCGGTACAATCTTGGCGATGGACCCTCGCCTCGCTCTAAACATCGCCTCCGCGGCGGCGGGGCTCTTTGCGCTCTGCCGCCTCACTTATATTCGGGCCTATCGTACTTACCCCTGGTTCGCGGTGTATCTGGCGCGCGGCCGCCTTGCAGTCGTTTGTGTGGCTGGCCGGGCGGACCAGCCGATCGCCGCTACGTTCTTGCCTGGGCCTCCAGTACCGCGATTTTGCTTGGCTTGCGGATCGCCATCGTGATGGAACTGTGGTGCAGAATGATGCCGGCCTATCGTAGTGTCGAAGCCATTTCGAAGGGCTCGATATGGGTGGTGGTGGTGCTGGCGCTGGGCGTGTACCGGGGCCAGCGGTTTGGATACTTTGCGTTTCATGGCGTGGTTCCGCAGCAGGTGGCGTTTTACACGATTTCGCTCACGGCCCGCTACTCCGGCTCGGCGCTGTGCGTGATCTGTTCGTGCTTGTCCTTGTTCGCCGTCATGTTCCCGCGCAGCGTTCCGGGCAACGCGATGAAACACGCGTGCTTGCTGACCGCGTATTTCGCGACCATCGCGGCGGGCTATCTGACGATGCATTTCGATCGCGGCTCCGCTCCGCTGGTGGGCGCTTTGATGACCGGCTCGTCGGCCGGATTGTACGTCCTATGGGGAGCGCTGCTCTCGCAACCCGGCGAGCGAGTGCCCTCGAACCTTTCTACACTTCCGCAAGTCGGATTGACAAGCTGAGCGCCCTCGAGACTTTCAAGCTAATTCTCGAATACGACGGATCGAAGTTTTCCGGCTGGCAGACGCAATTGAACGCCCGCACGGTGCAGGGCGAGCTTCAGCGCGTCGCGAACGAGTTATTCGGCGTGAGGTGGACACACAGGGGTCGGGACGCACCGACGCAGGCGTGCATGCGCTGGGGCAGGTGGCTCACATCAAGGTGGCGAATCCGCGCCGCAAACTCGCGCCGGCGCAGATCCTGCGGGAGCTCAACGACAAGCTGCCTTCGTCGATCGCCGTTCTCGATCTCTCCGTCGCCGAGCCCGGATTCCACGCGCGGCACGACGCCGTTTCCCGGACTTACTTCTATCAAGATCTCGACACGCAAAACGGCGCTATCTAAGCGCTACGTGTGGTGGGTCAAGGAGCCGCTCGACGTTAAAAAGATGCAGGAAGCTGCGGCCCTGATCGCGGGACGGCATAACTTCGTAGCGTTCCGTGCCGCCGATCCGTCGCGACCCGGCGAGTCGACCACAGTGGTCGTCGAAGCAGCGGAAGTGGGCCAGGACGATCACCTGATCGTGTTCCGAATCGAGGCGTCGCACTTTCTCTGGAAAATGGTGCGGCGGCTGGCGGGGACGCTGGTGAAGGTCGGTCTCGGCGAGGTGACGGTGGAAGAGTTTCGCGGGCTGCTCGGCGGGCGCAAGAATCCTAAACTCGACGTTGCTGCATGGACGGCTCCTGCGTCGGGGTTGTTTCTCGAGTCCGTCCGCTATTGATGACGCTGTAGAAGAAGCACGCCAGGCGCAGGAAAATCGCCGCGAGCGCGCTGAGCAGGCGCGCGATCCTCATCTCCGTTCCGCCGTCATAAATCAGCCGGATCGTCGCCGCGCCGGGGCCGGGATCGAGCGCGATCTGACCAATCCCGTCCCGCTTCACGGGAATCGGTTTTGCGTTTGCGGTCGCATGCCAGCCGGAGTGCCACGCAATCTGGACGGAAAGCGCCTGGTTTGCCTGAAGGTTCCCTGTGATCTCCGCCGTATGCGCGTCGATCCAACGAAACTTCGCGCGGGGCATTTGAGGATCGTCGAGCGCTGCGACATAGGGACGTAGAGGATCGACATCTCCGCCGTGCACCGGAGTGCGCGCAACCAGTGCCGCCCGAGGCACGACACGAGCCAAAGATGCATGCGCCTGCCCGACCTGATAAATCACGTCGTCTCCGTCGCGCCACAGGGGATTGAGCACACCTTCGAATTTGTTCGGATTCCGAAACGGCTTGTAGATCTCGCCGCTGGCCGGTCCGCTCACGCCGACCGCTTGAACTCCGAACGCTTTCAGCCAAAGGAGTGGATACTCCGCGTGATTCGCGCGCCTCGTCGGTGTAGATGTCGAAATGTGCGACTCGACTCTCATAGTTCACGACGCCCTGGTCGAACCCGCCGCCAAGCTGCGGCACATCGGAGAACGCGGTCAGCCAGTAGGAAGTCGACCCGGGGACCATCACGCGCTCGCCACTCCAGTGCTGATTCAACCACTGAGCCGTTCTCCATTCCGTGCATTTGGTGATATCTGTCGCCAGAAGCAAAGACTTGTGCGCGTAGTGTCTGGAGAGACGGACCGGCTGCACCAGAGCAAGGAGCAGCAGCGCGATAGCGAGACCGGCGACCCAACGAGGCTGCCTCCTGAAAATTTCGTAGGCCGCGAACGCGAGCAGCATCGAGATGGCCATCTCCATTTCGAGGTGATAGCGCATCGGCTGCGGGACGATGGCAATATTCCACCACGCGTAGGTCAATGTCAGCAGGGCCGTCAGAAATGAGAAGAAAATCGCGAACTGGAGGTGGAACGCCAGCCGGCGTGTCAGAATTTTCAGGAGCCCAAGTCCGCCGAGCATCGCCAGCAACCACAGCGGCAGCGAATGATAAACAGTGCTGAAATTGCCGCCGACCGATTTGGCATTCGCCTGCACAACTGCGATGGTCGACGGCGGGATCCACGGCATCGCCAAGCAGTACGCGGCCATGCCGATCGCTGCAGCCAGGAAAGCCACTTTCTGAAAGTTTCTGCCGATGGAAGCGGTCGCATACGCGGCGATCATCAGCGCCAATGCGAACGCGGCCAACCAGTTCGCCAATACCGCGGCAGCGAAGGAGATCACTGCGAGCGCGAAATAACCGGCTCGCCGGCGCGCCACCGCGAGATCGAGGCACAGAAGCGCGATGGGCAGCAGCATCAACCCCGTAATATGCGGACCTTCCCCATATGCCACTAACGCTTGCAGACGCCGCGGATGGAAGTAGCCTCCCACATCGATCGCGATCACGGGAATCAGCCAGGCCGAGATCGACAACGAGGAATAAATTGCGCCGGCGACGAACGCCGCCCAGCGCGACGCAGTCAGCCGCAGAGAGAGCGCGAAGACGGTGACGGGTCCCATGCAATACGCAAGGGCCCCAACCCAATGATGCGCGCGCGCCGGAGACGCGCCACTCACCTGCGCCGCGAAAGCAACCGCCAAATGCAGAAGTGGTGGATACGTATTCTGAAAAGGCACGCCGCCGTACCACAGCGGGAACCACGTCAGGTCGCGCCAATGCGACATTACATACCGGCTGATGCCGATGTAGACGCCTTCAATGGATCCCAAGTGGCGCAAGTATTCGATCCGGAACAGTTCGCGGCACAGATAGAAATTAATCAGAAAAATCGTAAGCGCGAGCAGAAGGGTCCGCGTGAGGTCCGCCTGGAATAGCCTTTTCAGCAGCGGCAAGAGATCCATGATAACCGCACAGGCCGTATAACGTACAATCGTGAATTCGCCATGCGAATCCTCGACGTCGGCTGCGGGATCAACAAAAGGCAGGGCGCGGATCAATTATTCATTGTTATCGCCGCGATGTTCGTGACGTTGGGCGCGCGCGCGGCTACGAGCATACTCATTGTCGGGCCGGGAACGCTGAACTTCGATCAAATCGATCTCTCCGCTAGACCTGTGACAGAGAAAAAATCTTTCACGATAACCGACACGGGTACGGCCAGCCCTTTCGGTGACGGTCGGGCCGCCAAGCGGAACTGGAAGCCAGTTCTTTACGGTAACGTCGGGTCAGGGCACGACCCTGCTTCAGGCGCGCGGCGCGGCGGTTATCACTGTCGAGTTCGCGCCCACGATCGCCGGAAGCTTCAGTGCCACCATCCCGATCACCAGTGATGCGACTAGGGGAAAATCGTCAGCCACCGTCCACTTGAAAGGCTCCGCTAGGGGATCGATAAAGGCGACGGCCACTCCGACCGCAACTGCGACATCGACGCCAACCGTAACATCCACTCCGACACCAACGCCGACCGCGACCGCGACATCGACGCCAACCGTAACATCCACTCCGACACCAACGCCGACCGCGACCGCGACATCGACGCCAACCGTAACATCCACTCCGACACCAACGCCGACCGCGACATCGACGCCAACCGTAACATCCACTGCGACACCAACGCCGACCGCGACATCGGCGCCAACCGTAACATCCACTCCGACACCAACGCCGACCGCGACATCGACGCCAACCGTAACATCCACTCCGACACCAACGCCGACTCCAACTGCGACCGCTGGATCGACGGCAACAGCGACGGGCACGCCCACGGCGACACCCACGGCAATTGTGGGCGCCATGACCGAGGTGCTGACCTATCACAATGACAATGCTCGGACCGGGCAAAATCTGACCGAAACAAGCCTGACGACGAGCAACGTCAATTCCTCCACCTTCGGCAAGCTGTTTGAGCTCCCGGTTGACGGCAAGGTTGACGCGCAACCGCTCATCAAGACGCAGGTCAGCATCCCGGGCAAGGGCATGCACAACGTTCTCTATGTCGTCACCGAGAACGACAGCCTTTACGCCTTCGACGCGGACAGCGGTTCGCTCCTATGGCCGGCGCCCGTTTCTTTACTCGGTAGTGGCGAAGTTCCCTCGGACGACAGAGGATGTAGCGCGGTAACGCCCGAAATAGGGATCACCTCCACGCCAGTCATCGATCGCACCGCCGGGCCGAACGGCACCATCTATGTGGTTACAGCGTCCAAGGACGGGTCGGGCAATATTTTTCAGCGAATCCACGCGCTCGATCTCACGACCGGAGCCGAAGAGTTTAACGGGCCTGTCACGATCATGGCGACTTTTCCTGGCAACGGGGCGGGCAGCATGAACGGAGAGGTTATCTTTGACCCGACGAAGTACCTGGAGCGGGCGGGACTCGTACTGGTCAACGGCGCTGTGTACACGACGTGGTCTTCACATTGCGACAACAGTATGTACACGGGATGGATCATCGGCTACGGCATCAATAATCAGAATACATTAGTAAGGACATCAGTTCTGAATATCACTCCCAACGGCAGTGACGGCGCGATCTGGCAGGCCGGCGCGGCACCGGCTGCCGACAGCAGTGGCAACATCTACTTCCTGGATGCCAACGGGACCTTCGACACGACTTTCACTGCGGACGGGTTCCCGGCTGAGGGGGATTTCGGAAACGGATTCCTGAAACTGTCTACGTCGGGCGGATTGCAGGTCGCCGATTTCTTCGAGCCGTGGAACACGGTAGACGAGTCGAATTTAGACGCGGATCTGGGTTCCGGCGGAGTGTTGCTGCTGCCCGATATGACCGACGCGCAGAACAACACGAGGCATCTTGCCGTCGGCGCCGGCAAGGACAGCAACATCTATCTTGTCGACCGGGACGACATGGGCAAGTTCAATGCTTCCGGAAGAGAGTAATAGCAACATCTACCAGGAACTGGCGATGCAATTGTACAATGGCGAATGGGCGATGCCCGCATACTTCAACAACATCCTTTACTATGGCGGAGTGGACGGGCCGCTTCAGGCGTTTGCGTTTTCGCAGGCTCTTCTCGCGTCGAGCCCATCATCGATCACCAGCGCGATCTTCGCCTATCCGGGCACGACGCCGAGCATCTCCGCCAACGGATCGACCAACGCCATTGTGTGGGCCGTTGAAAACTTAGGGGCCAACGGAGGAGGGGGCACCGGAGTGCTACACGCTTACGACGCGAGCAACCTGGCGAACGAGCTTTACAACAGCAATCAGGCGCCGTCAGGAAGGGACACTTTTCATGACAACAAGTTCATCACGCCGACTATCGCCAACGGCAAAGTTTACGTCGGTACGCCCAGCAGCGTCGCAGTGTTCGGACTACTGCCATAATCATTGGCCGCACTTGGCCTGCGGCAAAAGTGCAAGCTGGTCGATTCGCTAGCACGCTTGCGGCCCCGTCTGAGGCTCAGAAGGCGGGGAGTTCGTGAGGGAAGCGACCGCCAAGAAAGCGGAAAAGCGAGCGGCTGTCGGGACTAGCATCTCGGCTTGCGGAACTCGCCTCGCGGCTGCTCAAGGATGTCCCCCTGCACGGGGATGGCGGCGGGCAGTTTGAGCCAGTAGTTGACTGCCGTGGAAGCATTCGTTGCTCCATGAGTCTCCTTCCACGAGTAGATGAAGGCTCCAGCGCCGGTCTGAAAGCTGATGTTCCTCAGATTCGAAGCTTCGTATGCCGCGTAGGTCGAGGCATTAAAGCCGCTCAGCAGGTAGGCGCTGCCGCTGGCCATCGTGGTCGATTGGGAATTAGTCAGGGTAATCGGCAGATGGGCCACCGGCGCGTTGCCGTTGTCGTCATTGACCCAGGTAAGCGCCCGCGCCTGCCCCGCCTACAGCAGCAGGAGCAGGACGCCCAAGCATGATGCGAGCCGCTTCACGCGATGGTGGTCCATCAGCACGTTACCACGCAGCCGCCCACGCTGCTGTCGTGGCCACGCATAGAGCTGGCGATACTGCAAAGCATCGGGAATCGCGATTAAAGCTCCGAGGCCAACTAAAGGTTTTGGTTTTTTTCAAAGGGAGACGATGGGCTGGCGGAAGCCAAACTGCTTGATGCTGGACGCGACCTTCTCGATCGCGGCCGAGGAGATCACGCGCGGGTTCTTGGCGTACGGCACCACGCGCTTCGACCGGCCAGAACTCGACGCGCAATTCAGATCGATCCACCCTCCTTCCCCTTTGAAAAAACCAAAAATCGAATTTCGCGGTCGCGCGCGCGTGGCTAGCGCCGCGGTCTACGCTCGGCCGAACGTGGAGATTTGACCGCCCCCCGCCTTAGTCCGGCCGCTTTCGGTTCCGCAGATGCTTTTGGGCGCTTCTCGTGTGTGGGCGAATTGTTGAGCCTGGCAATAAGTAGCAATTCGCCACACACAAGCGCGTCGGCGTAGCCGACCTCTTCGAGCACGCCGCGGAGCGCGGCGGCTTGGCGCGCCGGATGCCGGCGCCAGTTGCGCGGATTCGCAATCAGCTCGCGCGCAGGAACGCGACGGAGACTCGACGATTCGATCGCGGAAGGTTTTGCTCGAAACTTGCACTTATCCCCCTTTTGCTCGAAACCTGCACCTACCCCCCCTGCCCTAACCTGCGGACGCGCGCGCGTGGCTGCGCCGCGGTCTACGCTCGGCCGAACGTGGAGATTTGACCGCCCTCCCCGCCTTAGTCCGGCCGCTTTCGGTTCCGCAGATGCTTTTGGGCGCTTCTTGTGTGTGGGCGAATTGTTGAGCCTGGCAATAAGTAGCAATTGGCGGGTGGGACGATGGCGCGGACCGGGCTTCGAATGATGCCGACGTTTCCATCGTCCCCCCTAAGAGTAGGGTCGAGAACTGGCGCGCGCACGGTAGGCGGAGGGTTTCCAGCCGCGCTCTTTCGATTGCGCGGTGGGGTCACAGTTCCACCATGGTCACGTTTCCAGTTCCCGCCTCGTCAAACGGAGCGTGCGGATTTCCCGCACTCCGCTTTCCTGTCTGCTACATCTCAAGGGTTATGAGGCCGGTTCAGCCTTCGCCTTGTGGTATATCCTCCGCCGCAGGTCTTGCAGACTTCGGGTGCGTTTATCATTTCACCCCTGCCTCCCATGTGGGCGGAGAACGTACAGACAGCAGGGTCCCTTTGCTCGGCGGACGTTACTCCGCGTCCTTGCTAATGCGGACCCCTCCGCCACCCTTTCCTCTTCGGCCGACTTCCCGGGTGCACCGGTTATACGGCCTACCTTGCTCCGCCACTTTCGCGGCGGGAGGAGGAGGGCTTCTCCAGTTGCTTGGCGCGTCCTGGTCACCGTGCTGCCGCTATCACCCCGCCGGAGTGTAGTATCGTGCCAGCCAGCGTACGATTCTCCATGCTGCCTTCACCCTACGGAAACGGGCTCGGCCTCCGGTGCTTCCGCCTTTCGAGGCCACCTGTGCGTTCGCTTGCGCTGCGGCCCGGTGACTCGCTGCCATCCTTGAGATGGCGTTGTCGATGGGCTTCAGGTCATTGGTTTCCCTCCTCCCTGCCATCCAAGCTACAAGGCTTCTGGCTTTTGCCTCGGCGGGATTCATTTCCCGCTGAACGCGCCAGCCTTCGCTGGACGCACTTCCGTACGGCGGGTTTTCCCCAGTACGGCTCCAAGGCCGGCTTATCGGAAGGGGCCTTCCCTCGTGTCGCCTGATCATCGCGTCACGTGGTTTGCACCCGTCCTTCGTGCCGTCTTCTGACGCCTGAATAATCCTCGCTCTGTGTCGAGGTTCATGGCGCAGCTACGGCACCGCCGTGCGAGCGGTTTAACCGCTCTACCCCAGGGGCCCTCGCTCCGGTCCGGGTTATAGTGTCCCAGTCCATCGACGCTTAATCGGCCCCATCCGCCCCACTCCCAGACACGTCCCAATTTCCCCGTCCTACGGGTTATATGCGACGCCCTCGCTGTGCCGGCGCGTGCCGGCCTAGGCCGTCTGCGAGTGGTTCCGAGCTTTCGCTGTCGTTCTTTCTCGGCATGTCGCCCTCCAAGCCCCCGGAGAGTCCGCTGACTGCACGCACCCAGTTCTTCGCCAGCGGGAATCGCCTTCGCCCAGTGGCGTATTCGGGCTCGGCACTCTCGATTTTCCACTCCAATCCGCTTTCATGTGGACCTGTTATTTCGGGGTCTCCCGGTTCGCTGATTCGCTACGACCTGCTGAGTTGCTCGCCCCTCTGGCGGACCTGACCGGGCATTTCTCCCAGCCAACAGGGGCTTTTACCTCCGAGCTTTCGGCCGAGTCGATCGCCCTCCTCGCCGTCGGATATATCTACGGTGGTATCTGGGCACCTCCACCGACAGGACTTTCACCTGCTAGAACGGCAGCTAGCTTCGCTGCACCGCCACACACAGGCCGCTAAGAGTTTCGGACGGCAGCGGGGAGATCCGGGCCTGCACCATCGCCCCGTACTTGCCGCAGGCCAACGTCGAACTTTGGGCGCTCGGATGCTTTGCTCCGGCCGCCACGCGGCAGAGTGGCATCGACCAACATCCGTGCAAACCGTTCCAGCTCGGGGAGCCGCCGACCCACGAGTTTAGTTTGCGCGATCACATAGGCGCCACCGATGATGAGCAGGCCGACATCTTCGGGATTCAGTTCCGACGCTATGGTTCCGTTGCGCTGTCCGCGCCGCACGGTCTCTGCAATTATACGGACGACCCGTCGCTGGAGCTCGAGATAGGAGCGTGACAGATCCTTATCGACCACCATGCTCCAGCTAAGCCAGACTCGCGCATATTCCGGATCGGTTTCGAGCAGATCGGCAAGTTGTACCAGGTGCTCATAAAGCGACTGTCTGGGGGACAGCCCCGCGCGGTGGGCCCGCTTTGCGAGCTGCAACGCCCATCGCGAGAGCTCGTCCAGCACGGCCTTCAGCAGCGCCTGTCGCGTAGGAAAGTAGGCGAACACTGTCGACAGCGAGACCTCCGCCTCCCGCGCGACATCCGAATGGCGCGCAAAGGCCACCCCCTTGCGCCCGAACACGCGTATCGCGCAAGCGAGCAATTTGTCGCGGCGCGACGCCGGCGCAAGTCGCGGCGCGCGCCTCTTTTTTTCCGTCGGGGTGGTATCGTTCATTGTCCTTGACAGGTGCTAATGAGAAGTATCATATTAAGTCTGGCCTTAATGAGTGGATTCACATTAACGGAGTGACGGCCGGGTTACAATGTCCATCGAAGAAATCCGCTCGACGACCGCGAGCGCGCAACCTTTACCTCCCAGCCAGCCGACACTCTCACCGGACCACCGTGATCGCCGGCAAGCCGCAGCGACTTCAACTGGCATTGCCGCGGGCCACAAGCTCGGCAAGAGGCTCATCAATATAGACAACGGGGGAACGCTCACCGACATCTGCGTGATCGAGGCCGGCAGGGTTTTTCGCACCAAGACCATCACCACTCCCTACGATCTCTCCGAGTGCCTGTTCCACGGCTTACGCCAGGTTTCGGCGCAACTGTACGGCACGGAAGATATCGAGGCTCTCCTGCGCGGCACCGATCTTATTCGCTACTCGACCACCCAGGGGACCAATGCGCTGGTGGAAAGGAAGGGGCAGCGTATTGGATTAATCGTCGATGATACGCATGTTCTCGATCGTCTGCGCAAGGAAGCCTCCGGACGCGAGTTGTACGAAGTCCTGGTTGGAAGGCGCTCGGCCAAGCTGGATGCGGACGTCGAAGATAAAGCGCTTGACCGCGCTGTCGTGACGGTTGTCAATCATCTTACTTCCGAAGGCGCTAATCGACTGGTAGTCAGTCTCTCCGGCAGCGATTACATCGAGCGGGAGAAACGAGTCGAGCGCGTCATGCTGAGACGGTTTCCCTTGCATCTGCTGGGGTCCGTGCCGGTGCTTTTCTCCCACGAAATCACCGACGACAGCCAGGTGGCCCGGCGCACCTGGAGCGCGGTCTTCAACGCTTTCCTTCATCCGGCGATGGAGCAGTTCCTGTACGCGGCCGAGCGGCGCATGCGGAACTACAAGACTCGGGCGCCCCTATTGATTTTCCGAAACGACGGAGGCTCTGCACGAATCGCCAAGACCATCGCGCTCAAAACCTACGGCTCCGGCCCGCGTGCCGGGATGGAGGGCGTGAAGGCGCTCGCGCTCCACTACGGCTTTGACGAGTTGGTCTCGGTGGATGTCGGCGGCACAACAAGCGACATCGGCCTGGTAACGTCGGGCGCGATTCGAGGCAAGCGCTACGGCAGCATCGAGGGAGTTGAAATCTCTTTCCCGCTCGCCGAAGTGGTCAGTATCGGTGCCGGGGGAAGCTCTGTAATCCGTTCCGTCAGCGGAGAGATCCGCGTCGGGCCGGAAAGCGTCGGAAGCGTGCCGGGTCCGGCATGCTTTGGTCGCGGCGGCAAGGAAGCTACGATTACCGACGCCTTCCTTCTTAGCGGGGTCTTCGATCCGGCAACCTTTTTTGGCGGCGGGTTGGCGCTCGATCCGGAGCGTAGCCGGCAGGCGATTATGAACAACGTCGCCAATCCCCTGGGGCTTTCGCTGGAAGATGCTCTGGTGGCAATGGAGCGGGCGTGGGCAAGAAAAATCGCTGATGGGATTCTCTCCAACTCCCCCATTTCAGGCAGGACCGTGCTCGCTGCATTCGGCGGCGCGGGACCGATGTCGATCTGCGCGGTCGCCGAACACGTAGGGATCAGCCGCGTCATCGTTCCGGGACTCGCCTCAGTGTTCAGCGCAGTGGGAATCGGCTTCAGCGATTTGTCGCAGGAATACGAGCTACAAGTCCGCGACCGGCGCAGGATTGCGCTCGAGAGCTATATCGAAGAACTCGAGACCCGGGCGAGCCGCGATATGTTCGCAGAGGGGGTCGAGCTTGCCGAGTGCAAAATCGAAGCTAGTCTGCTTTGCACCATTGACGGTAGGGACTCGCTCTTCGGCTTCACCAAGGGCGACAATCCGCCCGCTGAATTGGATTCTTGCGACGAAGCCACGCTGCGCCTCAAGGTGGCGAGGCCGCTCGATCGAGCACCGTTGGCACCCGTCGGCGGAGAGCAGCCATCGCACGCTGTTTCCGATTCGACCAGGCGCATCTACCTCGATGGCGGGTGGCAGACCGTCCCCGTCTACCGGCTCGACCGGCAGGAACCCGGAGCGACCGCCGAAGGGCCCGCGATTATCGAGGAATCGTTCTTCACGGGCAAGCTGATGGCAGGATGGTGTTTCAACGTCAGCGCCAACCGTGATCTCATTCTGTCGAGAGCTTGAAGGAGGGGAGCATGAAACTCCCGATGACCGAGTATCTGCAAATCGATCTCGAACGCGAGACCTGGGAGTGCCGCGAATGCGGCCACGTCATGGGCTCCGCGCGCGCGAACTACAAAGAAGGACTGCTCGTTCATGCGCGCGATCCGCGCGAGATCCACAAGCCGCTGCTCGATCCCAACCTGTACCAGTACACCTTTTCGCCGGACCCTGAATGGTGCGCGATGCTGGAATTCTATTGTCCGAACTGCGCAACCATGATCGAGGTCGAGTACACCGTCCCCGGCCATCCGCCGATTCACGACATCGAAATTGATATCGACGCACTCAAGAAGCGTTGGGCAGGAATCCAAGAGTATCCCGCGTCGCGCGGGGATCCGCCCTATCCAAAGTCGCACATCGATCCGCACGGGCACTGAGGCTGAGGCGATTGGCATGAGACGCGTTGCGGTCGATATCGGCGGGACGTTTACCGATTGTTTTGTCGTCTGGGATGAGCGCGTTCTCGAGACCAAGGCGCTGACTACTCATCACAACCTCGCCCAGGGCTTCAACGAGGCGCTCGATTACGCATGCGGAGAGTTGGGAATCGACCGCCAGGCTTTGCTGTCGCAGGTCGATTCACTTCGCTACGCCACGACGCTCGGCACCAACGCGCTTATCGAGCGCAAGGGCCCGAACCTGGGCCTTCTGATTACGCACGGATTCGAGAGCACCGTGCCCATCAGCCGCGGCCGCGGCTATGGCGACGGCCTCTCCACGCTTGAAAAGATGGACGTGACCAACGCCAAGCGTCCCGAGCCGCTGGTGCCGATTCCGATGATCCGCGGCGTGCGCGAGCGCGTCGATTGGGCCGGCGAGGTCGTAATCGCGCTAGATGAGGACGATCTCCGCGGCAAGATTCGCGACCTTGTCGACAACGGGGTCGAAGCGCTGGTGGTAAGTTGCGTCAACAGCGTGGTGAACCCGCTACACGAGCGCCGCATCCGCGAAATCTTTTTGGAGCAGTACCCGCGCAGCATGCTCGGCGCGATTCCAATTATCCTTGGCGCCGAGGTCAGCGGGCGGCGCGGCGAGTACGTTCGCACCAGCTCGGCGATCATCGATGCCTACCTGCATTCGATCATGTATCACGCGATGAGTCGGCTCGAGCTGAATCTGCGCGACTCGGAGTACAGGAAGCCGATGCTCTTGGTGCACAACTCGGGCGGGATGGCGCAGCTCAATTCCACCGACGCGCTCCAGACGGCTCATTCTGGCCCAGTCGCCGGCATCCACGCCGGCGAGAGGCTCGCGGAAGCTTCGCGCCTGGGGAATATCGTGACGACCGATATGGGAGGCACCAGCTTCGATATCGGAATCGTGATCGAGGGCGGAGTAAAGTTCTACGACTTCAACCCGGTGATCGATCGCTTTTTAGTGACGCTGCCGATGGTGCATCTGGCCTCGCTCGGTGCTGGCGGCGGATCGGTAGCCCGTTATGACGCTACCCATCGCACCATCAAGGTCGGCCCCGACAGCGCAGGCTCCGATCCGGGACCGGCCTGCTATGACCGCGGCGGCATCAACCCGACCGTGACCGACGCGGATCTGCTGCTCGGCTATCTCGATATCGCGAACTACGCGCACGGACGCATCCGGTTGAACCCAAAGCGATCGCGGCAGGCGATGGAGGATCTTTGCGACGCGCTCGATATGAACGAGACCGACGCGGCACGTTTGATTCGGCGCCGCATCGATAGCGACATGGCGATCGGAATCATGGGCGAGTTGGCGGCGCGCGGTCTCAAGCCGGACAAATTCACGATGCTCGCTTACGGCGGCAACGGCCCGCTTCACGCGTGTGGGGTCGCGGCCGCGGCCGGGATCAACCGGGTGCTGGTTCCGCCGTTCGCTTCCGTGTTCTCAGCCTGCGGAGCGGGTACGCTCCAGCAGATGCACATCCACGAGTACAGTCATCTGACCGACCTCTACAATCCGCTGCTCAGATCGGTGTTCGACGACTACGACGCTTTCAACCGGATTGTCGAAGCGCTGGAGGAACGAGGCCGGCAGGACCTTGCGCGGCAGGGATTCGATCCCGCCGACACGCGTCATCGATTGGAACTCGATATCCGCTACGGCACCCAATCGATCGAGACCGCGATCGAATGTGACCGCAGGCGCATCCACGAGCTTCGCAACGTCCTGCGGATTATCGAGAAGCACGCCGAAGACTTCCGTGAACGCTACGGCGAGGCGAGCCGCTCGCCGGAATCCGGAATCAGGATCACCACCTACCGAGTCGTGTCGTGGGTCGATGGCGAATCAGTGCGCTTCGACGATCTCACACCCGGCCGCAACTATCACGCTGCACCGACGGCGATCGGAACTCGCCGGTGCTGGTTCACCTCCGTGGACGAGCCGCTTGACGCGCCGGTCTATGACCGTGGCGCCTTGATGGCGGGAGTCGTGCTCGATGGCCCGGCCATCGTTAACCCGGGCGCGACCACTTACCTAGTAGAGCCAGGATGGCGCTACGAAGCAGTCGCGCAGGGAGCCGCGTGGCTGACGCGCGTTGGAGACCGAGGAGAGCGACTATGAGCGGCACGGCTGAACCACGTCAGCCCGACAAGCGAGACGGCGCCGGTGTCGGCGCAACGGCGCATGAAGGAGCTTCGAGCGATAGCGAGCTTCTCGAACGCTTCCTCAAGGCGAACGTCCGTTTCCTGGGCCCCGACCCCGAGATCATGCGCAGCTTCCGGCTGGCGCCGCGCACGGAACATGAGAATCGCGTACTTTCTGCAAAGCCCGATATTCACATCTTCGAAGAAATTCGCAACATCCTTCAGGGCGCCTGCGACCGCGATATGGAAGTGGTGCGCCAGATGGTCGCCTCGCCCGCCGGACGCTTCGGCGACCTATGCGTCGCGCTCTTCAACGCCTCCGGCGACATGGCGGTCTCTCCTTCCACCGGTGTGGTGGCATTCTCGTCGGTGCTTCACTTCGCGATACGCTTCATCCTGAAGTACTACAAGGACGATCCGAGCGTGGGACTGAAGCCCGGCGATTGCTTCGTGATGAACGACTCGTACTATGGCGGGGTGCACAATCCGGACCTCGCCTCCTTCATGCCGGTATTTCACGGCGACGAACTCGTCGCCTGGGCTTCCTGCGCGATGCATCACGGCGAGATCGGCGCGAGCGATCCCGGCGGGATGGGGCCGACGATCGAATCGCGCTCCGACGAAGGCCTGAAGCTGCCGCCGACGCGATACGCTGAGCACTACCGGATGCGCACCGATATGGTGACGTTTCTCCAGAACATGACGCGCGACGTGAACCTGATGGGCGTCGATCTGCGCACGCGGATGGCGTCGTGCATCCGGATGGAGAAGACGTTGCACTCGCTTATCGCGCAGTATGGAGTCGACAACGTCGTCGGCGCGCTACGTCAGGTCACTGAATCCGTTGAAGCCGAGGCACGCCGGCGGCTGGCGCTGCTTCCCGACGGCAAGGCCCGCGTGCAGATGTTCGCCGACTCGACCATGCGCGAGGACGCGCTGATCAAGGTTCAACTCGAAGCTACGGTCAAGGACGGGGAGCTCACGCTCGACTTTCGCGGCAGCTCACCGCAAATCGCCAACCGGCCAATTAACGAAACCTACCACATCGCGGGCGTCTACGGCACGATGACGCTGTTTCAGTACTTCTGGCCGGACCTGCCGCATATCAACGCCGCGATGGCGCCGGTACGAATCGTGACCGACCGCGGCTCGATATGCGACGCCCAAAATGCGCCCTGTTCGCTTAACATGCAGGCCTTTTTCAAGGGCATCACGATGATGCACGTGGCGCTGACCAAGCTCGGCTTCTCCATTCCCGAAAAGCACGCCCGGGTGATCGCACCGTGGTTCAATCAGCCGCTGACCTTCATCTACGGCGGGGTCACTCAGCACATGCAGCAAGTCGGGAACTTGTGCGGCGATATCAACGGGATGGCCGGCGGCGCCAAGTGTGATGACGACGGCGAGCACAGCATCTCTCCCAATTTCGCTCCTTACCTCAACGTCGGCGAGTCGGAACTGATCGAGGAAGACTTGCCGTTTCTGCATTTTATTTCGAAGCGGTTGCTCATGGACAATCTCGGCTTCGGAAAGTTTCGCAGCGGCAGCGGCTATGAGATCGGACTAACCAAACGGGGCTCGCCTTTTTTCGGCTTCATGTCGATCGCCGGCGGCTCGAAATTTCCCTCCACGATCGGCCTGTTCGGCGGATACGGATGTCCGGCCTATCCGATGTCCCGTATCAAGGGAATCAACGTATTCGACGAAGTGAGAAAGGACGCGAGCAATTTCCAGGCTTCGATGGTCGATTTGATGAACCGACGGCCGTTTGCCAACGGCCACTACAGCACGCACAGAAATGCGCTTCCCTTTGAGCTCGCCGAAGAGGGCGAGCTTTATATGACTACCCAGGGAGCGGGCGGCGGCTATGGTGATGTACTTCAACGGGACCCTGAGCGAGTCATGAAGGATCTTGCCGAGAACCTGATCTCTCACGAAACCGCACGCCACATTTGCAAGGTCGTTTATGACGAACGGACCCTGGCGGTGGACAAGGAAGCTACCGAACGCCTGCGCCGTGAGGAACGCGAAGCGCGAAAGCGCCGCAGCGTCCCATACGCCGAGTTCATCAAGAGCTGGAACCGTGACGCGCCCGCGGCTGGGCTTCCTTACTTCGGGAGTTGGGGACCGGACATCAGCAAGCTCTGGATGAACGGCCGGGTGGTGTCGGCGGACGGCATCGGCGAGGGATACATGTTCCCTGATCCGGGATGGGCCGAGGCGGCCAAACTCCGGGTCGAGCTGGATAAGAGCACGGCGAGAATCGCCGAGCTCGAGGCCGAGTTGAGAGCCTTGCGCAATCGCTGAGGGAGTGATGCGGCCAATCGACTATTTCGATCGAGGAGTGTTGCTGGGTCCGGACCAGGTGGCGCTCATCTCGCTGGGCGAGAGCTTTACGTACCGTCAGCTCGAGGAAAAATCTCGGCTGATCGCGGCGGCGATGTTACGTCGCGGGATCGCGAATGTGCCCCACGTCGCGATTCTCTCGCGCAATCATCCCCTTGCGGTCGCCGCGCTGATCGGAGCCTTTCGCGCCGGCGCGGCGTGGGTGCCTATCAACCCGATGAACGCGCTCGCGGCCAACATCGAGGTGATGCGGTACGCCAACGTCGAATGGCTTTTCTACAACAGCAATTGCGCGGATCAGCTTCCCCGGATTCGCGAAGCGGTACCAACCCTAAAGGAGGTTGTTTGCCTCGACCGTGATGATGGCGATGTGAAATCGCTGGAACGATTCATGGCCACAGAAGGCGGCGGGGCGGTCCCCGAATTTCCCGCCGATCCCAATCGCCTTTGCACGATTCTTCCGACCGGTGGCACGACCGGCCCGTCCAAGGCAGTGATGCACACTTTTTTGGTGTGGCACACGCTTTTCGCGCTCGGAGCCTACCACTGGTATAGCGAGGAGCGGCCGGTATTCCTCGGAGTGACGCCGATGACGCATGCGGCCGGGATATTCGGATACATGCACTTCTTTCGCGGCGGAACGATGGTCCTCGACGACGGCTTTGAACCCCGGCGGTGGTGCGAGGCGATTGAACGCTACCGGGTAACTCATACGTTCCTGCCGCCGACCGCGCTGTACGCCTTGCTCGCCTATCCGGACGTTCGACGGTTCGACTATTCAAGCCTGCGCTACTTCTGCGTCGCGGCAGCGCCAGTCTCTCCCGACAAGCTCAAGGAGGCGGTCGACGTGTTCGGCCCCTGCATGTGCGAAATATTTGGCCAAGCCGAAGCGCCTGCGCTGCTGACCGCGCTTTCGCCCGCCGAGGTTGCCGGCGCCGCGGCACCCGGCGGCGACGCCAGGCTGCTCGCCAGCTGCGGACGCCCCACCCTGCTTGCGAAGCTCGCGATCATGGATGACCGTGGAAGCCTACTGCCCACGGGCCAGCCCGGCGAGATCGTTTCGCAGTCGTTTCTCAATATTCCCGGATATTACAAGAAGCCGGAGGCGACCGCCGAGATGCAAGCCTTCGGATGGCATCACACTGGCGACATCGGCTACTTCGACGACGCCGGCTATCTCTACATTGTCGATCGCAAGAAAGACATGATCATCACCGGCGGCTTCAACGTTTTTTCCGCCGAAGTCGAGCAGGCGGTCCTTTCGATCGCGGCGGTCAAGGATTGCGCGGTAGTCGGCGTCCCCGATGAGAAGTGGGGCGAGGCCGTTACCGCGGTCGTGGAGCTTAAGCCCGGAAGCCGGGCGAGCGAATCGGAAATCGTCGCCCTGTGTAAGGAGAGACTGGGAAGCGTCAAAGCGCCGAAGGCAGTCGAGTTTTGGGACGTCCTGCCCCGCACCTCCGTGGGAAAGGTGGACAAAAAGGCGATTCGCGAAAAGTTCTGGGCGGGACGGTCGCGCCAGGTCAACTAATTACGCATCGAAGAGGACACGGAGATGGAGAGCGCATATCTGCTCGGGATTTATTCGACCGCCGCCGGCCGCTTCCCCGACCGAAGCTTCAAGGATCTGGTTCGCGAGGCCTGTGTCGGCGTGCTTGCCGACGCGGAGATGAAGGCCTGTCCAGAAATCCGGACCGCATGGTTCGGTAACTGCCTGATGGACTACTGGGGACAGTCCGCATGCCGCGGCCACGTTTGCCTGGCCCCGCTGATCGAGGACGGCATCCTGCCCGACAGGACGCCGGTCGTAAACGTCGAAGGTGGATGCGCCACCGGCTCGCTCGCATTTCACGGCGCGTGGAAGGACATCCTCGCCGGTCAGGCGGAAGTCGCGCTGGCAGTCGGGGTCGAGAAACTCTACGACGCGAACAACCCCAAGGCTGCGCTCGATCACATCATGCGTGCGGGCGACCAGCTCGATCCTGGTCATTGGATGAAGATCTGGGAGGAATGGGCCGCCAGCGTTGGCAAGAAGCTCGAACTCGGCAGCGACCGCTCCTTCGCGATGGACTATTACGCGATCGCCGCACTCGAGCACATGAAGCGTTACGGCACCACGCAAAGGCAGATCGCGCTTGCTTCGACCCAATGTCACAACTATGGCGCTAAGAATCCGCGCGCACAGTATCGCTTCGAGACTACCGTCGATCAGGTGCTCGGCGACCGCATGGTCTCCTACCCGCTGACCCGTGCGATGTGCGCTCCGATCGGAGACGCGGCGGCAGCGGCGCTGGTCTGTTCCTCGCAATACCTCGAACAGATGCCATCGGAGGTTCGCAAACGCGCGCTCAGGATTCGCGCCTGTGCGCTGGCGGGCGGCAAGTACGCGCCGGCGCCAGACGAACCAAAAACCGCCGAGGTCGCCGCGAAACTGGCTTATCAAATGTCCGGGCTCTCGCCCCGCGACATCGACGTGGTTGAGCTTCACGACGCCACCTCGTTCGCGATGGTCCATCTGCTCGAAGACCTGGGCTTTTGCGCGCACGGTGAAGGCGGCCCGTTTATAGAATCAGGTGCGACCCAGCTTGATCGCGAGATTCCTGTCAACGTTTCGGGTGGCCTGGTTTCGCGCGGCCATCCGCTTGGTGCGACGGGTCTGATGATGCTGAACGAGCTCGCGCTTCAGCTTCGCGGCGAAGCCGGTGAAGTGCAAGTCGATGGCGCAGCGATCGCGCTCCAGGAAAACGGCGGCGGCATCGTCGGCCGCGAGGTTGCGTCGGCCTCGGTGATCATCCTCGAGCGCGAGTCCTGAGCGCGCGCAACGAGGTTCGATGAGCCGAGACCTTATCGATACGCTCACCCGCCGGGAAGATTCGAGGGCTGCAGTCTGGCTGGACTCGCTAGTTTACGGCAGGCGCGTGATACTCGGCGGCGCTGAGATCCCGTGGTCGCGCCCGGCGGAGTTTTTGAACTTCCACCGCCAAGCGCATGACCTGCTTCGGCCTAGCGTCGCGACACTCCAAGTCGGCGCTTTTTACGAGGCCTGGCTGGTGGTCAGACCGGAAGCATTGCAATCGATGGCCGGCAAGAAACGTCTCGGCTTCGCTCTCAAGCAGCTTCTTGCCGACGAAGAGCCGCGCCGGCTCGTGTGCGAGCTGCTGCGAGTGCTGAGAAGCGCGTACTCGTCGACGCCTATGGTTGTTTCTATCCCGTCGCCGCGCCGTTGGGTTGCTTCCATTCACAGACGGGCGAACCGCATCGACGCGGTCGCGATCTCCGAAGACGATGTTGAATCGGCTTCAATGTACGTAACCGACTGGGTTCGGAGCTTCGCGGAATCGTCGATCGACGGGTTGCTACTCGAGGAGGAGCGCGGCAACGATCAGACATCGGCACAAGCGCTTGCGACATACCAACCGGTGATCAACGCGGCCAAGTACTATCGATGGGCTCTCGGTGTTCTGTCGCAAGGCACTCATTACGCTCAGGGTCCGCTGGAAGGAGTCGATTTCCTCATTACGGATGCGGATTGTGAAGCGGATATTACCGGCCGGGTGCTCCCGGATTCTTTCTGGGCCGGGGAGAATCCACCCATGCTCCGGAAAGGGTTTTACTACCTGAGGGTCCCCGAGGATGCCCTACCCGAGCGGGTGCTTGAGAGACTGGCGCTGCTGCGGTAGGGCGGCACTAGCCGGAGAGCACCACGGAAAATTCGCTGGCAATTGGCGCACGAAGGAACGGATGGAAAGGCCCAGATCCTAGCCGCGGGAAAGTCCGGCAAAATTCTTGGTGCGCATATCGTCGGCGTCGACACGACGGAACTGATCCACGAACTCTCGCTGGCGAAGGGCAGCGAGCTTCTCATCGAGGACATCTGATCGAGGATACACGCGCATCCCACGATTTCCGAAGCCGTGATAGAAGCAGCTAAGGGTGTGTTTGGTCACGCTGTGCATATCTAGGCTGTCGGCTATCGCTATGCCCCCAATTGGCAGGAAACGCCTCACGACAGGTTTCGACATTACGCAACTGCACAACAAACGCAGGAGAATGGTATGAGAGGGAGCACAACCAACGCCCCCAAACGCTCGCCGAGGATACTTGGCATAGACGCAGGCGGGACGATGACGGACACATTTCTGATCGACGACAACGGTGACTTTGTCGTGGGCAAAGCGCAGACCACACCGCAAGACGAATCGATCGGATTCTTGAATTCAGCGCGCGACGCGATGAAATACTGGGGCCTGACGGTTGAAGAAGGCTTTCCACAACTGCGCACCGGCATTTACTCGGGCACGGCCATGCTCAACCGGCTCTTGGAACGCAAAGGACGGCGAGTGGGGCTCTTGGTCTCGGGCGGCATGGAAGACTACCTGCGCATGGAACGGGGTATCCAGACCTATCTGGGCTACTCCTACTCGGACCGGGTGCACCTCGTCACCCATCACCACAACCAACCGCTGGTGCCGCGCGAACGGATCTTCGGCATCCGCGGGCGGATCGACGTCTTCGGCAAGGAAGCTATTCCGCTCTACACGGCGGAAGTGCGCACAGCGGTCGAGAAATTGCTGGACATGCAAGTCGAATCGATCGTCATCTGCTTCATCTTCAGCTACAAAAACACCATTCACGAACAACTCGCCAAAAAAATCGCGCTGGAAGTCCTGGCCGAGCGCAAAGTCAGCCTGCCGCTCTATATCTCCAGCGAACTCTACCCGGTGCGCCAGGATTTCCCTCGGCTCAACACCACCCTGATGGAAGCCTATGCCGCCGAACCCTCGCGCCAATCGCTGCAACTGGTGCGGCAAAAAACCCGTGACTGCGGCGGCAATTTTGACCTGCGGGTCATGGCCAGTCACGGCGGCACCATCTCCATGGACGCCAAAGAACTCGCCCGCACCCTGGTCAGCGGCCCGATCGGCGGCGTCATCGGCAGCCGCTATCTTGGCAACAAAATCGGCGTCAAGAACCTCGCCTGCACTGACATCGGCGGCACCTCATTCGACATTGCGCTAGTCACCGACGGCGAATTCGCGATCACTCAAAACCCCGACATCGGCCGCTTCCTGCTCAACATGCCGCTGGTGCGGATCGACTCGATCGGCGCCGGCACCGGATCGTTTGTGCGCATCAACCCCACCTCGCAACGCATCGAAATCGGCCCGGACAGCGCCGGCTACCGGGTGGGGATGTGCTGGGCGGACTCGGGACTGGACACCGTCTCCATCACCGACTGCGATGTCGTGCTGGGCTACATCAACCCCGACTTCTTCCTGGGCGGGGACATCACCCTGGACCGCCAGCGCGCCATCGACGCCGTCAAAACCCAGATCGCCGACAAACTCGGCATCGACGTTTATCAAGCGGCTGCCGGCGTCGTCGAACTCTTCGAAGACAGTCTCAAGAACGCCCTGCTTGGACAAATCCTTGGCAAAGGCTACGGCCCGGAAAGCTACACCCTGCTCTCCTATGGTGGTGGTGGCCCGCTGCACGTCGGCGGCTACTCCCACGGACTGGCCTTCGACGACGTCCTGATCCCCTCCTGGGCGCCGGGCTTCTCGGCCTTCGGCTGCGCTTGCGGCGACTACGAATACCGCTACGACCACACCCTCGACCAACCTCTGCTGCCGAGCTCCGACGCCGCCCAGCGCGACAAAGTCGCGGCCACCATCACCGCCAGCTGGAAAGTCCTTGCCGAACAAGTCGTCGGAGAATTTGCCAAGAGCGGCGCCGAACGTCAGGCGATCAAATTCAAGCCGGCGGTGCGCATGCTCTACTACGGCCAACTCAACGCCCTGGAAATCCTCTCCCCCCTTCCGGAATTCAAATCGGGCGACGACCTCCAACTGCTGATCGACGGCTTCGAAGATCACTACGGGCGCATCTATGGCAACTCGGCGCGCACCCCGCAGTTCGGCTACATGATCGTCGGCGTCGTCATGTCCGGCTCGGTCGACGTCGACAAACCGGCCCTGCCGGTCGAAACAGAAGTCGGTGCCAAGATCGGCCCGTCCGCCGTCAAAGGCAACCGCCAACTCTACTACCGCGGCGGATGGCATACGGCGCAAATCCTCAATCTGAACAAGATCAAGGCCGGCAACGTGGTCGAAGGACCGGCCGTGGTCGAATCGCCGGCCTCGACCATGGTCGTGCCGCCCGGAAGCACGGTCCGCCTCGACCAGCACCGCATCTTTCACATGAGCACCAACGCTGGCGCGAAGCAGCCTGCTTAACCGCCGCGAATCAAGGAGAAGATCATGGGCAAACCCGAAGAAATTGAAAAAGCGCTGCAGACCAAGCCCATCGGCGAGAACGGCAAGACCCTCGTCCAGATGCTGGCCGACAGCAACCGCCTGATGGAAGACACGGGTCACTACTGCGGCGTCAAGGAGCTGACGCTGAAGACCAAGAACCCGATCCATTACGAGAAACTTTGGTCGCGGCTGCGCGGCGCGCTGGTCGGTGCGCGCGAGACGGCACTCAACATCTCCGCCTCGCCGATCGTTCGCGAGATTGGCGAACTGTGCTTTGCGCTGTACACCCCCGAAGGCGACTCGATAACGCTGTCGACCGGCATCATGGCGCACGTGCACACCATGTCGGAAGCCATCAAGCACATTGTGCGCAGCGATTACGAAAACGATCCGGGGATACGCCCAGGCGACATTTTTGTGAACAACGACCCACAGCTGGGGGACGTGCATAATGCCGACGTGATGGAACTGATCCCGATCTTCTGGGGGGACGAACTGATCGGCTGGGCGGGCGGCGTCAGCCATGAAATCGATGTCGGTGCCCCGCAGCCGGCGAGCATGCCGATCGGCACCATGAGCCGCTTCGAGGACGGCTGGATTCTGTCGTGCCGGAAGGTAGGGGCCAACGACAAGCTGTTTGCCGATTATGAACGGCGTTGTTACACGGCGGTGCGGTTGCCGTTCTACTGGGTGCTCGACAAGAAGTGCCGCGTCTCGGGTTGCCAAATCATCCGCGAAGCGGTCAAGCGGCTGGTGGCGGAGGAAGGCATCGACACGTACAAGCGCTTCATCCGTGAAGTGATCGAGGATACCCGCCAGGCCTTCGTGAATCGCGTCAAGGAATTCATGATTCCGGGAATCTACCAATATCCGAGCTTCATGGACGTGCCGCACAGCATTGACAAGGGGCGCATGCCGGACTATGCGGCGATCGATTGATGATGCACTGTCCACTGGAGATCCGGGTCGGCGTGGATGCCAGTTTCGAACTCGACCTGGAAGGCGCCAACAAGTGGGGCTACCATGCCTTCAACTGTACCCCGTCGGGAATTCAGGGTGGCTTGTGGGTCGGCATTACGCAGGTGCTGATCCCCAACGACAAGGTGAATGACGGCGCTTACTTGGCGACGAAATTCAACACCCCTTACGGTACCTGGTCGAATCCTGACAACATCTACGTCTCCAACACGCTCTCCTGGATGTTCCTGATTCCCTGCTTCACCGGCCTGTTCCTGGCGGTCAGCCAGGCTGTTAGTGCGCGCGGCTATGTCGAGGAAGTCGTAGCCGGCTATCCTTTCACCGGCAATCTGGCCCAGGGCGGCGGTCCGAACCATTATGGCCAGGAAGGCAGCTGGTGCAATTTCGAGCACAGCTGCTGCGGCACTTCAGCGGGCTTCGCGCGCGACGGAGAATCCTGCTGCGCCGCCATCTGGAATCCGGAAGGCGACATGGGCGATGTCGAGGCCTGGGAACTGCTGGAGCCGAACCTCTATCTCGGCCGTCACCTGCGGCCTTCCACGGCGGGCATGGGCAAGTACCGGGGCGGCGCCGGTTTCGAATCGGTCCGCATGATCTACGGCACGCCACGGCAGGAAATGTTCAATGGCGTGAACAGCCACGTCTTTCATGGCAACGGTCTGTTCGGCGGCTATCCGGCCTCGACCCCCTACCGCCGCAGCGTCAGGAACACCGACATGAAACAGCGCATCGCCGAGGGGCGTCCCTATCCGATCTCCGATCGCGATCCGGAGCACAGCGACCTCGATCTAGAAGCCAATATTCAGGGCGAGCACCTGAAGGACAAATATTGCTACCACTTGCCCGACATGCACAAGGAATATGACATTTACGTCAGCCAACTCTGCGGTGGTCATGGCCTCGGCGACGTGCTGGAGCGTGATCCGGCGATGGTGGTGCAGGACCTCAACGATGACCTGTTGCTGGCACGCTTTGCCAGTTCAGCCTACGGCGTGATTGCCAAGCAGGGCTCGGACGGCAAATGGCAGCTGGATGAGCATGCCACTGCGCAGCGCCGCACCGAGATCCGTAAAGCCCGGCTGGCGCGCAGCGTGCCGGTGGCGGAGTGGATCAAGCAACAGCAGCCGCATGTCATGAAAGGCGAATATTTTTCGCCGGTGCGCGACATGTACAAGTCCAGCATGAGCCTGTCGAAGTCCTGGGCGTACAAGTACCGCCGCTTCTGGGGACTTCCAGATGACTGGACGCTTGAGGCTTGATGAACAATCGCGAGATATACAAATAAAGGAACCCGAAGATGGCCAATTACACGCAAGAAGTGATTGCCGACCTGGTGGACGGTAAACTGCCCTGGAAAATGCTCAAAGAAATGATGAGCAACTACAAAGACCCGAACCGCTTCGACAAATATGTGGCAGTGCTGCAGCAGAAGCAGAAATGGCAGGAGAAAATCCTGTTGCCGCTGGGCCCGCATTTGTTCATCGTCAAGAAGGCGGACGGCAGAATCGTCACCAAGAGCAGTAGCGGCTACGAGTTTGGCGACTATCGCCAAAACTGGAAGCTACAGGCGCGGATTTATGTGCGCGACAGCAACGAGGCCTATAAGGAAATCTATCCGGCCTTGATGCATGCCGATCCGAAGTGGATGGAGCTGCGCGAATACTATGATCCGCTCGATGGCACCCTGCTGGAAATCGAGGCGGTGCCGCAGGCTATCCGATCGTCCATTCCTTCCAGCCCGACCTGGAGGCTTTCTATCAGCACTGGCTGAAGCGTCCCTTGCATTGAGGGTGGGCCTGTTTACTCTGAAAGGCAGGGTGGCTTTCGTTTTGGGAGCGTCCAGCGGCATTGGCCTGCATCTGGCCGGAACGCTTGCCCAGGCAGGTGCGGCGGTGGCCTGCAATTGGTTCTCATTCTTCCAGACGGGAGCAAGTCGCTGATCCCCTGTGGTCCGCAAAAATATCACGACGTTCAGGCCGCGCGCGGTGATCGCATATTCGTGGTGCAGTCCGTCAGGATGGCATGAGCGAGAACGGAAGTTGGTCGGTCGAACCGATGTCGATGCAATTGTAAACGCGCCGGCAGCTTCGGATCCCCGCGTTTCAAGTCGCGGCAAAATATTTTTGCGGACCACAGTGTCGGGTACCGGGCAAGAAAGAGCCGCCAGGTATTCGCATATTTAAGGCGCACCTTTGCGTCTGGGTGTGCCGTCATCCAATGATTAAGCTGCTTTAGGTATAAAACCTCGGGCACCAAGTGATAAGGAATCAATTCGGTCTCTTCAATGACAAATCGATCGAGTGGGAATGCCCCATATCCTCGACTCTTTTCAGATTCTGTGTAATGAACACAAAGTCGTAGTTCGCCTTAAATTTCACGGTGTCAAAAATATCGCTATCTGACACAATCGAACCCTGCATAAATAGGCCGATCGCATCGATCTGCTTCTCCGATTGATATGCATCAATTAGCGCAGATCCAAAGAAGCATGGTAACGCGTTGAGTTCATAGTGAGTAAAGTCTCCTCTAACGAGGAGGAATGCTGGGAAACCGCGTTCATTCATAATCGGCACCACGCATACCAAAAAAGTTATCGCGATTAAAACCGCTCAGACGTTGGCCCGGCCGAAATGGCCCAGCGTCGGCCCTCTCCCGCCGAGCAGCCTGGAAGGCTAGCACCTCTCGATTGCCGAAAAGAGCTTCCGCCGAACATCTGGGAAGGAACCAAGAGGCCAACGAACGCAGAAGGGCAGCTCTGGAACTCCCGGAAGTTGCTAAGCCGTCGCACTGCTTTTGACAATCCGGTCTGGCCCACTTTGATACTTAGATTTGGCCCACCCTCGGTGTTTTCATCTTCTGGTTCTCTCCACTCACGAATCGCTACATGGTTTCTGGATTAGGGGGAGCGCGAGGGGGATCTGTTTCCCCCTCGCCGCTCTGTCTTAACCTGATGCATCGACTACCGGAGTTGGGTTCTTGCGCTTCTCCACGGTCCTGCGGAAGCGGTAGGACTCGGTGCCGGTTTCGATGATGTGGACGCGGTCGGTGATGCGGTCGATCAGCGCCTTGCACAGCCGGGCGTTGGGAATCACCTGAGTCCATTCCGAAAAAGGCAGATTGGTGGTGACGATCACGGCGGCTTTCTCCGCCCGTTCGGCGATAACCTGGAACAGGAACTCGGCACCGACCTCGGCCAGCGGCACATATCCTACTTCGTCGAGCGCGATCAGATCGTAGCGGGCCCAACGTGACAGTGCGCGGCCGAGCTGCAACTGATGCTTGGCTTCGACCATCTCGTTGATCAGCCCGGCGGCGGTGGCGAAGCGCACCCGACGCTTCTGCCGGCAGGCAGCGACAGCCAGGCCGGTAAGCAGATGGGTCTTGCCGGTGCCAGAGTCGCCTATAAAGATGATGGGCTCCGCTTTGGCGATGTAATCGCCCCTGGCCAGTTCGTGGATCTGCTGGGCCGAGACCTTGGGATTGCGCGCGAAGTCGAACTCCTCCAAGGTCTTCATGCGCGGCAGACGGGCTTCGCGGATGCGCCGCTCGATTAGCCGCTGTTCCCGTTCTTCGAGTTCGGCTTGCAGCAGCGCTTCGAGATAGCCGAGGTGGGTCCGCCGTTCGCGCACCGCCTGTTCGGCGAGTTGCGCGCACTGAGCCGCGATGGTCGGCATCCGCAACACCTTGCACTGCTGACGGATGGTGGCCGCTTCCAGGGCGGCGCTCTGTGCGTTCACTGCGTCACCTCCTGGCCGAGCAGCCGGTCGTAATCCGTCATTACCGGCAGCGGTCGTTCAAAGCGCGACAGGGCGTCCAGCTCGATGATCGCGTCACGCGCATGAGTCAGGTCGGCAGCTTCCACCAGATGCCGCACCGCCGCGGCATCGGCGCAACCCAGCGCGAGCGCCTCTTCAACCGCCGCTCGCACCCGCTCGTGTCCATGCGGTCGGATCAGGCTCAGCACCTGAACCATCTGGCGCGTGCCGCTAGGCTTACCGTGTCGATCTATAAGCTGCGCGAGCAGCCGATCATAACTCTCCGGCCACAGTCCCCGTTGACGCCACGCTGCCAGGGGCTTCGACCCAACTAGCGCGCCCGGCTTGCGCTCCAGCACGTCGAGATAGTGTTCCAGGTCGAGCACTTGCTGATTGCGTTCGTAACCGCGCTCGTGCCGAGCGATGCAGTGACCCTCATCGCGGACTTCCACGTAGCTTGGATAAAGCCGCACCTCGACCGTCTTGCCTACTTGCGCCGGGACCGAATAGAGATTGGTCCGCACCCGCACGCAGCCCA
>CAVTSS010000007.1:0-47133 GCA_963737495.1 Terriglobia bacterium
GATCGGCATCGATCGCAATCCATCCAGCCGCGCGGATGTGCTTTGCGAACTAGATCGCTTCCCATATCCATTTCGAGATTCAAGTTTCGACGCGCTTCAGGCCGTGCACGTCATTGAGCACGTCTCGGACGTGATCCGCACCATGGAGGAGTTTCACCGCCTGGTGCGCCCGGGCGGGGAGGTGTATATCGTCACGCCGCATTATACGGATTTCAGCTCGTTTTGCGATCCCACCCATCGCTGGCACTTGAACAGCTTTTCGCTGCGCTATTTCGGCGAGGATCATGGTGGTTTCGCCTACTATTCTTCGGCCAGATTCCAAGAGATTTCTGTTCGCGTCAAGCTACTAGCATTGTGGAGATGGACTGGGTTCGAGCTGCTGGTGAACGCGTTTCCACGGTACCGCCGGTTCTGGGAACACTACCTGTGTTACGTGGTGCGCGGAAAAGTGATCGAGTGGCGGCTCAAAGTGATCAAATGATCGGAAGCTGGCTGGATAAACTGCGGGATATCCGGAGGCGCAAGACATGGACCGTCGAACGGGCCAACGGCCGTCGCGGCGAGGACCTGGCGCATCGCTTCCTGAAACGTCAAGGATTTAAGATCGTCGCGCGTAACTATCGCACGGCCTCGGGTGGCGCGGAAGCGGACTTGATCGCATGGGAGCGCGATATTTTGTCGATCGTCGAGGTTAAAACGCGTGCGTCCGAGGACTTCGGCCCTCCTGAGCGCGCGATCGGCGAAGCGAAAAGGCTCCATCTCTTGCGCGCCGCGCGTGGCTATGTGCACAAGACCGAAATCCCATGGGACCGCGTGCGATTCGACGTGGTCACCGTGATTCTGAGCGATCCGCCTGAAATCACCCTGATTCGAGACGCTCTTCCGAATGCCATGAGGGCAACCGTTTAGAATCGATTCATGGATGCAGAAAAACGCCGGCTGATCTCGGCCATGCGCCGGGAGCAGCACTGGCGCCGATGGGGTCCCTATCTTTCTGAACGCGCCTGGGGTACGGTGCGCGAGGATTATAGCCCGGACGGAACCGCCTGGGAGTATTTTCCGTTCGAGCAGTCGCACCTGCGCGCGTACCGATGGGGCGAGGACGGCATCGCGGGCATTCTCCGACAATCACCAGCGCTTATGTTTCGCGCCGGCGTTCTGGAACACGCGCGATCCGATCCTGAAGGAGCGGCTTTACGGGCTCACCTGCAATCAGGGCAATCACGGCGAAGACGTCAAGGAGCTGTACTATTACCTGGACGCGACGCCGACGCACTCCTACATGAAGTGCCTGTACAAGTATCCGCAGGCCGAATTTCCATATCAGGCGTTGCTCGACGTGAATCGCGCGCCGGACGCGGCAGGATCCCGAATTCGAGCTGATCGACACCGGGCGTGTTTCGACGAAAATCGCTATTTCGATATCTTCATCGAATATGCCAAAGCCGATGACAACGACATTCTGATTCGCGTCACGGTGACCAATCGCGGGCCTGATGCCGCGCCGCTGCACGTCTTGCCGACGCTGTGGTTTCGAAACACCTGGACGTGGCATCAGGACCCGCAGCGGCCGTCGCTTTCTTGACGCCGACGGCGGGCATCGCGATCGAGCACGCCAGGCTCGGCTCCTATCAGTTTCACGGCGGACGGCCAGCCGCCGCTTCTGTTCACTGAAAACGAAACCAACGCGCGCGCCTTGTGGGGACTCGGGGACGGCGGGTACATCAAGGATGGTTTCCATCAGCGCGTGATCCACGGCCGCGAGGACGCCGTCAATCCAGCGCAACACGGCACCAAGGCGTGCGCCTGGTATCGATTCGATCTCGCGCCCGGGCAATCTGAAGTCATCCGCATGCGGCTGACCGAGCGGACCGAGCCTACGCGCCTGATCCAGGATTTCGACGGGCTGATCGCGGAACGAATCTGCGAAGCGGACGAGTTCTACTGCTTCGCGCCTGCCGATCTGTCGGAGGATGGAAAGCGCGTCCAGCGCCAGGCGTTCGCCGGGCTGCTGTGGTCGAAACAGTTTTATCACTTTGTGATCGAGGGATGGCTGAAGGGCGATCCCGGCCAGCCGCCTCCGCCCGAAAGCCGCTGGTATGGACGCGACTCGCAATTGGGTCCACCTGTTCAACGAAGACGTGATCTCGATGCCGGATACGTGGGAATATCCGTGGTACGCCGCGTGGGATCTCGCGTTTCACATGATCCCGATGGCGCAGGTGGATCCGGATTATCGCCAAAAGCCAGCTGCGCCTGTTTCTGCGCGAATGGTACATGCATCCGAACGGGCAAATTCCCGCCTACGAATGGGCGTTCGGCGACGTGAATCCGCCGGTGCATGCCTGGGCCTGCTGGCGCGTGTTTCAGATCGACCGCAAGCTGTCCGGGCACTCGGATTACGCGTTTCTGGAAAGCGTTTTTCATAAATTGCTGATGAATTTCACCTGGTGGGTGAATCGAAAAGATTCCGAAGGCAACAACATTTTCGAAGGCGGCTTCCTGGGTCTGGATAATATCGGCGTTTTCGACCGCAGCGCGCCCCTGCCGACGGGCGGCTTCATCGAACAGTCCGACGGCACCAGTTGGATGGCGATGTACTGCCTGAATATGTTGAAAATCGCGCTCGAATTGGCCACTCGAGTCGATCCTATTTATGAAGACGTCGCCAGTAAATTCTTCGAGCATTTTCTGTACATCGCGCACGCCATGAACGGTCTGGGCGACGGCGGGCTGTGGGACGAAGCCGACGGCTTCTTCTACGACCGGCTGCGGCTGCCGGACGGGAGATCGATCCTGATGCGGCTGCGGTCGATCGTCGGATTGATCCCGCTGTTCGCGGTGGATACGATCGAGCCCGAGGTCATCGAAAAACTGCCGGGCTTCCGCCGCCGGATGGAGTGGTTCATCAAGCACCGTCCCGATCTGGCCGCGAACATCGCCTCCCTGTCGCGCGAAGGCGTGGAATCGCGCAGGTTGCTGAGTGTGTTGGTTCGCTCGCGGCTGGTCCGCGTGCTCGAACGGATGCTCGATGAGACCGAATTTCTTTCACCCTACGGCATCCGCTCCGTGTCGAAGTTCCACGAGGCGAATCCGTTCCGGCTTGGCGTGGACGGGCGCGAGTACAGCGTGCAGTATGAGCCCGCCGAATCGCGCACCGGGGTGTTCGGTGGAAACTCCAACTGGCGCGGACCGGTGTGGTTTCCGGTGAACTATCTTCTGATCGAATCGCTACAGAGATACAACCATTACTTTGGCGACGAAATTCAAGTGGAGTTTCCCACCGGCTCCGGCCGGCGCATGAATCTGGGAGACGCGGCCACTGCAGCTCTCCCGCCGTCTGTCGCACATCTTCCTGCGGGATTCGAACGGACGCCGCGCGGTGTTCGGCGGCGCGGAAATGCTCCAAACCGATCCGAATTTTCGCGATCATGTGCTGTTCTACGAATATTTCCACGGCGACAACGGCGCCGGAATCGGTGCCAGTCATCAAACCGGATGGACCGCGCTGGTGGCGAAGCTGCTGCAACAAAGCGGCGAATAATTATCGCTGCAGCTTGCGGTGCTCCTTCAGGATGCACTTGTCCATCACTACGTCCAGCCCCGCGGCGCGCGCGCGACCGGCGGCGGGCTCGTGGACCACGCCTTCCTGTAGCCAAAGCGCCTTCGCCCCCACCCGGATCGCCGATTCGACAATTCCAGGTACATGTTCGGGCCGGCGGAACACGTCCACGATATCGATTTTTTCGGGAACGTCTTCGAGGCGCGCGTAACTCGGCTCGCCTAGAACATTCGTCTCGTTCGGATTCACGGGAATAATCCGGTATCCTGAGCGCTGCATGTATTCCGACACGCCGTTGCTGGGGCGCATCGGATTGCCCGACAGGCCCACCACCGCGATCGTCTTGGCGGTCTTCAGAATCTCAGGAATGCTCATCGAGTTTGAGTATCTTGCGAAAGCGCTCGATTTCCTTAGGCGTAAGCAGACGATACCGGCCGGGCGGTTGATCCAGTTCGAGGAACCCGATCTTCACGCGTCTCAGCTTCTCCACCAGCCGGCCGAAGTACTTGAACATTTCGCGGATCTGATTCTGCCGGCCCTCCGACGATTTTGACCTCATACCATGGATTGGCGCCATGCTTGATCTGTTTCAGCTCGGCCGGCGAGGTCTTGCGGCCATGCAAAGGCACGCCTGCGCGAAATACCTTCTCTTGTTCTTCGGTGAGCGCGCCGTTGGTCTTCACGACGTAGGTCTTGATCACATGGCTGGCGGGAGCCGTGATGCGATGCGCGAACTCGCCGTCGTTGGTGAGCAGCAATAATCCCTCGCTGTGATAATCCAGACGGCCCACCGGGAAGACACGCTCTTTCACGCCGCGCATCATGTGCATCACGGTTTCGCGGCCTTCGGGATCAAACACCGTCGTCACGACGCCCTTGGGTTTGTTCAGAGCGATGTAGACGTGCCGTTTCGGCTTCTTCAGCAGCCGGCCGTCGACCTTAATGTGATCGCTGTCGAAGTCCGCTTTCGAGCCGAGCTCCGTAATCACTTTGCCGTTGACCGTGACGCGTCCTTCGACGATCAGCAGTTCGGCTTTGCGCCGGCTGGCGACGCCCGCTTCGCGACAGAATTTTTTGCAATCGCTGCTCAGCCATTTTCAGGCGGCGTTTCAGGCTGAACTTCGGGCTGCGTTTCCTGAGGGGGTTCCGGCTCGACGATCTCCAGGCGTCCCAATTCCTCAAATTCCTTCAGCGTCGGCAGTTCGCTCAGGTCTTTCAGCCCGAACTGCACCAGGAATTCCTTGGTGGTCTTATACAGAATCGGCTTGCCGACAACGTTCTTCCGCCCGGATTCGGCGATCAGCTTGCGGTCGAGCAGAGTTTTCAGGACGCCCGCGCCCTGCACGCCGCGAATCTCCATGATCTCCGGGGCCGTCACCGGCTGTTTGTACGCGACCACCGCCAGAGTTTCCAGACGCCGGCAGCGAAAGCTTCAGCGGCGGCGTGAGTTTCTTCACGAACGCGCGCACCGCTTCGTGATGCTCCGGCTTGGTGGACATCTGGTAGCCGCCCGCCACTTCGCGAACGGTCAGGCCATGCTCCGGCTTGGCGAACTCTGCCGCGATCTCGTCCAGCAGCCGCTTCACTTTGTCGATCGGCGCGCCCAGCGCCGCGGCCATCTGCTGCGCGGAAAGCGGCTCGTCCGTCACGTAGACGATCGCTTCCAGGATCGCCTTCAATTGCGCTTCATCGCCGGCCGCGGGACGCTCTTCGGCCAGTTGGGTTACGTCCAGTTCATCCATTCGGGTTTAGCTATATCCTTCATCGATGGCGGTCATCACGCCTTCCGCGCTGAAGGCCGATTCGAATCCCTTCAATCGCTTCAGTCCGATCTCGCCGAACAAATCCTTCTGCACCAGGCCCACCGCCTGCAATTTCACCAGCTCCAGCAGAGCCAGGAACAGGCAGATCATTCCGCGGCGGCTGCGCTGGCGCTCAAACAGCTCGCGGGCCGAAACGGTTTCGTCGCGCGATTCTTTCTCGAATACATTGCGCAGATAGCGAATCATATCCGGCACCGAGATGTCTTCCGTGCCGACTTCATACACCGGCCGATTCTTGGCTCGCTCGAGAACGCCCTGAAAAGTCTTCACCAGTTCGTGCAGCGTCACGGCCAAGCCCGGATCGTCTCCTTCGTTCACGAACCGGTTTATCTGCGGATTCGACCACACCGCCTCTTCGATCACGCGCTTCTGATGCAGCATCTCCGCGGCGGCCTTGAAGCGCTCATGTTCCAGCAGCCGGTCGACCAGTTCTTTGCGCGGATCTTCCTCCGGCAGCATCTTTTCTAGCTCGGGATCGCGCGGCAGCAGCGTCTTCGACTTGATGTGGATCAGCGTCGCCGCCATAAAAACGAATTCAGCGCTCAGCTCGATGTTCATTTCCACCGCATGCTGCATGTAATCGATATACTGCGCCGTAATCTGGGCGATGGGAATGTCGTAGATGTCGATCTCCTGCTTGCGGATCAGGTCCAGCAACAGGTCGAGCGGGCCATCGTAGTGTTCGAGGTGGAAATTCAGCGGCGCAGACACTTCTATCTAGAATAACAGGGGCGACTTCTTCTTTCGACCTTGTTCCTCTTCCGCGCTGGCGAAGTACAACTTGACATTCACCGCGTGGGACTTTTCGTCGATGTTGGTCTCGGCGCGCGTCTTGCCCAGGTTATCGAACAGGTTCTGATCGCGGATGCTCTTCAAGAACGCGTCCGGGTACTTCGGCTGGAACGGCGCGCCGGGCTTCAAAGTCCAGATCTTGCGAATTTCAGGTTCCGTGACGATGTCGAGACCCACGATTTCAAGCTTGCCCATGGTGAACAGCGGCCCTGGATCCAGAACCTCGGTTATCGCAACCATGTGATCCGCGTCGTTGACTTGCCGATCGACATGGCCGCTGACGCGCAGGTAGCCTTTGCCGCGGTAGCGATCGAAGACGCGATCCATCCCGGCCTTGATTTCGTCGAAATTGACGACGTCCTTGGTTTTGAGATTTGCGGTCTTCAGCACCTCGGCCAGGTCCGCCTGCGCGACGCCGGAGAACGTCACTTCGCCCAGATTGTAGGACGGGCCTTCGTTCACGGTGACGGTTACGATCACTCCGTCCACCAGCGGGGCCTGCCTGCTGGCGATTTTCGGAAATGCGACACGGATTCGCCCGCGCGCTTCGTAGAGCGGCCGGATGCTCGAATCGAGCAGGGTGCGAATCATGGTCTCGCTGAAACCCGTTCCGACGGCGGCTTCGACGAACGTGCTGGTCAGAAGGGTCGCGGGCAGAACTTCATTGCCGGTGAATCGAACTTCGGCCACCTGCATCCGCGGCGTGTTGGGGCGGAACACGATCTCAGTTGGCCGGGCACATCGGAGTAAAGTTTGCCGGTCACCTTGACGCCTTCTCCCAGATTTTTTCCAAGCAGGCTTTGGAGCGCGGCGACGTAACGATCCAGCACTTCCTTCGTAGCGGGAATCTTGTCGCCGAGAATCGGTTCCTGCTTGCGCAGCTCCGCGCGAAGCGCGTCGTCGGCTAACGGAAGCTCCTCGAAGTGGTAGGGATAGAGCTGATCCACCTCGACCACTTCGATCAGGCCGTCGTAGCCTTTATTGTCGACGCTCGGCTTGAATTCGCAGCCGACGCTTTCAAACGCTCCGGTCGCGAGCAGCCGATTGCGGGCATTATCGAAATCGGATTTCACTACCGGCGATCCGATTTTCAGCCCGGAAACCGCGATGATTTTTTCCGCCGGAATGCGCAGGATTCCCCTGGACCTTCAGTGTCTCAAGGGGAAACACCTGCGCGGGTTCTGCGGCCGGCGCGGGCGGCGTCGCACGTTTCTTCTGTTGAGCCGCCGCGGGTAACGCACATCACAGCGGCCAACAACCAAACTCCGGCGGCCGTCCAGCTTCATTCGAACTCGAGCCGTGATGTACATCAGCTTGCCGTTGCGCTCGATTTGCAGAATCGCGGGATCGCCCGGCTTCAGTTCGTCCAGCGTCGCGCGCAGCGCCTTGATCGAGACCACCGGCGTGCGATTCACCTCGTAAATCACGTCGCCCGCCGCCAGCGTCCCGCCCGTGTAGGGAGGATTCGGGGCGCGCGCCGCCACCACGATTCCATACTCGTGCCGCAGATCGCCCAGCATCGCGCTCAGTTTCTCGTTGATCTCGATTCCCAGGATGCCGAGCTTCGATACCAGATTGTCGTCCGGATTCACCATGTCGGCGAATCGCTGCGGATCGTCGTCGCGCTCGATCACCGGAACCGTGTAGTCCAGCTTCTGCCCGTCGCGCAGAACGGTCAGATTGACCGTCTCGGACAATTTCAGGCGGAAAATCGCCGTCTCCAGTTGCGGCGCGTCCTGCATGGTCCGCCCGTTCAGCGTGAGGATAATATCGCGCACTTTTAGTCCGGCCTTGTCGGCGGGTCCGTCGGGAGTCACGTCGGCACGCGATTACGCCCCAGTCTTGCGACAGCCGCAGGCCTCTTGGCCATGGCCGGCGTGATGGTCTGCGCGACAATTCCGATCTGGCCGCGATGCACATGCCCATCCTTGCGGATCTGGTCGTAGGTATTGCGAACTGCGTTGCTGGGAATCGCGAAGCCGATTCCTTCGCTGCCTCCCGATTGCGTCAGGATGAACGTGTTGATTCCGACCACTTTGCCCGTCGATATCCACCAGCGGGCCGCCGCTGTTTCCGGGATTAATGGGCGCATCGGTCTGCACGTACACCATCGGATCTTCCGGCATGCAGCCGGCGCGCGACGGAGCTGACGATTCCGATCGACGCCGATCCTTCCAGGCCGAGCGGGTTGCCGAACGCCATCACCAGTTGGCCCTGCCGCAGATCGTTGGAATCCCCAAACGCCAGAAACGGCAGACCGGTCTTCTCGATCTTGATCACCGCCAGATCCATTTCGTGATCCGTGCCGACCAGCTTCGCGATCATGGTCGCTTCGCGAGCTTGCTGCGGAGCTCGACGAGGCCAGCCGCACCTCGATCTTCCGCGCGCCCTGCACCACGTGGTTATTGGTGACGATGTAGCCGTCGGCTGAAAGAATCACTCCGGAGCCGGTGCTGCGCTGGGTCGAAAGCAGACTGCTGGCGCTGGTGCTTTCCGTCTCTTCGGAAGCCACGTAGCCGGTCGAAAAAATCTGGACCACCGACGGCCGCACTTGAGCCGCGAGCGATTCAAACGACGAACTGAGATCGTGCAGTGACTCCGTCTTGGGCGGCGCCTTCTGCGGAAATAAGGAAGGCGCAAGGAACACCACCGCGCCAAAGAGAGAAATCGGGTGAGCGCACATCTACCATTATGGTGACACAGACGCTTTGAATCGGTTAAAATTGGTCCTGATCTTTGCTGGTCCTGATTTCGAAGTGCATGTCTTTTGGCGCGGTAACCGTATAGTCCGGCGGGACTTCGAACATCGTATGCAGCGGCTCACTGCGGTTGATATTGGTGAGCTTGTACACCGATTCTCCGGTACGCGGATCGCTGCGCTTCGACATCACGGTGACTTGAAGCTCCGGCGAATACCAGCGCTCCGAGACGATGTTGATATCCCGCTCATTGCCGATCTGCCCGGCCGGAATCGTTACCGTAGTGCGGGTCCCCTCAGCCTGAACGCCTTCGACCATCTGCGTTCCGAGCTGCTCGACTTTGGCCGGCGATTTCCCGTTCGGGTTGGCCGAGCTGGTGGTAACCGTTCGCTCCGAATAAATCATCACCGGCGCGGACCCTGCGGCCGACGGAGGCGGGGGCAAAGGAACGGCTTGCCCTTCCAGGGAACCAAAAGCACGAATGGTCATTTTGCCTTTTTCCATCGCCCCGCCGATCGACATCGGCATCTTCTGCGCGGTATGAGCCTTCGCGTCGAGCGAGTAACTGACCTTGGCCACCGGGTCTGAGATGAACACCGCCTTGGCAGGCTCACCTTCGGCGTTCCAGGGGCCTAGCCTGGCCATCGACTCCTCGCGGCGCTCCCGGCCCTCGCTATCGCGATACAAAGTGGATGTGGAACGGTTGACGATGTGGCTTCCGTCCGCCAGCGTCTGCGTGCTTTCCGTCACAGCTTCGGCAGAATAGGGCGCGCCTTTTACTGGATTCCCGTTGATCAGTTGGCCGCCCACATAAGCGAATGTCTCCATTCGGGTCTTCAGCTCATCGACCATCTTTCTGCTCGCCGCATCGGACACGTCCTGGGCGCAAGCCGCAGCCGCGAAAAGCACAACAGCTAAAGTCTTCATCGCCGTTCTCCTTAAAAAGCTCACTGAGAGTACTTCACGAACCGGATCGCTGTGGCCAGGCCTTCTTCACTCACCAGGACATCGGCCTGGACGCGATCTGAAAGCCGATCCTCGCGCACCGGCAAGCCGACCGCTTGCATCGCCGTAGCGGGAACGCTTACGCGCACCAACTCGCCGCGTTCAACTGGCGGTGCGACGTCCACCAGAGGGAAAAAATCGGTGACGATTTCGCGAGGCACGGTCCGACGGACGCGCGGGATTCTCCGCTCTGGATTCGCAATTACAGGAACCGGCTGTGACACCGAGAGCGGCGCCACGGCCTTTGGATCCACATGAGCTTTCTCCTGCCGCGGGCGACGCTCGTAAGTCGACAGAATCGCCACCAGCACCGCCGCGGCAGCCATGGCCCACACCGCGATCCGCTTCAACCGGCGCTCCCGCTCTTTCCCATGCAACGCCCGCCGCAGTTTCACTTCCACATGCGGCGCGGCTTCCTTGGCGCGATCCGCATCGGCCAACGCCCGCAACGCCGCCAGAACATCCTGTTCCGGATTCATGCCACACTCTCCCCGGCGCCCGCTGTCGCCGCCCTTACCTTCAACTTCCGCGCCAGCATCGCGCGTCCGCGATTCAGCCGCGACCGGACCGTGCCCACCGGACACCCCAACACATCCGCCGCGTCCTGATAGCACACGTCCTGAAGATCGCACAGCACTACCGCTTCGCGATACGTCGCCGGAAGGCTCAGCACCGCGCGACGCACCTGATCGATGGTCTCGCGCCGTGTCAGATCCTCCAGCAGGTCATCCTCGCCAGCGGAATCTTCGAGTTCCGCATCGGCCCAGCGATCTTTTTCCAACCGCCGCAGCACGCAGTTGCGCGCGATCCCGTATAAGAACGACGCCAATGCACCTCGCGCCGGATCGAATCGCCGCCCGTGCTCGATCAAGGTCATGAATACTTCCTGCGTCACATCTTCCGCGATCACGACGCTGCCGGTCATCTGCAGTGCGAACCGATAGACCGCGCCCTGCCGCTGGCGATACAGCAGCGTGAACGCGTCCTCGTCGCCGGCAAGCATCCGGTTGAGCAAATCGTGATCTGAGGTCTGCACCATCACCTGTGACGGCCACTTGCAACTTCTGATAGGATTTCGGTTGCGGCCCGCGGTTCGTTCCACTAAATTTCGCCTTTTCGAAACGGCTCCGCACGACGCCACATCCATTGATTCATATGAAGATCTTCGCGGTTTCGGTTTTTCTTCTCACTTCCATCGCCTGCGCCCAGCCGATATCGTTCGGCATTCGCGGCGGAGTTCCTTTCACAGGCGCGTTCTCCGATGTTACGACGACATCCGGCAGCAGTTTCGTGCGGACTTTTTCCAATTCGAACGAGTTCGCGATCGGGCCTATGGTCGAGCTGCACCTTCCCTTGGGCCTGTCGGTTGAGGCCGATGCGCTGTATCAGCCTTTGAACCGGGCCCAGGAGATCAACAACAGTATCACGCTGGTCACGAACGCCACCAACGTCAACTCGTGGTCGTTCCCCGTGCTCGGCAAATACCGTTTCCTGCATCTGCCGCTGATAAAGCCCTATGTGCTGGCCGGGCCGAGTTTTCGCGCGACGGGATCCTCCGCCAGCTACCTCTCGAACGCAGGCTTCACTTTCGGCGCGGGCGTGGAATTGAAGGCGGCCAGGATCCGCATCGAGCCCGAATTGCGCTACACTCGCTGGGGGTCGGACGCGAGCATCGCCGCAGTGCAAGGTTTCGCTCCTTCCAATCTGAATCAGGCCCAGTTTCTGATCGGCATCACGTTCTGAAATTCGGGTCGAATGTTACACTAGAAAATAAATGACATACGACGTGATTGTCATCGGGAGCGGTCCCGGTGGGTATTCGGCGGCCGTTCGCGCGGGCCAATACGGCCTGAAAACCGCGATCATTGAAAAAGATCCCAGACTGGGCGGCACCTGCCTGCAGGTCGGCTGCATCCCCACCAAGGCGTTCCTCCACGCGGCCGACGTGTGGGAGCGTTTCCTTCATCCCGAAGAAGACGGAATGCATTGCGACAATCCGCGGCTCGATTTCCCGCTGGTCAGCGACCGCAAGAACAAGATCGTCGCCAAGCATGCCAAGGGCGTCGAGTTCCTGATGAGGAAGAACAAGGTCGACTTGATCAAGGGCCGCGGCGCGCCTGGCCGGTCCCGGCAAGGTCGAAGTCACCGCCGAACGGCACAGATCCTGGAAACGCGCAATATCGTGCTCGCCACCGGCTCGGAAGCGCGCATGCTTCCCGGGCTTGCAGCCGGACCCGAAGCGCATTCTGACCAATATCGAAATCCTGGATCTGCGCGAAGTGCCGAAGTCGATGGGCGTGATCGGCGCGGGCGCGGTGGGCGTCGAGTTTGCGTCCTGTTTTCATCGTTTCGGCACCAAAGTGACGCTGTTCGAGATGCTGCCGCGCATCGTGCCGGTCGAAGACGAGGAAGTCTCGAAGGAACTGGAGCGGCTGTTCAAGAAGAGCGGCATTCGCGTCGAAACCGGCGCGCGGGTCGAGAACATTCAGAAGCACGAAAACGGCGTGACCTTCTCCGCCGCCTTCGCCAACGGCAAGCAGGAAAAGTTCGACGTCGAGACGCTGCTGGTGGCCGTGGGCCGCAAGCCGAACACCGAAAATATCGGCCTGGAAGGCACGAAGGTCGAGCTGGACCGCGGATTCATCAAAGTGGACGAATACCAGCGCACCGGCGAGCCGGGCGTCTACGCGATCGGCGACATCGTCGGCGGAACGCCGCAGCTGGCGCACGTGGCGACCGCCGAAGGCATGGTCGCGATCGGCCACATCGCCGGCAAAGCCGGTGACGCCGATCAACAAGAATCGCATTCCCAGCGCGACCTACACCGAGCCGGGCATCGGCAGCGTCGGGCTCACCGAAGCGCAGGCGCGCGCCGCGGGACGCAAGGTCAAAATCGGCAAATTCCCGTTCGCGGCCGACAGCCAAGGCCAGCATCCTGGGCCAGCACGACGGATTCGTCAAAGTCGTCGCCGACGAAGAATACGGCGAGATCCTGGGCGTCCACATCATCGGCCCGGAGGCGTTCGAGCTGATCAGCGAAGGCGTGCTCGGCGATGGAAGCGGAAGCCACCGTCGAGACGCTGATGCACACCATCCACGCGCATCCGACGCTGTACGAAGCCATGGGCGAGGCGTTCAACGCGGTCTACGGAATGGCCATCAATGCCTGAAGTTCGCGAGTTAGCGGCGGCGTGCAGCGTTCGCGATCTCGGCCGCATGGGCTACGCGGAAGCGCTCGAGCTGCAGCGCGAGCTGGTCGAGCGCCGCAAGCGCGGCGAAATTCCCGACCAGCTTCTGATCGTCGAGCATCCGCACGTCGTCACCATGGGCCGCAACGGGCACGAGGAAAATGTGCTGGCGACGCCCGAACTGCTGGAGCGCGCGGGCATCGAATTTCATCGCACCGACCGCGGCGGCGACGTCACCTATCACGGCCCCGGGCAGATCGTCGGCTACCCGATCGTCGATTTGCGGGAATGGAAGCGCGACGTGGTCGCCTACGTGCGCGGCATCGAGCAGGTGCTGATCGACGCGCTGGCGGAATTCGGCATTCAAGCCGGGCGTTCCGACAGGCGCCACCGGCGTGTGGACCGAGCGAGGGAAAATCGCCGCGATCGGCGTGCACATCAGCCGCTGGGTGACCTCGCACGGCTTCGCGCTGAACGTCGATACGGACTTGAGCTATTTTAGGTACATCGTTCCGTGCGGCTTGACCAAGCCGGTGACTTCGATGCGGGCGCATGGGGTCCCAGGCGAGCCGCGAACAAGTTATCGCGGCGCTCGAACGCAGTTTCGGGCGCGTCTTCGATCGAGAACCATGGAGAAAATATGATCGATGTCGTCATGCCCCAGATGGGCGAAAGCATTGTCGAAGGAACGCTGACCAAGTGGCTGAAGAAGCCCGGCGAGCGCGTGGAGCGCGACGAGCCGCTGTTCGAGATCTCCACCGACAAAGTGGACACCGAGATCCCGTCGCCCGCCGCCGGCACGTTGGCCGAGATCCTGGTGGAGGAAGGCAAGACGGTCGGGATCAATACCGTCGTCGGACGGATCACCGATGGAGCCGGTGGCGCGTCCGCACCCGCGGCAGCGTCCGCAACGGCGCCCCCGCCTGCCGCACCGCGCCCGCTCCTCAAGCTGCCGCTCAGCCAAGCTACCAGGCGCCTCCTCCGCCAGCGCCGTCCGGCTCCCGTGGCGACTGTGGTCGAAGAGACTGCCGGTCCGCTGTCGCCGCTGGTGCGCAAGATGGCGCGCGAGAACAATATCGATCTGGCTCGGGTAAAGGGCACCGGCGCAGGCGGGCGAATCACCAAGCAGGATCTGGAAGCGCTTATCTGCGCGCACACCAGCAGCTCCAGCAGCGCCTCCGCCTCCTCAGCCGCAGGCTCCCGCGCCGGCAGCCGTAGCGACCGTTCCTGCCGCCGTCCCGGTGCCGCCACTCAGCCGCCGATCGCAAGTGCCGCGCGCAGGTGCATGCCCGGCGAAACGGCCTCCACGCGCATCGAGCCCATGAGCATCATGCGCCAGAAGATCGCCGAGCACATGGTGTTCAGCAAGCGCACCTCGGCGCACGTGACCACGGTCCACAAAGTCGACATGACGCGGGTCGCCAAGATGCGCGACCGCGTGAAGGGCCAGTTCCAGGCGCAGTACGGCTTCGGCCTGACGTTCCTGCCGTTCGTGGTGCGCGCCGCGACGGCCGCGCTGCGCCAGTACCCGATGCTCAACGCTTCCATCGACGGCACCAACATCATTTATCATCGCGATATCAATATCGGCATCGCGGTGGCGCTCGAAAACGGGCTGATCGTGCCGGTGATTCGCAATGCCGACGAAAAGAACGTGATCGGATTGCAGCGGTCCATCGTCGATCTTGCAGCTCGCGCCCGCTCGCGCCAGCTCCGGCCGGATGAGGTGCAGGGCGGGACGTTCTCCATCACCAATTTCGGCAGCTTCGGCAGCATTTTCGCGACGCCGGTGATCAATCAGCCGCAGGTGGCGATTCTGGGCGTCGGGAGCGTCGAGAAGGAGCCGGTGGTGATCGACGACGCCATCGCGATCCGCTCCATGTGCTATCTCGCGCTGACCTTCGATCATCGCCTGATCGACGGCGCGCTGGCCGATCAGTTCACCGGCAAGGTGAAAGCGATCTTGCAGGACTGGGCCGAAGAGGTAATGTAGACGGGAGTAAAATAGGTACGTGACCAGGCGTTCGCTGGCTGCGGCCATCTTCCTGGCGCCGGCGGTGTTTGCGGCCGATGTCGCAATCAGCGTACGCGGGCGTCTGGAGACGGGTGACCAGCCGGTTCTGATTCTCTCCGGCGGCCGCCGCATCCAGCTTCACGGCGATGACGCGACCATGGGAGTGCTCGCCGATGAGCGGCTCAAGAACGCCGATTTCGAGGTCCTGGGACATTGGACCGGACCGGACAAATTCGAAGCCGGCCTGATTACCTCGCGATCCCTGTTCGTCCACAAGGACGGCAAGAGTCTGATGGTCACGTACTGGTGCAGTGTGTGCTCCATCCGGACTTATACTCCGGGACCCTGCGTCTGCTGCCGCAAGTACACCGATCTCGATTTGCGCGAATCGGACGATCAGTAAATGATCCAGCTTCGCGATGGCGATCTAGCCGTCGCCATCAACACCGGGTTTGGCAACAACGCCGGCTCGATGACCTTTCGCGGAGAAGAAATTCTGTGGACCCCGCCGGATTGGCATGCGCCTACGCTTGCCGGAATTCCGTTGCTCGCGCCCTGGGCGAATCGCATCGACGGCGATGCGTATTTCGCGAATGGGAAGAAATATTTGCTGAACCCGTGGCTGGGAAATCTGCGCTACGACGCGAATCATCTGCCGATCCACGGATTGGTTGCTTTCACCGATCGATGGAGGCTGACGTTCCATGATGCGTCCACGTCAACCAGCCGGCTCGAATTCTGGCGATATCCGGAATGGATGGCGCAATTTCCGTTCGCTCACGCGATCGAGGTCACGCATCGCCTGCGCGAAGGCTCGCTCGAAGTGGAAACGGCGGTGGAAAATCTTTGCGAGGAGCCGATGCCGCTGTGCATCGGTTATCACCCTTATTTCCAGCTCACTGGTTCGCCTCGCGACGAATGGATCGTGCATATCGCCGCGCGCGATCAAGTGATTCTGTCGGATAAACTCATTCCAACGGGAGAAACCAAGCGAGTTGCTCTAGCCAATCCGCTTCCGTTGAAAGGCGAGTCGCTCGACACGGTTTTCACGGGGCTTACAGGAGTGGAGTTTGTTCTCGAAGGTCCTGGACAGCGCGTTTCCGTGCGTTACGGACCGAAATATCCCGTGGCTGTCGTGTATGCGCCGCCGGGGAAACCGTTGGTGTGCTTCGAGCCGATGACGGCCGTCACCAATGCGTTCAATTCGCCCAATGCGATGCTACCGCACGTCGCGCCAGGCGAGACCTGGCGTGAAAGCTTTTGGATTACTCCCGGGTAACTCTATTGCGGCTGTTTCTTTGTGGGTGTGGTGGTCGGCGCCGGAGTCGGTCGGCTTGGCCGGAGCGGCCGGTTTGGGAGCAGGCGTCGACGGACCGGTGGATGGGTTCATCTTGTCGTACAGATCGATGATGTCCTTGGTGATCTCGACCTGGTTCGACGCGTAGATGACCGGCGTGTTCTGATTGCTGACGTTCAGGATCACCGCGTAACCGTTCGCTTGCGCGTATTTCTCGATCACCTGCGTCATCTTGCCGCTCAGTTCATCGAGCAGTTTGCGCTGCTCCTGATCGGCTTCGTCCTGGGCGTCCTGCATGTCGCGATTGTAGGCTTTGGTCTTCGGATCGATGGTGCGCGTCAGGTCCAGTCTTGGCGGCTTCGGCCATCGCCGCGCCGCCGCGTTGCAACTTGTCCTGCAGTTCGCGGATTTCGGCCGCCTTTCGTTCCAGATCCTTCTTGCGCGGCTCCAGCTTGGCCTGAAACTCCTGCATCGCCTTCTGCCCGTCCTTGGTGCTGACCAGGGCGCTCTGGGCTTGAATGATCGCCGACTTTGGTGGGAACGTGCCCGGTGGCCGAGGCCGCGGGCGCAGCGGGGGCTGACGCGGTGGCTCTGGGCGACGTGGCCGAAGCCATCAGGGCGGCCAACAGCGAAGAGCGCGAGCTTCTGTTTTTTCACAACTAAACTCCTCATTTAATCTTAATATCCTACACTAGAACGTACGCCCGATAGTGAATCGGAACGTCGACGCCCGCTCGAAGAACGGGACCGGCTGTCCGAACTGAGCCAGGGCGTTGCGCGAACGTCGCGGCGTTCGGGAAGTAGCTGCGGTCGGCCACGATCGGCGGCTGAAGATTCTCGCTCGACGCTCATCGGGTTGTAGGCCCAATACACGCGGAACGGGGCGTTGACCACCGGCATCAACACCTGAATTTCGAGCCCGGTGGAGATGCGCGGGATCTGCGTGCCCGCCGCGACCACGGCGCGGTTCGAAAACGACGCTTCCGGGAACAATCCGTTCAAGCTGCGAGATGCGGTCCGGGTTCAACTGCAACTGGCTGCTGCGAGACAGCTTGTCGACGCCGGCATCGCCGAAGATCGCCAGCGTCACCGGGCCGAAGATCGGAATGCGGTACTCGACGTTGCCGACACCCACGGTATCGCCGCCGGGGAACACCAACTGATACGTCGGGATGGTCTGGTAAACTCCGACAGAGGTCCGGTTTCCGTTGGCGTCGAGCCGCTTTGCATGCGCGGCGTGCCGTCGTTGTTCAGAACCTGGACCGAGCTGGTCGGCACACATGCGATCGGGCTGATGCCCCAGATGTCGAATCCGCGGATATCGTTCTCGCCGCCCATATAGAAACGATTAAACGGCGGCGCGACCTTTCCGCCGTATCCGGTCACCCACTTCCCGAGCACGTGAAATCCGATCACGTGTTTCGGATTCAGCGGCGACTTGCGGAAGTACTTGGCGTCGAGCACCGGCTCCAACTGGTTCACGTTGCCGCCCATCGGACCGCCCGAATAAGAGAAGCGAGAACGAAACGCCTTCCCTCCCGTCGGCGTGATGGGGTGGTTGACCGAGTTGTACGTATAGCTGGGAGTAATCGTCGACGACTGGATCCCGTCGAGCGAATTCGGCCCGTTGATGTGCAGGAAGTTGATGTAGTCGAAATACGTCGCCGCCGCGTCGGTCAGCGTCTTGATGTTCTGAATCGTATAGCCGTAGCTGATCCCCAGCGCGGGCGAAGCTGCGCTTCAGCGGATAGCTGGCGAAAATCGTGAAGCCGTTCGAATTGGAAACGTAGTTCAGCAGGTTTTGCGTGCCAAGCTGGTTGTACAGCGGAATCAGGTTCTGTGCCCGACAGAATCGAAGCCTCGCGCGCCTGATCGTAATTGAACCGCGACGTGAACACCGTGAAGCCGACCTGAAGCGGGAGATCGAACAGGTACGGCTCGGTGAATCCGAACTGCGCGCTGCGCTGCACCGTTCCCAACTGCGTGGACAGGCTGAGCGTCTCGCCCAGCCCGAGGAAGTTGTTGGTCGAATACGAGAATCCGACGAAGCTGCCGGCGATAGCCGAAACGCCGCCGTTCAACTGGATCGAGTTCTTGCCGCGCTCCTTCACTTTGAGCGTGATGTCCACCGTGTTGGTCTTGGTGTCGCGCTTGATGTCGGCGGCTTCGTTCTTCCTTCAGCACTTCGAAATAGCCGAGCTGGTTCAGGCGCAGAATGCTCAATTCCCACAGGTGCGTGTTGAACACGTCGCCTTCGTCGATCAGCAACTGGCGGCGGATGACTTTGTCGCGCGTGGTCATGTTGCCCGAAAAATCGATGCGCCGCACGAAGAACTGCTTGCCTTCGTCGAAGGTCAGCGTCAGGTCGATCTTGTCGGTGTTCGGGAAGCGGCTCAAAGCTCGGCTCGGCCACGAAATCGATATAGCCGAACTGGCCGTAGAGTTTTTGCAGATCCGTGAAGCCCTTGCGCAGCTTGGCGGTGGAAAACACGTCGCCCTGCTGCATCCCGAACACCGGTTTGCATGAGCGCATCCGGCGTGCGGAACAACTTCACGCCCACGAAGTTGATGTTGTTCAGGTGATACAGGCGGCCTTCTTCGATGCTGATATGGATGTTGGCGGCTTTGCCCAGGCTCGGTCGACTTGATCAGCGGCAGCCGGAATTTTCCGCCGCCCACGGTCACGATGTCCACTTTCGCGTCGGTGGTTTGCGCGGTGAAATAGCCGTTGTCCTGGTAGAACTGCTGAATGCGCTCCTGGTCTTCTTCCAGCTTGGTGGAATCGTAGGTCTTCGGGAACAGGTTCTCGAAGAAGATCGAGTACGGAATCCCGTAAGGGTGCAGATTCTTCATCGCGCGCTGATCAGCAGGGGATCGCTTCATGTGCTCGTTGCCCGTCGAAGGTGATCTCGCCGACCTTCACCTTGGGTCCTTCATCCACTTTGAAGATGACTTCGAGCGAGGATGGCGGCACCTGGTGCAGCTCCGGCTCGACGGTGGCGAACTGGCGGCCGCGCTCGGCCAGGTATTCCTGCAAGACCACGCTGGGCGCGCTGGACTTGATTGGGATCGTACTGCGATTCGACGCTGAGCCCGACCTTGCGCTCCTTGAAGCGGTCCAGAATCTCGGACGTGGTGATCGATTTCAGGCCGTCGTACTTGATGGAGCGGATGACGCGCCGCTCGGTCATGACGAAGCGGATGATCCAGCCGGTCTTGCCCGGCCTCGCGCTCCATGCGGATATCGTCGAACCGGCCGGTGTTCCACAGCGCCATGAAATCGCGGTTGCAGCTGCTCCTCGTCGTACTGGATCGCCCTTCTTGGTGGTGATCATGGCGCGCAGCGTGTCCTGAGGAATGCGCCGCGCGCCGCGGAAGTCGATGCTCTCGATGACGTTCTCGATCGGCTGATTGGGTTTCGCCGCCTCGGTGGCCGGTTTGGGGGCCTCGAGTTTAGGCGCCTGGGGTTTGGGGGGCTGCGGCTGCTCGGTGGACTCGGGAACGGTTTCAAACGGATTGTTCTTCTTCTGTTCCGCGGGTTTGCGTTTGCTCTACGGGCTTGGGAGGAGGCGGCTGAGGCGGCTGTTGCTGCTGCGGCGGTTGGCTGATTGCTGGTCGGCTTGCTGGCAAAACAGCGGGAAACGAGCACAGCAGACAGACCACCACCGCGCGCAGGCATCCAGGCCTGGAAAACGTCATCTAACCGGGTTCCTTTCCACTCTGCGCTTAACAAAGACGCCCACCTACCGCTGCTGGTTTCACCGAAGACAGCCGGAATCACATCGGAGCGATACGACGCAGGCGTGAAACCGCTATTCTAGCAGAACATGAGAGCCGGGATTCACACGCGCAAGGGGTTTATTCTGACTTCTGGGTCTCCATGAAACGCCGCGTCGTCATCACCGGAATGGGCGTCGTCAGCCCCAACGGCATCGGAACCGAAGCCTTTTGGGCGGCGACGCGGGCCGGAGTCAGCGGCATCGGGCCCGATCACCCGATTCGACACGTCCGATTTCGCGGTCCAGGTTGCGGGCGAGGTCAAAGGATTTCGCGAGGAGGATTACGTCTCGCCCAAGGACCGGCCGCACGTGTCGCGCGTCGCGCCGCTGGCGATCGCCGCCGTGCAGGAAGCGCTCGACTCGGCGGGGATCGATCCCGCCGCGATGACTCGCGACGAACTGCGGCAGATCGGCGTCATCGTCGGCTCCGGCGGCGGCAGCCACGAATTTACCGAGGAGCAGTACCGCCTCTATCACACCGGCCACTGGCGGCAATGCTCCGTGTACGTGGTGCCGACGTCGACCATCGGAACGCTGGCGAGCGAAGTCTCGATGCGCTTCGGGTTCCGCGGGCCTGAGCCACGTGATCTCCACGGGATGCACCTCCTCGACCGACGCGCTTGGGCTACGCGTACCGGAACATCCAGGCGGGCGTGCTGGACCATGGTCGCCGGCGGCGTGGACGCGCCCATCGCTCCGCTGATTCTGCGCGGGTTCATGGCCATGCGGATTCTCGCATCCAAGTGGAACGACGAGCCGGAGCGCGCTTCGCGGCCATTTTCGAAGCGATCGCGAAGGATTCGTCATCGCCGAAGGCTCGTGGTTCTTCGTGCTGGAGGAGCGAGAAGCGCGCGCTGGCCCGCGGCGCCTCGATCCTAGGCGAAATCGCGGGCTACGGGTCGACTTGCGAGGCGTATCATCGTGTCCGCCTGGAAGAATGCGGCGAGGAGCCGGCGCGCGCGATCTCCCTCGCGCTCGAAGAAGCGGGCATCGGCCCCGAAGCCGTCGGGTATTTGAATTACCACGGCACCTCCACCGAGCTGAACGACCGCATCGAGACGCGCGCGGTGAAGCTGGCCTTCGGCGATCATGCCTACCGGCTACCCGGATCGTCGTTGAAGAGCCTGATCGGCCATCCGCAAGGAGCTTGCGGCGCCGCCGGTGTCGCCGCGACGCTGCTGGCCATGCGCGACGGCGTTCTGCCGCCGACCGCCAACGTCGACGTCCCCGATCCGGAATGCGATCTCGATTACATTCCCGAGCCGGGCCGCCGCGCCGATTTCGAGTACGCGGTGGTCAATTGCATCGCGTTCGGCAGCAAGAACTCCGCGCTGGTATTGCGGCGTGCCTGATTTGAGGAAAGTCGTCGCGGGCCTGCGAAAACACTACGGCCCGCCCGGGCCGCCTCTGACTCGCGATCCGTTCGAGATGCTGCTGTTCGAAAAGGCCGGCTACCTGTGCACCGACGACCGGCGCGAACGTGCGTTTCGGGAACTGAAAAAACGCGCAGGCACTACGCCCGCGAAGATCCTCAATGCGCCGCTGGAATTGCTGACCGAAATCGCGGCGCTGGGCGGAATTTATGCCGACGTGCGGGCGCTGCGGATGCAACAATGCGCCCAACTGGTCAGAGACGAGTTCGACGGCGACCTGCGGCGGGTCCTGGCGCTCGAATTCAAGGCTGCCCGAAAAGCGCTGGCGAAGTTTCCCATGATTGGCGAGCCGGGAGCCGAAAAAATCCTGCTGTTCGCGGGAGCCTACGCCCGGCTGGCCCTCGAATCGAACGGATTGCGAGTGATCACACGGCTCGGGTTCGCGGAGGAGCAGAAGAATTACTCCACCATGTACCGGCGAACTCAGGAGGCGCTCGGGCCGGAAGTCGCAGGTCTCGATTGCGAGTTCCTGATCGCGGCGCATAATTTACTGCGCCGCCACGGGCAGGAGATCTGCCGCCGCACGGATCCGCGTGCGCAGCCTGTCCCGTGCGCGCCGTGTGCCGTTACGCGGCCAACTTCAGCGCCTGATCACTCAATGGTTTTTTCAGACGCCGCGGCGGCTGCCTGCGCTTCTTCGGGCTCCAGAATCTCCTCGGAGCGATTGATGCGATCTTCCTTGGGCGTGTAGTAGGAGTGATAGTAGGTGTACTTGCTATACAGCTCGCCGCGGCGCGCGCCGTTCACCACGATGCCCAGCACGTTGTTGTTGCACAGCGATTGCATGGCGCGCGTCACCGAATCGATGGTGGTGTGTCCGATGCGCACCACCAGCAGCGTGCCGTGGCACAGCGTCGAAAGCAGGTTGGCGTCGGCCGCGAACAGCAGCGGCGGGCTGTCCAGAATGATCCAGTTGAACAGCGTCGGCAGCCGGTCCAGCAGCAGCTTGACTTCGCGCAGGTTCAGCAGTTCCAGCGGATTGATCACCGCTTCGCCCGCCGGCATGATGTACAGGTTGGTTCCCGCGATCTTGCGCAGCGCCTGATGCAGCGGAACTTTCCCCAGCAGATAATCGGTGATGCCCGGGCTGCGGTCGGTCTGAAACAGCGTGTGGATGATCGGACGGCGGAAATCGAAGTCGGCCAGCAGCGTCATGTTGCCGGCCAGGTGCGCCTCGGCCAGCGCCAGGTTGGCGGCCGACAGCGACTTGCCTTCGGCCGGCGAAGGGCTGGTCACCACCACCGAGTGAATCGGCTGCAGGCTCTTCATGTGATTGAGCCGCGTGCGCAGCGTGCGGAACTCTTCCATGGGAGCTTCATGCGGCCGCGACACGTCGATCAGCAGCGAATCGGTGCGCGGTGCGGAAGGGAATCTCCTCCACCTGCTCCAGCAATCCGGTCAAGGTTCGGGCCCGCATCGAGCGTCGCCGTCGCGGCCGTTCGCCTCGGCTCTGCGGCCGCGTGGACCGGCGGCGAAAGCATCCCCGCCTGCTCGGCCCGGCGCAAGGCATCATGTACTCGACTCATTGATTTATTCCCTCCGACTAGCCGTGCTAAACTTTGGTCACGTAGTAATACACCACCGATCCCGCCATCATCACCACCGCGGCCAGACACGCCGTGGTCCAGCCGAGCCAGGCCAGACGCCTGCGGCGGCGCACCACGAAATCGTTTTCGAGCAGCGGAATGCTGCCCAGAATCGCCATCTGCGTGTACGCCCGCACGTCTTTCAGATTCTTGAGCGAGGTGTCTTTCATCTCTCGCGCGCCGGCGATCACGATCCCCAGCAGCAGACCCAGAGCCGCGCCGATCGCGATGACCATCGGCCGCTTCGGTTCGGTGGGAGTTTGCGGCAGCGACGCCGGATCCAGCAGTTCCAGCAGTTTCGCCCTGTTTGCGCCTTTCCATCTCCTGCGAGATCTCGGCCTTTTCGAGCTTTTCGTTCATCCTCGAGGTAGCGCTGCTTGGCCACCGCCGGTCGCGCAGCAGGTCGTCGTATTCTTTTTCGCCCAGCGGCACCGCCTCGATGCGCGCCTGGTAGGTCTTGAGCGACTGGCGGGCGTGATCCATCTGCTTGTTGTAATCCTCGATCTCCAGTTCCTTGCCTGCGATCTGGCTCTGGATCTGTTTTGCGTTGGTCTCAGCGTTGCGCCTCTCGTTGGCGACGGCGGGATTCTCAAGGCGGGGCGCTGGATCCTTGCTTCTCTTAGCCGCCTCTTTGGCAGATTGTTCCTTCTTGGCCTCGTCGTCTTTAATGATGTCGTCGCGCTTCTGCTTCGCCGCTTCCAGACGGCCGAGCGCAGTCTGAACATCGGGATAGTTGTCGCTGTACTGCTGGCGCAGGATTCTGAGCTGATCCTCCCATTGCGAGACCTCGCGCTCCGCGTCCAGCAGGCGTTCATTTCGTTCGACCGCGCTGGCAGATGTTTCGACAGGAGGCAGCTTGTTCAGCTCCGTGATCTGGTCCCTTACGATCCGCAGATTCGCCTCGAGCTGGAGCTTCTCCTCGTTGGCGCGGCTGATCGCGCTGTCGAGCGCGGTCACCTGCGACTGCAGCGCCTGCATCGATTGCATCATCCCCTGCACCTGGTCCGGCAGGCGGCCGTTGTTCTGCACGCGGAAGGCGGTTAGCTTATTCTCGATCTCGTCCAGGTCCTTTTTCGCCTGGTCCTGCTCGTCCTTCATGAACTGCGTGGTCTGGAAGCTCTGATTGGTGCGGTTGCGGACGTTGGCGTCGATGAATCTCCCCACCAGATCCTGCACCACGCGCTGCGCCAAATAGCGGTCCGAGTAGGAAAACTTGACGGAGAAGGCCGGAATGCTGCGGGTGTTGGTGTTCTGGCTCGAGCCGACCACCGGTTCGATCAGGATCTTCTTGTGCATCTCGTCGAGAATGTCTTCAATCGGTACGCGCGTCCGCTCCCGTTTATAAAGATCGTAGGTGTTGATGATGGTGGTCAGCACGCCGCGGCTTAGGATTTCCTGCTCCATGGAGGTGACCGAGTCGTACATTTCCTGGTTGACCGAGGATTGCACCATGCTTCCGGAACCTGCTGAGGCGTGATCTTGACCAACGCGGAAGAGTCGTAGCTATCCGGCCAGAGATACACGCCGACGACGCTCGCGACGACGCAGAATAAAAAAGGGCCAAAAATCCAACCTTTATGGCGGCGCACGATGTCGATATAATCCTCGACGTCGAGAGCCCTTCTGGGAATGCTAATTCCTTCGTTTGGCTGCATGCGCGGTCTCTCCGATTGTTTCCGGTCTACTTCACCAGGATCGTATCGCCGTTTTCAATCTGTACATTCTGATTTTTTTTATTCGCATTTCCGTGCTTGACCCAATCGTCGTAGTTGAAATGCAAGCGCGTCTTCCCGTCGGCGCGCAGAATGATGATGTCTTTTTTATTTGCGAAAAAATCGCGAAATCCGCCGGCGTCCGTGATGGCGTCAAATACTGTTTTCGGCAGCACCAGCGGATATCTTGATGGGCGCGCCACCGCGCCGGTCACCGAATAACTCTTGCTGTTGACCTGAATCACCTCTACGGTCACGTCCGGTTGTGATTTCATGTACTCGGAAATCGCTTGTTTCAATTGATCGGCCAGCCGCTGCGGAGTGAGGCCGCCGGCCTGCACGTCGCCGATCAACGGCATGGTGATCTTGCCGTCGGGCCGGACGCCTTTGGCGCCCGTAAAGTCCGGTTCACGCCATACCCTGATGTTCAGAATGTCTTCAGGGCCAATGATATAGCTCTTTGGGTCGATCGGCAGCCCGGTCGATTCCGCTGGAACCGTAATCGGGACTTTAGGCGCTTCGTTCTTCTCCGGAGCCGGTGGGGGCGGCGTTGTATTTCCTTGCTGTTGCCTGGTTTGCGCCGCTCCGATCCCTCCCCAAACGATCAGTGCCGCCAGTACGCCTGCACTTCTGACGGACACGTCTAAACTCCTTTTGACCTTGCCGCCAACGCGGCCACAGAATCATTGTACAACGTTAAGCCGCTTCGCCTTAGTCGCACAGCGCGCGCTATTACCGATGAAACAGCCGGTCTGGAACCCTGTCAGATACCGAGATACCGGCACCTCCGCTATGTCCGGGAACCCACCTATGAGCTACTTTCTTGCAAAAACAGATCCCGAAACGTATTCCATCGACGACTTGGAACGCGAAAAAAAGACCGTTTGGGATGGCGTCACGAACCCGCAAGCTGTCCGTGCAATTAAAGAGATGCGTCCGGGCGACCGCGTGTTTCTGTATCATAGCGGCGGTGTCTCGGGAGTCGTCGGGATGGCGAACGTGCGGTCCGCCGGACGGCCGGATCCGAAAAATCCGAAATCGGCGGTGGCGGATTTCGAATTTGCCGGACGTCTGGAGCCTCCGACGACGCTTGCCGAGATCAAGCAATCCAAGAAGTTCGAGGATTGGGCGCTGGTGCGCCAAGGCCGGCTGTCGACCATGGCCGCCCCAGACAAATTTGTCGAATGGATGCGCAAAAGGTACCCCAAAGCGGATATTTAGGCGAACGTCGGTTAGACTGAGACTTTCGATGCCTGTGCTGGCCCAATCCGTATCCGAACTCGCCGCTTCGCGCCGCGGTGCGCGCCGGCGATGGAGTGGTTCCGCCGCGAGCGGGCCTGGATCAACGAGCAGCACCTGAAGCTGTGCCGCGTTCCCGCGCCCACGTTTTTCGAGCAAAAGCGCGCCGAATGGATGGCGGAGCGGTTCCGCTCCCTGGGCTGGGATGCGAAGCTCGATCGCGCGGGCAACGTGATCGCGTCGCTTCCGGGGCAGCGCGACGCCGCGGCGGTGGCGGTGACGGCGCATCTCGATACGGTGCTCGCGCCGCGTTCGCCGGAAGAGATCAAGATTGCTGGGCGACGGCCGGATGCTGGGTCCGGGCGTTTCCGATAACGGCGCGGGCCTGGCCGCGCTGCTCGCGCTTGGCCGCGCTTTGGAAGGCAGCGCCGCCGGTGGAAAGCACGCCGCTGGTTCCGCTGCTGGTCGCCAACGTCGGCGAAGAAGGCGAGGGCAACCTGAGCGGAATGCGCTACTTGTGCCGTCCCGCGAGCGGCGCGCGATTGCAAGCGTTTCTGGTGCTGGATGGTCCCAGCACGGATCACATCACCTGCCAGGCGCTGGCCAGCCGCCGCTTCGACGTCACCATTACCGGTCCGGGCGGCCACAGCTGGAGCGATTACGGCATCGGCAATCCGGTTCACGCGTTGAGCCGCGCGGTGACGCTGTTTACCGATGAAGCTGCCGTAACGCGCAGGCGGCCCGCGATCGTCGTTCAATTTCGGCGTGATCGAGGGCGGATCGAGCATCAATTCGATTCCGAGCGAGGCGCGCGCCAAAGTGGACCTGCGCTCGGAAAGCGCGGAGCGGATCGAGCGCATGGCCGCGCTGCTGGCGTCGACCCTGTGAGCGGGCGCTGGAAATCGAAAACGCGCGCAGCGCTGGCGGGCGCGTTAGCGGGGCGAGTGAAGGAGATCGGCTCGCGTCCCGGCGGCGGGTTGAGCGAAGACGCGCCGATTCTCGAATGCCTGCGCGCGGTGGACGCGCATCTGGGAATCCGCAGTCACCTGGATTGCTCCTCGACCGACGCGAATATTCCGCTGTCGCTTGGGTATTCCGGCGGTATCGATCGGAGCGGGCGGCCAGGGCGGAGGCGCGCATACGGCGTCTGAATGGTTCCAGCCGGAGGGACGGGAATTGGGGTTGAGGCGAATCTTGCTGGCATTGTGCCTTTTGTTAGCCACCGAATAAAGCGTTGGGCGCAACCTTTAATCCGCACCTTCGTCTATGCCGATAGAGAAGGGAGTTCCGTGTCTGAAACCTGCCGACGGCGGCAGGCATCCATGGAACGGGACCTTGTATAATGGTACGAGGCAGGTAAAAACATGAAGCTGTTCGACATGAAGCTTTACGAAAAGATGCGCCAGCAGAAGCTCTTGTCCACGACGTTGCTGCTGGTCACCTTGTCGGTGGGGATTCTCATCGGGACGTTGGTCAACACCGGCGTACAAGGCGGCGAGAGATCAGCAGGCCGCGCCGGATGCGACGCCGCTGGTGATCCCGAACGCGCAGGAAGTGGGCAACGAGTTCACCAAGCTCGCCAAGAAGCTCGACGCGAGCGTGGTCAACATCACGGCGGACTACATGCCGAAGAGCACGCAGCAGGCGCACTCGCGCCGCAATCCGCAGCAGGACCCGGATGAGGAAGGCAACGACGACAGCATCGGATCTGTTCCGTCGCTTCTTCGGGAATCGCGGCGGCAACGGAGGCGGGCAGGCGCTGCCGCCGCAGGCCTTCCGGCGCGAGCAGTCCGGCACCGGTTTCATCGTGGACAAGAACGGCTACATCATCACCAACAATCACGTGGTTTCGGATTCTAACGGCGACTCCGTCGATCACATCCACGTGAAGCTGCATGGCGACACCACCGAATACCGCGCCAAAGTGATCGGCTCGGATCGGGAGAGCGATATCGCGGTGATCAAGATCGAGCCCAAGCGCACGCTGACGCCGGTGATGATCGGCAACTCGGACGGCGTTCAGGTGGGCGATTGGGCGGTGGCGATCGGCTCGCCGTTCGGCCTGGAAGCGACCGTGACGGCGGGGATCATCAGCGCCACCGGTCGCGATATCCCAGGCTCGCAGCAGTTCCAGCGATTTATTCAGACCGATGCGGCCATCAATCCCGGCAACAGCGGCGGACCGCTGCTGAACATCCGCGGCGAAGTGATCGGCGTCAACACCATGATCGCGACGCAGAACGGCGGATCGCAGGGCGTCGGGTTCGCGCTGCCGATCAACATGGTGGTGCGGGTTTACAACGACATCATTCGCGACGGCCGCGTGACGCGCGGCTCCATCGGAGTCCGGTGGAGCAAGGACAAAGCGGACACATTGATCAAAGCGCTGGGCTTCGACCATGGCGTGATCGTCGGCGAGGTTAAAGGGGCGGCCCGGCGGACAAGGCTGGCATGAAGCCTGACGATATCATCCTGGGCCTGAACGGCCAGCCGGTCAAAGACGGCGACGATCTGATCGGTCGCGTGGCGGACACTCCGGTGGGCACCCAGGTCACACTCAACGTCGACCGCGACGGCAAGAAGATGGACTTCAAGCTGACGATTCAGGACCGGATACAGGTGTATGCGGATGAGCCGAGCGTCGCGGGCAACAAAACTCCGGCGGAAGAACCGGCCAAGCCCGACACGCCCTCAGCCACGCAAGTGAAGTTCGGATTCTCGCCGCGCGTGGTCAGCGAAGAGGAGCGCGAGCTGACGCCCGACAAGCACGGCGTGACCGTCACCCGCGTCGAGCCGGGTTCGTTTGCCGAAGAAGTCGGCATGCAGGAACACGACATCATCATCGCGATCAACCGCCAGCCGGTTAGCTCGGTGGACGATATCAAGAAGGTTCAGTCCGACGCTGAAGCCGGGCGATGCGGTGGCGTTCCGCGTGGTTCGCTCATCGCCCATTGCCGGTCCGAGGGGCAGGACGTCACAGCAGACCGTCACCCGCTTTTTGAGCGGGACACTGCCGCAAGACTAGTCCCCAGGACCACGCCCAAGAGGCGTGGTGTTTTCTGCTAGACTGTTCACTTGCGCCAACTGACCATATTGGTTGTTGTGGCTTGTCTGGCCGCCATGGGGCTTGCTGCACAGGGTCCTTCGACGGCGCAGAAAAAGACCACTAACGCTAAGAAATCGGCTGCTAAGGCTAAGGCGACGGCTTCCGCCGCGAAAGCGACCCCTCCGGGCGCCGTGAAGCCGGCTTCGGTCGCGGCGCATAAGCGCTCCTCGAAGACATCTAAACCCGCCATCGCAACCCGCAGATATGTCCAGCAACAGCCGACGCTCGACCGATACCGGGAAATTCAGCAGTCGCTGGCCGACAAAGGCTATTTCAGCGGTCCGGTGGACGGCAACTGGGGGCCGGCGTCGGTGGACGCTCTCAAGCGCTTCCAGCGCGAGCAAAGCCTTCCTGACGACGGAAAAATCGGCTCACTGTCCCTGATTGCACTTGGTTTGGGGCCTCATCGGACCGCGCCGGTGGATTCCGCTACCGGGGACAAGTCCCAGGTCCAGCAGCGTTAACTCACAACATGATCATTGGTGTCCCCAAGGAAGTTAAGGATCACGAGGCGCGTGTCGGATTGCTGCCCAGCGGAGCCAAGGCGCTGGTGGAGGCAGGCCACACCGTGCTGGCGCAGGCCGGTGCGGGGGTCGGCAGCACGCTGACTGACGAAGAATATCGTCACGCCGGCGCCGCAGATCGTGCCGATGGCCGCCGAGCTCTGGTCGAAGAGCGATCTGGTCGTGAAGGTGAAGGAGCCGCAGCCGTCCGAATATCCGTTTCTGCGGCCGGGTCTGGTGCTGTTCACCTACCTGCATCTGGCGCCGCTTCCGGAACTGACCGACAAGATGCTCGAAACGCGCGTCAATGGGGTCGCGTACGAGACCATTCGCGAGGCTGACGGTTCCCTGCCGCTGCTGACGCCGATGAGCGAAGTGGCCGGGCGGATGGCTGTCGCAGGTGGGCGCGCAATATCTGGAAGCTCCCATGGGCGGCCGCGGGATTCTGCTGGGCGGCGTGCCCGGTGTTGTCACCGGCGAACGTGGTGATTATCGGCGGCGGCGTGGTGGGGCATCACGCCGCGAAGATGGCCGTGGGCTTGGGCGCGCACGTCACGATCATCGACCGGAATCTGAAGCGGCTGCGCGAGCTGGACGACATCTATTCCAGCCAGATCGTGACGCTGGCCTCGAACGAGTACACGATTCGCGAATCGCTGCGCATTGGCGGATCTGGTGATCGGCGCGGTGCTGATCCCCGGGGCGTCGGCTCCGCGGCTGGTGCGCCGCGACATGCTCTCTCAGATGAAGAAGGGAGCGGTGATGGTGGATGTCGCCATCGACCAGGGCGGCTGTTTCGAAACCTCGCATGCGACCACGCACACCGACCCGATTTATTTCGTCGACGGCGTTCTGCACTACTGCGTGTCGAACATGCCCGCCGCGGTTCCGCATACGTCCACTTTCGCGCTGAACAACGCGACGTTCCCGTACTTGATGGAGCTCGCCAATCGCGGCCTGGAGGGCGCTTGCGCGCACAGCCCGGCGATTCGCGAGGGCGTGAACACGTATCAGGGGCACGTGGTTTATGCGGCGGTCGCGGAGTCGCAGGGGAAGCCCTGGAAACAATTCAGCGCTGTAGTCTGAAGCTCAGCCCTTGGCGAAATACAGCGACGCGGCGCGTTCCAGCTCGGCTTTGGTCATGATCGGACCGCGGCCTTCATAGCGCCCGATGGACAGCAGAATGTTGCAGATGTCGGCGGGATAGCAGGCGCGCAATTCGGTGCGGCCTTCCCGCAGGCACAACTTGCGGAGATATTCGGCGCTGTCGGGCTCGGCCTGGATGTTGCGCGACTGCACCACGCGCGCGAAGATCTGGTCGAAGCTCTGGGCATCCACGGCTTCGACGTAAATCTTGTTGTGGATGCGGCGCAGGAACGCTTCGTCGGCCAGGTCCGATGGCTCCAGGTTGGTGGAGAAGACCACCATCAACTCGAACGGGATCTGGAATTTCACGCCATAGCGCAGCGTGAGGTAATCGACGCGGCGGTCGAGCGGTACGATCCAGCGGTTCAGCAGGTCGCGCGGCGACATCAACTGGCGGCCGAAGTCGTCGATGATCAGGATGCCGTTGTTGGCTTTCATCTGCAGCGGCGCGGCGTAAATGCCGGACGCTTCGTCCAGCCGCAGCTCCAGCATGCTGGGGATCAGCTCGCCGCCGACCACGATGCACGGCCGCTTGCACATGATCCAGCGCGGATCGATGTCGGCATCGTCGTTTTCGAGCGGTTGATGCACCACCGGGTCGTACAAGCTGATGATCTGGTTATCCACTTCGACCGCATAGGGAATCAGCACCGCGTCCTGGTAGACGCGCAGCATGCGTTCGGCCAGGCTGGTCTTTGCCGTTGCCGGTGGGGCCGTAGACGAAAATCGAGTTCTGGGAGATGATCGCCGGGCCAAGCTGGTCCAGCATGCGATCCGTCACGATGAGATCGGAGAATGCGCTGGCGGAGCGTCTTGCCGGTCCACCTGGACCTTGGCGGCCTGGACCTTGGTCGCGGCGTGATATTCCTTCAACGAAACCGGGCAGGCGCCGGCGTACTGCGAGACCTGGAAGCGTTCGCCCGCCAGTTGCTTGCCGGCGGCCGACAGCGTGAAGTTGTAATCGTTGCCGCTCATGCCCTTGATCTCGACCAGTTGCTGCGACCGCATGTGCTTGAAACGCCAGGTCGATGATCGGGACGGAGAGGCGCAGGGAGCGGCTCAGCCCGGCGAGGCTACTGATATCCCTCGATCAGCATCCGGCGCAGCACCAGATCGAGCACCAGAGACTCGGAGATTCCCAGTTCAGCAAAGGTCTGCGGGACCGCCGGATTGAAAGCCGACCGAACCGGCGCAAAGGTAGCCATCGAGTACTTCCTCCCTCCGTGTTATCGTCAGAAACCATGAAAAACCTTATGCACGCAGCGGAGCGCCCGAGCGTCAATATTATGGTGAGGTTTCTCCGCTATCTGATTGTGTGCATTGCCGTCTGCGGGGTGGCGCACGCGGGCTCCGAATTCGCGGAGCGGCTTTACAAAGAGGGAATCAAGGCCGAACGCGCCGGGGACGTTTTGCACGCGTATCTGCTGTTCGCACGGGCTGCGGCGCTGGATCCGGCGAATCTCAACTACGCGGCTCACAAAGCGGCGTTGCGAGGCGACAGCCGCAATGTCGGCTCGCCAGGAATTGGGGCCGGAATTGACGGGCGAATCGCGCCCGGAGGCGGTCGGATCGGAAAGCCTCGACGGCTCGCGATCTGCTGGAGGTGCGGGAAGCGCTTTCGCCAGCCCGGCTGGTCCCTGAACCGGGAAGGAAAAGCTTCGATCTGAAGGGCGACGCGCGGATGATTTTCGAGAAGGTCGCCGCCGCATACGGCCTGCTGGTGGTGTTCGAAGCGGATTATCAATCGCCGCCGCAGTTCACCTTCCGGATTGACGATGTCGGCTTTGCCGACGCTTTCCGGGCGCTCGAAACCGTGGGGAACTCGTTCCTGGTGCCGGTGAACGACAAGCTTGCGCTGGTGGTCCGCGACACGCCTCAGAAACGAACGGAACGTTCGCCCGACCATGGCGGTGGCGATCCCGATTCCGGAGCGTATGTCGGTCCAGGACGCGCAGGAGATCCTGACTGCGGTGCAGCAGACGCTGGACATTCGGCGCATTGTCACCGATCCCGGCCGCCACATGATTTTTCTGCGCGATCAGGCCAGCAAGGTCGACGCCGCGCGACAGCTGTTCTACAATCTCTCCAAACTGCGCGCGCAGGTCGAGATTGACGTCGAGTTTCTCGAAGTCGACAAGTCCTCCTCGCTTCAATTCGGAATATCTCTGCCGACTCAGTTCTCTATCATGAACTTTCAGGGTTCCGCAAACGCTTCCGGCAGGTGCTTCGCAGCATCGAGCGGCTGACCGGCGCGGCAACGCCGCTCGGCTTGGTGATTACGAACACGACGGTCACCGCTGATGATGTCGCGCTCCAACTCGAGCGCGCTTCTGGATGCGCAGGTGGTTTCGCTTGGACGGCCAGGCCGCGACGCTGCACGTGGGCAGCCGCTATCCAATCATCACCAACACGTACGTCGGAAATACGGCCGGCTCGGTCGGCACGGTGTACACGCCGCCGCCGACCGTCAATTACGAAGACTTGGGACTGGTGTTAAAGGTCACTCCGTCGTTGCACGACGGTGGCGAGATGACGCTCGACCTGGATACCGAGTTCAAAGTGCTGGGCGCGCAGACCAGCAGCGGGATTCCCATCATCGCCAACCGCAAATATCACGGGGAAAGTGCGCTTGAAGGAAGGCGAGTGGGCCGTAGTCGCGGGTCTGGTTCAGGACACCCATTCCGACACGCAGAGCGGATTTCCCGGCTTGTCGCGAGTTCCGATTCTGGGCCGGCTGTTCAGCCAAAACGATATCGAAAAGGATTCATCCGAAGTGCTGCTGGTGCTGAAGCCGCATCCCATGACCCTGGCGCCGTGGGATTCGGTTCCGCGACCGATCTGGATCGGCACCGAGACCCGGCCCGCTTACGTTTTACTGATCGCCTCCCAGTACAGTCCGGCGACTTTCTCAAGGTCGTGTTCCGCCGCGATGTGCTCCGCCGCGCGGCGCCCGATCGCGATCGCCGCTTCGCGGTCCCGCGCAAGCCAGACGATGGCTGCGGCGAGCATCTCTTCTTCCGCCGGACCCGAGGTCGATGCGGAGACAAGCATTCTCGGGGATGCGCGCGATCTCTGCGCCGTTCGTAAAGACCACCGGTTTGCCGATCCCCATCATTCGGACAGCGATGCCGGAGCTTTCGCCGGCGGTGGGAAAACGCAGATTGACGCACAGATCCGTAGCGGCGGCGTAGCGCCAGAAATCGCGCTCCGGCAGATGCCCCACGCGCAGAATGCGCGCGTCCCCGAGTAGCGGTTCGATCGCGCGTTCGAGGTCGGAGGAGGCGAACGCGCCGGCAATCAGCAGCCGCGCATCCGTCCCCCGGTCCCACGCGAGTTGCATCGCGCGCATCAGCACCGGTATGCGCTTGGATTCGCGCAGATGCCCAAAGACGCCCACCAGCAGCGTTCGGGGACCCAGCCCCAGCGTAGAACGAAAGCGCAGTGTGTCGACCGCGTCGGGTATCTTCGGCGGAGGAACGAAAAAATGCGGGATTTCGAACACGCGAGCATCCGGCGCATGACGCGTGACCATCATCGCCGCGGCAGGATTATGCACGATGACCGCTTTCGACGCGTCCGCGATTCGCTTCAGCATCGGAAAATCGAAGAACCGCGGATCGGCGGCCGAGCGAGCCCGCGTCTTCCAGAGCTCCGCCGCCAGGCCGCGCATCCACTCTCCGTAGTTGTAGACGAACTCTTCGATATAGTCGCGTTCATCCAGCGTGCCGAGAAAGAAATGCTGAAGAACCGCATCATGTAGCACGGCGATCCCCGGCTGCTCGATCGCGCGCCGATAAATCGCCCGATGCAGATGATTGTTGCCGATGTGATATAGCGCGATGTCTGAATGTGCGGGCTCGACCTCGATCTGGCCATGCTTGCGCAGAGCTGCGAGAAGTACAGCGGAGTAATCTGCCACGCCCGTAGGCGACGGAGGAAGCGGCGAGAAGAATCCGACTTTCAATCTTTTCGCCGTGGGCCGAATAGCGCCGTGCCCACGCGGACGTGCGTCGCGCCTTCCTCGATCGCCGCTTCCAGGTCGTGCGACATGCCCATCGAAAGCTTCGGCAATTCGTGCTGGCGCGCAAGCGCTGCTAGGCGCCGGAAATACGGCCGCGTCACTTCCGGATCGTCGCTCCACGGCGGCATGGTCATCAGTCCAGTGAGGCGCAGATTCGGGAAGGCGCGAATCGCGTCGATCAAGCTGGGAAGAGCTTCCGCCGCCGCGCCGGCCTTGGTTTCTTCTTCCGATAATTTCACCTCAATCATCACTTCGAGCGGACGCCCCGCCTGATCGAGCCTCCGTGCAAGCTTTTCGGAGTCGACCGTTTCAATCACCTTGAAAAGCTCTGCCGCGGAGCGTGCTTTATTCGATTGCAGGTGGCCGATCAGATGAAATTCGGCGTCCTTCAGATCGGCCAGTTCGGGATATTTCGTCTCAAACTCCTGCACGTAATTTTCGCCAAAATGACGCAGCCCGAGCTCGTAAGCTTCGCGGGTCACCTGCGCGGGAAATTTTTTTGTCACTGCAATCAGAGTCACTTCGGAGCGCGGACGGCCCGCGCGGCGCACTGCGTCCTGTATACGCTGTTCTACTTGATCGAGACGGTCACGAAGCATGCGATCTTTCTGCAGTATAACCTTGCGCGAACAGCACTTCGCGCATTTGTTTGTCGAACTCAGCCTCTGCAAATCGCGAAGCTGAAGCTTGCAGAAGACCGGAAGGCACATCGGCGGCCTCGAATGCCTGAATTGCGCGGCCGAGCGATTCTTCGTCGGGCGTGTCGTAAAAGAATGCCCCTTCTGGGGGGACGATCTCAAGCACGCCTCCGCGGCCGAACGCGATCACCGCTTTCCCGCTCGCCACCGCTTCCACGGCGGTGATGCCGAAGTCTTCCTCGCCCGGCATCAGGAACGCGCGGCATCGGGCGTAAAGCTGGCGCAGATCTTCATCGGAAACTCGTCCGCAAAACTCGATATTCGCAGCGGTGCTTTTACGCAGACGCGCGAAATCCGGCCCGTCGCCGACGATACGCAGCTTACGCCCGGTCTTCGAAAAAAGCCGCACCGCGACGTCGATCCGCTTGTATGCGACCAACTCGCTAACAATCAAATAGTAATCTTCAGCAGCTTCGCAGCGGAACGTTGCAACCGGAACGGGCGGATAGATAACGCGTGCCTCGCGACGGTACGTTTTCCAGATTCGATTGCGCACGTTGGCGCTGTTGGCGATGAATTCATCCACGCGCGCCGCGGAAGCGAAATCCCAGAGCCGTAGATAGTTGGCAAGCGGAGCCATCGCGGCACGCTTGATTCGCGACCGGGTCCATTCGTGCAGATACGCCGGATACAGATCCCATAGATAGCGCATCGGTGTGTGGCAATAACACACATGGCGCGTGTTCGATCCCGTGAGCACGCCTTTCGCGGGACCGGATTCGCTCGAAATCACCAGATCGTAATCGCGCAGATCGAAATTCTCGAGCGCGATCGGCATCAGCGGCAGCAGGGACCGGTAAAAGCGCCGCAGCGGATTCAGGAATGAAGACGTGACACGCCGCGAGCGGATCAGCGGCGAAACTTTGGCGGGATCGTAAAACAGCGTGAAGAGATCGGCTTCGGGCAGCAAGCGGCACAGCGCCTCCACCACCTTTTCCCCGCCTCGCATCCCCGTCAGCCAGTAATGAACGATCGCGACCCGCATCCGCTTGGTTGCAGTCTAGCATCTGTTAGCCTGAAGGAAAGCATGCTTGGGATTCGCGGGCGCGCGGTGTCCTTGCGCGTCTTATTCCAGATGGCCACCGTCGGAGCGTACACCGGCTTGGTGAAGCTGGTGGGCGCGGCGAAGGTGGTTTTCATGGCGCGCGCCTTCGGAGTCAGCGACGGTCTGGACGCGTACCTGATCGCTTTCTTACTGCCGGCGTTCGTCTGCGATACGCTTGCAGGATCTCTCAACTCGGCCCTGGTGCCGACGTTCATTCAGGTCCGCGAACTAGAAGGACGCGCCGCGGCGTATCGTTTGTATCGAACCGTGCTCGCTGTCGGAGCGGGGATTCTGGTGATTGCGGGAATCGCGCTGGCGGCTTTGGCGCCGTGGATTCTACGCGTACTCGCATCCAGTTTCGATGCGGCAAAGCTGGCGTTGACATGTTCGCTGTTTTGGGTGATGCTGCCGATCGTGCCCCTTACCGCGTTCGCCGTCACCTGGCGATCGATGCTCAACACCGAAGGCCGATTCGCGATTCCCGCCATGCTGCCCGGGTTGACGCCGCTGGCGTCGATCATATTCCTGTTACGTTACGGCCACGCCTGGGGCGTGTATTCGCTGGCGGCGGGAACTCTCGTGGGCGCCGCGGTCGAAGTGACCATCCTGGCGGTTTTCGCGGTCCGCCACGGGTTTCCGGTGGTGCCACGCTGGTGTGGGCGAAGTTGGGCCCTCGATCAAGTCGCGGCGCAATACGGGCCGGTGATCGGCGGCGTTCTGCTGCTGGGAGGGGCTCCGCTGATCGACCAGGCGATTGCGGGCATGCTCGGGTCCGGCAGCGTCGCTGCGCTGAATTACGGGACGCGCTTGAGCGCCGTGCTGATGGCGATGGGTCCTACTGCGGTGGCGACAGCAATTCTTCCTCACTTTTCGAAACTCACCGTAAGCCAAGACTGGACGCACATCCGGCACAGCCTGCGAAGTTACGCGGCCGTCATTCTTGCGATCACGCTGCCGTTCATCGCCCTCATGTGGATTTTTTCAGGTCCGCTGGTCCAGTTGTTTTTTCAGCGCGGCCAGTTCACCGGCGCCGATACCGGATTGGTGATGACCGTGCAACGTTATGCACTGCTCGCGATTCCGCCATCGATGGTGATGGCGCTGGTGCTGCGCCTGATTTCATCGATGAAGGCGAATCGCCTGATCTTACGTGCCAGCGCGCTCTACGCCGTGCTGAATCTGGCCCTGGATTTGATTTTGACGCGCTGGATGGGAATCGCGGGAATCACGCTCGCGGCGGCGGTGGTTCAGGTTTGCGGCGTCATCTATTTGTGGTTCACGCTGCATCGGAATCTCGCCCTTCAGGCCGATACAGCGAGCACACACACCGGCGGCAGACCGGATTCTCCGCTACCCGAAGAGCCGATCGAAACTCGATAGCGCGCGGGCCGTTGATGACGTGGGCAAGGTTTTGTTCCTTTGCGTTTCCCATCGGCGGGTGAAAAAAACAAGGACGGACGGTGCCGTCCGCTTCCACTACAGCGGAGACCCAGGGCGCATTGCAGCGCGGCGCTTCGGGCTCGGCTAATCCGTGATAGACGCGAAAATGCCGCACAATGCGTCGAAGTTTGTCCGCGCTTTCGAGTACAAAGCCCGTATGCTGTTCCTGCTGAATCAGCGCTTCGATTTCGGCTTCGAGCAAAGGAATCTCGTCGAGAGCGGGGGCCACGCTGGCTTGCCGTTCGGATGGCCAGCCGTTCGGGCGATTAAACGCTGTGGACGATACGTCCGCGGCGAGAAACGAAATCGACCGGAGGCCGAGCGATCGCGCTGCCCTGACCGTTTCTCGGAGATTCGAAAAATTCGCGCGCTGAACCGTGCAACGTGCAGCCACCGGAAATTCCGGCCCCAGCGCGCGGACTCCAGCAGCCAGCAGATCGAACGCTCCTGCAACCCGGCGAATGGCATCATGAACCCTCGGTGGACCATCCAGTGAAATGATCACGTCGTCCACCGACTCGACAATCTGCTGCGCATATCGCGAAAGCAGAAGGCCTGTACTCAAGACAGTCGTGCGGATGCCACGTGCGCGTGCCAGCGCCGAAAGACGGAATAGATCGCTGTGCATCAGAGGCTCGCCGCCGGAGAACACCAGCCATTCGACGTTGAGGCTTACGATATCGGTCAGATGGCGCTCCAGTTCTTTCGCGCTGATTTCTTCGGCTGTCTCGGTCTTCCAGATATCGCACATCACGCAGCGGCAGTTGCAGCGGCTATGCGGATAGAGCACCAGAACCGGCAGCGACTCGAGTACGTGCTTCACACCGCAATCGCCTTTCCAGCCAGCCGCACGGGTTGCGGGAGAATGGATGCCGCAGCGCGATGCAGCTCGCGAACTGGAGCATCTATCAGCATTCTTCCGCGCCCGGCGACGTAAATTCGCTCGAATTGCGGCGGCGCTCCTAATCGTTTTGCGAGCCGTTCCGAGATCACCCGGATTCGTCCGCCGATGATCACCAGTTCGACCTGCCCGGAGTTGAGTAACGCCTCCGCTGGAGACAGGCCGGTATCGCGAATCACGGTCAGATCCGCGATTCCTGCTTCGCGAATCGTTCCCTCCCCTCGCTTCAAACCCAAAACCGCCGCCGCTTCTTCGGTGACCATCCGATACAGCCGCGCGGGAGTAACGCGGCATTCGCGGAGCGCAAAACGCAAAGCATCCAGCAGATCCCCACGCGCAGTCAGAGCGGAATCCGTGCCTAATGCGACGTTCACCCCGGGGGCAAAGCGCCTCAACGTCCTGCCTAGCGTGAAAACGTTCGAGACCGGACATGCGATCAGCGACGAGCCCCGTTCTCGCAGCAAACGCCAACAGTTCGCATCGATCCCGACGCCATGCACCAGCACCGCACCGCGGAGCACGCCCATCCGATCCAGTGTGCGAATCTCTTCAGCACCTGACGAGTCCGTCGCTTCAGCCGCATGCACGATAAACGGCCGGCCGCGCGGAGTGCGGAGATACTGATCCTCCAGATCCGCGCTAAACGCGAGCGAGTGCGCCCACCCAAACTCGCGGACTACGCGGACCGGAAATCTTGCATTGAATATTTTTCGATCGAAGGGATTATGATGGCATACACTGGTCGCGCCGCTCACCAGATTCTTGATTCCGCCCCAAAACAGACGGACGCGCTTTGCGACGCTCCGATGCTCGCGGACGGGAGATTCGTCGGGGCGATAAACGTCATTCGCCCACGCGGTCGCATTCGGATAAGGGCCGTGGCCAAGCCTCGGAAACAGGTTGAACTCCAGATGATCGTGCGCGTTGATCAGACCGGGCAGAATCATGTGACCCCGAAGATCCAGGCCGTCGGGCGCTTTGCCGAGCCCCGTGACGATGTCACGCTTGATCGTTATGTCGAGCAAAGCTGTCTTCGACGGTCCCAGAGCGACGCGCGCACCGGAGAGAATCATTGCCGGACCCATCTTCGGATCCACGCTGCCGGAGTTCCGCGCACTCGTTCGAAGAGGCTGCTCTTGCCTGCGCGCTCGTATATGGCGCGCTCGGGCTCTCCAAAGTAAAGGTCGCGTGCGTCTTCGAGCATCAGTCCATGGACCTCTAAATCATCAAACGAATACGGATGATGAGCGACCTCATATGTCTCCGCCCCATCCCGAAACGATCGTTTCCATCCCGCGGCAATCGCCTTCGGATGAACATCGGCTGCAAGAATCGTCGCGCCGCGCTGCGCGATTCGGCGAAGCTCCAGCATCACTTCAGGCACGGATGAAATGTAACCGAGTGCCAACGTACACAGCACCAGATCGGCCACACCGTCGGCAAACGGCAAATGCAAAGCGTCGGCTTGCGCGAGCTGTCCCTCCCCGCACGCCAGCATTTCGAAAGAAAGATCGACGCCGATCGCGCCGAGCTGCCGTGTCCGCCTCCCGGTCCCACACGCGACGTCGATGATCAGCCTTCCGCGCGCGTCTCCAATGTCGAGATGACGGTCGACAAGCGAAACCATCGGATTCGGAGCTTCGTCATACGTCGAGGCCCATCGCCGATATCCTTCGCGCGCGGAAACAATCACAAGCTCTCTAATCTCGGCTGCTTCAGCCGCACCATCTTCTGCGCCCAGCGCAACTCGACCGGATTATCGAATGCGCCGAAAGCGTAGCGCCAGCTCCCCAGGCTCTTGAGCATCACGCGGCCCCAGCTCGGCAGCCGCCAATCCTGGATGGTCGGCCAACGAGCATTCATTACAGTTTCGAAGCCGTAGATCTTGCGGCGCAGCTCGGGCGGACAGCCAGCTCAGCTCGGGATCCTTGCGCATCGCGAAACGGAACCAGCGGTCCGTCGCCCACTCGTCGGGCGAAGTGGGAAACTCGAAATTATCGAGCTTGCCATACATTTCGCCATGGCGCTGCGGAACAGGAACATACGTCTGGACGATAATTTCGACATCAGGATTGATCGTTCTTGACTTTGCGCGCGAAGGCGACGGTTTCGTTAAAGTCGGATTCGGAATCGCGCGGATCGCCGAAAATCAGCGAGAACTCAGGCACTATACCGACCTGCCGCATACGCGCGGCCAACTCCAGCGACTGCTCCGCCGTGATCTGCTTCTTCATCTCCTGAAGCTTCCGGTTGGACCCCGACTCCACTCCGAAGAAAATCATTACGCAGCCCGAGTTTCGAATCTTGCGCAGCGTATCATCCGAATAGCGCAGCACCGCGTCGACGCGCGCCTCACACCACCAGTTCATCCCGAGCGGCGTCAGACGATCGGCCAGCTCGCGAGCTTGATCCTCCCGCATGAAAAAATTATTGTCGTAAAACTGGACCGCGTTCACGCCGTAATCGCGCTTCAGCATCCCAAGCACGTGCGCCGTGTGCGCCGGCGGCTCCATTTTCTCGCGCGATCCCGAAAATCCCACCACGCCGCAGAAGTTGCATTGATAAGGACAGCCGATGCTCGCCTGATGCACGGCAGTTCGCGACCCCAGAAAGGATGGCAACAGAGTACTTCGCGGGATCCAGGCGGTGATACGGCATCACCGGAAAATCGCCGGGCGAACGCATGGGCCGTTCCGGATTGTGAACATGCAAACCGAAATCGTCTTTGAAGGAAAGCCCGCGAATTCCCGCGAACTTCCGGTCGCCGTCCAGCGCCGCGAGCAATTCAACGAACGTCTCCTCGCCTTGCCCGCGCACTACGAAATCCACGTAGCTCGCATTCAGCGCGGTATCCGGATAAATCGAAGGAAAATAGCCGCCCCACACGATCGGCACGCTCGGGATATGCCTGTTTGAACCACCGGCACACGGGTAGGCACGCCTTCATCTGAGGACCGGGCATCACCGTCACCGCGAGCAAGCGGGCAGGCCGCTCGCGCATGACTTCGTTCGATCGACGATTGCGGATTGTCATCAAGGTTGCCGTCGACGATGGCATACTCTTCCTTGCCTTCGATCATGGCCGCGATGGCGAGAATCGACAGCGGATAGCGCCGGTTCTTCGGCCGCGTCGCGCGCGGATTGAAAAAGAGAATCATCGGAGGATTCCCTCCAGAATCCAGAAGCGCGAAGGCGGCCGCGAGCGTTTCCACCACGCTTTCACCGGCCGCAGATGCCACGCGAATCCATACCACGGCTTGTGAATCCGCCACTCGATTCCGAATTCGCGCGCCAATGTATCGAGCATCGGAATATCCAGGTATTCGATGCTGCGCACGTGGTCGGATTCGGTGCCGTATTGCGCCAGAAATTGCTGGTGCCGCTCCCGGCGCATCATTTCGCCATGCTCGCGCTTGCGGTAAACGGGCGAATCCAGAATCACGATGCGCCCGCCCGGCCGCAGGCAGCGCCGGACCTCGCGCAACGTTCTTGAAGTAATCGGATGAATAGTGCAAGGATGCGTTGAACATCGCCGCGTCGAAACTCGCGTCGCGAAATGGAAGCTGATCGAACTCGGCGTTGAATCGCGAAAATGCGGCGTGTTCAAGATAGTGGCGCGCCGCGCCCAATCCGTCACGGCCATCCGTGAGAATGTCGACCGCAACCGGACGATGGCCGCGCAGCGCAAGCCGGTACGACATCCATCCGCAGCCCGCGCCCAAATCGAGCAGATCGAGCGGCCGCCCGCGCTCCATCGACGGCAGAATCCGCCGCTCAAAATACCGATACGTGCGCCCGCGCATCTTCCACTGCTCCGCGAGCCGACCGCTCAGGTCGCGATACGGAAGCGCCAGGTAGTACGCCGGATCGTCAGAGCCGCGGCCCTCCGCGCGGCGGATGCGCAGGTAATCCTCGACAAAACGTTGGCGCTCCGCGGCGAGCATCAGGCTTCCACCTCCGCGAAGCTCTCCTGCAGACCGCGACGCGCCGCCGCCGCCTCGGTAATGAGTCCGCCAACTTCGCTCTTTAAAAGCTGATCGGCGAATTGATAAAAACGCCGCGAGTGCGGCCCGCTAATCCGCACATCGCGATCCGTCGACGTCGTCCATTCGCCGATCCGCACCAGCCGCGGCGCGACGTCGTCGTAGTACGGCGTGCCCTTGATCGGATACGAAACGGTGGTCAGAAAAACATCCGGCCGGCAAGACTTCACATGCTCGACAGTCGCTTCGATATCCCCCAGATCCTCGCCTTCGTAGCCCCACATCAGGAACATGCCGGTCTCGATCCCGTGCTCGCGCAGCAGCCGGACGGCTTCGCGCACCTGCTCCACGCGCACGCCGCGCTGCATCGCATCCAGAATCTTCTGCGATCCGCTCTCCGAGCCGATCCACACGCGAAAACATCCCAGCTCCGCCAAGCGCCTCGGCCATCGCGCGGATTCATGCGATCCGCGCGCGTGATGCACTCGAACGGAATCCGCAGACCGCGCCGCCGCATTTCCTCCGCGTACTTCATGATCCAGCCGGGATGAATGGTGAAAACATCGTCCGCCATCCACAACATTTCAGGCTGATAACGTTCGACGATCCACTCGACTTCCTCCGCGACCGACGCCGGCGACCGCCGCCGATGCGTCTTCCCGTATACCGAATGGCTGCACCACCGGCAGTGATACGGGCAGCCGCGCGCCGTGATCACCGAAACCGACCCTCGCCCGTGCCGCGTCGCGCCAGGCGTTCAAGATAGCGCGGAATATCGATGCGCTCGCGGTCCGGCCACGGCTGCGCGATCCAGGTCCGCGAATCAGCGGCGCAGGCGCGGTTCGCGCGACAGACACCGCCAGTCTCGCGATACTGAATTCCCGGAACGCGTCGCCAGATCGGCGCGGGATCGCGACCGCGCGCAGCAGCGCTTCCAGCGACGACCTCGCCTTCGCCGCTGACGATCGCATCCGCGCCCGCGTTCAGATATTCCTCCGCGTAATTCGCCGGCTCCGGCCCGCCCAGCACCACGCGGCATCCGCAAGCCCGCGCCGCCTGCCGCGATCGCCAGCACATTGCCTCGCGTCATCAGATTCCCGTAAATCCCGACCACCGGCGGCCGCTCCGCCTCGATAATGCCGCAACAATTCCTCGCGCGATCCGAACGTGGAATCGTAGATCTCCACATCGAATCCGCGCGCCCGCAGATGCGAAGAAAGATACAGCAGCCCCAGCGGCGCGTACGGCTTCATGATCTCGCGCTCCTTGGGATCCTCGTCGAGAAAATAGCCGTGCGTCAGCAGCAGGTCCATGCCAGCGCCGGCCTCGCGGACGATTTTCTTCCAGCTCGTAAACGCGCATCCCAATCGCGGCTTGCCGCCCGCGCACTTCCGCGTGCAGCGCGTCGGCCAGCTCGCGGTAAAACTCGGTCGAATACGCGCCCCGAAACATCATGGACAGATCGTCGCTATCGCGCCAGTTGTCCTTCTCGCCGAGCTCGGCCGCGACAAGCTCATAGAAATCTGGTGCCCGGCAGCGGATAGGAGACCGAGACTCCGATATCATCCGGCTCGGTCTCGCGCACCATGCGATGGTCTGTCTCGATGTCGTCCCAGTCTTCGCCCGGATATCCGAACTGCAGGAAGAATGCACGCGCGGATCCCGTGCCGCTGCAGATTCTCGCGCGCTTCGTAAATCTGCTCGACGCGAGTCCCTTTGTCCATCGCGTCCAGAATCTTCTGCGATCCGGACTCCGCGCCCATCCACACCTCCTCGCAGCCCGCTCGCCGCAGCGCAGCCACGGTATCGCGCGTCATCAGATCGCAGCGCGACTGCATCTTGAACGGAATCGCCGCGCCGATGCGCTTCCACCGCGTCCGCGAACTCGCGCGTCCACTGCGGCGACAGCGCGAAAATATCGTCGGCGAACCAGATATGATCCGCGCTGCAAGTTCGCGTCTTCAGATGCAGCATCTCCTCGCGCCACGCGCTCCGGCGAACGGAATCGATAATGTCGACCCAAACACCGGCTTCGCGCACCAATTGCAGCGGTACGGGCATCCGCGGCTCGATACCAGGTTCAGCGAAAAATACCCGTGCGCCTCCTTCCACGCCCGCCGGTACGCATCGATATCGACCAGATCCCAGGCCGCGTCCGGCAGCGAGAGTCCAGATCGCGCTCGACGGTGCGCGCAAGCCGCCGCGCATGCGCGAGCCGCAGTCTCCCGCGAGCATCACCGCACATCGGTCTCGCGACTTCCAGCGTCCGCTTCCAATTCGCCTCGATCAGCACCGTCTCGAATCCCGCCTCGCAGATACTCCAGCGGACGATCGGTCGCATCCGAGCCATTTACCACGCGCCGGAATGCCCGTCTCCCGCGCCGCCGCGCCATCCGAAAGGCGAGCTCCCGATTCGGGTGCAGGCACATCTTGGTAAGGAAATTGAAATTGTCTTCGCAGACCGCCACCAAGCCGGCCGACTCCCGATCCAGCGCCGCTCGAAACTCTTCCTCGGGATCGGCGCAAGCGTCACGTCGCACAGGGCCACCGAATACCCGCGCTCCCGCAGCAAAGCCGCCGCGATCAACGTCTGCAGCGGCGGATACGGCTGCATCTTACGCACCTGCTTCGGTCCGAGAAAAGATGATTCGAGTGGGTCAGCAGAATCTCGGCCATGCTACTCAGCAACCTCAGCACGTCACCGGTTCCGAAGACAGCCGTTTCGCGTCCACCTTCGGCTTCGGCGGCGAAATCACCTGGTTGACCAGATCCTTCACCCACAGCTCGACCGGATACTTGTAAAAATCGTGATCCAGCCGCCACCGCGCCGGGACGCTGATCAGCTCATGCACCAGCCGGTTCAGCCAGCTTTTGTCGGAAGTCGCGATGGGCACGCGATGGAACGCCACGCGCAGATAATCCCGCATGGTCTGCACTCGCTGATGCTTCGCGCCCTTGAGCCACGGCAGCACCGTGTAGCGCGGGAAAAAATCCGACCAGCCCTCGAGCGCTTCGGGCACATCGATCCCCAGCTCGAACGCTCGCTCCATCACCGGCGCTCCCGGATACGGCGTAAAAATATTGGTCCAGAACTCCGCGCCCGGATACTTGCGGCAGATATCCATGATCAGCGCGATCGATTCGCCGCCGCTCCTTCTCCGCCTCGCCGGGAAAGCCGAAGATCATGTTGAACGACGGCCGGATTCCCGCCTGCGATGAGTTGCTCCGCCGCCGTCGTAAATCGTTTCGAGCTTCTGAAAATCCTTGTTCATCAGGTGCATGACCTTGCGGCGATCCGCTATCGGCGCCCTGCGCCACCTGCGACAGCCCGGCGCGCCGCATCAGCTTCAATTCGTCGACGCTCAATCGCGAGACACAGATTCGTGGAAGCCTGAATGCTCCAATCGAACTTGACGCCGCGGCGCAGCAGATTCCTTCCGCGATGCCCAGCGCGCGCTCGCGATCCACCAGAAAATTGTCGTCCACCACCCACAGCAGACTCAGCCCGTAGCGCGCCACCAGATCGCGTAGTCTCCTCGCGCCACCTGCTCCGGCTCAGCGCATTCCACTTGCGGCCATAGACGCCCTCGTTGGTGCAGTATCCGCAGTTGTACGGGCACGCGAGACTGCGTGGTGTACATCGCCCAGCGCCGTCCGCAGACGCCGCTCATAAGCATCGAAATCGGCCAGATTGATAAGCCTTCGGCGGCATATCCGCCAGATCGGCCTGCAGCGCGCGCGGCGGGTTGAAAACCAGCCGGCCGTCTTCTTTGTAGCCCACGCCCGCGATTCCCTTGGGCGACTCGCCCGCCTCGATACGCCGCACGATTTCGAGCAACGCGTCTTCGCCCTGCCCTATCACGACATGTCGACGAACTCAGCCGCCAGCGTCTGATCCGGCAACAGCGACGGATGCCATCCGCCCAGGACCACCGGCTTGTCCGGATAAAGCCGCTTGGCCTCGCGCGCGATCTCCACGGTTTCGCGGATCATCGGTCCGGTGACCAGCGAGATCGCCAGGCACAACGCGTCGTCGAGTTCCTCGATCACGCGCTTCTGGAAATTCGGCGTGATGGTGGAGTCGATCAAGCTGCACCTGATATCCGGCGCGCAGCAACGGAGTCGACATCGCCAGAATGCCGAGCGGAGCCGTGGCTTCAA
>CAVTSS010000008.1:0-74993 GCA_963737495.1 Terriglobia bacterium
ATGGCGGCCGCGGAGACTCTTTCCAGGCTGAATCCGGAGATGACGTTCATTTATGTTTCCGGCGCCGGAACCGATAGCTCCGAAAAAGGCGGGGCTATGTGGGCGCGGGTGAAAGGGCGCACCGAAAATGCGCTCCTGCGCCTGCCTTTTAAAGCCGCGTATATGTTCAGACCGGGAGCCATTCAGGCCATGCACGGCGAGCGATCCAAGACTACCGCGTACCGGCTCGCTTATACCTTGATCGGCCCCCTCATTCCGCTGGTTCGCTGGCTATTTCCCGCCTCCGTATTGACCACCGAGGAGATCGGCCGGGCGATGATCCAGGTGGCCAAACATGGCGCGTCAAAGAAGCTCCTGGAAAACGCCGACATCCGAGCCTGCGCATTGGCATCTCACCTGCAATAGGGATCGCGTGGGCTGCGGTTGTTTCGCGGAATCAGTAAGTTCCGGGAATAGTGAGAAAAATTTCCCGACCGCAATCCTGAAGATTATACCGATGGCAGTTCTGCTGTTTGGTTTGGCCGGCTGCCACGCTTCGACCGAAGCGGTTGAGGCGAGTACGACCCGGGATCCCGTGGTTGCTCCCGCGGGCACCGTTCTCCGGGTCCGGCTGGACCAAGCGCTCGGTTCCGGGCGCAGCCGGCCCGGAGATCGGTTTAGAGCCGTTCTGGATACGCCGGTGATGGTCGGGGGAATGGAGATCTTGCCGAAAGGGACGTTGTTAGAAGGACGCGTGCTGGCTGCTCGCAAGGCTGGCGCCGAAGGCAAGAGTGCGCAGCTTGCGGTGACATTGGATTCGTTTGAGCGGGATGGTAAGTGGTATGCGCTCCAAACCAACCCTGTGATTCGGACTGGTAAAATGGTTGAGGGTATTTCGGTGCCGGCGGATACGATCATGGGATTCACCCTGACGAGAAAGCTCACCGCGTAGGACATCGAAAGGCATGAAAAGGGGGACTTTGAAGATGAAAAATACATGGTTGGCGGGCGCGATGGCTTTAAGCCTGATCGGTACGGGGTGCGCCACAAAGAAGTACGTTGCCCAGCAGATCGAACCGGTTCAACAGCGGGTGACGGGGACTGAAAACAAAAACGTCGAGCAGGATAAGGCAATCGCGAGCCAGGGTAATGAAATCCAGGAACTGGATCGCGACCTGTCGCGAACCAAAGAGAAGCTGACCGACGTCGACAACAAAGCGACGCAGGCCGGTCAAGCGGCGAAGGCGGCGGATCAAAAGGCTGACGGCGCGCAGCAGGCCGCCAACGGCGCCCAACAGGCCGCGACCAACGCAAAGACCTTCGCCGAGCAGGGCTTGGATCGCCTGGGCCGCACGGTCGATTCGATGAACAAGTTCCAGATGGCCAAATCCGCAACCGTGCTGTTCGCGGTCGCCCAGGACAAGCTGACGGCGGACGCCAAGCAGCAACTTGACGATCTGGCCAAGCAGGCCTCCGGTTTGGATCGGTATGTCATTGAAATTCAGGGATTTACCGATAAGACTGGGCCTCCGGCTTACAACGAGACTCTGAGCGAGCGGCGCGCGGAAGCTGTGGCTCGGTACCTGGCGGTCGAATACAAGATTCCGGTTCGCAATCTGACGATGCTCGGCGAGGGTTATGCCCAGCCGGTGGCCGACGACAAGACGCGCGATGGGCGCAAGCAGAATCGTCGCGTGGAAGTGAAGCTGTGGGTTCCGGAGACGGCGGTCCAGCGCTGGCAAGGCCGTGGCTGCCGGACCGGCTCAGTAACGGTTTTATACGGTTAGTCGCCGGACCCTCCGACCCGGCGGCTTCGGGGCAGGTACATGAGGAGATCCATCAGACGAGGACTCTGCACACCTCGTCTCAGGTTGACTTCGGTCGCCGGATCCACTCTGTGCCTGCCCTGCTTGTTTTTTAGGGCACTCTCGCCATCAGATCCTGAGCCAGCAGATCGGCGCGCTTGGCAAGCAGTTCTGCATTTGCCAGATCCTGCGCCTCCCGAGCCTGCTCAGCCTGCTTCTGGAACGTTGTGATCCGGTTCACGGTCTCGGTTTGTTCCGCATTGAGCTTCTTCTGCGACAAGACGGCCAGCGCTTTTTTCACCCGGTCCAGACTCTCATCGATGGCGCGATTGTGTTCGCGCAATTGGTCCGGCGTGAAGATCTGGCCCAGCCTCGGGGGGGCGGGCGTGGCTGGCGTGCCCGTCGAGTCCGGAGGCGGTGTCGTAGTAGCTGGATTCTTTGGACCCGCGGGAACCGGCTGGCCCCTTCTCGGCGACGGCCTGGACGGAGGCGGGGCCGGCATTTCCGGGATAGAAGTCGGGATCGTGGGAGGCGAGGTAGCCTCCAGGCTCCCTGCGATCTGTGGCGGAGCGGGAAGCGTCGGCTTCGCGGCAGCAGGCGTCGGCGACTGCCTTGATGACTGCGGCGGCGGCGGCGTAAACGCCTTCGGCGCCTTTTGGAACACGCACGAGCTGGAACCTATGGACAGACCGAGAATCAGTGTCAGGGCATCGCCAGAGCTGAGGCGCGAATTAGGCATGTCCGACCTGTGCGGGAAACTGAAGACGGAAGGTGGTTCCCCGCCCGTCTTCGCTCGTGAAATCGATAGTACCATTATGCAACTGGACCGCCCGGTACGTCATCGCCAAACCGATGCCCGATCCCTTTGCTTTGGTGGTGAAATACAACTGGAAAACCTTGTCGCGCAGTTCGGCGGGGATGCCGGGACCGTCGTCGGCGATTTCGAGAACCACTGATCGTCCTCGACGCGACCGGCGCGAATCCGCAAATGTCCGTCGTCTTCTTGGCGCCGGATGGCGTCCAGGGCGTTCGTGACCAGATTCAGAATGGCCTGTTTCAACATGTCCGGATCGCCGCGAATGATGGTTTCGATGATCCGGAGATGCGTCGAAACGACATGGCGACGTTCGCCAGCCGCGCCTGCGGCGTCATCAGATCGGTCACCTCGCGCGCCAGCGCAGCCAGATCCACTTCTTCCAGCCGCACGTCCACGGGCCGCGAAAAATCCAGGAACGTCTTCACCACGCGATCCAGCCGCCGCACTTCTTTCGAAAGAATATCGATCTTCGGATGCAACGTCTTCATCCGGCTTTTCCAGGCGCGCGCGCAGCAGGTCGAGATGCAGCGCGATCGCGTTCAGCGGATTCTTGATCTCATGCGCCACGCCGCCGGTGATGCGGCTGATCGCCGTCAGACGCGAAGCCACGTCGAGCTGCGACGCCATGCGTTCCAGCAGCTGTTCAACGTTGTGCTGCATCGCGGTGGCTTCCTGGCGCGCGCCGCGGAACTGCTCGCCCAGCAGGTTCAACTTGCTCTCGACCGCCGCGAATTCCTTGGCCAGCGCCGCGCCTCCCCGCGCTTTCGCCGAAACTGCCCTGCACGATGCGATCGATGGTTTGTTCGATCCGCCGGACCGGCCGCAGCAGCCAGTTGGTCGCCAGTGGCGGTCAGCACCAGCGAAACCAGCAGCGCGCCGCCGGAGACAATCGCCACGCCATTCCACTTCCGGCACAGAGCGCTGCGCAACAGCACGCTCGAGGTCACCACCTGAACCGTGAACAGCGCTTGTCCGCTCGACGCCCAGCGGCACGGTGACCTGATAATCCGGACGCCGTCCGAACAGATCCAGCATGCGGCGGTATAACGGCAGTGCTCTCCAGGTGCTGAAAACTGTCAGCTTGTCGAGCGTGCGCGCCGACGCGCGTATCGTTGGACGACGCCAGCACCTGCCCGGATCTGCCGGCGACGTTGATCTCGACAATCTCCTGCGAAGCCAGCGCCAGCATCTTCAGCGTCGCCGGAGATATCCTGATCGCTGGAGACGAATCTGGTTCCACAGCGCCACCGTTTCATCCAGGCTGGCGGGGCGGCGTATTCCGTCGAGTGTTGGTTGATGTGATCGGTGACGAACGACTGCACCTGCTGGCTGACCAGATCGCTGCGCTGCAGCGCGTCGTTCGACAGAGAATTCAGCAGCGTGTCCAGGTGCAGAATCGAAAGCGCGACGGCGACCACCGTCACCAGCACCACGATCACAAGCACCAGGCGGACTCGAAGGGACATCTTAGGATTTAGGCGGCGCCGGCTCCCTGCGCGCCGTATTCCTTCAGCTTGTTGAACAGCGTCTTCTGGCTGATGCCGAGAATCTCCGCCGCTCGGGTCTTGTTGTGCTTGGTGTGCTCGAGGGTCAGCTCGATCAGAGCGCGTTCGGCTTGTTCGATGGTGATAGCCGACCGGGATGCGCAGTTCGCCGCCTTCCGCCGTCGAGCGAAGGCGCGGGCAAGCGGCGCGCCGCCGAAACCCGGCGGAAGATGCATGATCTGGATGGTTCCCTCGCCGGCCAGAATCACGGCGCGCTCCAGCACGTTGCGCAGCTCGCGGACGTTTCCGGGCCAGTGGTACGCGCGGAAGCGCTCGAGCACTTCCGGCGCGATATCGGTCGACCTTGGTCGCCGTGCTTCCGATTCAGGTCTTCGAGCAGCGCCGCCGTCAGCACCGGCAGATCGTCCTTGCGCTCGCGCAGCGGCGGCAGCGGAATGGGAAACACGTTCAGCCGGTAAAACAGGTCCTCGCGGAACTTGCCTTCCCGGATGGCGTTATCGAGCGGCGCATTGGTCGCCGCGATCACGCGCACATCCAGCTGGATCTCGCTCTTCCCGCCCAGCCGGCGCACGCGCCCGTCCTCCAGCACGCGCAGCAACTTGGCCTGCGTGGCCATCGGCATATCGCCGATTTCATCCAGCAGCACCGTGCCGTTCTGCGCCAGCTCGAAGCATCCGGCGCGGCGCTCGACGGCTCCGGTGAACGCGCCTTTTTCGTGGCCGAACAGCTCGCTTTCCATCAGCGTATCGGGCATGGCGGCGCAGTTGATGGCGACGAACGGTCCGGCGCGCCGCGGGCTCAGCACGTGAATCGCGCGCGCGGCCAGTTCCTTTCCCGTGCCGCTTTCGCCGGTGATCAGCACCGCCGCGCGGCTGGGCGCCACTTGCTGAATCAGCGCGAACACTTCCTGCATTTTTGCCGAAGCGCCCACCATTTCGCCCAGCACGCCGTGATAGCTCAACTGGCGTTCCAGGCGTTCGGCGTGCTCCGCCAAGCGGCCCTGCTTGGCGGCGCGCTCCAGCAGCAGCCGCAGTGCCTGCGATTGCACCGGCTTTTCCAGGAACCAGAACGCGCCCAGATCGTGGATCGTGGCGACCGCGGTTTCCAGGTTCCCGAACGCGGTCTGCACGATCGAAGCCGGGCCCGCCGCCTTGCGCCTTCAGCCGCCGCAGCAGCTCCTTGCCGTCCATGCGCGGCATCATCAGGTCGGTGACCATGACGTGCGCGCCGAACGAGGCCAGCTTTTCCAGCGCCTCCAGTCCGTCGGCCGCGGTTTCCACCGCGTAACCCCACAACGCGATCATGCTCGCCAGCGCGGTGCGCTGCGATTCTTCGTCGTCCACTACCAGGACTCGCGTCACGGGACGTTCAGTTTCCATCTCACTATTATTGTGACAGCACGCGGTATCGCCATGCTAGAATTTTGTGCGATGGAACTTCGACCTTCCTTGAAGTTCGTGAAGTTGAGTTACGTCTTCTGGCTGATTCTCGCGGCCGCCCTGGCGGTCTATCTCCAGGTGGTGCCGGACCATCCCGATTGGGCGAAATGGGGGTTTGTGGTGCCCGCCATTTTCCTGTTCTTTACCGTGATTCGCCATATCCAGCGCCGCATGGTGAAGTTGACCGTGCTCGGCGACCGTCTGCGCTACGAAGCGGGCCTGTTTTCAAAGACCACGCGCACCATCGAGCTGGTGAAAGTACAGGACGTGCGCGTGGATCAGACCATGGGCCAGCGCATGGTGAACATCGGGCGACCTGTCGCTTGAAACCGCGGGCGGCACCAGCCGGATCCAGATCAACCAGATCGATGCTCCGCAGTCGGCCGCGGATCATATTCTGGGGCTGGCGCAGGCGCAGAGATCCAATCCGGCAAGCCCAGGCCCGCATCCGGGAACCCCGTAATTTTACGGGGCAGCGGCGTACATGTAGCGATTCAAATGCCACACTCCGCCGATCATCGACCATAACTGCACGTAGATCGGTTGACCGGTGGTGGGGATGCCGGTAACCATCTGCGAGGTCGCGGTACCCACGTTGGCTCCGAAAATGTTGCCTTGGCCGACCATCGTTCCGACGTCGAGCCAGTATGCCGTGACTCCGGTTCCCGCAGTCCAGTCGAACGTTAGCGAGCTGCCCGTCAGAGTCGATCCCGGCGCCGGGGTGGTCAGCTTGCCGCATGCGTTCCATGCCGTGAACTGGTAGCGTCCCGGATTCTTCCATGCCCCTGAGATGTGGGTCCATAGCTGCACGTAGATCGTGCGGCCATCGCAGGGAAGGTTACTCACGGTAGTGGAGAGACTGGTGGTCGCGCCGCCAAAAATATCGCCCACACCTTGCGTGTTCCCGACGTCGAGCCAGTATTGATCCGCTCCCGCCGCCGCGGTCCAATTGAATGTCGCTGATGGGGAGGTGAATGCGGCTCCGTTGGCCGGCGAGGTCAAGGCGGCGCAGCCCGATGCCGCGGTGTAGGTCGTCCGCTGGGGAGGCTGCCAATTCCCGGCAATGTGCGGCCACAACTGCACATAAATGGTTCGGCCGTCGCACGGCATCGAATCCACCGTGATCGACGTTCCGGTGATCGCCTCGCCGAAGTAGTTGCCGCTCCCAACTTGACTGCCGACGTCCAGCCAATATTCGTCGGAGCCCGAGACTGCGCCCCAGCTAAATACTTGCGCGGGGCTGGTGAGCGTCGAGCCTTCGGCCGGGCTGGTTACGCCGCAGGAAGAGGTGACGGCCGTGTAGGAATACTCGCCCGGATTTTTCCACACTCCGTTCAGGTGCGTCCACAGTTGGACATAAATCTTGCGCCCATCGCAAGGAATGCCCTGCACGGTGATCGCCGTCCCAGTGGTGGAGCCGCCGAAGATGTCGCCCTCCCGCAGCGAATTGCCGACGTCGAGCCAATACTGGTCAGCCCCCGAGGCCGCAGGCCAGCTGAACACCTCCGTAGTGCTAAAGAAAGTCGTGTTGTTGGCGGGTGCGGTCAACGCCGCGCATCCTCCGGCCGCGCTGTAGGTGGATCGAACGGGCGTCTGCCAGGCTCCACTGAGGTGCGTCCAGAGTTGCACGTAGACGGTGCGGCCATCGCACGGCAGGGTCGTCACCTGAATCGACGTGCCCGTCGTCGCCTGGCCAAAATAATCGCCGACACCCAGCTGGCTGCCGACGTCCAGCCAGTATTGATCGGCCCCGGCGACCGGGTTCCAGCTAAACGTAGCGGACGCTACAGGAAGCTGAGTCCCCGCCGCTGGACTGACGACCCCACCAGGTGTGGACGATTGCGTGGTGAATGACCACACCGCGGAAGACGTCGACCCCGCGGTATTCTTCGCGACGATTTTCCAGTAATACTTCGTGTTCGCGGTCAGCGTTCCCGGACTATAGGTGGTCACGGTGACATTGGTAGCCAGCGGCGGCGTGGAGGCCGTGCCGAAGTAAACGTCATACGAAGTCGCTCCGCTGGCAGCGGTCCAGTTCAGTGTGGAAGTCAGCAACTGGCTCGTAGACGCATTCGCCGGAGTCGTCAGAACTGGCGCCGCCGGAGCTGCCGCTAACGTCGTGAACGACCAGATCGTCGAAGCGGTGGACCCACCGGCGTTCTTAGCGGCGATCTTCCAGAAGTAGGTTGTGTTCCCGCCCAGCGTTCCGGGATTATAAGTCGTCCCGCTGACATTCGTGACCAGCGGCGGCGTCGATGACGTGCCGAAATAAACATCATACGATGTGGCGCGGTCGCGGCATTCCAGGTCAGGGTCGGGGTGACGGAGACGCCTGTAGCTGCGTTGGCTGGCGCCGTCAGGACCGGGGCCGGTGGCGGGATCGCCAATAAACCGAAAACGCCGACTCCGTTCGTGGTCCCGACGTAGACTTTGCCGTTCACAATCGTGGGCACGATGTATTTGTTGCCGCTTCCGAACTGGTCGCGGGAGATCGCCGCCTGCGTGCTGTTGTAGAGTTCGTGTGAGACATTGGTCGCATCGTAGGCATGGAGGACCGCATTCGAAGCGCTCTCCGCGGCCCAAACGATTCCGTTCGAGGTTCCGTTTGCCGAAATGGACGGCGTGGTTCCCGGATATCCGAACGAGGTGGGGGATTGCGAAGTGGGGACCATCGGAAATAGTCCAGCGGTTTTTGAGGCGAAGGTGAACGCCATCAGCGTGCTTCCCACGCTTCCGTAATACAAAGTTCCGTTGAACCACGCCGGGCTCGACCAGATGCCGCCCGGCAAAACGCCCGATAACTGCTGATAAATCGTATCCGCGCTGGAGCTGAACTTTCCCAGGTTGGCCTGATTCACCACATATAGATTGGTGTCTTTCCCGGCGCCGACGGCCAGCGAAACCTGGGTTCCGCCCGTGCCGGTCAGCGGGGGCAGCAGCATCAATCCGCCGGAGCCCAGATCTGTATCGCCATTCGACTCGCTGGTGGTGTTGTCCATCGTGAAATAGTCGGTTACCGCCAATCCGCCGTTGGTCGACATCTTCACGAAGGCGTTGCCGTAATCGCCCTTCGACGGGAAGCCGCTGCCATTCAGAGGTCGTGTCAAAAGTGCCGTTTCCCGTCAGCAGGAAAATGTTCCCGTTGGCATCTGCCGCCGGACCAGACCCCGCGTTCCAGATCCCGCCGTCACTGCCGTTGGGAGTGAGGTTAATGGTCGTGACCTTCGCCAGAGTCGTTTCGTTATATCCGAAAACCCAGCCCGTGTAGGGACCAGCGTCGCAGTGCGATCCCCAACTGGTGTAGACGACGCCATTCAGCAGCAGCAGTCCCGGCCGTTCCTTGTGTTGCGCTGGAAGGAACGTGTCCTCGGCGCCCGTTCCCGAAACCGATCCTGAAACTTCGATGGGACCGCCGAATTCCTCCGCGTGCGTGGTCAGATCCAAAGCGTGCAGACGATGATGATAATTGCCGCTTGAATCCTTCGTCATCGCGATCAGATAAATGGTGCCGTGCGGGCCGCTGGCGGGATCGATAACCGGTGTCGCGGTGATGCCGATCTCGGGCGTCACCTGGCTGCACCCTCGATCGTCCGACGACGTTTCCAGGACTCCATTAACCATCTCCAGCATCGATACCTGCCAGAGTAGGGTTCCGGTGTCGGCGTCGAAGGCATACACGCTGTCATGTTCCGTAGCCACATAAAGGACGTTGTGCACTGCTCCAGAAACGGTGAGTGAAGGAACATACAATGGCTGCGCGTCCACCTTTCCGTCCACCGAAAGAACAAAAAGCTTCCCAAATGTTGAGGAATTAACATTGGCCGGGGTGAGAATAGTCTCGGCGAGATTTTGTCCGGTTCTGGCATTGTCGTTATGCCAGGTTAAAACGCTGGTTTGGCCATATAGGCATACAGTCGCGAAGCAGGCAAGAGCCCACGACATTGGGCGGAACAAAACACGCGCGACTCATAGTGCAGCCATTATGCTGGCTGAAGCGGCTTCTGCGGAAATGAGGGAATCACCGTAAGCTATGCTAGAAAAAAGGGGTTGGCGCTTAGATTCGCTCACGGCGCTCCGATTTTGCTACATCCATCAGATAAGAGAGGCTTTCCGTGGATGAAACGTTTCATGCTGCTGCGAAGCTTCGCGCCGCAGGACATCGGCGGGTTATTTTAGAGAAGATGCAAAGCAGACGATTAGGGAACAGCGACATGGATTTGACGCCCATCGGAGTCGGCGCGTGGGCCATGGGCGGAGGCGGATGGGCGTTCGCATGGGGACCGCAGGACGACGACGAATCGATCGCGCCATTCACGCGGCGATCGATCACGGGATCAACTGGATCGACACGGCGGCCGTCTATGGCCTGGGGCATTCTGAGGAAGTGGTGGCGCGCGCACTCGCCGGACGGGCGAATCGTCCATTCGTGTTCACCAAGTGCGAGCGAACCTGGAACGAGAAGGGCGAAATTCGCCCGGCGCTCAAAGCCGCGTCCATTCGCAAAGAGTGCGAAGACAGCTTGCGGCGTTTGAAGCTCGACACCATCGATCTGTATCAGATTCATTGGCCCGAGCCTGAAGAGGACATCGAAGAAGGCTGGTCCACGCTCCAGAAGTTGAAGGAGGAAGGCAAAGTGCGCTGGACCGGCGTCTCCAACTTCACCGTGGCGCATCTGGAACGATGCCGCGCGCTCGCGCCGGTTACGTCCTTGCAGCCCCCTATTCCGCGATTTCTCCGGAAGTGGAATCGGAGATTCTTCCCTATTGCCTGCATCACAGGATCGGCGTGATCGTCTATTCGCCGATGAAGTCCGGCCTGTTGTCCGGGAAAATGACCAAAGGGCGCGATCGCCGGCCTGCCCCCGACGATTTCCGAAGACGCGCATCCGCCTTCCAGGAGCCGCAGCTTATCGAGGAATCTCGCACTGGCGGAACTCCTGAACAGATCGGCGCCCGCCACGGACGCTCCGCGGGAGAAGTCGCCATCGCATGGACCCTCCATCATCCCGCCGTCACCGGCGCCATCGTCGGGATGCGCTCGCCGGAGCAGGTGGCGGGAGTCGTGGGGGCTTTGGAGTTTCGGCTCGCGAAGATGAGATGACAGAGATAAACAAATTTCGCGATGCAGGGCGATCCGGGCCCTCGGCGGGACGCCGTCCGGACCGCGCCAGAAGCTGAACATTTCGCCAGAGCTCGCGATTTATACAGCCGGAATTGTGTGCTCGTGATGCGCATTTCCCGGCAAATCTGATCCGCATCTTGTTCCCGGAAATAAAAACGCTCGATAATTTCCTGGTCCCGCCGACTCAATCGAAGCAAGACGGTGCGAAGCTGGCCGATTCGTTCGCGATGTGCCGCGCGCGCTTCCGGAGATTCGCCGGCAACCGCCGTGACTTCGGGATCCACCTGAGACGACTGCCTCCGGCCGATCGCGCCTCGGATGTGCGCCACCATCTGCCGCCGCGCGATGGTCCGCATGAAAGCCGGAAGCCGCTCAGAATCGCGCAGACCGCCACGTTGTATGGATTCGAGCACGATCACGACGATTTCATGCAAGCTGTCTTCGAAATACTGGATCCCACGACGCGCAGCAAGCTGGCGCCCACCAGCTTTGAAAGGACGGTGTAGAGATCCTCAATGGCTGCCCGGTCGCCGGCCCGAATGCCCCGCACAACGGCGGCGCAACTCGGCCCTAATTCCGATGCTACCGCAAGCACGTTTCGAGGAGTATATCACGATAGTCAACAAATTTTCAGATAATTTCACACACTTTGTGGCACTGTATAAAAAGAATATTCGTAACGCTTTGTAAATGCATCGCGCGCCGCGCGGCGCCAGCCGGGCTCAGTTCCCGTACAATCTAGGAAGTAATGTCGTTTCCAATTCACCGCAAACGCCGCCTGCGCGTATCCGAGCCGATGCGCAGGCTGGTTCGAGAGACTCACCTCGACCCTTCGCATCTGGTCTTGCCGCTGTTCGTCTGCCCCGGTGAAGGAGTCCGCAGAGAGATCAGCTCCATGCCCGGCAATTACCAGCTTTCGATCGATGAGCTGGTGAAGGAGTGCGAAGAGGCCCAGCGGCTCGGCTTCGGCGGCGTGATTTTGTTCGGCATCCCGGAACACAAAGACGAATCTGCGTCGGAAGCCTACGCCGACAACGGGATCATGCAGCGCGCCGTGCGCGCCGTGAAGCGCGCGGTGCCCGAGCTGCTGGTGATCACCGACGTCTGCAACTGCGAGTACACCAGCCACGGCCATTGCGGAAAAATCGTCGATGGCGATGTGGATAACGACGCTACGCTCGCCTGGCTGGCCGAAGCCGCGCTTATCGCACGCGCGCGCCGGAGCCGATATCGTCGCGCCTTCGGACATGATGGACGGCCGCGTCGCGGCGATCCGCCATTCGCTCGACGCGCACGGCTTCGAAAAAACGCCGATTCTCTCTTATGCGGCGAAATTCGCCTCGGTATTTTATGGTCCGTTTCGCGAGGCCGCCGAATCGACTCCGCAGTTCGGCGACCGCCGCACGTATCAGATGGATCCGGCCAACGGCCGCGAGGCGATGCATGAAATGGAGCTCGATCTGGAAGAAGGCGCGGACATGCTGATGGTCAAGCCGGCGATGCCGTATCTGGATCTGATCCGCCAGGCGCGCGACCGTTTCCCGGTGCCGATCGGCGCGTATCAGGTGTCCGGCGAGTTCAGCATGATCATGGCGGCCGCGCGAAACGGCTGGCTGGACCTGGATCGCGCGATGATGGAGTCGCTGACTTCCATCCGGCGCGCCGGCGCCGACATCATCCTCACTTATTTCGCCAAAGATGCCGCGCGGGCGCTGGCCTGACGGGGTGATTACTCCTCGCGCGACTCCGCCCGGTTGGCTGGCACTCGCGCTGCCTGGTGATGGTCGTCATTCTGAATGGCAAGCCCGATTTCTCAAACGCCTCCCGTCCCGCGCGCGGGATTGCGAACCCGGTGGTGGCGCTCCAGTTGGCCCGAAACGTCGATGAAGTGGATGATGTCATCGGCAACGCACCCAGTCCGGACCGCGAAGCGATGCGTTTCAAACAGTATCTCGATTTCGGCTTCATTGCGCTGTATGTCGGTCTGTATGCCGCTTTGGCGGTGATGTTCGGCTCGCGCCTGGCGGTGACTCGCGGCGATCTGCGGCGCCGCGGCAGGCGCGTTCGACGTGGTGGAGAATTTCGCCATCCTGCGCATTGTGAATGTGCCGCTGCGCGAAACCACACAAGCCATGGTCGACGCGATCCGCCACGCCAGCCTCGCCAAATGGACCCTGGCGTTTATCGCCACGGCGATTTTCGGCTGGCTATTTTCTGAATCGCGAAGGGCGCATCATGCGCGCTGATCGGCGCGCTGAACCTGGCCGCGGCCGCACTGGGATTCTACGGCCTCTACGACAACGCCTTCGTCGTGTGGGCAAATCTGCCCTTGCTCGCCGGATTGATCGCCATGGTCGCAGGGTTCTTTCGCTTCCGGTGATCGCGTCCTGATACTCTGAAATTTCACAATATGAATCCTCTGCTCGAAATTCAGTTTCGCGTTCCGTTCGACAAGATCCAGGCCTCCGATGTGGAGCCCGCCATCGACACGCTGCTCGCCGAAGCCGCGCAGCGCCTGGAAGCAGACCATCGCGAGCGACCGTCCCCTGCAAGCGCTCGACACCATGACCGAGAAGCTCGACTACGCGATGAGCGTGGTGCGGCATCTGGAAAGCGTCGCCACCACGCCGGAGCTGCGCGCCGCCTTCAACGCCGTGCAGCCCAAAGTCAGCGCGTTCTATTCCAGCATGCCGTTGAATGAGCCGTTGTGGAAGTCCATCCAGCGCTATGCGGCGACCGGGGAAGCGCGCGCGCTCACCGGCACTTTGCGCCGCTACCTGACCAAGACCATCGATGCATTCAAGCGCCACGGCGCGGAGCTCGACCCGGCCGGGAAGACGCGGTCTCAAAGAAATCGACGTCGAGCTCGCGGAGGTCACAACGAAATTCTCGGAAAATGTTCTGGACTCGACCAACGCCTGGGACCTGGTGATCACCGACGAAGCGAAGCTCGCGGGCCTTCCGCCCAGCGCGATCGCCGCCGCGCGCGCCGCTGCCGCATCGAAGCAACGGGAAGGCTGGCGCTTCACGCTTCAGGCTCCCAGCTATCTCGCGGTGATGACTTATCTCGATGACGCCGCGATTCGCGAGCAGATGTGGCGCGCCTACAACGCCCGCGCCGCTTCCGGCGAACACGACAACCGCAAACTGATCGCCCGGATTCTCGCGCTGCGAACCGAAAAAGCCCGCCTGCTCGGCTTCCGCGACTTCGCCGATCTGGTGCTGGACGATCGCATGGCCCACACCGGCGAAACCGCACAGCATTTCATCGACGACCTGCGCCGCAAGACCGAGCATCGCTTTCGCGAGGAGAATCAGGAGCTGGAGGCCTTCGCCAATCGCGAGATGCAGCCCTGGGACGTCGGCTATTGGGCCGAAAAACAGCGCGCCGCGCTTTACGATTTCGATGAAGAAGCGCTGCGGCCGTATTTTCCGCTGGAACGCGTGGTCTCCGGAATGTTTGAGATTTTCGGACGCATCTTCGGCATTCGCGTCGATCCGGAACAAGGCGTTCCCGGCTGGGATCCGGAAGTGCGCTGCTACGCGATTCACGACCGCGCCACCAGCGCCTACTCTCGGCTCGTTCTACGCCGACTGGTTCCCGCGCGAAAACAAGCGCGGCGGCGCGTGGATGGATACGCTGATCACCGGAAACCCCGCCAAATCCGAGCCTCATCTCGGCTTGATCTGCGGCAATCTCACGCCGCCGGTCGACGGCAAGCCCGCGCTGCTGACCCATCGCGAAGTGGAGACCATTTTTCATGAGTTCGGCCATCTGCTGCATCATCTGTTGAGCCGCGTGGAGGTGCGCAGCCTGTCCGGCACCAGCGTCGCCTGGGATTTCGTCGAGCTGCCTTCGCAGATCATGGAGAACTGGTGCTGGGAGCGCGAATCGCTGGATGTTTTCGCGCGCCATTTGGAGACCGGCGCCGTGATTCCCGAGGAATTGTTCAAGAAAATGAAGCGAGCCAAGACGTTTCGCGCGGCCAACGCGCAGATGCGGCAGCTCGGGTTCGGATTCGTCGATCTGGCGCTGCATCGCGATTGGGAGCCCGACAACCCCGGTTCGCCCGACGTGATCGTCTATTCCCGCGACCTGTTGCAGAACTTCGCGCCCGCGCCTCTGCCCGAGAATTACGCCATGATCGCCGGCGTTCACGCATCTGTTCGGGAGTCCGGTCGGCTATGGCGCGGGCTACTATTCCTACAAATGGGCCGAAGTGCTGGAAGCCGACGCCTTCACGCGCTTCCGCAAGGAAGGCGTTTTCAGCGAAATCGTGGGGCAGCGATTACCGCGAAAAGATTCTCGCGCGAGGCGACAGCGAAGATCCGGCCGTGCTGTACCGGAATTTTATGGGAAGAGATCCGGATCCGAATGCGCTATTGGAGCGGGCCGGACTGAAGTAACTCGCCCGGCATCACGAACAGCGAGAAGTGGGCCAGCATGCGGCCCATGAAGCTGTCCCGCTCCGAGAGATTCACCCAGGCGACCTTCTGCGGATCCTCGACGTCGTCGAAGAATCCGACGCCGCCGCGCAGCAGGCGCTTATCGCTCCAGGAGCTGATCACCTGTCCGTTCAGGTACGTGATGAAGTGGTCGTCCTGCACGCTCACCCGTACGCGATAGTTGCCGCCGCGTTCAAGCGTCAGTGGCAGAGGAAGCTGCACGCGATCCCATTCGTGGCCGTTAATCACCACATACCGAACCAGGCCGGCGTTCGGCAGTGGACCCGGCTTCGTGATCAGGATCTTGGTGGCGTAATAGTTCTTTGCATCGGTGGCGCGGAAAGCCCAGCTCAGGCTCTTCTTCTCGATCTGGAGCTGAATTCCATCTGATAGTTCTGCAACGCCGTGGAACGCTTCCAGATGCGCAGAACCGGCGCGGAAGCCGTCATCGACCGTGGATCGTCCACCGATGAACGGCGCGGGTCGTCGATGGTGTGAGGAATCGCAGCCGTCCAGCCGTTCCATCCGTTCTGAAAGTCCTGATGCAGCGTGATCGGCGCCTTTGATCGGACCACATCCGAGATTGAGTCCCCAATGCGCTGGAACAGCCCGCGCTTCACCGCCGGGTCGAGCGAAACCGGTGGAAACGCCGATCCGCCACCCGAACCGCCGGGCAACATCAGCGCCGCAACCAACAGTCCGCCAACGATCAGGAATGCGAAAACCGAAGCCGCCTGCCCAGCCGATGATGTTTGGCGAGGCGCAGCTTTTTTCTTGGACTTGGAGACTGTCCACAGCTCTGCTTCTTCCTCGTCCCGCAGCGCCTGCGCGGAGGCCAGACGAGCTTCCTTCCGATGCTCGGCGCAGCAGTATTGCTGGTCCGCCAGCGACCGCAGGAGCCCGATCTTTTTCCCGCAAAGGAAACAAAGCATTCTGAATGTCCAAAACTTCAAGCCCGATTCTAGCAGTAGCCTCTCGCGCCGTAACGTGGCTAAGTAAAGAAAGACTAGGGTCTTGCCGGGGCTATCCTATCGTTTCTAAGGTGTACAATCGAGACAGTGGTCCTATAACTTTAGACTTCATGGGTCCAGATGAAATTCTGCGTATTCCAATCACGGATGTTTTAGACCTCCATACCGTTACACCGCGCGACGTACCAAGCGGTGGTAGAAGAGTACCTGATCGAAGCTAATCGACTGGATTGAAGGCTTTGCGAATTATTCACGGCCGCGGAATCGGAGTCCAGCGGGAAATCGTCCGGAAGATTCTGGCGCGGACACCGTTCGTAGCATCTTTTTGCGATGCTCCCGCGGAAGCGGGCGGCTGGGGCGCGACCGTTGTCGACTTGAAGTGATCAGGTACAATCGAACGTTGCATGTTCCGAAAGGTACTGGTCGCCAATCGGGGCGAGATCGCCGTTCGATTATGCGGGCGCTCAAGAAGCCGGAATCGCGAGCGTCGCCGTCTATTCCGACGCCGATCGCGCCTCGCTGGCGGTTCGCATGGCGGACGAAGCGGCCTATCTGGGACCCGCGCCCTCGTCGGAGAGCTATCTGCGCATCGACAAGATCCTGGACGCGGCGCGCCGTCATGGCGCGGAAGCGATTCATCCCGGCTACGGATTCCTGAGCGAGAACGCCGGACTTCGCCGAGGCCTGCGCCGGAGGCCGGAATCGTGTTCATCGGTCCGCCGGCTGAGGCGATCCGGAAAATGGGCTCGAAGACAGCGGCGCGCAAGGTCGCGATCGCCGCGGGTGCTCCGGTGGTTCCGGGCACCGAGCAGGCCCTGCGCGAGATCGACGATGCGCGCGTATGAGGCGCGATCGCCTGGGCTATCCGGTGCTGCTGAAAGCCGCGGCGGGCGGAGGCGGAAAAGGCATGCGCCGCGTGGATCGCGACGAGGATCTGCGAATCCGCTTTGCGCGACGCCTCGAGCGAAGCTCTGCGCGCCTTTCAGCAACGACGAGGTCTATGTCGAAAAGCTGGTGGTCGAGCCGCGGCACATCGAAATCCAGGTTCTGGGCGATCATCACGGCAACTTGATTCATCTGGGCGAGCGCGAATGCTCCATCCAGCGCCGGCATCAGAAGGTGATCGAGGAGTGCCCGTCGCCGGTGATGCTGAAGCATCCGGAATTGCGCGCGCAAATGGGCGAAGCGGCGCTGAAGATCGCGCGCGCGGCAGGCTACGCCAACGCAGGCACGCTGGAATTCCTGGTGGATCGCGATCGCAATTTCTATTTCCTCGAAATGAACACGCGCCTTGCAGGTGGAGCATCCGGTGACGGAGCTGGTCACCGGAATCGATCTGGTGGACTGGCAGTTGCGCATCGCCGCGGGCGAGCAGTTGACCATTCGCCAGCAGGATGTGACGTGGACCGGCTCGGCGATCGAGTGCCGCATTTACGCGGAAGATCCCGACAACAAGTTCATGCCGTCGCCCGGAAAGATCACGTATCTGGAGCAGCCCTCCGGACCCGGCATCCGGCTCGATTCGGGCGTGTACGGGGGCTGGACCGTGCCGCTCGAATACGATCCGATGCTGGCCAAGCTCGCAGCGTGGGCGCCGTCGCGCGAAGCGGCGCATTCGCCGGATGCGCCGGGCGCTTGTCGGAGTATGTGATCGAAGGAATCCGCACCAACATTGCGTTTTTCGACGAAATTCTGGCCGACGAGCCGTTTCGACGCCGGGACTTCTCGACGGCGTTTCTGGACGAATTTTCGAACGCAGGCATCGCGGCGCACCGGATATTGAGACGGAAGCGGTTGCGGCGTTGGTGGCGGCGCTGTTGGTCCAGAAGCCGGCCGTCGCGCAGATCGCCCCGAAGAAGCGCCTGGCTCGCAGCGGCCGCCAGGAGATGATGCGATGAAGCTCGATGTGATCGTCGACGGCCGTGCGGCGCGCATCGAGCTCGAAGGCGGGCGATTCCGTTATCGAGCGCGAAGGCGCGAATCGATCGAGCGCGAGTTTTCGCTCGTGCCGCTGAACCCGGGCGCGTGTCCGTGCTGATCGGCGGCCGCAGCTATTCGGTGATCGCCGCCAGCGGCACGATTCGCGTCAACGGCCGAGCGTTTTCAGTGGAAGTCTTCGATCCGCGCGACATGCGCGGCCGGAAAGGCGGGGGCGCCGGCGAAGGACGCCAGAACATCGCCGCGATGATGCCGGGCAAAGTGGTGCGGCGTGCTGGTGGCGGAAGGCGATGCGGTCGAAGCCGGCCAGGGCCTGATTGTGGTGGAGGCGATGAAGATGCAGAATGAGATGAAGTCGCCCAAGGCGGGGCGCGTGGTGGAAGTGAAGGCCAAACCGGACGCGACCGTGGCCGCGGGCGAGGTTCTGATGGTGATCGAGTAACATGCGCCGATCCAAATTGTCCTATGTGCGGCGGAACCGGCTGGAAGATCGTCGAGCGCGCCGGCCTGTCGGGCGCGGAGCAATGCGACTGCGCGCGGCGTGAATCGCAAGCGACGGCCTGCTGGAAAGCGCCGGCATCCCGCCCAATTATGAGCGAGCTTCACTCGACAACTTCGTCATGCCGCAGGACAATCCCACCGCGCGAACCGGCCTCGGCATCGTGCTGCATGCAAGTCAAGGGCTTCGTGCGCGAGTTTCCCGCCGGCGACTCCGCCTGGCTTGCTGCTGATCGGCGAGCCGGGCACCGGGAAAACGCATCTGGCGGTCGGCGTGATGAAGGCGCTGATCGACAAGGGCCACGAATGCGTCTTCTTCGATTATCAGAATCTGCTGGACCGGATCCGCTCCGGCTATGACGCAGCTTCGGGCACCAGCGACCGGGAAGCGTACCGCGACCGCGCTCGATGCCGACGTTCTGCTGCTCGACGATCTGGGCGCGCATCGCGTCACCGATTGGGTGGAGGACATCGTGACCTCGATCATCACGTACCGCTGCAACCACCGGAAGCCGCTGATCGCGACCACCAATCTTCCCGATCCGGACGATCACCGGCAAGATGGTCGATTACACCGGCGCCGGCGGAGTCGCGAGTGTACAAGAAGACGCTTGCCGGAGATGATCGGCAGCGCGCGCGCGGTCCCGCCTGTTCGAAATGTGCAGAGTGATCCGGATGCCGGCGGTCGAAGATTATCGCGTGAAGCGCGCGCTAGATAAGCTGCTGCCGCAATCGAGACGGGTCGAAACCGCTCATGTCGGCGACGGACCACCGGTTGAGCGGCGCTTCGCTGATGATCGGAGAAGGCCGGCAGAGGTCTGACCCGTTTTCGCGCATCCCGTTACCAGTTACACTTCAAAAATATATGCGGATCCTGGTGGTGGAAGACGAAAAACGGATTGCCGACTTTTTGTCGCGGGGCCTGGAAAGCGCGCGGCTACGCCGTGGACGTGGCCGGCGACGGCGCCCACGCCGTCGACATGGTCCACGCCACCGAATACGACCTGATCATCCTCGATCTCGGCCTGCCGGACATGGACGGGCTGACCGTGCTGCAGAAGATCCGCAACCGCAAGACCAGCCCGCCGGTCCTGATTCTGAGCGCGCGCGATGCGGTGGACGATCGCGTCAAGGGCCTGGAAGGCGGCGCCGACGATTATCTGGTGAAGCCGTTCGCCTTCGTCGAGCTGCTGGCCCGCGTGCGCGTGCTGCTGCGCCGCGGCCAGCCCACGCCGGAGCGTCTGCAGGTGGGCGATCTGTCGCTCGATTGCATCCGCCGCAAAGTGACGCGCGCGGGTGAAAACATCGAGCTGGCGCCCAAGGAATTCAGCATTCTCGAATACCTGATGCGCAATCGCGGCCGCCCGCTCAGCCGCACCATGATCGTCGAGCACGTCTGGGACATGGATTACGACGGGCTGACCAACATCGTCGACGTGTACATCCGCCACCTGCGCAGCAAGATCGACGACAAGTGGCCCATGAAGATGATTCAGACCGTGCGCGGCATCGGATACATGCTGGACGCTGCCGGAACGAGAAGGCGGAAAGAACGGTCTAAGAGCGCCATGGCCCGGTTCACGCGAGTCTTCGGCGTCCCCAAACTGCGCGTGGATTTCATGCGCGGGCTGCGCTTCCGGCTCACGCTGAGCTACGTCGCTGTTCTTCACCGCTGCTGCTGGTGGCGATCGGCCTGTTTTTCCGCCAGAACCTGCAAGCGCCAAATGGAAGGCGACGTTCGCGACTGCGCTCGAAGAAGAATGGGGCGCGGCCAAAGGCTATCTCAAGATCGAAAATCACGCGGCCGCATCTGGATCGCCGATCCGACCGATCCGGAAGAAGACCACATCGTGGAGCGCCTGCAAGCACGTTTATCTGCTCACCGACGCCAACGGCAACGTGCTCGGACTACGACGATACCTACGAGTCCATCGGCATCGATTCGCCCGAAGAGATTCGGCGCATTCTGCACTTGCCGCCAGCGAGCCGGAAATGCACATCCGCTGGGACACCGACGGCATGCCGTACATGATCAAGGCCGGACGCATGCCCGACGACAAGGGACGTCCCTATTTTTTCGCGATCGGCCGGTCGCTCGAGCCGGCGCGCACGCACGGTCAACGATTTCACGCAGTACTATTTTCTGTCGCCTGCCGGCTGATGCATCGCCGTGACCGGCTTGCTCGGCTGGGTGCTGGCCGGCCGCGCGATCCAGCCGGTCAATTCCGTCGCGCAGGCCGCGCAGAACATCACCGGCTCGAATCTCTCGCTGCAGATTCCGCTGCGCGGCGCGGGCGACGAACTGGATCACCTGATCGACAGCTTCAATCGCATGACCGACGCGCCTGGATCAATCCTTCGAGCAGATCCGCCGCTTTTCCACCGACGTTTCGCATGAGCTGCGCACGCCGCTGACGGCGATTCGCGGGCAGCTCGAAGTGGCGCTGTTCACCGCCGAAACTCCGGAGCAATATCGCGAAGCGATGGTCAACGCGCTCGAAGACGTGGAGAAGCTGTCGAGCATCGTGCGCGCGCTGCTGCTGCTTTCGCAGGCCGAATCGGGACAACTGGTGCTGCAGAAGGCTCCGCTCGATCTGGCCGAGGTCGCCGCGGACGTGGTGGATCAGTTCCAGATTCCGGCCGAAGAGAAAGGCCTGTCGGCTGACGGCCGGACCTCGACCCGGCGTGGTCATTTCCGCCGACCGCACGCAGATCGAGCGCCTGCTTTCGAATCTGCTCTCGAACGCGGTCAAGTACACGCCCGCCGGGGGACGGTTGCGCGTCCAGCGTCGGGCCGAGCGGAAGCTGCCGGCTGGGCGCAACTGGTGGTCGAAGACACGCGGCGTAGGCATTCCCGCCGAAAATCTGCCGCACATTTTCGACCGCTTCTATCGCGTGCGCAACGCCGGAAACCAACGTCGTGCCAGGGCTGGGCCTGGGCCTGAGCTTCGTTGCCTGGATCGTGGAAGTGCACGGCGGGCGAATCGACGTCGCCAGCACGGAAGGCGAAGGAACGCGCTTCACTGTGCTGCTGCCGCTGGTCGAAACCGCGATCGAGACTCCGGTGCACGAGCAAAGCACTACCGAGCCGATCGTGTAACACTAAAAAGAACCATGAGCTTTAGAAATCAACGTGACCGAACGCGAGGGCGTCACCATTCTCGCCCTGAAGGGCCGCCTGACGGTGGGCGAGGCGTCCAGCGTTCGCGAAAAGGTCAATGAACTGCTTGCGCAGGGCAAGAAGAACCTGATTCTCGATCTGGCGCACGTCGATTACATCGATTCCACCGGCTTGGGCAGCATGGTGATCTGCTTCACCACGCTCAAGAAGGCCGGCGGCGCGCTGAAGCTGGTGAATCTCAACAAGCGCAACATCGAACTGTTGCTGCTGACCAAGCTCCACACCATCTTCGAGGTCTTTTCCGAAGAGCAGGACGCCGTGAACAGCTTTTTTCCGGACCGCGAGATCAAGCGATTCGACATCCTCAGTTTCGTGCAGCAAAATCAGGAGGACGAGACAGTAATGCTGAAGGCCGGCGCGAAAGCCCCGTCCTTCACGCTCGATGACATGTCCGGCGGGAAGCACTCGCTTTCCGAGATCCTGGAGCGCGGGCCCGTATTGCTGGTGCTGTACAAAATCAGTTGCCCGGTGTGCCAGTTGACGCTGCCATATCTCGATCGCATCGCGCGCGGATCGCTGCAAGTGATCGGAATCTCGCAGGACGACGAACGCGCGACTGCACGTTTCCAGAGTAACTTCGGCGTGACGCACATGGAAACTCTGTTCGACCGCGATCGCGATGGCTATCCGGTGAGCAACGCGTTCGGAATCTCGCACGTCCCTTCGATGTTTCTGGTGGAACCGGACGGAACCATTTCACTGGCCGCGGAAGGATTCGTCAAGCGCGAGCTGGAGTCGCTCGGAAAACGCGCCGGGATTGAAACGTTTCACGCCGGGCGAAGATGTTCCCCAATGGAAAGCGGGTTGAGGGTCGAAAAATTGAGTCCCGGTGCGGGGCTGCGGTAAGCTGGAAGGAGACATGTCGAACATTTCGGAAGTCTTCGGCGGCGCGGCGGCAATCGCCAAGGGCATGGGCATCACGTTCAAGGAGATGCTCAACCCGACCATCACCGAGGATTATCCCGAGGCTCCGGCGAAGTTTCAGGAGCGCTTTCGCGGCGTGCACGAGCTGCAACGCGATGAAAACGGCCTGGAAAAGTGCGTCGCGTGCTTCCTGTGCGCGGCGGCCTGCCCGGCCGATTGCATCTACATCGAAGCCGCCGAAAATACGGACGAGCTGCGCATCAGCGGCGGCGAGCGCTACGCCAAGGTCTACAACATCGATTACAACCGCTGCATCTTCTGCGGATTTTGCGTCGAGGCTTGCCCCACCGACGCCATCACGCACGGCCACGGTTTCGAAATCGCCAGCTACAACACGTCCACGCTGATTTATCGCAAGGAGCAGATGCTGGTCCCGATTCCGCAGGGCGCGCATTTTCCGCTGAAAGCCGAAGCTCCGGCGGCTGAAGGCGGGCACTAAAGGTTTCGGCCGAAAGGCCGTTTGCTACATTGAGAACCAATGATTGTCGAAATCGAGGGGATTTCGCTGCACCTGGCGCATCCCGACGAGCTTCCGGTGAACTGGGTCGGCCAGGAGGAAGTGATGCGGCAGCTGCTGGCCGCCTGGCTGGTGGTCGACCCGCAGGATCTTCCCATGAATCCGCGCTTGCTGGGCAAGCCCGGCGTGGGCAAGACGACGCTCGCCTATGCGGCGGCCAAGCGCCTCGGCCGTGAAGTTTACATCCTGCAAGCGACCGTCGACACGCGGCCGGAGGATCTGCTGATCACGCCCGGTGATCGAAGGCGAAAGCCGGCTTCGTTATGTCGCATCGCCGTTGGTTTCGGCGATGCTGCGCGGCGGAATCGCGATTCTGGACGAAGGCAATCGTATGAGCGAGAAGAGCTGGGCGAGCCTGGCTCCGCTGCTCGATAACCGGCGCTATGTGGAATCGGTCGTGGCCGGAGTGAAGATCAAGGCGCATCCGCTGTTCCGTCTGGTGGCGACCATGAACGACGATGCCAGCACTTTCGATCTGCCCGAGTACATCCATTCCCGCTTGCAACCGCAAATTCTGATCGATTTTCCCGAGCGTCATGAAGAATTTGCGATATTGCGTGAGAATTTACCGTTCGGCGAGGACCGTATTCTGAATTACGTGACGGATTTTCTACAACAAGCGCACGCCGCGGACGAGCGCTACACGGCCCGCGACGGCATTAATATCGCGCGATTCGCGATGAAACTGGGTCTCGAAACGGGCACGGAGGTCGGGCGCGAAATCCTGCGCACGGCCATCGTGCAGACGCTGGGCGAAGAGGCCCTGCGCTATGTCCCTCGAAGCTGAAATCAAAGCCGGGAGCTTGCAGACGGGGCCGGTTCCGCTACTTTCCCGTGGTCCCCGGGCGCCTGGAATTCTCCATCGAGCTGCGCCGCCTGCTGTTAGCCGAACAAACCGGACATAGTTGCCGTCGAATTACCGGGATTTTTAGCCGAGCATTACCGGCGCGCGCTGGACCGCCTTCCCGGAAATGTCGGTGATTCTCTACATCGACGAAACCGACGATGAGCGCGCGATCTATGTTCCCGTCGAACCGGCGGACCCGTTTACCGAAGCTCTGCGCACGGCGCAAGAGATCGGCGCAGAAGTGATTTTTCTCGAACCGGATTCGATCGAACGGCCGCATCTGCCGGATACTTATCCCGATACGTATTCGATCCGGCGCATCGGGCTCGACCGGTACATCGAAGCGTATCGCGTGTGGCCGCAGAATCGAACGGATGAAGTTTCCGCGCATGCGTCCGCTATGGCGTGGAAGCTGCAAGGCGCCGACCCGTCGGCAAACGTATTCGTGGTGGTCGCGCTGAATCTGTTGGATCCGCTGCTCGACGCCATGGAATCGCCGAGCCGCGCCGCCGCCGCGCGCCAAGCCGTTCGACATTCGGCTCCTGAATCCGCATCCCGATTGTCTGGCCGAAATTACTATCGAATATCCGTACTTGCAGGAGCGCTACGAATTTTTCCGGCTGGATCTGCGCAATGAGGAAAGCCTTGACCGTCCGCGCGTTCAGCTCGACCTGTTGCGCGAGGCCGAGGCAAAGTACACCGATTCCACGGGCGAGAAAATCGCGCACTGGCAGCGACGCATGATGGCTCGCTACACGCGCAATCTCGCGCAGATGAATGGCGAGCTGATCGCGAACGTTTACGACATCGCGGTCGCGGCGCGTTCCGTGGTCGACGATAACTACGGCTGGGAAGCCTGGCAGATGGCGAATCGTTATCTCGCGCAGCAGGAGGTTTCGGATCTGGAAACCGTGCACTTGAGCGCCAGCGAAATCTGGATCAACACCAAGCGCCTGCGCATCCGCCGCCGCCTTCCCCGCCCCAAGCAGCGCCTGAAACCGGCGGGCCTGAAGCCTCGCAAGCGCGAGAAGTTTCCCGGCGAATGGGCTCGGCAGACTACCGGCGACGCGATTTGCTCTTATCCTCCCGAAGATCTGGTGATCGAGGAGTACGGCCGCTTTCTGAAAACCCGCGCCAAAGCGATTCTTTCCGAAGAGCGCGTCCGCGTCGAGCCCTTCACCACCTCGATCCTGGACGGCATCGACATCCGCGAAACCATTCGCAACTGGCATTCGCATAAGATCTACGTTCGCAAGGCGGATCGCCTGGCGGGCGAAGTCGGCGCGGTCGTGGTGATTTTCGATGAAGATCCAGAGGACCGCTATCAATACCTGACCACCTGGCTCGGCGAGCATCAGAACGAATCCGACATGGCGTTTTACTCGACGTATCCGTTCGAGAACCTGGTGGGACCGGGAATCGGACGCGCCGAATATGGCGGATTCCTGATGACTCTTCCGCCGCGCCGCCTGTTCGACGTATGGTCCGACACTGACTACGATTTCACTGAGTCGAAAGCGGAGCGCCTGTTGATGGCTGCTCTGGATTATTCAACCGAGCGCTTTGTAGTTTATGTAGCTGCGAAACCGCCGCGGTCAATTTTCCGTTCCATCGCGTCGCACGTGAACCGCAAAATTCTGTATGTGCCGATCGGCCAATTGTCCCCGACGAAGCTGAAGAAACTGCGCGTCGTGCACGTGCTCGACAGTTATGATCGTCGAGCCCAAGCGAAGGAGTATCTGTGGTGAACGTAAACCGAGCATCGATGACATCCGTCAGAGTTAGTTCTGCGCATGTCGAAGCTTTTCTCGTTTGCCGCTTTTCTTCTGTCATCCGTAATCGCATCCAGCCAGGGCTTCACGATTAGCACCTTCGCCGGCAACGGGACCATCGGCTCTTACGGCGACCCGGCTCCCGCGCTTGCCGCGCAGTTCGATGGGCCGCAGTGTGTTGCCGTTGACAAGTCGGGAAACGTTTATATCTCGGATTGGTTCAACAACATCGTCCGCGAGGTCACGCCCGATGGCAACATCCAGACCGTCGCAGGCAGCGGCATTCGCGGGTATGCGGGCGATGGCGGCCCGGCGGTGGACGCGGAACTCTCTTTTCCCTTGGGGCTGGCGTTTGACAGCGCGGGAAATCTTTATATCGCGGATTCGTCGAATGATGTGATTCGCGAAGTCACTACCGACGGCAATATCCAAACCGTGGCCGGCAATAATACCCGTGGTTATTCAGGCGACGGCGGTCCCGCGATTAGCGCGCAGCTCTGGTCGCCGTACGCGGTCGTCGTCGACGCAGCGGGCAATTTGTACATTTCCGATTCCAACAACCACGCGATTCGCGAAGTCCTGACCAATGGCATCATTGCCACGCTCGGCGGCAACGGCGTGCCCGGCTACTCGGGCGACGGCAACTACGTCGGCGGCGCGCAATTCAACTATCCCAAAGGATTGGCGATTGACGCGGCGGGAAATGTCTATGTGGTGGATTTTGGAAACAGCGTCATCCGCAAGATCGCTGTGAATAGCGACGTCGTCACCACCATCGTCGGCACCGGCGCGGCCGGCTTTCTTGGCGACGGCGGCCCCGCCGTCAACGCGGAGCTCGATTACCCGGAGAGCGTCGCCGTGGACGCGGCTGGCAATCTTTACATCGCCGACACGCTGAATCAGCGCATCCGGGAAGTGACTACCGACGGCAATATCCAATCCATCGCGGGATCCGGAATAACCGGTTATGTCGGCGACGGAGGACCGGCGCTCAACGCCCAATTTTTCTATCCCAAAGGCGTCGCGCTCGGCGCCTCCGGCAGCGTTTATGTCGCCGATTGGGATAACAACGTGATCCGTCTGCTGACGCCGTCCACGACAAGCGACGATCGCCGCATCACGAGCGTAGAAGACCGGCATCGCAATTAAGATCTGTAGCATTTTGTAGTACTCTAGCCGGATGATCCTGGTGATCGCTGCGGTTCTGCTCGTAATTTTCATTTCTGGAATCAGAACGGCGAGGGAGTACGAACGTGCGGTGGTCTTCCGATTGGGCCGCTACGCCGGTCTGCGCGGGCCCGGTCTGTTCTGGCTGATTCCACTCGGAATCGAGAATCAAACCCGCGTCGACCTGCGCATCGTAACCAATCCCATTGAGCAGCAGGAAACGATCACGCGAGACAGCGTCACCGTGAAGGTTAACGCCGTCCTCTGGTTTCGCGTCCAGGACCCGCAAAAGGCCGTCCTGACCGTGGAGAACTTCCGCGCCGCGGTACAACAGGTCGCCCTGACCGGTCTGCGCAACGTGATCGGCCAGCACGATCTCGACGAAGTGCTAAAGGCGCGAGATAAGATCAACGATATTCTGCGAAAAAACGTGATCGAGACGACCACTCCTTGGGGCGTAGCCGTAGAGTTGCTGGAGATGAAAGACGTGGAGATCCCTCAGGACATGCAGCGCGTGATGGCGATGGAAGCCGAAGCCATGCGTGAGAAGCGCGCCCGGATCATCAAGGCGGAAGCCGAACTGGAGGCTTCCAGAAAACTGGCGGATGCGGCGCAACTGATGGTCGGCAATCCGGCTGCGCTCGAATTGCGGCGGATGCAAATGGTGGCTGAGGTGGGTGCGGAGAACAACAGCACCACAGTGATCATGTTCCCGGCCGAGTTTGCACATATCGCTGGGAGCTTGTCGAAGTTCCTGGAAGGTAAGCCAAGCTAGCCGTGCCACGACCGCGCGGGAGTGGACACATGATAACGAAGCAGCCAGCGAGAACGACTGAAGGCCCGGGTCAGAGCTGGAATCCGCGCATCGCGCCGCTCAAGTGGCCAGCGACTTTCGATAGCTCGACTGCATTCGTGCGGACCTGCTCGCTGTCTTCCACCATTTGGCCGCCCGCCTGATCGACGATCACGATCTCTTTGGCGATTTCCCGTGTCGCCACGGAACTCTCAGTCACGCGAGAATTTGCATCCTTGACGCCCATCGACGCCTCGGCGATGTTTCTCGCGATGTCCTTGGTTACGGTGGCTTGCTCCTCGATCGCCGCGGCAATCGTCGAGACAATATCGCCCACCTCGTCGATGATGCGGGAGACCTTCTCGATTTCATTGATACTGCCGGCGGTGGAAGACTGGACCCCGTTGATTCTGGTCTTGATGTCTTCTGTAGCCGCCGCGGTTTGCTGCGCCAGTTGCTTGATTTCGTTCGCGACCACCGCAAAGCCCTTGCCCGCTGAACCCGCGCGCGCGGCTTCGATGGTTGCATTCAGCGCGAGCAGGTTGGTTTGCGAAGAGATCTCGGTAATGGTTTCCGTAACCTTACCGATCTCGCGCGCGGCCTCGCCTAGCTGATTAATTTCGTGTGTGATTCGAACGGCTTGACCCCTGGCATCTTCCGTGATGCGCCGAGCGCGCTCCGAATTCGCGGCAATCTCGCCGATGGTAGCGGTCATCTGTTCGGTGTTTTCGGAAATATGGGAAAGATTGGTGGTGGTTTGTTCCATTCCGGCTGCAACCGAAGTCGCATTCATGCTCATTTGCTCGGCGGCCGCAGCCACCGAATGAGCCCGGTCGGAAACGCTGCGCGAGCCGTCGGACATATGCCCGGAATTCGACGAGAGCGCCGTGGACATGGATCCGAGGGACTCGACGCTCGCGGAAAGTTCCCGCACCATCTTTCTCAAGCCAGCAGACATGGTTCGCATGGCGGCCGCCATGTCGCCAGTCTCGTCGTTGTTGCTGGCGTGGACCTCGACGGTAAGATCTCCGCCGGCGATCGCCTGCATTACGTGAACTGCTTCGGCGAGGGGCGCGCGGATCTGACGCGTCGCCAGATAAGCGCCTCCGCCAATGACGACCGCAATGAGAGCCAGCCAAAAAGTGGACTTCCACATCCCCGCCATCACCTGCTTGTCGACCTGATCCATCTTGGCCCGCAGCACGAACGCGCCGTGCATTTCGCCGGCGTGCCAGTTTTCCATCCGGAAACCGAGCGCATCCTTGCCGTCCTTGGTGCGGCTGGGGTCACCGTGGCACATCATGCAGTCTTCGCTCAGGCGAATCGGGCGGGCGTAGATGATCTGGTTACGCTCCGGATCGGCTTCAAAATAATCCTGGAGCTTATCCGTGTCCAGTTTCGCGAGGATACGCGCCTCCTGAGCGTCCGGCGTGTTCGCGGGATTTCTCGGATTCAACGATGGCGTGCGAAATTCGTATCCTTCTTTATCGGCAACCTGCTGGATCGCCTTCCATGCGGCGACGACCGGTATGGTGTTGTACAGCCGGATGGTTCGAAAATCAGTCCCGCCGCGCAATTCCGCCATCAGCGACTTGCGGTCGAAGGATCCTCCGGTATTCATCCTGGCGACTGCTTCGCGCGTGCTTTCGGCCGACAGAATGATGCCTCTCATTCCATCGCGAACCAGAGCGATGCCCTGGCTTCTGATTACCGACCTCTGAATCAGCAACCCGGCGCCCGCGGCTACGAAGACCGCGAGCCAGGCGATCGCTACCGTGCGCGAAGCGATGGTCCATCTGAATTTCATTGCCGAGCCCTCCATTCGTCGCGGAAATCCCGCCGTCGATGTCCATATCGACTTCCAAACATCGAGCCTTAGGCGTCGATCCTGGGCCCCTGGATCTCGCGAATTCACCCGACTGACTCAAAATGCGGAGCGCTTCACCGATAAAACCAGTGGTGACCCAGCCCGACGTACTTTTCAACCGCGAGGAAACGCCGACCATTCTGGTGGTGGACGATACGCCCATCAGCCTGGATCTGGTGACCGGCATTCTGTCGGCTGAGGGCTTTCGGATGCTGACCGCGGGAGACGGCCGTACGGCGCGCGAACTGAGCCGCCGGGAACAGCCCGACCTGATTCTTCTCGATGTCCTAATGCCCGGCGAGAGCGGCTTTGAGACCTGCGCGCGGTTGAAATCCGACCCGCTGACGGCGGATATTCCCATCATTTTTCTTTCGTCGCTCGACGACGTGAAGAGCAAAGTGGCCGGTCTCAAGATCGGCGGAGTGGACTATATCGCCAAGCCGGTGCACGGCGAGGAAGTTCTGGCGCGAGTGCGCGTCCATCTGCGCATCCGTGCGACCAACCGCACGCTGGTCGCGGATCAGCGTGCCCGACTCGATCAGTTGCGGCATGCCCAGCAGTCGATTCTGGTGAGTCCGTCGGATTGCCCGGAGGCGAAGTTTGCGGTTCACTATCAGCCTCTGGAAGCGGCGGGCGGCGATTTCTACGATGTGGTTCCCTTGGGGTCCGACATCTTCGCCTACTTTGTCGCGGACATCAGCGGCCACGGCGTGACCGCGGCGTTTCTCACGTCCGCCGTGAAAGCGCTGCTGCGGCAATACGCCGGCCCGATGTTTTCGCCGGACGACGCCATGCGAGGCGTGAATTCCGTGATGGGGCAGATGCTGGGCGAAGAGCAGTACCTGACGGCTTGCTACGCGCGCCTGAACCGGCAGAACCATCGGCTCACGGTGGTCAGCGCCGGGCATCCTCCGCTGATTCTGGTCACGCGTTCCGGCGCGGCGAAGACCGTGGAGCTGGATAGCGACCCGTTGGGAATGTTCGGCGCGGCGATTCTACAGCGCACCGAGCTGACCGCTTCGAGAGGCGACCGCTTTTTTATGTACAGCGACGGCCTGATCGAATCGTCGCCCGGCGGCGGACGGCGCGAGGGGCTGGACCGGCTGGTGGACGCGTGCGTCCGCCTTCGGAGCTTGCCGCTGGCCGAAGCCGTGGCGAGAATTCCCGGTGAAGTTCGACCCCAGGAATGCGCCGTGGCCGACGACGATCTGCTGCTGCTGGCTGTGGAGGTGGATGGATGACTGGCAACGCACGGATCGACTGCGAATTGCGAACAGCGCTTCCGGCGACTTTGGAGGCCATCGAGGAATTTTTCGTCGAGTTCCGGCGGCGGAGCCGGTTGATGCTGGATCGCGTGAACTGCTTCGCGGCGGAGTTGCTGCTGCGGGAAGCCCTGACGAACGCCGTCGTCCACGGCTGCAACACCGATCCCGGCAAACAGGTCCGATGCTTCTTGAGGCTCAGAGGCCGGACCCTCCTGATCGCGATCGCGGACGAAGGAGATGGTTTCGACTGGCGCGCGAAGCGGGAGAAGACGGCCGAGGAAGAGGATTGTTCCGGCCGCGGCATGGAAATTCTGCATACCTATGCAGACTGGGTCCGGTTCAACAACGAGCGGCAACCTGGTGACGATCATTAAACGATTTTGAAAAGGAAAGACAACCATGATAGAGGTTACACGCGAAGAACGACAAAGCGGTGGTTCGGCCGGGTGGTGAAAACATCGTCGCCGCGACGTTGCCGGAGCTGCGGCTGAAGATGCGCGAAATGCTGGGCGAAGGTGTGCGGGAGCTGGTGGTGGATCTGTCGGAAATTCGCATGGTCGATTCGAGCGGCATCGGCCTGCTGATGTCCGCCCATAATTCCCTGCGCAAGGTGGGCGGCCAATTCGCGCTGGTAAACGCATCCGAAGACCTTCTGGCGCTGTTCCAGACCATGCGCATGCACCAGCATTTCAGCGTGTCCGGGAATCTGATAGGGCGAAAATCATGAACGAACCAAACCTCGACGACGAATTAGTACAGGATTATCTGGCCGAATGCCGCGAACATCTGGCCACCATCGAGACCGATATGCTCGCGATTGAGACCTGCGGCGCGCAAATCGACGAGCAACTGGTGAACCGGGTATTCCGCGCAGCTCATTCCATCAAAGGCGGAGCCGGATTCTTCGATCTGGCCAAGATCCGCGAACTGGCGCATAAGACCGAAAACGCGCTGGACCTGATCCGCTCCCGGCAGATGGTCCCGACGCCGGAAGTGGTCAGCATTCTGCTGATGGCTTTCGACAAGCTGCGGGAGCTGATCGGCACTTATCGCGAGAGCAACCAGGCCGATATCGCCGAGTTTGTGGCCGCGCTGACGGCGCTATCCGCGGGGAGTCTGCCGCCGGAACAGAAGGGCTCGCTCACCGAACAGGTCGAGTTGAAGCTGCCCGATCCCAACCAGCATATTCAGGTGTCGGCGTTCGATTTGAATCAGGCGCGCAAGGGCGGCAAAATCATCTACCTGATCGAATACGATCTGATTCACGACATCGAGCGGCGCGGGAAGACTCCCTGGGAAGTTTTCAGGAGCCTGATCCGGTGCGGAACGATTCTCGAGACCGCGTTCAATCTCGATTCGGCCGGAACTCTGGACGACGAGCCTTCGAAGCAACTGCTGTTGGAAGTTCTGTATGCAACGGTGATGGAGCCGGACATGCTGGAAGGGCTGGTGGATGTTCCGGCCGAGCGGGTTCACGTGATCGAGAAAAACACCAGCGCCTGGCTGGCGCCGCAGCCCGTTGCGCCGCCACCCGTGGCGGTTCCATCGGAAGCCGCGCTCAAGGCCGCTGTGGCAGCGCCCGCTGTGCAGGCGGAGAGCACGATTCGCCTGAATGTCACGCTGCTCGATTCTCTGATGACGCTGGCGGGCGAGCTGGTGCTCAGCCGCAACCAGTTGATCGAGTCGCTGTCGCGGCAGGACGATCGAGGCATTCATTCCGGCGCGCAGCGCGTCAGCCTGGTCACCTCCGAGCTTCAGGAAGTGGTGACACCTGACCCGGATGCAGCCGGTGGGCGGATTGTTCGCAAAGTTTCCGCGGCTGGTTCGCGACCTGGCGCGGGATCTGGGAAAAGAAGTTCAGCTTAAGCTCGACGGCGGCGACGTCGAGATCGACAAGACCATTCTCGAAGGCTTGAGCGATCCGCTGACGCACATGGTTCGCAACGCGGTGGATCATGGCATCGAGCCGGCGGCGGACCGCATTGCGGCGGGCAAGCCCGGGATGGGAACCGTCACGCTGAGCGCGTCGCACCAGGCCGGCCAGGTGGTAATCGAAATTTCCGACGACGGCAAAGGGCTGGCGGTGGAGAAGGTGGCGGCTTCGGCGCTCGCCAAGGGCGGGGTCACACGCGAACAACTGCAGACCATGACGGAGCGCGACAAGATGGCGCTCATTTTTCTGCCGGGCGTGTCGACGGCGAAAACGGTCAGCGATGTGTCCGGCCGCGGCGTCGGGATGGACGTGGTCAAGACCAATCTTGACCGGCTGGGCGGGAAGATCGAAATCGATTCGACGGTGGGCCGCGGCTCGCGGTTCCGCATCAAGCTGCCGCTCACGATGGCGATCATCCCGTCGCTGCTGGTTTCAGATGGCGGCCAGCGTTTCGCGATTCCGCAGGTGAACGTGTGCGAGCTGGTGCGGATTCCCGCGGCGCAATTGGCGCAACGGATCGACCGCGTAGGCGACGCCGAGGTTCTGAATGTGCGCGACCGCCTGGTGCCGCTGCTGTATCTGTCGAATGCGCTGGGAACGCCGCGCGCGCACAGCCAGTCGAAGGCGCTGAATGTGGTCCTGGTGGACACCGGCGCGTTCGAATACGGCCTGGTGGTGGAAGAGTTGCACGACACCGTGGAAATCGTGGTGAAGCCGCTGGGCCGTCATATGAAAAGCCTGCACGATTATGCCGGAGCCACGATTCTGGGCGACGGCTGGGTCGCGGTGATTCTCGACGTGGCAGGCTTGGCTTCGCGGGCGGGTCTGTCGGCCAACACTGCGGAAGCCGTTTCCAGGCGGGAGGAATCGGCGGGAACAGCCGCGGGAGAAGAGCACGCGCTGCTTCTATTCCATAACGCGCCGGCAGAGAATTGCGCGGTTCCGATCGAGCAGGTGTCGCGCATCGAGCGCGTGCGCCCCGCGCAAATCCAGTATCTGGGCGGACGCCGGACCATGCAGTACTGCGGCGCGAGCCTCCCGCTGGTCAGCCTGCGCGACACCGCAGCGGTGGGAGAAATTACCGCCGAGCAGCAGTGGGTGGTGATCGTATTCGAACGGCTGGGGCGTCCCCTGGGACTGCTGGCGGCCGAGCCGGTCGACATGATGGAAGCGGCGTTGAACATCGACACCGTGACCATGCGGCAGCGCGGCATCGCGGGATCGGCGGTGCTGAAGGATCGCACGATTCTATTGCTGGATATTTTCGAGCTTGCCGACGCGGCGCGGCCCGAAGGTGCTCAGCCGGTGTCCGCCGCGCTCGATCGCGGCGCCGTGAAGAGCGATGCTCCCACGGTTCTGGTGGCCGACGATTCGGATTTCTTCCGCGGCCAGATTCAGCGCCTGGTGGAGGGCGTCGGGTGCCGGGTGTTGCCGGCGGCGGACGGGCAGGCCGCCTGGGAAATACTGGACAGCCACGCGGGGGAGATCGCGCTGGTGGCCACTGACATCGAAATGCCGCGGCTGGACGGATTGGGCCTGACGCGGCAGATTCGCGCCGACAAGCGCTTTGCGAGTTTGCCGATCATCGCGCTGTCCTCGCTGGCGGGAGAAGAAGAAATCGCCCGCGGCATGCAAGCCGGGGTTAGCGAGTACCAGGTGAAGTTGAATAAAGACGAGTTAATCGAAAGCATCCGCAAGGCGGTTCACATGAACGCGAGCGCGCCGGTTGCATGAAACACAGGAATCAGAACGAAAAGGAAAACACAATGAACACATTTACGAACATGAAAATCGGGCGGAAGCTGGGACTCGTGCTGACAGCCTGCGTCGTCCTGCTGGTCGGCATGGCCGGATCGGCGATCTGGGGCAACAAAACCATGGCGGGATATGAGGAAATTTCGCGCCAACGGATTACCAAGGCTTGGCTGGCTGAACAAGTCGCCGGCGGCGCCAGCGCGGCCACCTCCTATGTGGAAGACATGGTTTTTGCGAAGAAGGTGAACGCGGAGGAGCGCGGCGAACTTCTTGAGATTCGTAAGGGATATCAGGCAGCCTTGGCCAACTTCAAGGAGCTGGCGGATTCACCAAAGAGCAAAGGACACGCCGCTGACATGGAAGCGATGGTCCAGGATTGGGTAGCCACGAACACTCGGATTCTAGACCTCGTTGCCGCCGGAAAACAGGCCGAAGCTGTCCGGGAGCTCCATGACAAATCAATGCCGATGTCGAAAGCTCTGCGCGCGAAAGCGGCCGACGCTGAGCAATGGCAGGCGCAGAAACTTCTGGAGAGTGAACAGCAACGCGAAGCCGCAGCCTCAAGCACGGTGCTATGGCTTATCCTCGGCAGCATCGTTGCCGTTGTCATAGCGGTCCTCGGCGGGCTGATGCTCACGCGCGGTATCGTCAAACCGCTCGCTGTGGCTGTCGCTCATTTGAATGAAGTGGCGAAGGGCGACGTTTCGCAGGATGTCGAGAAGGAATACCTGGAGCGTGGCGACGAGATCGGGCTGCTGTCCAAAGCCATGCAGGCCATGTCGGTCAACTTGCGCAGCGTCCTGAAGGACATCACCAACGGGATTCACGTCCTCTCGTCTTCCTCAACCGAGCTGTCCGCTAACTCGACGCAGATGTCGAGCGGGTCCCAGCAGGCGTCCGGCAAAGCGCACGCAGTCGCCGCCGCCGCCGAGGAGATGACCACTAACGTTACGTCGGTCGCCGCCGGAATGGAGCAGACCACTACGAATCTGACCAGCGTCGCATCGGCCACCGAGGAGATGACCTCAACCATCGGCGAGATCGCGGGCAACTCGGAAAAAGCGCGCCGCATTACCGAAGAGGCCACGAGACAAGCCGCGCGCATCAGCGAACAGATGAATCAATTGGGAGCGGCCGCGAAAGAGATCGGCAAGGTCACCGAAGCCATTACCGAAATTTCTTCCCAGACCAACCTGCTGGCCCTCAATGCGACCATCGAAGCGGCTCGCGCAGGATCGGCCGGCAAGGGATTCGCGGTGGTCGCCAACGAGATCAAGGCGCTGGCGCAGCAGACCGCCGCCGCCACCGAAGACATCAAGGGCAAGATCGCGAACGTACAATCATCCACCACCGGCGGGATCGCGGAAATCGAGAAAGTCTCGGCGGTGATTCACGAAGTGAGCGACATCGTGTCCTCCATTCGCCGCTGCCATCGAGGAGCAATCCACGGTGACCAAAGACATCGCCCGCAACGTCGCGGAGGCGTCGTTGGGAGTTCAGGATGCCAATAAGCGCGTGACCGAAACCTCGCTTGCAACCGCGGAAATCGCCAAGGAAATCGCGGGTGTCGACCATGCCGCGGGTCAGATGGCTGAGGGCAGCGAGCAGGTAAACGCCAGCGCCACCGAGCTCAGCAAAGTGGCCGAGCAGCTCCAGACTACCGTGCAGCGATTCACAGTCTAAACGTAAGGGGAATTCAGATGATCAAATTAGCGGACATCACGATTGGCAAGAAACTGGGGCTGCTGCTCGCCAGTGGAATCGGGTCTGCGCTGTGCATCGGCGGCCTTAGCCTGTGGGCGTTAAGCGCCATTCGCAGCACCGCCGATCAGCAGCAGACTGAGTCCGACAAAATGATGAGCGCTGAGCGCGTGGGCAGCGACCTGGGAACGGTCAACGCCATCGTCGGCCACATTGCGCTGAGCCCGCACTGCGAGGTCTGTCACGGCACGCCCCTCGGTGGCGACCGGAGCAGCTTGACCCTTCTCGACAAGGAAGGCCGGAGTCTGATGGGCGATTTGAAAGCCCAGGACCATACCGCGGAGGGGCTGAAGCTGGTCGCGGAGCTGGATAAAGCCGCTACCGCGTGGCTCGATGCGAACCGGCACGTCTTGGAGTTAGGTGCAGCCGGCAAGCGCGAGGAGGCCCTGGCAGCCTATCGGGATGAGAGCATCCCCAACGTGGGGCCGGTGCAGGAGGCTCTGGCGAACTATCTAAGCTGGCAACAGCCACGGCTCGCCGAGAGGAAACAGCACGCCGAGACGATCGCAAGCCGCGTGCCGATTCCGGTGGCGCTGCTTACTCTGCTGGGCGCGGCGATTGCCACGTTCCTCGGAGCGATGATTACTCGCAGTCTTACGGCGCCGCTCAAGAGCGCGATCGGCATCATGCAAAGCCTCGGGAAGGGAGACCTTACACGCGAAGCTCCGCCCGCGTTTCTGGCTCGCAAGGATGAAATCGGCACGCTCGCCAGGGCTGTCGACGGATTGACACATAGCCTGCGCGACGTGATCAGGAATATCACCGAAGGCATCGGAGTGATCTCCTCCTCATCGGCGGAGTTGTCCACTAGCTCTGCGGCCATGGCGGAATCCTCGAGTCAGGCTTCCGGCAAGGCGTCATCTGTCGCAACCGCGGCCGAGGAGATGACCTCCAACGTCGTGTCGGTAGCCGCGGGGATGGAGCAGACTACCACCAACCTGAGCAGCGTCGCCTCCGCCACCGAGCAAATGACTTCGACCATCGGGGAAATCGCCGCCAATTCCGAGAAAGCCCGCCGCATTACTGAAGAGGCGACTCGTCAGGCGATTCGGATCAGCGAACAGATGAATCAACTGGGCGTCGCGGCGCACGAGATCGGCAAGGTTACTGAGGCGATCACGGAAATTTCGTCGCAAACCAACCTGTTGGCGCTCAACGCGACCATCGAAGCGGCGCGCGCAGGCACGGCGGGCAAAGGATTTGCGGTAGTCGCGAATGAGATCAAGGCGCTGGCACAGCAGACCGCCGCCGCGACCGAGGACATCAAGGCGAAAATCGCAAGCGTGCAAACTTCGACCACGGGTGGGATTGAAGAGATCGAAAAGGTATCGCAGGTAATCCGCGACGTCAGCGACATCGTGGCGTCGATCGCAGCGGCCATCGAGGAGCAATCGACGATGACCAAGGACATCGCGCATAATATCGCCGAAGCATCCACGGGCGTCCAGGACGCCAACAAGCGCGTGACGGAAACCTCGCTCGCCACGGCCGAGATCGCCAGGGAAATCGCTGGCGTAGACCAAGTCGCCGTGCAGATCGCAGCGGGCAGCGAGCAGGTGCGGACCAGCGCGTCGGGTTTATCCAAAGTATCGGAACAGCTTCAGACCACGGTGTCGCGATTTCACGTCGCCGGAGGTCATCAGGCGACGCTGAAAAGCGCCATCGCGGCGCACGGCGCCTGGTCGGCCCGGCTGAAGGCGGCCATTCAAAGCCGCAAGCTCGATATGCCGGTCGCCACGATTGCGGCCGACAATCAATGCCAGTTCGGCAAGTGGCTGTATGGCGCGGATCTTTCGGCAAACGAGAAGGAAGCCGCGAATTACCGCACGGTGAAGCAGCTGCACGCCCAGTTCCACGAACAGGCGGCAAAGATCGCACAATATGCCATCGCCGGACAGAAAGACAAAGCGGAAAACGCGATGAACGGATCCAGCGAGTACGCCAAGGTCTGTTCCGCGCTGACCGATGTTCTGACTAAATGGAGCGCGTCCGCCTAAAAGGGCGCGATTACGGGAGCAAGTTATGTCCACTACGCAAGCAACGCAAACATCGCAGGCCGGGCAGACGGTTCTGCTGGCGACATTTTTCGTGCGCGACGCATTGTGTGCCCTGGATGCCGCAGGGGTCCAGGAAGTGATTCGATTGGGCCCGGTAACGCCGGTCGCCTACGCGCCGCCCGAAGTGGTCGGCATCGTCAACCTGCGCGGGCGGATCGTCACCATCGTCGACTTAGGCCTGCGCCTCGGATTCCCCAAGTATGCGGCGAGCCCGGACAGCCGCATTTTTATCATCGAAGATCGCGGGGAGTTCATCGGCCTGCTGGTGGACCGCGTGGATGAGGTGGTGGAAGTGGAAAGCGAGAATTGGCAGCCGCCGCCTGCCAATGTGAACGGCGGGCAATCCCGTTTCTTTAAAGGAGTGTGCCGCGCTGCCGGCCGTGTGATCACGCTGCTGGATCCGGACCAGATTCTCGTGGAAGGAGCGTAGTAACTTCGGTTGCACGGTCGAACCATGAACACAAGAGTTCTGGTGGTGGACGACACGGTGGTGTTCCGGCGCATCGTTTCCGATGCCCTGGCCGGCGTGCCGGGAGTAGAGGTGGTCGGCACGGCGTCCAACGGCAAGCTGGCGATGTCCCGCATCGCGGCGTTGCGGCCGGACCTGGTCACCCTCGATATCGAAATGCCGGAGATGAACGGCATCGAGGTTCTGGAAGCCATTGGCGCGGCGGGAATCAAGGCCGGCGTCATCATGCTGAGCTCTCTGACCGTACGCGGCGGAGAAATGACCATCCGCGCGCTGGAGTTGGGAGCTTTTGACTTTCTGACCAAGCCCGAAGGCGGCACCGCGGCCGAGAATCTGATCCAACTGCGCGGCCGCTTACGTCCAATGATCCAGGCGTTCGAACGCAGACGGGAAATCCGGTCGATTCTCCGCGGAAACCCATCCGCGCGGCTGGGACCGACGGCGCCCGTTGCGCCGGCCACAGTCGCCGCTCCCGGCCGGACGCTTCGCCGCACCGGTCCCGCGATGGTGCTGATCGGAGTATCTACCGGCGGGCCTGGCGCGCTCGCCAAAGTGATTCCCGCGCTGCCCGCCGATCTCGGCGCGCCGGTTTTCATCGTACAGCATATGCCTGCGATGTTCACGCAGCCCCTGGCGGCCAGCTTGAACAAAGCCAGTGCGATTCGGGTAAAGGAAGCCGAGGAGGGCGAGATGGCCCAGCCGAACTGCGCCTACATCGCGCCGGGCGGACGACAAATGAAACTCGCACCGGGTCCCAAGGGAGAAGTGATTCTCCGCATTTCCGACGATCCTCCCGAAAACGGCTGCCGTCCCGCGGTGGATTATCTGTTTCGCTCGGCGGCTCTCCATTTTCCGGGGCGCTCCGTCGCGGCGATTCTCACCGGCATGGGCAACGACGGAACGGAGGGGTTGCGTTTGCTCAAACGCGGCGGCTGTCTTGCGATCGCCCAGGATGAAGCGAGCTGCGTGGTATTCGGGATGCCGAAAGAAGCGATTCAGGCGGGCGTGGTGGATACGGTGGCGCCGCTCGACATGATCGCGGGAGCGATCCTCCGCTCGGTTCGCGAAGGCAAAGCATGATCAAACTGCTGCCCGAAGAGCAAAAGATTCTGGCGCAGTACGTGTACACGCTATGCGGCATCACTTTGGACGAATCGAAGGGATATCTGATAGAGAGCCGTCTGGCGAATCTGGTGGAAACCACCGGCTGCGGCAGCTACAGCGGGCTGGTGCTGCGATCCAGGTCCGATTCCAGCCGCGCGCTGGAACGCCGCATCGTCGACGCGATCACCACGAATGAGACGTCCTTCTTTCGCGATACAAGTCCTTTCGATCTGCTGCGCCACAAGATCATTCCGGATCTGATCGATCGCCGCGCCCGCACCGGTTCCTCTCGCATCCGCATCTGGAGCGCGGCCTGCTCCACCGGCCAGGAGCTTTACAGCATCGCGATCCTGCTGAAGGAGCTGCTGGGAGATCCCGATCGCTACGGCGTCCGCCTGATGGGCACGGATATTTCAGACGACGCCGTGGCGCGGGCCAGCCGGGGGATATTCAGCCCGATTGAGATTTCGCGCGGCTTGACCGATGCGCAGCGAACCAAGTATTTCACTCCGGCCGCCAGCGGATTTCAGATCCGCGACGAAATTCGCGGGATGGCGTCCTTTCGAAAAATGAATCTGTTCGCGGATCTGTCCGCGCTGGGGAAATTCGACGTGATCTTCTGCCGCAATGTGGCGATTTACTTCACCGAGCGCGACCGGATCGGTCTGTTCGGGCGAATCGAACGCGCGCTCGATGCGGACGGATACCTGATTGTCGGGGCCATGGAATCGCTGAACGGAATCTGCCCGCAGTTCGAGTCGAAGCGTCATCTGCGGTCGGTGTATTACCAGGTGGGAGCGGCGGCGTGCAGAGTCTGACCGCCCCGCCGCCGCTGCCGGCCTCCGAGGAACGTTATCGGCTGCTGTTTGAGCGCAACCTCGCGGGCGTCCTTCGTTCGGCCGAAGACGGCCGCATCCTGGATTGCAACGCTGCGGCGGCGCACATCATGGGTTGGGACTCGCCTGATGAGTTAATGGGCTCCAGCACGATCGATTTTTACTGTTTCCCGGAGGATCGGAATCGGCTCATTGAAGCGTTGCACGAGCAGAAAGTGGTTACCAACCGGGAGCTGCAGTTCCGGCGTCGTGACGGCGCGGCGATCTGGGTCCTGGGTAACTTCGGCCTGGTGGACCAGGGCGACACCGGAGTGCTGGAAAGCACGATCGTCGACATCACGGCCCAAAAACACGCGGAGGAACAACTTCGCGAGGCCAAGGAAATCGCGGAGCGCGCCAACCAGGCAAAAAGCTCCTTCCTGGCCAACATGAGCCATGAAATTCGCACTCCCATGAACGGCGTTCTGGGGATGGCCGGACTCCTGTTGGACGGCGACTTGAATCCCCGCCAGCGCAAGCGCGCGGAAACGCTTCGCGATAGCGCCGAAGCGCTGCTCGATCTGCTCAACGAGATCCTCGACTTCTCCAAAATGGAGGCTCGCAAAGTGAAGCTGGAGCCCGAAGCCTTCGATCTGCGCAACATGGTGGAAGGAGTGGCGGATCTGATGGCGGTAAAGGCCCAACAAAAGGGATTGGAACTGGTGTGCTTTATCGAGCCGGATGTGCCCACCAGGCTGCTTGGCGATGCCAGCCGCTTGCGCCAGGTTCTGGTCAATCTCAGCGGCAACGCGGTAAAGTTCACCGCGGCCGGCGAGGTCTCGATCCGGGTGAAGCTGGCATCTTGCGACGCGGCACGAATCCGCTTCGAAGTCCGCGACACCGGGCGAGGGGATTCCGGAGGAAAAGCGCCACCTTTTGTTTCAACCGTTTTCTCAAGTGGACCCTTCCACCACGCGGCGTCACGGGGGAACCGGCCTGGGTTTGTCCATCGTTCGCATGCTGATGGATCTGATGGGCGGGGAGGTGGGGTTCGATAGCCAGGAAGGCAAAGGATCCTGCTTCTGGTTCACCGTCCCATTGGAACGCCAAGCCGCCGTGGACCGTCCGCGCGCGCTCTCGCTGGCCGGTTGGCGCATCCTGGTGGTCGACGACAACGCGTCCAGCCGCGATCTGATTATGGAGTTGCTCGCATTCTGGAAGGCCGGCGCGGAGCAAGCCGGCGACTTGAAAACAATGTCGGATTTGTTGCGGAGTTCCAGCGAAAATCCGTACCACGCCGTGCTGGTGGATCTGGATATGCTGGCGAGCGATCTTCAGCAGTTTCCAAAACTCGCGCAGGACACTGCCATGATTCTGTTGACTCCACTGAATCAGGCCGCCGATGCGGAGCGATGGCGCCGGCTGGGATTCGCCGGACACGTCGCTAAGCCGGTGAAGCAGGGTGAACTAGGCACGTGCCTGGCGTCGATCCTCGGCTATGGTCCCGCTCCGGCGCGCCCTCGTCCCGAGAAAAAGCAGCCGCGAACCAATCCGGAACTGCGCGCGAAAATGCGCCTGCTGGTGGTCGAGGATAACCGCGTCAATCAGGACGTGGCGCTGGGAATTCTCGAGAATCTCGGCTATCGAGCCGACGTCGTCGATGACGGCCTCGCCGCCATCCGCGCCCTGAGCCAGCACGACTACAACCTGGTGCTGATGGACTGTCAGATGCCGGGGATGGATGGCTACGAAGCCTCGCGGCTGATTCGCCAACTTGACACAGCCGTCCGCGACCACGATATTCCGATCATCGCCGCCACGGCCCACGCCATGGCGGGTGACCGCGAGAAATGTCTCGCCGCGGGCATGAACGGCTACATCTCCAAACCGCTGCGCGCCGATGTACTGGAGCAGGTCGTCGAGGAGTGGACCGGCGGCAGGCCCATCGTGATCGAGGTCCAAACTCAACCACCCGCGGCGGCCGCCGGTACGTTCGACCGCGACGATTTTCTGGAGCGGCTGATGGGCAATCTGACTCTGGCGCGGAAGATCCTACACGGATTCATCGAGGACACGCCGGGGCAGATCGATCGGGTGGCTCGAGCGGTCAATGCCAGCGACGCCGGACAGGTCCGGCTGATTGCGCACTCGATTAAAGGCGCAGCCGCCAGCGTATCGGCCTTCGAAGTGCGCGAGATCGCTTGGAAACTGGAACAAGAGGGTAATGCCGCCGATCTGACCGTTTCGGCCGCAACCGTGCGGGAACTTACGGCCGGCTTCGAGCGTGTAAGGCCCGTGATGGAAAGCTCTTGTCTTGACGACGAAGATATGACGATGCCAGGTTTTGAGAAAACTTTCTTCCCTGCTTGACCCCCGAAGCTCCGCGGCATACGATCATATCCATCGTGGCAAAACCGAGGAATGGTGTAAATCGCCGCAAGTTTCTTAATGGTGTAACAGCAGGTGCGGCCGTTCTGGTATCGCAACCAACGGTAGCCAGGGCACAGAATCAATCTGCACGGCCATCGACACCGGTGCCCTCAGCGGCCCAAATTGCCGCTGAGACCACCCCGCCGCCAGCCCGGGTCGATGTCTACACGACCGACCGTCCGGGCGCGGATTTCATGGTGGACGTGATCAAGTCGCTGGGATTCGAATTTGTCGCGGCGAACCCGGGCTCATCGTTCCGCGGGCTGCACGAATCCATCATTAATTACGGCGGAAATCACATGCCGGAGTTGCTCACCTGCTGCCATGAAGAATCCTCGGTGGCCATGGCTCACGGATTCGCCAAAATTGAAGGCAAACCGATGATGATCATGGCGCACGGCACCGTGGGCTTGCAGCACGCCTCCATGGCCATCTACAACGCGTATGCTGATCGGGTCCCCGCCTTTATCGTGCTCGGGAACATCCTCGACATAAATTTCCGGCGCAGCATCGTCGAATGGACCCACAGCGTGCAGGACGCGGCTGCCATGGTTCGCGGATACACCAAATGGGACGATACTCCCGTCTCGCTCGGCCACTTCGCCGAATCCGCGGTGCGCGCCTATAAAATTGCGATGACCCCCGCTATGGGTCCCGTCGTCCTGGTGGCCGACGGCGCCCTGCAAGACGAGCCCGTCTCCGACGCCGATCGCCGTTCGCTACGCGTTCCCAAACTCGGGCTGGCAACTCCGCCCGCGGCCGATCCGGCCGCCATCGCCGAAGCCGCGCGGATGCTGGTCGCCGCGCAGAATCCGGTCATCATCGCGGGCCGCGTCGCGCGCACTCCTCAAGGGCTCAAGCTTCTGGTCGAGCTCGCCGAAACGCTCGGCGCCCCAGTCCAGGACCGCCCATTCCGCGCCCGTATGAACTTTCCCACTCGCCATCCCTTGTACGGCGGAGGCAATATCGCGCAGGCCGATGTCATTTTAGGACTTGAGGATTCCGATTTCTGGCAAGCCACTCATTCCCAAACGCCGATCAATCGCATGGGAATGGAAGTTCGCCGGACCACCAAGGACGGCGCCAAGCTGATCACCATTTCCTCGGTCGATCTGAACGAAAAAAGTAATTACCAGGACTTCGGCCGCTATGTCGAAGTCGATCTCTCCATCGCCGCGGATGCTGAAGCGAGTCTTCCCGCCCTCATTGAGGAATGCCGCCGTCTCACGACCCCGAGTCTCAAAACATTATTCAAGCAGCGCGCCGAACTGATCGCCGTCGCGACCCACCAGGCTCGCCAGCAGGCGCTCGAACAGGCCGCCTGGGGTTGGGACGCGAGTCCCATCTCCACCGCTCGTCTTTCCGCTGAAGTCTGGGACCAGATCAAATCTGAAGATTGGTCCTTAGTCTCCGACGTGACGTTCCAGAGTTACTGGCCGACGCGTCTGTGGGATTTCAAGCACCACTATCAATACATCGGTGGCGCGGGAGCCTTCGGAATGGGCTACAACGCCCCTGCCGCCGTCGGCGCAGCGCTCGCCAATCGCAAGCACGGCCGCATCAGTATCAATTTTCAGGGCGACGGCGATCTCAACTACGCCCCCGGTGTTCTGTGGACCGCGGCACATCACCGCATCCCGCTTCTCACCATCGTCCACAATAACCGCGCTTATCACCAGGAGCGCATGTACGTCCAGGACATGGCCGCCCGCGCCGAACGCGGCATTGATCGCGCCAACATTGGCACCGCCATCATCGATCCCAATATCGACTACGCGACGATGGCGAAAGCCTACGGCGTCTTCGGCGTCGGACCCATCGAGAATCCGAACGATCTGGCGCCCGCCATTCGCAGCGCGCTGGAAGTGGTGAAGCGCGGCGAGCCTGCGCTCATCGATGTGGTATCGCAACCACGTTAAAGGGAGCGACACGATGAAAGCTTGGATAGCGATTCTGGCCGCTGCCATCGCGTTTGCCCAGTCGCCGGGCAATCGGGAAAACGGCAAGCGACTTTTCACGAAAGACGGCTGCTACGAATGCCACGGCTATGACGGGCAAGGCGGTAGGGACGGTCCGCGGATCGCCGCCACTCCGTTGAACCTCCAGGCGCTGAGCCGTTATGTGCGGCGCCCGTTCGGAGCCATGCCCGCGTTCACCGCGAAAGTTCTTCCGGATCAGGATCTGACCGACATTTACGCGTACCTGAAGTCTCTTCCGGTTGCGAAATCCCCCAAAGATGTTCCTTTGCTGAAGCAGATGCAGTGAAGGCTGGTCAATTCCGGGTGATAATTACCATGTGAAACTCACATGGTTCCTCGCCGCGATACTCCTGCTGGCGCCGTGTCAGGCTCAAACCGGGCTGACGAGTGCCGATCTTTACAAACTGCGCTCGGTCGGGGACGTCCAGCTTTCGCCCGACGGCTCCCGTATCGCTTACGCCGTCGTCAATAACGATCAGCCCGGCAGGCCGTATTCGCAAACCTGGATCATGAAACTGGACACGCTGCAATCCGTCCGGATGGGGCGCGCCTCCACGCCGCGGTGGTCGCCCGACGGCCACTGGATCGCCTATCTTTCGAGCGAGGGCGTGGCGATCGCGAAACCGGACGGAACCGGCTCTGTAGTGCTCGCGCCGATCGGAGGAACGAATCATCCGCTGCCCAGTTCGGGCGATCCGGTGGCGTGGTCCCCGGACTCCAAATCGATCGCGTTTATTTCCGCAAGCCCGGGTCCGGAAGCGGACGCCAACGGCGATCCGATGATGATCACGCGCTATCTTTACAAGCCCACGGCGTCGGAAGGGACCACGCGCTTCAACGATAACCGGCGGCTGCACATCTTCATCGTCGACATCGCGACGAAAACCGTGCGCCAGCTCACATCCGGGAACTATTACGAGCACTCCATCGACTGGTCGCCTGATGGACGCGAAATCCTGTTCGTTTCAAATCATGAAGCCGACTCCGACCGCGTCTTCAACTACGACATTTTCGCCGCGAACGCAGCCAGCGGCGCGGTGCGGCGCATCACCAACACCAAGAGCGCCGAGTATCGCCCGGCCTGGTCGCCCGACGGCAAGACCATCGCGTTTCAGGGCACGCGCCGAACCCTGACCTCCTCGGAAACCACCATGGAAGACACGCACATTTGGGTGATGAACGCGGATGGCTCGGATCGCCGCGAGCTGGATACGGGAATCGACAACCGGCAGGGCGCTCCGAAATGGTCCCCTGATGGGAAATCGTTATATTTCACGGTGCAGGAACGCGGCACGGCGCGTCTCTATCGCGCGCCCGCCGCCGGGGGCCAGCCGCAGAGAGTCGATTTGAAGGGTGGCGTCGGATCATGGTCCGTCGCGAACGATGCGCTCGCCTGCGCGCTTACGACGGATTCCAGTCCCGGCGAACTGTATATGAAGCGCGGCGATTCGCCGGCGATGGCGCTCACTTCGCTCAACCACGATCTGCTGGCAGCCAAGAAGCTCGGCGAGGTGGAAACGTTCCGCTTCAAGAGCACCGACGGCATGGGGATCGAAGCCTTTCTGACTAAACCTGTCGAGATCCATGCGAAACATCCGCTGATCGTCATGATGCACGGCGGCCCGCATGGTGAACAGGGACCGCAGTTCAACGCCAAGGCGCAGGTTTATGCGGCGCACGGCTATGCGAGCCTGATGGTGAACTACCGCGGCTCGACCGGCTACGGCCAGAAACTCGCGGATGCGATTTTCGGCGATCAGAACGGCAAGGAAGCCGAGGACGTGGTCGCTGGAGTCGACGCGGCGCTGGCGCGCTTCCCGTGGCTGGACGGATCGAAAATGGGTCTGGAGGGTGGCAGCTACGGCGGCCAGCTCACCAACTGGATCATCACCCGGACCGATCGATTCAAGGCTGCAATCCCGACAGCCGGGATTTCTAATCTGGTCACGCAGAATTACGTTTCGTATTATCACGACTACCTGGCGGTAGAATACGGCGATTTTCCGCATAAGAACGGCATCATCGATAAGCTGTGGGATCGATCGGCGATCCGTTACGCGAACAAAGTCAAAACGCCGGTGATGTTCATTCATGGCGAGAACGACAATGACGTGCCGATCGTCGAGGCGGAGCAGTTCTATATCGCGTTGAAAGACGTCGGAGTTGAAACGGTGATGCTCCGCTATCCGCGCGAGGGTCACGGATTGCGGGAAACCAAGCACGTCGTGGATGCGCTGGACCGCAGCATCGCTTGGTACGACCGCCATTTCGGAAACTAGTAAGCTGTCCCAGTGATTCCGTTAGTGAGTTGGGTTCCTTCTAACGAGATTAACCGCTCCCTTCGGTCGCGGCTCATTTTCGACACGAGCCGCGACCACCGGGAGCGGTCAAAAGCCACTATTGTTATCGCTGGGACACCTTACTAGATGTCCACGAGTTACAATTCAGCAATGAAAAATATCGCTGTGCTGTTGGCGACCGGCGCCAGCCTCTTCGCGCAGAATCCGCCAAAGTTCAAGATCGTTGAAGCGACTATTCCCGAGATGCGCACTGCCATGGAGCGCGGGAAGCTTACTTCGCGCGAGCTGGTGGCGCAATACCTGATCCGGATTGCGCTGTATGAGCACACGCTTAAGTCGGCCATCGCGATCAATCCCAAGGCGCTTGAGGAAGCCGATCAGCGGGACCGCGAACGCAAGTCCGGCCATGTGCGCGGGCCGCTGCACGGCATCCCCATCGCGCTCAAGGACAACATTCATACCACCAACATGCCGACCACGGGCGGCGCGCTGGCATTCAAGAATCTGATTCCTCCCTATGAAGCCACGCTCACCAAGAATCTGGAGGCCGCAGGCGCGATCATCATCGCGAAGACTACGCTTTCGGAACTGGCCAACTGGGTGGCGGGCAACCCCGATCCGATGCCAGCCAACTACAACGGCGTGAACGGCCAGGCCTACAATCCCTACGATCCGCGCATGGATCCGAGGCCGGGATCGTTCGACGGGCGTCCCGCGCTGCAAACCGGCGGCTCGAGCTCGGGGATCGGGACCGCGGCCAGTTTCTGGGCGGCGAGCGTGGGAACGGATACCGGCGGATCGGTGATCAGTCCGTCGAATGCGAATATGCTGGTCGGAATCCGGCCCACCATCGGCCGCATCAGCCGTTTTGGTGTGATTCCGATCACCGCCGATCACGACACCGCGGGCCCGATGGCGCGCACGGTGACGGATGCCGCGATTTTGTTCGGCGCACTGGAGAGCCCCTCGCCCGATCCGAAAGACGATGCGACCAAGCTCTGTACGCCTCCGCCCGGACGCGATTACACGAAGTTTCTGAAAGCGGATGCATTGAAAGGCGCTCGCATCGGGATCCCGCGGACGTTTTACTATGCTGCCTCGCCGATGGCGGCACGGTCCGGCAGGGGTGGCGGATTGAACCCCGAGCAGATGAAGCTGATGGAAGATGCGATCGCGGTGCTGAAGAAACAAGGCGCGGTGATCGTGGATCCGGCGGAAGTGCCGAGCTTCGTCGATCCGGACCCGAAGAGTAATTTCCTCGCTTGGCCGTACTGTTCCGGCGCCGAGCAGGCCAAGGGACACGACGAGGGCTGCTCCGTGAACTTCAAGTACGGCATGAAGCGCGACTTCAACGCGTGGATTGAGACGCTGGGACCACAGGCTCCCGTGAAAAGCCTGACTGAGCTTCGCGAGTGGAACAAAGAACACGCCAAGGCAGGCGCCATCAAGTACGGGCAATCGCGGCTGGACATTTCGGACGAAATGGACCTGAACGCAGACCGCGTGCGAAATGATACGGATGTAGCAAAGGATAAGCTGTTGAGCCGGGATCGCGGCATCGACGGCGTATTGAAGCAATACAATCTGGACGCGATTCTGACCCCCGGCGGCAGCGGCGCGGATCTGGCCGCGCGCGCCGGCTATCCGATCATGGTGGTCCCTTTCGGAATAGTGCCGAACAATCCCACACCGCCGTTCCCTCCAGGATTCGACGCGAAACCGGCGCCGTTTGGGGTCGGATTTACCGGTGCGGCGTGTACCGAACCAAAGCTCATCGGTTTCGCGTATGCGTTCGAACAGGCGACCAAGAAGCGGATTGCTCCGCCACAGTTCCCGTAGACTGCTTATGAGGTAGGCAACAAATGATGTTCGTAAAACGCATTCCCGCTGTCATCGCGATCACTGCCTTGGTTCTCATCGCGGCCACCAAATCTTCCAGAAAATCCATCGCCGTCACCGAAGGGACCAACGTCAACCTCACCCTTTCGCCTGATCACAAGACCATCATCATGGACCTTCAGGAAACGCTCTGGTCTCTTCCCGTCTCGGGAGGCGTAGCCAAGCGGCTTACGGATCCTTTTCTCGAACCGGCTCGACCTGACTGGTCGCCCAGAGGCGATCTGGTGGCCTTTCAGTCCTTCAAAGGTGGAACATTTCACATCTGGCTGATGAAGCCCGACGGCACGGGAGTTCGCCAGCTCACCGACGGACATGGCGACGATCGCGATCCCCGATTCTCCCCGGATGGAACCAGGGTTGCCTTCTCCTCCGACCGCGCCTTCAAAGGCAATTACGATATTTGGGTTGCCGACGTTCAAAGCGGCAAGCTAACTCAGTGGACCACTGCGCCCGCCGACGAGTTTGAGCCGGCCTGGTCTTCCGATGGATTCGAAATCGCATTCGTCAGCGGCACCGGAGCCAACGCCACACTCATCCAATCCGCGAACGCATCCGGCCAGGTCAAGACGGTTCTCACCGCTGCGCCGGGCGCGCGTATCGATTCGCCCACTTATTCGCCGGACGGCAAACGAGTGGCCTACACGGAAATCGCCGCAGGTAAATCGCGAATGCTGGTTTCAGGACAACCTGTCGGTGACGCCAATGACGTCTTCCCTTTCCCGCCAACGTGGCTCTCCTCCAACGAAATCATCTACACCGGCAACGGGAAGATCCTGGCCAGCACAATCGGCGGCGAAACCAGAACCATTCCCTTCCAAGCGACTTTTGACGTCAACCGGCCCGCTTACAAACACCGCGTCTCCGATTTCGATTCCACGGTGCCGCGTCAGATCAAAGGCATCGTCAATCCGGCTCTTTCCCCGGACGGCAACCGCGTGGTATTCGAAGCTCTCAACCAGCTCTGGCTCATGGAAATCGGGGGCAAGCCACAGCAACTCACTCACGATAATTTCTATAAGCAATCTCCAGCCTGGTCCCCGGACGGAAAACTGATCGCTTTCAGTTCCGATAAGGCGGGCACTGCGGATATCTATGTTTACGACGTCGCTTCGCACACCGAGCGCCGCGTCACCAGCCTTGCCGATTCCGCGGAGGTCGACGCTGCATGGTCGCCGGATGGAAAAAAGATCGCGTTCAACAAGCAGAACGACACCACCTACATCGTCGATCTCGCCACTGGCGAAATATCCGAAGCCGTCAAGCCCACGTTTGAGCCCGGCCGCCCAAGCTGGTCCGCGAACGGCAAGTCGATCTCGCTGGCCGTCCTTCGCCCTTACACCCGCCGCTTCCGGGAAGGGACCAGCCTGATTGAAACCATCGATCTGGCCAGCGGAAAAATCACTCTCACCGAACCTGCGCCGTACAAATCCATCACCACCCGCACGGTCGACGGTCCTATTTATTCGCCCGACGGTACCCGCATGGGATACGTCATGGACGGCTATCTCTGGGTGCGGCCGGTGAATGCGGACGGTATTCCGGTCGGCGAAGCCCGGCCGATCAACGAAGAAATGACCGACTCGCCCACATGGAGCGGCGACGGAAAAAAGATCTTGTACCTTTCGAACGGCACCCTGCGGATGGTCGCGTCAGATGGTTCAACGCCGCCCGCCACGGTTCCAGTAGATCTGTCGTTGCATCGCGAAGCGGCAACCAAAAAGATCATCGTGCACGCCGGACGCCTGTGGGACGGCCTTGGACCAAACGAACGTACCAACGTCGACATTACCATCGTTGGCCGGCGCATTCAGAAAATCGCTCCGCATCGCGATGACGTGCATCAAGGGGTGGAAGTCATCGACGCCTCCGATCTTACTGTCATGCCCGGCCTGTGGGAATCGCACAATCACGGCTACGGCGGTCTTGCCAATTTCGGCGACCGTGCGGGGCGCATCTGGCTGTCCTACGGATTCACTGAGCTTCAGTCTCAGGGGGACTCGGCGTATGGCGCCGTCGAGATTAAGGAATCCTTCGCCTCAAACGCCCGTGTAGGCCCACGCTACTTCGCCGGAGGCGAGCCCATTGACGGAGAGCGCGCCTACTATGGCATGGATCACAGCGTCACGAATCACAAGGAGCTGCAATTCGAACTCGGCCGCGCCCAGGCCCTTGGCTACGACAACGTGAAGACTTACGTTCGCCTGTCCCACGAACTGCAAGCGGAGGCCATGACGTTCGCTCACGAAAAGCTCGGCGTGTGGGCTGCTTCGCACTACGGGTTTCCGGGCGTCCTGTATGGCATGGACGGCATGACGCACATCAGCGCGACATCGCGTTGGGGCTATTCCTATACTCGCTCCACCGGCGGTGAGACTTACGACGATGTCCGCAAACTTTTCGTCGCCGCGAACGAGTTCATCATCTCCACGCCTTTTGCCGCCTCCGCCTTCTATGCCGAGGACCCTCAGATCCTCGACGATCCTCGCATTGCGACGCTCAACCCGCCGTGGCAGCAGCGCTCGATGATGGCGGCTCGCGACCAGGCCATTCGCGGAGATGGCAACGGCGTCCGTGGAGGAACTAATCTTCAAGGTGAGGAAGCAGCTCTGCTCGCCGTCCTGCATAAAGGCGGCACCGTCATCCTCGGCACGGATTCTCCGCTCGCGGGCCTCGCGATTTTGAACCACCTGGGCCTGCGAGCGGAAGTAAAGTACGGTTTTCAGCCATGGGAAGCCCTGCAAACCGCAACGCTGCTGCCCGCCAAAGCGTTGGGCTATGCGAAAGACCTCGGCTCCATCGAACCCGGCAAGCTGGCCGACCTGGTCTTCGTCGCTGGTGACCCTCTCAAGGATATTAAGGATGCTGCAAAAATCCAACGAGTGATGGTGGATGGCCGCAGCTATACGATCCCTGAGTTGACGGCGCCATTTTCTGCCAAATGATCGCTCCGCCTTAACGCGACGGAAGAGGAACGGTCGATCCCATATCGAGGGATCGGTTTCGTCCTTTGAGTCGAATCGCGAGGCCAATCATCAGCACGCCGAAGAGGGTTGCGTACACACCGACGCAAAATGCGATCGCCAGCGCGCCCGCCAGCGGAGCCGCCATCACGAAAATTCCGAAGACGATGGAGACAACGCCGCTAAGGATCAGCAACCACTCGCCGGGAATATGTCTCCGCAATTCGATCGCGGCAGCAATTTCAAGCGCGCCCGTAACCACCGCCCAGGCGCCGATCAGATAAACCAGCGCAAGAGCTGTTATGGCCGGCCATAGGACGGTGATCGCCGCCGCTACAATTCCGGCAATTCCTTCCAGAAGGAGCCATCCCCAGCGGTCGTGAGCTCGCGAGGCTCGCACGGCGCCGATGATTCCGAATATGCCATCCAGCAGTGAGTACGCGCCGAACAGGATGATGAGCGCTCCGAGAGTGATTCCGGGAAGCGCGAATGCAACCACAGGCCGACAATGATCGCGAGTAAGCCGCGGATCAATAAAGACCACCAGTTAGTTACGAGTGTCATAAGATCTCCTATGTTCGTTTTAGCTTTTCTTCTCGTCGAAACTCTCCCACCGGACACGTTGCACCTCCGGTGCCACAACGCGCATAACCGATTTCCGCTTTAATTCCAACCAGTTTGGGAAGGTTCGATAGAGCAGCGTTGTCGACACTTTGAAATCGACTGTCGATTGGTCGACTGATTGAACGTCGGCGCGCCGCGCCAGATTTGTTTAGACCTTCGAATCGATTGCCTGCTCCAGCCTGCGAACAATCTCGAGCTTGGGCCGTGCGCCCACGATGCGATCGACTTCCCGGCCTCCTTTTAATACGAGCAGGGCAGGAATGCTTTGGATGTTGAATCGCCGGGCGGTGACGGGATTTTCATCGATATTCAGCTTCGCGACACGAATCCGCCCCGCCATCTCCGCGGCGAGCTGGTCGACCACCGGCGCGAGCATCCGGCATGGCCCGCACCAGGCGGCCCACATATCCACCAGCACCGGCAATGGCGATTGTTCGACCTCTGCCGCGAACGTGGAGTCGGTAACCGTCACCGGTACTGCGGGGATCGTCAGAGTTGTCTTGCATCGTCCGCACACGGGTTCGAGTCCCCGCCGGATCTTCTCGAGCGGAACTCGATTGACGGCGCCGCAGTTGGAACAGGGAATCAATCGCGGATCAGACATGTTTTCTCGGCCTCAACCCTCCCGCCATCGATTCTCCCGGGTGAGTTCAGGCCAATGCTTTTCCGTACAGCGCCAGCAAACGGCTCCAGGCCTTCTCGGCTTGAGGCTCATTGTAGACCTGTGTATCCGGAGGGCACCAGCCATGCGCCGCGCCAGTGTACACTTCGATTTCCGCGGGCAAGCTCGCCTTTTCGAACGTCTCTTTCATGACGGTTTTGTCGTTCGGCGACCGCGCATCATCGTTGGCGGCAATCGCGATGAGGAATTGGGCCTTGCTCCGGGCGGCTTGGAGATGCGGACTGTTCGGCGCATTGGTCACGAGTGCCGCGCCATGGAATGACGCGACGGCTCCAACGCGATCGGGTACGGCGGCCGCGGTGCGGAACGCGATCGGCCCTCCCATGCAGTAACCCTGCGTGCCCATCTTCCGGTTCTTGGCAACCGAAGATTGCTTGTCCAGCCATGCGATGAACGCCTTGGCATCGGTCATGTGCGTCGTCTCGTTCAGAGCTTGCATCAGCGGCATCACTTGCTGGATCGGGGTGGCGGCGCCGTTTTCCGCGGTCGGAGCCTTCTTGACGCGATAGAACGGATTCACGACCAGCACGGAATACCCGGATTCCGCCAGCCGCTTGCCCATCTGCCGGAACGCCGGCCGCAGCCCGAAGATGTCTGGCCACACTAGAACGCCCGGCGCTGTGCCGCTCGCGGGATGCACAAAGTAGCAGTCCGCGGCGCCATCGGGTGTGGTCACCGTCACCTCGGACTCAGTCACGGTCACCGCGTTGGCGACTTGCGGCAGCATCATGGCCACGCCTGCGCCTAACATGATTCCGAATTGCTTGCGCGTCACTGAACCGAGAGCCTCGAATTTTCGCAGGTCCTCATCAAAATGATCCTGATCGCACATCGTTATGCTCCTTCGTTAAACCGCACTCGTACACGATATTCTATATCGACTGGCAAGCGTGCGGAGCCTTGGCCGCTCGGTACGTTTAGCAACACGTCCAAGAATCGCCTCATGGAGCCGGCGTGATACCCGGCTTTCCTTTATCGATGACGTAGGTGTCCACCCCTCTCGCCGTGGTTGTCCCGATGTTGCGGGCATTGTGAAAGTGGCCGCGCTCAGTGAAAAACACCTCTCCAGCATTTACCGTCACCGGAGGTTTCCCGTCCACGTAAAGCACGATTGCCCCTTCAATGAGTTAACCGAAGTCCTAACCGATGGCTATGCCTCGCGGACACCGCGCCCGGAGGGATCTAGGGCCTGCGTCGACTGGACAGAACGACGACATCATCTGGGTGGCGTGCTGGGAGCGGCCTTGTTCGCGCGTTTGATCGCCCTGCGGTGGATCGCGGCGAAACCCGGGAAACGGGCGGTGCGTGTGACTCATCTCGGCGCCCGCGAACTCGAACGCCAACTCGGAATCGCGGTTCCGCGATAGCCGTGGGCCCCGCATTCCCTGACTCAGTTCGACTTATGACGCGCGCCGTCTTACGCCCACACTGCGCGCCACTCGAAAAAAAGCGCTGCACCCACGGCATAATAAGGTGTGGATACGAGATCATCGAGCCGTCGCCCGAACGCAGCGAATTTCTTCCGGATTCTGATTTTTTCTTCAGCACTGACCGTCGTCGCGCAAACCCCGCAGCGATCTGCGAGCGTGCATCCTGACTTTAACGGCACATGGAGTTCCGCCACCGCCATTCCACTCGAACGCCCCGCGCGGCTGAAGGATCAACCGTTCTACACCCCGGAACAGGCAGCCCAATTGCAAAAAAAGGCACGCGCCTCGGATGACGATCCGCTGAGCCGGTTAGAGACCGGGTCGCTGATGCTGCCCAGCCTCCGGACCTCCATCATCACCGATCCTCCCAATGGCTTGCTTCCCAGCCTCACGCCCGCAGCGGCCGCCGCCAAAAGGGACCGCGTGGAACGCCTCCACAATCCGGCCGCTGCGACAGATATGGGACTCCAGGATCATGCCTGCTCTTCCCAACCTCCGTCCCGCCGATGATTCCCTACCGCTACAACAGCAACTATCAAATCGTCCAGACAGAGGATGCGGTCGTGGTGGAGTCGGAAATGATCCACGAAGCGAGAATCATCCGGCTCGATCGCAGCTCGCATCTGCCATCGAATATCAGGCAATGGCTGGGCGATTCGCTGGGGCACTGGGAAGGCGCTACGCTCGTGGTGGACACCACCAACTTCAACGATGCCGGCGGCTTCTACGGAGACGCCGGGGGAATGTATGGCTGGGACCGCAACATGCACGTTGTGGAACGGTTCAGTTTGCTCGACGCCAATACCATTCTCTACCGCTTCGAAGTGGAGGATCCTACCGTCTACACGCGACCCTGGAAGGGCGAACTAACCATGACCCGAGCGTTAAACCCACCCTTCGAGTATGCCTGCCATGAGGGCAACCGGGATTTACCCAATATCCTGAAACTCTCAGCGTCGCAGCCCTGATATGTACTTAGGCCGCAACGTCAGCGCGACGATTACCGCAACCAGGAGGTTTCCGCATGCGTCGACCCAGAGCATTCCATGAGCGCCAAGACTCTTCGAAGCCAGGCCATCCAGCCAGGTCATATATGCGATCGGAATGTTGCCCGCGGCCGACGCGATGCTGTACCGGGTGCTGGCATGCCGGTTCAGGGACCCTGCCGTCTCTATGATTAAGGCGGTAAACCGGCTCCAGCAAAACCCGGTCGTGCCGAGATATAGTGCGGTTCCCGCCAGATAAATCGCGGGCCGGTCGGCGATCAGCAATGTGATCGTCCCAAGAGCATTCGTCAGGCCGGCCGCTGCATACGCCGCTTTCCGGTTCCAGTGGTCGGGCAATAGCGAACCGGCCAGGGAACCCAGGGCCAGAACGATTCCTCCTCCGATTCCATTGATCCAGATCACGCCCGCCGCGCCCACGCCATACTCCTTTGCGATCGCAGGCAGGAGTGCAAGGACGGCTCCCGTTCCCACTGGCGATGCGGCCAGCAACAGGCTCCAACGATGATCGGGCCGGCGCACGAGATCGCCGATTTCGGTGCGGATCTCGCGGATGCGGTCCCGGGCGGCGGCAGATCGTGCCGGTGTTGGCTCCGCAATCGTAAGGATTGCGAGGGCCGGGATGATAACCACGACGCCGGCGGCAGCGCCTAACGGCAATGGCGCCAGTATCCCGGAGAGCCACAAGAATAAAGCCGCGCCGAACGCGCTCCCGGCAAGTTTTCCCGCCTCGCACCAGGCGGCGGCTCTGATTTGCGCCGAGGGAGACAGCAAAGTCGCCATTAACCCCCCGCAGCTCGCCAATACCTGCGATGCCGCAAGAGCCCCGAACAAGCCAAGAATCGTCGCGCCACCGAGTTTTCCCGCTTGCGCCGAAGGTAGAGCCAAAGCCAGGCAAGCGCCGGTTATGATCGCCCAAATCACCAGCCAGATTCGGCGCGGGAGCCATAGGTCTACGAGGGGCGCCCAGAGGAAGTGGATGATCCAAGGCAAAGACAGCAGCGAAATCGTACGCGCAATGCGATCCAAAGAAACGGCGGCATGCGCCAGCAGAAACGGAAGCACGGTGGCGACGAATCCGAGGTAGATTCCCTGGGGCAAAATCAGGACGCCGAAGAGCGAGGTCGGCGCCGCGCGTCGCGTTGCCGGGGACATTGAGTCGGTAGGCGCTCCGGACAGCATGGTCTTCGATACGGTGCGCCGGCTATTCCGGCAGTCCCGCCTCTGTCAACATTCGATCGAACTGGGGTTGGCTGTGGAGCGGCGCTAAGTATGGGCCGGTGCGCGCATACACGCAATCACCGTCCCGGTCTTCGATTGCTTGATGCATGATTTCGATGGCCCGCGATGTCTCACCGACCCAACCATAAGCGGCGGCCATGGCGATCGGGGATTGATATCCGGCATCGCCACGCTGTTCCCATCGGCTGAGAACCTGCCTGGCTTCGGAGCGCTGACCCGCCTGCGCGAGTACGATGACGAGCGCATGTTGGACCTGAGAAAATTCCGGCTCCATCTCGAACGCGCTTCGCGCGATTCTCAGGCCTTGCTCGTGCTTCCCGGCTTCGATGTAGCTGCCCGCAAGAAGAATCCGCGTGCGGACGTTTTCAGGATCCAGTTCCAACGCGCGCAAACCCCATTGGATTGCGAGCTCGAATTGCCGTGCGTGATACCACAGGCCGCAGGTCCTGCTGGCTTTGGCTCCGGACCCAGGGTCCAGTCGCCCCCATTCTTCCAAATTGAGGGCTGCTTCCTGGCAGTGTCCGTAGGAAAGCTGGAGGATTTGGGGCCAGTAGGAGGCTCCGTCGGCGAGAGTGTCCCGGCACGCGAGATCGAGGGTTTGCTCGGCTTGATACCGATCCCAATTATGAAGGAGATTCACGGCTCCCTGGGCCGACAAAGCGTCGCCAAGTTCCGGAGCGAGCGCTAAAGCCCGATCAGCCGACTCCTGGGCCAGAGCCCCGTGTTCCTTGAAAGGCGCCATCCCGGATTCGCCGGCGCTCAGATGTGTCTCGGCCAGCAGCGAGTGTGCCGCGGCGAAATAAGGATCGCGTCCCAGGGCACGCTCCAGAAGGTGGAACGCCCGCCTGGTTCCGTGCGGAGTCAAGGTCAATACCGCTTCCCGAGCTTTGAGGTAGAACGCGAGGGCGCCTTGATCCGTCGAATGGCGGGTGGTGACTTGAAGGCGATTGCGTTCGTCGTAAGTAATGCGGAGGCGATGCGCGAGCTGAACCGCGATGTCGTTGCATAGTTCGAACGTATCGCCGCGGTCTCCGCGAACTTCGATGAAAGCATCGTTGATCCCGGTAAGCCCGTCGATCCACTGCACCGTCACCCGAAGCCCGCTTCCCGAGACTTCTTCAACCAATCCTTCCAACAACACGTCCGCGCCGACTAGACGGTGGTATTCGCGTTTGTCGCCGGTCTTAGTGGCCAGCCAATTGGCGGTGGTCCACGGCACCACACGCGCCTGACCGCTGGCCGCAAGCGCGCGCATCAGGTTTGACGTCATCCCCGCGCACAGATGGGTATCGTCGCGGAACCCAATCGGCAGAAACGGAAGAACCAGCACCGCCAACTTCGCCGACTGAGCCTTGCAGGGCGGCGCCGAGGCCGGCGGTAACGATTCGCTGGCCACCAAGCGAGGCTCGTATTGTTCCTTCTCAATGACGATTTGAAAACGATTCAAGCGGCCTTCGGTGTTGTAATACTCTCTTAGTTTCGACCGCAATCGGCCTGTTGCGGTCCGGACCCCGCAATCCGTCGCAGGATCGAAACTCGGTGAATATCCGAACGCCCCCGTCGCAATCGCAAATTGAGAGAAAGCATTAATCTCGCCTGAAACGGCGTGTTCGACCAGCCAGCGCAATAGATCCCGCTGTTTGGCGGCTTTCGCAAACGTCGCACTCGCGAGGATGCGTGCCAGCTCGTGGCGGAAATCGTCGGCGGTGCCTGGCTGCTCGGGCATTTTCGCGACGGCGACCATTCTATCAGACGCCCGGCCGAAACCGGGGCGAACGTTACGTCACGCGTGGAGACTACCGCCAACCTTGGAACTCCCCAACAATCGAGATAACACGCAACGAGGAGACTCCCAATTCATGCGATTCACGATCCTTGCGGTCTTAACAATGCTGGTCAGGCTCGCGGACGCAGCCGGCTTCACCTACGTGCCGATTCCCGGAACCAACAACATCCAAGCAATCGCGAACACCTTTCCGACGGGAACTTTTACCGCAAACAACACCCTGGCGACTCCGTTCAGCATCTCTGCCGCTCCGGGGAAATGTGGACCTTCGGGAGCGGCGCCATGCAACTACTACGACGGGTTCGGATTTTCAGGCAGCGGAGAGAGCATCACGCTGAACGTTTCCGTCACAAGCGCCACCGACGTTTACACGTTGATCAACGCGTATAAGCCCGCACCCGGCCAGCAACTGGCCACCATTAAGTTCGTGGGAAGCGGCGGTGCAAGCTTGACTTTTCCTCTCATCGGCGGCGAGGACATTCGGGACTACAACAATTCGGGAGTTTGGGCCAACACTCTGACCAACGGAATCGCCGGGGTCCAAGCCGTCAACGCTTTCGCGTGCTCTGTTCCTTCTACTTGCATGGACGCGTCGGGAGTCGCCGGCAACCTGGTAATCGACGAACAGCATTTCTCGCTCGGCTCGACATTTGCGGGACAGACCTTGACGCAAATCGTTTTTACGGACAGCTTCAACGGCTCGTCCCCGATTTTGTTTGGCGTTACCGTAGCCTCTGGAGTGCAGGCTCCTAATTCATGGACCACCGGCGCACCTATGCCCACGCCGCGCACGGGTGTTTTCACAGGCGCCATCGGCGAGAATATCTACGTGATCGGCGGTAACAACAACACCACCGGCGTGATGAGTGTTAATGAGGTCTTTGACACGACTACCGGCACATGGTCGACCGCCGCGCCGATGCCCACCGCACGGACCCTAGGTGCGTCTGCCGTCGTGGGAAACATACTCTACGCCATGGGAGGCGGCAACAACACCGCCGCGGTGAACACCGTGGAAGCCTACGACCCGTCAACTGATACCTGGACCACCAAGGCCTCCATGCCGATCGCCAATGGCAGCGTGTACGCGACGGTTGCGAACAACATCATCTATGTCGTCGGCGGTTGCTGCCTTAGTGGCGGCGTGAGACTGGGAAACGTGATGTCCTATAACCCCGCCACCAATATCTGGAGCGTCCTGGCGCCGCTGAAAACCGCGAAATCGCAATCGGCCCTGGGATTCCTGGGCTCGATGGTTGTCTCCGCTGGAGGACTGCTCACCAACTCTAACGCCACCACCGACAACGAAGGCTACACCATCGCGAATAACACATGGTCGACGCTCGCTCCGCTTCCCACTCCTCGCCATGCGGGCTGCTTCGAAACGGTGGCCGACACGCTCTACTTTGCGGGAGGGCATAGTGTCGGCAATGGAAGTCCCCTCACAACGACGGACTCTTATAACTTCGATACGAATTCATGGACCAGCGGCCTTGCCACCATGCCGCACGCCGCCGTGAACATGGGATCGGCCGGTGTCGAAGGGCGTCTTTACTGTTTCGGCGGCTCCGACGCGGGCGATCCCGGCGCGGGAAACGTTTTCAACTACACGCAAATCTATCAGCCGCAGATTTCTGGCGCTCCGAGTATTCTCACCGGCGGGATCGTGAATGCGGCAAGCTACGCTGCGTCCAACGGCGTCGGATCGCCCGTCGCGCCGGGCGCCCTGGTCGCGATTTTCACCTCCACGCTGGCGACGCAACCCGCAAACTTCAACACCGCCTCTCTGCCGGATTCTCTCGCGGGAGTCGGCGTGACGTTCAATGGGATTACGGCTCCCCATCGTTGCTGTTTCGCCCACCGGCGCGTTTCCGTACGTCAGCGCGCAAGTGCCGTTTGAGGTTCTCTCGCCCGGCCAAACCTCGGCGGCTGTTCCAGCCGTCGTCACCGTGAACAACGCCCCGTCTGCCGCGGTTCAGGTTTCGATTGTGGCCAGCGCGCCGGGCATTTTTACGATTCCCGCCACCGGTCAGGGAAACGCGATCTTGGTTTTCATCAATCCCGCGACCAATGCGCCTGCCATAGCCGGCCCGACGACGGCATCGTTAGGCTACCCGAGCGCGCCGATTCCGCGCGGCACCGGCGCATTTTTCTACGTCACCGGTCTGGGCGCGATGACGCCGCTCGGTCCCGGACGGAAGCGGAACGTGTCCCGCGCCCAACGGCAATCTGCAACGCCAACGCGATGCCGACGGTACTGGTGGGAGGCATTACAGCGCAGGTGGCCTTCGCGGGACAGGCCCCCGAGTTTCCCGGAGTGTTTCAAGTAAACATCACCATTCCTCAGAACGCGCCGACCGGCGACAGCGTTTCTCTGGTGGTCCAATCAGCCGACGGATCGGTGACCAGCAATACCGCGACGATCGCGGTTCAATAACGATCATCCGCACTCATGAAATGGTCGCCTCTGGCTTGCCTCCGGGAGGGGCCTCCAGCAAAGCTCTTCCCAAGTTCAAGCGCCACTCTAGCATTTACAGGGATGGAGGCCGCCCGCGCCGAGTACCTCTCACCCGAGCGGCGCACCCTTTGATTTCACGGCCAAGCTTACTTCGCTGGACCTGACGGTCGTCGAATGGGCGTCGAACTCCTGCGGTAGTGGAGAAGTCCCCTGACGAAAGGCTGAAACATCGTGGTTACGGTACCACCGGTCATCGGGAGCCGATTCCTCCGTCCCCCGGGATAGTCTGGCGAGCATCCTTCGAAATCACTTTATTCCGTTTCGGGGCGCTGGCGCGTATTCCTGTTCAGAAAGGGCCGACCGAGAGTTCCCTGGAGTGGCTGATCGGAACGGCTGAATACAGATGGAGGAAAAAATGTTTCAACTAACCACGCTTCGTTCGATCCCCGCTTGCCTCGCGCTGTGGGGCATGACTCTCGTTAACCCCCTGCTCGCCCAAGTCGCGGCTCCAGGTGGCCATTTTTCGGGCGGTGTTCCCGGTCCGACGATAACTCCCGGAGGCGCGCCGGTGGCGGCTCCGCAGGCATTGGGCCCGAAGGCTCCGGGAAAGATACGGATCGGCATCGCGCCGGCGCAGGCTCAACTGGGTCAGGGCAATAACGCCCAGGCGGATTATGCCACGCCCATCCGCAATTCCATCGTTTTGGCCATGACGGGGCCTGCAGTCGAGGTGGCGGCGCTCGACTCTCGCGCTCCGATTCAGATTCAGGCGGAGGGGCAGCAGAAGCAGTGCGACTACATCCTCTATTCGAGCGTTACGGTCAAGCACAACTCCGGCGGCTTCGGGAAGCTCATGAAGGCGGCCGCGCCCATGGCGAATATGATTCCGATGGTCGGCATCGCGAACGGGATGGCCGGCGTCATCGCGGGGCAGGCTGCGGCGCAGACTGCTCAACAGCTGGCGGCCAACCAACTGGCGGGATTTAACAAACAAGTCAAGTCCAAGGATGATGTCACGGTGGAATACCAGCTGGTCACCACCGGCCCGGGAGCGCCTGCTGCGAAGCTTCAGAACACTCTGACGGGTAAGGCCAAATCGGATGGAGAAGATGTGTTGATGCCGCTGATCCGGCAGGTAGCCAATACGATCCTGCCGGAAGTGATGAAGCATTAAATTGATCGCTGACGGAGGGAGAGATTGAGACTCTCCTTTCGTCGAGCGGAACAGAGTACGAAGCCATGAAATATGTCCCTAACAAGCGCGGTTTGCTCAGACTTGGTTTCGTAGTCGCGCTGATGGACTGTAGGGCGTTCTCCCAAGCGGGTGCTTCCTGGTCGGGCCAGGCGCAGTGCCAGATCGACATTCAAGCGAGCGGATACTCGCACAGCGAGACCCATACCTGGAAGTTGACGGGCGGCGCGACGAATCCGGGAGCGGTTATTCAGAACTACCAGGGGACGTGGAGTCTCAGTGGGCAGGGATCGATGCAGAGCACCCAAGGGACCGGGGCTGTGACCAGCCAGTGGAACAGTAGTGTCGCCCCCATGGACGCACCGATTTCGATCTTCGTACGCGCTTCCGATAACCGGCTGATCATTAAATCCGGACATGCGCAGTTGCGGTCGAATGGGGCTGTCACGGGAACGCGGCAGGGATCGACAACGTCCGCGATGCCGGCCTATGAGTGGCAGTTCCCCGCGATCGAAGACACTGCGACCAGCACGAACGTCTCGGGTTCAAGCAAAACGCCGATCAACGGCGGCGTAGGGCCGATGCAGCCCTCGGGTTCGACTGGAACGGTCTCATGCACATGGCAGTTCAATAAGGGAGCCGCGCCGAACAGCACTTCCCTGCTGCCAGCCACAACGGCTCGCTCCGTTTCCGCTGGGAACGCTGCTGCTGCGGGTGGTCCTGCTGCGAGTGCTTCTGCTGGGGTGGGATCAGCGGCGGGTGGATCAGCGACTGTTTCTGCCGCGGGTGGCGCGGCTGCGGGTGGTTCCCCTGCTGCTGGATCTGCTGCGGCCGTTCCGATTGCGGGTGCCTCGGCTTCGGTGCCGGCAAACGCTGGGCCAGTAGTGAAAGCGGCCCCGAGCGGCGTCGCGAATGGCACTTCCCCTGCCGATCTTTCCGCGACCGGCGTTGCTCCGGCTGGCTCCTCCGGAAGCACAACCAAAACCCTCCTGTTGGCACAGATCTCACAACTGAGCCCGGCGCAAAGCCTGACGGGAGCCACTCCCAGCGTGACCCTGACGGGCAAGAATACTCATTTCGACCAAAGTGCCACTACCGTGGATTTCGGGCCGGGCATTATCGTCACGTCGCTGACTGTGAGCTCTCCGACGAATGCAATCGCAGTTTTGAATATCGATCCATCGGCTAGGGGTTCGCACACAGTCACGACAAAGACCGGCACTGAGGTGGCCACCCTTACTGACGGGTTTGCGGTCGAGTACAGGCCCCCATCGCTCACAACCGTGAGCCCCGGCAGCGTGTTGCCTGGACAGCAGGGCGTCGCGGTGACTCTGACCGGAGACCGGACGCACTTCCAGCAGAATGTCACGACGGCGAGTTTCGGATCGGGTATCACCGTGGCCTCGCTCACAGTAAATTCCCCGACGGCAGCGACGGCAGTGATCAACGTCGATCCGTCGGCAACCACGGGGGCGCATCCCCTAGTCCTGGCGACACAGAGCGAGACTGCCTCTTTCGTTGCCGCACCCGGCGGCAATCCCCAGCCAGTCCCACACTTCGATGTATCGGCACCGGGCCCTGTTGGCATCAGCACCGCGGCTCCCAACAGCGTACTCCCAGGCCAGCAGGGCGTGTCTGTGGTGCTGACCGGCGTGAATACGCACTTCCAGCCGAATGTCACCACCGCCGATTTCGGACAGGGAATTACAGTGACGTCTCTATCCGTCAATTCTTTTACCTTGGCAACGGCGGTGATCAACGTCGATCCGTCCGCCACCACAGGATCGCACGGCGTTGTTCTGACGACGCTTCGCGAGAGCGCCGCGCTGGGCGACCCGCACGTCGTCAATCCTCAGCAGGTCCAACACTTCGATGTGTCGGGACCGGGCCCCGTTGGCATCAGCAGCGCGGCTCCCAACAGCGTGCTCCCCGGCCAGCAGGGTGTATCCGTCGTGCTGACGGGCGTGAATACGCATTTCCAGCCGAATGTCACCACCGCCGATTTCGGTGCGGGAATTACGGTGGCCTCGCTGAGGGTGACTTCGACCAATCTGGCGACGGCGGTGATCAACGTCGATCCGTCCGCAGCCCCAGGGTCGCGCGGCGTTGTTCTGACGACGCTTCGCGAGAGCGCTGCGCTCGGTGACTCTCATGTCGTCAATCCCCAGCAGGCAGTTCACTTTACGGTCAACGCGTCTCAGCCCTGAATCCTCGTTGAAGCAAACTTTACCGCTGGTTTTGTTCCTTCTGGACCTGTTCATTCGTAATCTAAGCGAGTACCGGAACATGTCACAAGGTGGACTCGGGAAATCGATGCTGCTGCTTGCTCTGGGTGGAACCGCCATTTATGCGCAAGGTCCGCCGGCGGGTGCTTCCTGGTCGGGCCAGGCGCAGTGCCAGATCGATATCCAGGGAAGCGGACCCTCGCACCACGAGACCCAGACCTGGAAGTTGACTGGCGGCGCGATGAATCCGGGAGCGGTTATTCAGAAATACCAGGGGACATGGAGTGTCAGCGGCCAGGGATCGCTCGAAAGGGCGCAAGGGATCCAGACCGTGACCGCCCAGTGGAACGTCAGTGTTGCTCCGATGGACGCACCGATTTCGATCTTCGTACGTGCCTCCGATCACCGGCTGGTGATTAAATCGGGACACGCGCAGTTGCGGTTGAATGGGGCTGTGGCGGGGACGCAGAAGGGAGCAACGCCAACACCCACAACGCTCAGCTATACGACATTCGAGTGGCTGTTTCCTGCGATCGAAGACGTTGCCAGCAGCACGAACGTCACCGGTTCGAGCAAATCACCGATCAGCAGCGGCACCGGACCTCTGCAACCTCCGGGGTCAATGGGAACGGCCTCCTGCACCTGGCAGTTCAGTAGGGGCGCGGTGCCTGACAGCACCTCCCTACGGCCGACGATAACGCCTTCCGCCGTTTCCGTTGCGGTTGCTCCCGCTACGGGCGCTTCTGCCGCGGGTTCTGCCGGGGCTGCTTCCGCTACGGGCAGTTCTGGTGCGGGCGGTTCTGCGGCGGGTGGTTCTGCGGCGGGCGCTGCTGCCGGGGGTGCCGCTGCCGGAGGTGCTGCTGCCGGGGGTGCCGCTGCTGGAGCTGCCGCTGCCGCGGGTGCTGCTGCCGGAGGTGCTGCTGCCGGGGGTCCCGCTGCCGGGGGTGCCGCTGCCGGAGCTGCCGCTGCCGCGGGTGCTGCTGCCGGAGGTGCCGCTGCCGCGGGTGCTGCTGCCGGGGGTGCGGCTGCTGGGAGTGCTGCTTCTGGGAGTGCTGCTGTCGCTGCCACATCGGCCGGTGCAACCAAATCGGTGACGACCCCACCCGCTACTGGATCGACATCTGACCTGTCTGCGAGGCCTTCGCCCACGTTGGCGGCAAACCCTGCGGTGAATTCGGCTGCCAGCCAGGCGGCGCCCTCGATGGCCACGATCACGCTGGATACCACGACGGCAGCCTGCGGCGCACTTCCTGTTTTTCATGTGACTGGCAGTCTGACGCACTTCAGCAGTGCGACTACCGTCGATTTCGGTCCCGGGATGGTGATCGACGGCGTCACCGCCACTTCAAGTACGCAACTGCTGGTGTTCGCCGAAGTCCTGCTCGGAGCGAGCCCAGGAGCGCATCCGCTGACGGTAACCACCGGCACGGAAGTCGTGAAGCTTGCCGGAGGCTTTACCGTCACCACGCCGTGCCAGGCGCTCGCCAGCCAGCCTCTACAGTCGGTGAGTCCCTCGATCGTTGCGCAAGGGGCGCAGAACGTGCAAGTGACGCTCAAAGCGAATCACGGCTTTTTCAAATCAGGAGTCACCGCGGCCGATTTCGGTGCGGGGATCACGGTGGCTTCCCTGACGATCAGCGATGCCAATAACGCGACGGCGGTCATTAACGTCGATCCGGCCGCTGGCAATCAGACGCGCACTCTGAAACTCACCACCAACAACAACGTGGTGACTTCGGATTTCTTTGTGCACGTGCCGGTCTTTGTCACTGTGTCACCACAGACCGCGGCGTGCGGAACCTTGCCCGTCTTCAATGTCACTCCGTATGGGACGCAGTTCTCGGCCAGCACGACCATCGACTTCGGCCCTGGGATCGTGTTCGACCGGGTACAGTTGATCGGAAATGGCCAACTCATCGTCTATGCGGAAGTCCTGCTGACTGCGACTGCGGGAAACCACACAGGAACGGTGACGAATGGATCGCAAGTCATTCCGTATTCCGACGGCATCAACGTCACGACGCCATGCCAGGCGCTCCCCAGCCAGCTCCTACAGTCGGTGAACCCCTCGATCGTTGGCCAAGGGGCGCAGAATGTGCAGGTGGCGATCAAAGCGAAGAACGGCTTTTTCAAATCAGGAGTCACCACGGCCGATTTCGGTGCGGGAATCACGGTGGCTTCCCTGACGATCAGCGATGCCAATAACGCGACTGCGGTCATAAACGTCGATCCGGCCGCTGGCAATCAGACCCGCACTCTGAAACTCACCACCAACAACAACGTAGTGACTTCGGATTTCTTTGTGCACGTGCCGGTCTTTGTCACTGTGTCACCACAGACCGCGGCTTGCGGAACCTCCCCCGTCTTCAATGTCACTCCGTATGGGACGCAGTTCGCAGCGGGCGCGACCATCGACTTCGGTCCCGGAATCGTGGTCGACCAGGTACAGTTGATCGGAAATGGCCAACTCGTCGTCTAGGCGGAAGTCCTGCTGACTGCGACTGCGGGAAACCACACGGGAACGGTGACGAATGGATCGCAAGTCATCCCGTATTCCGACGGCATCAACGTCACGACGCCGTGCCAGGCGCTCCCCAGCCAGCCGCTGAATTCAATCGCTCCCAACGCGGGGCAACCAATGCAGAAACTGTCGATAACCATTACGGCGAATCACGGCTTTTTCAAGCAAGGCACGACCGTGGCGGATTTCGGGGCGGGAATTAAAGTGACTTCTTTGACCGTGAACGATGCCAATCACGCGACAGCCGCAATCGAGATCGATTCTACGGCCCCCGATGGACCGCGGAATGTGACGTTAACCACCAATAACAACGCTAGTAGCCTCGCGGCTGGTTTCACGGTCGGAAAATAGCCTCCCCGCCGCCCCGGTTCTTTCAGATCTTCCCCGCACCGCGAACTCCTAAGACAGCCAAAAATCGCAATCGGCGCGCACTGCGTTTCGCCGCCAACTTGATGGACCGGCATTCCCAGGGATAAGATTGGACGGCAGAGGATGGGTGCCTCTATTACGTCATCTGCGGGCCCGGCCGATTCCTTGTGAAGTGAAACGCTCGCCGTTTTATTCCGTTTGAGCCGTCTCGTTGGTATTTTGTATGGGAAGTTTCGAAGCCGTCTACGTGAAATACCGGGATGTTGTGCTGCGCTTCGCAGTTCAATGCGTTGGCCGACGGGAGATTGCCGAGGAACTGACGGCGGAGGCGTTTTTGCTACTGCATCTGCATTGGGACACCATCGATACCGAGAGGCTGCCTTCGTGGCTGTTCACCGTAGTGAAGAATCGCGCCGCCGATCACTGGCGCCGGGCGGAACTGGAACGGCGTTATACCGTTTCCGAGCCTCGCGTGGAAGCAACGCCGAACCCTCCTCCCAGTTCCGGGCTCTTTGAAAACAGCGCCTTGAAGCCGGTGCACCGGATTTGCCTCATGCTTCGATACGTCCACGAAATGACCGTGGCGGAGATCGCCCAACGTATCGGTTTGAATGAAACTCAGGTAAAGGGCCATTTGCAGTATGCCCGTGGACTCCTGCGGAAACAGCTCTCGACGGAGGTACGCGGATGAACAAACTGGATTTCAATCCCGATGAACTCGAATTTCGGCGCGAGATGGAAGCGGCGCTGGCACAGGTTCGCTCGGCGGCTGGGCCGTGTCCGGATCCCGATCGCCTCATGGCCGTGGTTTCAGGCGTCCCGATGGAAAGCGCGGATGCGATCCGGGAACACATCGCGCTATGCCCGGTTTGCGAGCAGTTGAGCCGGGATCTGGCGGCGTATGAGTTTCCCGGCGCCTCCGCGGCCGAGGATCGCCGCATCCGGGCGCGATGGCGGCGGAGCGTGGTATCCGGCGGCGCCGCTACGCTGTGGAACTGGTTCTGGCGGCCCGCTCCAATCGCGGCGGTTTTCGCAATTCTGACGATCGTAACTGTATTCGCGATTCGGAAGCCCTTGATCGTTCAGCCCTCCAGGGAAATTGCGGTAGTCCATCCGACGCCTGCCCCAGTGGCCTACGCGTTGGTTCTCCAGAAGGCGGTCATCAAAGTTTCCCCAGATTCGGTTCTCGCCTATCGCGGGGATGCGCAGGACGGTCAGGCGTTTCTCAAGGATCTCGCCGGCGCGCTCGAACCGTACCGGGGCGACAACTACGCGGAGGCGGCCCGGAGGCTGGAAGCGCTGGCGTCCAAATATCCCTTTGCTGCCGCGCCGGCTTACTACCTGGGGGTTTCGCAACTGTTTCTGAATCAGAACGACGCTGCCGTTGAATCGCTTCTGACGGCGCAGCGGCATCCCGATGACACCCTCCGCGACGATATTTCCTGGTATCTTGCCGTGGCTTACGAACGGGCCGGAAGAATCGCGGATGCCCGCCGCGAAGCGGAAAGCCTTTGCGGGAAGTCGGGCGACTACCAACATAGGGCGTGTTCCGCGCGGGATCAGTTGAAGCAGCGGTGATGAGATGCGCTGGCTGGCTCCATTTCTCCTGTTGATTCAATCAGTCTCCGCTCAACAGACCGCGGCCGAATCCTTCAAGGCAGCCGTCAAGCTCTACCAGCAGGGTGACCGGGCAGCGGCGCGGCTCGCCCTGGAGCGAACCATCGAACTTGCCGTCCAGCAGCAGGACCCGGAGGTGGAAGCCGAGGCACGTTACGAACTCGGCATCGCGCTGAACAAGATGGCTCAGTACGCGGCGTCCACCGCCCAGCTTACGGCCGCGCTGCCCATCTTGGAGCGGTCACAGGACCGGAGTAAGTTGGCGGTCGCCTACGGCAACTTGGGAAGCAACGAGTACTTCCTGGGCAATCCCGAGCAGGCCCGCGCATATTTCGAAAAGTCGCTGTCCGTTTACGAATCTCTCGAAGATTGGAGGGCCGTCGCCCGGGCGCATTATAATCTGACGTTCGTGGCGAAAGATGCGGATCATATCCAGCTCGGGCTGGAGATGGCGCGGAAGAGTGGCGCGCGAGACATCGAGGCCCTCCTTCTTCACCAATGGGCCGACAGCGAATACGCCGGCGATAATTTCGATGCCGCCTTCGATCGCCTAAATCAGGCCCGCTCGATTATGGAGGAATTGGGCGAGCGAGCGAGTCTGGCCCGCGTCCTCACCAGCCTGGGCCGACTTTACCGGGTGCATGGGCATCCGGATCAGGCGTTTCTCTTCTATCAGCAAGCGCGGGACGTTCAGAAGCAGCTGGACGACATACAAGGCATGATTCAAAGTCTCGACGCGATGGGCCTGGCGCTGAACATCATGGGCCGCTCGCCCGAGGCGCTCCGCTACGACCAGGAAGCTCTCGAACTCGCGCGGAGAACCGCCTCCGGAGTCTTAATTAAATTCGCTCTGGAGGGAATCGCATCAACCGAGCTCCACCTCGGGCAAGTCCAACAGGCAGCCGCCGTATTAGAGGAAGCGCGGAAGACGTCGCCGCCCAGGGTGGAAACGTTACTGCTGTTATCCGAGGCTCGCTTCCGACTCGGGCAATATGAAGCGGCGCTCGAGGCCGCGGATGCGGGCCGGGGAATCGTCCTGGCGGGGGAGCACGTGCGGTCAGTGCTGTCGGCCAGAGCGCAGGCTTTGTGGAAGCTGCGCAAGACCCAGGAAGCGCTGGGTGATATCCGGCAAGTCATGGAATCGGTGGAGGAAGCTCGCGCCAAACTGGTGCCCACGGACTTCATGCGACAGGGGTTCTCGGATACGGACCGGGGGATGACCAGCCTCTCGATCCAGATCCTGATCGATGCCGGCGAGGTCCGCGAAGCGCTGGAAACCGCCGAGAGTGCGCGCGGCCGGGCATTTCTCGACCTGCTGGCCACGAAAAACATTACGGCGGGTCCCGCGCTGCCGGCCGAGAATACCGCGCTCGTCACCCGCGGCTCCGTCTCCTCCGCCTCCAGCGAGGACGCGCTTGCACTCGCCCGCCGTCTGAATTCGACCATCCTGGCATACTGGGTCGACAATATTTCGACCATCATCTGGACTGTCTCTCCTGAGGGGCGCATCACGCAAGCGCGCACCGGTTTTGGCGCGCCCGCGCTGGACAAGTGGATCGACGAAGCGCTGCGCACAGCCGACAAGCCGGATCGGGCGTCTCACGTTCCGGGCGCCTCGCGTGGCGAAGACACGCTGGTTGCCAGTCGTGGAACGCAAGCGGCATGGCGTCACCTGTATGACGACTTAATTCGCCCGATCCGCTCGAATCTGCCGTCCAAAGCGGGCGCCCGCCTGACCATCATTCCCAGCGGTCCCTTGTTCCGGCTGTCTTTCGCGGCGTTGATGGACGAAAAGGGCCGGTATTTGATCGAGAACTACGCATTGAATTACGCGCCCGCCATCGAAGTTTTTCAGTACACTCGCCAGGCCAAGCAGCGGACTGCCGAGTTGCCGGCGCGATACCTTCTGATCGCCAATCCGTCGGGCCTGCCATCATCCAGCGGCAAAGCTCTTCCCCCTCTGCCTGGATCGGAGCGGGAAGTGCAGAGTATCTCGCGCCTGGTCCCCTCCGGCTATTCCACGCTGCTGATCGGGAAACAGGCAGACGAAGCGGACGTCCGCGACGCCATGCCGGCCGCCAAAGTGATTCATCTGGCGACGCATGGCGTGATCGACAACGGCAACCCGCTCAACTCGTTTCTGGCGTTAGGCCGCAGCAATAGCCAGCCTTCAGGTGATGGCCGTCTGACGGCGGAAGAAGTCTACTCGCTGGACCTTCACGCCGATCTGGTGGTATTGAGCGCCTGCCGGACCGGCCTTGGCCGTATCAACGGAGACGGGGTTGCAGGCTTGGCGCGGGCGTTTTTCTACGCGGGCGCGGCCTCGGTCATTTCCACGCTCTGGGATGTACCGGATCAGCCTGCCGCGCAACTCATGGAAGACTTTTACCGATCGTTCGGCGATGGGAGTAAGAAGGGGAAGAGCGAAGCTTTGCGGGAGGCGCAACTTCGGCTGCTCCGATCGTTGCGCAAGGGTGATGTGCGAGTAGATACGCCCTTCGGGGCGCTCTCTCTTCCGGAGAGTCCCGTTTTGTGGGCTGGCTACGTTTTGTTGGGCGAACCGCAATAGCTGAAACCCCGAGAATCTTTCTTCGATCCGCCGGGCATCCTTACTGCTGTCGCTGCCTGGAAGCGCTAACGCAGAGTAAACTTCCCTTCCACACCCCGGACCGAATCGGGAGCGATCCAAACATGGAACGTTCCGGGCTCTGTGACTAGTTGATGACTCTCGTCATAGAAGGCTAGATCTGCAGAGGTAGAGGGGGAAGCTGACGACGGTACGCTCGCCCGGTTTGAGATGGACTCGGCGGAACGATTTTAGCTCTCGTACGGGGCGGCTCACGCTGGCGGCATCCTGATGAATGTACAGTTGCACGATCTCATCCCCTTCGCGCGACCCGGTGTCGGTCACCTCCGATGACACGGTTATGTGCTGCCCTTTTTTCAGCACAGGTTCGGAAATTTGCAGATGGGAATGCTCGAAGCGGGTGTAGGAGAGTCCGTATCCGAACGGATACTCCGGCGTAACATCCACGTCCAGGTATTTCGATGTGTAGCCCACCGCATTGATCGGATTTCCCATCGGAATTCCAGCATCGTTGCCGGAAGCGGGACGCCCGGTATTGAGATGCGCGTAGTAGATCGGCGCCTGACCGACGGTGCGCGGAAACGTCATGGTCAGCTTTCCCGAGGGAATCGCGTCTCCAAATAAAAGATCGGCGAGGGCAGGCCCGCCCATCGTGCCGGGGTGCCAGGCGTACAGGATCGCCTGGACCTTGGCCGCGGCAGCGTGAAAGGTTAAAGGCCGGCGGGCAAGAATGATCGCGACCGTCGGCTTGCCGGCAGTCGCTACTGCGTCAACCAAAGCTTGCTGAGCGCCGGGCAGATCGATGAAGGCGCGGGAATGCGCTTCGCCACTCAGAATCGCTTCTTCTCCGAGAAAGAGGAGGACCGCATCGGCCTCGCTCGCCTTCGTCAACGCATCGGTAAAACCAGCGGTGGTCATATCGCGGCTGTCTCTTAGTCCCGGCGCATAGAGAACGCGATCGTTTCCCAATTTCTTTCGCAACGCCGAAAGAGGAGTCTCCACGTCCTCCGGCCGGCCGTCCAGTACCCATGTCCCCATTTGATCGACGGGACTATCGGCGAGCGGTCCGATTACCGCGATCTTTCGGATCGATCTGGAAAGCGGCAATACGTCGCCATCATTCTTGAGCAGCACGACGCTTTCGGTGGCCAGGCGTTTTTGCGGTATCCCGTTTTGCAGAATCGGGCGCCGCGGCGATGCCATACTTGCCGACCGGTTGATCGAATAATCCGAGATCGAACTTCAACCGGAGGATCTTGCGGACCGCCTCGTCGATCATCTTGAGATCGATCCGGCCCGATTGGAGCAGGCTCTTTAAATGGTCGAAATACGTGGTGCTTACCATCTCCACGTCGACGCCCGCGCGAAGCGCCTTCAGCGCGGCGTCGGAGGCATCCGCCGCGTAGCCATGTTGGATCATCTCCGGAATGGCAGTGTAATCGCTGACCACGACTCCGTGGAAGCCCCATTCCTGACGAAGAATCTGGCGAAGCGTGAACCGGTTGCCCGTAGCGGGAACACCGTTCAGAGCGTTAAATCCCGTCATGAAGGTGGCCACGCCTGCGTTGAGCGCAACGCGAAACGGAGGCAAATAGACATTGCGCAGCAGAACCCGGGAATCCAGGTGCTGTTATACTCGCGGCTGGATTTGCACGGTACCGCCCGCTTGGAAGCCAAGCTTTCGCAAACCACTACCGGCTTCAAATCTTTTCTGTTGAAAGCTGTCAGTCCGTTCTTTTCCAAGAAAAATGCGGGAACCGAGTTACCCATAAAGATCGGCGGTACCGCGTCGTCGCCATCATTCGGTCTGGATATCGGGCACGCTTCGAAACCGCCTTCGGGATATTGAGTTTGTTCCCACCCGGACGAGAAAGCCGCGACGAGACCGAAAAGAAAGACTCTTGGTTGCGGCCGCCTTTGCACACCACCATCGCTACAAGCGCGCCCTTTTCCTGTTCGGATCACCACCCGCGTCAAGGCGGGCAAGCGGGCACGCTATGAGATGCCCACCATCCTCGGCCACGCCAAACTAGATGACGCGACGATCCGCCGCGCCACGGGCTGGAGAGTCTTCCTGATTCACAGATGGCGGAACGTATCTCAAAGCTTGACGGCGACCGGCATTGAGGGCGTTCGCAAGAAATATAAGAGTAAGGATCTGCTCACCGCTTCAGTGGAACTGGAGGGCATGGATCGTGACGCGGCCCACCGCCGTCTCAAGCCGCGCCTGCGGATCGAAGCGGGTCCGAAAGTAGAGGTGAAGGCGGTAAAAGCGAAAGTCTCCAAGGGCCATCTGAAACGGCTGGTTCCGATTTACGAAGAAGGCGCGGTCGATAACGATCCGCTGTTCGAAGGCGCGCGCAATTTGCGTGACTATTTCGAATCCAACGGCTACCCGGATGCCGAGGTCGATTTTCGCGCCACCCCGGTCGCCAACGATGAACAGACGATCGAATTCATCATCAGCAAGGGAGCGCACAAGAAGCTCGCGCGCGTCGCTATCGAGGGAAATGAATATTTTACGACGGATACCATTCGCGAGCGGTTGTATTTGCTTCCGGCTTCCCTTCGCTTCAGAAAAGGCCGGTATAGCGAGGCGTTCCGCAAGCGCGACGAGGAAACTATCGCTGTGCTGTACCGTACCAACGGTTTTGGCGACGTCAAGGTGACTTCCGGAATCGGACAAAACTACAGGGGCAAGGCGGATCACGTCGCGGTGACCCATCGGATCGATGAAGGGCCGCAATGGCTGGTTACCAAGATTGGTACGGAAGGAATCGACGAAAGGGACGCCGCGGCGCTTCTCCCCCGGCTGAGCGATTCTGCGGGACAACCGTACAGCAACGTCAATATGGACTTGGATCGCAACCTGATCTTGTCTTATTACTATCGTCGCGGTTATCCGGACTTGTCGAAGGGTGCGAGCAGCCGATTCCTCGCAC
>CAVTSS010000009.1:0-122830 GCA_963737495.1 Terriglobia bacterium
GCGCAGGGGGTCGGGCGTTCAAATCGCCCCGCCCCGACCAATAGAATCAATGAGCTCCGGCCATTTCTGAAGTGGCCGTAAAGCCCACTGTAGATAAAAATGAGGATGGGATTACTCACCGTTCCATCTGGCGGACTCACCAAAGACCGTAGGTTAGTCTGAGGATGCGCGGAGTCCTGCAGGATCTCCTGTTGCTATCCACAGGCCAGATTTGCCTATCGTCACCGGCAGCCGCGAGGAGGCGCGAATCGCTGAGCACGCCACCGCCTCTAAGCTCAAACCCGATTCTTCAGAGGCGAAGATTGATTCCAGACGATCGCAATCCCAAAGGCGCACGGCAAATGCGCACGTGTGATATGCTCCTCGAACGAAGCATGATCTACCACTACCAGCAACGAATCGGCGGCTCTTGGTGCGATGCCTCAAATGGCGGAACGTGGGACGTAATAAACCCCGCGAGCGAGGAAATCGTGCGAAGCGTACCCTTCGGATGCACCGAAGATTGTCGGCTGGCAATCGAGGCGGCCGCGGCTGCGTTTCCCGCGTGGTCGCGCAGGACGGCGTACGAGCGCGCGGCCGCACTGAGGAAAGCGGCGGATCTCATGCGCGAACGCTCCGCGGATCTCGCACGCACCACCGTTTTAGAGAGCGGGAAGCCCTTGGCGCAGGCAACCGGCGAATGGGGTGTCGCCGCGGACCTCTTCGAATGGTTCGCTGAAGAGGCGAAGCGCGCCTATGGCCGTTGGGTGCCTCCCCGAAATCCGGCTAAACGCCAGATCGTGATCCGGCAACCGCTCGGGGTTGTGGGAGTGATTACCGCTTGGAACTTTCCCGCCTACAATGTAGCGCGTGCCGCGGCGGCGGCGCTGGCGGCCGGGTGCGCGATCGTGATCCGCCCCTCTGAATACACGCCGCTGACCGCGATGGAGATGGCGAACGTTCTGGTCGAGGCCGGCATGGGCGACGGGACCGTTAATGTGATCAATGGCGAGCCAGAGAGCATGGGCCAGGAAATGCTGCGCAATCCGCTATGCGCGAAGATTCACTTCACCGGCAGCCAGAGAGTCGGCAAACTGCTGATGGATGGCGCGTCGAAAACAGTGACGCGCCTGTCCCTGGAACTTGGCGGGAATGCTCCGGTGTTGATCTTTTCGGACGCCGATGCGGAACAGGTAGCAGCTAGCGCCGTCATTGCCAAGTTCCGGAACGCCGGCCAAGTTTGCATCTCCCCGCAACGCTTCCTGGTCCAAAGCGCGATTGTGGACAAATTCACTGAGCTAGTGACTTCGCACGTTTCGAAGCTTCGGCTCGGCGAAGGCCTCGCGCCTGAAACGAACGTCGGTCCGCTGATCAATGCCCGTCAGCGGGATCGGGTTGAAGAAATGGTGCACCAGGCGGGCGCCTCCGGCGCCAGGATCGCGATTGGCGGCAAACGTCCCGCGGAACTGTCCCGAGGCTACTTCTACGAACCGACCGTGGTTACCGATGTCGGGTCGCACACACCGCTGTTCCAGGCCGAGATTTTCGGGCCAGTCCTGCCGATTGCGACCTTCCGCGATGCCGATGAAGCGATCGCACTGGCGAATCGCACGCGTTATGGACTGTCGGCCTATGTCTGGACGAAGGATGTACATACCGCAATCAGGACCGCTGAGCGGCTGGAATTCGGCATGGTTGGCGTGAATGAATGGGCGCCCCAAAGCCCCGAAGTTCCATTCGTGGGATGGAAGGAAAGCGGGATCGGGAGGGAAGCTGGCGCCGAGGGATTGGACGAATACCTCGAGAGCAAAGTGATTTCGTTGGGAGGGTTCGGTTAGAATTCGCATGCCGGGGCCAAGGCATGACGGTGGCTTATCGCTTTAGATGAAATTGAGGCCGGGACTTGAGTACACTGGATCGAACAATAGTTTCAATAACTTAGATAGATCGCTTGGCCCAAGACACATAAACTCTGTTCGGTCTTCGAATGGAGTCCACCCAAGCCCGCCTGTGTAATCCCGGGACCATCGCTCCGCCCCCCTTCAGGCCGGATACAATTTGGGAAGATGTTCGAAAGAGTTGAGTTTAAATACAATCGCTTCTGATACCAGCTCTCGCGAGACAGTTTCTTGTCAAACGTCATCTTATTGAAATAAAGGTTGTTAGCATCCCCACGAGCTTCCCGCGTGAGCGGAGCTCGCAGTTGCGGCCGATGGCCAACGGCCGGATGGCTAATGCGCCAATCGCGAAGGCTCCCATGGCTGCCACGAGTGCTTCGTACTGAACAGGTTCTTCGGGTCACTCACGGACGCACACGAACGGAGGCGGTGAAGCGCCAACGGTTCCAATAGACTCGCCTTGCAGCGCAAAGTTTTTCTGTCCTCGATAGGCTCTCCGTGGCGACCGGCGGTCACCATGTCGACGCCATTCGACACCCGGAAATCTGCGATGATCGAATTGCGTCAGCGGACTAGGTCTGATCCTCGATGCGATCAATCGCTCTGTAGGGACCACAAGGCGATGAAATCGAAAACGCCAATTCGCATTCTCAGCGTGGAAGACCATCCGGTTTTCCGCGAAGGGCTGTGCACAATCATCAGCTCCCAGCAGGACATGCTGATGATCGCGCAAGCCGCGACGGCGACGGAGGCGATGAAAGAGTTCCGCAACCATCGCCCGGACGTCACGCTCATGGATCTTCGGCTGCCCGGAGCAAGCGGCACCGACGCGATTATCGCGATTCGAGGCGAGTTTCCGCAGGCGCGCATCATCGTTCTGACGACTTCGGACGGAGATGCCGAGATTCAACGTGCCCTTCGTGCGGGCGCTTCCGCGTACATTCTGAAAAGCACGCGCAAAGACGAGCTGTTGTCGATAATCCGGTCGGTGCACGCCGGCAATCGGCACGTCCCGTCGGAGGTCGCGGCTCGTCTTGCGGAACATATCGGCGACGATACCCTGACACCCAGGGAACTGGAGGTGCTGCGGCTCATCCGGGATGGGTCCAAGAACAAGGAGATCGCCGCCCGGTTGAGCATTTCAGAAACCACAGTTAATTTCCACATCAAGAACCTGGTCGGCAAGCTGCAGGCGAACGACCGCACTCATGCGGTGACGATCGCGATCCGGCGGGGGGTGCTCCAAGTCTGACCGGGGCCCGCTGAGCTGCTGATGAAAGAAATGAAGATGCGCCGCTCGATTCCGGTCGGTTTACTCGCGCTCTCTGCCGCGTCGAACGCCGCTTACGCCCTTGACCCCGGCGTGCGAATTTCTCAGTACGCCCATACGGTCTGGCGGATGCAAGAAGGTGCGTTCAGCGGAACCCCTCATGCGGTCGCCCAAACCGCGGACGGCTACCTATGGATTGGAACCGATTCGGGGCTCTTCAAGTTCGACGGCGTCCGATTCGTTCCCTGGGAGCCGCTGGACGGCAAGCGCCTGGCCGGACCGAGCATCTATTCGCTGCTCGGCGGAAGCGACGGGACGCTGTGGATCGGGTCTTCCGCCGGCCTGGCGAGCTTAAGAAACAACAATCTTTTTAACTTCGAAAATGCGCACGGTCGAATCAATGCCATCTTGCAGGACCATGCCGGTCAGATATGGGCGACGCGTTCGCGGCCTCGAGAATCGCCTGGGGGACTTTGCCAAGCGGCGGGCCAGGAACTTCAATGTTTCGGAACCGCTAACGGCATGGACCTCGCATTTGGCGGCCCTCTCCTCGAGGACAACCTGGGCAACCTCTGGGTCGGTAGTTCTCGCGAGCTTCTACGCTGGAAATCAACCGATTGGAACGCATACTTTCAGAAACAGCTGAAGCAGTACGCGGCGTTGTCGGGCGTGGAGGCGCTGGCGCCCGACGAGAATGGAACTCTGTGGGTCGGCTTTGGAAAGAAAGGCTTGGGGCTGCAAAAGCTGGTTCAAGGAGTCCCGAAAGCCGCGGTCTTGCCGGGAGTGGACGCTTCCAATCTGCAAGTGACCACGCTGTTTGTCGACCGGGATCAGGCCCTCTGGATCGGCACATTTGATGATGGCGTGTACCGTTTTCACGGCGACTCCGTGGATCATTTTCGCAGCGAAGACGGGCTCTCCGGCAACACCGTGGATGGCTTCTTTGAAGATCGCGAGGGCAACCTTTGGGTTCTCACGACAAAAGGCGTGGACATTTTTCGAGCGAATCGCGTCGCCAGCTTTTCGGTTCGCGAAGGGTTAGCCGCGGACCTGGTGGATTCGGTTCTGGCCTCGCGCGACGGAACCATATGGATCGGTAACCACGAAGCCCTGGATGTTCTTCGCGGGGAGCGGGTCTCGTCAATTCGCGAGCGCGAGGGCTTGCCCGGACACCGGGTGACGTCGCTCTTCGAAGATCACGCGGGCCGGATCTGGGTTGGCGTGGACGATTTGCTTACGATCTATCAGCAGGGACGTTTTCACCGCGTTGATCGGCCGGATGGTAGTCCACTTGGAATCGTAAGGACGATGACGGAGGATACCGATCAAAACATTTGGGCCGTCGACGTCCGGGACAGGCTGCTTTTTCGTATCCAGGACCAGCACGTTTCGCAAACGTTCACGTCGTCGCAGATTCCATACACCAAGGTGCTTGCGGCCGACCCAACGGGCGGAATCTGGTTAGGCCTGATTAATGGGAATCTGGCTCGTTACCGAAACGGCAAACTGGAGATCTTCCCGCTGAATCAGAGCTCGCCGGATTTCTCGATCAATGGTCTCCTGGTCGACGAGGAGAGTTCGGTCTGGGTGGCCACGAACAGTGGACTACTTCGATGGAAGGCGGGTACGCTGAACACCCTTTCAAAAAACAGTTTGCCGTGCCAGGAAATCTTCGCCGCGGTACGGGACAACGACAAAAAGCTTTGGCTCTATACCAGGTGTGGGTTGATTGCGATATCCGAATCCGAACTGAAGCGCTGGTGGCAACAGCCGGAGAGGTTAGTCCGGACGCGGATCTTGGATGTGTTCGATGGCGCCCAGCCTTCGATCAGCACCTTTCAGCCGCAGGTTTCCAAATCTCCCGATGGACGGCTGTGGTTCGCCAACGATACTGTGCTTCAAGTGGTGGATCCGGCCCGCCTGCATGAAAATTCCATCGCTCCGCCGGTGGATATTGAAGAGGTGGTCGCGGACCGGAAGAATTACCCGCCCAAACTGGATCTGGTCCTTTCCCGCGCGCACTCGAGACATCGAAATCGATTACACGGCGCTGAGTTTTTCGATTCCGCAGAAGGTCCGGTTCCGCTACAAACTGGATGGACGCGATCAGGAATGGCAGGACGCGGGGACGCGCCTGGCAAGCCTTCTACAGCGATTTGCCGCCTGGTCCGTACCAGTTCCACGTGATCGCCTGCAACGAAGACGGCTTATGGAATGAGGCTGGCGCGAACCTGAACTTCAGCGTCACGCCGGCGTATTATCAGTCCCTGTGGTTTCGGCTCGCGTGCGCGGGCTTGGTCCTGGCACTGCTATCGGCTCTTTATCGGCTGCGCGTCAGGCAAATCGCGGAGCAAATGAATGTGCGCTTCGATGAGCGTCTGGCGGAGCGCACGCGCCTGGCTCGCGATTTCCACGATACTCTGCTTCAGACCATTCAAGGAAGCAAGATGGTGGCTGACGACGCACTGGAAGATAACGCCGATCCGATCCGCATGCGTAGCGCACTGGAGCGGCTGTCGAAATGGCTTGGGCAGGCCATGGAGGAAGGCCGGTCCGCGCTCAACTCCCTGCGAAGTTCCACTACGCAGCGGAACGACCTGGCGGAGGCCTTCCAGCGTGCAGGAGAAGAATGCCAGTTCCAACGGTCTATGGAATTTGGCCTGTCGGTGGCGGGCGCCGGACGGGAAATGCATCCGATCGTGCGGGACGAAATATATCGCATCGGTTACGAAGCCATCCGGAACGCCTGCGTTCACTCCGAGGCGACCCGCCTGAGCGTGGAGTTGGATTACCTGGAAAACCTGATTCTCCGTATTCGCGACAACGGCAAAGGAATCGACCCGGACGTAGCCACAGAAGGCAAGGGCGGGCACTTCGGGTTGATTGGCATGTATGAGCGCGCCTCCCGGATTCGAGGCAGACTCACGCTTTCGAGCACTCCGGGAGCCGGCACCGAAGTAGAACTAGTGGTTCCATCCCAGATCGCTTTCCAGCATCCAAGTCCCGGACGTAACCGGTTTGAAAAATTCAGGCGCGTCTTAACTAAGCTCGGCCTGTAGAAAAATGTAGTACTGCCCCTACCCTTTCCGGGGTGTCGGAAAACTTCGAACTGACTTATTCTTGGGCATGCGATTTGTCTCGGATTCCCAGCACGCGGGCCACACCCGCAATTCTTCGTTTCGTATTTGTAACCGAATTTGTGTTACCGCACCTAGAAAGGAAAGAGGAGCATATGGCCGCTAACCCGCTCAACATCATCGCGATCCACCCCTCTAGCGCCAGAAATGAGTTAGTCGGTTCCGCGCAAGGGCTTCGCGACGTTTGGAACTCCATAGAAATGGTCGCCAGAACCGATTCAGCCGTATTGATTCAGGGCGAGACTGGTACAGGAAAGGAACTGGTCGCCAAGGCGATTCATCAGGAAAGCCGCCGGCGGCATGCTCCCTACGTAAAAGTGAACTGCGCAGCCATGCCGGCCGGACTGCTCGAAAGCGAGCTGTTTGGGCACGAGCGTGGCGCGTTTACGGGAGCGTTGACTCAGACCACCGGCCGTTTCCAGATGGCCCACACAGGAACGCTTTTTCTGGATGAGATCGGCGATCTGCCGCTCGAATTGCAGCCGAAGCTGTTACGAGCGCTTCAGGAACAGGAATTTGAAAGGCTCGGCAGCACGCGTACCATTCGAGTCGACGTCCGAATCATCGCCGCGACCAATCAGAATCTCCTGCAAATGGTGGAGGAGCGCCGGTTCCGGGCGGACTTGTATTACCGGCTGAACGTGTTTCCAATCGACCTTCCTCCGCTGCGTGAGCGTCCGGAGGATATTCCACTGTTGGTGCGGCATTTTGTGCGCGGGTTCGCGTCTCGCATGAACAGGGACATCAGCGAAGTTACAGAGGAGTCGATGGCTCTCCTGCAACAGCACGACTGGCCCGGCAACATCCGCGAATTGCAGAATTTTATCGAGCGGGCGGTGATCAAGTCTTCCGGCCGGACCTTGGAATTCCCTTGTGGAGAGCTGCGCCGCGTGGTGAAATGCAACACGCCAGTGCGAAACCGCACGCTCGCGGAGGCGGAACGCGACCACATCCTGGATGTGTTGCGGCAGGTTGGAGGGGTGGTGGGAGGGCGCCACGGAGCAGCCGCGCGCCTCGGCTTGGCCCGCACCACGCTGATTCATCGCATGCGCAGGCTCGGAATCACGCAGGAGAAAGCTGCGGCAGCCGGCGCAGGCGGCGACGGATGGTCCAGTCCTGCAAGTCCAGCTCATACGGCCGATGCGGGACTTCGAAATCCCCTCGAGCCTGCCTGGCTCTAGTTCAATCGGACGGGCTCAAAACCTGGTTCGTCAATTGGTAATATGAACCGATTCGAGCAGTCTTGACTAGGTTTTCCGGATGCTCGAACAAGTCCGATTCGACCTCTTGGGCCAGGGAGAAAATGCCAGACCGGTTCAGCAGTAGCCCTTCCGACTATCTCGCGGCGGAACGAACTTTTCTGGCATGGATCCGAACGGGCCTCGCGCTCATGGGATTTGGGTTCGTGGTGTCGCGTTTCGGTTTGTTTCTTGCGGCGCTACGTGTCGGCACAGCGGATCTGCCCCAGACATATGGCCTTTCCTTCTGGTTCGGTACGGCGCTGATCCTGCTTGGAGTTATCGTTAATGTGGTGTGCGCGTGGAGCCACATCCGGCCGATCGGCGAGTTGAATCGCGGAGAATTTTCGCGAACGGGGCCATCCCGCGGCGGCATAATCGTCGCCCTGGTCTTAGCTGTCCTGGGACTCGCGATGGCAGGCTATCTGATAACGGTTCGCGAACCGCCAAAACAGGCAGGCGCTGAAAGACTTCTGGAGCGATCCATGACTTCAAATTCAAACCACGGCATCGTGACCATACCCGGCCATCTAACGGTGGACCAGACCGTTCAGAAACTGGAGGCGATTCTCGAAGCCAAGGGAGTGAAACTCTTCACTCTGGTGGATCACAGCGGCGAAGCGGAAAAGGCGGGGATGCAGATGCGCCCCACCAAGCTTCTGATCTTCGGCAATCCGAAAGCGGGAACGCCGCTGATGATCGCCGCTCCCGGCATCGCCATCGATCTGCCTCTGAAAGTGCTGGTTTGGGAGGGCGGCGATGGTAAAGTGTGGGTTTCCTACAACGATCCGGCCTACCTTCAGGCGCGGCATGGATTGCCGCCCGAACTGGTCCAGAATATCGCCGTGGTGGAAACGCTGGCAAAAAAAGCGGCCGAATGATCAGCCGGGAGCACTGTGACGGAAAGCGCTTCTATAATCCGAATGGCCGGCAGGCGCCCGGTCTTCTTGACGCCCTGCGATGGAAACTGACCAGCCGCGCGGAACGCTCGCCCGCTTTCATTTCAGATGTTGAGCAATCCGTTCCGCCGCGCGCAGTCGAAGGCAGCGCAGTCCGAGCGACTCTGGTGAACCATTCCACGGTGCTGCTTCAGCAGCGGGGCTGCACCATTTTAACGGACCCGATTTGGTCTGAACGAACCAGTCCACTGTCGTGGATCGGACCACGGCGCAGGAGACAGCCGGGCGTTTCATTTGACCATCTGCCGCCCATCGACGCAGTGCTCATCAGTCACAATCACTACGACCATTTGGATCTGCCGACATTGCACCGGCTGGCGGGGCGTGGAACCTCCGCTTTTGTCGTTCCGGCGCGCGGAGCCCGACTGCTTCGTTCGGAGAATATCGGGACTGTCCACGAGTTGGACTGGGGCGAATCCTTGCCGCTGCCGGGTTTCACGGTTCACTGCGTCCCGGCTTTTCATTTCTCGAGCCGCGGAATTTTCGACCGCAACAAGACCTTATGGTGCGGGTATGTGATCGAGTGCCAGGAACGGCTGGTATATTTCGCCGGAGACACCGGGTTCGGGGAACATTTCGCTCAGATTCGCGAAAATTTCGGAGCGCCTCGCCTCGCGCTGCTGCCTATCGGAGCGTACGAGCCGCGCTGGTTCATGGCGCCGATCCATATGGCTCCCGAGGACGCCATCCGAGCGCATGAAATCCTGGCCGCCAAGACCAGCATCGCGATCCATCACGGCACGTTCCAGCTGGCTGATGACGGCATCGACACTCCGAAAAAACGGCTCATGGCCCGCGCGCAGCCCGAGTCGTTTCTGATTCTTAACAACGGCGAGTTCGCCGAGATTCCATGACCATCGACAAACACACGCTGGCGTTGATCAGCATTGTCGGCAGTTCCCTGGACGTGCTCGGAGCGTTGTACCTCGCTTACGATCTGCTGGGCGGGGAACACGGCCCGTTGCGCACTCTCACCCGTGGTGTTACGTACGGAGCGCTCTTCGGAACTGGATACGGCCTCGCCCTGGGGCCGGTTTTCGGAATCGCGAGCGGTTTGGCGCACGGTATCACGCTGGCGTGGGAGTTTTCGCGAGCGGCGAGGCACAGACCGAAGCCGGGATTCTGGTATGACGTGGCGATGAGCTCCATTCGCGGGGCCGGCTTCGCTCTCGGCGCGGGATATTTATTCGGAGGCGCATTTGGGGCCACGTTCGGGGCGCTGAGTACAGTGGGACAAGTAATTGCGTATCGCGTCGGCATTCGCCCGACTATCGATTATCAGCCGGCCGCCCGCGCTCGTTTGACGAAGCCCCAAATTCTCGCCGGGGTGAATCGCGCGGTTGGCTATACCGCCGCGGGATATTTCAGCGCCTTGACCGGTCATCTGCGGGCGAACGCGTGGGGCGTGGGGTTGAAGACCGGATTAGTGATCGGAGTGGTTACGGTGATCGCGAATGCATGCACTTCGTTCGTCGAATGGGGAGCGGATCACGTGCCCCAGAAGCGCATGGGTGTTTTCGGAGTTGGCCTGATCCTGATCGGCTTCACGCTGCAATCGATTCAATATTGGGTGGCTTTGCTCGACGTTAGCGTTCGTCCCTAAGGTGATTGGGGCCGAAGCGCCAGAAACACCAACGGTCGTCCTGACAGCATCGGGTTTTTCGCTTTGCCTCAACGTTTAGGAAACGAATTATTTGCCGTCAGGGCTCACTTCGCTTGGATTTTCGCTCCGCGCTCTTCGAGAAGTTCCTTCAGGACCGACCGGTGGCAGCGGGTTTCATCCTCGCAGTAACATCCCAGGGAAAAATCGGTTTGATGGGACAACGCGGCGAGCAGATCGAGAGTGCGCGAGGCGTCGGGGTGATTCATTTCCGCGCGGAAGCTGCGTTTGAATTTGTTCCAGGTCTTGGCGTCTTGGGAGGCCTGCGCCATCGCGACCAGCTCCGGGCTGGGCGAGAGAATCGGCAGCCAGACGTCGTAGAAGTTGCGTTTGGCGAATTCGGATTTCGGGACTCCGCGCGGCGGCCGGCGAACCGTGCCCAGACGCAGACCTTCGCCAGACGTGCGGGGAGATCCGAGTCTGAGCACCGTGATCGCCAAAGCACCTCCTACAATAAACGATTCGCTTCGCGGGTGATGTCCTTGTTTCCCGAAAGCATCCGGCGTAAGCTCTGTGCATGGGAAGAGCGGGCAGGGTGATTTTCGCCGTGGCTCTTTCGTTCAGCGCCGTTTCCGGGCAGCAGATTTTTTCCTTTATGTCGCTGTCGGAAAACGGCGGGGTAATGGACGCGACTTTTCGGGGATGGCGCGGATTTGATCCGCCAGACACTGGAATCCCGTATTCGGCGGACCGGATTTCCGAAAATGTGAGGACTCTCGCGGATGGCACGCACGTCAAGCATAGCGATGGCACGGAGCATTGGGCGCGAGATTCGCAAGGCCGGACCCGAATCGAGCGTCCGATCAATTCGGGTCCCACGCTGACTGAAATTGTCGATCCCGTGACGGGATTCGGTTACATTGTGGACGAACAAAATCAAGTGACGCACCGGATCGCGATGCAAGGGCAGCGCCCGCGGCCGCGGAAAAAGATTCAGAAAGCTGAAGGCTGCGTCGACGCCACTGCGCCGGCAAGCAATGGGCCCGTTACGGTAAATACGTCCGAGATCCAAATATCGTTCGAAACGCTGTGTCCTCAATCGATCGACGGTTTGATGGCGGAAGGAACGCGGCAAATTACCGTGCGGCCGGTGGGTTCAAACGGGAATGACCGGCCTATCACCATAATCACCGAGACCTGGTACTCGCCGGAGTTGAAGCTGACGGTGCTGCTGAAGAACTCCAGTCCCACGACGGGCGAGACAGTGATAAGGATGACGAACATCAGCAGGAGTGAGCCGAATCCCGCCCTGTTTCAGCCGCCGTCAGCATACAAAATTGTCGACGAGCAGGATTCTTTCACGATCTCGCTCAAGGCGCGCTAGGGGTTTCCAGCGGCGCCCACCGCTTCCTGCGGTCGCGGCTCGTTGGCGTCGCGAGCCGCGACCAGAGGAAGCGGTTGATCCCGCGAGTTTTTCACAGAAATTCTACGATCACAGCGAGTGGGTGCGATTCAGCGGCTCTTGCCGAGGGCCGCGCCTCGCGTCTTCACCAGCGTATCTTCCAGCGATTCGCGAGCTCTGCTCTTCACCAGGTCGCGCGTCCCCGGCAGCGGCTTCCGCGATAGCGAGATCACCCGCAGTTCCGCATACACCGCAGATCCCGCCTGGCGCAGCCGCCAGTACGAATTCAGTCGCCACAAAATTCCATGATCGTTGCCCACCGGCAGCAGGTCCGTGTACGGAGCCTTCCCGCTGTTGCTCTCGCGAATCAGATAGGATCGCGAATCGACCGTGGCATCCCCGCCCGCATCGTGAAAAACAACACGATTGCGCAGGTCGAAAGCAAAATGTATGCCGATGCCTTCGACGCGCTCCGTCACCAGCCGGACCTCATAACTGCGTCCCGCCGCATCGTCGCCGGTCTTCGACGCCGACGCCAATTTCAGCGCGGGACCGTAGATCTTCGCGTAAGAACCGTAATTCTCGAGCACCGCCTCCACGGCGCTGACTGAAGTATGGGGAACCAGCACGGCCCCGATCCAGTCATGGATGTAGCCGTTGCGAATATCGTCGCCGCCGTTAGTCCCGTTCGGGTTCAGATCGTTCAACGTAGCCGCGTCGCCAGTCACGGTGAGCGGAGGAAGCCCGGCCGCGATCCCGCGTTCGGCGCGATCGATGTATTTATCCCAGGCCGCGATGGTGGCGCTCTGAAGCTGAGTAGTGAACACCGCGCCGGAGGCGCTGAGCGCAACTGCGACCACCACCGCCCCAATGCGCGCCAGTCTCACATCTCTATAGACGAGACCCGAGCGCAGGCCGGTTCTATCAATTTTCTGTAGGCGTTTTTTCCAGGTGGTCGATCACGATCAATTCGACTGGTAACTTGCGCGACTCCAACTTCAATCCAAACTGCTGGATCGTTTGGAAGATCGATGCGCCGGATGGTTCCGACGCGGCGTCTGCTCCACCCGGTCCGCCCGGCCCGGGACCACCTCCCGGTCCAGGCCCGGCCCCCGCTCCCCCGGGAATGTTCACGCCTGCTTTTCTCGCCATTGATCGAAGGTCGTCCATGGACAGATCCAGCGACACCTGATAATTCCCTTTCAGCTCCGTCATGTCGACCACCGGCTTGTCCATGAAGCGCGATAACATGTCGGCGAACTGCGTCATGGACGCCTTGGATAATTCCAGATGCATCATGCCGTTCGACATCGACATTCGCGTAGTCCCGGTTTCCTTGCTCTTGATTACGGCCCCCGCACTGCCGTCGCCCGCCGGCGTGATGCGAACCGCAGCGTTTCCGGTGTTGACGGTCATGGTGCCCTTGGGATCCTTGGCATCCGCCGGCGGATCGGGCTCATCCGGCGGAGCATCCTTCAGCTTCGGACCATTCTTGCCCACGATCAGAGCGTAGACGGGCTGCTCCTTGCTGTCGCGATGAAACGTCAGCTTGAATCGCTCTGCGAGCAAGGCCTGAAGCATTTGCGGAACGTCGTCTTTCGTCGCACCTTCCGGCATTTTTGCCAGGATGTCGAATCTCTGCGCGCCCATCCAGTCCGGACCCGAGATCTGGTACTGCTTCACCTTGAACGCGAGCGTCATCAGGTCGGCGAGCGACAGGAACCCGATGTCGACTCTCGCCTGGTCGACATTCATGCCGACGTGAAGTTTTCCCGCCTGCATTGCCGCCGGATTCGGAGGCGCCGCCGGCTTGATGGATGCGACTTCGAATTGTAATCCGGCCGGTTTCGATTCAGGCGCCGGTGTTTGCGAAAATGCCGTACCCACCGCGAGCAGCAGGCCGGCTGCAACTCCCCGTTTTAACGTCATGACTCCAGCGTACTTGATTCTTCAGGATTTCGGAAAGCGCGACGACAAGCCTTGCCAGCACTGATAATAATCATGCTGAAGCTCGGCCGCTTCCAGCGCGAGCCGCGTGGGCCGCATCACGTAACGGGTCTCGAACATGAACGCCATGGTGTCGTCGATCTTTTGCGGCGCGAGCGTGGCCTTGGTCGCGCGCTCATGCGTCGCAGCATCCGGGCCGTGGGCGCTCCAGACGTTGTGCAGGCTCGCGCCGCCGGGCACGAAACCCTCCGCCTTGGCGTCGTATTCGCCGTGAATCAGGCCCATAAATTCGGTCATCGCGTTGCGGTGAAACCACGGCGGCCGGAACGTGTGCTCGGCCACCAGCCAGCGCGGCGCGAACGCGACGAAATCGACATTGGCCGTGCCCGTGGTATCGGAAGGCGAAGTCAGAACGGTGTAAATCGACGGGTCCGGATGATCGAAGCTGACCGATCCGATCACCATGAATTTCCGCAGATCGTATTTATAAGGCGCCAGGTTGCCGTGCCACGCGACTACGTCCAGCGGCGAGGAATCGGTTTCCAGCGCCCATAAATTCCCCGCGAATTTCGCGACAATCTGATGCGGCTGGTCGCTATTTTCAAACGCGGCCACGGGCGCCAGGAAATCGCGCGAATTGGCGAGCCCGTTGGATCCGATCGGCCCCAGCTCCGGCAGGCGGAACATGGCTCCGTAATTTTCGCAAACGTATCCGCGAGCGGTTCCATCGGGGAGCTCCACTCGAAAGCGCATCCCGCGCGGAATCACAGCGATTTCCTGCGGAACTACGTTCAGCACGCCCAACTCCGTCACCAGCCGCAGCGAGCCTTGCTGCGGAACGATCAGCATTTCTCCGTCGGCGTTATAGAGAACTTTGTTGGTCATCGGCCGGTTCGCCGCGTAGACGTGAGCGGCCATGCCGCAGTTCACGCTGGCATCGCCATTGCCGCCGACCGTGATCAGTCCTTCGACAAAATCCGTGGGCGCGGTTGGAATCGGAAATGGATTCCACCGCATCTGCGTGGGCGGCGGGGCCACTTCATCGAACGGCGTGCTTCTCAAATTTCGCTTGTCGATCTGCTGAAAAGGCCGGTTGTGTGCAGCCGAGGGCCGGATCCGATACACCCACGTCCGCCGGTTCTCCGCGCGCGGCGCGGTGAACGAAGTGCCCGACAACAGCTCCGCGTAAAGACCATGCGGCACATGCTGAGGACTGTTCTGCCCGTCGACTAAAACTCCGGCCATCGCTTCGGAGACGAAGTGGTTCCCGAATCCGGGCTGATATCGTAAGTTGCTCACGGCTTCATCCACGCCGGGACTTCATCCGCCGGTGCTCCGTTGATGTGCATGTCTGTATACTCCAGAGTGATCTCCTCCACCAAATCCTGCTCATGTCGGCCCCTCACAGCGATGTTTCCGATCAGGACCTCGTCGAGTTTGATCGTCGTCAATACGCGGGAGCTTCCGTCCGGCATCTCCTCCGAATATTCGATCACCACCGGCCTTGGCGGGCCAAAGCGCGCGGCCCTCATCAACGCGGTCGAGTTCCGGTCCGCCACCTTCGTAATCTTGATTTCCCCAGCCTTGCTTTTGCTCGCATCCTTCCGCCCGGCGCTTCCGAACATCGGTTGATCGCCAAGAGACCATGACGTAATGTCGAAGTCGATTTCATCCAGGTTCGAAGGCGATCCTCCGCCCAGCGATTTGAAGTCAGGGGGTAAATGCTTCGTCGCTTCGGATCCTGGCCGGCCCGCGGTTCCTTGCGAGGAGCCGCCGCCACCAGCGACCGCGTGCCGTCGAGTTGATTCACGTTGGCGGGCGGTCCGCCGCCCTGGACCTTGAAGTTGGTGGGTGAATACGGTCGTCTCCCCGTTCCCCCTTTTACGCCAATCACCGGAGCCTCCACGGGGAATTCAAATGACTCGGCCTCCCAGAAATCTTACCCGGAAATGTCCCCATAAGTAAATCCTCCGTGCCTTCGCCATGAGTTTAGTCTACCGGCTGCCAGCCCACTTCGCGCTGTGATCCGACGATACGGCCCAGGTCCCTGCCGGCGATTCCAGTTTGAAGTATGACCACGGTCCTTCAATCCACGGATAACGCCAGATCACGCTTTCATCCACATCGACTCCCAAGCCCGGGCCCGCGCGGCACGATGCACTCGCCGCGCTCGATCGCCACCGGCTGCTTGACGATCTCCGACGCCAGCGGGAACGGATACATGAACTCGCGCGTCTCGGTCGAATAGCACGGATATTCCAGCCACGGCACCACGCTCGAAGGCCAGCACACGCCCAGGTGCGCCGCGGCGATTACTTCCAGCGCCGTGCCCCAGCTATGAAACGCGAACCGCAGCCCCGCGCGCGCGATGTCCGGAAACAGCCGCCGAGCCGTCGCGTAGCCGCCCTGGCACACCACATCCATCTGGACGTAATCGACCGCGCCGGTCTCGATCAGGTCCAGGTAGCGAAGCTCGTTCGGTTCATGCTCGCCGCTTGCCAGCGGGACCAGGCCTTTCTGCTTCAGATGCAGAAACGCTTCGTGATCGTCGGGCGGGAACGGCTCCTCCAGCCACCGGATGCCGTACTCGGCCATCTCGCCCGCCAGCCGCTCCACGGTTTCCCGCGAGTAGCTCAGGTCGCCCATGCGCCACCATGTGTGCGCATCGACCATGATGTCGAAATCGGGCCCGACTCTCTCGCGCACCGCGCGCACCGCGGCTGCGTCTTCCTCCGGACCGCGTCCCGGCCGCATCTTATACGCGCGAAACCCAAGCTCCTTCACCCGCGCCGCTTCGGCAGCGTAGCCCTCCGGCGGCATGTACATTCCGGCGCTCCCATACAGCCGGATTCGGTCGCGAACGCGGCCGCCGATCAGCTCGCTCACCGGAACATTGCGCGCCTTTCCCACCAGATCGTAGAGAGCGATCTCGACCGAGCTGTAGATCCGGCTCGCTTCGGCGTCCGTTCCCGGTCCTTGCTGAAACAGAATCCGCAGCGCATCCGGATCGGCGGCCGTTCGGCCTAGATAGAAATGGCGCGATCAGCCGGTCGATCATCTGCTTGGCTTGTACCGTTGCCTCGCCCGGCGCGTACCCGAACAGACCCTGGTCCGTCGCAACCCGGATCAGCATGGCGTCGCGCTTGACGATGGTGCGCTCGCCGCCGTGGTAAGGAAGCCGGATCGGTTGAGGGAATGGATAGGAAAGCAGGTACGCTTCGACAGCCGTAATCTTCATCGTGGGCGAGAACCGCTACAATTCTACAACGGGCGGCGGAACACAAAAACAGCAGCGGAGAAAAAAAGCCGGGCGGAAAACGGTCCCGCCCGGCCAGAGCATCCGTAAGCTCTCCGGAGGAGAGGGCCTACGGGTAACGGAAGGAACGAAAAATGAGGAATCCCTATGCCAACAAGCCGCCGTGGCCCAGGCTCGCGACTTCCCATCCTGAAACTCGATAACGGGCGAGCATCGGGGGCAGCACCAGGTCGACCACATTCGGCTTCGCGGACCGGAAACACCCCGGCGCGGAAAGCAGCGGGATTTCGTCCTTATAGCCCAACAGGAGCAGAGTTGCCTGGCTCGACGGGCGCTAGAAATCGTTCGAGATGGCAGCCGATGCTGGTCATCGCTCGGCCGATGACATCTTCCGGGCCCGCCGGCGCCGTGGTGGACGCCACCAGGAGTCACCGTCGGCTTGGCCCGCAGCAAGTGTTGCAAGCTGCGCGCGACTGCCGCTTCTTCTTCTACCGACGCCAGCACGAAGCTGGGCGTCGCGCTGAAATGCTCCAGCCTTTGGCGCATGATGCTCTCGAACAGTTGCCGCGCGCGATCGCCATGCACCGGATCGGTATACAGAACCGCGACCGAAGGCGAACGCACCGGCCGCGCTTGGAAAATGGGCCCGCGCTCCTTCAGAATGTTGATCACCGCCTCCAAATGCGATTGCGCCACCGCAAACGGCGCGCTCTTTGACCGTCGCAATGCGCTGCCCCGCTTTCGCGAAGCTGAAATTCACCGCGGTCGCGATCACGATACTCGAGATGCAGTTGATCTGTTTCAGCAGCTCGTCGTCCACCAGCACGCAGCAATCTTCCGAGGCGAACAGATTCGCGCGTCCCCCTGCCGCCAGCCGGATCTCCAGGCAGCCGCAACCCATTTCCTTGGCCGCATGCACACGGCGTCGTCTTCGCCAACCTCGCCGTCTTCGAGCTCCGTCACCCAAACCTGATCCAGGCCCTCAGTGGCGAGCAGACGGACATCTTCTTCGCTCAGCACGTGGCCTTTGCCAGCAGCTTGCGCCCGCCCGGACGGAAAATCGTGCAGCACAGGATCCGCCCCGTCGACTCCTGTATGTCCACGAGTCTGTGCCTTCATGTCAACTCCAGTCCAGCCCAAAAATTTGATCGCGACGACTCTGACTCCGGCTCCTAGTTCTAACCCCAGCTCTCGTCTTGATCCAGATTGGTCTTTCGGCCAGGTCTCAATTCAGGTGTTGCCGCACTCGGAGTCGCTCAGTACTGTAGTGGATTAATGAGAGCAATATTCTCACACAATCGAAAGTAATGTCGAGAAGTTTAATCGGAATTATTTCTGTAAGACCGGCAGACGCTGGATCTCTTCGATCTGCGTAAAGTGCGGTACTACGAGGTCTGGCGGTCCTGGTCTAAGGCGTTTGAGCATCGCGATCTCATCGCAGGCTTGAAATTTCGGGCACCGCAAACAATCTTTCCACGCCTTTAGCGGCAACTCGCCACGATCCACTTCTTCGAACCCAATTTTCGAAAAAATCCGTCAACATATGTAAACGCGAAAATCGAGTGCAGATCATGCTCCCGAGCCTCTGTTTCCAGCGCCTCCACTAACTTTCGGCCAATCCCCTTGGTCTTCAATCCCGGCTGTACCGCCAGGCTGCGGATTTCGCCCGAAACCGGAGTATAGAAATGCAGCGCCCCGCATCCCACTAGCCCGCTTTCGTCAACGGCGACCAGGAAGTCGCGAATATTTTCGGCCATCTCGAATTCCGTGCGCGGAAGCATGATGCCGTCGCGGGCATAGGCGTTAATCAACCCTACAACCTCAGGAATATCCAGCATGGTTGCCCTGCGTATTTGTGCCATTTTAGGAAACTACCCGCGTTCCAATCGTCGTACCTGCGATTAATTTGTCGAGAATCCCGGAATGAGATCCCGGCGCTATGACTACTTCCGTCTTGGCGGCCATGATTAATCGCGCTCAGCGCTGCTTCGAGCTTGGCCCGCATCCCGCCGCTGGCAACTCCGGACTCGATCAATTCCCGCGCTGCCTGCCGGCTGACAGCGTAGCGAGGGTCTCGCCCGAACCGTCGCGCACTCCCTCGACATCGGTCAGAAAAATCAGTTTGTCGACCCCGAACGCCGCGGCGCAGGCGGCGGCCATCTGGTCGCCATTCACGTTATACATCCCGCCTCGCGCATCCCCCGCGACGCAGGCGATCACTGGCAGATAACCTTCCCGAATCAACACGTGCAGCAGCCGCGGATCGCTATGAGCCGGCTTGCCCACATGCCCCAATTCCGGATCGAGCGGCTCCGCATCCACCAGGCCCGCATCGATTCCGGTCAGCCCAACCGGTTTGGTTCCCGCCGCCCGCAGCGCCGAAACCAGTTCGGCATTTACCGTTCCCGCGAACACTTTCAGCACCGCATCCAACACTTCTGGGGTAGTAACGCGAAGGCCATTGACGAACCGGCTCTTCGACTCCGCTCTTTTCGAGGAATCGCGTCATCTGTTTCCCGCCGCCATGGACCACCACGACTTCGTTGGCGCGGCTCAGCTCGGCGATCTCCGCAGGCCAGACGCGCGCGCGACTCCGCCGCATCGAGCAGCGTTCCGCCGATCTTGACCAGCAGCCTCACAGCAGCCCCGCCGTTTCCTCGAAGCCGAGCGCCAGGTTCATGTTCTGCACCGCCTGCCCCGCCGCGCCTTTGCCCAAATTGTCGATGGCCGCAGACGATCACCGCGCGGCGCGTCGCCGCGTCATATTGAATCCCCAGATCGCAGAAATTGGTTCGCGAGACCGACCGAATATCCGGCATCTGCCCCGGCTTGTACAACCGAACCAATGCCTCCTCGCCATACTGGCGCTGATAAATGTCCAATATGTCGTCCGCGGATTTTACGTCTTTCGTCCGGAAGTAGATGGTCTCGAGAATCCCGCGATCGATAGGCAGCAGTTGAGCGGTGAAACTCAGCTCGCCTTCTTCGAGTCCCGAAGTGCGCAGAATTTCCGGCACGTGCCGATGGTCCAGGATCGCGTAAGTCGAGAAATTCTCGGTGACCTCGCAGAAGCTGGTTTTGAGGGACGGCTTACGTCCGGCGCCGCTGGCGCCACTTTTCGCGTCGCACACGATTCCCGCCTCGCGCACGATCACGCCGGCTTCCAGCAACGGCCGCAGCGCGAGATTCGCCGCCGTCGGGTAACATCCCGGATTCGCGATCAGCCGGGCCCCGGCAACCCGCGCTCGGCAGAATTCGGGCAACCCGTAGGCTGCCTCCGACAGCAGTCCCGGTTGCGTGTGCGGCTCTTTATACCAGCGCTCGAAATTCTGCGCCGTGCCCAGGCGGAACGCTCCGCTCAGATCGATCACCTTGGCCCCGGCGTCGAGCAGCTCCGGCGCAAGCTTCATCGAGGCATCGGCAGGAGTCGCCAGAAACACGGCCGCCAGGCCCGCCGATCGTACCGATTCTGCGGTGCAAGGCATCCGCCGCGGGCCGGCGTCCTTGATGGGACGCGGGCGTTCGTCGGTTTCGCGATGCTCCAGCAGCACCGGCTCCGCGTGGGGATGGCGCGCGAGAATCGAGATCAGCTCGGCGCCGCTGTAGCCGTGGAATCCGACAATGCCGACGGGCGTGGATGAGTAATTATTCACTCTGATGAATAATTATACCTCAGCTTCAGGTCTCAACGCTCCGCAGCCACCACCCAGAGCCGCGCTTTTGGCGGTATGCCTACTTCAACCCTATCGAACACGAGATGTTGGTTATCTTGCCACCTCAGATCGTAAGTCAGACTCGGTGTCGGGCCTGTCAACCGTCGGGGCTGGCTTGACTGGTCCAGGCCGACCACCCAGATGCCGGTACAGTTCCAGATCGGCATGTTTCCCGGTCCCGAGGTTCGCGGCTGGGATGCGAATGTAGCATACGCGATCGCACGACCATCGGGCGATGGCACCGCCAGCCCGGCCGGTTCTTTTGTGGGCAGCACGACGCGTTGACGCTTGCCATCTGGCGAGCTGACGACCAAGCCGTCAGCGGTGAAGAAGGCAAGCTTTGAACTGTCGGCGAACCATGGACTCCAACTCGGCTCCATCCAATCCCAACCTTGGGCGGGATGCATGATCGCCGCTCCCAATTCAATCCACGCCTTTTCGCGCAAATCGTAGATGTTAAGTGTTCGGCCGAGCCGTCCGGGACCAACGGCGATGTACCGCTCGTCCGGGGAAGGAACGAGCCATTCCCCGAGAAATTTTTCGTGATGATGCGGGGAGAGTTCCGCGCGAGGCGTAACCAAAACCGAGTCGCCGAATTCCTGATGCACCCATACAAAGCTGCCGATGGTTGACAGATAAGCCACTCGCTCCACACACCCGGATGAGGGCTTGAGGACAACCTTTGGAAGGCAGACGCGTCCTTGTTGATGAACCGACCCATCCTCTGAAATCAAGGCATACGACCAGTCACGAAAAGATACGATTCCGTCCTGGTTCCAATCCGCCACGAAGCTATCCGCGAGAGATTTCGGCGACACTTTGGAACCTGCACGATCCAGAATGATTATCTCGGACCGGAGGTTGGACCTTCCCAATCCACCGCTTCCACCCGGGCGAAACCAGCCGGTCCGAACGGCGGCGATCCTCTTGCCGTCGGGGCTTGGGACTGGATTATAGGCATTTTCGTCAGACAACAGAGTCTGTGCCGCCGCGGTCCTCAACAGCAGCAACCCAATGAACAATAGATAACAAGCAACGCCAACCACGCTTCGCATTTTCATTTTCAAGCGTAGCTGATCCGCGCGCTTCCCTGGTCGCGTGAGTCCTGACCAGGCAAGTCCCGGGGGAAAACCCTAGACCATCGGTGCTCTGTGGTCCGGCGCTTTGGCCTCCGATGAACGGTGAAGGGCCTATGCAGACGATCACGCTTCTTGGAATGGCACTGTGCCTGTTCGTGCTGTACAAGCGGGCTCGCAACGCGCGGACGCAGCCATCCAGCGGTCTGAAGAAGCGGTCCAAGACGCTGCACTTGCTGGTTGCGGCGGTAGTAGTCTGGCTGGTCATCAGCATGCATTTGCAGCACCTCAATCGCGTGATGGGAGGCGAGCCGGACGCTCCACAGTCCACTTGGGAGCGCGTGATTACGACGCTATCGGATTGGCTTTAATCACAACGCGCGTCAGGAACGCTGCTCGCTGACCGACCGCTCCGCCAGTTCGCCGACGATGGGTAATTTGTAGTCTTCGTCGTGGCTGACTTTGATGATCATGATGATCCAGGCGGCGAAGATCAGCAGTTGCAGGCCGCGCGAGAACAGGTGACGCAGCGGGAACCCACCTTCCCAGTCGGAAAGATACAGTGCCGGCGAGATCACCCATTCCACCATCAGCCACGCGACAAACAGATACAGCCCCTGGAACGCGTGAAACCGGACCTGGGTTTCCTTGCGGAACCGTTCGCTGGCTAGTACTACGATCGCCGCGATCCAGCCGACCATGGGGATGTAGCACAGCAGCGATGCATTGCGGTTGCTGATGCCGGCCATAATGTCGGGCGGCCGCGATCCACCGCCGCCCGCGGACTGCTGCCGGGATCCGCATTTGCCGCAAAACCGGTCGCCATCGCCGACCTGGTTTCCGCATTGGACGCAAAAAGGCATCTGTTAATAGTTACGATACGTCACTCGAATCCGTTCCCGCCACAATGCTAGCATCAGGTTTATGCGGACGGCGATTCTGGTTTTACTGGCTCTGGCGTCTTCCGCGCATGCCGCCAAGACGCTGGATATCTTCTTTATCGACACCGAAGGCGGCCAGGCGACGCTGGTGGTTTCTCCATCCGGCCAGGCCCTGCTGATCGACACCGGATACACGAATTTCAGCGGCCGGGACGCGGACCGGATCGCCAACGCGGCCAAGGCGGGGCACGTCAAACACATCGATTATGTGCTGATCACGCATCATCACGCGGATCACGAAGGCGGCGTCCCGAATCTGCTTCAGCGGCTGACGGTCGGTACCTTTTATGACCACGGTCCCACCGTCGAGGAGAAGCCGGACGAGACCTACAAGGCCTACCAGGACGCGATGGCGGGGCAGCATCATGAGACGATCAAGCCCGGCGACACGATTCCGGTCAAGGGGCTGGACGTGACCGTCGTGGTCGCGGGCGGCGCGCACATCGACAAGTCCGGCGAGGCGAATCCGTATTGCGCCGGGCTGGCTCCGAAGGACGGGGAAACCGGCGAGAATCCGCAGTCCGCGGGGGTGGTCATCCAATATGGCAAATTTCGCTTCGCCGATCTGGGCGACCTGACCTGGAACAAGGAATTAGCCCTGCTTTGCCCCGAAAATCGCGTGGGCAAAGATCGATTTGTATCTGACCTCGCACCACGGCGGCGAGACATCCAAGGCGATTTACGCGATGGCTCCGCGGGTCGCCATCATGAACAACGGGGCTCGCAAGGGCGGCGATCCTAAGGGATGGAAAACCGTGAAGGATTCGCCCGGTCTTGAAGATCTGTGGCAGCTCCACTTTGCGGTTGCCGGAGGGACGGAGGCGAATTCGCCCGATCCCTTCATCGCCAACGTCGACGAGCCTTGCCAGGGCCAGTACCTGAAGGTCACGGCCGAGGCGAACGGGGCGTTCACGGTCTACAATCCGCGCAACAAGTACTCGAAGACGTACCCGGCGAAGTAATCCGGTTACCTTTGCTTTCGCACGCCTCGTCTGGACTATCATTCACCCTTATGAAAATCACGGCGCTGATTCTGGCATGTTTTTGCGGCGCGTTCACGGCTTCCGCGCAGTATAAGGCCGTCAATCCGCAAGTGTCGAAGATCGTTTCGGAGGTTTCCGAGCAGCGGATCGCCGAAACGCTGAAGAAGCTGGAATCCTTCGGGACGCGGTATCTGTTTTCGTCGCAGGACGATCCGAATCGAGGCATCGGGGCGTCGCGGAAGTGGATTTATGAGCAGTTCCGCAGCTACAGTCCGCGTCTGGAAGTCAGCTACGATCAGTATCGCCTGAAGAAAAGCACCGCGGCCGGGTCGCGCATCCCGAGCGATGTGGATCTGTACAACGTGGTCGCCGTGCTGCCGGGCACTACTAATAAGGACCAGCGGATTATCATCAGCGGGCACTACGATTCGGTGAATAATGCTCGCCCGCCGGGATCGCCGGCGCCGGAACCGGGAGGTCCGCCCGCGCCGCCGCGCGATCCGAATATTGATGCTCCGGGAGTCACCGACGACGGCAGCGGGACGGCTTGCGTGATGGAACTGGCTCGCGTGATGAGCCAGTATCAGTTCGAAAAGACCATCGTGTTTGTCGCTTTCGCCGGCGAGGAGGAGGGATTGCTCGGCAGCACTCTGTATGCCGAGAAAGCGCGCTCGCTGGATCAGAAAATCGAAGCCGTGCTGAACAGCGACATCATCGGCAGCGACGTCGGCGGCGACGGGCGCACGGAAAATCGGCGCGTGAATATTTTCAGCGAAGATCCGATCGATTCGTCTTCCCGCGAAATCGCCCGCTATATGAAGGAGATCGGCGAGCGCTATGTTCCGTCGATGACGGTCGATCCGGTGTTCCGCGCCGACCGTTTCGGACGCGGCGGCGATCATACGCCGTTCAACCTGGAAGGATTCGGGGCCATCCGGGTGTCGACGCCGGTGGAGAATTTCGCCAATCAACACTCGGCTACGGATACGTTTGCCGGCACGTCGCCGGCTTACATTGCTCGCGTGACCAAGGTGAATGGAGCGGTGGCCGCGTCGCTCGCGTGGGCTCCGAAATCGCCGGAGACGACGCAGATGGTCGAACGGAACGGGCAGAAAGTCCCCTACGCTGATGCTGACGCGCGGGCAGTCGCGATATGATGCGCTGCTGAAGTGGAAGCAGCAGAATCCGGAGCCGGATCTGGCCGGGTATGTCGTGATGATGCGCAAATCCACCGCGCCCTATTGGGAGCGCGAGATTTTCGTCGGCAACGTGAGCGAGTACAGCATGCCCGAAGTTTCGATCGACGAAGTGGTGTTCGGCGTGAAGGCGATCGATAAGGAAGGCAATGAGAGTCTGGTGAGTCCTTATGTCGCGGCTCCGCGCGCGAAGCGGAAGATCGAAACTTACTGAATTTCCGCGGGCCATGAGGAGACGCGACTGTTACGAGCGATTTTTGTGCGCCGTCAACATCCACCGCTTCCTTCGGTCGCGGCTCGTTTATCCTGAAAGTTGCTGCTGTCTTCGTCCACGTACTTCATCTTTCTGGTCGCGGTCTTCCTGCTCTACTGGCCCCTCTCGCGGGTCCGTTTGCTGGCGCTTAAGCCTCATCCTGTTCGCGAATTATTTCTTCTACGCCAAGTGGGACCTGTTCTATCTCGCGCTGATTCCCGCGGTTTCCAGCTGCGACTTTTTCATCGGCCTGGGCCTGCAAAATTCGAATCGAACACTGGTGCGGCGGCTGCTGGTCACGGCGAGCATCGTGATGAACATCGGCATGCTGGTGGCGTTCAAGTACATGCCGTTTTTTCTGCAGAACTGGGCCGCTGTCACCGGCCGTCCTGCGCCCGAATGGCATTGGACTCTTCCGCTCAGCCTGTCGTTTTACGTGTTCCAGGCCCTGACCTACACCTCGACCTGTATCGCCGCGACACCAAGGGCACCAGGAGCTACCTGGCCCATCTGGCCGCGGTTTCCTTTTTTCCGACCACCCTCGCCGGGCCGATCACGCGAGTGTCTACGCTGATCCATCAGTTCGAAAAGCCCAAGAAGCTGGATCCTCCGACGGCGGACGCGCGCTGTTTCTGATCGGCATGGGATTGATGAAGAAGCTGCTGATCGCGGATTTTCTGGCGGCGAACCTGGTCAATCGCGTGTTCGATTTTCCCAATCTGTACAGCGGCACCGAGACGCTGATCGCGGTGTACGCTTACGCCTGCAGATTTATTACGATTTTTCCGGCTACACCGATATCGCCATCGGATCGGCGCTGCTGCTGGGAATCAAGCTGCCGCAGAATTTCAATCGTCCTTACGCGGCGGTGAACCTCGCCGATTTCTGGCGGCGCTGGCACATCACGCTTTCCAACTGGCTGCGCGATTATCTGTATTTTTCGCTGCCCGGCAAGCGATCGAAAGTGATGCCGTATGTGAACCTGATCATCACCATGGTGATCGGCGGGCTGTGGCATGGCGCGAGTTGGAATTTCGTCATCTGGGGAGCGCTGCACGGCACTGGGCTGGCCGCCGTGCGCGTATGGCAGGCGTATCGCAAGAAATCTGCCGGGCTGCGCATGAAAGCCTGTGGCGATACGTGAGCATCTTGGCGACGTTCCATTTCGTCACCTTCGCCTGGATTTTCTTCCGCGCTTCGACGCTCGACAACGCGCTGCTGATTCTGTCGCGCATCGGTTCGCTCAGCGTTTCTTTGGCGAACATTTCGGCGCCGCTCGGGATCGTGATGCTGATCGGCATCCTGGCGCATTACATGCCGGAAAAGTGGTACGATTTCGGCGTTTCGATGTTCGTGCGCGCGCCGTTTTATGCGCAGGCGGCGGCGCTGGCGCTGCTGGTGATCGGGCTGCAGTACGTGGCCCAGACAGGCGCGACGCCGTTCATATATAACAGATTCTGATGCCCATCAAGACCTGGACTCGCAATCTTAACGTTCGTCGGGCTCATACTGCTGCCGCAGGTCGCGCCGGCGCTCAAGAATTATCAGTCGCTCGATCCGCACAATATTCCGGTGGTGCTCGATCTGCCGATTCCGAAGCTGAAAGGCACGCCAGGAACTGGACGCGCAGGGCGTGCGCAACGCGCATTTGCAGGCTCGCGCGCCGAATCATCTTTCCGATCCGACGCATGCGCTGGATCATTTCTACGAAGCGCTGCGCAAGAACGGGACCACGCGCATCCTGCATTACGGCGATTCGCCCACCACCGGCGATCTGATCACCGCCGACGCTCGCGCGATGCTTCAGAAAGAGTTCGGCGACGGCGGCAGCGGATTCATGCTGATCGCGCGGCCGTGGGCCTGGTACAACCATCGCGGCGTGGAGATGGAGGCGTCGTCGCAACTGGAAAATCGACATCGCGGGCATCGCGCAATCGAAGGATGGCATGCACGGATTGGGCGGCGTGAGCTTTTTCGGCTCCCCTGGCGCGACGGCGCATTGGAAACTCCGCAGCCCCGCGCAGGGCCTCATCGAGATCGCTTATCTGACGCCAGCCCGATGGCGGCGCTTTCGCGGTGGATGCGGACGAGAAGGAAATCGGCACGGTCGAGACCGAGGGCGCCGCGAAGGTCCCCGGCTTTTCTACCTTTAAAATTCCCGCCGGGGCGACGGGATTCAGCGTGCGCGTGACGCGCGGCTCGGTGCGGCTTTACGGCGCGGAATTTCGCAGGAACTCGCCGGGCGTGATTTATCAGCAGCCTGGGAATCAACGGCGCGAACATCACGCTGCTTTCGCAATCCTTCAACGAACATCACTGGGCCGCGGAGCTGCGCCATTACAAGCCGGACCTGGTGATCGTCAACTATGGAACCAACGAAAGCGGATTTGCGAGTTTCGTCGACAAGACCTGGGGGCCGGAGATGAAGGAGGCGGTGCGGCGGATCCACGCGGCGCTGCCCGGCGCTTCCGTTCTGCTGATGAGCCCGATGGATCGCGGGGAAAGAAAAGACGGCGGCGAGATCGATACGGTTCCGGTGCTGCCGCGGCTGGTGAACATCGAAGCGCGGGTCGCGAGTGAGACCGGAGCCGCGTTTTTCAATACTTTCGAAGCCATGGGCGGCCAGGGAACCATGGGCCGCTGGTATGCGGCCGAGCCTCGCCTGGTGGGCGCGGATTTCATCCATCCGATGCCCGCCGGGGCGAAAATCGTAGGCGAGCTTTTGTACAGCGCCTTGCGCGATGGATATAACCAATATAAACTGCGACAATTAACCAATAGGGCGGAGGTGCAGCCGCCGGCCCTGAAAGATGCCGTCAAGAAACCGTGAAGCTCGTTAGGGTCCAACTCGGGATTGCTTTGCTCGCGTGCGCGCGGTTTAGCGATGGGCGCGGTTGCCGCCGATCCGAAGAAGCCGGCCAAGCGACCGCAAGCCAAAAAGCACCGTACCGTTCGAGCGTCAAGCCCAAGCTCGGCTCCGCTGCCGCTGCGAAGAAATCGCCGCCGAAAGCCGTTGCGCACGCGGTTCATGCGACCAGCGCTGCTGTGGTACACCGCCGCGTGATTCCGAAGAGCCCTCCGGTAGCCCGCGAAAGTCCGGGCCGCGGCGCACGACGGCGTGTTCGAGAAGGTCGCCAGCGGAGCGGATATTCCGGTCGAGAACGCGGCCGCGCTGGTTCCGTTTTTCGAACTGCTGTACCGCCATCAGAAAGGCGAAATTCCCGGGCCCGTGCGCATCCTGCATTACGGCGATTCGCATACCGCGGCCGATGAGTGGACCGGCGATCTGCGCTCGCGCTTTCAGGAAAAATTCGGCGACGGCGGCAGCGGATATTCGTTCGCGGGCCGTCCCTGGAACGGATATCGCCGGGTCGATGTGCGCACCGGATCGACGCGCGGATGGCACACCGACGGTCTGGTGGGCCGCACCGGCGACGGGGTTTACGGCCTGGGCGGCGATCAGCATGACCACGCAGTCCCCGCGCGAAGCGGTGTATCTGCAAGCCGACGGGCAGGAGTTCGAGCTGTTCTATCTTCAGCAACCCGGCGGCGGAGCGCTTCAGATTTACGATAACGGCGGACCGGTGGAGCGCATTTCCACCGACGGCGCGGAAGAGCCCGGGTACTATCACTACGAGACCGTCCCCGGCAGCCACAAGCTGGAAGTGGAGACGCTGGATCAGCGCCCGGTGCGCTTGTTCGGATGGGTCGCGGAGAATTCCACCGGCGTCACGTACGAAACGCTGGGAATCAACGGCGCGCAGGCTTCCATCGTGCTCGATTGGAATGAGCCGGTATTGCGGTCGAATATCGAGCGGCGCAATCCCGCGCTGATCGTGCTCGCCTACGGGACCAACGAAGCAGGCCGCAAGGATTGGACCGTCGAATCCTACAAGAGCATGTTTGAGGAGCTGATCGGGCGCATTCGCAGCGCGGCGCCCACCGCGACGATTCTGATGATCGGTCCGCCGGATCGCGATCTGCACACGCGCAAAGGCTGGCTGCCGATGGACCGCGATCGACATGATCGTGGAGGCGCAGCGTCAGGCCGCCGTCGCGACCGGATGCGCGTTCTGGGATCTGCGCGCCAAGATGGGCGGCAAGGGTTCGATGCAGCAATGGGTGCAGGCCGGCATGGCGCAGGGCGATCACGTGCATTTCACCGGCCCCGGATACCGCGTGCTGGGCGACGCCGTGTTCCGCGATGTGATGAGCCAGTACGACGTGTTCCTGAAGGCGCGCGCCGACATCGTCGCCGAGGCGGCGACTGCTACGGCTCCGGTGCCGCAGATCAAGCAATAGAGCGGTGCCACGATCCAGATGTCATGGCGGAAAACATCACACCGAGTTTTATTGCCCGGCGTGCCGGCAGCCGGTGGACGATCCGCTGGTGTGCGGCGATTGCGCGTCCCTGATCTGCCGGCGCTGCGGCACTCCGCTCGAGCGCGTGGACGAATTGGGCATTGGCTGATCGCGCTCGCGCTTCTGCTGGGCGCCTGCAGTTCTCATCCACCGCAACCGACCACCGGCATCGCTTTCGCCGGACCCGCCACGCTGAATCTGCGTAAGGATCTGGCTTCGAAATCGGCGGTGGTGGGCAGCGTGAAGCATGGCGAGAAACTGGACGTGCTCGAAACGCGCCGCCGCTTCGTCAAAGTGCGGTCGGCGCAGGGCGTGGAGGGTTGGACCGATTCCAATCAGCTTCTGACTCCGCAGCAAATGGACGATCTGCGCCGCCTGGCGGAGAGCGCGGCCAAACTTCCTTCGCAAGGCGTCGCGACCGTGTACGATCCGCTCAACGTGCATGCCGACCCCAGCCGCCAGTCGCCCAGTTTTTTTCAGATTCCGGAATCGGGCGCGGTCGAAGTGATCGGCCATCGAGTCGCGCCGCGCACCGCGCCGCAGCCGGCGCGCGGCTCCGGTCCACCGCTACCGTCTCACCCGCCAAGAAGGCCAAGGCGAAAGATACGAAGCGAGCCGGGCCGATGCCGGAGATGCCCAAGCCTCCTCCGCCTCCGCCGAACTGGCAGGAGCTTTCGCGCCCGCGCGCCTCCGATCTTCCCGGCTACGCGCCGCCCGCGCCAAAAACCGTCGGGCTCGACGACTGGAGCCTGGTCCGCACCAAAGACGGCAAAGTGGGCTGGGTGCTGTCGCGGATGCTGACCATGTCGATCCCGGATGAAGTCGCGCAGTATGCCGAGGGGCATCGCATCACGGCTTATCTTCCGCTGGGCGACGTCAAGGACAAAGAAAAGTCGGAAGTGAAGCACAACTGGATGTGGACCACGGTAAATTCGGGCAGAATCCTGCGAGTTCGACAGCTTTCGCGTTTTCGTGTGGAGCATCAAGCATCACCGCTACGAGACGGCTTATATCGAGCGCAATGTGAAGGGCCATTTTCCGGTGGAAACTCACGAGTGCCGGGTCAGGACGAGAAATCTTTTTCACTGGTTCTGGAAGACAAGGATGGCAAATTGAGCACGCGCACCTACGCCTTCGCCGGTTTTCGCGTGCGCCTGGTATCGAAGACGCCGTACCAGCCGCCTCCGCCGCTGCCGGAAGTGCGGGCGTCGCGCAGCTTCGATCCGCTCCCGTTGGCTGCGCCGGCGGAAAGCAGTTGGCGTCTAAAGCTCGGCGAGTGGCGGCGGAGGTGGTTCGGGCGGTGAGTTATGGTAACGTTTTGGATGTGAGTGAAGTTGCTGCTCCCCTCGATGATCTGTTAGAGCCGTTCAGTCGTTGCCTGGACGCTGAATCGGCCCAGCGCGTGGCAGAGTTCCGCGTGGATCGCGGGGTCCAGGTGCGAATAAAATTCCTTGCCGAGCGCGCTAACGAGGGGACTTCTCAGCGACGATGAACGGGCGGAATACGAAGCTTTGATCAATGCAGCCGATTTCATCTCCATCCTGAAGATCAAAGCCAGACGACGGCTGAAATCCCGACGTGTGGAATGAGCACTTTCTATTCCGGGGTATCAACATCGAGGGGCGTACGCCTTCGGGCCGGGCGACTGTGCAGGTGCTGGCGATGAACGACGCCCGACGGCTGGAACTCCGGGCTGAATTGCTGGTGCGTCAGTCGCGACGGCGTCTGAAGTAAGAGCTTTGTTCATGGGCTTGTGTCTGTGGCCATTGATCATTTCACCAACCGGATCGTCCAGAAATCCGCCGACAGGTCGCTGTTCTCCAGATACTCGTACGGCAGCGTGAAATATCCTTTCAAACCCCAATCGGAACCCCAGGAATTTCGCACGAAAAAGCGGTTTAGCGAATCCATGTATCCGACCGCCAGCACCGCGTGCCCGCCCACCGCTCCTCCGAAGATCCCGGCATCGGCGCGACGCCCGACTCGGCCACCGCGTCGCTCTCGAAACTTTCGTACACCGTGAATCCGAATGCGAATGGATATCCCGCGGCAAGGCACGACTTCAAGTGTGCGAGACTCTGCGTCACCCGGCTATACTGCACGGCCGGATGCAGTTTGCCGACGTTGTAACATTGCGGCGGCGGCTTTTCGGCATAGTTGCTTTCGTGATACGGCCACAGAGGCTCCGGACAAGCGCCTTCTTCGACTACGGCCTTGATTCCGTCGCGAAGCATCGCGCCCGAATCCGTTGCCGTGGTGCCCTCGATTACCCGTTCGTTGTAATAGATGAACAGCCGCGACGGCGCAAACGGCTGCGCCATTTTCTGTCTTGATTGATCGAAAGAAATGGCTGCGGCAATCGCGTTCGCCGTGCAGCTTCCGAGCTGGCCCTGATCGTAAACCGGCGGACATGCCGAGCGCAGGTCCACCGATGCCGGTAGCGCCGCGGTTTTGCGGGGCGCGCAATAAATTTGGTCGCGGGCATCCGGCAAATCCGGAATCCATCCATAACGCAGGTGCTTCATGCCCGCAGCCTATGTTGCGACCGCGTTCGCCGCCCGGTGAATCAGACTTGTATGGAGGAGAAACAGCGAAACTTACACGCCGAATCCGATGCGTGATGAGTCTGTGTGAAAACGCGTAAGCGGCACTTTTCACATTGGTCTGAGAGAATCGGCCGCCCGTCCGCACTTATTCACAGAGTGATTCAGGGGACAGCGGAAGCCAAAATACGGCCGTGCGGCGTAGGCAGCGACGCCAGTCGGACATGCGGACCTGGTCGCCGCCCGGCGGCGATGTGCGGATCGAGTACTCCGAAACGCTGTTGCGCGAGGTGCGCGGCTTTATATTGAGAACGATATTTCGGGCGTGCTGTTCGGGAAGCCTAAGAAACGGCATGGTGGTTCTGACGGCCGCGAAACTCACTTCAGACGATGCTCCGATTGGGCTGGAGCCGGTCGGCATTTTCTCGGCTCGCCTGCGCGGCGAAGTTTTTCTAACTGAGTCTGACTTGCAGCGGTTCGAAAGGGTGGAGTCCGACGCCGCGGTCGCGCTGGTGGTCGCAGGGGCACGAGCCGGGTTCTTCCTTCATGAGCCGGATGGATCGCTCCGATCGATCAAAAGCCACCGCGAGATTCCGATTGCGGGTGGCACGGTTCAGGCGAAGCGCTGGGCGCCGCCTGTTGCGGTGTTTGCTGCCGCGATATTGGCTGTTCCTTCGCTCGCTTTGCCGGCTTGGCATGCGCGGCCGGCGTGGGCCTGGAGATGAGAGAGAACGACGGGCAGTTGCGGATCACCTGGAATCGCGCCGCGATTGCGGGACCGGTCGACCTTGAAATTCGAGATGGGACCAGGCGAACCGTCACTTCAGTCTCATCCAATCTTTCGAGCGCCACCTACCGGCCGCGCACTGACGACGTGGAGATTCGCCTCGGCGCGGAATCCGCGCGTTTCATTGGCGCTCCGGAGCCGAAGCCGGAATCTGCTGGGTCGGGGATCGCTGAACTCAGATCGAAAGCCCGCAAACTACGCTCGGCCGCAGCCTCCCAGCGCCGGCGGATCGCAGAATTAGAGAAGATCCTTTCTACAATGGATCTTGATCATTGAAACGCGCCAATCCGCAAAATCCACTGATTGCCGACGCCGAACGTGTCGCCCGCCAACTGTTCGGCTTGAACGCCACAGCCATCGCGCTGCCCGGCGAGTTCGACGACAATTTCCGTCTGACCTTCGCCGACGGCTCACAGCACGTCCTGAAAATCATGCGCGCCGGTTGCGAGCCGGAGTTTGTCGAGATGCAATGTGGTGCTCTGGAGCGGCTCGCAGGACTGCCGGTTCCTCATGTTTCAAGACCTGCGGCGGTTGCCGACGGCCGCCTGGTGTGGCTGCTCGATTGGCTGCCGGGCCGTCTAATGGCGGACGCCCGCCCGCACGCTCGCGGAACTGCTGGCGAATCTCGGTCGTCTGCTTGGAACCATCGATTCGCGTCTGCCGGGTTTCAATCATCCTTCCGCGCATCGTGACCTCAAGTGGGATCTGAAGCGGGCCGTCATGGATTCGCGACTATCTTGCATTGCGTCGGTGAAGGTCGCGCATTGGTTGAGAGCGTTCTCGCCCGCTACGACGCGGAAGTCTTGCCGGTTTTAGATTCGCTGCGGCACGGCATGATTCACGGCGACGCGAACGATCACAACGTGCTGGTGAATCGCGGTCAACGTCACCGGCATTCTCGATTTCGGCGATCTTCACTATACGGCGGTCATCAGCGAGCTCGCCGTCGCCTGCACTTATGCGGCGTTTGCTTCTACGCGATCCGTTCGCTGCGATCGTGCATGTCACCCGCGGCTATCATGCGAGCTTTCCTCTCGAAGAGCGAGAGATCGCCGTGCTGTTTCCGCTGATCCTGACGCGGCTCGCGGTCAGCGTCACCAATTCGGCTTATATGGCGAGCGTTCGACCCGGCGATCATTACGTGACGGTCAGCGAAAAATACGCGTGGGAGGCTGCTGAAAACGCTTTCCGCGATTCATCCGCGCCTGGCGCATTACCGTTTGCGCGACGCTTGCGGTCTGCCTGCGGTCCCGCATGCGGCCGCGATTATCGATGCGGTGCGCAATTTGAAAACCGCGCCCGTAGATCGATCCCGGCCCGGCCATCGTTTTCGATCTGAGCTTCGGCAGCCTTCTGCTCGGCGCCGATCCGCGAGCCTTTGAAACCGTCGCCGCTCACCGAAACGCTGTTCCGGAAAATGCGCGATTCGGGCGCGACTATCGGCATCGGCCGCTATAACGAACCTCGACCGATCTATACGACTGCGGCGTTTGCTTCCGGTCCGTATCCGACCGATGAGCACCGAACCATACACATCGGTCTCGATCTTTTTGCTCCGCCCGGAACGCCGGTCTACGCTCCGCTCGCTGGAACCGTACACGCGTTCGCGAACAACGCTCAGCGGCTCGATTACGGGCCGGTGATTCTGCTGCGCCACGAAATCTCCGGCCTGCCGTTTCTTCACGCTGTACGGACATCTCGATTCGATCGACGGCCTCGCGATCGGCCAACGCGTTGAACCGGGCCAGCGCATCGCTGCCATCGGATCCCCACCAAGCAACGGCGACTGGCCGCCGCATCTGCATTTTCAAATCATCACCGACGATCTCGATCTTGCCACCGATTTTCCGGGCGTCGCTTTCGCCAGCCAGCGCAAGGTCTGGCTGAGCCTTTCGCCCGATCCCGGCCTGATTGCTCACACCGAAACCATGCCGGAACCGGCCAAATCCGAAACTCTGAAATCCCGCCGCGAGCATCTCGGCGGCAATCTCAGCATCTCTTATCGCAAGCCATTAAAGATCGTCCGCGGCTGGCGGCAGTATCTGTACGACGAGACCGGCCGCGCATATCTCGACGTTTACAACAATGTGCCGCTGGTGGGACACAGCCATCCGCGCGTGGTCGAAGCGGTGCAGCGGCAGATCGCTCTGCTCAACACCAACACGCGCTATTTGCACGACAACATCACTCGCTACGCGGAGCGGCTGATCGAAAAACTTCCTGCGCCGCTGAAGGTTTGCTATTTCCTAAACTCGGCGAGTGAAGCGAATGAGCTGGCCCTGCGCCTCGCCCGCACGCACACGGGCCGCGAAGACATGATCGTCCTGGAACACGCCTATCACGGCAATACGTCCACGCTGATCGACATCAGCCCGTATAAATTCGCCGGTCCGGGCGGACGCGGGCGCAAACCGTGGGTGCATGTCGCGCCGCTGCCCGATCCTTATAGAGCGCGACGATCCTGAAGCCGGCGGCGATGTATGCGAACAGCGTCGCCGAAATTTTGACGCAACGTTCAACCGGCCGCGTACATCGCCGAAAGTCTCCCCAGCGTCGGCGGCCAGGTCGTCTTTCCGCCGAATTATCTCGTCGAGGTTTATCGTCACGTGCGAGCCGCGGGCGGCGTGTGCATTGCCGACGAAGTGCAGGTCGGCTTCGGTCGTCTGGGCGATTATTTCTGGGGATTCGAAATGCAGAACGTGTCGTTCCCGACATCGTGGTGATGGGCAAGCCGATGGGTAACGGCTTTCCGCTGGCCGGCGTCGTGACCACTGCCGAGATCGCCGCGTCGTTCGACAATGGCATGGAATTTTTCAGCACTTACGGCGGGAATCCGGTCGCCTGCGCCGCGGGACTCGCCGTGCTTGACGTGCTCGAAGAAGAGCGTCTGCCCGAAAACGCGGCGCGTGTCGGCGCTTATCTGATGAAGGAACTGCGTAAGCTGGGTGTGAAAGACGTGCGCGGTCAAGGCTTGTTCTTAGGAGTCGAGCTCGCGACCGGCGAAGAGGCTTCCTACGTCGTAAACACTCTGCGCAATCGAGGAATTTTAGCGGGCACGGACGGCCCGAATCACAACGTGATCAAGATCCGTCCACCGCTGATTTTCTCTGAAGAGGATGCCGATTTCTTCGTAGGCGTTCTGCGCGAGATGCTTGAGTGCCGGTGATGGATCGCGATGTCAATAGGCGCTTTCTGCTTGACGAAAAGTATTGATTGATACGCAGCCTCCAAATTGGTTCAGCCTGAAATCGCTGGGTTGGCGGCTAACATAGACCTCAAATCCGACGGCAATCCGATGATATAGGCGAGAGACGAAGAGAGGTGATGCGAATGACGGATCGACCGCCTGGACTGACCAGCCCAATACCGGCGCCGAAGTGACCGCCCCCGTAGGGCCCCGTATCGGGAGGCGGATTAAGACGGGGCCTCTCCAGCGGATAATGGAGGTGATGGAAGAAGTCACCTTTCTGGTCCAACGCGACGAAGAGTCGGGTTGGCTGGTCGCGTCATGGAAGGATCCTGATGGAGGGGGCATCACCACGCAAGGGCGGGACCTTCGCGACTTGCAGCAGCAGATCAACGAAGCGGTCGCGGTTCATTTTGACGAAGGCAGCTGGCCACGCCTGATCGGAATGCAGGTTCGGTAGACTACACCAGCACCGTGAACGCGTTCTCCACGCGCTCTACCGGACGATACAAAGTATCCCGCTCCACCGGTTCGCGGCCCGCTTCGCGAATCAGGCGCAGTAGTTCGCCGCGACGTAGATTCTGCGACGTGGTCGCGCCTGCGTCGTGATAAATCTTCTCTTCGACCACCGTCCCATCCAGATCGTCAGAACCGAAACGCTGCGCGATCTGCGCGATCTTCGGCGTCATCATGATCCAGTACGCCTTGATGTGCGGAATATTGTCGAGCATCAGGCGCGACACGGCGATCTGCCGGATATCGTCGAATCCCGTCGTCGTGGAAATGTGGCTCAGCGCTGTATTCTGCGGATGAAAGGCCAGCGGAATAAACGTCACGAACCCGCGCGTCTGATCCTGAAGCTCGCGCAGCTTGATGAGATGATCCACGCGATCTTCTTCGGTTTCGATGTGCCCGTACAACATGGTGCAGTTCGAATTCAGCCCCAGCTCGTGCGCCGTGCGAGCCACTTCCAGCCACTGTTCTCCCGTAATCTTGTGGTCGCAGATGATCCGCCGCACGCGATCGTGAAAAATTTCCGCGCCGCCGCCGGGGAGCGAATCCATTCCGGCTTCCTTCAGCTTCACCAGCACTTCGCGAGGCGTCAGCTTTGCGCGCTGCGCCAGATACCCGATCTCGACCATGGTGAACGCTTTCAAATGCACCTGCGGAAAGCGCTCCTTCAATCCGCGCAGCATCTGGCAAAACCAATCCAGAGTCAATTCCGGATGCAGGCCGCCCACGATGTGGAACTCGGTTACCGCTTCGGACCATCCGTGGCCCGCGGTTTCCCACACCTGCTCGAGCGACATGGTGTACGCCTTCGGATCCTTGGCTCGCTTGCCGAAAGCGCACAGGCGGCAGCTCGCCACGCAGACGTCGGTCGGATTGATGTGGCGGTTCACGTTGAAGAACGTCTTGTTGCCGCTCATCCGCTCGCGCACGACGTTCGCCATCCAGCCCACGCCGAGCAGATCCGGCGACCGGTACAAAGTGACCCCATCGTCGAAGCTCAGCCGCTCACCGGCTTCGACCTTGCGGCGAATCGGTTCCAGCTTCGCGTCTTCAAACACAGGCATGTTCATGTCAGGAATATATCCGCGGCCCAAAACACAAAGAATATCACGCTCACATAGCCGTTCATGGTGAAGAACGCCGCGTCGATCCGCGACAGGTCGTCGGCCTTCACTAAACGATGCTCCCATAGGAGCAATCCCGCCACCGCCGCGACCCCTGCGATCGCGACCGGCCCCAGCGCGAAGGATTTCACCAGCGCCAGCAAACACACCAGCATCCCGACGTGCAGCGCCCGCGAAATCCACAGCGCCGCCGCGATTCCCACCATCTTCGGCACGCTGAAGAGTCCCGTTTGCACATCGAATGCGTAATCCTGGCATGCGTAAATAATGTCGAACCCGGCGGTCCATAGAGTCACCGCCGCGGTCAGCCACAGGATGCGCCAATCGAGCTCGCCGCGCATCGCGATCCACGCCGCAGCCGGCGCGATTCCCAGCGAGAATCCCAGCACGATGTGCGAAAGCGAAGTAAATCGCTTGGTGAACGAATAAAACATCGGAATCGCCAAAGCCAGCGGAGCCAGCCTGAAACACAGCGGATTCAGCTCGCGCGCCGCGAATATGAATACGAACGCCCAGGCGACGATGAATCCCCAAGCGAAGCGCCGCGTCAGCGCGCCCGACGGCAAATGGCGCATCTGGGTGCGCGGATTTTTCGCGTCGATATCGGCGTCCAGCACGCGATTGAACGCCATGGCGACCGAGCGCGCCGCAACCATTGCAACTACGATCCAGATCAGCCTGGCCCACAGACCGTCGCGCGAAAAATGTTCGTCGCGCCACGCGAGCAGCGCTCCAGTGAGCGCGAACGGCAACGCGAACACGGAGTGCTCGAACTTGATCATTTCGAGCGTCAGCCGCGTGTGTTGAATAAATTTCCTCAAGCCATTTACTATCTTAATGAATGCGCCCGGTTTCCATGGCCCTGCTCGCGCTATCGCTGTGCGGATGCGGGGACAAACCGTCCACGGTGGAGGATCTCAATTCGGTGGAAGTGGTGTTTCCCAACGGCACGAAGATTCTGGCCGAAGCAGCGCGCCAGCAATTTGAGATCCTACGCGGGCTGGCGTACCGTACGTCGCTCCCCGCCAATCGAGGCATGCTGTTCTTTTATCCCAAGGACGAACCGCACGCGCACTACATGTATAACGCCAAGATTCCAGTCGACATCATCTGGATGGACCACGAGCGCCATATCGTCGAAATTTCGGCCAACACGCCGCCTTGCACGCTGTCCTCCGCGCGTGCCTGCCCGACCTATGGCGGAGAGAAAGCCTCCCGCTACGTGCTGGAAGTGAATGCGGGGATCGCCGCCAGGAATAATCTTCATCTCGGCGACCGGCTGGATTTCTAATCCGGCCAGAAAGCAGTTTGCCGACGGAGCCGCCACCCATGTTCACTGCGATTCGACCCGTGCCGGGAGCCGCTGGTTCGGGTTCGAACGATCATCGTTACCTGGATGGTTTGGACGTGATTTAATGGCTCAGTAAGCAGAATGGAGATCACAGAACTCCTGCACCGGGTTGGAAACGGGGATCAAGCGGCTTTGGACGCGGTGATTCCGTTGGTCTATGACGAATTGAAGAGGCTTGCCTCGGCGCGCCTGCGCCGCGAAGCTGAAGTCGAGCCGTTACAGACCACCGCGCTGGTGCATGAGGCGTATCTGAAACTTGCCGGAGGGCGCCATCCCTCTTATGAGAACCGGTCGCATTTCTATGGGGTTGCTTCGCGGTTGATGCGCCAGATCCTGGTGGATATGGCGCGTGCGCGGTCCGCGGAAAAACGCGGCCATGGCCGGCAGGTGGAATTGACGGATATACCCGACCTCGGCCGCCAGCCGGATGAATCCCTCTTGCGGATGGAGGAAGCTCTGAAAAAGCTGGAACGAACCGATCCCCGTAAAGTCCATCTGCTTGAGATGCGCTATTTCGGCGGCATGACCGCGGAAGAATCCGCCGGGTTGCTTTCCATGTCCGTGCACATGGTTCGCCGGGATTTGCGCGTCGCGCAGGCATGGCTGCGTAAAGAAATGGCGACGAGCTGAGCCTTGGATCACTGTGCCGCCGGGACTGCGGCGACCTGGCGGAGCACGAACGGATTCCCCGGAAGTTTGCGCGACCAGCCTTGCCACAGCGCGGCTCGGGACGCATCCAGATGATCCGCCTCGGTTCGATTCCCGATACGGCGATCAATCGCGGCGAGCGCCTGTTCGATGTTCGATACCCGAATGGCGTCGCGCAAATCGTTGCCGGTATCGGGCTTGAACGCGTTGATTTTTTCGAGCAACTCCCGGTAGGTCGCGGCGGCGCTCTCCGGCTGCCTGGTCTCAGCGAGATGGTCCCCCAGCGCAGCCAGAGCATGTTCAGCCTCACTGTCGGGGTTAATCCGGTCCCCCGGAAACTCTTTGATCTCCCGCAACAGCCGCACAGCTGTTTCGATCCTCTGGCGGGCTTCACTGGCTCGATTCAGGCGCCGCAAGGCATAAGACGAGCCGGCCAGCAGCGCCGCCTCCGATCGGTGCGCATCCTTATTGTTTTTGATTTCCCGAATGCGAAGAATCGCCTTGTCGTAAATCGCCAGCGCCTGTTTCGGATCGCTGCGGGTAAGCAACGGACCCAATTCGCGAGCCGCTGATCCGACCAGGATTCGGGTGTGCGTATCATGCGGATCCTGTTCCGCACCCAGCTCGACCACATCGAAGGCCCGCTGCAGGACCGCGATGGCCTCCGCCGGCCGATCCAGGCTGATGCTGCCATCCTGGCCCAGAATTGTGCCCTCTCGCCAGAGGACGTTGAATAAGTTTGTCTTGCGGTTCGTTTCGGCCGCGCCGCCTGCTCTCTCGATGCGCGTCCTCGCCTCTCGTATCGCTTGGAGCGCTCCGTCCAGGTCGCCTGAAAATCGCTCCGAGTCCGCCAGGACACTGAGCGCGTTGGAGACTACCGTATCGGCTTGGTCGCCGGTACGGCCCACTTCGACAGCCCGGCGCGCGTAGCTTGCGGAATCGGCGTAACGGTGCGAGTTCTTAAACGCCAGGGCGATGTTGGACAGAGCTCGGGCGGATTCTTCCCTGTCGAGCCATCGATATAGGCGGCAATGCTCAGAAATTCCTCCAGACGCGCCGCGCTCTTCCTGGCATGCGCCAGGGCTTCATCGCGACGATGGTCGGTGTTCGCCAGGATCATCAGGTCGAGGTCCACTTCGGCCGCCGCTGCCAACGCCTCCTTGTTTCGCGGCGAGGCTTTGAGAACATCTTCGAGCAGATCACCCGCTTTCTTAAGGCTCACCTCAGCCTCCGCGTATCGGCCCAGGTTGGGGGCGGTCGGGACGCCTTGAATGAGAGCCAGCCGAATGTAGCCTAAGGCGACTTCCAGCGCCAGTTCCCGGTCGCTACGAGCTTCCGCGCCAAGTCCAGCGAGATATTCCTGCGACATCGCGACGATTTCCTCGCGGGCCTTCGTCCCGCCGGGAAGCCCGCGAATGGTGGTATCGAGCGCCAGCGCTTTGTTCGCGATCTGCCGTACCTGCTGAAACCGGCGCTGCGCAGTCAGCCGCTCGCGATTGGCGATATACAGACCAATGGAGAGTCCGGCCAGCGTGAGCGCGATCGCCCCCACGGCCACGCGATACCGCCGTAGGAACTTGCGCGTCCGGTACCAGGTGTTTCCCGAACGGGCACGGATCGGACGCCATTCGAGAAACGCGCGCAAATCGTCGGCGAAGACATCGATCGAGGGATACCGCTCGCCCGGTTCCTTGCGCAGAGCCTTTCCGAGAATGTAATCCAGATCCTTCGGGATCTGCGGATTCACCCGGCTGGGCGCTTGCGGGTCCTGAAGGCAAATCGCTGCTTCGATCTCGCCCGGTGCGCCGGAGGCAAATGTGTGCGGGGAGCGGCCGGTCAGAAGTTTGTAAAGCACCGCGCCGAGGGAATAGATATCTGTGGCGGTGGTCTGCGCGCCGCCGCGGACCTGTTCCGGACTGGCAAACTCCGGCGTCAACAACCGTTCTCGCGTTTGCGTCTGATCGGCATTCGGATCCAGGCTCGCATCCAGAATCTTTGCGATCCCGAAGTCGAGCAGCTTCGGTTCTCCGCTGCGGCTAACCAGAATATTGGACGGCTTCAGGTCGCGGTGGACGATCAGGTTCCGGTGCGCATAAGAGACGGCGTCGCACACCTGGAGGAAAAGCCGTAGCTTCGCACGCAAGTCAAGGTCTTGAGCGTACACATCGATCGGCGTCCCGTCGACGTAGTCCATCGCCAGAAACGGCTGACCATCCGCGGTTTGACCAGCATCGAGCAACCGGGCGATTCCGGAGTGATCGAGCGTCGCCAGGATCTGCCGCTCCCGCAGGAACCGGTCCCGAAACCAGGGTTGGTTGCTTCCGTAACGCAGGAGCTTGATGGCGGCACGCTGTTTCACTTCGCCATCGGCTCGCTCACCCAGATACACCGAACCCATGCCACCGTGGCCGAGAAGACGGGTGAGTTCGTAAGGACCACAACGCAAACCCTAATTTCGCCGGCGCGGAGCTTCCTAACACCTGCTCCGCGCCTGCGCCAACGCAGTCCTCCAATGCACGTTCTGCGCCGGAGTCAAATCTTAGAAGCGCTTCTACCTCGGTTTTAACGTCTTCGCGGACCTGCTGCCGAACATAGAACGACTCCCGCTGTTCGGGCGGCAGATCCACTAGCTCGTGAAACAGATTCTCAGCTTCGCGATTCATCCGTAGCCATCCCCAACGATTAGGACGATCTTATCCTTTCTACGGCATCCAGGCAATCCGAGTCACAGCGTTTTCAGGAAGGCGATAATATCGGCCTTCTCTTGCGCGGTGAATCCGATGTTAAAACGCTTGTCGTAAAACGTAATCACATCGGCCAAGCGAGTTGGCGGAGCCATTATGGAAATACGGCGCGCGCGCCGCGAGCCCGCGGAGCACCGGAGCCTTTACTTTTCCGATGTCGGCCCATAACCCGGTCACCAGCGCCCGGCCCGGATCGGTGGTCTGGACGGTCGCGCCGGTCGAATTATTTTGCAGAGTGAATATCGGGAGATAGCTCACATCCAGAGGGCTGGTCAAATCGCCGACGCCGATATTTAGCGGCGCCGGATACGAATGATCGCCCACGTTCGGAGAATCGTGGCACGTTCCGCAGGTGCCCGGCCACCGATGCAACGCCTAACGCGTCATTAATACCAGCGACACCAGTGATGTTGATTGGTTTGGTGTTGAACAACGCTTCGCCCCGTGCGACGCTGGCGCGAGCCGCAATCGGCGAATTCTGCCAAGAGTTGAATAGCGTAAAGATCACAGGCGTGAATGCGGCGCCGGTCGGATTAAAGCCGAAGCTCGGACGGGAAAGAATCGTTGATGCCAATGAAAGAACGGCTGCGCTGCCAGCGAGGCTGGTCCTCCTGTCGCTCCGTTCGAATTCAGCACGCCGGCCTGAAAATCGATGGCTTGTGCGGTTCTCAAAGAGGTTTCAAAATTGACGATGTCCTGAAGTTGCGAGGCAGTCGGCTGGGTGGTTCCCTGCGCGTGGCCGGCGGTTGCGTCGATGGCTTGGTGAGTCAAATCCGCTAGCAGATCGCCCGGGTTGGTCGCGTACGTGATCTTTTGGGTGCCGGTCTGCGGCGCGGACTCCCGGCCGTCCCACATCACGGTGCTCAAGAACTTCAGGTTTGTAGCCGGCAGCGGACGGCGGTACATGGACAATGTCGCCATGTCGCCGCATCCATAAGGATTCTGAACGCTGGCGACTGTGAATTCGGCGTTGGCCGGCATGGCCAGCGCGATGCGGATCAAGCCCCGGCCGGTTAACAGACTATACGCTGCGCGGCGGCCCTCGAACGTGGCCGTGTTGATATTGTGATCGCAGTTGGAGCCGTCGTTGGTGCGGAAGATCGGATCCAGTCCCTGCGTAAGCAGGAACCGAAGCTGAACTTCGGCGGCGGAAACCGCCCAGCCCTCGGTTGGCACGATGGCAGCTTGAACAGGATCGCCCGTTGGTCCCCAACGACTGGAAAAAAGCGCCCGTTAGCTTAATGTCTGCGTTGTTAATGTTATACGTTTCGACGAACCCACTGCCATTCGGAAGCGGGAACGAATTCGGCAGCGTTTGCGCGCTGACGAGCGGGATCAAGGCTCCAGCCAAAATGATCTGTAAATCTATGATTTTCCTCATATCATGTTCCTCCTGATTGATTTCTGACAACGGAAATCCTTCAAACACTCCTGCGGATTCTGAGGGCAAATTTAGACCGGAGCCGAAGATATTTCGCTTCGACCATCGGCCCGTGGAGTTTTACTTCTCCCAAAAGACCGCAACGAGTCCGGCGGAACGCCAGGAGAAAGACGGGCGAATCGACCACACCGATTTGATCAAGAATCGATGGCGGCGGTGTGGGCGGCAGTATTACTTGCACTACCCCCGACGCGATCAACGTTAATGCGGGGACCACGGATACTGTCATCTTGCGCCATCTCACCATCAGTGGTCTGAGTGGGCAATGTACCAACGGCATTTTACTGGGAGGTGGAGCGGTGCTCGTGATCGAGGATTGCACCATCGACGCGATGGCGCAAGTCGGCATCGGAATCGGGAGTGGATCGGCGCAAAATGTCGTCATCAGACGGACGACCATCACCGGCGGAACGTACGGCTTCCGGGTTTCCCAAGGCGCGGGACCGGTTCAGGTATCGGCGCAAGAGGTCACCATCAGTAATGCCTCATCCGCCGCGATCTATGTTCGATCAGGTGTGACAACAATCGACAATTCCGTGATCACCCAAAACAATGTGGCAATTGAAAACGATTCCAATTCGACGGTCAACGTCGAAAGCTGCATGCTCACATCCAATACCACTGCGGTGCTTGCTTTTGCGACCGCGACAATTCGTCTCTCGAACAACGACATCTTCAACAATGGAACCGGAATCGGAGACGGCGGCGGGGCCGTCGCGTCCAATGGAAACAACAAGAAGGGCGGCAACCCGGGAACGGGTGGGACCGTGGGAGCACCGAACGGCGCGATCACCAATCAATAGTGAGGGAGGCGGCGTCATGTACTTCGCCAGCCGAAATCGCCGTGGATGGGCGAGTCTTATTCTTCGCAATCGCCGGGGTCGCAAGCTGCGCTATGCATACCTGGTCCAACCCGAAGCCGCGTCTGAGTATGGACCGGCCGGGGGACCGAGCAAGCTGGCGTTCAGTACCTTGAGAAACACCCCGGCTGCCGCGAGAGACACGCGCCTGCGGCTATCCAGGACCAGTCAGCCGAATCGCCTGAAAGATTCCAGGTTCCACTCATCGGCGCCGGCGCGATGGCGCACGATATAAAGATTTCCGTCGTCCGCGCGCAGTTTGAAAAAGACGTCATCGGGACCGTACCACTGGTCGACCACTTCATCGACCATATAATCCTGGCCGTCAAGCTGAAAGCGAATCGGCCGCTCGTCTGTCTTGTGCCCGGAGTGGCATTGCACGATCACTTTCATTTGATCCCTATTATCGCAACGAAGCAGCAGCTTGAGCCTCCACCACCATGAATGCACTCCTGCTAAGGGGATGAATGGTACAAGCTTATTTTTTTGAGAAAAGGGGCGAGACAACGAAAGCGATGGATGGAGAAATCATATCTGTCACGTCATCTCATGTGCTTCGACCAACACCGCGCTGCTATGAGCCTGGACTACGTAACTCCGTGGATCAATGAGGGATGGTTGTTCGTCGTTTCGGAAAGCGAAGGACTGCGCTTCCGCCGTATCGGCTACACGGCGCCACGCGCCTGGGGAACAAGGTGGCAGCACGAAATGAGCAGCCTGGGCGCTGGCATTGAACATCAGGAAAACGCCAGCCACGCGAATCCAGCATGCCAGGCGTTTTTGGCCAGGATCAAGCCAGTCCGGGTTCTCTCCATCAGGATTGAACCAGCGGATCTCCTCATCCGTGTAGAAAGCCTCGCGCCGGAGAGCCGGGCACGCCCTGCGAAGCGCCAGCATGGCCCTCGCGAATTGAAAGATCTCGTCGTTCCGCTGGAGGAGCGACCAATCCACCCAACTCGTCTCATTGTCCTGACAATAGGCGTTGTTGTTACCGCGCTGGCTGCGGCGAAACTCGTCTCCGCCGAGCAACATCGGTATTCCGCGCGAAATTGCGAGCGTAAGCAGAAAATTCTTGATCTGACGGACGCGCAGTGTTTCCACCTCCGGATGGCTCGAATCCCCCTCCTCGCCATAATTCGCGCTGTAGTTTTCTCCCGTTCCATCCCGATCGTCTTCACCATTGGGACCGTTGCGTTTTTTTGAGTAGCTCACCAGATCGTTGAGCGTGAAGCCATCGTGACACGCGACGAAATTGATGCTGCACTCCGGGCCCTTGCCCGATCCGCCGTAGAGGTCGGAGCTTCCGCAGATGCGGCTGGCGAAGCGGCCCATCATTCCGTCGTCTCCTCGCCAGAAGCGGCGCACTTCGTCTCGAAAACGGCCGTTCCACTCCGCCCAGCGCCGGTCGGCGAAGACTCCCACCTGATACGCGCCCGCCGCATCCCATGCCTCCGCGATCAACTTGGCGTCGCGCAGAATTGGATCTTCCCCAATCCGCTCTAATAACGGCGCGTCCCTCAGCACTTGCCCCTTGTGGTCGCGGCCGAGCACCGATGCCAGATCGAATCGGAAGCCATCGACGTGCATCTCCATCACCCAATAACGCAGCGCGTCCAAAATCAGATCGCGCACCACTGGATGCGCTGCATTGATGGTTTGCCCGGTTCCCGTGAAGTCGCGGTAATAACGTTTGTCGTCCTCAAGCCAGTAGTAAATCTCGTTGTCGATTCCCCGGAAACACACGGTGGGACCCAACTGGTTGCCTTCCACCGTGTGGTTGAACACTACATCCAGGATCACTTCGATTCCGTGCTGGTGGAATGCCCTGACCATTTCCTTGAACTCAAGCACCTGCGCCCCGGCCTGGCGCACGCTGGAATACGATGCCTTGGGCGCGACAAAACTGAGCGGATCGTAACCCCAATAATTCCTGAGCCGCTCGCCCGTCCGTGGATTGACGCGCGAAATGTGGCTCTCGTTAAATTCCTGGACCGGCATCAGCTCCACGGCGGTCACGCCCAGGTTTTTGAGGTAAGGAATCTTCTCGATCAACCCGCGATACGTTCCCGGAAACGAAACTCCGGCGCTCGGATGAACCGTATACCCGCGCACGTGGAGCTCGTAAATTACCGTCGACTCCCAGGGATGGCGCAGCGGCTGATCGCCCTGCCAGTCGAAATCCGGATGAGTAATGACGCACTTCGGCGCCTCGGCGGCATCGTCGTACTCTGAACAGGACAGGTCTTTTTGAGGAGAGGACGGATCATAGCCGAGCGCCGGCAGGAAGTCGCGTTCGCCGACGGCCGCAAGCGCGGTCGCGTAAGGGTCCACCACCAACTTCACCGGATTGTACCGGTGTCCATCATGAGGAGCGTAGGGTCCGGCAAAACGGAATCCGTACAGTTGGCCCGGCCCGATCCCCTCCACCCACACGTGCCAGATGTCGCCCGTTTTGTTGCGCGCAGCGTCCAGAAGGATGGTCCGCGAGGGCGCCGAATCATCGGTGCGATCGAAAAAATCGAGGCGGACGCCAGTGGCGTGCCGGCTGAAAATCGCGAAATTGACGCCAGCGCCTTTTACGCTCGCCCCCAGCGGAAGCGGCACGCCAGACCGAATGGATTGGACCTCACAAAGACGAAGCAACCGCTCCAGCTCGTCGAATCGCGATCCTGTTGGCATGCATCGACATTCTACCTCCGGGTGAGCGATATGACCCAGGCGTGACGGCTTATTCGCCCCAACTTCAACCCGGAAAGCTTCCGAACGCCCGAAAAAGCCATGCTCCTGTGGCATATAGAGTGCTCCCTGTGAGTTAGCGTCACAGCATGTTGTTCAAAAACAGGGGCGAGGGATACCTGGCGGCCATTCTCGGCATCGCTGCCGTGACGGCGATCTGCGCTTTGTTACGCAGCCACATCAATGAAATGACCGTGGCGCTGGCGATGCTGCTGGTCGTGCTTTTTGTGGCGAGCAAGTGGGAGAGCTGGCCGGCTTTGGTTGCGTCCGTATTGGGCATGCTGTGCCTCAACTACTTCTTTCTGCCGCCGATTTATACCTTTACCATCGCGGATCCGAAGAACTGGATCGCGCTCACCGCTTTCTTCATCACCGCGTTGACTGCCGGGCAGCCTTTCAGCCTGGGAAAAACAGCACGCCGCGGAGGCGGAGGCGAGCAGAAGCCAGGCGAGGCTGGCCAGCACCTACAACCGAAGCCTGCTCGAGGCCACTCTCGACCCGTTGATGACCATCGGCCGTGACGGCAAGATCAACGACGTAAATGCCGCCGCCGAGACCGTCACCGGTTATTCGCGCGGACGAACTAATCGGCACGGACTTCTCCGACCATTTCACGGAGCCGGAGAAAGCTCGCGCAGCATGTGAGCAGGTATTTCGCGATGGCTCTGTTCGTGGTGACTCTCTGGAACTTCGTCACCGTGGCGGACACAGCACTTCGGTTCTCTATGATGGATCACTTTACCGGGATGCCGATGGAAACGTGATCGGAGTGGTCGCGGCCGCCCGCCCCATTGGCACTTATGCGGGAAAGCCCGTGGAACTGCCGCCCGACCCTCGCGTGGTCAGGCACTTGAGTCTCTTCGTCCGTTTCGCCAGCTTGTTTCCGATTGCCACCGGACTGCTGTCCCTGGTCGGCTTGACGTTCGGCATTGCCGTCCTGAAGAGCATCATTCCGGGGCAACCGGTCATAAAGATGAACGCCGCCGTCTGCCTGATGTTGCTCGGTCTCGCACTATGGTTGCTGCGAAAGCCGGAGCAACCAAGGATCAAAAGGCTGTGCGGCCAGATCCTCGCTGGCATCGTTGCCCTGGTGGGCTTATTGAGCTTCGCCGAACACTTGTTCGGATGGGACCTGGGCATCGATCAATTGCTGTTCCATGAACCCGCCGCGGACGCCTTCTTCAGTGTTCGTCCCGGCCTGATAGCCCCGATCACGGCCTTGGATTTTCTCTTGTTGGGGCTCGCGCTCCTGCTTGTTGGACCGCGTCCATTGCGTGGAGGTCGCGTCGTTTTTGGCCAGCTCAGTACCTGGCCTCCTTGACGGCGATTCTTTCTATCGTCGGGCTGCTGGATTTTATTCTTGGATCCCACATCTCCTACACTCACATCGCTCTGCAGACCGCCGTGACCCTGTTGCTGCTTTCTCTCGGTCTGCTTTGTGTCCGAACCGATCGAGGGCTGGCGGCATTGCTCGCGAGCTCCACTGCCGGAGGAGTGCTTACGCGGCGTTTGCTGCCCGCTGCCATCATCATTCCAACCGTGATCGGCGCCTTGTCATGGAACGCCTTTATCCGCAGGCCGATACTCCGAGTGGGGTGCCGTCAGCCTGATGATCGTCGCGATGATCACGCTGCTCGGCGGCTTCGCAATCTGGAACGGATACATCGTCAATCGCGGCGATGTGGAACGCGCACGAGCGCGACGAAATCCTGCACCGCAGGGAAGTGGAGCTGAGAGAAGCACAGCGCCTGGCGCAGGTCGGCAGTTGGTGGTGGGATCCGAACGCCGACAGCGTCACCTGGTCCGCGGGACTTTCTCATATCGCGTGGCGCGATCCTATGCTGCCCCCGCCCACATACAAAGAACACCTCGCGTTCTTTACGCCTCAGAGTTCTGCGCGACTCGATGCCGCCGTGAAAAAGGCCATCGAGACCGGAGCATCCTTCGAACTCGACTTGGAGATGGTCCGCACTGACGGCGCGGTTCGGTCCGTTACCGCCCGTGGCGAAGTGGAGCGTGATGCCGATGGCCAGGTCGTGCTGGTACGCGGGACCGTCGAAGACATCACTGAGCATAAGCAGGCCGAGGACGCCCTTCAAAGATCGGCAGCAGAGATCCGCGACCTCTATAATCACGCTCCCTGCGGCTACCACTCACTGGATCAAAACGGCGTTTTCGTCAGGATGAACGATACCGAACTCGAATGGTTGGGTTATACGCGCGAGGAAATCATCGGCCGCCGTCGTTTTACCGAGTTCCTGACTCCCGAGAGTTTAAAAACGTTCAAGAAAAGTTTCCCGCAATTCAAAGCCAACGGGGTGATTCAGGATCTCGAATTCGATCTGGTCCGCAAGGATGGCACAACCTTCCCCGTTCTGTTGAGCGCCTCCGCCGTCACAGATCCAGCCGGGAACTATCTGATGAGCCGGTCTACGGTGTATGACATCACCGCGCGCAAGCGGGAGGAGCAGCTCCGCGCACAGCTCGCCGCCATCGTCGAGTATTCCGATGACGCCATCATCAGCAAGACGCTGGACGGGCAAATTCTCACTTGGAACAAGGGCGCCGAGCGAATCTTCGGCTACACGTCTCAGGAAATCGTGGGGCGCCCGATTTCGATGCTGGTTCCTTCCGACCGGCTGGAGGAATTGGATCGCATCATGGCGAAGCTCAAGCTTGGCCAAAGCACGGAGCACCTGGAAACCGTCCGTGTCAGGAAGGACGGGCAGCGGATTTCCGTTGCATTGACCATTTCGCCCATCAAGGACGCCGATGGAGATATCGTTGGGGCAGCCACCATTGCCTTGGACATCACAGAGCTCAAGCAGGCCGAAGAAGCCCTTCTGCGGAGCAATCGCGCCCACCGCGCGCTCAGTAGTTGCAACCAGGCACTGGTCCGCGCAATCGACGAATCCGGATTGCTTCAAGAGATATGCCAGATCATCATCCAGGAAGCCGGGTATCGTTTCTGCTGGGTCGGTTATGCGGAAGCAAATGGCGTGAAGGCGGTGAGTCCTCTTGCATACGCGGGCTACGAAGAAGGCTACCTGAAGACCGCCAACATCACCTGGGAGGATACCGAGCGCGGCCGGGGGCCCACCGGCACGTGCATCCGCACCGGCCAAACGCAACTGGTGAAGAACTTCGCATCAGATCCGAGACTCCGCCCATGGTCCGCTGAGGCGTTGAAGCGCGGCTACGCTTCGTCGCTGGCGATCCCTCTGACGGTCGACTCGAAGCCATTCGGGGCTCTGACCATCTACTCCGGGGAAGCGGCGGCGTTCGGCGCTGAGGAAGTGAAGCTGTTAACCGAGCTCTCCAGCGACTTGGGCTATGGCCTGACGACCCTGCACACGCGAGCCGAGCGTCAGCGCGCGGAGCAGGAAATCCGCACACTCAATACCGAACTGGAACAACGCGTATCGCGCCGGACTGCCCAGCTTCAGGCAGCCAACCATGAATTGGAGCAAGCCCATGAACGGGAGATCGAGATCGGCTTCCGCATCCAGCAGACCCTGCTGCTCGATCAGCCGCCCCAGGATGTTCCGGGCCTCCGAATCGCCGCTTTGACGATTCCCTCCCAGCGCATCGACGGCGACTTCTACATCTTTCTCAGGCACTCCGAACATTGTCTGGACATGATCGTCGGCGACGTGATGGGCAAAGGCATTCCAGCCGCCCTGCTGGGAGCCGCCACCAAGAGCCAGTTCCTAAGGGCCCTCAGCGATCTGATGGCGCTGTCTAAAGACGGAAAACTTCCGGAGCCGAAGGAAATCGTGATGCTGGCCCATGCCGAGCTGGCGCCTCATTTGATTGAACTCGACAGCTTCGTCACGGTGTGTTACGCCCGCTTGGATGTAGCCCAGCGTAGTCTCACGCTGGTCGATTGCGGCCACACCGGTATCGTTCACTGGCACGGCACGACGGGTCGGTGCGAGATGTTGCACGGCGATAATCTGCCGCTCGGAGTACGGGAAGGCGAAATCTACGAGCAGATCTCCATTCCCTTTGCACCTGGAGATCTGTTGCTGTCTTTTTCAGACGGAATCACAGAAGCGCGAAACCCGGCCGGGGCGCTGTTCGGCGCCGAGCGTCTGGAAGAGTGCGTGGCGGCCAACGCTGAGCTCCCTCCTGCAGCCTTAGTGGAGGCCATCCGCAATGCCGTAGTCGCCTTTTCGGAATCGAACCGATTTACCGACGATCTGACCGCGGTCGCCGTCCGCGTAGAAGAGAGGCAGCTCCCCGTGGCGCAGGCGGAGATCGAGATCGCGAGCGACCTCAAGAATCTTTGCCAGGCTCGCGAGTTCGTGCGCGGATTCTGCCGCAATCTCCCGGACACGCCCGTCGATGAAGAGAGTGCCGGCGCTCTTGAGCTGGCGGTCAATGAAGCGGCCAGCAACATCATGAAGCATGCCTATCATGGCCGTTCCGATCAGCGGATTCACATCGAGGCCGAGGCGTTCCCGAGCCATCTGTCCATCCGGCTGCATCATTTCGGCGACGCGTTTAATCCGTCGACGGTTCCTCCGCCGCCGCTCGATGGCTCGCGCGAATCCGGGTTCGGAGCTTACATTATCTCCAGCAGTGTGGATGAAGTACGTTACTATCGCGATGAACGCGGCAGAAACTGCGTCGCCTTAACCAAATTTCGGAAATCCAAAAATAATCTGAAGGGAAACGAGTCCTAATGGAAATCTCTGTGAATAATGTGGATGGTGTAGCGGTTGCGGCAGTGCCAGTGGATGAACTGGACGCCAGTAACGCGAGCGAATTTAAGCGCGACATCACACCGGTTCTACAAGCCAATACTAAACTGGTGCTGGATCTGGGACGGTTGCGATTCGTGGATAGCTCCGGACTCGGCGCCATGCTTTCCTGTCTGCGGCAGCTGAGCGCCAAAAGCGGCGATTTGAAACTGTGCGGCATGTCCAAACAGGTTCGTGCGTTGTTCGAGCTGGTACGCATGCATCGAATCTTCGACATTTACGCCACACAAGAAGAAGCGGTTCGAGCATTTCGTCACTAACAACGCCATGACCACGCTAAGTTCGACGCCCGATACGGTGGCACTTCAGGAATCTATCGAACGCCACGCCAGATACTCGCTGGGGAAGACTTGGTCCGGTCTGTCCGTGCGGGACCGTTTTAACGCGGTCGCGCTAGCCGTACGGGATCGGATGGTGGATGGGATGCTTGCAACCGAGGATCGATTTAAGCGAAGCGATTCCAAGCGGGTGTACTACCTTTCTATCGAGTATCTGATCGGCCAGTCGCTCGGAAACAATCTTCTCAACCTCGGCATCCGGGAGGCGTGCCGGGAAGCTTTGAGCAATCTTGGCACGGATCTGGACGACCTCGAAGAGAGTGAGCCGGATGCGGCGCTGGGCAACGGAGGCCTGGGGCGCCTGGCCGCATGCTTCTTGGATTCGCTCGCGACCCTCGGAATGCCGGGTTATGGATATGGCATCAACTATGAATACGGCCTCTTTAAGCAGGAGATCGACGACGGCTATCAACGCGAGAAGCCCGACAATTGGCTGGCGCAAAGCACGCCTTGGGAAATTCCCCGGCCGGACGAAGCTTGTCTGATTCCCGTGTATGGCCGCATTGAAGACAGCGTCGATCGTCGCGGTCTTTACAACCCCATGTGGATGGACTGGAAAATCCTCATTGGCATACCTTACGACATGCTGATCCCAGGCTATGGCGGACATACCGTAAACTACCTGCGGCTTTATTCGGCGCGCTCTTCGCACGACTTTGCCATGGGAATTTTTAATGATGGCGATTATTTTAAAGCCGTTGAACAGAAGATCGCTTCGGAAACCATTTCCAAAGTGCTGTATCCCTCCGATGCGGTGGTTGCCGGCCAGGAGTTGCGTCTCTTGCAGGAATATTTTCTGGTGGCCTGCACCCTTCGCGATATTATCCGGAGGTTCGAGCTGGACCACACCTCCTACGCGGATTTTTCCGCGAAGGTCGCCATTCAAATGAACGACACTCATCCGGCCCTTTCGGTTGCGGAATTGATGCGAATCCTGGTGGATGAGAAAGACGTCGAATGGGAAGCAGCCTGGCAGACCACACAGGCGACGCTGGCCTTCACCAATCACACTTTGATGCCGGAAGCGCTGGAGAAGTGGCCGGCAGAGCTGTTGGGGCGCGTGCTCCCGCGACACCTGCAGATTATCTATGAGATCAATCGACGCTTCCTGGATCAAGTCCGTATATCCTTCCCTGGAGACGCCGAGCGCGCCCAGCGGCTGTCGATCATCGAAGAGTCTGCGCCTAAGCAAGTGCGCATGGCCAATCTGGCGATCGTGGGAAGTCACTCCATTAACGGCGTTTCCGCAATTCACTCCGAACTGGTCAAGACGGTGCTGGCGCCGGATTTCTTTAAACTCTGGCCGGGAAGATTCAATCAGAAGACCAACGGCGTCACGCAACGCAGGTGGTTGTTAAAAGCCAATCCCCCGCTGGCGAACTTAATCACTTCCGCGGTTGGCGACGATTGGATCACGGATCTTAATCGGCTTCGGGAACTGGAGAAATATGCGACTGATGCCGGCTTTCAAGCCGCGTTCCAGAAGGTGAAGCAGTTCAACAAAGAGAAGCTGGCGAGCGTCATTGAAGATGCCATCTATCTTAAAGTGGACCCCAATTCTCTCTTCGACGTCCAGGTCAAGCGAATCCACGCTTACAAGCGTCAGTTGCTCAACGTAATGCACATTGTCGATCAATACCTTTCGCTGATCGAAGATGGGCATCAACCCGCCGTGCCCAGAACCTATATCTTCTCGGGAAAGGCCGCTCCCGGTTATTGGCTCGCGAAGCAGATCATTAAATTAGTTCACAACGTGGCGCGGGTAGTGAACAACGACTCCAAAGCCAATCCGTGGATCAAGGTCGCGTTCATTCCGGATTATCGCGTGTCGCTGGCGGAGAAGATCATCCCCGCTGCTGATTTGAGCGAACAAATCTCGACCGCCGGAACAGAAGCCTCCGGAACCGGCAACATGAAGCTGGCCTTAAACGGAGCCGTGACCATCGGGACGCTCGATGGCGCCAACATCGAGATCCTGGAAGAAGTGGGTGCGGAGAACATGTTTATCTTCGGCCTGCAACCTTCCGAAGTTCAGACTCTACGTCAACAGAAAACCTACCGGCCGCGCGATCACTACGCTCGCAGTCCGCGATCGAAGCGCGTGGTCGATAGCTTCTCCTCTAACCTATTCAGTCCTCACGAACCTGATCTTTTCAAGTGGATTTTTACAAGTCTTCTCGACCCCAACGACGAACATGTCCACGTGGCGGACTTCGTCCCATATATAGAAGCGCAAAGGCAGGTGGCCGACACCTTCGGCGATCGCGCTCAGTGGAGCCGGATGGCAATCTTGAACATCGCGCGTGTGGGGAAATTCTCGAGCGACCGTGCCGTCACGGAGTATGCTCGCGAGATCTGGGGCGTTCGGGACGCTTCCCTGCCGAGTCCCGTTGGGGCCTTCGCCGGGTCCGGCGAGACAGGACAGTCGAATCCTTCCGCGGTGCTCACAAGAGCATGAAAAGCGGAACGAAAACAGGTCTGCGGATCTGCTTCGGGGACCAAGGCAGAAATTCGAAAGTGATACACTGCGACCGAATGACTTGGCCTGTTGCGGTGGTATTCTGGCACGGGAACTCGCCGCCGCGGCTCTGACGCTTGTGCCGTATCTGACTAACGATGATTTGCCAGTTTCTGTTCAGCGGCATCTTCCGGAGCACGGGCAAGATATTTTCCGCGAGGCCTTCAACCATGCATGGGCGCAATATGCCGGCGATCCGCGCCAGGAGGAAATCGCATTCCGCGTCGCCTGGGCGGCGGTGAAGCGCGTCTACGTCAAAGTAGGCTCCAAATGGTTATTGCGCTGAGCGGAGGGAACTGGATTCAATCCAATCCTTTTGCGGAAACGCATCGCGCTGAAGCCGGCAATGGCCGCTCCGCAAATCAGCAACGCGAGCATGTCTCTCCAAAGCAAAGCTGGCAATCGGTGTTCCACGATCGCCACAAGAACCTGATCAGGCCCACGCTCGATTTCGCTGGCGAAACAGCTGGAAGGGGGGTATAGTACCTACAGACATCTCGTAGGTAATCGAGGAGGTTCGTCATGCTATGCCGCCTCAACGCCCCTCTCATGGTGCTGGCCTATCGAGACAATCATCAGGCCGCGACCACCATTCCGGCCGGCAAGACCATTGACGTGATCGGACCAGCAGAAGATGACCGTTTTTGCGTCGTGAACTCAGACGGCGAGGAATTCCTTGTATTCGAGAGCGATCTAATGGATCGAGGAACCCTGCTCATGAGGAAGGAAAGTTCGAACCGAGAGGTCATCCAACTGAGGCGCGCGACGCGCCGGTAGTGCTGTCAACCGAGCCTGGCTGAAGGCGGCCATGACAGAAGCCATCGTAGAGATCCTGATGCGGCGATACGGGCAGACGTTCGCGGAGGATCTGGGGATTGACGCGGCAGTCAATCAGCCCTCTCCGCTTTTCTGCCTTTTGATCAGCGCAATGCTGTTCAGTACGCGCATCAGCCACAATGTTGCATTGAGGTCCGCGCGGGTTCTGTTCGAACGGGGCTGGACGACTCCGGAAAAGATGGCCGCCAGCACCTGGGAGCAGCGTGTTCGCGCACTCGACGAAGGCGGTTACGTGCGTTACGATGAGCGCACTTCCAAAATGCTCGGCGAAACCTCGCAATTACTCATCGACATGTATCAGGGCGACTTGCGGAAACTTCGCGAAGCCGCTGGCCGGGATCCCAAGCGCGAACGGAAGCTGCTTGACCAGCTAAAAGGGATCGGCGAGGTCGCCGTCAATATCTTCTTTCGGGAAGCGCAGCTTGCCTGGCCGGAACTGTACCCGTTCGCGGATCAACGGACCCTGGAGTGCGCAAGAGCGCTTGGGCTTCCGGGTGACCCAAGCAGCTTGGCCACACTCGGTCCGCGGCCGCCGGCGGTTCGCGCGCCTCGTGGCCGCCCTGATTCGGGCCGAGCTCGATCACAAGCTCGATGAGGTCCGTGCCGCCGCAGTGGGGAAACCTCGGGCGAGCAGGGCGTTGACGCGTCCAAAACCTCCCGCGCCGCGATCTTGATCAGGCTGCTGCAACCTCAATCGCCTTTGGCTTTGCCGCTTGCGCTTTGGCCGCAATGATGTGCAGCATGCCTTTCTCGAGCGAAGCCTGGACTTTGTCCACGTCGATGGCCAGCGGCAACTCGAATTTGCGGAACACGTCGTTCGATCCGAACTCGGTCCATACGATTTTGCGTGCCTCCGCTCTTTCCGCCTTGCACGCTGCATGGACGATAATTTCGGAGGGCGTGGCCGTGATCTCGATCTCCTTGGCATCGAAGCCGGGCAGCGTCAACTCGACTTCATACTTCGAATCTGTTTCCGCCAACTCTGCCGCAGGCCAACCGAACACCTGGTGCTCGGCCTTGATCCAGTCGTCGACCGCGTGACCCAGTTCCCGGCCCCGCTTTTCGAAAAGCTCGAATGCGTTCTGCCGGACAACATCCAGCCGTCTCTCGATTTCCTCGAAGATCGGAAGACGATCGATGTCCGATTTTTCCACTTTCTGAATCGCGATGTTTGCCATAAACTTCACCTTTCGTCCCGTGTTGGGTACCTAGTACTGAGCACCTTCTGTGCCACCGGAAATCCTACCCGCCTGGAGATTCCGGGGCATCGAGCCCTGCCTGGAACCGGACGTGCACGTTTAAAAAAAGTCAGATGAGCGGAATCAAGGGGGATTTCAAAGTTACGGTGCAGGGCTTCGCCGATGGAGGCGATCTACCGAGGCGGATCACCTGCGATGGTGACGACCTGTCGCCCGCATTGCACTGGACAGGCGAACCTTCTGAAACCGCGAGCTTCGCACTGATCATGGACGATCCTGATGCGCCGCGCGGCACTTGGAACCACTGGCTGGTCTGGGATATACCGGCTCATACTCACGCGCTTCCGGAGGGCAAAGAGCGCATCCCGATCCGGAAAATCCGGAACAAATGACTTCGGCAGGCTCGGCTACGGCGGTCCCTGTCCCCCGGAAGGCGGAGGGCCGCACCGTTACTTTTTCCGCCTGTTCGCGCTCGACATCCTACACTCGGCGTGCCTGAAGGAGCGAAGCGGCCAATACTTGAGAAGGCTCTCAAGAAGCATGCTATTGGGCAAGCTGTCTACATGGGGCGCTACGAGCGGCAGTGAAGGAAGTCGATTTTCAACCACTTCGCGACCCGGTGATTGCGATTCCAATCGGGGACTCCGAAGCGAATCAGTGGCACGGTTCGATCATCACGATCCGATCGGTCTTCGAATTGCACTCAAACGCTCAAATCAATGACAAATGGCACCGTGATTCTGCTTGGAAATCTTCCTCCTGGCCCGCTCGACCGCGTCGTCACCGAGTTCGGGTGGTCCCTTGAGATCGTCCGCAGCCTCGATCGGGTGCGCGAGATGAGCGCCGGCCGCAAACTTATCGCCGATCCTCTTCGAGCCGTACTCTCTCGGCCTTTCGTGGAGCTTGGCTCTGCGGTCAGTGCTCTACGCGGCGCCCACCGCTCTCCCGATTGCATGTCACCGATTCTCAGACGCGATTGACTGGCCGGAACTCGCGAATGCCGGAGCGTTTCACGCGCTGTCTTCTCCCTTTAACGAGCGCGAGCTGAGGCAGAGTCTGGGATTCATCTGGGCCCGAAGGTTTGAGAGGCTACAGAAACCGCTCCTCGAGCTTCACCGAGCCCAGGACACCGAGCTTGTCGCTTAAGTCGATTCTTGCTAATTAGTAAGACTCATCGCCGTAAGGTCGAAGACGAGATTTCTTGTATTCTTGCCCACTTGGGCTAACACGCGCAGGTCTTGAGGACTATCACCCAGATTTGACCCAGGTGGGGAAGCAGCGTCCACAAGGCGCGAGGCTTTAGGGCGGTGCTCAAGTTGCACCTTCAAATCCGTATTCCCCGAAAGAAGGAGGCCAACATGAAAGTGCGTGAACTGATGACTAAGAGGGTTACGGCTTGCCGTCCTGAGACCAACCTTGCGGCGGCCGGCGCGCTGATGTTTGAGAACGACTGCGGTGTTCTTCCTCTGGTGGACGAAAGCGGCAAAGTGACCGGCATCCTCACGGATCGTGACATTTGCATTGCTTTGAGCACGAGAGACGGCAAATCCTCGAAGATTACTGCCGCGGATGTCTCCAAGCCTCGGGTGGTCATGTGCGAGCCGGATGATGACCTCCACGCTGCGCTGAAGACGATGCGCAAGGAAAAGATTCACCGGTTGCCTGTCGTGAATCGTGCGGGGGCTCTGGAAGGCATTCTCTCGATGAACGACATCATTCTGCGATCGGAAAAAGGCGATGGCAAGAGCCAAGCGGAACTGTCGTATGACGACGTAGTGCATACGCTGCAAGGAATCTGCGCGCATCGCGCTGCCAAGATCCACGTGGTGGCCGCATAGGAGCTTGTTGAAAAAAAGGGGGACAGACTACTCTGTCCCCAGTCGCAAACTGCTGATTTCGCATCGGAGCGTCGGCGCGGACAGAACGGTCTGTCCCCCTTTTTTCAACAGGCTCCTAAGCAGTGCCGTATCGCATGAGTCGCAAACCGCTGATTTCGCATCGGAGCGTCGGCGTGGACAGAGCGGTCTGTTCCCCTTTTTTCAACAAGCTCCGATGCAGTGCCGTATCGCATGACCCACGGCTCCCTCGCGGGAGTCCATTAATCACCGAAGAAAACAAAAAGGAGTAAAGCATGTCCGAAGTGAATGTGACGAAAGAAAAATCGCCCGCAAAGCGGGAAACCGCGCCGGCCGAGTTCAAGGAGTTCTTCAAGCCGGTGCTTCCATTCAGAAGCTTTTTCCACCAGAGCCCGTTTGCGCTGATGCGCGACTTCAGCGCCGAAATGGATCGGATCCTTCGTGGGGTCGCGCCGGCGACTGACGGAGGAGCCTGGTCCCCTGCCATCGACATTCAGCAGTGCAACGGCAACCTGGTGGTGACCGCGGAGCTTCCCGGCCTTAAGAAGGAGGAAGTGAAAGGTCGAGCTCACCGAGGACGCCCTCATCATCGAAGGCGAACGAAAACGCGAGCACCAAGAGGATCACGAAGGATTCCATCGCTGGGAGAGAAGCTACGGCCAATTCTATCGGTCGATCCCGTTGCCTGAGGGTGCAAAGACAGACCAGGCAAAGGCCGAGCTTACCGAGGGCATTTTCAAAATTACATTGCCCGTCGCGGAGGCGAAAAAGAAGATCCACCAGGTGACGGTTGAGGAAGGGACGAAAACGAAGCCTGCGGCGGCGTAAAGAAAAGATCGCAGTGTCATCGAAGGACGGAGGAAATGCGGCGCCGTGGCAGAATACGGCGCCGCATTGAACGAACGACCCGGCTCATCGCTGTTTGCGCAGCAGCGCAGTGCCGGCGGCGTTACGAGCTTGCTTAGCCAGGCGGACTAGTTGGACCGAGCTCGCTTGTGGACCTTCTTCGCCGGCTTCCTCAGCAAACCGCACGTCGCTTCCGATGCGTAGAAGATTGAACCGTTCATCCAAAACGCTGTTGCGGTGAAAATAGATCTCGCGCCCATCCGGTGTTTCCAGGAAACCGTAATCCTCAAACAGCTTCACGACTCTGGCCGGGACTGGAGCCTCATGCTGCTTCGTTTGTCCTTGCAAGCGCCGCGCATAATCCTGCAAACGACGGCGCATCTCATGGAACGCCTCGTGAATCGCGCGGTACACGTCACGGCTGTCCCGCTTCGGCTCGGACTGCTTGGTTCTCTTCGAAGCCTCGATGTCCTGAAGAGTTCCGTGAAGGCTGGGCGTGTGCTCAACCACCAACTCCTCCGTGGGGACTCCGAGGTCGATTCGCACATGGTACAAGCCACCGTAACGCCGGCCTCTTGGTCCCTCGATCATGACGCGGCAACTCATGATCCGCTTGAAGAATCGTTCGAGAACCGCTATTTCCTTGAGCACCGCCGGTTCAAGGTTTGGAACCGGCTCCATATTTCGCAGCGTGATCTGTGGGGGTAGTGTCATATGTTTTCATCCGAGCCATTGAATTTCAGGAACGTTGCGGCCGTGCGAGCTCGGCCACGCCACTGGATGTCCCAGCACGATAGGAGCGACGACGTGGTATTTCTCCGCCAACCCGAGTTCGTGCTTTATCTCCGGCAGATTCAGCCAGGGACGAGCGAAGCCGACCCAACAGCTGGCAATCCCCTGGTCGCGCGCGGCCAGCATCAGATTCTCCGCGGCCAGGCAGCAGTCTTCCATGGCCTGCGCTTCCGGGGATTTCGCCAAGATCATCACCAACGCCGGCGCGTGATGGAACAAGGCGTATTTTGGATCCTCAATCATCCCCCGGATGGACGGGCCGTACATCGTATCGGAAAAGTTCGCCAGCAGCCACTTCTTGACGCGTTCGGCAAGCTGGTCGACCCGCGCCCGGCCGAGAAGGACTGCGAAGGCCCACGGTTGCAGATTCATTGCGCTGGGCGCGAGGATTGCGGCACGGATCAGCCGCTCGATGGTAGACCGTTCCACAGCCGCATCGGTGTATTCCCGGACCGCGCGCCGTTTTTCAAGGACATCCATCAACTCCATAAGTCAACTCCATATCCTGGATTGCCGCCTTTGCCCAGTGCACTTCGTGGACCGAAGCCGGCTTCCCTCTATCGCGCCGTTTGGCAGAAAGCATGCAGCGATCAATTCGTTAACCGAAGGAGAAAACTTATGCCGGTTGGAGAACTTTGCATCCGTCAAACCGTGGTTGCGTCCCGCGGGATGTCCGTTCGTGAGGCAGCAAAACTTATGCGCCAATTTCATGTTGGCGACCTTGTCGTCACAGATAAGCTCGATGGGAAACGCATACCTGTCGGGATCGTTACCGACCGGGATATCGTCGTCGAGGTATTGGCTTTGGAGTTAGATGCAGCCAGCCTCGCGGTTGAAGACATCATGACCCGCGATCTGGTCACCGTGCGGGAGCAGGAAGGTGTTCTTCAAACGATCGCAAAGATGCGGACGAACGGAATTCGCAGGGTCCCGGTTGTGGATGCGGAAGGCGCGTTGGCAGGCATCGTGGCTGTCGATGACATGGTTGAACTGCTGGCCGACGAACTGGGCGAACTCGCCAAGCTTATTTCGCGGGAGCAGAAACACGAAGTGCTCGCACGCCCTTAGTTATGCAGGTGGGCAAGCCGACCAAAGAGTCCACGGCGCGGTGGGAGCATTTTCCGCACGGCGCCGACATCGGTGTCCGCGGCATCGCCGCAACCAAAGAGGGAGCTTATGAGCAAGCGGCGCTCGCCCTTATGGGAGTCATTACTGATCCTTCGCGGGTAGTAGGACGAAGAGTGGTCGTCGTCGAATGCGAGGCCGAGAACCGTGAAACTTTGCTGGTCGACTGGTTAAACGCGCTGGTTTACGAAATGGCCGTCCGTGGAATGATCTTCAGACGCTTCGAAGTGCGCATCCAAGGAAATCGCTTACGGGGCAGAGCTTGGGGAGAGGATGTCGACGTCGCGCGTCACGAGCCGGCGGTCGAGGTCAAGGGAGCCACGTATACCAGCTTGTTCGTCGGCCGGAACGCGGCGGGGGAATGGGTCGCGCAATGTGTCGTGGATGTGTGAGGGCTCATGGAAACGGCGCTGCTAAATCGCGTGTCCGAATTTGAGTGGAAGATTGAACCGCATGGCAAGATGCGCGTTCCTGCCGTTCTTTATGCGAGCGAAGACCTGATACATGACATGGACGCGAAGGTCTACGAGCAAATCGTGAATGTAGCAACTTTGCCGGGCATTCAGAAAGCCGCCTATGCGATGCCGGATGCGCATTGGGGGTACGGATTTCCGATCGGCGGCGTGGCAGCATTCGATCCTGAGCAAGGCGGCGTGGTCTCCGCGGGAGGCGTAGGATTCGACATCTCGTGCGGTGTTCGCACTTTGTTGACGGGCCTGAAGTCTGACGACATTACGACGGTAAAGCAAACCCTCGCGGACGCGCTCTATCGGCACATCCCTGCCGGCGTTGGAAGCCGGGGCCTGCTTAATTTCACGGATTCACAGTTGGATGAAATGCTCGACGGCGGCGCGCAATGGGCGTTGCGCATGGGCTACGGCGTCGAGGCGGACCTCGATCGGACTGAGGAGCGCGGCCGGATGCTCGGCGCTCAGCCTGGCACGGTCTCCGGCTTCGCCAAGAATCGGCAACGGCGTGAAATGGGGACGCTCGGATCGGGAAACCACTACCTCGAAGTGCAGCGCGTGGTCTCGATCTTCGATGAACCGTCGGCCCGCGCCTTCGGCATCCAGCTCGACGACATCCTGGTGAGCATTCATTGCGGATCGCGCGGGCTTGGCCACCAGATCGGGACGGAGTTTCTTCGTGACATGGTGATGCAGGCCGCACAATACGGAATTGAGCTGCCGGATCGGGAGCTGGCGTGCGCGCCGATCGAATCTCCACTTGGAGAGAAATATCTCGGTGCCATGCGGTCGGCCATCAACTGCGCGCTGGCCAACCGTCAGATGATCACTCACCTGGTCCGCCGCGCCTTCGCCGAAGTAGTGCCAAAAGCCGAGCTGACAGTGCTCTACGATGTATCCCACAATACTTGCAAAGTGGAAGAGCATAAAGTCGATGGGTGCACGAAGCGCCTCTTCATTCATCGCAAAGGCGCAACCCGTGCGTTCGGCCCGAATCATCCTGCGATTCCAGAAGCTCTGCGCTCGATCGGGCAGCCAGTGCTGATCGGCGGCACGATGGGCACGGCATCGTACATCCTGGTGGGAATGGGGGAAAGCGAGAAGCGATCGTTCAGCTCGTCCTGCCACGGAGCCGGACGGCAGATGAGCCGTCACCAGGCGACCAAGCTCTGGCGCGGCAGGCAACTGATCGACGATCTTGCCGACCGAGGCATTCTGATCCGCTCACCCTCGTCACGCGGAGTCGCCGAAGAGGCGCCGGGAGCTTATAAGGATGTAACGGAGGTGGTAGAAGCTAGCCGAAAATGCCGGACTCTCGCGACGTGTCGCGCGGCTCGAACCAATGGTCTGTATCAAAGGATGATTTCGTATCGAACTTGCGGGCCGCATCTTATTCTCCTTTTATTCACCTGCTGTGCGCCCGCTTGTGGCTGATCAAGCCCGTATACGCGCGATGTCGTTCTTGGGTCGCATTCTCCTGATCTTTTCTCAAGGCTTCATACTCATCCATGTCTGAAACCCCGCCAAATCGCTCATGCGTGATCAGGTAACACCGCAGCCCAGTTTCAGCCTTGTCGGCCGCGACCATCGCCTCGAGCAGAAAGCGCTCCAACCGTGCACATCCATCGCAGTTCGTCATCTAATAACCTCTTTTCGCAACCATGCCGGCACGTGACAGACCAATCAGACGTGCCGCCACAGCGACCGCAGACAGGCCTTCAAAGCCACCTGGTCACAACGCGGGAATTGGCATCCCGAATGCCAGTATCATCCTGAGGTTCATTATGGCAACAAAACGTAAAGTCAAGAAAAGTACAAGCCGCTCCAGCGGTTTTCCAGGAGGAGGAGCCGGGCGGAAAGATCGAGTTGGCCCATCCGGAGTGTATCCGATGTCGGGTCCGCACCCGCCCGGCGACGCTCCCATGGTTTGGCCCGGTTCTTGGGGACAAGGCAAACGTGGAGCTTCCGGATACGAAGATCACGGCGAATCGGAATTGAATATCGCCCCGGTGATGCCCGAAAAGTGCCGGGACATCATGACCAAGGATCCGGTGTTCTGTCAGGCGAGCGATAGCGCTTCGCTCGCGGCGAAGCTGATGCTGAAGCACAATATCGGAGCCCTGCCGGTGGTCGGTAGCTTGCCCGAGAACAAGTTGGTCGGCATCCTCACAGATCGCGATTTGGCGATGAAAGTCGTGGCTCCCGGCCGCGATCCGCACCAAACGACCGTGTACGACATTATGTCGAGCCCGGTGATAACCTGCTCGCCGGATGACGATTATCAGACAGCGCTGGATTTGATGGAAGGGCATCAGATCAAGCGAATTCCGGCCGTTGACAGAGGGGGACACGTCGTCGGAATGATCTCCGAAGCCGACGTCGCGCTGCGCATTCCCGACGAAAAGAAAATCGAGGAGCTTGTCCGAAGCGTGGTACAACCGGTCTGAAGGAAATTGGCGGAATCCCGTGTGAAGCTGACGTTCCTGGGAACCCGAGGAGAAATCGAAGCAAGAACGCCGCTGCATCGCATGCATTCGTCGCTGCTGGTGTCCTGGCGCCGCAAGGCAGTCATGATCGATTGCGGCGCGGACTGGGCCGGCAACGTCGAGCGTATTGGTCCGGATGCGATCCTGCTCACCCACGCACACTCGGACCATGTTGCCGGACTAAAGACGGGCGCCTTCTGCCCTGTCTATGCGGCTGCGGAGACATGGAGCAGGATCTGTACTGCCCGGATCGCTTCCAAAGTCGTGATCCGGTCACGTTGCAGGTTCGAGTTGTTCGGGATCGGGTTCGAAGCATTTCCGGTAGAGCACTCCATTCGCGCGCCCGCGGTCGGATATAGAATCACGGCGGGACGGCACAGCGTCTTCTACGTTCCAGACCTGGTACAGATTCGAGATCGGAGCGAAGCCCTGCGCGCGATCAGTCTCTATATCGGCGATGGGGCGTCGATTACACGTGGGATTCTTCGCAGGCGCGGCAAAACTGTGATCGGACATGCTTCGATTCGCACGCAGATTCAATGGTGCAAAGAAGAAGGCGTGCGGCGTGCGATTTTCTCTCATTGCGGTTCGGAAATCGTGACGAGCGATCCGGAGGAGGCTGCCCGGAAAGTTCGGCTTCTCGGCTCAGATTTCGGCGTGGATGCACGTATCGCTTATGACGGACTGAGCGTCACGCTGTGAGGCTTCCGTGGGGCTTTCAACGCTCAAAATGAGCCGGTCGAGCTCGTCGCGCTCCAATGTCTCTTTACGGACGAGCTCTACGGAAATGCGGTCCATCGCCGCGATTCGCTGTTGCAGGATCTGTCTTACTTCACCGTAGATTTCATCCACAATCCGCCGCGATTCCGCGTCGATCATCTCTGCGCTTTTTTCGCTGTAGTTGCGTTCTTCCATATCGAACGGCGATTTCAGGAATGCTCCGGACATCGGCTTGCCATAAGTAAGCTTCCCGAGCTGCTCGCTCATCCCAAAGCGCGTCACCATTTGCCGGACCAGCTCGGAAGCCCGCTCGAGATCGTCCGACGCGCCGGTTGAGACCACTCCCCGATAGTGAATTTCTTCGGCCGCACGCCCGCCCAGCAGAACGGCGATCTGATCCTCCAGTTGCGGCTTGGTCATCAAATAGCGCTCCTGCGTGGGTAATTGCAGCGTATAGCCCAAGGCGCCAATCGATCGCGGAATAATAGAGACGCGATGCAATGGATCGGCGTGCTTCACCGAAAGCGCCACCAGCGCATGGCCGGACTCGTGAACCGCGACGCGTTCTTTCTCTTCCGGGCTCATGACGCGGCTCTTTTTCTCAAGACCGAGCATGACACGATCCACCGCCTGCTCCAGATCGCGGATTTCGACACTTTCCGCGCCCCGGCGCACGGCCAGCAGCGCCGCCTCATTCACGATGTTGGCCAGATCGGCGCCCGCCATTCCGGGCGTTCGCGCCGCAATCGTCTCCAGGTCGACATTTTCCGCCATGTGGATTTTGCGAGCGTGAACCTTTAAAATCTCGACGCGATCCTTGAGGTCCGGACGATCCACAAGAACCTGCCGATCGAAGCGCCCGGCGCGCAGCAGCGCTGCATCCAGCACCTCCGGCGTGTTGGTGGCCGCCATCAGGATCACGCCTTCGGAACTGTCGAATCCATCCATTTCCGCCAGGAGTTGATTGAGCGTCTGCTCGCGTTCATCGTTGCTGAATCCCACCGCCCGTCCGGAAGTTCGCGATTTGCCGATCGCATCCAGTTCGTCGATAAACACGATGCAGGGCGCCTTCAGCTTGGCCTGCTCAAACAAGTCGCGCACGCGGGCCGCACCGACGCCGACGAACATCTCCACAAACTCCGATCCTGAGAGCGAGAAGAAGGACACGTGCGCTTCGCCGGCCACGGCTTTCGCCAACAAGGTCTTGCCGGTGCCCGGCGGTCCCACCAGCAGAACGCCTTTCGGAATCCGGCCGCCGAGCTTCTGATACTTCGCCGGCTGGCGAAGAAAGTCTACCACCTCTTCCAGTTCCAGCTTGGCTTCATCCAGGCCCGCGACATCGTCAAAAGTCACCTTGCTCGTGCTCGATTCATCGTGAATCTTGGCCCGGTTCTTCCCGAACGTCAAAGCGCCGCCCGCTTGAGTCATGCGCCGCATTCCCATTCTGAAGATCAAGACGATAAACAGGAACGGCAGGACCCAACCCAGGATGTTCCAGATCCACGAAGTTTGGTCGATGCGGCCTTGGAACTTCACCGGATGTGCTTCGAGCTCCTTCAGGAGTTCTGATTCGTCCACGCCCGGCAGCCGCGTGGCGGTGATCGTCTGCGGCGGACCAGGGTTCTTTGCGTGAGCCGCATCGCTCTTCAGCACGCCGATCAGTTCGTGCTCGGTAACCTGAACCTCGCTCAAATGATCCGCTCGAAGCTCCACCAGGAAATCGCTGTAGGAAACCGCTTTGGATTGAGCCCCGGGAATGAGCCTGGTGGCAAGATAGATCGCAACCATGAGCACCGCGAAATTTACGGTTGAGAAGATCAAGCGATTCTTTTGCTTACTGTCCATAGCTGTTTTTGGCCGGGCGTTTGCGTAGGCTGGCGCTCTCTCCAGGAGCTGCACGTAGACCACCAGAAAGAACCAGATAAGACGTCGATTAGAAACGGGGAATCTAGGCGGGCGCACGCATTCTTCGCGCATGTACGTCGCTTAGGGATTTACTTCGGTCGCCAGTGCACCGGATACGAGTGATCGCGCCCTCGGCCCCGGTTTCTCGGCTGCTTCCGCCGCCATATCGCCGACCGCTGAGCTATTGTGCGCAGAAATCGCGGTCACTTGCGCTTTTTCGCGCTTGCTGGTCACAGGACCAGAAAGAGTCCAAAAAGACTCGACCGCGGCTCGAAGCCACGCTCACCGATTACCGGTCGCCCGACGGCCGCGGCTCGGGCGCTACATAGACCTTGGGTGCGGCCACGATTTCTGCATTCGGAATCTCTGTGGTAAAACGAACCGGCGCCAACTCGGGCTTCGCGAGCGGCTTCATCAGAAAACTCACCGAATACTGATGCGTCAGGCGCTCCGCCAGATCGGTCAAATACGGCCCGATCGACACCGGAGGTCCGAACCCGAGCATGTACGCTTCGCCACCGGTCTCTTCCGCGAGCTCGGTTAACTGGTTCTGTCCCCAGTTCATGCGCCATAAGCTGTGGCCGCCGTGCCCGGCGTGAGGCGTGTAGATCGCGTACACGATCGTGCCGGCCCGCTGCGCATGCGCGATCGCGCTATCGAGATACGGATTGATCGGGCCGGTTCCACCCAGCGGGTCGACTCCGCTTGAAACCATCAGGACTTCTCTTCGCACGCAGCAACTTGGCCATCTCTTGATGAGATCGCTGAGTGCGAGATATGGGCTTTCGCCGGCAGCGATGCTTCCTAACGGTAGCCGCAGCGCTTGGGCCGCCTTGGCGTGATCGGAAGTCAGGTCCTGTTTAATGTCGGCGATCCCGTTGTGCATGTATCCGATTCCGATCAGCGCGCTGGCCGGCTGGCGGTTGATGAATTCGCGTAAATCGGCCAACTGCGATCCGAGACTCAGGGCGGATGCGTCGTCGATCAGAATGAAAAGCTCCAGTCCGGCCTGTTCTCCTTTGAGCGTGGTCCACTCGGTTACCGGAAGACGTTCTTTTCCATGAAAAACCATTACGTCCTCGCGCTTCAGCTCGGGGACCTCTTTTCCGTGAACCGCCTCCACGGTGACGGTCACGTGAACCGGAATCTTCTCCTGTGCGATGCCGAGAGTCGCGGTCATCGCCATAACTGCGATAAGACTTTGTTTGATCATGATTCCTCCTACGCCGCGGCTGCCGCACGATGCTTCAGCCAGCGGCTTAGCTTTGTCCAAGTCCAGGTATTGATCACCGATCGCGCTTCCACCCATCCGCGGCGGGCTTGGAAGACGCCGTAACGGATCCATTCAAGCTGCGAGGTGCTGTGCGCGTCGGAGCCGATGGCCAGCAAGGCGCCGCCTTCCTGTGCGGCTCTGGCCATTACGTCATTCAGATCCAGGCGGTACATCGACCCGTTCACTTCCAGCGCGACCCCGGATTTTGCAGCCGCCGCGATCACCCGTTCGAAATCGACTTCGAGCGCTTCACGCGCGCCAATCAGCCGGCTGGTGGGATGCGCGATGACATCGACATATGGATGCGCGATCGCATCCAGCAGGCGTCCGGTAATCCGGTCTTTGCTCTGGCGGAAGCTGGAATGAATCGCAGCCACAACCACGTCGAGCTTCGAAAGAATGTCGTCGGGATAATCCAGCTTGCCGTCGCCAAGAATGTCCACTTCGGAACCGATCAGGATGTGCGGCAGCCGGTCTTTCCTCTTCTTACGCAGAGCTTCGATTTCCTGGATTTTCTTTTCCAGCCGGGCGCGATCGAGACCGTGCGCTACGCGCTCCGACGGCGAGTGATCGCTCAGCGCGATGTATTCATAGCCGAGCTCGGCCGCGCGCTCGACCATCTCCTCGATAGTCGATTTGCCGTCGGAATAGGTCGAATGCGTATGTAAATCGCCGCGCAGGTCGCTAACTTCGATAAGCTTCGGCAGCTTTTCGTTAAGGGCCGTCTCAATCTCGCCGCGATCCTCGCGCAGCTCAGGCGCCATCAGTGGGATATGCAGGGATTGGTAAACATCGGCTTCTTCCTCGCCGGCAATCCGTCTTTCGCCACGAAACACGCCGTACTCATTGAACTTCAATCCGCGCCTTCGCCCCAGCGTTCGCAGATGAATGTTGTGCTGCTTCGATCCGGTGAAATATTGAAGCGCGGCTCCATACGATTTCTGCGGGACCGCGCGAACGTCTACCTGAATGCCGCCTTCGATCATCACTGTCGCTTTGGTGTCGCCGAGCCCGAGGACCTGTTTCACGACAGGCAGTTCCGTAATGCGCTTCAATGCACTCGGACTATCTTTAGAAATCACCAGCACATCCACATCGCCGATCGTCTCACGCCGCCTGCGCAGAGAGCCCGCGATATCGGCACGCTCAATCCCTTTGATTTTTCGAATTTCGGCAAGCAGATTCTCGGCCAGCGGCAGCGCGACACTGATCAGCATCCGCTGTTGGCTGGCGAGCCACAGATCGATGCCGCGCTTGATGTTGTCGATTTTCTTCTGGCCGAAGCCCTTCAACTGGAGAACCGCTTCGCCCTCCAGGCATCTTTTGAGATCTTCAAAGCTGGTTACGCCGATCTCTTTGTGAAGCAGGGCGAGCGTCTTCGGCCCCAGGCCCGGAATGCTCATCAAATCGATCAGCTCATCGGCGATGCCTTTGCATTCCTGCGTATACCGCTTCATCTTCCGCGTGTCGATGTACTCCTCGATCATTTCCGAAAGATCCTGGCCGATGCCCGGCACATCCTGAAGTTTTCCCTGTTCGGCGACATCGGCGAGATCCTCTTTCAGATCGCGAATCGATACGGCTGCGCGCTCATAGGCCATGATGCGAAACCGGTCTCCGCCTTTGAAAGCAAGCACGTGAGCCATCCGCTCGAAGATGCGGGCGATTTCTTCGTTGACCATTGGGCTACACTCCCGAAGGAAACGTCTCGGCCGGCTCGCCGATACCCCATTCGGCACTGGGCTCGAGTGGTTCCACTGCGCGAGTTCGATCGAAATGGATCACCGCGTCGAACTGATCGGAAAGAGAGGCGTGGAAGTAGTGACTCGCCAGCTCCGACTCCGGGCGGTAAATGACGCCGATCGCGCGCTCGAGCATTGGTGCACGCAGACCGTTCGAAACATGGCTGTTCCGCGGCAGCGTGAGCAGGAACGCCGGGATGTTCACGTCATGAAACAGCGATTCGACGCTGCCGGGCATCCCCGGACGGACGCGTTTGCGCTCGGCGGCTGCGCCCCAGTCGGATGCGGCAGTCACGGTGCCGGTGTAAGTTGTGAATCCGACCAGCACGCACTCGCGGCCGTATCGTTGCCGCACCAGCTGACCGACATTCCACTCGCCGGACCGGCCCATATCGGTGGCGCGCGCATCGCCCAAGTGCGAGTTGTGTGCCCAGATTACGACTTTCGATCGGCTGCCCTGATACTCAAAATGCTCCACCAGCGCGGCCAGCGTTTCCGTCATGTGCCGATCGCGAAGGTTCCACGAAGAAACCCGCCCACGGAACATCGTGCGGTAATACTCCTCGGCGTTCTTGATCAGACGCGCGTTTTGTTCGGCGAAGAAGTAATCATCCGCCGCGATCCGTCCGTCACGACGGGCATAGTCCGCGGCGCGCCGTTGCAACTCGATCAACTGCGCGACCACTTCGGACTCGCAGGTGTCGCCCAGGCCGAATCCAGCAGCGTAGCCATAGGCTTGCGGGTCCTCGCCGAAATTCTCGAAGCAGCCGTACCGGTAGCGTGCGCGCCGCGCACCCTCCGGATCCACCTTTTCGAGGTAACTCAGGACGGCTTCAATCGACGTGTGCAGGCTGTACAGATCAAGCCCGTAGAATCCCGCCTTCTTGGACCCCGGCGTGAGCGAATCGTTGTACTCGCGCAACCAACCGGCGAAGTCCAGGATGTCGGCATTCCGCCACATCCACGCGGGAAAACGCTTGAAGCCGGCGAGTGCTTCCTCGGCGTCGGGATCGGCGCTTGCGCCGCGTATGTAACGATTCACTCGATAGGCGTCCGGCCAATCGGCTTCGACGGCGATGGCGGTAAAGCCTTTTTCTGTAATGAGCCGTTTCGTAATTCGCGCGCGCTCGCGATAGAACTCATGCGTCCCGTGCGAGGCTTCCCCCAACAGGACGAACCGGGCATCGCCGATAAACTCGAGAAGCGGATCGTAATCTTCGTGACCGTAAACAATCGGATGCGCGGAATCGCGCACCAAGTCCAGTGCGATTGCCTCAGTTGCTGAAGGCATGGCATTTACCTCCTGGGGTTCAAGATTAGAGCAGCAACTGAGAAACCATATTGGGTTAACACCAGGAGGCGACAGCTCGCCTTACGACGTGTGCGGTTTCACCCACATCTTCGAGTCTCCTGTGCTTGCGTAAGTATTGCTCACGCAGTCTTTGTTAGCCGGCTCTCGTGGTCGTGCACGTGCTCTTTCGAAGATATGGCCCAAGCGAAAATCTTTGCCGAGGAAGGTCCCCCTGAAATACTCTGTCCGCGCTGTCGTGGCGACGCAACCTGGCGTTTTCTCGATGAGACGAAGAACCTGATTGAAGTGGTATGCTCCGACTGCGGCATATTCGAGATGCCGCGCACGGAATTCGAAAAGGCCGAGGCCGACATCGCCGAGCCGGAAGAACGCCGCTGAGCTAGATTCTCCGGCAGACGTGCCAAGCGAGGTGGCAAAATGGACGCAGATACAGCGACATGACGTCGCGCCTCACCTGGAGCGTTCACTTACTGATCCTGCTGGCGGTGCTCTCGACCGCGGGAGCTCTGAACGTCTTCTTGCGCCATAGGACTCAGTGGCGCCGGCCCACGCGATTCCTCCTCGCCGGCCTGCTCGCCGCGAATGAGTTGATATGGTATGGCTACCGGATCCATCAGAACGGATTTCGGTTCCCGCAGTCGCTTCCACTCCAGTTGTGCGATCTCACCTTGTGGCTGACCGTGATCGCGGCGCTGACGTTGAGCCCAGGAATCTACGAGGTTGCGTATTTCTGCGGCCTCGGCGGCAGCGGCATGGCATTGCTCACACCCGATCTTTGGGCTCCATTTCCCTCTTACCCGACCATCTACTTTTTCGTCTCCCACGGGCTGGTGGTGATTACGCTGCTCACGCTGACCGGCTCACGGTTCGCGTGGCCGCGGCGAGGCTCTCTATGGCGCGCCTTTGGCGTCCTGAACGCGTACGCGGCTGCGATTGCCGTATTCGATGCAGTTTTCAAGACCAATTATATGTATCTCTGCGAAAAGCCCGGCAGTGCTTCGCTTCTGGATTATTTCGGCCCGTGGCCGGCTTATGTGTTTGTCGCGGATTGCTTTGCGCTGGCCGTTTTTTGGCTGCTATGGCTGCCGGTCAGACGCATGAAAGTGCATCCCCCCAGGGACTCTTAAGCAGCGAGCGATTCGGATTTCTGAATTGAAACCACACATTAGCGTCGCAGAATCCCAACGAGCCGTCGCTGAACTAGGCGCGTTAAAGACGGAAGCGGCCCCTTTGATTGCTGACTGACGCGGGTTCGCCCCCATTTCTCCAGAAGGCGCAAACAGACTTCCGTTATTGAGTATTGTCGGTAGCTACGTCATGTGGACATTACCTCGGGTCGGAGCCCAGATCAACTGAAGTTTTGCCGCGAACCCTTGACAGCTTGCTGATCAGATATAATGTGGACCCATCAGAGGAGGAAGGTACCATGAGCACACCGTCCCTGGGTGCAATCTCGAAGGAGTCAGTTGGGTGGTCCATCGCGCTTAGCGTCCTGATGATTCTTGGCGGCGTTCTCGCCATCGTGATTCCACCAGCGGCAGGAGTAGCGGTGCTTGTCGTCGTTGCCTGGCTGCTTATGATCAGTGGCGCTGCCCATCTGGTATTCGCCTGGCATACGCGAACGGCGGGCGGAATCGTATGGGAGCTGCTGCTGGGCGTTCTCTACATTTTTGTTGGCGCCTATGCTTTTCTTAACCCAGTGGCGGGCTTGGCGTCCCTCACGCTTGTACTGGCGATTTACCTGTTTATGGAAGCGGCGCTGGAACTGATCTTGTCGTTCACTCTGCGCCCGCTGCCTGGATCGAAATGGCTGTTGCTCGATGGGATCATCACCTTGGTTCTGGCGATCCTGATTTGGAGGAGCTGGCCGTCGAGCACCGAATGGGTGATCGGCACCCTGGTAGGGATAAGCATGCTTTTCAGCGGTGCCGCCCGTTTATCACTGTCTCTGGCTGCACGTCGGATGGTTACCAAGTTGCCTTGAAAGGACAGAATCTCAAAGCACAAGGCTGAGCTTAGTGGGAACTATAGTCCCGTTATCGGACGCGTCGCGACGTCCCAGGCATTTCCCTGCTATCACGGCGTTAATCATATTGATCAATGTGGTTGTATTCGTGAACGAGTTGATCCGTGGGAACCAATTCGTCTTGAAGTGGTCCGTCGTTCCTGCAGACATAGTCGCCGGTCATCACTGGGTCACCATTCTGACGGCGATGTTTCTGCACGGAAGCTGGTCGCACATCATAGGCAACATGGTGTTCTTATGGGCGTTCGGTCCGGAGATCGAAGACGCCATGAATCCACTACGCTTCTCTGCGTTCTACCTTTCCGGCGGGCTGGTGGCGATGCTGGCGCAGGTCTTAGCCAGCCCAGACTCCACAGTGCCGAACTTAGGCGCAAGCGGCGCGATTGCCGCCGTGATGGGTGCGTTTCTGGTGACCTATCCTCGCGATCGGATGCGGTCGCTGCTGGTGATCTTTGTTTTCGTGACCGTCACACGCATCCCTGCTGCGCTTTTGATCGTCGTCTGGTTTCTGATTCAGCTCCTCAATGCCGGGGCGGTGGCAAATGTGCAGACGGGCGGCGTCGCCTATCTCGCGCATGTCGGCGGCTTCATTTTCGGAGCGGTGACCGCACGATGGTTTAAGGATCCCCAGCGGATTGCCGACCAAGGATGGAGCTAATGATTTTCCGACGCCGACACAGCCTGAGCTAATTCTCGATATCGACCGGCCGAGCTATTCCAAAGCCTGGACAGATCGCGTGCCTGAGGCTCCGTCGCGCCCCAACGGTACTTCATGGACCAGTTTCAGAATAAACGCGATCGGTAACGACAGATGGGTCCGCTGACATGTTTGCAACTCGCCCGTGGCGCGGCAGGAAAATCGATCCTGACAAGCAGCATTAACGGCCATAAATCACTTCCCGAACGCGTACAGATGCCCCGTCGTCCGCACATAGATCCTTCCGTCGACAATCGCCGGCGTGGCGAAAATCGGCTCGCCCAGATCGTTCCGCGCGATCACGTTTAGCGCGTCTTCTGACCCATCCGCCACGCACACCACCCCGTCGCCTGACGCGAAATAAATCTTCCCGCCCGCCTCCACCGGCGACGAATAATACACCCCTCCCGCTCCCAGCCGAGCGCGATAAATCACCTTTCCCGACCTGCGCCCGAGCGCCGTCACGATTCCGCCATTGGTCACCGCGTACACCCGGTCCCGATACACCAGCGGCATCGGCACCTCCGGCACCGCCCGCGTCTCAATCCATTCGATCTTCTTTGATTCCGAATCCAGCCGGATCGCCATCAGCAGCGAAGTTCTGAAATTCATAAAGGATCACGGGGCGAAGTCGGTCGTCCGGACGGAGCGCATCATCGGGTGTCCACACGAAGAGGGCGTGGACTATCCAGAAGGAGCGTTTTGTCTGCAGTGCCCGTTCTGGGCTCATCGGGACCGCTGGTCGGGCGAACTGGTCCAATAGGCGGGATCGGTGTCCGTTTTCCACCCTGATGTGTGGTGTTATCGGCAAGTACCCGGCTTCGGCGCCCCTTTGCTCCTACCGTCCCTTGCGATCTCATACCTCACACCTAGTTGGCGTCCGCATATTTTAAATAGACCGATCAGAAAGCTTCCGATAAAGGGTTCCCAGTTCGCCGCGCGGGGTATCTTCCCGGTGGCGCTGGTACGCAAGGTCGTATTAAAGGATCCGTGACCGAATAGCCGGTCTTGTCGGTTATCGTTAACGCAAATTTATCGATAAATGATTTGACTAAGTTTCCGACTTGTGAGAAGATCGAGGCGTGTTGAGAATGGCGAAATATACGGGCTATACGCGCGAGCAGGCAACGCTCGTCGCGGAACCGCGTATAACTGACGCCACATTCACCGCGATCCATCGTGGAGCGTTTGGCGTCACGCCAAATACTCAACTTGGGCAGGCCGCCGTTCGACCGTAAGCCCCAAATCCTTTAACCATTTTCTGTTGCGGGCAGGTGTAACGGCTGCATTCGAGGCTCATAACCTCCGAGGTACTGAGTTCAATTCTCAGGCCCGCAACCATTTTCAAGCCGGAGTAGCTTAAGAGGAAAAGCCCTGGTCCTGTAAATCAGTGTTGGGATTTCGAGCATCCCCTCCGGCTCCACAAGGCTGTTCGATTCAGCCACCGCGCTCCAGATTTAGCCGGCGTAGCTCAGTGGCAGAGCAGTTGTTCGGTAAACAACAGACGAGCGTTCGATTCGCTCCGTTGGCTCCAGATTTTTCGCGGGATTAACTGAACGGTGGCAGTCTTCCAAACTGCAAAGCCGGGTTGGACTCCCGGATCTTGCTCTATCGTTTTTGCGAGTGTGGCCGATTGGTTAGGTTTCTGGTTGCCAGCCAGAACAACGCAGTTCGATTCTGCGCACTCGCTCCAGGTTTGGGTTGGTAGCTCAACGGGAGAGCTCCGGTCCTGCAAACCAGCGATAAGGGTTCAATTCCCTTCCGATCCACCAATTGTGGCTGTAGCTTATACGGTAAAGCCGCTGGCTGTGAACCAGTGAAAGAGGATTCAAGCTCCTCCAGCCACCCCATTGTGGGCGTCGTCCAAGGGATAGGGCATCGGTTTCCTAAACCGACGATCAGAGTTCGAGTCTCTGCGTCCATACCATTTCGGCCCGTCATCCAACGGGATAGTGTACAGCTCTCGGATAGCTGAGATCGCCGTTCGGTCGGCGCTGGCCGACCAGTTCTTTGACATTCGAATTCAACCTCGCGGATTCGCCAAGTGGTATGGCACCGGTTTCGGGAACCGGGTTTCCGGTGTTCGATTCACCCATCCGCGACCATACGGGGAGTATAGGAGTCTGGTTTATCTAACCTGCTTTGGAAGCAGGGGCACGTTGGTTCAAATCCAACCTCCCCGACCATTTTCATTCCTCGCTAGCTCAACGGTAGAGCGCGCGGCTGTTAACCGCGTTGTCGTGGTTCGATCCCACGGCGGGGAGCCATGCCCTGTTAGCTCAGTGGTAGAGCGCGAAGCTTACATCTTCGTAACCGGTGTTCGATTCATCGACGGGGCACCAAGTTCGCAGGAAAAGCTCAGTGCGGCTTGAGCACTCGACCGATAATCGAGAGGCCGCTGGTTCGATCCCAGCTTCCTGCACCAATGTCCCCGTGGTCTATCGGAATGGGCACCGCCCTTCTAAAGCGGCGAGGCTGGTTCAACTCCAGCCGGGGACCCCAATCGAGGGGAGATGGCCGAGCGGCTAAGGCGCTGACTTTGAATCAGTCTTACGCACGTTCAGCTCGTGCTCTCCCTCGCAGCGAATTGCGCTGGCGAAGTGGTTATCGAGACCGTGGCTTAGCGGCAGAAGCACGTGACTTTTGATCACGGGAGGCGAGTTCGCCTCTCGCCGGTCTCACCAAGGTTTCACGAGGCAGTAGGCAAGAGGATTAAGCCGTAGCACTTTCAATGCTGAGATCGTGGGTTCGAATCCGATCTGCCTTACCATGTCCCCGTCGTCCAATGGACAGGACAGTTCGCTACGAACGAACAAATCGGCGTTCAAATCGTCGCGGGGATACCAGAGTTTACGAAGTGGTGGCCGAGCGGCAGAGGCACTTCACTGTCTATGAAGACTAAGCGGGTTCGACTCCCGTCCACTTCGCCATTAGTTTGTCCCTGTCTTCTAGTGGCAGGAAAGCGGACTCTCAATCCGCGAGCGAGAGTTCGATTCTCTCCCGGGGAGCCCAGTGGGGCTGTCGCAACTTGACAGGCTGGAACCACGGAACATGATCCAGCCCGGTAGCCTTTAAGAATTGAGGAAAATCATGCGACTTGAAGGAAAGATAGCGATTTTCGGCGAGCACGAGGACAATACCATTCAGCAGATCCGCCGCGCGGCAGCCCCGGCATTTGTGCGTCAGGCGGTCTTGTGCGCGGACGGCCACAAGGGCTACGCCGTGCCGATCGGTGGCGTTGTCGCGTACGAAGACGCGATATCCCCGTCCGGCGTCGGCTACGATATCGCGTGCGGGAACAAGGCCATCCTGACGGACGCCAATGCTGACGAGGTCAAGGCCAACATCTCGAAGATTATGGACGATGTTTGGCGCACGGTATCATTTGGCGTCGGGCGCAAGAATGAGGACGAGCGCGTTGACCATGATCTATTCGACGATCCGGCATGGAAGGTAGGAGCCTGCGCTCCGCTAAAGGAGATGGCGCGTCAGCAACTCGGGACCGTTGGGTCAGGCAATCATTACGTCGATATTTTCGAAGATGAGCAGGGCCGGATTTGGGTGGGGGTCCACTTCGGCTCCCGTGGTCTCGGTCACAAAACTGCGACATGGTTCCTGAAGGCCGCAGGTGCGTCGGACGGCATGGATGTCGACCCGTGCGTCTTGCCGGTAGGATCAGACTTGGGCGCTCAATATCTCGAAGGGATGCGCCTTGGCGGATTATATGCCTACGCCGGCCGCGATTGGGTGTGCACACGCGTCGCGCGGATTCTGGGGGCGAACGTTATCGAAGAGGTTCACAATCACCACAATTTCGCGTGGCGCGAGAATCACGGTGGTCGCGATCTGTGGGTCGTCCGTAAGGGCGCGACGCCGGCATTCCCCGGCCAGCGCGGATTCGTTGGCGGGAGCATGGGCGACATGTCAGTGATCATCGAAGGCGTGGAGCACGCGGACGCGGCACATTCTCTCTATTCGACCGTGCACGGAGCCGGACGAGTAATGGGGCGCATGGAGGCTAAGGGTAAGGTTGACCGAAAGACCGGCGAAGTGAAGAGGGCTGGCAAGGTCACGCAGGAAATGATGGCTGCGTGGGTTCACCGTGAAGGCGTCGAACTCCGTGGAGCGGGCTTGGACGAATCGCCACATTGCTACAAGCGGTTGCCTGACGTTCTCGCGCAACATGACCGGTCGATAAAGATCCTGCACACTCTGCGACCGCTGGGTGTCGCGATGGCTTCAGCATTTGAGTTTGATCCGTTCAAAGATTGACCTTTGGCTGGCAAGCTAATCAGGTGAAAGCACCAGTCTGAAAAGCCGGATAGCCTGGATCGATACCAGGGCCAGCCACCAAGGTTGCAGGGGATTAGCAAAGTGGGAATGCATCTGGCTCTGACCCAGACATGACGAGGTTCGATTCCTCGATCCCCTGCCAAACATTTTCTTGCGAATTCGGTATTTCACGGATATACTGATCACATGAACCGCGCACTCAGTTTATCCCGCCTATCGCGCGCCTCCTGGTCGACATCGCGACTCAGTGGGTTGTGTTCATATTCAAGCCTCTAAAGTTCTCCAGTCGATCCTGAACGGCCAAGGGGCTGCCTGCAAAGCAGCTATTCGCAGTTCGACTCTGCGCGACTGGTCCAATGCCCCGCTGGTGGAATTGGGAGACACGCTGGTCTTAGAAACCAGTGCTTTCGGGCGTGGGGGTTCAAGTCCCTCGCGGGGCACCAAAGTTCTTTGACATTGGGAGGTGGCGCTGAATGGTCGGCGAGCGGTCCTGAAAACCGTGCCGTGGTGCTGAGCCACGAGGGTTCGATTCCTTCACCTCCCGCCAGGTTTGTGTGGGTGAGGCTCGATTGGGAGAGCTGCGGTCTCCAAAGCCGTTATTTGAGAGTTCGAATCTCTCCACCCATGCCACCGAGAGCGAGGCGGACGGTAAGCCACCTCACTGCTAATGAGGCAAGCGCCGGTTGACGGTGCGACGCGGTTCGACTCCGCGGCTCTCGGCCAGATTATGGGTATCAGGCGGACGTGGCGGGCCGCGCTGCGCTGTAAACGCAGTTCTTCGGACGACGGGGTTCGAATCCCTGGATACCCACCAAAGTTGACGCTGGTGTAGCCCAATTGGCAGGAGGCGACTCGCTTAAGACGAGTTCAGTGCGCGTTCGAATCGCGTCACCAGCACCGCGGGCCGCTAGCAGAATTGGTATATGCACTCGCCTCAAGAGCGAGAGGATCTCGGTTCGAGTCCGAGGCGGCCCATCACCCGATTTGAGCGAGCATCATTTCATCGCCGCCAATCGCGAAACGAACTGCGGGGCTGGAAGCTCACTGGCAGATCAGCACACGGCGCGGTGGCCACGCCGAAGCCACACGGTCTTGCCCGGCTGTTAACGCCTGACATCCCACATTATCGGCCTCTGACCTATTCCTATTCCACTTGTACGGCCCGGCCGATCTCCTTTGATTCAAGTGAGGTATGGTCGCGTACAATGAGCGCCGGTCCGCTGGCGCGTGAGAAGTTTTAGATCGTCGCGTAACTTTCTGCTCCTATCCCGCGAACCTGCAACTGACAGCTGCGACAAGCTCGCTTCCGAAAACCGCAGCGGTCAGACTACAGGAGAATACGCAATGCAAAACTTGACGGAAAAGTTGACAAGGCTTGGCGCGATCGCGCTTCTGGCCGGTGCGGCAGTCAGCGCGCAAAACCAGAGCGGGCAACCCCTTGTGGTTACTGCGACGAACGCCGCTTCCAACCAGTTGCTGGTTTACAACACCAGGGCGCAGCTAATCCAAACGGTCAGTACGCAGGGTCAGGGCGGCGTGAGCGGGAACGCGGGCGGCATCGCCGTCCATGATCAGCAGATTGCCGTGGTCAACTTCGGGTCGAAGTCGGTCTCATTGTTCACGCAGGAAGGGAACGCCTTCAAAGTGATGCGGATCATCCCTGCCGCTTCGAGCCCGGTGAGCGTGGCATTCGGAAACGACCATCTCTACATCCTGGGAACGACAACGATTGAGTCGCATCAAATGTATGGCAACGAGATTAATACGAACCCCGACGGGATGGCCCGCCTGTTCAAGGCCGATGGCTCCGCGGCGCAGGTGGGGGTGGTTGAGAACCAGCTCGTCATCAGCGAGAAGGGCACTCCGGGCGCGATCGTCGCCGGTAGTTCAGGGAACGGCGTGATTGAGACGGTGAACCTGTCGGCAACCGGTGCGATCAGCGGTGGCACGGTCCGGGAAGTTGCGGGCAGCCTCAACGCGCCCTTCGGGTTGGCGACCCGCGGCAATGACGCTTACGTCACCATCGCCCACGCCAACGAAATCAGCCTGGTGAGGAATGACGCGGTCCTCACGATCACCGGCTCCGGGACGCAGAACGCCCCTTGCTGGGTGGCGCTCGACGGACCTTTCCTGTTCTCCTCCAATTCGCCGAGCCAGACCATTTCGCGCTACGCAGTCTACGGGCAGAAGATCGTGCAGGACGCCGCCGTGGTTGCTTCCCTCGCCGGCGATCCGACCGATATTGCCTATCGGCAAGGGACGGTCGCGGTCATTGACGGCGTCAACCTCTCGATCTTCAGTGTGGACGAGGATGGGAATCTTGTTCTTTCCGGACGCGCGCCGATCACCAGCGTGGATAACGGGGCCGCTATCGTCTCCGGTCAGAATTAGCTCCGTTTCTCTTATAATCAACCAGGATGCAAGCCGCGCTCTTACGCGGGCCAGGTGAATGAGAGCAGATCCAGGATTTGCACGATAGATCTGTATGCAGGTAGCCTCACTCTTGCAGGACTCGCCGCTAGACTGCGGGTCGCTGGGAAAGCCTTCGTGAGCTCTCCCTTAGCGTCCGAGTGGGCGCGCGATGAGAAGCTGGAGGCGTTGATGTCCCGGTATCAGAGCGGGGATCACGACGCCGCCCACCTCCTCATCGGGCGTGTGACTCCACTGCTACACCGTTACTTCCTGATCCACGCTGCAGATCGTCGATATGCGGATGACCTGGTACAGGAAACCTGGATGCGAATACACAAGGCGCGTCACACCCACCGGCGCGGCGAACCTGTCCTACCATGGATTTTCGCGATTGCACGGCATACCAGCCTGGACGCTTACCGTAAGGCGCGGCGCATCGAAGTTCACGAGCGACAGGTGGACTCGCTACCGGAACGGCCGCCGTGGAATCCCGGGTCCGCAGCAAACGGTCCGGATCTCGACGTGATGCTCGGGTCGTTGCCGAAGACGCAGCGCGAAGTGATCGTCATGCTGAAAATCTTGGGGATGACAATTGAGGAGGCGGCACGGGCCACTTCATCGAGTGCGGGTTCAGTAAAACAGAAAGCGTTTCGCGCGTATAAAAAGTTGCGCGAAGTGCTGTCGCTTGGGATGAATGTGAGATGACGCCGGACGAGATCGACAGAATCCTCGCCGAAGCAGCGAAGCGCGCCTCCCCGGACGACGGCGCGCCAGACGCCATGGTTCGGCGCGCGGAGGATGCCATCCTCGCGGATCTGCGTCCGGTCCGGCCGTTGGCGTCCGCCTGGGTCTTTACGATGGTCTTGGTCGCGATATTCCTGGCGTTCGCCGCGGTGAGCGCCTTGGTCCTCGGTCTGCACGGCCTCGCTGCTCTCGATGCGGCTCAGATTGCGCTCATCTTGCCGGCGCTGCTGTGCGCGGCATGGCTGGCGGCGGCGGCGTGCGTCCGCGAGATGAGCCCAGCGGCTGGACCTCGGCTCGACATCATTGCTCTGGCTCTTGCAGCGGCGGGTTTTCCGATCCTTTTCGCCCTGGTGTTTCACGGCTACAGTTCGGGCGATCTGGTGAAAGAAGGCGTCCCATGTCTTGTCACCGGATTGTGCGTGGCGATCCCCACCGGCCTCACCATCGCATTGATCTTTCGCCGCGGCTTCGTGCTCGCGTGGAGCGCGGCGGGCTTAGCCGCGGGGGTTTTGTCGGGACTCGCCGGTCTCGGAACGCTAGAATTGCACTGCGCCAACTTGAAGGCGATCCACGTAATCATCTGGCATGTGGGTGTGGTATTGGTCAGCGGACTCTTCGGATTCGGTTCCGGCCGGATCGTTGACTCTTACCGTGCTAATTCAGCGCGCTAGGGACATTATCGGCCGCGCTATCGCGACTTTAAGATCGCCGGCCCACAAGCCACTTGTCGGGCGTAACCCGACGTAGTCCGCGCGGGCTCCGCCATGAAAGGCGCCGAGAAACGGCGATAACTGCAATGAATCGGCTGCTTCGCATGAGCCGCGGTGACCGGATGGCACGGCAAGCGCAAACGTCGGCGACCAGGGAGCAATCGCTAAGTGACGTGCCAATGCTCGTGTCGGCCGAACGACAATTCACTGTCAATTCGAGACGGCGTTTCGGCAGCTTGGAAACAATATCGCGCGGCAAACGCTTCCCAAACGGTTTCGCTTCAATCGCATAACTAAAAAATCCAGGTTGGCGGGTAAGTTGCCTTTGCAGAAGTTCAAATCACCTCAGCGGCGGGTGATGGGCGCCATACGCATCACGATTGCTGGTTTGACAGCCGGTTCAACAAAGGAGATTAGGCATGAAATGCAAAAGTATCGGGGTAATCGTATTAGTTGGAGCATTTCTCTCTGTTCTGATGGCGCTGGCCATGGCTGCCCAGGATAAGTACACCGTGAAAGTGCCGAATGGGCTCGCTTTCTCCGAGTTCAGGGGATACGAAGACTGGCAGGTTGTCGGTCCCAGTCAGACCGACGCCGCGAACGTGATCAGAGTGATCTTGGCGAATCCCGTGATGATGAAGGCTTACAGGGAAGGCATTCCCGCCAACGGCAAGCCTTTCCCCGACGGCTCCAAGATTGCCAAGATCGAATGGCAACCGAAAAAGATTACCGACGCCCCTTTTTCCGTGAACACGCCGGACACGGTACCGGGCCCCCTGACGGAGGTTGAGTTCATCGAGAAGGATGCCAAGCGATTCCGGGACTCCAACGGATGGGGATACGCCGTTTTCAAATATGACGCTGCATCCGATACGTTCACTCCAGGCACTTTGGCTGACAAGCCGCCGCAGGGGAACGACGCCAAGTGCGGGGCTGCATGCCATAAGCTAGCGGCCGCAAAGGATTACATTTTTACAGCGTACCCGAAAAGGTGAACGGGGAACGACGCGCTCCAAGCCCTGCATGGTGATTCAAAGAGTACGATTTAGACGCCCGCTTCTAGGAGAAAACTTTCATGCCCACTATCACGACCAAAGACGGTATAGAGATTTACTACAAGGACTGGGGTAAAGGACAGCCTGTAGTTTTCAGCCATGGTTGGCCGCTCAGCGCGGACGACTGGGATAACCAGATGTTGTTCTTCCTGCATCACGGCTATCGGGTGATCGCCCATGATCGCCGTGGGCACGGCCGCTCGACTCAGACCGCCGACGGCCACGATATGGACCATTATGCCGATGACCTGGCGGCTCTTACAGCGCATCTCGACCTGAAAAATGCCATCCATGTTGGCCATTCCACCGGGGGCGGCGAGGTGGCGCACTATCTGGCACGGCATGGCGAAAGCCGGGTAAGCAAGGCAGCGCTGATCAGTGCGGTGCCCCCTCTCATGGTGAAGACGGCGGCCAATCCGCTCGGCCTTCCCAAGGAAGTGTTCGATGGTTTGCAGGCGCAGCTTGCCGCGAATCGTTCGGAATTCTATCGCGATCTGGCGTCGGGGCCTTTCTACGGCTACAACCGGCCGGGCGCGAAGGCTTCAGAGGCTGTCATTCAAAATTGGTGGCGCCAGGGCATGATGGGCGGAGCCAAAGCGCATTACGACGGTATCGTGGCCTTTTCCCAAACGGATTTTACGGAAGATCTCAAGAAGATCAACGTCCCGGTCTTGGTCATGCATAGCGAGGACGATCAGATCGTGCCTTATGTCGCCGCCGGTCCGCGGTCCGCTAAGTTGCTGAAGAACGGAACTTTTATAAGCTACAAGAGCTTCCCGCACGGTATGCCCACCACGGAAGCGGACACGATTAACGCCGACCTGCTGGCATTCTTCACAGCCGCTGCGACGGTCGCGGCTTGAACATTTCCCGGCCTCATTGCTGCGAAGGCCGGGATCAAGTACTTCTAACCTCGCTCACAAAAGGAATCGTGAAATGGTGTATCCCGCGGCCGTGGTCAAAAACATTGTGCTCGTTCACAACCGGGGCTTGGCCCCAACACCTTAAGGTACGGGAGATCCATGAATATCAGTGGTCTGTCCAACCTCTCTAGGCGCCATTTCATCTCGGCAGGTCTTGGCGCCAGCGCCCTGATCGTGGCTCCGCGCCGTCTGTTCGCAGAAGAGACGGGTATTGTCCCCACGATGATCCAGGCGGCCTCGCAGGCGAAGATCGAGGTTAATCGGCTTCGTCGGAACATCGCCGTTCTGGAGGGTTTCGGCGGCAATATCGCCGTACTCACCGGCAAGGATGGCAAGCTTCTCATCGACGCCGGGTTTACGGTGTCAAGACCACCAATCTCGCCAGCCCTCGATAGCCTGAGTGCGGACCGAATCACCCGGCTGATCAACACGCATTGGCATGTAGATCACACCGACGGGAATGCCTGGCTCCATGCGGAGGGAGCAGCCATCGCGGCGCATGAAAACACCAAGAAGCACCTATCGACTTCGACTCGGCGTTCGAAGAGATCTGTCTGCCTCCATCTTTCATCTTCAGCTCATCGCCAAAAAAGTCGCCAATTGGAACGCTAAGGCCCAAGTCATAGCGTGTTTCATATGATTAGCCCCGAGAAACGCCCGGGGTCCGCCACTGCAATTGGGCGTGTAGTCGGCATGTCGGACTCTCGGGAGAGTACGCCGTAAGCTGCCTGTTATGAACAATTATCGGCTTCTATGCCGGAGTACCTTGCGACTGCTTCGCTTCGCGCTCGGCACGGCGCACGTGCGCTTGCAAGCTTTATCAACTTGGCCGAAGACACGCGCCGCAGCAGCTGCGCTTGAAGCTTAGAATTTTGAGCAAATGCGCTAGAGTCCGACCCGTGTGACGAACGCTTGGAAGCGCGGATCTCCCCGCACGCGGTCGAACTGCGGATGCAGGCGCAGCAGAAGCAGCGCACCGCTTCGCTCGGAAAACGCCTTTTCCATCCACGGCACCATTCCGTCGGCATCGCCCAACGAGGCGTAAATCGATGCCACCACTACTTCAAGGCCGTGTTCCCGGCCGACCCTTTCGACCAGCTTCTTGAGCAGCAAGCGAGCCTCGGCGTCGCGGCCATCCGATGCATAGGCGTATGCCAGCGCGTCCAACCGGAACGCGTCAGACTCTTGAACGTCCGGACCCAGAACAGCGACAGCCTCCGCAAAGCGGTGTTGTGCGGTGTACGCCCACGACAGCCAGCTTCGGATCAGCGGGAACGACGGATCGATGTCCAGCGCCCGCTTGCCTTGGGCCTCGGCTTCTTGAAGGCGGCCCGTGAAGACGTACATCTGGATCGTGTCCGCCATGATGATCAGCGACGTAGGCTCCAGCGCCTGCGCGCTCTTCAATTCCTGAAAGCCTTCGTCGGGATGACCCGTCACCAGAAGATTCACCGCGCGCCACTGATGTGCTGTCGCATAGCTCGGGTTCAGGCTGATGGCTCGCCGATATTCCTTTTCCGCATCCGCGCATTTCCAGTCGTAGTGCATCAGGATGAACGCCAGAGCCGTGTGCGCCTCCGCCAGATCCCCGTCGAGCGCGATGGATCTCAGTGCCGCCGCCCGCGCCTTTTCCATCGCCTCGGCGCGCGGCAGCTCTTGATTCGGATTAGAACCGAGCAGAGCATAGGCGTCGGCCAAACCCGCGTATGCCAGCGCGTAACTCGGATCGATCCGCGCGGCTTCCTGGAACTCCGCGATGGCCTTGCGATACCCCTCGGCTGTTCGCCGGCTCCACAAATAGCGTCCCCGAAGATACGCCTGCCAGGCTTCGGAGTTTTCGGTGTAGCGCTTCCGCAACCGCTCGCGTTCGGGAGCCGTCAACTCGCCCACGAGCCCGTTGGCGACCTGCCCTCCGATGGCATCCTCAAGCGCGAACAGGCGGCTGTAAGGCTGATCGAATTTTCCGCTCCATAGCGACGCGCCATCGGAGACCCTCAGTAACTGCACGGTAACGCGAACCAGATCGCCATCCCTCTGGATGTTGCCCTCCAGGACCGCGTCTACGCCCAGTTCCCGCCCCGCGGTCAAAGGATCCGGTGTGGGACCACCGGAGTATTTCCGCACCGCGCTGGTCGGCCGCACCTGTAGCGCCGAAAGCATTCCCAACCGGTTGATCAGCACATCGGCAAGTCCCAGGCCCAGATGCGGCGACTCCTCGTCAATCGAATGAAACGGCAGAATCGCAAGGCTGCGAACGCGTGGCTTCGGACGTTCCCATCGAATGGCGACGATAATCGCCAACGCAGCCATCAGAACTACGAAGGTCATGGCCCACCATCGTCGAAAGCGCGAAACAGCAATGGGCGGGGTAGGCGCGATCTCCCTGGGTGCCGGACTCGTGACGTCTACGGCAAGCCGGTACCCTCGCTTGGGCACCGTTTCGATCCACTCCGGATCCGGAAGTGCCTTCCGAAGGGTCATTATATTCTGCGCCAGGGTCCCCTCCTCGACGAAGGTACCCGGCCAGACCGTTTTGAGTAACTCCTCCTTGGAAACGATCTTGGGGTGGTTGCGCACCAGCACGATCAGGGTATCGAGCGATTTCGAAGTGAGTGCGACAGAGCGGCCGTCAAGCAGCAGAGTGCGTTCGCGGGCGTCCAGACGATAGGGTCCGAACTCGTAAATCTCTGATTCCTCGATTTGAGAACTCTTTGACCCGTTCATGATGGAGATCTGATCGAAATTTGAGCCCAACCGCAAGACTTCGTTTCCGGGGACGATTCATGCTTGCTTGTCAGGAGCCTGGCTCCGCTTAGGACGTACATTCTATCATCGGGCTCACAAGGAAGAAAGCATGGCATCCTGTCACAATTTGCGATTAACGCTGATAGCGTCGGGATTGGCCGTGACGTGCGCCTTGCCTGCCGGAGCGTCCACATTGTTCAGCGCCACGGCATCCGCCTCTGGGAACGGATTTTGCGGGGGGTTCAGCGTGCAGAACGTCACGAACCCGATATCTGCAAGCGCGTCGGCAAGTTTCTCCGGATTTGCGGGCGAGACACCGGCATGTCTTGACCCAACCGACCCCAGATTTGGCGCCATCGAGGTCGGGGATGGCATGTCGCAAGCCAGTCTTGCCACGGGAGTGCTCCAGGCGTCCGCTGAAGGGGGAGACAGTTTACCTATAAAGGAAGACGGCGGTGGCGCATATGCTGAATTCACTGATACGATCACCGTACTCCCCATCGGCGCGGGGCTCCTGATGCCTGGCCCGGGCATCCTCACCCTGACCCTCGACGACAGTTCCTTAGGCCTAGCTGAGGACACTGGAGGCAGCTACAGTTACATCATTGCCATGATTGCTGCCACACAGAACGGGATCCCCATAACACCGAGCGCAAATAACACTTGTATGCTTTCTTTCATGCCGGTAACGCCTGACACCGCGCAATGTAACGCCGCACTTCAGCTAGCCATTCCGATTGATGCCTCGGACACGACGTTCTCGTTTACCATGCTTCTAAACGTCGGCTCAGACGATGGCTACGCTGACGCGTTTAATACGGCGCAGGCGGGCCTGATCCTGCCGGCCGGAGATACGTTTACGTCCGCTTCCGGCGTCTTCCTGACGGAGCAGGGTGAATCGTCGGTGCCTGAACCCGCGTCGATCGCTCTGCTTTTTGCCGGCCTGCTGGGCGTCGCAGCGGTCCGTATGCGCAAAGCGGGGATTGCCTGGCGGAACTAGGGCCCAGGACGAACGATGCAAGGAATGTCCCAACCCCAGTTCCTGTTGTTGCCATTACCGGCGACTATTTTGGATTGCCTTCATGCTACGAATCAGGTGCCGTCTGGACGATTGCACGAGCGGCTTCAAGTGGCATTAGTTCGCTTGGCCGGAAGACCGATAACGCGCGCCGGCGCATTCCTCTTTCTCAACGCGTCCAGTCAATCCTGGATATGCGGCGCGGGCAGGTCGAAGGGCCATGGGTTTTTCCCGCACCAACGCGGAGCGGCCACATTGAGCCGTCGAGTCTTCAGGGCCAGCACGCAAAGGCGTGCGTACTCGGGAAGGTGACGCACTTCCCGCTGTACAACTTCCGCCACACTTGCCTAACCCGCTGGGCGCCGTTCATGGACCCGTGGACGCTCGCTTATCTTGCCGGTCACCGCGATATGTCGATCACGAAAAGGTATGTGCACCCGCGGGAAACACAACACCAGGGCCGCGATTGAGAAGGCCCGCGTGGCGTTGAGTCGGCACAGTTCTGGGCACAGTCTGATTCTGAACTCAGAAACCCCAATCGGGGATTCGGCCGTAAGTAGCTAATTCCTTTGAGTTTAGTGGTGCGCCCGGCATGACTCGAACATGCGACCTTCTGGTTCGTAGCCAGACGCTCTATCCAACTGAGCTACGGGCGCGCGCATAACTGATAAGCCGAGTTTAGCATAGCTGTTGCATGTCGTTACGAACTTTCGCGCCCACCATTTTTCTTCGGCGGCTTAGGGCCGACTCGGGGGCTGCACCTCCAAAACACACCCAAAACCTCAGACGAGACACGCATTGGCCGCCTCCGCGCGGAGCTGCTCCTCGTGCTTGCACTGCCGTTCGAGTAGCTCCGCCTCGAGTGCGATCGCCGCAGCCTTCACCGCCGCCGGGATCGCCTGTTGGTAATGCCTCAACGTTACCTGCGGGTCCGCGTGGCGCATATGGGCTTGGGTCGATTTCGGATCCTTCGCCTTCCCTCCGAACAGCGTTGACGAGGTACGCCGGAGAGATTGGAAGTTCAGCGCCGTCGTTTCCTTGCCCTTGGAGTCCTTCGTGATGGCGATGCCGGCGCGGATCGCCGCTGGCTTCAGCACGCGCCTGAGAAAGTTCGCCGGGCGAATCGGCACATCCTTGTGGCTCGAAGGGAACAGCCAGGCCGTGGGGCTCGGGTCGATTGTCTCCAGGTAGTGCCTCAACTCGGTCGCGAGGTCTGGCGGAAGGAAGACGGATGAGGCCGATGCCAGGGTCTTGGGTTCCTTCGTGCGGCCGTTCACCATCGCCTCGTCGATCACCAATTCCTGATCGCGAACGTCGTTTCTCCGAAGTGCGCACCATTCCTCAGATCGAAGCCCGAGTTGCACAAGGATGCGGATGGCGACGTGATCGCGGCCGGATACCCCCGTGTACAGGGCGACGCATTCTTCAGAAGTGTGCGACAGATTGCAGCGCCGCTTCCTCGACTTGGCCTTCAGATTCCGTGCCGGGTTGCGGTCGATCAGCCTGCGATCGACGGCGACATTCAGAATCGCGCGCAAGTGCGTTGTCAGCTTCGAGAGCAACGACACACTGGAACTGGCTTCCACGTAGCCGTTGATGAACCGTTGAAGCTCGGCGTCCGCCAGTTCCCGAACCGGGCGCGCGCCGAGTTTTCCGATCAGGTGAATCTTAATCAGGTTCGCGCTAACCCGCCTTTCGTTGTCTCCCCAGTTAGGTTTGTTCAGGTCAACGTACTCGCGCGCCAGCTCGCCGAACGTGGTCCTGGTCGTGAAAGCCATGGGCGCGGAGTTGCTTTCGCCGATGAGCTTGCCGAGGACCTTCCAGGCATCTGTTTTGATCAGTGGGCCGGCGTAGTCGAGAACGAATCCCATTTTCTCCGCCAGGGCGCGGTCGATGATTTTTGAGGGCCGCTTAACGCACTCGGTTCCGTCAGGTCGGCGGACATAGAGTCTCCATCGCGACCAGTAACGGCCGCGCTGGAGCTTGCCGCGGCGCGGCGGCGATTCGCGGATCTCGCCCTGTTGCGATTTAGGCCTGGACATATGGCGACCAACCTGTTTCAGGTCAACCGGCAGCACAGAGGTTACCATGCAGTCTTCCCTCCTGATATGCGGATGCACTCCGCGATGAACTGTTCAACGTCTTCTCGCCGGAACCGCACGGCCTTGCCGAGCTTCACAGACGTCAGCCGTGGACGGCGCCGGCTCGCATGGTCCAGCACCCAAGCCACGGACATGCCAAGCCAGTCGGCGACCTGTTTCGGCGTTAGAAGACTCTCAAGCATTTCCTGCCGGTCCCTGTTCCGTTCTGTGATGCGCTGACGGGTACTGACGGGTTTGACGGGTTTGCGGGAATTTCTTCCTTCGCGAGAGAAAATCTATAAGAGACTCCGAAAAGCCGTCAAAACCCGTCAGTTTCGGCAAACCCGTCAGTCTCATAAATTCGTCCTCAGTCCGATTCCGAAATAGAGATTGCCGCGGTCGGTGTGCTTCTTTTCAAAGTGATGGCCATCCGTGAGCCGTTTGCCGAAAGCCGTTTCCGTCAAGGAGTCGCGCTCTCCGGTCTGTTCCACCCAGGTTTTGTATGCCGCATAAAGATTTCTGCCGAGAGCAGAAACGCGCTCGCCAACGACACAGCGATCGTCAATAAACCGGCCTACCTGGTCGCTCTCAGAGCGGTAGTCGCCTGTGGCCTTCATCACGGAGTCGGGCGACGGCAATCCTTCCGCCTGCCAATGCAAGCATCCCTCGACGGCCCACGCGAGCACACCCGGCAGCTCATCCAGCAGCGCGGCTTTGAGCGTCCGGTCCTCGCGGCCCTCGAATGACACGTCAAACGGGATCAGTCGAATCCTAGACCAGATGGCGGGGTCCGTCCCGCGAATCGTTGGCTTATAGTTGCTCGCCAGCCAAATCTTCCAGGTAGGATCGAACTCGTAAGAATTCTCGTGGAGCTTTCGGGCTCGCACCCGATCGCCACCGGTCAACCATTTGACAATTGATTCCGCGAGCGGCGCGCCCTCGCGCGCTTCTTGTGCGGTGACCAAGCGCCGGCCTTTCATGTTGGCGATGTCGTCGCGCGGGCTGCGATCGTCGCGCGTCGCGATGAACGTGGAGAAATCGCTAGTGCCGGCGTAGTCGCCCATCACCGCGGCGAGAATCTTCAGAAGCGTACCCTTCCCGTTTCGTCCCGTGCCATTCAGCAAGAAAAGACACTCTTCGCGAGTGTCCGCGGTCAGCGAATAACCGGCCGCCAGCTGCATAAACGGAACGATGTCCGGGTGCAGTTCAAACACTTCCGAAAGAAATCTCAACCAGCGCGGACATTTGGCATCGCGGCGATATTCCACCGGTGCCAGCCGCGTCATCAGATCCTCGCGGCGGTGTCGACATAGTGTGCCCGTCCGCAGATCGATCGTGCCGTTGGCGACGTTGAACAGCATCGGATCCACGTCGAGCTCAGACGGCAGCACGGGAACACCGGCTTCCGACGCTGCAAGTCGAACCATGGCCGCGAGCTGGGCCGCCTTCTCTGACCGCTTTGCCCATTCTGCGGTAGCGGTGCGGAGCGTCGCATCGTCCAAGCCGGCGGCCTCCTGGTAGATGCCACGGACGGTGTCCTTAGCCCAGCGTTCCATTTGGCCGAGTTCATCGTCGATCCAGCGTCGGCCGTCGTGAACGAGAAACACTCCCCGCGGTCCGCAATAACGGAACCTTTCACCGTAGGCTGTCACCAACCTTTCGGCATTTCCCAATTCCGTGAGCGGGCGTGCTCCTTCTTTGCTGGGCGCGCCTCGACAGTAGATGGAGACTTCCGTTGTCGCCGGACACGCGCCCCGGCAATCAACTTGAGCGTTTCCTCAGGTCCGCGGGCCGCCAGAAAATCATCAATGCCCTTCACGTCGGCTGGAAGATTCTTCGGCCACGGAAACCATGCGACGGTCGCGCCTCGCTCCTGAAGCTCACTTGTAAGCTCGAGGCGCGCCCTCGTGACAGACGGGTTCTTCTCGACGTCGTTGTCATAAATAATCACCACGAGGCGCCGGAAGTCAATTTTGGAGAAATCAGGGATAACACCCTTGACATCAACGCGCGCACCATCCGCATCGAAATCCTTTCCGACGACTCCGCGGAATCCCCACACGCCGTTAATCGCTACGGGGAGAGCATGTGGCTTCTCGGCTCCATCACAAAGCCCGAACCATGCGGCTCGCCAGAGCGCGATTGCCTTAAGTGGCCCTTCGGTGATCCAAAGTGGCGTGCCGGTGTCCAGGAGCAAGCCGGCATCGACGTCCACCGGCACGTACAACAGATTCCCGCGGCCTGGCGGGTACAGATACTTCCCGCGCGGTTTCTTGGTGCCATCCGCCTTTTGTTCGAGCTCTGGGTGATCGCGTCGGATCAGCCACTCACGAACGTAATCGTCACCTGGCCACCGCAAAGGAATTGCGATTCCTTCGTACCGGCCGGCGCCGTTGCGCCCAACCAGTCCGCCGCCCGTGAAGCTGTCTACGGTACGCAGTCCCGCCCGATCCGCTCCAGCGTGATTTATCCAGCGAGGCTCGCAAACACGCAGGACGTGTTCGGGAGTGATGGGCGAACCCGGTAGCGTCATGTTACTTACCCCTGCCCACGCTCGAAGTGCACAGCTCGGTGTACTGCTTCGGAACCGCCAACGCAGTCAGCGACTCGAAAGGCTCGTGACCCCACGCGGCCAGCACCCCAGGCGACTGCGTCATACCGTTCTCCCGCCACCAGCGGGCTGCTGGTCGAGGAATGCCCTTAGGCCCGAGACGCTGTAACGGATGACCTTCCCCATAACCTTGCGGTACGAAGGTCCAACTCCCTTCCGGCGCCAGGTTCGTAGGGTTTGGGGACTCAGACCAAGAAATCGTGCGGCGAATCGTTCGTCCCGACAGAAGATGTCGTCGGCCAGTTCTTGGGTTACTGCTGGTTGCGATAGGTGATTTTCCGTTTGCATTGCGCAGCCAGAATAAACTGCGCTGCGCCACTCGGACCAGTCCGAGTTAATCCGAGTTGGTCCGAGTGCTGAGTCCGAGTTCCGCCGCGGTCTTCCGAGCCGCTTCGACAATCTCCTGCTGCTTCGGTTTGCTAACTCTCCCTATGGCCCTGCCGCCTGTGTAATCCGTCACCGACGTTTTTTTCAAGTTGTGTTGTGCCAGAAACGATTCGATCCCAACTGCCGCGATCACGCGCCTTACCAATTCCATGTCAGAATCGCCGTCTTGAGGGTTGGTCGGTTCCTGTTGTTGCGCCTCGCTTTCGCTAGTGTTGCCCGGCGCTTCGGCCCGGCCCGGCGGGACTAGCGCAGGAAGCGCGCCCGCTTTGCGCTCCCGGACCTGTTGCGCCTGAGCTTTCGCCTTGATCGTCCAATACGCCACGCGCGCGTTCATGATCATCTTGACGGTGTCCTCGCCCAAGATTGGCGATGCGAGATCCAACATCTCAGCCTGCTGGTCTACGAGACGAAAGAGTAAATCAATGTATGGTTTTGCGTCCGGTGCCCATGCCCAGGCGGCCAAGTGACGGCGCGCGGCGACATCGAACCAATCCTCAAGAATGCCCGTAAAATCCTGCACGAGCTGAGCCTCCGTCCCTGGGAAGCTGGAAAGGAGCTTCAGGCGAGCAAGTCGCGAATGCAAAGTAGTCCGCTCTTCGTTGACATCGTCGTTGATTTTGACTTCGAGCGCCTCCAAAAGCTTGGGGACGCTCTGGGGATCACTCGTCACGGCGCGGACAATCTCGGTCAGCTCCGGACAATAGGGATTTTCGCGGAGGCCTTCAATAAAAATATCGGAAAGGTCCATCGTTCCCGTTCTGCACGATCTCCCGTTTTGACCAAAAAAAGAAGGAAGCCGCCGCGGGAACGGGTTCCGCTCGTCGTCCGGATCGCGAGTCCAGACCGAGGCGGCTTCCCATCAGCGTACAGCAATTTCAGGCGGGCGCGATAGACGCTCGCCGCCTTTGCCTCCGCCCGCACCGCGCGGCGTTCCTGTTGCGTTCGGTGGCGACCAAGTCGGTGTTGCCCGTGTACTCTCGACGGCTGACTCGGATTGAAGCGGCCACATATTGGTCGTGAAGGCGCGCCGACCGACCGCACAGGTAGTGCGCTAAATCCGTGTGGCCGCCCGCCATGGCCGCTGGAATTGCGGATCACATCTGGTCCGTGCGGGAATTGCTTTTAAATTAAGCGTTTGCGGGAAGCATTCAAGTCCGGGTTGCGCTCTGCCGATTGGTAGAATAGTATCTAGAGACGCGACCTTACCATGGCACTCGAAACTGAACTGGCGCACTACGAAACGATCAAACCTGATCTCCTAAAGCACCACGAAGGTAAATATGTGCTAGTGATCGGAAACGAACACTTCGGTGTTTTCGACAAGCGTGAGGATGCTTACGCGCGCGGCATTGAGTTGAAGGGCAATGTGCCGATGCTCATTAAGCAGATCCAAAAGGTCGATCCCATCGAGCATATTCCTGCTATGGTCCTGGGCCTCATAAATGCCCACTCTTAGTAACTTCTCGTTCCAGCAGATTCAAGGACAGTCGATGCAACCAGCGCCACAGAACTTAGTGTTTTCTTGGTGGCGACCGTTTGCCCCCCGGCTCGGTCGAGCGAGGGGTGAAGCAGACTACATCCAGAGGGCCGGCGGCCTTGCCTACGTTACGGACTGAGCGCCGGGCTGCTGGGTTTTCGACAATCCGCCGATTCTTTAGTCATGAAGATCTGGTTTACCGCGCTCGCCCTGCTTGCACCTGGATCGTTCGGCCAAACGGTTCTACAGAGCGGCGAGGGTATTTTCGTAATCTCCGTTAGCGGCGGACTTGGCGTTGGCTTCCGCGGCAGTTGCCTGACGACTAAAGCCAACGGCGAGGCCGTCATCACGAAGCTGGAGGGCGCTGTGCTCGCGAACTTCATCGGACAAGAGTACAGAGTGGCCGGCACGGCAGTATACCTGACCGTGCAGAATCAAACCGCCGGCAAGGAGCCAGAGGTGCGCGTCGATGCAAACGGCAACACCGTGCTCGACAAGAAATCGCCGGGTGCATTGGGTGGTCATTTTCTCGAAGTGTCCCTGTCGAAGAACGGCACGACTATCAAGACACAGCGAACCGACGCCCCGTATGGTGTAATTTCCCTTCGAAGCGACCCGCCGGCGACCTCGGCAACGCCGATCCTTACTGAGCTTCGAGTCGAGGGCGACGTGAAGTTTGCCATGGTTACGTACACCAATGAGACCGGCGATTCAGAGCAGCAGCTCCTGCCGATTCCCTTCAGCAAGCAATTCTATCCACGAGAAGGTTCGATCGTAGGATTGTTGGCGCAAAAAACGCGCGTCACTCGCCTGGATTCATCCTCCCTCAGAGAGGCGAGCTTGATCTTGGATGATGGACGAGGCGGCTCGCTCCACGTAGCGATCCGAGTAAACGGTGCAGTGTTGGCCGAAAGCCAGACCAGCGAGCCGTTCGGTGTGGCGAGTGTCTCCACGCGCATTCCCTGAGCTAAGCAGCAACTCTCAGGGAATTGTGGAATTAAAGCCGTTTTCCAGGAAAGCCGATGACTTTGGTCATGGTGTGCCCAAATTGCAGTGTCGAGAATCCTCCTTCAGCCCAGAAATGCGACTGCGGATTCCCGCTCAAGGGACCGCAAGCGCCGACGCCGTTGTTCACGGACCGCGCCATATGCGACCGCTTAAACATCGCGGTAGCGTTGCTCCTGCTGCTCTTGCTAGCCTCGATTGGCTCTGTCTTCGTTCACCGCGCCGTGCCTGAAACGTGGCAGTACACGATTGCGGTTCCGAAGGACACCGAACTCATAACCGTGGTAAACAGGATGGGTGCCGATGGCTGGGAGTTGGTTTCCGCCCGCCGAGCATCGGACGGGTCCACCCCGCCAAACATGAGCTACGAAATGATCTTCAAGAAACGCGGCGTGGCGTCTGCCTCAGAAGCGACCGGACACTGAGGAGCTTTGCGCGCCGCAACGGGCCGCAGTTTCGTGCGACATCCGACAATGCCGAGAATTACAACTCTTTCCGCGAAATGCCGATCATTTGCGCGATGAAGGTCTGTGGACGATGCGGAGCTGCGTACGATTCGCCGGGGCGAGGCTCTGTGAGAGCTGTGGCGAATTAGCGCCGCACGAATCCTCTCCGGTAGCCAAGCCCAGCGTCGCCCGTGGCGCGTTCGGCTTCTTGATGGGAACCAGCATGGCGATCTGTTTCATCATCATCGGGCATGCTGACGTTGACTGGACCCAACCGCGGTAGACGCCTATCGATCTGCGAGTCGCGGACAGGTCTGCGCCTTGACTCGTTAAGCCATCAAACATACGATTATCATCCAACGCGTTTTTTCTGTCGTAATGCGGCCGACGTGTCTGTCCCTCTTGATAGTTCTCGGTTGAGCCGCACCAGGATCGTTTCGATGCGTTCAAGGCGGTCGGCCAAGTCTTTAGTTTCGGTGTTCGCACTCTGCTGAACAAAGTAGCTAGTGATCGATGCCGCCAATGTAGACATCAGTCCGATGCCCACGAGCATCAGCAGAACAGCAATCACCCGCCCCAGGACCGTGCTGGGCGCAATGTCGCCGTATCCGACGGTGCTGGCTGTGACCACGGCCCACCAGATTCCATCCCCGAAGCCGCCCTTAACGGTCTGCGGCTCAAGAATCGAAAGGCTGCCTCCGCCCACCAAGATCAAGAGCGTCGTAATCGCGACAGTATAGAGCAGCCCGCGACGCCCGAGGATCTCCTTGAGCGCACCAAGCCCCCGCGCAGTCACACCTGCAAGCCTGGCCAGGCGAAGCAATCGAACCAATCGCGCTACGCGCACGAGTGCCAGCAGGTTTGGCAGCAAGGGGAACGAAATCGCAACGACGGCAAAATCGAAGATGGTTGATGGTCGGAGTAGCGGAGCGCGCGGACGCGCGCTCACGACGAAAAGAAACTCGAGTACGAATATACTCCACACGGCCCAGTCCATAGCGTCGAGAACTCGCGTTGGCGCACCGTGCTCTTGAAGGACCGTGAGGGGTATCGTCCCCAATGCCGCCACAATAACGGCAAGCTCAAGGGCCTGACGGAGCCGAGCGTGAGAAATCATTCCGGAACTCGCCCGTTCGCCGTTGCGATATCGGACGGAGCTGAAGACGTCGTCTCGCGGACCACCGGAGCCGCCGCACTATCCGAACGAGGGACGCAATCTGCTTTCACACCTAGCTGAAGCGGCTCGCTCGCCCGAAGCGACAGGACGAAGAGTAGAGCGGCAGCGAGGATCACTACCGCGATCCCGATCGTTCGGGCGGATTGACGTCGGCCGCCACCCGTCGCCGCGTTCACGCTCGGATTGGTGAGTTGATGACCGCACCGCGAACAGAACTTAGGCCGAAGCTGATAAGCCATTCCACATGCGGGGCAACGGAAGTCGATCACAGACGGTGGGCCCTGGGGCAACTCGCGTCGCGTAGAGGCCCTTTTGTAAGACCGCCAGGAAAGTCCAGTGCCCGGAACGCTTGCGCTCGTATATCTCCGGCCCTTCGCATCAATACCGACACGAAGGCCGCGGACTCCGGCAGAAAATCCCACTCCTGACTTGCTCAGGTTCAGGGTCAATCCGCGGAAGATCTTAATCCGACGCTGAAAACGGAATCCCATTTTGAGTCGGTCGGCTTTTGCCGTACGGTATCTATCGGCGGTGCGATTTATTAGCTGTAGTGGCAGAGGCCCCAAAGCTACCAGACTCTACGTAGGTGAAAGACCTACTCGTACTACTCGGCAAGCGTGTACACGATCTGCGCGCGGCCAAGAAGTGGTCGCAGGAGGAGTTCGCCCACATCAGCGGACTGCATCGAACCTACATCGGTCAGATCGAACGCGGCGAAAAGAACATCAGCTTTGCGAACCTCCTGAAAGTCGCAGAGGTACTCGGCGTAACGATGTCCGAGATGTTATTCGGCCTGGAGGACAACGCCTGGCCCGACCAGCAGCCCGTCGGCAAGGTTTCTGGATCGAAACGCCGCACAGCGGCATCCCGCCCCTTGTTCGAGATTCACAGGCTCATCAAGAGCCTGAAACAGCAACGAGTCGCGATGGATCGCACAGTAGAGTTGCTGGAACAACATGCCATCGAGGCTGCGGGGACTGGGACGAAACCGCCGCGCAAGGTCTCGGGGAAATAGAAGGCTTCAGAATCTCTTGTCGGCGAAGCGCGACTTTCCGGCCGTTCCCTGTTTGGTGCGGCCGGTCTTTTTCGCGAGCCTACTTCTCACGCGCTCAGCTTCGATAAGAATGTCGCCGGGATCGCCAAGCTTCCTTTCCCGCGCGCCACACAGCCGCCCGAGCCGAGCCCAATCGCCCTCTTCGCGGTCGCGCAGAATCTCAAGTACTTCGAAGCACGCCCACGCGCGCGTCTCCGCGACCATTAGGCCGCAGGATTCTAGGAACTCGTGCCCGCGAAACAAATGAGATCGCTGCAACTGCTCCAGACCCTGAAGAACCTGATCGAAGCTGCGATTGATGGCACACAGCGTTTCGTAGATCATCAGTTCTCCGGGTGTTTCTTTGCTGGGGGTATTCTTGGTCCGCATGTTTGTACGCAGTCACATGGACGCTCCTCCTCGCGGATAAGTCAAGAGTGCGTGAATCTGAACGCGCCGCGCCGCGTCTCCATCCCGAACTACACTGCAACTCGGAGTTTGATCGCGTCGTTTGGCGCGTGGACCAGATCCTGCTTGGTGCCGAGATAGCGTTCGGTCGTTTGGACGGAAGCGTGACCCAGGAGCATCTGAATCTGCTCCAGTTCGCCGCCCGCGGCGCGGCATAATTTCGCGCACGTGCGACGAAGGTCGTGGGGCGCGATGCCGGGCACGCCAACTTCGGCTGCGTATTGCCGGAGCATCTGCCAGACGACCTTCTCGCCCAGCCGTTCCCCGGTTACGCAGCCCGCACGGTTCACGGGGCGGAAAGTGTGGCCAGCCTCGACGCCGGCGTTCGTGGTCCAGGCGTCGATCGCCACCTTCACCCAAGTCGGCATCGGTGCGGTCCGAACACGACCATGCTTGCCGACCAAATCCACAATGCACCAGCGTCCGTCGCGTTGCTGGAGATGCGCGAATGTGAGCGCCGCGACTTCAGACCGTCGGAGCCCGCAACCGAGGAGGACGGCGAGGATCGCACGATCGCGCAGGCCGCGAACGGTCGAGATGTCCGGCGCGCTCAGAAGCGCCTGCGCCTGCCGCTGCGACAACCAGTTGCCGACGCGGATGCCGGTCGATTTTACGCTCTTCACGCGGCTGATACCTTGCGCCAGTTCTGGCGCGAGCAGGCCGTTGTCTGCCGCCTCCGCCGCCAGCTTGCGGATCGCCGACATTCTAATAATGATGGACGACGACCCGAGGTGACGTTCTTCCAGCGATACCCGCCACGCGCTCACGGTCGCCTTGGTGAAACCCGGCCGCGGCGCCTGCTGGAACCAGGTGTAAAATTCCTCCAGCGCCATGTTGTAGACGCGTTTCGTGATCGGCGAAGACACGCTGTCCAGCACCAGCGCCTTCAGTTTCTGCCACTGCGCGATCTTTTCAATTGCAATCAAATCAGGCATTTCAGGTCCTTTTAATGGGCATTAACGGTAGCGCATTTGGACATTACCTCGGTGTGGTGGGAACATCAAGAACGGAATGCAACAGGAGCGTGCCGGCTTCAGGAAGCGACGATCGGAAGAGTCGCGTGTCGCAGCTATGTGCCCGGGGGGTGTAGCGTCGAGAGCCGCCGCTGATTCAGGCTCGAGCAATTCACGGGAGAAATAAAATGGCCTCGCAATCGACTTTGCTCGGTGCCGCCGGCGAGCACTACGTTATGTCGGAATTACTCCGTCGCGGGTACATTGCGGCGCTGCCGCCACAGGGTGTTCCGAACGCCGACATCGTTGTAACCAACCTTGAGGGCGCGCGGCTCTGCTCAATTCAAGTGAAGGCCCGACGTGATATTGGCTCAGATGGCGGCTGGCATATGAACGCGAAGCGTGAAGCTGCCCGCGCCGACCGCCTCTTCTACTGCTTCGTCGACTTCGGCAAAAGCCCATCAGATCACGCGATCGTACATGTCTTGCCGAGCGCGCTCGTTTCCGAAGTCCTTCAGAGGTCACATCGAAAATGGTTGGCTACGCCGGGGAAGAACGGTCAAGCCCACAAGGATGGCTCCATGCGCCGGCTAATGCCAGACTATTCCCGCATCTTTGGAGCGAGACTGACAACCCCTACCCAAAAGGTTGGCTCGATTCGTACCGTGATGGATGGCATCTGCTCAAGCTTGAACCTGCAGCGATCGAAGTCGCTGCCGAGACCTGAAGTTGCTCCTACGTTGGATTCAAAAAACGGCGTCCGATGTGCGGCATCATTGTCGGAACTGACAAGTGTTGTTCGTGAACTTTACTGCGCACAGGCCCCCGCGCGGCCGAAGACGACGTGCCGGATGTCGATATCTACTTGATCGCTGGGGAGTACAAAGCCCGCCCCTGCGGATTTGTCCTTAGTGAGCGCATAGCCGAAAGCATCGAAAAACGCGCCATGCAGGCTGGCGGTGTAATTCTGCCGGAGGGTGACATAATCTCCATACTCGCTTCCGGTCACACTCGCTGAAGTCGTGTCGTAAGTCTTATAGTCCCCCCAGATTCCGACTGCATGGTTCGGAAAGACTGAACCACCTCCGCCGCGCGCCAAGGAAAAGCCGATCTCCTGAGTGCAGGCGTTGGTGGCGAGTGACGGAAGGCCGTAAGCGTAAGACGCATTCCAAATCTGCACTTGCGAGAGGACGACCTGGGGAGTGGCAAGGGCGTCAATGGCCACCAGTTCAACGTATGGCTGGGGATGGTTGGCGGCTGTATTGGGCGCGGCGTTCCAGGCGAACCAGATGTTCGACCCGCTTCGCGTGGCACCGACAATAGCGTCATCCGCTTTTCGAAAGAGCCAGTCCTGGGCCGGGGGCACGGTCTCGCCGCCGAGCGCCGGCACCGGTGCAACCGAGCCCACGTGCCCACTGGCCGTGCAAAGCTTGGGGACCGTCCCCGGGGGACTGCCTTTAGGAACTTTGGCGCAGCCGTCCGCGTTCGTGATGTAGCTGGAAGGAAGCGGGACGTCTGCCCAGGTGTAGGTGTTACTACTCTCCGGCCATGAGAAAACCCTCAATGCACCGTTGCCGTTGTGGCCAGCCCAATAGACTTCCTTACCTGTGTCCTGCGTGAGGAAACTCGCCCAAGCCATGCACGAAGCTCCGGTGCATCCGCCGCTGACGCCGGCGTTTGAAGTGTAGCGGACCGGCAGGGGGTTAGCCTCGGCTTTAAGATCAGACAACTTGATCCGCACCACCTGGCGGCCGAAGATGCAGCCGGGAACGTTTTTGCCACTAGGGAGCGCGCAATTATTGTCCCAACTGATGTACAGGTAGTCGTGTCCCACCGACATGCTCGGAAAATCGAATTCCGTCCCGAAGATCAGGTTGAATTTTTCATCCGTGAACACCCAGGGGTGCCAGGCGTCTTTCTGACCGCTGTATTTCTTGATGTCTGCGGGGCTCGCCACGGCGAGCCGGTATGCCCCCGGACCGCTACCTGCGTTGTGGTAATTGAGCTGTTGAAGCCAGACAAAGAGTCCGATCTTGGGAACGTATTGCACGTGTTGGTCGCAGCAGACATCGTAGGTGGGGTGCGAAAAGATCGTCGTCGGATCGATCACGTTGAAGGGCCCTCCGGCGCTGGCCTGATAAGCCGCACCCCAGTTGAACGAGACGAACGTCATGTCTCCGTTGCTGGCCCCACTCGGCTCACCGGGGTCGCCTCCGGCCGGGGTCCCCTGGCTGAGCACGTTTCCAAAGCCTTCGTTCGAATGGATCGTGACGCCGGAATATCTCGGCTCCAGCGCCGGCGTTACGCCGTTTGAGACCGCCATCGGTTGTGCCGACGTACTTTGTTGCGTCGGCGTGCCGGCAACGAACGGGGCCATCGGGACCGGAGGACTCGGTTCATTGATGCCCGGCCCAAAACCACTCGGCTCGTGAGCGAACGGGCCGCCGGACAGATCTTCGGCGGGGACCGTGGTCGTTTGTGTGGTTCCGCTGCCGGGACTCGCCGGCGGAAGGCCGACCTCCAGTCTCAAAGTGAAACTGAACGGAACCTCGTTGATCTGGTACGTTCCCTTAACGGTCAGCGGGTACATTGTATTTTGCGCCAGGCTCGACGCGTCAAAGTCGGCCTGAAAGATAGACTCGTCATCCGGCGCCATTGTACCCAGCACCACGGGGAACGTCGCCGGACTGAGCAGGCCCGCGGCCCCCAAAGTCGCACCAGTGATCTGTACGTTCGCGGCGCTCACAGTGCCGTCGTTGGTGATCGGAACGGCGATCATAAACCGCTGGCCCACGATTCCCACCCCCGGCGTCTCCGCCTCGAGATCCGCCGGCGAGACTTGAGCCTGAGCCACCAGAAGGACGATCGCTGCGATTCCGGCTGCGAGAAGCAGCAGCAGGATTCGTTTTCGCGTAGTACTTCAAAGGAGCCGCAACGGGCTCGACGGGGGCTTGTTTTCGGATTGCATTTGTTTCTCTCGCTTTCTGCCAGCGGTGAGGAGTATCCTTGGATGACCGCTTCGCCTGATTCATCTCCTTGAGGTGTGATTCTAGTCAAATCAATAGAAGATCATCCAGTAAGCGCCCCAGATGTGGTCGCTGCCCAGCGCCGGCGCCGCCGTACCGTAAATGAATTTGGTTACCGTGCCGCTGCTGGAAATCTCGTAGACATGGTCCGGGGTGCTGAAGGTCGGAGGTGAAATGTTAAAGGTGGACGTGTAGATGTCGCCGCCAAACAGCACCAGATTGCCATCCAGTTGCGCAGAAAGCGTGGCCACCAGCACGATGGGGCCGCCAGGGTTCGTCTCCTTGGCCAGTTGACCCGTGAAGATGCTGGTCAGGTACATCCGGTCATCTCCGTCGAAACTCAAGCCCCCCGGTTCTATTGAGAGGCCGCTGGCAGCAATCTCGGCCGAGTAGTCGTGGGTCTTCGCGCCGGTGGATGCATTGAAGCATTGCACGTCCTTATCGATGAAGCTTGCGATGCAGAGATCCCTCGACCCGTTAAACGCCATCTGACCGCCTCGGTACAGCGTGGCCAGAATCGGGCCTGGCTGGGCCGGCGGATCGGGCAGCGCGAGGTCCGCAGCCAGGTATTTTAGGATGTAGATCGGCCCACCCAAATCCGTTCCGTAGGCGGTCGCCACCCAAAGGTCTCCGGACGAGTCGAAAACCAAGCTGGCCGTCTGTGCAGTGGGGCACAAACCGCATGTGATGGTGAAGGTGTCCCAATCGACGTTGAATTTTCCGTTTTGCTGATATCGCAGTATCTTATTCGTGAGCTGACCCACCTGCGGCCCCGACGCCCAGATCGTGGTCACAAAGATGTCTCCGGTCGTCGGGCTTTGGGCCAATGCAACCGGGGCATACGGACCAGTGGTCGCAAAGGTGCGAAGCCACTTCCCACTGGTGTCAAACTCCTCGATGGAATTGCTCCTGCTGCTGGCCACTAGGATGCGGGTGGCCGCCTGAACGGAAGCGGATCCCAGCAGCGTGGCGAAAACGGCGATCAAGAGTTTCTTGCTCATGGTTGTCTCCTCTTTCCCTATCTGTGTTTCTGTTTCTGGCCGTCACCCTCATAAGCGTGAAAGCTTTGTCAAAGTGCGGTCCGGATGCCCAAATATTTCGAACCCGGAAAAAAGGAATAGAATCGAGCGAGGGGGGTTAGGGCATGGAGGAAGGCCCGGGGGACATCAGCCGCCTGCTAGAGCGATGGAGCGGCGGGGATCGGGCAGCGTTCCAGGAACTGATCCCTGTCGTCTACGGCGAACTGCGGCGCTTGGCGAGTCACTACCTGCAAAGCGAACGCGGCGGGCACACTTTGCAAAGCACAGCTCTGGTCCATGAGGCGTATGTGCGCCTGGTCAATGCCAAGAGTCCGCACTGGCAGGGGCGCGCGCACTTCTTTGCCGTCGCCGCCCAGAGCATGCGCCGCATTCTGGTGGACCATGCGCGCCAGCATCAGGCCGGCAAGCGCGGGTCGGGCGCCAGGAAAGCGCCTTTCGAGGAAGCTCTAACCGTCCCGGTCCAACCAGGCCTTGATATCGCGGCGCTCGATGAAGCTCTCGACCGTCTCGCCGCCTTCGATCTCCGCAAGTCCCGCGTGGTGGAGCTACGATTCTTCGGCGGCTTGTCGACGGCAGAGATTTCCGAGGTGCTGGATATCTCGGCTGCCGCGGTGAGAAACGATTGGGTGGTTGCAAAAGCCTGGTTGTACCGCGATCTGGAGCCCGGAGAGACGAGCCAGTGAAACCCGAACTCTGGGCTGAAATCGACCGTGTGCTCGCCGGGGCCCTCGCGCTTGACGAGGATCAAAGGGCCGCTTACCTGGCTGGATGCTGCGGAGATAAGCCGGCGATTCGGGTAGAAGTCGAGTCCCTCCTGGCTTCACACCAGCGGGCGAGGGGTTTCATTGAAACCGATACTTGGATCGAAGCCACTGGGTCCGAACCCTCCCCCGCGGGACCGTCGGCCGGGAGCCGCGTGGGGCCCTACAGGCTGGTGAAGGAAATCGGACGCGGCGGAATGGGAGTTGTATTTCTGGGCGAGCGCGACGACGGCCAATTCCAGAAACAGGTCGCCATCAAGTTGATCGGCACCGGGATCGCCAGCGCGGAAAGCCTCGAACGCTTTCGGAGCGAGCGCCAGATTCTGGCCAGCCTGGAGCATCCCAACATCGCCCGGCTGTTGGATGGCGGCGTGGCGGACAACGGGTCGCCGTACATTGCTATGGAATACATCGAGGGCCGGCCCATCCATGAGTATTCGGCCACCCAACAGCTCTCTCTAGGACAGAAAGTGGCGTTGTTCCGTTCCGTGTGCTCCGCCGTTCATTTCGCTCACCGGAACCTGGTGGTGCATCGCGATATCAAGCCCGGAAATATTCTAGTGACGCAGGAGGGGGTTGCAAAGCTTCTGGATTTCGGAGTCGCCAAACTCCTGCATGCTGCCGACGCCGGTTCTCAGGAAATAGTAACGGCGCCCTTGCTTCGGGTCATGTCCCTCGACTACGCCAGCCCCGAGCAGGTGCGGGGATTGCCCGTCACCACTACCAGCGATATCTATTCGCTTGGCGTGCTCCTGTATGAACTCCTGGCCGGGAAAAAGCCCTACGCACTGGCGTCGAAGACCCTCGATGAGGTTCTCAGACTCTTAGCCATCGAGAAGCCGAACTCTCCCGCGATTGCCAATCGAGAATTGCACGGGGATCTGGAAGCGATCATTCTCAAGGCCATGCGCAAAGAGCCAGGCGAGCGATACGCATCCGCCGAAGAACTCTCCGAGGACCTGGGCCGGTACCTCGCAGGACAACCCGTATCGGCGAGACACCCGTCCTTTCGCTACCTTGCGGGCAAATATATTGCGCGGCACCGCTCGCGCGCGGCAATTCTGGCCGCGGGAGTTGTGGTTCTGTTGGCCGGCTCAGGCGCGATCGCGTGGGAGGCGCGAGTAGCTAACCTCGAACGCGCCAAAGCACAGCGGCGGTTTGACGACCTCCGCAAGCTGGCCAGCGCCATGGTTTTCGAAGTCAACCAGAGCCTGGCCGAGTACCCGGGATCCACGCCGGCACGAAAGTTGCTGGTAACGAGAGGCGTGGAGTATCTGGATGCGCTTGCGAACGAGTCGCAAGGCGATCCCAGCCTGCAGCGCGAGGTGGCCGCCGCATATCTTCGAATGGGAGACATCCAGGGGAACATCGGGATGGCCAACCTGGGGGATTTCCAAGGTGCGAACTCCAGCTACGAAAAGGCCCGCCGAATTTTGGTTGCGGCGGTGGCAAAGTCCCCTGGGGATGTGGATGCGAGCCTTTCCCTGGTGAACGCGGATCGTAAGTTGAGCCAAGCCTATCTTGGAGTCCGCAATTGGGCCGAGAGCCTCCGAACCGCGCGCGAGGCACTGGCAGCCGCGGAATCCATCGCCAAAATCAAGCCGGCGGAGGAACGCGTGCACGGGGCGTTAGGCAGCGCGTACTTCGCGCTCGCGGTGGCTTTGCAAGACGGGGACCAGGCGCTGGAAATCTGGCAGAAGTGCCTGGACCTCTACATGTCGCTTTTGCGCGACAAGCCGCAAGGGGATCGGGAACTGCGCAACGTAGCGCTGGTTCACAAGTACATGTCCGGACAATTTCTGTCCCGTTCTCTGTGGACCCAGGCCCTCGACCATGCCAGGCTGGCCGAGGAAGTGGATTCCAGGCGCGTTGCGGCGCAGCCCGCGAGCCGGGCGGCGCAAATCGACCTGGCCAACGATTTCGGAGTCACCGCGGATTGCTATAAGAAGGTAGACGACGAGGAACACGCCCTGGATCGTTACCAAAGATCGCTCGATATTCGCCAAAGGCTCGCTGCGGCCGACCCCAAGGATGCGCGCTTGCAAGAAGTGCTGGCCTACAACGAAATTACGGTGGCGTCCTCTCTGTTGACACTAGGAGAGGCCCCGGAAGCGCTCCAGAGGTTTCAAACGGCGGCACGGATGGCAAAGGCACAGAGCGAATCCAATACGTCGGATGCCAGGGTTCATTCCGATTGGGCATGGGCCCTGGAGGGCGAGGGCGAAGCACTGGACCGGCTCGGGCGTCCGGTCGAGGCTTGTTCGTCCTATCGCGGGGCCATGGCTATTTATGAGGATCTCGCGCGGCGAGGTATTGCGACGAAACGCGATAACCCCGAAGCCAACGATCTGGCGACGAGAATTGCCGCCTGCCGCTCGAAGCAATAAACATGCTGCTGGATTGAGTTCTTTTAGCGAGCCGATGGGTTCCCCTCGCAGAGGATCCTCATGAATCATCTGGGTTGTTTCGCGCCTCTGAAACAGTCTTCGACACGGCGAACCCGTAAGCTGCTCCGGCGTGCTGTAGCTCTTGATCTGTTTCTCCTCTTCTCCTTGCCGACGACCAGCCAGCGAAAGAAAGACTAAGTTGTTCCACGGGCTCGAAGGCTCCAGTCAAAGGTACGTCAATCGCAGGCCAGACCAGATTGTGCGTCGGGGTCTCACCACCAATACAGGCGCGATCTATGCTCATCCGCAAACCTATTTTCATCCTCCGAGGTGGCCGCACCGGCGGCCATGGGGTCATTGTGTTATCGGCACTGATCCGGGGCGCGCCCCGAACGTCGATCCAATGATAGGCTTGCGGTATGAAGGACGTCCGCTACGCGCTGCGCGGATTCCGCCGCTCCCCCGGATTCACGCTGATTGCGATTCTCTCGCTTGCCCTCGGCATCGGCGCAAATTCCGCGATCTTCAGCCTCGTCGACGCCTACTGGTTCCGTCCCCTCGCTGTTCCTGATCCAGGCCGCATCGTGCGCATCTTCGGCGTCACCAATCAGGACCGGCGCGCGCTGCTCTCGTATCCCGAATATCTCGATTTCAAGCTGGTTTTTCACGATGCGGTGATCATCGGCGGACGAGGCGCGACGCTCGTCGAGGGCGATACCCGCGAACTCCAGAATCTTTATGTGGTCTCGACTAATTTCTTTACAGTGCTGGGCCTAAAACCAGCGCTCGGCCGCGTGTTCAGTACACAGGACTCGCCCAACGAACAGGTAGTCGTCCTTGGCAACAGTATCTGGCAGCTGCACTACGGATCGGACCCGTCGATCGTCGGCCGCCAGATCCACATTCAGCGTGCGAAAGATCTTCTGGTCACCGTCATCGGTGTGCTTCCCGAAACGTTCCGCGATATTGACCCCGCGAGCGATCGCGACCTTTGGTTTCCCGACACGATGTGGCCCGATCTCGGTGACGCCAAGGAACTGGTCACGCGGGATAACCGCTGGTTCCGCGTCCTCGCGCGGCTGTCGCCCAGGCTCAGCCTCGCATCCGCCAACGCGCAAGTGGAAGCCATCGCGCAGCGCATGGCCGAAACCTCCCCGTCCACCAATCGCGACCGCCGCGCCACGGTCATCTCCGATTTCGATTATCGATTGGATCAGGCCGGCGCCAACGCCGTCGCGCTTCTGGCGATCGTCGCGCTGGTGGTGCTCATTTCGTCCGTCAACGTCGCCAATCTTCTGCTCTCACGAGCCGGCTTGCGCGGAACAGAAATGGCCATCCGCCTCGCAATCGGCGCCGGTCGGGCGCGTCTCATCCGTCAGCTCATGACCGAAAATTTCCTTCTCGGCCTCGCCGGACTCGCACTCGGCCTCGCCATCGGCGCCCTGATCACCTCCATCCTGCCGGCGTTGATCATCCAGCCGCCCGGTTTCTTCGTCCCCATCGATTTCAACTTCGATTCACGAGTCCTCAGCTTCAGCTTCGCCGTTTCGCTGGTCACTATTTTGTTTTTCGGCCTTGCCCCCGCATGGAAAAGCGCGCGTCCCGCCCTTCTGCCCGCTCTCAAAGGCGAAGCTGCCTTCGCGTCCACTACCCGCCGATGGCCGCTCCGCAACTGGCTCGCAGTTGCGCAGATCGGCGTTTCGCTCACTTTGGTTGCGAGCGCCGGTGTTCTCGCGCGCAGCTTTTTCAGCACCCGCACGGCCGATCTCGGCTTTGGACGGAAGCCGCTACTGCTCGTTTGGCTCGCCTCCGATGACAAACCCGCGGTGTACCGCGACGTGATTTCGCATTTCCAATCGCTTCCTGGAGTCCGCAGCGTCGCCGCTGCCGTGCGCGCTCCCCTCAGCCTTTCGAGCAATGGAATGTTCCGGCGCGTCACCTTCCCCGGCCGCACTGAATTCGCCGGCAAGCCTCCCTTCGAAATCAAGTACAACTCTGTCACCGCGAATTTCCTGAGCACCATGGGCACGCCCATCCTGCGCGGGCGCGGTTTCGACAAATCCGACGAAAATCCCGCCGCGACTTCCGTCCTCATCAATGAGCGCATGGCCCAGCAATTCTTCCCTGGCGAAGACCCGATCGGAAAGGCCGTCCATATCGGCAAGCGCGATCACACCATCATCGGCGTCGTTAAAAACGCACCCATCAACGCCGTCGGCGAGTCGTGGGAACCTTACGTGTATCTCTCCTACTGGGCGAATTTCGAATCCGAGGTCACTTTCCTGATCGAAACTGAAGGCGATCCGATCGCCCTCGCCCAAGCCGCCCGCCGCGAGCTCAAGGCCGTTGACCCGCTCCTCGATCCTTTAACCATTACCACCCAGAACGACCTCATCCGCTTCTCCGCGCAGCTCTACCAGATCACGGCCGAGCTCGCCGCTACCCTCGGCCTGCTCGGCCTGATCCTCACGGCCGTCGGACTCTACGGTGTGATTGCCTTCGGCGTCTCGCAGCGCACGCGCGAGCTGGGAATCCGCATGGCCTTGGGCGCTGATCGCGCCGACACGCTCCGCCTGGTTCTACGCGAAGTCGCGATCCTGGGGATCGCCGGCCTAGCGCTCGGGATTCCGCTCGCCCTCACAGCAACACGGCTTCTCAGCTCGCTCCTGTTCGGCATCGGCCCGTGGGACCTGCCCGCATTCCTCGCAGCCGCACTCCTTTTAGCCGCCGTCCTTCTCGCCGCCGGTCTGCAGCCCGCATTGCGCGCTACCGGGATTCAACCATCCTCAGCTCTGCGCAGTACATAACATCAATCTCTCGCGCGTAGGCGACAGGATCACGTTTCGCGTGATCGGCAGATGGGGCTTGTCTTTTGACGCCTGATGTCCACCATTATCGACAACAACCCGCTCATGGAGTCCGAACGAGTGGTTCTTGCGGTCATCACGATTCAGCACTAGTGGCCTGTCGCAGCGAGTTCGTTAGCATGGCTGGATTCTCCGCCGAACATCGTTGTATTTCCATTTGAAGGGGCGGGCGGTTTTCGAGTAGGCGCGAATGTAGCGGATGAGTTTTCGTGCGAGATCGCGGACCGAAGTGAAAATGCCGCGAGCGATGACTTCGCGCTCCAGCCTTGCGAACCAGATCTCGACCTGATTGAGCCAGGAAGAATAGGTGGGCGTGAAGTGAAGCTTCACGTTGGCGTTTCGCTCCAGGAACTCTTCGACCTGGTTGGTCTTGTGTGCGGACAGATTATCCAGAATGATGTGGATCTCCTGGCCCGGCTTGCAGCCGGAGACGACTTGTTCCAGGAAACCGACGAACTCCGTGCTGGTATGCCGCTCGGCGGTCTTGCCCTGCACCTTTCCGGTCTTTACATCGAGCGCCGCGTACAGCGACAACGTGCCATTGCGTCGATATTCAAAGCCGTGCCGTTCCAGCCGTCCGGGCGACAACGGAAGCACCGGATCGAGGCGGTCCAGGGCCTGAATCGCAGTTTTCTCATCCACGCAAAACACAGCCGCATGCTGCGGCGGAGTCAAGTACAGTCCGATCACGTCGGCCGCCTTGGTCTCGAAATCCGGATCGTCACTGGCCATATAACGTTCCAGTCGATGGGGACGCACATCGGCTTGGGCCAGAATCCGTTGAATGGTATCTTTGCTGACGCGGAAGCGGCTCGCCAGTTTTCGGCACGACCAGTGCGTGGAACCGTCTTTCGGTCCTTCTTTGATCGCGGCCAGCACCTTGGCCTGCAGTTTCGGCGTCCTCACCGAGGGCTTCTGGCCGGGATGTCGTTCCTCCATCAGCCCCGCGATGCGATGTTGCCGAAACCGTTCCTTCCACCGCGCAATCGTAGGGGCTGTGGTGTCCAAAAGCTCCTGAATCTTCTGATAAGAAACGCCGTCGGCGAGCAGCAGAATCATGCGCGCTCTGAGAACATCGCCCGCCGGTAGCATCCGCGATTGCGTCATCTGCTGGAGTTCTCGCCGCTCATCTTCGATCAACATCAAAGGCTCGGCACCAAAGGGCATACTTCTAAGGCGCCGGCCCAATGCTAATAGTTACTCAGAGACGGGCCACTAGGTGATCCGAAGCCGGGCTGGCGGCGCCACCGCACTCCTACTGGTGGACCGTGATCACATCGTTCGATGGAGTCGAGGCGCCGTTGTAGGCGCAGACGATCGGGAGGTCGCCGTTCGGACTCCCAAGCGGGATCGTCAGGTTGAATTGATACAGGCCCGGGCTGATCAATCCGGCGAACGCGACTGCTGCAGTACTCCCGCCGACCTGGCATTGAGGTAGAGTCGGCAATGCTCCTGATTGGCTCGACGATCCGTTGGTCAACAAATTTGCCGGGAGGCCGAAGCCGACGCCATAAACCACCACGCTCTCTCCGGGTTTTGCTGGAGTCGAGAGTCCCGGGTAGAGGCTCAGCGGACCGAGCAGGCTTCCGTCGACATGCGTCGCGACCACATAACCCGCGGGACTGAACAGCAGGAACGCGGGCGAGATCGCGTTCATATTCGCTGTGAATGGTCCGCTGGAAACTCCTTGATTGTTGACCACGATCTGGATCTGGCCGGTGGTCGAATCGAGAGGACTCAGAACATTGATCTGATCGCTGGTACAGACAGTGCTGGTGACAGCGCTGCAATAGAAATAAATGAATGCGGGTTTACCGTTGACGGTGACGCTCACGTTAGCGATCTTGACCGGCAACATGCCGGAGGCGAAATCCGAAGCATTGCTCCAATCGACTCCAGCGGCGGGCGCGTTCGCGGGCACCAGATTATTGCCTTTGATGACGATCCAGCTGTTCTGCGCAATGTCGGTGCCGCCGTTCGCTGTTGTGACGGAACTGATCGACGGACCCGCCCCGATCAACACCTGGGAGCCGATCCCTGCTAAGTCCACTGCGAGGGAGCCGGATTTATCAAGCAGAACGATCATGCGCGTGAGCGGCGCGCTAGTGTAGCCGACCCAGGTATTGAACGGTCCGTTGGCGCCGTCCTTCCACCTCTCGAGTTCGCCGGTGACAAGCGTGACGGTCTGCCATCCGAGTTCCTGACCCCCGCCTGGATACTGTTCATAGTTGTGATGGATCACCGGCAGGGCACTGAGGAGCGAGGTGCTGGTCGTATTTCCGTAGGCATTGTAGGAAACGAACTGGAGGAGATCCTGAGCTGTGGAGAAGAGTCCTCCAGCGGGATTCCCCACCGGAAGCCAATCGAGAAGCTGGCAATTGACGTTGGTATTGCGTGTGGCCGGATCGCAATGGCTCGCGGCGCGAGCGACCTGCGACGCCGTGAACGATTCGAGCGGAACCGTATCCGGCATACCGAGTGGTTGGGTGATCTCCTGAAGATTCGCCTGGTTCCAGTTCGGATAGCCGAGCCAACTGGCGACCTCATCGCCGAGGACCTCGAATCCCAGATTCGAATAGACCCAGCCCGCTGCCCCCTGGGTCGGCGGGTGAGTCGGGCAGGAATAGACCGGATTCGCCCCGCCGGTTCCGCAGGTGGGTTGCAGGCCAAGCAGGGACATGTATACCGGATCGCAGCAGCCACAATCGTGAATGAGTTCTGGCGTGGCTGGATCGCACGTGATCGGGTCGGCTGCGTAGTCAGCATAAAGATCGCCGAGTGAATTGAAAAGATGACCTTCGTTCTTGGGCAGCCCGCCATGGTGATCGGCCAGGTCCAGAAGGCGGATCGCGGCACGATTCGCGGCCGCCGGAATCGGGTCCTGCACAGGCAGAAGGCTGCTGGCGAGCGTATCCAGCCCAAGTCCTTTGGTATTGGCGATTCCGAACAATGTCGCGGCGAAAAGCTTGGTGAGCGAGCCGATGCCAAAAAGCGTTCTTTCGTTCAGGGGCACCGTTCCATCGACAGTCGCTTTTCCATATGATTTGTAGACCGGTCCGAGATCGTCGAGATAGCCGACCTCGATTGCACCGTATCCGGACGGCAACTGAGATGGATTGACGATCTGATCGATAAGCTGCGAGATGTAATTCGCGCGATCCTGTTGCGGTTGGGCGTCCAGGAGCGAGACCAGGGCAAGCCCGGCCGTCAGCAAAGTGAGAGAGCGCGCTCCGGTCATTCTGGGACCTACTGATATGAAATCACACCTGCGGATCGTCCGCGCGGCACACTTTTCACACCTACACCGCACAGCGCGTGCCCGTCGCCGACCGTCCTCTTTGTCGCCTGATGTGGGACATTATCGACCGGCTTCCTGAATCCTTTCCAGGTTCGGACTCGGCGAACGATGCGCTACACTGGGCGCTAATCGCGATTGCCGGACCGGGCCTAACCTGGAAGGTGCGTTCCACGGACGGGCGGCCAAGTAGCCGCATACTCCCGATGCTGGCGATTCGTTTCGGCCTGGCGTTACCTCGCCACCTTCGCGTATACAGACCTTACGGAGCGATCGTGAAGGGCAGCGTGAACTGAAGTGAGCCGTTGCGAAACAGCTTCACTTGCCAGTTGCCAGGATCTTGCGCAGCCTCGCTCCCGGCGAGGACCAGCGGTGCGGCCGCGCAGCCGCTGCCGCTGTTACCGAGGGTCAGCGAAGGTTGCGACGGGTCCACTTGCCCCGAAGGATGAAGCCAGTTCGCCGTCAACACATCACCCGCGCGCGCGCCGGTGTAGGTGAAATACAGCCAAACGATGGGAGCCGTCGATTGAAACGACGACTGCGCGGGCGGCGCCAAGCAAGCCAACTCGCCAATGCTCGCGGTGTTGACCGAGCCGGCCAGCTCCTCCGAAGTGATCGAGAACGCGGAGCCTGCGGCCACAGCAATGGTTACGCCGGATTGGCTCATGCCGCTGCCGACTTGCACAACCACTGGCACCGCACTGCCGCTCGCCGCTGGCGGGATCACCGCGGTGATCTGCATGATTCCCGACACCTCACCAAACGCCGCATTCGCCGATTGCACAACGGCCGCCACGCCTCCGATCGTCACGGTTACTGGAGCCACCGGCAGCGAGAGCGGAACGGTCGCGAATGATCCGTCTACGCTCGCGGGAAACGTCTGACCTGCTCCGGTGGCTTCGAAAGTGATGGTGCTGCCAGCAGCCGCCGGCGCGGCGGCGGAGTTCGGGGTGCGGCCGTCGGCATTGACCGCTGCGGCTTGGCCGACCCCCTCCCCATTCGCGGTAAACACGCCCGGGGTCGATGCGGCGATGTTGACTGTTACGGGCGCTGACGTTTTTCCCTGATAAGTGACCGTGACCTGCGCCGTCGACCCAGTAATTTCGTAGGGCACCATCGCAGTGATCGTGGTGGACGTGGTGGAGACCAGCGGCGCAGCGATTCCGTTGAACTGAACGCTAAGCAAAGCATTGGTGGTGAACTGTGAGCTGATGAGACCCGAGGCCAGCGCAAACCCGGAAGGCTGCGCGGGGGCCAGCCCTGTACCCGAAATCACCACCATTTCACCAGGTGACACCGTGCCCGCGACGAGGCTGGCGGCGTTGGCTACCAACCTAATGACGGGCGTTTCGCCCGCGGCAGTCGCCGCGGTCCAACCAGTGACGAGATTATAAGTGTCGATCGATCCGAGGCCGGTGGCCAGGTCGTATCCGATGCCTGCGTCATAGCCTAGACTGCCGTTCACGCAGTTCGACGTTCCGGCGGCGCATGGCACGATGTTGTTGTTGTTAACCACATCGTGAAACATGGAGGGCGAACTCAGCGCCAACCCGTAGATGCTGGCGTTGATGTTGCCCGCCCCATTCTGCTTCAACGCCTGGTTCAATAGAGCAAGCATGCCGGCGAAGACGGGGGTAGCGGCTGATGTGCCTCCAATCTGCATGGTTTGGCCGGAGGTAATGATGTTATAGGGATCGTGCCCGTTTGACGCCGCGAAGGCCAGATCCGGGACATCCCGCTGGCCGTCCGCCGGAACGCCGGGTCCGACTTGCCAGGCGGGCTTGGCGTAGAGGCTGCTGACGCCGCCGCCAGTCGCTGCGAGTCCAGGACCTGTTTCGACCGCAAACCAAGGGAAGGTGTCGTTCCAGGCCATCTCCGGAATGTAACTCAGCGCCGAGCCGCCGTTCGTGCCGTTTTTCGAGCTCGAATAAACACCGTTCCCCTCGTTGAATTCCGTGCCTCCGACCGCTGTGACTTCGGGTACACTGGCCGGAAAGTTGACGGCCAAGCCATACTGTGCAGCCGGTTGTCCCGAAAGATCGCACCCTGCCGCTCCAGAATCGCCGCTGGCCGCGATCCAAGTGATGCCAAGCGCGTTCGCTTTCTTGGCTTCCGCTTCGTATTGAGAAATGGCGGAGGGAAGGACGCCGGCTTCGCAGCGGCCGAAGCTCTCGCTGATGATCGGAGCCAGCTTTTGATCGATGGCATAAAACGCGGAACTGTCGGCGTCGTTGCTGTAGACAAAGATCAAAGCGGCATTCGGTGCGATGGCGCCGGCCCACTCCAGATCGAGATCGGCCTCAATGAGGTCGTCCGGGTCGGTGCCCGGACTTCCGTTCGATATTAACGTGATTAGCGGCGCCGGCAACCCGAAGTTCGTTCGAAACTGCTGGATGTCGGAAATGTCCACGGCGGACTGCCCCAACGATGGCAATCTTCTGGCCGGTGCCGTTGATTCCCTGGCCGTAGAGTGGGTTGACGTTATAGATAGTCGCGAGGTCGGCGGGGGCCAGCGAGTATGCACCATTGGAAACGTAGGCGGGCTTGGCCATGGACCTTGGATGGAAGTCGTTCAGGCCCAGGATCGAGCCGACCAGCGGCGTGAACTCGGGCGGGAGCACCGGCTCGGTGGACGCCGCGTAGTGTTGTTCGCTTCCGACTCGATAGCGGCGCACGGAGGTGTGAAAGGCGGCCTCGACTTGCGCGGCGTTACCGCTGAAGGTGATCCAGTCGCGGCCGCGAGCCGTAGACTCGATGGTAAATCCAGATGATTTGAGCCATGCCGTGACTCGCTGAAGATCGGTAACGCCTAATCCGAAGCGATCGGCATATTGTTCCGGGGTTAGCCATTGGTGGTAACTCGAAGACGCGGGGTCGCGTTGCGCGGCCAGCAACTGGTCAAGCTCCGCTCGCTGGGCGGCGGTCTGCTGGAACATCCATTGGATGTACCCAAGCCGAAGATTCGAATCGGCCGGCCCTTGATCGTAACGAGGCTGCGCCAGCGGATGGACGTCTTGGCCGGAAAGCATACCGGCGAAGACCCCCAGAAGCGCGGCAAATGGGCCAAATCGCAATCGCATGCCAGGTAGATCGACAGATCGGCAGGGAATATTTAGGACGGATGCTGTTGCCCAAGCCAGAGGATAACAACAGTACCGCCAATGCTCACCTACCCCGACTCCGTGCGCTCCCTCGACAGACCGGGCAACGAAATCAAAACAGTCAAGCTCGGATTCGATCGCATCCGGAGCGTCCTTCCTGCGCTTCGCGATCGTCAAAACGGGAAAAAGCACTTATCGATGGCAAATCGGCGTCAAATCAGGCACACCGAGATAATCGCTCCCGTTTTGCGTCACGAGAGGCGCGCCAGATAAATTTACATTATCGTCCGCTCGCTGTTTGCTGCCGCAACCGGACGAGCATGACCAAGTAGGAGAGTCGGTCCCGGGTCCACCCGCCCAGCCAGCAAACACGCCAATCGTCGAAGCGAGAGCCAAGCGTTACCGGCGTGCGAAGTCGCAAGAATTTTGTTTCGAGCCGCATCGTGCTGACCGCTGGTAGGGTCACCACATTCATTGATCGGGCGAAACGAAACGTCAAGTTACCCCTTGGCCTCTCGGAATCCCGCAGGCTATTCGAGATTTCGCTTGCATTCTGGGCAGAACGGAGTGATCGATGTCGTGACGCGGTAATCACCGCCCAAAGGAGAAAAACATGACATCGATTACAGAACAAACCGAGACCACGCAAACGGCGGCGAACGGTGCGGCGGCCAAGCCCGCCAAGAAGGCCAGCGTTGGCGCACGTCGCGCGCACGTCGCGCCGTCCAAGGGGAAGTCGGGCAAGAAGGCCACTCCGGCTAAGAAAGCGCCCAAAAGCGCGAAGAAAGCCACCGGCTCCCGCGACGGCAGCAAGGCCGCCAAGATCCTCGATCTGCTGAAGCGGCCGGGCGGAGCTACATCCAAGGAATTGCAGAAGGCCACCGGGTGGCAGCCGCATTCAGTCCGGGGGTTCCTGTCCGGGACCGTCGGCAAGAAAATGGGACTGACCGTTACGTCGACGAAGGGGGAAGACGGCGAACGCAGCTACTCCGTGAAAACTTGATCTGTATCACCGCCGTTCTCAATCGCGCCGTCGGAGCTACAAAGCCCGGCGGCGTTATTGCTTCTGGGGAGCCGACTCGATAACTTCTAGCCGCAGTCCGATTCGCCATGCGCTCAAAACTGCGAAATCGTCACGCGATCGCTGAAGACAACCGTCTCCTCCCGTAACACGACTTTGAGGAACGCCATCACCAGCGCTTCAGCGCGGTCCGGCGACGACTGCCCCCGCTTCCTCGCCTCTTCCTTGGTCTCAATCTCGGTACGGCCTGAAGACGTTGGCCGATAAAGGATCGCGGAGAGCTGCGCTTCGGTTTCGAGATCGTTCAATCCGCTGATCGCACCCTTCTCCATGTGCTCGCGCAATTGCCAGTACGCTTCTGCTTTCAAGTTTGTAAAACGTTCCGTGTCAATCGGTCGGTGGCCCGCGTTGAACTGCACCACGGGAAACCCGAGATCCGCCAAATGCAGGGCGAAGTTGTAGCCGATTCCAATAACGTCGACGACTACCCACTGCAGTCTTCCGGTTCGGTTCCACCGAGACAGTACTTGAACGACACGCCCCCGCGGATCGGCTTCAGCGAAAGCGTGCGTCTCCAAGACAACGCCGCCGCCACGCACCACGACCACGGTTTCGTCTTCGCCTGGACCAGCGACATCGATGCCTATCTGTATCCGAGCCGTTTTCAATAGTTCGGTTTCCTGCGGGGTGGGATCGCGCTTCGCTCGTTCAATGAGTTCCAGGCTGAAGACGCAGTATGCGGATTGAGTCGGAAACTCGCCAAGCACACGGGCGCAGAACATCGGGTGCTTCTGCCCCCAGGCCAGCGCCCGCTCCCTGACCCATCGGCGAGTCACCAAGTACGGGGCCGGAGCGTGCGCGAGCTCCTCATCACTCATTGCCAGGAGCTGCTCCATCGTCACGCCAACGAGATTCGGCGTATCGAAGGCGCTTATGGTGAACGTGTCCCAAATTGCCCGCCCGCGGCCGAAAGCGTTGAAGAAATAGCCACTCGGGATAACGGGGTTACCGAGCATGAGCACGTGGACATCGCCGCCGGCGCGAACGCCTTCGATCGCGTCCCAGATGTCCGCGCGGATTCCCGGCGCCTCATCCGCGATGATCAGGATGTTACGCCCGTGGATTCCCTGGAACTTCACAGCCTCGTTCGTCGAGATGCCCTGGATGTAATTCGAGTCCGTGATGCGCAATTCGGTCGCACTCGGCTCTGGGAACGCGATTCGGGATCGTCTTCGAGCCAGGCGGATTTCATCCCACATCAGCCGAACCTGACGCCAGCCGGGAGCGGTGTTGATGACCTTTCCCTCCGGGAACCGTATCAACCACCACAGGGCGAGCCTGGCGGCCTGATACGTCTTTCCGCTCGCGTGGCAAGCTTTGACCGCAACCAGAGGCCTCGTCGCCACCGCGCGCATGATGTCGCGCTGGCGCCGCCACAAGTCGGAGCCGAGAATATCGCTCGCGAAGTGCACTGGGTCAGTAAGCGAAGTGGGTGCTTCACTTTTTGATGGGCTTTTCATCCTCATCCTCTGGAGGCCGCGAAGCTGCATCCTTCTCCAGCAGTGCGCGCGCTGCCTCGATAGGAATCAACGCCCGGCCGTCCGGTCCTGTATGCTCCACTCGACTGGTTTCTTTCCACCCGTTGCGGCACTTCAGCCAGAAATAGGTCGCCGAGGGCGGGTCGCCGGCCACTGCCATCTGATACGCTCTGTTTGCCACCGCTGCGTTGGCTTTAATCGCCGCCGTCTTCAGGTCCACGGCGAAATGCTTGCGCATGGTCTTCGGGTCTATCCCCGCGGTCCCAAGGCAGGTCGCGATCTGCTCATGGGTGAAGCCGGTGGCAGCCATCGATCGGACGGTGTTGCGGTCGGCTTCCGTCGGCTTGTACTTTGGCTGTCCGCGTGGCATAGCTTTTTTATAGGCGGGAAGTATTCGCTTCGCCCGGAATCGTCAAGGACTTGGCCGCTCCCTTCTTAATCGAACATTTCGCTTGGCTTTTGCTTGAAACAGAGCGATGAATGGCCCCTTCACGCTGCCGGGTTCGCCCTGGCGGCGTTTCTCGTTCTGGAGGATTCTCACCTCGGCGGACCAATCGGACAGTGCCATGCACAAGCCCGCGACATCGGCATGCCCAGAGAAGATCAGCGATTCGATTTCCGCAATCTCCCGGCGGCAACGTTCGATTCACGCGGCGATCCCCGCTCTCTCGGTTTTCACCTGCTCGAATGTTCGGCCGTCCGCCTCGAGCGTGGCCTGCTTCCCGGTGAGTTGCTGCCAGCGCTCCACGATGACGTCAACGTACTTCGGATCAAGCTCCAGTCCGCAGCAGGTCCGCTCCGTGAGTTCGGCGGCCGCGAGCGTGGTGCCACTGCCAAGGAACGGGTCGTACACCAGCTCGTCGCGCCGGAGATGATTCAGGATCGGGCGCCTCATCAGCTCGACGGGTTTCTGAGTCGGGTGGTCCCATTTCTCTTCATCGGAGCCGCCCATGATGAATTTCGGTGACGGTGAGTCCCAGACGGTGGAATTTTCGCCGGCCTTGCCGAACCACGGAGCGTTCTTTTTTCGAGCGTAAACAGCGGGCTCATGGCCATACCAATAGTGCGTACGGGTGAGCACGGCTCGGCCCTTATTCCATATGATTTGTTGCGGATACAGAAAGCCAATTCGTAGGATTCCATCGAGCACTTCCCGCGTGTAAATGCTGGCGTGCCACACGTACACGACTTGTAAGGAGGGCACGAGTTCGAAGGCTTCCGACCAGTCGGCACGCGTGTCGCCGGAAATCGAAGTCTCGGTGTGGCCCGCGGTCCGTTTTTTCATGTAACTCGGCTCGGCCGGCCCGCAGGAATTTAAGCCCGCTCGATCTCTCCATTCGCTATCGAGGCTTATTCCGTACGGCGGATCAGTAACCATCAGCCGCGGCGTTCGTTCGCCGAGCAGCCGCGCCACCGCCTCCGGGCTGGTCGCATCGCCGCACAGCACGCGGTGCTCGCCGCAGAGCCACAGGTCGCCTGGCCGCGTGGCAGCGACGGCGGGAAGTGGCGGCGCTTGGTTTGCCCTTTCCTCATCCATCGGATCGCGCAGGAGCGTGTCGAGTTCATGGACATTGAAACCGGTGAGGCCAAGATCGAAGTCGAGCGCTCGCAGGTCCGCAAGCTCGGGGGCCAGGAGTCGAGGTCCCAAGTCGCCTCTTCGTGCGAGCGATTGTCCATCAATCGGTATGCGCGGATCTGCGCCGGCGTCAGCTTCTCGGCGACATGCACCGGCGCCTCGGTCCAGCCGAGTTGGAGCGCTGCGAGCCGGCGAACATGGCCCACGATAATCACACCGTGCTTGTCCACCACGATCGGCTGCTGCCAGCCGAACTCTTGCAGGGAGGCCGCGACCTTGTCGACCGCCCGCTGCGGGATCTTGCGCGCGTTTTTCTCATACGGAAAGATTTCGTGAAGTGGGCGGATCTCGATCTTCATTGGGGCACCTCCGGCGCGAGATGCGGCAAATTGCAATCGCTCGTTGAACATTCTCGGTCGGAAATGGTTCGAGGATGCCGCGACGTTCGCGCACGGGCGCGCCACGTCGCGTTCTTGGCGCCCGGCTGGCAGTGTCGGGGCACCTCTGGCGGAAGAAACGCGCTGTGCGCGTTTCATGCGAGGGTTCGCCGGCTGGTCGTTCTTCGTGGCGGCTGCGGCAGACCTGGGCGCAGCGTTGCACCTCCAAATGCACCTCCAAAACCCGCCGAGAAGCACGGGGAAACGCGACAAAAGAGGCTGAATTACAACGGAAACTGAAAGGCTTACGGGGGAAGTGTCTGGTTCGTAGCCAGACGCTCTATCCAACTGAGCTACGGGCGCGCAGGATTAGACTGAAAGACATTTTAACACGCTCGTCGACCCGCCGCCTTCCGGAGAGCTGCGATTCGCGGAGCCCGGCTCTTCGGACTATCCAGCGAAAACGACCGCGCATCGCCCAGTTGCACGCGAACAAATTCCTCCATCCGCTTCACCGCGCGTTCCAGATCCTTGTTCTTGGCGACAAACGCCACCCACGCGATCGACTCCGTCTCCATGTCGTACTCCCACAGACCCACGAGTTTGCCGCGATCGAAAATCTGGTGTCCGGGAAAATCCAGCGTTCCTCCGGTGATCTCCACCCCCGTCACTTTAGCCACTTGCTTCACAGTCGCGGCATCCGCCAGATTTTCGACGCCGCGCCGCAACAGCGTCAGTCCGTCGATGCTGCTCACCAGCGCATATTGCGCCTGTTTTGGGATTTTGAGGGACTCGACTGTTCCCGATCCGCGGCCGGCATCATTCGATCGCCATCCAGCGTTTCGAGTTTCAGCGATTCGACGGCAGCCTTCGCCGCCTTCACCGGCAACGCCGAGAACCATTGAAATTCCTTGAGCGTTGCTGGACCGATCCAGGTGAAATACCTTCGCGCCAGCTCGGCATTGACCTCCTCCGCCGTCATCTTGCACTTCGCGAGTGGATTTGGCCGCCAAATCGTATAGCGATAGCGCTGCTGATCGAGCCTGCCGTTCATCGGCACTCTGCGAATCTCGCCCGAAGCCTGCAATTTCCCAAGCGCGAGCGGAAGCGTCGTCGTCAGGCCTTTCTTCTTCCCTTCCTCGCCCAAGCTGCGCGACGCGCTGCCGGTGGCTTCGCGAATCGCTTCCGGATCGAGCGGCCCCTTGCCCAGTGCCTTCACAACGGAGTCGCATAACTTGTCGACTTCTTTATCGGTGACCCCCAGTTTGTACGCGACCTTCATTTCCCCATCGGCGAAACCCGCGCCGGCCTTCAAGGCCAGCGCGAAATCGCTGGCGGGAAGGACGTAGGTACACCCGCGCGCCGCGGGCAGTTCATGAATCTCCGTCTTGGCGACGGCCGCATCCGCGGCTTCGCGAGCCGTCCCCGCTCTGGCGAACAGCGTCAAATAAGGAGCCGATCCGCCCACGGACCTCGCCCATCCGGTCTGTTCCAAAACTTCGGCGGGGGACGAACCATCGAGCCGTCCATCCAATCCCTGCCGGTGCGACCACCACGCGCGAAGCTTTTCCTCAAGCAGAGCTGTCATACCGGATAAATTTATCACGGTTTTTTCAACGATTAAACTTCCGGCGCACCCGCGCAGGAACCGCTGGTTCCACGATCCGAAGGGCTGGTCGGTGGTGAGATAAGTCCACACCGCACCTCGCTCAGAGGGGACGGAGCGACCCTCAGCCTGAGCTTCGGCAACGCGCTTGGCGATCTCGCCGGGCAGCGTTGCCTCCAATTCTGAAAACCATTCGTGGATCTTTTGCGCATATTCGTATTGCGCGTCCCTGCGGTCCAGTGTGAGGCCGGGTAACCCCGTGTGACCCCACGAAAGCCACGGCAGGCCGGATCGCAGTTCAGCGATCCGAGCCAGATAGTCGGACCATACATCGTCGATCGTGCGCAGCGTCACCAGCCGTTCCAGCTCTGAGCCGCACACCGTCTTGCCCTCCAGGACCTCCTGGCGCCGCGAGTGGATGCGATGCCGCTGGCCTTCGATCGGCAATTCGTAGCGCTGCAGAAACGAAACGCGCATCCAGATCTGGCCTTCGACCAAACGCTGCACCGTGTCCGGATCGTTGCCTGACGCCGGGTCCAGGTCGCCGTATTTCACCATGAGATCGTCTTCGAGCGAAACGGAAAACCAGGAAGATCCAGGATCTCCCTGCCGGCCCGCGCGCCCTCGAAGCTGGTTGTCGATGCGGCG
>CAVTSS010000010.1:0-350299 GCA_963737495.1 Terriglobia bacterium
ATAGTAAGGGTGTAAGTCAGGCGTTCATAGTTGGCCTCGGACATGCCGCTTGACGACACTCCCAAACAGAAGAAACACGCCTCGAAACCGTGCAGCTCAGACTCGATTCCGGTGTAGTTAAACAGATCTTGATGGATCAGCTCGCGAAGTTTAGAATGCGGCACGCCGGAGGTCGACCGTCCCACGGTCTGGATCAATTGAATGTCGGGGTCGAGCAGACATTCCCTGAGCACCCCCTGCCCGACCACGCCGGTGGCTCCGAAAATCAGCACTTTCATGGCGTCTGTGTAATCGAAAAAGGTTGGTACGCCCGGTAAGATTCGAACTTACGACCTCTTGCTCCGGAGGCAAGCGCTCTATCCAAACTGAGCTACGGGCGCGCGATCAAGAAATTCGCCGAGAGCGAGGCTTCCAAAGAAGTTCCACGCACATCGATCAGTCTATCACCGAATGTGCCTATATTCGCAGGTCACTTCGAAACGCTGATGGCAGGGGGATCGCCCTCCAGTTTGCTCAGCAGATCGAGCTTGTGTTGGATCGCTGTAAGGATGGCTTGCTTCCGGCAGCAATCCGGCATTTCCTGTACGACACTTAACCGATACAGCTCCCAGCTCCGTTCGTCCATATTCGGTGGCGAGGGCGGCTTGACTGCGTAAGTCTTGAAGCTCGGGCGTCCAGTTCCGGGCTCGACGAACCACATCCCGCCCTCTTCTCACACGATGCCAGGAGCAATCGAAAACTGCTATGGTGCGCTCGTACTAGCCCGTACTCTCGCTTGCCCCCATCCATTGATAAAATCAAAGAGCATGCGCGGTACTCTTTTCCTTTTATCACTCGGAATTGCGGTTGGCGGAGATCTGGAGAACGCTCGGGATGCACAGGATCGTGCGGCGCTGGACCGCATCGCGGCGCAGCTTTCTGCGGCCGCGCAAAAACAGCCGAACGACGCCGCTGCTGAATACAAAGCCGCTGTCGCGTATTCTTACGTCGCCGAAGTCGCCATTGAGGTGCGCGACAAAGGGCAGGCGCATTCAGCCGCCGAAGCGGGTATCAAGATTGCCGAGCACGCCGTTTCGCTGAAGCCCGACAACGCTGAATATCATCGCGTGTATGGCACCCTGTGCGGCCAGGCCGTTTCCGCGAACGTTCTGCAAGGCATGAAATACGGCCGCTGCGCGCAGGATGAGGTGAACAAAGCGGTGCAGATGGATCCGAAGTCAGCGCTCAATTATGTCAGCCGAGGCGTAGGGAATTATTATCTTCCACCCGCTTTCGGCGGCGGAATCGAGCTCGCCGTCAAGGATTTTCAAAAGGCGATCGAGCTCGATCCGAAGCTAGCGGAAGCCCACCTCTGGCTAGGTCTGGCTCTGCGGAAGCAGAATCACAATGCGGAGGCGCGCAAGGAATTTCAGCGCGTGATCGAACTGAATCCGGCGCGCGTGTGGGCGCGACAGCAGCTCGAAAAGACGCCCGCTCAGTGAAAACGGGCCAGACCATCAGCGAGAAAATCCTTTCGGCTAAATCCGGCCGCGACGCCCGAGCCGGCGATGTGGTGGTGTGCGAAGTCGACTGCGCGCTGGGCACTGATGCGTCCGTTCCCATGACCATCGGCTATTTCGAAGCCATGGGCGGGGAACATGTGGTGCATCCCGAACGTCTGGTCTTTGCGCTGGATCACTACGTCCCCGCGCCCAGCCGCGAAACGACAGAACTGCACCGGCGCACGCGAGAATTCGCGAAGCGGCACGGCATTCACGTTTGGGAAGTCGGCGACGGGATCGGGCATCAACTGGTGGTCGAATCCGGACGCGCGACGCCGGGAAGCCTCGCAGTCGGAGCCGACAGCCACGCCGTCACGTATGGAGCCCTGAACGCTTTCGCGACCGGTATCGGATCGTCGGACCTCGCGGCAATCATGATCAGCGGGCGGATCTGGCTGCGCATTCCCGAGTCCATCCGCATCACGCTCTCCGGCGCTCTTTCTGATGATGTGTATCCGAAAGACATCGCTCTGACCATCGCGAAGGAGTTGGGCGCCGATGGCGCGACTTATCAGGCACTGGAATTTACAGGAGCGGCGGTTGCGTCGCTCGACCTTGAGGATCGGCTGGTGCTCAGCAATTTGTCGGTCGAGATGGGCGCGAAGAACGGAATATTTCCCGCCGACATCGGCACTTTCGCATATTTGGGAAGAGAATATGAACCGGTCGCAGCGGATTCCGACGCACAATATGCGCGCGAAATCGCGATCGACCTGGATCGGATCACTCCTCAGGTCGCGCTTCCGCACAACGTGGACCGCGTGGTCCCGATCGGCGAGGCGGCGGGCACTCCGGTTCACATGGTTTATTTGGGCACTTGCACTGGCGGTCGCACGCGCGATTTTCATCAGGCTCGCGATGTGCTGAAAGCCGGTGGTGGTCCCGCGCCGGGAGTGCAAGTCGTCGTGACGCCGGCCTCGCGCACGGTGCTCGAAGACTTTGACTCGCGACGGCACGCTGGCCGATTTTATTTCCATGGGCGCGGTGATCGTCGCGCCCGGCTGCGGTTCCTGCTGCGGGACTTGCGGCGCGATTCCAGGCGATGGCGTCAACGTGATCTCCACCGCCAATCGCAACTTCAAGGGGCGCATGGGCAACAGCAGCGCGATGATCTATCTCGCTTCGCCCGCAAGCTGCGCGGCCGCAGCAGTGCGCGGCTCGATCGCCGATCCGAGGGAACTATGATTGAAGGGCCGCGCGCGCGTTTTCGGCGACGACATCAACACCGACTACATCATTACTTCACGCCGCAAACGCGAAAATATCGATCCCCAGGTATCTGCGCAAATTCCTGTTCGAGGAGCTGGACCCGAACTTCGCCGCGACCGTCCAGGCCAGTGACCTGATCGTCGCGGGGAAAAACTTCGGCTGCGGCTCGGCGATGGAGGTCGCGGTGACGGCGGTGGTCGGCGCCGGAATTCGCGCGGTGATCGCGCGCAGTTTTTCGCGCACCTATTATCGCAACGCCGTGAATAATGGACTGCCCCCATTGATGTGCGACACCAGCGGCATCCGCGAAGGCGACCGGCTCGCGATCGAGCAAGCCAGCGGCATGGTGGTGCACAACCTGACCACCGGCGAGCGGGTTTTCGCCGGCCCCCTGCCAGGCATTATGCTGGAGATTCTTGAAGCCGGCGGACTGGTTCCCTATTTCCGCCGCTACCACGACTTCCGAACTTTATGAACTATCGTTTCCGTCTCCCCGGCCCCACCACCGTACCCGAGCGCGTGCTCCGCGCCCTCGGCACTCCGATGATTAATCATCGTGGCCCCGAATTTCGAAAACTGTTTGCGCAAATTACGGAGCGAATCCGCCCGATTCTCGGTACCGCGAATCCGGTGCTGTTTTTCGCGAGCTCCGGAACCGGCGTCATGGAGGCGAGCCTGGCGAACGCGGTCGCCCCTGGCGAGCGAGTCCTGGTGTGCGTCAATGATCAGTTCAGCGAGCGCTTCGCACTGATCGCGAAAGCGCTCGGCGCCCAGGTGGACACGCTGGATATCGAGTGGGGACGAGGCGTCGATCCCGCTCAAGTCGCCGCGCGGATGAAATCCGCCAGACTATCGCGCCGTGCTGGTGGTTCACAATGCGAGCTCCACGGGAGTGGTTGCCGATCTCGCGGGAATTGGAAAAGTCGTCCGCGACACGCCGGCCTTGCTGATCGTCGATTCCGTCAGCGGACTCGGCGGTATCGAGATGCGGCAGGATGAATGGGGCGTCGACATCCTGATCTCCGCATCGCAAAAAGCTCTGATGTGCCCGCCGGGCTTAGGGCTGGCTTCGGTGAGCCCGAAAGCGCAGGAAATCGTGAAGCGGCCGACCACAATGCCGCGCTTCTATTGGGATTTTCGAGAATCACTCAAGTCCGCGAGCGAATCGGTGACGCCGTTTACGCCGCCGTTATCGTTGATGTTCGGTCTCGCCGAATCGCTCGAAATGATTCACGCGGAGGGCTTGCCGCAGGTGCTGGATCGTCACCGGCGTTTGTCCGCGATGTTTCGCGAAGGCTGCAACAAGCTGGGACTCGCGACCTTCCCGCAATGGACACATTTTCGAACACAGTAGTGGTGCGTCAAGGTCCCCGACGATCTTGATGGCGGCGACATCGTGCGTCAGATGTATGAACGCCACGCGACCGTAATCGCCGGATCGCGAAATAAGCTGAAGGGAAGAGTGATTCGCATCGGCACCATGGGCTATTTCGGCGAGCTGGACATTCGTTCCGATCTCGAAGTACCTTGGCGAGACGCTGCCGTATCTGAGAAGCCACGTAGGGACGCATGCCGGGTAAGCCGGGATTTCGCGTCCGATCTTCGTGGCCGCGTCCCAGCGAGGAGCTGCTGATAGCCTTCGGCGTCGCATCGCCGGCGCAAGTGGCCGACTGCATGTCGCGGCTTGGCGCAATGGATGCCGGGATCAGGCCGATCTGGCCGTCGCCACGCATCATCGGCGCCGCTCTCACCGCTTGGTGCCATTCTGGCGACAATTTGATGATCCACAAAGCGCTGTCGCTGGCGCAGCCGAACGATATTCTCGTCGTGAGCACGCAAGGCAACGTGGCGAATTCGGGCTTCGGCGAACTGCTCGCATCGAGCGCGGTGAAAGCGCACGTGCGCGGCGTGATCGTCGATGGTACGGTTCGCGATGCGGATGCTCTCGAAGCTTTGGGCCTGCCGGTCTACGCGCGAGGCATTTGTCCGAACGGCTGTAATAAGGACGGCCCAGGCGAAGTAGGTGCCATCATCGCCTGCGGAGGGGTCGCCGTGCGGCCCGGCGACGTGATCCTCGCCGATCGCGACGGAGTTACGGTCGTGCCGCTCGAGGATGCGGAGGAGGTCGCGAAACTGGCCGCCGCGCAGATCGAGCGCGAAGAAAAACGCAAAGCCGAGATCGAAAAAGGCGTGCTGGTGCGGCCGGAAATCGACGAGTCGCTGCGGCGGATGAAGATTATCGACTAGTGTCCTGAGTCAGAAAATCGCAGCATTACATGCCGGGGCGATAATCGCCATCCGACCCCAAAGTCATTCCGAGCGGAGCGAGGAATCTGCTTTTCGTTCGACTGTTATCAACGCTTTAAAAAACAGATTCCTCGCTCCGCTCGGAATGACTCTAGGAGCTTGTTGATAAAGGGAACTGCGCCACTCTGTCCCCTTTTTCAACAAGCTGCTAAAGTTTCAGTTCCCAGTATTGCCCGACCAGATCGTGACCGAAGCTGTGGTGCTTTTCTTCCTTGACCATATAAAATCCGATTCGTTCATAGATTCGCCGCGCCGCGTGCAGGATGTCGTTGGTCCACAACGTCAGCTTGCGATAACCTACTTTCCGTGCAAAGCCGATGCATTCGTCGACTAGTTTCGTTCCCACGCCCATCCCGCGCGCCACCGGGTCCACCAGAAGCAACCGCAGCTTGCCCACGGCGCTCGATTGCCTGACCAGGAACACGCATCCCAGCCGCTCGCCATCTTTTTCCGCGATCCAGCAGTGCTCGAATTGGCGGATCGAAATGGGTCAGGAATTTTCCCGCGATTCCGGCCACCAGTCCTTCGAATGTCGAATCCCATTGATATTCCTGCGAATATAATTGTCCGTGGCGCGCGATCACCCAGCCGATGTCGCCGGGTCTGTGCGTTCGAACGCCGAAGGTTTTATCGGAATCCGCAGCAGGCGGGCCCAGCAACTCGCGAATCGCGCCCATGCTCTTCACCAGACGTTGTTGTTCCTCAGTGCTCAGCCTTGAAAGCATTTCCGCGGTCTCGTCTTCCGACCTCGCATTCAGCCTTAGGAACTCCTTGCGGCCTTTGGCGGTAAGCGTCAGGTGGCTCACGCGGCGGTCGTCTTTCGAATTCGACCGCCGGACCAGCCCCTGCTTTTCAAAACTCTTCAACAAACGGCTGAGGTAGCCGGGATCGAGGCCCAGTTCTTCCACGAGTTCCGACCATCGCGTGCCCGGGCGCGCGCCTAATTCATACAATACACGAGCCTGAGTCAGCGAAAACGGCGTTTTCAGAAGTCCTTCGCGGAGCAGCCCGATTTGCTTGGTATAGAAACGATTGAAAGCGCGAACCTGCTCGGTGTGTGGCATCCCTCAGGTTTACCGAAAGTAGTTGACAAAGTCAACTAATCTGCTCAGCCTGCTTCTGGGCGTAAAATTGAAGAACCATGCGGCTGACTTCTTATCTTGCTTTCGCGATGCTGGCCTCCGCGGCGCCGCGATTTGAGGTTTCCTTCGCGCCCGCGGCACATTCTCAACCCATCACCGGGCGAGTCTACGTGGTTCTTTCGACCAAAGACACGCCCGAGCCTCGCCTCCAAGCTGGGAACTGGCGCGCCTCGGAAACGCCGTTTTTCGGCCTCGACGTGAACGACCTGAAGCCGGGGCAGACCGCGGTGATCGATGCATCCACGATCGGCTATCCTCTGCGCAGCCTGAAAGACGTGCCTCCGGGCGATTATTTCGTGCAGGCGATGATGAACGTCTACACGCAATTCCATCGCGCCGATGGACACGTCATCTGGGCGCATATGGATCAGTGGGAGGGCCAGAAGTTCGATCGCTCTCCCGGAAATCTTTACAGCGAAATTCAGAAAGTGCATCTCGACGGCTCGACTACCGCGAAGATCGAGCTCACCAAAGTAATCCCGCCCGTGGAACCGCCGCCCGAACCGCGTGGGTGAAGCGCGTGAAGATCCAGAGCAAAATGCTGACGGAATTTTGGGGACATCCGATGTACCTGGGCGCGACCGTGCTGTTGCCCAAGGATTACGAGCGCCAGCCGGATCGCCATTATCCGGTGATTTACATCCAGGGCCACTTCGGCCTCGGCGCGCCGTACGGATTCACCGAGAAGCCCGCCACTGGCCGCGGGCAGGCTGGATATGAGTTCGCCCAACAGTGGATGTCCGACGATTTTCCGCGCATGATCGCCGTGACCTTTCAGCACCCGACGCCGTACTTCGACGATTCCTACGCGGTCAATTCGGCCAACAACGGTCCTTACGGCGACGCGCTGATGAAGGAGCTGATTCCGTACCTCGAACAGCATTTCCGTTTGAGCCGGGAGCCGCGTGAGCGCTTTTTGACCGGCGGATCCACGGGCGGCTGGGAATCGCTTGCGCTGGAGCTGTATCATCCCGATTTTTTCGGCGGCACCTGGACGTTCTATCCCGATCCGATCGACTTCCGCCGCTGGGAGATGATCAATATTTACGACGATCCGAACGCGTTTGAAGTCCCCGGCTTCCAATACGTACCGCGCGAGCGTCCGATGATGCGCACTGCCGAAGGCCAGACCATCCAGACCGTGCGCTTGAAGAGTCTGTTCGAGGAAACGCTGGGAACGCGTGGCCGTTCGACGGAACAGTACGATGCCTGGGACGCGGTCTACGGTCCGGTGGGCGAAGACGGATATCCGCAGCGGCTATGGGACCGTCTGACGGGAAAAATCGATCACAACGTCGCGAAGTATATGCTCGATCACGGCTTCGATTTGAATCAGTATGCGCAGCGGAACTGGTCGAAGATTGGTCCGCTGGTGAAGGATAAGATTCATGTTTATGTCGGCGATATGGACAATTATGCGCTGAATCTCGCCGTGTATTTGTTCGAAGATTTCATGAAGACCACGGACGCGCACGCGACGTTTGAATATGGGCGTCCCATGAAAGGCCACGGCTGGCAGCCGATGACGAACGCGGAGCTGGTCAGAATGATGGCCGCCGAAGCCGCGAAGAAATAAGATTATTTTCTCGCCGCTAGCGACGTCGCCACTTCCCAGTTGAACTGGACGAATTTGTACAGCGCCTCTTCTAAAATCCGCTCCTGGTCGCTGTGCGCCGCGAAGCCTTTGGGGCCGTCCTCTTCATCCACCATCGGACCGATGCCGTAACACTGCACGCCTTTTGCGCGCAAAAACGACATATCCGTCGCGCCCGTGCTCATCTCCGGCAGCGTCACCGTGTTGTAGACTTTTCGATCCGCCGCTTCGATCGCGTGAAACGCTTCGTTGTCGATGCGCGACGGCGGCGCAATCGGACGCTTGTTGCGCGTATCCGGCACCACTTCCACCGCCGGATCGTTAATCACCTTGCGCATCATGTCGAAAAAGGCGGGCATATTTTCATCGGGCAGCGCGCGAACGTCCAGCGTCGCCTCGGCCGACGATGGAATCACGTTGATCTGGAATCCGCCAGTGATGATATTCGGCGAAATTGAGGTGTGCAGCATCGAATAATGCCCCGGTTCATTTTCCGCCAGATATTCGCGAGCCGCGGCCGACTTCTTGGGATCGAACAGAGCGTTGTATCGCGCCGCGTCCGCGGGAGAACTGAGGCCAGCCAGCTTTTCGAAGTAATATCGCGTGGTATCGTTGAAGCGCATGGGCGGATCCCACATCGCGATTTTTTCCACTGCCCGCGACAAATGCACGATCGCGTTGTTGCGCAGCGGACGCGAGCCGTGCCCGGAGGGTCCCTTGGCCACCAGCCGCGCGCCTTGCGGAAGCTTTTCCGCGGTCTGGATCAGCGCATAGCGAACCACGCCGCCTCGGCGGCTGACGCTGCCGCCTTCGGCCAGACAGATCTCCGCGTCGATGTCCTTCCAGTTTTCGTTGACCAGGTGCTCGATGCCGTTGACGGTCGACGCTTCTTCTCCCGCTTCAGCCACGAAGATCACGTCGCGGTCGAGCTGCACCTTGTTCCGCTTCAACAGCAGCATGGTCATCATGCCGGAGGTCATGTTGTCTTTGTCGTCGAGCGTCCCGCGTCCGTAGATGTATCCGCCGCTCCGCGCCGCGCTGAACGGCCCGAAATTCACCCATTTCGACGGATCGACCTTCACCGTATCGGTGTGACCCATGATCAGCAGCGGCCGCTTCGATCCATTGCCTTTCAGACGGGCGATCAGATTGGCGCGATTCGGCTCCTTGGCGCTGGTGATCACGGGAATGCCTTCGGATTCCAGGATCTTCTTCACGTAATCGACAACTTTGGTTTCATTTCCCGGCGGATCCGTCGTGTCCATCTGAACCACCGCCGTGTAGTACCGCAGCGTCTCCGCGTTGACCTTGGGCCAGTCCGGCGTCTGCGCGGCTGCAACCGCGGCAATCAGGGGAATCAGGGGTGTGAACCGGTACATGCCGTATAGTTTAAACCAGCTTCGGAGCGATCGCGGACAGCAGCGTGGCCAGCGTGTCGCGTACCCGTTCCCCGGTTTCCAGAACCTCGCTATGCACCAGTTTTTGCCGCAGAATCCCCGCCGCCATGTTGGTGACGCACGAAATCGCCAGCACCTTCATCCCCATGTGATTCGCCACGATCACTTCGGGAACCGTCGACATCCCCACCAGGTCCGCTCCGATGATGCGCAGGAACTGAATCTCCGCGGGAGTCTCATAGCTCGGGCCCGAGCATCGCGGCGTAGACGCCTTCCTTCAATTCGATCCCGAGATCCGCACCGGCGGCCGCGGCGATCTTGCGATAATCGCGCGAATAAGCCTCGCTCATATCCGGAAATCGCGGACCCAGCGAGTCGTCATTGGGCCCCGTCAGCGGATTCGCACCCAGAAGATTGATGTGGTCCGAAATCAGCACCAGATCGCCCGGTTTGTAATCCAGATTGATCCCGCCCGCCGCATTCGTAAGCACCAGGCTGCGCACGCCGCGCCGAGCCAGCTCGCGAATGCCGAACGTCACCTGCGCGCGCCGTGTAGCCTTCGTAGAGATGCGCGCGCCCGGCCAGCACGATCACCGGCGTCGAACCGATCCGCCCCTCGACCAGCTTCCCCGCATGCCCCAGCGCCGTCGACGGAGGCCAGCCCGGGATCTCGGAATACGGCGTTTCGCTGCCGATGTTCCAGAGTATCGGCGAAACCGCCGAGACCGCTTCCGAGCACGACGCCGATCACAACAGCATTCCCGCAATGCACGCCGACATGAAATTCGCCATGGTTCCGGCCGCGACCGCTTTCATTCCCAGCCGCGCCAGATCCGACTTTCGGGTAGGCGCCAAGCGCTCCAATTCCGCCCACCTGAATCGCCACCGAGCTGAGGTTCGCAAACCCGCACAACGCATACGTCGCGATGACGAATGACCGCGCATCCAGCGTGTTGCCGATCTTGCCCAAATCCACGAACGCGACAAATTCATTCAGGATCAGCCGCTCGCCCAGCAGATTCCCGACCGTCGCGCAATCGTTATATTTCACTCCCAGCAGCCACGCGATGGGAGCAAACAGGCGGCCCAGAATCGCCTGCATCGATCCCGGAAACCAGTGCATGTGATTCGCGTTGTGCAGCGCGGTGAGAATCCCGTTCACCAGCGCGATCAGGCCGATAAACGCAATCAGCATGGCGCCGATATTCAGCGCGAGCTGCAATCCGTCCGATGCCCCGCGCGACGCCGCGTCGATGATATTCACGCCCGGTTTTTCCACTTGGACGTCCACGCCGCCCGCCGTCACCGGCTGCCCGATTTCCGGCATCAGCATCTTGGCGAGCATCAGCGTCGCCGGAGCCGTCATGATCACCGCCGTCAGCAAATGCCGGATCTCGACGCCGCGCGATGATCACATAGGCGGCCATCACGGCTCCGGAAACATGCGCCATGCCGCTGGCCATCACCGTGAACAACTCGCTTTCGGTCAGCCCCGCCAGGAAAGGACGAATCGTCAGCGGAGCTTCGGTCTGCCCCATGAAAATGCTCGCCGCGACGTTCAGCGATTCCGCGCCGCTGGTGCCCATCACGCTCTGCATCACGATCGCCATCGCCTTCACCACCACCTGCATCACGCCCAGGTAGTACAGAATCGCGAACAGCGAAGCGATGAAAATCACGATCGGCAGAACCTGAAACGCGAACACGACGCCGAACTGATCGTTCTTGACGCCCAGCTTATCGCCGAAGACAAACGAGCTTCCGGCGGCCGCGTATTCGAGCAGATGATTCACCCCGTTGCTGGCAGTGACGAAAGCCCGCTCAGCGGGAGTTTTCAGAACCAGGAAAGCGAAGCCGAATTGCAGTCCCAGGCCCCACAGGATCACGCGCAGCTTAATCTGGCTGCGATGTTTTGAAAACAGATATGCGACCGCGAGAATGACCACGAGGCCGAGCAGACCGGTGAATCTCTCCATGAGGAGCCGAGTTTACCAGATCCTCATGCGATCGTTCGCTGCACTGTGAAACTCATGAGGAGCACATTGATGACGTTCTGGTAGACGATCCTTCACGGCGTCATTACCAGCCGGACGCCGGATTGGTTTCGTCCCCAGGCTTCCGCGACTTCAGAAAGTGGAACGATCCGCGTATCGATTTTCAACTCGCCTTTCGCGGCGTACTCAAGCAACTTGTCGCGAATTTCGAGGAAGGTCGCCATCCCCGGCATATAACCGCTGCCCGCTCCCATGATTTCGAGGCCGCTGCTGCGTAATGACGCCGCGGGCAGGGAAACGGTCGATCCCGCGCTTTCGCCCACTTCCACCAACCTCGTACGTTTCGATTTTGCGCCGAAACCCGATTGCGCCATCGCGGCGATCAGCAATTCTGTCGGGCGTCCCCACAGATAATCGATGACCACATCCGTTGGGCCGGCCTGGGCGAACGATTCCGTTACTTCCCCATCCGATTGATCCAATCGCACGATCGCATCGGCGTTCAACGCCCTAAGCGACCCTTCATTTCGACCGGCGGCGATGATCTTTCCCGCGCCCAAAATCCTCGCGATCCGCACGGCGAGCTTTCCGGTCACACCGGTCGCCCCCAGGATCATTACCGTTTCGCCGGCGGCAAGCTGTGCGCGCCAGCTGAGCGACAACCATGCCGACATCCCGGGATTGATCAGCGCGGCCGCGGTCGCATCGCCGATGCTGTCTGGAATCGGGAAAAGTCGCGCCTTGGCGACAACCGTGCGCTCCGCCATCCCGCCGAACGGCGCTCGGGGGCCCGCGAAAAAGACGCGCGTCCCGTCATCAGTGCGGCCGGCGCCGTCCACTCCGCAGACGACGGGAAATGTTCGATAGCTCGCGTAGTGCGAGCCTTCCGCCATCGCTTTTTCGACTTGTTTGAGAGCGGCAGCCGTAACGTGAACGATCGCTTCGCCCTCGCCCGCCGACGGTTCGGCGAACGTAGCGTAGCGCGGCGTCTCGCCGGATCCATGCAGCACTGCCGCATACATGCAATTATCCGACGACTTCGAGAATCAGCTCGCGCTCTTCCGGCGGCGTGCCCGAAATGCGGAACGCGTCCTCCACCAGTTGCGCGGCTTCTTCGACGTGTTCTTCGCCGGTGTAATAAAGCCGGCACAACACGCTGCCCGCGTCGACCTTCTGGCCGGCCTTCACTTCCAGAATCACGCCCGACCGCGGGATCGATCGAGTCTTCCTTCATGTCGCGCCCCGCGCCGATCATGGCCGATGCCTGGCCGATGTATTCCGCGTCGATCGCGCTGACATAGCCCGCGCGCGGCGATGCTGATTTCGCGCGCGCCGGTCGCGTTCGGCAGCAGCTCGAACCGGTCCAGCACCTGCGGATTCCCGCCCTGCGCCGCGATCACTTCTTTCAGCTTCCGGTAACCCGAGCCATCCAGCAGCTTCTTCTGCGCGATCTCGCGCGCTTCTTCGAGCGTCGGCGCGATCTTGCCCAGAAAAATCATGCGCGCCGCCAGTTCCAGCGAAAGCCGCGTCAGATCCGTCGGCCCGACGTTTTGCAGCGTCTGCGAAACTTCCATCACTTCGAGCGCATTGCCGATGGCGAATCCCAGCGGCTGATTCATGTCGGTGATCAGCGCCTGCACCCGCTTGTCCACCCGCCGGCCGATACCCACCATCATCTGCGCCAGCCGCCGCGCATCCACTTGCCGCTTCATGAACGCGCCCGCGCCGACTTTCACGTCGAGCACCAGCGCGTCCACGCCCTCCGCCAGCTTCTTCGACATGATCGACGAAGCGATCAGCGGAATCGATTCCACCGTCGCGGTGGAATCGCGCAGCGCGTACAGTTTCCCGTCGGCCGGAGCCACTTCGGGCGTTTGGCCCATGAACGCCAGCTTGTGCTTCAGAAGCTGCTCGCGAAACTCGTCCACGGTCAGATTGGTGCGAAACCCGGGGATCGATTCCAGCTTGTCCAGCGTCCCGCCGGTATGCCCCAGCGCGCGGCCCGAAATCATCGGCACCACGACTCCCGCCGCGGCAGCCAGCGGAGCCGCGATCAGGCTGGTTTTATCTCCCACGCCTCCCGGTGGAATGCTTGTCCACTTTAAGGCCGGGAATCGACGACAGATCGACGGTCTCACCGGACTGGACCATGCGCTCGGTCAGAGCGCTGACTTCGCGGTCCGTCATGCCGGAGAAAAACACGGCCATCAGGAACGCGGAAATCTGATAATCGGGGATCGTTCCGGTCGTATAACCGTCAACGAGGAAAGCAATTTCGTCCGTGGACAGCTCTTCGCCATCCCTCTTGCGATGGATCAGGTCGACAGTTCGCATTAAGAACTGAGGGTACCATCTTATTTGATTGTAAGTAAAGGACCTTGGCGCTTATATGTGCTCGCAGGCTGATATCTCCCGCGATACGAGGTAACGCGCAGCGCCGGCCCGCCGCCGTTCACGACACTGCGAAATTCGCTTGCTGCCGCGCGTCGAACGGATGGTACGCGGGAAGTCGCAATCGAACCCGGCGCGCCGCTCCAGATCGGCGTGGATCTCGAACGCACTCGAGCGGGGCAGGGAAATGGCGATGGTCCCTTTGTAGGTATCGACGTGGCTCGGCGGTAAAGGCGGTAAACGCCGCCCGCACGTCGCCTTTGTAAGTGTTCAATGCAAGGCTCCGTGCAGACCGTCGAGCCGCGCCGTTCCCTTGTAAGTTTCGAACTCAACGTCGCCCAGAACTCCGGAAATCTCGGATTCCGATTTGTAATCCTTGATCGACAGGCTGGCGCCGCGCGGAACGCGGATCGTGTAATGCACCAGGGGCAGGGTGCCTTCATAAAACGACAAATGGTGGCGATAATCGCTCTTCACGTGCACGCTGCCACCGGAGCCATCCACCCGAATGTCGACGTCCTCCACCGGTTCGGCATTCCAACCCGTATCCGCCTCGATGCGAGCCTGAATGTCGACCGTCGGCTGGTCCCACGCAGTGACATGGATCGAGCCTTTGTAGGTATCGAGCGAAAACCGGCCCTTCGCGTCCATGGGCACGGTTTTCTTGAATTCCTTGAAGTCGGAGGCGTAACATCAGGCCGCCGGCCAAAGTGAGCAGAACAAGAAGGCTGCGCATCATATGAGAATTATACGTACCAGGGTCGAAAGGTTCGCGGAATTACGCGTGAAGCTCGGCGTGCGCGCGATCCAGCAACGCGGTTTTCGATTCGATCCACGCCTCGATCTCCCGTTGCCGGGCTACAAGCGCGCGATCCAGGGCGTCGGCGGTCTGTTCCGGCGCCGGGCCCCCGATGATGTTCCGGATCCGGACAAAGTGGACCGGGTCCAGGGCTTCTTCGATCTCGTCCCGCGTCAGCCTCAGACTGGGATGCAGCGAGCGTAAAGTGCCGCGATCGTGGCTGGATCGTCATTCGGTCCCGCACGCCTGCACGGTGTGAGCCACCAGCGCGTGCGCCTCCCGGAAACTCATTCCCTCGCGGCGCACCAGCGTATCGGCCAGTTCGGTGACGGTCAGAAAATCATGTCCCGCGCGCTCGCGCCAGAGCTTCGCGATCCACCGTCACCGTGCGGATCGCCCCGGCCAGCAGCTTCAATGCCCGCAAGAGCATCCGCGAACATGGTGAACACCAGCGGTTGCAGATCGTCTTCGCTATCGTTGATATCGCCGAAAGGAGTATTGTGCGCGCAGGTGAGCACAGCCTGCGCTTCACCCAGCGCGCGGCTGGCCAGGATGCGCGCGTGTTCCAGCGCCACCGGATTCCGCTTCTGCGGCATGATGCTCGACGATTGCACGAACGCATCGGAAAGCCGCAGGAACCCGAACTCGCGCGTCGACCACAGCAGCAAATCTTGCGTCAGCTTGCCGATGTTGACCATCCCAACCGCCACGGTGGCGGCGGATTCGGTCATGTAATCGATGGCGGCAATGGCGGCGTAAGAATTCTCGGCCAGCCCCTCGAATCCGAGCGAGTGCGCGGTCTGATACCGGTCGATCGGAAACCCGGTGGTCGTCAGCGCGGCCGCGCCCAAAGGGCTCAGATTGACATGCCGCGAACGAGCTTTCGATGCGCGCGGCATCGCGCGCCAGAAACTCGCATGCGCCCAGCAGATAATGCGCGAGCGTCGTCGGCTGCGCCGGCTGGGTATGCGTGTGGGCAGGCATGACGGTATCGAGATGCCTTCCAGCCAAATCGAGCAACACCGAACGCAACGCGGCGGTAGCCTCGGCCATTTTGAGCAGCTCGCGGCGCGCGGTCATGCGATACAGCGTGATCGCGATGTCGTTGCGGCTCCGCGCAGTGTGCATTTTGCCCGCGGTGTCGACGCCCGCGGCGTTCTGGAGCAGCGCTTCGATGTAGAAGAACAGATCTTCGTAAGCGCCGTCGTAAACCGCCTTGGCGATCGATTCGCGATCCAGCCCGTCCAGCGCGGCGATCAGCGTCCGCTCCTCTTCACGCGTGATGATCCCCTGCCGGGCAAGCATCCGCGTGTGCGCGTAATGAATCTCCAGCAGAGATTCCAAGAAATATCTCTTCGCGTCTTCGAAGTTATGGGAAAGCACCGTAGCGGCGTAAACCGGTGCCGGAAACGACTCAGGTGTCACGCTTTCATCTTAACGGCGCGAATGGCGTAATCGATAATGCTGACAATCGCCCACGCGACGACGAAAAACTCCGCGGTCGCCACCCAGCCGTGGCTCAGGAACCCGGCGAAATGCATCAATAACACCACGATGAAGATGATTTGCGCGGTCGTGCTCGCCTTGCCCGGGAAAGAAGGCGGAAAACTGCGAATCGAGGTGAACAGATACATGCCCGCCGCGACCAGCAGAATCAGCACATCGCGCCCCAGCACCAGGATCGCGAGCCAGGTTTCGATCGCGCCATCGATCGCCAGCGTCAAGAAGGCCCCACTGAGCAGAACCTTGTCGGCAATCGGATCGAGATAGGCTCCGAGCCTCGACATGCCGCCCAATTTTCGCGCCGCGTAGCCGTCGAGTCCATCGGTGACGCCCGCAATGAAAATCAGCGCCAGCGCGAGGCCATACTGACGGCGCCACAGCAGAAAGAAAAGATACGGCGCCATCGCCAGGCGCGAGCCGCTCAGAAGATTCGGAATCAGCTTCACGAGATCATTTCATGATCGCGTATCTGCAGCCGTCAGTCGTCGGGAATTTCAACTTCCCGATAGCTACCGGGTGTTGCGGCGTCGACAGCGGCAACGATTTGCGCGATACGCGGCTTCATGAGCGTCCATCGACCCTTCCCCAACACCACAATCGCAATCTTCCGCCCCTTGAGATTCTGCTGATAGCGAAGATTCTTATCGGTCGTCACTAGCACTTCAAACCCCGCCGCCTCGGATTCCGCGAGTAGTTCGCCATTCTCCAATTGTCCCCAGCCGCGGGCACGGGCCTCGGTGACAGTGTGACGCTCGATCAGGAAGCGGGCAAGGGTGCGCGGCGTGCCGTTGTCGAACAGAACCAGCATCAGCGCGATGCTGGAGCTTCCGTGCTGTGGGCCACGAAGTCCATCACAGCTCGAATTTGCTCCCTCGTTACGCCAAACTCCTCCACCAGCTCATCCACGGTCATGTCTTGAAGATTTTCAAACACGACCGAAACCGGGGTTCGGGTGCCTTTAAAAACCCACGCGCCGCTGCGTTTGGTTGGAATGCTCTCAACGGCGGGACATTGAGACCAATCAAGACTCGCCATGATTCCAGAATACCGTTACGACACCAGTGCGTGCGCGACGCGAGTGGCCAGCTGGTCGAAGCTCAGAATCTCGTACAGCGTCGGATCGGACATGATCCGGTTCACCAGCGCATAGTGCATCGCGTGGCCCGCTCGCTCCGCGATCACGTGACCCAAAACCGGCTTGCCGATCAGCGCCAGGTCTCCGATCAGGTCCAGCGCCTTATGCCGGCAGCACTCGTCTTCGAAACGCAGCCCGCCGGGATTCAGGATCGATTCGCGGTCGAAACACACCGCGTTTTCAAGCGACGCCCCGCGGATCAGTCCCATATTGCGCATCTGGTCGAGCTCGTATTCAAACCCGAACGTTCGCGCCGGCGCCAGCTCGGCTGCATAGCGCTCCGGCGTCACTTCCATCTCCACCACCTGGCGCCCCACCTGCGGATGATCGAAGAACGTGTCGCAGGTTAGCAAAAAACCGTCAGCGGGCAAAATGCTGATGCGCTTGCCGCCCGCTTCCACCGAAACCGGCCTTCGAATCCGCAGAAACCGCCGCCGCCGCCGGAAATACTTGATGCCCGCCGCCCGAATCAGGTCGACAAACGGCTGTCCGCTGCCGTCCAGGATCGGTACTTCCAGGTTGTCGATCTCCACATATGCGTTATCCACGCTCATGCTGTAGAAAACGCTGAGCAGATGCTCCGTGGTCGAAATCAGCACGCCCTGACGCATCAAGCTGGTCGCGTAGCTCACCTTTTGTACGTAGCGCCAGCTTGCCGGGATGCTGAAGCCGTCGAGGTCGGTTCGGATGAAGACGATGCCCGTCGATGGCGGGGCGGGAAGGATTCGAATGTTGACCGCAACGCCGCTGTGCAGCCCCACGCCGGACGCGTCCACCGGGCGCTGCACGGTCGTTTCAAATCTCAAAGATTACCCTCCTGCGATCGTACATGCTTCATTGTAATGACGCGGCCTTCGCAATTCTAGTTTACTGATAAAAAGGGACTTGTTAACTTCCAACTGTTGTAGAAAAGCCACACTAAGGCTTTTTGCTGTGTCGATTTCGCAATCAAGCTGCAACTCCGCTAGTATAGGGAGGTGCCGCGCCTGTTTCTGATCGATTCTTTCGGATTCATTTTCCGCGCCTATCATGCGCGTGCCCGATCCGGAGCGCCCCCCATGCGGACCGCGGCCGGGGTCCAGACCGAAGCGGTTTACATTTTTCACAACATGGTGCGGCGGTTGAAAACGGCCTATTCGCCCGAATATCTTGCCGCCATTTTTGAAAGCGAAGGCCCCACTTTTCGCGACGAAGCCTTCGCAGTCCTACAAAGCCAATCGCACCGAAACGCCGCCCGACCTGCTGCAGCAGATTCCGCTGGATCCGCAAGACGCTCGAAGCGATGCGCATCCCGATTCTCGAATATCCCAAATTCGAAGCCGACGACGTGATCGGCACGCTGGCGTGCCGCGCCGTGGAGCAGGGCATCGACGTCGTGATCGTTTCGAGCGACAAAGACATGCTGCAACTGGTGAACGATCACGTGCGCGATGTTGAATCCCATGAAGGACGACATGCTGTACGACGCCAGGCGACGGAGGAGTTCATGGGCGTCAAGCCGTCGCAGGTTGCCGATCTGCTGGCGCTGAAGGGCGACACCGTCGACAATATTCCCGGCGCGCCGGGCATCGGCGAAAAGGGCGCCAAGGATCTGATCCTGCGCTTCGGGTCGGTGGAAAACGCGATCGAGCACGCGGCCGAAGTCGAGACGCAGGACGTATCGCGAAAGCCTGCAGAACCATCGCGACCAGATCCTGCTGAGCAAGAAGCTGGCGACCATCCACTGCGACGTGCCCATCGAGTTTGCGCTCGATGCCGTGCGTCGCACGCGAGCCCGACATCGCGCGCGCTGCGCGAGATCTACAAGACGCTGGAGTTTTCGAGCCTGCTGCGCGAAGCTCGGACCAGGACCGGTGCCGGCCGAGGCGCGCGATTATCGGACGCTCGAATCTGAAGCCGAGCTCGACTGAGTGGCTCGCGACGCTTCCCGCCGATGCTCCGGTCGCGGTGGCGGCGGGCGAGATGATGTCGGAAACGGTGCTCGGCTTCTGCTGCCAAGCCGCGGCGAGGCGCGGATCGGTCGCGCTCGACAAAATTCCCGCGCGGGCGACGCGTCGCGCACGACATCAAGGCGTTCATCCGCCGCTTCGGCGATGCGCCTTGCACCTGAAGCACGACGTGATGCTGTACGGCTTCCTGATCTCCGCCGATCCGGCGCGCTGCGATCTGGCGTCGCTGGCCGAGCGCTATCTCGATCGCGAGCCATCGAACCGATCCTGCCGGTCAGGCCGACGCGGTTCTCTCGTTGTATCAGAAACTTCGCCCGGAGATCGAATCTCTCGGATTAGTCGAGTTGTACGAGACCATCGACCTGCCGCTGGTCCGTGTGCTGGCGCGCATGGAGGAGTGCGGCGTGCGGGTCGATCCGGACCAGTTGCACGTGCTGAGCGGCCGCATGGAGGAGGAAATCGCGCGGCTGTCCGGCGAAATCTACGAGCTGGCCGGCAAGACCTTCAACATCAATTCGCCGCAGCAATTAGGCAAAGTCTTGTTTGAAGATCTGAACCTGCCCGCGCCGGTCAAATACGGCAAGGGAAAAGTCGATCTCGACGGCCGCCGACGTCCTGGAAACGCTCGCCGAGGAGCACGCCGATCGCGCGCAAGGTTCTCGATTACCGCCAGCTCGCCAAGCTGAAGGGAACCTACGTCGACGCGCTTCCGCTCTTGATCGATCCGGCGACCCAGCGTCTGCACACCACTTTCAACCAGACCGGCGCCGCCACGGGACGGCTGTCTTCCTCCAATCCCAATCTGCAAAACATCCCGATTCGGACCGAGCTGGGCCGCGAAATTCGGGCCGCGTTCGTGCCGAGGCCGGGATGGAAGCTGATCGTCGCCGATTACTCGCAGATCGAGCTTCGTCTGCTGGCCCACATGTCGCGCGATCCGGTTCTGACGGACGCGTTCCGCAATGGCGAGGACATCCACACCCGCACCGCCGCGGAAGTGTTCGGAGTGCCGCCGCTGATGGTGACGCCCGAGCATCGCCGCAACGCCAAAGCGGTAAACTTCGGCATCGTCTACGGGCAGACTCCGTTCGGGCTCGCGACCTCTCTCGGCATCGAGCGAAAAGAAGCCGAGCTGTACATTCGCGCCTACTTCGAGCGCTACGCCGGCGTGCGCCGCTGGCTGGATCAGACCATCGCCGAAGTGCGGCGGTCGGGTGTGGCGGTCAACCTGTTCGGCCGGCGCCGGCCCATTCCGGATATGCAGAGCCGCAATCCGAATGCCCGCAATTTCGCCGAGCGGACCGCCGTGAACACGCCGCTTCAGGGCACCGCCGCCGACCTGATCAAGCTGGCGATGATCCGCATCGACGAAAAGCTGCGCGGAATGCAGAGCCAGGATGGTGCTCCAGGTCCACGACGAGCTGATATTCGAAGCGCCGCCCGAGGAAGTGGACGCGGTGCGCGCCATGGTGAAGTCGGAAATGGAGTCTGTGCGTAAGCTGGAAGTGCCGCTGCTGGTCGACGTCGGCGTGGGCGACAATTGGCGGGACGCGAAGTGAACGCTGTAGAATGAAGTTCTACCGCTGATGAAACCTCTGCGTATTTCCCTTGCATTTGGTCTTGCCCTGTGCTTGCCGGCTGCACTCGCGCCGTTCCGGCGAACGTGGCCGCGATGGTGAACGGACGCGCGATCACTTACGCCGAGCTCGAAAAGCAGTATCAATCGCAATTCGCCACGCCGGGCGAGCGGCAGAGCGACGACCAGGTGGAGATACAGAAGCTGGAAGTGCTGCGCACTCTGATCGACGGCGAAATCATGCTGCAGCGTGCGGAAAAGCAGGGCCTGATGGCCACCGACGCCGACGTCGAGGCGAAATATAACGAGCTGAAAGCGCCCTACACGCAGGAGGAATTTCAGAAGCAGCTCAACGCGCGCAAGATGACCGCCGAGGATCTGAAAGCGCAGCTTCGGCGCGACTTGAGCGTCGCCAAGCTGTTCAACAAGGAGATCACCTCGCCAGATCAGCATCACCGACAAGGACATCACCGATTTCTACAACGGCCAACAAAGCCAGCTTCAATCTGGCCGAGCCGCAGATCCACATGGCGCAGATCCTGGTGACGCCCAGTCCCGATCCGAACGTGCGCAATCTGAAGAACGACAAAGCGCAGGACGACGAGCAGGCGCGGAAGAAGATCGACAATATTTACGCAGCGACTGCGGCAAGGCGAGGATTTCGCGCAGCTCGCGCAGAATTATTCCGAAGCACCCGAATTCCTCGCAGAACGGCGGCGATCTGGGTTTCATAGCGGAATCCGCGCTGGAGCGGGCCAACGTGGACTTGCGCAAAGCCGTGATGGCGCTTGCGGCCGGGCGAGATCACCCGCGTGCTGCGCACCGCCGAAGGCTACCGCATCCTGAAACTGATCACGCGCGAGCCGGCCGGCCAGCGCGATCTGACCGATCCCAAGGTGCAGCAGACCATCCGCGAGACGCTGATCAATCGCAAGGATCAGTTGCTGAAGGCGGCCTATTACGAGGTGGCGCGCAACGAAGCGAAGGTGGTGAATTATTTCGCCACGCGGATCGTCGGCAATAAAGACAAGAAGTAATCACCGCCAGTCGTCGATGACAAATACATCCGGTCGATTATGCGCCTGCCGATCGGGTTTTTGCATCGCGACTCCCTGCATGGCGGTGCGGTATCCGTGACGAAGTAAAGTTCGATACGCGGCGCCGCGGGCGAGATTCACTCCGGCTTCCATCTTGGTCAGGCCGCGCTCGGCCGCCAGCGATTCGCAGCAATGGAGCAGCGTCGCAAACGTCGTTTCCATCCCCGGACCCGGCCGCACCGCGGCGAATTTGATGTAACAGCCATCCGCGCCGCCTTCCGTGCCGGTGCCGCAGTGACAGACCGCGAACGCATTATCGAGCAACACGACTTCACCCAGCTTCTGGCGATGCACGGAAGAGATTTCAAGCGAAACGTCCAGGCCATCCAGGATTGCGCCGGTCAACTCGCGGCACGAGGCCAGAGCGCTGGCGCGTTCGCTCTCGCCGAGCTCCGAAAATTTCCGGTAATGCGCCCCTGGCTCCGGTTGCACCGGCTTGAACATGAGTGCAGTCAGGAAGCGCGGCCAGAATCCGAATTTGTGGTATAAGGCGACGTGCTTCACGCTGTGCGCGAAGGTAAATAGGCCGGCATGAGACACGCCCCAGGCGTCGAACAGGTCCATCGTGGGACCCAGCAGTTTCTGAGCAATGCCTTGATTCCAGTAGTCCGGCCGGATGGTCAGCGGGCCGAAGAACGCGAAGCTGCCCCAATGCGTCGCGAGATTCGAGCCGAGGATCTCGCCGTCGCGTTCGGCCACAAATGCGCCGGTCGGATCCGCGCGCCAACGCGTCGACACGTATTCGCGATCCGCTGGGGTTTCGGAATTCGGCAAATTGAGAAACGTCCCGAATGCGACGCGGCAGATCCGCGCGGCGTCGTCGAAATCGGATTCCCGCATGTTACGAACCGTAACTTCGCTCATGGGAAATCAGCATACACGACGCCGATTCATTTTTGTGATAGATTAGCCTCCACGTGGAGACTGTGGAGACTATCGTGAAACGTTTACTCACCTTAACCGGATTCGTGATTGCGTCGAGCGCGCTGGCATTGGCGCAGCAGACCGTGCCTGAAATCCCGTTCGATTCGGCGCCAAACTTCTTCAAGCTTCCGCCGGATATGCATTTCGGCGAGGCCTCTGGAGTCGCCGTGAACTCGAAGGGCCATATTTTCGTGTTTTCGCGGGGAAATACCAATGGTCCGGCATACGGCGCCGCTGCCGCGCAGATTTTGGAGTTTACTCCCGCTGGAACCTACGTACGCGAGATCGGCAAGAACCTGTATGCGTGGTCCTACGCCCACGCGGTGCGGGTCGACAAGGATGACAATCTCTGGGCTATCGACAAAGGCTCGGATATGATCATCAAGTTCAATCCGGCGGGGCGCGTAAGCATGGTATTCGGCCGCAAGAAGGAAGCTTCGGATGAAGCCGGCCCGTGGACGCGCGTCGATCCGCCGCGCCCGGCCGTCGATGGCAGTTTCCGCCAGCCGACCGATGTGACCTGGGATCCCGCGGGCGATATTTTCATCAGCGACGGCTACATCAACTCCCGCGTGGCGAAGTTCGACAAGAACGGACGTTGGGTGAAACAGTGGGGCGGGCCGGTTCCCCGCGAAGACCGTGCGAGCCCGAAGCCGGGGCAGTTCAACACGCCGCACTCGATCGCGTCCGACGCAAAGGGGAATATTTACGTTGCGGATCGCGGTAATCGCCGCATTCAGGTGTTCGATTCCGACGGAAATTTCGAGCGCCAGATCACCATCGATGTGCCGGTTCCCCCGGACGTGATTCCGTGGATGGGTCCCAAGCCGTCGCCGGAAGGAGCGGTTCGCCAGAGTGGCGCGCCATGGGCGATCTGCATTACTCCCGGGCCGACGCAGTATCTGTACAGCGCCGACGCTTATCCTGGCCGCATCTACAAATTGTCGCTGGAAGGGAAGGTGCTGGGGATGCTCGGGACCACGGGCCGGCAGTTGAAGGAGTTCGGCTGGATTCACGAGATGGCGTGCCCATCGGAAAACACCATCTTTGCCGCGGAGATTTTGAACTGGCGCGTGCAGAAGCTGACGCTGCATCCCACAGCCGGAGCAACCTCGGGCGGGAATCAGTAACGCGCTACGAATCGCTCACAGATCAGCAACTTATGCGAGCCGTGACCAGAGGGGCCGGTTAATATAGCGGGTTTTCACACAGACTCGCCAGCAAGCGCAGGAGCCTCGCTATGCTGCGGCGTTTCGAGTGTCGCCGCTGCGAACAGGACCAGCGTGATCCACAGCAGGTCACCCAAAAGCAAATGCACCAGTTGCATCCACACCGGAGCGAGCAGCCATACGTTGATCAATCCCGTGGTGAGTTGCAGCACGACCAACGCAGCCACGGCCGAGCCCAACTGACGCGCTTGCGAATTCGCGCTCTTTCCACGAACGATAAGCGCAATGATCGCGATCGATGCACCTGCCAATGTCGCGATCACCGGATGCCACACGCGCAGGCGGATCAACAGATTTGATCCCGCCGAAAAATCCGCCTCCCATCCGGCGAGCAACGACGTTGCCGGGAAAAGCGTGTCGCTCAGGGCATTGATCGCGCCGCTCACGGCGATCACCAGTCCTGCGAATAGACTGAAAACCAGCAGCCTCGCGGTCGAGCCCGATAATCGTACGGAGCCGTGTCCACCACCCCACCAGCCCGTCAGCGCGAACGCACTCAGCATCAGCAGTGTATTGATCAGGTGAGCAGAAAGATAGGCAGCGCGGGCGAGCGAGGCATCGGTGCCGCTGTAGCGGAACAGAACCAGTCCCGCGCCGAGCAGAGCTTCCGTCAGAATCAAAATCAGCGACGCCGCGGCTGCATTTCTCACGCGCCCTTTGGGAAATGCGCGATACGCCCAAATCGTGAGCCACACCACTGAAATCAGCGCGAGTCCGGTGGTGGCGCGGTGCGTGAATTCAATGATGGTCGCGATCTGGGCCGCGTGCGGGATGACGGTGCCGTTGCACAGCGGCCAGTGGTCGCCGCAGCCTTCGCCGGACTTCGAGGCTCGCACCAGCGCGCCCCAGAGAATCACCAGCAAATTGAATCCCAGGACGAACCACGCGTAACGGGAGAAACGCTTTTGCACCTGCTCGATAATTATCGCACTCGCGGAATCACCCGAAGCGCGAGATCAGGTCGGGAGCGGTGCGGAGCGCCGGAACATCCGCATTCGGAAAGAGCGGCGCCAGATCAGCAATGAAATGCGATCCGTGGCGCTGTGGCTCATACCGCAAATCCCCTTCGAAAGAGCGCATAAAGGCGCGCGATAAGTACAGCCCGAATCCGGCCGGCGGCGTTTCCTGCTGAAACGGATGAAACAGCCGATCCGGATTCGCGATGCCGCAGCCGGTGTCTTCGACGCGCACTTCCACACGCATCTGGTTCAGGCGAGCCGTGACGCGCAGCTCCTGCACCGGCTCCTTCAGCATGGCGCGTTCGCTGTTCTTAATCAGATTCAGAAAAACCTGCATCAGGCTTTGCCGGTCGCCGCGAACCACCGGGATGGCGCGATCGATTTCCCATCGTGTCGTGATGCCGGCTTCGCGGAGGGAAGGCTCCACCACGATGCGCAGCTCTTCGAGCAGGGAAGCCAGGTCCACGCCGCAAAGGGGAGCGGCAGCCGCGCGCAGTTGCAGCATCGAAATCCGTTCCAGCGCTCCGATCAGCATTCCCAGCGCTTCGAAATCCTGATTTCCCGTGAGAATGCCGTTGCGGCTCAGGTTATGGTGTGCCATCGCGATGGCTCCACTGACATTGCGAATCTCGTCGGAGACGGCGTCCACCATCATTCGCGAACCGAGCAGGAGTTGATGAAGGCTCGATTCTTCGCGGCTGCGCAGTTCGTCGGAAGCATCCGCCACCATCGCTGCCAGACGCGCTCCGGCGCTGGTGCGATACGTGGAGAACCATACGTCGGCCAGGAACGCTTCGCCGTCTTCGCGGCGGCCCCGGCATTGCATGGCGGTTCGAAACGAAGCGTCGACGGCGGGCACGCGCGTTAGAGATGGAAGATAGTCGCGAATGGCGCGTCCTGCAAGAGCGCCGCGCGGAAGCGCCAGCAGACGATGCGCCGCGTCGTTCGCCAGCAAAACCTGGCCGCTCGAATCCATAAGCAGGATCGCAGCGGGACTACTCTCTACCAGGAATTCGAGCTGCTCCTGCGCGCTTCGGGCGGCTTCGCCTCTGCGAACCATTTCATACACAAACAATCCGGCGCCCAGGAACGCGGCGAAGATCAGAACGTCGCGCGGAATGCTGGTTTGTAACGGGAACAAGGCGAAGGAATCGAACGCCTCCGTTAGGGCTGTACAGATCGCCGCGACCAAGGTGATTTGCCATCGTCTCAAAGCGCTGCCGGCCAGCAACATGGGCAAGAGATACAGGAAGCCCAGTGGAATCTCGGCGTCGATGCGCCAATCAGCGAATGCGATGATAGCGATCATCAGGCCGGTTTCGAGCCGGACGGCCCGCGCGGATCCCCGAAGAAAACGCATTAGCATCTAGCAGCCTTTGCGGTCAATTCTATGCCACGAATCGCACGGCCGCCATTGAAAATTCACTTAATGGCTGAAAGATAAGTGGAATAGGCCGAAAGATAGTAGAGGACCGCGCGCGCGAGCCGCTAGAGTGGAGTTTGGACCTCCATGCGCTCAGACTTCCCCCTACAGTGGTCTCGTGTGTGGCTACCGGTTCTGGCGGCTGGACTCGCGCCGGTGGTGTGCGCGCAGGAGACCCTCAACTGGCAGCAAGTCAAAGAGAAATTTGAGGCGTCCAATCCGACCCTGAAGGCCACGCAGGCGAACATCGACGAATCGCGGGCCTCGGAAATCACAGCGTATTTGAAGCCGAACCCGGAGTTTTCGGTGGGACTCGATCAGTTCGATCCGTTTCCCGCGACCCCCTATCGTCCGTTTACCAATATTTTCCCGTCCGCGTCGCTCAGCTACCTGCATGAACGGCAGCGCAAACGGGAGCTGCGGCTGGAGAGCGCGAAAAAATCAACCGCAGTGGCCGAATCCACATTCTCCGATCAAGAGAGAACTCTTCTGTTTGCTTTGCGGAACGCGTTCGTGCAGACCTTGCAGGCCAAGGCCGTGCTGCAAAATGCCAATGAGAATCTGGCCTATTGGGACCGCGAGCTGGGGGTCAACCGGAATCGCTTCCGGGCCGGCGACATGGCGGAAGTGGATTTGGACCGTCTGGAATTACAACGCGTGCAGTTCGAGTCCGATTATCAAACCGCGCTGGTGAATCTGCGGACCAATAAGATCCAGCTCCTGCAGCTACTGAACGACCGCACTCCGGTGGACAAGTTCGACGTCACCGGTCCGTACGAGTTTTCGGACAATTTGAAGCCGCTGGAAGAGTTCCACGCGGTCGCGCTCGAAACGCGGCCGGACTTGCGCGCCGCGGCGCAGAACATCGAACTGGCCAGGAGCAATCATCAGCTTGCGGTCGCCAATGGATCCACCGATCCCACGTTCGGGGTGGATGTGGCGCGCAATCCGCCGATCTCGGCGTATTTGGGCGTCAGTGTCGACATTCCGCTGCGCCTTCACGATCGGAACCAGGGGGAAAAGCTGCGCACGCAGCTCGATATCGGCCGCACCGAGAAACTGCGCGACGCTTCTGAGGCGCAGGTATTCAGCGACGTCGATTCCGCTTATGCGACCTTGCAGAACGCGATGAATCTGCTGAAGCCGTACCAGGACAAATATCTGAAGCTGGCCACCGATGTTCGCGACAAGATGTCGTTCTCGTACCAGCACGGCGGAGCGTCGTTGCTGGATTATCTGGACGCTGAGAAATCGTACCGGGACACTCGGCTGGCGTATCTGAATCTGATTGGTTCGTACTTGACCGCGGCGGCGCAAATGAATCTCGCCGCGGGTCGCGAGGTAATTCCATGAAGTTCATTGTTGTGCAGGCAATTATTTTATCGGCGCTGGTTTTGGCGCTCGCCGGATGCGAGAGCAAGGTGAAGGCGGATGCGGCGTCGACCGCCCCTCCGGCGGCGGTGGTCGAGAAGGACATGGATTCCAGCAACTTCAAAGTGGACCATCCGGAACAGTTCCCGCTGGCGACGGCAACCGAGCGCAAAGCTGCGCCGGAGCTGAACGTCACGGGCGTGGTGAACGCGGATGTATCGCGCAACGTGCCGGTGGTGTCGCTGGCGTCGGGACGCGTGGTCGAGATCGATGCCCGGGTCGGGGACACGGTGCAGAAAGGGCAAATCCTGTTCAAAGTCCGCAGCGCGGATATTTCAGGAGCATTTGCCGATCATCGCAAGGCGGTTGAAAATGAGCGGTTGGCGAAGATTCAACTGGATCGCGCGCAACTGCTGTATAGCGAGGGGGCGATCGCGAAGAGCGCACTCGAAGTCGCGCAAAACGCCGAAAATAACGCGCAGGTGGACGTCGATACCACGGCCGAGCATCTGCCGCGTGCTGGGGTCGGACCCGGACCATCCTACGGGAATCGTGGAAGTGCACGCGCCGGTATCGGGCGTGATTACGGATCAGCAGATCACGGATTCATCCGGAGTGCAGGCGTTATCCTCGCCGAACCCATTTACGATTTCGGATCTGAGTCACGTGTGGATCATCTGCGATGTATACGAAAACGATCTCGCTCAGGTGCATATGAACGAATACGCGGACATTCACCTGACGGCGTATCCGGATCGGGTGCTGCGGGGAAGAATCGGAAACATTGCGCCGATTCTGGACCCGTCGATTCGCACCGCGAAAGTTCGCCTGGAGGTGGAGAATCCGGGGCTGATGCGCATCGGAATGTTCGTTACCGCGACCTTTCACGGGCAGACCGCGGAGACGCGCGCGGTGGTGCCGGCGACGGCGATTCTTCATCTGCACGATCGCGACTGGGTTTACACGCCGGTCGAGAACGGACGGTTCCGCCGCGTGGAAGTTACCGCCGGGAAAATGCTGCCCGGAAAAATGCAGGAAATCATTTCCGGCATCAAACCCGGAACGCAGGTGGTTTCGAACGCGCTGGTATTTCAGAGTACCGTGGAGCAGTAGCAGGTGATTCGCGGGCTGGTCGATTTCGCGCTGAACAACCGCGTGCTGGTGCTGGCGCTCGCGGTTCTGCTGTTCATCTGGGGCGCGATCTCGTTCCATCAGCTGCCGGTGGAAGCCTATCCCGACGTGGCGAACAACTACGTCGAGGTGATCACGCAATGGCCGGGAATTTCGGCGGAGCAGATCGAACAGCAGGTCACCATTCCGATCGAAATCGTGATGAACGGGATTCCGCACCTGACTTCTTTGCGGTCGTTTTCACTGTTCGGACTATCGGATTTGAAGCTGACCTTCGACGACGAATCGGAAAACGACTGGAATCGCGAAAAAGTGCTGGAGCGACTGTCGCAGGTGACGCTGCCGCCTGGCGTGCAGCCGCAGATGGGCACGGACTGGAGCCCGGTGGGCCAGATCTATTTTTTCACGCTGCACAGCACCAATCCGAAGTACGACGTGATGGAGCTGAAGTCGATTGAAGACTGGGTGATCGAGAAGCAGTTCAAATCGGTGCCCAACGTGGTCGACGTGGCGAGCTTCGGCGGCCCCACGCGCGAGTATCAGGTGCGCATCGATCCGAACAAGCTGGTGGCTTACGGGCTGAGCATCGGGCAAGTGGAGCAGCAGCTCACGAACAACAACGTCAATGCCGGCGGAAGTTTCATCGAAGAAGGCTTGCAGCAGATCAACGTGCGCGAAGTCGGCCTGGTCGACAACACGCACGACATCGAAAACACGGTGATCATGACCAAGAACGGCACGGCGCTGCGGGTGAAAGATATCGCGACCGTGGCGCAAGGGCCGAAGATCCGGCTGGGCCAGTTCGCGCGGTCCAAGCATCTGCCGGATGGAAGAATCATCGACAACGACGACGTGGTGTCCGGCATCGTTCTGTTGCGGAAGGGCGCCGATTCGGATTCGACGCTGGACGGAATTCACGCCAAGGTCAAGGAGCTGAACGAGCGCATCCTCCCGCCGGGCGTGAAAGTGGTTCCGTTCCTGGACCGCAGCGACCTGGTGCACTACACCACGCACACGGTGCTGCACAATCTGGCCGAAGGCATCGTGCTGGTGGTGATTGTCCTGTTCGTGTTCCTGGGGAACGTGCGCGGAGCGCTGATCGTCGCGCTGACCATTCCGTTTTCACTGCTGTTTGCCGCGACGTGTCTGGACCTGCGGCATATTCCCGCGAATCTGCTGTCGCTGGGCGCTCTGGATTTCGGCATGGTGGTGGACGGCGCGGTAGTGATGGTGGAGAATATCGTCCGTCATCTGGGTCATCCGCAGGAGGGCGACACCAGAACGCCGATGGAGAAGATCCGCGACGGCCGCGCATGAGGTTCAGCGGCCGGTGTTCTACGCGATCGGCATCATCATCACGGCTTACATCCCGATCTTCACTTTGCAGCGCGTGGAAGGGCGGTTGTTCAAGCCGATGGCCTGGACGGTGGCGTTCGCGCTGCTGGGCGCGCTGATGTTTTCGATGCTGCTGGCGCCGGTGTTATCCAGTCTCTTTTTCCCGAAGGGAACGCGCGAGTGGCACAATCCGCTGATGACGTTTCTTACCAATCGCTATCGGTTCCTGCTGAATCTGGCGATTCGCTGGCGATGGGCGACGCTTGGCGGTCGCGCTGTGCGGCGTGGGCGGCGCGGTGTTTCTGGCGACTTACGCGCTCGGCTCGGAATTCCTGCCGCATCTGGACGAAGGCGCGATCTGGGTGCGCGGGACGCTTGCGCCGAGCACCGGGCAGACGCGAGGGAATCGCGATCGCGAATCAGGCTCGCGTGCTGTTGTGCCGGTTTCCCGAAGTTACGCAGACCACCAGCCAAGTGGGACGTCCCGACGACGGAACGGATACCACGGGCTTCTTCAACACCGAATATTTCGTGGATTTGAAGCCCAAGGAAGAATGGCGGCCGGCGTTTCACCAGAACAAGGAAGAGCTGATCGCCGCCATGAATCGCGAGCTTTCGAAGATCCCCGGCGTGATCTGGAATTTCTCGCAACCCATCTCCGACAACATGGAAGAAGCGGTCAGCGGGGTAAAGGGCGAGCTGGCCATTAAGGTTTTCGGCGACGATCTCAAAACGCTGGAAGAAAAAGGCGACCAGATCGTCGGGGTGATGCAGCAGGTCAAGGGCATTCAGGATCTGGGACTGTTTCGCGTCATCGGCCAGCCCAATTTGAACGTCACGGTGGACCGGCAGAAGGCCGCCCGCTATCAGATCAACGTCGCGGACGTGCAGGATGCGATCCAGACCGCGGTGGGCGGCAACGCACTCACGCAGGTGCTGCAAGGCGAGCAGCGCTACGATCTGGTGATGCGCTATCTGCCGGAATATCGCGACACGAATGAAGCGATCGAGAACATCCGGCTGTTGGCGCCCACGGGAGAGCGCGTTTCGCTGGCGCAGCTTTGCAACATCGAGATGAAAGACGGCGCATCGGAGATTTACCGGGAAGAGAATCAGCGCTACGTCGCCATCAAATACAGCGTTCGCGGGCGCGACCTGGGTGGCGCGGTGGAAGAGGCGATCCGCAAGGTGGATCAGCAGGTGAAGCTGCCGGCCGGCTATCACATCGACTGGGCGGGCGAGTACGAATCCCAGCAGCGCGCGTCAGCGCCGGCTGATGATCATCATTCCCCTCACGCTGCTGCTGATTTTCCTGATTCTGTATTCGATGTTCCGGTCGCATGAAATGGGCGACGCTGATTCTGATCAACGTCGCGATGGCGCCGGTGGGCGGAATGCTCGCGCTGTATCTGAGCGCACACCAATTTCAGCGTTTCGTCGCGGCGTGGGATTTCTGGCGCTGTTCGGCGTTTCGGTCCAGGTGGGCGTGATTATGGTGGAGTACATCAACCAACTGCGCGTGCGCGGCCGCACGGTGATCGACGGCGGCCGAGGAAGGCGCGGTGCTGCGGCTTCGCCCGATTATGATGACCATGCTGGTGGCGACGCTGGGCCTGTTGCCGGCGGCGACATCGCACGGGATCGGATCGGACTCGCAGCGTCCTTTCGCCATCGTGATTGTGGGCGGGCTGCTGGCATCGCTGCTGATGAGCATCTTCCTGTTGCCGACGCTATACGTCTGGATGGCCGGAGAGCATGACGTGTTGCCCGAAGTTCATCCGCGAGATGAGGAAGTCTGATGATGTTCGTTGTCGCGCTTACGTTCCTGGCTGCGGTGAATATCGAGCCGAAGCCGAAAGTGGAGGTTCGGGCCACTGAACATTTCGATTTGCCGGCGGGCGGAACGATCCGGCTGAGTCACTCGGTCGGCGAGTTGGATATCGTTGCGTGGGATCAGCCCGGAGTTGAAGTCACCACCATCAAGTGGAAGAAGTCCGATAAGGTGAGCGCCGCAGTGCTCGATCGGGTACGTGTCACGAGCGAGCGCAAAGGCGGCGATCTGGTGATCACGTCGGAGTATCCCAAGCACAAATTCGTCCCGGGCACGGATTTCGATCTTGAATATCATATCCGCGCGCCGCGCAACGCGAAGCTGGTGATCGATCATGATGACGGAGAAGTCAATCTCGACGGCATGACCGGCGATGTTCACGCGACCAACCGTTGCGGCGATATCGCGCTGCACTTGCCCGACGGGGTCTATGCGATTGACGCGAAGAGCAAGGTCGGCGCGGTGACTTCCGATTTTCCGGGCGATCCGCGCAGCAGGCATTGGCTCGGCGAGGAGTTCGATCACCAGAATGCTCCACCGGCGCCGAATTTATACCTGCGAATCGGGTTCGGCGACATCATTCTTCTGAAGATACGCCGGCCGGAACCCGTCGCCGCCGATCTACGCCGATAAACGCTTACTCAGTACGGAGCGCGGTCACCGGATCGACCGTAATTGCGCGGCGGGCAGGGAACCAGCAGGCGATGAACGCCACGACCGACATTAGCGCGACAACCAGCGCGTAGGTCCACGGGTCTCTGGCGCTGACTCCGTAGAGAATCGCCGAGAACAGACGGCCCGCGGCCAGAGCTAACGCGATTCCGGCTGCGGTTCCTATCGCGAGCAGCAAAGCGGTGTGCGAAAGCACTACGCCCAGCACCTGCGACGGATTCGCTCCCAAGGCCATGCGAATACCGATTTCTCGGGTGCGGCGCGAGACCGCGTAGGCCATCACGCCGTAGACGCCGGTGGCGGCGAGGACGATTGCGAGGAACCCGAAGGCGCTGAGAATCGTCGCCGCGATGCGCGCCGGGAACAGGACCAGGCCGAGCTGCTCGGTGAGGCTGCCTCCGTTGAAAGTGGACAGGGCCGGGTCCAGCGCAGCGATGGCGCGGCGCAGCAGGCCGACGATCTGATCCTCCGGCATGGACGATCGCGCGACCAGCGTGATGGTTGAGTTCCAGGATTGCGCGACCGGCTGGAACACGGCCGGCATAGGAGCCTCGCCGAGGGAGCGGTATTTCCCGTCTTCGACCACGCCCACGATTTCGCGCCACTCGCCTTGCACCGGGTCATGACGGAAGCGCTTGCCGATGGGATTCTCGCCAGGCAGCAGCTTGCGCGCGAAGGTTTCATTGACCAGCACCACACGGCGGCCACCCTGTTTGTCGCCATCTTCGAGATCGCGGCCGGCGATGAGTTTGGTCTGCGCGGCTCGCAAATAACCGGGCGAGATATCGAACATGGCGGCCATGGTGACGTCGGCGGCGCGCGGGGCCGGTTTGCCTTCGACGACGATTCCGCTGTTGTTCCAGTTCAGGCTGAGCGGAAGCCCGCTGATGGTGCCCGCGGACTCGATTCCTGGCATCGCGCGCACGCGCTCCAGGACGCGGCGCTCAAAGTCGCGAGCGTGCGCTTCATCATACCCCTGCAAGCCTAAATCGAACGACAAGGCGGCGGCGTGGCGAGGCTCGAATCCGAGGTTGAGGCTCAGGACGTGTTGCAGGCTGCGGATCACCAGCACGGATCCGGCCAGCAGCACCACGGAAAGAGCGACTTGCGCGGCTACCAGAATGTCGCGAACGGGAAAGCGGCGCAGGCGTTCGGAGACGGCTTCGTTCTTGAGCGCCGGCGCCAACTGCGCGCGGGTCGACTGGAGTGCGGGGGCGAGTCCGAACAGCACGCCGGTGAGAAGCGAGGCAACGGCCGCGAAAATCATCACGCGAAAATCGATGCCGACGTCAGGAATTATGGGAACATCGATCGGCGGTCGCCACGCGGCGAACAGAGCGGCCAGCCACATTGAGAGGAGCAGGCCGGCCGCGCCTCCCAGGATCGAAAGGACCACGCTTTCGGTCAATAACTGGCGCACCAGGCGTCCACGCGCCGCGCCCAACGCAAGCCGAATCGCTGTTTCCCTTCGCCGGTCCGCGGCGCGCGCGAGCAGGAGGCTGGCTAGATTAACGCATGCAATCAACAGCACCATTCCAGAGACGCCCATCAGGATCAAGGAAAACGCGCGAACCGTCCCGCGAATATAAGTTCCGAACAGGCCCGGCGGCGACAGTACGATTTTCATTCCGGCGTTTTCTTTGGGATATTCGCGGCCGAGTTCAGCGGCGATGGCGTTCAGCGCGGCTTCGGCCTGCACCAGAGTCACGCCGGGCTTTAAACGTCCGGCGACGAACAGGTTTTCATCGCCGCGCTCGTCCAGCCAGTTGTTTCCAGGCTCGATCTGAGGATCCATCGCGATAGGCACCCACAGATCCGGCGTGAACACGACCTCAGTGCCGGAGAATCCACGCGGTGCGACGCCGACCACGGCGTAATCCATCCCATTGAGTTTTATATTCTTGCCGATAACGTCGGGATCGGCGGCGAAGCGGCGCTGCCAGAATGCGTAGCTGATCACCGCGACAGGATGGCCGCGCCGCACTCGATCGTCTTCCACGTGCAGCACCCGTCCGCGCGAAGGACCCACGCCGAGCAGGTCGAAATAGTTGCCCGTCACCGCGTACACCCAGATCCGGGCGTTGTTCGAATCGCCGCGGCTGAAGTTTACCGGAGCGAAACGATAGCCCGCTAATCCGGTCAGCACCTGGTTGCGATCGCGCAGGTCGAGGTAATTTGGGTAACTCTGGACGGGTAGTTCGACGTTGGTCCCCTTCATGTTCAGGAAAACCAGCTCGTTTGGCCGTTCCACGGGGAGCGGACGAAAAATAAGGGTGTTGACGGCGGTGAAGATCGCGGTGTTGGCGCCAATTCCCAAGGCCAGGGTGAGGATCGCTGCGAGCGTGAATCCGGGGCTGGAACGGAGCCGGCGGAAGGTGACAATCAAGTCCTGGCGGAGTTGGTGCATGTCTCAACTACGCGCCGCAGACCCGATTTGTTCAGAATTTACTTTGCGTAAATTATTTGGGGGCGGGCAGGCGGAACTCGACGTTACGGTCGGCATTCAGCTTGGCTGAGAAGTCGCGATCCACCAAAGCGAGCGAGGCCCGATTCTGGTTGCCTTCCACCGTAATGTAGGCCAGCGTATCGCCTTCCACCCAGTAAGCGACCGTCGCGAAAATAGTATGGTCCTTCATCGCGATCAGGTAGATGGTCGGCTGATCGTCGGGTAGGCCACCGGGGTTCGGCGCGGCGGCGGGCAATGGCGTGTTGGAGTAATCGCGCATTACCGGATTTACGGTGTCGGGCCGGTAACTCTGGTTCATGATCACGACCGGCGATTGCGAAGGCGCGCCAGGATCATCGCCTGCATAGCCGTAGGAGTAAGCGTTCGGATCGCCGTAGCCGTAAGCCGGCGCGGGCTGCTGCGTCGCGCCAATGGATGGATCGTAATAATATCCGCCGTAGAAGACCGGATACGGGACAATCACAGTCCCGAGGTGCGACGGGTGCGCCACGATCGGAGGCGCGACGAATCGGTTCGGGGCACCGCCCCGGAAACCGCGGGCCGGTGGCGCCCCACCTCCGCGATATCCGCCACCACCGCCACCATGCATTTGCGCAAACGCGCTGGAGCCTGCCACTAACAACGTAATCAGGACGAGTCTCATGGCGACCTCCCTCAACATTCTAGACGTTTTCTGTCTCGCGCGCGTTGCGATTCAGAATTGATACAGCATGAGATATACTACTACTCCCGTTACGCTGACGTATAACCAGATCGGGAGGGTCCAGCGGGCGATAGCGCGATGGCGATCGAACTTGCCTTTCAGGGCCCGCCGCAACGCAATGATCGCCAGGACCGGTACCGTCGCGGCCAACACCGTGTGGGTAAAGAGGATGGACAGATAAACCGACCGGATCGCGCCCGTGTGCGGATAGTGCAGCACGCCTTCGTTGTGCGCGACTAAGTACCAGTGATAGGTCAGGTACGAAATCAAAAAGAGTACTGAGACCATGAATGCAGTCAGCATCACGCGGCGATGCGCGAGTTTTCGGCCGCTGCGAATCAGCACAAAGCCGGTGGTCAGAAGCCCGGCGGCGGTCGCGTTCAGGGTCGCATTGACCGCGGGCAGGTCGTGGATGCCGATCAATTTCGCTCTCGCAGCAGAGTTTTGGCGTCCGCGATCAGACGCGTGATCGCATCGGGTTCGGAGGTGAGATAGAAGCCTCGAATCCGCGAGGCGCGGTCGATCAGGACGAAGCGCGTGGAGTGTTCCAGGCTGCCGTTGATATCGCCCAGCATGAAGACGTCGCGGCTGAGATGATGCAGGTCGGATTCAGCTCCGGTCAGAAAGAACCAGATTCCGGGTTTGGCGCTGAAGCGCGTCGCGTAGGCGGCCAGAACCGGCGGAGTATCGTTAGCGGGGTCGACGGTGAAGGAAACCAGCCGGAATCCGTTCATGCCATCAAGCGCGGTCTGGACCTCATGCATCTGGGAACTCATGCGCGGGCAGGGGCCGGGGCACATGGTGTAGATGAAGTCGGCGATCCAGACTTTGCCGCGAAGCTTGGATGCGCTGTCGAACTGTGCGCCGGTCTGATCGGTGAGAGTAAATTCGGGAACAGTGGAATAGGACGGCAATCCGGCATGCGCCGCGCAGCCCACCAAAAGCAGACTAAAAACCGCGCCAGAAGCCGGGGCGATCCAAGACGAGAAGGCCATAAAGCAAGGGAAGATAAACGACGCTCGCGAGTAAAACCTGCCGCGCGCGAGAGAGTGTCCGATCGAAGGCGGCGCGCACGCCGGCATACAGGAAATAGGTGCCTAAAGCTAAGGCTCCAATCAGGTAGAGAGTTCCGGCTGCTCCGAAAAACGCCGGAAGCAAGCTGATGGGAACCAGGGCGATCGAAAACAGCAGAATCCGTCGCGCGGTGGATTCGCCGTCGGGCTCGACCACTGGCAGCATGCGAATACCGGCGCGCGCATAATCATCGCGATACATCCACGCGATCGCGTAAAAGTGCGGGAATTGCCACAGAAACAGAATGGCGTATAAAATCCAGGCCTCGGCGTTCAAAGTGCCGCTGGCGGCTGCGAAACCGATCAGCGGAGGCATCGCGCCGGGGATCGCACCAATAGTGGTCGAATGCGGGGAACGCTGCTTCAGCGGCGTGTATACGAAAAGATAGCTGGCCAGCGTGAACAGGCCCAAGAGTCCCGTAAGCAGGTTAGCACCGATCCACAGCTCGACGAAACCCGCGATCGACAGCGCGACTCCGAACCAGAATGCTCGCGGCGCACTGACGCGGCCGGATGGAATGGGGCGCGCCTTGGTGCGATTCATCTTCGCGTCGGCTGCGCGCTCATACCACTGATTCAGTGCCGCGGTTCCGCTGGCGATCAGCGCGGTTCCTAGCAGGGTGTGAAACAGCGTCCACGGGGTCCAACCCAGGCCGGCATGTGCGCCGCACAGGAAGCCGATGGCCGTGCTCATCAAGATGAACACGGTGATACGCGGCTTGGTGAGTTCCAGGTAACCGCTCACGCCTGTGCACCGCCCGATAAGCAGACGTCCACCGGAATCGCGTGAGAATGAAACCTGGGACTGGGCATAAAAATGCAACGAAGGAGCGCTTACCCGAATATTGTAACACTCAAACGCAGTATGATGATTCACGGAGGTTCGTCATCATGAAATACGCGGCGGGTCTGATGTTGGCGGCGTTTCTGCCTTCTATGATCGGGCAGAGCAGGGGCGATTTGCCCAAGGCTCCCACGGACGTCAAGCCTGGTAGCATCACTTACGAAGAAATCGCGTATCCCTATCCGGTCCAATATATGCCGCTCACGATGTATGGCCAGGACGTCCGGATGGCATATATGGATGTGCCTCCAGCGGGAACACCGAATGGCCGAACCATCGTTCTGTTTCACGGGATGAACTTCGGCGGCTTTTATTTCGGCGGACCGATTGAAGTTCTGCGCAAAGAGGGATTTCGCGTGATCGTGCCGGACCAGATCGGGTTCGGGCGGTCCTCCAAGCCGATTATTCCTTACAACTTTCACGATATGGCGCTGAATACGAAGAAGCTGCTGCAATCGCTGGGCGTGACCAAGACGGCGATCATGGGGCATTCGATGGGCGGGATGCTGGCGGCTCGTTTCGCGGCGTCGTATCCGGATATTACGGAACGCGCGGTGATCTACAATCCGATCGGCCTGCGCGATCCGCGATATGACCGTCCCTGGCGGTCCGCGGATGACGCGTATAAGGCTACCATGGCGCAAACTAATGATCAGCGATGGCAGGGATTCTACGCGAATATCCGCCGCTATTTCCCAACACCGGGCGCCTGGAAGCCCGAGTATGAGCAATACGTGCGTATCCTTTACGCTCCAACGCTTTCGAGCGACTGGCCGAGGTTAGCGATGGTCCGCTCGATCTATCAGCAGATCACTTATCTCGATCCGGTGGACTACGACTGGCCGAAGATCAAAGTGAAGACGCTGGTGATCGGGGGCGACAAGGACACTCCCGATTTTCCGGAGCGCGCCAAGCATATCGCCGACACGATTCCGGGCGCGGAGCTGGTGCTGCTGCCAAATCTGGGGCACGTCCCGCACCTGGAAAATCCGGACATGTTCTTTCCGCCGCTGGTGAAGTTCTTGAACGAAGGCGTGACGGGATCGTCGGGCAACGGGCACTAGCGCGCAACCGGGATTCAAACAATATAACTGGATTGCGATCTGACGGGATGCGATAATTCCAACCATGGACCACAACCTGGTGACGACCGCGTTCACGCTCGACGGATACCACATCACGCGCAATCTCGGACTGGTGCGGGGAATCGTGGTGCGATCCCGATCTATTTTCGGCACGATCGGCGCCGGGTTGCAGACCATCGTGGGCGGGAATATCACGCTACTCTCGGAACTGTGCGAAAAGACGCGGGAACAGGCCTTCGAGAAGATGATGACCCATGCCGAGCAGTTGGGAGCCAATGCCGTGATCGGCGTCCGCTACGATGCCACCGAGGTGATGCAAAGCGTCACGGAAGTGTTATGCTATGGGACCGCCGTCGTCATCGAGCGCAACGGTTGAAGAAAAACAGGTCTTGGGTTTCTCCGCGCCGGAGCGACGCAGGTACGGCCCACGGGACCCGTTGGGCAGAATCGTATAGTCGTCGGTCAGCGATTGCGACAACTGATCGCCGGTAAGCTCGCGCGCGCCGGTTAAGTCCGCGCCGCGGAAATCGGCCATCGTGATCTGGGCGCCTCCGAAACGCGATCCTGCCAGCGACGCTTTCCAGAAATCGCCGCCGCGCAGGCGCACATCGCGAAAATCGCACGCGCGAAGATCGGCGTGGCGGAATACGCACTGGATCAATTCGGCCCGCGAGAACTTCGAGCCGCGCAAAATTGCATGCACGAAATCGCAATGGTCGATTTTGGCTCCGCCGAAGTTTCCCTCCAGGATCGAAGCCGAGGCGAAGCGCACGTGTTGCAGCCGGGCGTGATAGAACGCCGCTCCATCCAGCCTGCCTTCCCCGAAATCGACGTCATAGAAACGGGACTGGTGAAAGATCGCGCCAGGCGCCGCGGCGCCCACGAAGCTGGAATCGTTCACGGATGCCTCCAGCATCCGCAGCTTGGCCATGCGCGCGTGGTTGAAGCGCGAGCCCGAGGCGGTGATCTCCGAAAGATTGGCGTCGGGCATGAATGCACCCGAAAATTCAGTATCCGCGAGAGCGGCGCCGGTAAGATCCGCGCCTGTCAGGTTGGTGCGCTGTAGGTCGGCCCGCTCCAGTTTCGCGTTGCTCAGATCGGCCCGAGCGAGATTGGCATCCAGAAATGTCGTGCCGATCAAGAGCGCGCGTGCCAGAACCACTCCCGACAGATCCGTGTCGTTGAGGGTCGCGTCGCTCAAATCGGCGCGGCGTCCGGCCGCGGGATCCTCGAGCCAGGCCGCGTGGGCGCGAAGGATACCGGTTAATGGAAGCTCGGCGGTTGTCATGGCTACCTGGAACCCATATCGGCCAGGGTCCGCCTGAGCCTTAAAGCTTTTCGACGAACCTGCGGTGAATGCGCGAGTCTTGAGTCAATTCAGGATGAAACGTCGTCACCATGTGGCGACCCTGCTCCACCCAGACGGGATCGCCCAGGTACGACGCCAGAACACGGGCGTCGCCGCCGACCTCGCGGATAATCGGCGCGCGAATGAATACGGCCTCGAAATCGCCGCCGTCGCCGGCGATCGGTACTTTGGCGATACGGCTATCGATCTGGCGGCCGTAGGCGTTGCTCTCGACCGCGATGTCCATCAAGTCGAGGCTCGGCTGCACAGGATTGGTGACTTCGTGAGCCAGCAGGATCGCCCCCGCGCAGGTTCCGTAGATCGGTTTGGTCGCGCCGAAGCGCCGCACCGGCTCGGTCAGCCCTTCGATCTCAAGTAACTTCAGCATGGTGGAGCTCTCGCCGCCGGGGATAATCAGCCCGTCGCATTCTTCGAGCTGATCGGCGGACCGCACCTCGATTGCGCGCGCGCCCGCGCGTTCGATCGCTTTACGATGCGCCTCAAAATCCCCTTGCAGGGCGAGAACTCCTACCGTCTTCATGCTCGATTACCAGCCGCGCGTCTGAAGCAGCTCTTCTTGCGGCAGTTTGGAAACATCCAGGCCGCGCATGGCCTCGCCCAGTTCCTCGCTGGCTTCCAGCAGCTTCGCGGGATCGTTGTAATAGGTTGCCGCTTTGACCACGGCGCGTGCCCGCGTTTCCGGATCTTCGGACTTGAAGATTCCGCTGCCGACGAACACGGCTTCCGCGCCGAGCTGCATCACCAGCGCGGCGTCGGCCGGCGTGGCGATGCCGCCTGCGGAGAAATTCGGCGTCGGCAATTTTCCGTTGGCCGCCACCCATTCAACCAGCTCGAGCGGCGCACCGAGGTTCTTGGCCTCATGCACCAGCTCCTCTTTCCCGAGGATGGTCAGATGCTTCATCTCCTTCACGATGGTCCGGATGTGGCGCACCGCTTCGACGATGTTGCCCGAGCCGGCTTCGCCCTTGGTCCGGATCATCGCGGCGCCTTCCGCGATGCGGCGCAGCGCTTCGCCCAGGTTGCGGGCTCCGCACACGAACGGCACTTTGAAGCCGCGCTTGTCGATATGATGCTCTTCATCGGCGGGCGTCAGGACTTCGCTCTCATCGATGTAATCGACGCCGAGTACTTCGAGCACTCGCGCCTCCGTGAAATGGCCGATGCGCGCTTTCGCCATCACCGGAATCGAGACCGTGTCCATAATCTCGCGGATGATGCGGATGGACGCCATGCGCGCGACGCCGCCTTCCTTGCGAATGTCGGCGGGAACGCGCTCCAGCGCCATCACAGCGGACGCGCCGGCCTTTTCCGCGATGCGGGCCTGCTCGACGTTGGTGACGTCCATGATGACGCCGCCCTTCAGCATCTCCGCCAGCCCGACCTTCAAGCGATACTCTTCAGATAGAAACACCTGTTGTTCTCCTCTCGTCGTTTTTATTCAAAATGATCGTCCAGAAGCTTGTTGAAAAAGGGGACAGACCGCTCTGTCCACGACCACGCGTTTCCGCAAAATCCGCGGTTTTCGGCCGGGACAGAGTAGTCTGTCCCCTTTTTCAACAAGCTCCTGGACGACGCTCATTTAAACCATCGCCGGCGCGGGTTCATCGCGGTGCGCGCGCCTCGCACGTTCCAACTCAGCTCGAAAAACGGAACCTAATACCTGCAAGCCTTGTCTGATCTTTTCCGGCTCCAGACCCGCGAAACATCAATCGCAATCCGTGGGTTTGCGGACGCGAAACCAGGAAATACCGACCGGGCAGATAACTCACATTTTCGCGCGCGGCACGCGCCGCGAGCTCCGACGCATCCAGCGGCTCCGGCAGACGCACCCACAGATTCATGCCGCCTTCCGGACGCGTGTACTCGCTTCCCTCCGGCAATTCCTGCGCGCATCCCGCCAGGCAGGCTTTCAACCGCTCGGCTCCGGCGGCCAGCATCTTCTGCCGATGCGCTTCCAGGCGTCCGGTCTCGGCGAAGCGCAGCAGAACGGCCTGCGAAAGCTGATCCGAATGCAGGTCGCTCGCTTCTTTGGCTTCGGTCAGACGGGCAATGAAATGGCGCGGTCCGATCGCCCAGCCGACGCGCAGCCCGGGAAACGCGATCTTCGAAAAGCTGCCTAACAGAATCGTGTCGCCGGATTCATCCAGCTGCTTGATCGACGGAATTTCCGCGCCAGTGTATCGCAGCGGACCGTACAAATCGTTCTCGACCACGATCACGCCCGATTGGCGCGCCAAGGTCGAGAATGGTTCGGCGCGCGTCCTCCGGGATCGTCGTGCCAGTAGGATTCTGAAAGTTCGGCGTCAGCACCATCAGACGCGGGCGCTCTTTTTCGAAAATGCGGCGCAAGCGCATCGACCTCGACGCCGTCCGCTCCTACGGGCGCGCCGATCACCCGCGCGCCGCCGCGCAGGAACGCATTGCGCAATCCCGGGATACACAGGATCTTCCAGCACCACCGATTCGCCGTGCGAGGCGAGTACTCTCTGGATCAGGTCGAACGCCTGCTGGCATCCACTGGTGATCAGAATATCGTCATCGGGTCGCGCCGCACCGCGGCGGCGCGCTTCCGCGAGCAGATAGCGGCGCAAAGGCCCGTACCCGCTGGCCGGCCCGAGCTGAAGAATCTGCGCAGCCTCCGGCGAATCGATCGTTTCGCGGCAGGTGGTGCGAAATTCTTCTAGGGGAAACTGCATTTCCGAGGGTCGTGACGCCGAAAAACTGATACGCGCCGGCGGCGCCACGGGCGAAGGCTCCTCGGCTGGAATGATCGATTCCCAATCGACGCGGTTGGTCCACTCGACAAAGCTTCCGCGGCCGACGTGGCCCTTGATCAACCCTTCGGCCTCCAATAGCTCATAGGCAGCAGAGACGGTAGTCCGATTCAGTCCAAGTGAGCCAGCCAAGTCCCGAGTTGGCGGAAGCCGTTCACCTCGGACCATTCTCCCGGATAGAACGGCTAACTTGATGTGATCATAGAGTTGTCGATAGAGAGGGGCGTCGGAATGAGAATCGAGCTCAAGTTTCGGAAGCATGCCAATCTGAGGATTAGCATACCATATTGGAGGGGCGCCGTTGCAGGTAGTGGGTCCTTGACCCACCACCGACTTTCTAATGGAAGAGCGAACGATCTCCTCGGCTACAAGATAGAACGGGTTGGAGAGTGGCGTCGTGGGACGAAACCGTATGTTGTAGAGCTTCCGGCAGATTTTGTCGTGTTCCGCGCTGTTATACGCTGAATCCATGCGTCGACTTGCTGTGATTCTGCCGCTGGTGGGCTTTTTGCTCGGGCAGGATGGGCGGCGCAGCCTTCCGATTCCAGCGGATATTGCGCGCGACGCGTATGAACTTTATTCGGCGATCTATCGGCAAGGGGCGCGATGTGAATCGCTGCAACCTGGCGAGATGCTGATCATATCGCGAGATGCCGCGGATCTGCCGGGCCACCGGGCATTCGACGAACTGCTCAAGCCGAAGTCCGAGGAAGACCGGGCAATGATTCGTGAGTTGATTCGGCTCAACGGCACGCCTCACTTATGGAATTCAGGCTTCGATTTCGGGCGCCCGTATCGAATGGTCACGGACAAACAGGGGCAAATCGCGTTGGACTGCGGGGATCGACGCGACGCGAAGGGAAGGTGCGCGCCGTACGCAAACGTATACTGGGTCCGATTTTTTTCCGTGCCAAGTTTCAACGCTGATCATACGAGAGCCCTTGTTTTCACCTCTCGGGGGGTCCGCGGGTTCGGTGGGGCATTTGAATTCACCGAATACCGAAAAACGGCCGTGGGATGGCAGCTTGAAGAGCACTCGTTTGCAGTGGGATGCGTCAAGATCTAGCCGGGACCAGCTGGCTCTTGGGAGCCTTAGTCCATGGGGCGATTGCTTATAGGCGGATGTTTAGGCGTACGGCTTCGGTGACATAGATCAAAGCGCTCGCATTACCGCGGCGTGGGGGAGCTTAAAAAACTGCGCGCTTATTTTCACGGACCGCGGCTGCGGGTTCCTGTGCGGTGGGCGGGATTCACCGAATATCGAAAAACATCGGCAGGCTGGAGACGCGTGGATAGCCCGTTCGCGGCGGGTTGCGTGCTGTTCTAGTCAGAGCTCGCGCAAAAGAAATACCGACCGCTTCCTGGCGGTCGCGGCTCAGTTGGCGCTGAGCTGCGAACGGGGCTTTAATCCAAATAGGGTGTAGACGGTCGCGAAAGCAAACACGAGGATCGCCGGCAGCGAAGGAGCGTTGATAACCGCTTGCGGGAGGCTCGACATCCGGCCCCACGGCACGACCGGAGCCTCGAGGATCCAGTAGGGCCAGGACAGGAGGCATGCGGCCGCAGCGGTCCAGATGGCGACACGCGGCGCGACGAACGATATCAAAGTTGCGATTGCGAACCCGATCGTTCCATAAACCGCGAGGCGAGGGAAGGGGTGGTGTTTGAGAAACCATGCGTGATCACCCGTGTCCATTCCGTCGAGAGCATCGAACCAATTCCAAAGGGCTAGAGTGGTCAGGCCGTATACCAGAGCGCCCAACAACCGCCGTTTGATTCGCATACAGCTCCGATTCAGGTTCTGCGGGACCAGCTGGCTTTTAGGAAATCGTGGTTCATTCGGGCGATTACTTCTAAGTGGATGCCCTTTGGGCATACCGCTTCACACTCGCCGATATTCGTGCATTGGCCGAAGGATTCTTGGTTCATTTGGGCGATCATTTTTAGGGCGCGTGAATCGCGTTCGGGTTGGCCCTGGGGCAGTAAGCCGAGGTGACTGATTTTTGCGCCGGTGAAAAGAGACGCGCTGGCGTTGGGGCAGGCGGCTACACAGGCTCCGCAGCCGATGCAGGCGGCGGCGTCCATGGCTCGGTCGGCGTGATCCTTGTCGACCAGAATGGTGTTGCCGTCGGGGGCGCTGCCGGCGGGGACGCTGACGTAGCCGCCGGTCGAAATGATGCGGTCGAAGGCGCTGCGGTCCACCATCAGGTCGCGCAGGACGGGGAAGGCTTTGGCTCGCCAGGGTTCAAGGTAAAGTTCCTGGCCGTTCTGGAAGTGGCGCAGCGTGAGCTGGCAGACGGTGGTCTTGGCGAGCGGGCCGTGGGCGATTCCGTTGATGACGAATCCGCAGGAGCCGCAGATGCCTTCGCGGCAATCGTGCTCGAAGACGACGGGGTCTTCGTCTTTGAGAATCAGATCTTCGTTCAACACGTCGAGCGCTTCGAGCATGGACATGTCGGGGTTCAGGCCGTCCTTTTCGTAGCGGGCCATGCGGCCTTTGGAGGCTCGATCTTTTTGGCGCCAGATGTGGAAGATCAGTTTCATTGGATTACTGTGGCTGCGCGGGTGGGATTAACCGCTCCCTGTGGTCGCGGCTCATTGGGCTCCGGATTAGGGGTGGCGTGATCAGATGCGGCGGTGTCGTGAGATGTGACAGCGTGATGGGAGGTGAGGGTGTGACGAGCAGGGGCGCCGCGGCGATTGGGGGATGGGGTCATTTGTAGCTTCTTTGGGAGGGGATCACGTATTCGAAGGTGAGCGGCTCCTTGTTCAGCTTGGGCGGATTCGCGTCGCCGGTGTATTCCCAGGCTGCGACGTAGCTGCAATGCTGATCGTCGCGCAGAGCTTCGCCGTCGGGGGTTTCGTGCTCCTCGCGGAAATGGCCGCCGCAGGATTCGTCGCGATCGAGGGCGTCGATGCACATGAGCTCGGCCAGCTCGAAGAAATCGGCGACGCGGCCGGCTTTTTCAAGCGATTGATTGATTTCGAGAGCGGCTCCGGCGACTTTGACGTCGCGCCAGTATTCTTCGCGCAGCTCGCGGATTTTTTCGATGGCGCGCATGAGTCCGGCGGCGTTGCGGGACATGCCGCATTCATCCCACATGAGCTTGCCCAGCTCGCGATGAAATGAATCGACGGTGCGGGTGCCGCGGGCGTCGAGAAGGCGGCGGGTGCGCGCGGCGACGGCTTCGAGTCCGGCATGAAATTCGTCAAGGCCGGGGTGGACTTTTTCGAGCTTGCTGCTGGCCAGGTAGTTGCCAATCGTGTACGGAATGATGAAGTAGCCGTCGCTGAGGCCTTGCATCAGCGCGCTGGCTCCGAGGCGATTCGCGCCGTGATCGGAGAAATTCGCTTCGCCGATGACGAACAGGCCGGGGACGGTCGACATCAGGTGATAATCGACCCACAGGCCGCCCATGGTGTAGTGAATCGCGGGATAAATGCGCATGGGGACCTGATACGGATTTTCGTCGGTGATGCGCTGGTACATTTCGAAGAGGTTGCCGTAACGCTCCTCGATAACGGGCTGGCCGAGGCGCTTGATGGCGTCGGCGAAATCGAGATAGACTCCGAGGCCGTGTTCGCCGACGCCGCGGCCTTCATCGCAGACCGCTTTCGCGTTGCGCGAGGCGACGTCGCGCGGAACGAGGTTGCCGAAGCTGGGGTAGCGGCGTTCGAGATAGTAATCGCGCTCGGCTTCGGGGATCTGATTGGGCGGACGTTTGTCGCCTTTCGCGAGCGGGACCCAGATGCGGCCATCGTTGCGTAGGGATTCGGACATCAACGTCAGTTTGGATTGATAGTGGCCGGAGACGGGGATGCAGGTCGGATGAATTTGGGTGAAGCAGGGGTTGGCGAAGGCGGCTCCGCGCTTGTAGGCTCGCCAGATGGCGGTGCAGTTCGAGCCTTTGGCGTTGGTGGAAAGAAAATAGACGTTGCCGTAGCCGCCGGTGCCGAGGACCACTGCGTCGGCGGTGTGGGCTTCGATCGCGCCGGTGACCAGATCGCGCGTGATGATGCCGCGCGCGCGGCCGTCGATCACGACCAGGTCGAGCATTTCGGTGCGCGGGAACATTTTGACGCGTCCGGCATCGACCTGGCGTTCGAGGGCTTGATAGGCGCCTAGAAGAAGCTGCTGGCCGGTCTGGCCGCGGGCGTAGAAAGTTCGCGAGACTTGCGCTCCGCCGAAGCTGCGGTTGGCGAGCGTGCCGCCGTATTCGCGCGCGAAGGGGACGCCCTGGGCGACGCATTGGTCGATGATGTTGACGCTGATTTGCGCGAGGCGATAGACGTTGGCTTCGCGCGAGCGAAAATCGCCGCCTTTGACGGTGTCGTAAAACAGGCGATAAACGCTGTCGCCGTCATTCTGATAATTTTTCGCGGCGTTGATGCCGCCCTGCGCGGCGATGGAGTGGGCGCGTCGCGGCGAATCCTGGAAACAGAAACACTTGACGTTGTAGCCGAGCTCGGCCAGAGTGGCGGCGGCGGATCCACCGGCGAGTCCGGTGCCGACGACGATGATTTCGTATTTGCGCTTGTTGGCTGGATTGACCAGCTTCATTTCGAAGCGAGCTTTGTCCCAGGCTTTTTCGATGGGACCGGAGGGACTGCGGGGGTCTAGTTGCATAGCGGTCCAGGCGTGACGATAGGGGGATTGGCCGCGCGCGGGAGCGGGGCACCGTTGCATAACGGTCGTGTTGTGACGATAGAGGGATTAACCGCTTCCGTTGGTCGCGGCTCGGGGTGTACCGGTCCTGTCGCAACGATAGATGGATTGACCGCTCCCTGTGGTCGCGGCTCGTGGCGCTGGAGTGGGGTTGGCTCGGCTGATGGCATTAGAGGACCAGGGGGATCACGTGAATCATGACGGCGATGGGAATGGAGATGAATCCGAAAAATATGAAGAGCGAAATCAGCGACGCGAGACGCTTGATGCGCGGCGTGTGGCGCGGATGATAGAAGCCCAGGGTCTGGAAGAGGCTCCACAGGCCGTGGCGCAGATGCAGGCACAGGAGCGCCATCGCAATGATGTAAAAAATCGATACGGCCGGCACCTGGAATCCATTGATGACGTTGCCGTAGGCGTCGAATTCGTTATAGGGAGTGCCACCGACGCCGAAGGTGAACTGCATCAGGTGATACACGACGAAGGCGAAGATGATGGGTCCGCTCCAGTACATGGTGCGGGAAGCGTAGCTGGATCCGGCGGGCTGATGACGGACGTAGCCGATGGGACGCGCTTCGCTTTTTAAGACCGCAAGCTGGAGAGAGCTCCAGATGTGGAGCAAAACCATGACGAGCAGGAGCACGCGGACGGGCCAGATCAGCTCGGGAAGATGGCGGAGGGTGCGGGCGTAGCCGTTGAACTGATCGGGTCCGAGAAAAATTTGAAGATTTCCGGCGAGATGGCCGAGGACGAAGCCGGCGAGAACGATTCCACTGACGGCCATGACAGCTTTCTTGCCGTTGGTGGTCGCCCAGAAGCGCCATGCTGCGGGCGCCCGGGGCGAGGCCCGTTGCGGTTGCACTCATTGGAATTGAAGGGGTCCCGAATTCATCATAACTTATGATTAGACGTGGATTCGATTCTGGAGCTGAGGAGGGTCTCGAAGACGTTCGGCGCGCAGGTCGCGGTGCGCGAGGTTTCTCTGGTCATTCCTAAAGGGCAATTTTTTTCTTTGCTGGGGCCGTCGGGATGCGGGAAGACGACCACGCTGCGCATGATCGCGGGATTTGAAGCGCCGACATCAGGCGAAGTTTGGCTGAGCGGAGCGCGCATCGATCATCTGCCGCCGTATCGTCGAAACGTCAACACTGTGTTTCAGAGCTACGCGCTGTTTCCGCATTTGAGCGTGCGGGGGAACGTCGAATTCGGGCTGCGGCGCAAGCGATTTGAAGAGATTGACGCGCGGGTGCGCAAAGTGATCGAGCAGGTGCGGTTGGATGGAAAGGAATCGCGCATGCCTGCGCAGCTCTCCGGAGGAGAGCGTCAACGGGTCGCGCTGGCGCGGTCGCTGGTGCTGGAGCCGGAGGTGTTGCTGCTCGACGAGCCGCTGAGCGCGCTCGATCCGCAGCTTCGGAAGCAGGTGCGGGCGGAGTTGAAGGATTTGCAGCGGCGGATCGGGGTCACGTTTCTGTTTGTGACGCACGATCAGGAAGAAGCGCTGGCGATGTCGGATCGGATCGCGGTGATGAACGGAGGCGCGGTGGAACAGTGCGGGTCGCCGGAGGAGATTTATCAGCGGCCGCGGACTCGATTCGTCGCGGGATTTTTGGGGGCGATGAACTGGATCGGGGAGATCGGCGTGCGGCCGGAGTGCACGCGGATTTCGCGCGAGCGAGAGAACGGAGCGGCGGGCGGCGGTGGTGACGCGGTGCGTGTTCATGGGGCCGGCGATTCATGTGGAGGCTCGGCTGGAGACGGGGGAATCGCTGGTGGCGCAGGTTGCGGCGACGGAGCGCGGGTTTGAAGAGGGCGAGCCGTGCATGTTTCGTGGAGCGCGCGCGATGAGGTGCGGTTTTCCGAATGAGGCGGCTGCGGACGATATTTTTGACTCCGGCTGGCGCGCTGATGCTCGCGACGCTGGTGGTTCCGTCGCTGATCATCTGCACGTACAGCTTCTTGTCGCGCGGGGCTTACGGCGGCGTGGAGCGGCCGTTCACGATCGACAATTTCGAAAGGCTGATCGCTCCGCTGTATGGCGCGATCTTTTTCCGGTCGTTCTGGGTTGCCGCGGTCGCGACGGCGTTGTGCCTGGCGCTGGGATTTCCGCTGGCGCTGTTCATCGCGCGGTCGGGAGAACGCAAGAATCTGTATCTGAGCCTGGTGATCCTGCCGTTCTGGACCAGTTTTCTGATTCGAATTTATGCCTGGATGTTTCTGCTGCGCGATACAGGATTGATCAATACTGTTTTATTGAAAATTCACGCGATTCACGATCCGCTGCCGATGCTGTATAACGACGGCGCGGTGATCCTGGGATTGGTTTACGGATTCCTGCCGTTCACGGTGCTGCCGCTGTACGCGACGCTCGAAAGATTAGATCCGAGTTTGCTGGAAGCAGCGGCGGATCTGGGATCGAAGCCGTGGGACGCGCTGTGGCGCGTGACGATTCCGCTGTGCGCTCCTGGATTTCGCGCGGGGGCGATTCTGGTGTTCGTGCCGTGCCTCGGAACGTATATCGTATCGGATCTGCTGGGCGGGAGCAAGACGATTCTGATCGGGAATCTGGTGCAGAATCAGTTCACGGCGTCGCGCGATTGGCCGTTTGGCGCGGCGGCGGCGCTGGCGTTGATGATCGTCGCGATGGCGCTGCTGTTCGCGGCGCGGCGGCGCGGGGAAGAGTTGCTGTGAAGCGAGGGCTGGCGTTGTATGCGGCGTGCGCTTATGCGTTTCTGCACGTGCCGCTGTTGATTCTGGCGATGTTTAGCTTCAATGCATCGAAATTCACCGTGTGGCAGGGATTTTCGCTGCACTGGTACGCGGCGGCGATGGCGGATACGGAATTGATCGAATCGGCGATGAACAGCCTGATCATCGGGATTTGCGCCACGGCGATCGCGACGGTGATCGGGACCATGGCGGCTTATGCGCTGTGGAAACGGGCGTCGACTTGGGTTTCGGGAGCGATGTATCTTTCCCTGGTGACGCCGGAGATCGTGACGGGAGTTTCGCTGCTGGCGCTGTTTCAGTGGAGTTTCCGGTTTTTGCATCTGCGGTTGGGAATGCACACGGTGATCCTGGCGCACGTCGCGTTTTCGGTGGCGTATGTGGCGGTGGTGGTGATGGCGCGGTTGCGGTCGTTCGATCCGGCGCTGGAAGAAGCGGCGCTCGATTTGGGCGCGACTGAGTTTGGCGCGTTTCAACGCGTGACGTCTGCCGTATCTGGCTCCGGCGGTGATCGCGGCGGCGATGCTGGCGTTTACGGTGTCGATCGACGATTATGTGATCACCAGCCTGGTGGCGGGAATCGATTCGCAGACGCTGCCGATGGCGATTTACGCGATGGCGCGGCGCGGCGTGAATCCGGTGCTGAACGCGGTTTCGACGATGATCGTGGTGGCGCTGGGGGCGATGGTGCTGATTTCGGAAAGATTGCGGTCAGGCATGAATCGGCGCGTGTTTCTGATGGGCGGCATGCGGCGCGGCCGCGTGCGCGCCTGCGCGGCCGCGGCTGAACGTCTATAACTGGTCCGATTACGTGGCTCCGGATACGGTTCCGAATTTCAGCCGCGAGTTCGGCGTGCGATGTTCGTTACGGGACTTACGAAAATATTCCGGAGATGCTCGCGAAAGTGATGAGCGGGAATTCGGGGTGGGACGTGGTGTTTCCATCCGCGGAATTTATTCAGCCGATGCGCGAGATGGGGCTGTTGCAGCCGCTGGATCACGCGCTGCTGCCGAATCTGGATTCGCTCGACGCGGCGTTTCAGCATCCGCCGTGGGACCCGGAGCTTCGATGGAATGTGCCGTACATGCATGGGACGACGGGAATCGTGTATCAGCTTGGGATCGCGCCGGAACCGAAGGCGTGGGCGGATTTGTGGGATACGCGGTTGAGCGGGAAGATCACGATGCTCGACGATCCGCCGGAGGTTTTCGCGGCGTGTCTCAAGAAAATCGGCGATTCGTTGAATAGCGGCGCGGCGGGGGAGTTGCGTAACGCGGAGAGAGAAGCCATCGCGCAGAAGCGGCTGCTGCGCGCGTATCTGAACGCGGAGGTGCGGGATCAGGTGGTGGCGGGAGACGTGGCGGCGGCGCAGGCGTGGGCGGTGACGGCGGGGCAGGCGATGGCGGGCGGCGCCGGGGAAGCTGGGATACGCGCTGCCGGCGGAAGGATTTGCGCGATACGCGGACACGATCGCGATTCTGCGGGAGAGCCGGCGCGCGGAGCTGGCGCACGCGTTCATCAACTATTTGCTGCGGCCGCGAAGTGGCCGCGGCGATCGTGGAGGCGACGCAGACGGCTACCGCGAATGCGGCGGCGCAGAAGCTGTTGCCGGCGGCTTTGCGCGAGAATCCGGTACTGTATCCGCCGGCGGAGGTTTTGGCGCGCGGCGAATGGTTTGAGCCGCAGTCCGCGGCGTGCGCAGAAGCTTCGGGATCGGCTGTGGACGGAAATCAAAAGCGCGTAAGACAATTTCGCTAGACTGGGGTTGGAACAGGCCATGCCGCAGATCCCGGTGCCGGTGATCCCGAAGCTGACGATCGGTACGGCGATCGATATTGCCGCCGTGGCGTTCCTGATTTACCAGTTCATCATGATCGTGCGCGGCCGGCGAGCGGCGCACATTTTGAACGGATTGTGGATCCTGTTAGTCGTATATCTGGTCGCGCTGTGGGCGGGGCTGGATTTGCTGCGATCCGTGCTGGCGGCGCTGGCGCCGTATACCGCGATCGCGCTGATCGTGATGTTCCAGTCCGATATCCGGCGCTTTCTTTCGCGCATCGGACGCTTCCGGTGGCTGGGGCTGGGCGGGCAACTGGAGCGGCGCGAACTGGCGGATGAAATCATTCTGGCGCTGGAGCAACTGGTCGGAGATGAAGGCCGGGGCGCTGATCGTGATGGAGCGCGACGTCGGCCTGCGGACGTTCATCGAAAGCGGAGTGGCGATGGATGCGGCGGTGTCGCGGGATCTGTCTGTGCGCGGTATTTCATCAAGGCGGCGCGCTGCATGACGGCGCGGTGATCGTGCAGGGCGACCGGGTCGCGGCGGCGGCGTGCTTCCTGCCGCTGACTACGAATCCACTGTTGCAGCGGCGGCTGGGAACGCGGCATCGCGCGGCCATCGGCATCACCGAGGAGACCGACGCGCTGGCGGTGGTGGTCTCCGAAGAGACGCGGCAGGTCTCGATCGCGTCGCGCGGCGATCTGGAACCGGATGTGACGCTGGAGCGCGTGCGGGAGCGGCTGACGCGGCACACTTCGGCTCAGCGCAAGACGGATGTCGGTCGCGGAACGGCATTGGGGGCAGGTGGAGCGCTGATGTGGTCTCTGGTGACCCGAAATTTCGGGTGGAAGCTGGGGTCAGCTGGCGATGGCGATGATGTTGTGGATCGCGATCGACGGCGAGCCGGTGCTGGTGACGACGCACGCGGTTCCCGATTCTGTACAAGAATCTGCCGCAAGGATCTGCTGATCGGTTCGGATGCGATCGATCAGGTGCGTGTGGAGCTGCGCGGCCCTTCGGGTCGATTGACGGAGGCGAGCCTCGCCGATCTGACGGTGGTGGTGGATCTGTCGAGCATCACGGGACCGGGCGAGCGGACGTTCACGTTTTCGGAATCGGATTTTCATTTGCCGGCGGGCGTGGCGTTCCGGCGGGCGATTCCATCGCAACTGCATCTGCGGTTTGGGCGGCGAATTTCGCGGGAAGTTCCGGTGCAGGCTGCGATTCAGCGCGCAGCCGCCGGAAGGATATACCATCGCGCATGTGGCGATCGTGCCCGCGACGATTCGCATCGCGGGGCCGGAGGGCCGCGTGAACGCGATCACCACCGCGCAGACGGACGCGATCGACCTCAGCGCGGTCACCGGACCCGCGGAGATTCGCGTAAACACCTTCGTGGCGGATCCACAGGTGTGGCTGGAAACGGCTCCGGCAGTGACGGTGACGGTGACCGTGGCGAAAACGCGGTAAAACAAATTAAAATGAAACAACTTTTTGGAACCGACGGGATTCGCGGCGTGGCGGGGGAGTATCCGCTGGACCCGGCGACGACATTTGCGGTGGGGCTCGCGCTGGGGCGCTGGGTCAGCAATCATCACATGAACCCTGAAGTGGTGATCGGGATGGATACGCGCGAATCGGGGACCTGGATCGCGGAACACGTCGCGGGCGGACTGGCTCGCGAAGGGGTGCGCGCGCGATTCGCGGGGTTAATCACGACGCCGGGCATCGCACATGTGACGCGCACCGGACCATTCGCTGCGGGCGTGATGATTTCGGCGTCGCACAATCCTTACCAGGACAACGGCATCAAGATCATCGATCATTCCGGGTTCAAGCTGCCGGATGAGCAGGAGCATATGCTCGAGCTCGATATCCTGGCGTCGACGAAGGAGCCGTCGCCGGTGAAGCTGGCGATCGATGAGGGGCTGGATCGCGAATATATCGAACATCTGGCGGCGACGCTGCCGATGGGAATCGGCGGATGGAAGCTCGCGGTGGACGCGGCGCACGGGGCGGCGACTCATCTTGCCCCGGCGTTGTTCGAACGATTGGGAGCGACGCGTGGACCGGATCGGCTGCTCGCCGGACGGGCGCAACATCAATTTGAACAGCGGATCGCTGCATCTGGAAGTGGTGCGGGCGCGGGTGCTGGAGACCGGCGCGGATTTGGGAGTGGCGTTCGATGGCGACGCGGATCGGGCGCTGTTCGTGTCGCATTCGGGAAAGATCGTCGACGGGGATGCGGTGATGCTGCTGACGGCCCGGCCGCTACATAAGCGCGGGCGGTTGAAGGAAGTGATCGCGACGGTGATGTCGAACCTGGGGTTGGAACAGGCGCTGAAACGAGATGGGATCGCGCTGGTGCGGACTCCGGTGGGCGATAAATATGTGCTGGAGGAGATGGTCAGGCGCGATGCTCCGCTGGGCGGCGAGCAGAGCGGACACGTGATTTTTCGCGATTACGCGACCACCGGGGATGGCTTGCTGACCGCACTGCGGGTGTTGGAAGTGTTGCGCGAATCGGGCGAGGATCTGGATTCGCTGACGGAGGATCTGGAGATTTATCCGCAGCGGCTGGTGAACGTGCGGGTGAAACAGCGTCGCGCGTTGGCGGAACTGGCGGGCGTGAATGAAGAGATCCGGCTGGCCGAATCCGAGTTTGGCGATGCGGGACGCGTGCTGGTGCGATTTTCGGGAACCGAACCGCTGGCTCGGGTGATGGTGGAGGGTCCTGAGATCGGGCGCGTGGAACACTTCGCGAATCGAATCGCGTCGGCGATTCAGAGCGAGCTGGGATGACGGCTATGCTTCCCGTCCTTTTTCTATCCGCGCTGTTCGCACAGGACTGGACTCCGCTGTTCAATGGAAAAGATCTCAGCGGGTGGGTCAAGATCGGGCAGGAACGGTGGGAAGTGGAAGACGGGACCATTCACGGCATCGCGGTGACGAAAGAATACGGATATTTGCAGACTGCGAAAAGCTATCAGGATTTCGATCTGTCGCTGCGCTTCAAGTGCGAAGGCGAGGGTGGAAATAGCGGCGTGTTTTTCCATGTCTGGTTCAAGGCGGGGACGGCGGATGTCACGAAGGGTCCACAGTTCGAAATCGATTGCGGGCTGGGGAAGCACACCGGCGGCGTGTATGAACAGAAGCGCGGCTGGATCGTGTGGCCGTCGCCTGAAAATGAAGCGGTGGTCCGGGACAAACGATTGGAACGAGTACCTGCTGAAGGTGGACGGCGATCGTTACATCGCGCGATTGAATGGCGTGACGATGGTCGATTATACGGACCCGAAGCCGGAGAGCACGGATGGTCCGATCGCGCTGCAATTGCATTCCGGCGGGCGCGGCAATTTTCGCTTCAAAGATATTCTGATTCGCGATCTTTCGAAGCGGTAAATGCGGCTGTACTACTGCGATCAATACCAGATTCCGCTGCCGGCGGGTCACAAATTTCCGATGCGGAAATATAAGCTGCTGCGGGATTTGTTGACGCACGATGGATGTTTTGATTTGGAGCCGTCGCAACCTGCGGAGCTCTCCGCGATCGAACTGGCGCATGATCCGGATTACGTCCGGAAATTCGTGACCGGGACGCTGGAGGCGGCGGCGATGCGGAGGATCGGGTTTCCATGGTCGGAAGGGCTGGTGGCGCGAACGCTCGCGTCGGCGGGAGGAACGCTGGCGGCAACTAGCGACGCGCTGTCGACGGGATTTGGCGGGACGCTGGCCGGTGGAACGCATCACGCGTTTCGCGGCGAAGGATCGGGATTCTGCGTGTTCAACGACGTTGCCATTGCGATTTATTGGTTGCGGTCGCGCGGGGAAGCCCGGCGGGCCGCGGTGGTGGATCTCGATGTTCACCAGGGTGACGGGACCGCGCATTTTTTCGAGCACGATCCTGAGGTTCTGACGCTGTCGCTGCACGGCGCGCGAAATTTTCCATTTCGCAAGCAGCGGAGCAAAATCGACGTCGAACTGGAGGATAAGACCGGCGATGCCGAATATCTGCGGGCGCTCGATGAGGCGCTGCCATGGGTGTGGGAGTTCCAGCCGCAGATTGTTTTTTATCTTTCAGGAGTCGATGCGCTTGCGAGCGATGTGCTGGGACGGTTGTCGCTGACGCCGGAGGGGTTGAAGGCGCGGGATCGCCGAGTGATCGGCGGAGTTCGCGAGCGCGGGATTCCGCTGGTGATCACGCTGGGCGGAGGCTACTCGAATCCAATTGAATTGACCGCGGAAGCACACGCGAACACGTTTCGAACCGCGGCTGAGATTTTCAGGGCTTCGAAAGAGCGCGTTCCTTAGCCAGATCGGCCGCGCCGCCGGCGGCATCTCCGGCGGCCCTTCGGGCCAGGCTCCGGTTGTGATACGCGTTCTGATAATTCGGGTTCAATTGAATGGCTTGGTCGAAATCGGCTAGAGCTTTGGTGTAGTCGCGGGTCAGATAATACGCGAAGCCGCGCGCGTTGTAGGCAAGGCTGAGGTCCGGCTGGAGGCGAATGGCTTCACTCAGCTCGGCAATCGCGTCCGCGTATTTGCCCTGATAGAGCAGATCGCGTCCGCGCTGGTTGTGGACGGCGGCGGATTTGGAGTCGACGATGGCGGGACGGCTCGGCGGAATCGGTGTGGGAGCTTTCACGGTAACGGCTGGCGGCGGCGTTGGTTTTTCGGCGGCGACGGGCGCAGGTGGCGCGGGCATCGGCGCTGAGATGGGCAGCTCGATTGTCGGCGCTGGCGTCGGCGGTGGGGCCTCGGCCTTGGCCAATGCTGCTTGAGTTTTGGCGAGCACGTCACTGGCTTCTTTGTCGCTCGGGTCGAGACGCAGCGCCTGGGTCAGGTCGCTGGATGCCTTGCGATAATCGCCGAGCAGGAAATATGCGCTGCCGCGAGCGGTCCAGGCGAGCGCCCATTCTGGTTTCAAACGGATCGCTTCGCTGCGATCCGCCAAGCCTCGCTCATGCATTTCGAGCTGATGATAGGAACCGCCTCGCGCTAAATAGGCGTCGGCGGACTCGGGCGCAAGTCGAACGGCATCGTCGCGATCAGCAAAAGCCTGCTGATGTTCGCCGATGGCGGCAAAGACGCTGGCGCGGGCCAGATGAAGCTGGGCGTCCTTCGGAGCCAGATTGATCGCGGCCGTAAAGTCGTCGATGGCTTTCGAATACTCGTGCATTTTCGCCCACGCGGCGCCGCGAAGCGTGAGCGCCCGGACGTTGACCGGGTCCAGGCGAAGGATCTTATTGAAATCGTCGATGGCGCGGTCGAACTCGCCGATCTGGCCATAGGCGAAACCTCGCTCGACGTAAGTTGCGGGCGCGTTCGGATTCAGGCGTATGGCTTCTTCCAGATCGTCGATGGAATCGCGATAACGGCCGAGCGCGGCTTGCGCGGCGCCGCGGCCGATCCACCCGGCCGGGTCGTCCAGGCGCAGGCGGATGGCTTGCGTATAATCCTCGACGGCGAGCTGATGACTGCCGAGCTGCTCATGGCATGCGGCGCGCTCCGCGTAGAGAGCGGACGTGGGCGTTCCGAGATCGATGGCTCGCGTCAGGTCGGCGATGGCGCGGCGGGGGTCCGCGAGTTTCGAATAGGTTTCACCGCGCAGGCGAAAAGCTTCCGGGTCTTGCGCGGAAAGTCGAATCGCTTCGGTGAAGTCGTCGACGGCTTTTTCGGGAAGAGAAAGCGAAAGCTCGGCTTTGCCGCGATGAAGGTAAGCTTGCGCGGTCGGATTTTCCGCGAGCGACGCCGAAAAAGAATCGCGAGCCTGCGGCCATTGGCCGGCTTGCTCGAAGCGTAGGCCTTGATCGTAGTCGCGCTGGGCTTTGCGGGGGTCGTTGGGTGCGGCGCAGACCAGCGCGGCAGTTAGAAGAAAACTGAGAACCGATTTCACGAGGGCCACTCCTTTCTTAAAAAGCGGCACAATATCTAAGATCGGTTGAAGACCTTAGACTCTTTAGGGCCTTTTCAGGCGCCGGCGGATGGGCGAGGTGAAGGCCCGGACCGCCATGTCAAGCTCCGTGACGCCGAGGGCGCGGCACATCGCATAGAAGACCAATAAACTGGTGGGAATCGAGACGGCCAGATCGGCCAAATGCGCGAACTGCGAGACGCCCAGCCATTTCCCCATTGAGTGAGTGGTGAAGGCGCACGCGGCTCCCATGGCAGCCGACGCGATCAGCACTTTGACGATTCCAGCGGCCAGCTCGCGTCCGTAGACGCCGCCGATGCGCTTGCGCAGGATCGCGAACAGCACCAAGAATCCGAACAGCGCGACGGCCGAGGTCGACAGCGCCAGGCCTGCATGGCCGAATCCGGCAACGCGGATCATGGTAAGCGCGGTCGCATAGTTGATTCCGATGGAGGCCAGGCTCACCAGCATCGGCGTGCGCGCGTCGCCCAGCGCGTAGAACGCCGGGCTGAGAACTTTCAGCGCCGCGTAGCCCGCGAGGCCGACCGCGTAGCAGGAGAGCGCTAGAGCGGTCTGATCGGTATCGTAAACCTGAAAACTTCCGGCCTGATAAATCGCGCCGATGATCGAATTGCCCAGCACGACCAGGCCGACCGAGGACGGCACGGTCAGCAGGAATACCATGCCCAGCGATTGCGAAAGCGTCCGGCGAAATTCGTCCATGTGGCCTGCCGCGGCGCTGCGCGAAATGGACGGCAACGTCGCCGAAGCCATCGCCACGCCGAACAGGCCGAGCGGGAGCTGCATGAAGCGGAACGCGTAGCTGAGCCAGCTCACCGGGCCGTCGAAGCCGCGGATGGGATCGTGAATCGTGGAGGCGAAGTTGGTGTTCACCAGCACGTTGATCTGCACCGCCGCGTTGCCAAGAATCGCGGGAACCATCAGCCGCATGATCTTCTTGAGTCCGGGATCGGACCAATCGATCACGGGGCGGAATCGAAATCCGAGGCCGTGCAGGCTGGGCAATTGCCAGCACAATTGCAGCGCGCCGCCGAGCACGACTCCGATCGCCATGCCTTCGATGTGCGGAAATGCAAGCCACGGGCCCAGGCCGTAGCCGATCGCGATGCCGAAGCCGACCGAGCCGATGTTGAAGAACGTCGACGCCATGGCGGGGACGCCGAAGCGGTTCGATGCGTTCAGCACTCCCATCGCCTGCGCTGCCAGCGCGACCAGCAGCAGGAACGGGAACATGATGCGCGTCATCGTGACGGCGAGCTCGAATTTTCCGGGCACTTCGGCGTAGCCGGGCGCGAGCAGATGCACCAGCGCGGGCGCGAAGATGCATGCCCAGCGCGCAGAGCACGCCGACCACGACGATGAGCGCGGATCGCCACCAGGTTCACCAGGCGCGCGGCTTCTTCCTTGCTGCGGTTCGAAAGATATTCGGTGAAGGTGGGGACGAACGCGCTTGAAAGCGCGCCTTCGGCGAACAGATCGCGGGTCAGATTGGGGATGCGGAAGCCGAGCATGAACGCGTCATAGATCAGGCCGGCGCCGAACAGCCGCGCCATGACGCTTTCCCGAACCAGGCCCGTCACGCGGCTCATCAACACGGCGATCGAAACGACGCCGGCCGAGCGGACGACGCTTTCGTGCCGTCCCGAACCCGCGTCAGCGACCGTATTGTTCGAAGAAGTGGGCAATGGTCATGATCCCGGCGTAGTAATTCGACAGTTTGTACTTTTCGTTGGGCGAATGCAGGCCATCGTCGGGAAGGCCGAATCCCATCAGGATGGTCGGGATGCCGAGGTGTTTCGCGAAATCGCCGACGATCGGAATGGAGCCGCCGCTGCGGATGAACACGGTCTCGCGGCCGAGAATGTCTTTGAACGCTTGCGCGGCCACGCCGATGGCGGGATGATCGGGATTCACCATCATGCGCGGGTCCGGAGCTGAGGACGCGCACTTCCGTCTCGATGCCGGACGGGCGTGTTCTCCCGGACGAATTTCTTATACGCCGCGACGATCTTGTCGGGGTCCTGATTGGGCACCAGGCGCATGCTGACTTTCGCGGTGGCGCGCGCTGGAATTACGGTTTTTGCGCCTGCGCCGGTGAATCCGCCGGCGATGCCGTGGACTTCGAGCGTCGGACGCGCCCAGACGCGTTCGAGCACGGAATAGCCGGGCTCGCCGGTCAGCTGCGGTCGAGCCGACTTCGTTGCTTGAGGAAATCGCTTTCTCGTTGAACGGCAGCGTGGCCCAGCTCTGTTTTTCCGCCGCGGCGGGAGGTTCGACGTCGTCATACATGCCGGGGATCTGGATCACTCCGTTGGCGTCTTTCAGTTTCGCCAGCAGTTCGATCAGGCCGAAGACGGCGTTGGGCGCGGCGCCGCCGTAGAGGCCGGAGTGCAGATCGCGAGCCGGTCCGCGCGCTTCGATTTCGGTGTAGACCAGGCCGCGCAGGCCGATGCACAGGGTCGGGATGCCTTCGGCGTATAGAGCGTGTGTCGGAGACGAGCGCGACGTCGGCTTTGAGCTTCGCGGGATTTTCGGCGACGTATTTCGCGACCGATTCGCCGCCGATCTCTTCTTCGCCCTCGATCAGGAATTTCAGATTCACCGGCAGAGTGCCATTGACCGCGCGCAGCGCCTCGACGGCTTTGACGTGCATGTACATCTGGCCCTTGTCGTCGGCCGAGCCGCGCGCGTAGAGATTGCCGTCGCGAATGGTGGGCTCGAAGGGAGGGGTGGTCCACAGTTCCAGAGGATCGGGCGGCTGGACGTCGTAATGGCCGTAGCAGAGCACGGTCGGCTTGCCGGGCGCGTGCAGCCAATCGGCGTAGACCAGCGGATGCTTCGCGGTGGGGATGATCTCGACATTTTCGAGTCCGGCGGAACGCAGACTGTCGGCGACGAAGTCGGCGGCGCGCTGCATGTCGGCGGAATGCTCGGGCAGAGTACTGATGCTGGGGATGCGGAGGAAGTTCTTCAGCTCTTCAAGAAAGCGAGACTGGTTATTTTGTCGACGAAGGCGTTGGTGGCTTGGGACACTCTTCATTATAGAGAGTCGAATGCGGGGAGCCAGGGGCGTGTCGCAGTGTTTTTCGTTACCATGGCGTCTACGCCCTGACGAGGCTGTGTGGAGACCCGCCGGATTAACCGCTTCCTTTGGTCGCGGCTCGTTTGAATCGATGACGTTTGAGAGAACTGGCAACGGTCCACTAGGGGCTGGTGGAGCTCTTGTGTGCTGAGCGCGACCGCCGCGGCGGCCGCACCGCCGGCCCCGACGCCGGCGACGATACCGACGATTGCGCCGGTGGATAAACCTGCCGCCGTTCCGGCCGCTGCACCACCTGCCGCACCGCCTGCTGCACCTGCGGCAGCGGCTTTACCGGCTCCGGATCCCGCTGGGGCTTCCGTTTTCGCATTCAGCGCGGCCGCGACGCTCAGGCATCCGCCCTGGGATTTCAGCGTTACGTGGTTGCGTTCAGCAGCAGAGTCGCGACGGTCACCGCGGGCTTTGCGCCGGAAGCTGTGCCGACCACTTCCACTCGATTGCCGGTGTTCGACGACAAATCCTTGGCGTTTCCGTTGAGCTCCGCGACTTCCTGCGTGTTCTCATCTTGCAGGATGTGGTGGCCGTCCTTGTAAAGCAGGCAGCCGGTGCGAGTCACGGTTCCCGTGGTTCCGGCCTGCATCGAAAAGCTCATGCTGCGGCCTGCGGGAATTGCCGCGAGCAGGAATCCAGCCTGAGTGGTGACGCGGCCGGTTCCGGTGAGCGCCGCGATCTCCACTCGATCGGCGATGCCGATTCGCAGGCGCGCGCTCGGCGGCCTGGATCTTCAGCCCCGCTGCATCCACTTCATACGTCGCAGGCGCGAACACCTGGCCGATGCCTTTTTCGAGAACCACGCGATTTTCCCAAATCTGCGCGCGGGATCGAACGCCGAGCTGCACGCGCACTCCGTTGCGCAGCGCCAGCTCCGAAGACGCTTTTTCCGTCTCGTACGGTGGCGCCGTCGAACAGAGTGGAGTTGCCCCACACCTCGCTATGCTCGACCGTAAAATGACCGCTGGCTGAAATAATTCCGATCGCGGGCGACGCGGCGAAGCTGATTAAAGTGAAGAGGGATGCTAAGAGAAGTTTGGAACGCACTGCCCTCATAGTATAAAGTCGTGTAGGAACGCGGGCAAGAGAAATTGTTGTAATCCACATGTATTACGTTTCGCGAATTGTCGCGATATTTGCGGTCGCCGGGTTGCTTGCGGCGACATGGATTTCGATCCGGCTCGCACGCGCGGACGCGCTGTTTCGCTCGCGCGAGCCAGAGCCGGTTGAGCGCGCCATTGCGCTTGAGCCGGGGAATAGCGAATACCTGCTGTTTCGCGCGCTTCAGGTGGATTACGAGGGCGGCGATCCGTCGGCGCTGCTGGAGCGCGCGGCGGAGCTGAATCCGCTGAATTCGGCGCCGCGCATTCGATTGGGAATCGCTGCGGAATTGCGTGGGGATTTCGCGACGGCGGAGACGCAACTGCTGAGCGCGGCCCGCGTGGATCGTCAGTTCGAGCCGCGCTGGACGCTGGCGAATTTTTATTTTCGCCGTGGGAATGCGGAGGAATTCTGGAAGTGGATGCGGGCGGCTCTCGAAGTTTCTTACGGCGATCGAAGGCCGGCGTTCGATTTGTGCTGGCGGATGAGCGGCGATGCTTCGGAGATTTTTTCGCGTGCGATACCGGAGCGGCACGAAGTGATCGGGGCGTATCTCGGCTATTTGCTCGAGACACGGCGAGTGACGGCGGTGAGTCCGGTGGCGAGGAAGCTCGCTGCCGCGAATGATCCGGCTGACACCGCGCTTCTGCTGGCGGCGTGCGACATGTTGATCGACGCGAAGGAGGCCGCTCTGGCTAGCGAGCTGTGGCGCGCGATGGGATACTCGCTTCCAGTCACGTTCGCAGCGCCGCGCGTGGGCGCCGGATTCGACTGGAGGCCTTTACCCGTACAGGGAGTGTCCCACACAAATGTCGACCAGCCGCGGCCGATGCATCGGATCACGTTCAGTGGCCAGCAGCCGGAGTCATGCGAGCTGTTGCGGCGCGTCGAAATTCTTCGGGCCGGCGGGTGGTACATGCTGCGGTGGGAGGCGCGGACACAGGGGCTCGGGTTGCGGTCGGGGCTCGCGTGGACCATCGGGGGCGAGCGAGCGGCAATCGCATCGAACGAAAATGGCAGCGTGGGAGAGCTCGCGTTTACTGCGCCTGCGGAATTGACAGCGCTCACGCTGGTCTATGAGCGTCCGTCGGGTGAGGCTCGGGCCGAGGGATTGGTGGAGGTGTGGAACGTGACTATTGTGCCTGCGTTGGGGATCGAGATTGTGCCTCGGTGATTCCGTCGTCGGCCGCACGCATTATGCGTTGCGCCGGCGACATCATGACTGCTTGTGGACTATGTGGCCGATGCGGCATCCACCGCTCCCTGTGGTCGCGGCTCGTGGCGGGCGCTTCGGTGATCAGCGACTTAATCCACCACTCCACGGCGATTGTGTGAAAACGGAGAAGATGACCGCTTGCTGGCGCGCGCGGCTCGGCTAGTGGCTGACGTTAAAAGGAGCCGGAGCCGAGCCGTGACCGCGAGGGAGCGATGGATGTGCCTTCACACAGACGCCGGCGGCTGGCACTATTTTTTGACCAGGACGAAGTTTCCTTCGCGGATTTTGCCGGGCGCTGGGTCGGCGTGGAAGTTTACTTCGAGAAGATTGAACGCGGGACCGGGAATCAGCTCCAATGTGCCTTTCGCGCCGTCGTTGGTTTCGAGTGCGAACACCTGCGACTTTGCGTTTTTGAATTCACCCGAGAACTCGAAGTGAACCTCGGGATCGCCCGGGACTTTGAACCGGCCAAGCAGAGTGCCCTGGATGTGTCCGTTATCTTCGTGAACGTCCAGGTCGATAGATACGGGCTCCGGGCCGTGGAACAGGCCGTTCACGATGGGGTAGGTCCAACCGCCGACGTAGCGTGCCAGTTGAAGGGTGGTGAAAGTCGGACGGCGCTCGGTGGCGGGTGGGGGTGATGAGGGAGTCGAACTGACGGGCGCTGGAATGACTCCGCGCGCACCGTCGGAAAGTACCCGATAGTAGTCTGCCCACGCGGTGGTTTCGCGCGCCGATGCTTGGGCGGACTGGCGCAAGCCCACGATCATTTCCCGGCCCGCGTTAGCCGCAACGAGGAGCACCTTTTCCGCGGCCGCATCCGCCGAGCGCGCCGAATCGGTGACTTTCCGGCGATCGGCGATAGCCGCCGACAACGCCGCCAGCGCTGCGTTCTCGCGTTCCAGCATGCCGCGGAGCTGCTGCATGGCGGGATCGGGATCGCCGGCGAAGGTATCGATCCCGCGCTTGACAGCCTTGGTTTCCGCAGCGATCACGTCCGCGGCGCCGTCCGGCACGTCGATCATGTCAGGCAGCTTCGCCGCCAGCCACGCCAGTTGCCGATCCTGCGCGGCGGCGCGTTCGGTGAAGAACGCGGCGCGCGCCGCGCCGTACTTCGCGGCTTCATTGGCGACGCGATCGGCGTCCGCTCCCAGCGCGGGACCCTTGGTGGCCGCGTCGCGCTCCAGAGTCGGATCGGTTTGACGCCAGATGCGATACGCATCGCGATACGCTTCGCGGCCGGTCTGCCCGAACGCCAGCAACGTCACGATGAGGAGCAGGCCGGTGCGTCGGTTCATTTTTTCTTCCGGCCGGGCGCGGGGTGAGTGATGGAGCACTCGGTTTGGGCGCGCGCGAGACGAGCCGCGTAATATTCGTTCCAGCGCGCGGTTTCCGCGGCGAGCGCGTTGATTTCGGCTGCGACGGCTTTTTCGCGGGCCTGAAAAGCCGCGAGCAGATCGCCCAGCGCAGCGATCAGAGCGGTTCTTCGCGCGCCTTGCGCCTGTGCATCGGAGCCGCCCTGGCGCACCATGGCGGCGATGGATTCCAGCTTTGTCCGCGCGTTATCGAGGTCCGGTTTACTCTTAACGCTTTCGGCCAAGTCGGCGATCTGAGCTTCGATGGCGATACGGTCCTGCTCGGATTCCGCGGTTTCGATTTCAGCGTCGCGGGCGCCCGTTTGTTCGGCCTCGAGTGCGGCGCGGGCGGCTTCGGTACCGCGTTTCGCATACCCGGCCGCGGCCTGTAAATATTGCGCCTGCACGGCCAGGCGGGTCTCCGACGCACGGCTGACTTCCTCAATTGCGTCGCGCACCCGCGGATCGCAGGGGAGCATGCGCGCGATCTTCAATTCCAGGCCTTTGGCGAGGGCCTGCCAGGCTGCGGTCGGTTTCTCAATGGCCTGCTGAAATCCGGGCGATTGCGGCGCCGGAGCTTGAGCCGCGGCGAGCGCGGCGAATAGTGCGATTAGAAAAACAACCCGGCCCAATCTCACTCCGCTCTGGAAGTCACAGGGCCGGCGTGTTTCACGTATTTATCGAACCACTGAAACTTCTCCCACAGGAGATGTTCGATGGTTTCCTTGGCGCGATAACCGTGCGCCTCGTCAGGCAAGAAGACCAGGCGCACCGTTCCGCCATTGCCGCGAATCGCCTGATACAGGCGATCGCTCTGAATCGGGAAAGTGCCGGAGTTGTCGTCGGCCATGCCGTGGATCAAAAGAATAGGCTCCTTGATCTTATCGGCATAGAAGAACGGCGACATCTTCGTATAGGTGTCGGTGGCTTCCCAGAAGGAGCGGCGCTCGCTCTGGAATCCGAACGGCGTCAGGGTACGATTGTAGGCTCCGCTTTCGGCGATGCCAGCGCGGAACAGACTGCAATGGGCGAGGAGATTCGCGGTCATGAACGCGCCGTAGCTGTGTCCGCCGACGCCCACGCGATTCGGATCGACCACACCCATCTCGGCAGCCTTGTCGATGGCGGCCTTTGCATCAGCTACGATCTGTTCGACATAGGTGTTGTTCACCACGTCGATGGTTCCCACCACGGGCATCGCGGCATTTTCGAGCACCGCGTAGCCGTCGAGCAGGAAGAACAGCTCGGAATATCCGGTAATGGTGGTGAACCGGTTCGGCGAGCCCTGGATCTGGCCCGGCGGTATCGGCGTCGTTATATTCGCGCGGATAGGCCCACATCACGGCCGGAAGGCGCGTGCCCGCCTTGTAATCCGGCGGCAGATACAGCTCCATCGAAAGCGGCACGCCATCGGCGCGTTTATAGGTCACCAGCTGCTTGGTGATTTTGCGGACCTGCGGCGCGGGATCCTTGTAGTTGGTCAGCGCTTTCTCACTGGATCCGTTGTGCAGGAAATAATTGGGAGGCTCGGTGGTGCTTTCGCGGCGGGTGATGAACATCTTCGCCTGATCGTCCAGCACGGCTTCCACGGTTTCGTATTTGTCTTCGGCGCTTTGGAACACGCGCTCGCTTTTCAGGGTGTTCAGGTTGAACCGGTCCAGGAACGGGTGATCGCCGTTCGGAGATGCGCCGTCGCCTTGGAGCAGAATCGTTTCGCCGGATTGCATCAGCGTCGAATCGCCGCCGCCGCCGCCGCGTCCGCCTCCACCGCCGCCGCGACCGGCTTGCACGCGACGCTCGACCGGCCTGCCCGGATCCTTGTAGCGATCCTGCGAATTACGGCTCCAGATCAGCTTGGCTTGGGCGCCGGGCTTCGACGGATCCACTTCAAAGGTGCGCAGAAGGCGCGAAATGCGAGCCTGATCCTCAATCAGCGCGAAATCTTTGCCGAACTGAATCCCGGCGAACCGCTCTTCGGACTTGTAAACTTCACTCGGTTGCCCAGTGAAGGGAGCTTTGATGGCCATCAAACGGTCACGATGCGGGACCTTTTCTTTAGGATTGCCGCCGTCGAGCGCCTCAATCCACATAATGGTCGCGGGCTGATTGGTCATCCAGCGGATGGTGCGGGGTCCGGTCTGCACGCCGCCGAGGGGAATGCGGGCGGGAAGCGGCAGGCTGGCAACCTTATATACCACCGCGCCTTCGGGATTCCAGACTTCCACTTCTTTGGGGAATTCGCGATAGGGATGCAGATAAGAGAAGGGGCGATGCTCGCGCGTGATCAGCAGCACTTTGCCGTCGGGCGAAGGGCTCACTTCATCGATCAACCCCGGCTTGCCGATCGCGGTCGCCGTGGCGGAAGTCGCGTCGACCTTCATCAACTGAGCGGTCGCGTAATATTCGAACAAATCTTCGTCGTGCGGATTCGCGAGCAGATCCTCATAGGTGGCGACGCCCATCGCGTGGCCGTCGCTTTCCTGAATCGCGGGACCCTTGGGAACGCGCGGTTCGGCGGGAGCCGGTCCGCGATTAGCGGTGACAGCTTTTACCAGCAGCGTGTTGTTATCGGTGAGCCACTCAATCGGCTCGCCGAGGACCGCGTTGACCTTGACGCCTTCCACTTTGTGCGTTTTTCCCGAAGTGTCGCCGAGCCACAACTCGATGCCGTTGGCGACGGTGTTGGTGAACGCGAAATGTTTCCCGTCCGCCGACCAACGCAGCGCGCCCGCGTGTGCGTTCGGCGGCAGCGCGACCGGAATCTTGGTGCCCTCGGGCAGCTTGACCAGCGTGATGGAGATGCTGTTCGGCGCCAGGTGCAGGCCGTTGGTGCGCGGGTCGATACGGATGGCGGCCAGGCGCAGCATGGGAGCCGAAACCTCGACAATCGAGGGATAGCGCTCGGATTGGGAGAGCACCGCGAACGTCCGCGACGGATTCACGGACAACGCCGGAAGCTCGGGCGCGTTCAGAATGTCCAAGATTTCTTTTGGCGGCTTCTGATAAGGAAGCTGGTCCGCCGTGATCGGAATCGCAAGAACGAGCAGGAAAAGCAAGCGTCGCATAGGGGTCCCTTCTTTCTAACCTTGCCATCCGAAAGCTTATGTAACGGGAGGGGTGGATGTCAATCGCGTCAATGCCCGATTAATGCGGCAGATCGCCGATCGGCTTCTTTTCGACGATTTCCTGGTACGTCGCGCGAACCTGCCCGGCGAGACCAGGGCCGACGTAGGTCTTCACGCTGTCCGGCATTTCGATGGAGGTTGACACAGTGCGGCGTCCATCCATCTTCACGATGTCTTCCAGCTTCTTGCCGTCTTTCACCGCCGCGGCGACGCGGGTGTGCAATTCCGTGAAGAATAGCTTCTGCGCGGCAAGCATCTCTTTGCCGCCCGACGGCCCGTGTCCAGGTAAAACGTACTGAACGTCCAGCTTCTGCGCTTTTGCGATCACGTTAGGCCAGTTTCCGATGTTTCCGTCGGTGACGGAATTGTAAGGGCCGTTGGCCACCGCATCGCCCGTGCATAAGACTTTCTCTTTCGGCAGGTACACGAATCCGTCGCCGCGCGTGTGGGCCCAGCCGTAGAACAGAAACTCGACGCGGCGGGTGGAATCGGAGATGACGTGCGGACTTTTCGTGAAGGTCTCCTTGGGGGGCTCCGGCGCATCCGCGCCCATTTCGGCGACGTCCTTGCGCTGCTTCTCGGCTTGCTGCCAGCGCTTAGGCTCATAGCGCTTCAGCTCCTCATTTACGCCTTCATATGCGATGGTGATGGCTCCGGCTTTGGTCCAGACGGCGTTTCCATACATGTGATCGCCGTGATGATGGGTGTCGAAGACGTATTTCACCGGCTTCGGGCGAAACTTTCTTCGCGTCTTCCAGCACCAGACGAGCGCCGCTCGGGAAATTCGCGTCGACCACGATCAGATAGTCCTTCATCTCGATGATGATGTTGTTGCAATGGCCTTCATGCTCCAGGTCGCCTTCGCGAAACCACACGCCGGGCGCGATTTGTTTGACGCTGTTGGGCTGGGCGTCGCCGCGGGTCAGAAACAGGCTGATCCCGGCCAGCAGGCCGAAAGTGGTGGCGAGCAGAAAACGCTTCATTGGCTCATCATACTATTCGCCGCGGCTCTCTTTCGCTCGGCGATTTCGAAAATCGCAATGCCGATCATATTTCCCAAAATCACTACGCCGCTGATTTTCGCGGTGAACGCCCACCAGTTCACAACGTCGATGATCGGGAAAATGGACAGAATGATGTATAGCGCCGTCATCCCGAGTCCGGAAATCGACACGATCTTGACCCAGTTCGGGGCGTTTCCAGCGATCGGCAGCGCGAACAGCGCCAGATAGGTCAGCGCATAGTAAATCCCCGACGCGTTGTTGAATAGCTGCATCGCTTCCTGGCTGCCGACTCCCAGCATCCCGGAAATACTGAACGCCAGCGTCATCAATCCGACGAAAAATATCGATTGCGCGGGCGTCTTGTATTTCGGATGCAGACGCGTGAACCACGCCGGCATCAGGTGATCCCATCCCGCGACCATTGGCAGCCGCGCGGTCCCGGAAAAATTCACGCTGGTCTGCGCGATCCGCATCCCGAGCACGGCCAGCATCACCACGCTGGCGATGCGCGCGCCCACCCCGAACGGCCGCGTCGCGATGGACAGCACCTGCGAGATCGGCGAGATCAAATCGTTATTCCGGTCGCCCACGAACCACAGCACGGAGCCGGTCCCGAGAATAAACAGCATGGCGATGATCGGCGCCGCAATGATGACACTGCGCCCGATGACTTTCGCGGGATCCTTGCATTCGCCCGCGAAAATCGCGACGTACTCGAATCCGCCCAGCGCGCCGAATCCGAGCTTTCCCAAAATATTCAGATTCAGCAGCGTGACTGCGGGCATCGCCAGCGAAAATGGAGCCACCTGAGCCTTGCCTCCGTTGAACCAATTCGCGATCGGCAGCACGATCATGACGGTCAGAATGATCACCATGGTCAATCCGCCGCCGCCGTGCAGCCACTTCCCCGCTCCCAGGCCGATGGTCGAGAGCGCGGACAGTCCAGCGATGATCAGCAGGCTCGCGGTGCCGATGAACCACTTGCTTTCCACCATCCACTGCGCGCGCGGCCCAAAAGCATACGCGATATTCGTCGCGGCGTTCAGCCCGATCTCGGAGGTCAGGATCATGGCGTAGATCCACAGATTCCAGCCGACCAGAAAACCCGTGCGCTCGCCGAATCCGATTTTGGCCCACTGATACAGGCCGCCTTCTAGCGGCATTTCGCGGCTGAGGTGCACCACGACGATCGCAGAGGGAATGTAAAACAGGACCACCGCAAGCAGCCAGAACATCACGTGCGAAGGCCCCAGCTTCGCCGCCGCGCCCACCCAGCTCAGTCCCATGACGAACAGAATCTGGGTGAAGACCAGGTTCCACAGGCCGAGCTCCTTCTTCAATTCGGCGCTGTGGATGCGAATGTCCTGCTGTTGATCCATATGGCGGGACTAACGCGCCAGTGTATCAGTTGCGGGAAAAGGGGTCAGACCGCCGGGTCGACGGCCACCGCGTTACGCGGCCATCGGGTTAGCGTCCTAGTCTGGCGGTCCCGCTCGCACCGTTTAGCGGCGCTCCATGTAGTTGCTGAATTACCTCCATGAGCTGGAGGCTAGCGCGTGTATCTGCTCCCGAGCCAATATAGTCCTCCTACATAACTTCCAAGGTAGGTGGTTAGATCGGGTGGTCCTTAATAGGCAATGACCCGATCGGTAGTGGGTCACAAACTGACCCACTACCATGGAAGTCCGCCTGTACTCGACAGGCCGCTCGGCCGTGAGCGTACTCGCGGTCAAAAGGGCGCCCTGATCTTTTAAATCCGAATAAGTCCGAAGCTAAGCCGCGGCGGCCGTCTGCTCGCGCAGTGAATTGCGGATCCTCAGCAGCCTCACTCGAATTCCCGTCGACGTGATTCCCGATTCCTGCGCGATCTCTTCCGCCGAATAGCCCTGCAAATTTCTCTCGAGCAGCTTCCGGTCCCGCATCGGGCATCGCTCCAGCAGTCGCTTCAGTTCCAGCGTCTTCATCTCCATCGTGTAGGAAGGATTCAATCCATCCATCGGCATCGTCATCGGACCGCGAAATTGTGCCCGATATAGGTTGCGCGCGATCGAGTTCACCCAAAACCCGACCATCCCCGGGTCGCGAAGCTGATCCCGGTACTCCCAGCCGCGCACCCACGCAGCCTGTGCGATTTCGTCGGCCATTTCCATGGCTGCGCCCAGCGCAAGCAGGAACCGCCGCGTCGCGGTGTACCCGGTTTGAAATGCGTCCCCGTAGTCCTTTCGTTCCATGACTCAGGAAGCAAGCAATCCGCCTGCCAGCCGACTATTCCTGCAACTTCAATAACTTACAATCCACGGTGCCGGTAAAAAATTCTGAAACGCTAAGCTACTTAGGAATTCTTCCGATCTAGTACTGTGCGTCTCTTCCTTATAACTTTTCTCGCCGCAGCCTTTGCATCCGCCGAATCGCATCCCAGCTGGTGGACTCTCTGCGAGCCCGACGCCACCGCACTGGTCGGAATTCAGTGGGAAAATCTTCGTCAAACACCGTTCGCCGAAGCCGTCGGAGCCGAGCTCTCGAGTACCGGCAGCCTCGGCTTTCCCGATCTTCCGCTCATCGCGACTTCGAAGCAGATCCTGATCTCTTCGCCGTCGCTGCTCGCGATCGCGCTGGGCAATTTTCCCCTGGAAACTTTGCGCGCGCAGGCATCCGTCGCTCATATGAAGGCGTCCAGTTATCGCGGCGTGAACGTGTGGATCTCTCCCGGAAAAACCACGCTCAGCATCGCGCAGATGAGCGATCAGCTCATCCTCATCGGCCTTCTAAAAACACTGGAAGACGCCGTGGATCGCAATCAAGCCGAAACCGACCGCCGCTACTCGCCTCTGCTGGCCCGCGCCGCACGCCTGGCGCGAGGCAACGATCTATGGGTGGTGGCGACGCAGCTCCCCGATCCGCTCGCAAGCATCTTCGTTCCCATCGAAGCCGAGTCTCAAAATTTCGATGGAGCCATCTCGGTTCGCGACGGTCTCGAACTCCACGCGACGCTTGACACCGCGTCCGAGAGAGCCGCCAACGCGCTCGCGGCGACGTTGACGGAGTCGATTCCGACCCTTCCAGCCATCGCGCAAACCCTGGAAGTCGCCGTCGAATCCCGCAGCGTGATTCTGACCCTGGAAGCGACTTCAGATCAGCTCACCGCAGCATTACATCCCGTTCCGCCTCCGGCTCCGACGCCTGTCGTGGAACCCGTCAAACCGGAACCGAAGCCCGAAGGTCCACAAGTGATCAGAATCTTCGGCCTGGACGAAGGCGTCCGCGAAATCGTGATCAAACCAAAAGGTCAGTAATCTGCGTTTGTCGGTGTGAATCGGCGGCCATAACTCAGAACGCCACCTGACTCGGAAAATATTTCCCGATCAGACGCTCATAGTACGGCCGCAGCTCCACCGGATTCGGCTTCGCGTGACCCTTCGAGTACAGATCGTAGGGATTAAACTTCTTCACCCACTCAAACATCTCGCGATCCCGATCGTGCATCAGATAGTCGTACGCGCCTTCACGATGCGCGGCATAAAACGAGTGATATCGCAGCATGTACCGCGCCGGCTCCGGCAAATATTCTTTGGCGACCTGATAGAAATATTCATCGTGCCCCCACGACATGTCCACCTGGTCGAGCCCCGCGCCTTCTTCGTAAATGCCCACGCGCGACTGATATTCGGGCCGCTGCGAATCCGGATTCGCCGCGAAAAATTCGGGAAACACGATTTTCTTCGAATACGCGCATCCGGTCGGAAACGTATCGCCGACCACCGCCCATTGCGGCTCGCCCCACAGCCACATCACTTTGCCCAGATCGTGCACCAGCCCTGCGAGCTGAAACCATTCCGGATGCCCGTCCCGTCGAATCGCCTCCGCGGTCTGCAAATTATGTTCGATCTGGCTCAGATCCGTGTCCGGATCGCTATCATCCACCAGCGTATTCAAGTATTCGAGCGCCTCCCAAATCCCCATTTTGGTTTTGTTGAGCGCACCGTACTGCCGTTTCTTTTCGAGTACGAAATCCCGCGTCTGGTGCGTGTGATTCTGCCGGTAAAATTCCTTCACGCCTGGCGTAGTATTGCGATAATCCCGAAACTCTTCTGTCTTGCGTTCCGGATCATACCGTTTGCCGACGAAATCATCCCACTGTTCCAGATTTTGAAGCGGACCTTGCATGCTTTCAGATTACCAAACGCCCCGCCGATACACGTGGAGGTGCCGACCCTGAGCCGCGACTGCAAGGAGCGGTTAATCGTCGGGTTATCTCAATACGCCCACCGCCACAGATTCACTCCCACGGTGAACCCGGCGCCCACGGTCGCGAAAATCACCAGGTCGCCCTTCTTGAGTCTTCCCTGCTCGATGGCATCGCGCGTCGCCAGCGGAATGGTGCCCGCGGTCGTGTTGCCGTACTTGTCGATATTGATGATCACCTGATCGTCGCGCAACCCGAGCCGGTCCGCGGCGGCCGTGATGATGCGTTTATTGGCCTGATGCGGAATCAGCACCTTCACATCCTTCGCCGTCAGGCCGTGCCGATCCAGCAGCTCGCGGCACATTTCATACATCTTCCGCACCGCGTATTTGAACACCTGCTGGCCATCCTGTTTCACGAAATGCAGTCTCTGCGCGACCGTCTCCGCCGTGGCCGGCATGCGGCTCCCTCCGGCGGGCTGTTTCAGATAATCGCCGCCCGATCCGTCGATTTCATTCAAAAATCCCATGAAGCCTTCGCCCTGCTCCGCCGGCTCGATCAGCATCGCGCCCGCTCCGTCGCCGAACAGGATGCAGGTGCCGCGATCGGTATAGTCGATAATCCGCGACATCGTATCGGCGCCGATCACCAGCACTTTCTTATGCGTGCCGCACATCACGAAGTGGGCCGCCGTGGTCAATCCATAGACGAAGCCGGAGCACGCCGCGACCAGATCGAATCCCCACGCTCCTTTCGCGCCCAGGCGATCCTGCACCAGGCACGCCGTCGCCGGGAACAGCATATCGGGCGTGACCGTGCAGACGATGATCGCGTCGAGCTCCGTTGCCGCGACGCCCCTCTGCGCCAGCGCGATCTTCGCCGCTTCCACCGCCATGTCCGAGGTGGCCACTTCCGGCGCCGCGATGTGCCGCTCGACGATGCCGGTCCTTTCGACGAATCCACTGGTCGTTGGTCTCGACCATCTTTTCGAGATCCTGATTGGTCAGCACACCGGGCGGCACGTAGCAGCCAAGCGCGCTGATTTTAGCTCCGGGCAATTCTCTCCTTTCAGACTGCCTCTATGTTACATTCGGGAACGAACGGCAGTGGACGGCGCGTCTGACCATGGTACACGTGTTACATTCGTGAGAATGGACGGGGAAACACCCGAGCAGATTTTTGCGCGCGTGTTCCGCGACATGCGCCCGCGAACGCCACCGCCCTCGGTTCGCGTTCAGTTCCGCACCTACGCCAACGCCAACGCACAGGTCAAGCTGGAGAACGGAGCGCTAGACGTGCGCATGGCGGATACGCTGGCCGCCGCTCCTGAACCGGTGATCGAAGCGCTGGCCGAGATTCTTCTTTCGAAACTGTTCCGCCGGCCCGTCCCGGCCTCGAGCAACGACCGGTATCGCCGCTACCTGAATCGCCGCGACGTGCGCCGCAGCCTGGATCTGGTCCGCCAGATCCGCGGCCGCAAGCGCGTCGAGCCTCCGCAGGGGCGCTGCTACAACCTGGAGGAAATGTTCGAGGAGCTGAACTTCCGCTATTTTCACGGCCTGATGTCGCGCCCGCTTCTCGGCTGGAGCCCGTATGCGTCGCGCACCATGCTCGGCCACTACGACCCGTCTCACAATGCGATCGTCCTCAGCCGGATTCTCGACCGCCTCGAGACTGCCGCGCCTGGCGGTGGAATACGTTTTATTTCACGAAATGCTGCATGTGCGCTATCCCGCCGAGCACAACGGCGCGCGGCGCTGCGTGCACACCCGCGCGTTCAAGGAAGCCGAAAAGCAATTCGAGCAATTTACGCGAAGCCAAGGCGCTTCTGCGACGGTTATAAATCTCAATTACGGCAAAACCGGCTGGGAAATACGGGCGGATTCCAGGCGCATCGCCTCCATCGACCGCACCAGCCCGCCGACGTCGACATTCGGCAAACCGGCCCACGGCAGCAGCAGGCGCAGTTCGATGCCAGCGATGGCGCGCCAGAACGTCACACGCTGGCGAATCAATTTGTGCACCGGCTCCGCATCCGATTCACGGGATTCGGCCACCAGGGCTCGCGCCATGGCGTGTAGTCCATGGAAGTCGTCCCGCCAGCTCCCTCAAATACATCCGAAAGATACGGTTTCGTTCGCGCCGCAGCTTCGACCCGATGGCCCGCCGGTAGCCCGGCAGAGAAGATAAAAATGCCAGGTCATCCGGTGGCAGCCAGACGCGCCATCGGCTCGTATTTCTCCGTGGAAAATGCTTCGGTATCCGTCTCCGAACTGGATTCCGGAATCAGCCGTTCCGGTAGCGAAGCAAGCGAACCGCCAGCAACGCGAGCAGCAGAAGAACGGACCCGCCTGCGATCAAGCCTCCACGTGAGAGCCCAATTCATTCTTGGCCACCTCCGCAATCGCCAGCTCAGAATACTAGAGCGCCCGAGAAATGCAAACTAAATATCTTACAAATATCGCTTACCGGCGGGAAAAACTAAGATCATGGCATTAATCGAGTCTAATTGTCCCGTCAGCCGGTCCATGGATGCCGCGATCCCAACGGTGCCCGATCACCGTAGTGGTCTCTTCACCCGGCCGGACGCAGCGCGATCAGCCACATAAACAGGCACGCGCTGGCGAGCCCAACATACGGTGTCGATCCACGCCTTCCATTGGGGGTCGACATTGGTCAACAGCAGTCCGGCGGAGCGGGACAGGAAATACATCGACAAATCCTGCGATATAGAGCACGCTGTTGCGTTCAATCGAACCGGAAACCAAGACATAAACAGACTGATCAGGACCAGAAAAATCACCAGCCATACGTCCATCGTGCGCTCAAAGGAATTGAACCGGTGGAGGATGGAGAGCGGCCGGCCGGCACATGGCGATCCCACATCAGACCGCGCCCGCCAGCATCGCAGCTGCAATCAGCACATAACCCACGGAATTTCGTCCGAATTTCGCCAGCGCCGGGTGTCTCCGTAACGCGACATGATACAACTCCAGAACGACGAATACCGCCAGGATCAATTTTACGAATTGGCCGCGCCAGGTACATGTAGGCATATTGATTGTTACATGATACGCCAAAAAACGCGAGCCCGCCACGGTTTGCAAGCGCATCGGCGGCCATATATGCGAAAAAGAAGCAGTACACGCGGTACAGGCCGTTCAGGGACAGGCTGGCGACCAGGCCGAGGTCGCCGCCAAATCCAGATATGCGGCCCAGTCACAACCAGTGCTGCACCATAAATTTCGCACCTAAATGGACGTATGACAAAGAGTTTAACGGTTTAAAGCGGAAAACTGCGGCAAATCCGCGAGGGCGATGCGAAGGGCGCCCTCGCGGAGGATTTAAGGTTTTCAGACTATCTCACGGTGCAGGGCAGGCAATTGGGCTGAGGCAGATCTTTCACCGTCACGGTGGACGCGAAAGCGGTGATCGTGAGCGCGGCAAACAGCAGAGCGATTCTTTTCAGCATGGTGATTTTCTCCTTAAGGTTTTTCGGGATACGGCTTCTACGCGGCCAGCATATGCCGGAATATGCCGGCCAACTTCAGCGAGGCGCTTACGTTTTCGGAAATCAGAACAAGTCTGGAAGCCAGAAGTCGCTGAACGGGGCTGATTGGCGTACAATGGCTACACGAACATGCCTCGTTTCAGACCAAAAGGTATGTTGGAGAGAACTGCCTCCGGGGACCTGTGGCGGCACACGCTGGCGCAAATCCCTTCACTGTATCGGGCGGCTGTTCTACCTGGCGTCGCTGCGCGATCCGAACTCCGGAATCTACCGGCACCATGGTCTGAGCACGATGTTCGGGCGGGAGGAGAGCAGCAACGCGCTGCGCGAGAGTCACGAGCAGAGCTTTCACGAATGGGTGAAGCTGACGCTGCGCGAGCAGTATGCGGATCTGGTCGCGTACCTGGACAGCCTGGAGGATCCGCGTCCGATGGTGCTGGATCATTGGCTGAAGTCGCGCATTTACAGGACGCTGGCCCCGGATTCGGCGCGCACGGCGGAACGTGAGCTGTTCTCGGAGGAGCTGGAAGCACTGCTCGAAACGCTCAGGAACGATTCGGGCGCGGCGGGGAAAGTCCCAAAGTCAGCGCTACGCTGGTGACTTGGCCAACTACTTCGATATCAGCCGGATAGGTGTAGATTTCCGCTTCACAAGGTGAAGCTGGATGGGGCTGGATGATCAGTTGGCCTTCGCGCAAATTGCACCAGCCGCACAGATATCCTTCGCGATGTTCCAGAAAATAAATGGGGCGGTCGAATTCGCTGGTCCAGCCCGAGGTGGCGATGCGGCGGCGCGTGTCGTCGATCACCACCAGCGAGCCAGGCGGGATCAACGGGAACATGAACCAGTCTTCGGTGCCGATGAAGCCGTAGCGGAAATTTCGCAGATCGAAATTTTTCAGCAACATCAACGGGAGAGTTCCCCATCGCTGGATTACGCGGCTTAAATACGCGGTGCGGCTCAGGTCGATGCCGGGGTCGAGGGCGAGCGGGACCTGCACTTCGCCTTCCTCGCTGTGGAAACCGAGCGCGTGCGTGCGGGTATGCTGGATCACGTCGGCGTCGCCGGGCAGCGCGCTCAATGAGATGCCGTACCAGGAAAGCACTTCCGCCATATCCAGCCGGTAGATGGCGCACAGCGAATACAGACGGTAGACCGATGGCATGGTCCCCTTGTTTTCGATGTCGGCTAAACGGCTTAGGGCAACGAGAAACTCATCGTTGTGGTAGCGCGCGGCAATGCGCGCGCTGGCTTCTTCAACATCGCGGAACTTGAGTCGTAGGCGCTCTCGGACGCGCTTGAGTTTCTGGCCTGCTTCCTCCATGATAGAGGTTCGGTGCGGCGCTCCTTGGGCGCTTGAGCTGGTAAGAGCGGATTCGCGTAGGATGCGTTAAGACTGAATCTCGGATTATAACGTGCTGTGGGAGTAAGGGCAAGGCGCATTTTTTGAGTTCTGTTCGGAATTCAGAACAAAGAGATCGCTAGCAGGCCGTTTTTAGCGCAAATCCGTTTGGCGGGGGAAATGACAGAGCAGTTACGCATGATTGTGGGCGTCACGGGCGCCAGCGGGTCCATTTATGGATGGCGGCTGCTCGAAAAATTGCGCGCGCGCGGCGATGTGGAAGTGCATCTGATTCTTTCACGGTCGGGCGAGCGCACGGCGCATCTGGAAATGGGAAAAACCGCGGCCGATTTTCGCGCGCTGGCGAATTGCAGCTATCCGGTGGAGGACATCGGATGCCGGCTGGCGAGCGGATCGTTTCAGACCGCGGGCATGGTGATTGCGCCGTGCTCGATTCACACCATGTCGTCGATCGCGGCGGGGATCAGCTCCAATTTGATGATCCGCGCGGCGGATGTGATTTTAAAAGAACGGCGGCGGCTGCTGCTGATGGTGCGGGAATCGCCGCTGCATCTGGGGCATCTGCGATCGATGACGGCGCTGGCGGAAATGGGAGCGATTCTGGCTCCGCCGATGCCGGCGTTCTATCATCATCCGGAAAGCGTGGCCGAGATCGTCGAGCACAGCGTGGATCGGGTGCTGGATCTGATGGGGCTTCCTTCCGACGATGCCCGGCGCTGGGACGGCGCAGTTCGTAAGTGAGCGTCGTGAAGTTGCATTTCAAGGCGAGCTGGGCGCTTTCAGCCAGCAGGCGATCCGGCAACTGGCGGGCGCGAAGCGCAAAACCGGTTCCATGCCAGCGATTCGAACAAGCGTTTCAGGCGCTGGGCGCGGGAGACGTCGATGCGGCGGCGCTTCCGATCGAGAATACGCTGGCTGGATCGGTGCACGAGAATTACGACCTGCTGCTGAAATACGACTTCGAAATCACGGCCGAGACGAATGTGCGGATCGTGCATCATCTGATTGCTCCGCCGGGAACGAAGTTCGCGAGCGTGCGGCAGGTTTATTCGCATCCGGTGGCGTTGAATCAGTGCCGCGATTTTTTCGCGAAGCACACGAAGATTGAGAGCGTTCCGTTTTACGACACCGCGGGCAGCGTGAAAATGGTGATGGCGGAGCGGCCGAAAGGCGCGGCGGCGATCGCGTCGGAGCTGGCGGCGAAGATTTATGGCGGCGACGATTTTGAAGCGCGAGATCGAAGACGACCGGCAGAATTTCACGCGATTTTTCTTCCTGGAACCGCGCGGAGCGAAAGCGCGCGGGCGCGGATCGAAGTGGAAAACGTCGCTGGTGTTTTCGACGCGCAACGTTCCTGGTTCGTTGTTCCGGGCGTTGAGCGCGCTGGCGCTGCGGGATCTGAACCTGACGAAAATCGAATCGCGGCCGCAGCGAGGGAAGCCGTGGGAGTACATGTTTTACGTCGATTTATTGGGGCATCGCGAGGATGTGCGGGTTCGCAATGCGCTGGGGCATCTGGGCGAGCTGTGCGATTTTCTGCGGGTGCTAGGAAGTTATCGCGCGGCGGGCTGACGGAATTACCGCTTTGAGCGCGGTATGCGTCGCCGAAAAAGACGCGACCTTCACGTCGGTGAGCGAAGCCGCTCGGATGGCGCGGAGCACGTCGCTTTCAGTGATGTGTTTGACGCCTTTCGGATAGATGATCCAGATGGCTCCGTTGGGTTTGATGGAACGCGAGAGCGCTTCCAGGCGATCGAGCGCGGGTTTTTCTTCGGCGGCGTAGAGGATGATGTCGGATTTCGGCGTGACGCGGGTTCGAAGGGTCGCCCCGGTTTGCTCGATCTCGGTTTTGAGTTGATCGTCTTTAACGCCTGAGATCGAGACTTGCATTCCTTGCCTTTACTCCGAGTTTCGCGAGTCGCGAGGGCGGGTTGAGGATTTTTCGTTTCCAGGTTTCGGCTGCCGGGCCAAGTTGTAGGGCGAGGCGAGCCTTCGGTGGAATCGATTTCAAGCCACGCGCCGTTCGCTTCAATTTTCGTGATGGCTGCGAAAGGGGATTTTGACGCGGAAGTCGCCGCGGAAGAGGACGTAATCGGTTTCGAGCAGGGCTTTGCCTTGCGATATTTTGCCGTGCACTCGGGCTTTGCAGACGGTTTCTTGTCCCATGGTTTTCCTTCCAGGTTCTGAGTCAGAAGTTCGTTGGATAATTGCTGCCCCACGTAGTCATACTTACAACGCCCGTCATCCCGAGCGCAGCGAGGGGATCTGCTTTTAAAGCGTTGATACCAGCCGAACGAAAAGCAGATTCCTCGCTCCGCTCGGAATGACTTTGGGCGGATGGCCATTATAGCGCCGGCATGTAATGCTGCGATTTTCTGACTCACGACACCGGCTAATGTTGAGGCACATGTTTGGCCGCTGTGCGTCGCGGATTGCGAATCGGAGGATTGAGGACGGGGCAAAAAGCGCAACAGGCACGAAGTTTCGCAAAGGCAGCGAAATTCGAGCCAGTCCCCCTTTTCGCACACTGTAGCGTTGGTCTGATCAGATTAGTGTACCTAGGAGGGAGACTGCGTCGCGGATTTCGGCGAGGCGGCGGGCGCGGTCCGGGATTTCGCGTTCGACGCTCAGGTGCCTTGGAAACCATGGCGCTTGAGCGCTTCGACGAATCGGGGGATATTTACCGGAGCCGGATCCGAGCGGGCGTTCACGTCCGAGCTGACCCGGGGCGGTGGGCCAATCGCCATCTTTGGCGTGGACGGAGACCACGTGCTTCGCGAGAAGTTCGAAAGCTTGGATCGGGTCGCCGGTGCCGTAGAGGATCATGTTGGCGGGATCGAAGTTGATCTTCAGATTGTCGCGAGCCGCGTCTTCGAGGAAACGCAGAAGAGATTCGGCGGGCTCCTGGCCGGTTTCGAGAGCGAAGGTCTGGCCGTGACGGGCGGCGTGGTCGCAGATGCGCCGCGTGATGTCGAGGACGGCGGCGTAATCGGGGGAAGTCCGGTCTTCCGGGATGAAGCCGATGTGGCATGCGATGCCGGGGACGCCCAGGGCCGCGGCGAAATCGCTGACTCGCCAGCGTGCGGCGCTCGCGGGCGTCACGAGTGGAGCGGGGGATGAAGCCGACGGTGCGCTCGACGGTGGCGATGTCCGAGTAACTTTCGCCTTCATACGCGCAGACGACGGTCGCGATGGAGAAATGTTCTTGGGCGAGAATGGCTTTCCAGTGGGACGTGAATTCAGGTGTCAGATCGATGCCTCCGCCGATGCCCAACTGGCCGCTGCGGACGCCGAGCGCGAGGATTTCAGCAAAGATCGGTCGCGCACCGAGGGTCCGAGCACCCCCAGAACATTACTCCGATTTCCATGAGATTGGTTCTCCGTTTCTGGCGCGGGATTCGAGGAGGGTCAAGGCCAAGCTTACTGCGCGGGCTGATTCTTCGGGAGGGCATTGCGCGGGCTGCGCGCCGCTGCGGATGCATTCGATGAAATAAGCGATCTCGCCAGTGTAGCCGCCGGTGGAGCTTAGAGGCAGATCTTCCGCTCTGGCTGCGCGATGGATTTGCGGCGGGCTGGAATTGAGATCGTAGGTAAGCGTCGCGTGCTCGCCGATGACCCGGTATTTCATGGTCAACGGGAATTTTCCGGGATGCCAGCCGCCAACGATATCGACCGCGAATCCGTCATACATCAGTTGAGCGGAGATGATGTCGATCCCGTTGGCAAGATCCTGGCGGCCCGCGGCGGCGACGGCGGAAGGAAGGCCGAACAGATGGAGAGCCATGTCGAGGTCGTGAATGAGAAGATCGAGCACGGCGCCGCCGCTTTTCTGAGGATCGCTTTGCCACGTCGCCCAGGAGGGAAGGGCACAGCGGCGGCGAAAGGTCGCACTGCGAATTTTGCCGGCTTGGGCGAGCGCGGATTTCAGGGCTCGATACGCAGGGAAGAATCGCAAAACGTGGGCGACCATCAGGATGCGATTGGCCCGACGTGCCGCGTCGATCATGCGATCACATCCTGCGCGATTGAGGGCCATGGGTTTTTCGACCAGCACGTGTTTGCCTCGACGCAGAGCTTCGATGGTGACGGATTCGTGCAAATCAGTGGGAAGGCACAGGTCGACTGCATCGACTTCGAGGTCCGCGAGAGCCGATTCAATGTCGTGGAATTTCTTCACATGTGAAAGATCAACGGCTTCAACCGGTCCGAGATTTCCTGCTCGAGCGGTCTCGGATTCATCCCGAGCGACGACAGCCACATCGATCCCCGGCAGATCGGCGAGCGCCGTTAGATGCACGCTTCCCATGAAGCCCAGGCCGATGACCGCCAGACGCATGAAGACGATGATAACCCGCGACTGTTTCCGCTTACCGTAAGCTGGCGGGCTGCGGGGCGATCTGCTTTACAATTGACTATGCAGACCCTCAAATCCGCAACTGACGAACTTCGAACTGTACTTTCCTCCAACGCACTGAGCCAAATCACGGACACGCAGGCTTCTAAGCCTGGTCCGGACGGGCATTGGAGCAAAAAACAGATTCTGGGTCATTTGCTTGATTCCGCGGCGAATAATCATCACCGTTTTGTGCGCGGGCAGATCCAGCCGACGCTCGCGATGCCGGGTTACACGCAAAACGAATGGGTGGCGGCGGGGCGTTATCAGGAACGGCCGTGGACTGAGATAGTGGCGTGGTGGAGCGCGTATAACCGTCATCTGCTCCACATGATGGAAACGGTTCCGGCGGACCGTCTGGCGACACAGTGCCGCATCGGGGATGGCGACGCCGTAACGCTCGAGTACCTGATGGTGGATTACGTGCGCCACTTGAAACATCATTTAGGTCAAATTGTGTCCTCATGAGCGGGATAAGGTCCGAAAATGACGGTTCGGCGGTGAGTCCTCAGCGCGTTTCGCGCGTCCAAAATTACATGACACCGGAGTCGATCCGCGCCCAGACGCGCAAGATCATCGCCAGCCGTGCGATGGCGAGGTCGGGCAGGCTGGCGCGGTTCTTGGAGTTTACGGTCAGCCAGACGCTCGACGGGCATGGCGATCAATTGAAGGAATTCGTGATCGGCGTGGAGGTGTTCGACCGGAGGCAGGAATACGATCCCCGGCTCGACCCGATTGTTCGCGTGGAAGCGCGCCGGCTGCGCATGAAGCTGAAGCGCTACTACGAGACCGAAGGACTTTCGGACGCGCTGATGATCGAGTATCCGAAGGGCGGTTATGCGCCGGCGTTTCGCGTCGGTCGCGTGGAACCAACAGAGGAAGGAACTCGGCGGGCGATCGTGGTGCTGCCGTTTTCGCACACCGAGGGCAGCGAAGAGTGCGAAGCGCTGACGGGCGGGTTGACCGAGGAGCTGATCGACGCGCTTACCAAAGTGGAGGGCTTGCGCGTGGTGGCGTGGCATTCGAAGGCGCAGTGGAATCCACGAATCGGGGATGAGTTGAAAGTCGACGTGGTGCTCGAAGGCAGCGTGCGGGCGTACGCACCGGGGTGGGCTCGCGTGGCGGCGCGACTGGTTTCAGCGCGGGATCACACGTATCTGTGGACGGGGACGTTCGAGCGGTCCGCCGATAAATTATTTTCGCTTCGCGACGCGATTACGGCGGGTGTGGCCGGCGCTTTGCAGGTAGAGCTGCGGCCGGGGCGCGCGCAGACGCGCAGCATGGAAGCGCATCACGCATATTTGAAGGGCCGCTATTACTGGAACAAGCGGACGGATGAGGCGGTCGCGCGCGGCGATGGAGCATCTGGAAAAAGCCATCGCGGCGGATCCGGAATATGCGCTGGCGTATGCGGGGCTGGCGGACGGGCACATCGTGCTGGCGAAGTTCGGGGCTGCGCCGGCGTGGGAGGCGATGCCGAAGGCTCGGGAAGCCGCGCGGCGCGCGCTGGAGCTGGATCCGACGCATGGCGGAAGCTCACGTATCGCGGGGTCGATCGCGGCGTTGTTCGATTGGGATTGGGTCGCGGCGGAAGAGCATTTCCGGCGCGGGCTGGAGATGAATCCGGGATATGCGACGGGTCATCAATGGTACGCGCACGATCTGCTGGCGGGAATCGGGCGATTGGAAGAAGCGGCGGCTGCGCTCGAAAGGGCGCGCGAATGCGATCCGCTATCGCTGGTGGTGCTGGCGAGCTCGGGTGAAAACATGATCATGCTGCGGCGGCCGGCCGCGGCGCTGGAGTTTTACGCGAAGGCGCTGGAACTGGATCCGTATTTTCCAAGAGCGCATTTCGGCGTGGCGAGAGCGCTGCTGGGGCTGAAGAGGAATCAGGAAGCGGTAGAAGCGGTGGAGCGGGGATCGGCGCTGACACCGGGGTCGGCGATGGCGATGGCGCTCGAAGCGAGCATTTACACGGGAGTGGGTCGAATCGCGGAAGCGCGGCAGCGGGTTCGCGCGCTGGAAGAGATGCATAAGGCGAAGCGGGTATCGCCGTACCTGATGATGCGCGCGTGGATGGCGCTGGATCAGGAACGGGCGTGCGATTATCTGGAGCTCGCTTATGAAGAGCGCGATCCGCGGCTGACGCATGCGGCGGTGTCGCCGGTGTACGATGTTCTGCGGCCGCTGCCGCGGTTCGAAGTAATTTTGAAACAGATGGGGCTGGTCCCGGAAATTGTCCTTACTTGACCGCCTGTTGGCCGGCGGCGGTTGCGGCGCTGTTGAACGTTGCCAGATCGGCTTTGAGGATCTGATCGAGGCGCTGTTTGATTTCGTCGAGGCGCGCGGAGAGTTCCTTGAACACGACGTAGCTTTGATCGGTCGGCTTGGCGTCGCCGGTTTCGATGATGCGCATCAAGGCGGCCAACTGGTTGTTGATCTTGATGGGGAAATTCAGCGGGTCCTGGCCGCTGCGGTTCTGGACCTGATAGACGTCCTGTTCGACGGCGCTCAGCCTGGTCGTCAGACGCTCCGCAGGGGCGTTTAACGCCGCTGATTTTTTCACGCGATCGTCGATCTGTTTCTTCAGGTCGCGGATGCGGATCACCATTTCGTCGGCTTCGCTGGTTTTGTCGCGCACGGCGCTCGCGAGTTTGAACTGCTCATCCAGATCGGCTTGCGTGATGTGGATTTCGCGCGGGTCGCGCTCGATTTTCAAAGGCCGGGTTTGCGTGACTCCTTCAGCGGTCAGACGGACCTGATATTGTCCGGGGACGGCCATCGGGCCTTGTTCGGCGTTGCCTCCCCACAGGATCATGCCTTCGAACGTGGTCGCGCCGGGATAGCGCAAGTCCCAGGTGTAGCGATTGCCGCCGGCTTTGCGCGTAGGCGGGCGGGCGCCGCCGCGGCCTCCACCGTCGTCGTCCAGATTCTCGGCTTTGCGGCGGTCTGCGAGTTTCTTTTCCTCTTCAGGCGATCCGACGAAAGAGCGGACCACTTTGCCCTGCGCGTCGAGAATGTCGATTTTGACGGAGTCGCTGTCTTTGGTGAGGAAATAATCGATGGTCGCGCCGCGGTCGAGTGAACGCTCGGCGGGCCGGGGCGCGAATAGCATGGTCGACTGGACGCGGCCGGATAACTGACGTAGCAGCGAGATGTCGTCGAGGATGTACATCGAACGGCCATGGGTCGCGATGACGAGGTCGTCGCCCTGGAATAACAGATCGGGGACCTGGGTATCGGGGAGATTCAGGCGGATCGATTGCCATTCGGCTCCGTTGTCGAAGGAAACATAAATGCCGTGTTCTGTTCCGGCGAACAGGAGTCCGGGACGCTTGGGATCTTCGCGGACCACGTGCACGTAGTCGTCGTTGGGGATGCCATTGACGATCTTGGTCCAGTGGGCGCCGTAATCGTCGGTGCGATAGGCGTAGGGACGGCGATCGTCGGCCTGATAATTTTTCGCGGCTAAATATGCGGTGCCGGGTTTGTTCGGCGAAGCGTCGATGATGCTGACTCGGATCAGATCGGGCAGATCTTTGGGAGTTACGTTCTTCCAGGTTTTTCCACCGTCGCGAGTGATGTTCACCAGGCCGTCGTCGGAGCCGGTCCAGATGGTGTTCACGTCTTTGGGCGACGGGGCGATGGTGAAGATGGTCGCGTAGATTTCGGGTCCGTTCTGATCTTTGGTAATAGGGCCGCCGGAATCGCCGAGGGTCTTCGGATCGGCTTTGGTCAGATCGGGGCTGATCATCTGCCAGGACTGCCCTTCATTGGTGGTCTTCCAGAGATGTTGCGATGAGGTGTAGAGAATTTTCGGATCGACCGGGTTGAAGACGATGGGGAAGGTCCACTGCCAGCGTTCCTTGAGGGCGCTCGAAGGCATGCCGGAGAAGAACAGCGGATAGACCTGGACGTCGCGCATGTGGCCGGTTTTGCGATCGTAACGGGTGAGGAGCGCGCCCTGACTGCCGGCATAGAGGATGTCGGGATCTTTGGGATCGGGAGCGATGTATCCGCTTTCGCCGCCGCCGGGCGAGTAAACGGGCCGACCGAGCTTCGAGCGTGTTGCCCGCGCCTCCTCCGCCGCGTCCGGCGGGTGCGCTGGTGACGCAGATGGTGGTGTTATCCTGCTGCGCGCCGCAGACGTGATAAGGAACGTCGGTAGTGGTGGCGACGTGATAGAGCTGCGCCGTGGGATAACCTTCGCCGGTCCAGGTATCGCCGTAATCGACGGAGACGTTGGCGCCGCCGTCGTTCGAATTGATCATGCGCTTGTTGTCGTTCGACGCGATCCAGAGATCGTGCTGATCGCCATGCTGCGGGCGGAGCTGCTTCACGGTCTTGCCTCCATCGGTGGAGCGGTAGAGACCGGTGTTCATCATGTAGATGGTGTCTTTGTCTTTGGGATCGGCGGTGATGCGGGTGTAGTAGAAGGCTCGCTGACGGATGCGTCGGTCTTCGTTGACGCGGGCCCAGGTCGCGCCGGCATCTTCGGAGCGGAACAGACCGCCGTCGTCGGCTTCGACCATGGCGTAAATGCGATTCGAATCGGCGGAAACGGCGACGCCGATTTTTCCGATGACGCCCTGGGGAAGGCCCTGGTTGCGCGTGATTTCGGTCCAGTGGTCGCCGCCGTCGGTGGATTTGTAGAATCCGCTGCGCGGGCCGCCGCTCGATAGAGTCCAGGAGGTGCGGTAGACGTCCCAGATGGCGGCGTACATGACGCGCGGGTTGTGGGGATCGAGCGCGAGGTCGACTGCGCCGGCGTGGTCGTCCTTATAGAGAATTTTCTGCCAGGTCTTGCCGCCGTCTTTCGAGCGGAACACGCCGCGCTCGGCGTTGGGTCCGTAGGGATGGCCGAGGGCGGCGACGTAGACGATATCGGCGTTGGTGGGGTCGACTCTTATGCGCGCGATCGCCTGCGTGTCGGCAGTCCGATGTGGGTCCAGGTTTTGCCGGCGTCGGTGGATTTGTAGACTCCATCACCCTGCATGATGTTGCCGCGAAGCTCGGTTTCGCCCATGCCGATGTAGACGACATCGGGATTCGATTCGGCCACGGCGACGGCGCCGACCGAGGAGCTTTTGATCTGGCCGTCGGTGACGGGTTTCCAGGTCGTGCCGCCGTCGACGGTCTTCCAGAGTCCGCCGCCGGTCGCGCCGAAGTAATATTCATTGGGACGCGAGGCGCTGCCGGCGGAGGTGATGGATCGTCCACCGCGATTGGGTCCGACGCTGCGCCATTGGAGGGCGCCGAAGACGATGGGGTCGTAATGCTCGGCTGAGAGTGCGGTGCAGAGGAGGACGAAGAGAAGGCATCGTTTCAAGAAGAGAGCTCCTATCGAAGCTAGTCGAACCGAAAATAATCGGTCGCAGAGGTCATTGACCCGCACACCTTCGCGCCGGATTCACGATCTTCGCGGACGGCCGGGTTCTGCCGGGCCGCTCGAATATGAAAGTCGTGCTCGATCGCGGATAGAATCATTGCCTGAGGTCTATGACCCCATTTCTGCTATTCGGTCAGACGGCCGTGTCATCGCCCAAACGAGAAACCAAGCCAGACCGATCGCGAACGCGGTGATTGAGGAAGAAGGCGAACCTGAGACTTTAGCCCCGCCGTCGACAAACAAAAAGACAAACCGTGATCGCGGTATTGACCCCCATCCGTCGTGAACAGCCGCTCCCTGAAGTCGGCGCCAAGGAAGGTCGACCTGAAAAGCGAGCGCCATCAAACTATCCGTAACTGAGAGAAAGAGGGCCGGGGGAAAAGCGATAAGTGGGAAAAGTGGGGAAAAGTGGGAAAAGTGGGACAGCCTGAGTAGCCATGCTTCAAAGTGAACGCCCGGGGTGTCCCAAGGGAGGTTTTCACGGATTCATGCCAGAAGTGTTTCCGTTTGCCTCGAAATGCGCGGGCGATGGTCCAGGGTTTTCCGATCACACTACCCAACTGGGGACGAAATCGGGTGCGTTTGGGGTTGGCGGCGCGAGTTCTGGCTTATTGCTTGACGACGGAAAGCAGGAGGGGAAGCTGGCACGGAACGAAAAAAGTGCGAAATCGGCATAAAATGCGAGTGGGGTGTCCCCAAGTGCGAATTTATGAGCGTGGCTACTCAGGCTGTCCCCGTTACTCATACTCAGGCTGTCCCCGTTTTCCCCGTTTTCCCCAGAATAATCGGGGTTTGAGCTCTTTGACCCTGTTTATACAAAAGGAGGCGGCGCTCACATTCTAGCCGAAGCGGGATTTTAGGAATTCCCAGAACTGGAAGTGACGGCCCGGGCAGCGGGGGCCGGGGGCGAAGCCGATTAGTTTTGTCGAGCTGTCGACGAACAGGCCCAGCGGGTCGGTTTTCGGGTTTTCAACGTCGAATACCACGCCGCCGCCACAGTTGTCGATGTGCTCGATCTTTGGCCGCCACGCCGGCGAACGGGCTGGACGGTCCCCAGTCCTCATTGAATTTTTCGGGCGAATAATACTTGCAGGGGGGGTCCTGCGTGCAGCCCCACATCGCGTAGGCATGCTGATATTTTTTCTGATCGAGAAGAGAGAAAAACTGCTTGACGAACTGCTCCTGACGCCAGTCGCGGAACGTGAAATACAACGCGCGCGACGACGATGGCCGCGACGCCCCAGATTACGATCCGCTTGATCAGCCGCTCCCGCTGCTCTTCGCCGGCGCCGTACTCTTCAAGGAATCGCGCCATCATGTCACGTTATTTAAGCGGATAAGCCTTGTCGTACGCCGCCGTCGCCTCGGTCGTGAATTCGATCGCGGGCTTGAAGAAGTAGGTGTTGTGGTGTCGACCACCAGGTCCAGGCCTTTTTCATCGGCGATTTTCTTGATGATCTCGGTCATGCGGAGTCCGGCGCGCTGAAGGATGTCGTTGCGCTCGCGCTCCACGTCGGCTTGAAGGTCGTCGCTCAGGCGCTGCGCTTCGCGCTGCTTGCGCTGCCGCGAGCGTGAAATCGGCTTCGCCGGCGGCGCTGAGCTTGCCCTGGCTGGATTGAAGCTGGGTCTGAATATCGTTGAGCTCGCGCTGCACCGTTTCAAGCGCGGTCTGGCGCGGCTTGTATTTGTTCTTGCAGATCCTCGGAGGCCTTCTTGATATCGGCGGTATCCAGGATGGCTTTCTGAAAGTTGACCACGCCGACCTTGGTTTGCGCCGATGCGAGGGAAGGAGACGAGCCCGGCTGCACACACGGCCAGCGCGGGGAGGATGACGAACGGAACATGAGTTGAACGGACTCCTTTATTGAATCCTATTCTAGCAGCGCGTGGTGAAACGCAGTTCGGGGCGTGACCTCCGGACTGGTCAGATCGTCTTAAGATCATGGCGATAGGACGACGAAAGAAGCGGGTTCGGCAGGAGGGATTATGGACGCCGACCGCGGCCCTGCCGGTGAGCGCGAGTCATCCGTTTTATCAGCGGCTGAATCAGATCCTGGATGAGAAGAAGTTCGATGAGTATGTGGAAGCGATCTGCGAGGAGTTCTACGCCGGAGAAGTGGGCCGGCCAGGGCTGGCTCCAGGGATTTATTTCCGGCTGCTGATGGTGGGCTATTTCGAAGGGATCGATTCGGAGCGCGGAATCGCCTGGCGGGCCAGCGATAGTCTGTCGATCCGGTCGTTCGTGCGGATCGCGCTGGACGAAAGCGTGCCGGACCATTCGACCATCTCGCGAACCAGGCGTTTGATGGACGTGGAAACGCATCAGGCAGTATTCCAGTGGGTGCTTCAAGTGCTGGCCGAAAAGAAGCTGCTGAAGGGGACCACGATCGGGGTGGACGCGACGACGCTGGAAGCCAACGCGGCGCTGCGGTCGATTGTACGGCGCGACACTGGAGAGCGCTACGAAGAGTTCCTCGCGCGACTGGCGAAGGAAAGTGGCATCGAAACGCCCACGCGGGAGCAGTTAGCCAAGCTGGATCGCAAGCGGCCCAAGAAAGGGTCCAACGACGATTGGACGCATCCGCACGATCCCGACGCACGCATCACCAAGATGAAGGATGGCCGCACGCATCTGGCTCATAAGGCCGAGCACGCGGTGGATATGGAGACTGGGGCGATTGTCGCCGTCACGCTGCACGGAGCCGATGAAGGCGATACGGCGACCATTCCGGAGACGGTAGCCGAAGCCGGCGAGCGCATCACATCCGTGGTGGCGGACGCCGACAACGGCGAAGCTGTCAAGCTGGTGAGCGCGGAGGGCCCGCGCGAGGTAGTCACCGATAAGGGTTATCACAGTCGCGCGGTGGTGAGCGAACTGGCCGAGTGGGGTGTGCGCACGTATTGCTCGGAACCGAATCGCGGACGGCAGCGGTGGAGCAACCAAGAGCGGGAGCAAGCGGCGGTGTATGCGAACCGGCGGCGCATTCGCGGAGAGCGCGGCCTCCGTTTGTTACGGCAACGCGGCGAGAAGCTGGAACGATGGAATCAGCACCTGTATGATCGTGGCGGGATGCGCCGCCTGCATTTGCGCGGCCGGGAAAATATCCTCAAGCGGTTGGTTGTGCACTCGGGCGCAGCGAATCTTGGGCTGTTGATGCGCAAACTCTTCGGCAAGGGCACGCCCCGCGGCCTTGCAGGAGCCTTTTCAGCCATCCTTTCGGCTGCGGAAGCCAACACACATCTCTGGTCTGCCCCAGCGAGCCCTGATCGCAAACTTCGGCGGCTCATTCGTCCGGGCCAGATCGACTCAAGCAATTTTCGTCGCGGCGTGAAAACAGCCTGTTTCACCTCGCACTGCTAGCCTCCCCTACATTAGACAAACAAGTTGGGAAAAAGTGCCCGCTGGGGCCGGCCGATGGCGGATAATTGAAGATCCATGCGACGCCTACGATCCACACTCATTTTTTTTCTTGCGGCGATTCCGGTTGTGCGACGTTGCATGGGCCGCACCGCCGCCGAAACCCAAACTGGTGCTGGCGATCGTGATCGACCAGTTCCGCTACGACTATCTGATGCGTTTTCGCGGCGATTACAACCCGGGATTCGACGCGGCTGCTGGACCACGGGGCCGTGTTTACCGACGCCCACTACCTGCATTCGACTACGGTGACGGCAGTAGGGCACTCGACGTTCCTGACCGGGGCCACGCCGTCGATCAGCGGGATTATCGCCAACGAATGGTACGACCGGAGGCGTGAAACAGAACGTTACCAGTGTCTCCGATCCGGAGACGAAGCTGGTGAGCGCGGGCGCGCGGAACGGATCGTCGCCGCGTAGGATGCTGGTCAGCACCGTGGGCGACGAATTGAAGATGCAGGGCGGCGATTCGAAGGTGATCGGAATTTCGATCAAGGATCGCAGCGCGATTCTTCCGGCGGGTCACATGGCCGACGCGGCCTACTGGTACGACAACGACAGCAATGCGTGGGTCACCAGCACCTACTATCGCGCGGACCTGCCGGAGTGGGCGCGGAAGGTGAATGGCGAGGAACGTTACAAGCAACTGGTCAACGCGAAGTGGCTGCCGTTCGACGCCAAGAATGATTCTGCGAAACCGTTCTGCACCATGACCAAGGGCACGGAGGTCCGGTATTGCGGATCGCTGGAAGCCACGCCGTGGGGCAACGAAATGATCGAGGAGTTCGCGGAGCGGGCGATCGATGGAGAGAAGCTGGGGCATCATAATTCGCCCGACATTCTGGCGGTGAGCTTTTCATCGAACGATTACGTGGGTCATGCGGTGGGGCCGGATGCTCCTGAGGTTCGGGATATTTCGATTCGCACGGACCGGCTGCTGGGGAAATTGTTTGCTTACGCCGACAAGCAGGTTGGTGCTGGGAATACGCTGATCGTGTTGACGGCGGATCATGGAGTTGCGCCGGTGCCGGAAGTGAATCAGGCACGCAAGATGCCGGGAGGGCGGCTGAAGGGTGCGCCGGTGCTCGAAAGGATTTCGGCTGCGCTCACGAAGCGTTTTGGGGAAGGGAAGTGGATCGTCGGCGGGTCCGCGACCATGCCCTACTTGAACTTAGAGATGGTGGAGAAGTTGAAACTGGATCCGGCGGAGGTGGAGCGAGTGGCGGCCGAAGCGGCGGGGTCGATGGAGCATATTTTCCGGGTGTATACGCGTCACGATCTTCTCGCCGGGCGCGTGCAGCAGGATTCGATCAGCCGCGGGGTCAGCGTGGGATTTTTTGGGGCCCGGTCGGGCGATTTGTACATTATTCCGGATCCTTACTACATGTTTGACGCGAGCGGGACGACGCCACGGGACGCCGTTCGACTACGATAATCACGTGCCGATTTTATTCTTCGGCGCGGGGATCAAGGCGGGGTCGTATTCGCGGACGGTCGCGGTGAACGATATCGCGCCGACCGTGGCGGCGATTCTGCAAGTGGAGATTCCGAGCGGCTCGGTGGGACATGTGTTGAGCGAGGTGGTGCCATGAATCCATTAGGTCGAAGAGAATTTGTGGCGGCGCTGGCGGCTGGAACGGCGGTCGCGCAGAACTTCAGAAGTCGGTCCAGCGCAAGGGGCGGTTGAAGCAATGCGTGACGCGCGGAGTTTTCGCGCCGTCGATGCCGTTTGAAGAAACCTGCCGGATCGCGGCGCGCTTGGGATGCAAGGGCTACGATCTGATTGGTCCGCCGGATTGGCCCACGCTGAAGAAATATGGGCTGATCCCGACCATGTACCCGTCAGGTCCCGGCGGGACGATTCCGGACGCCCTGAACCGCAAGGAGAATCATGCTCGGATCGAAGCGTCGATGCGGGAAGCGATCGATGCGGCGGCGGCGTTCGGCGCGCCCAGTGTCATCACGTTTTCCGGGAATCGGCGCGGCATGCCGGATGCCGAGGGCGCGGATAACTGCGTGGCGTTCCTGAATCGGATCAAGTCGCATGCAGAAGACAAGGGCGTGAACATCTGCATGGAGCTGCTGAACAGCAAGGTGAATCACAAAGACTACATGTGCGATCACACGGCGTGGGGCGTGGATGTGATGAAGCGGGTCAACTCGCCGCGCGTGAAGCTGCTGTACGACATTTATCACTTGCAGATCATGGAAGGCGATATTTGCCGGACGATTAAGGAAAATCTCCAGTGGATCGCGCATTTTCACACGGGCGGGAATCCGGGGCGGCACGAGATCGACGATACGCAGGAGCTGAATTATCGATTCGTCGCGAAGACCATCGCGGATTTAGGGTACACGGGGTATGTGGCGCATGAGTATTCGCCGGCTGCGGGGCCGCGATCCGGTGCAGAGCCTCAGTCAGGCTTTGGAGATTTTCGACGTTTAAAATCGGGGGCAGAGGTCATTGACCCTCTTTTAAAAGATGGCTGCGGAGGCGGCTTTCTTTAGAATCGCGATTTGGCCGGCGTGATAGAGGTTGTGGTGGACGACGCCGGTCAGCAGGATGTAAAAGGTAAAGTCGCGGCCGGGGACTTTTTGGTCTAGTTGCTCGTCTGTCAGGTTTGCCGTTGCATCGGTTAGCGCTTTTTGGGCGTTCTCCAGTTCGCCTAGCGCTCCGGTCCAGGCGGTTTCGGATGTATCGATGACGGGAGGCCAGTCGGCGTCACCGGCCAGCGATTCGTACGATTTGCCTTCGAGCACGCGCGCGGCCTCGGTCTGCCAGGCGGCGACATGGCGGACGATCTGCCAGATGGAATGCGCATCCTCGATGGGACGCGCGGCCGCGGTTGCGGCGGTCACGCCTTCCAGAACTTCTTTGAGCGCAGGCCCGTGCCACGCTTTGCCGTGGTACGAAATTTTCAGTTGATGGCGGATTCTTCTGGCTTCGCTCATTATTCGATCAGGCCCAGTTTGCGCAGAGATTCCGCCGGCTCATTGCCTTCGTTGTAATGCGCGACGGGGCCGCGCTCGCGTCCGTTTTCGAGCGCGATTCCATAGGGAGGATCGCCGAAGGGGAAAACTTTTTTCAGCATGTCCAAGTCGAGCGAAGTTTTCATGTTGAGGCCGGTATCGTGAATGAACGAAGCCGCGAAACGGGGCATGGAGGTCGGGATGCCGACGATGGTCACGTCGCTTTTCCAGTGAAGCTTGGCCATTCCTCGCGCGGCTTCATCGCAGTGGCTGCAATTGGGGTCGTAGAAGAACAGGAAGATCCGGCCGTGTTGCAAGGAATATGGCTGGCCGTCGACGGTGATGGAGTCGGGGGCTTTGGTTCCGCTCAGATGAGTCGCGGCCCATGCGTAGCTGCCGGCTCCGGCGACTACGACGGCAGCCGCAAGCACGATCACGCTGCGAAGGGTCGCCAGCGGTCGCGCCCACCAGCCGGCGATTAAAGCTGCGAAGAGCATCACGGCGTCGCCCACGAAAAACGCGGGTCCGACGGTGCGCTTCACCAGCGGGAAGCAACTGCAATCCTTCCCGACCAGTTGCGAATAATGAATGCCGATGTAGCCCATGAATCCGATCAGCAGGACTGCGGAAAGAATCGCGCCCCAGCGTCGGAATCGCGGCAACAGAATCATGAGGCCGGCCAGGGTTTCGCCGACGCACAGAGCCATGGTGAACGGCATGCTCCACTGGGCGGGCACCAGAAACTCTTCCACCATGTGCGACCAGCCGAACGGGTCGGTCATTTTCCAGATTCCGCTGCCCAGGAAAACGACGGCCAAGAATAGCGCCGCAACGTGCCCCGCGATGGTCTTCCAGGCGGGCATTTCAAAGCTCGCGCCTTCGACATGCGCAATGCTAGCATCCATGCTCGTATTGTAACGCTTCAGCTATGCATGACAGAATGATTCGATGAGTGATGGATGGCGCACTGTGCGGGTGCCCGCGTCGAGCGCGAACCTGGGTCCCGGGTTCGACGCGCTGGGGATCGCGCTGGGGGTTTATCTCGAATGCAAGTTTCGTCCCGCGAAGGCGTTGACCATTCGCGCGACGGGCTGCGATGTGGATTCCATATCGACGGGTGAAGATAATCTGATCTGGCAGACGGCGCTGCGGTGCGGCGCGGAGGGTCCCATAGAGCTGTGGATCGACAATCGGATTCCGATCGGGAAAGGGTTGGGGTCGAGCGCGGCGGCGGTGGTCGCGGGCGCGGTGATCGGAGGGCGCAATTGGGATCGACAGCGGGTTCTGGACGAAGCGGCCAGGATCGAAGGGCATCCGGACAATGTCGCGGCGTGCGTGCTGGGCGGGATCGTGGCGAGCGCGTTCGATTCGCGCGGCGATGCACGGGCGGTGCGGCTGGAGCTTCATCGAAATTACGGGGTCGCGGTCGTGATTCCGGATTTTCGATTACCCACGAAGGAATCGCGGCGCGTGCTGCCGGGTTCCTACTCTCAAGCGGACGCGGTGTTCAATATTCAGCACAGCACTTTGCTGCTGGCGGCGCTGATCACGGGAACCGGCGCGGCGTTTCCGGATGCGTTTGAGGATCGTGTGCATCAGCCGTACCGTTTCGCGCTGGTGCCGGGACTCCATCAAATGACCCAATTGAGAGCGGAGGGACTGCTCGGGTGTGCGTTGAGCGGCGCGGGTCCGTCGATTCTGGTGTTTTATGAGCGCGGACATGAGGACGTGTGCCAACTGGTGCAGAAAGTCTTCGCGGAGCATGGGCACTCGTCGGAGACTATGTGGACGGAGGCTGTCGGGGAAGGGTATTCACTCAGCAAGGATTAGAGAAATCGCGGAGCAGAGCCGGGCCCAGCTTTGGGTTTCGGCTTCGAGCTGCTGGCGGCCGGATTTGGTCAGGCTGTAATACTTCGCTTCACGGCCGCCCTCGGTGGTTTTCCATTCGGCTTTCAACCAGCCGCGTTTTTCCAGGCGATGAAGCGCGGGATATAGAGATCCCTGGCGGACTTGCAGCGATTCCTTCGAAATTTGCAGGATGCGCTGGACGATTCCGTAGCCATGAATCGGTCCCAGGGCCACGATTTTCAGAATCAACATGTCGAGCGTACCCTGTAGCAGCTCGGCTTCATGCGACTCATGCCTAGACATTCGACATATACGATAACACGTCTGGCCGCGCCGCGCTACAATCAAGCGTCCAATCATGCCCAATCGGCTCGCTCGCGAAAAGAGTCCATATCTGCTTCAGCACGCCAATAATCCAGTGGACTGGTATCCGTGGGGGGAAGAAGCGTTCGCGGCGGCGGCGCGCGAGAACAAGCCGATTTTTCTGTCGGTGGGATATTCGACGTGCCACTGGTGCCACGTGATGGAGCGCGAATCCTTCGAGAATGAAGAAATCGCGTCGGTTTTGAACCGGACTTTCGTATCGATCAAAGTGGATCGCGAGGAGCGGCCGGATGTGGATCGCGTGTACATGCTGTTCGTGCAGGCGTCGACGGGAAGCGGCGGCTGGCCCATGTCGGTGTTCCTGACGCCGGAGCGGAAACCGTTTTTCGGCGGGACGTATTTCCCGCCCGACAATCGATATGGCCGTCCGGGATTCGCGGCGGTGCTTCAGAATCTGGCGCACGCCTGGCGGGAGGATCGGTTTCGGATCGAACAGTCGGGCGTGCAGATCCTGGGACAACTGCGAACGTTACGCGGCGGGTCCCACGGAGGGCGGCGGCGCGACTAAAGAAGCGCTCGACACGGCGTTCCAGGTTTTCAAGAAAATGTTCGATTCGCGCTATGGCGGATTCGGCGGCGCGCCAAAATTTCCGCGGCCCAGCGTCCATAATTTTCTGGTCCGGTATTACGCGGAAACCTGGAATCGACGAAGCGCTCGACATGGTGCTGACTACTCTTCGCGAGATGGCCAAGGGCGGGATGAACGATCAGCTCGGCGGCGGGTTTCATCGCTACTCGGTGGATGAGCGCTGGTTCGTTCCGCATTTCGAGAAGATGCTGTACGACCAGGCGCAACTGGCGATTTCTTATCTGGAGGCGTTTCAGATCACGCGCGACGGGCAGTATGCGTCGGCGGCGCGCGATATTTTTTCCTACGTTCTGCGTGATTTGACGCATCCCGATGGCGCGTTTTATTCGGCGGAAGATGCCGATAGCGCGGTTGCGGGGGAAGATCCGCACGAGAAAAGGGAAGGCGCATTTTATGTCTGGAGCTGGGAGGAAATAAACGCGGCGCTGGCTCCCCCGGATGCGGCGGTGTTCGCGTATCGCTTTGGCGTGGAAGAGCGCGGCAACGTGGAAGAGGATCCGCATGGCGAGTTTCGCGGGCGCAATATTCTGTATCAGGCGCACACGGTGGAGGAAACGGCGGCGCATTTCAAGATTTCGCCCGAGGAAGCGCGGGCGACGCTGAGCGCGTCGGCGATCAAGCTGCAGGAGATTCGTTCCGCGCGCCCACGTCCGCATCTCGACGACAAAATGCTGACGGCGTGGAACGGGCTGATGATTTCGGCGTTCGCCAAAGGCGCGCAGATTCTGAATGAGCCTCGCTATGCCGACGCCGCGCGCGCCGCGGCGGGATTCATCCGCGCGGCATTTGTGGAACGAAGAGCGCAGCGTGCTGCTGCGCCGTTATCGCGACGGAGAAGCGGCGATTGCGGGATTCCTGGACGATTATGCGTTCTTCGCGAACGCGCTGCTGGATCTTTATGAGACCAGTTTCGACCCTGAAGATTTCCGCCTTGCGGCCAGGCTTGCTGAGCGCGCGATGGAGCTGTTTGAGGATCGCGAACACGGGGGGTTTTTCAGCGTCGCGGCATCCGATGACGAATTGGTGCTGCGCTTGAAAGACGATTACGATGGCGCCGAGCCGTCCGGCAATTCGGGCATGGCGATGGTTCTGCTGAGGCTGGCTCGGATGACCGGACGGGAGGATTTCAGGGCATCGGCGCAGCGGACGCTTGACGCGTTTGGGTCGAGGATGAAGTCGGCGGGTGCGGGCGTGCCGCAGATGCTGGTGGCGCTGGCGTTCGCGCTGGGAAGGCCGCGGGAGATCGTGCTGGCGGGAGATCGCGACGATCCGGCGGTGGAACGGATGCTCGCCTCGGTGCGCCTGCGTTTCCTGCCGAACGCGGTGATTCTGATGAGCGGGGAGAGCGTGCATCCGATGCCGGCGGTGGACGGCAAAGCCACGGCTTACGTATGCGAAAATTACGCGTGCAAGCTTCCGGTCACGCGGCCGGAGGAACTCGAGCAGCAGCTACAATAGATTCATATGGAACGACCAGGAGCAACAACACTCAGAGGAAACCCGATGACGGCGATTGGTCCGGAACTCAAAACCGGCGATAAAGCGCCCGATTTTCAAGCTGTGGACGACTCGCTCAAGCCGGTCGACCTGGCGGCGACCGGACACGGCGTGCGAATTTTCAGCGTGGTGCCGTCGCTCGATACGCCGGTTTGCGATGCGCAGACCAAGCGGTTTAACGAAGAAGCCGGAAAGCTTCCGGATGTCAGCATTTATACCGTCAGCATGGACCTGCCGTTCGCGCAGAAACGCTGGTGCGGGGCATTTGGCGTGGATCACGTGAAGATGGTTTCGGATCACCGCAGCGGTTCGTTCGGCGAGCACTACGGGACCATGATCAAGGAGCTGCGGATCCTGAGCCGGGCGATTTTCGTGGTGGACCAGAACAACACCATCCGGCACGTCGAGTACGTCAAGGAAGTGGCCGATCATCCGAATTACGAATCGGCGCTGGCGATCGCAAAGAAACTCGCGGGCGACGCTGCCGCAGCCTAAAACAATTCCGGCCAACCGTCGTGAAGGCGGTTGGCCGTTGTTGTCTTTGCGAGGCTATAATGGCTGCCCGACTCCAAAGTCATTCCGAGCGGAGCGAGGAATCTGCTTTTCGTTCGGCTGGTATCAACGCTTTAACGGCGGGAGCGCCGGCGCACGATTCCCAGCGTCACCAGACCCAGACCGACGATGGCAAGCGTGGCCGGTTCCGGCACGGAGGCAGCAGCCGTGTCCTGCAACTCCACGACGAAGTCCTGAAAGTCGCCGAACTGTTCCGTGCCACCCCCGTTCGGCGCTTCGCTGAACGCGAGCACGTAGTTCCCCGGATTCGAGTTGAGGTTGAAGAGAGCGAAATGATTGAAGGCGGTGGGATCGCCAATCGTGCCGAAGGGCGTCACCGTGCCCAAACTGGCGGTCGTGCCGTCGGCGGATTGAGTGTAGTAGGTCGCGGTAACCGTGCACGTCGGCGGGTTGTAGCACATGGTGGCGTAGAAGCCGTATTGGGATCCGCTGGTGCCGCCGCTGAACGCCGTAGGAGGGGGAAGCGGCGCGCTGGTTTCACCGACGTTTGAGAAAATCGGATTCAAAATCGAAGGCGTCGAGACGTTATACCAGCCCATAGTAATGTCGCCCGGAAGCCCGGTAGCGGAGAACAGCACTTCAATTGTGTAAGGATCGCCATTCGCGGTGAAGTTGAATGCGGCTGGATCCGATCCGCCGGCGCCGACCAACATTCCGGCAACCGAGTCGCCTCCCAGCACCGATGTCGTCGAGGTAAAGCCTCCGGTGTCGGTAAGCAGGTAGCCGATGTTCATGGCATTGCTACCACCTGTGCCGATATCGGGGGAGTAGTTGTTCCAGAACGGAGTTCCCGCGACGCCCGCTACCGGAATCGTCTGGCCGGAGTTGAACGCGAACGATGTGAATGACATCGACACCGAATCTGCGAATAAGCCACTGCACGCCATCAAAAATGCGGCGGCGGCGATTCCATGCCTTTTCATTTTGTTCCCCCCGACCGATGAGCAGGACTTCCCCCTGCTCCGCTTCAAACCTGCAAAAAGAAGTACTGTAAGATCTAACGTTAACACAAAAGGCATGGTCAGAAAAGTCTTTTTGTATTAGTCCTAGGGTATAGACCCCAAGTGATAGAAATAGAAAGTTCTAGCTCTTGCCGGGAACGAGTACTAACCCGCAGATCCGTGCGCGATGAAACATGGATTTCACAGACAGGGCGGCAAATCACCGCACTCTACATATGGGCGTCCTAGGCGTTAAGGCACCACATTCGGTATACTTAGCGCTTTACTTTTGAGCGGGATCGATTTAGGATGGAAACACTCCCCCTAGAGAACGTCTGTATAGGAAGGGGCGTGCCTTGTTACGGTTGAAGCGAGTCGACATACACGGGTTCAAATCGTTCTATGATCGCACGGAAATGCGGTTTCACGGCTCGGGCATTGCGGCGATCGTGGGGCCGAACGGGTGCGGCAAGTCGAACCTGAGCGACGCGATCAGTTGGGTGCTGGGCGAGCAGAGCGCGAAGAGCCTGCGCGGGGCGCGCATGGAAGACGTGATTTTCGCGGGCACGCGCGAGAAGAAGCCGCTCGGCATGGCGCAGGTGACGCTGACGATGGCGGATCCGGCGGCGCACGTTCCGCTTTCGCACGATGTTCCACACAACGGCCATGCCAACGGCCATGCGAACGGGCACGTGAAGCATGAAGATGTGACCATCACGCGCCGGCTGTACCGGTCAGGCGAGAGCGAGTATCTGATCAACGGCCATCACGCCCGGCTGCGCGACATTCAGGATTTGTTTTCAGCGGCACGGGGCTGGGGCCGGAGAGCTACGCGATTATCGAGCAGGGGCGCATCGGGCAGATTCTTTCGAACCGGCCGGCGGATCGGCGCGCGATTATCGAGGAAGCGGCGGGGATCGGAAAATATAAAACGCGCAAGCGGCTGGCGGAAGCCAAGCTCGAAAGCGCGCGGCAGAATCTTTCGCGCGTGTTCGACATTCTGGAAGAAGTCGGACGGCAGGTGAATTCGCTGAAGCGCCAGGCTTCGAAAGCGCGGCGTTATGAAGAGCTGCGGACCGAGATGGTGACGCATCTGCGGCGCGCGGTTTCCGGGCGGTTCCAGATGCTGGAGCGCGAAGCTGCCAAGCTCGCGCTGGATTTGAATCAGGCGCAGGGCTCGTATCAGAACCTGTCGACCAGCGTGCAGGAACAGGAGCAGGAGTACACGCGGCGGCAGGAATCCTGCTATCGCACGGAATCCGAGTTGACGGCGGCGCGCTCGCGCGTGGCGGAACTGAATCTCGAATCGGAGCGGACACGCGGCCGGCTGGAACTGCAGGCCAAGCAGATCGGCGCGATCGACGATCGGCTGGCGGCGGGCGACGCGGAAACGCAGGAGCTGGACGCGCGGCGCCAGCGGGAATCGGCGGCGCTGGACGTCCACAATGCGGCGGTGGCGGCCATCGATCAGGAAGGCGAGTCGCTGCGTGTGCGTCTGGATGAAAAGACCAAGGAGCGCGACGCGGTGCAGAACGATCTGCGCGGGCGCGAGCACCTGATCGAGCAAGCGCGGCAACAGGTCTTGCGGCTTTTGGGTGAGGCATCGACGCTGCGCAATCAGCTCGCGCAGATCGACGAATATCTGGCTGCGATCGAGCGCGATTCGGCGCGGTCGCGCAAAGAGGAAGAGACGGCGCTAGGCGATCTGGCTCGCCTGGAGCAGGTGAAGGCCGAGTTATCGGAAAAGCTGGCGGCGCGGCAGATGGAGCTCGAATCGCTGGCGGACCGGCGTCGGCGCGTCGAAGAAGAAATGAAGGAGCGGCAGGCGCGCGCGACCGGAGCCCGCCAGAAACTGGATGAGATTCGCAACACGCTGTCGCGGCAGAAGGCGCGCAAGGATTCGCTCGAAGAGATTCTGTCGCATCGCGCGTACACCACCGAATCGGTGAAGCGGCTGTTCCTGGGGCTGGAGCATGGGCGGATTGAGGGATTCAAACCGTCGGGCGTGCTGGCGGATTTCGTGGAGGTCGCCGATCCAGCCTGGGAAAAAGCGTGCGAAGAATTCTTGCACGAAGAGCTGGAATACGTAGTGGTCAGCGGGTGGGCGGAGGCCGAGCGCGGCGTCGAACTGATGCGCGCCGATTCCGACGGGCGCGCGACATTCTTGGTCCATCCGGAAGCGAGCGCGGCTTCTCCGCTTGGCGCCGGATCTTTCGGGTCAGCTCGGGCGTGGTTGGACGGCTGCGCGACACTCTGCGGCTGACCAACGGATTCGCGCAGGCTCCGCAAGGCTTGCTGCCAAGATTGGCGCGATGCTTTCTGGTTTCCGATCGCGCGACGGCGCAGGCTTTGGCGACCGCCAATCCGGATTGCTTCTTCCTGCTTCAGGACGGCGTGAGTTATCACGGCCACGCGGTCAGCGGAGGGCGCAAATCGGTGGGCGGTCCGCTGGCGCTGAAACGCGAGCTGCGCGAGCTGAGCGGGCAGGTGGAAGTCCGGCAGCGGGAAATGGACGATCTGACCGCGGAGCTCGACGAATTGCAGCGCGGGACGGCGCTGCTCGCGGAAGAGCTGGAAGCGGTGCGGTCGCAGCAGCAGACGCAGGAAAAAGATGCGCTGGCGCTGGATCACGAGCAGCGCAAGCTGGCCGAGGAGACGGCTCGGGCCGGATCGCGGCTTTCGGTGGCGCGTCTGGAGCTGGAGCGGCTGACCCGCGAGGATGAGCGGTCCCGTGCGCAGCGCGAGCAGAGCCAGGCGCTGGTGGCCGAAAAAGAACAGGCGCGGTTCGATCAGGAAAAAGCGCTGGAAGAGGCTCGCGGGGCGTTCGGGCAATTGCAGGCGCATGCGCATGGCATCGGCGAGGAGCATTCGGCGCTGCGGGCGGAGCTGGCGGGCTTGGATGAGCGCGCGCGATCGGAAAAGGGCTCGGTGGCGCGGCTGGAAGCCGAGATTCTTCAATTGACCGCGCGGCGGCAGGATCTGGCGCGTGAGATGGAGCGCATCGGGCATCGAGCGGGCGCGGCTGCTCGCCGACAATATCGAGCTGGATCAGCGGGCCGGTGCAACTGGCGCAGGGAACGGCGGAAGCTGCGGCGGTCGTGGAACGGCTGGCGGCGGAAGAGACCGAAGGTCGCGCCGCACTGGCTGCGCTCGACGAAGCTCTGAAGACCCTGCGCATCGAAGCGCAGGCCGCGCAGGAGAAGCGCAGCGAGATCGAACTGGAATTGGTGAAGAAACAGGCCGAGCTGAAGTATCTCGACGAGACGGCGCGCAAGGAATTGAACGCGGCTGCGTCCGAAGTCGCCGCGCTGGAAGAGAGCGCGCTCGACGAAGCGGGCGTGACCGACGCAGAGCAGAAATATCAGGAAGTCCGCAACAAGATCGAGGCGTTGGGGCCGGTGAATCCGCAGGCGCTCGAAGAATATCAGGAAGCGCAGCAGCGCTATGAGTTCCTGAACACGCAAAGGCAGGATCTGATCGATTCGATTCGCGACACGGAAAAGGCGATTCAGGAGCTGGACGTGGAATCGCGCCGGCGCTTCAAGGAAGCTTTCGACGGGATCAACGATCATTTCCGCAAAATGTTCCAGACGCTGTTCGGAGGCGGGCAGGGCGAGATGCGGCTGACCGATGAGACCAATCTCGCCGAAAGCGGAATCGATATTGTCGCGTCGCCGCCGGGCAAGCGGCTGCAAAACGTACTGCTGCTATCGGGCGGCGAAAAATCGCTGACCGCGATGGCGCTGCTGATGGCGATTTTCCGCTACACGCCCAGCCCGTTCTGCATTCTGGATGAAGTGGACGCTCCGCTCGATGAGCCGAACATCCAGCGGCTGACGCGCTTGCTGAAAGAGATGTCGGAGGAGACGCAGTTCATCATCATCACGCACGCCAAGCGAACCATGGAAGCCGCGGCGGCGCTGTACGGCGTCACGATGCAGGAGCCGGGCGTTTCGAAACTGGTGAGCGTGAAGTTCGATCCGCCGGGAGGCATTGAATCGCCGAAGACCCGGGCGTTGGCGGCCGTATGACGCGCACGACTACGAGGACGATTTGGGCGAAAGACGGTCGCGTGGTTCCGCCGCGGACGAATATCGAAGTGATCCCTCCGCTAAGCGCGTGGATCCAGGATGGCTGGCGCTTCGTGTTCCTGGTGGATGAGCGCGGAGAGATGGTCAAGCTGTCGGAACATGATCTTGCGGTTCATACGCGGCTTGAGTTTGCTTAGTTTGCTGTAGGCTGTGTGAAAACCGACGATTAACCGCTCCTTGCAGTCGCGGCTCGGGGTCGGCGCCTCCCAATATCAGCCACCTGCATGAGCCGCGACCGAAGGAAGCGGTCAATCCCGCGGGTTTTCACACAGGCACTAGTCGAGACGCATTGCTTCTAGTGGATCGATCGACGCCGCTCTTCGGGCGGGTAGAAACGCCGCCAGGGCCGACACCATTACCAGGACCGCAATCGCGGCGGCGAGCGAGAAGGCGTCGAGCGGACTGACGCCGAACAGCATCGACTTGATCAGCCGTTCCGCGCCCAGCGTCAGCGCCAGACCGAGCGCGGCCCCGATGGCCAGTAGTTGTCCCGCTGCGGTAAAAATCAGGCGCATGATCTGCGCGCGGCCGGCTCCCAGCGCGATCCGCACTCCCAATTCGCGGGTTCGCGACGTCACCAGCAGCGAGATCAAACTGTACAAGCCTACCGAGGCGACCAGCATTGCGGCGGCGGCGAACATCGCCAGGAAACGCGTGTTCAGGCGCGGTTGTTCGAGCGCGTCATCCACTAATCCGTCGAGCAGCTTCACGCCGAACACCGCCCGGTTCGGCTCGATGCTGTGGACCACGCTCCGAATCTGCTGCATCATCGCGCGCGCGTCGCCTTGCGTGCGGACCACGTATTCGGGATCGGGCCACGCTCCCGCGCCGGCACAGGAGTAAACATAGGGCGCAGGCGCGGCCGCCAGGCCGTCTTCGCGCACATCTCCGACTACGCCGACGATTTCATCCATCGGAATATTCGGGCCGTTTTGCGAGAAAAGGAAGTGGCGGCCGATGACGCTCTGGCCTTTTCCATAGAGCTCGACGAAGCGGCGGTTGACCATGGCTTTCGCGCCCTGGGGCTTGGCGAAATCGAAGAGATGGAGCTCGGGGCACCATTCGCCGGCGAGCAGTGGAATTTTCAGCGCTTTCAAATATCCCGAACTGACGGTGCGCTCGCCGACGGTGTAGGTCCCGTTCTCCTCGGTTTGAGCCAGGCCTTCGACGGTGATCTGATAGTTCAGCGTGGCGCCGGTGGCGGGCAGAAAATTGGTCATGCCGGCGGCTTCGACGCCGGGGAATCGCTCGAACGCGGAAAGAAGCGCAAGCTGCATGCGGCCGACGCGGGGACGATCTTCGTCCCACGCGGCACCGACGTGGAAGGTGAGGGTGTGGCTGGTGTCGAATCCGGAATCGACGTGGCTCAAGTTGTAATAACTGCGCAGCAGCAGGCCGGCGCTGGACAGCAGAAGAACCGTCACGGCGAGCTGCGCCACTACAAGCGAGCGCTGCATGCGGCGATGTCCGCCCGAAACGCTGCGCGAGGATTCGGCAAGCAGCGGCGCGAGGTCGCTGCGCGTGGATTGAATCGCGGGGATCGCTCCGAAGATGATGGTGGCGAACAGGCTCGCGGCCACGGTGAAGGCGAGCGCGCGCCAGTCGAACGTCAGCTCGGCCATGCGGGGAAGATCGGTGAAGAATCTCGAGATGAGCTGGACGCACCAGATGGAAACCGCGGTTCCGGCCGCGGCCCCGGCTGCCGCGATTAGCAGAACTTCGCGCATCACAGTGGCGATCACCTGGACGCGGGAGGCTCCGACAGAGCTGCGAATGGCCATCTCGCGCTCGCGCTGGTGAAGCTGGGCGAGCGTCAGGCCGGAAATATTCGCCATGGTGATCAGCAGCAGAAGGGCGACCGCCCCGAAGACGAGTAAAAGCGTCCGGCGATACTCGCCGACGCGCTGTTCTTTCAGATCGTAGGCAATCGCGGCCCAGCCTTTGTCGGTTTGCGGGAACTGTTCTCCCAGTTGCTGCTGGACGCGCGACAGGTCGGCTTGCGCCTGCTGCATGGTGACGCCGGGTTTCATTCTTCCGATGCCGACATAGAATCGAGCCTCGCGGATGCGCGTCAACAGGAACGGATTGAGCTGCGCGGGAATCCAGAGGTCGATGGAAGACGCCGCAAATTCTTTCGGCATCACGCCGATAATCGAGTAGCCTTTGCCGCCGATCACCAGACGCTTCCCGAGGACGCCCGGGTCCTGGCCATAGCGGCGCGTCCATAGACCGTAACTGATCACTGCGACAGTGGGTCCGCCGGCGATGTCTTCGTCGCTATGAAATGTCCTGCCGATGAGCGGATCGACGCCGAAAACGGTGAAGTAGCGCGGTGAGACTCGACGGCCGGAAAGACGCTCCGGTTCCGTGCCGCTGGTGTCGGTCACGTTTTCGGAGTAGCTGGCGCCGATCGATTCGAAGGTCTGGTTGAGGCGATTCCAATCTTCGAGACGGGCGGGTGCGATGAGGCTGTCTTTTTTGTTTTTGGAGGGGCTCGCTTCGAGGAGGGTCACCAGGCGGTCGGGATGGGGGTAGGGAAGCGGTTTTAGAAGAATCGTATCGACGACGGAAAAGAGGGTGGTGGTCGCGCCGACGCCGAGAGCCAGCATCAGGACGGCGGTGACGGTATATCCGGGCCTTCGGAGCAGCGCGCGTAGAGCGATTTGCCATTGTTTCATGCGTAGCCTCTCGAGGAGCTTGTTGAAAAAGGGGACAGGCCGCTCTGTCCACGCCGACGCTCCTATGCGAAATCAGCAGTTTGCGACTAGGGACAGAGTAGTCTGTCCCCTTTTTCAACAAGCTCCGAGGTGATAATACTGAGACTACGCGGAATGGTTGCGGTTAGTTCGCCAGACTAAGAACGGAAAATCATGTGCGGGCGCGTTCCCGCAGCTTCGCGAATTTATCGTCCGCGATCAGCAGCTGGTGGCACTGAGCGTCTCGCGTCACCTCCAGGACCAGCAGCCGGTCATTTCTTTGGATCAGTGGGGCGATCTCTGCGTAGATGTCCGACGCCCTGCCGATGTTGTCCGCCAGCGCCCATCCGGAGGGGAGAATTTTGGCTGCGGTGAGGGCTTTGAGCCGGGTCCAAAGGGCTTCGTAGGAAAAACCTTCGTTTTCGGCGATCTCGTAGCTAATCAGATAGAGCGCCATAGCGATCTAAATCCTATCATGCGGCGCCAAGGTCATTGGCCCTTGCTCTCGCTGGTGGATGGGCCAAAGCCGCAGCGCGCGCGAATGCCTTGCTGGAAACGGTCCCGCTCCTCAGGGGTCATATGGCCCCAGCGGTCCGCCATTCGATCGGCCATGCGACGGCGAAAGCTGGAGCGAATGGAACCGTGGCCACCGGATCCGCCGAAGAGAATCCGGGTCAGCGCCAGAATACCGATCGCCTGCCAGAAAGTGATCTGCCGCCAGCCGAAGAGCGACGGCAGCAGCCAATTCCAGAGTTGCAAAACTACTTCGCCGCCGAGGGCGATCAACGCGGCAATCCCCAGAATCGCGAACGGAGCCAGGAAAAACAATTTCTTTCGTCTCATGTTCAGAACCTCACACTTTCTTGAATTGTTCGTAGATGCTTTGCAACCGCTCGCGCAGATGCAGCACTGCATAGCGTTTGCGCGAGAGCAGCGTATTCACGTTCACGCCGGTCTCCGCGGCGATCTCTTTGAAGCTGCGCCCGTCGAGTTCATGCGCGATGAAAACCTCGCGCTGCTCCTCCGGCAGGTCTTCAATCGCCAACTCGAGTTCGTCGAGAAGCACGTGGCGGGCGTACAGCGCCTCCGGTCCGGCATCGGGCGAAGGCAGCAGGTCTTCCAATCGCAGCAGTTCGTCGTTGTCGTCCGCGACGGCGGTCTCGCTGAAGCTCTCCGGCTTCTTTCTGCGGAACAGATCGGTGATGCGATTCCGCGCCACGCGAAACAGCCAGGCGGTGACGTGCTCGATCGGCATCAGCAGGCGGTTGGCTTCCACCAACTCATAGAAGACGTCCTGTAGAATGTCCTCGGCGTCGCGTGGATCGGGCACCCGCCGGCGGATAAAGTTGCGCAGCCGGGATTGCTCTCGCCCGACTACCTCGGAGATCCGCCGGTCCTGTTCGAGTGCCATCGGCATCGGCCTCGCTGTCCCTCTCTGTGTTTGTAGACGAATGAGGGGGTGCGAATATTGTAGGCCGGTTAACCGGCCTTTTCAGTGCACTGTCAACGTGATGGATTGGCGATCGCGAGGCTGAAGCGTCAGGCGGGTGGCTTCACCGGAATGGGTTCGGACGTAGTCGGGGCTCTCGGCTTCATCTCTCGCGGAAAGAGGGCAGGTGAGCACGAGATAATCGCCTGGCGCGGCGGTCAGAAATGAGAAGGCTCCCTTTTCGTCGGTCTGGACCGTCTGGATCAATCCAGGCGCGCCCTGCTGCGGCAACTGCGCCGGGGCGAGAATGACGCCCATTTCCGGCAGCGGATGATTGTCCGAGTCCACCACTTGCCCGCTGACTTGCGCGCCATCCGAACCCAAGGCGATCTGCACATCGCCGGTCCCCGGGCGGATGGGCTGATACATCGCATTCAGGCCCCCGGCGGTCATCTGACGGACGTAATATCCAGGCGGCGTGCGGACGTGCAGCCAATATGGATCCGGAATCGCGCTCGGGAAACTGAACCGCGCGGCTGATTTCAGAGTGAAGCGCAATACGATAGGCGTTACGGAGTCGACGCCCATTTCCAGGATGATTGTGGTTCCGGCAGGAAGCGGATCGCCGCTGCGCGCGCCCTCCACATAAACCGAGCCTTGGACTGTTTGCACCGGTTGCGCGCGTAGCTCGCCCAGATCCACGTCGTTTTTTGAAATTTCGAAGGGGGCCTCGAAGACCGGACCGATTCCGTTTGCGGCCGGGGCCGGCGATGACCTTAACAGCCACGCGCCGGCGGCCAGGCCGCACGCTTCGAATGCGCCGGTCTTATCGATATTCACTTTGGCGAGATCGTCCGTCAATCCCGATGGCGCGGCCTGAGCGATCATCAGCGAAACCGGTACCGACCCAGCGGCCAAAACCGAACCGTGCGCACAGTACGCTGGCGCCTTCCGCAACACGATGTCGGTTCTATCACGCCGTTCGCCTGCGCGAAGCGGAATCGGGACGGCGTTTTCGAGCGATGAGGCGTCGGGCAAGAATGTCATCACCAGTTCGGTTTCCGGTTTTGGAGACTGCTTCTGCGCGGGCGGGGGCTGGGCGAAAACGAAATAAGTACCGGGATGCAGATGTTCGAACTGATATTCGCCCGAAGCGTCGGTGGTAACACTGAGGCGAGTTGAAATGATGGGCCGGCCGTATTGAAAAGTCCGCTTCCTTAGCGAAACAGGCGCGTGGGCGACTGGATTTCGGTCTTCGTCGATCACTCGCCCGGAAAGAACGGCACCCTCACTCAGCTGAAGCTCGAGCTGTTGGGGATCCGGGGAAGCCGCCAGAGCCTGACGACGGATCACGCCTGGCTCAAAGCCGTCCTTGATCGCACGAAACGCATAGTTTCCGGGCAGTAAATCGCGAAGGATAAAATGACCGTTTGCATCGGTTTTGGCGGTGCTATTCTGCCGTCCATTGGTAGCGATGACGGTGACGTCAGGGATCAGCGCGCCGGTGATTGCGTTGGTGACGTGTCCTTCCACGGTACAGACCGCCGGCGTCTGAGCGAGCAACGCGCATCCGAGGACGAGCAATAATATCGCGCTTTTCCGCGAGCCCGCGCCCATGTTCATAGGATAAGTAAACTTCTATCGCTATAAAGCGGAGCTAAGATAAGTTCACGTATGCGAAGGGTCCGGGCGGCGCTGGGGTCGGCGGTGTTCTTCGTGCTCGCGCCGGGGATTGTCGCCGGATTTGCACCGTGGTGGATCTCGGGTCGAGGCAGGGATGCGCAGCCGCCGGGATGGCCTTTGCGCGGCCTGGGAATCATATTGATCGCGGCCGGCTCGATCGTGTTATTGGATTCATTTGTGCGATTCGCCTGGCAGGGGTTAGGAACGCCCGCGCCGGTTTTTCCCACTCGCAACCTAGTGGTGACCGGTCTTTACCGGTATGTCCGCAATCCGATGTACGTGGCCGTGGTCGCGGTCATCCTCGGTCAAAGCTTAGCGCTGGGAAATCTGCGCGTCCTCGAATATGCGGGGCTGGTCTGGCTGGCGTTCCATTTGTTTGTGTTGATCTACGAAGAACCGACGCTGCGGGCTACTTTCGGCGACGAATATGGCACGTTCTGTTCGAACGTTCCGCGCTGGATTCCGCGATTCAGTCCCTGGCGGCAGCAGGCTTAGTGTCCTGAGTCAGAAGTTTGTTGGATAAGTCATACTTACAACGCCGGTCATCCCGAGCGGAACGAGGGGATCTGCTTTTAAAGCGTTGGTTACCGGCCGAACGACAAGCAGATTCCTCGCTCTGCTCGGAATGACTTTGGGATGGGATGGCTATTTTAGCCCCGCCGTCAGTTGAGTTCCTTCTAACAGGGCGAGATTAACCGCTCCCTGCGGTCGCGGCTCATTTTCGGCACGTGCCGCGACCGCAGGGGAGCGGTCAAAGCCACTAGCGTTATCGCTGGGAAACCTTACTAGATTGGTGTTGAAACAGAGGACAGACTACTCGGTCTCCTTTTTCAACACCCCCCGCAGACCGCCGGAGGAGGGGGTATCCGGCGGTCTGTTCGCTGGCGGGTGAAAGTTAACGGTCTCCGCCGGTCGATGCGGACTTGCTGGCCTGGGATTCGGGAACCCACAGCCGCACTTCCACGCGACGATTCATCTTGCGTCCATCGCGCGTCTTATCGTCGGCCACCGGAAGAGCATAGCCCGAGCCGAGCATCGCGATATTGCGGATCGGGACCTGATACTTGTTCGAGAGATAACGAGCCACGGTCTGCGCGCGCTCTTCGCTCAAGGTTTCGTTATAGGCCGGATTTCCGGTCTTGTCGGTGAAGCCCTGCACCTCGACTACGTATCGATCCATTCCTTTAGCTTGATTGGCGAGTTCGTCAAGCTGCGCTTTGCCTTCGTCCGTGAGCTTGTCGCTGTTGAACGCGAACAGCACAACTTGGTTCTTCACCATCTGGAATTTATTCATGGATTGCACGGTTTGATCCATGCGATTCAAGCCTTGTTCGGCGAAGGTCTTGGCGCCATCTGCTGCTTGGCGAGCTCCATCCGCCGATTGCTGCGCGTTGCCCGCTTTCTGATCGGCGGCCCTGGCTGCTTCACCGGCCTGCGTCGCCTTGTTGTCCACGTCGCCCAGCTTCTCCTTGGTCTTCGACAAATCGGTATCCATTTGTTCTATCTGCGTGCCCTGGGTGGCGATCTGCTTGTCCTGCTCGGTATTCTTGGTTTCCGTTCCACCCACGCGTTGCTCTACGGGCGCGATACTTTTTGCTACATATTTTTTGGTGGCGCACCCAGTCCCAAGGAGACTCAGAGCGACGGCACCGGTCATCATGGCTGTCATTTTCATGTCGTTTCTCCTTTAATCCCTAGCGGTGCGGCCGGTAGAATGTTCCTCAGTAGGAATCGATTTCCCCTTAACTCGCTCATTCCGCTAAGCCTCTCTAACCTCACGAAGGTAAATAGAGCACGCCTGGTGCCAAGGAGAACGTTTCGAGTGGTTGTCGTTCTTTCCTAAACGTTACGGAGCAAGGTCGGTTCGAGCGAACTACTTTGAATTTTCGTTGAGCCGTTCGACTAATTCGACACAATCCGGCTGAACGCCAATTCCCCCGTGAGGGTTTCCAAGGTGTAAATGCACCCAACCTCCCCAGTCGACTTCTTCAACGCGATAGGTATTTCCCAGAGCAATTTCGAAGGCCCGTTGTACTTCCGGATAAGGATAGTCATTGCTAGCGATATGAGGAGGCACGCGTACAACTCGCACCAAATCGCCGACCTGGAAAATCTTAGTTAATCGTTCCACGATGGGTGCTATACGCCCTTGGAGTGATGCTACGAGATCTTAATTGCGCCTCTTGACACGATGTACTTTTTAGCATAGAGTACTTTTGTGAGCAATGTTAGCCTCCGGCGATCTCCGAAACAACCCTGGTGCCCGACCGATATGACTCGGGCGCCGATTCTGGATGACTCGATTCCCGCAGGACCGGTTCAGCCCCGATACGCGCTCCTGATCAATCCGTTCTATCCGAAAGATCCGAACGCGAGCTTCGGCAAGCATGTACTGACGCCCACGCTCGCGTTGACGAGCTTCGCGGCAACCACGCCCGAACACTGGAAAATTCAGTATTGGGATGAAAACCTGCTCGACGGGCATCCGCCCTCTTCCCCTTGCCCGAAGTGGTGGGGATCACGGTTCATCTGACGTTCGCGAGGCGTGCGTTCGAGCTGGCGGAGTGGTATCGCACCCGCGGCAGCAAGGTCGTTATGGGAGGATTGCACGTGTTGTCGTGCCCGGAGGAGTGCGCTCCGCACGCGGATGCGCTGGCCGTGGGCGACGGCGTGCAACTTTGGCCGAGGATTCTGGCGGACGCCGAGTCCGGCTGTCTACAGCCGAAATACACGGCGACTTATGAGAGCGACTATCGCCAGGACCCAGCGCCAAGACGATCGATTCTGCCGCGAGCGAGTTTTCTGACCACGACTAGCCTGATCGCCACGCGCGGCTGTCACAACCGCTGCGGGTTTTGCTACCTGGCAACCGACGGATTGCGCATGCCGTACCGGATGCGAGAGCCGCGGCAAATCGTCTCCGAGTTCGCGGCGGACGGGCAACCTTATGCAGTCTTCATCGATAACAATCTGGGATCGAACCGCGGATACTTACGTGAATTGTGCCAGGCGCTGCGGCCGCTCGACAAGATCTGGAGCGCGGCGGTTTACGATCGACGTTACCGACGAGCCGGATCTGATTCGAACCATGGCGCTCGCCGGATGCACGGGAGTATTCGTGGGATTGGAGTCGCTGACCGATGAAAATCTCGCCGATGCACGGAAGAAAACGCCGAAATCCAGCTGATTATGCGCGGCGGGTTCGTGTGCTGCATGACCACGGCATTCAGGTAAACGGGTCCTTCGTGTTGGGGTTCGATCACGACCGGAAAGATGTCTTTGCGCGAACGGCGGACTGGATTGAGGCGAATCGCCTGGAATGCGCGACGTTCCACATCCTTACTCCTTATCCCGCGACGCCGCTGTTCCGGCAGATGGAAGCTGAAGGACGCCTGCTGCATCGCGATTGGTCGCGCTACGACACGGCGCATGCGGTGTTTCGCCCCAAACACATGTCGCCTGAGGAACTGGAAAACGGTTACGCGTGGATGTACCGTCGCCTTTTTTCACACGCTTCCATCTGGAATCGACGGCCGGAGGATTGGCGGGCTGTCGGTCCATATCTGGCGATGTCGTACCTGTATAAGCGCTCGAATCGCTTCTGGCGGTTGCTGATCAAGCATCACCTCGTGAACGCGGTGTGGCGCCCGGTGGTGGAGTTATCGCGAATCCGGCACGTGCGGTTCCGACGCGAACTGGCCGCGATACCGTTGCGCCGGCCGGGAGTCAACGTGGTTGCGGCCGGCGTCTAGTGTAGTGCGTCGCTGATCTCGAACCGTATGAATCGGGCGGGGCAAAAAGGGTACAGGCACGAACTTTCGCAAAAGCGGCGAAATTCGAGCCAGTCCCCCTTTTTGCACACTGTGCCTTTATTGGACATGACTTGCGACGCAGACCACTAGTAAGCTGTCCCAGTGATTCCGTTAGTGATTTGGGTTCCTTCTAACGAAGCGAGATTAACCGCTCCCTGCGGTCGCGGCTCATTTTCGACACGAGCCGCGACCACAGGGACCGTCGTCATACATACAACGCCCGTCATCCCGAGTGATAGTAGCCGAACGAAAAGCAGATTCCTCGCTCCGCTCGGAATGACTTGGAGGTCGGGTGGCCATTATTGCCCCGGTGTAGTGCGTCGCCGATCTCGAACAGTATGATTCGGTCGGGGCAAAAAGGGCCGCCCCCCTTTTTGCACACTACTAAGATGTAGACCGCTTTAGTTCTGCGGTCCAGAGGCGGCGCGCTTGCCCATGGCTTCGCCGATGAAGCTCACCAATTCGCGATTCACTTCGTCCGCGTGGGTCCAGGTGATGCAGTGAGGCCCGTCCTTCACGATGACCGAGCGGGATCCTTTGATCAGCTTGGCGGTCCGCTGTCCGGAGGCCGTGATCGGCAGAATCCGGTCGGCATCGCCGTGGATGACCAGGGTCGGAATATCGATGCGGCTCAGGTCCTGGCGAAAATCTTCGTGCCATGTCGGGATGCATGCGAGAGTCGCCGTCGCAGAGCAGCCGGCCGCGGTGTTCCAGCTCGCCTGAACCGCCTGTTCGCTGACGCGCTTGCCCAGGTACATGTCCGTGTTGTAGAAACTCTTGAAAAATTCGGTGAAGAAAGCGTAGCGGTCCGCGGTGACGGCCTTCTCCATTCCTTGGAACACGCCGGCGTCGATGCCTTCCGGGTTGTCCGCGGTCTTCAAAAGATAGGGCGGAACACCGGAGATGATGATCGCCTTGCTTACGTTCTTCGATCCGTATTTGCCGATGTATCGAGCCACTTCGCCACCACCCATCGAGAAACCGGCCAGCGCGAAATCCTTCAGTTTGAGGTGGGTCACGAGTTTGTGCAGATCCTCGGCGAAGGTGTCGTAGTCGTAGCCGCTGGTCGGCTGGCTGGACTTTCCGAAGCCGCGGCGATCATATCTAATGACGCGGTGACCGGCGGCCAGAAGCACCGGAACCTGCTTTTCCCACGATGCGCCGCTGAGCGGATATCCGTGAATCAGAACGATGGGGCTACCCGAGCCGTGGTCTTCATAATAAAGCTCGAGGTTGTCGGAGTTTTCTTTGCCGACCGTGACGTATGCCATGAGGTTCTCCTTTTATCAGGTTGTGTGAGTTGCGATTGTCTCTCGCGTTGCCAGGGACGGCGAACAGGCTATCCCTCGCGATCGAAATGCTGTGTCTATTTGATCCGATTCACGCGAGGGAGGTTTCGCATGAATTCTGCTATTCAGCAGCCCGAGCTCTTCGAATCCCGAGCTTTTCCATCCGGACTTGCAAGGTGCTGCGCTTCAGCCCGAGCATCACGGCCGCTCCCTTGGGTCCGGCCACTACCCAGTCCGTCGCTTGCAGCGTGTCGAGGATGTGCCGACGCTCCACCTCTTCCAGAGTTTCGATTTTACCTATGGATGCGTGACCGTTCTGCGGCTGCGATTCGAGATCGCTGAGCGGGACTTTCAGAACCGGGCCGGCGGAGAGGATCACGGCGCGCTCGATCAGGTTTTGCAGCTCGCGGATATTTCCCGGCCAGTGATAGTCGAACCAGCGCATTCATGGTCTCAGAGGGAATGGTGTCGATGATTGCGATTCATGCGCCGCGCGAACTGCTGGACAAAATGCCGGACCAGGAGCGGAATATCTTCGCGGCCGTTCCCGCAGCGCGGGCACGTGAATGGGAAATACGTTGAGCCGATAAAACAGGTCGGCACGGAATTTCTGTTCGCTCCACCATGACGGTCAGATCGCGATTAGTCGCCGCGATCAGGCGGGCGTCGGTTCGTTCAGCGTTCGCGAACTGCCCGAGCCGCTCGAACTCGCGCTCCTGCAAGACGCGCAGCAGTTTGGGTTGCAATTCCAGCGGGATCTCGCCGATCTCGTCCAGAAACACGGTTCCGCGGCTGGCCAGCTCGAAGCGCCCGATGCGCTGCGCGACCGCGCCGGTGAACGCGCCCCGCTCATGTCCGAACATTTCGCTTTCGAGCAGGCCGGTGGGAATCGCCGCGCAATTCAGCTTCACGAAGGCGTTCTTCACTGCGCGAGCTGAGGTCGTGGATCGCGCGCGCGATCAGTTCCTTTCCGGTGCCGGTTTCGCCATAGATCAGCACGGTGGAATCGGTAGGCGCGACGGTCTCCACTTGCTGAAGCACGCTGCGCAGCGCGCCGCTCTTGCCGATGATCTCCTCGAAATTCAGCTCGCTGCGGATTTCATCTTCGAGATATAGCTTCTCCTGCGCGAGCTTGTCTTTCAACTCGGCGATCTGGCCGTAAGCCAAGCGCATTTTCAACCGCGATCGCTACCTGACCCGCGAGCTGTTTCAGAAACGCGAGCTCTTTCGATGAAAGTGGAGTCGATCTGCCTACTCCGAGCGCGCCCAGAACACGATCCCGGCTCATCAGCGGGACATGGCAAATCGACTTCGTCTCGCCGCCCTTGGTCATCTCCGCCACTACCGGCTCACTAGTGCGAACAGCCTGCGCGGCCGGATGATCATCTTCGAGAAGCTGGCCCTCCATCACGTGGCCGTTGTTCCCCGGGAAGTCGATTACGCACAGCCGCAGTTGATTGCTCTCCCGGTCCAGCAAAGCGACGCCGGCTCCATCCGATTGCATGATCAGCCGCAAGCTCGCCGAGATGGCCCGCAGCAGATCCGGAAGTTCCAGATTCGAGCTGACCGCGTTGCTCAGATCGAGCAGCAGCTTGAGACGATCTTTTTCCTGCTGCAATTGATCGAAATGAAAAGCGTCGTCGATGGCCAGAGCGACCTGGTCGGCTACCAGGGAAAGAAACTCGACTTCTTCCGGGGAATATGCGTCGGGCTGCGTGCTGCCGACGCCAAAACATCCGAGGCGCCGATGCGCGGTCTTAAGAGGAAGCGAGGCCAGCGAACGAATGCCTTCGTTGCGAAGCAGCGCCATCACGCGAGGAAAACGAGTTTCGCTTTCGACGCAGGGAATCACCAGCGGCTTCTGGTGTTCGTAGACCCAGCCGGTTGGGGTTTCTTCAGGGCGAAAATCCTGCTTGGGAACTCGGCCGCCCGGAGTTTCGATCATGCAAAATTCGCTGGATCCGGCTGCGGGATCGTAATGGATGCAATAAATCGCGTCAAACTCGACCACGCCGCGCAATTCTTCCGCGAGGGATTGAAACAATTTTTCGGGATCGCGATGCGCGCTAATCGTGCGAGAAACGCGGAAGAGCGCCTCGTAACGTGCTTGAATCGAAGCCGCGACGGGCGCGGGACTCACTGCGGATTCGAGAACCATTTTCTATACAGTAGAGATGCAGACTGCCGAACGGCGGTTCAAGAATCTTAATGCGCCAGCAAGGATTGCGTGAAACCTAAGCCTGCGGGCAGCGCAAGGCGTTGTCCCGCCGCGACTTGGCTCGACGAACTGACCGCGCCTTGAGTTTGGCGGAGCGAAGTGACCAGCGATCCTTTCGAGACTCGCCGCACGATTGGGTCCACCACCCAGCGAACGGCGCCCGGGATGTCGCGGCTCAATGCCATGGCTTCGATTTCGATATAAACTCCGCCGTCACGCTCTTCGTAGCGAGTGATGCTGTGCAGCTTCCATATATATCCGTGGCCCTCCCCGGACGGCAATTTGTGCTCGCCGGGCTGCCCGTAGTCTTCGATTTCCTGGATGCGGACCGCGTTCGAGATGCTATACCATCGGCCCGGCCCCGCCTGAGCGTAGGACGATTCGCACTCGTTTTCGAGAGCCATTTTCAGGAACAGGGCTTTATTCATCAGCAGCATGGAGAAACGATCCGCGTCAGGCGCCTGGCGTATGGTCCGCGAATCGACCACCGTGGGGTCGTAGTAATCCTTGTAGTGCGAGTAATCTCTGACCACGCCGAATACGTTGCCCAGTCTCGTATTCGGGACAAAGGCGGCGCCGATCCAGTGGTGGATCAGTCCCGAGGGAACTTTCTTGGGGTTATGTTGGCCCGCTTCGGCTACCAGAATTTCACCGGCGCGAAGCTGAGTGCGCCGGTCCGGAGCCTCATCGGCCCAAAGAAAGTGTTTGCCCGGATGCAGACGCTCCTGCATGGCTGCGTCGGCTGATTGAACGTATTGATCCCACGCGTTCAGCGTGACGTCTTTCAGTTCGGCCGCGTGGATCGCGGACATCGCCGTTAAACCTAGAACCCAGACTCGGGCGTTCATTGCTGATCTCCTGCATTCAAAATCAAAGCGGCCGGCCGCTCTCGAATGGTCAACTCCGCGCGCCCCACCAATCGCGTCTCGATGCCGACGCGCGTCACACGTATATAAGGAATCTCGGCGCGTGAACCGCTATCGCGCACCAGCTTCACCTGCCGGATGAACACCGAGGGACGCTTGGTCAAGCGGCCTTCCTGATGCACCACCGCGCCGGTCGCTCCATCGATCCAGATCTGGCCTTCGATCATCCCGTCCTTGCGATGCCGCGGCTTGATCGAGAAAACGTACACGCGCTCGCCGCTTTTTTCGATCGAACCGGTATAGCGGAACTGGTAGTTATGAGGAGTAATCGCGACAGAAGAAGCCGTCACAGAGTAGCTCTGCTGTTCGACGCTGAGATAGCGCGCGATCACCTGGTTCTTCACGGTCGTGTCGCCGTCAAAACTGATCACGCTGTACTGAGGCTCGCTGCCAGGGCTGGTGTGCCGGACCACTTCCATGCGCCCGATTTTTCCGAGCTTCGGGAGAGCGGCTTCGATCTCTAATAAGGTGTCTTCGCTGCCGATTGCGGCGTGCTTCTCTTGCATGGTGGTTGAGATATACCTAGCGAAAGCCATGCTCGCGCCGTCATCGGCGGACCACGCGGTGGAAGGCATCAGCAACATCGCCAAAAGCCGGCACGAGGATCGCGGAAAATTTCACCGGCACTGACCTGAGCACGCGCGACGACCACGGCTCGTGGGTCGGTTCCTGCGATTGCTGTTCGATGAAGGGGCGTCCGGTGATGGCCTCGACCAGTTTGTGAGACTGCGGCGATGTAGCGGCGAACTGAGCGCCGATCTGGTACCACCGGCGAAGCAGCGCTCGTCCTGCTTCATCGATCCCCGTGACAAAGCTGAGATCGACGATCAGCTTGCGATCGCCAATCGTCGACGACGCCGTAAGCCAATCCTGTTCCAGCTTCGCCGCCTCAACATGGTTGAGCGTGCCGGCAAGCTCGAACCGAAACGCTGCCGGTCCGTCGTGCATGTAGTAATGCAACATGCCTTCAGAGAGGCAACTGAGTGGCCAACCATTTGAGTCTTGAAATGATTGAAATCGGGAGGGTGCGGCGGTGTCGAAAGTGACGACGCGACCTCCTGGTGTGCCGAAGTCCGGGCATTTGCCAGCCTGATGGCATTCGTAATTCATGGGCGCTGCTCCTCGTTTTCCGCAAGTTCATCCTTAATGGTGTGGGTGGCGAGACCCTTTGCAAAAACCGCGACGCCATCGCGATGCATGCGCCGCAGCAGGCACCACCCGGCTCTGTCGACGAACGTGACTTCGCTCAGGTCGATGGAAGGCTCACCGGCCGGAGATCGCTGCCGCTCAGTGTTCCAACATTCCTCCAGCGCGGCGACACAGGCTCCGCAAAGTCGTCCGGCGACTCTCAGTGTCAAGTGGTCGTCAGCGCGGTCTGTCTCAATTCTTATCATTCGTAAATCTCCCCCAAACACCCTGGCAGCTACGCCAGTGGAGAAGGCATCCTGAACGCCAGCGCGCTATCCGGCTGATGTGATTGAAAATTCAGCATCGATGAATGAGCCATAGGTGCGGTCGCCAGCGCGGCGCTGCTCACGGGATAGCAAGTGCCAACGGGATGGCGCTGAGGCTGAGCGCGTTGGCGCACGGAAACAGTGGTTTGTGTTGCAACGGAATCGGTGAAAAAGTTGGCGATCGGAATGCACATGTGAGGGCAGGCATGAAAGCCAAAAACATTTCAGAGGTCAATTGAAGGAGCATTTCAATGTCAGCAAAGAAATTTGTACTCTCCGTCGTAACGGGGGCGATTGCGATGTCAATACCGGCGTTCTCGCAGGATGAGACTCCGGTCTACAAAAATGAAGCCAGCGTCCAGGCGTTCGGAAGCTTCGTGAAGTCCACGAACAGCAATGGCGTGAACCAGGATGCGACCAACAGCGGCGGCGTTCTCGCCAGCTACCGGTATTTCTTCAGCCAGCATCAGGGCGTGGAAGCGAACTACGGGTACGCTCTGAACACGCAAAGCTACGGGTTGAGCAGCGGGCTGGTTGGGTTGAAAACGCTACTCCCATGAAATCAGCGGCGACTATGTGCTTGCGTTTCCCGATGAAACGCTGGTCGCCATTCGTGCTGGCGGGCGTGGGAGCGCTGGTGTTCGATCCGAAAGATTTCGTGGGCGCCAGCTCGCAGGGGCGCGCCGCGTTTGTCTATGGCGGCGGAGCCGACTTTAACCTCGCCAAGCACGTCTTCATGCGCGCCGAATATCGGGGCTTCGTTTACGATTCTCCGACCTACGGCGTCGTGGGATTGGGCGGCCTGGACCGCACCACGCATCGAGCCGAACCGTCGATCGGATTCGGGTATCGATTCTAAAAGACAAGGCAGACTGGACAACAAACGGCCGGGCGCTGCGAGTGCGCGCCCGGCCCTTTTTCTTGGCTGCAGTAGTGTCCTGAATCAGAAAAATCGCATTACATGCCGGGGTTATAATGGCCAATCCACCCCTAAGTCATTCCGACCGGAGCGAGGAATCTGCTTTTCGTTCGGCTGTTATCGACGCTTTAAAAGCAGATCCCTCGCTGCGCTCGGGATGACGCTGGGCGCGACGTGGTGACTCCTGAGGCGCCGGCTCGCGAGAGTGCCAAAGCTCACCCGCTTGTGCTTTCGAATGTGTCCCCTTGAAGAGTCAGAAGCACGCCCGAGTGAATATCGAACCACGCGCCGTGCAGTTCGAGCTTCCCTGCCGCGACCCGCTCGGCGATCCAGGGGAAGGTCATCAGGTTCGCGAGTGAAATCTTCACCACCTCAAACTCACAGCACTGCTGGCGCTCTTCTGGCGACGCTGTTCCAGTGCGCGACGCCTTGCCGAGCCCGCCATCGACATCCAGGGCTCGACGAATTCGTGAGCGTTATCCGGCGCACCCTCCAGCAGCGCGCGCACGCCGCCGCATAAGCCGTGGCCGAGCACCATCACGTGCTGCACTTCCAGCACTCTGACGCCGAACTCCAGTGCGGCGCTGGTGCCATGATAGGCCAAGTCCGGAGCGTAAGGCGGCACCAGGTTCGCGACATTGCGGACGGTCAGCAACTCGCCCGGCGCGGCGTCGAAAATCATGGCCGGATCCACGCGGCTGTCGATGCAGCCAATCACCAGCGTTTTGGGGGACTGGCCGTTTCTGGCGAGCGATTCTAAAGCCTCGCGCTGCGCGGGCCAGCCGTGGGCGCGAAAGCGCCGGTAACCGGCTAGGAGCGTCTTCATGCGAAACTCTCAGGATAGCCTCTCGGGTAGCTTGCCCAGGTGCTAAGATTCGATGTATTCGACGACCCGATCCCAAGCTGCTGGAGTTTCTCGCGCGATACGATACTCTCGTTCGCAAGCTGATGTTGGCCGCGCGGGCGCTGGTGCTGGCGGAGATTCCTTCGACCAGTGAAACCGTGAACGATGTCGGGTATGCCGTTACCAACGGGTTCACCTTCTCGGGTCGCTTCAAGGAAGCGTTTTGCTATGTAGTCGCGTATCGCGATCATGTGAATCTCGGGTTCCCGCATGGTGCGGATCTGCCCGATCCAAAGGCCCGCCTGGAAGGGACCGGGAAGGCGCATCGCCATGTGCGCATCGCGACGCAGGCCGATCTGGACGATCCCGAGGTCCGGCGGTTAATCCGGGTAGCCGCGAATCGAGCCGGTGACGCGCCAGTTACGCCGCGGATGAAACGGCCGAAATCTCGTCCATGATTTTCTGCACTTCGGCGCGCGGATCTTTCGCCCGCGTGACCTGGCGGCCGATCACCATGTAATCCGCGCCGGCGGCGATCGCTTCGGCCGGGGTCGCGATGCGTTTCTGGTCGTTGGTGGCGGCGCCTGGGGAGCGGACTCCCGGGGTTACCAAGATGGCTCGCGGGCCGGCGAGAAAACGCACCCTGGCGACGTCGGTGGATGCGCAGACGATGCCGTCGGCTCCATCAGCCATGGCATTTTTCACGCGCAGTTCGATCAGCTCGGACACGGTGCGCGAGTATCCATCATTAAGCAGGTCTTGATCGTCGACGCTGGTGAGTACGCTTACCGCCAGGAGTTTGAGCGGCGAATCGCCGCGGCCTGCTACGGCGGCTTGTATAACCTGGCGCATGCCGTGGATGGTCAGGAAATCCACGCCGGATTTGGCGATATTCGCGACGGCCCGCCGCACCGTCTCCCCAATGTCGTAGAGTTTCAGGTCCAGGAACACTCGATGGCCTTCCTGCTTTAACTGGCGCGCGAAGGTCCATGCCGGCGGAGGCGTAGAGCTCCAGTCCGACCTTATAAAAGGATGCGGAATCGCCCAAGGCGACGACCAGCGCGCGGGCCTCGGCGGCGGTTGGGACATCCAGGGCAATGATAAGCGGTGAGTTTTTCATAGGATGCGCAGAGGTTTCTCTCGACGGTCGAGTACGCGGCCGATGGCGTAGGCCGGCGGGTATTCGCGCAGATAGCGGGCGGCGCCGGGCTCGGAAATCGAGAGCAGCAGGCCGCCGGAGGTTTGGGGATCGTAGAGCAAATCGTCGAATTGCGAAGATCCTTCGACGCAGCTCGCGACGAATTCGCGGTTATTGTTGAGTCCACCGGGAATTGCGCCGGCTTTGGCGTATTCGACCGCGCCGTCGAGGAAGCGCACGCGCTTCGAATCGATTTCGAGTGTCACATGGCTAGCCAGCGCCATCTCCCGGGCGTGGCCGAGCAGGCCGAATCCGGTAACGTCGGTCACGCTATGCACTTCTGAATCCATCGCTGCGGCGGCATCGCGGTTGAGCGTCAGCATGGAATCGATTGCCGATTGCACATGGGCGGGGTCGGCGATGCCCCGTTTCAGCGCAGTCGCGATGATGCCGGTGCCGAGTTTCTTCGTAAATATAAGGATATCGCCAGGGCGGGCGGCGGCGTTGGTCTTGATGCGATCCGGGATGGATGCGGCCGGTGACTGCGTAGCCGAACTTGATTTCAGGATCGGTAACGCTATGTCCGCCGAGCACGACGCAACCGGCTTCGTGAATCTTTTCGGCGCCGCCTTGAAGAATGGCCGTGAGATCGTCAAGATCGCCGGAGCCGGGCCAGGCGAGAATCGAAAGAGCGGTAAGGGGAGTGCCTCCCATGGCGTAAACGTCGCTCAGAGCGTTGGCGGCGGCGATGGCTCCGAAAGTGAAGGGATCGTCGACGATCGGGGTGAAAAAGTCCACTGTTTGCACCAGAGCGAGGTCTGGCGCGAGACGATACACTCCGGCGTCGTCCGACGTTTCGAAGCCGACGAGCACGTTAGGATTTGCCACGCGCGGGATGCGGGAGAGCACCTGGTCCAAAACCTTTGGACTCAATTTAGACGCTCAACCGGCCGCCTTCACGTGGGCAGTTAGCTTTCTTGGACACTTCCTTAGAGTGTACAGTGGGCGGGTCAACGCCCGCCGCACCAGCGTCGTGTCCGAGAGAGTTAGGCTGCGGCGGTTTCTTTAACTTTATTCTTGCTTCCGGGCGGACGGCCGCGGCGTTTGACAGCGGTCATCCAGGCTGGCGGACGTCCTCGGCGGCGTCCGCGGCCGTTGGCGAGACGCTCCAGCGTCATAATGGCTTCTTCAATCTGTTCTCGTTCCTGGCGCAAGTCAGCCAGCATTTTGAGTACATCCATGTGCTATCCCTCGCTCTTGTGATTTTGATCCGCCGATCGGGGCTTGTTCTGAAAACAGAACAAACAGACGGGTCCTTGTCCCGATCTTGCTTTTTGAGTTTAACCTTAGATTCATAGGGTTTCAAGCTTTTTGTTCGGAAAACAGAACAGAAACGTACCTAACTGCCCCGTTTTTTGGGAATGGACCCGGATTCCTGCAGCGGACCGCTGCGGGCCCGATTCGCGGTTACGCCAAAAGAAATAGAACGGAAGTCCGGCGCCAATGACGCTCAAACCAATGCCTGATTCCCGGGGGGACTGGCGCAATGTGGAATAAAGGAGGGCAATGGCGACGAAAACAAAGACGACGGGTACCACTGGGTAGCCGATTACGCGGTAAGGGCGCTCGAGATTGGGTTGTTTGTACCTCAATACGATGAGGGACGCGGCAGTCATACCGTACAGAATCCAACTGGGAAAGATCACCAGCGTAAGGAGTTGGTCGTATTGTCCGCTGAGCAGAACGACGGATGACCAGAGGCCGAGGAGCAGGATCGCGGAGGAGGGCGTGCGAAAGCCGGATGGACCCGGCGAAAAGGATGGAAGAAATAGCCGTCGCGAGCCATGGCGTACGGGATTCGTGAGCCGGACAGAATCGAGCCGTTTAGCGCCGCGAATATCGAGATCATGGCGGCGATGCTGACCACGGCTCCGGCCCGGAGGACCGAGGACCCGGCGCATGGCATCGGCGGCGACCCGTTGGCTGGCGCCGACCTCGGGTCCGCTCAAGATGTAAAAATACGTAAGGTTCGCCAGCAAATAAATCGACATCATCGCCAGAGTCCCGGCGATTAGGGCGCGGGGCAGATTTATTTGGGGCCGCTCGACCTCAGAGCCGAGCATGCCGGCGTTGTTCCAGCCATCGTAGGCCCACAGCGCGGCGACCAGGGCGACGAAAAATCCGGCGACGCCGCCGGGGATCGCGGGCATGGAAGCGTGAAAATTTGCGGTGTTTCCGCGGCTGGAGATCAATCCGGCGACGATTACGGCTCCAATCAGCGCTAGTTTTAGCGCGGTGACGCCCACCTGCACACCTCCGCCGACTCGCACGCCGAGATAATTGACGCCCGCCAGGAACAGAATCACGCCGATGCCGAGGAGCTGGCCGTAGCGGATTTCGAGAGGCCCTCCATGCGGGCCGATGGGAAGCGGGATGGTATAGAAGACCGAGCCCAAAATGGGAAAAAAATCGCCAAGGTAGATGAAAAATCCAGTGGCGAGCGTGGCGATGGAAGCCGGTTTGGCGATCCAGGTCTGGGTCCAGCCATAGATGAAACCGAAGAATTGGCCATAGGCGGCGTTGAGATAGACATATTCGCCGCCCGCTCCGGGCATGGCTGCGGAGAGCTCGGCGTAGGTGAGCGCGCCGAAGAAAGTCAGGATTCCCCCGAAGATCCACACTGCGAAAACCATGGCTGGAGACCCGACGGCGCGGATCATCTGCGGTGGGGACCAGAAAAATGCCGCTGCCGATGGCGGTTCCGATCACCACCGCGCCGGTGGTCCAGGGGCCCAGTGCGCGGCGCAGCTCAGGATTTTGCATGACGCGGGTCTCCTTGAAGAGATAGGATGCGGTCAGGCCGGTGAGAAACGTCGCGAAGGTGCCGATCACGACGTACCAGGTGAATGCAATCGGCGTTGCGAGCTTCACGTAGAGCATCACGGCCAACCCGGCGGCCATGCCGCACATCGCGGCATTTTCCTGGACGCGGCGCGTCAGCAAGCCGAGCAGGAACACGCCCAGCAGGGAGCCGTAGATCACCGAGGCGATCGACAAGCCAGCTTGCAGGACGCTGCCCCAGGATCGCGCCAGCAATCCGATGCCGAACAGGATCACTGCCCAGAGTGCTGTCATTCGGCGGGCGATTTTCAGACCGGACGTCGGCGTCGGAAGGGTTTTAGGAAATCCATCACCGAAGTGGACGCCAGAGAATTCAGCGCGGCGCTGAGGTTGGACATGGCGGCGGCGAGAATCGCGGCGATCACCAGACCGGCGACACCGATAGGAAGATGCTGCCAGACGAACAGCGGGTAAATCTTGTCGGGAACGTCGGGCGGCGGCCAGTGGCGATCCGAATAGAGGGCATAAAGGCACACGCCGATGGTCAGAAAAAGCGTGAACTGGATGAAGATCACGATCCAGCTTGCGAACAGAGCGGCCCGGCTCTGGCGCTGATTGCGGGCCGCGAGCAGGCGCTGCACCAGCAACTGCTCGGTCCCGTGGCTGGCGGTGGTGAGAAAACATCCGCCGATGACGCCGGCCCAAAAGGTGTAGTTGCGGGTGAAAGGAAAATCCGAAGTCGAAGACCTGAAGTTTGTGAGCGGCTCCGCGAGCGCGGCGACATGGGGCCATCCGCCGGGAATCTCCCGCAGGATGACGAACAGGCTGAGGGCACCGCCGACGACGTACAGAGCCATTTGGACCACGTCGGTCCAGATGACTGCGGTCATGCCGCCTTCGTAGGTGTAGAAGAGGGTCAGGCACAGAATCGCCGCGATAGAGGTTTTTTCGCCCGTGCCGAGGACGATCGAGATCACTAGAGAGATGGCGACTACTCGAACGCCTTCGGCCAGCGCCCGGAGGACCAGAAAAGTTCCAGCGGTCAGGCGGCGGATCCGTTCTCCGAAGCGGCGGCGCATCAGCTCATAGGCGGTGAACATTTCGCCCCGGAAATAGGCGGGCAGGAAGAGGGCCGAGATCACCACGCGAGCCAACAGATACCCGAGGACGAGTTGCAGGAATCCGAAATTGCCTTGAAACGAGAGCACCGGCGTACCGATCACGGTGAGCGTGCTGGTTTCGGCGGAAACGATGGACAGGGCGATCGCCCACCAGGGAACGGTCTTGCCTCCGAGGAAATAATCTTTTAGATTGTGCTGGGATTTGCGGAAGTGGGCGCCGAACGCAGATATCGCGACCAGGTAGACGGCGATGACGCCCAGGTCGATCCAGCGCATGTAACAGCATAGCTCGACGACGCTCTGGTGCCGTCATAAAAGAGTTAGCCTGATAAAACAGTAACGAGTTCAATGGAATCATCCTCCGCACCGTTTCCGTGGCGCGTTTGGTGCGCGACGGCTGTGATTGCCATTGTCTTATTCAGTTTCACTCTGACGTCCGCGGTGCCGGTCTGGTTCGACGATAGCTTCATCGTGGAGTACGGGCGCGTCACGCTGGAGGGCGACGCGACCTGTTTTCGGCTTCAATCAACGTTCGGATTCCGGTCGTCCTTTGTATGAATATGCGCTGATCGGAGGCATCCTCTCTGAAATCGCCTATCGAATTACCGCGCCTTCCAACGCGGGACCGCGCCTGATGTCCCTGCTGGGCCAACTCGCCGCCTTTGGATTCTTTCTTTACTATTTGCGGCTTGGCGGGATGGATGCGCGGTTCAGCTTGCTGCTTGCTCTCGCCTTCCTGCTCGATCCGCTGTGTGACATCGGCTGGCGTGGGGGCCGTATGGACGGATGGGCGTTCGCGTTTCTCTTTGCGTGCATAAGCGCAATCCGAAGGGCGCGCGGCCGGCCTGAAGCGGATCGAGGCGCGCGGTGGGCCGCTTGGTTGGGTGGCGCTGCGGCCGCATGCGGGTTCCTGTGCTGGCCTTCCTTCGCGATGTTCACACCGCTGATCGTTCTGGAAATATGGGCGTTGGTCAGAGAACCGGCGGGTTACTTTATACCGGCCAGCCTGTTTGCCGCCGGCGGAGTGGTAGCCGCCGCGCTGATCATCGTGCCGTTCCGCCGGGAGTTCATGTACGGGCTGGCCGACGCGCGCCTGCTGACGTCGATGCAATCGATATGGAAGCCGCAGCGTGGGATTCGGCCGGCAATTTCAAGCTCTTCTTTTATCTCTGGCGCAAACTCCCATCGTCGCGGCCGTGGGGCTGTGCGGGCTCGCGCGGAGGCGCAATGTTCCACTGCTGGCGGGATTCCTGGTTGCGCTGGTCTTTACTTTCGCCACGACGGTTTACCGGCTTCGCGTGCTGTACCTGCTCCCTTATCTGTATATCGGGGTGGCGTCGTTGTTTTGGCGGGACCAGGGACAGCCAGCCGGGCTGCACTGGAAGCGAGTCGGGGCATGGGCAGTCGCGTTAATGCTGATCGCCGGGGCCGGCTTCACTGTAGCCGGGACCACGTTATCGGGCCTTTCAGACCGGTCCGGAAAGAATCCCGTGGCGCTGATTGAACCGGCGCGCTTGGCCGTGGGCGGCGGCTCCGTACGCGTTTTCATGCGGGAGCCGGACCTCTATTTTGCGGGAAGGAGCTTGGGCTGGCAGCAGTTCCATTGTTTTGACGGGTGCTTCGGACCGGGAGAATCGGCGCCGGCATTCCTCCGGTTGCTTTCGGGGATGGATGTCGCGATTTTCCGGGGCGAACCGGGCCAGACGACACGCCGGGTGCTCGACCAATCGGGTTTCGTTTTCGGTAGCGTGATGTTACCCGGGGGCGGACGCCGAAGCAGTCTGTTGGGTTGGAGCTATGGGCCACCGACTTATGGCCCGTATTTCATTTACCGCCGGACGAAGATCCATGCTTCCGACTCCGCAAGTTACAGTCCATCCCGTTTTTAGGGGACGAAACAATTTTGCTGGTCGCGGCGTCCAATACTATCGCCGGGGAAGTACGTTTGGGTGTAGGCTGAGAATTTCTATTGAGCGAGCGGTCGGGTGAAGGCGCTTGCGGCTGCATTGCGGCTTCGGCTATACTCCGCAAAGTACCAACACCGAAAACTGTGAAAATGTTCGATCTCGTGGAGGTTCTGGTGTTGTTCAACCGGTCACTGCTCCGGAAGAGCGCTGTCGCGGCCTGCATCGCGCTTTCCCTGGCTCCGAGCCTGGCGGCGCAGGACAAAAAGAAGGAATGGAAGGACCGGTCCGAGTACGATCTGTGCGAATCGGTCACCAAGTCCACCGATCCCAAGGATTGGCTGGCAACGTTCGAAAAGTGGAAGCAGCAGTATCCGCAGACCGATTTCGCGGACGTCAGGCGGCAAGCTGTATCTGGAAGCCTACCGCGCGCTGGACCGGCCGCGGGAGGCGTTCAACGCGGCGCAGGAAGTTTTGAAGGATAACCCGAACGACCTCGTGGCGCTGTCGGTGATCGTGAAATACATTTATCCGCTGGCTCCATTCGGGCCGCCGCAATTGAGCACCGAGCAGATGGGATTTCTGGACGTGGCGGAGAAGGCGTCCCGAGGCAGATCCTGAATAATCTGGACACGATCTATTCGAAGGACAATCGTCCTCCGACGATGACCGACGCGCAGGCGGATCAGGGGAAACCGGGGCTGAAGGTATTCGCTCAGAAGACTTTGGGCTACATCGCGTTGGAGCGCAAGAAACTATGAGAAGGCGCAGGCGGAGCTGACCAAGGCGCTGGAAATGGATTCGACGCAGGGACAGGTTTCGTTCTGGAGGGCCACTGCGGTGCTGGCGCAGAATAAGACCAAGCCGGAGCTGCAACCGCTGGCGCTATACGATTTCGCCCGCGCGGCGGCTTATGACGGTCCGGGAAGCTTGCCGGCGCCGGATCGCAAGCAGTTGCAGGATTATTTGAACAAAGTTTATACGCAATATCACGGCTCGACGGAAGGATTGGACAAACTGCTGGCGAGCGCGAAGACGCAGGTGAACGCTCCGGCCGGATTCACGGTCAAGAGCAAAGCGGATATGGATCGCGAGCAGGCGGAGGCCGAGGCGGCGGCCGACAAAGCAAATCCGATGCTCGGGTTGTGGAGGAGCGTCAAGAAGGAGCTGCTGAGCGATGGCGGAGCGGCTTACTTCGAAAACAGCATGAAAGGCGCGCTGCTGCCGGGCGGGGCCAACGGAGTGGCGAAATTCAAGGGCAAACTGGTGTATGGCACGGCGGCGCGGCCCAAAGAACTGGTGCTGGGTATCGAAAAGGCGGACGTCGCGGACGTGACGCTGAAGCTGGACGGCGCGCTGCCGGGGAAAATGGACCCGGGCGGCGAGATCGAGTTCGAGGGCGTGGCGGAATCGTTCACCAAGGATCCGTTCATGGTGACGTTCACCGTGGAGAAGTCGAAAGTGGAGGGGTGGACCGGGAAGAATGCGCCGGCGGTGAAGAAGAAGGCCGGTGTTTCACCCAAATGAGAAAGAGTCGTGATACAGTATCCTGATTAGCGAGGTTCGTGTGTTTCTAACAAAAATGATGAGACTAGCATTGGCGTTGACTGCGGCGGCCGGTTTGATGTTCGCGCAGGACAAGGCGGGGGATAAGCCGAAGGGTCCGGTGGCGAAGGATCAGGCGGAGGCTGACCTGATTAACGGCATCATGAAGGAAGGCGACGCGGGCAAGCGGCTGGCAGAATTGGACGAGTGGTCGAAGAAGTATCCCGAGACTCAGTTCTCAGACGCGCGGCAGACGTTCTTTTTAATCTCCTATCTTCAACTTGGGAAGGCGAAGGCGCGTGAGGCTTTCGACAAGGCCGCCGAGATTCTGACTAAGCACCCCGATGACTACATTGCGTTGTCTACCATCATTTCTTACGGTCCGACGCTGAACAACAATAATCCGTCGGAGGCGGACATGGCGACCACGGAGAAAGCCGCCAACTACCTGGTCGACAACGCGGACAAAGTGTTCGCGGAGTCCAACAAACCGGCGACGATTGCGGCGAACCAATGGCCCGCCGCGATGCGGGCGATTTCTGAGCCTCAGGCACGACACGTAATCGCCCAGTTGTGGGTGATGCGGAAAGATAACGAGAAGGCTGAGACTGAGCTGACCAAGCTGCTTCAGCGCTGGCCTAATGACTCGACCATTGCGCAAATGCTGGCCCAAGTAATTCTCGCGCAGCAAAAGGCTCACCCCGAGAAGACTCCGCTGGCGATTTACTACTATGCACGGGCCGCGGCGTATGACGGCGAGGGCAGTCTTCCTGCCGCGACTCGTAAACAGCTCAATGATTTTTTGACTCGCGCCTACAAGACGTATCACGGAACGGACGACGGACTACCGGCCGTCTTAGCGGCGGCGAAAACCAGCGCGATGCCGCCCGCTGATTTCAAGATCAAGAGCACGGTGGAGATTGCGAAGGAACAGGCTGACAAACAGGCCCAGATCGACGCGGCTGACCCGGCGATGGCGGTTTGGAGAACGTTGAAAGACGGTCTTACTGGCGCGAATGCTGACCAGTTCTTCGACAGCGCCAAGGGCGCGGCTTTCCCGGGCAAGGGCAAAGATCCCGCCGATGCATCGAAAGAGATCGACATGCACTGGAAGGGCAAGATCGTTTCGATGACTCCTGCAATCCGTCCGAAAACGCTGGTGGTCGCAGTGACAAATCCAGGGGGCGACGTGACGCTCAAGTTCGAAACGGCCCTTCCCGGCAAAATGGATATTGGGTCCGAAATCGAGTTCTGGGGCGTCATGGACGCCTATACCAAAGATCCGTACATGCTGACTCTCACCACCGAAAAGGACAACATCGAAGGATGGAAACCGGTGGCGGCGCCTCCGGCCAAGAAGTACGTGCCTAAGAAGAAGGCTCAGTAGTCCGGGTCAGCAGCAAACTATAAACCACGCGATCCCACAGGCTCAAGCTAGGGGTCTGTTCATAGAAATAGATAAACTGCGCGACGGGGCGCCGGAAACACGTATTCGCCGCGACTTTCACAGAGGCAGCCGCGCAGAGCAGAGCCAGCAACATTAAACTGCGCCGGAAGTGCTTTCCTTGCATGCTGATTGGACGAGGATTCGCCCGATCGGTTAGCTGAAGTATTTCGGTCATGGTATCCACTCGCCTGATAGTACCGGCGGGCGGACGGCGAGTTACATTTTGTAGCGGCCGAAATCTTCGTCGTTCAGGTTCTCGAGAACGCGGCGAAGTTCCTCGTTGCTGCCCATTTCGGCGACGGAGGAGACGGATTTCGAAGTCTTGAGAACGGCTTCGGCGACGAAGATCGGACAATCCAGGCGAAGGGCGATCGCCAAGGCGTCGCTGGGGCGGGAGTCGACCGAAATCAACTCGCCGTTGCGCTCCAGCCAGATCACTGCATAGAAGGTGTCTTCCTTCAGATCGCTGACGACTACTTTTTTCACACCCGCTTCCAGACCGAATAGAAGATTGCGGATCAGGTCATGCGTCATGGGGCGCGGTGTGGCTACCTTCTCGATTTCGAGCGCAATGGCGTTGGCTTCGTAGATCCCCACCCAGATCGGCAGTATGGCAGTGCCGTTCACGTCCTTCAGCACGACGATCGGCATGTTCGTTACCGGGTCCATCAACAGCCCTCGGATTTTCATTTCAACTTCCATTCGAATCCTTCCTTTCCCCGGTCCATACCAGCCTTAGTTTACACATTCTCCGGCCAGGGAGTTGGGCCCTGCGCGAGTGACGCGGACATCGACATACTTGCCCAGCAGATCCTCTGTTGCGGCGTTCAGGAAATTGAGGGTCTTGTTTTGCGAAGTGCGGCCGATCCACTGGCCGGTCGCTTTGTTGAATCCTTCCACCAGGCATTCCTCGACCACGCCGACGTAGGCGGCGTTGCGGCGGATCTGGATGGCTCGCTGATGTTCCTGCACGATGGTCAGACGGCGCGATTTTTCCTCTTCGGGGATCTGGTCGGCCAGCGCGAGCGCGGGTGTGTTGGGACGGCGCGAATATTTGAAGCTGAAGATGGAATCGTACTCCACTTCGTCCAGAAGGGCGAGAGTCGCCTCAAAATCGCCCTCGGTTTCGCCGGGAAATCCCACGATGATGTCGGTGGTGATGGCGATCGGCCGGCGGGCGCTCTTCATCCATTCGATGCGGCGCAGATATTCGTCGCGAGTGTAAAGTCGCTGCATGGCTTCGAGGACCCGCGTCGAACCGGATTGCACTGGCAGATGGACATGGTTGCAGAGCGCGGGATTTTCCTCGATCGCGTCGACAATCGGTTTGACGAAAGTCGCGCGGATGTGAGGTCGTGAAGCGAACGCGGCGAATGCCGGGCGTCTGGCCGACGTTGCGCAGCAGCGTCGCGAAATCCCAGCCGGCTGGCGAGGGGTCGCGGTAGCTGTTCACGTTCTGGCCGAGAAGCTGGATTTCGGTATAACCGGATTCGGCGAGCTGGCGCGCTTCAGTCAGGATCGTCGCGCTGGTGGCGCTACGCTCAGGGCCGCGCGTGAACGGGACCACACAATAAGCGCAGGACTTATCGCAGCCTTCGATAATGGTGATGTAGGCGCGATGCGGATTGTCGCGGCGGGTGAGCGGGGTGTCGAACGTCTCGTCGGTATCGAGACTCAGGCCGGTGACGCGGCGATTTCCGGTTTCAAGCTGGACCAGAAGCTCGGGAAGGCGGTTGTAGCTCGCCGAGCCGCAAACCAGGCTGACGTGCGGCGCTTTTTCGAAGATTTTCTCGCCTTCCTGCTGCGCCACGCATCCGAGCACCGCAAACGTTTTCCCCTTGCCGTGTTCTTTCTTGAACTGCTGAAGGCGGTTGAAGACTTTCTGCTCGGCCTTGTCGCGGATGCTGCACGTGTTGTAGAAGACCAGCTCGGCTTCCTCGGGGGTCGGGACCTGGGAATAACCGCGCCCGATGAGGGTGCCGATGACCTTTTCGGAGTCGTGCACATTCATCTGGCACCCGAAGGTCTCGATATAGAATGTCTTCACTTATTTGTATTGTAGCCTGTGATCGCGCGGCCTGCCTTTCTGAGGGCTTGTTGAAAAAGGGGACAGACCGCTCTGTCCACGGCCACGCTCTTACGCGAAATCAGCGGTTTGCGACTCGGGACAGAGTAGTCTGTCCCCTTTTTCAACAAGCTCCTAAACTAAGGGGTTTACCGTATTGCGCAGCTTCGGCATTGCGCCTAGTCTGAAATTGTGAAGTACTATGCGCTTTTCGCCGTGGCTTCGTTGGCTGCCGCACAGTCTACGACCAATACGTACACGACGGACCTCAACGGAAACAGAGTAGTCGCGTCGTCAGTAGTATCCACGGATGGAGATCATGCTGAAGTTTCCAGGTCGATCAACGGACGCAAGGTTCCGCTGGAGCAGACCGACGAACGCGTGATCAGCAAGGACGCCAACCGGACAGTTCGCGAAAAGATCGTGAAAAAGTTCGACGCCAACGGCAACCTCGCATCCACCGAAAGAGTTGTGACAGAGGAAGAGCAGCGTCCCAACGGGTCCAGCGTGAAGTCGACTACTTATCGCAGCGATATTAACGGCGGCATGCGCGAAGCGGAACGCAAGATGGTGGATACGGAGACGCAGGGAGCGGTGACCAAGGTCCAGACCGTATTGGAGAAGCCGACGATCAACGGGAGCCTGCAAGCGGTGGAGAAGCGCAATGCGGTTACCGAGTCGACGCCGAGTAAGTCTCACGAGGATGAGATGGTGTATCGTCTGGATGCCAACGGCCAGTACTCGGCGGCGGTGCGGAATGTGACCGATACAACGCACGCGGGCAACCAGACCGTCGTCAAGACGGCGGAATATGAGCCGCTCGCCGACGCATCGAAGATGGAGCTCGCGCGCCAGGAAGTGGCCACAACCACAACGCAGCCCGACGGATCGCAGGTGTCGGAGCTGGATTATTATCGCGCTTCGGTGCCGGGACTGGTGCGCGATCCCAATGCGGCTCCGCAGTTGATCGAACAGCAGACCGTCCGTCGCGTTCCAGGCGCTGACGGGACCCGGGAAACCATAGACGTGCGGCGTCCTAATGCGAACGAGCCGAATAAGCTGGGTCCTCCCCAGCGGATTTCGGAAACGGTTTGCACGGGTAAGTGCGACGGTAAGTAACTGGCCAGAGATTCACGGCGATAAAGACAGATTCGGATCCGCGCGCAGAGTCAGATCCGCAAAATCGCCTCGGATGAATTTCGGAAACGCGGCGGCGGCGATCATGGCGGCGTTGTCGGTGGAAAGTCCTGGCGCGGGGAAGAAAACCGGGTAGGGAAATGGCTGGCGGCGGCGGCTGCGCGCAGGCCGGAGTTGCAGGCGACTCCGCCGGAAATGATCATGCTGCGGGCGCCGATCTCCTCGGCCGATCGCGCGGCGCGGCGCAGCAGCTCTTCGATTACGGTGTGCTGAAACGATGCGAGAAGATCGAGCGTCGCGCGCGGGGTCACTGTCGAGCCATTCATCGATGGTCGGGTGATGATTCACGGCGAGCAGGGCTTTGCGCTTCGCGATTTCTTCGCTGAAGATCGTGCGATTCCACCCAGCGCAGCACCGCGGTCTTGATCCCGCTGAAACTGAAATCGAGCGTGTTGCCTTTCATTTTGGCGAGCGTGAAATGGATGGCGCGCGGGTCGCCATGTGGAGCAAGCGCGTCGACCACGGGTCCTCCCGGATAGCCGAATCCCAGCAGCTTGGCGACTTTGTCGAAGGCTTCCCCGGCCGCGTCGTCGCGCGTTTTTCCGAGCAAGCGATATACGAAATCCGTCGCAGCACTTCGTAGCAGATGAGTGTGGCCGCCGCTGACTACCAGGGCGAGCGCGGGAAATTCCACCGGGTTCTGGCTGGCCACGGCGTGGATGTGTCCTTCGATGTGGTTCACGGCGATGAGCGGCAGCTTGTGAACCAGCGCGAGCGCTTTGGCGTAGGTGATGCCGACCAGCAGCGATCCGACCAGGCCTGGGCCTTGGGTGACGGCGATGGCGGCAGAGTCTTCGCAGAGCGTGTTGAGGATTGTTCCAGCGCGAGTCGAACGGCGGGAACGATGGCGCGCAAGATGTTCGCGCGAGGCCAGCTCGGGCACGACGCCGCCGTACTTCGCATGAGTCGCCATTTGCGACGAAACGACACTCGGAGAGAATGCGCGAACCGTCCTCGACCACCGCGGCGGCGGTCTCGTCGCAGGAAGATTCGATGCCGAGGATGCGCACGTACTCAGTTTATAGTGAAGGATTGCGGCTCTCCGAATTCGACTACCATCTGCCGGAGGAGTTGATCGCGCAGCAGCCGCTGGAGGATCGCGCGGGGGCTCGGATGCTGGTGGTGGACCGGCGCACGGGCACGTGGCAGGATCGGGCGTTTCGGGATTTTCCTTCTTTCGTGGGACCCGGCGATTGCCTGGTGTTGAATGATTCGCGCGTCTTTCCGTCGCGGCTCTATGGGCGTCGCGAGCATGGGACTGGCCGCGTCGAGGTGTTCCTGACCAAGCAGATTTCGGCGGACGGGCTGACATGGGAGGCGCTGGTGCGTCCAGGAAGAAAGATGCGGACCGGCGAACGGATCATTATTTCGGAAGATTTGAGCCGCGGAGATTCTCGGACGCGGTGAATTTGGCGAACGAACGGTTCGGCTACGGCCGGCGGGCGATCTGTTCAAGATTCTGGATCGCGTGGGGCATGTTCCCTTGCCGCCGTACATCCACCGGCCGGATTCGCCCGCGGATCGCGACCGGTATCAGACCGTTTTCGCGCGTCAACGCGGATCGGTGGCTGCGCCAACGGCGGGGCTGCATTTCACGCCAGAAATTCTGGACGCCTGCCGAGTCGGCCGGGGCCGCGGTCGCTACGCGTGACGCTGCACGTCGGGCCTGGGAACCTTTCAGCCGCTGCATGGCGAATCGATCAGAAGGTGTCACACTGCATCGGGAAACGTTCGTGGTGCCCGAGGAAACGGTGCGGGCCATGGATTCGGCTCGCCGCGTGGTCGCGATCGGGACCACCAGCGTGCGGGCGATCGAGAGTCAGGCGGGCGCCGGCGAAACCGAACTGTTCATTCATCCAGGATCTCAGTTCCGCCGCACGGGAGCATTGCTGACTAATTTTCATCTGCCGAAATCGAGCCTGCTGTTGCTGGTATGCGCCTTCGCCGGAACCGGAGCTGACGCTCGCGGCGTACCGTCATGCGGTCGAGTCGCGCTACCGGTTCTTTTCTTACGGCGATTGCATGCTGATAGTGTGATCTATGGTGCGAAAATTTCTACCGGCTGCGGCGGCGCTGTCGATTCTCGCCTACTTCCTGTATTTCGCGATCGGAGCGGTGCATTCGGGGTTCGCGCCCGACGATCCGATGAATCTCGGGTTCTACTGGCGGCGGGGATTCTGGTTTAGCGCGTACGACGACCTGAAATTCTGGAGCACGGCGTATCGTCCCATGGGCGCGATGTTCTACATGCCCATTTATCGCTTCTTCGGCATGAATCCGGTTCCTTACCGCATCGGAGTCTTCGCGCTGCTGGCCGCGAACACTTATTTCAGCTTCCGCATCGCTCAAATGCTCACGGGTTCACGGGCCGCTGCTGCGTTAACGGCGGTGCTGGTTCTGGCGCACGGCAACATGGTCCCGATTTTTTACAACACGTCTCAGATCTATGACATCCTGGCGTACTTTTTCCTGGCGGCCATGTTGTTCTGCTATATGCGGGACCGGCAGAGCGAGCGCGAGCTCAGCATTGCGCAGTCAGCCATCGTGATCTGCGCGTTTATCGCCGCGCTCGATTCGAAGGAGCTGGCGGTGGTGGGTTCGGCATGGGTGCTCGCGTACGAGTTGTTGTTCCATCGTCCCTGGAAGCTGCGCGTGCCCGTCATTTTGCTGGCGATTTCGATGATTTATACGCTGGGAAAGTTCCTGGGTCCGAGTGCGCTCGCGAAGCAGGAAGGCTATCTGCTGGAACCGACGCTGCACCGCTATTTCGTGAACAATCGCTGGTATCTGAACGATATTTTCTACACCCACTATTTTTATACCAGCCGGAGACTGATCATTGCGTGGGTCCTGCTTCTGATCGTCTGCGCGCTGGCGCGGAAGCGCGAGCTGTGGTGGTGCTGGTTCGTGATCTCGACTGCGACGCTGGGGATTTCGTTTACCATCCAGCCGCGTGGAGGACCGTCGCTGTATGTTCCCCTATTCGGATTTGCACTTCTGACGGGCATTCTGGCCACGGCATTTTTCAAGAGAGAAGCCGTACAGTGGAGCGTGGTGGCGATGATCGCGGTCCTGGCGTCTTATCGCACTGTATATTATTGGAAATTCGGGGCCCCGGCCTACATCCGGGATCACGCCTTGACCATGAGCGTACTCTCACAGATTCACGCTTTGCCGAAGCCCGCGCCGAACAGCCGCGTGCTGTTCCTGCGGGATCCGTTTCGCGATTGGGACACTTATTTCATCTCCACCCTGACGTGGAACGATCACACGCTTAACGTCGATCTGGCCAACAAGTTGGAGCGTCCCCCGGACCCGAACCAGTATGACCTGGTGCTCGATTTTGAGGGCGACCGGCTGCGGGTGGTGCGCGCCCGTTAAATTTCGCAGGCTGTGGCATAATCAATACGAGCAATCATTTGGACGATCGATCTCCAGTTTCACAGCTCCTCAAACGAGCGCGGCAGCGATGTTTCACACATCTGGTGCTGGAGCAGTCTGCGGTAGCGCTGGCGATCGGTACCGGCGGGGCGATTCTGCTCCTGCTCACCGGGACTGAGATTCTGAACTGGTATTGGGTGTTGCTGCTTGCGCTGGCGAGCCTCGGGACGGGACTGTATCGTCTGCGCGCGACCATTCCGTCGACCTACACGCTGGCGCAAAGAATCGACCGGCGGCTCAGTTTGGCGGACGCTTTATCGACGGCGACGTATTTCGCGACTCCGGATGCGCATGGCGATCCGGCGATCCGGGAACGGCAGCGGCAGGAAGCCGATTCCATCGCCCGAACCATCGATCCGCAAGCGGCTGTTCCGTTTAAGCGGCCAAAGTATATCTATCACGCGATGGCGCTGGCCGCGGTCGCGCTGGGATTATTCGCGCTGCGCTATGCGGTGACCGGCAGGCTCGACTTGCAGCCGAATCTGGTGAAGATCGCGCTCGATACGTTTTTCCCCACCAAGACGGAAATGGCGAAGGCGAAGAAGCCGCGCGATCCGCTGAAACCGCCGCCGCTCGATCAGGGAGATCCGGATTCGCAGACGGTGCAGAACGATCAGGCGCCCGATACTCCCATCGAGAACACGGACGTTCCCGACGTCAACAATCCGCAGAACGCCGACAATTCGAAGGACGCGGCGCAGAAGGGCCGCCAGCAGGAAGATCAGTCCAACGACACGCAGGCGGAAAACCAGGACAAGGGCGACAAGCAGTCTGGTAACGACGCCAATCAGGACGACGCGAAGAATTCGAAAGATGGGAAGCAGGACGGCAAGCAGGATTCGAAACAGGGTTCGTCGAATGAAAATTCATCGCTCATGGACAAGCTGAAAGACGCCATGGCGAACATGATGAACAAGATGAAGCCGTCGAACAAGGATGGCCAGCAATCGCAGAACGCGCAGAATCAGCAGAAGGGCCAGCAGGACAAGTCGAATCAGCAGGGCAAGCAGGGCCAGAGCCAGAATCAGCAGTCGAATGCCGACGCGCAGAGCGATCAGCAGCAGAGCGACAGCGATCAGAAACAGAGCGCGGACGCGAAAGGCAGCGAGAAATCCTCGGACAAGAACGCGTCGCAGGATTCCAAGAGCGGCATCGGATCGGCTGACGGCGACAAGGCGGCGAAGGAAGCCGAGCAGCTTGCGGCGATGGGAAAGATCAGCGAGATCATCGGCAAGCGTGCGCAGAACGTGACCGGCGAAGTGATGGTGGAGGTGGGGTCCAGCAAGCAGCAGTTGAAGACGCCCTGGTCGCAGAGGCAGTCGACGCACGTGGAAGCCGGCAGCGAGATTCATCGCGACGAAGTGCCGCTGATGTATCAGCAGTTCGTGCAGCAATACTTCGAAGAGATCCGGAAGTCGCCGGAAGCGGCAAAGCCGGCGAAGGCTGCTCCCAAGGCTCAGAACCCGGGCTAGATCAGGCGCTAGTCGAAAAAGGGGACAGACCGCTCTGTCCACGACGGCGGTCCCGCGCGAAAACCAACCCGCTCATCAACGGGAACAGAGTAGCCGATACTGACATGCTTGACGTATCCGCTGCATCACGACCATGATTTGCCTGTGTACCAAGGCGGCTCCCTGCCGGGCTCGCCAAACCAGCCCCAAGCGTTGAGGGTGTCAATGAAGTATTGCCTGAGGTACGTTTGGTAGGTCGGAAAAAGATTCGACGGATAGTAGCCGAGCCGCCTCCTCATTGTCCTCCAACCCACTGTCCTCATTCCCCACGACAGTCCCTTGGTCCGCCAAAATCTAAGATATGCGCCTCAAACCATTCAGTTTCGCCGCTCTCCGTCGCCAGCCCGAAGGGAGCTTCGACCCGGATTTCGAGATCAACGGCTGCTTGTCGCCATGCATCTGAGATTTGAACATCCTGTGCTAATGGAGATGGTTACGTTAACTATATCAGTACCCTCCTAGGCCCCTACATCCGAAGCTCGCGCTTGGACGTACTATGTAGGGAGACTCAATGAAGAGCGGATTCCTACTTCTGGTAATCGCGACGCTGGCCGCGGCGCATCCGATGGGCAATTTCAGCGTCAACCATTACACGCGGCTCAACGTGTCGGCCAAGGGCGTCGAAGTGACCTACGTTCTGGATCTGGCGGAGGTCCCCACGTACCAGCTGCTAAAGGAATGGAAGCTGGACGCGAAGAGTCCGCAGGCGGAGTTGGATCAGAGGGCCGCGGAGCAGGCTCGCGAGTGGATGAACGGCATCGAGTTCCGGGCGGGCGGGAAGCCCGTGAAGCCCGAGTTTGTCCGTGCGGCGATCAAGGTTTCGGACGGCGCGGGCGGACTGTCGGTGGCGCGCGTCGAGACGTTGATGCGTCTGGACCGCGTCAAAGGCAACCTCGAATTCGAGGATCGCAATTTTCCGGAGCGCGCAGGGTGGAAAGAGATCGTCATCGATTCGGGCGAGGCGCGAGCATTGTTACCGCGAGCCAGGGGAACGTCGACCGCAGCAAGGCGCTGACCGAATATCCCGCCGATCCGCGGGTCGCGCCGCCGCAGGATTTGCGGGCGAAAGTCGAGTGGCAAACCGCGCGGCCCGTGATCACGAAGAAGATCGTGCCGGTGGAGCAGCCGGCTCCTGTAGCGTCGCAAGATGCGACGCCTGCGCCTGCGGCGGCACAGCGGCTCCGGGGACGGTGGTCAAAGGCGACTTCCTGTCGCGCGTTGCTGGCGCAGCGCGAGCTGGGCATGGGCATGATCCTGATCTGCATGCTGGTGGCGTTCGGACTGGGCGCGACGCACGCGATGTCGCCGGGGCACGGGAAGACGATCGTGGCGGCGTACCTGGTGGGATCGCGTGGCACCATGCGTCACGCGGCGTTCCTGGGCGCTATGGTGACGTTCACCCATACCATCAGTGTCTTCGCCATCGGTCTGGCGACGTTCTTTCTTTCGAAGTATTTCGTGCCTGAAAGCATGGTGCGAGTGCTGGAGGCGATTTCAGGATTGTCCATCGTCGCGGTGGGAGCGTCGCTGTTCTACAAGCGCCTGAAACGGCTGCGTGCGGCGAACGAGCACGATCATCATCACGAGCACGAGCCACGATCACGACCATCACCATCATCATGATCATTCACATGATCACGTTCACCATCACCACGATCATGATCATGAGCATGCACACGCACATGGCCACGCGCATAGTCACGTTCCGCAGGGGGAGATCACTCTGGGCAGCCTGATCGCGCTTGGGGCCAGCGGGGGGCTGGTGCCGTGTCCGTCGGCGATGGTGCTGTTGTTGTTTGCGATTTCGGTGGGCAGAATCGGGCTGGGGCTCGCGCTGCTGGTCGCGTTCAGTTTGGGTTTGGCCGGAGTGTTGATGGCGATCGGAATGCTGGTGATCTACGCGAAGAACTGGCTGCCCGATCCGGCGAAGACCAGCCAGCATCCGGCGTTTCGATTGGTTCCAGTTCTGTCGGCGGCGGTGATCGTTTGTCTCGGGCTTGCTGATGACTGGCGTGTCACTCGGATGGCTGCGACCGGGCGGGCTCGCAGGTTAACTAACGTTAGTCAAACGCCGTCTGGCGTACGTTACACGGATTTACGTTTCGCTCTTGAAGGAGGCTCCGAAGCAGGCGGCTTCTTTCTCCGCAGCAGACGCGCCACCGAGCGAACCAGGTGCGATACTTCGTTCGCGCTCTTCTGAATCACCACATCGGCGCCGGTGCTGCCTTCGCTCAAGCCCAGCGCGTCGACGAAGCCCGAAATCAGAATGATGGGCAGATCGGGTACCTGCTTGCGCAGGCGCGCGATCAGCTCCACGCCGTCCATGCGCGGCATTTTGTAATCGGTCACCACCAGATCGAACTTGTGGCGCGCGAAATGATCCAGCGCGTCCGCTCCATTCGAGGCGGTGGCAGATGCGATACCCAGTTCTTCAAGTACACAGCGGCGCGCGCTCAATCCATTCGAGTTGTCGTCCACTAAAAGGATGCGCGCTGGCGTTGTCGATGTCGGAGAATTGCGAACAGGCATGTTCAGAGACAGTGAGAAAATAACAGACGCGTAACAGCCGTGTCAACAAATTCGTAATGGCATCAAAAACGGCGAGATCGAGTGCTTGACTTTTAGTCGTCGCAATGAGCGCGAGCGGCTGCTAAGTCCGTGATCGATCCGCGCAGCACAATGCGCTAAATTTGCAACGATTCGTCACGGCGACTAAGGTAGCCGTAGGCTGCTATTCGACGGGGCGAGGCGCGGTGTAGCCGTTCTTGGCGACGATCTTGTACTTGATCGGCTTGCCCTTTTCGTCCACCATCCGCAGCGGCTCATTGGTCGCCGGATTGACCACTTCGACCTTGATCTTGCGGTATTTGCCGTCGCGCTCCTGATTCGAGGGACGTAAGTTAAGTACGTACTGATTCCGCATGGCTTGCGAGACGGCCTGATAGATGCCGGGAAGTTCGCCATAGAAGCGCGGGAAGAACGCCATGCCGCCGCTTTCCGTGGCGAAAGTGCGCATCTGATTGTCGGCTTGCAGGAAATCCATGCGCTGTATGGGACCCATGTAAGCGTCCATGATGCGCGCGCTGCGCCTGCATCAGGCTGATGGCGTAAATCGGCACGCCGGCGTCCTGGATGGCGCGGCGAGCTTTGTCATACGTCAGTTTGCTGAATGTATCGATGCCGGAGGAAAGCAGCAGGATCGCCTTGCGCCCCTCGATATCCTGCATTCTCTGCGCGGTGTCCACCAAGGCGTCGAACAGATTCGCTTCAGACCAGGCGGCGATGCGCAGCCGCTGCATGGCTTCGTAGGCGTCCTCGCGATTGGTGGAAAAATCCGAGAGAATCTCCGGCCGGATATCGTAGGCGACCATCGCGACATAATCGTCCGGCTTCAGCGTTTGCAGGAATCCGTATGACGCTTGTAAGGCCTGAAACCAGGCCTGCGGAATAGAACTGTTCGAAACTTGTTCGAGAACTCGATCACCATGGTGATGGTCATCGGGCGCCTCGCCGACGGAGTACTCTTTCACCTGCTGCGGCGAATTGTCTTCGAGAATCCGGAATTGCCGCCTTGGGGATTTTGGGGATGAAGTGGTCGTGGTTGTCGAGCACGGCCACGTCTACGCTGACGGTGAGCGCATCCGCCGTGAACACCGGCACGCCCTGCGGCAGATTGTCCTTCTTGTTGTATTTCGAAGGAATCTTGGCGGCATCGGGATCCGGAGCCGCGGTGCCCGTATCGTCCGCCGGTTTCTTCTTTTTGGCGACGGTATCGCTACTCCCCGTGGTCGGCCCCTGCGCATAAGTGAAAAGCGCCGCGCCCAGCGCCAGAGTGGAAAAAATGGCAACAATACGGAAGGTTTTCATATCGACACCCTTCATGGACACACCTTATCACATTGACGCGTGGACGGCCTGCAAGGTTTAAGCGATTTTCGGCCTAATTGACCCAAGGGCCGCGATCGGAGCGCTGCTTCTTCAAGTAAACCTGGAACTTCTTCTTGGCTCGCGCCAGCTTCCAGGCCTTATAAGATTGGCTCAGCGATCCCATGGGATCGAAGCCACGCGTTTTGGGGAGCTTCAGGAACAGGTATCCGAACGCCATGCCGCCCAGGTGCGCGACCTCGCTGACTCCGCTGTTCACCGACCGCGAGTTCAGGAACGCAATCGCGCCGATGATCATGACGAAGTACTTCATCTTGATGGGAAACAGAAAGCTGAACAGGATGACCCGGTCCGGCCACAGGACTGCGGAAATCAGCAGGATGCCATAGATCGCGCCCGAGGCTCCGATCGTCGGGATCGCCGGATTGCCGAACAGATAATTCAGCACCACGACGCAGATGCCGGCGCCGACTCCGCAAAAGAAGTACATGCGCAGAAAGCGGCGCGTGCCCCAGGTCTGCTCAATATCGCTGCCGAACATCCACAGCGCGAGCATGTTGAACAGAATGTGCCAGATCCCGCCATGCAGGAACATGTAGGTGACCAGTTGCCAGATGTAGAACCGGGTCACGACCTGGTCGGGATACAGTGCGAACGGGCTGAAAACGCGAGCAAAAGACGTTCCCTCGGCCAGCCATTGCAGCAGGAAAACCGCCGTGTTTACGATCAGCAGCCACTTGATTCCGCGCGGTAGGCCAGGCACGCCGATATAGGGTCGAGAATAGGACCGGGTGCTGTACGCCATGGTGCCTTCAGGCTCAGGATAACATTCGCGGAGTAGAATATCCGTATGCCGCGCCGCTTTGCCGCTATCCTTTTCGCAGCCGGACTTGTCCAGGCTGCCGTCACCCGCGTAGAAATCACGCAACGAACTGACGTTCCCGCGTTCGATTACCAGCAGATCAGTGGGAAGATCTACTTTGCCATCGATCCAAAATTGCCCGCGAACCGGATTATTACCGATATTGACCTGGCGCCGCGCAATTCCAAGGGCCTGGTGGAGTTTTCGGCCGACCTATACGTGCTGAAACCTAAGAATCCGGCGAAGAGCAACGGCACCGCCCTGTTCGAGGTTTCGAATCGCGGTGGCAAAGGCATGCTGAACATGTTCGACCTCGCACCCGGCCGCGACCTGCGCAACCCGCAGGACCTGGGCGATCCGCTGCTGTTCGAATCCGGCTACACGCTGGTGTGGGTGGGATGGGAGTTCGACGTTCCGGATCGCGCGGAGCTGTTGAAACTATATGCGCCGGTGATTAAAGGACTCACCGGCCCAGTGCGATCCGAGATTACGCTCGACCGGCGTCAGACCTCGGCGTCTTTGGGTGATCGCGCGCAGGTTCCTTACGCGGTGGCGGATCAGGCATCGGCAACTTTGACGGTTCGCGATCGCGTCAACTCGGCTCGCAAAACGATTCCACGCGATCAGTGGAAGTTCAACGCGGACGCAACGGGAGTCGAGTATCCCGCGGGTTTCGAGCCGGGAAAGATTTACGAGGTGGTGTACACCGGGAAAGACCCGGCGGTGGTGGGCCTCGGCCCGGCGGCGATTCGCGACTACATCTCCTACATCAAGCAACAGGGCGAAGTGAAGCGCGCCATCGGGTTTGGCGTTTCGCAGAGCGGGCGTTTTCTGCGCACCTATTTGTATTACGGCTTCAATATGGATGAGCAGGGCCATCGCGTATTCGACGGCGTTTGGGCGCACGTGGCTGGAGCAGGGCGGGGAAGCTTCGATCATCGTTTCGCGCAGCCATCGCGCGACGGGCATCCGCTTTTCGATTTGTTCTACCCGTCGGATATTTTTCCATTCACGGACGAGCCGGAGACAGACGATGGCTTCACCGACGCTCTGCTGGCGCGCGCCAGAAAAGACGGAGTGGTCCCGAAGATTTTCTATTCCAATGGATCGTATGAATATTGGGGCCGAGCTGCATCGCTGATTCACATCAGTCCGGATGGGAAGAAAGACGCCGCGCAGGCGCCGGATACGCGAATCTTCTTCCTGGCCGGCACGCAGCATGGCGCGAACGCACAGCCGAACAAGACGGTCACGCAGAATCGCCCAAACCCAACCGATTACCGGTTCGCGATGCGCGCGCTGCTGGTCGACATGAATTCGTGGATCACCGACGGCACGCCGCCGCCGGAATCGCAGATCCCGCACATTAACAAAGACGAGCTGGTCGCGCCCAGCGCCATGTCGTTCCCGAAGATTCCCGGCGTCGATTTGCCGAAGGATCCGTACTATGCGTGGCATCTCGATTTCGGCCCGGATTTCCGCACCAAGGGCATCGTCGCGTTTGAGCCGCCGAAGGTTGGAAAGCCGTTCACGATTCTGATTCCGCAAACCAATCGCGACGGGAACGAGACCAGCGGCTTGCGACTGCCGGAGCAAGTAGTTCCGCTGGCGACGTACACCGGCTGGAATCTGCGCGATCCGAAGATCGGCTCGCCGGACGTGATTTACAACATGGTGGGGTCCTACATTCCTTTCGCGCGCGCGAAAGCCGAGCGCGAGCAGTCCGGCGACCCGCGTCCGTCGATCGAAGAACGCTATCGCAGCCGCGAAGATTACTTGAATCGGGTGGAAGCGGCGGCCAAGCCTCTGGTCGAAAAGCATCTGCTGCTCGATCGGGACGTCGCGAAAATCAAAGAAAAAGCGGCGGCGCGGTGGGATTCGTTGATGACGGCGGAAGTCAAGTAATCGAGGAGGCCTATGGCCAGCACCGCGCAAGCTCGCATCGCGCCGGCTCTCTCGACGGAGTTCTACGTCGCGCGCGCCGAATGGAGCCTGCTTCAGCGGATCGGTTTTCGATTCGTCTCCGCGTACCTGATTCTTTATACGATGCCGGCTCCCGGCCGGTCGAGCCTGATCGCCGCGATCCCCGGGACCTTATTTATGACGCGCCCCTACGTCAAAATGTGGCGCGCGATGGTCGAGTGGGTTGCGGCGCACGTCTTCCACCTGACCGGATCTGTCGCGGTCTATCCACAAGTCAACGGCAGCGGCGATTCGACGCTCGATTATATTCAGGTTCTGTGCTACGCGGTGCTGGCCGCGGTTGCGGCTTTGGTCTGGTCGATCCTCGACCGCAAACGCACCGAGTACCGCCGCTTGAACGCGTGGCTGCGGATCTGGGTGCGATACACGCTGGCGTTCACGCTGTTTTCCTACGGATTCGCCAAGGTATTTCCGTTGCAGTTTCAGCCCGCCCCGCTCACGCGTCTGATGGAACCGTTCCACGATTTCTCTCCGATGGGCGTGTTGTGGACGTTCATGGGCGCGTCGATGGCATACACGATTTTCGCCGGGGCTTCGGAAGTTCTGGGAGGGGTGCTCCTGTTGTTCCCGCGCACCACTTCGCTGGGCGCGCTGGTTTCGGGCGCGGTGATGCTCAACGTGGTGATGTTGAACTTCTGCTACGACGTTCCCGTGAAACTGTATTCGGCGAATCTATTGCTGATGGCGGTGTTTCTTGCGGCGCCGGATCTGGGAAGGCTCGCGAACGTGTTTTTGTGGAATCGGCCCACCCGGCCATCGAAAGTGGATTCCCTGCTGTTCCGCACGCGACCGTGGAAAATTGTTTCGATCGCAGCCAAGACGCTGCTGATCGGATTTACTCTGTTCAATCATGTAAAAGGCGGGATCAACGGCTACAAAACCTTCTATACGAACGCCCAGAGGTCGCCGCTCTATGGCATCTGGGAAGTCTCGAATCCCGAAGCCTCCGCCGACGGTTGGAAATACGTGATCCTGGATCGTCCGCAGGGCGCATCCATTCGCACCACGGACGATTCACAGCGATTCTATACAACCACGTACGACGAAAAGAATCAGCGGCTCACGATGCGGCAGGGAAATTTCAGTACGGTGTTCAGCTACGCGCGTCCAGATCTATTTCACCTGACGCTGCAAGGCGATGGGCGTTCGATCAATCTGCATAAAGTCGACACGTCGAAGTTTCTGCTGTTGAACCGCGGCTTCCACTGGATCAATGAGCGGCCGTTCAACCGCTAAGCTACTTCACGGCAAGCTTTCCGTCTTTGACGATGACTTCCGATCCGGCGGTAATGGTCGCGTCGGGAAAGAAGAACCAGCGGTGCCAGTTGCCGCTCACCTTGCCGGCTAGCTCTTCGTTGTCGCCCAGGCTCATCCGGACCACGCCGTCGCCGTAACCGTAATAAGGAAGCACCTTCGATCCCGCCGGCACCGCGAGCTTCGGATTCACCCCCACCGCGATCTCTCGGAATCGATGTGCGGCCGGTCCGCCTTCTTTGAGTGCGGCTTCCACTGCCTCGCGATGCTCATCGGCGACGAAGTCGAGGACTTGGCCCGCGGAAATTTCGAAGCGGATATTCTTCGCCACGACGTTGCCGAAGCGCGCCTCGGGGACCACCAGGCGTCCGAACACAGTGGTCTCTTCCGGCGCGACGCGAACCACACCGGCGGGCAGCTCGATTTCGCGGTCCACCTTCATTCGAGCTAGATTGACGCGCTTGCCCGATGCGTCGCCATCCTGTTTGTTCATAGGCCGATCTCCCACGCGAAGCTGAAGATCGGTTCCGGCGGGCGTGCGGATACGCAGCGTCCCATTGCGCAGCGCCTTGATGACGCGATCCTGCTTCGCGGCCAGCGCTGCGTAGTCGACATCCAGAGCGTCCTGATACAGGCGATCGAACGCAGGTGGGTGCGTGGTCGACAATCCATCCGCGAGGACGCTGCCGCCAATCCAATGAAAGTGAATTTCGCGATGCGTGCCGCCTTCCGCCAGCCAATGCGTCAGCGCCTGCTGTTCCGCCGGCGAGACGTACAACACATCCTCGCGCAGCGGCATCCACAGATACACATCGGCGGATTTGAGCGCGTTTTCAAGCCGGCCGCCGTCGGTCGCAGGCGGTTTCAAATATTCCATTTCCGCCGAAACCACAGCGCCCGCCGCCGCGATGCGAGTTTTCAGCGGCGCGGTGATCTCGTGAAAAAAACCGGGATCGTAGCGAATGATCACGCGCTCGCCTTTTTCGAGCGCCAGCGACTTCACGATGCGGTCCGCCATGTGGTCGTAGTTCATCTGGGCAAATACCGGCGCAGCCAGCAACAACAACGCGCGCTTCATGAGATGTAAGATACAACATTAGTGAATCACGAAGTTTTGAATCAACCTCCGCCGCTGGTGGATTACAACCTGTTTTCGACGCATCGAGCCCTGCGCGAATCGGTTACGCGGGAATGCGCCGCATGGGCTTGCGACGCGCTCGACGCGTTCGGCGCCAAGCTGGGCAGCGCGGAAGCAATCGAGTGGGGAATCCTCGCCAATCAAAACCCTCCGGTGCTGCACACGCACGATCGCTACGGGCATCGGCGCGATGAAGTGGAGTTTCATCCGTCCTGGCACCACTTGATGCAACTTTCGGTCGAATACGGCGTGCACAATCTGCCGTGGGCGAACGCGCGGCCGGGTGCGCACGTGGCGCGGGCGGCGCTGGCGATGCTCGCGTCGCAGAATGAAGCCGGACACGTGTGTCCGATCTCGATGACGTATTCCGCCGTGCCCGTGCTGCGCCGCGATCCCGCGTTGGCGGCCGAATGGGAGCCTCGCCTGCATTCGAACCGTTACGATCCTTCGTTTCGTCCGGCTTTTCAAAAATCGGGCGTGCTGATCGGCATGGCGATGACCGAGAAGCAGGGCGGATCCGACGTGCGCGCGAATACGACGCGGGCGGAACGCGTTTCGGGCGATGAATACGCGATTCACGGTCACAAGTGGTTCTGCTCGGCGCCGATGTGCGATGCGTTTCTGGTGCTGGCGCAGGCTCCCGGCGGGCTCTCGTGCTTTTTTCTGCCTCGCTGGACCAGCGACGGAAAGCGCAACGCGTTTCATCTCCAGCGTCTGAAACTGAAACTCGGGAATCGTTCGAACGCGTCGAGCGAGGTGGAATTTCACAGCGCGTGGGCGAAGCGGATCGGCGAGGAGGGCCGCGGCGTCGCGACCATCATCGACATGGTGCAGCATACGCGCCTCGATTGCGTGATGGGATCGGCAGCATTGATGCGGCAGGCGCTGGATCAAGCTGTTCATCATGCGCGACACCGGCGGGCATTCGGAAAAGCGTTGATCGATCAGCCGCTGATGCGGAACGTGCTGGCGGATCTCGCGCTCGAATCCGAGGCAGCGACGCTGCTGCTGATGCGAATCGCGCGAGCCTTCGATGAAGGGGATCGCGAGTTTGCTCGTCTGGCGGTCGCGGCGGGAAAGTATTGGGTTTCGAAGCGCGCCGCGGCGCACACAGCGGAAGCGCTCGAATGCCTGGGCGGGAATGGATTCGTCGAGGAGTCGATGATGCCGCGGTTGTATCGCGAAGCGCCGCTGAATTCGATCTGGGAAGGCTCGGGAAACGTCATCGCGTTGGATGTGTTGCGCGCGATCGGCAAGGAGCCGGAGACTCTGGAACGCGTATTGGCTGAATGCAGGCTTGCGGCGGACCCGCGCGTCGAAAAATTCATCGACGGCATTCACGCGGACTTGCGCGAAGAGAACGCCAGACGAATCGCCGAGCGGCTGGCGCTGGCGCTTCAGGCATCCCTGCTGATCCGATTCAGTCCGCCCGCGGTTTCGGATGCGTTCTGCGCATCAAGACTCATTGGGGACTGGGGTCACGCGTTCGGCACGCTGCCTCGCAGTGCCGACTTTGACGCAGTTCTCGAGCGGTCTTAACGAACTCCGACCGCTTCCTCCGGTCGCGGCTCATTGGGGTAGTGGCCGGTCGCAGGCTTTTCGTGATCATGCGCCCACTCCCTCGCGGTCGTGGCGCGGCGAGCAACCGGGCGTAGTAACGAATGGCCTCGACACGCCACTAGTAAGGTGTCCCAGCGATTCCGTTAGTTAGTTGGGTTCCTTCCAACGGCGCGAGATTAACCGCTCCCTGCGGTCGCGGCTCATTTTCGACATGAGCCGCGACCGCAGGGAGCGGTTAACGCGACTATTGTTATCGCTGGAACACCTTACTAGTGATCGCGGTCGGTCACCAGATCGGTCACCGCCGCAACGCCCGCTGATAGGCGAATCCGGGAATCCGCGATGATCTCGCGAGCTTTCTCCGTGAACGCCTGCGCGCGCTCCTGCGCCCGCTCGATCGCGCCGTGCCGATGCAGGATGTGCAGAATCTTGCCGAACGGAACCTGGTCGTAGTTGCCATCGGCGAGCACGGTTTCCACCAGCTTGCGCTCTTCCGGCTCGGCCGATTCCAGCGCGTAGATCAGCGGCAGCGTGACTTTGCCTTCGCGCAGATCGTTGCCGACCGGCTTGCCCAGAATCTTTTCGCGCGACGTGAAATCGAGAACATCGTCGATCAACTGGAACGCGATGCCCAGGTTCCACGCGTATTCGCCCAGGCGCGTTTCGTCCGCCTCCTCCGCGCCCGCGCTGATCGCGCCCAGGCGCGCGCACGCCGAGAACAGGCTGGCGGTCTTGCGGTCGATCAGCTCCATGTAATCGGCTTCGGTCACGCCGATCTTGCCGATGCGCTCGAGTTGCAGCAGCTCGCCTTCCACCATCATCTGCGTCAGCTCGATCAGCAGGTCGAGCACGGGGAAACTGCGCTCGCGCAGCGCCACCTGAAAGGCCTGCATGTACAGCCAGTCGCCCGCCAGCACCGACGTATGATTGCCCCACACCACGTTGATCGACGGCCGGCCGCGGCGCGTCTTGGCCATGTCGATCACGTCGTCGTGAACCAGCGTGGCGGTGTGGATCATCTCCACCACGGCGGCCATGCGCACCAGCCCCGGACTCGATTCGCCGAAACAGCTTCCCGCACAGCAAAACCAGAATCGGCCGCAGCCGTTTGCCGCCGCCCGATTGCAGATACTGGCCGATGTAGGTGACCGCGTCGACCGAGGCGACCGATTCCAGGCCGATCTCGCGCTCCACTTGATCCAGGTCCGGCGCGGACCAGATCGAAAATCTCGAGCGCGGTGAGGGACTGGCCGATGTTTGCCGAATGCCATGGGAATTATTGAGTTTATCCCAAACACAGCCGGCGAAAGTTCGCGCTGGTTATCTGCAGCGATGGCATCGAGCGTTTCGCCGCGCAGCTCGGCGAGCTTGCGCGCGGTCTCCACCACGAACGCCGGCTCGTTGCGCTTGCCGCGGCTGCGGCACTGGCGCGAGATACGGTGCGTCGGTCTCGATCAGCATCCGATCGGCAGGCGCGATGCGCGCGGCCTCCTGAATGTCGAGCGCTTTGGGAAACGTCACGATGCCGCCGAAGCTCAGATGGAATCCGAGCTCGAGCGCCTGTTCGGCTTCCGCCGGCCCGCCCGAAAAGCAGTGCATGATGCCGCCGAGACCCGTTGGCGCCCAATGCTCCCGCAGCAGGGCCATCGTATCGTCCCACGCTTCGCGCGTATGGATCACGATGGGCTTCCGCGCGTCGCGCGCGATGCGCATCTGCTCGATGAAGACGTTGTGCTGCACCTCGCGCGGCGAAAAATCGTAGTGATAATCGAGGCCGATTTCGCCCAGCGCGACCACTTTGGGATGCTTCAGCAGCTCCGCGAGCCGCTTTAACGAATCCGTCGTTCGCTTTGGCCGCGTCATGCGGATGAACGCCGACGGTCGCGTAGAACTGCCGGGTAGCGATCCGCCAGCCGGATGCCGGCTTCCAGATCGGGCGGGCCGTTGCCTGTGCCGATCGCGACCATCTGCGTCACGCCTGCGGCGAGCGCGCGCTCGATCACGGCTTCGCGGTCGGCATCGAATTGTTCGCTATCGAGATGGCAGTGCGAGTCGACGAACATTCGCTTACTTCAGGCGCGCCCCGATGGGCACGTCTTCGAGGAAGCTGGCCAGCACGGGATTGCCGCCTTCGAGCGACGCCGCAACGATCATGCCTTGCGACTCCAGTCCCTTCAACTTGCGCGGCTGCAAGATTCGCGACGATCGCGACTTTGCGGCCGATCAACGCTTCGGGCTGGTAGGCCCCCGCGATCCCGGCCACGATGCTGCGCGGTTTCGGCTCGCCGATATCGACTTGCAGATGCAGCAGCTTGTCGGACCCTTTCACGGCCGCGGCCTCTTTCACCATGCCGACGCGCATGTCGACTTCAGGAAATCGTCGATGGTGATCTTGGTCTCCGGCGCCGGAGCCACGGTCTTGCCGAGCAGAGCCTGCTGGCGCGCGTACTCCTCCACTTCGAGCTCCCGCATTTTCTCGATGGAAAGCTTCGCGTCGGCTCGCGGGAACACCGCGCTGACTGTGCCGAGCAACTGGCCGGCAGGCAGGTGGCCCCAGTGCAGATCCTTGGTGCGAACCCCGGATCGGCTCCGTGTAGCCAAGCTGCGCCCATATTTTGCCGCCGAATCCGGAATCACCGGCGTATAGCAGCGCCGTGACGATGCGCAGCGTTTCGGCCGCCGTGTACAGAGTATCGTCGAGCAGCTTCTTCGAATCGGCATCCGCGCTTTTGGCGAGCTTCCATGGCGCGCGCTCCACGATGAACTTGTCGGCCGCCGCGATCAGTCCCCAGATGGCTTCCAGAGCTTTCGAAAATTCGAAGCCGGTCGAAGGCCTCGAGCGCGCTCGCGGTCACCTCCCTCGCCGCCTCCGCGATATGCGAGTCGCCCGTCGGAGGACGGAACCGCGCCGCCGCGATACTGATGAATCATCGTCAGCGTGCGGCTGGCCAGATTGCCCAGGCCGTTGGCCAGATCGGAATTATAGCGGCCCACCAGCGCGTCGTAACTGAAGCTGCCGTCCTGCCCGAACACCACTTCGCGCAGCAGGAAATAGCGCAGCGCGTCGGTGCCCAGCACTTTGTGGATGGGCGTCGCGCGCACGATGTTGCCGCGCGATTTGCTCATCTTGTCGTTTTCAAACAGCAGCCAGCCGTGCGCGAAGATGTTCTTGGGCAGCGGCAGATCCGCGCCCATCAGAAACGCCGGCCAGTAGACGGCATGAAAGCGCACGATCTCTTTGCCGATCAAGTGCAGGTCGGCGGGCCACAAGTCTTCGCCGTCCACTGCGCTCATATAGGTGGTCAGCGCATCGAACCAGACGTAGAAAACGTGCTTGGGTTCATCGGGAACCGGAATGCCCCACTTGATGGTGGTCCGGCTGATGGAAAGATCCTGCAGTCCCTGCCGGACGAACGCGATCACTTCATTGCGGCGCGTTTCGGGCTGGATGAAATCGGGCTGCTTCTCGTAGAGGTCCAGCAGCCGGTCCTGAAATGCGGACAGGCGAAAGAAATAATTCTCTTCGGTGACCGTTTCGGTGGGGCGCCCGCATTCCGGGCACGGATCGCCCGGCTTGGCGTCGTTGACGTACAGATTGTCGAAGATGCAATATTGGCCCGTGTAGTTTCCCTTGTAGACGTGCCCGCGTTCGCGGCAGCGGAGGAACAGATCCTGCACCGCGCGCGCGTGGCGATCGCTGGTGGTGCGCTCGAAGCGGTCGATCGCGAGGCCCAGAATCTTCCACTGATTGCGGAATTCGTCGGCGATGACGTCGGTGTATTCCTGCGCGGTTTTGCCCTGCGCCTGCGGCGGCGCGCTCGACTTTGACGCCGTGCTCGTCGGTGCCGGTGGTCAGGACCGCGTCGAAGCCCTGCATGCGTTTCAAGCGGCGGATGGTATCGGCGGCGATGGTGGTGTAGGCGTGGCCGATGTGCGGCGCGGCGTTGGTGTAGTAGATCGGCGTGGTCAGGTAATATTTCGTCATTTTGCTCTCAAGTATGCCTCGTTCGCGGCCGCCAGCACTTGCGGCAGCGGCGTGCCCGTTCTGGCCGCGATCGCGCGGCAGTCTTCGTATTCCGGCGCGAAGGAGCCGTGCGCCGAGACTTTGATCCTTACTTTACCGTAAAGCGTCTCGACTTCGACGATGTGGCGCTCTTCAACGCGGCGTTCCGCCGCGTGGATGCGCAGGCCCAGCGTCGAGGTTTCGGCGAAAACGATCTGCGCCAGCCGTTCCTGATCCTCCGGCCGCGCGATCACGCGCAGCAGCGAGCCGGGACGATTCTTTTTCATCTGAAGCGGCGAGAGCGAGACATCCAGCGCTCCCGCGTCCATCAACCGGTCCAGCGCGTAGCCGAGCACCTGCGGGCTCGAATCGTCGATATTGGCTTCGATCACGCTGACCAGCGTCGATTCCGGAGCGCGCGTGCGATTCGCCGATCAGGACGCGCAGCACGTTGGGCTGCTCCGCAAAATCGCGATCGCCGGCGCCGTAGCCGATGCTCTGGATGCGCATGGCCGGCAGCGGTCCGAAGCTCGACGCGAGCGTAACGGCCAGCGCCGCGCCCGTGGGCGTGGTCAGTTCGACCGTCGGGCCCGAGCATAGATCGGCTTGCCCTTCGAGGAGCGCCGCGGTCGCCGGCGCGGGGACCGGCAGCATGCCGTGTTCGGTCTTCACCGTTCCGCTGCCCGACGTTGATCGCGCGAAACATGGACTTCATCGACGTCGAGAAGATCCAGCGCGACGCAGGCGCCGACGATATCGGCGATGGAATCGACCGCGCCCACTTCGTGGAAATGAACTTTTTCGATGGCGATGCCGTGGACCTGCGCCTCGGCCTCGCCCAGACGTCGAAACACGGCGGAGGCGTTCTGTTTTGCGCGATCCGGAATCGACGCGCGGTCGATCAGTTCGAGAATGTGCGTGAAGATGCCGGTGATCCCGCCCGTTCCCGGCTTCCACGTGAAATTTCGACGCTGCGATACCCCGCCGCGAGGTTTTTTCGACCCGGTAACTGGCCCCCAGGTTCAGGCTTTCCAGGGCTTGGAGGACGGCACCGGAGGATGCTCCGGCGTCGATCAGCGCGCCGACGGTCATGTCGCCGCTGATGCCTGAAAAAGCGTCAAAATAGCAGATTCTGGCGCTCGGGCCGGGAACGCGCTCCATTCCTCATTATATAGAACAAGTTAAGGGTTCATCGGGCGGTCCCAATAATTTGGCCAGGGTGTAACCAGCGGGGGCCGAGCGGGAGTCTTAATAGTTGCTAACAAACGGCTTCTTCACGTTTCAAGGAGACCGGTTGCAAATCATATGAATAGCAGGATCAACTGGCGATCGGTCTATGCGGCGGCGGCCGTATTCGCGCTTTTAGCGCAGGCGCAGCCTCCGGCTTCGGTAAGAATGTCGGGCGTGGTCCAGAAAGTCGACGCCGCGTCGAACGCGATTGACACTCAAGACAGACAGCGGCGTGGTTCAGGTCACGATGCAGCCCAAGAGCAGCGTCCGCCGCGTTGCTCCGGGCGAGACCAGCCTTGCCAACGCCGCGACCATCGCGATCACGGATGTGAATGCGGGCGACCGCGTGCTGGCAGTCGGAAAAGCGTCTGACGACAAGACCTCGCTCGCGGCCACGCTGGTGGTGGTGATGTCGCAGGGCGATATCGCCAAGAAGCAGGCGGAGGAACGCGCCGATTGGGATAAACGCGGCGTCATCGGGATCGTCACCGCGGCGAGTCCGACGGAGATCGCGATCACGGTGCGCGGAGCGGGCGCTCCCAAGACCATGATCATCACGCCGGGGCCGAACGCGCAGATTAAACGCTACGCGCAAGACTCGATCAAGTTCTCCGACGCCAAGCCATCCACGCTCGCCGAGATCAGGACCGGCGACCAGGTCCGCGCGCTCGGCGCCAAGAGCGAAGACGGCAACAAGATGACCGCTGAGGAGATCGTCTCCGGAAGTTTCCGCGAGATCGCGGCGACGGTTGTTTCGATCGACGCAGCCAATAATCAGATGCGCGTCAAAGATCTGGCCACCAAGAACCCGGTCATGGTGACGATCAATGCCGACTCGAATCTGCGCAAGCTGCCGCCGCAGATGGCGCAGATGCTCGCTGCGCGGAACCGGCCTCCTGAAGAAGGCGGACGACGGCGGCGGCGCTCCGGCCGAGGGACGCGGCGGATCAGGTGAGGGACGCGGCGGCGGCGAAGGACGAGGCGGAGGAATGCGCGGCGGACGCGGTGGCGGCGGCGATCTGACTCAGATGCTGGACCGCGTGCCGAAAGTCACGCTGGCCGATCTGAAGGCCGGCGACGCGATCATCCTCTTGAGCACGGTGGGAGCCGCATCCGATCAACTGAACGCGATCACGATGCTGGCCGGAGTGGAGCCGATCCTGACCAAGCCGGGCACACGGGACATGCAGCTCGGGTCCTGGAGTCTCGGCGAAGGGATCGGCGGCGAAGGCGGGCAGTAGACTGCGGCAGCGCGTGGAAGAAGTGGAACGGTGCGGAGTGGACGCTCGAAATTTATTTAAGGAATCGGGAATGAATGTTATTCGACGGGTGATGTTTTGGAGTGCGGCGCTGCTGATCTGGACCGCCGCGGTCGTGCCGATGGCCGCGCAGGGACCGGGCAGCCTGCGCGGGACGATTCTCGATCCCTCGGGCGCGGCCGTGCCGAAGGCGACGGTCACCGTCACGGGTGGAAACAATGTAGTCAAAGTCGGCCAGACGGACGACAACGGCGCGTTCGCCATCGCCGGCATTCCCGCTGGAAAATACACGGTGCGCGTGATCGCCACCGGCTTCACTCTGCTCGAAAAAACCGATGTGGACATACCCGCGGGACGTCCGCTGACGTTCGACGCCAAACTGTCACTCGAGGAATCGAAACAGGAAGTCACCGTCGCCGATACGCAGCAAGTCGAGCTCGATCCGGCTAAGAACGCCGGAGCGCTGGTGTTGAAGGAATCCGATCTGGACATGCTCTCCGACGATCCCGACGACCTGGAAGCGGATCTGCTCGCGCTGGCCGGGCCGGCAGCGGGTCCCAACGGCGGCCAGTTTTTCATCGACGGGTTCAGCAGCGGTCAGCTTCCACCCAAGGAATCGATTCGCGAGATCCGCATCAATTCCAATCCGTTTTCGGCCGAGTACGACACTTCCGGCCGCGGGCGCATCGAGATCTTCACCAAACCGGGAACCGAGAAATTCCACGGGACCATCAACCTGTCCTACAGCGACCATCTGTTCGACGCGCGCAACCCGTACAACGTCTCTCCCGGCTTTCCTCTGCCGGCTTCGGATACGAAAAACCTCCAGGCGAACTTCAGCGGTCCGCTGATCAAGAACAAGCTCTCGTTCTTCCTGGAATTTTCACGCCGCCAGCAGCGCGAAGATCAATTGGTCAACGCACAGGTGCTGGATCCGTCTTGCACCGCTTTCGTGTTTGGGACGCCATGCAGCCCGCTTCAGCAGGCGTTCGGGCTGATTCAGCCGAATACGTTCGATAACATCAGCGATCGCATGACGTATCAGTTGACCACCAATATCAGCCTCGACGGACGCTATAGCTGGAGGGGCACGGACCTCTCCAACGGCGGCGTGAGCCAGTACAACTTGCCGAACACGGCCTACATGCAACATGGCACCAATCAGACGGTGCAGTTCACCGAAACCCAGGTGGTGAACCCCAAAACGATCAATGAATCGCATTTCCAGTTTTTCGACCAGAACACCAACCAGACGGGCGTGAATCCGGTCCTGAATATATCCGTTGCCGACGCGTTCACCAGCGGCAGCAGTTTCCCCTTGGATTACACGCACCAGAAAAACTACGAATTGCAGAATTACACCTCGATCACGCATGGGACGCAATTCATCAAGTTCGGCGCGCGGTTTCGCGAAGCCAACCTCAAGAGCTATAGCACCAACGATTTCAACGGCCAGTTCAACTTCACCGATATCGGGTCTTATGCATTGATGCAGCAAGGCATCGCGCAAGGGATTCCGCTTTCGCAGATCATCGCCGCAGGCGGCGGTCCGTTCCAATACCAGTTCGCCGCCGGACAGCCGCTGATCAACGCGAACCAGTTTGACGCGGGACTCTTTTTCCAGGACGACTGGAAAGTAACGCCGAGTTTCACTCTCAGCTTGGGTCTGCGCTATGAAATCCAGCAAAACATCCCCGACCATGGCGACTGGGCTCCTCGCGTGGGTTTTGCCTGGGGCATCGGACCCTCGCAAGGCCGGCTGCGCGCGCCGAAAACCGTGTTGCGCGGCGGATTCGGCTATTTTTATGACCGTTTCAACGTCGCCAATGTGCTGAAGACGCAGCGCTTCAACGGCGTGAATGACGTTACCTACACCATTCCGAACCCGACGTTCTTCCCGGCCGCGGGCGTACCGATTCCATCGCTTTCGGCGTTGGAGAGTCCGGCGAACCAGGAATCGGCTGCGACCTATCACATCGACGGCACCTACAGATCGCCCCGGATGCAGCAGGCCGCGATCGGGATCGACCGTCAGTTGCCGAAAAACACCACGCTGTCGATCAATTACATCAACTCCATCGGCGAACATATTCTGCGCACGGTGGACATCAACACGCCTCTGCCGGGAACCTGGAATCCGATCAATCCGGCGAGTTCGGTGTATCCGCTGGGTCTTGCAGCGGGCATGTACAATCTGTACGAGTCGAGCGGCATGTACAAGCAGAATCAGTTGATTTTCAACGTGAACGCGCGGGTCAATTCGCGAATTTCGCTGTTCGGATGGTACGCCTACGGGCATGTCAATACCAACGTCACTGGCTCGCCGTCGGATCCGTACAATTTCAATCAGGATTATGGACGTGCGAACTACGATATCCGCCACCGCAGTCAATATCAATGGCAGCATCCTGGCACCCTTCGGCATCCGCTTCTCGCCGAACATCGTATACAACTCCGCCCCGCCGTTTAACATCATGGAAGGGATCGACCAGTACGGCGACGGGCTTACGAACGCTCGACCCGCTCTGGCTCCTGCCGGGTTCACGGCTCCGGCGTGCACGCAGCAAATCGCGCGCAACCTGAGCCCTTGCCTGGTTTCAGGGACGCCTTATGGGAATTTCGTCATCAATCCGCCGGCGAATTTACCGGTAATGCCGATCAACGGATTCGATGCGTACCGTGCAGTTTAATTTCAATCTGCGCATCAGCCGCACCTGGGGATTCGGCGAATCGATCACGACGCAGAATAACCAGCGCCGCGGCGGACCGGGAGGTCCGGGAGGCGGATTCGGCGGCGGTCCAAGGGGCGGCGGCGGAGGTCCACGCGGCGGAGGCGGTCCTGGACCTGGCGGGCTTCGGCGGAGGCGATTCCAGCGGCAAACGCTACACCCTGACCGCTGGCATTTTCTTCCACAACCTGTTTAACACCGTGAATCCGGGACTGATCGAGGGCGATCTGCTTTCGCCCCGACTGGGCCAGCCTCTGGCGCAGGCCAATCTTGGCGGATTTGGCGGAAACGCAGCGGCCCAGGCGTTCAACCGTCGCATCGACTTGAGCCTGCGTTTTAGCTTCTAGCTTATTGAAAAAGGGGAAATCGCGGAGCGAGGAATCCGCTTTTCGTTCGGCTGTTATCAACGCTTTAAAAGCAGATCCCCTCGCTGCGCTCGGCATGACGGGCGTTGTAGCAGCAATTATCCAGCGAACTTAGCTGGTCGTGACACGGCTGTAAAACGGCGGAGTAGGTGCTTCGGCTAAAATAGACGGTGGCATGTCTAGCGCCAGTGTCAAAACGCCGGTTCCAGAAACCCCACCGCCTCCGCCAGTAGTTCGATCGCTGAACGACCCCACGCTTTACATCGACCGCGAGCTCAGTCTGCTGGCGTTCCAGCGCCGGGTGCTCGAAGAAGCGCAGGATCCGGCGAACGCCCTGCTCGAACGCGTCAAGTTTCTTTCCATTCTGTTCTCAAACCTGGACGAATTCTTCATGGTTCGCGTCGCGGTGCTGAAGCAGAAAGCCGCAACCAATGTCCTGGATGGATTCGTGGCGGAACAGCTCGACCACATCCGCGCGGACGTCAAGCAGCTCATGGCGGACGCCTACGATAGCTGGCGCGATATTGCCAAGGCTCTGGAAGGCGCCGGAATCGAGCTGCGCGGCTATTCGCAGCTCACCAATCACGAACGCAGCGCGATGGAGGCATATTTCCGCGAAGTGGTTTACCCGGTGCTGACGCCGCTGGCGTTCGACCCGGGCCGGCCGTTTCCGCACATTTCGAACCTGAGCTTGAACCTGGCGGTGGCGGTTCGCGATGCCAAAGGCGTGGAGCGATTCGCACGCGTCAAAGTTCCCGACACTTTGCCGCAACTGGTTCCCGTCGACCGGGCTGCTAGCGGACGCCCGGTGATGATCTGGCTGGAACACCTGATCATTGAGAATCTCCAGATGCTGTTCCCGGGGCTGGATATTATCGAAGCCTATCCGTTTCGCGTCACGCGCGACGCCGAAGTGGAGATCCAGGAGCTGGAAAGCGACGATCTGCTGGAGACCATCGAAGAAGCGGTCTGGCAGCGCCGTTTCCGCGCCGTGGTCAGGTTGCAGGTCTCGAACGACATCCCGGAGCATATTCTCGACACGCTGATCGCGAATCTGGAACTCGACCGGCGGGATGTGTATCCCGTGGATGGTCCGCTCGACCTGAGCCGGCTGAGGCAGATTCTTTCGATCGACCGGCCGGATCTGAAAGACATCCCGTTTCTCCCGCATACTCCGCCCGAACTGAATCCGAAATCGGAGGAAGACATTTTCGCGGTGCTGCGCCGCGAAGATCTGCTGCTGCACCATCCTTTCGACTCCTTCCAGCCGGTGGTCGAGTTCCTGCGGCGCGCCGCTGTGGATCCGGACGTTCTGGCGATCAAGATGACGCTGTACCGCGTCGGGCGCAATTCGCCGGTGGTCGAAAGCCTGCTCAGCGCGATCGAAAACGGCAAACAGGTCGCCGTGCTGGTGGAGCTGAAGGCGCGCTTCGACGAAGAGAGCAACATCGAGTGGGCGAGAGCGCTGGAAGCCGCGGGCGTTCACGTCGTCTATGGACTGGTGGGCTTGAAAGTACATTCGAAGGTCGCGCTGGTGGTCCGGCGCGAAGGCGAGACCATTCGCCGCTACGTTCATCTGGGCACCGGAAACTATAACCCGACCACCGCGCGACTGTACACCGACCTCAGCTTTTTCACCGCCGACGAGCAGATCGGCGCCGATGTCACGGATCTGTTCAATTACGTGACTGGATATTCGGCTAAGAACGAATTTCACAAGCTGCTGGTGGCTCCCATCAATTTACGGCAGAAGCTGGAGGAGCTGATTCGCCGCGAGATCGGCCATGCCGAGCGCGGGCACGAAGCGCGCCTTATTTTCAAGATGAACGCGCTTGAAGACCCGGGGATGATTCGCTTGCTGTACCAGGCATCCCAAGCGGGCGTCCAGGTGGATCTGCTGGTTCGCGGCATCTGCTGCCTTCGGCCCGGCGTCCCCGGCGTCAGCGAGAACATCCGCGTCACCAGCATCGTGGGGAGATTCCTGGAGCATAGCCGCATCTACTAGTTCCGCAACGGCGGGCGCGAACAAGTGTACCTGGGCAGCGCCGACATGATGGATCGCAACTTGAATCATCGCGTGGAACTGCTGTTTCCGGTAGAGAACAAGCGTCTTCTGAAGCGCCTTCGCGACGATATTCTGGCCACGTATCTGGCCGATAATCGCAGCGCCCGGCATATGCGATCCGACGGGACCTTTGCGTGGGACCAGACCGGCGAGCCTCCAGTCGACAGCCAGGCGAAGTTTCTGATGACTCCCGCGAGCGTTCGGGAAGTTCGCAAAAAGAAATCACGGTAGGAGCTTGTTGAAAAAGGGACAGACCGCTCTGTCCACGGCCACGCACGGCAAGGCCTGATCCGCTCGGGTAAATCCGGCGCGTTGCATTGGGAATAGATCTCCCTTCGGCACGACGCTTGCATTCAATCCTGTCGTGGATCAAAAACTTCAGAAAATTGCTCTGTTTTTCGTTGTGATGGCGCCTGGATTCAGTGCCGACATGGGACGCTCGGTGCCGGCGTTCTTTTTTAGGAACCCTGGTCTGACCGATCCGGGAATTCGTTTCATTCTGGAAACTCCCGGCGTACAGGCTGCGTTCCATCTCGACTCGGTCACTTACAAGATTCATGAAGCACAGACCACGATGCGATTCCTCGGCGCCGATTCGCGTGTCAACATTGAAGGCGCGGACGCGATGGACGCCCGCGTGAACTTTCTACTCGGTGCCGACACCGCGAAGTGGAAAACCGGGATCGCGACCTATCAACGGATCGTGTATCGCAACCTGTATCCGGGAATCGACGCGAATTATCGTTGCGAGCACGGGACCATCAAGTCCGAGTTCGTGGTTGCGCCGCACTCTGGCGTCGAGCAGATCCGGCTGCGGTACGAAAACGCGAGCCGCGTGTCGATCGAACCGAATGGCGATCTCGAAGTCAGCGAATCCGGCTCGGAATTGCGCGAGAAAGCGCCGGACATTTACCAGGATTCCGCGGCCGGCAGGACCCACATCGGAGGACGCTATCGGCTGCTCGACCAGAACACCGTTGGGTTCGAGGTCGATACCTATGATGAATCCAGACCGCTGGTCATCGATCCGCCGGTTTCCTATAGCACCTACTTGGGCGGAAGCTCGATGGGGAGCGTAACCGGCGTGGCCGCTGACGGCTCCGGAAATATTTACGCTGCGGGCTGGACGGAGTCTTTGAATTTTCCGGTCTCTGGCGCGATTCAGGCTGCGAATCGCGGCGGCGTCGACGCATTCGTCGTCAAGCTGAACTCTTCGGGCACCGCGCTGGTTTATGCGACCTACATCGGCGGCAACAGCGATGACCGCGCGTCCGCGATTGCCGTAGATTCCACCGGGCAAGCCTATGTCACGGGATCGACCGCGTCCACGAATTTTCCGCTGGCCGCGCCGATCCGTTTTTCGCTTGGCGGCGGGCGCGATGCGTTCGCGCTCAAGTTGAATGCAGCCGGCAATGCGCTGGTTTACAGCACGTACCTTGGAGGCTCCGGTTGGGACCAGGGCACCGCAATCGCAATCGACACATCGGGAAACGCATACATCGCGGGCGACACGCAATCCACCGATTTTCCTACTCTAAAGGCCGCGCAGGCGGCTTTCGGCGGCCAGACCGACGCGTTCGCCGCTAAACTATCCTCGTCCGGCGCGCTGCTTCTCAGCACGTATCTGGGCGGCTCCGCATCCGAACATGCCGGCGGCATCGCGGTCGATTCAGGCGGCAACGTGTACACGGCCGGCGGCACATACTCCGTGAATTTCCCGGTCATGAACGCGCTCGAAAATTTCAATGCGGGCGGCCAGGTGGCATTCGTCACCAAACTCGCTGCCGGGGGATCGGCTTTCATCTACAGCACCTACCTGGGAGGCACCGGCACCGGCAACATGCCCCAGCAAGCGAATGCCATCGCGGTGGATGTAAGCGGAGATGCGTACGTCACCGGTGTGACTGGATCTACCGCGTTCCCCATCACGTCCGGCGCCTTGCGCACCTCAGCGAACGGCATGCAGGACGCCTTCGTATCGAAACTCAATCCGTCGGGCAATGCGCTGGTCTACAGTACCTACCTCGGCGGCAGCACGTCGAACTGGGCCTCGGGGATTGCGGTCGATTCCAGTGGCAACGCGTACGTCGCCGGGCAGACATCTTGCGTCGATTTTCCAATGGTCAACGCTGTGCAGGCGCAATTCAACGGCAATTACGACGCGTTTGTCTCCGAAATCAACCCCTCCGGGAGCGCGCTAGTTTTTTCGACCCCGTACGGCGGATCGGGATTAGATGAAGCCAATGCGATCGCGCTCGATTCGTCCGCGAACATCTACATCGGAGGACAAACCAACTCCGGCGACTTTCCAGTTTTGTCCGCGTTCCAGTCAAGTTACCTGGGCTTCGCCACCGGATGGCTGACGCGATTCGGAGCGGCGGTGGCTACCGGCCCGCACCTACTTCCGGGGACCTCCTACACATTTAGCTGGACCCCGACGTCCGGCGCGGACCAGTATTGGCTCGATGTCGGCAGCGCCGTCGCCTATGGCGATTACTATGGCTCTGCGACTACCGCGACGTCGATCGATGTGACCACGCTGCCGTGCGACGGACGTCCCGTGTACGTCCAGGTGTGGGTGCACATCGGCGGAGCGTGGCAGCCGCCGACCAGATCCACTTACACGGCCGCATCGGGGTGCGCGGCCCTCTCGGTGCCGGTTGACGGCGCGACATTTTCCGCCGAGACGGTCGCCTTCACCTGGGCCGCCGTGGCGGGAGTTGATCAGTATTGGCTCGACGTCGGCAATTCAATCGCCCACGGCGACATTTTCGGAGGGTCGACTAGCGTAACGTCTCTTTCGATCTCCAGCATTCCGTGTGACGGGCGAACCATCTACGTGCAACTGTGGACCCACATAGGCGGCGTTTGGAACAATCCCGGCCGCTATATGTTCACCGCCTCGAACGTCTGCGGCGCCATCACCTCGCCGATAATATTTTCCACGCTTTCCGGCAGCACCGTAACTTTCAACTGGACCGCCGGGACCGGCGTCCAGGCTTTCTGGCTGGACGTAGGAACGGTCGTCGGGCAAGGCAATATCTTCGCGGCAAACCTGGGAACAGCGCTGTCGCACACCGTGAGTGGAATCCCGGTCAACGGGAGTCCGATTTACGTTCAACTGTGGTCGCAGATCGGCGGCGTCTGGAATTTGAACCGGTATTTTTATACGGCTTTTTGATGGCCGGTTCGCTACGTCCGGTTGATCTGGTGAATATTGTCGCGCAGATACCGGACCGTCTGGACCACCGCTTCGCGAATGGTCAGCTTGGGCCGCCAGCCCAGAGCGCGGATGCGCGCGCAATCCAGAAATATGAAAGGATTGTCACCGATCCAGCCACGCTCGCCGCCGGTGTAGCGGATTCGCGGAGCGCACCCCAGCTCGGATGAGATCCATCCGATCGAATCGTTCACTTCGCAATACTCATCCGTCCCCAGGTTGAACATATTGATCTTCTCCTTCGAACGATCCAGGACAGTAAGGATCGCATCGATGCAATCGTGGACATACATGTACGACTTTCTTTGCTTCCCGTTTCCCAGCACCTCCAGCGATTCGGGATGCTCGGTCAACTGTCGGAAAAAGTCGATCACGTGGCCGTGCGTGTATCGCTCGCCCAGAACGGAAACGAATCGGAAAATATATCCGCGAATGGCGAACGTCTCTGCGTAAGCTTCGATCAATCCTTCGGCCGCGAGCTTCGACGCGGCATACAGCGACGTCTGCACCGGAAACGGATGATCTTCCGGAGTCGGAAATACCGTCGCTTCGCCATAGACCGATCCGGTGGAGGCAAACGCGATCGCGGGCACATGGCTCAGCCGCATGGCTTCGAGAACATTCGCCGTCCCCCGAGCATTTTGTTCGAAATCCCGAGTAGGATGATCGGCGCCGAAACGCACGTCCGCGTTCGCCGCCAGATGAAACACGAATTCCGAATCCTGCATCGCCGAAAGCAAAGTCGGCTGATCCAATATATCTCCGGTTACCAGACGGAACTGTGGATTGCCGAGCGCCGGCTCCAGAAAATATCGCAGCCCGGTTGAAAAATTGTCCACGCCAACGACGGTATGCCCCTCGGCAAGCAGACGATCGACCAGATTGCTGCCGATGAACCCTGCCGCTCCCGTGACGACGACTCTCAACGATTCTCCGAGCCGCGCGCCGCCGGCTTGACGGGCACTGCGTCGTCGACGGCGTCAAACGCTCGCGTCGACGCGCGAATCCTGAACAGGTCGCGCATGTTGCGAAGATTTCCAGCTACCAGCTCCAGCCGGCTGTCGCCGTCGTCGCACCAGCGGATCGGAACTTCCTGAATGCGATATCCCATCCTTTGCGCGAGCGACAGGATCTCCACATCGAACATGTAGCCGTCGATCCGTTGATTCCGGAAAATCCGCGCCGCAACGTCCCTGCGAAAAAACTTGAAGCCGCATTGGGTATCGCTGATGTCTCGAAGGCCGGTGATCATCCGCATGGTCGCGGCAAATCCGCGCGATCCGATCCTGCGATACAGCGGCTGATACCGCAAAATTTCCGATCGTGCCAGAGCCCTTGACCCGATCACGAGATCGGCTCCGTTCGCGAAACCCGGCTCGATTTTGTCGTATTCCGAAATCGGCACCTTGTTGTCCGCATCCGCGTAGCCGACGATATGTCCCGTTGCCAATGCAACTGCGAGTCTTACACCGCGGCCTTTCCCGAGCCGCTCCCGGTCGCCGATCACGCGCAGATTCGGATTCGTCCGCGCCATCTCGCCGACCACCTCGCGCGTGCCGTCCTCGCCGTCCGCCGACACGATAATCTCGTATCGCGAGCCGCGCCGCGTGAAATAATCCACCGCTTCGCCAATGGTGTTCCCGATGGTGGCTGCTTCATTGAACGCGGGTAGGATTAGGGTGATGTCGGGGGCTGTCGGCACTTCGATTCTGCTATTTTACACGGTTCGCCCAAGCGACCGGATGGGCCGTAACCCCGTAGCGCGCGTCGGCGATTCGCGAAAGCAGCGCCCACGGCAGCGCGCGCTCCCACGCGGATCGCGTTCGAACCCGCAGGTTCTTCAAAATCTTGAACCGGATAATTTGCGTGAACCCGGGCAAATATCCACGAAACTCGGTGCGAAATCCGGCCGTCATCAAAGCCTGCCTCAATGTCTCGGGCTCAAAGAAACTAATGTGAATCTCTGGCGTCACATAGCTCCACGAAGGCAGACGATCGCGGTAGGGAGCCGCGTTTCCGGTGGTCAAAAAGAACAGGCCGCCGGGCTTCAACAATCTGCGAATGTCCCGCAGCACCGCGATCGGATCCTCGACATGTTCCATGACCTCAATCGCTGTGATCACGTCGAAACTCCCATCCGTCAGTTCCTCGCGATGTACAATCGGAATCCCCGCCGCGCGAGCTTTCTCGGCAATCGCGCCTTCTTCAAACCCCACGGCGGAAATCTGTTTCGATCGGCAAAACCGCACCAGGCCTCCGTTCCCACACCCGAAATCCAACCATTTCGTATCTGGCGTGAGCGGCGCCAGCGATTCGACCACTTGATAAATCCCCTGCCACTCGTACTGCCGGATGGTGCGATCCGGGTGTTCCAGTTCAAACTCGTAATCGACCAGTGGGTCCGCGCCTTCGCCGCGATAATATGCGTCCGAATAAATCCGCGCGTAATCGGTGCACGGATCGGCGACAAATCCGAAGTGGCAGCGCGGGCATTGGCGAAGATGAAATTCCCGCTTCTCCATGCGGCCCCATTTCGTTCCGGCTTCCACCGTCGGCGATCCACAGATCTTGCATGCAGGCGCACTCATCGCGATTCGGAAAACACACTATGGTACCTTGCGCGGCCATCCGGCAGGGTGCCACAATGAGTTTCGCATTTGTCTAACTCAATTCATGGAAAGGGCGTCATCGTTACTGGAGCCAGCCTCGGCCTCGGTCACGCGGTCGCCCGTGCATGCTTGCGTGAAGGCGCTGACGTATTTCTTTGCGCCCGCGATAAAGACGCGATCGAATCGGTTCGCGCTAAATTCGCCAACGAATTCGGCGCGCCGCGGGTCTTCGCGACTGGGCGCCGATGTCTCGGATCCGGCCTCCGTTCGCGATTTGATCGACCAGGCCTGTCAGCGCCTTCCGAATTTGCTCGGCATCGTGAATAACGCCGGTGTGCTCGGCCCTAAAGGATCTCTGGAAAGCGTCGATTCCACCGAGTGGATGCGCACCATCCAGATAAATTTGTTCGGCACGATGCTTTGTTGCCAGGAAGTGCTCCCGATTTTGCGGCGCGCGAAGTACGGAAAGATCGTCAACCTGTCGGGCGGCGGAGCGACCGCGCCCATGCCGAACCTGAGCGCCTACGCAGCCTCGAAGGCCGCCGTCGTCCGATTGACTGAAACCCTGGCGGTCGAATGCGCCGGTGACCACATCGACGTGAACGCCGTCGCTCCCGGTGCGCTCAATACGCGAATGCTGCGCGAGGTTTTGGAAGCTGGACCTGAGGCGGTTGGCAAACCTTACTACGATCGCTCCATTCGTCAAAAAGAAGAAGGCGGGGCATCGCTCGAGCGAGCCGCCGGTCTGTGTGTTTTTCTTCTCTCCAAAGAATCGGACGGAATCACCGGCAAGCTGATCAGCGCCGTGTGGGACCCTTGGGAACAACTCCCGCAACGCCGCGACAAACTTCTGAGCACCGACGTGTACACGCTACGCCGGATCGTACCCAAGGATCGCGGCCTCGATTGGGAATAGCGAATCATGAACTTCGCCATCATCGGCTGCGGATTAATCGGACAGAAGCGCGCCAAAGCTCTTGCGCCCAGGGACACGCGATTCGCATCGCCGCAGACTTCCTTCCGGACCGAGCCGAACGCCTCGCGTCTCAGTATCACGCAGCCCAAGCCACGATTGGCAAGAGGTCGTGTACTCGCCCGAGGTTGAAGCTGTGGTCGTCGCGACCACGAATCAATGGCTCGCGCCGGTGACCTTGGCTGCGGTGCAGGCCGGGAAAGCACGTGCTGGTCGAAAAGCCCGCCGCACGCTCGGTTCAGGAAATGGACCCCGTGATTCAGGCTGCCCGCGAATCCGGAGTCCACGTGCAGGTCGGATTCAATCACCGCTATCACCCGGCTCTGCAAAAGGCCGCGAGAATTTTCGATTCGGGCGCTCTCTGGTCCGCTCATGTTTCTGCGCGCCCGCTACGGCCACGGCGGCCGGGTCGGCTACGAAAAAGAATGGCGAGCCAACCCCGAAATCTCCGGCGGCGGCGAGCTGATCGACCAGGGCGTCCATCTGATCGACTTGGCCCGCTGGTTTCTGGGCGACTTCGCTCGCATCGACGGCCACGCGAACACCTATTTCTGGGACATGCCGCGTCGACGACAACGCGTTCCTCGATCTGCGCACCGCCGCCGGCCAGACCGCGTGGCTGCACGTGAGCTGCACTGAGTGGAAGAACCTGTTCTCGATGGAAATCTACGGACGCGAGGCGAAGCTCGATATTCAGGGCCTCGGCGGCAGCTACGGCGTCGAGCGGCTCGCGTTTTATCGCATGCTACCCCAGATGGGTCCGCCCGAAACCACCGTCTGGGAGTATCCGGGTGAAGACCGATCCTGGCAGTTGGAGCTCGCCGATTTCGAGACAGGCGTCAAATCCGGCAAGCCGTGCGGCCCGTCGCTTGCACGATGCCCGCGAAGCTTTGCGCGTGGTCGAAACCATTTACCAGCGGTCGCGACAATGATCATCACTCGCAGTCCTTTGCGGCTTTCCCTCGGCGGCGGCGGCACCGATCTTCCGTCTTATTACCGGCGCTTTGGTGGTTTCTTGGTTGCCGCCGCGATCGATAAGTACGTCTACATCACGCTGCACCAAACCTTCGAGCGCGAACTGATCGTCAAGTATTCGCAACTCGAACGGGTCAGCTCGGTGGACCAGGTGCAGCATCCGATCGTCCGCGAAGCTCTGCGTCTGGTCGGAAATAGATCATCCCAATTTGGAGATCACCAGCATGGCCGACATTCCCGCCGGCACCGGTCTCGGATCGTCCGGCAGCTTCACTACCGCTCTGCTGAAAGCGCTGCACGCTTATCGAAAGAACCTGGTGCATCCCGCGGAACTCGCGGAGCAGGCCTGCGCCATCGAACTCGTGAAGCTGGGTGAGCCCATCGGCAAACAGGATCAATACATCTCCGCTTACGGCGGCATCACCTGTTTTCGATTCGAGCCTGACGAGAAAGTTGAAGCCGTGGCCCCTCCGCATCTCCGCCGAGACGCTGCTGAATCTGGAAGACAATCTTCTTCTGATGTTCACCGGCTTCTCGCGGTCGGCTTCCGCCATTCTCCGGGAACAGGACACGCGCAGCAAGAGCGACGATGCCGCCATGCTCCAGAACCTGCATTTCGTCAAGGATCTCGGGCTTCGCAGCCAGGCCGCTCTCGAAGCAGGACGCCTGGAAGAATTCGCCGATCTGATGAACGTCCATTGGGAACATAAGAAGAAGCGCTCCGGCTCGATGAGCAACTCGCAGATCGACGAGTGGTATGCTCTGGCTCTTCAGCACGGCGCGCTGGGAGGCAAGTTGATCGGCGCGGGCGGCGGCGGTTTTCTGCTGTTTTATTGCGAGGACAAGAAACGTTGCCGCCACGCGTTGTCGATGGCCGGCCTGCGCGAGGTTCGCTTTCGCTTCGATTTTGAAGGCACCAGGATCCTGACGCAATGAGTTTGCCCGCGGCCATCCTGTGCGGCGGAATGGCGACGCGCCTGTACCCGCTGACGCAGAGCCATCCCTAAAGCGCTGATCGACGTCGCGGGCGAACCCTTCCTGGCTCACCAGTTGCGCCTTCTGAAGGCATCCGGGATTCAGAAGGTCGTGTTATGCGCCGGATATCTCGGCGAAATGCTGCGCGACTACGCGGGCGACGGCAGCCGCTTCGGCTTGAAACTCGAATATTCCTTCGACGGTCCCGTCCTGCTCGGCACTGCGGGTGCGTTGAAGCAGGCGCTTCCGTTATTGGGCGACGAATTTTTCGTCCTGTATGGCGATTCCTATCTGCCCTGCGATTACTCGAACATCGCGCGCAGCTTTCATGAATCGGAAAAGTTGGCGCTGATGACGGTCTATCGCAATCTGGACCAATTCGACGCGAGCAACGTCGAAATGACCGCCGCCGGCGCCATCCGCGTCTATGATAAGAAGAACCGTACACCGGCAATGCAGCATATCGATTATGGCCTGGGTGTTTTTCGCGCGGAAGCGTTCGAGCGTGTGCCGTCAGGCGTCCATTTCGATCTGGCGGAGCTGTATCGGAAACTGTTAGATCAGGGCGAACTCGCCGCCTACCCAGTTCCCGAGCGATTCTACGAAATCGGATCGTTCCAGGGAATCCAGGAGCTCGCGGAATATCTTTCGGCCAGAAAGGAACGATGACTTTCACCGAGCAGTTCTTAAACGAAGCCGCCGCTATCGCGGGCAGTCTTGATCGACAGGCCATCGATCGCGTGATCGAAATCCTGGCTGCCACAAAAGCGGCAGGCGGGCGTTTGTTCATTCTCGGCGTGGGAGGCAGCGCCGCGAACGCTTCACACGCCGTGAACGATTTTCGCAAAATCACCGGCATCGAAGCTTATGCGCCCACGGATAATGTCTCGGAGTTGACCGCCCGCACCAATGACGAAGGCTGGTCCAGCGTCTTCGCCGCGTGGCTGAAAACCAGCCGCCTTCGCGCCTCCGATACGATTCTGGTCTTTTCGGTAGGCGGAGGCAATCTCGAAAAGCAGGTCAGCACGAATCTGATCGCGGCTCTCGATTTTGCGCGCGAATGCGGCGCTCGCATCACTGGAATCGTGGGCCGCGACGGCGGATACACTGCGCAGGTCGCGGACGCCTGCGTCATCGTGCCGACCGTCAACACCGCGCACGTCACGCCGCACTCTGAGGCTTTTCAGGCCGTGATCTGGCATCTATTCGTTTCCCATCCGTCGCTTAAATCCGCCGAAACCAAGTGGGAGTCGGTTCGTTGAACCGAGCGGTATTTCTCGACCGCGACGGCGTCTTGAACCAGGCAGAACTTCGAAACGGGAAGCCTCATCCGCCGGGAAGCCTCAAGGATTTGAAGCTCACTCCGCATGTCGAGGAGTGCCTGGCCGACCTGAAGCGTCTTCAATTCCGGTTGATCGTCGTGACCAATCAGCCCGATGTCGCGCGCGGCAAGCAAACCAAAGCAGCGGTAGAGGAGATGCATGAATTTCTCATAAGCCGCCTGCCCATTGACGATATTTACGTCTGCTATCACGACGATTCGGATGGATGCGAGTGCCGCAAGCCTGCTCCGGGATTGCTGCTTGAAGCCGCGCAAAAGCACCATATCGATCTGCGCAGCAGCTTCTTCATTGGCGACCGCTGGCGCGACATGGAAGCCGGACGGCGCGCGCAATGCCAGAACATTTTCATCGATTATCGTTATGCCGATCGGCGTCCCGGCGATGCCGACGTCTCATTCGTGGCGGACTCTCTGCGGACTGCTGTAGACTGGATTTTAGAGCATGCCTGAAAAGCCGCTATCCGATCTGAAGGTCAAAATCTTCGCCGATGGCGCCGATAAGCGGACCATGCTCGAAATGCTCAAGGATCCGCTGATTCAGGGTTTCACCACCAATCCCAGCCTGATGCGTAAAGCCGGCGTCGCGGATTACGAATCTTTCGCGCGCGACGTTTTATCGGAAATCCGCGATCATCCGATTTCCTTCGAAGTTTTCGCCGACGACTTCGACGAAATGGAGCGGCAGGCACACAAAATCGCCGCCTGGGGCGAAAACGTGTTCGTCAAAGTGCCGGTTACCAACACGCGGCGTGAGCCGGCGCTCGATCTGATCTGCCGGCTGAGCCGCAGCGGAATCAAGCTGAACATTACGGCGATTCTCGCGTTAAGCCAGGTGCGCGACGTCTGTTCCGCGCTTCAGAAAGGCGTCCCGTCCTATGTATCCGTGTTCGCCGGCCGCGTCGCCGATACGGGCCGCGACCCGGTTCCGCTGATGGCCGCCGCGCTCGAATATCTGAAGCATCTGGAAACTGCCGAACTGATCTGGGCCAGCCCGCGCGAGCTTTTGAACATCTTTCAAGCCAACGCCATCGGATGCCACGTGATCACGGTCACCGGCGATCTTCTGCGCAAACTCGAGCTGGTCGGCAAAGATTTGCACGATTATTCTCTCGAGACGGTTTCGATGTTCCACCAGGACGCCGCGGCATCCCGCTTTTCGATCTAAATTGCAGCGGTCTCGGTTTCGTGTCTGCGGGATTCGGCCAACGCTTCGGTCCGCACCGACCGAAGCACGTAGGGACGCGAAGCTTTGAACAGCAGATTGACCGGCTGAGCCGCTTCGGCAATCGGAACGCTCCACTCGAACTCGCCCGATTCAAAACTACGCTGAGCGATCCGATTGCCATCGGCGAAAATCGTCAGTTTCTGGCGACTCGGATTAGAACCGGCAAGAACCAGCGTCCTCTGCCCCGCGGACGGCAGCATGTACTTCACGGTTTTTCCCGCCGACAAATCCGGATACCAACCCTGCGAGCCGTGCAGCGTCCGCTCAATCCAGTATCCGCACGCGACACGGATCAGCCGTTTCGTGAACTTCAACGGAACGCGACTCTCCCAAATGTTCCGGTAGGTCTCCAGCCCGTAATACACGTAGCCCGGTGGAACCCGCAAACCGGTATGCTCCTGAAGAACTTTGGCAATTTCCTGAACACGCTTCGCTCCACCTGAGAAAGACTTCGCACTGGGATATTCGCGCAGACATCCCATATATTGCGGAATGTAATGCAAGGGATATCGCTTGCCGATCCGGATCAGTATGTCCCAATCCATCACGTAATGCAGATCCTCGCGAAGATAGCCGAGCTCCTCAATCACGTTGCGCCGGAAATATACAGTTTGTTGCAGAATATAATCCGACAAATAAACCAGTTTCCATAGATTAAAAGGCTCCGTCCAAGGGAAACGGCCTGTCATATGTCCTGCTTCATCAATCAGATAGCCTTCGCCGTACACAGCGCCCGTATCCGGATGTTCCCGCAAAGCGTTCGCGGCGTGGCGTATTGCACCCGGCAGAATCAGATCGTCGGAGTTCAGCCAAGAAACAATTTCTCCTCGGGCCGCTCGAAAGCCCTTGTTAATGGCATGGGATTGGCCTCGATCCTTTTCTGAAAGCCAAGTCAGGCGTGACGTATAATCTTTGACAATGGAAGCGGTTTCATCGGTGGATCCGCCGTCCATTACGATATATTCCAGGTTCGGATAATCCTGGCTCAGGACGCTTTCAATGGTTGCGCGAATAAAACGCCCTTGATTGTAGGACGGCGTCACGAGTGTGACCAGCGGTTCCATTAATCGGAGTATACTTGAGTTTCGATGCGAGGATTCCCGCTCGTCAGCATCGTTACGCCGGTCTATCAGATGGCGAACTTCGTTGACGAAACCATCCGCAGCGTCTTCGCCCAGGACTATCCGCGGATCGAGTACATCGTAATGGACGCCGGGTCCACGGATGGAACCGTTGAGATCGTCCGGCGCTACGAAGCTCGGCACTCGGAAAATGTCACGTTCCGCTGGTTTTCCGAACCGGACAATGGCGCTGCTGAAGCGGTCAACAAAGGATTTCTGCGATCTAGTGGATCTGTCTTCGCCTTTCTGAATGCGGACGATACCTATCTGCCGGGCGCCGTGAGCGCGGCGGTCCGCGCGCTGCTCGAAGATCCTTCAGCCGACGGAGTGTACGGCGAAGCCAACTGGGTGAGGGCGGATGGAAGTGTGATCGCCCGCTATCCAACCCGGCCGTTCGATCCGGATTTGCTGATGTCACAGTGCTTCATCTGCCAGCCGGCGTCATTCCTGCGCCGCGAAGCATTCTCCGCGGGAGGAATGCTGAACCCGTCGTTGAAGTACTCCTTCGACTACGATTTTTGGATTCGTGTTTCAAAGACGCATCGGTTGCGTAAGATCGGCGAAATGCTGGCGACCTCCCGCATGCACGGCAGCAACAAGACCATCAGCCAGCGCCGAAAGGTCCTGCGCGAGACCATCGCGGTGTTGCAGGAAAACTACGGCTATTCTCCGTTCCCCCACGTCCTGGCCTACACCGGCCATCTCGCCGACGGCCTGGATCAATTTTCCCCGCCGTTTCGCCCGTCGTTGACGAAATATCTGATGGCGCTACCGCTCGGCTGGCGATTCAATTGGCGGCATCCCCTTCGCTACACCTCCGAATGGGCTTCGGCGATGAGCTTCGAAGCCATGCGCCGGCGGCTTTCGAAGCAATAGGGAGAAATGGCGGAGGAAGAGGGATTCGAACCCCCGAGCGAGTTACCCCGCTAACGGTTTTCAAGACCGCCGGTTTCAACCACTCACCCATTCCTCCGCTCACTATCTTAGCGTGATGTGCTCACGTGCGACAATGCTTGAACTCGTTCACTCGGTCCGCAGCGCGATCACCGGATCGAGCCTTGCCGCGCGACGGGCGGGAATGTAAATCGCCACCAGCGCTACCAAGATCAGCACTGCGGCGAAAGTCACGAACGTGATCGGATCCTTAGCCGGCACGTTATAGAGCAAGTTCGCGATCAGGCGCGTGACCGCGAATGCCGCCGCCGATCCGCACACCACGCCGATCGCGACCAGCGCCAGTCCTTCCTTTAGCACCAATCCCAGCACCATGCGTTGATTCGCGCCCAGCGCGACGCGGATGCCGATCTCCGCGGTTCGCCGGCTTACCGAATACGAGATCACGCCATATAATCCGATCGCCGCCAGCAGCGTCGCCAGCAGTCCGAAGAACGCCGACAGCGTGGAAACCATGCGATCCGCGAACACCGATTCGTCGATCTCCTGCTCCATGGTCTTCAACTCCGATATGGGAAGATTCGCGTCCGCGCTGCGCACCGTTTGCCGCAGCGCCCCGGCGATCGACTCCGGCTGCTGGCTGGTGCGCACATAGAACGTCATGGATCCGCTCGTGTAGCCTTGCGCGTAAGGGCAGAAAATGAAACCGCTGTTTTTCTTCGCGCAAGTCCGTGTACTTGCCGGTCTTCACGATCCCGACGATTTCGATCTCGGTCTTCTTGTCACTCACAAAATGAAAATGCCTTCCCAGCGCGCTTCCATGTTCGAAGTAAGCGTCGGCGAAGGTGTCGTTGACGATGGCGACCGGTGGCGCGGATTTTCCATCGGCTTCGGTGAATTCGCGGCCCGCGAGCAACGGAATCCCCATGGCGGAAAAGAATCCGGGACTCACCAGGTCGGCGTTCGGCGTGGGCTCGCTCTCCTTCCGCTCATGGCCCGGAACCTCGATGGAGCTGAGATTGTTATCGCCGGTGAGCAGCGGAGTCTCCGAGACTCCCGCCGAGCGAACCCCCGGCAGCGATTTCACGGTGGCGATCAGGCGGTCGAACAGCGGAACCGCGCGCGCGGCGTCATAGCCGATCAACGGCGGATTAATCGCGAAGCTCATCAGATGATCGGTGCGAAAACCCGTATCGATCTGCCGCAAGTTCGTCAGGCTTTTCAGGAACAGTCCAGCTCCAATCAGCAGCACCAGGGAAAGCGCCACCTGCACCACCACCAGCGCCTTGCGGTACACCACCTGCGACCCGCCACCGGATACGTTCGCCACCTGCTCCTTCATGGTGGACGCGACATCCGGCCGGGTAGTTTGAAGCGCGGGCGCCAGGCCGAAAAAGACGCCGGATAGAATCGAAATCGCGCGCCGTGAAGGCGAGAATCCGCAGATCCGGCTCCGTCGAAATCGCGCTGATGATCGGACCCAGGGGAAGCAGGCGCAGCAGCATCCCGCCAATCCACATCGCGAGCAGTACTCCCACGCCTCCACCGGCGATCGAGAGCACTACGCTTTCCACCAGGATTTGCCGCACGATATCGCGGCGACTCGCGCCGAGAGCCAGCCGAATCGCCATTTCCTTTTTCGCGCCGCCGCCCGCGCGATCATCAGATTGGCGACGTTCGCGCAAGCGATCAACAGCACCAGCGCGACCAGAGCCATCAGCAAAACCAGCGGTGCCTGAAACATCATGCGCAGCGATGAGATCCCGTTTGCCGCCGGCAGCAGCGTCAAATGCCTTTGTAGAAACCGGCTCTGAAAACTTGCGGAAGCTTGCGGTATGTCCTTGAGCTCGGCTTCGAGAATCGGCCGCCAGAAGGCGTTCATCGCGGATTCGGCGGCGGCCCTGGAAACTCCAGGCTTCAGCCTCGCGATCACGTTGAGCCACAAACTTCGGCGATCCTCCAACGTCGGGCATGCCGGGGAGCATCTGTGCCGCCATCGTCACCGGGACGAACACTCCGGCGATTCGCCCACGGCCAAGCCTTGAAATCCCGGCTGCGCTACGCCGATCACCGTCAATAGGTGATTGTTGACATTCACGGTCTGATTTAGAATCGAGTGATTGGCGCCGAATCTTCTCACCCAGAAGTCATGATTCAGCACTGCGACCGGCGAGGCGCCTGGAGCGCGATCGTCTTCGAGGCTGGTCGGACGCCCCAGCACCGTTTTCACGCCGAGCACGTCGAAGAAATTTCCAGACACTAGATTGATGTGGATCAGCTCGGTGCGCCCACCCGAGGAAAAGCTCGCCGAGGCGCGAAACCAAGCCAGCACGCCGCTGAAAGCCCGGCGCACCGTCGCGAAAATCGCGATACATCGGGTACGAAAAGCAATACGAAGAGTCGTAGCTGGTTTCGAGATGGGCTCGAATCGGTCCGTTTGAAGTCAGCAGCACCAGTTCCTGAGGACGCTGAACGGGCAGCGCGCGCAAGCACCACGCGATCCATCAACGTGAAAATCGCCGTATTGGCGCCGATTCCCAACCCCAGCGACAGAATCGCGACCGCGGCAAATCCCGGATTCTTGCGAAAACTCCGCAAAGCGAACTGCGCGTCACGAAGAACTGAGCTCATGGGGTTACGCGTGCAACTTCCTCCCCATTTTCGGGATTCGCTAAATCGATGAATTTAAGAATCCAGGCAGTTCCGTCGCGACACGCAGTGCCCGCTTGTGGGAATGCGTTGTTCGGGTCTGCTCAGGCGATCAGGCCGGGGCGTATAATAATGGCGTTGTCCCGCCCGAGGGTGATGAGGAAATGACATGAAACTTCTTGCGGTAGTGGCCGCGATGGCGGCGATCAGTGCGTTCGCGATGAAAGTCGAGCCGATACAGTTGGCGGGAGTAACGTTGCCAGACACCGCCTCCGCTGCATTGCCCGGACGCCGATTGTCCGGGTCCCATGGTGATCGAGCAGGGCACCGCGGTCGAGCCGAAGACCGGCCGCAAATTCTTCCTCGATTACCCGTGCGATCTGAAGCGCGGCGAAAAGGTGACGTTTATCCTGAGCCTGCACGGCTTCGGTTCCTATGGGAACTGGCAGCGCCACTATTTTCCGCTGATGGATTACAAGGAGAAATATCGCCTGGTGATCGCCACGCCGAATTCGCCGGCCAATTTTTGGGCGGAATCCGACGACGAGTATCTGCACAACATCGTCGACCTGGTGTTTGAGCAGGTGGGCCGGAAAAACATCAAAGCATTCTGGCTGGTGGGACATTCCCAGGGCGGGTTGACGTCGAACCGGCTGGTCCGCACGGATTTTTTCAAGGATAAAGTCGACGGCTGGCTGAGTCTGTCGGGAGGACGTTTGGGGGGGAATCCCGGCCGCGGCGGGTTCGGAGCGCTCTCTGCGCCTCCGCCGGCAACCGGGGGACGCGCGAGCACAACGCCGTCTATCGCCGCGTCGATGGCGGCGTTGCGCGAGCCTCCGTCGAACGATTTTTCGTTCATCTACGAGACCGGGCGGCGCGAAATGGATGATAAGGGCCTGCCTGAGACTTCCACGTGGGCTGCGAAGTATGGATGCAGTGCGCGGGTGCGGCGTGCGGACGTGGTCGATACAAAAGCCGGCTACGTGTACGATGGCACGCGCCAGAATCCGCCGAATCCTCCGTGGGGATTGCTGCCGAGGCCGGGGACCGCCGAAGTGTTCGAGTATCCGAAATGCAAGGGCGGGCGCGTGGTCGCGGATGTGGTGCGTCTCGAAAAGGGCCACACGGAGGGTCTGGAGCCGCGCGTCACGGAGCAACTGATCGTGTTGATGCTCTCCGCGAAACGGAAGTGAAGGAAGACAAGCGGCTGACCCGGCTGACGAAAATCTGCCTCGCGCTTCCCGAGGCGGCGCGGCAGACCAGCGGGAGCCACGCGAGTTTCCTGGTGCGGAAGAAAGTCTTCGCGTATTTCTTAAACAATCATCATGGCGACGGGATCGTGTCCGTGTGCGCGAAAACCATGCCGGGCGATCATGTGGCTCTAGCCGCGGCGCAGCCGGACCGATTCTATCTCCCCGCCTATATCGGGCCTCGCGGCTGGATCGGACTACGCCTGGATGTCGGCGAAATCGATTGGGGCGAAGTCGCCGAGCTGGTCGCGCTCAGCTACCGGCGCACGGCTCCCAAAACCCTCGCCGCGCTGATAAAAATGAGTTAGTGGCACGTCGCTGCGGGCTTCGTGGCGAAAGCACCAGACGATGGCCCTTGCTTGTGAGTCCTGTGAAAAACCGATATACCCACCGCTCCCTGTGGTCGCGGCTCGTTAAACACCGCGAGCCGCGACCGCAGGAAGCGGTGCATGGCCGGTTTTCACACAGACTCGGTTAACGAAAAAAGCCCGGACGCTCCATTAGCCGCGGCGAACCGCGGTGGGCATTTCAACCCAGAACTGCCGCATCTCCGAGCGCGGGTCATTCTCTACTCGAACTTCGGTGTCGAATAACATGGTCGCACGCTTGGACGGCTCGTACGCCGGCCAATTCGGGATCTTCGGATTATTGGGATCGCAGTTCTTCGCGAGCGAAACCCACGCCGACGCGAACTTTTCCCACAGCGCGCGCTGCTGCGGCGATCCGGTTCCGCCGATGCCGTCGCGATAGCTGTTGAACGACGCCGAGACATCCGTACCGTGCACCGCGCCGAATTTCCCGCCGAAGCTGGGGCTTTCGAAGGTCCACAGATACATGTACGCGGGAGCTTTGCCGAGCGCGGCTTTGCGCTCCGCCTGGGTTACCGAACTGCGACGAGCGCCGGCGTCGGTCGCGATCTGCGCCTGAATCAGGAACGGCGACTTGGAAGGATAGCGCTTGCGGTACATCGCGACGATCTGCTCGCCCTTATCGCCGTAGCGCTGATTCATCATGTTTTTCAGACCGGCTTCGTCCAGATCGAAGTTGGTCAAGCCCAGCGCCGCGTCTTCAAGAGTGGTCGAAATGATCACCGGGACGTCGGCCGATTCGGGCGGGGCAGTCGGATCGAAGGGATGATGCGGAAACACGTTTCCGTCCATCACCGGAGTGAAACTCGCGCCCGCGCCGAGCGATGTCTGCGCTTCCAGAATCTGCTGCCAGGAAACTTTCTGGATATCAGCGATATTGCTCTTCGAGATTCCCAGCTTGCCGAGCAACGCTTCCGCCGATTTGGCGCCTTGCTCGCGCGTGGCCAGGCGAATGGTCGAGCCGCTTTGCACCGCCGCGGAATGGAACAGGCCCTTGCCCGAAGGCATCGCCAGCATGGTCGACGTCTTCGCGCCTCCGCCGGATTGGCCGAAGATCATGACCTTGGTTGGATCGCCGCCGAAGTTCGCGATGTTGTCGCGGACCCACTGAAGAGACGCGACCAGGTCCATCATCCCGACCACTCCGGCTTGCGCGAATTCAGGCGGCGCGCCCAGGTCGGCGAGATGCAGGTAGCCGAAGCTCGCCAGGCGATGGTTGACCGTCACGACCACTACGTCGCCAAACCGGGCGAGTTGCGCGCCATCGTAGCCAGGACCGTTGCCCGATCCGGTGGCGAATCCGCCGCCGTGGAAGGAGACCAGCACGGCGCGCTTCTGCCCGTCATTAATACCCGGCGTCCAGACGTTCAGAGAGAGGCAATCCTCGCCCATGCCGCCGCCCGAGTGGAGATCCCACTGGATCATCATGGCGTAATCGCTGCGCAGGTCGGCAATGGTCTGCGGACTGATGTGACCGTGTCCGAAACATTCGCGGACGCCGGTCCAGGATGCGGGTTTCTGCGGAGGCAGGTAGCGATTCTTGCCGCCGGTGGGCGCTCCGTAAGGAATGCCTTTGAACTCTTTGATCCCGGCATCGGCGATGCCTTGCACTTTGCCGGAAGTGGTTTCCGCGGTCCAGAAAAGCTGGCTGTTACCAGTAGATCCGCCAAGTCCGGCTGCGGGCCGCGACGCGGCGTTTTGAGATTGTGCGGCCGATTTCACGGCGCCGAACGCGGCTACGGCGATCGACGATGTTTTCAAGAATGAGCGGCGATTCGTCATGGAAGGCTCCTTCAATGGACAGAGTATACGCCTTTTTCCAAAACTGTGTCCACCGACCGGTCGGTAGGTCGCTTGACGCGTAGGATAACCTCGATATTTGGAGGCTCATTATGTCGCTACGGCCAGTGAAACGGCTCATCAAAGCCAAACCGACCTTGGAAGGCGCCGGAGTTCATCTGCGGCGCGCCTTCGGATTCGGCAACACTTCGGATTTCGATCCATTCCTGCTGCTGGACGATTTTCGCAACGATGTCCCGCAGGATTATCTGGCCGGCTTCCCGTGGCATCCGCATCGGGGCATCGAGACCATCACTTATGTTCTGGCGGGAACGGTGGAGCACGGCGACAGCATGGGCAACCACGGCGCGATCGCTGCGGGCGACGTCCAGTGGATGACTGCGGGACGCGGCATCATTCATCAGGAAATGCCCAAGGGCGATCCCGAGGGTAGGATGCATGGGTTCCAGCTTTGGGCGAATCTTCCGTCGTCGCTGAAAATGACCGCGCCGCGATATCAGGAAGTGAAGGCTCCCGACATTCCGCTGGTCACCGATGACGATGGAACCGGAGTTCGCATCGTGTGCGGAAACTTCTGGGGCACGAAGGGCCCGGTGGATGGAATCGCGGCGGATCCGATTTATCTGGACGTGTCGGTTCCTCCGGGAAGGAAGAAGACCCTGCCTGTCGAGACCAGCCGGCACGCGTTTGCGTATGTGTTCGCGGGGTCGGGGAAGTTTTGCAATGCATCGGGTCCGCTGGCGGTGCCGACTGAGGGAATCGGGTGGGCGGATAAAGTACCTCCTTCGGAAGCTGACAATCGGTCATTGGTGTTGTTCGATCGCGGCGATGAAGTTACGGTTCAGGCTGGACCGGACGGGATTCGTTTTCTGCTGGTGTCGGGAAAGCCGCTGGAGGAGCCGGTGGCGTGGTACGGTCCGATCGTGATGAACACGCAGGAACAACTGCGGCAGGCGTTTGATGAGATCGAACGGGGGACGTTTTTGAAAGGTGCTTCCTCATAGCGAAAGTGTATGTGGAAACCCGATATATCCACCGCTCCCTATGGTCACGGCTCGTTTAAGTTGCTGACAACGAGCCGCGACCGCAGGAAGCGGTTAATGCTGACGTTTGACAAAACGCTAGCGTAGCGGCGGAGTGCTCGGAGGGGCATGTCGATGATGCGTCGCCTGTTCGTAGGCGTATGCGAATTTGATTAGCGTCGCTTCCGACCATGCTCGTCCGTAAATCGTCATGCCCGCGGGCAGAGTGCCGCCGCGCGTGAAACCCATGGGGACGTTGATGGCCGGGAATCCTGTCGTCGGCGAATAGAACTGGCTGTTATCGCCGGCGGGTGTGTTCAGGTCGCCGATCAGACGCGGGGGATTGCTCCAGGTCGGGTAGACGAAAGCATCCAGCTTGAGACGATCCATGGTCTTCATCACCACGTCGCGGACCTGGTCGCGATACACTTTGTCGGCTTTGCATGGCGGCGAATCGGGACCGTTGGCGGGGCCGTTTTCGGCCTGCTCCAGCCGCCGCTGAACGGAGGGATGAAAACGTCCGGACTTGATGATGTCGGCGAGCGTCTTCAACGGCACGCGATCTCCCTGCGCGGCCAGGTACCGATTCAAATCGTACTTGAATCCCATGCAGGCGCCCAATTCCCTGGCCGGGCGCTGAATTTTGTCGACGCCTTCCACCGTGGCTGGATCGACGATCGTCGCTCCAGCGCGGCGCAGCTCGTCGACCGCGGCCATGAAGATCCGGATCACTTCGGGGTCGGCGTTGGGACGCTCATAGGCCTGGTGAAGAACGCCGATGACGGCTCCGCGCAGTCCGTTGGGGTCGAGCGATGCGGTGTAATTCTGCGGAAGATGAGCCGGGGCTGCGGCGGTGACCGGGTCGTTCGGATCTTCGCCGACGACCACCTGGAAAACGCGGGCCGCATCCTCCACCGTGCGCGCCATCGGCCCGGCGATATCGGCGAGAAGACTCAGCGGAACCACGCCGGCGCGGCTGGTGAGCCCCATGGTGGATCGAATCCCGACCAGCGACTGATGCGAGGAAGGTCCTCGGATTGAGTTGCCGGTGTCACTGCCGAGTCCCACCAGGCCGAAGCTCGCGGCGACGGCAGCCGCGGTTCCGCCGCTGGAACCGGCGGTGACCCGGTCCAATGCGTAGGGATTCTTGGTGTAGCCGGGAAGAATCGAGTTGACGGTTTCAAACGGGCTGAACGCCCATTCGGCCATGTTGGATTTCGCCAGGACGATTGCGCCGGCTTCCTTCATCCGTCCGACCAGGAATGCATCTTTATTCGGAATGAAGCCCTGAAACGCCAGCGCGCCATCGGTGGTCTGGAGTCCTTTGGTCTCGAAATTATCTTTGACGATCACGGGGACGCAGTGAAGCGGCCCGGTGAGGCCTGACTGCGTAAATCGGCGATCCAGTTCGTCGGCCTGCTTTTCGGCATCGGGATTCAGAATGATGATGGAATTGATCGCGGGGCCGTTTTTGTCGTAAACTTCGATGCGCTTCAGATATTGCGCGACGAGAGCATGGCAGGTGAGGCGTCCGGCTTTGATCGCGTCCTGGACCTGAGAAATGGTGGCTTCTTCAACCTCGAAAGGCGCGGCGTTTTGCGCGGCGAGCGGCACGGCTACGACAAAAAGCCAGCACGAAAAGCGAATCATCAGTTCAGGATAGACGACCGGCTGAATGTTTCGCTCGGTTGCTCCAGTTAAACTTGTTGAGATGAGATTTCCGATCGCAATCCTCTTGTTTTCGCTGGTTGCCGCGGCGCAAACGCGCGTCGATCTACTGCTGCGCGGCGGCCAGGTGATCGACGGCTCAGGCAGTGGGACGAAGATTGCGGACGTGGGGATTCGAGGCGACCGGATCGTCTTCATCGGCGACGGCGCTAAAGTTCAAGCCGCGCGAAGCATCGATGTGAAGGGTCTGGTGGTGGCGCCCGGGTTCATCGATCCGCACGCGCATGTGCTCGACGATCTGGCGGATCCTTCGCGCAAAGCGAATGAGGCGTATCTGATGCAGGGCGTCACTACGGTGGTCACTGGCAATGACGGACAGGGTCCGATCCAGACTGCGGCGACGCTCGCCAAGTGGACGCGCCAGGGAATCGGGACGAATGCGGCGGTTTACGTGGGGCAGGGAACGGTGCGGCGCGAAGTGATGGGCATGAGCGATGCCGCGGCGACTCCGGAGCAGGTCGCGAAGATGAGGGCCCTCGTCGAGCGCAGCATGAAAGACGGCGCCATCGGCATGTCCACGGGACTGTACTACGCGCCGGGCAGTTATGCCAAGACCGAAGAAGTGATCGAGCTGGCCAAGGTCGCCGCGGCGGCGGGCGGGATCTACGACAGTCACCTGCGCGATGAGGATTCCTACACGATCGGTTTGCAGGGCGCAGTTCGCGAGGCGATTCGCATTGCGCGCGAAGCCAGAATCCCGGTGCACATCTCGCACATCAAAGCTCTAGGGCCGGAGGTTTGGGGACAAAGCATTCCGGTGATCGAGCTGATCCGCCAGGCGCGGGCGGAAGGCCTGGAAGTGACGGCGGATCAGTATCCGTACACGGCATCCGGATCGAGCGTGACGGCATCGCTGGTGCCGCGATGGGCGGAAGCCAGAGGAAATAACGCGCTGCTGGAGCGAATTGCAGACGCGTCAGTGCGTCCGCGCCTGGTTGGGGAAATGGAGGCGAATCTGAAGCGTCGCGGCGGGGCCGATAAGCTGCTGATTATTTCGGGGCGCGACCGGTCGCTGATTGGCAAAACGCTGCTCGCGATCGCCAACGAGAAGAAGGAGTCGCCGGTTGAGGCGGCACTCGAAATCATTAAGAGCGGCGGCGCGGGTGTCGCGTCTTTCAACATGAGCGAACCGGATATCGAAAATTTCATGAAGCAGGATTGGGTGGCGACGGGGTCGGACGGGTCGGAAGGGCATCCGCGGAAATACGGGACTTTTCCACGAAAATTGCGCGTGTATGTGAACGAGAAGAAAACCATTACGCTGCCGTTCGCGATTCACTCCTCGAGCGGGCTGACGGCTCAGATGCTTCACCTGAAAGATCGAGGCCTATTGCGCGAGGGCTACTATGCGGACGTGATCGCATTCGATCCGGCGACGATTACTGACCGGTCGACTTACGAGCATCCGGATGTGCTCGCGACGGGAATCAAGTATGCGATCGTGAACGGGAAGATCGCGATTGAAGACGGGAAGTACAACGGCGCGCTGGCCGGGCGGACACTGCGGCGATAGCTCCATGGAAACGTTTCTAAAAGCAATCGGGGAACACGGGTATACGATCCTGTTTGTCTCGGTATTTCTGGAATCGATCGGATTCCCGTTTCCCGCCGCGCTGGCCTTGATGGCGGCGGGCGCGGCGAGCGCGCATGGTTCGATGAACGTTGCGCTGGCGGGCGGCGTCGCATTTGCGGCGCTGGTCCTGGGCGACATTCCGATGTTCCTGTTGGGCCGATACACAGGATGGTGGCTGCTGGGGCACTTGTGCCGCGTCTCTCTGAATCCCGAGTCGTGCGTGTTGACATCGGCAGCTTCGTTTTACCGGCGAGGGCGGACGGTTCTGTTATTCGCGAAATTCGTGCCGGGGTTGAACACGATGGCTCCGCCGCTGGCGGGGAGCATGAATATGCGTCCGGCTCAGTTCCTGTTGCTGGACGGCGCCGGGCTCGGCTATTTATATCGCGACGTATGTTGGGATCGGCTATCTGTTCAGCGACGCGATCTCGGCCATCACCAGAGGCTATCATCTGTTCAGCCGGATCATGGGTTGGGCTTTGATTGTGGCGCTGGCATGCTATGTCGTGTATCTGATCTGGATGTGGACCAAGGGACGGAAGCTGCGCTCGGTTCCAGTGGTGAGTCCGGCGGATGTGGCTCGGGCGTATTCGGCGGAGGGCGCTGTGATCTACGATGTTCGCAGCCACGGCTACTATGAGCGCAATGCCGTGCGCATCCCGGGATCGAAACGGTTGGAGCCGAACGCGATTCATTTGTTTGACGAACAGTCTGTGTCGGCAAAACTGATTTTTTTGTACTGCACCTGCTTGCGGGAAGCGACCAGCGCTCGGGTCGCGGAGGCGTTGCGCGAAAAAGGAGTGCATTCGGCGGTGATCGAGGGAGGGTTGAAGGGCTGGATCAAAGCCGGACTGCCGACGGAGCCGATTCCGGAGGAAGAGATGGTGGAGCTTCCGAATTTCAGTTGACATACGGAACGCATGAGGGATTTGAATAAGCAGGAGAGAACCGCCATCGAAGCCGTCGCCAGACACTTCGCGGCAACTTGGGAAAAGGGTAGCGATCCTCCCGACGCCTATATCACGGTCGCTGGGAAACGGGTTGCTGTTGACATCGCAACCCTCAAACGGCGCGGCACTGGCGCAAGGTAACGCCGCGAAGCCTCGATTGAGGTTCGATAAGGTTGTGACCAGAGCTGATGGAGCGTCTGCAAGCGACGCTTGTCGAAGCCGTGCCGGACGGCATGACCGTGTTGCTGACCATCACCGCTCCCATCCGTTTGCCAGCGAAAACCGCTGCTTCGCTGGAAGAAAAAATACAGACTCTTCTCGGGCGTGGATCGCTGGGTCGAGACGACGAAAGATACGATTCACGGGAATCGTGTCCGGATTCGATTATTGAGAAACGAATCTGAGCGAGCGCCAAAAATGATTGGTTTCGTGCACAATTCCGATTCAGACCCACTTCAACTTTTGAACATGACCCATGAAATGCTTGAGCTGATCAGCGCCGAGGCTGGCAGGCGCGCCGAGGCTTGCGGGTGATCGATGGCTGGTTGTGATCAGCGCCGCACGAATTTCATGCTTGGAGGCATATCGCTACATCTATTCGCAGCTGCGCATGGCGACCGACTATAAGAAGATTCTCATGGTGTTTGGCGATGGGCGTGTCGGGATGTTGACGGAATGAATCACAAACCTTCGCAGGCGGCTTCTACGGTCGGGTAAAACTTGAACACCGTGTCGAGGCGGGTTACGCGGAAGGAATCGCGCACTGCGCCGCTCGCGCCTGCCAGGCGCATCTGACCGCCGACCTGCCCGAGGCGGCTGAAGGTGTCGATGAAACGGCCGATTCCGGTCGAGTCGATGTGCGTGACGCCGCTCAGGTCGAAGACCAGGTTCTTGTGTCCGGTTTTCAATAACTGCGGCACAATGGATTCGAGCTGCGCGGCTTCCTCGCCGAGCATCAGCTTGCCGCGCAGCGTGAGCACGCTGGTGGCGTCGGTCCGGTCCTCTCTGTCGACGGCGAGTGGCATCCCTAGCTCTTGAGCGTCATGGTTTCCGGGTCCCACTGGCACAAGCGCTGGTCGAAATAGCTGACGTTCGAAAGCAGCGCGGGACCGGCGGCGCGGAAACCGAAGGTCGCGTCTTCCACCACCGGCTTTCTCGAACGAATGGCTTCGAGGAAGTTGCGATGATGATCCACTGAATCGTCGTATCCGTGCGGCGGCGCATAGCGTCTCCTGTCCTTGCGGGCGCATGGAATCGGCGTTGGCTCGCTTGGTGGGATATTTGTCGCGATAGGCGCGCAGAAATTCGTCCTGCACGGCCTTCGGGAAAGTATCGATGGTGTAACCCGGCTCGGCGTTGCGCGGCTGCTTGTAAATCGACACGCTGCCGCCGATGGTCATGATGCCTTCGCTGCCCAGGAAGCGGAATCCGGAGCTTTCTCCCGCGCCGTCGACGAAATTCACGCGCAGAGCGAGGTTGAAGGCGGGATGCTGCGCGGTCTTCGGGTAATCATACAGACCCAGCATCACATCCGGCACGTCGCGGCCGTCTTTCCAGAAGCGCAGGCCGCCGGTCGCGTAGACGCGCGTGGGTCCGATGGCGCCGGTGACGAAATGCATCCCGCTGAACAGGTGCACGAACAGATCGCCGCAGACTCCAGTGCCGTAATCGCGATAACAGCGCCAGCGGTACAAACGCACCGGCTCGAACGGGACCTTCGGCGCGCGGCCCAGGAATTTATCCCAATCGACGGTGGCGGGCGAGGCGTCGGGGGGAATCGAATATTGCCACGCGCCGATCGCGTCATTGCGATCCCACCAGGCTTCCACCATGTTCAACTCGCCGATCGCGCCGGCGGCGAGAAGATCCTTGGCTTTCTGATACACGACGGAGCTGACGCGCTGGCTGCCGGCCTGAAAAATCCGGCCGGTTTTGCGCGCGGTTTCGATCACGTCCTTGCCGTCGGTGATCAACTGCACCATCGGCTTCTCGCAGTACACGTCTTTGCCTGCGTTCATCGCGTCGATGCAGACTTTCTGATGCCAGTGATCCGGAGTGGCGACGATCACCGCGTCGACGTCGCGACGCGCGAGAACTTCGCGATAATCTCGCGACGTGAAAAGATCCTTGCCCCACAATTCCTTGGATCGCGTCAGACGGCCTTCGTAAATATCGGCTACGGCCACCAGTTTCGATCCGTTCGCGAGGTTGGAACGGACGTCGCTCATGCCCTGGCCGCCTGCGCCGATCAGCGCGATCTGCAATTTGTCATTCGCGGAGCGCGGGCGATCCTGTGCGGCGAGATCCTGCGCCATCAACGGAGCGACCGCAGTGGAGATCAGCAGGTTCCGGCGTGTGGTTTTCATTCGACCTTCTGTAGGACCTCCTTATATTCGAACACTCTGCCCGTCTTCGTGCTTCGTGGTTCCTTCGCGGGTGAGCGTCTTGCGGTCGGGCGAAACCGTGTAATAAGCCTTGCCTACCGGCGTGTAGCCCATCTTGGTCTCGACCAGATAGGTGTGATCATCGCGCTTCTTGCGGACCTTCGCCAAACGCAGGGTCTGATGCACGTAGTGCGAATCGGTGAGTTCGATGGAGACATGATCGTAGGTGGGCGATCCGGTGACGCGATAATCGCATGCCGTCGGTGCGGGCGAAATAATTCGCGCCGTGCTTCTGGCCGTCGGTAGTCACGCTGGCGGATTGATAGCGCAGGCCGTTGGTCTCTTCGAGAATGCGGAGTTCGAGCTGGGTGGGCGGCTCGCCTACACTGAACTTGGATTGCTCGCGATTCAATCGCCAGGTGCCCGCCAGCGGAGACTTCGGAGGCGGCAGAGGTTTCATCATGAGGTTCTTGAATTCGACCACGCTGCCCGCGTTATGCTGCTGGAGGGCGAGAAAGCCGTCGGTGTAAGTGTTGGCCTGATCCACGAAATCGACCGTCTGTTTATCGTTCACGAAGATCTGGATGTGGTTCCCATCGACGATGATGTGCTGCGTGAACCAGGTGTCGTCGGGGACGAGCTGCTCGAAAATCTTAACGAATCCATAGAGACTGCCGGTGCGCACCGGATCGGTGTGGGTGCTGTCGACCTGCGCTTCGTAACCTTTAGGAAATCCTGGGCCGAAAGCGGTGCGGAAATACATGCCTGAATTTCCGCCGTGGTTGATCCGAACTTCGGCTTTGAATTCGCAGTTGACGCACTTCTCGGTCATGTAAAACAGATGACTGGCCGGGCCGTCGCCGCGGATCGCGCCATCCTTGACGGTCCAGGATTCGGGATGCTCGTTGGCTTTCCAGCCCTCTAGAGTGGAGCCGTCGAAAATCGGAATCCAGGGGTCTTTCTGATGTTTTAAGTGGTTCGCGCCGAAGGCCAGCGAAGCCATGGCCAGGATCAACAAAGTACGCATTCACTCGAAGTTTAGCGCATGTGCGGGCATCGGTCCAAGAGTTCCGATTGTCTGCCGATATGCATAGTGTCCCGGAACCACTCCGGGGGCTCGCAACATAACATGTTTGCAATCATTGGTTTCGTCATCGTCCTGGGGGCCGTCCTGGGCGGTTACATGATGGAGCACGGGAAAATCGCGGTACTGGTCCAGCCCGCCGAGCTGATTATTATCGGCGGAGCGGCCATCGGAACGCTGCTGATCGCCAATCCTTTGCCGCTTCTGATCAAGATCGCCAAGGGACTGGCCGGGGTTCTGAAAGGCAGTCCTTATACCCGCGCGGTTTTTGTCGATACGCTCAAGATGCTTAACGAGCTGTTCTATTACGCTCGCAAGAACGGCATGGTCAAGCTGGAGGAGGACATCGAGAATCCGGAGAAGAGTCCGGTGTTCACCAAGCATCCGCAGTTTTTGGCGAATCATCACGCGGTCGCGTTTATTTGCGACACGCTGCGAATGTCGATCAGCGGAGGCGTTCCGGCGTTCGATCTGGATCAGATGATGGAGCTCGACATGGACGTGCATCATCAGGAATCGGGGCAGCCGGTGGCGGCGCTTTCCTCGGTCGCCGATGCGCTGCCGGGTTTGGGAATTGTGGCCGCGGTGCTCGGGGTAGTGGTCACCATGGGAGCGCTGGGCGGTCCACCGGAGGAACTGGGTCATAAAGTGGCGGCGGCGCTGGTCGGGACATTTTTGGGAATCCTGCTGTGTTACGGATTCGTGGGTCCACTGGCGTCGAATCTTACCAAGCTGAATGAGGCGGAAGCCGATTACCTGCGCTGCCTGCGCTCGGGCGTGATCGCGTTCACTAAGGGGTCAGCGCCGGTACTGGCGGTGGAGTTCGCGCGGCGGTCGATTCCGAACGATCTTCGGCCGTCTTTCAAAGAACTGGAAGCTGCGATTCGCAGCGGCGGAGCAGCGCACGCGGCCGCACCGACTGGGGCTCCGGCGGAAGCCAAGGCCTGACATGAACGGCGAGAATACGACGGTCATCATCGTTCGCAAGAAGAGCGGCCATGCGGCGCACCACGGCGGGGCGTGGAAGGTGGCCTATGCCGACTTCGTGACTGCCATGATGGCGCTGTTCATCGTGCTATGGCTAATGAATACCAGCGAGCAGACCAAGAAAGCGATCAGCGCATATTTTGTCGATCCATCCGGAACCGCGCATCTGATCGGAAGCGCCAATGCGGGGAGCGGCGAGACGCTGAAGCTCACCAAAGACGACATGTCCACGCTGAAAGACAAGCTGGAGGCGGAGATCAAGAAGAGTCCGGAGCTGGCAGCGCTGAAAGACAATGTCGAAATGACGGTCACCGGCGAAGGTCTGCGTATCGAGCTGATCGAAACCGAGCGCGGGCTATTTTTTGAGTCTGGGAGCCCGCATCCGAGCGAAGCGGGAAAAGAGATGATCGAGCGGCTGGCGGTGGAGCTGGCCAAGCTCCCAAACGATCTGATGATCGAGGGGCATACCGATTCGAAGCCGTTCGCGGGTGGCGGGGATTATTCGAATTGGGAATTGTCGGCGGATCGAGCCAACGCGTCGCGGCGAATGATGGATCGCGCGGGCGTTCCCGACGCGCGGTTCAAGCAAGTGCGCGGCTACGCAGACCGGAGTCTTCGTGTGAAAGATCATCCGGAGGATCCGTCGAACCGTCGGATTACGGTGATCGTGCGTTATCAGCCGGCTCCGGCGCCGCCGCCGGAGAATCCAGCTCCGCCGACCGAACACAAGTAGGCCATAGGCAATGGCAGAGGGACAATTGTCGGGGGAAAATCGGAAAGCGGGTCAGCCTGAACTTGCACATTCTCATCCCGTCGATACGGAGGCAGAGCGCTCTGTCCCCCTTTCTTCTCTTCCTACACTCTTTCGTGGACGACCCGACACTCGCCATTGCCTGCCGAATTTCTGCTCCATGCCGGCGACAAATTCCGGCGAGCCCCACGGCGCTCCGGCATAGGTCGCTCGTCTCAAGCGATGAATTTCCCGGACGTCTTCGGCGTCGCCGAGGAGCTGCCTCCAAGCTTCCGCTCCGCCCCGCGACTGCCAGTAACCCCAATCTAACAAAGGGATTCGTTCCAACTCCGGCCCATGCAGATGAGCCGCGGCGCTGGACCAGCGGTACGACTCCGGCAACTCCACGATCGCCGCCCGCACCGGGTTCCATTCGACATACCGAAGCGCAATTGCCTCCTTCTCGGCCGCCACCGCGCAGGAGAAGTAACGGTTCTGCCACAAGTGTCCCGTTCGCCGCCGCCGGGCGTTTATGTGCTGCGCGTATCTCCCGTGCACGCGACGGAATAGGACTGCCAAAGAGTCTTCGCGCTCCGGCACCACGATCCAGTGGACATGGTTGGTCATGAGGCACCAGGCGAGCACGCGCACTCCGGCCTCTTCCCGCTGGTCCTGGATCAGATGTAGATAGGTTTCGCGATCTGCCTGGGAAAAAAAGACATCGCCGCGATCGACGCCGCGCTGGGTTACGTGGTAGGCGACCTCTGGGACCACGCACCTCGGATTTCGGGGCATATTTCCAGAGTGGTTCGCGTCGCATGGTTTTCTCCGAAAAGGTGTCGGTCTGCTCTGGCACATTTTCGACACATCGAAAATGTGCAAGTTCAGGCTGACCCGCTTTTCCCCGCTTTTCCCACCCGCTTTTCCCCCCGCTTTTCCCAATACGAGGAGGTCCTGCGCAACGAATACCGCAACCTGGCCGACGCTCGCGCGTCCATCCGCGAGTTCCTGGAAAAGATCTACAACCAAAAACGCCTGCACTCGGCTCTCGGCTACATGCCGCCGGCCCGGTTCGAAAAGGAGGCCGCTGCGCGGCAGCTTTCCTTATGAGTTTTCCAAGGCATGGGAAATCTTTCCATCCGATGGGGGCGCCAACCCTGTGGCCAACGCCCCCGCTCATCGTCTGGATGAGTTTCCGGCTGGCTATTCCTTGGCGGGTTGGTCTCCACCAGAGCCCGCCTCCGCTTCACCAGCCGCGTACGAGTATGCTGTAATGTCGTCTTGCCGGTCGAGAAGTTTTCATCGAACGGTCAACTGTGTCTTAACTGTTTGTGTCAGCCGAGGGGGCAAGCGCATAATGACTCTTCACATCAATCGAAAGAATTTGCTCTGTGTGTGCGTTGCTGTACTATCTGGTTGTCGCGTGCCTTCTCAGCGAGGCATGACGTTGGACTTTGCAAGGCACGAAGCTGAATTCGAGAAGCTCCGAACAATGTTCGCTGAGGATACGCGGCTGACGGCGGTCGGCCGCAATTGGGTCCGGAGCGGCACTATCGCGTTGGTTTCGCCACCCGAGAAGATCGAAAGGGTGGGGCTAACTCGCGAAAGATATGATCGATACGTCAAGATCTTCGATGCTCTTGGAATCGAAGCCGGCGTGAGCCGAGACGAAAAGGGCGGAATATGGTTTGAAACTACTCGTCCATCGCTGTTCAACGGCGATACCAGAGAGGGCTATGTTTATTCACCCTCGCCGTTAACGCCGTTAGTGATCGACCTCGAATCCTATGTTCCCCCCGCCACCGATGACTCTCCGCGGCCTCGATTTCTCGTTTTCAAAGTTCTAAAGGGAAACTGGTACCTATTCAAAAATAGCGGATAGCAACTAACGGTCTTTCTTGGTTTTGGAATCCGAATCGAAACTGATCGCGGCGTCGGCGGCGTATTTTCGGTACAGGACGAAATCGGTTTCATTGCGCATCAGGACTACTCGGGCGTTCAAGCGGCGGAGTCCGTCCCGCATCATCGAGGCAGGAGCACGCGTGCGCATCTCGGTGTGGAGCGGAAGCAAAAACTCAGCGCCCGCGATGGGGATCAGGCCGTAATCGATCACGTGCGAGATGTTCTGGAGGGGGAAGTCCTTGGGAACGTCCGCGTCGACCACCGGACGCATGACGGTTTTGGTGTCGCGGTCCGCGTAAACCTCGCCGTGATAGCCGACCGTGATCCGCCGGCCGGGCGCGGAGACGAAGGCCACCGATCGCGACGGATCGACACGTACGGAGAATACGTGCATCGGCCGTCCGCCTAGCGTTTCCCATCGAAGCCAGGTGAATGCCGCTCCAGCTTGTGGCAGGAATATTTCTTGGAGCACGCTGCCGAACTCGCCGGACGACGTCACGCCCATGCCGAGCGGGTTTTTCTGCTTCGGCGGTTTGCCGTTTACCGCGACCAGCCGGTAGTTTTCGTGGAGATCGAAGAAGGTGAGCTGAAACTCCAGCGTGTCCAGTTTTTCCCAATTCGAGCCGGTTCCGGAGAAGTCGATGGTGCGGACGGTTCGCTGAGTGCAGACGAAATTGGGAAGGCCCTTGCTGTAGGCGAGCGCATGTTCACGAATCGCGGCGATCAATGGTATTAGCTGCGTGGAATCCGGTGGAGATTGCGCGCAGGCGACCACGGCGGCGGCGCAAAGATGTGTCACGCGGAACATCACCGCCAGTTTGACACGGGAGGAAAACTAACGCTGGGCTTTGGCCGCGGCCGGTTCCGCGCCGGGCTTGCGATAGTCGCGATACTCGACTTCGTTCCACACCAGCGTCTTCTTCGCTTCTTTGTAATGCTGGTCGGCGCGGTAGGGGAGCACGTAGTAATGATCGCCGACCTTGGCGAAGTCCCAGTTCAATTCGAGCGAGTAAGCTTGCATCGGGGAGGTGGGCGGAATATCGGTGGGGACCAGCCCCAGCTTCAGGATCGCGCCGGAATCGGCGTCTACGTTAATCACGCCGAAAAATCCCGACGGAATCGCGTTCTTGCCCTTGCCGACGGTCAATTGCGAATGATCCTTCTGGACACGGAATCCGAGCACGTGCACGCGATGGCCGCGCAGCGCATCCCAACTTGACCAGCTGATCTCCGTGGCGGCGCTGGTATCGAAGGTCCAGTGCAGATAGGTGGCGAAATCGTTGGCGGTCAGCACCGATGCCGCGTGGCCGGATTCGCCGGTCACCTTTTTGCCGTTGATCGCGACGGTACGATATTCTTCCTGCCCGTGCAGGAAGGTCAGCTCTTCGTTGGTGGACCCCAGCATCTTCCACTGGTTGGTGCCCTTCGGGTCTTCATTGCGGATGGTGACCTGGGAGCAGACGAAATCGGGCAATTCTTTTTCGTACGCGCGCGCCTTGGCGATGGTATCGTCGATGATCTTCTTCTGCGATGGCTCGTCGGGCGGATTGGGTCCGGTCTGCACTTCTCTTTGCGCGAGCGCGGTTGCGCCGATCACGAGCGCGGCCAACGCGAATTTTCTGAGTACTTCTCATTGTTTCTTCTTTACGGGAGGTTTCACGGGCTCCTCCGTCGTTTTCGAATCCGGAACCGGATCGGCCTGGTCGAACGTGATGGTCGCATCGGCGGTGTACTTGCGGTACAGGGTGAGCTCGGCCGTATTCCAGGACAAGTATCTGCCCTCACGCGACTTCATATCCCATTTTAGCGGCAGAACGAACTCCTGGCCGGAGATCTTGATGATGTCGTACGACATGTCCAGCTTCACGTCCTTGATGGGGAAGTCGGCGGGGATTTCGTCGCATTCGAGCGTAAGATGCATCACGGCGTTGGTTTCCTGGCTCGCCCAGATCTGGCCATGATAGCCAGCGATGATTTTCCTACCTGAATTTCGTTCTTCAATGCTGTAATGCGAGCGCGGCTGCTCGACGCGATAGCTTAACACGTGCATCAGGCGGCCGTCGAATTTGCCGACGCGATCGTAATGAAAATCGGTTTGGGTCTCGGGCGCGAAAATCTCGTACAGCATGCTTCCGAACTCGCCCGAAGAGATTGCGCCTTCGAGTTTGTCGTGGTCCTTGTTGGCCATCACGTTGTTGATCATGACCACTTTATATTGTTCGTGATGTTCGAAGTACGTGAGCTGTTCCTGGAACTTGTTGCCGGACTGGTAATGGTCGCCGGTGCCGGTGGAGTCGAACTGCTGGCGCGTGACCTGGGTGCAGATAAAGTTGGGAAGGCTCTGGGTGTAGTTGAGCGCGTATTCGCGAACGGCTTCGATGATCCGGGCTTGTTCTTCGGGGTCGGGGGCGGTATAGACGCGCGGCGCGGGTTTGGGAGCTGGGGGCGCGGGAGCGGGGAGGCTCGCGGATGCCTGACTCAACTCGCGAAGTGCGGCGATGGTTCTGGGCCCGGCGCCCAGCGCCTGCATTTCCTCCACCGTGCGATCTTCGAGTTTTTCAGTCAGCCTGGTTTTCTTCAGGACTTCGGCGACTTGGCGGTCGTCGAGTTTCTGCTCGACCGAGGACTTCACGAATCCGGTGACTTGCGCCACGGTCATGCTGCGCTGGGCGTAGAGCGCGGCAGCGATGGTCACGAAAAGAAAAACTCGTTTCATTGCGGCTGCTTTTTCACTGGCGCCGGCTTGGAGTCTTTGCTATCCGGAGTCGCCGGCTGCTCCTGAGTTTTGTCGTCCGAGATTGGATCGGGCGTGTCGAACGTGATGGTCGTGTCGGCGCTGAACTTGCGGTAGAGATGGAATTCGGCTTCGTTCCAAGTCAGGCCTTTGCGCTCGCGGGATCGCAACTCGGTCTTCAAAGGCAGGACGTATTTCTGGCCCGCGATGTCGATGAAATCGTAATTGACGTCCAGCTTCACTTCCCTGATGGGATAGTCGACGGGGATGTCTTCGCAATCCATGCGGTAGCGCATCACCATGTTGGACTCGCGATCGGCATACAGAAGTCCATGATAGCCCGCCGTGATGACGCGGCCGGCTTCGCTCGCGAAAATCGTGAATCCGGACCGGGCTTGCGGCACGTGAAATGCAAACACATACATGCGCCGCCCGCGCAGGGTGGCCCAGTGGTCCCAGACGAATTCGGTGGCGGTTTCGGGCGCGAAAATCTCGGTGAAGATGGATCCGAAGTCGCCGGAAAGCGTGGATCCGCCCATCTTCATGTGGTCGACGTTTGCAACCGACTGGCCATTCACCATCATCACTTTGTAGCTTTCCTTGCCGTCGACGTAATTGACCTGCTCCTGGACAGTGTCGTAGAGGCGCCAGTTTTCGGTGCCGCTGGGATCGACGTGGCGGCGCGTCACCTGGACGCACATGTAGTCGGGAAGGCTTTTCGAGTAGCTGCGCGCGTTCTCGATGATATCGTTGAGGATACGCGCCAGTTCCGCCGGGTCGGGTGGCGGAATCACAGGCCGGGGCGCGGGCGGCGGAGGCGGAGGGGTTACGGTTAAGCTGGCCGACGCTGTGCTCAGCTCGCGGAGGGCGGCCGTGGTTCGCGGACCTGCGCCCATGCCTTGCAGCTCCTCGACTTTTCGCTCTTCCAGGCGATCGGAAAGCTTGAGTTTCTTGATGTAAGCGGCTACTTTCTGATCGTCATGATGCAACTGGATGGAGGATCTGACGAAGGCGACCAGTTGATCGGCAGTCAGGGTCCGCTGTGCGTGTACAGCTACGGCTGTGGCCAGAAAGACACACACACGTGGCACGTTTCGCATCTTCAGTTAGATGCAGAATGGCGCTTTTTGGTTGTAGTGGGCTCGGCGGGTGGAGCAGGCGGTTTCAGCGTTTTCTGGATCGCGGCCAGCGCGAGCGGGGCCATCAGGCGGTAGCCTTTCGCGTTCGGATGCAGGCCGTCGTCACTGACGTCCATGATGAGCTGGCCGGAGTTGTCGACCAGAGCCGAGTAGTAGTTGAGATAGGTATAGCCACGCTGTGCGCACAACTTGCCCAGCCATTCGTTCAATTCGCTGATGAAGATCGGGGGACGATCCTTGGTTCGTTCGTAGGATGGGTTGTCGCTCTTGTGATAATCACTCACCGGCAGCACGGACGCGAAAATCACTTTAATTTTGTACGCCGAGGCGAGGTCGGAGATCATCAGGTAGTTATTTTCGATTACGGTGAGCGGAATCCCCCGCGCCAGGTCGTTGGTGCCGGCCAGAATCAGCACGGCTTCAGGATGAAGATCGAGAACATCGGCCTTGGTGCGTCCCAGCATTTCTCCCGTGATCTGCCCGCTGATGCCGCGATTGATGAAGTCGCGGTCGGGGAAATATTCGTTGAGCCGCCAGATATCGGTGATGGAGTCGCCGAAAAATACTACGCGCGGATTCTTCGGATTCGGGGCGGGAACTTTGCGGTTGGCGTCGGTATAGCGTTCCAGGTTGTCACGATCGGAGGTGCGAAGCTGAGCATCTTTAGAATCGAGCAGCGCGCGGAAATGGGAGTCAAGGCGGGCTGAATTATCGCGCAGCTCGGCGAACTGCTGGCGCGCGGCTTCAGGGAAGGGAAACGGCTTCGGGATGGCATCGGCCAGCGAAATGTAGGCGCGCAGCGTCATCAGAAGAATGTAGGTCGACTGGCCGAATCCGGGCCGCGCCTGAAGCTGGATGCAGGCCTGGCGGGCGGTTTCGATCAACGGGGCCGCGGCGTTGTGCAGATCGGGCACGGCGACTCCGCCCGCTTCCATCAGTTGAGTGGAACGCACGCAAAGCTGATTCAGGTCCTTCGCGGCCATCTGCGCCTGGGGCGCTTGCGCGAACGGAGATCACGCCCGCTGCGAGCGCCAACGCGAGGATTTTAGTTCAAGGATGCTCCTCCTTTGCCAGTTGCAGCGTGACGGTTCCGATCGGGAACTGCATGCGCAGGCGGATCTGTACGGGCAGATGCCGCGAGTCATTGGTCAGCCACACGAAGGCGCGGCCTTTCCGCGAATAGATGACTCCGTTCAGCATGTTGGCCTCATAGCGCATGGTCTTGTAGTCGCCGGCGGGAGTCTTCACTTCTTCAAGCTCCTGCGCGTCGATTCTTCACCGCGGCGGAACGGCGGCCATCGCTCATCGGGATCTGTGTGGACGTGCCCGGGCGCGACGCTCATGTTTCGAAGCTTTAAAAAAGCGCCGACCACTTCGTGCACGCAGTTGGGGATGTCGACGCTGGCGGTATGCATCACCGAATCCTTGACGACGTCGCGCTCGAGATAGGTCGCACGGTTCTGAGAACGATCGTACGTGATCTTTGGTTTCGTGATGGCGTTTGCCCTCCTCCGAATCCATGACGGCGCTGGAGGCGCAGAAGGGCTCATCGTAATCGACCGAATAGATGTCGTGAATTTTGAACAGGGACGAAACCATTCCCGCCGAGTCGAGATGCAGGTCGGCATGGGTTTTCTGGGCCTCAATCACGACGGTACCGGCATGAATCAGGCGCCATTCGACGTCGTAAGTCAGTTTGTCGGAGACGGGACCGGGCTTATCGGGTGGCGGTGGATCGACGGCGAGCTTGGGGCTGGCGGGGGTGCTCTTCGGGCAGAGGTCTGTGCCGGAAGCCACCAGCAGGCGGTCAGAAAAAGAACGGCGCCGGCGGATAGCCGCATCAGCTTTGAGTGTACAACACGCCGCTTCGGTTATTCAGCTTTGGAGACTTCGGTCTTCACCGGGACAACGTAGGTGAAGAAGCCGATCATCATCTCTTCCCAGGTCTGATCGCCCCAGTGAACCTCTTTGGCAGGGTCGGGATTGGCGGGATTGTTCGCCGAATTGTCGAAATGCGCCACGCAATCGATGCGGGTGCCTTTGGGGAGATTGCGCGGTTCTTTCAGTTCGTACTGCAACTGCCAGTTGAAATCATACTTGGGGACGCTGAGCAGCACTTCCTGCTTGCCGTCGGGATAGGTGACGGTGTACTTGAAATCTTTTCCGCGGAAATGCATGTGCGGCATCAGGCCGATGAGTACCACATCGTCTTTCGCGGTCCAGCTCGATTTCACTTCATAGTTCGGATCGCCGGGGGGAATCTTGAAGTTGAAGGTCAGAGCGCCTGCGGTGTAGGCGCGAGTTTTCGGAGGATTCTTCGCGAAGTGCAGCCCGACGTAGGGGCGATCCTTGAACGCGGTCCCGTTGGGCGTGTAATGCACCTGGAAGCGGAACCATCGATCCGGCTTTGACCAGTCTTGCCGTGCCGGGATCGAGTCTTAACGGCTGTTCGCCGGGGGCATAGCCGACCAGCAGAGATCCGCCTTCGATTCCCAGCGGCACTCCTTTGCCCGGCTCCTGAATGAACACGATGACGTGATGCACGGCGGAGCGGCTGCCGGGGCGGATTTCGGCGGCTTCAATCCATTTGTCCTCGGTGAAATTGGTCGGAACGCGTGAAATATTGATACGGGACCACGCCGGTGGCGGGAACGTCGAAGTCGCGGCCGATGTCGATCACGGCATCGGGCTTGCCGAGCCGCCATCCTTCTTCGAACTTCGGCGGCGCGGGCAAATCGCGGGAATCGCCTTCGGGTGCGCCATTGGCGACCCAGTTGGCGAGGGTATCGATCTCGACTTGCGGCAGGCGGCGGTCATTCTTGAACTCGCCGAAATGCGGGTCGGCCAGCCATACCGGCATCTGCCGCGCGACCACGCGATCGCGGATCGCTTTGGCCCACGGCCGGACTTCTTTGTAGCTGGTGAACGCCATCGGCGCGACCTCGCCTGCGCGGTGGCATTCGACGCAGCGCTGGTTGAGGATGGGCGCTACATCTTTATCGAAAGTCGGATTGCCTGGCGCGGTGCTTGCGGCTATCGAAACCACCGCCGAACCTAGACCAAGAGCAAGCCAACCGGTCGTCTTCATCGCGGAAAACCCTCCACCTTGTATTTAACACGAAATACGCCTCCGGCCGTGTAATGAAAGGTAATTGGTACCTCGCTCGGAGCGGTTACATGCGGCGGGTCAGAATCCCAGAACTTTCGACCCGGGAGGCACGGCGTCGGCCAGCTCCGTAAAGGCACTGTTCCTGGCAAGATAAATCATGTTATGGAAGCCCATAAAAGGGGACCAGACGATTTTAACCATTCGGTATCCCATGGATTTAATCAGATTTACAAGATAACACCAATCGTAATAAACGGCGCTGGTGGTGTCGAACTCGTCGACAAAGATGGTATTCTGGTGCTCGTTCATCATGGGGAAGCAGGTTTTGTTGAACAGAAACCAGGTCCCCCGAATCATGCCGAGCGGCGCGAGCATGGACTGCATTTGTTCCAGGTAATACTTGGTTTGATCGGCGTGCAGATGCGTGAACACAGAGTTTGCCTCGATCAGGGTGAATCCCGAACCTAATTGTTTAATGGGCGCGATTCGAGTTTTTGAATTATTCGGCGCGTAGGTCGGATTCCATACATCGTGGTGATGAAAACTGAAGCCGTCGTGCTTCAAGTTTTTCTTACACCAGTTGACCATCTCTGAGTTCACGTCAAGTCCGACGTAGGATCGTGGTTCGTCTTTTTGAAGCAATAATTGGCGAGCTTCGCGGCCGCAGCCGCAGCCAAAGTCGAAGATCTTTTCGTAGGCCTGGCCGGGTTTCAGGGGCGGAATATCGAGAGGTCCCCAGATGTAGTCGCCGGTGGGATTGTCGTAGTAGCTCTCGTCGGTCACCGGGCTGACGAGTCCGCGCATGGACACCGGAGGCAGAGGAAGGCTGGTGTTGGTCATGGGCGTTTCTCGCCCAGCGTACCATGATGCCTTCCTCTTTTCCGGTAAGCTAGCGTGGACTTTTCGTGATCGTGCGTTCACTCCCTTGCGAGTCTGGGTGAAAACCGACGGCTGATGAGGACGGCGCGCGGATGGTTAGAGTTTATCGCGCGCTTTTGTACGATTGGCTCGCAGCCAGTCTAGCGAGAAACGGTCGGATTCCAGTGGGAGAATCCAAACCGGGATCAGCAGCAGGAATCGCGGGATGATGTGAGAGTTCACGTTGAACAAGGGTTCCTTCAGCTCATGGCCGTAGGTGACCAGGAGCAGCAGGAACCCCAAGGTCACGGCTGCGGGACGGCGGAATAATCCGATCACCAGCAGCCATCCGGCGGTGAATTCGACGAAAGGGACGGTCACGCCGGTTGCGAGCAACAGCCAGTGCGGCATCCAGCTGTTCGCGTAAGGGACGGTGAACCATTGCGCTGCGTGAGCGGCTGGTCCCTGCACGAACACCTTGTAATATCCAGCCATGCCGAAGAGCAGGCCGACCATGGCTCGGCTGAAGAGAACGTACCAAGGCAAGTAGAGCTTCATTGGCGCACCACGGCGTCCAGGGTTCCGACGCCGTCGATTCTGGCGCGCACGCGATCGCCGGATTTGATCCGCGCACCTTTGGGGCATCCGGTGGAGATCAGGTCGCCGGGATAGAGAGTCATGAAATCGGAGTGAAAGCGGACCAGCTCGTAGGGGCTGTGGCGCATGTTGCTGACGAAGTCGCGCGAGCAGATGGCTCCGTTGTGCTCGGTGATCACTTCGAGGAGCGACACGTCTGAGATTTCGTCGGCGGTCACGATTACGGGTCCGAAGCTGAAGAAGGTATCGATGCTCTTGGCGCGAGTCAGATAGCGCGGATTCTTTCGCAATACGTCGAGCGCCGTCAGGTCGAGGGTAGTGGTGTAGCCGAAGATCACGCTTGGAACGTCGGACGAGGGAACGAAGCGGCACTTCTTGCCGATGATGACGCCCAGCTCGCCTTCGGCATCGACGTCATTCGAGATGGACGGAGGGGGAAGAACGATTTCGCCGCCGGGGCGGAACATGCACGACGCGGGCTTCATGAAGCTGCCGGGCTCTTCGGGCTGGACGGCTTGAATATCGTCGGCGTGGGTGCGGTAGTTGAGGCCGATACACCAGATCTTTGGCGGAACATCGTAGGGGAGCTGCGGCGTGACCCGATCGAAAGGGATGGTTTCTACGCCGTCGAGGGTCTCAATTTCGTCGATCAGGCCGAATTCGATGATGGCGAGAAGGTCATTGGGAAGATGCAGGCCGAGCTTGGAGTTCACGGCTTGAATCGGCGCGATGCCGCGCGGGGTGACGATTCCCACATGGCGCTCATTTCGATCGTCGAAGCGAAGAAATTTCATTATGCTGTAGAATAGCGGACTCGGATGACCAAGTATATTCGGTATCGCGCGGGCGATGGCGCTTGCTATGGGATTGTTGACGGCGAGACGGTTCGGGAGCTTCGCGGGGATTTATTCGAGCATCAGGAGACCGGGGTTACGCATCGGCTTGGGGATTTGAAGCTGCTGTATCCGTGCACGCCTTCGAAGATTCTGGCGGTGGGGTTGAATTACGGGAGCCATCTGGGCGGACGGCCGGCGCCGAAGAATCCAGAGATTTTTTACAAGCCGGTGAGCTGTTTGCAGGATCCGGAGGGTCCGATCGCGATTCCGCGCGACGCTACGAATGTGCATTATGAGGGCGAGCTGGTGGTTGTGATGGGGAGGCGCGCGCATCGGGCATCGCGCGAGGAGGCTTCGGCGGCCATTTTTGGCGTCACGTGCGGGAATGACGTCAGTGAGCGGGACTGGCAGCATGGCGCGAATAAGGATTTGCAGTGGTGGCGCGCCAAAGGCGCCGATACGTTCGGGCCGATGGGGCCGGCGATCGTGACGGGGCTCGATTATTCGAATTTGTTATTGCAGACGCGGCTGAATGGCGAGGTGGTGCAGAAGCAGTCGACTTCGGATTTGATGTTCGACGGGCCGGCGATTGTCGAATACATCAGCCAGTGGGTCACGCTGGAGCGCGGAGACGTGATTTACACTGGGACTCCTGGAAGCACGAAGAAGATGAATCCAGGCGATACGGTGGAAGTGGAGATCGAGGGGATCGGAATTTTACGTAATAAGGTTGTTTCATGAAAACGGCACTGTTTATCGCGCTGGGGATTTTTGGCGCGACGTATTTAGCGATTTTTGTCATGGCGATCCGGGAACGGCCGAAGAATAAGCCCGCGGTTCCGGATCTGCGCGACGGGTTCGTGGGACTGGTCACGAATTTTTTCGACACGCTGGGGATTGGATCTTACGCTCCTACCACATCGTTCTTCAAGTTGTGGGGATTGGTGCGCGATGAGCAGATTCCCGGGACGCTCAATGTCGGGCACACGATTCCGACACTGCTCCAGGCATTCATCACGATTGCGGTGGTGCAGGTGGACATGACCACTTTGACGCTGATGGTGGCCGCGGCGGCGGTGGGAGCATGGCTGGGTGCGGGGGTGGTGGCGAAGTGGTCGCGCAGGAAAGTGCAGATCGGGATGGGAATCGCACTGCTGGCGATGGCTTCGGCGATGTTGATGACGCAGTTGAATCTGCTGCCGGGCGGCGGGGATCAGATCGGATTGACGGGAGTGAAGCTGGCGGTAGCGGTGGCGGCGAATGCGACGCTGGGAGCGCTGATGACGCTCGGCATCGGGTTGTATGCGCCGTGCATGATCATCATTTTTCTGATGGGTATGAGTCCGAGAGTCGCGTATCCGATCATGATGGGGTCGTGCGCGTTTCTGATGCCGGTGGGCAGCGCACGATTCATTCGCGAAGGGAGTTTCGATTTGAAGGCGGCGCTGGGTCTGGCGATCGGCGGGATTCCGGGCGTGCTGATCGCGGCGTTCATCGTGAAAGAGATTCCGCTGTATTTAATGCGCTGGCTGGTGGTGGTGGTCGTGGTGTACACGGCCCTGATGATGTTGCGGTCGGCGATGGTGGAGAAGAGGCGGGCGGCGCAGGCTCCTGTGGCGGCTTAGGAAAGCGTGTCGCGGTGTATTGGCTACCATCGCGGCTGTGTGAAGATCCGCGGGATTGACTGCTCCCTTTGGTCACGGCTCATTTAGATCGCTGACGTTAGAGAGAACTGGTTACAAGCCACGACCGGTGGAGAAGACGGGTTTTCCGAGCACTTCGCGGCGTGGCGAGATGCCCAAGCCCGGTTTTTGCGATGTCGACATTCTGCCCTGGTGGCGTTGCGGCGCGCCTTCGGCTGTGCTCACTGTGACGTAGCTGTTGAAATCGGTGGTGGTGAAAAGAAGATTCGGCGGCGTGCTGTGGGCCAGATGGGCGATGGCTGCGGTTGCGATGTCGCCTCCCCAGGTGTCTTCGATGGTGAGGGCGATGCCAAGGGAGACGCACAGGTCGCGGATCTGGCGCGCGGGAGTCAGGCCGCCTACTTTCGAAATTTTCAGATTGATCACGTCCATGGCCTGATCGCTCGCGCCGCGCACGACCATGCCGATGTCATCGATCACTTCATCGAGAATGAATGGGCGCTGAGTGTGGCGGCGGATCGTGAGACATTCTTCATAGGCGCGGCAGGGTTGTTCGATATAAACATCGGCGTGGCGGACAGCGTCGGCGACGCGCAGGGCGTCGTGCTGGGTCCAGCCGGTGTTGGCGTCGGCGATGAGGACGTCGCCGGGATGGAGACGTTTCGCGGCGGCGAAGATGCGGGCGATGTCGGTCTCAACGTCGGCTCCGACTTTCAATTGAAATTTGGTGTAGCCCTGGGATCGATACACGCCGACCATTTCGGCCATGGCTTCAGGGGCGTCTTGCGAGATGGCTCGATAGAGGGGGAAATCGTCACCGAAGCGGCCGCCGAGGAGCGTGGCGACCGGTTGATTCGCGGCCTGGCCGAGAATATCCCAGCACGCTACGTCGATGGGAGACTTGACGTAGGCGTGGCCGCGCATGCGCTGGTTCATGAATCGACTCATGACGCCGACTTGGGTGGGGTCGAGTCCGATCAATTGCGGCGCGAGCTCGGCGATGCCTGCGCGGGCGCCGGCGGCATACGCGGGTAGATACGCGGCACCTAGCGGACATACTTCGCCGTAACCGGTGATGCCGGCGTCGGTGGAGACGGCGACGACGGTGGAATCGAAGATGGTTACGGCGTTTCCACCGGACCATTTGTAGCTGCCTTCGTGCAGAGGCAGTTCGACCCGATAGACCTGGATGTGTGTGATCTTCATGCTTTGGGGATGAAGCGCAGGGACGATTCGTTGATGCAGTAGCGGAGATTGGTGGGCGCGGGACCGTCGTCGAAGACGTGGCCTAAGTGCGCGATGCACAGGTTGCAGTGAACCTCGATGCGTTCCATAAACATGCTGGTGTCGCGGCGGCGGCCGACGTTTTCAGGCGCGATCACGTCCCAGAAGCTGGGCCAGCCGGTGCCGGAGTCGAACTTGGTTTCCGAAGAGAAGACGGCGTTTCCGCAGCAGACGCAGCGGAACAGGCCGGGCTGGTGGAGCTTGTAGTAAGTTCCGGTGAAGGCGGTGTCCGTGTTTTCGCGGCGGGTGACGTAGAACTGCTCGGAGGAAAGCATTTTGCGCCATTCGGCGTCGGACTTTACGATGCGTTGCCGTTTTGATGGGCCGAGGGTTACGCCGGCGTCGTTGAAGTCGATGATGGTGACGTTTTCGACGGTGGAGGCTTGGGATTTGTCTTTTTTCGAAGAAAGAGCCACGAGACCGGCGAAGGCAAAGGGAGTGATCAGCAACGCTCTGCGGCGGGTGAGGTGGTCTTTGAGTTGGTCGAGCACCATCTTTATTATGATCCTTCTTTCGATACTCTGGATCGAGTGCCTGAAGTGCGGCTAGTGCCCTGAGTCAGAAAATCGCCATCCGACCCCAGGGTCATTCTGAGCGGTGCGAGGAGTCAGGGAGGTGGTCGCCAAGCTGGAGCGCGCAGGTTGGAGACATGTTCGCACGAAGGGCCTCGATGCAATAGCGTGTGTCCTACGTAGATCCATAGATTTTTCCTTGGGGTCCGAATTATAAATAACCCTGAATATCTGTGTCGATCTTGGGTTGGCACTGGGTCCCACGATTAGATCTATCTGTTCCTTCCATTCCGGAGAGAGAGAGACAGTCTTAACATCCCAGTCCCTATGTTTGATCTTCATCGGAACAGGCAGTGGCAAATAGCCGGGGGACGGGTTGATTGCTGTTATTTGAGCGGAGAAATCTTCTGCCGACAATCCGATGCTTAGGTTTTCAACTGTGAAGTGATAGCCGATGCCGGTATATCCAAATCTCTCAAAGGGCCACTCACTTCTTTCTAATGAGCGGACGACTAGGCGCGGCTGAAGTTGACGAAATTGCTCAAGCCCATAAACCCATATAGCCGAGACGATGGTAGTGGCTGCACAAATCACGTAAGCCAACGGTGACACGTTGTTTCCGGTGACGCCCTGATATAGTGCCAACACGAGCATTATTAAACAACCCCCGCTGAGATACGCGACAGTCTTGCTCATAACGGCCCGTGCGTATTGAAGCCAAACGTGAGGTCCCATGCCAAAATCATATCGTGCCCCCTTGCGTCAAGTCAACACTCACGAAGTTTTCATATACGGGCTGAAGCGCTGTGCGATCAGGGCACACTGGACCAAGGTGGTTCGGCCCAGTTTGGTGCCGCGTTTGGTGATGCGTCCCGAGCGCTCGGTTGCATTCGAGTTGCTGATCCGGGGCACGATGCCGAAATAGGCGGCCAATTTGCCTTCCTCGGAAAAGTCGCCGATATCGCCGATGATCGACAGCAAGATGCCGGCGCTGAGCCCGCCGATCCCCTTGATCGAGGTCAGATTCTTGTGTCCGTCCAGTTTCTGGCTTTCCCGGCGGATGGTCTCTTCCAGCTCAGCGATGCTGTGATTCAAGCTGCGGATCTGTTGGACCAGAATTTTTAGCTCTAGCTCCACCAGCACATCCAACTGCGCTTCCAGAACGGCTTTCAGTCCCTTCTCGCTGGCCAGCGATTCCTTGCTGAGAAGGAGCCCCTGCGCCGAGAAAAGGTTGTTGATCTTGTTCTTGAGCGCCGTGCGTTGCTTGACCAGGGTGTCCCGCGTCTGCGTCAGGCTGGCGATCTGCGCGCGCTTTATCCTTCATGCGCACCTCCGGCAGCAGATCCTTGGCCAGATACAGCGCCAGGTTGCGTGCGTCGTGGGGATCGGTTTTCTTGACCGAATGCGTGATCACCTGGAACTGGCTGGCATTCACGGCCACCACACGCTTCACGTGCGGCGCCACCGCATCGTGAAACAGCCGCGTGTTGCCCGTCATCTCCACGGCCACTTCGTCGCTGGGCCGCAGCTGGTTCACGAACTTCGGCAACTGTTCCAGCTTCCATTCGGTTACGTAATTCCTTCCGTTCTCCAGCCGTGTACAGGCGGTGAAGCAGTTCCGGTGCAGATCCACTCCAATGTGTCGTGTCGTTTCCATACTCCTCGGCGGCCACCTGAAAACCGGCCATACGTGGCCACTTCAAAACCGGCCAACGGAACTGAACCAGGACAAGAGTATTTATAACCCGCCGACGGCCGTTTCAGCAAACATTTTTCGCAATCTAACCTGACGAGGGCTTATACTGGCTAGGCCTGGACGGAGGATACGGCAACGCAGGGATGCGACCAGAGCGCCGATCCAGGTCCGGAATGGCGGGCGGCGCAAGCCGCCCCGCCCCGCAGCCATTCTGGCGGAAAGCGATAAATCCCGGGAGCGCGAGGGCAGAGCCCTCGCATTAAAGAAAGCCTTCTTTCCTTACGATGCCGGTGCGGTCTTAGTGCGCCAGCTTCGAGGTCCGCACTTGAGCACGTGGCCGTGATGCAGCAGACGGTCGAGCATGGCGCTGACGGCGGCGACATCGCCGAGCAGTTTGCCCCAGTCCTCGACCGGACGGTTGGAGGTGAGCAGCGTACTGACGCGCTCGTAGCGGCGCATGATGATTTCCAGCAGATCCTCGGCGGCAGTGTGCGGCAGCTTGCGCATGCCGAAGTCGTCGATGATGAGCAGCGGGCACGGTGGCCACCGATTCCATGTATTCTCTTGCGCGTGCCGTCGGCGACGGCCTCGGCGAGTTCATCCAGCAGGACGTGAGTTTCGCGGTACAGCACCTTGATAGCCTTGCTGAATGGCGGCTTGCCCGATGGCTTGCGCCAAGTGGCTTTTCCCGGTTCCGCCGGGACCGAGAAACAACGCGTCTTCGCGCTTGCCGATGAACGCGGCGGTGGCCAGATCGAAGACCAGGCTGCGATTCATTTTGGGGTTGAAGGTGAAGTCGAAGTTGTCGAGCGTCCGGTTGGGATCGCGGAAACCGGCCTGTTTGCGGCGCCGGTCCAGCAGACGGTCGGAGCGGCGCGTGAGTTCATCGGAAACCAGACACGAGATCAGATCGATGGGCGGCATCGATTCGGCTTGTGCCTGGCGTAAGCGGGTTTCGAGCACCGCCGCGATGCCGCCGAGGCGGAGCTGCGTCAGTGCGCGTTGGAGTTCAATCAGGTTCATGGATGTTTCCTCCGTTTAGAGTGGTTGAGTCTTGCTGGGAGCGGGCTTGAATGAGATCGCGGTACAGCGTGAGCTGGCGGATGAGCGGATCGACCTGGCGCAGGTTCAGCGGCAGTTGCGGACTGCGCTCCAGGTAGCGGCGCACGAAGTGGTATTCACGTCGCGCCTGTTTCCAGGGCCACGGCGCAGGCGTCCTCCGCGGACGCGACGCCATACTTCTTGGCCATCGAGAGCACGCCCAGAATGCGGCGCACCGCGACTTCTCCGTGATTGCGATGCAGGCCCTGGCAGAAAGCGCCGATGTGCTGGCCCGGCCTTTTCGCAACGCGCCAGCAGTAGTCGCGTGGACAACGGTGTCTTCGACGGGACGGTCTTCGTCTTTGATCCGGTGACGGCCACGTTGCTGGCGCAAGTGCTCGCGCAAGAGATTCCCGGTCAAGCGGATCGAGGATGCGAACGTGGGAGGTATCCCACTGCACCTGCACGCGACGGCCGATCCAGCCGGGAGGTGCGCCATAGTACGCCGCTTCCACTTCCACGCAGCCGTCCAGATGCACCGTGCGCTCCCCGTATTGGTAATAGCGGAAGGGTTCAACGGGCAACGCCAGCAACGCCGGCTTTTCTTCCGCGAACATCGCGGCCACTTGCCGTTTGGTGGTGCCGTGAATGCGCGTGTCGGCCCAGCGCTCTTCCCAGCGGTCCAGATAGGCTTGCGCTTCTTCCAGAGTTTCGAAGCGCAGGCCCTTGAGCGGCGTCTTCTGCGCGTGGCCGACGCCCGACTCGACCTTGCCCTTTCGATCCGGATCGTTCACCCGGCACGGAAGCGCGACGGCGCCGTAATGTTTCAGCACGTCGCGGTACAGCGGATTCAGCGCCGGATCGTAGAGATCGGGCGTGAGCACGCCTTCGCGCAGATTATCGAGCACCACCACGCGAGTCGCGCCACCTAATCGGCGGAAGGCTCTCTCGTGCAGTTCGGCCCAGGTTTGCGTGCTGGAGCGGAACACCAGCAGGCGAACCGACTTCCGGCTGTGGCCCAGCGTCATCACGAACATCCGCATGCGGCGGTACTTGCCGGTATGCGGGATCGCGCACCATGGGACCGTCGCCGTAGTCCACCTGCGCTTCTTCGCCGGGCGCGGTTTCAATCACCACGCGAGCTTCCGGCGTCGTGACTCCGCGCAGCTTGCGAACGAACCGCTTGACGCTGTTGTATCGCCCGGTGAAGCCGTGGTCGTCCACCAGGTCCTGCCAGATGGCCATGGCGTTGCGGCCACGCGACAGCCCCAGTTCGATGACTTCCCGGTACGGCTCGCACGCGCTGGAAGTCGGACTGCGGCCCGGCTGCCGTTCCGCCTTGGGCATAGGGGGATCGGGTGGCTTTTCCGCCGCAGGGTCGGTGGCCACCTCTATGGCCGGTTTTGCCGGCGGAGTCCGGCCCCAACCGCCCGGTGGCCGGAGCGCGATCCCGGCCGCTTTGAGGTATCCGCTGGCCGTTTCCCGCCGGACACTGGTGGCCTGCTCAATCCGCCGCAGCGACCAGCCGAGCCGGCCCAGGGCAATCACTTGCTGTTTCTTTTCTTCGCTCAAGACATTGCTCACGTTGACGGAGCGTATATCCCCCGTCAGGGTCAATGTCCTGGCTCAGCTATCTCATTGGCCGGTTTTCAGGTGGCCACCTATGGCCGGTTTTGGGTGGCCACCGAGGCCAACTCTCCTTCTTGGTTGAGAACCAAGCGGAGTAGACGGGCTTCGCGGCGGTCACATTTCCTATCCAAGGTCCGTTCCGGCCTTACGGTGGCGCTCCGGTCCCAGGTCTGACTAATCTGCTTTACGAGGTCAAAGCCTCATTTCCTACGACAGCCTGTGACCTGTCTACTCCAGAGGTCTCCCTCTGAAGCCTACCGCTGCGTCCCTGAAACATTCATACATCTGCTTTTCGTTTCGGCTGGCATCAACGCTTTCGCCGCGCTCGGGATGACGGGGGTTGTAGGGGGAGGCAACTGTCCATCGAACTTCTGACTCAGGAGAGAGTGGCCGCATGCTTCGCATGGCGGCTCGCAAAGAGCGCGCCGCTTCAAGTAACCTGGAGATGATGACGGTCACGCTGAAGCCGAAGAGTGAGATTGTGGTGCCGCGGAGCATCCGGCGCAAGGCGGGAATCAAGCCGGGCGACAAGTTTGAGTTCGCGGTGTGCGGAAGGGTGATTCAGATCATCCCGAAGTTGACGGCGGATGAGATTCAGGATGAGGAAGAGATTCGGGATCCAAAGATTCGAGCCATCATTCGGAAGGGTCACCAGGAATTTCTCGCAGGAAAGACTCGTCCGATTGAAGAGCTTTTCGCGGAGAGAGCCCTCAAAGCTGCACGACGCCAGTTGGCTTCGCCCGTGCGTTCGAGCCGTCCGTCGCGTCGGCGCTCACGGCGGCGTTCGACGGCATGACGGCATCCTTTACCGTCCAACCCATTAGCCATTACAGAAGAATGTCGACCAAGCTTCTGAAGCACCATCCAGACTTCGCAGCGATCGAGCAACGCGCAGTGGCGATTCTAACCGTGGATCCTCTCAACCGATCGCGGCAACACCATGTGAAAAAACTCGAAGATATTGAGGCGGGAGAGGGGCAATACAGGTTGGCCATCGGACGATGGCGGTTTCGTTACGATGTGGTGGGGCAGATTGTCCTGCTTTACTATTGCGGGCTGCGGCGGGAGAGCACCTACTAGCGGTGATGTTGAAATTAAGGGCGGACAACGCTATTCTGGAACGCTGAACGCTCTCCTCTATCTCGTGCCGGATGGTTCCTCACATGTCTTCGATTGATGTTCCGCTGCGCAACGGCGGCTTTGGCCAAACTGCGCGAAAAGATCGCTGGTGGGTCGAGCCGCTGCTGGTCTTTCTCGGATTCTCGGCCTTCATCGTCTACTCGACTTGGGCCGCGTTACAGGGCGACCACTATAGTTATGGCCCCTATCTGTCACCGTTTTATTCGCCGCTATTGATGACGGAAAAGCCAGGATGGTGGCCGGCATTTGTGCCGTTTTCGGCGGCGATGCTGATCCTGTGGGCTCCGGGCGGATTCCGGTTGACTTGCTACTACTATCGCGGCGCATATTACAAGGCGTTTTGGGCGGATCCTCCGTCGTGCTCGGTCGGCGAGCCGCGGAAAACGTATTGGGGCGAGCGGTCATTCCCGCTGATCCTGCAAAATGTGCATCGGTACTTTTTGTATCTGGCGCTGATTTTCATTGTGCTGCTGGCGCATGATGCGTGGAAGGCGATGTGGTTCGACGGGAAGTTCGGAATCGGCGTCGGGACGCTGGTGATGATCGTCAATCCGATTTTGCTCGGTGGATATACGCTGGGCTGCCATTCGCTTCGGCATCTGGTGGGCGGACGGCTGGATGCGATGTCGAAAAAGCCGGTGCGGAAACAGGCTTACGACTGCGTGTCGTGCCTGAATCGGAAACACATGCTGTGGGCGTGGATGAGTCTGTTCTGGGTGGGATTCACGGACGTGTATGTGCGCATGTGCTCGATGGGAATCTGGCATGACGTGAGGATTTTCTAACGATGCCGGAATACCAGAAGATCGAATGCGACGTGCTGGTGGTGGGCGCGGGAGGCGCGGGACTGCGCGCGGCGATTGAAGCTTCGGCGGCGGGCGTGAAGGTCGGGGTGGTCTCGAAATCGCTGCTGGGAAAGGCGCACACGGTGATGGCGGAAGGCGGAATGGCGGCGGCGATGGGCAACGTCGACGATCGCGACAACTGGCGCGTGCATTTCGCCGACACGATGCGCGGCGGGCAGTATCTGAACAACTGGCGCATGGCGGAGCTGCATGCCAAGGAAGCTCCGGCGCGGGTGCGGGAGCTGGAAGCCTGGGGCGCGATGTTCGATCGCACCCAAGACGGGCGCATTCTGCAAAGGAATTTCGGCGGGCACCGCTATCCGCGGCTGGCGCATGTCGGGGATCGAACTGGCCTGGAGATGATCCGCACTTTGCAGGATCACGGAGTCCACCAGGGCATCGATTTCCACATGGAGACCACCATTCTGACGCTGCTCAAGGATGGGGAGCGGTGCGTGGGCGCGTTCGGGTACGATCGCGAGCGCGGGCGGTTCAAGCTGTTTCACTCGAAAGCGGTGATCCTGGCGACGGGCGGCATCGGACGCGCGTTCCAGATCACCAGCAACAGTTGGGAATATACCGGCGACGGGCAGGCGCTGGCGTTCGATGCGGGGGCGGCGCTGCTCGATATGGAATTTGTCCAGTTCCATCCGACCGGGATGGTCTGGCCGCCGAGCGTGAAGGGAATCCTGGTGACGGAGGGCGTGCGCGGCGAGGGCGGCGTGCTGCGGAACAAGGAAGGCAAGCGATTCATGTTCGACGATATTCCGGCGAACTACGAGAATCAGACGGCCGACAACGAAGAGGAAGGCTGGCGGTACACGCAAGGCGACAAGAGCGCGCGGCGGCCTCCGGAACTGCTGACGCGCGATCACGTGGCGCGATGTATCCGGCGGGAGGTGAAAGAAGGGCGGGGAAGTCCGCACGGCGGCGTGTTTCTGGACATCGCGTGGATTAAAGAAAAACTTCCGAACGCGCCGGAACATATCAAGAAGAAGCTGCCGAGCATGTATCACCAGTTCAAGCAGCTCGCCGATATCGACATCACGAAGGAGCCGATGGAGATCGGTCCCACGACGCATTACATGATGGGCGGCGTGCAGGTGGACGCGGAATCGCAGATGTCGACGGTTCCGGGTCTGTTCGCGGCGGGCGAATCGGCGGCGGGACTGCACGGGGCGAACCGGCTGGGCGGGAATTCGCTGTCGGATCTGTTGGTGTTCGGCAAACGCGCGGGCGAGTTCGCGGCGAAGTTCGCGAAGGAAAACAGCGCGGGAACGATCAATAACGCGCAGGTGGAGGCAGCCGCTCGCTGGGCGCTGGGGCCGTTCGAGCGCGGACCTGCGGGCGAGAATCCGTACGCGGTGCAGCATGAATTGCAGGAGATGATGCAGGACCTGGTCGGAATCGTGCGGCGAAAAGAGGAGATAGAGCGGGCGATCGAGCGAATCGAAAAGCTGAAGGCTCGCGCCGAGAAGGCTGGGACGCCGGGAAATCGCGAATACAACAACGGATGGCACACGGCACTTGATTTGACGGAATCTGTTGACGGTTTCCGAGATCATCGCGCGGGCGGCGCTGATGCGGGAAGAGAGCCGCGGCGGGCATTTCCGCGACGATTATCCGGACAAGAGCGAACACTGGGGCGGGGTGCAATATTCGCGTGACCAAAGCCGCGGATGGCGGCGTGAAGACCGAAGAAGTTCCCACCAAGCCGCTGCCTGAGGAGTTGAAACAAGTGATCGAGGAGAACAAGTAAATGGCGAACGCGACGTTCCGCATCTGGCGCGGCGACGCGTCGGGTGGCGCGTTTAAGGATTACACGACCGAGGTGGAGTCGGGGATGGTGGTGCTGGACGCGGTGCATCGCATCCAGGCGACGCAGGCCAACGATCTGGCGGTCCGGTGGAACTGCAAGGCGGGGAAGTGCGGGTCGTGCTCGGCGGAGATTAACGGGAAGCCGCGGCTGATGTGCATGACGCGGCTGAGCGAGCTGCAACTCGACGAACCCGTGACCGTGGAGCCGATGCACACGTTTCCGCGCATTCGCGATCTGGTGACGGATGTTTCCTGGAACTACCAGGTGAAGGAGGCCATTCAGAAGTTCAAGCCGCGCAAGCCGGATGCCGCGGACGGAACCTGGCGGATGGCGCAGAGCGACGTCGATCGCGTGCAGGAGTTTCGCAAGTGCATCGAGTGCTTTCTGTGCCAGGACGTTTGCCACGTTCTGCGCGAACACCACCTGCACGACAAGTTCATCGGGCCGCGATTTTTCGTTTACACGGCGGCGCTGGAGATGAATCCGCTCGACACCGCGGACCGGCTGGGCGATCTGCGCGAGAGCTGCGGCATCGGCTATTGCAACATCACGAAATGCTGCACCAAGGTTTGTCCGGAGGAGATCAAGATTACCGATAACGCGATCATCCCGCTGAAGGAGCGGGTGGTGGACGAATTTTACGATCCGCTGCGCAGACTTTTCAAGATCTTCAGTTAGCTGTATAGTGGTCGCATGTTCGAGTTGAAGCCGATCTCACGCGACGGAATTCCCGAAGCGCTCTCGAAAGCGGAGCGATACCGGCTGTTGAACGAACCCTGGCAGGCGGAGAGCATCTGCCACGATGTGCTCGCCGTGGAGCCGGAGCATCAGCAGGCGGTGGTGATGCTGCTGCTGAGCCTGACCGATCAGTTCGGCAAGGGGATGACCGCTGCCGAACGCGCGCGCGGTGCTGGAGAAGATCCATGGCGAGTATGAGCGCGCTTACTATTCCGGAATCATCAGCGAGCGATGGGCGGAAGCGCTGCTGAGGCAAGGCGCGCCGGGCGCGGGATTCACGGCATATCAATCCTTGCGCGAAGCGATGGAGCATTACGAGCGAGCGGAAGCGCTTCGCCCGCAAGGGAATGACGACGCGCTGCTGCGCTGGAATACCTGCGCGCGTATTCTGATGCGCAACCGGGAGCTTCGTCCGCGCGGCGAAGAGTCCTTCGAACCGGCGTTCGAGGATTGACGCGATTAGGGCAATCGTCTTAATACGCTCTCAGGCAAATTACCGGCGCGGTGGTATATGCAAAGCAGCCGCTGTGCGGTCGATGATCCTTATGTGCAAGTCCGCGAAGAAGTAGTCACGGGCGTAAGGCTGGGGTCGATCCTCCTGGCCGTGCTCCTGGCCTGCTTCACCGGCTACCGGATGTTCCACGACACGTCCGCACATCGAGCGGCGCCGCAAGTGTCGGCTGCGCCGGTGGCTCCCGTGGATCCTGTGGCGACGCCGGTTCCGATTCACGTGGACCGGCGCCCGTACCAGTTTCCCCGGTGCCTCCGCCGCCTCCGCCGCTGGTTCACAAGGCGATTCGCAAGAAGGCTTCGCGGACGCAGGACGCGCTCGGCTCGACTCGCGGGGAACCCAGCCAGCCTGTGGCGTGCCCGTGCCGGAAGCCGTGCTGCAAGTGGAGGCTCCCAAGGCCCCGTGGCCGAAATCGCGCCGGAGAAAGTCGTGCCGCTGCAAGTCGCCGAGCCGGCGAGCGTCGCGCGAGTGCCTGCGCAGCCCGTGGAGGAATCGGAATCGACGAAAGCGCCAGGACGCGGCAAACGGATGGTGAAGACCGTCGGCCGGTGGCTGCACATCGGGAAGAAAGACACACCCGCTGAATCGGTGAGGCAGCAGTAGCGACGTCGAGGCGAAGAAAGTTCGCTTACGTGTCGGTTTGAGAAGCGACCTACCACCGCTCCCTCGCGGTCACGGCTCAGCACATATGCTGTCCCCGCGATTCCATTAGTCAGTTGGGTTCCTTCTAACGGCGCGAGATTAGCCGCTCCCTGCGATCGCGGCTCATTTTCGAAACGAGCTGGGACACCTTATCCGTGCCCTGAGTCAGAAGTGCGTTGGATCGTTGCCTGCCCCACGTGGTCATACTTGCAGCGCCCGTCATGCCGAACCCTCCGTTCGGGATGACTTTGGGACCGGATGGCCCTTATTGCCCCGGCAGGTAATGCTGCGATTTTCTGAATCAGGACACGGCGGCCAACAGCTTCCGGCGGCTTCTGGTCTCCTGCATGCGTTCATAGGCCGACGCGACGGCTTCGTCGATCGGCTCGTCGCGCACTTCGATGCCGCCCCAGCTAAACAGGATGGAGAATTGGCCGAGGGAACTCAGTTGGAAGTCCCACAATTGCTGGGCGATCTGACCGAGGCGACGGTGCGCGGATGCACCGCGTTCACTCGGGCAGATGAGGAGAAATTCTTCCTCGTTCGATTGACACGCGAATTCGCCGGGACGGATCAGCGATGGAATCAGATCCGCCGCGAGATTGGGGACGGGGCCATCCGCCTGGTGCATGACATTCACGCCAATCGATATCACCAGGCCGTTGATCGATGGGCGGGCTTGCATCAGGCGGCTGAGAACTTCGCGCGGCTGAAAACCGGCGGGAATGGCTTCCGTCTGGCGCGCTTTCATGAGACTTTTTCGAAGTACGACGGGTTTCGGCCTGGTTCGGTTCGAAGCATGGTTCGACCGTGCGAGAAGCGAGTTCCAGTCTTTTTTCGGAGATGCTACGGGGGTTTTTCGAGACGCACTGGCGGGCGGCGGCGCGGTGGCCGCATGGTTCGCGATCGCGGGCACGTGCATGGGTGGGATTGGTTCCTCCAGTTGACGGCGGGCAGGTTCCAGCATGCTCTGCGGGCGGCGCTGGTCCTCTTCCCGGCGAACTCTCAATTCGATGGCGAGTTCGCGAAGCTGTTCATTGTTGCGCTTAAGGAAATCGCAGATCAGCGCGACCAACGCCGCACACAGAACCAGCAACAGGCTTACAAAGACTTGTAACGGATATTGCCCGAGGTCCATGGCTATTCGATTCTAAGATGCTGCAAGGGAACGGGAAATAGCCGCAAGCTCACAAATAAGCGGGGTACCAGGCGGGGGGTACGCGCGATGGAACTGCCGTACTGGTTTATTTGACGGCGGTCCAAGCTAGAAAAAGGCCGTCGGGCTCGACGTCTTCCCAATAGGAAATCGGGCGGCTGGCGACGTCGCGGCAATGGCGCTCCAGCAGGCGTTCCAGTTGGCGGCGGCCGAACCAGCGCTCCCATTCCGGCGTTTCCAGGCGGCCCCAGGCTTCGGCGTTCTTATCGATGATGACGATGCGCCCGCCGGGTTTCACGATGCGGCACAATTCTGCAGACGGCGGCGGGAATGTCGACGGCGTGCTCCAGGGATTCCGTCGCGTAGGCGCCGTCGCAGGATGCGGTGGCGAGCGGCAGAGCCGTCATCGTCGCGGCGCAACGATGCGCCCGGGCCGGGACGTGCGCGAGCATCGCTTCGGCCAGGTCCAGAGCGTAAATCGTCGCGGTAGGATTGCGCTCCTGGACTACGCGCGCGAACCGTCCTTTGCCGCATCCGACGTCGGCGACGCGTTTGCCGGCGAGATCGCCCAGATGCTCCAGAACCAGCTTGACGTGGAAAATGCGCGGATCGATGGTGGACGGGTAATGCTCTTCGTCGGCGGCCGCGCGATTGAAAAACTCACGAATGCTGCGCGGCGTCGGGACGATGGGACCAGCCGATCGAACCATTTCATTCAGGCTCGCGTGAGGAAGATCGGCATGCCGTTCTTGCTGGCGTAGCTGGGCCGGTAGCGATCCGTGTTGTACATGCTCGCCACGTCGACCTTGCGCGGGCCGAGCTTCGGATCGGGAATCGGCACCATGGTGTAGCATCCGCCGCACCAGCGCGGCCATGGTTCCACTTTGTCCTTTCAACATGGCTTCGAGCGCCATGTTGCCGTACGTGGTGGCGATCATTTTGTCGACGAAATCGGGTTCGCCGCTGCGCAGATCGTAGGTCAGATCGCTCACGATGCTGTCCTCGCGGGTGCGCTTGCCGATTTCGGCCGCCAGCGCCTCGCCGACGCTCATTTTCTTGCGATGGCCGAACGCGTCGGGCTCGCCGTATTCCTGCGTCTGGTAACCCTCCCACTCGCGCGCCTTCGGAGATCACCAGCAGCACGTAGTTGCTGGGCGTGTCGCGTTTCTCGTTCAACAGCAGATCGATCAGCTTGTCGAGTTTCACCTCGATACTCGGGGATGCAGCAGCGGATGGAAGTGACGTACGCGGTATACAGCGCGGTGAATCCCGCGTCGCGGCCGAAGATGCGAAAAATGCCGATGCGCTCATGCGAGCCGACGGTGGTGCGCTGCCGTCCGATGGCGGCCGTGGCGCGCGTGATGGCGGTGGAAAAACCGATGCAGTACTCGGTGTTTTGCACGTCGTTGTCCATGGTCTTCGGGATGGCGATGACTTTCACGCCCAACTGATCCAGGCGCGCGGCGTAGCTCAGCGTATCGTCGCCGCCGATGGGGATCAGGTAATCGAGGCACAGACGCTCCAGGTTCTTGAGAACCTGCGAGCTGACGTCGTAGGTACTTCCAGTGGTGGGAAAATTTCCGCCTTTAAGAAGATCGGGCAGAACCTTCATTTTGGATGGATTGGTGCGCGTGGAATGAAGGATGGTGCCGCCGATAGCGGTCGATAGTGCGGGTATTTTCGCGAGAGAGCGGAAAGATGTATCGTTCGGTGCTGACGGGATCGTCGAGATCGACGTGCGTCAATCCTTCCCAGCCGCGCCGGATGCCGATGACTTCGCAATCGTTTTCGGTTCCGCGATACACGACGCCTTTAATCACGGAATTGAGGCCTGGAACGTCGCCGCCTCCGGTAAGAATGCCAACTCGCCGGCGTGCCATAACTCTATTGTAGATTGGTGAGCTGTCGCTTCGAATTGCGAGTGGTGTGAGATGTGACGATTAACCGCTCCCTGCGGTCGCGGCTCATTGCAGTATCGGCGGTTTGGACGTTTAGTGTTTCCATTTAGCTAGATAGGCTTCGTCCGCCTGGGCGTCGATCTCGCGGGCGTACTCGTGTTTCCACGTAGTCAGGCGTTGTTGTTTCAAACGTTCGAGCAGCCGCACGTCGCGGCGTTTGGAGGCGACCACCTGGATCTGGGCCACGATTTTGCCGGAGCACTCCGCGCGTAGTTTTTCGAGACGCGTGTGTTCGGCTAGCGTGAAGCGGCGGAACGAATCGAGCGTGGACAGCTCGGCGCCGGTGACCGAGGTTGTTTTTAGCAGCGCTGTCTGCGCTTCGGTGCGTTGTTTTTGCAGCATCGCTTTGCGGGCGTCGATGCCGCGCAAGTCCGCGTACAGCCGTTCGAGGTTGCTTTCTTCGATGCGAGCCTGGGTGTCGCGCCAATCCATCACGCGGCCGAGCGGGAATGTGAATTTTTTCATGCCATCTGCTTGGTCAGGCCGTAGAGTTTCTGGCGGGTCTGCTCGATCGGTTCGCAGTGATGGGGTTCCTGGCGCAGAAACTCGTTCAGCGTGGGCCGCAGCTTGATGGCCGTATCGAGCTTGGGATTGGAACCGGCCGCATACGCACCCAGGTTGATCAGGTCTTCAGAACGCTGATACTCGGAGAGGGTTTCGCGAAGCTTGCGGGCGGCTTCGCGCTGTTCGGGCGCCGCAACGCGACTTTCCAGACGGCTGACCGAATTGAGAATGTCGATGGCGGGATAATGGCCGCGCGCGCCGAGCTCGCGGGAAAGGATGATGTGCCCGTCGAGGATGGCGCGTACCGCATCGCAAATCGGCTCGTTGAAATCGTCGCCTTCGACGAGGACGGTGAAGAAGCCGGTGATGGAGCCGCTTTGGAAATTGCCCGCGCGCTCGAAGATTTTCGGGAGCAGATTGAAGACGCTGGGCGTGTAGCCTTTCTGGCTGGGCGGCTCGCCGGCGGCGAGGCCGATTTCCCGCTGCGCCATGGCCAGGCGCGTTACCGAGTCCATCACCATCAGGACGCTTTTTCCCTGGTCGCGAAAATATTCGGCGACCGCCAGCGCGACGAACGCCGCGCGAATCCTCAACGGCGCGGGCATGTCCGAGGTCGCCACCACGACGACGCTGCGCTTCAGACCCTCCGCGCTGAGTTCTTTTTCCAGGAAGTCGCGGACTTCGCGGTTGCGCTCTCCGATCAGCGCGATGACGCTCACGTCAGCGGAATTGTGGCGCGCCATGGCGCCGAGCAGCGTGCTCTTACCGACGCCCGATCCGCCGAAAATTCCGATGCGCTGGCCTTCTCCGAAGGGCAATAAGCTGTCGATGGCGCGCACTCCGGTGACCAGCGGCCTGGTGATGTGCTCGCGTTCGAGCGGACCCGGCGGCGTGGCGAACAGGTCGTATAGCGCGGCCGGTTCCACCGCCGGTCCGTCGTCCATGAAACGTCCGAATCCATCGAGCACGCGGCCGAGCAGGTGCGGGCCAACCTCGACGCGCGCGGCTTCCCTGCGCGCCACCACGGTATCCCCGAGCTGCAAACCGCCGGTTTCTTCGAGAGGCATCAGCATGACGCGGCCGTCGCGGAAACCCAACCACTTGGGCGCGGACGACGCGACCCGCGTGGGATCGAATCTCGCAGAAATCGCCCACTGCGGCCGCAGGACCGTCCGCGGCGATCAGCAGGCCGACCATATCCCGCACACGTCCCTGCCACTGCAAGGTGTCGATTCCAGGCAACGCCGCGATGTAATCCTCGAAAATCATTGGGCCCTCCGCCGCAGGATGTCGGCAAAGCCGCGGTCGATTTCAGCGAGCTGTGTGTCGACGGACGCGTCCAGTTCGCCGCGCGACGTTTCGAAAATCACGCTGCCTTGGGTTAGCGACGGGTCCGGGACCAGTTCTAAGCCAGGCGGCAGATCGAGACGCGCGCGATTGTCCTGAATCACCGCCGCATCGGTCCGGCGAGATCCGCAGCCGCTGCGTCTCGCGGGCGTTCAATTTTTGAAACGCGGCGATCACCAGGCCGAGGATGGCTTCGGGATCGGTGGCCAGTTCGCGATGCAGGACGCGCCGGCCGATGGCGATCGCCAGCTTGACGGTATCCTGCTCGGCTTCCGCGCGAAACCGTTTTCGCACGGCGCTCAGCTCCTGGATCAGCTTGTTGAGCGCGGCGACGGCCGGCTCCATTCGCTGCGCTGCCCGTTGATTGGCCGCGGCTTCTGCCGCGGCGTGACCCTGTTGATACGCGGCTTGAATGCGCGTTTCGATTTCCTGCTGGATGTCGGGGCTCACGGTTCCGGGCGCTTCGTTATGATGCTGGCGGGCGGCTGGCGGCGCACCTCCGCCATTCGGCTGCCATACGACCGCTGACGCAGCCGGCCGATCTCCTGCGCGAAGCCTCTTACACGACATATTGCTCTCCGGAAGTGGCCTTCAGGCTGATGACGCCGTCGGATTCGAGCTGCCTCACCACCGAGATAATCTGCTGCTGGCCGGCCTCGACCTCCTTGATTTTCACGGGACCCAGCGCGTCCATGTCTTCGCGCAGCATTTCGGCGCCACGCTGGCTCATGGCCGCGAGCATGTGGTTCCGCAACTGCTCGCTGGTGCCTTTGAGAGCGATCGTCAGAATCTTGCGGTCCACCTTTGATAAGACTTCTTTGATCGCGTTGCCATCCAGCAGCAGCAGATCCTCGAACACGAACATCATGTGGCGGATGGTCTCGCCGAGTAGCGGGTTCTGCTGCTCGATGTGTTCCAGAATGCCTTTGGCGGTATTCGAATCCATGCGATTGACCATCTCGGCGACGGCGTGAACGCCGCCGTAAGCCTCGCGGCTCAGCTCGCCCAGCGATTTGAGCTTGGAGCCGATGACGGTGGCGATTTTCGAAATGATTTCGGGCGAGATCTGGTCCAGGCTGGCCATGCGCAGCGCTACATCCGATCGAAGCTCGGCGGGCAATGACGTGAGCAGGCCCGCCGCCTGCGACGGATTCAAATGCGAAAGAACCAGCGCGATGGTCTGCGGATGCTCATTGTGAATGAACTTGGCGAGCTGCTGCGGATCGGTCTTTTGCAGCGCATCGAAGCTGAGGGTTTCGTTGCTCAGCGTCCGGACCAGACGGTCGAAGATCTTGCGGGCTTGCTCCGGTCCGAAGGCGTTATCCAGCACTTTTTTCGCGTAATCGACGCCGCCCTTGATGACATAATCGTGCGCGACGGTCATCTGGTAGAACTCTTCCAGCACGCCTTCGGCTTCCTCGGGGGTCAGCATCTGCACGCGCGCAATTTCGCGGCTGATCTTCTGAACTTCTTCCTCGTCTAGCTCGCGAAACAGTGCGCTCGATGCCTCCGGTCCGATCATGATCATCAGGATCGCGGCTTTGCGGATTCCGGGAAGAGCGTCCTGTCCCTGGTCCTGGACTCTAACCATGCATCCACGTCCTTACCACCTGCGCCATCGACTGCGATTCGGTCTTGGTTTCGGCCGCGATGTGCTTCACCAGCACTTCCGTCTTCTGCGTCTTCACAGCGGGAAGCTTCAGCGCCGATAGCGCCTCCAGTTCCTGCCGGTTTCGTTCGGCCTGCTGTTGCTCCATCTGGCTTTCGATGCGCTTCTGGACATCGGCTGTGCTCACCGGAGCGGGCGCGGCAGTTCGAGAGCTGCCTGCTCGGCGACGGTCACCTTGCGTTGGTTCCTGGAACGGCGCAGCATAAAGATCAATCCGCCGATGAGCACCAGAATCGCGCCCGCGCCGATGCCGATCAGGATGAATGCGTTCTTGTCTTTCAGCTTCTCGAGCCACTTGGGCAGCGCGATCGCTGTGGGCGAGGGCACTGGAGCAGGAGGATTCAGCGTGACGGGTTCGGAGGTCAGGGTCGATTCGAAGGGGAAGGTCTCGACCACAAGCTGGTCGCCGCGATTGGAGTCGACGCCGGCCGCAGCCGCTACCAGGTCATGAATCACTTTGAGTTTTTCGGGCGAAGGCGGCTCGACGATGCGTTTCGCGCCTTCCCAGCGCAGCGTGTGGTCGACCAGAATCGAGAGCGAGAGGCGCTTCACGGAGCCTTGGGGCAGCCGCGTGTGCTTTACGACGCGGCTGGTCTGGTAGCTGATATTTTCGGTGTGGCGCGAATAATTGCTCGCGCCCGTGGATGGGCTTCGAAGTGGGACGCGGCAGATTCGTCGCCGTGCCGGGCACGCCCGAAGCCGTCGGCAGAGCCGGGCCATCGGAAGTGGTCTGCGAAGTCGCCATTACGGATTTAGAAGGATCGAAAAGCTCTTCGCTTTGTTCGCCGCTGGTCAGGTCGACGTCGGCCGAAACGCCGGCTCGAAAATGATCGGCGCCGAGCAGAGGTTCGAGCGTCGCGGTGATTTTGTTCTGCAAATCGTGCTCGACACTTTTCCGGTAATCGAGAGCGGCTTCGTTGCCCTGATCTTCGATGGTCGAATTGGGACGCGGCCGGTTTAGCAGATTTCCGTTGGTGTCGACCAGTGAAACCTGGTCGGCGGACAGGCCAGGAACGGCGCTGGCGGTAAGCTGGCAGATCGCGGCGATGTTTTGCGGCGAAAGCGCCGCGGCGTGGCGCAGCTTGATCAGGACGCTGGCTTTGGCGGGCTGGCGCGATTCGGTATAAAGCGAATCCTTGGCGAGCGTGACGTGCACGCGTGCCTGCTCCACTTCGCGAATCGACATCACGCTGCGTTCGAGTTCGCCTTCGATGGCGCGATGATAATTCACCTGTTCGGCGAACTCGCTGGCGCCGAAATTGGTTTTATCGAACAGCTCGAAGCCGATCCGGCCGGATTTAGGGAGTCCCGCGGAAGCCATCTCGATGCGCAGCTCGGCGACGCGCGCCGGAGGGGACTAGAATAGTCGATCCGTTATCCGCGAAGCGGTATTCGGTCGCCGATTCGCGCAGTTTGGCGAGCAGAGGCCCGGCATCTTCGGCAGCCACGCCGGTGAACAACGGCTTGAAATCGCTCTCCTGGTTCCAGTGCGTCAGCGCTGAGATCCCGCCGATCACCGCGAGCGCCGCGGCCGCCAGCCAGATGCGGTTCGCGATCGAAATGTTTTGAAACAGGCGCTTCAGTTGATCCATTTAACTCAAACTTGCATCTGCATCACTTGCTGATACGCGGTCACGATCTTGTTGCGAACCTGCATGAACATTTGAAACGAGAGCTCGGCTTGCTGGGTTGCGATGGCGACGTGATGCAGCTCCTCGCCTTCGCCCGACAGGAAACGGTCCACGCTGGCCTGCGCGTTTTGCTGAAATCCGTCGACTTTCGACACCGCATCGGCGAACGCGGATTGAAACGCGCCGCCGCCCGGCGACGATTGCGGAGCGGCCGTCGGGGCCGTAATGGGAGGGATCGAGAGACTGGTAGGAGCGATGGGAAGTGACATGTTTTACCTCATGATGTCGATGGAGCGGCTGATCATGTCTTTCACCGAAGAGATGGCCGCGACGTTGGCTTCATAGGAACGCGTGGAGCTCAACAGATCCACCATGTCCTCGGCGGGATTGATGCGCGGGAACGCGACGTAGCCATCGGCATCCGCGTCCGGATGGCCGGGCATGTAGCGGCGCTCGGGATCTCTCGTATCGGTGACCACATCGGAAACCGAGACTCCGGTCCCGACTTCGTTTTGGAACATCGCCGAAAAGGGCGAAGCCTGCTGGTCGGTGGAGAACACGACATCCTGGCGGCGATACGGGCCGCCTTCGGGCGTGCGCGTAGTCTCGGAGTTCGCCAGGTTCTGCACCAGCAACTCGGCGCGGGTTCGCTGCGCCGACATCCCCGATGAGCTGACTTGCAATGAAGAAAACAGGCTCATGAGCCACTACCTCCTGTGATCGCTTCGTGTACCGTTTTTAACTGGCTCTTTACTAAAACGGATGCCAGATTGAAACGCATTTGATTTTCCGAGAGCAGCCGCGCTTCGCGGTCGAGGTTCACGTTGCTGCCGTCGGGTTTTTCGGGCAACCCCTGAGATTGAATCACCTGCGGCTGTTGGCCTTTGGCCAGACTCATGAACTCGAATTGAAAATCAATGTCTTGCGTCTTATAGCCCGGCGTATCGGCGTTGGCGATATTCGACGCGACAAGTTTTTGGCGAGCGCTGAGCAGATCTATGTAGCGCTCGAGGTTTCCGGTGATTCCGTCCAGCATGTCGGAATGGGAAGAGCAACTGACGTGCCGATTGAGGTTGGAGATTTGGCTTATTCCCTTAAGAATAAGAGGGTTACGGATTATTCCTCTCTGAGTACTACAACTGGATCGAGTAGCGCTGCCCGGCGTGCGGGAATCCAGCAGGCCGCGAGGCCGATAAGCGCGAGAATGCCTGCCACGATCGCGTAGGTGAGTGGGTCCGTCGCGCCGACGCCGTAGAGGAGATTCTTCATGGCGCGAGTTGTCGCCCATGCCAATGCCAAGCCGATGATCAAGCCGATTCCGGTCAGCGCGAGCCCTTGTACTACAACCATCTTCACCACTTGCGACGCGCCGGCTCCCAAAGCCATACGCAGGCCGATCTCGCGGCGGCGCTGCGTGACCATGTAGGACAGGACGCCGTACAAGCCGATGGAGGCGAGCACGAGCGCGAGTCCCGCGAAGGCGCCGAGCAGAGTCATCTGCTGCTCCCGGTTGGATAAAGTCTCATCGATGATCTGGTCCATGGTCTGGACTTGGGAAATTGGCTGCTCAGGGTCGATGCCGGCGATCACGGAGCGGGCCGCGCTTGCTAGCGCCAGGGGATCGTTTTTGGTGCGCGCGACCAGGACTTCCGGCGTGGCCCAGGTCTGCTGGATTTGCGCATAGGGCAGGTAGACTCCCGGCTTCATGTCGATGGCGTAGCCGCGCTCCTGCACATCCGCGACGACACCGATGATGGTGCGCCACACCGGCACTGGCCAGTCGATGGTAACGCGGTGGCCGAGGGCAGTTCCGCTGGGCCAGTATTTCTGGGCGAAGGTTTCGTTGATCACGATCACCAGAGGCGTGTTCGGGCCATCTTCCGGGGTATACAGACGTCCCTCGATCAATCTCACGCCGAGGGTCTGTAGATAGTCGTTGGTTCCGATGCGAAACAGGGCGTCGTTACCGGGATTGTTCGGGTCGAACTGGACGCCTTCGATCTGAAAGCCCTGCGTGTTTCCGATGCTTTCAAACGGCAGCATGCTGGCGTATGCGGCTCGCTCTACGCCGGGCAGGGCGCGTACTTGCTCGAGTACGCGATCGAAATAGGCCAGGCGCGCGACGGGTTGCGCGTACTTTTTCCGGGGCAAGTTGCGTCCGCATGGTTAGCAGATGATCGGACCGGAAACCGACATCGACCCCGCGTAGGCGGGCTAGCGTCTGAATCATCAGGCCCGCGCCGATCAGCAGGACTAGCGCTGCGGCTACTTCGAGGATTACAAGCACGTCGCGCGCTCCACGGCCGCGAGCGCCTAGTCCGGCTCGTCCGCCCTCTTTCAGAGCATCATTGAGCGAGGCGCGGGCAGCTTGAACCGAGGGAACCAGGCTAAATAGGATTCCCGTCGCAATGGCGAGGGCCAGCGTAAATCCGAGCAGAGGGCCGTCGATCGAAGGCGCGGCCGAGCCCGGCAGGCCCATCGGAACCAGCCGCGCGAGAACCTTCATTCCAATGGGCGCCAGCAGGAGCCCGATCGCTCCTCCGGCGGTCGAGAGGACCAGAGCTTCCGTCACCATTTGCCGGATCAATCGCCAGCGTCCAGCGCCTAAAGCAGCACGAACAGCCATCTCGCGCTGCCGTCCGACCGCCCGCGCCAGCAGCAGGCTCGCCAGGTTCGCGCAGGCGATCAGAAGAACCGATCCGGCCGCGGCCATCAAAACCCATAGGGCGACTCGCGTATCACCCAGCACTTCATCTTTGAAGGGATAAACCACTGCGCCCAAGTGAGCATTACTACGCGGATAATCTTTGGCCAGCTTCTGCGCGATGGACGCCATATCGTCTCGTGCGCGCTGCAACGTCATTCCTGGCTTTAATCGTGCGACCACGGCGAGAAAATGCGTGTTGCGGTTGTGAAGCTGGTCGGCTGTGAAATGGGTCGGGCATGTAGACATCGTTTTCGCGATTGCGAAACACGAAATCGGGTCCGAGCACGCCGAGGATCGTGAATTTATTGCCATCCATCAGCATCGATTTCCCGATCGCCCCTGGATCGCCTTGATAACGGTGCTGCCACAGGCGGTAACTGATAAGAACCACCGGCGCGCCCGCGCGATCTTCGTCTTCTGTGAACATCCGGCCAAGCAGCGGCTGGACGCCGAGAAGCGAGAAGAAATTCGGCGTCACCATGCGGCCGACTACCCGTTCGGGTGGGCCGTCGGCAGTCAGGTTCGCGGTGACGCTGCGAGTGGCTGCCATATCGGCGAATACATGATTCTGGTTCTTCCAATCGACATAATTCGCGACTGCTGGCGTATTCTTGGGAAAGCTGAGAAAGCTCGCGTCTTCATAGACGTATACCAGCCGATCGGGGTCCTGATAGGGGAGCGGACGCAGCAGGACCGAATCCAGGGTTGAAAATATCGCGGAGTTCGCTCCGATCCCGAGGGCCAGCGCGCAAATCGCGATCGCCGTAAACGCCGGGGATTGGCGTAGAAGCCGGAGGCCGTGCCGCAGGTCCTGAAACAGTGTGGGCATACACAAATTACCGGAACATCAGCTGGAAAGTTACTCACGAATTTCTTGCCATCGCGTCAAGGTATGATAGTAAAAACCTTCGTACACCTTTCGAACATCAGGGAGACTCTAACAAATGAAGCCACTTTCGCTTATGACCATGGCACTGGCCCTCGGCTGCGTCTGGACGTTGTCGGCGCAGAATCCGCTTAGCGGCGAAACCAAAAATTTCTACACGCAGATCAAGACCAACCTCGTCAAATCGGCCGAGAAAATGCCAGAGGCGAACTATTCCTTCCAGCCCACCGATAGCGTGCGCACGTTCGGACAAATCATCGGCCACGTCGCGGACGCGGAGATTCTGTTCTGTTCCGCGGCCAAGGGCGAAAAGAAAGACTCGAATGTCGAGAAGACGCTCAAATCGAAGGCCGAGCTGGTTGCCGCTCTAAAGGACTCGTTCTCGTATTGCGATGGCGTGTATAATTCGCTCACCGATGCCTCCGGGGTTGAGAAGGTCAAGTTCTTCGGGCGCGATATGACCAGGCTCGGCGTCTTGAACTTCAACATCGCGCATTCAAATGAGCATTACGGCAACATCGTCACGTATCTGCGCATCAAAGGGCTGGTTCCGCCTTCCAGCGAATCCAGCAAATAAGCTACAATACACTTCGATCCAGAGGGAGGACCACCTTGAACCGATATTCCATGACGATTCTCGGCTCGCTCGCCGTCGCGGGTGCGCTCTGCGCGCAGCAGGCGACCACCGAGGCGACCGCACTGAAGGCCGCTTACAACGGCATTAAGAACAACATTTCCAAAGCGGCTGCGAAGATGCCGGACGACCAGTATGGATTTAAAGCAACTCCGGACATTCGCACGTACGGAGCGCTGATCGCGCACATCACCGATGCCAATGGCCGTACCTGCGCCGCAGTGGCGGGTTCGACGCCGCCGGGGAGCGCGGGAAGCAAGACGTCTAAAGCGGATCTGGTGGAGGCGTTGAAGGCGTCCTTCGACATTTGCGACGGCGTGTTCAATTCGCTGTCGGATGAAGACGCGACCAAGACGGTGAGCGCGGGCCGCGGCGGTCCACGGCCGAAATTCGCAGTGCTGTGGGGCGTGGTGACCCATAGCAATGAAATGTATGGCTATATGTCGGTGTACATGCGCTTGAAGGGCGTGGTTCCGCCGTCCAGCGAGCCTCGCCAGTAGCGATTTCGGTCAGATTTTGCGGGATTCTCAAACGCCCCGGTGACGCGACGCGCGCGTTAGCAAGCGTTCATTCATCGCGTTTTCAACGGCGCTTAATGCAGGCGGGCGAGCTCTTGCGCGTACAGGCGGTTATTCGGGAACCGTTTGGCGAGACCTTCCAGCAGCTCCTTCGCGCGAGCTACATTTTTATCCCGCAAAGCCGCGACGGCCAGCAGCACACGAGCGTAAGGGAGGAGATAATGTCCGCTCTCCGCGGTGAGCTTCAGGTTTTCGATTCCGCGATCCCGATCGGTCTGCGCTCCGCCGACGCGCAACAGCCAGCGCAGCGGTGCGGGTTTCAGGCTGAGCAGATAATTTTCCACGCCGACCGCCAGGTACGCATCCGAAAATCCAGGGTTCTGCGCAATCAGTTTCTCGGCGATCGCGCGCCCGGTCTTCACGTCGCTTAGCGAGGCCATGTACCGCTTCTCGATCAGCGCCAGATAATCGGATCGCAATCCTAAACGCATCAGCGACGCGAACTGCGCGTTCTGATTCGCCGGATCTGCCTCCAGAGCCTTGGCCGCGAGCTGCTCGCTGTGCGCCAGCGCGGCTTCGAACTCCCGCTTGATTTTCGGATCCGCGCTAGGTTTCTGGCGATTCAGAAACGCGTCGTCATGCATGAAAAACTCGGATTGCAGAATGTGCAGTCGATCCAGTTCTGAAAACAGATATGCCGCCGCGTCCGACACCGGGCCCAAGGGATCAGAAGGACTTTGAGCAATAGATTCCTGAAAAGACTTGTGCGCCTGGTCGAACTGAAGGTTGTACATTTCGCTGTAGCCGCGTTCGAGCGGAGTCGGCGCGGGTGTAAGCGAAGAATCGCCCGCCAACGCGAACATCAACAGCAAAAGCACAGTAACAACTGTATACTACGACGGCGGCCCGCGGCGCACGGTTACGAGGAGATTACGCCCGGCTTGTCCCAAGCGTGATGATGCGGCCCTTCGTCGCGTTCTTCGACTCGATCGTACAGATGATCCGTGGACGTGGTCCCCAGCGAAAGATTGTAGAGGCTGGTCAGCCCCAGGCCTTCCCTCAGGTCTTCGTCGAAATCGTGAAGCTGATGCAGATGCTTGGCGAGTGCCGGAATCTCGCGCCCCGAAGGCGTTCTGAGGAACATCTGGTAGCCGCGGCTGACCAAGACTCCGATCTCATCGCCGATCAGCACGCCGGATTTGCCGAGGGTAACGTTACCGCCGCCCGCGTCTTCCACCATCGCCGCGCATCCGCCGCGCGTCACCCGAGCCTTCGCGGAGCCTTCCGGCTTCACATCGAACTTGTAGGACTGCAAGTTGGCAAGACGGTCGTTGAACGTCAACTGATGAGGAGTCTCTCGGCGAAAGAACATGTCTCATCATTATAATGCCTGTGTGCCATTCGTACTCGCTTTAGACGAAGGAACCACCAGCGCGCGGGCGGCTCTGTATAACGACGAAGGCCGCCGCGTGGCGATGGAATCGACCCCCATCGAATGCTTCTACCCGCAGCCCGGATGGGTGGAACAGGACGCCAATACCATCTGGACCGCGCAGATCGATGCCGCGCGACGCACGCTCGCCATGGCGGGAGTTTCGGCGTCGGACGTGAACCGCGATCGGCATCACGAATCAGCGCGAGACGACGGTGGTCTGGAATCGCCGCACGGGCGAGCCGGTTGCGCCCGCGATCGTGTGGCAGTGCCGGCGCACGGCCGCGTATTGCGAAGCACTCCAGCCGCGGGAGCTGATCGAGCGCAAGACCGGCCTGGTGGTCGACGCATATTTTTCCGCCAGCAAAATTCGCTGGCTGATCGATTACACCTCCAGCCATCCGGATGACCTGCTGTTCGGAAATGTCGACACGTGGCTGATCTGGAAGCTGACCAACGGGGCGGCGCATGTCACCGATCCGACCAATGCGTCGCGCACCATGCTGATGAACCTCGCGACCGGGGATTGGGATCATGAGCTGTTGTCGATCTTCGGTCTGCCCGAGTCGATGCTGCCGAGAATCGTGCGGTCGTCGGGAGTTTGCGGAACCGCCGCGAAGGAGCACCTGGGCGCGGCGATCCCGATCGCGGGCATCGCGGGGGACCAGCAGGCGGCTCTGTTCGGCCAGGCTTGCTTTTCCGCGGGATTGTCGAAAAACACTTACGGCACCGGATGTTTCGCGCTGATGCACTCGGGCGAACATTTGCCGGTATCGAAAAATCGCCTGCTGGCGACGCGCGCGGCATCGCCTGACGACAAGGCGCAATTCGCGGTGGAAGGTAGCGTGTTCATCGCCGGAGCGGCGGTGCAATGGCTCCGCGACAAACTGCAAATCATTTCGAACGCCGCTGAGACGGAGGCCATCGCGTCGTCCGTTCCCGATACCGGTGGCGCTTACGTCGTGCCGGCGTTCGTGGGACTGGGCGCGCCGCACTGGGATTCGGCCGCGCGGGGAATCTTCTGCGGAATCACGGCGGGGACCGATCGCGCGCGGCTGGTGCGCGCGACGCTGGAGAGCATCGCTTATCAGACTCGGGATCTGGTGGAAGCCATGGAATCCGACAGCGGCCAGAGGATCAGGGAACTGCGCGTCGACGGCGGAGCCGCTTCCAACAATTTTCTGATGCAGTTCCAGGCGGATATTCTCGGCTGCCCGATCGTGCGTCCCGCTGACATCGAGACTACCGCGCTTGGTGCCGCTTATCTGGCGGGGTTGGCTACTGGATTCTATCGGAGCCTGGAGGATCTGTCGCGTTTCTGGCGATCGGAACGCGTGTTCGAGCCGAAAATGTCCGCGCATCGCCGCGGGGAGCTGATCGATGGTTGGAACCACGCCGTCGCGCGGTGCCGCCTGCGGTAACACTGTCTGCGCACGTACATTAACCGCTTCCTCCGGTCGCGGCTCAATGTCGGCGGTCCGCCATTGTCCATGACGTAAACTAATCGACCGCGATTTGTTTGCCTAGCTCCGCCACCGGCAAGCGACGACCCACGTAGAAGGCACCGAACAGCGCATACACCGCGCTCGCTTCGTCGAAGCGCATCTCATAAATCAGGCGCTTGAACACCACCGGATCTTCCGCGAAGAGGTCGACTCCCCACTCCCAATCGTCGAAGCCGATCGACCCGCTGATGATCTGCTTCACCGTGCCCGCGTAACGCCGGCCGATTTCGCCGTGCTCCTGCATCTGGCGCTGCCGCTCCGTCATTTCGAGCTGATACCAGTTCTTATGCTCTCCGCGGCGCTTGTCCATGGGATAAAAGCACACGTATTTGTGGCCGGGCATTTCGGGAAACAGACGAGAACGCATGGCGGTGCGCTGGCGCGCGAGCGTCTCTTCGATCTCCGTGTTCCACTCGGCCGAATGCGGGACCACCGAGCGCTCACTCAGCGACGCATATAGCTTTCCGGTCGACTCGTACAACCCCAGTTCCACCACCGATAGATACGATGTAGTCGGTTCCAGATAATCCCACAGCCAGAGCCGTGTCAGGTCGCGCTCCACTTTCCCCAGACCGTCGAAATCCGGGCGGAAGTGGATCAGCATCAGGTCGCCTTTATGACCGAGCAGCGAAAACAACGCGCTGCCGTCGTGTTCCATTCCGGCCAGCACCGGATTCGCCTGCGCCAGGACTTCCACGCGGCCGCCGTGCGGGAGCGCCCGCCACGCGGCCCAACGGACGCGAAACATCTGGTGCAGTACGCTTGCTCCTTCGATCGTCAACGGGACCGGAGGCAGATTCTCGAAAGAATACATAGTGTTTTTACTACTGTATCGCGGTGCGTGCTAAAATTGAACTGTTCATGCACCCAGATACTCATCTGGTGATTCAGCTTCAATCGCTAGACCAACGGATCGCGGCGCTCGAGAAGGAAGTAGCGGCGCTGCCGAAGCACATCGCCGCGATTGAAAAAACGCTGGAGTCGCATATCCGCAAGCTGGAAGCCGACCGGGCCGCGCTGGTGGCGAATCAGAAGGATCGCAAGAAGTTCGAAGGCGAGATCCAGATCCAGGAGCAGAAGATCAGCAAGCTTCGCGATCAGATGCTGCAAGCCAAGACCAACGAGCAGTACCGGGCCTTCCAGCACGAAATCGAGTACGCGGAAAAAGAGATCCGCAAATCCGAGGACCGGATTCTGGAGCTGATGGCCGAATCCGAGCCGCTGGATCAGAATGTGAAGAAAGCCGAACTGGCGCTGAAGGAAGAGAAGCAGTCGGTGGAATCGGAAAAAACCAAAGCGCGGGAACGGACCGCCGCAGATCAGAAACAGCTCACGGAACTGAAAGCCGAGCGTGCCACGGCAGTAGCGAAGCTTCCTCCGGCGGTGGTGACGACCTACGGGCGGCTTCGCAAAAAATGGCCCAACAGCGTGGTGATCGCGGAAGCGGTGAAGGGTAGCTGCTCCGCCTGCCAGATCGTACTGCGACCGCAGTACATGCAGGATCTGAAGAAGAGCGAACAATTGATGACCTGCGAAAACTGCGGGCGCTTCCTTTACTACGTGCGTCCGGTCATCGAAGACGTGGCATCAGTCGGATAAAAAAAAGAGCCGGCCCCGCTTCGAGACCGGCCCCCACCATAAACGATCCTCGACTACTTGCTCTGCTTGGCAGCCGGGGCTTGCGCGGTCGAAGGCGCCGTCGGGCTTTTTGGCCGTCTTGGCCTTTTTAGCGTGACGCTTCACGGCCGGTTTTTGCGTACTCTGCGTGTTCGAGGTCGCCGGAGCAGTCCCCGTGGCAGGCGTCTGCGCCATAACGGCGCCGGCCGCGATCAGTGCAGTCAGAATTAAGCGTTTCATTTTGTCCCTTTCTCCTTTACGGGGTGCTTCTTGCTCACCCACGGTCCCATCATGCGCCCGATGCCCGGCAACTTCGATCACCTGCGCACGGGAGCAGAAACGGCGAACTTCAGTTACTCGCAGCGAGCAATTCTTAATGAATAAACGTTAGTCTGAAAGAGGAATGCGCACGTTGCTTCGCGTCCTGGTGATCGGATTTGCAGCCGTCATCGCGCTGCTGGCGGCGGCGGCGATCATCGCCGTGAACAACGCGCGATCCATCGCCGCGAGCGCGGCCGGCCTGGTGAATGATCAACTGGTGATCGCGCGCCTGCTCGACGAAGTTCAGCGCGAGCAGGAGGTTCTCAACACCGCCTTTTACCGCCTCTCCCGCACGCCGGATTTAGTGGATCGCGAGCGCGTCCTGGCCGATCTGGATCAGACCGACAACGAAATTCGCCAAATGGTGGCAGGAAGCAGCGCGGCCGGCCGAATGAAGAGGCATGGGGCAGGCTGGAACGCGGAGCGACGTGCTCGATTTTTCGAAGGAAGCGCGCCAGCTTCTGCTGAACCGGGAAAATCCCGGTGTATTCCTCGCGCGATCTGTTTGCGAAGCATGAGCAGGTGACCGCGGTGGTGGCGCGTCTGGTGGACATGAGTTACGCGCACGCGGTGGAAACGCGGCATCGCATGGACCAGCAGTCGGACGAACTCGACCCAGGAATCGAAGCTCCTGTTCGGCGGATGCCTGCTGGTGGCGCTGGTGTTCGCCGCGGTCACCGTGCGCATCGCCGCGCGGGTGTTCCGGCAGATGGAATCGCAGACCGGCGAACTGAGCCGCGTCTCCTTCCGCATGCTCGAAACGCAGGAATCCACCGCGCGCCGATTTTCGCATGAGCTGCACGATGAGTTGGGCGGATCGCTCACGGCGATCAAGATCGCAACCTGCTGGCGATCGCCGCGAATCCCATCCGACCGGCGCGCGCGTTGAGGATTCGTCAAGCTGGTGGAAGAATCCATCTACAACGTGCGCGAGCTTTCGCAGCTTCTGCGCCCGACCATTCTCGACGATTTCGGCCTGGACGCCGGCATCCGCTGGCTGGCCGATCGGTTCCGGGAGCGCACCGGCATCGAGGTCGACTACCGATCCGAATTCGACGGCCGCCTGTCCGATGAAACCGAAACGCATCTGTTCCGCATCGTGCAGGAAGCGCTGACCAACATCGCGCGGCATTCCGGGGCGACAAAGGTCGAGATTCATCTGCGCGCCGAAGGCGACGCATCCGCCTGACGATTCACGACAACGGAAAGGGCTTGCAGGCGGTCGAATCACGGCTGGCATGGGGCTGAGCGGCATGCGCGCCCGCGCCCGCAGCGCCGGCGGCGAGATGGAGCTCCAGTCGCAACCCGGCGCGGGCGTGACCATCGAAGTATGGGCGCCGCTCGAAACGCCGGCATTGCACAGCGAAAAAATATGATCCGAATCCTTCTTGCCGACGACCACGTGCTGGTCCGCCAGGGCTTCCGGATGATTCTCTCCGCGCAGCCCGACATGCAGATCGTGGGCGAGGCCGCCAATGGCCGCGAAGCCGTGGAGCTGGCCGAAAAACTCCAGCCCGACCTGGTGATCATGGACGTGACCATGCCGGAGCTGAACGGCATCGAAGCCACGCGCCGGCTGGTCACCATCGCGCCGCGCGCCCGCGTGCTGGCGCTCAGCATGCACAAGGATTCGGTCTACGTGCGCGAAATTCTGCGCGCCGGCGCGCGCGGCTACTTGCTGAAGGATTCCGCGCGATGCCGACCTGATCGCCGCGGTCCGCGCCGTCGCCAAAGGCGAAGGCTATTTGAGCCCCGCGGTGTCGGAAGCCGTGCTCACCGATTACCGCCGCCACGTGACCGATCCGCTGGATCTTCTGACCACCCGCGAGCGCGAAGTGCTGCAGATGATCGCGGAGGGAAAGACCAACAAAGAAATCGCCACGACGCTGAATCTGAGCGTCTATACGGTCGAGGCGCATCGCGGCCGTGTGATGGAGAAGCTGAATCTGCACAGCACGGGCGAGCTGGTCCGCTTCGCGCTGCGCAACGGGCTGATCGATTAGTCAGCGGATCTGTCTGCGCTGGCGATATTAACTTCGCGCCAAGCAATGGACTGATCGATTCGTCAACAGATCCGCATGCGAACTGCGCTGGCGATATTAACCGCTCCCTGCGGTCGCGGCTCATTTTAGCAACGGATCGACATGCGATCGTGCGCCCGATTGAGCCGTGACCGGAGGGAGCGGTTAATGCTGATCAGGCGCTAAGAACGTCGCCATAGGATCGCCTTGTTTTTCCAATGCGTATCGAATCGCCGCTTCGACGTTCTCGCGTTCCGCTAGGCGGCGCGTGCTTCCGTGGCGCGCCCACCGCTTGCGATCCGGCGTATCGAAGCCAGCCAGATTCAGCATGCGACTGGCGTAAGATTTTAGATCGTTCATGATCCGTTCCGGTGCGGCCTCCGCGTCAAGGACAATGTGAAGGTGGTTGGTGCGGACGTGAGCGGCGAGGAGGCTCCATCCACGATTGGAGCATCGCTCCACAAGGGACGCTAATACCGTGTCTCGACGCGGCCGGTCCATCGTGTAGGAGCCTTGAAGCATGGAACGACGAGCGGCGAAGGACCGATTAAAGTTCGGTTCGAGCATCGGGGCACCGGGAACCGCGTGACGACGATCCACCGAGCCCGACTCGTCGCCATGCAAGTGCGAGCCATAGCAGGCTAAGGTGATCAAGTAGACCACGCTGCTATAAGGATACCCGCCCCCGTCGCTGGCGAAGGCAGACGCGTTGACGTTGATCGAGGAAATTCCTACACTATCGCCATGGAAGTGCATTTCACCCCGGAAGAAGAGGCGCGCCTCGCAGAGGTGGCCGGGCGCGTCGGGAAAAAGGCCGAGGAAGTGGTGCAGGAGACCGTTTCGCGCATGCTGGACGAGGAGGCGCGTTTCGTCGAGGCTGTGGAAGCCGGTTTTGCGTCGCTCGACCGTGGTGAATTTGTTGAGCACGACGCAGTGAAAGCTCGCATCGACCATCTTCTCCGATCCTGATGCGAATCCGCTGGTCTCCTGAGGCCGCTGACGACCTGGCACGAATCGTCGAGCGGATTCAAAGGACAATCCAGTAGCCGCTTCCGAAGTTGCTCAGATTTTTTGGGAGAACGTGGATTCCCCTATTTATCCGAAAGCAATGGCGACGCTCGCGTATCGGTATAGGATCAATTATCCTCTTTATTCGATGAAGCACTAGCCCGCTGAGGTTGCATTTGTTCGGGCAATCGATCAAAATCGTCAAATATGTTTCGAAAGGCTCTCCAGGTTGCGGGTATTTTTTCGGTTCTAATTGGTTCCGCGGTCGGGGCTTCTCCGGACGTGGTGGGCAGTCTATCCGACGCACGCAAGGAGCTGTTCGCTGCCCGTTATCCTGGTGCGATTGAGCTCTACCGGAAAGTTCTGATCGAGGATCCGTCTCAGGGGGAGGCCTATTACGGTTTGGTCCGCGCGTTCATCGGGGAGCGCCGCGCCAAGGACGCTTACGCGGCGGCAACTGAAGGAATCGCTAAGGCGCCGCAGAGCGCCGCCACTCAGTCTGCGGCGGGCATGGCGGAATACCGGCGTGGAAACCTGGAGCAATCCGAGCATCACTATCTAAACGCATTGAAGCTGGATCCGAATTACCCGGGAGCGCTACGCGGAATGGCTATGCTCTATTCCGCAATTTCCCGATTTAAATCCTCCCGCGATTTAATGGCGAAAGCGTATCTTTTGCTTCCGGAAGATCCGGCTCTGGCTCTGTACCACGCTGGCACCTTATCCGGCGCCGAGCTCATTCCGGCGCTCGAAAAAGTTCTCGCGATGTACGATCCGGAGAGCCGCGAGGCGCGGTCGCTGCGCGCCCGTGTTGCATCCGACAAGACGCTGGCCGGCCGCCACTTGCGACGGCTCACTAGCCCCTATCAGGATGCGGAGATGAAGCTGATTCGGCTGTATGATTCGGCGAACCATCCGCGCGGCCTGGGCGTCAAAGTGCGGTTTAACAATCGGCAAACTGCGACGTTATTGCTCAACACCAGTGGATCTGGGTTTAGTCTTTCTCCGGCGATGGCCGAAAAGGCCGGTCTGGAACTGCTGACGGACCTGACCACGGAGATGAACGGAATCGGTTCTCAAGCTCCGCCCGACACCTTTCATTACGTCGCGGCGCAAATCCAGATCGGATCGGTCGAGTTTGCGGACTATCCGGTTTCGGTTTATAGGACGGCGAGAACGGCCGACTTCGACGGTTACATCGGTCTGGGCACGTTCCAGCGCTTCCTGATCACCGTCGACTTTCCGGGGGCGGTCATGCGGCTGGCGGCGCGGCCCAAAGAAGAGCTGGCGGCTCCGGACGAACCCGTGGATGCCCGCGCGCTGGCTCCCGGCTTTCAGCGCGTTTTTCGATTTGGCAGCGATCTAACCACGCAGACCTCAGTGAATAAAGAGAAGGCCCGGCTGTTCCTGATCGATTCGGCGGCCGCGACGAACCTGATCGACTCCGATTTCGCCCGCGAAGCGTCGCTCACCACGGATTCCCGGACGCCCATCAGTGGGGCGCAGGGCGCGGCGCGGACTCTGATCGCCAAAGGTGTCTGGCTGTCCTTTGGTGGCTTCCACCAAGATAATCCCGCGATGTATTCAGTGAGCTTGCAAGGTTTGAGCGATTCAATCGGTGTGGCCCTCGGCGGAGCGCTGGGGATGCCGGTGCTATCGTATTTGACGCTGACGATCGACTACCGGAACGGCAGTGTGCACTTCGCGCAGAAATAAGCCGCCGGGGGCCGGAACGTCTTTTTGCTCCGCGCGTTTGACACATCGCCGCCATATTCGCTAATCTGAAGTAGTTACGAACTCGCACGGAGAAGGTCTGTCTACATGAAAACCGCAATTCCTTCGCCCGAGGACATCGAGCGCCATTGGCACCTGATCGATGCCGAGGACGTGGTGTTGGGCCGGCTGGCCAGCAAGGCCGCCATGCTGCTGCATGGGCAAGCATAAGCCCAGCTACACGCCGTTTCTCGATACGGGCGATCACGTGGTGGTGGTCAACGCCGCCAAGGTCCGCCTCACGGGCCGCAAAGAAGAACAGAAGCTTTATCGCCGGCACTCGGGTTATCCCGGCGGACTGACGGAAACGCTGGCGCGCACGGTGCGCGAGACGCGTCCGCAGCGGATGGTGGAAGAGGCGATCCAGGGAATGCTTCCGAAGACAAGCTCGGCAAGCAGATGTACCGGAAGCTGCAAGTTTACGCGGGTCCCAAGCACCCGCACGACGCGCAGAAGCCGCAGGCTCTCGCGGTATAGGAGATTTGAAGAGATTGGCGTTAGTACAACATTTGGGTACGGGCCGCCGCAAGCGTGCGGTGGCGAGAGTGATTTTGCGGTCGGGCAAGGGCGAGATCAAAGTGAACGGCCGCACGTTCGAGCATTATTTCCCGAGCGAAGCGGCGCGCGCCATCGTGCGGCAGCCGCTGCTGGCGACCGAAACCGCCGATAAGTTCGACATTCTGATCAACACCGACGGCGGTGGGCTTTCGGGCCAGGCCGGCGCGGCCAAGCTGGGCATCGCGCGCGCGCTGATCGAGTTCAACTCGGAGCTGCGCGCGAAGCTGAAGGGGCTGGGGATGCTGACGCGCGACGCGCGCCAGCATGAGCGCAAGAAGTACGGACAGAAGGGCGCTCGCAAACGCTTCCAGTTCTCCAAGCGCTAGACCAAGGTTTTTGGGTCGGATCCGCATATCCGCCCACTATCCAACTACCCGGATGCCGCAAATTCCGCTTTGGGCCGTGGCACGGGTCCTAACCGAAACCTAAAAGGAGGTTTTTTGCCGTCGATTAGCATGAAGGAATTGCTCGAAGCAGGCGTTCATTTCGGGCACCAGACCAAGCGCTGGAATCCAAAGATGAAGGAATACATCTTTGGCGAACGCAATGGGATCTACATCATAGATCTGCAGAAAACGCTGAAGCTGTTCAAGGACGCGATGCGGTTTGTGGGCGAGATGGCCGCGCAGGGCAAGACGGTTCTGTTCGTCGGAACCAAGCGCCAGGCGCAGGAAGCCATCGCCGAGGAAGCCACGCGCTGCCAGCAGTATTACGTCAATCAGCGCTGGCTGGGCGGATTGCTCACCAACATGATGACGGTGCAGAAGTCCATCAAGCGGCTGAAGGAACTGGACGCCATGGCCACCGAGAACAACTGGGAGGGCCGCGCCAAGAAGGAAGTGGTTCGCCTGGAGCGGGAGCGCAAGCATCTGAGCCAGAATCTGTCGGGCATCAAGGACATGAACGGTCTGCCGGACCTGCTGTTCGTGATCGATTCGAACAAAGAAGCGATCGCGGTGGAAGAGGCCCGCAAGCTGGGCATTCCGGTGGTCGCGGTGGTGGATACCAATTGCGATCCGGACAAGGTGGATTACGTGATTCCGGGCAATGACGACGCGCTGCGCGCGATCCGCCTGTTCACCAACAAGATTTCGGACGCGGTGGTGGAAGGCCGGCAGCTGGCGAGCGAACAGGATTTCCCGGCGGAGAAGCTGGTGGTCGGCGACGAGACTCCGGTCGGAAGAAATTCCGGAGTATGCGCAGTACATCGATCCGAAGTACGCCGAGCAGTTCATGTCGGAAAGCATGCCGGACGAAGATCTGCCGTCGATGTCGCTGCCGCGTAAGGGCGCGGCGTCGGAAGCCGCGGCGGAAGAAGTTTCTTCGCGGAATCACTAGTTGGATTCACGTTGGATTAACCGCTCCCTTTGGTCACGGCTCAAGTCGCAAACACGCCTGCGTCCGAATGAGCCGTGACCAAAGGGAGCGGTTAAAATCCAGCCGGCACACGATATGGAGCGGTTTCGCGCGGGTTTATAAAAGGAATTATGGAGATCAACGCACAGTTAGTAAAGCAGCTCCGGGAGCGCACCGGAGCCGGAATGATGGAGTGTAAGAGCGCGCTGGTCGAGACCAAGGGCGACCTGGCCGAGGCGGAAGTCGTATTGCGCAAGCGCGGCATCGCGTCGGCGGCCAAAAAGTCGACGCGCACCACGAAGCAGGGCGTGATCGGGACCTATATTCATCCCGGCGCGCAGTTGGGCGTGATGATCGAAGTGAATTGCGAGTCCGATTTCGTGGCGCGCACCGAGGATTTTCAGGCACTGGTGCACGACCTGGCGATGCAGATCGCCGCGGCCGATCCGCAATTCCTGCGCAAAGAGGACGTGACGCCGGCGGCGCTCGAGAAGGAGCGCGAGATTCAGCGCGCGCGCGCGCTGGCCGAGGGCAAGCCCGAAAAGATGGTCGACAAGATCGTCGAGGGACGGCTGAACAAGTACTATGAAGAGGTCTGCCTGTACGAGCAGCCGTTCATCAAGGAAAACGACCACGACCGTCGCCGATCTGATCAAGACCAAGATCGCGAAACTGGGCGAGAACATTTCCGTGTCGCGGTTCGTGCGGTTCAAAGTCGGCGATCAGGCCGCGGCGGAGACTCCGGCGGCCGGTAACGAATAATGGCTGTGCCTAAATACAGGCGCATTCTACTGAAACTGAGCGGCGAGGTGATGGCCGGCGAGGGCTCGTTCGGCATCGATGCGGTGCGCGTGGCGGCGCTGGCGGCGGAAGTGGCCGAAGTGGCGCGGACCGGCGTGCAGATCGGCCTGGTCGTCGGCGGCGGGAATTTTTTTCGCGGCGTGAGCGCGGCGGCGCAGAACATGGATCGCGTGACGGCGGATCACATGGGGATGCTGGCCACGGTGATCAACGCGCTGGCGTTTCAGGACGCGCTCGAAAAGCAGGGCGTGCCAACACGCGTGATGACCGCCATCGAAATGCACGAAGTGGCCGAGCCCTACATCCGGCGCCGGGCCATCCGGCATCTGGAAAAAGGCCGCATCGTGGTGTTCGGCGCGGGGACGTCGAATCCTTATTTTTCGACCGATACGGCGGCGACGCTGCGGGGTCTTGAGATCAAGGCGGACATCGTGGCCAAGGCGACGCGCGTCGACGGCGTGTACGACAAGGACCCGCTGAAGAATCCGGACGCCGTCCGGTTCAGCGAGATCGGCTACTCCGACGTGCTGGCCAAGAACCTGCGAGTGATGGACGCTTCGGCCGTGGCCATGTGCCGCGACAACAAGCTTCCCATCGTGGTTTTCAATTTGAACGTGCATGGAAATATAATGCGTATGGCGATGGGGGAGCCGATCGGCACCCTCATCCACTAAAAGAACGCTTATGAAACCAGAACAACAGGCAGCTACGACTCAAACTTTTGCGAACGTCCGCGAGGTCGAAAATCACGCCAAGACGCGCATGGACAAAGTGCTGACCGATTTGCAGCACGAAATGGCCGGCATCCGCACGGGCCGCGCCTCGGTGAGCATCTTCGACAACCTGCGAGTGGATTACTACGGCACTCCGACGCCGATCAACCAGGTGGCGAATCTGCACGTGCCGGAGCCGACGCTGATCACCATTCAGCCGTGGGACGTTTCGCAGATCGCGGCGATCGAGAAGGCGATTCGCGTTTCGGACCTGGGCTTGAATCCGGCCAACGACGGAAAGATCATCCGCGTGCCGATTCCGGCCTTGACCGAGGAGCGCCGCAAGGAGATCGTCAAGCGGCTGCACAACATCGCCGAGGACCATCGCGTCGCGCTGCGCAACATCCGCCGCGACGCCAACGAGCATTTGAAAAAACTGCTGAAGGACAAGGCCATCAGCGAGGACGAAGAACGCCGCGCGCTGGATGAAGTGCAGAAGATGACCGACGGCCACATCCAGAAGATCGACCAGGCGTCCAAGGGCAAGGAAAAAGAGATCCTCGAGATCAAGTAGCAGTGCCCAGGGCACTCAAAACAGCGGCGTTTGTTGTTTACACGCTGCTGGCGGTTTGCGTCGTGATCGGGATCGCCGAATACGCGACGCGCGCCTATGTTTCGGCCACGCGCGGGCGGGGGAGAGAACAGGCGTCCATCCTGTTCGACCGTTGGTCCGCGTTCCGCATCAGCCCCAACTTCGATCGCACCGGCGTTCATCATAATGCACAGGGGTTCCGGCGCGACCAGGACGTCGCGGTGGAAAAACCCGCCAATACAGAGCGCATCTTCTTGATCGGCGGCTCGGTCGCCTACGGAGCCGAATCGGTTTACCCGGAAATCGCCAAGCCGGTGCAGGTCGGCAATCACGAAACCATCGACTATTACCTGGAACAGCGGTTGAACGCGGCGCGGCCCGAGAAGCATTGGGAAGTGATCAACGCGGCGGTGAGCGGATTCACGCTGAATGAAGATCTGGCGCGGATACTTGCGGTGCTGTTGCACTATAGACCCGATGCCGTGATTCTGCTCGACGGCGTGAACGATCTGAGCCAGCTTATTAAAGGCGGCCCGCATTACGATCCGTACGCGGCGGCTCCGCTGGGCGAGGAGTTCGACGATCTGACCAATCCGCACGGTGCGCGGGCGTTGGGATTTATGCTGTCGACCTGGCTGAGCCGCAACAGCGTGATGTTTAGAATCCTGGACGATCGCGCACGGCGGCGGGCGAATCTGCATTACCGGCAGGATCGGGATCATGGTCCGGTTCCAGCGGGGCTTCGTTTGAGCGATCTGACGGCTGAAGAACGGGAGCGCTACCGGATTATCGAAGATCAGATCGACGTCTACCGGCACATGGTGAGACAGATCCATCGGATTTTATCGCTGGATGGAATCGAGGACATTTTCCTGCTTCAGCCGACTTTGCGAGTGTCGAAGAAGGCGCTGATGGGCCCGGAGCCTCGCTTGGCGGAGTACGATCGCCGCGTCGCGGGCCGCGTCGAGATGTATGCGTACGAGAATCTGTATCCGGTGATCGCGAAGCAGCTTTCGACCGATGATGCAGGATACACTTTCGTCGACCTGACGGGCGTTTTTGATGGAATGAACGTCCAGACGTTCACGGATTACTGCCATCTGACTCCGGCCGGGAACCAGGCGATCGCCGAGCGAGTGTTTCAAGCGATCAAATGAAGAGACACGCCGCGCCGACCACTCCGGCTTCGGCTCCGAAATGCGCCGGGACAATGGGGATTTGCGCGGCATAAGGATTAATCGTTCGCTTGGGCATCGTCTTGCGGAGGCGATCGAACAGGGGCTCGCCGATTTGGGCTACGCCGCCGCCGATGACGATGATGCCGGGATCAAGCAGGCTCACGATTCCGCCGAGCCAGGCTCCCAGACGATCTGCGATCTCATCGAGATCGTGCGAGCCTGTTTTTTCGAGGGCGGAACCGGACGCGAGCGCTTCGATGCAGCCGGGCGTGCCGCATCCGCACATCGTCTGAGCTGCGATAGTCGATGGTGACGTGGCCGCCTTCGCCCGCCGCGCCTCGATTTCCGTGATAAATTTTGCCGTCGAGAATGATTCCGCATCCGATGCCGGTCCCGATGGCCGTGTAGAACACATTGGCGCAGCCGCGGGCGGCTCCATAGCGTGCCTCGGCGAAGCCAGCCGCGTTGCAGTCGTTTTCGAGCCGCACGGGCCGGCCGAATTTTTCTTCGGCCATGCGGGCGAGGGGAACGTCGCGCCATCCGGGAAGATTCGGCGGATTCAGAATTACGCCGGTCAAAGGATTCAGCGGGCCGGGAGCGCAGATGCCGATGGCTTCCACTTCGGGCGTGAGGCTGTGCTCGATGGCCTGCCAGACTTGCGCGATGGATACGTCGAATCCCTCGGCTGCGCGCGTGGGCGTGGTGCGGCGCGCTGGAAACTTCGGCGTTGCCGTTGACCAATCCCGTTGCGATTTTGGTTGCGCCGATGTCGACTCCCAATACGGTCATGACGTATGCTCGAATTGTAGCGGATGGCTTTGTTGACGATTTCGGGCGAGCCGGCCTCGCGATGGGAAGAGGTCGCGCAGGGCGCCGCGCAATTATTGAAGTTCGAGCTGGTCACGGAGACTCGTCTGGAGCAGTGGATGCGGGAGGAGTTCGTGGAGACGCCGATGCCGGATCGGGCCTGGAAACCGGCGGTGGTATCGATCCTGGCGCGGATCGCGAGCGAACATCATGTGGTGGTCGCGCTGGATGGGTCGGAGGCGCTGCTGGGGCCGATGCCGAATCTGTTGCGCGCGTCGGTGGTCGCGCCGCAGTCGCGGCGGGCCGGAAATTTGATGCTGGATCATCGGCTGGACCGTCCGGCTGCATTAAAAATGTTGGGCGAGCTGGATGCGGAGCGTCACGCCAAACGCCGGGCGCGGCTGGGGCGGGCGAAGGCTCCGGCGGAAGCGTTCGACTTGCTGCTGAATGCCGATCAGCTCGATCCGGGGCAGATGGCGGAAGTTCTGCGGGCCGCGGCGGAGGCTCGGGGTTTGCGGGGGCAGGGGCTGCTGTCGGGAGCGGCAGAAGCGCAGATCCAGTTTCAGACGCGATTGCAGCTCGCAAAATATGGCATTACGCCGGCGGGCCGGGCGAATCTCAAGACTGTGGTGTTCGGGCATCCCGAGCGAGCAGTTGTTTGCGAATCTGCTCGATTTTTATCGCATCCAGTGGGATCATGAGCCGCGCAGTTTCCCGCTACAGTGGGACAAGGACGGCCACGTGACGGAAGCGTTCACGCCGGATTTTTATCTGCCCGAATTCGATCTGTACGTTGAGCTGACCACCATGAAGCAGGCACTGGTCACGCGGAAAAACCGGAAGATCAAGCTGCTGCGCGCGATCTATCCGCACATAAATATTCAGGTTTTTTATCAGAAGGATTTTCAGGATCTGATTTTCAAATATGGCCTGCGGGTGAGCGCTTGATTGCTCCCGAAGGAATCGAGCGGATCCTGTTCACGGAAGAACAGGTCGCGGCGCGGATCAAGGAAGTTGGGCGCGGAGATCAGCGAAAAATATCGCGGGCGGGATTTGAAGCTGATCGCGGTGCTGAAGGGCGCGGTGTTCTTCTTGACCGAGCTGGCGCGGGCGATCGAGATTCCGGTGAAGATCGATTTTCTGGCGATTTCGTCGTTTGGAGGCGCGCCGGGGATGGTGCGCATCGCCAAGGACCTGGACGACCCGATTCAGGATGAAGACGTGCTGCTGATTGAAGACATCGTGGATACGGGTTTCACAACCCGGTTCTTATTGCACACGCTGGCGGGGCGCGCGCCGCGGTCGATCGGGATTTGCACGCTGCTGGACCGGACGGTCCGGAGAATCGTGCAGGTTCCAGTGGATTTCCGGTGCTTCGAGATTCCGGACCGGTTCGTGGTCGGCTGCGGGCTCGATTACCGGCAGTTGTACCGGAATCTAGGGTATATTGCCGTGCTGAATCCGGACAAGCAGTGAAACCTTTCTAACGGTAACATCATCCAGTACATTGACTGGCAAAAGGAGCCTAACACATGAGCACGCCCGCCTCCGCCGTGGTTCGCTACGATATCGATCCGGCGCACACATCCGCGCACTTCAAGGTTCGCCACCTGATGATCTCGAATGTGAAGGGCGAATTCACGCGCATCAGCGGAAGCGTCGTGTTCGACCCTTCCAATCCGGGCGCTTCGAAAGTAGAAGTGACCATCGAAGCGACCAGCATCAATACTCGCGAGCCGCAGCGGGACGAGCATCTGAAAAGCGCCGACTTTCTGGATGTCGCCAAGTATCCGAGCATCACTTTCAAGTCGAGAGACATGGTGCCGGCGGGCAAGGACGCGTACGAAGTGACCGGCGACCTGACCATTCACGGCGTGACGCAGGAAGTCGCGCTGATGGTGGACGGAGTGACGCCGGAAGCGAAAGATCCGTGGGGTAATTTTCGCCGCGGCGCGAACGCCAGCGTCACCATCCAGCGAAAGGATTTCGGGCTGGTGTGGAATGCGGTGCTGGAGACCGGCGGCGTGATGGTGGGCGAGGACGTGCACATCGAAATCGAAGTCGAGCTGGTGCGCAAGGCTGCCTGAAGACGGGAACAAATCGCGCGGGCGAGGTGTCTAAGAGCGTGGTCGAAAAAGGGGACAGACTACTCTGTCCCTAGCCGCGGACCGCCGAATCCGTTCAAGAACGCTGTTGTGGACAGAGCGGTCTGTCCCCTTTTTCGGCGAATTGGTAAACTTCAACCGCCATGCTCGAAGCCCGCGGGCTGACTAAGCGATACACCACCGTCACCGCCATCGATGACGTAAGCTTCACGGTGAAGCCGTATGAGGTGCTCGGGTATCTGGGGCCGAACGGGTCCGGGAAAAGCACGACGGTCAATATTCTGACCGGCTTGCTGGAGCCGACGCGTGGCGAAGTGCTGTTCAACGGGCGGTCGATTCAAAGCCAGTGGATCGAATATAAACGGCGGCTCGGGTATGTGCCGGAGTCGCCGCATCTGTATCCGCATCTGACCGGTCGCGAGTATTTGCAGCTGGTCGGGCGGCTGCGCGGGTTGGGAAAGCGGACGCTCGATAGGAAAATCGACGATCTGCTTGCAGCTTTTCACCTTGGGGGCGAGCCGGCATTCGCCGATCGCGTCGTATTCGAAAGGCATGCGGCAGAAGGTGCTGATCTCGGGCGCGCTGCTGCATAATCCCGATGTCCTGATTTTCGATGAGCCGCTTTCCGGGCTCGACGTGACCAGCGCTCTGGTGTTTCGAAATTTGGTGAAGACCCTGGCCCGGGAGGGGAAGATCGTTCTGTACAGCTCGCATGTGCTGGAAGTGGTCGAGAAAATTTGCACCAACGTGATGATCCTGCGCAAGGGGCGCGTGGTGGCGAACGATTCGGTGGAGAATCTGCGGGCGCTGATGAAGCTCGCCTCGCTCGAAGATATTTTTTCGGAGCTGGTGCTGGAACAGGACATCGAGACGACGGCGAATGCTATCGTCGACGTGATGAAGACCCGGTGACGGATCAATTCCGGCCGCTGGTGCGGCATTTCTTCGGACGATTTTTCGATAACGAATTCGTCGCGCAGAATTCGGACATGCAGGTGACGGTGACCAAGCTGCTCGCGCTGCTGGCGTCGCCGGGATTGCTGCTGCCGTTCTTCCGATGGACCACGTATCTGGCCTTGGATCGCTTGCCCGACGCGGCTCGGATGCCGGTATTGTGGTTCGACCGGTGCTTCCTGATCTCCTTCGCGATTCTGGTGATGGGCGCGGTGACGGTGCTCGAGTGGGACGCGCTGTTTCCGGACCGGCGGGATTATGCGTCGCTGATCCCGCTGCCGATTCGCGCGCGGACCATGTTTCTGGCGAAGGTGAGCGCGCTGATCTTGTTTTTGCTCGGGTTCACGGCGGCAGTGAGCCTGGCGTCGACGATTCTATTCCCGCTGATTTCGTATCGCTATCACGGCTTTCCTTATTCTGACCCGTTTCTATTGACCCTGGCCGGCCTTGCGGGGATGGCGGGGACGGCTGCGGCGCAGGCGCTTTCAGTGCTGGCGGCGAGCGCGTTTGTGTTTCTGTCACTGGTCGCGCTGGAAGGCGTGATGTTGAACGTATTGAGCGAACGCTGGTTCCGCAGAGCGTCGGTGTACGTCCAATGTGCGATGGTGTTCGGGCTGCTGTCGCTGTTCTTCCTGTTCCCGAACATCGCGGGGCAGATTCCGGAGTTGAAGGCTCGCAACGCGACGCTGCTGTATGCTTTTCCGCCGGCGTGGTTCTTGGGATTGAATGAGGTGCTGCTGGGATCGCGGGACGCGGTGTTTCTCGCGCTGGCTCGATGGGCGGAGATCGCGGTGGGAATTGTCGCAGGGGTTTCGGCGATCGCTTATGGGGTCGCGTACCGGCGGCATGTTCGGCGGACGCTCGAATCGATGGAGGGAAGCGAGGGCAACCGGTCGCGATTCGACGATTGGGTAGGCGAGGTCGCGGACCGCTTGGTGCCGCATCCGGTGCAGCGGGCCACGGTCGCGTTTATCGGGAAAACTTTGTCGCGAAGCGCGAAGCATCGGATCTTTTTGGCGGCTTACGCGGGCGTGGGATGCGCGTTCGTGTTGCAGGCGCTGGTGGGGTCCGGGATGCGGCAGGCGTGGCTGTCGGTGCCGCTGGTGTTGGGATTTTTCGTGCTGAGCGGGATGCGGTACATTTTCACGATCCCGGCGGAGTTGCCGGCGAACTGGGTGTTTCGGATCAGCGAGACGGAAGAACGGGGACGGGCGCTTGAAGGAGCAAGAAGCGCGATGATCTGGTTTGGGGTTGCTCCTCTGTTTGCGGCGTTGGCCCCGCTGTATTTCGTGCTGTGGACACCGGGGGTCGCACTGGCGCACATCGTGTTTAGCGTCACGCTGTCTTTGCTGTTGATTGAGGCATTATTATTCGAGTTTTGGAAGATCCCGTTTGCGTGCTCATACCCGCCAGGGAAAGCGAACGTCACGCTGCTGTGGATCTTTTATTGGGTGGGATTTACGACCTACGCGTATTCGATGGCGACGCTGGAAGCGTGGATGGTCCGGCGTCCGGCGCGGTTGCTGTGGTTTTATGCGGCTGCGGCGGCGCTATGGGGATGGTTCCAGTGGCAGAGGCGGCGCTGGGACCGGGTCGGGTTCACGCTGGTGTTCGAAGATGCGGCTGACCCGGCGGTTCGGACACTGGGGTTAAGCGAGATTGCGTGGCTGCGCAAGGCTCCGCCACAGCCGGCGGTTCGGAAGTTGTAAAAGATCAAAAAAGTTGCGGATCCGCACCGCCCGATAACCCAGGACGGCGAGGGGTCGTTTATGTCCCCGACAACGCGGGCCGCTCCGTAACCCCAGGCGGAAGGGAACCGACGTATTGCGACCGCCGGCGGAAGTCCATCATCGGGTAGCGAGCCCATACGTTGCGAGCGGAGAAACTAGTACTGGCCGTCGCGCGGTGCATGAAGGCTGATGAAAGCGTCAACATCTCGATTGCAGGATAGTGGTGGATCAAAGTAATGCATGTGGGACGAAGCGGTAAGTGATTGAGGGAGGAGGACGTTTGGAGGCGGGTTCTGGTCGTCACTGAATGGGGAAATGTGTCAGAGGAAATGGGGTCAAAGACCTCAATGCCTGATTTCACTATCCGGCTCAAAACAGGCGAATCGGGGTTTGAGGTCTTTGACCCCGTTTTTCCCTTTCGTTTTTCCTAAGTCCTTGACACCATTTTCCTCCATTTCCTCATTTCCTCATTTGGTGAAACGGACGCACTTCGACCGACGCCCGACAGGCAAGGGCGGCCTTGCGCCCCCACGCCAGCGCCTCGTCCAGGTCAGCGGCTTCCAGCACCCAAAAACCGCCAATGTGTTCCTTGGTCTCCGCGTACGGCCCGTCGGTGATGAGCACCTTACCTGTGGGCTGCAACCGCAGCGACCTCGCGCTGCCTTCCGGTTGCAGGCCGCCAACAAAAACTCTGACACCAGCAGCCGTCATCTCGTCGTTGAGCACGTCTATTGCGCGCTCCATCGCTTCGTCCTCTGAGACGGCGGGGTCGTAGTTCTCGGGGCGGTAAATAGCCACCAAATACTGTGTCATCACTTCTCCTTCACTTTATAATCGAACGGCCGGAACGGACTACGACAAATCGTCCAAGAAAATCTCCCGGCCGCTGCCAAGGAAAAACGGGGAAAACGAAAAAACACTGGTCATAGACTTCAAACCCCGATTCGCCTGTCTTGAGCCGGATTATGAAATCAGGAATTGAGGTCTTTGACCCCATTTCCCTCATTTCCTCGATGGGTTCGGGGATTGACAGCCTTGCGGCTTCCGTGCAATTATCGAAGTCCGATACTTGACCGGCGGGGGTCGCCTTTTTTGTGACGCGACGACATCTGCTCACCCGCGTCGTCCTGTTCATGGTTTGTCTCAGCGTTTCCCGGCTGTGGGCGCAAGGGCCTCCGTATCAAACCGACGATCCGGTGCCGGTCGATCTGCACCACTACGAGTTCTACGTTTTTGGCAGTATGGACGGGACCACGGCTGAAATCGACGCGACCGGACCCGCCATCGAGTTCAACTGGGGCGCGATTCCGAGGGTGCAACTGCACGCCATCCTGCCTTTGGGCGTGATTGCGCCATCGAACAATCCGATCTATTTCCCCGGAGGAGTCGGAGGCACGTTCTTCGGGCTTACGGACACGGAACTGGGCACCAAAATCGCCTTCATCAAGGAATCCAAACACATCCCCCAGATCGGCACGTTCACCATGTTCGAAATCCCCACCGGAAATTACGCCAAAGGGCTGGGGGTTGGGAAAGTCTGGTACAAACTCCCGATCTGGCTGCAAAAGAACGCCGGCCACTGGACTTTTGATGGCGGAGCGGGTTATGAAGTGGTTCCGCAAACCGGATACCGCAACTTTCCCTACACCGGATGGCTGGTGAAACGCGTCCTGAGCGAGCGCCTGGAACTGGGAGTCGAAGTCTTCGCCCACGCGCGGGAGGGGTATGCGGCGGCGCAGACAGAGGCGTCGACCATGATCGACATCGGCGGCTACTACCATTTCAAGAATCACCCCGGAGAGCAGTTTTTGTTTTGCTACGGCCACTCCATCGCCGGCCAGACGGAAAACTACGCCTACGCCGGTATGTACTGGACCTGGGGAAAAGACGCCAAGAAGGACGCCGCGAGCTTCGACTGGATGCACATCCCGATGAACGGCAAGGGACTGGAATGATCCACAAAGATGCGCCGCGCGTGTCGCTTGCCCCGAGACCAGCGCCTGGCGCTCGATGGGCATGGAGGTGGGAAAAACCGGGGGGAAAAACCCGATGGGCATGGAGGTGGGAAAAACCGGGGGGAAAAACCGGGTCAGCCTGACCTTGCACTTTTTTTCAACAACGATATTGTGTCAGAGCGCTCCGTCCCTTTTTCAGGCTCTTAGTCCCCTCGCGGGAAGACTCGGTTTCATGGGTTTTTGTGGGCTTGGCACTCGCCACAAGCGATTCGACGGGTTACGATCGGCGGGAGGTCCGCCCCGTTGGGTCGCGCACATGGACCGAGTCAGGCTGGCCGCTCGGTTCCTCGGACGCTGATAAATAGCCCGAATTTCCGTGGGTGGATGCGCTCGGACATATCTTGGAAAAAGGGACAGAGCGCTCTGACACAATATCCACCTGGCGAAAAAGTGTAAGGTCAGGCTGACCCACTTTCCCCCACTTTCCCCACTTTCCCCACTTTCCCCTTCGACCGCGCTGCCGCTCGGGATGACGCGGAGGTCGGGTGAATGGAAAAAGGCGTCAGACTCCTTTTATCGGATGAGTGGTCATTTGCATTCCGTACTTTGGGCGGAGGGTGATCAGGGCTCGATGCTCTACGCGATGGCCTTCGACCAGGCTCAATCGCCAGCGCTGGGCGAGCGTGGCGAGTAACAGGACGCCTTCCATCCAGGCGAAGCGTTCGCCGATGCAGACTCTCGCTCCGCCGCCGAAGGGGAAATAGGAGAATTTCGGGCGCGTGGCGACGGCTTCGGGCAGCCAGCGGTCCGGGTCGAAGGATTCGGGGTTGGGAAACCAGCGCGGGTCGCGATGGACTACGAAGGGGCTCATCAGAATGATGGATCGCGCGGGGATGGAATAGCCACCGACCTGATAGGTTTCGAGATTGCGGCGGCCGATGCTCCAGGCGGGCGGGTACAGGCGCATGGATTCGGCGAACACCATTTCCGTGTATTTGAGCTGCGGGAGATCGTCGAAGGTGGGCAGGCGGCCGGCGAGCACGCGATCGATTTCGTCGTGGAATTTGCGCTCGGCTTCCGGGTTTTGAGAGAGGAGATACCAGGTCCAGGTTAGGGCGTTGGCCGTGGTTTCGTGACCGGCCAGGAATAATGTCAGGGCTTCGTCCCGTACTTGCTTGTCCGACATTCCGGAGCCTTCATCTTGCGCGAGGAGCAGCATGGAGAGGAGATCGCCGGCGTCGTTGCCGCTTTTGCGGCGGTCGGCGATGATGCCGTAGATGATCTTGTCGAGCAGGGCTCGGGCTCGCTCGAAGCGGCGGACGGAGGGGAGCGGTAGCTTTTCCAGCCACTCGGAGAATGGCATCAGGACGGTTTCGAACAGGCCGAGAACTTCGGTGAGGGCGGCTCCGATTTCGTCGGCATCGGAAGAGACGTCGGCGCTGAACAGCGTTCGGGCGACGATGGCGAGGGTCAGGCGGTTCATCTCGCGGGCGATGTCGAGAGTCGCGCCGGATTGCCAGCGGTCGCGGCATTGGACCGCGCAATCGACCATGGCTGAGCCATATCCGATGAGGCGGTCGCGATGGAAGGCGGGTTGAACCAGGCGGCGCTGACGGGTATGGAACTGGCCTTCGCTGGTGAGGAGGCCTTCGCCGAGCAGGACCTTGGCGCGCTGGAGCATGCGGCTCTTGGTGAAATTGGACTGATTGGTGATCAGGATATCTTTGATCCAGTCGGGGTTGCTGATCACATAGGTTTCTTGCGGGCCGAGGCGCATGTGGGCGATATCGCCATGGCGGCGCGCGACGCTGAGGAGAAACTCGGGCGGGTTCTTGCGGAATTGGGAAAGGACTCCGAGGAAGGGGCGTCCTTTGACGAGGGGCGGGGTTTGGATGGGCGGTGCGGCGATCACGCGACTTCAGTATATATGGCGGGGGGCGATCGGCGGGGCAAAAGGGGACAGGCACGAAGTTTCGCAAAGGTGGCGAAATTCGAGCCAGTCCCCCTTTTGCAGGGTGTGCCGTTTTATCGACATGGAGGCGCGAAATTGTGTTTATCGACTTGCCGGGTCGAGTTACTTGATGTACAAGGTGGTTCCGGTTGGGCTGGTGGCCGTGCCCACGGTTAGGGACACGGGTACCGCTCCTGGCGTGGCTGAAGGCAAGGCGGGAACGATCGCCTCAATCAGCATGACGCCGGAGACATCATTGGGGGTGGAAGCAGCGTAGACCACGGTGGCAGACGTCGAATCGATGGAGACGCTCACGGCGGCTTCGGGTGTGTGGATAAATTCACCGATGTTGATCAGGCCGTCCTGTCCGGAAGGATTGGTCTGGCCTTCGCCGGTGGCGAATAAGAGGACCGGTGTGCCGCGAGCTGCGGCGTTGGTGGGTCCGTTCACGGTGCCGTCGGAGTTGATCGCGACGACTTCACCGGTTCCGGTTTCGCCCAGGGTGAACAATCCGGGAGCGGTGGGGACGACGGGGATGGAAAAGTTCGGCGTGGAGTTGCCTTTGTACGTCACGACCACGTTGGCCGTGGTTGAACCGGCGACTTCATAGGGGACGATCACGCTGGTGGCGGAGGCGGAGGCGTAAAGGATGGGCGCGGCGGTTCCGTTGAAGGTGACGGTGGTCGGGCCGGCCGTGGCGGAGGTCAGGGTGCTGCCGACGACGCCGGTGGCCGGCAGGACTGCGGAGAGAAGCGGGGAGGGTCCGACGGTGAATCCGGAGATAGTGACGATCTCACCGGGCGCGATCGAAGTGCCGGCGTTGCTGGCGGAGTTGACCACGGTCAAAACCTGCGTCGGCGGGGCAATGGCTGCGAGCAGGCCGTGGGTCTTGCCATCGGATCCCACAGGTCCAGCCGAAATGTAGAGGGTGCTGGGGTCGCCGCCGCTCTTTCCGTTCCCGAACAGAAGCGCCCACAGTCCGGAGTTGATGATCGGATTGCCGGCGGTGTCCTGCATGGTGCCGAGCGCGGCGCCGGTGGTGAGATTGAAGGCGTTAATTTTTCCGTCGCCGAAATTTCCGACCAGCAGAGCGCCGCCGAAGGCTCCCCAAGTTGCGGGCGCGATGGCCATGCCCCAGGGGGAATTCAGGGTTCCGCCGGAGGAGATGCGTTGCAGCATGTTGCCGTTGGTGTCGAACACATCGACCACTCCGTTGCCGGCGCCGGGGACGTTGAATTTCTTGTTGGCGTCCTGAAGGGCGTAGGCGACGTAGAGCTGGCCGCCGAGGTTCCAGATGTTGAAGGGCGCATATCCCGCAGGCAGATTGGGGTCCTTGAATCCGCCAGAGACCGTGGTGGGATTGAAGCTGCCGTCGAAACAATCGACGGTGCCGGCGTGGAAGTTCGCGGCATAGAGCATCGGACCTTGGGGGCCCGGGCCGACGGTTGGGTTCGTTGCGCCGGTTTCGACTACAGCCAGGCCCTTATAACTGGCGCCCGCGGCCGAGTTGTCGACCATTTTGATCGCGGTGGCCGGGGCGGCGATGCTGCTGTTCCAGGCCGAGATGGTGCCGTCTTCGGTCGCAAAAATGAAGGAGGCGGGCTTGCTATTGGGAGCCGAGAGCACCCAGTTCGTGCCGTTGCCGGGGACTTGGCCAGTGGGCGTGCCGGTGCTGGCGCCTCCGGTGGATCCGGGCGGAATGGTGACGACCAGATTGGTGATGGTCCCGGAGCCGTTGTAGACCGTGGCGTTGCTCTTGTCGTGATTCGATACCCAGAACGGACTGGTGGCGGTGATCGACATGCCCCAGGGGTTCACCAGATTGGGGTCGGTGACGTCGGCGGTGCCGGCCTGATCGGAGACCAGGTTGTGTTGCACATAGGCATTTTTGGGCGCGGTGGTGGTTTGCGCGACCAGGGATAAAGGAATTAGCGCGGCGAAGATCGACGCAACATGAGGGATGCGATAGAGTAAAGTCCGAGTTTTCATGAGGGTGCCTCCTTAAAGTTGTCCGATTATACGGTGCGGAGCGCGGTGCGGCGAGTAGAATCATGATGCGGCTTAGCTCGGGATTAACGCTGGACGCGGTGGATGAAAAAAAACGACAATTCGATGAAACCCGGAGGGCGACCCGTCGTATTAAGCACATAAGGAGCGACGGATGAAACTTGCGTTGGCGGCGATGCTGCTGGTGGGGACGAGCTTATCGAGCTGTTACGGGGCGGACCGCTGTTGGGACGACTACCGCGAAGCGCGGCGGATGCGGGCGGAGATGCGCCGGGAGACGGCGGAGATCCGGCGTGAGACGTATCGGGCTCGGCAGGAGGCGCAGCGGGATCGGATGGATAGCCTGCGGGAGGCTCGACGCGAGGCGCGTGAGGCGCTGAGAGATGCGCGGGAGCAGATCCGTGAGGCTCGGGATCAGGCTCTGCGTGAGTTTAGACGGTCGTTTCGGGATTGGTAGCCCTGAGACAAGATCCGCGCGGGCTAGAGTCTGTGTGAAGACCCTAACATTAACCGCTCCTTGTGGTCGCGCCTCGGCGAGCGGCGTCAGCTATGGACCGCAGATTCGGAAGCCGGGCGCGTCAGATTGCGAGAAAGGGAGTCGCTAAGAGAAGTTTGGTGCGCATATACGTGTGACTAGACACGTCGCGCGGCGAAATATTCTCCGCGGTCGCGGAGATTTTGAATGGCGTTTATTGGGCGATGAGCTCGCTAAGCAAACGATCCACTCCGTAGAGTTTGCGTAACACTTCTGTCATGCCCGCGGTGTGGACGGCGACGGCGCGATTGGTTTCTCCGTCGTAAACGTAATCGCCCACCAGGGATTCGATATTGCCGTCGAAAATCAGCCCGACGATTTCTCCGGCTCTATTGATTACGGGCGATCCGGAGTTTCCTCCCACGATGTCATTGGTGGTGACGAAATCGAGCGGCGTCGCAAGATCCAGTTTTGCGCGGCTTTCCTGATAGCGCGACGGCAAGTTGAACGGCGGCGCGTAATCGAAGCTCGCGGCGCGATCGAACAGGCCATAGTACGTGGTCTTGGGAGGCGCTTTGGTGCCGTTCATCGGATACCCTTTGACGGTGCCGTAGGACAGGCGCAGCGTGAACGTCGCATCGGGATAGGTGCTCTTTCCGTAAACGGTGAATCGCGCGCGGCCCAGTTTTTCGCCGGCGCGCTGCTCGATGCTTTCGACGTTATCTTCCATCCACTTCACATAATCGCGGCGCATGGGATCGAGTTTGCGCGCCATGCGCGATCATGGTATCGGTGGACGCATTGACCGCCGCCTCGCCGCCTTCGATCAGCTTGCGACGCACTTCGGGATCGTCGAGTTTGGTGCCGTTGATCATCGCGAGCGCTGCGTCATGCGGGCTCTTTCCGCCCAGGACGATCTTCAGGTACGGGTCGCTCGCGCCCATTTCCTGAACGTCCATTTCGAGCTGCGCCGGTGATGCGCGCGATTTCCATATCGCGTATAGACCGGCGCGGGCGACAGAAGATCGAAGCGCAGGGATTCGAGCTGCGAGTCGTGATATCCAGGCAGGCGCTGCCCATCGGGCTTCTTTACTTCAGCGACGTATTGCACGATCGCGGCCGCGATGCCAGCGAAACGTGAATCGGTACTGTGGTAGAAACGTTCCTTGATTCGCGTTGCGGCCTTGCGTTCGGATGCCGCGATTTCGTCCCAGGCTCCGCCGTATTCCGATTTCAGCGTCGGGATTCGCAGTTACGGCGGCTTTGAATTTTTCTTCCTCCGTGCGTTTGGTATTCATCACGCGCGGATTTTCCAGGCCGTTCAACTCGCCTTCATATTCCTTGACGCCGTTTTCGAGGTCGAAAATCTCGGTCTCGGCTTCGCGCGCCTGCTCTTTCCCGTTTTTTGAAAATAGCTCGAGCACGGCGATTCTGTGCTTGATGATTTTCAGTTCGTTGGGAAGCATGATGTCGCGGCGAAACTCGATTTGGGAAAAAGTGTCGAGTCTATCGGTGGAACCGGGATTGCCGGACGTGAACACGAGTTCGCCGTCGGCGGCGCCTTTCGCGTTCCATTTCAAATAATTCGGAGTATCGATCGGCTTGCCGTTCTCGTAGACGCGGAACAAGGCCATGTCGAGATCGTAACGGGGATAGGTGAAGTTATCGGGATCGCCGCCGAAGTAGGCGGCCTGCTCTTCGGGCGCGAAGACGAGCCGGATGTCGGTGTATTTCTTATAGCGATACAGCCAGTATTCGCCGCCTTGATACAACGGGATGATATCGCTGCGCAGGCCGGTTTTTTCGGTGCTTTCACGCTCGATCCGGGCGATAATCTTTTTTCGCAGCGCGAATTCTTCGTCGGTATTTTTCGCGCCTCTGACGGCGTCCTGAATGCGAGCGGTCACGTCTTCGGTAGACATCAGGACGTTCACTTCCATATCCGGCGACTTCATTTCGTCGGCTTGCGTCTTCGCATAGAAGCCATCGCGGATGTAGTTGTGTTCGGGAGTGGAATTCTTCTGCAACTGGCCGCGCGCCACGTGATGATTGGTCAACAGAAGACCGTGCGTGCTGACGAACGATCCCGAGCCTCCGTCGTTCAGGCGCGCCGAGGCGAGGCGCACGTGATCCAGCCAATCCTTGGTGAGCCTGAAGCCGTACTTTTCCTGGATCAGCTTGGTGGGCGGGTTGTCGAAGGTCCACATGCCTTCGTCGGCGGGAGCGGAGACTGCAAGAAATGCGCCGCAGAATGCTACAACGGTCCAGCGTTTCATACCTTCATTGCAGCACAGAAATCTCCAGGCGACGGTCGAGCATGCCGTAGAGCGCGATGGTGGCCAGGATCAGGATGGGGCCTTCTATGGGTGAAAGCGTGTGATACCGGTGCGGTCCGTTGGCGCCAACCACGACCCAGTATGCGGTGGTTTTCATGCGACTCAGCGCGAACCAATAATGTCTTGACGGGTCCTGGTAAAGCTGCATCAGGCCGACGCACCACAGCGCGAGACCCGTGAAAGCGATGCCGAGAATCGCCACGATGCCGGGCCGGAAAAACATTTTCCCGGTGGACCACGAGCCCGGCGGCCGCGGTTTGCATCGTAAGAAAGCCATCGCAAACAGGACTCCGGCCGCGCCGCCGAGAAGGTCCATATAGACGTCGTTGAAGTCGAACGGAACCAGCTTGTCGCCCATTAGATGCCAGTATTGGAAGCACTCGTCGAGTCCGCCGAAGATGGTGATCCAGGCCAGCGATTCCGCGGGAGAGAGCGTTAACGCCACTAGCGCGATCCCTTCGGGAAAATACTGCGGATAATGCACCAGCTCGACATTATTGGCCGTGAACGCGCGCCAGGTTCCCCAGATCAGGCCGATGGTGAGAATCCAGAACGCGGCGAGCTTGCCTCGCTCGGGTTGCCTGACGAGCCTTCGGACGAGGATGAGCGTCAGCAGCGCCACTTCGAACAGAGCGATGGCCGCCGAGCCTTGATACAGGCGCTTGTGGGTGAACCGGATCGCGATCAGGTTCACGACATACTGGACGTTTTCGTGCGGAAATGTGACCGCAGCCGCATAGACCGCGAGCGCGGCCCAGCTCCAGCGAGGGTGCTTGTGGATCGCTGCCAGGAATTGTTCGAAGGCGCCCACGGCTAGATGGGAGAAATCGACGTTGCGCTCAATTGCGCCATCCAGTGGAGTTTTTTTTCTTTCAAAACATCTTTGAGCGCGATCGCGGTCACGTCATCGTCTATCTGTTCCAGAACGTCGAAGGTGAACGCTTCGCGGCCGTGAGTCTGGAATTCCATGACGAGCGATTTATCGCTGTGAATATCGCTCTGGCGCAAGGCGAACCATATTCTGTTTTCGGCAGCCTCCAGGTTCGGAGTCGAATCTACCCAGACGCGGTTGGTGGCGCTGCATCGCACCGCGAACACGCCGCGCGGAATCTTGCGCTCTTTGTAAGCCCGAATGGCTTCTTTCCTGGATGTGGTCATAAGACTCGCAGGAAATTCATCAGATCCTGCTTTTCCTGCTCCGTGAACTTGATGTCAAATTTCTCATTGTAGAAGTCGACCACGTCGCTGAGGCTGGTTGCGGAGCCATTCGAAAAATAGGGGGCTCGGGCGGCCAGTCCTCGGAATTGCTGCATGACGATGGAACCGACATCCGCGCATTTCCCGGTGATGAGCGCCCGGCCGGGGTCTTGCGTGTAAATGATGCGGCCCAGGGTCGGATGCGGGGGGGCTGCTGCGTCGCACGTGATTCGAAACAAGGGAAGCTCAGGGGATTGGTTCGACGGCGGGCGGTTGCCGCCCTCGATATTCGCATAGCGTGTATTGCCGGAGGCGTGGCAGCTCGCGCACGTGTACATTCCCGAATCTTTACGGACGCGGAAGGGGCGGGAAAAGAAAACGTCGGCTCCGCGCGCGACGGAGGCGCGAAACTCGAGTTGCACTCCAAGGTCGCCAGCGTCTTTCGGTTTTCTCCACACGTCGATTCCGAGCAAGACGGGACTTACGGAATTGCCGCGGAGCGCGCCGGATTTGCCGTTGGCCAGATTGTCGGGGCCTAACGCGGGCGGTTCGCTCAAGTACCCGCCGCGAATATCGGAGACTTGCGCGGTGTAAACCTGCGATTCGAAGTCGACGATTTTGCGAAGTTGCTCCGGAGTGGGCGGGAGCTTGGCTTCTTCGTGGACCATGATGGCATTAATTGCCTGTGCGTCCAGCGACGGCTCCCGCGCGTCGGCCATCAGATTCGCCACGAATTTCAGATTTGCCGCGACCCGAGGGCGACGGAAAACAGAGACCGATGGATTTGCGCCGGCGAGTCCATAGACGGAGCTGGTGTTGCAGCCGGTGGGATCGCGGACGACCTCGATTCGAAACTCGGAGTCTTTCGGCACGGGCAGGGAGATTCGGAACAGACCATGATCGAGGAGCAGCGAGTGCGAGGTTCTGGCGTTCTGCGGCAGATCGGGGCAGTTGGAGCCGTCGACGGCGGCAAAAATGGGGTCCTTGCCCTGGGTCTCCTTCCAGCGCTCGCGGAGGGCGGCGACCGAAACGCTCATCGCGTTCGACGGCTGATGGCAGGTGATGCAGGCGCGCCCGTTGGCGCCCAGCGGCTCAAAGAACGGCTGGTCGCCGGTGTGGACGGCTCCGGAAGCGTTCAGAATTCGTATTTGTCCGTCGGGGTCTTCGTAGTCTTCGTCCCACGGAAGAACATCGGCCTGACCTGCGTCCCACCAGATCCGGCCGGGGCCGTAGGTCCGCGCAGTTTGGGCTTGCGCGACTGCCAGTGTCGCGATCAGGCCGCCGGCTGCGGTAAGGGCTGTTCGTGAGAGCAGCATTGCTGCCATTATCCTCTATCCAAGGTTGCCGCTGGAGTCGAGGCGAGAACCCTTCCGGGGCTCCATTTACCAGCGGAGTCTGTGTGAAACCCGCTATATTAACCGCTCCCCTGAAAATAGGGGGTAAAGCATTGATTCTGTGTAGATCGCAAAATCTATTTTCATCACCATCGGTGGGCCGCAGGCCCATGGTGACTCCCTTTGGTCGCGGCTCGCGTGAGTTGATGATATGTGGAGGTTAATCTTGGTTTCGCTTGGGCTCGAAAGCTCGCGATCCTTTTAGAACAGGAACTTGCCGGTTAACACCGCGATCCGGCCGGACACCGCGGAACCCTGGAATGCGCCATAGGCGCTGGTCGGCGGCGTTACCGTGCTGGTGATCAGTCCGAAGCCAGGTACGGCGACGTTATGTCCGGGCGCGGCGAAGTTCGGATGGTTGAACAGATTGTAGGCGCTGGTGCCGAGCTGCAAGTACATCCGCTCGCCGATCGGGAACTTCTTGTAGAGCGACGTGTCCACATCCGCGTAGCCGGGGCCATAAATGGCATTCCGGGCCAGGTTGCCGAAATTGGTCTCATCGCCCGATTTCACAAATTGCGATGAGCTGAAGCAGGGTGTGCTCACGGCGCCGCTTCCGCACGAACTAGAGAGACCTGAGCCGATGTATGTGGCCAGCATGCTCCCGCCGATGGAATTGCCTCCCAGCTCACCGGCGAGCAGTCCGTCGGTGATACTGAACGGCGTTCCCGAGCGGAAATAGAATTTACCGGACAGTGTCCAGCCGCCGACCGCGTAATTCATGGCCTTGTTCGAAGACTTCCACGGGGTGTCCCATACGAAATCCGCAACCAGACTGTGGCGGATGTCGTAATCGGCGTTCGAGTAGTTATTCGCAAGGTTGGGACTCACCTGTGCGGTTAGCGAGGTCCCTCCGTTGTAGAATTCTCCGGCGCCTCCGTTGGAAATATCATCGAGCGCGTGGCTCCAGGTACACCCGATCTGGCCGTAGAATCCGTACGCCAGGGCGCGCTTAAACTGAACTGTCAGGCCGTCGTAGTTGGATATGCCGAGATTGGTTAGCTGGGTCACGTTGGTGAACATCGGATCCCGTTGGGTCAGCGGCAAGCTGCCGAACGTCGGGAACTGCGCGGTGTTCGCGTCGTACGCGTTTGCGAATCCGTTGATGGCCAGCTAGTAACCACTCGGAATTCTGATTGGAGCCGTTGGCGGCGTAGGCTCGAGCGCAGCCCACGTCGGTTCCGAAGATTCCGCCACTCAGCGCGGGAGTTCCAGCCAATTGTCCGCATCCTAAGGCTTCATTGCCGTCCTGCAACGGTCCGGAGCCGTTGGTAACCGGGACGGAACGAGCCGCACCCGGCGAGGAGTTCCAGATGTTGAATGCGCTCTGATAGAGGGATCTCGCTGCTGGAGCGACGTTAGCCAACGCGTATTGCTCAAGAGCCACCGAAGGAAGGGTGACGACGCTGGTAACCGGCAACACGTACCGGATGCCTTCCGTATCGACCAGGAAGAACAGCTTGTTCTTGATCACCGGCCCGCTCAGCAACGCCGCGTACTGATTCGAATCGTCCCTGGGTCTGGGAACGCCGTTCAGATTGTTGAAAAAGTCATTGGCGTTCAGCATGTCACCGTTCCAGTTTTCGACCAGATCGCCGTGAAAGGCGTTGGTTCCATGCTTGGTGACGTAGTTAATCTGAGCTCCGGCGAAACGTCCATATTGGACGCTATAGCCGTTTTGAACGACGGTGACCTCCGAGATTTCGTTTGCGCCCAGCGTCAGGTTGCTGGCTCCCGAGCTATTCAGGTTGAGGTACGGATCGTCGTAATCGGCGCCATTTATCGTAAACAGGTTCGACGTGCCGGGCAGGCCTTGGGAACTGAAGTTTCCGTAACCGGCTCCAGTGCTCAAGTTAATTCCGGGAACGGTAAATGCGATGGTGGTAATATCGCCGCCTGGCATGGGAAGACTTTCCATCTGCTTGGCGGTGAAAGTCGCAGACAGGTTCGCGTTCTCAGTATTAATCAACCCGATGCTTTTCGTTAACCTCGATGACCTGGCCGACGGACTGGACCTTCGCAACCAAGTCCAGGGTGACGGCTTGGCCCACTTCCACCACTACCTTCGTGGTATCGGAGGTCAAACCGGCAGATGTCGCGGAAATTGTGTAATTACCGGGTTTGACGAAGATGAAGTGATACACGCCGTTGTTGTTGGTCTGGACGGTGCGCACTTCGCCTGTGTCGGTGGACTTTAAAGTCACTGTGGCTGATGGAACCACCGCTGAGGTCGCATCGGTAATCGTTCCCGTGAGATCGCCGGTGGTGATGGTTTGTCCGTAGACGCTTAGGCCGACAAGACAAACAAGAGTTGCGAAGGCACAAAAATGCGCAACGCCAAAGCGTTTGGTCATAAAGCCCTTTCCCTCGGCTGGTCTCTTACCAGGAGTCCGGCCGACAACACAACCCGTTTGGAACAAAAGCAGCTAAATTTGATTAGCGCTCTTCCAAACTTACAGAATTGTTTCGAATTTACTCCTAGATGGAAAGTAAAGTCAAATCAAAAATAACAGTCGCGTGAAGATTTTTGAATTGGAAAGCCGTAAGAAATTCGTCTTCTCTTTCCCTTGCTTGTGTCGCATTTTGCCGAACGGCATAGCTAACGAGGTTCAAGCGGTTCGTAAAACGCGATTGACCGCCGAAGTAACCGCCTGCCAACGCGATTCCTCGGCTGTGAGCCGCTGCCGGCCGGCGGCCGTCAGCTCATATGTGCGGGCGCGCCGTCCGGTGTCTTTGGTGATCCACTTGGCGCGAATCCAGCCGGATTCTTCCATCCGGTGGAGGGCAGGGTAAAGCGAGCCTTCCTCAGCGCGTAGCACATCGCCGGACATGTCCTGAATGGCGGTCATGATGGCGTAGCCGTGAAGGCGCGGACGGCGGGACAGAATCTTCAGGACCAGCAGATCGAGGGAGCCTTGCAGGGAGTCCGGTTTGGGCATACTCAGAGTTTCTAGTATACAGACGTCTATGTATCGTCATCGTTAAGTACGATGCGATAGCCTGGAATGGTGAGCCCTGAGCCGCCTCGTTCGGCGACCCCGCGTAATCTTACGATCTTCCTCAGCCTGGTGATCGGAGTGATGGTCGGATTGGTCGTGGTTGCTTTCATTCTGCTGACTGGCCGACTGGCCGCGCGCATGTATCCTGCGGGCGGCGCCGCGTGGCGGCGCGTTTTGATCCCTACCGCGGGGGCGCTGGTCACCGGATTTCTGCTTTCGCGCTATTTTCCCAACGCGCGGGGCAGCGGAATCCCGCAGACCAAGTTTGCCCTTTTCATCAATAACGGGTACATCTCGCTGAAGACCGTCATTGGAAAATTTGTTTGTTGTTCAGGATCGCTCGCCAGCGGTATTGCGCTCGGCCGCGAAGGACCTTCCGTGCACATCGGCGCGGGTATCGCCTCGGTATTGGGCCGCCGCTTCGGGCTCGCCCCCGAAGATGTGAAATCGCTGGTGCCGGTGGGATGCTCGGCCGCGCTGGCTGCCGCCTTCAACACGCCCATCGCGGCGGTGCTGTTTTCTCTCGAAGAAATTCTGGGCGATCTGCACGCTCCGGTGCTGGGATCGGTAGTGATCGCTTCGGCGACTTCGTGGATGGTCTTGCACCTGGTGCTGGGCGATCAGCCGCTGTTTCATGTCCCGCCGTACCAACTGGTGAATCCGCTGGAGTTCGGTTTCTACGCGGTCCTGGGTTTAGTGGGAGGCCTTGCTTCCGTGGTTTTCGTGAAGCTGCTGCTTCGCATTCGCACCTGGTTCAAAACGTTTCCGAAATCGACGGAATGGATACAGCCGGTGGCCGGCGGCCTGCTGGTCGGCTTGATGGGCTGGTTCATGCCGCAAGTGCTCGGCGTCGGGTACGATTTCGTCGACATGGTGCTGGGCGGCGATTTTCCTCTAAAAACTGTTGTAGCGCTCGCCGTTTTGAAACTAATCGCGACGCCGGCCTGTTACGGATCGGGCAACGCGGGCGGCATTTTCGGACCCAGCCTTTTTATTGGCGCGATGATCGGCGGCAGCGTCGGCAGCGTCGCGCACTCCTTATTTCCGCATATCACCGCCAATCCCGGAGCTTATGCGCTGATCGGGATGGGTGCAGCGTTTGCCGGAATCGTACGCACTCCACTCACCTCGGTCATCATGATTTTCGAGATGACACGGGATTATTCGATCATCGTTCCGCTGATGATCGCGAACCTGATCAGCTTTTTTGTTTCACAGAAGCTGCAGCGCGAGCCCATTTATGAAGCTCTGGCGCTGCAAGAAGGAGTGTTTCTCCCGACGGGCGAGTCGCGCCGGGAAGTCGACGGAATTCGCGTCGCGCAGGTGATGAAGACCGGGCCCGCACCGCTCGGGGCCGACCTGACGGTACCGGCCGCGAATCAACGCTTGGCTGAGATGGGCCGCAACGCGTGGCCGGTGGGGGATGCGGACCGGCTCTATGGGATGGTTACAGTGCGCGATCTGGAGGAACGAGCCTCGGCGACGTCGTTGCGCCAGCTGGTCCCGCCCGACGCCGCTTTCCCTTACGTGCATCCCGATCATTCGCTCGCGGTGGCATTGGAGCGGATGGGCGCCGCGGCCGTCGACGCCTTGCCGGTGGTGAGCCGCGCCAATATCCGCGAATCGCGGGGAATTATAACCTTGGCCGACGTTCTCGCGGCCTATGGAGTGGAGCGCGATGGCGCCGATTAGCACCGCACGCACCAATCAGCTCGGCCTGATCGCCATAGTGGCCGCAGTCATCGCTTCGCTATGGGCCATCGATCTGGTGCTGGCGCGCGTCGACAGTCAGGAGACTCGCGCCCAGGCTCGCAAGTACTACCAAGACGGCACGCGGCTGCTGGAATCGAATCGCGCGCTCGACGCGGTAGACCAGCTTCGCAAGGCTTACGCTATGGATCGCATGGATAGGCGATACGCGTTGCGATTGGCCGCGGCGCTGATTCAGGCGAACAAGTTCGAAGAAGCGCAATCCATGCTGTCGGAAATTCTGAGTCGCACGCCGAACGATGGCGAAGCCAATCTGCTCGCGGCGCGTCTGGCGGTGAGGAACGGCCAAGCGACGGACGCGGCGGCATATTATCATCGCGCGATCTACGGGACGTGGGATCAAGACGCAGGCGTGCGGACCAAGCAGGCGCGGCTGGAACTGGCGAATCTTCTCGCCGCCAACGGATCGGAAAAAGATTTATTGGCGGAACTGCTGCCGCTGGATACCGAGGCACAAAATGACATCGGGGTTCGAAAGCAGGTGGCGCATCTTTTCCTGGTAGCCGGCGCGCCGGGGCGGGCGGAAGCGGCGTATCGCTCGTTAATCCGCGTGGATTCCGAGGACAAGTCGAACTATGAAGGTCTGGGACACGCGGAGCTGGCGTTGGGAAATTATCGCGCGGCTGCGACGGCGTTTCGGAGCGCGGGAGCGACGGCGCAGGCGGATCTGGCGGATGAGATGGCGGGACTCGATCCGACGCTGCGGCTTCTCAGTTCGGCCGAAAAGTTTCGCCGAAGCGTGCGGATTCTGGAGCTGGCTCGCGATGCACTGGCGCGGTGTCCGGTGGATGCGCAGTCAGAGGGTCTGCTCGATCAGGCCGACAAGGAACTGAAGGCCAGGGTTCGCGGTAACGTCACGAATGAGCTGGCTGAGGAGCGGCTGATGCTCGCGGAGCAGCTCTGGCAGCAGCGGAAGTCGAACTGTGCGTCGTCGGGCTCGACGGACGAAGCGCTGGCGAGGTTGATGCAGAAGCTGCGCGCCAGCTAGCGATTTGGACGGTGGAGACATCGAGGAAGCATCGGCATCGACCGCTCCCTGTGGTCGCGGCTCGGGGGCGCGGGATGCGACGGCCATTGCTAAATGAAGATCTACTAGTCCCAGCGGAGGGCGCGCATCGGATCGACTCGGGTGGCGCGGCGAGCCGGTACATAGCCCGCGGTCAAGGCTACCAGTCCGATTCCGAGGGTTGCCAAGACCATCGAAAGGGGATCATACGGCGCGATGCCGTAAAGCTGCGCCTTCACGAATCCGGTCAATCCGAACGCGAGCGGAAGAGCCGCTCCGATGCCAATTGCGATCAGAATCAGAACTTCTTTCATAACCATCCAGATCACGTCGCTTCCCGCTGCGCCCAACGCCATGCGGATGCCGATTTCACGGGTTCTGCGCGCTACCGTATACGCCATCACGCCATAGAGCCCGATCGCGGCGAGCAGCGTCGCCAGCAGGCCGAATGCACTCGACAGGCTGGCGACCAGGCGTTCCGTGACCAGGGAATTCTCCACCTGTTTTTCCAGCGTTTTCATCTGGTACATCGGGACGTTGGAGTCGAGCCCGTTCACTACGCCGCGCAGTGCGGAGAACATTTGTTCGGGATCGCGCGCGGTGCGGATGTACGCGCGCATCGAGTTAGTGTAATTCCTTTGCAAGTACGGCGTGAACACTTCAATGGGCATCTCGTCGCGCATGCTTTCGTATTTTGTATCGCGAGCCACGCCGATGACTTCCATATCCAGCTTGGTTCCTGGATCCCCGCCCATGCCCATATGCCGGCCGAGCGCATTGCCTCCAAAATACCGCTTCGCGAATTTCTCGTTGACGATGGCAACTTTGGGCGCGCCGGCCACATCCGTGATCCGGAAATCGCGGCCTGCGAGAAGCGGCACGTCCAGGGTCTTGAAATAATCGGGCGAAACGTAATTCACGTGGGGATCGATCCATTCGCCCAGCTTGGGCATGAAATTCTCGACGCTTACCCAGTTGTCCCATTCGTTGTTTTCAAGGATGCCCACCACCGCGAGACTGGATGCCTCCACTCCCGGCGTGGCGTCGATCTTTTCTTTCAACTGCCGGTAAAATTGCAGCGTGCGCTCTTTCGGATATCCGCTGGCGCTGGCATCGACCGAGAACGTCAGCAGATTCGCGGTTTTGAAACCGGGGTCGAGATCTTTCAGGTTTTGAAGGCTGCGAATGAAAAGGCCGGCTCCGATCAGCAGCAGCAGCGACAGGCTGACTTGAGCGGCGACGAGGGCTTTTCGTATGCCGACCGAAGCTCCACCGGTGATGGAGCCGACTTCGTCCTTAAGAGTCGGAGCCAGATTGGGGCGCGTGGACTGAAGCGCCGGCACCAACCCGAAAATCACTCCGGTCAGAAGCGAGATTCCGAGGTTGAAGGCAAGGACGCGCCAATCTGGGGTGGTCGAAATCGCGAACTCGCTGGTTCGTGCGGGCAGGAAGCTGACTAAAGTGCGATCGATCCAGACGGCCAGGGCGAGGCCCGCTATGCCTCCGGCCAACGCTAGCAACAGGCTTTCCATCAATAGTTGCGAAATGATTCTGTTTCGTCCGGCCCCCAGAGCGAGCCGCACGGCGATCTCTTTTTGCCGAGCGGTGGCGCGCGCGATTAGCAAATTGGCGACATTGGCGCAGGCGATCAGCAGCACCAGAGCGACAATCGACATCAGCACCAGAAGCGGGTTCGAGAATTGCCGCCGCGCGTCCGATTGTCCCTTGGATGCGGGCAGAAGATCGAGCCACATTCTGAGGAATTTTTCCTTGGTGATGGGCGCGGTGTGAGAAAATTCTTTTTGCTGCACTTCCCATTCGATGGTCTGGTGAAACAACGGCTGAAGACCGGCCTTGGCCTGCGCGATGGTTTCGCCCGGCCTCATCCGGCCGAAAACACTCACCCAACGGAAACGGCGATTTTCTAAATCGTCGCTGCCCAGATCGATCTGCTCCTCCATCAGCATCGGCACGCGAATTTGCGGTGAATTGGCGGGATCGGTGCCGTCAAAACCGGCCTGGCTGACTCCGATCACGGTCATCGGATATCCATTCACCGAAAGCTTTTTTCCAATGACGCCAGGATCTCCCGCGAAACGCGTGATCCAGTACCGGTAGCTAAGCACTACCAGCGGATGGCCGCCTTTAAGCTTGTCGTCGTCCGGGGTGAAGACGCGGCCCAGCGCGGCGCCAACGCCGAGCATGGGAAAATACGTCCCGGTTACGAGTTGACCGGCGATGCGCTCCGTCCTGCCGTCGAAGCTGAGGTTGATGGACGTGTCCCAGGCTCCGCACATGGCGTCGAAGACCTGATTTTTGTCGCGAAAGTCCACATACATCGGGTAGGAAAGCTTGTACATGCCGTTGTTCCCGCCGTAGTGGTCGCCGCGTCCCCACAGATTGACCAGCTGCTCGGGATTTTTCACCGGCAGCAACCGCAGCATGAGCTGATCGACTAGCGTGAAGATGGCCGTGTTCGCGCCGATCCCCAGCGCGAGCGACACAATCGCAACGGCGACGAACACGGGGGATTTCCTGAACGTACGCAGGGCGAAACGCAGATCGGCCGCGAAATTTCCCATGACGGAGTATACCGCCTGGGCGATAAAAAGTTACCGGTTAGTGATAAAATCCGCAGCATGAACCGTCGCCTGCTGTTTTGCCTGCTGGCTCTGCCGCTGTTCGCGCAGAGCCCCAAGAAACCGGGTCTTCCTCTGAAACCCGAACGGAAAATCGAATTCACCACCGATGAGGCCACCTGGCTCTCGCTGACCCTGACTCCGGACGGCAAGACTATCATTTTCGAGCTGCTGGGCGATCTGTATTCGCTGCCGATCACGGGCGGCGAAGCCAAGCCGGTAACAACGGGAATGGCTTTCGACTCGCAGCCATCGGTTTCACCGGACGGGAAGCGCATCGCGTTCGTCAGCGATCGCGACGGGTCGGAGAATCTGTGGATTTGCAATCTCGACGGCAGCGACCCCAAGCAGCTGAGTAAGGATCCGCAGGGGGATTTTGAATCTCCTTCGTGGACTCCGGATGGCGATTATGTGCTGGTCTCGCGGAAGCCGAATAACGGTCTTCATGAGATCTGGATGTACAACATACAGGGCGGCTCGGGCGTGCAGGTGACGAAATCGTCCCCCACCGCGACCACTCCGCCGCAGCAACGGCTGCGCGCGCTGGGGGCGGTTGCATCGTCCGATGGAAAGTACTTCTATTTTGCGCGGCGTACCGGGAACTTCACGTACAACACGACGTTTCCTCTGTGGCAAGTGGTGCGGAGGGATCGCATCACCGGCGACGAAGACGTGATTACCAGCGCGCCGGGGTCCGCGTTTCGTCCCGTCATCTCTCCGGACGGATCGAAGATGGTGTTCGGAACGCGGCAGGACACCGAAACTGGGCTGCGCGTCCGCGATCTGGCGAGCGGGGAAGAGAAATGGCTGAAATATCCAGTGCAGCGCGACGACCAGGAATCGGCGGCGACACGCGATGTGCTTCCCGGTTTCTCATTCACTCCGGATTCGAAGGACATCATCGTTTCCTATGGCGGAAAGATTCATCGCGTGCAGATTTCAACCGGCGAAGCGTCCGATATTCCGTTCACGGCTAAAGTTTCGCAGGACCTGGGGCCGGAGCTGAAGTTTGCCTCTCGTGTGGAGGAAGGGCCGGTGAAAGCGCGGCTGATCCAGACGCCCAGCGAATCGCCCGACGGCAAGCACATCATTTTCTCGTCGTTGACGCATCTTTATAAGATGGACACGCCGGGCGGAAAAGCGTCGAGGCTGACAGCTTCGAACGCGCGGGAGTTTCAACCCGCGTGGTCGCCGGATGGGCAATGGATCGCGTATGCGACGTGGGACGACAATGGAGGTGACCTGTGGAAGCTTCGTGCGGACGGCTCCGGATCGCCGATCAAATTGACACGCGTCCCGGCGTTTTATCGCGATCCGGTCTGGTCGCCCGATTCGAAACGGGTGGTGGCGCTGCGCCAAGCGAGACAAGCCCGGCTGACCGGCACGAACGGATTCGCGCAATCCGGCATCGGGATGGACGTGGTGTGGGTTCCGGCGGAGGGCGGAGATGCGACGCTGATCGTTCCCGCGCGCGGCACGGGGCGCCCGCATTTCACGCATGACGCGGATCGAATCTACGTCTACTCGAATCAGGGATTGCAGTCGTTCCGCTGGGACGGTACGGATCGCCGCACGATCATAAAAGTGGAGGGCAAGAGCCGCACGCCCCAGCCGACGCCCGCTTCGGACGTTCGCATTTCGCCGGATGGAAAACACGCGCTCGCGAAACTCAACGAACAGCTTTTCCTGATCGCCATGCCGGCGGCGGGTGGCGAGACGCCGAGCATTAATGTCAACACGCCTTCGGTTCCGGTGAAGAAACTCACCGATCTGGGCGCAGACGATTTTCAATGGGCCGACGATGGCAAGACGATGACTTGGGCGCTCGGGTCCAGCTTTTTCCATCAGGCGCTGTCTACGGTGACTTACGATACGCCGCGCCCGGAGAACGCGGATGCGGAAAAGAAGGACGAAGACGTCAAGCCCTCGCCCAAGAAATCTCTTGCCGAGGAAATCGAGGTCGGGATCGAGCAGCCGCGACGCAAGCCGACGGGAACGGTGGTGCTGCGCGGAGCCAAGATCATCACCATGAAGGGCGACGAAGTGATTCCGGATGGCGATATCGTCGTCACCGACAATCGCATCGCTGGGGTGGGCAAGCGCGGATCGGTTCCGGTTCCCGCCGGCGCGCGAATCATGGATATGAAGGGCACGACCATCATGCCCGGGATTATCGACGTGCACTCGCACTGGATCGAGATCGCGCGCGGGGAGCTCGATCCGCAGAGCTGGGTTTTTATGGCGAATCTGGCTTACGGCGTCACCAGCGGCCGTGATCCGCAGACGTCGACCAATGACGTTTTCGCGTATGAGGATTTGATCGACATGGGCGAAATGTTGGGGCCGCGCGCTTTCAATACGGGTCCTGGAATTTTTTCTTCCACCGATTTTCAGAGCCTGGACGAGGCGCGCAGCACGGTGGAGCGATACAAGAAGTACTATCGCACTAACACGGTCAAGTCGTACATGGTGGGGAATCGCAAGCAGCGCGAATGGATGGTAATGGCGTGCAAGGAAAACGGGATCATGCCGACCACCGAAGGCGGGCTGGATCTGAAGCTCGACTTGACGCACGCGCTCGATGGGTTTTCCGGCAATGAACACGCGCTGCCGATCGTGCCGCTGTATAAAGATGTGGTCGAGATTTTCGCGCGGTCGGGGATTTCGTATACGCCGACGCTGATCGTCGCGTATGGCGGGTCCATGGGCGGAGAATTATTTCTACGAAACGACCACTGTGCACGACAACACCAAGCTTCGCCGCTTCATTCCGCACGATATTCTGGATGAACGCGCCAAGCGGCGTCCCTGGTTTTCAGAAGAGGAGCAGGTTTTCCCCAAGCTCGCCGCGCAGGCCGCGAAGATCGTCCACGCCGGCGGACGAGTGTGCATTGGAGGCCACGGGCAGCTTCAGGGCATCGGGACGCACTGGGAGATGTGGGCGCTCCAATCCGGGGGCATGACGAATCATGAAGTGCTTCGCTCGGCGACGCTGTATGGTGCGCAAGCCATCGGCTACGATCAGGACCTGGGTTCCATCGAGCCGGGCAAGCTTGCCGATCTGCTGGTGTTGAACAAAGATCCGCTGGAAAATATCCGCAACACCAACACGATTCGCTTTGTGATGAAGGGCGGCGACATGTGGGAAGGCGACACGCTGAATCAGGTGTGGCCGACCGAAAAGAAGCTCGCGGAGCCGTGGTGGTGGAAGGATCAGCCGACGAAGTAATCGTTACTCGGCCCGCAACGCCACCATTGGATCTACCGAAGCAGCGCGCCGGACCGGGACGATGCTGGCCAAAGCTGCAATCGCAGCTACGATCAGAGCCGAGGTCGCGTAGACCGCAGGATCCGTCGGGTTGACCCCGAACAGCAGGCTGGATGCGAGCCGCGCCAGAGCCAGGGTGGCCAGCACGCCCGCTCCAATGCCTGCCAGCGCCAGACGCGCGGTCTCCGCGCCGAAGACTCTGATCACGTCCGCTGTATTTGCGCCCAAGGCCATGCGAACTCCAATCTCCCGCGATCGCTGCGCAACGCTGAAAGCCAGAACGCTGTAAATTCCGACCGCTGCCACGACCACTGCCAGTATGGAGAAAGCCACCAATAAGACCATGATGGTCTTGCGCTGCGCGACGTTGCGCGCGATCACTTCGTCCATGGTCCGGATCGCATAGACCGGCATTTCCGGGTCGGCTTTTTGAATGGCTCGCTCCAACGACCGCGCCAGCAGCTTGGGATTGTCAAGTGTCGTGTGCACCACTAGAGATCCGAAGGACCACGGGCCCTGCGAATAGGGCCAATAGATTTGGATTCGCGACGCAGCGCTCAAATAGCGATTCCGGACGTGGCGAACCACGCCGACGACTTCGAGCCAGGGCCGCCCGGACTTGAAATATCCATTCTTGATGCGCTTCCCGATCGGATCTTCTCCGGGCCAGAACTGCTCGGCCAGCGTTTCATCCACGATCGCCACGCGCGGGGTCTCCTCGGCGTCGTCGCGGGCATTGAAGTAACGTCCACGCACCAAAGCGATTCCCATGGCGCGAAAATAATCGGCCGTTACGGGGCGACGGTCGGCTTCGGGACACTTCTTGGACGGATCGCTCGGATGGCCTTCGACATCGATGCATCCCGACGAGCCTCGGCCGCCCAACGGCAGAAGCGAGACAAACCCGGCCGCGTCGATGCCGGGAATCGTCTGGACGTTTTCCAAAACGCGGCGGAAAAACATCGCCGCATCGTGGTCTTTCGCATATCGTGAGTCGGGAAGTGTAACGTTCAGCGTGAGCACGCCGGTCGGCCGGAAGCCGGGATCTACCGACAGCAGCCTGGAGAAGCTCTTGATCAACAAGCCTGCGCCGGCCAACAGGGCCAGCGACAGCGCGATCTCTGAAATCGCTACGATGCTGCGCATTCGATTGGCGCTGCCGGCTTCCGGCGACGCGCTGGGAGGTCTCCTGGATTCGCGAACCCTCAAACGCCGGTAAGATTCCGAATACCACGCTGGTGAGAATCGAGGTCACCAGCGCGAAGCCGAGCACTGCGCTGCCGATTTCAATTTTCGGCAGCGATGGCAAAAGCTTCTCGATGGCCGCGCCACAACCGTATGCGATCACAATTCCCAAAGCGCCAGCGATGAAAGCGATTGATACGCTTTCCGTGAGCAGTTGACGAACCGGCCTCGCGCGGCCGGCGCCCAGCGCGCTGCGGACTGCCATTTCGCGATTCCGCATGGCCGCACGGGCCAACAGGAGATTCGCCACGTTTGCGCAGGCGATCCAAAGCAGCAGCGAGACGGCTCCCGCCAGGAGCAACACCGCGGGACGAATGTCGTACGTCAATTCGCCCGCGAGCGAATTCGCCAGGATTCCCCAGCCGCTTTCGACGTTATAGTTATCGGGGTGTTCACGCAGGAGTTCGATTGCGATCCGGTTGAGGTCGGTTTGCATCGTCCGCATCGCGGTGTCTTTCTTGAGGCGCGCGATCACCTCCAAGTAATGCGATCCACGCTGATTCTCACTCAATTGATCGGCGGTAAAAGCGATGGGGCGCCACAGGTCAGCGTGGTTAAACAGCTCGAATCCCGCAGGCATAATGCCTACAACCGTGTAGTTCTCTCCGTCCAGGCGCAGCGATCTGCCGATGACGCCCGGGTCCGATGCAAAACGGTGGATCCACAGCTCGTGGCTCATGATCACGACTTTGGCGTTGGCGGGACGATCTTCTTCGGCGGTGAAACTACGTCCCATCACCGGCTCTACGCCGAGCACGTGAAAGAAGCTGGCGGTAACGAAGGCAGCCTCGATCCGTTCCGGTTCTCCGTCACCCGTCAGGTTGAGGCTGCCCGAATCATGAACGGCGAGGTCTTCGAAAACGCGGTTGCGCGTGCGCAGATCCATATACTCGGGTGGCGAGACTCCGTTCTGGTCGCGCACCAGGCCGATGCCGGTGAGGCGCCCCCACACGAACACCAGGCGATTCGGGTCGCGGAACGGCAGCGGCCGGAGCAGCACCCGATCGACCACGCTGAAGATCGCCGAAGTGGCTCCGATTCCGAGAGCCAGCGTCAGGATGGCGAGGCTCGCGAATCCGGGATTGCGGAGCAGAGTTCGAAAACCGTGTCTCAAATCGGCCAGAGTTGCGCGCATACCTGATTAATACGCCCGAAGTTCCGGGCGGTTACGTTAATTCGCACGCGATGGAACGACGAAAAGGCGTCCTGTGGCGTCCCGATCGATGAAATACCGGGTTACCTGGCCGTCGTGGATTACGGCTATGCCGCCACTGGTTGCCAGCAATAGATCGTTTCCGACGCGAAGAAACTGCTCCCCGAAGTCGGGCATCGCGAATTTTCGAACGTTCTGAGACTGGCGGTCGAATTGGAGTACGCCGCCGCTTGGGCCGCCGTACTCGCCGCGAAGGGCGAGAGCAGTCCAAACTGTATCCGGTTCAACCAGAATCGCGGTGACGGACCAGTCCGCGATCTCGGGCGGAGGGAACAAGTGATATTTCCGGTCTGCCGGGTCGAAGTAGCCGAAACCGCCGACTCCGGTGGTGCCTTCTCCGTCATAGAACGTTTTTCCGAACCACAACTTACCGTCTTGCGACCTGATACGGGCCGATTCGTTCATCGAACTCGGTGTTCGAGCCCACGTAGCCATTTTTCACTCTGGCCGGCCGAGCCGCTGCGAAAGCATCATAGGTCGATTGCGGCAATTCATAGCGGGTCTGGCCGTTTATGATCACCAGCCGAGGTCCGAACGAGTTTCCTTTTTCTTGATCCAACTTAAACGGGCCGAAATGCACGGGGCGGAACTCGTCCGGTTCTATGTTTACGATTCGTTTTCGTTCTTCGCCAATGGTTCCGTCAGAAATGCGGAGTCGAGCCAGCCACGGGCGCGCTTCGTTCTCAGTGAGCACGCGAAATGGTTGGCCGCTGCCTGGCTGGTACGAAATCGCGATCACCGCTGCGCACTGTCGCTTCCGGCGAAAACGGCTCCGCCCGCGTCGGGAAAGACCCGGTATATGCGGAATGGCGAATAAGAAAAACGGCCGACCAGTTTTTTCTCGCGCAGATCGTAAACAAACTTGTGGATCATCGGCGTGGACTGAACGTCGTCTCCAGTGCAGGCGACCACGGCCTCTGCGTCGGTGATCCGCTCAATCCTGATTACGCAACTTCCCGATCCTGCCTCGACTGTCAGCGGGTACACGCGCTCCGGCCGATTCTTGTCCTGAAGAAACAGACCCAGCTTTTGCTTGTCGGTCCAGGGGACCAGGCGATTCGGTTCTAATGCCCAATTGCCCGGGCTTCCGATCGCGATCACCAGATTGAGGTCGACCGAGACCGCGCTGCGCTGCAAGACCCTGACATGCTCCATTCCCGCGTCCGCGTGTCTGAGAGCCGCTACGACCAGTGCGTCTTGCGGCGATTCAGCGGCAGCGACCAGCGCGCCAAGTGCAAACAGAAAGGGCCGCATGAATTCAGTTTATCTGTCTTAGTGTCCCGAGTCAGAAGTTCGTTGGATAATTGCTGCCCCACGTAGTCCTACTGACAACGCCCGCCTGAACGAAAAGCAGATTCCTCGCTGCGCTCGGAATGACTCTGGGGTCGGATGGCCATGATAGCCCCGACATGTAATACTGCGATTTTCTGACTCAGGACATTAGGAGCTTGCTGAAGAAGAGTAGTCTGTCCCCTTTTTCAACAAGCTCTCAAATCCATTTCTTCCGAAGCAGCCAGATTTTTATCGACTGCGTAAGGATGACATAAGCCAGCAGCGTGGCCAACAGGATCGGCCAGTACAGCGACGGCAGGTGCGTGAAGCCTAGCGATGAAGCCACGGGGGAATACGGCAACCAGCAGCCGAATGCCATGACGCATAGGGTGGTCAGCGTCAGTGGACGGCTCGCGCGACTCTGAATAAAGGGAATTTTGTTGGTGCGAATGACGTGGATGATCAGCGTCTGCGTCATCAGCGATTCGACGAACCAGCCGGTTTGAAACACCGGTGCTCGGGACGGATTCCAACAATTGAAAACCCAGAGCATTACGAAAAAAGTCGTGTAATCGAAAATCGAGCTGATGGGGCCGATAAAAAGAATGAAGCGCGTGATCTCCGCAATGTTCCACGGCCGGGGTTTGGCAACCTGCTCCTCGTCCACCGCATCGGTTGGAATCGGCACCTGCGAAAAGTCATACAGAAGATTGTTGGTCAGCACCTGAATCGGCGCCATGGGCAGGAAGGGAAGGAAAGCGCTCGCGCCCAGAACGCTGAACATGTTTCCAAAGTTGGAGCTCGCGCCCATGCGGATATATTTCAGGATGTTCGCGAATACCTTGCGTCCCTCGGTCACGCCGCCTTCGAGGACCATGAGATCCTTCTCGAGCAGAATCAGATCCGCGGATTCCTTGGCGACGTCCGTGGCGGTGTCTACGGAAATGCTCACGTCGGCGGCTCGCAGCGCTGGCGCGTCGTTGATCCCGTCGCCCATGAACCCGACCACGTGTCCCTTAGTTCGCAGCGCACGGATGATTCGCTCCTTGTGAGCGGGCGACACACGGGCGAACAGCGTGGTCTTTTCCGCAGCTTCAGCCAGTTCGGCGTCCGACATTTTCTCGACGTCTTCGCCCTGCAGCATCGGATCGGGCGACAAACTCACGTCTTTGCATACCTTGCGGCTGATCAGTGGATTATCGCCGGTAACGATCTTGATCGCGACACCATGTTGGTGTAGTGATTCGAGCGCGCGCGCCGCGCTTTCCTTGGGCGGGTCCAGAAACGCGACGTAGCCTTTCAGCACGAGGCCTTGCTCGTCTTCTTTCGAACAGATTTGCTTCTCCGGAAGTTCCTTGACCGCGACGGCCAATACCCGGAAGCCGTCATTGCTCAGGCTCTCGTACTCGTCTTTCAATTCGACCACTAATTGCGGGTCCATCGGGGATAAGTTGCCGTCCAGTTCAAACTGAGAGCAGTGGGCGAAGATCTCCTCGGGCGCGCCCTTGGTCAACAGGATCGCCCGGCCTTCGGGATCCTCCACCAGAACGGACATCATGCGGCGCGTGAAATCAAAGGGGATCTCATCCAGCTTCTTGTATTTCTCGATGGTCTGCCTCTCATGGAAATCGGGACTATCCAGAATCGCGCGGTCGAGCAGGTTCTTGAGGCCGGTTTGAAAATAGCTGATCAGGTAGCCGTCGAGCAGAACTTCCTCCGAGTCCTGCCCGGCGACGTTGCAATGACGCATCAGGACCACGCGGTCTTCGGTCAGCGTGCCGGTTTTGTCAGTACACAACATGTCCATGGCGCCGAAATTCTGGATGGAGTTGAGCCGCTTTACGATCACTTTCCTGTGGCTCATCGCGAGCGCGCCTTTGGCGAGACACACGGAGACGATCATCGGGAGCATTTCGGGCGTGAGTCCCACGGCGACGGCCAATGCGAAAAAGAAAGCTCCCCGCCAGTCGTGTTTTGTGAATCCGTTGATGAGGAAAACCAGAGGCACCATCACGGACATCAGTTTGATCATCAGCCAGGTGAAGCGGTTCAAGCCTTGGTCGAAGCTGGTTACCACCCGCTCCCCCGTGATCGAGCTGGCCATGCTGCCGAAATACGTATGGACGCCGGTGGTCACGACGACAGCCGATGCGGTGCCGCTTTGAACGCTGGTCCCCATGAAGCAGATATTCTTGAGCTCGGTTGGGGAACTCGCTTCCTTGGTCTCCGGATCGTGAAATTTTTCGACCGGGAGAGATTCGCCGGTCAGACTGCCCTGGCTTACGAAGAGATCCTTTGAAGAGAGCAGGCGCACGTCGCCTGGGATCATATCGCCCGCCGAAAGCTGAATGATGTCGCCGGGCACCAGATCGCGCAGCGGGATCTCCCGGGCTTGGCCATCGCGAACCACGGTCGCGGTCACGTGGATCATGGCCTTGAGTTTCGCCGCCGCGGCATCCGCTCGCGACTCCTGCATGAAGCGGAGCCCGGCGCTGAGCACCACCATCATGGCCATCACGGTCCCGGCCCGTGCGTCGCCGGTGGCGAAGGAAATCGCGGAGAGCGTCGCCAGCAGGATCACCAGCGGGTTGCGAATGATTTTCAAGAGGCGGATCGGCCAGCCCGGGGGCTTCTCCTGCGCGACTTCGTTTGGACCTGCCGTTTGCGCGCGCGCGTCTGCTTCCTCTTGCGTCAAACCATTGGTTGCAGTTCGCAAGTCCCGCAGCAGTTCGTCGACATTCTTGCGCGCCGCCTCCAGCACCTCGGGCGAGACGTGGATATTTTTTTTCGCGTTCTTGGCAGGCGCTGTCTCGACGGGAGGCATGTTCCTCGTTGTGCTTCTTGTACTCTAGCGTTGTAGGCTGCCACGACGGGGGACCTCACACGAATGCCGGATGGCGTAAAGGGACAACATAAGTCCAAGCGCATTGGATGGCTGCGCGCAGCGGTGTTAGGCGCGAACGACGGCATTCTGTCCACGGCGAGCCTGGTGCTGGGCGTCGCGTCCGCGCATCGAAACCGGGGGAACATCTTGGTAGCGGGCGTTGCGGGGCTGGTCGCGGGAGCCATGTCGATGGCCGCCGGAGAGTACGTGTCGGTTCACTCTCAAGCCGACGTCGAAAAGGCCGACCTCGACCTGGAGCGACGGGAAATCGAATCGGACAGCGCGGGTGAGCATCGGGAACTGGCGGATATTTATATCGCCCGCGGTCTGGATCCGCAGCTTGCCAATCAGGTAGCAGAGCAGTTGATGGCTCATGACGCGGTGGGCGCGCATGCTCGCGACGAGCTGGGTTTCACGGAGACGCTGAGCGCCCGTCCCATGCAAGCCGCGCTGGCATCCGCGGCCAGTTTTGCTATCGGTGGGGCCATGCCGATTCTGATCGCGGCGGTGACCCGGGAATCCTGGCTGATTCCCCTGGTCTCGGGAACGTCTCTGATTTTTCTCGCGGTTCTAGGTGGAATGGCTGCTCGTGCCGGTGGAGCGGGTGTTGCCGCGGGGGCCATCCGGGTAACGTTCTGGGGGGCGCTGGCAATGGCGCTGACGGCCGGGGTCGGCACTCTGTTCGGGATCGTGACGTGACCGGCTAACCTTTTCGGCCGGCAGGCGTCCCCACGTAAGGATGAAAATTCGAGGCGTCTGGCAGGATTTTCGATACGGCGCACGCCTGCTTCGGATCAACCCGGGATTCTTCGCCGTCGCGACCATTTCGCTGGCTTTGGGCATCGGCGCTAATACCGCAATATTCGAATTACTAAACGCCGTGCGCCTGCGCATGCTCCCGCTCTCGCATCCCGAACAGTTGGCCGAACTCGAAATCGTCAAGGATGGCCATTGCTGCTCCGGCAATTTTTCAGATCGCCGCCCAAATTTCACCTACCCGCAGTGGCATGAGATCCATGACCATCAGCAAGCCTTTTCGGGAATTTTCGCGTGGGGCGATTACCGGTTCAATCTTTCTAACGGAGGCGAGGATCGCTTCGCCGAGGGCCTGTGGGTTAGCGGGGAGTACTTCTCGACACTCGGCGTCCGGCCGGCGCTGGGCCGTTTGATCGGCGATGAGGATGACCGTGCCGGGTGCGGTTCTCCGGGCGCGGTGATCAGCTACTCGTTCTGGCAGCGCGAATTCGGCGGCGATCCCGATGTCCTGGGGAAGAAATTATCGCTCGAAGGACATCCGGTTTCGGTGATCGGAGTCACGCCGCCGGAGTTTTTCGGCGTCGAGGTGGGTCGAAATTTCGACGTCGCGGTTCTAGTGTGCGCGGAGCCGTGGATCATGGGTGAAGACAGCCACCTGGCGAAGCGGCATCACTGGTGGCTGGCCGTGATCGGACGTCTGAAGCCTGGCTGGACGGTCGCGCGCGCGGCCGCGCAGGTCAATGCGATGTCCCCCGCGGTGTTCGAATCCACGGTTCCACCGAACTACCGTGCCGACGACGCAAAGTATTACACGCAGTACAAGCTCACGGCGAAGCCTGCGGGATTGGGCGTCTCGAATCTGCGTGAGCAGTATCAGCAGCCACTTCTGCTGCTGCTGGGAATCGCCGGACTGGTGCTGTCGATCGCGTGCGCCAATCTGGCGAATCTCACGCTGGCGCGCGCCAGCACTCGGGAACGCGAAATGGCGGTTCGTCTCGCGGTCGGCGCCGATCGTGGACGGCTGATCCGCCAGTTGCTCGCCGAGAGCCTGCTGCTGACGCTGATCGGCACGGCGTTCGGCGCGGGGCTCGCGCACTGGCTGAGCAGCGGACTCGTGTCTTTTTTAGCGACCGGCAGAAATCCTTTGTTCCTGGAACTGGAACCGGACTGGAGAGTGCTCGCCTTCACGGCTGCGGTCGCCGTGCTGACCTGCATCCTCTTCGGATTGACGCCCGCGCTTCGGGCCACGCGAACTCCTCCCAGTGCGGCGATGAAAGGCTCGGGCCGCGGCCTCACAGCGGATCGCGAGCGCTTCGGTTTGCGCCGAACCCTGGTGGTCAGCCAGGTTGCGCTGTCTCTGGTGCTGCTGGTGGGGGCGCTCCTGTTTGTCGGGAGTTTGCGGAAGCTCATGATTCTGGATGCAGGCTTTCGCCAGGATGGGCTTCTGATCGCCGGAATCGATATTTCGCGATTGAATTATCCGGTGGCGAGGCGTGCCGCTTTCTATCGCGATCTTCTGGCGGCCGTGCGCGCAACGCCAGGAATCGAACAGGCAGCCTCGGCCGGGATCGTTCAACTGAGCGGTTCGGATGGAACGATGTCATAGAGATCTTCGGCCAGAACAAGAACGACAGAATGATTCCGTGGTTCGATAAAGTAAGCGCCAGATACTTCCAGACCATGGGCATGCCTCTGATCGCCGGGCGGGACTTCAACGATCATGACACTCCTGCTTCTCCCGAGGTTGCCATTGTGAATCAGGAATTCTCGAACAAATTTCTGAACGGCGCGAATCCCATCGGCAAACAGTTTCGAGTCCTGGTTGGACCGGGCGAGCCCGAGCACGTTTTGCAGATCGTCGGACTGGTGAAGAATTCCAAGTATCAAAATTTGCGTGAGAATTTCAAACCGCTGGTATATGTCGCCGTTACTCAGGAAAAGGAACCGGGAACGGGATAACAACCTGATTGTTCGGTCCACGCTTCCCCTGGGGACGCTTCTGCCGCGATTGAAGAATACGATCAACGGCCAGAACGCCGGCGTTTTGATTCAATTTCAGTCGTTTAAAACTCAGGTGCAGGACTCGCTGATGCGGGAACGGCTGATGGCGACGCTTTCTGGTTTCTTCGGCCTTCTCGCAGGAGTGCTCGCTACCGTCGGTTTATACGGCGTGATTTCTTACATGGTGGCGAAACGGCGGAACGAGATCGGGATTCGAATCGCGCTTGGCGCAAATCGCCGCAGCGTCCTTCGACTGATTCTTTCCGAAGCGAGCTTGCTGGTCGGGTTGGGACTGGTTGATCGGAACTGCGCTCGCGATCGCCGCTGCTCGTACCGCGACTTCACTTCTCTATGGATTGCAGCCCGGCGATCCGCTGGTGATCGGACTCGCCGACACTTTGCTCGCCGCCGTCGCGTTGATTGCTAGTCTGCTTCCAGCCCTGCGGGCGTCGCGACTGGAACCGATGGCCGCGTTGCGGGAAGATTAGCCGAATTACTTCAGAACGTTGAACCCGCCCGCTCCCGCAGCGGCTGCCTTCACATCTTGCGCGACTCGCACGGGGACTTGCAATTCCGGCATGGGCCGTCCAATAAATAGCTTGCGGCACGGCACCGCGAGCAGGCGGGCCCACGAAGTCGCGCTGCTCTTGCGCGCGCTATCGGTCGAAATGCCGGTGCTCGCATACATCTGCCGGTACAGTTTCGAAACGAAAACGAATGCCAGTCGCGCTCTCAAGGAAGAAACACAGCGCGACCGCTTCCAGACCGATCGCATGCTGTAGAAACGATCCCAAACTCCCTGGGTCCGCGCGCGCATTTCTTCGGAACTCATGGTCGGATGCGCCATGAACATCTTGGGCCGCGATGCCTGCGGGATCAGCCAGTACCGGGTGATCGGCGTGCCGTCGACCATCGGGACGTTTCCGCCGAACGATTTCTCCCACTTCTCGAAGTCGACCGTACCGGCAAACGGCGTCAGCATCACGAACTGAGCAAACGTCAGTCCCGATTTTTCCGCCAACTGCCGCGTCGCTTCGAAAGTATCTGCGCGATCCGTCGGGAAGCCCGAAGATGAACGACCCCAGCACGTGCACGCCGTGGGCGTGAAACGTTTTAAGCCGCTGGACCAGCGCGTCGCCCGAAAGATTGAAGTCCTTGAACACCGCTTTCAATCCCTCTGGCGTCACGGCCTCGACGCCCACCAGGGCGCCGCGAATTTTAGCCTTTTTCATCGCCTTGAGAAACGTGATGTCTTCAGCGGCCTCCATGGTGATCTGGGTGTAGAAGGTCAGATCGCGGGGAAGCTCGGCCAGCCGCTCCATCAGCTCGAATCGTTCATTGCGGATCGACTGAAGACCTCTGAGCTTGTCCTGATTGCCCTGCCGTTCGGCGAGCTTCAGATCGGTGAGCGAGACCGGATAAAAATTGTCGTCCGCCAGCGCGATGAACCGGAATCCGAGCCGGCGAAGCTCGACTACTTCCTGGATCACGACGTCCACCGTTCGTTGGCGCGGGCGCTGCCCGTCGGTTCGCCACACGGAGCAGAAGGAGCAATGTTTGGCGCAGCCCCGCACGGTCTGCACTGAGGCCCACATGTAGCGATCCTTCGGCAACAGATCCCAACGCGCGGCCTGAAGATCCTCCGGTTCCACTCGACCGCCTTCGTAGATTTGCCGCGGCGAATTGCGAAGGCAATTTTGCAGCGCCTCCGCCCAGATCAAGTCGCCGTCGCCCTTGACGACGGAGTGCGCGTGGCCCAACTCCAGAGCTTCCTGAGGATAGAGCGTGGCGTGAATTCCGCCAAAAATTACGAATGCGCCTCGCGCGCGCGCAATCCTGCCGATGGCATAACCGCGCAGCGCGTTGCCTGTATGAATTCCGATTCCGACTGCATCTCCCGGCTGGATCCGAGCAGGATCCAGGCTTTCCAGAGTCTCATCGCAGATCTCTGGATCGCCGAACGCCTTGGGCGTCGCCTGCGCCAGCACGTATAGCCAGCGCGGGGTAATAACCGCGGTCCCAAACGAGGTATCGCTTGGATTGACCAAGTGAACTTTCAAGCCGCTCCTTTGGACTTTTGCTCGAAGCGGAGAATTTACAATTTTCAAAAATTGTCATGAGGCACCCGCTCGATCAGCATCAGAGTCACCGCTCAGTCTAGCACCGTATCATCGGACAAAAATTGGGTGACTGTTTGTAACGGACCTTTAGGCGATTTGTAATGGCTTGTTCACGGCCCGCTGCTATCTTGGAAAACCCTTAACCAAGGGCGGAGCGTCTGAAAACTCAATGATGAACCACAAGTCCAACTCGTCTCCAGCGCCGCGCCAAGTGTTAACCGCGCTCGCGCTTACTCTTCTTCCCCTAAGCTCCTATGGTCAGTCCGCGTTCCCTGGATTCACAGCAGGAAACCTGGTGGTGACACGCTCGGTGTATACCGGCGATGCGACCACGCTCAGCATCGGCCAGCCGCTGCCGCCGGTCTGCCCCTCGACAGCCGCCTGCGGCACCGCGACAGCCACCGCCAACGGAACCTATCCGAGCGCAACTAATGCGAACAATGTCTTCAACAACGATACGGTCGACGGAAGCTTCGGCGTCACCTCCCCGATTTTCCTCGATCAACTCTCGCCCACCGGAACCGTGCTCAATACGCTGGCGATCCCGCCCAATATGGTCACCACCAGCTTCAGCTCGAAATCCGAGTTAGCGATCAATGTATCGGACGACGGCACCGCGCTGACATTTATGGCCTACGTTGCCCCGATGAACGCGATCGACGTTTCGAATTCCAACACTCCCGGCGTTTACGATCCCACCAACCCGGCCGGCGGAAGCTACTATCGGGCGGTGGTGCAAGTGGGCGCCAACGGTGCGATTCAAGTGACGCCGACCAACGCATACAGCGGTAATAATGGTCGCGCGGCAGCCCTGGCGGGTGGCATGTACTACATGGTCGGCAATTCGAATAACGGCAGCGGCACGCCGACGAACGTGACCAGCGCCACCGGCGCGCAAATGGCGGCACCCGGTCAGCCGGCGACGACCGCTCCCACCATGATCGGGAATTTTTCGGTGACGCAAGTGACGAATCCCGCCACCGGCATGCCCTACGCCGCCGACAAGGCCGGCAAGGATAACAATTTCCGCGGCTTGACCATTTTCAACAACACGATGTACATCACCAAGGGAAGCGGCAGCAACGGAATCGACACGGTGTATCAGGTGGGGACTGCGGGTACCCTTCCGACGCCCGCCACTGCGGCCACTGCTCCGATCACCATCCTGCCGGGCTTCCCGACCGCATCCGCAAAGACCACGACCGCTGCCAGCATGTTCCCTTTCGGCATCTGGTTCGCGAACGCAACCACGCTCTACGTTGGCGATGAAGGCGACGGAACTGCCGCCGACGCCGCCAATGCCCCGAACGCCGGCTTGCAGAAGTGGAGCCTGGTGAATGGAACCTGGCAGCTCGACTACGTGTTGCAGAAAGGCCTGAATCTCGGCCAACCGTACACGATTGCGAATTATCCCGCGTCGCTGAATCCCTCCACCGACGGTCTCCGCAACATCACCGGCCGCGTTAATTCCGACGGCACCGTGACCATCTGGGGCGTAACCTCCACGGTCAGCGCGAATGGCGATCAGGGCGCCGATCCCAACAAGCTGGTGATGATCAACGATGTTCTGGCCAACCTGACCGCGGCCGGCGCAGCCAACGAATCGTTCACGGTGATCAAATCCGCCAATGCCGGCGAAGTTCTGCGCGGCGTTTCTCTGGCTCCCTCAAAAACGTCGACGATGTCGAACGTGCCGGAGATTCTCTCCATTGCAAATCCGGGTGCGCAGGCGATCGCCCCTGGATCTCTGGCAGGCGCGAACGGCCAGAACCTGGCCCTCGGCTTCCCCGGACCGATTTTCGGGATTCTGCCGCTGGTGTTCGACGGCACGTCGGTTTCGATCGTCGATTCCGCCGGCAACACCACTGCCGCGCCGATGTTCTACGTCTCTCCGAACGAAGTGGATTTTGAGGTTCCGGCCGGAGTCGCCGCCGGGTCCGCCAAAGTGATCGTCACCAGCGATGGCGTCAGCCAGACGGCTGGAAATATACAAGTGGCTGCCACGGCTCCGGGATTGTTCACGCTGAACAGCTCCGGCCTGGCAACGGCATACGCGGATCGCGTGTCGGCGACCGGCACGCAAACCGCCGAGGTGGTCTACACAATGGCTTCCAACGGAGCCATCACCGCGACCCCGATCAGCCTCGGTTCGGCTACCGATCAGGTGGTCCTGATTCTATACGGAACCGGAATCGCAGGCGCGGGAATCGCGAATACCAAAGTCACCATCAACGGCGTAAACGCGACGGTATTGTATGCAGGTCCGCAGGGCGGTTCGCCTGGATTAGACCAGGTGAACGTTCTGATCCCGGCATCGCTCGCAGGCAAAGGCAATGTGAACCTCCAGCTTACAGGAGGTGGAGTGGCCGCGAATCCGGTTCAGATTACGATTCAGTAACACTCAATAACACCATTCGAGTGGAGCGGGCGAAAGCGTCCCGCTCCGCTCCTGAATCGCACGGTGACATCTGTTATTGGCGAAGTTTTCATCGAATTTCAACTTAGCTGCGATATTGTCTCTTTTACGATTTTCGTCAGGCAAACAAGCCGCGGGTTGGTGACGCAGCTTCAGACGCGGCCGGTTTGCAGCGCGAATTGTTTCTGCCGTCCAAAACAACAAGAGGAGAGTGCATGCGCCCATTCGTAGCAGTTCTGACTACACAGTTCCTGATTTATGGCTTGTTGATGAGCCCCACGCCCGCCCGCGCGCAATCCAGCTCGGCACCGGGTTCGATCACACCCATCAAACACCTGGTCGTGATCTTCCAGGAAAACGTTTCGTTCGATCATTACTTCGGAACCTATCCGAACGCGGCCAATCCGGCTGGCTCGCCTGCCTTTACACCCGTCGCCGACACTCCGGCCGTAAACGGACTGAGCGACGCCATCATGACCCGCAACGCCAACGCGGCCAACCCCGCGAACAAGGCCGGCGCGGTGAATCCGTTCCGGCTGGACCGCTGCCAGGCCGCGACATCCGATCAGAACCATAACTATACACCGGAGCAGACCGCTTTCCACGCCGGACTGATGGACGCGTTTCCGGCTAACGTCGGAGTCGCCGGACCGCCGCCCGCGCCCGGACCGATCGGCAGCGCGTTCACGAACATCGGGCTCACCATGGGCTACTACGACGGCAATACCGTGACGGCGCTGTGGAACTACGCGCAGCGTTTCGCGATGAGCGACAATTCGTACGAAACCACGTTCGGTCCATCCACTCCGGGAGCGGTCAACCTGGTCTCCGGCCAGACCAACGGCGTCACCGGGAACATCAACGGCACCGGTTCCGTGGTGGCCGACGGGAACGGCGGCACCAGCGACATCGGCGATGCCGACCCGATTGGCGACGTATGCTCCACCACTACCGGCGAACTGTTCAGCATGACCGGCCAGACCATCGGCGACCTGCTGAACGCGGCCGGCGTATCCTGGGGATTCTTCACGCAGGGTTTCGACCTCGGCGTGACCAACGCCAACGGAACCACCGGATGCAGCCGCAGCACCACTTCGCTGGTCACCAACACCAAGAAGGCGGACTATATTCCGCATCATGAGCCGTTCCAATACTACAAATCCACCGCGAATCCGACGCACGCGCGGCCTACGTCCGTCACCAGCGTCGGGCTCAACGACGCCGCGAATCATCAGTACGACATGCATGATTTTTACGATGCGATCCTGGCGGGAAATTACCCGGCGGTCAGTTTCCTGAAAGCGCCCGGCTATCAGGACGGGCACGCCGGTTACTCCGATCCGCTGGACGAGCAGGCCTTCATCGTTCACGTCATCAATTTCCTCCAGGCCAATGCCGACTGGGCGCACACCGCCGTGGTGATCTCGTACGACGATTCCGATGGCTGGTATGACCATCAGATGGGCCCAATCGTCAATCAGTCCACCAGCGCGGCCGACGCCCTGACCGGCGCCGGCGCATGCGGCAAGCGGAACCTCGGCGCTACCAGGTCCGGGTTCCAACGGAGCCGCCGTACAAGGCCGCTGCGGCTATGGTCCTCGCCTGCCGTTGATGGTGATCTCTCCGTGGTCGAAGCAGAACTTCGTCGATCACACCGTCACCGACCAGAGCTCGATCATTCGCTTCGTCGAAGACAATTGGTTGAACGGCCAGCGCATCGGCAACGGATCGTTCGACGCGATCGCGAATTCCATCACCAACATGCTCGATTTCAGCAAAGCGAATAACAAGAAATTCGTTTTGGACGAGACCAGCGGTCAAGTGGTCACAGGGAAGCTGAAATAGATTTGCTCACCCGCCGTTGTTTGCTTCAAGCTGCGGTCGCGTTCGCGAGAACCGCGCGCGCTCCGCAGCTTGATCCTAATTCTCTTGCGAAGTTCGTCGATCCTCTTCCGATCCTGCCCGTAGCGCGCCCGGCCCAGGGAAGGGAAGTCCCCCTGTATCGAATCGCCATGCGTCAGATCGAGGCCAAGCTGCATCGCGATCTGCCCGGCCACTTCTCTGTGGAGCTTCGGCGGCAGCGTGCCCGGCCCGACCATAGAGGCGCGCAGCGGAGAGCCGCTCGTCATTGAGTGGATCAACAATCTTCCGCACCGCCACTTCCTGCCCATCGACCACAGCTTGCATGGCGCGGAGTCGAACAAGCCCGAAGTGCGCGCGGTGGTTCACGTCCACGGCGCCAAAGCGCCTCCGGAGAGCGACGGATGGCCCGAAGATTGGTACACGCCCGGCAAGTCCGCGAACCTATCGCTACCCGAACGAACAGGAGCCCGCCGCGCTCTGGTATCACGACCACGCCATGGGCATCAACCGCCTGAATATCTACGCGGGCCTGTTCGGTCTTTATGTGATCCGCGACGCGTTCGAGGATCGGGCTGAATCTGCCGAAGGGCCGCTACGAGATTCCCCTGGTGATCTGCGATCGCTTTCTGCGGCGCGATGGCTCGCTCGATTATCCGGTTTCAGACCGTCCCGGCGCGCCGTGGGTGCCCGAAGTTTTCGGCAACGCGATGCTGGTCAACGGAAAAATCTTTCCGTTTCTGGATGTCGAGCCGAGAAAATATCGCTTCCGCGTGCTGAACGCGTCGAATGGCCGCTTCTACCATCTTTCGCTTTCGAACGATCTGGAATTTCGTTTGATCGGCACGGATCAGGGATTGCTTCCTGCGCCGGGGCGAATTGCGAGCTTCGTCCTGGCGCCAGGCGAGCGCGTCGACCTGGTGCTCGATTTCAAGGATCACGCCGGCGATCAGTTCGTCCTTCGCAGCGACGCATTCGAGCTGATGCAGTTTCGCGTGAGCCGCGCCCAAGTTAGCGACGAAAGTTCGCTGCCGCAGCTTTTGCGCCCGGTGCCGAAAATTTCAGAATCGTCTGCGATTCAAACCCGCATGCTCACCATCGACGAGTACATGGATCACGGCGGAGAATCCATGCTGATGCTGCTGAACGGCGCGCATTGGGACATGCCGATCACCGAGAAACCGGCGCTTGGCTCGGTCGAGATCTGGTCGATCGTGAATCCGACCGACGATTCGCACCCGATTCATCTGCACCTGGTGCGTTTCCAGGTGCTCGACCGCCGGCGCTTTAATGGCGAACTGTTCAAAGTAACGCGGGAGATCCATTACGCAGGCGAGCCCGAGCCGCCCGAGCTCACCGAATCCGGCTGGAAAGACACCGTGCGTGCGCACGCCAACATGGTGACGCGCTTCATCGTGGAATTCGACGGCTATCCCGGCAAGTACGTCTGGCACTGCCACATCCTCGAACACGAGGACAACGAAATGATGCGCCCTTACGAAGTGGTCCGCGGTTAATTTCCGTGCTCGTTGGCGTGATGCTTGCTGGCTTCCTCGGCGTGATGCGTGGCCATGTTATGGTGGCCGTCGGCGACGTGGGCGTGATGCCCCGCCTTCTCATGATCTCCAGAGGAGTGATGTTCCGCGGCCGCGCGGTGGTGGCGAGCGGCATGTTCGTGATGTTCGGCTGCTTTGACGTGGTGATCGGCGCTTTCTTTCGACATGGAAGTCCTTTCGGGAAATGGCAGTTCGGCGGAAGCGAGAATAGCAGTGCCGCATGACGCTTACGTGACTGGCGCATAAAAATCACGTTCCCTGCACAAACTTGTAAAATGCTTGCCAGGATGATGCGGCTGGAAACTGTGTGGCGGGATGTTCGCTATTCACTGCGCACCATGACTCGCGTCGATCCACTGGAGGCTTTGCGACAAGAATGAATCTCATTCCACTGCCATTTCACTCCACTCTGGACCAATATCAAGAGCAGGCTGATGATCGCTCGCAGATGGAGATAGCGCATTTCTACGGCTTCGAAGATTGGTCCGCGCTCGCCGAGTATGCCGCTGCGGTCAATCGGGAAGATTCTCTCGGCTACCGATTCGAATCGGCTGTTGAAGCTGTGGTTGCCGGTGATACCTCCAGGCTCATGTCGCTTCTGCGCGCAACTCCCGAGCTCATTCACTCGCGTTCTACCCGCCCCCACCGAGCCACGCTGCTACACTACATCGCGGCCAACGGAGTCGAGCAGTATCGCCAGAAATCTCCCGCGAACGCGGTTGAAATTGCGAAGATCTTGCTTCAATCCGGAGCCGAAGTGGACGCTTTGGCGAATATGTACGGTGGTCCACAAACCACTATGTCGATGCTGGTCTCGAGCGACCCTCCCGCCAAAGCCGGCGTGCAAATCGCCATGGCCGAAACATTGCTCGATTTCGGCGCATCCATCCAAGGCCACGGCGGATCGCCGCTGATGACGGCTCTTGCTTTCGGGTACCTGAACACCGCCGAAGCGTTGGCCAGACGCGGAGCCAAGGTAGATAATCTTGCTGCGGCGGCCGGACTGGGACGCGTCGCCCTAGCCCGCGAGTTGCTGCCGGCCGCCGACGCAGAGACCCGTCATCGAGCCCTCGCGTTATCCGCGCAGCACGGCCACGTCGAGGTAGTCCGTTTGCTGCTTGACACCGGCGAGGACCCGAATCGCTACAACCCCAAAGGAAACCACGCACATTCGACCCCTCTGCATCAAGCGGCTTTGGCAGGGCACGACGCCGTGGTCCGATTGCTGGTCGAGCGCGGCGCAAGGCTCGACATCAAGGACACGATTCATCAGGGTTCACCTCTCGGCTGGGCGATTCACGCGGGACAAACTGAGATTGAGAAATATTTGCGCGCCCATGCCGCCTAGTGGCTGGTTGAAAAAGGGGACAGACTACTCTGTCCCCAATCGCAAACCGCTGATTTCGCGTAGGAGCGCGGGCGTGGACAGAGCGGTCTGTCCCCTTTTTCAACCGGCTTCCAGAAGAGAGCAGGGATGACGCCCGTCGTCAGCCCTAACGCGCACGTCCATCCGCGACCTCTCCAGGCCTTCTGGCGCGCGCTGACTCAGTTCGATCGCAAGCGCATCAGCTTGTGGATGGGTTTTCGCAACTCGCTCGGCGTGGTGCTTCCGCTGGTGGTCGGTGTGCACGCCGGTTACCCCGCTGGGGGGCTGGTAGGCGCCACGGGTGCGCTCAACGTCGCCGCCGCCGACGGTGTCGATTCCTACCGCGACCGCGCGACGCGCATGCTGGCGTCGAGCGTGATTGGCGCTCTGGCCGTGTTCATCGGCGCTCTTGCGGCGCGCAACCAGATTGCGTTGATCAGCGTCCGCGTTCTATGGGCCTTCGCCACCGGACTTGTGGTCTGCCTCGGCGCCACCGCCGCCGACATCGGCATGATCAGCCTGGTGGTGATCATCATTTACACCGCGCAGTCGATGACTCCGTGGCATGCCGCCGGGTCCGGCTTGATCGCTTTTGGGCCGGCCTGCTGCAAACCGGTCTTTCCATCGCGTTGTGGCCGATCCGCGGCCGCCAGCCTGAGCGGAACATCATCGGCGATTTCTACTTGGAGCTCGCCCGCGCCGCCACCGTTCCCGCGGATCCCTACGGCGCGCCTTTGGCCAGCCAGCAGAGTACCCAAGCGCAGGAAGCCTTGTCGTCGCTCTCGGGCGATCACAGCGTGGAATCGGAGCGACTTTTCTTGCTGGTCAGCGAGGCGGAGCGCATCCGCATCTCTCTTTTTGCGCTCAGCCGCGTCATTGCGCGCATTCGCCGTGAAATCGGACCAGACCCGTCGACTGCCGCGGTCGATCATTTCCTCCAATTCGGCGCGACTCTGCTCACTTCCGTCGGCCGCTCGCTGCGCGGCGAGCCGTTCCAGGAAGTATCTTTCGCGTGGCACCAAGAAGTGGATCGCGCCGACGAAGCGATTCTTGCATCCGAGGCGAACCCGGACATTCCCGCGCCGGAGAAAGCGAATTTCGCAGAAGCCCGGCTTCAGATCGATGCGCTGGGCGGTCAGTTGCGCGCCGCCCTCGAGCTCGCCCACAGCACCACTCCCGCCGGGGAAGCGGACTTCGCGGCGCGGGAGGTTCGAACGCCCTGGCATCTGCAACTCAGCGGATGGCTGGCCACTTTGCGCGCGAATCTCTCTCTCGATTCTTCCCCCTGCCGCCACGCCATTCGCCTGGCGCTCTGTATCCTGGTCGGCGATCTGATCGCCCGCGCGTTTTCGCTGCCACGTTCATACTGGCTGCCGATGACCGTCACGCTGGTCCTGAAGCCCGATTTTGGCAACACTTTCAGCCGCGGAGCTCTCCGCCTCGCCGGAACTTACCTGGGCCTGATGGTCGCCACCGTGCTGTTCCATTTCGTTTCGCCCTTCGCCTACGTCCGCGTAGCCTGGATCGGAATCCTCGCGTTCCTACAGCGCTCCTACGGCCGCGCGAATTACGGAATCATGGTGACCGCGATCAGCGCCCTGATCGTCTTTCTGTTTTCTCTGAACGGCGTCGCGCCCAAGGACGTGATCGCCGCCCGCGCTTTGAACACCACCATCGGCGGAGCATTAGCGCTGGCGATCTACCTCATCTGGCCCACGCGCGAGCGCACGCAAGTCCCGCAGGCGATGGCCAGTATGCTCGACGCCTATCGCCTCTATTTCCAGGCCATCTCGCGAGCCTACATCGATGGACGCAGCATTGCCCCGCATGAGCTGGATCGTCTTCGCGTCAACGGCCGACGAGCTCGCTCGAACGTCGAAACTTCGGTCGACCGTCTCAGCGCCGAACCCTTTGTGGATCCGGGGCAGCTACGGCTGATCAACGCCATGCTCGCCAGTTCGCATCGGTTCATTCACGCCGCGATGGCGCTGGAAGCAGGTTTGACCGCGGGTCCTCAGGCGCCCGCGGGCGAGGCCTTTCGAACTTTCTCGCACGACCTCGAAAAGGTCCTTTACTTTCTCGCCGGATGCCTTCGAGGGTCGGCCGTGACTCCTGAAAGCCTGCCCGATCTGCGCGAGGATCATAACCGCATGGTCCGTTCGGAGGAGGGCCACGAGGGCCGCAACGCCTGGCTCGACATCGAGACCGACCGCATGACCAACAGCCTGAACACGCTCGCTGCGCAATTGTTCAGATGGCTCGGCTACAGCAAGCCTTTAGCGTAGCCGCCGTCGATGGCGATCGACTGGCCCGTAATGTAGCTGGCGCGATTCGAGCATAGATAGACGACGGTATCTGCAAATTCGTCGGGTCTTGCCAGTCGCCCCAGCGGAATCTGGCTGGTCCAGCGCTTTTCGATCTCCTCGGGAGCAACGCCGGCCGATTTTGCGAGCGCGCTGGAGAGCTCGCCCAGGCGGTCCGTCGCAGTGTAGCCAGGGCAAACATTATTCACCAGCACATTGTGCGGCGCATATTCGTTCGAAAGGCTTTTCACCAGCCCGGCGACCGCGGCGCGCACCGAATTCGACAGGATCAGCCCGTCCACCGGCTGCTTCACCGACAACGACGTGATCGTGATCAGCCTGCCCCAGCGCCGTTCGCGCATTCCGGGAAGAACTTCGCGGGCGAGGAAGATGGTGCTCATCAGGTTCAGGTCGATGGCGCGCTCCCACTCCGCGATTGTGACCGCATCGAACGGCTTGGCGGGAGGGCCGCCCGCATTGGTGACGCAAATATCGATCTTCCCGAATCGCCGCGTGATTTCGGTGACGAAATCCTTCACCTGGCTCTCGCTCGTGACATCCACCGGAGTCGCCATCACGTCGACACCGGTTTGCCGGTGGATCTCTTCAGCCGCCGTCAGAATCGCGCCCGGATTCCGCGAACATAACGCCAGTTTCGCGCCTTCACGGGCCAGCCCGAGCGCGACGGCCTTCCCCAACCCCTGGCTGGATGCGGCCACCAGGGCTACTCTATCTTTCAATCCCAGATCCATTGATTAAACTTTCTCCCGAAAGCCGACTAAGTCTTCTCCCGCAAACCGTGCCGCAGATACGCGTCGTCCTTGGTCAGCCAATCCGTCCGGATGGGCGAAAAAATATCGACGTCCAGCGTGTCTTCGAGCGCCACAGCGCGATGCGGCACGAACGATGGAATATGCAGAACCTCGCCCGCGCGCACGATTACTTCGCGGCCTTCGATATCGAACTTCAGCGCGCCTTCGATAATGTAGGTGATCTGCTCACTTTCGTGGTTATGCTCGGGCACAACCGCGTCTTTTTTCAGGAAAACCTGCGCGACCATAGCTTTGTCGCCGCTGATCACCTTCCGCGAAATCATATCGCTCATGGTTTCGAGCGGAACCTTGTCCCAGGGTAGGAATCGATGTGTCATGCGCACCTATTGTACAAGGCTCGCCCAGTACGTGCGACGGAACTGCTAGTGCTGCCCAACGTAGTCATACTTACGACGCCCGTCATCCCGAGCGCGGCGAGGGATCCGCTTTTAAAGCGTTGATAACGGCCGAACGAAAAGCAGATTCCTCGCTCCGCTCGGAACGACTTGCGTCGGAAGGCCATGATAGCCCCAGCAGGGACTCAGGATGCTACGCGGCTGGAAACAGGCACTGCTGTTCGATAGTCTGCGCCCCGAACTGTTCCAGCTCCACGGGATATTTCCGCCGCAGGTCGCGAGGGGCCGCGGAGTGCACTCCCGTCAGCATCGCCTGGAGCTGAAGCGCGTTGACCATGCTCTTCGCTCCCACATCGTTGTTGAAGATCACGAACGTGGATTCGGCATAACGGCCGATGCGCTCGATCCTGGTGGTCCATTCCGTGAGTTCGGCCTCTGAATACAGATAATCGTGTTGGCGGGACCGCGCCGCTGACCGGTCATACGCGCCCAGCGAATTCTTCGGATTCCTGCCATGCAGCCGAACATACCCGACGTTCGAAGTCAGAAAAGCAGTCGGCGGCATCGCGCGCATGTATTCCGGCTGGTCGATGTTGCAGAAGCCGACGCGATAGTCGAGAAACGTGCCCACCGCTTCCTCCGCCATCCAACTGTCGTGGCGCATCTCGGCGACCAGCGGAAACTCGCTGAAGGCCCGCCGCAGCCTGATGAAAAACTCGCGATTCTCCGCTGTAAACCGAAAGGACCAGGGGAATTGCATCAGCACCGCGCCCAGTTTCCCGGCGCGCAGAAGCGGACGCAACCCCTCCTTAAATACGTTGACTTCGCCATCCTCCAAAATCCGGGCGTGAGTGAACCGCTGATGCAGTTTCGCGGTAAACCGGAACTGCGGATTGGATTGAACCTTCTTGATCCACAACTTCACGATCTCGGCTTTAAGCGGCTGATAAAACGAGCTGTTAATCTCGACCACGCCTACCTGGCGCGCGAGCATTTCAAGCGGATGTGGACCGGCCGAAGGATAAACAAGTCCTCGCCACTGCGGATATGCCCAGCCGGCCGGTCCGATGTAAGGGGAGGTGGACATGATGATGTTCGCTTTCTCTTCTCCTATTAGAGAATAAAAAGCGAAGACTGTCAAGAGGAAATGCTGACGGGCTCGGCGAATTCCACAGCTGTCCGACCATGTATGCGCGCCGATATCCGCCTGCCACATTCCATGCACGGCTTTTCTAGTAGCCGGTAACTCGCCGTGGCAATCGCGACCGTCAGGAGCAAATTCCAAGGGAACTGCTGGACCTTCGAATGTGGCTCCCACCCAGCGACCATGAAAAGCTGCTGCCACAGGTACAAGCTGTAAGAAATGCGACCGATCGAACGCACCCATGGGTGGTCCAGCAATTTGCTGAGAGCCCATTCCGGATGCAGAATCGTCCCTAGAAGCGCCAACGGAATCAGGATCGCGAGCCACAGCGACGTCAACTGCGAATACAGCCCCACACAAGCAAGCGCGATCACCACGACCCCCGCAAACATCCACGGACGAAATCCCCGGCGCAGTTTCTCGGACGTTTTCTGATCGGTTAGAAAGAACGCCGCGGCGCAGCCCCACAGCAGGGCGTCTAACCGCAGATCGGTTCGGAAATGCAGCGGAACCTGCGGCATCCAGTGCGCGGAAATTCCGTTGGCCGCATCGGCGACGCGCCACAACCCGCATCCGATCGCGATCCACGCGATCGTTTTCGGAGCTTTTTCGATGCCGATCCGGCGAAGAATCACCGCCAATAGCAGCGGCCAGAACAGGTAGAAATGTTCTTCCACCGCCAGCGACCACAAATGCTTGGTGAAGTTCGTCGCCATCGAATCCGGAATATAGTTGCGAAAGAAGAATGCTGACGCCAGCCATTCGAGCGGCGTGCGGAATCCTACCGTCAGCACCACCACGGCGAGGAAGAGAAAACATGGCGGAAGGATGCGAAATGCCCGGCGCACGTAGAATCCCCGGAAACTGATGCGTCCGTATTGCCGGTATTCGTCCAGCAGGAGCTTAGTGATAATCAGGCCGCTGATGCCGAAAAACACGTCGACGCCGAAGCCTCCGTAGCGCGACAGGCTATCGCGGTAGCATTCGGCTTCACTCGTATAGAAGCCCGGCATCATGTGACCCAGGACGACGATCAGAACGGCGACGGCGCGCCAGCCATCCAGGGTAGCGACGCGCGGGGCCTGAGGACTCACCCTTGTTCTATCGTCGCCCGCGCGCGTAACCTCCAGCGCCTACGGTGAATCTCTTATCCAGAGGCTCGGGGAATCCGCCGATAATAAGGTCGATAATGGGGACCACCAGACCGATGCGCACAGACGTGCTGTACCGCTCCATCCAAACCGTAGCGCTGATTCTCGGCTCGCTGCTGTTCCTGGACCTGTTCAAGGTACCGGCGAATCCTTATATCGCGTTCGGTCTTACCGGAAGCGCGATTGGATTTATATGGAAGAGCTGGTCGATCCGGCGAGGCGCGCTCGTGGGGGCAGGAGCCCTAGCCTATGCCGTCATCTATCGCATGATGGGTGGCCCGCTCGATCATTACCCAGGTTGGTGGATGGCTTATCCCGGCGGCCTGCTCGGCCTCGCCGCCGTGATGTTGGCCATGCTGCGCTGGTTCTGGTCGCTTGGCGATCCGGCCGCGCTGAAACGAACCGTCGTCATGCTGGCCGCGATCCCGGCGCTGTGCACCGTCTCTACCATCGCGGTCGGCTCGGCTATTAAGTGGACCCCGTACACTTACGACTACACGCTGTATGACTTTGATCACGCCTTGGGTGCTCCCGCGTTCGTGCTGGGACGGTTCATGGCCGGTCACCCCTCGCTGTACCTGGCGTGCTGCGTCGTCTACAATGCGCTGCCGCTGTGGGCGACGCTTTCCTGGATGCTGCTGACCGTCTACCCGGCGCGCCGGGTGTGGAACGGGCAGGCGTGTTTCGTTGCACTTGGCGTCACCGGATTCCTGCTGTATCAGCTTTGCCCCGCGGCCGGCCCCGCTTATCGATTTGCCGGGCTCTTCCCATGGACCGAGCCGTTGCCGTCGACTTTGCCGATGGGCGCCGCGCTATTAGAGCCCTGTGCAAGAAACGCGATGCCTTCTCTCCATATTGCCTGGGCGTTGTTGTTTGTGTTCTGCTCCTTCGAATGGAAATGGCCGTTCCGCGTTTCATCGATTTTGATCGTGACCGGCACGCTCGCCGCAATCCTGGCATCCGGCGAGCATTACCTGGTGGACGCTGTGGTCTCGCTGCCGCTTCTGGTGTGCCTGGTAGCGGCGCTCATGCCATCGCTGGCCCGTCCGGTACGGATGTGGTGCAGCGTGGGTGGAGGAACCGTGACGGTAGCGTGGCTACTCGCGTTTCGCTTTGGGTCCGTGCTCGCGCTTCCCGGCTCGGCCCGGATCGCGATCTCCGTGGGTACGTCGGCGATCGGTATTGCCGCCTTGATGCTGCTGCATCGGTTGTCGACGCCGAAGACTGCCGTTCAAGAAGCCGCGCCGGTTACGGAATTCGGTCCGGTACAACCGGAGCCGTCCTAGAAGCCTGTTGGCGGGGCTTGATATGGATCGCGGATTCGGAGTTGCGCGCGTCAGAGGTTGTGTGAAAAACCGACGATTAACCGCTCCTTGCAGTCACGGCTCGGGGTCGGCACCTCCACAGATCAGCAACTTATGCGAGCCGTGACTGCAAGGGAGCGGTTAATCACCCCGGCTCGTCAGCAAGCGGCCGCGCGTGCTATTGAATCGTAGTCGCCCAGTCGGGATTCCAGGCCGGCTCGAGCCCCTTGGCCTTCTGCTCGTGCGCGCGCTTTTCCTTGTACATGCGGCGATCCGCTTCCGCGAGAAGCTGCTCCGCGTCGGTGCCGTCCAGCGGGAAGTGCGCGACTCCGATGCTCACCGTCAGGGAGTTTCCTACAAATATGCTTCGTCCGACGTCCTGCACCGCTTCGCGCAGGTGCGCGATCTTGGTGTGGACGTCGCCCGGCCCGGCACCCGGCAGCAGCACTACGAACTCGTCGCCGCCCATCCTGGCGATGTAGTCGTACTCGCGGCACACCGATTTCAGCCTCGTTCCGACCGCGTGCAGAACTTTGTTGCCCTCCAGATGCCCGAACCGGTCGTTCACCAGCTTGAACCCGTCCAGATCCAGCACCAGGACCGCCAGCGGCACGTCGTTCCGGTGTCCGCGCGACAACTCCGCGTCGAGCTGCACGAACAAAGATCGCGCATTTGGCAGCGTGGTCAGGTAATCCGTGGTCGCCGAGGATTCCGCTTGCCGGAACCGCAGGGCATTTTCGATCGAGAGGCCGATCTTGGCGCTGATCGCCAGCAGAATGCGCAAATGATCCTTGGTGAAGGCATCCCGCTCGGCATGATACAGCGAAAGCACGCCCAGCACGCAATTGACGCCCTCGAGAGGAACCGCAACCGCCGCGCGCAGCGTCGAGAATTTAGAGGGATCGTTCAGGTACCCCGGCTCGACGGACGGGTTCCCGTTCAGAATCGGCTTGCGATTCTCGGCCACCCATCCTGAGAGCCCCTGTCCCACCGGAATTTCGAGAGCCGAAAACAGCCGGAAATCGTCGCCGCTCACGTAATCCGGCTTCAGGACGCTCTCGCGCTTGATCCAGATTGCGAGGGAATGATGCGGAATGATCTTGCGCAACCTTACGGCCAGCACGCTCAGCGTTTCGTCCAAGCTCAGCGAGTTTCCCAGGTCCTGCGAAATTTCGAACAGCGCCTGCACTTCCTGCCGCGCCGCTGCAATCGAGGTCAAAAAGTCGACCGACTGAGATTTGCTCGCGATCTCCGGAGCCGGCGCGGAAGTTCCCACGAATCCTGCCGCCGGCGCATCGCCGCGCTCCACTTTCAGGTCCACCGAAAGCTTCGCCTGCTCCTGCTGCCGCGCCTGCGCTTTCTTTTCCAGCTCCACGTAGCGCTTGGTCAACAACTCCACCGCTTTCGGATCGAACGCCTTGCCCGCTTCCGACTGGACGATCTTCATCGCCTCATCCAGCGGCAAAGCGCGCCTGTATTGGCGATCCGTCGCCAGCGCATCCAGGCAATCCACCATTGCCAGGATGCGCGCCCCCACCGGGATGTCTTCCCCCACCAGCCCGTACGGATACCCCGTTCCGTCCCACTTTTCGTGATGCGCCCGCACAATCGGAACCACCGGGTAAGGGAATTGCACGCGCTCCAGAATCTCCGCCCCCACCACCGGATGGATCTTCATCTTCTCGAACTCTTCCGGAGTCAGACGACCCGGTTTCGAGATGATATGTTCCGGCACCGCCAGCTTCCCGATGTCATGCAGCAGCGACGCGGCGCGCAGCGCTTCCTGTTCGTCGCGCTTCAGCCCCATTTCCTTACCGAGCTCGGTCGCGTAAATCTGCACCCGCTGCAGATGCCCATGCGTGGTGTGATCCTTGGCTTCGATGGCCAGCGCCAGCGCCTCAATGGTGCGCAGATGCAGGCTCGAGACTTCTTCGGCGTGGCTCTTCTCGTTTTCCAGGCGCGCCAGGTACAACCCATATGACCGGTAAATCAGATACACCACCGGTCCCGTAAGCAGCACGGTCTGCCATCCCACGAAACGATTCAACAGGCTCGCGCCCTGCGCGATCGCAGCGCCGCCCAGATAGTAGGGCAGCGACCAGAAGAAGCACTCCCGCCAAGTGGTCAAAAGCGAACGATCTTCCGCGAGCGTGATCACCAGCGCGACGGGAGCCGTATTCAGGAGAAATAGCGCGCACGTCGCAGCTGCCAGCCGAATCGGGGGATCCACCTGATTCGCCGCCAGCGCGGAGGCGCGATACACCCACTCCGCCCCCGTGATTGCCAGCACCATAGTCGCGACGTTGAACGCGACTTTCGCGAGGCGGGGACGCTTGGGCTGATTCCAATAGCACTGCACGATGGTCACCAGCCCGCCCAGCGCGACGGTTTCGGCCGGCGTCAGCTCCACCACCCCGAATAGAACGAAGAGAAAAGTCAGCGACAGCGTTCCCGTAATTCCCGGCACGCTGATCCGCATCCCAGAGGAGAAAATCGCGACCATCAGGAAACTGCCAAATTTCAGCAGGTCCGGCGACTCCCAATTCGACAGATTCCACGCAAGCACACCGCTAGCTAGGGCCACCGTTAGTGCTATATACACGCGTGCCTTCGTCGGCAGCGCGTCGACTGCGGGATTCATCTGCGGCTGATGTTGCACTCCCCGGGCCAACCCGAGTTTTGAATCATTTGCGCGGTAAACGCGAGACACAATGGCCCCTTAGATCCATGGGTCTTGCGACAAAGTGTCTCAAGCTCCGGGTATGTTTCAAAGAGGGTACTAGGGTGTTCGGCCGAGCGCATGTTTAACCCAAAGATGGCGAAATAGAGTAGGAATTGACTGATCAGAAATGACTGAACCAAGGATGTCCGGCCCATGCGTGTTTCTCGGGATGCACGCTATCATTGCCAGCGAACCGATGCGCGGGCTCCTCTCGCTGGTGGAGCGCGTGGCCCGCTCCAATGCCACGGTTCTCATCACGGGTGAGAGCGGCGCCGGCAAGGAACTGGTCGCTCGCGCGGTCCACCATTATTCGATGCGCTCCCACAAACCCTGGGTCGATTTGAGCTGCGCCGCGCTCCCCGAACATCTGCTGGAAAGCGAGCTCTTCGGTTACGACAAAGGCGCCTTCAGCGGCGCCGATGCACCTAAGCCCGGCCTATTCGAGCTCGCGCATCAGGGCACCATCTTTCTGGATGAAATCGGCGAGTTAGATCCGAAAATGCAAGTCAAGCTGCTGCGCGTGCTGGATGGAGTCGCCTATTATCGACTAGGCGGCGTGCGCAAGATTTCAGTGGACGTACGCGTCGTCGCCGCAACGAATCAGGATCTCGAATCCGCCGTGGCCGAAGGACGCTTCCGTGGCGATCTGTACCATCGCCTCAGCCAGATTACACTGACCGTTCCCGCCCTGCGCTCCCGCATGGAGGATATCGCTCCTCTGGCGCGCTATTTCCTGGCGCAGCAGGATCCGCAGATGCGTTTTTCCGACGCCGCTCTCGCCGTGCTCACGCGCCATTCCTGGCCCGGCAACATCCGCGAGCTGCGCAACGTGGTAACCAAAGCCGCAATTCTTGCGCAAAGCTCCGTGATCGTGCCGGAGGATCTTCCACTCGGTGTTGCGCAGTCGTCATTGAACGGCCACGCGAATACGACTAGTCTGGATGGTATGGAACGGCGCATGATCCTCGAAGGCGCTCGAGGCTACCGGGGGCCATCAGCAAATGGCCGCCGCCAGGCTTGGCATTTCCCGCCGGACGTTGAGCCGCAAATTGAAGCTGTATGAATCCGAAGGCGTGGCTTCCGTCTGAGCCTATGAGCATGCCCGAAAAGCGCCGCGAGCACCGCCGCGAAGCGAGCGGGGTGGTCCACGTGCGCTTCGCCGATCCGCAGCCGCAGGATGTGGAAGGACGCCTGATGGACGTAAGCTCCAGCGGCTTCCGCATGGCTCACGGCTACGCCCCGCTGGCTGCCGGCCAGATCGTAGAATTCGCCCATCTCGAAGCCAAAGGCCGCGCCCGGGTCATCTGGAATCGGATCGTGGATGGCAAGGTGGAGACGGGATTTCTGGTGGTCATGGGTAAGTGAAGGCCCGAACGCGCTACGCCGTTGTAATCGAAAAAGTCCCCGACAGCAATTACTGCGCCTATGTCCCGGACCTGCCCGGATGCGTGTCGACGGGAGACACATTGGAAGAAGTCAAACGTAACATTCAGGAAGCCATCGAGTTTCATCTCGACGGCATGCGCGAAGGCGGAACCCCGATTCCTCCGCCGTCCGCGCAAGTCACCTATGCCGAAGTCGCGCGCTGAGCGAGTCAGCGTCGCCTGTCCGAAGAACGACTACCCACCGCTTCCTGCGGTCGCGGCTCGCTAACCCGATCGGGGTGAGTCGGCGGCGCTGAAATAATCCATCACCGCTTCGATCCCGCGCTGGTAATTCTCGATCGACATCTTCTCATTCGGTGCGTGAATGTTGTCATCGGGCAGCCCGAAGCCCATCATCACGCTGGGAATCCCTAGCGCCTCTTGAAACAGACCTACAATCGGAATCGATCCTCCGCACCGCACATAAACCGTCTCTCGCCCAAATACTTGTTCCATCGCCTTCGCAGCCGCCCGAATCAACGGATGTCCCGGATCCACCAGGCATGCCGGGCTCGAAGACAGCAGTCTGAACGTCGCCATAACGCCCCGCGGCGCAGCTTGCGCGATTGCGCCCTCGAGTTGCCGCACTACTTCCTCCGGCCGCTGATCGGGGACCAGCCGCAGACTGATCTTCGCCACCGCACTCGCCGGAATCACCGTTTTCGAGCCTTCGCCCGTGAATCCTCCGCGGATCCCGTGGACTTCGAAGGTCGGCCGCGCCCATAGCCGCTCGAAGATTGGAACTTCGACCTCGCCCGCCAGCGCGGTCGATCCCAACTCCTTTTCGCGATACGCTTCCGCATCGAACGGGAGCCGTTTCCACGCCGCCAGCTCCGCCGCGCCCGGCTTCCGAACGCGATCGTAGAGTCCGGGAATGCGAATGTGCCCGTCGCGATCTTTCAACGCCGCGATAATCTGCGCCGCGGCCTCGACGGCGTTGGGAGCCGCGCCGCCGTAGTCGCCCGAATGCAGATCGGTACGCGCGCCATGCACGTGAATCTCGCCGTAAACGATCCCGCGGAGTCCCGTGGTGATGGTCGGAAGTCCTGGCGCGAACATCGCTGTATCGCAAATTACCGCCGCGTCCGCAGTAAGCTCATAACGATGCGCCTCGACATATTTCTCGATGTGTGCGCCGTTGGTTTCTTCTTCGCCCTCGATTAAAAATCGAATATTCAGCTTGCCCAAGGTTCGCGCCGCGGCTTGCATCAGAATAAAGAGCTGACCCTTATCGTCGGCCGCGCCGCGAGCATACATGTTCCCATCGCGGATCTGCGGCTCAAACGGCGGCGAAATCCATTCCTCTAGCGGATCTGGCGGCTGAACGTCGTAATGGCCGTACAGCAGCAGCGTGGGTTTCCCCGGCGCGTGCCGATGCTCGGCATAAACCAGCGGATTGCCTTCGCCCTCGATCAGCGCCGCCCGTTCGAAACCAGCGCGCGCCAGCCAATCGCGCACGAATTCGGCTGCGCGGCGAACGTCGGCGGCGTGTTCCGGTAGAGCGCTGATGCTGGGGATGCGGAGAAACGCGAGCAGATCGTCCATCGTTTCGCCGTTCACCGTACAATTAGGATATCGCGACCTCGCGTGGTCTCGGATTAACGTGACGCCCCCTTATTTACTGCGGCTGGCCTATATGGCGGAGTTCCTGCTCGCCCTGCTTGCCATTCTCGAGCTGTGGAGCCAGGTGGGCGGACAAGGCCATCTGGACCTCATGCCGTGGTACACGAAACTGGGCTTGATCCTGGGGCTCGCGCTCACCGCCGTGGCCGGAACCATATCGGCCGTATCGCACGATCGGGCATGGAATGCTAAAACGATCGCCTGCCTGCTGTTGGCGCTGATGATCGCCGGCGGGATGGCGGGAGTGACGTATTATTATCATGTGCACGAGAATGACGATAGCGACTCGACCGACGAGCCTGGCGTGGCCAGCTCGCCTGTAAGCGCCGCGCCCGCACCGCCTGTGTGGGTTCACTTATGAGCGACGTCAAATTCGGATTGTGGACGGTTCCGGAAAGCCCGGTATCCATCGAGTACTCGCTGGTGGTGATCGAAGAGATCCGGCACGACGTGGCCGAGGGCTATCAGCGGCTGTCGCGAGGCGGGATCGAAGTAGGCGGGGCCTTGTACGGCACTCGGGAAGGGCGGACGGTGCGCATCCTGGCCATGCGGCCCATTTCCTGCGAGCATGCGCGGGGGCCGGGGTTCATTTTTTCGGATAGAGATCGAGCCGCGCTGCACGAACAACTGGTTCGCGACCAGGAAGATCCGCATCTGGAAGGCTTGATCTCAGTGGGCTGGTTTCTATCGCATACCCGCAGCGAAATCATGCTGAGCGAGACCGATCAGGAGATTTTCTCGATCTTCTTTCCCGCTCCCTGGCAGGTGACCATGGTGGTTCGTCCGGGGCGGGGAGGAAGCATGCGCGGCGGCTTCTTCGTCCGCTCCGACGACGGCGCAGTGCAGGCCGATCGCAGTCTACAGGAATTCAGTTTTCCCGACCGGTTCGCGGGCGTGCTGGATCGATCGCCGGAGCGTCCTACACGCGAGCGCAGCGCCCGCAGCACTCCAACGGTCCCGAGCGTTTATCGCGCCGAAGCGGCCGCGCCCGCGCCCGAACAGCACCTGGTGCCTGCCGCGGAGCCGGTCGAAATTCCGGGACCTCAGCTGCTGCGCACGCCTCCGCTGCGACGCAAATGGCCGGTTTTGCTGGCCTGGGCGGCGGTGGTACTGGTAGCGGCGGTCCTCGGTTTGCGTTTCTGGATGACGGGCGCTCCTCCGGAACCTATCGCACTGCAAGTTGTGGAACATGACGGGCAGTTGCAGATCCAGTGGAATCATGTCGCGAAACCGGTCTCCTCGGCAAGCACTGGGACGCTGGAAATCATAGATGGAACCGACCAGCGCGCCATCAAGCTGAATCGCCAGGATTTGGCCGCAGGCCGATTCACGTACGTGCGCAAGACCGGCGAAGTCACGGTGCGCATGACCGTGCAGGACTCCAATGGCGGGAAAACGGAGGAAGCATCAAGATTCCTGGGGCCACCGCCCGCACCGCCGCCGCCCAATCCTCAAGAGGATTCCGAAGTTCAAAAGGAGCGCCAGGACCTGCAAGCCGAAATACAACGGTTGCGCCAGACAAACGGCTCACAAGCAGCTAGAATTCAACAACTTGAACGCACAATCCGAATCCTTTCGACGAGGTTGGGGGTCGTCGATCAGGGAAAACAGTAATTTAGCGTTGCGACCTTCGAGCGTGCCCGGTCGTGCCTGACGATTGAGTGAACAACTGCTCGGCCTGCTGCTCCGATAAAGTCAGGACCAGATGCGCGGTGGACCCGTTGACCGTGAAATTCGCTGCGTCGGCGAGCGTGGTGGCCGATGCGTTATTGGCGTTGGTCGAAACCATGCTCACCAGGAATTTCAGCACGTCGACCAGGGCCTGTGCATTCTGAGGCGAAGCGGTGACCGCGTCGCCGGTCATAGTGACGCCGGATGTCGAGAAGTTCACGCCGCCGGACGCTTGCAGCACGGACTGGAATAGCGGATTCTGCCCGACGTTTCCGAGATTGCCGGTCTTGCCATTCAGAAAATCCGATAGCGGGGTGACCGTCGCGAACCAGGTTTGATTGGCGTTGCTGACGGAAACGGCCTGGGTGGCGAGTGCGCCGGTAAACGTCGCGCCGCCGAGACGCCGGTCTACCGCGGCTTCGACGCTGGCCAGATCTCCGATAGCAACCGTGCTCGCGTCAAGCAGCGCCAGCGATCCCTCCGGCTGCCCGGACTTGCTGTTCGGCGCAGTGAGAATCGTGATGTTCTTGTATTGCGTCACGGTTCCACCGGCCGTGGTCGCGGCTGCGATGATCTTCGAAGGTATGAACGTTCCCGTGCCCAGAATCAGGCCGCTATGAGTGGTGGCATCCGCGGAGGTCGCGGCCAGAAGATAGGTCAAGTTGTAGCGCGGATCGAATCCCGTCGCGGTGACGAACTTCAGAAACTCCGGATCGGTCGGCTGGATCTGCGACAAAATATATTGGCCGAACGGCGATGCGGCGGCCTGATCCACCTGAATTCCCGAGAGAATCTTGGCATCCGGCATCACCAGATTCAGCAAAGCGGGATCAACCGCGGCCGGCGCGGTCCCGGCGAGAGCTAATGTCAGACAGAATAAACCGGCTTGGCGGAGGGTATTCATAAGCATCCTTAAAGTCATTCTACGCTGTAGACGATGTTTGGTTCGGATTATTACATCGCCAAATCGCGGGTATAGTGATATTTGGGATTGAAGCCACAAGTCGTGACCGGGCGCGTCGCTGCCGGAGGTCCATTCGACCGTTGCGACGTCGCGCACGACGTTCCTGCGGCGCATGCTGGCGTTCGCCGGGCCGGCCTACCTGGTCAGCGTCGGATACATGGACCCCGGCAACTGGGCCACCGATTTGCAAGGCGGTCGACCGTTCGGCTACCAGCTTTTGTGGGTGCTGGTGATGTCGAACCTGATGGCGATCCTGCTGCAGACGCTGGCGGCGAGGCTGGGGATCGTGTCGGGGCGCGACCTGGCGCAGGCCTGCCGCGAAGCGTATCCACGCTCGGTTTGCAACGCGCTGTGGGTGCTGTGCGAAATCGCCATCGCGGCCTGCGATCTGGCGGAAGTGCTGGGCGCGGCCATCGCGTTGCGTCTGCTGTTCGGATTGCCGCTGCTGGCCGGAGTGCTGCTGACCGCTTTGGACACGATCCTGGTGCTGTGGCTGTCGCGCTACGGCATCCGGCTGATTGAAGGTCTGATCCTGTGCCTGATCGCGGTGATCACGGGATGTTTTTTGGTCGAGCTGGTGCTGGCCAAGCCGGTGTTTCACGAGATTTTTTCCGGCCTCGTGCCGCGCCTCAACGATAAGAGCCTGTATATCGCCGTCGGCATCATCGGCGCGACGGTGATGCCGCACAATTTTTACCTTCACTCGGCGCTGGTGCAGACGCGCCGGATCGGTCGCACCGTCGCGGACCGGCGAGAGGCCTGCCGTTTCAACCTGATCGATTCCTGCGTCGCGCTGAACGGCGCTCTGATCGTGAACGCGGCGATCTTGGTATTGGCCGCCGCGGTTTTTTTCAAACAGCATGTCGCCGTGGTCGAGATCGAGCAGGCGCATGAGCTGCTGACCCCGCTGCTCGGCACCACGGCGGCGAGCATTTTGTTCGCAGTCGCGCTGCTGGCGAGCGGACAATCCTCCACGCTGACCGGAACCTTCGCCGGCCAGATCGTGATGGAAGGATTTCTCAATCTGCGCATGGTCCCATGGCTGCGCCGGCTGATCACGCGCACGCTGGCGATTATTCCGGCGGTGTTGACCATCATGATTTCGGGCGAGAGGGCGACGCTCAGCCTGATCATCCTGAGCCAGGTGGTTCTGAGCATGCAGCTTCCGTTCGCGGTGATTCCGCTGATCCGCTTCACCAACGACCGGACGCGGATGGGCGAGTTCGTCAATCGCGCTTGGGTGAAAATCCTGGCGTGGATTACCGCGGCGCTGATTCTGGTGCTGAACATATGGCTTGCCTGGGATACGGCCGGCGCATGGGTGATGGCATCGCCGTGGAGAATCTCGTTGATCGCTCCGATGTTGATCGGGCTGATCTGGCTGCTGGGATACATCACCTTCGTCCAGTCGCGGCCGCCGTCGACGGAACACGCGGCCTTGAGCTCGGTAGTTGCGGGGAACCTGCCCGCGCCGGAGTATCACCGGATCCTGGTGCCGCTCGACCACACGGTTCGCGACCGGGCGGCGATCGCGCACGCAGCCGCAATGGCTCGTCTCCACGGGGCGACGCTGCATCTGATCCACGTGGAAGAAGGCGTCACCAGCCAGCTTTACGGCGCGCTGTCGTCGACGGCGGAGATTCACGAAGGCGAGGAATATTTTTCGGGAATCGTGAGAACGCTGGAGCGCGAGGGAATCCACGCGGAGCTGACCATCACGCACGGGCGTCCCAAAGACCAGATTGTGCGTCTGGCCCGCGAGATTCATCCCGATTTAGTCGTGATGGGCGCGCACGGCCATCGCGGCGTGAAGGATCTGATTTTCGGAAATACGATCAACGCGGTGCGGCATGAGGTCTCGGCTCCGGTGCTGGTGGTGGGGGATCAGTAAATTCGATGGAGCGGCGATAGCGAGGATATAATAGCTTGATGAGGTGGGCGTGCGCGTTCGCACTGATCTCGATCGGCGCCGCGCTGGGAAGTCCATCTCAGGACGCACCCACATTTCACGTGGGCACTCACCTGGTCCAGATTAATGTCGTTGTTCGCGACAAGAATGGTCCGGTAACCAAACTCGAGAAAGAAGACTTTGTCCTTACCGATCGCGGAAAAGCACAGAAAATCAGTGTTTTTTCTGCCACCACTCCCGGGGAAACGCCAGCCACGCAACCAAAGCTGCCTGATGACGTCTTCTCCAATCGCGCGAACGGTACCGGCAGCGTCACGGTGGTGCTGTTGGATCGTCTGAACACGCTGTCTTCTCCCGGCACGATCGGCTATGAAAGCATGCCGGCATGGTTCGAAGATCACGCCCTCGGGTATGCCAAGGAGCATCTGGTTGAATTCGTCAAGCAAATGGATGCCAGGGATCGCGTCGCGATCTACAGTTTGGCCCGGTCCCTCACCGTGCTGTCGGATTTCAGCGGGGACCGGGATCAACTCCTGCGGGTTTTGAACGGGTATCGCGCGACGTCGGTTACGGACCGGGAAGTTGTCGACCCCGGCAGCATCCATACGCCGGTGCCGGGGGATTTCAACGGATCGGTGGATCGGGAACGGCGGACGCTGGCCAATCTGACGAACGTGAACCGGGCACAGATCACCATGTCGGCGCTGATGTCGATCGCGAGTCACGTCGCCGCGATCCCGGGACGAAAGAATCTGGTGTGGCTGACCGCGGATCTTCCGTTTTCGGGCGCGGCCATCGCGCGCGTGCTGGGGCGCGCGAATGTCGCCGTTTATCCGGTAGACGCGCGAGGATTGCTGCCCAAGTCGCTGTTCAGCCCTCCCAACGATGCGGCGGGCGTGCCGGGAATGGGCGGGCGCGGCGCACCGCCCGAGTCCCGCCCGCGGGGGCAAGATGTGATGGATAAAATGGCAGAAGATACCGGCCGGCGAGCGTTCATTAACACCAACGATCTCGCCGGCGCGATCCGCTCCGCGGTAGAGGACACCGCGGGGACCTACACGATCGGGTTCTACCCGGAATCGGACACACTGGATGGGAAGTTTCACCCATTGAAGGTCCATCTGAAGCAGGGCCACCTGGATCTGCGTTATCCCAAGGGATATTTTGCGGATAAAGAGGCGCCGCTTACCGAAAGCAGCCTGGCTGAGGTTGCACAGAGCCCGCTCGAATCGGGGAGCATCCACCTGGTGGCTCGGATCCTGCGCGTGGATCAGCCGAAGCCGAACTCGATGAGCGTTTCGGCGACGATCGACCTGCACGACCTTCAACTCGTGGCGAGCGGCGGCGTGCAAAAGGGCAACGTCAAGATTGTCCTGATCCAGCAGGACGCGGCTGGACGCATCATCGGGCGCGAGGAACAGGTAATGAAACTCGAGCTGACCCAGGAGAATTACGCGAGCCTTCTCAAATCAGGAATTTTCTTTCGCAGAGTGCTTGAGCCGAAGGAGGGCGTGGCGACGTTGCGGCTGCTGGTGGCGGACCCGAGCAATGCGGTTACCGGGAGCCTGATCGTTCCCGTGTCGCAGATTCAGTGATGGGACGTTAGAGCTTTTCGCCCTTCGCAGGTTGGCCGCGGAGCAGAAAGGTCTTCGGATATTTCCCTTCGCCGCAGATGAGAACCAGTCCTGAACTGCTATCATCGGGCCGGAGGAGTCAGAACATGGCTTTATCGGCGAGAAATCAGCTTCCCGGCATCGTCGAGGACGTTCAGACCGGCGGGATCATGGCGCACGTCGTGGTGAGGGTGGGCGACAACCTGATCGAAAGCGTCATTACCCGGACCAGTGCGGAGGAGTTGAAGCTCAAAAAGGGCGATCATGTGCGCGTGGTGGTGAAGTCGACGGAAGTAATGATTCAGAAGGATTGATCGGCATGCGGGTTTGGGCCATATCCATCGCGGGATTATTCCTCGCCGCGTGCGAAACGCGGCAGAATACGGACAGTGGCGTGCGCGCGTTCATGCAGACGGTGGCTCACGATATCAGTCAGGAGGGGCCGGCGGCGTGGGACCGGCATTTCGCCCAGAGTCCGGCGTTCTTCATGGCCGCGGATGGCCGTGTCGAGTACCCGAATCGCGCGGCAGCGACCACGGGAATTCAGGATCTGACCCACATCATCAAAAAAATCGAGCTTCAATGGGGCGACGATCTGCGCGTCGATCCGCTGACGCGGGATCTCGCACAGGTGGGCGCTTCGTGGCACGAAGTCCTGGTCAACGGGGCGGGGGAGCGCATGGATGAGAACGGATACTTTACGGCGCTTGCCGAATATCGCGACGGACGCTGGCAGTTCCGGAACGCACACTGGTCCGTGCCCGTGCCGCCCGCAGCAATCCGTTAGAGCCTGTGCCGCTCCTTCTGGTCGCGGCTCGTCGCAACTTAAAACGAGCCGCGACCGAAGGAAGCGGTCAATCCTGCTGGTTTTCACAAGACTCGTTAGGGTGCGGTCGGCTTGGTCACTTTTTGCGGAGTGACTTCTTTATTACTCGGGTAGCTGCGAGCTATCCCATCCTCCGCCCAGAGCCTGGATCAGAGAGACGCTCGCCATCATTCTCCGGGTTTTGAGCTGGACCTCAGTGACCTGGTTCGAAAGCGCGATTTCTTCGGCCGTGATCACTTGCAGGTACGTCGTGATTCCACCAGTGTATTGCGCGTTGGCCAGTTCCAGCGAGCGCGTGGCGTAGCGGACCGCTTGCGCCTGCTCGCGCGATTCCTGCTCCAGAATGCGTAGCGCGGCCAGATTGTCTTCCACGTTTTGAAATGCAGTGAGCACGCTCTGGCGATAATTAGCGACCGTCACATCGTAAGCGGCCTGCGCCTGCTCCGTGACACCGCGGCGTCTGCCGCCGTCGAGGAACAGCTCGGAAACGGAGGGGCCGACGGACCAGAACCGGCTGGGCCAGGTGAACAGACTGAGCAGGCTGGAGCTTTCCAATCCTCCGCTCGCGGATAAGGTGATGTTGGGATAATAAGCCGCGATGGCGACGCCGATCTGCGCGTTGGCCGCGGCTACGCGCCGTTCATTGCCGGCGACGTCGGGACGCCGTTCGAGAAGCTCGGACGGAATCACGCCGGGAATCTCGGGAAGCGGGGCTTTGATGGGCGCTACGGGAATCGTCAGCTCCGAGGGGGCTTTTCCCAGCAGGATCGCGATGGCGTGTTCGAACTGCTGGCGAGCGACCACCGTATCGGTGGCCTGCGCCTGCGTCTGCGCGTACTGAGTTTGCGCCTGTGCGACGTCGACTTGCGAGGCGACGCCCTGGTTGTAGCGATTATTGGTCAGCTCGAGCGCCTTTGCGTAGTCCTTCACCGTGGAATCGAGGAGTTCCTTCTCTGCGTCGAGGCCGTGCAACTGGAAATAATCGAGTGCGAGTTCGGACTGGAGCAAAAGACGCGTGTTTTCGAGATCGGCGGCGAGGCCTGGGCGGTATCGACGCCGGCTTCGATGGAGCGGCGGACGCCTCCGAAGAAATCGGGCGCCCATGACGCGCCGACGGTTGGAAGTTGGATGGTCGCGAATTGCTGCGCGCCGGCGCTGTTAGCGAACGCGCCGACGGAGCCGGAAGTTCCGTTTCCGGTCAGGCTCCCGCCTCCCGTCAGGGTAGGATAGAGACCGGACCGCGCTACGCGAATCGCGGCCCGCGCGTTGCGATACTGAGCCTCCGCCGCGGCCAACTGCTGGTTGTTGATATCGATCTGCTCTTCGAGCGCGTTCAAATCCGGATCGCCAAAAACCTCCCACCACTTGCCGCGATGCATGTCGTCGATGGGCGTGCCGGGCTTCCAGCCGTCGGCTTCCTTGAAGTAGGGCGGCAGCGGTTCCTTGAAACTGGGCGCGACGCGAGCGGGGGGCTTGACATAATTCGGCCCCACCATGCAGCCGGTGCTGGCCGCCGCGATAACAACCACCAGAAGACGGCGCATCAAGCCGTCTCCCGTGAAATCCACGGCTCGATATATTCCGGACAATTGATCAGTTTGATATCCTCCCGCGCCTGCGCCGCCAGGAACTGCAAGCTGGGGCGGTCCACCAGCGTCACTTCGCTCATATCGATGACGATCTGCTTCTGCATCCGGCGCGCTTTTTCGATGGCGCGGCGCAACTCCCCGAGCCCACCGCCGCTGCATTTCCCGGCCAGAGTCAGCGTCACCGGACCGGATGGATCGAGTTGTTTGGCGATTTTCACCATGCTCAAATTTCCTCCGGCAGCGGATGCATGGCGCGCACCGTCACCTTCTTGCGGCTGACGCGCCGGGCCATACGGTCGAAGGCGAGATAGATCACCGGGGTCGTATACAGGGTAAGAAGCTGGCTGAAAATCAAGCCGCCGATGATCGCGATACCGAGGGGACGGCGCAGCTCCGATCCGACACCCGAGCCGAGAGCCAGAGGCACGCCGCCGCCCATCGCGGCCAGCGTCGTCATCAGAATGGGCCGGAAGCGCAGCAGGCAGGCCTGATAAATAGCCTCGCGGGGAGGACGGCCTTCCTTGCGCTCCATTTCGAGCGCGAAATCGATCATCATGATGGCGTTCTTTTCGACAATGCCGATCAGCAGCACGATTCCGATCAGGGCAATGACGCTGAAATCGGTGTGGCAAATCATCAGCGCGAGCAGCGCGCCGACGCCCGCCGAAGGAAGAGTCGACAGAATCGTGATGGGGTGAATATAGCTTTCATACAGCACTCCCAGCACGATATACACGGTGACCAGAGCAGCCAGAATCAGCACCGGTTCATTGCTGAGCGATGCGAGGAAGGCGGCGGCGGTGCCCTGGAAGGTCGCCTGGACGCTGGCCGGCATGTTGAGATCTTCCTTGGCTTTGTCGATCGCGGTAACGGCGTCGCCGAGCGACGCGCCGGGGGCCAGGTTGAACGACGCGGTCACCACCGGGAACTGCCCCTGATGATTCACCACCAGCGGCGAGGTTTCGGGCTGAAATCTCGTAAACGCGCTGAGCGGAACTTCGCCGCCCTGCTGCGATCGGATATAAATATTTTTCAGCTCGTCCGGATTCTGCTGCAAATCGGGTTTCAGCTCCAGCACCACGCGGTATTGATTCAACTGCGTGAACATGATGGAGATTTCGCGCTGTCCATAGGCGTCGTACAGCGTATCGTCGATCAACTGCGGCGTGATGCCGAAGCGCGAAGCGGTGTTGCGGTCGATCAGCAGAGTCGCCTGCAAGCCGCCGTTCAACTGATCGCTGGCGACGTCGCGCAACTCGGGAATTTTCTGAAGTTTGTCCAGGAAACGCGGGACCCAGTAGGCCAGCTCCTTCGCATCGGCGTCTTCCAGGCTGTATTGGAACTGCGTGCGGCTCACGCGATCCTCTACGGTCAAGTCCTGCACCGGCTGCATGAACAGAGTGATGCCGGAAACATTTGCCAATTCCGGTTGCAGGCGGCGAATCACATCGCTGGCGCTGATCAAGCGGTCTTCGAGAGGCTTCAGGTTGATCTGAATGCGGCCGCTGTTCAGCGTCGTGTTGGTGCCGTCGACGCCGATGAAGCTCGAAAGGCTTTCCACCGCCGGGTCCTTCAGAATCACCTTGGCGAGATCCTGCTGGCGCAGGGACATGGCGGGGAAAGAGATGGTCTGCGGAGCTTCGGAGACTCCCAGGATCACGCCGGTATCCTGCACCGGGAAGAAGCCTTTGGGGATGATCCAGAACAGATAAATGGTCGCGGCCAGAGTTCCCGCGGCGACCAGCAGGGTCATCGGCTGATGCCGGAGAATCACGGTCAGCGTGCGGCCGTAAAAGCGAATAATGCCTTCAAAAACGCGCTCGGAGAAGCGATAGAGAGCGCCCTGCTCGTGGGCCGGTTTGTGATGCAGAAGGCGCGCGCACATCATTGGCGTAAGCGTCAGCGACACCATCGCCGAGATCAGGATGGTCACGGCCAGGGTGATGGCGAACTCGCGGAACAGGCGGCCGACAATGTCGCCCATGAACAGCAGCGGAATCAACACCGCGATCAGCGAAACGGTCAGCGACAGAATGGTAAAGCCGATCTGCTCGGAACCTTTGAGCGCGGCTGCCATTGGAGCTTCGCCCTCTTCGATGTAGCGCGCGATATTCTCGATCATCACGATGGCGTCGTCGACGACGAAACCGGTGGAAATGGTCAGCGCCATCAAAGTGAGGTTGTTCAGGCTGTACCCGAGCAGATACATCATCCCGAACGTCCCGACCAGGGATAGAGGCACGGCAACGCTGGGAATAATGGTCGCGGCGAGCGTGCGCAGGAACAGGAAGATCACCATCACTACTAGCGCGATGGTGAGAATCAGCTCGAATTGCACGTCGGCGACGGAGGCGCGGATGGTGGTGGTGCGGTCCGTGAGAATTCTTACGTCGATGGAGCTGGGCAGCGACGCGCGCAGCGTGGGCAGCAGCTTCTTGACGCGATCCACTACTTCAATGATGTTGGCGCCGGGCTGACGCTGGATGTTGACGATCACCGCGGGAGTGCCGTCCATCCACGCGGCGAGCCTCACGTTTTCGGCGTCGTCGATCACGGTGGCGACATCCGACAGAGTCACGGGGGAGCCGTTACGATACGCGATCACCAGCGGCTTGTAGTCCTGGCTCTTAAGCAGTTGATCGTTAGCGCCGATGGTGTAGGAATTTCTCAGGCCGTCGAAATTTCCCTTGGCGAGATTCACGTTGGCGGCCATGATCGCGGTGCGCAGATCTTCCAGGTTCAGATGATAGGAAGACAGCAGCATCGGATTGGCTTGAATCCGCACGGCCGGCTTCTGGCCGCCGCTGATGCTGACCAGACCGACGCCGGGCAACTGCGAAATTTTCTGCGCGAATCGCGTGTCGGCGAAATCCTCCACTTGCGAGAGCGGCATGGTCGGCGAGACGAGGGCCAGCGTGATGATCGGCGCGTCGGCCGGATTGGTCTTGCTGTAAATCGGGGGATTCGGAAGGCTGGTGGGAAGGAACGTTCCCGCCGCGTTGATGGCCGCCTGCACCTGCTGCTCGGCTACGTCGATGTTCAGGTCGAGCGTAAATTGCAACGTGATGACCGATGCGCCGGAGGAACTGGTGGAGGTCATCTGGTTCAGTCCGGGGACCTGTCCGAACTGGCGTTCCAGCGGCGCGGTGACCGAGGACGCCATCACGTCGGGACTGGCGCCGGGATAATACGTGACCACCTGAATGGTGGGGTAATCCACCTGCGGCAGCGCCGAAACCGGGAGCTGTTTGTAGGCGACCGCGCCCACCAGCAGAAGTCCCGCCATCAGCAGCGAGGTCGCGACGGGCCGCAGAATAAATGGCCGGGAAGGACTCATGTGCGCGTCACCGCCTAGCCGTTCTTCGGCGCGGCGCCGGCCATGCGCACGTTCACCTTGGTCTTATCCTGCAACTTGTCGATTCCGTCGATGACCACTTTGTCGCCTGCGTCCACGCCGCTGTCGACCGAAGCTTCATCGCCTTCGGTGATTCCGACGCTTATATTGCGCACCTCGACGGTGTTGTCGGGATTCACTACATACACGAAAGTGGATTGCGGACTGCGCTGGATCGCCGCTGTGGGGATGATGGTCGCGCCGTGTTTGGTATCGAGCAGCAGCCGCGCGTTCACGAATTGATTCGGGAACAGCGAAAGATCCTGGTTTTCGAACACCGCTTTGAAGCGGACCGTCCCGGTGGTGGGATCGATCTGATTGTCGATGGTCGCGAGCGTGCCGGTGGCGAGTTTCGTCTTCAGGTCGCGGTCGTAGGCCACGACCGACAAGCGGCTGCCCGCCGGCCATTTTCTTCGAAACCTGCGGGCAGGCTGTCCTCTGCGATATTGAAAATCACGGCGATCGGCTGCAACTGCGTGATCACGGCCAAGCCCGTCGCGTCGGTAGCGTGCACCATGTTTCCGCCATCCACCAGGCGCAGCCCGATGCGTCCGGTGAGCGGCGAGGTGATGTGCGCATAAAACAATTGCAGTTTGGCGGTGTCGATCTGCGCCTGATCGCTCTTGATGGTCGCGTTGTTCTGGCTAACCAGCGCCACTTGCGTGTCCAGCTGCTGCTTGGGAATCGCTTCCTGCGCAAACAGAACCGTGTAGCGCGCCAGATCGATCTTGGCGTTATCGAGCAGCGCCTGATCGCGCGCCAGTTGCCCCTCCGCCATTTCGAGCTGGACCTGGAACGGCTTGGGATCGATTTCGATCAACGGATCGCCTTCTTTGACGAACTGGCCTTCCTGGAAGTAGACCTTCATGATCTGGCCGTCGACGCGCGTTCGCAAGCGTTACCGTGTTGAACGCCAGAACCGATCCGAGCCCGTTCAAATACACGCGGCATATCGCCGCGCCGCGCCAGCGACGCCACCACCGGCACCGGTCGTCCCGCCTCGCCGCCTTTGCCGCCCTTTTTGTTACCGCCGGGGACGCGAGCGTCGCAAGACGCGGATAGAAATACGTCGCCGCTCCGGCGATCGCCAGCAATAGAATCCAGGGCAAGATGCTGCGCTTTTTCTTGATTTGTGGTTCCGGGTCGTGAACCAGGGGTGGCTCTACGGTATTCGGGGTCATTGTTTCCACCCTCAATCATGAGGCTTGAAGCGTCCACATACGGCAGTGCTGAAGGACAAATCAGCGCGTATGCCGAACAGAATACGAAAACTGTTCCGAACAGTTTCCGCAGCGAGTACGTCCTTCTCTTTCAAGAACATCAGAAAATGGAACGGCGGCGAGGAATGCGGCGAACTATGATGGAGGGAAGCATGAAGTATATGAACTGCGTCTGGCTGTCGCCATGATGGGTCTGATGGCGCGCGCGTGCCGGGCCAGACGCCGCGTTTGAAGTCGCGTCGATCAAGCCGAACCATTCCGCCGACCACCGCACGATGTTCCAGATGACGCCTGGAGGCCGGCTGACCGCGAACAATATCTCCGTCAAAATGCTGATGATGATGGCTTATCAGATCAAGGACAATCAGATTTCAGGAGCGCCGGGATGGATGGAATCGGAACATTACGATATTTCCGCCAAACCGGAGGGTTCAGCGGACCAGGAGCAGATCCGGCTGATGATGCAGTCCCTGTTGGCGGACCGTTTCCAACTGAAATTCCATCGCGAAACCAAAGAACAGACGATTTACGCACTGGTGGTGGATAAAAACGGGCCCAAATTGAAGGAATCAACGGGAGAAGGCGATCTGCTGGGTCCGGCAGCCGGAGGGCGGCAGAGGGGCGGGCCGGGGAGGACGGCAAGGCGTGCGGATCGGGCGCGGCCAGCTTGAGGCGCAAGGCGCGCAGGTTTCCATGCTCGCGAATCAGCTTTCGAACGTGCTGGGCCGCCAGGTGATCGATAAGACCGGGCTCACGGGGAGTTACGATTTCAAATTGACCTGGGCGCCGGATGAAAACCAGGGGATCAGGGTTCCGGGCGATAATCCGAGCGCTGCGCCGCCCGCGGCTCCTGCGGATGCGGGCCCCTCGATTTTCGCGGCGGTGCAGGAGCAACTCGGGTTGAAGCTGGAATCGCAAAAAGGTCCGGTGGAGATTTTCACGATCGACCACGTCGAGAAAGCGTCAGAGAACTAGAGATTAGATGGCCGCCAGGCAGGTTTTGGATATTCATTGCAATGGCTTTTCCGCTGGCGGCTGCAGAGCACCACGGGACGGTTAAATTCGGTGGATTGCCGGTCCCCGGCGCGACAATAACCGCCGCGGCAGGCGAGAAATCGCTCACCGCGGTGACGGATTCAGCAGGGGGTTTATTCCTTTGCGGATCTTGCGGATGGCGTGTGGAGTCATCCAAGTCTCGATGCCGTGCTTTGCGACGCTCAAGCGAGAAGTGACCATGGCAGCGAACATCCGGCGGAGGAATGGGAGTCTGAAGCTGCTCCCATTCGATGAGATCAAAGCGGCGGCGACGGTAGTGGCGACACCGGCTGCTCCACCGCCCACGGCTGTGGCGGCGTCGAATATGCGGCGGCGCTATCGGACAAGTCCCGACAAAACGCCGCAAAACCCAACGCCGCGCCGGAGCCGAAGGAAGCCGCGAACGAACCTGTGGACGAGATGAGCCAGAAGGCGTCGGACGGGTTGCTGATCAACGGCAGCGTGAATAACGGCGCGGCTTCTCCGTTCGCACAGGCGATGGCGTTTGGAAATAATCGTCGAGGCACGCGGGGACTTGTACAACGGCGGGATCGGGTTCACGGTAGACAATTCGGCATTCGACGCGCAGTCGTTCTCGCTGACCGGTCAGGACACGCCGAAACCGCCGTACAACCGGATCACGGGGCTGCTTTCTCTGGGTGGTCCCCTGAAGATTCCGCATTTGCTGCAAAACGGACCGCTGTTCATTTTGAATTACCAGTGGACGCGGAATCGTACTACATCCACAACACCGGGTTTGGTGCCGGCTGCCGCGGAACGAAATGGGGACTTATCGCCGATTCCTGCCGCGATCATCGATCCGACCAATGGGGCGCCGTTTGCGGGCAATCAGATCCCGCTGACGCGCATCAACTCGCAGGCGCAGGCTTTGCTCGCGCTGTATCCTCTGCCGAACTTCACCGGGGAGCTCGCGGTATAACTATCAGGTTCCGCTGGTGAACGTTCAGCACCAGGACAGCATGCAAACCCGGCTGAATAAGACTATCGGGAACAAGAACCAGGTGTCGGGCAGCTTCGCGTTTCAGAGCACGCGCGCCGATAGCCCTAATCTGCTCGGGTTCCTGGACACGACGGATACTTTGGGAATCAATTCGCAGGTCAACTGGCGGCACACGTTTACGACGCGGCTGTTCGGGAATCTCGGATTTCAGTACAGCTTATTGACGACGCGGGTCACGCCGTTTTTTGACAATCGCCAAAACATTTCCGGCGCAGCGGGGATCACGGGCAACAATCAGGACCCGCTGAACTGGGGTCCGCCGGCGTTGAATTTCGCGAGCGGCATCGCTCCAGTTTCGGATGCGCAGCAGGCGCACAATCGCAATCAGGCGGCGGCGTTGTCGGAAACCATGAACTGGTTTCGCGGGCGGCATAACGTCACGTTCGGGGGCGATTTCAAAAGGCTGGAGTACAATTATCTGTCGCAGCAGGACCCGCGCGGAACCTTGAACTTCACGGGCGCGGCCACCGGCTCCGATCTGGCCGACTTCCTGCTGGGAACGCCCGACACGGCTTCCATCGCGTTCGGCAATGCCGATAAATATTTCCGGACTCCATCTTACGATGCTTACATCACCGACGACTGGAGGGTCAGTCCGGAGCTGACGGTCAACTACGGGATGCGCTGGGAATATAGCGCGCCGATTACCGAAAAATACGGACGGCTGGTGAATCTGGATCTCGCCCCGGGGTTCACGTCGGAAGCGCCGGTGGTGGCGGCGCATCCGAAGGGAGCGATTACCGGGCAGAATTATCCCGACTCGTTGATTCATCCCGACAAACATGGATTCGAGCCTCGAGTCGGCGTGGCGTGGCGTCCGATTTCAGGCTCGTCGATGCTGATTCGCGCGGGATACGGGTCTGTATTTCAATCGTCGATGTATCAGAACATCGCGATCCAGATGGCGCAGCAATCTCCGCTGTCGAAAAGCCTGAGCGTATCGAACAGCGCGGCCAGAATCCGCTGACGCTGGCGAATCCGTTCCTGGCGTCGCCCACGACGACGCCAAATACGTTTGCTGTGGATCCGAATTTCCGCGTGGGATATGCGCATAACTGGAATTTTTCGGTGCAGCGGGATCTGCCCGGGGGCCTGGTAGTTTTGGGAACTTACAACGGGATCAAGGGCACGCGAGGGATGCAGGAATTTCTTCCCAACACGTATCCGATTGGCGCGGTGAATCCGTGCCCGAGCTGTCCTTATGGCTATTACTACCTGGCATCGAACGGGAATTCGACGCGCGAATCGGGCCAGTTTCAACTGCGGCGGCGGCTTCACAACGGGATTACGGCGACGCTGCAATACACGTATTCGAAATCGATCGACGATTCGGCGCTGGGCGGACGAGGGCAGGCGGTGAACGTAATCGCGCAGAACTGGCTGGATCTGAGCGCGGAGCGAGGGTTGTCGAGTTTCGATCAGCGGCACCTGGTGAATTTGCAGGCGCAATACACCTCCGGGATGGGCATGCACGGAGGAGCGTTACTGACGGGATGGAGAGGGGCGCTGTTCAAAGAGTGGACTATCGCCAGCCAGATCAATGCGGGAACAGGGCTCCCGTTGACGCCAGTCTACTTTGCCGCGGTGCCGGGGACCGGGGTTGCGGGACCGATTCGTGCGGATTACACCGGGGCTCTCGGTCTATGCCGCGCCGTCAGGGTTGTTCCTGAATCCGGCTGCTTATGCGCCGCCCGCGTCGGGCCAATGGGGAGATGCTGGGCGGGATTCGATCACGGGGCCGGTGCAGTTTTCGTTGAATGCGTCGCTGGGACGGACGTTCCGTTTGAACGACCGGCTGAATCTGGATTTGCGCGTCGATTCGGCGAACGCGCTGAATCATGTGACGTATCCGAGCTGGAACACGACCATCACCAGCGCTCAATTCGGGTTGCCGATGACGACGAATGCTATGCGGACGCTGCAAACTACGTTGCGGGTGAGGTTTTGAGATGATGCGAACAGTGCGAGTCTGTGTGAAAACTCCGCGACATCCACCGCTTCTGCGCGCAGCTTGGCTCATTCCACTAATGCTGATGTTGATGATTGCCGCCAATGCGCAGCAGGTGGGGCAGAATACTACGCCCAATGCGGCCGGAGGGGCGACGTTTCAGACGGGCACGCAGCTCGTCGTCGAGTCCGTGGTGGTGAAGGACAAGAGCGGAAAGCCGGTGGAAGGCCTGACCGCGAATGATTTCATCGTGACCGAGGATGGGGTTCCGCAGGTCATCAAATTTTTCGAATATCAGAAATTTCAGGAGGCTGCGGAGCCGGAGCCCGACTCCGACGGCCTCGCCGACCATCTATAACAAAATCGCGCGCACACAAATTTCCGCCGAGCCGCCGGGGAGCACGAAGTATAAAGACCGTCGCCTGCTGGCGCTGTATTTCGATATGACCGCGATGCCCATCGGCGACCAGATCCGCGCGCTGACGGCAGCAAAGAAGTTCATCCGGACGCAAATGACCGCGACGGATCTGATGGCTATCATGATGTTCGCGGGCGGCGCGGTGCAGGTGCTGGAGGATTTCAGCGCGGATCGGGACCGGCTGCTGAGCATCATCGAAACGCTGGTGGTGGGCGAAGGGCAGGGTCTGGATGAAGGCACCAACGACGACAGCACCTCGGATAGCGGCGCGGCGTTCGGGCAGGACGATTCCGAGTTCAATATTTTCAATACCGACCGGCAGCTTTCCGCGTTGCAAACTGCCGCGAAGATGCTGGGGAATCTGAACGAGAAGAAATCGTTGATTTATTTTGCCAGCGGCCTGCGGCTGAACGGACTCGATAATCAGGCGCAGCTCCACGCGACCATCAATTCGGCGATTCGATCCGGGGTTTCGTTTTGGCCGATCGATGCGCGCGGGCTGGTGGCGTCCGCTCCGCTAGGGGATGCTACAGTGGGGTCGCCGGGCGGAATCGGGATGTATAACGGCAGGGTCCGCGATGGCGATGGCCACGAATTTCGCGCGGTCGCAGGATACGCTGTGGGCGCTGGCGGCGGATACCGGCGGGAAAGCGCTGCTCGATTACAACGATCTGACCAAGGGAATCGTGCAGGCGCAGCAGTCGGTGTCCAGCTATTACATCCTCGCGTATTACACGACCAATACCGCGCAGGATGGCAAGTTCCGAAGGATCAAGATCACGCTGAAGGACGCTTCGGCGAGCCTCGATTATCGCCAGGGCTATTACACCGGGAAGCAATTCAATAAATTCACGGCCGCGGACAAGGAACGGCAGCTTGAAGATGCGCTGATGCTGGCGGATCCGATCACGGAGCTGACCATCGCGATGGAGGTGGATTATTTCCAGTTGAACCGCGCCGAATATTTCGTTCCCATCGCGGTAAAGATTCCGGGCAGGGAACTGGCTCTGGCGCGGAAGGGCGGGGCGGAGCGTACGCTGATCGATTTCATCGGCGAGGTGAAGGATGAATTCGGCACCACCATGTCGAACGTGCGGGACAAAGTCGACATCAAGCTGAGCGGCGAAACGGCGAGCCAGTTATCGAAGCATCCGATCGAATACGAAACCGGGTTCACGCTGCTGCCGGGGAAATATACCATCAAGTTTCTGGCGCGGGACGCGGAGACGGGCAGGATCGGGACATATCAGGCGACGTTCGTGATTCCGAATTTGAATAAAGAGGACAAGCGGGTGCCGATTAGCTCGGTGGTGTTGAGCAGCCAGAAAATCGATCTGAAAGATGCGCTGTATAACGTCAACAAGAACACTGCGCTGACCGTGAATCCGCTGGTTTCCGATGGACAGAAACTGATTCCGAGCGTGACGCGGGTCTTTAGTAAGAGCCGTGAGATGTATGTTTATTTGCAGGCCTATGAGCGGGCTGCGACGGCTACGCAGCCAATGGCGGCGTTCGTGAGTTTTTATCGCGACGGAGCGAAAGCATTCGAGACTCCTGTCGAGGCTGTGACCGATGGGCTGGATCTGAAGACGAAAGCGTTGCCGTTGAGGTTCAGCGTTCCGCTGGATAAGCTTGCGACTGGAGGGTACACGGTTCAGATCAGCGTGCTCGATCCGACGGGGCAGAAAGCGGCTTTCTGGCAGGCCCCGGTGGTGCTGGTTCCTTGAAAAATGGCAACAGATGGACACGGATACACACAGATAAAACAAATTATATTTTTATCGGTGTGTATCGGTGTTTATCTGCGGCTAAGATTCGAGATGCAGAATTCCGCGCTGGATGGCTATGGTCACGGCGTGGGTGCGGTCGGAGGCGTCCAGTTTTTCCAGGATGTTTTGGATGTGCATCTTGATGGTGCCGCTGGCGGTGCCGAGTTTGTCGGCGATCTCTTTGTTGGCCAGACCGCGCGCCACGAAGCCGAGCACTTCTACTTCGCGCGGCGTCAGGGCGACCTGCGGGAAATATTCGCTTAGGCGTTCGGCCACTTCGTGCGGCATCAGCCGCTTGCCGGAATAGACCGCGCGGATGGCGCGCAGCACGTCGGTGTGGACCATCTCCTTCAACATGTAGCCGCGGACGCCGGCTTCGAGAGCGCGATAGATGTCCTGATCGCCGTCGTAGCTGGTCAGCGCGATGATGCGGGCTTCGGGAAATTCCTGGCGGATGGTGCGCGTGGCTTGCACGCCGTCCATGCCGGGCATGCGCAGATCCATCAGACGTCACGTCGGGATGGGACTGGCGGAACAGGTCGACCGCTTCGCGGCCGTTGCCGGCTTCGCCGACTAACTGCATGTCTTCTTCGTTGGCCAGAATGGAGGCGATTCCTTTCCGGACCAGAGGATGATCGTCGACGCACAAAACGCGGATAGGGGCTTGCTGGCTCATGCTTGATTCACCTCTGCCGGAAGCACGACCGAAACCGTGGTGCCGCGGCCGGGCGCGCTGGCGAGATCGAGATCGGCGCCGATGTGGCTGGCGCGTTCCTTCATGCCGATCAGCCCGTAGTGGCCGCTTTTCCGTTGCTCGAATCCGAAAATCCGGAGCCGTCGTCCTTCACGAGAAATGCAGCGCCTTGGAGTGTAGTCGAGCGCCACTTCGACGGTCCGGGCGCCGGAATGTTTCACCGAATTGGTCACCGCTTCCTGGGCGATGCGGACCAGGTTGTATTCGACGTCCGGGCGCGAGGCCGGTGGGCTTGTTTTGCAGGTTCAACTTCAGGCGGATGTGCTTGGTTTCGGTGATCTGCCGCGCGGCTTGCTCGATGGCGGCGGCGAGACCGGCGTTGCCGCTGCGGAGTCCCGCAACCGAGCGGCGGGTTTCGCGCAGGCAGGTTCCGGCGTCCTGAATGATGTCTTCGAGCGTGCCGCGTTCGTCGGGCGAGTTCATGCGCGCGGCCAGCGCCTGCATTTCCATGGTGATTCCCGAAAGACCCTGGATCAGCGTGTCGTGCAGCTCGCGCGCGATGCGGTTGCGCTCCGTCAGGATCAGGTTGAAATGCTCGCGCAGGCGGCGGATGCGGAGCTGATAGGCGAGCCAGATGGACATGCCGATCAAGACCGCCAGTAGCGGGAAGAACCAGATGCGCTGATAGTAATGCGACGCCAGGACGAAATTCACCGCGCTGCCGGTTTCATTGCACACTCCGTCGATATTGCAGGCGGTGACGCGGAAGTGGAATGTTCCCGGCGGAAGATTGGTGTAAAACGCCTCGCGGCGGGTTCCGGCGTTGACCCAATCCTTGTCGAAGCCTTCCAGGATGTAGCGGAAGGTGATGCGGCTGGCGGAAAGATAAGCTGAGTCCGGTGTAGGTGAATTCGAGATTCTTGGGTCCGGGCGCGAGGTGCCCGATCGCCGCGGGGTTTTCGCGCTGCCCGTTGACGGTCACGTCCTCGATCACGATCGGCGGCGGGGGAACGTTGCGCTGGAGGTGTTTCGGATCGAGCACGATCAGGCCGCGGATCGTGGAGAACCACAGGCGGCCATCGTGGGTGACGCTGGCCGCGGGCTGAACGCCGGGTTTGCATTCGATCACGCGCAGGGCATCGGTGGGGCTATACGGGAGTGCTGGCGATTTTCTTCAGCTCGCCGGCGGCAAACCGGCGCAGATCGGCATGGGGGACCGAAAAAATGCCTTTGCTGCAGGCCATCCACAGACGGTCCTGGTCGTCGGCGACGATGCCATAGATTTCGTTGTCGAACAGGCCGTCGCGCATCAGGAAGGTCGACATTTTGCCGTTCTCGAGCAGGCGCAATCCGCCGCCCAGCATGCCCATCCACAACGCGCCGTCGCGATCGCTATAAAACGCGTCCACGCCGCGCAAGGGCACGCCGTTTTGCAGAAGTTCCTCCGACTTTGCCGTTGGCGTAGGACTCGACACGCGTTGGCGGTCGCCAGATAAACTCGTCCAGAGCCGTCTTCGCCGAGAGCCAGCACCGGCGACGAGAGATCTAACGCGGTCGGGACGGGTGAACGCGCCATCGCGAAACTGCGCGGCGCCATTCGACGTGCCGACCCACAGGACCCCCGCACGATCGCGGAGCAGGCTGCGAATGTCATTCGACGGAAGTCCGTTGCCGACGGAATAAGTACGGTCAACCCGGCCATCGCGGAGATGGCTGAGGCCATGATCGGTACCGACCCACAGACCGCCGTCGGCATCATCGGCAAGAGCATTGATGAAGTTCGACGCCAGGCCCTGTTTGGTGGTGAGCACGGTGAACTTGCGGCCGTCGAAGCGGCTGAGCCCGGCGCCGAGCGTGCCGACCCAGATGCTTCCCGCGCGATCCTGAAGCACGGGACCGGTGTCGTTGCTCGGCAAGCCTTCGTTCATCGTGTAGGGAACGGCGCGGCCATCCAGAAACTGGTTCAGCCCGTGCTTGGTTCCCACCCACAGGCTCCCCTCGCGATCGGTGTAGAGGGAATAAACGGTGCTTTGCGACAGGCCGTCCTGGGGCGGAAGCTGTCGATTTCGTGGTTGGGCCGCGCATCCGGCTGAATCCGCTGCGCGTAGCGATCCACAGGGAGCCGTCCTGGCTCTCTTCGAGATCGAGAATCCAGTTGTCGGCGAGACCGTTTTTGGTGGTGAACAGACGTTCGCGGCCGTCCTTGAGCTCGATCAACCCTTCTGAGGTGCCCACCCACAAACACGCCGTCCGGGAGCGAACAGCATGGAGCGAACGCCCGCGTCCGGCGGCATGGATTGAAGATTATGCGAAACGATCTTCGATCCATCCCAGACGCTGAGCTTCGCACTTTCGCTCGCCGATCCATAAGGAGCCATCGGGCGCGAGGGCCGCGGCGCGAACCAGGTTGCTGGACAGACCTTGATCTGTGCGGAACACCTGAAATTTGCCGTCGCTGAGGCGCGCGAGTCCGTTGGCGGTGCAGACCCAAATCACGTTATTGGGCGCGGCGACGAGGCACTGAATGGTATCGGAGGGCAGACCCGTCCTTCTGCGAATAATGAGTGACGACGCCGTCGCTAAGACTGTAAACGCCGGATTCGTTGGTCCCGATCCACAAGCGCCCGCGCGAATCCTCGACCAGATCGCGAATCCAGACGTTGGTGGGAGCGGACGGAATGATGTTTTCAAGGGGAGTGAAGCGGACGCCGTCGAAGCGGACCAGACCCGTTTGGGTGCCGAGCCACAGATAGCCGTCGCGGGTCTGGAGGATGGAAAAAATCGAGGATTCCGGCAGACCCTGCTGCACTTGCCAGATTCGATGCACGTATTGCGTCAGGGTTCGATCCGGATCGAGCCCGTAAGGCCGAAACCGCCGCCAGCAGCAACAGGTAAGCTCGCAATCGCATGCCTATGTCACCATTCTCGCGCAGACTGAGTTACAGTCGCTACAAGAGAATGACGAATCGGACCGACGATATGTTAGCGGCGGCTGCCTATGCCGTTCGAGAGTGCTAAAAACCGATGCCGACGCCGGCCGAGATCTCGGTCTGCCACAGCGGCGCCTGAATTGAGCGCGAAGCCGAAACTGGGTTTGGGAGTCACATATTCGCGGGCGTCCACGCGCGCGGCCCACATTCCTTTGATATGGAATTTTGATGCCGGCGCCGAAGTTGGCTCCGAATTTGGTCGGATCCGTAGTAAGGATTGGCCGCCCGGCGGCACGAAGTTATCGAACTGCGACGCCACCGGTGACGAACGGACGGATCTTGGTCTTGTCGGTGGTGAACATGTAGTACAGGACATTGGCGCCGCCCTGATGCATGTGCATGGCGAGCTCCGGCGTACCCGGCTGATCGTTGAACTTCAAGTTCATATGATTGAACGCGTACTGGATTTCGTAGCCAAGATGGTCGCCGGAATTAAAGCCGAAACGGAAGCTGAAGCGGTAGCCGTCGGTGAGCGTCACATCGTTGGAAGTTCCGCCGAAAGCCTGATCGGTTCCCAGGCCGGCATTGGACATGATCGATTCTCCGTAATTGAACCACAATTCGCCGGCCTGCCCGAAGGCCACGCTGGAAAAAGACGCCAGCGCGAAAACGATCGCAAGTTTTTTCATGTTCCTCCTGATGCGTCTGATTAAGAAGCGGTTACATCTGCCACAATCACGACGATGATTTCGCCCGGTCCGTGCACGCCGCGCACCAGCCGCATTTCGATATCGGCAGTCCGGCTGGGGCCGGTGGCCAGAACCATCGAACTGGAAAGCGCTGCGGGTTGCGGCACGCGCGAAAAAAGCGCGTCGAGACTCAGTAGTATTTTAGCGCGATCGATTACGGCGATGTGGCGGGGAGGGAGCAGGGAAATCAGGCGCGGCTCGGTGAGAAATACCAGGGTTCCGGTATTGGCGATGGCGAAATCGGCGGAAGTGACTCCGATTTCGGCATCCGCGCAGGCTCCGCGGGAATATTGCGATTCGATTCCGCAGGCTCTGACGAGTGGCGCTGACGGATGCGATGACGCGTTGTCCGGCAAGAAGGGGTTCGAGAATGGCGCGCGCTTCGGCGAGATTTGCCGCTTCGTGGACTTGGCCTCCGAGTTCGGTCAACGCTTGCGCGAATATGGCCGCTGCGTTCGCGTCCGGTGGATCCGGGTCGAGCCAGACGGGCGGAGGCGGTTCTTTCACCGATCCCCGAGTGCAGCGCGGATGCGGGATCAGCATTTGATCGCGTGGGGTCACTTGCGGCGCTTCCATTCCTCGCGAAAGCTGCGCGCGGGTAGTTCGGGAAGGTCGCGCTCGCTCAGCCAGGCTTTCAGAGGTCCCGCAGAGGGGAGTTTGCGCATTTTTCGGACCCAGCGGAACTGCTCATAGACTCGTGGGTGGCGCATGATCCAGGAGAACATTCGCATACGCGAGCTTTTCTTCGCCGTTTTTTGGGCGATTCCTGGCGCAGTTCGAGCAGGATTTTCGGGATTTCGATTTTAACCGGACATACTTCGCCACAGGCTCCACAGAGGCTGGAGGCGAAGGGCAGCCAGGAAGCGTGAAGGTCCGCGCCCTCTTTTTCCAGCGTTTCGGCGAACTGCGGAGTGAGAATTTTCCCGATGGGTCCCGAATACACCCACGGATAGGAATAGCCGCCGATTTTACGATATACGGGGCAGTGATTCAAACATGCTCCACAGCGGATGCAGTAGAGCGACTGGCGCTTTTCTCGGTCGGCCAGAACGCTAGTGCGGCCGTGATCGAGAAGGACTAAGCAGAATTCTTCGGGTCCGTCCGTTTCTCCGGGGCGGCGCGGGCCGGAGAGGAAAGATGTGTAGACGCTGAGGGCTTGGCCGGTCGCGCTACGGGCCAGCAATTTGAGGAAAACAGCAAGATCCTGCGCGCGCGGGATCACTTTTTCGATGCCGGCAATGGCGATGTGAATTCGCGGGGCGCTGCTCGACAGTCGAGCGTTGCCTTCGTTTTCGACCAGCACGATGGCGCCTGAATCGGCGACCAGGAAATTCGCGCCGGTGATGCCGATTCCGGCGTCCAGGAACTTTTTTCGTAACGTGGCTCGGGCGATCGCGGTGAGGGCTTCGGGTGTGGCATTGGGAGCGGCGTGGAGCACTTCGGCGACTTGTTCGCGAGTCTTATGCAGCGCCGGAGCGATGATGTGATACGGCGTTTCGCCAGAGAGCTGGATGATGTATTCGCCCAGATCGGTTTCGACGGCGTCGATGCCGTGACGTTCCAGGTGATGGTTGAGATGAATTTCTTCGGTGGTCATCGATTTGGATTTGACCACCAGCTTCACGCCGCGGTCGCGCGCGAGATTCGTCACGAAGTCGCAGGCCTCGGCCGCGGTATTGGCCCAGATGACTTTGCCGCCGCGCGCGATCACGTTTCGTTCTAATTCCTCCAAATACGTGTCCAGGTGTTCGAGCGTGTGCTGTTTGATGTCGTGGGCGTGCTGGCGAAGCTTTTGATATTCGGGCAGGTCGGCGACGGTTTTGCGGCGGCCATCGGCCAGGCGTCCGGTGGCGGAATAAACCGCTTTCTGAAGACGGGGATCGTCGAGGGCTTTCTGGATCTGGGTCAGCGGCACGCCAGCACCTCGGCGAGATGCATGGTGCGGATGTTCGAACCGGCGCGGCTCAGCGCGCCTTGGAGCTGCATCAGGCAACTGGAATCGATGGACACGACCGTATCGGCGCCGGTGCGAAGCATGGAATCGATCTTGGTGCGCGCCATCGCACCGGAAATTTCAGGGAACTTCACGGAAAAAGTCCCGCCGAATCCGCAGCACTCCTGCGGCGGCGTCCATCTCGACCAGGCGCAAATCCGCGCACGTTCGACAAAAGACGCCGGGGCGCGTCTCTGATGCCGAGCTCGCGCAGAGAGTGGCAGCTATCGTGATAGGTCACGACTCGATCGAGGCGCGCGCCGACATCGTCGATTTTCAGAACGTCGGTGAGGAATTGCGAAAATTCCCAGACGCGGGATTCGTGATGGTCCTTCGAACAAATCCGCGTAGTGATGCGAGATCATCGAGGCGCAGGAGCCCGACGGCACTACAATGTATTCCGCGCCTTTGAAAACGTCCAGGAAATGCCTGGCGACGTGACGCGCATCGTCGCGGAAGCCGCTGTTGAAGGCAGGCTGGCCGCAGCAGGTTTGCGCTTCGCGAAACTCGACCTGGCATCCGGCGCGCTCCAGCACTTCGGTCATCGCCAGGCCGACGCGGGGGAACACCTGGTCCACCAGGCAGGTGACAAAAATCGAGACGCGGTGCAAATAGCTAGTCTACTTCGATCACGCCTTCCAGAAATTTGACGGCTCGCCCGGCGATCTTCACGCGGTCGCCGCGATCTTCGCAGAACAGCTCGCCGCCGCGCTTCGAAATCTGGCGTGCGTGCAGTTTTTTCTTGCCCAGGCGCTGGGACCAATAGGGAATCAGAGTGCAGTGCGCCGAGCCGGTGGCCGGATCTTCGGGAACGCCTTTGGCGGGCGCGAAGAAGCGCGAGACGAAATCGCAATCGCGGCCGGGCGCGGTGGCGATGATTTCGCGAAACGATCGATCGCGCGCGAGTTTTTCCATGTTGGGCGCGAGGGCTCGCACTTCTTCTTCGGTATCGAAAACGCAAAGATAATCGCGCGCGCAGCAGGATCTGCTTGGGCGTCGCGCCCAGAGCCGAGATCAGCGCGGGATCCGGGGCGCATTCCGACGGCGGACGGGCAGGGAAAGTCGATCGCGTACAGGTCGCCTTCGCGAGTGACGATCAGCTCGCCGCTTTTGGATTGGAATCGGACTTGGTTTTCGTTCGTTTCGCGGCGAATCGAGAGAATGACGTGCGCCGAGGCGAGCGTGGCGTGTCCGCATAAGTCCACTTCGACCGCAGGCGTGAACCAGCGCAGATGATAGCCCTTGCCATTGGGCACGTAGAACGCGGTTTCGGCGAGATTGTTCTCGGCTGCGATGGATTGCATGGCTTCGTCGGAGAGCCATTTTTCGAGAGGGCAAATCGCGGCCGGATTGCCGTGAAAAAGTTTGCCGCTGAAAGCGTCCACCTGGTAGAGAGGAATCTGCATTCTCTAACTGTACTATCGACACGCCGGAAGCCGAAATACTTACGGTTACGCTCGCAGGTACGTGGTTGCGTAAGACTTTCATAGTGGACGGCTTTTACCCCATCTGTTATCCTCAACAGTTAGGTTACAGAGAAGCGCGAAAGTCGCATTTAGCCTCCAGAGGTCCGCATGTCCGGTCATTCAAAATGGGCCACGATCAAGCATAAGAAAGGCGCCCTCGACGCCAAGCGCGGGAAAATATTTACCCGTGTCATCAAGGAAATCACCATTGCCGCGCGCAACGGCGGGGATCCCGACGGAAACCCGCGCCTGCGTTCCGCCATCGCCGCCGCCAAAGCCGTCAGTATGCCTGCCGATAACATCAAGCGCGCCATCATGCGCGGCACCGGCGAGCTGGAAGGCGGGCAGATCGACGAAATCATGTTCGAAGGCTACGGACCGGGAGGCGCGGCGGTGCTGGTGAACGTCGCCACTGATAACCGCAATCGCACGGTGAGCGATATTCGACACGTATTTTCGAAGAACGGCGGAAACCTGGGCGAGCAGGGCAGCGTCGCATGGATGTTCGAGCGCAAGAGCCAGATTGTGATCGACGGAGAGAAAGCATCCGAAGATAAGCTGATGGATCTGGTGCTCGACGCCGGCGCGGACGACCTGCGCGACGATGGGGGCGCCTGGGTCGTCCTGTCGCCGCCGGAGCGACATGAAGCCGTGCTGGAGGCGATTCAGAAGGCCGGGATCCCGACCGAATCGGCGGAAATCGCCATGGTTCCGAAGAACCTGATTCGCCTGGAAGGCAAGAATGCCGGCGCGATGCTGCGGCTGAGCGAGGCGCTTGAAGAGCACGACGACGTGCAGAATGTGTACTCCAACTTCGACGTCGACGAGAAAGAGCTGGAGGCGCTTGCCCAATAGAGGAGCGCGCTAACCTCGTGCGAGTCCTGGGGATCGATTGCGGAACCGAGCGCACCGGCTGGGGCGTGATCGAAAGCGACGGCCGCCGCCACCAGGTTCTGAGCCACGGCGTGATTCGTACCGTGCCGCGAGATCGTTTGGACGCGCGGCTGCGGACCATTTCCCGGGCGTTTGCGGGCGGTGATCGCGGATCAGACTCCCGATGCGGCCGCGGTCGAAGAAGTGTTTCTATTCGCAAAACGTAAAGACCGCGCTGAAACTGGCGCACGTTCGCGGCGTGGCGCTGCTGGCGATCGCTGAAGCGGGCGTGATCCTGGGTGAGTATTCTCCGCTCGAAGTGAAGATGAGCGTGGTCGGGTACGGTCGCGCGGAAAAGTGCCAGGTGCAGTTGATGGTGCGGTCGCTGACCGGGACTGGGATCGATTCGGAAGACGCGGCGGATGCGATCGCGGTCGCGATCTGCCATGCGACGCACACTTCGACGGCGATGGTCGTCAAGGTGGCGCGATGAGAACGCTGCTGCTTCTGGCGTGCTCCGTTGGGCGCTTTCGCCGCTGGTCCGCGCATCGTGTTCATCAAGTCGTTCCCGGGATCCACGCCGGAATACGTGGAGATTTCGCTGGACAAATCGGGCGAGGTTTCCTACAAGGAAGACGTGGATGACGATTCCCCGGAGAAATTCGAGTTCGACGCGGCTACCACCGCACAGTTTTTCGATCTGGCGGCGAAGCTGGATCATTTCTCGCATCCATCTGGAGTCCGGCCTGAAGGTCGCCAACATGGGCGCCAAGACTTTTCGCTGGGAGGACGGCGACCAGAAGTCGGAAGCAGAAATTCAATTATTCTCTGGACGAAAACGCGAAAACGTTGCTCGACTGGTTTGAGCGGATCAGCGAGAGCGAGCGGCTGCTGGTCGAATTCCGACGCGCCGTTCGCCACGACAAGCTGGGTGTGAACGACGCGCTGGTAAATATTCAATCCTCCTGGGATCACAAGCGGCTGGCGGGCCCTGAGCAGTTTTTGCCGCTGCTCGATCAGGTCGCGAAGAACGACGTCTATATGCATATGGCGCGCGAACGCGCGGCGGAACTGGCTGAGGCGATTCGCGGGTTGCGGCCGAAATCCCAATGAGCTTGCTTCGTCTGGCAGCGATCGTGCTGGATGCTCGCCGCGGTGACGTTCGGGCAGACGCCGCCCGCTGCTCAGGCGCCGAAGCCTACTCCGGCGGAGGCTGAAAACAAGGAATTGGCGGAAGCGCTGGCCGATGTCGGCAATAGCAGTGTCGATGTGGAGCGAGTTCTGGAACAGTTTCTGAAGAAGTATCCGGAAGCGGCGCAAAAGAAGCAGATTGAGCGCGCGCTGGCGCATGCGGCCATCGACCTGAAAGATGACGCGCGCACGATTCTCTATGGGCAGCGGGTGCTGGTGGATCGCCTGACGACATGCTGCTGCTGGATCGCGTCGCGCGGGCGCTGCTCACGCTGGGCGGGCGCGAGAACGCCGAAAAGTCACTGCAATATTCGCGCGCGTTCGAGCAGAACATCAAGAAAGCGGCGGCTCCGGATGGTCGCGACACGGGGCATAAGCAGGAAGAGCGGGATCGCGGGCTGTCGCGCGCGTTGCTGTATCAGGCGAAGGCCAAGACGATTCTGGGCGAGAAGGGCGAAGCCGAGCGGCTGGCTGCGGAGGCGTATCAGACCTTCCCGTGCGAGGAAGCCGCGCGCGAATGGGCCAACGCGCTGGCGGAATCGGGCAAACAGCCTGAAGCGCTGTTGCGGCTGGCGGATGCGTTCGTCATCCCGGATTCGCGCGCCATGGATACGGATCGGGCGGAGGACCGGCGCAAGCTGGGCGAGCTGTATCGCAAACTGCATCGCGACGACAAAGGGCTAGGCGAGCTGATTCTGGCGGCGTACGATCGAGCCTCCGCGCAAGTGGAAGAGCATCGCAACCGGCTGCTGGCGTTCGATCCGAACATGGCCGCGACCGACCCGATGCAATTCACGCTCACCGGCCTGGACGGAAAAAAACTGCGCGCTGAAAAGCTTGAAAGGCAGCGTGGTGGTGTTCGATTTCTGGGCCACGTGGTGTACTCCCTGCCGCGCGCAGCATCCGTTGTACGAGCAGGTGAAGGAGCGATTCAAGAATCGTCAAGACGTAGTGTTTGTCGCGGTCGACACGGATGAAGACCGTTTGCTGGTGGCTCCGTTCCTGGATCAGCAGAAGTGGAGCAAGACGGTGTATTTCGACGACGGCTTGCAGCGCCTGTTGCAGGTAACGGCGATCCCAACCACGGTTCTGTTCGACAAACAGGGGCGAGTCGCCAGCCGCATGAACGGGTATCTGCCGGACAAGTTTGTAGATCAGTTGACGGAGCGCATTCAGTACGCTCTGAGCGATTCGCAGTAGGCTTTAATTATGGGCGCGATTCTAATGTTGCTGGCGCTCGCATTTGCAAGCGATCCATTCGGGTCTTCCGCGCACGCGCGGGTGTTCTTGTTCGTTCGCACCGATTGTCCGATCACAAACCGGTATGCACCGGAGCTGCGGCGCATCGCGACGGAGTTTGCAGATCGTCAGGTGGATTTTTGGCTGGTTTATCCCGATCCGGCTGAGACCCGCCACGGCATCGAACAGCAGAAGGCGCAATATGCGATTCCCGGCGTGCCGCTGCAGGATCCGCATCACGAGTTGGTGAAGCGGGCGCATGCGACGGTGGCTCCCGAAGCGGCGGTTTTTGATGCCGCGGGGACCCTGATGTACCACGGGCGCATCGACGACTTGTGGGTGGCGCCGGGGAAGTCCAGGAGCATGGCGCTGACTCACGACCTGGAAGACGCGATCAGCGCCGTGCTTGACGGGAAATCGCCGAAAATGGCGGAAACCCACGCGGTAGGATGTTCGCTTGCCGATATTCAATAAGCTTTGCCTGGCGGGATTGCTGATTTCACTGGACGCGCTGGCTGCACCGAATTTCAACCACGACATCGCGCCGATGGTCTACCAATACTGCGCGCCTTGCCATCGGCCGGGGGAGGCGGGACCGTTTCCGCTGCTCACTTACACTGACGTGAAGAAACACGCCCGGCAAATCGCCGATGTGACCGAGCGCCGGTTCATGCCGCCGTGGCTTCCCGAGCCGGGTCATGGCGATTTTGCGGATGAGCTGCGGCTTTCCGACGCGCAGATCCGGACCTTCGCGGCCTGGGCCTCCGCGGGTGCGCCGGAGGGTCCCGCATCGGAGGCTACTTCGCCGCCGAGCTTCACGGAAGGCTGGCAGCTTGGGCCGCCCGATCTGATTCTCGAAGCCTCGGCTGCCCACAAAATTCCTGCCGCGGGCAATGATATTTACTGGAATTTCATCTTTACAGCTCCCGCCGCGCCGGGGATCCATTGGGTGCGGGCGATTGAGATTCGTCCCGGCGACAAGCGCCTGATGCATCACGCGAATTTATACGTGGATCGCTCTCATTCTGCAAGGGCTCAAGAGATTGCGCCAGGCCAGGGATTCCCAGGAATGGACCCGGTGATCGAGCGATCCATATTCGAACCTGACGACGGGCATTTTCTGTATTGGAAGCCGGGCGGGATTCCTTACTCGGAGCCCGACGGCCTTTCGTGGAGGCTCGATCCGGGCAACGATCTGGTCCTAAATGCTCATATGCAGACCACCGGGAAGCCGGAATCGATTCGGCCATCCATTGGTTTATATTTCACCGATAAACCACAGACTCGGTTCCCGATGCTGGTCCAGCTGGAGCACGATGGCGCGATCGATATTCCTGCCGGGGATCGCGACTTCCCGGTTTCGGATGATTTCAAGCTTCCGCTCGACGTCGATGTGCTGGCGGTGTATCCGCATGCGCATTATTTGGGGCATCTGCTCGAGGGCTACGCGACTCTTCCTTCGGGGGAACGAAAATGGCTGGTCCGCATCCCGGACTGGGACCGGAATTGGGAGGCTGTGTACCGGTACCGCGAGCCCTTGTTCTTGCCGCGCGGGACGACCATTTCGATGCGCTTTCACTACGACAATTCGTCCGAGAATATCCGCAATCCGAATCACCCGCCGAAGCGCGTACGGGCTGGGAATCGCACGGTGGACGAGATGGCGCATCTGTGGCTGCAAGTGCTCCCGCGCGGCAACCGGGATGTGCGTATCGAGCTTCAAGAGGCGCTGGTTCGGCACCGCCTAGCCAAGTATCCGTCGGATCCGGCGGCGCATTTGAATCTGGGTGCGATTCGCATGGCGCGCCTCGATCCTCAGGCGGCTGCTGCGGAGTTGCAGACGGGGGTTCGCCTTCAGCCTGCGAATCCCGAAGGGCACAACATGCTCGGTTCGGCGCTGGCGGCGCTGGGACGCGGCTCGGATGCGATCGCGCAGTTCCGGGTCGCGCTGAAATTGCGGCCGGATTATCAAAATGCCCGCTATAATCTGGCACGTGCGCTGATCAAGGCGGGCAAACTGGATGAAGCGTCGGATTTATATCGCCAGGTTGCCGCGGCTTATCCGCAGGACGCGCAGGTACGCATCGGGCTCGGGGAGCTGCTGCTGCGACTGGGAAAATACCAGGACGCGCTGGATGCTTTCGAACAGGCCATCGCCCTCGACCCCTCTAGTGAACTGGCCAAGAAGAATCGAGACCTGGCGCGGGCCCGGCTCGAATCCAAACAAGACTGATCCTTTGGCGTCCGGTTACCATCTATAGATCCACATGGATCTTCTGACTCCTCTTTCTATCCGGGGCGTGACCCTGCGCAATCGCATCGTGGTCTCGCCGATGTGCCAATACTCATCGGTTGACGGATTCGCGGACGATTGGCATCTGGTGCACCTTGGAAGCCGCGCCGTCGGCGGAGCTGCGCTGGTTTTCGTCGAGGCTACCGCGGTCACCGCGCAAGGACGAATTTCGCCGGGCGACATGGGCATTTGGGACGATCGTCATATCGAGCCGCTGGCGCGCATCGCGAAGTTTGTCGAACGCATGGGCGCGGTACCGGGCATCCAGCTCGCACATGCGGGTCGTAAGGCGAGCTGTGTGCCGCCTTGGCAGGGAGGGGCTCGGCTGAAGACGGCGGCGGAGGGCGGATGGGAGATCGTGGCGCCCAGTCCGATTCCGTTTGTGGATGGCGATCCGCCGCCGCATGCGCTGGACGAATCTGAGATTCAGGCGATCGTCGAGGCGTTCGCGGCTGCGGCGAAACGGGCGATTCAGGCTGGGTTTCGCGTGATTGAGCTGCATAACGCTCATGGCTATCTGCTGCATGAATTCCTATCTCCGCTGAGCAATAAGCGCGCGGATCGATACGGCGGGAGCCTCGAGAATCGGATGCGGGCGTCGTTGGAGGTGGTGGCGGCGTTGCGAAGTGTCATGCCTGCCGATATGCCGCTGTTCACGCGTATTTCCGCCACGGATTGGGTCGACGGAGGCTGGGATCTGCCGCAATCGATTGAGCTTGCAAAAGCACTAAAGCCGGCCGGCGTCGATCTGATGGATTGCTCCAGCGGGGCTCTGGTTCGCGGCGCGAAAATACCCGTCGGCCCCGGTTTTCAGGTCCCCTTTGCGGCCGCGATCCGCAAGGAAGCGGATATCTTAACCGGTGCCGTAGGAATGATCACCGAAGTGCAACAAGCCAATGACATTATCGTCGGCGGACAGGCGGACGTCGTGTCGCTTGCCCGCGAGATGTTGCGCGAGCCCTATTGGGCGCTGAAAGCGCAATCGGCGCTGCGCGGAACGCCAACGTGGCCAATCCCCTACGGATATGCGGTAAAGCGTTAAAAAGTAATCAATTGAAGCGTATCAATTGATCTTTTACTTCGTCGCGAACCAGACCTGGATTGTGCCACTGGGACCGATGGAGCTCGGGATGTCTCCGATGCTCAGCGCGATCACGTTGTTGTTGCCGGGCGGGATCAAGGTCGGTACCAGGAAGTTGACTTGCCAGCCTCCTGGGAAGAAGCATCCCGCTCCGGAATACTGCACGTACGTCGCTGGAACCAGCCCGTTGGGCGGGAACGAGCCGGAGAGCATCTGCGGTTGATCCGCCGTATTGGCGGCGACGGGATTCTGCCCATCCGGCGCTCCTCCCTGAAACGCGCCGCCTCCGGTGAGGCAGAAGGAGATCACGTGGTTTCCGTCACGGGGGACGGGGTAAGCAGGACCGTTGATGACACAATCCGGCATCGGCGAGCAGGATTCGCCTTGGTTCAGATTGTTGAATGCGCGGACCTGTCCCGTCCCGGCCGGCGAGCCGCCGGTGAAGAATCCTGGCGAGTATTGGGCCATCTGGAAGTCGCCTTCCCCGACGATCGCGCCAGTGGACGGATGGAGCACTACGAACGTCGCGGTTCCCGACGAAGGAGTGTTCGAGGGAACCTGGAAGGCGATCAGGGTCGGATCGATTCGGAAAATCGGAGCCGGGGTCGGCGTCATTCCCGGAGCGCTGACCATGATCTGAATGTCGTTTACGTTAGCCTGCCACGGCGTAGCCTGGTTGTTGGGCTGTCCGGCTGGATACGACGTCGTCAGGTTGAAATCGAGTCCGCTCCGGTACATCAGCGCTAGCATTCCCGGAGCCAGCGGCTGCGAATTGTAGTTGGCTGCGTTCTGGAACACCAATTGAGGAAAGAAGAAGGTGATGCGATTGGCAGCCTCGGCGACGATCTGGTTATCGGAGAGGTCCGCGGTGTCGGAGTACAGGGCGACGGTCAAAGGAGGCGTTTGAGTATGGATGGTGGCGCTCACCGGGTAGGAGTTTGGTGTCGAGTTCAGAATCAGAGAATCATACTCGGGCAGCCTGAGTACCGCATCCGCGCCGTAGTTCGCCACATAGATTTCGCCGGTTTGCTGGCTGACGATCACGCCATCCGGCTGGCTGAGACCGTTAAGCTGGAAGGCGGAAGCCGCGCCGTTCGCGGAGTTTCGCGCGTTGGTGTAGACCAGCACTCGATTATTCTGGAAATCGCAAACGTACACCCGGTCGGAGGAATCGACTGCGATGTGGCGGGGGCCGTTCATTCCGCTGGCCGTACCGCTGGGAGTCGTGGTGACGAAATCGGGCTGCCCGAGCACTACCGAAGCGGTCTGTCCGTTTTGGAAGTCGCCTCCCGCGGGACGCTTGAAGATCAGCACCCGGCTGTGAAACGAGTCGGAGACCGCCAGACTGCCCTCGGAGAAAATCGCGAGGCCAAACGGCGAGTGCATGTTCTGATTGGTCGCGTCGGTATCGGTGAAGGAGAAGCTTTGCTGGCCCAGAACGAGATTCGGCAGGATTTGCGATCCGGCGGGCTGGCTGAACGGGGCGGGGTAGCGCAGTACGCGGCCGTTTCCGGTGTCGGCGACATACAGATTTCCGGCCGTGTCCACGGCCACGCCAATCGGCTGGTAGAGGCCTGTCTGCGTAGGCGAGGTTGTGAGATTAGTGCCGGAATTGACGAGGGCATCGTAGAAGTCGGTCGGTCCGCTCTGGCCGATGACGAGGTCGGCGCGTGAGCCGGATGAGACGGAGCGTGCATCGTTAAAGCAGAGGATGCGATTGTTATTGGTATCGGCGATGTAGAGATGCGGCGGAGTGGATTTTTGATCCACCACCACACCGGCAGCGGGGACTCCGGTGGCGCCGGCAAAAAACACTTCACGTCCTTCAATGAGATTGGGCGCGCCGTATTGAAAATTCGACTGGCCGGCGAGCCGCGTAGCAGAAGTATAGCTGCTGCCCTGTAGTGGAAAATCGAGCACGCGGTTGTTGTAGGTGTCGGCGATCCACAGGTCGGAGCCGCTGAACGCCACGCCGAAGGGGTTGGCCAGGGTGTTCGGGCCAGGCTGCGGCTTGTTCTGGTTGGCCTGTCCGTTGGTCAGACCGATTTGCCCGATGGCGGCAATCATCGGCGGGGAAAATTCCGCGTTGGGAGGAAATTGGCCATTCGTCAAGGCCGGTTCCGCGGGCCAACTCTCAGGAACATCGTATTCGACGACCCGGTTGTTACCGGCATCGCTTACAAACAGGTTGGTTCCATTCGTAATCAGGCCCTGGGGGCCGGCTAACCCATACTGGTTCACGTTCGGGAGCGGCGGTGTCTGCGGCACCACTACGCCCAAGGCGCGGGTGGCAGGAATACCGGTTGTGAATGGACCGGGAAAATACAGCACTCGACTGTATTCGTCGGAGACATACAGCCGGCCCTTGGCATCGAAGGCGACGCCGTTCGGCGAATTCAGGATGCTCTTATCGAGCAAGGCTTGCGTGCCTGCAGGCGGCGATGGAAGAGCGGAAAGGCTGGCGCTGGTTTGGCCCAACACGACGTCCGCGGCCGGTTGGGATGTGTTCGGCGCGAGCTGGCTGACGGGGAAGCGGAGCACCCGGTTGTTCCCCGGGTCGGTGATCCACAAATTGCCGCTCGGATCGATGGCGAGTCCCACGAGTTTCCCGTTAAAAGACACAGTTTGCGCGCTGGGAAAGTTCTGTCCTTGATTGGGTTGATTGGTTGCGAGATTCGCTTGTCCGATGATCAGATCGGGTACGGCGAGGGACCCGGTTTGTTTGAACGGAGCGGGGAAGCGGAGGATGCGGTTATTCCCGCTGTCGGCCACGTAGACACTGCCGCTCGAGTCCACGGCAATGCCGGCAGGGGCGTTGAATCCGGCGCTAAGTCCGGGTTGGCCGGGACCGCCTGGAAGAGTGCCGGTCAGGTCTCGCTGGCCGATCTGAAGATCGGCGAACCCGCACGCGATGTTTCCGGCGCCGCACGGGCTGAGGCTGGCCGGATTCTTATAGGCGAGAATGCGGTTATTGCCGTTATCGACGATGTAGAGAATCGGCGGCGAAGCGCTGGTGTCGAACGCCAAGGCGATGGGTAAGTACAGTTCGCGTCCTTCCACCAGGTTCGGCGCAATTGAATTCAGCGACGAAAGCAGGGCGGGTTGACCGAACTCCCGCGACGGGGAAGAATTAATCGTCGGCGATACCTGGGCCCAGACCGGGGCAGTCGCCACGAGAAAGTAGCGTAAGCATTTTGTCATCAACAAAAATCTCCGAAAGACGGCGCGCGGGAAACCGTCCTGATTGGAAGATAACACAGTGAAGTGTTTCTCACGGAAGAAGATGTTCGAACATGCAGTTGTGTTTCTGACGTTACTTGCGGAACCGCCATCCCACTGCAAGAGGGCTGTGATAAAGTAGCGGGCATGACACCTGAACAAGCCCATTTCCTGCTTAGCGAAGTGTATTTACCGCAAATTCGCAACGAACACGGGACCACGCGCCGCATTATCGAGGCGATCCCGCACGACCAGCTCGACTACAAACCGGATCCCAAGGCCAAGAGCGCGATGGAACTCGCCAAACACCTGGCCAGCAGCGAGATTTTCTTCATCCAGGGTGCGGCCACTGGGGCCTTCAACCGGGAAGACGCTAACATCCCGGACTCCGTGAAAACGCCGGCCCAGCTGGCGAAGTGGTATGAAGAGCAGTTTGCCAAAGCGGTGTCGAAGATCGAGGCGTGCAAGCGTGATGATCTGGTAAAGGAGATCAACTTCGCGGTGTTCACGCTTCCGGCGATCAGCTATATCGGATTGATGCTCAGCCACTCCGTCCATCACCGCGGCCAGTTATCGACCTACCTGCGTCCTATGGGATCGAAGATTCCGCGCATTTACGGCGGCAGCGCGGATGAGCCGATCGATCTTTCGCAGACTAAGGCGCAAGCCCAGTAGCTATTGATTCTGAACAGCCGTCTTCTCAACGGCGCGCATTACGCGCAGTAGATTTCCACCATAGATTTTTCGAATATCGTCGGCGGAATAACCTTTTTCGAGCAGCGCCCGGGTGAGGTTCGGAAACTTGGAAACGTCGTCGAGCCCTTCGGGCGCGCAGCCGATTCCATCGAAATCGCTGCCGATGCCGACGGCTGCCACGCCGGCGATCTGCTTTACGTGATCGATGTGCGCCACTACGTCGGCGAGTGTGGCGCGCTGGCTTGTTCCGGCGCCGGCTTTTAGAAACCCGCAGGAGAAATTGATCTGCACCACGCCGCCTTTCTTGGCGAGGGCGACGATCATCTCATCGGTCATGTTGCGCGGTACATCGGCAAGCGCGCGGCACGACGAGTGCGACGCAAAAATGGGCGCCCGGCTCACTTCGAGCGCGTCCCAGAACGTCTTGTCGGCGACATGGGAAATATCCACCATCATGCCGAGCCGGTTCATCTCCCGAACGACATCCTTGCCGAAATCCGTCAGGCCGTTGTGATGCTCGACGCCGGCGCGGTCCATGTCGCCGGAGGAGTCGGCCCAGTTGTTGGTATTGGAATGCGTGAGGGTCATGTAGCGGACCCCGAGTGCGTAGTAATCCCGCAGGAGACGCAGGCTGTCCTCGATCGCGTGGCCGCCTTCGATGCCAATCAGCGCGGCGATTTTGCCTTGTTTATGGGCCGCTTCGATTTCGGCCGCGGTAGTGGCGAACGCAAAATCGTTGGGATATTTGCCGATGATGTCGTGGCGGACCGTATCGATCATCTGAAGCGTCCGGTTGGCCGAATGATTCCCGTCGACATACTGAGCCGCGACGTAAACGGCAAAGAATTGCGCGCCAATGCCGCCTTCCTTCATGCGGACCAGATCGGTGTGGGTGGGGTGATCGCTGGTATTGCGCGGGCCGATGTCGAAGCCCGCGACGGTGCGGCTGGTGATGTCGTTATGCGTGTCGATCAGGAGGGCCGAACGGTGGACTCTCATCACTTCAGCGTCGGAGAAGGTTCGATTCTGAGCCGCTGCGATCCCGGCTGCGACCCCCGCTGCGACGATGAACAGGCAGATCCTCATGTGCGGCTACTGAACTGAAACATAAACAGTTTGAGAGCTGGTAAACGGCCCCAAAGTAAAGCTCACCGGGACGGGTGCCCGAGGTGTTCGGCACTACCACGTTGAACTGGTAGAGCCCCACCGCGCCGGGCGCTACGCCCGCGTAGGATACCGTTGCCGGTGTTTGCCCGAACAAAACCTGAAGCTGGAGATCCAGACTCGCGGATGCGTTGGCGATTTGGCCCGCGGGGGTGTTCGGACTCACCGGGCCGAACCCGATTCCGTACATGACGATGTTGTCGCCCGGGTTGGCAGGGTGCGAGGTCACGCCCGCGACCGAATTCGAGGGCAGCGCGTAAGTGACTCCGTCGGAGAAAACCGCCGTCGCGTATTGCTTGCCGCCGATGTTGAGAAGGCGCCAGTAGCCCGGGTTGCAGCGTTTCCACGGTGATCAGATAGGGTGCGCTCTCGCCGGAACTGTTGGTTACGGTCAATTGCTGCGGACCGCTGCCGATGGTCGACGGGACCAATGCGTTGACCTGGGTGCCGCTGACGTATTCGACAAACGCGGATTGCGAGCCGATGTGGACGCTGGTCCCATCGAGCGAAGTGGGAGCCGTGTTTCCGTTGAAGTCGCCGGCATTCCAGGAGCGCGTATCGCCGGCGAGGTTAGTGCCGTGAATCTCGATCCAGGTTCCGGGAGCGATGACGGTAGATCCACCATAGGCGCCCAGCGTGAAGACGCCGGCGCTGATCGAGGGCGGAAAGCCGGCGGGCTGCGCTGGAGCCGGGATCAATTCGCGAATCACGTTGTTGTCGGTATCGGCGACGTACAGATTGCCGGAGGCATCGAAGGTGAGAGAGGTCGGAAAATTGAGCTGCGCGCTGGTGGCCGCTCCTCCGTCGCCTCCGTAACCGGGACTGCCCGTGCCTGCAACGGTCGCGATCTGACCGGTGGGAAGGATCACGCGAATCACGTTGTTAAAAGTATCGGCGATGTAAACGTTTCCGGCGGAATCCACGGCCACGCCGCGCGGCTGGTATAGCTCTGCGTTGATGGCGGGCCCGCCGTCGCCCGCACGCCCGGCTTTTCCGTTCCCGGCGATGGTGTGAATATTCCCGTCGGTGGTGACCTCGCGAATGCGGTTATTCAAAGTGTCGGCGATATATGCGTTGCCCGGCGGAATCAAACGCGATGGCTTCGGGGTTGTAGAGTTGAGCGCTGGTGGCCGGGCCGCCGTCGCCGAAAAAATCCGGAACGCTGTCGCCGGCGAAGGTCGAAAATATGCCTGCGGTTACCATGCGGACCACGTTGTTGCCGGAATCGCAGATATACAAATTTCCTTTGGAATCGAACGCCATGCCGGAGGGGGTGCACAGTTGCCCGTTGACGGCGGAATCGCCATCGCCGGAATATCCGGGGCCTAAGGTGTTGTTTCCGGCGAAGGTGGAGATCTGGCCGCCGGTGGTGACCTTCCGGACGATGAAATTCTCGGTATCGGCAATGTAAAGATTCCCATTCTTATCCACGGCGACGCCGGAGGGACCGTTCAATTCGGCCTTCTGGGCCGGGCGCCGTCGCCGGTATAACCCGCGGTTCCATCGCCCGCAAGCGTACTGACGTTGCCGTTGGTAATGTATCGAACGCGCTGGTTCACCTGGTCCGCGATATACAGGTTGCCGTTGACGATGGTGATGCCGAACGGCAAATAAAACTGCGGCGTTGGAGGGGGAGCTGCCATCGCCCGCGTATCCCGCTGTCGTGTTCCCCGCATAGGTCGTGATGTTAAACGACGGCACAGTCTGGGCGGTCGAGCAATCCACTCATGGCGCTCGCGATCAAAAGAAACTTCCTCAAACGAAATCCCTCCACCAAACCTTAAAGTGTGAACACTTGGACGAATCTTTATCTTCCCAGGTTTCCTCCAGTCCGCGCTAGAGTGGTTGAAAAAACCCGGGGGTCGCTATTCTGGCAGTTTCCACACCACATGACGACGCTTACTCATCTGGAATGCAGTCTATGCGCCAAGCGCTACGAAGCCGGAAAGATCCACAATCTGTGCGAGTGCGGCGGGCCGCTGCTGGTCCGCTACGATCTTCAGAAAGCCAAGGAAAGCTGGAACCGGGAGTGGATTCCCAACGGTCCGTCCAGCATGTGGCGCTACGCGCCCGTGCTGCCGGTTTCGAAGCCGTCGGCGATCGTATCGCTGGGCGAAGGAATGACGCCACTGATCCATACCCAGCGTCTGGGAGCGCGGCTGGGCGCGCGGGATCTGTGGGTGAAAGACGAAGGCGTCAACCCGACCGGATCCTTCAAAGCGCGCGGGCTTTCCTGCGCGATCTCGATGTGCGTCGAACTAGGCATTAAGAAAGTCGCGATTCCTTCGGCGGGCAACGCGGCCGGCGCGATGGCGGCGTATGCGGCCGCGGCCGGGATCGAGGCGTATATTTTCATGCCTCGCGACGTTCCGCAATCGAACTTCATCGAGTGCTGCGCTACCGGCGCCAAGGTGACGCTGGTGAACGGATTGATCAGCGATTGCGGAAAAATGGTCGCCGCGCGCAAGGACGCCGAGGGCTGGTTCGAGATCTCAACGCTGAAGGAGCCCTACCGGATCGAAGGCAAGAAAACCATGGGGTATGAGCTGGCCGAGCAATCGCGCTGGCAGATTGCCGGACGCGATTTTTTATCCCTGCGGCGGCGGCGTGGGCATGATCGGGATGTGGAAGGCGTTTGAGGAGATGGAAACGATGGGCTGGATCGGATCCAAACGCCCCAAGATGATCGCCGTGCAGGCCGAGGGATGCGCGCCCATCGTGCGCGCGTTCGAGCAAGGCAAAGAGCGCAGCGATTTCTTCGAAAATGCCGAAACCGTCGCGAGCGGGTTGCGCGTTCCCAAGGCGCTGGGCGATTTTCTGGTCTTGAGGCGGCGCGGGAAAGCGGCGGCACGGCCATAGCGGTGAGCGACGAGGAAATGATTCAGGCCGCGATCGAACTGGCGACCGATGAAGGAATTTTCGCGGCTCCCGAAGGCGGCGCTTGCGTGGCGGCGGCTCGGAAACTGCTGGCCAGCGGTTTCCTCAAGCCCGAAGAAAAGATCGTTATTTACAACACCGGCACCGGGTTGAAGTATCTGGAAGCATATTCGCCGCGGTTTCCGAGATGAAGTTCGAGGTTGACGGGCGGTCGCGACCATCCGCTTCAACCGGCCCGAAGCGCACAACCGGATCGAGCCGGCGGATCTGGACGAGCTTGAGGCGCATTTGCAGATCGTCGAGGAGCGGCGCGAAATCCGCGTGTTGATCCTGGCGAGCACGGGAAAAACATTCAGCGCCGGGTTTCATCTGGGTTCGATCGGCGCGGGCGCCCCGGCCGATTTGAAGCGGCGGCGGATGCTCTGGCGAATTGCCGGGTGCCTTCCATCGCGGCTCTGCAAGGCAATGTTTACGGCGGGGCGGCGGATTTGGCGCTGGCTTGCGACTTTCGCATCGGCGTCGAGTCGATGGAGCTGATGGTGCCTCCGGTTCGCCTGGGAATTCCCTACTATGCAAGCGGCATCGAGCGTTTTGCGACACGTCTGACGCCGGGCGCGGCGAAACGGATTTTTCTGGCTGGTGAAACGCTTGAATGCGCAAGAACTGTTCAACATCGGGTATCTGGACGAGATCGTTTCCGCCGACGCGTTTGGAGACGCGCGTGGCGGAGTTGGCGGGAGTGCTGGCATCCGGCGCGCCGCTGGCGATGGAGGCCATGAAGAGGATGCTGAATGACGCCGCGTGTTCGCGGCTGGATCGAAACGCGGCTGCTCAGGCGATGCGCGAGTGCCTGGCTTCCGAGGACCACAAAGAAGGTCTGGCGGCGATGCTGGAAAAGCGGTCTCCCGATTTTCGGTAGTGCCTGAAAAGCGCATTGATCGGGTTCTAGTGCGAGAAGCTGAACCATGCCACGAGGCCAAACCCAAGCAAGAAGCTCGCTAGGGCGGCTTTCCATGGAGTTATGGAGGAACGAAAAGTCTGCGATGCCGCGACCAATAGAACCAAAATTACGAGCGGGATACTCGCCATGATAATGGCGATAACTCTTATATCCGAAGCTGGAATCGTACCCAAACTGCCGTGATCGAGAGGTGCGTCGTGGAATGGGAGAATGTACGCAGCTATAACTAGACCAGCCGCAGCAGCGCAGATAGATTTGACCCAGCGGAGCATTGAATCAGGCTAGCAGTACTTTTCAGGCACCACCGGATTCTCGGTAGCCCGCAGCGCCCTGTTCTACACTGAAGGGTGGCGTAATGGATCATCCAGCCTACGTCGGGAAGTATCAGATCGAGCAGTTTCTCGGCGGCGGCATGTCTAACGTATATCGAGCCACCGACACGATTCTGGGCCGCCGGGTTGCGCTGAAGATTCTGACCGATGCCGGAGCCGCGGACGAGGAATCGAAGGCCCGTTTTCTGATGGAAGCGCGCGTGGCTTCGAACATCACCCACGAAAATATCATCAGCGTGTACGATTTCGGCGAGGATCACGGCCGTCCGTTCATCGTCATGGAGTTTCTGGAAGGCGAGAGCCTGCGCGCGGCGATTCGCAACTCGCATCTGGGCGACTTTCCGCGGCGGATGCGCATCGCGCTTGCAGGTGGCGCGCGCGGTGGATTTTATCCATACCAAGAAAATCATTCATCGCGACATCAAGCCGGAGAATATTCATATCGACGCCGCCGGAAAAATCAAGCTGATGGATTTCGGCATCGCCAAAGCTGCGGGCGTGCATTTGACGCGCTCGGGGTTCACGCTCGGCACTCCTTATTACATGGCGCCGGAGCAGGTGCTGGGCCAGTCACTGGGGCCGCAGGCGGATGTGTACGCGTTCGGGCGCTGCTGTTCGAACTGCTGTCCGGCGCCAAAGCGGTGAACGGCGACTCAGTGGAACACATCTTTGAAAACGTTCTGTATCAGCCAGTGAACATGGAGCCGCTTCGCACGTTGAGGTTGCCCCCGCCAGGCGATCGACCTGATCGACCGGTGCATGGCGAAGGCTCCGGCGCAGCGGCCCGCCAGTCTTTCGCTGGTGTGCGACGAGATTGAGCACATTACTCAACCCGACCTCACGATCCGGTGAATCCACGTCCCGACCCGTTCGCGTCGCCCACGGCGCCAGGGTTTATCGAGAAACTGCCGGCGTCGCTGAGGACGCAAGCCGGTTTGATCTTTCTGGCCGGCGCCGTGGCGGCTGCGGCGGTGACGCTGATTTACGCGATTCTTGTGCTGGCACATGTGGTTTAAGAATGGATCATGCGTGATACGCTCGGAGTATGGGGCTTTCCGAATCCTTCTTTGGCTCGCGATTTGGCATCACGGCGCATGATCTCGAGCGATACCTGAGCGAAGCCCTTTCCGCGGGCGGCGAATACGCGGACCTGTACTTCGAACACCTGTCGACCAGCTCCATTTCGATGGACGAAGGGATCGTCAAGAGCGCGACCGAAGGCGTCACGCTCGGCGTTGGCGTGCGGGTAATCGCGGGCGAGCGTACGGGATACGCCTACAGCGACGATTTGAGTCCTGAAAAAATCCGCAAAGCCGCGCGCGTCGCGGCGTGCATCGCGCGCGGACCAGCGACCATCGTCAAAACCGGGTTTGAAGAAGCGCAGCGGCATGATCTGTATCCAATGCTGCGCGCGCCGCACGAAATGGGTCTCGATCAGCGGGTCGACCTGGTGAAGCGGGCGGATCAAGCGGCGAGGGCTTACGATGCGCGGGTGTTTCAGGTGCAGGCTTCGTATGCGGATAGTCTGCGCGACGTTCTGGTCGCGACCAGCGAAGGGCGTTTGAGTTTCGACCGTCAGCCGATGGCGCGGATGGGTGTGACGGTGCTCGCGCGGCAGGGCGACGGGGATCCGCAGGAGGGGCATTCGGGCGGCGGCGGGCGCGTGACGCTGGATTATTTTCTGACGGAGAAAACGCCGGAGTATTTTGCTCACGAAGCCGCCCGGCAGGCGATTGTGCAGCTCGGGGCGACCGAAGCGCCGGCGGGTGAAATGACGGTGGTGCTGGGTCCGGGATGGCCGGGAATTCTTCTGCATGAAGCCGTGGGGCACGGGTTGGAGGCGGATTTCAATCGAAAGAAAGTCTCTGCGTTCAGCGGGCGCGTGGGCAGCAGGTGGCGAGTCCTTTGTGCACGGTGATCGACGACGGGACCATCGGGAACAGGCGTGGATCGTTGAATGTGGACGATGAAGGCGTCGCCACGCAGCGGAATGTTCTGATCGAAAACGGAATTTTGCGCGGTTACCTGCAGGACAAGCTTTCGAGCCGCTTGATGCATTCGCAATCGACGGGAGCGGGCGGCGCGAAAGTTATCAGCAAATCCCCATGCCGCGCATGACGAACACATACATGCTGGCGGGCGAAAGCGATCCCGAAGAGATCATTCGGTCTGTGCCGCGGGGCATCTATTGCACGACGTTCGGCGGCGGGCAAGTGGAATACGTCGGGGAATTTCGTCTTCGCGGCGAATGAAAGTTACCTGATCGAGAACGGGCGGCTGACGCGTCCGGTGCGCGGCGCTTCGCTGATCGGGAACGGACCGGAGGCGTTGAAATACGTCAGCATGGTGGGCGGGATTTGAAGCTCGATGAGGGCGTAGGCGTGTGCTCGAAGGAAGGGCAGCACGTGCCGGTAGGAGTCGGGATTCCGACCATTAAGATCGACAAGATGACGGTGGGCGGGACGGCCGCATGAGTGAACTCGAACAAATCGCTTCAGACGCGGTGAAGCTTGCGCTCGCGCGGGGGCGACGGACGCGGAGTGCACCATTTCGGACGGCGCGGAATTCGAGTGAACGTCCGCATGCGCGAGGTGGAAAGCGTCAAAGAAGCGGGCTCGCGCGGGGCAGGGATTCGGGTGCTGGCCGGGCAGCGCAGCGGATCGTCGTACACTTCAGATCTTTCCGCTGAAGGAATCGCCAAGATGGTCAACGCGGCGATTGAGCTGGCCAACTCACCAGCGAAGATCCGCATGCAGGCTTGCCGGAGCCGGGGCGGGCGTTGGGGAAATTCGCGGGTGATTTGCGTTTGTACGATCCTGCGATCGAAGGGATCGAGACG
>CAVTSS010000011.1:0-393084 GCA_963737495.1 Terriglobia bacterium
CCAGACGCTCTAACCAACTGAGCTAACCGCCCGCCGCTTCAGTTTATCAAACCGCTTCGATCCGTCAGAGTGCGCTAAAATCGAAAGGTACCCGCGGGAGTAACTCAATGGTAGAGTCACAGCCTTCCAAGCTGTTGGTTGCGGGTTCGATTCCCGTCTCCCGCTCCATCTTCTGAATCAACGTTTTACTGGTGGACAACCGGGGTCCAGCCGCCGAGGACAAATGCCGGATCACTCTAATTGGCGATGATTTGTGCGTCCCGCGGCTCTATTAGTTGCTTTGAGACGGGATGCCGCTGTGTGACGTCGATGGGATGGCCGTCGACATCGGTGCTGTTGAACTCCCAGAAGTGAATGTGCGAGGTATCGTCGTCGATGGGTCCCCAGCCAACCGGCGGAATGCCTTTGAGGTGGCAGTTGATGAGTACGGCCTCGGCGTAGGGATAGTTGAGGCCGTGATTGTTGGGCAGGCGCGCGAGCACGTTGGACGGGCAGTGTGGGGCGCTGTTGTATTCCACGGCGAGCGGGCGGTCGATGGCGGTAAAGGTGCAATCGACGAAGACATTGCCGTGGTTCGCTTCGGTGTTGCGAATCCACATGAAGGGCCCTATCGACTGGATCTCGCAGCGGCGGAAGAAAGCCGGGCCGACGCCGAGGATGGTGTCGCCGTCGCCGATGATCGTGCTATCGGTGAGATAGACGGAGCCGCGCAGATTGAGCGCATCGCCCGATCCTTTGATGTTCATGTGGCTGACGATGTTCTTCGAGCCGGAAATGAGCAGAGCCTCCGCCTGGCCGAAGGAGTAATTGTTCAGAGTGAAATTGATGAATTCGATGCCGGTGGAATCATATGCGGAGAAGGCGCAGCGGCGGTACGGCCCCGGCATGGGCGGATTGAACGCGCTGTTGTTGCCGTAGCCGACCTGGACCTTATCGCGATCCTCGCCGCGGAAGGTGAGGTTGGCCTTGTTGCGGAAGAAGACGATCTCCTCGTAGGCGCCATTCTTGATGAAGATCGTCACCCGCTTTGGTGGGTTGTCGGGAACGAAGTCGACCGCGCCCTGGACTGTATTGAAATCGCCGCTGCCGTCGGCCGCGACGACTACGCGAGTCGTATTGGCGGGCGGAGGAGCCGGCTTGGTGGTGAAAGCGCCAGGCATCGTCCGTGGTGAAGCCCGCGAAGGCGCCGGAGGCCAGCGTGAAAACGCCTGCGTCGATCTGCACGATGTATTCCTGGCCGTACCGCAAGCACGTTATTGTGCGGATAAATCGTCGCCACGTTGCCATGGATGATGACCGGGTAGAAATGAAAGTCCGCCAAGCCGCCGATGGTGGTGAGCTGGTAATTGTGCAGATCGGCGGGCGTCGTTCTCACGGCCGGCGTGGTAGTAGTGGGCGAGGCCGGGATCCTGGACAAAGGCCGTTACGGGCGGTGAGGCGACGCGGTGCGTGGGGTCGGGACCCGCAGGGATACTGAGGTCGAGCTATCCACCAGATGATGGTCGGCGGCATCGTAGATGCGGATCAAGCCGGACTTTCCAAGAATGGGAGGGCTCGAAAAGCTGAGAACCAGATGGGTATCGGGATTGACGCGGGTTGCATGATTCGCGGGGAACCTTGTAAAGGTAACCTGTCCGTACACAGCGGTCATTAGGCTCAAAGCGGCAACCACGCACAACGGACGGGTCACAGAGAGAGGTCTCATTTGCGAGTGCTCCTGAAGTCATCAGATGAAAAACAAACACACTATAACAACTGTGATCTGGTCGAGGCATTTTAACGGCGTGGCAGAGATCCCTTTGTGGTTCATTAACCGCGTGACGGCGCGGAATTGAGGGATTCTCGCGCGCCGAACCGGTATCAGGCGAGACGGAAACGGAGCGCGTTCGGTGTCCACGAATGAAAGACAAATCCCGAAACCGGACATCGTTAGGGCGCGGCTGGTGTGAATTGTTAGACGCATCAGTGGCTGAAGTGGCTAACGGCTTGCAGTGAAGGCCTTTCTATGGCCCTGGACTCAATGCGGCGCGCTTTTCGATCGCTCCGCCGCGCGCCTGCGCTGACTTTAATTTCCATTTTGACGGTGGCGCTGGGGGTGGGTGCTGGAACATCCCTGTTCAGCGTGGTCAAAGCGGTGTTGCTGAACCCTCTTCCGTATCCGGAGCCGAACCGGCTGGCCTATGTCGCGGAATTGAACGATTCCGGCGGGCAGATGCAGGTGCCGTCCGCGAATTTCGAGAATTGGCAGCAGGAAAACCGCACTTTCGTCGCGATGGCGGCTTCGGCGAAGGTCCGGTAAACGCCGGTGGCGGCGAATCGCCCGAGCGCACCTACGGCGCCTATGTCACGCAGGATTTCTTTCGCGTGATGGGAATTCAGCCCGCGAGGGACGGGGCTTCGAGCCTGCGGAAGAGAAATTTCGCGCCGCCGGGACGGTGGTATTAGGGGATGGCCTGTGGAGGCGCGCATATGGCGGCGATCCGCAGATTCTCGGCAAGAAAATCAAGTTGATGGGCCAGCCGTTCACGGTGATAGGCGTGATGCCGCGCGCGATTCGACTATCCGAATGGCTCGGAGTTGTGGATCGCGGCGGGAGCTTTCTTTAATAATGATAGCCGGACTGCCCACAACTTTCGGGTGGTCGGCAGGTTGCGTGCAGGGGTGAACATTGCGCAGGCGCAGGCCGATCTCAGCTCGATCTCACGGCGGCTCAAGCAGGAGTATCCATCGCCTTTTATGGCCAAAGACGCGGCCGTCGTTTCGCTGAACGAACAGATCGTGGGCAAAGTGCGCGCGGCGCTGCTGATGCTGTTTGGCGCGGTCGGCTTCCTTCTGTTGATTGTTTGCGTGAATGTCGCCAACTTGCTGATGGTGCGCCTGACCACGCGGATGCGTGAGATTTCGGTGCAGGTGGCGCTAGGCGCGGGACGGTTGCATTTGATCCGGCAGCTTCTCGCTGAGAGCGTGGTGCTGGCAGCCGCCGGCGGCGCTCTCGGCTTGCTGGTCGCCTTCTGGTCCATGGATTTGCTGCAGGTTCTTCTGCCCGCGGATCTGCCGCGCAGTGCCGATATTCGCATGGACGGCGGCGTGATCGCGTTCGCGCTGGCGATTTCCGTTACGACGGGGCTGCTGTTCGGACTGTTTCCGGCTTGGCGGGCGTCGCGGCTGAACGTAAATGAGGCGTTGCGGGTGGCGTCGCGGTCCTATAGTTCCGGGGGGCGAACGCATCGAACGCAGGCCGCGCTGGTGATTTCCGAGGTTTGTCTTTCGTTGGTCCTGGTGGCGGGCGCGGGTTTGCTGGCGAAGAGTTTCTTGAGACTGCGATCCGTCGATCCGGGTTTCCGAAGCGATCATGTTCTGGTGGCCCAGGTGTCGTTCGAGGTTCCTGCGAGCGGGTTTCAGGTTCTGCCTGGAATGTTCCGCGAAGTGCTCGCTGCGCTGCGCGCGATTCCGGGGGTGCAATCGGCGGGAATGGTGCACGGATTTGCCGCTCGACGGCGGTAGTCCGGACGGGCACTTCAACATTGAGGGCCGTCCGCAAGACTCCGGCGCGGCGGATGCGAACTTCAGCGTGGTCAGCCCGGGCTATCTCGCGACGCTGCGGATTCCGGTGCTGCGCGGCCGCGACTTGAGCGAAAGCGAACACGGCAACGCGCCGGTCACGGTGATCAGCGCGGAGATGGCTCGCCTGTTCTTCCCCGGCCAGAACCCGATCGGCAAACGCATCTGGTTCGACAGCTTCGCGCCACAGAAGCAGTGGCTCACTATCGTCGGAATCGCGGCTGATATTCGGGAAGAGGGCTTGACCAGACCGATCATGCCGGTCGACGTACGTCAGCCACATGCAAACGGAGTCGCCGCAACAATTACTAGATGAGAATTTCGTGCTGTGGACGGCGCAGGACCCGCGCAACGTCGTGCAGGCGGTTCGCGAACGGCTGCGCGCGGCGGATCGAGGGTCCGTGGTGAAGTTTGCCACCATGGACCAGGTGCTGGCGCGGTCGGTCGCGCGGCAGCGCTTTCAGATGCAGGTGCTGGGCGGTTTCGCGGCGCTGGCTCTGGTGCTCGCCTCGGTGGGGCTGTACGGCGTGCTGTCCTATGTGGTCACCAGCAACCGCGTGGAGATCGCCATCCGGATGGCGCTCGGCGCGCAGCCCGGCTCGATTTTCGCAATGGTGACCGGCCGGGCATTATGTTTGGCCGCGGCTGGGACCGCGATCGGACTCGCGGCTTGCTTCGCCGTTCGTAGCGTTCTGGCGAGTCTGCTGTTCGGAATCGGGCCAAGCGATCCGGCAACGCTGGGCGGCGCCATCGTTCTGCTGCTGGCGGTTGCCTTCGCCGCGAGCTGGTTCCCGGCGCGGCGCGCCATGCGCGTCGACCCGAGTGCAGCGCTGCAAGCGGAATGACATTTATCACCAGGTCGACGACTTGCAGAAAAAATACTATTCCGGGAGCGTGGCGGCGACACGTTTTGGATCGACCTTCCATACGGTGGCCTGCTTATAGTTGGAAAGCCACAAGTAGCCGAGGCCGATACGAATCGCGTCGCCCCCCTCTCCTTTGAACTGTTGCACCACCCGGTTCGATGCCGGATCGATGCGCGAAATTGGAAAACCGAATGAAGTGACCCAGATCGATCCCTCGCCGGCCGCTATATCGCCTCCCGGCCCGGGAATGCCGGCTTCAATCGTCGCGACCAACTTGTCGGTTTTCGGATCGACGCGCGACACAGAGCCGTCGCCTTGGTTGAGAGTCCATACGGCTCCTTCACCCATCGCCAGGAATCGCGGATGCTTGCCGACCGCGATGGTTTCCACGATAAGATTCGTGTGCGGATCGATTCGGGTGAGCGAATTGGAGTCGGTGCTTGTGACCCAGACCGCGCCCTCCCCGAATGCGACCGCGTACGATCCGGGCGCGACATAGATCTCCGCGACCACTTTGTTGTTGGAGGGATCGATGCGGGCGAGCGTGCCCTTTTTATCGGTCATCAGCCAGACGCTTTCGGCTCCCACGGCCACGCCCCCTTCGGAATCGGCGATGTGGATTGGAACTGTCGCGGTCAATTTACCGGTCTTCAGATCGATGCGAGATATGCTCTGATCGGCGCAATTGGGCACCCAGAGCGAGCCGAAACCGGTGGCGAGTCCGGAGCACGGCTTCTTGCCGGTCGTGATCGTCCCGATCACTTTATTGGTTTTGGGATCGATCCGCGTGACGCTGTTCTTAGGCATGTTGGAGATCCACACCGACTCATCAACGGCAATCCAGTCGGGGGAGCCCGGAACATCGAAAACAGCCTCGGGTTTGAGAAGCGTCATTGGAACTTGGACACCTGGCGTTTTCACTCCTGGTTTAGGCGCCTGCTGCGCCGAAAGGGAGGCAGCCAGGAACAAGAGAAGCACTCGCTGGTTCACGGGAAACCAGTATACTGGTGAACGCGTTCCCCCATGTCTGTTCGCGCCCACGTCGTCGCGCAAGTCATTCTGATCGCTGGAGTTCTTGCCGGTACTCCTACGCCCGGCGGCTCGGACTTTTTCGAATCGAAGGTCCGTCCGGTGCTGGCGAACAACTGCTATTCCTGCCACACCAACTCGCAACTGGGCGGCGTCCGTCTGGATTCGCGGGATAGCATCTTAAGAGTGATCGTTCCCGGCGACCCGGAGCGCAGTTCGCTGATCGCTGCAATTCGTCAGACCGGCAAGGTCAAAATGCCGATGGGCGGAAAGCTGAAGGACCAGGAAATTCAGGATCTTGCCGCGTGGGTCAAAGCGGGAGCCATCTGGCCGGAGTCTGCCACGCCTGTGGCGAATCCCAAAGGCGAATACGTTATTACGCCCGAACAGCGCGCCTTTTGGTCGTTTCAGCCGCTGAAAAGGCCGCCGATTCCGCCGCCGGACGCATGGGGGAAGACCGAAATTGACCGCTTCGTGATCGCCAAGCTCCAGGAGCACGGCATGAAGCCGGTTAAGCTCGCCGACAAGCATACGCTGATCCGCCGCGCGGCGGTCTGGATTTGACGGGCATACCGCCGAGTCTTCAAGAGATCGAAGCGTTCGAAAAGGACGAATCATCCGACGCCTTCGCAAAAGTTGTGGACCGGCTGCTCGCTTCGCCGCCTATGGCGAACGATGGGGCCGCATCTGGCTGGACGTTGCGCGCTACGGTGAGGACGATTATCGCAGCCTGGATCCCATGCGCCGTGGGTATAACCCGTATCCGTTCGCTTATCTTTATCGCGACTGGGTGATCAAGGCGATCAACGAGGACATGCCTTACGACGCAGTTCGTCAAGGCGCAGATCGCCAGCGGACTTGACTGGAGGAGAAGCTCGCGCGCGCAGAATGCTGTCCCGGGCTCGGCTTTCTTGGACTCGGGCCGTGGTATTACGACAACGGCGCAGTGGAGATCACGCGTGCCAACGAGCGGAACGACCGCGTCGACGTGGTGTCGCGCGGCTTTCTCGGGCTTGACGGTCGGCCTGCGCGCGATGCCACGACCACAAGTACGATCCTATTCCAACAAAAGATTACTATTCGCTCGCGGGCGTGTTCCTGAATACGACCTATCACGAATACCCGCAAGTCCCGCAGGCCGCGGTCGACGAATATAAGAAGCGGGAAAAGGACATCGAAGCGCGGCAGAAGCTGATGGACGAGTTTTCAAGTGTCGAGAGCGAGCAGCTCGCACAGGCGCTGGCTTTTCAGGCGTCGAAATATATGATGGCGGCGTGGAAGATCACGGGCGATAACAAGGCTGAAGCCGCCACGGCCGCCGGCGAAGACAAGCTCGACTACGAACTGCTCGACCGCTGGATTAGGTTTCTCGCCAAGCCGCCCAAGCATTATCCGTACCTCGCCAAATGGCAGGAGATGATCGAGCAGAAGGGCAAGAAGGCGGAGGCGCAGAAGCTGGCTGATGAATTTCAGAAGACGCTGGTCGAGGTGATGTTCGAGTACGACGAAATCAAAGAGGAAAACGAGATCATCGCCGCCAAGGCTTTGCCTGGGACCAAAAAGAAGAAGCCAGCCAACCTGCCGAACGAGTTCATCACTAACGACGATTTCTGTCCGGGCTGCGGCCTGGAGCTGAAGACCCTGCCGATCGAAAAGATGAACCTGTGGAGAGACGTTTTTCAGCGCGATCTGGCCGACGACGTAAATCCCGACGTGCCTGGCTCCAAGGTCAAACCCGGACTGCTGGTTTTTAGAGGCTGGGGGCTGGAGCGGCAGTTGAGTCCCGAACGAAAATCGTACATCGATACGCTGCGGGCAGATATTGAGAATCTGCAGAAGGAGCAGCCGGCGCATTTCCCATACGTTCACGGCGTGATCGAGGCCGAGAAGCCAGCGGATCTTCGTTTGAGCCTCCGAGGAAGTCCGTACAATCTCGGCGACGAAGTGCCCGCCATTTCGTATCCGTGCTCGGTTCTGTTCCATTGAATCGCGGCAGCGGACGGCTGGAGTTGGCGGAGCAAATCGTGAAGCAGCCGATCGCGATGCGCGTCATCGTGAACCGCGTATGGCGGTCTCACATGGGGACGGGCATCGTCGATACGCCCAGCAATTTCGGCGTGACGGGCGAGCGTCCCACCAATCCCGAACTGCTCGAGTATCTCGCAGAGCGGTTCGTGGACGAAGGGATGTCGCTGAAAAAACTGCATCGCGAAATCATGCTCAGCGCCGTTTACCAGTTGAACGACGACGATTCGAAGGAGAACTACGACAAAGATCCGGCGAATCGGTTCTACTGGCGCGCGAACCGGCATCGACTGGATGCGGAACAGATCCGCGATTCGATTCTTGCCGTCGCGGGATCGCTGGACCGCAAGATGGGTGGTCCCTCCGAGCCGCTGACGCCCGATTTCAAGCGTCGCACGGTGTACGGCAAGGTCAGCCGCTACCGGCTGGACGATTACCTGCAGCTTTTCGATTTTCCGAGTCCGAATATTTCGGCCGAGAAGCGCTTCACCACCACGGTTCCGCTTCAGAGGCTCTTCTTCATGAACAGCGATTTCGTGCAGCAGCAAGCCGAAGTCCTCGCGCAGGAGGTCGCCGCAGAGCCGGATAACGAAGCTCGAATCCGGAAGGCGTACCGGCTGGTGTTTGCGCGCGAAGCGACGCCCGAGGAGGTGAAGCTCGGATCGGAGTATCTTCGGGCGGAGCCGATGAAGGAGTACGAGGAACAAAAAGCTAAACCGCCCAAGAAAGATGAACCCGACGCGGATGAACCCGGCGATTCCGAGTTCACGCCCGGGGGCATGATGTCTGGCATCGGCCCGCGTGTCAAGGGCGAAGAGAAAAAACCGATGCTTCCGCCCACCGCGTGGGGCCGTTACATCAAAGTTCTGTTGAGCTCGAATGAGTTCCTGTTTGTGAACTGACCTGCGTGGTGAACTGGAAAATGATACGCAACCATAAATCGCAATCTTCGCTGACTCGCCGCGACGCGCTATGCCGGATCGGAAATGGATTCGGCATGATGGCGTTCGCCGGAATGATCGGCGATTCTCTGGCCCGCGCTGGGACGGATTTCACGCCGCGGGCGAAGCGTGTCATTTTTCTCTACATGAACGGCGGACTTTCGCAGGTGGACAGCTTCGACCGTAAGCTCGCGCTCGAAAAATATCATGGCCAGCCGCTGCCAGGCGGGTCGGTCGCCACTGAACGCAAGACCGGGACGCTGATGAAATCCCCGTTCACCTGGAAAAGATACGGCCAGTGCGGAATGGAGATCAGTGAGCTGTTTCCTCACCTAGGTGAATGCGCGGACGATATCTGCTGGGTCCGGTCGGTCTACACCGATATTCCAAATCACGAGCCGGCGATGCTCATGATGAATACGGGGTTCAGCCAGGCCGGGCGTCCGTCGCTGGGCGCGTGGCTTACTTATGGACTGGGTACCGAAAACAGCAACCTGCCCGGGTACATGGTGCTCTGTCCCGATGTTCCTACCACGGTTGGGCCTCCGCTATGGAGCAACGCGTTTCTCCCCGCGATTCATCAGGGTACCTATATTTCCGACAAAGTCGCCGAGAGGCAGACGGAAGAACTGATCGACAAGAAGTTCGATCCAAAGAAGCTGGTCTCCTATATCTACAACGACAAGTTCTCTCTCGAGGAGCAACGCCGGGAGCTGGATTTGCTCGAAAAACTTGACCAGGTTCGACAACAGCGCGAAGAGATCCGCGACCCTCAGCTCGAGGCTGCGATCAAGTCGATGGAAACTGCGTATCGCATGCAAACGGAGGCGCCGGAAGTATTCGACATCCGGAAGGAGTCGGAAGGAACATTGAAATTGTACGGACCGGGCAGCACGGCGCGCGGATGCCTGATGGCGGTCCGGCTGATCGAAAAAGGTGTGCGAATGGTGCAAGTCTACTACGCCAAGGGCGATCCGTGGGACGCCCACGCCGACATCAATGCGCATCGCAAGAACGCGAAGGATTCGGATCAGCCGTTCGCCGCCGTCGTCAAGGATCTGAAGTCGCGCGGGCTGTTCAAAGACACGCTCGTCATTTGCGGATCAGAGTTTGGACGCACACCCGTGGTCGAGATCGGCGCTGGCGCCAATGGTGTGCAAAACGGCCGCGATCATAATCCGTTCGGCTTCACCATGTGGCTTGCGGGGGGATGCGTGAAGGGCGGGACGATTTATGGTGCGACGGACGACTTCGGATTCAAAGCGATCGATAAGCCGGTGCACGTCCACGATCTCCATGCGACGATCTTATATCTGATGGGTATCGACCATACCAAGCTTACCTACAGATATAGTGGTCGTGATTTTCGGCTCACGGATGTTGCCGGGAACGTGCTCCACGAAATCATCGCCTGAGGTGCCGCACAGTTCGAAAACAAGCTCGGCGTTTCGGACTTGGCTGCCGCCCTGGCGGGCTCGCGCGGGAAGACGGCGTGCCGTACTTGAGGGCCGGGATTAGCCCGAACAGGAGACCGAAAAGTAGCGAAAGGAGTAGGGTGAACCCTAGGCGGGGCAAGTTCGCAGGCCTATGGCGGCCAGACCGTAGGCGGGCGTAACGAACCTGGTGCCGTCGCGCACGAAACGATCAATCGCGATTGGACGACCGTCCCAACCCGCGGCGGCGCTCGCTAGTCCACATTGTCGGCTGGTATCGGTTTCCTGCCGAAGTTCAGACCCGACTGCTGCCGTTTGGGCGGCTGTCTCAGCTGCCATAGTCCGCGCAATAATACAGGAGCATGACCCCTGAGCAGTGGCGGCAAATTGAGGAACTCTATCTGGCGGCGACCGAGCTCAAGGGAGACGAGCGTGCCGCATTGCTGGCCCGCGCGAGCCTCGAGGTCCGGCGCGAAGTCGAGGCCATGCTGGCGCAGTCGACCGGATCGAACCTGTTGGACCATCCGGCTTGGGAGAACGAGCCGGAACCACCGGCGGCCTTGCCGTTGGCGCCGGGGGCGCAGCTTGGCCAGTACAAGATCGAGGCCGAGATCGGCGCCGGTGGCATGGGAGTTGTGTTTCGAGCGGTCGATACCAAGCTCCACAGGCGGGTGGCGGTTAAGTTCCTTTCCGACGACCTCGCGGACGCGGCTGCTCGCCGGCGATTTCAGCGCGAGGCGCAGATGGCGTCATCGCTCAATCATCCGCATATCCTGACCGTCTATGACGTCGGCGAATTCGACGGCCGGCAATACCTGGTCACCGAATTCGTCGACGGGGGCACGCTCAAGGACTGGGTTCGAAAGGAACCGCGAAGTTGGGAAGATGTCGCACAGTTGCTGACCGGCGTCGCGGATGGTCTGGCAACCGCTCATCAGGCCGGCATCCTGCACCGCGATATCAAGCCCGATAACATCCTGGTCACCGCGAGCGGCTACGCCAAGTTGGCGGATTTCGGATTGGCGAAACTCAAGGACGCCCCGACTGTGTCCGCGACCCAGACGCTGACCGAAGAGCAGACGCGCAAGGGAATGATTATCGGCACCATCGCCTACATGTCGCCCGAGCAGGCTTCCGGCCAGACGCTCGACGCGCGCAGCGACATGTTTTCGTTCGCCGTAGTGCTGTACGAGATGCTCTCGGGCCAGCGGCCATTCCGGGCGGCCACCAATCTCGAATTGCTCCAGCAGGTGATTCACGCCAAGCCCGCGCCGCTGACGGGCGATATTCCGGAGCCATTGCGGGCGCTGGTGATGAAGGCGCTCGAAAAAAATCCGGCGGATCGATATCCTTCGATGCGGGAGTTGGTGAGGGCGTTGCGGGCCGTCCAGCGTCCCAGCGGGCAGGGCGCGGCTGCGCCGGGGAAGCGTCGTGGCGGATGGATCGCCGCAGCCGCGTTTGCCGCGATCGCCGTTGCAGTCATAGCCGCGATCTTGTTCTGGCCGCGGCGCACGTCATCCCCTCCGCGATTGGAGTACATCCCGCTTACCAACTTCACCGATTCGGCCGTGACGCCGACTTTGTCGCCCGACGGCCGAATGCTCGCCTTCATCCGTGGAGACAGCACATTCCTGGGTCCCGGCGACGTTTATGTGAAGCTGCTGCCCGACGGCGATCCGGTGCAGCTTACCCATGACGGCGGCGAAAAGATGGGACCCGTAAGCTTCTCCCCGGACGGTTCGCGAATCGCTTACACGCGCGGCGAGTATGAGACGTGGTCGGTTCCGGTCCTTGGCGGAGAGCCGGCCCGTCTGTTGGCCGATACCGAGGGTCTAAGCTGGATCAACACCGATACAAAGCCGTATCGAGTGATGTACTCGGCGTTGACGGGGGCGGGGCTCCAAATGGGCATCTTCACGGCGACCGAAAGCCGCGCCGAACAGCGAACCGTATACATGCCCCCGGGGGATGGCATGGCGCATCGATCTTTCCTATCGCCGGACGGCAAGTGGGTGATCGTGGTCGAAATGGGAATGGGATGGCTGCCCTGCCGCCTGGTGCCGTTCGACGGTAGCTCGGCCGGACGGCGCGTCGGTCCGGAGCCCGCGCAATGTACTTTTGGCGGCTGGACGCCGGATGGGAGGTGGATGTATTTTTCCGCGAACACGGGAGACGGATTCCATACCTGGCGCCAGCGCTTTCCCGACGGCAAACCGGAGCAGGTCACCTCAGGCGTAACCGAGGAAAACGGCATTGCGTTCGCACCCGATGGCAAGTCATTCGTAACCTCAGTCGGCGAAAGCCAGAGCGCCCTGTGGATTCACGATTCGAAAGGCGAGCGGCAGATCACGTTTGAAGGCTATGCCTACTTGCCTTCCTTCTCGCCCGATACGAACCGTCTTTACTATTTGCAGCGCTCGCCCACCAACAGCCATTTCGTCGCCGGGGAATTGTGGACCGTGGATCTTCAGACCGGAAGACAGCAGCGCCTGCTGCCGGATTTTCTGATGGAGCGTTACCAGGTCTCGCCGGACGGCAAGCAGGTCGTTTTCATCGCCGCGAACGCCTCCGGACATCATCCCTTGTGGATTGGAACCACGGACGGAAGTTCCGCGCCCCGGCGCCTGGCGGATCAGGAATGCACCAGCGCCTTGTTCGCGCGGGATGGGGAGATCTATTTTGCCGGCGGAGACTGGGGAGCCATGTATCTCCAGAAGATCAAGACCGATGGCAGCGGTCTTCAAAGCGTCATCCCGGAGAAGGTGAGCTTTCTGTACGATATTTCGCCGGATGGAAAGTGGCTGGCCGTGTGGACGTCCGCCAGGACGGACATAAAGATCTATCCGTCTGATGGGGGTCCGCCGATGCTGGTATGTGCTGGATGCGCCTCGGGCGGCGCCGAGGAGCGAGGGATCACGCCGCCGATGGTGAGCTGGTCGCGCGACGGCAAGGAGCTGTATCTCTACTCGGAAGATTTGCACCAGGTCTACGCGGCGCCGCTGAAATCCGGTCAGCCGCTGCCGCCGATTCCACCGTCCGGGATCGTGTGGCGCGCCGCGCCGCCGCCGATCGCCGGAGCGCGAGCCATCTCTCAACGAGCATTTATGAGCGGTGATCCGTCGGTTTACGCGTATCCTCAGGTGTCGGCGCATCGCAACATTTATCGTATTCTGGTTCCCTAAAGGGGCGAATCATGGATCTGAATCGCCGACAATTCTGCACCGCGCTGGCCGGGCCGGTGCTGGCCGCCCAAAGCGCGCCTCCTCCGCTGATTGATCGCGGATTTGCGCGTGTCAGCAAGCTTTCCGATGGCGTTTACGTCACCATCGCGAACCCACCCAAAGGCCTCCAGGCTCTTTCGAATGGAGGTATAATCGCCGGCCGCGATGGCGTGCTTCTGATCGAGGGTCATTTCCGGCCCGTGGCCGCCGCGCTCGAAATTGAAGCGGCGAGCCTTGTCTCGAAAGCGCCGATCGTCTCGGCGATCAACACGCATTATCACTACGACCACACTTTCGGCAATCAGGCCTATGCAGAGCAACGAATTCCGATTATCGGGCACGAGCGCTCGCCAGCCTTAATGAAGGAGCGCTATACAGCATTGAAGGGCGTAGACAAGAATCGCTTCATCTCTCCTCTGAAAGCCAAAGGCGAACAGGCATCCGATCCGGAGGAGAAAAAACGGCTTCAAGGCGATCTCTTCTTTGATCAGTTGATGTACTCCCAGATCGACTCGACCGACATCACATATCCCACCGATCTGCTCGGCGCCGCCAAACCCCAAAAACGCTTGGATCTCGGCGGCATCGCGGCGGTGATTGAAAGCCATCAGGGTCACACCCCCACCGATCTCATCATCCGGATTCCCGATCTGGACATCGTATTCACCGGCGATCTGCTGTTTTACCGCTCCTATCCGGTTTGCTTAGACGCCGATATGGTCGCCTGGCGCGGCATTCTCCAGATGTTCCTCGGCTACGGTAGCAGAATGCGCTTCATCCCGGGCCACGGTCCGGTGTGCGGGCTCGATGCCGTCCGCGACCACCTGGATCTGATGGACGATCTTCACTCTCAGGCCGAAAAAATGAAGCGCGCCGGGATCGCGCTTGACGAAGCCCGGCGCCGCTATGCGATTCCCGCGCGCTTCGAGCATTTCGACTCCACCGGCTGGAGCGCCACCATCGGAGCCGCCATCGAACGGTACTATCGCTAACGCTATGGCGTGGTCTGGTCCACCGTCACCCGCGTCGCCGCGATGGTTCCTGCGACATGGTCCACCTGCTGCGTAGCGGCCGCGTTGTAAATGTCGATGGTAAAGGTGCCGCTTAATTGGTTGCCACTGGGTTCGAGCGTGATTTGCTCGCGGATGTTGACTTTGTTCACCAGCGCTCCGCTGGTGGCGTCATAGCTGAGCGCGAAGTGATTCACCTCGTACGTAAACATTCCGGTCCGCACCCAAACCCCCAGGCAAAAATTCCCGGTATTGGCGGCATGCCCGCCCGAGTTCATAATCTCGGTGCCATCGCTGTGCCACTGCGTGTAGCCGAAATCGACGAGCACTCCGTCAGGAATGGGAGGATTGTGGCTACCGTTGCCTTGAGATATGAATTGGACGTTCCACATTCCGATCGGATTGACGCTGATGAGCAAAGGATTGTTAGACGCGCTCATGGCCGAGGCCGCCGCCCGGACCGCCAAGGCGGTGGCTTGCGGTTGCGCGAACTGGAACGGCGCCTGAAGGCTGCTGACATCGCCGCATCCGGCGGTGGCTGTTGCAGCGAACGCGGCCCCGATGGCCAGCGCCAGCAGAACGTGTGTCGAGAATCGAGTATTCTGTTTCATCTTGAGAGCCTCTTTCTGTCGCCGGCATCGAATCTGTTTGCTGCCGTGCGTACGCTCTGAAAGCGCAAACGGCGGCCGAGAACTGCAATCAGTCCGAAAAAAAAATCTCAAGAATGTCCGTATACTTCAAGAAAGAAGCGAATGGGAGATTCCTCCATTTCGGAGACCACGGAATTGCTACGCGCCTGGGCGGGCGGCGACCAGAAGGCGCTTTCCGCATTGGTGCCTAGGGTTTATCGCGAACTTCGCCGGCTCGCCGGGCGGTGTCTCCGCAATGAGAGTCCAGACCAGACCTTGCAGGCCACGGACCTGGTTCACGAAGCTTATTTGCACCTGGCCGACACATCCCAGCTCGACTGGCAACATCGGAGCCACTTCTTCGCGGTATCGGCGACGCTGATGCGCAGGATTTTAGTGGATCGTGCGCGCCGGCGAACTGCTGCCAAGCGCGGAGGCCGGGTCGCCGGGATCGATATCGAGCAGGCGCTCGATGTGTCGACCAGACGCTCGGCCGAACTGGTCGCCCTCGACGATGCTCTGACCACGCTGGCCGCGGTCGATCCCAGAAAGGCCCGCATCGTCGAGTTGCGGTTTTTCGCCGGACTGGAGGTGAAGGAGACGGCCGCGGTGGTGGGAGTCTCGGCCGAGACGGTGATGCGCGATTGGAAGCTCGCCAAAGCTTGGCTGCTCAAAGAGTTGACGAGGGCTTGATCCGGCGCGAGGCGCGAAAACCACGCCAAGAATAGCGACCTGAAGCGGAGTCCTGTCAAATCCGTCGCGGCCGGTCGAAAACAGTGGGAATCAGGTCTTCGAGATGCACCGTCGGAGCCTCGCGACCGCATTGCTGTATCATAGGGGCCCGGTGCGCTCAATCCTACGAGAATCCGCCACCGCTGCACTGGCGCTGCTATTTCCGCCCGCGCTGCTGGCTGACGTTACCCAACGCCTCTTCCAACAGGTTCGGGACTGAACCTAAATACCGGTGCAACTGTTACCTCCGGGGCGACCTTTTGTGGAAGGGGACTACCATCGCTCCGCAAGGCAAAGCGAGGGCAGTAAACATCGGGATCCTCGGCCAAGCGGGATTTAACTCTTACGTGCGACCTGGTGGTGAACGACGTATTCGGGGTTTCCACGAATGGCGGAAACGTTGCAAAAGTCTTAGTCACTGAACAACCGGCGCGGTCACCGGCGTTGCTCTCCTACACGTCTTCGGGCGCTCCGGGAGAGACCATCATTCTTTGGGCTTTGGGGAACCGGCCTGGGCGCCGATCCCGCTGATGGCGATACAACCTACACGGCATCGCCGCATACCATCGACATGCCCCCGCAAGTTTACTTCGGAGCCGTGCAGGCGGGGCCGGCGCAAGAGCACCGAATAACCACCTTGGGTGACACGATATTCGCTGGCGCCCTTCACCAATTGCCGTACTAAAAGTCTAGCCGTAGACCCATTTCAATCCAGCGGGCACTGTTGGTCCGATTGGGCGGCGTATATGTGCCGGTGATCACGCCGAAGGTGGCCGGGCTCGTGATATTGATCGTCGGATTCGCAAAATTCTCGTGGTTGAAAATGTTGAAGAAATCGGCGGAGAAGCCGAGTTTCCAGCGTTCCTTTATGGCCGTGGTCTTGCCGAACCGCATGTCGATATTCCAGAACGGCAGACCGGTCATGGGATTAGCGCGGCCAGTACGTCCGTCGCTGGAGAGCTGGACGTAATTGAAGTCGCAGAGGGCTGCCCCAGGATTAGAGAAGATGTCGAGGTTCGTCCCGGTCGCGCCTCCCACGCTGCTGCCCACCGCACCGTTGAAGTAGCTGTTACTGCAAGTGGTGGTATTCGACACGTTATGATTCACGCCAGTGGAGGGAAGCCCGTTGATCGGAACCATGTAATCGGCGGTTCCGGTGAGCGAAGTGCCACCGCCCCAAACCTGGCTGCCCTCAGTAACATAAACGGGTAGCCCGGTCCACGCCGTGAAGATGCCCGACGTATACCAGCCGCCGATGATCTGGTCGATGAAGTTCCCGGTGTGGAATGCGTGTCCCTTACCGGCGGGCAGGTCGTACTGGTAATACGCGTTGATCACGTTGCGCCGGTCATAAGCTGAAGGACCGTATCCGACGTTCGGATTGAAGCTGTTCGAATAGCCTCCGGCGGCGTTCTGATTCGATACGCCGTCATCGAGCGCCTTGGAATAGGTGTAGTTGCCACTCACCGTAAAGCCGCGTGACAACCGCTTTGTCAACGTGAGAATCCCGGCGTTGTAGTTCGCCTGCCCGTTGTAGGCCTTTATGGTCATGACCTGCGCCTGATCGCTATCGTAGGCCTGCAAGCCTAGCATGCGCCGATAATTATCCAGGTTGAGGAAGAGCTGGCCGACATTGCCTTGCGTGAAGAACGAGGAGTTACCTTTTACGATGTACGCCGTCGCCGACGCCGTCCCCTCAAGCTTCGCCAAGCCGGGGAGTTGGTTTTCGAACCATGGTTCGACCGGCGCAGCCTGCCCAGCGCGAAGCGCATTGGAAACCGCGTCGTAGGCTTGGGCGAAGGATTGGCCGGAAGTCGAATCGACGAACATATACGGCGAGTTGTTCAGGTCAATCGCTTCCGGGAGATGGCGCGCCGCGCGGCTGATGAAGGCGGCTTCCAGGATCATGTTGCCGGGCAACTCGCGCTGAATACTCAAATCGAAATTGTAGCTGCGCCCGACCTTCATATTGGGATCCAGGCCCTGGTCGTAAAGTTGGCTGCCGGGAGCGGGAACGATGGGCGATGTAAGGGGACCTGCCGTCGGAAGCGGGAGGCCCCCGTCGGTTCCCACTCGAAAACTGGAAAGGCCCGGATTGGCGCTGCCAGCCGATGCGCTGCATCCCGATCCGCCGGCGCCAGTGGCGTTGCAAAGCGGCGCGCCGACCTGGATGATCTGCGCGAAGCCAATGCCCAGCATCGTGTATTCGATAGTCTCCACCGTGAGGCTTTTGTCATAAACCATGGCGAATCCGCCACGGATCACCGTCTTGTGATCGCCCAGAAGCTTGCCGATTACGCCGCGCTTTGCCCCAGGGTTCCAGGCGAGCGAAGCGCGCGGAGCGACGTCGCCGTAATCCGCATTGAATACCGGCTTATTTGCGTCGTTGACCGGCTCCCATGCCAAGGTGGGGTTATAAATCTGCCCCGCCAGCGCCGCCTGCTGCTTTGCCGCCAGGTATGCCGAGGTGTCTATTTCCTGGCCGGTCGCGGCGTTGACCATGATAGTTTGCCGACCTTCTTTTTCTCTCGGCGCGGTCATAAAGCCATAAGACAGGCCGTAATAGAGGGTCAGCGAGGGTTTAATGCGCCAGGAATCCTGCAAATAAAAGTAAGTTGCCCACTGGCTCGTGATATTTTGTATAAGCGTGCCGAAGGGCAGCGGGTTCAAGTTCTGATCGCGCGCTGTCATGATGCCTACATTGTCGACCAAGCCCAGAACCGAGGCGTAATACCGGTCCCAGTTCGTCGATTGAGTGGAAGGAATGCAGCCGCTGGTGACGGAACCACCGCACGGGAGCGGCCGGTTCGCGGCGGGAATCGACAGATAGGTTTGGTCGCCGTCGACCAGCGCGGACAGCGACGTGATCGTCCCCCCGTAAACCTTGTCGGCGCGCGCGTGCGTAAACGGCAATTGGTTAATCTGCACGCCGTACTGGATCTGGTGCTTGCCCCAGATCTTGGTCATGTCGTCGTTCAGTTCCCTGTCCTGTTGCCACTGCTCCTGAACGCGGGCGCGCGAGACGTCCATATCGATGGGAGAATCGATAAAGCTGCTGAGGCCGCTGCCGACCAGGAGAGCGACGGGGCCAGCCGCAGTCATCGTCCCGGGAGTGTTTAAAATTCCGGCAGATGTGGTTGGCGTCTGCGCATCGCCCTGGCTGGTATCTCGCACCCAGCCCATCCGGAATACGTTCAGCCACGTCGGCGAGATCTGCCAGGTAAGCGACGCCGTGGGGACCATGACGCGCTCCGGTGAGGGACGCACCGACGCGGCATTACCGTTCAGGATGGAGATCTGGCTCGATGTCAATTGATCGATCCGATAGTAGGTGAGACTGGTATTCAACGTGAATTTCTCGTTGAAGACGTGATCTAAGCGCAACACACCGTAATCGGTCTTAATCGGTGTAGCAACCTGGGCAAAGAAACTACCCGTGTTCAACCCGTCGCCCCCGGCCAGGTTCGGCAGTGGCATCTCGTTCCACTGCGTCGCGACCGACGGATTGAGGCCGAGCCCGCGTGGATCGCACGAACTATTCCCGTTCGGGCCGCAGACCGCTGCGTTCTTTAAATTGAACTGCTCCAGGACGGACCCGTTCTGAACCTCAATGATGCCCTGCCGCAGGGTCGCGGTCGGGACCGTCCGCGTCACGCCCGCGACAGTGTTAAACCGGCGCCCTTCGTAGTTGCCAAAGAAGAAGGTCTTGTTCTTCTGAATGGGTCCTCCCAGGCGTCCGCCGAACCGGTTGTCGTGGATGATTGCCTTGGCCAGACCGGCTCGATTGTTGTCCCAGGTATTCGCGTTCAGATCGCTGTTCTGGAGGTTCTCATACAGCGCGCCGTGGAAGTTGTTGGATCCGCGGCGGCCGATCAGGGTGATCTGGGCCCCGGATCCGCGCATCGACGCCGCGCTCGGGTTGGCGACGTTGGCGCGGAACTCTTCTACGCTGTCCGCAGGCGTCGGAAGCGAACCCGCGGTGGCAACCAGGTTGGCGGTGATATCGATGCCGTCGAGTGTAATGGTGTTCTGATCGTCGATCGCGCCGCTCACTCGCATCGTCAGCCCGTTCCCGCCGGCGACCACCCCCGGCTGAAGATTCATCAGCTCCACGGCGTCGCGCTGTAACGTCGGCAGGCGCAGAATGTTGTTGGTCGAAACCACGTTCCCGATCTGCGCATCCGTGGTCTGCAACTGCGCCGCCGCCGTGGCGGTCACCTCCACTGTTTCGGTGGCGCCGCCTACTTCGAGCTTCACCGGAATCGTATTGGTCTTTGCCACGTCAACCTGGATATCGGTGACGGCGGCGTTGCGGAATCCGGCCATCGTTACTGTCAACCGGTAGGTCCCCGGCGGCACCGACGGAAAATTGAATCCGCCCGAGTCGTCAGCCGTTGCAGACAGCGTCGCGTTGGTGCCCACGTTGATCAATTGCACTTGGGCCTTGGGCACGACGGCGCCGCTCGGATCGGTTATCGTGCCGATCACCTTTCCCGCCGTGCTCGTCTGCGCAGAAGCCGCCGGCGCGAATGCGAAAATCACGAATACGATCGCCACGAGCGACGCAACCGCCGCCTGAAAGTTAGTCTTGACAAAGCTCTTATTCGTCTTCATGAAAGTGCTCCCTGGCTTCCCTGCTACGATTCCCGTTACGTTCGATATGCGGCAGGCCTGAGCCTCCACCCTGCAGATCAGGGACCCGTAAGACTCTAGCTGCGTTTCGCGCCTTATGACTACTTCGTATACTTCTGCATCCTCGCCAGAATGTACTCGATCTTTGTCGACGTGATGGCTGGTGTAAACATTCATGATCACCGGGCCGCCAGCCGCGATTCGTAACCGTGGTCCGGAAAGTCTTTTCAAGATCTCCATCATCCCCCTACCTGCAAAAAGTCTCTTGCAAGACATAGGCAAAAGCAAGTAAATCTAGGCGGCCACGGATGACTACGCCGGTGCTCAAACATTCAAACAACACACACGGGGAACGTCGCAAACGGTGCGAGTGAAAGAGCTGCTTTGCTTAGAAGGAACACGCGCGCACAAGTCGACAGCAGGCTGTATCGGAGGCCACTCCCCCCAAACCACTGTGCAATCGCTCGATCACATCCCAATCGGGATGTGATCGTTTCTATCACGTCCCTATCGCGATGTCAAGAATAAAAACATAGCAACAAGAACAGTGATCGATTGCGCCTATGTTCGCGGACCGCCGGGAACCAGTGCATTCACCCCGGGTTCAACGCCGGGGCGCGGCCGGATGTTCGGATAACTGCAGAGCCGATTCAAGATTGGCGCCCGCATCGGCATATCCAGGATCGATTTGGAGGGCGATCCTAAATTCGGCCACGGCCTCGGCCAACCGGCCCGATTGTGCCAGGGCGCTGCCCAGATTGTTATGCGCCTCGGCATCGTCCGGCGCAATTTCTAGGGCGTGGCGATAAGCCGCAATCGCGTCCGAGAGTCGCCCGGGCGTCCGCGACAGAATATTTCCCATGTTGTTGTAAGCCGCGGGAAAATGCGCGTTGATGCGGATCGCTGCATCGCACTCTGCCAGAGCCTCTTCCATCCGGCCGTGCATCGCGGAAAGCGCACGGCATAAATCACTGTGCGCTTCGGCCATCGCCGGATTAAGCGCCAGCGCTGCCTGATATTCGCGAACGGCATCCGGGAGCCGGCCGGGGATCTGCGACAACGCGATGGCCAGATTGTGATGCGCCTCGGCGAAATCCGGCTTGAGCCGGATCGCCTCCTGGTATTCGGCGACCGCTTCCGGCAACTTCCCCGGAATCCGGGAAAGCACATTGCCTAAATTATAGTGTCCGTTGGCATAATTCGGGTTCAATTTTAGCGATATTTCGAGTTCGCTTCTCGCCTCGTCGAGCCGGCCCGGAATCTGCGCCAAAGCATTTCCCAAATTATTATGGGTTTCGGCAAAGGCGGGATAAATCCGCAGCGATGCCTGATACTCCTCAATCACCTCCTGCAAATGGCCTGGCTTTTCGGCGAGCGCCTTGGCCAGATTGTGGTGCGCCATCCAACTCTCGGGATTTCGCGCGAGCGTGGCGCGGTAAAGTGTTTCTTCGTCGGTATAGATGCCACTTTGTCGCCAGCTCAAAACGCCGAGAAACGCGACCAGCGCGGCGGGAACGAACTTGCCGGGCGAAGAAAACCTACCAAGAAAGAGAACCAGACCCGAGCTTGCCGGGATGATTATCCCGAGGCTGGCCAGATATTGAAAATGATCGGCGACATAGGAGAAGCGAAATGGGTAAACATTCAGGAATCCGAGCACCGGAACCAGCGTCCCGCAGAAAAACAGAGCCGCCGCAAGCGGTCCGCGATTCCGCCGCGCTAGAAACCACAATCCCGTCAGGGCTCCGACCAATGCGAACGGAAACAAGTACTGCCACCACGCATGCTCGTCGATCCGCCAGTGCGGATAAGTAAAGATCAGGTCGAAGGGCCACACCACTTTCGCCGCATAAAACCAGACGATGCGTCCAGCGAGCAGGGTTCGTTCGAGCAACGTCAACTCGAAGCCGGCTCCTCTTGCGCCAATGAACCTCCATTCGACCCACGCCGTAAAAAGTCCCGCCGCGACGCCGAAGGCGAGCCAGGGGAGGAGCGGCAATACATCACGCCTCCAGGCGAGGCGCCCGTTCTTCCACCAAATCACGACGAGTAGCGCCGCCGGAAGCGTCGCCGTCACCGTTTTGGTGAGCACCGCGAGCACGAATAAACCGGCCGCAGCGAAATATTGGGAACGTTTTCGCTCTCCGTCGAAACGCAAATAAATCAGCGCGGAAGCCAGATAAAAAACCGCGGACAGCGTACTCTTCTGTTCTGAGATCCACGCCACCGCTTCCACGCAAACAGGATGCAGCGCAAAGATGAACGCGGCCAGCCACGCTCCCGGAAGCGCTAGCCGTCTGGCGATCAGCGCCACCAGGCACGCCGCCGCCGCGTGAAGCAAGATGTTCATTAGATGGTAGCCGGCAACGGCATCGCCCCAAATCCGGTGTTCCATCCAGAACGCGCTGTGCAATAGAGGATAATACTGCTGCGTCGCGGACAGATCCGTCCAGATGCGCCAAAGCCCGGAAACGGATTGCGATTGCGGTTTGGTGATGTGGCTGCTGTCGTCCCAAAGCCGCGTTCCCTGGATCGACGGCAAATAGGCGAGAAGAACGGCGGCGAAGATCGACAAACAAATCCCGGCGTCGCGGAGGTGCGAATGTTTCCACATCGCCTCGCTTGAGATGGACGCTTTAGCCGGATTGGATGCGGCGAGACTGCGTTTTTTCGCCATCGTGCCTTGCGAACCGCTTGCGAACAATCGTTCGGCTGTATCCTATATACCCGGTTTGGCTCGCGTAAAACTTATGACATAATAGCGCGCATGATGCGCAAGCTGCTTTTGACCCTTGCAACGGTTTCAGCGCTCCTCGCCGCGCGCTTCGATTTCACTACTCCGGAAAAAATCGTCCGAGTCGCGGATCCCCAAATGTCGCCGGACGGGAAATTTATCTACATCGTGGTCTCGCGTGCGAGCTTCACCACCGACCTTTGGGAGCCGCAGCTGGTGCGCGTCGATGTTTCGACGAAAGATCAGCAAGTGATGGCCGCCGGGCTTCACGGAGTCAGTTCGCCGCGATTCTCACCCGACGGCACCGCGCTCGCGTTCCTGGCGAATGTCGACGGGAAAACCCAGATCCATGTCATGCCGGTGGGCGGCGGCGCGGTCAAACAAATCACCAGTTCCCCGACCGGCGTCCAGCACTTCCGCTGGCGGCCGGACGGAAAGGCGTTCGCCTTCGCTGCTCTCGATGACGATCCTAAGAAGGAAGGCCCGGAGCGTTTTAACCGCAGCTTCGAAATTCAAAATAACGACTATCTGCGGCAGTCTGCGCCGAAATCGTCGCACCTGTGGCTGGCCGTGATCGATGGAGAAAGCCGCCGCGTCACCTCCGGCACTTGGACCATGCCGATCGCGTATCCTCCCGGGCCGACACCCTCGCCCATCACCTGGACGCCGGATGGAAAATCGGTCGTCATCATGAAGCTGGCATCGGCTTATTCGGGCGACTTCGATAAAGCATCGATGGAGATGGTCGACATGACCACTGGTGCGATGCATCCCGTCACCGGCCGCACGCATGGCGAATCGCAGCCGGAAATTTCATCCGACGGGACCAAGATCAGCTATTGGTATCCGCGCGACGGAAAACGCGGAAACGTCAACGAACTTTATGTCTCTCCGATCGGCGGAGGCGAAGGCCGCAGCCTGACGCGCCCGCTCGATCGTCATATCCTGCGCGGAATCTGGATGCCGGATGGCAAAAACCTGCTGATCGCCGCCAATGACCAGACGACGACTGGGGTCTGGATTCAACCTCTGGACGGCCCGGCCAAGCGCGTGAACCTCGGAAAGCTGATCGCGTCGGCTTCGTATGGGCTCGACGCATCACTGAGCCACGATGGTCACGTCGCGATCGTCGCCAGCGAAACCCAGCGCCCCAACGAGCTGTTTTACATGGACTCGCTCACTTCCAAGCCCGAGCGCCTGACCGATTTCAACGCGCCGATCGCCGCCCTCGAATTGGGCCGGACTGAAACCGTCGACTGGGATTTCGAAGGGTTCAAGGAAGATGGCGCCGTGACCTATCCGCCCGATTATCAAAGCGGCCGGAAATACCCGCTGGTACTGTATATTCACGGCGGGCCGACCGGGACTTCGAAGGAAGCTTTTTCCACGCGTTCCCAACTGCTCGCTGCTCAAGGCTGGATTGTCTTCGAGCCGAATTATCGCGGCAGCGATAATTTCGGCAATGCCTACAAGTCCGCCATCGAGGGCGATGCCGGCGCCGGTCCAGGACGCGACGTGATCGCGGGCATCGCCGCCCTCAAGAAAAAAGCCTCGATCGATGAATCGCGCATGGCCGTCTCCGGCTGGTCTTACGGCGGATACATGACCAGCTGGATGATCGGCAATTATCCGGACATGTGGAAAGCCGCGGTCGCGGGCGCGTCGGTTACCGATTGGATCGACATGTACAATCTCGGCGATTCCAATGTCCGCAGAGTAGGAACGCTCGGCGGCTCGCCGTACACCAACGAGAAAATCTATCGTTCGGCGCTCGCGCAGTCGCCGATCACCTACGATCTGAAGGCGCGAACTCCCACGCTGATTCTGGCTTTGACCGGCGATTATCGTGTTCCGATCGTACAGTCGTACCGGCTTTATCACGTCTTGCGCGATAACGGAGTACCGACCAAATTCGTCGCATATCCTCTTACCGGGCACAACCCGGCAGATCCGGTACACCAGCAGGACGTTGATCGCCGTTGGGTCGAGTGGCTGAAGACATACCTCGATCCCAAAGCGAAAACGGATTAGCTAAAAGGCGATGCAATTGTCTTCCGCATAAGGCTCCCGCACAGAAACTTCGGCTCTTAACGTTCCTGTGATAGACTGCGCAGTCATGAAGCAGCTTGGGTTGATGCTGTTGCTCGCAGCAATGAGCGACGCGCAAGCGTTTCGCATCGAGGATTACGGCCGCATCGCGCGGGTGACGGACCCGCACATTTCGCCGGACGGGAAGAGCGTCGTTCTCGTGGTGAGCCGCCCCAATTACGGAGACAACCATTGGGATTCGGAATTGGTTCGGGTCGAGATGGCGACGCACCATGTTCGCGAGCTGACGCACCAGCGCAAAAGCGCCCGCTTTCCGCGGTGGTCCCCTTCAGGAGACCAGTTGGCGTTTCTTGCCGAAGTCGCCGGCAAACCCCAGATCTTCGTCCTTCAAAACGACGGTGGCGAGGCAAAGCAAATTACCCACGCCCCCACCGGTGTTCAGGGGTTCGCGTGGAAGCCGGATGGCACCACATTTGCGTTTCTCTCCGCGGAGGAGACTCCAAAGCGAGACAAGTACGACGATTCGTTCGAGGTGGACGCGAACGACTACCTGATGCAATCCGGGACCCAGCCCGTGCACCTGTGGGCTATCGCCTCATCCGGCGGCGAGGCACGGCGGCTGACCTCCGGAAACTGGTCTGTATCGGGCGGCGCCTTGGCATGGGCACCCGACGGGGATCGGATTGCGTTCGTCGCACAACCTTCCTCCGGCACTCGCGATTCGGACAAGCGCGCGGTGGAGACTGTCGGCCGCGGCGGCGGCGGGCCCGCGATGGTCGCTGGCCTCGAGGGACGTCGCTGCAGCCAACCGGCATTCTCGCCCGACGGCCGCTGGCTCGCTGTAACGTGTCCGATCGAGGGGCACGTCAAGAATCAGACGGAACTGCTGGTAATGCCGGCCGGAGGCGGAGAATTCAAACGCGTCTCCGCTGTGCTGGATCGAAATTTTTCGCGAACTCTTTGGACCAGCGACTCAAAGAACTTGATCGGCACCGCTCCGGATGGAACCTTTAGCGGCTTATGGACGATTCCGGTCAATGGCTCCGCCGAGCGATGGAAGCTCGGAAAAATTTGCGTTTCCGGCCAGGCGGACCTCGACGTAGCACGCGACGGACGGATCGTGTTGGTGGGAACCGAGCCACAGCGGCCACCCGAGCTCTATTTGCTGGCAGGCCCGCAGGCGGACGCCGTGCGCTTAACCGATTTTCATTCTGAAGTGACTGCGCTGCACCTGGGCCGGACCGAGTCGGTATTCTGGAAAAGCGATGATGGGCTTCCTCTGTCCGGCGTACTCACTTTTCCGCCCGAATTCGACGCTGGTAGAAAATATCCGCTGCTACTGAACATCCACGGCGGACCCTGGGGATCGTCGCGAGAGACATTCTCTGAGCGCTCCCAGCTCTTCGCCGCGCGTGGCTGGATCATCTTCGAGCCGAACTATCGCGGCAGTGACAATGCCGGAAATATGCTTTACTCCGCGGTGTATCGCGATCACGGCACTGGGCCCGGGCGCGACGTCATGAGCGAAGTGGCGGAGCTGAAAAAGCGTCCCTATGTCGATGCGACTCGCATCGGCGTGTCCGGCTGGTCCTACGGCGGATACATGACAACGTGGCTGATCGGTCACTACCAGGGCTGGAAGGCGGCGATGGCCGGCGCAGCGGTAATCGATCTGGCGGACGACTACAATCTGAATGATCTGCGCCTGTTCACACGGGCTTTCTCCGACACGCTCACTTCGCCAAAGGATCTGGCTCTCATGAAAGAGCAGTCGCCGATGACCTACGTCGACCAAATGAAAACGCCGCTGTTGATGATTTCCGATACCGGAGACATGCGCGTTCCCGTGACCCAGTCGTACAAGCTGTTTCACGCGCTACGCGAACGTGGGAAAGAGGTCAAGATGTTCCTCTATCCCGTGCCAGGCCATTTTCCCGCCGATCCATACCGCGCACGCGATATTGATCGTCGCTGGATGGAGTGGTTTGCTGACCGACTGAAATAGGAGGGCCGATGTTGCCGCGGATGATCGGTTGCATGTTGATGGTGTGCGTTGGATTGCAGGCCCAGCCCTCGCGTGCCGAATGGGACGTGACGCAAGCTCGCGGCAAAACCCGCACCATCGATTTCGAGACCGACGAAGGTACGTGGATGTCCGTCAGTGTCACGCCAGACGGCCGAACCATCTTCTTCGATCTTCTGGGCGAGATTTACTCTGTGCCTGCATCGGGTGGTGAGGCGCGCCTCATTACCGGAAAAACAGGCGTCGCGCTTAATATTCAGCCTGCCGTGTCGCCGGATGGAAAACACATCGCGTTCGTCTCTGACCGGGGCGGCCAGAACAACCTGTGGGTCATGGATATCGATGGCGGAAACCCGCGCTGTCTGGAGCAGAACCTACGCGTGCGCCATGCTACGCCCGCCTGGCTGCCCGACGGTAATTTCATCGTCGCGCGGCGTAGCGGAACCGACGAGCAGAACGTTCGCGAAGTATGGATGTATCACGTCGGCGGCGGAAGAGGAATTCAACTCACCAAAGCCGCAGACTCGCCTGGCGCCAATGATCCGTCCGTGAGCGCCGATGGGCGGTATCTGTATTTTTCCGTCGACGTGGCCGGCGTCTCAGACCCGGCGCGAGGCAAGGTTCAACTGCGACGACTGGACTTGAAGGAGGGTGGAATTCTGAGGATCACAGAGGGATCGGAGCGTGGCCCCGGCGGTGACGCTCGCCTTTCCAGTGGCGGAGGGTTCAGTCCGCGTGTTTCCCCTGACGGGCGTTATTTGGCTTTCGCTCGCCGCCTCGCCTCCGGAACGTTCTCCTTCAAGGGCCATCAGCTTGGGCCGCGGGCCGCGCTCTGGATTCGCGACCTCGACACCGGATCGGAGAAACTGGTTCTTGACACGCTCGATCGCGACCTGGTTGAGCACTCGAGCAGTTTCGGCGGCTATCTCCCCGGATATTCATGGGACCCCACCGGTCACGCGCTTTTCATTGCGCAGGCAGGCAAGATTCGAAAGGTGGAGATCGCTTCCGATAAGGTTGAGACCGTCGCGTTTCACGCAAAAGTGTCGCGGACTATCTCCGAGCAGGTTTACGCGCCATTTCGAATTGACGACCGTGAGCCCTTGAAGGTGAAATTCGCCCGTTGGCAAACCGTGTCTCCGGACCGGAAGCATCTGGCGTTTCAAGCGGTCGGCAAGATCTATGTCATGGATTTGCCGAACGGGTCCCCGCGGCGCTTGACCCCAGCTTCTTACATTCCAGACGAGTATGCGCCAGCATGGTCGCCTGACGGACAGGCGATCGCTTTCACCAGTTGGACCGATGAGGCGCGTGGGCAGCTCCTCGCGGTTCCGGCTTCCGGCGGAATGCCCCAGCCGCTGACCTCCCAGGCGGCTGAATATCAAAACCCCGTTTGGACCCCGGATGGAAAGGGAATCGTGGTTGTGCGATCCTCGGGAGCCAGTCTTCGCGGCGAAATGCTGGTTGAGAATTCCTGGTATGACCTGTGCCTGGTGTCGGCGAACGGAGGAGCGGCGAAGAAGATCGTCACCGTCAATCCACCGAGTGGCCGGATCCCGCATCGGCGGTTCATCGTGTCACCTTCGTTCGGCGCGGACGGCCGCCTGTTTTACCCGGAGATCGCGGGAGAAGGTCGGGGCTCGCACACAGAGCTCAGGTCCGTTCACCTGGACGGGAGTGATCGGCGGACCCATGCGACGTTCGCTTTCGCCGATGAAGTTGCGCCGTCGCCGGACGGACGTTGGGTAGCGTTTGAAGAGGGCGACAACATTTATTTGTCGCCCATGCCGCCGGCCGGAGTGGGTGACAAACCAGTCGATATCCGTCGCGAAGCGAATTCTTCCCTGCCGGTCACCGCAATCTCTGAGACCGGCGGCGATTTTCCTCGGTGGCTGAACTCGACCATGCTTTCATTCGGAAGCGCTGACAAATCGTTTGTCTACGACGCCGCGACGCACCAAACCAGTAGCTACTCAATTCAGCTTCAGGTACCCCGAGCGAGCGCCTCAGGAGTAATTGCGCTCACCGGCGCGCGGATCATCACCATGTCCGGAGAACAAGTGATCGAAAAGGCGGATATGGTCATAACCGACGGGAGAATTTCCGCGCTGGGCCGGACGGGCTCGATTGCGATCCCCGGCGGGGCGAAGCGTGTCGACGTTTCAGGAAAGACAATCATCCCTGGACTGGTGGACCTTCACACTCACAATCATCGCAGTCCGAGCGGAATCCTTCCTCAGCATGACTACGAAATGGCAGCCGTCCTGGCTTACGGCGTCACCACGACTCTAGATCCGGGATCGTTTTCACAGAACATTTTCCCGCAGGCGGAAATGGTGGAAGCGGGCCGGATCGTCGGGCCCCGCGTGTTCACCACCGGCGATCCTCTGTACGCGGGGGATGGCCCACATCAGAACGAACTCAGGAGCTTGCCACAAACGCGGCAGGAGATCCGTCGACTAAAGTCCTACGGTGCCGTGTCGATCAAGCAATACCTACAACCAGAGCGACGCCAGCGCCAGTGGATCTCCCAAGCCGCACGCGAGGAGGGCGGCGTCATGGTAACCGCGGAGGGCGGCGATCTTTTTTACATTCTGACGATGATCATGGATGGCCAGACCGGTTGGGAGCATCCGATCCCCAACGTGCCACTGTATCGCGATGCCTCCGAATTTCTTGGCCGCGCGGGCAGCTACTATTCAGCGACATTAGTTGTTGCTGGACCCGGGCCATGGAACGACGGCTACTTCCTGCAAGACAACGAACTGTGGCAATCGCCCAAGCTGAAGCATTTCCTGCCGTGGCAGAAGTTCGAAGTCCACGTGCGGCGAACCGAAGAGCGGCCCGCGACGGACTATACATTCCCCATGCTGGCGCAAGGGATGGCCGACATCATAGCGGCCGGTGGGTACGGCGCGATCGGCGCGCATGGCCAGATGCATGGGATCGGAGATCATTGGGAAGTTTGGATGGCCGCCAGCGCAATGCCGCCGCTGGCAGCACTTCGCGTCGCGACCCTGGATGGCGCGAAGATGATCGGCATCGACAAAGACATCGGCTCGTTGGAAGTGGGCAAGATCGCTGACCTGGTGGTGTTGAACGGCAACCCGCTGCAAGACATTCATCAGACTGCCAATATCGCCTACGTTATGAAGGGCGGACGACTCTACCTCGCCGATACGCTCGACGAACAGTGGCCGCATGAGAAGCCGTACGGACGATTCTTTTGGGAGATGAACGAAGCACGCCCGAACGACGTCAAAGTCATCAAGTAGGCTCGATCAAAAAAATCGTCACCGGATATTAGTCTTCGCGGATTCTTCGTAAGAACAAATTCCGGGCGACGATCGTGAAACGTTTGCCGCACCTGCCGCACTCTTAAGACATTCAGTCCTATTACGGCTGAGCGGAGGGTTCAGGTGTTCTGGCTCGTCCTTGTGATCGTTCTGCTGATCGGGATCCTGATTGGGCTCCTGCTCGCGCGCCTCCGCCAGCCACCACCCTCGTCACCTCCTCCTCCGCCGCCGGGTCCGCAGCCCCAAATTCCTGATAATTTCGACCCGTCATCGCTTTCTTCGACCATCAGCGTACGACTTGCAGGAACGCCCGCCAACGGAAGCGCTCTCACCACGCCGGTCGGCAATCAGGTGATTTGGGTTGATTCCGGCGACGAAGTGCTGGTCCACCTCGATAGCCTTCAGAGCAGAATTCTGGATCGGCTGGTGGTCATCTCGATCGATCTCGAATCCGACCAAAGCGGACGGACGCCACTGATCGTCAGCTTTGCGCTGGGCAATGCGACGGATCCGGCGGGATTGGTCGCGGTTACCGACCAATATCCTCGCGGAGACGGGTCGATGGCCGCGCGATGGGGCGAGGCGGTGCAGGCGGCGCTCTGGTCCACGCTGCTTGGGATCGCACAGGATCACGCTGCCGAGCGCGGGAAAGCCCCGTCCGGAATCAGCGCGGCCCCAGGCGTTCTGACGTTGCACGCGGGCGATCCGATCGGAGCGCAGGCATGATTTCCACCCAGGATCTGGGCGCGGAGCTGAATGACCTGGGCCAGGCGATCGGACTGGTGGATGGAAGCGGCAATCTCAACACCCATTGGTTCGAGAATCCGCTGGGTGAGCTGGAAAGCGTGTTCCAGGACGAAATCCAGCGCGCTGGCCTGATGAATTTTCTGGACGCGCTCCTGCCGCCGGCGACGCTGGACGGGTTGCCGCAGGGCGAGAAGTGGCACCCGCTGCTCGGCAGCGATCCTTCGCTGCGCGGCAACGTATATCTTACCGTCCAGGACAATGGATCGAATGTTCTGTTCGGCGTCGCGGGAGATTTCTCGACTTCGCCGGGCACCACTCCGTCGGCCTCGCTTCGCGCGCGATTGCCCCTGATCAGCGCGAATTCGGGAATTCACGCCATCGCGGGCACGGCGGACGGACCGCTATCGGTGGAACTTCGCTTGACGCTCGGCTGGACCAAGCCAGCCCAACCAATCGCACTCGCCGCGGTGGTGATGTCGGCGACGCTGGCACCGCTCGCCTCGGGGGGACCGCAGGAGAGCCTGGTGGTCACGCTTGCGGGACTCGATCTCGATGGCAGCGGCGCCAAGGATACGATTCTCGATCCGAATCAGCTCGGCGCCGAGGCCACGCATCTGATTCTCGGGCTCATTCAATACGAGCTGAACCAACTTTCCGGAGGATTGTCGACTGAGGCGCAGTCGATCGTAAATCACCTGCTGCCGTTGCTCGGGCTGGGCGGCGGAATTCCGCCATTTCCGTTCCTGGAAATCGCCAGCGATCCGCAAGCGATCCAGACTTGGTTCGCCTCGCTGCTCACAGGCGGTACACCGCCGATTCAGGCCTGGCTCACCAATCTCGCCGGGCTGCTCGGATCCACTTCGGCGATCACGGGCACCGGAACGCCCTCCGATCCCTGGACGGCGAGCATATTTACGCTGAACCCGTCATCGACGTTCAACGTCACACTGGCGAGCGCAAACAGCGCGCTCCAATTTGGAGTGTTGGTGCGCGTTGCTCCGGGAGCGACTCCCGTGGCGCGCATCGAAGCACAAGCGGTGGTGGCCTCGCTGCCGTTGGCGGGAACCGGGTCGGCGGCTGTGCTGCCGTCCGCGTCGGTGGTCGTTCGCGCGCCGGGAGCCGACGGCACGGCGCTGGTCAGCAATGCGCCCGCGATCGCGGTGGATCATGTGCGCGCGGGCTTCGTGTGGAACGGAACGAGCCTCGCGCCGCTGCTCGAACTCGACACGGTTACCATCGCTGGAGTCAGCTATCCGACCGTCGATCTGACCAACGCCGATAGCGTCGTGCAGGCGGCGGAAGCGGCGGTGCTCGCCAATATTACTGCTGCGCTGGGCGGCGGCGTAGGACAGCACATTGCGGCGCTTGCCGGAATCGTCAAGCCGACCGGCGATCCGGTGGGCGCTCCACATCTGATCGACCCGAGCGCGCTGGTGACCAATCCGGCGCGCGCGATCGGCGCGGTGCATCGCGCGGTGCTGGTGGATCCCGCCGACAACTGGTCGTACCTGTTCGGCGACCTGACGGGGCTGCTGCAATTGGCCGGACCGGTTTCAGGAACGGGGACCGAAGCGGATCCGTGGCGCGTCACGCTAGGGTCGGCAGGACCGTTGAACCTTGAATTCGCCGCCTGGAACGCTGCGACTTCGCACGGCGCCGGCGACGTGCAATTGCTACGAATCGGGTTGCGGGCTTCCGCGACGTCGGCGCCATTCCAATTCTGGTGGCTGGCGGAGTTGCTCGCCGTCGATCTGCCGTTGAATGCCGAGGGATCGATTTCGGTGATGGCCGCGCAGCACGCGCAATTCACCATTCAGCCGCTGCCCGCGCTTCCACCGAACCCGAATTTCACGATCGCCGCGGCCAGTATCCAGGCGCGCATGGATTGGACTCCCGGCGGCAGCATGATCTGGACCGCCGGGGTTCAGAATGTCCAGATCACGGTGGATGCCGCGACGCCCATCGCAATCGCCGCGATCAATTTCCCGGTTCCGGCGATCGACGTCACGAATCCGGCCGGCGTGGCTGCGGCGCTGGGAATCCCGCTCGCGCAAGTCGAGTTGGTGCTGCGGATTGTGCTCGCGCGCGCGGTGCTTTCCTGGGGAGGCATGCCCGCTTATGTGGCCGCGGCGCTGCTCGGAATTCATTCAGATCTTCCAGGGCTTCCCGCGAACTGGCCGACTCTCGCCGATCCGGGAGCACCGGGTACTCTGCTGGGCGATCCGTTCACGGCATTGCGAAACTGGCTGGCCCAGCTTGCAACGGGTGCATCGCCCGCGCTGCTTTCAGGGCTCGATTGGCTTCAGGCGCTGCTGAGCAATACTCTGCCGGCGACGCCGCAGGGCGCCGCGCCGTCATTCGACGTATCGGTGAACGGTTCAGGTACTTACGACGATCCCTGGGCGTTGCCGCTTTCCGCCTCCGATTCCGACTCGGCGCAAGCCTTGGTCTGGCTGGAGCCGTCCGGACCTCCCGCCTCGTGGGCGCAGCCGCTGATTGCAGCGGCAACCGCGACGGGAGATTTCAGCGTGCCGGTGGGCGTGGCCAGCCAACTCGCCGCATTCGTTCCAGCGCTTCGCTCCGGGCTCTCCGAATCGGATGTCGCGCAGTTGGCCGTTTCGTTGAACGCGCTGGCGAATCATTTTTCGACCAGCGACGGCGTGGTGCCGCAAACATCGCAGATCCCCACCGGCGGCACCTGGCAGGCGGGGACACCGATCACCGCGTCGCACGATCAGCAGGCGGCCGACGCGTCGGCCATCACCCAGATTCTGGCGCAGATCGACGCCTGGGCCGGAGCCGGATCGCGCGCGGTGCTGCTCCTGGGTCCTGCATTTAGCACGCACGCGGAGTGGGCGACGCTGCTTGCCAGTCCTCAACTGCACGGCACAGTCAGCGCGAACGCGAATTTCGACTTCCGCACGGGTAATCCCGATCCTTCTTCGGTGAACCTGAACACCGTTACCGATGCGGTCGATTACTACACGGCCGATCTTCTCGAAGACGGGACCAGCAATCCAGCGTCGCTGGTCGGCCAGATCGGACGCGTGGTGGCGCGGATCGGGCAGCTCCGGCCGGGTGTTCCGGTAACCTTGGTCGCGCATTCGACCATGGGCGTGCCGGCGCGCGTGTTTACGGCTGCGAATCCGGCTCTGATTCGCGGATTGATCACGCTCGGCACGCCGCACGCAGGCGCGCCCCTTCCCTTTTTCGCCGACAAGAACATGGCGAGCAGCGTGCGATTTCTTCAGCAGACCCTCCCATCAATGCCGGCCGGACCTCTGGCATCCGCGTTGGCGCACATCGTGCGGGCGCTCGACGGGTACACCACTCCAGCCACCGCGAACGCCGTCGCGGCAGCTTCGCCATACCCGGTTGCGGCCTTCAATTTCACGGGCACCGGGACCACCGATACCGGCGGAGTGAGCGCGCTTGCCCTGGGAGGAAGCCTCGCGGGCAATCTGCTCGATCCGGTCAAGCAGGCGATCGCCGCAATGGCGACCGCCGCCGCGGGTGCCGCTACGCCCGCGCCCACTCACATCAGCTTCGGGCTTCGTGCCGCCCTGAGCCTGGGAAACACGCCCGCCAACGCCGTTGAGGCGTCGGCGACCGTGCGCGTCGATGCGTTCCGCGTGGCGCTGGCCAAACCGGAGGCCCCGATCACGCGTCCGGAGCGCGCAGCTTCGGTCCGCATCCGCTTCGCCGGCCGGGCGACTGGCTGGTCGGCGGACCATCGTCGTACGATCCTGTGGCCGGTTTTGTCGACGTGCGCGTGCGCTGGGCTGAACTTGGCCTGGATATCGGCTCGACCGTAACGCCATATGCCGCGCTGCACCAGACGTCGTTTCACGGGCCGATGAACACGGGCGTAGTTGCCTTCGCGGACGCCGCCGCGCAATCGTTAGTTGGAGCTGTATTTGAAGGCATCACTTCCACCGCACTCGTGGCCGGATCTTCCCTCGCGGGATTGATCGCGGCTTTGGAGGCGCTTGGAATCGTGGTGCCGGATTCGCACACTACCGGCGCGTTCGGCCTCTCCGCCAACGCATGGTCTGCGATTGCCTTAGATCCCGCCGGATATTTGACGCCACGTCTCGGCACAGCCTTGAATACGGGAATCGCGGGGTTCACGGGGGCCGGGCCATGGGTTTTCGAAACCTCGGGATTACCGGTCGAGCTGTATGTTTCCGCGGCGCCCGCGCAGGCTGGGCTCCGAACGTCGGCGCTTGCTTTGGCGTCGAATGTATCGCTTGCCTTCGATCTCAGCACCACGTCGATCGGCGCCACGTTTCCAATCGGCGCCTTTCAGCTCGTCTGGAGTAATGGAACGCTGACGGCGAGCGCCTCGCCGTGGCTCAATTCCATCGGGCTGATTCCGGCCCCGAGCGCCGCGGCGCTCGAAGCCGCGCTCAACAACGCTCTGCCGCGGCTGTTGCTTTCCGGCGCGTTCACCGCGGTACTCGAAGGCATCCTCGGCGCCGGTTATCAGGTCCCGCCGATCGATTCCTTCTTCTCTTCGCCGGGTCAAACCATGCAAGGCTCGCCAGGCAATGGGAACCGGATCCGGTCTGTCGGCGCCCAAGATCAATCAGCTTTTGCAGCTCATTTCGAACCTGCTGCACGCGCCGTCGGGATCGGGATTGAATCTCCCGGGCAATCTGCAATTGATCGCGGAAGGAACCGGCACCACGGCGGATCCAACCGCGCTGCACCTGCTCACCACGGCTCCCATCGCGGGTGTCCTGGGCATCGATCTTTCCGCTGCCATCGACGCGACGTTCCACGTCACGCCTTCCGGCAAGGTCACGATCAATGTGCCGCTGCCCGGAAGCTGGGGCGGAATCGGAATCACGTTCGGCGCGAGCCCGTCGGCCGTTTCGCTGACGATTGCTCCGCAACTGGCGGGCGTTGCGCCGATTCAGATCCTGCCGACGTTCAGCGGCCTCGGCGATTCCTTGCGTGGGGCGCTCGAAGCGCTTTTGCCCCAAGTGCTGGATGAAGTCGTTTCCGATCTCGGGCCGCCCACTCCGGGAAGCGTGCTTCAGGGCGCGCTGGACATCGCGACCGCTCTCGGCATTTATGGCGCAGGCGGATTCGCTGCCAACGCGCAAGCCCTTCGAGATTTGACGCAAGGGAACTTTCTCGCCGCCTTTGCCGGACCATCGCGTGGCGGCGTCGCTACGGCGATCTCGAATTTATTCGCGATTCCCGCCCTCGGCGGCAGCCTGCCGGGCGCCGTCACCGCGAGCGCGGGAACGGTCACCTGGAGCGAAACTTTCAGTGGAGCGATCAGCGGAACCGCAGCCATCTCGCTGGGCTGGGATGGCTCGGGCCCGACGGCTGCGCTGAGCCTCGGCAACGTCAAGCTCACCTCGGGAGGGCTGACCGCCTCGGTCAGCGCGGGCTACTCCTCGGGCAACCTGCAATGCTCGGCCGACTTGGGCCTGTCGCTCCAGTCGACACTTGGTCTGGACGTCACGCCAAAACTTCATGCGGCCGTGAACGCGGGGAAATTCGCGGTCGCGCTGCTTCCACTTTCGAGCGGCGCAGGCGATGGACCGTTGGCCGTAAACATCGCTCCGACGCCCGGCGTCACCCTCGATACGGGCGGCGCCGAACAGCTCGTCACACATGTTTTGCTTCCGCTCGCAGGCAGCCTTGCGCTCGACGCAGTCAAGCCGAACTTGACGCACAACCTGTGGACCGGCGGCCCAACCATCGAGATCGTGCTTGTGGATGCGCATCTGATTACCAAGGGTGCGACGCCCGACAAAGACACGCTTGCGGCTCTGCCGGATCTCGCCACCATCGTCAGCGGGCTATTGCAGGCGCTCGCCGGCAGCGTCCACATTCCCGTTTCTTCGACACTTAACCTTTCTCTGATCGGCGACGGCGGCTCGGGTGGAAATCGATTCGGGATCGCGCTGAGCGGCGTGCAGGAATTCTCCGCCGGCTCCTTCAGTCTCAACGTCCATTTCGGCGCCCCCGCCGATTGGGCCGCTGGGATGGATGAAGGACTCGGCCTGTACCTGTTCCAGAGTGGCGGCGCGAGCCTTCAATTCAATCCCGGCCTGCATTGCGTCGGCATCGGGCTCGGCATCACCGGTCAGGACGATGCGCCGTTGATCAACACAGACCAGTTCCGGCTGGGCGGTCTGGACGGTTACGTTTTCTTCGACGTTGAGTTTCAAAGCGGCGTCAGCTTTTCCAATTTCGGCGCCGGCCTGCAGCTCGACGCCTTTGGAATTCCTCTCGGCCAGGCGACCGGCGGGGATGTCGGCGGCAATCCGGTGGCCGCGGGGCTCCTCCAATCGAGCGGAGCGCCGGGGGATAATCATCCGGTCAATCCGGCCGTCGATATCGCCGTGTGGGCCGTGCCTACGGCCATCGTTCCCGGTCCCGCCAACGACGGAAATTTCCATATTCGCTTCGGCGATAACCAGGACCAGACGCTGTGGATTCCGGTGCACGCCGGATTCGGGCCGATCTATATCGATCAGCTCGGCGTCGGTGTCACTTCGGACCCCGGCGTCGACCTGCTGATCGACGGCAGCGTCCAGGTCGACGGGTTGACCGCGCAGGCAAACGAGTTGGGCGTGACCATTCCGTTCAAATCGATCGCGAATCCGGCGGGCTGGAGTCTCGACTTGGGTGGCCTCGCCATCGGATTTTCGTCGCCCGGCGTGACCATTGCCGGCGGACTGCTGAAGAATCCGGGACCGCCCATCGAATACGACGGCATGCTGCTGGTCCAGATCACGCAGTTCGGGTTTGTCGCCGTGGGCGCGTACTCCCAGCCGAGCGATGCGCAGGGCAAGTATACGTCGCTGTTCGTGTTCGCGGGAATTTTCATCGTGGTCGGGCTGCCGCCGATTATCGAGATCGACGGCTTTGGTCTCGGCGTCGGATACAACCGCGAGTTGATCGTGCCCGACCGATATAAACCAGATTCCGAATTTCATTCTGGTGGCCGCGCTCGACGATGCGGGTAAGTTGGCCAACGACCCGATGGGCGAGTTGATGTCGATCCGCGATTCGATCCCGGCCAAGCGCGGCAGCTTCTGGCTCGCCGTCGGTTTGCACGGGACGTCGTTCGTGATCGTGCACGTGACGGCCGTGGTCTACGTCGCGCTCGATCGCGGAGTCGAAGTAGGAGTGCTGGGCGTCGCCCGCATGGCGCTGCCTTCCGACGATACGGCGCTGGTCAGCATCGAGCTGGCACTCAAGGCGAGATTTTCCACCTCCGAAGGGATTTTGTCGATCCAGGCGCAGTTGACCGACAATTCGTGGCTGTTGAGCAAGGATTGCCAGCTTACGGGCGGCTTCGCGTATTTCATGTGGTTTCCGCAGTCGCAGTTCGTGCTGACCATCGGCGGCTACAATCCGAACTTCCAGAAACCCACGCAATTTCCAGACGTGCCGCGCCTGGGCTATCACTGGTCGCTGTTGGGCGCGATCAATATCAAGGGCGAATCGTATTTCGCGCTGACCAACACGTGCGTCATGGCTGGCGCGCGCATGGAAGCGACTTACGGTCCGGATTGCATCCACATCTGGTTCACGGCGTATACCGATTTTCTGCTCTCCTGGGACCCGTTCTACTACGACATCCAGATTGGCATCTCGGTGGGCGCCGCGTTTCACATGGAAATCTGCTTCATCGGATGCGTGGACATCGATATCAGCGTGTCGCTCGGCGCGTCGCTGCACGTATCCGGACCGCCGCTGCATGGCGAAGTCACCGTGGACTTGGCCATCGCCTCCGTAACCGTCGCCTTCGGCCCAAGCCCCAATCCCAACAGCCAGTTCATCACCGATTTTGGCGCGTTCACGCTGAAGTATTTGTACGGCAACGATCCTAACGGGTACGCGGTCGCGACGCACGTCCTCACGGGGTTGCTGCCGCCCGAGCCGGCCGGTGGACAGCCCGCGCCCGGCACTTCCGATCAGCCGTGGCGGATGGGAGCCGAATTCTCATTCCAGACGGAAACACGCATGCCCGCAACCTCTTCGGTGGATTTTGTGCTCGGCGCGTCCGGAGCGCTGGCCACCGTTTCCGACGTCGACTTCGCACCGATGGGCCTATCGCATCCACACGTCTCGACCGTGCACCAGGTCAGCCTCGACAAACAGCAGAACGACGGAAGCTGGGTTCCGGCGGTGGTGCAGGCGGATCACTTCACCGTGACCGATGTGATCAACCAGTTCTCCGAAGCGACCTGGCACTACATCGATCACGACAACATTCCTGCGGCCGCGCGAACGGTGCCTGCGCTGGGGGGCTTGCAGATCACGGGCTTCGCGGTGACAGTCAATCAGAGCGCACTGATCCCGATCTCCACGCTGGTCGACGCAACCAACAGCCGTCCGCTACCGTTCGCGACATTAACGACAACTTACATCGATGTACTGTTGGGCTACGGTGTCGTGGCGGACCAGCTCAGCTCGCTTTCGGCTGCGGTGGCGAGCGGTAAGACCACCTCTGTGGCCGCGCAGCTTCTCTCGGGCAGTGGATTCTTCGGCGACGCTCGCACTGCCGCTGGAATTCCGGCACAGGGCCTTACGCCAGTGCAACTCGGCGCGCTCCAGGCGCGATCGGCGCCGCCTCTCATCACGCCCATCACCACCGGGCTCACTATGCGAGCCGTCGGTCTGGCGCGCCCGCCGGCGATTCGCGTGATCGCGCCGGCCGCATCGATTCCCCTGGCGCAGCCGCGATTGCGCGCCGTATTGCAGGCTCGCCCGCAACCCATCGCCGACGCGCCCACGGCATATCGCAACCACGGTTTCGAAAGTCGCTGCGGCGGCAGGCGTTCCGCGGATGGCGCCCCCGCGTCTCGACGTAGTCGCCGGCGCCAGTTTGCAACGCGCCACGGCGCCGAACGGAGTGCGCCCCACTGCGATCGCACGTGCGGCGAAGACCCTGCGCAATGCGGAAGTCGGTTGGGCCGCCGGCGCGGTTCATTCCGCGGCAATGAAGCAGGCCGCGACGGATTTTTCCGCCGCTGGCGTGACACTCGCCGCCGGAGCCAACCACGTTTGGGACCTTCCTCCGGGAACGGCAGCGCTTGCCGTAACCGGCTCGGCTGCGGTTCGCCTCACTTTCCTGTCGCGAAGCGGCGGCGTGCTCGACGATCGTGAATTGGTCCCGGGAGCGAAGGGCACGAATATCCAGATTCCTCAGAATACGGAACGATTGGTCGGGCAGTGCCTGGGGAATCCTCCCGCCGCCACGGTTTTTCCTCAAGGCTTCGGAGCGATCAGCGCGACCGCTGCCCCGCGTAGCGATTTCGCGGTCACCGGCTGGCAGAGCGCCAGTATGCTTATGCAGGCCGGCGGCTCCATTTTCCTGGCGCGAGGCGCCACTGTTCGCCTGCCGCGTCCCTTCACCGCGGTTCGAGCCGGACTCAAAACCAATCAAACCGCGATCCGCGCTTCTGAAATCATGCGGAACGAAACGGCGGTCGAAACTTCCCTTCCCGTCGAGACGGGCGTGGTGATGATTCTGCTCGACCAGCAGGACGCCACCGCCGCCGCAGCCGGCGATTTCGGTGTCGCAGCCGATGGCGCGACTCTTTCCACGCCACCGCTGCGGGTGGAAGGAGGCACCCGGCTCGCGCTCCTGTATCCGGTCGCACAGGTGAATCCGGGAGCCGCCAGCATTACCATTTCCGCCGCCAGCATCACGGGATGGCGTGTATCCGGCGTGGTCGGGCTTCCCGGCCAGGCGCAGGACTGGGCTGTCCGCATGAACGGCGGCGTTCCCGAACACCTGGTCCCCGAAGGTCCGCTGACGCCCGATGGCCAGGTCACCATTCGATTGGTTTCGACTACAGGAGGTCCCGCTTGAGCGACGAACCGCCCCAAGGGCAGATGTATCTTTACGACAACATCACTCCGCCGCTGCTCGATGGTTCCTATCGGTTCAACGTGTCCACGGACACGACCATCGACGGCGCCGACCAGAATCTTCCCGGCGCCACCAATTACTTCAATGTTGAGGGTCCGCGCTTCACGCTGACGCCATCGCTGGTCGCCGGAGTTTTTCCGCCTCGGAATGGCCACGGCAGCTTTCAGGACAACATTCCGCACATTGCTCTTTCGCGGCGCACTCTGCCCTGGGAGCGCGCTCTCGATCCAAGCGGCCTGATTGGAATCCCGACTGCGAAGCAAGGCGATCCGCCGCGTCCCGTCGGGCCCGCGCCATGGGTCGGGCTGCTGCTGTTCGAAGAAGGCGAGTACACCATCCTTCAAAATCAGAAACTCGAGGATGTCGTCCCCTCGGACGTCTATAAGCGTCTCGGCAGCCCAGCCAATATCAACTGCGACGCGGTCCAGACCACGCTCCCGATCCTCAACGCCATCATGCCGTCGCTCGATGAGTTGACTGTTCTCGCGCACGTGCGCCAGGTGAACAAGGACGATCGCGAATTGAGCGCCGGATCGGCGGACGGATGGTTTTCGGTGGTCATGTCCAACCGCGTTCCGGAGCCGAACTCGAAGTGCTGCGCCTGTCTGGTGTCGCTGGAAGAACGGTCGGACGTGATTGCCAAAGATCCGCCGCCGGATTTCGCGCCGATCCGCGTGGTCGCCGAGGCGCCGGTCGCAGCCGCGCCTGCGGCCGTTTCAAGACTGGCGGTGGGCGGCATTTCCCGCGGCCAGAATATCCTTCAGGTAAACCCGTTTCCATTTCAGATCAACGTGTCGCTGGTCTTGCTGTATAGCTGGAAATTCGAATGCATCGGACCCGGGTCGTTTCGCGATCTGATGCAGGGGCTGGATGTCGCGTTCTTCGGCACGGTCGCGAATCCCGGCCATCCGCCGGTAGCCGATACCGGGCACATCAAGATTTCACTGGGCGACCGGGCGGGTGTCGAGGAAACCGTGATGTATCGAAGCCCACTGGTTCCGTTTCAGCTCACGCGCGATCCGCTTGGTCCGTATCACAGCGCGGATCAATGCCGTCGCGTCACTCCGGAAACCGGAGCCGAAGACGTAAGCTATGCCTGCGCCTTCGAAGTCGGACGGCTGCTCGCGGCCGCCGATGCGCGGCTCGCTCAGGAATTGATGCGCTGGCGTCGCGAGGGCTACCGTCAATCCGCCCGCGCCGATACTTTCAGCGCCGTCTCCGCGACGCTGCCGCTGGTTCAACCGCTCGACGTGCATACCCCGGCGATTCCCGTCGTCGCCACCAGCGCCACTTCGAGCATGCTGAACGGGCGCGGTCCGGCCGCCGATCGATTCGGCGTGAACTTCATCGGCAACGTGATTGGATTGCAGCCGGCCGCGGTTCAGGATGCCTGGCAGTTGAGCACGCCACAAGAAGCCGAGAACATCCTCGGCGGCGACGCGGGCACGCTTGGCGCCAGCGTCGTGGCTCCGGCAGCCACCCCGCGTCCGGCGACCACCATCGATGCCGTCGCGGCCGATGCAGCTTCGCTCAACAACCTGAGCTCCGCGCGCGATCGGCTGATCGCCAATGCCGCGCAGAAAGTGGGAGGAACGCCATGAGGCAGGCCTGGATTCAGTCTAAGGAGGCGCTCCGCCTGCGTATGATCCAGCCGCAGCAGGTGGCTCCGGGCGAGCCCGAAGCGGAGATGCCGCCCTACATGGAGTCGTTTCTCGCCCATCTGCGCGTGCTGGTCGGCGTTCCCTTCGAATACCTGGTGCCCGATTCGAGGCTGTTGCCGGATGAATCCATCCGCTTCTTCTTTCTGGATCGTTCGTGGGCGGACCGCGTGGTCGACGGGGCGATTGCCGTAGGCAAAATCGGCACGCGCGAGCAGGCGCATCACCAGGCCCACGAGCCGGCCATACGCCAGCAGCTCGACATCACCGAGCGCATCGTGCGCTCCATCCAGATGCAACTCGGATCGTTCGCGAACCTGAAGGCCGTCAACGATTCCAATCCCGCCACCAACGGTCCAGCGGATGTGATCACGGGATTCATTCTGCGATCCGCCGCAGTCAGCGGATGGCCCCAGATGGATGTGCGCGCCTATAGCACCGACATCCCGGAGCCGCTCGATCCGTCGAGCGCGGACGCACAGAATGCCCAACTCCGGACGCTCCGGCTGGAGCTTCTTTCACCCTCGGTGATGATCGCTCTGTTTCAAGGCATTCCTGCCCTGGTGACGCTGGAGGAGCCGCATCATGGTGTCCAGTTCGGTGTCGAGCCGGTATTCGGGGGCTTCCAGATCGATGAGCGCCACGCCAATGGAACCCAGATCCTGGTCGGCGTCGCGCCCAATCAGGTCAGCAAGACTGTATTCGCGCCCGTACGCGCCGCCAACACCCGCGTTCTTTCCATCACGTCTCTCCGCCGCGCCCTTTTCACCGCCCAAAACAGCGACGCGACCATGCCCAAGCAGACGGGTGGAGCATCGCTTGCGGTCGAGGTGCTGAATCCGCCGTGGCGCCAGCGCTTCGAAGGAACCAAGGACAACCGCGGCGGTGGCGGGCAGCAATCGTCGGGATTCCTCTCGTCGCTTTCGGTCGCGGTCCGCGTCGCGCAGCCTGCCACCAAAGCCGCCCTTCAAACCGCGATCCAATCGGAGGTCAAGCCATGAGTAGTCCAGCAGTGACCAGTCCAGCAGTGACCCCCGCCGCCTTCGCGCTCGCCGCTGCGCACAACATCACTCCGCGCACCATCGCGACATGGAATCCATTTCTTTCGCGCACGCCGCGCGTTCTGGTTCCGATCCAGCTCGACGTGATGATGGTTCGCCAGGAAGGCGAGACCTTCGCGAACTGCCTGATGTCGACACCGGATCCCAATGCCGGCGTCCAGCAACGCCGCGATTTGCTGCCCGCTCCCTTCACCGAGCTCGCGACTACGGCCCGGCCCCGCGGAGCGTACTTACACTGGGCGCTTCCCGACGCCCTCACCAGCGGCACCAGCGACGGATCGACCGGCAATTTCCCCATGATTCCGGACCGCTGGCTGGTGCTCCGCCTCTCGCCCTCCCTTAAGATCGCGTCGCGACGGGCCGTTACCGGCTGGGTGCTTCGCTCCGGCGACAAGACGCCAGCCATAACGCCGCTCGATCAATGGCTGGAAACGGGTCCTTCACCCGATCCGGTGAAGAATTCCCTGACCGCTCTGGGCCACGGCGATCCGGCGTGGGCGGCGTATTACGATAACGTCGTCAATCGGCTCGCGTTTTACGACGACCTGTCTGGAATCGAGAGCGGACCGCTTGCCTACATCGTGTGCGGCTGGTATTCGAATCCTTCAGACGATCCGCTGGGCAACCCGAACATCCACTCACTTTCCGACTTCGACGCCGAGATGAACCAGCTGTTGTGGCACATCGACGACGGCGAATTCAACGAGGCGGTTTCGCAGATGGCGGAGCGCGTCAAAGCCGCCAACCTAGTCGGCCTCGCGACGCTGGAGTATTCAGGCGTGGCGGTGAATCCGCAACCCGCGGCTCGCGCCTCTGCCGTGCCGGTGAAGACTGCCTTCAATCCCGGGCTGACCCAAACCATGGTCGGCTCGACCCCCGCGCCGCTCGATGCTTCCGGTCATCCGGTGGGCGGTTCGTATACGACCAACGGGGCGTGGTGGCCGCAGGGCAGTTTCTATCACGGATCCGTGGTCGGCATCGGTTGGCCCGGAGTCGGATGGTCCGGCGTTCCTAATGGGATTCTCGGCCAGCCGTCCGAACCGCTGGGCACCGCGGCCGGCGAATTCGGCGGACCTCCGCTGGCTTCCTCCATGAATGTCGCGGTCGGCAACACGATTACCGAGGCTCTGAGCGCGCTGGTGGCTCGAGTCAATAATTCGCCGCAGGAAGCGGAGATGCTCGAGGCCTACCTTCTGGGTGCTCTGAGTGAAGTGGATAAGGCCGATGGACAGGCCCAAGTCGACGCATTGCTGCACTCATCGTCGTTTGCGACGCGCGACGGCGGATCCACACCCGACCAGATCCAGCAGCCGCCCATGCCGGATCTGCCGCCCGCCAAACCCACGCCGGTCACTCCTGATCCCGGCGTGTTCGCGAACCAGCAGCATTCTGTCACGCCACTCGCTGGATTTACCGGCAATGCCGTGCTCTCGAGCGCCATCGGCCTCGCGCAGCCGATTCACAACTCCGCGCCGGACCGCGTCCGCGAAGCGACCATCGTCAAGGGCCGCATTAGCGACGTCATCGGCCTGGTATTCCCGGAGCCCCAACCGCCCGTGGTTCAACCGGCGAAGACGATTCAGGTACAGCGTACGCTTCCCCGCTATTTTCAGCCCGCCGATCCGGTAATCCTGGTGCAGGGCGGCGCGCGGTCGTTCAAGCATGGCGAGGATGGCCGCTATTCATCCGATGGAAAGCTCATCTGCCGCCTTACCGGATTCTGCCTGACGGAACTTGCGTGCATGGCGTTTTCGGGCCAGCCGATTCGTCCTTCCATCACCGGTGATGACGTGTTGGAACGCGGCGTCGAGAACGGCAGTGTCCCGTATGAATGCGAAGACATCCTGCGGGAGGTGGTGCTGGCCGATCCCGGAACCGCGCTGCATGCCGCGCAAGCCATCGGCGCCACCGGAGCGATGGTCGCCACCCTCGCCAATCGATTTATGGTGGAGCAGACGGCGTGGTGGGCGACACGCGATCCGCGTTTCGATCCAGGTCCCCTGATCGCCCGCAGCGGTTTTAGCGGCACGCTCCCCTCTCCGATCGCCGTCAATCTCCCGGTGCGGCCCTGGAATCCGATTCATCTCGACTGGAAAATCGAATATCTGCCGTCCGCGGGAGGCCCAGCCGATTGGTCGCTCGACGAGATCGACTACGTCACCCAAACCACCCCCGGCGCGAGCGGAATCGTTCTTTGCGGACGCGTCCATTTGACCGCCGGTGCGGCGAGCACAGCCGCGCAGGCAGTCCGCACAGCGTTGCAGCAAGCCGCGAGCACAGCCGGCACCGGACCTCTCGCCGTCCGCGGACCGGAACGTGCCTACTCTAATCTGGCCTTCACGATGCTCAATCATCTGGATGGGCTGACCGCAGTGCTGGAGGCAAATCCCACCACGGGCGCGATCAATCGCTCGCCGCTGGACGATATCATCTCCGCGCTCGACGACATGGACGTGCTCACCGGCGCGATGGACAATTTTCATACGCGCCTCCGGGGAGGCCTCACCGGCGATGGCCTCACCGTTCCGCAACCGCCCGGATCCCCCATTCCGTCGCCATTCATTCCCGTGCGCGCCGGATTTCTAAAAATTCACCGGCTGCGACTTGTCGACGGCTTTGGCCAGTTCGTCGATCTTGCCGGATCGAGCGATCAGCAGGACGTCGACCCGAGCCAGATCATCACCACAGGTCCGGCCGCGGTCCCTGAGGCGCCCGGCATCGCCGCTCTTCCACCGCGATTCACTTCGCCCGCGCGTCTGTGGTTCCGCTATCTCGAATCCACGGACGACACGCAGGATGCCACCGCGAGCACCAGTCCGGTTTGCGGTTATGTGCTGCCGAATCACCTCGACGGCGCGGTCGAGTTTTTCGACGATCAAGGATCCAATCTGGGCGAGGTTCGCCCCGACCCGCAGGCCGGCATCGTGTGGGACGAGGCGCCGGGAACTCCCGCCACCGTAGGCACGGATCCGCAACGGGCGATTCCCAATCCCAAGCTCGCCGGCATCGCCCAGGCGCTCATCCAGTGGGGGCTCTCCGACGCGATGGTCCCGGGCGCGCGAGAAGACGCTTTGAGCGCCTTCCTGCGTATCGTCGACTCGACGCTTTGGTCGGTCGATCCCTTTGGTCACACCGGCGACGAGCATCTGTCATTGCTGGTCGGCCATCCAGTCGCGGTGATGCGCGCGCGGGTGCATCTGGAAGTCGAAGAACCGGTCACGCCCGATCAGATCAACACCGCCCGCTTCCCACTGCGCCTCGGTGCGCTGACGCATTGGCAGGATGGCTTGCTCGGCTACTTCGTCAATGACGATTACACGACGCTATATTGCTCCGACGGCGCGGCTGCCGGCTTCGCGCGCGAAGTCGGTCCCAATCGCGGCTTCCTGCAGCAGATCAATCTGGTGCCCGATTTCTATCAGCAGTTCTCGGACGACCTCGGGGCGAATGTCACCCAGGGAAACTCTCCCGTGAATCACCCGTATGTAGACACATCCGGCGTCGTGTGGATCGCTCCCAATCAGGACTATCTGCTGACCCTGCTGGTGGAGCCTCAGTGCGTGGTGCACGCCACGACCGGATTGCTTCCTCGAAAAGAAATCGGCATGCGGCGCGAATGGGTGGCCGCGGCCCTGGCGCAGATTTCGCCGACCTTTCGATTCGGCCCGTTGCTGGTGGACCCCAAACGCGTCCGGATGCCGGTCGCCAACGAAATCAAAGGCACCTGGAGTTGGGACCATCGCGCCGACGTCTCCACCTGGGCCGAAGATCCAGTGATCAACTCCACCGGTGACGCGATCATCCCGCCGGATCCGGCGGAGGGAACCGAAGGCTGGCTGAAACTCGGCCCGCCTCCGGCCAGCTCGAGTTCATAGAGTGACCTATGCCAGACGACTCTACCCGCAGAAATAAACGCGAAAGCGGAGATACCGGCGACCGCCATACCAATCGGCACGACTGGTTTTATGACCGGCGCCGGCTCCCGGATGGGACGCTCCCTCTGGACGCGATCGCGCGCGGCTCGCGTCAGAAGCGAGCCCTCGAGGCCGCTACAGCCCGCGTCCGCGAAATTCGCCCGCGCGTTGCCGGACCCGCTGTCGATCCATATTGGACGCCGCTCGGTCCCTCGGTCGTCGCGCACGGCCAGGCCGCCGGACACCCCATCGTCAGCGGACGTATTACTTCCATCGCCGCCGGCCCCGGCGGAAACCGAGTTTACGCCGGCGCGGCCAACGGAGGCATCTGGTATTCGGAGGACTCTGGCGCATCGTGGACTCCTATCGACCTTTACGCATTGACAGGCCAGCCCGCAAAGCTCGCGCACATGGAAGCCGACTCGCTCGCCACCGGCGCGATTGCAGTGCAGTTTGGCGCGACCGCGGCGGCGGACCAGATCTTCGTCGGAACCGGCGAGCCGCAACAATCCGCCGATCAACCTACCGTCTCGGCTCCCAATAAAGGCGATAGCTACTTTGGGGTTGGAATCAAATCCTCGCCCAGCGGAGGAACAGCCCCGGTGTGGACCCTTGAAGCGACGAATCTCGCGGGCCACGGCATTTTCCGTATCGCCATCGATCCCGACCATCCCGAAATCGTTCTGGCCGCCACCAGCGCCGGGTTATTCCAACGTCCGACCTCCGCTCCCTTCGACACCTGGACTGCGATCACGTCGGGAATTCCCGCCGCCTCCAGCGTATGCGACATCGTGATCGCGGGCCGCGCCGCAAACAAGGTTTATTTTGCGGTCGTGTGGGGAGGAAGCGTCTTTCGCACTCAGAATTTAAGCACCCCCTGGACGGCGGTGGGCGGGTTCGCCGCAACCGGGCGCGTGGTGCTGGCGGCGAGCGATGTTCCAGCTTCCGGCGCCACGCCGCCTATCGTCTACGCCCTGGATCAGGGGGCCACTTTGTTCCGCCTCGACGCCGCGCCTAGCGGGAATTTTCAGCCGGTCACCGGAGTCCCGCGGGCCCTTTTCTTCGGCGGCCAAGGCTATTACGATATTGCCCTCGCCGTGGATCCCTCCAATCCGAATACTGTCTATATGGCCGGCGATACGGTGGTCTCCGACGATTGGAATCTCTCCTTCTTCAAAGGAACCATCACCGGATCGGCGCCCAACTACGTGTTTCCCTTCAACTCGGCAAACGACATGACCGGCACCGGCGCGACCAAGGATTCCAGCCACGTCGCGAGCGATCCGACTTGGATCGGGCAGGGTGTTCACGCCGACGGCCATGCGATCGCTTTCGCAACCAATGCCGACGGCACCCACGAAGCCACCAACGTTTGGGTCGGATGCGATGGAGGCGTTTTTCAATCCACCCAGAGCGGTACGCGCGGCAGCTTCCAGCCCCGGAATCGCGGGCTGGCCGTGACGCAGATCACCTATATGGCGCTGCATCCCGACACCGATTCCGTTCTGTTCGCTGGCGCGCAAGACCAGGGCTCGGTTCGCTTCCGCGGCGATGAGGTTTGCTTTGAAGACCCCGAAGGCGATGGCGGCGGATGCGCCTACGATCCCACCAATGGGTATCGTCTCATGCGCCAATACAACCAGGCGGATTTGTTCACAGCCACCGACGGCGGCAATAGCGGTAACTGGACCGATCTTCAGGACGCGAAGAAGTTCCCGCCCATCGGCTCAGGCGCAACCACCGCACAGACGACGGCGGTGCAGACTGAATCGGGCTCTACCGCCTTCTATGCTCCCATCGCTGCCGTCGCCGTGGATGCGACCCACACGCTCACCGCGTTCGGAACCAACCGTCTATGGACTACGCCGGATTGGGGCGACAGTTGGGTCACCATCCCGACCAATACGAATCCGTACGCCGGGGGTGGCGCCAACCTTACGGTCGACGCACTGGGCGGCGCAGTGACCGCGATTGCCTGGGCGTCTCCCACCCGCGTCTACGTCGCAACCCAATCTTCGGTTTATCGATTCGACCAGAGCGGCGGTAACTGGACACCGAATCCGCCCACCGCTTTGCCGGTCACCGGTCTCCCCGCTGGTTGCTTCATCACTTCGATTGCAGTAGAGAATGCCGCCACGGGGACAATCTACGTCACGCTCGGCGGCGGCAACGTCGATCATGTGTGGTATTTCGATCCCGGTCCGAATACATGGGTCAGCGCGGGCCTGGCCCAAGCCACACTCGACGTTCCGTGCCATTCGCTCGCGGTTGATCCGGCACACACCGAACAGATTTATCTTGCGACCGACGTCGGCGTGTTTAAAGCCGTAAAGACCGGCGCCAGCACCTGGGCCCCGTGGACTGTGTTCAGCAACAACCTGCCGGAATGCGCCGTCACGAACGTTTCCATCCATCCGCGAACGCGAGTTCTGCGCGCTTCCACGCACGGTCTCGGAGTCTGGGAAATTCCACTGGACGTCGCTTCCGTGCCCGACCCCGATCTGTATCTGCGCGCCAATCCCGCCGATTCGGGGCGCGTGCCGCGGCCGGCATGGCTCAGTGGCCTCGCCGATCCAACCACGCAGGGCACGACGCTGACGCAGCTTGCGAGCCCCGATATCAAGGTGCTTCGAAGCTCGCACAGCACCCTGGATACAACTCCAGACTTCGTCGGCTTTGCGTCTCTGAACGACTTCGAAACCGATCTCAACACTTACGACACCTTCGGCACCAATCAGATTTTCGTGGAAGTCCACAACCGCGGTAAGACGCGCGTCGACGGCTCTCAAGTCCGCGCGCTGCTGCTGCTCGCCGATGGTTCGGTCCCGCTGCCCGCACTGGCCGCCGACTTCGCCACCCGCCTTCAGAACGCTGACACCAGCACGTGGCTGAGCACCGGGTGGCATTTTGCGGATCCGACCAATCCCTATCGCACGCTGCCCGCCGCGCTCGACTCGCGCACGCCGCAAGTAGTGCAGTTCAACGTCAATTTCAATTCCATCGGTTTTTCGCCCGATAAGGTCGCTGCGGCCGCCTTCATTACCACCGATACCGATCCCTTCACCTCTACGGAAACGGACGCGAACGCGCTGGTGATGGCCGATAAACACGTCGCCGTCCGCACTCTCCAGTTGGGTGTCGATTGGCGCGTCGTCCTGGGCATCGTGCTGGTCGTGGTCGGCGTTGCGGCCGCGGTGGCTGTTGTCGCAGCTGAGGAATAAACACGATTCAAGGAGGCTTGATTCTATGAACGTCCGGTTGCCGGGAAGTACCAAGCGTCGCCTTGCCGCGGCTCAGCCCACGGGCGAAACTCCGGCTGGCGAATTCCAGATTACCGTCATGGTGCGCCCGAAAGAACCTCTGTCGTCGCTCGCGGCTCAATCCTTGCAAAAGCCGCGCGATCGCGAATATCTTTCGCGCGAGGAGCACGCGGCCCGTCACGGCGCTGCGCCGGAGGATCTGCGCAAGGTAACCGATTTCGCCCAAACTAACGGCCTTCGCGTCGTCGAGGCGGATGCCGCTAAACGCCACGTGATTCTGTCCGGCACCGCCGAAGCCTACCGGCGCGCCTTCGAAGTCGAACTGCGGAACTACCATTACAAGGGCCGCACCTTCCGCGGGCGCGAGGGCGATATCATGATTCCCGAAGAACTTCAGGGCGTTATCACCAGCGTGACTGGACTCGATAACCGCCCGGTAGCGCGTCCCCATTTTCGCGTGCGTCGCGACACCGACCGTGCGGCTGAGGCCTCGGGCTCCGCCACGGTTGCTCAAGCGCAGTTTCCCGCTGGCTTTACGCCAGCCCAAGTCGCGAGCTTATACGATTTTCCGGCAACCCTCAACGGCTCCGGTCAAACCGTGGCAATCCTCGAACTTGGCGGTGGATTCCGGCAGTCCGAACTGAACACTTATTTTCAATCCATCAACATCGCACCGCCAAATGTGACCGTGGCGAGTTATACGGGCGGCGGCTCGAACAGCCCAGGCACCAACGCCCTCGATCCCCAGAATCCCGATGTCGAGGTCATGCTCGATATTCAGGTTGTGGGCGCCACCGCGCCCGGCGCGAAGATCGTCGTCTATTTCGCACCCGACGCCTCCGACCAAAGCTTTCTTGGCGTCATGAACGCGATCCTTCAAGACACGGTAAACAAGCCTTCGATCGTTTCCATCAGTTGGGGCGGCCCGGAGCAGGACGCTACCAGTCAATTCCAAACCGAGTTCGACCAGATGCTGCAATCGGCGGCTCATCTCGGCGTGACCGTCTGCGTCGCGGCCGGCGACAACGGATCGGCCGATTTTGCGGCCGATGACCCCGATTGGGACCAACAGGCGCACGTCGACTTTCCCGCCTCCGATCCCTTCGCGCTGGCCTGCGGCGGGACGCGAATCAGCATCTCCTCCGGCGCTCTTTCCGGCGAAGTCGTGTGGAAAGACGGAGTGAATGACGGTACCGGCGGCGGCGTGAGCCGCGCGTTTCCGCTCCCCGCCTATCAGGCCAACGCGAAGATCCCGCCGGCTGCAAACCCTCCCGGTCCGGTGATGCGAGGCGTTCCCGATGTCGCAGGCGATGCCGCTCCGGCTTCCGGCTACCGCGTGCTGTGCGACGGGCAGCAATTTCCGGATCCACAGAACCAGATACCTCCGGTCGGCGGCACCAGCGCCGTGGCTCCGCTGTGGGCTGGTTTGATTGCGCGATTGAATCAGGGTCTTGACAAACCCTCAGGCTTCCTGAATCAGCTCCTTTACAACCTCCCTCAGTCCGCGGCTGCTTTTCACGACGTAACGAGTGGCGACAACGGCGACTATAAGTCCGGCCCGGGCTGGGATCCATGCACGGGCCTGGGAAGCCCGGAGGGATCCAATCTGCTTAAAGCGCTCTCTTGAAGAGTGATGGCCACGCCTGAGTCCCGTGTTGCAGCGACTCATTCGATGGAGAGAACTCAGCGGTAGCCTGACTTACTTGGCCTTCTCCGAGCCTGCCATCTACCAGTTCTACCCGCTACGCCAACACTTCATTCACCACCTCCCCGTGGACATCGGTCAAGCGGAAATGGCGGCCCTGGTATTTGTAAGTCAGCTTCAGGTGATCCACACCGAGGCAGCGGAGGATGGTTGCCTGCAAATCGTGCACATGTACCGGGTTGGCGACCACGTTATAGCAGTAGTCGTCGGTTTCGCCGAAGGTGAAGCCTCGCTTTACCCCGCCCCCGGCCATCACGTTGGCTTCTCCTGAAGTCGTGCAAATCGCAAGTTTCGAGTTATACTCCCAACGAAGGAATCGCTTATGAACAGAATTGCGCTCGCGCTGACGCTGGCTTCGTTTGTGTTCGCGCAGTCAGCCGGCTCCTATCGGATTACACACACCTATATGCTCGGCGGAGAAGGAAGCTGGGATTATGTCGTTCCGGACCCGCCCAATCATCGTATTTTTATCGCCAGACAGAACCGGGTGATGGTGGTCGACGCGGACAAAGGCACGTTGCTCGGTGAAGTCACGGGGATCAATGGGGCGCACGGAACCGCCCTTACTCAAAGCACCGGACACGGATTCGCTACTTCCGGCAACGACCAGTCGGTGGTCATGTTCGATCTAAAGACGTTCAAGGTGCTGGGGCGGATACCGGCCGCGGAAGATGCCGACGCGATCGTCTACGACGGGCCTTCGAATCGCGTGTTCACGTTGAACGGAGACGCGCACTCCTCGACGGTGATCGACCCGAAAGCCGGGAAGTTAATCACCAATATTCCGCTGGGCGGCAAACCGGAATACGGCGCGTCGGCCGGGGACGGTAAGGTGTACGCAAATCTCACCGATATCAGCGAGGTGGTTGAGATCGACGCGAAGAGCGCTACGGTGGCTCGGCGCTGGTCTACCGCACCGTGTAAACAACCGGTGTCCATGGCGATCGACATCGGGCACCACCGGCTGTTCAGCGGATGCCGCAGCGGGCTGATGGCGGTCTCCGATTATCAAGCCGGAAAGGTGGTCGCGACGCTGCCGATCGGCACGGGTGTTGACGGGGCCGGGTTCGATCCCGCCTCGGGAGATGCATTTGCGTCCAACGCGGACGGCACCCTCACCGTGATTCACCAGGACGATCCGGATAAATATCACGTCAGCGAAACGGTGCAAACTCCACAGCGGTCGCGCAACATGGGACTTGATCCGCTCACTCACCGTGTGTTCGTCGTGTCGGCAAAATTCGGACCGGTACCCGACGGCAGCAAAGGCCGGCCACCGGTTTTGCCCGGGACCTTCGCGTTGTTAGTGATCGAGCGAAACTGAAATATTTCTTGAACCACGCTGAATGTAGTGGCGGTCAACAATTCCTTCGATCGAACCTAACGGTAGCTCGCGGCCTGAATATGGTAGAGACGCGAGTAAAGACCGCTATTGGCAACCAGTGCATTATGGGTCCCCTCCTCGGTGATCTGACCTCCGGTAAGTACTACAATCCGATCCGCGATCTTGACGGTCGAAAAGCGATGAGAGATGAGAAGCGCGATCCGCCCGCGCGTCAGCTCGGCGAAGTCTTCAAATACCTCGGCTTCCGCGGCGGCATCGAGCGAAGCAGTAGGCTCATCCAGAATCAATATCTGAGCGTCGCGTAGGTAGGCTCGAGCCAAAGCGAGCCGCTGCCATTGCCCTCCGGACAAGTCGATCCCGCCTTCAAATCTGCGTCCCAGCATTTGTTCGAGCTTATCCGGAAACCTCGCGATGGTTTCCTCTGATTTACTGCGCTTTGCCGCCCTCCACAGGGCTGAGTCGTTTCGGATCAGATCCACCCTCCCGACGCCGATGTTCTCGCGGACCATCATGTCGAAGCGGAAAAAATCCTGAAAAAGAACACCGATCTCATGCCGCAATTCATCGACGTTGTATTCTCGTAAGTCGGTTCCATCCAGAAAGATCGCTCCGCCGGTGGGATCGTAGAGCCGTGCGATCAACTTGACCAGCGTCGTTTTACCTTGGCCGTTTTCGCCAACCAAAGCGACACGCTCGCCTTCGTCGATCCGCAGGTTCAGATTCTTCAAGACCATCCGGCTGGAGCCGGGATAGTGGAACGACACGTTGCGAAATTCGAGTCCATGGCGAATGGGGCGAGGGGGACGCTTGGATCGAGGACCCGATTTCATTCGCGAAGGCTGCTCCAGGAAGATCAACAGGTCGGTCAGAAACAGAGATTGCTCGGAAATGTTCGAGAACAGCGAGAAGACGGTTTGCAGCTCGTTATTCGCGCCGGCGATCGCTCCCGCGAGCAGAGTCAAGGTTCCGATGGTGATGCTACCCTGCCAGGCCCGAAACACCAGGTACGTGTATCCTCCGTAGTAGCCGCACGCGCTCAGCGCGGCAAGTAGCACTCCCCATCGGAATCGTCGGCTGGTCAACCTCCGGTTGCTGTCGATTACGTTCTGTGAGAGAAGGCGGAATCGGGAAAGCAGATATTCCGCCAGCGCGAACATTTTGATCTCCTTCGCACTCTCGCGGCTGCTTCCCAGCACCCGAAGATAGTCAAGTTCCCGCCGCACGGGCGTCAACGCATGGGCGAGCGAGTATCCCAGAAAAGTGAAATGCGTTTCTCCCGCAAATACGGGAAGAACGCAGACAAACAGTAGTCCAAACAGCCAGGGAGAGTACCAGATGACTGCGGATGCTAACGAGATCAGCGAAATCGTACGCTGGAACAACGACCCCACTGCGGTCAAGATCGCGACCCGGTCGGTAGCCTGAACACGGGCGCGTTCCAGCTTGTCATAGAATGAGGCGTCCTCGAAATAGGCCAAGTCCAGGGCTGCGGCTTGTTCCATCACGCGCAGGCTAACGTTGTGACTGAACTCGTCGGCCAACCGAGAATCGTAATAATCGATGGCGCGCGTCAGAACCAGGCTGCCCGCCGCGAGGCCGAATTCCATCCACAGCCAAGGCCAGATTTGGGATGTATCATGCGCGTGCCGAGCGCTTCCGATGTTTACCGCATCGATGATTCTGCGTGAGACCGCCAAAATCCCTAACGGTATCAGCGCGACCAGAAAACGCAAGACCAACGCTCGTGCTACCAGGCGCGGAGCGGCGCGCCATATCAGGCTCATCGCGCCGGGCAAATTCTTCAATGCCGCGATGCGCTCCCGCCACGGATCCTGTTGAGAATGTTCTGCATTTTCGGGCGAGACGTTCATTTGGCGAACTCACGAATGAGATGCGTCGAGAAGGGGCGTTCGTTCCAGAGGCGGCTATTGAAACCGATATCCTGGTTTCAGGACGCAACGATACAACTTGGTGGAATCCCTTCTGGTTTGAACATCGCAGTCCGCCCACGACAGCTTGGGATTCGGTCCGAGCGGATAAACAATTTCCTGTTGATCGATGGTTGCTTCGATGCTTGGCCCTTGCGCCTTGGGCGGCAGAGTGAAACTCGCGGTCTGATTGAAGATAACCGGATAGGACTGAAGGATTGTGTCGCTGCTCATCGTGTGCATCACCTGCGCTTCGATCACGAAACTGGCCGGGTCCGACCAGTCTCGCACCTGGACGCTGATTCTTCGCCCGCCACGTGAAAATGAGTCCTTTTCGATCCTGGTAAATGGGCACGGTCCGGCGACGCAGTAGACCCGGGCGTCTTGAAATTCATTGTCGTCGCCTGCATCGAGCGAAACCCCGCCGATGGCGGCCTTCCATCTTCCGTCGGGCGAACAAGGCGACTTGGGTCCGCACGGCTCATCGCCTTTATTCGCGACTTGAAAGACCTTCACCAGGCTTCCGACGTTGTCGGTACGCACGCTTCTGACCGCATAGCGCAGGCGAACGTCGCTAATCGCAACCGCGTTTGCCGACGGAACCGGAGTGCCGCCAGCGGGAGTCATACGGACGATACAGAGCTGATCCGACGCAGCCACGGTGAGGTCCCGATCCCAGTAACCGGCATGCTGGGCGTGTAGCGTGATAATTTCCCCTTTGCGCACTCCCTGACGCAACTTTACTTGAAAGTATCCTGTGGAATCCGACTTTGCGACGCCATCGGCCAGTTCGTCGCTGACTCGAATCTCCGCGTCCGGTATCGTCAGCTGGTTGGCCGGGTCGGGATCGTCTCGGAGGACCGCGCCCGTTACGGTCTTGATACTGCGAGCCCGGATGATTCCATACGCACTGGTCGCGAGCATAAGGGCGAACGCAGACCCTAGGATTGCTTTGTCGCGGCGCTTCATCCCTCTTAGGTGGATGTTTCGAAAAGACATAGAGTTTCTTAGGCGCGCAACGCGGGGCGCCGATGAGCCATCTATCTAATGACAGGGCCAGAAGTCTCAGCATGATATCGCGGCGTAGCTTACTGAGGCAGTGCCTGGGCGCGACGGCGTTGCGTGCGTTCGCCGGCGAAAAATCCTACCAAGTCGTTCTGTCGGCTGAAGATGACGCGTTGCTTGAAGAGGTGGAGAAGGCAAGTTTCCTCTTCTTCTGGGAACAGGCAAATCCTGGAACGGGCCTGGTAAGAGATCGCTGCAATACCACCCAGGCGCCTGATAAACAACTCGTTGCGAGCCTGGCCGCGACCGGATTCGGTCTATCGGCGCTGTGCATCGGACATAAGCGTGGATACGCTGCGCCGAATTCGATCATCCTCCGTGTCATCGCCGCGCTGAAATTCTTGTGGCAAAAGATGCCGACTCATCGTGGATTTTTCTTCCATTGGGCTAACCTAGCCACCGGGGAGCGTATCTGGGATTCCGAGGTTTCCTCGATCGATACCGCCATCCTGTTGTGCGGAGTCCTGTTGTGCCGCGAATATTTTCACCACCCCGGAATCACGGGGCTGGCCAATGCGATTCTGAACCGGGTCGACTGGACTTGGGTAGCAGAAGACACCGCGGTGTTGTCGCATGGCTGGACCCCGGAGGGAGGCTTTCTTCCGTATCGATGGGAAAACTACAGCGAGCTGATGATGCTGTATCTGCTGGGTCTCGGATCGTCCAGATACCCTTTGCCGGATGGCTCCTGGTCCGCCTGGAAGCGAACTACATTCGAATACGATGGGCTGCGCTACATCGGTTCATATGCGCCGTTGTTCGTGCATCAGTACACGCAAGCGTGGTTCGATCTCCGGGACAAACGCGACCGGTACGCCGATTACTTCAAGAACTCTGCGATCAGCACGCAGGTTCATCGGCTGTTCTGCCTGGAACTGGCGCCTCAATTTCCAGACTACAGCGAAGATTTGTGGGGCATTACCGCATCCGATTCGCGGCACGGCTATGTCGTGTGGGGAGGGCCCCCGGAGATTGGTCCCATCGACGGAACCGTGGTGCCAAGCGCTGCGGGAGGTTCGCTGCCATTTGTGCCGGATGCAACTCTTCGCGTGCTGCGGAACATCAAGAATCGCTATGGTACGCGTGCCTGGACGCGGTATGGCTTTGTCAACGCGTTCAATCCACTCACGAACTGGTATGACACTGACGTCATCGGAATCGACACTGGAATCACGATGCTGATGGCGGAAAATCTTCGCACCGGTTTCGTGTGGAGCGAATTCATGAAGAGCGCCGAGGTTCAACGCGGATTGGAACGCGCTGGTTTTAAGCAATACTGACCCTGTCTGCATGCGATCGGGGGATTGTTGGTGTCATGCATCTTCTTCCATCAGAAAAGGGCGTTGGAGATCGCCAGCGGATCGCCGTCGAGGTTAGCCGCCTGGGCATCCCGTTATTTTGCGCGGTTCCATCGAGTCAATCCACAAGCTGGGATCCATACCGCCGCCCGGAAACTATGCCAGGTTTGGCCAAGCTCACCGCGATGAAGCTCAGCGTGTTGGCAAGCAGTCCCGCCTCCGCCGCCTCCATTCCAAGCAGAGTTGGATGCTGAAAGCGGGCCCAAACCATGACTGCCGCGGGCCCCAGAACCATCGACGTGGTGGCGGCGGCTCTCGTCGCGCCGGACCAGTTTAGGCCGATCACGACTGGGGCGAAAAACGCGCTCGCCAGAAATTTGACGGCAAAGAGAATTACGAAATTCACTAAGTCAAGCTTGGCGAATGCGATGCTGATCGGGGCTAAAGAGAGGAGTCCGATCATGACCCGGTGCACAATCAACTTTTCCTGTTCTGAGGCTTTCGGCCGCAGGAAGTGCAGGTAGACATCGTGGGAAAACGACGAGGCGCTGGTCAGTAGCAGTGCTCCGCCCGTGCGGGTAAGCGTCACCACAACGGCGAGCAGCAGCAACGCTCCCATCCAGGGCGGAAGCACGTGCAAACCAAGCGTTGGAACTGCCAGATCGGGGCTCGACAGGTACGGCATCAGGTTTCTCGCCGCAAGCCCGCAGATCAGCACGCCGATCGCGACGAATGCCTGAAACAGGAACGAATAGCCGATGGCCAGTCGCGTCGCTCGCTGGCTTGCCAGGGAATAGAACGCCGTGATCTCGTACGGGGCCGTCGCCGTGCCGAGCCCGACTGCGAGCGAGAGCGCGATCAGCTGCCGAACGCTGAACCATCCGCCCGTAAGCTTCGGATCGATCGCGTAAAGCGAACCGGCGAGCGAGGAGAGACCGCCGGTCTGCTGCAGTAGAAACGGTATCGCGCAGCAGTACGCGGTGATGAGAATGGCGGCCTTCAGTAGTCCGATATAGGCATTGCTGTACATTCCGCCCAGCACCGTGTACAGAAAGCTGATCGACGCAACCAGCAGCACCGCGCGTGTGTAGGGCATCGCGGTTACCATGCCGAAGATCAATCCGCCGGCCTGATACTGCGCCGACAATAGGAACGTGTAGCCCATCAGGATCAAGACCGACGCCAACACACGAATTGATTCCGATTGGAACCGGGTCGCGAGATAGTCCGACAGCGTCACGCCAGCGAAGTTGCGCATTTTGGGCGCGACAAAGAGGGCGGCAACCATCCAACCGACCCACGTCAGCGGCCATGTCCACGCAAAGCTGATGCCGGAAAAATAGTGAAATCCGACAATGCCGACCGTGGTGCCGGCGCTCACCTGGTTGGCCATCAGCGTAGCGCCGCCGAGGATCGGACCCAAACTGCGGCCGGCCACGAGAAAGCCGACCTCGTCCTTGGCCTTGCGCGAGCTCCAGATGCCGACCGCACACACGAAAAGAATGTAGAATCCGGTGGCGATCAGCATCAGCGCGGAGGTTTGCATGATTTACACAGCTTGACGCCGAGCCCAGAGCAGGTACGCGACGGTCCAGGTGACAAGCACGCCGGTGAGTCCCCAGAAATTCCAGGCAAAGAGTCCGGCCGGACCTGCGCTCGGTGCCGGCGGAGCGTTGCCGGTCTCCCATTCGAGCTGCAAATGGGAAGGAACGGCCGGAAATGTGGCGGACCAGGTTTTCGAATCAGGATGCCGGATGAGATGCGGAACGGAGACGCGGCTTAATCCGCTTCCGAAATCCGTGATGGTCACTGAAACAGACTCAACCGCATGCTTCGGCATCACCATCGGGACGCCGCTGGTGCGCGGCAACGGGAGCATGGGCACGACTTCATAGATCAGATCAACGGCGTGCGTTGGCGGGATTCGAACGGTGAACCACGGTCCTGACCCGCTGATTTCCAGGGGGCGTCCGCCGGCGGATTGAATCTTTTCGACACGAACGCCGGCGCTTGCGAGAAACACGAACTCGCCAGGGCTCGAAAGGGAATAACGCTCATGCACCATCGCGTGCCTGTTCGGTGTGATCTCGACTGAGATCGAATCGGCATAGCTGAAGAGGCCGGCCAACAGCACCAACAGGAACCGGAGCACCGGTTAATCCAGCCTCTCGGCGTTCGCCATATTTCCGACCATGAACGCGTAGTCACCCGGATTCACTCGCGTCACGCAGTTGCGGTTAAGCACCATGATGTTCTGCTCGAACGGCGTTTCGATCACCTCGATCGGTTCAAAGGTCCTTATGCTTACGATTTCGGCAAGTGCCACGCCACCGGGCCACTCCGTTCCGGGGCGATGATCGCCCGCCGGGTAACATAGGCCGCCGTTTTTCGGGCGCATCACCTTCAATTCATTCAGTGCGATCTGACCCGTCCTGGTTTCGACGTCGCCTTCCAGCATGCCAGCGGCGCGCAGCATATTGCGGATGCATCGAACGCCGCGCGCGATATATTCGGCCTGCCCGATGTAGCCGCCGCCCAATTCGATCACCACTGTCGGGACTCCTCGTGCCAGCGTCACGGATGCGCTCACGCCGGGATACATCTGTTTGGGGCGGTAAAGCAATTGAGACAGAAAGGCGCGGGCGAATCGTTCGTCGTTGATCGAATAGCAATAATCCACTACCGGGAACGTACCGCCCGCGTGAATGTCGATGTAGTAATCGATCTGGTTGAGGAATTTCGAGGCAAGGGCGTGCGAAATGCGCTCCGTCAGCCAGCCCTCATCGGAACCCGGGAACGTGCGGTTCAGGTCCAACATGTCCAGCGGCGTGTTGCGGCTAAGGGCTTCGAAGGAGAGCGGATTGCAAACCGGCATCATCACCAGCGTGCCCGCGATCTGGTCGGCCGATAAACTGCGCCAGAGATCTCGAATCACCTGTACGCCGACTACTTCGTCTCCGTGAACGGTGCCAGAGATGCCCACGACAGGACCTTTTCGGGCCCCGTGGATGGTCATCACCGGAAGCGCCAGATCCATTCCGCTGGCGAGGGTCGCAATGTGCATGCTCGATAGTTGATGCCGGGTATCAGCCATCTCTGCATGATCCCAAAAACCAGGCACTTCGGCGCAACGGCAGCCATCCTCACCGCCCATACCCGAGTTACGATGCCACGCAAGCGTCCAGCCGAATATGGTGCGATTGTTGCCTCGGTTTGAACTATCGGTTGGCCCACCGCGGGCCCTTATTCAACGGATTATTAGCGCAATCGGTTCATTTCAACATCCAGTCCAACGCGCCATCGCAGGCTTCATCGGATACGGGGCGTTCGCGAACGTCGTGGTCACGGATTGAAGCATTCTTCCAGACCCGACAAAACACAAGCCGCTGAAATTCACGAAGATGTAACGCCAGATAGAACACGCGGCGACAGAGGGCCATGCGGTCAGCGGGCCGGTTCGAAGCCAGAGGGTATTTTCTACCACCATCGCTGTGGTTTGTAACGAGTTACGATCCCCAGATGGCATCACCCAGCTGGGCAAATAAATGTGATACGACCACCGTCCATTGGCGATCTATCCGCCAGGTGAAGCTATGAAGTGCAGTAGTCGCTTCAATCCAGCAGAGATAGAATGCCTATCCCCTGGGGCAGGAAGGAGCGCCTTAACATGCGCATGCTCCTAACAGTGGCCTTCGGCGCGCTCGTCGCCATGGCCGATCCGATTGATATCACCACCAACACGGTGGATGTGACCACCACCACGATCGACCTGAGTGGATCCGGCCTTCTCCCCACAGCGGGAACGTTCACCTACGACGCAGGAACCCATATCTTCAGCTCCGTTTCGAACACATGGGACAGTTTCAATTTCGATCTGGCAACTTCCGCTGCCGTCCCCCTCGAGAGCACGTCAGAGCCGAGCTGCACCGGATCATCGGCGGGCGGAACCACATCACTCGCTCTGGTCACGGGCCCGTGCGCCACACCCTCCACCGGGCTCAATACGGTATGGAGCGGGAATATTCCAAATGGAGTTCTCGCCATCGAAACAGACTCGTCTACTCAGTTCTTTCAAATCGAAGGTAACGTCACTTCCCAATCCGCAGGCATCTTTGCTTCCGACGACCAGGCGATCACAGCAGTACCCGAGCCATCTTCGTTCGTCTTGGTATTACTCCTGCTGCTCGCGATCGCATTCGTGGCGCGAAATCGAATCTGACTTGCCCCAAACAATGGCCGTTTTTTCTGAATCCTTCTCGCGGCAATTTCATCAACGTTGAACTGTCGGAAGGCCCATCGCGGAAAGCAAGGATATGCACGGATTGCTCGAAGACACGGAGCGGAAACAGATTGTTGCGGCCCTGGGGCAAGCCAATTGGGTTGTTGCGGGACCCAAGGGGGCGGAAGCGCAGGTCGGCATGAGGCGCTCGACGCTTCAGTGCGCATGCAGAGGCTTGGCATTCGAGTTTCTCGGACCGCGAACGAAGTGCCGAAAACTTGGTAGCTACCGGCCCGTTGGCACCTCAACCTCGTCACTCCTCCTATTAGTAGGTCCCTTCTCCTGATTTCTCAACTCCTTCGTACTTCGCGATGAATGGCGGCACATGTGCATCCTGTTCATCGCAAGGTGCGAGCAGATGCTCAGGATCACGTACGACGAATCGACCAGCGAACGGCGCATGGACTCTCTGCGGCCAATTGAGTGGTCCATGGGTCGCGGAGTTGCGATCTTTATGGGAGCGCGGACGCGTTCACGGATCGTGCGTCGTCGATTTGAGCGACGTGACGTGGATCGATGAACGAGGAGAAAGCCTGTTGCGCACGATGAAAAACGACGGCGCGCGGTTCGTGGCGCGCGGCGTCGACATAAAGCACATCCTGAGTCATCTTGGAAGCAAGGCGAAGCCCTCGCTCCGAAGATCGCTGGCGCACCTCGACTGGCGATTGTTCCTGACTGAAGGAGAAACCATGAGACGCAATTCTAACGGCCGAATTATCATCTGGATCGCCGCATTGCTGGCGCCGGCCATCGTTTTCACTTTGTCCGGTTGTTCCGGCACCAGCTTCCGCGGCAACCGAGCCGCAAATGCCGCCACCGGAGGTCGAAGTAGTGCGTGTGGAGCAGAGGGACATTCCGATCTACGCGCGAATGGATCGGCACACTGGACGGCATGGTCAACGCGGCGATCAAAGCGCAGGTGACCGGATATCTGCTCACTCAGAATTACACCGAAGGGTCGTTTGTCAGAAAGGGCCAGTTGCTGTTCGAGATCGATCCTCGCCCGTTCCAGGCTGCCCTTGATCAGGCTCAGGGGCAACTTTCGCAGGCCAACGGGCAGCTCGCTCAGGCGAAAGCGCAACTCATCCAATCCCAGGCGCAGCTTGCACAGGCGCAGGCGAATCAGCGCCGGACGCAGCTCGATGTCGACCGCTATATCCCGCTCGCCAAGCAGCAGGCGATCACGCAGCAGGATCTTGGATAACGCCACGCAGAACAATCTTGCCGCGCAGGCGCAGGTGGATGCGGCAAAAGCGCAGATCGAAACGGCCAAGGCGCAGATCCAGGCGGCGGATGCGGCCGTCGAGGCGGCGAAGGCCGCGGTGGAGGCCGCGCGCGTCAATCTTGGATTTACGCGCCTGACTTCTCCCATCGATGGCATCGCGGGCAAGGCGCAAGTCCAGATCGGAAACCTGGTGAGCCCGGCCGGTGGAACGATCACGACGGTCTCCACCCTCGAGCCGATCAAGGCCGAGTTCACGGTTAGCGAGCAGGAGTACCTCAGTTTCAACCGGCGCGCGCACGATCTGAACCGTCTTCAGCTGGAATTGATTCTCGCCGACGGAACGACATATCCGCAGAAGGGGAAATTTCTGTTCGCGGACCGTCAGGTCGATCCGAGCACAGGCGCGATTCTTCTCATTGGCCAGTTCCCGAATCCGGGAAACATTCTGCGTCCAGGTCAGTACGCAAAAGTTCGGGCGACTGTGGGAGACCGTCGAGAACGCTCTGCTGGTCCCGCAGCGCGCCGTTACGGAGTTGCAGGGCAACTATCAGGTTGCTGTGGTCGGCGACGACAACAAAGTCGCGATTGAAAACGTGAAGGTCGGCGACCGCGTCGGAACGCAGTGGATGATCAACGAAGGGCTGAAGCCCGGGCAGCTGGTGATCGCGGACGGCGTGATGAAGGTCCGCCCCGGCATTCAGGTGAATCCGAAACCATTTGCAGAAGCGGCGCTCGGCGAAAGAGAGGTAATCATGTCGAAATTCTTCATCAACCGTCCGATCGTTGCGATGGTGATCTCCATTCTGATGGTCATCGTCGGGGCGATCACCATCGCGAACCTTCCCGTCTCGCAGTTTCCGAGCATCGCTCCGCCGGAAGTGCAGATTCAGGCGAACTACGTGGGCGCGGACGCGCAAACCGTCGAGCAATCCGTCGCCACGCCGATCGAACAGCAGATGAGCGGCGTCGACAACCTGAATTACATGTACTCGCTGAACGCCGCGAATGGCCAGATGACCATGATCATCGATTTCGACGTGAAGACGGATCCCAATACCGATCAGATTCTGGCGCAGATGCGCGAGACGCAGGCCGCTTCCCAGCTTCCTGTCGATGTCACCAACTACGGAGTCACGGTTCAGAAGTCGGTGACTGCTCCGCTGATGGTCATTGGACTGTATTCGCCGAACGGTACTTACGATGCGCAATTTCTGGCCAATTACTCCTATATCAATCTGAACGATCAGCTCACGCGCGTCCCGGGAATCGGCAACGTGCAGGTTTTCGGCGCCGGACAATACGCGATGCGACTGTGGGTGAAGCCGGATCAACTCGCCAAGCTGGGCATCACCGTTCCGGAAATCGTCTCGGCGATCCAGTCGCAGAACACGGTGAATCCCGCTGGCCAGATCGGCGGCGCGCCGGTTCCGAAGGGACAGGAGTACACCTACTCGGTTCGCGCGCAGGGCCGGCTGACCTCGCCTGAAGAATTCGGCGACATCATCATTCGCGAAATGCCGGACGGCGGTGTGGTCCGCGTGAAGGACGTTGCTCGCGCGGAACTTGGCTCGCAGGACTACAGCGTCACCGGGCGGTTGAACGGAAAGCCGAGCGCCATCATGGCGATCTATCAGCTCCCCGGCACCAACGCGGTCCAGGCCGCGGAAGGCGTTCGAAAGCTGATGGCCGAGGTGAAAACATCGCTTTCCGCAGGACATGGATTACGTAATCTCTCTGGATACGACGCGATCTGTCTCGCAGGGCATTAAGGACATCGTCGTTACGCTGGTGATCGCAATCGCGCTGGTCACGCTTGTCGTCTATCTGTTCCTTCAGGGCTGGCGCGCTACTTTGATCCCGTTGCTGGCCGTGCCGGTGTCGTTGATCGGGACGTTTACTCTTTTCCCGGCGTTCGGTTTCTCAATCAATACGCTGTCGCTGTTCGGACTGGTTCTGGCGATCGGACTTGTAGTCGATGATGCAATCGTCGTGGTGGAAGCGGTCGAGCGCCACATCGAGGAAGGTCTCGCGCCGAAGCAAGCGGCGCTTCAAAGCGATGGAGGAAATCTCAGGGCCGGTAATCGGAATTGCGCTCGTGCTCTCAGCCGTCTTCATCCCGACCGCGTTTATCCCCGGGATCACCGGACGCCTGTATCAGCAATTTGCGGTGACGATCGCGATCTCGGTGATTCTTTCCGCGTTCAACGCGCTGACGCTCAGTCCGGCGCTCGCCGCTCTTCTGCTGCGTCCGAAGACGGACCGGCGCGGGCCGCTGGCGAAATTTTTCGATTGGTTCAATCGCATTTTCGGGCGCGCTACGAATCAATATGTTCGCTGGTCAGGAACGCTGATTCGGAAAAGCGCCGTCGCGTTTGTGATGCTGGCTGTGTTTGGCGCCGCCGCGGGATTCTTCGCAGGCAAAGTCCCCACCAGCTTTCTGCCGGATGAGGATCAGGGTTACCTTTTCCTGCATCTTCAGCTTCCCAACGCCGCATCCATCGAGCGCACGCAGGACGCCGCGTCGAGGATCGAGAAGATCCTGGCCGACACTCCCGGCGTGCAATACACCACCACCGTCGCAGGCTTCAGTCTGCTCAGCTTCGTGCGGACCACTTACAACGGATTTTTCTTCGTCACGCTCAAGGACTGGGATCAGCGCAAGAGCCGCGCAGAGCAGTATCAGCAGATCCTGCAGCACGTGAATCAGGAGCTGTCGAAGCTTCCAGATGGATTCGCCCTGAGCTTTCCGCCTCCGGCAATTCCCGGCGTCGGAACTTCCGGCGGATTTACTTTCGTGCTGGAGGATCGATCCGGCAAGGACGTCCAGTTTCTGGCGGAGAACCTGAACAAATTCATGGCTGCCGCGCAGAAGCGAAAGGAAATCGCCGGCATGGTCAGCACGTTCCTGCCCGCCGTGCCGCAGCAGTTCGTCGATGTCGATCGTGAAAAGGTCCTGAAACAAGGCGTTCCGCTCAGCGACGTTTATCGCACCATTCAGACCTTCATGGGCGGATTGTTCGTGAACTACTTCAACCGTTTCGGGCGGCAGTGGCAAGTCTATGTCGAGGCCGAAGGCGACTATCGCACGAATCTTGACAGCCTGAGCGATTTTTACGTCCGCAACAACAAGGGCGAGATGGTTCCGCTGTCTTCGCTGCTTCGCTATCGAGCCGCGACCGGGTCCCGAGTTCACCATGCGCTACAACTTGTATCGATCCGCGCAGATCTTCGGCAGCGCAGCGCCCGGATATAGCTCGCAGCAGGCGACCAAGGCTCTGGAAGAAACCTTCGCGCAAACCATGCCGCGCGAGATGGGCTACGACTATATGGGCATGTCGTTCCAGGAGAAGAAAGCGGAGCAAGGCGTTCCTTCCTGGGTGATTTTCGCGTTCTCGCTGCTGTTTGTGTTCTTGATTCTGGCGGCGCTTTACGAAAGCTGGTCGCTTCCCTTCAGCGTCCTGTTGAGCACTCCGGTAGCGGTGTTCGGCGCGTTTTTCATTCTTTGGCTGCGGCGATTTCTGCTGGCCTACTTTCGTGCCGCCCTACATGATCCAGATCGAAAGCGATGTTTATTCACAAATCGGATTGGTGATGTTGATTGGTTTGGCGGCGAAGAACGCGATCCTGATCGTGGAGTTCGCCAAAGACAAGTACGAGGACGGAATGAATCTGGTGGATGCGGCGCTCGAAGGAGCGCGACTGCGGTTACGTCCGATTCTGATGACGTCGTTTGCGTTCATTCTCGGATGCGTCCCACTGTGGACCGCTACCGGCGCGGGCGCCGTGGGACGGCAGATCATGGGAACTACCGTGATCGGCGGAATGCTGGCGGCGAGCGCGATCGGCATCTTCCTGATTCCCGCTATTTTTTATGTCGTCGAGAAATTCTCCGGGGCGCGCCGGCACGCTACCGGATTGAATCCCGCTCCGGCGCAAGGAGACTGATTATGAAATACGCCATCGCACTTCTCGCGGTCTTTTCAACGGCGTGCACCGTGGGGCCGAACTACCATCGGCCAGCGGTTCAGATCCCGGAGAATTTCCGCGCTCCGGAGCCGCTGCCGCCCGCGAAAGCGGAATCTCTCGCGGACCTCAAGTGGTTCGAGGTTTTCAAAGACGAAAAGCTTCAGGATCTGATTCGGACAGCCCTGGAGCAGAACTACGATTTGCGTACTGCAGTTGCAAGTGTGGAGGCCGCGCGCGCTAATCTCGGCATTACTCGATCCAATCAGTATCCGAACGTGGGCGCGAGCGGAAATGTCGAGCTTACTCGACTCTCGCGCGATGGTTCTTTTCCTTTGCCCGCGACTTTCGTGCCATCGCAGAATCGAAACTGGGGGCAGGCATCGCTCGACCTTCTATCCTTCGAAGTGGACATCTGGGGCCGGCTGCGCCGTGCCACCGAGGCTGCGCGCGCCAATCTCTTGAGCGCCGAGGAGAATCGGAAAGCTGTGGTTACAACGCTGGTCTCCGATGTCGCAACCAGCTATTTCACTCTCCGTGAACTCGATTACGAACTGGACATCTCGCAGCGCACGCTGGACACGCGCCGGCAGTCCCTTCAACTGATCCGATCCAAGCAAGGCGGAGGCATCGCTACGCTGCTCGATCTTCGTCAGGGCGAACAACTCGTATACAGCGCGTCGGAAACGATCCCGACTCTCCAGCAGCAGATCGAACAGACAGAAAACCGGATTACACTGCTTCTGGCGCGCAACCCGGCGGGAATCGTGCGCGGACGCGGACTAACCGAACAGGAGCTTCCGCCTGAAGTGCCTACCGGCCTTCCGTCCGCCCTCCTGGAACGGCGCCCCGATATCCGCGCGGCCGAGCAGAATTTGATCGCCGCGAACGCGAATATCGGAGTCGCGAAAGCAGCCTACTTTCCCCAAATCAGTCTGAGCGGATTCCTGGGGGTCAGAGCTCGCAACTGGCAAGCCTGTTTAATGGTCCGCACAGCGCTTGGAGCTTCGTACCGCAGATTACGCAGCCGATTTTCACTGCCGGCCGGCTGAAGTCGACGGTTCGTCTCGCCGAAGCGGAGCACGAAAGCGCCCTCATCCAGTATGAGAAAACGATTCAAACCGCCTTCACGGAAGTGTCCAACGCGCTGATCGCGCATCAGCGACTCAGGGAAAGTCGTGTCGAACAGGAAGCGCTGGTCACCGCCCTTCGCGATCGCACGCGTTTGGCATATGCCCGTTATGAGGGCGGCGTGGACACGCTGCTGAACGCTCTTGACGCCGATCGCGATCTGTTCCAGGCGGAGCTGACGTTGTCGCAAATTCACCTCAATGAACTTCTGAGCGTGGTACAGCTCTACAAGGCCCTCGGCGGCGGCTGGCAATGATCGCGCCACATTTTTCGTTGCAACGAGATCACGGAGCGGAGTTATAGGTTAAAGCAAACCACGCGGGTTTCGGTCATCTGCTCGATTGCGAACCCGATTCCCTCACGGCCGATGCCGCTCATCTTCGGCCCGCCGAGCGGCATCACGTCGAGGCGATAATCGGTTGAATCGTTGACGATGACTCCACCGACTGTCCGTCTCCGGCGTAAGCATTAATGAATGCTCCAACCATTCACGGGCCCGCTGTGGAAAAACTTCTCCGGCGTCATTACTCCGTCCTTCTTAAATACAATTCCATCCTTCATCACGAACGGGACATCGCGCAATGCGTCGATATCCTGAAGAGGATTCCCGCGCATTGCGATCAGGTCGGCCGGAAGTCCCACCTTGATGGGGCCGCGTTTATCGTAGATATCCGCTACCAGGTAGCCGTTTGTGGTCATAATTTTCAGAATTTCAGGCGCGGGAATCTGCGCCGCTTTCCAACTCTTCAGAAAATCGAGAACCACTTCGCCGCGCGTCATTCCGGGAATATAGTAGTCAGCATCGGTCGAAAATGCCATCTTCACATGATTCGCATACGCGTTTTTCATTCCCTCGGTTTGACGCTGGAAACGAGCCTCGTTGGGCGAATGATAAGAAGAGACCGGCGTCTCCGTGCCCACGCGCCAAATTCCTTTTTTAGCCATTGCTTTGTGCGCCTCGTCATCGAGCGCATTGGAGTGCTCAACCGACCAGATACCCGCCTCAATCGCCCGCATTGCGCCCGCGTGCGTCTGAACGTGTCCGGCAACTTTCAGCCCAGCCTTTCCAGCCTCGGAGACAAACAGTTTCATTTCGTCAACCGTGTATCCATAGGGCTTGCAGTCGACACAGATCTTGATCACCTTCGCGCCAAATAGAATGTTGCGCCGTACCGCTTTGACGATCTCATCGGGCGTGTCGGCGTTGAGATATTCCGGATAGATCAGCATTTCCCGCTCCGGCACGGGATTGAACTGGCCGCCAAATCCGCCGATGATCAGACCGGAGTTGATCAGCGTGGGCCCGGGGATCCAGCCCTGCTCGATCGCCGTGCGCAGAGCAGAATCCGCGTAGTTGGCGTTGTTGCCAAGATCGCGCACAATGGTGAAGCCCTTCACTAGCATGGTCATGCCGTTCGACACCGCCTGAATCGCGCGGATCGCGGTCGAATCCATAACGCTGGTCAGGTAGTATTGATTGTTTTCCGGCTCCATTTTATAGGTGATCGCGAGATGGTTGTGAGCATCCACCAGGCCAGGGCTTACATAGTATTGAGAGAGGTCGATCACCTCCGCACCGGCCGGAATCGATACGTTCGCCCCGATCGCGGTGAATTTCCCGGCGTCAATTAGGACAATCTGATTCGCGGCGGCGTTACCGGTTTCGGGGTCGACCAGGTGGCCCACTTGGAGCGCTGTAACTTGAGCGCTCGCAACCGTGGGTACCGATACAGCTGCCAACACGTACCACAAATATCGACTCATCTTTTGTCTCCTTCTAAGTGTGTATTTAAGCCATGCACGGCGAAGGGAGCACTTAGCCCCGGCTCTCGGCGTGATTTAATGCGCTGCACTTCCGCTCCCAGCAGAATCGGCGATTTCCCCAATGTAGCTTATGTTGCCGCCCTTTTTCATCGATGGAACCGCACGATTTAGATGCGGACTTTTCTCCTCCATTTGCTTGCGGTCCGCCTCTCGAAAGACGCCGAGATCAGTTCCGTCACTGGAGTGCAGAGCTGAGCGCGGCGGAGAAACGAGGCTTGACTCCGTGTCCGGGTAGTACCGTCCGCCGGGACTCATCGAGACGGCGTGCGTTCCGCTCCCGTAATCCAACCGCCGCTTCCCGGCTCCGTTCAGCGTGATCGAATAGAGATGGGCCTCAAGCGGGCTCACTTCGTTGGAGACAAAGAACACGCGACCGCTGTCCTCATTCACGCCTCTTAGGTTCCGGATCTCCCATTCACCGGATGTCAACTGCTTCACACTGCTTCCGTCATTCGCGTAGAGGTATAGGTGGTTGAATCCGCTGCGCTCACTCAACCATAGACACCTCTTGCCGTCCTTTAGAAAGCGCACATCATCGTGCACGTCGATCCAGTACTTGCCCGATAAGTATGATCCTCTTGGCTTCGCTACTATGACCAACCGATAATTTTTACGAGTTCGATAGCGAGTATAACTCGATTTGTCGACTCCAGACGGCCGCCATCCAACTCGGCGGTACCGACGAGACTCGGCTCCCATGTGTCATTGCTGGCTTCCTTGGCTTTGCGAATAATAGAGTGACGCCGGGCAAGTTGCCGTCGGCAGTTCATGCTGAAAGTCTTGCCTGCTGACAACACAGAACTCTAGAGAGCGAATGCTATAAGCACCGCGTCCGCTCCCGTGCCGGTTGCGACCACCACGTATTGCCGTCCGTCTTTTCCGAGATATGTCATCGGCGTGCCCGTGACGCGGCGCGGCAGCAGGAAGGTCCAGAGATCGCGACCCGTGGCCTTATCGATTGCGTGAATCGCCGCGTCGCCGCATCCTGCGAAAACCAAGCCACCTTTGGTCACGATTATACCCTGCGCTCCCGCTACGCCTAGCTTTTCCGGGAGTCCGACTCCTTTGAGCGCGGGTTGATTACGAAGCTGCGGTGTATCGCCAAACACTTCATGCCAGGCGATTTCGCCAGCGTTCAGATTCACCGCGGTCAAATAGCCGTAAGGCGGCTTGAACAGCGGCAGGCGGCCATGGAACACCGCTGGCGAATCCCGATCCATGGCGTAATCGGCATCGTTGTCCGCGGTCCGTTGGGGTTGAATTACTCGCGCAAGCGCTCCGTTATTGCTCGTTTTAACGTAGATCGTACCCGTTTCCGGATCAAACGCGCCGCCACCCCAATTCGCTCCGCCGATCACGCCGGGCCGCATCAGTGTTCCCTGAAGCGACGGCGGCGTGAAGAGCGGACCCAGTCGATATTTTTTCATTTCGGTCTGCGCTTCAGCTTTCAGTTCAGGCGTAAGGTCGAACGCGTCATCGAGCGTGACGCCTTGGTCGGCGATCGGCGGAGGCTTGGTGGGAAACGGCTGCGTCGGCCAAGCATGCTCGCCGGGAACGTCGCTCGTGGGAACGGGACGTTCCTCGATTGGCCACACCGGCTTGCCGGTCACTCGGTCGAAGACAAAGATGAAGCCCATTTTCGTCAACTGAACGACCGCGTCGATTTTCGTTCCGTTGACCGTCAGCGTAACGAGATTGGGCGGAGAAGCGAGGTCATAATCCCACAACCCGTGGTGCACCAGCTGTTGATACCACCTTAGCTTTCCCGTACTCGCATCCAGACAGACAATGGATTCGGCGAAAAGATTTTTGCCGGGCCGCGCTCCGCCGTAAAAATCGTTGCTCGGCGTGCTCACCGGGAGGTAAACCAGGCCACGTACTGAGTCGACCGTAAAGGGCGCCCACACGTTGGTGTGTCCCGTGAATTTTTCGGAGCCGCCGCCCCACGTCTCCGAGCCTGGCTCGCCGCTTTCGGGCACCGTGTGGAACGTCCACGCGAGCTTGCCAGTGTGCGCATTGAAAGCTCTTACATCGCCCGGCGGGTCCTTCTTATACACCATGTAATCGTTGACGTTGCTGCCCACGATCACCAGGTCCTTATAAATGACAGGCGGCGAGGAATTGGAGTAATGTTTCGGGTTTACCTCCCACCGCATGTCTCGGATCAGGCTGATCACGCCGTTATCGCCGAAACCGGCTACAGGTTTGCCGGTGGCAGCATCCAGGCAGATCAGCTTCTGGTGGACGTTGAGAAAAATCCGGAGCTTCGCGCCGTCCCGCCAGGCCGCGACTCCGCGATGCGAATAACGGGTGTTCGGATCGGGACCGTCTTCGTACGCTTTGGGATCGTAAGTCCACAATTCATGTCCGGTGACGGCATCGAGCGCGATGACCCGGTAATAGGACGAGGGAAAATACAGCACGCCGTCGATCATGATTGGCGTCCCTTCGAACGGCCCCGGCGTCGAGCCGAACTGGGGCATCGGCACCTCGCCGCTTTTCCATTCCCACGCCACCTTCAGCTTCGAAACGTTGGATCGGTTGATCTGCTCGAGCCGAGAATATTTTGAGCCGCCGTCATCGGCGCCGTAAACCGGCCATTGCTGCGCCGCCAATGGCATCACGACCAGCAGTGCCCAGACACAGCGCATCATAAACCGCGCGCCACGTTCTTATAGACTTTCCCGTCCTTCATTACGAACACTACCCGACGCAGCGCGGTGACGTCCTTAAGAGGATCGCCCTCGACTGCGATGATATCGGCTCCCATGCCGGGGGCGATAGCGCCTATTCTGTCGCCCATCTTGAGCGACTCCGCGGCGACGGACGTCGCGGAAAGAATCGCTGCGCCTGCATCCTGCCCTCCCTTTTGAACACGATAAATCAGTTCTTCAATGTTGTGACCATGCGCGCCGGCAACGGCGTCGGTGCCAAAAACGATCTTTAGACCCGAAATCGCGAGGGCTCGTTTGAATGTAGCGAGCGTGATAGGAATCGCTTTCTCCATCTCGGCCATTTCATCTTCGGTGTAGTTGCCGATCCCGAGAAACTTGGGTCGGTTGTTGAGATAGTTCTGCATCACTAATCCGATGTTCGGATCGTAATACGTGCCCCGCGAGGCCAGTTCACGCAATGTTTCATCACTCGCAAAGAAGCCGTGCTCGACCGACGTGCAACCGGCTACTGACACCGCTCGAATGGTATCGTCTCCGTAGGCATGGACCAGGATTCTCAGTCCTGCTTTTCTGGCTTCATCGCACACCGCCGCAATCTGTTCGTTGCTAAGCGTCTGGTGCCCACCGTTCTTGACGCTGCCCGCTGAGGCGAACATTTTGATCAAATCCGCGCCGTCGGCGGCATTCTTACGGACGGCCTCGCGAAGTTCCTCGACGCTTAACCTGGCGTTATTCACGCCGCGGACCGACGTCAGCAATCTCGGTCCAGGCTGAACGCCGCGATTGATTGCGTCGCGAACATCGCGGTCGAGCGGGCTACCCACGCTCTGAATCGTCGTGAACCCGGCCATTAGCGTGACATAGGCGTTCTCCATCGCATACCCCATCGCCTGGGCTGCTGAGGCATCCCTGGGCATGTACCGGCCATCGGGCCCGAAATGCCAGGTGATGTGCACGTGAGTATCGATTAAACCGGGAAGTATCGTCAGATTGTGCAGATCGTAGGTTACTGGACTGGCGGACGATTTGACTTCTTGGATCTTCGAACCTTGAACAACAATCGACGTATCGTGAAGGACCCGGCCTCTTCCGTCAAGGATCGTTCCCGCTCTGATCACGATCGGCCGATCCTGCGCGGCCAGGAGAACGGGCAGGAACAGGAATGTACTACAGTGTTTCATCGCGTTTCTTCACATCAATTTGGGCGGACGGCGCTGGTGCCAGTCGGTGGCTTGTTGAAAGGCGTCGGCGGCGGCGATCAAAGTTTGTTCGGTCCATGCTGCACCCAGGAAATGAAGGCCTGTCGGGATATTGTTTTGACCGAAGCCGTTCGGCACTGTGATCGCCGGCACTCCGGCGACGTTCCCGGCGGGAACCAGCGGGGCGGCTTGCGGCTGAGGAGTTGCGGAAGCCGCACCGCGGCTGGCGCCGGCGGCGGGACGATTAAACGGTTCATCGACGCGGCGGGAGACCGCCGTAGTGGTCGGTCCGAGCAAGGCGTCATACTTCGAAAGCAGTTCGTCGAGCGCCTGGCGGGCCAGTTTCCGAACCCGCTGTGCCTGGAGGTAGTCTACGGCGCTGATGGTCGTGCCAATATAACCGCCGATCCGATCCGCGTGGTTCTGCATCTCTCTCATCCGGCCCGTTTCGACCAGTTCGCGGAACGCGGCAGTTCCTTCCGAGTACAGGATCGTACTGAGAATCTGACCGTATGGAAAGTCCGGGAACTCGATATCGTGAGTGACATCAGCAAACTTCGACAGGACCTCGACCGACTTTTCAAAATTGGCTCTGACCTCAGGCTGAGCGCGCTCGTAGGATCCTTTAACGACCCCCAGCTTGAACCGCTTATTGCGCGAAGGGAGCCCAGTATAAATGAATTTTCTCCGGCTGGTCGCTTGGTCGAGCCTATCATAGCCTGCAATAGCCGACAGGACCAAGCCGCAGTCATCCGCACTCCGACAGAGAGGCCCAACTTTATCGAGCGTCCAGCAAAGCGTTGCCGCCCCGTGTCGGCTCACACGGCCGTAGGTGGGCCGCATGCCCGCGAGACCACAATGACTGGAAGGTTGAACGATCGATCCGCCGGTCTCACCGCCCACCGAAAACGCGACAAGGCCCGCGGCGGTGGCGGCGGCAGGGCCGCTCGATGACCCTCCACTGAAATAGTCCGGATTCCACGGTGTGCGTCCCGGACCGGTGAAGGAAGCGTCGGCGGTGTTGTACCCGAGTCCTCCGACGAGTTCCACCATGGCGAGTTTGCCCAGAAGAACCGCCCCTGCATCGGCAAGCTTCGTGATGATCGTGGCGTCGTAGTCGAAGACCTGGTTTCGATACGGCGCCGTGCCCCACGTGGTCGGGATGCCCTTGGTCGCAAAGGCGTCTTTTGCGCCGTACGGGATGCCGTGCAGCGGACCTCGATATTTGCCGGAGGCGATTTCCCTCTCCGCGGCTTTGGCTTGCGCCAAAGCAAGGTCGCGGGTGATCGTCACCACCGCGTTCAACTTGGGGCCGATGATCTCCAGCCGTTTGAGATAGGCCTCCGTAAGCTCGACTGGTGATAGTTTGCGCGTGCGGATGGACTCACCCAGAGAGCGCACGCTAGAGAACAGGACGTCTTCGGTGACCATAAATGTTCTCAATCGCCGAACGGATGAAACATGAAATCCGGCTCGTTGGCGTTGGTGATTTTAACCTTGCCGATTGTCTCGGCGTTTCGCAGCATGCGCTCGATGCCGCGTTTGATCTCAGGCATGTCGCCGTCCGTTAGATATTTCCCATAGCGCAGGTTCACCAATTCCGCGAGCTCATCCACCTGGCCCGCGAGTGGAGAGGAGATCTCCTGCGCCTGCGCAGACTCCGCGCAAGCGACGCCGAGCGGCGCGGCCGCAATGCTCTGCAGGAATCTTCTTCGATTTCGTTTGGCCACGTTTGTCTCCTTTCAAATGCTTCGAACTACGACCACTGCCGTGTGTGCCAATCAGTAGCTTGCAGGGTTCCGGTGGTTTCGAGCTGCTCAAGACACGCCTCACTCACAACGGTAAAGGCTTGCGAATACGAACTACCTGGCCGATCGACCGGACGCCGGAAAATCGTATCTCTGTAGTCACGATTGCGTTCACTATGCATATCATGTTTGAACGATTCGGACAACCGTTTTCGCTTGTTCTGAGAGCCGATCGCCGGACATAACTCCTGTGCGGTCGTTCGACTCCTGTTGCCAGATCGAAGGAGCGAGCGCCGAAACGCCGATCGGAGGACGAACACAGGTAGGGGAACTCACCGGCAACCCACAACCTTGAGGTGGAGGCTGGTCAAGCGGCGGTATTTCGCTTCCGCAAACAAGAACATGCTTGTAAGGTCCCGTTTCCTTCTATATACTTGATGGCCATAAAGGGAAGTCGGACGGCGACTGCGGGCCCCGAAGCCGATACTAGGGGTTTAGGTTTTTGATCTCAAAACATATTAGGGGGCTTGCATGAATCGATTAAGTAGTCTGTTATCGGCTGCCGCTGCGTGTTCCGGCTTACTTGTTGCGCAATCGCAAATCACGATCCGCGCGGGTACGCTGCTGGACGGCAAGGGTGGCGTTACCCACAACACGACGATTGTGATTGAAGGATCGAAAATTGTTAAGATCGATCCGTCAATTAAAAATGCCACTTACGACCTCTCCAGCCTGACGGTGATGCCTGGATGGATCGAGGGGCACAGCCATATCGCCTCGCATTTCGACCGCGAGACCGGGCGCGCACAGGCAAGTAAGAGCGAGACACTCGAACAGACTACCCTGTACTTGATGGAGAACGCGTACGCGACACTAATGGCCGGCTTCACGACGGTTCAGAGCCCGGGTGCCGCAGTCGATAAAGATCTGCGGGATTTCGTGAACTCCGGCCCACTGCCGGCGCCGCGGATTCTGACTTCGCTCGGTGCGATCCATAGCGGAACGCCTGACGAGATTCGAGCGAGAGTGCGGAAATTCGCTGCGGACGGTGCGGACTTCATCAAGCTTTTTGACACGAAGAGCATCCGCGAAGGAGGCGGTCCGACCATGACGATGGATCAGGTGGAGGCCGCATGCGGCGAGGCAAGGGCTCTGGGAAAACGAACGATTGTGCACGCGCAGGGTCCGGAAGGAGCCAAGATGGCGGTTCTTGCGGGATGCACCTCGGTCGAACACGGAAACCGTCTCAGCGACGAAGTTCTCGACTTAATGGTTCAGCACGGCACCTACTTCGATTCCAACAACGGCATCCTGATTCACAATTATCTGGAGAACAAAGAACACTATTTCGGCATTGGCAACTACAACGAAGAAGGATTCATGTTCCTTGAAAAAGGACTCGCGCCTGGAGCCGATTCGTTGCGGCGAGCCATTGCCAAGCACGTGAAGATTATTTTCGGGACAGACGCTGTAGCCGGTACTCACGGCCGTAACTCTGAGGAGTTCATCTACCGCGTTCATGACTCAGGGATGACGCCGATGGCGGCGCTGATTTCTGCTCAATCAATGGGTGCAGAGGCGCTGGGAATGCAGGACCAGATCGGCAGCATCGCAACGGGGATGCAGGCCGACATCATCGCTACCGATGGCAATCCACTCGATGACATCGCGAATGTCCGCCGCGTAGTGTTCGTGATGAGAGCTGGCCGGACACTTAAAAACGTCAAAACGGTTACACCGACGGTAATCCTTTCCCCGAAAAACTGAGCGAAGGACGCCCGCGACTTCAGAAACGCGGGTCGACGGATTTCAAACACTCCAAACATCTTCAGAGTTTGGGGACGGACAGGATTTCGAGCACTCGAAAATCGTCGTCTTCGGGTGTTCGGATGAATGTGACTTTGGCCTTGATTCGCGCCAGCGGGGAGAAATGTTCGAGCCGGTCCTTGGGTGCGCGCGCGACGTAGTCTTGTAGTTCTTGCCAGCCTTTCATTCGGGCAAGATAGAGCGCGACGCTGAGCATGCGCCTCGGACGCATGTCCGGAGGATAGGAGGGCAAGTGCGCCAGATCCACGGCCAGGTTCCGGCACGCGGAGACGTTCTTGGTCGTGGTGCGAATGCAAAAATCCATGGAGGCGCATTGCTCGTGGGTTTTCCCGAGACAATATTTTTCGAGCGGCTCCGGAATCCAGACCAGCTGGATGGCCCCGGCATGCTTTTGCCTCCCGGAAGCTGAACGAAGAGAGACGCCTCGAGTTCAATGCTGCTTTCGCCGGGGCGAGGGGCCTGGGCCAGAGCGACGGCGCAGAGCAGAGCGGCGGCAGCCAGTTTCCGCGGCCGATGAAGAGGTGTCATGGTTTGATTATCGCGTGTGCGATTGACTCGATGGCTGGTTCCCATGATCTATCGTGTGCCGCTGGCGTCTTACTGACCGGGCCTGGGTTGGGTGGCCTCGGCCTTAGCATCGGCATCAGTTGAGTCTCACTCTGATGTTGCGCTCCGAGTTCCACTCTCCATCGAACTCGTACAGATTATCGGTCAGGTCAACCAGATTCACAGGCAGCGGTCACTTCGCAAAGACCGCTCACATGCCCATCCTTGGCGAGGTCGACGTGTACGCTGAGGTATTCAGAAGGCTCATCGACGATAGTCAGAGCAACCTTGTCCTCGTAGCCGGATCCGAGTGAGTCCGAATTTCGTCCTGCCTTTGTTGCTTTGAAACTCCGCCCTCATTTTTCCTGCTGGTCCGATCCGGTAGTCGAATGTGACGCCTTATTCATCTGCTTCAAGCGATCGTCGAGCTCGTCCTTCAGCTTGAGCACCGGGACGCCGTCGGTCCACCACTTGGGCGGCTGGCGGTCCAGCAATTCGTAATCGAAGAATTCCTTCATGCGGACCGTGTAGTCCTTCATGTTTTCCGGCTTCCGGAGGCTGTGGTTTTCTCCCTTGTAGGAAAGCATCGCCACCTGTTTGCCGAGCCGGCGCAGCGTGTTGAAATACTCGATGCCCTGCGTGAAGTCGACGGCGCCGTCCTTATCGTTGTGCATCATCACGAACGGCGTATTGACGTTCTTGGCGTGATAGACAGGCGAATTGCGCTGGTACGCTTCCAAGTCGTCCCAAGGACCGGACGTAAAGCGGCCCTGGCTGCTCTCGAAAATCGGCTGATTGGCGGATCCGGTATTCCAATAGATCGCGTTATACATCGCGATCATGTCCGTGAGAGGCGCGCGCGCGAATGCCGCGTGGAATGCGTTGGTCTGCGTGATTAGGAACGCAGTCTGGTAGCCTCCCCAGGAGCCTCCGTGCAGGCCGACGCGCTTGGCGTCGACAATTCCGGTGGCGACGGCCGCCTTCAGCGCCGGAAGCACGCACCACACCGCCGACATTCCCGGATCGTCCACTTTGTAAACGATATCGGGCGTCAGCACCGCGTATCCATTGCTGGTATAAAACGCGGTGTTGAATCCGTTGAAGGTCGGCGTAGCGTAGTGGTTGGTTTCCTGAGAAAGTTTCTCATAAATGTAGACGATGGCCGGGTAGCTCTTGCCCGGCTCGTAATTGGCCGGCAGATACAGCGAGCCTTGCAGCTTGTCGCCCTTGTCGCTGGTGTATTCGACAACCTTCACACCTTTCGACCACAGGAAATTTTTCTGCTGCGGATTGGCGTCGGTGACCCGCTGGCCGTTTTCCAGCTTCGCGTTGGCCACATAGAAGTTCGGGAAAATCCTGCGTGGTTTCACGCGTGTAGAGATAGACGTCGGCGTGTTTGGCTTTTTCCATCGTCTGATAATGCGCGTCATCCCAACGCAGCATGCGGATGCCGGGCTTGCCCGGATCGATGACGCCGATGCCGCCCTTCTTGGTCCATTCGCCGTACGCGCCGAGGTAAACCGGCTGCGAGAGGTCGATTCCTCTTTCTTCCGTGTCGAGACGATAGTGCACGCGATAGCGGATTTTGTCCTTCTTGCCGTTGACGGTAAGATTGACGCCGGCGCCGCCGTGCACGGGAGCCTGCCAGACGTCCCAGCCGTCGGACAGAAGAACCGAGCTCGAATCCTTCGACCACCCGATGGGCCGCTCCGGCGGCTTCACTACGTTGTGATCGTCCTCGGCGTTGTAGAACACCGACGGGATCTGTTTGGTGATGTTGTAAGACTGGCCGGTTCGCATGTCGAACGTATAGAACGCCGCGTCTTCGTAGTAAAGGATGTGCGATCCGTCGGGCGAGGTGGCCTGCACCCAGCGGGCTTTCTTCAGCGCGAGCTTACGCTCCCCGGTGACGAGATTAACAGCGTAGACATCTTCGTAGCGCCTCCCGTCGAGGTTGCCTTCACGCTCATAGTCGCGAACGTCGGTGCCGACGCCGTAGGCCGATTCCGCGGTAAGTGCCACCTGGCGAACGTTGTCGTCGGCCAGGCGGAGGAATTTCTTTTCGGCGGGAAGATACAGACACAGGAAGCTGAAATTCTGATCGCGATTTTCTTCCACCTGCTGCATGGGAGGCAAGCGCCTGTCCTTCCAGTTCCAAATGGTCATGTCCGGTTTATCCGGCTCATCGGCGTTGCGGTTGTTGCCGCGAGCGCGGCCCTCGGTGGCGTCGTCGCCCGCTTCCTCCTTCGATTTGGCGCGCATCTCATGAATGCCGAAAGCGACCGCGGAAAGATCCTGCATCCAGAACGGATTACGATTGGGGCTTAGCGTCATGCCTGCCGGGAACGAGGAATCCTTGGTGGGATCGAACACGATTTTCTGCGGCGTGGCCGCGGAGAAATCGCGGAACGCCACCAGCGTGTACAGCTTGTCCTCCCACGCTTTATCTTCGACGCCACGCAGGGTCGCGAGCGCATCGCCTTTTTCGGTCCAGGTCAATCCTTTGTAATTCGCCTTGGCGCTATCGAGCGGGGTCACCGCGCCGGTGGCCATGTTGCGCACGGCGACGCCGTTGCCCTCTTTATCCTGCGCGTCGATAATCCAGGCCAGCCAGTTCGCCTTTCTTGTCGAAGGAAAAATCGGCGACGTTGCCCTGGTTCATCTCCACGGCGCTGGCTAGATCCAGGACGATCAGGTCCGATCCCTGCACGCGTTCCTCACTGTTGGCGTTTTGACCTCGCCCCTGTGCCGCTCCGGCTGCGGGAGCCGCGCCTCCTGCTGCCGCGGGCGTCGCCGGCGGCGGATAGCGATGCATCGCGATGGCAGTGGACCGCTCACCCGAAAATGCGAAGCGGCGAATCTTGTCGAACTCCTTCTTTTCGCCCGTGGCAAGATCCACCAGAATCAGCTTGCTTTGAACCGGCCTTCGTTGCCGGGCGAGCGCCCGGGCATCTTTTGCCGAGGGATACACCAGAAATGCGGCCCATTTCGAGTCCTCGGAAATGGCCAGATCGCGCGGCGCGACTGGGCCGCCTCCGCGGCCTCCGCCGTTTCCGTCGGCGCGCGGCAGCTCGCCGATCGGGAAGCGCTGCTCCTTGCCGTCCTTCAGATTGCGGATCACGACTTCGGAATTACCTTCGCCGGGCGTCAGCTTGTAAGCTAACCACTGGCCGTCGCCGGAAACGACCGGCGTCTGGATTCGTTTCCAGGCCAGGATGTCAGGCAATTGAATGGCGCGCTGGGTTCCTTCGTCCGCGCGAGCGGAGGGGACGACAAGACCGGCAGCGAACATCGTGGCGAGGAGAACGCGGGGTTTCATAGGCCGGATCTTATCACGTCTGACCGGCAAAAGCAGCCACAAAATCGCTACGAGGACCCCACCAACAAAGTATTGCGCTGGGCATTGACACCGTTCGAGAAGATGCAGATAATTGTGCACCTTATGTGAGCGTGTCGTTGAAAGGGGGATCCAATGCTCTGTCGATCTCGCATGCTGGTCGTTGCTCTTGTGGTCGCGCTATCGGGTGTGATCGCTAATGCTCAGACGGTCCTCGGGACCATCCTCGGTACTGTGACGGATACATCCGGCGCTATCGTCCGCGGTGCGAAAGTGAGCGTGACCCAAGTCACCACGGGTCTGGTCCGCACTGAACTGACGAATTCGGCAGGCGAGTATTCCTTCGCACAATTGCCGGTGGGCCTCTACCGAGTGGAGGCGGAGTTGGCCGCTTCAAGAAGACTTCAGCAAAGCGGCGTCGATCTCCGCGTCGAAGACACGTTGCGCGTCGACCTTGCGCTCCAGATCGGACAACTTACCGAAACGGTAGCAGTGCAGGGAACAGCGCCGGTGGTGAGCACAGACTCGTCCACCCTCGGCGGCGTCGTGGACAATAAGACCGTAACCGAGCTGCCTCTGAACGGGCGCGATTTCAATCAATTGAGCCTCATGGTTCCAGGCGTAAACCCGGGGACCACGAAGGGCACCGCGACCACCGCCTCGGCTTCGAGCGCGATGTCGGTGAATGGAAATCGAGCGCAGTCGAACAATTTTCTCATCGACGGATCGGACAACAACGATCTGGTGGTCAATTACTTCACGGTGGACATCTCAACCGAGGCGATCCAGGAATTCAAAGTGCAAACCAGCACCTATTCGGCGGAGTTCGGACGCAGTCCCGGCGGGCAGGTGAACGTCGCGACCAAGGCTGGCACCAACGAGTTTCACGGCGTGCTGTACGAATACCTGCGCAACGCCGATCTTGACGCCAAGAACTTTTTCGCGGTCCCGGGTCCCATTCCCGCTTATAAGCGGAATCAGTTTGGCGCCTCTCTCGGCGGCCCCATCAAGAGGAACAAGACTTTCTTTTTCGCGAACTACGAAGGTAATCGCATCCGCCAGGCGAGTCCACTGATTGCGACCGTGCCCACCGCGGCCATGAAGTCCGGGGATTTTTCGTCTCTTCCCGTGACCATTTACGACCCTTCCTCGCTTCACACAGCCAACGGCACGCTGGTTCGGAGTCCCTTCGGCGGCAACATGATTCCGCTGACGGATATTTCGCATGTGGGCTCCAACGTGATCAACTTATTCCCGAATCCGAACGGCGGATTGACCGCCAGTGCGGGAACATTCACTTCGGATCCCACCACCAGCAATGACGCCAATCAGTATACCGGGCGCGTCGATCATCGCTTGGACGATAACAATAGTATTTTTATTCGTGTGACCCATACGCATAACCCCCTGCTCGGCACTAGCGGCAGCTTGATCGAAGGTGGGGGCACCGGGTACCTCTACCCGACCTTCAATGATTTTACGCAAGGAACGCTTGGTTATACCCGCCTGATGGGCGCCAACAAGGTCAATGAGATCAGAATGGCGTACAACCGGCTCGGGTCCAATCAACTCACCGCCCCTCCGGGCCACATCCAGGACTACACAAGCCAGCTGGGCATCTCCGGCAGTTCGCCCGCCGCCGTAGGTTTCGGGCTACCGTCATTCACCTTCGTCGGCTATAGCGGTCTTGGCAATCCCACGAATGAGCCGCAGCGCCGGTGGGACAACACCCTGGAACCGACCGAGTCCTTTTCCTGGACAAAGGGACAGCATACGATGAAATTCGGAGCGGACATTCGCCGGTTCCAGCTCAACGGCCTGATCGACGCGAGCACCCGCGGCTCGATCGCCTTCAATCCGTACTACTCGGCCGCCGTGACCACGACGGCCAGCGGCGTGGTGAATCCCGTGACCAACACCGGTAACGCGATCGCCGATACGCTGCTGGGCTACCCATACACGTCCACGATCGGCGTCGTTTTCGGAGGACAGAAGGCCATTTGGACGGAGGAGCTCCGCACCTATGCGGTCGACTTGTTCGCGCAGGACGACTATCGCGTGCGGAAGGACCTGACTCTGAACCTCGGTTTGCGCTGGGAATACGATTCTCCGGCCATCGACAAATATAACCACCTAAGCAATTTCGATCCAGCCTTGCCGGGCGGCCTCCTGCTGGCGACGCCGCAAAAGCAGAATATTTACGACGTCAAGAGGGACCAGTTCGCACCGCGAATCGGCTTCGCGTATACTCCCTTCGGACCGAAAACCGTGTTTCGGGGCGGCTATGGATTCTTTTGGGACGTCGAGGTTCTCAACATGACGGCGGCAATCAATGGGAGCGCGCCGTTTGTGACGCAACAAACCTTTCAGCAGAGCACTACCGGGATTCCCAACATCGCGCTGGCGAGCCCGTGGAGCGGCGTCGGAACCGCTCCCATTCCTGGCGCCTATCTTGTCGAAAATCCGTATCGCAATCCCTACATCATGCAGTGGAACTTCAACATTCAGCAGCAGCTGTCGTCCTCACTCGGAGTCACGATCGGCTATGTCGGATCGAAAGGGACGGACCTGATGATGACCTACGACGACAACGCTCCACCGACCACCGCAGCCTTTACGCAATCGTTGCGGCCCTATCCGACGTTCGGCTCGGTTACGGTGTATTCGCCCGGCGCAAACTCGAACTATAATTCTCTGCAGATCAGCTTCGAAAAGCGATTTTCCAAAGGCCTGTCTTTCATGAGTGCCTACACCTTCTCGAAGTCCATCGACGATTCGAGCTCCTTTTCAAGTACTGCCGTCGATGTCCACGATTTGGCGCTGGAGCGCGGTCTGTCTTCGTTTGACACCCGCCATCGCTGGGTGAGCAACTATATCTGGGATATTCCATACGGCCATGGGCAAGCCTACGGCGCGAACACTCCCACGTTCGTCAACCTGCTGCTCGGCGGATGGCAGATGAATGGGATTTTCACGATTCAAACCGGAATCCCGATCGATCCTTCGGTTGGTCTCCAGCTTTCCGGGACGCAGACCGGCACGCGGCCCGACGTTTCCTGCAATCCGAACAACTTCACTCACACGGTGAATGAATGGTTCAACGTCTCCTGTTTCAGCGACAATTTCGTCGGCCGCTATGGCACCTCGGGACGCGATGTCATCATCGGGCCGGGCGTCACCGACCTGGATTACGCGATGTTGAAAAAATTCGGACTGGGTAAAGAACAGCGCTTCCTGCAATTCCGCGCCGAGATTTTCAACATTTTCAATCATCCGAACTTCGACAATCCCAACGTGACCTTTACCAGCGCCACGTTCGGGAAAATTACGTCCGCAACCGCGAACGCGCGGCAGATTCAGTTCGCGTTGCGTCTCGCGTTCTGACACTTGCGGGGGTGTGCGCAGTCTGAAAAACGACCGCCGCGGGAGGCGGACTCGATTCGTTAAGATCCAGAGCCCGATTCGGGAATACCTCTCGCCCTGCGAGGCGCCAGCTTCCTCGCCCTGGATCGCGCGGCGTGTACGCGCGAGGCGTTCGCGAGCGGACGCACCGTGGCGACCGAACTACTCGCTGATGAAGATCCGTATGGAATCTGGATCTGGTTCACATCGGCCGCATCGGTCACGAACTCGACATAGACGTTGTCTCCCGACGCGAGTCCGCTGGCCGGTACCTGAACGTTGATCTGGTACAGTCCGGCAAGTCCAGGCACAAGACCTGCGAACTGAATGGCACCGGGGTTGCCGGTTGATCCCGCGGGGCCATAGTCGTTAAAGAAAACCGCCAGATTGCCGGAATTGTACAGGTCCGACACGCTGAAAGGATTCGATGGCCCCAGGGCGCCATCCTTGATGGTCGGCGAAACTGTGCCCAGTCCGGTCAGGTACAGGGAAATGTACTCGCCTGGTTGCGCTGGATTGCCCGGAGTAATCTCCACACCCGTAGCGGCATGCCGAGCGGCCGCATACCCCAGCCCGTTTGCACTTTGCGAGAACGCGCCCGGCGCCGAATCGGTGAGATACATCTGCACCACATTCGATGGCACCCCGTTGTTGGTCACCTGAATGTTCGCCAGGCCAGTCTGGTTCGAAGCAACCTCGTATGGCACAATCACCGACAGTTGCGTCGCACTCACGTAGTAAATGGGACAAGGGATGTTGTCGATGGACACGGAGACACCGCCCAGGGTCGTGGGGAATGCCTGCCCACCCTGCATGGACATCGACACCGGGGATAGACCGGTACCGAACAGCGCGATCAGTTCTCCCGGCGCGAGACTCGCGGTAATTGGCTGGAAGCTGGCCGAATTCATGATTTCGATCGGGTTAAGAAATACACCCGTTCCGGTGAAAGTCGCGGCATGCAACCCCACCAGGAGCGAAAAATTCCCCGACGTTCCGATGGCGACAAACGCGAGCCCTCCATCACCGAAGATGTACTCATAGCCATTGACGTCGACGCCCGTGGTTCCATCGGCGTTCAGGCCGATCTGATCGTCGGTGCCGAAGTCGAAAGACAACAGCGCGGGTATATTCACGCGTTCGTGGATAATTGCGTCCCCACTGCTATCGCCGGTACTGAGGATTCCGCCGTAATACGAGTCCGTTCCAAAGCCGACCAACGGCGAATCCTCCAAGGCAGCGGTGAAATACAGTCCCTGGCTGATGCTGTTCGTCGCGGCAATCGTCAGCGCCTCTACGCCAAAAAAGATGTCGTAGCCGCCCGCAGTCCATCCGAGGATGAATTTGCCGTCGGTGGACTCGAAGATCGTCTTGGATCCGGTGAACAGCGCGTTCGTCGAGTTCACCCCCGTCGGCAATGGAATCGTCAGCGTCGCGCTTCCATCCGTGTTGAAGTTATATGTCGCGCCGGAGACCCTCTGCGTCAGGCTGTTGGCGCTCTGGTTGGCCGCCTGCCCGTTCAAGGTGATGACGCCGAATCCGCCCTGGCCATTGGGACTCAGTTCAAACAGCGCATTCTTGATCGCGTCGCTGCCCGCGCCCGTGAAATCCAATAAACCGGTCTGATAGGGCGAGATGAAACTCGCGTTCGTGGGCACGGTTCCAACGGGAATCGCGATAAAAATGTCGTTTAAAATACCGCCGTTGCCGAACGCTTCAGTGGAGCTCCCGGTGTAAACGCCCTGCGACACGGCGCCGTAAACGTAGTCGTTGTAATCCGTGGGATAAAGCGGATTCGCGAGGTAGCCCGCTCCGTTGGATCCGATCGCGTACGTTCCTTTCACGCTCAAAGGCTGAGCTGCGCCGCTCGAAACCGTGTTATCCACGATAGTTCCCGTGATCATGTAATTCCCGGCGCCATCGAACGTGATTGTGCCGTACGATGCGGTGATCTGGCTCGGATTGGAGAACTCATCGACATTTTGGACGGCGACATGCCGAAACCGGAAACTCCCTTTGAGCAGACCGTTCCCGCTAGTGTCCTGAGTCTGTCCGACGACGGCCGCGAGTGTGAACACCGCCAGCGCCGCGACCCGAAATAAGGATTTGCTTTGGCTTGAATGCATGAATTCTCTAGGGCTATGTTACCTGATGAGCGCATCCGCCTCATTCGAAAGGGACATTAGTTGAGACGCGGCGGCCGGCAACTCCCGTTCCGTTTATTCGAGAAAATACGACGTTCCGTCCGCTGTTTTTCCGGTACTCTTCCAGTGCGGTTTGATCGTCTTGCATAGCGTATCCTCGTCCCCCTTGCTCAAGAGCTGCCTGGTGCAGCATCATTAGAGAGGCTCATGGTTCAAATCCGGCGGTCATTTGCTATTTTTTCATCTGTGATTCTGCTGCTGCTCGGCAGTTTCGGTATATTGATGTCTCAACCAACCGAAGGCCGTGCTGAGGCGCTGATTCATGAAAAGGTGGATGAGAATAAACTGGTTACGCTGAAGGGGAACACGCGGTCCGAGGCCAACGCGGAAAACGATTTAGGCACGGTTTCCGACGACTTTCGCATGGAGCACATGATGCTCCAGCTAAAGCGCTCCCCGCAACAGGAACAGGCGGTAGAGCAGCTCATAGCCGACCTTCACAATCCCAAATCGCCCAACTTCCACAAATGGCTTACCGCGAGCGAGTTCGGCAAGAACTACGGCCTTGCGGAATCCGACATTCAGGCCATCACCGGTTGGCTGGAATCGCACGGGTTTGTGGTCAACTCCGTCTACCCGAGTGGCATGATGATCGATTTTTCTGGCGATGCCGGCCAAGTGCGGCGGGCGTTTCACACCTCCATTCACAATCTGAATGTAGAAGGCGTCCGTCACATCGCCAATATTAGCGATCCGCAAATTCCGCAGGCTTTGGCGCCGGCGGTGGCAGGCGTCGTTTCGATGCACGACTTCCGGCCTCGTAAAATGAGCCGTCCGAAGTATACCTACACTCTCGGCCGCCAGACGTTTCAGGCTGTGGCTCCTGCCGACCTGGCGACGATCTATGACTTCAATCCTCTGTTTAACCAAGGAATCACCGGCACTGGACAGACGATCGTGGTGATTGAAGACACCAATCTGTATAGCTCGCGCGACTGGACCACCTTCCGCAGCGCGTTCGGACTTTCGCAATACACGTCGGGGTCGCTAACCACAATGCATCCTGCTCTTGCGAGCGGAGCCAATAACTGCACATCGCCGGGGGTTAACGGAGACGATATCGAAGCGATCCTGGACGCGGAATGGGCGACCGCCGCCGCCCCGGGCGCCGCCATCGTCGTCGCCTCCTGCGCCGATACGGTGGTTACCTCCGGACTGCTTACCGCGATTCAGAACGTCGTAAACAGCAGCAGCCCGCCGTCGATCATGAGCATCAGCTACGGCACCTGCGAGGCCGAAAGCGGCGTCGCGTCGAACGCGTCCATTAATGCGATTTATCAGCAGGCCGTGGCTGAAGGCATTTCCGTTTTCGTTGCGGCGGGAGACGAGGGCGCAGCCAGTTGCGATGCGGGACAAGGGAGCGCGACGCACGGCATCGGCGTCAGCGGCAACGCTTCCACTCCGTACAATGTCGCCGTGGGCGGGACCGACTTCTCCGACGTGCTAAACGGTACCACGAACACATATTGGAACCGGACTAACACGGCGGCCTACGGCTCGGCCGTATCCTACATCCCTGAAATTCCATGGAACGATTCGTGCGCTGGCAGTCTGGTCGTCGGCTATATGGGCTACTCGACACCCTACGGCGCAAACGGTTTTTGCAACAGCAACATCGCCCTTCAAGATGGATTCGTCGTGGTGGGCGCGGCCAGCGGAGGTCCCAGCAACTGCGCCACTGGGGCGCCCTCAACCTTTGGCGTTTCAAACGGCACCTGCAAAGGATATGCCAAGCCCGTGTGGCAGAGCGGAGTCTCCGGCATCCCCAACGACGGAGTGCGCGACCTCCCCGACGTTTCCATGTTCGCTTCGGACGGAGCCGTCTGGGGACGTTACTCCATCCTTTGCTTTTCCGACATCGATAATGGCGGAACGCCATGCACAGGTGCGCCCAGCAACTGGTCCGGAATCGGCGGCACCTCTGTGGCAACGCCGGTCATGGCCGGTATTCAAGCTCTGGTAAATCAGAAGGCTGGCGGCGCGCAGGGCAATCCGAATTATGTGTACTACGCCTTGGCCGTGAGCACGCTGAACGTGTTCCATAGCATCACGCAGGGCGATATCGATGTGGACTGTAGCGGCCCTGAGAACTGCTACGGTTTTCTCGGGACCGTCGACTACGGTCGCGGCGGCCGTGTGTTTGAAACCACGTGGGGCGGCGCTCTCTCCGTCTCCAGCAGTTCCTTCACGCCCGCCTACGGCGCGGGCGCAACCTGGAACTTCGCGAGCGGGCTCGGCAGCGTGGACGCGTATAACTTAGTGATGAGCTGGGTTGCCAATCCCTAGCTGATTTCTCAAGCGGGGCGGCCCCGGCCACTCGGGCTCAAATCCGAGGTCCGAGACAATAGTTTCGATGCTCACTTTACCGGCGTAGCTGCATGGCCGGATCCTCCATTGAGGTATCCTAAAGTTTATCCCTATGAGAGAAGCCGTAGTTGTTGCCAGTGCGCGGACTGGCCTTGCCAAATCCTTCCGCGGATCTTTCAATATGACCCGGCCCGATGAGATGGCCGCCCATTGCATCCGCGAGGTTTTGAAGAAAGCGCCCAAGCTCGATCCGGCCGAAGTCGAGGACGTCATTCTTGGCTGTGCCGAACCGCAGGGACCGCAGGGACATAACGTCGCTCGCGTCGCCGCAGTTCGATCCGGACTGCCCGTGACCGTCGCCGCCACTACCATCAACCGGTTCTGCTCCTCCGGTCTGCAGGCGATCACCGTTGCGGCGCACGAAATCATCAATGAAGGCGCCGACGCAGCCATCGGCGGCGGCCTCGAAAGCATTTCGCTGATCCAGCGCAACAAGGATGCGAATCCGTGGGTGCTGGATCACAAGCCCGGCATCTACATGGTCATGGGCGACACTGCCGAAGTGGTGGCCAAGCGTTACAAGGTCAGCCGGCAGGCGCAGGACGAGTATTCGCTCGAAAGCCAGAAGCGCACCGCGCGCGCGCAGCAGGAAGGTTTTTTCCACGGCGAAATCGTGCCGATGCAAACCACCAAGGCCGTGCTCGACAAGAAAACCGGCGAGAAGATCGGCGAGGAAGAAGTCTGCTGCGATCGCGATGAGTGCAATCGCCCCGATACCACGCTTGAAGGCTTGCTCGGGTTGAAGCCGTACTTCGATCCGAAGAGCGGCGAGGGATCGGTGACGGCGGGCAACGCATCGCAGCTTTCAGACGGTGCTTCGGCCACGCTGCTGATGTCGCGCGAACGCGCCGACCAGCTCGGCATCCCTTATAAATTGATCTTCCGCGGCTTCGCGGTGGCCGGATGCGAGCCGGACGAGATGGGTATCGGCCCGGTGTTCGCGATCCCGAAGCTGCTGAAGCGGCAGGGCCTGAAGATGAGCGACATCGACCTGTGGGAGCTCAACGAAGCCTTCGCGGTGCAAGTGGTGTATTGCCGCGACCGCCTGGGGATTCCGCAGGAAATTCTGAACGTCAACGGCGGATCCATCGCCATCGGGCACCCGTTCGGCATGACCGGATCGCGCATGGTCGGCACCATCGCCAATGAAATGGCGCGCCGCAAGGCTCGCTACGGCGTGGTGACCATGTGCATCGGCGGCGGGCAGGGCGCGGCGGGGCTGTTCGAGCGCGCCGCGTAGATGCCTGAAATTGCGCCGACGGCTCGCGTGCATCCCGATGCCGTCATCGGCGAAGGCGCGGCTATCGGCGAATACGTGGTGATCGAGCAGGACGTCGTAATCGGCGCGGGCTGCCGTCTGGAGCCTTACGTTTACGTCAAGCGCTGGACCACGCTCGGGGAGCGCAACGAAATTTCCGCGGGCACGGTGCTCGGCACCGATCCGCTCGACAAGAATTTCCCCGGCGACCGCAGTTATCTTAAAATCGGCAACGGCAACAAGATTCGCGAGCACTACACGATCTCGCGCGGCACGGCGCCCGAATCGGAAACCGTGATTGGCGACGAGAATTACATCATGACCTCCGGTCACATCGCGCACAACTGCAAGATCGGAAACCGCACGGTGATCGCGAGCTGCGCGCTGGTGGCGGGCTACGCGGAGTTGGAAGATCAGGCGTTTATTTCGGGCGGCGTGGTGGTGCATCAATATTCGAAAATCGGACGGCTGGCGATGATCGGCGGGAATACGCGCGTGAACAGCGACGTGCCGCCGTATTTCCTGTACTCAGATTTCAACGTGGCTGCAAAAGGTCTGAATCTGGTGGGGCTGCGGCGAGCCGGGTTCAAAGCGTCGGAAGTCGCCAGGTTGAAGACGGCCTACAAGCTGCTGTACCGGTCGGGATTGAAACTGGAGGATGCGCTGCGACGAATTGAAACCGAGGTTCCGGATGAACACACATTGCATCTGGTCGAGTTCATCCGGTCGAGCAAGCGCGGTATCTGCCACGAGTAGCCCGGCGGTTCATTGCGAGGCAAACAGTCGACGATCGAAGCTGAGAGGTTCCATCCACTCGATCGTGGCGGCAAATCCAGGAGCGTCCGGCAACGCGACGAAATTGAATTCTCGCGGCACGATCACGGAGGCCACCCTGAGAACAGGCCACCGGTAGAACGACGCCTTGAAGCGATCTTGCGTGAACTGATTCGCTCCGGTCAGATCTGAGCGGCCTGCGCGACGCCCGGCGAAACGAATCGCCATGACGACATAGTCGTCGGGTACCTCTGACTTATCGATATGCACCAGGATCTCCAAGACCGCTAGCGCTATGCTCTGCGAAGTATAGATGGCCGGAATGCCGGGAGGATTGCACCGTCCTCCGTACATCCGTGCGCCTTCTCCCGAGAGCCCGGCGAACTGGCGCCGCACCACCCGATAAGTGGTCACATGTAAACGCCGTGGTCGATCCGAACCAATTCTGCCTCGACTTTGATGGGGTCGACTTTGACCACCTGCGAAGGCGTCTTCCCATTGAATAACGGATTTCGCCGGTTCATCCAATGGTTTGCTTTCTCGGCGGACCCGAAGGTCGCAAGCGCGTGCGCAGCTACAGAAGCAAGCGACACGGCCGGAACGCGCTTCGACGGCAGTCCAGGCCCGCGTGGGACATGACGAAGAGAACTGGATCGAAGTTGTTCGCGGCTCATGCTTATAGGGTACAGCGTACGACGAGTCTGGTCGAGTTTGCCAACCAGAGTTGCGCCGACGCTCTGTAGCTTATACGCTACTATGATCCTTGGATGACAAAGCCCAACAGTAGGACGGTATCTTACCGGAAGAGCCTCTTCGAATCTCTCAAGAACCCTGAGGACGCGGCCAATTATCTGAACGCATGTTTGGAGGACGAGAACCCGCGCGTGTTCCTGCTGGCGCTTCGCGATGTTGCCGACGCGCGCGGCGGCATCAAGTCGGTATCGCGTACCGCGCACTTGAACCGGGAGAGCCTGTATCGAATGCTGTCCAAGTCCGGCAATCCGTCGCTAGACAGCCTGGCCGCGGTCTTGAACGCCTGCGGACTTCGGCTCTCGGTTCAGTCAACTGCGCCGCGACGCAGCAGGCGTCGAATCGCATGATCAAGAAACCAATGCTGATTCCGACTTCATTTGGAGGGATCCGTTCGTGGAACAGTGCTGACGCTGACGCGCTGGTGAAGTACGCGAACAATCGCAACATCTGGCTCAACCTGCGCGATGCGTTTCCACATCCTTATACATACGTCAGCGCAGAGGCATTCCTGGAAATGGTCAGCCGTCAAAGTCCGACTACATTCTTCGCGATGGCAACTCGGGAGGAAGCGATTGGAGGCATGGGAATCTCTATCAACAAGGATGTTCATCGTCTGACGGCGGAACTGGGGTACTGGCTCGGCGAGCCGTATTGGGGCAAGGGATGGATGACGGAAGCCGTCACGAAGTTTACCGAGTGGGCGTTTGAGCACTTTGATCTGCGTCGAATCTTTGCCGAGCCCTACGCGACCAACATCAGCTCATGCCGTGTGCTGGAGAAAGCCGGGTTCGTATTGGAAGGCCGGATGCGCAGCAGCGTGATTAAAGACGGCCAGATCCTGGATCAATTCTTGTAATCACGAATCCGGCCATGAAATGCTCGCGTCGACACGTGGAACAATGGTCCTTGTGATTCGACTCCACGCTTCAGCGTTCATTGGCGGTGCGCTGTTTCTCTTAACAATTTCGCTGCCCGGTGTGGACTGGAGGACCTACAAGCCGAGCCTTCATTCGCAGGTCGCGCCTCTGGGGCTTGTCGAAGGCCGATCTCTGCTGGGCGGCTTCTGCGAAAGCGTGACCGGAACTAAAGGATCCGGCCTCACATGCAAAACCCGGTCCTTGGGGTCGGCGTTCGCGGACATATTTGAAAACCGGTTTCATCCTAAAGGGGTCATCTTTGGCCACTTTCTAGATACCCCTGTCGAATCAGCGGTAATCACCGGATTCAGCCTTGAGACTCATCCTGCGCACTGGGGCGGAACGCTCTTCCTGACAAAGGAAAATGGCAGCTGGAAACCCGCCTGGTACAAGTCCGGACTGATCACCGATTCTTGCGAAAAAGCCGAGCGGCCTGACGGGCGCGAGATCCTCATTTGCGAATACGAAGACGGAGGAATGGGGCACCGAATTCACACGCTTTTCGCGATCGATCTGCGGGAGACTCTGCCGCCCGAGTCACCGCTCGTGTTGGTCGATTCTTTTGAGAGCGATTTTTGCATGGGTCAACGGCAGGTTATGGAACGCGTTCAGTGGGGGAGTAGCCGGCAAAGGTTTTCCGTCATCGTCCGAACACCCGAATGGGAGATACTTCCGGACGGCGCTTGTGGCCCGCAGCCTCCCAAGCGTCCACCGCTGTCGACGCGCTTGGAGTTTGATGTCACCAATGACGGTGTACAGTCGCGGTGAGGGTCAAGTCTTCGCTCTGAGACGATCTGGCGCGGCTCGTCGGTAAGGCGCTACGATGAAAGAGAGGAAGTGATGGCGAATCTCGACTGGTCACAGTGCCCCGCTGTAGAGAGCATTCCCGGCAAGGTTAGCGGCGCCTGGGTTTTTCGCGACACTAGGATGCCGGTGAAGCTCGTGTTTGAAAACCTCGAAGATGGGATGTCCATCGACGAAATCATTGAGCAGTATGACGTCACGCGGGAACAGGTGAAAGCAGTGATCGACTTCGCGGCACGGAGTCTCGAAACCACCCCGCGTTAATCGTGCTGATTCTGTTCGACCACAACATCCCGCGAGGACTCGCCAACGCACTCCGGAGCCACACGGTGGTGGAGGCGCGGGCGCGAGGATGGCACCGGTACAAGAACGGCGAGCTACTGAAGGCAGCCGAAGAAGCCGCATTCGACGTGCTGGTGACCAGCGATAAGAGCATTCGCTATCAACAGAATCTCGCGGGTCGGCGAATCGCGCTCGTTGTTCTCGGTCAGGGTCGCTGGCGGCTGGTACGCCATTGCCGCGGCGGTAAACGCGGCGACGCCTGGAACTTACACCGAAGTGGAAATTCCGGTCGACTAGAAGTACTTTTCATGATGTAGACCGGGAATTTCATTTGGCGGCGTAAAGGACGGATCCGGGCGCCGCGCGGTACGATGGGGGCGATGGCTGCTCTGCCGGATCGTTATGAGGAGCCCGTGGTGGAACTGCGCCGCATTGCGGCGGAGCGGCTGGACCCGCTGCTCGAAGAAGAAACCGCGACGTGGCGCTCGCAACTCGACTGGGATTTCCGGCAGTCGGCTGATCTGGTCCGGCGCTTCGTCCACATGCAGGCGCTGAGCGGATTCGCGCTCATGTCGAACGACAAAGTCGCGGGCTATGCGTATTTTGTTTGCGAAGAGGGCAAGGGGCTGATCGGCGATCTGTACATGCTTCGCGAGCACCGCACCGTTCTGAATGAAAACGTGCTGCTACAAGCCGCGCTGGATGCCATCTGGCTCACTCCGGGGGTGCGGCGTGTGGAAGCGCAGCTCATGATGCTGTCCTCGCCGCTCGACCGGGCCATTCCATATCAGAATCGGTCGCAATGCCACCCGCGATATTTCATGGAAGCGCCGCTGGGGCCTGCCGTCCACCTTCCTCCCAAACGGCAGCCGGGCATTTCGATCGCGCGCTGGGCCCCCAGCCGGCATGACGATACCGCCCGGCTGATCGCGAATGCATATCAGGGTCATCTGGACGGCCAGATCAACGATCAGTATCGTTCCGTGGCGGGTGCGCGGCGATTCCTGATGAACATCGTGCAGTATCCCGGATGCGGCACATTTTTTGGACCCGCATCGTATGCCGCGGTCAGCACCCAGGGGAGCGAGCTGCGCGGGGTTTCGCTCGCCAGCCTGGTGGCGGAAGATGTCGGGCACATCACGCAGGTGTGCGTAGCTCGATCGCATCAGGGAACCGGACTGGGGTATGAGCTGGTCCGGCAATCCCTGCTGGCGCTGGCCGCGCATGGATGCCGCAGCGTTAGCCTGACTGTAACCGCGTCGAACCAGAATGCGGTCCAGCTCTATCGGCGCATGGGATTCACCACGTTGCGCGACTTCGCGGCCTATATCTGGGAGCCGGCTGGTAAACTATAAGTTTGACTGAAATCGAACAGCGCCGCCGGAGTGTGGCCGAACGCCTGGCGGAACTCAAAGTTGATGCGTTCCTGGTAACTTCACCGGCCAATCTCCGCTATCTGACCGATTACACGGGGTCGAACGGGCTCCTGCTGATCACCCGAACGGAAGCGCATTTTTTCACCGATCCGCGCTATGGCCTTGAAGCGTCACAAAAAATGACTTGCCGGGTGCATGTTTCAAAGAAGGGGCTGATTCCGGCAGCAGTCGCGATCCTCAAGCGTAAGAAGCTGAAAAAAATAGGGTTTGAATCGGCATGGCTGCGCTTCGAGGAGTATTCGAAGCTAAAAGACGAACTGCCGCTCGGGTTTGCGCTGCATCCGGTAGGGCGGGTGATGGAACAGCAGCGGATGATCAAATCCGCGGCAGAAGTGGCCATGATCCGGAAGAGTGTGCAGGCCAATTCCGAGGCGTATTCCCGCGTTTTGAACCGGATTAAGGTGGGGGTTCGAGAACAAGACGTCGCGGCCGAGCTGGAATTTCAGATGCGGATGCTGGGGGCTGAGAAGCCCGCGTTTGAAACCATCGTCGCGACGGGGGAGCGGTCGGCGTCGCCGCATTCCCAGCCGACTGCGCGTCGATTCGGGGAAAATGAACTATTATTAATAGACATGGGCGCGAGCGTCGACGGATATGCCAGCGATATGACGCGCGTAGCCTACGCGGGTGTGCCGCCCAAGCGCATCAGGGACCTGTATAAGGCGGTTCTGGACGCTCAATTGACGGCGGTGAACGCGGTTCGTCCCGGAGTGACGGCGACCAAGGTGGACGCGGCGGCACGTAACGTGTTAAAAAGTCACAAGCTCGACCGGGAGTTTCTGCATTCCACCGGTCATGGCCTGGGGCTGGAGATTCATGAGCCGCCCCGCATCGGAAAAAAGGACCAGACCCGGCTGCAGGCCGGAATGGTGGTCACGATCGAGCCCGGGGTTTACATCGACGGGCTGGGCGGGATTCGGATCGAGGATACAGTGCTGGTAACCGCGAGCGGCTGTGAGGTGCTGACGCCGACTCCCAAGGAATTCACAAGCATATAAATGACCATCGAAGAGATAAAAGAGCTGCTCGAAATCTTCAATGAAAGCGGCATAGGGGAGATGGAGTTGCAGCGCGGCGAGAATCGTCTGCGGCTGAAGCGCGCGGGGATGAGCCAGGAAATCGTGGTGCCGCCGGCTCAGCCGGTGGTGGTAACGGCCGCTCCTCCGGCTCCTATGATCCAGGCGTCACCGGCGGCGGAAACTCCACACGCGGCTGCCGCGGCGACGGCGACTGCCAAGGCTCCGGAGATCGATTCGGGACACGTGCTGGTGAAATCGCCGATTGTGGGGACGTACTATGAAGCTCCGGCGCCGGGGGCGGCTTCGTTCGTAAAGGTCGGCGATGCTGTGGAGCCGGGACAGGTGCTGTGCATCATCGAATCGATGAAGCTGATGAACGAGATCGAGTCTGAGGTGGCCGGCATCGTGGCGTCGAAGCTGGTGGAGAACGGTCGACCAGTGGAGTACGGAGAGGCGCTGTTCGCGATCCGGCCGCGATGAACACCCGATGTGAGCCCGCGCGCGCACAGGCGTTAGCCGTTGTGCGCGATTCAAAAAATGTTTGAAAAAATCCTGATCGCCAATCGCGGCGAGATCGCCCTCCGCGTCATCTGCGCCTGCAAAGAAATGGGCATCAAGACCGTGGCGGTCTACTCCGAAGCCGACCGTTACAGCCTGCATACCCGTTTCGCGGATGAGGCGATTTGCATCGGTCCGGCCAAGAGCGCGCGCAGCTATCTGGATATTCCGTCGGTGATCAGCGCCGCCGAAATCACCAACGCCGATGCGGTTCACCCGGGTTACGGGTTTCTTTCTGAAAATTCGGATTTCGCGGAAGTGTGCGAGACCAGTGGGCTGACGTTCATCGGTCCCACGCCGGATGTGATCCGGAGAATGGGATCGAAACAGGTGGCTCGCGCGGCGATGGACGAAGCGGGCGTGCCGATTCTGCCGGGGTCCAAGGGGATTTTGAAAAATCTGGAAGAAGCGCTGGAGATTGCAGGTGAGATCGGTTATCCGGTGATGCTGAAGGCGTCGGCCGGCGGCGGCGGGCGCGGGATGCGCGTGGTGCGCGGCGCGGAGGAAATGCCGAATCTGCTGGCGCAAGCGCAGGCGGAGGCGTCGGCTGCGTTTTCGTGCGGCGATATGTACATGGAAAAGCTGGTGGAGAATCCACGGCATATCGAGTTTCAGATTCTGGGCGACAAGCATGGGCATGTCGAGATTCTGGGCGAGCGTGAATGCTCGATTCAGCGGCGGCATCAGAAGCTGATCGAGGAGGCCCCGTCGGTTGCGGTCTCGCCGGAATTGCGCGGGCGCATTTCCGAGGTGCTGCGCGTGGCGCTGAGCGCGATCGGGTATACCAATGCGGGGACGGTCGAGTTCCTGATGGACGCGTCGGGCAAGCTTGTATTTCATCGAAGTGAACGCTCGCATTCAGGTGGAACATCCGGTGACGGAGATGGTGACGGGCGTCGACCTGGTGAAGGCGCAGATCCGTATCGCGGCGGGCGAGAAGTTGTGCGATATTCTGGGCGGTCCGATCGAGCTGCGCGGGCATGCGATCGAATGCCGCATCAACGCCGAGCATCCGCAGACGTTCACCCCGTCGCCGGGGCGGATCACGGGGCTGAATTTGCCGGGTGGGGCGGGGATTCGCGTGGATACGGCAGCGTATCAGGATGGCGTGATTCCTCCGTATTACGATTCGCTGGTGGCGAAATTGATCGCGCATGGGCGCGACCGGACGGAAGCGATCGCGCGGATGAAGCGGGCGCTGGATATGTTCGTCGTCGAGGGGATTTACACGTCGATTCCGCTGCAGCAGCGGATTATGACAAATCCGGATTTTGTGGCGGGTCGGATCGATACTGGATTTTTGCCTCGGATTGGGATTACGGGGGAGAAGAAATAGCTCTCACCTTTACAGCCTGGGTTCCGCAGGGCTGAACGGTTCTGCGCCGAAATAGCCCTCTGCTATCCTGAAATTCAGGTTATGCGCCCGGAGGAGACCCTCTACTTAATCGCCATCATTCCGTGGTGGATTAAAGTAGCCGCTCTTTTGGTTATCGTTGGGTGGACTGCGTGGAGCGGACGTAGGCCGGGAGTTGGAGACTCTCGAGCGTGGTACGATCGCACGATTCGGGCGGTCGGCGGGCTCATCCTTTTTTGTTTCGTGCTCTTCATGATTGTCTTCATGGTGTCCAGGAAAGCTTAATTAAGTGTTGCAGGAAATATTTTGAAAATTGGGTTTGTTAGTCTCGGATGTCCTAAGAACCTCGTCGATACCGAGGTGATGATGGGGCAGCTTGTCTCGAAGGGACATGAGCTGACGCCGCATCCTTCGGATGCGGATGTGATCGTCGTCAATACTTGCAGCTTTATCGATCCTGCCAAGCAGGAATCGGTGGACACCATTCTGGAGATGGCGGAGTACAAAAAGACCGGGCGGGCGCAAAAGCTGATTGTCGCGGGATGCCTGGTGGAACGGTATCGCGCCGATATCCAGAAGAACATGCCGGAAGTGGATGCGGTGATCGGCACCAATGAACTCGAGCGGATTACGTCTTTGTGTGAGGGCGTGGAGGCGGCGGCGAATCCGTTCGAGCCGTATCTATATCACGACCTGACGCCGCGTGTGCTGGCGACGCCGAAGCATTTCGCCTACATCAAAATCGCCGAAGGGTGCGATCATCCGTGCACGTTTTGCGTGATCCCGCAGTATCGCGGGAAATTCCGGAGCCGGCGGTTCGAATCGGTGATTTCAGAAGCCACGCGGCTGTTTTCGCAAGGCGTGCGCGAGATCAACCTGATCGGCCAGGATACCACTTGCTTCGGCGAAGACTTGGGAATGAAGGATGGGCTGGCGACTTTGCTGGCTCGCCTTGCGCAGATCGAGACCGAGCACGAAAAATGGGTGCGGTTTCTGTACTGCTATCCGAATAAAGTTACGCAAAAGCTGCTGGACACGATCGCCGAGCATGACGCGCTGGTGAAGTACATCGATATGCCGCTGCAACATGCCAGCGCTCAAGTCTTGAAGCGCATGAAGCGCGGGGCCAACGGCGATATTTTCCTGAAACTCATTGAACGCATCCGGCGCACGATTCCGGGAGTGGGGATCCGGACCAGCATGATCGTCGGGTTTCCGGGTGAGACCGATTCTGATTTTGAGACGCTGTGCCGGTTCGTGCAGGAAGCGCAGTTCGACCGGCTGGGCGTGTTTTCTTATTCCGACGAAGACACGAACGCGAGTTTTCACCTGGATGGAAAGGTCGACGCGCGGACGATTTATCAGCGCAAACGACGGCTGATGGCCCTGCAAAGAAAAGTTTCGCGCGCGCGGAACAAGAAAATGATCGGGCAGGAATTTCCGGTGCTGGTGGAGGGGCCGTCGGTCGATTCGGAACTGGTTTGGCAGGCGCGGCTCGAGACGCAGGCTCCAGAGATCGACGGCGTGTGCTACATTTCGGATCCGGGCGAGCATCCACTGCGCGCGGGTGAGATTCGCAGAATGCGGATCACCGAGGCGCACGATTACGATTTGACGGGTGAGCTGACGGACGCTCCCGTGCAGGCATCGCGCTCACCGCTGGTTCAGCTCGCGCTTTCATGAAGTGTCCGATTTGCGGGAAGCCGGTCGACGCCGCTAATCCTTTCATGCCGTTTTGCAGCGACCGCTGCCGGATTATCGATCTGGGAAACTGGGCTTCGGAGAAATACGTGATTCCAGCGCCGATCGAGCCTGCGGATGCGGAGGATGACGAGGATTGACGCTGATCGCGCGGGTTATCGCCACGTGGTTTTACTGCGGATACTCGCCGATGGGGCCGGGGACGGCGGGATCGCTAGCGGCGATCGCAATCGCGTTGGTGCTGCATCAATATGCGGGTGTGCCCGCCTGGGGGTTCGCGATCCTGGCGGCGGTGCTGGCGATTCCGGGGACGTGGGCGGCGGATGTGACGGCTCGCGAATCGGGGCTGAAAGATCCGCAGATCGTGGTGGTGGATGAAGTCATCGGGCAGTGGCTGACGCTGGCGGGTGCGGTCGGGTTGAACTGGAAGGCGTGGATCGCGGCGTTCGTGCTGTTCCGAATGTTCGATATCTGGAAGCCTGCGCCGGTGCGGCAGCTGGAACGGTTGCCGGGGGGAGTGGGGATCGTCGCGGACGATGCGATGGCGGGGGTGTATGGGGCGGCCGTGTTGTTCGCGTTGGGGTGGTTTCGTTTGATTTAAGAGCATTGGTTCGCGGCGGCTGTACCGGCCGCTTCCTCTGGTCGCGGCTCGCTTTCGTTATCGGTGAGGCGGGCGTCGTATATTGGAGTTTAGAAATGGCATTTCGCAAGAACAACGAATCGCGGCCGCAGATTCTGGAGGTTTCGCCCGCCGCGGCGATCCCGGGCGGTGAATTTCAAATTCGCGGCAGAGGGCTTTCTTCGCACCGCGCGCCCCCGGGTTCGGTTCGGCGATGCTACGGCGCCCATCGTGATCGGATCGGATACCTTCGCCATCGTGCGCGTGCCGGAGAACGCGGCGGCGAGCGAACTGATCATCGGCAACGGCGAACACGCCAGCGTGCCGTGGACCTGCGGCATCGGGATTCAGATCGCCGACAGTATGCACCCGGTGTCGAATCCGGTGGTCGACCGCTACGGCAACATCTATACGACGTTCAGCGGATCGCCGGGACAAAAGACGCCGGTGTCGATTTATAAGATCGATACCAGCCATCATTCCAAGCCGCTGGTCAGCGACCTGATGAACGCGACGGGACTGGCGCTCGATTCCGAGGGCGCGCTGTATGCGTCCAGCCGGCATGACGGCGCGGTGTACCAGGTGTCGGCGGCGGGGAATCTCGCGGTGTACGTGGAAGGGATGGGCGTCGCGACGGGAATCGTGTTCGACCCGGAAGAAAATCTGTACGTCGGCGACCGCAGCGGGACGGTTTTCAAGATCAGCCGGGAGCGGCAGATTTACGTGTTCGCGACGCTGGAGCCGTCGATTGCGGCGTATCATCTGGCGTTCGGGCCTGACGGGTATCTGTACGTCAGCGGGCCGACCACGTCGAGCTTCGATTCCATCCAGCGAATTTCGAGCGCGGGGCACGTCGAGGTTTTCTATCGCGGCCTGGGGCGTCCGCAGGGGATGGCGTTCGACGCGAAAGGGAATCTGTACGCCGCGGCTTCGCTCGGCGGACGGCGCGGGGTGGTGCGGATTTCGCCGGATGCGAATGCGGAGCTGTTCCTGTCGGGTCCGGCGATTGTGGGGCTGGCGTTTGCGCCGTCGAAATCGCTGATTCTCGCCACCAACAATTCGATTTTCCGCGTCGATGTGGGAATCGAGGGGCGGCGGATTCCGTAGAAGCCCGGTGCGAGACGCTGAGATCATCGCCGTCGGAAGTGAACTGCTGACGCACGATCGCATCGACACGAATTCGCTATTCATCACCGAACAACTGAACGCGCTGGGCGTGGAAGTATCCAGGAAAGTGATCGTGGGCGACGATCGCGCGCGGCTGGAGGCGGCGGTTCGCGATGCGCTCGAAAACGTCGAGATCGTGGTGTTGTCGGGCGGGCTGGGTCCGACGGAAGACGACCTGACGCGCGACGCGGTGGCGGCCGCGCTGGGGCGGTCGCTCATTTTCAGCCAGGAAATCTGCGGGTGGATCGAAGAGCGGTTTCGCCGCTTCCAGCGCAAGATGGCGGAGAACAACAAGCGGCAGGCGTATCTGGTGGAAGGCGCGGAAGCGCTGCCGAATCCACGCGGGACCGCGCCGGGGCAATGGCTGGATGTGGACGGCCGCATCGTGATGCTGCTGCCGGGGCCGCCGGGCGAGCTGAAGCCGATGTTCATTGACCAATGCGTTCCGCGCTTGCTGCGCCATTTGCCGCCGCAGGTCGATTCGCACCCGATATTATCGCGTCGCGGGGATGGGCGAATCGGATCTGGATCAACTGATCGCGCCGGTGTATACGAAGTATGTAAATCCCGCAACTACGATTCTTTCGGGTCCTGGCGATATTCAGGTCCACTTGCGGGCGCGCGGCGCGACGGTGGAAGAGGCGGAGGCGCTGTTAAATGAAGTGGCTCCGCCGATTGAGGAACTGCTGGGGGATCGGATTTATTCGCGCAATGGGGATCTGCTGGAATCGGTAGTGGGGGCGATGCTGCGGGCTCGGGGAGCGACGCTGGCGGTCGCGGAAAGCTGCACGGGCGGGATGCTGGCGGAGCGGATCACATCGGTGGCGGGCAGCTCGGATTATTTTCTGGGCGGGTTTCTGGTCTATTCGGACCGGATGAAGACGGAGCTGTTAGGCGTGGATCCGGGGCTGATCGAAAAACATACGGCGGTGAGCGAAGAGGTGGCGCGGGCGATGGCTGAGGGGGCTCGGGTGCGGACGGGGGCGACGTGTGCGATTTCGGTAACGGGAGAAGCGGGGCCGGAGAGCGCGACGGGGGCGCCACTCGGGACGGTGTTCATCGGATATGCGAGTACCGGGGGCACGGAAGCTCGGCGGGTCCATGTGCCGGGGGACCGCAAACGCGTGAGAATGCTGGCCGCGCAGACGGCGCTCGATTTTCTTCGGCGGCGGATTTGAAACCTTAGCGGCCCGGCCAGCATCTGCGTATTTGTGGGTGGAGGGAACATGATTCGATCTTTCAGTATTCTTTTGCTGCTGTCTGGATTGGCTAGCGCGGACACGCTGATCATGCGCGACGGGCGTACGATCGTCGGGTCGTTTGTGAGCGGGGATGCGCGCAATGTGCGGATGGCGATCGGGGACCGGGTTGAGGGGTTTCGCATCGAGGATATTTCGAGCATCACGTTCGGCGATCAGGGTCCGGCGCCGCTTCCGGCTCCTCTGGCCCGCGCCGGCTCAACAGGTGATTGCGGGTCCGCCGCCTACGCAAGACGCGGCGCCTCCTACGGGACCTGTCCTTGCGACGGGAACCGTGTTGACCGTGCGGATGATCGACAGCATCGATTCGACGCGCGATTACGTGGGCAAGACGTATCACGCGTCGCTCGACGAGCCGGTGAATGACGCGAACGGGAACACGCTGATCCCGCGCGGGGCCGACGTGGTGGTGAAACTGGTCGACGATAAGCAGGCCGGGAAACTGGCGGGTCGAACGGTGTTGACGCTCGATTTGCAATCGATTCAGATGAATGGGCGGTCGATCGACATCAATACCGACAACATCACGGAGCAGAGCGGGTCGCGGACGGCGCGCAGCGGGAAACTGATCGGTGGTACAGCGGTGCTGGGGACGATCGTGGGAGCGCTCGCGGGCGGCGGCAAGGGCGCGGCGATCGGCGCTGTGTCGGGCGCGGGTGTCGGCACTGCGGCTGAGGTCGCCACGAAGGGACAGAAGGTGCACATTCCTTCGGAGACTCGGCTCACGTTTACGCTGCAACAGCCGGTTCAGCTCTAAGTCGGCGATTCGATTGCACTGGCAACGACATTAATTTCGGCGGCCAGAACTTCGATGCTTTCAAGCATTCCATCGATAGCAGCTTCGCTGTCAGCACTGAACACGTCGTTCGGACTGGCACTGCATAGCGGGTTTGGCGGATACTTTAAGACATCGGCCGGGGTTGCGCTCGTTTGACGCGGCCCTTTCAGGCTGAGCGCCACGCCGCGCTGGCTGCTGCGAACCCGGGGAACAAAACGGGATCGCTGTTTCATGACCACAGGAGACATCGGCTTCGGATTCTGAATGGCGACAAACTCACTCGGCAAGAACAAGATCAAAATTCTGCTGCTGGAAGGGATTCATGCGAGCGCGGTGGAGGCGTTTCGGGCGGATGGCTACAGCCAACTGGAATGCTATTCCAAATCGCTGGCCGAGCCGGATCTCGTCAAAGCCGTTCGGGACGCATATTTCATCGGGATTCGATCCGCGACGAAATTAACGGCGCGGGTGATTGAAAATGCGCCTCGGCTGACCGGCATCGGCTGTTTTTGCATCGGGACGAATCAGGTGGATCTGGATGCGGCGCAGGATCGCGGCATTCCCGTCTTCAACGCTCCGTTCTCGAATACGCGCAGCGTGGCGGAGCTGGTGCTGGGCGAGATCATCATGCTGATGCGCGGGATTCCGGAGCGCAATGCTGCCGCGCATCGCGGAGCCTGGGTGAAAACGGCGGAAGGTTCGCGCGAAGCACGCGGCAAGTGCCTGGGCGTGGTGGGATACGGGCACATCGGGACGCAGATCGGGCTGCTGGCGGAAGCGCTGGGAATGCAGGTGGTGTTTTACGATATCGAAACGAAACTGGCGTTAGGTAACGCCCGCGCGATGCCGTCGCTGGACGCTTTGCTGGAGATCGCCGACGCCGTGACGCTGCATGTTCCCGAGACTCCGCAAACGCTGCGCATGATGGGCGAGCAACAAATCGCCGGCATGAAGAAAGGTTCGCTGCTGATCAATGCGTCACGAGGAACGGTGGTGGTGATCGAGGCGCTGGTCGGCGCGCTGCGGTCGAAGCACCTGGCGGGCGCGGCTGTTGACGTATTTCCATCGGAGCCCAAGGGTGCGGGAGACGAGTTTGTTTCGCCGCTGCGCGAGTTCGACAACGTGATCCTGACGCCGCACATCGGAGGGAGCACGGAAGAAGCGCAGCAGAACATCGGCCTGGAAGTTTCGGGAAAACTGATCAAGTACAGCAACAACGGGTCGACGCTGACGGCGGTGAATTTTCCCGAAGTTTCGCTGCCGGAGCATCCGGGGAAGCACCGGCTGCTGCACACGCATCGCAATCAGCCCGGCGTGCTGTCGAACGTCAACGCGATTTTCTCGGCGGAGCACATCAACGTCGCGGCGCAGTATCTGCAAACCAACGCTAAGATCGGTTATGTCGTGATCGACATTGAGACCGGGGGGCGGCAGGAGTCGCTGCGGTTGAAGGGGAAGCTCGACGAAGTGCCGGGGACCATCCGCACCCGCATTCTATACTGACTGAATGATAGGTACGATGCCACGGGCCACGCCGTGGTACCGGCAGTTGACGCGCTATCACTGGCTGGTGCTGATCGTCGCGTCACTGGGATGGCTGCTGGACTGCATGGATCAGCAGTTTTTCGGGCTGGCGCGGCGGCCGGCGATGCTCGATCTGCTGCACGTCCGGCCGGACGATGCGGCGATGGCGGGAACGGTCACCGAATACGCGGGCTACGCCACCATGGTTTTCATGATCGGCTGGGCGGTGGGCGGAGTCGTGTTCGGCATCATGGGAGACCGGCTGGGCCGCGTGAAAACCATGATGATCAGCATTCTGTTTTATTCTGCGTTCACCGGGATGAGCGTGCTGTCGACCGGCGTGTGGGATTTTTCGGTGTACCGGTTCTTGACGGGATTGGGCGTCGGAGGCGAGTTCGCGGTGGGGGTCGCGCTGGTGGCTGAAGTGATTCCGGCGGCGGCTCGGCCCTACGCGCTGGGGGCTTTGCAGTCGTGTTCGGGCGCGGGGAATGTCATTGCGGCGTTGATCGGTATCGGACTCGGAAATTTGCAGCAGGCGCACGTGATTGCGAGCTCCTGGCGGATCATGTTCATCATCGGTGCGCTGCCGGCGCTGCTGGTAGTGGTGATCATGCGGAAACTGGAAGAGCCGGAGGCGTGGCGCAAGGCGAAGGCGGAGGGCGTGGCGCACCGGGTGAAGCTCGGGTCCATGGCGGAATTGTTCGAAGATCCGCGCTGGCGGCGGAACGCGCTGGTGGGGCTGGCGCTGGCGTTTTCGGGCGTGGTGGGGATCTGGGGCATCGGGTATTTCAGCTACGACCTGTTAAGCTCCGTGCTCGATAAGATTTTTCGGGCGCAGGGATTTTCAGACAGCGTAATCGCGGGGAAGAAAACGGTGTGGACCGGCATCATTTCGTTGATGCAAAATTCGGGCGCATTTCTGGGAGTGTACGCGTTCACCTATTTCACGCAGTGGACCTCGCGGCGGCGGGCGTTCGCGGTGTCACTGGTGGCGGCAATGCTCGCCACGGCGCTGCTGTTCTGGCGGTTGAATCAGTTCAGCGACGTGTTCTGGATGCCGCCGCTGATGGGATTTTTCCAGCTCGCGCTGTTCGCGGGGTATGCGATTTATTTTCCCGAGTTGTTCCCGACGCGGCTGCGAAGCACGGGGACATCGTTCTGCTACAACGTGGGTCGAGCGGTGGCGGCGGTGGGTCCGGTGGCGCTGGGGTTGTTGACGAGCCGGGTGTACGCGGGGACTGGGGAGCCGCTGCGGTACGCGGGAATCACGATGTGCGCGGCTTTTCTGATCGGGCTGGCGGCGTTGCCGTGGGCTCCGGAGACTAAGGGTCAGCCGTTGCCGGAGTGAGGGATGGACGCGTTTCTGGCCTCATGGTATTCGTTTTTCAGAATCCTTGCCTTTCGGGTCGATATACCCGACAGTAAGGGCGTGCAAGAACTCCGCGTAGAGTTGGCCCTCGATGAACGCCGTCGCGCCTCGGCCGACGGGTTTCCACGAGGCCATCGTATCGTGGTCGATTGGCCCGGTGCGCCAGACGAGATCATGCTTTGGATAGTAGGCGTCGAACTTTTCTTTCATTGCAGGAGACTTCGTCTCATTTCTTGCGTTTTCCTCGGACGCTGAAGTCCAGCTTGACAAACACGTCCCATCCTCAGCTAGAGCGGAGAAAAGAAATTCGTCATTCTCATTGCGCTGATAGAGTATGTAAATCTTCTTTGGTATTGTGCCCACTGTGCCTGATGATAGCTGATCGCGAAGGCCGCTAAAGGAGCAACGCGCCATGATCCATTCAACTTAAACGGTTGACGCGGAGCAATTGATTCTTCATATCGCTTGTGCCCGCCAACGCTCGGTCGATTCGTTGCGCTTGTCCGCGGAAATCTAGGTCGAACGTGCAAAGAATCATCCCGGCGTGGTCTTCAACGCGGTGCCGATGGAGGCGGAGAAAATGGCGCCGATTGTGCGACAACAGAATCCGGTTCTCAGCAGCCGCGAAAGCCAGGACGTCGGAATCCGGAACGGCGGAATTCGCCTTTCCAGCGTCCAGCGAAGTGAGCACGTCATGACCGAGCCGTTGGAGTTCCATCACGACCTGCAAGGCAATATTTTCGTTCGAATAAAGGCGGGCCACTAAGCCGTCTCGTTCTCGCGAATCTGCGCCTCGACTTCCGTTGCGTGAGAGCGCACATACGCCCACGCGTTCACCAAGTCCTCCGCGCGCAGGGATGGATAGGCCGACAGCAACTCCTGTTCGCTGGAGCCCAGACGCCGCGCCTGCTCCAGAAGCCAAACAGGAATCCGGGTTCGAACAATACAGGCTTCTCCGCCGCATACGTCGGGGCGAGAGTCAATGCCGGGAAAGGCGGCGCCGAGCTCCTGAACCACCCACTTCAGGAGCTGCGCTTTCTCGCCGGGTGACAGCGTGGGTAGCAGTTTCTCGAAATCGCTCAGGCTCGCCATTCGTTTGCTTTAATTGTCGCTAAAGCCAGGCGACTTGGCTAGCGGTCCCGATGTTACACTGATTATTCGACTATGGCCATCAGCAAAGACCTGCTGGAGATTCTCGTCTGCCCGCTCTGCAAGGCGCCGGTGGAGCTGAAGCAGGACGAAAACGGCCTCAAGTGCGTCCAGTGCAAGCGGGTGTATCCGATTCGCGACGACATTCCCGTCATGCTGGTGGACGAGGCTCGCATCGAAGAATAGGCGTGGCGAATCTTCTGGAGCGGCTGCCGTCCGGCTCGCGGATCGCGGTGATCCGTTTGCGGTCGCTGGGCGACTGCGTGCTGACCACTCCCGCGCTGGCGCTGCTCAAGCAACATCGGCCGGATTTGAAGATCAGCGTGGTGGTCGAGCCGCGCTTTGCCGCTCTGTTCGAGGACAATCCCGACGTTGATGAAATTCGCGCGGGAGCCTGCTCGCGCGGATCTGGTGTTGAATTTTCACGGTGGGACGCGCAGCATGCTGCTGACGCTGGCGTGCCGGGCGAAGTGCGCGCGGGGTTCGCGACATCATCGCTACAGCTTCATTTATTCGCACAAGATTCCGCGCGCGCAGGAGATTTTCGGAGTCGAGACGGCCGGTCCACACCGCGGAACATTTGGCGTCGGCGATGTTCTGGCTGGGAGTGCCGCAGTGCCGAGATCCCGCGCGCGAAGCTTGTTCGCGGGCGATATGCGCCGGATCGCGCGCCTTATGCCGTGATTCATCCGTTTGCGTCGGCGCCGGAGAAAACCTGGCCGGCAGAGCGATTTATCGAGGTTGCGCGGCGGCTTACGGGGCTCGAACCGGTGTTTCTCGCCGGACCGGCCGACGATGCGGCGCCGTTTCGAATCTGCGAGGTGTGGCGGAACGCGCCGCTCGATCGACGTGAAGAGCCTGATGGCGGGCGCGTCCTTATTCATCGGCAACGACAGCGGGCCGGCGCACATCGCCGCGGCATTCGGCGTGCCGGTGGTGGTGATTTTCGGCTCGTCCGATCCGGTGACGTGGGCGTCCGTGGCGCACGGAATCGCAAGTGTCGCGATCGCCGGAGGGCATCGGAAGCATTTCGATTCGACGATGTCATCGCGGCGATCGAATCGCTGAAGGTGCGCGTATGAGGGAACTGTCGCGGCTGCTGCGCTATTCGCGGCCGTACATCCCCCATCTGTTTCTGTCCGTGCTGCTGATGATGTGCGTCGGCGCGGCGCAGGGGCTGACCGCGCTGCTGATCGGTCCGATTTTCGACCGCGTGCTGAATCCGCAGTCGGCCGATGCGCCGGTGCTGCTGTTCACCATCCCATTCTCGAACACACAGTTTATCTGGGCGACCTGATGCCGGCGCACATCCACAACGTGTGGACCATGGTGGCCATCGCGATTCTGGCCGTGTTCCTGATCAAAGGCGTGTGCGATTATTGCGGCAATTATCTGATCAACTACGTGGGATTTTCGGCGGTGACGGACCTGCGGCAGAGCGTGTTCGACCGCGTGCTGCATCAGGACGCGCAATTTTTTCGAGAACAATTCGACGGCGCGCGTGATGTCGTCGATCATGAACGATCTGGAAAAGATTCAGGTGGCGACTGTCGCACATTCTGGCGGACTGGCTGCGGCAAAGCTTCACCGCGGTGGCGCTGCTGGCGGTGGTGTTGCAAACGGACTGGAGGCTGGCGCTGGTCAGCCTGACGGTGCTGCCGTTCGTGCTGGTGCCGACGATTCGGCTGGGCCGGCGCATCCGCCGGACCACGCGGCGCGCGCAGGACGACGCCGCGGAGCTGAACCAGGTGTTGCAGGAAACGCTGAGCGGCAACCAGGTGGTGAAGTCGTTCGGCGCGGAGGAGATCGAATCGAACCGGTTCCGCGACCGCGCGCAGCGGCTGCGCCGCAGCAATCTGCGCTACGTCGCGCAGCAGGCGGTCGCGTCCCCGCTGATCGAATTTTTCGGCGCGATCACCATCGTCGGCCTGCTCACCTATGCGCGGGCGCAGATCGGATCGGGCGCGATGACCACCGGCGAGTTCACCAGTTTCGTCATCGCGCTGCTGATGCTGTATGAGCCCGTGAAGCGGCTGGCCGGGCATCCACAATATTTTCCAGCAGGCGCTGGGCGCGTCGCAGAAAGTGTTCGAATATCTGGATCGCGATCAGCAGATCAAGGAGCGTCCGGGCGCGGTCAAGCTGGCGCGATTCGAAAAAGCGATCGTGTTCGACGACGTCGAGTTTCCGCTATCCGAGCGCGCCGGATGGATTCCTGCTGGATTCGATTCAGCTGGAAGTGAAGGCCGGCGAGATTGTCGCGCTGGTGGGGCCGAGCGGCGCGGGAAAGACCACGCTCGCGAATCTGGTGCCGCGATTTTACGACGTCGAGCAGGGCGCGGTGCGCATCGACGGGCGCGATGTGCGCGATCTGCGGCTGGCTTCGCTGCGCGACAAGATCGGCATCGTGGCGCAGGATACGTTTCTGTTCAACGACACGGTGGCCAACAACATCGGCTACGGACTGCCGGACGCGACGCGCGAACAGATCCAGGAGGCGGCGCGCAACGCGCTGGCGGAGGAATTCATTTTGCGCATGCCGGACGGATTACGAAACCATGATCGGCGAGCGCGGCCAGAAACTCAGCGGCGGGCAGCGGCAGCGGCTGGCGATCGCGCGGGCGCTGCTGAAGAACGCGCCCGATTCTGATTCTGGATGAAGCCACTTCGCATCTGGACACGCGAATCCGAGATGCTGGTGCAGCGCGCGCTTGCAGAATCTGATGGAGCATCGAACGGTGATCGTGATCGCGCACCGGCTGTCCACCGTGCGGCGCGCGGATAAGATCGTGGTGCTGGATCGCGGGACGCATCGCCGAAACGGGCACGCATGAAGAGCTGGTCACTCACGGCGGCGTGTACCAGCGGTTACACGAATTGCAATTCCTGGAGCCGGACTCGCTGGTGAATCCATAATCGATGAGCGCTCCGCTTCGCAGCATGACCGGATTCGCCCGCGTGCGCCGCCCGCTGGGCGATGGCGAACTGGTGGTCAGCCTCAAGAGCCTGAATCATCGCGGGCTGGATATGCAGGTGCACGCGCCGTCGGCGGCCGATCCGTTCGAGAATGCGATTCGCGCGCTGGTGAAAGCCGCGTGGTGCGCGGGCACGTGGAGGTGCGGATTTCGTTGCCGCAGGATTCGTCGAGCGGCAACGGCCGGCGCTGAATCACGCGCTGCTGGAGGAATATCTGAAGGCGTTTCGCGAAGCCGCTGCGGCGCATGGTCTGGATGCGCAGCCGGATCTGAACGCGGCGCTCCGCATTCCGGGGATGTTCGACGAAGCGGTCGCAAGCGGAAGCATCCGGCGGGACGCTGAGGCCGCGTGCTTGGCGGCGCATTGGACGGAGCGCTCGACGAGCTGAACGCGTTTCGCGCGCGCGAAGGCGCGGAGATCGGCGCGGAAATGCGGGCGCACAACGCGCGGGTCGCGGCGGTCGCGGAAGAGATGGAGCGGATTCGCGTCGGGCGCCGCGGGGGCGTTTCAGGCGCGGCTGTCGGAGCGCTGAAGGAACTGCTCAAGGGCGCGCAGATCGATCCGCAGCGGCTGGCGCAGGAGGCCGCGATCCTGGCCGACCGCAGCGATATCGGCGAGGAGCTGGCGCGTCTGAAGATTCATTCGGCGCAGCTCGGCGGGCTGCTCGATGCGGGCGGCGAAGTCGGCAAGAAACTCGATTTTCTGCTTGCAGGAGATGAATCGCGAGACCAACACGATTCTTTCGAAGACCAACGGCGCGGGCGAAGCGGGGCTGAAGATCACGGAGCTGGCGCTCGAAGCCAAGGCGGCGATCGAGAAGATCCGCGAGCAGATCTCTTGAATCTGGAATGACGACCGTCTTCATCATCTCCGCGCCTTCGGGCTCGGGCAAATCGACGCTCACGCGGCAGCTGCTCGAGCGCGTTCCCGGGCTGCGCTTTTCGGTTTCCTACACCACGCGGCCGCCGCGAGGGCAGGAACGCGACGGGCAGGACTATTATTTCATCTCCCGCGAGGAGTTTGAGGAGCGGCTGTCGAAGGGCGAGTTTCTGGACATGCCGAGGTTTTCGGGCACTATTACGGCACCCACGCCAGCGAGCTGGATCGCGCGGCGGCGGAAGGCGTGGACCTGGTGCTCGACATCGACGTGCAGGGTGCGCGACAATTAAAGGGGAAGATTCCGGCCGCGGTATCGATCTTTATTCTTGCGCCAAGCCGGCAGATTCTCGAGCAGCGGCTGCGCGCGCGGTCGCCAGGATTCCGAGACGGTGATCGCAACGGCGATTGCGCGAGGCGGCCGAAGAGATTCGCAATTATACAGCATTACGATTACGTGCTGGTGAATCGCGAGGTGGAGGCGTCGGTGGACACGCTGGTGTCCATCGTCAAAGCCACGCGCAGCCGGCGCGACCGGATGGAAGAACAGATTCGATCCGATTCTGGAGACATTTTTGAAGCATGCCTGAATCAAATTTCAAGAAATACCGCCGCGAGCGTGATTCCGGACGATCCGGAAGCGAGCGCCTACCGCTTCATCATCGTCGCCGCGAAGCGCGCGCGCCAGTTGCAGAACGGCGCGCGCAGCTTCTGCCCACCACGTCGAAGAAGCCGACCGTGGCCGCGATGGAAGAAGTCCGCCGCGGGCTGGTGCAGTACGACGATCCGGCGATCCATCGCGTCCGGAAGAAGCCCCCGCTGAAGAATAGGATCAAGCGATGAACGTTGCGCTCGGCGTCGGCGGCGGCATCGCCGCGTATAAGGCGGCGGAGCTGGCGCGCGCGCTGATGGAGCGCGGATTCTCCGTGCAAGTGGTGATGACCGGCGTCGGCGGAGGAGTTCATCCGGCCGCTGACCTTCGCCGCGCTGACCGGCCGCAAGGTGATCACCAGCCTGTTTTCCGCCGGCGAGCGCCGAGGACACGCTTTCGAGCGCGATCGAACACATCCGCGTGGCGCAGGAGAATCAGATTCTGGTGGTCGCGCCGGCCACCGCGGATCTGCTCGCGAAATTCGCGCACGGGCTCGCCGACGATTTTCTGACCACCATCTATCTGGCGTTCACCGGACCCGTGGTGCTGGCGCCGGCGATGAACACGAACATGTGGAATCATCCGGCGACGCAGGAGAATCTGCGCGATCCTGCGCGAGCGCGGCCACGTGATCGTCGAGCCGGACGATGGGGCGCTGGCTTGCGGCATGGTCGGACCGGGAAGGCTCGCCGAACCGCGAAGTGACGATCGCGGAAGCCGGTCGCCGCGCAGCTGATCAAGATCCAGCGAGGCCGTCCGCAGGATCTGGAAGGCGAGACGGTGCTGATCACCGCCGGACCGACGCAGGAGCCGCTGGACGCGGTGCGCTACATCACCAACCGGTCCAGCGGCAAGATGGGATACGCGCTGGCCGAAGAGGCCGCGTCGCGGGGCGCGCGCGTGATGCTGGTTTCCGGTCCGGTGAATCTGCCCGCGCCGCGCGGGGTGGAAGTGATTCAGGTGCAGACCGCGGTCGAAATGCGCAAGGCGGTGATGGATCATCTGGAACGAGGCGACCATGATCATCAAGGCCGCGGCCGTCGCGGATTATCATCGCGCGAATCCGCCGCGGCAGAAGGTAAAGAAGACCGCGGCGCGGCTGTCGCTGGAACTGGATCCGACGCCGGATATTCTGGCCGAGGTGGGCACGAAGAAGGGCGACCGGCTGCTGGTCGGATTCGCGGCGGAGACCGAAAACCTGATCGAAGAGGCCCGCCGCAAGCTGGAGAGCAAGAACTGCGACATGATGGTGGCGAACCTGGTGTCGCAGGAGGGCATCGGGTTCGAATCGGATGAGAATGAAGTGGTGCTGGTGCTGCGCACCGGGCGAAACGATTCCGGTGGCGCGCGCGCCGAAGCGCGCCATCGCGCACCGGATTTTCGACGAGATGATGAGGCTGCGTCTGGCGCTGCACGCCGTCACAATGAACCGGGACGAGCTGCGGCAGTGCCTGACGTTCTACCGTGACCTCGGCGTGAAGGAAATTTATAACGCCGCGCTACGTCGAAAGCCGGTTCGCGGCAGTTGCAGTCGCCGTACGAGCTATCCCGTGGCGATCTGCCGTCGCTCGCGCCCGCAGGCGACACGCTCGTCAAAATCCGCGAGGACATCGGCGATTGCCGCCGCTGCCGCCTGTGCGAGGCGCGCGTCGAAGATCGTGTTCGGGTCCGGCAATGAGCAACGCGCGCCTGGTGTTCGTCGGCGAAGGACCGGGAGCGGATGAAGACGCGCAGGGCTTGCCGTTCGTCGGCCGCGCCGGGCAACTGCTGACGCAGATGATCGAGAACACGGCCTCGAAAGAAGGCATCCCGATCCGCCGGCCGGACGTCTACATCTGCAACGTGGTGAAGTGCCGGCCTCCGGAGAATCGCACGCCGCTGCCGGATGAAATGGAGATCTGCGGCGAGTTTCTGTTCCGCCAGCTGATGGCGATTCGGCCGAAGGCGATTTGCGCGCTGGGGTCGACCGCGGCCAAGGCGCTGCTGGCCACCAAGGACGGCGTCACGCGGCTGCGCGGCCAGTGGCACAAGTGGCGCGACATTCCGGTGATCGTGACGTATCATCCTTCTTATCTGCTGCGCCCCTACAATCAGAACGCCAAGCGCGAAGCCTGGGAAGATCTGAAGAAGGTCCTGCATTTCGTCTACGACTAGTTATGCGCGGGCCTGTTCATCACATTTGAAGGTCCCGAAGGCAGCGGCAAGTCGACGCAAATGCGGATGCTGGCCGCGCGGCTGCGCGGAATCGGGCGCGAAGTGCTCGAAACCGCGGAACCCGGCGGCACGCCGATCGGCATGCAGATCCGGCGCGTTTGCTGGATGCCCAGAATCGGGAGATGTGTCCGACCGCGGAGCTGCTGCTGATGTTCGCCTGCCGCGCGCAGAACGTGGATCAGTGGATTCTGCCGGCGCTGGCCGACGGGCAGATCGTGCTGTCGGACCGCTTCACCGATTCCACGCTGGTGTATCAGGGCATCGCGCGCGGCCTGGGCGCGGAGGTGGTCTATGAAGTCGACCGCATCGCCTGCCGGGGCTTGGTGCCCGATCTGACGCTGGTGATCGATATCGATACCGAAACCGGATCTGGAGCGCGCGCATCAGCGCAATCGCAGAACGCAGGACGTGGAGACTCGCATGGATGAGCAGGACGATTGAGTTTCACCGGAAGGTGCGCGACGCGTATCATCAGCTCGCCTCCGATGAGCCGAAGCGCGTGAAGACTGATCGATGGCGGGCAGAGATGAAAACGCGGTCGCCGCGCCGTTTGGCGAGACGGTGCTGCCGCTGATCCCGCCGCCTAAAATAATCAGATGGACCATCTGCGCCGCCGGCATCGCACTCATCTTTTATGGCGATGGTGGCGATCCTGGCGGTCGGCACGGCGGGGTTCGTGCTGATCGACCATTATCCGGTTTTCGACGCGTTTTACATGACGTTGACCACCGTGACGACGGTGGGATATGGGGAAATTCACCGTTAGCCACGCGGGACGCGTTTTCAACTCGTCTCTGATTCTGTTCGGCGTGCGTCATCATGCTGCTGGCGATTGGCGCGATGACGCAGACGGTGATCGAGCTGGAGTTGAACCAATTTTTCGGAAAGCGGCGGGTGAAAAGCATGATCGATAAACTGGAAGGCCACATTATTCTGTGTGGCTTCGGGCGCGTCGGGGCGCGGCGCCGCGGAGGAGTTGCGCAGGCCGGCGCGAAATTCGTGGTGGTGGACCACGATGACGAACGGGTCGAGCGGGCCATCAAGTCCGGCATGCTGGCCGTGGTCGCCGACGCGAATCGCGATGAAACTTTGATCGACGTGGGCATTCGATCGGGCGCGCGGGCTGATCGCGACGCTCGCCTCGGATGCCGACAATCTGTTTCTGATTCTATCGGCGAAGAATCTCAATCCGAATCTGCATTTGTCGGCGCGCGTGGCCGACGAGGCGTCGGAGCAGAAGATGCGCCGCGCCGGCGCCGATTTCGTGTTCGCGCCGTATAACAGCACGGGCCATCGCATGGCGCAGGCGCTGCTGAAGCCGCACGTGCAGCAGTTTCTCGATTTCACGACGCAGAACGTGGGCCTGGACGCGGGGATCGAACAGGTGCGCGTGGCGGAGCGAAGCGCGTTCGCCGAGCCAGTCGCTCGCGCGAGATGCAGGTGCGACGCGAATTGGGCGTGATCGTCCTGGCGATCCGCAAGGCGAGCGGCGAAATGTTGTTCAATCCTCCGGCGGAGGCCAGGATCGCGGGCGGCGATCATCTGATCGTCATGGGGCGGCCGGACGGGCTGCGTAAACTGGAGCAGCTATTGACGGAAGTTCGCGCGTAGGAGCTGGTTGAAAAAGGGGACAGACCGCTCTGTCCACGCCCACGCTCCGATGCGAAATCAGCGGTTTGCGACTGGGGACAGAGTAGTCTGTCCCCTTTTTCAACCAGCTCCTAGCTCGCATCCCGCGGCGGGCGTGTTAGGTTGAGACTTGAGCCGGCCTGTTCCTATTCTTCTGGTCGCGTTGCAGCTCGACGTCGGCGGCAATGAGCGCGATCTCGCGAAGCTTGCCCGGTATTTAGATCCGGAAAAGTTTGAAGTGCACGTCGCGGCGTTCCGCGCGGGCGGCGAGCGAGTCGCCGAACTGGAAGCCGCCGGGATTCCGATTCTTGCTTTGCAGGTCCGCAGCCTGATGAACTTGACCGCGCTTCAAGGCGCCAGGATTCTACGCGCGTACGTGCGCCGGCACGGGATTCGGCTGATCCATTCTTTCGATCCGCCCACCAGCATTCTCTGCGTTCCGCTGGCGAGAATGCTAGGAGTACGCGCGGTGGCGAGCCACTGCTTTTTTCGGTTTCTCATTCCGCCTTTGCATTACAGGGGTCTCGCGATGGTGGATCGCCTGGCGCATCGGATCGTGGTGAACGCCAACGCCGTGAAGCAGCACGTGGTCGGCAAATACCACGTGCCGGCGGAGCGGGTTTTCTTGAGCTACAACGGCATCGAAACCAACGTGTTTTTCCCGCGCGCCGAGACGCGTCCGGCATTTCTCGCGGACGCCCCGCTGGTCATTGGGTCAATCTGCGTGATGCGCGAGGAGAAGCGGCTGGATACGCTGCTGAAGGCGTTCGCCTGCGTGCTTCCGCGCGAGCCGCGGCTGCGCCTGCTGCTGGCCGGGGACGGTCCCATGCGCGAACCGTGGATGAAGCTGCGCGATGAACTGGGGCTCGCCTCGGCTTGCCATTTCGAACAGACCACCACGAACATCCCGTATTGGATGCGCATGATCGATGTATTTGTTCTGAGTTCTTCTTCCGAAGGGTTTCCCAACTCTGTTCTGGAAGCCATGGCGTCCGGCTGCTGCGTAGTCGCGTCCGATGTAGGCGGCGTGCCGGAGCTGGTGGGGGACGCGGGGTTTCTTTTTCCTCCGGGTGATGTTGACGCTTTAGCGGCGCGCCTGCTGAAGATCGTGGAAGAGCCGGAACTGCGCGTCCGAGCCGGCGCTGCAGCGGTAGCGCGCGCGCGTGATCGGTTTTCGATGGAAGCAGCCGCGGCGAATATGGAGAAGCTTTACGATTCTCTGCTGGAACCTGAGTGAAGATCCTGGTTCAAGGCTGCGTGGTTCCGATGGCGAAAAGACTCTGGTCCGTGCGAATGAAGATCTGGCCGTTCGACAGCGCGGGCGACGCGATCACCTGCTCGCCTAGATCGTTCTTGGCCAGCACTTCCGCTTTTCGTCCCGCGCGCAACACCAGCGTCTCGCCGGTTTCGCTCAACAGATAAATTTTTCCATCGGCAGCCGCGGGCGATGCACTAAAAAAACCGCCGAGCCTCTCTCTCCAAACCATTTCTCTCGCCTTGGCATCGACACACGTGACTACGCCCATTTCGTTCGCCATGTACAACAATCCTCGATAAAAAACCAGCGAAGGAACATACGGCCCGCCGTTCGCGACCCTCCAGGCGACGTTGGTCTTACTGATCTCGCCTTGCTTGCCCGCGCGAATCGCCATGTACGGACTGCTGCGATACCCGCGATTGAGGTACAGAATTCCCGAATCGAAAACAGGCATCGGAATCGGAAAGCGGTTCGATTCGTTGAAATGCCATTTCGATTTGCCAGTCGCGGGATCGAACGCCTCCACCCGTTCGCTGGTGTTGAGCACCAGCTCGGGACCATGCGGCCCTTCAATAATCAGCGGCGTGCTGTACGAAATCACGCCCTTCTCGCCATCCACCCGCCAGATCTGCTTGCCGGTTTTCTTGTCGAGCGCTAACAGAAACGACGAGCTGGGGTTATAACAAGCCAGAAGCAGACGATCTTCGAACAGAACCGGCGAGCTCGATTGGCCCCAGTCGATATCCATCACCGAGTATTCGCGGCCGATATGGCGCGACCATACAGGCTTGCCGCTCATGTCCACGACGGCCAATTGTCCATTGCTGAACCATGCGTAAACGCGCTCGCCGTCGGTCACCGGGCTGGGCGTCGCGAGATTGCGTTTCTCATGGGTCTGCGGAAGCTCGCCTTGCGCATCAAACCTGTATTCCCATAGTTGACGGCCGTTTTTTCGATCGAACGCCGCGATGGCGAATACGATCTTCGCGTCGGCGGCGCCATGAGGACGACCTCCGCCCAACGGTGCTCGCCCGAGGTCGCTGCGCCCGCGCCTTGAACCAAGGTCGGATGAACTCCGGGCTTCAACGCGTTCTCGCCGATCTGGTACGTGACGAAAACGCGGCCTCCCGAAACGATGGGCGTTGAGACGCCAAGGCCACGCAGAGCGGCCTTCCATGCGATGTTCTTGGTCGCGCTCCATTCGGTTGGATAACCGGTGTCCGCTGCGACACCGATGCCCGAAGGTCCCCGCCATTGCGGCCAATCTTCGGCCCAGCCGGGACTGACCAACAGCAGAGCGCAATCAGTCTCGAGAACATTTCACGAGTGTACACCCGATGGGTCTAAGCTAGAGCAGTGGAACGAAAGATTTTCTGGCTTACCTTCACGGTGCTTGGGCTGGCGGCGGATGTGATTCTGCCGTTATGGTGGGCGCTGGGCGCAACCATCCCGATTTTCGCGGCAAGCTGGTGGGTGGCCTATCGCAGCGACTGGTTTTGAGCGAGCATTTCCTTCCAGGCCAGCTCATCGCGGCCGATACTCAGCCGGTCCCCGCACGCACTAGCGGCAGAAGGAGCAGGCGTGGATCGCGCTCGATCTTTGCGAGCAGGTCGGCGTCGGAAAGCTTCAAGTACGCGAGTCCGGCATCGATGTACGCCTTGCCTTCGCGATCCATCAATTCCGGCAAGCCGAATCGGTCGATGAATCGCTTGATCTCACCGGGAGCCATCGGCCGCTGGGTCAGATCGACGAAATGAATCGCGACCCGGCGCTCCTTGAAGAACCTTTCCGCGGCACGAGTCGCTTGCGAGTTCTTCACGCCGAAGATTTGAACGTTGGTCACGCCAGCAGACGAGCGCGCATCGGAGGATTCGTCGCCATATCCGCGATGGTCCACGCCATCGCCAGCGCGCCATCGAAGATCGCCTGATCGGCCGCGGGTTTGATGCAGTGCGCCGTAAATTCGGGCTGATGATTCGCCGCGGGCAGGCAATCGATCCCGATGGCGGGATGAATCGACGGAAGCACCTGCGACACGTTGCCCATGTCGGTTGACGCTGCGACGCGATCGCGCATGGGACCCAGATCAGCAAATTTCCGTCCGATCTGTTCGGCATTGCGCTGATACATGGCGGCCATGTCGAGGTCGTGCTTCATCTGCGCATACGGCTTGTCGCCGCCCAGGATCTCGAGTTTCGAGCCGGTGGCGAGCGCACCGGCTTCAAAGCATCGCCGCACTTTTTCGCGCAGCGCTTCGAGTTCCTCCAGATTGTCGGATCGAATGATGTATCGCGCCGAAGTGTGCGCGGGCACGATGTTCGGCGCGTCGCCGCCCTTGGTGACGATGCCGTGAATCCGATCGGTCTGGCGGATGTGCTGGCGCAACAGACCGAGCGAAACCTGCGCGACCGTCAAGCGCATCGGCGGCATTGATGCCCATCTCCGGGAAAGCCGAAGCGTGAGCTTCTTTGCCGTGATAACACGCGTCGAACATGGATGCGGCGATAATTTTCATGGTCGCGATATCGAACGGCGCGGGATGGACCATCATCGAGGCGTGCAGGCCTTTGAATGCTCCGCGCTCCAGCATCAGAATTTTTCCGCTGGCGTTGCCGACTTCTTCCGCGGGCGTTCCGAGCACGGTAATCGTGACGCCCAGTTCGTCGGCGACCTTGGCCGCGGCGATCCCCGCTCCCACCGACATTGCGGCGATCAGGTTGTGTCCGCACGCGTGGCCGATGCCGGGCAGGCAATCGTATTCCGCGCAGATGCCGATGTGCAGCGGACCGCTGCCCGCCCGCGCGATGAACGCGGTCGGCATTCCGGCGACGCCCTTCTCGACCCGAAATCCCGCGGCATCCAATGTTTCCGACAGCCACGCGGACGCGTTCTCCTCTTCAAAACCCAACTCCGGTTTCGAGTGGATGCGATGGCTGAGGTTGACCAGAGTCGATCGTGCCGCTTCGAGCCGTTCGCGCGCGCCGGATTTTGCCGTTTGCATAGAAGCAATTAAACCACTTCTATAGCCGATTCAAAAGAGACTTTGCGAAAACGCGACGGCCCACCGCTCCCCGTGGTCGCAGCTCGGTTAGGGCCACCTGTCGCATCAGCCACTGATGGCGCGCGCCAGAGTCTGCGTGAAAACCCGCTATATTAACCGCTCCCTTTGGTCACGGCTCGAGTAAAGTGCCGATATGTGGAGGTGCAGACCCCGAGCCGCGACTGTAAGGAGCGGTTAATCGTCGGTTTTCACACAGGTGCAGCAAGCGGGCGTTCCCTCGCTTTCTTACAAAGACTCTATAGTGAGCGGATCGGGCTCGCCGCCGAAATACTTGCGCAGCGCATCCTGGAAAACGTGATTCTCAGACGCGACGTTGGCAAACAAAGTCATCGATGACCGGAATTTCAAATCGTCAGGATAACCGAAGATCTGTTGAACCGAGCGCCCTTCCACGAGATTCACGAATCGAGTGCACTCAGCGAGGCGCGGGCCCAGAATCGGGTGCTTCAGATACGCCCCCGCTTCTTGCCGACAGGAAATCCCGAATCGCTTCGCCATTTGACTGTGACCCAAACCTCAAAGCTGGGGAAAAATAAACCAGATCCAGTGGCTCCGCTTCTCGCCCTGGCGCAATTCCATGCAGACCTGTTCGTAAACTGGATTCTGGGCGTCCACGAAACGTTGTAGATTGAAAGGGTCGTTCACGCCTGACATTATCGTGCATGAATCGCAGAGATTTTCTGGCCCTGCTCGCCGCTCCCGCATTCGCCCAAAAGCCGGATATTGAGCTGCGCATTTCGTCGGTGACCATGAAATCGCTCCCGGACATATTTTCAAGACGATCGGATACAACGGAAGCGTCCCTGGACCGATTCTTCGCGTGGCGGAAGGGAAGTCGATCACCATCGACGTGCACAACCTCACGCCGAATCCGGAACTGGTCCACTGGCATGGGCTTTTTATTCCTTCCGAAGTGGACGGCTCAATGGAAGAGGGCACGCCGATGATCGCGCCGCATCGGTCGGCGCGGTATACGTTCATTCCCAGGCCGTCCGGCACGCGCTGGTATCATACGCACGTTTCGGCCGGGCGCGATTTGAAGCGTAGTACATATTCGGGCCAATTCGGATTTCTTTACGTCGAGCCGAATCACGAACCCGGAAAATTCGATCAGGAAGTTTTTCTGGCCTTTCACGGTTGGGATCCATACTTCAGCACCATGGGCGACGATGAAGGCGGTCTCGAAGTAGCTTACAAGCGATATTCGATTAACAGCCGTGCGCTGGGCGCGGGCGATCCAATTCGCGTAAAGGAAGGCGATCGCGTGATGTTTCGCATCCTGAACGCCAACGCTACTCTGCATCATCGAATTGCGTTGGCCGGGCACAAGTTTAATGTTGTGGCTCTGGACGGGAACCCGGTGCCCACGCCGCGTGAATGCGAAGCGCTGGAACTGGGGCCGGCCGAGCGCATCGATGCGATCGTCACTATGAATCAGCCTGGGGCATGGATTCTCGGCGAGACAGACGATAAAGTGCGCGGCGCCGGGCTGGGGATCGTGGTCGAATATACGAATCGCAGCGGTGAGCCGCAATGGAAATCTCCAGGACCACCTTCATGGGACTACAAGATTTTCGGCGATCCGAAGCCGGAACCCGCGCCTGACGCGGAGCCCGTTCCGCTGGCCTTCAAGAAAAAGTTTGCGGGCAGCCGATGGGTGGATCATTGGACCATCAACGGGAAGGAATATCCGAAAACGGACCCGATTCGCGTCCGCGCCGGCAACCGCTACCGGCTGATTTTCGACAATCAGAGCGACGAGGCGCATCCGGTCCATCTACATCGCCATTCCTTCGAACTGACGAAGTTCGCGGGCGTTCCGACGCGCGGAGTTTTCAAGGACGTCGTGGTGGTGCCGGCACGAGCGCAAGTGGAGGCCGACCTGATCGCCGATCATCCGGGCAAAACCTTGTTTCATTGCCACCAGCAAATGCACATGGACTTTGGTTTCATGACGTTACTCGAATACGTCTAGTCGAAACGCGGCCAACGCGGGACACATCCTAGATACAGTGCAGTCGCGTTCAAAATCGCTGATATTCGCTTTAGGATGTTGCGTTTTCCTTTGCGAGCAAGCCAAGGCAACCGAGGCCGACGCGCTTGCGATCTCCGCGAATATTCAGGCCCTGCATCAGCCGTTCGGCACAATTCTCAATCCCATCTTTGCCGGGCCGACCAGCAATCAAGTCGTGGGGTACACGCGTTGTGGCGATTCGGCGATCTGGACGGGACACTATCTCGCGGCCGAAGCGTTTCGCTACAGCGTCACGCAGTCGGCCGACTCGCTGAACAATGTCAACAAGGCAATCGCGGGAATCAAGTCGCTGGCGGACGTGACCGGCACCAATCTGCTGGCGCGCTGTCTGGTCCCGCTGAGCTCGCCATACGCGGCGGGCATTCAGAGTGAAGAATCCGCGAACGGTATCTACACGAACAGCTCGGCTGGATATTTCTGGGTCGGGAACACATCGCGGGACGAGTACTTGGGCGTGATTTTCGGACTCGGAGTCGCTTACGATCTGGTGAACGACCCGGGCGTACAGGCATCCATCAGCGCGCTGGCGACGCGCCTGATCGATTTCCTTCAATCCAACGGATGGTCCGTGGTAATGCCCGACGGCAGCGTCAGCACTTCGTTTCTGGTGCGGCCCGACGAGATTCTCACCTTGTTGCAGGTAGGCCGGCACGTCAACTCCAGCGCGTTTTCGACGTCTTACGATGTGCAGCGTGTTCTGCTGGCGTTAGCGGTACTGGCGCCGATCTCGGTGGATGTGAGCAGCGACAGTTCATACTTCAAATTCAATCTCGACTATATTTCCTTCTATAATTTGATCCGGCTGGAAACGAGTTCCGCGAGTTCGATTTATCAGGGCGCTTACAGCGTTCTTCGTGGCTTCACGGCCGGAGATCAAAACGCGTTCTTCGATATCATCGATCGCGGATTGAACGGCGCGAATCCGGCACGCGACGCCGAAACTGCGGCGCTGCTGAACGAATGGCTGCAAAGATCCCGGCGCGATCCTACGGTAAATCTCAACGGTGTCGTTCCGGTTTGCGGATCTCAATCCTGCAACCCGATTCCGGACGCGCTGCGGCCTCCGGACGACTTTTTGTGGCAGGAGAGCCCCTATCAGCTCACCGGTGGCGGCAGCAGCATCATCGAAACTGCGGGCATCGACTATATTCTGCCGTACTGGATGGCTCGCTATTACGGAGTTGTATCGCCGATCTCGGTGCAGTCGGCTGCGGCGCCGAACGCGGCGGTGACTCCGCAATCGATCGCTTCCATTTATGGAACGAATCTTGCGGCAGGCACGCAGCAGGCCGGCGTGCAACCTCCGCCGCTTTCGCTGGGCGGCGTCACCGTTACGGTGACGGATTCGGCCGCTACCGCACGGATCGCGCCGCTCATGTATGTGTCGGCATCGCAGATTAATTTCGTCGTCCCGGATGGGACCGCGGCCGGTACCGCTCAGTTTGCCATTGCAAACGGCAGCGCCGCGCCATTGACCACGACGGGGCCGGTGCAATCCGTCGCGCCCACTCTGTTCAGCATGAGCGGCGATGGAAAGGGCGTAGCGGCGGCTACAGCGATCCAGGTGCAGGCGTCGAATCCTCAGTTGCAGTCCCCGGTCGCGGTATTTGAGTGCAGTGCGAGCGGATGCGTTTCGACTCCCATCGCTCTCGGCGTGGACACTCCCATCGTCGTCGCGCTTTACGGTACGGGCATTCGGAATCGCAGTTCCCTTTCAAACGTGAGCGTTACTATAAACGGCGTAAGCGCTCCGGTTCAATATGCTGGAGCTCAGCCGAGCTACGAGGGACTGGACCAGGTAAACGTCACGCTGCCTCTTTCTATTCGCGGCAGCGGTGAAGTGAACGTCGTGATGACCGTGGACGGCCAGACTTCGAACATCGTCACAATCAACGTAATGTAATCGCGAATCAATGAATCTTTACTCAAGAAATCGCGCCGGGTGGATTCTCACCGCGCCCTTATTCTCTGTTGGCGGGCTGCCTCGAAGCCCAGTCCACACCGTCCATCGAAGCTGGAGGAGTCGTCAATCCGGCCAGTTATGCGGCGGCTGCACAGGTGGTTCCGGGCAGTCTCGCCATTGCATTTCGGGAATTTTCTGCTCGCGTGCTTCCGGTGCAGGCCGCCAACCAGCCGCTTCCCTGATAATCTCGACGGGCTCTCGCTCACTTTCGGCAACGGCCAGCAAGCGCCACTATACTACGCTGCCTCGGGAGACGTCAGCTTCCAGATGCCATGGGAACTGGCGGGCAATACACAAACGACTCTGATCGCTTCGATCAATGGCCAGACGAGCGCGCCACAAACCGTGAACCTCGCTCCTTTCGCGCCTGGACTTTTCAGCGTCAACACCGAAGGAACCGGGCAGGGCGTGATTTTCGATACTTCGTTTCACCTGATCGATTCCACGAATCCCGCCATTTCGGGACAAACGGTGGTCGTGATTTACGCCACCGGCCTCGGGGCTGTGAGCAATCCGCCGCCAACGGGCTCGCCTGCGTCCTCCGATCCTTTGTCTTCAAGCGTGACCATGCCGACCGTGATGATCGGCGGCGCGACCGCGACGGTCCAATTTTCCGGTCTCGCTCCGCAGGAAATTGGCGTCTATCAGATCAACGCGCTGGTTCCTTACGCATCGGCCACGGGAAGCGCGGTGCCCGTTTCCATTTCGATCGGCGGTGTCACTTCGAACACCGTGACCATGCCCGTGAATCAGGGACCTCCACCTCCGCCGAACAACGTGGTCCCGACACTCACTTCGATATCGCCCGCTTCGGCGCCAGCCGGGGACCAAATCGCTCGAAGTGACCGTCAATGGCGCCGGATTCGGTATTTACACCGTCTCTCATTTTGAACGGCTTCGAGCATGCATTCACCTTGGTCAGCGGATACGCAGCTCACGTTCAACTTGATTGCGCAGGAACTCGCTACGCCCGGAAACATAAACTTGGCGATCGGCAATTCGCCACCGGGAGGAGGAGTTTCAAACCAGGCCACGTTCATCGTGCAATCGGGGTTCGGAACGGGAGCCACCGGCTAACGCTGCCTGGTCGGGCCACGCGCGCGACGCCCAGCATACCGCGCTCTCCCTAAGTCCATCCCAGCCACTCAACCACATTCATTGGAGCACGCCGGTCGACCTGAAGCCTCAATTTACTCAGGGTGAACTGCTAATTCACTACGGATCGCCGGTGATCACCGCCCAAAACACCGTGATCGTTCCCGTGAAGACCGGCGCCGCGTCGGGATTCCGCGTGGATGCGCACAGCGGCACGGACGGCACGCTTCAATGGAGTCTGCCCTCCGATTATGTTCTTCCGCCGCACAATTGGGTCCCCGAATTTGGCCCGGTGCTGACGCCCACCTCGCGACTCTACTTCCCCGGCGCGGGCGGCACCGTCTATTACCGCGATTCGCCCGATTCAACTACCGGTCCTCAGGGGCAAATCGCGTTTTATGGTCTCGATGAATTATCAAGCCAGTCCGCAGCCGTACGCGTCGGGCGTGATGATCGATACGCCCATCACCTCCGATGCCGCTGGGAACATTTATTTCGGATTCCAAGTTACCGGGGACACGCCCTTAAATCTTCGAAGCGGAATCGCGCGCATCAGCGCCGGCGGCGAGGGAACCTGGATCTCAGCCGGGGACGCCGCGGGCGACAACTCCATCCTCGAGGTGATGCAAAACTGCGCTCCCGCGGTGAGCGCGGACCAGGGGATGATTTACGTGGCTGTGAGCAACGGCATCTCCGGGTATCTCTAGCCGCCTTGAACAGCACTACGCTGAAGCCCGTGGCGAAGGTGCGGCTCATCGATCCTTTCTCCGGCCTGGATGCGACTCTATCGGACGAAGGTTCCGCTACACCCACCGTTGGCGTCGACGGCGATGTCTACTACGGCGTGCTGGAGAATCCCGTGGGGCGCAATCATTACCGCGGCTGGCTCCTGCATTTCGATGGTCTTCTTGCGCAAACGCAAAACTCCCGGCGCGTTTGGTTGGGACGATACGGCTTCTCTGGTCCCAGCTTCATGGCGCCAGCCTATACCGGCGCAGCTCCGTATCTCCTGATGACCAAGTACAACGATTATGCCAACGGCGGGGGCAACGGGCAGAACAAAATTGCCGTTCTCGATCCAAACTCCACAGAGAGGACCCGGTCACCGAAACGGCGGTGATGAAGGAAGTCCTGACCATCCTCGGCCCGACGCCAAACACTTCGCTTCCCGGGCGTCAAGGAATGGTGCATCAACACGGCCGCGGTCGACCCTGCGACTCATTCCATTCTGGCAGGAAGCGAGGACGGCAAATTGTATCGCTGGGATCTGTACACTAACACATTTTCTCAGTCGATCGTTCTCACTTCAGGTCTCGGTGAGGCGTATACGCCAACTCTGATCGGCCCGGACGGGACCGTTTACGCGATCAACAACTCGATTCTCTTCGCGATCGGCCAATAGTGGCATAAAATCAAACCTGTGGGCACGTGGGTTCTTTTGGTCGCGGCGATGACGTGTGTTTCGGGCGCGCCGACGTTCTATCAGGACGTTCTGCCCGTGCTCGCGCGTCATTGCCAGACCTGTCATCGTCCGGGAGAAGCTGCGCCGATGCCGCTGCTCGACTACGCGGGCGCGCGTCCGTGGGCGAAAGCGATCAAGCAGGTGGTGCTCACCCGCAAAATGCCGCCATGGTTTGCCGATCCGCATTTCGGAAAATTTTCAAATGACGCGACGGTGCCCGATTCCGACATTCAGACCATCGTGGCGTGGGTGGACGCGGGCGCGCCTGAGGGTGATCCGGAGACGGCTCCGAAGCCGGTGAAATGGATCGACGGATGGAAGATCGGCCAGCCCGACATTGTTTTCGAAATGCCGACTGCGTTCGAAATTCCAGCCTCCGGCACGCTGCCTTATGAATACGTGATCGTACCCACGAATTTCAAGCAAGATACCTGGGTGCGGCTGGCCGAGGCGCGTCCTGAGGATCGCGAGCACACGCATCATATGGTGATCAGCATCCGAGAGCCTGGCTCGCCATGGCTGCGCCGCGAACCCGTGGGAGTGCCGTTCACCTCCAAACCAGGCGACGACGACGAGACTGGCGCGCAGGGAGAATTTCTCACCGGCTACGGTCCTGGCGCGGTTCCGGAGCTGCTCGCGCCGGGTCAGGCGAAACTGATCAAGGCCGGCAGCGACATCGTGTTTCAGCTCCACTACACTACCGACGGAAAACCGGGCCGCGACCGGAGCCGCGTCGGATTGATTCTCGCTTCCAGTCCGCCTCGGGAACGCGTGCTGATGCTCGCGGCCGCGAATGTGCGCTTCACGATTCCGCCTGGCGACCCGGATTGTCGCGTCGACGCGCACGTGACGCTGCATGAAGAGGCGACCCTGGTGTCGCTGCTACCGCACATGCACCTGCGTGGAAAATCGTTCGAGTTCCGTGTCGTTTATCCCACGGGCGAATCGGAGACACTTTTGCGGGTCCCGAATTATGACTTCGACTGGCAGCTTTCCTACTATCTCGCGAGCCCCAAACGGCTGCCGGCGGGAACCAGGATCGAGTGCACCGCTCGCTTCGACAACTCGCCGAATAACCCACGTAATCCCGACGCAGCCAAAGCCGTGCGTTTTGGAGATCAGAACTGGAATGAAATGATGATCGGATACTTCGAAGTCGCCGTCGACTTGAATGTTACTCTGAGGGATCTTCTGCTGGGGCGAAGAGGCGAGTGAAAATCATGGTCAAACTGGTTGTTCTTGCGGCCTTCGCCGCCGTCCTGGCTGGCGCCGCGGATCCGGACGGCGCGGCGCTGTATCGCGAGCATTGCGCGCTATGCCACGATGCGTCCGCGCAGACTCGCGCTCCCTCGCCGTCGGCGTTGAAGATGATGTCGGCAGGCAATGTCGTGCGGGCGCTCGAATCCGGGTTGATGAAAGAACAAGGCGTATCGCTGAGCGCAGCCGAGAAGCGTACTGTTGCGGAATTCCTTACCGGGAGATCTTCGGTGCCGGTGGTGAACATGCCGCTCTGCTCGAATGCGAAGGCTGCATTTTCGCCGGGCGACAGCGATTGGAACGGCTGGGGCAACGGATTGGACAACGCCCGCTTTCAATCTGCCGCCCGCGCCGGCTTCACTGCCGACGAAATTCCGCGCCTGAAATTGAAATGGTCGTTCGCGTATCCGAACACTTTCGCGGCCAATGGACAGCCGTCCATCGTGGGCGGACGCGTGTTTGTGGCCAGCGCCAACCGCAACATTTACTCATTGGACGCCCGTACAGGCTGTCAGTACTGGTCTTTCGAATCGGCCGCGCCGGTCCGCACCGCGATCACGATCGCGAACGTGAAGGGCGGGCGCCCGATGGCCTTTTTCGGCGATCGGCGCGGCACGGTCTACGCGCTGGACGCGGCGAATGGCGAACTGCTGTGGAAGACTCGCGTGCTGGATCATCCGCGGGCCGGAATCACCGGAGCTCCGGTGTATCACGACCAGCGCCTGTTCGTTCCCGTGACGTCAGGCGAAGAGGGCGCGGCGAACGACCCGAAATATGAGTGCTGCACCGCACGTGGCGCGGTCGTCTCGCTGGATGCCGCCGGGAAAAAACTGTGGCAGGCCTATTCGATTCCAGAAGAGGCTCGCGTAGTTGGCAAAAATGAGGCCGGCACGCCTGTCTGGGGACCGTCCGGCGCCAGCATCTGGTCCGCGCCCACGGTGGATCTCGAACGCAACGCTGTATACGCGTCCACGGGCGACAATTTCACTCATCCCGATTCCAAAACCAGCGATGCCGTGCTAGCGTTCGATCTCAAAACCGGGAAAATGCTGTGGTCGCGGCAACTGCTTGCGGGCGACGTGTTCAGCACGGCCTGCGTTACGTCGACAAAAAAAGGATGCCCGGAGAACGCCGGTCCGGATTACGATTTCGGCTCGTCACCGATTTTGATCAAGCTTGCCTCAGGAAAACGCGTACTGGTGATTGGCCAGAAATCCGGAATCGTGCATGCACTCGATCCTGACAACAAAGGCGCCATCGTGTGGCAGACGCGCGTGGGGCGCGGCGGGATTCTCGGCGGAGTACAGTGGGGATCGGCGTCGGACGGCAAGTATGTTTACGTCGCGGTCTCCGATGTTTCGTTCACCGAATTCAGTATCGAACGCGGGAAGCCGCGCATTTTGGATCCGAAAGTGGGAGGCGGCTTGTTCGCGCTCGATGCCGCGACCGGAGAAAAGGTCTGGTCGGCCGCTCCGCCTGCGGCGTGCGGCGACCGTCCCAATTGCAGCCCCGCGCAATCCGCCGCGGTCTCCGCGATCCCGGGAGCCGTGTTCTCCGGTTCTCTCGACGGCCATCTCCGGGCGTATTCTTCGCGCGACGGGAAAGTCCTCTGGGACTTCGATTCCGCGCGCGAGTTCAGCGCGATCAACGGACCGGGCAAAGGCGGTTCCATGGATGGACCCGGCGCCGCCATTTCCGGTGGGATGCTTTTCGTCAATTCCGGATACGGGACCTGGGGAGGCCAGCCCGGAAACATGCTGCTGGCATTTTCCATCGACGGAAAATGATTATGCGACCGTCAGTTTGCCAGCTCGCACCGTAGCCACCGGGGCGATGCGCTGGTGCGCCGTCCGCTTCTGGCGGGTGCTGTCCAGCAAATCGAAATCGCCGCGCTGGGTTTCGAGGATCGAAACGTCCGCGACGGCGCCGGGTTCAAGAGTGCCGATTTTTTCAGGGAATTTCAAGATCCGCGCGGGATTTGCCGTCACTTTTTCGATGGCCTGATTCGCGGTCAATCCCAGAAGCATGAATTTCGACATGGTGGTTACCAGATCGATTACGGTGCCGTTCGGAGCGGCATGCGCGCGGTGAATGTCGGTGGAAATCGTGTCCGGGAACCAGCCCTGCTGCGCCGCCCGCTCGGCCGTTTCCCATTGCAGATGATTCCCGTGCGCGAAATCGGTGAAAATGCCGCGGTCCTTCAGCTCCAGGATCTGCGGCAGGACTTTCCCATCGGCGCCCAGCAGATTCGGACCGGACCTGGGCGGATTGAACGGATGCACCAGGATGTCGCCCTTCTTCAAAATCGCGAGCAGCCTCGGATCGTTGGTCCAGTGCAGCATGATCGGCAGCGCGGTCTCGTCGGCCGCTTCGCGGGCTTTTTTCAGAACTTCGACGTCATGCGGTACGTCTTCGTCCCGGCCGGTGATGCGAACCTTGATTCCCAGAATCATGCCGCGATTTTCCGCGACGGTTTTGACCACCGCCTTCGGATCGATCATTTTCGGATCGAGATAAATTTCATTCTGCACGACCAGGCCGATGATCGAAATGTTGAGCAGCGAATAAACGCGGGTGCGCGCGTGCTCGATCACGTATTTTCTGAATGCAGGAAACGTATTTGCACCTGCCGAACCGGCGTCGACAATGGTCGTGACGCCGTGCGGAATCCCCACCAGATCCGCGTCGATTGAAACCGGAAGGAATTGATCGAACACGTGCCCGTGCATATCGATCAATCCGGGAGTGACGATTTTGCCGCTCGCATCGAACACCTGCGCACCTGCGCGCGGAAGATTCGAACCGACCGCGGCGATTCTGGAACCACCGATCGCGACATCAACCACGTGATCCACATTGCGTCCGGGATCGATCACACGCCCGCCTGTGATCAAGAGATCGGCTCGTGTGCCAGTTTGCGGAGCGGCGAATGCCGCCGCGGCCGCACCAAGATTGTGAAGAAACTGACGCCGGATCATTTTCGTCATCTCATCACGATATAAGAACGCAAGCTGAAACGCGACCGCTTCGCCACCTGAAACGCAATTGAAACACAAGATTTCCTAACCCACTTTCTGGGGGTTGTAACCTTTCCATCATTCGGCCTATAATCTGACCCGAGAGGCAACGTATGACTTCTTCGCGGAGGCAGTTCTTCAAGATAAGCGCTGGCGGTGCGGTCGCTTCGGTTCTCGGATTCAATGTCCAAAAGGCATTTGCGCAATCACGAGAGCTCAAGATCGCGCGGACGACGGAGACTCGCTCGTTGTGTCCGTATTGCTCGGTTGCATGCGGAGTGATTATCCACACGCTGGGCGACAATGCGAAGAACGTCACGCCGCAGGTTGTGCACGTGGAAGGCGATCCGGATCATCCCACCAATCGGGGGACGCTGTGCCCGAAAGGATCGTCGCTGTTTCAAGACATTTTGAACGAGCGGCGCGTGCTGAAGCCGCAGGTGCGGCGTCCTGGATCGGATCACTGGGAAGACATCACCTGGGATCGCGCCATTGAAGAAGTTGCGCGGCACATCAAAAAGACGCGCGATGAAACGTTTATCGAGAAGGACGCCCAGGGCCGCACCGTCAACCGCTGCGAAACCATCGCCTGGAACGGCGGCTGTACCGACACCAACGAATTTAATTACCTGGCGGTCAAAACCATGCGCAGCCTGGGAGTGGTGTATCTAGAAAATCAGGCCAGGGTTTGACACGGCCCCACGGTCTCCAGTTTGGGGCCCACATTCGGTAGGGGAGCGATGACCAATGGCTGGATCGACATCAAGAATACAGACATGATGTTGATCATGGGTGGCAATCCGGCCGAAAACCATCCATGCGGGTTCAAGTGGCCGATCGAGGCTAAGCGCCAGCGCAATGCCAAGATGATCGTGGTGGATCCGCGATATACGCGGACCGCCGCGACCGCGGATTTATTTCTGCAAATTCGCGCCGGGTCGGATATTGCGTTCCTGGGCGGCGTGATTCATTACGCCCTCGAAAACGGACGTATCAACAAAGAGTACGTCGTCAACTTCACCAATGCGGCGTTTCTGGTTAAGGACGATTTTAAGCTTCCGGAGGAAGATGGGTGTGTTTTCGGGGTTTCACGCCGACACTCTGTCTTACGATAAGTCCTCCTGGAATTATCAAGGCAGTGGTGGACCGGCTCGGCGGGCCTTCCCGAAAAAGTTACTTCCGATCCGACTCTTGAAAATCCCCGCTGCGTGTATCAATTGCTTAAGAAGCACTATTCGCGATACACGCCGGAGATGGTCGAGAAGATCACGGGCATCCCTAAGGATCAATTTCTCAAAGCTGCCGATCTGTTTACCTCGATCCGCAAAGACGGCGACCTGACCAAGGTCGCGACCATTATTTATGCGGTCGGCTGGACGCAGCACTCGTTCGGAACTCAGATCATCCGAACCGCCGCGATGCTTCAGTTACTTTTCGGCAACGTGGGCCGTGCCGGCGGCGGAGTGAACGCGCTTGCGCGGGCATTCGAATATTCAAGGCGCCACCGACATCGCCGGCATTTTCGATAACCTGCCAGGATATCTTAAAGTCCCTATTCCCGCCGATACCGACTTCAAAGCTTGGATGACGCGCATCACGCCAACATCCTCGAAGCCCGGCGATTGGGATTCGTGGAATTATTGGAGCAACACTCCCAAGTTCGCCGTCTCTCTTCTGAAAGCCATGTATGGCGACGCCGCCAAGAAGGAGAACGACTGGGCTTATCAGTATTTACCGAAAGTCGACCGGAATTATTCGTGGGCGTACCTATTCGACGACATGTATGCTGGCAAGGTGAAAGGTCTGCTGGCCTTCGGAATGAATAGCGTCGCGATCGGGCCTAATTCGGACAAGAATATCGATGCGTTGAAGAAAGGCTGACTTCCTGGTCGTTTGCGACATTTATCCGGACGAAACCAGCGAGTTCTGGAAGTCTCCGGGCATTAAGCCTGAGGAGATGAAGGATATCAAGACGGAAGTCTATCGGCTTCCTGGCGCAGGCTTCGCGGAAAAAGACGGGACTTTCGTGAATTCGGCGCGATGGCTGCAATGGAAATGGGTTGCGGTTCCGCCTCCGGGCGATGCCAAGCTCGATCACGAGATCGTCGCGCGCATTTTCCTCAAGGTCCGCGAGCTATATCAGAAAGAGGGCGGCAAATTCCCCGACCCGATTCTGAATCTAGCGTGGAATTACACTACTCCGCTGGTTCCATCCCTCTCCGAAGTCGCCCGCGAGCTCAATGGGAAGGCCTTCGCCGATCTGACCGACGCGACTGGCGCCACAGTAAAGGCTGGCCAGCAGCTACCCGGCTTCGCGTGGTTGAAAGACGATGGCACCACGTCGTCCGGCAATTGGATCTGGTGCGGATCGTGGACCGAAGCCGGCGCGCTGATCCAGCGGCGCGGCACGGACGATCCATCCGGCCTGGGAATTTATCCCAACTGGGCATGGTCATGGCCTATGAATCGGCGGGTCTTGTACAATCGCGCGTCATGCGATGTTTCGGGCAAACCTTGGGATCCATCGCGCAAACAGGTCTGGTGGAATGAAGCTCAAAAGCGATGGGTCGGCAACGATGTCCCCGATTTCAAGCCGGATTCGACGCCGAAGGATCACTTGGGTCCTTTTATCATGAATCCCGAAGGCGTTGGACGTTTATTCGCGCCACTGGCCGCTATGGCAGATGGCCCGTTCCCCGAACATTACGAGCCGTTTGAAAGTCCCGTCGAAAATCTGTTCCATCCCAAGCAGTCCAACAATCCCGTCGTTAGGAAATTCATGAGTGCCGCGGATAAATGGGGCACGAAGCAACAGGGATTTTCCATTATTTGCACAACCTACCGTCTAACCGAGCACTATCATTACTGGACCAAGAATAACCAGATGAATGTGCAGTTGATTCCGGAGCCTTTTGTCGAGTTGCCGGCCGAACTGGCCGCGGACCTCGGAATCAAAGGCGGCGAGCATGTGAAGGTATCCAGCGCCCGCGCTACCTATATCGCCAAAGCGATGGTCACGCGGCGCATTAAGCCGATGCAGATCAACGGTGAGAAAGTCTATCAGATCGGTATCCCGCTGCACTTCGGCTATCGCGGCATTCAGGAGGATGCCGGCCGTACCGAACGCATGCTGGTGAATTCGTTGACTCCGGCCGTAACCGATCCTAACGCATACACACCCGAATTTAAAGGGTTCCTGGTGAAGGTGGAGAAGGCATGAGCAACGGACCTTTAGAGATTCGCGCCATCTCCGGCCACGCCGGCCCTGTTCCGGGACGCGATACGTCGCGCGATTACGCAGTCGCGAAGCTGATCGACGTCACCACCTGCATCGGATGCAAAGCCTGCGAAGTCGCGTGCCTCGAATGGAACGGATACCCATTTCGCGAGACCACTTTCGACAACACGTATCAAACCATGCCCGATACGGCTTGGAATTATTACAACCTGATCCGGTTTGACGAATACACTGCCGAGGACGGAACCTTCAGTTGGCTGATGCGCAAGGATCAATGCATGCATTGCGCAGATCCAGGATGTTTGCGCGCGTGCCCATCCGATTCGGCCATCGTCCAATATTCCAACGGCATCGTCGATTTTCAGCAGGAATATTGCATCGGTTGTCAATATTGCGTTACCGGATGTCCCTTTAATATTCCGAAGTTCAATCCGGAAACGAAGAAGGTTCATAAGTGCACGTTATGCTCTGATCGGGTAGGCGCTGGACTCGAGCCTGCGTGTATTAAGGCTTGCCCGACGGGATGTCTGCATTTCGGAAGCAAAGAGGACATGACGGCGCTGGCTGAAACCCGCGTTGTGCAGTTAAAGGAGCACACTTCGCACAAGAACGCCGGGCTCTATGATCCGCAAGGTGTCGGAGGCACGCACGTCATGTATATCCTTCATGACATCGAGCATCCCGAACGATATGGCGGCCTTCCGAAAGATCCGCATGTTCCATTGCTGGTTCGATTGTGGAAAGGTCCGGCAAAGTGGCTTGGAAATCTCGCGATGACGGCCGGCGTCATCGGCGTGGTCGCGCACTACATTCGCTTCGGGCCTAAGGACAAACATGAAGAGTGAAGTCGAGCGCTATACTTTTCACGAACGCATCTGCCACTGGGTAACTGGCTTCAGCTATCTTTACTGCCTGTGCACCGGCCTTGCGTTTTATTCGCCGTATCTTTTCTGGATGGCAATCGCTCTTGGCGGAGGCCCGACCTCGCGCTTCTGGCATCCGATCCTTGGTCTGGGGTTTTTCGCCTGCGCCCTGTGGATGCATTCTATCTGGCGCAGGGATATGAACATAACTGCGTCCGACCGCCTATGGATGAAAACGGTCGAACATTACATCAAGAACGAAGACGACCAGGTTCCGCCCGCCGGCCGCTTCAACGCCGGTCAAAAAGAGTTTTACTGGGTCATGTTTTATGGGGCCATGGGGCTTCTGATCTCCGGCCTGGTGATGTGGTTTCCTGAAGTGGATCCGCCGTCTCTATTTTGGATCCGTCCGCTGATGGTCCTGATTCATGAAGCCTCCGCGCTGGTGACCATTGGAGCCTTCATCATTCATGTGTACATGGGAGTGTTCATGGTTCCCGGAGGCCTGCGCGGCATGCTGATCGGTTATGTCCCCCGGTCTTGGGCGAAAGCACATCATGAATTGTGGTATAAATCGCTACCGGAGAAATGATTTCGCCTTATGACCGGAGAATCGCCCGAGCTGAGACTTTGTCCGTCCAGTATCCGTCCGCGGCCGAGCTTCTCAATTTCTATTCGGAACTGGCCAAGCTTCAGAAGCGTATTTTCGACGAATTAACTTCTTCCGACTTTCGCGAACTCCTGCGCTGGTTTCCCGATCTGTTTTCGGTGGTCGCGAATTTCGCGCCCCCGATCGCTGAATTCGCCCATGAACATCTCGCCGCCGAGGTCGCGCGTCTGAACCTGCTCGCGCAATGCTGGGAAGGCGATGCCGATGAGGCCGACGCCCGCGCGCAGTTCTTCGCGCACGCGCTGCTGGAGCCGTTCGCGGCGCGCCTGGCTTCCGGCGGACAAATCAACTCCAATTGGACCGATGCCGCCTGTCCCTTCTGCGGATCGCGTCCCGGCCTCGCGGTGCTGCGCGGTGAAGGCGACGGCGGGAAACGGTCGCTAATGTGTTCGCTCTGCGCTACCGAATGGCAATTCCGCCGTATTCTGTGCCCCAACTGCGGCGAAGAAGACAAGGAGAAGCTGCCGGTCTATATCGCAGCTCAATTCGAGCACGTCCGCGTCGAAGCCTGCGACACCTGCAAAACGTATCTGAAGGCCATCGACCTGACGAAGAACGGTCTGGCTGATCCGGTGGTGGACGAAATTGCAACCGTCCCGCTGAACATCTGGGCCGAAGAGCACGGTTACGTGAAACTGGCTCCAGATCTGATGGGTATGTGAACGACGCCATAAATAGTGTAAAATCCCAGCGGGAATCCATGGTCGAATTCATAAAAGAGATCGATGTCCTGTGGATCAACGCCGGTCTGAGTTGTGACGGCGATACCATCGCCATGACCGCCGCAACCCAGCCCAGCCTCGAAGATCTCATTCTCGGGAATCTGCCCTGGATCCCGAAGGTCAATTTCCATAATTTATTCCTGGCTTATGAAAATGGCGATGATTTTCTGGATTTGTTTCATCGTGCGGCCCAAGGCACACTGGCCCCCTTTATTCTTGTGGTTGAAGGATCCATTCCTGACGAAAATAACAAAGCCGAAGGCTACTGGGCCTCCTTCGGAACCGACCATACGTCGGGCCAACCAATCACGACATGTGAATGGATCGACCGGCTGGCTCCCAAGGCGTGGGCGATCCTGGCCGCGGGAACTTGCGCGACTTATGGCGGAATTCACGCTATGGAAGGCAATCCCACCGGATGCATGGGTCTCGCTGATTATCTGGGGTGGAACTGGAAGTCGATTGCGGGCATTCCTTTGGTGTGTATTCCCGGATGTCCTGTCCAGCCTGATAATTTTATGGAAACGCTGCTGTACCTGCTCCACATGGCCGCCGGCCGCGCGCCCATGATTCCTCTCGACGATGCACTGCGGCCTACGTGGCTGTTTGGCCAGACGGTTCACGAAGGCTGCGATCGCGGCGGCTATTATGAGCAGGCCGAATTCGCGGAAGAATACGGGTCGCGAACCTGCATCGTCAAATTGGGTTGTTGGGGGCCGGTGGTGCAATGCAACGTTGGAAAGAGAGGTTGGATGGCGGGGATCGGCGGGTGTCCCAACGTCGGAGGTATCTGCATCGGTTGCACCATGCCGGGATTTCCGGATAAATTCATGCCATTTATGAATCAGCCTCCGGGATCGTTACTGTCTTCAAGCGCGGTGATGACTTATGGGCGGGCGATTCATGCGCTGCGCCGCTTTACTCAGGCATCGCTTAATAAAGAACCGTCGTGGCGAGGCCGCTGCGAAAAGAAGTAGCGAAGCATGAATTCGCGGGTCGAATCGTTCACTTTAGGAGAAGCCGAAACCATTCTCGCGAGCCTCGCGGATGTCTTCTTTCAGGCTTCTCCCTCAGCCCGGGATTCATCAAATAACTCCAAAGATCACGTACCGAGCCTCGAGGCTCGTTACCGCGTCCTGCTCGACCAGATTCCCGCCGTTGTCTTCATGGCGTATCTTAACGAAGGTATCGGGGAAGCCTACGTAAGTCCACAAATCGAAGCCACACTCGGATTTTCGCAAGAAGAATGGCTGGAGGATCCGGTCCGCTGGTATCGGCAGATTCATCCCGATGATAAGGATCGCTGGAGCAAGGAAGCCGCGGGGATGTTCCTGTCGGGAAAGCCTCTACGGTCGTCTTATCGGGTGCTGGCGCGCGATGGTCACGTAGTCTGGTTTCATTGCGAAGCTCGTCTGGTGCGCCGCGACGATGGCCAGCCGTGGTTCATTCACGGCGTTGGCTTCGATATTACGGAGCTCAAACAAGTGCAGGAGGCCTTGCAAGAAGAGCGCAACGTTGTCTCCGCGATTTTCGATACTGTGGGCGCGCTGATCGTGGTGCTGGATCGCGAAGGCCGAATCGTGCGCTTCAATCGAGCGTGCGAGCAAATGACCGGTTATTCGCTCGAGGAAGCCGTCGGCAAGCGCGTTTGGGAATTATTACTGATCCCCGACGAGGCCGCGGATTTCGAGCGTTTTTTTCTGCAAATGCGCAATAACCCTTCTCGGACCGAATACGAGAGCCGTTGGCTAACCCGGGGCGGCAATCAGAAAACGATTGCGTGGTCGGCGGCGATTCTGCCGGGTACCAAACAAACTCCCACTTACATCATCACGTCGGGAATCGATGTCACCGAACAAAGGCGGGCACAGGCGAAATTTCAGGGATTGCTTGAAGCGGCTCCCGACGCTGTCGTGGTGGTGAACCAAAAAGGCAAAATCGTTCTGGTGAACGCCCAGGTCGAGAAGCTGTTCGGCTATAAGCGTCAGGAGTTGCTTGGTGAGGAAATTGAGAAGCTGGTTCCCGAACGGCTCCGCGCAAAGCATTCCAGCCATCGCAGTGATTTTCTTTTCGAACCTCGCGTGCGCCCCATGGGAGCCGGGCTGGAATTATACGGCTTACATAAGGATGGCCGCGAATTCCCGGTCGAGATCAGTCTCAGCCCACTGGATACCGAGGAAGGCGTACTCGTCTCCAGCGCCATCCGCGATATCAGCGAGCGGAAGCGTCTGGAAAAAACCATCCTCGAGGTCAGCGAGAAGGAACGCCACCGGATTGGCCAGGATCTGCACGACGGCCTCGGTCAGCTTCTCACCGGAATCGCCTTCATGGGCAAAGTCCTGGAAGACCGTCTGGCCGAAACTTCGCTGCCTGAATCGGCCGAAGCGGCCAAAATCGTGAAGCTGGTGAACGATTCCATCAAGATGACGCGTGAGCTCGCTCGAGGTCTCTTGCCGGTGGTATCCGAAGCTCACGGACTCGTGTCCGCTCTCGAGCACTGGGCAGGCGAAGTCAGGGAATTGTTCCACGTTGATTGCCGTTTCGAGTGCGCCATCTCTTTTCCGGCGCATGATGGCGTTCTCGCGGATCACCTGTATCGCCTGGCTCAGGAAGCTGTGAATAACGCCATCAAACACGGCCATGCGAGAAGTATTGTTATTCGACTGACCGCGGTGAAGGGCACCGGTACGCTAACGGTTCGCGACGATGGCTGTGGATTCGAACCGGTTGCCGGCAGCCCGTCCGGTCTCGGCCTGCGCATCATGAATTATCGAGCTAAGATGATCGGTGGATCGCTTGATGTGCAATCCGCGCCGAGCCGCGGGACCGTGGTGACCTGCTTGTTTCCGATCACAACTCAGGTATCCTGGGGGTCGTCCGATGTTAGCTGAGCCTCAAGCCACGAAGCCGGCGGCGAAGCGGACGGTTTTTATCGTCGACGATCACCCGATTGTCCGGCAGGGCCTGGCGCTGTTGATCAATCGCGAGACGGATCTCGCGGTTTGCGGCGATGCGGAGGAGGCTTCCGCTGCGTTGCGGCTCATCGAGGAGCTGAAACCCGACCTGGTGATTGTCGATATCTCTCTCAACGGACCTGACGGCCTGGACCTGCTCAAGAATATCCGCGCGCGGCATGCGACACTGCCCGTTTTGATTCTTTCCATGCTCGATGAATTGCTTTACGCCGAGCGAGCTCTCCGCGCCGGCGCCAACGGCTACATCATGAAACAGGAGGCGACGGAAAAAGTCCTGATCGCGATCCGCCGGATTCTCGCAGGCGAGATTTACGTGAGCGGCCGCGTGTCGAATAAGATGCTGCATTGGTTCGTGGGTGACGCTGCGTCGGGCGATCGCTCGCCGATCGCGGGCCTGACCGATCGCGAGCTTGAGGTTTTCCGGCTGATTGGCGGAGGCCACGGAACACGCCAGATCGCGCAGGAGCTCCATATCAGCGTGAAGACCGTCGAGACGTATCAGGCGCACATTAAGGACAAGTTATCGCTGAAAAACTCCCGTGAGCTGGTCCAGCGCGCCATTCAGTGGACCCTTAGCGAGAAATCCGCCGCGCATAGTTGAACAGAGCTTACTCGTACCGCAGCGCGACCATCGGGTCGATGCGCACCGCCCGGCGCGCGGGGACGTAACTCGCGAACAGGGCCACTCCCAGCAGCGTCAGCGGTACGCCGATGAACGTCATCGGGTCGTACGTGCTCACTCCGAATAACATGCTCGAAAGAAGTTGCGAGACAGCCGCGCAGCCCCCGATTCCGATCAGTCCTCCCAGCACAACGGGGACCATGGCCTGCCGTAAAATCAGGTTCCTGACGTCGCCTCCGTCGGCGCCGAGCGCCATCCGGATCCCGATTTCCCGCACCCGGCGGCTGACCGCAAACGCGACCACGCCGTAAATCCCGATTGAGGCGAGCAGCAGCGCCAGCGCGCCCAAAGATCCGGCTAGCGATGCGACAATCCGCGAGATCGACCGCCATAAATCAAGATTCGCTTCGAGCGGCTGCACATCCACCAGCAAATCGGGATCGAGGGACGCCACCGCTCCGCGAATCGCTGTCGCCGTAGGACCGAACCCGGCTGTGTAGCGAACCATCCACTGCATCCTCGTCTGCTGCTTTGGCCCCGGCGCCAGATACACGTAGATCGTATCGGAATAGCCGATCTTCGCTACTTGTGCGTCCTTGGCGACACCCACTACTTCAAGCTCGCGCTTGCCGTCGCTATCACGAAGGGTCTTGCCAAGCGGATCCTGAGCGGGCCAGAAATGCCGCGCCGTGGACTCCGTCAGGATCGCCACGGGCGCTCCCGTCTCCGCTTCCGTCTTGGTGAAATTGCGCCCGCGGAGAATGGGAAGGCCGATGACGGAAAAATACTCCGGCGAGACCCAGTTGATCTGAACATTCCGCGGTTCCGCTTCGCCCTGAATCGTAAACTGCGTTCCGTTATATTCGTCTCCGAGGGGTGTGCTGCGCGATTCCGATACGATCTCAACTCCCGGGGCAGCTTCCAGGCGCTGTCTCAGCTGCCTTTGAAACGCCGCCGCCCGCTCCGTGGTGTATCCCTGGCCCTCCAGACCGAAAGATACGGTAGCGATGTTTTTCATGGAGAATCCTGGGTCCACGGTCTGGGCGACCCATAGCCCGTGCAACAGCAGTCCGGCCGCCACCAGTAACACCATGCAAACCGCCACCTGAACTCCCACCAGTGCCTGGCGTAGAAGGCTTCCGCCGGTCCTTCGCGCCAGCGCTCCGCTGACGATCGGCCGCGACGCCCGCAACGCCGGCGCCAGCCCGAACACAATCCCCGTCGCGAAGGTCAGAATCAGCGCGTAAACCAGCACACGCCAATCCGGCGCGACATTGAACGTCAAAATTGGTGAGCCGTGCGGTAGATGCTCTTCGATCACACGTACGATCGCACTGAACGCTGGAAACGCGAGCAGGCATCCCAGGCCGCCCCCCGCCAGCGCGATCAGCATGCTTTCGGTGAGTAGCTGCCGGATCAGCCTCCATCGAGTCGCGCCGACCGAGAGCCGGATCGCGATCTCATGCTGCCGTCCCGCCGCACGCGCCAGCAGCAGGTTGGCCACATTGGCGCAGGCGATCAGCAGCACCATCGCGGCGCCCGCCACACACAAGCCTCCCACGATGCTGGTTGCCTGGCGCTCCTCCGGCATGCCCAGCAGCGTCGCGCGAAAAACATCCAGCCTGGTAGAGCGGTTCGGCTGGCTGGCGTCGATGCGCGCCGCGATGACAGCCAGATCCGCGCGCACCAGTTCCAGTGAGACACCCGGTTTAGAGCGGCCGATGAGCGTCAGCCAGCTCCAGTTTCCGCCGTAAAAGTCGAACGCCGGGCTCAGGGCGCCTTGCATGCTGAACGGCGACCCAGAACTGCGCGGCCATCACTTCCGTGCCTGTAAATCCGGGCTGCGCAACACCGGCGACGGTGAACAGATGCCGGTTCAAGATCACTTTTCCGCCGACAATGTTAGCGTCGCCTCCAAAACGGCTACGCCACAGAGCGTCGCTGATCACCACCACGCCGCTCGCGCCGGGCGCCGCGCAATCGGACGCGGTGAATACCCGTCCGAGCGCGGGCGGCTCATTCAACACATCGAAGTAATTGCACGAGGTGAGCTGCCCCCAGAGCTCCTGGGGCCGTTCCCCGCCAAGCGTCGCCTGCACGAACGGCGCATATGCCGCGAGTCCTGTGAACACGTGATTATGGTCGCGATAATCCTCATATTCGGCCGTCGAAAACATGCTGTCCGACCCGAGCACGTGGCGTTCGATCTTGCCGCGCAGCTCCTGATAAATGCTTACCAGCTGATTTGCGCCCGGCGTCGGCAGTTCTTTGAGCACCGCGCCGTTCAGCACGGTGAAGATCCCGGCGTTGACGCCGATTCCCAGCGCCAGCGCCAGAATCGCTACCACCGCGAATCCAGGATTCTTCGCAAGCGCGCGCGCGGCATAACGAATGTCGTTCCAAAAGGCCGAAAACATGGGTCCCTCCAGTTTGAAATTGACCACCGGTAAGATCGCACTCAACACCTGACGGCACACCCACAGACGCGACCGCCGTCCGGTCGAGTATTCCTCAAGTAAGTCGCCAAGCGCGTATTCGGCGATTCTTCCCCACTTACAAGACATGATGAGCCTTCTTGAGGTCGATTCCTTCCCACATCGCCGCCAGCTCGCGTTGCGTCTGGCGCAACGACCGTAACCCCAAGGCTTCCACACGAAAGTATCGCTTGGCGCGTCCGCCGCGTTCGCGGACCGGATCGCCAAGTCGCGAAGAAACATAGCCTTTTTCTTCCAAACGGTCGAGTGTTCGATACAGCGCGCCGACTGTCAGGGACCGGCCGGTGCGCTGTTCGATCTCGCGGCGCACCGGGACGCCATAAGCGTTCTCGCCCAGGCGCAACAGCGCCAGTAAAACGATTTGTTCGAACTCACCGAGATGCTCGCGCATATGTTCTGCATAGTATAACAATTCAAGTATAGCCATTGACAATATATCCACTATGCATATAATGGACGTATGCAAGACTCCGATTCCCTGCTTCCGTTGCCTTCGGCGACGTTTCATATTCTGATGGCGGTGGCTGAAGAAGACCGGCACGGATACGCGATCATCCAGGACGTGGCGGCGCGCACGCGCGGCGGATTGAAACTGAGCGCGGGAACTTTGTACCGCTCCATCCAGCGGATGCTCGAACAAGGCTTGCTGATCGAGTCGCAGGAGCGTCCGAGCCCGGAAGAAGACGATGAGCGGCGCCGCTACTACCGGATCACCCCGTTCGGCGCGGCGGTAGCGCGTGCCGAAGCGCGCCGGCTGACAGAACTGGTGAGGCTGGCGCGCGCCAGCGGATTCGCTCCAGGCAGGGCGTGATGCGATTCTACCAGGCGCTGCTTTATCTCTATCCCGCGTCGTTCCGCGCTGAATATGGCCAGGAAATGGCCACGATTTTCGCACAGCGCCGGCGCGACACTAATCCGCTGCTGCTGTGGATCGACGTTTTCTTCGAGGTGCTGTGGAACGCGCTACGGGTCCACGCGGATATTCTGGCGCACGATTTGCGATATGCCGGGCGCACTCTGGGACGCGCCAAGGGATTTGCGTTGACCGCAATCGTGGTCTCCGCGCTGGGCATTGGCGCGACTACGGCCGCGTTCACCATGGTGGATCACGTCCTGATCCGCCCGCTTCCGTTCCCGGAACAGGACCGGCTGGTGAAGTTGTACGAAGACCACTCGCTCACCTGTTGCAAAGATTATGATGTTGCGCCAGCGAACTTCAGGGACTGGAAGCGTATGAGCACGTCCTTCGAATCGATGTCGGCATATCGCGGTTCCATGGTCGACCTGGTGGGCCAGGGTGAGCCGAGGCAATTGGTTGCGTCCGTGGTGACGGGCGATCTTTTCTCTACCCTGGGTGTGAAGCCGATTCTTGGGCGGTATTTCACTGTGGAAGACGACCAACCCGATTCGGCTGCGACCGTGGTGTTGAGCGAAAGCCTGTGGCGCGGCACATTTGGCGGAGATGCGGCGGTGCTGGGGCGGAAAATTGTGCTGGACGGCAATCCATACGCGGTGATCGGCGTGATGCCCGACAACTTCAAATTTCCCACGCGCGACGTTCTGCTATGGACTGCCGCGCGATGGAGGCCGCAGGACGTGTCGGATCGCACGGACACCTGGTTTTACGGCGTCGGCAGATTGAAGCGCGGAGTTTCTTTCGAACAAGCCTCGGCCGAGATGCATTCCATCGGGCGGCAACTGGAGCAGGAGTATCCGAAGCAGTTGGCCCACATCGGCGTCACAGTCGAAAAGCTGCGCGACGACAACATCCCAGACCGTGCGAAAACGATGCTGTACGCGCTGTTGGGCGCCGCGTTCTGCGTTCTTCTGGTGGCGTGCACGAATTTAGCCAACCTGCTGCTGGCACGAGCCTTATCGCGTCGCAAAGAATTAGCCGTGCGCGCGGCGATGGGCGCGGGACGCGAACGATTAGTCCGGCAGATGCTGACTGAGAGCCTGCTGCTCTCTATCGTCGGGGGCGCTCTGGGAGTGATGCTGGCCTACGCCGCGCTCCCGATGCTGGCGAAACTGGTACCGGTGTATCTGCCGGTCGCGGAGGTCCCGCAAATCGATCTCCGGGTGCTGCTGTTCTCGGCTGTGGTGACGTGCGGAACCGGAGTCTTGTTTGGCGTGGTTCCAGCGTTGCGCGTCTGTCGTGGCAACGATAGCAACGGATTGCGGGAAGGCTCGCGCTCCGGCGTCGGTGGGCGGAAGGAGCGTTTGCGCTCGATGCTGGTGGTCGCTGAAGTGACTTTATCCGTCGTGCTGCTGGTCTCCTGCGGATTGCTGATCCGCGCGTTGTGGCGTGTGCAGGCGGTGGACCCGGGATTCCGGGCGGAAAACGTCCTGACGCTGCGGACGTCCTTGCCGATGCCCCGCTATGCTCTTACGGTCGCGCGCCAGCCGTTCTACACGCGCGTGCTCATCGAAGCGCGCCAGCTCCCGGGCGTGACCGGCGCGGCTTACGTCACTTATCTGCCGATGGTGGTGGGCGGCGGGCTCTGGCCGGTGGAAGTGGAGGGACATCCCACGCCGGTTTCCGAGCGCAAGAGTGCAAGCTCGCGTTTCGTCACGCCGGGATATTTTTCAGTAATGGGAATTCCGCTGCTGGCCGGGCGCGACGTGGCGGAATCGGACCGGGCCGATGGGCTGCTGGTCGCGGTGGCCAGCCAATCTTTCGCGAAGTTCTACTTTCCCAACGAGAATCCGATCGGGCGTCATATTCAGTTCGGAGGGGCGGGCAACCGTGTAATCGTCGGGATCGTGGGGAACATCCGCGTGCGTGGGCTGGAGCGCGTCGCCGAGCCGCAGGTGTACATGCCGTATCAGCAACTGCCCGACGGCGGTCCGACCCAATACGCGCCAAAGGATCTGGCGATACGGTCGACGGTAGATCCCGCGACGCTCGCGCCGGCGCTGCGTCGAATCATACGCGAGGCGGACCCGGAGCAGCCGGTTTCCGACGTGCGGACGTTGTCGAATATCGTCGAGCAGCAAACCGGGCCGCGCCGGGTGCAGGTGACGGTCCTCGGGTCGTTCGCGCTGATCGCGTTTCTCTTGGCGGCGGTGGGAATACATGGTTTGCTGTCGTTCGCGGTGTCGAACCGGACGCAGGAGATCGGCGTCAGAATGGCGCTGGGAGCGCGTTCGGGCGACATTCTTCGAATGATCGTCTGGGACGGAGTGGCGCTGGCCGGGATCGGAATCGCCTTCGGCGCCGTACTCGCTTATGGAGCGGGCAATCAGTTACAAGCGTTGCTGGCCGGGGTGAAGCCAAACGATGCGGCTACCTTCGCTAGCGCGATTGCGTTGTGCCTGGTGATGACGGTGGCGGGGAGTTTCGCGCCGGCTCTGCATGCGATTCGAGTGGATCCGACTACGGCGATGCGCGGCGAGTAGGCGCTTACACCATCAGGACCAGTTTGCCGGTGGTGTTGCGGCCTTCCAGATCGCGATGGGCGTGGGCGGCTTCTCCGAGTTTGTAGACGTGCTCGATCCGAAGGGTGAGTTTGCCTTCCGCGATCCAGCGGAACAGGTCGCCGGCGCGCCGATTCGAGATCTTCCCGGGTAGCGACGTAGTGGAAGAGCGTCGGTCGCGTCAGGAAAAGCGAGCCTCTCTGGCTCAGAATCAGTGGTTCGATAGCGGGGACGGGGCCGCTGGCGTTCCCGAAGGTCACCATCATGCCGCGGGGGCACAGGCAATCGAGGCTCTTGAGAAACGTCGAGGCGCCGACGGAATCGTAGACCACATCGACGCCGACGCCGTTGGTTAGACGGCGGGTTTCTGCGGCGAAGTCGTGGTCGCGATAAAGAATCACTTCGTCGGCCCCGGCGTCGCGGGCAATTTGGGCTTTTTCGGGCGAGCCTGCGGTTCCGATCACACGGGCTCCGGCGATTTTCGCCATCTGGACCAGCAGACGCCCCGTGCCTCCGGCTGCGGCGTGGGTGAGAATTGTGTGGCCCTTCTTCAAAGGAAACGTGGAGTGCGTCAGATAATGCGCGGTCATGCCTTGCAGCATGGTCGCGGCCGCCTGTTTGAAATCGATGGCGGCGGGAAGCGGAATCAGAGCCGAGGCCGGGACAGCGGCATACTCAGCGTAAGATCCGCGCGACGTTCCCCAGGCCACGCGGTCGCCGGGCTTGACGGTAGTGACGGCCGAACCCACCGACTCGACCACGCCCGCGCCTTCGGAACCGAGAATCGCAGGCAGCGGCAACTTGTAGAGACCGCTGCGATGATACGTATCGATGAAGTTTACGCCGGCGGCGGCGACTTTGACGACGGCTTGATCGGGAGCGGGTTCGGGCTTTGGCAGGTCGCCGAAGCGCAGGGCACTGGTATCGCCAGGTTGTTCGATGTAGACGGCTTTCATAGGGTCCTCAGTTTTCTTCGTGCATGGACAAACGCCGCGTAGAGCAGCAGATAGGAGAGCGTGACGGGGAAAAACAGAAGTCGCGCAATGGTGGGAACTGCTGCGGCGCCGGTGAGGCCGGCGCGATAGAGGGCAAAATGGATCATGACACGCCAGTGGCTCCAGTCGACCCAGAAATAATCGGCGTTCTCGTTGAGAATGAAAATCTTAGCGGGAACGCGTGCGGCTAGGGCCCATTTCCACTTGGTCATGATTTTTTCGCCGGAGCAGATGATGCCAACGATGGGATAGCGGTGAGTGGCGAGCTCGGCGTAAAGGCGTTTGCGTCCGGCGCGGCCGGGGTAATCGGTGACGCGGAACACATTGCCCCGGAAGCCGGTGGGGACGCCGGCGAAGCAGGTCACCAAGTCGATCTGGAGCTGTTCGCCATACAGGTTGTAGAGGCCGGGAATAAGGCCGTCGAACAGGCGACGGGATCCACTTTCGATGAGGAGGACCTTGGTGAAGGGAGGGTTTCCGCGGCTGAAAAAATGGCGCAAGGAACTATTGTACCCGTGCCGGAGTGGCGGCCCGCCTGCCCAATTTGGAATTCAGCGGTAGAATGAGGTCAGCTTATTTGATGCCGGCCCAATTCGACCTTTCAAAGCTGAGCGTTCGCCAGTTCGCGGAGCGGTTTCGCGGAGACATGATTCCGCTGAGCAATACGTTCTCGTATTTTTGCGCCTCGGTACCGATGTCTGAGGAAGATCTCAAAGAATACCTGGAAGAACCGGTGGCGGCGCTGCCTCCCGCGATCACCGCGGGGTTGCCGAAGATTTCCATCCTGCTGGTTCCTTATCTGGAACGCGGGAACGGGCGCGAGGGAAGCAAGGCGAAATCGGCCGGCGACTTTATCTCGATCGAAAAGCCGCCGGAAGGGCGTACAGCGATGTCGACTCATCTGCGGATGGGTGAAGAAACGGTGCTGGTGTTCGCGCTGAAGGATCAGGAAGTGGCGGAGTATCATTACCGCTTCTATCACTTGCTGGCGACGCTGATGGGCGATCATCAGACCGAGGACATGGAATCGACGTACGGACGCGTTTTGCGGGAAGAATTGAACGCGGACGCGCATGGCGAAGTGGATGAGCCGAGCTGGAGGCTGAAGCAGGGGCTGCACCGGTCCAAGAGCAACCACGGTCACGCGGGGCGCGGCGGGAAGGCGTTCCGCGAATATGCGCGGCAGAGCTTCGTCGATACGCTGACGCTGTATCTGCACGGGATTTGTTGCGATATCGACGTCGATACGGGGCCGCGTCAATTGCCGAGCCGGTTTCTGCGGAAGCGGCTGCTGGCGCTCGAGGAATTGTTCCCGCCTCCCAAGGGCTACGCCGTCTTTCCGGAACAACTGGAATCGTGACTCGTGTGCGGGATCGCTGGGTTTACCCACTCCAAATACCGGCCTGAACGGAAGCGGATCGAGCAGATCACGCGCAGTTTGACGCACCGGGGTCCAGATCAACAGGGCGTGTGGGAATCGAATTGCGTTTCTCTCGGCGCGGTGCGGCTGAAAATCATCGACCTGGAGCATGGCGATCAGCCGATGTCGAGCGATGACGGCGATACGGTGCTGGTCTTTAACGGGGAAGTTTACAATCACGCCGAGGTCCGGCGGGAACTGGAGAAAGCCGGCCACCAGTTTCGAACGCGCTGCGATACGGAAGTGGTGCTGCGGGCGTTTCTTGAATGGGACGTAGCGGGGTTCGAGCGATTGCGGGGGATGTTCGCGGCGGCGTTGTGGACTGAATCGCAGAGGCGGCTGGTGCTGGTGCGGGATCGGATGGGAATCAAGCCGCTGTATTATTTACGTCGCGGTGGGGATTTATACTTTGGCTCTGAGTTGAAGGCGATCCTGCTGCATCCGGAGATCGAACGGCGGCTGAGTACGGCGGGGCTAGACGGGTATCTGTCGTTGAATTATGTGCCCGGGCCGTTCACATTGATCGACGGAATTGAAAAAGTACGGGCCGGGTATTGGCTCGAATGGCGCGACGGGACGGTGCGAAGCGAGGCGTACTGGCGCCTCGATTTTCGGCCGGATTCGCGGCTGGATCTGGAATCGGCCAAAGGTGAATTGGATCGCTTGCTGAGCTCGGCTGTGGGCGAGCATTTGATTTCGGATGTGCCGCTGGGGGTTTGGTCGAGCGGCGGGCTCGATTCGACGACGATTCTGCATTACGCGGCGCAGCAATCGAGCGGCCGGCTGAAGACGTTTTCGGTTTCTTTCCGCGGGCGCAGCTTTGATGAAAGCGCGTATTTCCGTGAAGTGGCGGCACGCTATCAGACCGATCATCACGAGTTCGACCTGAATCCGGAAAGCGAGCTGCGAAACGCGATCGAGCAGTTTGCGTTTTATTCGGATGAACCGAGTGCGGATGCGGGCGCCGTGCCGGTCTGGTTCCTGTCGAAGATGTGCCGCAGTGAAGTAACCGTGGCGCTATCGGGCGATGGGGCGGACGAGCTGTTCGGAGGCTATTCGACTTATCTGGCGGATCGTTATGCGCGAATGCTTCGACTGGCTCCGCGCGCGCTGCGGCGCGCTGCCTCCGGGATGGCGCGATTCTTGCCAGTGTCCGATGAAAAGATCGGCCTCGATTATAAGATCGTGAGGATGCTGGAAGGTTCGCTGCTGGATCCGTTAGACGCACATTTGTTCTGGAACGGGACGTTCGCGGGCGAGGAAAAACGGCGTTTATGTGCGCTTCCTGAGGGCCATCCGCGGTTGAAGCTTCCTACGGATTCAGTTGCGCATCTGAACCGGTTCATCTGGCTGGATCAGCTTTACTATCTTCCCGACGACATTCTGTATAAGTGCGATCGCATGAGCATGGCGCATTCGCTGGAAGTGCGGCCGCCGTTCTTGGATCACCGGTTGGTTGAGTTTGCAGCAAAGCTGCCTGAAAATATGAAAATCCGCGGCGGGACACTGAAATTCATTTTGCGCGATTTGATGAAAGATAAACTGCCGCGGTCCGTGATTCACCGAAAGAAAGAAGGATTCGATATTCCGGCGCACCACTGGCTTCGTACCGTGCTGCGGCCCCTGCTCGAAGAGACGTTAACGGAGCGCAATATCGAAGACACCGGGATATTTTCGTGGCCGGCCGTGCAGGAAACCATGCGCGCGCATCTCGAACGGCGGGCCAACCTCGGTTATCATTTATGGGGGCTTCTGGTGCTGTTTCTGTGGATGAAGCATTGGAAGGTGCAACCGCCTTCGCCGGCGGCTCCTCAAATCGCGGAATTTATTTCGGCTCGCGGCTGACATCGCATGCGCGTCACCATCGACGCCACGTCTGCTCTTTTGCGCAGCGCCGGCGTTAAGAATTATACGTATCATTGGGTCCGTCACTTGCGGCAGCAGGCGAACGGCGACCAGATCCGCGCGTTTCCTTATTTGGGCGATCTGGGACCGCTGGACCATGAGGTTTCGACGCTGACCCGCGGGCAGACGCTGCCCAGACTGGCGCTGCTGTATTTCGTGAATCTGCCCGGGAATCCGGCGATCCGTTGGGTTCTTGAGGATTGCGACGTCTTTCATGCATCCAACCAGGTTCGGCATGCGCCGCGGCGCGTGAAGCTGACGGCCACGATTTACGATCTGACGTGCCGGCTGTTGCCGCAGCTTCACACGGAGGCGAATGTTCGGGCGGATGCCAGCTTTGACGAAGAGATCGTGGCGCATGCCGACGGATTAATCGCGATTTCCGAAAATACCCGGCAGGACGCGATCCGGCTGCTGGGCGTGGCTCCGGACCGGATCGAGACCATCTATCCGGGAATCACGGAAGAATATTTCGATGCTAAGGCGACTCCGCGCGACCGGCCGTATGCTTTGTACGTGGGTACCATCGAACCACGGAAGAATCTCGATACATTGCTGGATGCCTGGAGCCAGACGAAACCTGGCTTGCGCAGCGAGTTTGATTTATTGATCGCAGGACCGGCCGGATGGGCGTCGGAAAAGACGATGGCACGGGTCGAGCAGGAAGCAGTTTACATGGGCTACGTTCCGGAGGCGAAGCTGCCGGGATTGATCGCGGGCGCGACGGCGTTCGTGTATCCATCGCTGTACGAAGGCTTCGGATTTCCTCCCGCGCAAGCGATGGCGGCGGGGGCCCCGGTGTTGACCTCGAACAATTCGTGCCTTCCTGAAATCGTCGGCGACGCGGCGCTGCTGGCAGATCCCAATAGCGCCTCGGAAATCAAGGATGCGCTAGCCCGGCTGCTGGAATCCGAGTCCCTGCGGGCGCAGCTCGCGGCGCGAGGCCGGGAGCGGGCGAGGTTATATCGATGGGATCGATGCGCGAAGCAGTCGCTTCAGTTTTTTCACAAGATTGCGGGAAAATGATTTACCGAACTGAAAAATCCCAGACCTGCACGTTCACTTTTCCTTCTGTATATTCGACCAGCGCATACTCGCCGGGAGCCAGATCGTTTTCAGGCCAGATTTTGAACACCAGGTCGCCCACCTGCTTCTTGAAGGTGGGAACATCCTCGCGCTTCTCGACCACTTCCTTGCTCACCGGGACGATTTCGAGATCTTCAACCACGCGGTTGCCTTTTTTGGTCGGCGCAAGCTTGATGATTCCGAAGCGCTCTTCATCGGAGAGACGGAAGTAAAACTCAGGACGTTTTTCTTTGACCTGCAAAGGCGCGGATTCGCCATCCAGTTCCAGAGTTTGTTTGCCGGGGACCATAGGAATCGGCGACAGGACTTTCAGCACACTGCGACGTTTGTTGTTAACGATTTTCGATTCCCCCACTTTGATGGCGTCGAGATTGTCGCCGTGAATATAGTAGGCGCCGGGCTGGGCCGGGATGCGCTGCACTTCCTTGACCTCGGCATTGAGCGCCGCGTCCTCAACCGCCTGCTCCTTGTCCTCGGCTTTCACCGCAGCTTCGCGCTCGGCGACTTCTTTCTTGGTGCGGTCGAGGTCGACCAGGTCGAGCGGAATCTCTTCCCACTCATCGCGCTCCGTGCTGAAGTAGCGGACCCGGTCCTGAAGTACCTGATATTCGCGGGCTGGCTGAAATGTGCCGTCTTTCAGATACAGCCGAATCGTGGCGCCGAAAGCGGCGACCGCGAATAGAAGCAGAATCGAGATGCGCCCGATCATCTCCTTCTATTATGAAAGAATCTTGCGAATTGGGATTCATACGTCGATTGCGGGCGCGCTGGAACGATCCGCGCTGAAGGCCGCGGAGCTGGGGGCGAATACATTTCAGATTTTCTCGTCTAGCCCGCGACAGTGGAAAGCGTCGGTTCCGAGCGCTCCGGCGATCAAGCTGCTCCAGAAAGCGCGGGAGAAGCATGACCTGACGCCGCTGGTGATTCACGATAATTATCTGATCAATCTCGCCACAGTGCACGGAAACGTGCGCGAGCTGTCGATCCAGGCGTTTCGCGGCGAACTGGAACGCGCGATTGCGATCGGCGCAGAATACGTTGTCGCGCATCCCGGCAATTACAAAGGGCAGACCATCGAACAGGGGATTCTGAATTTTCTGGAAGGCGTGGCTGCCGCCGCAAATGGACTGAAATTCGGCAAGCTGATGCTGCTGATCGAGAATACGGTCGGCGCGGGAGCACAGCTTGGAGGACGGCTCGAAGAACTGCACGTGATGCGCGAATACGCTTGCAAGATGACCGATCTGCCAGTGGGATTTTGTCTCGACACGTGCCATTTGCTCGCATCGGGTTACGACGTCTCGACGCTGGAAGGGCTGAAAAAGACGGTCATGGATGCAGATAGAATTCTGGGTCTGGAGAACGTCCCCGTGATGCACGCGAACGATTCCAAGGGCGGGCTCGGGTCGCATATGGACCGGCATGCCAACATCGGTGAAGGTTATATTGGATTAGAAGGGTTTCGACGCATTCTCGCCCACCCGAGGCTCCGCAACAAAGCTTTTATCCTCGAAACGCCGGTGGATCACGACGGCGACGACCGGAAGAATCTCGAAACACTGAAAAGTTTATGCCCGAAATCGTCTACGACCACAACCAAGTCGAGTTGAAATGGCAGGAGCGCTGGAAGGGCGCGGATCTTTATCGCGCCGAGCAGAATTCCGCCGCGCCAAAATACTACGTGGTCGAGATGCTTCCCTACCCGAGCGGGCGGCTGCACATGGGGCACGTGCGCAATTACGCGATCGGCGATGCGTTGGCGCGCTACATGTGGATGCGCGGGTACAACGTGCAACATCCCATGGGCTGGGATGCTTTCGGTCTGCCGGCGGAAAACGCGGCAATCAAGAGCGGCGTGCCTCCGCGCGAATGGACCCTGTCGCGCATCGCGGAGATGAAGCGCCAGATGCATCGCATGGGCTTCGCGTATGACTGGACGCTGGAAATCACCACGTGCGAGCCGGAATATTATCGCTGGAACCAGTGGTTTTTTCTGAAGATGATGGAGCGCGGGCTGGCGTATCGCAAGAAAGCGCTGCTCAACTGGTGTCCGGAGTGCGGCACGGTGCTGGCGAATGAGCAGGTGGTCGATGGATGCTGCTGGCGCCACGAATCGACGCCGGTGGAGCAGCGTGCGCTCGAACAGTGGTTCTGGAAAATCACCGATTACGCCGAGGAACTGCTGCGCGATATCGACACGATACTCGAAGGCGGATGGCCGGAGCGCGTGCTGTCGATGCAGCGAAATTGGATCGGCAGATCGGAAGGATCGGAGATCGAGTTCAAGCTGGAGGGCTCGGGCGAGCCGATCCGCGTGTTCACGACGCGTGTCGACACGATTTACGGAGCCACGTGTGTAATTTTGGCGCCAGAGCATCCCCTGGCGCAGAAGCTGTTGGATGAAGCGGGACGTGCGCGGGCCAAGCAGATGATCGATGCGCGGGGGCAAAAGGGTCCGGGCGATGTAGAGAAGGAAGGCATTCCGACTGCCGCGTTCGCGATCAATCCATATAGCGGGGCGAGATTGCCGGTGTGGGTCGGGAATTTCGTATTGATGGATTATGGCACGGGCGCGATCATGGCGGTGCCGGCGCACGATGAGCGCGATTTTGAATTCTGTACGACGTATGGGCTGCCGATCGTTCCCGTGATTCGTCCCATCGATGGGCCGCTGGACGAACATCCGAAGGCTCCGTTCACGGATTACGGAATCGTCGAGAGGTCGGGAGAATATTCGGGGTTGCCGAGCGAAGAAGCGCGCCGGGTAATGAATCAGCGCGCCGAACGGGACGGATTCGGCAGAGCGTCGATCACGTACCGGTTAAAAGACTGGGGAATTTCGCGGCAGCGCTACTGGGGTACGCCGATTCCGGTGATCCATTGTCCGAAGTGCGGGATGGTTCCGGTGCCGGAAAAAGATCTGCCGGTGGTCTTGCCGATCGATGTGAAGATCACAGGGAAAGGGCGTTCCCCGCTGGAGGATGTTCCATCGTTCATCAATGTGAAGTGTCCGAAGTGCGGTGAAAACGCCCGCCGCGAGAGCGACACCATGGATACGTTCGTCGATTCGGCCTGGTATTTTTATCGCTACTGCGATCCACACAACTCGGCCAAGCCGTTTGATAGTGCGAAAGTCGAAAAGTGGTTTCCGATGGACCAGTACATCGGCGGCGTGACGCACGCAATTCTGCACCTGATGTATTCGCGCTTCTTTACCAAGGTGATGCGCGATCTGGGCCTGGTGACAAACGACGAACCGGCGGCGAATCTGTTCACGCAGGGCATGGTGCTGGGCGCCGACGGAACAGCGATGTCGAAGTCGAAGGGCAATACGGTAGATCCGGAAGAGATGGTGGAAAAGTACGGCGCCGACACTTGCCGGCTGTTCGTGCTGTTCGCCGCGCCTCCCGAAAAAGACATGCCGTGGATCGAAGCGAGCGTGGGGGGCCAGCGCCGGTTCCTGGAGCGCGTATGGCGATTCGTGACGCGCAATCTGGGTCGCGCGATTGCATCGGGAGATGCGGGCGCGGACCGGCGCGCGCTACGCAAACTTCACCAGACCATTCGCAAAGTCACCGAGGATTTCAACAACCGGTGGCATTTCAACACCTCGATTGCGGCGCTGATGGAATTGCTCAACACGCTGTACGAAGAAGAAGAAAAGCTGTCCGGGGAGGCGCTGGATCGAATCCTGCCCGCGATGGTGCTGCTGCTGGGGCCGTTCGCGCCCTATGTGGCGGAAGAACTATGGGAGCAGTTGGGCCAAAAAGGTCCGGTGTTTCGCCAGCCGTGGCCGGTTTACGACGAAGCGCTGGCGAAAGAGGACGCGGCGGAGGTCGTGTTGCAGGTGAACGGAAAGGTCCGCGGACGGATGGCGGTGCCGTTCGGCACGCCGCGCGAGGAACTGGAAAAGCTGGCGCTGGCCGACCCGAAAATGCAGGCGTTCATCGCGAGCAAGCAGATCGTGAAGGTGATCGTAGTGCCCGATAAGCTGGTCAATATTGTCGTGAAATAAGGGCGGGTCTCCGAGAACCCGCCCTTATTCCCTATTGCACCGCGACGGTCGCGGTGGTCTGGGATTGGACGCCATCAATCGTGATGACGACCGGGAGAGAATTACCGGTCACGCCGACCGGCACTTGCAGGTTCACCTGGACCACGCCGTTGATCAGCGTAGGCGCAGCTCCGGCGAACTGCACCACAGCCGGCAGACCCCCGATGGTCGCGGTGACGACGCTGGAACCCTGCGTCCAGTTCTTGAGCGGCATCAGCGTGGACGGATTGACGGAGCCGTCGACGCTGCCGGGGCTCGTCAGGCCGCCTCCGGTCAGGAACAACGAGATGAACGAACCTTGCGGTGCCGGCACGGTGGCGAACGAAGTGCCAGGATATGTGCCGCCCGCGGGTCCGTTATATGGGCTGGTAACAGCCGAGCTGAGGTTGAGGGCCGCCGCCTGCCCCGCACCGGTTGCGTTCTGCGTATAGATGGACGGCGCAACCGCGGCAACCTGAAGCGGCAATCCGGCGGACGGAGTGCTGTTGTAGGAAACCACCATAGTTGTCGACGTGCGGCCGGCGATCTCCCATGGCACGATCACGTTGATCTGCGTGGCGGAGACGAAGGTCGGCGTCCCGGCGATTCCGTCGAACGTGACCTGGGCTCCGGCGAGCGTGGAATCGACACCTCCCTGCGCATTGATGGTGAATACGGTTCCCGACGCGGGAGACGCGGGTCCGAGATTGGTGCCTTTGATCGCGATCAGTTCGCCGGGGGCGATCGCGCCGAATCCGTTGCTGATTCCGCTATTGGCAACCGTCGTCACAGTCGGCGCGGGCGCGGCGTTGACGGTCAGCGTCACGTTTACCGTGAGCGGAGACGCCAGTACGCCAGGCGCGCTGATACTCAGCGAGCCTTGAAGCTGCTGCCCGGCCGCGGTACCCGCGGGGATCTTGGTCGGGTCGACCGATACGTTTACGATCTTCGAACCCGAACTGCCCGTGGATCCGCTGGTGGTGTCGACTCCCAGCCATCCGCCGCTGCTGGTGGTGCCAATGGTAAAGCTGACGGCTCCGCCGGTGCTGGTCAGAGTGAGCGGGTCCGTCGCCGGCGTAGGGCCGGCAAGCACGTAAGTGAACGCGAGCGCATTCGTGTTGGCCGTCAGAGTTTGCGGCGGGCCGATGATCAACTGGACCGGAATTACCGCCATCGGCGTAACCGCGTTCTGGAAGCTGATAGTGATTTGCCCGTTGTATGTATTCGCGGGCAGAGTCGTGCTGCCGGCGGTGACCTGAATCGAGCCGAGGCTGGTGCTACCCGACGTCGGGCTCACACTAAGCCAATTTCCGACACCAGTGGTGGATGCCGTCGCGATGAAGTTGGAGTTCCCGCCGGAAACGGTGAAGTTAAGAACCTTTGCGGCAGGCACCGCGCCGCCCTGGGCCTGATTGAACGTCAAGGATTGCGGCGTGACCGCGATCTGGGAGGTGGAGGTGACGTTGAGAGTGATATTAAACGTCACCGGCTGAGGCAATCCGGTAGCCGAGGTAATCGTGACGCTGCCTTGATAAGGTCCGGGTGAGGTGATGCATCCCGGGTTGATCTGCACTTGCGCCGACGACGGCGTGGTCCCTGTGCTACCCCCGCTTGCGGGCGCCGCGAACAGCCATGCGCAGGGAGAGCTCTGCGCAGCAACCTGGTACTGGATCGAAGTAGTTCCGTCGGTGCTGGTGAGCGTGATATTGCGCGCGATGGAGACGGTGCTGCCCAGCGTCGCGGTTTCGATTCCGAAGCCTTGCGGCAAACTGATGTCGAGCAGCGGGGAAGCGCTTACAAACAGCGTGACCGGAATGTCCTCTTCCGCATTGCCGGTGACACTCGAATACTGAACGCGGACCGTTCCGGTGCACATCCCAGGCGTCATTCCCGCGGTGCTGACGCTGACCGTCAAGACGTTCGGCGTGGTCAAAGGATTCTGCTGCGGAACGGCTTGGAGCCAGTTCGCGCTTCCGCACGAGGTCGAATTGCTGACCGAAGTCGCCAGCGTGAAGCCGAGCGGCGGACCGGTAGTGGCCAACATCACCGTTTAGGCCGGCGGAGGAGCCTGCGTGGTCTCGAAACTGAAGACCAGGGACTGCGGCGCGGCAGTGATAGCCGAGGTCGCGCCCACGGTGAGGGTCACCGCGATCGGAATCGTGTAATTGTCCCCATTGGTCGGCGCGATGGTGATCGTGCCGGTATAGTTTCCAACTCCCAAAGTAGCCAAAACCGTGGAGATGACTCCCACTTGAAGCGTCCCTGAAGTCGAAGTATTGCCGGCCGTCGGCAGAACGGTTAGCCAGCCCTTATCCGAGGTAGCCGACGCTGTGAAAGGGATCGATCCGGATCCCGAACTGCCCACGGTGATCGTCTGAACCGGAGGGGCAGTGCCGCCAAACGGCGCGCTGAAAGCCAATTGATTGTTCGGAGCCGTGGAAACGGTCAGGAACGGGCTGTTGCTGACGATCAACGACACGTTAATCTGCGGGGAGGTTCCACCGTTGTTCGGATTGATGGTGATCGTCGCTGTGTACGTATTGGGAGTAAGCAGGGACGGCGTGGTCGGCGTGACACTCAGTTGGAGCGTCGCGGGCGAATTGGTGTTGGCTGCCGAGCTGATAGGTGTCACGTGCAGCCAGGTTGAATTGGGGGACTGGCTCACGCTGAAATTCACCAGTCCGCCGTTGGAGCTGACCGTCACCTGTTGCACCGCGGGGATCGTGCTCCCGGTTGTGTAATAGAAGCTGACCTGGCTCGGAGCCACCGACAACGCCGCGTTGGCGCTGACGACCATGGTCACCGCAATAGTCACCGAATCCGTCGTCGATGTGCTCTGCACCAGAATCTGTCCGTAGTAGGTTCCCGCTGCTGGGACCATGGAGGGATTCACTCCGACGTTAAACGGCGACCCGTTGGTGGTCCCGCTGAATGCGTCGGGCACGAGCCATGAATTGCCGTCGGTAGTCGACGGAATGATGTTGTAGTGGAGCTGGGGACCGTTGGTCAGGATCGTGACCTGGCATGTAGTCGGCGAATTCTGAACCGCACAGCCTTGCGGCGTTCCGAAATTGGTGCTCGATTGCGCCGCGAAACTCAAAGATGTCGGAGTCGACGAAAGCGCCGATGAGCTGGTGACGTTCGCGCTTACGTTGACCGTAGCCACGCTGTTTGCATTGCCGAGGATCATCACGGTGAAGCTGCCGGTATGCGTGCCAGTATTGAGATTTGTCGCGTTTACAGTGACCGACAGAGTGCCGGGAGTGTTGGCGACAACGCCCGGACTGACCTGGATCCACGAGGAAGCCGGAGGGATCTGAACCGTGACCGTGTTGCCGTTATTCGGTGGCGTCGATACGCTGATGGTTTGGGCCTGGCTGACTTGCCCGATCGGCACCGTGAAGTTCAACGGCTGCGTTAACGGGGATCCATTCACCGTTAGTGTGACCGTTTGGGCTAGAGCTGTGTCTGAAAAACCCAAAGCCGCCAGGCACAGCGAAAATATATGCACACTTAGCCACCGCGAATTCAATCCAGCCATCTCTTTTCCTCTCAATGATGAAGCCTTCGAAGACATTGTTGGGCGGCGGCCTGGCCGCGCGCGGCGCTTCCGATGGGCGGAGGCGTCGCAATACCCATTCATGCAATTGACGCGCCAGAGGTGAGCGTGTTTCAAAGCCGCGCGAAGGCTGATGGGCCCGCACTAAAAAAGCGTGGGGCTTTTGCGCTTAATTAGATGACGTTTATTTAATAACTCGGCATGGTTTTGCCAACGGGCAGATTCGCGACTCATCCGTTAGAATCTAGACAGGGAGTCTCGTCTTCTGTCCGATCCGCTGATTCGCGCCGAACGCCTGGAGAAGCGCTATCGTTCTGGAGACGCGGATCTGGTGATCTTCTCGGATTTGAATCTGTCCGTGGAGCGCGGAGAGCGGTTGGCGCTGGTAGGTGAGTCGGGCGCAGGCAAGAGTACCCTACTCCATCTATTGGGCGGTCTGGACAGGCCTTCCCAGGGTGCGATATACTTCGGGCAGAATGACATTTGTCAGCTTCTGCCGAACGCCCTCGCGGAGTTCCGCAACCGGGAGCTGGGTTTTGTCTGGCAGATTCACTCTTTGCTCGCCGAATTTACGGCGCTCGAGAACGTGATGATGCCGCTGCTGATACGGGGTGAAAGGCGTGAAGAAGCCGAATCCGTTTCAATGGCGAGGCTGGACGAAGTGGGGCTGCGTAGCCGCGCCACCCACCGTGCGGGTGAATTGTCGGGGGGGGAACAGCAACGAGTGGTTCTGGCTCGCGCATTGGTGGGTAATCCCAGCGTCCTTCTGGCGGACGAGCCGACCGGGAGCCTGGACTTCCGGACCGGCGAAATGATCATGGGCCTGATTGAGGACCTGCATCGCTCCCGGAATCTTACTTCCATCCACGTCACCCATAATCTGCAGTTTGCGCGTCGCGCGGACCGGATCGTCAAGCTGGAACACGGCGTGCTGATGCAAAACGAGTCTTCTTCCGATCATTCTAGAGAGTCTCAGGGCAAGAATTATGTTTGAACGATATACCGAGAAGGCCCGGCGGGTGATCTTCTTCGCCCGCTATGAAGCCAGCCAGTTTGGCAGTCCATGCATCGAGACCGAGCATCTGCTGCTGGGCCTGCTGCGCGAGGACAAGGCCTTGGCGAACCGGTTCCTGCGCTCCAGCGCTTCTGTGGAGTCGATACGAAAGCAGATTGAAGCGCACACTACACTGAGGGAGAAAGTGTCGACTTCCGTCGACCTGCCGTTGAGCCACGAGTGCAAGCGTGTGCTCGCCTACGGCGCGGAGGAGGCCGAGCGGCTGAATCATAAACATATAGGAACCGAGCATCTTCTTTTAGGCCTGTTGCGGGAGGAAAAATGCTTTGCCGCCGATATTCTGCACGAGCGCGGCTTGCGTTTGTCCCAGGTTCGCGAGGAGATTGCGCGGTCGAGTTCTGAAAAAATGTCATCCAATCGCCCCAAAGAAAGTTCCTTACTCAGTGAATTCAGCCGCGATTTGACGCAGGCCGCGATGGATGGCCTGCTGGACCCGCTGATCGGCCGCGACTATGAACTGGAGCGTGTGGTGCAGATCCTATGCCGCCGCACCAAGAATAACCCTGTCCTGATCGGCGAACCGGGTGTCGGAAAGACCGCGATCGTTGAAGGCCTCGCGCAGCGCATCGCCGACGGCGACGTGCCGTCGTTCCTGGCCGATAAACGAATCCTGGCGTTGGACCTGTCCCTGATCGTGGCGGGTACCAAGTATCGCGGGCAGTTCGAAGAACGCCTGAAGACCATCATGAAAGAGCTGATGGAGAATCAAAACGCCATCATCTTTATCGACGAGTTGCATACCCTGGTCGGCGCCGGATCGGCCGAGGGCTCACTGGACGCGGCCAACATCTTGAAGCCGGCTCTGTCGCGTGGAGAAATCCAATGCATCGGCGCGACCACCCCCGCCGAATATCGCAAGTCCATTGAAAAAGATCGTTCACTTGAACGCCGCTTCCAAGCCGTGAAAGTTCCGCCGCCGAATGAGCAGGACGCGATTCGGATTCTGTTCGGCATCAAGGAACGCTACGAAAAATTTCACGCTGTCGCTTACACCGACGAGTCGATTGAGAACGCCGTTTACACGTCGACTCGCTTTATCCCGGACCGCTTCCTTCCCGACAAGGCGATCGATTTGATCGACGAAGCCGGCGCGCGCGTGAAACTGCGCCAGACTACGTTACCCGGCGAAGTGGCCGATATTCAGAAGCGGATCAAGTTCATCGTGCATCGCATGGAGAACGCGATCGCCAATCACGAGTTTGAAAAAGCGCGCTTCTATTCCGATGAAGAGCGCAAGGAGCGCGAGAATCTTCGCCAGTTGCGCGAGAAATACAACCTGGACGACACTTCCACGGGCGTCGTGACCAAGGACGATATTGAAGATGTGGTAGCGCGCTGGACGGGCGTCCCCATGACGGCGATTCGCGAAGAAGAAGTCGCGAAACTGCTGCGCATCGAGGAAGAACTGCATCGTCGCGTGATCAGCCAGGAGAAAGCCATCTCGGCTCTGGCGCGCGCGATTCGCCGGTCGCGCGCGGGCTTGAAATCTCCCAAGCGGCCCGCTGGATCGTTCCTGTTCCTGGGGCCCACCGGCGTGGGAAAAACCGAAGTCGCACGCGCGCTGGCGGAATTTTTGTTCGGCAGCGAAAAATCGCTCATCCGCTTCGATATGTCGGAGTTCATGGAGAAGCATTCCGTTTCGAAGCTGATCGGCTCGCCTCCGGGCTACGTCGGATACGAAGAGGGCGGCCAGTTGACCGAGCGCGTGAAGCGCGCGCCCTACTCGGTGATCCTGCTGGACGAAATCGAGAAGGCGCATCCGGATATTTACAATATCCTGCTCCAGGTTTTTGAAGACGGCCAGTTGACTGACGGTTTGGGCAACACGGTCGACTTCAAGAACACGATCATCATCATGACTTCGAACCTGGGCGCGCGGTTCCTTGAGAAACGCAGCCCCATGGGTTTCTCGGCCCCAACCGATTTCGGCATGCCGACCAAGGTGGAAGACCAGGTGATGGCTGAAGTAAAGAAGGCCTTCAATCCGGAGTTTCTGAATCGCCTGGACGAGACAATTCTGTTCACGTCGCTAAGCGACGAGGATCTGTTGCAGATCATGGACCTGCTCACCGAGCTGATCAACAAGAATCTGGCGGCGAAGCAGATCAAGATCAGGCTGAACCACGAAGCTTCGAAGTACATCCTGGAAAAAACCTGCACCGACCGCAGCTACGGTGCTCGGCCGTTACGCCGCGCACTGCAGAAATATATCGAGGACCCGCTCAGCGAAGCCCTGATCCAGGGGACTCTGCCGCGTCCGGCGGAACTGGAAGTGTATCTCGCCGACGGCGGGATCTATTGCCGGGCGCTGCTAGAGCAACCCGTAGGCGCTCCTGCCGACGAGGCTCAGGCGACCGGAACGCCGCTGCTGTTGTTCCAATAAGTGGCAATCGACGATCCCGGAACGATAGACATCATCAGCGAGGATCCGGATACCGAAACACTTTTCCTGACCATCTCCGATCACCTGGATTGGGATGATACAACTGCTCACCAGCTCGCATTGCAATCAAAGCTCAACGCTTATCTAAGATTCATCGAGTCGGGTGAGGTCTTGGAACACCGACCACACGCCGCAGAGATGCATATAGTTATCATAGTGGCAGCCCGGTGCGAGCCGGACACGGCGGGTAGGCTCTTCATAGAAAGAGTCCGTGGATTGATCGAAAGCGCGGGATTCGGCCTTCGATACGAATTACACGGAGCGTGAGTCAGCGCGTAGGTCGAAACAGAAGCAGGTCCATACTGAAGGTCACTCGCATCGCCTCAGGCGGATGCGGCTGCATCGGCCGGTAAATCGAAAGCAGAACATCTTGAACCGCGGATGCGTCCAGATCTGCCGACGTGGAAGCTCGCCTTTGATCCACCAGTGAGAAGCCGGGCGCGAACGCCGCGACCGTGCCAGCCACTCGATCACGACCCGAGCCGCGCAGTTCGATCAGATCGTCAGGCGCAGGGACAGCAACCAGTAAGCGGCCATCATCGCGCAAAACCCGCCGGAATTCCCCGGAATTCATGCGCGCCGTAATCGACATGACGACCGAGAACGCCGCGCCCGCGTAAGGCACGAAGCGGTCGGCATTGGCGACGACCCACTCGCACTCGGGATAGCGCCGAGCTGCGGCGTCCACCGCAAGGACGGATATGTCGACGCCGTGCCCATCGAACCCCGTCTGGCGGGCAAGTGTCCCCAGATAAAAGCCGTCACCGCACCCGGCATCGAGTACGATATCGTCAGACCGCGCCTCGAGCATTTCCGAAATCGCGTGCACGATAGGCCGCGTGACACCGCGATCGTGCAATCGCCGCCGCGCCGCGACGGCCTCCGGCATGTCTCCGGGCTGCTTCGATCGCCGCTGCTGCGGCTGAAGAAGATTGATGTATCCAGTGCGCGCGATGTCGAAGGAATGGCCACGCGGGCAGAAGACTCGCCGCTCGTCACGCTTCAGTGCCAAGTGGCAATCGCGGACCGGACAAACCAGCATTATTCAAGTCGGTAATTCGGGGCTTCCTTGGTGATAATCACGTCGTGAACGTGACTTTCGCGCAAGCCCGCCGACGTGACTCGAACGAATTTAGCGTGATCGCGCAGGTCGCCGATCGTCGCGGCGCCGCAGTAGCCCATCCCGGCACGCAGACCGCCGACGAGCTGATAGACCAGGTCGGCCAGCATCCCTTTATACGGGACGCGGCCTTCGATTCCTTCAGGAACCAGTTTGCCGCTCGTATCGGCCTGCGGATACCGATCAGAACCCGCCGTCATCGCACCCATCGAGCCCATGCCGCGATAGCTCTTGAACGTCCGGCCCTGATACAGAATTGTCTCGCCGGGACTCTCTTCGGTTCCCGCGAACAGGCTCCCGATCATGACGCTATCCGCGCCGGAAGCGATGGCTTTGGTCACGTCGCCTGAGTATTTTATGCCTCCGTCGGCGATCAGCGGCACGCCCGATCCGCGCGCAGCCTTGGAACATTCGGCGATCGCGGTGATTTGCGGAACACCAGCGCCGCTGACTACGCGCGTGGTGCAAATCGACCCGGGACCGATGCCGACCTTGATCCCATCCACGCCCAGCGCGATCAGATCGCGCGCGGCTTCGAACGTCGCGACATTGCCGGCGATCAGTTGCACGTCCGGCAGAGCACGCTTCACGGCTGCGATCGCCTGCATCACACCTTTGCTATGCCCGTGCGCCGAATCGATGGCGAGCACGTCCACTTTCTTCTTCACCAGCTCCTGCGCGCGCTCCAGAAAATCGCCGCCCGACCCGAGTGCCGCGCCCACGCGCAGTCGCCCCTGCTCGTCCTTGGCGGCGTTAGGATATTTCAATTTTTTCTGAATATCCTTGACGGTGATCAGGCCCTTCAGGTTATATTGGTCGTCCACCACCAGCAGCTTTTCGACGCGGTGCTTGTGAAGAATCGCCTCGGCTTCTTCAAGCGTCGTGCCGACGGCCACCGTGATGAGGTTCTCCTTCGTCATCACATTTTCGATCGGCAAATCAAAGCGAGTCTCAAAACGCAGATCGCGATTCGTCAGGATGCCGACCAGCTTCCCCTTTTTCGTCACCGGAACACCCGAAATGCGATAGTGCTTCATCACATTCAATGCGTCGGAAATTTTCTGTTCGGGATCCACCGTCACCGGATCGACGATCATTCCGCTTTCCGAGCGTTTCACACGGTCCACTTCTTCCGCCTGCCGCTCAATCGACATGTTGCGATGCACGATGCCAATTCCGCCCTGCTGCGCGAGCGCGATGGCGAGATGCGATTCGGTCACCGTGTCCATGGCCGAACTGACAATGGGAATATTCAGAGCGATGTTTCGGGTAAGCAGCGTGCGCGTGTCGGTTTGGGCCGGAACCACCTCGCTGCGCGACGGGAGCAGCAACACGTCGTCAAAGGTGAGCCCTTCCGGGATCGTATCTGGGATCATTCTTCATTCTACACGGCAGTCTGTTAGACTGAAAGTTCCCTTTATGATTCCAGCAACACAATTGCGTCCGGGCATGGTGATCCTGTTCAACAAGGAGTTGTTCAGCGTCTTCAAGATGGAACATCGCACCCCGGGCAACCTGCGAGGCTTCGTGCAGGTGAAGATGCGAAACTTCAAAACCGGCACCATGATCGAGCATCGCTTCAGCTCGGAAGATAAAGTGGAACGAGCCTCGCTCGATGAGCAGGAGATGGAATATCTGTACGACGACGGCGAGTATTTTTACTTCATGAATACCGAAACCTTCGAACAGATGCATCTGACCAATGACATCCTGGGCGATGCGGTGAACTTCCTGATCCCTCAGTTGAGAGTGAACATCGAGTTTTACGAAGGTAAACCCGTCAGCGTGGAGCTTCCGCCGTCGGTGGAAATGAAGGTCATCGAGACTGAGCCGGGACTGAAAGGTGCGACCGTTTCGAACGTAACGAAGCCCGCCAAGCTCGAGACCGGATTGGTCGTCAACGTTCCGCCGTTTATCAACGAAGGCGAGAAAATCCGTGTCTCTACTTCGGAATCAGCGTACCTAGAGCGCGCGTAATCTCGTCGTCTTCCTCCGGAAAGACCGTTCGCAAATCCAGCACCAGGCGATCGTCCTGAATGCGTCCGATAATCGGAGGCTGGCTGGTGCGGAGCTTCTGTTCGTTCGCCACCGCATCGCCGGGAACCGCAAGCAGCCAGGTTGCGAGCGACTGATCCGGTGTCGACCCGCCACCGGCAACGCTTCGTCCTTCAATGATGTCAAGCTCCGAAACGCGGCCCTTTATACGCTCCGCTCGCTCGCGGATTTCGTCCGCCGTCATGCGGATCATACGCAGCGCGGGAATTTCGTCCCACCGTTCGAAAACCAAGTGACGAAGGGTGGTTTCGAGCGCCTGCGTGATCAGCTTGTCGACTCTCAGCGCGCGAAACAGTGGATTGCGGCGCAGCCGGTTGACCAACTCCGCGTCGCCGACGATCAGCCCCGCTTGGGGACCGCCCAACAACTTATCGCCGCTGAAAGAGACCAGATTCACCCCGGCGTCCAGGCTCTCGGAAACGCGCGGCTCGCGGATTCCGAATGGCGCGAGATCGGTCGCGCAGCCGCTGCCCAGGTCTTCATAAAGCGGCAGACCGCATTCACGCGCCAGAGCCGCCAGTTCACTCAGGCTCGGTTTGGAGGTAAATCCTTCCACGTGGAAATTACTCGGATGGACGCGCATGATCAGACGCGTCCGCTCGCCGATGGCGTCGCGATAGTCGTCGATGTGGGTGCGATTGGTGGTCCCCACTTCGCGCAGCTCGGCGCCGGACGCGGCCATAATGTCCGGAATGCGGAATCCGTCGCCGATCTCGATCAGCTCGCCTCGGCTGACGATCGCTTCGCCGCCGCGCGCGAGCGTGTTCAATGCCAGCAGCACCGCCGCGGCATTGTTGTTGACTGCGATCCCCGGTTTCCCCACCAGGCGTTCCAGGAGTCCTGTAATGTGAGTGTCGCGCTTCCCGCGGCGTCCCTTCGCCAGATCGTATTCGAGATTCGAATATCCTTCGAGCGGCGCGAATTTGACGGCGGGAGCGCGACCCAGATTCGTATGCAGAATCACGCCTGTCGCATTGATCACGCGCTTCAAAGATGAGCGATCGAACCTAGCGATGTTGGAGCGGACGCGAGTCTCGACGCTCGGCGGGTCGACGTCGATTCCGGCCAAAACGTCGGCGCGCATCTCGGCGAGAACCCGCCGTATTTCATCGATCACCAGCGCACGCGGAGCGGTCACGTCGCCAAGCTTCGCCCCGACTTGATCCACCGATGGTAGTTCTCGCAGAGCGGTCATAATAACTTATCTCCGCGCCTTCGGGTGCGCCCGATCGTAGACCGCCATCAAATCCGTCAACGAAACTTGCGTGTACTTCTGCGTGGTGGCGAGCCTCGCGTGTCCCAGCAACTCCTGAATCGCCCGAAGATCCGCGCCGTCCGCCAGCAGATGCGTCGCATAGGCGTGGCGCAGGCTGTGGGGATGCAGAGAGGAGTCGCCCGCGATCATGCGCGCGTAAAATTTCACTACGTGGCGCGCACCCCGATCGGATAATCGTCCGCCATGGTGATTCACCAACACGCTCGCTCGCCGGGTTTGGCGGCGCGGACCGCCAGATATTTTTCAAGTGACTGCCGCGGCCTTCGATCCGTACGGCACCTGCCGTTCCTTGCGTCCCTTGCCGCGGACCCGAATCCAACGTTCGGTGGAATCGAAATCCTCCAGATTCAACCCGACCAGCTCGCTGATGCGCAGGCCACAGCCGTACAGCAGCTCGAACAAGACTAGGTCGCGCTCCGGATGCGGCCGTTCCAGACGATCGGCAGCGACGCCTTCCACCAGCGTGTTGGTCTGCTCGGCCGTCGGGACCAAGGGGACGCGCTGCGGGGCTTTCGGTGTCCTCACCAGCCGCGCGACGTTCGCCGGGACGGTTCCTTCGCGCAGCATGAACTTGAACAGAGACCGCACCGCCGCCAGCTTCCGGCGAATCGTGATGACGCTTAGCGACTGGTCGTACAAGCCGCCCAGCCATTCGCGCAGAGCGACGCGCGTCGATCTGCGGCGGCGCGGCTGGATGCCGAGTCCGGCGGCGAAAATATGCGACGAACTGCTCCAGATCGGAGGCGTAGTTTCGCAGCGTATGCGGGGAAGCGTTTTCGCCGCGTCAGTGACGCGAGATACCGCGTCGACTGCGTGTGCGCCAGCTCAGACATGGGCGCACAGGATATGCGTCGAGCGCAGCCAGCGCCCGACGGCACACTTCGGCATGCCGCAGTTTGCGATCCCGCGGCGGTTCTTCGAGCTTCGGCAGCAGGTCGAAGGTGATGTTCGCCGGTTGATAATTCGCCGGATCGGCGCCCGAAACGTACGCGCACAGCGAACCGATCGCGGTTTCGCGCGGGAAACGCGCGGGGCGATTCGCCGACGGCCATAGCCGCCGCGCGCGGCCCGCGACCAATCCGGTGGCGATCGATTCCACGTATCCCTCCACGCCCGAAATTTGTCCGGCGAAAAAAATGTTCGGCGTCGCGCGCAGTTGCAACGTCGGCGTCCAGCAGCGCGGGGCCGTTGATATACGTATTCCGATGCACCTGCCCGTAACGCAGAAATTCGGCGTGCTCGAAGCCCGGAATCATGCGCAGCACGCGCGCCTGATCGCCGAATCGCATATGGTTCTGGAAACCGACCAGGTTGTAGCTGCCCGCGCGAGCATTCTCCTGGCGAAGCTGCACCACCGCGTACGGACGCCGGCCGGTGCGCGGATCGGTCAGCCCCATCGGCTTCATGGGACCGAAGCGCAGCGTATCGCGTCCACGCCGCGCGATCTCCTCGATCGGCAGGCAGGCCTCGAAATAGCGCGGATTGATCTTCTTCGATGTGCGCCGGGGCGCTGGCGGCGCTCAGCAGCGCATCCAAGAAAGCCTCATACTGCGGCCTGATCGAACGGACAATTCAGATAATCGTCCGTTCCATCGAGCGATTTCCCGTATCGCGACGCCGCGGAACGCGATCGAAGTGTCGATCAGTCTCGGCATCGACGATCGGGCTGATGCTGTCGTAAAAGAACAGCCGCTGTGCTACCGGTGAGCCGCGCGATCTCCTGCAGCCAGAGCATCGGAAGTCAGCGGCCCGCTCGCGATGATCCAGATATTTTCCGAGGTCGAGCGAGGTCATTTCTTCGCGCCGGATCTCGATCGCGGGTTCGGCTTCGATTGCGCGAGTAATCTCCGCCGCGAACAGCTCGCGATCGACGGTAAGCGCGTGACCGGCGGGAACACGCGTGCGTCGCGCGCCATTTCGATCAGCAAAGATCCCAGTCGCCGCAGTTCTTCTTTTAGCAGCCACGGCGCTGCGTTCTCCTGCTCGCGTCTTCAGCGAATTGCTGCATACCAGCTCGGCCAGCGCGCCGGTCTTATGCGCGGCCGTCGGCCGGGCGGGACGCATTTCGTAAAGCACTGCGCGGCCGCCCGCGCGGGCGACCTGCCACGCCGCCTCGCATCCGGCCAAGCCGCCGCCGATGATGTGGACGGGTTCAAGCCTCTCGATATTCGCCGAACACGCGCCGCAACCGGTCGGAAATCTCACCGACAGTCGCGTAGGCTTCGCAGGCCGCCAGAATCCGCGGCATCAGATTGTCGGACCCACGCGCGGCGTGCTCCAGAGCGCCCAACTTCGCGTCCACTTCGGCCGCCTGACCCGCGACTGCGCGCAAATCGCGCAGGCGATCCACTTGTTGCCGCTCCAACTCCGGGTCCATGCGAAACGTCGATTGGCGGATTCTCTTCATCCTGGCGAAATCGGTTCACGCCCACCACGATCGTCTCGCCGCGCTCCACCGATTGCTGGAACGCATAGGCGGCGTTCTGGATCTCGCCCTGGATAAAACCTTTCTCGATCGCGGCCAGCGTCCCGCCCATCGCGTCGATGCGATCGATGTAATCCCGCGCCCCCGCTTCGATCTGATCCGTCAACTTCTCGATGTAGAAGCTGCCGCCTAGCGGATCGGCTACACTCGTCACGCCGGTTTCATTACGCAATAATTTGCTGCGTGCGCAGCGCCAGCCGCGCCGATTCTTCAGTCGGAAGCGAAAGCGCTTCATCGCGCCCGTTGGTGTGCAGGGATTGCGTCCCGCCCAGCACCGCGGCCATAGCCTGCAACGCCACGCGAACCACGTTAACGTCGGGCTGCTGTGCGGTCAGCGTCGATCCCGCCGTTTGAGTATGGAACCGCAGCATCATCGACTTGGGATTGCGTGCGCCAAATCGTTCCTTCATCATGTGCGCCTACAAGCGGCGCGCGGCGCGATATTTGGCGATCTCCTCCAGAAAATGATTGTGCGCGTTGAAGAAGAATGAAAGGCGCGGCGCAAAAGAATCGACGTCCAGTCCCGCGTGCACCGCCGCCTGCGATATACGCGATCGCATTGGCCAGCGTGAACGCTACTTCCTGCGTCGCGGTCGATCCGGCCTCGCGAATATGATATCCGCTGATCGAGATCGTGTTCCATTCGGGCAGCTCCCGTGCCGGCCCAGCGCGAAAAAATCAGTGATGATCCGCATCGCCGGCCGCGGCGGATAAATATAGGTTCCGCGCGCGACGTACTCTTTCAAAATGTCGTTCTGAATCGTGCCCGAAAGCTTCCTGCAGATCGGCGCCCTGCCGCCGTGCGACCAGAACATACAGCGCCAGCAGAATCGCCGCGGTCGAGTTGATGGTCATCGACGTGGTGATCTGATCCAGACGAATCCCGTCGAAAAGCCGCTCCATGTCGGCCAGCGAACAGATCGCGACGCCTACCCGCCCCACTTCGCCCGCGGCCAGCGCATGATCGGAATCCATCCCCATCTGCGTCGGCAAATCGAACGCAACGGAAAGTCCGGTGATTCCCTGCGACAGCAAGAAAGCGGTAGCGGCGATTGCTCTCCTCGCGGTGCCGAATCCCGCGTACTGCCGCATGGTCCACAGCCGCCCGCGATACATATCGGGATGATATGCCCGCGTGTAAAGGGATACTCGCCCGGCGATTGTGCGGTCATGAACGCGAAATCCTCCGGGCGCGCAGGAAAGATGTAATGCCGAAGTAGGCCATCAGCCCCGCGAAGCAGAACGACAACACGATGCGGAACAGATTATCTGCATCCCCATCGTAATGACGCACATAGCGGACGATCGAAGGAATCGGAGCGCTGGCCAGCACCAGGAACAGGAATCCGATCAACTGGTTCCACAGCGCTCGCAACGGGCGAATGACGCCGGGCAACACATGGCCTATGAAGCGAGTGATAAGTCTGCCCATCGCCTGTACTCTCATCCTAACAAACGCGATCCGATACAGAATCGCCAGCCGGCTGCCGATAATTTGAGCAGGAAGCGGGTGCTGGAACCGTCTAGCCTCTGACGGCATCAGATGATATGCTGAAGGTGGTTTCGGGAGAAGTGATCCGCCAGCCAGCGGGGCGCAGAAAAGAGGGCCTTTGGAAGATCGATTGAAGGAGCTCATGCAGGAATTGGGGAATGCCATTAATGAGTCACTCTCCGATTCCGATCGCATTGCCGCCGCCATCGGCGAAATCAAACGCGCGGGCTACGACGTGTTTCTGGTCCTGGAAGCGACCATCGGTTTCAACAAACGCGATGAGTCCGAAGAACATGAAGAGGGCGAAACCATCGAGCTGAAGACTCCGCCCGAGAGCGGACGGCGCAAAGTCGGCAAGATCAAGCTCACTTCTCAGGATCAGAAATTCCTGCGCGCCTTGAAAATCGCCATCGACGACGAAGGCCGCTAAGCTTCTTTTCCCGCCTCGCTTCGGGCGGGAACTTTCGCTTTTAGCAGACTCCCCAGACGCGTACCGAAACGATTCGACGTTCCCGATTCTTCTCCTGCGGCGGCAACCGTAGTGGCCAGTGTCGCGAGCGTTTCGGGCATCGCTTCCGCGGTAGACGGCGCTTCCGTGAGAGCCGCCGGCTTGAAGAACGGCATCACCAGCTCCGGCGCAGGACAATTGGATTCGAGGGCATCCATTCCATCCACCGTAATCTGCAAACTGCTCTTGTCGTCGTTTACTACCAAGCTCCGCTGTTTCAGATACCACAGCGCGAAATTCAGCTCTTCCGGAATCCCGGTCAGCATATTCTCAATGTGCCGCATCGACAGGCTGGGCGTGAACGGATGCGTGCGCCGGCGGTCGTAAAGGAGACACAACAGCGCCGACCGCAGCCCCGTCCCTCGCTGAATCGCCTCGAAGAACTGAAGTCCGCTGAACTTGGGAGGGCCGCTTCGATTGTCGACGCCCTTCAGCTGGTCGAAGCCTTTACGAAGCTCCGGATCGGAGAGTACTTCGTACGCCAGGTTGATGGCCTCGAACTTCTCCGCGTCGCCGGTGTCCTTATTGCTCGGATGATATTTCTGGGCAAGCTTCGTATAAGCGGCTTGAATCGTTTCCGAATTCGCCTTGGGATCGATATTGAACAGCGCGTAGTGATCCTGAAACTTACCGGCGGACGAAGAGGACATGGTTTTTCTTCCTTCAGTTGTTTATCGGCGCTCAAAGCGTGCAGCCTTAGGCTACGCGCGAGCCGTCGGTGATTCCGGGCATCGGCGGAGTCTCGCGGTCCTTGACCAGCGACTCCACCCACTCCGCGCCTTTCATCGTGATGGTGTGACGCGCGCTGTCGGATCGGGTCAGGAACCCGCCTTCCTTTAGGAACCAGAGGCTGAATTCGAGCTGCTGCCTCGGGATCGCCAGAACCTCCTCGAAATCCCTCAACGACATGCTGGGCTGCTCCGGATGCGCTGCCCGCTTCTTGTATAACAGCGAGAGAATCTCCTGCCGTTTGTACTTTTCGACGTCGACGCCTTGGGAAGCGTTCGCCTCTTCGAACAGGTCCCGTGCGTTGCGTCGCCGGGCATTGCGATGTTCTATATCGTAGGAAGCCCGGCGCGAAGGATCGCTCAGGATTTCGTACGCTTCCGACACCCGGCGGAACGCCTGGGCGTCCCCGGTGCTCTGGTTATCTGGATGAAAACGCTGGGCTTGGATGCGGTAGACGCGATAGATCGTCTGTTGGTCGGCGTTCGGGCTGATTTGCAGAATCTCGTAATGGTCGACGAACACGCAGGCCCCCACCTGATTATCGGCTCCGTGGCCTGATGGGTAAATAGGGTCTGAACCTTAGCCGGTCCGCAAACCTTTAGCGCTAGCTTGAGCGAGCCTCAACATGCCGTTTAAGATTCCTCGTTTGACGTTCCTTGTGCGCAGCCGTATATTCCCAATAGGTCTCGTTACATAGAATTCATTTTCGTCGAAGGGCTGCGCATGGCTTCGTCGCGTGTTGCGGATGACAATTTCTTCGGAACAACCCCTTCCCAGAAGACTTCAGGAGTCGACCCATGGACAAGATCGTAAACAGCACTGTTCGCTGGATCCTCGCGGTCACGTTGCTCGCGATCCCGGCGTTATCCCAGGAATTTCGCAGCACCGTCAGCGGCGTGATCGCCGATCCTGCTGGTGGACGCGTCCCGAATGCAAAGGTCACTGCCACGGAGGAGCGCACCGGCACGAAAGTCCAGACCGTTTCCGACTCGGCCGGCCAATACACGCTCCCATTCCTATTGCCCGGCATCTATGACATCCAGGTACAAGCCGACGGATTCAAGGAATTTACCCACAAAGCGATCAACGTTGGGTCCGGCGAGCATCCGGTGGTCGATATCGCGCTCGAAGTCGGGAATGTCACCCAGAGTGTCGAAGTCACCGCGGACGCGTCGCTGATCAATTCCGAAAATGCATCCGTCGGGCAAGCCATCACCACCAAGGAAGTGGAGGACCTCCCGCTGAATGGTCGCACGCCGCTGGTGCTGGCTTCTCTTTCGATGGGTGTCCTGGCGACGGGGCAGCCCTCGCTGATCCATCCTTTCGACAGCGCCGGAGCCGCAGGCTGGAGCATCGGCGGCACGCCTTCGCAGACCAACGAAATTCTGATCGATGGTTCCCCTGACGCCACCTGGGATGGACGCCTCGCCTACAGCCCGCCCACCGATGCCGTTCAGGAAGTCCGTGTGAAAGCCTTCGATTCCGACGCTTCTTTCGGTCATACCGGCGGCGGCACGATGAACCAGGTGCTGAAAACCGGCACCAATTCCCTCCACGGATCGGCCTGGGAATTCAACCAGCCGAATACCCTTGCGGCCAATAATTTTTTCAATAACAAAGCTGGCTTGGGCAATCCCGTGACGCACTACAACCAGTACGGAGTCACCGCGGGCGGGCCGATGATGATCCCGAAAGTTCTGAACGGCAAGAACAAGCTGTTCTGGTTTTTCGCCTGGGAGGGCCTGAAAGACAGCCAGCCGAACACGACCTTCCTGACCGTTCCTACAGCCGCCGAACGCACTGGGGATTTCTCAGCCCTTCTCAAACTCGGATCTCAATACCAGCTCTATGACCCGAATAGCGCCGTCCTGAATGGCACCACCATCACCCGCCAGCCGATTGCCGGGAACATCCTGTCTCCCACCGCATTGAATCCGATCGCCCAGGCGTACATGAAGCTGATCCCGCTGCCCAACATTGCCGGCCAGGCTGGTGGATTTGACAACTACGGCAGCACCGCCGGCACGCCCGACAATTACAACAACGAACTGGGCCGTCTGGACTACAACATCAGCAACAACGACCGGATGTTCTTCGACATCCGCCGCACCGGTTACCAGCAAAGCAAGAATGACTATTTCGGGAATGTCTCCACCGGCTCGCTTCTCACCCGCAACAACTGGGGCGGCAGCCTCGACAACGTCTTCACGATCAATGCCACCAACGTAATCGATACGCGATTCAACTTCACGCGCATGGGCGAGGCGCATCCGTCGCCCAGCGCAGGCTTCGATCCCACGAGCCTGGGATTCCCGTCCTATATGCTCAGCACTTCGGAATATCCACAGCTTCCCAACATTGCCTTCGCGAGTACCACCGGACTCACCACGCTCGGCACCAACTCGGCGAATACGCTGCCATCGCAGTCGCTGCAATTTTTCGGCACCTGGATCACCATCAAGGGCAACCATACGATCAAGGTGGGTGCGGACGCTCGTCAATATAATTTGAACGTCTTTAGCGCGGGAAATTCAGCCGGAGACTTCTCCTTCAGCGCAAATAGCTGGGTGAAGCAATCGAGCAGCGCTTCCTCCACGGTCGTGTTAGGCCAAGATGTGGCTGAGTTCCTACTAGGGCTGCCCACCAGCGGCGGCTACGACCTGAACACCTCTGCCGCATACTACGAACACTACGTCGCAGGTTTTGTTCAGGATGACTGGCGCGTGAGGAAGAATCTGACCGTAAACCTCGGGCTGCGTTTCGATTATGACGCGCCGTATTACGAAAAATACGATCGCACGGTGGATGGCTTTAACGGCACGGCTCAGAATCCGCTGGCCCCGGCTGCCATCGCCGCTTATAACGCCCATCCTATCTCGGAGATTCCAGTCGGGGGCTTCAACGTGAACGGTGACCTCAATTTTCCCACCGACGGAGCTCTTTATAACCAGACCTCCCATCCGTTCAGCCCGCGCGTTGGGTTCGCCTGGACGCCAGAAAAACTCCACGGGAAAACTGTTTTCCGAGGCGGATTCGCGATGTTCGTGCAGCCGATCAGCGTTACCCAACTCGCCATTTCTGGCGCGTATTCAACCAATCCCATCCTCCAGCAGTATGGATTCAGCCAGACTACGACCTATATCGCGTCAAACAACAGCTTCCTGACCCCGGCCACCACTCTCAGCAATCCATTTCCAACGGGCATCAAGGCTCCGGCCGGTTCCTCGGCCGGCTTGGCTACCTTCGAAGGCCAGACCGTGCAATTCATCGATCCCAACGTGAAAGATCCCTATTCCCTGCGCTGGAACTTCGGCTTCGAGCATTCCTTCACACCGAACACGCTGCTCGAAGTGACGTACATGGGGAATCACGGCGTGCACTTGCCGATCTTCGTCACACAGCTCAACGGAATCCCGGCTCAATACTTGAGCTCTCTCGGAACTCGGGACCAGACCACCATCAACACTCTGAGCGCGACCGTGCCGAACCCCTTCTCCGGTCTGGCGACCGCCCAGAACGGAACCACCACCAGCGTGGCCCAACTGCTCGCGCGCTATCCCGAGTTCCCCACCGGAACCGGCAGCTTCTCAAGCGGCGTGGTCGAGCTGAACAACACTGCGGGCAGCTCTTTTTACGACAGCCTGAACGTGCGTTTTCAAAAGCGCTTTTCGAGCGGGCTAACGCTGGTCGGCAATTACGTTTTCTCTAAACTGATCGAGCGCGACACCTGGCTAAACGATACCGATCCGCTACCGGAAAAACGAATCTCGCCCTTCGATCATCCCAACCGCTTTGTGCTGGCTTTCGTGTATGAACTTCCGTTCGGCACCGGCCGGCGCTTCCTGAACAGCAGTGCCCGCTGGGAGAATCTGCTGGTCGGCGGATGGGGGCTCAACAGCATTTACACCTACCAGACCGGGGCCCCGATCACATGGGTGAACGGAAGCACCACCAGTCCCGGCGACTACGTGTACCTCGGCACGCCGATCGTGCTTGACAACCGCGGGACCAACACCGCGGCTTTCAACACGTCCGCTTTCGACACCAAGTCCGCGGACCAGTTCCAATATCATATCCGGACGTTTTCGACCACTTTTCCGAACCTCCGCCAGGATGGCATCAATGACTGGAGCCCGTCCATCAGCAAACGCTTTTTCATCCGAGAGCAGATGAATCTACAGCTCCGCCTGGAAGCCTACAATGTGCTGAACCATCCCACGTTCTCGGCTCCCAGCACCACCGCCAGCAGCTCCGGCTTCGGCATGATCACCACGCAGGCGAATCGTCCCCGAACGCTGCAATTGGGCGCCCGCTTCGTTTTCTAGGTCTTATTCGATCGGCGTGCATCGGCGTGAATCTGCGGCCCAATCAGCGCATTTTGCAGAAATCGTGCGATCGAAGCCGTCAACGCCCGCGGATGTTGCGCGCGGACTGACGCGAGCGCCTGCTGCCGCACCAGCCTTCGCCCCGGCACTCGAAACGTCTTGAAGAACCTCGGCTGGCTGCGCAAGGCATACTCAGGCAGAATCGAGTAGCCGAAACCGGCCTCCACCAGCCGCTTGATCGCTTCGGTATCGTCGGCTTCCATGATCACTCGCGGCGTTAGCGCAATCTCGCGAAAGAACCGGTCGATCATGGCCCGCATGTTGCTTCGGCCGGGATACAAAAGGAATTGCGCGGACGCCAGTTCTTCCCTCTCCATGGTTCCGACGTGCCAGCCTCGAACCGGCGTCGCCGATGGTTTCAAGATCAGCAATTCTTCCTCGAATAGCGGCAATATGGTCAGATTCTCGTCTTCCAGCGGCAACGAAATCAGCGCCAAATCGAAGCGCCGGTCGTGCAATCCCGCCACCATCTCTTCAGTCGCCGAAACTGTGATCTTTACCGGAGTATTCGGATACTCCCGGCGGAGCGCCCGCAGCGGTGCGCCCAGCCGATGAATCAGCGTAGTCGCGCCAGTAGCCAGATAAAACGGGCGAGTATCCGAGGCAGGATTGTTCTCGAATTCCTGTTCGATTTGCCTCATCTGCCGGACCACCGTCATGGCGAGCTCAGCCAGCCGCAGCGCCGCCGGTGTCGGAACCAGGCGTTTTCCCGTTCTGACGAACAGGTCCGCCCGCAGCGAAGCCGCAAGGTTCTGCAATTGCAAACTGACCGCGCCCGGCGACAGATTCACCTTCTCCGCCGCGCGTGTGACGCTCGAATATTCCATCACCGCGAGGAACAGTTCTAGTTGCCGGACATCCATAGCCCTGGGATGAGCATCGCACAACTCATCATTTAACGGGCATTGGCGTAAATATGTCCGCGCAGCCGGTGGCGTTGGCCCGCCCCGGCTTGCCGGTGACCACCACATCGTCGCCTGAAGGAGCAAAGTTCACCGTCCCGGGCCCCAGCGTGATGCGAGCGTGATGCGCCACCACCTTCGTCTCTGCCGGTTTGCCCAGAATTACACCGTCGAAGGTCATCTCCAGCCGATGCGTTTCGTCGAATCCGTCCAGCGTGATCGTACCGGGCGTCAGGATCTTCACATCGCGCAGAATAATGCCGGCGAACCTGGGCAGCTTGTCCCGTTCCTTGCCGTAGAACGAATAGTTAGAATCCATGTAAATCGGATTCTTGGTATCCGCGATGCAGACGTCCTCGTACACCACGTCTTCCACCAGGCCGCCACGGCTCGAATTGGACTTGATGCGCAGCCCGTTATCCGCGCCTTCAATCGAAAGATCCTTAACGCGAATCGCGTTCACTCCCGCGTCCGTCTCGCTTCCGATCGACATCCCATGTCCCGTATAGAAGTGATTGTGCGCGATGGTCATGTGCGATGAAGCGCCGGAGCCGCCGCCTTTGATCGCCACCTGATCGTCGCCGGTGTGAATGAAGCAGTGCGTGATAGTGACGTTGGTCGCATTCGCCGGGTCGATGCCATCCGTATTGCGCGCGGTCTTCGGCGCGTCGATGATCACTCCCCAGGCTGTGAATCCGTCGCCGTGGCTGTACGACACGTGAAAATTCGGCGAATTCTTCAGCGTGATTCTGTATAACGTGAACCGGTCGCAATAGTTCAGCACCAGAATTCGCGGAACGTTCTGATGAAGAGTGTCTTTTGCCTTGGCCTCCTGCGCCAAGTCCCACCAGGAAACTTTGGCACCGGTCAGCGTCGCACCGCCGCGGCCGTCGATGATTCCATCTCCCATCACGGCCGCATCCGCCACGTGGTCGCCGCCGATCAGTGGCTTGCAGCCTTTGCCCTTTTCGTCGACGGTCCCGCAGCGCCCCGGCGCGATATCGTAATCCCGCGGATTGCGGGACGCGTACAGGATCGCTCCGCCGGCCACCAGCAGCGTCACTCCCGCGCGCAATTGAAGCGGCCCTGAAAGAAACCCCCCTCCTTCGAGCGAAACCGCCTGACCCGATTTACATTGATCGAGCGCCTGCTGAATCCTCGCCGTATCCGGATTGCGTTCGTCGCTTTCAGAGAGCGTCGGAGGCAGGCGAGCCTTCAATCGCGCGCATACCGGCGGAATCACCGGTTCATTTACGGTACGCGTGTCCTGCGCCGAAGCAAGCGCGGCGAGCGCAAAGAACAGGCATTTCACTTAAGCCGCTCCAAGAAACAGCGGAACGATGTGACGCGCATACAAATTCTCGGTCACGTTTTTCGAAATCGCAGCCTCGCAGGAATCCAGCAGATCGGTGTACCGCTCGCCCATTTTCGCTGCGATCTTATAGCCGACGTGCAGCAATTGCCGGACGCTGGGATTAAACAGCGGATTCTTCGGATCGTGCCGCAGCGCGCCCGCGAACTGCTCCGCGTTCCACCCCCGTACTTCGTCCGGAGGAGCCAGCCGCGCCGGATCGATGTCGATCACGGCCCCGTACGGCGCGCACAACTCCTCGCGATGGTCGTACGCCGCCCCATAAATCTCTTTGGCGAGCGCGAGCCCCTCCGGTCCCGCGTTCGGCGAGCCCGATCAATTCCTCCAGCCACGTGGTTCCCGCTGTTTTCAGATGGACTCCGGCGTTAGATTTCGTAATCACCCGCCGGATTGGCGCATACAAAGAAAACTTGTCGCTGCCTGAATGCACGCTCAGCTTCAAATTTCCCGGCAGCCCGTAGCGGTTGACGGCCTGCGTGATCACCGAGACGTCGTCGGCGAACTCCTTCTCGAACTGCGCGACATCGCCCACATAATCGACGCCTTTGTTGAATCGACCGGTGAATTTGGGGGCGATGGTCTGAACCGGAATCCGCTCGTCGGCGATTGCAGCCAGAATCAGCAGCAATTCCGACGGCGTCTGCGGTGCATCGGTCTCATCCATCGACACTTCCGTGACGAAATTTCCGGCGCCTTTGAGGCTGGCGATCTTCCGGTAAATCCGGCCCGCCTCTCTGACTGCGAGCAAGTACTTCCTGGCGACACTCAACGCCTCCGCGCGCGAACCATCCATCAGCTCGGGATGACGCCCGAGAAGCGCTTCCGCCGCACCGTCCTCCGGCGGACGTCCAATCGACGATGCCACGTCGATGGTAAAAAAATCGCACGGCTCCAGAAACCGGTCGACGGTGTTCAGATCGATATGATCCGCATCCACGTAGTAGGAATGCTTCCAGTCAAGCTCACGGACGGCCGCGTCCACCGCCTTTCGCGTACTGCCCGGCTCTGATCCGATGGTGATATGCTCGCGGTTGGATTTATTCCACACCGGAACGACGGTGACGCCGCGCCGCTCGGCGCACATGCACGCCGCCAGTTGCGCCTTGGCCTGGTGGACAAACCGGTCGCCCACTCCGATCGAATATTTCTCGAGCTTCATCCGCTCCCGATTCTATCCGACTGCTCGGGTCAATGGTATCGATCGTTTTCCTAAACTGATGATTGAGAAGAACTAAATGTCCTTTTTCGGAGCGAATGGGTGATAAGGATAGACAGCATGATCACCCGAAGAAGCTTCGTCGCCGGCGCGGCCGCCGCCCTGGCCACGTCCGCTCTTGGCGACTGGCGAGACGAGGCCGCTGCAATCGTCGCTCGAATCCGTCCGCCGAAAATCCCCAATCGCGATTTCGACATCACCAGTTACGGGGCCAAACCCGAAGCCGATTCGAGCGAGGCCCTCCGCAAAGCCATCGCCGCCTGTTCCACGGCGGGCGGCGGCCGAGTTGTCGTGCCGCCCGGAATCTTCTTCACCGGCGCGATTCACCTGAAGAGCCACGTGAATCTGTACATCGCCGAAGGTGCAACCCTGCGCTTCAGTCGCGATCCCAAAGATTATCCGGTGGTCTTCACACGCTGGGAAGGCACTGAATGCATGAACTATTCGTCTCTTATTTACGCCTTCGAGCAAACCGACATCGCCGTCACCGGCTCGGGGACCCTCGATGGCCAGGCCGATTGCGATCACTGGTGGCCCTGGAAAGGCGGCGTAACCTGCGGCGTCCGTCACGACGGTCCGAACGCTCTGGCTGACCGCGCCGCGCTGGTCGCAATGGCGGACAAAGACGTTCCGGTGAAGGACCGCGTCTTCGGACCGGGCCATTATCTGCGACCGCAGTTCATCCAGCCTTACCGCTGCGAAAACGTGCTGCTTGAAGGAGTTAGCATCCGGAACTCGCCGATGTGGGAAGTTCATCCCGTGTTGTGCCGCAACGTGACGGTGCGCAACGTGAATATCTCCACGCACGGACCCAACAACGACGGATGCGATCCGGAATCCTGCCGCGACGTCCTGATTCAAGACTGCACTTTCGATACCGGCGACGATTGCATCGCCATCAAATCCGGCAGGAATCGCGACGGGCGCCGTATCAACGCTCCCTGCGAAAACCTCGTGATCGAGAACTGCGTCATGAAAGATGGCCACGGCGGCGTCAGCATCGGCAGCGAGGCCTCGGGAGGCGTCCGCAACGTGTTCGTCCGGGATTGCAAGATGAGCAGTCCCCACCTGGAGCGGGCGCTGCGAATCAAAACCAACTCCTACCGGGGCGGCGTCATCGAAAACGTTTCCTTTCGCAATGTGACAGTAGGTGAAGTCGCGCATGACGTCGTTCAGATCGATTTCAGTTATGAAGAAGGCGAGGGCGGAAAATTCCTTCCGACCGTCAGAAACGTCGAAATTCGGGACGTCACTTGCGAAAAGACGGTGGACGCTTTGAACCTGCGCGGCTACGCGTCCGATCCGATCCGCAACGTCAGCGTGGCCCGCTGCAAATTTGACCGGGCCGCGAAGCCCAATATCATCGAGCACGTAGAAGGGCTGCAAGTCGACGGCGTCACGATAAACGGCAAACCATGGCGCCTGTGAAATCGCGCCGTATTCCTATCAACGCGTAGACTAAGGCGGATGAGCCATCTCCCCCAAAAGTGCGCCACAGCACGCGCAACGTCACTTCGCCTGATCTAAATCATTGATATGAAAGTGTGGTCACCGGTGGCTCGCGTGCTCCGTCTCTGTTAGCGCGGCTCGTAACCCGCGACCGGATAATTCTTTATCCGAGGAAGGTTCTCTCATTATGAAAAAGCATTCCGTACCCATCAGGGCCGCGCTGATCTTCGCAGGCGCGTTCTTTATCCTCGCCGCGTCCGCGCAAGACCGGCCGGCGAAACAAAATCCATCCTATCGTCCCAACGCGACGACGTTATTCGATTCGTTCAACACCGGCGCTGTGATTAAGATCCAAAGCGCAACCATCGCCAAGGACGGAACTATCACGGCCAAATTCACGATCACCGATTCCGCCGGCGCGGGGCTCGATATTAACGGAGTCTTGACTCCTGGCGCGGAAAGCGTCGCTTTCGTGGCGGCGTATATTCCCAACGGCCAGTCGCAATATATCGCTTACACGACTTCGGTCGACAATCCGACCACCAACAAAAATCCTCCACAGACACAAGCCAGCACGGACAAGAACGGTGTGTACACACTGATCGACGCCGCCAGCGGCACCTACACTTATACGTTCGGTACTAAAGCCCCAGCGGGCTTCGACGTGACGGCTACGCATGCGATCGGCGCGCAGATTGAGCGTGATCTCTCGGCCTACGGCTATGCGGAGATGTTTACCGGGAACGATGTGCTCACGTTTGTTCCCAACGGCGCCGCGGTTACCAACGTTCGCGATGTAATCAATGAAGCGTCCTGCAATAACTGCCACGATCCTCTGAACGCGCACGGCGCACCCGGCCCGCGCACCAAGATTGCCTTCTGCGACATGTGCCATACGCCGCAGAGCACCAATCCGGATTCATTGAATACGGTCGACATGAAGGTGTTCATCCACAAACTGCACATGGGATCCAGCCTGCCGAGCGTAGTGGCAGGCACTCCCTATTACATAGAGCACCGCGGAAACCGAGAGGATTATTCCAAGGTGATATTTCCGCAGGACATCCGCAACTGCACCACCTGCCATGCCAACGGCCCGGCGCAGGCTGCGAACTGGAAAACCAATCCGAGCCGGGCGGTTTGCGGCTCCTGCCACGACGACGTGAATTTCGCCACTGGCCAGAATCACGTCAACCTGATCGAGACCGACGACACGCAATGCCAGAACTGCCATACATCCGTGCCGCATAACGAATTCGACGCTTCGATTCCCGGCGCGCACACCGTCCCCAATAATTCCACTTCACTTCCCGGCATCGTGCTGAAGATCATGAACGTTGCCAATGGAACACCCGGCAGCAATCCGACGGTAACCTTCCAGGTAACCGATAAGTCCGGCAATCCGGTGGACATTACCAAGCTCACAACCATTCGCATCGTTCTGGGCGGCAACAACGTCGACTACGGCGTTACGCCGGCCGGAATGCGCGTTTCCGAGACTCCGACCAAGGCCACAGGCAGCGCCAATGGAACCTATATGTACACGATGACCAATGCGATTCCGGCCACCGCTACCGGTTCCTACACTATTTCGATGGAAGCAGCCAATACAGTGACGCTACTCAGCGGGACCACGGAGCAAACCACGGCAACCGATATGGCGGTGCCGGTTGAATACTACTTCTCGCTCGACAACACGCCGGTCGTTCCGCGACGCCAGGTTGTCTCCCTGGCCAATTGCAGCAACTGCCACCAGAACCTCGGTATCGTGCACGGCGGATCTCGCGGCGCCACGCAAGAGTGCGGCATCTGCCACAATCCGACGCTGTCTGACGGCACATCCAAGCAAAGCGTCAGCTTCGCCACCCAGATTCACAGCATCCATCGCGGTGCGAACCTGGCCAACCCCTACATCCTGGGTACCACCAATTATCAAAGCGTGCTGTTCCCGGGCGACCTCCGCGATTGCAGCACTTGCCACGTCAACAATTCGTATCAGGTTGACAACGTGGGCGCAGTCGCATCCGTCGCCAGCGCGGGCGGCTTCACGCCAACGACGCCTCCGATTTCGGCGGCCTGCCAAGGTTGCCACGACGATAAAGCCACAGCTTCTCACGCGCTCTCGAACACGTCGGCGCTGGGCGAAGCTTGTGTGACCTGCCACGGTATCGGCGCGGAGTTCGCGGTCGACACGGTGCATGTGCGCACGCAGCCTCGTTAGACGTTTTTCCTCCGACGACCGGCCGCGTTCCTTCACTGGGCGCGGCCGGTTTTTCATTTATTTGGGCAGCGTATCGCGGTGTGGAGGCTCTCTGCCAGAATGGTGCTGATGAGCCGCGTCAGAATCGACAAATGGCTATGGGCAGCGCGTTTTTATAAAACTCGCGCACTCGCCGCGCGAGCCTGTGAGCTCGGCCGTGTCGACTCCAACGGGCAACCCGCCAAGCCTGCACGTGAGGTGCACGCCGGCGATCGGTTGCGCGTGCAGAACGACGGCGGCGAGTTTCAGATCGAGGTTCTGCTGCTGAGCGAAATGCGGGGTCCGGCGGCGATCGCGCAGAGCCTGTATCGCGAGACCGAGGCGAGCCGGGAATCTCGCTTGAGGTTGGCGGAAGAGCGTAAAGCCATGCCGCGTTTCGAGGGCTCGCGCGAAGGCAGACCGTCGAAACGCGATCGCCGGGCTCTGGACCGGCTTCGGCGTAGCGCCTCGCAAGAGTAGTTCTTTATTCATGCCGCAGCGCGACGGTTGGGTCGATAGTAGCGGCTCGCGTGGCGGGAAGCCCGCCGGCTAAGCCCGCCGCGGCAAGAAAAACCGCAGCGGCCGTCGACACCACCAGCGGATCGACAAGAGCGATTCCAAATAACAGCGAACGGATTCCCGTCAGTAACGCAATGGCGCCGACCAATCCAGCCATCAAACCAGCGCCGACCGTACCGAATATCTCGCGAAACACAAGAACGACCAACGCGCGAGGGCGAGCCCCGAGGGCCGCGCGTATCCCGATCTCCCTGGTCCTTCGCTTGACCGAATAGTTGAGCAACCCGAAGAGTCCGATGGCGGCGAGAAGCAGGCCGAGGAACGCAAAGAAGCCGCCGATCTCCGCGAGTAATTTTTCCCGCAACAGCGTGCTGCCGATGAGTGTTTCAAGCGTGGTCACCTCGCGAATCCGCGTACCGAAGCCGATTGCCTGCGCTTCGCGGTCGACCATTCTGACGACCGAACCGAGGGCAAGATGCGATCGGACATACAGAGTGAACAAATTGGTTCCCCGGACAACAGTAAAAACGATGGGTTGCGGCCCGTTGCGCAGTGAGCTCAAGGTGGAGTTCGCGACCACCCCGATGACTCGCATGCTCATCAGGTGCATCCCGTCATATGGCGTCTGAAAGACTCTACCCAACGGATTCTGATCGCCAAAATATCGCCGGGCGAAGGCTTGGTTGACGATAATGGGGCGCGGCTGGCTGCTTTCGCTGCGGTCGCGCTGTTCGAAATCGCGCCCGGCCAGCAGCGGGATCCGCATCGTCGAAAAGTAACGTGGAGAGACGGAGTAAAGACTTTCTTCTCGTTCCGATGGCGGCCGCCCTGGCAGAATCACCTGAACCGACCAGTGAGTCCCGTCAAACAGCATCGACTGTGCCGTGGCCGCGCCCTGAATTTCGGGCAACGCCTCAATGCGGGTCTGAAGTTGATCGAGCAGCAGGTTAAGCTGCTCTTTCTGGGTCATGTCGCTTAACCCACTGCTGCTGAGGGTGATCACCGCAACGTTGCGCGGATCGAATCCGGTGTCGACGGCAAACAGATTTCGCAAGCTGAACAGGAAGCTGGCTCCGGCAACCACCAGGCTGAACGCGAATGCAACCTGGATTCCGACGAAGAATCGTCCCAGCCGGAGCTTGCCCGCCAGACCGGCGCGCACATCGCGCAGTTGCTCGATCGGCTGCGCTCCCGAAGCTTGCCAGGCGGGGAGCAATCCGAACATCACGGCGGCCAGCGTGGAGACGGCTGCGGAAAACAGCAAGACACGCGTGTCCATGGACAGAGCGAATCGCACCGGATCGGTCTTTCCTCTGGAAAGCAGGCCGACGAGCACCGGCGCGGCCAAACGCGCCATGATCCAGCCGAGCGCTCCCGCCAGCGTCGCCAGCAGCATGCTTTCCGTGACGAGCTGGCGCACCAGACGCGCGCGAGCCGCTCCGAGAGAGATCCGCATCGCCATCTCGGCCGCACGCGCGGTCGCTCGGGCGAGTAGAAGGCTGGCCACGTTCGAGCAGGCGATCAACAGGATGCCGGCGGAAACTCCCAGCACGATCCACAACGGTCTAGCGAACGTCTCACGGAAGTTCGATGCACCGGTCGCGCCAGGATGAACTCGTAAATCGGCATCTCGAAATTGTTGGCGGATCGCGGGCGGCATTGTGGGAAATCCCTTGACCAGGACCTCCTGGTGATCGCGCAAAACAGGCTGCAAGCGCGCCTGAACCTGCATGCGTGTTGTGCCTGGACTGAGACGGCCGAAGATGCGGAACCAACTCCAGGTTTGGCTGGTGAACGCGGCTTTGCTGTACATCATGGCCGGGAGCCAGACGTCGACGAACTTCCCTGGCTCGACGCCGAAGAATCCCTGGCGCGCCACTCCGATGATCGAGTATGTTTTCCCCCCGATCTGCATGCGGCGTCCCAATATGCCGGGATCGGATTGAAAGCGGCGTTTCCAGTAGTCGTAGCTGATCACCGCAAAGGGATGGCCCCACGGAACGCGATCTTCATCGGCGGAGAACAGGCGTCCTAGGGCTGGCGTAGCTCCGAGGATGTCGAAAGATTCTCCCGACACGAATTGCCGCACCGCCTTTTCGATCGGCGCATCGGCGTTGGGGATCTGTACCTCGATCTGCTCCGCCCAACTGAAAAGGGCAAGGCGCGCGGAATCTCCCACAGCGGTCCTGAATTGCAGGTAGAGCGGATAGCTAAAGGATTCATCCTCAGCGGATGAGTCACTGCCGGGTTCGTCGATTCTGGGTAGCGCGAGCCTGATCAGACGATCCGGTTCGGCCACCGGCAAAGGCCGCAGCATGGCCGCATCGACGATGGAGTAGATCGCAGTGTTGGCTCCAATCGCCAGCGCGAGCGACAAAATCGCAGTGATCGCAAACGCCGGACTCTTAAGGATTCCTCGCCACGAATAGCGAACATCCTGAAGCGTGCTTTCGAGCATCGCCGACAATCGGATTTCCCGGCTCTGCTCGCGCAATTGCGTGACGTTGCCGAAACGGATCGACGCCTGACGTTTCGCTTCTTCGGGACTCAAGCCTCGGTCGCGCAATGCGGCGGCGCGTCGCGCCAGGTGGTCGGACATTTCTTCGCGAAGTTGATCGTCCAGTTTCCGGGGAAACAGCCCGTTCTTGATTCGGGAAATCCAGGACATATCGATTTTCCTCTACGCGTGACGCAGCACGCGGGCGACGCTCGCCGAAAAACTGCTCCAGCGCTCGGTTTCGGCGGCGAGTTGCTTCTTGCCTGCGCGGGTCAGTTCATAGATCCGCGCGCGGCGCTTGTTCTCCGTGACCATCCATTTCGCGGTGATCCAGCCGGCCTCCTCCATGCGATGCAGCGCAGGGTACAAAGACCCCTCGTCGATGCGTAAGGCTTCTTCCGAAAGATCCTCAATCGCAGTGGCGATTCCGTAGCCGTGCAGCGGGCCGCGCCGGCTGAGAACGGTCAAGACCAGCAGGTCGAGAGCGGTTTGGACGGAATTAGTCGAAGACATATACTAAGTCGGCTAGGGTAGCCAACTCAGCATATCACGATTATTGCAGTGTCGCCTTGGCGAGGCGTGAAACCGCTCCTAACGTCGTCTGCGCTGCGTTCAACCCCAGCCGGAAATCGCCGTCTGAGTAATAGGAATACACGTCGATGGGCTGATGATGGGTAGGATCCCAGCCGCCGCCGATCTGCGCCACCCGTTCCAGCTCGCGCAAGCTGATCGACGGAACCAGATCCTGAAACGGCCCCGAATCCGTGTTGGTCATGTGATTGCCGACCACCGCGGGATAATCCGTCGCATACTGTTCGTTCGCGGCCAGGAACGCCCAGGCAAGCTCAGCCGCCTGCCCGGCGAATTTCGATCGCGACTGGAACTCGATGTTCACATCCGCCTCCGGCCGCTGATGATCGCTGACGGTACCGTCTTTGCGCGGCATCCCGTGATCGAACAGCATCATGTCGTGCTGAATCATGCCGAGCCATTTCGGCTCCGGATATTTCCCCGACCCGGGCGGATCTTCTTTGCCTTGCAGGTCTTTTCGCTGCTCAACGTAGGCGCGGGCGCCGTTGAGTTCCGGTCTCTTCGTTGTTCCACAGGGCGAAGCGGATGGATCGTTCGGTGACGACATCCGGACTGCTGAGCACTCGCGCGACTTCCATCACCAGAGCGGTTCCCGATCCGTCGTCATTGGCGGCTTCGCCCCAGCCGATCCCATCCATGTGCGCGCCGACGATGTACATCTCTTCCGGATGTGTCGTGCCGATTTTGGTGCAGAAGACTTCTTCGCGCATGCCAGGTGTCGATGGCTGCGAGTTCAGCTCGCGAAGGCGTGAGTCCGGCTGCAGGTCGGCGTCGTTATTGACGCCTACCGGACCTCGGTCGCCGCGCACTCTTCCTCCGGCCTGGTTTCCCCTGCCGGGCCCGCGGCCGACCCCTGCCTCCCGTCTGCGGAGGAGGCGGCTGATAATCGTAGCGGATGCGCTCGGTGTTGGTGCATCCGTAGCTCTTGAGCTGCGCCTCGATCCAATCGAGCGCCGCGCGATTCCGATCCGTTCCCTGGCGCCGGTCGCCGAACTTGGTCAGGCCGCGAATGGTCGCTTTGTAGCGAGCGAGATCCAGACGGCCGACCAACGTTTTGATCGGATCGTTTTCAGTCGTCGTAGGAGGGGTTTGGGCGTCGACGGAACACGCAAGCAGCAGAGCGGCCGAGGTTGAAAGCAGTAGTTTTGAGCGCATGGGCTTCCCGCCATTGTATTTCACTTGCCAGTCCGATGTAGTAAAACGTACAAAGGAGATTATTGATGCCTTCGAAAACGCACAAGAATCGACTCCCCGGTGAATCGCCACGCTATCGCACCGCTCGGAACCGCCTTCTCGCGGCGGAAACCGACCTGCGCAGGCGCGTCGAACGCGTCGCGGCCATGCGCCGGAAACTACCGCTGGGCGGGCCGGTGCCGGAGGATTACGTGTTCGACGACGGCTCCGGCACGGTGAAACTCTCCGAACTTTTTCGAGATAGGTTCGACACGCTTGTGATCTACAGCTACATGTTCAGCTCCGCGATGAAGGCTCCCTGTCCTATGTGTACTTCTTTTCTCGACAGCCTGGAGGGCGCGGCGCAACACCTGGCTCAGCGGGTGAACCTCGCGGTGGCGGCAAAGTCGCCGATCGACCGCATCCGGCAGCTTGCCGAGTCGCGCGGCTGGCGCCGGCTGCGGCTCCTCTCCTCGGCCAACAATAACTACAACCGCGATTATCACGGCGAATCGCCCGATGGCGGTCAGCTGCCGATGATGAATGTGTTCGTGCGGCGCAAGGGGAAGATTTATCACACCTACGCCACCGAGCTCCAGTTCATGCCGCCGGATAAGGGCCAGAATCAACGGCATATCGACATGATGTGGCCACTGTGGAATGTCCTCGACCTGACGCCCGAGGGCCGCGGCGCCAACTGGTTTCCATCCATCGCGTATCCTTCCTGAACGCGCCTGCGAATGGCCCGGAAGATGCTCTTCGAAGCCTCATAAAGGAGCAGGAGGATGAGGCAACTATTCGCTGTTAGCTTGTTGACGATGAGTTCGCTGGTCCTGATGGCACAGGACAAAACCACCGAACAGACGCTGATCCAGATGGAAAAGGACTGGAATCAGGCGACCCTCGTCAAGGACTACAAGGCTCTCGATCGAATCATGGCCGACGATTGGACCGGAATCGATTTTCGAGGCATGACCGTAACTAAAGACGAGTCAATCGCGGAACTGAAATCGGGGGAATCCAGCAACCAATCGGTCGAGTTGGGAGACATGAAAGTCAAAGTCTTCGGCAATACGGCGATTGTCATTGGAAGCGATACCGAAAAAAGCAGGTACCACGCCAAAGATAGCAGCGGGACCTACGTTTGGATGGATGTGTTCGTAAAACGCAACGGCCGCTGGCAAGCCGTGGCGTCGGAGAGCACCAAAGTCCTGAAGTAAGCCTTAGCGCGATTTGGCACGCTTTCAAAGCGCCAGGTGGGTGAATGCGCGCGACGAAGAAAGGCTATTTCTTCTCGCTTTCTATCTTGCGCGCGCCTCCCAGGATGTCTTCCATGGCGTAGTTGCCTTCGTGACAGGCGTATTCGTAAACCGGTCCTGCCGTGGCCGAGAACGGATACTCCATGGTCCATGTCTTGGCCCACACAGTCGGATCGTCAATCGTCACCCGGTACAGAATCGTATTTTGATCCACGCGCTGGAACCGCTCGATCACATGCAGATTCTCACCCGACCCGCGAAATCGAGTCTTGTTGGTAAAATTCGTGGTGTCCACTACCAACGTGTCGCCTTCCCAGTGCCCGATGGAATCTCCCAGCCAGCGCCGGATCTCAGGCGATTCGTGCGTTCCGTTCATGCGGACCACCCGGACGTCGTGAACCATCTCGACCAGAATCATGACGGCACCCGGAGTCTGGACAATCTGATAGTTGTTGTTGTAAAGCACCGGCATCATCGGCGGACCTGACGTCGATCCGAAGCCGACCAGGCAACGCTCGGAAACCGGACGGTTCTTCACGCTGTCATATTGAGCACCGAAACCGGCTCCGCGACCGCGCCCCCCGCCATCGTTGTTCGACGTGACTCGCGGAGGAACCTTCCCGTCCGGCGGGTCGATGATCAGCGAGCTGCGTTTCTTCCCATCCACGCGGGCGAGCTCATTGCCTCGATCGATGAACAGGACGTTATAGCCCGCATTGGCGCCCGAAAATACCTGCCCGCCCAGCACTACTCCGTCCCGGCCCGGGCGTTCCTCAGAGTCGGCTTGGTCCTTCGCTTCGAATTTGGCGGCCTCTTCATCGCTCAAATTGAGTTTCCCGTTGAACTCCGGCAACCGCTCCATGCGGGTTATGGTGGCGTTGGTCCAGACGCCTTGCAGGTCGGGGCGCCCGTCTGGAGTGCGCGGAACCGTCCACGCCTTTTTCGCAGTGGTCGATTGAGCCTTCAGAACAGTTGGCACCGCGAACATCGTGAAAGCGGCCAGGGAAGCAAAGAATCGGGACGTCATAGCGGTAATTATTATACGTCGAGAGTGGAGAAGGCGGCTCTTTCCCCCAAAGCCGCCACCGAAGCAAGACAAGTAATTTCATTGTAACGCACCCGCCGATTCGAATCCTAATCGATTCATAGAAACGTCAGAAAAGTCAGGCCAGCCTGCTTAAGAATGCGATGGGAATAGGCTCGCCCGTTTCCAAGGCGCTCTCAAGAAAACAAAGAATCGCATCGCGAGCCATCTCGCGCGCCTCTTTTAACGTCCTTCCGAACGTGCAAATCTCAGGGATAGCGGGAACGAGAACACTGTAGCCGCCTTCGGGGAGCGGTTCGAAGATCGCCGTGTAGCCGTATTCGGTCAATCTATGCTCAGTATAGAGCCGTGAGCGATATCCGAAAATCGAGAAGAACTGTGCTCCCGTCGAACCTAGCGCCTAGGTTGGACCGCTTCCAATCTTGTCTTTGTTGATGAGGTTTCGCGATGACATCGCGCCAACATCTGTGATAAGAAGCCGGTCCGCCGGGTCGATGCGGGCCCGAAGGTCTTTTTCGAGCTGCTCAATCGTAAAAGGGGTCTGAAGCACCCATTGAGACTTCATTACCGGTACGGCACCCAAGCAATCAAGCCGTCGGAAGAAGTCGTCATAGCGACGGTCCTCACCTAATTCATAACTGATCGAAATTCTTCTCACGTTAATCTCCAAAGTTCCACCGGTCATGCCGACTAGACATGCGCCAGTTCGTCATCGCGGGCACGATAACGAGGTCAATAAGATGGTCGACCGCCCCCTAAGAAGGAACCGGTCGATCCCGCCACAAATTTCAACGGTGATCGATTAACTACACCCGCTAGTGCCGCCGCAGTTCTCGCACTTGTAGCACGACCCGTTCCGCGTCATCAGTCCGCCGCACTCCGAGCATGATGGAGCATCCGCCGCCACGACTGGAAACGGCAGCGCCTGCTGCGGATTCGGCTCGGTGACTTGCAGCTTTGGAGTGAATCGCCCGCTTCTCCCACCGCGTATTCGGGACCCAGGAACTTCGCGCCCAGCCAGCGGAAAATGTAATCCATGATCGACTTCGCGTAGGGGACCGTCGGATTCCCCGTCCAGCCGCTCGGCTCGAATCTCACATGGCTGAACTTGTCGACGAAAAACTTCAGCGGAACGCCATATTGGAAACCGTAGCTGACTGCCGTCGCGAACGCGTCCATCAGGCCAGAAATGGTCGAGCCTTCCTTCGCCATGGTGATGAACAGTTCGCCCGGCGAGCCGTCTTCATACAACCCGACGGTGATGTATCCTTCATGCCCGCCGATTGAAAACTTGTGGGTGAGCGACGTCCGCGTGTCTTCGAGCTTCCGGCGCTGCGGCCGGTACACGATTCGTTCCTCCACCTTCACCATCGGCGCGGTCGATTCCTTCGCGCCCTTCGATGTTCCGCTGCTCAAGGGTTGCACCCGCTTCGAATTATCGCGGTAAATCGCCACCGCCTTCAACCCGAGCTTCCAGCTTTCGATATAGGCATTCATGATATCTTCGGCCGTGCATTCTTCCGGCATGTTGATGGTCTTCGAAATCGCGCCGGAAATAAACGGCTGCACCGCGGCCATCATTCGGACGTGACCCATGTAGTGGATCGACCGCACTCCGTTCTGCGGACGGAAGCTGCAATCGAACACCGGCAGATGCTCGTCTTTCAGAAACGGCGCGCCCTCAATGGTCCCGGTGGAATCGATGTGATCGACAATCTTGTTCACCTGGTCCGCCGAGTAACCAAGCTTGATCAGCGCGGCCGGAACCGTGTTGTTGACGATCTTGATCACCCCGCCGCCCACCAGCTTCTTGTACTTGACCAGCGCGAGATCCGGCTCGATACCGGTGGTGTCGCAATCCATCATGAAGCCGATAGTGCCCGTCGGCGCGATTACCGTGGTCTGCGCGTTGCGGAATCCGGCTTGCTTCCCGAGCAGGTAGGCTTCTTCCCAGCACCTCTTGGCGTTTTCATACAGCGCCTGCGGTACGCGCTTATTATCGATGTCAGCCGTCGCGTCGCGATGCATGCGGATCACTTCGAGGAACGGCTCCTCGTTCACGGCGTAGCCCGCGCATGGACCCGTCGCGTCGGCAGCGATGCGTGCGCTGGTCAGATATGCCTGGCCGCACATGATGGCCGTCAGCGCCGCCGCCCAGTCGCGGCCCTGATCGCTGTCGTAAGGAATCCCCATCGACATCAGCAGCGCGCCAAGGTTTGCGTAGCCCAGGCCGAGCGGCCGGAAATCGTGCGAATTCTTGGCGATCTTCTCGGTCGGATACGCCGCGTTATCGACGATGATCTCCTGCGCGATGATGATGGTATCCACGGCGTGGCGGTACGCTTCCACGTCGAACTGGCCGTTCGCGCCCACGAACTTCATCAGGTTGAGCGACGCCAGATTGCACGCCGAATCGTCCAGGAACATGTATTCCGAGCACGGATTCGACGCGTTGATGCGCGCCGTGTTTTTCGATGTGTGCCACCGGTTAATGGTAGTGTCGAACTGCATGCCGGGATCGCCGCACTGGTGCGTCGCTTCGGCGATCTGTTTCATCAGCTCGCGAGCCTGATAGCGGTCCCGCTTTTCGCCGTTGAGCCGCGTCTTGGTCCACCATTCGTCGTCGTCGACCACGGCTTGCATGAACTCGTCGGTGGCCCGAACGCTGTTGTTGGCGTTCTGGAAAAAGATGGAGCTGTAAGCGTCGCCGTCAAGCGACGAATCGTAGCCCGCGTCGATCAGCGTGTGCGCTTTCTTCTCTTCCTTGGCCTTGCACCAGATAAACGCTTCGATGTCGGGATGGTCCGCGTTCAGAATCACCATCTTCGCGGCGCGGCGAGTCTTCCCGCCGCTCTTGATCACTCCGGCGAACGCGTCGAAGCCTTTCATAAAGCTCAAGGGACCGGAAGCGCGGCCGCCGCTCGACAGCAGTCCGTCTTCTTCGCGCAGCGTCGAAAGATTGGTGCCCGTTCCCGAGCCCCACTTGAACAGCATGCCCTCGGTCTTGGCGAGATCGAGAATCGATTCCAGCGTATCGCCCACCGAATTGATAAAACAGGCCGAGCACTGCGGCCGAATCTCATTCGGCTCCAGCTTCTTTATCTCGCCCGCCGTTTCGTCGAAGTACCAGCCGTAGCCGCGGGCTTCCTTCACGCCCACGTTGAACCAGACCGGAGAATTGAAGCAGGCCTTCTGCGTCAGCATCAGGTGCGCCAGATCATCGGCGAAGCTGGCGGCATCGTCGACCGTCCGGAAATAGCGCTGCTCGGCGCCCCAGGTGGCGATCGTATCCACTACCCGGTGCACCAGTTGCCGGACGCTGGTTTCCCGCTCCGGGGATCCGATCTTTCCGTAGAAGTACTTGCTGACGACGATATTCGTCGCCGTCTGCGACCAATCTACCGGAACCTCGACATCGCGCTGCTCGAAGATCACCGCGCCTTTGTCGTTGCCGATGGAGGCGGTCCGGTAGTCCCAGGCGATTTCGTCATAAGGAGTCTTACCGGCTGGCATGGCTGCCGTGAAGTAGCGGGGGAAGTCTACTCCAATCCGCTCATTCACGGGCAGCGAGCGACGCAAATCCTTTAATTTCATAACGACACCTAATTGTCCCATGGGCCGCCTTCTATGCTGGAGTTACCGATTGCGAATTTCTCGTTACGAAAAAGCCGCTGTCGGCAATGATCACCCAATATATAGTGGCTCGTCAAGAACTTTATCTATATACAGTGCATGAAGTTGCGAACCTGCCCTATTCCTAGTCTAGCAAGCTGTTGGATTCATTGGGACTCGTCGACCCAGGACCAGAATAAACCTACCGCCGAAATCAGGCCTGCATCCAGAATCAGATTGAAAAGGGAAAGATGTTTCACGTTGTCCCAGGCGTCGCCCAGCACCGGCACCAGGAACGCGATCAGGCAACACAGGCACAAGGCCGCGCCGAACTCCACCTGAAGCCGCGCTGAAGGTACGCGAATCCAGGCGAGCTTGAGGATCAACGGAGCAATCAGAAGCAGAATCAGGATCGGTTTTCCCCATCGCGAGAGATAGCGCTGATGAAATTCGCTCCATAGGCCGAAGGCGCGGCTTCTGGCGCCCGGCGGAAGTCCAGCGGCTTGCTCGAAATTGCCGCACCATTCGGGACGCAGCGAAAAAGCGACCGGAACCATCCTTTTGGCATGCCGCCAGGCTCGGAGCGGATGCGAAAGATAAAAACGGCCGACCGAGGCGGAGGTTATTCGTCCACCGAGGGCGCCGCTCTTCACCATGTCGTCGAAACCGTTGTCGGGCGACCATGCGCCTTTGCCTGAAAACTTCACCAGCAGCGGATCGAGACCTAGCGCAGTCAAATCGGCCGCCGGATTTTTCGATTCAGGCAGAATCGCCAGAAAAACGGCGTCGTACACCGTCGCGTTTTGCAGGGGCTTAGGACGCGTAGCCATGTTTACCGCCGCTGAGATGACGATCGCGGCCGCTCCCAACGCCGCAAGGACTTTCGTTGAGCGCGTTTTCCCGAACCACCCCAGCCGCAGCGCGAGCGGCGCGACCACTACGGCAAGCGGGAAATTGGAAGACTTCGCGTCGACCCACAGAGCCGCCCACAGGCTCCATCGGGCGATCTGCACATCAGAGATACGCTCTTCGCGAAAAATCGGCATGCTCTCGGCGAGCAACAACAGAAACAGAATGTGCGACGCCGGCTCCGCGTAGAACGAATTCCAGTAGGCCGTGTATCCGACGTCGGTCAGCGCCAGCAGCATGAAGACCCAGAGCAGCCTGATGCGCGGAAAACGGCTGCGTCACGCGTAGCAGCCACGCGAACACGGCGAGAAACACCAGCGGCATGCACCACACCCATCACCACGATGTCCAGCTTGCCGTCTTTCGAAACTAGCCTTATTGATCAATACTGCCGTGCCGACGAATATGTATTCGGGAGTAGCCTGCTCCATCAACGGTACTCGAGCGTTCGGAGCGGCAACGTATTTGCGATCTACAAACGCCCACAGCGACGCGGATCGGTCTTCCTTGTGATATCCGAACCGCCCGATCATCTTGCCGAAATCGCCTTGATCGGCGAGGCCCACGATCGGCGGGACGAATAATTGATACGCGAGAATCGCCGCTGCTGCCGCGATCACGGCGCGACGAAACCGGTCCGAGCGAGACACGCTCTATTATGCGGCTTTTACGCCACTACTTCGATCGCGATCGGCGGAAACTTGCGGCGGCCGATTTGCAATTGCAGATAACGAGTACCGGGCTGGATCGCGTCGGGCAAACGGCAATTCACCTCGAAGCGCTGCGGGCGCGGATCCGTGCAGAAATATTCGAGATCGGAAACGGGCAGGCCGTCGACCGAAATATCGATCTCATGCGCGCGCTGGATTTCTTCGAGGATCATTTTCACGTGGCGCGTTTCGATACGATGGTCCGCCACCAGGTTCACGCCGTCGGTAATCATGCGAATGCGCGGGACCGAGGGGCCGGGCGGAATCACGCGCAGGGTCGCTGGCGGAGAGATGCGCCGGCCGAGCCATTGAATCTCGACGGGAAGCAAGCCGGTCGCTTCCAGCTCCGGCAAAATCACGTTCACCTGCTGCAATCCCATATTGTCCGGCGGCCCGATGTAGCAAACCGTGCCGAGCGAGCTGCCGACGGTCACTTGAAGATGATGCAGGCCGGCGTCGGGAGGCAGATTTTCCACCCAGATCGAGATCGACGCGAAGCGGCCGCGGGATGGCGCGACGGGCTCCGAGCTGTTCGCATTCGTGATGCGCCGGATGCCGACCGTCTCGCCCTCCTCCTGGGCCTGCGTCTCTTTTTCCTGGAACCAGCCACGTGGCTGCTTGCGCCAAGTGGTCCACATGTACTGGGTTCCCACGCCTTCGAGAGCAAGCACCTGAAAATCATGCATACGAGCGAACTCCAGAATGTCGCTGGAGGAAAATCGAGCGCCGGTCCATGTATCGGCCGAAGCGTCGTTCCGCGTCAGGCCGCTAAACTGGAATCGCGCTAGCGCGTGGTTCTTCATCACGCGATGCGTTTCCCGCAGGTATTCGAACACTACTTCGCGGCTGGGGATGTGCTGGAAAACTGCGTAAGAATAAACGAAATCGAACGACTCATCGGCGAACTCCGCCAGGCTCGATCCGTTGCTGACGTGCGGAAAGGCGTTGGGGATGTCGCGCAATTTTTCCTTCGCGAGCGCGATCATCTCATCCGACACATCCACGCCGTGAATCTCGACGAAATGCCGAGCCATGGGCCGCATCAGGCGGCCAGGGCCGCAGCCGATTTCGAGCGCGCGCCAGTCCCCGCGTTTTTCGAGCGGAACGCGCCGCAGTTCCCATTCCAGCCCGTTAATCACTTCGGTCGCGGTGGCGAAAAACTCGGCGTCATCCGAGTCGCGGCGTCCAAACGCGACATAGTACCCCGCATCCTCGCGCGCGCGAGCGTTCCAATCCTCGCGCATTCGATCGGAGACTTCCTGGCCGGCCATGTCTATTTGCGGCTCGAATACTTATTCAATTCGCCGATGAATCCTTTCGCCGAAGCGGGGGCAGCGACACCGGTGGTGACCACTTCGCGATTGGTAATCGCGCGCCCATACAGCTCCGTATTCCAGTCGGCGTCCTCGCGCAAAGTCGCGCCGCTTAGTGAAACTCCCGCGAACAGCCCACGCGAACGGGACCACGTCAGAATCTCGGCGGTCATAGCGGCATCGGTTTCCGCCTGCGTGGAGCGTCCCACCGGTCCGGCCGCAGCCGACGCGTCCCCGCCGAGCGTGAATTTGGTCGAGAGGAGCCGGTCCATCCCTTTTTTATTCATGACCAGCATGAAGACATCGGTTTCCGAACCGCCGATTTGCAGACCGAAGCTGCCGCCTTCCACTCGGATCGATCCCGGCGCCGACCACCCGGGTCCGTTTCCCTTGCGGCAGGAAACAAACCCCTTGCCGTACTTCGCGCCAATAATGAATGCGCCTTTTTTCAAGCCGGGCACGATCACGACGCACGCCGCTTTATTCAGCAGATCCTGCGGAATGGCCTTGTCGGGCGTGTCCATCACTTCTTGAAACGCTTCGGCCGCCGCTTGCAGGCGTTTGGGCGCGTCTGGTTCGGCGGCGCACAGCAGGCGCGCACCCAGGCTCAAGGCGGCGAAACATTTCCAGTTCATGATTCCGTTCCTCCAAAATCGATGATACACAAGCCGCATGTCATTCGTACTACCATCTCAATTTGAACCGGGGGCAATCATCATGGACTTGAAGGATCGCGTGGCAGTGGTAACCGGGGGAGGAACCGGCATCGGCCGGGCTATTTCCGAGCATTTCGCCCGAGCCGGCGCGCGCGTGGTGGTGAACTACGCCCGCTCCAAAGACGATGCCGAGCAAACCGTGTCGAGCATTCGCTCGGGCGGCGGCACGGCAGTCGCCGTCGCAGCTGATGTGACCCACCAGGAGCAAGCCAGCGCCCTGATGGACGAAGCCGTGCGCGAATATGGGCGGCTCGACTTCCTGATCAACAACGCCGGCTGGAGCCAGCGCGTTCCGCATCAGCAGATGGACGATTTGACCGACGAGATCTGGGATCGCGTCTTCGAGACCAATTTGCACGGTGCGTTCTACTGCGTCCGAGCCGCTGTGCCGCTGCTGAAACGGCAGGAAGGCGCGGCGATTGTGAATATCGCATCGGTTGCGGCGCTGATGGGCCAAGGGAGCTCGATGGCGTACGCGGCATCGAAAGGCGGCATGGTGACGCTGACGAAATCATTGGCGCGCGCCTTGGCGCCGGGCATTCGCGTGAACGCAGTGCTGCCGGGATTCATCCGCACGCGCTTCGCCGGGTGGCCCGATTCGGCGTTCAATGATGCGGAAAAAATCACGCCGCTTAGGAAGTTGGCAACCGTCGACGATGTGGCGGAAGCAACTCTGTTTTTCGCGGCCAGCGCCCAAGGGACCACCGGAGAAACGCTGGTGGTCGACGGCGGGATGGCGCCCCTAGGACCGAGTTTATAGGGAGGATCGAGTGAAAACCAACAAGCAGTGGCGGCTGGCGGCACGGCCGGTGGGACTTTTCAAAGACTCCGATTTCGAGTGGCGCGAAGAGCCTGTCCCCGCCCTTCAAGATGGCAGCGTGCTGGTGCGCAATGTTTATTTGTCGCTCGATCCGACCAACAAAGTTTGGGCGACCATGGACTCCTACATGCCTGCGGTCGCGATCGGGGAAGTGATGCGCGGCGGCGCGATCGGCGCGGTGGAAGAATCACGCAACCCGGCGTTTTCGCCCGGCGATGTCGTGCAAGGGATGCTCGGATGGCAATTGTACGCCGTCATGCCCGGCGCGGCTGTGACGAAGCTTCCGAAGGGTGTGCCGATGATCGCATTCATGGGACTTTTCGGACACATCGGACTCACGGCGTACTTCGGATTGATCGATATTGGCAAGCCGAAGGAAGGCGAGACGCTGGTGGTATCCGCGGCCGCGGGAGCCGTCGGGTCGCTGGTCGGGCAGATCGGAAAAATCAAAGGCTGCCGTGCGGTCGGGCTGGCGGGCAGCGACGATAAATGCAAATGGATTCATGAAGAGCTGGGATTCGACGCGGCCATCAATTATCGAAAAGGGAATCTAATCGAGAGCCTGAAGCGCGAATGCCCTAAAGGGATCGACATTTATTTCGACAACGTCGGCGGCGAAATTCTGGATGCCGCGCTGGCGCTGATCAACCTGCGCGCGCGCATTCCGCTGTGCGGGATGATTTCGCAGTACACCGCGACGGGTCCGGTGGCCGGTCCGGCGAATCTCGCGAATCTGATTTCGCGACGCGCGCGGATCGAAGGATTCCTGGTCACCGACTACTTACCTCGCGCAGGTGAAGCAATCCAAGAAATGTCGCGCTGGATGCAGGAAGGGCGGCTGAAATTCCGCACCGATGTCGTCAACGGCCTGGAACAGACCCCGCGCGCGGTCAACCGGCTGTTCGAAGGGACCAACATGGGCAAGCTGGTGGTGAAAGTCTCGGAGGAGCAGTGAACTTCGAGCAAATCCTTTACGACAAAGACGGCCACGTTGGAACGATCACCATGAATCGTCCCGCGAAGCTCAACGCATATTCGGAAATCATGGTACATGAGATTCTCGCGGCGCTGGCCGATGCCCGCGACGACGATCAGATCCGGGTAGTGATTCTAACCGCGACGGGCCGCGGATTCTGCGCGGGTGGAGATATCAGCCGCGATTTTCAATATCCGGCACGCTATCGCGGGCATCGCCTGGAATCGATGCTCGAAATGCGCGAGAACATGCATGCGTTGATCCGTTTTTTGCATCGATTCGACAAACCCGTGATCGCGGCGATTAATGGCGCGGCCGTGGCGGGCGGATTGACGCTGGCGCTGGCCTGCGATTTTCGCATCGCAGGGGAGAGTGCCCGGCTGGGCGATACCAGTCTGAAGTTCGCGTTGATTCCGGATGAAGGCGGCGCGTATTTTTTCCCGCGCGTCCTGGGAATTGAACGTGCCTTGAAGATGTCGCTGTTGTCCGAAGTTTATCCGGCGCGTAAGGCCCTGGAACTAGGTTTGGTGACCGAAGTGGTCCCGGATGCCGAATTGATGAGCGCCACGCGGGCGCTGGCTGAAAAGCTCGCCGAGGCCGCGCCGCTGGCGGTTCGCGTCACCAAGCGGATGATGTATAAACAGCGCACCATGGAACTGGATAACGCGCTGGAAGACGCCGCGATGGCCACGTTGGTCGTGAATTACACCGACGACGTGAAGGAAGGCACGGCCGCTTTTCACGAAAAACGAAAACCGAGGTTCAAGGGCAAATAATGAAAGCTTGGAGAGTCCACGCCTGGGGAGAGCCGGAGTCGATGCGGCTCGACGAGATCGACGTACCCGCGCCGGGTCCGGGACACGTGAAGATCCGAAATCACGCGGCAGCGCTGAATTTCTTCGACATTTTGCAGGTGCAGGGGAAGTATCAGATCAAGCCGCCATTTCCGTTTACGCCGGGCGCGGAAGTCGCGGGCGTCGTGGATGCCGTCGGCGATGGTGTCACTTCCGTCCGCGCGGGAGATCGCGTGATGGCGATGCCGCATGGCGGTGGATTCGCCGAAGTTTCCATCGCTCCCGAGTCGAGCGTATTCGCGATGCCTGGAGCTATGAGCTTCGAAGAAGCCGCCGCAATCCCGATCGTCTACCACACTTCCTATTTCGCGTTCACGCATCGAACACAACTCCGCCGAGGCGAATGGCTGGTTGTGCACGCAGGCGCGAGCGGCGTGGGCATGTCGGCGATCCAGATCGGAAAGGCGCTGGGCGCGCGCGTGATTGCCACCGCGGGAAGCGAATCGAAATGCGCCTTCGCGGCTGCGCAGGGAGCCGATCAGGTGCTCGACTATTCGGATTCCAACTGGGTCGACCGCGTGAAAGAGTTTACCGGACGCGGGGCCGACGTCATTTACGATCCCGTCGGCGGCGACGTTTTCGACCTTTCGACCAAGTGCATTGCGCCGGAAGGCCGGCTGCTGGTGATCGGCTTCGCCAGCGGCCGTATTCCCTCCATCGCGGCGAATCGAATCCTGTTAAAAAATATGTCGGTGGTCGGGGTGTTGTGGGGCGGCTATGTGCAGAGCCATCCCGAATATCCTGCTCGCGTGCATGCGGCGTTGATGGAAATGTACAAGGCGGGTGAGATTCGACCATCGGTGGGCGCGAAATATCCGTTCAGCGAACTGCCGCGCGGGCTTCGAGATTTGGCAGACCGGAAGGTAATGGGGAAAGCCGTGCTGGCGATCTAAGCGTCTTTGTCGACCATGTTGGTCACTTCCGCCGAACGGACTCCATACACTTTGGCGAGCAGACGACAAATCTCTCCCGCCACGCGATCCGGTTTTTCTTTTTCGTTCAGGTCGAGCTCCACTTTGATGTAAAGATCCGTCCGTGGCATTTCCCGATGATACGATAGTGGTATCCCACGGTGAACAATCCCTGCAAGATCTGCAACAAAAGACGCGCAAAACGCTACTGCCCGGGCGTTGCGGGCGATATCTGCGCGGTATGCTGCGGGACCGAGCGCGAGAACACCGTCGATTGTCCGCTCGATTGCGAGCATTTACAAATCGCGCGCCAGCACGAACATCTGAGTCCGCTAACACCCGACGATGTCCCCAATCAGGACATCAAAGTCAGCGAGGATTTCGTGCGCGAACATGAGCAGGTGGTGATGTGGCTGACCCTCGCATTGAAACAGGCGATGGAGAAAGAACGAGCGGTGGATAGCGATGCGCGCGAAGCCATCGGAGCGATGATTCAAACTTATCGCACGCGCGAATCGGGGCTGATTTATGAAACGCGGCCGGCGAATCCATATGCCGCGGCCATCCAGCAGGCGATCCTGCAATCGATCGAGGAACTGCATAAGCACGTGAAAGAGGAGACCGGGATGCACACCCTGCGCGACGCAGAAGTGCTGGGAGCGCTGGTATTTCTTCAACGCATCGAATTGCAGCACAACAATGGACGCCGCCGCGGACGCGCGTTCTTCGATTTTCTGCGCAGCTATTTTCCGGAGCCGCCGGCAGTATCCGAAGTGGCGATATGACGGCGTACATCGTTTTCGCGCACGGGTCCAGCGTCGAATCGGCAAATGAAGCGGTTCGCGCGGTTGCGCGCGAGGCGGCAAATCGCGGTGCCTGGCCGATCTATCAGACGGCCTTTCTGGGCGGCGGCACGCCGGGTTTAAGTGAAGCTGCGGAGCAGGCCATTGCTCGCGGAGCTTCTCACATCGTCGTGATCCCCTATTTTTTGACCCTCGGCCTCCACCTGGAGCGGGACCTTCCGGCGCTGATTCTAGAAATTCAGTCGCGCCTCCGCGGGATCGAGATTGAGGTGACCGCGCCGCTCGACGGGCATCCGGCGCTGCTCGATGCTCTAGTCGATCGCGCGCGTGAATCGGTAGGCAAGAACTGATGCCGAGAGTGTTAGCGCTGGGGCTGGCGGGCGTATGCGTGTTCGTAATCGTCGCCACCGTTATGGTCAAGCTGATGCCCTCGCCGCTGAAGGAGTCCGATGCCATGGTAATCGGCTCGGTGGCGACGCTGGTAGCGCTGCTGGTGATGTTTCTGGTGATGGTGTCGACTACCAAATCGTCGAACGTGTTCTTCAAGAAACGCCGGAAGTGATTCGGCTAGGAGGATTGCTGAAAAAAAGGGGACAGACTACTCTGTCCCCAGCGGCAACCTTGATTTCGCACAAGAGCGTCGTCGCGGACAGAGCGGTCTGTCCCCTTTTTTTAGCAATCCTCCTAGCTCACGGCGCGTAGATCGACTTGTTTATACACCACTCGCGTTTGTTCCAGCGTAGGAAACGTCATACCCGGGAGCTTGGCCTTGGCGGTTCCCGCCGCGACGCCCCATCGGACCGAATCGGCGAACGACTTTTTCTTATCCATGCTCCATGCGAAAGCCGCGGCCATCGCGTCGCCCGCGCCAATGGGGCACAGCACATCAACGTGCGGCGGAAGGATTTCAAACACTCCTTCGACGCTTGAAGCGACCGCGCCGCGGCTTCCCAGGGAAAGAATCACGGACTCGGGCCCCATCTTCTGAATCCGGTCCAGCGCCTCCAGGTATTGGCCTCGCGTGATCAGCGCACGCCCCAGCAGACGCTCAGCCTCGTTCTGGTTGGGAGTAATCACGGTCGGTTTGGCATCCAGCGAATGCAGCAACGCCTCACCGTCCGTATCCACCAGCGTTTTCACGCCTCTCCGTTTGGCCAGGTGGATGATGTCGGAATAAAACTCCGGCGGCACACCGGGAGGAACGCTGCCGCAGATCATCAGCCATTGCGCTTTGCCCAAGCGCGCCTCCACTAGGTCATGAATCTCTTTCAGTTCTTTATCTTCGAGAGGTTCGCCCACTTCGTTCAGCTTGATGGTGAGACCCTGTTTATCGGAGATGGTGAAATTGGTCCGGCTTTCCTGCTTGACCCGAACCACCTCGACGGGAAAGCCCAAGCCGGCGAGCATTTTCTGGATACGATCGCCCGCAGTTCCGCCTGAAGTCAGCAGCGCAATCGTTTTCCCGCCAAAGTTGTGGATCACGTGCGACGCATTGATACCGCGCCCGCCCGCGGCTTCGGTGCGATCGAGAATATATGCCCGATCCTCGAACACAAGCTTGTCGACGCTGACTGTGCGGTCGATAGCGGGATTGATCGTAAGCGTGACAATCATCGTTGCGCCTAGCCAGTTTAGACCAGTTTCGGAAATAGCGCAGAGGCCCTGCAGGCGCGCCGTACGTCGAGAATCCTTGTTACACGCCCGGTGAAACTGGGCTAAACGAATTCAAGAAATGGTTTTAGCGCGGATGGTTTCCGTTCCGCGCTGTGGGAACATATTATCCTGACCCGCCAACGTCATTCGCAATTGGGCCCGTACATCGCGCTGATCTGCGTCTGCATCTTTTGGGGAACCACGTATCTCGGCATCCGGATGGCGCTTGAGTCCTTCTCCCCCAACACCCTGTTGTGCGTTCGATATCTGACTTCAGGCTCTCTGATGCTGATCGTCGCAGCGCTCCGTGGTGACCATATTCCGCGCGGCCGCGAGCTCTTGCTGACCGCCGGATTCGGCATCGTCACGCTGGGGGTGGGCAACGGATGCCTGGTATTCGCCGAGCAGTGGATCCCCAGCGGCCTCGCCGCGCTGTTCGTCACTACGTCGCCTTTCTGGCTGGTAGGCGTGGAAGCGCTGGCGCCGCGCGGGGAACGCCTGCATCTGCCCGCCGTGCGCGGGATGCTGGTCGGTGCGACGGGAACCGCTCTGCTGGTCGCGCCCGCCGCGGCCAGCCTGCGCGCGAATCCGAAAGTGATCGGTGCATTTCTGTTGTTGCAAGTCGGATGCGCGGGGTGGGCGCTCGGGTCGATCGCGCAACGCAAGACGGCATCCCGCGCGCATCCCTTCGTCAGTGGAGCGGTTCAGCAAATGGCGACTGGAGTCCTCTACCTGGTCCCGGCCGCAATTCATCCGGAGCCGGTGCACTGGTCGACGCGCGGCATCGCCGCGATCATCTATCTGATGATCTTCGGGTCCATCATCGGCTATAGCGCCTACGTTTTCGCGATGGACCGTCTGCCGGTCGCCGTCGCGTCCATTTACACCTATGTGAACCCGATGGTCGCGGTGCTGCTCGGCTGGCTGGTTTATCGGGAACCGTTCGGCGTACGCGAAGGCATTGCGATGGTGATCATCTTCACAGGCGTCGCGCTCGTGAAGCGCGCGTCAGTCCCGGTCCAGAAACTTAGCTCCGATCGCGCCGCCGAAAGCGGGCAATACGGTGAATAGCAGGAAGAAGAACGGCAGCGCCACCAGGATGTTCTTTGGATCTCGGAACGCCGCGATGTACTGGTTCAGTTCGACGTCGGATTTTCCGTATTGCCGCCAGTGATCGCGAATCGCATCCACTGCGGCCGAATCGGACATGGCGAAAACGGACACGGTCAGAAGCACGGCGATGATGACGAATCCGAAAACGCCGCAGATCCAGCCGAGATGCGCGCCGCTCAGCAGCGAAAGCCGCTGGCCGGTACGGCGGCGATAAAGAAACACGGCGCCGAACCCCGCCGCGATCAGGCACAGAGGTTCCAGAGCGAACGCGATTTGCCCGGTGATCGTCGAGACGACAATGGAAAGAATCCCTGCCAGCAGACCGATCCGTACCGCCAGGCGATTGTGAAATCCGATCGGCGGCGGCCCCTGAACCGGAAGCGGCGGCGGCAAAGCCTCCACCGGCGGCGCGGTTTCCGGCTCAACCGGTAAGATCTCGCGGGTCGGCTTGCCGCATTTATGACAAAACAGCGCGTCCTCAACCAGGACCGCGCCGCAACTGCATCGTTCCCCCACGCTTCCAGTGTGGCAGGTTACTGCAAAAATGTCTCGGAAGGCGAAGAATGTGCGAGATGCCCGGCGGGCTCATACGTCTATAATCTCTAGTAAGTCCACGTAGATAGGTTGGAGTCACCCATATGAAACAAGCTCTATTGGCCGGATGTCTGATGGTTGGCGCTTTTTCCCAGAGCCTGCCGCAAGGAATGGAAAAGGTCACCTCGGTCGAGGGAATCACCGAATATAAGCTCGCCAACGGGCTGCACGTGCTGGTATTTCCGGATCCTTCGAAGTCCACCATCACGGTCAATATGACGTACTTGGTCGGGTCGCGCCAGGAGGGCTCGGGCGAGCGCGGCATGGCGCATCTGCTCGAACACATGGTGTTCAAGGGCAGCACCAAGCACACGGATATCCCGAAGGAGCTGACCGCGCATGGCTCGCGTCCCAACGGGACCACCAGCTGGGATCGAACCAACTATTTCGAAACTTTTCAGGCCACCGACGAGAATCTCAAATGGGCGCTCGACCTGGAGTCGGACCGCATGGTGAACTCCTTCATCCGCAAATCCGACCTGGACAGCGAAATGACCGTGGTTCGGAACGAGTTCGAAATGGGCGAAAACAGCCCCTTCAATGTACTTTTCGAGCGCGCGATGTCGTCCGCCTATGTCTGGCATCCCTACGGCCGCTCCGTGATCGGGAACCGCGCGGACATTGAAAACGTGCCGATCGACAAGCTGCAGGCGTTTTACAAAAAGTTCTATCAACCCGATGACGCGATCCTGACCGTCGCGGGGAAACTCGAAGAAGCGAAAGTGCTGCCCCTGATCGCACAATATTTCGGACCGATTCCCGCGCCCACCCGCAAACTGGACACGCCCTATACGGTCGAGCCGACGCAGGACGGCGAACGTGAAGTGACGCTGCGCCGCGTCGGCGATATTCAGGCCGTCCTGAGCGTGTTTCACGTGCCCGCGGGATCGGACCCGGATTATCCCGCCATCGACGTTCTGATCGGCATCTTGTCGGACAATCCGGCGGGCCGGCTTCATAAGGCCCTGGTTGACAACAAGAAGGCGTCTCAGATCATCGGCTTCGACCTGCAATTGAATGAGCCAGGCATGGCGGTGCTGGGCGCGATCCTGACCAAAACCGATTCAGTCGCGGAAGCGCGCAAGATCCTGATCGACACGATAGAGAGCGTCGCGAAGGAGCCTCCCAGCAAAGAGGAAGTGGAACGGGCCAAGACCCGCCAGTTGAAAGATATCGAGTTGCAGCTTCGGGATTCCGAAAAAATCGGCCTGTTCATGAGCGAATGGGCCAGCATGGGCGACTGGCGGCTGATGTATCTGGATCGCGACCGTTTGCGCAAGGTCACGCCCGAGGACGTGCAGCGCGTCGCCCAGGCGTATTTGAAAAGTTCCAACCGGACCGTCGCCGAATTCATTCCCGATCCCAAGCCGGACCGCTCCGTGATCCCCGCCAAAACGGATTATGAAGCCGCGCTAAAAGATTACAAAGGCGAGGCCGCGATGGCCCAGGGCGAAGCCTTCGATCCTTCGCCGGCGAATATCGAATCGCGCGTCGAACGGAAGAAGCTCGCTTCGGGGATGAAAATCTCGCTGCTCGCCAAGAAGACGCGCGGAAACACGGTGAGTGCGACTTTGCGCCTTCACTTTGGAACTGTGGAAAGCTTGAACGGAAAAAGCACCGCCGCTTCGCTCGCCATCGCAACACTGATTCGCGGGACGAAAAACAAGAATCGCCAACAGATTCAGGACGAGCTCGACCGTTTGAAGGCGCAGGTGGAGATCGGCGGCGGCGCGACCAACGTGACCGCGACGATACAGACCGTTCGCGAGAACCTCCCCGCAGCCATGCGCCTGGTCGCCGAAGTCTTGAAAGAGCCCGCGTTCCCCGAAACTGAGTTCGATCAAATCAAGAAATCGGACTTGACCAACGCTGAATCCGGAAAATCGGAGCCGCAAGCGATCGCCCCAGTGGAGCTGGCTCGCGCGATGAATCCGCATCCGAAAGGCGATGTGCGCGCGACGCTCCTTCCAGCCGAGCGGATCGAAGAACTTCAGAAGACTACGCTGGCCGACGCGAAGAAGTTTTATCAGGATTTCGTTGGCGCTTCGAACGCAGAGCTGGCCATCGTCGGCGATTTCGACCCTCAGGAGATGTTGAAGCTCGCCGAACAGCTCTTCGGATCGTGGAAAAGCCCTGCGCCGTTTCAGCGCGTGAGCGATCCGTACCGCAAGATCGAACCCGTGAATCGGACCATCGAGACGCCCGACAAAGAAAATGCTATGTTTATGGCCGGAATCCGCCTGAATCTCAGCAGTAACGATCCCGATTACCCGGCGCTGGTCCTGGCGGACTATATGTTAGGCGGTGGATTCCTGAACTCGCGCCTGGCCACTCGAATCCGGCAGAAAGAAGGGCTGAGCTACGGTATCGGATCGGGGTTCGCCGCATCGGCGAAAGAGAAAAACGGGACCTTCCGCATCTACGCGATCGCCGCGCCACAGAACGTCGCCAAAGTAGAAGCGGCGACCAAGGAGGAGCTTGAAAAAGCTGCAAAAGACGGCTTCACCGTTGACGAGATCGCGGCCGCGAAATCGGGCTGGCTCCAATCGCGCAAAGTGGACCGTTCCGAGGACAACGCGCTCGCCGGGACGCTGGCCACGCGCGACTACGACGATCGCACCATGACCTACGACGCGGATCTGGAGCAGAAAGTCAACGCACTGACTCCGCAGCAGATTTCGGACGCCCTCCATCGGAACTTCGATGTCGCCTCGCTCTCGATCGTGAAGGCCGGGGATTTCAAGAAGGCCGCGGCGAGCAAGTGAGGGTATTCTAGGGTCTTGTGCCTGCTCTGACGCTGCTGGTGACCGCGGACCCCACCGCTTCCTATTTGAAGCCGCTCGCGCGCCTGAGCGATGACACGCGCATCATCGTCAGTGACGATCCTGAAAATCTGCGCAAACTCGCACCGGAGGCCGACGTTCTGCTGAACGGCGATTTCCGCGATCCCACGCTCTTCTTGTCGACATTTCCGTATGCCACGCGCGTCCGGTGGATCCATTCGCCGGGAGCTGGCGTGGAACGAGTGCTTTCACCGGAGATCGCCTCGAGTCCCGTCCCGCTAACCAACGGCCGCGGCGTATTCGCGACCGCTCTGGGCGAATGGGTCATTGGCGCGATGATCTATTTCTGTTACGACCTGCCACGAGTTCGAAAAAACCAAGCCGCGCGGCGCTGGGAGTCGTTCCAGCATCTTGAGCTTTACGGCCAGACCCTCGCCATCATCGGCTACGGGGGCATCGGACGCGCAATCGCGGATCGCGCACAAGCATTCGGCATGCGGATCCTCACCATGGGCCGCAAAGACGGTGAGAAACTCATGCAGGCACTCTCCGAGTCCGATTTCGTAGCCATCAGCGCCCCGCTGACGCCCGAAACTCGCGGGATGATCGGAGCTGCCCAAATCGCTGCGATGAAAGCATCGGCAGTGATCATCAACGTCGGACGCGGCGCGATCATCGATGAAACGGCCCTGCTCCAGGCGCTCGCATCGAAACAAATCCGCGGCGCTGCGCTGGACGTCTTCGCGACCGAGCCGCTGCCGCCCGATCACCCTTTCTACAATCTCGACAACCTGCTGATTTCGCCGCACTGCGCCGACGATCTGCCGGATTCGCGCGAACGGGCGATCACCTTCTTCGTCGAAAATTTCGAGCGCTTCCGCAAAGGCGAGCCGCTCCAGAACGTGGTGGATAAACATGCCGGATACTGAAATCACATTTGAGGATATTCGCGCCGCATCCGAACGGATTCGTCCGATCGCAAAAAGGACGCCGGTGATGACGTCGCGGAGCGTCGACCAGCAATCGGGCGTCGCCGCGTTCTTCAAGTGCGAGAATTTTCAAAAAGGCGGCGCGTTCAAGATCCGCGGCGCATCGAACTTCATTCTTTCGATTCCCAAGGATCAGTTGTCGAAAGGCGTGGTCGCTCACTCCTCCGGGAACCACGCTCAAGCGGTCGCCATCGCGGCGGAATTCGTGGGCGCGCCGGCGACTCTGGTGATGCCTGAAGACGCCCCGCGCTCGAAGGTGGAAGGTACGCGAGCACGCGGCGCCAAGATCGTTACTTACAATCGCTTCACCGACAGCCGTGAAGCCATCAGCGCGCGCATTTCCGCCGAGACCGGAGCGACCATCGTCCCGCCCTACGATCATCCCTGGACCATCGCGGGCCAAGGAACCGCGGCGAAGGAATTGCTTGAAGAAGTGCCGGATCTGGATGCGATCGTGGTGTGCGCAGGCGGAGGCGGCTTGCTTTCGGGCTCGTCGATCGCGGCTCGCCACCTGCGCCCATCGATCCGCATCTTCGGCGTCGAACCGGAGCTGGCCAACGACACTTATTTGTCTTTCGCAGCCGGCAAGCGAGTGAAAATCGAAACTCCGCCGACCATCGCTGACGGTCTGCGTTCCACCAGCCCAGGCGAGCTCACGTTTCCGATTCTTCGCCGCAACGTCGAGCAGATGCTGCTGGTGAGCGAGGATGAAATTCGCGCGACCCTGAAGTTCCTGCTGATGCGCATGAAAATTCTGGTCGAGCCGAGCGGCGCAGTTTCCGCTGCGGCCGTTCTATTCAAGAAACTGCCGCCCGGTATCGGCCGTGTAGGCGTGATTCTTTCCGGAGGCAATGTCGATTACGAACAACTTGCGACTCTATGAAGTGGATCGGACTTCTGTTGTTCTTAGCCGCGCCGTTTTGGGAAACCAAAGCGCCCGCGGATTGGTCCGATGAAGAGGTCGAGCGCCTGCTCACCAATTCGCCCTGGGCTCAGATGGTGACGGGACCGGGAAGGGGCGATGCGCCACCCGTTCAAACGTATCTGGCCACGGCCTCGCCCATCGACCAAGCCGAACGCGAACGGGATCGCCGTGCACGCCTGCGCCGCCGTGGCGCGCCGCCTTCAGATCCGCTCTCGGAAGAGTATCGGCTATGGTTTGAAGATAATCGCGCCACGCAAATCGTGCTCGCAGTGAATATCCCCAATAACCGCGCGTTCGCCGATAGCCGCGAAACCTCGCGTATGGAGCAGGAGTGCGTGATGCACGCCGGCCGTCGAAAATTCAAAATGACCGGCCATTTCCCCCCGTCGCCCGGCGATCCTTTTCTTCGCCTCGCGTTCCCGCGCCAAGTGGAAGCAACCGATAAATCCGTGTCCTTCGATCTGTATCTTCCCGGTGTGCCGCTGCCATTCCGCGTGGCGGAGTTTAGCGTGAAGGACATGATGCTGAAGGGCAAGCTGGAGATGTAGATCACTTCCCCCGCTTGATAATCCCGTCCAGAAGCTTTCCCGCGGTGTCCTTCATGTTGTGAAGCTGATCCGTCGCCAGCCCCTTCAGGTCCGGCTCGAACTTCGGATCGGAAGACGTGCCGCGCACGAAAAACGGAACGGTGGCGTGGGTGTAGCCGCTCAACTGCACTTTCATCTTGAAATCCAGCGCACGATTGGGACTGATCGTGCCGCTTCCCGTCAGATCGCCCAGGTTCTGCGCGACAGCCTGGATGTTGTCGATCGAGGTTTCCTGCTGGCTGGCTTTTACGTCGGCGCTTAATTTCTGAAGCTGGGTGTCGGACCCCTTTTGGATTCCCGCAAGGCTTTCGATCACAGACAATTTCGAACCCAGGTCGAAGCCGCTGATCTTCACATCGTTAAGCCCGAGCGCTCCCACTGCGGCAAGGTTCTCGACGGGGCCTTCCATTCTGAGCTTTGCGAAAGCAGTCCCTCCCTGGAGCGACGCACCAGCCGGCAGCGCGATATTCAGCGCGGGCAGCAAGCCTTCCAGCTCGCCGACGGGCATAGCCGGCGCCGAAAGATTCACCTTCAGCGCCATCGACTCTCCGCGCGGCGTATAAGTTCCGGCCAGCGTGGCCGAGGCCTTGCCGATGTGAACGTCGCCCTTTTGGAGCGAACCGGCACGCGTCGCCAAGTCATGTTCCACCGCGAAATCGATTCCGACTGGACGCGTCGCGGGCGTACCACCTTTCACCAGCGTCAATCGGTCGGCTTTGACGTGCCCGTTGACGGCAATGCGCGCACCGTCGGAATCGACGCTCCCGTCGATCGACACAAGTCCGCCGACGCCCGCCTCCGCGGCGATCGCGCTCGCTGCGACCACGTCAAGGTGAACCACGTTCAGCGTCAGGCTGAATGGGGTGGCTTCCAGATTATCCTTGCGAATCGGGCCAGCTTTGCCGTCCAGCTTGATCTCCCCGCCGCCCGACAATTTCGCGGAAAGCGAGAACGGCATCGCCGAGCTTGGCGAGAAATCCTTCAGCTCGATATTCACGCTGTCAAGGATCAATGGCTTCGCATGTCCGCTGGTCTTTGCAATGGTCAGGCGGCCGTTGGTGATCTTGACCAGGCTCACCGAAAGATCCACGGCGGATCCGCCCGCGGGCGCTGGTGTCTGAGCAGGGGCCGCTGGCGACGCCGGCTTCGCGCCCAGATTCGCATAGTTCCAGACCCCGGCGGGATTTTGCAGCAGCGTAATCTCTGGCTGATCGATGGTGACCCCGGTCACGTTGATTTTTCTGGATGCGATCAGCGGCCACATCTCCACGCCGACCTTCAACGATTTCGCGTGGACAAAGGGAGATTGGCCGAACGCCGGGTCGTCCGCGATCGCCAGATCGTCCGCGGATACGCCGCCGGTGAGCACTTCCAGCTTCAGATTTCCCACCGTAACCTGCCGTCCCAGCACCTTCGACAACTCGGATTCGAGCATCGGACGAAATTGATTGGCGTCGATCAGAAAGGGCAGCGCGATCGCCGCCGCTACCAGAACCACCACCACGATACCGAGAATACGGGCAAATTTCATGAAATCTACCTCCGCCCCACCGCCGCCAGCGCTCGATCGGCCGCCGTAACGCCGCGATACTGGGCTTCTTCGAAAATCGAAAATCCGCTGAGATCGGAGTTGGCGTAGAGAATCGGACCGTTCTGCGCAGCGAAGTTCCGTGCGCGTCTCCGATGCCAGAAATCCCGGAACCGGTCGCGCCATCGCGTGGCCGATCCGCATCACGTCGATGCGCGACACGCGCTCCCGAATGTCGGGATGCGCGCGCGACAAATCGTGCAGAATCGCCTCGCGCCAATAACCCCAGTCCTTTTCAAGCAGCATGGTGCGCGCCTCCGCGGGAGCCTGGCCGGCGAACGACCAGTAAAACGTCCACACCGAACGATCGATGAAGCGTGCGCAGGCTCATGTGCGTCGCATCCACGTAGCCGAGCGCCGGCGAATCGTAAATCACGTTGTCCCACGCGACGTCTTCAGGCGGCTTTTCGATGGTCAGATTCGCGGTCAGCCACGGCGAATACACGAAACCTTCGGCGCGCGGCGCTCCTTCAATGATATACGAAGCCAGGAACGTCGGCGCGGCGAAAATCACCCGCTCGGCGATGTACTCAACCTGCTCCGTCCGCACCCGCAGCCGCGTCCCTTCGCGCACGATCGAATAAACCGGCGACGCCGGCCTTATCCACGGCTTCAACCGTTCGATCAGTTGCCGCGCGATCCAGCCGTTGCCCTCTGGCCAGGTCAGTGGACCTTTTTCATCCGGATCGCGCGAGGCAAAGTAATGCATGCCCGCCCACGCCGATGTTTCGCGAGCCAGCGCGCCATAATCGTCGCGGCAGGCGTAGTTGATGTACCAGTTCAGATACGGCGACGCTGAACCTATTCAGCGCCATCCAATCCTGCATGGAAACTGCGGTCCAGGCCATCCTTTGCGGCAACGTGCTCGCGCCGCGCTCCATGGGAATGGTGAATCGGCCCGACGCGCGAAATTCCGCCATCTGGTCGTGAAAGCGCCGATAGTCCTCCCGATCCCGGCTGGCCGCGGCTACCTCGGCTCGATTCCCTCCTGCCAGCGCCCGTGCAGGAACAGGCGCTCCTGCGGCGCGAAGCACAGACGGCGCTCGTCCCACATGCCGTCTTTCAGAACGCCCAGTTCTTCGAACAATTCGCGAACCAGCGTCGCGCGCGCATCGGGAACGGGAACGTAATGCGCGGCCCAGGGATACGCGGTGATCTCGTTTTCGCCCCATCGCGAATTGCCGCCCGGCTGCGGTTCCATCTCGAGCAGCACGAAATCGCGAAACCCGCGCTTATGCAGCCGCCAGGCGGCGCTCAATCCGGCCATTCCTCCGCCGACGATCACGATCGGGAATTTTTCGATGCGCGGAGGCGCCGTGAAACCGGGCATGATCGCGGATGCGATGGCCCAGCGGAAACGCGTCGTTGACGAATCCGCCCGGCGATCGGCCGTTCGGCTTTCGCGGTCAGGCCGACCAGCGCCGCGCTGAAGAAATTGCCGTCGGGTCCGGCGGGACTTAGGAAATCGGCCGTCTATTTGCGGCGAAACGTGAAATCGGAAATGCCGATCTCGTCGTTGCCCTGAATCAGGAACCCGAACTTGCCCGGCGGTGAAGTTGCGGCCCGGCTCGGCAAACGAATCGAGCACCACCCACTGTCCGCTCGGATTCTTGATCCGGTGCACGACGTGTTCCGGCGTGACCTCGATTTGAATGGTGAACGCTTTTTGGTTTTCAAGCTCGTGCTGGGTCTTGGCCCGCTCCAGCTTCTTGCCTTTCTCCACCACTTCCGCCCAGAAGGTCTTCTGGTCGAGCTCGTACAGCAGATAATTCTTGGCGTCGACGTATTGGACGCACCAGCGGATGCGGCCGCCTTTGAACACATTTCCGCCGTGCACCAGCTCCACCGTGAACGTGTACATTCCCTTCGGCCCCAGCTTGTAAGGAACAAACCCGCCGCCGCGATGGACCCACAGGTCGCCGTCTTTCTTCCACGCGTCGGGATCTTCGAAATCCGATGATGTCGCCGGTTTTGGCCACCGGACGCACGGTGCGACTTGCGCCAGCGTGATTTCCAGTGTGCGCGTTCTCGCCCGCGGCAACCTGCACCCGCTCGACGTCTGATCCGCGTATCCCGGCGCTTTCCCGAAGAACATGTAGCTGCCCGGCGGCAGTTCCAGCTGATTCGCCGCGCGACTTCATGCGTCTGCTGATTCGTCCGCGCGACGATAGGTCACCGCGGCATCGGCCGGCGTACGCGCCAGCTGGATGGTCCCGTCGTATTCACCGGCACTGCTGCCAGCACCACGTCGGCTCCCGACAAGCACCACCGGCTGGCCGGCCTTGAAGTTGCGCTGGACTCGCTTCGGCGTGAACTGATCCCGCCGCAGATCGATCACGTGATCGCCCGGCGAGACGTTGTTGCGACGTGAAATTTCCGTCCGCGCCCACCGTGCCGATGCTGTTCTGATCCAGAAGCACTTCCGCTCCCGGCGTCGCGCCGTGGATCTGCAGCGAATGGTCTGCACCGTTGCGGCAGCGGCTTCATCTTGAACTCCAGCCGCACTTCGGCGCCTTTCTTCACTTCGGCGGTCTGCGCGGGCTCGTTTTGAAAACCGTCCTTGGCGACGCGAACCGTCACCGATTGCCGATGGCGGGAATGCGCACCTGCCCGCGCTGCGTGTGCCGGCGGTATTCCTTGTCGTTCACGAACACGTGCACGTCGTCTTCGCCGGTGGAAACGATCAGCGTGCCGATATTCAGGTCGGACTTCGAGAAACGCCGTGAGCATCGGCCCCGGACCGAAACTCTCCTTCATGTTGCGCTGGTCTTTGCCCGTCGCCGACGATCAATTCGTCCACGCCGGGCTTGAAAATCTTGCAGATCGACGCCCGCGGGTCCCGCGTCGCCTTCCGGCTGGCCGTTCACCGCCAGCTTCATCGGTCCCGAATTGGTGACCACATGCGCCTGGCTGCCGAGGCTCGAAACCAGCACCGCCATCAGATTCTGGGCGGTCACGCTGCCGGTAATCGCCGGCGGCTTTGGCCTCGGCGATCTCGAAGGAGAACGACGCGTCGCCCGCTCTTCCCGGTCAACTTGACCGTGTGCGTGGCCCGGCGCGACTTTGTCCATGATGAACTGGCCTTCCTGCAAATCGGCCGGCGGCTGATCGTCGAGCACGATCTTGCCCTGATCGAGATCGGTCAGAATGCGCACGCTCTGCGGCTGCGCGGCCAGCGTCAGCGCGACCGAAGCCGGCTGCCCCGCACCACCGTCAACCGAGCTGGTGGCGGGATCGTAGCCGTCCAGAAACGCCATCACCTGATAGGTGCCCGGCGCCAGGTCGATTTGCAGCGGAGACGTGCACTTCGCATCGCCGTTGATCCGAATCGAGGCGTTCGGCGGCGTCGTGGTCACGTCGACTTGAATCCCGCGGTGCTGCGACCACCACTGACGTTTTGCTTGCGCGCCTGGTTCACCAGAAACGCGATCAGCGACGATCGCGACCAACGCGCCCAGCAGCGCGCCCGATCAATAGCGGGCGTTGCCAACTCGCCGGAGCACCGGCGGACTTTCGGCGGAGCTTCGGCGTCGCCTTCAGGACCGGGCTGTGACGGGTGGCGCAAGGCTTTACCGCTTGGCGGCGTCTGCGGCGGCAGCGTTCGCGCCGGTTCCTGAGAACCGGCGGCCGCGGTCCTGTGTTCAGCAAACCTGGCCCCGGCGGCGGTTGCGACCGGCGGTGATCGTAACCGCCGCTGCGCCAGTTTCACCGCGGAGCTGCTGGCGGAAACGGCGGCGCGCGCGGCGGCAGAGCGCCCAGCGGCGGAATCGGCGGCGGCCCTCGCCGGATCGCCCGGCTTAGCGAACTGCCGTGACGACATCGGCCGCAACCGGCGGCGTCACGCTCCGGCTGTGTCCTGAGCTCAGGCGGTCTGATCCCGGTAGGCGGTCGCGGCGCCGGAACGGAGCGTGGAACTGGAGGTGGCGGCGCCGATCTTGGCATCGCCGGCGGAACTGCCACCGTGGGCGGCAGCGGAGGCACGCCCGCCGCCGGTTTGACACCGCCCGGTTGTTCCTTCAGCCGGGTGCCCCGGTTCACCAAGTGCTGCTTGATATCGCCGACGACCAGTTGCACTTCGAAATCGTCCGGATACTGTTTGGCGATTTCGTCCAGCCGGTAAAAAATCGGTTTCAACGCCCGCCAGATCGGTCACCAGATCGACCTGCTGGTCCAGGCTCTTCAATTCATCCAGAGGATTCAGGTTCTCAGCGCCCACGATGTTATCCTACACTAGCGCGGTGACCATCGCCCTCGACGCCACACCCTTACGGTATCGACTGGCGGCGTCGCCCGCTACACGGCTGAACTGGCGCTCGCCCTGGCGGCCTCTCTCCCGACGACGAGTACTGGCTGCTCTCCGACCAGCCTTTCCCTGATGCCACGCGCTCCGCCGAAATCTACTCCAGGGAAGCGGTCCGCGAACATGGCCGCCCGCAAGTGGTGGCTTTGGGGATGCAGCAGGAAATGATGCGCCGGCGCATCGAACTGTTCCACGGCACCGATTTCTCAGTCCCCTATCTGCCTCTGCGGCCCAGCGTGATGACCCTGCACGATCTTTCTCCTTGGCTCGACCCGCTGGCAGCCCGATGCCGGCCGCATCCGCCGCCGCACGCCGCTCCTACTGCGGGCCGGCCTGGCGACCATGGTCATCACGCCCAGCGAAGCCGTGCGCCGCGCCGCCATCGAGCGATTCCATCTCCCGGCCGACCGCGTGGTCGCGATGCCGCTCGCGGCGTCCGAACATTTTCGACCCGTTCGCGTGCGCTCCGTCCGCGACGCCGTATTTTCTGTTCGTCGGCACGCTCGAGCCGCGCAAGAATATCGACGCGCCTGATCGAAGCCTGGCGCGAGGTGCGCAAGACGCGAGCAGTGGATCTGGTGCTGGCCGGCCGCACCCGCGCCGATTTCCCGCCCTTGTCGCCGCGAGCCGGGCCTGCGGGTGCTGGGCGCCGTCGCCGAAGAGGAACTCCCGTTGCTTTATTCGGCGCGCTCGCGGTCGTGTATCCGTCGCTGTATGAAGGCTTCGGATTGCCGGTGCTCGAAGCGATGCAGTGCGGCGCGGTGGTGATCACTTCGCGCGATCCCGCGATTCTCGAGCTCAGCGGCGGCGCGGCGGTGCACGTGGACGCGACCGACACGCGCTCTCTTGGCGACGCCCTCGCCGTCGCGCACGATCGCCCCAGAATTTCGCCGCTTTGCGCGAGCGCGCGCTCGCGCGGTCGCGCGAATTTTCCTGGCAGCGCACCGCGGAGCGACCCGGGAGGTGTATGACGCAGCCCGGCGCATCTTCCGCAAGTAGCGCCCTGTTTCTTTCTCCCGAGGACCCGTGGCCGGCGCGGGCGGCGGCGGATTGCGATCGGCGTCTCTGCTCGAATATTTGCGTCGGACGCTACGCGGTTGAAGTTGCCAGCTTCACGCTTCCGCATCATTCGAAAAACATCCGTGGCGCGCGTCTGGCGGAACGGCTGGCGATTCGTGCGCGGCGCGCCTCCGCTGTTCGATCGCTTCGCCGGATTCGAAGCGCAGCTCATCCCCGTTCTGAGCGACCGGCGCTACGCGTCGGCGTGATCGAGCATTTCTGGTGTGCTCCGTATGCCGCGCCCTGCGGCCGCATTGCGACCGCCTGGTGCTCGATCTGCACAACATCGAAAGCGAGCTGGCGCGCACCCACGCCCAGGCCACGCCGGCTTCGAATCCGTCCTGCACCGGCGCTTCGCCGCAGCCTACCGCCGGCTGGAGCGAATGGCTGCCCGAATTCGACACGATTCTGGTCGCCTCGGAGGAAGATCGCTCGCGCATTCAGCATCCGGACGTCCGCGTCTACCCGAACGCGCTGCCGCAGATCGACCGCCCCAGCGTCGCCGAGCGCGATTGCATCGTGTTCAGCGGAAATCTCGAATATCATCCCAATGTCGAAGCCGTGCGCTGGTTCCGGTCCCAGATCTGGCCCCGCATCAAAGCCTCCGGTCGAATGGCGTCTGGTCGGTCGCAATCAACATGCCGTGCAAAGGATAGTGGCGGGCGACGCTCGCATCACCTGACCGGACCGGTAGACGATGCAGTGGCTGCACTTGCGGAAGCGAAAATGTGCGTGGTTCCGCTGTTGTCCGGCAGCGGAACGCGATTCAAGATCCTGGAAGCCTGGGCCGCCGCGCGCGCCGTGGTCTCAACTTCGCTCGGAGCGGAAGGCCTGGGCGCGCGATCGGGCGAACACCTGCTGATCGCCGAAACCGAGGACGCCTTCGCCGCCGCCATCGACTGGCTGCTCGCCGATCCAGACCTGCGGCGGCGATTGGGAAACGCAGGAAGGGCGCTCTATCTGGAGCGCTTCACGTGGCCGGCCGCATGGAAATCCATCGAAGGCCTATAAATTAAACTCGCTGAAAATAGGGCTGATCCGTCCCACCTCGCTAAACGCGCTTGGCCATCAGAATCGTCATATCGTCCTGCAACTCCTCCGACGCGGTCCATTGGCGGACGCTGGACAGCACGATTTCGATGATCTGCTCCTCGGAACGATGCGCGTTGCGCTCGATCAGATCGGTCAGCCGGTCCTCGCCGAACATTTCTCCATATTCGTTCTCGGGCTCGGTGATGCCGTCGGTGAAGCACACCAGCAGGTCGCCCGGCTTCATCTCCACGCGGCTTTCGCCGTACGAAGAAAACGGAAACGCGCCGACCACCGTGCCGTTCACGTCCAGCCGCTCCGCCACGCCGCTGCGAACCAGAATCGGCGGAAGGTGGCCCGCATTGGTGTAGCTGAATGAGCCGGTGGGTTCGTCGTATACGCCCAGCAGGAACGTCGCGTATTTTTCCGGCGACGTATAGGCATGAAGCTGATTATTCAGCCGGCTGACCAGGTGCGAAGTCGAAACCGGTATCGGCAGGCGCCGTTCCCGGCGCTGGCGGCCACTTCCAGCCAGCTCTGCAACTGCGTGCGCAGCGAGCTCTGCAGGGTCGCCATCAGCAGCGCCGCCGAAATTCCTTTCCCGGCCACATCTCCGATCGCCAGCGCGACTTGCGTGTCGCGAATGCTTTCGTAGTCGTAGTAATCGCCGGAAACCATGCGCGCCGGCTGGCAGATCGCCGCCAGCTTCAGCGTCGGGGTATGCGGAACCTCGCGCGGATAAAGCTGGCTCTGCACCTCCCGCGCGATCTCGATCTCCGATTGCAGACGTTCCTTCTCTTTGGCGACCACCAGCAGCCGTTCCAGATTCTCGGTCATGGAGTTGAACGACCGGCTGAGATCGGCAAGCTGATCGTTCCCCGTGACCTCAATGCGATGCGAGAAGTCGCCTTCAATCATTTTTTGCGTGCCCTGATACAGGCGATGAACCGCGCCCGTAATGGTGCGCGTCATCGTAATGCCGATGATCAGGGAAATGATTTCGATGATGACGAACAACACCAGGCCCGCAACCAGAAGGGATCCCAGAATGTCCTGCGCGACGTCGGCCTTCCGGTTGAACACCGCGAACAGAACGGCTGAAATGCGCGAGTCGACTCCCAGATATCCGGCATTCGTCTTACCCGGATGATCCCAATCGGCGGTGGGAATCGTGGCAAACCAGAAGATCTCGTCGTCAAAGCGATTCACAGCCGCAGGCAAGCGTCCCGAAGCCGCCGGACCGGTGAAGCGCGCCTGAATGTCGAAGGATTCGCCGAAGTCGACCACCCCCAGGTTCGGCACCAACGCTTCCAGAAATTCACGCGTCAGCGGAGCCGTAATCGTAATGTCGCCGGTGGCGGTTTTCGTATAGCTCCACACGTAAAACCGTTTGTCGCGCATCAGCGGGCCGCGCGTGTTGGACCACCCGTCGTGCGGCGCCGGAATGGTCGATGTCTGGGGATACCGCACGACACGGTCCCCATCGCGCATCAGAATCTCAATGCCGGGATAGCGATCCTCGTAAAACAGATCAATCATCGCCCTGATGACTGCGGGGCGCGAGTCCGGGGCGGTGCGGACGACGCTCTGCGCAGCGTCGGCGAGTCCGTCGATGCGCCGGTCCAGTTCGCTGCTGACCAGGTAAATCGCGATCTGCTGAGCCATGTACTTGCCGCCCTCGACGGCCAGCACCACGATCAGAAGAATCGGCACCACCGCGATGAACAGATAAGTGACCAGCAGGCGATTCCGCAATCGCCACAGTGCGGCGTTGCGCAGCAGCCGCGCCGCGAGCCACACGCCGCTGATGGTTAGCGCGATCCCGATCACCAGCAGCCAGCCGCTTCGCGGCGCAAATGCGCGCACCAGCCCGTACGCCACCGCCAGCACGATGAATGCGATGCCCACGCGTCCGATCCGTCCGGAGAGGGCTTGAAGGCGGGCGCGCACGATGGCTACACTCTCGATTTCGCGATCGCCGGCGCGTCTTTGTCCGGCTCGATGTAATACTTCGTCAGTCCCGCCTCGAGCAGACGAAACGCGGAGTCGACATCGTCGGCAAAACTGAACAATTCAAGATCGGATTCCGCAATCATTCCATGCTTCACCAGCGCGTCGAAGTTCAGGATTTCCTTCCAGAACTCGGATCCGTAAAGAATCACCACCATCTTTTTCAGCAGCTTCTGGGTTTGCACCAGGGTCAGGATCTCAGTCAGCTCATCCAGCGTGCCGAATCCGCCGGGAAACACCACCAGCGCCTTCGCCAGATAAGCGAACCAGAACTTGCGCATGAAGAAGTAGTGAAACTCGAAGCACAACTCCGGCGTAATGAATGGATTGGGGCGCTGCTCAAACGGCAAGCCGATGTTCAGTCCGATGGTTTTTCCGCCGGCGTCCTGCGCGCCACGATTGGCGGCTTCCATAATGCCCGGTCCGCCGCCGCTGCAAATTACGAAACGGCGCGCCGAGTTGGTCAGGTTGTTCGACCATTCCGTCACCCGCCGCGCCAGTTCTCGCGCCTCGTTGTAATAGCGGCCGTTCGGCCCCGATTCAAACGTGCGCGCGGACCCAAAAAACACCACCGTATCTTGAACTTTTTCCTGCCGAAATTGTTTAAGCGGATAAAGATACTCGCTTAAAATCCGTAGCGAGCGAGCTTCCGGGGTGTCCAAGAATTTTTCATTCCGGTAAGCCAGCAGCGGATGTCCGGAGCGGTCGGGAATTCCGTCGTTTTCACTCATGTTCAAGCTTTGACAAACGTTTCTCCAATTGTCGCATTGTCTTCAGGATCTCCGGCAATTTCGGAAACGCTGTGATCGCGCGCAGCCAGTCGCGAGCGTCAAACGCGGGCGAGCCGCTCATCACCGCGCCCGCTTCTACATCCCCGCCGATTCCGCTCTGCGCATAAATCACCGCGTTGTCGTGAATCGTCAAGTGCCCGGAAACGCCCACTTGCCCGGCAAGCAGAACATTCTTTTCCAGCACGCTTGATCCGGCGAGTCCGGTTTGCGCGCAGATGATATTGTCTTCGCCCACGACGCAGGTATGGCCGATCTGCACCAGGCTATCGATCTTGGCGCCGCGCTTCACGCGCGTTTCGCCCACATGCGGGCGGTCGACGGACGTAAGGGTCTGAATCTCGACATCGTCTTCGATCACGGTAACGCCGCTCTGGACAATCTTGTGATGGCGGCCATCGGCGCGCTTGGCGAAGCCGAATCCGTCGCCGCCGATGACGGCCCCATTCTGAAGCGTAACGCGATTGCCGATGCGGCAAAACTCCCGCACCACGGCGTGCGAGTGCGCGTAAAAATCGTCACCGATGATAGCGCCTTCATAGATGACCACGTGCGGATGCAACACGGCATTGTTTCCAATAACAACGTTGTCCCCGATGGCTGAAAATGGGCCGATGGACGCATTCGCTCCGATGCGCGCGCTGGCGGAAATCGACGCAAGCGGGTGAATGCCCGGTTTGGGCCGCGGCGGTTGATAAAACAACTCGAGCGCTCGCGCGAAGTCCAGGTAAGGATTGGAGGAAATGACCTGCGCCGCGCCGTGCTCGGCGACGGGAGCCTTTAGAATCACCGCTCCGGCGCGCGTATGCTTCAACTTATGCGCATACTTAGGATTCGCAAGAAACGTGAGTTCGCGCGGTCCGGCATGTTCCATTCCAGCCGCCCCGGTAATCTCAATCGAGCCATCCCCGCGCAGCTCACAGGCGAGCCGAGCGGCGATCTCTGAAAGCTTCATGTTTCTAGGTTAGCCACCGAAGAACACCAATGCACACAGCTCTAGCGTCTATCTGCGTTTCATCGGTGGCCAGCAGGGATTTTCAGGACTTGGCAGGCTTATCGCTGAGCTTCCACTTCTTATCATCGAAGTATAGGACCTTGCCCTGCCGGTACGATTCGACCGCCGCGGTGATCAGCACCTGCGCGCAGGCTCCGGTTTCCACATCCAGATGCGGCTTCTTCCGCGTCCGCATGCAGTCCAGGAAGTTGTTCATGTGCGCGACCAGAGGATCGTACTGCTCCACGGCGATCTTCTGCTCCTCCAGACTGAACTTGTATTCGGGATTGATCGGCTTCGCGGTCACCTGTCCGTTTTCGCGCACATTGTGCACTTCCGGCCGGATGATAATGTTGTCCGTCCGCCCTTCGAAACGGCCGTGCTCCACCATGATGATGGTGCCTTCGTGGCCGCGAATCAATCCCGGAATGTGCTGCGAGTTCGCCATGGATGAGCTCAGCACCAGCGAGTGGCCTTCCGGATACTCGGCCATCAGATGGAACGTATCCGGCACTTCGCGCTTGAACTCAAACGCGGGACCACCGTAAATCCCGCCCGAAGCCGTCACTTTATGCGGGAACTGCGGCTTATCCCAGCAGATATTCAGCGGAGCCACCACGTGATAGAACAGGTCTGTCGCGATGCCGCCCGAATAATCCCAATATTTGCGGAAACGGAAGAAGCGGTCGGAATCCCAGGGACGTTTCGGCGCGGATCCGAGCCACATCTTCCAATCGATGTAGTCTTCTCCCGTCGCATCGGGTCCGGCTTTTTCGTCGATTTTGTAATTCCACTCGCCGTCCACCGAATTGCGATGATAAGAGCCCTGGCTCATGATCATCTTCCCGATCATTCCGTCGGCGATGGCTTTTTTCGCCTTCCACCACTGATCCGCGGACGTAGTTTGAGAACCTACCTGCAGCACACGGCCGGTTTCTTTCACCGTCGCGATCAACTGCCGGGTTTCGTCGATGGTGTGGACCATGGGCTTCTCCAGGTACACATCTTTGCCGTGATCCATCGCCTCCAGCGCCATGCGCGCGTGCCAATGATCCGGCGTTGCGATATACACGGCGTCGACGTCTTTCCGGTTGATTACCTCGCGATAATCGAGATAGCCGTCGCATTTCAGCGCTTCTTTCGCTTTGTTGACGCGTTTCTGATAACAATCCGCCACCGCGACCACCTGGCAGGAATTGTTATCCGCCCCAATTTTCGCCCACAGGTTGCCCACGCTGGAGCCGCGCCCGCCGGCGCCGATTACGCCAATGTTGATCCGGTCATTTGCGCCGAGCACGCGGCCCGAAGACGCGGAGCGGCTGGAGGATTTCGCGAACGCCGAACTGAGCGTGACGCCCACCGCACCGGCCTGGCGCAAAAAATCGCGGCGATCAAAAGGGGAGGACATATTCTTCTCCTGGAATCAGGACTGGTCAGAACTATCTTACGCCTGATTCACTTCTTGTGCCACGCGATTGCCGGACTGAAGCGCGCCTTGCATCCATCCAAACCAGGGCGACGTATGCTCGCCCGCAAAAAAGACGCGGCCTTCGGGGCCCGCGACGTGCGGTAGCAGAGTCGACATCTGATTCCGCTTGAACCACGCGAATCCGCCACGAGTCCACGGTTCGGTTTCCCATGCGACTGAAGTGCCATGCTCGAACTGTTCGCGAATGCCGGGAAATAGTTTTTCCACATTTTCGAGCGCCACTTTCACGCGATCCGCGTCCGCCAGCGATCCGATTTTGCGCGCCGATTCGCCCGACATGTACGATTCCAGAATCGCGTGCTCACCTGGTTCTCCCGCCGAGCAGTCCCACACGGTCATCACCGGCAGATCGGTAACCGCATAACCGGAAAGCCCGTTCGGCGTTCCAGAAGCGCGTCTTGGTCTCGAGGAAAACCCTGCTGATGGACTGGTAACTGAGACCGCCGATGGCGCTTTGTTTCGCGGCGGAAAATGCCGGCGCGACATGCACAGACCGCAGGACTGTGAACGGGATCGCGCAAATCAGATAGTCGGCGCGATATTTTGTTGCGGCGGCCATGTTCCTCTATCGTCGCAGTGACGCCCTTGAAGTTATGCTCGATCGAGACCAGCGCCGAGTTATAATGGATGTTCGCTTCAAGTTTTCGCGCGAAAGCCTTGGGCAATTGATCGTTCCCGCCCTGGATACGCATCTGCTCCTTCATATTGCGCCCGATAGCTTCGTCGCGCAGGGAGCATAACGCGGAATCGGGCCCAGTCCCGTTATCCCATACATCGCTGTACCCGGCCCTGAGAAGATTGATGGTTTCGGGCGAGGCGCCTCGCCTGCGCGAGCATTTCGGCGAAGGAAACACTGTCGTATTTATCCAGGACTTCGCGAGATGGCCAGCCCGGTGAAAGCGGATCGCCGATATCGTGCACGGCGGGATCGACGTATTTGCGCGCCAGTCCGCGCCAGCTTACTTTCAGCTCAGCCGCCGGCAGGTTGAGCGGCCATTCACTGGCCGTCTTGCCTGGAACAAAGCGTTGGCCGTTCAGGTAGTAAAGACTCCGCAGATTGCCGGTCGAGTGCGTCGGCATGATGGGCAAATCGAACCGCTTTACCCAATGCTGGACGTAGGTATGATTATCACCGAAGCTCTCGGCGCCAGCTTCGGCGTAAAGTCCCTCTGAAAATGGACTGCGCAGCGTCCAGACACGGCCGCCCGGCCGTTCCCGCGCTTCGAAATATCGTGACGTGGTGCCCGGCTTCGATCCAGTTCGAGGGCTGCGGAAAGCCCGGCGAGCCCGGCGCCAATCACGATCACTTTCTTATGCCGGCCGGTGGCTTGAAGCGGCGTCGGCGATTGCGCGCGTATGGCGGAAACCCCCGCGGCCGCCAATCGCACCGCGGCGCAAAAAATCTCGACGTGTCGCGCCTTTGAAGATCATTTAGCCGAGCACCGGTGTCGCCACTGGTTGGATAGGTTTATCGTTTTTTTTCGGCTGGAACGCCCAGCACCAGATCACCAGGCTGCCCAGATCGGCTGCGGTGTTCAAGGCGTCGGCAAAACGATGCGGCACGCCCCTGGCGCCCAATACTCGAATGCCATACGAAATCGCGTTAGCGGTCACGGCCACTCCCAACCCGGCGCTCACCACCAGGAGCTGAGGATCCCGCCGTCTAGAACCTAGCAAAGCCGTCCACAACGCCAGATTCATCACTCCCGCCCCGAAATTCAGCAACTGGCTGGTCTGATAAAACCAGCGGTTGGAGAACAACGGACGGTGGAAGATCAAAAACGGTACCAAGACCATGAGGACGACAACTCCGCCAAAGAATCTCCCAAACGCCGGACGCGCGGGGTTGCCTTCCATGGCGCGATAAGTCAGTGCGATCACCAGCAGGAACTGTAGCAGGTCCAGCGCGACTTCGTCGGTCCAGTAGACGAATGTGTAGGTCGAGTTCAGCTTGGTTCCGAAATGATGCACCAGAGCCACTTCAAGAATGGAAGTCGCCAGGTACGTAAGGCGATACCCAAACAGAAGCGATATATTTGCGATAGTAATTTTGGAGAAGGAGGAAAGAAAGAAGCAGGACCTGGAGAACCAGGCTGAACCCTTGGACTACGTCAGATACGTACTCCATCACCGGGCTCCATGATTAGAGCTTTGGAGCGAGAGCCCGGTGACGGAAGGAACCAATTATTACGCCGAAAACGAACTATCTGGGTCCGGCGGACCAACCGGTCCATGAGCGATAAAAGAGCTATCCGGGTCGGGAGGCCCGACCGGTCCATGCGCCAGAACGAACTATCGGGGTCCGGGGGCCCGACCGGTCCATGAGCGCTGAACGAGCTATCCGGGTCCGGGGGACCAACCGGTCCATGGGCCAAGAATGAACTATCCGGGTCCGGCGGACCCACAGGTCCATGCACGAACAGGCTTGAATTAGAGCCATAGGACACGGCGCAGATCATCACCGCCAAAACAAATACAGTGCAAATTGTAGCACAAACTAGCAAAATGGATCGAAGTTTCATAAGGTCCCTGCACACTCCAAAAAGAATGACATCTACAGCTAGTACTCTCGTCAAGGAAGCACTAAAGCCAACGCCTTATAGTATAGGCGAACTATGGTTCTATAGACTAAGAAAAATCCTTAGTACTAGGGGTTTACCCGATCAGGCCTGCGATGTTCCCTGACGACACGGGTGCCTGGCCGGGAGCACCGACGGCGCCACATGGGAATCGCGCTCAAGGAACCGGAACTAATCAGCGGACCTGGAGCGAGCAGGGGTTGCTCGCCTGTGGATGCCCGCCAATGAGTACCGGAGGAACGCGATTCCGCTCCGGTTTGCAAATCGAGCAGCCTCCGTGACTCCGAAACCGGGCGTATCGATGACGGCTTGGGTTTATTCGTGCCGCAGCGCGATCAACGGATCGACGTGGGTCGCGCGCAGAGCGGGCAAATATCCTGCCATCCCGGTGACGATGATCAATCCCGCGGTCGCGAGCGCGATGCTCAACGGGTCCTGTGGCGTCAGGCCATAGAGGAAACTCTGGACCAGCCGGGTGAGCCCGAACGCCACAGGCAATCCGATCAGCGCTCCGATGCCGATCATCCATGCCGTATCGCGCAGCACCAGCCATAGCACGGTCGTGGGCTCGGCTCCCAACGCCATTCGAATCCCGATTTCGCGATAACGCCGCGTGACATTATACGCCATGACTCCGTACAATCCCACTGCGGCCAGCAACACCGCGAGGCTACCGAAGAATCCGCACAGAGTCGTGACCGTGCGCTCCTGCGCGATGGTGTTATCGAACTGGTCTTCGAAGGTTTGGGTTTGCAACACGGGAACCGCTGCGTCGACGTTCGCCATTTCATGGCGAACCGCGTTGATCACCTGCTCCGGTTTCCCATTGGTCCGAATGCAGATGGTCACGCTGCGGGCGCTGAAACGCCACACGGGAACGTAGATCATCGGATCCACATCCTTGCGGATATCGAAATACTTCGAGTTCTTCACCACGCCGACGATCTCGAACGATTTCGCCATGTCGAACTTGTCGCCTTGCGTAAAGTGGCGGCCCAAGGGGCTCTGATTGGGGAAGAATTTCCTGGTAAACGCCTCGTTCACGATGGCTACGGGCGCGGGCGGAGGCAAAGGCTCTTCATCCGGACGCGCGCCTTTCATCGGCGGCTTGGGGTCGGGGGAAGTCGCCGGATTATCCTCCGGGCGAAAATCGCGCCCCAATAGCATCGGTATTCCCAAGGCAGCGAAGTAGCCGGTGCTGACCGCGTTCATGTCGATCCAGGGCTTTTCGTCGGCCGGGCGGGTGTATCCTTCGACGGAAATGCCGGAGTTCCAGCGAGATCCCCCGAGCGGCGTGATGTTGGCGAGCGACGCGACACGCACATCCTGCACGGCGCGAAGACGGTCCATCAGGCGCTCGTAATAGTCGCGCGTATGCTGGGACTTGTAACCAAGCGCTGAGGGATTCGTACTGATAAGCAAAACACTTTCCCGCCGGAAACCGGGATCGAGCGATTCTAGATTCGACAGGCTGCGCACGAACAATCCCGCACCGATCAGCAGCAGCAGAGAAATGGCCACCTGAAGGACCACGAGCGCGCGGCGCAGATCGAAGCGGATCCGTCCGGCGCCCGTGGACTCGTTCTTGAGCGCTGAACTGAGATTCGGGTGCGTGGTTTGGATCGCCGGCGCAATCCCGCACAGCAATCCAACCAGGAGACACATTCCGAAGGAAAATGCGAGCAAACGCCAATCCGGCGTCAGATCAAATTGCAGCGGGACCGAGCGCTTGGGGAAGAACGTCAGCAGCACGCGCACGCCCCACCATGCGATTCCGATTCCAACCACCCCTCCGAGGACGGCAATCACCAGCGTCTCGATCACCAGTTGGGAGATCAGCCGCGCGCGCCCCGCGCCGACCGCGAGCCGGATCGCGATCTCGCGCTGGCGGACCGTGGCGCGGGCGAGCAGGAGATTCGCAACGTTGGCGCACGCGATCAGCAGCACCAGCGCGACTACGATCATCAGAACCATCAGCGGCTTTTGAAGCTGATTACGCAAATACGTATAACCGCCGCTGGCTTCGAGCAGCGTGCCGCGATTACGAATCGCGTAGTCCTTGTCATAGGCTTCTGGCTTCTCTTCGGGATCGCCCGCCAGGATCTGCTTCCACAGCAGATCGACCTCGGGCGTAGCCGCCTGCATCGAAACTCCGGGCTTGAGACGAGCGATGATCGTTAGCCACCACATGTGGCGCGAGTTCCAATCCCTGGCACTACGTTGGATCTCGCGATACATCATGATGGGCGTATACATGTCGGGATGAGTGCCGATCGACGCTCCTGTGAAACCCGAGCGCGACACGCCGATGACGGTAAACGGCGATCCGTTCAGGGTGACCCGGCGGCCGACGACTCCGAAATTTCCTGCGAAGCGCCGCTGCCAAAAGCTGTAGTCGAGCACGACCCACGGGTGCGCATCTTCCTTCTTGTTATCGTCAGGCGTGAACAGGCGACCGACCGCGGGCGTGACGCCGAGCAGATCGAAATAATTGCCGGAGACGATCAGGTTCGACACTAATTGCGCGCTCGCCTGACCGCCTTCATCGGGAACTTCGAACGCAACGCCCGATCCTCCGCCGCCGTAAGCGAGCACTCCCGCGAACGACTGATTGTGGTCGCGGATGTATTCATAGTCGGGATTGCTAAACCCGACGGAAGGCTTATCGGGGTTCAGTGCGAAGGCGACCAACTGCTGGGGGTCGCGGACGGGCAGTGAACGCAACAGGACCGTGTCGATCAGCGTGAAAATCGCGGTATTGGCCCCGATTCCGAGCGCCAGCGACAGAATCGCTACGGACGCGAATCCTGGGTTTTGGCGCAGGATGCGAATTGCGTAACCTGCATCCTGGGCTAGGCTTTCAAATGGGCGCATCGACAGATATGACGTTCCTGGTAGCCTCCCGTTGGGTCGAAAACGCCGATTTTCTTGTTGTTCGGAACCCGCACGCTCGCAGCGCGGCCCGCCACGTCCGCCTGATGCCCACATTCTGGCCGAGAGTCGCGGAGTCGAACCGCGTCGCACCGTTAACCGGCGCTTGCCTCATTAACAGTGAGGTGGCTTGCCGTCCGCCTCGCTCCCGGTGGCATGGGTGGAGAGATTTGAAACTCTCAAGTAACGGCCGTCGGTATCGCCGTCTGGCCAACCACGGACCCCATCAGACCGTTTCCCGTTGGCGCTGCTTCCCCACGATCAAGCGTTACGGATGATGGGCTGGTTGCAGTTCACGGCTTAACCAAGCCCGGGCGGCTCGCCATTGGCGATCGACCGTCCGTGGAGCCACGCCGCTAATCTCCGCGATCTCTTCTACCGAAAGCCCTCCAAAAAAGCGCATCTCGGCAATGCGCGCCCTGCGCTGATCCAGGTTATCCAGGCGTTCCAGGGCGCGATGGACATCCAAGAGTTGCGCCGGGTGCGCAACGGCCACAACTATGGCATTCTCGAGAGAGACCATGACTTGATCGCCGCCGCGTTTTTCTGCGCTCGCTGCACGCGCGTGATCCACTAAGATCCGACGCATCACCTGTGCCGCCATTCCGAAGAAATGCGCCCGGTTTTCCAGATTCCACTCTCGTTGCTCGACCAGGCGCAGCCATGCTTCGTGCACCAAGGCGGTCGGTTGTAGCGTGTGATCGACGCGTTCCCGGCGCATGCAGGCCGCAGCCATGCGTCGAAGATCGTCATAAACGATTCTTATGAGCTGTTCGGTGGCGCTTTTGTCGCCAGCATTAAGACGATGCAGGAGTTGCGTGACTTCGCCCTGGGAGGATGCCATAACCGTAATGAGTTATTGGATTGTACCGGTTTTGAAATATAATCGGTGAAACCTGATTTCACGACGGGGACAAAGGTAGGAGGCCTGGGTGACGCCGGAGCGGTGGGAGCGGATTGCAGCGGCTTTCGAAGCGGCGCTGGAGCGGAAGACAGAAGAGCGTAGCGCATTCCTGGCGATGGCGAGTTCCGAGGACCCTTCACTTCAAGCTGAAGTGGAAGCTCTTCTATTACAAGACGCATTACAGAACGACACCCAGGCACCCCGTGTCGACGCCTTGACCCTGGTGGACGAGCACATCGGTCCGTACCGCATCATGCGCATGATCGGAGAAGGGGGTATGGGCGCCGTCTACGAGGCGATGCGCGACGATCAGGAGTTCGACCGGCAAGTTGCAATCAAACTCCTTCGGCCCGGTCTCTTATCTCAAAAGCTGATTCAGAGATTCGGCTTGGAGCGCCGGATTCTTGCCAAGCTGAATCATCCGAACGTCGTTGCCTTGCATGATGCCGGGGCCACCAAGCTGGGCCAGCCGTATCTCGTCATGGAGTACGTGGAGGGTGGAGTTCCCATTGATGTCCACTGCCGGGATCGTGGTCTCGATGTTAATGATCGTATTCGTCTCTTTCAAAGCGTGTGCCTGGCGGTGCAGTACGCTCATCAAAACCTGATCCTTCACCGGGACTTAAAGCCTCAAAACATCTTGGTGGCCTCGGACGGTAAGGTGAAGCTCCTGGACTTCGGCATCGCCAAACTGATGCCCGAGGAAGCCAAGTCTGACGACATTGATCTGACCGTGTCGGGATACGCCCCCGTGACGCCGGCTGTATGGGAGTCCGGAGCAGATCCGAGGCGAGCCGATCACCACGGCGAGCGACGTGTATTCGCTCGGCGTCATCCTTTACGAGTTGATGACCGACGTCAAACCGTATGGCGCTCTCCGATGGACTGAGCTGCAACGGGCGATCTGCGAAACGGATCCACGAATCCCCAGCATGGCAGTGCGGAAGTCGGCATCGAATCCAGGGGCTGACGAAAAGCTTGCAAAACGGCTATCGGGCGACCTCGATGCAATCATCATGAAGGCACTCCGGAAGGAACCGGAGCGCCGTTACCAGTCGGCTGCGGAACTCAGCGAGGATTTGGAGAGACATCTGGATGGCAGGCCGGTGCACGCGCGGCGAACCACGTTCGCATACCGTGCCGGGAAGATGCTGAGACGCCATCGATTCACGTTCGCCGCAGTCGCGGCGGTTATCCTTTCGTTAACTGGCGGTCTCATTGCGACCCGCGCACAAGCGCATATCGCTCAGTCGCAAAGAGTGCTGGCCGAACGAAGGTTCGCAGAAATACGCAAGGTCGCAAATTCGTTTCTCTTCGAATTCGACGACGCCATCGCCGGGCTGGCAGGATCGACGGGCGCGCGGCAGTTGGTGGTCCGTAAGGCTCTCGATTATCTCAGCGCGTTGGCTGAGGAAGCGCACGGCGACGTCCAGCTGCAGAGCGAACTGGCAACCGCGTACGAGCGCGTCGGGGACATTCAAGGGAATCCGATGATGGCCGATTTGGGGGATCGTGCCGGGGCCTTGCGGAGCTACCAGGAAGCGCTGCGCATTTGGAATTCGATTTCAGCCGAAAAAACGAGAGCCGCGGAGGCGGGGACCCGAATCGCAGCGCTGCACCAATCGATGGGGGATGTCCTTTCCGAAGATCAGCGGAATGAAGACGCATTGACCGAATATCGGACCGCGCTGGACATACTGGAAAAGCAATCTCCGCGGCTGTCTGAGCCGAAGATCGTTGTGGAAAGCCGCATTGGAACCGAATTTGCAAAGCTTGGGCGCCTGGATGAAGGAGTGCGATGGAGCGAGCGCGCAGTGGAAGAGGCTCGCACAATGCTGCGCGCCGGCATGGATGAAAATACCAAACATGATCTCTCGATTATCTATTCCCGAGCCGGGAAGGCCCTGTTGCGCGCCGGCGCCTTGGACGGGGCTGTGGCGCTGCACCGCGAAGAAGTGAACATATGTGAAAATCTGGTGGCGGCGGTAGTGCCCGACAAGAACGCACACTACCGGCGAGATCTGGCGCTGGCCTATCGGAATCTCGGTGATGCTCTAGCTGGCAAGAAGCAATTGGAGGCCGCGCTGGCGTTGTACGAACAGACGAGACCCATCGATGAAGCACTCCTTCGGGCCGACCCCGCCAATTCTCAGATTCGGATGGAACTGGGAGTGGCATTTTCGAAAGAGAGTCAAGTACTGGAGCGCCTAGGGGATCTAGGCCGCGCTGAACACGCGTCGCTTCGCGACCTCGACTTGAGTGAAAGGCTGTTGAAAGACGACGCTTCAAGCTCGGCCTACCGCCGCATGTACGCCCATAGCTTGTATCAAATGGGCAATCTGTTGCGGAAACAGAGCCGGATGAGCGAAGCCCGGCGGTTTTACCTCCGGCAGGCGGAGATTCTAGCGCCGATGGACAAGGCATCGGATCAACTGACCGAGAAACAACTGCTGAACTGCTATCGAGCGCTGGGTGAAATCGCGACCGATCGAAAAACCGTAGAGCGATACCTGAAGAAGGCTGTCGCCATCGCTCAGAACATCGGGGACGAAACTGCGGCCGCGGCTCTTCTGCGCACACTAGCTACCCTTCGCTAAATCGCCTCAGAAAAATCTCCAAACCAGTGGCGTCGTCTGCGGCCTCTTTACGCCACTTTAACTGAGAGGCGAAACACGGACTTTCGATTTCTCGGGGTGTGGACTCGGGAAACGCCACCGTGATTTGTGCAGGCGTCGTGACGGGTATTAAGAAACTATCGTTCAACATTGCGGCGATCGCCTGGTTATCGCAGGCCTTCGGTGTCGCTTTGGTCATACCCGACTGGAAGACGAATGCGGGCGGAAGCACCTCCGCTCAATATTCCAAAGCCTGGCTGCCGGCGGACTTGGTCAATGAACCACGGGTCCGGCTGCTGTCCGCTTTTGACAAGCCTAGCGTAAGTCTTCTCGATCCGCGGATCTTGTGTGTAGAAATTCGTTCAGAGAAGGTATGAATCAATCCTGCGAAAAGGAAACGTTATGACCATCACGAAGACACGACTGCTTTGCTTTGCCCTGGCGGCGGGCACACTCGCGGCCCAGACCCCAGTCCCAATTGTGGTTCCTAACGGAAACGCAAATGTACCCGGAAACGCCATGAGCAGCTTTCCTGCAACGGCCACTTCCCTTGAAATTCAGGAAGTGCTTGGGAGTGGCCAGCTTCCTTTGAACGCGGGTCCGATCGGCGGTCTCTCCTTCCGGGCAGCGCCCGGCGCGGGCCCGACCAAGATCACCATCGCCAGCTTGAGCGTGTATCTGTCCACCAGTCCGAATTTTCCGAATTCGAACAACGGAATCCCGCTGATGAGCTCGACGTTCGCAAACAATGTCGGGCCCGATAAAACGCTGGTGTTCTCCGGCAGCAACATCACCTTGAGCGACGCCGGCTGCGCCAAGCCCGGTCCGTGCCCATTCGATATGACGATCGTCTTCACGACGCCATTCCATTACAACGGGAGTGAATTGACTGCTGGAGGCTCGATCCTGATCGATATGCAGGCCACGAATTTCAGCGCCACCAGTGGCGCATTCGACCAGGCGTCTTTCGCTGCTCCCGGCGGCTCGGTTGCCCAGGTAGTCGGAACCCTCGGCAGTGCGACGGGAACGTTCGCCTATCAGAGCAGCATCGTGCAGCTCACTTACACTCCGCCGGCCAACACTCCTTCGATCACCGGCGTTGTGAATGTGGCGAGCAATATTCCTCCGGGCGTGCCGAATTATGCGCTCGCGCAGGGGGCGCTGTTCGCTGTCTATGGCAACAACATGGGTCCAGCCACCCTGTCGGTGGCCTCGCTGCCGTTGCCGACCACGGCCGGATTATCGGGAACCTCGATTACGGTAAACGTCGGCGGGACTGTGGTAAACGCGCCGATTTACTTTACCCGCACGGACGTTGTCGTCGGGGTGATGCCGTCGAATACACCCACGGGGAACGGGATCTTGACGGTGTTGTACAAAGGGCTAAGATTCGCAGCCTCGGTCACTGTGACGCAGAGCGCCTTCGGCATCTCGAACAATCTCAACCAGTTCACCAACAACGGGATCGGAGTCACCTCGAACGCGGCGGTGACCTTTGCCAATTTTCAGGCGGTTGGCCAAAATTATACGGCCAAACCCGGAGACGCCCTGACGGTATGGGGCACGGGGTTGGGAGCGACGCCGAATAACGGCAGCGACACCGATGCTCCGCCGTTCGGCAATATCGGAGCCGCGCCGCAGGTTTACATCGGCGGAGTTCTGTCGCCGTCGGTAACTTATTGGGGACGCGCGCCGGGCTCGATTCCGGGGCTCGATCAGATCAACTTCGTGGTGCCGATGGATGCTCCGCTGGGATGCAACGTCTCGATTGTCGTGGAGACGATGAACGGCACCACGCCGATCGTGAGCAACGGACCTGATATTGCGCTGGCAGCGACGGATGGCGCCACCTGCTCCGATCCGACGGAATATATCCCGCCTTCCGCCCTCAGTGCGGCCAGCACCAAGGTCCTGTTCCTTGGTGTGAGCCAAAGCGTCAACACCAACCCCAATGCCAATGGAACGACGACATCCACCACTCACAGCGACGCGCAGGCCTTCATCTTCTCGGCCACTCAGGCGCAGTTACAAGCGCTCGCTCAGTCGGTAAACGTCGAGCCGAGCTTCGGCACCTGTTATACGGGAATCAACGCCAATCCCAGCGCGAATGGCCCAGGCCCGAACGTCACGCCGCTGGACGCGGGAAACACTCTCACACTGACTCCGCCTTCAGGACCAGCGATCATGCTCGCTTCGCAAAGCGGCGAGTATCAGTCGCTCAGCGGGAGCGCGGCGTATCCCAGCGGAACTTGGGGCTTTTCGAACGGCGCGGGAGGCGCCGACGTGGGTCCGTTAAGCTTTACTTTCCCGATACCGCAGCAAGTCACCTGGACCAACATGTCCGCGCTGCTCACCAGCCCGATCACCCGGGCCAACGGGCTCACCATCACCTGGACGGGCGGCGATGCGAACGGCTACGTCGACATCCAAGGTTACGCAGGGGAAACGGCGGCCGGCGGATATTACGTCGGCTTCGAGTGCGCGGCGCCGGCCACGGCGGGGACGTTCACCGTTCCGCCCTCGATCCTGCTGGCGATGCCGACGAACGCCGTCTTTACGTCCCTTCAGGTGTCCACTTACGCGATGCCGTACAGCATTGGGAATGTCGCGGGCTTCAATGCTGCGATAAACGGCTCCCAATTCCAGACGAACATCCCGGTCATCTTCAAATAGGCAGGGGTTTCGGAAATGTGCTCGCGGCTGCCTCGTCGCCAGCGACGTTGAGAGGGGCTGGGCGATTCAAGGGCGGCGCTAGTGCTGGATCCAGAGCAGAGCGCCGGGGCTCGAAAACGTCTGCGTGCCGTCCGGAGACAGTACGTTGATCTGGACAGTGACCGGCGACCCGGTGCCGCTGGGAACTCTCAAGTTGATCTGCGCGAGCCCTTCGACTTCGAGCGGCGCCGGGCCGGCATAGAGAATTTCGGCAGGCGTGTTGCCATTCCAGCCGAACTGACTTAACTGCGCGAACGTCACCTGCACGATAAGGTCTTGCGCCGGAATCGGAACGGGAATCACGCAGCCGTCGGCGGGCGACGGCGTCATCGTGCCGAGGCCGGTGACGAACAGTGACAGCATAGATCCTGGCGCGGCAGGATTCTGCGGAGCCGAGCGGGAAGATCAGCGTCCTTGGATTGCGCTTCCCGCCGTCATTTCATTTCTCGACGATCCCAGTACTCGCATCGACGGATTCGGGAGGAGCATTCGCGCATCTGGCCGCAGGTGGTGGATGGACCACCACCATCGAGCTGGTGAATACGTCAGGGTCGCCGGCCGATGCTCATCTTCAGTTCTATGACGACAACGGGAGTCCGCTGGCGCTACCCCTTGCGTTACCGCAATCCGGAACGATGTCTACTTCGGCGTCGTTGAATCAGACGATCGGCGGATATTCGCGACTGGTTGTGGAAAGTTCCGGAGGGGCTGCGCTGGAGGTCGGGTCAGCGCGACTGGCGAGTAGCGGAACGGTGAGTGGTTTCATACGTTTTCGTTATGACGCCTGGGACCAGGAGACGATCGTTCCCGTGGACGCACGCAATGCGAGCGCTTACACACTGGTGTTCGACAACACCAACGGCGCGGGACGGGAGTCGCGATAGTGAATCTGGGAGGCGCAGCCGCGAACGTTCCCGTGATCATCCGTGATGCTTCGGGAACCCAAATCGGATCCGCATCGATTGCACTACCGCCGGACGGTCACAGTTCATTTACGTTGACGGACCTCTTCGCGGCGACCGTGAATCAAGTGGGCACGGTCGAGTTCGATGCGCCGCCTGGCGGGGCTATCAGTGCGCTGGGAATTCGATTCCCGGCGTCGGAAGCTTTTACATCAATTCCAGCGGTAACACGCTAAGCCGCGAAATTGTCTACTCCGGACAATTCGGAGCCAATCATGGAGAGCATTCTATCGGTATGAGCACTGACGTTAGAATTTCAATGCCGCAAAATGCACACCGTCAATCACCACTGCCCCGCGAGGACCAACCGGGCCGCAGAGCGAATCCATCTGGTGCGCTCTACCATCACAACATCCAGACCTCCGGCCGCAGGGCCTGCTTGAGCTTGTGCCCGATCAACCACGCCACCATGCGGCGCCCGAAATTTACTCGCGCGAAAACAGTCATGCCAGGCTTCAATTGACCTTCGTCATTCTGAATCGTCAGCTCCACACGATAGGATCTCTGACCGTTGCCATCCATTTCGCTCTCGCCGCCAATCTTCGAGACCACGCCCTGAAAGATCCGGTCTGGAAAAGCGCGCGCCTTGACCCGCACCGTCTGACCGATTGCGACGTCTCCAACCTCCTGCTCAGGCACTTGCACACGTACCAACAACTCGCGGGTATCGGCGATGCGGCATATTTCAGTACCCCGGGCGAAATATTGCCCAAGCATCCTCGGCAGGTCGTCGCCAAACAGGGTGCCGCTCACCGGAGCGGAAAGAGCCAGCAGAGCGCGCTTCGCCTCGAGCAGAGCTAATCTCTCTTCAAGCGACGTCCGCAGCCTCCGCGCCGCGTCCAGTTGAAGGCCCAGGTTGGTGGATTGCGCCCGGCCCGCCGCGAGCTGGGAGCTCGCCACGTTCATGTCCGTCTCGATTCCCGCGCGGCGGCGGCGGTGCTCGATCAAAGCCCCATTCAACCGGTCGACGGCCGCCGTGAGATCGAAGGCAATACTGGACCGGCTGGCTTCGGCCGTGTCGAGCTTCGCGCCGGCAATCAGGCCCGCTTTGAACAACTGGCGCGCGCGATCGCACTCCCGGTCAGCCTCGGCGAGCCTCGACCGCAGTTGCTGGATGTTCACTTCGAAAACAGCGAGCGAGGCCGGAAGCTGGCCACCCGGCGCCGATGTGGAAGCCGGTATGAAATCGGCGCTGGACCGGGATGGTGCGCGGCTCTGGATCTGCTGCTCTTCGCTATTGATGTCATTCAGTTCCCGGTGCCGTTGCGCCAGCTGCCATTCGGAGGTGGCCGCGGCCTGCTGCTGCACCAGTATCTCTCCCGAAAGGCGATCGGCGTCCCCATTCACGCGGGCCAGATCTGTTCGAATTTGAGCGATTTGCTCCTCTACGTCCCGGTTGCCCAGTCTTGCAATCGCCAAGCCGCGTGAAACGGATTGCCCGGGTTGCACGTTCAACGCGACTAACGAAGCGTTTTCGGGGGCGCGAACGATCGCTTCCCGCCCGGGAATCGCCACCAGCGCGCCGTAGCTTCCGACCGATGCCGTCCATGGCATCGACAGCGCCATCAACACAACCATCCCGATTGCCGCGGGCACAAATCGCCGCCAGTCCCGATTCTTTGATGCAGTGGTTGCCATATGTCCCCCTTTTCGTATGACGATTCGTTTTATTGGTTCCCAGCAGTATGCCAGGACCAACAGGATCGTCAGGATCAGTCCGCTAAAGCCGAACCGGTCCATCAGATATTGCGCGGCGTACCACGCGATCGCAGCCGGGAAAGCCAGGCCGTAGAAGAACGAAAAGAATCCGAACAGCAAGAGGATGCGGCTGTATCGAGGCGAAAATTCGACGCCGTTTGGTTCGCGCGCGCCGAGCAACATTCGCCACCGCGCGCGAGAACGATCCATCAGGTTGGGGATGCGCAGCCACTGGCTGAGGAAATAGTAGCCGTCCAGCTTGATGAGCGGGTTCGCATTGAACACCAGATCGAGCAGGCTTCCCAGCGCCAGTGCCATGGCGGCGCCAGGCCACGATTGTGTCCGGCTGAAATACAAACCAGAACAACATCGCACCGGCGCCAACCAACAGTTGGAAATAAATGCCTGCCGCGATCACCCACATTCGCCGGCCGCGCTGCGGAATCATATGCAGGCCCGAAACATTGCAGTACAAGGCCGGAAAGCAGTAGTAAACCAGCAGCCCACCGACTTCGGTCGCGCGGCCGCCGAATGCCTTCGCGGTCATCCCATGCGCGAACTCGTGAGCGATGGTCACCAGCCAGGCAGCCACGAAGACAGCGAAGTAGTGCTCGCGCAGCGCGTTAGCGGCGTAACGCGAAACTTCCGCCCAATCCAGCAGAGCGGCGGCGGACGCCACCGCCATCAGCGCGACGGAAGCGCAAAAAAACCACGTAGTCCAGATCCAGCGCAGCGCGGGAAGCCAACGCGCGAACAGATGATCCGGATTGAATAGGCTCCAGCGCAGGTATAACTGGCTTCCCGGAAGAAGAGCTTGTTGGTTGCGCCCCGCGCGTTCCCCAGCCAGGATGCCAACCTCGTCAAGCTTGGCCAGGAAGCCGCTCAGACTCGCGACGGACGGCGCCGATCCATTCAGCCGGGCCAATTCCTCGCAAATGGCCTTTGCCGGCCGTTCGCCATCCAGCAGCTCGAGCACCTGATGTTCGATCGCGCCCAACATCAGGTACCGCCCAACCGACGCCGATCCGGCGATAAACGACTGCGTGCTGCTCTCGTTCCGAGCGGCGATTTCCACGTCCGGCGCCAGCCGGGGAGGGTATGCGCATTGGTCGAACGCGTTCACACCTTCTCAAACGCAAGTCGAGTCCAAAACCTGTCATCGAAAAGCTCGCGCTTTCTCATAGCCAGCGCGGCAGGCGACGACGGTGGGGTGATGCGGTCCGAGGGCCGGTTCAAGAATCGCAAGCGCCCTTTCGAACCCGGCGATAGACTCCGAGTGATTTCCCTGTTTCCGCGCCAGCACGGCGAGATTGTTGACGGTGGTGGCCACGCTGGGATGCGACGGACCAAAGTGCCGTTCCTTTATTTCGAGCGCGCGCCGATACAGTGGTTCGGCTTCCGCCAGTTTGCCTTGGGATTGCTTCAGAGCAGCCAGATTTCCCAGCAGGATTCCAACTTCAATGTCATCCGGCCCATGCGCCCCTTCGAAGATGGCGATGGCACGCAGATATAAGGGTTCGGACTCGTCGAACTTGCGTTGGCCATCGAGCAGCGCCGCCAGCGCGCCGAGGTCGGCGGCCACATCGACGTGGTCCGGTCCCAGCGCTTTTTCCCGGATCTCGACGGATCTGCGCGCAAACGGCTCACCCGCGGCATGCTGGCGGCGAGCGTGCTCCAGTCCGCCCAGATTGTGGTAAAGGGTCGCGATTTCAGTGTGATCCGGGCCGAGCGTCGGTTCGAGAATCGCCAGCGCACGCCGGTAGACTCGCTCGGCTTCTTCGAAGGCGCCTAGATATTTGCAAACCACTCCGAGACTGTTCAGCAGGGACGCAAATTCCAGCGGCGGGAATGCCTGAGACTGCTCTGCCAAAGCGATCGCGTCGCGGTAAGCCGAGGCGGCCTCGCGGTAATCGCCGCGCTGGTAACAGTCCTCGCCGGAAACGCGCAGCCGGTCCATCCGATCTTTGTGCTCCATCGAGACCTCTAATTTCTAAAACGCGATCCGCCCGTGAAAACTGCCACCGGTGTTATACTCTTCGGCCATGACCGCTGAGGATGCGCCGCAGGTTAACGCGGTTACCCAGCTACTGATCAAGTGGGGCAAAGGCGACCGGGCCGCGCTCGATGAACTTCTTCCCCTGGTTTACCGGGAATTGCACAAGATGGCCAAGCGATATATGGCCCAGCAGGACGCGAACCATACGTTGCAAACCACCGCGGTGATCCACGAAGCCTATTTGAAGCTGGCAGGCGGGTCAGCGCACGACTGGGAAAATCGCGCCCATTTTTTTGGTGTCGCCGCGAAGGCTATGCGCCATGTCCTGGTGGACCATGCCCGCGATCGCCAGGCCGCCAAGCGCGGAGGCGAGATCCAGATCGTCTCGATCGCGGAAGACATGGACATTGCCGGCGGCGCGGCTCGCGAAATCGTGGCGCTCGACGATGCCCTGAAGACACTGGCAGCCTCGTACCCGCGCCAGGCCGAGGTAGTCGAACTTCGCTACTTTGGCGGATTGAACGTGGACGAAACGGCTCGGACGCTGAAAATCTCGGTGGAAACGGTGGCGCGGGACTGGCGTTTCGCCAAGTCCTTCTTAAAGCGCGAGATGCAGCGCGGGACGAACGGCTGACCGACCGGGCGACGCGCAGGAGGCGAAAAAAGCTGGCGGCCTGAGTTGGTCCAGAGCCGCCAGCTTTTTCACACGATTCGATCGAGCCTCGGCGCGATTAGAACGGATTAACTCGCGGCGCGATTACCGCGCGGGGTGGCCCTTCGGCGCGATGACGGCTTCCAACTCCTCGGCGCTCAACACAGTCTCGTTATGATTTATGGCGATCCTGGGCGCGATCACCGTTTCCAGTTCCTCGGCGCTCAGGACAGTCTCGTTGTGATTCTTGGAGAACCGTGCCGGGTGGCCCTTCGGCGCGATGACGGCTTCCAGCTCCTCGGCTCTCAGCACAGTCTCGTTATGATTTGCGGCGAGCCTGGGCGCGATTACCGCTTCCAACTCCTCGGCGCTCAGGACGGTCTCGTTATGATTTGTGGAGAGCTTGGGCGCGATGACGGCTTCCAGCTCCTCGGCGCTCAGAACCGTCTCGTTGTGATTATTGGCCAACCGCGGCGCGATGACCGCTTCCAGCTCCTCGGCGCTCAGGACGGTCTCGTTATGGTTTGTGGCGAGCCTGGGCGCGATTACCGCTTCCAGTTCCTCGGCGCTCAGAACTGTCTCGTTGTGATTTCCGGCCATCCGCGCAGCGATTACCGCTTCCATCTCCTCTGCAGCCAGCACAGGGCGAACCTCGGGGTTGGAGGGTTCACGAACGGAGCGATTCTGGTTTCGAACATTCTGCAATTGGGTTTTCATTTGGGTGTCCTTTTCTGACCATTGCGGTCACCTTCTTACACGCACACCGACCGAGGAACCTGTCATGCCGCGCACTTTTTTTTGGATCGTCCGGCGAGGAAAGCTATTTCGGGGGTGCCCCGGCCCTGTTTGCTTTTTCGTGCTCCAGCTTGGCCTGCCACTCACCCGCTTTGTCGGACTGGCCCCAGTCCCGGTAGAGCTGGACAATCCAAGAGCCGGCTTCCACCACGCTGCCCTGGTCCCGGATGGGGATTGTGGCTTTCCGCTGGAGCAAGCCGGTGTAGCCGGAGAGTAGTAGCGGCTCCGCCTCCATGTATCGCTTCTGCGCGCTTATGGCACCCCCCAGAATACTTTGCAACTGATAGCGGGTCCAATCGTCGGGACTGGTCTTTTCGACAATGCTCAGCGCTTCCCGCGCGAGCGCCTCGGCCTCGGCGTACTTTCTTTCCTTCAGCTGCAGCAGGCTCAAGGAAGCCATGGTATCCGTGGTAACCGGATGGCGGGGGCCCAGAACCCGGCGCCGGGCGTCCAGAACCTTCGCCCAAATCTGCTCCGATTCGGCGTCTTTGCCCTGCGCGGAACAGATCCGCGCGAGAACGTTCATCCCAGTCAATGTATTCGGGTGCTCCTCGCCGAGCACCCGCCGGAGAATCTCCACGACTTGAATTTGGATTTTTTCGGCTTCTGCGAACTTGTTTTCGCCGAAGTAGATGACGGCGAGGTTATTCATACTGATGAGCGTGTCGTTGTGATCTGTGCCCAGCACGCGACGCCGGATTTCGAGGACTTTCGATTGGATTTCTTCCGCTGGCGCGTATTTCCCTTCTCGGTAGTAAACCTGCGCCAGATTATTCATCCCGTTGAGCGTGTCCGGATGTTCTTCGCCCAGCACGCGCCGCATGATGCCGACCGCCTCGACATCGAGCGCCTCTGCCTGGGGAAATTTGCCCAACCGGACGTAGACCACCGCCAGGTCCACCATGGCGCTGATCGTGTCGTAGTTCTCTTCACCCGCGATGCGGCGCAGAATCTGCAGCACCCTGGCGTGCATCGCCTCTGCCTGCGCGTACTGGCCCTGGTTTTCGTAAATCGCGGCGACCAGGTTCATGCTACTCAGCGTGGCGGGATTCTCTTCACCCAGCACGCGGCGGCGGATTTCAAAAACCTTTGTATAAAGGGACTGCGCGGATGGAAACTTGCCTTGGTGCTCGTACACGTCCGCGAGATCGCTCGTCGCGACCAGCGTTTCGGGGTGTTCTTCTCCCTGGACCTTGCGCCGCAGATCGACCGCTCGTTCCAGTTGAAGTTGCGCCTCCGCATACAGACTCAGATCTTTGTACGCATTGGCAATGGTTTGCCGGACTGCCGCTTCCACCAACGGCTGCTTTTCAAATTTGCCAGGGATGCGGGCGGCGGCGCGATCGAGTGCGGTTCGCACCTTCAAGTCCGGATCGGGCTTGGTGTTGGGACCCGCCTGATTGTTGGCGCTGGCTTGGGCCAGCAGGTCGCCCTGGAGGAAGTCGCTGACCGCCTTCGCGCTGGCGGCCTCGTCATCGGCACGCTGCTTCTCCGTGACCGCCCGATTTCGCTCCTGAACGGCCTGATTCTGCGCGGTCACGGCTTTATTCCGCTCGTTGGTCGCGGTCTGTTCCGCGGTCAACGCCCGATCGCGTTCTTTTGCGGTGGCTTGCTCGGCCGCGCGGGACTTGGCCTCCGCTTCAAACGCCCGATCGCGTTCGGCGAGCGCCACCTGTCCGGCACGATTGGCGCGAATCGCCTGCCAGGTACTGACCACGATGCCGCCTACCAGCACCACAAACACGGCGCTGATTCCGAACACCAGAGCCCGATTCCGGCGTGCGAACTTCTGTAGCTGATACACCGTGCTCGGAGGCCGCGCGGCGATCGGCTCGTCGCTCAAATAGCGCCGGATGTCCGCCGCCAGATCGGCCGCCGAGTTGTAGCGCCGCGCTCTGTCCTTTTCGAGCGCCTTGGCGACAATGGTTTCCACATCGCCGCGGTAGTTTTGGCTTACCGAGCTCAAAGGCGCCGGGTCCGCATCCCGAATCGTCTGCATCGCCTCGGGCAAATTTCGACTCAGCGAGTAGGGCAGCCGACCGGCCAGAAGTTCATAAAGAATGACTCCGAGCGCATACACGTCACTGCGCGTATCCAATTCCAGAGGGTCGGCCAACACCTGCTCCGGGCTCATGTAAGCCAGCGTTCCGACAAGTTGTCCCAGGTCGGTCTGCCGGGTCGTCTGCGTATCGCTGTCGGTGATGCGCGCGACGCCGAAATCCAGGATCTTCGGCTGACCGGTCTCGTCCACAAGAATGTTGCCCGGCTTAAGATCGCGGTGAATGATCCCGCGCTGATGCGCGTGGTGGACGGCGTCGCAGATTTTCACCATGATCTCCAGCCGCGCCCGGGTGCTCAGATGGCGCGCGTGCGCGTACTTGCCGAGCGGCTCGCCTCGGATAAACTCCATGGCGAAGTAAGGTTGCGGTCCGAAGCCGGTGTCCGCTGTACCCGCCTCGTAGATTTGCGCGATGCCAGGATGCTGCAAGCGGCCGAGCGCCTGCGATTCGCGCTCGAAACGTCTCAGCAACTCGGCGGTTGACCAACCGGGCCGGATCACTTTAAGGGCGACGACGCGACGGGGATGTTCCTGCTCGGCTTGGTAAACCACGCCCATTCCGCCCGATCCCAGCGTGGCAAGAATGCGATACTTGCCGACGATGGATGGCTGCGCACCCTCAGCGCCGCTTTGTCTAAGTAACTCCGCGGCGGCTTCCAGCGCGGGACGGGCGAGTAAGCTCTCAGAGGTATCCGCGTCGAGAAGCGATTCCACCTCGCGCCGCACGTCTGGATCGGCCCGCGCCAGCAGAGCGGCGCGCGCTTCCGGGGCGAGCCCCAAGGCTTCATGGTAGAGTTGCTCGATCTGCCGCGCGCGGGTCGTTTCCATGAATAAAGAGTCAGTGGACTCAGGAAATTATACATCCGCTATTCCGCGTCGGCTGCAAGCGTGGATCAGCTCCGTGTTCCCTGGCGCGCTATTCGAGCTGCTTGGCGACGATTGACACCAGGAATTGATTGATACATGCTATCGGGAGCGTTTTGTCTGGTTGGCGAGGTTTTCGATCCAAATTAGCTGGCGCGGAGTTGCTATGTCATTTCGGATGTTTGGTCTTCTCGCGGTGTTCGGGATGCTCGCGCATTCCCAAACTTTCCGCGGCGCTCTCGCGGGCGCCGTAACAGATTCATCGGGAGCCGCTCTTTCCGAAGCCCTCGTCAAGCTGGACAATCCAGCCACGGGATTCACTCGTAGCGTGACCGCGACCAGTAGCGGAGAGTACAATTTCCCCGACCTTCCGGTCGGCGTCTATTCACTCACTGTGTCGCACCCGGGATTCGAGACGCGAAAGATCGATAACATCGAGATCGCGGTTACCAGGACCACCAACATCAACGTGCAGTTGGGCCTCGCGCAGCAGCAGCAGCTGATTGAGGTTTCCGCCGCCGCGGTGAACCTGGAGACCACGAACAGCGACTTGTCCGCTGTGGTAAACGATAAGGCGGTTGAGGATATGCCGATCAACGGCCGCGATTTCACGCAGATGGTGAAGCTGGCGCCGGGCGTCACGCCATCGTCGAATCCAAATGTCAACGGTATGCGAGCGTCCTCGAAAAATTATCAGGTGGACGGCGTCGATAACAACGACGTCATGCTGGGCTACTCGGCGCAGAATCAGCCCGGAGTAGCCGGAATCGCGGGTGGGCTTCTGCCTGTTGACGCGATCGATCAATTCTCGGTGCAAACCAATGCGGGCGCGGATATGGGCCGCAACGGCGCGAACGTCAACATGGTGATCAAATCGGGAACCAACCAGATCCATGGGACTGCGTTTTACTTCAACCGCAACGAGGATCTCGCTTCGCCCTCGCCGCTTCTGCCTTCGGGAAGCCGCCCGGCGGAGATCCGCAACAATCAGCCTGGCTTCTCGCTCGGCGGGCCAATCATCAAGAACAAGACATTCTTTTTCATCTCTGGCGAAATTCAGGAGGCCATCGCCGGCGAATCCATCTCCGATACATTGCCGTCGGCGGCGTGGGTCGCTGCGGGCCAAGCGGAACTCGCCAAGTACGGTGTCGCGGTGAACCCGGTCTCCCGGAACCTTCTCACCATTTGGCCCGCCTCCACCCTTACCGGCCCGGCCACGACGAACAACTACCTGGCCAATGCTATAAACACATATAACAGCTTCAACGGACTTGTGAAGCTGGATCATCGATTCAACGAGAAGCACTCCCTCTCGGTCCGTTATTTCGGATCCGCAGGAACGCAGATCGCGGATGTCGGCTCCCACTTGAAGGATTTTTTCCAGGCAGCGCCGATGCACGTGCACAATTTTTCCGCTGTTGAAAACTGGATCATTTCTCCGAGGATGGTCAATCAACTCACACTCGGCGTGAACTATTTCATGCAGACGTTCCAGGATGACAACATTGGATTCAACGCGGAGGGATTGGGGCTCAACACGGGCTCGACCATCGCCGGCTCTCCGACCATTTCGATCACCGGCTTCGATTACGTCGGCGCGACCCAGCCCGCCGGCCGCACCGACACCACCGGTCACATCACCGACAATCTTTCTTGGACCATTGGCCGGCATCAGATAAAGATCGGCGGCGAATATCGCCGCGCGCAGCTTGACGTTGCCTATTTCAACAACGTTCGCGGCTCATTCACTTTCGACGGAACGCGCGGGCCATGGTCCTCGGACGCGACCGCGTCGAGCGACTTGAAGTCTCTAGCCGATTTTCTCGCCGGATATCCTACTAACGCTAGCGGTGCCACCATCGAGCGCGGTTTGCCGGAACCGATCTATCAGATTAACTCGGGCGACTGGTGGCTCCATGACAACTTCCAGGTGACCCCACAACTCAACGTCAACTTCGGCGTGCGATACGACTACTACGGCGTGCTGCATGACAGCGCGAACAACCTCGCCAACTTCGTGCCCGGCCAGGGGTTTGTGACCGGCCAGTTGTATCCTAAGCAGCCGCTCGATTTCGCACCGAGGTTCGGCTTTTCCTACGCGCCCAAGTGGGCAAAGCGGTTCGTGGTGCGCGGCGGCTACGGCCTCTTCTACGATGTGACGCCGGTGAACGCTTTCGCTTCCGCTGGGTCCTCGAACGGTGCGGCCACCGGAGTCGCATACAATCCCGGCGGACCGAACCCGGTTTACGCTCTGTCCGCCACGAACGTAGTCTTCCAGACCGGCGTTCCCGTGTTTGGAACCGCGGTGGCCACTCCGCCGTTCGGCGTGTATTCCGTGACCCAGCAATACGAGACTCCCTACGTGCAGAGTTACGACCTGAACATCCAGATCCAACTTACGAAGACGACACTGTTCCAGACCGGCTATGTCGGGAACGTCGGGCGGCACTTGCAGTCGGTTCTGGATATCAATCAGCCGATCAACGGCGTTCGCCCGTTTGCCGTGGAGTATCCGACGCTCAGTGCGATCAACCAGTTGCAGACCAACGCTAACTCGAGCTACAACTCATCTCAGACTTCGCTCCGGCAGCAGCTTTGGAACGGGCTTTCCGCCAATGTCAACTACACCTGGAGTCATGCGATCGACAACGACTCCAGCTATACCACTCCGATGGACAGTTACAATCTGAATCTCGACAAGGGGTCCAGCACCTTCGATACACGCCAGATCATGACTGGCTTCATCAGCTATTCGGCGCCTCAATTGGCGCCGTTCTGGCCAAGGCTGACCAAGGGGTGGCAATTCAACGCTTTGACGACGTTCGCCACCGGATTGCCTCTCATCGTCACAACCGGGAAGAATACCGACGGAACCGGGGAGAACAAGGATCGCGTCAATCTGGTCGGCGGAGTCGACCCGTATGCCGGTTACTCGCCGATCGCCGGAACGCTAGCGCTTCAGTACCTGAATCCTGCGGCATTCGCCAATCCCGCCACTGGGACCTACGGCGATCTCGGCCGCGACGCACTCTATGCCCCGGGATTCGGCTCAGTCGATTTTTCGATCTTCAAACACACTCACATCACCGAAAAAATCGACACCGAATTGCGGGCAGAGATCCTGAATATCTTCAACCAGACGAACTGGGCGAGTCCTACCGTGAAGTTCTCGAGTGGCAGTTTCGGCGAGTTGACGCAGACCAAGAACGGAGCGTCCGCTCCGGGCCTCGGCTTTGGAGAGCCCCGAAACGTACAGTTAGCGCTGAAGATTATCTTCTGACCGCGAATCCCGGCTAATCCACTCTGCGAGCCGCGCAAGGGTATCATGATGGGAACCTCCAGCCGCGAGGTGACATCTATGCCGAAGAAAGTTTCCCGGTTGACGATTTTCCTGGTTGCGGCGCTGCCCGCACTGTGCCAGACGTTTGCCTTCACGGTCTCCATGGAACACCCCGCGAATCACTACTATCACGTCGAACTGCGCTGCGACGGGCTGAAGGCCGATGCGCAGGACTTCAAAATGCCCGTATGGATGCCTGGCTATTACCGCATCATGGATTACTCGAAAGATGTGGTGAATTTCAATGCGGCAGACGGCTCAGGCCATTCGCTCGCCTGGACCAAGATCAACAAGAATACCTGGCACGTGAAGTCTATGGGAGTTCCGCAAATCGTAGTGAGCTACGACGTCTACGCGTTTACGCGCTTTGTCGGCAACAACTATCTGGATGACCGGCGCGGTTATTTCGTGGGCCCCGGGATGTATTTGTATGTCCCCGGCATGATCGATCGGCCTGCTACAGTCCGCTTCCGCCTGCCGGGCGGATGGTCGAGCGTGGCGACGGGCCTCGATCCGGTGGCTGGAGAAGGAAATACGTTTTCGGCTCGCGATTTTGATTTGCTATACGACTGTCCGACGCTGCTCGGCAGTCAGGAGCATTTTCAATTCCAAGTAAAAGGCATGCCGCATTACATTGTCGCGGAGGATGTTCCGGCCAGCATTGATCGCGCAAAGATCGCAGCGGATCTCGAAAAGATTGTCGAGGCCGCGACCGCGATGATGGGAGAGATTCCCTACCAGCACTACACGTTTCTCCTGATGGGCCGCGGCGCGGGCGGCGTGGAACATCTGACTTCCGCCGCGATGCTTTTCGATGGAACCAGTCTCGCCACCCCCGATGGCTATCGGCGTTGGCTGAGTTTTGCCGCACACGAATATTTTCACACCTATAACGTGAAGCGCATACGCCCGATCGCGCTCGGGCCGTTCGATTATGATCGCGAAAACTACACGACCATGCTGTGGGAGGCCGAGGGATTCACGTCCTACTATCAGGATCTTCTGGTCAAACGCGCCGGACTAATGAACGCCGAGCAGTATTTCGCGACGCTGACTAATAACATTTCAGCGTACGAGAACAGCCCCGGCCATCTGTTTCAGTCCGCTGCGCAATCGAGCGTCGATACGTGGATTCGAGGAGATAATGCCGCCAATACGACCATTTCTTACTACAACAAGGGCCCCGCGATCGGCGCGATGCTCGATTATAAGATCCGTGCTGAGACGAACAACCGGGAATCGCTTGACGATGTGATGCGCGCCCTCTACCACGAATATTTCGAGCAGAAAAAGCGCGGGTTCACCGACGGCGAATTTCGCGCGGTGTGTGAGCGCATTGCAGGCGTGCCGCTTTCGGAACTGTTCGACGATTACGTTGCGACGACCAAGCCAGTCGACTATGCAAAATATTTCGCGCTCGCCGGACTAAAGATCGATACCGAACTTCGCGGGCAACCAGCCGCATATCTCGGTGCCGTCACCGGAAATGGCGGGCGCGGCGGACGAGGCGCGACCGCCGCGACCAATACCGCGCAGGTAATTTCGCACGTCGATTATGACTCACCAGCCGACCACGCCGGCCTTAGCGTTCAGGACGAGATTCTCGCTATTGATGGAATGCGTGTCAGCAGCGTGAACGAGGCGTTGCGTGGCAGGAAGCCGGGTGATCGAATCAGGATCCTGCTTGCGCGCGATAACCGCACCCAGGACATCGAAGTCGTGCTGGGAACAAAGATGGAGAGAAGCTTCAAAATTCAGCCGCTTGAAAATCCGACGCCGCTACAGTCCGCAATTTTGAAAGATCTGATGAAGTGACCCGGAAACCGGCGTTTCAGGACAGCCAAGGCAGGCTAGGCCCGATGCCAATTTCAATTCCGGCGTGTGGATTGCTTCCGGATGCGCGCCATTCGGAAGTTAACGTCGACCGCGACCAGGCGGCCCGGTTCAGGATCACTGTCTCCGGAAGAACCCGTATGACGACTGTTCAAGGGGGTGCGGAAATATGACAAAAGACCAGGTCTGCGCGCTCATCCGGGAGATAGGCATCATTCCAGCAATTCGCGTGTCCTCATATGAAGATGCCCATTTCGCTACGGAAGCGGTGGCCAGCGGTGGAATACCGATTGTTGAAATTACGATGACCGTACCGCGCGCTGTTGAGCTGATCTCGCACCTGGTTCGGGAGCACCCCAAAATCGTTGTGGGCGCCGGCACGGTTTTGGATATTCAGATTGCTCGCCAATGCGAAGACGCCGGCGCCGCTTTTATCACCGCGCCCGGATTTGATCCTGAGATTGTGGAGTTTGCAGCGAAGGAAAACCTCGCAGTTTTGCCGGGCGGACTGACGCCGACTGAAGTTGTCAGATCCTGGAGGGCTGGCGCCGACTTCGTGAAGATATTTCCTTGCGCGCAGGTTGGCGGAGACAAGTACATCAGGGCGCTTAAGACCGCCTTGCCCCAAATCTCCTTGATCGCCGCGGGCGGAGTGAACCAACAGACGGCCGAAAATCTTATCGTCGCCGGCGCGGACGCGATCGGCGTCGGCACGGAGCTGATTCCAGCGGACGCCATCCAACTGCGAAAGCCAGCTCGTATTCGGGAACTGGCGCATCGGTTTGTGGGATTCGTGAAAGAAGGCCGCGGGCGTTTGCACGTCTGAGGCGTCGGCGTTCCTATGATTTCTTTCCGCCATGCTCGTCCGCCGTAGCGGTCGAGTCTCACCCTTTTTGCATTCTCAGGACCCACTTCCCTTTTCTGCGCGGGCTTCGCGCGCGACGATCTATCACTCGGTTTGCGAACGAATGCAAGTCAAATCTGCCGGGGATCGAACGGATCTCAAATTGGACGATCGGAAGCCTGTTTTACGTACCCGACAGAACCGACTCCCGGCGGCCACGCAGCGACAAAACGCATCGTCGGAGCGCTTGTTCAGGCGCGTAACCAATTTGTCGTAATCAACAAGGCAGATGGCACCGCGCCGAGGCTGGCCGCCCGCAGGTAGAAATAGCCCAACCCGGCGTGGCCGATCATGAGACCGGGCACCCCTTGGGGGAGCGACGCACGACTCGCCACCTCAAAGATCAGGCTATTGTGTCCAGATCCCAGGATGGCTGGCGCCTCGAGCAGCACATCCGCGTTACCGGCGAGCCCATGGCACAGGCAGTAACCTAGCATGCGCCCATCGAGTCCGGCTCGCACGATGGCACGAGTCGTCTCGAGAGCAATCACAGTTTCGTCTCGACAGAGTGGGTCCTGCAAGATCTGCCAAGCGCGCAGGCGGGAAAGAGCGATCCCAGGCGCACCATTACACCATGCGCTCGCGAAGACCGGCCTGCGGGCAGGGCTCGGCTGCCGGAAATCCGGCCAAGTCCGCACATGGGGGTCGAAATAATGGCGCTCGTAGTCGAAGGCGCGGATCGCCGCGTGGCGGAATTCCTCTCTATCAGCTGCGGCCGCGAGTTCGAGCAGCGCGACACCAATACCAGCAGCGCCGTGAGATAACCCAGTCAGATTCCGCCGGTGGGGGACGTTGACTGACGTCCAGGAGTAGCCGGCCACCGTTTTCCGGGCGTGACGCAGCAACTGGCGGCCAAGGCGGACGGCAGCATCCAACAACTCCGGGCACCTTAGCTCGCGCCATAGCAGAACCAGGCTCACGATCGCTCCGGCTTTCCCGGAGAGCAGGTCGAATCCCGGCGCGGTTCGGCGGGCGAGGCAGCACGCCAACTCGCGCGCCTGGGTGAGCGTCTCGTCGTGACGCAAAAGTTTTCCCGCTCGCAAAACGGCCAGCACTATCCCGGACCAGCCCGTGTAGAGTCCCAGCCGCAAATCCGGCGTGACAGCGTGAGTTCGCAGGAAAGCGTGGCGAAGGGCACCGAGCGCCGTGCGCCGCAATTCAGCCGAGGGCGCGACCGCGTGGAGTTGCGCCAGGAAGAGCGCGATGCCGCTGGTGCCCGCATACAGATCGGGCCCCAATGTGCGGCACTCAGGCGGATATGCATGCTCCGCGTCCGCGCCGGGGTCCGGAACGCCTCCGACCCAATTGCAAACGTCGCGGTGCCACAAGGCGTCACGACAAAGATCGTGGCCGACGACATCGGCTGCGGCAAGACACGCGCGGGCGTCAAACCGGGGAGAGGCGGCGACACGGCGAGGTCGCCGCTCGCCGAACGAGCCGATTGAAAAGCGCAGGTCGGGCGATTCCGGGTTAAGGTACGGACGGTCCAGAACGATGCGGTCCTCAAGAAACCGTTCCTCGACCACTTCGAGCTGCTCTTGGACGGACGAGGCGCCTCGCTGGTGTGCTCGCACGATGCCTTCCGCCAGAGGCAGCGGTGCAGACCGAAACTCTCCTTCCGTCCTGGGTCTTGGGCGAAACCTAATCCGGCGGCAACCCGCAATGTAAATGCTGGATTTGGCTCCTTGAGCCCACCAGGCAGCTTGGTGTAGATAGAGCGGATGATGGACGCGATACGTTCTGTATCCTGACTGCGGAAATAAAGCACGGCGGCATCGGCGCGGCTGTACGCCGACGGGTCATTCAGGGCCTTAAAGCGGAACGCAATAGAGGCTAGATGTAGCGCTGCGGTCAGGTTCCGCATCAACCATACGGCGTCTTCCGGGGTCATGTTCCAGTACAACCGATGGAGATCAGCGCTAGCAAGGGAGTCACCGTCCAGGGCCATATAGAAACCCGGCGATGCGAATAACTCTTCCTTTGCGAAACGAACAGAGACGGTCTCGCCTGTGGATGGGCAGCTATGTTTCAGGTTTAAATCGCTGCTGGTAGCCACCAGCCTTAAGCCTCCTTTGACGATCGTGAACAACCCTGGCGCTGGACTATCTGCGATGGTCCATCCGGTATCCCAATAGCCACGGCCGTGATTTGCGCCCGAAAGCCTCCGGGTGTGCTCCTCCGCCCGCGCGGGGTCCGGTTTGGCGAGAGAATCGGTGACGGGTGCGGGCGCGCCCAGCGTATAGAAGTCCGCATAGAGTTGGTGTTGCAAGCCCTCGGTCAGGCATCTCGCCGCAGCCTCGGCCCCCAACTGCGCGCGGCTCGCGCGGGACAGTGGCTGCGATCGTCGACCCAACCAGGAGTATGACGTCGGAGAAAGTATCCGGACAGCATCGAGCGCTGCGGCGACTTGTTCCCTGTAAACGGAACTCATGACGTCATCGCTTGCGAGCAGTTCGACGCGACGTTGCGGGCGAGATCCCAGAGAGATGTCGAGCGGCCGCCTCCGGTTGTTGCAGAATGTTCAGGCTAAGTTGCAGCAACCTTACGGCAAATCCGTCCAACTTCCACGACTGCCGAAGACGCTCATAGGCGGATTGAATCAGTCGTGCCGCCGCGTAACGAAGCGAAAGCAGCAGAAATCCGTTGCGCTTAGAGAGCTCCAACCGCGAAAGGCGCGCGTAGCTTAGCCAGAATGCAGCGATCGCCCGGTGAGTTCGCTCAAGCGCCACGCCCGAGGTTTCGTCACGCTGGGGCTCGCCCGCAATCGGGACCTGAAGCGCCCACCAAATCACGTACTCGGCAAGCATCGAACCGACGTCCCAGCATGGGTCCCCGAGGCAGGCTGTCTCCCAGTCCACAAGCTTGATGCACGGTGGAGCGCCCGGATCCGACACCAGCCAGTTGCTCGAGCGGAGATCCATATGAATCAGCGCAGTGCACTTCCATTCACTCCTGAGTGCGTCGAGGAGATCGCACAGGGCGCGAGTAGCCTGGATCTCCCGAATCAGCTCCAAATTTGCGCCACTAACCTCTCGTAATGTTTGCACTGGGGGTCGATGGATAGCGAGCACCCAAGGCGGCTCGGTCAGGTAGCCAAGCTCGCCAGGCAGCGACCTTGCATTCAGCGTGTGAAGCGCCGCGAGGCAGGCTCCGATGCGCCGCGCCACAGCAGTGAATGGCCAGCGGCCATTCGCCATGCGTTGAGCGAGATCCCGCACGCCTCGGATATGCTCTAAGACCAAAACTTGATCAGCGGTGTCATATCCGTAGAACCGAGGCAGGTACCCAACGATTTGGGGCGCCTTCGAAAGGAAACGATACACGAGAGCTTCGCGCAGGATGGCAACATCACTCGCGTCTTTGACCGCCTGCTTCAGGAGGTAATTGCGGCCGCGCCGACGGGAGACTTTTCGATTCAAATTGCGCGAAGAGGCGTCCTCAATCGTAAGCTCGGAGCCGGTAATAGAGTCCGGGCCAATCAGGCCGAGCCGCAACAGGAATGGCACCGAGCCGGCTAGCGTCAGGTGGGGCACAGATCAAAATCCGGGATTTTGAGGCGATTCGATCAACCTAAGGTAGCCGCGCGATTACAATCGGACAGTCTGGCCGGAAAACACCGGTTGGCTCGCAGCCAGTTCGACCGGGACCCTCTGTAATCAAGCAGAGAATACTCGCCGTGCAGATCCCCTTGGGTGAACAAGCTCCAACGGACGGTTTAGGGTTGTAGTCCCTGCGGACCAGCAACTGCAAACCCAACCCCTGCTGAAGGAGATCATCAAGGTGACGATTGGCAATCTCGCCCTGTAGGAATTCACCAGCGTTGACAGGTTTACGTTTTTTCGCCATCTATCCTCCTGGTCCTGCCCGTTTGCATCTTGGCCCATAGAATACATCCCCCGCCCCAGGCATTGCAAGGGCTTTTCACAGAGGCCTCCGCTTTCTTTTTGCGCGCCAGCCGTTGCTTGGCACCTTTGCCGCTTTCATGGCTTTAGGCGCGCCCCTCGACTTGCCGGCGCCCTTCTTCGGGGTGGCCGTCTCACGCGCGATGTATGCCTGTTCCGCAACGGCTGCGGCTTTGTCGCTGGTTACAGCGGGACTTCGCGCATGACGCTCCATCACTCTGGTTGAGAGAAAACGCAAGTCGAATCTTTAGCGATTCTAGGGTCTGTCCGCGAATCGTCGGGGGCTCGGAATCCCGCACTATGGCATGCGGTGGGTCAGGAAATTGCGTTGGCAACCGATGGCATCCGAGCGGATACGAGCGATCTCCGGACTGCTGCGGATCTTCGCGAAAAGCGGATCGAAGTCGATCGCCGGATAGGAGCAGTAGCCGCCTTCAATTGCGCGGTTCAGAAGTGTCACCGCCGCTTCGGTTTCACCAACGTAAGCGAGATGGGCCGCCGCAAGATAGTCCGATTCCGCGTCCCCGTCCGGTTTCAGTGCGCGCGCCAATTCGTGGATTCTCGAGTGGGGCGCGTTCTGGAGGCCCGCGTACAACACATCGTAAGCCGCCCATCGCGGCGCGGTCTTCGGCGCGGCTGCTAGAGCTACGCCCCGTTTGCCTTGTCGCAGCAGATTTTCCAAGGTGAACGTCCGAGCCCACTCCGACCCGTGATCGAGGTTGATAAAGTCCATGGCGCGCTGGTAATTTCCACGCAAGATGAACAGAATGCCGCAGGAGCGATTGCTCGCGTCCAAAGGATCGATCTGGAAAGCGGCATCGCACTCCTGCGCAGCCTCGTCGAGCAGGCCGACATAACGAAACACATAGCTCAATGCAAAATGCGCCTGCACGTTATCTGGACGCCGCCTGAGGAAATCGGCCGCTTCCTGATATGCCGCGACCGCTTTGCCACGACCGGTCCGGCTCACGATCAATCCTCGAGCGGCATCGGCGTTGTTCGGATCAGAGAGAGTGCATGCTCGGCCGCAGCTTCAGCGCGATCCAGATTGTCGGCGCCGCCGCCCGAATACCAGCCCTCCAGTCGATAGCGCACGGCCAGTCCGGACCACGCCGGCGAGTAGGTCGAATCCAGTTCCAGAGATTTTCGGAAAATCTCGATCGCGCGCTTCACATCGGCGGGATCCGATCCAAGACCGGATGCTCGCAGAAACAAATCGTAGGCCGCCTCGTTCTTCGGTTGCGCCGTCTCTTTGAACTCCGATGCTCCGAGCAGCGGGCCCAGCTGTTCGCGCGTTTTGGCGGCGACCTGAGCCTGCAACTCGATCGCGTTGCCGGCCGGAACACGAAACGTCTCGCGCCAGAAGTAGCGATTGGTTTCGACATCGAGCGCCGCGAGCACAATCTGGAGCTGATCGACTCCTTTTGTATACTCTCCGGTAACGATCGTCCCGACATGCAGTTCCCGGCCCGCTTGTTGCGGATCGGCAGGAGAATCGTAGCGCCGCGTGTTCTCGAACGAGCGGACCGACAAGGACTTCGCGTACCCGAGCACGCGGGCGATCTCCTCGGGAATCGCAGAGAGAGAAAATCCAATTCGGGATTCCTGGACGCTTTTCGGAAGGGAAGCACGGCGACCGTTTTCGGTCTAGTGCGTGCGGGCAAAGGCCTGGAACGCAGCAAGAGTGCGGACGCGAACCCAACCAGCAGCACCGCGGATGTGAGGGCAACGGCCACGATGGTCTGCCAGTTTCGTCTCGCGAATTTTCCCAACGCATAGGTCAGAGAATCCGGCCGGGCTTCGAGCGGTTCGTGATTCAGGTAGTGATCGACATCCCGAATCAACGCGGCGACGGACGCGTATCTGCGCTTCGGCTCCTTGTGCATCGCACGGAGGCTCAGGATGTCCAGATCGCTCCGCGACGCGGTTCGAGCCTCCGCATAGAGGGATGGCTTTACCGGCTCCGCCGTCGTGATGGCGAGCGCTGCTTCGAGTGGTGTCTTGGAGGAAAGGTCATAAGGCAAACGGGAAGTGAGCAGTTGATACAGGATCACGCCGAGCGAATAGACATCGGCGTGGACGCCGGTGGGCTCGCCGCGGATCTGCTCGGGAGCCGCATAGGCCAGAGTCAACAGGCGCAGTCCGGTACGCGTGCGATCTGCCGCGATTCCCTCACCATCGGGCCGTTGTGCAATGCCGAAATCGAGCAGCCGAACCGAGCCGTCCGGCTTCACCAGAACATTGGAAGGCTTCAGATCGCGATGAATCACGCCGTGTTGATGTGCGTATTCAACCGCCTCGCAGACGGCGCGAAACAGCTTCAGCCGCCCCTCGATCGAGCATTTGTGTTCTTCGCAATACTGGTCGAGCGGAACGCCGTCGACGTACTCCATGACAAACCATGGCGTGCCGTCGGGGAGCGTGTTGGCATCGTACAACCGCGCGATCGAAGAATGATTAAGCTGCGCAAGGGTTCGCTGCTCCGCGGCAAAGCGGCGCAAGCGCGCGGGCGAGAGCTGCGCATCCCGGAGCACTTTTTATCGCCACCTGATTCCCGAGGTCGACCCGCTCAGCAAGAAACACAACACCCATTCCGCCCTCGCCAAGCAAGCGCTTTACCCGATAGGGGCCGAACTCCCGAAAGGGAGGATTCAATGGCGTGCCAAGCATCCTGGCAGCCAGGTGGGACACATCGCCGTCCAGAATGAATCCGCCGCGGGAGTCTTCTTCGAGCATCGCAAACACTTCGTCCGCAAGCGACGGATCATTGGAGCAGGTGTTGTCCAAATAAGAACGCCACTGCGGCCGTGGAAGCTCCACCGCGGAATCGAATAACGCCCGAATTCGTGTCCAACGATCGCGTTCCATCGCGGTTACCCGCGGACTCTATGAGCGAGCCACGCTCGCGCCGACCGCCAGTCGCGGACGATCGTCGCCGACGAGAGATCGGTCAACTCGGCGATTTCACTGATTTCGAGGCCTCCGAAGAAGCGGCTCTCCACGATCATGGCCTGGCGCGGCTCGATGCGCGCAAGCTCATCAAGCGCCGCATCGAATCCCAGAAGATCATGCTCGTGAGCGGCGATGCCCATCGCCTCGTCGAACGTAACCAGGTCCAGACCGCCCGCCCGCTTATCGGCGTTCCGCCGGCGGGCGGCATCCACCAGCACCTGCCGCATCGCACGCGCGGCGACTCGTTTGAAGTGCAATCGCGAGGTAAAAGAAAAATGAGGCGATCGTGCCAGCTTGATCCAGGCCTCATTCACTAGCGCGGTGGGATTGAGAGTGGCGGAACCGTTGCGATTGATGGCCGATGCCAGCCGCCGCAGTTCTTCGTAAGTCACGCTGAACAGGTAATCGAGGTCTCCGCTTTTGATGTTTTCGAACTGCATGATCATTCGCCGTCGACGGCTGCGTATTGCGAAGTGAGCGGAAGCTCGCATTTTAACACGCGATGGAGAATGTAATGCGTTTGCCGCAAGTGACCCATAGGTTAGCCCTGTTTGTGGGAATCGCGGGCGTGGTTTGCGCTCAACCGGTTGCGGCGGCGCCCGGAAGCTGCACAATTCAGCCCGCGGCGCTCGCATATTTGCCGGCGGTCCCAGGCTCGGGGCCGAGCTTCGGGAATATCGCGCTGGAAGCGAACGTAAACTTCGCCATCCAATGACCCCAGGAGAAAACATATGTCCTCGAAAATCACGGGTGTTGTTCTAGCGGCCGTGCTCATCGGCTCCGCTCTCGCGCAGACCATCACCACGATTGCCGGAAACGGCTCGATCGGCGGTTCCAGCGGCGACGGCGGGCCGGCAATCAAGGCGGGAATAGGATTCCCAAAAGGCGTTGCGATCGATTCCGCCGGCAACGTCTATTTCGCCGACGCCCTCAACGGTCGCGTGCGCAAAGTAGACACTAACGCGAACATCAGCACCTAGACGCCGGCGGTGCGGTGGTCCTCGGCAGCGGGGTCGGGGATGAAAGGCCGGCGACGAGTGCTTCGCTCAGTTTTGGCGCAACCGGGCAGCATCAGGGCATTGCGCTCGACGCGCAAGGGAATCTGTATATCGCCGACTCCGGGCACAATCGCATTCGTAAGGTCGATACAAACGGAATCATAACCACCGTCGCGGGTACCGGAGCGTTCGGCTTCTCGGGCGACGGCGGCCCGGCGACCGGCGCTCAGCTCAGCTCGCCTTTTGGAGTCGCTGTGGACGGCGGGGGCAACCTGTACATCGCCGACAGTTCCAACGGCCGAGTTCGCAAGGTGGACACCAACGGCATGATCACTACGGTCGCGGGCAGCGGGTACGGATTCGTGCCCGGCGATGGCGGCCCGGCAACCGGAACGAAGTTCGAGCCACTGACCGTCGCAGTGGACCGCGCCGGCGATCTGTACATTTCCGACTTCAACAACAACGCGCTGCGAAAGGTCTCGAACGGGGTCATCACCTCACCGTTTTTCACCAACCCACTGGGGTCCGTCTGCTCGCCTGTGACCCCGACGGTCCTCGGGACTATTACGGGCCTCGCCTTCGATGCGGCCGGCAACTTGTTCACAAGTGAGCTCCCCGGGTGCTCTCACAAGATCGATCCATCGGGCAAGGTCACGATTTATGCCGGCGGCGGATTCGTCCTCAGCGGTGTCGGCGACGGCGGGCCCGCCACTTCCGCGCTGCTGAATAGCCCGGGCGACGTGACGGTAGACAGCGCCGACGACGTCTACATCGCCGACAGCAATGACAGCCGCGTCCGCAAAATCTCCGCGCCGCCCCCGAGTCCGCCCGCGATCACGTCGGTCACCAACGCTTTCGGCGGAGGAACTACGATCGCTCCGAACATGTGGATCTCCATTAAAGGGACGAACCTCGCCCGGCCAGGCGATACCCGGATCTGGGCAGGGGCGGATTTTGCGAACAACCAGCTTCCGACACAACTGGACGGCGTGAGCGCGACGGTCAATGGTCAGGCCGCGTTCGTTTACTACATAAGCTCGACGCAGTTGAACATTCTCACTCCGCCTGAGGCGCTTTCCGGCTCGGTCCAGGTGCAAATCTCGGTGGACGGCGCACTGAGCAATTCCATGACGGTTCCGGTCGCATCGATTGCACCATCTCTTTTCGCGTTCGACGGTGTACACGTCGTCGGCACTCACCTCGATGGCACTGATCTAGGTCCAACCAATTTGTATCCGGGGACTGACCACGCCTGCCAAGGCAGGCGAAACGGTGATCCTTTACGGCAACGGCTTCGGGCCGACATCCGTCGCGGTCGTCAGCGGATCGGAGACGCAGTCTGGAAATCTGCCGTCCTTCCCCGTCGTGACCATCGGCGGAGCCCCGGCCATAGTTGGATTTGCAGGCCTCATTTCACCGGGCTTGTATCAGTTCAACGTGACGGTCCCATCTTCCGTCGCCAGCGGCGACGCGGCACTGACGGCTACCTTTGACGGACAGCAAACGCAGGCGGGAGTAAAACTGACGATTCAATAGTCCCGACGGCCGGAAACACGGCGCGCGACGTCTTAAGTTGCCGCCGTGCGAAGCGAGTGAGTTTGCCGCACTTTGTACGAGACTGCGGGAGGGACGCAGCGGCTACCGGGTTTCTCATGTGAATCATCCTTTTCTATGCGGGCATCGTGTGACGATTCATCGCTCTGTTTCGAGGAAGGGCCGATTCCGCGTCGACGGGGTTTCGCCCGTCCGGTGTGCAGCCTCTGGAGAAGCGCCACTACGGGTGTCAGAAGAAACGTCAGAGTCAGAGCGAACGCGAAAGGGACCAGGATCTCGCGCGCAAAGTACAGCGTCGCAATCGCTCCAATAACCACAACCACTGCCGCATCGCCTCGCAGCCTGGGCCGCAGGCCGGGTCCCGACGAGGGCAGGTCCTGTCTCATACGCGTTCGCGACGGATGCTATTTCAGTTGCCGCGTCCCTTCTGGTAACCCGCCTCGTAAGCCTTTGGTCTTCGTCTTTCTTGAAGTGCCTTTTCTTGGAATGGTCCTTGTTATGCGCCTGGTCATCCCGCCCTTCACGCATACCTTGCTGGTACGTCTTGTTCTTCGTATAGTCCGGGCCCTGTTCCTTTTCCTGCAAGAATGGAGCGGCCACAACCTGCGCCGCGCCTCCACTGAGGCCAATGCCCAAGGCGAACGCGAGAACCCAGTTTTTTAGTTTCATTTTAATTTACTCCTTCATCCCGGATAAGGCACGACCAGGGCCGTTTACAGTTGTTGTCGGGCAGTTGACGCCAAACATGCGACTTGGTACGGCTCAGCAGTGCTGACCCCGTACGGTCACTTGACCGAATGTGGTCGTGGATTGGACTGCCTCGCAAATTGCAGTGTTTAGATTCTATCTCCGGGGTTGGATGAGGGGTTGCCCTAACCAAAGCGACCAGGAGGCAATGTGTGACGAAGAGCGCCGTCGTCCAGATCGCACGCGAGGGCAATCCATTCGGGTCGTCCGGCTTGTCTCTGTTCATCGTATTAACTCTCGCCTGTTGCCCATCATTATTGCTCGCCCAGCAATCTGGTTCGGAAGATCTTCCGGTCTCAACGGACGCCGTGCCCCTGCTGCCGGAAGCGGGAAAGCGTATTTTTGGCATCATCCCGAACAATCGGACTTGGCCTAGTCTGGCGGACTACAAACCTCTCTCGATCAGAGGAAAAATTCTCGATTGCCCGTCAGGACTCATTTGATCGGGGCACGGTGGTTCTCGCTGCGGCTTTCGCTGCCAACGGTCAGTTCACCAACGCCAATCCGTCGTTCGGGCAAGGAGTAAAGGGATACAGCGCATTATTTCGGAACATCGTACGCAGATCTTGTCATTGGCAACTACATGTCCGAGGCGATCTTTCCGGCCCTCCTTCATCAGGATCCTCGATATTTTCGGCGCGGCATCGGGAGCGGATGGTCCAGGCTGCGGTACTCCGTAGGACAAATCTTCTGGACCCACACCGATTCCGATCGCACCCAGTTCAACTACTCGGAGATTCTTGGCAATTCGACCGCGGTCGCCATTTCCAACGCGTATGATCCGGATCATCGGAACGCCAGCGACGCGACCTCGAAATTGGGCATGCAGCTCGGCATCGATATGGCGTCGAACGTCCTGAAGGAATTCTGGCCCGATCTGAGCCGGAAGTTCAGCAAGAAGAATCGTCGATGATCCTGCGGCGATTGTGGCCCCGAACCTGCCCGACCACCGTGGAAGGAAAAATATGAGGATATCTTTAAAAACAACAATGAGCGGAGCCGTCTTGGCGACCGTCCTCTTTGCGTTCTCCGCGTTTGCGCGCGACCACAACGCCTTGAATGGTACATGGACGCTGGTGCCGGCCAAGAGCGATTTCGCCGGCCAGTCCGTGGTTCAGACCGGCACGGTGACGATCAGCGACCGGCAGGGCATCATCATCGTCTCCCGCAATTTTGTGTACGAAGGCGCCACCGAAACGTTCTTCTACCGCGACATCACCGACGCCGAGAACAACGCCACCATTCACTCCGGCAAAGATCTCAAGTCGAAGACCAGGTGGGATCACGACGTCCTTCAGGTGACCACGACGCAGTCCGGAGCGATCACTGTCGAACGTTACAGTCTTGCCGCTGACGACACCATGACAGTCAACGTGACCCAGCCGGACCACAAACCGGTCACCCTTGTGTTTCAGCGCAAGTAGCAGCTTGGTTTTACTTCCCGAGCAGATCGGGGTCGTTGGCGAGCGGTCCTGCTTTGTCGTTGACAACCCCCGTCACTGCATCCTGTCCGATTGCCGGGGCGCCGTGGCCAATCGTCGTCTGAGTGTGTTGATACGCACCTTGGGAATGCTCCAGGGCCCGCCGCGAAAGCTCGTGACCGGTCAGGTGGTCCTGTTTCGCGGACTGCCGCGCGGCCGCACGATGGGCGTGCGCGGCGGCGTCGTGCAATTCGGCCGCTCGCTGATGATTCTCGTAGTGAGATCCGTTGTTATAGCGTATTGACATTTTACAGACTCACGATCTGCCCAGATCGGTTGTGGGCTTCCTTTGCAAGTTTATAGGCATGATCGGCATATTCAAGAGCACGCTCCGAATGCCAGCGTGCTGCGTCGTCGTCGCCTTTTTCGTTGTGTTCGGCGGCGGTGCGGTGGGCCTTTGCGGCAAGTTCATGCTGCTCAGCGGCTTCTTTATGTAGGTCGTACATACCGTCTAACCGTAGCACGGGACGGACCAGTCTTTGGGGGAAAGCTGCGGAGCCAGGCAATACCGCAGAAACGAACCTGCTCATTTCGACCATATCCGGTCGTGTGACGGCATATCGTTACCTGCCAGAGGAGATAACAATGCGATTCCAGTTCTCCGGCGGTGTGTCGTGAGAACAAGACAGAGAAGCCGCCCAGGCCCCTTGGGCTAGGGGGTGGGAGCGGCTCCCACAGCTTCGCGACGAGGAGCTCGTCGGCAAGCGGTAAGCACCATCGCGCTCAATTCGTATCGAAGTATCCTTCGCGACGAGCAGGCTCACAAAATCCAGCCTGAACTCGATACCATGTCTGGAACCAGCGTGGCGGTAATCGACCTGGCTGCGATCGAAGTGGCCCGCATCCTCAGGATCTGCCGCCCTTGCGACCGCGCCTTGCTCGAGCAGCAAATACACGGGCTAACGCCCGAGGACGTCGCGCGTCAGCAGGGAGTGACCAAGACTGCAATGCGAATCAGATTCATGCGCGCGCGCCGGGCGGCACGCGTCCAGATGGAACAACGCGCGAGGCGGCTGCGGCTCTCGCGCGCCGTTACTTCAGGCGCGGAGCGTTGCTCTTGATCGACTCACTGCCCGCTAAGGCCTTGAACGTGCTCCCTACACAGCGGGATCGAGACTACGTCTCGAGATGAAGATTCGGGAAATTGGTTTTATTGAGAAAGGTATGGTTCAGCTATGGAAAAGCAAGACTTGAAGGAAAAGTGCGCACATCCGAGTTGCCAATGCCAGGCGCGCGCTAACGGCGAGTATTGCAGTACATATTGCGAGGGTGAGGCCAAAACTGTGGACATCATTTGCAGTTGCGGTCACCCGGGGTGCGTTCAACGCTAACGAGAATCCCTTCCTCAACCTTCGAGCTTCTGGGTTTTGCGATTTTAAAGGAGATCCAATGACAGGAAAAAAGACGGCGGTATTCGGCATTTATCAGGATGCCAACCAAGCGGAACACACCGTGGATCGATTGATGCAAGGTGGCTTCACAGGCGACGCCATTTCGGTTTTGCTACCCGACCACAAGAGCACCAAAGATTTTGCGCACGAGAAAAGCACGAAGGCGCCTGAGGGGACAACCGCGGGCGTCACAGCGGGCGGAGCGATCGGGGGGACCCTGGGGTTGCTGGCGGGAATTGGAGCCCTCGCGATTCCCGGCCTCGGTCCGTTCATTGCCGCGGGTCCGATCATGAGTGCTCTAGCCGGCCTCGGAGTAGGCGGTGCAGTGGGCGGCTTGATCGGAGCCTTAGTCGGAATGGGCATTCCGGAGTATGAGGCTAAACGATTCGAAGGAAGAATTAAGGAAGGCGGCGTCCTGATGTCGGTCCATTGCGACACTTCTGAAGAAATCGCTCGCGCGAAAGACGTGCTCAAGCACACGGGCGCTCAAGATATTTCGTCGACCGGCGAAGCTACTGCGGACCGACCCGCTGCTGCCAGGGTAGCGTCGGGTGTTCAATAGTCGTAAGGGAAACTTCGCGGTGGCGTGGGTGGAGAGGCAACCGCGGCGGAAAAGGAGAACACAGATGAAACCAAGCACGCAGGATCAGATCGAAGGCAAGCTTCACGAATTGAAAGGTAAGGTCAAAGAGAAGGCGGGACAGGTCACGAACGACCCCGACCTGGAGGCTGAAGGCCAAGCCGAAAAGATCGGTGGCAAGCTTCAAAAGAAAGTCGGCCAGGTGGAAAAGCTGTTCGCGAAGTAGCTGAATTGGCTCACGCTTTACCCGGTTTCGCCGGACGGAGCTCACTCACGTTCCGCCCAGGCGACACGGTTCGAAGGTTCATAAAACATTAGAACTTATCATTTTGTTATTAGTATTAGGCGGCGGCGGAGGGTACTACGGTCACACTCGCTGGGGTTATGGTGGCGGCGCGGGCATCGGGCTAGGGACGGTTTTGTTGATTCTCCTGATCGCCTACATGCTTGGCTTGTTCTAGGAGCTCGTTGAAAAAGGGGACAGACTACTCTGTCCCGAGTCGCAAACCGCTGATTTCGCGCGGGAGCGTGGCCGCGGACAGAGCGGTCTGTCCCCTTTTTCAACAAGCTCCTAGTGATCGTGACGGGCGATAAATCAAAGTCGAGGCCGTCCTCGCTGCCACTGGTGACTCGCCCACAACGCGGCGGGACGTTACCGCCGCGTCCTTCTGTGGAAGTTGCGTCCTTGGAATAGACTCGGAGCAGGTACGATCGGGGATCGTGCCTCGTTCAAGAAGATTGCGGCACGGACTCTTGATTCCCCGAAGCGCGCGGTTCGCCCCCGGGCCGGTTTGTCAGATGATCCGTTCAGCCCGAACGATAAATCTGTCGGGAGCAGCACCCACGTAGTAGAACGGATAACAGGTGACCAAAGTAAGGACTTGACCTGCGCTAGGATTCAAAACGGCGACATCGTTCGGACTCACCACCTGCGTGGATACCACGCGATACCGAAACTTCCCGCGCGGAGTGGTCAGCGTCACGATATCGTTCTCCCGGATCTCTCGCAACGGCCGGAAAAACGTATCCCGATGCCCAGCAATGCCCGCGTTTCCCGGTTCGCCTGGCAACGCTGTTCCCGAAATGTGGCCCACAGCGCGACGCAGAATCCGCGCGCCAGTTCCCTCCATGACCGCCACTGAAATACTCACGCGTGGAATTTCAATGCGGCCAATCAGGCCGTCCTCCGCCGGCGGCGAAGCCTCTTGAGCGACTGAGGGCACGGTTTCCGTCAGCATCCGGTCCAGCTGGCGATGCTCTTTCTTCTCGAAAACCCACGTGTCAATGAACACGAACCCGCAATACCCGAGCATTGCCACGGCGCACGCAAGTAGTCCACGCTGGATCCATCGCAGGATCCGGCGCAAAGACTGTTTGGGAACCATCAGTCTCATTTGGTATCCGCAACGTAGCCGGGCCGGGCGCGCACCGAGAGCTTTCTCTTGTTCATCCGCGCCACCACTTTAAGGGATCGGAAGGCGCCGGGCACCTGGACGTTGCTGGAAAGAAATCCGAGCGTGTATTGATTGCGAATATCCCGCGCGATACGCTCACAGACCGCTACCGCGTCATTCAGTTGTCCGGGAAAGAACGCCTCGCCGCCGGTTACCTGCGCCAGGCGCTTGAGGACACCGGGGTTCCGGTCCGGATCATCTTCGTCGAAGATGCCGACCGTATAGACCAGAACGCTGGATTGTTCAGCCATTTTCAAAACCTCGGCCAGATTGTGCCCGCTGGCGTTGTCGCCGCCGTCGCTGATCACGATCAGCGCCTTTTTCTCGCGGCTGCCTGCCTTCAGTCGATCCAGCGCTTGGATCGCGGCGTCATAGAGCGCGGTCCTTCCCTCGGCGCGTGTGCCGGAAATCGCGCGCGCCAGCTCATCGGGGAGATTTGTGAACTGGCCCACGCTTACGCGCTCGTTGAAGTTCACCACGAACATCTGGTCCTCCGCGCTGCTCGACTGAGCGAACGTCCGGGCGGCGGCGGCCACTTCCTCAAGCTTCGGCCGCATGCTGGCGCTATGGTCGATCACCAAACCCACGGTAACGGGGACATCTTCCTTCCGGAACAGCCGGAGGGATTGGCGGACACCGTCTTCGTAAATCTCAAAATCCGGCTCGAGTAAATCGGAAACAAATCCGCCTTTTGCGTCGCGTACCGTTGCATTCAGTATCACCAGGTTCACGTTCACCGAGATTCGGAACGCCTGATCGACGACTGACAGCGGATTCTGCGCTCCACTCGCAACCCCGAGCAGCAGCAGTAAAAGGATCATCATGACGCCTGGATGCGGCGATACTCAGGCTGCCACATGGCATCCTCCACTTGTTGAACAATATCGCCCATCTTTACTCCCGACAATCCTTCCGCATCGGCGGCCTCGGCCACCGCCACGGCTACCGTGACCGACACGCTGCGCAAGTCGTCAACATGCGGAAGAAGCGAGGCGCCGGGCTGGCGCACGGTTACCAGGCTGGACACTGCGCTTGCCGCCGCGGCGAACATTCCGTCGCTGATCCGGCTGGCTCGGGACACGATCACCCCGAGGCCCAGGCCCGGGTATAGCGTGGCATTGTTCAATTGGGCGACCACATACGTGACTCCCTTATAAGTGACCGGAGCGAACGGACTGCCGGTGGCGATCAAAGCCCGCCCATTGGTCCAGTGGATCAGATCGGCTGGGTTCGCTTCCGCGTTCGCCATCGGAGTCGAGAGCGCGAAAATGATCGGGCGATCCGCGTGCGCCGCCATTTCCCTGACAATCGATTCCGTGAAGCTGTCCGCGACGGTCGACGCGCCAATCAGCATGGTGGGGCCCACGCGGTGTACCACTTCGTCCAGGCTTACCCCGTTTCCATGCTCGTCGTGTTTCCATGTCTTGCTCTCGTCGGCAGGCCGCGCGTACGTCGCCTGATAGTCCTGCAGCTGGGCGGCCATATCGGACGTGAGTAATCCCTGGCGGTCCACGCACCAAAAGCGCCGTTCTGCCTCTTGTTTGGAAAGACCCTCGAGCATCATCGCGTTGCGAATCTTATCGGCAACTCCAATACCTGCCGTCCCGGCGCCAAAGATCACGATGCGCTGGTTGCGCAGCCGCGTCCCACAGACCCGAATCGCTGAGATCGCCGCGGCCAGCGTGATGGCTCCCGTGCCCTGCATATCGTCATTGAAGGTGCAGATCCTGCGGCGGTATTTCGCCAGAATCTGCCGTCCATTGCCGGCGGCGAAATCTTCCCATTGCACCAATGCGTTCGGGAACAGTCTGGTCACCGTCTCGACATAAGCGTCGATGAATTCGTCGTAGCGATTTCCGCGTATCCGCCCATGCCGGTTGCCAATATACATGGGATCGCCCAGCAGACTTTCGCGATTGGTTCCGACATCGAGCATCACTGGAATCACGCGGGTGGGGTCTATGCCACCCGCTGCTGTGTAAATCGCCAGTTTGCCGATGGAGATTTCAATGCCGCCGACTCCCCAATCGCCGATACCCGGAATTTGCTCGGCGTCGGTTGCAACTACCAGGTCGATGTCTCCCGCCTTCGCTCCGAAGTTGGCAAACGCCTTTTCGATGCCGTCGGCGTGATCGCCATCGAAGTGATCGATGGAAAGGTAAATGCCTCGCGGACGCCGGCATTCATGATGATACTGCTTCATCGCCATGCCCACCGTCAGATCGTTCACGATGGGGATCATCTCGCGCAGGTGCTCGGAAAACAGACGGTAAAACAGCACCTCATTGCGGTCGTGCAGGGCGGTCAAGTAGATATTCTTGCCGAGCGCATCGGCCAGCCGCTCGTATTGAATGTACGCCCGCTTGACTTGAGTCGCCAGGGTGCTGATTTCGGGAGGCAGGAGGCCCGTCAGCCCCAGCGCTTTCCGTTCCTCCGTGGTGAATGCCGTTCCCTTGTTCAGCAGCGGTGAGTTGAGCACCGCCAGTCCGCGGGCCTTGGTCTCATAGTGAAGGTCCGAAGGCCCTGGGCGCTTCGGCGCGGGCGCAAGTGGCAGAATCACTCGCTGCATCATGGGATGCCTAGGCCGCGGCCGCGGTATGCTCTCGATCATTTACGTCCGCCTGTTCTATCGAATCAACGTGCATTTCTTCTCCCCTATACCTCTCCCTCCGGACGCGGTGCACCGGCAAAGGGCACCGCGCGACAGACTACTCGACTCGCATGCGCTAGCTGGCTAAACGCGTTTTGCGGCCGCACGGACCACAACCGCTGCGCACAGGGTCATCAACCCGAGCAGACCGATCAGCGGCATCGCGCTGGACGTCGCCGGCAACTGTGACGGCAACGCGGCTGCCGGCTCCACTGCTACTTCCAGCTCCGCGGGCGGCGGAGGGGTCACCACCACGGCCAGTTGCACTTCTTCGCCGGTCGGCTGGACGGCCATGATCGGCGCCCGTTTGAGCTCCACGACTACCGGCTCGTCCGGCGACTTAATCGGCGTGGCGACTTCGACGGGAATCTCGGCCGGCGTAAAGAGCACCGGCACATTGGTTATCTTGGCCAGTTCCATTGCCCGGGCTTTCGGATAAACGAATTCTTCGCCCCAATTTCTGCCCGGATAAAACCAGGCGCGCAGAGCCTCCGGCTCGCCGGCCGGTCTTTCTCTAAACGTGATCACCGTCTTGTCCGTTGCTTTCAGGCGATAGTTTGGAATCGCCAGAATCGTGGCATAAATGACCGATTCGTCCTGGTTGAAGATCTGAACGATGTGCCGGTCAGACTTTGAATCGAGGATCTTGAACACGTAGGTGCCGGCGGGCAATACGCCCCAACCTGTCAAGTGGACTCCCGGAATTTCCACTGGACCACTGAAGGTCACCACCGTTTTTCTGTTCCAATCATCCGCGCGGGCGCCTGGCATGAACATGGTGCCCAGAACCGCCGCACAGAATACCGTTGTTGCTGTTCCGAATAATTTCACTGCATTTCTCCTTAATTTACGAACTCGTGTGAGGCGCTCTCGCCGCGGGTCTCACTCGTTATGGATTGATGCATTCGCGGGTCCATCGGCGGGTTTGCGACGAGGGAAGCGGAACTTGCGAGAAACCATGCTGATTAGCCTCGCATTCGGGCTAGGTGTGAACCAAAAGTGGACTATGAGAGGAACGGAGCTTCGCGTGGGGATCGACCAAGTACAGTCATCTGACCAAATGCGGTCGAAAATCGAATGCACTGGAAAAAGAGATCAAGGTGAGATATCCGGGGAGGTTCTTACAGGCCGGGAGCGAACCAGCAACTGGGTTCAGGCCGCTGACGCCGGTTGCGTCTTCCACGTGTCGAGCAGGGCGACGAAGGTGGCGACCGAGGTAAAGCTCAGCAGAACGAAAATCTTGAATATGAGCGGCAATGGACTGAACACAATGGCGATGGCAACAAAGCCGGAAGCCAGGGCGTATTCTTTGGCCCTGAAAGTCCCGTAGACCACGATGAGGGCGCCTTGACAGATTGCGACGTTGAGCAGGAATTCGTAACTCGCGGCAAACGGAGTAAATAATGCGGCAATGAGCAGGAGCGGAATCGAAACCCATTTGACGATTCTTGCGAACATGCCAGTTCCTTTCTCGGTAACGCAGTGGGAGGGCCGGCGACTAATTCACCGGCCCGAAATGAACCTGCGCTACCTCAACTTTATTGAACCGCCAGCACCGCGGCTGGCTGGATCAACGATCCGATGATTTCACCCGACACCACCAGTTCTACGCGCCGATTCTGCTGGCGGCCGCTGGAAGTATCGTTTGACGCCACGGGCTGGTTTTTCCCGAAGCCTTTGGCCGTTACCGAGGCAGTCGGAATTCCCGCCCCGGTAAGGTAGTCACGCACAGAGGATGCCCGATTTTCTGAGAGCTGCTGATTGTAGTCATCGCCGCCCACGCTGTCGGTGAAACCCTCCACTTGCAAGCGCAACCCCGGGTGTCCCGCGAGAATCCCCGCGACCCTGGCCAACTTCTCACGCGCCAGCGGCCGCAGCGAAAACTTCGCGGTATCGAACAGGACATCCGACATATTCACGATCAATCCGCGCGCGGTATCGCGCGTCTGAAGAATCGCGTTGAATTGAAGCAGAAGCTGCGCCCGCAGTTGGGTCTTTTCAGCGTCGGCCTTTGCTTTGTCCCCGGCCGCGCTGGCCCTCTGCGCCTCGTTCTCTCGCTTCAAACGATCCGTCTCGGCCTGATTCGCCGCCGTCTGCGCATCATTTTCGCGTTTCAACCGGTCCGCTTCGGTCAGATTCGCCGCGGTTTGCGCGTCATTCTGTCTTTTCACCCGATCGGCTTCGATCTGTGCCGCCGCCGTCTGCGCCTCATTGTCGCGTTTCACGCGATCGGTTTCCGACTGTGCGGCAGCGATCCGGGCATCGCTTTCCCGCTTCAGCCGATCCGAGTCAGCCTGCGCAGCCACGTTCTGTGCCTCATGCTCGCGAGCCAGCCGCTGGGCTTCCTCTTGAGCATTGATTCGAGCCGTCTCTGCTTCTCGCGCGATGCGCTCGGTGTCAGACTGCGCGGCAGCGCGTGCTGTCTCCGCGTGTGCTTCGCGATCCACTCCGGCCTGGCGCTCGTTCGCCAATTGCTCGTCCCCGATCTTCTTAATCGTGATGATTCGCGAGTCCTCCGCCATTTGAACAGCCTCGCGTGCCACGGTCCCAATCGGTTTGCTGCCCGCTTTGCCGGTCAGATAGCCCTCGGCGTCCTCCAGATCGTCCAAAGCCTTCTGGAACGTGTCCGCAGCATACACCGAGGCTCCGGTCCAGCGCGCGATTTGAACCGCGTTTCGCGCTTCGTAGAGTTCCAGCGGAACTTTTCGATCCAGCCCCATCGGCTTGATGTCCGCGGGATTCACGTTCAGCGTATACTGGCCGCGCTGTAACAGCTCGTACTTGGCATCCAGTTGTTCGATGGTGCCCACCGTATCGGGGCGGACAAAATTCTCCATGACCACCACGTCGCTCGGTTGAGTTACGGCGAAGTAAGGCTCCGCCGTAATGATCAACCCGAACGATTGTAATTCCGTGGTCGCGTCCAGCTTGCTCTTCCCGCCGTTCAGGAGCACTTCTCCCACGTTGGTCGCCCGGCCCTCCGGAGTAATCGCCCACATCACATAAGTCAGATACTCGGGACCGAACTTGGTCGCCGGCTCCAGCTTCTGCATGTCCGCGTCGATCTTGATCACTCCCTGCTTGCTTTCAACCTTGGCCTCACCGATAGCTTGCGGCATCAAGGCGGTTCCGCGAAAGCCAATCCGGGTGGATCCGCTGCGGTGATTGTAGTTGATCGCCTTAGTGGTCCTGGCGACCACGGTGACCCGGTAAATCGGTACGGATCCAGCGGCCATCCTGGCCGCGTTCTCGGATTGTTGCGTCGGGTTCGGGGCTTGCGTCGTCTGTGCCGACAGAACGCCGCAAGCCAGCAAAACTGTGCTGATCATCTTCATATAGCTGGTCTTTCTATGTGTTGCTACTTACTGCTGCCGTTCGGGCGATCCGGTCGGCACCTCGCGATGCTCGTGGAACGAGTAACGGTTCAGCATGCCGAGCAAACGCATCGCCGCTCTCGGCGCGCGGATGCCTGAAGTCACAACCTCGCGATTGTCGATCTTCCGGCCGTACATGGCGGCGTTGTCATCCAGGTCCTGGCGCAAAGTGGCGCCTTCAAGAGCCAAGCCGGCAAACAACCCCTGCGAGCGCGACCACGAGAGAATCTCCGCGTGCATCTGCGCGTCCGTCTGTGCAGTAGCCGTGCGTCCTACCGGACCGCCGGCGACCGAACCTTCCGCACCCAGCGTGAACTTGCTCGAAAGCAAATGGTCCCGTCCGCCTTCGTTCATCACCAGCATGATCAAATCGGTTTCGGAGCCGCCGATCTGGAAGCCGAAGCTTCCGCCTTCGATGCGAACGGTGCCGGGAGCCGACCAGCCGTGTCCACCTTTATTGCGGCAGGACAGGTATCCCTTCCCGTATTTTGCGCCGAATACGAACGCCGCGGTTTTGAGTGCCGGTACAATCACGATGCAGCGGGCGTTCTCGAGCAGCTCGTCCGGAATGCCCTTGTCTGGGGTCGCCATGACCTCGGAAAACACGACGGCGGCCTGATCCAGCCGCTTTGCAGAGTCTTTGTCCATCGCCATCAGCGGGGTGAGCGCCAGGGCAGTTGCCATAAGGAATTTCATTTTCTTCGCCTCTTCTGTCGAAGGAAAACCCGCGACTGCTTGATTAGTGCAGGAGTCACTCCAATGGTCGCCGGACGCCAACTCCATACAATGCCGCGTCCCACACAGATCTGGATGGCGCGGCAGATTCGAAACCTAACCGTATGTGGTCACCTGACCGGATATGGTCGAGTTTTTTGGGAAAGCGATGTATTGCGTGGTTTATTTTGCCACTTGGCTCGAACGGCCAGCAATCTGCGTGTCGGACAACGAGGTTCCAAAATATGAAACGGTTTCTGATTCTCAGCGGATTCTTGATGGGCGCCGCGTTCCTAACCCCGGTTGCGGCCACAGCCGAGACCCACCATGACAAGATCTACCACGACAAAGAAGGCAAAGACGATCATGTATTCGTCGGCAATGAAGATCGCGCTTACCGGCTCTATCTGGGCGAGCAGCATCAGGATTATCGGGATTTTGGCAGAATGAATCACACCCAGCAGCAGCAGTACTTCCGGTGGCGTCACGACCATTCGGATGCAGTGCTCTTCAAGGTTGAAATTAAATAGAACGTCGCCCCGCGAACCACCGGCACATAGCGCAAGCTGGCGTGCCGGCTACGGGTAGGCTAGGATTGTCACAGTTGGCAGCCGCCTCGGCGGTGACATCATTGTGCGGAAGCCACCGCAGCCGCAGCAGCCTTCAACTCATCCAGTTCCTTGACCACCTTGGCCCATTCCCCGCTGTCCGTCTTCGTCGAAATCGGAGCGCTCAAGTCACCATAGAAAGCCAGAATATTGATTCGCAGTTCCCCCGGCATGTCGGCATAATGACCCTCCAGTTTGCCAAGCAACTGCGCATAAGCGCGATCGCATAGCCGGTAGTTTCCGGCTTGGGCGACTTCTCCCAGATCGAAATTCTCGTTCGGCAATGTCAGCTGGTCCACCCCAAGCGCGGAGAGCTGCTCCCGGTAACGCCCCAGCGCGGCGTTGAAGCTCGCCATAAACAGCTTCTCGACTGCCGGGGTCGGAACTTCAAATCTCAACGTTCTGGATCGGCCCACTCTGGGCAGGATACTGATGACACGTGCAAGGAGTCTGGAGCGAAAACCCGGCTGCTGGTACTCCGTGCCCCAACTTTTCCGGTAACTCGAGCGCGACAGATTGTATAGGAACTTCCGCTTGGTGGTTCCCGGAGCATCCTTGACGATTTCGGACTTCTTCATGTCCCAGGCCACTCGGGTCATAGCCGGAACTGTCGAGCTTACGGAATGACGATAAGAACCGATCGCCAGACTGACACCGGAAAATACATCTCCCAGCTTCATTCCGTACGTATCCTGAAAGGCTCTCTCCAGCAGCGGCCGGGCGACTTGAAAACCGATAAACCCGCGATATGCATCGGGAGCATAGTGGCCCTGGGCAACCTGCAATACATCGAAAGAGAACTCCGTTTTGAGGTGGGAAAGCGCGTCGTCGGAATAAGTCACCTGATCTCCGAATTTTTGGCGAAGTTTCGGGTAAAGTAGCGGAACGGCCAGGTTGGTTGCCATCCGGTGTCCGTCGTTATCCGCAGAGTAGTGGGCCAGCGCCCCCAGGGAAAACGCATATTCATTAACATCTTGAGATTCGCGAATCAGATTGAGGACGAAGTCGCCGCTCCGCACGTAGTGCAGCAGATCGCTGAACAACTTTGCCCCAAACGGGTAATAGCCCAGGTCCTGAATGATGCTTCCGCCGTATGCGTATGCGTGCGCTTCGGTTAGCTGTTCCGCTGTGGCGTCCGGGAATCGCGTTAGAAGAAGCGGCTTGATGGAAGTGTTCCAGGCCGCGTCGATAATCGCCTCGTGAGTAAGAACCGAGTAGGAAAACCCACCCGGAGCCAGGAGAAGGCAATAGACCCCAATGCACACGGCGCTCCGGCTCTTGCGAAGCAGCCGTATCGCGAAGTTTCCGGCGGATTGCTTGATCACTTGGACTCTTGATTCCGGTCTGCCCCCTCGATGTGCCTGTCGGGCGCTTAGGCAGACTACACCCGGGGACTCGCTCCGAGACGAGCTCCTTCAATCTGACGGCAGCGCAGTTGGCACCCGCTCCTTCATCTCCCGATTCGGTAGCTGGTGATGTTGCCCCACAATCCGACCGTCTGCAAAACCCAGACGGCAACCGCAACCACTACGACCACATTTAAGATCGATTTGATGCTGGACGCCATGGGGATGAAGCGATTGATCAGCCACAACGCCACGCCAACAACGATCAGCGCAAAGACTAGATTGACTAAAGGCATATTGATTCTCGATTCAAAGGGCCGCTAAATGCTCGCCCTGCGTCCCATAATCAGGTTGAAAACCAAGATCGCCAGCGCTACCACCAGCAGAATGTGCAAAAGGCCTCCGGCAGTGTAGGAAGTCACCATCCCCAGCGCCCACAGCACAAATAGAATCACGCAGATTGTCCACAACATTTTGATCGCTCTCCTTTCCGAACAATCCTGAGAAGTGCAATCCCCGGCCCAAACATCCCGCTGCCCCGACAGCAGATTGGCCGCGAAAAGCGCACGGATGATCGCAAGGTGTTGCGACCGCGCCGCGTCATCCGACCAAATGCGGTCAAGTCGAGCCATCGGTGCTATACTGGACTCGCCGCCACTCTTGGCTTCCAGCTGTTTGAAGAGCACCCCGAACGTGGTTCTTCGAGCCGTCCGGGCCTCCTGGATCGACGGAGCAAGGAGCAACGCGCCATGATCCCCAGGGCCTCGAAGTCGCCAACCGTCGGTAGTTGGCTTTCCGAAAACGGCCCGCGGGAGTTGGAACTGCTGTTCCGCGCCATCGTTCACCATCCGTCCGAGCCGATTCTCATCGCGGATAACGACCGTCATAATCTGGATGCCAGCTCCGGCGCAGGCAAGCTGCTGGGCCTCTCGCGCGAACAGTTGATTGGAAGCAGCTTGGACGACTTCGTCGAGCCGGCTTCCAAGCCCAAAATGTCGGAGCTGTGGCAAGCCTTTCTGCAAAATGGGGAGCAGGAAGGCACGCTGAGCCTGGTTTCGCCGGACAGAAGTCCGCGGGAGGTTGAGTACGCCGCCAAGGGAAATGTCCTGCCGGTGCACCACCTGCTGGTCCTTCACGATAAATCCAAAGCTAGCGGCATTCCCGCATGGGTAAAGGACTACGCTCTCTTCTTACTGAACGTCGACGGACGCATTGCGTCCTGGTATTCGGGAGCTGAACGCATTTTCGGTTACACCAGCTCTGAATCAGTTGGTCAGCATGTAAGTCTGCTCTATCCGGCCGAAGATACGCTGCGCGGCAAGTTGCGGGATGAGTTCGACCGCTCAGTGGCACATGGACACGTCGGGAACGAAGGCTGGTGCACACGAAAAGACGGAACGCGATTCTGGGCCAACGTGATCACCATGGCCCTGAAGAAGGAAAATGGCGAGCTGCAAGGGTTTGCGAGAGTGGTTCGCGATTTCGGCGAGCGTCATGAGCGCGATGAGAAGCTGCGCCAGACCCGCACACGCGCGCTGCCGCCGCCGGTTGAGACCGCGATCGCCGGCATCGTTTCGGGCGAGTTTGAGCGGATTCCCGACGCCAACGACTCCTTCCTCGACCTGGTCGGGTACAGCCGTGAAGATGTGCTCGCCGGGCGCCTCCACTGGCCCGACCTCACGCCCCCCGAGTATTACGCGCTGGATGAACTGGCGCATGAGGAAGGCTTGCGATTCGGCGCCTGCACTCCTTATGAAAAGGAGCTGATCCGCAAAGACGGTACGCGAGTTCCCGTCGTCGTAGCGACCGCAGTCCTGAAGCTCTCGCCGTTCCGCTGGATCTCGTTTGTGCAGGACTTGCGAGGACGCCACCGCCAGGAGAACGCTGAGAACGAAGTCCTGGAAGTGAAGGACGACTTCCAGGAGATCGTCGGGCGCAGCGCCGCGTTGAAACGAATGCTGGGGCAGGTCGAAGTGGTAGCTCCCACCAATGCCACCGTGTTGATCCTGGGCGAAACCGGCACCGGGAAAGAATTGGTGGCGAGGGCTGTTCACCGGATGAGTCCGCGCCGGGAACGCCCCTTCATCACCCTGAACTGCGCCGCGATTCCGACCGGGCTTCTCGAAAGCGAGCTATTCGGCTACGAAAGAGGGGCCTTCACTGGCGCCCTGTCGCAAAAGATCGGACGTTTTGAGCTGGCCCACCGGGGAACCCTGTTTCTGGACGAAGTCGGCGACATTCCGCTGGACCTGCAACCGAAGTTGCTCCGCGCGCTGCAGGAGAAGGCGTTCGAGCGACTGGGCGGCACCAAGACGATACCCATCGACGTCCGCCTGGTGGCTGCCACCAATCGTAACCTGACGCAAATGATGGGTGACAAACTTTTTCGCAGCGATCTGTACTACCGGCTGAAGGTTTTCCCCATCACGACTTCCCCGTTGCGCGATCACTCCGAGGACATCCCGGTGCTGGCCCGCCATTTCACACAGAAGTATGCGCGAGAGATGAACAAAGAGATCGATAAGATCCCCTCGGATACGATGCGCGCCTTGGTGAGCTGGCCGTGGCCCGGAAATGTGCGGGAGCTGGAAAACTTCATTGAACGGTCGGTGATCCTCTCGCAAGGATCGAGCCTACGCGCTCCTTTGGACGAAATTCGCCCGGATGCGAGGGAGTTGGCCGCCATCGGCACCCTTGAACACGTGGAGAGGGAACACATTATTCGCGTGCTCCGCGAAACGAACGGTGTAATCAGCAAAGCCGCTACCCAACTCGGAATGCCTCGAACGACCTTGAACGCTCTAATGCGAAAACTCGGCATCTCTCGAAAGGACCTTTGACAATCGGCCGCTGGCTCCATCGCCGGTGGCGTCGAACAGAAGTCGCACTTGCGAACGGTACCGCGACATCGGCGCAGCTTTATTCGCAAGAGGGCATGGCAACGCCTCTTTTGCGATGTCCAATGTCGGAAGTGCCCAATTTGCGACGTTCTAAAGGCTCCGCGTCGATCCTAGACACTGCCTCAAAGCAGCTTAGGACGTAATACGCCGTTTCGAATCGAGCGTCTCCGCCAGTCCGCCTACGATACGGAGCGCGCTTCGAGTGAACATCGAAGCACCGGGTACAAGACGCCAGTTCTCAGGGAGTATCCATGGCACTCGCCAGTAGTCTGTCAGCGTGGACGGTAACCGATCAATTTCTTGTAGCTCTCCAGTACGTTGTAAACGATCGGACAAATGCTTGCCCTCTTGAATACTGACGTCAGCCGGCCACCGAGCGAGCGAACGCTAATGCCTAGATGCGGAAAGTTGCGGCAGGCCCGCGGTCGAGCATCGTAGACTATGCATAACAATCTATCGAGAAAGATGCACCCTTCGTTGGTGTGCCGCAGCACCCGCCCGGCAGATTCATCTGGGTCCGGAACGGTGTATTGCCGGATCACGTCTACCGGGGCGAGGCGCAAATATTTCGCGATTGCAGCTATCTCATGATCCGACACGCTGACTTGAGTCTGACGGCAGCAATTGGCGCAAGCGGTGCAATCAATCTGTTCCTCAACGGTCCTGCAGAGAATCCGAAACGGTCCATCCGGATAGTGGTGGGCGTTCAAGTGTCGCTGGAAAGCTAGATCTTCCGTGGGGCGGATTTCCGTTAGCCGGTGGATCTCTGACAGATCCGTGAGCACGCCCTACAGCATACTCCTGTTTCATGGATGCTGACGGTCGAAAATGCTCATCTGCTTCGTACCGTTTATCGGCCCACCTTATTTGATCGATGCCCCAGTCCAGCGGTCGCGATGCGCCCAGAATAGGCACTACGGGCGCGCGCCCGATGTTCACATGGGTGGTATCTCCCGGATACCATCCGCTATTGGGCAATATCGGTAGCTACGTCATGTGGACATTACCTCGACATCTGGGGACGCATCAAGCGAGTTCAGAAGGATATCTGAGCCGCGTATTGGGGACCAGGCCAACACTGCGCCTATCCGCGCAGTCTCGGAAGGTCGCCAAAACTTCAACGCGGGGGATGTTGCCGAATCCGGAGAAGTGGGGAGGCTACCGGCATCAAAACTCGAATGCGATTGTTATTTTCATCGGCGAAATAAATGTTGCCAGATCGGTCTACAGCGATGCCTACGGGAAAACTGATTTGTGCCAGCAGCGCTAACCCGCCGTCGCCGCTGAACCCACTTACTCCGTTTCCTGCGATCGTATTGATCATCCCCGTCATCGCATCGATCCTTCGTATCCGATGGTTGATCGTAACCGTCTGAGGAACCCGTGTTTGATCGATCGGACGATCGTGCCGACAATGGCACATGGTCAGCAAGGAAGAGAAGCAACGCATTGTGGACGGTTTCACTCAGAGCGGGATGACTCGGGGCGAGTATTGTCGGAAGCACAACATTGCGGTCACCACGTTCGACTACTGGCGGCGCATTCGAAAGAACAAGCCCAGATTGGTGGAGATCGCCGTGGAAACACAGCCCAGGGGAGGATTCGCATTGGTGCTGGCCAATGGGCGGCGCATCGAAAGTTCGTGGGGATTCGCCGAAGCCGACCTGCTGCGGCTGATTCGGGCCGCCGAGGCGTGATCCGTTGTTCGGGCTGGGGCTGGCGACCAAGATCTACGCAGCGGTGGAATCCGTGGACATGCGCAAGGGCTTCGACGGATTGTACGGAGCCGTGCGCGATCAGCTTGGGCAAGACCCGCTGAGTGGGCATGTGTTCTTGTTTTCGAATCGCACGCGCACGCGTTTGAAAGCCCTGGTATGGGATGGCAGCGGATTATGGGTGTGCGCAAAGCGTCTGGAGAAAGGCCGCTTCCGTTGGCCCGCTCCCGGTGAAAAACAGCACAGCGTGACCATGCGCGCCGAGGAGCTGGCGATGCTGGTGAACGGGTTCGATCTGAAGCAAGCGCAGCCACGCAAGTGGTACCGGCGCTCGGCCTAAAAAGTTCTGGAACATTTTGATCTACTCGCGTAAAATAGAGCTTCTCCCACCGTGAACGCTCCCGCACGCATCGCTGAACTGGAGAGGCAACTGCACTGGGCGCAGCTGGAAATCCAAGCACTCCGGGAAGAACTGCGGCAGCGGCGGATTCAACAACTGGGTCCGAAGAGCGAAACGCTGAGCAACCTGCAACTGGCTCTGCTGACCGAAGAAGAACCGAGCACGACACGCGACGAGGTGGAAGCGGAAGCGCAGCGCGAGACGCTGACACGCGCGCCCTCGCGAGAGAGTAGGCCCCATCCGGGCCGCAAGCCGCTGCCGGAGGATCTGCCGCGCATCACCCACATCCTCCCTGCAACGAGCGCACGTGCGCGTCCTGCGGGGAGGAAACGGCGGTGATTGGCTACGACGAAAGCGAACAACTCGACGTCGAGCCGGCGCGCTACTTCGTGCGCGTGACCAAGCGCGAGAAACGAGCCTGCCGGCGCTGCTCGACCGTGACGGCGGCGCCGTTGGCGGGACGCATCGTCGAAAAAGGATTAGCCAGCGACGCGGTGGTCATCAACACCATCGTGGCAAAATATTGCGACCACCTGCCTTTGTACCGCCAAGCGGTGATGATCGAGCGCGAGGCGGGAGTCGAGATCGGACGCGCGACCCTGGACGGCTGGGTGATGCGTGTGGGCGAACTGCTCGGGCCCATCGTGAGAGCGATGCGCCGCGACCTGCTCGCCGCATCTTATTTACAGGCCGATGAAACCCCGGTGCCGGTGCAGATGCATGACCGGCGCGGTGAAAACCATCAGGCGTACCTATGGCAATACGGTAAACCGGGTGGTGAGACGGTGTTCGACTTCTGTTTGGGTCGGGGACGTGAGGGTCCGCGCAAGTTCTTAAGCGAGTGGGAGGGGATTTTACAAACCGATGGCTATGCGGCCTACGACGATATCGGCGGGCCCAAGCTGGTGCACGTCGGGTGTTGGGCGCACGCGCGGCGCAAGTTTGTCGATGCAGTGAAAGTGAATCCGCAAGATACTGCAGCGGTAGCGATGGTCACGCGCATGGACGCGTTGTTTCTGATTGATCGCGATGCGCGCCGCCGCGCCTTGAGCGCGGAGGATCGCCAGGCACAACGCCGCCAATACGCGGAGGAGTGGTTGCGGGAGATTCGTGAGGCGTGCCTGGCGCTGGCCCAGCAAGCGCTGCCCAAAAGCGCGCTGGGACAAGCGGCTGCCTACACCTTAAATATGTGGGCCAAGCTGCTGCGGTGTTTCGATCATGGGGAAGTGGAGCTGTCCAATAACCTGGCGGAGAACTCGATGCGACCCGTAGCACTCGGTCGCAAGAACTGGCTGCACGTAGGCAGCGCGCACGCCGGACCGAGAGTGGCGTCGATTCTTTCGGTGGTGGAATCCTGCCGCCGACTCGGCGTACCCGTGAAAGACTACCTCTCCAACGTCCTGCCCGGATTAAACCAGCGGACACTCTCCCAGGTCGGCAATCTCACCCCAGCTCGTTGGTCCACTGGCCGAAACTAGTCAACCTGGGTTGGCCGTACGCTTACCGTTGATCGTATCTGCTATGTAAAGGTTTCCCGCAGAGTCTAATGCCGCCCCTTGGGCGTGATTCAATATTGCGTTCTGAGCCGGTCCACCGTCGCCGCCGAAACCGCCAGTACAAGCCAATGCATTTAAGGGCGTGGCTACCGTCGTACACGGGCCGGAGCCAGCCAAAGTTGTCACGATTCCGGAACTCGCTGTCACTTTGCGGATGCGAGAGTTCTCAAAGTCGGATATGTAGACGTCGCCGGCTCGATCGATTACCGACGGAATGGGGTCCCAGAAAAGGGCATCGATGGCCGGACCGCCATCACCTCCGAAGCTTGTAACAAATTGACCTGCGATGGTTTCGATGATCCCGGTATTCGTAGCAAGTTTCCGAACACGCGACCACGAACTGGAAAAGTAAAGATTGCCGGCGGTGTCCAGCGTGATTCCCGTAGGTTGGGCGACGCCTGCATTGACACGAGCCCTCCGTCGCCGTAATCGGTCGCCGAGCTGTGCCGGCGACAGTCGTTATGATCCCAGATGCAGCCTCAACGCGCCGTATACGATTGTTATCGCCGTCGGCGAAGTAAAGGTTCCCGGCCGAATCGAGTGTAATACTGATGGCCTGTCCCAACCTGGCGTTCGTCGCCTGACCGCCATCACCGCAAATCTTCCATCAAAGCTTCAACCGACGCCCCTCACTCACAACTTCGACAGGACATTCAGTGCGAGCGTTTTTTCCTTAGACTGCGCGTCGTTCGCTGGGAGTCCATAGATGCGGACCAGGAAGTACACAGTCCCCTTTTTTACCCACAGGCTCGCGAAATTCTCGATACCAGTAAAGATCGCCTCATCGCCGACTCCCGAGACCGAAGCCTTCGTTGCGTTCGGAAGCGTCGAGGACTTTGCACCTGTGTACATCTTCGCGCTCTGCATCGAGACCGTGACCATCACTCTGGATGCGCCAGTCCCTTTCCAACTGCAGCCGGTGGTCGCGATGGGTGCACCGGCGCCGACACTAACGCCGAGCACAGAGCTTACTTGATTCTGTGTGAGCAAGGAACACGGAGATGTCTGACTGAATGCTGGATTTGTAGAGAAAATCAAAAAAAAGAACACTGCCGGAGCGAGCGTTGAAGGGTTTCGAGTGTTCATACAGTCAGACTACTTCAATCGCACCCCGGCCTGGACCGGGCTCCCTGCAGTCTGCCGCGTCAATGCGATTCAGGGGAACTTCATGGAGCCTGAATCGGCGGTGAGAGGCCAGCGATCACGCAGGCAACCAGCGGCTGAAGTGCGATGCGCGGACGGAAGCTCGAATGAACCGAATCGTATCAGGGGAGGGTCCCATTCATGAAGCGTTTCGCGTGTCAGAACGCGGTGCAGCATTTCAAGATAATCGTGTGGGTCTTGCGGAACCGCTCGCAACGAGCCCGGTTCGCAGATGCCCACGTTGCTCAGAAGTCCCTTTATACCGGCCAATGCTCGGGGTGAGGGGCTCGCGGCCGCAGACGAAAAGCAGTATTCTTCTTTCGTTCGAAACTGACTTTGCCGGAGGGTGAAGGCCCGACCAGCAGATCGAAACTTTGGCAGGGAACGGTCAGCGGCGGGCCTTCACGCCAGCCGTGATTCTCTTTATCGCACTGCCAGAGGCGAAAGACAACATCGAGCCGGGGTGATCCCGTTGGAGCTGCTGCCGCGGCGATGTCCCGTTTGCAGTGACGACACGATCATCGGCCACGGCCGGAGACTCCGTCAGGGCCACGACGACCGCCACACATGCCTCTGGGTGCGACGCGGAGTGTGTCATCCGTGCAGGAAAACCTTCACGATCTTGCCCGATTGGCTAGCGCCGTCCGGGCACTACAGCCTGCATTGTCGACAGCAGGCCTGTGAGCGGATCGGTGCCGGTGACTCTGCCGAGCAAGCAGCGCCGCACTGCAAGGATCCGACACGCTTGCCCGATCCATCCACCTTGCGTCGATGGGCACAACGGCGACTGCTCACCGTGTGGTGTTGGGTGCGGGCGGGAGCTCAAGGCGAGCACTTTTTGAGAGCACCCACCATTGTTGCCTGGGACCTGAGCGCGCTCTGCCGTATTCTGCCGATCGAGGCAAGAAGTCCGTGAGTCGCCAAGCTCTCGACGAGTTGAAACAGCAGATTCCTCTGCTGGACTATCTGCAGGCGCATGATTGGCAGCCGGCGCGACCACTCAGCCGCGGTCGATGGATGGGACTGTGTCCGCTGCACCCCGATCACAAACCAAGCTTCCTGGTGGATCCCGGCAAGAGCCTGTTCTACTGCTACGGCTGTGGCCGCGGCGGCGATGTGATTCGCTTTGCCGAACTCTATCACCAGGTGAAGTTTCCGCAAGCGTTGACGCTGCTGCACCAATGGCGTGGCCTGGCGCCGTTATTACACCAAGTCACAGGTTTCTACCGCATGCAGTTACACCGCCACGGTGAGGCGGTTGCCTATCTGGACCAACGCGGCGTCCGCTCCCCGGAGGTGATCGAGCACATGCGGATCGGCTACGCGCCCGGAGGTTGCTTGCGGGGTTGGCTGACGCAGTTGGGTTACCCGTTGCCGACTCTGCGTCAGGCGGGCCTGGTGACCGGCGTGGGTTACGACGCATACGTGCGTCGTATCGTCTTCCCATTGGAGGGGAATCTCTATGGCCGTAGCCTTTCGGATTCGGCGCCGCCTCACCGATTCTTGCCGGGTACTAAGGGTGGCTTGTACTCCTGGGAGCAGGTCCGGCGATATGCAGAACTGATTCTGGTCGAGGGACTGTTCGACTACGCCGCATTGTGGCAGGCCGGTTTTCACAACGTGACCTGCTCGCTGGGAAACCATCTCAATGTGCGCCAGTTTCGGCAACTATGCGACGGCTCCCGAACCGTCTATCTGACCTTTGATGCCGACGGCAACGACAGCGGCCAACAGGCAGCACGGTGCCTCTCACGAAGTCTTCGGGAACAAGGTATAACGGCTCACCTGGTCTCTCTGCCCGAAGGGCACGATCCCAACAGCTTCTTCGTAAGTGGCGGCAACGCGCAAGAGTTTCACGGCCTGTTGGAGCGGGCTTGCCTGTGAGATTTCGTGTCGCTGAACAGCATAAACTGAGCAACGCGCACAGCCCGTTTCGCGTGGTTCAGCAAAACGGCCGGGAAGTGGAGTGGATCAATCGTTTCCTCGACCAGCAGCGAGTCCGCGGTGTGGCGGATTCCACGCTGCGCAGTTATGCCCATGACTTACTGCATTTCCTCCGCTGGTGGGCAGCGGCTCATAAGACGGCCGCGATCACCAAAGAGGCGCTCACGGAGTCAACCTTGCTCGACTATATTCGCCGCCAGGTCGGCCAGAATCCCGCCCCCGCCGCCGCGAGCGTCAACCGTCGAGTCGGAACCGCCGAGCGTGCCATGCGGCTTGAGTTTCCCGACGTCCCTCGTCTGTTTGCGCCCGGCTTTCAGCACTGGTACTGGCGACCATCCCGGCTGGGCTATGGGAGGCTACGTCCGGCGCTGAGCCAGTTGCGGGTGAAGACGCCCAAACGCTTGATCGTGCCTTTGTCGATCGATGAAGTCCATCGCTTCTGGCACAGTTTTCGCACCTCGCGCGACTTGGCCATCGTTGGCCTGATGGTGCTGCATGGCTTACGGTCCTGTGAAGTCTTAGCCCTGAACCGCGAAGACCTCCAGCTCCCGGAGCTGCAAATCCGCGTCCCGGGTAAGGGCAAAAAGATTCGCGTGCTACCCCTAGATCACGATTCTGTCAAGCTGCTCGATCACTACCTGTGCTTGGAACGGCCTCCGCAATGTGGCCTACCTTTATTCGTCTCTCTCAAAGGACCGTCCCGCGGCCATCGTATGACAGCCGCCGGTCTACGTTCGTTGTTTCGTCATCACCGGCAAACCACCGGCGTGAGGAAAGCCAACGCCCATCGCTTTCGACATACGTTTGCTTCCGACATGCTGCGCGCAGGTATTAGCCTGCCGGCGCTTATGCACCTGATGGGGCATGCGCAGATTCAAACCACGATGGTCTACCTTCATCTCACTCCACAAGATGTCTGGGAGCAATACGCGCGCGCGGTTGCGCAGCTCACTCGGCCCACTCCGCCGAAGCAGTCATGAAACGCCAACGTTTTCCGCTCCCCACACACCCGCTGGCCAAGTTCTTCGAGCCAGCGGTGGAATCTGTGACGACTTCGCTGGGTGATGCATCCGTCACGTCCTATCGCGGAACGGTCCGACTTTTTCTGACTTACCTCGGCGCTCAGTATTCTGAGGTCCACTCTCTCCAGCAGCTGCGCCGCGATCCCCATATCCTCGGTTGGCTAGCTCTGTTGCGCTCGCACCGCCCGCCGCTCGCCACCATCACGCGCGCAAACTATGTGATTTATCTGCGCCGCCTATTGGAGGAACTCGCCTGGACACAGCACCTCCCCGAGTTGGCTCATCTGCTCGGTCGTGATGATGTGCCGCGTAAGGAGCACCATCTGCCGCGCCCGCTCACACCTGAACAGGATGAATTGGTCCAGCAGGAACTACTACGCCGCGATGACCTGCTCAGCAATGCCTTGTTGCTACTGCGTCACACCGGGATGCGCATCAGCGAATGTGTCGATCTCTCCTTCGATTGCTTGCGCCTTGTCGGCCCTGGCCAGTGGGCCATCCACGTGCCGCTCGGAAAACTCAAAACGGAACGCTTGGTTCCCGTGGATTCCGTGGTCTGTCAACTGGTCGAACGCATCCGTTCGCTGCGGCCACCCACCGCGCCCAAGTCCGGTCCTCTCCTATTGCCTCGGCCGCGCGGCCGCTACCTGATGATTCGCAAAATGCGCGCCGCCTTGCGAGAAGTCACCGCCGCCCTCGGCATTCCCGCCCGCATCGTCCCGCACCAATTTCGACACACATACGGAACTGAGATGTTGCGCGCTGGGGTTAGCTTTGCCGCGGTGATCAAACTCCTTGGCCACAAGAGTCCCCACATGACCTTGGAGTATCTTGAGATCACCCAGCAGGATCTCCAGCGCGAATTCCACTTGGCTCTCTCCCATCCCAGACACCTGGTACCCTCTCGCACCACACCCCCCGGCCCAGCCCCTCGCGCGGATTTATCAGGCCTGATCGACTCTTTGATGACGGCTCAGCACGTGCTTGAGATCTATCGTCGCAACGTTATCGATCCTTCCGCTCGCCATCTTCTCGATCGCCTTGCCAATCGCATCGTCAAAATCCTCACTCAAACCAAAAAACTCAAACCCTCCTAAAAATAGGCAGAGATTGGCCGGTTAAGTCGGACTCTGAAAAGTTTCAAGGGATCAGTCCCGACAAACCGCGTTTAGGAAGCTTAGGCGACGGGACCCTTATCCGACATTATCGGCGTCCACTTGCGCGTGCATGGAGTTGCGCTGGAACCGGGTCGCGGCCTGGCTCCCACCGGACCTAGCGTGGTGCAACCGCGTATGGGCCAAAAACAGCGGTCCCAAACGCAGCAACACAGCCTCGGCCGGAACCGGAAGCGGCGTTTTGAAGGACCGGCGTGGCTGGCTACTTCCCTATGCGGTAGCTGCGCTCCCCGGCGGCGTCCGTTGACGATCCGCTTTCCTTTGGTGCCCCCGTTCGGTCGTCATCAGAAAATAGCGAAAAGCATTCCGTCGGCTGATTGTGTACATTTAGATCGATGCGCCGCCTCGTCTTGTTGGCGTTCGCCGCTGCGGCGTGGCACTGCCTCGCGCAATCGAGGCGTGAATCCCCGGGCTTCGAAAGACTGATCAAGCTGAACGTAGCCGCCATCGACCCCAGGGGCCGAGCCGGTTGCCGATCTTCGCTCGAGTGAAGTCTTCGTTCGGGAGGACAGCAAATCGCGTCACATCGCGTTCTTCCGCTTCGCCGGACGTAAGCGTCCTCTCCCCGCAACCGGAACTGGCGATTTCACCAGCCGGCCCGCCCCAACTCCTACTGTCGTCTTGCTGGACCGATGGGATGAAAAGATGATGACCACGGCAATGGCGTGGAACCAGCTAAGCCAGGAGCTCAGGTGACCCACGGTGTGCCCTTGGGGCGCTTCTGATTCCTTCCACCGATTGGGCCGATTTCACGCCTTAGGTGAAGGTCTTGAGCGCGGCCGCCGCGCAGGCCGGGATTGCGATTTACACCGTGCGGGAGTCGGGCGAAGGGGCGCGACGCCGGACCTGTTCCGTGCGACCCTTGAGATGGTTTCCAACCTTTCTGGCGGGCGATGGTATCCAAGCGACGATATCGACCGCGCCGCAGCCGCGGCTCGGGCGGACGAGCGCGGCGACTACACCATCGCGTATTTCGCCCCGATGCTTGAAAAGGACAAGAAATATCACAAAATCCGTGTGGACTCCACGCGGAAAGGGATTCGTTTTCAGACGCTGGAAGGCTACTATGGCGATAACCCTGAGCCGGACGCGGACGCCCTGGAAGAAGCCATTGTCAGCGCCGCTCGCCGCAGTCCCTTTGATGCTTCTGAGATTGGAATGCGCGCGCTAGTCTCGCTCGGCCCCGCACCCCAGATGGCGCAATTCAGGATTCTCGTCAATTTGTCTGACGTTCTCCTCATACCTTATAACGATCGCTCTCAAGGTCACTTGAGCGCTACCTTTGCGGCCTCCGCCGACGGCTTCGTAAGCGGAAAGACGACCAGAGTCCGCGTGGACATCGATTTCACAGAGGCGCAGTTTCGAAAAGCAGCCAAAGACGGTCTGGCGATCCTACAGAGTATACCCATACCGGAAAAAACGCAGACCGTTCGAGCCATGGTGTACGACCGTCTGCTTCGCTCAGTCGGGTCTGTGACCGTGCCCGTGACACTTCCCTGAGCAGATAATCCTCCGCGGCCTGCGGCTGCCGACGCTTTCCGCTCTCAGCAGGAATGCTCAGACCGCAACAAACTCAGGATACTGCAAGCGCATTGTCAAAAATACCGTAAGCGTGCGATTCTTCGCCCTGCAAGGAAAGGATACGCTCATTTCAGCAGGGGTTAAACTATGTACCCGGCGCGAAAACTCGACCTGGATCGTCGGTTAGATGCTTACTTCGCTGCCCTCCGTTCGTCAGCGATAAGAGACGTGCTGAAACGCGCGGGAAACTGGCAGGTCTATGCAGCGGTTAGCGGCTCGGCCATGGCCATGCTGACAAGTGCTTCCGCATCAATGATCGGCACCGGGATTCGGGATGTCGGCCGGGCGCCGATCGCCAGCGTCCGGTCCGCCAGACAACTTTTTGCAAGCTCCAAGAACCCGCCTTTGGTAAATGCCCTAAGGTTAGCCATGGCCGGGCAGAACTCGGGACAAGGATTTCCCAATAATAGTGTTGCTTCGGCGAAAATTGCCCAGGCGAGCCCGGCGCAGGCGCCCTCCATTTCTCCGGGTGGCGTGGTTCCGATTTACGGAACCGTCAACACTATCCAGCCGGGTGAATGGGTGTCGATTTACGGTAGCAATCTCGCCACACAAACCGCGTCCTGGAATGGCGATTTTCCCACTTCGCTGAGTGGAGTCACCGTGCGGATCAACAGCAAGGCTGCGTATCTTATGTACGTCAGCTCCGGAGTGATCAACCTGCAAGCGCCCGACGATACGGCAACGGGTCCTGTGTCTGTCGTGGTCACCACTGGCGGCGGTACGGCAACAGCATCCGTGACGCTGAGCCAGCTTGCGCCGTCGTTCAACCTGCTGGACAATTCAAAACACATCTCAGGAATTATTCTTAGGTCGGACGGATCGGGCGCGTATGATCACGGCAGCTATGACATCCTTGGTCCGACGGGAAACTCCCTAGGGTACCCAACCATGGCGGCGATGGCCGGCGACATGGTTGAGCTCTTCGCCGTCGGGTTCGGACCTACGACACCCACGGTTCGGGCGGGAACGGCTTTTTCGGGCTCCGCGCCTATCAATAGCAACATCAGCCTTTTTATCAATGACACTTTCATCCAGCCGACTTTCGTCGGGATGTCGAGCGCTGGTCTGTATCAGATCAACCTGACGGTTCCGGCCGGACTTGGCGAAGGAGACGTTCCAATTCAGGCATATGTGGACGGTACGCCAACCCAATTCGGTGTGCTGTTTCCGCTGCGGGGCGCAGTAGTCGTGTATCCGGGCGGCGGGACCGGAGGAGGAACCGGAGGCGGAACGGGCGGCGGGACCGGAGGAGGAACCGGGGGCGGGACCGGAGGCGGAACGGGTGGCGGGACCGGAGGTGGATCTTCAGGCGGCACTGGGAGCGGTGTGCCTGGCGCCACGGGTCCGGGTTCATACCAGCCGAAACTGAGGTTTCCGCCAAAGTAGGACGTCGGGGAGGACTAATTCGATGGTCTCCAAGGCAAGTTTATGGTTCGTCGCCGCGGGTGGGCTGTCGCTTGCGGCTTTTGGGCAAACCGCGCCGAGCATCGCGCCGGTGCCAAGCGATCCGCTCGAACTGGTCACCGGTCAAATCCAGACGGTGGATTCGGGCGAAGGGCAGGAAGCAGCGATGCAGCTTCTGGACCGCGCGCGCAACAGCTATGCATTGCGAAGCGCGGGCGTCGGCTACGACCTGAAGGTCACATTTTCGGTAAACTCCGGCGGTCTAACGAAATACGACGGCCCCTGGGAGATGGAGGATGTATTCGATCCCAAGCAAGGGCTACGCTGGACGGCGAGGGCTGGGGTCGCTTTCACGGCGACCCAGATCTCGCTACATGGGGTGTCCTACGGAGAGAGTAGTATCCCGCTGCGCTTGCATGAGGCGCGCGCGGCCCTGTTCGGGCCGATCCCGGCTTCGGCAAACGTTGCTCGCGATGTCATCCGAACCTCGACGGCGAGTTTCAACGGAGCACAGGTGACTTGCATTTTACTCTCCGGTGTTAAAGCTGCGCCGACATCTCCCGGTCGACGATGGGAGGAAACTGAGGAGTGTATCGATCCGCAGTCGGGTCTACTCCAGGTACATTCGCAGGTACCGGGGCGATACTACGCTTACGAGTACTCGAATGCTCCACAGCTCGCCGGTCACGTGCTGCCGCGAAAGGTGATCGTCACCGAAGGCCGGCAAGACGGTATCCGAGATTTCTGTAGAAAGTCTAAGGGAACTTCCCGCCGCGGATCCTAGCCTGTTCGCTCCCTCCGAAGAGATGAAAGCGAGAGGACGGGCGGTCGCGATGTCGGGGGCGCAAAAAATCTCGCGAGCCGCCGCCCGGGTTCCGTTCACTTCAGCAGCGACCATCCGGCCGGTGTGTGTCTTTGGATTGATGACGTCGTCCGGGCAGCTGGTTGAAGCACATTCCTTACAGCCGTCCGATCCGAACAGCCAGGCCGCGGTGGAAGCCGCCAAGCAGATGACTTTTTCGACGCCGACGGGCGCACCGCCTGAGCAGCACTTTGTGTTTATCCTCGAAAAGTTCGTCTCTAATGAAAAGTGACGTTGGTCGAGCTCTCAAAGTGCCGGTGATTCTTGTACTCCACTTCCACGCGCCAGCGGTCGCCTGAGGAATACTGAACCAGGAAATTGGCGGCAACCGGAAGCAGATGGGACGCATTGCCGATTTTCACGTAGTCCCACGATATTTCCTCGTTCCTTTCGGCAAATTCAAACTCTACGGGAAATCCGCCGGCTTGTTCCTCCAACCGAATTACATTCCCGCCCGTGACGTCGATGAAGATATGACCGGATCGTGCGGGGTTGTAGCGTTGATATTCGAAATAGAAAGGGCGGAAGCATCCATCCGGCGGCGAACTGAACCGGTATTTGAATAGCTGCTTGCCGCGCACCTCCGCCGGCCCGTCGGCCTCCATCACGGTGGGACATTGCAAGTCGAACAGCGGTTTGATTTCGGTGCCGAACCCGCCGTACCATTTGAAACCCGGAAGCGCCTGAAAGGGCCGTTTCCAGGGCCTGCCGTTGTGGTGGATTTGCTCGCGGTCGGCACGATTTCCTTTGATCGTGATTTGAGTCTCGATGGTGTCGAGATAATGCCATGGCGGCGACGCGGCGCTGCTGGTGTATCGCCTGGCCGTTTCGTCCGCCACGAAATTGGGCAGATTCGCGGCGTATTCCAAATTGACTTTGCGCGCGTGTTCGAGCTGGTTGTCTGCAGGCGCCGTATTTGGAGGACTGGAAGCGTTCGCCGATTGGGGCAAGGTCGGAAATTCAAACAAATGGGTCAGTCCCGGCGGTCGCTCGAAAGGCTGAATCTTGGTTAGTTCCAGGAATTGATATCTGGACTCGCCTTCTTCCCACACCGGCCGGATCGACTTGCAGGTGATTTGCACCGGGTCTCCGATCTTGAACTGAGCGGCGATTTTCCCCGCTGACAGACGAGAGCCGTTCGGAAGCCGCGCATCGATCACCCTGCGATCGGGGAGCTTGATGGAGATCGAGTGTTGACCGACCCGTTCCAGGTTCCCCGAAAAAACCAAGTCGGCTGCGCGACTCGGCTGCCACAGGAACAGCGAAATGAGCAGCGCCCACCACGGGAGCATACAGTCCTATCTTACGATTAGGATAAGCCGTCGAAGTATAATTCAAGGTGCGTGGCCTCGCGTAAAGTTCTGCTGGTCGGATGGGATGCCGCCGACTGGAAGGTCATCCATCCGCTCATGGACGCGGGCAAAATGCCCAACGTCCAGCGCCTGGTCGAAAACGGCGCCACGGGACAGATCGCCACGCTGCATCCGCCGCTCTCGCCGATGCTGTGGACCTCCATCGCCACCGGAAAGCGGCCGTTCAAACACGGCATCCACGGCTTCTCCGAGCCGACTCCGGACGGAAGCGGCGTGCAGCCGGTCACGAACCTTTCGCGAAAATCGAAAGCGCTGTGGAACATTCTCAACCAGAACGATCTGCGCAGCGTCGTGATCGGCTGGTGGCCCAGCCATCCCGCCGAGCCGATCAACGGCGTGATGGTTTCCGACCATTACCATCGCGCCGGCGGACCGCTCGAAAAGGGCTGGCCGCTGCGCGGCGAATGCGGTTCATCCGCCGGAGCTGGCCGAGACGCTGGCCGATCTGCGCATGCATCCCGACCATCTGACGCCGCGAGATGGTGGAGCCGTTTATTCCGCTGGCCAAAGAGATCGATCAGGACAATGACAAGCGCCTGGCCTGGTTCCTGCGGACGCTGGCGGAATGCATGAGCATTCAATCCGCCGCGAGTCTGGCTGCTGGACAACCAGCCGTGGGATTTCTTCGCGGTCTACTACGACGCGATCGATCATTTCTGCCACGGGTTCATGAGATACCATCCGCCGCGGCAGTCCTGGATCGCGGAACGCGACTTCGAGCTGTACCACAACGTGGTCTCGATGGCGTATCAGTTCCACGATCGAGATGCTGGGGACTCTGCTGCAGAAAGCCGGCGAAGACGCCACCGTCATTCTGATGTCGGATCATGGCTTCCATCCGGATCACCTGCGTCCCGCCTCCATTCCCGACATTCCCGCCGGGCCTGCGATCGAGCACCGCGATTTCGGCATCTTCGCCATCGGCGGGCCGGGCATCAAGAAAGGCGAATTGCTGCACGGTCCTCGGTGCTGGACGTCGCGCCCACGATCCTGACGCTTTACGGACTGCCGGTGGGCGAAGACATGGATGGCAAGGTGCTTTCACAGGCCTTCGAGGAACCGCCGAAGGTCGCGTTCATTCCGAGTTGGGAAGAAGTTCCGGGCGCGGATGGACGCCATCCGCCGCATACGCGGCTCGATCCGGTGGCGGCGCGCGAAGCGCTGGAACAGATGATCGCGCTGGGTTATATCGAACGGCCGGATGAGAATCGCGAAGTGGCGGTCAACAAGACCATCCGCGAGCTGCGCTATAACCTGGGCGAGGCCTACCAGGACGCCGGCAGGCACGTGGAAGCGCACGAGATTTTCACCGAAGCTCGTATGCGGCCGATCCCGATGAGCAGCGCTTTGCCGTGCGGCTGTTCGTTTCCTGCCAGGCGCTGGGAATGCACGAGGAGATGCGGCGCATCGTCGACGACCTGGATGGGCGCCGCAGGGCGCTGTTTGAAGAGGCGAAAACGAAGATCGAGGAATTTCGCCAAATCGGCTATGAGCGCTCCGAAGAGTGAGGCTGAGGCTGAACCGGAGTCTCTGCTCAGCGTAGACGAGGCGGCGCGAACTGGCACACTGGCGCAATCTGGCGCGCTACCAGCCGCCGCTGGTCGATTATCTGAAAGCGCAGGTATTGATTGCGGAGAAGCGCTATCCGGAAGCGCTGGCTGCGCTCGAACGAGTGACGGAAGCGCACCTGGTGCGGCCGGGCCTGTTCCTGCAGACCGCGGATCTGTATCTGCGTCTGCGCCGCTGGCGCGATGCGCAGCAGGTTTACGAACGGGCGCTGGCGATCGATCCCGACAACGCGTCAGGCGTATATCGGCTTGTGCCGGATGGCTTTGCGGCGGCGGAAATTCAGCATTGCCGCGCGACGCGGCTCTGGATGCGCTGCAGAGGATTTATCATGATCCGCTGGCCCATTTCCTGCTTGGCCTTGCGTTAGCTGGAATGAGGGAATACGACCGTGCGGCCGAGGCGTTCCGCGCGGCGATTTCATTCAATCCGAATTTTCCGGAAGCGCACGTTCGACTCGCCGCCTTGCTCGAAAAGCACCTAGGCGATCGCCGAATCCGCGCGCGAGCATCGGCGTCTGGCGCGCCTGATGAAGACTCGCAGGCACTGCCTGCCCACGCGTGAAAAAGTGGAAAGCGCTGTCGACGCCAATGCGATACTCCAGATATGCCTGAAACCAGAGAGATGCCGCCGCTCGACCGAATCCCTGATCGTCGTGACCGGCTTGCCGCGCTCGGGTACTTCGATGCTGATGCAGATGCTGGCCGCAGGAGGCATGGCCTGTCCTCTCGGACGGATGTGCGCGAGGCGGATGAAGACAATCCGCGCGGTTATCTCGAATTTGAGCCGGTGAAGAATCTGCTGAAGGATTCGAAATGGCTGTTTGAGGCGCGAGGAAAGGCGGTCAAGATTGTCGCGCCGCTGCTGGCCGCTTTGCCGCCGGATCTGGCCTGTCGCGTGATCCTCTGCGAGCGCGATCTCGATGAGGTGCTCGATTCGCAGGAGCGCATGCTGCAACGCCGCAATCAGCCTCCTGGCCGCGACGCCGGCGACGGCGGCAGATGCTGAAGGACGAATACGCGCGCACGATTTGCCCGCGTGAAAGCGATGCTGGCTCGCCGCCCAAGGACGCAACTGTTAGTAATCGAGCACGGCGCTACGATTTCCGATTCGCGGGCGACGGCCGAGATGGTGAACAACTTTCTGGGCGGCGGACTGGATGTAACGAAGATGACTGACGTCATCGACCCTGTGCTCTATCGAAATCGCGTTATTGCTTCCAAATAAAGCTCAGGCGTCGAGAACACTCGGCTTATCGACCTATAAAGAAAACCTCGACCTGCGTTTTCTCACCACCGGAATGACGACTCGTCATGTGCGATGCCCCAGCGAGAAGAAGGACGCGCCCAAGAGAAGCCACACCTGGCCGAGCGCGCACCAGACATACAACTGTGGCCACTGCGGCCGAGCGCCCTCCAACTCGCCCGAGCAGGACGCCGGTGCGGGCGCGCGGGACCAGCGAGCATAGCTTTCATCAATGGCGCAAGCGGCTGGCCGAGCAGCTTCCGATGAAGTTCGCCCTGGCGGAGCCCCCGCAGCGCACCTGCCGCGCGGAGACCGATCCACCCAACGAACCTTGTGCAGGTCGTTTATCTATCAACCGAGTCTGATCGGATCACCTGACCTGTAATCCGCAGCTCTGCGACGGCGGGGGCACGATGCCGTTCATCTTAGTAGTGTACAGTGCGGGCTCAGCGTCAAGACTGCTGCGCGAGGACGGTCCAGCGCGGTTTTGCTTTTATGAGGACTTTCAAATCGCCAGGGGACGAAGCGTCACTTGTCGTGCCGCCGCACCCTCGCATGCTTGCCCCACCGCGTCCTTCGAAGGGCTTGCTAAACGGCGCTTTGCTCGGCAACGGCGGCACCGTCTCCATTTTGATTCCACAGTCGGGGCAGCATACCCGGTACACTTCTACCGCCACCGTCGTCCGGAATTCCATGTGCGGCAAATCGCGGACTTCGCGCTCGCTCACTTCGTGAGCTTTATCCAGCTTGCGCGCGCATCCGGAGCAAACCAGCTTCCGGTTGCCGCGCTTGCGCCGAATCCAAAGCTTCAGAGTCTTCGCCCGTTCGTTGATCTCGTGCCGGTAGACTCGGTAGCCCAGCAATTTCGTTAGGTCGCTGTCTCGCAAACCGCTGAGTGTACCGAAATCGGGCTCCTCGCTAGAGTCATCCCGCTCAAGTTGACGGAAAACGCCCGTTCCGCCGAAGTGACGCGGGACCGGAAGCCGATACGTCATAACGGGCGTGGGATTCCGGGCGGTCGTGCAACCCATCGGTTTTGCTGCCGAAGCAGGACGGCAGCGCCGCCGAAGATCAAATGTCCGAATTTCAGCCCGTAGCACCCAACGGTCAGATACGATTGCGGCGCGGCCGGATGCCTGACTGAGTTGATCGCGCCGTCTTGTTTGAGCCAGTGCGCCGTACGTGTACTCGATTCGTTAGGATATTCTGATTTTCGTGAACACCTCTCGCAAAAGGCGACGTGGAGATGGCTCGCGAAAGTCGCCCCAGCATAACGAGCCGGCAGCCCGGCCAATCGGCGCGGCACGGCGGCATCTCTGGCGCCTGCTCCTGCTCTGGGGACTCGTCTTCGCAGCGTATTCCAATTCCTTTGACACACGCCTGGTGTTCGATAGCTCTGAAGTGATTTCCCAGGACTCACGTCTCAGGACCGTTTCAACGCAGAATGTCGCGAGTATATTGACCAAAGAATATTGGCCCGACGGCATTGCAACAGGCCTGTATCGCCCGCTCACCACGTTCTCCTATCTGGTCAACTACGCGGTTCTGGGGAATGGACCGGAGCCGGCGGGCTATCACCGGGTCAATTTCGCGTTGCATGAAGCCAATGTCGCACTGGCATACGTGCTGGGATTGCTCGTATTTGAAGAAGTTCTACCGGCATTTGTTCTTGGCGCAACGTGGGGGTTGCATCCGCTGCTTACCGAATCCGTCACCAACGTCGTGGGACGGGCCGACCTTCTATCAGCCCTAGGTGTGTTGGCGGGTCTGTTGTGTTACATCCGGGCGACCGGCGCAGCGGGGCCACGCAAGCTCGCCTGGCTCGCCGGGGTCGCTGTCGCCCAGATGGTCGGGCTATTCTCGAAGGAGAATGCTGTGGTCCTTCCCGCGGTCATGCTGCTTTACGACCTGACGTGGATAGGGCGAGTGGAATGGCGTGCGCGAGCACCGGGGTATGTCGCGTTGGTCCTGCCGTTTGCTGTTTTCTTCTATTTGCGGGCTCGGTTGCACGCGCATCTCGGCATTCAATTCGTTGACAATCCTCTTATCAGCGCCGGTTTCTGGACGGCCCGTCTTACGGCGGTCAAGATTATCGGCAAGTATCTTTGGTTATTTATTTGGCCAGCACAACTGTCCGCGGACTATTCTTTCTCCGCGGTGACGCCATTCGGCTGGAATGTATTTCGATGGGAGGATTTTAAAACGCTAATCGCGGTTGCGGTTTGTATCGGCGCCGCTGGTATTTCCGGCCGTTGGTACACACGGCGGAAAGAGCTTTTTTTCTTTGTTTGCTTTTTCTTTGTCACGTTGATCCCCGTTTCAAACCTGGTGATCTTCATTGGAAGCATTATGGCTGAGCGGTTCGTCTACCTCCCCTCGGTTGGATTAGCGGGCTGCCTCGCGTTCGCCGCGGGCGCGTTGTACAAGAGGCTCTCGGCTCAAAACGCGCTCGGCGCGGGAGCAGCATGGGTCGCGATCGGCGTGATCTGTCTCGCGTTGGCGGCTCGAACCTATTCCCGCAATGTCGACTGGAGCGACGAAATCGGTCTCTGGTCCAGTGCAGTCACGGTTTGTCCGCAGAGCTTCAAAGCGCATTTGAATCTTGGAAACGCGCTCATGCGAACGCCCGGACAGGAGTCGGCGGCCGTGGCTGAATATGAAGCAGCGGTTCAAATCAAGCCCGATTTGGCGGAATTACACAACAACCTCGGAAACGCCCTGGCAAAGCTGCCCGGCCGGTTGCCGGAAGCCATCGCTGAATATCAGGCTGCCCTGAGGATCAAACCCGACTACGCGGATGCACATAGCAACCTCGGTACCGTTTTATCCAGGCTGCCCGGCCGGCTGCCGGATGCAGTCGCCGAATATCAAGCGGCTTTGCGAACGGAACCCAATAGTGTCAACGCGCACAGCAACCTGGGAAGCGCGCTGTCGCAGCTGCCGAACCGATTGCCTGAAGCCATCTCCGAGTATCGAGCGGCGCTGCGGATCAAACCAGATTCTGCGGAGGTTCGGTATAACCTGGCGAATGCTCTGGCGCAGACGCCGGGAGGCATCGAGCAGGCCATCGCCGAGTACCAAACCGTTCTCCAGGCCGATCCCGCCAGCGCTCCGGCGCATTGCAATCTGGGAATCGCTCTGGCGAAAACGGGAAGGCTGCCCGAGGCGATTGCTCAATTTCAAGCAGCCCTGCGGATTGAGCCGGAGTTTGCGGCGGCGCACTCCAACCTCGGAAGTGCTCTATCCCAAATTCCGGGGCGCCTTCCTGAAGCGATATCCGAATACGAAACGGCCCTGCGAATCAGACCTGATCCGCAGCTCCAGCAAAAAGTAGACCGCTTGCGCGCGGGCGAAAAGTAGCTTGCCAGTAATCCGCTCAAACGTGGTTGCGTCTCATGGACAAAGCGGGAAGTGGCGTGCCGTTAATGGGGATCGGCGTACAATTGAGATCGAAGAGGAGTCGCGATGAGAGACTGCACGTTGTCGCTCGCTTTGCTGGCATTCGGCGCGGGCGCTCTTTGCTCACAGCACATCAGCGGCGACTGGCAAGGCACCATCAAGACCGGTGATCAGGAGACCGGGCGCTATCGCTACCTGCTGCACATCGTCAAGGAGCACGGCGCATGGAACGGTACGGTTCGCACTATCGATCAACGCATCGATTGGGGTGGAGTGAGACCTGTAAGTTCCCTGAGCCTGGTTGGCACCGACTTCAAATTCGTGATCGAGCAGCCTGACGGCAGTTACGAGGGCAAGGTCAGCCCGGACCTCAATTCGATCACGGGAACTTGGAAACAAGGCCAGTCCCAGCAGCTTGAATTCGTTCGCCCGACCAAAGATACGGTTTGGCGCGACGACCCGCACCACACTGCGCAGCTCATCTCCGTGGACAAAGAAGTCAAGCTGGAAGTGCTCGATTTGGGAGGTTCAGGGCGCTCGCTCGTTCTGTTAACAGGTCTGGGCAACTCCCCGCACATCTTTGATCAATTCGCTCCGAAGCTGACCCAGAACTATCACGTATATGGAATTTCTCGCCGCGGTTTTGGCGCCTCCAGCAGTCCAGAATCGGGATACGAAGCGGATCGACTGGGTGACGACGTCTTGGCTGTCCTCGACGCGCTCAAGCTGAGTCGTCCCGTGCTCGCGGGACATTCGATAGCCGGCGAAGAACTAAGTTCTATCGGATCGCGTCATCCTGAAAAAGTATCAGGGCTGATTTATCTGGATGCCGGCTATCCATACGCGCTCTATAACTTTGCACGAGGCGATTTTACGATTGACCTGAAGGATCTCGAAAGGAAGCTCGAACAATTGGAGCCGGGCAAAAGGCCGCAAGACCCGAAGCAGTTAGTCCAGGAGCTGCTCGAAAGCAGTCTCCCGGCATTCGAAAAACAGCTGAGGGAGGTGCAGAAAAACATCGTCGCTGCTCCCCCACCCGCTCCATCTGCCGTCCCACCGCCCCGGCCGCTGTTCGCATCTGGGGCGATCATCTCCGGAGAGCAGAAGTACACCGATATCCGAGTTCCGATTCTGGCCATTTTCGCTTTGCCGCACTCGACGTCGCCGGCGATCCGGAACGACCCCAAGAAGTTGGCCGAATATGAGGCGCGTGAAGAAGAGTCCGTCGGCGCTCAAGCAAAGGCTTTCGAGCGCTTGCCCAGCGCAAAGGTAGTCCGTCTGCCGTTTGCCAGCCACTACGTCTTTTTCTCGAACGAGGCAGATGTATTGCGTGAGATGAACGCTTTCATCGGGAGTTTGCCTTGACAGCAAATCAAAGGCGGGCAGACGCACCGATCAAAGGAATCGTTTGGTAGTTCACCTTGCTGCACGCCGGAGGCCTGCGCGACGTCCTGATTTAGAGGCAAACATGAGAACTATGGGGCTGCTCGTTTGCGTAATCGGATTGTCCTTTGGGCAGTCCAGCTCGCATCCAACGTTCGACGTGTCGGCAGTGCGAATGTATCCTGCTAGATCGACCGTTGCATCGGGCGTACAAGGATTCCAGAAGTCGCCGGACGGGTTGCGGGCGATTCACGTCGCACTGCGTGGGTGCTTACAGTGGGCCTACTCCACGTCGACGGTCCCGCCTGGATTACGGATGAGAGCTACGATATTACGGCCAAAGCTGCGCGACCCGTTCCAGACCCAGCGATGAGACAGATGATGCAGACGCTTCTTGAGCAGCGGTTTCAAATCAGAGTTGGTCGTCTCGAAGTCCCTGGCGGATGCCGTCCCGACGACGCGCAGGGCTCGAACGATTTCGGCGTGAAGCGCAAGCCGGTTCAGGGTCCTGCTGGGGCCTCGCCCGCCAACGTCTTCAGGCGGTCCGGAAGATCTGGCGAGACGCTGCTTGCGGTCCCAAGAAGGCATTTTTGAAACTGAACCGAATGTGGACTCGCGTTTCAGTTGTGCTCTTCCTCTGCATCGCTGCGGCTGAGCTCGGAAGATCCCAGCCGCCAATCTCGGACCTTGTCATTGAGCACGTCACTGTCATCCCCATGACGCCACCGGCCGTCGAGATTCCAGATGCAACGGTCGCAATTCATGAAGGCAAAATCGCCGCGATCTCGCGCCATGGGATTGATCGCACAAATCGAGGTGTTCAGCGCATCAACGGCAAGGGAAAGTGGCTCATACCGGCGTTGACTGACGCTCACGTTCATCTTGAAAACGACAGGCTGTTGCGTCTCTTCCTGAACCAACCACGTCTTCCTGACGGCCTAGTCCGGACCGACGACGCGTTGCTTCCCTACGTCGCAAATGGAATTCTGCAGATCTTTGACCTCTCAGCAATGTCGGAGACGTTGGCACAGCGCGCGGAGGTCGAATCCGGCCGCGTTCTGGGGCCGAAAATCATCACCGCCGCGATGATCGATGGAGTTCTGCCTATCTGGCCGATTGGTCTGACGCGCGTCGCCGGTAATCCCGAAGACGGCCGCAAAGCGGTCCGGGATGCTGCGGCCGAAGGCTATGACCTGATCAAGGTCTACAGTAAACTTGATCTGGCAACATTCACGGCAATCGTCGACGAGGCGAAAAAGGCAGGCCTTCGCGTAGTTGGACACATTCCGGCACGGCATCAGGGAATCACTGAGAAATTCTTTCAACCCGGCTTTGATTTAGTAGCACATGCCGAAGAATTTGCTCAGCAGACTGCCGTGCCTGACGAAGCTGCAATTCCGCGATATGTCGAGATGGCCAAGCGAAACGGCACGGGACTGATCGCGACGCTGAGCCTTGACGATCGTCTGCTCGAGGAAACGCGCGATGCCTCGACGCTCCGTTCCCGGCCGGAAATCGCGTACCTTCATCCGGTGCTTCGCACGTTTGTGATCGATCACAATCCGTATGTTGCGGCCGCGAACCCAGACCGCGTCGCATACCTTGAGCGGATTGTCGCTTTCAATCGTAAATTGACGGCGGCCTTTTCCGCCGCGGGCGTCGTGGTGTTTGCAGGAACGGACGCTCTAGTACCCGGAATCGTACCTGGATTTTCGCTGCAGGACGAACTGAGTGCGCTGGTGGCTGCCGGTCTTACACCGAGGCAAGCTCTGGAAAGCGCCACCAGCGCGCCTTGTGCATGGCTAGGCCAACTCCGCAACTGTGGTGTTGTCGCGCCCGGTGCGCGAGCCGATTTGCTATTGCTTGACGCCGATCCGATCGCCAACATCTCCAATACGCGGCAGATTTCCGCTGTGATTGCCCAAGGGAGATACCTTGCCCGCGCTGAACTCGACCGCCGTCTCCGCGAATTGAAGATTCGTCGCGAATAGAGTAAATAGGGAATGCGCAATTCGTAGTCAAGCGCGATACCGGTGATTTTCTGTGGTAACCGGGAACGAGAACGGTCATTGAACTGCGCGGGTCCGAGTCGTATAAGTGACAATCCGGAGGCAATCGACGCGAACGCGAGACGCCGTCGTTCGGAACTTCTGATCGTTTCGCTGCCCGTTATCTCCTATACCTCGGTCCTCAATTACTGAGCCGGGCGAGTTCAAGGGTCCTAAGTAAGTGTGCGTGATTGTATTTTCGGGCTAGATCAAGGGCAGCGAGTCCTTCCCCGTTCCTCGCATCCGCTCGGGCGCCCGATTTCAACAGAAGGTCAATCATGGCGGAATCGCCGAAGTCGATTGAGGCGGCATACAACAGAGGAGTCATTCCAAGTTTGTCGCGATGATTCACGTCCGCTCGACGCGCGATCACCAGCTGCGTGATCCCGACCTGATTGTTCAACACGGCTCTGCCCAGCAGAGTGACGAGCAGGATCTGGATGGTGCGCAGATTGGTCCCGGCTTCGAGCAGGTGCGTGGCGAAGGCGTGTCGCAACGAGTGCGGATGAACTGCCTTCGCGATCCCGGCGGCGCGTGCGGCGTTGCGGCACGCCAACTAGACCGTCTTGGGGCCGACGGGCCGGCTGCCGTCCCTCGCCGGAAACAACCAGTCTCCGGGGCGCTCGACTCGCCAATATCGGCGCAGCAGTTCCAGCAGCTTCTCGGGCAACAGGGTTTGCCGATCCTTACGCCCTTTGCCCTGGCGCACCCATAACACGTTGCGGCGAGCATCGATGTCGCGCGGCTTGAGCTGAGTCGCTTCCGCGACACGCAATCCGCTGTCATACAGCACTGCCAACACGGCGCGATCAGGAAGCTTCGCGGGAGCCTCCAGCAATGCTTTGACTTCCTCCCGGCTGAGGATCAGCGGCAGCTTTCGTTGACGCCGCGGGAACGGAATACGCTCGATCTCGATTTTGTGGCGGAGCGTGTGGGTGTACAGGAATCGCAGCGCGCAGACCAACTGAACACAGGTGGACTGCGATGCCTGTTTGTCCTGGATCAGGAACAACTGGTACTGGCGAATCTGCTCGGGACCGAGTAGGTTGGGTGCCTTGTGGAAGTGTCGAGCAAACTCAGCGACCGAGTGCAGGTAGAGGCGAATCGTAGTGGGCGAATAGTGTCGGATCTGGAGATCTTCCAGCATCCGCTGTCGAAGTGGGGTCACAGCGAAAGTCCTTTCGCTTGTGACCACATCACAAATCGCGGATCGCCGGAACCGAAGTGGAATCTAGACCAACGGGTCGGGCTGCCGGAGGCTTAGTTCAAGGTCCCACAACGGGCTTTCAGGGCAAATCGGTCGAGTGGAGCCTTTTAATAGAACACGACAAAACGCGGCGCGCCGAGCTGTCAAAGAAAATCGCGTCGCGCACAACAAAACGGCTGACCCTGACGGCACGGTGGCCGTGTTTCGAGAGACGTTTTCGGATATAGGCCGTCTATATCGACGAACCTTGAGTGAACAAACCACCGAACTGTGCGCGAGCTCTATTTGCCGCCGAAGCCCGCGATCCGGTCACCTTCGCGATCGCGCCGGCTCTGTTGATCGGGTGACGCTGGCCGCCAGCTTGGTGCCGGCGGCGCGAGCCACGCGCATCGATCCAGTCGAAACGCCGCGACACCAATGAAAAGCGTCATTGTCGTAGTGCTGCTTTGCTGTCTTGCATGCGAGAGCCAGGAATCCGCGCAATCGCGAACACGAGCGGTTCGCGAAGAGGCGATTCATTTTGCGAGTGGCAAACTGAGTCTCGCCGGAACGCTGATTTTCCCTGCAAGACGTCCCCCTTATCCGGCAGTGTTTCTGTTCCATGGATCGGGCCGTCAGGGAAGGGATCTTTCGACCGCACGCTGGTTCGCCGAACAAGGATACGCCGCGCTGGCTTACGACAAGCGGGGTGTAGGCGAATCAACTGGAGACTTTCGCGCTGGGCCGTTCATGGATCTCTGCGACGACGGGCTGGCAGCACTTGAGTATCTGAAATCCAGAAAAGAAGTTGATTCGAAACACATCGGAGTATGGGGCCTCAGTCAAGGAGGATGGCTGGGGCCGCTCGCGGCTTCGCGTTCGAACGATATTTCCTTCGTGATCGCTGTATCAGGACCGGGCGTCTCTCCCGGTGAACAGATGCTGGTGTACTATGCGAATGAGTTGCGCGATCGCGGTGTGCCCGAAGCCGACGTTCGCGAGGCCGACGCGCTGCGACGCGAGGTATGGACGTATTTATTTACCGGCACAGGTTATGAGCGGGCAGGGCAGGATCTAGCTAACGCTCGCAGCAAACGCTGGTTTCGCGAAGTCAGTTCACAGCAGGACGAACTGTTCGGACCGCTCAAGAAGCCGTCCGAGCTCGATCAGCCGGGCAGCTCGATCCTCAGATTCAGGCGCGAGATGACGTACGACCCGGTGCCTGCGCTTCGGGCATTGCGGGTGCCGGCGCTATTTTTGTTTGGCGCGGCGGATCGCTTGATCCCAGTTGAAAAGAGCGTCGAGGTGATTCGCGACGCTCAATCTCAGAACAAGCACGCGGATTTTACGATTCAGGTGTTGGATCACGACGATCACGGCATGTACGACCAACACGGCGCGCTCGATCTGCGGTATCTGGACGCAATGAAATCGTGGCTCGCTGCCCGGCCCAATCCAGCTGCCCAGCGATGATGCGTTCTGCTAACTAGGTCAAGCCGAGTTCCGATCTCTTTACAAACTCCCGCGCCCGCGACTCGATTCTCGACGGCGTCGCCGCTCCTCCCGAACGATTTGCGAATTCGTCAAGGCGGCGATCAGTAGCGTGAGGGCAAATGACAAGCGATCACTTGCGCTGATTTGGAACCCGAGACGGCTGTGTTTAGGCATAGGTCGCGGCGCGCGATCGAAGAACGTTGAGAGTATCATTTAGTGACGATTTCGTTAGTCCGAACTCGAGAGAAAGGATGGTCTAAATGCTGACCCGACGAGATTTGCTCACTGCTGGCGGCGCGCTCGCAGCCGGAGTTCTGACGAGAAGTTCTGGCTTCGCACAGGCAGCATCAGCCGGCGCTGCGTCGCCCGATCCAATGTCGTACGTGAATCCCGAATTCCGCGCCGCTCTGGCACCCATGGCGAAAATGCTGGAAGCAGTTCAGTCTCTCAATGCGAGTTCGCTCGCGAGCTTGCGGCAAGGCATGAACATGCCGAGCAACGCCCTTGCGCCGAGCCCACCGGTGACGGAAAAAACGATTCCAGGTCCTGCCGGCGCGCCCGCCGTTCGCGCCTATGTCGTCGGCAATTCGTCCGGCGCGTCGAAACCGGCCGTTTTGCATATGCACGGCGGCGGTTATGTCATCGGCTCTGCTGCGAGTTCGCGCCGTGATATCCAGAACCTATCGACTGCGCTCGATTGTGTGGCGGTATCGGTCGAATACCGGCTCGCTCCTGAGACCACTTTTCCCGGATCGCTCGAAGACAACTATGCCGCGCTTCGCTGGATGTGCATGAATGCGAAAGAGCTCGGGATCGACGTGAAGCGGATCGCGATCAAAGGAGAAAGTGCGGGTGGAGGTCACGCCGCCGCGCTTGCAATTACAGCGCGCGATCGCGGGGAGTACCCCATCTGCTTTCAGGTTTTGATCTACCCCATGCTGGACGACCGAACGGGTTCGACGCGGGAGACGCCGCCTCACCTTGGTCATTATCTATGGACGCCGGCATCGAATCGTTTCGGCTGGACCAGTCTGCTTGGAGTCCCGGCTGGCTCTGCAGTGGTACCGCCGAATTCGGTTCCGGCGCGTGTTCCGAACTTGAAGGGGCTTCCGCCGGCTTTTATCGGAGTCGGTTCAATCGACCTGTTTGCGCCCGAAGATATTGAGTACGCGCAACGGCTGGTGGCTGCCGGTGTTGCCGTCGAGCTGAACGTTGTCCCGGGCGCATTCCACGCGTTCGACGGTATCGCCCCGGACGCCAGCCTGTCGCGACAGTTCGCCCAGGCGTGGCGTGAAGCCCTACGCCGGGCCTTTAGGCAGACACCTTGAAACGGTGATCCTTGCTCGCGGTTTCTTAGAGCGCGCCCCTGTCTCACCTTCGTCTGTGTTTGTGGTTCCACTAATGTCATTTGCCAGGCCATTTGAACGGTGACGACAGACGCAATTGGGCAGGTCTCTAGTCGGGCTCTCTACGATTCGCGTGAACAGACTATTTCATCGCCGGGTTTACGTAGCCGGGCGTGAGCGTTTGTCCCGACGGACAAAAACCGTCCTCCTGCGGACGGAGACGGGGCGCGGCCATCGTTCTCGGCGGGCGCGCTGAGGCCAACTGACCACCTATAACCGGCGCCTGGACGCGGCCCAATGGAGAATTCCCTTGACGCATCGCCGCGCCGGACGGATTTTTCCGTTGGCTGGGCAGCAATGGATCGCAATGGCAACATCGGCGTTGGATAATCGTTTGGGGCGCGCCCAATTTTACAGGTCAGCATTTTGTGGCGCGTCTGGCTAAGGATCCGAAAGGCCAGCTCAGCTTCCATGAGTCCGTTCTGGCCGAGGGACACGCGTCGCAAACCGGGAGCTTACGCTGGGAAAATTACACCACCATCAACATCGATCCTTCCGACGATCGCACGTTCTGGTTTGTCGGCAACTATTTGAAAGAGGGCGCGGCGTCTTCCGCTACACGCATCGGATCGTATGCGCTCCCGGAGTGCAAATGACGGGTCATGCGCGCCAGGGCTAGAACCACACCGCAACGCCGCCCTGCGAAACGGAAGCGGCGTTGTGGAAGGCCGCCGAAGATCCCCGCCATATCGGCGAGCCGGCTCGATCCGGTGCGAGCGGTCCGCTCGGAGTGATAGGGGGTGCCGATCATGGCCGACATCAGCCAGTGGAAAGCTGGTGAGAACGTCGATCTGACACGCCGGTCTCGCTTGCAAACGGTCGAACGAAGCCTGTTGAATGCTGGACGAAAATAAAAATACAGTATGAGCCGTATTTGACTCCGGCCGATGTTATGCTATCGTCGTTTCGGTTTCCCGGCAGAACAACATGACCCTTCGGCGAGTTCTGGCGTCAACGCTACTTGTCTGCGGATGTGTTGTTGCTCAAAACGCCACTCGCGCATTTTCTTTCTCGAACCCTCTGGATCTCGCCTGCTGTTCTCCCCTGAATTACGGATTCACGAGCGTCCTTTACGACGGCACGATCATTGGTCAGAACCTGCAAGTCACCAGCATCGCGGTGTCTGCGACTGCGGCGATCATGACGACCGACCCGTACGGAGTGGCCGGTTTCGATTGGATCGTGTCTATCGGTCCGCAGCCGTTCGGCTCACCCGTCGGGCAACAAACCGGCGGGAACCCAGGAACGATTACCAGTACGGCTCCGACGCAGCTTCATACCGCTCAGGCCGGAGCGACGACTGCAGGAGCCACGGTCGATTTCAAGACAACCTACAATTTCCGCTCGGGCTCGCTCAATTCGCTCCCCACCGGGCATATGGTCGCCAATGCGGATCCTGTCATGAATTTTTCGAGCGGATTGTACATTCAGGTATTCGCCTGGACCGGCGATACGAATGCGGTGCTGACACTCTCAAATATTCAGGCGGTGGTGACGCTAGCGCCGCCGCTCATTTCCACCACGACAACCGTGCAGACCTCCGTGAATCCGGCGACGCTCGGCCACGCCGTCACGCTGAGTTCGACAGTCTCGCCGGCCGCGGCGACCGGTGGGGTGACCTTCTACGACGGTTTTTCCATTTTGGGTACGGCGAAGCTGACGGCGGGAACGGCCGCGCTGACTACCACAATGTTGCCTGCCGGAACGGGTTCCCTGCACGCGACCTACGGCGGGAATGCGACGTACGGCGGCAGTTCCTCGCAAGCGATTTCCCAGATCGTAACGGTGCTGCCGGAGGATGGTTTCGAACCCGGCGTCAATTACCCGTTCGGCGCCAACGCGAACTGTATTGCCGTTGCCGATTTCAATGGGGACGGGCATGCCGACATTGCTACCGCGGATTTCTACGGCGAGGTCGGCGTGCTGCTCGGCAACGGCGACGGCACGTTGCAGCCGGCGGTAAGTTACGCTGCCGGGCCCAACCCTCAATGGATCGTCACGGGCGATTTCAATGGGGACGGCCGCGCGGATCTCGCGGTCTCGAACGGATTTGATTTTCTATTCATCATTACCGTACTGCTCGGCAATGGAGACGGCACCTTTCAGCCCGGAGTCACCTACATGACCGGTCAGGGGCCCGGCGCCATGGCCGTGGGCGATTTCAACGGCGACGGCCTGGCCGACCTGGCGGTATCCAACAGCTTAAACAGCGACGTGAGCATCCTGCTGGGGCAAAGCAACGGGACAATGCAAAGCCCGGTCAATTACGTGGCCGGGACCGGGAACTCGGGTTTCGGGACCTCGCCGGGTTCGATCGTTGCGGGCGATTTCAACGGTGACGGAAAGCTGGACTTGATCGTGAGTTACTCGGCGGGAACCGGCGGCTTGAGTCTCCTTCTCGGCAACGGCGATGGAACCTTTAAAACGGCCGCGAATTATCCGGGGCCAACCGGCTCCCTGTTTGTCGGGGACTTCAACGGCGACGGACGGGCCGATCTGGCGATTTCGTCGGCGGTTCCTTCCGTCTGGCCGCCGGTCAGCGACACCCTCGTGCTGCTCGGCAATGGCGATGGAACTTTCAAGAGTCCCGTCACCTACCCCCTCGCGGTGGTTGCAGTCGGAGACTTCGACGGCAATGGCAAGCAGGATTTACTGGGTGAGAGCGGCGTCTTCAATTACACCACGGGTATCACTACGGGTAGCATCAGCGTGATGTTCGGAAACGGCGACGGGACCTTTCAAATTAGTCCGGCTGCTTATGCTGTCGGTCTGGAACCCAACAGTTTCGCCGTAGGAGACTTTAATGGCGACGGGCGCACCGACCTCGCTTTGACCCTCTTCGAGCCGGTTACCAGCACGACGGTCACAAGTTACGTGGGCGTGATGTTGGGGATTCCATCGGCCATCGTCCCTTCTGTTTTCGGTCCGGCGATTACCGCGGGAGGGGTGCTGAATGCGGCGAGTTTCGCCAAGAGTTCTCAGGGAACAGGAACTGCTGTGGCTCCCGGATCGCTGGTGCAGATTTACGGGAGTTTCCCCGGGGCTCTCACGGCCGCCGCCGGCGCCGCCTCATATCCGACGTCGCTCGGCGGCGTGAGCGTATCTTTCAATAGTGTTTCCGCGCCTCTGAGCCTGGTCTCGCCGACTGGCCAGTACCCATTTCTCAATGTACAAGTGCCGGCTGACGTTCTTCCGCCGGATCGGTCTGGCAATGTCAACGCAATGGTTACCGTGAACGGCGCCTCCTCGGGCACCCAGCCGGTCCGCATTGTGCCATCGGCGCCGGGCATCTTCACCATTCCGCCTGACGGCATGAGCAATGCGGTCCTGGTGTTCACAGATCCAGCCGACATGGGAGTTAAGATCGCGGCGCCGGTCGGCGCGTCTGTCGGGTATCCAGCGGCTCCGGTTCCGCGTGGCCAACCAGCTTTTTTCTATGTCACCGGACTCGGCGCAATGACACCTCCTGTAGCGGACGGAGATGGCGGCCTGGAAGAACCTGTCGTCACTCACTACGCCAACTCCACTCCTGTCGTGATGGTGGGCGGGATCACGGCGGAGGTGCAGTTCGCCGGGCAAGCACCGGGTTATCCAGGCGTGAACCAGATCAACGTCGTGATTCCGGAAAGCGCGCCGACCGGCGATCACGTGTCAGTCCAGGTCAGTTCCGCCGACGGTAGTGTGCTCAGCAACACTGCGACTATTGCGATTCGGTGATGAATTGTTTCCGCTTTACATTCTTCAGTCACTTTCTCTAGAAACGAGCTGGAAAGCCAACCGAAACACAACGTCGGTACCCATCGATAATGATGCTATGAAAGCGCTGCAGCGGGGTTTCGCGTAGACTTTGAGCAAAACCCCTTGAAATGGAGGTGCTGCAGCAATTTGGAACAGTTTATCGGATGCAACGCACACAAGAAATTTTCTCTATTCGTCGCTGTCAATGAAAAAGGTCACGCCGGCGAAGCACTTCGTGTGGCGCACGATCGACAGCTTTACCGCGAGTTTCTGGCGCGGCTTCCGGCGCGCTCAACGATCGCGGTGGAGGCCACTGGGCATTACGGCTGGATCGTGGATGAGATACAACGGGCAGGTCACCGCCCGAAGCCGTTCAATCCGTACGAGGCCAAGCGGCGGATGGCGATGACCAAAAAGACGGACAAGCTGGATGCGAAAGGTCTGGCCATTCTGCTTCGCAACGGCACCCCGCCAGAGGTGTGGATTCCGCCCAGCGAACTGCGCGACCAACGAGAGCTGCTGCGCTTGCGAGTGTTCCTGGTGCGCCTGCGGACGCGAGTGAAAAATCGAATCCATTGCACGCTGTGGGGCGACACAACGTGCAGATCCCGGGAGCGGATCTGTTCGGCACCGCCGCGCGGCTGCAACTGGGCACACGCTTGCCGGAGCTGCCCGTGCATAGCCGGGAAGCGGTCGAACAGGAATTGGCCACGCTGGATTTTCTGAAAATGCAGATCCAATCGGCAGAGCAGCGGTTGGAAGCGATCATGAACGTGAGCGCGGAAGCGGATCTGCTGAAGACGCTGCCCTGCGTCGGCAAGATTTTCAGCATGGTCCTAATGCTGGAAATCGGCAAGGTGGATCGATTTCCCACGGCCGCCCACCTTGCCAGTTACGCGGGACTGGTACCACGCGTTCATTCCAGCGGAGGGCACATCCGCATGGGCCAGGTTTGCGGAAATGTGAACCGGAATCTGAAGTGGGCGTTCGTGGAAGTTGGGAATCTGATTGTGGTCAATCAGCGCTGGCTGGTGGGTACGCACGTGGTGCGGATCTATCAGCGGATCAAGCAGGCTAAGAATCACCAGAAGGTGGTAGTCGCTGTAGCTCGCCACCTGGCCGTGGCTGCGTGGTGGGTCCTCAGCAAGCAGGAGGTTTATCGCGAGCCGCAGCGCTCGCAGAAGGCTCTTTCGTCGACGCAGGGGTAAGCGCGGTTGTCCGACTAGCCCATCGAGGCTGAATAATGATTGCGACACCCAGCAGCGGAATAGGCTCATGCAGAAGTTAACGGCGGAGACATGGATCTGACGAAAGAACGGCAAATTGCGAAGGAGCGGAACGGACGAAAGAAACCATTTTACTGGAGGATGTCTTGCTGGGGACTCTGTAGAGTAGGAGACAGGCGCGTCGCGCGAACGTACGTTTCCTGCCTCCCCTCATCGAACCGGACGTGCGGATTTCCCGCATCCGGCTCTCCGATCATCTTCTTCCGGCGGCGTGCGCCGCAGTCCGTCCAGATGACTCACCTTCCCCACCATGCGATACAGCCGACATCGTTCATGAAGGACGTGATAGCTCCACCTTCCCGAGCCGTTCCCCAAGCGCACTGATGCTTGCGCCGGAGCCATAACTGCAGTTCGCTCCGTACCGCCCAGTCCACTTTGTGAAACGTCCGGTTGCTGTTGCCGACCCGAAAGTACGTACACCACCCATTCAGAACCGGGTTCAGCTTCCGGATCACCGCCTCGACGGGACCATTACTCGGAAACGATCGCACCACTTCACGCACCCGTCTGCCGGATATTGCGGCACGCCTTCTTGCGCGGCCACATCAACAGCATCCGGCCAGGAGCTTTCCGAAACTCGAAGCCCAGAAACGCAAATCCTTCTTGCCAGCGTCGTCAGCCGACTCTTCTCCTGGTTTACCGCCAGATCGAAGCTCGGCAAATTCGCTCTGTAGTCGGTCCCACGCCTTCTGCGCCTGTGGTTCCGTTCGCGCCAGCAGCACCATATCGTCCGCATAACGAACCAGCCGACAGCACCAGTCGCGATGCCGTCGCTGCGGCACCACTGACGATCCACTTCGTGAAGAAAGATGTTGGACAGCAGCGGTGAGATCACCCCGCCTTGCGGCGAGCCGCGGTCGGGATGCGTCACCTTGCCTTCCTCCATGACTCCTGCTTTCAGCCAGGCACGGATCAGGCGCAGGACCTGCACGTCTCCGACCCGCCGTTCCACCAACTCGCATCAGCAGTTCGTGATCGAATGGTGTCGAAGTACGATTTCAAATCCACGTCCACCACGTGAGGATAGCCGGCTTGACGCTTTCCAGCGATTGCTGCTCAGCGCCATGCGCGGCGTCTTCTCCGGGCGGAACCCGAATGAACAGGGCACGAAGTCAGCTTCGAACAACGGTTCGATCACCAACTTCACGGCCATCTGTACCACTCGGTCCTTCACCGTCGGGATGCCCAACGGCCGAGTTTTCCCCGGCTGTCCGGGCTTCGGAATGTGAACCCGGCGCACCAACGAACTCCGGTAACCGCCGGCTCCGAAGTTCCTGTTCGAACTTCGCCGCAGGAACCGCTCTTCGCCGTATTCCCGGATCGCGTCGATATCCACCTCGATCCACACCCGCCGCCCCTTTGTTGGACTTCACCCGTTGCCAGGCCTCTCGCAGGATGTCCTGCCGACAGACCTTATCGTAGAGAAGCGTGAACCTCCTTTCCGGTTGCTGCTTGGCCACTCGGTATAGCGTCCGTTGCAGTTTGCGGGCATTGTCTAGTCTCGCGGGCGCTTTGCGCTCTGGCTTGGCTTGGGCCGGGGTTGAGCCTTCCCTTGCGGGGGCAGTCCGGCTGCCTTTCCCTGTTTCGTTCGCTTGATGAAAGTAGCGGCCCTTCCCTCCCCTCGGTTGTCCCGAGGTTCGACGGTACTGTGGCCACCTCCGACTCCCTGCCCGGCTTCGTTGCTGCGCTTTCGGGTTCCGCCCTTATACGCTTCCCTACCGGACGGAGTTGCCTCCGCCGGACCGAACAGGGTCTCTCCGGTTATACTCGATGGCTGTCTCTGCGTGCCGCCGCCCTGCTACACCGTCCCGGCGGACTCGGATTCCTTTCTCGCTGTACTCCGAACCGTGGCAGGCTTCGCCTCCAAGGGACAGGCTCGCCCCGGGAATAAGCTCCAGCTGAATCGGCGTGATCGCTGGTGGAGTTGACGATGCTGAAACGGCGTTCACTTCTGTTGCGGCCCGCAGATTCGCCTCGCCTTCCTGCCGACAGATGAAGGCTTTGTCGTCCCGCTTCTCCGCCGCCGGTTGCCCCGCGCGGAGGGGATCAGGCTATCGGGTGAGCGAGTCATTACCCGAGCTGATTCCTTTCATTCAGCAAGTCCATCAAATCATCTCGGACGCACGTCCCCAGACCCCTGGGATTTATCGCTTTGATGCCATCCCAGTTTAGGAATTAAGCGCTGGGGCTCGGCTTCGAACCCCAGCTTGGTCTGGCCCCGGAGTTGGCGCTCAGCTTGCTTCCCAGCACCGGCCTACCCTCCGCTCCAGTCGCTTGTAGTGTATTCGGGAGGGCGATTCTTCGCAACCGCGGGAACGAAAAAAAGCTTGACGTTCGCAGCGCTTTCAGACATGTGGGATATCAGTTGGCAAACACCTTTTGAGTCAGGGACAGGCCCGCTCATTGGCTGAGTGTCATGCAGCACCACCGCGTCCAGCCAGCCATTGCCAGCCTGCTGCCCGAAATAGAAGGTGAGGCGACCGTTCAGATCGGTCGAGGGCGCTTCGAAGTATGACGAATTAGTATATGGGTCGCGCTTCACACTAAGCGAGCATCGCGAGCCCTTAGGCAGCTACCTGAACAAGTTGCAGTCGCCAGGTAGCTACCCCAAGACTCGCATTTATTTTCGCCGAATGCCGATCCGGCGGAAGACGAATTTTCGAGCTTCTTCGGACAGCGATGCGGCTCATCGACTCGATTGCCGGAAGAACGTTTTCCGCGCTGTCCGGAATCGCCAGGAACCCGTGAAGGTCGCCGTTGCTGTTCGCCGCGAGACCCACGATTTCCCCGCCGGCGTTGATGGAGTTGCCCGCAAGCAGGTACAATTTCTGGGGATTCGAAGTCAGCACGGCGTTAAGATCCGTCATCGATCCGCTCGCCCAGACAAATGCCCGCGAGTTGAAGCTCGTGTCAAGCGATGTTCCGACGGCGACGCCGCCATCATTGATCGAGACTGCCACACTCGCGAAGTCTCCGGGCAGCGTGCCGATGTCCTGCATTCCTGTTTCCCACGTCCACAGGAAGCTGTGAAACGTTGAGTCGCCCGTCAGATCGGAATGACCCACCACCTGGCCCCGATTGTTGATGGCGCAGGCGTGGTGCCCCGCAAGTTCTCCGCTGCCTCCCAGGTTGCCGAGGTTGATCGCAACGCCACCCTCCCAGAGCATCGCGTGTTTTTCCAGCAGGTAGATGCCGCTGTCCACGTTAAAGCCCTGGCAAGATCCCGTCGCACCCACGATCTGACCGTTGTCGTTGATCGAGGCCGCGACCCCGTCGGGATCGCCCTGAAAAGTCTGCAACGGCGTCACGCCTGTTTTTCCCCACAATACCGGCTGGAACTGAAGCACACCGCAGGCGCCGTTCGGATCGCGGCCGGTGGTCTCCGCCCATCCCACCGCCTCGCTGCGATTGTTGATCGCATACGCCAGCCCATTCGGGCCGCCGAGCGTCGGGAGTTTCGTCATCACGCCGTTCTGGAACACGAACGGCAGACACGTAGTTGACGATTTCGCCACTCCGTAGGCATTGAACCCGCAGAAATCGTCGCCGTTTGCGTAGCTGGTTTCCGCTCCGCCTACCACCTGGCCTTTTTCGTTCACGGCATAAGCAAAGCTATTCAAACCGCCGAGTCCCGGAGTGGCCAGATCCAGATTGAATCCCATAAACCACACCGCGGCGTGTGATTGGTTGTTCGCGGTAACCGCTCCACCGGCGATCAGTTCGTTGTTGGTGATGAAGTAGGGCTGTCCAGGAGCCCCACCCACTGGGCCGAGATCCAGAACCGAGTAAGTCGGACTCTTACTTTGGGCTATAGCGAACGAGGCCATCAAAGCCACACTTGCAGTCAGCATCGATTTCATGTTTCCTCCAGGCAGGATGATTTCCTGTCGCCGGAACAGGCGGAAGCGCGCCGCGAAAGCGGCCATCGGTGTCATACTTTTTTCTTGGACGCGGAAATCACCAATCTGCTGAAAGCCTGGTCGGCGGGCGATCCAGGCGCGCTCGATCAGTTGTCGAAGCAGGTTTACGATGAATTGCGCCGTATGGCTCACCGCCACATGAAAGGCGAGCGGCGGGAGAACACGCTGCAAACCACCGCTCTGGTCCACGAAGTCTATCTGCGACTGGTCGATGTCACCAAAGTCGAGTGGCGGCAGCGTGCGCAATTTTTCGCTATCGCGGCGCAAATGATGCGGCGCATCCTGGTGGACGCCGCCCGCGCGCGCGCCTCGGACAAACGAGGCCGCGGCGCGGCCCACGTGAATCTGGATGAAGTGCCCGTCGTGTCGCCGGAACGGCATCGTTCGATCGTCGCCCTGGACGACGCGCTCGCCGCGTTCGCGGAAGTGGCTCCGCGCCAGGCCAAGGTCGTGGAGCTGAGGTATTTCGGCGGTCTGCAGGAGGAAGAAATTGTCGAGGTTCTCCAGATTTCGCCTCGCACCGTCCGCCGCGACTGGGACTTTGCCCGGACCTGGCTCGCCCGGGAACTGTCCCACGGCATTTAGTCTAATGAGTTAGTGTCATGATTGAGGTCCAGGTATGACCCCGGATCTTCTGCGACAGATCGAAGAGCTGTATCACTCCGCTCGCGAAAGCTCCGCGGAGCGGCGTGCCGCCCTGCTCGCTCAGGCCGACCCGGAAGTGCGCCGCGAAGTGGAATCCCTACTCGCACGGCAGGGCGCAAGCCTGCCGTCGCTCGACGTTCGCACCATGACGATCATGCAGTCGGGCGCTCGACTGGGCCCTTATCAACTGGAGAGCAAACTCGGCGAAGGCGGCATGGGCGAGGTCTATCGGGCGCGAGACACACGTTTGGGCCGCCCTGTGGCGTTGAAGTTCCTGACCGGCGCGATGGCCGCGGATGCAGCCGCCCTGGAGCGATTCCGGCGCGAGGCGCAGGCCATTTCCGCTCTGAACCATCCCAACGTTTGCACTCTTTACGACATCGGAGAGCATGAGGGCCGGCCGTACCTTGTCATGGAGCTGATGGACGGCCAGACGCTCAAGGAACGCATAACCGGGCAGCCCTTTTCCAACGACGAGTTGATCGCGACCACGATTCCCCTCCTGGATGCACTCGAGGCGGCGCACGCCGCGGGAATCGTGCATCGCGACATTAAGCCCGCCAATATCTTCTTGACCCGCCAGGGCAGTGTGAAGATTCTGGATTTCGGTCTGGCCAAGTCGCCTGCCGGGCAACCCGACGCGCCAACTTCCATGGCGGACAGTCTCACTGCTCCCGGCACGACCATTGGAACGATTTCTTACATGTCTCCGGAACAGGCGCGCGGCCAAAACGTAGACGCGCGATCGGATCTGTTTGCGTGCGGAGTGGTGCTGTATCAGATGGCGACCGCAACCTTGCCCTTCGCCGGCGATAGCTGGGCGGCCACGGTCGACGCCGTACTGAATCGTACGCCTCGGCCCGCGCGAGAATTGAGACGCGACCTATCGCCGGACATCGAGCGGGTGATCGAGCGGGCACTCGAAAAGGAACCCCAGACGCGCTATCAAACCGCCGCCGACACGCGCGCCGATCTGCTGCGCGCCAGGCGAATTCTGCCGCCTTCCGGCGAGATCCAAGTCGCGCCAAGAGTCAGCCGATCTCGTCGCGTCGCGGTTTTGTACGCCGTCGCGGGAGTAGCCGCGTTGTTGATGCTGGGAGTGGCAGGTTGGTATTTCAGCCTCCGGCAGCGGACGGTAACGTCGCCCTCAGAGTATATTCAGCTCACCAATTTCAACGACTCAGCGGCCGCGCCGGCGATCTCCCCGGACGGGCGAATGTTAGCCTTTTTCCGGGGTGGAAACTACTTCCTGCCCACCAGCCAGATTTATGTGAAACTGCTTCCGGATGGCCAGGCGACGCAACTTACCAACGATCCGAGCCAGAAGTACAACCCGGTGTTCACGCCCGACGGTTCGCGCGTCGCCTACACTGCCCAGTCGCTTCACGGATGGGATACCTGGACGGTGCCGGTCACGGGAGGCTCGCCGGCTCTGTTCATGCGAAACGCCGCGGGCTTGACGTGGATCGGAAATGGCAGGATTCTTTTCTCAGAAGTCATGAGCGGCACGGTGCTGCACATGGGGATCGTGACGTCGCTCGAAAGCCGTGCCAGCGAGCGCGAGATCTACTTCCCGGACCATGTGCGCGCCATGGCACATTATTCCCTGGCCTCGCCGGACCGGAAGTCTCTCCTGGTTGTCGAAATGGATGGCTCCGGGGCATGGCAGCGGTGCCGGCTGCTTGCGATGGAGGGAGACGCCGAAGGGCGGCAGGTCGGTCCTCAGGGCGCGTGTCTTGCAGCGGCCTGGTCGCCGGATGGCAAATGGATGTACTTCAATACGGCCACGAGCGCAGGCCTTGGACAATTGCAAAACGGAGCCACGCATCTATGGCGGCAGAGATTTCCCGACGGCGTCCCGGAGCAGATCACCTTCGGACCGGGCGAGGAGGAGGGATTAGCCGTCGCACCGGACGGGCGATCGCTGATCTCCTCGGTCGGTGTTCGCAACAGTTCGGTGTGGATTCATGACGCTTCGGGCGATCGTCCGATATCCCAGGAGGGAGCGGCATCTTATCCGAGGATTTCCGGCGACGGCAAGCACGTGTACTATCTGGTTGAGAAAAATGCGTCCAGCGGAAGTGAACTGTGGTCGGCGGAATGGGCCTCCGGAAGATCCAATCCCTCGCTGCCGGGAATCCCGATGGCCGATTTTGACATCTCGCCCGACGGACAGCAGGTGGCTTTTACCGCCCAGGCGGGTCAGGAAAAGCAGATTTTTATCGCGCCTCTGGACGGGAGCGCGCCGCCCCGCCTGGTGCTGCGAGGAGGAGACACCGTCAGTTTCGGCGCGCCGGGCGAACTGGTTTTTCGCCAGTTGACGGCGAAGCTGGACTACCTTGCCCGCATCAAGACCGACGGAAGCGGGCTGAAGCGTGTTCTGGAACAGCCGATCCTCGACAAGTTTGGCGTATCGCCGGACGGGTCGTGGGCGGGCGTGGCCGGCGCCGGAGAAGACGCAAGCGTCGCGGTGTCGCTGAAGGATGGAACCCGACAGCGCATTTGCGACGGCCTCTGCATGTTCAACTGGTCGCCCGACGGGGCATTCCTTTATGTCACCCCCAACCCCACCCCGGCGTTGGCGGGCAGAACGTTGGTCTTGCCGGTTCGTCGTGGCGCCGGGCTACCGGCGTTGCCTCCATCGGGATTGAACACCAACGCCGACCAGGAGTTCCCAGCGATCCGGCAAGAAGTGGCACCCGGACCCGATCCGAAGACCTACGCGTTCGTGAAATCGGAATTTGCGGGGAACCTGTTCCGGATTCCGCTGCACTGATTCCCGCCGATTCTGCGCGCCCGTGCCGCCGAAGTCGCTCGCCGCATTCGTCCGCGCAAGTTTGGGCGCTCGACCGTGAACAACCGCTATATAACGTCGGAGTGCTGAAGCGCGCGCTGCGGCTCAGCTTTATGGATTGACCGTCGGATTGATTGCGGCATAGTTTCCGGTGGGTCTCCTCGGCGACTTCCTGTACGGTGTCGGCGCGAGGGAACCGGCGATTTTCAGCTTTGCGCCGTCGCTGCTCGCGATCGCCCTCTGGCCAGCCACCTCCAGGCCCCCCGCGCGGGCAGGACGATCCGGTAGGACCACTGCGCGCGGAGCACTTTGACAAAAGTGTCCGATTCACCCTTAGGCGTCCCGCGTCATCCTGGCCATTTCGGCTTGAGAAGGAGAGGTGCCCTCCCGTTTTCTGGGTGTACACACATAAGAATTTCATCGCTCGTATTGAGCCGAATCCGGCTTCTACCGATGCGTCGAACAAAGGAACTCGAAATCAACAGACATCCAGAAAGTTTTTCCGCCGCTGCGCTCGCGTCTTGCGGGCCACCTAGACCCGAGCCCTGGCACGCGGGCGGAAACGCTACCGATAACGCCACTTAACGGGCTGGGCCGATGCTCTCCACCGGCCTTTTTTCTCGCGGCCGCTGCTTTCTGCTAAAAAGAATCTATGAGTAATCGAATGCGCCGGACTTTTCCGGTTCTTTTCGTCATTCTGTTCGGTTTCAACTTGGCGTGGGGAGCCGTGCCGGGCGGAAACTACGTCCGATGCGAACAACGCGGGCGTGATTTAAGATTTCACGATATTGAGGGTTTCACCTCTTTTGCCGATATCCGTATCCAAAATCCTCGCGCGACCGCATACTGCCTTTCCGGTATTCCGTCCTCGGGTCCAACCTTAACCGAGTCTAGCCTTCCCAACGATCCCAACCTACCGGATTCTACATGTCAGGTAACGCCCTCTTCTACCTTTCCGTTGACCTGCGGACCCCATTGGCGATCAAGGTGTTTCAAACCAATCCTTCAGGGACGTTCGCGGCCACCGCTATATGCTCAACGCCCCCCAGCCTTTCGGTAGCCCCGCAAACTTGCACCGGCACCGAGTCCACCGGAAGCGGCAACCCGACCTTTCAGACCATCGCCACGGTTGATTTTGATAGCAATGGAAACGTCATGAAAGCGGGCTTGATCTATCAAACGATAACGGTCACGGCAGGCGCCTGCCCCGATCCGCTCACCCAAATATCCCTCGGTTACTGTCCCGATCCCTTGCCCTTGATGAATGGCCTTGTTCAGAATTGCGAGGTCGGCCTCTGCCTGGGCGAGAGTGACGCCGCGTTTGAGCCTGCCGACGCCGACCATAAGGACTCGCTCGGCGCTTTCAGTCTCCTGGTCATTGACCAGCCGCCAGACCTCCGTTTGATGCGGATAGAATGCAAATGACGCCGGCATGACCCCGGCCACGGTGCATGAGTTGCGATTCAGAGTCAACGATTGTCCGATGATGTGTGGATCTGAGCCGAGCATGCCGCGCCAGAAGGAATCGCTGATCACGACCGAGCAACCGCGCTGCATGTCGTCGTGAGCGAAAGTGCATCCCTTAGCGGCCTGTGCGCCGAGGAGCGAAAAGAAATCTTCCGTCACAAGATTGAGCACGACGCCTTTCGCCTGCCCACGGCCGCTGAGAATCGTCCCACCGGCTGCCCAGCGGATTCCGGCGAGCCGCTCCAGCGTCTGGGCGTGGAGCGCGTATTCTTTATAGTCGGCGTACGATCCAAAGGCTTTCGAGAGGAGCGGATTGGTTGTGCTGCGTTGGAGAATCATTACCAAGCGGTCGGGCTCCGGATACGGCAAGGGACGAAGGAGAACGCCGTTGACGATGCTGAAAACCGCCGTATTCGCGCCAATTCCAAGGGCGAGCGTGAGTACAATCACGATGGTGAATGTGGGATTCTTGACGAAGACCCGCCAAGCGTACCGAAGATCGTGCATCGCTAGCAGCATTCTTTCACATCTGGAGGCGGCCGATGCAAATCGCTGCGCACGGGCCTCGCCCACGGGAACCGTGACGCGGGCCATCTACCGACAATGCGCGTTATCAAGGCGAGTTCAGACTCGGCGACGGAGCCAAATTACTCATACCTCAGTGCTACCATCGGATCGACGTCCGCCGCCCTGCGAGCCGGAATCCAAGCGGCGCAGAGTGCGACCGCAACAAGAACGAGCGCGAGCATGATGTAGGTAGCTGGATCGGTTGCGCGCAATCCGTAGAGCTGCCCGCCAATAACGCGTGATGCCCAGAGCGCGGCCGGCACGCCGAGCCCGATTCCGAGAGCCGTGAGCAGCAAGCTTTCCCGCATGACCTGGAACAACACATGCGAGCGATCCGCACCTAGGGCCATGCGAATCCCGATTTCTCGCGTGCGAGCGGTCACGGCAAGCGCCATCACCCCGTACAATCCCATCGAGGCGAGCGCGACAGCCAGAAAGCCGAACAGGGCGGTGAGCAGCGCGAGCAGACGGTCGAGGGCGAGGGTCCTGTCGATCTGCTCGGCCATGGTAGTAATGTCACGGGGCTGCACATTCGGATCAAGCGACCGAATCTCGTCCCGCAATGCCGAGATCACGGGCGCTGGGTCGCCGGTGACGCGCACGTGCAGCGTGACGTGGCCCATGGAATTTAGAGTGGACGGAACATACACGGTCGGCTGCGCCTCGGTGCGCAGAGATTCCGTCTTCACGTCCTTTACGACTCCGACCACCTCGCAATCCATAAGGTCGCGAAAGCCTGTAATAATGCGCTTGCCGATCGGATTCTGACCTGGCCAATAGTGGCGCGCCGCTTTTTCATTGACGATCGCCACCTTATTGACCAGGCCATCCTGATCGGTGAACAGTCGGCCGGATGCCAGGGCGGTACCGATCGTTTTGAAATAGTTCGGCCCGACGAAATTGATGGAAATGGCCGAAAATTCGCCTGCCTTGGGAACATACCCGGGCACGTTCACGCGGCCCATCGCGAAATCACCGGAAAGCGGACTGATCAGGCCGGGGCTGACGGAGACTACGCCCGGCAGGCGTCTTGCACGCTCGACTATTTCGGTGAATTATCGCTGGCTTGCTGCCGCTGAATAGCCGCGACGGCCGGGCTCGATCGTCGTCACGATCAACCGCGAAGGATCGAACCCCGGATCGACGGAGCGAAGATTGTGAAGGCTGCGCAGAAAAAGGCCCACTCCGATCAGCAACACAAGCGAAAGCGCGACTTGCGCAACCACCAGAACGCTGGTTGAGGAGAATCTTCCGGGCACGCGCATGCCCGTTTCACCTTTGAGTGCGGGGGCGAAATGAAGGCGTGTCGATCGCAAGGCAGGCGCGAGCCCGCTAGCGATGCTGACCAGAGTCGCGACGGCGATGGTGAACAGGAGCGCGCGCCAGTCGGGATTCACATCCACTTCCGGCGGGATGGGTGTGCCCACCTGCCAAGGCGCCAGCGCGCGGAGCGCCTGATCGGTCCAGATCGCGAGGCCCGCGCCCAGTGTCGCGCCGCCGAAGCTCAGCAGAAGACTCTCGGCAAGAAACTGGCGAGTCAAGCGCGAGTTTCGGGCTCCGAGCGCAAGGCGTATCGCGACTTCCTTCGTGCGTCCTGAAGCGCGCGCCATCAGCAGATTCGTCACGTTGGCGCAAGCGATCAGCAGAACCAGGGCCACCGCAGCCATGAGCATCAGCAGCGGGTTCTCATATTGTCTTCGCAGGACAAGGACGCCACGGCCTCCGGGCTGAAGGTCGACTTTGACGTCCGCCAATCTTTGCTGCGGAGGGTTCCACGTCTCGACTTGGTGATATAAGACGTCGAGCGACGCCTGCGCCTGCGCGAGGCTCACCCCGCTCTTGAGTCTGCCGAACGCTCGTACGATAGTTTGCGGCAATGCCGTCATCGGAACGGTGACGTCCGACTCATAAACATCCAACCCAGTGAACTGTCGTGGCGTGACTCCGATGATCGTGAAGGGCTGATTATTGACGAGCACTTTTCGGTCGATGACAGCCGGATCGCTCGCGAAGCGGCGGACCCACAGGTCATAACCGATCACGCAGACGGGAGGCGCGTTCGCGCGATCGTCATCGGGCGTCAACACCCGGCCGATCAGCGCATTCACGCCGAGCGTCTCGAAAAAATTCCCGGATACGATATTCGAGCGAACATCTTCTGTGGATTCGCCAATCGATAATGTCAGTGCGGGTCCCATTGACGCGACGAATCCATCTAGGACGGTATTCTTCTCCTGAATCTGCCTAAAAGCGGTGGCGGAGAGGAGGCTCCCGCCGAACCTCGACGGCGGATTCAGCGCGAATATCAAAAGCCGGTCGGGATCACGCACCGGCAAAGGACGAAGCAGGACGGCGTTCACCAGGCTGAAAATCGCGGTATTCGCTCCGATTCCGAGCGCGAGCGACAGAATTGCAGCTAGCGTGAACCCAGGTGAGCGACGGAAACCACGGAGGGCGTAGCCAAAGTCGCCTAGCATGCAGCGTTTGACGATCCAGCGACCCAATCCGTGCAAATCACTGCGGCTGGCAGCGGATGTGCGTCCGATTGTGCGACCTTTGCCCTTGGCGGCCTCGTATTAAGTCTTGGAACTTAATGCTGCATAACGCGGCCTTTGCTGGGACCCTATTCGAGCAATACAATAGCTCCTACATGGCCGCGGGTGATGCGCAGAGAGTCTGGTTTCCTGAAATGATTGAGTGGTTGCGCGCGAAATGGCATCAGGGCATGTCCTGCGACGCACTCATCGAATTGCGCGATGAACTGGACGCCCAGCTTCAACGAATCCGATCGGAACGCCCTATCCGTTCCCCGATCTTGAAATGTCCGTGTTGTGGGCATGTAGGCGAGGGCGCAGACCCGCACGTCAGCGTTCGAGCCATGATCTTGTCGCTTGGTCGATTAGGGATCGCTTCTGCCGCGCAAACCGGCGCCATCGAGAAACGTTGGGCAGCTCATCGGAAGCAGCAGGGGCTTGATCTCCATGGCAAGAGGAACGTTGCTCCGAGCGCCGGGGGTACCGTCTGCGTCCATCCCTGACATTCAAAATCCGGTTTCCGTGGAGAAGTGGACATAGCGTCGGATTAGCGGAAGCGGAGGCTGTTGGCTTGGTGCGCGTTTGGACGGTACGGGTCGTCTAGCGTAGTGAGGAGGTGTGGTCGCTAATGCGAGGAGCGAACACTGTGATCGGCTTGGCTGGCCTGTTTCTTTTCGCAACCAACGCCGCGATGAATGCTCAGAGCGTGCTGGCTCAGTCGCCCGATGTCGGCGATTGGCAGACCGCGGCCGGAGGCAAGAAATCCTTCGATGTCGCTTCGGTCAAGCCGACGAGGACGTTCGGTAGAGGATCCAGCTTCCCGCTGGACGACGGGAACGCATATGTTCCGGGCGGACGCTTATCCGCGAGCTTTCCGCTGTGGTTCTACATCCGATTCGCGTATAAGATCGCCGGGAGCGACCAGGAGAGAGCGGCCGCAGTTGCCCATTTGCCCGAATGGGTTGACAGGGATCTCTTCGTCATTGAGGCGCGAGCCGAGGGCAATCCCACCAAGGACCAGATGCGCTTGATGATGCAATCTCTGCTAGCGGACCGGTTCAAACTGAAGGTTCATTTTGAGACGAAAGAGCTCCCCGTGTTCGCGTTGACTCTGGTGAAGCCCGGCACGCTCGGGCCAAAGCTGCTTCCGCATGAGCAGGGGCCGCCCTGCCCCGACTCCTACGCACCGTCATCAGCACCACTCAGCGGCGGATCTCCGCCAAAGGAAGTGTTTCCGCCGAACTGCAACACCCAGGAGGCTAGGGCAAGAAACGGGGCTTTCCAGGCGGGGGGCAGAAACTCCACCATGCCATCGCTCGCCAATTCGATTTACGTCCTGGGTTCCCGAGCCGGAGAGGTGGACAAGCCGGTTGTGGACAAAACGGGGCTTGCCGGAAAATTTGATTACACCATCCTATACACGCCGGGCGAGAATGGTTCTCCGGGACCGCTCGATCCGAGCGCCCCGCCGCCCGACCCGCAAGGAATACCTTTTCTGGATGCTGTGCGCCAGCAATTGGGGCTAAGACTGGAGTCATCCAAAGGCCGGATTCGAAGCCTAGTGATCGATCACGTCGAAAAGCCCTCGCCGAACTGACCATTTCGAGGCTGTTTTATTAGACGATACAGTATGTAATCGTCCAATAACTGGTGGCAACTCGATGAGTCGGCCACGCGCGCCATCTCCTCTACTGCTCTATTATCCAAGCCGTCTGGAGGTGAGCTCCACATCCTCTAAACTGAAGTAGAGGCTGAATTTTAGCGTGCCTACTGCACGCGGAGTCTCCCCGCGTGCGTGGTCGAGCTCCGCTCAACGCGTCTCATGCGGACCGTGCTGAAACTGGTGCGACAAATCCTTGAGCGACTGTGAATTCCCGTATGGTTCCACAACGTCGCCGCGCTTCAATAGAAGCATGAAGGCAAGCATGTGGGCGGTGAGCAGTATCGGGACAAAAAGGGCTGGAATGTAGATTCCGGCACCGAAGAGCCCCACGTCGGCAACTTGAGTGACACCTTTATAGTAAGCGTTCAAAAGATCGGCCGTGCCGCAGAGATTGAAGATCCAGACGATCGGAATCGCAAACGCCCAACGCCACGTGAGCACCGCAATTGAAAAAAGCGCCAAGACTGCGGCGACGAAATCGCCCCATGCTATTTGGTTACCGACCGCAGAGCTGAGTGCGGGAGATACGAATCCAATCACGATAAAGTTCATTCCCAAAAACCGAAACGCATGCAGAGAGGCGAGGATTCGTAGTGCGTTGTATCGGGGCAACGAACGAAGCGGCGGCCATGCGTAGAGCTTGGCCACTACGAAACTGGCGATGAAGGCGCCAATAACGCTCAGAACGAAGGGAAGATTGAAGTTATTTGGCATGAAAATGCATTTCGTCCTTGCGGGTTGTGGATTTCCTTACTGAATGCGAGGAAATGTGCGGAAATGTTCCGCCTCGCACCAAGGTCCGTTGAACGTCAGCGACCACCGTTTCGGCTCCGTTGCTTCCCAGTGCCGCGCTGCGGGCATCTTTCGAATGGACCACGGCCCGCACCGGAACTCCTTTCACAAGAAGTTCATCAACCACCGCGTGCTCCGTCCCGCGGGTCGCGCCTGTCACCAGGATCTATTGGGTGTTTCACAGGGAATCTCCTTATTGAGCTTGAAATTTTCATGGCCGAGCTGACCCGTCGCCAATCAACGCAGTCAGCGGCATGAGGGGACCAACGGGGATGTATTCATGGTCCATCAGGTTCTCTTTCGTCAACGGCAGCGTGTCCATGATCGCGCGGGCTTCGTCAATGGTCTTCGCATCAAGAAGAAAAATCACGCCTCGGCCGTCGCCCCTTGAGTACCACTGGCGAATCTTACCGTCGAGATAGAGCTTGACCGTTGCCCGGATTTCGGCCGGCATGACGTTCATGATCTGCTGGCGGGTCACTCCCTGTTTGGTCGTCAGGATGACCATCACTTCGGTCGTCTTGGGCGACGGCACACCAGAAGGCGGCTGAGGCGGTGGTGGAGATTGCGCCACGGAGGCCGCCGGAAGCATGAACATAAGTAGAGGGAACAGTAGTTTCATGGATTAACCTCGATTCAGTTTGGTTTGTTTCTTTCCTCGAAAGAGTACTGGCGTCATCTTAACTAGCAAATTTTTTTAACTCGCCTCGTCGGAGGCAAACGTCTCCACATAGAATGACCGCGCGGCGGCCAGCATGCGCTCACGGCCGTGCGGGTCCGCAAGCGCTCGGGCCGCGACGAGTACGCCAGCCATTCCAGAGAACAAAATGAAGACGCGGGCACGCTTCTCCTCAGCGGTGCGGCCCGGAATATAGGGAAGCATGCGTTCGCCATAGGCCAGCATCGACTGATTAATTCGCTTGCGGATCTTCAAAGACTGACGGGCGATCTCCGGCGCCAAAGCTGCCAGCGGGCAGCCAGCTCCGGGGGCATTCAGGTGTTTCGCGCTGAGGTAGTGCTCGATCACGGCTCGCAATTCTTTGCCTTTTGGGGCGGCTTCCGCAACTGCCACCAATCGGTTGCCCGAATCCTCGAAAGCTAGCGCTATCGCCGCGGCGTAAAGATCGCCCTTGCTCTGAAAATGGCGGTAGAACCCGCCCTTGGTCAAGCCCAGTTCCTTCATGACCTGCCCAATGCCGTTTATTTCAGACCCGTGCTCTCGAAACGACCGTGCAGCCACCGCGAGGATCTTCTCGTGGGTCTCGGCTTTCTGCTTTGCTGGGTACCTCATGCTCATAAGATTACGATAGTAATCTGAAAGATGCAAGATATTTTTGGAAGGTTCCGTACAGGACGGCTGTCAGCCTGACGCATAACACGCATCCGCTGATGTGGCCCGCAGCGCTCCGTCTGGATGGTCGGCTTAACCCGGAAGCAAATCCAGGTGGGCGAGAAGTCATCTCGCTGATGTGACTTTGAGCGGCCCCATCACAAGTACCGCCTGTCACGTCTATCCCGTGTCCATCCTTCCACGCTGGTCCGGTGGCAACGCGGCGAAAGGGAACCGGAAGGTAGACTCACTACGTGTGCAGAGCATTTTCCTGCTAGGGCAATAGAAGCGCCAGCCGCACTAGCGCGGGTCGGTAACGGTCTGGAATACTTTCGACTCTGGTTGAATAGACAGTGATGGAGCGTGACGACGATTCTGAGTGGTTCGAGGTCACTGACGATTTCTGGCTAGATCCTCATGAGATCCGGCCTAAGTTGCGGCTGTTGGATGATCGGAACATCTCGTCTGCCGTGGTTTCGGCGCTGAGATCGGCGAAAATTGACATCACTGCGGCGAACGACTTGAACGTAGGACACCTCCCTGACGAGGACCTCCTGAATTTCGCCGCGCCAAAGGGCCTTGTTATATTAACGACCGAAAACGACTTTTGGTCGGACAGACGGTTTCCAATCGGGCGGAAAGGCGGCGTGATCGTTTTGGAAGCAGGGCCGGGAGATGTGAGAAAGTGTCTGCGAGCATTCGGGTTAGCCTACGGAGCCTTCCTCAAGAGTCTTGGTGGGCACGCCGCGCGTGGCCTGCGCATTAAGGCGGGAGTGGAGCTTTTTGTCGTCAAATCAAAATCCGCGTTCGGGGGACGGGCCGTTTACGAAATGCGCCTTGAAAAGGGGCGCCTTCTGGTGCGAGAAATCAGTTCTGGAATTGGCGGCTAAAGCATTTGCCATTCGCAACGATCCCGAGGATCAGTTGGCAGCGACGCCACCGCATAGAAGCGCCACCAAGCGCGCGATCACTTGTTTCTCCATAGGCCCCGCAGACCGTCGACGGTTAGGGCGAATCAGTTCCCCGGTGTGCAGGTGCGTTGCCGATCGATCCACTATTTTTTCGCGGGTGTGATATCCGTCACCGGAAGATCCCAGTGCCCCAGCAAAATCTCGAATCGGCGCTGTTCCTCGCGCTGGTACGTCGTCTGGTCAGGCCAGAGCTGTTTGATCAGGCGCTCTTCGTCTGGATTGGCTGTTGTCGCCATCGTCGAGTTCTTGAACCGAATCGTAACGCGATAGTCCCAACGTCCATCCTCGGTCATGTGATTGGCGGGCTGCTCAATCTTCACGGAGATCATGCGGCCGCTCTCGACGATTTTCTGGAGCAGCGGGTAGTGGTTCTTCAGGAAAAGTTGCAGAAACTCCTGCTGGTGTCCCCATTGCACCTTGTAGTAATACTCCACGGCGTACGGCTGGTCAGGTGCTCCCTGTGTTGGGGAACCCTGGGCGAGCAGAAGCCGCGCTGGAACCGAGAGCAATAGCGCAAAAAGTAGGTTTCTCATGACTCCTCCAAACTGGTGACTTGGATTCTAACAGGCCGCGCACAGCACGTGAGGCGCAACGCGCCTGCTCAAGCCGTGCGAGCCGAGGGTGGCCCTCCGGACAGACGAATCAAATTCAAGGGCGTCAGTTGTCAAGTCGACGTGACGGCGACTTCACGCGAATTGAATCCGCCCAGCGGACTTCGTCGCGGCTGGGCCTGGCTTCGGATCGGGAAGCCGGCGCGGATTCTGAGACGTATTTCTGAAACGTACCGCCCACACTTGCCTTATCGAGAGCGGGGATCAGACTGACGGGGTGCTTACCAGACGTGCGGCATAAGGCGGTACCGCACTTTCTCGCGATAGGCCCAGTAGCCTTCCAGATCGCGTGCCAACAGCTTCTCCTCGCCAAAGATGCGCAGAATGAGCAACCCGACTATGGCCAAACCTGCGAGAAGGCCACAAACGGATGACGTGACCGGGGATTTCTGTACCAGTTCGATAGAGACTGGAAAAGCAGAAAGGAACCGGAAAATGCCTAAGAAAGCGTTTACACCAGAGCAGATCGTGGCGAAGCTGCGGCAGGTCGAAGTGTTGGTGAGCCAAGGCAAAACCGTGCCGCTGGCGTGTAAGGAAGCGGGCATCGTCGATCAGACCTACTATCGGTGGCGAAGAGAGTACGGCGGCCTGCAACTGGAGCAGGCCAAGAAGCTCAAGGACCTGCAGAAGGAGAACGCGCAACTGCGGCGCGCCATCGCCGACCTCACCGTCGAGAAACAGATCCTGAAGGATATCGCGGAGGGAAACTTCTAAGTCCCGAGCGGCGTCGCATCGCCGTTCAGCACGCTCGGGAACAAGGATTGAGTGAACGGCGCGCATGCCGGTTGGTGAGCCAGCCGCGGGGAACCCAGCGCTATCAGCCCACCCAGCGCGATGACGAAGATGGGTTGACACAAGCGATCCTGGCCTTGGCCAGTCAGTATGGCCGCTACGGGTATCGGCGCATTACAGCCTTGCTGCAACAAGCCGGCTGGAATGTGGGCAAAGATCGGGTGCAGCGCATCTGGCGGCGCGAAGGACTGAAGGTTCCGGTCAAACAGAAGCCACGCGGACGACTCTGGCTCCACGACGGAAGCTGCATCCGACTGCGGCCCGAGCGGCCCCATCAGGTCTGGAGCTACGATTTCGTCGAGGCGCGCACCCACCATGGTCGCAGCGTGCGGCTGCTCACCCTGATCGACGAGTTCACGCGCCAGGGTCTGGCGATCCGCGTGGCGCGGCGGCTCAACAGCGCTCATGTGATCGAGTTGCTCGGCGACTGCATGCTCCAGCATGGCGTGCCCGAATACGTCCGCTCCGACAACGGAGCCGAAATGACCGCCCGGCGTGTCCGCAACTGGCTGGACACCGTGGGCACCCAGCCGCTGTTCATCGAGCCAGGCAGCCCTTGGGAGAACGGATACTGCGAATCGTTCAACGGCAAACTGCGGGACGAATGCTTAAACGGAGAGATTTTCTATTCACTCAAAGAAGCGCAGGTGGTCATCGAGATGTGGAGAAAGCATTACAACACCGTGCGTCCGCACAGTGCGTTGGGCTATCGAGCGCCCGCGCCACTGAGCTGGGTGGCGGCGGCGTAACCTCGGCACCGGTTGAGTCTCCCTTCGCCTGCCAGAGTGTCGCTAAGGCCGGCGAGCAGCGGGGTCCAGGCTCTGTCGATGAACTCGCTGCGCTCGGCCTGGACCCCGCTGCTCGCCGGCCTAAAGATCCTCAGATGCAGGCGAAGGGAGACATTCGAAGCTCGTCCTACCTGGATTCTGTGCTCCGAGTTATACTCTCTATCGAACTGGTACAAATTATCGGTCAGGTCAATTTTACAAACCGATGGCTATGCGGCCTACGACGATATCGGCGGGCCCAAGCTGGTGCACGTCGGGTGTTGGGCGCACGCGCGGCGCAAGTTTGTCGATGCAGTGAAAGTGAATCCGCAAGATACTGCAGCGGTAGCGATGGTCACGCGCATGGACGCGTTGTTTCTGATTGATCGCGATGCGCGCCGCCGCGCCTTGAGCGCGGAGGATCGCCAGGCACAACGCCGCCAATACGCGGAGGAGTGGTTGCGGGAGATTCGTGAGGCGTGCCTGGCGCTGGCCCAGCAAGCGCTGCCCAAAAGCGCGCTGGGACAAGCGGCTGCCTACACCTTAAATATGTGGGCCAAGCTGCTGCGGTGTTTCGATCATGGGGAAGTGGAGCTGTCCAATAACCTGGCGGAGAACTCGATGCGACCCGTAGCACTCGGTCGCAAGAACTGGCTGCACGTAGGCAGCGCGCACGCCGGACCGAGAGTGGCGTCGATTCTTTCGGTGGTGGAATCCTGCCGCCGACTCGGCGTACCCGTGAAAGACTACCTCTCCAACGTCCTGCCCGGATTAAACCAGCGGACACTCTCCCAGGTCGGCAATCTCACCCCAGCTCGTTGGTCCACTGGCCGAAACTAGTCAACCTGGGTTGGCCGTACGCTTACGCTGGACCGATACCAAGGCGCGCCGCAGACGCTTATGGCGCCTATCGCCATCCGACAGTTTCCATGACCGGCAGGTGAGCTTATTCCAATTCAATCGGTTTGAAGTACTCTGGCACGATCACCCGTGTTTTGGGTGACGCGGACTTTATCTCATCGAGAAAGGATTGAAGCCGCCGCACAGCAGGCTCTTGCGAAACGCTATATGGCACATTGAAACGATCCCAGTGAGTTGGAATTACCACCGGTGGATTGCCCAGCACCCGCATGAGCCGCGGCGTGTAATTTTCGATGTTGTTCCGCTCCGGCATCGCCCCGATCACAGCGACATCCGGCCGTACACCGATCAACTCGTCTTCAATGTAGTTCATCGACCCGAAAAAGAGAATACGATGATGGTCGATCTCTATAAGGTATGCCAGCGTGCCCCCCTCGGCGTGTTGGCCCAAGCGAAGCGGAGCTTTCACATCCGCCGGCACGAGAGGCGGTGGCTTGGGGACCTGTCCCGGCGCCGGCTTGCTGAAGATGCCATGAATGCTGCGGATGACTCGCACCGAAAACCCTTCGAAATTTAGTTCCTCGCCACCCTTTACGACTTGGATCTGACGCTCGGGTATGGCGTACGCCCGCGCTACATTAGCGGTGCTTTCGGTGGCGATCACGCGCGCGCCGGTCTTGCGCGCGATGTATGGCATATCGAGCGAGTGGTCTGTATGAGTGTGGGTAAGAAAGATGAAATCGGCCTTCTTGATATGGGCGTCGATCACCGCGGTGTCCGACTCGATTACTGAATCCCCGGTCGCCAACGGACGGGGATCGTCCGGCGAGACGTCGTCATTCGGGGAGCGAGACTTCACGCGCGTTAGATATGGATCGATGAGAATGGTTGTCTTTCCGTCGGCGATTTGCCAGCCTGCGGTTCCCAAGTAGGTGAGCGAAACCGGATCCGCCCGAAGGGTCACGGCCAGCAGGAGAATCATCGAAGTCCGCATTGCCATATTCTGTCACGGTCCCGTGCGGGCGGCCACACCGTTCACACAGAACCGCCGTAGGCGGGTGGTGGTGGTGACGATCTATATAGAGATGTTGACGTCGTCTTCACCTTGGCGCGACGGTTTTCGAAAACGCCTGTCGAGCGCCTCGCGAGGCACCCGATCGCTTATTCCCCCGCGGTGCTCGTAGTGTCAAGATACTTGAGTCAGATGGGAACTCGGAGGGTGTCGATGGTATCTCAATGTCAGTGAATATTAGAGGCCGTCGGAAGGCCGCCCTGGTCATGGCGAGCGTCTTGGTCGTTGCCGCAGCTTCCTACGTTCAGCGGCGTAGGGTTTGGCCTTCGCCGCCCCAGTTGATAGATCAATGTGACAACAAAGACTTTTCGAGAGACTCGGCGCCAATCGTCATTGTCGGCCTCTTGGCGTCGGACACATTAGTACGCAGTCCGGTTCCGATGCGTTCTGATCCCAAATATCCTCTCCAATTCCGAAGTCTGACCGTGCAGGTCGAAAACGTGCTTAAAGGTGCGCCGCTTCCCGACAAGATCACCGTGTATTACTTTACGTGGGCTGGCGGTTTCGATGGACCGCAGCCGCTGGGTCTCTGGAAGGTCGGGGGCCGCCGTGTCTTGTGGCTCCGAAAGGATTCGGGAGTCCTACGCACCGCATGTGACGGCTGGGACGGCTGCACCATGAGCGTTCAAAGTGGCGCTCATGTCAACTACAGGCCCGGCCCCGAGAAACCCATTGAATACGCTTTGGCTGATTTGCTCCTTACCAGGGGCGAAGGCACTGTGGATAACATGGGCTTCGCAAGCGAAATAGAGAGGGGAGTGCCGGATCAAGGGCTGCAGGGCTACGTCGTTGTGAAACTGCGGCACCTCGCTCTGTCCGAACACGGCGACATCAAATCGGCGGCGTGTAAGCTGCTTTGGATCTATACCGTCGATCGCATCGCCCCAAGCATTCGCCAAGAGGCTGACCATGCGTTACACATTGCGAACTGCTCCTGCGTGAGGATTCCGCCGAAGGCGAACGCTGATTCCGAAGGGAACGCGAACGGCATTCCGGGCCGAAGGCGAACAGATCTCGGAGCATAGCGACGCTGGCAACTCGATTGTGCAAGAAGTGTTCGTCTTCGTCAAGAGAAACCTGTCCGGAGCGCAGCGCAGGCAAGCTGCCGCTGGCGAGGAAAGGGGTGCGGGGAAAGGACGGCAGTCCTGTCCCCGCCTCAGCACACAGCGACCCGGCGAGCGCTAGCTTGACGGCTGAGGACCGCGTTTCTTGCGCATGGAATCGCCGCGCATTTCGATGCGATGAGCGTTGTGAACCAACCGGTCGAGGATACCGTCGGCGGCGGTTGGATCGCCGACTTGCTCGTGCCAGCGCGCCACCGGGAGCTGCGAAGTCAGGATGGTCGAGCGAGCTTGATAGCGATCCTCGCAGATTTCCCAGAAGTCGCGGCGCTCGGCTTCGGCGAGCGGAGCCATGGCCCAGTCGTCGATCACTAGAACGTCGACGCGGCTCAGGCGCGCCAGTAAACTGCGCAGGCTTCCGTCGGCGCGCGCGATGGCCAGATCGCGAAACAGTGCGGCGGCGCGAGTATAAAGCGCCGAGTATCCATCGCGACAAGCTTTCTGCGCCAGCGCGCAGGCCACGAAGCTTTTGCCGACGCCGGTGGGCCCGAGCACGAAAATGTTTTCGTGATTGTGAGCCCAGACCGACTTCTGCGCCAAAGCGCGAATCACACTTTTGTCCAAGCCACGAGCCGCGCGATAGTCGATCTCTTCCACGCAGGCGCCGCCCTTGAGTTTGGCGGCGCGCAGCCGCCGCGCCAGTGCCTGATTCTCGCGCCAGGTCCATTGCTGATCCACCAGCAATCCGAGCCTTTCCAGGAAGCTCAGCTCGCGCGAGGCAGGATCTTGCTCCTGCGTCTTGAGCGCATCCGCCATGCCGAGCAGCCGCATGGCCACCAGTTTTTCCAGCATCGGTTCCTGTAGCATGCTGGTCCTCACTCGAAGTATTCCGAGCCGCGGATGTTGTCGTGCGGCGGCGTGGAAGCGGGCGGTGGGGAGGAGGGAGGCACTCGATCGAGCGAGTTCTTCAGAATCGATTCGATGCTTTTATAGCGGCACGCACCGGTGGCAAGTGCGCGCTCGGCCGCCGCTTCCACGCGTTGCGCCGAGTACTTCCCGGCCAGCCGGATGATGCCCAGGCAGCCGCGATATCCCATTTCCGGATGCGGCTTGTCGCTCATGATCCGCTCAAACAATCGCGCCGTGTGGGGGCCAATGGTTTGCGCCCAGTGGACCATGCGCGAGGGCGTCCATTCCAGATGCGCGCGATGGCTCTTGGGGCGGTGCTCTGCATTGGTCACCATCTGCCCTCTTCCGCGACTGCGCAGGTGGGACGCCACGCGCGAGCCTTTGTGCAAGATCTCGACCGTGGTGGGCGTGGAGCGGATCTCGATCAGTTCGTGTACCAGGTTGTAAGGCACGCTGTACAGATTGGAATCGAACACCACGTGGTAATCGATGTTGACACGAGCGCGCGACCACTCGCTCAGATCGAATGGCTCGGTGGGCAGCGGCTTCAATGCCGGCTGATCGATGGCCTCGAACACGCTGGCGCGGCTTCCTTCGCGCTTGCGGAAGGGCCGGTGATTCAGCTTGGCGAGCAGTTCCCGGATGGCCACATTGAGTTCTTCCAGCGAGAAGAACTTGTGGTGGCGTAGTGCCGCCACGATCCAGCGTTGCGCCACTTGCACTGCATTTTCGACTTTGGCTTTGTCTCTCGGCTTGTACGGCCGGGCGGGCACGATTCCGAAGCCGCAGTGCATCGCGAAGTTGTAGTAAGTCGGATTCAGATCCGGATCGTAGCGATGCGCCTTGGTCACGCCGGTTCTGGTGTTATCGGGAACCGCCAGCGCCGGAATGCCGCCAAAGTGCTCGAATGCGCGCACGTGCATCCGCAGCCACGATTCCATCTGCTGATCACGCGTGCATTCGGCGAAGGTATAACTGCTGGCGCCGAGCGCGGCCACAAACAGCGGTGCTTGCCAAGCCTGGCCGGTGAGCCGGTCATACACCGGAATCGTCGCGCCCGCCCAGTCGACGAACATCTTCTCGCCGGCTTTGTGCTCCTGCCGCAGCACCACGTCCAGCTTCGAGCGCCAGCGCTGGTAGAGCTCGCAGAACCGCGAGTAGCGATAGCCGTCCGGGTTCTCTTGCCGGTATTCCTCCCACAGCAGTTGCAGCGTGACATACTTGCTGCTGCGCAACTGCTCATGGATCGCGGCAAAATCCGGCGGCGTACGCGCCGGGCTTTTCTCCGTCGTGGGCTCGATGCGCGGGAATAGCGTGGCCTCCACTCGCGCTTCATCCCAACCCTCTGGCAGCGGCCAGTTCAGGCCCGCGTCCTCGGCGCGCTTCAGGTACTTGTGGACGGTGCTCACCGCGATCGCGCAACTGCGCCCGATCTGCTGGTAACCCAGTTTCAGTTCGAATCGGAGGCGCATGACCTCCTTGATTTTCCGCATGGACAGTCTCCTGGCCGGCAAGCTGGCTCCTTTTCAGGGGAGGCTTCGCTTGCCATTGTGATGTCCAGCGCCGCTCTGCTGTGGAAATCGTTCCGGGCTGATCGCGAAAGCCATTCCGGGATTGGGCGAAAACCGTTCGCCTTCCCGCCGGAATCACTGTTCGCCTTCAGCCCGGAATCGTATTCGTCTTCACCCCGGAACGCTTTTCGCGTTCACCCCGGAATCCCGTTCGCCTTCGCCCGGAATCCGCACCTGCGCCACAAAGCCGCCTTACGGCAACGTGGAATGCCAGTGACTGCGAGGCCAATCACTGCTGTTCTGTGCCATGATGCAGGGTCCCATCCTCATTGAGGACGTCGACGTTCTTGAGTTAAACGATGATCGCCTTCGGCGCTGCGATGAATCCCGGCCAAACCGCCCACACACAGGAACAGTCACACGGGCTGGTGGTAACCATATATAGAGATTTCGATGTTGTCTTCACATTGGTGAGACGACTTTAGAAAACGCCAGTCGATCGCGCGCATAAAAAGCAAGTTCAGTTCCAAGGAAAAACTACCGCGCCGGCCGTTCAGTCGTTGGCGGCCAGACCTCTCGGTTGAAGTCAAAAGTCTCAGATCAAACCGTAAGATAGGCACCTAATAGCGAGGACTTCTCCAGTCCGGACGAGGATCGCCGATAAAGCCGTTGCGGTTGGGCATCTTGATCTGAGGCAGCGTTTTCGCATTCATCACCTCATCGTTGGGGATGATGCCATTCAAAGAGAGCAGATAAGCCGTGACGGCATAGACCTCATTCGCGCTTAAGCTGCCTGGCTTGTTGAAAGGCATGGAGCGATTGATGTAATCCCACACTGTGGTCGCGTAGGGCCAGTAGCTTCCGATCGTCCTCACCGGCTTTTTGGTGTTGAGCGTGCCCTGGCCGCCGACCAACACGTCGTTGGGACCTTCTTTGCCGGTCTTGCCGTGGCAGGCGGCGCAATTCGCCATGTAGATTCTGCTGCCTTCGGCGGCAGTCCCGCTGCCCGGCGGCAGTTCCTTCCCGTCCGGGCTGATCGCGATATCCCAGCTTTTGATCTCGTCGGCAGTCGGAGTGCGACCAAGGCCATAGCTCGGGCCTTGCGCTGAGAGCGGCACAGCGATCAGCAAAACCGCAAACGCCCTAAGTGAGCGCATTCTGAACGCTCCCATCGGTCGTGACCTTCCAGCTCTGAATGGGGTTGTAGTGATAACCCCAATTGTCTCCGCGCGCCTTGATAAGATCTTCGAGCGCTGGCTGCACGTCGCCATGCTCGTCGGTGCACCTAGATTGCAGCACCGCTTCCGTGCCCTCCCATTTCCAGCCGAAGCCGAAGCGCGTAAAAGCAATGGGAAGCACGGGGGACTGCAACTGGGCGTCCCGCCAGGTTCGACCGCCATCGACTGAAACCTCAACCCGCCGGATCGCGCCGCGGCCCGACCAGGCGAGTCCCGAGATTTCGTAGAAGCCAGGGCCGGACAGCTTCTGCCCGCCCGAGGGAAACGTGATCAGTGATTTCGGATCCATCTCGAAAGTGAACTGCCGGGCCTTCCCGTCCGGCATCAGATCCGTGTATTTGGAAGTCTCCTCGCGCGTCATGTAAGGCTGATCGACGACCTTGATCCGACGGAGCCATTTTATGCTGATATTGCCCTCCCATCCGGGAACGAATAAACGCACCGGGTAACCCTGCTCGGGACGGAGGGCTTCGCCGTTTTGTCCGTAAGCGATCAGGACGTCGTTCATGGCCTTCGACAGCGGAACGCTGCGGGTCATTTTGGCTGCATCGGATCCCTCTGCGACGATCCAACTGGCTCCCTGCTGCACACCTGCCTCGCGAAGCAGCAGCCCCAGCGAGACGCCGGTCCACTCGGCGCAACTGACGAGCCCATGTGCTTCCTGCACTGTGCGGGCTGTCCTTCTGTTGCGGAAACCGTTGCCGGAACACTCCATGAAGTAGATGCGGGAAACCGAGGGGAATCGCTTCAGTTCGTCCATCGTGAGGATCAGCGGGCGGTCCACCATGCCGTGGATCATGAGCCGGTGGCGGCCAGGGTCGATGTCCGGGATTCCGGCGTGATGCCGCTCAAAATGGAGGGAGGATGGCGTGATGATGCCGGTCGAGTCTTGCAGAGGCGTAAGTGAAGAGGTCCCTTGGGCGTTGGGAACGCGAACGGTCCTTTCAAATCGCGAACGCTCGCCGTAGGCGCGCGCGGGAATGCCCGGCGTTGTCGTCGGATCGTCCGCCGCCGACTGCTCATCCGCGCGGCTTAGGCCCGCTCCAGCGACCAGCGCGGCGCCCTTTAGAAAACGGCGACGATTTGTAGGCAGAAGCATAGAGATCCACCTTTCACAGCTTAACGCCCCTGATGCCATGCAGCAAGGATCGTCCTAGCAGGATCGATTTCGATCAGTGAACGCATCCCCCCGGGCTTGGCATCTGTCACGCGGGGGGGCGATGGTGACCACATATATAGAGATATTGATGTTGTCTTCACATTTGTGAGACGACTCTAGGAATGCCAGTCGATCGCGCGCGTAAGCAAGTGGATACCAGGAAAAGCTGTGAAGTGATGGACGTGAGTGGAGTCCAAATGGATCGGGTGACGCTTTCGCGCTCCGGGTCTACTGAGCTTCAATCGGGTCCGACTGCATGGCCGCCCGGTTCTCCTCGGTACTGTGGCGCTTGCCGGTCTCGTCGACAACGAAACTACGCTTCCCGGTTTTCCCGAATTCAAGTGGACGAGCCGAAAGCAAGTAGTTCGTGATCTTTCCTTGGACGTTCACTGGACCGGGCTGGTAGGTGATTCGATAACTCCCTTCGGAAATGCAACTCCCGTCATCGGCAAATTCTTGCCCCGGAAACTTGTCGTTTACCAACCCCGCGTGCTCCGCATTGCGGCTAGCCCAAGATGGCGGCTGGCCCAACGCCTTAAGAGTCGTGGGATATCCCAGATGATACTGACTCTCGTAAGTCTGTAGATTCTGATAGAAACCCCACAGATTCGCGTGTGCCATCGCTTCATGGAATTCCATCGGCATCTTCGCGCTCCCGACGCCAACGTTCTTCAAGACTCCCCAATTGACATTCACATCGAGATCGTCGATGTCTTTGTCTGCCTCGAAGGCTGACCCGACGTTGCCAGCAAAAAACTGGTACCGGCCGGCGGGATCGAGGGTGTCCCAACCGTAGTTGAAGGTGGCAACAGCGGGTAATTCATCTTACGCTATTGCCTCCTGAGAGGTTTGGGCTTGCGGCTGACGATCGAGGACAGTGGCGAGGGCCCACAGATCGCGATGTCCGTCGATCTTGCGGAAATGCGTTTCGGTGAGCAGCCAAGCCGAAGCGACCCAGCGCTCGACCATGTCGGCGTCGCGCCAGCGTGTGACGTTGGAAGTGCGACGCGCGACACCGCCCTGCGGACTTTCGATGACGTTAGTGGTCGCCAAGCACTTGTACAGCGACGGTGGCAGCTGGAGCCGCTGCAGGGTGAACATTTCGGCGATTCCTTCGCGCAGGCTGCGGGCGGCGGATTCGTGATCGCGCTCCAAGAATCGGGCCAGTTGCTCCAAGCGTTTTTCACCTTCTTCGGCCGTATTCACTTTCCAGGCGGCCCGCATGAGGTTCAAAGTCTGGCCCTGCTGCTCCTCCGGCAGTTCATCGAGTACGTTGCGGAGTTTGTGATTGCGGCAGCGCTGCACGTTCTGCGCCGTGCCGAAGACTTCGTCGATGGCCGCGCGCAAGGCTTTCGCACCGTCGATGACGAACAGATAGGTGCGATCGGTCGGCAGGCCCTGATCGCGCAGATGAATGAGCAGGCGCTTGACCGCAGCGGCGTTTTCCGTCGCCCCTACTTCGATTCCCAGAATGTGCTTGCGGCCTTCGCGATCCACGCCCACAGCGCTTAAAATGTGGTGCGCGCCGAATCGCTGGCCGTCGATGTAGATCACCAGGATCTCCACCGCTTCCCAGCGCTTCTCGCGCAGCCTCTTCAGTTGCTCGGCGCTGGCCTCGATCGCTTGCCGGCTGACCGAACTGCGAGAAACGCCCACCGTTTCCGCCATGTTCGGCAGCACTTCGTCGTATTCGCGCGTGGACACGCCGCGCATCAACGTGCCCAGCATGTGCTGCTGCAAGCCGCGATCCCGGCGCAATTTCTCGTAGGCAGGAATCTTTACTTCACCCTCGCTCTTATGGCGTAGTCGAGGGCGCTTGACTTTCACCTCGCGGTCGGCCAGTTTGATCTTGCCCGGCTGTGAACCGTGCCAGCGGATCTCCCCGCTCGGCTTGCCCGGCGTGCGCCGCCCGGCGATCTGCTCCGCGCTCAGCACGAAAATGGTTTCCAAGGCGTGGACCTGGATTTCGTGAATCACATTCTCCACCACTTGGCTGGCGCTTTCGATCAGGTTGACGATGGGCAACAGGATCTGCCCGTTACTTTGACAGAACTGCTCGACCACGGCGGCCGATTCCTTGGCGGCACGGGTCACAATTTGGTATGGTTTCTTCACGGCGGTTGGCTCCTTCTTAGGATTTGTGTTTGGCAACCGGATTCTATCGAAACCGGCGCCGCCGCCGTTACCAACCTTCAACTACGGATGGGACACCCTCCCGGGATCCCTTTGAACTCATAATGGCCATCAGAACTTATGGGAACAGCAATCTCAAATGGGTAGGCGTCGCCTCGTTTCAAGGCGATTCTCGCACTGTAGGTTCTATCAGTCGGCGGAGGAGCCGTCTTGCCGCGCACCGTATACGTTGCGGCGCGGCGCATAACCAGTCGCAATGAGCACTCCTCCGGAAACACCGGCAAGGCTAGGCTGCTGGCACTTGCTAGGTGCTCACTTCCAGATGCCCCGGTATAGACGCCCGTCGCATCAGTGCGCAAAGCACTCACCGCGTAGTGGCCTTCCGTTACGTTTTCCATACGGAACTGACCTACCTGGTTGGTGGCCGCATTGTTCGCCGCGCGGAGTTCCTCGTTCGACAGTGGAGCCGGCCACAGAAAGACCTTAGCATTAGCTGCCGGGCTGCCGTCTTCCAACGTGACGCTCCCGCAGACCGGACCGAGGCGGCGACTGCGGGTCACCGTCACATCCGCGGCCGTGGACCCAACAAGCTCGGGTTTCCCTTCTCCATTGATGTTAAACGCAATCCGATTGCTGACAAGCGTCCGCGCCTCATGCGCGCCGCCACCGTATCCAGCGAGAAACTCATACTCGCCCTCTGACAGTTCGAACTGAAGAGGAACCTCGATACTGCGTCCAGGATCCAGGTCGAACGCCTTCGGAACTGTTACCCCCGGAGGTAACCACATGCGAATGGTTCTACCCTTTCCATTGACGAGGCAGCCGCCGGCCGCAGGGTATTGATGCATGAAATCGATATTCGTGCGTGTGACCGCCACGAACGACGGGCCGTCAGAGGGATTGAGGCACTCGAGTCCCTGCTTCTTTGCCAACAGCGTTGGTCCAAGGGCCTGTATGTCAACGCCCCGCTTGACGGTGCCAGTGTTCCGTAGTTCAATGATCAGCTCCGGTCCGCTTGCGACGGAGAAGTTCGCGAACACCTTTAGACTCAAATCCTCAAGCAACGGTGGCTGTCCGAACTTTGCAGAAGTCGTCTCCACGGAAGGCCCTAACACTTCAAGCTTCTTGATGAGTCCGTCCCCAGGATTCATCGGCTGAAACACTTCCTTCGCATCGACTAAAACCGGCAGGTTGCCGTATGGCCGGAGGAGTTCTTTCACGGACTCAGAGACCTCCATAACATAGGCGCCGCTATAGAGATGGCAGCCTCCCCAGCGGTCGAATGTGACTACGCCGTTGTACTTGCCCGGTCCACGAATGGCGCCCACGGCTTGTGCCGCAAGCAAGCACGTGAAAAGCAGCAACGCGTGAAGTTCACAGCGTCGATTCATAGAGTCCTCCCCGGCGCTTCGTGGACTTCGACGCTGGAAACTGGGCAAAGGTTCCACGCGGCTGTTCTGATTAGTCCGACAGCGAGATTAAAGCCGTTGAGGGCGACCATGCATGAAGGATGCCTTATCCTCATACCGGTGGGATTGATTCACGCCACGGAGCCGGCCACAAACAGATCTTGTCGGCATGGCCCGGATGGTGACCCATTATATAGAGACGTTGATGTTGTCTCCACATTCGTGAGCGAACATCAGAAGGCGGGGTCGACCGCGCGCGCGTAGGAGCAAGTTCAGGGCAGAGGGGTGTAGAGGCGTCAGTTTGTGGAGTCCAAGTGGAGTCCAGGCCGACCCGAAAAGGCCTTTGGCGTCCAAATGGAGTCCAAATTCATATCGTTTAACTCTTTTGTTTTCAGTAAACGCTATCTGTAAGTTATTGATCTGACATCCCTGAAAAGGCTGGCGTCGGCGGTTCGATTCCGTCCCTGGCCACCAATATTTTCATAGACTTACGGGGGTTTCCGGCCCAAAACAACCATCAGTGGAGTCCAAATGGAGTCCAAACTCGGTTTTGATGTCAAAAACTGTACTCCTTCTCCTGGCACCACTGGCACCACTCACGTGGTAGCCATCGCCTCTCTCGAATCTCGCTCATTCTGAATCACTTGGTATTCATGGTAACCATGGTAGCCATTTTGATGATGTTTGCCGCTGGGGAGACAAATTTAAAATCTTCTATATAGGGAAGAGCCCCAATGCCTACCATACCCCCCAGGGGGTGCCTTTCAGCCCCGCTGGGCCGCGCCGTCGCCGTTTAGCTGCGAGTACCACGTCAAGTTCGTGAAACGCATCTCGCCCTTGGGACGTGCCGGGTGCGATCCGACGGCGCAATGAACGGTTCCGACTATGCGCTCATGTGGATTGCCGGATCCTGGCCCGTATATCGGGACCTATATGCCGAAAGCCCAGTGCGTGCGATTCAGGTCGAGAAGTGCCGCGTGCTGTGGTCCAGGCTGATCCGCCGTTCCATTTCGCTCATCGCTGTTTCGCTGTTTGCCAAGATCAGAACGCGCAGAGATTCGCGTTGTTCGACACGCAGCCTGGAAATGAGGCCGTCCCGAGCGGCCCTCGCGGTAAGGTAAGCTTGGGCAGTCACGAGATCAGCCCGTGGCAATCGGGAATACTGACCGGCCATCGGTGCGGCCATGGCTCAGTGCAGGGCTGCACGCGAGGTGGGAGGCAGCGTGCTTACTCAGAGCAACTTCATCAGAGCGTGTCTCTTTGGAGGCGCGATTCTGGTATTGACTACGGTGCTCGAGGCCCAGTCGAAATCGAATATCGAGTTTCGACCGAAGATTCCGAAGGCCTGGGACGATGCCGAAGTTACCGCCATGGAGATTCCGCTCGCCGACCCGGCCCCGCCGGTAACGAACATCTCCGCGAGCTACTACTACTCCATTCCGCCCGTCACCATCTACAAGACTTACCCCTTCCTTTCCTCGGAACCGTTTGCCGAGTACTGGAAGTGGCTCAAGCAACGGGAGCCGGAAGTTGCCTTCGACCCTGCAAAGCTGAAGACGAAGGCCGACTGGGAGAAGTTTGGAGAATTTTTGTTCTCTCTGTCACCTCGTCAGGATTACTTTGCTCCCCCAAAGCAAGCTCTGGACGCTGCGGCCAAAGGGCAAGGCTTCGCCTTTGTTGCGTCAGAAGGCCCCGTTGCTCCAGAGTGGGTCATTCGAGAGAAGGGCAAAGTCGAGATGATTGCGCGCGACCGTAATGGATGCAGCCAATGTCACAGCCAAACCGGCCCTGGCCGCGCCTGGCTATACCCGAGCCCTGAGGGGATGAGGACCGCTGCCGCCGCCCCTACCGCCGATCAACGGAGGCAGCCGATGTTGTCCTGGTATGGCACTCCGTGGTTCAATCCGGATCCAAACGTGGACGTGGATCTGACGTACAACGCCGTCCAGCCGTGGCAAGCCCATCAGTGGGACCAACATCAGTCGGTGGCCGACCTGGAAGGGAGCAGTATTCGTTCCCCGTTGCAGGTGCCCGTCTTGATTGGCCTCAAGGATCGCAAATACCTTGACCATACCGGCCTCCATCTCCATCGCTCGATTGCCGATCTGATGCGCTACATTGTCCTGCACTCCGATCTGGGACTCCTTCGCCAGTACGGCGACTTCATCCCCGGAGGAGACAGCGATCACAAGGATCTGCCGCCGCCCACTAAGTTCCTGCGCTTCACCGACGAGCAGCTCTATGCGCTTGCGCTGTACCTCTATTCACTGGATGGTCCGGAGAATCCAAACCGGCCGGACGCCTTGAGCGCGAAGGGAGAAACAATCTTCAAGCGCGAGGGCTGCGCTGGCTGTCACCCGCCGCCGTTGTATACCAATAACAAGCTGATACCGGTGGATGGCTTTGTTGTCCCGCCTGAACACAAGAAAAAGTACGATATCTCGGACGTGCGGATCGGGCTGGACCCATACCTCGCCACCAAGACCCGGCGCGGAACGGGTTACTACAAAGTGCCATCGCTGCGGGGCGTCTGGACGCGTAGCGCGCTCGAACACAATGGCTCGGTGGCTTCGCTCGAAGACTGGTTCGATCCGAATCGGCTCAAGGACACCTATGTCCCTACGGGTTTTCGCGGACCGGACCCGACGCGAGCCGTGAAGGGACACCCCTTCGGGCTACGATTGTCGGCGGAAGATAAAAAGGCGTTGCTCGCGTTTCTTAGAACTCTTTGAAACGCTATTGTGATGTGGAGCCTCGGTTAACTTGTTTCGCCGCGCGGCCTAGCAAATTTTAATAAAGTCTCATTCTGGTGACTTTCCTCTCCGAATGGTTGGCCATGAGGACGTTGGCTCGAAACGACGTTGAACGAAGCAGCCGGATTGGAACCGACACGCGCTTGTGGTCCGCAATTCCCGTCCCTTTCGTGGAGAAGCCGGCGTCTCAGACTTCGGTGAAGCATCGGTCGTTAAGTGGATAACGGCATAGTTGGGTCGCCCCGCCTATGGGTTTCCTCGACGATAACCACCTTGAGACTGGTCCGGTGGTTAAGAAGTAGATTGCGAGAGCGATGATGAAGCGAGTCTCGTCGGACGGAGCAATCAGGCAATCCTTATTCTCGTATAATTTCAAGTGCTGACAAAAGTGTCACGGAGAGAAGACTATGGCGAACGTTTACGTCGAAGCCCGTCCGAAGGGTCGTCCTGAAGGGTCGCCCATTCAGGATTATGTAATCGAAGACCATGTGAACCATGAGCTCGGCACTTTCAAAACCCAGAAAGAAGCAATCGATTGGGCGAAAGCGAAGGGTCACGCTCCTCTTGTCGCTCGCGTCCGGCATCTGAATGACAAGAAAATCCCCGACCATTGGCGGTCGGCCTAGCCGGTCGCGCAGGCCGCGTACCGTCGAGATGGCCGGCGCACTCAGCAGCGCCTATGCCTGCCGCTGGGACTGCCAGTTTCCGACGCGAATCCCAGTCGATTTCACGCCCATCACGCGGCTGATCCCCTGAGCAAGTTCTGACGCCAGCAGCCCATTGTCGGCGGCCTCCGCTGCCAGCTTGCGGATCGCCGACATTCTAATAATGATGGACGATGACCCAAGCCGACGCTCTTCTAGCGATACACGCCACGCGCTCACGGTAGCTTTGGTGAAACCCGGCCGCGGCGCCTGCTGGAACCAGGCGTAAAACTCCTCCAGCGCCATGTTGTATATGACCTGACCGATAATTTGTACCAGTTCGATAGAGAGTATAACTCGGAGCACAGAATCCAGGTAGGACGAGCTTCGAATGTCTCCCTTCGCCTGCATCTGAGGATCTTTAGGCCGGCGAGCAGCGGGGTCCAGGCCGAGCGCAGCGAGTTCATCGACAGAGCCTGGACCCCGCTGCTCGCCGGCCTTAGCGACACTCTGGCAGGCGAAGGGAGACTCAACCGGTGCCGAGGTTACGCCGCCGCCACCCAGCTCAGTGGCGCGGGCGCTCGATAGCCCAACGCACTGTGCGGACGCACGGTGTTGTAATGCTTTCTCCACATCTCGATGACCACCTGCGCTTCTTTGAGTGAATAGAAAATCTCTCCGTTTAAGCATTCGTCCCGCAGTTTGCCGTTGAACGATTCGCAGTATCCGTTCTCCCAAGGGCTGCCTGGCTCGATGAACAGCGGCTGGGTGCCCACGGTGTCCAGCCAGTTGCGGACACGCCGGGCGGTCATTTCGGCTCCGTTGTCGGAGCGGACGTATTCGGGCACGCCATGCTGGAGCATGCAGTCGCCGAGCAACTCGATCACATGAGCGCTGTTGAGCCGCCGCGCCACGCGGATCGCCAGACCCTGGCGCGTGAACTCGTCGATCAGGGTGAGCAGCCGCACGCTGCGACCATGGTGGGTGCGCGCCTCGACGAAATCGTAGCTCCAGACCTGATGGGGCCGCTCGGGCCGCAGTCGGATGCAGCTTCCGTCGTGGAGCCAGAGTCGTCCGCGTGGCTTCTGTTTGACCGGAACCTTCAGTCCTTCGCGCCGCCAGATGCGCTGCACCCGATCTTTGCCCACATTCCAGCCGGCTTGTTGCAGCAAGGCTGTAATGCGCCGATACCCGTAGCGGCCATACTGACTGGCCAAGGCCAGGATCGCTTGTGTCAACCCATCTTCGTCATCGCGCTGGGTGGGCTGATAGCGCTGGGTTCCCCGCGGCTGGCTCACCAACCGGCATGCGCGCCGTTCACTCAATCCTTGTTCCCGAGCGTGCTGAACGGCGATGCGACGCCGCTCGGGACTTAGAAGTTTCCCTCCGCGATATCCTTCAGGATCTGTTTCTCGACGGTGAGGTCGGCGATGGCGCGCCGCAGTTGCGCGTTCTCCTTCTGCAGGTCCTTGAGCTTCTTGGCCTGCTCCAGTTGCAGGCCGCCGTACTCTCTTCGCCACCGATAGTAGGTCTGATCGACGATGCCCGCTTCCTTACACGCCAGCGGCACGGTTTTGCCTTGGCTCACCAACACTTCGACCTGCCGCAGCTTCGCCACGATCTGCTCTGGTGTAAACGCTTTCTTAGGCATTTTCCGGTTCCTTTCTGCTTTTCCAGTCTCTATCGAACTGGTACAGAAATCCCCGGTCACGTCAGATCCTCAGATGCAGGCGAAGGGAGACATTCGAAGCTCGTCCTACCTGGATTCTGTGCTCCGAGTTATACTCTCTATCGAACTGGTACAAATTATCGGTCAGGTCAAACGGCGTGGGGCGCATCAGAAGCTGAAAACATCATACTGCCGAGACGTGCTTGCCCCCCACTGTCGGAGCGGATTGCCGCATGGGTTGACAGGACGGCAAGACTCCTTCGGGCGGATCACAACGTCCAGTATCCTAAGTCCGATGGCGAAGTCCCGAAGTAACAAGCCCTTTCTCCCCCCGGGCGAAGTCGGCCTGGCACTCAAGCGGCGCAAGGCTGTCCCCCATGAGTTCGTGCTCGACGCGATCGCCGGGCTATCACCGAGGACCCGCTCCATGTTTGGTTGCGTCGCGGTCTACGTCGAAGACAAGATAGTCCTCATATTGCGCGATAAGCGCGACGAGACGGCAGACGATGGAGTGTGGCTCGCCACCACCAAAGAACACCATGAAAGCCTGCGACGCGAGTTCCCGAACATGCGCTCCATTCAGATCCTTGGGAAAGCGGTGACCGGCTGGCAGGTTCTTCCATCCGACGCCACGGATTTCGAAGAGGCTGCGCTGCGCGCTTGCGAGCTCATCGTTTCCAGAGACCCGCGCATCGGCAAGGTACCGGCGTCCCGTAGGCGTTCGGGCGGGGCGGGCAAGACGGGGAAATCTGCGAAACGGGCGACGGTCTCGAAACGCGCCACGAGGGAACGCTCATGAACTACGCGCGTGTTCGCCTTGGGCCGCAAGCCCCGCCCGAATAGGCCTGGTGCAATTACTATCTGCACGGGCACCCGTGCAGTTTGCAACTGACACGAGTGGGAAATTCGCGGGGTTCCCCGATTTCCTTCGGCAAACCTTCTAAAATAAGTCATACAATCGACGGGTCGATCGATCTCGGGCGGCTGAAGGCGGCTCGCGCACACTGTTAGGGCCGCTCGACACTCGGTCGCCGCCGGTTCCGACTGGCTCGGGCCGGGTACGACGTTAGGCAAGAGACCCGGATGCTCAGGGCTTCCCGTTCCCGACGACGCGCTCACATCTCAGCCAGTTTGGCCGATAGACGCCACAGCCCCCGAACCGGAATCTACGTATAATTGAGCAACTTGGGCGTAACCGAGGCTTAGCGGAGCCATGGCCCAGTCGTTAATTACCAGAACGTCAATGCGAGCGGTTCGGGCCAGCAGGTTGCGCAGGGCTCCCGTCGGCGCGAGCCATCGCCAAATCGCGAAACAGGGACTGCGCACGGGTATCGAACTCTCGATCACAATCGCCCCGGCGCAAGCGCTTTGCGTCGATTCTGACTGCAGCGGAGATTCGTGGGCTGAATCCTCGTTCTCGGCAATATCATCGAGAGCCATTCCTGCGCAAATAGGTAGACGTGCTCGAAACTTTCGCGGAAAAATTTCTTCACTTCAGGGCGATCGAAGATATTTTCCTTTAGCAACAAGCTGACCTGAACCAACAAATGAACCAGGTCCGTCAGTTCGTCCAGCGCTCTAGCTCTTTTTTTCTTTGAAAAACGGGAAGCGATCCCGGAAACGAGCAGGAGCGTATCAGTCACCGTTTCGACGTTGGTTCTCACCTTTCCTCGGGGTTGACGCCTGGCTTTCGCGATGACTTGCTTCAACCGCGGATCTCGATTCAATTCCTGGAGCAGCTTTCTGTATTTGTTAGCAGTCTTCATCTGATCGCCTCTTTGCTCGTCGAAGCCTCGATTTGACTGACGAAGACCTTCGGCGGGTCTTTATAAATTCTCCAGCCAACAGCGAATGTCTGCTGCTCGAGTTCCTGGCGCCGATGATCGATCACAACGAACAGATCTTTCAGTGTGCGATGGCCGCCGTAGGCGAGCGGATCGGCGGCCAGTGTCGCTCGGAGAACGGCCAGGTCGTGATCTTCCCCGAGAAGGGTGGCCAGCTTGTGAGTTAGATCGATCAGCTCTTTCTCCTTATCCGGCAACGCGGTCTCGAGAAGTTGCAGTTGATGCCAAAGATACTTGGATTGCTTGCGCCATTCGTGAAGATTCTCCACGGTGGGGCTTTCCGCGGCCAAAGTGAGCGCACGATGACCTGCCCGGTATACTCGCCTGAGGCCCGTCTCGGCTGCGGCCCAGCCATCGCGAGTTAGCTTCCATTCCGTAAGCCTCGCCAAGGCACGAGTGGTGACCTCTTTCACCGCGGCGAAAGCTTTGTTCTGCTCCAAGACGCGGCGCGTCACTTCGCGTTGATTTGCCAGGAGAGCTTCGCGAATCTTGCCAAACGACGGCTCGATCGCTTTAGGGAACTGCTGCTTGAGCTTATCCGCAGTCTCGACAAGAACGTGTGCATCGCGGATCTCGGTGAGCGGTCGCGCAGCGTCGCGCAAACCGAAGTTCTCTTCGTGGTAAAGATCGTCGCCCAGCTCTTCGCGAACCAAGCGGAGAGCGGCCCGCACTCTCTTGAAGCACTTCCGGACCTCGAAGACGGCGTCATTTTCCGGCATGCCGCGAGGCTGCTTCCTGCTGGCGCCCAAGTACTCAATCGCTCTTTCGAGCTGGCGCCTCACATTGCGCGTCACTCCTGCGCTCACCGATTCCTTCGCCTTCAGTTGAAACGCCATAGGATCACTCCAGTCTGAACGTCCGCCCGCGAGGATCGTTCGCACGCACGCGCCGAAAGCCACGCACCGACGACTGCCAAAAAAATCAACAGAATGACGGTGGTCGCGAGCGACTTCCAAATCGCGGCCGTGCGGGTCAAACCAGCGGGGCTCGCGTCGTAGAGAGAATGGAACCGGACGACAGAGCGATGCAGCGCAACATTCGTGGACGGTCCGCTGGCGGTTGGAAGTTCGCTAAGCTCGCGCACACTTTGCGCCCAGGAATCGCGCGGTGACGCCATCCGGTGGAGCAGAGCGCTCGCATAGGTTTGGTCTTCTTCAGCGAGGCTGCGGTAGGAGAGTTCGAATCGCGGGCGCTCATGCGGGTCAAGAATGAACAGAAGCCCAAGGTGAACGACTCTTCCGGTGCCGTCGGCACCAGCGGGGGACGATACACAGAACAGCTGCTTGCCCCCATTCCACTCCGGAAACCTTTGCGCAAAAAGAATTTTTTCGACAGCCTTTGGTCCGCACTTCTCCAGAATTTCCGCCGGCACTCCATGGGAAAACCCCTCGGGGCGGAGCTTCGGATCGAGAATCTGTCGGAGCGGCAGGATCGTCTGGCCGTCGCTCGCAAGAACGTCGTCTCTTTGACCCCGATTAGGAAGAATCCAGTAGGCTCGCATCGCGGTCACTCCGCCTTCCGGCGCTTCGCGGTTTCGTGGAACGCGCAATACACAGCACGAAAGACGATATTGATCGCACGCGTATAGATCTGTTTGTTCTTCATCGAGATCAGAGTCGCGCCCGTATACCTCCGTTCGTAGGGATGCAGCACGCTCCTGACTGTCCTATCGAGTGCGGCGAGCTCCCGCGAAAGTTCTTCGGCCAGCGCTTGATAGTCGGTGTGGCTCTCGATCTCCTGGTCGATCTTATTGATCAGGATGTGAATCAGCGCGCCTTGCTTGAGATGTGGCATCGCGGTGAGCAGCCAATCGAGGTCTTGCCGAATCCGCCGGCCTTTGAGGAACCGTTTCTGGGATAGATCATCGACGGTCATTACGTAGAAGACCACGTCAGCGTCCTCGCAGACAGAAAGCCATCCTGATGGATCGTCGCGGTAGTCAGTCTCGCCGCCAATGTTGATCACGCCCTTGCATGTGATATCGATCATCTGACGATTTGAGAGCGCCAGCTTCACGTCGAAAGCCTTGACCGTCTCTCCCATGGTGGAATTCGAGTGCACCCGCGGGATTTCTTGATTCTGGAGCCGCGCGAGAAAGCTGTCTTTACCACTGGCCGTTGGACCGATCACCGCGATCTTCTTTCCCGACCACCAGTCGATTGCTCCTTTCACCAGGCGAGCCAAGTGTTTTCCTGTCTCGGGAAGGGATGTCAGGAGCAAGAAGACGCGAAACGTCGTGAGTGCCATCGGCATCATCCGGTTCTCGCTCCTTCCTCGCCCGCGGTGAGCAGGCGCTGTGAACCCGGCCATTCGAGAACGGTTTTGGCATTGCGCCTGTGAGGACGCGTCGGAATCTGGAAGAGCGGACTCATTCCGGCCAGCACCGCCAGAACCGTGGCCCCGTTGTTGATGACCGCCGCGAGCGCAGGACCGATGAATCCGAACGCACCCAAGGCGATCGCAATGGCGTTCGGCACGACGATGATGCCCAGATTCTGCCGGACTCTCGATATCGTCTGGTCGCTGATGCGGAACGCTTTCTCGAGCCGTGCCAGGCCGCCGCTGAGTAGCACCACATCTGCTGTTTCCAGCGCAACATCGGTGCTGCCGGCGATCGAAATTCCCACGTCCGCCACCGCCAGCGCGGGCGCGTCGTTGATGCCGTCGCCAACCATGGCGACAACGCGACCATCCGCCTGCAATCGTTTTATGTACTCGGCTTTTTCATGCGGCAGCAGACCTCCTACGGCTTCGTCGATTCCCACCTCACGGGCGAGGTTCCTCACCACTTCGGAGCTGTCGCCCGAGAGGAGCACGATCTTTCGCCGGCCATCGCCTTGCAGCCTGCGCACAATCGCCGCGCTTTCACGACGAGTGCCGTCCGAATAGCACACCAGTCCAACCACTTCGTCATCGACCGCAACGCAAAGACTCGAATTGCTGTTCTTTTCGAAACGGGCGAGCCGCTTCTTGAACGAAGGACGAATTTTGAGCTTCTGGCTCTCCATCCACATCGCGCGGCCGACGCGCACGCGATGGCCCTCGACACGCGCGGAAAGCCCCAGCCCCACCGCGTACTCTTCGCTTCCCGGCTCAGGCTCGACGATTTGAATGCCCTGTTCTTTCGCGTAGGACTTCAGCGCTTTTGCGACTGGGTGATCGTGCCTTGCCTCGGCCGAAGCGCACCATTTAATGAGCGTCGATTCCTTCATGCCCCTGGCGGTCACTACTTCGACCACCTCCGGCACGCCGCTGGTGAGCGTACCGGTTTTGTCGAAAATGAGGACGTCGGTTTTCGCCAGCCGCTCGAAGTACTGAGCGCCTTTGACCAGCACTCCTTCGCGCGCCGCCAGGGTCATCCCGGTCAGCGTGGTCGTCGGCACCGCGATGCGAAAGCCGGTTCCGAAGTCGGTGATGAGCACGCACACACCGCGGGTCACATCGCCGGACAAAGCGGCGGCGAGCCCGGCGACGCCGAACGTCGGAAGAACCAGCCTGCTCCCAAGCTGGAGCGCGTCACGCTGCAAGGTGAGCGGTTTCGATCCGACCGTGTTCAGAATTTGCTCGATCCGCGCGGCCTCGGTATTCCTGCCGGAACGATCCACCTCGACGACCAGTTCGCCCGCGACCACGACGGTGGAGGCGAACACGGGATCGCCCGCCTTCTTCGGGAGCAAGCGCGACTCGCCGGTGAGATCCTTCGCGTCCACTTCCGCTATGCCCGAAACGACAATGCCGTCGGTGCTCATACTGTGCCCGGTGCGGACGACGAAATGATCCCCGGCCTGGAGATCGCCGATCAGAACCGTTTCGATGCGGCCATCGGCAAGAACCCGGAGCGCCTCGGGCTCTTTTCGCCGCATCAACATGGAGAGCGCGGAACGTGCGTTGTTGGCGGAGATGTCGAGCAAATAATCGCCGATTCCGACCATCCAGATCACAAAAGCGGCGGTGATGGACCGGCGCGTGGCGAGTGCCGCAAGCGTTGCCGCGACATCGAGAAGGTCAATGCTGATCTCTCCTTCCCGCAGAGCTGCGATGCTGCGTCCGAGCGGCCGGACCGTGTTCAGCATCACCGCGACCGCCAGCCATGGAAATGGGGCGACTCCGCCAAGACATGCGATGAGCGTCGAGGTGCCGGACAGAGCGGCAAGCCAACGGGTCGGAGTTGGCTCGTGCCATTCACGGGCCCATTCGGACGGATCGCTCTTTAGCAGGCCGGCGACAATGAATCTCACAGTTACTTTTTCCGCGTTGTAATTCACCAGCATGGTCCGTCCGCCGGGGATGTGCTTGGTACTTTGCACTCCTGGCAGTCCACTGGCGAGCATCGTCAAGGTGGCGAGCTCTTGTTCTCCGATACCGGTCACCCGGAGACGAACACGTCCTTTCATCCGGTGCACCGGTATGACATCGAACGGCTCTGGAGTGGGGCGATTGAGGGTGTGAATCTTGTCTCGAAGACTGCGGATAAAGCGGCCGGGAAGAGCGGTTCCGTCGTCATAGTCGACATAAAACGCGCCAGTACCGATGTGCTGCTCGAAACGGAGCACGTCGATCCGCTCGGCCAGCCAGGCCTCGAGCGCCATCGCTTCGGAGGAACCCTTACGCACGCCAACGATGCAAGCGCGCCCGTGTCCTTTGGCCCCGCGCGTCTTGGAAAAAACCTGCAACTCACCATTCATGGAAGCGACGCTCCTCGTCAACGACCGCGGTTAACACTTTTGTGGAGCATCTCCGTGGCCAACGGACGATATCGGCTCTTGATTCATCGAGCGGGAAGCGTCGTCTTTTTGTGCGGTCTTTTTGCGCCGGCTTTGGGTTCCGGGAACAATCGCGCGAACTTATCTTCGATGCGGTGAACGAGCGGCGTCCTGAGCGGCGTCATCAATAGACTTAGCTTGACGTGGAGGCGGACTTCGGAATCGGTCACGTGGATCTCCCCATGAAGGCCCGTGCGCGCGAAACGCAAAGAATCGCCGTGCCATTCACTCTTGAGGTGGTACTCAGCAGCAAGTGCGTCGGCCGTTTTCTGCACTCGCGCTTTCGCCTCGGTGATCGGCACCGAATAAGGTCTCACAAGCGTGATGTCGGACATAAGTATCCTCCCGGGCGATTAGCGGGAAGCGCGAACGGTGGCGCGTTGACATTTGCCAACAGTGCCACCCCGCGCGAGTCTGCGCCGCTAGTTTGTCTGCGGCGCTTGAGTGACAGCGAATGTCACTATGGATGAATCTCGTGGTACACCAGGTCAGCCGGCTGCCCCCGCAAGAGCCGCCGGGCCCGCACCGAACACTGCAGCGGCAAGCAAGGCGCCCCCCACCGCGGCTGTGATGCCGGCCGCGGTCCGCTGCGGAGAACCAGACGGCAGGTAGGATTTGATCAGTTCGAATCCGCCCTTTTCGTGCCTGGCGACTGGACCATGCTTGCGCGACTCGGTCTTTCTCCCCACTTTTTCTTTGGTCATACATCCCTCCTATCTACTATTTGGGGATCGACAGACGTAGCTGTCGACATATTACGGGCAATCAGCGTTCCGCTACGCGCGTTCGCCGATTCGGTGGCTAAGTACAGTGGTGAGATGGAGTGGTGAAGCGGCGCCCGGATGCGAGGTATATATCCAACGATCGCGATGGCTTGATTTTGGGTCCAGGCGCGCAGGCGCTGCGCCACCTTACTCATCCCGCTTCACTCAACCTACGACGACCTTCTCGTCAGCGGCGGCCCGTTCATCTTCCTGCCTGCCGATTCGTTCGCGAGTTCGAACTTCCGGCCGATGCCAGTGCATGAAGATGCGATAGCTATGGTAAAGAGCGCCACTCCACTCCGGCCAGCGGCCGCGATTCTGATTGAGCACGAACGAGATGACGGACACGGCAGCGAGTGCGGCCGGCGCTAACTCCCGCAGGTCTGCTCTTCCGCCTGTGAATTGATCGATGACCCGATTGATGCCCTGAACCGTATCGAGAAAACCGCTCACCACTTCCTGGCGATCCACTTTGGTCCGGGTCGCGATCTCGACGCCTTGGAATCCGGCGCACTTCGCGACGTGCTTGAGGAGATCGTCGGCCTCCAGCGCACCGGGCTCATATTGGATCACGACGCTGCCAGTCTTTGGATTGAGAGACCAGGAGCGAAACCCGGGAGCGGTCTCGGCCGCGGTCCGTGCCGCAGTCACGATCGGTTTGTCCTCGTCAGCCTGAAAGAAAGCGTCTGCTCGAACTCGCAGATAACCTGGATGATGATGCACCAGGCGCAACGATTCCTCAATGTGCTCGAGCGGGATCTCGCTTACACTTTGTCCCTCAGCACCCGAAACTTTGGTATCGTCCGTCCGGGAATAGCTGCGCATTCTGCCCCCCTACGAATCCGATCGCGTCCGTGCTGACCGCTCAGACGACAGACTCGTTGTGCTCGTTCTCGCGCTTTACCAACCGCGCACCCCGTCGCGCTGCGGACGGGCCCGCATGTCCAGGCTTGTTGGCGGCTGCGTTCTCGCGCGCGATATTCGAATGAGCCTCCGCCATCATGTCATCCAGACGCTCGCGCTCCACTGCTGCCCAACTGGAGACCTGGTCCTTGGCCTTGATCCCCATCTCCAGAAGCTTCACGCCGGCGCCTTCCGGCGAGTCGGCGAGACTCCTGATCGCCCAGCCGCCGGCAACTCCGGCCCCAATTGCGAGTGCCCACTTTATGCCCGATCCCATATCATCTCCTCTCAGTCTTCTGAACTATTCAACTCTCCAGACCTATTCCAAGCGCTGCAGGAGCACACCAAACGCCACTCGCTCCCGCGTGGTTGCGCGAGACGAAAGACGCTCGCGATCCCTGGGGGCCTGGGTCAAATGGCACTGGCCCGTTCGCCAGACGATGAACAACTCATCCAACCCTGTGCCGCGAACGCGTCAAACGCTCTAAGCCAACGCTCGTAAATCTCAAGCGGCCCGGGCAGAGGTGACCTTCCTGGCTTTTACGGTGCGTTTCGCCTTGGCCTTGACCGCACGCGGCGCGGCCCTGCGCCTCACTTCGACAGATGGCGAAGGAGTAATAAAGTCCTTGGCCTTGGAGATCGATGCTTCCGCAGAAAGAAGCAGCTCCCGGACGTTCTTTTCGACGCTCTTTTCAATAACTGAAAACTCATCGAGAACGTCGGCGAGTAAAGTCTCAATCCTCGCCAACAGCGTAATGGTTTTCGCCGCTTTCTTTTTCTTGGATTTCATGAAATTTGCTCCTCTACAAGATCGAATCACCATTTATCCAGCAAGTTCCGTACCTTTGCCTTAGGGACGACGCCTGTCTCCACGAGAACGCGACTGCGGCGACCTGCCGGTCGTGCTGATTGCTGAAACCTGGCCGGCACTGCACGCACGGCTGTTAGGGCTGAGGTGGTTCATTCGGAAGGAACATCCGTCCAAACACCCGATCCATACGCGGCCCGCCCTCGCAGCTAACTTCAGCGCTTGGCGATCCTGTTTCCCGGCATTTCGAGCGTATTCTGCGCCGCGCGGCGTGTGTTGCGGGTCAGGCGGCCAGTGCGGCGCCTCGGATCGCGCGGGATGACGCAATCCGTCGTTCAGTAGCTCAATCGCGCAGATGCCAGGTTTCTATCGCCGCATCGACTGGTAGACTGAGGTGGTGAATTCACATGGAGCGGCGGCGACCCAGCCCGCCGCGCAGACACACTCTCAACATGAAACTAAGGCCAGTTTGGCCGTTTTGTCGCTCGGAGCGCTCGGCGTCGTGTTTGGCGATATCGGCGCCAGTCCTCTTTACACTTGAGGGAGTGCATGATGGTTGCCGGCGGGGCCAAAGCCGGCGTCGACGATCTGTTCGGTATCCTATCGCTGATGTTCTGGTCCTTGATCGTGGTGGTCACGGTGGTATCTGACCTTCGTGATGCAGGCCGACCACTTGTATTCGCTGAAACCGCCGGCGAACCCCAATCCTCTTAATGACGAGGCGCGGCGCGACCAAACCGTCTTCAATCGGCAGGGGTGCTCCGGCAGCCATCCGGCGCCGCTTTATGCCAACAACAAACTTACGCCCGTGCGCGGGTTCCCCGTTCCCGGCGCCCTATGGAAAACGGACGCCATTCTCGACGTCTCCGTGGGGACCGATCCCGGATTGGCCTTGGAGACGAGGCGCGGAACCGGCTTTTTACAAGGTCCCATCGCTTCGTGGCGTTTGGATGCGTAGCGCATTGGGGCATGAAGGGCAGGCGTCTTCGCTCGAAGAGTGGTTCGATCCCGCCCGTCTCAAGGACGACTACGTTCCCAGAGGGTTTCACCTGAAGCCCGGGCCGGTCCAGGGTTGAGTTCGGGACGAACCTTCCGTCAACCGACAGGAAAGCACTGGTAGCCTTCTTGAAGACGCTGTAGAGACTCGCGCCAGTCGGGAGCGTCGCCGTTCGCGATCTAGTAATTTCATGCGACGCTGATTTGTGAAAGCGTGCGCGGCCTGTCGTGTGGTGTTAACGGCAGCCGAACGCCCAACCCACATCATCTGGATATCTTGGGACATTCAGGAGGGCGGCACTTCTACGAGATGGCGTCGACGCACTGCACGGGAAGCGTGCGAATCCGCACAAGCTGCCCTTAGCCGTGATTTTCCACGAGACTTTTGCGCAGTATTTGAGAGCTATGAGTTAGAGTGATAACTGTGCACCGGCCACGACGGGCGCCGCAGCATGCGCGCCGCGGAGAGTCTTTCGATCGCGAATCCTGCATCAAGGGCCGATGCATCGGCAACCTGTGTCCAGGCCTTAATCACACATCGTTGAAGGTCCCGCGTTCGGGGAGGACAGCGGCGGCGCGGCGTGCCGCTCAGGAGCGTCGTGCCTAAAAGTTCACCTCGGATGCTCGCCCCGCGCCCGACCAAGCTACGCTCGCAACGTGACATTAACCTGTGGCGGATCCCGCTGCTGCTCTCGCTCGCCGCCACCGCGCTGTTCGGGATCACGATGATTCCAGACATCCTCGACAAGTACGGGGTCATTCACATCCCGTCGTGGCTGACGATGGGCAGCATTGACGACGCGCGCGCAATCCTGTCGGCGATGATGGGAGCGGTCGCAACTGTGCTCGCGCTAATTTTTTCGGTTGCGCTGCTGGTGCTGTCGATGGTGGCGACGCTGTTCGGCCCGCGCCTGCTCTACCGGTTCCTGCAGGACTGGGTCACCCAGGTCACGATCGGCCTGTTCATGGCCACGTTCGTATACATCTGCCTCGTCTTCCTGGTCACGCATCAGAACCCGCAATCGTCGTTTATCCCGCAGATCTCGCTGATCACGAGCTGGGCGCTCGTCGTCCTAAGTTTCGGGTTTCTGGTCTACTACAGCCATCGGGTTGCGAGCTCGATCCAGAACCCGGATATGATCGGCGCGATCGTTGATGACCTGTATGTGGCGGCCGGCGGCGCGCACGTGTCCGGGCCTGGCGAAGGCACCGGCGCTCTGCCCGACGACGCCGCGATTCTGCGCCAGGCCGAGGCCGGCGCGATCGTGCTGTGCCCCAAGAGCGGCTACCTGCAGCACGTCGATCACGTTTCTCTGGTCGCGGCTGCGCGCGCGGCGGACGCATTGATCGTACTCAGATTCCGACCGGGCCAGTTTGTGCTCCGCGACGAACCGCTCGCCTCCGTCGTCCCGCGTGGCAACGCCCGCGGCCTTGAGGCGGCGCTCGACCGTGGCATTCGCATAGGCCGTCACCGCACGCTCACCCAAGACAGCGAGTTCGGTATCGCGCAGGTCGTCGAGATCGCGATCCGCGCGCTGTCGCCCGCGGTCAACGACACGTACACCGGCGTCGCGTGTGTCGACTGGCTCGCCGACGGGCTGCTCACGCTCGCTGAGCGTCCCCCGCTCGAGGGAAACTGGTACGATACCAGCAGCACGCTTCGGGTGTGGATGCCGCCGGTGCGGCTTGAGCGTCTCGTCAAGCTAGCGTTCGATCAGATCCGCCAGGCCTCCACGACCACTCCTGCCGTGCTGATCCACCAGCTCGATGCGATCCGCCGGCTGGCGCCGCGGCTTCCGCAGGCGTGCCGTCTGGTGCTGTCAGAACAAGCGGACGCGATCCGCGAATCCGCGACCGCACTGGTCGCGCTTGATCGCCGTGACCTCGACGCGGCCTGGCACCGCGTGCGCATCACGCTCGAGGAACTCCCCCGGCCCGAGAGTGGTGGGCACTCGCCCGCTTCGACTTAGTGTGCCGAAGGACCCTGAAGTCGCCCGTGGGAAGTGGCCTATGTCCACCATTAACGACCGCAGCGCCGTTTTGTCGCTTCTTTTAAAAAGGGACCAGTCCGCCGATTTTGCCCTTGTCCTGAAGTCCTCCACCCACAATCCTCGAAGAATCGACTTGCGTTTTCTATCGACTGGAGTGATGGATCGTCATGCGCGAAGCCCGCGCAGAAAAGGACGATTCACATGACCACAGAAACCACCGACAAAGCCGCCCCTGTGGCGGAACGGAGCGCGCACGTCGAGCCGGAGACGGCCCACTCGAAGAAGGGTGGCAGCAAGAAGAAGGGCGCACCCAATGCACAGAAAAGCGCCAAGGGTGCCAAAGCCAAAGCCGGCGCGCCGAAGGAGGAAGCCAGAGCCGCTCGCGCGCGGAAGGACGCGACCGAGGCGCGCATACTTTAGCCGCCATCTTCTAACAAAAAGGACCGTAGTTACAGACCAACCGGCGTTTCCGGGGAACTCTTCTCTGACTCCGGCTTCCTTCCGACAAATTCCACCACGCCCCGGTTGCGGACCGGCCGTTCATGGTGATCGATAATCTGCAATTCCGGAACGAGTGCCAGGAGTTCGTTTCTCGCTAGTGGTTTGAAATTATCTCTTGCCGACACGCTCTCCGAACCCCATTCCACTGACAGTTTGCAGATGAGCAGGGCGCCGGGGCTCATCGTGGAGACGATTTTAGGGAAAAGTCTCCGGTCCAGATGGTAATACAGCACGATCAGATCGAACCCTGCCAGTTCAAACGTGTAATCCGCCGCATCGACTGCAACGAGATCGATGTCGACCTTGATCTCATCCGCCGATTGCCTGAGCTTCCCGAGAGCGACTTCGGAAACATCCACGGCGCTCACCCGCCATCTTCTTTCCGCCAGCCACAGGGCGTGTCTTCCGAGTCCAGCCGCCAGGTCCAACGCTCTGCCAACGTGCGGGAAGGAGGGGTCCACAAACCTCTCGTAAGCCCGAACAAAATAAGGATCCGGCTTGGTTAACGACGGGAGGCCTCCCTCATATTTGCGATCCCAGAGCGCTCTCTTGTCTGCGTCACCCATGACTCTGGCCGGAGCATTATTGTTCTGACGCGACGGGCGCGCCAACGCGTTCGTAACCGCTACGCGGTAATAGCCGTGCGGAATTCAAAATAAAAGTCATCTCTGAAGCGACATGAATAAAGGCTGCGAGCAAAGGCCCGAGCAGTCCACAAGCGGCAAGGACGATGCCGACCGCATCCACGGCCAGCGTTCCGCCGAAGTTCTGCCAGATGGTGAGGCGGACACGCCGGGCCATCCGCAACGTCTCAACGAAACGGGCGAGATCGTTGCCGAGCAGCACGACATCCGCGCTTTCGCGCGCCACGTCCGTGCCCGAGCCCATCGCGACGCCCACGCTGGCCTCCACCAGCGCCGGAGCATCGTTCACGCCGTCGCCCACCATCGCAACCATATATCCCTTTTCTTTAACCAGAACTCGAATGCGCGTGAGCTTTTCCTCAGGGAGCGCTTCAGCCACAATTTCGCCGACGCCGAGTTGGCGCCCTACGGCCTCGGCCACAGCTTTGGAATCTCCGGTGAGCAAGATGGTGCGGACTCCCATCTGATTGAGAGCGTCGATCGCTCCTCTGGCCTCGGGCCGCACGGTATCGGAGATCGCGATGACGCCGAGCAGTTGGCCGTCCCACGCCACCAGAACATCGGAGGCGGCCTCCTGTTCGTGACGCAAGGACGATGGGACAGCGATGTTGCGCTCCTGCATCAAGGCCGCGTTGCCGACCAGAACAACTACACCGTCCACAACAGCCGCGATGCCCCGGCCGGGCGTATAGTCGAAACGCTCGGGCTCTGTAATCGGGCGGCCCAACGCCCGCACATACGCCACGATGGCTTTGCCGAAAGGATGCTCGGAGCGCAGTTCCGCGGAAGCAGCCGCGTCGAGTATCTTGTCTGCGCTCGCCCCCCGGGCGGAGACGACACGTTGAATTTCCGGACGGCCAAAAGTGAGCGTTCCGGTCTTGTCGAGAACAACTGTATCGACGCGCCCCAAGGTTTCAAGATAGACACCGCCTTTCACGATCGCGCCCAAACGCGCGCAGCGGCCGATACCGCCTAGGATGGCCAGCGGCGTTCCGGCGGCTATGCCGCATGCCCCGGCAACAATAATTACCGAAATCGTGGAGACGATGTCGCGGGTAATCAGATACGTGAGCGCCGCCGCGCCAAGAGCGAAGTAGACTAAATATCCGGCGAGCCGGTCGGCCAGTCGTTGCACTGGGGCGCGCGAACGCTCTGCGCGCTCAACGGCCTCGATGATCTTGCCGTAGCTCGTATCCCGACCTATACGTTCGGCGCGGATTTCGAGAGCACCCGATTGGTTTATCGAACCCGCGAAAACATGGGTGTCGGCGGTCTTTTCGGTCGGCATCGATTCGCCAGTGATGCGGGATTCATCGACGAACGAGTGACCCGACAGCACTGTTCCGTCCACAGGAATACGGCCGCCAGGAGCAACCAGTATGGCATCGCCGATACGCAGCTCTTCGGCGGAAATAGCGCTGATCGCGCCTGCGCGCCGGACCGAAACTTCGCGCGGCAGAAATTCGAGAAGATCGCGGATCGCTTTACGTCCACGGCCCACGGTCAGGCCCTCAAGCACTTCGGCGACGAGCACAAACAAGGTAATGATGAGCGCCGTGAAGAACTGGCCGATTGCGGCTGCCGCGACGATGGCTATTGTCATGGAGAGTTCCATCGTCATGCGTCGCTCCAGGATGTTCTCAAATGCTTCCTTGAGGATGGGCCACCCACCGACAAGCAGGCCCGCGATCCCAATCACGCTCACCGCAGAGATCGGCTCCCAGAGCTTGAACCACACCATCACCGCGGAGAGCGCGACAAAGGCAATGCGGGCAGCTTCGCTCCACTCGAAGCCGTGGCTATTATCGTGGCCCTCCTCATGGTCGTCGTGGTCGTGGCGCGTCACCTTGGTGTCGTCCGATACGCCGGCAACTGCTGCACGCACAATAGGTTGTTCCATCAATGTTGAATGATCATCACGTTTTTGCACCATAATCCTGCGTTCCTCTCATTTCAGGTATGCCTTCACGACTTCCACCAGCTCTTCGGCACTCTTCTCCCGCGCGGCAGAGCTCGCTGCGCCCACAACGTGTTCCTGAATGTGGTCTTCCATGACCTGTGCCATGAGACCGTTGACAGCGCCTCGAACAGACGCGATGAGCCGCAGAACATCAGCGCACTCGGATTCGGATGCCAGTGCGCGCTCGACAGCCTCGATTTGGCCGCCGATGCGCCGCACTCGGGCGATCAGCTTTGCTTTTTCTCGGATCGTGTGTGCCATTACCACATATAGTATAGGGGGGTATCTTATCAATTCACAACTGATCGACTTTCTTACCGCCCCGGTTTTGTCGCTCCCTTTTAAAAAGGTCCCGCTCCATCGATCTTGCCCTGGTCTGAGTGCTCTCCGCCAATCATCCTTCTTGAAGATTCGACTTGCTGTTTTTCTGAAACAGTGATGAATGGTCATGCGCGGAGCCACGCGCAGAAAAGGATGATTCACCCGGCCCGAGACAAACAGAACCGGCGGCGACTGAGCGTCGAACGGCCTTAACAATATGCACCGAACATGGGCTCTTCAGGGACCAGGACACTATCCAGATGATGGTGAAGTGCGGCGTCTTCTACTGTCCAACGCTCTACGTGTACACCTCGGAACCGGGCTGGAGAGAAACGGCGAGGTCTTTATGGCGAGTGCGCGCGCCCGGCTCAAGCCGGCGTTTCAGATGGCGAACAAGGCGGGGGTGAAGATCGCGTTCGGCACCGATGCAGGCGGCTTCGATCACGGCCGAAACGCGCGCGATTTCAGTTCACGGTGGATACGGCGTATCGCCGCTGGAAGCGATTCGGAGCGCGACGATTACGGGTGCCGAGTTTGTGCACACTAAGAAAGAAACTGGGGCCATTGCGCCCGGATCATTTCGTCGATATCATCGCCGTGGATGGCGATCCGTTGCGCGACGAGGGCGCTCTGATGAGAGTAAAATTCGTGATGAAAGATGGACTCTCTTTAGGCAGCAGTGACGTCACGCTCGCAGTGACTTGAGCCCTCCCGCGCAGGAGTCCTGCCTAACAGCAGGTCCAGGACATTGAGGTGTTGTTGTGAATCATAAACTCGTAGTCGTCGGATTTTCGGTCGTCCTCGCGACGGGCCTGGCTCAAACCGTGGACAAGAGTTTCTTCCGGTCACTGGAGTGGCGCTCCATCGGACCGCCCATTGCAGGTCGTGCTCCGGCAGTGGCCGGCGATCCACGCGATCCGTCGGTCTTCTATTTCGGCTCAGCGGGCGGCGGCGTCTGGAAGACGTACGACGCGGGGACCTACTGGCAAAACGTCTCGGACGGCTTCTTCACAACCGGATCGGTGGGCGCTATCGCGGTGGCGGCGTCCGATCCCAACGTCATTTATGCCGGCACGGGCGAAGTGTGTACGCATCCCGATATCGAAGGCGGCGATGGGGTGTACAAATCCACGGACGCCGGGAAAACATGGACGAATGTCGGACTCAAGGAGAGCGAGCACATCGGCGCCATCGTGATCCATCCCAGGAATCCTGATGTGGTGTACGTGGCAGCTTTGGGACATCATTACGGATTCAATCCCGAGCGTGGAGTCTATCGATCCAAGGACGGCGGGAAAACCTGGAAACTGGTGCTCTTCAAGAGCGTTAAGGCCGGCGCCGTCGATCTTTCGATGGATCCGAGCAATCCTGACGTGATCTATGCTTCCATCTATCAGCTTCTGCGGCAGCCCTGGAGTGAGCCGAGCGGCGGTCCGGACAGCGGGTTCTATAAAACCACCGACGGCGGCGATACCTGGACCGAGATCAGTCGAAACCCAGGCCTGCCCAAGGGCGTGCTCGGAAAAATCGGAGTGGCCGTGTCTCCATCCCGGCCCAGCCGGGTTTATGCGGTGATCGAGGCCGCGGACGGCGGACTTTTCCGCTCGGAAGACAGCGGGGCTACCTGGCGCCTGATGAACAACCAGCGCGATTTCCGGTGGTTGGCCTCCTCGTATACGCACATCATCGCGCATCCGACCGAGCCCGATACCGTGTACCTTCCGTGGATGCAGCTTTTCAAGTCCACCGATGGCGGGCTCACGTTGACCAGCCTGCCCATGCCGCACTCCGACCATCACGCGTTGTGGATCGACCCGCGCAATCCGCAGCGCATGATCGAGGGCAGCGACGGTGGGGCGATCGTGACTGTCAACGGCGGGAAATCCTGGTCGTCGCAATATAACCAGCCGACCGCGGAGTTCTACCACGTGACCGTGGACACGCAGTTCCCGTATCGTGTGTACGGCACGCAGATGGATAACAGCGCCATCAGTGTGCCGAGTCGAACCCACGGGGCCGCCATCGAATGGAAGGACTGCTACGCTGTCGGAACAGGCGAGAGCGGAAACATTGCGGTTCGACCCGACGATCCGAACATTGTCTTTGTGGGTTCCATCGGCAGTTCAGGGGGTGGTGGAGGGAATCTGCTGCGGTATAACCATCACACGGGTCAGCAGCGACTGATCGCCGTCTGGCCGGAGGACCAGTACGGCTCGCCGGTGAAGGACGTCAAATATCGTTTTCACTTCACCTATCCCGTGCTCCTCTCTCCACAGGACCCGAACGTGCTTTACGTGGCGGCCAACAAAGTCTTCCGTTCGTTAACCGAGGGAAGCAGTTGGGAAATAATCAGTCCCGACCTCACGAAGAACGATGTCAGCAAAATGCAGGAGATCGATGGCGGCCCGATCACCTCGCAAGGGTTCTCATCGCAATACAGCAGCGTGATCTTCGCTCTTGCAGCGTCACGCCTGAGGCGAGGGGAATTGTGGGCTGGTTCGGATGATGGATCGATTCATCTTTCTCGCGACGATGGGAAAACCTGGCTGAACGTGTCGCCCAAGGACCTTCCCGAGTGGACCAATATCAGTACCATCGATGTCTCGCCGCACGATCCAGGTACAGCATATGTCGCCGCGAATCGGCATGAGCTCGACGATCAGCGCCCCTACGTGTTGAAGACAACCGATTATGGTCAGACTTGGCAGCACATCGAAAACGGAGTCGGCCCGCGCGATTTTCCGCGAGTGATTCGTGAGGACACCGTCCGCAAAGGGCTGCTCTACCTGGGCACAGAAACCGGAGTGTACGTTTCGTTTAATGCGGGCGCATCCTGGCAGTCGCTGCGGTTGAACCTGCCCGCTGTGCCGGTCCATGATCTGGTGGTCAAGGATAACGACTTGGTTGCCGGCACCCATGGCCGGGCGTTTTGGATCCTGGACGACTTGACTCCATTGCGTGAGATGACGCGCGACGTTACCGAAGCCCCGGCGCACCTGTTCAAGGTGCCACCTACCTATCGGCTGCTGGGCGGACGTGGGGGTGGAGGTGGTGGCGGCGGTGGCGGCGGACCCGCTTCCGGACCTGATTACCTTCGCATCTCAGGGGATGGAATCGCGCTTCACGAAACTCGAAGACCGGATGGCACCGTCGCGCGAACCTATGTGAACGCCGGCAATAACCCAGTTCCGGGTGTCGTTGTGACCTATTACCTGAAGGAGAATCCGGAAAGTGATGTATCGCTGACCTTCCTGGACGCAAACAATCAGGTGATCCGGAAGCTAAGCAGTGCGGGCGGCGAAGGCGGCGGTCCCCGAGTGCCGGCCGAGGCGGGCACGAACCGTTTCGTGTGGGACATGACTTACCCGGGAGCAAGAGAAATTCCGCCTGGGCAATTCCTCCCGTTGGAGTGGGCGCGCGCGCAACTGCCGGTGGCTCCGCCCGGAACATATAAGGTTCGTTTGCACGCTGGAGGGCGGGACTACGAGCAGACGTTCGAGATTCGGAAAGATCCCCGCGTCTCAGCAACCGAGCAGGATCTCCGGGCGCAGTTCGCATTGATGTTGCAAGTTCGAGACAAGTTGTCGCAAGTCACCGATGCCGTTAATGAAGTTCGAAAGGTGCGCGGCGAAGTGGCACAAGCCGCGAAGCGAATGGGAGTTGGCTCGGGGGCTCAGGCGGCGACGGAGGCCGCGGCCAAGCTGGATGCGAGGCTTCTGGAGATCGAGGGCACTCTTACTCGACTCCTGGGGCCCAATCCCATGCGTGTTCCCCCGAAGACGTTGAACATCCGGCTGGCCACACTGACCGCGGTGGTTCAGAGCTCCGACGAAGCACCGCCGCGGCAAGCTTACGACGTTTTTGAGGACCTGGCCGGCCGTGCAGACGCGCAACTGGCGGCCTTGAAGAACCTGAAAGAGCGTGAGATTTCAGAGTTCATGAAGATGGTGGGCGCAGCAGGTCGTTAACCGGTCACCCGGCCTTGCACGCGCGAAGCCATTTTGAGCAAAGCGGCTCGCAATTTTGTCGGTGCGCGACCGTCCCAACGATGTCGGCAGGAGGAACGGAATCGCTGCGGCCGTGTTTCTAAAATCGCATTGGTTGGAGACAAGGACTTACCTATAGCTGGGAATCCTTGTCTGTATTAAGCTGGCCGCCCCTGCCGCGGAATCCAATAACCGGTACCCGCAAACGGCTGCGAACGCTCGTGAATCGATTTCATCTCGACCGCCGAAAGTACATTAAAGCCCGCTACGCCCCGCAGCACGCTCTCCATCGTCTCCAGAGATTCGATGCCGGCGATCACCGTCGTCAGCGGCAGCGAGAGCGCGTACCGCATGAACTCCGTCGGGCTCGGAAAGTCCATCCGCTCGAACACCTCGGCCGGCGGGGCAAACCGGTGTTCCTCGGGATGTTTGTCGGTCAAGCCTCGCGAATCGAAACCTGGCGTGAGCGCGGCTTTGGTGAAGAATCCGTGCCCGCAGGTCTTCATCGCGTTCACCGCGATTCCGCGAGTCTTGCAGAACGGCAACACCTGGGCTTCAAAATCCGGCACTCGAGTTGCGTTGATGGGGAACTGCACGCCGTCCGGCTCAAGCCGTGGAATCGTTTGCAGCGCCAGGTCGGGGCTGTGGCAGGAGAAACCCCGGAACCGGACAGCCTTCTGATCGATCATCTTGCGGATGGCTTTTTCCGCGCCATCCGCTGCCAGTGCCCGGTCCACTTCCTCCTTGCGGAAGAACGCGTGATGCAACAGGAAGTCGATATGATCGGTCTGGAACTGCGTCAGGCTGTTCTCTATCTCGCGCATCGCGCCGTCGTAATCGCGCGCATCGATTTTCGTTTCGAGAAACACCTTCGCGCGGTGCGTCTTCATGGCCAAACCGATGCGTCGTTCGCTACGATTGGTGTCACCAGGCGGGCCATAGTTCGCAGCGGTCTCGATATATTCGATCCCGTGGTCAATCACCTGTCGCACGAGTTCGCCACCCGCTTCATCATTCGGGACGGCCTCGAAAAAACGCCCGCCGCCGCCCAGCCCGACCATGGGAACCTCGATGCCGGTTCTACCAAACGGACGTCGCGGAATGCGTGTCGCGCCTTGCAGATTCGGAATGAGCGGCGAGAGCAGACCGGCGCTCGCCGCCACGGAAAAAGTACGTCGCGTAATTCGTTTCATAATGGGCTCCAAAAAGTTTACTTGCCACCAATGTCGACCTCTTGAAGTATCCTTTAACCTATCTAGCATGACAAGACCCATTACAATTCCCGTCAATATACCAGGCAGGCCAAGTACCGGGCCATGGCCTTGACGGCTTTTTGGCCTCCGAGACGCGCTTTCAAATGGCGGTATCGAGCTCCCAGATAGCTGTCGCTTCTCCATAGCGACTGAGCTGCCATGCGGAGGGCAGTGGCCACCCGGTTGTTGCTGATCCGAGCTTTCTGTCGGATGACTTTCCCGCCGCTCACGTCCCGTCTCGGCGCCAATTCGAGCCAGGAAGCGAAGTGGTCCTCGCTGGGAAAAGAAGCACTTAAGTCTGGACCCAATTCAGATAGGATGACTTGCGTCGTCATCACATCCACGCCGTCGATTGCAGTCATATCCACTCCCATCGTCCGTTCCAGTTCAGCGGCTAGATTGAAAACAGGTTGGTTTTTCGGCGGCTTAGGCTTGCGTCGTTTCTGGGGCGGTTCCGACGGCGCATCCGCTCTGCTCGTTTTATCGCCTGCCGGCCGATTCCGAATCGCCAAAGCAGACAAGTATCTTTGCAATTGCACATCGCAGGCTGCGATTTGCTACTGGTGAAAATCATAGGCGTCCACCACTTGCTGCAGTTCGAACAAGGTGTGCAGGTCCAGGTCACCGCGAGCGGTCATATGAGCGCCTCGTTCAGCAAACGCTGTCGCTGTCGTCGTGCCATCCAGGTAGGCGGGCGACCCAACTGGATAGCAATGAGGGGATCCTCCTGCTTCGTTCTCCGAGCGCTAATTCGAATCGTGTGTTCCTTGTACGGGTGCCGCGCTGGCCATGGCTGTCAAGTAGAAGGAATTACGAGGAGTCCCGACAAACGCATCAAGGTCCGGCAAACCACACGAGCGCTTAGTCGGAGCCGTTCATTGCGCCGTCGGATCGCACCCGGCACGTCCCAAGGGCGAGATGCGTTTCACGAACTTGACGTGGTACTCGCAGCTAAACGGCGACGGCGCGGCCCAGCGCGGCTGAAAGGCACCCCCTGGGGGGTATGGTAGGCATTGGGGCTCTTCCCGATATAGAGATTTAATTTTGTCTCCCCAGCGGCAAACATCCTCGAAATGCCTACCATGGCTACCATGAACACCAAGTGATTCAGAATGAGCGAGATTTGAGAGAGGCGATGGCTACCACGCGAGTGGTGCCAGTGGTGCCAGCAGAAGGAGTGCAGTTCTTGAGATCAAAACCGAGTTTGGACTCCATTTGGACTCCACTGATGGTCGTTTTGGGCCGGAAATCCCCGTAAGTATATTGACAATATTGGTGGCCAGGGACGGAATCGAACCGCCGACGCCAGCCTTTTCAGGGCTGAGTTCAATCAAGTCTAACCTGTTGAAAACATTGACGTCAGTCGATCCGTTTTGACGTCAAAAAGCTGGCTTAAGTGCAACCAAATGCAACCTAACGGCTCGTTTCGATTTGCTCACAATCATCCCTATCGCCAAGCCAACCGTCGCCTAGAATGCGACGCGCCAATCCAGATTCGAACCCACGGCGGGGCAGCCACCTAAAGGACTCGTCCAACGGTCATCAGAGCTAGGAAGTTGTCGTCGCGCTGGCGAACCCTATTATGGATGGGCAATCGCGCCATCTTGCGAAGTTCCGACGAAAATCAGGCGCGTACGTATTTGTTGAACCAGTCGATCGTGCGCTGCCAGGCCAGGTCGGCCGCAGCTTTGTTGTAGCGTTCAGGCGTCGCATCGCAATTGAAGCCGTGAACCGCGTTAGGATAGATATAGCCTTCGTGCGGAACATTGGCTTCCTTCAAGGCCGTGTCGTACGCGGGCCACGTCGATGCCAGTCGCGTGTCGAGCTGCCCCGTGATGGACCAGAATCGCCCCCTTGATCTTCGCAATGTCCTCGTTGGGGGGAGCGCCGCCGTAGAACGGCACCGCGGCCGCCAATATCGGCTCCCAGCCGGACGGCCAAAGTATTGGAGATGCTGCCGCCGTAAGCAGAAACCGGTGACGCCGATCTTGCCCGTGCAGTCAGGGCGCGATTTTAGCCACATCGCGGCGGCCACGAAATCTTCGCCCATCTTCTTGCCATCGACCTTGCTGAACAGCTGGCCGCCATGATAGTCGTCACCGGGGAAGCCGCCCACAGAGGTGAGTCCATCCGGAGCAAACGCCATGAAGTTCGCCAGGGCGAGCCGCCGCGCGATGTCCTCGATATGAGGATTCAGACCCCGATTCTCGTGGACCACGATAATACCGGGCAGTTTCGCCGGCGTCTCGGCTCGCGTGTCGGCGCTGACAGGCCGGACGAGATATCCTTTGATGCTTCCGTTACCTTGCGGCGATGGGACGGTCTCGTAGGTGGCCTTGATCCGATCATCGGTCTTGGACACTTGCTGGCCCAGAGCGTAGTTCGGCATCAACGCTTCGATAATCGTTGTCGCGGCCAAGCCACCCACGGCAAATTTCTGCATGCCGTCCATAAAGGCACGGCGGCTGATCACGCCGTGAATAAACAGATTGTAGAGTTCTACGGCCTCGCGCGGCAGCTTTGGGTTTCGTTGGCTCCATTGGGCTGATTCCTTTCAGAAATATCACGTCCACCGGGTCTTCACTAAGACTGGCGTCCCGTCCGCAGGTCCCGAGCAGAGAACGGCGCATGCGTGAACTAATTAAGTTTAGTCGATCAAAGAGCGGACTGTGTTTCGGGCCGCCGTATTCCCAGATGTCGCCAGTACGAGGGCCGCTCGGCATTCAAAGTGCCGGAGTTGCTCGATTACCCAGGAGCAGAAATCACATCTTCGAGGAAGGCATCGGCGGCAGAAACGAGAACGTTCTTCATGGCACCGCCGAGAACAGCGAAATAGCGTAAGGAAAGTTGCACTCCTACACCGATGTTCCATTGCGGCACTAAGTCCTCGACGAGGACGCTGGCCTTTGTATCTTGTGTAGCGATCAGCTTCGTTGCGCCCATTCAGAGCGGCTTCTTTAATGAATGTCGCACAATGGGCAGTTCGCGACATTGGACATGGAAGAGCCTGGGGTTGCGGTACCGTTTTGCCCGTGAAAGTAGGCGTATGTCGGGTCACCGTTCGGAAGTGCGACATCTTTAAGTGCGGTAGCTTTTCTGAGGGGCTGGCGTTGAAGGACCTGATTTCTTCGAATCTAAGGAGCTCCTTACCTACCGTACCCCGCGTGCCAAGCAGCCGTAGAACGCCAAGTAGGCACACCAGTTCGTGTAACTACCAACGTACGTCGGCGGCTGCTCATGCGTCGGCCAACCCCGGATCAGGCTGAAATGCCGCCACCGGCGGCGTGAGTGCACCTTCTTTGAAGAAGAGTAGGACAATATTGGACCAGTTAACCGGCGACGGTCCGTGCGCCGCTCACGCTAACGCCGTCGCCTGCGGGTTGGTATAAGCATCGTGGATCTTCCGCCATGTAGTTTCGGGCGATCGCGTAAGCACGAGCGCGAGAGCCCCCGCAGATTCTGCGGTATTCGCAACGCCCACACTTACCTCGAGACCGTCTTCGTCCCGCAGCGTGCGAAACAAGGATGCGTTCCGGTAAACACCCAGGAGCGAATCGCGCCGGACGTTTCCGGCTGCCAGCGGCAGGAAACCGCTCGGGCAGATGTCGCCGGTGTGCGACACAAACAACAGGCCTTTGCCGTCATTAATGCCGATCTGGCGGCGGATCGCGTTCGGGTAACCATTTGTCCCAATGGGCTGGGCCTGGTGCAGTCGCGCGATGTACCGCCGATAGTGCTGGGCCTCGGTGGTCTTGATGTCAAAGGGGGCGTTGATCGAGATATCGTGTAGACGCTCGAATACTGCTTCATACTCTTCCGCGGCAAGATCATCAGTCATCAATGCACGTCCCGTCACCACCAGGAAGAAGACGCTCCAGAGCTTGGCCCCGTTCTCGCCAGCCAAGCGTGCGATCTTCTCCAATTGGCCCAGATTGCGCTTCGTCACGGTCGTATTGATCTGCGTTTCGAGTCCCAACTCGCGTGCTGTTCTCAGGGCTGCCAGCGTCCTGTGAAACGAGCCGTGTACGCCCCGAAAGCCATCGTGGCTTATCTCATCCGCACCGTCCAACGAACCGGCCATGCGGGCGACGCCCGAACGTTGGATCGCGCCAATCGCTTGTCGATTGAGGAGTGGCGTTGCGCTTGGCGTGATCGTTGTGCGCAAACCGAGACGAACGCTTTCGGAAAGCAACTCGAAGATATCAGGCGGCTTGAGCGGATCCCCACCTGTGAAAATCATCAGTGGCTCACCAAACGACCGTATCTCGGCCAATACTCGAAACCCCTCTTCCCTGGTAAGCTCCGCGGGATTGCGGCAGGGCACGGCACTCGCGCGGCAGTGAGCGCAGGCCAGATCACATGCCTGTGTCACTTCCCAGATGACCAGTAGGGGAGCTACATCGAATCGTCCCATGGTTTCATCCTGAACCAACCTGTTGCACAAATCAGTGACTTTGGTCACCACGAAAGATTAGCGCCCGCTTGTTCTCGGAGCCAAACACAAATTGGCTACCCGTTTGTTCAGTTGTTAACCTAGCCGTCCTTCTCCCGTTTGAGTCCTTTCATCATGATCAGCAGCATCACGAGCGGGGTCTTCGCCACGACGGCATGGTTCAAGTGGGGCGGCATATGCGCGAAGGCGCCAGCCTTCACGCCCTGAGTGTCGGTCCCGAGGGTGAGATCCGCTTGGCCTTCAAGGAAATAGAGCGATGCGGGCATCGGCGCAGTGTGCGCCGAGAGCTCGTGCCCGGCGGAAAAGCCGAACAGAACGACCTTCACATCATCGTCGTTGTAGAGTGTTCGGCTAAGGATGCCACGCTGCGGCATCTCAATCTCTTTGATCAATTCCGGTGTGAAGAAACTTGCTGGATTCAAAATGCCGCCTCCTCGTCGTGGTTGGCCGAAGCATGATCGGCGTCAATGGAGCCAGCTCTCATCGCCGCAAGCGCTGGCGGATGCTTCCGTTCCTCTCGCCGGTCCTTCATCTCCTGCGCGATGGCGTTGATTTGGGCATTGGTGAGCGTGCGCAGGGCGAGTCGAGTAAGAATCTCATCTTCGGACTGAATGTGAGGGCGGTACAGTGCGGAAAGCCGCGCTGTGAGTTCCCGGTAACGGCTTTCCAATGAAATGGAGTGGTCCGCAGCGGCGGCCAGCTCTTCAGCGACGGCTTTCAGTTCCGTGAACACGGACTCCGCCGCGCGGTGCTGTTCTTCGAGTCCATCCAGATAATGCAGCTCTTCGGGTGTCAGATGCGGCCGCAGGCGCGGGAACAGGCTCTCTTCCTCGTCACTGGTATGAAGCACACCGCTCGAATCCAGAAACAGGATGCTCTTGCGAATCGCCTCCAGGGCGGCCGGCTTGTCGCCGCGTAGATGATCGGCCGCACGCTCCAGCGTCGCGAGGCGGTCTTCAATCCGGCGGTGGCACGCCATCAGGTGCTCCACGGGCGTGTCGATGGTTGCAGCGGTCTGCCCGATACGGATCATACAAGCTCCTTCAGAATAGAGTCACGCCACCCCGGCCGCATGTGTTTTCACATGCGCGGGCGGCTGGGCCAAAGTCAGAACCATATTCGCAGCGAATAGGGTTACGGCGACCAGTTCCAGGATTGCCGACCACGGCAGAACGTGCCAGGCCGCTTGAGAATATCCTTCATACGCGGGAATCTCCGATGACACTCGAAGCAGACAGCCGGCGTTTAGTGTCAATAAAGCCGCGAACATGAGCCGGCTGCTGAAGAGCTGTCGCATGCCGCAGAAGGCCGGCAACACTCGCTGGCCGATGGCGAATATCATGCTCGCCAGGAATCCCACGGTGAGAGCGTGGCGGGAGGCGCCCCAAATGCCGCCGTTCGAGTCGGCGCTGGCAGCCCACATCGAAAGGACCGCTGCGGCGAGCAGCCAGACGTAGCAAAGGCGCACGAAGAAAGGAAAGCTGGGATGGACACCTTGCGTCTTCGCCGGCTGCTTCGACGGTTCGAAGACGTTGAGCGCGGCGATCGCCGTCATCGAGGCGATGACCAGCAAGGTGGCCGCGGGCCGAAAGTATCCGCAAAGCGCGGACACGACGGCGGCCGCGCAAATCAACAGAGCGGCGATCAAACCTCGATTCGAAGGCTGCTCTAATCCGAGAAACACGGGAAGCCAGCGGGCGTTGAAGCCCCATACCGCGAGCACCGGAAATCCCCAGGTCGCCAACACAAGAAAACGCTGATCGAACCAGTGCGGGAACTCCGGACTCACGGCCTGAAACGCGAGAGACACGGCGGCGCCCAAATTGACGAGTAACAGGATCAGGAAGCCGACGGTCGATGCGATCACCAGCTTCATCCAGGTTTCGATCGCCGTCCGTTCGCCGCCCCGTTTGTGTCTGCTCACCGTCAGAAAGAAGATCAGAAATGCGGCCAGCTCGAAGCCGGCGGAAACCGGCAGCAGCACTCGCCAGTGCCATAGGTTGACGTTGGCGATCCAGCGAAGGATCAGGCCGAAGGTCCACAGTCCCCAGCTCAGCCAGCCCCGGCTGACCGCAAAAGGAAGGACCTTTCCCATCTTCGAAAGCGAGTAATAACCGATCCCGATGACGAACGTGCCGATCCATCCGAAGATCTGCGCATGCCCGTGCGCCTGGAGCCAGGATGCCGACAGCGACGCTAGAGAGTGCTGATTACTGATGGAGATCAGGTTCCAGACGCCGAGAAATGTTCCGGGCAGCAGCATGAAGAGCAGACCGGTGACCACATAGACGCTCACCAGGCGCTGGAGCTGCGCCTCCCGCTCCGATGGTCCACCAATGACGATAGGTATCCTAGCGGACGACATTGCCGCTCTCCTGGCCCGTCCTGGTCATTTCCACCGGCCGCGGGGCCATAACCTGCACCGTCGTCTGCAAATCTTCTTTCATAGTCCGTCCCGCCAAGCACTAGTTTCAGGCGGGAACCGCAGGATCGCAGTGACCGAAGTCACACACAGTCCATCAAATCTCGGCTTCGGCTTCCCGTTGCAGTCCTTCTCGATTGGCGACGACGATTTCCCGATGGCTCAGTTGGATCAGTCCAGCAGCCTGGAAACGGTTCAGGTTCCGCGAAACGACCTCACGCACAGTCCCCAGATTCAGCGCGATTTCCTGTTGGGTCCAGGGTAAGGCAAACGAAGTGCCGCCGGCTTGATCGGCAAGTTCGAGCAGCGTGCGCGCTAAGCGTTGGCGGACCTTGCCAAACGTGACGCTTTCAATCAGGGCAACCAGGGCGCGCAGTCGACGGCCGACGACTGCCAGAGCTTGGAGGGGCAACTGGGGGTGCTGGAGGCAAACCGCCCGAAAATCCCGCTTGTGGATGAAAAGCGCGATCACCTGATCGACGGCCTGCACGGAGGCCGGATACGGACCACCGTCGAAAAGCGGCAGCTCCGCGACCGTCGCCGGGGCTGTTTCGACAGCCAGTGTCAACTGGCGTCCAGACGACGAACTTTTGAAGATCTTGACCGAGCCCTGAACCAACAAGAACATACCTTCGCAGGGATCTCCCTCGTTGAACAACAGCTGCCCGGGCGAAAACGGACGATTTGCGGCTCGCCTAGTTAGCTCATCGATGACCTCTGGCTCCAAACCGGCAAACATGGGAATCCGCTGGAGCAGCTCGGTCCAAGCCGTGCTCATATAGCTTCTATTTGACTATAGCCGCTCGGCACTTTCTATTTGACCCGATGAAACCAGTTGCATCACCCGCTGAAAAAGGATGTCGTTTTTGAGGTGAAAATGAACTCGAAGGTCTGCTTCGAGGTCCTTCAACTCCGGCGGTTGATCAACACCAGCTTCCTGGCGCACCTTATGGAGCAAGGCGGCGAGGCGCGACTGATCTTGCTTGATTTCAGGAATCAGGTCGCGGATCGCGACGGCCGCGCGTGCGGGCAGAGGCCAGCCCGCATCCGCGGCTTCTTCGCATTTCCGGATCGCGGGAAACAGCACTTCCTCCTGAAGGTCCAGATTAGCATCCAGCGCTTCCTCGAAAACGCGAAGAGCGGCCTGTGCGGCCGGCGCTTGCGCCATCCGGCGTCTGAGAGCGGGCAGTTCCAATCGCAGGCAATCGTGATACTCGAGAACGATGTGGCGAATCAGCTCGTGCAATGGCGCGACTGACCAGTTCGCCGCCGGCGGAGTCCCGCGCATAACTTCTTGAATGATCCTCCAGCCGAGCATGATCTATCCCGGCTCGGCGGGTCTGTGACCAGAGTCACAGAATTGGGAACGAAGCGGACTTAAGCTTGGCGCAAATGACGAGCGCACCTGAACCGTACCAGACGCGAGCTCCTGTGCAATTTGACGCAAGCGGGGCGCGGTTTCTATGCCAAGCGACCCAACACGAGCCGTTCAAAGGCCCGTTCCGCGGTGGTTCGCGTGCTCTGGATAATCGGGATAAAGAGATTGCGTGGCCGAGCTCGAATCGTCACGCCAATCAAGAGTCGCGAGAGGTAGTCAGATGACGGATCCGCCGCGGGCCAGCGGATACCGAACCATGATTCCGAATGTCACGTTCTGGAAAGACATGGTTCCCTGCCAGGCCGCTTGCCCCATTCACACCGACGCCGGCCGCTACGTGCAGCTCATTGCCAGGGGCGAATACGAAAAAGCTTATCTCACCGCGCGATCGCCCAATCCCTTCGCGTCGGTTTGCGGCCGGGTGTGCGCGGCTCCCTGCGAGGACGCCTGCCGCCGCGGCAAAATCGACGGGGCGGTGAGCATTCGCGCCTTGAAGCGATTCGTCACCGAGAAATTCGGCGTCGAATCGCTCGAGCCCGACACCCAGACCAAGCTTCTTCAGATCGAGACCGAGCCCGGCAACAAGACGCCGTGGCACCTCCCGATGCTGCGCGTCAGCCGCACTCACGTGGCGCGGGGACAAAAAGTAGCGGTGATCGGCGCCGGACCCGCAGGCATTTCGTGCGCGCACGACTTAGCATTAATGGGCTATCTGGTCACCATTTTCGAGGCCAGCGAGACGCCGGGCGGCATGCTGGTCCACGGAATCCCGGAATTCCGGCTCAGCCGCTCCGTGATCGACAAGGAAATCGATCGGGTTGTCGAAATGGGTGTCGAGCTGAAGCTGAACGCGCCGCTGCGTGTGGGCTTCGGGATTCAGCAACTGCGCGAGATGGGGTTCCAGGCGATCTTTCTCAGCATCGGGGCGCAGCGCGGCCGCGACCTGAAGATCGAAGGCTCGGAGTTGGACGGAGTGGTCAAGGCCGTGGATTTCCTGCTGAACGTCAACCACGGCTACCGCGTCAGTCTCGGCCGCCGCGTGGTGATCATCGGCGGTGGATTGGTTGCCTTCGATGCGGCGCGCATGGCGCTGCGCACCGCACTCGAGGAGGAGCAGAACCGGCCGGGCAATGAAGGCGTACTCGCTTCCGCGCTGGATGCGGCGCGCGCCGCGATTCGGGCCGGAGTGGCGGACGTCCGCATGCTGAGCCTGGAGTCCTTCGACGAGATGCCCGTCATGCGCTCGGCGCAGGGCCGTGAAGAGTTCGAGGAGGCGCGCAAGGAGGGCATCGTCTTCCAGACGCAGCGCAGCGCCAAGAGATTTACCGGCGAAAACGGCCGCGTCCGGGCGATTGAACTGATCGGCGTCCAGCGCACGTACGACGACGCCGGCCGCTTCGACCCCGTCTTGAACCCCGCCATTGAAGAGCGGCTCGAAGCCGACACCGTCATTCTCGCGATCGGCCAACAGGCGGACGTGGCGTTCCTGAAGCCCGAGGACGGCGTGCAGTTGACCCCCCAATTCACGATCAAAGTTGACCGGAACACGCTCGCGACCACCGCGCCGGGAGTTTACGCCGGTGGTGACGCCGCCTTCGGTCCGAGAAATATCATCGACGCGATTGCCAACGGCAAGCGCGCCGCACTGTCCATCGACAACCATCTGCGAGGCGTTGAGGAAGAGGCGGAATTCCGGCTTTCCGTCACCAAGATCCCCACCAGGTCTTACGCCATGCCGGAGGATTACGACAGCTTCGATCGCGAGGCGCCTCCGACCATCGACCTCAACCGCCGCACCGGAATTTCCGAAGTGGAGTCCAGCTATTCCGAGCCGGAGGCGAAACGCCAGGCCGAGCGCTGCCTGCAATGCCACGTCCAGACCATCTACGACCCGGAGAAGTGCGTGCTGTGCAATCGCTGCGTCGACGTGTGTCCGGAATACTGCCTGCGGCTGGTGCCGGTCGACCAACTCGACCTCGATCCGGAGGACGCCCGGCGCGCGCATGAATTCTACGGCACCTACGGGGAAGAGAGCGGCGGTCTGTCCGCCATGATCAAGGACGACGAGAAGTGCATTCGCTGCGGCCTATGCGCCATCCGCTGCCCAACCGACGCGATGACCATGGAGGTTTTCTTTTATGAAGAGCATGAAGCTGTTTCGTAAATCCGAGCCGGGAGCTGATGGTGCGGCTGGCGACTCACCGACCAGGCGATCCTGGATGGAACGGATCAGCCTCGGGGCGCTGCTGGCGTCGGTCGCGGGCATCGGAACGGCGATGGTGCGTTCCCTTGTGCCGAATGTTCTTTACGAGCCGTCGCAACGATTCAAGGCCGGGCTGCCGGACCAGTTCCCGGAAGGCGCGACGTTTATCGAAGACCAGCGGGTCTTCATCTTCCGGGAGCAGAAGACCTTCTACGCGATCTCGGCCGTCTGCCAGCACCTTGGGCTGCACCGTGAAACTGGTCAGTCTCAACCAGCCGAAGACAGTGACGGTGGACGGCCGTCCAATGGAGGAGCACCGCGAATTCCATTGCCCGTGTCACGGCTCGAAATACTATGGCAACGGCATCAACTATGCCGGCCCGGCGCCGCGGCCGCTCACGTGGTACCGGCTCGCGGTTTCACCCGACGACGGGCAATTGATCGTCGATCTTTCCGAGCCGGTCCATCGCGACTTCCGGCTCTCGGTCTGAGGAACCAACATGACCACCAAGAAATCTATCTGGGAGAAAGTCCTCTGGACCTGGAAACCGGCCACGGAGCGGGAAGCCGGAGATTCGGTGGTTCGCAACATTCTTCTCCACTGGTTCCCGGCGAAGGTCAGCCGCGACAGCCTGAGCTACTCCTACTCCTTCTGGCTGGGCACGGTCTCCATGGTGCTGTTTCTGCTGCTCACCCTGACGGGCATGATTCTGATGTTCCTGTACGTGCCATCGGTGGAGCGCGCCTATCAATCCATCAAGGATCTCGAGTACGTGGTTTCCTTCGGCTCGTTTCTCCGGGCGGTGCACCGCATTGCGGCCCATTTGATGGTGGCCGTGGTGTTCCTGCACATGGTTCGCGTATTCGTTACGGCAGCTTATCGAAACGGGACCGCTGCCGGGCAAAATCGCCCGCTGAACTGGATCGTCGGCGTGGTCTTGCTGCTGGCCACCTTCTTGCTTTCCTTCACCGGCTATCTGCTTCCCTGGGACCAGCTCGCATACTGGGCCATTACGGTGGGCACCAATATCGCCAGCGCGGCCCCGCTCATCGGCGACAAAATCCGGTTCTTGCTGCTGGGCGGAAATCAGATCGAACAGAACACCCTGATCCGTTTTTACGTTCTGCACTGCTTCTTCCTGCCGGCGCTGGTCCTCTTTCTCTTTTCGTGGCACATGTGGCGCGTGCGCAAGGACGGCGGACTGGCCTCGGTCGACCGGCTGTCGCTGAAGCAGAAGAGTGAGAAGACGGCGCCGGTGAAAGCCAAGACTTACTCGCTGCTCGGGCTGGCGCGCGGGCGGTCGGTCCAAGTGGAGACGGCGCTGGTGGATTACGACCGCCACACGGTTCCGAGCTCGCCCAACCTGACGCGGCGACTCCTGGTGGTGACCGTGGTCACGCTCCTGATTGTTTCGATCCTGGCCGTCCTGGTGCCGACGCCGCTGGAGGCCCCGGCTAATCCCAAGGTGACGCCGAATCCGGCAAAGGCCCCGTGGTATTTCCTGTGGTTGCAGGAACTGGTCACCGACACGACGATTCATATCGGAAGCGTGACGATTAACGGCGCACTGGTTGGCGGCATTCTGATTCCAGGTCTGCTGGTGCTCGCCGCGTTGTCGTGGCCGTATTTCGACCGCACTCCGCTGAATGTGGTGGGCGTGTGGTTTGCGCGCGCGCGAACCCGTCAAAACCTGGTTTTCCTCGCGGTGGTGGTCCTGATTCTGGTTCTCACGATTGTGGGCACCTTCTTGCGAGGACCGTACTGGAAATTCTACTGGTTTTGGGAGGCGTGGCCGCCGGTACCGAAGAACTTCTGAGAAAAACTTATGGACTGGAAGAAACGCGACACTCTTTGGATCTACGTTTTCGGCGCCGGACTGCTGGCTCTCACGGCCTTTCTGTACTGGGACCAGTTCACGCCCGAGTGGAAGGGGTATCAATCCGAGTTCCATGACCTGGTCGCCAAAAAGTTTGGCGAACAGCGTGCGGCGACGATTCCGTCCGGCATCCAACAGGTTTGGGTGAAGGAGATCAACCGCACCGACCGCTGCACGACTTGTCATCAGGGAATCGAGTGGAAGGGATTTGAGAGCGCACCGAACCCCTACCGCACGCACCCCAAGGAAATCCTCGAAAAGCATCCGGTGTCCAAGTATGGCTGCACCATCTGCCACGGCGGCCAGGGTTACGCGACCACGGCCGCCGGAGCTCACGCCGTCGATGCGGAAAACTGGGAGCAACCTGCTGCTCGGCCCTGAGTTGGCCAAGGCGTACCTGGTCAGCGACCGGCACGCATTGCTCGAGAGCAACTGCAACGTTTGCCATCGCAACGACCGGGAAACCAAAGGCGCCGATTACCTCAACTACGCCAAGCAACTGGTGCGCGACAAAGGCTGCCGAGCCTGCCATACCATCAACAACCGCGGCGGAGTCATCGGACCGAATCTCACCTACGAGGGCGATCAGAACTCCGAACAGTACGATTATGCGCGCATGCCGGGCAGGCCTTCGGTGTTCGGCTGGCACCTGGCGCACTTCAAGGACCCGAAGTCCATGTCCAGTGAAACCGTGATGCCGAACTTCGGGCTCGGCAGCAAGGAGGCGCAGTCTCTGGCGATGCTGGTGATGAGCTGGAAGAAGACCGATCTTCCCATCGACTACATCCCGGGGGCGAAGACCGCCGATGTGCCGACGCCGGAAGAGAAGGCCAAAGAGGAGCAGATGCTGCATGGCGAAGGCGCGTTCTTCGTCCGAAAGACCTGCTTCATCTGTCACGACGTCAGCGTGCTGGGCGTCGAGTCCGCGACCAAGATCGGACCGGATCTGTCCATCGCCTACGCCGACGTGCAAAGCCGCTTCGGCCGGACGCTGGACGATTTTTTGCACAATCCGACCGGAACGATGGCAGTGGTGTTGTCCACGCAGATTCACTTAACGGATGAGGAGCGCAACGAAGCCATCCGAACCTTGACGGCTGCTTATCAAAAGAAGCAGGCGCTTGAAGCTAAGAAGCCCGGAGCGAAGAAGTGACGTTTTCGCGCTGGTCAAGAGGGGAAAGGGAGAGTCTCAACATGAAATCGCAATCCAAATTGGTGCAGGTGGACCGCAGCCACGGCGCTGCTGGTGATGATTCTAGCCGCAGGTTGCGCCCGGAAGCCGAAGACGGCGCAGCGCGGCGACATCGCCGAGGCGGCCATCGCCTCCTATGTAGCGCCGGGCGACCTGGACGAATACTATGTGTTTTATTCCGGTGGCCAATCCGGCAACGTATACGTGGCTGGACTCCCGTCCATGCGGCATATCGCCACCATACCCGTCTTCACTCCTTACCCAGGCAACGGCTACGGCTTCGACAAGGAAACCAAGGCCATGCTCGGCGGCTTCACCTGGGGCGACGTCCACCATCCGGCCATCAGCAAAACCAATGGCGATTACGACGGTCGCTGGCTGTTCGTGAACGACAACGCCAACAATCGCATGGCGCGCATCGATCTGCGGGACTTCAAGACCAGGCAGATCTTCGGCCCGATGCCGAACGTCTCCGGCAACCACGGCTCGACTTTCGTGACCAATAACACCGAGTACATTCTGGGTGCTTCGCGCTTTTCGATTCCGCTGCCCAAGGGTACCTACGCACCGATCGAAGAGTATGCAACCAAGTACAAGGGTGTGGTGTCTGGAATGGCAGTGGATCCGAAGACCGGCGAGATCAGCATGGGCTGGCAGATTCTGATGCCGCCGTTCGACTGGGATCTTGGCGCCGCCGGCAAGGGTCCGAGCGAAGGCTGGGCCTTCTGGACCTGCTACAACTCCGAGCGCGCCACCGGAAAGCTGGAAGTGACCTCCACGCAGCGGACCGCGACTACATTGCCGCCGTCAACTGGAGAGAAGCCGAGAAGGCCGTCAAGGAAGGCAAGACCAAGATGCTCGGCGGCGTTAAGGTGATCGACCCCAAGGAGACGCCGGGTTTCGTCTTCCTCATTCCCTGCTCGAAGAGTCCACACGGCGTGGACGTGAGCCCGGACGGCAAGTACATCATCGGCAGCGGCAAGCTGCAATCGATCACCACCGTCTTCAACATCGACAAGATCAAGACTGGCAATCGAAAAGAAGGACTTCACCGGCGACGAGGACGGAATCCCGGTCCTCAAGTACGAGGATGTGAAAGACGCCGAAGTCAACGTCGGACTCGGGCCGCTGCACACGCAGTTTGACGATCAGGGCTATGCCTACACCAGCCTGTTCGTCGAGAGCGCCGTCGCCAAGTGGAAGCTCGGCACCTGGGAAGTCGTCGACAAGATTCCGGTGTCTTATAACATCGGACACCTCGCAGCCATCGAGGGCGACACGATGCATCCTCAGGGCAAGTATTTGATCGCTCTGAATAAGCTCTCCCACGGTCGTCACCTGAGCGTGGGGCCTTCCCAGCCGGAGAGCTCCCAGTTGATCGACATCACCGGGGAGAAGATGAAGCTGATCTACGATGCCTTCACCGAGCCGGAACCCCACTACGCGCAGATCATCCGGGCGAGTAAGCTAAAGCCGATCGAGATCTACGCCAAGGAGGAGAACAAGAATCCCAATGCGATTTGGGATGTGAAGGACGCCAGCATCATCCGCAACGGCAACAATGTCGTCGTCAAGATGACCGCCGTGCGCAGCTCCTTTGAGCCGAACAAGATCGAAGTAAACCAAGGCGACCACGTGACCATCCATCTCACCAACATCGAACAGACCACCGACGAACTGCATGGATTCGGACTCACCGACTACAACATCAATATCGTGATTGATCCGGGCGAGACCAAGACCATTGAATTCGTCGCCGACAAGCCGGGCGTGTTCGCCTACTACTGCACGAACTTCTGCTCGGCGCTGCACCAGGAGATGCAGGGCTATCTTTTGGTGAAGCCGAAGGGCGGCGCCGCATCGGCGGTAAATGCCAAACCCGCCCCGCGCAATCGAAAACGGGTGGTCGCCGCTGCGGTCCCAGGCGGGGGCAACGAATGACCGAGAGCTGGTTGGGGAAGGCGAACCGTTTCTTCGAGCTGCCACTCCAGTTCCGGAGCCGCGTTCTGGTGCTTGTGGCAGCGGTGCTGCTGGTGCCTTCCTTCCTGTTCCCGCTGTACCAGATGACGCTCTATTCCAACCAGTTCCCGGACGGCTTGGTTCTGAAAATCTACTCGTACACGCTCGAAGGCGGCCAGACCAGCAATCGGGACGATCTTCGAGAGATCAATAGCTTGAACCACTACATCGGCATGCGGCCGCTGCTTGAAAGCGATTTCAGCGAATTCAAATGGATGCCGTTCGCTCTGGGCGCCTTTGCGCTGCTGGCGCTGCGGGCGATTGCTTTCGGAAAAATGTCCAAGCTGGTCGATCTGGTGGTGCTGTTCCTTTACTTTGCGCTGTTCTCATTCTGGAGCTTCGGCCATCGGCTGTACCAATACGGCCATGTTCTGGACCCGACAGCGGCCATCAAGGTGACGCCCTTTACACCGCCGATGTTCGGGACGCAGCAGATCGCGAATTTTACGGTGAATAACTATCCGGGGCCGGCAACCTATCTGATCACCGCATCTTTGGTGTTGATGATTGCCGCGCTCGTATTGTCGGCCCGGCAGAGGGCCTAAGGAACCCTCGTGCGAATTTGGCTGGCGATCTCGATGGGATGCCTGCTTCAGGCAGGCACGCTGGTGGTCGGCCCAGGCGGCCAGTTCACCGAGGTTCGCGAGGCCATTCGTGCCGCGGCGGCCGCCGATACGATCGAGGTACGCGGCGGGACCTATAAGGGCAACCTGATTCTCGATAAGCCCGTCGCACTGGAGGGCGCGGGTTGGCCGGTATTGCAAGGCGACGGCACGGGAAGCGTGATCACGGTGGTGGCCGCCGGCTGCTCGATCCGAGGTTTCCGGATCGAACACAGCGGGGGAATGCTGGTCGACGAAGATTCGGGCATTTTACTCAAATCGGACGGCAACCGCGTCGAAAACAATCAACTCAACGACGTACTTTTTGGAATCTATTTTTTCCAGTCAAGCCACAACACCATCGCAGGCAACTTGCTCCACGGGCGTAAGGAGCTGGGCTTCGGCGAACGCGGCGCGGGCATTCATATCTGGAATTCCGCCGGCAATACGATCGAGAGGAACACCATCACCGACATGCGGGACGGCATGTATCTGCAAAACGCCGATGGGAGCGTGATCCGCGGAAACCGGGTCTTCGGCGTGCGGTATGGCCTGCACTACATGTATTCGAATGACAACATCTTCGAGGACAACATCTTCGAAAACAACGTTGCCGGGGCCGCCATCATGTATTCGCGCAATATTCAGTTCCGGCGTAACGCCTTCGTCCACAACCGCGGCTTTAGTTCCTTCGGAGTTCTCTTCCAGGACAGCCAAAATTGTGTCTCCGAACAGAACCGGTTTGTCGACAACGTCGTCGGAATTTTTATGGAGGCACTCCACGACAGCCGCTTTGAACGGAATCTCATAGCCTCCAACGACACGGCCATCGAAGTGTTTTCCAGCGCCGAGCGCAACGATTTCGTCCGCAATAATTTTATCGCGAACCTGAGCCCCATCAGCATCGTCGGCAAGACCAGCAACATTCGGTGGGATCGCGACGGGACCGGGAACTACTGGAGCGACTATCAGGGCTACGATCTCGACGCCAACGGCATCGGCGATGTGCCGTTCCGCATTCAGAACCTGTTCGAGCATCTCGAAGGCGACCGTCCGCGCCTGCGGATTTACTTTTTCAGTCCGGCGTCGCAAGCGCTGGCCGCCGCCGAGCGCAGTTTTCCCGTGATCGAAGGCTCGCGCGAATTCGACCGTTACCCGCTGATGAAGCCGGTCGACCTCGAGATCAAGATCGCGGGGGATGGGAACGCGCGCCAAGGCTCGGCGGCCTGGGCCGGAGTTCCCGCGTCGATATTCATGATCGCCGCCCTGGTTCTGTGGAGGGGTCAAAGACGATGATCGAAGTACACGGTCTGGAGAAGCGCTTCGGCAAGGTGACGGCTCTTGCCGGTCTCTCGTTCCGGGTCGATCCCGGCGAGACCTTCGCGCTTCTCGGCCCGAACGGGAGCGGAAAGACCACGACGCTGAAGTGCCTCGCCGGGTTGGTCATGCCGTCCGTGGGACGCATTCGGATCAATGGCATCGACCTAGCCGGCGAACCGGTAGCGGCAAGAGCCGCGATCAGTTACCTGCCTCAACGCGTCGCTTTCCCGGAGCAGGTGACCGCGCGGGAAGTGCTGGAGTTCTATCGCCGCCTGCGGCGTTTGCCGCCGGGCCGCGTCGAAGCAGCGCTGGCGCGTTGCGCATTCGGCGAAGCCGCGGACCGTATGGTCAGCGAATTCTCGGGCGGCATGATGCAGCGGCTCGGCATCGCGGTGGCGCTCCTGGCGGATGCCCCGATTCTCTTGCTCGACGAGCCCACGGCGAGCCTGGATCCGGAAGGTGCGGCCGGTTTCCGTGCGCTCCTCGGTTCTCTCCGGGAACTAGGCAAGACCATCGTCTTTTCTTCCCACGTGCTGTCCGATGTCGATCTGCTGGCCGACCGGGTCGCGATCCTGGTCGGCGGACGCCTGCGCGCCGTCGAACCCATCGCCGCGTTGCGCGCGGACCTGAACACACAGTCGCTTCTCCGCGTACAGCTTGGCAATCCGGGCAAGCGATTTTGCGCGGTCGCGACCGCCGCGGGCGGTTCCGGCGTGCGTTGCGCAACCGAAGGCCTGACGATTTCGGCCCTGCCCGAGGAACGGTATCCGATCCTCCGGGCGATGGAGGCGGCCGGGGCGGAGATCCTCGGCTTCTCTACGGCGGAGCCGTCGCTCGAAGATATCTATCTGAGGTACATCCATGAGGATTCTTTTGATCTGCCTGCTGCTGATCGCGGCGGGCTGCGGGAACCAGTTGCCGCGGCCGGCTGAGATCGAAGAGAACGACATGTGCGCTCAGTGCAAGATGGCCATCTCGGAAAAGCGATATGCCGCGGAAATGGTTGACAGGGACGGCAACGTGTACAAGTTCGACAACCTCGATTGCATGGTCCGCTACGTCTCCGGCCACGGTCTGAAGGAAAAAGCCGCAGCATGGTTCGTCATGGATAGCGACGGCAAGCAGTGGCTGGATCCGCGCCAGGCGTTCCTGGTGAAATCGGCCTCCATCCCTGGACCGATGGGCAGCGGCATTCTGGCGGTGAAGGATCGGGCCACGGCCGGCGACCTTGCTCAACGCTTCGCGGGCCAGGTTCTCCATTTTGAGGATCTGTGGAGCCACTAGGGAGGAGCACATGAATCTTGCCGCCGTTTTCACGATTGCCCGTCAGGAAACCCGGATCAACATCCGCAATCGCTGGACGCGCTGTTTGCCTGCATTTTTGCGCTCCTCGCGCTGGCGATTTCTTACTTCGGCCTGGTCACCGAAGGCTATGCCGGATTCCAGGGCTTCGAGCGAACCACGGCGAGTCTGCTGAGCCTGGTGCTTTACCTGGTTCCTTTGGTCGGGCTGACCATGGCGACGCTCAGCCTCACGGGAGACCGCGGAGCCATGGAGCTGCTCTTTTCGCAGCCGGTCGCCCGCACGGAGATTCTGGTTGGCAAGGTCTTCGGGCTGTTCGGCTCCATGCTGACCGCGATGCTATTCGGTTTCGGCGTTGCCGGGACGGTCATCGCGTCTGAGGTGGGAGCGGAGGGGCTGCTCCGTTTCCTTTTCTTCACGATCATCGCTTTGCTCCTGGCTTTGGCGTTCCTCTCGCTCGGCGCACTTCTGGCGATCGTTGGCGTGACGCGCGCCCGGGCCTTCGGGCTGGCGCTGTTGGTCTGGTTCTTCCTCGTGTTGTTTTATGACCTACTTATTATGGGAGCGGGATTTCTGTTAAGGGAGAAGGCGGCGAACCTGCTGATTTTTCTTTCCCTTTTCGGCAATCCCGTGGATTTGGCCCGAGTCGCGGGCTTGATTTCGGCAGGCGATGCCACCATCTTCGGCGCGGCCGGAGCCGCACTTGTCAAATTCCTTGGGGGCCTGAGTGAGACCATCCTGATTTCCATGTTAGTTGTCTGGACCGTAGGCCCAATCGCACTGGCCAGCAAAGTACTCAACCGTCGTGATCTCTAGTGAGGGTGTGCATGACGGACTGCGAAGTGCCTGAACGGTGATTGTCGGCATGGCTTCGCTTCGCCGCGCCGCACTCGTCACGGTCAGGAATGCTCTGGTGCCGGCTCGGAAGCCAGTCCAGTTCCGCCTGCGATCCGGTTCCGAGGGGACTTTATTCCTCAAGAGGAAGTCGTTTAAGAGAGGATCGTTCGAGAGGTCGCCGCGAGCCTTGACTACGATTCTCCTTGAGCTATGAACATCTCAACTGGAAATATGCCAGAAACGACTTCCTTCGTCTCCGCGCTGTTCGTTCTTCGGGCATTCGCGCCTCGTCCATGGCTTTCCGATCTCAGTTCATCGGGCTCCTAGATTGTGGCCGGCGACCCTCTCCGCTGGCCTCACGCTCGAAGCGGCTGATCAATTCGTAGAAGGGGCACACAATGGCTGGAAAACAGTGGGGCCCAAAGATAATTCACGAAGCCGTCAAATAGTGTGAAGGAAGAGCATTGACTCAACACCGAAGATGAACGCAAGGCCGCGATGGGCGGCCGCATTGCACCCGAACTACATTTTCGATGTCGATGAGAAGGAAGTTGAGATACCCGGCGATGCTAAGCTAGGCGAGTGAGGAGGGCCGGCGTATGAAACGCCTTTTTGCGCGGCCATCGTCTACTTTCTCTCCCTCGCCGAGGCACTTACCCAGCCGCGCTGCTGCGTCCCGAAGGTCCTGAAAGTCCGCGATGCTGGTGCAATCAAAAGCCGCATGGGTCTTATGCCCACTAAACTCTCGAGCCTTCTTCTCGGTTACACCAGCGTCGCCGAAGATCGCACTGAGGAACGGCGCAGATCGTGAAACAGTCGGCCGGAGACGCCAGCGCGTTTGCATGCGTCGTCCTACATCTTGCGCATTATGTGATGGGTGAGTGGCTTGCCTTCGGCGAACCGGTCGTTGGTCGGCCGCTAAGAAACACCGGAGAATGGATTGGGATGCATCCGACCCGGAGGACGCCCAGAACCACGGGCGATTTCTCAAGTTCAACTATCATAATTCAGTTAAGTGAATCCTGAACGAAGACGTTACATAGCCTGGCTCCTGCTGTGCGCGGCGTTGGCTGTGCACGTCGCCGATGAAGCTTCGACGGGTTTCCTCGATTTGTACAATCCAGCGGTGATCGCCATGGGCCTTCCGGCGCTCCGATTTACGTTTCCAGTCTGGATAACACTCCTGGCTCTGGCGATCGTCGGATTGGTGATCCTCTCCTATTGGGTACGGCGCGGAACGTGGTGGACCGTCCACGCTGGCTACACCTTTGCGTTTCTTGTACTCGCCAACGGAATCGCGCACCTGAGTTTTTCGATCCACAGGCATGCGTGGATGTCCGGGGCTTACACGTCGCTGCTGTTGGTGGCCGCGTCGCTCAATCTGCGGATCGCTACTGCCCGCCGGACTTCTCATTGACTCGTCACCATTATCGGCTCCCCCGCCCGCGACTCCCGTCTTCGAGGCTTCGCGGACTTTATCGAACCGTCTATGCAATGACTCTGGCGGACTCGACAAAACCTCTGGTCATCAAGACCGCGCCCGGAACAACAAGTCGCACTTACGAACGGTGACGCGACATCCGCTGGTTTTCGCAGGAAACAGATGCTTCAAAGCTCACTTTTACCACGTCCGATGTCGGGAACTGCCAAGAAGGCGACATCGTTAAACTGCGCCAACTCCGTTCCGGTCTTCGAGCCAGCATCCTTCAAAGCAGCGGATCCACCGAACCCTTGGCGGCTGGGCCCTGCTGGAAGAGAGATTGAACCCGCCCCGTGACTCTACGCGGTACCTTGCTGGCAAACGCAGGGAAGTATGCCATCAACGCTCGCGTGCAACTCGCTGATAAACTTGCGAGTAGCGCGTATGCCATGGATTCGAAATCGAAATCCAGGTTGACGCGCAGACCGTCACTGCACTCCGATCATGACTGCATTGCTCGCGCGGCCGATGTAAGTCAATCGAACAGAACCGCAGACCCCGGCCTGACGCCGCTTGGCATGGCGGAAGTTGACCTATAGAAGCCGGGATATCCGGGAGCGTCGCCGAAAAACAGAATCTCAGCTTGCTTGCCGCCGATCGCGACTTGCGGGGAACCGCCGCCTTCAAACAGGCTGGTGGTGTATATCGACAGCACGTCCCCTGCGGTAGAAGGGTTGGCGGCGGAAACAATCTGCCCTGTTTGTGGGTTCCACACGGCGCCCTACCCGCGTCCGTCGCCCGAAAGGGAGAACAACACCGACGCGGGCGTCAACACGAGTGGTGTGTAAGTCTCGGCGCTGGCTAAGATGATTGGCGTCCCGGCCGCTGTGCCCGCGAATCAAAGTAGAAACCACCAGCGAGCAAAACCCTTCCATCATTGAGCAAAGTTGCGGTGTGATAACCGCGTGCTGCGATCATGCTGATAACGGACCCGAACGTTCCTGTGATAGGACCGTAGGGCTCAGCCGTTTGAATCCCCACACAGCAGGGCGCCGGTCCGTCTAAGTCGAGCCCCCCGGCAATCAAAACCGTTCCGTCCGGAAGCAGCGTGGCAGTGTGCGTATAGCTAGCCTTGGTCATGTACTCTGTAGGGGTGAATGCGGCGCTGGAGGTGTCGTAAAGTTGCGCGTTGCTATACGGGTAACCATTGTCGCTACTCCACCGGCGAACAACACCTTCCCGTTCGGGAGTGGGGTCTCTGTCTGTCCGAATGCGGCGCCGGTGCTGCCCGTCGAACTGAATGTGTCTGTAGCTGGATCGTAGAGTTGGGCTATATCGGTATACCCATCAGAGCCACAGTTGGGGTTGCATCCGGTGAGCAAGACCCTCCCGTCCGCGAGTCGGGTCGCAGTCATTAAGCCTGCGGGCGTTGCGTAGTCGCCGGCGGCGTTGAACGTACCGGTCTCGGGATCATAGAGTTCCGCGCTGGGCGATTCGGCGCCGCTGGCGATCAAGACCCTGCCATCGGCGAGCAGCGTTGCCGTGTGCGCTACCCGGGGCATGGGAATTTGGCCAGTAACAGAGAAAGTGCCGTTGGAGGGATCGTAAAGCTCGGCACTCGGCAGGACGCTGTTGTCGGTGGTCCGCCCCCCGGCGATCAAGACGTGGCCGCCAGGGAGCAACGTTGCGGTGTGAAACACCCGGGGCGTGGTCATGCGCCGGCCGCTGTGAACGTGTGCGGATTCCGGGCAAGGTGAACGGGATTCCGGGGTGAACGGGAAAAGGATTCCTGGGTGAAGACGAACACGATTCCGGGCTGAAGGTGAACAGCGATTCCGGCGGGAAGGCGAACGGTTTTCGCCCGAGCCCGGAATGGCTTTCACGATCAGCCCGGAATGATTTCCACAGGCACTGCGGCGCTGGACATCACACCGGCACAATGAACCCTCCAAGGGAGGATCAGAGTGCCGGCCAGGAGACTGTCCATGCGGAAATTACGGGAGGTCATGCGCCTCCGATTCGAACTCAATCTGGGCTACCAGCAGATCGGGCGAAGTTGCGCGATCGGGGTGAGCACGGTGTACAAGTACCTGAAGCGCGCCGAGGCGGCGGGCTTGACTTGGCCGCTGCCCGAGGGCTGGGATGAAGCGCGAGTGGAAGCGGCGCTGTTCCCCCGATCGGGCCAGCGACGCGAGCAGAGCCCGGCTCGCACGCGGCCGGATTTCGCCTCGATCCATGAGCAGTTGCGCAGCAGCAAGTCATCGTGACCTTGCAATTGCTGTGGGAAGAGTACCGGCAAGCGAACCCGGATGGCTATCGCTACTCGCGCTTCTGCGAGCTGTACCAGCGCTGGCGCTCGAAGCTGGACGTGGTGCTGCGGCAGGAGCACAAAGCCGGCGAGATTTGCATCTAGGGCAAATTCTAAGGCAAGAAAAACGTATCAAAAACACCTGTTTATGATACACTAATTTTGTGAGAGTTGCCCTTTACGCAAGAACCTCAACCGACGACGGCAGACAGGAACTAACCAACCAAACCAGAGAACTGCACGAGTACGCCAAGCGCATGGGCTGGACGGTCGTAGCGGAATACTTGGACCAAGTTTCAGGCCGGAAGGCGGATCGTCCGCAGTTGAAGAAGGCCCTTACGGATGGTCGCAAACGAAAATTTGATGTGTTGCTCTTTTGGTCGCTGGATCGCCTTTCCAGAGAAGGCGTCCTAAGACGCTCCTGATCCTGAACCAGCTAACCGGGTACGGTGTGAAGTACCGGAGTCTTCAGGAGCAGTGGATCGACAGCCTGGGCGCATTCAGCGATGCCATCATTGGCATTCTGGCGACCGTGGCGAAGTTCGAGGCCGATCGGATGTCCAACCGGGTTCGCAGCGGCCTCGCACGAGCCAGGGCCGAAGGAAAGGTGCTTGGGCGTCCTCGGTCGATTGTTGACCGGGGCAAGCTGGCAGCGATGCGTGAAGAAGGGGATGTGCTTCGAGAAATCGCCGGCGACGGGAAAGAGCGCCATGACGATTCAGCGGTTGCTGAAAAGCGGAGAAGCGGCCTGATGGAAAATATTGTCGATGCTTACGAAGGTCTCCATCTTTTCAACGACGCACTGTACAAGGCTACGCTCTATCTTGAGGCCATCGCCAAGTCAGGGCCGTTCGAGAAGATCGTGTTCGGTCTATTGCCGTACTTCGATTTGCCAAGTTCGATCTGCGACAAATTTGTATCTCGTTCCGGCGCGATCCAAGAAGTTGAACGACAGCACTCGCAGGCCGGGGTCGAGCGAAAGGGCCGCTCATAAGCAGGTACGGAAAGAGTCCCATTGGACAGTCCGCACGAATCACCCCTGACTTGACGCAGTACTCACCGGGTAATACCAACATTGCACTCGCAAACGGTTTGTGTTGTCGGTGATCGTAAAGCCATAAACGAGTCTCAGATTCAAATCACCTGCACGAACAGTACGAGCCTCATATCCCTTCCGAAGATCAACAGGTTTATCGTCCGGGGGTTTGCTCATCCAAAATCCGCCCTTGAGTTGTTCGAGTTCATTCAGAACGTCATCTATCAAGTCCTCGATGGTCTCCGTCTTCGTCCAGGAAAGAGAGAGACAAACTTCGGCGTCGTTGCTCGTGCGCTGCCGTCGTAAGGTCTTTTACCCAATATCTTCAAGTGTTCTTTACGCTCATCCAGTTTCTCAGTAACTAATCCATAAGTTCTTCAACAGTCATCGTATAATTCGTTCGTGTTCGTGTTTAGAACGGTTCCTTGCCTCGGCAAAGCTCGGCAGCATGCTTGAACGCCTCCAGAACTCGGTTGGCTATGGACTCCTCATAGAACCCGAGAAAGGCGAAGTTCACGCTTTCGCTCTTGGTACTATTATTCAAGTCCTCGTGGGTTTCACTGAGAATGACCTTGGACGCTGTATTAAGATACACATTCCACTCCTCGACCTGCTTTTCGATCTTATTAGAGGAATCGAGTGAGAGCCTAATGGAATTCTTCATCACCCTACTTCCGGTGAGTGCGCCAAGTGGAACAACTTGGCGTGTCGTGGACACTATTGGGCGATCACGATAAGCAGCCCATACATCGACTTCCGTTAAATCAAAAGAGACGGTGCAAGAATCGAATCGTACCGGAACCGTCCTGAGTGTCACTGTCTTAGTTGGTCCGCCACCCCAAACACCTGTGAAAATATAGTGATTCGAGGCAAGTGGAATCTTCTCTCTCTAGTGATCGAGTGTCTCCTCAGTGA
>CAVTSS010000012.1:0-457080 GCA_963737495.1 Terriglobia bacterium
GTCAGCGTCAATCGCCCGACCAAGCGCTCCAGCTCCGCCACACGCGCCAGAGCCGGATCCTTCTGGGGCTCCTGGGCGAATACCGTAGCCGCACTCTCCAGAAACTGCGCCTTCCATCTCGAGATGAGATCCGGCTTCAGTTGGTAGTGCTGGCACGCTTCGCTGGCACTCCTGACTCCTGTTAAAACCTCTAAGACAACCTGGGCTTTGAACTCTGGCGTAAAACTGCGATGGGTTGTCATGCTCGGGTTCCCTCCTCTTAGATACAGTATACCTTCTCATTTGGTTTCCTCTGTGTCCAAGATTCCGGTTCCACTACAGGTTTCTTGTACAAACGCATTATGAGGGTTTGGTTAATAGAGCATTTTTGCCTGCTATCCAAAGATGCATGTCAATCACTTTCATCACAGGATAATGAATCCCATATTGTGATATTTCTTGTACCTCCGTAAACTCAGCTTCATGAGTAATGCAGTATTCCAGAAGTTCCGAGAAATTCTTCCCATTCAGGACTCAATAAGTCAATCCTTGCTTGTCTAAGCCCGCATATAAAGTAACGATCATAAGCAGGGATGCAGCCTACGGTTCCCAGCAGTATTTTAGTTGCGAGCGTATCAGTCACATGAATAGAAGCGTCCGGGCCTTGATCGATATATCCGGTGTAAAAGCGTTTAATCCATTGTACTAATTCCAGGATCATTCCGGATAACGCATGGGTGAGATCCCTATTCAAGCTATGCAGCGATATAGCGCGGATAGGGTGGTATTTCGGTTTTATAATTTCTTCTACTACCGGACGATGTATCAGATAATCCTCTGGGAGAAGGAAAGAAGAACCACGGTACATGCCCCAGCTCGCCAGATAAAAGGCAAGGTGTAAGCAGGCCATATCGATATTTGGCTTATTTGCTGAGAAAAACTGATAGCAATGCTCCCACGAGCGGTAACGATGGTGGGGAGTCTGCTGCATTTCACCATAAAATTCTAGAAAATGTACGGATTGTGATACTCACTCTCCATGTTTCCTGCAACCCGAAGTATTTTTGGCTATCCCCCAAAAAGGAAAATTTTGCCTGTGTAATCTTACCATTGCGAAATGGTAAGCAGTATTTTTAGCTCGATTACTCTTTTCTCTGCAATTCTATCAGTAATCGATCTATATGACTAGCTATTGTCCAGTATGGCTCATGAAAAAACCAGGAAGAGCGAATTACGTTTGCGTTAATAGCCAGGGCTTGCGAATGAGGGCTTTAGTGGTTTATTCTCTTGATTGTATGGCTCCAGGTAGTTGCCGGTCTGCTCGGCAGGAGAGATGCCTCGTTTGATGCTCCTTGAGTCAGAGTCCAAACTTTGAAGCGATGGCTGACGCGTGCTTATTCTTCTGCCGCTTAAAGTGCCTGGCGTATTTGCGCGTGGTTTTCGGATCGCTATGATTCAGCTGCTCTTGCAATTCGTCGTTTGTAGCTCCAGCTTCCAGCATCGCTAAACTGAAAGTGTGCCTGGTCGTGTGGACCTTGCTGGTCCCGAGGATCTGCTGGCACATATAGCGAATCGCCCCATAGCCTAACGGATCTCCTTTCTTATACAAAGGCCTCTCAGTTGGCCTTTGAGGGCTCGGAATGTCATTCAGCACCGTCCAGTGGAGCGTTCGCTTCGATCTTTTCGATCGGCTTCTGGTAGATCGCTTCCAGGTAGTCGATGAGCACCGCGGACACGCGCGGGTCGAGTTCCTGCTCCATCGCCTTATTACCCTTGGTATGCCGAAACACCACCGTCACGCTGCTGGAAGGCGAGATATAGAGCGCCCCTCGTGTCAATCTTTGCACCTGCCCAACGCGCCCACCTGTATTGAAGAGCACCAATAGCAGGGCGTAGTTGCGGCTCCCGATAGGTGTAGACCGTCGATGGATGCAAGCGCGGCCTGCACTTGATTTTCGGACAACGCGACGGCCCCGGCGTATGCTTCAACAGGTGACCGTTCGATCATAGTGATCGGGTTGGAGAAGGGGATCTTCCGCCTGATGTCGGCGTATTTATAAAAGCTGGAGAGGATGGCCAGCCGCTGGTCCCGCGTTGCCTCTGCAACCAGGGATTTCCCTGGCTTCTTCGACAGAATCGCAAAATCGCTGGCGCAATCGGCGATCTTGCTGCGTATATACGTGTACTCGTTCCAGCCCTCTTCCTCCCTAATGTACATGATCAAGTCGTAGCCGCGTTCTTGCAGATAGGCTCGAAATGCGATCACCGTGTCAAAGTAAGCCTTGGCCGTTTTCTGGCTCTGCGACCTGGCAGCCTTCTCTTTTACAAAGTTCAGAATTAACTCTTCTATTGAACTTCCATCCTGGCAGCGAGGTACTTCAGGTTGGGTAATCTGCTTCTGATTGTCACCTTGTACAATTATCAACTTGCTCATGTGCTAGATCCCTCTTCACGAAGCCTCAATGCATCGATGGTATACAACAGATTACTGCACATCAAGAGGATAGCGAGACATTCCGATCTATTTTGCACTTCTATGTGACGCGACTTGCGGATTCTTGTACACAAGAATCATCCCACGTAACAGCGCCATCATTCCCTCCTGTCCAGCTCTTAGGTCGCTATAGATGAGAATGGGATTATCTGGTTTGAATGCCTGCGTTATTAAATTGACACCAACAAGATCATCTGGCAATCTCTTCCACCAACAGCTACCTCAACAGCTCTGGTAGCAGCAAGGATCGCATTATCGTAGTTGCCTTGCGTGTAAAGACTCCAGCACTTCAAGTGGATCTCTGGATGAATTATCATCTGCTGCAGCAAAACATTGCTCTCTGTAGAGGTATCTACACCACTTATAGGAGGAAAGTCAGGTAAGATGTCGCCACTTATTGGAACATAACCTGGAGGCAGCGAAGTTGGAGGTTGACGGCGGAGTGACTCCCGCTTCTTCCAATATGCATCTATCGTTGTTATATCGTGAAATTGCCGTACTTTCCGTTGGAGATAAAATGGCCCAACTGCCAGACTGAGGATGAGGGCCACTAAACGACTGCCAGAGATTTCCCTCGCTGAACAGGAGCCATCCCATCTTTTTTACCTCAGCCTCATTCCACTGCGGGTGGGACTGGAGAATGTCTTCACTGCGTACCGTATCATCTTGAGATGCAGCATAGGTCTTTAAGCAGAGATCGAGAACCCACAAAAAGAGTGCGAATTCAGGAGCATCGGGCTCCAGCGCATATATTCCCTCAAGGGTAAGGCTCGCAGTGTTGTCAAGGAGGTTGATATCCAGATAACTGGTTAGACCAGGAGGCAAGCTTTTCCAAATCTCCTCGATGTCCATATCAGGATCAGCCTGATAAAAAACAGATCGACTTGACGATGCGTTGGCCACCGACCATCGGCACGAAAGTTATCCAGGAGAAACTGTAAGTAAAGGTGTTGATCTTGAGTTAAATCTGCTGGTTCCATGTTGATCTCATCTATTATTTTCTTTATAATGATCTCTTTCTCTGCCGGAAATGGGTGAGGGTCTCGACAGAAAATAGCCTTACCTTGTAACTAAGATGCATTAGTTGCAAGGTAAAGTGCAACCGGACAACATGTCTGTTTTGACAAGACAAAAAACGGAAAATAGTCTTTAGTGGTTACTTCGGACTTCTGTTCGAAGATTGTAGCTTCGACGTCCTCGCTGGCCATTCTTCTTGCCATATGAACTCGATGGAGGAAGAAATAGTGAGGTGCTTCTCACGTTTGTGAAGAACACATGCGTGCAGACCAATCGCGACCATTCATTTTGTGTGGATAAAGGTCATCCGACGATGTTAGCCTCTGCATTTATTACCGGTCAAATACAGCTTCACACACGACTTAACCGTAAACAACAGCAGTTCAAGATAGGCCTACTTTGACAAAACTGGGTTGTGTTGCAAGAAATATGAGAGGAATGCGTTCGGCGTGAAATTTCACATTCCTGTTCAGCTTATAAAGTCACTCCAAACAGGCTAGCAATAAATGTCGCTTGCTTCAAGCCGTCTCCTTTTTCGATGCCACATATCTGACCTTTCCTCAACATGTTCATCGCTTCATATCCCCGGCATAGGTGCGCCACGCAGTACCAAATGAAAAGAAGCCCATCCCGAGCTTTACAAGCCGTTTAGAAGCGATGATCCTGTTCGACGAGGTTGTTGAGGTATTTGCATTGCCGCAGTTCACTAGGATCTGGCATAATCCCTTCCGCTTTCAACTCCTTCAACGCTTTGGGATAGGCCGCGTTTTTATCAACTGTGATGACGCGAGGAGTGCTGATATGAGATGCAGCAAGCGCTTTCGAGAAGAAACGTTTGGCCGCTTGAGTATCGCTGGTGGGACTGAACAGAAATTCCAAGGTGTTTCCCCGAAAATCGACAGCGCGATAGAGGTACATCCAGACCTTTTTTACTTTCATATAGGTCTCATCAACACGCCACGAGTCGTTCGTCATATTGAGATGAGGTCGGCAGCGCTTTCTAATTCTGGTGCGTAGTGTTGCACCCAACGGTAGATCGTCGTGTGATCGATGTACAAACCACGTTCCCGCATCATTTCCTCGAGGTCTCGATAACCCAGCGAATAACGCAGATACCACCTCATACAGAGGAGAATAATGTCTGCTTGGAAGTGGCTCCATTTGAACGGGGTGGGGGTGTTTATCAAATCGGTTCCTCTCGCTTCTCAGAATATCATCGAGTTTACTGCATCTTTGTTATTTTCGCAACACAACCGCATATGAGATGTGGTGTCCGGTCTGATCCAGACGACGAAGCGCTGATGGAGGGAGTAAAAGACAAAAGTGTGTCATGCATGTGACGAACGTGAGAATCCTCTGACCAGATAGACGTTCCCCTTTGTGAAGATGAGCGATGATGCTTTCGATCGTACTCTCCCATTAGGAGTGGGCAAGGAGCGTAGACCTGAATAGATGTTCATAAAGGTCTGATTTGGCAGTCGATGCCATAAGTAGCCAGCACAGCCTCGGCTGCCCAGGTAAGGGTTGACAAATTACCGACAGGTTATATAACATATCGGTAATGTCATCCCAGGATGAACTGAGCCGAGCGTTCGCGGCCCTCGCGGATCCGACCCGCCGAGCCATTCTCGAGCGCCTGGGATCAGGTGAGGCCGGTGTCCTCGAACTTGCCAAGGGATCCTCCCTGACGCTGCCAGCCATCACCAAGCACTTGAGGTTCTGGAAGACGCGGGGTTGATCGTCCGCAGCCGCGATGGTCAGCGCCGTTCGGCGCGACTTCAGCTCGAAGGCCTGTTTCCGGTGGACGACTGGCTGCGCCGCGCGCATGCCGAATGGACTGACCGGTTCGACCGTCTTGAAGCCCAACTTGACTCCCAAACGGCAGCAACGAATGGAGAGAAGGAGAACGGCAATGCCTGAGACAAGAACCGCATTGGATGTGCGGACAGCAACCCCGGCCAAACAACTCGTTATCGAGCGCACCTTCAAGGCCTCGCCTGAGCGGGTCTTCAACGCTTTCACCAATCCCGAGAAGCTGACGCAATGGTGGTGGCCCAAGGGTTTCAGCTGCCCGGCCGCCGAAGTCGATCTTCGTGTCGGCGGAACCTACAAACTCGCCATGCAGTGGCTGGGTGCCGTTCCCGGCAACGATCAGTTCGCGCACCACATGGGCGGTGAGTATTTCGAGATCGAGCGACCGCATCGCTTGGTGATGAGCGGCCGCGCGGTCAATGACGAGCAGGGTGAATTGTTCGCAACTCTCATTGAGGTGACCCTCGAAGAGGGCGACGGTGGTACCGCTCTGACGATGTGCCAGTCCTACTTCGAGCCCATGCTGCCGGCAGAAGCACTTCGTGGTGCCGATCAGGGTTGGAACGAGCAACTCGACAAGCTCGAGCAACTTCTTGCGAACTACTGAGGAGAATTTCACACACATGCAGACACAAACGCTTGAAACCAATGAGGCGTCCGTCGTCTACGATGTCGCCGGTCCGCTCCCTCCTGACGGCGGCCGACCACCGCTGCTCATGATCGGTCAGCCGATGGATGCGAGTGGCTTCCGAGCGCTGGCCTCGCACTTTCCAGACCGAACCGTGGTCATGTACGACCCGCGCGGGCTCGGGCGCAGCACGCGCAAAGACGGTCGGGTCGACAACGACCCCGCCGTCCAAGCGCGCGATCTGCACGACATCATCGAAGCTCTCGGTGCCGGACCCGTGGAGATGTTTGCCAGCAGCGGAGGCGCCATCACCTCACTCGCACTCGTGAGTACGTACCCGAAGGACGTCATCACGCTGGTTGCGCACGAACCGCCGCTTCCGGCCGTGCTACCGGATGAGCAACAAGCGCAGCGGGCACTGGCACGCTTCCGAGAGGCTTACATGTCGAATGGCTACGGAGCCGGAATGGCGGCATTCATGGCGACATCGATGTGGCGGGGTGAATTCAACGAGGAATACTTCGCGCAACCGCTGCCCGACCCGGCGCAGTTTGGACTGCCGACGCAAGATGACGGTGCGCGGGATGACGTCCTGCTTTCCCATCGATCGGACGCCATCACCGACTATCGGCCCAGCTACGACGGGCTGAAGGCGGCGCCGACGCGCCTCGTCATGGCGCTGGGCGAAGAGTCGGCGGGCACCTTCCCGGCACGAGCCGCGGAGGCGCTTGCTAAACGACAAGTTTTCGCTCGACTTGTACATCCATCGTGGAGCGGGGGCCTATGTCTGCGGCGAGGAGACCGGGTTGATCGAAAGTCTCGAAGGCAAGCGGGCATGGCCGCGGATCAAGCCGCCTTTTCCCGGCTGTGGAAGGGCTGTTCCGCAAGCCGACGGTCGTCAACAACGTGGAGACGCTGGCCTGCGTGATCCACATCATCGATCGCGGCGTGGCCTGGTTTCGCTCGATCGGCGTGCCGCCGGAGCCGGCCGATCCCCGCGACCCCGGCAGCTTCGGCCCGAAGCTCTACGGCCTCAGCGGCCACGTCAATCGCCCCGGCTGCTACGAGGCCCCGCTGGGCATCACCGTGCGGCAGCTGATCGACGAGTTCGGCGGCGGCGTCTGGAAGGGCCGCAAGGCCAAGGCCGTCGTCCCCGGCGGATTGAGCACCGGCGTGATGACCGAAGCCGAGTTCGACACGCCGCTGGATTTCTCCGCGCCGATGCAAGATCGGTTGCCTGGGCCTGGGCACGGCCTGCGTCGATGGTGTTCGACGAGACCTACTCGATGGTCGATTTCCTGCACAACAGTTGCCGCTTCTTCGCCCACGAGAGCTGCGGCCAATGCACGCCTTGCCGCGAGGGCACGCACTGGGCCTTGCAGATGATGGAGCGCATCAAGGCCGGCCGGGGCCGCCTGAAGGACCTCGATTTGCTGGCGGAAATCGGCGATACCATCGGCATCATCCCCGGCACGACGATCTGCGGCCTGGCCGACGGCGCCGCATGGCCTATGAAGAACGCCATCCGCAAGTTCCGCGGCGAATTGGAAGAATACATCAAGCGGACGAACCCGAGAGGATACGTCGGCAAGGAGGCGACGCCGGGGCTGGTAAGCCTGAACGGAAAACCGCATTAGGAATATCACATGTCAGATTTCATATTTCAGAAGTGCTATACCCGCGATCAGATACGTGACAAATAGCCCGATCGAGGCGGGGAGAGAATCTGAGTCTGTATTTCTGAATCGAGCATAACTGGAGACAACACCATGACCATTGAACAGCTTCGCAAATTGCACCAGGCGCAACCGTTCCGACCGTTCAACATCCACTTGGCCGACGGCACCGTATACAACGTTTCACACCGCGAGTTCCTTTCCCAGACGCCTAGCGGTCGCACGATCATTGTAACTCATCCCGATGATACCGCGAGTTTTATCGATCTGCTGCTGGTAACGGAACTGAAAGTGAACGGAACTGCGGCACCCGGCAGGAGCGTGCGCAACATTAGAACCATGCCCAAACTCACCATCGACGGACGCGAAATCGAACTGCCCGACGGCCTGCGCATCAACGCGATCGAGGCCGCCAAGCGGCGGGCGTCGAAATCCCGCACTACTGCTACCATGCGGGACTCGCCGTCGTGGGCAGTTGCCGCATGTGCCTGATCGAAACGGGCAACCGCGACGCCAAGTCGGGCGAGGTCAAGATGCAGCCCAAACTCGTCCCCGGCTGCACCGTGCCCGCCAGCGACGGCCTGGTCATCGTCACCAAGAGCGAGAAGGTGCGGCAGGCCCGCGCGATGGTAGAGGAAGACCTCCTGCTGCGGCACCCGATCGACTGCCCCATCTGCGACAAGGCGGGCGAGTGTACCTTGCAGGACTATCACTTCCACTACGGCCAGGCCGCCCGGCGGACCGACGTCATGCCCTTCACCAGCCGCAAACGAGACCTGGGCGACATCACCCTGTTCATCGACCGCTGCGTGATGTGCTCGCGTTGCGTGCGGTTCTGCGCGAGCTCAGCGGCACGGCCGAGCTGATGGTCGCCAACCGCGGCGCCCACGAGGAGCTTGGCGGCGTCGGTCAGAAGCTTGCGGCGCAGCAGCTCTTCCTTCACTTGGTCGGTGTCCCAATCGTAGATTCGATACGCAATGTGATCCACCAGCGAGGTGACCGGCGGGCGATTGCCGCGGCCATTTCCTCCGCCTGCCCCGGCCGCGGGAGCCGGAGTCGCCGCGGGAGGCGTCGCGCTCGCTCCCTCCGCATTGCGCGGCCGGAAATGATTCCGCGCCAGCAGCATGGAGTTGCCGAAATACAGCTCGCACTGGGTCTTGCCGTTGTCGTTCTTCACTTCCAAGCCCATCAGATCTGCATAGAAATCGCGTGTCACCCGATAGTCGTTCACCTGGTAGGAAATGTGATCGAGTTCGGCCGTCTTGAACGGCGAATCCTTGGCGCCGGACTGGCCGGCAGGCGTCTGCGCGGCGGCCGTCCCACCCATCGCGGCGGTGCACGCGATGGCGAGGTTCTGGATCAGTTGGCGGCGGTTCAGGAAACCGTCTTCAAAGTCGCGAATCAGTTTGGTAATGAGTTGTTCCATGGGTAGAGAATCTCCTCGAATACACTACCATGTCGACCGCATGAACGGTGCGGCCACGGTTCCGATGCTCAAATACTTGAGGAGGTCCTCCACTGGCGCGCCCATGGCCATCCACGATTCTTCCGGGATTTGATGCGATTCTAACGGAATCGAGTTGGCCCTCAATGTCGCACCGGATGCCGGATGATTTGGCGTTCGGCTTCGCTTCGGAATAGGCCTCGCAGAGCGGGCTGCGGGCGGTGCCGCGGTGCAAACTTGAAGCGATAATGGTTCTCCACGGCAACCTTTGGCGAAGTACGGCGTTTATCACAATCTTCTGCGCCGTTGGGCCGAAGTGTAGAGGCTAAGGTGGTCCGGCGCGCCGCGCGGCATTCCAGCGGTTGATAAACTGCTAAGAACACTGCCTTACGCAAACCAGCTGAAGCAAGGCGGCAGGAAACGAAGATGCGAATTCACCGTTACAGGGGGCGTGAAAATGGACTCATGATCATCGGCTCAGTGGACGAGTTGATGAAATTGGGGCACGCTCTGGTAGCCGCGTCACCCGGGATTCTCCGCGTGGATCCGAAAAGGTGGCCGCCGGAGGTAGCAGCTTTCAGGCCTTTAAGCGCCAATGGGGAGTTCACGGTTTCTTTCCACGTCGACACGGCTGTCGACAAGAAGCCCGAAACCAACTTTCCAGATAAAGTTTAGTCATCACTGAAGTGCTTCGCGTGAGAGCCTGTGTGATAACCGACGACTAATCGCTCCTTGCAGTCGCGGCAGACTCGCAATTGACGGCACCTGCCGTGACAGCGAACAGCGGTCGCGCGAAAAATGGAATACTAGAACGCGCAATCGACTGCGACGATCTCATCATCAAGAGATTTGAAAGGGCACGGGCGCTATGGTCATTCATCCCATTCCCGCAGACGATCCAGAGCGGGTGGCACGCGTCATAGCTGGAACTCATGACCGAAGCCGAGTCGAAGCGCTACAGAGGTTTTATGACACCCGCAAATGTGCGCGCCATGATCGCCAGGGGACCGTCGCCTGGGCCAAAAGCTGGGTAGCCCCGCACTATTTATCTATAGGCCCGAATGCGAGGCGACGTGTCATATTGCAGGGCGAAAAAAGATTACGTTTTCACCGAGTACCATTCGAGGTAAAGCGATTCGCCGGAACCAAATCGCGCCCCAGCGAGCAATTCTACTGCGTGACCCAGATGGAGAGCCCGTTCTGGCTGTTCACGCTGGCCACCTGCAAAATCAGGCCTGCCTGTGGCGGGAAGGTGAAATTCTTCAAGTCCGGATTGTTCTCTGCCAACTGCGCGACGGTGGGTAAGATCACTGTGAGCTCGTAGACCTGGCCGGGTAATCCTGGTACGCTCGCGACAGTCGCGCTGACGCCAGCGCAGTAGAAGCCGTCAAGAAATACCGCCAGAGACGACCTCAATTCGATGGATCCTTCGCTCACCAAAAACAGGCCCTCGCCTGTCGCCAGGAGCGTAATGTTTTGGCCTAGTTTGGCCGGATTCGACTGGCTGTTCCTGGTCCCATCCTGATTCAAAATGTAGCCGGTTCCCACGCCGCTGCCATCGGCCGAGAAGAGTCCGGGCGCTGCCAAGTTTACCGGTACCAGAACCTGGTTCGACGTGGCGCCGCCAGAGGCAACCTGCACAGTGGTCGCACCGAAGCTGATTGAGGCTGGAACTACGGCCGTGATCGCATTCCCGGCAATCGTGAGCGGCTGAAGAACGGTTCCGCTGAGCGAAAGCTGGGCGTCGCTGCCGAAGCCCGCGCCGCGCACGACGATCGTCTCTCCGGGCGCGATCGCGCCGCCGCTCAGGCTCGCGGAGTTCCATACGTCATCAACGCGCAGCGCGGCGGGCGGGGCCGGAACGATGTTGTTCACATAAACGTTCGCGGCGGGCGGGCTCGACGTGCCGACGTTCATAGTGGATCCGCCGATGATGACGCTGCCGTCAGGCTCCACGGCGACGCCCTGCACACTGAAAGCCTGGCTGTCGCCTAGATACGTCGAAAAAAGGAGGGTAGTCAGGTCGCTGGAAAGTTCGCTCAGGAAACCGGTTCCGAGCGGTGGACCGAACGCTTCGACAAACGGCGTCCGCGTCGGCAGTCCGCTCGGCGGAGTAGAGCCGCCCACGAACACGTTGCCCCCAGCGTCCAGGGCGAGTGATTGAATCGAGTTCCCATAGGGTCCCGTGAAATAAGTCGCCGCGAGCGTGTTCGTGAGCAGCGCGTCCATCCTGACAATTGCATTCGGTTCTCCTCCTCCACCCTGCCCCGACAATGGCTGGAGAAGACTCGAAGTGGTCTGAAACGCTCCAGCCTCCGTTTCGATTTGGTCTACCCCCTGCGGACCCGCGAGATAAACGCTGCCGTCGGACGCGAGCGCAATCGCTTGCGCATTCACGACCGGCTGCGCCGAGCCGAGCAGCGCTGTTCCGGTGGCATTCAATCGAAACACGCCGATATTTCCCGCGGCGTACACGCTGCCGTCCGCGGAAACCGCCAGACCTCCGACGGTCGGCTGCTGGCTGTTCGCGCCGAGGTATGTCGAGTACACCAGCGTCGATCCTTTCGGATCGAACATGGTTACAAACCCATCTCCGGTGAAGACTGCAATGGGGCCTGTGGAATTGACCGAGCAACAGTTGCTCTTAAATGCTCCCGGCGTGGTCGGAATCCCGCCGCTCAACGTGCCGCCACTCAGGTACGCCGATCCGGATCCATCGGCGGCAATGGCGCTGCCCGGCTGGACGAAATAGGTCGAGTAGCCGAGTGAACCGTCCGGGTTCAGTTTAAGAACGAAGCCGCTACCGCTGCTCGCGTAGGCGCCGGAGGTGGTCGGGAAATCCGTTGAGGTCGTCATTCCCGTGACGTAAACGTTGCCGGCGGCGTCGACGGTCATCGCCTTGGCGATATCATCCAGGCTTCCGCCGAAAAACGTCGAATAAATCAGATTACCTGCGGGATCGAGCTTGGCCACGAAAACGTCATGACCGCCGCTCTCCCCGACATATAGATGACCGTTGGAGAATGTGGATGTTGTTAAGGCGGATGACGTTGGAGGACCGAGATGCGTCTCGGTTTTGAGATCGCCGGAAATTTGGATCGCCGCTGCGTTGGGCTGCGGTGTGATCCCCCAATACAAGCCATTACCGGCAGCGAACAGCCTCACTACCGGAATCGGAGAAACCATCGTCCAGGTTACGCCGGCGTCCGTGCTCTGATAAATCCCCCCTACGCCTGCGCCGAGCAGCCGCGGTTGATACGGATCATCGAGAACCGTGAGGAACTGTCCGGGTGTGACCAGCAACTGAAACGTCTGGCCGTCATCCGTGCTCTGGAGAGTCTGATTGGGACTGCTGAAGGCGAAGATGACGCCGGGCTTGGAAGAGTCGAAAGAGAGATCGTCGATTTCGATTCCCGGGATCGGCGTCCAATTCACTCCACCGTTGCCAGTCCGGTAGAGTCCGGTTCCCGTAAAAGCGAAGACCACGCTCGGAAAATTCGGATCGGCGATGACATCGAAGATGGAAATGACGGAAGGGATGCCGTTGCCCATGGGCGACCAGGTCGCGCCGCTATCAGTGCTCTTGAGAATACTCTAGTTTAAGGTGCCCGCGTAAATCAGCTGGTCATTCGATGCATCGATCGCGATCGCCTCGACGGTGGAACTGGGAATCGGGAGCGTGGTCCACGTATTTCCTCCGTCCGTACTCTTCATTCCCGCGCCGGCGGAGGCAGCCAGCAGGACCGCGGGATTTTGCGAGTCCACCACGATCGAGCTGGCCGTGCTCAATCCCAGCGAAGTGTACGCCGAGCCGGGCCCGTCGATGCGGAAGATCCCCAACGACGCCAAGTGGTTCTGTACCGCCGACTTTACCGGGAAATTCGCGTTTAGAGTACTACCGGCAAGATAGACATTTCCGGCGGCGTCGGCGCCAATACCTGCAAGCGAGTCGGTTCCGGTCCCGCCGACTTCCTGGATCCAGCGAATCGACGGGAAAGTTTGGGAGTGACAGAGTGGAACTGCAAGAATGAGAACGCTAAGCCGCAACATGAGCCACCAGAATCGGTAGATGGGCGCGGTATCCCAAGTGTAAACAAAACGACGCCCTTCCGAATAGAACGTGCGATGCACGCATTAGCCTGAAATAACTAATGGCTTGTCGTAGCGACGGCGAGGGCGATCAGCGACTTGATGCCCGGTATGATACTGCTCGCCTCTGCCGATTCCTCCAGGCGATGCGGCATGTGCTCCTGAACGGCGCCGACCGCAACCGCGGGAATCCCCATGCTCACCGCGATGTTCGCATCCGTGGAGCCCACATCCTGAGGCCTGATCTCAGGAGTGCCGGGCTTGCGGAAGTAATTCGCGATGGCCAATGCGGTCTGCACTAACGGGTGATTTAGCCGATCCTTCTGCGGCAAAGCCTTCGAGTAGTCTATGCCCATGCTCTGCTCCATCCGGAACCCCACTTTTTCCTGTTCCCCGATGCGCCGCACGATGGAGACTACGGCGCTCTGTAGCTTATCCTGGGTGACGCTGTCGAGCGAGCGCAGGTCCACCGTGAACCACGCCTCCCGCGGTATGGCGTTCATCACCGTCCCGCCGCCCAACATTCCCACGTTCAAAACCGGCAATTTGAACGAATCCAGGCCCTCCGCGATGGGAGGCAGCGGAATTTCATACAGCGCGGTGATCGCCTTTGCGACCGCTTTCGCCGGGCTGGGTGCGCCGCGGCTTTCCATGGTGTGCGCTCCCGGCGAAGTGTAGAAAAATTTCATTTGATTGATCCGAAGCGCCCCGTACCAGACCTCCGTCGACGAAACGTCAACGCCCACAAACAAGTCCGGCTTATAGCCGCTGGTTTCCAGCCAGTGTTTGGTGCCGAGCAGTCCCACCTCTTCCTGAACGGGCGCGAGGAAAATGAGATCGCCCTTGGTCTTGACGCCGCCACGATTCAGAGCGCGAAACATTTCCAGAACCGCCATCAGATTCGATGTGTCATCTCCGACACCGGGAGCACGCAGGATATCGCCCTCGCGCTTCACCTTCAGATCGGTGCCTAACGGAAACACGGTGTCCAGGTGAGCGTCAAAGACCACCGTGGGCCCGCCGCCTGTGCCTTTGCGAACGCCGCTGACGTTAAAGATGTCGTCGGTCTTAATCTCGGAGAGTCCCAGCTTCTCCATTTCCGCGCGAATATAATCCGCGCGGGCTTTTTCCTTGCCGGACGGCGCAGGTATTTCCACCAGCCGGATCCACTCGTCGACGATGCCCGCCGCGCGATCGTCAATCGAGCGCAAGGCCTTCTTCACGTCCGGTTTCTCCAGCAGCGATGGATCAAACCAGCGGCTTTGCGCAAACAGCGCTGTAGAAAACACAAAGAGGGCGAGGCCGGCATTCCTGAAGAACATAGGAAGAATCATACTCTACTCAGCTTCGAGGTGTTCTCAAGTCCGGATGGGATATGCTGAGCGGATGCGCTTCATGATGGGCGTTCTGCTGGGATTGTCCTTCGGCCTCGTCAACGCGAGTCCCCAGAATGAGGGGAACACGGACGCTCTCTCGCGATTTGTTGGCGATTCGCTGCAGCGAACGCATACTCCCGGCGTTTCCGTCTCGATCGCGCACCACGGAAAAATCGTTTTCTCCCGTGCGATCGGTTCGGCAAGCGTAGAAAGCGGACTTCCGCTGACGCACGACACGGTGTTTCGCGTTGGCGCGCCGAGCGCCGTCGTGACGTCGCTCACAGCGCTTTCGCTGGCCACCGAAGGGAAACTGGAGCTGGACGTTCCGATCAGCCGGTATGCGCATGGCCTCGACCCCGCATTCGGCCGGATGACGGTCCGCCAGCTACTCGACCATCGGGCCGGGCTCAAGAGCGATCATATGGCGCGGCCTCTCAACGACGCAAAAGATCTGAAGGATGAGATCAGCACCTGGAAATCGGACCGCATTCTGACTGAGCCTGGAAGGATCTACTCGCAGTCGAATCCGGGCGTCTCGCTCGCCGGACTGGTTCTGGAGGAGATCGAGAAGAAACCGTTCGCTGAAATTGCCGCGGTGCGCGTTCTGATTCCTCTGGGCATGAAAACCGCATCCTTCCGCTTCAGTGAGGCGGTGACTCATCCGCTGACCCAAGGTCATGCCGTCCAGGGTGATCAGGTGAAAGTGGTGCGGCCCTTTGCGGAAGGCTCCGTCGGATGGCCATCCGGATCTCTGTTCGCCAGCGTCGATGACTTGTCGCAATTCATGCTGGCGCTTGCCAATGCAGGAGTGGTCCCGGGCGAAAGCGGTCTGCCTAAGGCCGTCCTGCACGGACTACTGGAACCCAAATCGGAGAATCAATACTCGCTCACCGGCAGCCGTTTTCGAGGCGTCCGGCAGTGGGCGATCGCCGGCGGATGGGCCGGATTGACCAATGCATTGAGAATCGTCCCCGACCAGGGTTTCGCGGCGATTGTGATCTCGAACGCGAGTAACCCGGTTACCGAGGAGATCGTGGAAAAAGCGATGGAATTGTATCTTACGCTGGAACCCCGCATCCAGCCGCGTCCGCCTACACTGGACGGTGTCCCCGACGTGGAGCGCGACCGCATGGTTGGAATCTTCGAAAACGAAACACGGATCGAGATACGGGTCGATGCCGGCAAGCTGGTCCTGACCAGCGACGGCGTATCGTCGGAAATTCAAAAGTCAGGCGCGCAACAATATGTGGCCCTCATACCAGCCTTGCGGGGACCGGCTAGAAACACCCGTTTCTCGGTGATTAGCGGCAAGGACGGGCGCGCCGAGTTCCTGATCATGGGGTCGCGCGCCTGGGTTCGGCGGAAGTGACCCGAATATTTGGTCCTATCCTTACCGGAAGCGTGCGTTTCAATGGAGGTACATGTGCTCTAATCCAACTGAAGGGAGAAGCGTTTGAAGAAGGTTAGAATCGGGATACTGGGGTGCGGACGGATTGTTCTGGCAACGCATCTCCCGGCGCTACGCAGGCGGCCCGATGTGCAGATCGCCGCGCTGGCGGAACCCAACGATGTGCTTCGCCAAGCAGCGCTGGCGCAGGTTACCAGTGCCCAGGCGTCCACCGATTGGCGCGAGGCGCTTGAAAACCGAGAGATCGACGCGGTGCTGATTGCGCTCCCCACGAATCTTCACGCTGAAGCGGCCATCGCCGCGCTGGACGCGGGGAAACATATCTATCTCGAAAAGCCGATCGCAGCAACGCTCGCCGACGGCCGGCGCGTCATCGACGCGTGGAAGAGCAGCGGCCGTATCGGCGCCACCGGATTTAACTACCGCTTTCACCCGCTTGTCTCCACCCTCCGGCAGCAGATTCAGTCTCAGCGGATCGGGCCAGTGATCGCGGTGCGCGGCAGCTTCGCCACCACGGATCGGGACCTCCCCGCGTGGAAGCTCTCGCGCGAGACGGGCGGCGGAGCGCTACTCGATCTGGCTTCGCATCACATCGATTTGCTGCGATACACGCTGGCGGCCGAGGTCGAAACCGTCAGCTCCCGCATCCTTTCGATCGAGAGCGAGGCGGATACCGCGACACTGGACCTGCGACTGAGCGGAGATATCGCCGCTCAACTGTTCGTCTCGCTAAGGTCGGTCGATGAGAACCGGATCGAAATTTTCGGCCGGAAAGGCAAGCTTGGCCTCGACTTCTACCGCTCGGTCGACTTGGAATACTCCGGCCTTCGGCAAGGCGGAGCGGTCGGTCAGCTTGTGAAGCAGTCGACCTCGATAGTGCGTCACGCTGCAGAGAGGCTTTCGGGAAATAATATGCATCGGTCGTATCAGGGTGCCCTGGAAGCTTTCGTGTCGGCGGTCGTCAGCGGAAAGCAGCCGCAGAATGATCTGCATGCGGGACAGGCCAGCCTGACGGTGATCGACGCGGCCGAGCGTTCGGCGCAAAACGGGACGACCGTAGCGCTGGACCGTACCTCCGCAGCGGAAACAAGAAGTGCGGCAGCGGCCCAACCCGCCGGCGGCGATCGGCCGGATCTTACGGTCGTCGCGGTCACGATGGACTGCTATGAGACGCTTCGCCAAACAGTAAGGCACCTGGCTGCACAGACGATCCACGACCACATAGAACTGGTGATCTGCGCGCCGTCGCGCGACGAGCTTCTGCTCGACGACGCGGAGATGCAGCCCTTTCATTCCTTCAGGGTGCTTGAGTCGGGACGCGGAGGCACAGTCGCAAGTGCCAGGGTTCCCGCGGTTCGCGCCGCCCGCGCGCCATTGGTGATCTTCGCGGAGGATCATTCGTTCCCGGAGCCGACTTGGGCCGAAGCGCTGGTCGCGGCGCACGTGCAAGGAGCGATAGCAGCGGGACCGCAGATTCGCAACGCGAATCCCCAAAGCATGATGAGCTGGGCCGACCTGTTTCTAAGCTTTGGACCCTGGGTCGAGCCGCGGCCGCCCGGCCCCATCTCGCGCTTGCCGTGGCACAACTCGGCCTATGACCGCGAGATGCTGCTCTCGTTGGGCGACGAACTGGAGGGGTTGCTCGAAAATGAGGGCCTGCTGCATGCGCGTTTGCGCGCCGAAGGGAAGCCGATGTATCTGCTGGACGCGAGTACGCGGCACGTGAACATTACCCTTCCTCGCTCCTTTTTCAGTGCGAATTATCACGGTGGGAGAGCGTTCGGCGCGGGCCGCGCACGGGACGAACGGTGGAGTCTGGCCACGCGCATGGTACATATCGCGGGCGCGCCGCTGGTGCCGCTGATGAGATTGCGCTCTTCCATCCACGACATAAAGCAATGCGGCCGCGCCGGCGAACTGCTGCCGCGGGTGCTCCCTTTTCTGCTTCTCGGCTTATGCTGCCATGCGCTGGGCGAGGCAGCGGGCATCGCGTGGGGCCCAGGAACCTCCGTACGCCGCCATTCCGATCTTGAATTTCATCGAGAGCGGCACGTGTCCGACGCCGACGCGGTGGCTCTGGGATTTTCGACCAAGCGCGTGAAATTGCCCGGCGCCGACTACAAGGGGTTGAAGTCACACTCGTGACGCTAACGTTCTCGGTTATCATTCCTACCTACGACCAAACAGCGGAGCTGTCTCATTGTCTGGCCGCTCTGAGCGAGCTCGATTATCCGCGCGAGGGCTTCGAGGTGATCGTAGTGAATGACGGAGGCCGTTCGATCGCTGAGACGGTCGCTCCATTTCTCGAGCGGTTGAACCTGACGCACGTCACGCAGAAAAACTCCGGACCGGGTGTCGCGCGCAATACAGGCGTCGCGCTGGCGCAGGGCAGATACATCGCATTTACGGATAGCGACTGCCGCCCGGACCGCGCATGGCTCACGAACCTGGAGAGAAGGCTCGCCGACGACGAGAACGCGATGGTCGGCGGCAGAACCGTCAATGCGCTGGAAAAAAACACCTGTTCCGCCGCCAGCCAGTTGCTGATCGCATATCTCTACACGTACTACAACCCGGATCGCGATCAAGCGCGCTTTTTCGCGAGCAACAACATGGCGATGGCGCGCGCGAGGTTCCAGGCCACAGGCGGCTTCAATGCGCAATACCATCGTGCCGCCGCGGAGGATCGCGAGTTCTGCGACCGCTGGACTCACTACGGACAGCGGATGATATATGCCGAAAACGCTCTGATCTGGCATTCGCATCGGTTATCCCTTGTTTCGTTCTGGCGGCAGCATTTTCGGTATGGCCAGGGTGCGCTGCATTATTGGCGGGCCAGGGCGCGGCGCGACGCCGGTCGCCTAAGAGTCGAGCCGCCGCGGTTTTACACAGGACTACTACGATATCCGTGGACCGCGGGTGTTCGCCGGCCGAAGCGAATTGCCGTCCTCTTCTTCCTGGCCCAGGCGGCAAACGCGGCGGGGTTCTTACGGGAGAAGATTTTCTGTGACGGTGCGCCAATCGCACCGGGATTTCGACGCGAAGCGCCAAAACTTGAGAATCTGGATTAGTTGCCACGAGCAGATGTGAGCGGTTTGCAATGAAGCGCTGCATGAGCCTCTTCCTCGGGTGGGGTATTTCAATTATTAGTCAGAATAATCGTGCGCGGTCTCGCATCGGCTCATAGACAAGTTCCGAACTCGAAGTGATCTGCAGTCAGGCGATCCCGCGACCCAGATTCACGCCGGCCGCTTTATGTCCAGCATTGTCGGCAGCGGACCGCGGCGATTCGATCCGGCGAACGACCGGCATCAGTACAAGACAAGGTAGTGGACAGGTGCCGGCAAGCCGATCAGGATGCTCAATACGGCATCCTGCAGGTGTTCTGCCCCGCAGCATGTCTTGACAAAATGTCACATTAGATATAATCTAAATCCTTGATGGACGCCGAGGCGATTAAAGGGTCCTTGGAGAGAAGCGGGTTGCGGTGCACACCGCAGCGCTACGCGGTGATGGCATTCCTGATGGAACACAACAGGCATCCCACCGCGGCGGAAGTGTTCGAAGCCGTGAATCGCGTGGATCCGCGCTCTTCCAGGGCCACCACCTATAACAATCTGCGCGACCTGGTGCAGGCGGGTTTGGTGCGTGAAGTGGCCGTGGAGGGCCGTGCCGCGCGATTCGATGCGACGGGCATGCAGCATCACCACTTCATTTGCGACCGCTGCGGCAATGTTGAGGACATTGACTGGTACGCCGTGCCCAAGCCGGCCTCCGGCTCCCTTGGTAAGCGGATTCTTCGCGAATGCGAATTGATTTTCCGGGGACTCTGCACGAGGTGCGCTCCGCGGCGCGCTTCCCGAAAAGTGTCGTAGGCGTGTGGATACTCGCAAGCGTGCCCGGCGCCGATGGCGCGAATGGGAACGCTTGGATGGGTTCCTGGTTCGCCGCAAGTTTTTTTTGAATCGAAGGAGGATGTAGACATGTCAACCGCAGCGAAGTGTCCGTTCAGATACACCCAAGCCGGTGGCCAAACGAATGCGAGCTGGTGGCCGAACCAGCTAAACCTGAAGATCCTGCACCAGAACTCCACCCTGTCTGACCCGATGGGCAAGCAGTTCAATTACGCGGAAGAGTTCAAGAGCCTGGACCTGGATGCCGTGGTCAAAGACCTGCATGCTTTGATGACGACGTCGCAGGACTGGTGGCCCGCCGACTATGGCCACTATGGCGGGCTCTTCATCCGTATGGCGTGGCACAGCGCCGGCACATACCGCATCGCCGACGGGCGCGGCGGGGCAGGGTCTGGAACCCAGCGTTTCGCTCCCCTCAATAGCTGGCCGGACAATGCGAACCTCGATAAGGCTCGCCGGTTACTTTGGCCGATCAAACAGAAATACGGCAAGAAAATCTCCTGGGCCGACCTGATGATTCTCGCCGGCAACGTCGCGTTGGAGTCGATGGGGTTCAAGACCTTCGGTTTCGGCGGCGGGCGCGAGGACGTCTGGGAGCCCCAGGAGGATATTTTCTGGGGGCCTGAGGGCACGTGGCTGGGGGACCAGCGTTACACCGGCGACCGTCAACTCGACAATCCTCTCGGGGCGGTGCAGATGGGCCTTATTTACGTGAATCCGGAAGGGCCCAATGGAAAGCCGGATCCCGTCGCGGCGGCGCGGGATATCCGGGAGACCTTCGCCCGCATGGCGATGAATGACGAGGAGACCGTCGCGCTTATTGCCGGCGGGCACACTTTCGGAAAAACGCACGGCGCTGCCACCCCCGGCAAGTATGTCGGCCCCGAGCCCGAAGGCTGCAGCATCGAGGAACAGGGCCTCGGCTGGAAAAACACGTTCGACCACGGCTGTGGCGCCGCGACGATCACCAGCGGGTTAGAAGGCGCCTGGACCACCACCCCGACGAAGTGGAGCCACAACTACCTGGAGAACCTGTTCGGCTTTGAGTGGGAGCTCACGAAGAGTCCCGCCGGCGCGAACCAGTGGACTCCCAAAGGCGGGGCTGGAGCGGGCACCGTTCCCGATGCCCACGATCCGTCGAAGCGGCACGCCCCGTTCATGCTCACTACGGACCTCGCCCTGAGGATGGACCCTATCTATGAGCCGATCGCGAGGCGCTTCCTCAAGAATCCGCAGGAGTTCGCGGACGCGTTCGCCAAGGCATGGTACAAACTGACGCACCGCGACATGGGACCTCTCTCGCGCTACCTCGGCCCGCTGGTTCCTGCCGAGCCCCAGCTGTGGCAAGACCCCGTTCCCGCGGTGGATCATGAACTGATCGGGCAGCAGGACATTGCTGCTCTGAAGGCCAAGATTCTCGCATCCGGACTGTCGATCAGCGACCTGATCACCACCGCCTGGGCGTCGGCAGCGACGTTCCGCGGCTCCGACAAGCGCGGCGGAGCGAACGGGGCCCGCATTCGCCTCGCGCCGCAAAAGGACTGGGAGGTGAATCAACCTTCCGTACTGGCGAAGGCCTTGAAGGCCCTGGAGGCGATTCAGAAGGAGTTCAACAGCGCTCAGTCCGCCGGCTCACGGTCCAACGGAAAAGGGAAGAAGGTCTCGCTTGCCGACCTGATCGTTCTGGGTGGTTGCGCAGCCGTCGAGGCCGCCGCCAAGAAGGCTGGGCACGACGTGAAGATTCCTTTCTCTCCGGGCCGCACCGATGCTTCGCAGGATCAGACCGATGTCCATTCCTTCGCCGTACTGGAGCCGGCCGCAGACGGGTTCCGCAACTACCAACAGAAGGGAGACCAAAGACCGGCGGAAGAACTGCTCGTGGATCGTTCGCAGTTGCTCACGCTGACGGCCCCGGAGATGACGGTTCTCGTCGGCGGCATGCGAGCCCTGAACGCAAACTTCGGGCAGTCCAAGCATGGCGTTTTCACCAAGCGGCCCGAAACGCTGACCAATGATTTCTTCGTCAACCTGCTTGACATGAATACGAAGTGGCAAGGGTCCTCTACATCCGAGGGCGTGTTTGAGGGGCGCGATCGCGCGACCGGCGAAATCAAGTACACCGGCACGCGCGCCGACCTCGTCTTCGGTTCGAACTCCCAGCTCCGGGCCATCGCGGAAGTCTATGCATGTGACGACTCGAAGGAGGCGTTTGTGAAGGACTTCGCGGCTGCGTGGAACAAGGTGATGAACCTTGATCGCTACGACCTTGCCTGAACTCAAAGAAAAGCGTTCGCTCAGCGATAGGGACCCGGCGCGCTACGTTGAAAAACGAAGCTAATGTTTTGATCGCTCGGAACAGGTTTATCGTTTGATCGCGCCGGATCGAAGCGCCACCGCATCGCGGCTTCGCTTGCTGCCTTTTCCAACTGGGTGTTTAGCGCTGACTTTTGGCCTTTCGAAATCAGTTCCGCTGCTGTAACCTTGCCCGCTTCATCGATGTGTACGTGGAGGACAACCTCTATGCTTCCAGTTTGAGGAAATTGGGATGCAGTCAACGGCGGCAAGACGGGATTCGGTTTCTTTTTCGCTACAGCCATCTCAAACCGTACCGCGGGACGAGCCGGTGGCTTGCTTTCCGGAACCGCTGGGGCGCTGCTCGCATTTTGAGGTGGGCGTTCGGCCGGAATCGGCGGCGGCGCCACTGGTGGGACTGTGATCCGCGGAGGAGAGACTGGAATGAGGTTTGACGATGCCGCGACCTCGATCGTCGCTGGAGGGGGAGTGTCCTGTATAAGGGCCGGCGTCGCTGGTTCTTGTGTTTGGCGCCGAATCGGGATCGTAAACACTCGGGGAGTTGGCCGAATCGGGTGAGGAGGTTCCGCGTTAGGTTTAGCTCCCGCGACTGCCGCGGGTGGGTAGATGTGGGGACTACTTGATGCTCGATCCTCCGTTTTCGACAACAGAGCCATCACGGACTCTTCACTGGCTTGGCCTGCTTCGTCAACCACCACGAGCTGAAACTCGATGCGATCCGTCGAGGGCTGATAGTAGACGTGCCCACTGATGAGTTGCTGCGCGTTAAGAGCAATCATTCGTGGATTCTGCCCATCGACAATCGTCAGCTTTCCGTCGCGTGCCTTTGCGATGGTCTTGCTTTCGGGATTCCATCGCACATCCAAACCGTTTCCATGCGCCTCCACTTGCAGTTGAAGTGGCGCAGTCGCGACGACAATTCTGATCGGTGCGGGCTGAATCGGCTGAGGCGCGGGCGCCGAACCGGCCCCGCGCTTTGAACGCGAATACCGCTGCGGTCAGCACCAGCGCGATCGACAATCCGAGCAGAGCGATTCGTGGGACTCGATTCTTCGATTCTGAGACGATGGACGCGACCTGGGGCGCATCGTCCTCAACCGGGCGCTCGTCGACGGAAGGCGTGCCCGGCTCCTGTTTGACTTCCGAACGCAAAACTCCTGCTGAAAATGGGAACTCAAGAAATGAAAATGGGCTGAGCACACCTCCATCCCAGAAGAGGAACCCCGCATTGCATTGCTCCGCGGAGGATCGGATGAGAAGGACGACTTGCCTTGAATCGCTGAAGTGCCGCCGGATCGTCTTCATTTCCTCGCTCCGGAGTTCCAGAGCAGGTTCGCGTTGCGTCCGGAAGTAGCCGACCACTTGAAGGTTCGTTCTGGCACGGTCGTTTCCGGAGCACAGTCTTTCGAGCTCGAGTGTGTCCGCGACGTAGCCGCGTTTAGAGTCCGGTTCGGCCTCAATCAAGGCGTAGTCATTCACCTGGATCGTACTCGGCGATTGAACGGTTCCCAGGAGCACCCCGCCAATCTCGTTCATACCACTGTTCTTGGAGGTCCCGATCACCACGGCTTCCAATCGCGCGACTAACTCTAAGTCGATCTCGATTCGAATTGGGGCTCCGGGAAAAGTCCAGGTGTAGACGCCGCTTTCAGAGCTGCGCCTCTTCTCCCGTAGTGGAGTCAATTGTGCGTTCATCCTCGTCCTAAAGGGTTCAGGGAAGCCAGTCAGTCATAGCAATTGAGTCGCCAGGATTGATCGATTTACAAACCAATCGCTTGGAGAGCGCCACCCATCCATGCGAACTCAAGATTGGGGCACAATGCCGAATTCTGGAACTAGATCCCAATCCGTTGGAAGGAGCCGCGCAAGTGGGAATCGCTAAGTCATTTCTGCGGTGAGATTTAGAGACCGCTCAAAAGATGGTCCAACATGTGCTCGGGTTCCCGCTCGCCTATCTTCGCGCTTGAGGAGTATCCAGTCAATGCGTATCGATCCCGAAAAAATCGACGAGAGAATTCAGAAGCTTCAGGAGATAAAGCGGATCGCATCGGATCCCGAGTTGGTCCAGATGCTTTTCGAATTTATCGACATGGACGACAACAGAATAGAGCGTCCGCGACGCATCAGCCCCGTTTCCGATGTGAACCGTGCGGCTTCGGCCTCAGATGAAGCAGGCGACCTGATCAATCGAGTGGCCCGATCGATAGGCGCATCATAACCTGGCGGCGAGGCTGATATTCGTGCGGTATTGACATGTACAAAAGCTCGTTTGGATTACAGGAAGCCCCCTTCGCCGTAACTCCGGACCCCAGGTTCATTTACCTGAGCACGCAGCACCGCAACGCTCTGGCCGGGCTCACGTATGGCATTCTCAGCCGCAAGCGTTTCATTCTGCTGTCGGGTGACGTCGGTACCGGAAAAACCACGCTGGTGAAGACGGCTCTCAGGCATTTGACCGCGTCTCAGACCCGCGTCAGTTTGATTACGAACTCGACTCTAACAGCGCAGGAAGTCGTGGAGGGCGTACTCTCCGCGTTCGGGCTAACCGAGGTTCCGGCAAGTAAAGTTGAGCGGCTCTGCCTTCTCGAAGGCGTGCTTGAAGCAGACAAACGGCAGAAACGAACCAGCACGTTAATCATCGACGAAGCGCATAAGTTGGGTTACGAAGCGCTCGAGGAAATCCGCCTGTTAGGGAATCTGGATTCCCTTCAGATCGTGTTGGCGGGCCAGAACGAATTGGTTCAATTGCTCGAAAACGAGAAACTGCGGGCCTTCAAACAGCGAATCTCGTTACGACTGACGCTTGAGCCTCTTTCTCCGCTTGAGATTTCACAATACGTCGCGCATCGCTGGAAGACGGCAGGCGGACAATTGCCGCCGCCGTTTGACAGCCAGGCTTTGGAACGGCTCGCTCAGGAGTCGCAGGGCCTCCCCAGACTGGTTAATGCTCTGTGTGATAACGCACTGATGTTGGCTTTTCAAGAGAACCGGAACGTCGCCAGCGCGAAGGACATACAGGCGGCGGCGGCTGAGCTGCATCTGTCCATCTCAAAAAAACGGGCGGAGATGCGCCCCCCGGAACCTGTCAAAGCGGTGGACGAAGCCGTCCGTGTGCCGTCCCCGTCGATTGTGCAACTGCCCCCGCGGACGGTGTTCCCGGCGCCAATCCGGCCGGAACGATCCCGCATTTTCGCGAGATTCTTCGGGATGCCTCGTTCCGCAGGGGACGTCAATTCGCACCCAAATAAAGTGAAAGCGTGAAGTTCGATCATCGCTGGTAGAGTTTTCCGAATCTACAATCGGAATCTCATCGCCTGACCGGGTGTCGAAACCAATCCCACGGCGCTCCGTCCAATCAAACTATGGACCAGATCATCGACGTCGACGGGTCCCCCCTGGCCCCCGAATCCGTTCGCATGATGGAATACCTCAGGACTCGCGCTGGAGAACTGAGCGGCGCCACGATTCGAGAGCGGATTCGCGCCGCGGCCCAGGAATTGGAGACTGCGGCGGGCGCCGTGAGCGCGGCGGAAGCACGGACGCGCGTCATCGAAGGTAAGTGGAACGTGGCGGAGGTGGTCGATCATATTGCCCAGACTCAGATTCGCGGAACCGAAGAGTTGAGGCACTTGTTGGCGGGACGACGCCCGCCGCATCCGCCCGTCTATGAGGCGCTGCGGTCGGGAGCGGGCCAGTGGGCGCCATATGACCTGTTGGTCCAGGAACTCCACCACGCCAATCAGGCCATGATCGAGTTGTTGGAAGGCGTTCCCGAAGAACCAGCCTCAGCATCCGCCCCTACCGTGCGAACCGTCATGGTCACGCTGCGGAAGCTCGACGACGGGCAGATGACGCCACAAATCTATTTTGCCGAGCTGGGTTGGAAGGAGTACGCGCTGCTCCAGCGGCTTCATCTTCTCGATCACCGGACGCAAGTGAAGAAACTCCACGCGGCGGCAAAGGCTGCAACAGCCATCGGCTAATCGTACGCCAGTCTAGTTCCCCGCCAATTCTTCTTAGCCCGACGGTACTACAGTCCTAATCCACTTCTGCCGATCCTTTAGATGCTTGCAGTTACCCGATAACGGACTGCCAACACGATGAAATTCAAGGAAAGCGCGCTCGCTCACCGGCTGCTGGATGGACTTGATGGTATCGAAATCGGAGGCTCAGCCCACAACCCGTTTGGGCTGAAAACGCGCAACGTCGATTACTGCGCCGAGATGACCTGCTTCAAGCAGGAGGAGATCAAGCTGTGCGGCGAGGCCCTGGCGGTCGACATTGTTTCGCCGGGCGACAAACTTCCCCTCGACGACAACAGCGTTGACTTCGTGATCAGCTCCCATGTGATCGAGCACTTTGCCGATCCCATCAAGGCTCTGCGGGAGTGGTATCGCGTCGTGAAACCAGGCGGCTACCTATACATCATTGCGCCACACAAAGAGCGGACCTTCGACAAAGAACGTCCCCGCACGACGCTGGCTGAGCTGATCGAACGCCACAAAACCGGCAAGCAGGACGGCGGCAGCCACGATCATTGGTCGGTGTGGACCACTGAGGATTTCGTCGAGCTGGTTCGCTGGCTGGGCTGGCCGATTGTGGAAGTCCAGGACGTCGACGACAAAGTCGGCAACGGTTTTGCGGTGGTCATTCGAGTGGAAAAGAACGGTGTCGCCAGGTTGAACCGCGCGGTGAGCCTGTCCGCCTTGAGTCTGTTTCCTCCAGGGCCGCTGTGGACCCACTTAGAACGGCTCGCTCCCGCGAAAGCGCCGGTGCGACAATCTCCTCCAGCGGCTCCGGCCCCGACCCCGGTCGCCAAGGCACAAAAACAGTCTGCGCCGCATGTGGCGTTTGGCAGCTCCGATCCCTCTTTGCCGGGCTACGTCGAAATCGGCGCACATACGTATTACGTGCCGAGCGAAACCCGGTTTCTTGGCTACACTCCGGGCGAAAAGATCATCATCGGAAAATATTGCTCCATCGCTCATCAGGTGACTATTTTCGTCGGAGGTAATCACACTACGGAAACGGTATCGACGTATCCCTTCGATACGTGGTTCCTCGGACGATCGAATCCGACCCGCTCTTACAAGACCACCCCAAACACAGAAATCGGCAGCGACGTCTGGATCGGCAACGGCGCATTCATCGCCGGGGGCGTCAAGATCGGACATGGCGCTGTGATTGCGAGTCAAGCCGCCGTTTTCACGGACGTTCCGCCTTATGGCATTGCGGTAGGAAATCCTGCGCGAGTGAATCGTTACCGTTTCAGCGAATCCATTGTAGAAAGCCTCCTGCGAATCGCCTGGTGGGACTGGCCCGATGACGTCGTGCGCCAAAACGTCGAGTGGTTCTATCGCCCGGTTGCTGATTTCGTAAAGCATTTCGATCGGCGTGGCGAGACCTCGGCAAGCGTTGAAGAGTATTTAAGCAAGGATGCCCCAGCATGTCCGTGACTACTTCCCTGCCCGCGATCAGTGAGCAACAGATTGTCGACTACGCGCTCGATCCGGCGAATCAGGAGCGCTTCGCCGAGTTGCTCGCGAAAATTCTGCCCGCGTACACGACGTGGGTCTGGGGACAAGACAACATCTATCGACGATATTTCAATCGCTGGCAGCAGGCGGGGTTCAATTTAACACCCAATCATTACTACAATCCGATCCCGTATGCAGCGCACCTCAGTCCGAAAGTTTTAGATGCCCGGTCGGAGATGGTGGGTATCGATTGGCGGGAAAAAGAGCAGCTGCGATTCCTTAGCGAAGTTTGCGGCCGCTTCCGCCCGGAGTACGAACAGTTCCCCGAACGCGCAACCAAAGTTCCGCATCAGTTCTTCCTTCTCAACGGAGCTTTCGGCACGGTGGATGCCGAAGTTCTGCATACGATGATTCGCCACTATCAGCCGCGGCGCGTAATCGAAATCGGTTCCGGATGCAGCACGTTAGTGACGGCGGCGGCGCTTGAAATGAATCGTCGCCAGAACGGCCGCGAGAGCCGATTCACGGCCATCGAACCCTACCCGGGCCCGCTATTCCGCCATCCGATTCCTGGATTGACCGATCTGCTCCAGCGCCCTCTGGAAGAAGTGGACTTGGGTCTGTTTCAGGAACTGGGCGAGAACGACGTGCTCTTCATCGACTCGACCCACGCGGTGAAGTGCGGCGGCGATGTCAACCGGATCTATCTCGAGATCCTGCCGCGTATAAAAGCGGGGGTCGTCATCCACATCCACGATATTTTCCTCCCGGCGGAGTATCCCAAGAAATGGCTGCTGGATGAGCACGTCTTTTGGACGGAGCAATATCTGCTACAGGCATTTCTGGCGTTCAACCGCGAATTCGAAGTGCTTTGGGGCGGTTCGTATATGCACCTGGAACACTCGGCCGAACTCGCTGAGCATTTCCCATCCTATGGAAGTGGAGCATGGCCCGGCAGCTTCTGGATGCGCCGCGTGGCAGCACCATCGGCTCCGCCGCCGAGCGTCGCTAAGAATTCAGTGAAGACCAGCGGCGGGTTGAAATTGAACCTTGGAGCTTGTGACCGGACGTTCCCCGGATTTCTGAGCGTGGATATCGTTCCGCCCGCCGACGTGATCGCGGATTTGACCAAACCGTGGCCCTGGGCGGATTCGAGCGTGGATGAGGTTCGCGCGTTCGACGTTTTCGAACACCTGCCGGATAAGCGTCACACCATGAACGAACTGTGGCGCGTGTTGCGACCCGGCGGGATCGCGAGGCTTCAAATTCCGCATGCGACAGATGGCGACGGCGGCCACTGCGATCCCACTCACGTCTCGTATTGGACCACCAGCGACTTCGAATATTACGCCAAAGGAATCCCGGAGCGGGAACGGTTTCGCTACTCGAGCTACTACGGCGTCAAAGCGGATTTCCGGGTGGTAAGCATACAGCAGCAAAGGTTTGAGCGGCGGTTTGGCGGGCACGTGATCGAGATTCAGGCGGTGCTGGAAGCGCTGAAATGAGAGCGCTCAGAATCGCGATCCTGAGCGGCAGCCAGGACAGCAGTTTCCGAATCCGCTGCCACACGCCGCTCTTTTGGCTGCGGAACCAGCGCGCCATTGAAGTGATCCCACCGCTCAAAGCGTGGGAAGCTGATGTCGTGTTTCTGCATGGCCACTGGGAGCCCGGCACTTTGGCGGTGGTTGGCTCGCTGCGGCGTCACGGGATTCGCGTGGTGGCGGATCTCGACGAAGATATCTTTACTCGCGCACGTTGACGCCGCGCGTCAAACCCAGATTGGCCAGATTCTCTCAGCGGTCGACGCTGTGCTGACGCCGACCCAATATCTGGCCGCGAAACTGGCGCGGCTCAATCCCAAGATTTCGGTCAACCCCAATGGCATCGATCTCGATGTTTGGAAGAAGAGGCTGAAACCGCGAGCGCTCGATCGCGTGCGCCTGGTGGGCTTCGCCGGCGCCGCGTCGCATCAGGCCAACCTGGAGATCCTGCGTCCGGTGCTGGCGAAGTTGTCGAACCAATTCGCGAGAGAGGAAATTCGGTTTGTCTGCTTCGGTTTCCGGCCGTCTTGGCTGCTCGACGTTATGCCCAGCGCCAAGGTGGTGGATGCCTGTAGCCCTGAAGAGTATCCGATCTGGCTAGCCACGTTGGGGTTTGACATCGCGCTAGCGCCGCTCGCGGACTCCGAATTCAACAAGAGCCGTTCCGCGCTTAAGTTTTGGGAGTACACCGCCTCGGGAGCGGTGACGGTCGCCAGCAACCTGGATCCGTATGCCGCGGCGATTCAGGATGCATCGCTCAAAATGGCTGCGCCGGGCTGCTAGTCGACAACCAACCCGAGTCCTGGGCGCAGGCGATCAGCAAGCTGATCCGGAACCACGACCTGCGCCGCCAAATACTCGAATCGGCGCAACGATCGGTGGAAGCGCACGACGTTTCTCGAACCGCGCCCCTGATGCTCCAGGCGCTGGAAGCCACCGATCCAAATCGGAGCCGGACATTATTCGCGTTCCCTCGAACGCAGACGCACGCGTGCCCGGATGTCGACGTCGTAATTCCAATTTACAATTCTCCTGAGCTTACGAAGCAGGCGATCGAAGCCGCGCTTCCCGAACTCGACGCCACACATCGCTTGATCCTGGTTGACGACGCCTCTCCTGATCCCGCCGTCGGCTCCCTGCTTGACGAATACACCGGCCGTCCCTGGGTTACCGTTCATCGCAGCACGCAGAATCGCGGCTTCGTCGGGACCTGCAATCTGGCCGTCCACGAGTTGGCCAGGCCGGAAGCAGACGTAATTCTGATGAACGCCGATACGCGTCCCATGCCGGGCTTCGTGAAGCGGCTCGCCGACGACCGCTGGATCCAATCCCTCCATCGGCACGGTCACTGCCGTATCTAACGAGGGCTGGATCGCCTCGGTACCGGAGCTTCGCTGACGCCAAGGAACTGGCTCGCGCTGGAACATCCTCTGGTGCTCTCTCCGACTGCGTGCGGATTCCTGTTTTACATCAAGCGCGAGGTGATCCGGAAATACGGATTGTTCGACGACGACATTCTCACCGGGCTACTGCGAAGAAGTCGACCTGAGCCAGCGCATCGCGCCTGAATATGCCAACGTGATCGATCCCGGATGCTGGACATGGCATGCCAATTCGGTTTCGTTCGGCGCTGCCAAGTTCAAGCTCAGCGCCGACCACAATGCCATGATCGACCAACGCTATCCGAATTTTCGTTTTGAGTTGAATGCCTTCAACACCTGGCATCCGCTACGCGGCCATCGCGCGAGAATGCTGCAGAGAAACGCGGGACCCTCGCCCTCGCGTCCTGCATGTCTTGCAGATCCATGGGAGCGGCCACGGCACCGGGAAGCACGTGCACGACCTGAGCACCGCGCTTTCCCACCGGTTCCTCAGTCTGGCAGCGGCGGCGAACGAGACCGTCGATCCCGCGCAGGAGCATCTCGAACTGCGCCTGGGCGAAGTCCCGGTGGGAGTCTGGCCCTATACGCAACCTGGCTGGCCACAGACCGCCGCCGATGTGCCGGCGAACGATCAGGCTTGGGTCATGCTCTTAAACGAGGCGAAACCCAACCTGATTCATCTTCATCACCTGAAGAATCATTCGTTGAGCCTGCTAGCTCGGCTTACCGCCACTGGCGTCCCGGTGGTCGTATCGCTTCACGACCATTACTTCCTGTGCCCCGATTTCGCTTTGCAGGGCTGTCCTGGCGTCCACTCCTGCGATACCTGCTACCCGAAGCTATTCAACGGGCCAGCGGAATATCAACGCCTGAGGCGAGCGCTATTCTATGCAAGCCTTAAGCAAGCCGCCGCGATCGTAGCGCCGAGCCATTCGGCGGCCAATCTCGCGCGCGAGGTCTATCCGGAGTTGAATATTCTTGTGATCCCGCACGGTCTTGGCGCCTTCCCGAAAGTCGTGCGGGAACCCAGCTCGAAGGTTCGATTTGGCATGCTGGGAAACGTCAATCCGGTTAAGGGAATCGATGTCATGCTCAAGGCTTGGCCGCTGGTTTCGCCTCGGGATGGCGCCGAACTGCATGTTTTCGGAGATGGGGATTTGAAGTACGCTCGTGGTTGCGCGGCGCTCGGCATCCATTACCACGGCGCGTATTGCGAAGCCCAGCTCCCGGCGATTCTTTCGCAGATCGACATCGGCGTCCTGCCTTCCCAGGCGCCGGAAACATTCAGCTATGTTCTGTCGGAGTTTTTCGCGGGCGGCGTTCCGGTGATCGGGTCCGATTTCGGTGCCCTATCCGAGAGAATTGAGAACGGCGTAAACGGACTCAAGATCGTGAAAGACGATTTCCGGGCATGGGCTGCCGCGCTGTCGCAGGTAATCCGGGACAGCGCCCTACGCGAAAGACTTCGTCAAGGAGTTAAGCCGCCCGAATCCATTGGCGACATGGCGGCTCGGTACGCCAGTCTGTACAGCGAGTTGATCGCCCAAACAGCCCGCGCAAGAGGCATTCAGGCACTTGCGAATGCGATCACGCCGCTGGAAGATTTGGCGGAAGTTTCCCCCGGCGCTCTCGAAAATCGATAAAAGCCACGCAGGCGTCGTATGATGCCCCGTATGCCTGCTCAAATTCTCGTTCGAATCGACCAGCGAAGCCCGGAAGACAGGGTCGCCTACGTTACCATCAGCAACGAGTCCAAACTCAACACCCTGAATACCGCCTTGATGGACCAATTCGTAGATCGATTCGAAGAGCTGACAGGCGATGAGGCGTTACGCGCCGTAGTGTTAACGGGCGCCGGAGACCGAGCCTTCATCGGGGGCGCGGACATCGGCGAGATGGCGGCCCTCGACACGACTTCCGCCCGCGCGTTTATCGGCCGTCTTCACCGCTGCTGTGATGCCTTGCGCGATCTGCCGGTTCCCGTCATCGCGCGGATTGCTGGATACGCGCTTGGCGCGGGCCTCGAAATCGCGGCCGCGTGCGATTTGAGAATTGCCGACGATACCGCAATGTTCGGCATGCCGGAAGTGAAATTGGGAATACCCTCGGTGATTGAAGCGGCGCTCTTGCCCACGCTCATCGGATGGGGCCGTGCGCGCCGGATGTTGTTGCTCGGCGAGACCGTCACGTCGGCCGAGGCCGCCGAGTGGGGGCTCGTCGAAAAAATCGTGCCGGGGGCGCTGGATGAAGCGGTGGAAGCCTGGGTCGCGTCGATCCTTAACGCGGGACCGCGCGCAATTCGTCTGCAAAAGAAATTGATCCGCCGTTGGGAGGATCTGCCTCTACGCGAAGCCGTGCTCGCCGGCGTAGATGCGTTCGCAGCGGCGTGGGAAACCGATGAGCCGCGGCGTGCGATGCGGGAGTTCCAGGCCCACAGACCGAGAAGGCCATAGCACGATCAGAGCAACCGCATCCTGCGGAGCAGATCGTTGAAACGCTTGTCCGAGCGCAGCGGGTCGTAAACGGGATCGGCTTTGAGATATAAATAGCCGACTTTCCGGTCCACAGATTTTCCGAGCCATTCGAACGCCCGGCCCTTATCGCCCAGACCGATGTAGATCCGCGCGATGTCGCGAGAACGCAGGGATCCGGTCTTCGAATTCTCGAGGTCCGCCAGAATCTTCTTCGCGGCAGCCGCGTTTCCGGTTACCGCATAGGCATATCCCAGACGACCCGCAGCGGAAGAATCGTCGGAAAGGCGGCTCGCTTCGAGCAATTCGGCCAGTCCTTGCTGGTAATTCCCACTAACGACGTAGGTTGTGCCGAGTCCCCAATGCGCGAGCCTGAAATTCGGATCAAGCATGAGAGCTTTCCGGTACTGTTCAATCGCCTCATCGTAGCGCCGGGCGAAGAACAGCGATCGTCCCATCCCTTGCGCCATGAACGGCGATACCGGGTCCAGATCGAGGGCGATCTTCTCCTCTTTCAACGCTTCGTCCAATTGGCCGGTAGTGATCAGGTGGACGCTGTACAACCGGTGCGCTACCGCGTCGCCCGGGTTCAGTTCCATTCCTTTCCTGAACTCTTTCTCCGCCTGGTCCCAATCGAAGTCATAATCGAATGCCATCGCCAGATCCAGGTGGGCCTCGCCGAGCGAACTGTCGAGCGACAATGCCTTCGACGCCGCGTCCCTGATTTTGGGGATCACCTCCGGCGCCGGCGTGTCGGTGAACACCGGGATCTGCGCGTAGCAATGCGCCAGACCTTCATAGGCTTCCGCATAATCCGGCTCGAGGGCGATCGCCTGCTCGAAGTAACCGATCGCGGTCCTGATGTCTTTGGTGTTGAGCTTATCCCAGAAAAAACGGCCTCTCAAATACGCCTGATGCGCCTCCGGATTCACCGGGCCGCTCGCCAGGAATCTGGTGCCCGAAAGACGGACTCCAAGCGCCGACGTGATCGCGTGCGAGATTTCCCGCTGAATCTCCAGCGCGTCCTTCAGCTCTTTGTCATAGCTTTGAGACCATACTCTGTAGCCGTTCGTGGTGTCGTCGAGCTCGGCGGTGATGCGCAACCGGTTTCCGGACTTTCGTACCGTTCCTTCCAGCGCGCCTCGCACATTCAGGTCCCGCCCGATCTTGCGAATGTCAACAGTCTTGCCCTTGTATTGAAAAGCCGACGTTCGGGCGACGACATGGAGGCCAGGCACGCGCCCCAAAGAGTCGATCAGCTCGTCCGTCAGCCCATCGCTTAGAAAATCGTTGTTCTTGTCGCCTTTATCGTCGCTGAGATTCAGAAATGGCAGCACCACAATCGATGGACTCCCGGCCAACGCCGTTGTTCGCCGGCTTGACAGGATCATCCAAATTGAACCGGCGCATAGCGCGATCGCTAGCGATGCTGTCAACAACCATGGAACGGTCCGGAATTTCGTTCTTTTTTTCGTCGATTCGATCGGCGCAGGCTCGGGCGGAGCCATCGAAAGATCCGGCACGGCCGCCGCCGGCTCGACGATGGCTGGGATCTGGAACAGCGGAGCGTAGCTGCCCTTTCGAAATTCGATCCGCAAAGGGTCGTCTTTGCCTTCGGTCTGATAGTAGCGGGTCAAGCGAGACCGCAGCTTCCGCGCCTCAGTGCGGACAATCGTGTCCAGCCTCGGATCGAAGGAAGGGCTGCGGCCAAATACTTCCGTTCCGACAGAGTACTCTTTAATGAGATCGCCGCGGCCGAGAATGGTCTGCTCGACCGTGTATCGCAGGAAACTCCGCAGCCGCTCCGAACTTTGAAAAGCCTGGCTGGAAACGACCTTTTCCAGCTCTTCGAGGACGGACTCGGAGGCCACCGGAAACTCGGCCCAGCCTCCCGGATTCCGGCTGTCCATTCGATCCCGGCATGGGGAAACAACCCACTTTCAATAAGTTAAACCGAGGCGCTCACGTGAACCCCCACGCGAACCACCGCGCATAACAGATTGTACAGAATAATGTCGAGGATGTGAAGATCGTCTATGCCGGGGAGGGCTTTTCCGACGACGGAGCGGCGACTTAGAACACGATCTTCATTGCGTACTGCATCTGGCGGGGCGTGTTGTTTTGCCCCGTGATCTGCCCGAAGGAAGCCGTATCCGCCAGCAGGCTCGGGAAACTGAACTGCGGGTGATTCAGCGCGTTATAGGACTCCACGCGAAGTTGGATCTTCATCCATTCGTTTGACCTTAAACGTGCGGACGAGCGACACATCCAGGTTGACCAGTCCGGGACCTTCAATCACGTCGCGGCCCTCGTTTCCGAACAGATACTGAGCGCCGGCACCGCCGGAAGCAATCGGCACCTGGAAACAGGATGTGTTGAACCACTCGTGCGGAGTATGCGGAGCATTGGCGTTCGGATTACAGGTCACATTCGGCCGGTCGGTGGATCCTCCGCTGTTGGTGTAGTTGCCGGACAAGGACGCCGTGAGTGGCGTACCGGTTTGCCACTGAAACAGCGGGGCGATCTGCCACCCGCCCACGATCTGAGCCACAACCCCCTGGGTCGCCCATTGCTTTCCCTGACCGAACGGAAGCTCGTAGACTGGACTGATTACGAACCGGCTGCGCACGTCGAAACCCGAAAGACCGCGTCCCGTCGTGAAATTATATTGATTCGTGAACGGCCCCAGGTCGTCGATCGATTTTGACAGCGTATACGAGGCCAGGAAAGACAATCCGTAGCCATATTGTTTCCGCAGGCTCATCAGCATCGAATTGAAACGCGAATTGCCGTCAAACTCGGTATAGGTGATGGTTCCCCAAGCCGGATACGGCCTGCGCGCGTTCACCTGCGTCGGAGTTCCCGCCCCCGGAGCAGGCTGGTTGATGTTCTGGTTCAATTCCAGATGGTTTCCCACCGAACCTAAATAGGTGATTTCGGCGAGCATGTCCTTGGCGATCTGGCGCTGCACTCCCAGGCTCCACTCATAAATCCTCGGATTGGCCAGATTCGGAAAAACGCCATTCAGATTTGTCTTGGTGACTGCATCGGAAGCCGGAAACGGATTCGATGTAGAGATTGGCTGCGTCAGGCTCGATGTATAAGTGTTGCTGACGGGATAAGCTGCATAGATGCCGGACAGGCCGTTGTAGTAGGAAAGATTGTTGAAGAAGGTCCCCGCGCCTCCGCGGATCACTGTCTTGCCGTCGTGGAACGGCTGCCATGCAAAGCCCAGCCTGGGACCGTAATCGTGCCAATCGAAACCCAGCAGATGTTCCCCAGGGCCCGCTGGTGAATACTGGAGGTAAGAAGACGTACCCTGAATAATCGGAATTCCCTGTGCGGTATTGAAGTTGATCTGGTGACCGCCGTAATCGAGCGGCGGCGTATTCATCTCCCATCGCAGGCCTAAATTCAAAGTCAGATTCGAGGTGATCTTGTAATCGTCCTGGATGTAGGCACCGATGTTCGACGCGCGAAGGTATAGTTTATTTGCGTACGGCTGGTTGCCGGTGCTCGACGGAAGGCCTAAGAGTTCATCCGCGACTCCGTAACCCGACGTCGGCCCCTGGCTGGTGTTGGAAAAAGTGAAGCTGCCGGTGACGCTTCCGACATTCGCGTTATTGGAAGCGAAATGGGTCAACGAACCACCGATCTTGATCGTGTGTTTGCCGCGGGTCCAGGAAACGACATCGTTATACAACCAGTGCGGATCGCGCCGGACATACGATGCCTCCCCGATCAGAGTCCCGTAACCGGTTATTGCGGTTTGCGGGATCCCCAGGTGCGGAAGGCTGGAAATCGTGGTAATAAACGGGGAAATCCCGAACTGCGGGAAGAACGGGACGGTCGCATTTTGTGGGATCGCCGGTTGCTCCGTATAGCTGAACGCCATGCGCGCTTCATTCACAATCGACGGCGAAAAAATATGCGTCTCGGAGAGACCGTACACTTCGGAGCGCTGATTCACCAGCGCGCAACCGAATCCGGGAAAGTTCCCCTGGCATCCCGCGATGCCGATGGAGGGCTCGAACGCGTTGTCGTTATACCAGTTCGCCGTAATATAGCCCGAGTCCTTCGCGCTGAAGGTTTGGTCCAGCTTCAAGCTGTCCTTATTCATATGTTCGACGCGCGTTTCGCTGAAATTGAAATTATTGCTCGGCAAAACTCCCGCCGGCGTGGGAGAAGTCGGCGCGGGGTAGAAGGCGATCAGAGCCTTGCCGATCGCGCTGATCCTACCGGAAGGGATAATGTTGCCGGCGAACGGCGCGCCATTGTTCGGATCTTTGATGACCTGTTTCGGCAGCAGCGCGCTGAAGTCACCGGTACCCATCGCCAGAGTCGGGACGGTATTCAGGGCCGTTACATCTTCGGTTTGGCGCAGTCCTTCATAAGCGTAAAAGAAAAAAGTTCGATTCTTCTTGATCGGCCCGCCCAATACGCCTCCATAGTTGTTCTGTTTGAAGGACGGAATGGGGCCCGCCGGTGCGAAGAAGTTTCTCGCGTCCGTGGCCTGATTGCGGAGAAACTCGAATACCGTGCCATGGAACGAATTCGTTCCGGACTTCGTGATCATGACAACTTGGCCGCCCGTCGCATACCCATACTGCGCCGGATAGACTCCCACCAGGACGTTAAATTCTTCGATAGCATCGATCGACGGACGAAAATTCGGGATGGTTTTCACTTCGTCGTTGTTGTCCATGCCATTCAGGGTGAAGTTGTTGCACCCCTCGCACGATCCTGCGATGTTGATTCCGCCGCGATAACCGAGGCTGGAACCCTGCACCGGTGGCATGACGCCCGGCGTGAGTTCGGTCAGCGACCAGAAGACCCGCCCATTAAGCGGCATCTCAAGCACTCTGGTTTGATCCACTACAGCGCCCAATTCGGCGGAATCCGTGTTGACGGCTCCTGTTTCCGCCTCAACCGTAACGTTTTCCGACACCGCGCCAACTTCAAGCTTGATGTCGAAGCGCGCCGTCTGCGCAGCGGCCAGGATAATGTCGCGTCGCGTCTGAGTCCGGAAGCCGCTTGCCGACACTTCCAGGTCATATGTCCCCGCCGGCAAAAACGAGAAGTTATAAACGCCCGATTGATTGGTCTGGACGGTTCGCACCGTGCCCTGTGCGTGGCTCGTCAGTTTACGTGGCCAACGGGATGACGCTGCCGCTGGAATCCTGAACCGTGCCCGAAACTGCTCCTTCATCTTGCGCGACCGCGAATGGAACCAGAAACAGCAGTGTAAATAAAACCACTCGTAACTTCATAGGGCCCCCTATTACTGACAACTCCCAGCCAAGCTATTGACTTCACAACCCCTTAGGGAGTTAAGCCCGACCCCGCACAACCCCTTGAGGGTTGGCCAATGCCTGGCTCCTGACGCACGACGCTCATGGTAGGCCATACACCTATGGAAAGCAATTGTGACACGGTGATTAATTAACACCGCTCACGTGAACTCTGGTAACGATTGGGACTAGATTAGTTTCGCGCGGGACGGCGCTGCCGGCCCTGCGACGATCGAATGGGTGGAGGCCTGGCCTACTTGATCTTATATCCGCCGTCGGCCCGCTTTTCCCGATGCGTCGAGTGGCAGCCGGCGCATCCGCCGCTCAACTTTTTGAGCGCCGCGTCTTCACCGTCGCCATTTCCCGCGGCCGCCGCCACTGATAAGTTCGTGTGCCGCCGTGCTCATACCGTTCCGCCAACGCAGCTGGATCGGTTGCATTTCGCTTGACGAAGAAAGTCTGAACGTCTTTGAAGATCGCTTCCAGCTTCTGCGACTCTTTGGCCGCGTCGGGATGCGCCCCAGCTAGCACCGCTTCTTTAAGACTAGTATTAGCGGCGCTTACACTCTTCATCAAAGCCTGGAATTGCGGATCTTCCGGCGGAGCCGAAGCCGACGTGTTGCGCGCCGCCGCTGCTTTGTAACGCCGGCTGCTGCCCAGGATCGTTTCCCCTTCGATCGCGGTCAACTGGGGAGCTCCGAGTTGCAGCAGAAGAGCGATCGTTTCCGGATGCGCCAGCGGAACGCTGCTCCGCAGACTGGGAGCGTTCGCCATATCGGTGACCGACCATCTGAGCTTAGTCCTGGCGTCGAGTTTCGCGCCTTTCGAAACCAAAAACTTCACCAGTTCATTATCACCGCGATAAGCTGCGCCGTGCAGCGGCGTGTAGCCTTGATTATCCGCCGCGTTGATATCGAGCCCCAGATCCAGGCAATACTGCACTGCCGCCATCCAGGAATCGGGAGCGGTCTGCGAGAAATTTCCCGCGAAATCCCAGTCCCGCCGCCACCATCAGCGGCGTAGTGTCGGCCGCGGAAGGAATTTTCGGATCGGCCCCATGCGCCACCAGCAAGCTTCATCGCCGGAACATCGGTGGCTTGCGCGGCACGCCAGAAGGCCGTCGTTCCAACCGTGCTGATCCACTGCTGGTTGTGTGACGTCGGCCGGAACCAAAGTTTTCTCGTCAGCTTAGCATTCGGATCCGCACCGTGATCGAGCAGCGCGTTCATCAACTCCAGATGCGTGACTTTTTCCTGAACCGTCAGCGGATTCGGCGCCCACGAAACCGGCGCATACTGCATATCGATGGCCGCGTATAGCGGCATCAGCCCATCGACATTGGCGAGGTTGGGATTAGCGCCGTGCTCGACCAGATATTTCCCGACCTCATAATGGCCGTTGCTGACCGCGATAACCAGCGGGCTGGTATGATCGCCCGCGCAGATCTGGTTCACGTCGGCGCCCGCTTCAAGCAGGGCGCGCACAGCGTCCAGACGGCCGTCGCGCGCCGCAAACAGCAGCGCCGTCATGCCGCCCATGGTGGTGTTGCCGCCGTTGACGGTCGAATCGCCGCCCCGCGCAGGGAAGCGGATTTCCATTGTCATCCAGGCGCGCCATCTCCAGCTTCACCACGTTGGTGGCGATTTTAAGATCCGCGCCGTGCGCCGCCAGAATCTTGATGACTCCGGCGCGATTCTCGGCTGCCGCGTACATCGCCGCCGTTTGCCCGTGCGCTTCTTCGCGAGCGTTCGCGTCCGCTCCGTTATCGAGCAGAGCCTAGATCGCGTCGCCGCTGCCCGAAGCTGCAGCCAACATCAGTGGCGTAGTCCCATGCACAAAACGCGAGTTCGGATCCGCGCCCGCCTCAGCAGCACCTTGATCATGGCCGCGCTTCCGTTGGTCGCCGCCATCGACAGCGGAGTCAGACCGCCATCCCGCGTGGTGGCTTTCACATTTGCCCCGGCCTGAACCAGCGTTTCGCCAATTCCACGTCGTCGCGGAAGGCAGCCCAATGCAGCGCGGTCATACCGTCGCCCTGCGCGGCATTCACGTTGACTTTCGCTTTCAGCAGGGAAAGGACGCTGTCTTTGTCCCCTTGCATCGCCGCATTGGGGAGCTCGGTATCAACGGCCGCCGCCGACGCCAGCATCGCCAGGCAAAGTCCGCCACCAACCCCATGACAAAGTGTGTTGCGCATAGGGCCTCCCGTCCTGCTAAATCGCCACTTCTCCCGTGCTGTCCCCGATTTTCTCATCGTTCACGCCGAGCCGATGCATCAAGGTCACTAGGACATTCGCCATGGGCGTTCCCTGCGGGCACCGCAGATGCAAGATTGCCCCGCAACTTTCCGTTAGCGTGGCCCGCCAGGAACAACGGCACTCGTTTGTGCTCATGGACATTGGAGTCGCCCATCGGACTGCCATACAGCACCAGCGAATGATCCAGCAGATTGCCGTCGCCGTCCGGCGTGTTCTTCAGCTTGTTCAGGAAGTAGGGGACCATGCCCACGTGATAGCGGTTGAGCTTGGCAAACTCGGCGACCTTTTCCGGATTCTCTCCGTGATGCGACAAAGCGTGGAATGGAGTCTTCACGCCGCTATCCGGAAATACCCGAGAGCTGACGTCGCGGCCCATCTTGAACGTCGAAACGCGCGTGACATTGGCCATGAAAGCCAGCACCTGAAGGTCGAACATCAGCTTGACGTGTTCCTCGAACGAATCCGGCACGCCGACGGGAGCTTGCGGTAGCGCCCGCGCTTCGCCGCTGGCATTGTATTTTTCGATCTTCTGAATGCGCCGCTCGATCTCGCGCACGTCGTCCAGATAATCGCTCAGCCGTTTCGTGTCGCTCGGATCCAGGCCTTTCTTGAGACGGGCCACTTCCTGGGTGATCGCGTCGAGGACGCTGCGGTCCGCCTGTCTTCGCGCCAGCCGCTCCTGCGCGGTGCCGCCGTCGCCGAACAGACGCTCGAAAGCGACGCGCGGGTCGATTTCCATCGGCAACGGTTGCTGCGGCGATGCCCAGGAAATCGTGTTGGCGTACACGCAGCTATAGCCGTATCCGCACGCGCCATTGAGCGAGCCGACGTCTTCGATGGCGAGTTGAATCGACGGCAGCGGCGTGTCCTGGCCGTGAGCTCTGCGCGTAAATCTGATCCACCGACGTGCCGCAATAAATATCGGAACCCTCGGTCTGCCGCGGATGGGAGGCCGTTAGAAACACCGAGGATGAACGAGTGTGGTCGGCGCCTTCTTCCGGCAGCGCCAGCGCGCGCGCATTGTTCAGGTCCGTGTCGCTGATGATGGTCAGGTAGTCGCGGAACGGTTCGAGCGAGCTCAGCGTCGGCGTGAATTCGAAATCCGCGGCCCTCCTTCACCGGCGACCAGTAATGCTTCACGATGCCGTCGGCGCTGCTGCCCGCCGCGCCATGCACCATTTCGATGCAGGCCAGGCGGCTTAACGGAGCGGCCGCCGTCTTGCGGATCGGTGTCTGGGCGGGGACCATGGAGTCCAGCAGCGGAAGCGCCAGCGACACTCCCATGCCGCGCAGGACCGTGCGCCGCGACAGATGCTTTTTCGTGATCAACATTGTTCTGCTCTCCTTACCGATCGATCGCTTTGATACTGAGCCGCGGCGCTTTAATGCTGGGCCGCGGTTTCCGCCGGCGACATCCGACGACGTCGCATCCCGCTCTTCCGCTCTCCTCATCTGGAACGGAGTGCTCTTCACGATTCCCAGAACCAGCGAAGTAAACCGGTTGTCATTGCGCGACGCATCCCGGTCGATGGAGCGCACCACCGGCATATCGTAGTATTCCACACCCCTGCCCAGAGCGTACGTCAGCAGCTTTTCCGTGAAATTCCGGACGAACATGTCGGAACGGCGCACCATGGCGTTGCGCAGGCTCACCGGCCCGTCGACTTTGGTTCCGTCGTAAAGTTGGCCGCTGGTCTCTACCGGATACGGGCCGTCATGGATGCGCCAGGCGCCGGTCGCGTCGAAATTCTCCAGCGCGAAACCAAGCGGGTCCATGATCTGATGGCAGGAATGACAGGGTTCCTCGGTGCGATGCTGCTCCAGTCGCTCGCGCACGGATAATGCCTTGGCACCCTCCGTGTTTTCCTTTAACGCCGGAACATTCGGTGGAGGCGTGGGAGCCGTCACTCCCAGAATCTGCTCCAGAATCCATTTGCCGCGCTGCACCGGAGATGTCCGGTTGGCGAGCGAAGTCGCCATCAGGACGCTGGCTTGTCCCAGCAGCCCGAAGCGGTTTTCATCGGTGATGGCGAGGCGCCGGAACCGGCTGCCCAGAATATCGGGAATGCCATAGTGCTTGGCCAGGCGCTCGTCGATGAACGTATAATTCGCCGTCAGCATGTCGACGATATTGCGGTCTTCATGCATGATGCTGTCAAAGAAAAGCTGCGTTTCCCGGCGCGCGGACTGCGTCAGATTATTGTCCCAATCCGGGAAAACGTAAACATCCGGCTGCATATCGCGCAGATTGCGCAGGCCCAGCCACTGTTCGGCGAAATTGGTCGCCAGGGCTTCCGAGCGCGGATCGGCCAGCATGCGCCGCACCTGCTGCTCGAGAACGGCAGGATCGCTCAGCTTCTTCTGGCTGGCGACCGCGATCAACTGATCGTCCGGAGCGCTGCTCCACAGAAAATAAGACAAGCGCGAGGCCAATTCCAGGTCGCTGATCCGGAAATTGCTCCCCGCCACCGCGTCGGCGGGCGGCCGCTCGAAGCGGAACACAAACTGCGGGTCGGCGACCAGAGCTTGGACCACCATTCTGATTCCCGAATCGAAGTTGCCTTTGTTCCGCCCGGCTTGAAACAGGCTTAGCAACATTTCGAAATCCGCGTCGCTCGCCGGTCTTCGATAGGCCTGACGCGCCAGCGTCGTAATGATTTTCCTGGCGCAGGGTAGCTCATCGCTCGCCGATGTGGGCCGGCAACTGAAGATCTTGCGGCGACTGGGAGTGTCGCCGACGCCGGTCACGTTATAAGGACCGTTGATCCCGACGTCCCGCAAATGCGGAACTGCCGTCAATCCGGGAATGTGACCGGTCGACAGATCGGCCAGCGCCTGCTCGAACGGCATCTGGAAATCTTCCACCGGGCCGGTATAGGTTTGCAAAAATGAGACCGAAATTGTCTGAGGACCCGCTTTAATCTTGATCGGCGCCGACCGTAAGTCGTCCGATACCTTCATGTTGGGATTAAAATCGAGCAGCGCGGCCCGCTCGCCATTCACCGCGATCTCCAGCTTCTGCTCTCCCGGCTTCGCGCTGGCGCCGAAAACGGGGCCGATACTCGAATAGTAGAAGGTCATCTTCAAGATATACTCACCGTCGGCCGGAAACGTGTGGTGCATGACGATGCCCCCACGAGTGCCAAACGGCGTACCTTCAACGTGATGCGTCTGCGAGAACGATTGCGGAATGTGATACGTCTCAACCAGCGGGCTCATGCCGGGGTCGCCAACGGCTAATCGGCTGACCGCGCCCGCCGCTCGAACATATCCTTCCATCAGCGTTGGCGAAATGTTGAGCACTTCGGCCATGTTGTCGAAGCCGTGGCTCGAGTCGTCGGCCGGCAGGTACCCAGCCGGATCGATATCGAGCGCGAGAAGGTCGCGAACCGAGTTGGCATATTCGAATCGATTCAGCCGGTGCAGCGAAGGCCGTCCCGGATTGGGGTGCGCGAGCGCAGCCTTGTCGATTTGTTCTTCAAGACCGCCGGCAAACGCGCTCAGCGTCACGGCATCAGGCCGCGGCAAACCAGCCGGAGGCATCAGGCCAGCCCGGACTTTGCGGATCACTTTTTCCGCAAGCTCCGCATTTTGTTCAGCATGCGCGAGATCCAGCTTACTCATCGTCATGCCGCCCGACTTGAGCTTGTCGTTGTGGCAACCGGCGCAATACCGGTTGACGAGCGTGCGCTGTTCCGCCGCCCCCATGACCGGCGACTGAGCGGGAGCTAACACCGCGAAAAAGATCAACACGCTGCCGCTTCCAATTAAGCGTTTCACCAAGTTTCTCCTTTTCGGCATGACACGCTCCTCCGGACATAGAGCGCATTAATGTGATCCTATAACACGCCGATGCCGGAAGCAATCCTCAAACGGTTGCCGCTCACGTGAGTCCATGATCTTCAACCTGTTGAAAAAGTATAAGAAATGGATTTATTCTTCGCGAATCGCCTCTGCCGGATTCGACCCGGCGGCGCGAGCGGCAGGACGCCAGCAGCCGAGCAGCGCCGCCAATGGAAGCAGCAGAAGCGCGAAACCGTAACTAACGGGATCGAGCGGCCCGACGCCGTACAACAGCGTTGCTAGCCCGCGTGCTGAAGCGAGGGCGGCGATTGACCCGAGGAGGATGCCCGCTGCCGCGAGGGCGGCCCCCTCCCGGAGCACCATGCGCAGAACGTCGCGGGCGGTGGCTCCCAGCGCCATGCGAATGCCCATTTCGGGGCGCCGCTGGGAAATCCGATAGTCAAAAACGCCGTAGATTCCGGTCACGGCCAGCAGCAGCGCCAGACCGCCGAAGATCGCCGCCAGCACCGCCGTGAAACTCACTGGCGAAATCTCGCGCGCGACGTAATCCGTCATCGGCCGGATTTTGGCCATGGCGGCAGTCTTGCTGCGGGCGCGCAGCAGATTGCGGATCGAAGGCACTAAAGAGAGCGGCAAAATGCGCGTGCGGAGAACGAAGGTCAGCGGACCGCGCGGGCTCTGGTAGAACGGCATATAGATTTGGCCGCGCACCTGCCGCGTAAGCGAATGATTATGGAGGTGCTCCACCACGCCCACCACGACGCTGGATTTCGGCACGAATCCGTTCTCGGTCGTGTGTTCGGCGACGACCTTCTTTCCAATGGCGGATTGTCCCGGCCAGGTGGTTCGCGCCAATAAGTCATCGACAATCACCACTTGCTGCCCATCGGCGCGATCCTGAAGATTGAAATAGCGCCCTTCCATGAGCCGGGCTCCCATGGCCGTGAAATAACCGGGCGTCACGCACCGGAGGTCGGAGACAAGGGTAGCGGCCTCATTTTCACTGACGCCTTCCGGCTGATATGGCGAATACCAATTGGGGAGGTCGGTGTCCAGCGGTAAATGGGAAGTGGCGCCGACGGCCTCGACACCCGGCAGAGCGGCAACTTGAGCTTCCCAATCGGCGACGTCGGAGACGCGGATGCCGTTCGAGACCTGAAACGCCAGCAACTGGCGCGGTTCGAAACCAGGCCGCACTTGCTCGATTTTCGAGAGCGTGCGCGCGCTGAGCGCCGCTCCGGTCACCAGCACGAAGCCAAGCGTGATTTCACTTACGACCAGTGCCGCCCCCGCCCTGCGTTGAATGTGCCCCAGCCATCCCCGTCCTCCCGCACGCAGCGTCGCCACGAGATCCAATCGAAGGCTTTCGAGCGCGGGGATCAATCCGAAAAACATCGCGGCTCCCAGCAAGCAAGCCGCGGCGAACGCCAGCACAGGCCAACGCAGGCCTACGTCCGCAACGCGCGCCAAACGTTCGGGCCGGATCGCCATCAGCGCGCGGAAACTCGCCCAGCCCAGGGCCAGGCCTGCCGCCCCGCCCACTAAACACAGCAAGCTGCCTTCGGCGAACAACTGGCGCAGAACCCGCGCCCGCGAGGCACCCAGGGAAAAGCGCAGGGCAATCTCTTTTCGACGGTCGCCGGCCCGGGTGAGCAGCAAGCTGCCAACGTTCACACAGCAGATGAGCAGAATGAATACGGAACCTGCGAATAGAGCCTGCAGCGCGGGTCGCACGTCGCGGACCGCATCGGCTTGCATGCCTGCAAGCGTGAATTTCAGATTTTCCGTGGCGTACTCCGTATACGCTCCACTAATTTCTGCCGCAACCCGGTCAAGATCGCGCTGCGCCTCCGCCATCGATACGCCGGGCTTAAGGCGCGCGACGACGCGGATATAATATTGCGCGCGTCCCTTATAAACGTCGTTGCCGAAAGTATCGAACACCTGCACGTCGGCCGGCACGTTGGAATCGGGTGCAAAGCTGAGACGAAAATCCGCAGGGAGGACGCCAACCAGAGTGTTCTCCCAATCCATCGGCACCCCTTTACCGAGCAGTCCTTCGTCGCTGGCAAATCGGCGGCGAAAGAAGCCGTCGGTTAGCATGATCGCGGGTCCGCCGTTGTCATCTTTCGCGAAGGTCCGGCCGCTGGCCGCGTGCACTCCCAACACGTCGAAGAAATTGGAGGTCACGCGGGCGCACTTGACCTGTTCCGGATCGTCGCCTGTGAACGTGCGAGTGATCGTCCAGATTCCGGCGACTCCGGCCAGCGTGCGGTTGCGACGCTCGATCTCCCCGAGGATGGCTCCGGATACGGGAGCGCGGGCGTGGCCGGCGGTACGAAAGCTGGCCCAAACCAGTGCGAGCCGTTCAGGATGTTCATAGGGAAGCGGGTGCAAAAGCACGCCATAGAACACGCTGAAAACCGCGGTGTTGATACCGATTCCCAAGGCCAGAGTGATCAGCGCGATCAGTGTAAAAGACGGCCGGCGGCGCAACCCGCGCCAGGCATAGCGGACGTCCTGAAAAAATCCGTGAAGGAAGGAACCCACCAGGCTGTCTCGCACATTTTCTTTGACCTGTTCCAAGCCCTCGAACTCGATTCGTGCGGCGCGCCGCGCTTCGGCCGGGGACATGCCGCGCGCGACGTACCGATCCACGATCATCTCGAAACTGGATCGAAGTTCTTCGTCCAACTCGCTCTCCATGCGCCGGCGCCGGAAAATCCATTCGAACTGACTGGCGAGACGGCGAAACATAATCGCTCCTAGCCTTCGGATTCCAGCATCCAGTTCATTGCCGAAGTCATGCGGTACCATCTGCGCTTTTCCTCCGCAAGCCGGGCGGACCCGGAGCGCGTCAGTTTGTAATAACGCGCGCGCCGGTTATTTTCCGAGGGGCCCCATTTTCCTTCGATCCAGCCTTGTTGCTCCAGGCGGCGAAGAGCGGGAAACAGAGACCCGGGTTTGACCTCGAACGCTCCGCGCGTCACCTGATGAATTCGATCCGCGACGCCGACGCCGTGCATGGGGGCCAACTCCAGCGCGCGCAGAACTAATAGATCCAAGGTCCCCTGCAGAATATCCATATAGAACCTTAAAGAAGATATCACAAGAGTCAAGGCTTTTCTATTGGATGTCTTTAGGAGATGCCGCCGGGCACGAAACGAGTACGATGATTCAATGAACGAGCACGCCGCCATCCGAGCCATCGTTGAAATCATCAACGAACAGCAAAAACTGGAGCGCCATCAGCGCAAAGTGAATGCCTCGCTCGAGACCATACAGGACTCGATCGTTTACGCTTACAGCGACATTCTCAAAGTCCTGGCGCCATATCTCGAGAACGGGTAGGTTCGGGCTCGTAACTCGCGCTCACCTGAAAGCTGCGGTCCTGACAATCGCGCCAAGCGGCTTACGTTTCATGAGAATCCGTGATAGCCTGATCGAAATTACCGGGATATGAGTATTTCAACGCCGTTCATCGAAAGGCCCGTCGCGACCACGCTGCTGACCGTCGCCCTGGGCATTTCAGGCGCCGTGGCTTATCGATACCTTCCGGTAGGGCCGCTGCCGCAAGTGGATTTTCCTTCCATCTCGATTTCCACCAGCCTGCCGGGCGCCAGTCCGGAGACGATGGCGTCGTCCGTGGCGACGCCGCTCGAAAGGCAGTTCGGGCGCATCGCCGGCATCAACGAAATGACCTCGACGAGCACGCTCGGATCGACGAATATTACGCTTCAATTCGACCTCAGCCGCAACATCGACGCGGCGGCGCGGGACGTCCAAGCCTCGATCAACGCCGCGCGTGGCCAGCTTCCAGCGAATCTCCCGACGGAATCCATACTGGCGAAAGGTCAATCCCGCCGACTACCCGATTCTCCAGATCGGCCTCACTTCTCCGACCATGACGCCGGGGCAAATGTACGACGCGGCTTCGACGATTCTGCAACAGAAGCTGTCGCAGGTCCACGGCGTTGGGCAAGTCAACGTCGGGGGAAGCGCGCTTCCGGGCGTCCGCGTGGAAGTGAATCCTTCCCTGCTGAATCACTTCGGACTGGGGTTGGAAGACGTGCGGGCAATGCTTGGGAGAGCCAACGTCAATTCGCCAAAGGGTCAGCTTTCAGACGGAGCGCTTTCCTGGACCCTGCACACCGACGATCAAATTCTGAAGGCTCGAGATTACGCGCCGCTTGGTGGTGGCTTATCGAAATGGCGCTCCCGTAACGCTTTCGGACGTCGCCAACGTCGTGGACTCGGTCGAGGACATCCGGAACATGGGGTTCGTGAACGGAAACCCCGCCGTCATCGTGCGCATCAACCGGCAGCCGGGCGCGAACATCGTCGATACCGTGGATCGCGTGCGGGAGGTTTTGCCCGTTCTGAAAGCCTCCATGCCGGCTTCCATGCAGATGACGATTCTGAGCGACCGCACGATTACGATTCGCGCGTCCGTAGTCACTGTAGAGCAAACCATGGCGATCTCGATCAGCCTGGTGATCATGGTGGTATTTGTCTTTTTGCGCAGCGTTCGCACCACTCTGATTCCCAGCGTAGTGGTTCCCGTCTCGCTATTAGGCACATTTGGCGTCCTGTATCTGTTCGGCTACAGCGTCGACAACCTGTCATTGATGGCGCTGACCATCGCGACCGGATTCGTGGTGGACGATGCGATCGTGGTGATCGAAAACATCACGCGTCATGTGGAGAATGGCATGGCGCCCATGCAAGCCGCGCTGCGAGGAGCCTCGGAGATCGGGTTCACCGTCATGACGATCAGCGCATCGCTGATTGCCGTCTTCATTCCGATTCTGATGATGGCGGGAATCGTTGGCCGCCTGTTCCGCGAATTCGCGATTACGCTCTCTGTGGCCATCGTCCTGTCGTTGGCTATGTCGCTGACGATGACGCCCATGATGGCGGCTCGTCTGCCTCCTCGCGTTGGCGGAAGAGGACCACGGCATCTGGTACCGTGCCAGCGGCTGGGTGGTCGACGTCATGCGGCGGGGATATGAAAAAGGTCTCGGTTGGGTTTTGCGGCATCAGCCTGTGATGCTGATGGTGACGCTGTGCACTATCGGCCTCAGCGTTTATCTTTATGTCGTGATTCCGAAGGGATTCTTCCCGCAGCAGGACGTCGGTCGTATGAGCGGGACGATCATTGCGGATCAGGCGACGTCATTCCAGGCCATGCGGTCCCGCATTTTGCAGTTCGTGAATATCGTGATGGAGGATCCCGCGGTGGAGAGCCTGAACGCCACCGTGGGCGGACAGGGTGGCGGAGCCGGAAGCATCAATAACGGGACCATGAACGTTACGCTGGTCCCGCTGGCCCAACGGAACGGGATGAGCACCGATCAGGTGATGGCGCGGCTTCGTCCGAAGCTCGCCAGGGTTGCCGGTGCCAGCCTGTATTTGCAAGCGGTGCAGGACTTGCGCATCGGCGGCCGTGCGAGCGGTGCGCAATTCCAGTACACTTTACAATGCGACAGCGTCCGGGAGTTGAATGAATGGGCTCCGCTGATCTATCGTAAGCTGCGTTCCCTGCCGGAGCTTGCCGATGTAAACAGCGATCAGCAGGATCGGGGTTTGCAAGCGGGCCTGGAGATCGATCGCGCGACCGCTTCGCGCATGGGGATTTCAACGCAGCTGATCGACGATACCCTGTACGACGCCTTCGGGCAGCGTCAGGTGTCGGTGATGTATACGCAGTTGAATCAGTATCACGTCGTGATGGAAGTGGATCCACAGTTCTGGCAGAATCCCGACGGCCTGAAGTTCATCTATCTTACCGGCACGAACGGGCAAGTGCCTTTGAGCGCGGTGGCTCACTATGTGCCCAGCAACGCGCCCCTTTCCGTGAATCACCAGGGGCAGTTTCCGTCGGTGACCATTTCATTCAACCTTCCCGTGGGAATTTCGCTGAGCCAGGCGGTGCCGGCGATCGAACAGGGCGAGCGCGAAATCGGATTACCGTCGACCATTCATGGCAGCTTCCAGGGAACCGCGCAGGCTTATCAGGATGCGCTTTCGAGCGAACCGATCCTGATCGCGGCCGCGCTGGCGACCGTGTACCTGGTTCTGGGAATTCTGTATGAGAGTCTGGTGCATCCGCTGACGATTCTCTCGACGCTGCCGTCGGCTGGCGTGGGCGCGCTGCTGGCGTTGATGCTCACGCGCAACGAGCTGAATATCGTTTCGCTGATCGGAATCATCCTGCTGATTGGCATCGTGAAAAAGAACGCCATCATGATGATCGATTTCGCTATCGCGGCCGAGAGGACGGAAGGACTGACGCCCGAAAAAGCTATCTTCAAGGCGTGCGTGCTGCGCTTCCGTCCCATCATGATGACGACCATGGCGGCGCTGCTCGGCGGTTTGCCGCTCGCCTTAGGCCGAGGCGATGGAGCCGAAATGCGCCGGCCTCTCGGCATCGCGATCGTCGGTGGCCTGGTGTTCAGCCAGGCGCTAACGTTGTACACAACTCCGGTGATCTATCTGTACCTGGACCGGATGCGGCTGCGGTGGGAGAGCTTGCGGAATCGTGCGCGGCACATCGCGCCACGGCATTCCGAAGCTTAGCGTGTGGCTTGTTTTCCCGACTTTGATATGTTAGCCTGCTGGCGACAAAACCCGGAGGGGGATTGTGCATAAAACGTTGCCGTCCCTGATGTTAGCGGCCCTGTTGGCCGCGCCTGGCAGGGCTCAAGCCCCGGCTTCGATGAGCGTCGCCTCACAGCAGGCGGTGGTGAAGCAGTACTGCGCAGGTTGTCATAACGACCGCCTCAAATCGGGCGGTTTTTCTTTCGGGGCATTCGACCTCGCACATCCGGAGCAGAATGCCGAGCAATCCGAAAAAGTAATCAGAAAGCTGCGCGCCGGCATGATGCCTCCCGCCGGGATGCCGCGGCCGGATGCAGCCACGCTGATCAATTTCGCCGCGTCAATCGAAAACAGCGTCGATGTGGTGGCATTGAAAAACCCAAATCCAGGCCGGCCGGCATTGCACCGGCTGAATCGCGCGGAATATGCGAATTCGGTACGCGATCTTCTGGACCTGAACATCGACACTGAAGATCTCCTGCCCGCCGACGACATGAGCCATGGCTTCGACAATATGGCCGAAGTGCTGAATGTTTCGCCGACGCTGATGGATGCGTATATTCGGGCGGCAAGCAAAATCGCACGTCTAGCGGTCGGCGATCCGAAAATGACGCCGGTGGTCGAAACTTATCAGCTCGGGCAAAGCTATTCGCAGATGCGCCACGTCGAAGGGACGCCGATGGGGACGCGCGGCGGCATCGCCGTAATGCACAACTTTCCCGCCGACGGCGAATACATTTTCAAGACCACGCTGCATTTCACGACCAACACTTGGTTATACGGGTCCACCATCAAAGGCGAGCAGCTCGAAGTCGCGATCAACGGGGAACGCGTGGCGCTGTTCGACGTAAATCCGCTGATGAAGGTCGACGACGATCTGCGCACTCTGCCGGTCAAGGTGAAGGCAGGTCCGCAGATGGTTTCCGCGGCGTTCATCCGCAAAGCCGACGGCCCGCTTCAGGATTTCGTGATGCCCAATGAGCGCAGCCTGGGCAACATTTATCAGGGTCAAGACCCCGGCCTGACGTCGTTGCCGCACGTGCGCGATTTCGGAATCAACGGTCCGTATCACGTGACGGGCGTTTCCGAAACCCCGTCGCGCCAGAAGATTTTCATCTGCCGTCCGCAAGGCGGCGATGAATCCGCCTGCGCGAAAAAGATCCTGACCGCACTGGCGCGCCAGGCCTACCGCGAGCCGCCGAAGGACGCCGCCGTCGAAGAGTTGATGACCGCCTATCAGAAGGGCCGCAATCAGGGGGATTTTGAGAGTGGCATCCGGATGGCAGTGCAGACCATGCTGGCGCATCCTTCCTTTGTGTTCCGCTTCGAGCGGACACCGGATGGCGTCATGCCGGGGACGAACTATCGCATCACCGATCTGGAACTCGCGTCGCGGCTTTCCTATTTTCTATGGTCGAGCGCGCCGGATCAGGAACTGATCGCTCTTGCGGCGCAGAACAAGTTACATGAGCGCGTCGCGCTTCAGAAGCAGGTGCAGCGTATGCTGGCCGATCCGAAATCGGAAGCGCTGGCGAGGAATTTCGCGGGCGAGTGGCTCTATCTTCGAAACTTGAAGGATCTTCAGCCGGACCTTTATCTATTTCCGGACTCCGATGACAACCTTTTTCAGTCGATGCGCCGCGAAGTCGAATTATTCTTCACGGCGTTCCTTCACGAGGATCGCGGCGTCGCCGACATGCTCACGGCCGACTTCACGTTCATCGACGAGCGGCTCGCGAAACATTACGGCATACAGAATATCGTCGGAAACGATTTTCGCCGCGTCACCTTGAATGACGAGAATCGCTACGGACTCCTGGGCAAGGGTGCGATTCTCTCGGTTACGTCCTACGCCAATCGAACTTCGCCGGTAGTGCGAGGAAAATGGATTCTGGAACAGATCCTGGGCGTCAGCGCACCGGTTGCGCCACCTAACGTTCCCCCTTTCAAGGAAAACGCCGAGGGAAGCAAGCCGCTATCGGTCCGCGAGCGCCTGGAAGAGCATCGCACCAACGAGCCCTGCCATTCCTGCCATCAGATTATGGATCCGATCGGACTGTCGCTGGAGAATTTCGATGCAGTCGGAGCGTGGCGGACCACCGATCTCGGCAACAAGATCGATTCCTCGGGCCAGCTTTACGACGGGACGAAAGTGAACGGCGTCATCGCGATGCGCAACGCACTGGTGAACCGGTCCGATCTGTTCGTTCGCAATGTAACCGCGAAGCTGCTGACTTACGCTCTGGGGCGCGGAGTGGAGTATTACGACCTGCCGGCGGTGCGCGCCATCGATCGCGAAGCGGCGAAGAAAAACACCTCGCTTTCGTCGATCGTGCAGGAAATTGTCATGAGCGTGCCTTTCCAGATGCGAAAGGCGGAGGATCCGGCGCCCGCGTCCAGCGGCGCGACGCCGGTGGCGAACCAGCGGTTCAGGTGAGGAGCTACGAATGTTGATCACGAAAAAGCATCTGTCGCGGCGGGCCATGCTCCGCGGCGCCGGCGTCACTGTGGCGTTGCCGTTTCTGGACGCGATGGTCCCCGCGCAGACGCCCGTGAATCGGACGGCGGCCGCGCCGAAGCCGCGCTTGTGCTGCATCGAAATGGTGCACGGCGCGGCGGGCAGCACGGTGGACGGCCAACAGAAGCACTACTGGTCCCCGATGATCGAGGGCCGCGATTTCGAATTCACTCCGACCCTGAAATCGCTCGAACCATTCCGCGAGTATCTGACCATCGTCACCGATACCGATTTGAACGGAGCGCGCTCCTGGACGGCCAAGGAGGAAGGCGCCGATCACACGCGCTCTTCGGCCGTTTTTCTCACCGCCGCGCATCCCAAGATGACCGAAGGCGCCGACATTCTTGCCGGGACGTCGATCGATCAGATTTACGCGCAGAAATTCGGGCAGGACACGCCGCTGCCCTCGATTCAACTCTGCATCGAAGACGTGGGCTCGCTCTCCGGCGCCTGCGGATACGGGTACAGTTGCGTATACGCGAACACGATTTCGTGGGCCTCGCCGGCCAATCCCCTTCCCATGGAAATGGATCCTCGCGTAGCCTTTGAAAGACTGTTCGGCGCTGGCGGCACGACCAAAGAACGCGCAGCGCGCCGTGGCGAGGACAACAGCATTCTCGATACGATCGGTCATGCGGTGGCGCGGCTCCAAAAGGGCCTGGATCCGAGCGACCGCTCGCGCCTGAACAATTATTTGGACGACGTACGGGAAATCGAGCGGCGTATTCAGAAGATCGAAACCTTCAACGCGTCGGGCGAAAAACGAGCGCTGCCCGACGCCCCCATCGGCGTGCCGGATTCGTTCGATGAGCACGTGCGGCTGATGTTTGATTTGCAGGCGCTCGCGTTCATGACCGAAACCACACGCGTGGCCGCGTTCAAGATGGGGCGCGACGTCAGCTCTCGCGTGTATCCCGCCTCCGGCGTGAAGACGCCGTTCCACGCGCTTTCGCATCATGGCGAAAATCCCAAGACCATCGCCGAATTCGCGCGGCTGAATGCGTATCACGTCGGGACGTTGCCATACTTTCTGAACAAACTGAAGGAAACTCCGGACGGGGACGGCAACCTGCTGGATCATTCGCTGGTAATGTACGGCAGTCCGATGGGAGACTCGCATGTGCACGAGCACAAAAAGATTCCAGTCTTCCTGGCCGGCCACGCCGGTGGAGCGATTCAAGGCAATCTGCACCTGAAATGCGCGCCGGGCACCCCGATGGGAAACCTGCTGCTCACCATGATGCATCGGCTGGGCGTGAGCGTGGATCAGATCGGCGACAGCACCGGCGAATTAGCCATCTAAAAAGGAGCGCGTTTCCATGAGAACGATCATCGTTGGATTTTCGATGGTTTTAACCGCTCTGGCGGCGGATTCTCGTCTCGCCGATCTGGCGATGCAAGGAGATCGCGACGGAATCCGGTCGCTGCTCCAGCAAAAAGCCGACGTCAACGCGGCTCAGGGCGATGGCATGACGGCGCTGCACTGGGCCGCCATGAAGAATGACGTCGCCATGGCGAAAATGCTGCTCGCGGCGGGCGCGGATGTGAAGCTCACCACTCGAGTGGAAGCGCTGACGGCGTTGGCCCTGGCCGCGCGCAATGGCCGGGGCGAAATGATCGCGCTGCTGCTGAAGGCCGGCGCGGATCCCAATCTGGCCAACGATCTGGGTACTACGCCGCTGATGCTGGCCGCCGCTTCGGGCGATGTGAGTTCGGTTAACGCCTTACTGGCCGCGGGCGCCGATGTCAACGCTCGAGAAAAGGCTCATGGACAAACGGCGTTGATGTTCGCGGCCGGGTTCGATCGCGCCGAAGTGACGCGGCTGCTCGCGGCGAAAGGCGCCGACTTGAACGCAGTCAGCGCGGTCTCGAAAGTCGAGCGGCAATTGTTGGACGAGGATGGCAATCCTCTACCCGCGGCGCGCCCAGGGCAAGTCGCGCAGCAGGCCCGCGGCGGCGCTACCGCAAGCTTCATGGGCGGATGGACAGCAATGCACTTCGCCGCGCGCGACGGCTTCCTAGACGCGGCGAAAGCCTTGCTCGAGAGTGGAGCCGACGTAAATCGCCCGGGCGAGGGCGACCATACTTCGCCTTTGGTGATGACCATCGAGAACGGACATTTCGATCTGGCTAGGTATCTGATCGAGCATGGCGCGGATGTGAGCGCCGCGAACGACGGCGGCGTCACTCCGGCGTATGCCGTAATCGATTGCCAGTGGGCGCCGCTCTCGTGGGCGCCGGTTCCGGATACGGCCAAGGAAAAAACGTCTTACATGGACCTGCTGCGCCTGCTCGCCGAGCGTAAGGCGAATTTCAATGTCGCACTCAAGAGCGGCATCTGGTATCGGCCGGCGGACCATAACCAGTCCTGGGTGAGGCTGCCTGGGTCCACGCCGTTCTGGCGCGCGGCGCAGTCGACGGATCTCGAAGCCATGAAGTTCCTGGTCGCGCACGGGGCTGATCCGAAAGCGGTCTCTTCTCAGAAAGATTCGGCTCTGCACGTCGCGGCCGGCGTCGGCTGGGCAGGCAATTTTTCGACGAACGCCCATGGCTCCTTCTTTCCGGCGGTGAAATATCTGGTGGAAGAAGTCGGGATCGACGTGAACGCGCAGGACGCGCAAGGGTACACGCCGGTGATGGGCGCGGCTTATCGGGGCGACAATGAGATGGTCGACTATTTGATCGGCAAAGGAGCGAAGCTCGATTTCCGCACAGTCCGCGGCTGGTCTGTCACGGACATGGCGAATGGACCATCGCTGCGCACCAGCGTCCCGCTTTCTCATCCCGAGACGATCGCGCTGCTGGCCCAGCACGGGGCCCCGCCGCTGCTCAAGGTGGAAGGCGAGGAGATTCTCGGGATCATCAAAGGCAAGGCGCCCGTTCTGAGACAGGAAGAAGCCAACAAGCCCGCCGGGAAGCCCGAGGACAAAAAGCAACAGTAGTGGTCCGGTTCGGCAGGCTCGTCTATGCCGGAGCTATAACGGCCATCCGACCTAACGGCCATCCGACCTCAAAGTCATTCCGAGCGGAGCGAGGAATCTGCTTTTCGTTCAGCCGTTATCAACGCTTTAACAGCATCCCCTCGCTGCGCTCGGGAGGACGGGCGTTGGAGGACACTAGAACACGTTCATCATCAGGTAGAACAGAAACCAGCAAAACAGCAAGATAAATACAATGAGCGCGAGCCACATGAGAACAAAGGACCGCTCGTTGTGGCCCGGTTCGGGCGCGGTGATGCCGATCATGCGGTGAAGCGTTCGAAAGAAATTCGCCAGGATGTGAATCATCGGCCGATCCAGTTCCGATGATATTCAATCCAGCGGAGAAAAACTGTCAGCCCGTCCGGCGCGTCGCTACATTGCTCTTATACAGGTCCCGGTAACACAAGAGGCATGGTTTGCTTGAACGACAAAGCGGATTGCGGTGCGGACACCGGCGGCGAGAGCGCCGCGCCAAATAGATCGCGAGAACGACGACCAGCACGATTACGAACGCAGCGATGCTTTCAGATGACACAACAGCCCAACATGATGAGAGGCATCTGGCGCTGCCGGTGTTTCATTAAGACGTTTGAATCGGCCTCCGACCCAACCGCTCGGCGAAATGCCTGGTTTTACTCGTGCCGTAGCGCAACCATCGGATCGATTCGCGACGCCCTTCGCGCCGGGGCGTAACCGGCCAAGATCGCGGCGCCGAACAAGATCACCACGGCCCCAGTAAGCGCAAGCGGATCATTGGGTTTCATTCCGAATAGAAATGACGCAACCAGCTTCGAAGCTCCGAAAGCCACGGGTATGCCGATCGTCAGCCCCAACACGGCAAGAGCGAAAACCTGCCGGAGAATCATTCGGACAACCTTGCCGCGTTGCGCGCCCAGCGCCATCCGGATGCCGATCTCGCCCGTGCGCCGGGCGACGTTGTAGGAAACCGTCCCGTACAGACCGACGCAGGCGATCGCCAGCGCCAGAATCGCAAACGCGCTACATAATTGTGCGAACACGATCTCCTGGTTGATGGTCTCGTCGATCTCGGCGACTTGCGTTTTGACACTGGATAGAGGAACCCGCGCGTCCGCCTGACGAACAATCTCGCGGACGGTAGCGACGTACTTCAGCGGGTCGCCCGCTGTGCGCAGAGCATAGGTCATGTCCCTCGGGAACGGAAAGCCCTGATCGTAGGGTAGATACACCACCGGCGGAATGTCGTTTTTCAGTCCGCCATAGCGCGCGTTCCTGGATACGCCGACAATTTCCACATCGCGCGGATTCGCGTCTCCCACTCTAAGATGCTGGCCCAGCGGATTCTCATCGCCGAAGTTTACCTTGGCGAAAACTTCATTGATCACGGCAACGCCCGGCGAGCCGGCGTGATCGCGTTCCTCGACGCCGTGGCCGGCCAGGATGGGAATCTGCATCGTGGAAAAGAACGAGGGCCCGATCGTCAGGTAACGGGTTGCGTCGTCGGGCGGCTTCCCGACTACGGCGATGTCGGTGCCGTGACCGGCCTCAACCAGCGGAGAATTGGAGAGGCTCGCGTTCCGCACACCGGGAATCGCGGCGAATTTCTGTAGCAAGTTACCGTAGAATGAAGCCACCTCCGGATCCCGGTGGCCCGCTTTGCGGGCATCCAGTTCGAACAGCAGGACGTTCTCGCGATTGAACCCGACATCGACCGATTGCAGGTTCGTCAGCGTCCGCACAAACAACCCCGCCGCCACCAGCATCAATAGAGACAGGGCAATCTGGCTCACCACCAGCACGTGGCCTAGACTGAACGTAACGCGGCTCGCGCCCGTTTGACCGGCTCGCGTTTCCTTGATCGCGGAAATAACGTCCACGCGTGTCGACTGCATCGCCGGAGCCAGGCCGAACAGAACGCCTGTCAAAATGGAAAGCCCGGCGGCGACACACAGGACGTGCCAATTCAAGTCCGCGTGAAGAGTGAAATTCGCGCGTCCGTTGGCCAGCAGCACCGCGAGGAAACGGACTCCCCAGACGGCGACCAGAATTCCTAGAACTCCGCCCAGCGATGCCAGCAGAATGCTTTCCGTCAGCAATTGGCGGATGACACGCAGCCGTCCAGCGCCGACGCTCAGCCGCAGCGCGATCTCCCTCCTCCGCGCGGCGGCACGCGCCAGCAGCAGGTTGGCGACATTCGCGCACGCAATCGCCAGGATCAATCCCACCATCGTCATCAGCACATACAGCGGCTTCGAATACTGGCGGCGAAGATAATCCAGCCCGCCTGCGCCTTCCTGGAGCACCAGGGAGGGAAGAACCGCACGCTCCCGATCGTTGGTGGCCGTGCTTGCCACCCATTGTTGAAACGGCGGCGCCAGCGCTGCCTGCGCTTGAGCCATGCTGACGCCAGGCCGCAGACGGCCCATCATCTCGATCCAGTAATAATTCTGATTGAGGTAGTCCTCGGCCCGGCCAGCAAACGGAATCGAAGCTTCCACGGCGAGGTTCGTATGCATCGGAAGATAGACTTCCGGAGCCTGCGCCGGATTGACGCCGAAGAATTCAGGCGGGGTAACGCCTACCACTGTGAACGGAACATCGTTAATACGAATCGGCTGGCCGATCGCGTTGTCAGGGCCCCCAAAGTGCTTTTGACTGAGCGCCGGGCTGATCACCGCCACTGCGGTCGCGCCGATCCGGTCGTCATCCGGAACGATCAGCCGTCCGGCAGCCGGAGGCACGGCGAGTCCGCGGAAATAGTCGCCTGAGACATACTCGCCGCTCGCAAGGTCGGCTTGTCCCTTGCTCGCCACGTTCAGGTTCCCCGCCCTGAAATACGCGAATAGGCTCGAAAACACCGAGTTGTTCTTCTGAAAAAGTTCGAACGCGGGGAACGGAAAAATGCCGGCCGTCGCTCCCAGCTTGCGATCGACCCAAGTGTAGCCGCTCATCGAGTGCATCACAAAACTGCCTCTCCGGGCCCCTTTCGCGTGCCAGTTCAGCACTACCAGCGACTCCGGATCGGACACCGGCAGCGACCGCAGCAGGATCGCGTCCATAAAGCTATAGATCGCCGTGTTCGCTCCGATTCCGAGCGCCAGCGACAACACTGCCAGAAGAGTAAACAACCGGTTGGCAGCCATGGTACGAAAGGCGTAGCGCACATCTTGCGCGATCTGCTCCAGCACCGTCCATCCCCAGACTGCGCGCGTATCTTCTCCTAACAGCGCGACGTTTCCCAACTCGCGTCGCGCGGCCCATCGAGCCTCCTGCTCCGCCAATCCTTCGTTTTCACGCTGCTCGGCTTCTTCATCCAGGTGGAATTGCAACTCTTCGCGCAGCTCGTCTTCCCTGCGGCGGCGCTGGATCAGCCACATCATTCTGCGAAAGAAGGAGATCATTGTCCCTCCTCCACCGGATTCAGAATCAATCCCATGGCGCGCGCGAATGCTTGCCATTTCGATTGCTCGGACACGAGTTTCTTCCGCCCCAGGGGCGTGAGTCGATAGTATTTGGCCCGCTTGCCTTTATCGGACAGCTCCCAAGACGCCGCGATCCAGCCCTTGGCCTCCAGCCGGTGCAGCGCCGGATACAGCGATCCTGTTTCAACCTGGAGCAGATCCTCCGAGGTCCGCTGAATATGTTTTGCGATGGCGTGCCCGTGGGTAGGGCCCGCGAGCAGTGTCCGGAGAATGAGGAGGTCGAGCGTGCCCTGAAGAAATTCCACGCGGGTCGGCGGTTTTTCGATCATTGTGTAGGCAGTCTACCATATATTATGTAGACTGTCTACTCTCCCGTGCCCGGCCGGGGCGGTCCCGGAGCGCCCGGCGTTCGGCGGATCTGTCGCATCTCCCGGCGTGGATGCCGATCACGACCTCACCAGCGCGGTCGCCCGCTGGGTTAAGCAAAGGGTTGAGCAAGGCGTTGGGCCGGACCGTATCATTGCAACGAAGTTCGTCGACAACGCCGCATCGAAGGGGATCGCATTGCAACGTCCGCTGTGTTCATATCCGCTGATTCGCGCGTTACGAGGACTCCGGCGACCGGAACGACGCGGCCAACTTCACCTGCGCGAAATAAGGCGACGGGCCTCTAGCATTGCACCAGGCTCGCCAAGTCGGAACAATGTTCCGTCGTTCTTGAGCCCAGAATCGACAACCCGTCGATCATCTTCCCGAAATACCGCACCTGCTCCTCCAGTTGCCTCCGCACGTCGGAGGTCTCCTCAACGAGAGGAATCAGTCGTGATACTTCTGCGTATGCCCGTTGCGCCGTCAGGAAATGCTCTTCGGCGAGAGCCGGAGTTTCGGCTTCGGGAACCTGGCGAGCTTCACGCATGCCGACGTCCAGTTCCCGTTCGACAAGTTGAACCAGCTCCCTCTCTGTCTTCATGCGGAGCTCGTCGAACTTGGACACCGCGATCATCTAAGAGCTTAGACGCTCGGGCCCCCACAAGGATTCATTCATTCCGGTGAAAAAACGGTTACCGGATCGCCTGCAGATGAAGCTTCGCTCAGATTAAATCGATTCAAGATTCGCGACCGCGCCAATCCGGTCCGGGTTTGCAAAGTCAGGAGGGCCCGTGAAGCAGTTAATGGCGGCTCTAATTTTCATGTTGTTCGCGCTGGTGCGCTTTCGGGCGCCGTGCCGAACATAGGTGGTCCGACGCCGCTTCAGCGGGTGGGAGACCAGATCGTCGAATGCGTACATCTGCGTTGAAGGCTGGCTCGGAACGTCCGATGGCGAAAGTCAATTTGCCGGCCGAAACCGCACAGGGTGTCTCAGCGCGCTCGGCTGCGATCGCCAACCCTTTGATAATCCAGCGTATATCCATGGCTGTTCGCGTGCACGTGTTGAATATATAAGGGAGTGAGAGTGAAACTCGCAATCGTCGGAGTACTGTTTAGCCTTTGCATTGCCGGGGCCGCTGAGCGGGAGGTCACGCAACCCGCCGTTCATACCTCGTTGCTGACTTCCCCGGAGGTGCGCGCCCTGGAAAACGAAAGGCTCGTATCCCTGAAGAGCGTGCATTTCGCCGCCGGCAGCAGCGAGTTGAAGCCTGACGACAGAATTGCGCTCGAAAATCTCGCCAATGGCATCTGCGCGTCGAACGAGTTCGTGATCGAGCTTCGAGGCTATGCCGATGGAGCCGCGAGTGCGGCGGAAAACCTGGCGCTGAGCATTGAGCGAGCCAATGTGATCGCGCGATTTCTCAGCGAGCGCGGACGGCGGCGTATTCTGATCGTCGGACTCGGCGAGGTCGATCCCGGTGGTCCCGCGCTTGTTCCGGAACACCAGCGTGTCGACATCCGCGTATTCGTGCCTGCCGATTCCACTCCAGACACCTCCGGCAGGAAGTAACGGCGCCAGCCGATTTGTTAGACTGACCATGCAGGCGAATCAGCCATCCCAAGGAGCATTGTTCATGTCTAAACAGGAAGAAGCCGGTCTCATTTTAAAGCTGTACGAGTTGCGCCGCGAAGAGACGATGCGCATCGCGCGCGACTGGTACTTTCGCGAGTTCGCGCCGGAGTCGTTCGCCGACTTCAATGCCGCGATGTTCGGTCAGCATAGCGGGCACCTGCGTATGGTCGTGACGTATTGGGACATGGCGGCGGCGCTGGTCAACAATGGCGCGATCAACATGGAGCTGTTCGCCGACACGAATGGAGAGCACATCGGAGTCTTCTCGAAAATCGAGCCCTTGCTTGGCGAGATTCGAGCAGCCTATGGACCGCAATTTGCCGCAAGCCTCGAAAAACTGATTGATGCGATGCCCAACGGACGAGCGCGGGCGGCGGCGAGCCGCGAACAGATGAAAGCGATTCGCGCCCAGCTCGCGAAAGCCGCACAACGCTGACACCGGGCGGGGCTGAGTAGTGGAAGAGCACGAAATCTACTCCTCCATCGGCGACGATGGATTCGCGCGTTTGGTTGCCGCATTCTACCGGCAGGTCCCCGGCGATGACATTTTGGGACCAATCTACCCGGCGCACGATCTGCACGGAGCGGAACAGCGGCTGCGGGACTTTCTCATTTTTAGATTTGGCGGACCGGTAACGTACATCGAACAGCGAGGCCATCCGCGGCTGCGCATTCGGCACGCGCCATTCTCGATCGGACCGGTTCAGCGCGACCGCTGGGTGCGGTTAATGAGCGCCGCACTGGATGAAGCGGCGCTGCCGGATGAAGTACGGCGAATCTTGCAGACGTTTTTCGAGTCCACGGCGACGTTCTTGATGAACCGTCCGGCCGCCTGAAACGAGATAACGTTCCCCGCGATCCACCTTCAAGAGGTGAGCTATGCGAAGTCAAACGGTGTTTGGCGCCCTTGCCGGATTGGCGCTCTTAGGTTGGATTCCAGCGCGAGCCCAGGAACACGACTGGGGCCGCGCACACAGAATTATCGAGAAGACCCAAGAGGATCTGCGCCGCGTTGAGCATCACGATGTGTGGGTGGCCGAGGATCGCGGCCACTATGAGGCGGCCGAGCGTAACCTTGCAGACATTCGCCATGATCTCGATCAGAATCGGCTGGATCGCGGCAGGCTGGACGCAGCCATCACTGAGATCGAACACATCACGCATGTTGACGCGGTCGCCCGCGAGCCTCGCGCGCGCTTAAATGAGGATCTTCGCGAACTGCGCCGTTTGCGAGAGGAGTGGCACTGGCGTTAACGCAGGACTCGGAACGCTTATTTGACGTGCGACGACGCTGCCACTGCAATCGCCTTAAAAAGTTGGCCAGGCTGACGGCTTTGCGCCAGCGCGGCCGCGTAGGGCTTTCGCGGCGAAACGTCCATTTGCAGCAGCGCAGCGAGGCGTTCCTCGTCTACGACAATCGATGGTCGATCGATCACGGTGGTACAGAGTCTCACGGCGCGGTTAATTGCGGCGCGATCGAGAACGGCGCGAATTCTCTCCGAGGGTGTACTCATAGATTCCCGAGACCGCTCCCCCGACCAAGACATCAACTCGCCGTGATCCGAAACGTCCAGTGACGAATCGTCCACGCTATCGTTGTGATTGCTGTTTGGGAGAATAGCACCGTAACAGGATCGCTGACAACCGCTTAAGATTCTTTTTTTCCTAGGCTTAGCCAGTACCAACGCGGAGCGAGTACCAGGCGGGATTCTTTTGGGGTTGACTTCGAGCGTATCGAGGTTCAGTATGCAGGCAGGAGGACCAAGCCATGCAAGCCTCTGCTGCAGCGCGAGCTGTCGATTTGCACGAGACCGTTGGGTCCGTGCTGGCCCAGAAGAGCCATGCTGTCTGGTCGATTTCGCCCGACGCCAGCGTTTATGAAGCCATCGCCACTATGTCGGATAAGCACATCGGCGCGTTAGTCGTCTTGAGCGCCGGTCATCTGGTGGGAATCATCACGGAGCGCGATTATGCCCGAAAGGTGATTCTCAAAGGCAGACAGTCCCGTGAAACGCACGTTCGCGAGATCATGAGCGCACCGGTGCTTTTCGTTACGCCGGAGCGGACCATCGGGGAATGTATGCACCTGATGACTTCGCGCCAGATCAGGCATCTTCCCGTGCTCGAAGGCGACCACGTTACGGGAATCGTGTCGATCGGCGACCTGGTGAACTGGATCATCAGCGCACAGGACGACACCATTCGCCACCTCAACAACTACATCACCGGATCGTATCCTGGCTAACCCCTTCCGCCGGTTGCGCTTTTTTGATATGCTACCGGACCGAAGGAATCCTCCCCCATGAAAGTCATCGTGCGTAGCTCGTCTTTGCTGTTCTTCCTGGTAAATCTGATGTTGGGCCTTCCCGTGATTCGTCGGCCGTTTGTCGGTACCCGGCGTCCTGCTGGGTAGTCGGCAGTTCGCTCATCATCGCGCCATGTGGTTCAGTCGCAGCCTTGGTGCAGAGAAATTCCGGCCCGGCGTCACTACCTGCTTCAGTGGCTGTGCTCTGTCGAGACAAGGGACACTTTGCCGCGAAACATCCGATAAACGAAGACGTGGTAGCAGACCGCTAAAGCCATCCCGAACGCCCACCAGATCAGGCCGACCGTGAGAGAGTGATCACCCGAGTGCGCGTTGTCGACCGTGATGTTCAGGGCCTGGTCGGTGGTCGACGTCAGGAGATTCGGATACACCGCCGCTGCGGCTCCTACCAGCATGAAGATGAGATAGGCCGACGAACTTAGGAAAGCCGTGCGCTCGTTACGGCTCCTCATTGCGAGCAAAGAGACGACCACCAGCACCGGAATCGCGAAGAGAATCGGCAGTTTGCGATAGTTGTCGAGCAATTCGGGGCGAATGTCGAGGGTCGCGCCTAAACTCGCCATCGTGACCAGGACCAGAACCGGCCACAGGACAACGGCAGCACGGTGCGAGCGGCGATTCAGCTCGCCGGTAGTTTTGAGAACTGCGTAATTGGCCCCGTGAAGAGTCAAAGCGACGAGCGCCACGACGCCCGCGATCAATGTGTACCAGTCGAGGATTCCGGGATGTGGGCCGACTCGCCAATCGGTCCAGAGCGGGAGGAAAAAGTAGCCGTCGGGCTGGAGCGGGACCCCTCGAATCACGTTGCCAAGCGCCGCGCCGTAGAACACTGCCAGCAGCAGGCTGCCGATTCCGAAAGCGCCTCCGAGAAGGCCGCGCCAGACAGGGGAATCGACGTGAGCGCGAAGCTCGATACCGATTGCGCGAAGAATCAGAAGCCATAGAACCATCATCAGGGGAAGATAGAAGCCGCTGAAACCGGAAGCATATAAAAGCGGGAACGCGAAATAGAGAGTCCCTCCGCCGGCGAGCAGCCAGACTTCGTTGCCGTCCCACACCGGGCTGATAGTGCGGATCAGGATGCGCCGGTCTTCTTCGGATCGCGCCAGGAAGAGATGCAAGACGCCGATACCGAGGTCGAATCCATCCAGCACCACGTATGCCGTGATCATGATCGCGACAAGAAGATACCAGGTGAGGAGAAGCATAGGCTTATTCTTTCCCCGGCCCCTTCGCGATTACCCGGCCGACTAGGAACAGGAAGACCATGGCAAGGAGCGTGTACAGCCCCATGAATCCCAGCAGCGTGAACAGGCCGTTGCCCGCGTGAACGTACTTCGAATACCCGTCGGTGGTACGCATTAGTCCGTAGACCAGCCACGGTTGGCGGCCGACTTCGGCGGTCATCCAGCCAGCGGTATTCGCGACGTAGGGAAGCGGCGCGCAAAGGAGAACAACCCAAAGCATGAAATGGGTGGTATAAAGAGTCCCGCGCCACAGTAGAAACGCTGCAATCGCCATCACCGCGACAAGGATCGTCCCTAATCCTGCCATGATGTGATAGCCGTAGTAGAGCAGAGGAATATTCGTCGGCCAGTCGCTCTTCGGGAATTCGTTTAAACCTCTGACTTGGGCAGTCGTAGTGCCATAGATCAGAAAACTGAGCACTTTGTTGGCAACCACGGGATTGTCGATGCGCTGATTTTCGGCATCGGGTTGGCCGAGAAGGACGATGGGCGCGCCGGCCTCGGTCTTGAAGAGTCCTTCCATCGCGGCGGTGGTAACGGGTTGATGCTTTGCCATGAAGCGGCCATGCACATCGCCAGTGGGGAAAATCTGCACGATGCAGGCTAAGACGCCCACGGTCACGGAAACACGCAGGAAAGCGTGGGCTTCATCCAGAAATTTTCCTTCCAGAAGATAATAGGCTCCGACGGCGGCCATCACGAAGACGCCGGTGATCACGGCTCCGCACATGTTGTGGGCATATTGAATCAGGGCCCACGGATTTAAGAGGAGTCCCCAAAAGCTGGTCACCTGGAAGCTGCCGTCGGGCGACTGCACGAAGGCGACGGGATATTGCATCCAGGCGTCCGTGACGATGATGAAGAATCCCGAGAGCCAGGATCCGGCAAATACGGCGAAAGCGGCCCACCAGTGGCCGATCCGGCTGAGCCGGTTTTCCCCGTATAGAAACAGGCCTATAAAAGCGGATTCCAGGAAAAAGGAGAACACGCCTTCCATCACCAGTGGTTGTCCGATGACGCCGCCGGTGACGCGCGCGAACTGCGACCAGTTGGTTCCGAACTGAAACTCCATCGGGATTCCGGTCACCACGCCGATCACGAAGTTGATACCGAATACCTGGCCCCAAAATCGCGCGGAGCGATTGTAAACCGCGTTACCCGTTCGGAGGTAAAGGGTTTTCAGAATCACGATGAGCGGTGCCAGGCCCATGGTGAGCTGCGGGAAAAGATAGTGAAAAGTGACGGTGAAGGCAAAGTGCAGCCGATGCATCAATAAGGCATCATCCATGGACTCGGCCGGCCTTTCCCTTGCGTGGTCGATTCATTATATGCCGGAAGGGCAGTGAAAACTTGTGAGAAAAATTCCATCCGCACGCAACCAACATTCAGCGCCTCGGGGGCTGTCACGCAACCGAGATCACATTTAGGGTCGTAATAGTCGGGATTCGAAGCCAGAAATGGTTGCAGCCAAAGAACAGCGAAAAAAAAGATGAAAAAAAGGCTCGGGACGCATCTTAATTAATACAGGCTCGGGTACATGTACAAAGGCGATCGGGCATCAATGTATTCAAACCGGACGTTCGAGAGAACAGAGGCGAGAGCGAACCACCGCTGGGCCGTGATCCTGGCCGGCGGGGACGGCTTGCGCTTGCGGAAGCTGACGCAGTTCATTGCAGGCGACGACCGGCCGAAGCAGTTTTGCCGCATCCTGAGCGAGCATACGCTGCTGGCGGAGACGGGATTAAGGGCCGAGCGAAGCGTCGCCCCGGATCGGATTTTTTACACCGTCATGCGAAGCCATCAGACCTACTATGCGCGAGAGCTGGCGGACCGGGCATCGCAAAGAATCGTACAGCCGTGCAATAGAGGAACGGGACCTGCGATCGCGTCTTCCCTGCTACGAATTTTCCAGATGGATCGTGACGCAACGGTTGCGATTCTGCCTTGCGATCATTGCTATTCGGACGAAAAGGCTCTCACCTGGGCGCTGGAGTCGGCGTTCGGGATTGCGGAGGGAAGGCCGCAAGCGGTGGTGCTTCTGGGCGTGCATCCGAGAGGCCCGGAAGTTGAATACGGATGGATTGAGGTGGGAGAGAACCTCGGCGGCCTGTACGGAGATGCGTCCCGTGTGGTGGCGTTTCATGAAAAGCCGGCCCAGCCGATGGCGGAACTCTTGTTCCAGACCGGTTGTTTTTGGAACACATTTGTCATGGTAGGCCGGGCCAGCGCCTTCTTGAATATGACCGCGGAAGCAGTGCCGGGACTTCTTAAAGCGCTTGGTTCGATCCACAGATTGCCGGCCGCGAACGCGGAGACCCGCATCGCCGATTGGGTTTACGACCAGATCGATTCGGTGGATTTCGCGCGGCACGTTTTGACGCCGATGGCGACGCAACTGGCCACGCTGCGGATTTGCGACACCGGCTGGAACGACCTGGGAAATCCGGCGCGCGTAATGGCGGTGCTCGCCGAGCGCAATGAGCTGCCGATCTGGGCGGTGCGCTGGCAGGCGGAGCGCAGGACCGGGGCGGCAGCGTCCCGGGCCATCGCCTAGAGCGGCCTCTAAAGTCTGCGCTGCTCGTACGCGGCGATGGCGGGCTCCTGCTGCAGAATATACCCGAGCTCGTCCGTGCCTTCCAACAAACAGTGCTTTGAAAACGAGTCGATGGGAAATTCGAACGCGCGCCCGTCGGCGAGCGTCAACGCTTGCCCCGCTAAATCCACCTTGACGACCATCCCCGGAAACGCCAGCAGAGCGCGATGAATTTCCGACGGCGCGACGATCGGCAGCAGCCCGTTCTTCAACGAATTCTGCTTGAAAATGTCCGCGAAAGACGTGCTGACCACCGCGCGAAAACCGAACTGTAGCAGCGCCCAGGGAGCATGCTCCCGCGAACTCCCGCAGCCGAAGTTGTCGCCCGCCACCAGCACCTGTGCGCCCTTGGCTTCGGGTCGATTCAAAATAAAATCGGGCTTCGGCGCACCCGCCGAATCGTAGCGCCAGTCGTTAAAAAGCTGATCCCCCAGGCCGGTCTTCGACGTCGTCTTCAGAAAACGCGCCGGGATGATCTGATCCGTGTCGATATTGTCGGCCGCCAGCACGACCGTTCGCGATTCGAATTTCATAGAAGAGTCCTCACGTCGGTGATCATGCCCGTGACCGCCGCGGCCGCAGCCGTGAGCGGACTCGCCAGAAACGTCCGCCCTCCCTTGCCTTGCCGACCTTCAAAATTTCGATTGCTGGTGGACACGCTGTACTCGCCCGGCTGCAAAGTGTCTCCGTTCATGCCGATGCACATGGAACAGCCGGCCTCTCGAAAATCTGCCCCGGCGTCGCGGAAAATCCGGTCGAGCCCCTCCGCTTCCGCCTGGGCCCGCACCTGCCGGGACCCGGGCACCACCATCACACGAACGTTCGGCGCCACTTTGCGGCCTCGCATCACGCCCGCGGCAGCGCGCAGGTCGGAAATGCGCCCGTTGGTGCAGCTCCCGATGAACACGACATTCACCGCGTGACCGGCGAGCGGCGCGCCCGGCGCGAGATCCATGTAGCGCAACGCCTTTGCGAGCATGTCGCGTTCCGCGAGATTCCCGAGGCTCGCAGGATCGGGAACCGCGTCCGAAATCGACATGCCCATTCCAGGATTTGTCCCGAAAGTGATCATCGGTTCGATGGCGCTCGCATCGATCACGATTTCGCGATCGTAAGTGGCGCCATCATCGGTCGGCAGAGTCCGCCATCGCGCGACTGCCGCATCCCAGTCGGCGCCTTTGGGCGCAAACGGCCGCCCCGCGATATATTCGTAAGTCACATCGTCCGGCGCGATCAGGCCCGCGCGCGCGCCCGCTTCGATCGACATGTTGCAGACCGTCATGCGCTCTTCCATCGACAGTGCCCGAATCGCCGAACCGCAATATTCGATCACGCAGCCCGTTCCGCCGCCGATTCCGATTTTCGCGATCAGCGACAGAATGATGTCTTTGGCGCTGACTCCCGCTTTCAGCGCGCCATCCACGCGCACCGCGTATGTCTTCGACGGCCGCTGCAACAGGCATTGCGACGCGAGCACGTGCTCCACTTCGCTGGTTCCGATGCCGAACGCCAGCGCTCCGAACGCTCCGTGAGTCGCGGTGTGCGAATCGCCGCACACTACCGTCATTCCCGGCTGCGTCAATCCGAGCTCCGGGCCGATCACGTGCACGATTCCTTGCCGATCGCTCGACAACCCGTAGCATTCAATCCCAAACTCGCGGCAATTATTTTCCAGCGCCGCGACTTGAGCCGCACCCACCTGGTCGACAATCGGCAAGCCACGAGGAGTCGTCGGCGTCGAATGATCGGTGGTCGCGATGGTCAGGTCGGGCCGCCGGACTTTCAGCCCGCGTCGCCGCAGTCCGTCAAACGCCTGTGGCGACGTCACTTCATGGACCAGATGCAGATCGATGTAGATCAGCGCCGGCGCGCCCTCACGCTCCGCGACGACGTGATGGTCCCATATTTTTTCGATAATGGTTCGCGGGTTCATATGGATTCACAAATGGCCCGCGCGACTTCATCCGTCGCGGCGGGCGTACCCTTCGGTTTCAAATCTCCGGTCACGCGGCCCGAATCGAGCACTTTGCCGATGGCTTCATTCACTGCCGCCGCCTCCTTCGCCAACCCGAACGAATAATCGAGCATCGCCGCCGCCGACCCGATTGCGCCCATCGGATTGGCCTTGTTTTGCCCCGCGATGTCCGGCGCCGATCCGTGCACCGGCTCATATAAACCCTTCGATTCGCCGAGCGACGCCGACGGCAGCATCCCGATCGACCCGGCCAGCACCGCGCCCTCATCGCTCAGAATATCGCCGAACATATTTTCAGTGAGCATCACGTCGAAACGCCTCGGATTCAGAACCAGTTGCATGGCGCAATTGTCCACCAGCAGATGTTCGAGCTCGACGTCCGGAAACTCGCGCGCAACCTCGATCACCACGCGGCGCCAAAGCTGGGAATTTTCGATGACGTTCGATTTATCCACGCTCGTGACTTTTTTGCGCCGCCCACGCGCCAGTTGAAAAGCTTTGCGGGCGATGCGCTCGATTTCCGCGCGCGTATATGCCATCGTGTTGACCGCATGATCGTTATCGATGCTGCGCGGCTGCCCGTAATACAGGCCGCCGGTCAGCTCGCGTACGATGATCATGTCGGTCCCTTTGACGATTTCGTTCTTGAGGGGCGACGAATCGAGCAGCGACGGCCACATCTTCACCGGCCTCAAATTCGCGAACAGCCCCAACGCTTTGCGGATTCCGAGCAGACCTTTTTCGGGCCGTTTTTCGGGCGGCGCGCCATCGAACTCCGGCGACCCGACCGCACCCAGCAGCGTTGCATCGGCTGAAAGTGCTTTGTTTACCGTATCGTCCGGCAGCGGCGATCCGGTTTGATGAATCGCGACGCCGCCGATCAGCCCCTCGGAAAGCTCCAGTGTATGTCCAAACTTCCTGGCGACCGTCTTCAATACTTCAACCGCTGCGCGAGTGACTTCGGCTCCGACGCCGTCGCCGGGCAACAGCAGGACTTTCAGGTGCATCAGACAATTCTAATCCGCGGCCGCGCCCGACGCCTTCGTTTGATTCAGAACCTCCTGCGCCAGCGCCGCGATCTCTTCATTGCGCACGCCCTTCTTCCGGTCGGCAAGCGCGGTGAAGCGCTGATAGACGGTGTCCAACTCTTCACGCCGCAGCGGAATCCCCAGATCGTCGCAGCGGCGCGCCAGCGCGTGCCGGCCGCTATGCTTGCCGAGCACCAGCCGCGTCTCCGGCACGCCCACCGACTTCGGCTCCATGATTTCGTACGTGGTTCTTTCTTTGAGATAACCGTCCTGATGAATGCCGGCTTCATGCGCGAAGGCATTTTCACCCACGATCGCTTTGTTGGGCTGAGGCCCAAAGGTGATGATCGACGCGAGCATCTGGCTCGCCGAGAAGAGATTTTCGGTCACGATGCGCGTTTCAAACGGAAGCTGCTCGCGGCGGATGTTGATCGCCATGACGATTTCTTCCAGCGCGGCGTTTCCTGCCCGCTCGCCGATTCCATTGACCGTGCACTCGATCTGCCGCGCGCCGGCATGCAGCGCAGCCAGCGAATTCGCGGTCGCCAGACCCAGGTCGTCATGGCAGTGTACGCTGACTACCGCGGAATCGCGCAGAATACCCACCATGCGCCGGATCATTGCTGCGTACTCGTCGGGCACTGTAAAGCCGACAGTATCCGGCAGATTCACCGTTCGCGCACCCGCCGCGACCACCGCGCGGCAAACTTCTTCGAGATAGTCAGGATCCGTTCGCGTGGCGTCTTCGGCGGAAAATTCCACGTCATCCACATAGGACCGCGCCAGCGTCACGGCCGCGCAGGCTTCGTCGAGAACCTGATCGCGCGACTTCTTCAGTTTGTATTTGAGATGAATGTCGCTGGTGGCCAGAAACGTGTGGATTCGCGGCCTCCGGGCGCGTTTCAGCGCGCGCGCCGCTTCGTCGACATCGGGCTTGTTCGCTCGCGCCAGCGCTGCCACGTTGGCCCACGGAAATTCGCGGCTGATCGCTTCCACCGCTTCCGCATCGCCCTCGGATGCGATCGGGAACCCGGCTTCCAGAATGTCGACGCCAAGATCCACCAGCTTGGCCGCCATGCGAACCTTTTCACGCACGGTCATGCTGCATCCCGGCGATTGCTCGCCATCACGCAGAGTTGTGTCGAAAATGTACACGCGGTCAGTCATGGCACAAGGATGCCACCGCAGGATCAATTTGACAAATTTATATTATTCAATATTCTATAATATGGACTTATGGATCTGAACCCGCTGCGCTTCTTCCTAACGGTCGCGAATGAAAAGAGTTTTTCGCGTGCGGCCGAAAAGCTGCTTCGAACGCAGCCGGCTATCTCATTATCGATACAACGTTTAGAGGCCGAACTCGGAGACCGCTTGATTGACCGCTCCGCCAAGGATCTGCTGCTAACGGACGCAGGGAAAATAGTCCTCGAGTACGCGCGAAGATTCGAAAATCTCGAGAGCGATCTCGAAAATGCGTTGGCCGAGTTGCGCGATAAGTCCGCGGGACGGCTCAGCATCGGCGCGAATGAATCTACTACGCTGTATCTGCTCGATCACATCGAGCGCTATCGCCAGCGATTTCCCAAGATCAAAGTGCAGATCCGGCGCAGCCTGTCGAGCAAGATTCCGTCGGAGCTGATCGATGGCGGCCTCGAGCTCGGGCTGCTGACGTACGATCCGGAAGATGAGCGGCTGGTCACCACCGTCATCTACACGGATCATTTGTCCTTTATCGTTTCGCCGCAGCACCGGCTCGCATCGCGCACGGAAGTTTCGATCGTCGAATTGGGCGAAGAGACGTTTATCGCTCACAATGTGGTTTCGCCTTATCGCGCGCTGGTGATCCGCGAGTTCCAGCGTCACAAGGTTCCTTTGCATATGGATGTCGAGATGCCGACGGTGGAAGCGATCCGCAAAATGGTGCAGCGCAATGAAGGCGTGGCGTTCCTTCCGCGCATGGTGGTGGATGAAGAGCTGCGGCAGCGAATCCTATGCGAAGTGCGCGTTACTGAAATGAAAATGGATCGCCCGATTCGCCTCGCCTATCCGGCCCGCCGCGCGCTGAGCCACGCCGCGCAGGCGTTTCTCGACATGGTTCGGACCTAGGAGATTGTTGAAAGAGGGGACAGACTACTCTGTCCCCAGCTTTAGCCCTCTGATTTCGCATGAGAGAATACTCCGTGGACAGAGCGGTCTGTCCCCTCTTTCAACAATCTCCTAGCGCATGCGCTCGGCTCTGGTAGAATCGTCTCATTCCGACATGAGGATCGCCATAGCTGCCGATCATGCGGGCTTCGCGCTGAAGGACCAGGTGCGCGACACGTTGCGTCAAGCCGGGCACGAGGTGATCGACCTGGGCACCAGCAGCGCGGAATCGAGCGATTATCCTGACTTTGCCGGGGCCGTCGGCAGGCAGGTCGCGTCCGGCATGGTCGAGCGCGGGGTGCTGGTGTGTTTCACCGGCGTGGGCATGTCGATCGCGGCCAACAAAATTCCTGGTGTGCGCGCCGCCTTGGGCTTCAATCCGGATGAGGTTCGCCTCACGCGGGCACATAATGACGCCAATATTCTGACCATGGGCGCGCGCTACGTCGACGCGGCTGCCGCCATCGAAATGGTACGCGTGTTCGTCGACACGCCGTTTGAAGGCGGCCGCCACGCCCGCCGCGTCGAGAAAATAGCGAAACTGGAATCATCACTATGACTGAACAGGAACGAATGGCGCGGCCGCTGGCCGAAGCCGACCCCGAAATCGCCGAACTGATCTACAAAGAAACCGAGCGCCAGAACACGCGCCTGGAACTGATCGCCAGCGAGAATTTCACCTCCGAAGCGGTTCTCGAAGCCGCCGGCAGCATCTTCACCAACAAATACGCCGAGGGTTATCCCGGCAAGCGCTACTACGGCGGATGCGAGCACGCCGACGCGGTGGAAAATCTGGCACGCGAGCGCGTGAAAAAACTTTTTCAAGCCGAGTACGCCAACGTCCAGCCGCATTCCGGGTCGCAGGCGAACCAGGCCGCCTATGCGAGCGTGGTGAATCCCGGCGACACGATTCTGGGCATGAATCTTTCACACGGCGGGCACCTGACGCACGGCCATCATCTGAATTTTTCGGGCAAGACGTACAAGATTGTTCCGTACGGCGTGCGCCGCGAGGACGAGCGCATCGATTACGACGAACTCGCGCGTCTGGCCGAGGAACACAAGCCGAAGATGATCATCGCCGGCGGCAGCGCGTATCCCCGCATCATCGATTTTCCGCGTTTCCGCCAGATCGCCGATTCCGTGGGCGCGATTTTTCTGGTCGACATGGCGCATTTTTCGGGTCTGGTCGCGGCCGGCCTGCATCCGAATCCGTGCCAGTGGGCCGATATCGTCACGTCCACCACGCACAAGACCCTTCGCGGGCCGCGCAGCGGAATGATTCTGTGCAAGGAAAAATACGGACCGACGATCGATAAAGTGGTGTTTCCCGGCATGCAGGGCGGTCCGCTGATGCACATCATCGCCGCGAAGGCGACTTGCTTCCGGGAGGCCGCGACGCCCGAGTTCGCCGCGTATCAGAAACAGGTGATTGCGAATGCGAAGGCGCTCGCCGCCGGTTTGCAGGACGCCGGGTGCCGCGTGATTTCAGGCGGAACGGATACGCACCTGATGCTGGTGGATGTGTTTGCGAAAGGAGTGCGCGGCAAAGAAGCGGAAGCTGCGCTCGACCGTGCATATATCACGGCCAATAAGAACACCATCCCCTTCGACGTCAATCCGCCGCTAAATCCGAGCGGAATGCGGTTCGGAAGCCCGGCCGTCACTACGCGCGGGTTCCGGGAGCCGGAAATGCGGGAGGTGGCCCAATTGATCGCGCGCGTACTCGAAAACATTTCGAACGAAGATGTTCTTGCCGAGGTGCGCCGCCGCGTGGGCGCACTCACGGACCGCTTCCCGCTGTACGCCTGGAAGCTCGCGGCCGCGGCCAGCCGCTGAGCAGGGGTCCGTCGATGCTCCATATCGCCATCGACGCCCGGCATCTTCGCGATTTCGGTATCGGCACGTACATCCGCAACCTGATCCGCGCCTTGGCGCGGCTGGACCGGGAAAACCGCTACACCTTGATCGCGCGGCCGCAGGATCTGGAAGAGCTGGCGGGGCTCGGCGATAATTTCCGGACCGCGGCGTATGCTCGCGCCGATACGGAACTGATTCATAACTTTGTATTTCCGCGCTTGCTCAAAACATTTCACGCGGATCTGTATCATATTCCGCTCAATTCCGTCGCCTGGTGGATGCCGCGGCCGTATGTCGTGACCATCCACGATATGAGCAGCCTGTTGTTTCCCGAGCGGCGCGATTTCCGGGCGACGCTTCAAGAGGAACGATACCGGCGCGGCGCACTGCGCGCGAAACGCATCATCACAGTCTCCAACTCCACGCGCCGCGACCTCGAAAATGTGCTGCGGATTCCGCCGGGACGCATCCGCACCATCTACAGCGCGCCGGATCCCGGCTTTCACGTCCAACTTCCACGACCCGGCTCAAGACCGCCAGACGCTGGAGCGCTATTCCATTCACTATCCCTTCATCCTGTATGCCGGTACCATCCGCCCGCAGAAGAATATCCCCCGGCTTATCGAGGCTTTCGCGGTTTTGCGCGCTGAATTAGAGCAGCATCCGGAGTATCATGATCTGCATTTAATTATTATTGGCGATGAAATATCGAAGAATCCATCTGTGCGACGGGCGGTTGCGCAGGCCCGCATGGAACCGGCGGTACGGTTTCTCGGCTTCGTACCGTTGGAAACATTGCGCGTCTTCTATCGGGCGGCGATTGCGTTCGCCTTTCCATCTCTGTATGAAGGGTTCGGTCTCGCGCCGCTCGAAGCGATGGCCTGCGGCACGCCGGTGGTGGCGTCCGACATTCCATCGCTGGTGGAGGCGGTGGGCGATGCGGCGGAACTGGTGAGTCCGGATAATGTTTTCGACATCGCGCGGGGCTTGCGCGAGGTACTTCTGAACGAGCAGCGGCGCCAGAAGCTGATTGCGCTCGGCGCTGAGCAGGTGAAACGTTTTCATTGGGAGGATACAGCCCGGCAGGTACTCGGCATTTATCGAGAAATGATAAGTAAGTGATAAATAATATTGACAGTATTCCGCGAATGGCAGTACTATACCTACGTACTTTCCCCTTACAATAACGGTCTTGGAGGACCTGCTATGGATTGGAGTCGATCGGAAACGCTGGCGCTGGCCATGCACAACTGCGCGCAATGCCATGGATCCGGATTGCGATTTACAAAAAAGGGAGCGACGTCGCCTTGCAATTGCGTTTTGCGGGCGATTTTCCGGATTTGCTGGGATCGCTTCATTCGCTGCGTGACCCAGGAGAGGCATTTGAGCCGCGTGTCCGTGGAACCGCACGCCGGCCGCTCGCGCCCGTCCACCTGGGGCAGGAAAGACGAGGAGTACATCGCCGATTTCTGTCTGGTCGCGCGACGCACGCTGGACGAATTTGAGAATCGCCTGTTCCGCTACCATTTCCTTCTGGGCGCGGACTGGAAGCTGTGCACACGCCGGCTTGGTATGGATCGCGGGAATTTCTTCCACGCTGTGTACCGGATTGAGCAGAAACTCGGGCGCGTATTTCGTGAGATCGAGCCGTATTCGCTTTTTCCTCTGGACGAGTATTTCTATGGCCCCTCGCGCGTCGGTGCATCGTGCCCTACCGCGCATGGAGCCGGGGCACGGGCCCGTCCTGCGCATCTTGAATTTCCGCGGCCATTGGGCAAGACGGCTTGATTGAGCCGGGACTGATCGCGGCGGTGAGAGGGCAGGGTTGGAGGCTGTCCTTTCTAGCGCCGCGATGCAAAAAAATCGCGCATCAATTCCGCGCACTCCGCTCCCAGAACTCCTTCGACAATTTCCGCGCGATGATTCAGCACGTCGGCGTCCGCCAGGCGGAACTTGCTTCTTATGCCGCCGAATCTCAAATCCCGCGCTCCAAAGACGAGGCGTGAAATTCGGGCTGCCACAACGGCGCCGGCACACATCACGCAGGGTTCGAGCGTAACGTAAAGCGTCGCGCCGGCCAGACGGTAATTGTGGATTGCCGCGGCGGCTTCACGCAGCGCCAGGATCTCGGCGTGCGCGGTCGGATCTGCAAGCGTGATCGGTGAATTTTGTCCCCGCCCAAGGATCCGGTCGTCCAGCACGACCAGTGCTCCGACGGGCACTTCGCCCGCTAACCCAGCCGCGCGAGCCAGGTCCAGCGCTTTACGCATGTAGTCTTCGTCTGCGGAAGATCGCTGTTCGTCCATGAAAAGGCGTCGTTCGCCGATAGCGGCTAAGCCGATCGGCAGGGCCTAACCTAGAATATAATTCATGCTTCGCTACGTGCCGTTGATGCTGAAGAACTCCCTGCGGAACCGAAGGCGCAGCCTGCTTACGATTTTCAGCATGGCAGCATCGTTATGCCTGCTGGGAGTTCTGTTCGCACTGTATCGCGGCCTGTTCCTCGCGCCGCCCGCACCGGGGCAGGAACTGCGGCTGATCACCCATCATAAAGTTTCCATCACTCAGCCGTTGCCGGCCTATTTCAGCGACCGGATTCGGCAGGTGCCCGGTGTTCGCGAGGCCATGATCTGGCAGTGGTTCGGCGGTACTTATAAGGACGCGCGCGACCAGGGGAACTTCTTCGCGCGGTTCTGCGTGGAACCCGACAAGTTCTTCAGCGTGCGTCCGGAATTGCAATTGCCCGAGGAGCAGAAGGAGGCGTTTCGCCATCTGCGAACCGGTGCCGTGTCGAGCGACGACCTGGCGAAGCGCATGGGCTGGAAGATCGGAGAGAAGATTTTCCTCACCGGCGATATCTTCCCGGTGAATCCGGAGTTGACGCTGGTGGGTATTTTCAGCGATCCGAATACCAGCGAGACCATGTTTTTCAGCCAGACTTATTTGCGGGAGTTGTTGGGCAAGAATAACGCTCAGCAGGATCTGGTGGGGTCGATTCAAGTCCAGGTGGAAAGCGTGAGCGACGTTCCGCGCGTCATCCAGACCATCGACGAGATGTTCGCGACCACTCAGTTTCAGACCAAGACGGAGTCGGAGCAGGCCTTCGGCCTACAGTTCATCAGCTTTCTGGGAAACGTAAAACTGTACTTGATGAGCATTTGCGCCGCGATTACGTTCACGATTTTGCTGGTGTCGGGCAACACCATGGCGATGTCGGTTCGCGAGCGTCTCCGCGAAGTCGGTATTTTGAAAACGCTGGGCTATACGCCGGGCGCGATTCTGTTCATCATTCTGGGGGAAGCGGGCGTGATTTCGATTCTGGGCGGGATCATTGGCATTGCGCTCGCGTCGGGCTTGACCACGGTAGTGCGCCAAGGTCCCAGTTTCATTCAGGCGATGAAGACGCTGGCGGTTACGCCCGATGTAGGGGCGATCTGTCTCGGCCTTGCGGTGGTGATCGGCGTCGCCAGCTCCTTTGTTCCCGCGCTGAACGCTTCGCGCACTTCCATTCTGGAGTCGCTGAGGAGCACAGACTAATGGCAATCCCGCTGGCGTACAATCTTCGCAACCTAGCCGTCCGGAAGACTACCACGCTGATGACCGCGCTGGGAATCGCGCTTACTGTCGCGGTGCTGGTGGCGGTGCTGGCGCTGGTCGGCGGACTGCGTAGGGCGCTCGAAACGACGGCCAATCCGCTCAACATTCTGGTGATGCGCAAAGGCGCGACGGCGGAGTTGACCGGTGGCATGGCGCGAAGCGTATTCGAGGATCTGAAATCCAAACCGGGAATCGCGCGCGCGCGCCGACGGTCATCCGCTGGCTTCGCTGGAACTGGTTACGGTGATCAATCTTCCCAGCGTGCAAAATCCGAACGGGATGAACGTCACGCTGCGCGGCTTAACGGAAACGGGTTTCGAGCTGCGCGAGCAGGTAAAAATCGCCGAAGGTCGCCGCTTTCGTCCGGGCATGCGCGAAGTGGTGGTGGGAAAATCCGTCGCGCGCCGCTATCCGGACGCGCAGATCGGCGGGAAGCTGCATTTCGGCCGCGGGGACTGGGAAGTGGTCGGCGTAATGGACGCGGGCCAGACCGCGAACAACAGCGAGATTTTTTGCGATCTGAACCAGATGAGCGGCGATTTCAATCGCTACGATCAGTTGAGTGCGGCGCTGGTACGCTCCACCGATGCGGTGTCGGTGGACGCGCTGGTCAATTCGATCAACGACGATCGCCGGCTGCTGGCAGTGGCCCAAACCGAGCAGCGCTACATGGATCTGCAAACCAGCTCGGCCGCGCCGATTCAGTATTTGGGCGTCTTCGTGTCGATCATCATGGCGGTCGGGTCCAGCTTCGCGGCGATGAATACAATGTACGCCGCGGTGGCGCGCCGCGCGAAGGAAGTGGGGACGCTGCGCGTGCTCGGGTTCTCCGCAAGGCAGCATTCTGACCAGCTTCTTTTTCGAATCGCTGCTGCTGTCGCTGATCGGAGGCGCGTTCGGATGTATCCTGGTGTTACCACTTAACGGCGTAACGACGGGACTGATGAGCCTCCAGAGTTTCAGCGAAATTGCATTCAACTTTCGAGTAGGACCGGAAGCGATGGCGATCGGAATCGCATTCGCGTTGGCTATGGGCGCCATCGGCGGCCTGTTCCCGGCGCGATCCGCGGCCAGGAAAGAGATCCTGGTCGCGCTGAGAGACACGTAAACCGATGGAACCGGAACTCAAGAGCCTGCGGATCGACCGCAGCCAGGAAACGAGCGGACGTGGCATCGCGCTGGTCCACTGCGTGGATTCTCAGCGGCATCGCTATCTTGGTCCTGCTGGGCGCGGGACGCCTGGCGTATGGAGTGATCAATCGCGCCGCTGAAGTGGACGTGGTGCGCGTGCGCGCCGCGTCCGCCGGGCGATCCGGCGCGATCAGGCGACGTGATCCTGAATGCGACTGGGTACATTATCGCGGCGCATCGGATCGAGCTGGCCGCGAAGGTGATGGGTAAAGTGGCGTGGATCGGCGTCGAAAAAGGTGATCCGGTGAAAGAAGGCCAGGAGCTGGTTCGCCTGGAAGATGAAGAATATCGCGCGCCGGTCCTGCAAATGCGTGGAAATCTGATCAATTTGCAGGCGCAGCTCGATCTGTTGTTGAACGGGTCGCGGCCTGAGGAGATCGCGCGCGCCAAAGCGGATCTCGAAAACGCGCGGGCCAGCGAGATCGACGCCAAGGTGACGCTCGACCGGACCAGACCACTGGTGGATCAGGGAGCCGCGACGAAGCAAAATCTGGACGACGCTCAGGCGAAGTATGATAGCGCGGTTGCACAGCGGCTGTCGCTTCAGAAGACTTACGAGTTGACGGTATTGGGCCCGAGGAAAGAACAGATCGATTCGGCGCGAGGGATGGTGGAGCAGGCGAAGGGTCAGCTCGCCTCCGCGCAGGTGCTGCTCGATAATACGGTGATTCGCGCTCCGGTCAGCGGGACCATCCTCGACCGCAACGTCGAAAAAGGAGAGTTCGTGACGACCGGGTTCGTGGGTGACAAGGGCGCGAAGGGTTACGTCGTTTCGCTTGCGGATTTGAACGACCTGAAAGTGGAATTAGACATCAATCAAAACGATTTTGCGAAATTAGGCCCGCGGCAGCGCGGCGTGATCACCACCGATGCGTTTCCGGATCGCCGCTACGAGGGCTTCATCGACGAAGTGTCGCCGGAAGCGAATCGCCAGAAGGCGACGGTGCAGGTGAAGGTCAGAGTCGCCAAGCCGGATGGCTATCTACGGCCGGAAATGAATGCGAGCGTCGCCTTTCTCGCGGACGTCAAACCCGGGAAGGATGTGGATACGCCGTCGATCGTGATTCCGGCGTCGGCGGTGCGCAACGGGACGGTGTTCGTAGTGAGCAAGGGGCGGGCGATCCAGCGCAAGGTGAAAACCGGGTCGCCGATGGCGCAAGGGATTCGAGTCGAGGATGGACTGATCGGCGGAGAGGATCTGATCGTGAACCCGCCGCAGGATTTGAAGGATGCAGATAGGGTGAAGGCGAAATGACGGAAACGGTGATTCAGACCCGCAACTTGACCAAGGAATTCGTGCGCGACGAGTTTCACGTGATCGCGCTTAAGGACGCGAACCTGGATGTTCAGAAGGGCGATTTCGTGGCGCTGATGGGGCCCTCCGGATCCGGCAAATCGACGCTGCTACACCTGATCGCCGCGATGGATCGCCCCAGCGACGGGGAAATCCTGGTGCTCGGCCAGAATCTGCGCGCGCTGTCGGATCGCGCCATCGCGCATTGGCGGAATGAGCATATCGGATTCGTGTTTCAGAGCTTCAACCTGATTCCGGTTTTGTCGGCGATCGAAAATGTCGAGCTGCCACTGAAGCTCACTCATCTCAAAAAGAAGGAGCGAATGGATCACGCCGAGACCGCGCTCAAGCTGGTCGGGCTGGGTGACCGTCTGACGCACCTGCCGCGCCAGCTTTCGGGCGGGCAGGAACAGCGTGTCGCGATTGCGCGCGCGCTGGTTACCGATCCCGATCTGATCCTGGCCGATGAGCCGACCGGCAATCTGGACGCGCAGTCCGCGCAAGACGTGCTGACGCTGCTGGGGCGATTGAATCGCGAGTTCGGAAAGACCATCGTAATGGTGACGCACGATCCGCACGCGGCGCGCGCAGCGACGCGCGTCCGGCATCTTGAAAAGGGTGAGCTGTTGCCGGAAGGCCAGGTGCCCGCGGATTACGCGGCGCCGGTGTAAGCGCTTTGGACGTTCAGGCGATGGTTCGCAATCACCGCTTGTCCCAGTGACAGCCCTCCATCGTTTGGCGGCACGCGGTGATGGATAAACACCTCAAAGCCCCGTTCGCGCAGTCCGCAGACCGAGTGACTCAACAGCCGTAGATTCTGAAAAGTACCGCCGCTCAGGCACACACGATTGATTCCATCAACCTCGCGGATCCGTACGCACGCATTCACCACCACCTGCGCCATCGTGCGATGGAAACGCGCCGAAATCGTGGGAACAGGGGCACCGCTAAGAAAATCCCGTGTGATCAATCGGATCGTCTCCCGCAGATCGATTTGAAATGGATCGACACCGCGAAAATCGAACGGGTACTTTCCCCCGTCATCCGTCGCGACCGCTTCCAGTTCGATCGCGGCTTGCCCCTCATAGGTAGTCTCGTGGCGCAGGCCGAGGATGGACGAAACTGCATCGAACAAGCGTCCGCACGATGAAGTTTGGATCACCTGAATCTTCCGCGCAATCATCTGATTCACGAAGGCAATCTTGTTTGCAGGAATCTCACTGTACAGCGGCAGCGCGAGCGAAGCCGCCTCCGACGCGAAAGCAGCTCCCAAGTAGGCCAGCGCACTGCGCCAGGGCTGCCGCACCGCGCTATCTCCGCCAGCGAGCGGAATATAGGCAAGATGCCCGCGCCGCTCAAAGCCGCCGAAATCGCATACCAGAAATTCTCCGCCCCAGATCTGCCCATCCGTACCGAATCCCGTCCCGTCGAGCGCGACCCCAATCACTTTTCCATCGACGCCGTTGTCGGCCATGCAGCTCGCGATGTGCGCGTGATGATGCTGGACGCCGATGGGTCGCAGGCCGGATTCTTCGAGCGCAAAGCGAGTGCTCAGGTAATTGGGATGAAGATCGTGCGCGATTGCCACTGGGGAAGCGCGAAAGAAACGCTTAAGATGTCCCAGCGTCTCGCGGAACAACTCCATGGTTTCCAGATTTTCCAGGTCGCCGATGTGCTGGCTCAGAATCGCGTAATGATCCTTGGTCAGGCACAACGTGTTTTTCAGCTCGCCCCCGCAGGCGAGAATCTCGCGAACCGGCATTCCCAAATCCACGGGCTCCGGAGCAAAACCGCGCGACCTTCGCACCGGGTATTCGCGCCGCTCGAAACTCTGCAACACAGAATCGTCCACTCTGGTCTGAATCTCGCGGTTGTGCAGCAGGAAATGATCCGCGAGAACTCTTAGTCGAGTCCCGGCTTCGTGATTGCGACTTACGATCGGTTCTTCGCTCAGATTGCCGCTGGTCATCACCAGAGCTTCGAATCCCGGCGAGTCTTCAAACAACAGATGATGCAGGGGGGTATAGGGCAGCATCACACCCAGGCGCGTGTTCCCCGGAGCCACGTGAATCGAAACCGCAGCGCCTTCGCGTCGCGGCAGAAGAACGATCGGGCGCCGGGCGCTTAGGAGCAGCTCGCCGTCGCTGGGAGTAATAAGGCAAAGCCGCTCGACGGTTTCGAGATCGGGGGCCATGATCGCGAACGCCTTCCCGCTTCGCCGCTTCCTTTCGCGCAGCAGCCCGACTGCGCGATCATTCGATGCATCGCAAGCCAGATGAAACCCGCCGAGTCCCTTAATCGCCATGATTGCGCCTTGCGCCAGCAGTTCACGCGTTCGCTTTAGAATGTTGTGCGAGTGCGCCGCGAACACAGGCGCGATTCCCGACGCCATCTCCTCGGCGCTCAGCAGCGCTAAACCCGGACCGCAATCTGGACACGCGTTCGGCTCCGCATGAAAACGCCGGTTGGATGGATCTTCATACTCAGACTGGCAGGCTGCGCACATCGGAAATTCATGCATGGTCGTCTTGGGACGGTCATACGGAACATCGCGGATGATCGTGTAGCGCGGCCCGCAATTGGTGCAGTTGGTGAACGGATATCCGTAGCGGCGATTTCCGGGACTCGTAAAATCCCGTTTGCAATCCTCACACGTGGCAACGTCCGGTGGCACCAGCGCGAATCGTTCGGCAACCGCAGTGCTCGCCCGTATGGTGAAGGCTTCATCGCCGACCGGCTCCAGATTCGCGATCTGCAGGTTATCGATTCGCGCCAGCGGAGGCAATTCCGCTTCGAGCGCGGCCATGAAATTTTCAAGCGCCCGTTCCTCAGCTTCGGCTTCGATGACCACGCCTTCGGAAGAATTCAGCACGTATCCGCGAATCTCGAAAAGCTGCGCGATACGGTAGACGAACGGACGAAACCCGACGCCTTGAACCACGCCTTGAATTTCGATCCGTTTCCGCGTCCCCACCGTCTTTTACGCCGTGCCGGGAAGCGCGGCCCAAGTTTCGAGTTGCGCCAGCACGACCTTCAGCAATTCATCCAGAGACTCGCGCACCGGGGGTGTCAACTCCGCGCTCCATTCAGTCGATTGTGGCTGGACGCCGATCACTACGACCTCTGCGGGAGCCTCGTCCAGCAGCTTCATGGCGATCATCAGGTCGGCGAATCCAAGCTGGTGGACCGACGGTTTTCCCGGCAGCGTCTGTAGTGCGTCGCCTTCCAGCCGAACCAGCGTGCCGGGCTTCTCCCCGACATCCACTGCATCGATCACCAGCAGCCGCGGGAATCCGGAGATGTGTGGAATCAGACTCAACCCCTGCGTTCCCCCATCCATCAGCACCACGCCGCGCGGAACGCGCGAGTCTTTCTGCAAGAGCCCGATCGCGTGAATCCCGACGCCATCGTCGGAGTGAACCAGGTTTCCGAGTCCCAATACCAGTGTCGCCATCGGTTCCTCTATCATACGCTGGCTATTATGAGGACCTTCAGTTTCTCCGCAGCCTGCGCCGCAAGCGCCGAGGCTCGCCCGCTCAACCCCTCTCCGTGAGAAAGATCTTTAACAGGAATCCGGCAGACCAGCGCCCGTCCCTCGAATCCATACAGCGATCTTGCCAGCGTGACAATTTCCGATGGCGCCGAAACGTGCGTGAAGGCTCCGGAAGGCGATCGCGATTCGTCCACGGGCTCGATCTTCAATTCCGCAGCGCCGGTATCCGCGTCGATGAAGATCACCGTGTCATAGCCGGCGAAGTCCGCGGCAACTTCGGGAGTAAGCTGAAAGACCGCCAGCGATTCCGCGTCGAGCAGTTCCAGAACGGCAAGCGCCACGCCGTCATCGCGCCGCAGACGAATTTCCCGCCGCGATCAGGAGCGTGCGCATCGCGAAATCCGCCGGACAACCACGCCGTCAGGACCGGTCATTTCGATGATCAACGGCATTTGCCCCATCGCATGCGTGGAACAAGACAGGCACGGATCGAAACACCGGATCGCCGCCTCAATCCGGTTCAGAATGCCGTCGTCCTCAAGATCCGCCGGTTTCAGGAAACGCCGAGCCGTTTGTTCCACGGCCATATTCATGGCCTGGTGATTCTGAGCGGTGGCGATCAACAGATCGGCCTTCGTCATCAGCCCGTCCTGATCGACCGAATAGCGATGAAACAGAGTCCCTCGCGGCGCCTCGCAGGAGCCGATCCCTTCGCGCCGGTTCAGCGACGCCTTGGCTTGAACGTTTTCGCCGAACAGGTCCGGATCGCTCATCAGCTCTTCGATTCGCTCCACGCAGTGCAGCATTTCGATCAGCCGCGCCAGATGATAATGGAACGATGCGCACACCGCGCCCGCTCCGCGCTGCTTGAATTCCCGCAGTTCGCGGTCGGCGCGCGACGTCCCCGCGAATTTCGCGACATTCAGCCGGGCCAGCGGACCCACCCGATAGTGGCCCTGCGGATAGCCGAACGGCTGGTAAAACGGGGTTTTCATGAAGGAATAATCTTCGCTCGCTTCGCCGAGATAAGTGAAATATCGCGTCGGGTCCAGGCCGTCCGCGATGATGTTGCCGCTGCCGTCCACGATCCGGATCAGTCCGTCGTAATATTCGAGCCCGCCTTCCTGGTTTACCGTGGCCAGGAACAGCGACGGAAAATTGCCCATGTGCTCGACTTCGTCGCGAAATGAATCGAGCAGCGCCTTCAGCCGGTCCAGCGCGATCGAAACAGACTCGATGGCCTCTGGAATCCACGACAGAATCTCGTCGCGCTGCTCCATCGGGAATTGGCGATGAACGCCGCCCGGCCCGCTCCAGCCGGGATGAATCCGCTTCCCGCCCACCAGCTCGATCACGTGCTGGCCGAACTGGCGCAACCGAATTCCGCGCCGCAGAAAATCGCGCTCCTGGTCGATCAGCCCGAACATATTTCGCTTGGCGGCGGGCGAGTCCATGCCGAGCAGCAGATCGGGAGACGACAAGTGAAAAAAGCTCAGCGCATGCGATTGCAGAATCTGCGCGTAGTTCACCAGCCGGCGTTGTTTCTCCGCCGCCGGCGGAATCTCGACGCCCAGCAGCATGTCGCCGGCTTTCGAGCTGGCCAGCACGTGGCTCACCGGACAGATGCCGCAAACGCGCGACATCAATCCCGGCATCTCCTGAAAGGGCCGGCCTTCGCACAGCTTCTCGAAGCCGCGAAACTCCGTGACGTGAAATTTCGCCGATTCAACGTGGCCCGCTTCGTCAAGCTGAATCGAGATCTTGGCGTGGCCCTCGATCCGCGTGACGGGTTGAATGAGGATACGCTGCTCATGATCCGAATTTCCTGCCCTCGGCTTGCGGGCGTTCGCCCTGCGAGTAAATCCAGCTAGAAATTCGTAGATCGTGTCCGCCGACGGCGGGCAGCCGGGCAGAAAATGATCCACTGGCACGACGTCCTGCACGCGAAGAACCCGGTCCAGAAGCTTCGGCACGATGTCGTTTCCGCTCGGCACTCCCGTGACCACCGCGGCGTCGCGGTAGGCCCGCTGCAAGCACGTCCTCGACCGAAAACAGATTCCGCAGCGCGGTGACATTTCCGGTCACAGCGCAATCTCCGAACGCGATCAAAATCGTGGTGCGCGCGCGGATCAAGCGCACATCGCGCAAGTGATCTTCATTGGCCACCGCGCCTTCCACCAGCGCGATGTCGACTCCTTCCGGAAACTCTTTCACATCGGGGATCGGCGAATAGCACAAGTCGACCAGACCGGCCAGATCGATCAGACGCTCGTCCAGATCGAGAAAGGACATGTGGCAGCCCGAGCAGCCTCCCAGCCAGGCAGTCGCGAATCTCGGGTTTCACGCGATCCACAGCTTCTTCTCCCGCGCGGTGACGATGTAGCGCAGGAAGCTCCGGTCCTTGCGCATCTCCGCCACCGTTTTGCCCTTCGAGAACAGCGCTCCGGTCGGGCAAACCTGCACGCATTTCCCGCAACTGGTGCAACTTGCCGGATTCGCCCCACGGCTCGCCGAGATCGGCAATGATACTCGAATTGCGGCCGCGTCCCGCCACGTCCCAGGTGTGCGCGCCCTCCACTTCATCGCAAACGCGGACGCAGCGGGTGCACAGAATGCAGCGATTGTGATCCAGACCGAAGCGCTCATGGCTGAAATCCACGGCCAGCTTCGGATACTGAGGCTTCAGCCGGATATGATCCACGCCCAGCTCCGCGGCCAGATCCTGCAGCTCGCAAGCTCCGTTCAGCACGCATACCGAGCAGACGTGGTTGCGCTCGGCGAACAGCAGCTCCACGATCAGCTTGCGATGCGCCTGCAGCGCCGGTGTATTGGTGCGAACCACCATGTCCTCGGCGATCTTGGTCAGGCACGACGGCTGAAGTTTCTTCTGCCCCTCGATCTCGACCAGGCACAGCCGGCACGCGCCGACGTCGGAGAGTCCGCCCAAGTGGCACAGCCGCGGAATGTGGATGCCGCTGTCCCATGCGGCCGAGAAGATGGTCTGGCCTTCCAGCGCCGTGATCGTCTTGCCATCCACTTCGAGTGTCCGGACGCTCATGCGCTTGCCTCCGTCGCAACCGGAATCCGGCACGATCCCGCCGGGCAGCGGCGATCCCGCACATGAGCTTCGTACTCGTTTCGAAAATGGCGCAGCGTGCTCAAGACCGGATTCGGCGCAGCCAGCCCCAGGCCGCACAAGCTGGTTTCCTTGAGCAGACCCGACAATGCTTCGAGCATGGCGAAATCGCTTTCGTGGCCTTCTCCGCGCGTCATTCGCGCCAGGATGTCGTGCATCTGGACGGTTCCCGCCCGGCATGGAATGCATTTGCCGCACGACTCGTCCATGCAAAACTCCATGAAGAATCGCGCGACGTCCACCATGCAGGAGGAAGTATCCATCACGATCAGGCCGCCGGAACCCATCATGGTTCCGATGCGCGTCAGCGAGTCGTAATCCATCGGCAGGTCCAGATACTCGCGCGGGAATGCAGCCTCCGGCGGGACCTCCGGTCTGCGCCGCTTTGAATTCGTAGCCCGCGGGAACCCCGCCGCCCAGATCGAACAGAATCGTGCGCAGCGGCGTTCCGATCGGCACTTCGACTAAGCCGGTCCGCATCACGCGTCCGGCCAGGGCGAATACCTTCGTGCCCGGGCTCGCCTTGGCGCCCGATGGACGCAAACCAGTCTCCGCCCTTCTCGATGATGGTCGGGATGTTCGCGAACGTTTCGACGTTATTGATCAGCGTCGGACGTCCCCACAATCCGCTTTCCGGCGGATAAGGCGGCCTGGGAACAGGCTGGCCGCGTTTCCCTTCGATGGACGCGATCAGCGCGGTCTCCTCGCCGCAAACGTAGGCCCCGGCTCCGATTCGGACGTCGATTTGGAAATGGAAACGTGCTATCGAATACGCGCCCGCCGAGCAGTCCTTCGCGCCGGGCCTGCTCGATAGCGGTTTTCACGCGCGCGATGGCCAATGGCGATTCGCCGCGCGCATAAATATAGCCTTGCTGCGCGCCCACGGCCCGCCCGGCAATCGCCATTCCTTCCAGCACCCGGTGCGGATCGCCTTCGAGCACGCTGCGATTCATGAACGCGCCCGGATCGCCCTCGTCCGCGTTGCAAACCACGTATCGGACCGGCGATGGATGCCGCGCCACCAGTTCCCACTTCAGCCCGGTCGGATAACCCGCCCCGCCGCGCCCGCGCAGTCCGCTTTTCTTGACTTCGGCGATGATCTCCTCGGGAGCCATTTCCGTCGCCGCGCGCAGCAGCGATTGATACCCTCCCATGGCGAGATAATCGACCACGCGCTCCGGATCGGCCTTGCCGGAATTCGCCAGAATGATGCGGCGCTGCCCGGCATAGAAGGGATGATCGGGCCGGATCACCCTCCCTTCAAAATGACTCTGGTCCCCGCTAACCAGCGCGCGAGCATCCTGCGGCTTCACTTCCGCGTAGACGACGTCGGCGGCCGAGCTGCGAACCAAAGGGCCGCGGCAGCACAATCCCATGCACCCGGTTCCGCAGACTTCGATTTCGCTGGACCGCCCCTGAGCCTGGACCTCCTCTTGAAGCGCGGCCCGTACCGCCTCCGCGCCCGCCGAAAGGCAGCCCGCCACGGTGCAGCACAGGATGCGATCCTTCAGCTTGTGCTGACGCTCCCGCTCCGCTTGCGAGGTCTGATTAAGAATTTCCGCCGTCATGGGTTTCCTTAATCACGGCTTCGAGTTGAGCGGGCGTCACTCGCGACAAAGCCACCCCATCGCAGATCACGACGGGAGCCAGTCCGCAAGATCCCAGGCAGCGTCCGGCTTCCATGGTCCATTTCTCGGGATTCGCGCCGCAACGGCCGTGAAGCGCAGCCATAAGTTCGGTCCCGCCCGCAACGTAGCAGGCGGTTCCCATGCACACCACGGCGGAATGAGCTTTCGGGGGCGAGAACCGAAACAGATGATAGAAGGTCGCCACTCCCAGGACACGGCTGGGCGGCAGCTTGAGTCTTCGTGCGATGGTCTTCAGGAGCGGCCGGGATAGGTAGCCGTAGAGCTGCTGCGCGACATGCAGGATTTCGATGAGCGCATCGCCCGAGCTTTGGTGACGCGCGATCGCGCGCTCCAGCAGTTTATCGCGGTCGTCACTCAAGCGTTCATCCTCTGCCGCGCGGACTCCGGCTCCCGATGCATGTTGACCAGTTGCATTCTGGTCGCGTCCAGACGTTCCGTCACCAGCTCGAGCAGCCGCTTCATCAGCGCATAACCCATCTCCGGATCCTGATCGCACGCCTCGCGGATGCGCGCGCCCGGAAACGCCACGGTCGAAACCGGGGAAAGCGCTCGAGCTTGAAAATGAGTGTGACTTTCGGCCGCCAGCGCGGACCATCCCATTGCATCGCCCGCATGCAAGAGTTTGGACGCCGCACTGCCTGGCCGTTGACGTCCATTTCAAGCGCGACTTCTCCGGAAACAATCAAGTGCAGAAACGAGGATTTGTCGCCTTCACGAAAGATCAGCCGGCCGGTGCCGAAATGCTTCTCTTCGGCGAGGGGAAGCAGCTTTCGCAATTGCTTCGGCTCCAATTCGCTTAGCAGCCGGTAGGCTCGCGTCATCTCGAGAAATTGTTCGGGAATCACTGGTAATCTCCTCTTCAGCGCGGCTTCGAGCGTCGAGCCGTTTCCGGCCGGGCCTCTTCAGCTTCCAGATCGACTTCCGTCGAGCCCAATTTCTCTCCCAGCAGTTCGTAGGCGCGCTTGGCTTCCTCCTCGCCTACGCGCTCGGTTGCGAAGCCCACGTGAACCCGGACGTAATCGCCCACGTGGGCTTCCGGAACCAAGTCGAGGAAAATCGGCCGCCTGGTTTCGGCGAACTGAACCAGACCCAGACGGTTGTTCCGCACCGTGTACTCTTCCAGAATCTTACCAGGAACCTCGAAACTCATGACTTCTCCGCGGCCGCCTTTCGCTCTTCCTCTTCGATCTCCTCGGTCGGAATCACTTTGTAGCCGATGAAAATGCTGTCCATCAATCCGCGTTTTTCTTCGCGCGAAATCAGCATGCACAGATGCACGTGGAAGACTCCAAACGCGATGAACACGAACATCAGCAAGAAATGGATCAGCCGCAGGTTCGGGAAGCTGATCAGGCTCGGGACCCACCCTACCAGCGACACCGAGGAACGCGCTGTGCAGCAGCCAGTTGTACATCACCAGTCCCGTGACGATCTCGACGAGCAGCAGCGCGTACAGACCCACATACGAGAACGCCGCCATGGCGTTGTGGCCGATTTTCGATACCGCCGTCGGCCGGATGAACGCGTAGAACTTCATCACCTCTAGCATTTCCTTGAACTGCGCGGCATGCAGAGGCACGTACTGTCTCCAGCGCACCCAGCGGTTGCCCTGGAAGAACAGGTACATGCGCATGATAAACAGCGCGATCAGAATCATCCCGAACGCTTCGTGGACAAACCGGAACCACCCCATCAGAAAGGGATAGTTGGACTGGCCCACAATGAACGGATCGTGGATGTAGTAGCCGGTGAAGGAAAGCACTCCGATGGAGAGAACCATTCCCCAGTGAAACAGCCGGAGCGGATACTGCCACACGTACAGCGCGATCACCGGGCCAACGTTTTGCTCCGGATGCCGGGCGTCCGTTAATGATGTTTCGTGGTCGACTAGCATGAGGACCTCCTCTGCACCTTGGCTGTCAAACCGCCTTCGGCAGTGTATACTTCCTTCCCTGTGCATCGATCACATGCACCGCGCAGGCGATGCAGGGATCGAAAGAATGGATGGTGCGCAGCAATCTCGAGCGGGCGCGCCGGATCGGCGACCGGCGTGTTCAACAGCGACGCCTCGTAAGCGCCCCGCTGGCCCTGCGCGTCCCGCGGTCCTGCATTCCAGGTGGTCGGAACCACGGCCTGATAGTTCTTGATCGACTTGCCGCTGATCTCGACCCAATGTCCCAGCGACCCGCGCGGAGCCTCATGCCATCCGTAGCCGCTCGCCGAGCTGGGCCAAGTGCTGGGATCCCAATGGACCGGATTGAAGATCGGCGACTTTGCCATGCGCCAGGTTCGAATCGAGCTGATCCACCCAGGTTTCCAGTTGCTCGGCCATCAACTGCGATTCGAGCGCTCGCGCCGCGATGCGGCCGAGCGTCGAAAACAGCACCGCGGGCGGAGCGTTCAGCTTCTTCAAGCGCCCCGTCCACCACGCTCCTGGATCTCCTTCTGGCCCGACGCATAGCCCACGACCATCCGCGCCAGCGGCCCTACTTCCATGGGTTTGCCGTCATAACGCGGCGTCTTCAGCCAGGAATATTTGTTGTCGACGTCCAGATGATCGTAAGGCGGCTTGGGACCCGTGTACTTCGGATTCGTTTCGCCCTGCGAAGGATGCTTTGCCGTCATCGCCGCCCGAATACTCGTACCAGGAGTGGCTGACGGACTCCGTGATCTTGGCCGGATCCACCGGGTGGACTTTGGTCAGATCGCGGCCGAGCACCACGCCGCGCGGGAACAGGAACGTCTTGGGATCCTTCTCGTTTCCCGAGGAATAATCGCCGTAGGAAAGGAAATTTCCCAAACCCTCGCCGCGCGAGAACCAGTCCTTATAGAGAGGAGCGATGGCGAGCACATCCGGAATATAAACCTGCTCCACAAACTTGCGCGCGCCCTTGACCAGTTGGCGCAGGAACGTGATTCGCTCCGGATTGATGACCGCAAACGGCTCGTTGGGATCCATCGCCGTCGACATGCCGCCGACCAGAAACGTCTGCGGATGCGGATTCTTGCCGCCCAGCGCCGCGTGGATGCGGATGAAGTCCTTCTGCCACGACAGCGCTTCGAGATAATGCGCCACCGCCAGCAGATTCACCTCGGGCGGCAAGTGATAGGCCGGATGGCCCCAATATCCGCTGGCAAACAGGCTCAACTGGCCGCTGTCGACCACGCCTTTCACGCGCTGCTGGATTCCGCGGAAATAGGTCGTGCTGGACTTCTCGTAATCCGAAATGGACTGCGCGATCTGACGAAGTCTTCGCCGGATCGGCCTTCAGCGCCGAAGCGACGTCCACCCAGTCCAGCGCATGCAGGTGATAGAAATGAATCACGTGATCCTGGACCATCTGCGATCCGGCGATCAGGTTGCGCACGATGCGCGCGTTCTCCGGCACATCGATCTGCAGCGCGTCTTCGACCGCGCGGACGCTCGCCAGAGCGTGGACCATGGTGCACACTCCGCAGATGCGCTGGGCCCAGATCCAGGCTTCGCGCGGATCGCGGCCTTGCGAGGATCAGCTCGATGCCGCGGAACATGGTTCCGGCGCTCCAGGCGTCGGAAACTTTTCCGCCATCCAGCTGAGCTTCAATGCGAAGGTGGCCTTCAATGCGGGTGACAGGATCGATTACCAGGCGCGCCATGTCATGCCTCCTTTCTGGTTTCGCTGGCGGCTCAGCCGGAGGTTGTGGCGCGGGCTTGATCATCTTGATCAGGCCGTGCGCGGTGACGCCGGCCACCACTGCGCCGGCCAGTCCCAGCCCGATCTCGCCCGCGGTGACTTCGACGCCGAAGCCGGGAACGTATGGGCAGGCGGTCGTAGAACGGCGACATGTGATCCCAGAACCGCGGCGAGGCGCAGGCGATGCAGCCGTGTCCGGCGCGGATCGGCCAACTGGTGTGATCGTTCCACTGCACCACCGGACAGTTGAAGGTCGCGGCCGGGCCTTTGCAGCCCATCTTGTACAGGCACCAGCCCTTGCGATGCCCTTCGTCGCCCCACTCGGTGACGAATCGGCCGGCGTCGTAGTGCGCGCGCCGCTCGCATTGATCGTGAATCACGCGGCCGTAGGCGAACAGCGGACGGTTGTATTGATCGAGCGCGGGCAGATCGTTGAAGGTCAGGTAGTGCACCAGCACCGCCGCCGTGTTGGCCGGATTGTGCGGGCAGCCCGCCATGTTGATGACCTTGATCCCCGGCACGGCTTCCTGAACTCCCAGCGCGCCGGTCGGATTCGGCTTGGACCGGACCAGCCCGCCATCGAACGCGCAGGCGCCGACCGCGATGGTCGCCGCGGCGTTGCGGCACACTGTCTCCGCGATCTCCATGCGCCGAGTGGCCGCCGATGGTGCAATAGACGCCGCCATCGGCGGTCGGAATGGCGCCCTCGACCACCACCAGATACTTGCCTTTGTCTTCCTTGACCACGCGATCGAGGGTTCGATTCGCGGCGTCGCCCGCGCCCGCCATGATCACCTCGTGGTATTCCCACGAAAGCAGATCGAGCACGACGTCGGCGACATCCGGATGGCTCGCTCGCAGCATCGATTCCGAGCATCCCGTGCAGTCCTGGAATTGCAGCCAGACCAGCACTGGCTTCTTCGCCTTGCTGACGGCCGCGACGGTCTGGGCCAGATAACGTTCCGGCATCGCCAAGGTGGCCAGCATGGCGCTGCAAAATTTGACCAATTGCCGGCGCGTGATGCCTCGGCGCGCCAGGGCATGTGCCTAAATCAGTTTCCGGTGTGAGCATGTGCGACCTCCTTCGTGGTCGTCCTCCGCTTGATTAAGAGACAGGAGCAAACTCGGCCAACGGCTTCGCCGAGGCTTTCTTCAGTTCCGCGCGCGCGGCGAGCCAGTTCAGCCAGCGGTCGAATCCGGCGCCGGTGGTATAGGACGTTTCGATGATTTCGATGGCCGGATTGATCTTGCGCGCATTCTCGCGCGCCAGCTCCGGCTTGAAAGGAACATGCGGCAGCAGATCGACTTTGTTCAGCAGCATCAACTCCGCTTTGCGGAAAATGCCCGGATACTTGAGCGGTTTATCTTCGCCCTCGGCGACGCTCAACACCACGACTTTCGCGTCTTCGCCCAGATCGTAACTGGTGGGGCAAACCAGGTTGCCGACGTTTTCGATCAGCAGCAGCTCGAGTCCGTTGTCCAGCCAGTCCCCCAAATGCTTCTCCACCATCCGCGCATCCAGATGGCACGCGCCGGCCGTGGTGATCTGGCGAACCGGATATCCGTAGCGCCGCAAGCGGATCGCGTCGTTCTCGGTCTGGATATCGCCGGTCAGCACCGCGGCACGCGTGTGAACCGGCAGGCGCTGCGAGAGTCCGTTCGAGCAGCGCCGTTTTCCCCGCGCCCGGCGAGCCGATGAAGTTCAACGACAGCGTGCCCGTGCACTCGCAGCGCAGCGCGCAGCCGCGCCGCGATCTGCTCGTTCTCGCTCAGAACCTTTCTTTTCGATTTCAACCCGATTCATGCCGCTCACCTCTCGTGCACTCTTCCAGATCCACATACGCCAGCTCCAGTTCATCGCCGCTACGTCCGTCCTCGGCCCGGCACCATTCGATTTCCAGCTCCAGCGGCTCCATCGGCGTGCCCTTCACCAGCGCTTCGAAGCAGAACCGCAAGGATTCTTCGTCCACGCCCGCGAACTCGCCGATCCGCAACCCGATCTTGCGATGCCCGGTTCTGCGGATGCCGGTGCAGTTCTTGATGAACCGCCTCGAGAACCGAATTCGCGATGCCCATCTCGTGCATCTCGAAGATCCTCATCAACAAATGCGCGGCAGTTGATCGCCCGCCAGCAAATCGACAATGCGAGTCGATCCAAAAGCCGTTTTCATGGTCACTAGTCCTGCACGTTTCTCACCAACGGTTCCGATCACAACCGCCTCCCGGCCGAACTCGTGACGACGCATCGCCGCCACGATTTCGCCGGCCACTTCCGGCGCCACAATCGCCACCAACTTCCCTTCATTGGCTACATACAGCGGATCCAGGCCCAGCAGCTCGCACGCGCCTTTCACCTGGTCATGCACCGGAATCCTGGTTTCTTCGATCTGAATGCTCACGCCCGATTGCGCGGCGATTTCATTCAGTGCGCTCGATAACCCACCCCGCGTGGGATCGCGCAGGCACCGAATCGCAGTCGAAACTCCGAGCATCGCCTCCACCAGTTCATGTAGTGGCGCGGAATCGCTGAAAATCTCCGTCTCAAACTCAAGGCCTTCGCGCTTGGCCAGAATCGCGATGCCGTGATCGCCGATCGGGCCGCTCAGAATCACCCGGTCGCCCGGGCGCGCCTGGCTCGCCGACAGTCTTGCGCCATCCGGAACCAGCCCGATTCCCGTGGTGTTGACATAAAGGCCGTCGCCCTTTCCCCTCTCGACGACCTTCGTGTCGCCCGTTACGATGGCCACTCCCGCCGCCGCCGCTGCTTTCGCCATGGAGGCCGCAATCCTGCGCAGCTCTTCCATGGGAAATCCCTCTTCAAGAATGAATCCCGCGCTTAAGAACAACGGAACCGCCCCGCCCATCGCCAGATCGTTCACCGTCCCGTGCACCGCCAGCGATCCTATATCTCCGCCGGGAAAGAACAGCGGCTTCACCACGAATGAATCGGTGGTGAACGCCAGCCTCGATCCGCCAATCTCGAAAATCGCCTGATCGTCCATGCGATCGAGCACCGGATTTGAGAACAACGGCAGAAACACATCCCGCAGCAGTTCCGCGCTCAACCTCCCGCCGCTTCCATGGCCCAGCACGATCTTGTCCCGCACGCCCAAAGGCGGCGGACAAGTGAACTGCGCGATGTCTTCGATGATTTCAGGCATGGCGCCTATATTGGTAGTAAGCCGCGCAAGCGCCTTCGGCCGAGACCATCGGCGCGCCGAGCGGCGTGACAGGAGTGCAGCGCTTCCCGAACGCGGGACAGTCCACTGGTTTCTTCAGCCCTTGCAGCACCAGCGCGCTGATGCACTCTTTCGGTTCTTCCGCATTCAAATCCTCGAGATCGAAAACGCGTTCGGCGTCGAAGGCGGCATACTCCTCGCGCAACCGGTATCCGCTGGCTGCAATCGAACCGATGCCGCGCCATTTGCGATCGGAAACCTCGAACACCTCGCGCATGATGCGCTGCGCGGCCAGGTTCCCTTCGTAATTCACCGATCGCGAATATTGGTTTTCCACCTCCGCCCGCCCCTCTTCGAGCTGCGCCACCAGCATCGCGATCGCCTCCAGCAGATCCACCGGCTCGAACCCGCCGACCACGATGGGAACGTGGAACTCCCGCGCCAGTTGGTCGTATTCCTGATATCCCATCACCGCGCACACATGTCCGGGACCGATAAATCCCTGCACGCGATTCGTAGGCGACTCCAGAATCAACCGCATGGCCGGCGGCACCAGTACGTGCGCCACGATCATCGAGAAATTGGTCAATCCTTCGCGCTTGGCCTGCCACACCGCCATCGCGTTGGCCGGCGCGGTGGTCTCGAACCCAACTCCGAAAAATACCACCTTATTATCCGGATTCGCCCGCGCGATTTTCACGGCTTCGAGCGGCGAATACACGATGCGCACGTCCGCGCCGTTGGCCCTGGCTTCAAACAGATCCGCCTGCGATCCCGGCACGCGCAGCATGTCTCCATAGGACGTGAAAATCACGCCCGGAAGCTCCGCGATCCGGATCGCGCGGTCCACCATCTCAAGCGGCGTCACGCACACCGGGCATCCGGGCCCGTGCACCAGCTCGATCGCCTTGGGCAGCAGCTCGTCGATTCCATAGCGCATCAACGTGTGGGTCTGTCCCCCGCACACTTCCATCAGGACCCACGGGCGGGTGACGTTGCGCGCCACGCGCCCGGCAATCGTCAGCGCGATCTGCGGGTCGCGGTATTCGTCGACGTACTTCACGGCGCGTCCCCGGTTTTTACCGCGCTCGCCGACGCCAGTCCTTCTTCCTCGAGCGCCCCGATCTGCGCCAGATATTTATAGGTTCGGGCGGCTTCCTCTTCGTCCACCGTCGAGATCGCGAATCCGACATGGACCAGCACGAAATCGCCGGCCTTCACTTCCGGCGTGAACGCCAGGTTCACCACCCTCCGCACGCCGCAGAAATCGACGTTCGCGGTGCGGAAGGCGGGATCTCCTTCCACCACATTCAGAACCCGTCCGGGGACCGCCAGGCACATAGGATTTGCTCTTGGCTCACGCAACTTGAGGCCCACACTGCGATTGCGTAAACAGAGAGGTATTTCCCAAGCGAATGGAGGGTTTACCCGGCGGCTCATTGGGTTATATAACCCAACTGGGTGGAGACGCCACGGAGTCTCCACCCAACTTCGTCAGAAGCTCGATTTAGATGCGAGGATTCGGACTTCTCCTATCCGCTATTTTGCGACCTCGGAAATCACGAGTTTCTTGAGAGTTCACGCGGAACAGGCCCACATCCTAGTTGATCCGTACAAAGACGACCGAAAGAGCAGTACTAAAAGGTCTGAAAAGTGCAGATCGGGGTACAGAAAGCCGTTGAAGCAGGTCCGCCCTGATACCACAACGGCGAAGGAGGGGTCTTGAAACTACTAAGGACTCAATGGCGTGTTTTCGCAATCGTGGGTTTGGTGGCAGCGAGCCTGACAAGCGCTCCGCGCCGCCCGTTTTCCTCTCACGAAAAGGCATTCTACGCGGATCCGGCTGTGGTCGAATTTGTAAATCCGGGTCTGAACATTACCGTTAACTCAGCTAGCATTTCAACCAAGGGCATCATCACGGTTGTTTATACCGTTGCCGATCCGAATGGCCTCCCGCTCGACGCGGCGGGCGTAACCACACCAGGCGCGATCAGCCTGAGTTTTATCGCCGCGGTTCTTCCCAATGGTGTGGAGGACTATACGGCTTACACTACGCGCGCCGCCACCGGTACAGTCATCGCCACCACGCAGCAGCCGGGCGCGGATTCGGGCGGCACGACCACGCCGCTCGGACCGGGCCAGTACCAATACGTATTCCACACCACGGCGCCCGCCGGATTCGATGCGACGGCCACGCATACCATCGGCATTTACGGATCGCGAAACCTGACGGCTTACAACCTGGGCACCAACTACGCGAGCACGACTTTCAACTTCGTTCCCAACGGCGCGAAGGTGACCCAGGTTCACGACATCATCGAGACCGCGAGCTGCAATACCTGCCACGACCAGTTGTCGGCGCACGGCGGATCGCGGCGCGGCATGGATATGTGCGTCCTGTGCCACACGCCGCAGAACATCGACCCGAACACGGGCAGACACCATGGACGCGAAGGTCTTCTTCCACAAGATCCACATGGGCGCGAGTCTGCCCAGCGTAAAGGCTGGCACGCCGTATATTCCGGCCATCAACTCCATTCGGGACCTTCAACTTCTCGACCGTGGTATTTCCCGGCCGATCACCATGATGATCCGCGCCGTTGCGAAATTTGCCATTCGCAAACGACCGGGCGCCGCGCAAGCCAACCGATCTTCATGACCAATCCCACGCGCGCCGCCTGCGGCGCCTGCCATGACGACGTGAATTTCGCCACCGGCGTCGAATCACCCCGGCGGCATCCAGAATTGACGATACATCAATGCGCGAACTGCCACATTCCGCAAGGCGAAATGGATTTCGACGCGTCGATCATGGGCGCGCATGTGGCGCCGACGGCGTCGAGCCTGCTGTCCGGCCTGGTGGTCGAGATCACGAGCGTCGCGAACGGAACCGCGGGGAGCGCGCCGGTGGTAACGTTCACGGTCCTCGACAGGAACAAGAACGCAGTGCCGCTTTCCGCACTGGGCTCGATTTCATTCACCATGGCCGGCCCGACCACGGATTACGGCTATACCAGCTTCGGAAGCGACGTCGACCACGCCGGGATACGTGACGGAAAGCGCCAGCGAGAGCCACCTGCGACGCAGCGGCAACTGCACCTATACGTTCACCCACACCGTTCCCGCCAAGGCGACCGGCACCTATGCGATCGGCGTCGAGGCGCGGCGCAGCGAGACTGTGCCGTGCTGGCCGGGGAGCAACGTCGCAAACAGAGCATTCAATATGGCGCGCCGAACCCGGTGTCGTATTTCTCCGTGGACGGCTCGCCGGTTGCGCACTCGGCGCCGGTGGTCGCGCTCGGCAACTGCAATCAATGCCACGTCGCGCTCTCGCTTCACGGGACGCTGCGCAATAACACCGAATACTGCGTGATGTGCCACAATCCGTCGAACACCGACGCGTCCACTCGCGCGAGCGCGACCAATCGCCGCGGACAAGGCCGCGCCCGCGCAGGGAATCAACTTCAATCTGCTGGTGCACCGCATTCACTACGGCATCAACATGCAGGCCTCCAACCGGCCGCTACATCGTGGTCGGTTTCGGCGGCAGCCACAACGACTTCAGCGGCACGCTGTTCCCGGCGCTGAGCCCCACCGGCGCGGCGACCGACACCAGGAACTGCTCCTGTGCCACGTCAACAGCACGGAGCAGAACGATCTGACGCTGACCGGGCTCAATCCGGTGATCGATCCGCAAGGGCCGATCAATCCAATCCAGCCGTTCTCCTCCGCGTGCACCGGTTGCCACGTGGATCTTCCGGCAGCTTCGCACGCGCTCTCGAACACCACGACGCTCGGCGAAGCTTGCAGCGGTTTGCCACAGCTCCGGCGCCGCCTACGCCGTCGACCAGGTGCATGCGCAGTATTGAGCTACTGACATGATGCCAGTCTGGCGTACTGCTCGCGCTGGCTGCTCTGTCCTGCAGCCGGACAGCGTTTCCCCCCGGCTACGCCGGATCGGAGATCTGTGCGGTCTGCCACGAAGATATCTCCAAGGCGTTCGCGAAAAGCCCGCACCATCTGGTCGATACGATGCGCAGGCGGGCTGGAAAGGGCACGGATTGGAAGGGCGGGCCTGCGAGTCCTGCCACGGCCCGGCGCAGAAGCACACCGAATCGGCCGACGCGCAGCGACATCCGCAATCCGGCAAAGCTTGCCGCCGCCGCCGCCGACAAAATCTGTCTCACCTGCCACCTGAATCAGCCGACGCACGTCGGGCGCTTGCAGAGCAGCCACGCGAAAGATCAGGTCTCCTGCACGTCCTGCCACAAAGTTCACGCCAACGGGCCGGACGGATTGGTGGTCGCGCAAGCCGGCCGCGATCAACGAGCAGTGCGCGAGCTGCCACCTCAACGTCTGGGCGCAGTTTCAGAGGCCCAATCATCACAAGCTGCCCGAAGGCGCGATGACCTGCGTCGATTGTCACAACCCGCACGGCAGCATCCGTCCGGCGATGACGCAGATCCTTCGGCGCGAACGAGCCGGGATGCCTGAATTGCCACGGCGACAAGCGCGGGCCGTTCACGTTCGAACATGGACCCGGTGCGGTTTGAAGGCTGCGCGACCTGCCATGAGCCGCACGGCTCGGCCAATCCGCGGATGCTGGTGCGGCAGGAGGTGCGCCTGGTATGCCTGGAATGCCACGCGAATCTGCCGACGGTGAACACCACCGGCACCATCGGCGTGGTGCCGCCGGCGTTCCACGATCTGCGCTTGCCGCAGTTCCAGAACTGCACGGTGTGCCACCAGAAGATTCACGGAAGTTACGTGGACAGGAATCTGCTGAAATGAGACGGCTACGCTTTCCTGGTGATGCTCGCGCCGGTCTTGCTCAAGCACCGGCTCATGCGCCGGTCAAGCGCCGCGCGCCAGACCCAACGCCTCCGCCAGACCAATCGCCACCCAGACGGCTACTCCGCGCCAGACGCCGCAACGCCGCCTGCGGCCGCCGACACCAAGACCGCTGCCGCGACCCCGACGCCACTTCGCCGGTGCCGTCCGCCGAAAACTGGCTGACCGGATCCATCGATCTGGGCTATCGCTGGCGCACCGGCGTCGGCGGCAGCCTCGACACCTACCGCAGCATCGTCGATCTCGGTTCGGGCCCGAAACTGCTCGGAGCCGACTTCACCCTCACCGATCCCAAGCATCGGGCCTTCGATCAGATCGACGTGCGCGCCTACAGCTGGGGCGACGAGCCGTATCAGACCTTCCACCTCGACGCCAAAAAATCGAAGCTGTACGATTTCAGCGCCGACTATCGCGACATGGCGTATTTCAATTTCCTGCCTTCCTATCGCCGATCCGCTGCTCTCGCGCGGCATCGCGCTCAACGAGCAATCCTTCGATACGCGCCGCCACTTGGCAGCTTCCAGCTCGATCTGTTGCCCGGCAATTGGTTCATTCCCTATTTCGCCTACGACCGCGATTCCGGCTCCGGCACCGGCGCGACGGCTTTCGTCACCGACGCCAATCAATTTCCCGTGCCCAACACGCTGTGCGATCTGACCAATCTCTACCGCGGCGGCGTCCGTTTCGAACTGCGCCGGTTTCACGCGACGCTCGAGCAGGGTGGGACCACGTTTCGAAGACGATCAGAGCATCTATCCAAAATCCCGGCTCGACCAATTACGGCAACGTCCACACGCCGGTCTTCGGCCAGACCATCGATCTGACCAGCCTGCTCGCCGCCTACGGGATTCGCGGCGACCAGCATCTACAGCAAGGCGCTGTTTACGGCCAACGCCACGTCGTGGCTGGATCTCTACGGGCAATTCCTTTACAGCCAGCCGGACACCAACGTCAATTATCAGCAGGCCGACACCGGCAACCTGTTCTTGCAGAGCCAGCTGCTGTTCTACACCAGCCAGCAGTATCTGGTCACTGCCGCCTCCAAACTGCCGCACACCAGCGGCAGCTTTGGCGCGGAGATCCGTCCGCTTCGCCGCGTGCGCATCATCGAGATCCTGGCTCACCGACCGCCTGCACAACGCGGGCTCGGCGCACTCCACTCAGACGCTCGCCAGCGCGGGCGTATCTCGAGCAGATGGCCGCCCTGCTCGCCTCCTCCCTGGTGACCAACTACAACCAGGAAGAGATCGACGTCATTTTCGACGCCACATCGAAACTGATGCTGCGCGGCGGCTATCGTTACGTGTGGGGCGACGCCAACGACGCGGTTCTTCCCCCGGAGGGCCTGGCGAGCTCGGATCAAGCCAAGCTGCGGCGCAACGTGGGTCTCGGCGGGGTGACCTTCCGTCCCACCCAGAAGATCTCGCTCACCGGCGAAGCCGAAGGCGCTTCGAGCGGCGGCGCGTACTTCCGCACCAGCCTGTACAATTATCAGAAGGTTCGCGCGCAGGCGCGCTATCAGGCTCTTGAACTCGCTCAGCTTCTCGGCGGATTTCACGTTCGCTCGACAATCAAAACCCGGTGCCGGGCGTGAATTACGATTATCAGGCGCAGCAGGAATCGCTTTCGCTGTATCTGGGCTCCCAGCGGCGGCAAGATGTGGGACTTTCAGGGTTCCTATACGCGCTCCACGCTGCGTTCGGATATCGGGTATCTCGACCCGGGAACGCTGCAGACGCTCAACTTCGCTCTATCGCGACAACGCCCACACCGCGACCGCGCTGTTCAATATCAAGCTCCCGTCGCAGCGGCGGCTAAACTGACGCCCAAGCTCACGCGCGGGCGGATCGTTCTTCATCTCCTCGGGCAGCCGGCCGACCAGCTATTACCAGCCGCTCGCGACATTGTGGGTGCCGATCGTCAAGAAGATCAGCTGGTTCGCGCGAGTGGCGCTATTACGGATACGGCGAAGCTTTTTACCTCTACGAGGGCTTCCGCACCACACCTGGTGACCACCGGATTGAGGTTCACGCGATGACCAGAGCGCTGATGATCTTTCACTGCCTCGGCCGTAGCCTTCACGCCGCGGCCGTCGCTGCCGATTCCGCGCGCGGCGCGCAGTTGTTCGAAACGCTTTCCTGCGTTCAGTGTCATAGCATCAACGGCAAGGGTGGAACGGTGGGGCCCGACCTCGGCCGCCGCATCGACCGCAATTTCACCCCCGCGTCGCTGGCCGCCACGATGTGGAATCACGCCCCGACCATGTGGGCGGCCATGCGTGAACGCAACGTCCGTGCCGGCGACCTCAATGAGCAGGCGGCCGCGGACCTGTTCGCCTACTTTTATTCGGCCCGTTTCTTCGACAAGCCCGGCGACGCGGGTCGCGGCAAAAGTTTATTCGCCGTCAAGCACTGCGCGGAATGTCACGGACTGACCGCCGCGAAGATTCCCGAAGCCAAGCCGGTTGCTCAATGGCAGTCCATCGGCCAACCCATGGCGCTGATCAACGCCATGTGGAATCACGCGGCCACCATGCGCCAGGAATTCGCGAGGAGGAAGCTGGCCTGGCCCGACCTGACCTCGCAGGATCTTACCGATATGCTGGTGTACGTCAGAAATCTGCCTTCCACGCGCAATGAGCCGGCGCATGTGGAGATCACCTCCGGCGCGAACGGCCAGGCGCTGTTTGAGTCGAAGGGATGCTCCGGATGCCATAAAGGGAAACTCGAACTTCCGCCTCGCCTCAAGAACCAGACGCTCACCGATATCGCCGTCGCCATGTGGAATCACGAGCCGAAAATGACCCCCACGCCCGCCCAGCTTAGCTTGGATGAAATGCGCGAACTCGTGAGCTACCTGTGGGCCGGGCAGTTTTTCCGCGACGAAGGGAGCGCATCCGCGGGCGCGCAGGTGTTTAAGTCCAAACATTGCGCGAGTTGCCATCAGGACCCATCCAGCGGCGCGCCTGTCACTCGAGGGAAAATCATTTACCGCGGCCGCTATGGTTTCCGCGCTGTGGCATCACGGACCGGGTATGCTCGATCAAATGAAGGCGAAAAACATCGCGTGGCCGCGTTTTGAAGATCACCAGATGTCGGACCTCCTGGCATTTCTGAATTCTACGAACCGCTCCGCCAATAAGGGGAAGCCTTAGCGATTCGCGCCCCTCCAATTCAATTCCATGGAACCATCCAAGCCTATTTCGTCCAGCGTTCTGCGACGGATCCAGCCAGTCATCATTTTATCCAGTAATCCGATCAGTCTCGCCGGCGTCGTATTGGTCACCTTAGGAGGCGGCCTGTGGTTGTTCCTGCTGCCGACCCTGCTTCGCGGCTTTACCGAGAATCCCTACGTCGGCATTCTCGCGTTCATGCTTCTGCCGGGGGTTTTCTTCTTCGGTCTGATTCTGATTCCGGTGGGAATCCTGATACGCCGCCGAACCATGCGCCGGCGCGGTTTGCCGATGCCGGGCTTCCCGCCGATGACCTTTGAAAGTCCGGAGTTGCGGCGCCTGTTTGCCTTCGTCGCCGCCACCACGGTGGCCAACATCATCATCGCCTCCCAGTGGGGCTACTCCGCGGTCAACTACATGGATAGCGACCAGTTCTGCGGGAAGACTTGCCATCAGGTGATGCAGCCCGAATACACGGGGTATCAGAACTCCCCGCACTCCCACGTGGGCTGCTCCGGCTGCCACATCGGCGCCGGCGCTTCCTGGTTCGTGAAAGCGAAAATATCAGGCGTCGGACAGGTGTTCGCGGTCATCCTGAACGACTATCCCGCGGCCGATTGCTTCGCCGGTCCAGAATCTGCGTCCCGCGCGCGAAACCTGTGAGCAGTGCCACTGGCCGCAACGCTTTTCCGGGCGACTTGTTCTCTGTCCGGACCAGCTATGGTTCCGACGAACAGAATTCAGCCGCCTATACCGTCCTGTTGCTCAAAGTGGGCGGGTACACGCGTGGAGAGGCGGCGTCGGCATTCATGGCGCGCATCTCGATCCCAAAGCACAAATCGTCTATACATCGATCGACGGGAAGCGCCAGGCCATTCCTCAAGTAACTTACACGGCTCCCAACGGCAAAGTGACGGTGTTCAACGCCAACGACGTCAAAGTGACGCCCGAGCAGCTGGCAGCCGGTGAGAGGCGCACCATGGATTGCATGGATTGCCACAACCGTCCCGCCCACACGTTTCAACTGCCGGATCGCGCCATCGACCGGGCGCTGGGCGACGGCCGCATCAGCGGGAACTTGCCGTTCATAAAAAAGCAGGCCGTGGACGCGCTGAAGCGCGATTATGCGGGTCGTGACGCAGCGGCGCGCGAAATCGCGACATCGCTCCAGAACTTCTACCGGTCAAATTACCCGCAGATCGCTCAAACCCGCGCCAATGACGTCACTAACGCGGTGGAGGCTGTGAAGGCAATCTATTTGCAGAATGTATTTCCGGAAATGAAAGTCAGCTGGGGCACCTATCCGAACAATATTGGACATATGGATTCTCCCGGTTGTTTTCGCTGTCATGACGGAAACCACGTGAGCTCCGACGGACGCGCGATCCCCAACGATTGCAATACCTGCCACGATGTCCTGGCCATGGAGGAGAAAAATCCGAAAGTCCTGACCGATCTCGGATACACCGGAACACACTAACCGGCGCGAAAACTGGCAGGAGGATGCCGAAAAAAAGGGATTGGATCCTGTCCCCGAACGCGGCCGGGCGTTTAACCGGCGCTCAGTCCCCTTTTTCCGACATGTAGAATGCCGCGCGATAGGAGGACCCATGAAACGGGTCATCACGCTATTTCTTTCAGCGGGGCTGTCGCTGACAGCTCACGCGGCGGGCCTGGACTGCTTGTCCTGCCATGACGAAAAAGGGCCCGCGACCAAGGCGAGCGTGCACGGAAGCCTGACCTGCACCGCATGCCACTCAACCATTCAGGCCTATCCACATCCTGAAAATCAGAAAGCGCAAGTAAATTGCGCCGGCTGCCACGCCAACACCGGATCCGACGTCGCCGGCAGCGTCCACGCCCACGCAGGTGCGCTGCCGTGCTTGAACTGCCACGGAAACGCGCATACCATCCTTGCGTCCAGCAATCCCAAATCGCCGACCTACCCGCAGAATCTTCCGCGGACCTGCGGCGAATGCCACGGCACCAGGCAAGGCAACGTGAGCGAAGTGTACTCGAAGTACATCGATTCCATTCACGGTTTCGCCCTGACCAAAGACGGGCTGCTGGTGGCGGCCAGTTGCTCGAGCTGCCATGGAGCGCACAAGATCCTGACCAGTAAGGATCCTAACAGCCGCACCAATCGCGCCCACATCGTCGATACCTGCGGCACCTGTCATGGCGGTCCGAAAACCGCTTATGCCGAGAGCATTCACGGCCAGATGCTGGAGGCAGGATCCGACCGAGGCACCCGTCTGCACCAGCTGTCATACAACCCACCAGATCTCCAGCATGCGCGAGGTCAGCACTCAGATCAAGACCGCCGCGACCTGCGGAGGCTGCCACAAAGACGAGTACTCCACTTACGGCGACACGTTCCATGCGCAGGTTTCCGCGCTCGGCTATCGGCAAACGGCGCGCTGCTGGGATTGCCACGGATTTCACGACATTCTTCCCGCGTCGGATGCAAAGTCGACCGTCGCGCCCGGCGAATCTGATTACGACTTGCGGCAAATGTCACGCGAACGCGAACGCGAGCTTCGTCGAATACGATCCGCACGCCGACGCGCACAACGGCAAGAAGTATCCGTTACTGCATCTCTTCGGCAATTTTCATGAACCTGTTGCTCGCGGGCGTGCTCGGATTCTTCGCCCTGCACACCCTTCTTGTGGTTTATCCGCGCGCGACACCGCGCAGGAAGGCCCGGCGCACAGCCGGGGTTAGGAGCCAGCCATGCCAACATCGAGAATTCAACCTGACGCCGGGAAGCAGGAAGAAGCTACGAGTCAACCGGAGTCGCAATATTACCTTCGCTTTTCGCTGCCCCAGCGCTATCTGCACGGAGTGCTGGCCGCGACTTTTCTCGGATTGGCGTTCACCGGACTGCCGCTGCGCTTCAGCAACGCGCCGTGGGCGCTCGCGCTGTCCAATGCGGTCGGCGGCTTCGGCGCGATTATCTTCTTTCACAAGTTCTGCGCCGCCGCTTTGACCCTCGCCTTCGGGATTCACGTCGCCAACCTGGTCTACCGCCTCGTTTCGCAGGCGCGAATTCGGTCTGGTATGGGGCCCCAATTCCATGGTGCCGAATCTCAAAGATATTCAGGACTTCTTCGGAAACCTGAAATGGTTTTTCGGCCTCGGGCCCAAACCGAAATTCGACCGCTACGCGTATTGGGACAAGGTCGATTACTGGGGCGTCTTCTGGGGCATGGGGATCATCGGCTTCTCCGGCTATGCCATGTGGTTCGCGCCCTTCTTCGCGAAGTTCATCCCCGGCTCCTGGCTCAACATCGCTTTGCTGATTCATGGTGAGGAAGCGATCCTGGCGGTCGGCTTCATCTTCACCGTTCATTTCTTCAACACGCACCTGCGGCCTGGCAATTTCCCGATGGATCTCACCATCTTCACCGGGACGTCTGACCGAAGAGGAGCTGAAGGAGAAGCATCCGGAAGAGTATGAGCGCCTGCTGGCCTCCGGCGAACTGGACAAGTATCGCACGGCGCCGCCTCCGATCTGGCTGAAGAATTTCGGTCGCGTGGTCGGCGGAGCCGCGGTCGTCGCAGGTCTGGTGATGCTGGTGTCTGATGATCGTTGCGTTCGTGCGCTAAAGAAAGGGGGCTGATATGTTGCCCTTTCGAAAAATCCTGTTCCCGGTCGACTACTCCGAGCCCTGCCGCGCCATCGTCCCATACGTGAAGGAGATGGTCCGGCATTTCTCCGCCGAACTGACCTTGGTGCACGCCTACGGACCCGAAGCGCTCGCGCTCAGCGAGCTCGCCATCACAGATCCCCGGCTGCCCGAGGAAGCCCGCGAACTGGAGGAGCAGCGACTGCACCAGTTCGCCCAAGAAACCTTTCCCGGCCACCACGTCGAATCCATCGCGAAGTTAGGCGAGCCGGGCAGCATCGTCCACCAGGTGGTTCAGCACCAGGGAGCCGATTTGGTGATGCTGGCGACCCACGGCCTCGGCCCGGTGCGCCGTTTCCTTCTCGGATCCGTCGCGGCTAAGGTTCTTCACGATGTGAGTGCGGCCGTGTGGACCGGTACCGGCTCCATTTTCTCCGAACACACACCCAAAATACCCTACCGGTCGATCCTGTGCGCTCTCGACCAGGGCGACACGGAGGATGAGGAAGCAGCAGCCGTGCTAAAAGCTGCCGCGGCATTCGCGCGCGGGTATAACGCGTGCTTGTCGCTGGTCCACGTCGTCGAGACGCCTCCCCCGACCGTCGAAGTCGACTTCAGTCCATACTTGAAGGAACTGATGGCCCATGCCGATTTCAAAGTGCGCGAACTCAAAGGAGCCTTGGGAATCGACGCGCCGCATTCTATAATCGATGCGCGGATTCCGGACGGCATCCGCCAGGAAGCGCTGCGGCGCAACGCCGACCTGATCGTCACCGGCCGCGGCCACGCGCAGGAGACGTTCAACATCATCTCGTCGCGCCTATACCCGATCGTCCGCCAATCCCCGTGCCCGGTCTTGAGCGTTTGAGGAATTTGAATCACCCGCGGCTATGATAGCTGTGAGCGGTTTCTTTGGGGCCTGTATGCCGAACATCCAACATATTCTGTTTCCGTTCGATTTTTCAAAGCAGACGTTACTGGCCGCTCCGTTCGTCCGGGCCACCGCCGATTGTCTTCACGCCAGAATCACACTGATCAGCGTCCTTCCGCCCGTATGGGAGGTCCCGTCGGAGGGCGCGATGCCTCTCTTGATGCCCACCGATATTGAACAGATGGAGCGCGGGCTCAAAGGCCGCCTCGACCGGGCTCTGCCCCATGAGTTCGCCGGTCTCGCCGTGGAACGCGTCACTAGTTCAGGGGATCCGGCGTTGCAGATTGTGGAGTTTGCGCACTCGAACGCGGTGGATCTGATTATGATGCCGACCCATGGCTACGGCGTACTCCGTGGACTGTTGCTTGGCTCGGTAACCGCCAAAGTCTTGCACGACGCGAAGTGTCCGGTCTGGACTGCAACCCATGCCGAGGAGCAACGGTCCGCACCGATCCCACGTTCGCTTTTGTGCGCCGTAGACGGAAGTCCAGCCACCCCCGCACTGATGAAATGGGCCATGGAGTTCGGCCAGGGGATCGCGGCCACGGTGAAGTTCCTTCACGTAGTTCCTCCGGTCAGCGACTGGCTCGCCATGCCCGGAGAAAGAGAGCTTCAGGAACAGGTGCGACAAGAAGCGCGTGTCAAACTGGAAGGGTTCCAGGAATCCGCCGCGCCCGGCTCGAGGTTGCGCATCGCCGTAGGCCCGGTCGCCGCCACGGTAACCGAGGAGGCTCGTCAGGAAGGCGCCGATCTGATCGTCATCGGGCGCGGTTCTCTGCAGTCAACCCTGGGGCGCTTGCGGACCCACGCCTGTGCGATCATCCAGCAATCCCCGTGTCCGGTCCTGAGCGTCTAGGAGCTTGTTGAAAAAGGGGACAGACTACTCTGTCCCCAATCGCAAACCGCTGATTTCGCACAGGAGCGTAGGCGTGGACAGAGCGGTCTGTCCCCTTTTTCAACAAACTCCTAGGCGATTGGTTGCATGCGTTAATCGTTCGCTGAGGCTTCGTCGTGACGAGGCCCCTGCCGCGCCGCGACCAGATTTGCCGCGCGCAGCAAGGATTCGAAGGTGCCCGCGTCGGTCCACCAGCCATCCAGGATCGAAAACGTCATGTCGCCTTCGCGAATGTAGGCGTTGTTCACGTCCGTGATCTCGAGCTCACCGCGGGCCGATGGTTTCAATTCCCGGCACTTGTCGAAGACCGTCGCGTCGTATAAATAAATTCCCGTGACCGCGTAGTTGCTCTTGGGACGCTTCGGTTTTTCCTCGATGCCGGTGATGCGATTGCCATGCAGTTCCGCGACGCCGAAACGCTGGGCATCGGGAACTTCCTTCAGAAAAATTCGCGCGCCGCGCTTCTGAAGCTTGAATTCCTCGACGGCCTGGCGGATATTGCCTTCAATCAGATTGTCGCCCAGGATCACGCAGACTTGATCGCGATCGGCAAAATGCTCGGCGAGGCCCAGAGCCTCCGCGATGCCGCCTTCGCCCTCCTGATAGGTGTAGTTCAGGTGCTTGAGGCCGAATCCTTTCCCGTTGCCCAGTAAGCGCAGAAAATCGCCCGAGTTGCGCCCTCCGGTCACCAGCAGGATGTCGGTGATGCCCGCGTCGACCAGCGTTTGAATGGGGTAGTAAACCATCGGCTTGTCATAAATGGGCAGCAGATGTTTGTTGGTGATTTTAGTCAGCGGAAACAGCCTGCTGCCGGTTCCACCCGCGAGGACGATGCCTTTCACGAGGGAAAGTATACCATCCGCTTTGCCGGCGGGATTGCACGGATGCTGGCTCAGCGGCGTCAGGTGTGTAAGATCGCGTCCAGATGTTAACCTAAGAGGAGAGCGCTATGCGTATTCGAGCCGCGATGATTCTGCTGTTCCCTCTGGCTGCGTTCGCGCAAACTCCGCCGCCGGAAGTCGACCAGGCGCTGCGGGCTCGCGTGACCGAGTTTTTCCAGTATCACGTCGATGGGAATTTCCGGAAGGCGTTCGAATTGGTTGCCGAAGACACCAAGGACTACTATTTCGCAACTGAGAAAATCAGATTCAAAACATTCAAGATCCTGGACATCAGCTATTCGGAAGGCTTCACGGACGCCATCGTCAACCTGACCGGGGAGCGCGAAATGAAAATGCGCTACGATTTCCCCGTCGTGACGGTTCCAGTGCCGATGAAGACCACTTGGAAGATCGAGAACGGGAAATGGTGCTGGTACGAACATAACCGGTCGTCCTGGATTACGGCGATGGGGCCATCGGACTTGGGGGCGCTGGCACCCAGGGCTCCCACAGCAGGTTCGAGCCCCGGCACCCAAAGTTCGTCTCCGGATCTGAGTCCACAAGCGATGGCCGCGCGGGCAAGTCAGATTTTGCAGCAATCCGCCGTCGACAAATCGGAGTTGATTTTGCCGCTCGACAAGCCGTCGACCCAACAAGTGATCTTTCACAACGGGCAGCAGGGTAGCATCAAGCTTGCGTTGGCTGACGGGGCAAAGCCTGCGGGGCTCACTGCGGAGCTCGACAAGAGCGACGTTAATGCGAATTCGAATGCTGTGGTTACGGTCCGTTACCAACCCCCGGCGGACTTGGCCGCCGGCGCCGTGCCTGCGAATTTCACGCTGCGGCTGGTGATGGAGCCGTTCTCCGTCCAGTTTCCAATCACCGTCAAGTTTGGCTCACCCGCTACGCCAGCCAGGCAGTAGTCAACAGGCCTCGCCACTTTGGACGCCCACATGCTCAAGAAGCAGTGGAGGCCGAACCGGCAATGGTCAGTTTAACCCACCAGTTACTTAATACAAGCGCCATCAGTGGCACGAGCTTAATGAATGCAAACGCAAGTGGATCTGTGAATGCATTTGCCCAACAGTTAGAATCGGCAATCGAAGGATACTTGGCGAATTCCGGGAACGGGTCCCAATTCGAGATCGATGTCACGTCCAATTCGGGACAGAATTCCGCCGGAGGCAGTCAATTTACTGTCACTGTAAAGAACCTGGATTCCGGGTCTTCATCGCCTTCGGCGACGCCGACATCGGCGGCCACCGTGGCTCCTACGGCCTCAGCCACACCGGCGGCGGCGACGGCCTCGACGCCGGAAGCGGCCGCAGTCACAGGACCGGTTCTCACGGCGGCGCAGAAAGCCCAGATGACGCCCACACAAGCCTATTGGGCCTCCCAGCCACCCGCGGTGCAGGCTCTCGAGACGACTCCGGACGACGAGCGTCCCGCGCTGGCGGAGCAATTGGCCAATGAGGGGTACGCGATCGACGTGCCGATCATGGTTTGGGGATGGGATCCTCTGTCCACGATGATCGCGCGGCAGACCGCCGGATACACGTGGGTGCCATCGGCGCTTCAGGCCTCGATTCAGGAAGCTCCTGGAGTGGGAGGTGTGACTGGCGCCACGCCCTACGACCCGAGCAGTCCGCCGGCGGGATCCATTCCTGTCAGCACGGCTTTTGCGGTGGGAACCAACATTTCCGCGGACTCTGTGGCGGAGATGGAGATCAAAGCCAATTCGTTCACCGTCGGTACTCCGGCCACAAGCGCCACATAAGCAGTTACATAGCACCGCGGGTCACCTCTGACGCGAGCCATCCGGGCGATGCTGCGTCCAGGAGGCAGCTTCACATGGCCACGCCCGCGAGTTTACCGGTAATTCCGCCGCAGCCCGATCTGTTAGCTTACGGCATTCAGGAACTGGGTCTGTTCAATACCTACACCCGCGAGAGTTATCTCGCGACGTTCGGTGCGCAGGCGCCCGCGTGGGACACAAGCCGGGTGACGAAGACGTGGTTCGACACGTCGGTAGATACGTCCGATCCGGGCAACGTGGCGGTGTACAAGATTGTCGCTCCGGACCAGAACGGCGTCTGGGCGCCGCGGCAGATGGTGCTGCCGGCGCAAGAAGCGGCAACCGTGAATTTGCCTGGCGCTCTGACGTATCCGCCCTACGTAATCGCGCCCACGCAGACCAGCACGGGAGGCGCATTGATCGATCCGATCTACCTCAGCCTGGAAGCCGACGCACAGGTGCTGATGACGGCCTTGGGTGGAAGCGGACTGGTAGCTGAGGCAGGAAACGCGGTATTCCCCATCGTGTATCCACCGGATGAGCCGCGGCGGATGTGGGACTTCACCGTGAACGGAGTGGCATGCAACGCCGGGACGCTGCTGGCGGCGGAGAATGCCAACGGCGTCGGCGCGCCGGGAAGCTGGCAGATCACGGCCGCCGGACCGGTGTGGGTGGCGGCTCCGCTGGCGTCGACGGGGCTGAATGACACCCGACCCGCAACTCCGATGCCGGTGCGTGATTTATTGCCGAACGAGACTCTGCAAGCGGGGTTAATGGGAGTAAGCGTGGTGCGCACCGATTTGCAGCAGCAACAGAACGCACAGGCAGGTCAGTTCACGGCGGATGACCGGGCAACGTTGCAACAGATTTATCAGATCGTGAGCAAGCTGAGTTAGGAGGCGGCCGCGCGGCGACCGCCCCTTCCCTCGCCTATTTCACGCCAGGCAGGAATGACGGATTGCTGAACGTAACGCTTTGCCCGTTGATGGTGCCTACCGACAACGGCTGATTGAGTCCTGTCGGAGCAGTTAGCGGAATCTGGAACGGAACCAGATAGACGCCGATCAATCCGGCCGCGTAGGTCGGGATGCCGGTTCCGACGCCGGCGTTGTTCACGCCCGCGATCACTTCCGCATTGACCTGTTGCCCGTTGCCGGGGTTATCGGTGCTGGCTAGCGGAGTGGTCTGGCCGAGACCAGTGACCACGATATAGTAAGTCTCCCCGCGATTCGCGAGGCTCGAGGGCGTGACGTAGGTGCCGTCCAAGGCACGAATCACGGCTCCGTAGGCGATACCGTTCGGCCCCGGATAGGTGAAGACACCCGGCTGCGAAGCCAGGATCTGGACGCCGTTGACGGTCGCCGCAGCGTTGTTCACGGTGATGACGACGGTGGCCGCAACGCCGGGCGAAACCTCGCACGGGGTTTGGAACGTGACCTGTTGAATGTTGTTCTCATTCGACACCGATGAGATCGGCGCAGGAACTCCGCCGATGACCAGGCTGTTGATGGGCCCAAGGCTGAATCCGGCCGGTCCAAAGGCGGGACCGGTGACCACACCCTGGACTCCCGGCGCGAGTCCCTGTCCGGTGACCAGTCCAAGTCCGCACGGCGTGAGGCCGGGCGCGAAGCTGGCCGCGTTTTGGAAGCTACTGGCGGTGAGTACGGGTCCTGGCGGTACCGCGGTGAGACTCGCCGTAGCGCTGAGTCCGTTCGTGGAAGCCGCGATAACAATGGGACCTGCGGTGCTGCCCGCTGTGACGGCGGTTTGAACCTGACCGGCCGTGTTGCTCGCGATCGAGGTAGGCGTCACGGTAGCGGCGCCGCTTTGCACTGAGAAAGTCACCTGAACCCCCGAGAGCGGGTTCCCGTTCTTATCGGTAACCTGGAACACCACCGGCGCGGCGAATGGCTGGCCCGTGGTCGCGGTCTGGCTGTTTCCGGAGATCAGCTTGATGGCCGAGACCGAAACCACGCTGGCAAGCTTGAAGACAACATTGGCGCCGCTGGAAAGGGTTGCGGTGACGGTAACGGTTCCGGCCGTCGATCCGAACGTCACGTTAGTGGAGACTTGTCCGGACGGGCTCGTAATGATATTGGTCTGGGAGAGCGTGGCGGGACCGGTGACGGTCCACGTGACCTGCGCTCCAGCGGAGGGATTTCCACAAGGATCGATCACCTGTGCGGTCAGTGGGAGTGCGGCAGTGGTCCCAGCGGGGCCGCTCTGATTATTCCCTGAAACGATCGAGATCGTCGCGGCGCCTCCGGGGTTGGTTTGAACCTCACCCTGGAAGGAGTAGAGATTCCCCACATAGATGGTGATCCCATGGAGCTCCGTCTTGCAGGTTTTCGCGACGACCGTGCAGCTTGCGACACCTTGCGAATTGGAGTTGCTGGAGCCTTGGCACCCTACGACCGCCGGTGTACCAGTGGGACTGTTGGTCGGATTGTCCGGATCGACGATGAATATTCCGACGCCGGGAATCGGCGCGCCGGTCGATACCTGTGAGGTAGAGAGGACTTGGGCTTGAATGCCGCCCGGAAGGGGCGTCCCCTCGGTAATCTGGATCGGACCTCCCTGCGGCGCCAGCAGAATGACCTGCGGCGCACCGCCTCCTCCGAAGTCCGGTACGAACTCGGTAATGGTGAAATTAACCGACCCGAGCGAAGTGGAGGCCGTCACGATGGTTTGTTGCCAGCCCGACCCTTGGGGAAGCCCCTCGGATACGTAATCGACGCTGGCCAGACCATTCATGTCCGTGTTGACCGCAGCCGTTTGGTCGATGGCCCCGATGAACTGGGTAGTGTTAGGTGTAGCCCCTTGGCCGGCGCTGGCCGAGAATGACACAGGCACATTCGGCAGTGGTTTTCCGTTGGTATCTGTCACCAGTACAACCAACGGATCTGCGACGGCTCCATTGCCGCCAATTCCGGTTCCGGCTTGAAGCAGTTGGCCGTCCCCGCTGTAAATCTGAACCTGGGAGCTGGTGCTGCCTCCCGTTCCGGTCCCTGTGCCGCTGGTCGCCACGGTTACCGTGAACGTCGTGGTGGCGGCGCCGGCCGTGAGCGTAATCGTGCACACTCCTTGCGGACACGAAGCGCCAGTGGTCGGAACAGTCACGGTGCTGGATACTTGACCGCGGGAATTCGTGGTGGGCGATGGGCTATTGATCACCAGGCCGTCACTCGGGTTGGTGGTGAAGGTAGACCGATTGTCCAAAGACCGGAATTCCCCCTGCATCCAATACCGTCGCCAGTAGTGACCTGGAAGTTCCGCCGTTCGGAAGGCTCTGATTGTTGTTGTACTGAAGAAATTGGCTCGCCCCGGAATTATCGGGGACATAGGTGGTCTCGAAAACGCCCGTATTGAAGGTGGAGAGCGTATTGGAATCGAGCGCGTTGGTGCTGAGGCTTACGCGGTAAAGGTCAGTCTGGTTTCCGTTCGCCACCAGCAGGAACAGCCACTGCGCCTGAGGAAGCTCACTCGAGAGCGCCACCGCGAGAATCTCATTTTGCACTACGTTCGTGGGCAAAGTGAGACTGGTTACCGGCGCTGCCTGGAAGGGGCTGGTGCTGACATCGAGAAGCTGGTTGAGCGCCGACGAGAACGTGAACACGCGGTTGTTCGAGGCCACGAATATGTCGTCCAACTGAGGAGGCGCTTCCGGGCTGGCCGGAGGCCACGTAGCGACTTGGCCAGTTGCCAGATTGATTTGCGCCATGGCTCCGCCGCCGCCCTTGGAAAACCGGTTGACGGTATACGCAGTGGTTCCGTCAGGAGTGAAGTGGAGAATTCCCGGCTCGAAGCCGACCCCGATATCGTTGGCCGCCACGTCGATGAAGGTCGCCGGGTCGATCACGTAAATTTTGAACTCGATGGTGATGTAAAGTATCCCCAGCGGAGACATCGTGATGGAGCTCGCTTCACTCCCCAGGTTTATGCTGCCTACTTTCGTGCGAGTGGCGAGACTATATTGCGTGACGGTGCTCGAGAAAGGGGAATTGGTGAGCACGAACGCATTCTGAGAGTCCGAGCTAAACGTGATCCAGCAGGAAACGCAGGGCCCGGTCTGCACATCGTCGGGATTGTAGTTCGCTGCGCCAGCCATCTGCAACCCGCCGGGGGTGAGCAGCGCGTTGGTGGTGGTGTCGAAGATGTACAGGGCATCCGCCCCAACCACCAGGTACTTTCCGTCCGGCGTCACGGCGGCCGCCGTAGGCGCTGCACCAGGTCCGTTCAGTGTCGTGAAATTAGTTAATGTCGAGTCCGAAGCCTGAATAGAAGTCGCGCTCGATACGCCGATCAGATAGAAGCCGCCCGGTCAACGGCGAAGGGATGATTGCCGCGATACCCGCCGGTCCATTACCGCTGATCAACGGCGTCGCCAGGTTGCCGCTGTCGATGTATCCGGAAAACAGCGTGCTGGAGTTGGGTTGAGAAAAGAACTGGAACAGGAGTTCCTGCCCCGGAGTCGCTGCCCCGAAGGCGGCTAGGCCGGAGGCCAGACACACCAGGATCGCGAGGGAAAAATTTCGATTCAGACATTAAAGAAACCTCGGATGCGAGATGGACGCGGGCAGATCAATATCTTACCACAACTGCGCCACCCGAGAGAATAACAAATTTGGATCCCATTCGGGAGGTCGGAGGATAGAGGCGCCCGAAAACAAAAAAGGGAGAAGCCGAAGCTTCTCCCTTTCCCTTACAGCCTTGTGTTGCTTAGTGGACCAGGTTCTCCGAGATCTGAGCCGTGCGGACTAGTCCGCCCGGATCGAGAACGAGAGCAAGGTAGCCCTCGGAGATGCCCGGCGACAGCGGTCCACCGCCCGTGGGGCTGATGAACGCGAAGCCGTGGCAATACTGGAAGCCAGCCTGGGCGATGATATAGCCCTGGAACTGACCCGTGCCGGCCGTGCCGGTGAGTCCGTTCGCGCCGGTGGTACCGATGTTGCCAGCACCACTGCTAAGAACGTAAGTGAGCACCTGACCCGCGGGAACCACTCCGCTGGTCTGGGACGGGGGCGCGACTTGGCCTCCAGCGCCGGTACCGAAGTAGAAGAACGTTACCGTTCCCTGTTGCGGTGTAGCGCCGAATCCATAGTTAGCCCCTGGATCGAGCGATGTATTGGCGATTGCGATGCCTGTGTCGAATCCGTCATGCGACACGACGTACGGGAACAACAGATCGCAGGCGCACTTCACAACTTCAACGATGTTCAGCGGAGTCTGCCCCGGGATGAACCGCGGTACCGGCAGCGTAGCGGAAGGCTGACGCGGCGCAGTGGCCTGCGGATAGAACGGAGCGAATCCAGCAGCTACCGTCTCCACCTGAGCCGGAACCGGGAGACCGATCGGCGGGTTGGAGGACAGCGCGGACGGATAGGAAACGACAACCGGCACAGTGGCGGTCTCGTTGCTATCCGGGTCGGTGAACAGGATCTCGTAAACCGCGAGGTTGTTAGAGACCTGAACCAGGGGGTTGGTTCCGACGGACGGGGTCTTGCCCGAGCCGCTAGCGGCACCGCCGGCAGTGACGCCGCTGGTGCCAGAGAACCCGCCGCTGCCATCGGCAGCCGTCGAGGTAAGGACCATCACACCCGTGGTGTTGGTGCCATTGGTCAGCAGAACCACCGGAGGAACGAAGATCTCCAGGCCGTTCGGCTGATTGGCGAACAACAGAGCGAGACGAGTGCCCTGAGACGCTACGCCGGCGTTCTGAATTCCAGTGCCGTTAGCGCCCCACAGCGAGAAGCCGTTGTTGGCGACTCCAGCTCCCGTGACGATCGCCTTCAAGGAAGCGTTCGATGGAGGCGGCGTAGACGCGGAGGTAGCAGCCTGGCTGGAAGCAGAACCCATCAGCTCATAGCCGCTCTCCGTGTTATACTGCGCGCCCGGAACATCCTGCGCAAGATCGCCAGGATAGTTAATGGTGCCAGCCCACAACGCATTGGCTGTGAGTGTACCGTTTCCAGTGGTTCCGCCCACCGCTGTGGCAGTCTGCATAAACGAGATGTTCTTAGTCTTCCAGGCGGTCTGGAATCCCTCCACAAATGTGACCGAAGGCTGCGTGGTATAACCGCCGCCGCCGGGGACATCGTAGCCAGTGGTGACGGTCGCACCCGGACTATACAACTTCGGATTCTCACTATCGCACTGCAGGAATCCAAGATTGCTGCGAAGCGTGTCGCCCTTGCCGTCGCTCGAAATGCTCAGGCCATGAAGCACAGTGGCAACCGTCTGCTGTTGCGTGAAGTTGGTCACGGTCACGAAGGTCGTACCGGTGAAGGACACGCTCATCGTGATGTTCTGCTGCACGAACGACGACGCCACGCCAAGAATTTCGGCGTCTGCGCGAACGTTAGTGATGCGGAGCGTGCGCGAGGTCAGCGTCCCCGGAGGATCGAACGGCACGCCAGCGAAAACGATGGTGCTGTTGATGCCGCTGGCCTGAGCCGATCCCAGGCGGCCCTGGAAGATGTTCGGACGACCGCAGCCGTAGGCACCAGCGGCAGGATCGTGGCCAACCGCAGTGATGGCGTTTCCAGTGAACCCCGAGGCCAAGCCGTCGCAGAAAGCGTCCCCGCCGGGAGCCGCGCCGCCACCATTCGCCCCGCCCTGAACACCAGGCGTACCGTCATACGTGAGCGCCGGATTCGCAGAACCAGGGAAATTGCCACCGATCTGAGGTGACGGAGCAATGATCTGGCAGACGCCAGCCCCCGAAACGCCGGTGTCCGGCGCACCAGCGCCATTGCCGCAATTCAGAATCGGACGGTTCGGATTGAACGGCGTATTCGGCTCGTCGAAGATCAGCAAAGCTTCGTCGAAGATGCCACTGGAGCCGCCGTCAACTTGCTGGTAATGTTCGTGCTCAAGAATACGGTCACGTTGACCGGGGGCACGATCGCACCAGGCGCCGTCGGCGTGCCACCCGAGCAATTGCAAGGTGTAGTCGCCGACGTAGTCAGCATAAGCCTCCGCCCTGACGAGCGTCGGCGTTGTCGAGGCGTTGCAAGTTACTACGCCGCCTTGTGCATTAGCCGGTACGGTGATGCCCACGATGAGGGCCACCATGGCTAGCGCATAAAACCATTTGCGAAAATCTGCCATTTCCTTCTCCTTGTGAACTCTTGGATTTGAATTGATGGAAGTTCTCTTTTTCAACCTGAGCCTCAATCTGCGATTCCCACGGCTTGGAACTATTGATCCTAAGCCGCAAGATCCGAGCTTCCCTCCAGCCTGACTTCACACTTGGCTGATCTCCGCTCGACTGCTGTTCTGCAAAGCTCATTATCTTTTCGACTTCTCTGTTATTCCCAATGTGCTCGCGGGATTCACGGTCATGAATGCCGCACCGAAACTACTTTCTGTTACACCCTGGACGCAGTCAGTTATTGATAACACCCTCCGGCCGCCCAAGTCAAGCAAAAAGTTGCATTTGCGCCCTTGCGCGACCCGCCGGGAACCACTCCGGCACAGTGCTAATATTCGAACACGTTACAACTCCCGCCGTCAAGGGGGATCAGCGAATGGAGGAATTTAGGGCTTGAATGGAGAATGTTAGCGGCTGACCGGTAATCTGCAAGCGGTTTCGATCACAGATCCTTCACCATCTTTTTCAGCAGCTTCACGCGGTTCTTCAGTTCGTCGCTGGCTTCGATAAGATCGGTCTCGTCGTAGATGACGTGAGGAGTCATGAACATGATCAGCTCGCTGCGCTGATGGGTTCGCATCTTGCTGCCGAACAGGCCGCCGATCCACGGCAGCCGGACCAGGCCAGGGATGCCGTTGAGCTGATCCTCGACGGTATCCTTAATGGTCCCGCCGATGGCGATGGTGTCGCCGTCCTGCATGGTGATCTGCGTCTGCACCACCTGCTGATCGAAGGCCGGCGATCCGGCGACCTGACTGGCCTGGGCGTCGACGGCGCTGACCTGCTGGTTGAGATACAGCGTCACGATGCCGCTGGGGTTGACGCGCGCGTTCACCTGAAGCGTGACGCCGGTGTCCTGCGAAGAGACTGAATTGGTCGTGACCGTGTTCCCGCCGGCGGGAATCGTGGTCGAGCCGGTGGAAACCGGCACCTGCGTGCCGACGTTGATAGAGGCGGGAATGCTGTCGGTGGCGATCAGGCTCGGCTCGGACATCATGTGCACGTGATCGCGGTTCTCATTCAGCGAGAGCGTCGCCAGCAGTTCGCGGCCGCTGTCGACCAGGGTTCCGATGTTGAAGGTCCCGACGCCCGAGATCAGGCTGGCCGTAGGCTTGCGGTAGGTCCCGGATCGTTGTTGCAGGTTGTATTGGATGCCGCTGGCGAACTGGTCGGTGAGATCGACCTCGTAGATTTTCGCTTCGAGCAGAATCTGGCGCGGCGGGACATCGAGTTCTTTGAGAATTTTCAAAATGCTCTGATACTGTTGCGCGTCGGACTGAATGATCAGAGCGTTGTCGAGAGGATTCGGAACGATGCGCGGCGGCCGGGGCTGATCGATGCCGGCTTGAGCAGCGGCGACGGCAGCCGCGGTGGCTGGATCGCCGTGCCGAGCGGCTGGCCAGTGCCGCCAATCGGCGCTACCGGCAGGAGCTTGCGCGGAGTATCCGCCAAACGCGGGATACCCGAAGCCGGTGTCCGCCTCCCGCTCCGAATCCCAGTGGCTCCAGGGCAAGCTCCCATGCCGCCGAATCCGCCGCTGAAGGCGTTGGCGTTGCCGTAGCCGCCGGGATTTCCATAGTTCCCGCCGTACGCTCCGCCATAGCGCCACCACCACCGCCATAAGCCCCTCCGTAACCTCCGCCCCCGCCGTAGGCTCCGCCGTATCCGCCTCCATAGCCGCCACCGATACTGCCACCGCCGCCGCCAGTAGCCAGGCGCGGCGTAACCACCGCCTCCGGGGTAGCCGCCGCTGTAGTCCGTACGACCCGCCGGAAGTGGGAATGCCGTAGAGTTGGCCCAGCGCCTGCGCCAGACAATCGGACCGGCCGTACGTGACGCGATAGACATTCGTTCTCGATAGCGCCACCGGCAGTGACCTTCACCGGCACATCCAGTTTTTCGATCCAGGTCTTGACGGTGTCGAAGACCCGGGATTCGGCGCGACGGCGATCAGCGTATTGATCCGGTCGATGGGAAGAAATCTTACCGTGGACGATTTCGCGTCGAGCGAAATCGATTTGAGAATGTTCTCGAGATCCTTCTGAAGATCCGACGGCCGCGCGTTTTTCACTTCGAACAGCTTGACCCGCTGGTTGGCGAAGATGTCGCTGTCGAACAGCGCGATCAGCTCCATCAGGCGGCGCATGTTGCGGCGGCTGTCGAGAATGAACAGGAGATTCGAGGCCGGGTAGGAAATCAGGTTCGCATGTTCGCCTTTGAATTCATTCAGCACCTTCATCAGTTCGTCCACGGAGACGTATTTAAGGAACACCAGATTGAGCATCGGCTGATCGTCTTCCGGGAATATTGCTTGCGCTGTTGATCTGCTGCGGCGGCAGCGGCTGATGCTGCAGGTCGTTGAGCGGAACGATGCGGTAGATGCCGCCCGCCTCGGTCATGCCGAAGCCGTTAATGCGCAGGATCTGATCGAGCAGGTTGCGGGCGTCCAGATTGCGCGGATCGCCGTAGGTATTCAGGGTAACGCCGCCTTTGACGGTCGGATCGAGGATGTAGTTGATATGCAGGTAGCCGCGCGAGCTGATCGATCACCTCGGTGAGAGAAGCATTCTGAAGATTCAGCGCTCCCATCGGACGCGGCGGGAGCGGGCGGGGCTGCCTGCGCTGCGGGTCCAGGCGGAGGCGGCGTCGGCTGCTGCGGCGCGGGCGGAGGCGCCTGCGCCGCGACGACCGCCGTCACCAGCAGAATCGCGACAGCACTCTTGAATGGATGCATCATTTCACCTGCTCCCAGTGACAGTTCTGGCCCATCATGGTGTGCGAAATCACTTTCTTGTAGCCGTCGAGAATGGTTCCGGCGGGCGAGGTGTCGCCGGCGACGCAGGCGCGGAATCCGCTGCCCCAGTCCGCTCCGATGCGCGGGGCACGGTGTTGGAGGCGGGCGTCGCCCAGCGATACCGCCCCGAGCGATTTTGCCGAACGTGCGCGGCGGCCGCGGCCGGCGCGGAAGAGCCGGCCTGCTGCGGCGGCGCCTGGTCCTTCGGCTTCAGATCGGCCAGCTTTTCTCGATGGTTTCATCGTTGAACTCGAGCGTGATGGTTTCGTGATCGAAGCCGACCAGCTTGAACTTATCGAGACTGTCTCCGGCGTGATAGGTTTTCTGCGCGGCTCCGTTCACGGCGAGAAAGATGGCCGGTTCGCCAAATCGCCAACTGGCCGTAGTAAAGCGGCATCGGCGGCACGGGAGGCTTGGGCGGCGGAGGCTTTACTTCCACGATGACGTTCGGATTGCGGTCCCGCGAAAACAGCATCCTTTGCGCGACGTCGAAATATTCGGCCGGAGAGATCGGCTTGGGCGGCTGGACGGGAGGCGGCGGCAGAATCGCTTTCTTCTGCGCGGCGCGCGTGAAAATCTCGCGCTCATGCCGTTTTTCGTCGATCCAATGCAGGCGCAGCAGCCAGCCGAGCGCGCCCGCCAGCGCGAATAACGCCAAATTCAAGAGCAATACGCGGCGATTCATGAATGCCTCTCCGGAATCAGCTTGCGCGGGACCACGCCCGAAACGGTGAGCCGCACGGAGACCGTTTTGTCTTTCGAATTCGTGGGCGTGATGCGCAGATCGCTGGTGGAAACCAGCTCGGGCCGCGCGGCGAGCCCCGCCAGCATGTTCACCAACTGATCGATGCGGCACTCGATCAGCACCGAGACGCTGGCTTCGCCATAGGCATCGCCGAGCGGACGCAGGCCGAAGCTTTCGGTGCGGATATCCACCGGCGGGATTTTCCGCGCCGCCGAGACTGCGGACGATTTGAATGAGCTGCGCCTGCGCCTGCGCGGCGGTGTCGGCGACGATCAGTCCTTTTTCGCGAAGAGCGAGTTCGGCCTGCGCCTTCCTCAGAATGTCTTCCTTGGCGGGGACCGTGGCCGCGATGTCGCGAAGCCTGGCCAGCCGCTGTTCGTCAAGCGCCACCGTTTCCGCAACGGGCGCGGTGGTGGGCGTGGAATCCTCCGGCCAGAAGCGAACCACCAGACGCCAGCAGCAAGGAGACCGCCGAGAAGGCGAGCATGCGGCGATAGAACGGGCTGAGCGTCATCGGCCCGCCTCCCGGTTGGTGCGGATGCGAAAAATTTCGCCGTTGGCCCCGTGAACTGGTGCGCCGAGGAATTCGGAGGCCTCAAACAACGGCGATGCATCCAGCGTTTTGAGCAGCGGCTCGGCCTTCTCGGCTTCCCCGCCAATGACCACCTGACTGCGATTAATGTCGAGCGAATTCACCCAGGTGGGGGGCGGCAGGATGCGGGTCAGCTCGGCCAGAACGTCCATGTCGTTTCTGGCGCGGCGGCGGAAATCGTCGAGCAGGAGCGTTCTGCGGCGCACCACATCGGTGTCTTTGTCGAGCTGCGCGGCGCGCCCGGCGCGCTTTTCGATCTTGCCGATCTCGCTCTCGAGCGATTTCTCGATAGCGGCGGTGTTCCATCGCGGGAACCGCGGCCAGCGAGATCGCAGCTGCCAGCACCATCATGGCGGCGGCGCCCGACACGATCCACATCGCGCGCGATCCGGTCTGGCGGCGATCCGCAGGCAGCAGATTCAACTTGAGCGACAGACGCGGGCACGCCGAACACAGCGCCGCGGCGAACGGCAGCGCGGGCGCGCCTGACAGAACCTGCTCCAGCGGTTTCGGTTCGATCGCCGGATCGATGCGCAGCTCCGAGCGTGCCAAGGCCGCAGCGCGGGATTCGGCGCCGGTTTCGTCAGCGGCGTCGCTTACGTCGAAGCTGGCGGAGAACAGAGGGCGCGCGGGGCTTTCGCCATAAAACTCGACTCGCGTACCGTCCTGATCGCTTGCCAGAATCTCGGATCCCGGCGGGGGGCCGAACAGACGCAGCGCGGAATAGATCGCAGAAGCCGAGCAGGTAAAGTTTCCGATCTTGACACCGGCTTCGGCAAACAACGCCGCATAACGATCGATAGCGGCACGGCGAGCGATGGCCACCAGTACCGTGGAGTCGCCGTGAAGACGGCTCCAGCTCGACGCGACGTCGTCTTCCGCGTAGGGGTGCAGGCCGTCCATCTGGAACGCGACTGCCTGGGGAAGATCCTTATTCGAAACGCCTGGCAAAGACAGAGGCCGCACGATGACGTCCTGGCGAGGCAGAATCACAGTGGCCGCGACATATCGCAGGTCCAGCTTGCGGACGAAAGCCGCGTATTCGGTTCCCCAAACTCCTGCCGGCTGATGCGGAAAATCCGCGATGGTGAGGCGGCCGGCGATGCGCGCTCCGTTGGGGCGAACGCGAACGGCTACGATTTCGAGTGATTCCGCGCCATGCGGGCCGGTAATCTGGATACCGATGCCGCTGCCGAAGGCCAGCCATTTCTTGAAATCGGCCCCGGTCACGGCTGCGGAACTCCTGAAGGCGGCGTGATCGCCGACTCCGACCAGTCGTCGTCGTACCAGCGGAGAATGTGCACCGGCATGTCGGGATAAACATCCGGATCGAGAATTTTCACAACCGCGCCGGCGGTGCGAACGACCTCAGAGGGCGATCCGTCGGGACGCTTCAGGCGCGCGGTGCCGCGCAGCGTCCAGATCACGTTGCCCCCGATCTGGAGCCGCGGCAGAGGGAAGCCGAGCGCGCCGGCTTCGCCCATATTCTTGAACGCCTGCAACTGACGCCGCGCGATCACGGCATCAGCGCCGGCCGCGGGCACGCCGACTGCCTGCATCACCGCTGAGCTGGCAGTATTGATATCGAACGGCCCGGCGCTGCCCCAGACCGACAGGCTGTCGCGCAGACCCCCGGTGGCGTACAGATGACCTTGGCCATCCGGGACGTAGTTGCCGTAGTAGATTTCAGGAGTCACGCCGCGCACCAGCAATAATTCCTCGATCTCCTGAAAAGACGCGTGGCGGGCCCGAAAAGTCGGATTGATGGTGGAGTAATACTGGTCGAAGATGCTGGGATAACCGCTGCCGCGCCAGTCAAGGATGCCATCGACGATTTGCTGCGCGCGCCCGAGGTCGCCCGTCACCACCGAAACCACGCGCAGCAGGTCGCTGGGACTGGCTGTGTTGATGTTGAACTTGGTCGATTCCGGGATCAGCTCCACGATGGCGTCGCCGCTGGGGAAGGACATGAACATGCGCGGTACTTTGTTCCAGTCGTAGAACTTCGGCGTGCCGTCCGGGTTGCGGTACTGGTTGCCCCAGCACATCCACTGAATGGCGCGCTCGACAGATCCGCTGGCGAGATACCAGGCGCGCAGTCCATCGGCTGCGGTGGAGACGCGATTGGTTTCGGACCGGACTGTCGAGGATACCGACAACGCAATCGCCGAGAGCGCCGCGGAAATCCACAGGACGGTCAGCAGCGCGCTGCCTTTTTGGGCGCGATGTTCCCTCGCGAATCTGTGTGAATCGCCACGACCCACCGCTCCCTGTGGTCGCGGCTCGCGGTCGGCGCTTTCGAGTTTCAGTCGCTCAGCGAGCCGCGACCACAGGGAGCGGTGGGTGGTCGGGTTTTCACACACGCGCGAGCTAGTGCCAGGAGTCGACATACGGCGACAGAACCTCCCGGTTGATGTGCAGTGGAACGGTGACCGTGAGCAGAGGCAGGCTGGCCGGATCGGGAACCAGTTGGGTCATTTCGACGCGAACGGCCGCCGGAAGATTGGGTCGGTTCCATGTGGGCAGCCAATTCCCGCTCACCGGAGTATCAGGCCGCGATTCTTTGTAGAGAATCCGGCACGAGGCCAGGCGGTCGGCCAAGATGAACGACTGCGCGGTGGCCTTGGGCCGCGTGAGCAGGCCGTCGCCGCAGAAGACGGCCGTGCTGAAGGGACCAGTATAAAGAAATTCATTGACGATCAAACGCAGGCCGCCCTGGTCGCCGGGAATGACGACCAGTTCGACCAGGCGAGGCTCGCCACGGGAGCCTTCGGTCATCGAATAGCTGGAGGCCAGACGCAGCGTCTGCGAATCGCCATTAAAGATCGGCCCGCACGCGCCGACGATCGGCATCACGCCGCCGACCTGGTGCGAAAGGATCTGATTCACGCTCATCACACGGCGATTGGACTGAAGCCGGTTGTCGGTTTTTTGCAACGTCAGCAGCCCGGTGCGCATCGCCATCAGCATGCCGGTGGAGAGCGCGGCGACCAGCGTGATGGCGATCATCAGCTCGATCAGCGTGACGCCGCGTTCGCTTTTTTTCATCATCTACCGAATGCTCCGCCGGAATCCTTCGAGATTGAACGCTCGACGCGTGGATCCGTTCATCCACCAGATTTCGAGCTGGATTCGATCGACCACCCAACTTCCCGGGCCTCGGCCGGGAGCCATCTCGAAAGGCGTGACCACCGCGTTCCATCCCGCCGTGACGCCGCCGCACTGCACCGGATCGAAAGCGCCGCCGATGGGCACATTTCGCGGCAGCTTGTGATCGACCAGCAATTCATCCATCTTCGATTTGGCGAGTAACGTAGCCCGATCGTAATCGGTAAGCCGGGCGGCGTTGCGCGATGCCGTGGCGAGACCGCTCAGAAGCCCAGTGACGGCGATGCCCATGATCATGGTCGCGACCAGCACTTCGATCAGCGTGAAGCCTTTTTGGGAACGCTTCATTTTTCGAACTCCGCGCGCGGGACGCCGGTGATCGGGTCGATTCCTACCATTCGTTTGCGGCCGGATTTATTGGAAATTTCGATGCCGATGCCCGGCACTGAGCCACCGGGATAGAGCAGAAACGTGCGCGGCTCGTCGGCGGACACTTCGGCGGGCGGCGTGATTTTCGTGATTTGAATGGAATCCGCGAGCTCCAGGCGGCGCATGAAGACAGCGTCGGCGGATCGCGCGACCAGGCTGTTTTCCTTGGGCGAAATGACGATCTCGACGGCTTGCTGGCGGCGGTCGGCGCGATCGAGCGCGGTGTTGAGCAGGGCCATGATCGAGTCCGAAGTCGAGCGGAGCCGCAGGGAATCGATGCCGGAGGTGAGCGAAGGATACGTCAAGCCGGCGAGCAGCGCGACGATGGTCACGACGATCATCATCTCCAGCAGCGTGACGCCGGCTCGTTTATTTCTTGTTGCTCCAGCTGACGATGTCGGCATTGTTCCCTTCCCCGCCGGGCTGGCCGTCGGCGCCGAGCGAGAGAATTTCCGGCTCATCGCCATGTTCGCCGGGATACTTGTAGAGATACGGACGGCCCCAGGGGTCCATCGGGATGTCCTTGGGCAGATACGGTCCGGCCCACTGCGGCTGGCTTTCGGGTTTCACGCGCAAGGCGTTGAGGCCCTGATCGGTGGTGGGATAAGTTCCCGTATCCAGTTTGAAGGCGCCCAGCGCGGTCATGAAGGCTTCGATTTGCGCGTGCGCGGCCGTGCGCTTGGCTTTATCGGCTTGCCCCATCATGCGCGGAGCCACCAGCGCCGCGAACAGCGCAATGATGGTCACCACCACCAGCATTTCGATCAGCGTAATGCCGCGTTCAGATTTTTTGTGTGTCATAGTTACACCGCCACGTCGTTGATGCTGGTAATCGCCAGCATCATGCTCAAGATCAATGTTCCCACCATCAGGCCCATCACCAGAATGATCATCGGCTCGAAGATCGAGGTGAAGCGCCGGATGGCGGTACGAGTTTCATTTTCGTAGATATCGGCCATGCGGTTGAACATCGCGTCCAGATGGCCGGTTTCTTCGCCGACGCTCAGCAGATGGCTGGCGAGCGGAGGAAATTCTCCGGCGCGAGAAAGCGGCGTCGCGATGCCTTCGCCTCGCTTGACTCCTTGCGCGATCGCTTCGAGGGTCCCCGCGATGCGGCGGTTGTTCAAAATGCCGCGCGAGATTCCCAGCGATTGCACCAGCGGCACGCTGGCCGCCACCAGCGTTCCCATGGCGCGCGCGAATCGCGCGGTTTCGGCTTTGCGAAGCGCGTCGCCGAGCAGCGGAACGCGCAAGCGGAATCCGTCCCACCAGAGTTTCCCGGGCGTCGTGCTGATGTAGCATACGAAACGCAATCAACGCGACCGCAAGGCCAATCGCGGTGGGCGCCCAATAGGCTTGCACAAAGGCGCTGAGTTGCAGCATCACCAGCGTGGGCGTCGGAATGGTCATGTGCGGATCGGAAAAGATAGTGGCGAAGCGCGGCACTACGAAATTCAACAGAATAAAAATCGACGCGAGTGCCGACGACGGTCAAGCAGGCCGGGATAAATCAGCGAGCTGATAATGTAGCCGCGCAGGTCGTCGCGGGTGCGCTCGAATTCTGCCAGGCGATCGAAGATCTGCGCCAGCGATCCGGAGGCTTCTCCAGCTCGAACCATGTTGACGTACAGCTCGGAAAAATGAGCCGGATGCGTGGCCAGGCTGTCGGCTAGCGATTTTCCGCTTTTCAGCACGCGCACGATATCCACCACCACGGAGCGGAACTGGCCGCGCGTGGTGAGCTCGGCTGTGATCGATAGGGAGCGGTCGACCGGGATGCCGGCATTGAGCAGCGTCGAAAGCTCCTGCGTGAAGAACAGAACATCCTTGCGCTTGCCGCGATTCAGCGACGGCAAAGTTAGATCGAGGCCGGTCTTCTTTTTATCCGCACCCACATAAACAGGGACTAAACCTTGCGCTGCGGAGTTCCTGGGCGACAGACTTGTCGGTCTCCGCGGTCAGCGTCCCGGTGCGGAGTTTCCCGTCGGAAGCGACCGCGCGGAAGTGGAAGGTAGTGGCCATGGCGCGTTAAAACTCCTGCGTGACGCGCATGACTTCTTCCGTGGTGGTGATGCCGCGGCGGATTTTCAACCAGCCGTCCTCGCGCAGATTGCGCATGCCCTGACGGCGGCCGATGGCGGTGATTTTGCTCGCGTCCTCGTTGCGCATGATCGATCCGCGCAGCTCTTCGTTCAGCTCCATCAGCTCGAAGATGCCCATGCGGCCGCGAAAGCCGGTTTTCAGGCACTCATCGCAGCCCGCGCCGCGAAAAACTTCGATGTTGTCGCCATCGGGCGTAACCGCGGTGCCGGCCGGAATCCGGCATTGGTTGCAGATGACGCGAACCAGGCGCTGCGCGAGCACTGCGACCACCGACGACGTGATCAGATAATTTTCGACGCCCATATCGGTAAGCCGCGTGATGGCGCTGGGAGCGTCGTTGGTGTGCAAGGTCGAATACACGAAGTGGCCGGTGAGCGCGGCGCGGATGGCGATGTCGGCGGTTTCGCGATCGCGAATTTCGCCGATCATAATGACGTCGGGGTCCTGGCGCACAATGTGCCGCAGCCCGGCCGCGAAGGTCAGCCCGATCTGCGGATTCACGTGGATCTGATTGATCCCGTCCATCTGATATTCGACAGGGTCTTCGATGGTGATGATCTTTTTGTCGGATTGATTGATGCGCTTGAGCGCGGAATAGAGCGTGGTCGATTTGCCGCTGCCGGTGGGGCCCGGTGACCAGAAAAATTCCGTGCGGCAGCGACGTGTAATACTCCATGCGGTTGAGCATGTGCTCGTCGAAGCCGAGGCGTTCCAGATCGTAGAAATCGCCGGCCGAGCGGTCCAGCAGACGCATCACGACGCTTTCGCCGTAAAGCGTGGGCAGCGTGGAAACGCGGAGGTCGACTTCGCGGCCCAGCGTTTTGATCTTGATGCGGCCGTCCTGCGGCAGGCGGCGCTCGGCGATATTCAGCTTCGCCATCAGCTTCACGCGCGAAATGATGGCGGCTTTCATCTCGCGCGGCGGCGAATCCTGACTGACCAGCACGCCGTCGATGCGATAGCGGATGCGAAAATCTTTTTCGAACGGCTCAATGTGAATATCGCTGGCGCGCTTTTCGACCGCCAGGCCGATCATGGCGTTGACCATGCGAATGACGGGCGCTTCGCTGGCCATGTCGCGCAGATGTTCCAGATCTTCGGTATCGCCGCCGGGCGCGACCAGTTCGGTTTCGGTTTTTTCGGCCTGACCGTAGAAGCGATCGATCGCGTCCAGAATTTCCTGCTCCCCGGCGATGCCCGCGCGAACGGTGAGCCCGGTGCAGGACGTCACGGTGGAACGCGTTTCGAAATCCAGCGGATCGGCCATCGCCAGCGTGACCGTATGATCGTGAAGCGCCACTGGCAGGCACTTGAACTGGCGCAGGAACCGGGGCGAGAGCGTTTCGGTTTCGGGCGAAACCGCGGGCGGGCCATCGAGCGTGAGCAGCGGAACCTGCAACTGCTCGGCCAGCGCTGACAGCACGTCGCGCGCGGCGATGAAGCCCAGGTCGACCAGAATTTTCCCCAGCTTTTCGCCGCCCCGCTCACGCTGCAATTCGAGCGCGCGATCCAGATCCTCCTGCGTGATCTGACGCCGCTCGATGAGGAGCTCGCCCAGTCTCATATCAACTTCGCTGGCTCATGTCAGTTTTCTGTGCATGACGCGAATCACCGAGTCGAGGGCCGCGCCGCCGGCGCGCTGCGCCTCCAGCAGCTTGCCCTTCTGCGCCTGCACCATCACTTGAGCCGGCATCGCCGCTCGGGTCCTCCCACGGGTAATAGTCGAGGAACGCGACGATAGTCACCTGCTCATCGGCCGGAACCGTGTCGAGCGAAGCGGCGGACGCCACCAGGGCGTCGCGCAGGGCTTTCTTCAACATCGGAAGCCGCTCCATCCGCTTGGCGCGAACGCGCGCGATGTCCGTCCTTGTTCACGGACGCGTGCATCATCGAAGTCGGGTTTGAAACCAGGTTGACTTCCGCCGTGAAGACCGCTCCGTAACCGTCTAAATAAACGCCGCGCGTGGTTCCGATCAGCAGGTACGGAGTATCGTTCCACAACTGCGAGATGCGGCGATCGAGACTCTTTTCCATGGCTCTGAGCGTGGTACGGCTCACGCGCGGCGCGGCGGCTGCGGTCAATCCAAGAACCGCGGCAAGGAGAAGGGCGGAGAGACAGATTTTTTTCATGGAGACTCTTTTCATTGACGGACCAGTCCGGCGTTTCTGGACATACATGAGGCGATCCTGCTTCTAGAATTTCCTCGTAATTGGCGAGTACTTCTTCCAGCTGCTTTTGATGCCGCTGCTCGGTATCGGCGACGGCCTGGGCGACCGATTGCTCGATCATCCTCTGCGTGGCGGTCGTGATCGAGCGCGGGCCTGCGCGAAACCGTGCACCAGAATCGCCAGCGCAATCACGCAGGCGCCGGCGAACGAGGGCCGCAGCAGATTCTGCCACCATCGCGGCTCGAAGACTTTGTCGGACACGAAGGCGATGCGCCGCGGAGCCTCTTCTTCCCGCAGCGTCGACAGTGCGTCGAGCGTCAGGCGCAGTGCGGCCAATTCCTCGCGGCAATTCGAACATGCGGACGGCGTGCGCCTCGGTCTGGCGCCGCGCATCCTGATCCAGTTCGCCGAGCGCGTAGGCTTTCCAGTCGTAATCGGAACAGCTCATGATTCACCTCGCAAAACCGCCGGAGAGAGCGTTGCTTTCAGAAGGTCGAGCGCCGTGTACAGCCGCGATTTCACGGTGGAAACCGGGCAGCCGAGCACTTCCGCCATCTCTTCGAACTTGAAGCCTTGATACACCTTCAGCAGAACCGCTTCGCGCTGATCGTCGGAGAGCCGCTTGAGCGCGCTTTCGACGGCCAGCGAAAGCTCCATGGGCAGGAGCCGCGAGCCGGTGTCCACGGGCCGCGGCTCGCCGGCCAGATCCGCTTCGGGCCGCCGCTTGCGCAGCAGCGAAAAGGCTTCGTTGTGGGCGATGCGGAACAGCCACGCCGAAAAGCGCGATTCATCGTCGAGTTTGGGCAGGTTCTGGTAGGCTTTCAAAAACACGTCCTGGCTGAGGTCCATGGCATCCTCGCGGTTCGAAACCAGCCTGAATAGATACGAAAAAATACGCCTCTCCCATCGGGACACGAGGAGGTTATAGGCCTCGACGTCTCCCCGTCGCGCTTTGGCGATCAGGTCGCGATCCTCGACTTCTCGAAAGATCAACTTCTGTCTCCGTTTCTAAAGACGGCAATGGGGCTAAAAAAGTCGGACTGGTCTCTTAAATTATGACTTAGTGTCATAATGCGGGTAAGGTTTCGATGAGCACCAGAGTCCTGATGAGCGTTGACGAGTACCTCAAGACCAGCTTCGAAGGCCCTGACTGTGAGTATCTCGACGGCGAGGTGGTGGAACGGAACATGGGAGAGCTTCCGCACGGAGACCTCCAGACTGAATCTGGGGCACCTGTTACGGCAGTTCCGGTCTCGGCTGGGGATTCGTCGTTGTCATCTGAGATTCGGATCCAAATCAGTCCGCGCCGCTACCGCGTCGCGGACCTCGCCGTCTGGCGGGACGACAACATCGGAACCAGTATCCCGACTGTCCCGCCCTTCCTCGTTGTCGAGATTCTATCACCAGAAGATCGAATGGTCCGCATGCTGCCGAAAATCCAGGAATATCTTGCGCACGGCGTCGAATGGATCTGGGTAATCGATCCCGAGGAAAAGAGCGCTCTATGCTTCTCCCGCGAGAACCCGGTCGGAAGCGTCTCGACGTCCTTCGCACCGAAAATCCGCATATTGAAATCCCGCTGGCGACCGCGTTCGATCTCGACGCCTGAACGATCCTGTGTAACATAGATCCCATGGATCGCGCTGACGCATGCCTGAGCTCCGCCGCGAGCTTGGCCTGCGCGATCTGACTCTGTTTGCCATTGCCTGCATCGTGGGAGTGCGCTGGGTGCCCGCCGCGGCGCATGCCGGTCCAGGATCGGTCACCTTATGGCTGCTGGCCGCAGTATTCTTCGTCGCGCCGCTGGCGGTTGCCGTGGGGACGCTGTCGGTGAAATATCCCGGAGCGGGCGGCCTGTATTTGTGGACCCGCGGCGATTTCGGGCCGTGGCACGGCTTCCTCTGCTTCTGGATCTACTGGATGGGAATCGCGTTCTGGTTCCCCAGCGCGGCCGTGTTTTACATGAGCGTTGGAGTGTCCACGCTGGGCCCCGGATACGCGCATCTTGCGGATAACCGGACCTATCTGATCGCCGCATCATTGGCCGGAATCTGGATCGCGCTCGGGACCAATCTGATCGGCATGAAGATCGGGAAGTGGACCGAAAACCTGGGTGGGGCGGCAACGTGGATGCTCGGTATTTTGTTCGCTGGCCGTTGCCTTTGCTGGTGTTTTCAAGGCACGGCAGCGCGACGCACATCGACATCGTCCCCAAGTGGAATTGGGAAACGGCGAGTTTCTGGGCGACCATCGCCTACGCGATGACCGGCCTGGAACTGGCGGCTCTGATGGGCGCGGAAATTCGCGATCCGAAACGAACGCTGCCCCGCGCGGGCTGGATCGCATCGGGCTTCGCCACGGTTTTTTATTCGGCTTTGACCATCGCTTTGCTGGTGTTGCTCCGTCCGGATCAGATCAGCGAAATGAACGGTTACGCGGAAGCCGGCGAGACCGCTGGACGCCTTCTGAGCGCGGCCTGGCTCTCGCCCGCGATCGCAATTATGGTCTTCCTAGCCGGGATCGGGCAATTCGGCGGATTAGGTACAGCGGTTTCGCGGCTGCCGTTCGCGGTTGGCGTCGATAAGCTGCTGCCGCCGGTTTTCGGAAGGATTCATCCACGCTGGGGTACGCCCTACGTCTCGATTCTGGTCCTCGGAGCCGTCGCGTCGTTACTGCTGGTGGCGATCCAGTTGGGCGATACGATGCGCGCGGCTTATCACGCCATGGTGTCGCTGATGGTGATTGCGGGCTTCATCCCTTACATCTATATATTCGCGAGCGCATGGGTCGCCAGCTGCCGGCTGAGCGCTGTATGCGGCTGGGCGGTGACGGCGCTGGCGTTGATCTGCTCAGTGGTTCCGACGGCGGATGTAAATCATGTCTGGCTCTTCGAGTTGAAGCTCGCCCTGGGAACGGCTGCGGTGATCGGATCAGCGTGGCTGGTTTATCGCCGAAAGGTCTAGTGCGGCAATTGTTCGCGCAGGATCGGGTAGAGAGTCCGCGCAAAACCCGCAGCGGCTGAAGTTGCCGCGTCGTCATGGCCTTGCGTCGACCATACAACCACACGAACTAAAGCCGTGTCGGTTCGATGATCCCGAAAGGCGTCGGCGATCAGCCACAATTTCGCTTCCAACTCACCGGCCACCACTCGCCGAGGCGTCTGATACCAGTACAGGACTACCGCCCGTTGGTTGTGGTTCACCACGATGTAGCGATTCACAGTAATTGCCCCGGCGGAGGTGTCGATAGTCATCTCACCCGTCGACTGCGGTGTCCATCCTGAGGCCGGCAAACAGACTTGGGGTGAGTGCGGCTGGCTCTTTCCGCCGCTCTGCGACTGGAACCACGCAATGAACAGGCCCGCCATGGTGCCGGTCGACGATTCGGCGTAGCTTCGGCTCAGCAATTCATCCGCTTTGAGCTGCGTGACCACTTCGGGGTCCAAAATATCTTCGCGAAACTGTTTCCATCCGCTGAATTCGGCCGGGAAACGCGAGAGTCGCGGAAACGCCGGCGGTCGCTCTGCGCTGGAAACCGAATACGCCAGCACCGCCTGCACCGCGAGCAGTCCCGGGACCAGAAACTTAAGCATGAACCGCCTCGTATACGGCGTTAAAGAGCCGGCGCAGAGGCACCAGGGCCACAAGGCAGAGCACGAATATAATCCAGCCGGATACAGCGTGCAGTGTTCCCTCCGCTAACGCGGGCGACGCGCCAGCCACGGCCACACGCACCGCATTGGCGAGGATCGCAACCGGAATCGCGGCCAATGAGGAGCGCGACGCGCATCCAGGCTTTCGAGTCTGAGAGATACGCGAATACAGTCCCCATAAAGCCGAGCGGAAGCAGATAGCGAATCCCGTTGCATGCCTCCGCCACCGAGATACGATGGCCGCCGACGTCTAAAATGTTCCCTTCCCGCATGACCCCGAATCCGGAGAGCGTTAGCATCCCGGCCGCGGTCTTGCTGGCGAGGAGTTGTAGGGGCAGCGTTCCCTGGTTATAGACGATCGCGAGCTTCGGCAACATGAACAGGGCCAGCAGGAACGGAAATGCCCACGCGCGCAGACGGGCGAAGCCGCAGAAGCAAACTACGACACCCGCAATCGACAACAGGAATGCCACGGAACTGACGAACAGTCCGGCGCCTACGGCCCCGGCAAGTTGCAGGACTGCGGCTACGCCCAGAATCACGAATCCCCATTGGTTTGGCTGCGTCGGCAGGGTGCTCCATCGGGCGCGTTCCCGCCAGATAATCCACGCAATCACGAATGGAACCACAAAGCCGTGGCCCATATCCTCGTCGTTCCACCATTGGTCGACCATTCCGCGTAGCGTAGGTGCGTAACATGCCGCGAGTCCCGCTACGGTCAGCGCGACCGCCAGCCATCGCCTGGAGTGCATGAACGTTCTAGTATAGCGGGGCGCCGACGTAGACGATGCCGGTCAGGCTGCCTTGTCCGGTCAGAAGCGTCTTCTGATTCGAGCCATCGAGATTTGCACTATAAACCGTGCCGCCGAGGTCAGTGAAGAACATCCGGTTGTCTTTCAGGTCGAGCGAAATTCCGATGCCTTCGTGCAGGCCGCTGACCAGGATTTCCTGATCTTTGCGGTTCTTCGGGTCCGCGCCCCTGGGTGGATTCATGGGCGCGCGACTCACCGTGTTTCCGCGCGGTGGATCGCCGCGATCGGTCCAGTACATCATGTGATGATCGAGATCCAGATCCATGTCGATAGGCTCGGGTAAGCCATCGAACAGCACTTCGATATCGGAACGATGCGCCGCGTCTTGACCTTTCGGAATTTCGAGGTTGGCGCGCAGAATTCTACCGACGCCGGCGTTATCGCCACCTTTCTGCGTCCAATAAACCTTCCCGCGCGCGGCGTCTACGGCGATGCCTACGCACCAGTTCTTGGGATCCTTACGATCAGTGTCGCCGTGGCCGCTCTCGACCAGCGTTTCGATCTTTGAGCCGTCCAGGTTTGAGCGCATCACGCGCATCCCCTCGCGGTCGGACCAATACAGTTTGCCGCTCTTGGGTTCGAGTTTGAGCTGCTTGGCGGTAAACGTCCCGGCGATCGGAACGACGGTAGTAAGATTCGAGCCGTCGAGGTCGGCGCGTTGGATGGAGCCATCGTCCACTTTCGCCTTCCCCATGTTGGTCCAAAACATGTGCTTGGACGCGACATCAACCACGATACCGTCGGGGAGCATTTTGAGCCCTTCCACCAGGACTTTCGGCTCCGATCCGTCGGGATTCGCGGTGAGCACGCGGCCGCCCCTGATATCCAGGTAAAACAGCCGCCCCGCGGGTGCAGGCCGATTCGCATCGGCAGCCGCCAGGGCTAACGGAAGAGCGATGAGCGACAAGAAGCGCATATGTTTAGTCCACCGGGTTGGTTGCGAAGACCGACAGCTCCGGCGTGAAGCCGCGGTCGTCCATTTCGAGAATCGCTTTCACCGCGTAAGCGATTTCTTCGCCGCGCAGCTTGGTCGGGTTGTCCTTCTGAGGGAAGCCGGCGGTCGCGGCGAAATTAGTAAGAACTTCACTCGGGTTGACCAGGAACACTCGAATGTTGTGCTTGCGGAGCTCGGCGCGCCAGCACTCGGTCATCCCGCGGAGCGCGAACTTGCTGGCGTAGTACGCGGTTCCTTGCGGAGCCCCGCGCAGACCCGCGGTCGATGCGATGTTCACGATGTTGCCGCGCTTCTGCTTGATAAAAAGCTTCGCGGCTTCGCGGCCCATCAACATTGCACCGGTGACATTGGTGGCGAATACGGCATCGAAACTGGCGCGATCGAAATCGACCAGATTCTTGAAGACGCCAAAGCCGGCGTTGTTCACCAGAATATCGAGCGCGCCAAAGCGATCCATTACCTCGCGATAAGTGCGTTCGACATCCGCTTCGTTTGAAACGTCGGCGTGAATGGGATGAACGCCAAGAGCTTTGGCCGTTTCATTCAACCGGCGCTGATCGCGGCCAGTGATCGCCACGCGAGCACCGGCGTTGGCGAGGGTTTGGGCAATGGCCCGGCCAATGCCCGCACTACCCCCCGTGATCAACGCCGTCGAGTTTTTGAGATCCACAAACTAGCGCTGACCGGCGCTGGTCTCGTCCGTATCCGGAAGCGCGAACGCCAGGTACTCGCCCGAATAAGTTCCGCCGCTGACCGCGATGATGATGTACTGCTTGCCCTGCCAACTGTACGTCATCGGCGATCCGCTCACCGGAGCCGGCATCCACACTGCGCCGACTTCTTTGCCGGTCGCCTTGTCATAGGCGCGCATCATCGCGCCGCGCGGATGCGTCACGGAAGTGATCTGGCTGTCGCCGAGAATCACCAGCGTCTTGGTAATCAGAACGCCGACGCTGCCGTTCATGCCGGTATTTCCAATGTCTGATTGCCCTTGAGCGCGGGATTGTTGCGAATCGCGTCCGGCGTCTCGCCGTAAGGAACCTGCCACTGGATGTCTCCGCGATCCAGATTCACCGCCGAGATCACGCCATAAGGAGGCTTCACGATCGGCAAGCCTTGAACCGTCAATCCCCCGCCGAACGCCGCGGGAGCAGGACCGCGGCCGCCAGCCGCAGGCGCAGCAGCCGGAGGTCTCGGCGCCGCGACCCGCGCGGGCTCCACGAGCAGCGGTGCGCTGCGGAGCATCCGCCGCACTGCCAAATCCCGGACCTTCCGCCACGCGGAACGTCTGGTCGTTGCGGCCGGACACATATTTAATGTCCGTGAATCCCTCGGGCGGCGTGCGCAGCGAAATCGGAGTCACAAACGACTGCGCCGCCTGCGCATACACGATGTGCGTTTCCGGATCGTAGCCCGCGCCAGGCCAGTTCGTACCGCCGCTCGCGTTGCCGAGATTGATCGCACCCAGCCAATGCCTCGGATCCCCGATCACCGGCGGCGTGAACATGCCTTCCACGCGATAGCTCTTCATCCGGTCGATGGCGTCGGCGCGCATCTCCGGCGTGAAATCGATCAGATCGTCGGGAATCTTGATGAAGTTGCGCCCGTAGGCCGGCGGCTTGGTCGGAAACGGCTGCGTCGGCGAGGTTTTTTCGCCGGGCACGTCGGTCTGCGCTACCGGCTTCTCGACGATCGGCCATACCGGCTTGCCGGTCACGCGATCGAACACATACAGGAACGATTCCTTGCTGGGCACGGCCACGGCTTTGATCGGCTTGCCGTCGACCACGATGTCGGCCAGAATCGGCGCCGAAGACAGATCGTAATCCCAAATCGGATGATGCACGATCTGGTAGTGCCACTTCTTCACGCCGGTTTTCAGCTCGACGCAAACCAGGCTTTCGCCATACAGATTGTCGCCGGGGCGCTCGCCGCCGTAGTAATCCGATGTTGGCGACTCGACCGGCAGATAAACCAAGCCGAGCTGCGGATCGACCGTGATCTGCGTCCACACGCCCGTGTTGCCGTTGATGTCCGCCGAACCGTTCTCCCAGGTCTCGTAGCCGGGCTCGCCCTTCTTAGGAATGGTATGGAAGGTCCAGATCAGTTTCCCGGTCCGAACATCGAAAGCGCGCACCAGCCCTTTCGTGTTGTTGTGCGTGACCACGGTCATGCCTTCTTTGAAGGCCGAGCCGACGATCACCGTATCGTTCACGATCGTCGGCGCCGAATGCAGGCCGGCCTCGCCGGTTTCAAGATCGATCTGCTGGCCGGTTCCGGTGTACATGCCCTTCTTCAGGTCCACCATGCCGTTTTCGCCGAATCCGGGGATCATCATGCCGGTCTTCGCGTTCAGCGCGACCAGCTTGTAGCGCAGTGGTGACATAGATCACGCGGTCATCGCCTCGGCCGTCGCTCCAGAACGACAGGCCGCGCCCGGAAAGCTGCCGCGGGGAAATCGCCGCGCGATTGCCTTCGCGCAGGCTGTGCACCCACATGACTTCGCCGGTCTTGGCATCGAGCGCGACCACGTCGCGGCGCGTGCCGGCGGTCGCATAAATCACGCCGTTGACCATCAGCGGCGTTCCTTCCAGCTTGTATTCGGGGCGCGTGCCGAGATTGTCGGTCTTGAAGCGCCACGCGACTTCGAGTTTGCTGAAATTGGACGCGTTGATCTGATCGAGCGGCCGGTACTTCGTTCCCGCCAAATCTGCGGTGTAGAGTTGGCCACTCCGTATCCTTGGGCTTCCATTGCCCGGATACCGGCCACGGCCATCGATAGCAGCGCGGCTATCAACCACGAATTGCGAACATGCGAACCGTTCATCAGATGTTCTCCTCGAAAATTACAAGCTCTGGACAATAATATTCGCCTGGCGGTCCCAACGCAAGCCCGTCGTCAGACCGGCCGTCCGGTAGGACTCCAGTAGAGAATTGCGCTGTCACGGCTCTGGCTGGTTCCAAAGAGCATGTTGACAGCGCGATTTCAATGCGCGAGTCTCTTAAGGAGCACTTGTTTCACGAGGAGGAGTCGCATGCGATTCAAAGTAGTGATTGCCGCCCTGGCGTGCGGAGCGGCCTGTATCGGCGCAGTCCGACGCGCCCACCAACGACGCGCCGAATCCGTATCAAGACGATCGAAGGCTGGGCCCAGCTTCCCGAAGGAAGGCACTGGGGGTCGACCAGCGCGGTGGATATCGACAGGGACGGCAAGTCGATCTGGGTGGCCGAACGATGCGGCGCCAATAGCTGCCTTGATCGCGCCACAGGCAGTTATGAGCGATCTGGCGCCGGTTCTTAAGTTCGACGCCTCCGGCAAGCTGCTGACCAGTTTCGGAGCGGGAATGATGATCTTCCCGCACGGAATTTACGTCGACAAGCGACGATAACATCTGGATCACCGACGGTCAGGACAACGCTCCACTGCCTGCCCGGGGAGCGGGTCGCGGCGCGGCTGCGGGAGGCGGCGGTCGAGGAGCGCCGACGGGTCCGATCGGGCCGCGGCCCGGCGCGACCAAGGGAAATCAGGTGTTCAAATTCAGTCCGGATGGGAAGCTGCTGATGACCCTCGGCAAGCCGGGCGGCGCGGCCGAGCCTGATTATTTCTATCAGCCCAACGACGTAATCGTCGCTCCCAACGGCGACATCTTCGTCTCGGAAGGTCATGGCGCGGGCAACAACCGCGTTCTCAAGTTCACCAAAGACGGCAAGTTGATCAAGAGCTGGGGCAAACTGGGAACGGGCCCGGGCGAGTTCGATCAGCCGCACGCGCTGGCGTTCGATTCCAAGGGCCGACTATACGTCGGCGACCGCAACAACAACCGCATCCAGGTATTCGATCAGGACGGGAAATATATTTCCGAAATGCGGCAGTTCAGCCGCCCGAGCGGGATCTTCATCGACAAGAACGACATGATTTACGTCGCGGATTCGGAGTCAGTCTCGGTTTCGCGAAATCATGACGGCTGGAAGCGCGGCATCCGAATGGGAAGCCTGAAGGACGGCAAGGTGGTCGCGTTTATTCCGGATCCCGGCGGAGAACGCTCGCGGCACCAGCGCGGCGGAAGGCGTCGCGGTGGACGCTGCGGGCAACATTTACGGCGCGGAAGTGGGTCCGAAAGATTTGAAGAAATACGTCAAACAGTGAGTATGCAAACGCGCCGCGAAGCCCTGGGTTTGATCGGCGCTGCCGTGTGGCAGGGTATCGCTTACGGCGCGGACGACCCGAAATTTCCCAAAGGCGCGATCATCCGCACGATCCTGAAGGATCTGCCTCCTGAAGCTCTTACCGGCGGAGCGACTTTGTTCCACGAGCATCTGTCGCTCGCGCCGGACTTCATGCCGAGGTGGATCGCGCTGGCCAGGCCTCAGCAGGCCGGTAAAGCGAATCCGACGCCGCCAGCGATTCCTCAGCCGTTTTTCATGCAGGACCTGGATCTGATGTCGGGCGAGCTTCGGACGGCGGCGCAAGAAGGAGTCGCGTGCATCGTCGACGGCGGGCATCCGGATATGGGGCGCGACCTGGATTTTCTGAAGCAGCTATCCGTGAAGTCGGGCATGCCGATTGTGGCTGGATGTGGATATTACTCGCAGCCATTTTATCCTCCCGAAATCGCAACGATGACCGAAGATGAGATCGTGCGCGAGCTGGTTCGCCAGGCAAACACGCAACGCGTGGGCGCGTACGGAGAAATCGGCTCATGGGCAGCAGAAATCAGTCGCGGATGAGAAGAAAGTATTTCGCGCCGTGGGCCGCGCGCATCTCGAAACCAATCTGCCGATCTTCACGCACACAGCCTTCGGCAGAGGCGCGCTGGAGCAACTGGACATCCTCGAATCGGTGGGAGTGAAGCCGCAGAGAGTTGTCATCGGCCACGTCGGCGGGCTGATCGATCCGAAGGTGGAAGTGCACAAAACATTGTGCAAGCGCGGTGCGTTCATTGGATTCGATCGACAGGGGGGGCCCGGTGACGCTTCTCAAGTGCCGATGGTGGTGGCTCTGATCGAAGCCGGTTTTGCGGATAACCTGATGTTTTCGTCGGATCTCTCTACCGCAACGCAGCTCAAGCATAACGGCGGTGGCGGGTACGCGAAAACCGTGACGGTGTTTGTTCCGAAATTGAAGGACGCCGGAGTCAAAGAGGATACGCTCCACGGCATCCTGGTCGACAATCCGCGGCGATTCCTGGCCTTCGTGCCCAAGAAGAGCAAATCATAAATGCGAATCAGAAGAACTTCCATTCTGGCGGCATGGATACTCTGCGCGGGCGTCTACGCGCAAGATTCCAGCCCGGACCTGGACGCGATCGCCAAGCGAGTGATGACGCAGGAGCGGGTGGTCGGCGCTTCGGTGTTGGTTGCTCGAGCGGGCCGCGTCATTTTCCATGTCGGATACGGCTTTGCCGATCTGGGGTTGGAAGCTCCCACGATGAGCGAGAGCGTTTATCACGTCGTGGGACCGATGATGCCGATTACGGGCGTCGCCATCATGCAGCAGGTGGAGCGCGGGAAATTATCGCTCGACGATGACATTTCCAAGTTCATTCCTGAATTTCCTCTGCAAGGGCACCATGTCACGATCCGGGAGTTGCTGAATCACACTTCGGGAATCGTCGATTATCACTATCTGGGCGATCCGATCGAAGCGACCAGCCGCCAACCAAAGGCTCTCGACGAAGTGATGGCGTTGTATGCCGGGAAACGTTGGGTGAATGAACCGGGGACGAAGTGGGATTGGTCGATATCGGGCTTTCAGCTCCTGGTGACAATTCTCGAGCGCGTCACCGGCGAAAGCTACGAAGATTACGTGAGCAAAAACATCCTGGTTCCCGCAGGCGTCAAATCGACCACTTACTGCGACGATTTCGCGCTGGTGCGCGGCTTGTCCCATGCGTATCGAAGATTCGGAAAGGGGCACGTGCCCGCTTTGGAAAACGGCGTCGCGTATAACACTGATCTTCGCTATTGCAGCACCGTGGACGACCTGTATCAAATCTGGACCGCGGTGAAAGAAAAAGAAACTCATTCGCCCGGAAACGCTGAAGACGATGAGCACCGCCGAGGGTCCCGCGGAGCAGATGAGCGCGCAGGATCCCAAGATGCACTACGGCCTGGCGCTGACCCTGAATCACGAAGACGATCATCGCAGCGTGGGGCAGCACGGTTCACTGCTCGGCTACAGCGGCGCCCTGTACGATTTTCCGGATGATCGGCTCACCGTGGTGGTCCTCACCAATACGGAAGGCCAGAATGCCTACGCCATCGCCAGAGCTTTGGCGCGCGCGGAATTGCATCTGCCGGAACTTCCGAGGCCGCCAGCCGCAGGACCCGAGGTCGCGTTATCCGACAAGCCCGTGTCGACGGCGGAACTGAATCATCTGACCGGGACGTTCCTGCTTAAAGCGGGCAAACTGCCGCCCACGCTGCACGATTCCTACGCGCAATATCGCCGGACGTACAGGGTCTTCAATGAAAACGGGCGGCTGATGATCCAGATCCTGGGACAAGGCGCGGAGCGTCTTTTGAAACAGGATGACGGCAGCTTCGCGATGCGCTCGGCTCCCAGGTCGCATATTTGGTTCGTAATGGATCACGATCGCGCGACCGGCATGAAGTTGGAGCCGCAAAGCGGCGGACTACCTCTCGCCGGCGATCGCGTGGGCGGCGGCGATCCGCAGACCTTTCATCAACAGTTGCGCTAAAGCCCATGTCCTGAGTCAGAAAATCGCAGCATTACATGCCGAGGCTGTAATGGCCATCCGACCCCAAAGTCATTCCGGGCGGAGCGAGGGATGACGGCGGGTCGGTTGATGACGGATCGTTGCCGCTGAACGTTCAGATTTTCAAAGAACAGATTTATCGGGCGCCCTTTAGCCGGGGTTTTACTTCGACCGGCGACGAAGATCCGTTTGATTTGCCCCGCAACGGCTTGGGATCGGTCGTGTACCGACGAACATCCAACGCACGCAGGCCCGCTCGAAGTTATCTAGAATTCTCCTACTGGCCGGTTCCGTTCTCCGTTGGCAGAGCACCTGAACTCCTTGCCTACAAATTAGGCGAGGATCGGGTGGAAGGAAGTCGGGTGAAACGGGATGTTGGTGAAAAGGATCGGAATCGAGTTTGCGGTTGTAAGGGCAACGAAAGAAAAGCAGATCCCCGCTGCGCTCGGGATGACGGGCGTTGTCAGTATGACTGCGTGGGACAGCCATTATCCAACGAACTTCTGACTCAGGACTAGGAGCTTGTTGAAAAAGGGAACAGACCGCTCCGTCCACGGCCACGCTCCTACGCGAAATCAGCGGTTTGCGACTCGGGACAGAGTAGTCTGTCCCTTTTTTCGGTAGTGGGTCAGTTTGAATTCGACATTTCGACTACATTCTGTTCTGAGTGATTGAGTAGCCCAACGATCTCAGCGATGCTCCAAACGTGATCGGCAACGCCTGCCGCAACTGCCGGAGAGGTTTTTAAAGTCTGATGCGTTCTCGCGAAATTATAGTGCATCATGTGGAGCGCGACGGCGGCGGCGTGGTTCTCAACCTTCTTTGAGAAAGCGTTTGTGAGGCGCGTGAATCGCCGCATACCCATGCGCATCGTGAGATTCGCTCGCTCGATATAGCTGGTGCTGATATGGTCAGGATCATTGCCGCTCACGGCTTGACGCTTGCATCCAATGCACGCTGCCGGGCTATGGCGCTTTTGTCCTTCGCTGGTCTCATGATATATTTTGACCAACTGCGCGTAGTCCACCGCGCCCTGAAACGCTTTGGCGATCGCCCCGAGATATGCGCCCAGTCCATCGCTCGTAAGTTGAATGCGATTCAAGAGACGCCCGGCTAGATCGGAAACGAAATGCGTAGCGGTCGCGGCGTCGCGCTGACCAAGGGCCCAGCACGGAATCAGCTTCGTATCGGCGTCTATGGCGGCCCAAGTCCAAACATCGCCCGCGTAACCTCCATCCTCGAAGTGCTCCGGCTTGACGTTTTTGGATTTCGCGTAACAAAACGCCCAGCACTCGTCGACCTGAATCCGCTCACAAGAGAGGTTCCGCATTGTAAGGTCCATGTATTGCGAACACGCCGCGCCGAGTTCGACCAAGAGCTTTGTTACAGTATTCTTAGCGGCTCCAGTCATTCTAACGGTTGCCCGGATACTGTTACCTTCGACGAGGGAGGCTACCAACCTGCACTGGGTTTCGGCATCGAGGCGATTCATACTGACCATTATACTTGACGACTTGACTAACGTCAAGTATTTTGGTCAACTAGAATCGTGCGTCCTTGCTCAGACTATTTTATGGGTGTAAAATGCCGAATCTTCTCTTGTCAGGGATGGTTTGGCGTGGAATACTTGCATCGAATGCGTCGAATCGCGCGTCGATCTAAGGGAGAGGTCCGTATATGGACCTGAACGTCAACGCCTTCCGTATAGTACAAGATCTTGCCAATGAAAAGAAAGAAGATAAGCGCACGTCTGCGGCCCGAGTGGGCGGCAGGAGCGGTGGCCCCGCACGTGCAGCGAAGCTAACAGCGCAAGAGCGTAGAACTATCGCCATTAAGGCCAACGCGGCCAGATGGCGGAAGCGTACGGGAGAAGCAAGTAAATGAATCCTGCTGTTTGTGTGCCCCGGAATCTTGGCGTCATGAACGTTGGAGAGATGCTGGCGCTTGCGGGTGTGGCGTCTGACGAGCGCCCTAGTTCCAAGAAATTGTCGACGTCCACGCAGGAATTGTTTCGGAGTGCTGCGACGACTCTTGACGGTCTGGTCCTATGTGTAATCGAAAAGCGAACCGCTGCCGAGTTCTTGACGGCCGTGGGCGAGGTCTTCCCAAAGTATTTTGAAGCTGCGTTGGGACTGTCGTTTCTCGCGCGTGCAACGGTTCCAGCGCACGTTCTGGAGCGGCTTACAATGGAGTCCTTTTCTGAGATGGAGGCCGAGTTCAGAGATGGAGCATTAGAGGCTTTCGGGGCGGCAGTTCGTGACCAAGCGATTTTCACGGTCTGGACACTAAGAAAAATTAGTGACATTTGTCAAAAGATTTCTATCGCTCCAGCCCTTGCAGCAAACCGGTCAACTGATGATTTTGAGACGTTTCAGAAATTTGCTGTTCACGCCATGTTGACGCGATTCAACTTGGATTGCCTTCTGAAATCCATGCTGCTGCGCAAGCCTATCTACCCTGCCGTGTTCGACACCGTGATCGAAGGCTTGAGGTCCGCAGTCAATGCTTATGCGTGGGTCCGACACGCTCTTGATCTCCGTGAGCCCCGTGTCGAACCTGAAGTTGAGCCTGTTCAATGGGACGAGGAAGACCAAGCCCTGCTCGACGAGGCGACGCGCGACTTTTTGCCAGATCCCGCTTAAGTCGATGGTGGAAGTCAAACAAGGGGAAATCTGGTTGTATGAGCCCCCTACTTCTTCAACTAACGAACAGGCCGCATTATTGGTAGCGTCTGGATCGGAGCAATCGGGTTTACGCCCATACATAATCGTATCCCGCGATCTAGTCAACAAGGGAAAGCCTACCGCCGTCGGGGTTCCGCTAACGACGAAAGTAAAAAAAGCAAACTCTTACCGTATGCTCTGCCATCAGCGGAGTTGCTCCACGATGTCGGCAGAGAACCGTTCTTACCTAGCGTAGCCCTCTGCGATCACGTGCGCGTTCTTGATCTAAACCAGCTCCGAAACAGAATCGGACGGCTCTCGGACAACGCTCTCGTATCTGTGATTGGGCTCGGCTTGGCGTTTGTGTTCGATTTCCGCTAAACGGCCGGTTTCAAACTGACCCACTACCCTTTTTTCAACAAGCTCCTAGTGAACGGTATGCCGGGCCTTCAGCGCGAAAGGAGCGATTTCAATGTCGAACTGCTCCCCGCCCGGACCGACCATCTGATACGTTCCGCGCATCGTCCCGGTCGGCGTTTTAAGAGGGCACCACGACGAATACTTGAAGGATTCGCCGGGCGTAAGGACTGGCTGCTCGCCAACCACTCCAGGTCCGATCACCTCTTCGGTGTGATCCAGAGCGTCCGTGATGATCCAGTGCCGGCTGAGCAATTGCACGGTTGTCGATCCCTGATTAGTAATGCGGACGGTGTACTGGAACACCCACTCGCCTTTCAACGGACGCGAGTGCTCGGGCGAGTGCAGAGCTAGAACCTCAACCCGGATATGGTTGGTAACGGCTTCGGACACTTGCGCAGCATCGGTTCGCAGATCAGGCATGTGAGATCGACTTATGATACCAAGCGGAAACTTCGGCTGAGAGTTTTTCGCCCGCGTCCGCACCAATTGGACATGGCACTCTCAGAACGCGCCCGCATGATCCTACAGACCGTCGCGCAGATGGAGAAGCAGTTTGGAAAGGGCGCAGTGCTGCAGCTCGGCTCACGCAACGCGCTTCCGGTGAGCGTGATTTCGACGCGGATCCATCTCGCTGGACGCGGCGCTCGGCGTGGGCGGGTCTGCCGCGCGGACGCGTGATCGAGGTCTTCGGTCCGGAATCTTCGGGGAAGACAACCATGGCGCTGCACGTGATCGCGGAGTCGCAGAAAGCCGGCGGAATCGCTGCATTTGTCGATGCCGAGCACGCACTGGATCCAGGCTACGCGCGAAAACTGGGGGTGGATATCGACAATCTGCTCGTCTCGCAGCCGGATTGCGGCGAACAGGCGCTCGAAATCACCAGCGCGCTGGTAGCGTCGGGTTCGATCGACGTGGTGGTGGTCGACTCGGTGGCCGCTTTGGTCCCCAAAGCCGAGCTTGAAGGCGAAATGGGCGATAGCTTCATGGGACTGCACGCCAGACTGATGTCGCAGGCAATGCGTAAGCTGACCGGTGCGCTGTCGCGCGCGAATACCTGCCTGGTTTTCATCAATCAGATCCGCGAAAAGATCGGTGTCATGTTCGGCAATCCCGAAACCACAACTGGAGGCCGCGCACTGAAATTTTACTCTTCGGTGAGATTGGACGTGCGCCGCATCGCAACCCTCAAGGACGGCGACACGGCTATCGGCAATCGGACGAAGATCAAAGTGGTTAAGAACAAAGTCGCTTCGCCATTCCGGGAAGCCGAGGTGGACATTCTTTACGGCGAAGGTATTTCGCGCGAAGGGGACCTGCTCGACCTGGGGGCGGAACAAGGCGTGCTCGAAAAGAGCGGGTCCTGGTTCAGCTTTCAAGGCGAGCGCATCGGCCAAGGCCGCGATAACGCCCGCACATTCCTGAAAGAACACACCGCCATTAGCGAAAAGATCGACACGGCATTGCGGCACAAGCTGGGTTTGATGAAAACGGAACCGCCGCTTACGGAGAAGTTGGCAGTCGCACAAGAGACCAAAGCCAAGTCGCAAGGCGCGGCCTGAGGTTGACCGCGGCCCGCCCGCTATGATACGTTAATCTCTTCAGAGGTCGCCGTCGTAACATCGTCTCTGTAGTTCGTGTGTCCGTTCCCTTCGAAAACTTCTAGATGGAAAAGACTCTCCACGACCTAGGTGGGTTGATGGTCCACGCCATCCCCACTATCCTCCTTCTTATCCTTCTTTATTTCTATTTCAAGGCGATGCTGTTCGGGCCGCTCGAAAAGGTCTTGAAGCAGCGCGACGAATTGACCGCCGGAGCGCGTCAAGCCGCCGATGTTAGCCTCGCCGCGGCGGAGCGTAAGCAGCAGGAATACGAACTGAAATTCGCCGAAGCCCGCGCGGAAGCGTACAAGTTACAAGAAGAAACACGGCGGAAATGGCTCGACGATCAGGCGGATGAGCTCGACGGAGAGCGCACGCAAGCGCAGGCGTCCGTGGAAGCTGAGAAGCTTCGAATCGCGGCGGAGGCGCAGGCGGCGAAAGAGAATTTAGCGGCGTCGAGTGAGGCGCTGGCCGAAAATATCGCAGACGCAATCCTGTCGCGAAAATCCGGGAGCCTGCGATGAAGCGTCTGGCGGTGATTCTGTTTCTGTTCGCAGCCGCCCTGAACGCGCAGGAGACGGGCGACGAAAACATGACCTGGAAGTGGGCGAATTTCGCTATCCTTGCTGTCGGAGTCGGTTACGCTGTGGCGAAGTTCCTGCCTCCGTTGTTCCGCTCCCGCACCGCGGAAATTCAAAAAGGGATCTCGGAAGCGCAGCAGATCAAGCGGGATGCTGAAAAACGCGCGGCGGATGTGGACGCGCGTCTCAAGTCCCTTGGCGCGGAGATCGAGAAATTCCGGACGCAAGCCCGCTCGGAGATGGAGCAGGAAGCGGCTCGCATCCGCGAGGAAACGGCCAGGCAGATCGCCAAGATGCGGCAGCAGGCGCAGGCCGAGATTGAGACCGCGGGGAAGGTCGTCAGCCGGGAGTTGCAGGCCTACGCGGCGCGGCTCTCGCTCGATCTGGCGGAGCAGCGCATTCGCGCGCGGCTGAATCCCACGGCAGAGAAGGCGCTGGTGGACGGATTCGTCGCGGATCTGGAGGCGTCGCAAAACTAAATGCACTCCGCCGTCGGATCGCGATATGCCAAAGCGTTGATCGAAGTGGTCATGGCGCCGGGATCTCGCGTGGACCCGAAAAAAGCGCTGGAAGAACTGCGCAGGGTGGTCGAAATGATCGAGGCCTCCACCGCGCTTCACAACGCGCTGCTTTCGCCGGCGGTTCCGCCTTCGCGCAAACGGGCGGTGGTCGGACGGCTGATCGAGCCGATGGGCTGTCTCAAGAGCGGTGCGCAATTTTCTGTTCGTGGTGATCGATCATCGCCGCATCCATCAATTGAAGGCGATCGTGGACGAGTTCGACACGCTGCTCGATGAGCGGCTGGGCTTCGTGCGCGCCGGCGTTTCGAGCGCGACGCGAGTTGAGCGGACGCGCAAAGAGCCAGTCTGGAAGCCGAGCTTTCGCGGCTTTCCGGCAAAAGGCGAAGCTGACGTTCTTCGATCGACCCGGCGCTGATCGGCGGCGTGGTGGCGCGCGTCGGATCGAAGGTATACGACGGCAGCGTGCGAGGACAATTGGAACGATTACGGGTGAAATTGCGGGAGAGGGTAGCGAATGTCAACGATTCGGGCGGATGAAATCTCGCGCGTGTTGCGCGAGGAAATTGAAAATTATGAGCGCGCGGTCGACGTAGCCGAAACCGGCTCGGTGATTTCGGTGGGCGACGGCATCGCCCGCATTTACGGCCTGGAAAACGTCATGGCCGGCGAGCTGATCGAGTTCAGGGCGGCGTTTCCGGCATCGCGCTGAACCTGGAAGAAGAGCACGTCGGCGCCGTGCTGCTGGGCGAATATTCCGGAATCAAGGAAGGCGACGAGGTGCGCCGCACCGGCCGCATCATGTCGATCGGCGTGGGCGAGGCCATGATCGGCCGCGTGGTCGACGCGCTCGGCCAGCCCATCGACGGCAAGGGTCCCATCGAGACCAAGAAGTTCAACCCCATCGAGCGCATCGCGCCCGGCGTGGTCGACCGGCAGCCGGTGAAAGAGCCGCTGCAAACCGGCATCAAAGCCATCGACGCGATGATTCCCATCGGCCGCGGGCAGCGCGAGCTGATCATCGGCGACCGGCAGACCGGCAAGACCACGGTCGCGATCGACACCATCCTGAATCAAAAGGGCGGCGACGTGATTTGCATCTACGTCGCGATCGGGCAGAAGCGCTCGACCGTGGCGCAGGTGGTGAAGACGCTCGAAGATTACGGCGCCATGGAGTACACCATCGTGGTGGCGGCCACCGCGTCCGATCCCGCGCCGATGCAATATCTGGCGCCCTATTCGGGTTGCGCCATCGGCGAATATTTCCGCGACAGCAACCGCCACGCCCTGTGCATTTACGACGATCTTTCGAAGCACGCCGCCGCGTATCGCGAGATTTCGCTGCTGCTGCGCCGTCCTCCCGGGCGCGAGGCGTTTCCCGGCGACGTGTTCTATCTCCACAGCCGCTTGCTGGAGCGCGCCGCGAAGCTATCGAACGAACTGGGCGGCGGATCGCTCACGGCGCTGCCGTTCATCGAAACGCAGGCGGGCGACGTTTCGGCCTACATTCCGACCAACGTCATTTCGATCACCGACGGCCAGATCTACCTCATCACGGACTTGTTCAACTCGAACGTGCGGCCCGCCATCGACGTCGGCATTTCGGTCAGCCGCGTCGGCGGCAACGCGCAGATCAAGGCCATGCGCCAGGTGGCCGGAAGCTTGCGCCTGGACCTGGCGCAGTATCGCGCGCTGGCGGCGTTCGCTCAGTTCGGCTCCGACCTCGACAAAGCCTCGACGGCGCAGTTGACGCGCGGCAGCCGCATGGTGGAGATCCTGAAGCAGGGCCAGTATTCGCCGTTCCCGGTGGAAAAGCAGGTTCTGATCATCTACGCCGGCACCAACGGATTCCTGGACGACCTGCCGCTCGAACAGTGCCGGCCGTTCGAAGAAGCTCTGTACCGTTTCGTCGAAAACGCGCATCCGGCTCTGCTAACGACCATCCGCGAGAAGAAGACTCTCGACGACGATCTGAAGGCGAAGATGACCGCCGCCATCAAGGAATGCAAGGCCCGCTTCGTGCAGGAGCACAAGCTGAAATAGATGCCGAGCCTGATCGACATCCGGCGGCGCATCCGCTCGGTCAAGAACACGCAGCAGATCACCAAGGCCATGAAGATGGTCTCGGCGGCGAAGCTGCGCCGGGCGCAGGATCGGGCGATTGCGGCGCGTCCCTACGCCAACATGCTGCAACAGATGCTGGCGAACGTCGCCGAAGCGGCCGGCCAGAGCCGATGCGGACGAGCATCCGCTGCTGGCCGTGCGGCCGGAAAAGCGCATTCTGCTGGTCGTGGTCACGGCCGACAGCGGCCTGGCGGGCGGATTCAACGCCAATCTGATCAGGCTGGCCCAGCGCTTCGTCGACGAGCATCGCGGTGACGAAATCAGCTTCGAGCTGATCGGGAAAAAAGGGCCGCGACTATTTCCGCAGGCGCGGCGCGAAAATTCACGGCGAACACATCGATCTGTTCCGGCAGGTCAAGTACGAGGACGCCGAGCAGATCGCGGACGCGATCATCGACCGCTTTTCGAGAGCCGAAGTCGACGCGGTGTATCTGTTCGGCAACGAATTCAAGAGCGTGATGGCGTCCAAGCTGACGCTCCATGCGCCTGCTGCCGATCGAGGTTCCGAAAGTCAGCACGACGGTGGACTACATTTACGAACAAAAGCCCGCGGAACTGCTGGGCAGCTTGCTGCCGCGCTACGTGAAGGTGCAGATTTACCGCGCGCTGCTCGAATCGGTGGCGGCCGAGCATGCGGCGCGCATGACGGCCATGGACGCGGCGACTTCGAACGCCTCCGACGTGATCGACAAGCTGACGCTGTTCATGAATCGCGTCCGCCAGGCCAGCATCACGCGCGAAATTATCGAAATCGTGAGCGGCGCGGCGGCATTAGATTAGACGAACGAGGATTTTTATGATCGTAGGAAAAGTGATTCAGGTGGCCGGACCGGCCGTGGACATCGAGTTTCCCGAAGGGCAGATTCCGGTCATCCGCACCGCGATCCGCATCACCAGCGAGGGCTTCAACGTGCCGGACCCGATCGATATCATCTGCGAGGTCGCGCAGCACATCGGCGAGAGCCGCGTGCGCACCATCGCGCTGCAGCCCACCGACGGTCTGGTGCGCGGCATGACCGCCGAAAGCCTGGGCGAGCCGGTGACCGTTCCGGTCGGCAAGGAGACGCTGGGCCGCGTGCTGAACGTGATCGGCGAGCCGGTGGACAAGATGGGTCCGGTGAACTGACCGAGAAGCGCTATCCGATTCACCGCCCGGCGCCGGCGTTCGAAGAGCAGTCCACCGAACTGCAGATGTTCGAGACCGGCATCAAGGTCATCGATCTGCTGGAGCCGTATCTGCGCGGCGGAAAGATCGGGTTGTTCGGCGGCGCGGGCGTCGGCAAGACCGTCATCATTCAGGAGCTGATCAGCAACCTGGCCACCAAGCACGGCGGCGTTTCGGTGTTCGCCGGCGTGGGCGAGCGCACGCGCGAAGGCAACGATCTGTGGCTGGAATTCCAGGAATCCGGCGTGATCGATCCGCACGATTGGCAGAAATCGAAGTGCGCGTTGATCTACGGCCAGATGACCGAGCCGCCCGGGGCCCGTCTTGCGCGTGGCGCTGACGGCTCTGACCGTCGCCGAATATTTCCGCGACGAAGAAAATCAGGACGTGCTGCTGTTCATCGACAATATTTTCCGTTTCACGCAGGCGGGTTCGGAAGTTTCGGCGCTGCTGGGCCGCATGCCCAGCGCGGTGGGATATCAGCCCAACCTGGCCAGCGAAATGGGCGATTTGCAGGAGCGCATCACGTCGACCAAGATCCGGATCGATCACGTCGGTGCAGGCGATTTACGTGCCCGCCGACGATTACACCGATCCCGCGCCGGCCACCACCTTCGCTCACCTGGACGCGACCACCAATCTTTCGCGCTCGATTTCGGAGTTGGGCATTTATCCCGCCGTCGATCCGCTGGCTTCCACTTCGCGCATTCTCGATCCGCGCATCATCGGCGCAGGAGCATTACGACGTCGCGCAGGAGGTCAAGCAGACCCTGCAGCGCTATAAGGACCTGCAGGACATCATCGCGATTCTGGGCGTGGACGAACTTTCCGACGAAGACAAGCTCACCGTGGCGCGCGCGCGCAAGATCCAGCAGTTTCCTCTCGCAGCCGTTCAACGTGGCCGAAGCGTTCACCGGGCCGCAAGGGCAAGTACGTCAAGGTCGCCGATACCGTGCGCAGCTTCAAGGAAGTGGTCGAAGGCAAGCACGACGAGATTCCGGAGCAGGCGTTCTACATGCAGGGCTCGATCGACGACGTGCTCGAGACCTGGGAGACGATGAAGAAGGCTCAGTAAAACGCGATGGCGGACACATTCGAGATCGAAATCGCGACGCCGGAGAAGCTGGTCCTCAAGCAGGCGGCCGAAATGCGCGCAGATTCCCGGCAAGGACGGCTACATGGGCATCCTGCCCGGCCACGCCGCGCTGCTCAGCGAGCTGGGCGAGGGCGAGCTTTCCATCACCTCCGGCGGCCAGACCGACAGCTACAACATCACCGGCGGCTACGTCGAAGTCCGCGACAATCACGTGCGCGTGCTGGCGGATCGGGTCGGCTAGGGCTCATAAGCGATAATCGCGATCTGCGCTTCATCGGCGCGCGCGATCAACTCCTCGCGATCGATCAACAGAGTGCGACCGGCATCGATCGCCAGCGCCGTCGTCCCCGTTTCCCGCATCACCGCGATCGTCTGTGGACCCACCACCGGCACGTCGAACAGCAGGTGCTTGCGCCGCCGCGAGCCTTCACCAGCCGCAGCGGCTTGCCTTCCACCAGCGACGCCGCCCGGCGCAGCATCGCGTCGGTGCCTTCCATGGCCTCGACCGCGACGCAGGCCCGCTCCGCGATCGCGACGCTCTGGCCGACGATCGAGATCGCGACAGCGCGCGCGGCAATCCGGCGGCCGTAATCGATGTCGCGCGTCTCTTCCGCCGTCGGCTTGCGGCGCGTCAGCACGCCTTCGGGCGCCAGCAGATCCTTCAGCAGCAGCGTCGAATCGGCCAGCTCGATGCCTTCGTCCTCCAGCACCTTCGCGACGCCGCCGATCAGGCCGTCGGTATTCTTGGTCTCGAGCGACGCCAGCAGCTTCACCAGCCGCCAATCCGGCACGATGGACGAAAAAATCTTGGCGTGCTTCACCTGCCCGCACATCATCACCTGCGTGATGCCTTCCTGCTTGCAGATCTCGATCAGCGGCTGAGCGCGCCCAGCGAAATCCAGTGGCAGCGCGACGGCCAGCGGCTCGATTTCGCGCGAAGCTTCTTCTTTGATGCCGATGGCGACCACTTCGAGCCCGGCCTTGCGCGCGGCTTCGAGCGCCAGCACCGGGAAGCGGCCGTTGCCGGCGATCAGCCCGTACGGCATCTACTTTGATGAAGCCGCGCTCGGCGCTGCGATGAACTCGAGCAGTTCGTCCATTTCCGGCGATGGCTCGATTTCCGCCGCGATGCGCTCCACCGCCTGGGTCGTATTGAGCCCGGAGTGCGTCAGCAGCCGAAACGCCTTGTGCAGCGCGTCGATGGTTGCGGCGGAGAAGCCGCGCCGCTCCAGGCCGGTGGCGTTCGCGCCGAAGACCTTCGCTTCGCGCGCGGTCACCGTGTTCGAAAACGGCAGCACATCCTGCGTGATCACGCTGTAGCCGCCGATGATCGCGTGCCGGCCGATGCGGCAGAACTGATGCACGCCGCTGGCCGCGCCGACCACGGCCCAATCCTCCACCATCACGTGGCCGCCGAGCGTCGCCGCATGCGACGAGCACGGTGTGGCTGCCGACGTGCGCATCGTGCGCCACATGCACGTACGCCATCAGCAGATTATCGTCGCCGATCGGAGGTGAGCATGCCGCCGCCTTCCGTGCCGCGATGAATGGTGACGAACTCGCGGATCTGGTTGCGATGGCCGATGCGCGTTTCGGACGCGCTCGCCGTTATACTTCAAATCCTGCGGCGCGACGCCGACGGTCGAATAGGGAAAGAAGACGTTGTCTTCGCCGATCTCGAGCGGCCTTCCATGAAGACATGCGCCATGAGGCGCGTGCGCGCGCCGATGTCGACATCCGCGCCGATGATCGAATACGGGCCGATTTCGGCGGATTCCGCGATGCGAGCGCCGGGGTCGACGATCGCGGTCGGATGAATCGGCATCGCGCCTTACGCCGTCGGTGCCGGTCGGCGAGCTTGCAGAGCATGGTCGCTTCCGCCACCACCGCGCCGTCCACGGTGGCCGTGCCGAACATCTTCGCGATGCGTGGCCTTGCGCTTGGCGACTTTCATTTCGATGCGAAGCTGATCGCCGGGCCGCACCGGCTTGCGGAATTTCGCCTCTTCGATGCGACGCCAGCAGCACCAGTTTCTTCTTGCGGTCGGGGATCTGGCTCAGCACCAGCACGCCCGCCACCTGCGCCATCGCTTCGACGATCAGCACGCCGGGCATCACCGGAAAATCGGGAAAATGCCCATCGAAAAACGGCTCATTGACGGTGACGTTCTTGATGCCGACAATGCGCTCCGCCTCCAGTTCCTCGATGCGGTCCACCAGCAGCAACGGATAGCGGTGGGGAAGGATCTCGCGGATCGCCTGGATGTCCATCGACTGGCATGCGGTCTGGTTATTATAGCAACCGTGGATCCGTTCCTTCGCTATGCGCGGCAAAAACAAAAAGACATCATCGCGTTGATTCGCGAGTTGGTCGAGTGCGAATCGCCCAGCGATCATCCGCCCAGCGTCAACCGGTTCGTCGATCTGCTTGCCGGCGCGGATCGAGCGACATCGCGCGCGTCCGGACCTTCCCCGGCGGCGCGTTCGGCAAGCACATGCGCATGCGAATTCACTTTGCCGGGCACGAAGAAAAAGACGGGCAGATTCTGGCGCTGGGGCACTCCGACACCGTGTGGCCGCTGGGCACGCTGCAAATCCATGCCGTTTCGGCAAGCGCGCGGCCGGCTGTGGGGCCCGGGCGTGCTCGACATGAAAGCGGGGATCGGCGTTTTTCATTTTCGCGATGCGCGCGCTGCGCGATCTGGAGTTCCGGTGACGCGCAAAGTCGTGTTGCAGGTGAATTCGGATGAGGAAGTGGGCAGCGAATCCTCGCGCGCGCTGACGGAGGAAGCTGCGCGAACAGCGCCGCGGTGCTGGTGCTCGAGCCGGGCACCGGGCTCGAAGGGAAACTGAAGACCGCGCGCAAAGGCGTCGGCGATTACACCGTCACGGTCCGCGGCCGCGCCGCGCACGCGGGAGTCGATTTCGCGAACGGCGCGAACGCGATTGTCGAAATGGCGCGGCAGATCGAAAAAATCGCCGGCTTCACGCGGCTCGGACCGAGGCATCACCGTCAGCCCGGGCGTGATCCACGGAGGCACGCGCAGCAACGTGGTTGCCGCGGAATGCCGCGCCGAAATCGACATCCGCGCGCCGCGCGATCGCGGACCGGCGCTATCTCGAACGGAAGTTCGCGTCGCTCAAGCCGTTCGACAAGCGCTGCGCCATCGAAGTCGCGGGCGGCTTGAACCGCCCGCCCATGGAGCGCTCGGCGGGAGTGCGCAAGCTGTTCCGCATGGCCAAGCGCTGGCCGCGGAACTGGGCGTGGCGCTCGAAGAATCGTCGACCGGCGGCGGTTCGGACGGAAACTTCACCGCGGCTCTGGGCGTGCCGACGCTGGACGGCCTGGGCGCGGTCGGCGAAGGCGCGCACGCGGTCGAATGAAAGCATCCTGATCAACCGCATCGCCGACCGGACGGCGCTGCTGGCCAAGCTCGTCGCGGCGATTGTAGCTGATATCCTGAAAGTTAAAATTATGCGCCGTACCCGGTGGCTCTTTCCTCGCCGCCATTCTCGCGAATCGTGGCCTGGGTCGGCGCAACTTATCTCAAGCGCAAAGCGATTTTCCGATCGAAGACGCCCCCGTCGCGCCGAAGCCGCTCGAAGCCGGATATCGACGCCCGCTCCCAGAAGTGGACACTACACCGAAAGTTCGAACGGCAACCGGCCGGCTCATCTTCGATCACTGCCGGCGAAGAATGCAGCGAGAACAAAGAGCCTCCGGCTGATCGCAACTGGAAGGCGTCGAGCTGCACCTGTTCCACAAGGACGGCACCAAGTACGACCTGGTGCAGAGCGCGAAGGCGCAGTTCGATGCAACCGCCAAGACGCTCTTCTCCGATGGCGAAGTCGATATCACCATGGGCGTGCCGGTCGGACGGGCCGCCGCATGGCCGAATCGTGAAGATTCATTCTTCCGGCGTGACGTTTTCAAAGCGACACCGGCAAAGCGACCACCGACCGGCAAACCTGACTTCGAGTTCGACTCAGGGCAGAGCGGCACGGCCGTGGGCGCCGATTACGATCCGCAGACCCGCGAGTTGCATCTGCGCAGCCAGGTGTCGCTCGACTGGCGGGGCAAGACTGCGGATTCCGTGCCCATGCACATCGAAGCCGGGCGAGGCTTATTACAAAGAGCGCGAATCGAAGGTCGTCCTGCTGCCGTGGTCGAAGCTGACGCGCGACACGCTGCACATGGAAGGCGGCATGTCCGTGGTGACGCTCGACGACGGCGAAGTCCGCGAGGCGGAAGCCAAGGACGGCCACGGCGTCACGCGACGATCCGGACCGCAAGGTGGAATTCGCCGCCGATTAGCTCAAGCTGCACTTCGCCGACGGCATGGTGGTGAATAACATCAACGGCGAACGACAACGGCCGGCTGGTTTCGACCGCGCAGACCATGCGCACCACGGTGACCGGCGGACCATCTGGATCTGAGTTTCGACACCGCCGAACAAGGACAGCACGCTGATCGGCGCGGTGGCCACTGGATCGAGCGTCGCGGAGGCGCAGTTCCGCTGCCCAAGCCGGAACACGGAGCTCGGCCGAAACGCGCATTCTGCGCAGCGACACCATCCATCTGAAGATGCACAACGGCGGAAAGGAGATCGAGAGCGTGGAAACCGCCGGCGCCGGCACCGTCGATTTTCTGCCCAACCGCCCGGGACAGCCCAAGCGCTGGGTGAAGGGCGACCGGATCTGGATCGCCTACGGCGCGGAAAATCGCATCCAGATCGTTCCGGTCCATCAATGCGTCGACGCGCACCGAAAAGCCTCCGCAGCCCGATAAGCCGCCGCCCCCGCCCGCGCTGACCGAGAGCAAGGAGATGCTGGCCACTTTCGATCCCAAGACCAGCGATCTGGCGCGTCTGGAGCAGAAGACCGATTTTCGCTATCAGGAAGGCGACCGGCAGCGCGCGCGCCGACCGCGCGATTCTCGAGCAGACCAAGGACCTGATGACGCTTGAATCGGCCGCGCGCGAGTGTGGGACTCGACCGGTTCGGCGACGGCCGACCGGATCGTGATGAACCAGAAATCCGGCGATTTCACGGCCGACGGCCACGTGGCGTCCACGCACCAGCCGGACAAGAACGGCAATTCGTCCGCGATGCTTTCGACCGACGAGGTGATGCAGGCCCGCGCGCAGACACATGACCTCGACCGACAACAATCAGAAGATTCATTACGAAGGCAACGCCGTGGCCTGGCAGGGCGCGAATCGCGTGGAGGCGGACCGGCTGGACATCGATCGCGACGCCAGGTGATGGAAGCGCACGGCAAGGTGAAGAGCCAGTTCGTCGACAAAGACAAGAGCGAACGATGACGGACGGACGAGAGCTGGCCGCAAAGCGAAGCCCGCGGCCGCGCCGATCTTCACCATCGTACGCGCGCCGGACATGGTCTATACGAAGAAACCCGCATGGTCGACTATACAGCGGCGGCGCGGTGCTGAAGCGCCCGGACATGACGGTGACCGCGAAACAGATCCGGGCGTTCCTGAAAGACGCCGACGAGGATTCTTCGCTCGATAAAGCCTTCGCCGATGGAACGGTGAAGATCGTCAGCACGTCAGAGAAACTGAAGCGGACCCGCACCGGCACCTCCGAACACGCCGAATACTACGCCGACGAGCGAAAAAGTGATCCTCAAGGGCGGCGAGCCGTTGCTGGTGGATAGCGTGAAAGGGCAGACGCGCGGCAAACAATTGACCTGGTTTGCCAACGATGATAGGCTCATCGTTGACGGCGTGGACAAGACAAACCCCGCCAAAAGCACCATCCGCAAGAAAGAAATAGTCTCGTGCGCACCCTCCAGACCACCGAAATCACCAAGGCGTATCGCGGCCGCAAGGTTGTCGACAACGTCTCGGTGTGGGTGAAGCAGGGCGAAGTGGTCGGGCTGCTGGGCCCGAACGGCGCGGGCAAGACGACCTCGTTTTACATGATCGTCGGGCTGATCACGCCGGATTCCGGCCGCGTGATGCTGGACGACCAGGACATCACGTCGCTGGCCGATGTACCAGCGCGCGCGCAAAGGCATCAGCTACCTGCCGCAGGAAGCGTCGGTGTTCCGCAAGCTGTCGGTGGAGGATAACCTGATGGCGATCCTCCAGACGCTGCCGCTGAACCGGCGGGAGCGCCGGGAGCGCATGAATCGCCTGATCGAGCAGCTCGGCCTGGAGCAGGTCCGCCAGAGCAAGGGCTACGTGCTTTCGGGCGGCGAGCGGCGCCGCGTGGAGATCGCGCGCAGCCTGGTGATCGAGCCGAGCTTTCTGCTGCTCGACGAGCCGTTCTCCGGCATCGATCCGATTCAGGTGCTGGAGCTTCAAAAAATCATTTTCGATCTGAAGCGCGCCGGCATCGGCATTCTGGTGACGGATCACAACGTGCGGGAAACGCTGGCGGTGACGGATCGGGCCTACATCATCAACAACGGCCGGATTTTCCGTTCAGGCTCGCCGGAAGCCCTGGGCAACGATCCGGAAGTGCGCCGCGTGTACCTGGGCGAGAACTTCAATACGCTGGAATTGCAAAGCGGCCGCTGGCAGGTTCCGGCAACGAAGGTTAAGATTTAGAGGAATTAGGCCGCCGCGCCGGCCGCAGCGCGTTCGCCCATCGAGTTCGCGAAGTGCGCCACCACCAGGGACATTTCATCCAGCGCCCGCGATCGCCGCCGCAGGCGAGAAGCGCGGCTGACCTGAATACCAGGCCCGCATCATCCGGTAGTTGATCTCGAGCATCCGCTTTTCCATCGCGTCGTCGCCCTTGCTGGGATTCGCGGCGTGCTTCAGCAGATAGGTGAGAACCTTGTAATCGCGATCCAGCGAATCCTTCAGACGATCCAGATCGGCAACATTGGTGTCGCGCAACATGCGCCTGCACTGCCGGGAAGCTGAGCTGATTGGCCATGGCGACAGATGCGCGCGTAATCGCGCGTGGTCTTCGCGCTCAGAATCAGCAGGCAGGTGTAGCGGAACCAGTAACCGAACAGCAGGACCGAGCTCGGCCGTGATGACCACGGTCGCCATTAATTCAATCATTGCGCTCGCCTCCTTTCAGTTGGACTTCTCGTGAACTACTGGAATGATATCATCCGCCATTTTCGCGAGCAATAGATTTTGACGTACTAAGATTCTTTTCCTAAGGTTCTACGATGGCGTCTCAGCGAAGATCATATCGCACGGCGCATTTGGGTTAGAGCGAATGTACTCCGCATACAAAGAGGAGTAGCTCGAGGTCAAGTACTCTGCCGTCGAGAAGCCTAGTCGCGCGGCGGTTGCGTCGATCCAATCGGGTAAACCTTCCAGTTCCAAAAATACGCCGATCGGCGTTTCATCGATGGTAATGAACCCGGGCTCGCCGGGCGCGGCGAACTTGGTCCGATACTTTTCATAGCGAAATCGCGGCGCATAGCCCAATCGCTCCAGTACTTCGGTAAGCGCGAACGCGTCCGAAACATCGAATTCGATTTCCTCGCGGCTTTTATGGCGTCCGCGTTGACCCGGGCCTTTGTAAGTGACCATCGCCCGCGCACCCGTTTTCCGAAGACGCAGGAGTTGATCGGACCGGCGCAGCTCACTGTCTTGCCGGTCGAACAGCTGATCGGATTCGAGGATCGCGCGGTTCCACCAGGTGGTAGCCGCGACTCTCGATCAACGATTGCGCGGCGCTTGCCGGCGCGGCGAAGCGAAGTTTTACTTCGACTTCGGTGTACGGAGCTTTGGTCACGTAACTAATGATACGATGAGGATGTCGACGCGCCCGTAGCTCAGCCGGATAGAGCAACTGGCTTCGAACCAGTAGGCCGGGGGTTCGAGTCCCTCCGGGCGCGCCAGACATCCGATTACTACGAAGTGGTTACCAGCGGTTGTTGTTGCGGCTTTGTCCGCCACCGCTCTTGCCGCGATAGCCACCGCCGCCCGAACCGCGATCTTCCTTCGGGCGTGCTTCGTTGACGTTCAGGGCTCTGCCGTCCAGTTCCCGGCCGTTCAGCTCAGCGATGGCACGCTCAGCTTCGGCGTCATTAGTCATTTCCACGAATCCAAATCCGCGGGCCTGGCCCGTGTTCCGGTCAGTGACCAGACTTACGCGCTCAATGGTTCCATAGGATTGGAACATCGATCGAACCGCATCTTCCGTTGCCGAAAAGCTGAGATTCCCTACAAATATGTTTTTCATTTCCTTAATTGTCTTTCTGAAGTTAAACAGCGGTGAATCGGGGCAGATCGGAGAAGGGCGAGTGAACCGGACTATCGAGCATGCCAAATATCAGCGGACTCCTCAACTGTAGCACGACTATTTGAGATATGTGCGCAGCGCATTCACCAGATCGTCCGCGGCGCGCGTCTGCTCGGCAGTCGTCTTGACGTTCGGGTCGAGAACGTGGAGCCGGATATGGCCCTCGATTACTTCCGCCATCAGGGAATCCATCGCGCCACGGCACGCGGAGATGGTGTGCAGGATCTCGGAGCACTCGGCTTCCTGATCGAGCGCGCGTTCGATGGCTTCCACTTGCCCCTTTACGCGCCGGACGCGATTCAGCAGTTTCTTTTTCTCTTCGATCGTGTGGGCCATAAAATCTACGCCTTTCAAGCATACCCGAGCTTTCGCGTCGGTGACGCCGTGATATAACCAGAGGCATGCGAAGAACGCTGCTGGCCCTGTCCCTCACTGCGCTGGCTTACGGCGCCGAACCTCGTCCCAGAATTCGCGCCGTTACCGCATTCATTGAAGTCGATGCGAACAACTATGCCGCGAAGATAGAGGAGACGCAGAAGTTTCTGGCCGGTGCGAAGGATGCTTTGAACCACGCCGGCTTCGAAGGCGCGGGCGGACGCATCACCACTCAGCCGTTCCCGCGTTTCACCAAGGGCATGAAGACGGAGGATGCCGTCGCGTTGATTCGCAATCTCAGAGAGGCTTCCTCCAAGGGGCGGACGGGTCTGAACATCGCTTCCGCCATGATCAACGATGACGATGACACGGCGCCGGTTGGACTGCTCACCGATGTTTTGTCGGCAATCAGCGTCAACGCGAATCTGGTCATTGCGGACGAACACGGGATTCACTGGCGCGCCATCCGCGAAGCCGCCAAACTAATCAAGCAGGTATCCGAGCGCAGCCCGCACGGCGACGGAAATTTCAACTTTGCGGCCATCGCCATGATGAAACCGTACGGACCGTATTATCCCGGTTCCTATCATCTGGGGAAAGGACATGCCTTCGCAATCGCGATGGAAGGCGCCGACGTGGTTGCCCGCGTTTTCGCACAGTATCACGATCCGCGAGAAGCCGAGCAGCATTTGTCGGAGACGCTTTCTAAGTACACGAAAGAAATTGAGGCGGTCGCGACGCAGATCGCATCCAGCACAGGGTGGACTTACGAAGGCATCGACGCGACACCGGCGCCGTTGAAAGACAACTCCATTGCGGGAGCGATCGAAGCGTTCACCGGCGCGCCCTTTGGATCCAGCGGCACGCTGACGGCTTCGGGCATTATTACGCGCGCGGTCCAGTCGACTCCGGTAAAGCGAACCGGATACTCCGGCCTGATGCTTCCCGTGATGGAGGACAATCTGCTCGCACGCCGGTGGGCAGAGGGGACTTACAGTCTCGATTCGATTCTGGCGTATTCGGCGGTATGCGCGGGGGGCGTCGATACCGTTCCGCTGCCCGGCGACGTTACAGAAGAGCAGATCAGCCGGATTCTGGGCGATGTCGCGTGGCTGGCGTACCGATGGAACAAGCCTCTGGCGGCGCGGCTGCTGCCCGCACCAGGCAAGCATCCCGGCGAGAAGACCGAATTTTCAGGGGGCGCCCTGACCAATACAACAGTTCAATCGCTGCCCGGCGTCAAACACTGATCCCCAAACATGTTTTTTTTGTGAGACTCTATAGGTTTCCTCATTTTGGCCGAAGTAAGGACTAAGATGAAACACCTAGTCGCCGCGCTCCTGCTCTCGAGCGCTTTCAGCTATGCGGAGACGAAGATTTCCGACTGCTTCAAAGTCAGCTACATGACCAAAATGGACTCAGAGCATTACTGGGCCAGTTGGGTCAACACGTGCCCGTACACGATCGACTCCGTCTACGTGATGATCGAATTCGCGGACCGGATGAAACGTCGCATCGGGGACGGTGTGTGGGGACTGCATTTCATCCTGCCGGGCGCACATCGCGTGATCCGCTTCACGGCGCCGGCGGCCTGCTCGGATTACCAGACCATCAGGATACGGAAAATCACCGCAGATTCAGATGAAGCGCTCAGCGATCCGCCTCCGCCGCCGCGGCCTACCGTAGGCATCGGCGATCCCGGTCCGGCGATTCCATCCCATCCAGAAGCGACCGCTATTCCGCGCGTAGAGCATTGACAGGGTCAACCGAGGTCGCTTTACGAGCCGGCAAGTAGCTGGCGACGGCGGCCGCAATCACCAGACCGAGAGATACCGCGGCATACGTCAGCGGATCGACAAAGCTCACCTGAAATAACAGAGCGGACATTACCCGCATCAAGGCCACGGCCGCGCCAAGCCCGCAGACTACACCAATCGCCGCAAGCATCAGGCCATGGCGAAGGAACATCTGCGTCAGCGCTTCCTGCCGCGCGCCGAGCGCCATGCGAATCCCGATCTCGCGTGTTCGCTGCGAGACCGAATAGGAAATCACTCCGTAAATGCCCACTACACCTAGCAGCAGCGCCATTCCGCCGGCCAGCGCCAGCATCACCAGCGTGAACGATGTCCGCGCCAGCGACTTGTTATAGACGTCCGCCATGGTTCGAACGCCGGACAGAGGAAGATTGGAGTTCACCGACCAGATCGCCTGCCGGATCTCCTTAATCAAGCCTTCCGAACCCGCCTGGCTGCTTCGAACCGCAAACGCGACGGTCCGCATCACATTGAGGTTGTCAACGTCTTGCTTGAACAGGAGCGGCCAGTAAACGATGGTCGGCGCCTTTCGATCGATTCCATCGTCGCGCCCGTCGGAGACCACGCCCACCACTTCGAACCAGGCAGTCTTGGGCGTCTGGCGAATCCGTTTTCCGATGGCGGCGGCTGGATCGTGCCACAACTCGCGCGCCATGTTTTCTGAAACCACCACCACTTCCCTTTTGTTGTAGGCATCGTCCCAGGTCAATTCGCGGCCGGCGACCATCGGCGTTCCCATGGTTTTGAACAGCCCCGGAGACACGAATTTGTATCGACGCAGCGGGGGAAGCTCGCCCTGCGCGTAGTCGTGGCCTTCGGCGTACACGGGATCGTGCCAGCCGTCGCTATCGAGAGGAATGGTGCTCATGAAACCGACAGAGGAGACTCCCGGAATCGCGACGATTTTGTCGAGCATGTCCTGCTGCATTCGCACCACGCGATCCGGCTCGCGAACCTGCCCGTTTGGAATCGAAATCCGCAAAGTTTGGATTCGTTCCGGGTCCGTAAATCCAGGCTGAACGTGTTTCAGAGCTTGGAACGTCCGGATCATCAGTCCTGAGCTGATCAGAAGAACCAGAGCCAGCCCGACTTGCACCACTACCAGCACGCTCCGCGCGCGATGCCGTTCGCGGCTTTGGCTGGTATTGCGCCCGCTGCTGCGCAGGCCGCTTGAAACATGCGGAGTCGCATACTTGAACACGGGAATCAGACCGAATAGCGCGCCGGCAACCAGCGAGATCGCGAGCGCAAACAGGAGCACCCACGGATCGATGGAGATTTCGTCCAGGCGCGGCAGGTTGGCGGGGCGCATCGTGACCAGCAGGCGCAGCGCCGCATAGGCCAGACCTAAACCCAGCACGCCGCCCGCTACCCCGAGCGCGACGCTTTCCAGCAGCAATTCCCGTGCGATTTGTCCCCATCCTGCGCCGAGCGCGGCGCGGACGGCAAGTTCCTGCTGCCGCCCTTCGGCCCGGACCAGCAACAGATTCGCGACGTTGGCGCACGCGATTAACAGCACCATCCCGATGGTGCCCATCAAGACCCAAAGCACGTTGCCGATATCGCCGACCAGATCCTGTTTGAGCGGCTGCAAGCGCGGAGCGATTCGCGCCTTTTCGAACATTTGCATGCTGAATCCCTCGGGCGCGGGAAAGCTTTGAAACGAGATCGGAAGCAGACGGGCGACATCGGCACTCGCCTGCTCCAAGGTGACTCCGGGTTTCAAACGCGCGATGCCTTGATAGCTGAAATTGCCTAACCGCACTTCATTGCGGTTGAGCCGGAACGGCAGTACCAACGACAGTTTCAAATCCAGAAACCGGAAATTCTCCGGCAGCACGCCGATCACTTCCCGCGCTGTTCCATCTACAACGATCCGGCGGCCGATCACGGAAGGGTCGCCGCCGAAGCGGCCGCGCCAGTATCCGTAGGTCAGCATCACGGTTTCGGCGCCTTGCGGACGATCGTCAGCACGCGAAAACCAGCGACCGATCACGGGAGGAATGCCCAGTATCGGCAGGATGCCATCGGTGACGTGCAACACCGGCACCTGCTCCGGCTCGGCTACGCCAGTCACGCTTGCAGAGCCGTTGTCCCAAATCCCTACGTCCTGAAACGTCTGGCCCTGTTCCCGATAGATGAAATACATGGACGGGGACATGTTCAACTGCGTGATGTTCACGCCCGGGGCGGTGTGCCAAACTCCAATCAATTGTTCAGGATGCGGGTAGGGCAGAGGCTTCAACAAGACCCCTTCGATCACACTGAAGATCGCAGTGTTCGCGCCGATGCCGATGGCCAGAGTGATCAAAGTAATCGCGGTGAACAGGGGAGATCGCCTCAACCTGCGCGCGATCTGCCGGAGTTGTGTCGTCGTATTCATGAGGCTTAGTTACGAATACGCACAAACGCGCGTGGAGGTCCAGATTTTTCGCGCCGTGCAGCGGAGCGTACGCTCTTTTATCATGGACTCCATGATTGCTACCGGGAAAATCGTCAGAAGTTTCACGTTTTTCATCGCTGCCGTTGGTTTGTTCGGGCAGGTGAACCCAGCCATGCTCGAAGGTCTGCAATGGCGCAGCATTGGTCCGGCGGCCACGGGCGGACGAATCGCGGATCTGGCGATCGCGAAGACGCCTGGTCAAGCCGATCAGATTTTCGTCGCGAGCACTACGGGCGGAGTTTTCAAGAGTGTCAACTCGGGAATCTCTTTCGCTCCGGTTTTCGATCAAGCCGGAGGGATGATGTCGACGGGGGCGATTGCTGTCGCGCCGTCGAATCCGGCGATTGTGTGGGTCGGAACCGGCGAGGCGGATAACCGGCAAAGCTCTTCCTGGGGCGACGGGATTTACAAATCGATCGACGGCGGGGCGACGTGGAAGAAAATGAGGCTCGACGATACGCGCCATATCGGCAAGATTATTATTCATCCGTCGGATCCGAACATCGTCTATGTCGCGGCGGTCGGGCATTTGTGGGGCTCGAACGCGGATCGCGGCGTATACAAGACTGTAGACGGCGGTAAAACGTGGAAGAAGGTCTTGTACCGAGACGAAAATACCGGCGCGATCGACCTCGCCATGGATCCCAAGAATCCTGACGTGGTCTTCGCGGCGATGTATCAACGCCAGCGCAAGGGCTGGGGATACAATGGCGGCGGCTCGGGCAGCGGAATTTTTCGGACCAGCGACGGCGGCGCGACTTGGACGGAGCTGAAGGGCGGCCTGCCGCGCGGAGACAAGGGCCGCATCGGGCTTTCGATTTTTCAGGGCGATAATCGCATTGTCTACGCGATTGTCGAGGCTGATCCACAACCTGCGGGTCGAGGCGAGGTCCAGGCGCCAGCAGCGCCAGCCGGTCGTGGAGGCCGAGGCGGGCGTGGCGGCGGCACGAACGGGCAAGGGGGCGTTTTCCGCAGCATGGATCAGGGTGAAACGTGGGAACACATGACGGCGCTTGACCCTCGGCCTTGCTACTACAGCCGCATTTATGTCGATCCGAAGGACGTAAATCGCGTCTACGTCATGGGATCGAACCGCGGCGTGTTCATCTCCGACGATGGAGCTCGCAATTTCCGCGAAGTTTTCAGCGAAGTTCACGGTGAGGATCACGTCTTGTGGATCGATCCGGAGAGTCCCAATCATCTGGTGATCGGCGGCGACGGCGGCGTGTCGATTTCCTATGACCGTGGCCAGACCTGGCTGTTCCGCATCAATCTGCCGCTGGGCCAGTTCTACAACATTTCGGTCAACAATGCCGATCCGTTCCTGGTTTGCGGCGGGCTCCAAGACAATGGCAGTTGGTGCACTCCGTCGGCGACCAACATGACTTACGGCATTTCGTTTAAAGATGCATTCAACGTCGGCAGCGGCGACGGGATGCATGCGGCGTTCGATGGCGACGACCGAACTTTGCTGGTCAGCTCGCAGAACGGAGTCACGGGCCGCCTGGATCTGGTGACAATGGAGCGCCAGTCGATCGGGCCGGTGCAGCCCGACACGAAACCGGCTCCGGGCGCGCCTGCTTATCGGTGGTATTGGACCACTCCCTTGATCGTGTCGACCTTTACTCCCGACACGATTTATACAGGCGCGAACATTGTGTTCCGATCGGATGATCGCGGCGTGCATTGGAAAGCGATCAGCCCCGATCTGACCGGGCATATCGACCGGGACAAGCTGGAGATGATGGGCGGAGTGGTGCCGCCGGGCGCTCTGTCGAGACATGACGGACAGTCGAATTTCAGCGCGCTGACCGTGATCGCGGAATCGCCGCTCGACAAGAATCTGCTGTATACAGGCGCGGACGACGGCACGATTCAGATGACTCGCGACGGCGGGGAGCACTGGACCAATCTGACGGCAAATGTTCGCGGACTGCCGCCGATGCTGAATATCAGTGGGATCGTGGCATCGAAATATTCCGCGTCGCGAGTCTATCTGACCGTCGACGGGCATTTCAACGACGATTACAACCCCTACGTGTTCGTGAGCGAGGATTATGGGAAGACTTGGCGCGCGATCACCGACGGCTTGCCGAAGACCTCGGTTCATCGCATCCGCGAACATCCCGTGAATGCGGACCTGCTGGTGGTGGCGATGGAAGAAGGCGTGTATGCGACTTTCGATCGCGGCGCGCACTGGACTACGCTTGATACGAATCTGCCGCCGGTCCCGGTTTACGACCTGGCGTTTCAGGAGCGAGCGAATGCGCTGGTGCTCGGGACCCATGGACGCGGGATCTGGGTGTTGGATCATTTCGAACCGCTAGCTCAATTAACGTCGCAGGTTTTGAGCGGCAATGGACTCCTGTTTCCCGTGCCCCCGGTGCATCACGAAGTGTTGTACCAGGGCCAGTTCTGGTTCGGTTACGGTGAATTTTTTGCGCCGAATCCGGCGGCCGGCGCTGTTCTGACCTACTATCTGCCGAAGGCTGCCCCGAACGGCATTCAAATTTCTATTTCCGATGCGGCGGGCAAGGCGATTCGCACGCTGCGCGGGCCGGCCCAGGTGGGAATGAATCGCGCGTGTTGGGATCTTCATCTGGATCCGCCGAATCCGGTGAAAGGTCCGCCTCCGATGGCGAACTGTGCAGCTGCCGGCAACGGACGTGGCGATGCTGTGGGTGAGACACCGCCGCAAGCGGCTCCTGTGATCGGTCCGTCGGGCGTGATTCCCGGAGGCGGTGGTGGCGGACGTGGAGGCCGCGGCGGCGGTCCTGTCGTCCTGCCGGGCAGGTACGCCATTTCGGTTGCGCCGGCGGCTCCGGTGTATTGACGGGAGATGTGACGGTGCTGCCCGATCCTCATTTCACAATTTCGGACGCGGACCGGAACATTCGTCATACGGCAATCATGAGCGCTTATACCCTTGAGCAGCAGTTGGGGGTCGCACGCGATACGGCGCAATCATTGAGCGAGCAGATGACCGCACTGCGGCAATTTTACGCGGCTGGCGGCGATTCGGGGAAGGCCGGAGTGGCGGCGATCGACAAAATCTCCAGTCAACTAAATCAGGCGCAAGGCCAGATCGACCGCGCGATGACCGCGGCCGGCGGCCTTCAGAACGCGATGGATAGCTACGATGGATTGCCTACGGCGGCGCAACTACGCCAGCTCGAATGGGCGAAAGAAGATGCGACCGCTGCGATTGAGGCTCTGAACCGGCTGATCGTCATCGATCTGCCGGCGGCGGGCGGTTCGATCAAGCTTCCGGAGATAAAGCCGGTTCCGACGCCGGTGCGATAATCAACGCTATGATCAATCGCCGGACCTTTCTTCAACGCAGCGTCGCGGCAGCAGCGCTGGTTTCGACGCGCCGGGCCAATGCTGCCGACGCCGATGTGAAGGCCATCAACGCCGAAATCGAAAAGCATCACGATGAAGCGGTGCAGCGGCTCCAGAATTGGATCCGGCAACCGTCCATCGCCGCCGAGAATCGCGGGATGACGGAAGGCTGCGATCTGATGATGCGCATGTTGCGCGAGGCGGGATTCAGCACGGTGACCAAGGTTCCGACCGATGGACATCCCGGAGTTTTCGCGACGCTTGACGCCGGGGCGCCGCGAACCGTCGGCATTTACTACATGTACGACGTGAAGCAAGCGGACCCGGCGGAATGGACTTCGCCGCCGTTTGAGGCCGCGCTGGTCGATCGTCCCGGCGTAGGAAAACTTCTGATCGGGCGCGGCGCCGTGAACCAGAAGGGACCGGAAGCGACGTTTCTCGCTACGCTGCACGCGTTCAAATATGCGAATCGCAAGGTTCCGGTGAATTTTGTGTTCGTCGCCGAGGGCGAGGAGGAGATCGGCTCGCCCCATTTTCCCCAGGTGGTCCATCGGCCGGATATTCTGGCCGCGCTCAAGAAATGCAACGGTGTTTTCATGCCCATGCCGATGCAGGGGCTGGACGGGCAGGTGACCATCAACCTGGGCGCGAAAGGCATGATCGAGGTGGAGCTGGTTTCGAGCGGCGAGAAATGGCATCGCGGGCCTAAGCAGGATCTTCATTCGAGCAACGAAGCGCGCGTCGACAGTCCGGCGTGGCACATGATTCAGGCGCTGGCCGCGCTGGTCGGCCCGGACGGGCATACTCCCGCGATCGATGGACTCATGGACAAGGTTCGTCCCTTGAACGCGGAAGAAAAAGCGTTGATCCGCACGGCTTCGCAAAAGCAGAATGAAGAGCTGACGAAGAAGCAACTGGGCGTCGAGCACTGGGTGCATGACGTGGATTTTCTGGAATCGCTGGAACTGCTCGCTGGACGGCCGACGGTGAACATCGAGGGAATCGTGGGCGGGTACACGGGACCGGGCGGGAAGACGATCCTGCCGCATCGGGTGGCAGCGAAGCTCGATCTACGGCTGGTGCCGGACATGACCGCGTCGGACACCATCGCGAAGCTGAGAGCGCATCTGGCCAAGCGCGGATTCGGCGATATCGAAGTGAACATGACTGGCGGGTACGATCCGACCACAACACCGAAGGATTCCGCGCTGATCAAGGCGCAGGCCGCGGTGTACCGGCACAACGGGATCGATCCGATCTTCTGGCCACGGCTGGCGGGGTCGTGGCCAGGATACGTTTTCACGGGCGAGCCGCTGAATTTACCGGCGGGACATTTCGGACTCGGCCACGGCAATGGCGCGCATGCGCCGGATGAGTATTATGTGATCGAGTCCTCGAATCCGAAGGTGCAAGGGATCGACGGCGCGGCTCGGTCGCATGTTGAATATTTGTACGAGCTCGCGACGGTGAGCTAGGGACGTGTCGCGGGCAAGAGGACGGTTGCGCGTCCGTGCGAAACAGAAACATCCACCGCTTCCTGCGGTCGCGGCTCGGTTCCGGACTACTCCGTGCGCAGGGCTTTGAGCGGATCGCCTACGGCTGCTCGCCACGCTGGACGGATGCTGGCGGACAGGCCGATTATCAGTAGCAACGCGCCTGCGCCGATATAGGTGGATGGATCTGTTGCCCGGATTTCGTAGAGTAGACCTGTCAGCAAACGTGATAACGAGATCGCGGCGATTACGCTGATCAACAGACCAGCGCCTAGCGGGATCATCGCGCCCCGCAAAACTACTCTTATTACGTCTCCTGGGGTCGCGCCTAGGGCGACCCGGATGCCGACCTCACGCGCTCGAAGCTGTGTCGTGTACGCGACCACTCCATAGACCCCGACCGACGTCAGCAGCAGCGCCAATCCGCCGAGCACCGAAAAAACCCACGCCGAAAAGCGCGGACGCCAGATGGATTCCGCGATCACGTCGTTCATGGTTTCCACTTTCACGATGGGCTGATTGGGGTCCACTTCCCACACTTCTTTGCTGAGGGTCGCGGCCACCGCAAGCGGATCGCCGGAGGTTCGCGCGACCACGGTCGACATGAAGACTCCGAAAATGAACTGCTGATAAGGAATGTAGATTTCGCCCTTGGCGGGTTGTTCGTAGCTCATCTGGGATGAGTTTCGAACCAACCCGACCACCGTCGACCCGGGAGAGTTCGAATCCGGTTCGGGCGGCAAGGTTTGACCCACGGGATCGCGGTCCGGGAACAATTGGTGCGCGAGATACTCGTTGACGATGGCCACGTGAGGCGCATCGGCGTTGTCGGCGTCGTTGAAAGCTCGGCCTTCGAGCAGCGGAATCCCCATGGCGGCGAAGTAATGCGGACTGATGGTGCGGGTGGAGGTAAGCATCGGCAGGCCGTCGAGACCTCTTACCGCAACGGTGGTGTTGACGCCGGAAAGCGGGAGGTTGTTGACGACGGCTACCGCAGTGACGCCGGGCGTTCGCTGGAGCCGGTCGATTAGTTCGTGGTAATACGCCATCTGGCGCGGCTTGGAGTCGTATTGGCCCGTGGGACGCGGGCGCGTGAGCGATCCGATCGGCACACGCATGGTCAGCACATGATCCGGATGAAAACCGTGATCGGCTTGCTGCAATCGGATCAGGCTTTGAATCATGAGCCCGGACCCGACCAGCAACAAAAATGCGAACGCCGTTTCCGATGCGATTACGAGCGAAAAAAGGCGCGAAGATCGTTTGGAGCCTCCTCCAGCTTGGCCGCTTCGCAGCGACAATTGCAGGTCGGTCTTGGATGCGAGCAAAACCGGAGCCACAGTAAAGATACATGCCAGCAAAATGCATAGCGCGGTATTGAACAGCAACACGCGGCCGTTTAGCGAGACACGCTGGAGGTGGGGAATCGCGATTGGGAGCGCGGCCATCTGTTTTTGGAGAAATTGCAGCGTGTAACGCGCGGTCGCGATCCCGGCGACGCTTCCGAGTATGGCCAGCGCAAGGCTTTCGACCAGAAGCTGCCGCATGACGCGCCAGATTCCCGCGCCCAACGAAGCTCGGATCGCAATCTCTTTCTGCCTTTGGACCGCGCGGCTCAACAGGAGGCCCGCGACGTCGGCGCAGGCGATCAACAGAACCAGGCTTACGGCAACCAGGACGAACACCAGGGTCAGCTCGTATTGCCGCCCCACGGTTTCGCGCCAGGGCGAGATTTTGATTTGCAGGCCGCCCTTGCTCCTTGGATCCTTTTCGATTAACTGGCTGGCGACAATCTGCATCGCGCCTTGCATCTGCGCGACGGAGATCCCCGGCTTCATGCGCGCGATCACCTGCACGCTGCCGTTGTTCGCAGCCGTCATGCGCAAAGGGAGCCACATGTCCGTGTTCGAAGATTCGAACTCGAATTCGGGAGGCATCACGCCGACGATGGTGAAGATTTCATCGGAGAGGTTCATGGTGCGGCCGACGACTCGCGGGTCGGCGTGAAAATAGCGACGCCAAAACCGGTCGCTGAGCACCGCTGCGTTGGGAGCGGTGAAATCTCCGTCGGATTCCGTGAGGGGACGCCCGAGGCGGGAATGGGCTCCTAACAAAGAGAAGAGGCCGGCGCCGACTCGAACAGAAATTACCTGGTCGGGATCGCCGGCTCCTGTCAGCGTGACGAAATCGCGAAGGAACGGGATGGTTTGATCGAACAGGTCGGTGCGGTCTCTCCAATAGAGATAATCCGCTGCCGGGACTCCGTTCATTACGCGCTTGGGGTTCGATTCTTCGATACGAATGAGCCGGTCCAAGGATGGATACGGAAGCGGGCGCAGAAGGACGGCGTCGAGGATGCTGAAGACGGCGGTGTTGGCGCCGATTCCTAAAGCCAGGATCAGGGTGACGGCGAGCGTGAAGATCGGGTTCTTGCGCAGCCAGCGAACAGCCCAGAGGAGATCGCGAATCATACTAACGAATTAGTATAGACCCATTTGGACGACGCGTTTAAGCGACAGATAACTTTATATGTGACATCACTTTGGAGCTGGATTGACATCCCTTCCCGGCCGATGTTACGCTGGCCCCGTCGAGAGCGTGGATGAGATGGATTCGCCACAATCCGACGGGCGCGGCCCGGCAGCCGAGGCCGATGTCCCAACCTTTCCGTTTCCGGAGTTGAAGCCATGCCCTTCAAGCTGAGTGTTAACGGACGGTCCACGACCGTCGATGTTCCCGCAGACATGCCCTTATTATGGGTGCTCCGCGACGTACTCAATCTAAAAGGCACCAAATATGGTTGCGGCATTGGCCAGTGCGGTGCGTGCACCGTGCACCTGGCCGGAAAAGCCGTGCGCTCGTGTCTCACTCCGGTATCGGCTGCGTCCAAAGGATCGATCACAACCATCGAGGGCCTTTCGGCCGATGGGTCGCATCCGCTCCAAGTCGCGTGGCAGGAGATCGATGTGCCGCAATGCGGTTACTGTCAAGGCGGGCAGATCATGTCGGCGGCGGCGCTGCTGACGTCGAAACCCAAGCCGACCGACCAGGATATCGATTCCGCGATGAACGGAAATATTTGCCGCTGCGGCACCTATCTGCGCATCCGCCAGGCGATTCACAAGGCAGCCGCCATAGGGGCCACTCATGGGTCCACGTCGGGCGGCGGCGGCGATGCTCGCGACCGCCAGGAATACGACCACCAGGAATAAAGGAGACATTATGGAAACCAACATGAAGCGTCGCTCCTTTCTTCGGCTGACCGCGCTCGGCGGCGGCAGCGTGCTGCTCGGGATGTACGTGAAGCCGGCGCTCGCGCAACGCGGACCCGGCGGGGCTTCGAACATCCATTTTGCGCCGCTCGCGTTCATCCGCTTTTCAAAGGACGGGATGTTCACGATCATGTCCAAGAATCCGGAGATCGGCCAGGGCATTCGAACTTCACTGCCGATGATTATCGCGGACGAATTGGACGTCGATTGGTCCAGCGTGCGCATCGAGCAGGCGGATCTGGATGAGACCAAATACGGACGCCAGAATGCAGGCGGCAGCACTGCGATTCCAACCAATTGGGATCCGCTGCGGCAGTGCGGCGCGGCCCTGCGGATGATGTTCGTCACCGCGGCTGCGACCAAGTGGAATGTTCCCGCGTCAGACTGCTCGACGGCATCCGGAACCGTGAAGCACAATGGATCGTCGCTGGCTTATCGCGATCTGTTCGATCAGGTCGCGACCATGACGCCGCCGGATCTCAAGACGGTGAAGCCGAAGGATCCCAAGGATTACAAGATCATCGGCCAGCCGATTCATGGGGTCGACAATCCATCGATCGTCACCGGCAAGCCGCTTTACGGCATCGACCTGGTGGTTCCGGGGATGCTGTGGGCGATGTATGAAAAATGTCCAGTGTTCGGCGGGCGCGTAGTCAGCGCGAACGTAGATGAGATTAAATCTATGCCGGGCGTTCGCCACGCTTTCGTTGTAGAGGGTGGAACCGACTTGGCTGGTCTGCTTCCCGGCGTCGCGATTGTCGCCGATAGCTGGTGGCAGGCGCGTACCGCGCGGCAGAAGCTGAAGGTCCAATGGGACGAAGGCGCTACTGCACAGCAATCGAGCGCGGGGTTCCAGCGCACCGCCGACGAATTGTCGAAGCAGACTCCCGTCAACACGCTGCACAAAGATGGCGATGCCGATGCGGCATTGGGCAGCGCGGCGAAAGTGGTCGAAGCCGCGTATTCCTATCCTTTTATTTCGCACGCTCCGCTCGAGCCGCAGAGCTGCACGGCGCATTTCGAGGACGGGAAGCTCGAAATGTGGTCGCCCAGCCAGACTCCCAGCGCTGGCGTCGCGCTAGTCTCGAAGACGCTGGGAATTCCAGCCAGCGATATCAAGCTGCACATCATGCGCACCGGCGGCAGTTTCGGCCGTCGGCTGACCAATGACTATATGGCGGAGGTGGCCTGGATCGCCAAGGTCGCGGGCGCGCCGGTGAAGCTGCTTTGGACGCGCGAAGACGACATGGCACACGACTTTTATCGTCCCGGCGGCTTCCATTACCTGAAGGGCGGCGTCGACGCGTCGGGCAAACTGGTCGCTTGGCGGAATCATTTCGTGAGCTATGGTGAAGGCGATAAGTTCGCTCCGTCGGCCCAGATCGGGCCCACCGAGTTCCCTGCCCGCTTCATTCCGAATTTCCACTTCGGAGCGACGTTGATGCCGCTGGGCGTGCCGACGGGAGCCATGCGTGCGCCTCGCAGTAACGCGTTTTCGTTCGTGTTCCAATCGTTCATCGATGAGCTGGCACACGCTGCCGGCAAGGATCCGGTCCAGTTCCGGCTGGATCTTCTCGCCGCCTCGCAAACCGCCAAAGCAGACGACGGGTTCGACGCCGATCGCATGCGCGGCGTTCTTCAGATGGTTGCAGAAAAATCCGATTGGGCTTCGCGCGGAAAGCTGCCCAAGGGCAGAGGCAAGGGTGTCGCGTTCCAGTACAGTCATCGTGGATATTTCGCCCACGTCGCCGATGTCAGCGTTGATGCGAACAACAAGGTCAAGGTGCACAAGGTGTGGGTGGTGGGCGATATCGGGAGCCAGATTATCGACCCGAGCGCAGCGGTCAACAACGCGCAAGGTGCGGTGGTCGAGGGGATGAGCCATGTGATGGGATGGGAAATCACTATCGACGGCGGCCACGCGGTTCAGAGCAATTTTAACCAGTATCCGCCGGTGCGAATGGCGCAGGCACCTCCCGAGATTGAAGTGCATTTCCTGAAAACCGCGAATTCGCCGACCGGTCTGGGCGAGCCTGCATTGCCGCCAACTCTACCGGCCATCGCCAACGCGATTTTTGCGGCCAGCGGCAAGCGCATCCGCACGTTGCCGCTCTCGAAGCACGGGTTTAGCTGGGCATAAAACGGGATCTCGAAATCGACTAAGATTGTCGAGATGAACCGCGCGCACATTTCCATCGATCGAGCCTTGCCGCTCGCCCGTCAAGCCGCCAAAGGGCACAACCGCTGGCATCCCGATATTGAACCGGTTGTACGGATCGGCGCCGGTTCGTCCGTCGAGATGGAAACGATCGACGCGCTGGACGGGCAACTCAGATTCGGCATGAAGCCGGAGGAGTTGTCCATCGATCTGGGCCGCGCCCATCCTTTAACGGGACCTGTATATGTAGAAGGCGCGGAACCCGGCGATCTGCTGGCGGTCAGGATCGAGAACATCGTCACGGTCGAACGGGGATTCACCTGCGTTCTTCCCGGTTTCGGCTATCTGCGCGATCTGTTTACGACCCCGTTCGTCGTTCACTGGGAATTGGCGAACGGCTTCGCATTTTCTGAGAATTTGCCCCGCGTGCGAATCCCCGGCGCGCCGTTTATGGGGGTGATGGGAGTCGCGCCGTCGCACGATCTGATGGAACGCATCACCGCGCGCGAAGCCGACCTCGCCGCTCGGGGAGGAATGGTGCTTCCGCCCGATCCAACAGGAGCGGTGCCGGCGCACGAGCCGATCGCCAGCCGCGCGTTGCGCACCATTCCGCCGCGCGAAAACGGCGGCAATTTCGATATCCGTCACCTGGTGGCCGGGTCCACTCTGTACCTGCCTGTGTATGTTCCCGGCGCGCTGTTCTCGGTCGGCGACACGCACTTCGCACAAGGCGATGGGGAAACTTGCGGAACAGCGGTGGAAACTGCGTCGACGTTCATTGCGAAATTTGATGTGCTGAAAGGCGAGGCCAAGCGGCGGAATCAAATCGACCCGTCGTTCGAATACTCCGAGCCCCCGCTGAGCGGACCGCGGCGTTACTACGCCACCACCGGCTGCTCTATCCGAAAGGACGGGCGCAATGAATCCGAGGATCTGAACGTCGCCGCGAGAAACGCGTTGATCAACATGATCGACTACATCTCGGACGCGTACAGTTACAGCCGGGAGCAGGCGTACTGCCTGTCGAGCGTCGCGGTCAGCCTGAGAATCAGCCAAGTGGTCGACGTGCCCAACTTTACGGTCTCAGCGTTTCTGCCGCTCGATATCTTCTCGTAAACGAAATTGCGCCCGGATCACTCGGGACCCGGGCGCAACCTCCTCCGAAAACTCTAGCGGGCTTAGCTGTGCTTCGCCTTGTAGATCTTGCGGCTTTGCACGTTCTGCTGCCGGTTGATCTGCCCCTTCTCGCCTTGCGTCAGGTGGCCGCCGTTGAGATTGCGGTCCGTGCGCGTCTCCTGATTGATCGCGGCCTGATTTCTTTCCAGGCGAGCCGTCTGCCCCGCGTTCAGCTTACCGGACTGGATGCCGTTGGCGATCCGGTCCTGCTGATTGTCGCGCCGCGCGCCGACCTCATTGTTTCCATAATGCGGCGTCGCGGCATTGTGCTTGTCCTGGTAGATCTGATTGCTCATCCGGTTTTGCTGCTGATTGACGATCTGTTTTTCCTGACCCGTCAGATGGCCGCCGTTCAACTGCCGGTCGGTGCGCACTTCCTGGTTGATCGAGGACTCCTTGCGCTCCAGGTTCGACGTCTCACCCGCCGTCAATGAACCGGACCGGACGCCCTGCGCGATGCGGTCCTGTTGATTTTCCACCCGCGAGCCCACTTCGCTGGTTTGCGCGAATCCCGCCGCCGTTATGATTGCTGCCAGTATCATCGTTTTCATTTTTCGATTCCTCCGAACCTCTCGAATGGTTAAAGGCGGCAGGAAGGAAGAAGTTGCTTCGGTACCGAGTTAATTCGCGTTCATGAAAACCCGCGAGCCGCGGCGCTACCATAAGAAGGCTTATGATTCACAAACTGAAAGTCCCGATCCTCGCAGGCGTCATCCTGGTCTCCGCCACGCTGCACGCGCAGAATAACCTGACCACCGCCGCGACCCAGCGCTACTTCAACCCGATCCGCCGCAATTTGGAGGCGAGCGCGGAGGTCATGCCTGCAGACAAATACAACTACCGCCTCACTAGCGGACAAATGACGTTCGGCGAATGGATGATCCACTCGGCGCAACGAAATTTCGCGGATTGCGCGACGCTGAAAGGCGAGAAGGCTCCCCAGACGGCCGAGCAGCTAGCAGCACTCAAAGATAAGGCTGAAATCAGCAAAGCCTTGAAGGATTCGTTTGCCTACTGTGCCTCCGCGATTGAAGGTGTTGACGACCAGAAAATCATCGCTTCACCCCAGATGAGCGTCGCGTTCTTGCATATCATCGTTCACAATAATGAGATTTACGGGAACGTGGTCGGCTATCTTCGGTCCAGCGGAATCGTGCCGCCGTCGACTGCCGGGCGCGGTGGCCAAAAGGGCAAGCAGTGAAACCTTAGTTCCATTGGACTATTGGAACCTGAAGACGGACGCAGTACTCTTAGAAACGCTGGGAGACGGGTGGACCTTCCCGTGGTTTTGCCCGCGTCGTCGTGCAACCGCGGACCATGCGTGCTCCCAGCGTTGTTTCAAGGGTACTGCGGAATGCTGATTTTGGCTGCTCGTAGGAACGCTGAATCGTGATTCCGAGATTGCTTAGTATTTCACGCCGCGAAGCCCGCCAAACCTGAGAGGACCGCCGTCAAAGTCAGGGGATTGACCGATCCCGGCTTTCTCCATTCCAATGCCTGGCCGAATCGAGCGGGGACGCCATCCAGCGTTGTAGACCATCGGGATTCAACCTGATCTGCACCACCACGGCCTCGTCGGGCTCAATCGACGTGACCAGCAGCTTCCAGTCGTCCTTCTGCTGACGCAGGTACACGAACACGTTTTCTCCATGCCCGCGCCGCGAGGATCGCACCTGCACGAACGGTTTCCAGGCATCGCCCACCGCGCTGCGAATCATCTCAGGTACGTTGCCGCGGCTGCGATCGCGGCCGCCCAGATCTTCGAAGATGGCGATATCGACGTGCTTCGCGCCCGCCGGATGCGCCACCGCGACCAGCGCGTTCACGACGCCGAAAAACGGGATGCGCAGCGGATGCGTCCCGAATTCATCGGAGATCGACCGCACCACGTCAGCGAACTCCCGGTCTGCGGCTCGCGCCGCGGAGCACGCCAGCCCGGCGATGAGAAATACCGGTAGAAGTTTCATTGCTGCTCCTCCTTCGTCGACTTGCGCGTGTTGGGAAAACTCAAGTCCATCCTAGGCACGCCAAAATGCCCAGCCAGATCGCGAATCTCTTCCGGATTCACCGGCCCCACGATATTTACGATGGTCAGTTCCCTAGGCTCGGCCGCGATGATCGCCAGGCCGCTGACTTGTCCCTGGTCGGACTTCAAGAACAGCTCGACATTCTCGCCGTCCCGCTTGCTGCGTACGCCCACTACGCGCGACCATCCCGGCCCGCGCAGTTGAGCGCGAACGCTCTCCAGGTCGCTCTCCTCATACTCGCCGCGCCGGTCGAATTCGAAGCTTTTCACATACAGTCCCTTCAGCCCGCTCACCAGTTTCTTGATCCGCGCTTCGTCCGGATCTTTGTCCGACAGAAACTTGCTGGCGAGCTGAAGCATCGACGAATCCATGGTGATGTCGACCACGTCGGATGCCTTCTCCGCCAGCTTGTCGAAACTCGCCGGCAGCTTCAGCTCCTGCGCCGCCAGCGGCAGCAGCAGAGCCATCCATCCCAAACACGCCGATCTCATAAGGTCCTCATTCAATTGCTCTCATGCGCTTCCACTTTTTCCTGAATCTTCGCGAGTTTCACGCTGGTGATCTTCAGAGCCTGCTCCAGGCGAGCCTTCGCCGCTTCGCCTGCGGCCCGTTCTTCCACATCGCGTTCGTGCCTCCAGCCGACGGCCGCGATCACCACAACAGCAGCGACTACCGCCGATGCCCATCGCGCGCGGCCCGAGAACAGGCCGTTCCACCAACTCGACCGAGCCTCCACGCGCCGTGTCGCAGCCAAAACCCGCGCTTCAAACCCCGGCGACGGCTCCTTGCGAGCCAGCGCATCCCGAATCTGCTTCTCGAAATCGTTCATCGAATTTCTCCCATACTGCGGCCGATTTTTTCCCGCAACAGCGCCAGCGCTCTCTGCAAGTGGCTCTTCACCGTTCGCACCGGCATATCCAAAATCTTCGAAATCTCTTCCGGCATCAGATCTTCCTGAAAGCGCAGAACCATCGCAATCCGCTGTTTCTCGGGCAGCGACGCGATCAGCGCCCGCAGCCTCCGGTTCAATAACGGATCGTCTTCCACTGCGGCTGTGGACGGCTCCGGCGCCTGCTCCAACGCGATCGCCGCCCGAAACTTCCGCCGCCGCAAGTAATCGATGGCCCGGTTGCTGGCGGCCCTGCGCAGCCAAAACGTAATATGCGAGTCGCTGTCCAAGTCTTCAAAGCTCCGGTAAAGTTGCAGGAACACGTCCTGCGCCAACTCCTCCGCCGCCGGGCGATCCCGCAGGAAATGATACGCGATGCTGAATACCATGGCCTGGTTCGCGCGCAACGCTTCGGCAAACGTCGACCGCCGTCCAGCCTCCACCACGCATCCCTTGGCCTCTGTCATTCGCGGCGTTTCTATAAGTTCAATACGATCAGGCACGTTCCGCGTACGCAATTATTGACTTTCGCGGGCGAAATACCCGGTCTTCGAGCGGACCGTCAATCCAGCCGGTTTTGGCCGGATGACCACTTTGTGGAACGTCCCGTCCCCCGCGTCTGGCGCGCGATAGGCCAGTTCATACGAGGACCTCAGCTCTTCGCCGATTTGATTGAACGATTTGCGCAGGTCGACGTTTTCGGCGTCGAAATCCAGGCCGCCGGTTTCGCGTCCGATGCGCGCCATCACGCTGGTGCCATACTTGTTCCGCGCGGTCAATTGCCCCCTCTTATCGCCCTCTGTATAGCGGATCCCGAAAATAACTACGTTCTCCGCCTGCGCGGCTTCGATCGCGTCCAGCATATGATGCGCGCTCGAATTGTCTTCGCCGTCGCTGAACACGATCAGCGCGCGTCGCCCGCTTTCGAGATTCGCCAGTTTTTCCGTGATCGAGTAGTACAGCGCGTCGTAAAATGCGGTACCCAGGACGCGGTGCTCCCGTGGCCCGATCTCAAGCATGTCTTGAGCCTTTTTGTCGAAACGCTTCAAGCCGTCGATCAGTTCGTTCGCCGAGGCGGAAAAGTCGCTCGCCAGACGTAGATGATTTCCAAAGCAGATGAGAAACGCCCGGTCTCGCGAGGTTAGAACTTCTTTCAGGAAGGTCCTCAGGTCATGTTCGTGGCTCTTCACGAACGGTTCCTGGCTTCCGCTCATGTCGGCGATCAGGCCCAGCTTCAGCGGCAGATCGACGCTACGCGCGAAGAACGAAATCGGCTGCGGGGCTCCGTCGTCCACGACTTCAAAATCGTCCTTGGTCAGATCCGTCACCAGCTTTCCCCTGGCGTCGCGAACCGTAAAAGCGACATTGACCAGCGGCACCGTGACGCGAATTGCCAGCTCATTTTGCGCGAAGCACCCCGCCGCGACCAGCATGACGAGCAGCATTCTCCCCATGCCCAATAAGACGCTCCAGACGCGCAAGCGAACGCACGAAGGCTTTAACATTCCTTATATGGATCGTTACGCCCACTATACTCGTTTGAAATTCGATCGTCCGCACCCGGCCGTTCTGCGCGTCACCATGGAGAACGGCAAGATGAACTCAGCCGATCGCGCCATGCACGGGGAGCTGGTTCAAATCTGGCGGGACATCGACAGCGATCCGAGCGTCAACGCCGCCATTCTCACCGGAGCCGGCCGCACGTTTTCGGCCGGCGGCGATTTCGCGATGATCCAGGACATCATCGCCGATTTCGAAGTCCGCGTGCGAATCTGGAAAGAAGCCCGCGACCTGGTTTACAACATCGTCAACTGTTCCAAACCGGTAGTCAGCGCGATGCGCGGCGTAGCCGTGGGAGCCGGGCTGGTGTGCGGCCTGCTCGCCGATATTTCCATCGCTTCTAAAGATTGCCGCATCATCGACGGTCATACGCGCCTCGGTGTCGCGGCCGGTGATCATGCTGCGATCGTGTGGCCGTTGCTGTGCGGAATGGCCAAAGCGAAATATTATCTGATGCTGTGCGACCAGCTGCTCGGCGAGGAAGCCGAACGGATCGGCCTGGTGAGCCTTGCGGTCGACGAACTGCAACTCGACGCCAAAGCTGTAGAACTGGCAATTCGCTTGGCCGAAGGCGCGCAAAGTTCCATCCGCTGGACCAAGTACGCGCTGAATAACTGGCTGCGCCAAGCCGGTCCGACGTTCGACGCCTCGCTCGCTCTCGAATTTATGGGCTTCACCGGGCCCGAAGTGAAGGAAGGCCTGGCCGCGCATCTCGAAAAACGGTCGCCAAAATTTCCGCCGGACTCAGGGTTCTAGCGCTTCGAGGATCAGGCATTTCAGATAATGCGTCTCGGGCACCGTCAGCAGAATGGGATGATCCGCGGCCTGCGTGCGTCGTTCCAGAATCCGCAGCGTCTTGCCCGCGTCTAGCGCCGCCTCCGCTAGAATCTGTAGCAACGCGGCCTCGCTCACATGATGCGAACAGGAGCAAGTAACCAGCACTCCGCCCGGCTCCAGCAGCCGCAACGCTCTCAGATTGATCTCCTTGTATCCCCGCGCCGCGTCGTCCAGCGATTTACGCGATTTCGCGAACGCCGGTGGATCCAGCACGACCATCGAATATCGCCGGTCCACGCCGGACAAGAATTCAAAAACATCCGCCTGGCGAAATTGAATATTCGAAATTCCATTCGCACCGCGCATTCGACTCCGCCGTGGCCAGCGCTGGAGCGGACGAATCGACCGCCTCCACCATTTCCGCGCGGGCCGCGGCGTTCAGCGCGAATCCGCCAGTCGAAGTGAAGCAATCCAGCACGCGACCGTGAGCCCAGCGTCCCGCCGCAACATAGTTTTCGCGCTGATCGAGATAGATCCCGGTTTTCTGCCCATGCCTCAAATCTGCCTCGAGCTTCAACCCATTCATTTCTATTGAAACCCGCTCGGGAATTTCGCCGGCCAGCACCACCGTTTCCAGCGCCAATCCTTCCAGTTTTCGAACGCTCGCATCGTTGCGCGCCAGGATGCCTGTGGGATTGATTAACTCCGTCAAGCAGCTCACGATCAGATCGCTGGCGCGATCCATCCCTTGATCGAGCGTCTGCATGACAAGATATTCCCCATACTGGTCGACGATGAGCCCCGGCAACAGGTCGCCTTCGGAATAAACCATGCGGCATGCCGTCGATCCGGCAACCACTCGCTCGCGATGCCGAATCGCCTCACGCAGCCGCCGAAGGAAGAAAGCTTGATCGATCGTCTCGCTGTGATCGGAGAGCAGCCGCAGAGTAATCTGCGAAGTGGAGCTATAGTGCGCCACGCCAATCAGCTTCCCGCGAGGATCGACTACATGAACCGCGTCGCCCGGCGCAGCGTCGCCGCGATCCACCACGTCGCTCGCAAAAATCCAGGGATGTCCGCTGGCGGCTCGATCCGCGGCCTTGCGGTTTACTTTGACGGTAGGCAAGTTCTCAGTGTATCGGGGAATATAGCAGTGCTTCGAGGCGCGCGATTCGCTCCTCAGTCGACGGGTGCGTTGAGAACATCCGCATCATGCCGCCGCTCCCGAACGGATTCAAGATGAACATGTGCGCCGTCGCAGGCGAAGCATCGGTCATAGGGACCTGCGCTATGCCCGTCTCCAGTTTCCGCAGCGCGCTGATCAAACCATCCGGCGAATGTGTGTATTTCGCCGAAGCCTCATCCGCGCTGAACTCCCGTGTACGCGAAATCGCCATCTGGATCAACATCGCGGCCACCGGCGCCAGGATCAGCATCAGCAGTCCGCCCCACGCGCCCCCGCGCTCATCGTCGTCTTCTTCCCGCGGCCCGAACCAGAACGCCATGCGAGCCAGAAACGTGATCGCCGAAGCCAGCGTCGCCGCCACCGAACTGATCAGAATATCGCGATGCAGCACGTGCCCCAGCTCATGCGCGACCACGCCTTCGAGTTCCCGATCGTTCATCAGCCGCAGAATTCCTTGGGTAAATGCCACCGACGCGTGACTCGGATTGCGCCCCGTCGCGAACGCGTTCGGCGAATCCTCCGGGATCAGCCACAATCTGGGCATCGGCAGCCCCATCTCACGGGTTAGGTTGTTGACCAGCGGAAACACGCGCGCGTAAACCTCGGGATTCTGCTGCGGAGTCACCGGCTGAGCCGAGTACATCATCAGCGACAGCCTTTCCGAGAAAAAGTAGCTGAAAAAATTCATCCCGACGGCGAGAGCCAAACCCCAGATCAATCCGTTGGAGCCGCCGCCCATCTCTCCGCCCAGCAGCAGGACTCCGCTCAATAGTCCCAACAATACAGCCGTTTTCAGGCCATTCATGATTCGCGCCTCCCAAAACAAAAAGGGGACAGGCTTTCTAGCCCGTCCCCCATCGAACTCACACCACCGTAAAACTTAGTTCTTGCTGAGTTCGATCTTGATCTGCCGCGGTTTCGCGACTTCCTTCTTCGGCAGCGTGATGGTCAGCGTGCCGTTCTTATAGTCGGCCTTTGCGCCCTCCGTATTCACCGTCTCCGGTACCGTGAACACGCGCTCAAACGTACCATAAGCCCGCTCCACTCTGTGCCAGCCGCCCTCTTCCTTCTTCTCTTCGAATTTCCGCTCACCGCGCAGTGTGAGGGTGCCGTTTTCCATCTTGACGTCTACGTCTTTCATTTCGACGTCCGGGATGTCGGCTTTGAAAATCAACTCGTTCTCGGTTTCCTTGATGTCCACCGGAGGCACCCAAGGTCTGCCACTCGGCTCCGCCAGCAGGCGACTCATGGTGTCCTGGAACACCCGAAGCCCGGCGGGGAACGTTTCCAAATCTGCAAATGGTGTATATCTGATCAGAGACATTGTCATTTCCTCCTCTCTATTGATATTCTCTTCTGTCAACTACAGTATAATAGCTGCGTTTATATTTGTCAACTAATCTGCAAGAAATTACTAATGCGATGAGTAGCAAGCAAACTATAACTATTGGAATCTTTGAGTTACGATGAAAGTACATGCGCGTGGCGTGGGTCTTTGCGGCTGGCTTGGCCTTGCGGCTAGCCCTGATCATCAGGTTTCCTCTGATTTTCGGCGGCGACCCGATGGTCCGCCTGATCCACCGCGACTCGATCCTGATCAGCCACCAACTCCCGCTGCTCCAACTAGTTGTGTTTGGAATCGCGCACGTCACCACGATTACGTGGTTACGATGTGCGCCATGGCTGTCATCGGCGCCGCCGTCGGCGCGGGGTTTTACCTGCTTGCCCGCGACCTCATGGACGAAAACGCCGCGTTTTGGGGTGGATTGCTGATGGCCACGAATCCGTTCGTGGTCGGCTACTCGATCGTGCCGTTTCAGGAATCGCTGATGTTGGCGGCGCTGCTGTTGGCTTTTCACTTCTACTACGCCGACCGGCCCGTCGAGTCCTCTTTGTGTTTGGCCCTGGCCTGCTTCACGCGATTCGAAGCGTGGGCCGCGGCCCCGGTGCTGGCGTACGCGTACGGGCGAAACGAGGATTCGTAAAAGGCCTGCTTTTATTCGGGTGGGCGCCCGCCGTCTGGTTGATTTACCAGCGAGGCTTGGCCCCGGCCGGATCCTTCGTAGTCGAGTCTCACATCACCGCTGCACGCCTGATGCGGTGGGTGTACCTCGGGTACATCACGCTGAAATTCACGCCTGTAATCGTAGTCGCGCTCGGCCTCGTCGGAGCATGGCTGTTATGGCGAGACAAGTGGTGGGGAAAGTCTGGCCGCTCGTCGTGTTTGTCGCGTTATTCACCATCGCGCTGCTGTTTTCAGCGCACGGGGATTGGCCCGACCCTGAACGCCGGATCGCTTCCCGAGAAGCGCATCTCTGGATCGCCGCCGTGGTGGTGCTGGCAGCCGTCGCCCTCAACAGCATCACGCGATATCGCGTCATAATCGCGCTGGCCGGGGTCATGTTCGGCATTTGGGGCTCGTATCGATTCGTGGCCAACGAAGCTGCCGATCCTCGCCTGCAGCTAAGCTATCGTCTGGCAAAGTTCCTCGACCATGCGCTCGAACCGGGCCAGCGTGCCTTGATCCTTTCGCCTCCCTGGCCGCCTCTCACCTTCGATTTCTACCTCCAGCGCGCTCGGGAAACGGGCGGCGAGGCGGGTTATGCAGCCGCAGTCCGCAATCTGTCCGACGCGGATGTGTCTCCGCCCGACTATCAACGCACGCTGATCCATTCGCGCTTCGATCGCGACCGTCTGGTGTCTTCGACCGATTCCTGCACCGATTGGATCGCCGTATGGAGCGACTACGCGTCTCCGCCTCGCGATCTGCCTGCTCCCGAAACGGTCTTGCGGGCCGGCAATCTTGCCGTGAGAATCAGCCACCGCGTTTGCAAGTAGTCACGTATCCCAGCGATAACAATAGCGGCTTTGACTGCTCCCTGCGGTCGCGGCTCGTGTCGAAAATGAGCCGCGACCGCAGGGAGCGATTAATCTCGCAGCTTACTAGCAGGATATGATTGGAGCGTGAACGAGTCCTGCTGGTCAACACGCTGGGCCACTCCGCCGGAGTGCTGATTTTCGGCATCTTTCTGTTCCTGCTGATCCAGGACCGCGCCGCCCGGCGGCTCCGGGGCAGCGTCAAATCGATGCTGGCGGCGGCGCTGGCGTTTGCTGTGGAACCTGGCGTCGCTTGTGGTCCTGGGGACCAACTCCGCGGCCGGCGCTTTCGCCGACATCACCGTCGCCATTGGCTTTTCGGTGCTGAGCCTGCTTGCCGGCGGTGCTGTTCGATCTGTGCCTGCGCGGATCGTTTTCGCGTCTGGTGCGCCTCGGTTACGCCCTGAGCGCGTGACGATCGCACTGCACGTCGCCGAGCTGTTTCGGCCAAGCACGCAGTATCATCGGCTGGGGCTTGACGCTGATCACCATCGGATTCGGCGCGCTGACCTGCATCGCCGCCGCTAGCGTGTCTCGCTTCGCGCGATCGAGAATCGGCGCGCCATGACCTCGCGCCTGGTCGGCACCATGTCTGCTGTTTCTGCTGGCGATGTCGTTCGTCCATCTGGGCAGCGAGCACGCGCACGCAGATCTGGTCGCATGAACTGGCATTTCATCATGCCGCGATTCCTTTGGCGTTGCTGGTCCTGTTGCAGGATTACCGTTTCGTTCTGCTGGACGCGTTCCTGCGGTTTCTGGCGAACGTGTTTCTGGCCGCGCTATTCACGTTCGGGGCGGCCGTGGCCTGGCGGCTGGATCTGCTTCCGGCCGGCTCGACTCCGTTTCGTCAGGCATTGCTGCTGGCCGGGGCGTGCCTGCTATTGTCGCTGTTCGCGCTGCTGCGCGGCGCGTGCAGAGCGTGCTGACGCGCCTGGTTTTCCGCCGTCCCGATCGCGACGCGCTTGCTCGAGGATCTCAAAACGCCGGTGCGCGATGAGCAGGCGACTATCTCGCTTCGGCCGCCGCGCAGCTCGGGCGAATTCATGGGCGCCGACGCTACTCGTCGAAGAAGCCGCGCTGGTCGACCTGGACCTGCGGCGTCCGGCTGCTGGTCTCCGAGCTTGCCTCGAATCGTTCCAGGCACGGGCTTAGCTGGAACAAGCGGCGTGGAGGCGATTGTGCCCGCTGCGCATTCCCGGCGGGGCGCCGCACGTTCTGCTCGGCCGCCGCCCGGCGGACGGCGTTATTTGAGCGAGGACCTGCAGGCTCTGGGCCGCGCCGCCGGGCAGATGGTCGAGCAAGTCGAGCAGTATCGCGAATCGGAAATGCGCCGTCTGGTCGCGCAAGCCGAATTGCGGGCGCTGCAATCGCAGATTCATCCGCACTTTCTGTTCAACGCCCTGAACACGCTGTACGGAATCATTCCGCGCGAAGCCAAGGGCGCGCGCGAGACGGTGCTCAACCTCGCCGACATTTTCCGCTATTTTCTCGAGACCCGAAAACGTTTCTGCCCCTCGAAGAAGAGCTGCATATCGTCAAGGCATACCTGGAAGTGGAGCGGTTGCGCCTGGGGGAGAAACTGCGCGTCGAAATCGACGTGGAACCGGAGGCGTTGATCGTCCCGATTCCGATTCTGTCGATCCAGCCGCTGGTGGAAAACGCGGTCAAGCACGGGATCGCACCCGAAGCCTGGAGGCGGCCTGGTGCGCATTGAGGCGCGCATCGAATCGCGTGGAGCGCTGCGCGGTCACGGTGCGCGACACCGGCCCGGGTTTCGCGGACCAAACGACAGCGCCAACGGGCGTGGGCCTCGAGAACGTCACCCGGCGGCTGGAACTCTGCTATGGCACGGAGGCGCAAGCTTCGAGATTCATCTCGGCAACCGCGGCGCGCAGGTTCGTTCTCCATTCCCGCCGCTGCGTGCCGGCCGCGCGCGCGGTGGAGGTGGCGACATTGAGGGTCCTGATCGCCGACGACGAGCCGATCGCCCGGCAGGTGCTGCGGGAACATGTGGAGACCATTCCATCGCTCGAAGTTGTGGGCGAAGCGTCGACCGGCGCGGAGGCGCTCGCGCGGATTCTCGAGCTGAAGCCGGACTTGGTGCTGCTGGATCTTGCAGATGCCGGAGATGGACGGGTTGGCCGTGGTCCGGTGCCTGCGCGGCGACGAGCGCCGCTGATCATTTTCGTCACCGCGTACGAGCGCACGCCTGGAAGCCTTCGAAGTCGGCGCGGTGGATTATCTGCTCAAGCCGGTGCGCCGGGAGCGCTTGGAAAAAGCCATGGACAAGGCGGAACGGCAGCTCAGGAGCGCGGCTCCCCGGCTCAGCGCGAGCCGGCGGGCCTTCGCGGAAAATCGTCGGCCGGCGCGGCACCGATCTGTATCTGCTCGATCCCTGCGAGATCATCGCGTTCCAGGCCGAAGGCGAGCTGGTCCACATCATCACCGCCGCGCAGCGCTACCTCGAGCGACCATTCGCTCAAGGCGCTGGAAGAGAAACTCGACGCGCCCGCGCTTCCGCCGCATTCATCGGCGCACGATGATCAATACCGACCACATCCGCAAGATCTCGCCGCTTTCGAGCAAGCGGTGGCTGCTGAAAATGTCGAACGGATTTGAGGCGGTGGTCAGTAAGACGCCTGGCGAGGTCCATCCGCGAGCAGGACAAGTGGTGATCCGTTCACAGCCAGTTTAGGCCCGCTCATGAGCGTAATTGGGCCCGATCATCCGAATTAATTAGGGCACTGGTCTAAGCCGCCGGAAAATGGCAACTTGATGAATATCGCGCTTTTTTTCCCTTTTCCTGCTGGGTTCTTGGCTCGCCTTGCCGGTTTCTCGCAAGTCTCGCGGGAGCCGGGAACGATTCAAGGGTGAGTCACCGATCCGACCGGAGCCTCGATTCCCGGCGCCACAGTTACGATCGCCAATCCTGTTTCCGGCTACAAGCGAGAGGCGACCACGGGTCAAGACGGTGCGTTCGTATTTCAGGAACGTGCCTCCGAATCCGTATCACGTCGACGTCACGGCGAACGGGTTCAACACCAAATCGCAGGACGTCGGAAGTGCGCAGCACGGTGCCGGTGAACTTGAAGCTGGCGCTGGATCTGGCGGGATCGAGGACGGAAGTCAAGGTGGAAGCGAGCATCCAGGACTTGGTCGAGACCGTTCCCGTCGGCGCACACCGATATGGATGCGTCGTTATATTCGAAAATGCCGTTGTCAGTCGGGATCCGGAATGGCGGACCTGATCACGCTGGCGAGCCCCGGCGTGGTGGCGGACTCGAACGGCTTCTATCATCCGCTGGGCGATCACGCGCAGAGCTCGCTGTATGTGGATGGGCAGCCGATTACAGACCAGCAGTCGAAACAGTTTTCGACGCAGATTCCGATGAACGCGATCCAGTCGATGGAACTGACCACCTCGACGCCGAGCGCCGAGTTCGGCGATAAGACCAGCCTGGTGGCCACGGCCGTGACGCGGTCCGGCCTGGGCGTCGATCATCCATTCGGGGAATTACTGATCGCATTACGGCACCTTCGGGTCGTACGGCGAGGATTTCGATTATGGGTTCGGCACTCCGAAGTTCGGATTCTTCATGGCGGCCGATTCGTCGCGCACCGGGCACGGTTTCTGGATACGCCGGAGTTCGACCCGATGCACGACATCGGCAACACGGAGACATTTTCAACCGGCTGGATTATCAGCCGCGCGCCAAACGATTCGGTGCACGTGAACTTTTTCCTGGCGCGCAACTGGTTTCAGATTCCGAATACTTACGATCAGCAAGCCGCCGGGCAGGACCAGCGCCAGCTTATCGCAGACTTTCAGCATCGCGCCAAACTGGGTTCATACTTTTAATTCGACGGTGGTGATGACCTGGAATCCGTTCGTGCGCGAGGATTTCATCAATTACTACCCCAGCGGCAATCCGTTCGCCGATCTGCCCGCGACCATCGGCGAAAAGCGCTGGTTGAAGAACTACGGCACGCGCGGCGATGTTTCGTGGGTGAAGGGCGAAGAATAATTTCAAGATCGGGCGTCCAGATTGAGCGCACCGCGCTCCACGAAAATTTTCAATTCGCCATCACGCAAGCCCGGCTTCGTCGACCCGGCGGCACGAGCCGGGACTGGTTCCTTACGATCTGACCGAGGGCGGCCATTACTGCATTTCTTGGGCAGCGCGAACATCGACGAATTCGCGTGGTATGCGCAGGACACGATGACGCTGGGCAATCTTACGTTGAACGGCGGCGTGCGCGTCGACGTGTATCACGGCCTCTCGAGCGCGAATGCTTTCGAGCCGCGCGGCGGGATCGCCTATCACATCAAGCCAACGGGCACCGTTCTGCGAATCGGGTATTCGCACACGTGGAAACGCCGTACAACGAGAACCTGATCCTTTCGAGTTCGACCGGCATCGGCGGGCTGGCTGAAAATGCCTTCGGCGCATATGGAGCGTCGTCACTGAAACCCGGGCGGCGCGATCAGTACAACGCCGGATTCGAGCAGGCATTCGGCAAGAAAATCGTCATTTCGGCGGACTATTTCTGGAAGTACACGCACGACGCTTTCGATTTCGACACGCTGCTCAATACTCCGCTGGTGTTTCCCATCTCCTGGAACAAATCGAAAATCGACGGCGTTTCCGGCCGGGTGACGCTGACTAATACGCACGGCGTCACGGCGTTCACTTCCTTCGGCCATACGCGGGCGCGTTATTTTCCGCCGGAAACCGGCGGCTTGATTTTCAACTCGCCGGTGAACACCAGCGTGTTCCGCATCGATCACGATCAGGCGTTTCAGCAGACGACCTATATCCGCTATGAAGCGCCGCATGAAGAAGAAGCCGTGGATCGCGCTGACCTGGCGCTTCGACAGCGGCGAAGTCGCCGGAGCGGTGACCGATCTGGACGATCTGCTGGCGCTGACGGCGGATGAGCAGGCAGCGGTCGGGTTCTATCTGCGGCAGCCAGACCGCGGCGCTGAATCACCCGATCACCGAGTGCAGCTCGTCGAACTTCGGCGCGACGCGGCTGGTGATTCCGGCGCCGGGAACCTACAATCCGGATCACAATCCGCCGCGCGTCGCGCCGCGCAATCTGCTCGACCTGGGCGTCGGCACCGACAGCTCTGTTCACACGGGAGCGTTTCAAAGTGAAGCTGCAGTTCACGGTGACGAACCTGACGAACATCGACGCGCTTTACAATTTCCTCTCGACGTTCAGCGGCACGCATTTCGTCACGCCTCGCACTTACGAGGCCGAGTTGGGATTCACGTTCTAACTATTTTTCGATCAGAAAATTTCCGACGAACAGAGCGTCGATTCCGGAAGAGTAGAAGCTCCGCACTGCGTCGCGCGGCGTCGACACCAGAGGATCGCCGAACAGGTTGAAGCTGGTGTTGTACAGCACCGGTAGACCGGTCGCCTTCCCGGCCTCGAGCAGCAGACGATGATATAAGGGATTGTCGGTCTTCGAAACCGTGTGGACGCGCACCATGTCGCTCCCCAGGATCGCCGATTCGAACGTCTTTCGATGCGCGGGGCGCACGCGTCCCACGGTCGCCAGGTGGCGGGCGTTCGGCCCGGCTTCGAAATATTCAGAAGCCAGCTCCGCCGGAACCGACGCCGCAAATTTGCGGAACGGCTCGCGATGCTTGATGAAGACGTTTAGATTTTCGGTGGAATAGGGATCCATTGGCGACGCCAGAATACTGCGATTGCCCAGCGCGCGTGGGCCAAACTCCATGCGGCCCTGCATCCAGGCGACGATTTTATGTTCGCCGAGTAACCGGACCGCGGTAGCCAGTAGTTCATCGGTCGATCGCAAGTATTGAAACCGCAGCTTGCAGTTTTCGAGCACCTGCTTGATCTCATCCTGCCCATAGCTCGGCCCCAGCAGCAAAGATCCTGCGACCGCTCGACGCTTCTGGCCCTGCACCTGATTCCATACGTGATACACCGCGCCGAGAGCAGTCCCGGCGTTCCCAGCCGCTGCCTGCACGAAGACATTCTTCCAGCGCCCCGACCGTTCCAGGGATTCCACCAGCAAAGCGTTATAAAAAACTCCTCCCGCGACGCACAGGTTTTCGCCGTCGCCGGCCATTGCGGCGACTGTCTCTTCCAAACGCCGCTGCGCGCCGCGCGCGATATGCGGATACAACGCCTCCGGGATCTTCTCCGCGCGGGTTCAAAGCCAGGCGCTCGAAAAACTTCACGGCGAACCCGCCGCGCGCGTCGAAGAACGAAGGATCCAGCCGCGCCGAATCCGAAACGATTTCCCGCACCAGCGGAAGGAAGCGCTCGTCACCCGACGTGGACAGCCATTGCACCCTGTGTTCATCCGCTCCCGCGCGATACCCCAGCAGATCGGTCACCGCCCGATACAAACGCCCCAGCGAATCGGGATAATACCATTCCTTCTCAAGCTGCATCTGATTCCCGGCCGCATGCCAGCGTCCGCCGCAACGGAAATCCCCGGCGTGATCGAGCGTCAGCACCGTCGCTTGCTCGAATGGCGAAGCAAAAAACGCCGAAGCGGCGTGCGCCACATGATGCTCCACAACCACGATCTCGCTGTTTGGAAACCGGTCGCGCAGCGCCAGATGAAAGATCGATTCCGGCCCGCGCGAGAACGGGCGGGCGATCGCGACGCAATCCACTTGACCGGTGGTCGCGCCGGCCAACCGCAGGCACTCGGAAATCGAGCGTTGCGGAATGCCGCCGGGCGCCAACCCTCGGGTCAACTTCGCTTCTTCGATTGCGGCGCGCAGCTCGCCATCTTTGAGTACGGCGCAAGCCGCGTCCGCCAGAAGCCCGCCTAGTCCTAGAATCACCATGGTTATTTGATTTTCTGCTCGATTTTCGCCCACGTGTCACGGAGCGCCACCGTTCGGTTGAAAACCGGCTTTCCCGGCTGCGTGTCCGGATCGGCCGCGAAATATCCGAGCCTTTCAAATTGATAGCGCGCGCCCGCCGCAGCATGCGCGAGACTCGGCTCCACTTTGCACCCGGAAAGCACTTCGAGCGACTTCGGATTCAGATTGTCCGTGAAAACTCCGCCATCGGGGACCTCGTTCGGATTCTCTTTGGTGAATAAAGTCTCGTACAGCCGAACCTCGGCATCCGCCGCGTGCTCCGCCGAGACCCAATGGATGGTCGATTTTACTTTGCGTCCATCCGGCGTATTTCCGCCGCGCGTTGCGGGATCGTAGGTGCAATGAACCTCCACCACGTCTCCCTTGTCATTCTTCACCACGCCGGTGCACGTGACCAGGTACGCATAGCGCAGCCGCACTTCGCGTCCCGGCGACAGCCGGTAATACTGCTTCGGCGGATCCTCCCTGAAATCGTCGTGCTCGATGTAAATCACCCGCGAAAACGGCACGCGGCGAGTCCCGGCGCTTTCGTCCTCCGGATTATTGATTGCCTCCATCTCTTCCATCTGACCTTCGGGATAATTGTCGATCACGACGCGCAGCGGATGCAGAACCGCCATCACGCGCGCAGCGCGCCGGTTCAGATCGTCACGGACGAAATATTCGAGCAGCGACAACTCCGTAGTCCCGTTGGTCTTCGAAACTCCGATGCGGCGGCAAAAGCTGCGGATCGCTTCCGGGGTGTAGCCGCGGCGCCGCATTCCGGAAATGGTCGGCATGCGGGGATCGTCCCACCCGCGCACCAGGCCCTTTTGCACCAGTTCAAGGAGCTTGCGCTTGCTCAGCAGCGTGTAGGTGAGATTCAGCCGGTCGAACTCGATCTGCTGCGGATGGTAGATGCCGAGCTGCTCGACATACCAGTCATACAGCGGCCGATGATCCTCGAATTCCAGCGTGCAGATGGAATGCGTAATCCCCTCGATCGAATCCGATTCACCGTGCGCGAAATCGTACATGGGATAGATGCACCACTTGTTGCCGGTGCGATGATGTTCGGCGTGTAGAATGCGATACATCACTGGATCGCGCAAATTCAAGTTCGCCGACGCCATATTGATCTTCGCGCGCACCGTACGCGCTCCATCGGGAAACTCCCCGGATCGCATCCGTTCGAACAGCGCCAGATTTTCTTCCACCGTGCGATTGCGATATGGACTCTCGGTTCCGGGCTCAGTCAGCGTTCCGCGCTGGCGGCGAACTTCGTCGGCGGAAAGATCGCAGACGTAAGCCTTCCCAGCCTGAATCAGCTGTACCGCCCAGGCATGCAGTTGATCGAAATAATCGGACGCGTAAAAAAGCCGTCCTTCCCAGTCGCCACCCAGCCAGCGGACGTCTTCGATGATCGAATCGACATACTCGGTCTCTTCCTTCGACGGATTGGTGTCATCGAAGCGCAGATTGCATTTGCCGTGAAATTCCGCCGCCAACCCGAAATTCAGAGTGATCGACTTCGCGTGGCCGACATGTAAGTATCCATTCGGCTCGGGCGGAAACCGCGTATGCACGCGGCCGCCGTACTTATTGGTCTTTAAATCCTCGATGATAATCTCGCGGACGAAGTTCGACTGTGGTGTGTCGGACCCCGCCGGCTCGTGAGTAGGAGTCATAGCATTTCAACCGCTTTTCCGATGCGGTGCAGGCACGTCTCGCGCCCCAGTACTGCCAGCGTTTCAAACAGCGGCGGCGCGACTTTTCGCCCGCACACAGCCACGCGAATCGGCTGGAACATCTGCCCGGTCTTGATCTTCAATCGCTCCGCTCCAGCCCGCAGCGCGGCATCGAGAGCATCGTGATTAAAATCGACGTCCGCCAGAATCCGGAGCGCCGCTTCGAGCACGATCCGAGCCATCGCCGCATCGCCCTTTTGAGGAATCAGTTCCGTTGCCGGATACGGCGGCAATTCCTCGGCGCAAAAGAAATCGGCGGCGTGGGCCACGTCGCGCAATAGTTTGATCCGCTCCTGAATCAACGGCGTCACCCGCAGCAGTTTCTCGGGAGGACAAGGCGCGAACGGCGCCAGCTGTTTCGCCAATTCCTCCACCGGCAGCGTGCGGATGTGCTCGGCATTCAGCCACACGGCCTTCGGATCGAACGGATCTTCCGCCGTGAAATTGATGGTGGCGTTACTTCGATTCACGCCCTCCAGCGTGAACGCATCCACCAGCTCATTCAGCGACATCTTTTCCCGATAATCCTTCGGCGACCACCCCAGCAGCACCACAAAATTCACGAATGCGAACGGCAGGAATCCCGCGTCGCGATAGGTCGTGACGCTCACCACCGCTCCATGTTTCCGCTTCGAGAGTTTCGAGCCGTCCGGCGCAATCAGCAGCGGAAGATGCGCGAATTTCGGCAGAGGGATGTGCAAAGCCTCGAAAATTAAAACGTGCTTGAACGTGTTGGTCAGATGGTCCTGGCCGCGAATGATGTGCGTGATCCGCATGTCCGCGTCGTCGGCGCAGGATGCCATATGATAAGTCGGAATCCCCGAGGAGCGCAGCAGCGCGAAGTCCTCGATATCCTCCGTCAGCTTCGTTTGCGGACCGTACACCAGATCGTCAAACAATACTTCGCAGCGACCTTCTCTCGGAACCCGAAAACGCAGCACGAACGGCTCTCCGGCAGCGGCTCGACGATCGCTCTCCTCCCGGGAAAGCTCGCGCATGCCCGGGTTGAAGAGCCACGACGCGCCCGCGTGGGCTTTATCCCCCGTATCGGGCGCAGCCGGCGTGAAATCGCGATACGCCATGCCGCGCTCGAAGATTTCCAGCGCCAACCGCCGATGCAGTTCGCCGCGCTCGGATTGACGATAGAACTCATCCCAGTTCAGATCCAGCCACTTCAATCCATCAAAAATCGAGTCGAGCGATTCCTGCGTATTGCGTTCGACGTCCGTGTCGTCGATGCGCAGGATCATGGTTCCATGGTTGTGGCGCGCGTACAGCCAATTAAAAATGAACGTTCTAGCGCTACCGATATGCAGATACCCGGTGGGCGACGGAGCAAAGCGGACTCTGAGCATTAATTTTCCAGGATAACAGCCGCCCCGCTAATATTTCCTCTCTGTCCCCGCCTTCATGATGTGGAGAGATAGATGCGACTCACGAAATTCATTCCCTTCCTGGCGGCGTTCGCGCCGCTCACCCACGCGGCCGGCTTCGGCCGTTTCGGAAGCACTATGGATCAGGCGAAAGACACTTCTTTCTTCAAATGGTTCCACCTGGAGCAAACCGCCGCCGATGGCGACACCCGCTGCTTTCAGCCCTCCGGGGCGAAGTTCCACGACAAAGTGAAGCTCCTGGTGAAAACCGACAGCGCCGGCCTCGAAACCATGACGCTGATGCTTCAGCGCCGCTTCATCGACGGCGGCGAATCGCCCTTCGCCCGCGACATCGCCAAGAGTTTTCTCGACACCGGTCTCTCCGAGCCTGAGCTCGAGCAAGTGCGAAATCTATACAACGAGATCTCGTCGTTTCCGGGCGGCGCACAAGTGATCGCCCACTCAGACGCGCCGCGGCCTGCCCTTCCCTCATCCCCTACGCTCGCCTACCAGACTTTCCTCGGCAACCGCGCGTCCTATAACCAGAAACTTCACAACGCCACGCTTACTCTCGAAAATCAGTCGGACTGCCTCGCGATCACCATCACCCGGTAATCGCCCTCCGGATCGAAGCCAGCGGAGCTTGATCGTCGAACGTCACCGTCCCGTGGCTGCTGCTCACGCCGAGTTGCTTCCACAGACTCGGCAAATCCACCGGCACCGGTTTCGATGCCATTTGTTGGTATAAGTCCATCAGCGTTTTCGTTCCGGTCGCTCGATCTCCCAGCCCCAGTGCGCGCTCCAGCGGCCAATCGACTTCGATCGTTCCGCCCGAATGATTGATGCCTCGCAGCGCATCCTGCAACCCCTTCATGTTGTTCGTGGCTTTTCGAATCCCGATATCGGCGAGCAAACAAAAAATCGCGCCGCCCCAATAAGTTCTTCCCCACGTGTGCGTCTGATCCAGACCCTGATCGCCTGCGGCCGGCAAACCTTGCGGCATATCGCGAACCATGTCCCGCCAGATTTGTTCCGGCGTCAGTTGGCCGATCTTCACGCGCGCAATCGGCTCCACGTAGGTCGCGCTGCCTTCTTCAATCCAGTGGTGACGCTCCTCCACCGATGGAAACGCCAGATGGACCATCTCATGCGTGCACATCCAGTCTTCTTTGAGATCCGCTTCCGTGGTGTGCTCGCCCACCGACAACTGGCAATGCGCGCCATTTTCGCCGAACGTTCGCCCGTTCGCAACGCCCCGGCGCCGTCCTTGCAGAATTTCCACAGTGACTCGCTGCACCGGGAATCCAGCGTAGTAAGCAGTGACGGCGCGCGCCGCGGTGGCGATCCAATCCAACAAAGCCGCCCTTGGCAAATCGAAAGATCCACGAAGAGAAACGTCGATTTTACCGCCGCCGATCTGTAACGAAACCGAATCCTGACCCCGGACCAGAGTCGCTCCCGCCACGAATTGGCAAAACGCTCTCCGGTTCATCCCGTCTATTATAGGGACGCGATTTCCAGCCTCACAGCGTGACTTAATCCGTTCCATTCGCGAATACGTAGTAGAAAACGATGCTGGGCAAAAATCGTGTAGAATTGGCGGATGTATGAGTGCGGGCCTCAAAGTGGTGTCTCGCGCCACGGTGAAGTCCAGTTAATGATCAAATCCCACAAACAAGGAGTATCATCAATGAAAGTTCGCAAAAGCTCACTCGCGCTGACCGCGGCAATCACTGGACTGCTCGGCGGAACCATGACTCGCGTGAATGCCGCTCCGGCGTCGAGCAATTCGGGTGTAAAGATGTCCGCCGGCGTGTTTGCGTCTGCCGACGTCAACGCCAAGAAGGAAAAGCACGCCTGCAAGGGACAGAATTCCTGCAAAGGCAAGGGCGGCTGCAAGACCGGCGACCAGGGTTGCAAGGGTAAGAACTCCTGCAAAGGCAAGGGCGGCTGCGCCACCGACGGATCCAAGCCGAAGACGACGTAGTTTTCATACGTCGACAACCAGGGTCAGGCCGAATGGTCCTGACCCTATTTTTTTCGATCATGCCTGCAAATCGATTCAACGGATTCACCGAGTACGGAATCGGCGTCGGACTCCGCATCCCCCACTACAACCACATTCTGGAGCGGAAGCCGCTGGTCGACTGGTTCGAGATCATTTCCGAGAACTACATGGTCGACGGCGGTCGTCCGCTGGCGATTCTCGACCGGATCCTCGAACAATACCGCGTCGTGCAGCATGGCGTGTCGATGTACTTCGGCTCCGCCGAACCACTCAACCGCGAACATCTCCGCCGCTTGAAAGCGCTGGTCAAGCGCACGAAAACTCCCTGGCTCACCGACCATCTTTGCTGGGGCAGCGTCGACGGCAAGTATAGTCACGATCTGCTTCCCATGCCTTACACGTTCGAAGCCGCGAAAGTCACAGCGCGCAAAGTCCGCGAAGCGCGCGACTATCTGGAAGTCCCCATCGCGGTTGAAAACGTGAGCAGCTACGCCGAATTCCACGTCTCCGAAATGACCGAATGGGAATTCTTGAATGAAGTGGTCGAGCGCGCCGACTGCGGAATCCTGCTTGACGTGAACAACATCTACGTGTCCTCCCGCAACCATAACTTCGACGCTTACGAGTACCTGAACAGCGTCCCTCCGGAGCGCGTCGCGCAGATCCACATCGCCGGCCATTCCAAGTTCACCAAATATATCCTTGACACCCACGATCATCCGGTAATCGATCCGGTGTGGAAACTTTACGATCACGCGATTCAGCGCGTCGGTCCCACAGCGACCCTCCTTGAATGGGACGATCGCATTCCGTCTTTCGACGAAGTGCACGCCCAGGCGCTGAAAGCCGAAAAATACCTGGCTGCACCGGCCGTTCTATGAAGTTGCTCCAATTGCAGCGCGAGATGGCCGCGTCCATTATGCAGCCGCTCACCCCTTCCGATCGAATTTCGCCCAAAGCCAAATCCGGATTCATCAAGCCTAACGATCGCCTCACCTCGCGCGAGCGCCTGGAAATTTACAGCAAGAGCTACTGGTATCGGCTCATTGATGGAATGTACGAGGATTTCCCGGGCCTACGCGCCGTCGTCGGACAGCGCGCCTTCGATCGCCTGATCCGAGCCTACCTGACCGATTGCCCGTCGCGTTCCTTCACCATGCGCAATCTCGGATCGCAGCTCGAATCCTGGCTCCGAAAGAATCCCAAGTACGCGGCGAAAAAAAACCCGCTCGCGTTGGACATGGTCAAGCTCGAATGGGCCCACATCGAAGCCTGGGACGGCAAAGCGGAGCCGGCGCTAGGTCCCGAAGACCTGCTCGAACTGGGCCCGAATCTGAAAATCGGCCTGCAGCCTCATATCCATCTTCTCGAGCTGAAATATCCGGTCGACGACCTGCGCGTCCGCGTGAATACCGAGGACCACGAAACCTCCAGCAACGCCCCCGTCAAGAAAGCCCGCCGCATGATCGCCGGAGTCGATATGAAGCCGCGCCAGATTTTCCTCGCGGTCCATCGCTACGATCTGGAGATTTATTACCGCCGCCTGGAGCCCGAAGAATTCCGCCTGCTCCACGCACTTCGTAACGGACGCAACCTCGGCCGCGCCCTCTCGGCCTGCTGCAAGGGGAGCAGAACACCAATCGGGGAGTTGCAAAAGAACCTCGAACACTGGTTTTCCACCTGGGCCCAGCTAGGATGGTTCTGCCGGTCATGAAAGAGTTCGTCGAGAAATACTACACGCTCCTGATCCGCGCGGCGTCGAGCCTCCAATCTCCCTTCCTGCTGCTCATCCGCCTCTACTGGGGCTATCAGTTTCACATCACCGGCCGGGGAAAGCTGCACGACCTGGATAAAGTCACCAGCTACTTCACCGATCTTGGCATTCCGCTGCCGCATGCGAATGCCATCTTCGTCTCCGGGCTGGAATTTCTCGGGGGCTTCCTGCTGATCCTCGGCCTCGCGTCGCGTCCCACGGCGCTGCTCCTGACGATCGATATGATCGTCGCCTTCATCCTGGGCGATCGCGAAGCATTGGGCTCAATCTTCTCCGACCCCGATAAATTCTACGCCGCGGCGCCCTATACCTTCCTGTTCGCGTCGCTGATCGTACTGATTTTCGGTCCTGGAAAATTCTCCGTCGACGCCGTGATCTCCAAGCGCCTGACTAAAAAATCCTGACCGGCGTGAATCCGCGTCTATCGTCGGCCGAGACTCGCGTTGTATGTTGTAAGGATGTCCACGACACCCGATCGCGCCTTCGGCTTCGCTACTCGCGCCTTGCATGCCGGCCAGAAACCCGACGCCGAAACCGGAGCTCGCGCGGTTCCCATTTATCAGACCACCTCGTACGTCTTCGAAGATACCGACCACGCTGCCGCGCTGTTCAACTTGCAGCGCTTCGGCAACATTTATACCCGCATCATGAACCCCACCACGGCGGTATTCGAGGAGCGCATGGCCGCCCTGGAACGTGGCGTGGGCGCCCTGGCGGTCGCCAGTGGACAAGCCGCGCAATTCATCGCGCTGGTGAGCCTTCTCGAATCGGGCGACGAATTAATCGCCGCCAAAACCCTCTACGGCGGCACTTACACTCAGCTCGACGTCAGCTTTCGCCGCCTCGGCATCCAAACCACCTTCGTCGATCCCGACGACCCCGAACATTTCCGCAAAGCGATCACTCCGCGAACGCGCGCCCTCTATGCCGAGACCATCGGCAATCCCGGCATGAACGTCCTCGATATCGAAAAGGTGGCGGCGATTGCGCATGAAAACAATCTCCCGCTGGTCATCGACAACACCTTCGCGTCTCCCTACCTCTGCCGCCCCATCGAGCATGGCGCCGATATCGTGGTCCATTCGGCCACTAAATACATCGGCGGCCACGGCACTTCCATCGGCGGAGTCATCGTCGACAGCGGCCGCTTCCCCTGGAACCAGGGCCGTTTCCCCCAACTCCTGGAGCCGAGCAAGGGCTACCACGGCATCAAATTCTATGAAACCTTCGGCGATTTCGCCTACATCATGAAAGCCCGGGTCGAAGGCCTGCGCGATTTTGGCCCTGCGCTCAGCCCGTTCAACTCATTCCTGTTCCTGCAAGGCCTGGAGACGTTGAGACTCCGCATGGAATGTCACTCGTCGAACGCCCTGAAAGTCGCCCAGCACCTCGAAGCTCACGATCGCGTGGCGTGGGTCAAATATCCCGGCCTCGCATCTAACAAATATCATCCGCTAGCGCAAAAATACCTGCCGCGCGGCGCCGGTGGAATGATGACCTTCGGAATCCACGGCGGCCTCGAAGCCGGACGACGCTTCATCGAATCTCTCCAGCTTTTCTCTCACCTGGCTAACGTCGGCGACGCGAAGAGCCTGGTGATCCACCCGGCCTCCACCACGCATCAGCAATTGAGCACGGAAGAAAAGCTGTCAGGTGGCATCACCGACGATCTGATTCGCCTTTCCATCGGAATCGAAGATATAGAAGATATCCTATGGGATCTGGATCAGGCATTGAAGGCTAGCGCATGAGCGTCATAGGCGACGGCGTAGGCGGAAATTCCGCCGTCAATCAAAGCGCGTTCGCCACCACTGCCGCGGACCGGCTCCGCATTCTCGAACGCTACCGCCACATCGCCATGGTCGGTCTCTCTTCGAATCCATTCCGCCCCAGCCACTTCGCGGCCATTTATCTGATCTCGCAAGGCTATGACGTGATCCCTATCAACCCACGCGAAACCGAAGTGCTGGGGCGCAAGAGCTATCCGACGCTTGCCGCAGTCACCGGTCCCATTGAGGTAGTGGACATTTTCCGCGAGCCCGCCGCGGTTCCGCAAATCGTCGAAGAAGCCATCGCCGTCGGAGCCAAAGTGATCTGGATGCAGCTCGGCGTGATTCACGAAGAAGCCGCGGAGCGCGCCCGCAAAGCCGGCCTGGAAGTGGTGATGGACCGCTGTATGAAGATAGAACACGCCCGCTTCTTCGGCGGCTTAAACAGCATCGGCATGAACACAACCGTGATCACGTCGCGCCGAAAAAAGCAAATCTGATCCGTGTTTATCCGCGTGAATCGGCGGCCATAGCTTTCTGTTCCCGGAACCGCGCCGGCGTCAATCCCATATGCCGACGGAACGTCGTCGAAAAATGGCTCTGATCCGAAAACCCGCAATCGATCGCGATCTCCGCCAACGGCTCGCTGGTGGTCGTTACCAGCTTGCAAGCCTGCTCCACGCGCTTCAGACGAATAAATTCTCCCACCGACGTGGAAAAATAGCTTCGAAACTGCCGCGCCAGGTGCACTCGATTCACATGTGCCACTCGCGCGATCTCAGCTAGGCTCAGCGACCGGAGAAAATTCGCTTCCACATATTCGCGTGCCCGTTGCAGCCAACCCGGCACCGCCCGCGCCGGACCCATTCCCGCCCGCCGCGCCGTCTCAGCCAGCAATTCGAGCAGGATCCCTTGCAGCGAAACCATGGTGGACTCATCCCGCCCTCGGAACTCCTCATACAGCCGCTCCGCCAACCACGCCGCCACCGGACCTTCCACTTTACCCGGACGATCCATCGCCTGCGTGTGCTGTTCCACTCTCGCCATCATCTCCGGCTGGATCTCGATGGTCAAACATCGCGTACCGGCGTCGAAGACTTTCGAATGAGCATAGCCGCGCGGCATGAACCGGATCGATCCGGCGCTGCACGGAACGCTGTCGCCGTCGTCGTAAGACTCCGCGTACTGTCCTTCCAGCACACACACGAGCCACGCCTTTTCATGGAACCTCCGTCCTGACTCCCACTTTTCCGGATACAGCGTTTCCGTGATTCGAAACCCGCCGACCTGCATGGTCGCCTCATCCTGTCCAGATTTTTGAGCAGCGCACGGCCGCCGTCGCGGATTCGATCTCAGCCGCGGTCCCTCGGAATAAGTTCGGAGATTAGAAGAAAGCTTTCTGGGGTGCATGGTGATTCTTCTCAGCTACGTCCACAATAGAGGAACCCCGCCTCGGAGTCGTTACTAAGTTGTAAAATCAACGTAAAAGCAACTCCGTGGACTCCCGTGAAAACGTTACTCTTCGCCTGGCTGCGCCCTCCGATATTCCGGCCCTGCGCGATCTGATTCACGCCTCCGTTCGCGGATTGCAAGCCTCCGATTACACGCCCGGCCAGATTGAAGGCGCGTTGGCAACGGTTTACGGCGTCGATACGCAGTTGATCGCCGATGGAACCTACTTCGTCGTCGAAGCCTCCGCGCCCGTCGGCTGCGGCGGCTGGAGCAGGCGCAAGACCCTCTTTGGCGGCGACCATTGGAACGCCCGCGAAGACGACCTCCTCAATCCCTTGCGCGATGCAGCCAAGATTCGCGCTTTCTTCGTCCACCCGGCCTGGGCACGCCGCGGTATCGGAACGATGATCCTTTCGGCCTGCGAAAATGCGGCTTCGGCAGCCGGATTCACGCGTTTCGAAATGGGCGCGACCCTCACCGGCGTGAAGCTCTACGAAGCCCGAGGCTATGCTGCGGTAGAGAACCTTCAGGTCCCCCTGAATAACGGCGAATTCCTGCCGATCATTCGTATGGAAAAACGGGTCTGACCCGTACTCTAAAGTCTGTTGGTATACTCAAACCAGCAGTGGAGGTCACCGCGGAATGTCGTCCAAACGACGCAGCTATTTTATCCTGCCTCTTTTTGTAGTCCTCTGTTCTCTTACCATTGGAACGTTTAGGTCCTCCAACGCCTGGGCCGCGACCACGTCCGGCGACGCCATGGACGAAGGGCTGAAGTCCTTCACCAAGGTCCTCGATCTGGTGGAACAAAACTTCGCCGACCCCGTGAAGGCCGACACTTCGATTTACGACGGCGCGATTCCGGGAATGCTTCACACCCTGGATCCGCACTCCAATTTCTTCGATCCCAAAGCCTACGCGGCCATGCAGGAAGAACAGCGCGCGCGCTATTTCGGTGTCGGCATGACCGTCCGGCAGGATGGCGAGCGCACGATCGTCGTTGCGCCATTCGGCAATTCGCCCGCCTTCAAAGCCGGCTTGCGGCCCTATGACTCGATCCTGGAGGTGAACGATAAGAAAACCGACGGCCTCAACATGACGCAGGTGATCGACCTGATCAAAGGGCCGCGCGGCACTTATGTCCAGTTGAAGATCGGCCGCAAAGGCAACGCGCAGCCGCTGACGTTCAACGTCATGCGCGACGAAATCCCGCGTCCCAGCGTGTCGGAAGCCTTCTGGATCAAGCCCGGCATCGCTTACGTCGAAGTTCAGAATTTCACCGACGAAAATACCAGCAAGGAGCTTGCGGAAAAGCTCAGCCGGCTCGGCGACAAGGACATCAAGGGATTGGTTCTCGACCTCCGCGGTAATCCCGGCGGCATCCTGAACGAAGGCATCGAAGTTGCCGGCCAATTCCTGAAAAAGAATCAGGTCGTCGTCAGCGACCGCGGCCGCACCCAGCCCAACAAGAGCTTCACCGCGCACCGCGACAATGGCGGCAAGGATTACCCGATGGTGGTCATCGTGGACCGCAACTCCGCTTCCGCCGCTGAAATCGTTTCCGGAGCTTTGCAGGATCACGACCGCGCCTGGATCCTCGGTGAAACCACCTTCGGCAAAGGCTTGGTCCAATCCGTGTTCCCGCTCAGCGAAAACACCGCGCTGGCGCTGACCACCATGCACTACTACACTCCCAGCGGCCGCCTGATCCAGCGCGACTACTCCAACATCTCGTTCCTCGATTATTACTACAACGCCAATCGCGATCAGAAAAACACCGCGGACGTGAAGATGACCGACAGCGGACGCACCGTTTATGGCGGCGGCGGAATCACGCCCGACGAAAAATACGTCCCGGAGAAATTCAATAAATTTCAGATCGAGGTTCTTCTGCGCCACTACGGCTTCTTCAAGTTCTCCGCGGAATATTTCGGACCGCGCAAAGACGCCTCGCTTCCCAAGGGCTGGGAGCCGGATCAGGACGTGGTGAATCAGTTTCACGATTTCCTGCTGAAGAATAAAATCGACTTCACCGAAGAGGATTACGCGGCCAATCACGATTGGGTTAAGGAACAGCTCAAGCGCGAAATGTACATCACCGCGTTCAGCCTGGAAGAGTCGGAAAAAGTCCGCATCCAGCAGGATCGCGAAGTCGCGCAGGCCATCGAGGCCATGCCCAAGGCTCAGGCCCTGGTCGAGCGCACCAAGAAATTGATGGTGCAGCGAGTGGGTCAACAACCGGATCGCGCGCAGTAAAAAGTCTCGCAAAACTCTTGACCGCGTATTCCGATCTCTGTTATACCTGAATCTGTTCTGAGGTACTCGCCTTAAAGCGGCGAGTGAAAAGGGAAGCGGGTGTGAATCCCGCACGGTCGCGCCACTGTAAGCAGCGAGCGGGCCGGCATGCAGTTGCCACTGTTTCTTCAAGAAGCGGGAAGGCCGCCGGTTCGCGATGACCTGCAAAGTCAGGAGACCTGCCTTGGAAGCAGAGTAGTTTAGGCCACGCTTCGCGAGAGAGCGGTCGGTGAATTTCTCCCTTTCCTCGCAGGCGTGAGTCGCACCAGAAAGAGGCGCGTTTCCTCACGATGCATCGGACCATCGGCATTCCGCGGCTGGTTATCGCGGGCACCCACAGTGGTGCCGGAAAAACCACCCTTGCGACGGCGCTGATGGCCGCTCTTACTCGCCGAGGCAAACGCGTCCAGCCTTTCAAAGCCGGACCCGACTTCATCGATCCGACCTTCCATCGCGCCGCGACCGCCCGCCCCAGCCGCAATCTCGACGGCTGGATGCTCACGCGCGAAACCAATCTCGCGCTGTTCACACGCGCCTGCGAAGACGCCGACATCGCCATCATCGAAGGCGTAATGGGACTCTTCGACGGCCGCGACGGCGTTTCCGACGCCGGTTCCACCGCCGAGCTCGCCAAGTGGCTGAACGCTCCCGTTATCCTGATCGTCGACGGCTCGGCGATGGCCCGTAGCGCCGCCGCCGTAGTTCATGGATTCGAAAGCTTCGATCCCGATCTGAATCTTGCCGGCGTGATTTTCAACCGCATCGCCGGCCAAGCCCACTTCGATTTCATCCGCACCGCCATCGAAGCATCCTGCCGGGCTTTGCCGTTGGGATTTCTGACCTCGAATCCCGCAATAAGTTTTCCTGACCGTCATCTTGGCTTGGTTTTAGCAGACGAAGTCCTAACGCCGCAGCGGCTCGAAGCGCTAACTGACTGGATCGAAAGCTCTCTCGACCTCGACCGCTTGCTGGAACTGGCCGCGACAGCGCCCGCAGTGGAAGCCAAAATTTTCCGAAACCCAGTTGAGCGATCGCGCGCAAGAATCGGCATCGCTCGTGACCGTGCTTTCTGTTTTTATTACCAGGACAACCTCGATCTACTCACCTCGCTCGGATGCGAGCTCGTAGAATTCAGCCCGCTCTCTGACTCCGCACTGCCTGAAAATCTGAAGGGCCTCTATTTCGGCGGCGGATATCCCGAGCTTCACGCGGCCGCTCTATCCGCGAACGTTTCCATGCTCGAGTCAACCCTCCGGTACGCGTCGGAAAATCGCCCGATCTACGCCGAATGCGGCGGATTCATGTATCTCTGCGAATCCATCATCGACCTCGATGGCGCCGTTTACCCCATGGCTGGTTTATTCCCCACCCGCGCCCGCATGCAGCCGAATCTCGCCGCCCTCGGCTACATCGAAGTCGAACAACTGACGAACGACTGTTGGCTCCGCCGCGGTGAAAAGATCCGCGGTCACGAATTTCGATATTCCCAAATCGACGAAATGCCTCCGCACGTCGCGCGCAATTACCGCGTCACCTCGACCCAAGGCACTCGCACCGAAGGATTTTCGGCCGGATCCGTTCTCGCCGGCTACATTCATCTTCACTTCGCATCCTGCCCGGAATTTGCCGCACGCTTTGTCAAAGCCTGTTCTCGATGAAAATCATACTCATCGCACTTCTACTCAGCGCGGCGGTGCAAGCGCAATCGATTTCAGGAATCGTGAAAGATCCTCAAAACAAGGCGATCCCCGGCGCATCCATCGCGCTGTTCGCCCGCAACGGAGACGCCCGCGGAAATACCACTTCCGATCCGCAGGGCGCTTATCGTTTCGACTCCGTAGCCCCGGGCGATTACATCGTTCAGGCCGAAGCCCAGGGCTTCAGCCGCTTCGTCACGCAGGAATTACACATCGCGCACGACTCGAACCTGACCCTCGACCTTCCCCTTCAGCTCGCCGCGACGCAGCAGCAAGTGGTCGTCACGGCATCCAGCACTCCGCAAACCGCTGATGAAGTTTCGAAAGCCGTCACCGTGGTCGACAATGACGACATCGAGCGCCGCGATGAATTCCTGCTTCCCGAAGCCCTGCGTCCCACGCCCGGCCTGCGCGTCCAGCAGCTCGGCGGACCGGGCGGATTCACCTCCATACGCATCCGCGGTCTGCGCGATCAGGACACCGCTGTGCTCATCGATGGCATGCGTTTCCGCGACGCCGCGGCCACGCAAGCCGACGCCTCCGGCCTGATTGAAGACATGCTGGTCACCGACGTCGATCGCGTCGAAATTCTGCGCGGCTCCGGATCCTCCCTGTACGGCACTAACGCCATCGGAGGCGTCATCAACGTGATCACGGATGAAGGCGGCGGCCGCACGCGCGGGAGCATTCAGCTCGAAGGCGGATCACTTGGCCTGATGCGTGGCCGCGCGCACATGGCGGGCGGATTCAAACACGACCGCATCCAGTACAGCCTCAGCCTGGCCGAACTGGACGTCACGCGCGGCATCGATAACGATTCGCCCGACCGTAATCTCAGCGGCCAGGGCCGCATCTCATTTCATCTCACGCCCACGACACAACTGATCGCACGATTTTTCGGAGCCAGCACCTTCACCAAAGTTCAGAGCGGCTCGCAGACCATCGGAAACTTCGATTCCACTAACATCGTCACCGCCATTCCACTTCCTCTGTCGCAGCTCAAGCTTTACGAGGAGGGCGTTCCGCTTTCTCAACTTGCCATCGGCAACGCCAACTTCATTCCCTCCGCCGACGATCCGGACAGCACCCGCGTCGCCCGTTTTCTCTCCGGCGCGCTTACGCTGCTCGGCCATCCCTCGCCGGCCATCGGCTATTCCGTAAGCTATCAAGGCTTGTCCACTACGCGCTCCTTCGGCAACGGACCCGCGGGCGTCGGTCTTTTCCAGCCCACCTCCAGCAGCCGCAGCGATTTCGACGGCGAAATTCACACCGTGAACGCCCACGTGGATATTCAAACCGGTCATCTCAATCTGCTCACCGCCGGCTACGAGTTTGAAGATGAAAACTATGGGGCATTCTCGGACCAGCAATTCGATCCCGCCGCCACCGCGCGATCGAACGTCACCGAGCGCAGCCACTCGGCCTTCGTGCAAGATCAAGTCCGCCTCTTCGGCGATCGTCTGCAAATCTCCGGCGCTTTCCGCGCCCAGGTTTTTTCTCTCGAAGCTCCGCAGTTCTTCCCCTCCGCAACAGCGCCGTATCAAAACATGACGTTCGCAGCTCCGCCCACCGCCTATACCGGCGATGGCTCTATCGCGTACTTCGCGCGCCGCAGCGGAACGAAATTCCGCGCCCACGTCGGCCGAGGCTATCGCGCGCCCTCTCTTTTTGAACGATTTGGCGCAGGATTTGACGAAAATTTCGGCTACACCGTCTACGGCGATCCCCGCCTGCGCCCGGAGCGTTCCATCGCCTTCGACGCAGGTTTCGATCAGGCCTTCTGGAATCAGCGCGTTCACGCGTCTGCGACGTATTTCTACACCCGCCTTCAGAGCGTGATCGTCTTCGATGAATCCGGCCTCATCAGTTCCGCCACCGATCCGTTCGGCCGCTTCATCGGGTACATCAACTCTCAAGGCGGCCTTTCTCGCGGAGCGGAAGCGAGCGCGCGCATCGCGGCGACCAAGTCGCTCGATATCTCGGCAGCCTACACTTACACCAACGCGATCGAAAAGGCGCCCATCGTCGGCGATGTGCTACGCAGTTTTCTCGCTCCGTATCACCAGGTCTCCATCATCGCCACGCAGCGCATCGGCCAGCGCTTTTTCGTTTCGTTCGACATGACCGCGGCCAGCAACTACGTCGGCGAAGTTTTCGGCGATACTGTCACCGCGGCCATGTTGTTTCCCGGAATCAAGAAACTCGACCTCGGCGCCAGCTATCGCCTTCCGCTCTCCGAATTTCGCGCCGTGCGCTTTTTCGCCAAAGCCGATAACCTGTTGAATCAGACATACTACGAGAGCGGCTATCGCACCCCCGGCATCACCGGCGTGGGCGGGCTGCAATTCGAGTTCTGACATGCATGATTTTTCCGAAGCCGAACGCCGCGGCGTCTACCGAGCGATTTACGAACGCCGCGACGTTCGTTCGCATTTTCTGCCGGACCCGGTTCCAGACGAAATCCTGACCCGCATTCTGGACGCCGCGCACCACGCTCCTTCTGTTGGCTTCATGCAGCCCTGGGATTTCATCGTGATACGAGACGAAGGGGTGCGCCGGAGCGTTCACGAAAATTTCACCGCCGCCAATCGCGAAGCCGCGCAAATCTACACGGATGACAAACAAAAACTCTACGAGAATCTGAAACTGGAAGGCATTCTGCGCGCGCCGGTAAACGTATGCGTCACCTGCGACCGGAATCGAACGCGCGGACACGGCCTGGGGCGTCAGTCCAATCCTGAAACGGATTTATACTCAACCGTTTGCGCGGTCCAAAATCTCTGGCTAGCTGCGCGCGCGGAATCGCTCGGCGTGGGCTGGGTCAGCATTCTCGATTTCCCGCGCCTGAAAAAGCTTCTAAAGATCCCCGATCACATCACGCCGGTCGCGTATCTATGCGTCGGCTACGTCTCCGAATTCCGCCCGCAGCCGGACCTGGAAGAAAAGGGCTGGGAGCAGCGCGAAACTTTGGCCCGCGTGCTCCACTTCGACGCTTGGGATGGTCGCTAATTCATCGGCGTGAATCTGTGGCCAATCCTCTAAGGCGCCTTCTCCCACGCGTACGTCCGACCCATCGCGTTCTTCTCGAACCAGTCGAGTTCCACGTTCATCTTGAACAGCACATGACGCAGTTCCGCCCATCCGTGCGGCTCGCGCGGAGCGATGTATAAGTGCGTCGGGATGCCGTTGCTCTTCAACGCACGGTACATTTCTACCGATTGTGGCGACGGGACGCGGACATCTTTTTCGCCCACCAGGAAAATGGTCGGCGTCTTCACCTTCCATACATCCTTCAACGGCGAATTATCCCAATAGGCTGCGATCGGAGCGTCCTTCTGCCACGGCGTTCCTCCGAACCACGGCGTCCGGTATGTCCGCACATCGCTCTGCGCGTACATCGACACCCAATCCGCGGCGCCCGCTCCGGCCGACGCGGCCTTGAAGCGAGTGGTTACCGTGATGATCTTATTAGTCATGTGCCCGCCGCCGCTCCAGCCCATCTTCACCATGTGATCCGGATCGGCAATGCCTTTCTGGATCAGAGTAATCCACGCCGGCGAGCACGTCCAGGTGCGCGTTCTGGAAGTAGTGCCCCACCATGTCGCGCATGAAATCGTCGCCGTAGCCGGTGCTGCCGCGATAATTCGGCTGCAACACGGCGTAGCCCTTGGCGGCCAGCACGGGCACGTAGTTCTGGCTGCCGCCGAATCCGAACTTATCCGAAGCCTGCGGTCCGCCATGGGTCTGCACCGCCAGCGGATATCGCTTGCCCTCCTGATAGTCGAGCGGATAATACAGCAGCCCCTCCACCGTCACTCCATCCGCGCCTTTCCACTCGACGCTTTCCTGTCGAGGAAGACTGAAATTCGCGCGTCAGATAGTCATACACCGACGTGACTTTGTGTGGAGCCGATCCCGCGGTCATCACCCACACTTCACCGGGACTCGACATTTCGTGCGACGTGAATACGTGCGCGTTCGCCGCAGGCGACCAGGTCCAACCGGTGATGGCATGCTTCCCGCTGGTGAGTTGTTCCGGTTTCGCCGATTGCACCGGCACCTGGAACAATTCGCTATGCACGCCCATGTTAGCCACGAAGAAAATCGACTTCCCGTCCTTCGACCACGCCGCGCTGATCCACTTCATAGGGCAGATCCGGCATCAGCAGCCGAGCCTCGCCGCCACTTGCAGGCGCCACGAAAATCTTGCGGTTGTAGTACGTGTCGAATTTCTGATTGGCTTGCGACAGGAACAGCACCTGCGAGCCATCGGGTGAAAACGACGCGTCAGTCTCCTGAACTTTGTTGTGCGTGATCTGCCGCGCGTTCGCGCCGGTCGAGTCCATTACCCACACTTCGTTCTGGTCGCTGTCCTCGATCTGCGGAGTCGGCGCGCGATGCGCGACAATTTTCTTCCCGTCTTCAGATAGATCGTAAGCGGTGATCGAATAGCCGCCCTGCGTGATCCGGTGTTCGGCCCGGTTCGCTACCCTGACGCTCCACAGATGCTGCTGCTGATAGTCTTCGTCGAACATGAACACGTCGTCTTTCAACTTCTCGCGCGCTTTCTGCTCGTCCGACTTGGGATCGGCGGCTCGGAAATAAATCGTCGATCCATCGGGCGACCACATGGATGTTGGACACCGCGGTCGCGTGGCTGGTCAACTGCCGCGCTTCACCGCCCGCGTTCGAGATCAGGAAGATCTGCGCTACGGCTTCCTGCTCGGTGCCTCGCTTGGCGACGAACGCGATGGTTTTTCCATCCGGCGACCAGCGCGGCGTGTTTTCACCGTCGGCTCCGCTGGTCATCTGAACCAGGCCGGTGCTATCCGCGTTGATTTTCCAGATGTGGCTGATACGCTTGTCCGCCTTCCAATCCGGTTTGGATTCGGCGAATACGATCTGCCGTCCATCCGGCGAAATTTGCGGATCCGCGATCTGCGGAACGTTCATCACGTCGACCAGCGTCATCGCGCGCGGAGCCTGCGCCAGCGCGATGCACATCGAAATTGCGAAAGCGGCGAATTGTTTGCGTGTGATCATACGTTACACAAAACTATCACAGAATTCCCGTGAAGTAAGGCGTACCGTCGGTACCAAGCACAGCAAATCAGTGGGTGAGAAAATGGCGGTGTGCGGCGCGGAAGTTTCTCCCTTCTCTTCATTTTTGCGAGCCACGTTTTTGCGACAGGCGTCCAGAGCCTGACGACGCTTCCCAACGCGCTCGCGAACGCGGTGCAACTGGACGCCTCGGGAAACATTTATGTCGCCGGGTTTTTCATCGCTAATCCTCAAGATCCTAACGCGCCGGCGCACGCCTTCGCCGCAAAGCTGTCGCCGGATGCATCACAAATCATCTGGTGGACACAACTTGCAGGATCGAAGGACGATCGGGCGACTGCGCTGGCGCTCGGCGCAGACAATTCGGTGTATATAACCGGAACCACGAATTCGCCCGATTTCCCGACGACGCCGGGAGCGATGCAGACCTCGCCAATCGCTGTGGGCTCGGCATTTGCCGCGAAGCTGAATCCGAACGGCGCCGTAGTGTATTCGACTTACATCGCGGCCAGTACCGGACAATCGATTGCAGTCGACGCCGCGGGGCACGCATTCATCACCGGCAGTCAGGGCGCAAATTTAGGCTTTCAGCCCACACCCGGAGCCGTGGTCGGCGCGACCAGCACTCAGTTCAACACTGCCTACATCATCGAACTGGATCCAACCGGGAGCAGCGCGGTGCTCGCGATCCAGGGATTCGGTGGGAATCAAATCGCGCTCGACGAGCAGGGGAATATTTATGCCGTGGGCGCGTTCATCGGGCCTCTGGCGCCGACCACCCCGGGCGCATTCCAGTCCACGGTTCCGAGATTGGTTTGTATCGGAGCCGGCTTCTTCGGAGACTTCTATTGCACCTACCAGCACATTGCAAAAATCGATCCCACCGGCACCAAGTTGATTTTCGCGACTTATCTTTCCGGTATGTGGGGCGCGAATCCGAGCGGGTTGGCCGTGGATGGATCGGGAAACGCGATTGTCGCGGGCACGACGAGCTCGCCAGACTATCCCACTACTCCGGGAGCTTATCAGGTCGAATATTTTCCCGATCCGGCACAGGAAATCGCGGCGCTGGATTTTTCCGCGCCGCCCAGCACTGGCTACATCACGAAATTGAATGCGTCGGGGACCGGCGTAATCTGGTCGACGTTCTTCGGAGGCTCCGCCGCGCAGGCGGGAAGCTTTTTGACCGGCGATTCGATCAGCGCGATGGCGGTCGACGCGAGCGGGAACATTCTAATCGCGGGCATGGCATCCTCGAGCGACCTGCCCGGGTTATGGAATACTCCAGTGGCTTCGCGCCCTGCGGCGTCAAACGGCGTGGGCGGTCCCGGTTTCATCGCGCGCTTGAGCCCCGATGGCACCACGCTTTCGCCGACGCAGTTGGTGAACGACTTCGAGCGGGGAATCGCGACGCGCGCGGATGGAAGCGCGATCGCCGTTGGGTCGCAAGTCTTCCAAGCCAGGCTTTCCTCGGTTGGCCGGGTCGCCACGATCTGCGATAACGCCGATGAAGCCAAGATTGTTTCGGTGGCTCCGGGACAACTGGTGACGCTATTCGGAACGAATCTTGCACCGGAGGGTTCGGCGCCATCCGCGAACGGATACCCGACGTCGTTCAACGGAGTGACGGTGACGTTTAACGGCGTCGCTGCGCCGATTCTTTACACCTCGGGAATTCAGATTAATTTGCAAGTTCCCTACGAGATCGCCGGGCAGACTCAGGTGACGATGCAGGTATCAAGCCAGTTCGTCACGCCGGCGGTATCGGAGTCATATATTCTGGCGGTCGCGAATCGGCAGCCGAGCGTTTTCGTGCAGCCCGGGAGTTTCGGTCAGGCGATACTGGGATGTCGCGAATTGCAACGGACAGACTATCGCCGGAATGCAGCCGGTGGCGTTCAACGCGGACGGAAGCTTGAACAGCTGCGCGAATCCAGCCGCGGCTGGATCCACCGTCACTATTTTTCTGAACGGTCTGGGCGTGAGCAGTCCGGCGGAGCCGACCGGCGCGATCAGTTCGTCTGTGATGGCGATCAATCCTGCCGTGATGCCGGTTGTCACGGGGATTTTGGCCAGCGCTCTGCCGACGCAGACGCTGCCGGGGTCGATCGCGAGCCTGGCGCAGGTGCAGGTCCAGGCGGGTTCGAGCACCGCGGTCGTGAACCTGGAAGTCGCGGACGGATCGGGCTCGACGTTTCTGGTTCGAGGTCCGGGAATCGTGATCTGGGGGAAACCGGCGAATTAGTCCTATGGGAACGATGCGAAGGATCACCGTCGAAGTGCCTCTGGAACTTCTCGAAGAGGCTCAACGAGCCAGCGGGAGCGGGATCACTCAGACCGTTCGCCGCGCCCTACAGTTGGTTGCGCCATCGCCGGACTACGCGCGGCTCCGGCAACTCCGCGGTAAGGTTCGTTTCACCCGCAGGCTCGAGCAATTGAAAGCGGACCGATGATTAGAGTTGGACGTCAAGCGGCTTGAGGACCTGCCTACATCGGCGGTCGTTCGTAAGACGACCACCAGTCTGGATGGGCGTCGGTCCAGTTGCAGCCTTCGGGGCGCGCGAGCCAGTCCATTCCGGTGTCGCCTCCGATGGGGGCTCCGGGAGGTGCGCCGGCGGCGGGAATCATGTGCATCACCTCGGCGGGACGCTCCAGGAATCGCTTGATGTCCGCAGCCAGCAGCATGTGTTGCGCTTGTTCCGCTTCGCCCTGCGAGGTCTCGGCTTTCAGACGCGTGGCGAGCTTCGATAACTTCAACGAAGCGATCGCGCGGACCTGGCCGTTCGGAGACGCGGTTGCCAGCCACATGACTCGGTCGACCAGGACGCGCTCCTCGGCGCGCCGCACTTCGGATTCGTAGGGCGACGCGACCGGAGCATCGAAGACCGCTTTCGTCATCCGGTCGATCACTTCCTCAAGACCGGGCAGCGACGGATCCACGGCGTGCTGCGCCACCATGCGCGCAGAGCGGTCAAGCTCCAGCACGAAACCGACGGTCACATCGGAAGCGATGGTCGCGGGACTCAGTGGATCGAAGCCGTCGCCAGTGGTGCGCGGGAACAGCTCGCGATGGCGGCCGAAGCCGGGCGGACGTGGCGGAATCGCGTCGAGGACTTGCTTGGGAACAGTCAGCTCGGAGGGTTTCAACGTATTCGCGAGCGCGTCGAGAGCTTTGCGCTGATTTGCCGCCGATTCCCATTTCACGGGCGTTCGATTGTCACCGCGAATTCCGTAAATGTAATCGATGCCGCCAACCATCGACGACGCGGATTCGACGGCGTAACGGTGGTACATGAAGATGGGAACGAACGGTTCCTCGATGGTCGCCATGGGTGCGCCTTTGCGGATGGTGTGTTCGCCGATGCGGTTCAGCGCGGCGCGGCGGACCTTCATCATCTGGTTCAGTTCGTCGGCCTGATTTACGCCGTTCGACCACTGGTCGACTTTCGGATTCGCGTCCAGATCCTGATTGGTCATATAGCGCAGATCCTTGGCCCACGCGTCATCGAGAATGCGCGTGAGCGCGGCATGTTCATCGCCGGGAGGAAGCTGGCGATAGCCATAATTGATGGTGACCTTGTCCCACTCGCCGATGTGCTGCGGGTAGGCGTCCGAAATATCGATGGTGCCGTCGGCGTTGAGCTTTTCCTGTGGATGCGGATAATCCATGACGGAGATCCAGCCCTGCTTGCTGTCGTAATAGTTGTGGCCGAGGCCGAGCGTATGACCGACTTCATGCGCGGAAAGCTGGCGGATGCGCTTGAGTGCGGTCTGATACAGAATGTCGGGCTTCTCATTGCCGGTGGTGTAGGGCGAGAGAAGGCCTTCGAAAATCATGTAATCCTGACGGTCGCGGAGGGAGCCGAGCGTTACGGTGGCTTTGATAATTTCGCCGGTGCGAGGATCGGTGACGGTGCCGCCGGAGCTCCAGCCGCGCGTAGAGCGGTGGACCCAGTTGATCATGTTGTAGCGAATGTCCATGGGATCTGCGTCGGCGGGCAGCACTGCGACATGGAAGGCGTTCTTGAAGCCGGCGGCTTCAAACGCCTGATTCCACCAACTGGCGCCTTCAACCAGCGCTTTCTGTACATCGGCGGGAGCGCCGGAGTCGACCCAGTATTCGATGGGTTTCACGGCTTCGCTCATTTCGGCGCCGGGGTCTTTCTTTTCGAGGCGATGACGGCGCACGTAGTGCTTCATCATGGGCTCACCGATGGGCACGCTGTAATCGATGTAGGTGATGCCGCCGTAGCCGGCGCGGGGATCGTCTTCGCGAGGCACGTATTTGTTATCGGGAAGCTCGACCAGCGAATAATGCTCGCGCAGGGTGACGGCTTCGGCGGTGGGAGTGACGCTGGCAACGGTGCCGGAGAAGAGTCCGCCGCCGCGACCTCCGCCGCCCGCGCCGCGTCCACCCGCCGCCGGTTCGCCCGTGCCGATGGGAGGTGGTCCTTGTACCGGTCCGCCGCCTCCGCCACGTCCGCCGGCGGCTTCGTTGGTGAAGGTGAGGGTCACTTCGACTTCAGTGTTCTTGGGGAACGCTTTCGTGCGCTGCATATAAAATGCGCTGCGGGTGCGGTCGACGCGATATGTACCCGGGCGCAGGCCGGCGCTGGAGCCGTGGCCGTCGCGCAGGAAGAAATCGGTGGCGTCGACCAGGACGTGGCCATTCGATTCGGCAGCGACGGCGAATCCCCACAAGATGGATTTGGCGAAGGAATCTTCGACGGACCGCTGCTCGGCAGGATTCGAACTCGAGGACCGGAAGGATTCCTGCGGCTGCACCAGCATCACGCGCGGTCCGACGCGTTCAAACGCGACCACCTTGCCGCCGCCCTCCTGGCCGCGGTCCAGGCCGAGATCGTTGGAGCCGAGTCCCGCCGCGAGTCCGGTGGTGTAAAGAAAGTCGGTATTGAAGCGGGGTATCTCGAGGAAAATGCTGCCGGTGCGTTCGTCCCAATACAGGGGGAAATAGCCGTCGATTTTTTGCATTCCGGCGGTGCGTTCATCGATGGGAGGAATGCGCGCTGGAGCCTGCGCGGCTCCGCCACGGCCTTGGGCGTGGACAAAGAACGGGGTCAGGAGAGCCAGTGAGAAAGCGAAGGAAGCTCGGGTCATAGGGTTATTGTATAGCGCTCGACTCGCGCGGCTTCAGTCGTGGCGCAGGGCGATCAACGGGTCGACCTGCGTGGCGCGGCGCGCGGGGAGGTAGCAGGCGAATAGCGCGAACGCAGCGAGCATCACAGCGGCAACGACAAAAGCAACAGGGTCCAAGGGCTTTACTTCGAAAAGCAGGTTTCGCATCAGGCGTGTCAAACCCGCGGCGGCGAGCGATCCGAGTGCGATGCCGATCGCGGTCAAGCGGAATCCTTGGGCGAATACCAAGCCCAGCGCTCCGGCTGGCGATGCGCCGAGAGCCATGCGCAGGCCGATCTCCGGGGTCCGCTGGGCGACGGAATGCGAGATGACCCCGTAGATTCCAACTACGGCCAGCAGCAGAGCGGCCAAAGCGAATCCGGCGAGCAGCCACATCACAAAACGTCGCTGTGTGGTGGAACGATCGACCAGCGTTTCCATGAGATAGACGTTGAAAGCGGGCATAGACGCGTCGACCGAGCGGACCGCAGCGGCCAGCGAGTTGACCAGCGGCTTGGGGTCGGAAGAAGTGCGAATGACCAGGATCGGCGCGCCTTGGGGATTCACTGCATAGGGGCGATAGAGTTCGGGCCGTGGCGCCGTGTCGAGGCCGACGTGGCGGACGTCACCGACCACTCCGACGACGGTGATCCATGGCTGGCGGTCGGTGTCCGCGCCGAGCCGGATGCGGCGTCCGATCGGATTTTCGCCGGGCCAGAAACGGCGGGCCATGGTTTCGTTGATCAGGACAATGGAAGCGCCGTCGCGATCGTCGAAGAAGCGGCCCGCGCGCAGCGGGATGTTCATGGTTTCGAAGTAGCTCGGCGTGGCGGTACGGTATTCAACGTCGACGCCAGGTTCGCCAGGGACGGATTTCCCTTCGACGAAAACCCAAGTCCCCAGGTTCATGCCGCCCAATGGCAGACGGCTCACGGTGGCGACATTCGTCACACCGGGCACTTCGAGCAGGCGTTCGCGGATCAGGCGGTAAATCGCGGTGCGCTGCTCGGGGGATTGCGCCGTCGCCGGAACTTGCGTGGAGATGGTCACGACATTGCGCGGGTTGAAGCCGGGATCCACGTCGAGGAGCCGGACGAAGCTGCGGACCAGGAGGCTCGCGCCGACCAGCAGCACCAGTGCGACCGCGACTTGAAGGATCACCAGAGCGGAGCGAAGCCGGTGCTGGCCGGCGGTGAGGCTGCGGCCCGCTTCGCGCAAAGCGGTTCCGAGTTCCGCGCGAGCCATTCGCCAGGCGGGAGGAAGTCCGGCGAGCACTGTACAGATCAAAACGCTGGCGGCCGTGAACAGCAAGGCTCGGGGGTCGAGGTGGATGGCGCGGCCCTCGAGCAGGCTGGCCGGGCCGATTTTGACTAAGAAGCGGAGACTCGCATACGCGAAGAGGATTCCGACTGCCCCTCCCGCAGCGGCCAGCACCAAACCCTCTGTGAGAAGCTGACGAATCAGGCGGATCCGCGAGGCACCCAGCGCGACGCGAACCGAAATTTCCTGACGGCGCGTGGCGGCTCGGGCGAGCAAGAGATTTGCGACGTTGGCGCAGGCCATCAGAAGCACGAATCCCACGGCGCCGAGCAGAAGAAGCATGGTCGCGCGAACCCGGCCGCCGACCTGAACGCTAAGTAGTTGCGCGTCCATGATGAATCCGCGATTGGTCTGCGGATACTGCCCGGCCAGAGCGGCTCCAATACGCCGGATTTCGTCGTCCGCCTGCTGCGGCGATACTCCGGGGTTCAAGCGTCCCACGACTTTCAGGAATCGCAAGCCTCTCTGTGAACCGGTCAATGGATTTGCAGAAAGCGGAAACCATGCGTCGATCGCGCTGGCGGTGCCCGCGACGGGCTCGCCGGCGTAACGAAAATCCGCAGGCAGCACGCCGATTACGGTGAAAACCCCGCCGTCGATGGTCAAGGATCTGCCGAGAATCTCGCGGCTGGCGCCGAACCGGCGACGCCAGATGCCGTCCGACAGAATGACGACGTTCGACGGCTGAGCGCCGCGGTCTTCCGATGAAAGAAACGTCCGGCCCAGCGCCGCGTTCACGCCGAGCATCGGGAACAAACTCGCCGAGACGTACAGACTTTCCAGCCGCTCGGCTTCGCCCGAGCCGGTCAGGATCACGTTCCAGACAGGGCCGATGCCGGCGATCGAAGAGAACGCATGCGTTCGGTCACGGAGGTCGAAGAAATCGAGCGCGGAGGTCCACGGCTCAATATAGGCCTGCTGGCTTTTTGTCGTGTCGATGGCCATCAAGCGGTCAGGCTCGGAATAAGGCAGGCCGTGCAGAACCAGCGCGTCGACCATGGTGAAGACCGCGGTGTTGCCTCCGATTCCAAAGGCCAGAGTGATCACAGCGACCGCGGCGAATGCGGGATTGCGGTGGAAGAATCGGGCCGCGTACCGAAGATCGTGCAGGGCGCCAAACCAAGGCTTGGCGGGCAGAGGTGGATCGACGACACGCTGCTCCGCGGACTCGATTTCGCGCGCGAGTTTGTTCCAATCGTTGAACTGCGCTTGGGCTTGATGGATGGCCTCGGGTTCAGACGCTCCGGACAGGATCGCATCCCGATAGGCTTGCTCAAGCTGCTGAGCGAGCTCGGAGACGATTTCGGCTTCACGCGCCGGATCGACGCGAAGATCCGGCAAATGCTCGCGGACGTAATTTTCCCAGAGGTCAGACATGACTGAATCCGGTGAGACGGTTCAAAGCGGCCACGAACTCGCGCCAGTTGCGTTTCGACGCCGCGAGCGCTTTTCGTCCCGCCGGCGTCAGGCGATAAAAGCGGCGGCGGCGTTCACCCGGCTTTTCCACCCATTTTCCTTCCACCAGCTTCTTGCGCTCCAGGCGGTACAGCATCGGGTAAAGCGAAGCGACGTGGAACTGGAGCTTGTTGCCGGATTCGGTTCCGATGAGCCGGGCGATCTCATAGCCGTGGCGCTGGCGTTCTTCGAGCAGGGCCAGAATAATCATCTCGGCGCTGCCTTTTTGCAGGTCCCGCATATCTTGTGTCGCCATATGTGGTTATTATACATATCGCGCCGCCGCTGTCCAGGGGCTGATTGCAAGGTATGTGAAAAGCGGCGGCCCACCGCTCCCTGTGGTCGCGGCTCGTGACAAACACCTCCAGATTTCAGCAACTTAAGCGAGCCGCGACCACAGGGAGCGGTGGATGTCGGGGGTTTCACCTAGCTCCAGGAATTCGCGAACGCTAATCCGTTCGTTGTACTGTAATAACTTGGGGATCGCGTCGCAAGAATTCACGCAGCTTCTCATCAACTGGCGTAACGGCGATAAATCGGCGCTAGACAAGATGACGCCAGTGGTGTACGACGAGCTGCGCCGCCTGGCGCGGCACTTTCTCGCGGCGGAACGGCCTGACCATACCTTGCAGCCTACTGCTCTGGTTCACGAAGCGTACCTGCGGCTGGTGGATCAGCACGCGGTCGACTGGCAAAATCGCGCGCACTTCCTGGGCGTCGCGGCGAGCATGATGCGCCGCATTCTGATTAATCACGCACGCGCCCATCAGGCTGCCAAACGGGAGGGCCAATCCAACGCGGTCGCGCTCGACGACGCGCTGGGCGTATTCACGAATCCGCAAGTTAACCTGCTCGATCTGAACCGCGCGCTTCAGGAACTCACCGAGATGGATCCGCAACAGGGGCGCATAGTGGAGCTTCGATACTTCGGCGGCCTGACCATCGAGGAAACGGCGGAAGTCATGGGCATTTCGCCCGCCACCGTAAAGCGAGACTGGGGCACGGCTCGATTGTGGCTGATGCAGCAGATCGAGGGACCTTCCATCCAATGACGGCGCAACGTTGGGGAGAGATCAAGGGGGTCCTCGCCAGCGTGCTGGAAGCGGAACCTGCGCAGCGCGATGGCGTCCTCAAGGGCCTGTGCAGCGGTGACGACGAATTACGCCGCGAGGTGGAATCGCTGCTGGCTTTAGAGGCGCGCGCCGATGCGGTGCTCGATTCAGTGGCGGTTCCCGGCGCTCTGCTGCGGGCCGACGTCATGGCATCGCCCGCCGCGCCGCCGACGATGATCGGGGCCTATCGGGTTCTACGCGAAATCGGGCACGGCGGAATGGGCGTGGTTTATCTCGGTGAGCGCGCCGACGGGGAATATCGCAAGCAGGTGGCGATCAAGCTGATCACCAGCGGCCGCGGGCGTCTCGATCGCGACATGGAGCGGCGCTTCCGGCGGGAACGCCAGATCCTTGCTCAGTTCGAGCATCCCGGCATCGCGCGCCTGGTGGACGGCGGCGCCACCGCCGAAGGGCAGCCGTACTTCGTGATGGAGTACATCGAGGGGCTCCCGCTGCTTGAATATTCGGAGACCCATCATTTGTCCACCGCCGCGCGCCTGGAGCTGTTCCTTTCGGTTTGCGACGCAGTGGCGCACGCGCATCAGCGGCTGGTGGTGCATCGCGATTTAAAGCCGGGCAATATTTTGATCTCGGCGGAAGGCACGGCGAAGCTGTTGGATTTCGGGCTGGCGCGCGTGCTGCACCCCGACGACGGCGGGGCATCCAGCGACGACATTACCCAGGCCGGCCTGCCGATCATGACGCCGGCGTATGCCAGTCCGGAGCAGATTCGCGGCGCTCCGTATGCGGTTTCCGACGACGTCTACTCGCTGGGCATCATTCTTTACGAACTGCTGACCGACAGGCGGCCGTACCATGTACCGGGCGACTCGCTTACGGAGATGGTGCGCGTGGTTTGCGAAGAAGCGCCGCCGCTTCCGAGCCAGGCCGTCTCCGACGACCGCCTGCGCCGAAGACTGCGCGGCGATCTGGATAACATTGCCGCCAAGGCGCTGGAAAAAGATCCGCGCCAGCGGTACGCGACCGTCGACGATCTGGCTTCCGATCTCCGCCGGCATTTGAGCGGACAGCCGGTAAGCGCGCGCCCGGCTACCTTCCTGTATCGAGCGGGAAAACTTTTGCGGCGGCACCGCGTGGCGATTCCGGCCGGGGCGCTGGCGGCGGTTCTTATTCTGACGTTCGCCGGGGCTGCATGGTGGCAAGCGCGGCGCGCGCAGCGGCGGTTCCAGGAAGTGCGCAACCTGGCGCACTCGGTAATGTTTGAGCTGCACGACGCGATCGCTCCGCTGCCGGGTTCGACAGCGGCACGGAATCTGCTGGTGGCGCGGGCGCTGGAGTATCTGGAGCGGCTTTCGAACGAGTCGGCGGGAGATCCGAGGCTCGCCTGGGAGGTCGCGCTGGGTTACGAGCGGGTTGGGTTGGTGCAAGGCGCGGGGTGGGAGGCGAATCTCGGCAACGCGGCGGCGGCGGCTGAGAGCCTTAGAAAAGCCTGCCGCGATTATGGATCGTCTGTCGACCGCCAATGGCTCGAATCCGACATTCCGGCACGATTACATTCGAGTGCTGAACGAGGTTTCGCTCGCTACCGCCCGGATTGGAGATCGCACTGGCGCGACGCGCACCATCAAAAAAGCAGCGCGCTGGCGGAAGCGGCGTTTCAAGCGCACCCGGACGATCCGGCCACGATTGGCGACCTGTTGGCGGTGGTACCGTGCAGGGAGATCTAATGGTCGGCCAAGCTGACTATGAAGCCATACTGCCCCTGCGCCAGCGTGTCCTGGAGCTTACGGCTCGTCTAGCGAGTATGAATCCGGCGAGACCGCAGGTGCAGCGTAATCTCGCACTGGCGCACAAGCGGCTGGGCGCGTTATATGGCGTTTTGCATCGTTACGCGGAAAGCCGTTCGGAGTATGAGCAGGCGGTCGCCATCGACGAGGCAAGGTGCCAATCGCGATCCTTCCGATAACCGCGCCAAAACGGACTTGTCATTCGATTACAGCGACTTGGGGTGGGTTTCGTCGCGGCAGGACGATGACGCCGCGGCGCTGAGCGCGCATCGAAAAGCTCTCGCCATTCGCGTCGCGGTGGCCGCGGCGGACCCCAATGACTATCGCGCGGCCCGCATCGTCGCCGTCAGCACCCAGCGACTCGCCAACGTGTACGTGCGCCTGGGCGATCTGAAACAGGCGCTGGCGACCGCTCGCGACGCCATGACGCAGTGGCTCAACTCGCGGAGCATTCAAAGACGGACTGGGAGGCGGCTACGGACCTCGCGGACTCGCATCGCGATCTGGGCGAGGTCTACGTGGCAATGGGCGCGAAACCGGCCGCCATAGCCGAGTATCAGCAGGCTCAATCCATTTACGCGGATCTGCGGGATAAAGGCGTTTTGCCGGCCGGACTGTATCAGAGGATCGAAGAAATTGCCTCGGACCTGGCGTCCGTGAAGAAGTAAGCGTGCCTCAGCGGGACTCATTCCTGACGGCGGCGATAGAGGAAGCGCGACGGAGCCTCGCGGAAGGTGGCGTCCCGATTGGGGCGGTTTTGGTTACTGGCGGCAATATTATCGGCCGCGGCCACAACTGCCGCGTGCAGAGCGGAAGCGCGATCGATCATGGAGAAATGAACTGCCTGCGCAATGCAGGGCGGCTGCCAGGGAGCGTATATCGGGCTTCGACCATGTATACGACTCTGTCGCCCTGTCCGATGTGCAGCGGCGCGATCCTGCTGTATCGAATCCCGCACGTGGTGGTGGGGGAGAACGTTACGTTCCTCGGCGCCGAGGACTACCTTCGCCAAAACGGAGTCAAAGTCGATGTCGTCGAAGATCAGGAATGTATTGAATTAATGCGAGCATTCATCGCGGCGAAACCGGAGTTGTGGGATGAGGACATCGGGGCCTGAAAACTATTGCCGCTCAGATAATTAGATGTTAGGATCACCTTAATGTCCACCGAACAAATCATCGCCCTTCTGGTCGCGGAACGCGATCGCCTCACTCGGGCTATCGACGCCCTTCAAGGGGGGGCGAAGCGCCGTGGCCGGCCGCCCGGGTCGGCGTCGGCTGCCGCGCCTGCCGCCGCGCCTGCCGCGCCGAACAGAAGGAAGCGTAAGCCATTGAGCGCCGCGCAGAAGAAAGCTCAATCGGAGCGGATGAAGGCATTCTGGGCGGAGCGCAGAAAAAAGCAACAGAAAAAGGCGTAAAAAGCTTTCGGGTTGGCTCAAAAGCACCACACGGTGCATTTCGGCCAGAATTTCGACACGATTAAGATCCTGTTTTCAATAGGTTGCGAGTGGTGAAACACATGCAATAAGAATGCTCGTAAGAGGGCATCAAATGAACAGGATTTTAGACAACCCGATTCGATTTGGCGTAGCGTTAGGGGTTTTAGCTTTTTCGAGTCTGGCGATGGCGCAGGAGCCGCCGCCCCCGCCGGACCAGCAGACTCAGCAGGATCCGAATGGCGGATGGCGGCGCATTGGAGAGAGCAATCCGGCTCCGGCCCCGGGGCCAAACGATCCGCAAGGTCCTCCGCCGCCGAGCGCCAGCATTCCTTCGCAGTTGACCATCAAGCCGGGCACCTACGTAACGGTGCGGTTGAACAACGTACTCTCCTCGGACAAGAATCAGACCGGCGACGCATTTTCGGCCACGCTGGTGCGGCCGGTAATCGTCGACGGCGTGGTGGTCGCGCAACGCGGCCAGACTGTCGGTGGGCGCGTTTCCGAGGCGCAAAAAGCCGGCAAGGTTTCGGGAGTTTCGCACCTTGGCTTGCAGTTGATCGATCTGCCCGTCGTCGACGGCCAGCAGGTTCCGGTTCAGACTTCATTATTTAGCCGCATGGGTCCGACCTCGCAGGGTCGTGACGCGACGGCCATCGGTTTGACGACCGGCGCGGGCGCGGCAATTGGCGCGGGCGTGGGTGGCGCAGGCGGCGCTGCCGTGGGCGCAGGAGCCGGATTGGTGGTGAGCACCATCGGCGTGCTGTTCACGCGCGGGCATCCAACTATCATGACTCCGGAGTCCATCCTTACTTTCAGGATCGAGCAGCCGGTGACGATTTCGACCGAGCATGCTCCGCAGGCTTTCCGGTTTGTCAATCAAGGTGATTATCAAACCTCTGGTCCGCCGCGATTGCAGTCACGGCCGGGGTATCCGGGGAATCCAGCCTATGGTCCTGGCTATGCCGCTGGCTATCCATATCCATATTACGGTCCTGGGTATTATCCTCCATATCCCTACTACTGGGGCCCTTCATTCTACGGCGGAGTCTTTTTCGGACCCCGCGTTTTCATAGGCCGGCGCTGGTAGTAGCTTTCTAATTGTGCGTGGTGTGACGTGGGACAGGCTATCCTGAATGCCTGTCCCACTTTTTTTGCCTTAGTGGCGGGCTTCGGCGTGATGGCGGACGTCGACGCCTTTCACCAGGAACAGCACGTCTTCGGCGATGTTGGTGGAGTGGTCGGCGATGCGCTCCAGGTTGCGGGTCACCGCCAGCAGGTCGAGGGCCTGCTGGATGTTCTGCGGATCTTTCTCCATGAAGCTGACCAGTTCGTGGTAGCAGGCGGTGCGCAGGCTGTCGACGGCGTCATCGGAAGCGAGCACGCTGCGCGCCAGGTCGGCGTCGCGCGTGACGAACGCGTCCAGCGCCTTGCGCACCATGGATTGCACCAGGCCGGCGATGTGCGGGATATCGATCATCGGCTTGATCACCGGCTCTTCCATCAGCGACGGCGCGCGCTCGGCGATGTTGACCGCCAGGTCGCCCATGCGTTCCAGATCGGTGTTGATCTTCAGGGCTGCGACGATCAGGCGCAGATCGGCCGCCATGGGCTGCTGCAGGGCCAGCAGATTGATGGCGAACTCGTCGATCTCGATCTCGATTTCGTTGATGCGCGCTTCGTTGCGGAACACTTCTTCGGCGGCGCTGCGGTCCTTCTGAGTCACCGCGCTGATGCTGCGCTGGATGGCGGCTTCGACCAGCGCGCTCATTTCGAGCAGCTTGGTCTTCAGTTGTTCCAGTTCTTCGATGAAGTGACGCACAGGTTAGCTCCTCTGAAATCTCATCCGAAGCGGCCCGTGACGTAATCTTCGGTTTCTTTTTTCGCGGGTTCTTGAAGATGACGGTGGTGTTGTCGAACTCGATCAGGCGGCCCAGCAGGAAGAAGCCGGTGTAATCGGCGACGCGCGCCGCCTGCTGCATGTTGTGCGTGACGATCACGATGGTGCAACTGCTCTTGAGCTGGAAGATCAGGTCCTCGATCTTGGCGGTGGCGATGGGATCGAGCGCCGAGCAGGGCTCGTCGAGCAGCAGCACTTCGGGATTCACCGCCAGCGCGCGCGCGATGCACAGGCGCTGCTGCTGGCCGCCGGAGAGGCCGTAGGCGGACTGGTGCAGCTTATCCTTGACTTCGTCCCACAGGGCGGCGCGGCGCAGGCTCTGCTCCACCTGGTCTTTCAAGTCGGACCGCGCGGTCGCGACGGCCGTTGATGCGCGGGCCGTAGGCGATGTTGTCGAAGATCGATTTCGGAAACGGGTTCGACCGCTGAAACACCATGCCGACGCGGCGGCGCACGTCGGATACTTCCTGCGTCGAGAATATTCTCGCCGTCCAGCAGAATCTCGCCTTCCACGCGGCTGTGGCGGACGGTCTCGTTCATGCGGTTCAGGGTGCGCAGGAACGTGGACTTGCCGCAGCCGGAAGGTCCGATGAAGGCGGTCACCTGCTTGTCGAAGATCTCCATCGAGATATCCTGCAGCGCCTGAAAATTCCCGTAATAAGAAATTCAGATTGGTGGCGCTGAGCTTGGCCGGGTCCCGGCCGGCTTGGAGTCGACCTGGCTTGGCATCGCTTAGGCGGGCAGTGTCATCTCTCGATCGGAAGCGGATGGCTGTCGGCTGGTAAGCTTGCGAGTTGGCACCTGTCCCGGCTCATGCACGATCATCTGGCACATGAGCTTTCTTGGCGAGGATCAGCCGCGCGACGATATTTACTGCCAAAACCAGCACCAGCAAAACAAAACCGGCGGCCCAAGCCTGCTGGTGCCAATCCTCGTACGGCGCGATGGCATAGGTAAAGATCATCACCGGCAGACGCCGCCGTCGGCTGTTCCCATCCCGGGCTCCAGAACGGTTGCCGAAAGCTGGTGAACAGCAGCGGCGCCGTCTCGCCCGCCACGCGCGCCAGATTCAGCATGATTCCGGTGATGATCCCGTCCTTGGCCGCGGGAATCACCACGGTGAAGATGGCCTTGGCCTTGGACGCGCCCAGAGCCATGGCGCCTTCGCGCAAGCGAGCGGCACGGCGCGCAGGAATTCCTCCGAGCTGCGGACGGCGATCGGGATCATCATCACGCCCAGCGCGAGGCCGCCCGCCAAGCGTCGAAAAATGCTTTTGCGGCACCACGATCAGCGTGTAGGCGAAAATGCCGATCACGATCGAAGGCACGCCGTTCAGCAGGTCGGTGATGTAGCGGACGACGAACGAAAATGCGGACCCGCCGAACTCCGCCAGATAAACGCCGCCCAGGAATCCGATCGGGCACGCCGACGCAGCGTGGCCAGCAGCAGCAGCTTGGCGCTGCCCACGATCGCGTTGGCCATGCCGCCGCCGGTTTCGCCCACCGGCGTCGGCAGTTTGGTAAAGAAATTCCAGCTCAGGCTGCTGGCGCCGTGCACGAACAGATAGCCCAGGATGAAGACCAGCGTGCCCGCCGCGAACAATGTGCACAACCCGGTGAGGGTGAGCATCAAACGTTGACGGTCTTTCGGCGGAGCCTTGTTCCACGTCATTGCGAAGTCGCCTTTTCTTGGTGGTGCTCACCACCAGGATCCGGGCCACTCCGTTGATGACGATGGTGAGAGCAAACAGCACCAGCCCCAGCTCGATCAAGGCGCCCTGATAGAGGTCTCCGGTGGCTTCCGTGAATTCGTTGGCGATCACCGCGGCGATGGAATATCCCGGCGCGAACAAGCGATGCCTTAATCTTCGGATCGTTGCCGATCACCATGGTGACCGCCATGGTTTCGCCGAGCGAGCGGGCCAGCGCCAGGAAGATCGAGCCCACGATGCCCTTGCGCGCGAACGGGACGACCACGTCCCAGGTGGTCTCCCAGCGGGTGGCGCCCAGGGCCAGCGCGGCTTCGCGCTGATCGCTCGGGCACCGACAGGATCACTTCCCGCGAGATCGAAATGATGAACGGAACGATCATCACCGCCAGGACCACGCCCGCCGAAAACAGGCTCACGCCATAGAACGGTCCCGAGAACAGCGGAGTCCAGCCGAGCGCGGCGCGGATGTAGGGCTCCGCGCGAGCGCAGGAGCGGGAAGCAGAACGAAAAACCCAGCAGGCCGATAATCACGCTGGGCACCGCGGCCAGCAATTCGATCAGGAACGTGAGCGCCGAGGAAATCCTCGGCGGCGCAAGCTCGGCCAGAAAGATCGCGGCGCCCACGCCCAGCGGAATTGCGATAAGCAGCGCCAGCGCCGAGGTCACCACCGTTCCGTAGATGAACGGAAGCGCGCCGAACTGTCCTGCCACCGGGTCCCAGGTCGAGGTCCAGAGAAACGACCAGCCGAACTTCAGCGCGGGATGGCTCGGAATTCCGGTAGAGCTCGAAGACCAGCAAGCGCCGTGACGGCGATGACGGCGAAGGCGCAAAGGAAAGTGATCAGTATAGGCGATCTCATCGCCGCCGCGAAGGCGCTGCCAAAGCGAACGCGCCCGGCCTTCCGGGGGCGCGTCGAATGGTGGTCGCTGGCGGCTGACATTGGGCGGCGACTTATTGAATCTTTGCGATCGCCTTCTTTTCTTTCGCTACCACCGCCTTCGGCAACTGGGCATAGGCCAGCGCCTCGGTCATATTCTGCCCATCGGTCAGCATCCATGTCAGAAAATCCTTGATCGCCTTTTTCTTGGCGGGATCGCTGATCTTCTCCGGAACCAGCAGCCAGGTGAAGCTGGAGATCGGATAGGCGCCTTTCCCGGGCGCATTGGTGATGGAAACCCGGAAATCATCCGGCATGTCCTTTACCGCAGCCGGCTGCCGCGGTCACGCTCGCCAGATCCGCCTTGACGAAGACTCCGGCCGCATTCTTCACTTTGCCGTAGGCCATCTTGTTCTGAACGGCGTAGATCAACTCCACATATCCGAGACTGAATGCGCGTCTGCTTGACCTGACCCGCGACACGCCTTCGTTCCCCTTCCCGCCCAGCCCGACCGGCCAGTTCACGGAGGTGCCGCGACCGAGCCTTGTCTCCCATTCCTGGCTGATCTTGGAGAGATAGTCGACCCAGATATACGTCGTCCCGCTGCCGTCGGAGCGATGGACCACGACGATATCCTCGTCCGGCAGCTTGACGCCCGGATTCGGCCCCGTGATCGCCGGATCGTTCCATTTGGTGATCTTGCCGAGGAAGATTCCCGCCAGCGCTTCGGGCGTGAAGTTCAAGACGGCCGTCACGCCGGCAGATTATAGGTCGGCACATCCGCGCCCAGCACGGTCGGGAAATGCCAGATACATTGGAGCCGCGCTTGTCGTGAAATTCCTTCAATCTGCTCGTCGTTCATCGGGCCGTCGCTGGCGCCGAAATCCACGGTGCCCGCGGTCACCTGCTTGAATGCCGCCGCCGGAACCGATCGACTGATAGTTGAACTGAAACGGTCAGGAAACTTCTTGTGATACTCGTCGAACCACTTCGAGTACATGGGATACGGGAAAGTGGCGCCCACCGGCGGTAATCGTCTGTGCCGATGCGACTCCCGCGATCAGGACAAGGGCAAGAATCGCCCCGCTCACCTTTCGAATCATACGTCGCCTCCTTTATTTAACCAATGTTCTGTTACAAAACGATTACTTTCCCATGCGTCGGAGCCGATCCCGGCAGGGTGTAGCGCAGGTTGAAGAAGCCCATGTCGACATGGGCGTTCGTGGGCGCGCCGACGGCCGCAAGCCACGGATTCCGCTGGAGATAGGAGTATTGGAACATCAGGTTGAGAGCGCCCCATTTGGCGTCCTTCGCAAGAGTGGTATTGGTGCCGAAGTGATTTCCTGGATGGCCCGGTTCTGGCCATCGCTGGAAATAGGTCCGTAGCCGATCAGGGTCTTGCCGTTGGCGTCGAGGCCAGATTCTTGCCGATGTAAACTCCGCCGTAGTAGGCGTAAAACAGCGTTTTCCCGGCAGTCGCTTCGAAGCCGCGTCACAGTGGAGCCGGAGTGGACCAGGGAAAGGCTGCCGTTGCCGCGGATGATGAAATCTGGCGCCTGGCCGAAGATATAGCGTCCGCCGCCGTCGCTCCAGAAGTTGTTGGTCAGAAGGCGGAAGTTCTTGGAACAGCTCGAAGTTCAGATTGACGGATCCGCCGCCGCCGACCTTGGTGTAGGTCTGGAAGGCGGGAGTGCTGGCAGGGTTGGCGATTTTATTGGCGATCTCCACGCCGGCGATTTCGAAGTGGAACTTGGAGCTCGGATCGAAGGCCAGCTTGGCGATGATGTCCGGGGCGAGTGCGGCGGACGAAATCACGCTGCTTCCGTTGTTGATCTGGCCGCCAAGAACTGCGCCGGAAGCGCGTTGGCCGCCCGTACCAGCGCCGGAAGTGTAACCGCGCTGCCGCCGTTTCCGCCGCCGACGTACGGCTCGGAATTCTCGAACGCAACGCCGAACGCGACCTTATCGGTGGGGTGAAACACGCACGCGGAAGCCGGGGATGCGGCCCCAAACCAAGCCCAACTGGTAATTCACGTCTATGTCTTGCGAATAGAAGATATCGCCGGGCAGCGGGGAAATGCCCTTGCGATTCGGAGTCATCAGGCTCCACGACTGGCCGGCCAGGAATTCGAACTTGCCTGTTCGTCACGTCCACCCAGTAAAGCCGCAGGCGGAAGACGTAAGGGTTGCTGCTGACCGCGAGGCCGCCGTTGGGAGGATTGCCGATCTGTCCCAAAAAGTCAGACTCCCAATATCCCATGACCTTCATGCCTTTGACGAGGGCGTCGATGCGCATGCCGAGGCGCGAGTTCTGGATGCTCAGGCGCGTTTCGGTCAGGCTGCCGGCCTGGACGTGTTCCGTAAGGAATGCTTCCGAAGTTCGTGCCGATGCCCGATCCGGGGTTGGTGGATCGGCTGACTGCGGTCATATCCATAAATCCGACGGGGGTAAAGTAGGCGTCGCCGATCTTGAGTTGAAGCGGAGACGCAGCATTCGGGTCGGGGCGCTGGGGCGGACGGCGTGGCGTCGCGGGTTAAAGATCGGCGGCGCCGACGGGCAGCCGGGAGCGGACGGGACGATCGGGCGTGGTGCTGGCGACTTCGCCAGACTTGGGATACGAAAGCGGGCGCCGCTTCATCGCGACGTTCGCTCGGGTGTTTCGTTCTTGGCCAGGTCCTCTTCTCGGGCGCTTCGCTCTTGGCGGCGAGCGCACGCCGAAGCTCGTCGATCTGGCGTTGCTGATCGAGCAACATTTTCTTGAGCTGCTCGATATCAGAGCTGGAGGCTGAAGCCGCGGCGGCCGGTCGCCCGGCGGAGGAATCGTCCGCGATGGGCTTGTCGTCCGCCATTATGGGCAACGCGAGGCTCAAGAAAATCGCCAACGCGGAGGTTAGCTTCCGGTGTGGCAACGGTCGTCTGGTCATTTTAATGGTCTCCTCGACATGGAATGTCGGCTGAACTTAGAGAAAGCAAGACTAAGAAGAATCCGCAGCATAACGGGCGGGCATTATATTGTCATGAATGATTAGTTACAAATAATGACAGGGCTAATTTTTGGCCGAATGCGGACTACCGGTTTACTTCAGCGTCGGCGGAGTCGATCGAGGGGAAGCAGGCCAGGAGACCGTCGCAGTGGGTGACTTCGAGCAGCGTCTGGATGCGATCGGAAATGCCGACGATGCCAAATCCGCGGCGGGTACGCTGGCAGGAGGCGAAGGCACTGATGACGGCTCCGAGACCGGCAGAATCCATATAGGGAACGTTCGCGATGTCGATGATCAGCGGCTTGCTGTGGTCGCGCCGGGCGAGGTCCTGAAAGTCAAACAGCGTTCGCAAAGTGAGCGGGCCGGAGAGCCGCAGGATGCGGGCGCCTTTGGGACTAACGAGGACTTCGATGCTGAGATCTTCGGAACGGCCTGGAGTCACAAGGTAATACTGTATCGTTCATCGCGTTACAAATCGGTGACGAATCTCAGTAGACGTTGGTTTCGGCGGGAGCCTTGCGGGACGCGAATCGGGTGATGCGCAGGTCGTCAATGTTAATGGAATGGGCGCGGCCGTCGAGGACTTCTTCGGCGATGAGCATTCCAGTGGCGGGGGAGTGCATGACGCCATGGCCACTGAATCCGCTGGCATCGATATAGTTATGGAGATGGGGATGGCGGCCCAGGACGGGCAGATGATCGGGCGTGTTTTCGTATAGGCCGGCCCAACAGTTGCGGCGTACGATGCCGAGGTCCGCGATGAAAGGAAACCGCTTTGCGCCTTGTTCGAGGACAGTTTCGAGCCAATCCCAGTCGACCGCCAGATTCTCGCCGGGAGGCTCATTTTCGTTGGTCACGCCGATCAGAAGTTTGTCGCCTTCTTTGCGCATGTAGAAACCGGTTTGGGTATCGATAACGAAGGGCGAATCGGGGAATGGAATCGGCTCGCTCATATAAATACAGCGGCGATAGGGAAGGACCGGGATTTCGAGGCCGGCCAGCGCGCCGACCGATCCAGCCCAGGGTCCGGCGGCGTTGATGACGGTATCGCACGCGATGGCGCCGTTTGGAGTTTCGACGGCGACGACGCGGCCGGCGCTTTTGCGGATCCCGATGGCTGGGGTCGCGCGGCGCAGGTCTACTCCGCGCTTGCGGGCCGCGGAGAGATAGCCGGTGGCGACACCGTGGGGATCGCAGTGGCCATCGTCGGGACAATACGTCGCGCCCAGAAGACCGTCGAGATTCGCGGACTGCATCATCGCGCCGATTTCGGCCGGAGAGAGCACGCGACTGCGGACGCCGAGCGAGTTTTGAAGAACTACGCTGCGTTGGTATTGTTCCCAGGTATCGGGTTCGGAGACGAGCAACAGGTAGCCAATCTGTTTCAAGCCGGAGTGGCCGCCGATTTCTTCAGTGAAGCGCGTCAATCGCTCGATACTGTAGAGGGAGAGGCGGATGTTCACTTCGCTCGCGAACTGGTGGCGTACGCCGGCGGCGGAACGGGCGGTGCTGCCGGTGACTTCGGTGTCGGCTTTTTCGAGGATGATGACATCCGCACAGCCTCGGGCGGAGAGATGATAGGCGATGGAGGAGCCGACGATCCCCGCGCCGATGATGACGACAGACACTCTGTTATTTTAATTGGCCACAGATAAACGCCGATGAACGCAGATCCAATTTATTTTGCAGATCTCGCGGAATTTTTTGGTCGGCCATCGCGGAGTTGTAAGCGAACCAGGCCATGGCCGCGGCTGCTTGGCGAATTTCGTTGACGTCGACGCGGTCCACCGTATCCATGTTGGTGTGATGGGTGCGTACGTCGTAGTTTACGTAATCCTGAATCGGATTGAATCCGGGAACGCCGGCTTCGATGAAGCTGAGATGATCCGTGGAGCCGACCGGCTCGATGATATTGCGTCTCGCGTCGAATGATTTCATGGGCGCGAGCCAGGCGTCGAAGAGCGGGCGGACGGCTTCGTTGTTCTGCAGATACCAGCCGTAAATCGGGCCGGTGCCGTTGTCGATATTGAAATAAACATCCATCTTTTCGCGCGCTTGCGTGTTCGCATCGCCGAGAAGATGCTGCTTCACCCAGGCCTTCGATCCGAGCAGGCCCTGCTCCTCGCCGGCCCATAGCGCGACGCGAATGGTGCGGCGCGGCTTGGCTCCGACAGCTTTGAGAATGCGCATGGCTTCGATCACCGTGGTAGATCCGTCGGCGTTGTCGGTGGCGCCGACGCCGGTGTGCCAGGAATCGAGATGGCCGCCGATCATGACGACTTCATCGGCTACAGACGGGTCGGAGCCGGGGAGTTCGGCGATCACATTATAGGCATTGCCATTGTCGGCGTCGTAGAATTTCGTTTGCACATTCACGCGAAGCCTGACAGTCACGCTCTGTTGGAGCATGCTCGCGATCATGTTGTAGTGCTCGGCGCTGAGCGTGATAGTGGGGACGGCGCCGGCGCCGAGGTCGCGGCCCTGTGACGAATACCGTGCCGTGCTCGCCGCGGCTGGGCTTGAGGATGACGCCTGCTCCGGATTCTCGAACGCGTTTGGGCGATTGCTTGGGCAGGCGTGGCGCCGCGGCCGCCGGGCCGCTGGCCTACGCTGGTGGCGTAGGCAGCGGACATGGGCGCGTAATCGGGATCGCTCGGCTGCGGGCGGTCCTTGCGCACGAAGTTGGTCATGATCGGATCGGTCATGACGATGGCGCCTTTCAGTTGGGCGCGCATGGTTTCGACCAGCTCGGGAGTTTTTCCGCCGAGGAAGACCGGCGATGCGACGAGTTCGCCGTTGGTCGAAGGAGACCATGCGTCGGCATAGCCGATCAGCGGCAGATAGCGCGGCGAGATCATCTCGACTGTGAGTTTTTCGAGAGTCCAGCCGCGGCCGAACTGGAACGGCTCCATGCGCGCATTGGAAAGGCCGAACGACGTGAGCACCGCGCGGGCGTAATCGGAGGCGCTGCTTTTGCGCGGGCGAAGCGGTGAGGCGCGGGCCGATTTTCACCGTTAACGTGTCGAACACCGATGCGGCGTGGGAATGGTCGAGAGCCTCGGCGCAGATCTTCGAATACATTTCTGTGTCGATAGGAGTTTGCGCGTGCACGATCGCCGCGGAAATTAACCAGACGATATGTTTTTTCATGGGATGACCAGACGTTGGAACTCGGGCATGTCTTTCATTTTTGCGAATGCCGGATCGGCGGCAGCCTGCGGCTTCAGGTTGTTCTGAATGTCGACGGCTGACTGGAGCGCTTCAAAAGCATTGATATATTCGCCGATCTGCGCGTAGCGCTGGGCCAGCGCATAGCGGACCTGCTCACTGCGCGGATTCATCGCGAGCGCGAGCTGCTGCTCCTTGGCGCTTCGGCTAATTTTCCAGACTTCGCCAATTGAGCCGAAAGCTGGCCATGACTGCCGGACATAGTGAGATTCAGAAGGCGATGCAGTTCTTTAAACGGATCGTCAGCATCATCGACGCGGATGTCCACGATACGCTTCGCGGCCTGGATCCTCATCGGTGATTTTCTTCACGACTTCAGCGGGCGTGAGGCCCTGCTGAAGCAGCGCGATCGCCTTGGGTCCATAAAGGCGATTCGCAGAAGCTTGCGTGGCGACCGCGCCAACACCGGCAATGGCATAAGGAAGCGCTGCTCCGGCTCCGAAGGCTCTGGACTGTACGGCGACGCCGAGCTCGTTGGTTGCGGGATCGTAAGCGACGATGGAAAACGTGGAGAACCACGGGTCGTCGGCGGCAAAGGACAGTGTCGCGGCGGCGAACAGGAGACCGAAAGTCAGCGATCTCATAACACCTCCCAAATCAAAGCTTATTGCTTTGGCAAATCAAAGTTTATTACTTGGTGGCGTAATCGAGCGGCGGCTTGCCGTCGGCGGGGATGCGAGTGGTCCATTTCCGGCCGGCGAGACGGGTTTCGAACGAATCGCGCGCGGACTTTAGCTCGTCGGGATTGTCGAACAACTCGATCGCGCCGAGAGCAAGGGTGCGCGCGGCGACCACCATACCTTTGCGGCCGATGCTCGATCCGGCGCACGCCGCGGCCTGCCAGGTGTGGGCGCCCACGCCGGGCACGAAGGTGGCGGCGGTGATCTGGGCGGTGGGAACCACCCAACTAACGTCGCCCGAATCGCTGGACGCTGAGCTTACCGCTTCCGACTTATCGGGAAAGACTTTGTCGGGTCCGGGCGATTTGACGGGCGCACCGAGGGTCTTCTGCAACTCTTCGGCGAACTTCTTCTCTTCGGGGGTAAATTGATAGCCGCCCGCTTTCTTGATGGCGCGTCCCAAAACGTCGCCGAGCGTGTCGTTGGGAAGAACGTTCGAGTAGTTGGTGCCCTGCTCGAACTCCATGCGGGTTCCGGAGGCGAGAGCGCCGGCCTTGGCGCAATCCATGATGCGCTCCCAGATGCCGTTGAGAACCTGCGCGTCCGGATTGCGGGCTACCAGATTCACTTCGGCGAACGCGGGCACGATGTTGGGGGCTTGTCCGCCGTTGGTGATGATGTAGTGAATGCGGGTTTCCTGCGGAACGTGCTCGCGCAGAAACTCGATGGCGTTGAGCATGATCATGGCGCCGTCGAGCGCGGAGCGTCCATGGTCCGGCGCCGCGGCGGCGTGCGCGGCGACGCCGTAAAACTTGAATCTGCCGCCGTTGTTGGCGAGGAGCGAACCAGGCTGACGCGATTGGAATCGCCGGGATGCCAGGCGAGCACGGCGTCGACATCCTTGAAGAGTCCGGCGTGGAGCATGTAGATTTTTCCGCCGCCGCCCTCCTCGGCCGGAGTTCCGTAGTAGCGGATGCGTTCCTTTCAGATCCGCGGGCCTGCATTTCTTCTTTGATCGCGACGGCGGCGAGAGCGGAGGCGGATCCGAGCAGGTTGTGGCCGCAGCCATGGCCGGGAGCACCGGCGACGACCGGCGATTGCGTGGGGACATCCTTTTGAGAGAGGCCGGGCAGCGCGTCGAATTCGCCCATAAGAGCGATCACCGGTTTGCCGCTTCCGAAAGGTCGCGGTGAAGGCCGTGGGCATGCCCGCGAGATTCGCGCGAACGTCGAATCCGTTGGCGCGAAGCTCCTGTTGCAAGAAGGGCGGAGCTCTTGGTTTCGTGAAACCCGAGTTCGGCGTTCTCCCAGATCTGGCGCGAGATTTCGCCAAAGCGGGCCTCGTGGGCGGAGACGTGATTCAGAACGTCGTCGGCGGCGTAGAGATTCGCGACGGCGAGAATCACGACAGGGAACAGATTTTGCTTCATTCGAAGATTGTAACTTGCCTGCGATTTTAGCGATACGCCGTGGCTTGGATGTTATAGAGCTGCGCGTATTGGCCGCCTTTCGCGAGCAGGGCTTCGTGGGTGCCGGACTCCGCGACGCGAGATCCATCGAGCACGATGATGAAGTCGGCCATGCGCACAGTGCTGAATCGATGGGAGACGAGAATCGTGATCCGGCCGGCGCGTTCCTTTTCGCTGTGCGCCGCCGCGGCGAAACGCTCGAAGAGGGCATGTTCGGTTTCGGCGTCGAGCGCGGCAGTGGGTTCGTCGAGTATCAGCAGAAGCGGCGTTTCGCGCATGAATCCGCGCGCCAGCGCGAGTTTCTGCCATTGGCCGAAGCTGATCTCTACGCCATCGGGCCAAGTGGGTCCTAATTGAGTTTCCAGGCCGGAAGCGAGATGCTCGACTACGTCGCCGGCGCCGGCGCGGTCCACGGCTGCGATCACGGCAGGGCCGTCGTCAAGATGTGGAACGTCGCCGATGCCGACGCTGTGGCGGGCCTTGAACTCGAAGCGGAAGAAATCCTGGAAAGCGCCGGCGAGACGCGAGCGCCACTGGTCCGGGGGCATGCGCGCCAGATCCACGTTGTCGATCAGGATGCGTCCGCTGGTGGGCTGATACATTTTGCACAGCAGCTTGACCAGAGTTGTTTTTCCGGCGCCGTTTTCGCCGACGATGGCGACGACGGAACCGGGATCAAGGTGAAGATTCACATCGTCGAGCACGACGCGATCCGTGCCTGGGTAGGCGAAACGAGACGTGGTCGAAGCGGATGCCTTGCTTCAGTCGATCGGGAACCGGTGCGTCCGCGCCTTCGAGCAGCGACGCGGCGTAATCTTCGAGCCACGCCAGACGGCGCGAACCGTCCAGCCAGACGCCGCGCAGGAAACCGATTTCGCCGACGGTCGCGCTGAGATACGCCGAGAGACGGGAGCCTGCGGCCAGAACCAGCAGAACATCGCCGGGTCCGCGCTTGAGTACGGATGCGACGAAGATAACGGTGGCCACGTATCCCGCGCCGAAGATCGCCCAGCCAAGCGCGTGCCACGCTGCGCTGACGCTGCGGGCGGCGGCGACGGGTCCATACCAGCGTTCCCAGGCTTCGCGACGCTGCGCGATCAGACGGTCGCCGATGCGGGTGACGCGCACTTCTTTGCCGGGCGGCGCCGTGGTCGCGAGATCGAAGAGATGACGCGCGAGGCGATTCGAGGCGGCGCCACGTTCTTCAGCGGCCCGCTCCACAGCGGGTCGCCAGGCGGAGCTGAGGACCGTCGGCAAAGCGCACACGACCAGCAGCGCCAGAGCTGGATGGATCGATACCAGCAGTGCGATGGCGACGCCCAGGCGCAGGATCCAGCCGCAGGTAGTGAACATCGACATGTACATGTGATCGAGCACGTAGACCTGGTTGCGAAGGACGGCCAGGCGATCCAGATACTCGGGACGTTCATGATGTTCGATGCCAGTGACGGACGCCTGAAGGCGCGCGACGTGCGATTCGAGCGCGATGGTCACCTGATCGCGAAAACGGCGCTGGGTGCGGTCGCTGATGACTTTGCAGAAACCAGGTAGCGGCCGCGGAGACGGCCAGGCCCATCGCCGCCGCGATCACTAATCGGCGGCGGCCTTCGAGCACGCCGTCGGCAAGGAACTTCAGCCACAGCGCAAGCAGAGCATCGGGAAGGGCGGCGAGCAGCGATAATCCGAACGCAACGCTAAGTAGCAGAGGCTCGGCTTCGTAGCCACGCTTGAGGGCTCTCCACATGGACGGAGAATGCGGGCGGGACGTCCTGGATGTTAGTCGAGGACATCGAATTTCGCTCCCGGCTCTTCTTCTGAATCGAATCGCGAGGCTTGCATGTCGAACATGGTGCGGTAGCGGCCATTGGCGGCCATCAACTCATCATGAGTGCCGAGTTCCACCACTTTGCCGTGCTCCAGGACGCAGATCCGATCGGCTTGGCGGACGGTCGAGAAGCGGTGGGAAATCAGGATGGTGGTGGTGTGGCGCGTGGCTGCCAGGATGCGGTCGAAGATCTCGGATTCTCCGCGCACGTCAAGTTGAGCCGTGGGTTCATCGAGCAAGACCACGCCGGCGCCGAGCCGCACCGCGCATAACGCGCGCGCCAGCGCGATGCGCTGCCATTGGCCTCCGGAAAGATCCGTGCCGCCTGGGTAGCCGCGGGCAAGAATCGTATCCAGACCGGCGAGATTCGACGCGCCCGCTTCGGCGAGGGCTTTAAGAATCGCATCGTCGGGCGCCCCGCCGGGAGCGACGTTGTCGCGCAGGGGAAGTTCAAAGCGAATGAAGTCCTGAAATACGGCGGTAACCCGCGATCGCCACGAGTCGAGATCGAGCGCGCGAAGATCGACGCCGTCGACTTCGATGGAGCCCTCTTGCGGGTCGTAGAGGCGGCACAGAAGCTTCGCGATGGTGGTTTTTCCCGCGCCGTTCTGGCCGACGATCGCGAGAGAGGTTCCGGCTGGAATGGTCAGGTCGAAACCTTCCAGAACCGGCGTGCTCGGTCGTTGGATAGGAAAACGTGACGTCGCGAAAACGGATTTCTCGCGCTGGCATTGCGACGGCGGGTCGCGGTTCGGCGAAAGACTCCAATGCGCCTTCGGAATCCATGGCCGCTTCCAAACGCAGCACAGCTGCGGCGGGAGCGGATGCGCCGTCGAGCGCCCAAGACAGTCCACCGAAGGCGATCATACTGGTGCTGACCGCGGCGGCCGCAAACGTGACCAGCCTGCCAATCGAAAGATAACCGTCGGCCGCGGCGTTTCCGAGCGACCAGAACACGGCGACGTTTGCGGCAAGCACAATCAATAAGCTCCAGAGCACGGGACGTTCGCGAAGGCGCGTCGCTTGCCAACGAAGCTCGTGAAGACGCTTACGTCGTGAACGGAATCGTTCGATCACCCAACCGGACAGGCCGAACAGCCGCAGTTCTTTGGCGGCAGGCGGATCGACGGCCAAGCGATATGCATAATCCGCGTGGCGTTGGGCATCGCGAACTTCGTCGGTATTACGGTCGCGCCACACGCCGCTTTCGCGAAGCAGCCAGTGCGTGGCGAGCCATGCTCCTGCCAACAGAAGGGGCGCCCACCATGCGAATCCGATCAACACGGCGGCGGAGGCTAGGCCGGCGACAAATTCGACCAAGCCCCCCGCAATGAAGTCCATGGAGATGGCCATCGGCGGGCCCGCGATCGCGAGATCGAAGTCGCGCGCCATGGTGAGATCGTTGGTGAGTTTGGGATTCTCCAGGTGTCCCATGCCGGGTGGGCGAACGCAGGCGGTAGTTAGGCGATCGTAAAGCCACGCGGCGACGCGGCTTCCCAGATTGGCGCCGACGGTTTGATGAATCGGCGGCAGGACTTGCAGAAGTACGAATACGATGCCGACGGTCGCGAGTGGCGTCTCCAGGCTGGCGCTGTGCTGGACCGCAGAGACAAGGGTCCCCATGGCAATGGCGAAGAGCGCGGGGAGGATGCCGCGGATGATGAGCAGAGTCCACCACGCGACCGCGAGGGAGCGTCCGGCTTGGGGCAGGACGCGGACGAATTTCCACTCGTTACGTGCGCGGAGGCGGTGGATCACTTGGGGTCGCTCCGGATTCCAAATGAGTATAACTTGGAAGCACCTCAAAAGTTATGGCGAAGGCCTTAACGCCGGGGCCGGAAAGCCTTTAAGAACAGCCCGCCCACCGATCGCAGAGGAGCGGTCACGCGCCAGGAGAGCGAACGATGAATCTCCGCGAGCTGTTTACGAAGCAGTTCGTCCTTGGGGATGGGCTGCTCAGCCGCTGGCCCTGGAACAAAACTGAAGTTCTTTTTCAGCAGCATTTTTGTGCCGCAGATCATGAGCGATGAAAACTCGGTTTCTTCAGGAGTCCCCGATAAATCTAAATCGAAACTAATCATTCTGGCTTTTACGACGTTAAAGCCCGCCCCGATGACGTCTTTATAAAAATGATTCGCCGAGTACCGATTCAGGGATTGATATTCGGAAAGCATGTAATTCAGAAATGGATGCTGATCGGCGGGATGCTCCGCGCCATACCTTTTCATCTCCTGGCGGACCCAAGCGAAGTCCCTTTTCAGATGGAAATATGGCTCTTGAATATAATCAGAGAGATGGCTCCCAACGAAGCAGTGATACCACGGATATACCTGAATAAAGGCGCGGCCGTCGTCAGTTAGAACGCGCCGTATTTCGGATAATATCTGGGGCACATTCGAAACGTGTTCAAACGCGGACCACGAAAAAATAAAATCAAAAGTGCGGTCTTCAAAAGGAAACCGATGGCCGTCATACAGCTGATGACTCAGCCGGCTGGCGTAATCCGCGCGAGGATCGATTCCGTGGGTGCGTAACTTCGCGGCGACCGTATCGAGAAAGTTCGCATTATCACTACTCGGCCAATGGAAGGGAAGCTGCGTGTCGAGACCTGTGATGTGAGCGACATTGCAGTTGAGCAGGCCGAAATCTGACAACATCTCGCCACAGCCGACGTTGAGGACGTTCGCGTCCGCAAGGGTTCCACAGAATTCCGCAGTCTCATTCGGGACGTCGTAATAGTGACTCAGAACCCATGCGCGCTCGCCGGGAATAAAGGGTTCGGGCATGGATCGTTTTTCCCTGCCCATCTTATCGTGATTGTCGCGCGCAGCACCGGATGTATACTGCCCTAGAAGCTCGTTGAAAAACCCGCGGACAGACCGCTCTGTCCGCGGTCGAGAGCCGGTTAGGAGATCAACATTGTGCTGTTGGGGGCAGAGTGTCTGTCCGATTTTCAACAAGCTCATGAGGCAAATCGACAGGAGGTCCCTTGAATTTTTCGCGGCGAGATTTGAGATTCCTGCTTCCAGCCCTGGCGGCCGCCAGCGGCAAGGCGCAGACGCTGCCCATGTTATCTTCCAAGACCTATCGCTTCGAAGATTTGGTCACGAAGACGAATCCCAACACCAAATCGACGGCAGTGCTCGAGGGCAAGACACACACGGGATTTGCGATTCAGGTGCACGAAACGGAAGTTTTTCCGGGGCAGATGCCGCACCCGCCGCATCATCACGAGCATGAGGAAGTGACCATGGTCCGCGAAGGATCCCTGGAGGTCACGATTGCGGGAAAGGTTAGTCACGCGGGTCCGGGGTCGGTGATTTTTGTCGGATCGAACGACGAGCACGGATGGAAGAACATCGGGACCACTTCCGCGCGATACTTCGTGATCGAGTTGAGGGGCTGAGGCCCGGCGCGAACGAATCGGTGACGACCCCTTCAATGCGGCCCCGCAAGTTCTTCGGATGGTGGATCACAGCGGCTGCGTTCGTCACTTCAGGGCTTGCGGTCGGCGTGCCGTATTACAACATCGGGTTTTTCTACGATTACTTCCAGCGCGCCTTTGGATGGTCGCGGGCCGAAATTACGCTGGGATTCCCGCTGGCTGCTCTGTTGACGCTGTGGGCCGGGCCGCTATTCATTCATCGGTTCAGCGCGCGCATGCTGATCGTCGCGGGCAGCGGATTGACTGCGATCGCGCTTGCCGCGTTCGGCAAAATGGGCTCGACTCTGTGGATCTACTACGCGATCTGGGTGGTTTATACGGCCGGCTACATTTTCTCGGGGCCGATTCCGCACCAGTTGATCGTCTCCTATTGGTTCCGAAGGAACCGCGGGAAAGGCGATGGGCATCGTGTATGTGGGAAACGGATTGCTGGGGTCGGTCGGGTCGCTGCTGGTTAAGCCGCTGACCGAAAGGTTCGGCTTTCAGCAGGCGTTGATGATCCTTGCGGCGCTCGTATTACTGTGCTGGCCGATCGCGATTCTGATTCTTCGCGACAAACCGTCGGACCTTGGTCAGTTCCCGGATGGCGATCGCGAGGCGCCCGCAGAAGCCGCGCGCGAATCGCATTCCTTCGCCGAACTACTGGGGAGCTACTCGTTCTGGCTGTTGCTGATCGGTAGCTTCTGCTCGATCGGCGCGGTCGGGGCGATTAACTTTCATCTCAAGTTTGTCTTTCTCGACGCGGGCTTCGCGACCGGGCCCGACAGTGGATGCGGTATGGCGCACGGCTTCGGTGCTGATTCTCTGGTCGAGCGTGGCAGGAAGGCTGCTGATCGGCGGGCTGGCCGATCGCTTTTCGAAGAAAGTGGTGATGACGGCTACGTTCGCCCTGATCGCCGCGACTATCCCCATTCTTCTACTGGTGCGGCCCGGTCAAGAGGGGGCGCTGTATTCCTTCGCCGTCCTGTTTGGATTCGGGTTGGGAGCGGACTACATGTTGATTCCGCTGATGGCGGCGGAGCAGTTCGGCGTCAACAGCCTGGGCCGAGCGATGGCAGTGATCCTGCCGGTAAACACCATCGGCCAAACTTGGCTTCCCTATCTGGTCTCGATTTTGCGCGACCGGTTCGGGAGCTATTCGATTGCGATGGGCGCGGTGCTGGCGATCGCGCTGGCGGGTGCGATCTCAATTGCGATTCTTCCAAGAAATACCGCGGGCGAATTCTTATGGCAAAGAAAAATATCGGCATCATCATGAACGGCGTCACCGGGCGCATGGGGACGAACCAGCACCTGGTGCGCTCGATTCTGGCGATTCAGCAGGATGGGGGCATTCCCCTGCCGGACGGCGCGCGATTATGGCCCGATCCGGTGCTGGTGGGACGCAATGAGACGAAGCTTCGCGAGCTTGCGGAAGCTCACGGCATCGCGCGATGGAGCACTAATCTCGCGCAGTGCCTGGCCGATCCCGTAAATGCGATTTATTTCGATGCGCAAACCACGGCGCGGCGCGCGGAGGATCTGCGCACGGCGATCCTTGCCGGAAAACACGTGTATTGCGAGAAGCCGGTGGCGGATTCGCTCGCGGCGGCGCTCGAACTGGCAAAGCTCGCGCAGCAGCGTGGAGTGAAGCACGGCGTGGTGCAGGACAAACTGTTTCTACCGGGCATCCGAAAGCTGAAGCGGCTGATCGACGGGGGCTTTTTCGGCAGGATTCTTTCCATCCGCGGAGAATTCGGGTATTGGGTTTTTGAGGGAGACTGGCAGCCGGCGCAGCGGCCGTCCTGGAATTATCGCGCGGAGGACGGCGGAGGCATCATCATGGACATGATCTGCCACTGGCGCTATGTCCTGGATCATACGTTCGGTCCAGTGCGGCGCGTCAGTTGCCTGGGCGCGACGCACATTCCGGAGCGATGGGACGAGAGCGGCAAACGGTACAGATGCACGGCCGAAGATGCGGCCTACGCGTGCTTCGAGCTGGAGGGCGGCGTGATCGCGCAGATGAACTCGTCATGGGATGTGCGCGTGTATCGCGATGAGCTGCTGATGATTCAGGTGGATGGCACGGAGGGCAGCGCCGTCGCGGGTTTGCGCGGCTGCAAAACGCAGCATCGGGCGAATACTCCGATGCCGGTGTGGAATCCCGATATTCCGAATACGAGGGACTTTCGCGCGGACTGGCAGGAGGTGCCGGATAATCAGCAATTCGAGAATGCGTTCAAGGTCGAATGGGAAATGTTTCTGAAACACGTCGAGCTCGGAACGCCGTTCAAGCACGATCTGATGGAAGGCGCGAAGGGAGTGCAGTTGGGCGAATTGGCGATCGCGTCTTGGCGCGAAGGCCGCTGGCTGGACGTTCCGGATCTGGAGGCGTAGATGCCGGAACTGACGCTGGCGATCGATGGCGCGCTGACTCGCTGCCGGATCGAGCGAGCTTGCTCTTACCAGCCGCCGAAACGCCCGATTCGATCGCGGACGATGTATGCGGCGGGGCATGTCGTGGCGAAAGAGAATGGCGAGATCGATTGGGAATCGACGCTCGCGTTCCGGCGGTATTTGTGGTCCTACGGGTTGGGTGTGGCGGAAGCGATGGATACCGCGCAGCGCGGGATGGGGCTGAACTGGGAAGGGGCGCGCGAGCTGATTCGACGGTCGCTCAGCGAAGCGGGAGGCCTGATTGCGTGCGGCGCGGGAACGGATCAGCTCCCAGAGGGGCAGGCATTTTCGCTCGAAGAAATCATTCGAGCTTACGAAGAACAGTGCGAATGGGTGGAGAAGCATGGCGGCCGAGTCATCCTGATGGCGAGCCGGGCTCTAGCCCAGTTTGCCAAGTCGCGCGACGATTACCTGGCAGTGTATTCGCGTGTCCTGCCGCAGTTGAAGCGACCGGCGATTCTGCATTGGCTGGGAGACATGTTCGACCCTAAGCTCGCCGGATATTGGGGCTCGCGCGATTTGGATGCGGCAATGGAAACGTGTCTCACCCTGATCCGGGATCACGCCTCGAAAGTGGACGGAATCAAAATCTCGCTGTTGAACGCCCCGCGGGAGATCGATATGCGCCGGCGCTTGCCCGATGGCGTTCGCATGTACACCGGCGACGATTTTCACTATGACGAACTGATTCGCGGCGACGGCACGCATTTCAGCCACGCGCTGCTGGGCATTTTCGATGCGATTGCGCCGGCCGCATCGGCGGCGGCTCAAGCGCTGGACGAGGGTTCCTATGACGAGTTCGATCGGATTCTGGCCGCGACGCTGCCCTTGTCGCGGCACATTTTCGAACACCCAACATATTTGTACAAAACCGGTATCGTGTTCCTCGCCTATCTGAACGGCCACCAGGAGCGGTTTCGCATGGTGGGCGGCGCGGAAAGCGCACGCGGGATCGAACATCTTTCGAAACTGCTGGTGCTGGCGGAACAGGCGGGCGTGCTACTGGATCCGGAACTCGCGTGCCGGAGGATGCAAGGGTTATTCGACGCATGATCGAGCGGCTGAGTCTCAATCAGATCACGGTCAACCGCCTGACGCTGCGGGAGTGCGTAGAAGCTTGCGTGCGGCACAAGATTCCATGGATCGCTCCGTGGCGGAATCGGGTGGAGGAGATCGGCGTCCAAGAAAGCGCGCGTATTTTGCGCGATTCCAGTTTGCGTGTTTCCAGTCTATGCCGCGGAGGATTTTTTCCTGCCGCGACCCAAGCCGCGCGGCAGGAGAAAATCGACGACAACCGGCGCGCGATCGACGAAGCGGCGGAACTGGGCGCAGGATGCCTGGTTCTGGTGTGCGGACCTGCGCCGAATCGCGATATCGATGCGGCGCGCGGCATGGTCGCCGACGGAATTGCCGCAGTTCTTCCGCATGCGCTTGAGCGAGGGGTGACGCTAGGCGTCGAAGCGCTGCATCCCATGTTCGCGGCGGACCGGAGCGTTATCGTCACGCTGGATCAGGCTCTGGATTTGGCGGGACGGTTCAATTCCCCAAATGTGGGAGTTGTGATCGACGCGTTTCACGTCTGGTGGGACCCTCAGCTTTACTCTGCGATTCAACGCGCCAGCGGGAAGATCGTGGGGTTCCACGTATCCGACTGGGCGGTGCCGCTGCCGGGGATCGTAACCGGGCGCAGCATGATGGGCGACGGAGTCATCGAACTACGGCGCATTCGGAGCGCAGCCGATGCGGCCGGATACAGCGGGCCGGTAGAGGTCGAGATCATGAACGAAGCAATTTGGGCAAGGCCTGCTGACAACGTGATTCCTGAAATGATCGATCGCTACCTTTCTTGCGTATGAATGGGCAAAGGTACAATTCACGTATGCGCTTTCTCGCCGCGCTGTGGTTCTTGACTCCGTTTGTCCTCTCCGCGCAGCTCGACTCCGCCGCTGTGGAACGCGGCCGTGTGCAGTTCAAGTCGAGCTGCGGCTTTTGCCACGGCGAAGATGCAACCGGAAATCGCGCGCCGGATTTGGTGCGTTCGGTTACCGTGGGTCACGACGTAAAGGGAGATCTGCTGGCCCCATTAATTCGCAATGGCATTCCCGATAAGGGGATGCCGGGCTTTTCGACGCTGACCGCCAAACAGATTTCCGACATCGCGGTTTTTCTTCACCAGCGCGCGCGGGATGCGGTCGAGACGAATCATGTGCCGGCGGATTATCCGCTCTCGAAATTGCTAACGGGAAACGCGAATGCCGGCAAGGCGTATTTCAGCGGCGCGGGAGGGTGCTCGGGATGCCATTCGCCGACTGGCGATCTGGCCGGTATCGCGGGCAAATACAGTCCCCTCGAACTGCAACAGCGATTTCTCTATCCCGGGGCCAAAGCAGCCAAGCCGACCGCGATCGTCACGCTGCCGAATGGGTCGAAGGTGGAAGGCACCGTAATGCACAGCGACGAATTCAGCATCGCGATTACCGGCAAGGACGGGTGGTATCAGTCTTGGGACACTTCACGCGTCAAGGTTGAGATTCACGACCCGTTGGCCGCGCATCGCGCCTTGATGCCGAAATACACAGACGCGGATATTCACAATCTTTTCGCGTATCTGGAAACGCTGAAATAGGAACGAACATTATGTGGACGCGCGCGCTTCTTTTTTCGATTTTGACTGCGCTAGGCTTTGCCGGCGACGGCCTCGATCCCAAGGTTCTGCTGAAGCCGCCCGCCGGCTCCTGGCCCACCTACAACGGCGACTATACCGGGCGACGTTACAGCCCGCTGTCGCAGATCAACCAGGAGAACGTGGGGCAGCTCACAGTCGCCTGGATCGCGCAGATGAAATCGGTGGCGATCAAATCCACTCCGCTTCTGGTCAACGGGATTTTGTACATGACCACTCCAGACAACGTTTGGGCGCTGGATGCGCGAACCGGGCGCACGATCTGGCACTATTTTCGCGAATCCGTAGGCGACAAAATCGGGCAACGCGGCGTCGGGATGTACAAGGACTGGCTGTATTTTGAAACTCCCGACTGCCATCTGGTCTCGTTGAACGCCAAGGACGGGTCGGTTCGTTGGGATATCGAACTGGCCGATCCGAAAATCGGTTATTTCGCGACCATGGCTCCGCTCATCATCAAGGATCACGTGCTGGTGGGCGTGTCCGGCGATGTTACCGACGTTCCGGGATTCCTGGACGCACGCGATCCGGCAACGGGCAAGCTGCAGTGGCGGTGGTACACGGAACCGAAGGCCGGCGAGCCTGGGTCCGAGACGTGGCCGAAGGGAACGGACGCGATCTCGCATGGCGGCGGCATGACATGGATGACCGGCACGTACGACCCGGAGTTGAATCAGACCTACTGGGGCATCGGGAATCCGAATCCGGTGCTGAATGGCGATGGACGCAAGGGGGACAATCTCTATACCTGCTCGATTGTCGCGCTCGATCCCGATACCGGAAAGCTCAAATGGTATTTCCAACCGTCGCCACACGACACGCACGATTGGGATGCGGTGCAGACGCCGGTTCTGTTCGACGATGCGGATCGCGGCGTGCGTCGAAAACTGCTCGCGCAAGGGAGCCGCAACGGATACTTCTTCGTGCTGGATCGTTCGACGGGCGAGCACATATTGACCAAGCCGTTCATAGAAACCAACTGGTCGAGCGGCATCGACTCGCATGGCCAGCCGCGGCCTGACATCAGGAAGGAGCCGAAGCCGGACGGCGTACTCGTTTCCCCAGGTTCCGATGGCGCGACCAACTGGATGTCTCCGAGTTACGATCCCGAGTACGGCTTGTTTTTCCTGAGCGCGCGCCGCTTGTGGAGCATGTTCTATATGACTGTAGACGGCAAGGCGGAGGGGTGGGCGGGACGCGATCGAAATCTTTGGGCGGAGTCCGTACTCGAAGCCATCGACACCAAAACCGGCAGTATCCGCTGGAGGCACGAACTGGGTGAAGGTGAGGACACCGCAGGCATTTTGACCACTGCGGGAAAATTGCTATTTACCGCCGACAATTCCGAAAACCTTATCGCGCTGGATCCGGCGACCGGCAAAACGCTGTGGCACGTGGGTGTGGGCGGACGGATGGTCGCGTCGCCGATGACTTATGAGCTGGACGGAAAGCAGTATCTTCTGACCGCTGTCCAGAATGTGATCCTCGCGTGGGCCCTACCGGAAAACCGCTAATTTGCGCGCTTGGCGAGCAAGAGGTTGGACTCGACCTTCGAAAACCCGTAACCGATCCGCAACGTAAGCGGTTTTGAGCCTAGAGTGCTGTACGCGTCCTTCAAATCGGGCTGCTGGAACCAGCGAAAACTGCCATACGGGCGGTCGTAGGCGCCATAAAGCTGGACTTTCCATACGCTGGGCTCAAACCATTTGTAGGGAATCCCGGAATCGTCCTGCAAAATCGCCGCGCTGTTGGCGAGCACCGAATTCCGAATCAAAGAAAACGTGGCGCGGTGCGTCATGTAGGACGTCGCTTTCAACAGGGTCGTGAATCCGTTCAGATGGGAAAGATAGATTTGAAACGGCTTGTTCTCCTTTAGCCGCTCGTCGGACAGATTGACGGTGAAGTAATACAGGGTGTGCAGCGACTGATCCTCATCGGTTTGAAATTCGATCTGGATTCCCTTGTTTCCGAATCTTCCCGGAGCCTTATAAGACGCGGCGCGTTCGATGATCTTGCCGTTGTCGTCCAAACGCACGTAGCGGAATCCGATCACACGGTTATGCGTCCGAACCAGCAACTGAAGAATCGGCTGGAGCAATCCGTCCGTCACCTGGCCGCGGAACTGCGCATCCATCTGGTGGGTGATGAAAAAGCTGCGTCCGAGTTCGGATGCCATGGTTTCCCGCGTATCCGCTAAAAATTTCTGCAGGTTCATTTTTTCGATGTCGCGAGGACCGGGCAAGGTGCCGGATGGCTCGAGTCCCACGACAACATAAACGGGACTTTGCGGGAACAGCGATGTGACCGTCAGGGCGTCCGGTCCGCCGAACGGATAGAAGATCGGCGCGAAACGGACGGAATCCTGATTGAGCTCCTGATTCTGGAACGCGCGGAGACGGCTGATCAAATCCCCATCGGCTTTGCGCCAGGCGGCGTCGAGACGCTCACGATGCTCCTGCCAGGCCGCGCCGGCTTCGAGAGTCGCGAAGGGAGTACCTGATGTCCCGGGCAATCCGGCGATGAATCGTCCGACGTCGTCCGCGGTTCGGTCGTGCGGGACGGGGTCCGGTTCTGATTTGGGCGCGGCGGCGTGCGGTTCAGGATTCTGAGCGGCGCGTCCGCACCCTTGCAGTAACATCGCGAGGGCGCCTGTGATCGCAGCCGAAGATACTAGGCGACGAAGAACGTTATGAGTCAAAGCGAGTTTCTTCCCGAGAATGTTATAGAGTACCATCGTCTGAATCCACAAATGGGATTATGCCGAAAAGCGCCGCCGCTGATAATAGAGGGACATGCCTGAATCAAAATTGAGGATCGCGTTCGCGGCGGCGTTCCTGCTTTCGGGATCGCTTCCGGCCGCCCAGCCTGACGAGGCCACGCGCCGTCTTGCCCGCGACATTTTTCAGCAGTTGATCGAAATCAACACGACGGATTCGGTCGGCAGCACCACGACCGCCGCAAACGCCATGGCGAAGCGGTTGCTGGATGCCGGATTCCCCGCGGCAGACGTGACCGTCCTCGGGCCGAATGACCGCAAGGGCAATATGGTCGCTCGGCTCCACGGCACGGACGCGTCCCTTAAGCCGATTCTCATCATCGGGCACCTGGACGTGGTCGAAGCGAGGCGCGAGGATTGGACCACCGATCCGTTCACCTTCACCGAAAAGGACGGCTACTTTTACGGGCGCGGAACGCAGGACATGAAGGTCAACGACGCGATCCTGGTCACTACGTTCATCCGGTTCAGACGCGAAGGCTACCGGCCGGGACGCGATCTGGTCCTCGCGCTGACCGCGGATGAAGAAGGCGGAAAATCGAACGGGGTCGATTGGCTGTTGAAGAATCACCGGGATCTGATCGACGCCGAGTTTGTGCTCAACGCGGACCCCGGCGGCGTCACCACGGTCAAGGGCAAGCCCGTTAACGTCGACATCGAGGCGAGCGAGAAGCTGTATGCCGATTTTCAGCTCACAGCGACGAATCCGGGAGGCCACAGTTCCCTGCCCGTTCCCGACAACGCGATTTATCATATCGCCGATGCGCTGGCACGCCTGGAGCGAGCGCCGTTTCCGTTTGAGCTGAACGAAGTCACGCGTACCTATTTTGAACAGCGCTCGAAGCTGGAAACCGGGCAGGTCGCCGCCGATATGAAAGCGATTTTGCGTTCTCCGCCGGATGCGCAAGCGATGGCTCGGCTGTCCGCGGACGCGCGCTACAACTCCACCATGCGCACCACCTGCGTCGCCACGCGGTTGAATGCCGGACACGCGAACAACGCGCTGCCTCAACTGGCGCAGGCGAATGTGAACTGCCGGATTCTGCCGGGTCATTCGGCGGAAGAGACTCGGCAAACTCTGATCCGCATTTTCGCCGATCCCAAGATCGTGGTCCGCTACGTGAGTAACGAAGGGAATGTTCTCGAAACCGCGCCGGATAAAGCCGCGTTCTCGCCGATGATGCCGAGGCCGGAGGTCCTGAAGCCTTTGGCGCGCATCGCCGACGAGATGTGGCCAGGCGCGCCGGTGATTCCCGACATGGAAACCGGAGCCTCCGACAGCATTTACACGATCGCGGCCGGCTTGCCCAGCTACGGTGTCAACGGCATCGCGATCGATCAGGACGATATTCGCGCGCACGGCAAAGACGAGCGGGTGCGCGTCAATTCCTACTATGAAGGCGTGGAGTTTTACTACCGGTATCTGAAAGCAATCGCGCCGCCGCGTTAGTTTATGTTGCAAGACGCGGCGCAGTGGCTCGGAAATTTTTTCGAGACGGTCGCAGCGGTTGCACTGGTGCTTCTGACTGGCGCGCTGATTGCCGTCGTGGCATTCTGGATCTTCCGTCGAACGGTCAGACTGGTGGCTGGTCCTGATCATCAGCAGGACGATACCGAAGAACCACCCGATCCCGGTTCTTCGATATAATCTCCGTTACTGCTGAAGTTCCCCGTAAGAACGCACTGGAGAACAAATCAATGACGAAGAATATGGACGAGAACCGGCGGCGATTCCTGGCCTTTTTCTCAAGCGCCGGCTTGGGATCGACCCTGCTGCCCGGAGTCCTGTGGGCGGAAATGCAGCAGGAAGCGGAACAACGGGTCACGCCCGAGATGCTGAAAGAGGCGCTCGCGGTTTCCGGCCTCACCATCAGCGACGACGATCAGAAGTCCATGCTGCAAGGCGTGAACCGGAGCCTGGCCGGCTTCGAGGAGCTGCGCAAGCTCGACATCCCGAACGACGTTGCTCCGCCGTTCTACTTCAGCACCATCGTTCCCGGAATGAAAGTAAATCGCGCGAAGGAGCCTGTGCGGTTCGCTACGCCCGGGGTGAAGCGTCCCGCGAATCTGGAGGATGCCGCGTTCTGGCCGGTGACGCAGCTCTCGCAGTTGATCAAGACGCGCCAGGTGACTTCTCTCGAACTCACCGAGATGTACCTGGGCCGTCTGCACAAATACAATGACAAGCTGAATTGCGTGGTCACGTTCCTGGATGAAGTGGCCACCGCGCAGGCTAAACAAGCCGATTCTGAGATCGCGGCGGGCAAGTACAAAGGTCCGCTGCACGGGATTCCGTGGGGAGCCAAGGACATCATCACGGTAAAGGGCTACAAGACGACCTGGGGCTCCGGCGCGTACAAAGATCAGATGCTCGACAATCAGGCGAGCGTGGTGGACATGCTGCACGAGGCCGGCGCGGTGCTGCTCGCCAAGCTGACTTCGGGCGAGCTGGCCCAAGGCGACCGGTGGTTCGGCGGAACTACGAAAAATCCCTGGAATCTCGAAGAAGGCTCCAGTGGATCATCGGCAGGACCAGGTTCGGCTACGGCGGCTGGGTGCGTTGCGTTCGCCATCGGCACCGAGACCAGTGGATCGATTTTAAGCCCGTCAGGCCGCTGCGGCGTTACCGGATTGCGTCCGACGTTTGGACGCATCAGCCGTCACGGCGTGATGGCGCTTTCCTGGACGCATGACCGCCTGGGGCCGATGTGCCGCTATTCCGAAGACTGCGCCATCGTGATGAGCGTCATCGCGCGTCCCGACGGCCAGGACCTGAGCGTTTCAGAGCTTCCGTTCAACTACAACACGCACCTGGATGTTCACAAGCTTCGCGTCGGCTATCTCAAGGATGCGTTCGATGATGTGAAAGACCCGGCCCTCAAAAAGATGGACGACCAGGCCATTGCGCAGGTCCAGACCTTGGGATTCAAACTGATTCCCGTGAAGGCGCCCGACTGGACGCTGGACGTCGCCAGTTACGGCGTGGAGTCAGCCGCATTTTTCGACCAGCTCATCCGATCGGGACGTGAAAAAGAGATGACCAATCCAGGCCGCGCGAACGGATTCAAGAGCGCTCGGCTGATTCCCGCTGTCGAGTACATACAATCGCAGCGCGCGCGGACCATGATGATGATGAAACTCGCTGACGCCACGGCGGAGGTCGACGTTTACCTGGTCCCGGCCAATGCAGGTGGAGGCGGGGGCGGCCGTGGACGCGGCGGCGCTCCGGATGCGGCCGGTGGAGGACGAGGGCGCGGAGGTTTCGATCAGCAGCGCCGCAGCGCGATCCAGCGGCATTTCGCGATGGCGAACTCGGCCGGTTATCCCGCCGTGTCGGTTCCTCACGGATTCATGGAGTCCGGAAGCCCCGGCGCGTTGACGTTTTATGCGCGACCCTTCGGCGAAGGCGAATTGCTGGCGGTAGCGAAGGCTTACCAGGACGCTTCAGGGTTCCACTTGAAGCATCCGAAACTTGACGCGTAAACATAGAAACGGTTGGACTGAGGATTGCTACGATGGTCCTCAAATGCGAACCGTCGGTCTGCTGTTCATATCCAATACTTTCATGACTTTTGCCTGGTACGGGCATTTGAAGTACAGGTCCGCGCCTTTGATTGAGGCCATCCTGGTTAGCTGGCTGATCGCGCTGGGCGAATATTGCTTCCAGGTCCCGGCCAACCGGATCGGGTTTGGCGAATTCACGGGCTACCAACTGAAGATTATTCAGGAATCGATCACGCTAGTGGTATTTGTTGCGTTCGCTTATTTCTACCTGGGGGAATCGCTCCGCTGGAATTACGCCGCATCGTTTGCATGCATTGTAGCGGCGGTGCTGTTCGCGTTTGCGGGGCGCGCCTAGCCAGCTTTGCGCTGCCGCATGCCGGCGAGCAACATGCTTGCGATCTGGCGGCCGTACTCGTAGGCCTCTTCATAAACCGCATGCCGCTCTTCGCGCGTGAAGCCGTAGCCCAGCCGGTATAGCCGCTCGAGCGATTTGCCGACCGCGAACGTCCCCGCGTACGCGATGCCGGCTTTCGGAATCAGCCCGCCGCCGAACGGCACTTTTCCGATCAGCTCCCGAGCCAGTGCGCGCCAGCCAAAAGCGCCCGCGACAATCGAGGCAACTTCCGACTTTTGCTCGCGATAGCCGACGTCGCGGTCGCTGGCGGCGGCCAGATAGAAGGCCATGCGGATCTGGTTCATGGTAAGAAACGCCGCGTCGGAGCCGAACTCGCCGAAGGACCAGCCCAGGGACGCGAGGCTCGGAACCACGTCGGGCAAGGCGGTCGCCAGACAGAACAGGGCGTTTTCTTTGGAGATGGTGCGGATCAGATGGTGGGACGCGGGCTTGCGGAAAGGGTAAAAATTGCGCGCCAGGGGCAGAGCCAAGTCCTCTCGAGCGCGCAGAATTCGACGTACGCAATCGTCCGGGGCGTCCGGATCGAAGGAAAAAGCCCGGGCGGGCCGAAGCAGGGACGATTCGTAGATCTCGACATCGCAACCCGGTGAACCGCCGCGCACCAACCGGCAAGCCGCCTGAGCGCGCCGCTGCGCGGAAAAGTGAGGGGGAGCGAAATAGGTTTCCATTCTCCCCAGCGCCTCATCGGTCGCAGCCACCAAGCCGACGCATACCGGCCGTTCGGCAGAATCGCGGACTTCCCTGGGATTGAGATTCGAGAGCGCGTTCTTTACCTGGCGGAATACGGCGAGGGCCATGGCGTAGAGGGGGCGCGGAACATGATCCGTAAATCCCTCTTCCATTCTAGCCCGACGCCTAGCCGCTCCGCTCGGATCTGCGGGGCCAGGTACCGCAGGACGGTCTCGTTGGTCGGGTGGAACTCAAGCGCCGGGGCAACCAGAAGCAGCTTCGGCGCCCGATTCACCAGCGGAACGCCCGGGAAATAGCCACGCCCGGCGAACTCCCCCCGGTCCAGGTGCCACTTCACCCGCATCCAGTAATCCAAGGCTTGAAGCGGTAAGTGAATGTCCTGATCGGCTTTAAGCTCGATCACCGCGAGCCTTCCCTGGCGATCGGCAGCCAGCAGGTCGATTACAGACCGCTCGCCGCCCGTGAACTGGGGCACTTGCCCGTATACCGGACTCGGATAAAGCGTCGCGTCAAGCCGTTCGATATTGCGCCGCGCCTGGGATTCGAGCCAGGCTTCGGGATGGCGGGTATACAAGGGATTCATGCGGTCGGCGGCGTCGAGTCCACGCATCCGGGCAAGACCGGCCGCAAGCTGGGCGATCTCTTCCAGGTGAGACGGACCCGCGGCGTGTTTGTGGTCTATGCCGAACAGCAGTTCGTCACCCGCGGTGCGAGCGAATTCGAGACCGTTGACGGCCAAGCTGACCGATCCGTCGGCCCGGTCGCGCCGCTCGACGCTGTCGAGCGCAGCGAGAGTATCCACCCACCGTGCTACTTCTGTGCCGCCGTCCGAAAGCGACTGGCGGCAAGGATCGATCCGAGTCTCGAAATTAGTGTAATCGCCGGGATCCACCAAGTCTTCCTGCCCGCGATGATGGACGAAAACCAGGAAACGGGCCGCGTCGGGATGTAGATATCGGACGCGATGACAGGTAACAGTCTCAGTTCCGACAGGGACAACGATCGCCAAGCCTTCCACTTGTAGACGCGTCTCGCGCCGGCGCAGATAGTCGAGCCAGATCAGCCCGAAACTGAGCACGCCTTCAGGAGATAGCGCGTCTTCGGCCGCGCCGATGGCCGCGAGCGCGGCGTTTCCTCTTGCGTAGAAGCGCGCGAGGATAGCTCGGCGAGAGGCTGTGGTGCAAATCCGGCGCGGTGCTGAGTTCCGCAATGCGCCAATCGGGAAATTGACGCCTGAGCGATATTCGGAACTGTTCGCGATACTTCAGCCGGGCGCCTTGCCGATCGGCAGTGCGGTTGGATGGATCCGCCAAGTCGAGCAACGTGACCGTGCCGGTGCGTGCTCCGAAGCGCTCGACCTCGAGTTCCAGGCGGCCGCGCTTTTCGAGTTGAATTCTCCGAACGCGGCGAACCAGGTTGCGAGTCGCACTCCAGCATTCGATGATGAAAATTCCGCCTCGGGCGTTCAGGGCAAAGGTGTCTTTGGCGATCGGGAGCGGGTCATCGCCGGCTTCCATCAGGACCGGCTGGCGGCTGGATTATGAGAAATCGCTCGATCGCATCCGCTACCGACACTCTATAGAGTGGCGGCCGGAGCGGAAACTCTCGCGGATTGCGCCAACTGCTCTTCCGCCAGCTTCTTCACGCGCGCGATGCTTTCCTCTTTGATCCGCTCATAGCCGCGAATCTGGTCGGGCAGGGCAGCGATTTCAAGCGCCCAGGGAAGATTTTCTTCGGTCAGGCGATCCGTCACCTGCTCGATCAGTCCGCGGTACCAGCCGATCAACGCGCGCTCCTGACGGCGATGTGCGCTGTAGCCGAAAATGTCGAGCGGTCCGCCTCGGAGCCGTTTCATCGCAGCCAGCATCCGCAAAGGAGTGCGGAACCATGCGCCGAGCTTCAGTTTCTTCTTGAATCCGAAATGGCGCAGAAGTGGAGGATGCAGATTATAGGAAACCGAATCCGACCTTCTGCCAGGTGTCCTGAATCTGGTGCTCGAATTGAGGCTTGGTAAGCAGGCGCGCGACTTCGTATTCGTCCTTGTACGCCATCAGTTTGAAAAGATTACGTGCGACCGTGTCGGCCAAAGCCTGGCGCGCGACGCGTAACGGCGTCCACGAAATCGGAAAACTGCCGCGCGTAGTCCGCATCCTGATAGGCGGTGAGTTCGGCGACACGGTCAAGGGCGCGGGGCAGGTTTAGGACCGGACTCGGTCAGAATCTCTTCTACCGATTTCGCATCGTGATAATACTTGCGGCCCCACTCGAACACTTGCAGATTCTTCTCGACATCCACTTCATTCAGCCGAACTGCCTGTTCGATCGACTGGAGCGACAGCGGAATCAATCCGCCTTGATACGCGACGCCCAGCAGGAACAGGTTCACTGCCAGATGGCTGCCGAATAGGCCTTCGGCAAGCCGGTTGCCGTCCACGATGATGTTGCGCCCGCGGCTGCGTGACCGAATTGATTTGTTCGAGCATGTGCTCGGGCCCCACCAATGCGGCGCGGCTGCGGATCACGTCGATGGTCGGCGTCAGATTCGTGTTCAGCAACGCGGTCGTGCGTTCCGGCGACGCAAACTTCAGATGCTCGGGATTCGCGACGCCGAGCAGGTCGAAGCCCAGGATCACGTCGGCATTTCCCAGGTTGATGCGATTCGGCGCTTCAATCGGCCGGCGGCTCAGCAGCAGATGCCCAACCACCGCGCCGCCTTTCTGCGCCGATCCGGTCTGGTCGAGCGTCGCGACGTACAGTCCCTCAATCCACGCAGCAGTCGCGAGCAGAGCGTTGATGGTAACCACTCCCGTGCCGCCAATGCCGGGCATGACGATGCGATACCCGTCGCCGATCGGCGCGATTTCGCGCGGCGGCGGAACCGATGCCGAGGGCAGCGTCAGGCAGCGGTTTGCGGCGCAGGCCGGTTCCGGGCGCGATGTTCACGGTGACGAACGAAGGACAGTCGCCGAGCGCGCAGGAGTAATCTTTGTTGCACGAGGACTGGTGAATGCGGACCTTCTGCCCGCGCTCGGTCTGGATGGGCGTCAGGCTCATGCAGTTGGATTGCTTGACGCAGTCGCCGCAGCCTTCGCACACCTCGTCGGCGATCATCAGGCGCTTGGTGGGTTCGGCGTAGGTGCCGCGGGAGCGTTTGCGGCGCTTTTCGGCGGCGCACTCCTGGTCATAAATCATCGCGGTGACGCCTGGCGACTTTTCGAGCTCGGCCAGCGTCCGTTCCAGCTCGGACCGGTCGCGAACCTGGGCGTTCGAAGCCAGCTCGACGTTCTCATACCGCGTCGGATCTTCGGCCAGGATGATGGTCTTGCGAATGCCCTCGGATTCGAGCTTCTTGGTGAGCTGCGGAATCGGCAGCGCGCCTTGCGCGGCTTGCCCGCCGGTCATCGCGACGTGGCCGTTGTACAGAATCTTGTACGTAATGTTCAGTCCTGAAGCAACCAGCGCCTGCACGGCGAGCGAGCCGGAGTGAAAGAACGTGCCGTCGCCGATGTTCTGAAACACGTGTTCGTGCTCGACGAAAGGTGCCATGCCGATCCACGGCGCGCCTTCGCCCGCCCATCTGCGTGAGAAACGAAAAACTTCGGTTGGCGTCGATCAGACGCATCGCCATGGTGTGGCATCCGATGCCGCCGCCGGCCACTTGGCCGGGAAGCAGCAGCGTGGAACGATTGTGCGGGCAGCCGGAACAGAAATTCGGCGGACGCGACGCGATAAGCTCGCGCGGGCGAGCCATGACGTCATCGATCAGATGCCCTCGCGCCGCGACGGATTCCGTAGTTCGCTCCGTTCCGAGCAGTCCTCCGATCACTTTGGCGATTCGATCCGGATCCAGCTCGCCAGAAGGTGGAAACAGGGAGCGCCCTTGAGAATCGGTCTTGCCTAGAATAATCGGACGCGCGGGCAGCGAGTATAGAGCGTCCCGCAAATGCAGTTCCAGGAAACTGCGCTTTTCCTCGACCACCAGAATCGCCGCCAGGCCTTGCGCAAATTCGCGAGCGAACCCGCCGTCGAGCGGGAACGTCATACCGAATTTCGCGACGCGAATTCCGAGCCGGTTCAGCTCGTCGTCACTCAGACCAAGATCGCGCAAAGCTTGCGAGAGATCATAATAGGATTTCCCGGCGCTGGCGATCCCGAACCACGCTTTGTCTTGTCGCTCCGCGCCAGCGATTGATTCCGTTTAAACGCGCGAACTCGATCGCGGCCTGCAAGCGTCGCGAGTTCACTTCGTGTTCCAGACCCAACGTGACCGGCGGGATCAGCCGCGCATCCACATGCTTCTGATAGCCTTCCGGCAGCCTGATCGCGGGCTGATCCGGATCGACCATCACCGTGCCGCCGCCGTCGCAAATATCGGTGACCAGCTTCAGCCCGACCCAGGCGCCCGAAAATCGCGACAACGCGATCGCCAGCAGGCCGTAATCGATGAATCTCCTGCGTGTTGCCGGGATACAGAAACGGAATGCCGACGTTATACAGACTAAAATCGCTCTGATGAGGGATGGTGGAGCTCTTGCAGCTATGATCGTCGCCGGCGAGCAGCAGCGCGGCGCAGTTCTTTCCCGTTCCCGCGAGGTTAGCGTGGCGAAGAACGTCGCCCGAGCGGTCGACGCCCGGCCCTTTTCCATACCAGATGCCGAGCACGCCATCAACCTTCGATTTTCCAACCACTTCGAAGATTTGGCTGCCCATCACGGAGGTCGCGGCCAGATCCTCGTTCAGGCCGGGCTGGAAGACGATGTTGTGTGCATCGAGCAACTTACGCGAGCGCGCGAGTTGCAGATCGTAGCCGCCGAGCGGGGAGCCTTCATAGCCGGAAATGAACGTACCCGTGTTCAGGCCCGCGCGCCGGTCGCGGCGCATCTGGTCCATGGGCAACCGGACCAGCGCCTGAATTCCCGTGAGATAAACGCTGCCACGCTCGACTGTGTACTTGTCGGAGAGACGCATGGGGCGACCCTGGCTAACGTTGTATCGTAACACAAGATGCCGGTTAAACCCTTCGTTTACCAGAGCCGCGTCCGCTTCGGAGATACCGACGCGAGCGGGCGCATTTTTTACGTGTCGCTTTTGAATCATTTCGATGCCGCGGAGGCCGAGTTTCTGCGCCACCTGGGCGTCGGCTACCGGGAAATTCAGAACCGGAAAGTCGGGCTTCCCGCGCGTTCGCGTGGAATGCGATTACACAGGAGCCCTGGTTTACGACGACCTGATGGACATCGCCGTAACGGTGGACCGGGTCGGTCGGGCGTCGTTCACGCTGGGATTTGACGTGACCGTCGAGGGCCGCCATTGCGCACGCGGGAAAGTGACCATCGTGTGTATCGATCGCGAAACGCAGCGGCCGATTCCGCTGCCGGAGAATCTGCGTTCCGCGCTCTCATAAGCAAGTAGGATAAGAACATGCACCGCTTCCTGCTCCACAACGACGAGATCCGCGACGCAGGCGATCGCATCGTTTCGCCCGGCCAGGTCGGACTATTGAACGGCTGGGGCGTGTTTTCGACCATCCGCATCTATGACGGCGTAATGTTTGCGTGGGAGCGGCATTGGGCCAGAATGCAACGCGACGCGATCCGGATGCGGGTGCCGTTTCCGGAGGGTCCCGACCTGGCTCGAAGAACGCCTGAGGCGATTGATCGACGCGAATCGAGCCTTCAACGCTACGCTGCGCGTGGTTGTGGTGCGAAATCGCGGAGGAATGTGGGAAGGTCCCGCGGCGACGCGCGCTTTCGACGCGATCGCTTTCACCGCGGAGGTGAACCAATGGGGCGAGACGGCGCGATTGGGCCTGGTGCCGAACGGGAGGCACGCAGCGTCCGAATTCGCGGGCACCAAATATCTGTCCTGGTCGGAAAACCTGACCTGGTATGAGCGCGCCCACGAGCAGGGACTCGATGAAGTGATCCTGCTGAATGAGCGCGGCGAAGTTTCCGAGTGCACTTCGGCCAACGTTTTTGTGGTCCAGGGCGCGAAGGTGTGGACGCCGCCGCTAACCTCAGGATGCCTGCCGGGAGTCACTCGCGCTGTCCTGCTCGAAGAGGTTCGGGTCGACGGGAATCCAAGGCGGGCGAGAAAGCGCTGTTCCCGGCCGATCTGGAAGCCGCCGATGAGGTGTTCATCGCGTCCACTACGCGAGAGCTGATGCCTGTGGTATCGATTCAAGGACTGAAGATTCGCGGCCAACGCAAGCGTGATGGACGCGCTTGCAAACGGCCTTCACCGGATACGTGAAGGCATATGTCGCGGCGCGGCGCAGACCGGTTACTGCAGGCTAAGAAAAATCCCTGGACAGGCAGTGGAAATCCGTTAGAATGGTCTCGGGATGCAATTGACTTGCCCCCATTGCGGACTGCGCGACATACGCGTATCGCAACGCCGCAATGTGCTCGAATTCCTCAAAGGGATCGTGGGAATCTATCCCATCCGATGCCGGCGCTGCAAGCACGCGATGGGAAACCAGCACCTGGGCCGGAGGCGCATGGAGATTCGCCCGCTGCCCCGCTGCTATCGTCAGGATTTGACCACCTGGAGCGAGCAGTACTACCACCCGCCGAACGTGGACCGTAATGATACTGCGCCTGGGGGCTACGCCTTATCGCTGCAATTCGTGCCGGTGCAATTTCGCGAGTTTCCGCCGCTGCAAGGAACGGCTTTCGTGGAAGAAACAAGGCGCGCCGCAAGCGGAGCGACGCGGTGCCGCCCGTGGATGCCGAGTCCACCCGCGAAAGCGGCCTGGGCGGCAAGAATAAAAAATGGTTCCAAGTGACCCGTCGACCAGTTCGTTCCCCGACCGGCATGCACGGCCAGAACATGGCATCCGGTAACGGTGTGACGTGAGCCCTTTGCTCCCCGCCGCCGGTTTTATCCAGCTTCGGATCGATGCTCCGGTGCGCGTCCGCTTTTTCCGTTCCGGTAGAAGCCTGCCTCTCGATACGGCCTTTCGCTCTCCGGCGGCGGCGGCTGACCTTTCGATCCGTCCCCACAGCCGGGTCAACGTTCCTGGCCTATATCTTCGAAGCGATTCCGAAATCTCCGCTCTGACCCGTTCGGTCCCGCACTCCCGCCCCCGCTCCGGCTTTTTGTCGCCGTCGGGGCGCGTTCAACGCACGAAACCCGTTGCCAAGTCCGATCCCAGAACTCCCTGACTGTGATCAAGCTTTCGCTCCCCTCCAGGACCTCTCGATCCCTCGGGCTCGTAGCGCTCAACTTGATTCCAAACAGAGAAGCTTGCCCTTGCGAGTCGCCCGATCTTCCTTCGCTCCCCGCTGCGCCCGAAATAATTTCTTATCTTGATTGCGCAACGGATCATCGTTCCGGATCCGCTACTTCCCGCCAGGCTCACTGTCCTTCGAACCTCTTGGAACCATAGACATCATGCACCCAGATTGCTTCTAAGGTCAATTAAAAAACGTCGTTGTCACGCGGCTTTCATCAGGAAATATCTATCTTAAGTTACAAGGAGTTACGAGGTACCTACTGTGTGAATGTGCTGTGGAAAAAACGTGCGCGCGGCAGCTTGTTTTACTTGGATTCAGGTGCAGAATCATGCCGGTATCCGTGGCCGCCCATTGATGCCCGGCATCCGGTCCCGCCAGGACCAGCGAGCGCGCATTGGCCTTATAATCGACCGCCATTTCGGTCCATTGCATGAGATCCGAACTGGTCAGGATTCTCACTTTGCCGGGTATCGGCACGCTATTCAGACGCCCAGGCGGCTCGACCGCGGCGAGGAACGCCCGCGGACCCGCGAAACAGCGCGCAGTCGGTCACGCGGCGATCTTTTTGCTTGAACACGCTCTCGAGTCTGGCCGTTGCTCAATTCCAGGCGGTAGACTTCCGTCGGCCATTCGAACGATTCATTGAACGCGAATACGGCCAGTCCTAGAATCCCTTGCAGCCGCACGCTGGATACGGTTCCGAACAGCGGAGCCGTTTGCGTCTTCCAGGTCGCGCCGCGCGTCGGCCGTGTTCAGGAGAAGCGTCAGGGTGGGTACCTGACGGCGTTTCACGGCGCGTTCCGGCTCCATCCAGGATGGGAATTTGGGATCGTCGGCGCGCGGCGGTGTCGAGTTCCCGACGATGAGCCCCAGCTTCGGGCCATCGAAAGCAATCTGCGATATACGCGGTGTGAGCCGGGTTCGCCGAAGGCTCGCCGCCGCAGCTACGGGAGTCCACGTTTTCCCGCCGTCATGCGTTTCGAGGACCGTTTTCTGCAATCCTGCGGCGAAACCGTGCTGGACGTCGAGAAACCACACGCGCGTGATCAACCCGCCGGGAGGCGTCAGGCCGATCTTCTTATCTGGCTTCCTTTGTTCGCTGATCTTCTTCCACGATGCGCCGGAATCTTCGGTGAACCAGATTCCATCGTCCGTCACCATCCAGCCTGTCGATTCGTTCAGAAAGAAAAGGGACCGAGGCGCTTCTTTGATCGGCGAGAGCGTCCAGTGCGCGCCGCCGTCGCTGGTGAGGAGCGCGGTGTATTTCGGTTTCTTGGGAGCTGTATCATCCACAACGGCTCCAACCGCAATGCCGCGCTGAGCGGATGGAAACGCGAGATCCTCGATGACCAACGTCTCGCCGGCTTTGTCGTAAAAATATTGGATGCTCCAGCGCTGGCCGAATGCCAGGCCGACGGAAAGAAAGAAAGCCGCGTATCGCATATTCACGCGGAACGCGCCGGCGACAGGACCAGATCCAGGATCTTGTCGACTGCGTACCGCAGTCACCCTGGCTCGCCAGGGCGATAAGACACCCGATCTGCTCGCCCACCGTGGTCAGCAGCTCCATTTCGCCGCCGGTATGGAAATGCGGCTCGCGATGCTGCACGTTGATCACGCCCGCCACGCGATTGCGGACGACCACGGGCGCGGACAGGAACGCCTCGTAGGTGTCTTCCGGCAGGACGGAGAAATGTTTGAAGCGCGGATCGAGATAGGATTCGCGCGAGATCGAAAGCAGCCGCCGCTCGCGCGCCACCCATCCGGTCAACCCCTCGCCCGGCTTCATGCGCAGCTTGCCGAGCGTCTCGGGCTGCGGATTGTTCGACGCGCACAGTACCAGGTCGTTGTCTTGGAGCAGGTACAGCAGGCAGGCGTCGCATTCCATGAACTCGGCCACCAGCGGCACGACGCCTTGAACCGCCTCGCCGAGATTCATGTCGCGCACCATGAATCGGCTGATTTTCTGGAGCAGGCGAAGCTGCTGCTCCGTGCGCTCCAAAAGCGACTCCAGTTCCTTGACGCGGGACACCGGCTTCATTATGCCAGATTTGCCGGTCTGCAAGATCCAATCCGCGTGAGGTATTGTGTCGTATACATCATATACAGATGGTCCTGCTGCGGTATCTGCCGGCCGCATTCGCCTATGGGATGCTGCAGGTCCTGCTGCGCTTCAAGGACGATTCCGAACTGGCCGCGACGGCTGAAAGCTCGCGATCCGCGCGCGATGGAGGAGTCTGTACGAGCGTTACGGCCGCCTGGCTTACGCCCTGATTTTTCGCGTCGTGCGCAACGCCGGTGCCGCCGAGGATCTGGTGCAGGAGACCTTCCTGCGAGTCTGGAATCGCGCGCAATCCTTCGATCGGCAGCGCGGCGCGCTGGGACCATGGGTTTTGACCGTAGCGCGAAACCGGGCCATCGATTACCTGCGCTCCATCGACGGGCGAATGTCGGCAGGCTCCCTGGAACTCGACCGAATGGAGCATCCCGTCGTTGTTTTCGAGTTCCCATGAGAGCGCGTTGTCTCTCGACCGTGCGCGGCGATTGAAAAGCGCGTTTGAGAAGCTCAGTCCGAACCAGCGCACGGTGATCGAGCTGGCCTATTACGAGGGCCTTTCGCAGACGGAAATGGCGGAGCGCATGAAACAGCCGCTCGGCACCGTGAAAACCTGGGTCCGGAGCGCGCTGAAAGCGCTCCGTGACGAACTCACGGAAGCGGTGAGCGTATGAACTGCGACGATCTGAAAGATGTGTTCGAGCTCTACGCTCTTGGTTTGGCCGAGGGCGCTGAGAAGGAGGAAGCCGACGCGCATCTGGGTCGCGGCTGCGAAACCTGCCGCAAGAGCCTTCGAGATGCGCTGGCGCTGAACGCCATGGTTTTAAGTTCGGTGACGGAAGCGGCGCCTCCCCAAAAGGCTGAAACGCCGCGTGATGGCGAGCATCGGCGTGGAACGCCGAAGCTGGAGCTGGGCCGCGGTGCTGGCCGCTGCTTGTATGCTGGCGGTCGCTCTTTGGCTGGGAATGCAGGAACGGCAGCGCTCGGCGGAACTGGCCGAGGCGCGTCAGACGCTGATGCAGGTGAGCGCAGATCGCGACCGCATGTTGGCCGCGCTGAGTTTTCTGAATCAGCCGGAGACGGTGCAAGTGGGATTCGGCAAGGGGCAGCCCGCGCCTCCGCGAGGCAACGTTTTCGTCAATCAGCGCAGCGGCGTACTGCTGATCGCATCGAATCTGCCGCGCCTTAATCCAGGCCGCATTTTCGAAATGTGGGTGATTCCCAAAGGGGGCGCGCCGCGTCCGGCGGGCACATTCCAGTCGAACGATTCCGGCGCTGCATTTCACATCCTTTCAGGACCCGTGGATTTGTCCACCCTTGGCGTGATCGCAGTAACGGTAGAGCCCGAAGCAGGCTCGCCGGCCCCGACGACGACTCCGATCATCGCGGCGGCGGTATCCGGCTCGTAGAAAGAAATAGGAGCGCTTAAGTGCGCAATACTCGCAATCACAATCGGGGAAGAAAACGCTTTCGGCGCGAGTATACAATGTAGAATCGCTATGGAGAATCAGGAAACTACACGCAGGTCGTTCTATTCGGCCTTTATCTACGGGCTGGGAGCGATCATCAGCGCCGGACTGGCGTTGCCCGCCGCCGCGTACCTTCTTATCAAGCCGAAGTCTCAGCAGGCAAAACAATGGGTGGATGCAGCCGATTTGAACTCGCTGCGCCCGGGCGAGCCGCAGGAAATAGTATTCCGCCGGTCCCGCGTCGACGGCTGGCGTGTTTTGAACGAAAAATCCACCGCGTGGGTGGTTCGCCTGGACGACCAGAACGTGGTCGCGTATTCGCCGCAGTGCACGCATCTGGCGTGCGCGTATCACTGGGACGATTCGTCGCATAAATTCATCTGCCCCTGCCACGCTTCCGAATTCTCCATCGACGGCAAGGTGCTGGCCGGTCCGGCTCCGCGGCCGCTCGACCGCTACGCGACGCGCGTCGATAACGGCAAGCTCCTGTTCTCGCCCACCGTTCAGAAAACCTAACCCATGCGACCAATTCTGGACTGGCTGGAAGAGCGCACCGGCGTCGAAAGCGCCATCAAACATTTTCTATACGAAGACATTCCCGATTCGGCGGGCTGGCACCAAGTGCTGGGCAGCGTCGCTCTGTTTGCGTTTCTGACCCAGGCATTCACCGGCATCCTGCTGGCGTTCAACTACGCGCCCACTCCTGGCGACGCCTACGACAGCCTGCGCTACATCGTTACCGAACTGACCGGCGGCCGGCTGATCCGCGGCCTGCACCATTGGGGCGCGAGCCTGATGATCATCGTCGTGGTGCTGCACATGGCCCAGGTTTTTCTGTGGGGCGCGTACAAGAAGCCGCGCGAAGCGACGTGGATGGTCGGGTGCATTCTGCTGCTGGTGACACTCGCCTACGGGCTGACCGGATATCTGCTTCCGTGGGACAACCGCGCGTACTGGGGCACCGTGGTGACGACACAGATCGCTTCGCAGGCGCCGGGCGCGGGTCCGTACATTTTGCGGCTGCTCGGAAGCGAAGGCGGCGCCATCGGAGTGGTGACGTTCGCGCGCTTCTACGCGGTTCACGTACTGCTGCTGCCGCCGCTGACCATGCTGCTGGTGGGAATCCACGTGTTTCTGGTGCGTAAACACGGCGTCGCGCCCGCGGCGGACGATTTCAAGCCGAAAAAGAAGTTTTATCCCGAACAGGTTTTCAAAGACACGGTCGCGACCTTTCTCTGGTTCGCGGTGCTGGTGGGGATGGCGATCATCGTCAAGGTCCCGCTGGGACGCACCGCGGATCCGACGGATACCAGTTTCATCCCGCGCCCGGAATGGTACTTTTTGTTTCTCTTCCAGATCCTGAAAGTGTTTGAAGGTCCGCTTGAGATTGTGGGGAGCTTAGTGCTTCCGACTCTGGCGATTCTGGCGCTTGTTTCTGGCCCCATTTATCGATCGGGCCAAGCTAGTCGCGATCCGCCAGCGTACCGGCGCAATCGCCTTGGTGACGCTGGCTGCGATCGGCTGGGCCGGACTGACGGCGCGCGCGGTCGCGACCACGCCTCCCAGCACCGAATCGCCGGACGCGGGCCTGGCGCAGGTCGAGCCCTGGCGCGGGATTCCGCCCGAGAGCCTCGCGGCGATCGGATATTTTCGCAAGGCCAATTGTGGGAGCTGCCACGTGCTCGGGAAGTCGGGCGCGGGTCCGGATTTGACGGTGGCTCCCTCGCAGAAGCCGGCCGACTGGCTGATGCAGCATTTCCGCCAGCCTGCACCGAACGCTCCCGCGCCTCCGTTGAACGGGATTCAGCTCAAAGCGCTGGCGACTTTCGTCGCCAAGCGCGGCGATAAAGAGCTCGCGGCATGGACCAGCGCGCCGGAAGCAGCCGTCGAGGGCGCCATGGTGTATCACACCAGCCAGTGCGCGGTGTGCCACATGTTGAACGGCAGTGGCCAGAAGGTCGGCCCGCCGCTGAACGGATTGGCCGACCATCGCGCGCGGGATTGGGTGCAGGGCCACTTCGGCGAACCGGCGAAGTTTTCACCCGGCTCAACCATGCCGGCCTATAAATTCAATTCGCGCGATCTGGACAGTATCACCAGTTATCTGCTCGAAATCCCGAAATAGATCTCGAAACATTTATGTCGTGTTACGATATAAGTGAGTGAAGAGGTCCCTGTCCCTGGCCGCGTACCGCTCGCTGGCGGAACTGCGGCATCAGATCCGCCGCTTTCTGCGTTATAGCGAAGATGCCGCGCGAGAATATGGAATCGAGCCGCACCAGCATCAGCTTCTGTTGGCCATCAAAGGTTTGCCCGACGACAAGCTCCCGACCATCGGCGAGCTCGCCGATCGCCTGCAAATTCGCCATCACAGCGCCGTCGAGCTGATTAACCGGCTGGCGACTCAAGGCTTCGTAAAACGCGCCGTCAGCAACGTGGACCGGCGCGAAGTCTTGATCCGCCTGACGCCAGCCGGCGAGCGCGTGCTTCACGCGTTGTCGGTGGAACATCAGACCGAGTTGACCAAGACCGGGCCCGAGCTCATGAAGGCGCTGAACGCGGTGTTGAAGGTCGCGACGAAGGCGAACAAGAAAACGAATAGGAGGACGTAGGGAGTGGTCGGAAAACTAAGCCGGCGCCTGTATGACGCATGGCAGAAACAAGATGGAGAGCACGACCAGCCGTTGGGAGATTTTACGACCACGCTTCGCGTCGTGCCCCTGTCGATCTTAGCGGTTGCGATCGGCTGCATCGCGACCGGAGTGGCATGGGCCTTATTGCGGCTCATCGGCCTTTTTACGAACTTATTTTATTTCGGCCGCTGGAGCACGCAATTCACCTCGCCCGCGCAGAATCACCTGGGTGTTTGGGCCGTTCTGGTGCCGGCCGGCGGCGCGATGGTCATCGGCCTGATGGCGCGCTTCGGCTCGGATCGTATCCGAGGGCACGGCATCCCGGAAGCCATCGAATCGATTCTGATCAACGGCAGCCGCGTGGAGCCGAAGCTGGCGATCCTGAAGCCGCTCTCCTCGGCGATCTCGATCGGATCGGGAGGACCGTTCGGCGCCGAAGGTCCCATCATCATGACCGGCGGAGCGTTCGGATCGATGATCGCGCAATTCTTCCATTTGACCAGCGTAGAGCGCAAGACGCTGCTGGTCGCGGGCGCCGCGGCCGGCATGTCGGCGACCTTCAACGCGCCGATTGCGGCGCTATTGCTCGCCGTGGAACTGCTGCTGTTCGAATGGAAGCCGCGCAGCCTGATTCCCGTCGCCTTGGCGAGCGCAACGGCAGCCGCGGCACGCTGGTACATTCTGGGCGGCGGCGCACTGTTTCCAGTCCCGCCGCATCCACAGTTCGTCGGCGTAGGCGTCTTATCGGGATGTCTGCTCGCGGGCTTGCTTGCGGGCGCGCTCTCGGCGCTTGTTAACGGCCGCGGTCTATCTTTCTGAGGACGCGTTTCAACACCTGCCGATTCACTGGATGTGGTGGCCGGCGATCGGCGGATTAGTCGTCGGAATCGGCGGATTGATTTTCCCGCAGGCGCTGGGCGTCGGCTACGATACTATCGGCGCGCTGCTGCAAGGCGACGTTCCGCGCAACGTGATCTTCGGAATTTTGCTGGTGAAATCGGTGATCTGGGCGGTTTCGTTAGGCTCGGGAACGTCCGGAGGAGTGCTGGCGCCTCTCCTGATGATGGGTGGGGCGCTGGGCGGCCTGGAGGCAGCGTTCCTTCCACACGTCGGCGTCGGCTTCTGGCCGCTGGTCAGCTTGGGCGCGATTCTCGGTGGAACGATGCGTTCGCCTTTCACGGGAATCTTGTTCGCCATCGAGTTGACGCACGATCTGAACATGCTTCTGCCGTTGATGGTGGCCTGCTTCGCGGCGCACGCGTTCACGGTGCTGACGCTGCGCCGGTCGATCCTTACGGAAAAAGTCAGCCGCCGCGGTTTTCATCTCAGCCGCGAATACGCCGTCGATCCGCTGGAGACATTGCTGGTTCAGGACGTGATGCGGACGCGGCTGATCGCGCTTTCGTCGACCAGCTCGCTCGAGGATGTGCGGCATGCACTGAAATCGTCGCACGGTCCGCAGGGCCAACAGCTTTATCCGATTCTCGATTCCGAAGGCACGCTGTGTGGCGCGGTCACTCGAAGCCAACTCATGCAGGCGGTTGAAAGCGGAAGCGTCGCGAGGCTTGCTCAGCTTGCGAACCGCCCGGCTGTGGTCGCGCACCCCGATGAAAGTCTCCGCGCGGTGGTCTATCGCATGGCGGGGTCCGGAATCACCCGGTTTCTGGTGACGGACCGGACCATGAAGACGAAACTTCTCGGCTTAGTATCGCTCGAAGATCTGCTGCGCGCCCGCACTCGCAACCTGAATGAAGAGCGCACACGCGAGCGCGTTCTGAAAATCAGAGTACCGTTTGCAGGCGGAGCCGTTACCAGGTAGCTTCGACCGCGGCATCTTCGGCCGCGTAATCGAACGGATGCGGGTTGAACTCGCCGGGAGTAATGGCGCGCTCCCATTCAATCGTCCGGCGAATGCCTTCTTCGATCGAAACCGGCTCGCGATACCCGAGCTCGTTCCGGATGCGCGACGAATCTACTTCCCAGTGCTGTGCGGAGTTTCCGGGGAAAACCAGATGCTTCGGCGCCCGGTCCTTCGCGAGAACCAGAAACTCACCGGTCCAGGACATGGTCGCCGCGATCTTCCCCGCCCATTCGAGTTCGGAAAACGCGGGCGTTTCGGCGACATTGTAGACTCGTCCCGCGGCGCGATCGCTGACTGCGGCCAGAGTGATGGCCGCCGCAACGTTTTCGACGTACCCGCGCGGGGGTCTCCACTCCGCCCAGCCTTTTTCATAAATGATCGTCCCGCGACCGTCCGCAATGCGCTTCACCACGGGATGAAAGCGATGGGCATAATCGCCGGGACCGTAAATCATGGGCAGCCGAAGCACGGTGCCCGGCAACGCGGGATCTGACATGATCACGCGCTCCACGGGAATCTTGTCGTAGGAATCATCCGCCCACGGGACCATTTTGCGGATCATTTCCATCTGCTCCCGCGGATAGGTCTGAAGCTTCGTTCGCAGATCGGAATCCTCAGTCAGCGGCACCGCTTGAAGCGGACCCTCCTCGCTTCCGTGCAGAACTCCACAGGCGCGATACACATCGCAACTGCTGGCCGCGATCACGCGGCGCGCGACTCCACGAAAAGCGTCCATCAATTCCTGCGCCTGCGCGCCCGAGCTGAGAATCAGATCGATCACAACATCAGCCTTCAGGCGCAGCCGCGCCAGATCGCGACGATCGCCCAAAATGTGTTCGGCCGGTAGATCCATTTTCGATTTGCCGCGATGAAACACGGCAACAGAATGGCCCATCTCCGAAAGCGCGCGCACCACATGCGGGCCGATGAATCCAGTGCCGCCGATCAGCAGGACCTTCATGACAACAATCGTAACGAATGTTTCATTTGAACGCCCAGCCTGACGGAGGTATACTGGAAGTGTAGGTGGAGGTGGGTCTTCTCGAGTAGACTGCTCCCCAATTCGGGCGTTTGGACGTTAGTGCCTGAGGGTGCGCGTCGTGTTGCGAGAAAGGCTTTTTGCGGCCTGTTTGAGCTGGTCTTTCCCGATGACTGCCGCGTCTGCGGCGAACCCCTTCATGAAGTTTCCCGGATTCCGGTATGCAGCCGCTGTCTGCGCGAACCCGAGCCGCTGAACGCAGAGTTCTATTGCGTGTCATGCCGGACGCCTTTTCTGAATCGTTTTCCGCTGGATGAAAACGGGCAATGCGCGCTATGCCGCCTGGGCGTTTCCGGGTTTGACGCGGTTTACTCTTACGGATCGTACGATGGCGCCCTGCGTAAGCTGATTCATCTGTTTAAGTACGGCGGCGTGCAGCCGCTGGCGGCGGTGTTTGGAAACTGGATGGCGATCGCCTTGCCGCGCGAGGAACAGTTCGACCTGATCGTCCCCATGCCGCTGCATTGGATGCGGCGATGGCAGCGGCGCTACAATCAGGCGGAGTTGCTGGGTCGCGAAATTTCGAAGCGGTGGAACGTCCCGCTGAAAAGCGTCGTGAGGCGGCGCAAGGCCACCGCGCCTCAGGCCGGTTTGACGAATTCAAAACGTCGCTTGAATGTTTCGGGGGCTTTCATCGCGAAAAAGCGCCTGGACGATTTGAGTATTTTGCTCGTGGATGACGTTTTGACCACCGGCGCGTCAGCCGCTTCGTGCGCGCGTGCTTTGAAGCGAGCCGGAGCAAGGCGCGTGACCGTGCTGGCGCTGGCGCGCACGGATCGACGCTCGAACTCGAGTTTTCTGCCGGAATTACAAGCCGCGGCAATGACTGCCGTGGCCGGGAGCCACGTATGATCGCCACACAGGAACGTCTGCATCGGCCAGTGCTCGTACTCAATTCGAGCTATGAGCCGATTAACGTCTGCGCGGCGCGCCGGGCGCTGGTTCTGGTTCTGAAAGGAGTCGCCGCGGCTGAGGAGCACGCCAGCACGCATATCCATTCCGCGCGGCAGGCGATGCGCGTGCCGAGCGTGATCCGGCTGCTCGAATACCGCCGCATTCCTCACCAGACGCGGGCTCTCTCCCGCAAAAACATTCTGATGCGGGATCGTTATACATGCCAGTACTGCCTGCGCACGTTCAATTCCGGCGAGCTGACGCTGGACCACGTGATCCCCAGATCGCGCGCAGGCGAAACCACATGGGAGAATCTGGTCGCGTGTTGCCATCCCTGCAATAATCGCAAGGGCAGCCGCACGCCGGAAGAAGCCGGGATGCGTCTGGCGCGCGCGCCGCGGCCGTTCAGCCTTCACACCAGCCGTCATCTGATGCGATTGCTGGGCAAGAGCGACGATCAGTGGCGGAAGTACCTGTTCTATTAATTCAGTTCCACTTCAGCCCGCGCAGTTGATCCAGGTTTACGTTCCCGCCGCTGAGCACGCACACAACCTTCGATCCCGCGGGAGCCTGGATCAACCCATGCAGCAGCGCAGCGACGGGTGCGGCCGCCGCGCCCTCCACCACTAGCTTGCAATGCGACATGATCCACAGCATCGCATCGAAAATCTCTGAATCCGGCAGCGTGACGATCTGGTCCACATAGTCGCGCACCACGCGGAACGTATTCTCACCCACTCGCTTCACTCGAAGACCGTCGATGATCGTGCCGATCGTGTCGAGCGTCACCAGCCGCCCCGCCTCCACACTGCGCTGCATCGCCGGCCCATCTGACGATTCGACGCCGATCACCCGGATCTTCGGATTGCGGGCTTTCAGCGCCATCGAAACGCCCGAGATCAGCCCCCCGCCCCCGATCGGCACCACCGCGACGTCGGCTTCAGGAAAATCGTCGTAAACTTCCAGGCCCAAAGTCCCCTGCCCGGTGATCAGTTGCAAATCGTCGAACGGATGAATCACCGTCATGCCATACTCTTTCGCCAACTCCAGCATTTTCGCGTTGGCTTCATCCCAAATCGTTCCGTGCAGCACGACCTCCGCGCCGTAGGACTTCGTGGCCGCGACCTTCGACGGCGTCGCGTTCTCCGCCATCAACACCACCGCGCGCACACCATAAACCGCCGCCGCGATGGCGACTCCCTGCGCGTGATTGCCCGCGGACGAGCAAATCACTCCGGCTCGCTTCTGTTCGTCGCTTAGTTGCGGAATCTTGTTCAGCGGCCCGCGAATTTTATACGATCCGCCGCGCTGGAACATCTCCGCTTTCAATCGAATGTCGAACCCGGTGCGCTCGCTCAGCAGCCGGGAAGTGAGTAGCGGAGTGTGATACGCATGCGCGGAAACGCGTTTTCGCGCCGCCTCGAACTCGGCCGCGCTGATGCTGATCTTCTCGATCGGGGTGGTCATTCACCGTCAGGTTAGCATTCGGGAGGTACAATGGCGTGCTTGTGCTGCTGGCCGCGATTTTATTCGCTGGAATCCTGACTCTGTGGGTCCCCGCGCGGTGGGCGCTGAGCGGATTTCAGGTCGCGCTGGTTGCTTTGGCCGCTTTCACGATCGCGCGCCGGCGCGGAATCGGATTTCATCCCGTAGCGTTACCCCTCGCCGCGGCCGCCGCGTGGGGACTCTTGCAGATCGCGACGCATCAAACCATCTACGCAGCCAAGACCTGGGATGCCGTCCTCAACTGGACCACCAACCTGGTCGCGTTCTCGCTGGCTCTCTGTTACGCGAGTAATCCGCTGCGCCGCGAGCGATTTCTTCGCCTGGTTCTGATCTTCGCCTTCGTACTGAGCATCGTTGCAACCTTCACGGTGCTCACTTCGCCGGCCGGCAAAGCTTTCTGGTGGTTCGACACCGGCAGCGGCCTTCCCACACTGGGACCGTTTGTCTATCGAAACCAATACGCCGCGTTCGTGGAAGTCGCGTTGCCCGTGGCGATCGTGCGCGCGATCCTCGACCACCGGCGATCGGTCTTATATATCGTAGTCGCCGCGACTTTGTTTGCGTCCGTCGTGGCGGGCGGGTCGCGCGCGGGCTCCATCCTGTGTTTGGCCGAAATAATCGTAACGCCCGTGGTCGCCTTCGCACGCCGCATGATTTCAGGGCGAAACTTGGCTCGCGTCGTCTTCGCCAGCGGCGCGGCTGTGGGGTTGTTCACCGCGGTCGCTGGCTGGGAAACCATCTGGAATCGATTGCAGGAACCGAATCCATATTCGCTGCGCGCCGACCTGGTGCGAAGCTCCCTCACCATGATTCGCGATCGTCCGCTGGCAGGCTTCGGTCTTGGCACCTGGTCCGATGCATATCCTGCCTATGCGCGCTTCGACGATGGACATTTCGTCAATCAGGCCCATAACGATTGGGTGCAGTGGACGGCGGAAGGCGGCGTGCCGTTTCTTCTGATCATGCTCGCGATCGTCGGGTGGAGCGCCCGTCCCGCCGTGCGATCGTTGTGGGGAATCGGCCTGCTCGCCGTGTTCGTGCACTGTCTGGTCGACTATCCCATGCAGCAGCGGCCCGCGCTGGTGGCATTTTTCTTCGCCATGCTGGGCACGCTGGCGGAGTAAATTTCGTCTAATGAAATAGCAGGCATGAGACCCGCGAAAGAATCGGTGGTTGCGCTGTTGCTGCTGGCCGCGGTTCTGATCGCGAACGCCATCGGTCTCGCGCCGGAATTGACCATCAGCCGCGTCGACCTGAACGACAACGCCATGCATTTCCCGCTGATCGCGGAGATGGTACATGCGATCGAGCGCGGCGAGAATCCCTTCGATTGGTGGGCGCCGGAGTGGGATCTTGGCTATCCCGTTCTGCGTACATATCAGCCGCTGGCGCACGCGATCGTCGCCGCGAGCTACTTTGCATTATTCAAGTCGGTCTCGTTGATGACCGTGTTCGTGTGGATTCGCTATCTTTCCGTAGTCCTGCTACCGCTTACATTTTTCATCACCGCGCGATTGCTTTCGCTTTCGCCCTTGACCGCAGCCGCGGCCGCGATCCTCGCGCCGATGATTTCCACGGGCGGGCTCTATGGGCTCGAATACGGCAGCTACGTATGGGCCGGCAGCGGATTGTTCACACAAGCGATCGCGTCCCATTTCGCGCTGCTCAGCATCGGCTTCGCGTACCGCGCGATCCGCCAAGGCCGCCGAATGGCCCTCACCGGCCTTCTTCTCGGGCTGACATTTCTTTCGCACTTCATCTATGGCTATATCGCGGCGCTGACAGTATGTCTGCTCGCCGTAATGCCGGATTCGGAGACGCCCCCGCGCGATTCGCATCGGCCGCACCGCTGTGGATGGGAATCATTGCGCTTAGCTGTATCCGCATTCGAACTGGCCCCTCTGATGCTCGACCACGCCGATCATCAACCATAGCCGCTGGGAGTTTCCGTGGAAATGGGATTCGTTCGGCGCGGGACCGGTTCTTAAGTTGCTATTCAGCGGCGAACTGCTGGACCACGGCCGCTTGCCCGATCCTCACGCTGCTGGCGATGGTAGGCGCGGCCTTCTCGATCATCGATCTCTTGCGCGATCGCTCCAAACGCCCGGAAAAGCGCCTTCATCGCGCTCGGATCAGCTCTGTGGCTAATGATTTTTTTCGGCCGCCCATTCTGGGGACCCGCGCTGGCCCTTCTCGGCGTGCCTCCCGATATGCAGCTTCATCGCGTGATCGGCGGCGTTCAGATTTTTCTGCGTGCTCCTCGCCGCGATCGGCCTCACCGCAATCTGGCGTGAGCTTTCGAATCGAACGCACGTCGGCGTTGCCGTCCTCGCTACGGTCCTTCTGTTCTTTCCCATGGTTCGCGAGCGCGCCAAATATCTCTCCAACAATGCCGAGTGGGGGCGAAAAAGCCTCGCCGCGTACAATGCCAATCGCGACGCGATTGACGCGGCTCTGTCCGTGATGAAAGAACGCGGAGGACGTGCTTACGCCGGCCTTGCCGCGGGCTGGGGAGGAAGTTTCAAGATCGGCGACCTACCTTTCTATGCCTACATCAGCCGGGAGCGGCAGCCAGCCCTGTCGTTCATGTACCACTCGATGTCGCTGACATCAGAGATCATGACCCGGTTTAACGAATGGGCGAGCGCGCAATATCGCCTGTTCGATATACGCACGGTGGTCGCGCCCACGACCGTCGAACTTCCCAATTTTCTGACTCCGATCGAGAAATCCGGCCCGTTCCGCGTCCTCGCCGCGCCGGGCAGCAGCGATTTCGACATCGTCGATGTGTTCTACGCCGTCCGAACCGACAAATACGATTTCTACGACATCAACGATCGCTGGCTCCAGAGCCCATGGGTCGCGAATCGCCAATATCTATTCCTGGACTTCTTCAGCGACGCCCCCGCGCAGCTCGCGCGTCTCTCTCCCGGCGAGTCCCTGCCCGCTTCTACCCGCCTTCCCTCCCCAGGCGACGTTCTGGCCGAACAGCACGACGAACAAATCTATCGCGCGGAGATCGAAGCCGAGCGTCCCAGCTACGTGCTCTTTAAAACGACGTGGCATCCGAACTGGAAGGCTACGGTGGATCGTGAACCGGTTCGTACGGCGATGCTGTCTCCCGGATTCATCGGCATTCCGGTTACCGCTGGCCGGCACTCCATCGAAATCCATTACGAGCCTCAACCCTGGCAGCCGATTCTGGCCATCGCGGGCGCATGTCTTGCGCTGCTCACATTTTTCTTTGCGAAGCCGGTCGAAAAGGCGATTCGCCGAATCGCGGTTCGCTCCGTTACAATCCAGTGGGTCCGGACGCCGGTGGTTCGAAACGCCGCATTTCTCCTCCTGCTCTCGCTTCCCGTAAGTATTTCGTTATTCACGGCGCGTTTAGTCGACGGCCATGACGCGACCGAATATCTGCCTCGCCAAGTCGAATTTCACGAAAATATCGCGCACGGCAAACTCCTTCCCCGCTGGGCGCCCGACCTCAGCCAGGGAGCCGGCCAGCCATTCTTCCTCTTCAATCCGCCGATGTTCTACTACCTCGCCGAGATTTGGAAGCTGCTCGGTTTCGACGCCGTCGCGGCGATCAATCTCGCGTGTTTTCTGATCGTCATCGTTTCGGCGGCAGGAATTTTTCTGTTCGCCCGTCTCTATTTCGGCGACGTGGGAGGATGGCTCGCCGCCGCCGCTTATCTTTACGCGCCCTATTTCGCGGTGGATCTTTATGTCCGCTCCGCGCTGGCGGAGTTCGCCGCGTTTCCATTCTTTGCATGGTCGCTGTACGGATTCGGCGCATACGCCAAGCTCGGCCGCCGCCGATATCTGTTGCTCGGAGCAGCCGCCTATGCCGGAGTCATGCTGTGCCACAATCCCGCGGCGCTGCTCTTCAGCCCATTGCTCATCGCCTTCATCGTTTTCACATCGAAGTCCTGGAGAACGCTGTTCCACCAGGCATGCGGTCTCGCGCTTGGTCTCGGATTGGCCGCCTTTGTCTGGATTCCTGGCTTGACCCTCAATTCCTTCGTGCAGGTGAGTGCTCTGCTTCAGGGCTATTCACAGTACACCAACCACTTCGTCTACTTGCACCAGCTGTTCTATTCGCCCTGGGGATATGGCCTCTCGGTTCCCGGCGATCAGGACGCGATGTCGTTTGGCTTGGGCGTGACTCACCTTATGCTGTGCGCCGCCGCCGGATTCCTGATCTGGCGGCGTCAGCCCGACCGGCGTTGGTTTTTGTTTTTCGCCTGCGCCGGGATCGTCCTCGGTTTCCTGATGCTTCAAAACGCGAAGTTCATCTGGGACCGTATCCCGTTGCTGCAAATCGTCGCGTTCCCCTGGCGATTGCTGGGTCCCGTGTCCGTGTGCGCCGCCGCGATCATCGCCGCGCTGGGGCCGTCTTTAAAGAAAGGCGCGATGTTCGCCGGCGTGATGGCGCTGTTGATTCTTCCCAATCTGTCTCACCTCCAACCCGACCATTACCGCGACACTGATCTTAGCTTCTGGACGCCACAGCAGATCGCCATGCGCAACGTCGAGGTCACCTCGCGGGCCGAGTATCGCCCACGCTGGATGCAGGACGTCCCGCCCTACCGCCCCGACGCGATCCAGATTATTTCGGGCGATGCAAGCGTCCAGCAAACCGCGCGATCAGTAACATCGTGGTCGGGAACGGTTCACGCGAAGAGTCAGGCGACCGCGGAAATGTCCATCGCCTATTTCCCCGGCTGGCGCGTCCTCATCGATGGAACTGAAGTTCCGGCATGGCCCGCCGATCGCACCGGACTCATTCGTCTCCAAATCCCTGCTGGCGACCATCACGTTGACATCGCCTGGGGGCGAGTCCCGACAGTCTGGGCCGGCGACCTTATCAGCCTGCTCGCATTGTGCATTCTGATCGGCACCGCCGTCTTCCCCGCGCGGCGAACTTAAGATCTTCTATACAATGGTGGCGGCCCTACTCGATTGGCGTCATGGCCCGCTCCCCCGAATCTACGCCTATCAAAGCCGCCGATCTGCTGGACGATCTCGCCCGGCAGGTCCGGCGCACGCTCCGCACCGCGGACGCAACTCAGGTGCATCATCTGCGCGTGGCCGTGCGTCGTTTCAGGCAGGCCCTGGCTATCGTAGAAAATCACTCCGCGCCGCCCGGCGTCAAGAATATTCACCGGCGATTGAAGAAGGTCATGGCGCTGGCGGGTGACGTGCGCGACTGCGACATCGCCACGAAACTGGCCGGCAAGTTGAAGGCGCCCGCAGGCCTTCTAAACAAGCTTCTTCAACGGCGGAAGCAAGCCCAGCGTCTCTTATTGTCCGCGCTTCGCCAGTGGCTCGACCGGAAGACAGGAGCCACGTGGCGTGCGAAACTCGCGAGCCTCGAAAAACCGCCCGCGAAAACGCCCGTGGAACCGGTCCTGTTGAAAGCGGCCCAGCGTCTGTTCAACCGCGGCCGGAAGATCGGCGAATCGGCCAAAGCCTTGCACCGTTTGCGTATCGCGGCCAAGAAACTGCGTTACACCATGGAGATCGCCGGCCACGCCGATCAAACCCGCCTCGATCAGATCAAGATGCTCCAGACCCATCTCGGCGATATCAACGACTATGAGACGGCGCGCACCATCGTGGCCGAAGAAGGCGCCGGGAAGAAAATATCGGACGATCTGAAACAATCACAGCGCAAAAAAATTCGCGAGTTCCGCCATCACTGGAACCATGATTTCGAGGGAAAGCAAGAGGAGTGGATGGGAGCCCTAATGCACACGCGCAAACGAGCGTAAACCGCTGTGCACGTACTCAATCTGCCCGTCCACATCCGCGACCATCGTAAACTCGCCTCCGTTTCCGGCACCGAAGGAACCGTCGCCGTGCTTGGCCAGTTCTGATTCGGCACCGCGTCCGCGCTTCACGAACAAGTGGCCATCTTTCGCCGTGATCTCGATGCGTTGATCCCCGTTCTGGTAAACTCCCGCAATCCGATTTAGATCGTTCGCAGTCAATTGCATCGGATCCCTTCGCTCGGCCCCAGGCTTTGGCGTCAGCTCCACGTATAGTTCCATCGCCTTCACGGTCGTGACCGGCAAAGTCGCGCCCGTAAGGTTCGTCTGCACGATTACCGCGACGCGTTCGGCGGGCAGCATGCGAATCTGCGATCCGTAACCCATGCGCGACCCGCTGTGCTCGACCACATGCACGCCGCGAAACTCGCCGCTGGCCAGCCCATAGCCATAAGATTGCGAACTGCCCGGAATCGGCGCGTGCGGGGACGCAAGCAGCTCAATCACTTTCGGGTCCAGCACCTGCCGGCCGTCCAGTCTGCCGCCGTTCAGGAACGCGATCACGAACCGCGAAAGGTCCTGGGTGTTGCTGAAAATCGAACCCGCCGGCCAGCTCGCGGCGTTATCCGCGGCCGGACGCGCGACCTTGGCTTTGCCGCCCGCCAATTCGTGCCCCTGCGCGAGCGGCCACGTCATTGCTGTCGTGGGCCGAAGCGTCGTGCGCGTCATCCCCAGCGGTTTGAACAAGCGCGCTTCCATGGCGTCTGCGTACGGCATTCCGGTGAGCGTTTCCACCAGGTACCCCGCCAGCCAATACCCCGGATTCGAATATGAAATGATTTTTCCGGGCGAAGTGAACAGCCACGCGTCCGTCCACGCCCGAATCCCATTGCCCAACGCGGCATCGTCGTGCGATCCATACATCGGCGCTGTGTCCAGGATCCCAGCCGTATGGCTTAGCAACTGGCTCGCGGTGATTCGCGAAAGCTTGGGAGGCAGAAACTCCAGATACCTGCCGATAGGCGCATTCAGGTCGATCTTCCCTTCCACCGCGAGCCCCACCAGCGCCGCCGCCGTGAACATCTTGGTGGTCGACCCGAGCCGGAACAGCATCTCCGGCCTCAACGCTTCGCCCGTCTCGACGTCTGCTTGGCCGAACGCCTTCGAGTACACCACCTTGTCCCCGCGCACGATGGCGATCGACGCGCCGGGAATTCTCAGCGCGGAAAGCTCCTCCGCCGCAGACTTTTCGACCGCCGAGTAATCGACCGTCTGAGCCGCGAGCGGCAAAGCAAGAACAGCGGCGATCAGCAGTCGGATGCGCATCGATTATTGCTTCGACCCCGCAATTCTGGCCGGCATATCGGCCAGCACGTAACTCATCACCGCCAGCGCCGCGATACTTTTGCGAAAATCCTCCAGATCTACTTTGTCGAGCGTATCGGTTTCGGTATGATGCCAGTCGAAATAATGCGCCCCGCTCGACTGTTCGCCCAGGCTGGGCACTCCTTCGCGAGTGATCGGTCCAATGTCGGACCCTCCGCCGCCCGGTGTGATCTTTCCCGCACCGATCCTATCCAGCAGCTTCCCGATCTGCTGCAACATCGTCATCGAAGTGGGATCCACTCGCGACGGCGCGGCAGGCTCGCCGCGGCTTCCTCGGCCCCCGCCTCCAGCGCCGTACCCGAATCCTTGCGGCGTCTCCGCTCCACCGTCCATCTCAATCGCGGCGACGTGATTGGCGATTGCATCCCCGATCCATATCCGATACGCTTCTCCCCCGCGCCCGCCATTCTCCTCGTTCACCCAAAACACCACGCGGATCGTACGCCGCGGCTGAAGACCCAGCTTCTTGATCAACGCTACGGCCTCCAGACTCGCCATGATTCCCGAGCCATCGTCCTGCGCGCCGCGCCCCACGTCCCATGAATCGATGTGTCCGCCGAGAACCACCACTTCTTCCGGATGCTCGCGGCCCGGAATCTCGCCGATGATGTCGCCGGCGTCGGCATCCGGTTCCATGTGCGCGGCCATCTCTAGATGAATTTTGATCGGGATTTTTTGCGTCGAAAACCGCGCAAGCATCATGGCATCTTCCAGTGAAATCGCAGCGGCGGGGATTTTCGGTTGCGCGGCGTCGTAAGTCATTGATCCAGTGTGCGGAATCTGCATCGCCAAGGGCGTAATGGAGCGCACCAGCACCGCCACCGCGCCTAATGCAGCCGCGCGCGAGGCTCCATTGGTTCGATACACCACCGTCTGTCCGTAGCCGTGATACGTCTCGTTGTAAACCACGATTTTCCCGCGCACGCCGTCGCTTCCCAGCTTCGCGAGCTCATCGAAATCGTCCACCACTACCGCGTCCGCGGTGATTCCGCCTGGAGGAGTTCCGATGCTCATCCCGAGCCCTAGCATGTGCAGCGGGCGGTTCTCCGGCGCCAGCATTCTCGCCGATTCCGCGCCGCGCACCCAGTGCGGGACCTTCACCGGAATCACGCGAACATTGCTCAAGCCGTCGCGCTTCATCTGTTCCTCGCCCCACTTGATGGCGCGCGTCAACGATTCCGATCCACTCAACCGGTTTCCAATGCGATCGCAAAGATAGGCAAGCTTCGCGTATCCGTCCGTGTCGGTCAAAGAAGCGTCGATCAGACGATCGGCTGCGGCGCGGTATTGTTCGGTAAGGTTCAGGTCCGCTGCATGCGCAAATCCAGCGAACGCAGCCAAAGCCATCAAAGGTCTCATAAGATGTTCAATTAAACCACGATAGCGGCTAATGCGTCAGCGAGTAAATCGCGTAGTTCACGCCGATCCGCATTCCCAGCGCGGAAAACTTCTCGGGATAGCGCGGATCGTCGGCCCACTCCCACGAATCGCCGATATCGGAGTTGAAGGACATCGCCACGATCACGCGATTATGATCGTCGTAGATTCCCTTCCACTCAGCGACCGTTCCTTGCACCCGGTAATTCATCCCTCTGCCGCGGCCCAGCGCCCACTGGCCCAGGATCTGGTAACGGTCGTCCAGATCGTAAACGGTGTGAAAAATCGGATCTTTATTGTCGATTTCCACGATTTCCCGGTCCGGGAACACGCGGCTCATGCTTTCATCGAAGCGAGCCCATTCCTCCGGACCCCAGAAATCGTCGAGCATCAGGAATCCGCCGCGCAGCAGGTAATCGCGCAGTTTTTTCACCTGGTCGTCGGTCAGCAGCCAGTCTCCCATTTCGCCGGCGGCGAGCCACGGCCAATTAAACACGTCGTCGCCGTCGTCCAGATTCACGGGTTGCTCTACAGAGCGCACATTGACGCGGGTCAGACGGCGCATGGCCATCGCGAAGTGCCTGTCGGCCCGCGGATAATCCTGCGTCCAACTGGTCCCGCCTTCACGCCAGTCCGACCTCCAGCGCCGCGTGAAACGCGCCTCGGGATGCGGAGGATACATTAGCCGGGCGAAAACCCATTCGGTCTTGTCCGCGAAGTCAGGAGGCAGGGGGATATCGTCATACGCCTCCATGCTCTGATACACGCGAAACGGCTTCTGGAAAGCACAGACCGCAGTAACAAGGCTGACTCCAGCGGCCAGCCGCCAGAACGTTTTCCCGAAGGCCATATCCTCTGCCTATGGCGAGGATATCACTAATCCGTCAACTACTTCGTAATGACGCCGCAGGCGATGCGATCGCCGGCGTTCCCCGAAGGATCCGTTTTCATGTCGTCCGGTTTGGCGTGGATCATTAGCGCAGTGCCGCCGTTGGCAAAAATCGAATTGGCTCCGACGCCCATGGTCACGCGCGGATCGCTGATTGTGACCTTGGCAGTGCCATTCGCCTTCACTGTGAAATTCGGCATGTCGCCGTTGTGCGGACCCTCCGGATTGTCCAGGCCGTGATGCTTCATATCGGGATTAAAGTGTCCGCCGGCCGAAGTGAACCCGGGAGGCTCGCATTTGGCGTTCTGGTGGATATGAATCGCGTGCACACCCGGAGGCAGGCCCTTCAAGTCCAGCTTGATCGAAACGCCCGATCCGCTCTTGTCGGCAGTGATGACGGCCGTGCCCACACTCGCTCCCTTCGCGTCTTTCAGCTCGACTTTGGTGGACGTGCTGGCCGCGCAGAGCGTGAATGCGCTCAAGATGCCGGCGATGGCAACAGCCGCAACAACGTGTTTGCTCATAGAATCTCCTTAGGTTAGTCTACAACGGGCGGTCGTTTTATATACACTGTTTTATTGCAAGATCGGGAACAGCCGATAGTCTTTCGCAACGAAGAGACTGCCCTCGGTAGTCCCCTGCGGCGCGATGTTTTTCAGTTCCGCCGCCAGCCTCTGCGGGTTGATCGCGCCGCTTAGAACCTGCTCAAACGCGCGGACCACCCGTTTCACTTGATCGCCTGATTCATGCACAAACTCCAGCCGGAAATGCCGGACTCCCGCGCGCCGCCATTCGTCGAAATGCAGGCTCGCCTCCTGCGCTTCGGCGCCGAATACCGTGTTGCGGCATCCCACATCCGCCATCACCGGATGCCCGCGCCCACTCGGATCCTTCAGCTCGACACGATGTTTCTCGCACGGCCGCCCGCAATCGCGATAGCTGGTGCCTGTCGAAAGGAAGCGGCAAAACACGCAATGTTCGGTATGAAACACCGGCAGGTGGTGATACGCGACCACCTCGATCCGGTCCGCTCCCGCGTTGCGCGCAAGTTCGGCGACCTGTGCGGCATTCAGATCGTGACCCGGCGTCAATCGCGCCAGTCCGAGTTGCAAATACATTTCCGCTGCCAGCGAATTGGCCGCATTGAAGCTGAAATCGCCAATCAACTCAGCTTCGAGTAGAGCCTCCAGCATCCCGACCGAGCGCACCAGAATCGGGCATTGCAAGCTCCGCAGAAAGTTCAGAATGCGATCTTCACCGGGTTTCAAAACCCGCGGAGTCGCGACGCGCACCGTGATTCCGCTCGATTTGACGCGCTCGATCGACGGCCGCAGCCCATACAAATCCAGATAATCCAGCGTGATACTCGACGGACGCAACTCAATCGCCGCGTCGAGCTGCTCCGGTGTGCGCACCAGCAGATGTAGTTGCGCGTCGCCAGGAGCGCGCGTTACAGCAGGCCGGCTTTCGGGGCGATTGGTGCGGACGGCGACCACAGGCGCACGCGACTGGAGATCCTGCAACGCCTCGACAGCCTCACGGCGGAGCTGATTCAGAATCGACGCAGGGGCAAACGGCGCGCCCTCAATCTCGACCTTCACATCCGCCAATTGATACGGCGTATTGCCAAGACGTCCGAACTGTTCCCGCAGCGAATCGATCGTAATCCCCCAATTTTGCGCCCGACCCGGCGGACCCGGCGACTTGACGGTCACGCTCAATTCGGGCCTTTTCGCAAGCGACCATTCGGCGGTTAGCGCTGCGCCTTCCCTGGCGATCACGTGAACATCAACGGGTTGCCGCGCGACCGGAGCTGTCGGCTCCAGAAACTGCCGCGCGGCTCGATCCAAGTCCGGATCATGCGTGCGCCAGACCAGATCGCCCGGCCGGATGCGATCGAAGTGCACGACGCCGTTTCCAAATCGGAGTTCCACCAGATCGCCCGCGGCAGAAACCTGGTAAACGCGGCCGCCTTCTTCCGGTTCTTGCGGGCTACGCCAATCGGCCGCATCGAACACGACGCCATCGCCGGCCTTCAGCGGAGCGACGCGATGAGCGTCCGACGTTGCGATCCACACGCGATCCGCATCCACCCGCGCAACGCGTCCCATCTCGACTCCGCGATGCCGCGGCGCGCGCCCCTTCACCACCGCCTGATGATTCGTGCCGGTCATGAAGAATGGCCCTAGTCCGCGCGAATACGCCTGTTCGAGCTGCAATTTTTCCGCGGCGCTCACGGCCGATTCGCGTCCCGCCCAGGCTTCATCCACCGCTTTTCGATATGCGTGCGTCGCCAGCGCGACATACTCGGCATCCTTGTATCTGCCCTCGATTTTCATCGCCGCGACGCCGATCCGCACGATTTCAGGCACCTGTTCCAGGGCGTACAAATCGCCCGGAGAGAGCAAGTATCGAGCGTCGGCCAGAGGCTCGACGATACCATCGACCAGCATTTGATAGGGAAGCCTGCAAGCCTGCGCGCACTGGCCTCGATTCGCGCTGCGTCCGCCCCACGCTTCCGATGAAAAACATTGCCCCGAATACGCTACGCACAAAGCTCCGTGGACGAAAATCTCGATGTCGCATCCGGTGTCGGCGATAATCTTGCGAACTTCGTCGAGCGAAAGCTCCCGTGCCAGCGTCACGCGACACAACCCGTGGCTCTGGGCGAAGCGTACGCCCACCTGGTTCGTGATGCTCATCTGCGTGCTGGCGTGCAACTCCATTTCAGGAGCCATCTCCCGCACCATGCGCACCACGGCGTAATCCTGCACGATCATGGCGTCGACTCCCGCTTCCGCGATCGCGCCGATGGTCCGCGCGGCTTCGTCGAGCTCGTGTTCGAATACCAGCGTGTTAAAGGTCAGGTATCCGCGGACCCCGCGCCGATGCAGGACCCGCATCGCATCCGGCAGCTCGGCGAGCGTAAATCCGACCTTCGCTCGCGCGGAAAAGTGATTCAGCCCGAAATACACTGCATCCGCCCCGGCTTCGATCGCCGCGTGCAACTGCGGCCAATGTCCGGCTGGACTCATAATTTCAGGTTTGCGGGGCACTACCTTCAGCGTAGCTTCTCGCGAGCAATTGCGCCCGTCTGGCCGTTGACCGCGCGCAAATAGTCGGCCGGCGATAGCAGGATCTGCGTCCCGCGAACGCCCGCTGAAATGGAAATCGTGTCAAACAAATTAACGGTTTCGTCGACGTACACGGGATAATCGCGCTTGCCCGCCAGCGCCGTTACGCCGCCGCGAATATATCCCGTCAGCCCCTGCACTTCCTTGACCGGAACCATCTCGACGCGGCGGTCGCCGGTCAGTTTCGCCAGTGCTTTTTCGTCGACCTCGGCATCGCCGGGGACCACAGCCAGGCAGATGCCGTTCCGGTCCCCACGCAGGACCAGCGACTTGAATACTTGTTCCGCCGGCAGCCCGATCTTGGCCGCAACGGTTTCAGCAGCCAGGTCTTGCGGGTCGACCTGATATTCGCGAAGCTCGTAACGGATGCCCAGCGAGTCCAGCAGGCGAGCCGCGTTGGTCTTCATCTAAACCGGAGTTTTTTTCTTCAGTGCCTCGTCGTTTTCTTGAATGAAATTGCGGATCTCGTCGGCCATTCCGAGCAATTTTTCCCACTGCTCGCGATACAAGGTCACGGGGAAGCGGCCCAACCCGTAGACGGATAGGCCGCCCTTCTCACTGACCTTCAGCGACGTCTGCCCGCGCGAAGGTTTTTTCAGTTTTTCGTTTTCGGCGCGCAAGCGCTCAATTTCAGCTTTCAAGTCTTCTTCAGAGGCCATATCAGATCACTGATAACACAACTGGCGCTCGGAGTCTCGCCCACGTTGTATTTTCACGACTCGGAAATCGCGATAACGTTTTTGATTCCGCCTGTTTTTCCGGAGAGCGGCTCGATGGCTCGCTCGATGGGAAAACGATGCGAGATCAACTTCGGAACCGCGCTGGGCCAGCGTTCCACGAAAGCTCCCAAATCGGCGATCGCGCCGGTGAAATGATCCACGCTCGCGTTCACGGTCCCGAAAATCACCTGATTCTTGAGAACCGCTCTCGCGCATCATCTGGTCAGTATCCACTGGAATGGGACCCTGATTTCCCGGGAACACCGGTGAAAATAAATACACCGTTCGTGCCGAGATACTGCATCGTCGTCAAAGGCCAGCGACGACGCGCCGACGGCTTCATACACCACGTCGATACTGCCGGTCTGCCGCGCCAGCGCTTCCACGGTCACGGTTTCCGCCGGCGCGAATTTCGCGCCGATGCTGGTCACCAGCGACTTCGAGATCTCCCAACGGCGGTGTGCGCGAATAAACGGTAGTGTCGAACCCTTCGAGTCACCAGCTTCATCGCTCCCAGTAACCCCACCGGTCCGCCGCCGAGCACTACCGCGTTGCGACCGATGCGTCATGGGCCACGGCAGGCGCTGTTGAATCTGCCAAAGCTGGCCGATGCCTTTTTCGGCGATGGTCAGCGGCTCGACCAACACCGCGACGTCTCGTAACCCGCGCGGCACCGGATTCAGAAAGCGCTCTTCTTCCACCACGAACTCGGTCATGTAGCCATGGCGCTGCTGGATGCCGCGTTCGGTGTATTCGCCGGAATAGCAGAAATCCGGGCGCTCGGCGCGGCAGGCGATGCAACTCGTAATCTCGCAAGGACGGCGGACCGTCGCCACCGCCAGATCGCCCGGCTTCACACGCGTCACGCTCGCGCCCGTCTGCACGACTTCGCCCAGCGATTCGTGGCCGATGATCAGATACGGCGAATCCGGCGGCGCGGTGCCGTATGCGAAACTCACGATTTCCTTGTCGGTCCCGCAGATGCCGACATCCAGCATGCGCATCTTAACCTGGGTGGGCGAAGCCAAGTGCGGCTCGGGATGATCGATTACATCGAATAGCGGCGATCTTTGGGAAAGACGGCGACAGCTTTCATCGAGGCTCGATTCTCACTAAATGATACGGCGTGCCCGAGTCCGGATCGGGCTCGAACCACCCACTATTTTCGCGGCTGATGATTTCAAAATAATAAATAAGGTCGGAAACGCTGCCGGTCGATGGTGAACGTCATCGACGCGGCGGCGGGTTTTTCGATCACCGTACGTTTGGGCGCGCGAATCGACCGGCCGGTAGTGCAGGCGCACCAGGCGGACATCTTTCACTGGATTACGTCGAACGTAAGATTGATCTCCTTATCGACGGGAGCCGATTTGACCGCCGCATGCGTGAACTGCGGCCGCGCAAGCCGTTTGGCCAGAGCCGGAATCGCGACGGCGGGGCCTTTCAAGGCGCGGCGATCCGCAATTCTGCGAATCCGGCAAATCGAAAAGCGAGTGCGCTGCATTGATCGCTTGCTCCGCGCGATCGAGCGTCGCGGGATCTTTCATCTGGTCGAACAACTCCAGCTCATATGCCGCACGCAGATTGTGCGCGTGAAAGCGCGCCAGCCGTGCTGAGAGTTGAAAATCCGGCAGCCGCGGTCTTTTCGAGTGAAGCCGCCGCGGCCAGTAACTGGTCGGCGGTCTCCAGCGGCTCGCGTTTGGCCGAAGCGATCTGTTCCAGCCGGTCGTGCACGGCTTCCGGAATGGTCGCGATCCAATCATTCAGCGGGGCCATGCTGTTCCGCGGCAGGGCGATAGAAATCTGGCAAGTGAACACGTTTGCGTCGGCGGCCTGCGCGGCGGCAAGAAGCGCGGTGATCCGCGCCGCGGCACGAAATTCTTCCGGCGATCTCGACCCTCTGGAGGCTTGGTCTTCGGATCGTACGCCGCCGTCCCCAGGTCCAGTAAAACAACGCGTGATTTTCCAACGGGCGCGGCGCATCGATCTCGAAGCTTGCCGGCGACGATGACGTTTGGAACCGCAGCGCCACGCCGGTTCTGCTCGGCGGCTTTCAGGAAGGCGGGCTGCGCCAGCGCGCCCTGCGGTTCCAGCGCGACCCGACGTCCCGCATCGCGCAGCACCTTAAACACGGACGTGCGATAAAGTTCTACGTCCTTCGAATCGGTCCGGAGCTGAACGGTGCGAATCAGCGGGCATGCCGCGAGAAGCTTCTTTCAGCCCGTCGTCCGGCTTGTGCTCCCACAAGCCCAGCGTGAAATCGATCGCATAGTCGGACGCGGCCTGCGAGATCGCGCAAGCTTTTCAAAGATTCCCGGGCGCGTCTGAGAAAATCAGCGTGAAGCGATTGAAGCGATCCCGGGCGAGGAATTCAAGATAGTGATCGCCAATAAGATCCGGAGCATCGAGATCGCCGGCGTGGCAAACATCCGTACGCCGCGAACGGGAGTGGCGGGCGCGGCGTGAACCTGCTTCAAATGCGGCCGGTGGAGCGGATCTGCTCGGCGGCTTCGAGCAAGCCCGTACATCAGGCCGCGCAGATCGCCGCCGGTGACGTGCGCGCCCCCGGCCTTATAAGGCTCGATGCGAAACGTTTCCGGAGGGTCCAGCGTCAGCTCGTACTTCACCTTCCATTTGAGATTTCGCGCTGCGACCGCCGCGTCGTACTCGCGCAATCCGAACTCCACCGGACCCGCCGCCGCGAGATCGCTGCCAGAAGGCCAGTAGAGACTAGTCGACCACCGCACTCCAGCCCCTCCTTGAAAGATCCCAATAGATGACTGCGCCGCCCGGCAGCCCCGCAGCCAGCAACGCCGAGCTCCAGTGCCGGTTTCGTGCAGCAGAAGTTTTCCGGTGCCGAACAGGATGCCGTAAATCAGCACACATCCCGCGATCCAGTCGACGCAGGTTCGAAAGCCCGTCGCGCGCCGGCTTGACTTCCGGCACTAGCGCGCGATCGGCCCCCAGCCTGCGACCGACGGCCGCGTCCGCGCGTAGAAAGCAGCCAGCGTGCCTTCGGGCTCGGGCTTGGTCAGGAACGTCGCCGCGAGCCACACCACGGTCGTGATCGCGACCGTGATGATCATGATCCAGGCGAAGTCCACGGGCTTGTCGGTATCCAGTCCGAAGCCGACTTGCAGCGCGACCGAAACGACGAACGCCGCAGATCATCGCCGAAACTTCGCTCCAGGCGTTGATGCGCCACCAATACCAGCGCAGCAGCAGCACGCTGCCGGTGCCCGCGCCGGTGACCAGCAGCAGTTTCCACGCGCCCGCGATCGAATCCATATAGAACGTCACCACCGCCGAGACACAGCGTCAGAAGAACCGTCGCCGACCTGCGAAATCCGGCACGTAATGCTGCTCGCGTCGCGCCCGGTTTCAAGAAGCGGCGGTAGAAATCGTTGACCAGGTAGCTCGCGCCCCAGTTGAGCTGCGTGGCGATGGTCGACATGTACGCCGCCGCGAACGCCGCCACCATCAGGCCGCGCAGCGACGGCGGCAGATACGCGATCATCACGCGAATGTACCCGGTCTCCGGCTTTTCCAGGCCCGGGAAAAGAATCAGCGACGCCAGCGCGACCAGGATCCACGGCCAGGGCCGCAGCGCGTAATGCGCGACGTTGAACCACAGCGTCGCCAGCAGCGAATTCTTTTCGTCCTTCGCGCTGAACATGCGCTGCGCGATGTAGCCTCCGCCGCCCGGCTCGGCTCCGGGATACCAGGTCGCCCACCAGTTCAGCGAAATGTAGACCAGGAACGTGATCAGCGGCATCCACGCCGAATTCAGATCGGGAACGAAGTTCAGCACCGACCCCTGGTTCCCGCGCGTCGCGTCCAGCGCGAGAAGCTGCGTCTTCATCGCATCGATTCCGCCCACGGCGCGCACCGCGAACACCGCCAGCACGATCACCATGCTCATCTTGATCACGAACTGGAACAGGTCCGTCACCAGCACGCCCCACAGTCCCGAGAGCGTCGGAAATGAACGACGTCAGCGCGATCATCCCGATCACGATCGCCAGCGCCTGAAGCTTGCGTGACGCCCAGCACCAGCATCAGGATGTCGACCATGGCCTTGTTCACCCAGCCGAGGATGATGCAGTTGATCGGGAATGCCCAGGTACAGCGCGCGGAATCCGCGCAGGAACGCCGCGGGCTTGCCGGAGTAGCGGATTTCGGCGAACTCGATGTCGGTCATCACGCCGGATCGCCGCCACAGGCGCGCGTAGAAGAACACCGTCAGCATGCCGCTCGCGACGAAGCACCACCACAGCCAGTTGCCGGCGATCCCGCCCACCGCGACCATCCCGGTGACCGCCAGCGGCGTATCGGCGGCGAAGGTGGTCGCGACCATGGACGTTCCGGCCAGCCACCACGGAACGTTGCGGCCGGAGAGGAAGAATTCGTCGACGCTCGATCCGCGCGCGCGACTTGTAGTAGAACCCGATGGCGAGGTTGAACAGGAAGTACAGCGCGACCACGGCCCAGTCGACGAACGTTAAGCGCACTAAGGCATGATACCGTGACGCGGCGCGGAGCCAACGTTAATCACGCGGGCTCCGGCTCGCGAACGGTGTCCAGTACGCGCATCTCATTCGGACGCGGCGTTACGCTTGCGCAAAACCAAACCGGCTGCCAGCGAGATCATTCCCAAAAGCCCCGCTAACGGTGCATCGCTCGCGGTCTTGGGAAGGGTCGTCGGAGGCGTAGCCTGCGAAGGTTGAGAAGATTGAGCTGGAGCAGGTGCTGGAGCTGGGGCCGGTGTGTTTTCCGCCATTTGTACCGGCTGCGAGGGCGCTGCTGAAGCAGGAGCCGGAGCCGGCGTCGCTGCCTGCGCCGGGGCCGGCTTTCGAAGCGGCTTGCATTGGTGGCGCCGGTGTCGTGGTCTGCGCGGCGAGCATCAGATGCGGCTTGTGATATATGAACTCCTCGCCGCGAAGGTCGCCAGGATAGTACCAGTCTTTAATCGCCTGAGGCGAGCCCGCGGTCCGTTCCTCGAATGTAATCACCGTCTTACCGGTTGGTTCCGCGCGATAGGTCGGAACCGCAAAAACGGTCTTGAAGATTCGCGTCTCCGTTTTGTTGAAAATTTGCACTACATCGCGATCCGCCGGAGAATCGAACAGCTTCATCACGTAAGTCCCGGCGGGCAGGACCATTCCAGGAATTTCAATCGGCTGTTTGAAGGTGACCACCGTTCGCTTGTCCCATTCGTCCGCTTTTGCGAACGGGCAAAGCGCGATCATGCCACCAACCACGGCCACCGCCAGCAATTTGTATTGCACTTTAAGAACCTCCTCGATTTCGAGACTAAAGGCGGAAGCGTTCGAATACGATCCCCTCGCGGCTTGACCCTGTGATTTCGGGCCCCGGCATCCCCTCTGCCGGGGATAGAAAATGTCGGATTCGGCTCGTAAGCTGAAGCCATCAGGAGGATTGCGTATGAATCGTAAATTCAGAATCATGCTCTATTGCCTGCTGGCCGGAGGAACGGGAGTGCTGGTGGGCTCGCGCGTGTTTAGCGCTTACATGCAGGTGCCCAAGGTCGCGGCGGCTCCGGCCACACCCGAGACCACGCAAGTTGGGATTCAGACCACGTTCGCCCCCGTCGTCGAAAAGGATCTGCCCGCGGTGGTGAACATAAGTTCCTCAAAAGTCGTGCGAAACAACGCCGGGGATATGCAGCCGTTCATGATGGACCCTTTCTTTCGCCAGTTCTTCGGCGACAATTTCGGGCGTCAGCCTCGAACGCCGAGTAAACAATATGAGCGCGGCCTCGGCTCGGGCGTCATCGTCCGGCCCGATGGCTACATTCTGACCAACAACCATGTGATCGATGGCGCAACCGACATTACGGTTACGATGCTCGACAAGCGGGAGTTTAAAGCGAAGGTGATCGGGACCGACTCCAAGACCGATATCGGAGTTCTCAAAGTGGAGGCGAAAGATCTGCCGACTCTGACGTTTGCCGACTCATCGAAAGTCCGGGTTGGCGATATCACGCTCGCCATGGGGCAGCCGTTCGGTTTTGGGCATAGCGTGACGATGGGCATCATCAGCGCGAAGGGCCGTAACGGGCTCAACATCGAAGGCTACGAGGATTTTATTCAGACCGACGCCGCGATCAACCCCGGTAACTCGGGCGGCGCGCTGGTTGATGTGCACGGCAATCTGATCGGGATTAATACCGCCATTCTGACTCACGGCAGCGGCGGCAATCAGGGGATCGGCTTCGCGGTGCCGGTCAACATGGCTCGCGCGGTGATGGATCAGGTGATCGCACATGGCAAAGTCGTCCGCGGATATATGGGTGTCATGCCCGAGGATATTTCGGCTGCGATGGCGAAGTCCTTCCATCTGACCGATACCAACGGCGCGTTGATCAGCGATGTGCCGGAGGGATCTCCCGCGGCCCAGGCCGGAATCCAGCGCGGAGACGTGATCACGGAGATGAATGGCGAAAAGATCGAAGACAGCAATCAGCTCAAACTGCGCGTTTCCATGACGCCTCCCGGAACCACGGTCACCTTCAAGCTATTACGCGACGGCGTGGCGAAGACGGTCAACGTGAAGCTGGCGGAGTATCCAAACGATAACCAGCGCCAGAGCTCGAGCAGTTCGGGCGGCGGATCGAACGCGCTCGACGGAGTGTCAGTTGACGACCTGAGTCCTCAAATCCTCCGGCAATTGGATATGCCCTCCACGACGAAGGGCGTGGTCGTCACCGACGTCGCGGATGGCAGCCCTGCCTCCGTGGCTGGTCTCCAATCGGGCGATGTGATCCAGGAAGTAGATCGGGTCCGCGTCACCAGCGTCGCCGATTTCGATCGGGCGATGCGCCGCGCGCCAGGCCATACGGTGCTGCTGCTGGTGAATCGCCACGGCAGTACCACGTATCTGGCGGTTGAACCGCAGTAAATCGAATTGAGCGTGTCCGGCCGCACACGACGTGTCTGGCCGGACACGCGCCTTTCCTGATCTAACCCCTTCCTTTTCTGTGGCTTGCCTCCTGGCCCGGAGCCTGCAATTTCTCCGGGCATGAAACAAGAAAAATCAAACACACTGATGAAGCTGGCGGCGATTCTGGCGGTTGCCGCGGCCGATGCGTTCGCGGAAGACCGCCGCATCGTGGTGTCGATCCCCGATCGCAAGCTGGTCCTGCTCGAAGGCAACCGAGTCCTCAAGGTTTACGACGTCGCGGTCGGCAAGCCGTCCACGCCATCGCCCGCGGGTGAATTTCGGGTGATGAACCGCATCCCCAACCCGACGTATTACGGAACGGGAAAAATCGTCGCACCCGGAAAACAAAATCCGCTTGGCACGCGTTGGATCGGCCTGAGCGCGAAGGGCTACGGGATCCACGGCACCAACGTTCCGAGTTCGATCGGCAAGGCCGCGTCGCACGGCTGCATTCGCATGCGCCAGCGCGATTTCGAAGAGCTGTTCGACCTGGTTCAGGTCGGCGTACCGGTGGAGCTCTCCGGCGAGCGGCCGCAAGTGCTCGCCATGATTTTCGCAGTTGCACTCGCAGATTGAAAACGAAAGAGATTGTTGAAAAGGGGGACAGACCACTCTGTCCCCGATTGAAACCGCTCACCTGGCGTGCGGGCGCTGTCGTGGACAGAGCGGTCTGTCCCCTTTTTCAACAAACACCACAAGGAGACCATTATGATTTTGCTTAGATACTTGCTCGTGATTACCGGGGTCGGGCTGCTGGCGGGAGCCGCGGCGATCCTCGCCTGGGACCTGTACCAGATCCTGAAATTCCGAAAACAACCCGAGGGGGAGCTGCCGCCGCCGCTGCGCTGGCACGCAGCCAGACAATTCGCCGCGTATTCGATCGTCCCTCTGCTGGCCGGGCTGAGCATCGCAGTGATTCCGAGCGGCTCTGCCGGCGTCACCATCGACCAGTTCGCGGGTACGCGGCCGGCGACGCTGTATCCGGGCGTCCACCTGATCATCCCGCTGATCGAGCAGGTGGAAATGTACGACATCCGCGACAATCTGTTCAGCACGGTGACGACCGATGAGGCCAAGAAAACCAAAACGGAAACGATGAAAGTGCAGACGCGCGAAGGGCTGATGGTCGGCCTCGCGGCGACGGTTCGTTATCGCCTGGACCCGTCCAAGCTCGCCTACATTCATTCGAATCTGCCGCAGCCGGTGGAGCAGGAGATGATCGCCCCGGCCGTGGCCAGCGCGTTTCGCGATCTGGCTCCGGCGTACCTGGTTCGCGAATTATTTTCAACCAAACGCGACGAGTTTCGCCAGGCCGCTGCCAGCCGCATCGCCGGGAAGCTGGGCGCGGACGGAATCGTGGTGAAAGAAGTGGTTCTGCGCGACATCGAGCTTCCGGTTGAGTACGCCAAGGGCCTGGAAGGCCTGCTGCTGAAGGAGCAGGAGAACGAGCGCATGAATATCGAGCTGGAAGTGAAGAAGAAACTGGTGCAAACGGCGGGACTGGAAGCCGAGGCGCAGAAGGCTCGCGAGATGAAAGAGGCCGAAGCGCGGGCGCAGATGGTGGTGCTCGAAGCCAAGGGGCAGGCCGACGCCATGCAGCACACGCTGCCGCTTAAGGAAAAGCAGATCCAGCAATCTCGACTGGAAGCCGAGGCTCGCAAGGAAGCCACCGTGAAGAACGCCGAAGCGATGGCGCATGCCAAGGTGATCGACAGCAAGGCTGAGGTCGAGAAACGCAAGATGATGAGCGAGAGCGACGAGTACCGGATCCGTCGCGTGGCCAGCGCCGACGCGGAGCGAATGAAGCTGGAAGCCGATGTCGCTGAAGGATAATCCGCTGCTGATTCAGAAAATCATCGCCGAAAAGCTGTCGGATAAAGTGCAAATCATGATGGTTCCGAACGACGGCAAGTTCTTCTTCGCCAACGACGTCTTGAAGGGCGCGACCCAGACTCCCACGATCGTACATTGAGGAGCCGAGGCGCTGGACGAAAAGGGGCGGGCGTCATTTCCAGGCGTCCGCCTCTTTTTTGTTATCATTCCTGCGGTGGCGCGGGGATTCTTACTGTTTTTTCTGGCCGTTTTTCTCCATGCGGAAACCCTGGAGGATGCCGCGCGGGCACTGGCTAAAAATGTTCTTGGCGCGAGCTGGCGCCGAATCAAACCGCGCATGTCACCGCGCGCAACCTGAGCTCGCTGGGTCGAGCGGATGTATCGCGGGTGCAATCGAGTTTCGAACAGGCCATTCGCAGGCGGATCCGGAATCCCATAACCGTCGAAATCACGCTGACCATTTCCGAAAATGTCAAAGGATATCTCTTGATCGCGGATTTCAAACCCGGTGACGACCGAATCGTAGAGATGCAGCCGTATCGTCCCGACTCCAGCGCCCCGCCGTCGCGGCCTGCGTTGACGATCGGGAAGAGAATGCTGTGGGAGCAAACGGCGCCGATTCTCGACGTTGCGGTGTTCGAGGATCAGATGCTGGTGCTCGATACCGCCGGTGTGACGCGCTACGAGCGGCGCGACTGGCAAATGGGCCGCCGCGGAAACGGCGTAGCGCCTCTTCGAAACGTTCGCGATCCTCGAGGGCGCATGGAAATCGCGGAGGAATCGCTGACGGTCCAGTTGCCGGGGACGACTTGTCAGGGCTCTTGGAAGCCGTCACTTGCGTTCCGTTGCGAATCCGGCACGGTCTTCACTGCCGGACGCAATACCTTCGAAGCGCTTGTTCCGTTCTTTTCCGATGCCCAGATCGGCGGCGTGCATCTGGTCGCCGAAACGGATGGCCGCACGCACATTTACGACGGCGCGCAAACCGCGTCCGGCACCATCGACGATTGGGGCAGCGATCTCGCTGCGCTCTCCACCTGCGCGGGTCCGCGAGTGGCTGCAACGGGAATCGGCGAATCGGGCGACACCGTAACCCTGTTCGACTTGATTCACGCCGTTCCGATTCGCGTGTCGGATCCGGCGGACTTTCCGGGTGCCGGTGACCGCATTGTGGCCGTCGAAAAGTGGAGCGCTTGCAGCAGTTCGCAATCTCGCGACGGGAAAATATGAAGCCTACGGCCTTACGGTGGATTGCGGCCGCTAGCGCTTTATGTTTCGCTGGCGAGCCTGGAAGCCGCGCGCAGGCCGCGCTACGGAGGAGAGTTGCGTATCGAAACGCGAGGCGATGGATCGACGTTGATTGCCGGCGCCGTTTTCGAATCGTTGGTGAAGTTCGACGCTCATGGCGATCCGCAGCCATGGCTGGCGACTTCGTGGACTCATGATGCCGCGCGGAAGCGCTGGATTTTTGCACCGCGCGCAAACGTCATGATGCACAACGGCGCGCCATGGTCGCCGGGAGCCGTGGAAGTGCCGGACGACAAGCCGATCGACCAGATCCTGCGCGAGCTGGCGCGGAACCCGATCACCGTGCGCGCCGAGGATGGATCGACCGTCGGCACCGGGCCATTTCGCGTGGCACACACAGAGCCGGGTAAGAGCGTAACTCTCGCGGCGCACGACGGATATTGGGGCGGGCGCCCATATCTCGATTCAATTCAGATCACGACGGGCCGCTCGCTGCGCGATCAGGCGGTGGACCTTGAAGTGGGCAAAGCGGACGTCGTCGAGATCGCGCCGACGCAGCGGCGCGGGAATTTGTATGTTTCCCAGCCGGTCGAGCTACTCGCGCTGCAGTTCGAGGATCGTGTTCCGGCAGCGACCCGGGAGGCGGTGGCGCTATCGATCGACCGAAGCGCGATCTACAACGTTCTCCTACAGAAAACCGGCGAGATTTCGGGGGCGCTGCTGCCGAAATGGCTCACTGGATACGCGTTTCTCTTTCCGGCCGAGCGAAATTTGGCGCGCGCGAAGCAGCTCGCCAGCGGCGCGACGCTTTCGTTTGCCTACGATCACCAGGACAGTTTGGTTCGCGCTATTGGAGAGCGAATTTCGGTGAACGCGAGCGAGGCGGGGATTACGCTGCGCCAGGCGGCCGGGAACGCGGATGTGAAGATTATTGAAACGCAAATTACTTCGCGCGACGCCTGGACTTCTCTTGAGGATCTGGCGGCGATTTTTAAAATGCCGCTGGCTGGGGCAAATTTGTATGAATCGGAGCGCGCATTGCTTGCGGACTTCAAGATCGTCCCGCTGTTTCATCTTCCCGACGCGCGGGCCATGAATGGCCACGTGCGGAATTGGCCTCGGCTGGCCGATGTGTGGATTGCGCCATGACGTTCCGCACCAAGCTGCTGGTGGTGACTTCGCTGACGGTCGCAGGCGCTGTCGCGCTGGTGACGGGCGCGGTGTCGGTGTGGACCCGGCGGGCATTCGAACGAATCGACGGCGAGCGCCGTAGCGCGCTGCTCGATCAATTTCATCGGGAGTTGGATGCTCGCGGACAGGAAATCGTTCGGCAGGTGGAGCGCGCGGCAGCTTCGGCGGCGGTGCAGCAGATTGTCGGCGGCGCGGCCGAGTATGATCGCGCGCAGGTTGAGGCGGAGGCAGAATCGCTGGATTTCCTGGATGTTGTTCAGCCGGATCTGACGATTATTTCGTCAGCTCACTGGCCGGCGCGATTCGGTTACAAGAACGACTGGCAGATCGTGCCGGAGGACTGGAGTGCAACGGATGCGTTTCTTACTCGAATCCCAACGCCCGACGGCAATGCGTCGGCGCTGATCGCGGTGCGGCCGGCACCCGGCGGGAAAGGGCTTGTCGTGGGCGGAAAGCGTTTGAATCCTGAGTTTCTGAAGTCGCTGGGACTCGCGCCGGGCATGCGCGCGCTGCTGGGGCTGCCGCCGGGCGAGGTGATCGACGCACAGGGCGCGGTTGTCGATGTACGAAAACTTTCGCCGCTTATCGACGGACAAGCGACACAGGCAGTCGTCGGGGCGGAAGCATTTCAGTCCATGCGGCTGACGCGACATGGACGGCCGATGGGTGTGTTGCTGGCGGGTACTTCGCTACGCGAGCGCACAGGACTCGAGCGGGCCATTTTGTGGATCGGCGTGGTAGTGGGCGGATCCGGGATCGTCATCGGTGTGCTGCTGGGATGGTGGACCACGGAGCGAATCACGCGCCCGGTGGAGCGGTTGGCCGCGGGTGCGCGCGCGGTAGCGCAGGGGGACTGGTCGACACGCGTCGAGGTTGCATCGAAGGACGAAATCGGCGAGCTGGCGCAGGCATTTAATCGCATGACCGAGCAGATTCTGGAGCAGCGCGAACGCGCGCTGCAAGCCGAACGCGTGGCGGCGTGGCGCGAGCTGGCTCGGCGGCTGGCGCATGAGTTGAAGAATCCGCTGTTTCCGTTGCAGATCACCATCGAAAATCTGCAACGGGCGCGAGCCCGGTCGGAAGCAGAGTTCGACGAAGTGTTTCGCGAGAGCACCACCACTTTGCTCGCCGAACTGGCGAATCTGAAAACCATCATCGGACGATTCAGCGATTTTGCGAAAATGCCCGCGCCGGAGTTTGAAACCATCGATCTGAACGACGTGGTGCGCGGCGTGATGAAGTTGTACGACGCGCGATTGCATGACGGCTCGGGAACAATCGACCCACGCATCGATCTGGCGGACGGGCGAGCTGCGGATTCACGCGGATCGCGATCAGTTGCATCGCGCGCTGGGGAATTTGGTGCTGAATGCGATGGATGCCATGCCGGGCGGCGGAGTGCTGCGCGTCGCGACAGCGCGAACCGAAAGCGGCGCGCGTTTGTCGGTCGCCGATTCCGGGCAAGGACTGACGGAAGAAGAGTGCGGGCGGTTGTTCACGCCCTATTACACGACCAAACGCACGGGACCGGCTTGGGCCTGGCGATCGTGCAGAGCGTGGTGAGCGATCATCATGGAAAGATCTCGGTGGCGAGCCAGCCGGGCAGCGGCGCGACGTTTACCATCGATTTACCGGAGGCACAGAACTGAGCCATCTGTTGATTGTCGACGACGATCCGAATACGCTGGCATCGCTCGCGCGCGCGTTTCGGATGGCGGGATATGAGGCGACGGTGGCCGATAGCGCGATGCGGGCGCTCGAACTGGTGCGGGCGCAAGCCTTCGATCTGATTTTTTCGGACGTGGTCATGCCGGAAAAAGACGGGATCGCTCTGCTCGGGCGAGATGCGCGCGATGGGCGTCAATACACCGGTTGTGATGATCTCGGGCCAGGCGACGCTCGACATGGCGGTGCGGGCGACGAAGCTCGGGGCAATCGATTTTCTGGAAAAGCCGTTGTCCACGGAAAAGCTGCTGCTGACAGTCGAGAACGTCTTGCGGCTAAAGCGGCTTGAGGACGAGAATCGCGAGCTGCGGGCGCGGGTCGGCAAGCACGAAATCGTGTGGAAGAGCGCGGCGATGGAACGGGTGATGGCGCAGGTGAAGCGCGTGGCGGCGGGCGAATCCCGGGTTTGCATTCTCGGCGAAACGGGCACGGGAAAGGAACTGATCGCTCGCGCGGTTCATGACGCGAGCGCTCGACGTGGCGGTCCGTTCGTGACGCTGAATTGCGCTGCGGTGCCGGGCGAACTGATCGAGTCCGAGCTGTTCGGACATGAGAAAGGATCGTTTACCGGAGCCGCGTCGCGGCACACCGGCAAGTTCGAGCAGGCACATCGCGGAACGCTGTTTCTGGATGAAATCGGAGACATGCCAGCGGTGATGCAGGCGAAGCTGTTGCGCGTGCTGGAAGAAGGCGAGATCGAGCGCGTGGGCGGATCGGGAACGGTGCGCGTGGATGTGCGCGTTGTCGTGGCGACGCACCGGAATCTGGAAGAGCAGGTCCGCAACGGCGGATTCCGGCAGGATCTGTATCATCGCATCTACGTGTTTCCCATTACGCTGCCGCCTTTGCGCGAGCGCCGTGAGGATATTGCGCCACTGATCGGGCACTTTTCGCGGCTGATCAGTGAAGTAAACGGCTGGAAGCCGAAAGCGTTCACGACAGCGGCTATCGACGCGCTCGAACATTACGCGTGGCCTGGAAACGTCCGCGAATTGCGCAATGCCGTGGAAAGATTGTTGCTGCTGGCGGATTCGGACGTGGATGAAGAGACGGTGCGAATGGCGCTACCCAGGGGCGCGGCGATCGAGACGGCGTCGGGAACGCTGGCGCTTCGGGTGGAGCAGTACGAGCGGGAGACGATTCGCGCTGAGTTGGATCGCGCGAAACACAACATGACGGAAGCGGCTCGGGCGCTGGGCCTGGAGCGCAGCCATCTCTATAAGAAATGCGCCCAGTTGGGCATCGATCTGAAGGGCATGCGGCGGGCGGACGAGTGAGCTTTCCTGGCCGTCTCAAGTTTGATATGTTCAATAGCGCCCGAGGAACTCAATGAATATCACATTAACGATTAACGGGAAGACGTATTCCCATGACGTGGAGCCGCGGCTGCTCCTGATCCACTACATGCGCGAAGTGGTCGGGCCTGACCGGTCCGCACATCGGCTGCGAGACCTCGCTGTGCGGCGCCTGCACCGTGGAGCTGAACGGCAAAGCCGTCAAGAGCTGCACCATGTTCGCGGTGCAAGCCGACGGCGCGAATGTCACCACGATCGAGGGGCTGGCCGCCAACGGAAAGCTGCACGCGATGCAGGAAGCGTTCTGGAACGAGCACGGAGCGCAGTGCGGTTTTTGTACGCCGGGAATGATCATGGCGTCGAAGCAGATCCTGGATCGCAATCCCCACCCGACCGAGGAAGAGATCCGGCATGGCCTGGAAGGAAACATCTGCCGCTGCACCGGATATCAGCACATCGTCAACGCGGTGAAAGCGGCGGCGAAAGCGGGAGGGGCATAACCATGGCCACGACGATCACCAAAACCGAGACTGCTGGTCGGCAAGCGCATCCGCCGGCGCGAGGATCCGCGCCTGATCACCGGCACGGCGACTTACGTCGACGACATCAAGATGCCGGGCATGCACTATGCCGCGATCGTGCGCAGCCCGCACGCGGCGGCGAAGATTCGCTCCATCGACACCGAGCAAGGCCGCAGCGCTTCCGGGCGTCGCTGCGGTGTTCACCGGTCAGCGATACGGAACACGTCGGTCCGGTGCCGTGCGGCGCGTCGCTGCCGGGACTGCGCGTGCCGCATCATCACATCCTGGCGACCGATCGCGTGTACTTCGTCGGGCATCCGGTGGCCGTGGTGGTGGCGACCGATCGATACATCGCGCGCGACGCCGCCGATCTGGTCGAAGTGGATTGGGAGGTCGGAACCGCGGTCGCCGATCCTGAAAAGGCGCTGGCTCCGGGCGCTCCGGCGGTGCATCCGCAATGGCCGGATAACAAGGCGTTCAATTTTCACCAGGAGGGCGGCGAGGTCGACAAGGCGTTCGCCGAAGCGGACGTGGTGGTGAAGCAGCGCATCACCAGCCAGCGGCTGATTCCGACGGCGATGGAGACGCGCGGCGTGGTGGCGGAATGGCGCGCGGCGGATCGCGCGCTGAATCTGTATTCGTCCACGCAGATCCCGCATCTGGTGCGCACGCTGGTGGCGATGATGCTGGGCCTGGAAGAGAATCGGCTGCGCGTGGTGGCGCCGGAGGTCGGCGGCGGATTCGGCAGCAAGCTGAACATTTACGCCGAAGAAGCGCTGATGGGCTTCGTGGCGATGAAGATCGGCAAGCCGGTGAAGTGGATCGAATCGCGCCGCGAGAATTTCCTGTGCACGATCCATGGGCGCGGGCACGTGGATTACTACGAAATCGCGGCGAAGAAAGACGGCACCATCCCGGGCATCAAGCTGAAGATCATCCAGGATCTGGGCGCGTATCACCAGTTACTGACGCCGGCGATCCCCACGCTGAGCGTGCTGATGATGCCGGGCTTGTACAGGACGCAGAATATTCGCGCGGATATCGTCGGCGTGTTCACCAACTGCGTTCCCACCGATGCGTATCGCGGCGCGGGGCGTCCGGAGGCGACGCACGGCATCGAGCGCATGGTGGACATTCTCGCGGCGGAGCTGAAGATGGATCCGGCCGAGATCCGGCTGAAGAATTTCATCCAGAAGAGCGAATTTCCGTTCCCGACGGCAACCGGCCTGATTTACGATTCGGGCGATTATGCGGCTCCGCTGAAGAAGGCGATGGCGACCGCGGGCTACGAAGAGCTTCGCGCGGAGCAGGCCGAAGCGCGCAAGCAAGGCAAGCTGATGGGCATCGGCATTTCCACCTACGGCGAAATCTGCGCGATGGGTCCGTCGCCCGCGACGCCGGCCGGCGGATGGGAGAGCGCGACGGTGAAGATCGAGCCATCCGGCAAAGTGACGGTGCTGACGGGTTGTTCGCCGCACGGCCAAGGCGAGGAGACCACGTTCGCGCAGATCGCGGCCGACGAACTGGGCGTGCGATATCGACGACGTACTGGTGGTGCACGGCGATACTTCGCTGGTGCAGTACGGCATCGGAACGTTCGGCAGCCGCGCGACGGCGGTCGGCGGCACGGCGCTGTATTTCGCGCTTGCAGGATCTGAAGGCGAAAGTGAAGAAGTTCGGCGCGATGCTGCTCGAATCGGACGACGTGACGTTCTCGGGCGGCCAGTGCATCGATAACAAGACGGGCGCGACGAAATCGTTGAAGGAAATCGCGGCGGCGTCGTATCGCGCCATGCAAGCTGCCTCCCAACACCGAGCCCGGCCTGGTGTCGACGCACTTCTGGGAGCCGCCGAATTTCACGTTTCCGTTCGGCGCGCACATCGTGGTGACCGAAATCGACCGCGACACGGGCGCGATCTCGATCCGGCGTTACATCGCGGTGGACGATTGCGGAAATATTCTGAATCCGCTGATCGTCGACGGGCAGGTTCACGGCGGCGTGGCGCAAGGGCTCGGCCAGGCGCTGTGGGAGCAGGCCGTGTATGACGACAACGGCCAGCTGATCACGGGCGAGTTGATGGATTACGCGATGCCGCAGCGCGCACATGATGCCGTGGATCGAAAGCGAGCCACACCATCACGCCGACGCCGGTGAATCCGCTGGGCGTGAAGGGAGTGGGCGAAGCGGGAACCATCGGATGCTCGCCGGCGGTGGTGAATTCGGTGGTGGATGCGCTTTCGCCGCTGGGCGTGAGGCACATCGACATGCCGCTGACGCCGGAAAAAATCTGGAAGCTGTGTGCAAGGAGGCACGCGCAATGATTCCGCAGACATTTCGAATATACCGCTCCGAAGACGCTCGACGAGGCGCTGGGGCTGGTCGCGCAGGGCGCGAAGCCGCTGGCCGGCGGGATGAGCCTGATCCCGATGATGAAGCTGCGGCTGGCGGCGCCGGAACATCTGGTGGACATCGGGCGGCTCAAGGACCTGAACTACATTCGCGAGGAGGGCGGCGCGATGCACATCGGCGCGACCACCACGCATTATGAGGTGGAAAGCTCGGCGCTGGTGCGCGGGAAGTGCCCGCTGCTGGCGGAGACCGCGGCGCACATCGGCGACGTGCAGGTGCGCAACATGGGGACCATCGGCGGCAGCGTGGCGCATGCCGATCCGTCGGCGGATTATCCGGCGGCGCTGCAGGCGCTGGAAGCGAAGGTCGTGCTGAAAGGCGCGAAAACGGAGCGCACAGTGCCGGCTGCCGATTTTTTCATCGACACGTTCACGACCGCGCTCGAGCCGGGCGAGATCATTCGCGAAGTGATCGTGCCGGTGGAAGATCAGGGAGTGGGGACCAGCTATCAGAAGATGGTGCAGCCGGCCAGCGGATTTGCCATCGTCGGCGTGGCGGCGCGGGTGCGGCGTTCGGGCGGGAAGATCACGATGGCGCGCATCGGCGTCACCGGGCTTTCGAATCGTGCGTATCGGGCCAACGGCGCGGAGAAGGCGCTCGAAGGCAAAGCGGGCTCGGCGAGCGAGATTCAGAACGCGGCGGCGCTGGTGGCCGAGGGCGTGGATGCGAACTCGGATCTGCACGCTTCGGCCGATTATCGGCGGCACCTGGCGGTGGTTTACACGACGCGCGCGCTGGCGGCGGCGCTCGCGAGGTCGGCTTGAAGGTCGCCGGTTCTCAAACGCTTGCCGTTTCCGCCCGAGCAGGCCTATGCAGATGATGCAGGACCCGCAGGTGCTGGCGCAGGCGATGCCGGGATGCGAATCGCTCGAAAAGATCGGCGAGAACGAATACCGGATGAAGATGAAGATGGCGCTGGCGGCGTTGTCGGGCGCATTCGAAGGCAAGGTCCGGATCACCGAACAGACGCCGCCGTCGAGTTTCCGGCTGGTGGTGGAAGGGTCCGGAAAAATCGGGTTCGTGAAGGGCGACGGGGTGCTGACGCTGAAACCGTCGGAGGCCTCGACAGAGGTCGCCTACGAAGGCGACGTGCAGGTGGGCGGGACCATCGCCGCCGTCGGCCAGCGGCTGATCGACGCGCACCGCGAAGAGCATGATCAAGAAGTTCTTCGAGAACCTGGCGAAGGGTTAAGCCTCGGCCCGCAGCGCGGTCTTCAGCCACAGAGCGTCGAAGACCTTGCTCAGGTCGATCAGCGATTCCAGATCGCCCGGCTTGGCTACGTAACAGTTGGCGTGCAGGTCATAGGCGTTGCGGATATCCTCCGGACTGGTGGACGTGGTCAAAATCACGACCGGAATTTGATGGAGCCTCACTTCGTGCTTGATCTCGGCGAGCACTTCGCGCCCGTCTTTACGCGGCAGATTCAGATCCAGCAGGATCAGCGCCGGACGCGGGCTGTTGGCATACGGCTCCTCATGGTTGAGGAAAGCCATGGCCTGCTCGCCGTCGCGAGCGATATGGAGGTGGCAGGTGAGCCGCGCTTCTTTGAAGGCTTCCTGCAGGAGGCGAACGTCTCCGTTATTGTCTTCGACGACCAGAACGTCGGCAGAGGTGGTGAAGGAATTGGGCATATCTCTTACGCTTTCGCTGCTTTGGACTCCGGCGAAACCGACACGGATTTCGTAGGGATTGAAAAGTGAAACACGGAACCCACGCCTGGGTTCGATTCGACCCATATCCGGCCGCCGTGGAGCTCGACGACTTTCTTGGCGATCGCCAGACCGACCCCGGTGCCGGGATAATTGTCGGCGGCATTCAGGCGCTCGAAGATGCGGAAGATCCGGTCCGCATGATGCGGATCGATGCCGATGCCGTTGTCGATCACCGAGAAAATCGACTCGCGATTGCCTTCGGTGACGGAAATCCGGACGCGCGGCTTGCGGTCCCTGGTGAACTTGATGGCGTTGCCGACCAGGTTCTGAATCACCTGAGTCAAGAGTCCGGCATCGGCGATGATCACCGGCAGCGGACCCACGGCGATTTCGGCGTTCCGCTCCTCGATCGCCGCGTTCAGATTGTTGAGCGCGTCCTGCACGATCCTTTCCGCCGGGACCTCTTCCAAGCGAATCGGCTGCGCGCCGACGCGGGAAAATCTTAAGACGTCCTTGATCAGACCCTTCATGCGCGTCGCCCCGGACACGGCAAAATCGATGAACTCCAGCGCATCGCCGTCCAAACGGTCGCGGTAGCGGCGGTCGAGCAAGGTCAAATAGCTGGTGACCATGCGCAGCGGTTCCTGCAAATCGTGGGACGCGAGGTAGGCGAACTGCTCCAGCTCAGAGTTAGACCGGCGCAATTCCGTGTTCAGCCGGGCCAGATCGTCGGCCGCGCGTTTCCGCTCCGTGATATCGCTGATCATGCCCAGCGACAACCTGCCTTCGCCCGTTTCCACGAAGCTGAGGCCGATTTCGGCAGGGAACTCAGTTCCGTCCTTGCGGCGTCCCACCAGCTCCAGTCCCGGCGCTCCCATGGGACGCAGACGGGGCGCGGCGAAAAATCCGGCGACTTGCTGCGTGTGAGCGTGGCGAAACCGCTCCGGCAGAAGCATTTCGAGACCCTGGCCGAGCATTTCCTCCCGGGAATAGCCAAACAGCTCCTCGGTTCGCCGGTTGACCATGACCATGCAGCCGTCGCTCGAGATCGCGATAATCGATTGCGAAGCTGCCTCCAGATAGGACTGTAACTGAGCCTCCCGCGCGCGCAACTCATTGTTCGTCCGGGTAAGCTGATCCGCCGCGCGGACCCGGTCCGTGATGTCGCTAACCAAGCCGAGGGCTAGCAGGCCCTCATCCCCCTCGACGTAGCTCAGGCCGATCTCTACGGGGAATTCCGTGCCATCTTTACGGCGCCGGCCAGTTCCATGCTCGCGCCCATGGCGCGCATCCTGGGCTCCGCAAAATATCCCCTGCGGTGGCCGCTGTGGGCCGTGCGGAGCCGCTCCGGGAGCAGCATCTCTAACGATTGGCCAAGCAATTCCGTCCGGGTGTAACCGAACATCTCCTCGGTGCGCCGGTTCACCAGCACAATGCGGCCTTCGCTTGAGACCGCGAGGATCCCCTGCGATGCGGCTTCGAAGTAAGACCGGATTTTCGCCTCGCCGGCGGCGCGCTCCGCGTCGACCAGTTGCTGCAAGCGCCGCTCGGCGTGGTTTCGGGCCTTCACTTCGCCACTTAGAGAGCGATTCATTTCCTCGAGCTCCTCGCGTGACCATCCTGAGGGCGGATGGGATCACGCGCAGGGTGACGATTGCCATGGCCAGCAAGTACACAGCGTTGAGGACAGCGGACGTTACCTGCGTCTTGGTGAGCGGCGGGACGGGCCGCCAGAGCAAGGATCGCCCTGGTGACACCGCCGGCCAATAACGAAACGACAAACAGCACGGCCAAGGTGCGATATCTGACCTCCCAGTGGCGATAAAGCAGATAGATACCCGCAAAAGCCATGGTCAAGAAGCTGATCGCGGATACCCCGATCGAGATGCGCCAAACCAGGTCGGACTGAGTTAAGAATCCCACTCGTGTTTAAGTGGTCCCTGGACGGCGATGTTCTCACTTCACTTTTGCCGCGGCGCTCAGGTCATAAAGGGATATTTCCGTGTTTCTTGCGCGGAACCGTATCCACCTTGGTTTCCAACATGCGAAGGGCGCGGATCACGCGCGGACGGGTCTGGCGGGGCTCGATTACGTCGTCCAGAAAACCGTGCTCGGCGGCGACGAAGGGATTGGCGAAGCGTTCGCGAAATTCTTCGGTCTTGGCGCGGCGGACCGGCATCCTGGTCCTGCGCCGCAGCCAATTCCCGGCGGTATACGATGTTCACGGCTCCCTCGGCTCCCATCACCGCGATCTCTGCCGCCGGCCAAGCCAGATTCACGTCGGTGCGCAGATGTTTCGATCCCATGACGCAGTACGCGCCGCCGTAAGCTTTGCGGGTGATGATGGTGATCTTGGGGACCGTCGCTTCGGCATAGGCATACAGCAGCTTCGCTCCGTGGCGGATGATGCCGCCGAACTCCTGCGCGGTGCCGGGCAGGAATCCGGGGACGTCTTCGAAGGTCAGGATGGGAATGTTGAAGGCGTCGCAGAAGCGCACGAAACGCGCGCCCTTGGTGGACGAATCGATGTCCAGGCATCCCGCCAGAAACGCCGGCTGATTGGCGACCACGCCCACGCTGCGTCCATCCATGCGCGCGAATCCGACCACGATGTTGCGCGCCCAGTGCTCCTGCACCTCGAAAAAACGCCCGTGGTCGACCACGCGGCGGATCACGTCCTTGATGTCGTAGGGCTGGTTGGAGGCTTGCGGCACCAGGGAATCGAGCGCGGCGTCTTCGCGATCCGGCGGGGTCGTCCACGGGGCCGCGCGGAGCGATCGTCGCGATTGTTCTGCGGAACGTAACTGATCAGTTCGCGGATCATGCGCAGACACTCGGCGTCATCGTGCGCGAGGAAGTGCGCGACGCCGCTGGTCGAGTTGTGCGTGGTCGCGCCGCCCAGGGTTTCCTTGGTCACGTCTTCATGCGTCACCGTCTTGATGACGTCCGGTCCGGTGACGAACATGTAGCTGGTCTTGTCGACCATGAAAATAAAATCGGTGAGCGCGGGCGAATACACGGCTCCGCCGGCGCAGGGGCCCATGATCGCGGAGATCTGCGGCACTACTCCGCTCGAAAGCGTGTTGCGCAGAAAAATATCGGCATAGCCCGCCGAGCGACAGCACGCCTTCCTGAATGCGCGCGCCGCCGGAATCGTTCAGGCCGATCACGCGGCGCGCCGGTCTTGAGCGCCAGATCCATGATCTTGACGATCTTTTTCGCGTTCATCTCCGAAAGCGATCCGCCGAAGACCGTAAAATCCTGTGCGAAGACGTACGCCGGGCGGCCGTGGATCAGGCCGAAACCGGTGATGAATCCGTCGCCGTCGATGATCTGCTCTTCCATGCCGAAGTCGCGGCAGCGGTGGCGGACCAGCTTGTCCATCTCCTCAAACGTGCCTTCGTCGAGCAGCAGGTCGATGCGCTCGCGCGCGGTGAGTTTTCCTTCTTTATGTTGACGCGCGCGGCGTTCTTCGCCGCCTCCCGCGTCGGCGACGGCGTGGCGCCGGCGCAGTTCTTCGAGCCGATCCGACATAAGATAGTAGAGTAACGCGAATCGCGTTGCGACCGTCCCACCAACATCGATGCTCCATCGTTTTTCAATTGTGCCGTGTGCGCTCACTGTGTTGGTATCGGCACACTTATTTGCCCAACAGCCGCCGACGATTAAGACCAACGTTCCGCTGGTTCTGGTTCCTGTAACGGTTACGGACAAGAAGGGAGTTTCGATCGACGGTTTGAGCGTCGAGGATTTCATCCTCACCGACGACGGCGTGCGGCAGACGGTGCGCATGGACACGTCGGATACGGTTCTTGCGCCGATATCGCTGGTGGTCGCGGTGCAGTGCAGCGGGATTTCGGCGGCGGTGCTGGCGAAGAATCAATCGCGTCGGAGGAATGATTCAGCCGCTAGTGGTGGGGGAGCGTGGACGCGCCGCGGTGATCGCGTTCGACGATGAAGTGCGGGTGTTCCAGGATTTCACCAGCGATTCCACAAAAATCCGCGTCGCGTTCGAGAAAATTCAGCCGCGCGTGATTCGGAAAGGGCCATCTTCTGGACGCCATTGCAGAGAGTGTCCGGATGCTGGAGACGCGACCGGAAAGTTCGCGGCGCGTGCTGCTGATTCTGAGCGAATCGCGCGACCGCGGCAGCAAGATGAAGCTCGCGCCGGCGATCGAAATGGCGCAGCGCGCTGGCGTGACGGTGTATCCCGCGACATACTCGACGCAGGCGACGGCCTGGACCGCGAAGCCGGAAGACAATCCCCCGATGCCAGGCGATCCGGATTACCTGGGCGCGATCGGGGAACTGGTCCGGATGGGCAAGACCAACGACGCGGATGCATTCGCTGCGGGCGACGGGCGGACGGCATCTTTCGTTTGAAACGCTCAAGGGCTTGGAAGAGACGATTACTCGCGCCGGTGAAGAAATCCACAGCCAGTACCTGTTGAGCTTCGTGCCGCAGCAGACGAAGAATGAAGGCTATCACCGCATTGAAGTCGCGGTGACGTCGCATCCCGATGCGATGATTCGCGCGCGGCCCGGCTACTGGCCGTCGAAGTAGATTACAATAACGGCTGGGCAATGACCGCCGGGAGGAAGGTCAAGATGCGAAGCTGCTTATCGTCATGGTCATTCGCGTTGATCGCGATGTTCTGCGGGATTGCGTCGGCCGAGGATCAATCCGAGGTTCGGCAGATGGAAACTCAAGTCGGAGGCTCCGGCGCCGCAAAGCAACATCATGACCTACGAGAAATTCGGCGACCATGGCATGAAGATCATCGGTCGATCAGGTGAACAAGGACGGGGAGAAGTCGGAGCTGGTTCTACACGACCAATTTCGACGGCAAAGACGAGCCCGTCACGGGCAATCGCGGAACCGATACCACGTCGGTAAGAATCATCACCGACAAGATCAACGAGATTGTGAACAAGAAGAACGGCAAGATCACGCAAATCCTGACCAATGTGATTTCGCCCGATGGAAAAACCCTCGGCATCATCTACATGCGCGTCGATCCCGAAGGCAAGACGCACAATGTCACGTTCGCGACGTACGAGAAGATGAATTAGCTCTCCTTTATTGCGCCTTCCCTGCAATGGTGAAGGTAGCCGAGCTGTTGCCGAAGGTCACCACAACCGGAACCGCATCGCCCGGAGTGACGCCTGTGGGGATTGTAGTGTTGATTTGATACTCCGACGCAGTGCCGGGAGCGATGCCTGAAAAGCCTACCGTGACGGGGAGACCCCCGATGGTAAGTGTCGGCGTCTGCACCGTCTTGTACTCGACGCTGCCATCGGCAGGGGCGACGGACCCTGTAGCCACGGGTATGCCATTGGGATCGCCGTTGGGAGTGGCGAGCCCTCCGCCGGTGAAATAAATCACGATAGAGTCGCCCGGACTAGCGGGCTGACCGCACGGCGTGGCGAGCGATAATCCGGTGCATGCGGGTAAATTGTATTCAGCCGCCAGCGCGGCCGGCATCGTAAACCAGTACGAATTGGCGAGCAGCGCGACGCCTTGTATGCCCGCCGGGTTATGCGGATCGGGCAGACGAAACACGCCGACATCGGCGGGAGCCAAAGCCACGGTATAGGTCTGACTGGTTCCGCCGGAGGTTTCGACGGTGAATGTTCCGGACCCGCTGGATCCCGCGTTGGATGGAATGACGGTGTTGATCAGGATCTGCGACGGCGGAATGTTGGTCACATTGTAGATCGGCGTGGGAGTGCCGTTGTACAGAGCTTCGACGCCTTGATACGAAGTGCCCGGGAAGATGGTCCCGCTGGAATTCGCAGAAACAGTGGCGTCGGCGTAGATGGAGACGAAGGAGTTCGCGGCAGCGCCGTGAACGGCGTCGCGCACCAGGCCTGTGGCCGAATTTTCGACCGAGCAGACCACAGGTTTGGGGCTCGCGATGGGCACAACTACGATCGGAGATGAAGTCCCGCCGACGGTGAGAATCACGTTAATGGCGCATCCACTGGCATCGTTCGGTATGGTGAAGTTCACCTGGTAGAGACCGGGGTATGAATTGGGAGCGGCGCCGGCGTAAGGAATGGCCGCGTTTTCCCCGCCTACCGTCAGTGTCGGGTTGGCGGCGATTTTGTCGGTAGTGGTCGCCACGGCTCCGGTGGCGAGCGGCGAGGTCAACGCACCCAACCCGACCGCTGCCCCTGCGATGGTTTCACCAGGCGTCGCAGGATTCGTAATCGAAATGGGAATAAAGTTGAAACCCGTGAACGCTCCGAGTATCCCCTGGCCCAGGAAAAACGCCGGGGCATAGGCGGCGATGGTCAGGGGCGCGGGGGTCGTAGTCTGGCCGCCCACCGTCACCGTTAACTGCACGGGACCAGTCGCAAGATCCACTGGCAACTGCACCAGCAGTTGTTGGGCGTTGCTGCCTGCCGCTACAACGAAGGCTGCTTTTCCGCCAATAGAAACGGTTGTGCCGCTGGGGCCGGAAGAGCCAACTAAGTTGGCGCCGAAAATCGAAACCAGACAGCCTGGTGAAAACTGCTGCTGGAAGGATGCCGCGTTCGAGATCCCTTGGATCGCAGGCTGGGCGAGAAGACTCGCCCCAATGGTGAACAGGAGCGCGATGCATTTTTGCATGACGGAATGATAGCACGGCGAATCATGTTAGGATGAGCGGAACTTGACCAAGTCGTTGGCAATCATTTTGGTCGCGGTGGCTTGGTCCTGCCCGAGCTGGGGCGCATTTTGCTCTTCGTATCCAGCCGCCTCGGAAACCCGGCACGACTTCCATTTCTTCGCGGGCTTCTCGCCCGTGTCGGCGACGCTGATCGGGACCACCCAGGATCGCGAATTCGTGATAGCGGGATTCGGGTACAGTTATCGGTGCTGGATCTGGCCCCGCGTCTCGATTTCATACACGGGTGAGATCATGCCCTTGGCGATAATGGTCGAGCCCGCTCACGACGTTTATGGGTTTGCCGTCACGCCGCTGGGCTTCACGGCGGATTTCGGCCGGCGTCACAAAATATTTCCGTTCATCGAAACCAATGAAGGCATCATTGCGTCCGCGGAGCCGATTCCGATCAATGTGTTCGGCGCGACAGGTTTGAATTTCCTCATCGATCTGGGCGGCGGGGTTCGCTACAAGCTGGGTGACCGGCACGCGATCAGCGCCGGTTACAAATTTCTGCACATCTCAAACGGGTTCACGTCGGCCGTGAATCCGGGCGTGGACAATAACGTTTTCTATCTGGGATTTTCACTCTTGCGCTAATGCCGCACCGGCGACAGCGTGTTCTTGTAAACTTTGCCGCCTTTCATGACGAACACCGCGCGACGAACGGCGGTAATATCGTCAAGCGGATTGCCCTCGGTCGCAACGAGGTCGGCTTCGAGTCCGGGAGCAATGGAGCCGATCCGGTCCGCCATCCCCAGCGATTCCGCGGCGATAGAGGTTCCGCTCATGATCACGTCCATATTGCGTTCGTGCCCGTCTTTTGACGCGATAGATGAATTCTTCTGCGTTGCGTCCATGCGCGCCGGCCACGGCATCCGTTCCGAGAACGATCTTCACGTGATGTCGTCGCGCGCGCTGTACGACTTCCGCCAGCGTGACGAGAAGCTTTTCGCGGGTGGTTACTTCGTCCATTCCACGGCGATACGCCTCGCGATTCTCGATATAGTTGTGCGACACCAGGAAATTCGGATCGAAATAAATGCCCTTCTGCGCCATGGTTTCGAGTGTTTCATCGTCCAGGCCGTAGCCGTGCTCGATGGTGGTTACGCCGGCGCGGACCGCGACTTTCTCCTCGGGCAGGAAGCGGGCGTGCGTCACGGTTCTGAAGCCTTGCGCGTGGGCCTCGCTCACCGCGGCCTCCATTTGCGCGTCGGTCATGACGGTTTCGCTGCCGCCGGTTGCGGCGAAGATCTTAACGAGATCGGCGCCATCCGCTTTCAACTTGCGGATCGCGGCGCGAATGGCGTCGGGATTTCCAGTCCTGTAGTCGATGGGATTCATCGCGGTTAGAATTCGAGGGCCGGGGAGGAGTCCTTTGTTAATCCGGTCGCGAAGCAGAGCATCGGTGGGAGCTCCGACAGACTGGACGGTCGTAAACCCTCCCAGCAAAGTTACCCACGCGTTCTCAGCGGAGTACAGCACTAACGATTCGCGGCTTTCCTGATTGCGATTGGTAATATGATGCGTCTCGTCGAAATGCCAGTCCAGATGAACGTGGGTGTCGATCCAGCCAGGCATGACGGTGAGGCCGCGCAGGTCGTAAGTCGCGGGGCCGGATCCGGCCGCGACCGATTCGATCCGCGACCCGTTAACGACGATGCGCCGGCCCTTCAGAATCGCGCCCTTGCCGTCGAGGATGGTGCTGGTATCGAGGACGATTCGATCCTGCGCCTTTACGGGATAAACACTAAGAAGAGCACAAGCCAGTACTGCGCGGCGAAAAATCATGCACAGGATTATACGCCGTTTGGGGCGGTCAGGGCAGGCGTTAGCCGACGTGGGCGTCGGTCGGTTCGAGGCCTGGGATCAACGGCAGGTTCTCCATGAGAACCATCTGAAGAATATTCGACAGATCAGTCCCGCCTAAAGTAACCTTACTTGCCTGGATACCGGTCCGAAATGTCGAATGGTCCGGCTCGGAATAAACGACTTGGCCGTACACAGTGCTGTCCGCCATCCTTAATTCCACCGAATCGCCGACGGACAACTGGAAAGGCAGATCCACGCTGATTCCCGACTGGGAAATATTCGATACACTGGCGAAAACCGAGCGTCCCATCGCGGTCACCTTGGCTTCGAATCGAACTTCGTAGCGTTCTTCAGAGCGGCGTTCCATATGGCTAAGTGATCGGCTGGGCAGGATTTAAACTTTACTGTGTTAAACTGGTGTGCGTCGGAGAGGTGGCAGAGTGGTCGATTGCGGCGGTCTCGAAAACCGTTGAACCTTTACGGGTTCCGGGAGTTCGAATCTCCCCCTCTCCGCCATACCTTTTTTGATGTCTCCCCACCGATTCCCATTTACATCGCGGGTTATGCTTTAATCTTGCGTTGGGGGGTCACACCATGAAGCACATCATTCTAATCGCTCTGGCTGTTTCGGCGGGAGCGTTCGCGCAAACGCAGGAGGAGATCATCGAGCGGGCCTTGGCGGCCGCGCCTCGCCAGATGAAGGAAGGGGCGACGGTGGTCCACTGGAAGGCCGATTACACGTACGAGACGTTGAAGAAGGGGACCAATCGCCTGTTCTGCTACGACCGGTCCGGAGAGCCCGGGCGGCAGCCGTTCGCGGTGCAATGCACCAGCATCGGCAACCTGGAGCGGGTGGCTCAAAACCGGAAGTTCGAGGCAATGAGCGATAAAGAAGCGAGACAAAAGGCGTTGGATGCAGCCGAGGCGAACGGGACTCGGGTAAAGCCCGAATACGGATCGGTGTGGTACGACATGAACGGCGCCGATCAGGCGCACGCTCGCATACATGTAACCATCGCGGTACCGGGCGCCACTTCGCAGTCTACGGGACTTCCGGACAATCCCAAGCAGGGCGGCGTGTGGATCATGAATGCAGGCACGACCACCGCGCACATCATGACGCCGGGCAGTTAGCGAGAAGTCGTCATTCACACGGACGTGAGATCGAGTTGATCGAGCGTCCCGGACTCAAACCCGGCCACCAGGAGCCGGGCGGTAACTGGTTCGAAAGAACGGAGGAGTATTTCGATGGTTGCTGACGCTTTCGTTAGAACGGGACCGGTGGGCATTCGAGCGGCGATGGCCGTTTTGGCGGTCGCTTTTTCGAGCAGCCTGTTAGCCCAGTCCGATCTTCCGCTGACCAAACCGGAATCCGTCGGCATGTCTACGGAACGGCTCCAGCGCGTCCACAACTTCATGCAGGAGTATATCGACACCAACCAGATCGCGGGTTCGGTGACGCTGATTGCGCGCAAGGGGAAAGTCGTGCATTACGAGGCGCAAGGCTGGCGCTACAAGGAAGAAGACGCGAAGATGCCGAAGGATGCGATCTTTTCTTTGATGTCGATGACCAAGCCCATCGTGTCCACGGCGCTCATGATGCTGTGGGAAGACGGCAAGTTCATGCTGGACGATCCCATTTCCAAGTGGCTGCCATCGTACTCGAAGATGACCGTGACGGACGTTTCGGGCCGCGTCCCGGCGGTCCGACCGGTGACGGTGCGAAACATTTTGAGTCACACGTCGGGGTTGTCGCTCGAGCCCGGGCCGCGACCGAAAACGCTGCTGGAGGAAATCGAGAAATCGTCGGGCCGGCCTCTGGCGTTTCAACCGGGCGAGCGCTGGCAGTACGGCGCATCTACCGATTTTGTCGCTGCGCTGGTCGAAAAGATCTCGGGGATGACTGTCGACGAATTTCTGAAGCAGCGCGTTTTCGAGCCGCTCGGGATTCGCGATACTTACTACAACATCCCGCAGGAGAAGGTGAATCGCGTCGCGGCAGTGTATCGTCCCGACAAGGACGGCAAGATCGTACTCGCGCGCAAGCCCGAGTATCACGAGCCGACCACTTACTTCCCCGGCGTCGCCGGACTGAATGGCACGGCAGCCGACTATTTCCGCTTTTCGCAAATGATTCTGAACGGCGGGGAATACGAGGGTCATCGGCTGGTGGGCCGCATGACGGTGGACATGATGATCACCAATCAGATCGGCGGCGGGCCGAACAAGCGGGTCTACATCCGGGGCGACGGCTACGGGTTCGGGCTTGGATTCGCGGTACTTTCCGATCCGTCAAAGGCGCCAGATGCGCTCTCCATGGGCACGTTCACCTGGGGCGGAGCGGACGGTACGCTGTTCTGGATCGACCCTGTGGAGCAGCTCATCGGCATCATGATGATCCAGATCAACCCGTACAGTCACTTTAATATCCGGCCGCTGTTTTCAGTGGTGGTGTCGCAGGCCGTGACCGACAGCCTGGCAGATCAGAAGCCAAAAGTGATGGGATACGACACTCCTAAATAAACGTCATTGGTTGGCGGCCGGAATGGATGTGAATGCGGCCCCGTTGAAGCGCAAACCGAGTACCGCGATGTTTCCGGACCCCGCTACAAAGGCGGCCGAACCGCGGTTGCCGACTACACCCCCTAATCCGGGAAGGCTGTGCAACACCGCTTCCGTCTTGGTCCGGGGCGCTAGAGAGAGTGGAGAAGTTCCAATCATATTGCCGGAACTGTCCCAAATGGTGATCGTGCCGGTCGCCGGGACCGAGCCCGGGTTGGCGATCGCGAGCGTCGTGGTGTATGCGGTGTCGTCCCAGAGCAGTGTCGTGCTGCTTACCGCAACGGGCGAAAGAGGCACCACCGCTTCCTGATCTGGAAGGCCCGGTATACTCTGGCGGAAAATTCCATACCCGGTGACGCCGCTCGGCAGCGCGACGGATACGTATCCCTGATTCAGACTTCCGAAATTGTGTGCCTCGAGAATCGCCGTGCCGTGGGGAGCGAGGCTCACGGATGCGGAACCGCCAATCGCAGGGAGGTTCATCGGGAATCCATCGTCGCCAATGAAGTTGACCGTAAAGTTGACCGCGCTGGTCCCGGTGTTGGTGAAATAGACCGCCGAATACCAACCCCCGCCATAAGCGAACTGTGGAAGGATCTGCTGATTGGATGGAGGCACGATCGGCGCGAGCCCGCGGAAAAGGCCGGTGTTGCTGGCATCGGCGACATACGTACTGGCTCCGGAAGCCGTGTTCAGCGTCCAGACCGATACATTGCACGGCGGATTGCAACTATCCACGCCTGCGTACAGCGTGCCGTTCTCATACACGAGTGCCGCGCTGGTCAGATTCGTTTCTGAGGCCCCGCCGATGCGCGTGGCCGCGCCGCTGTTGGTATCGAGCGAGTACAGATTGAAATTGTCCACCAGGTACAGCGTAGACGAACCCGTGGAGAGGCTCCATGCAGACGACGGGCCGATGGCACCCACCGGGCCGATCAGCGTAGCGGCCCCCGAAGAGGGGTCCACCGAATATAGATTGAACAGGGGCCCGTTGTTCGCGCTTGTGTACACGCCAAGTGCGAACAAACCCGAGGTCGTCGAGCCGAGGGCGTAATACTGGAGCAAGCCGTTCCCGACCGACGTAAGGGTTCCATTGGTTGGATTCACCTGATACAGCGTGTTTCCGGTATACGGGGCGGTATATATTTTCCCGCCCGCGACGCCCAGCCCGGCAGACACGTACGTGGGCATACTGCTGATTCCGATCAGCGAGAAATTGCCACTGTTCAGATCGATGGTCCCAAACTGATTCTGGGCATTGATCATATAGGCGATGTCATCGGCTCTCGCCGCGGACGCGAGCGCGACCAGCAGAATCACGTTCGCAATTATGCAGTACGATGTTCCAGTTTTGCGCATATTAGTCGTCCCGTCAGAAGTGATCGGCATAGTATTCGGCGAAGATTAGTCCTATGCGGCAGGGCGCACCCGCCTGTAGTGTCCTGCCGTCCGCCATCGTTGATACAATCTGTGGTCAGATGCGCACCATTACGATGTTTCTAGGAATTTGCGGCGCGCTAGCCGCTCAAAACCACAGGCTAACACTTGAAGATCTGCTTTCGGTCGAACCGATCGGCGAAACGGCGCTTTCTCCGGACGGCAAAACGTTCGCGATGACACGGAATGGGCAAATCGTCTTAATGACCGCGGATGGTGGATGGCCGGTTACGCTGACGAGCACGGCCGCCGGAAAATCCGGATTGAGCTGGTCCCCAGACAGCCGCTCGATCGCCTACGCGAGCCAGGGAGGCATCTGGGTGGTGCCCGCTTCCGGCGGAACGCCCCGGCGCATCACGAATGCGGCGAATGGTCCCGGAGATCCGCGTCAGGCCTCCGACCGGCAGCCGCAATGGTCGCCGAAGGGCCGCTGGATTCTCTTCGAAACCGGACGGCGCGGCCACAACAACATGATGGTGGTGAGCGAAGACGGCATGGCCACGGATTATCTGACCGCTGCCAACGTCGACGAAGAGGGCGCGTCGTGGTCGCCGGATGGCACGCGCATTTCGTACACGGCTCGCGCACCGGAGTATTTCAGCGGCAAGCTGAACGTACTGAAGTTCGACCCAGCCAAGGGACAGGCCGCTGCCGATCCCGTTACGCTGTACACGTCGCCTACGGATCGCGGCGGCGGTTGGTCGATTCGCAGGGCACAATGGTCGCCGGATGGACGCACGCTCGCTGTGGTGCTTCAGGACAGCGGCTGGGACAACATCTATCTGATTTCAGCATCGGGCGGCGCGCCGAAAGCGTTGACGCATGGAGAGTACGAAGACACCAATCCCGTGTTTTCTCCCGATGGAAAATCGCTGGCGATTGTGTCGAGCCGGAGAAATCTGGAAGAGAGCGATATCTGGATCGCGCCGGTGGACGGCTCAGCACCGCGTCAACTGGCGAAATTTACGACGCCCGGGGTTGAGTCACAGCCGGAATGGTCTCCGGATGGCAGCCGGATTTATTTTCACCGCAATTCGCCCATGGAGTCGACGGATCTTCTGGTGGCCGCGCAGGATGGCAGCGGCACCCCGAAATATCTGACGCACACCACGCCCAAGAACTTCGAGACCGGCCTGGTGATGCCGGAAGAAGTGCATTTCCGCAGCAAGGATGGCATGGACGTAGCGGCGATGCTGCACAAGCCGCGGGGATTTAAGGCGGGGACGAAGTATCCCGCTGTTTTGTGGATCCACGGCGGTCCGGAAGGGCAAGACACGTTTCGATTCGACTCGTGGCCCCAGTATCTGGCGCAATCGGGGTACGTGGTTTTACAACCGAATTATCGCGGCAGTACCGGCTATGGCGAGAAATTCCGGAACCTGAATGTCGAAGACAGCGGCGGCGGAGAGATGGACGACGTCGCTGCGGGTGCGGAATATCTGGTGAAACAGGGTATGGCCGATCCTAAGCGGCTGGCCATTGGCGGAGGCAGCCATGGTGGAACCATGGTCGGGTATGCGGTGACCAAGTATCCCGACTTGTTCGCGGCGGCAATCGAGCTGTACGGCGTGGTCGATCGGGCGACATTCAACGAACGGACGAATCGCAACTCGGCCATCCGCTGGATGATGAAAATGGGCGGCACTCCGGAGGAGAAGCCGGAGGTTTATCGCAAAGCGAATTCCCTGGCCGACGTCGCCAAGATCAAGACGCCGCTGTTGGTGATGCATGGGGAAAACGACCCGCAGGTTCCGCCCTATGAATCGGCGCAGTTCGTTCGAGCGCTGAAAGAGCACGGCAAGGTTTACTACTACTTCACGTATCCCAATGAGCTGCACGGGTTCAGCCAGCGCGATCATCGTCTGGATGCGTGGCGCCGGCAGCTCGCGTTCCTTGAAAAATATATTCAGCCGCGTTACGGGATCAGCAGCACGTCGACGGATGACTTGCTTGGCCCCCCGGTGTCAGCGCGCGGGAACCAGTAGTTACTCGGCTCGAAGCGTGTCCGCGGGATTCAAGCGGATGATCCTGGACGCGGGAACAAAGCTCGCAATCGCGGTAGCCGCGATCAATCCCACTGCGACGCCAGCCAGGGTGACGGCGTCGGTCGGCTGGACTCCGTAGATGAAGCTTTTCAGGAATCGTTCCAGTCCGAGTGCGAGCGCGGTTCCGGCTGCGACGCCACCCAGGACCCACAGCAATCCCGGACGAAGCGCGGTCCAAACCGCCTCGCCTGATGTCGATCCGAGTGCGAGTCGGATGCCCAGTTCTTTGGTGCGTTCGGCAACCAGGTTCGCGATCAGGCCGTAAATCCCCAGCGTGGTCAGCAGTATGGCGAGTCCGGCCAGCGCGTCCACCAGCGACGCAAGAAAACGCTGGAACCTGAACGACTCCATCTTAAGGTCCGAAACCGATCGAAACGCCGCCATGGGGAGCAGCGGGTCGGCGGATCGGGTCGCGCTTTCGATGGCGGATTTCACCTGTTCGCCGGAAAGCGGGCTGCGGACGATCCAGTTCGGCGACGCCCAGGTATGCACCATTTGAAGAAGCCCGTCGCTGGTCTGAGCGGCGGGAATGTAGACCATGGGGGTTTCGCCGATAATCGATCCATAATTGCCCCAGCCGGGGATTTGCTGGACGTTGCCGACGACTCCGACGATCTGCCACTGTGTGCCTTCGATGCCAACGGGCTGGCCGATCGCGTCTTTATTCTTGAAGTAAAGATTCACCAGCGCCTGGTTCACCACAGCGACGCCAGCCGAATCGGGTCCGTCGCCGCGGGTGAATGTGCGACCTCGAAACAACGGGATGCGCATGGCCGTGAAATATTCAGCGGTGACATACGTCAAGTCGGTGATTCTGAATCGCGTTTCTCCGGGAAGACGCAAGCCGTCGTTGATGGCGCGTTCGTAGGGGAGATTCAGGCTGACGGCGGCGGATTCGATCCCCGGAATCTCGTGCAGGCGGGCGTTGACGGTGTCGAAGAATTGATTCATCCTTTGCGAGGTGTAACGAGCGTCCGCCAGCGAAAATCGCGCGGTGAGCAGGTGATTCGGGTCGAATCCGGGACTTAAGTTCCATAGAAACAGGAACGTACGGAGCAGGAGTCCCGCGCCCACCAGCAGCGGGACCGTCAGCGCGACCTGACCGCCGACCAATCCTCCGAGGGAGACAAATCGCTTGCGGCCGGCTACGGTTCGCGACCCGGTTTGCGCCGACCGAAGATCGACGTGCGCGGCCTGCCACGCCGGGACCAACCCGAACCCGATTCCAGCCAGCAAAGTTAAGAACAGAGTCGCCAGCAGCACGCGCCAGTCGAGTTCGACATCTTTGAGGAATGAAAACGTTTCCGCGCCAAGCGCTTTAAGAGCCTCAAGGCCGGCCCAGCCCATGGCGACTCCCGCCGCGCCGCCGAAGAGGCCAAGGACGGTGCTCTCGACCAGAAGCTGCCGCACGATTCGGCCGATCGGCGCACCCAACGCCAGGCGCGTGGCGATCTCCGCGACACGCCCCGACGCGCGCGCCAGCATCATGCCACCGATGTTTACGCATCCAAGGATGAAAACGGCGGCGACCGCGGCCCACAGGATCATCAGAGGCCGCCGCAGTTCCTTCGTCATCCCTTGCTGCAAACTTTCTAGGTCGAGCTTCACGTCCGCATCTTTTCGATACGATCCGAGCGCTTTCAGTTCAGGCACCAGCGATTCCACCTGCGACGAAGCTTCCAGCCAGGTCACGCCCGGGTGTAGTCTCGCGACGATGTGGTAGTTCGTTCCGCTGCCTTCACCGGTCCGTTTCGCCCTCAGAGGCGTCCATAGTTCGGCATCGGTGTTGAACCGGAAACGCGCGGGCATGACGGCGACCACGGTGTAGGGCTCGCCGCGCAGCAGAATCGACCGGCCTACGATGCTGGGATCGCCATTGAAATGCTTTTTCCACAAAGCATTACTCAGAATCACTACGGGTGGTCCGCCGGTGCGATCCTCGGATTCGTTGAATTCACGTCCGATTTCAGGTGCGATTCCCAATACGTGAAAGAATCCGGCGGAGACGCGTTGCAGCTTGACGTAGACGCCGCTGCCGTTCACGCCCATGTTGACGCCGGTCCATCCGCCGCCGTAGCTGGCAACTTCCAGCGAAGTCGCGCGATCGCGGATGGTTTCCCAGGTGGTCCCGTCGTGAGAATCGCCGTTGTATTCTCCGCGGTAGATGGTCACCACCTGCGCCAGGCGGTCTGGTTCCGGGTAGGCGAGCGGCTGGACCATCGCGGCGTTCACCACCGACAGCACTGCCGTATTCGCGCCGATGCACAACGCCAGGATCACGATCACGGTCAGGGAAAAGGCCCAATTCTGGCCGATCAGGCGAAAGGCTAGGCGCACGTCCTGCATCGCGGCTCCATTCAAAGAGAAATACGCGCCAGAGTCAATACCGTTGCTTCGAATCTTGGTTACAGACTCGCGAATCGTCCGTCCGGCTGAAGCCGGTAACGCCGCCCTCGCCAAACGATCGTGTTGCCGAAGAAACCCGCTACCCAGAATCCGAACGCAATCAGGTCTTCAACCGGCAACAGAAGCCAGTCGATCTTCGCGTGCAGCACCCGCGCCGATACTACATAAGCAGCGATGGTGCGCATAATCCAGGCCACCAGCGCGGCGGGCCACCACTCCGGCGCAACCACGCATAGCAGACCGGCAAACGGAGCCGGCATGGTCAAGAGCTGGCCGATGTAACCCACGGGCCGCGATCGGCGAGTGCTTCGCAGCCAGCGCAGACGGTGCGCCGCATTGCTTCGCAGACCGGCGTCGCCAATATGATGCTCGATCACATAGGAGGAGAGGACCACGCTGAACCCGGCTTCGACCGCCAGTTTTCCCATAACGAAATCCTCGGCCAAGAAATCTTTCAGCCGCTCAAATCCGCCGATGGATTCGAGAACCGACCGCCGCGCAGCGGTGGTGGGTCCCACCGTGAAGCGCATTCCTTCGATCATCCTCGCCACCAGAATTCCCGCGATGAAGTCGGTATTGAGGCCGGTCGCCTCCAGTTGCGACCACAGACTTGCGCCGGGAACAGCGCGGTAGGGGCACGTCACGACGCCGACGCGCTGATCCTGAAACTCAGCCGCGAGGGTATGCAGAAGTTGCGGCGTGACGCGGACATCGCTATCGCTCATCACTACCAGTTCATGCGCCGATGCGCGCAACATCGCATCCAGCGAATGGACCTTCGCGTTGGCGTAGGGTGGTTCACCGGTGAAAATCACGCGCGAGGAAACGTGCGGATATTCGTGCTGGAGCTTTTCCACTACGGCCGCCGCGGGATCGGAGGGGCCGCGCATGGCGAATACGATCTCGAAGTCCGCATAATCCTGTTCAAAGAAAGTTCGCAGATTCGATTCGAGCCCGTGGTCGAGCCCATACAACGGTTTCAGAACGCTGACCGGCAGAGGATCGGCGAGCGAGGGCGGGTGCACCGCGCGATAGCGAATGGAGGCAGCGATGGATAGCAGAGATACCACCACCGTGCCGCCCAGCAGCAGGAGGAGCAATATGGAGGCCACGTTACTCCGCTTTGGCTCGCTTGGGCCGGTAGAGATCGACGGAATTCGCCCGCGGCCGCGCGTCCTCAGAGGTCAGCAGCGGCATTGGCGCAGCTTCGCCAGTGCGATGACACCACTGGCAGTTGCGCGGAACAACAGGCAGCAAATCTTCGTAGAAAGTCGGCGCGGCACGGAGTCCGGCCGCGAAAACACCCACGTTCACCCAAGAAAATCCCCGCATAGATATAGCTTACGCCCATTTGGCCGCCTGTGGAACAGGCCATCTGCGCTACCCTGATTTGGAATGCCTCTGTTCCAAGCGATCATCCTGGGAATTCTCCAGGGACTGACCGAATTTCTCCCCATCAGCAGCAGCGCGCACCTGATCATCGTGCCGTGGATCCTCGGGTGGGATGACGGCGGGCTGATGTTCGATGTCGCGCTGCACGTCGGCACATTGGCTGCGGTGATTCTGTTCTTTTTTCGAGACTGGATCCAGATTATCGGGCAAGCCGTGGGGCTGAACTTGGGCCATGACATGACACTGAGAAAAAATCCGCGACTGTTGTGGCTGCTGATGGCGGGTACCATTCCCGGCGCGATAATCGGCTTCCTGTTCGAGAAGCAAGCTGAGACGGCGTTCCGGAGCCCTTACGTAATCGCCACGGCCGCGATGGTTATGGGATTAGTCATGTGGATCGCCGATGCGGCGGGGCGTAAGCAGAAAGATATCGGGCATGTCTCTCTGGCCGATTCGCTCGCGATCGGGACAGCCCAGGCTCTGGCGGTGATTCCGGGTGTGTCGCGCAGCGGCTCCACGATCTCGGCAGGTTTATTCTGCAACCTGGATCGGACCACAGCGGCTCGATTTTCGTTCCTGCTCTCGACTCCCATCATCGCGGGCGCCGCCGCCAAGAAATTCTGGGATCTGCACAAGCTTCAAGGAGGCCTGCCGCATGACATGCAAATGGCTTTCTTCGCTGGAATCCTGGCCAGCGCAGTCACGGGATGCATCGCCATCGCGTTCTTCCTGAACTACCTGCGCAGCCGTTCGCTGGCGGTGTTCGTGTGGTACCGAATCGTTTTTGGCATAATAGTGATTGCCCTGGCCCTCTTTCGCTCCAGCGGAAGATGAGATATTTAGGACCTACTTCACACGCGAGGCTCAATGAAGCCGTCGCAGTCGTGTTGTTATTCGCGGGATTGTTCGTTTTCTTCAGTCTCGCCTCCTATCACCCGCTTGACCCGTCGTGGGATACCGTCGGCACCGCGAAGGCCGCGAATTTAACGGGGCGCGTCGGCGCGTTCGCATCGGACCTGTGCCTGCAAGCTTTCGGTCTGGCCGCCTATGCGATGCCTGTGCTGATCCTGTTGCTCGGCTGGAAGTGGATTCGCTCGTCGCCGATCCAAGCGCCGGTCGCGAAAACGGTTGGCGCGATCATGCTGATCAGCGCCACGTGCGCCGCATTCGGGCTTACGGGCTGGAAGCCGATCTCGGGCGCGATTCCGGCCGGTGGACTCGCGGGGTCGCTGATCGCCGACAGTCTGGTCTCGTCCTTGAATTTCATGGGCGCCTGGTTATTCACCGCAACAGCCTGGATTGTTTCGATTTACCTGGTTTCCACTTTTGAGGTCTCGCGTCTGGCCGTATGGTTCAGCGGGCCCATCGCCTGGGGACACACCCTCGCGGCACGATGGAGGGAGTGGCGAGCCCAACGCGCTCGCATGGCGAAGGAGCGGGCCGAGAAACGCGAACTCCGCAAAGCCATGGCCACTCGGCCCGAACGACTGGGGCCGCAAATACCGGAAGCCGCGCAGATGCCGCCTTGGGAGCCGGAACCGGAAAAGCCGCTCGAGATTGAAGACATCCCGATACGCGCTCTCGACATGACACCGGTTGCGCCTCCAGAGCCGGTGCCGCCTCCTCCAGCACCCGCGCCTGTTGCGAAGCGCGCCACTCGAGTCGCGCCCGCGCCCATCATTGAATCGAAAGCGCGTGAATTCCGCATCCCGCCGACGGACCTGCTCCAGGAACCGGCCGCACGCAGCTCCTACGATAGCCAGGAACTGAAAGAAATCGCCGCGCGCATCAAGTCCAAGTTCGAAGAGTTCAACGTTCTCGGGTCTGTAACGCAAATCAACCCCGGACCTGTAGTGACGACGTTCGAATTCAAGCCTGAAGCCGGAATGAAGTATTCGCGCATTACGACATTAAGCGAGGATCTGTGCCTCGGCCTGCAAGCCGAATCGATTCTCATCGAGCGCATTCCTGGAAAACCGACTGTCGGAATCGAAGTGCCCAACTCCAAGCGCGAAGTCATCAGCTTGCGCCAGATTCTGGAGTCGGAAGAATTTCACGATTCCGCGTCGCCGCTGACCATCGCGCTCGGCAAAGACATTAACGGGCGCATTCGCGTTACCGCGCTCGATTCGATGCCGCACTTGCTGATCGCGGGTTCCACCGGATCGGGCAAAAGCGTAATGCTCAACTCGCTGATCATGTCGATCCTCTACAAGTCGACGCCGCGCGAGGTTCGCATGATCATGGTCGATCCCAAGCGCCTGGAATTCGGGCTGTACGAAGGCATTCCCCACCTGTTGACGCCCGTCATCACCGACGCCAAGAAAGCGACCAACGCGCTGCGCAACGCTGTGCTGGAGATGGAACGGCGCTTAAAACTGCTGGCGTCGCAGGGTGTCCGCAACATCGAACAGTACAACAAGAAAGTCCGGCAGCTCGAAGCGCAGCCGCGTAGCCTGTTCGAGGAAGAATCCGGCGAAGAGGAACTGGAGCAGATCCCTTACGTGCTGATCGTGATCGATGAGCTGGCCGATCTCATGATGCTGGAGCGAGCGAACGTCGAGGAATCGGTCGCCCGCCTGGCGCAAATGGCTCGCGCGGTGGGGATGCACCTCGTGCTGGCCACGCAGCGCCCCAGCGTCGACGTAATCACCGGATTGATCAAGGCGAATTTCCCGTCGCGCATCAGTTTTCGCGTCGCGACGCGCGTCGATTCGCGCACGGTGCTCGACGTCATGGGCGCGGAACATCTGCTCGGCAAGGGCGATATGTTGTTCCTGCCGCCAGGGTCGTCGCGTCTGACGCGCGTGCATGGAGCCTACGTCAGCGAAGCGGAAACGAATCGGGTAGTGGAGTTCTGGAAACAGCAGGCTGAGCCGGAATACGACAAGACATTCCTGATGGCCCCGCCGGCCGACGACGCGGATGGCGACAGCGAAGAATACGACGGGGCGGAAGACCCAATGTACCAGGATGCGGTGCGCATCGTGCTCGAAATGGGCAAGGCATCCACGTCGACGTTGCAGCGCCGGTTGCGTCTGGGGTACGGCCGCGCAGCACGCATTCTCGACATGATGCAGCGCGAGGGGATTATCGGCCCGCCGGACGGCAGCCGGCCTCGCGAAGTGCTGAAGCGGCCGGACTGGCTCGAAGAAGTCGAGAATCAAATGCGATGAATCGACTAACATAAAAGGATAGGAGATAACCTAAGAGTGTTTTGCCGTGCGTTGCGTTTCGTGTCCGCGCTTTTCTGCCTCTGCCTTGCGCTTAACGCCCGGACGCCCCGTCCTCTCGCCCGAGTGATGATCCTGACGCCGGACCGCAAGGTCATCGACGTTGCGAAATATCGCGGCCACACCGTGGTCTTGGTGATTTTTTCCACCGAGTGCGCGGACTGCATCAAAACGCTGGATATCATGAACAGGCTGGAGAAGGACTACAGCCAGCAGGGACTGCAAGTGATTGGCGCCGCGGGGGACGATCGAGCCAAGTTCCTGCTGCAGCCTTTTGTCAACCGGTACCGGCCACTCTTTCCAGTCGGATATCTGGACAAAGCCGGAATCATCAAGTTGGCAGATGTTCCGAAAGACGTTCGGCCAATCGCGCCGATCGTCCTGTTTATCGATCGTTGGGGGATGGTCCGCGAACAGTATTACGGCGACCACCCCATCTTCAAAGACGCGGAGAAATCGCTGCGCGCCCTGACCATGGGCATGTTAAAGGTAACGCCGGTAGGAACCTCGAAGCCGCCGGCGCCCGGCCAGTAGCGGCTCAGCCTATTTGACGTCGCCGCAGGCGTCGCCCAGCCACTTGGATGTCATGTTAAGGTTGATCGTCATCGGATGAGCCTCGTCACCCGAAACCAGTTTGACCGATCCCTTGACATTTTCACGGGACAGCGCTTCGAAGTGGACCGTTCCGTTACCCTTCATCGGGCCGGAACATTCCATCTTCATATCGACCACGGTCGACGAAGCGTTCAGAAGCGTCGTCTTGCAGTTCGGGTTGCGATCGGCCATTTCGTCCAACGATTTCTTTTCCAGCTTTTCCTTGGTCATGCAACTCCGGTTCGTGCGCGTCGTCGGGCCGCGGCCCGCGCGGGCTTTCAGCACGCCCTCCACACGCGCGCGCTGTTCCGGCGTCATCCTGCTGGTGTCGATGGCCGGCATGCCGTTGGTGTCCGACGTAGTGGTGGTTTCCCAAAGTCCGGTCTTCACATCAAACGATTGCGCACGGCTGACCGTCGCGCCAGCGGTGACGACCAAAAACGCAAGCACGTAGGAATGTTTTGAGCAGCGCATACCCGTAAGTATACACCGCTCACAACTCGAACTCGATCCCCTGCGCCAGGGGAAGCTCGCCTGACCAGTTCACGGTCACAGTCTGGCGTCGCATGTAGCTTTTCCATGCATCGCTGCCGGATTCGCGTCCGCCGCCGGTTTCCTTTTCTCCGCCGAACGCGCCGCCAATCTCCGCGCCGCTGGTCCCGATGTTCACGTTCGCGATGCCGCAATCGCTGCCGCGCACGCTTAGAAATGTCTCCGCGGCCGCCAGGCTATTCGTAAAAATCGCCGAAGAGAGCCCCTGCGGAACATCATTGTGCCACGCGATGGCCTCGTCCAGCTGGTCGAACTCGATCAGATAAAGAATCGGGGCGAAGATTTCCTCTTTCAAAATCGGCATCGGCGGGTGCGCTTTCACGAGCGTAGGCTGCACGAAACAGCCTTCCAGACGTTCGCCCCCATACAACACTTCCCCGCGCTGTTCCCGCACGCGATCGAGCCCGTGCATCATGTTTTCCACAGCATCCGAATCGATCAGCGGCCCCATCAGAGTCGCGGGGTCCATCGGATTGCCGATCCGTATCTGCCGGTACGCGGAAGTCAGGCGTTCCGTGATCTTGGCGGCGATTCCTTTCTGGAGAAACAGCCGGCGAATCGTCGTGCATCGCTGCCCCGCGGTGCCCACCGCGCCGAACAGTACCGCGCGCACGACCAGATCCGGGTCCGCATCGTCCATCACGATCACACCGTTATTCCCGCCCAGTTCCAGCAGGCTCCGCCCCATCCGTTCGGCGACTGTCTTTGCGACGATTCGCCCCATCTGGCACGATCCGGTCGCACTGATGAGAGGCAATCGGCGATCCTCGATCAGCCGTTTCCCGACCACGTCATCGCGTCCTATTGCCAAGCCGAGGACGCCTTCCCATCCATTCTTGGCAAGTACGCTGTTACAAATCTGCTGCACCGCGATCGCGGTCAGCGGCGTCTTGAGCGACGGTTTCCAGACCACCGTATCGCCGCACACTAGCGCGATCAGGGCGTTCCAGCTCCACACGGCCACCGGAAAATTGAACGCGCTGATGACTCCTACCACGCCCAGCGGATGCCACTGCTCATACATGCGATGCCCCGGCCTTTCGCTGTGCATCGAGAGCCCATAGAGCTGCCGCGACAATCCCACCGCGAAGTCCGCGATGTCGATCATCTCCTGCACCTCGCCCTTGCCTTCGGCGAGGATTTTTCCCATTTCGAGCGTCACCAGTTTGCCCAGATCGTCCTTCGCTTCGCGCAGCGCGTCGCCAATCTGACGCACGACTTCGCCGCGCCTGGGAGCCGGGAACAACCGCCATCTTTCAAATGCCCGCGCCGCCTGGGAAACTACTCGGTCGTAATCGGACTCCGATGCGAGCTTCACTCTTCCCAGTTCGCTTCCATCCGCCGGGTTGTAGGAGATCAACTCTTCACCGGACGAGCCGTCGATCCAATTCGCTCCGCACGCGCCTGGGTGTGTATTATTTAGGATTTCAGTCATGGGCAAGAATCGAAAAGCCCCGCGGACCAGTTTCGAAATCATGACCGGCCTTGCGGGCCTCGCGTTGAATCCGCTCTATGATGGTAGCCTGAAACGCCGGGTCCAGCCAGTTGTCATGACCGTGCGCCGCGCTGATTTTCCACGCCGCATCTCGCGTAGTCGCGCCGCTCGGCTTCACCGCGCGGACGTGCAGCGGATCGCCGATCAGATCGCGGCCGGTCGCCTTCATCGCGGCACGCGCCAGCGCCTCCGGATCGCACGGCAGCAGCGGCGCGAGGGTCGCATAGGTTTCAATCCCAGCCCCGCGCAGTGATCTAACCGTGTCCAAGCGCTCCTCGAAGCTCGCGCAGTGCGGCTCATAGAGTTTCCGGACGTCCTCGCGATCCGTCGTGATCGAAAAACTCACGCGTAGCGTTGTCTGCCGGGATAACGCCCGCAGCGGGCCGAGATCGCGCAAAATCAGGGGGCCGCGCGTCTGCAAAACGAAAATTCGGGGCGGCGAATCGATCAGGGCATCGAGAATCCGCGGCATCTGCTCTTCTTGAGCTTCCGCCGGCTGATACGGGTCGACCAGCGGGGAGCAGTAGATTCTTTGCCCAGGCCGCAACTCTCGCCGCAGCAATTCCGCCGCATTGGTCTTGAACGTCGTGAACTGCCCCCAGCGATGCCAATCCTCCGGCTGCAATCCTCCGTAAATTCCGAGCGTCGGAACGTAGCAATAGGTGCAACCGAAGGTGCAGTTTCGCGCGGGCGTCAACGAATGCGAGAATCCCGCTTCCGCGATAAATCCGGAGGTCGGACTCAGGATGCGGCGCGCGATCTGTTGACGAACCGTGGCTTACTCCGCGACATTCTTCGATTCCACCAGCCCACGCACCTCCGCGATGAACTGGTCTACCGTTTTGGTCCCCATGTCCGCGTGTTTTCGATGCCGCACCGCGACGCTGTCCGATTCGGCTTCCCGGTCGCCGACCACCAGCATGTAAGGCACCTTCTGCAACTGCGCATCGCGAATTTTAAGATTCACTTTCTCGTTCCGGTCGTCGAGCTCCGACCGGAGCCCCGCCGCTTCGAGCCGCGCGTGAACCTTGCGGGCATACTCGACGTGCCGGTCCGTGATCGGCAACACCGCCGCCTGCACCGGCGCCAGCCACAGCGGAAAAGCGCCCGCGTACAGCTCGATCAGATACGAAACCATGCGCTCCATGGTGCTGATGATCGCGCGATGAATCATCACCGGCCGGTGGTGCTTCCCATCCGCGAGCAATATAATTCAAGCCCGAACTGGCTGGGCAGATGGAAATCGACCTGAATGGTCGAATACGTTTCTTCGTGCCCCATCACGTCAGCAAGCTGGATGTCGAGCTTCGGCCCATAAAACGCCGCTTCGCCGCGCGCTTCCTTATAGGGCAACTGAAGCGAGTCCATCGCTTCGCGCAGCACCTGTTCGCCCATTTCCCACATCTCGTCGTTGTCGACGTACTTAGTCTTTATTCGCCGGATCGCGCAGCGAAAGACGGTAGCGGTACTTCGTGATTCCCAGGTCGCGATATGCTCGCTCCACCAGTTTCATCACGCCCGTAAATTCTTCCTTGATCTGGTCGGGCGTGCAGAAAATATGCGCGTCGTTCAGCGTCATGCATCGCACGCGGCTCAATCCGCTCAGCACGCCGGAGCGCTCGTAACGATACATGGTTCCCAGCTCGGCCAGCTTCACCGGCAGATCGCGATAGCTGCGCTACTTCGATTCGTAGATCAGGATGTGATGCGGGCAGTTCATCGGCCGCAGCACCATCTGCTCGGTTTCGAGATCGCATCGGCGGGAACATATCTTCGTGATAATGTTCCCAGTGCCCGGAGCGGATATACGAGTCGATCTTGGCCAGGTCCGGCGTGTAGACGTGCTGATATCCGCACTCCGCGCTCGCGCTCCAGAATGTATTCTTCGAGCAGCCGCCGAATGGTCGCGCCTTTCGGAAGCCACAGCGGCAAGCCCGCGCCCACGGCTTCGTTCACCGTGAACAGCTCCAGTTCCTTGCCGAGCCGCCGGTGGTCGCGCTTCTTGGCCTCCTCCAGCCGATTCAGATAATCGTCCAGATCTTTCTTGGAGAAAAACGCGGTTCCGTAGATTCGCTGCAACTGCGCGTTCTTCTCACTGCCTTTCCAGTACGCGCCCGCGACCGAAAGCAGTTTGAACGCCTTGATTTTCTTGGTCGAAGGCACATGCGGACCGCGGCAGAAATCGATGAATCCGGGCCCCAGCGTGTATTCGGAGAACACGTCACCCGCGCGCTCCGTAATCAGCTCCACTTTCATCGGCTGATCGGAGTAGAGCTTCAGGCCTTCATCTTTTTTCGTGTACTTGCGCTCATAGGGAAGGTCGCGAGCCTGGATCTCCCACATGCGCTTCTCGATCTTTTCGAGATCTTCTGGCGTAAACGGCTGCGCGCGTTGAAAATCGTAGTAGAATCCCGATTCGATCGGCGGGCCGATGCCGAGCTTCGTTTCCGGAAACAATTCGAGCACCGCCGCCGCGAGCAGATGCGCGGTCGAGTGGCGATAAACTTCCAGCGCGTCCGGATTCTTGGTGGTCAGAATTTCGAGCTTCGCGTCGGATTCGAACGGCCGGTTGAGATCCCACAACTCGCCGTTGACTCGCGCGACGACGGCATCGTCCGCCAGCCGGGGGCTGATCGACCGCGCGACATCGATCGGCCGCGCTCCCTCTGCAACACTTTGTGCACTACCGTCCGGAAGGGTGACCTGAATATTCATCGGTAATATCAGGTTAACCAAGAATACAGGCCGATGCACCCGAACGAAGCTCAATCCGGGTGCATCGAAAGGAGAAAACACCTACTCTGGCTGGGGTGTACCTTCAGGCCCAGCCCTCTGGTGGTCGAAGCGTACCCGCCCGAACCAAAATAACCGCCCGTTTTGCCAGGCGCGCCCGGTTCGGCCCGCTTGGTATATTGGGTTAAGATGTCGCTTACTCCAACCACGGCGCCGCTGGTATTCGATGAAGCTTTGCTCGTCGCCAAGGCAAAGGCGGGTGACGCACAGGCCTTTACAGACCTGGTGAATCAGTACGAACGCAAGATTTACCGCCTTGCCAAGCACATTACCCAAAACGATGAGGACGCCGAGGACGTCCTGCAAGAAGCTTTTTTAAAGGCCTACGAACATCTGGACACTTTCCAGGGAAACTCCAAATTCTACACCTGGATCGTCCGCATTGCCGTCAACGAAGCGCTGATGAAGCTGCGTAAGCGCAAGGGCGACCGGACGGTTCCGCTCGACGAACCGGTCGACACAGGCGAAGAAATGGTGACAAGAGAGATCGCCGTCTGGGAGGATAACCCGGAGCAGCGCTATTCCCGCGAAGAAATGCAGGAAATTCTGGATCGCGCCGTAGAAAGTTTGAAGCCGGATTTTCGCACCGTTTTCATACTGCGTGACATCGAAGAATTGAGCACGGAGGAGACCGCCGAAACGTTGGGAATTTCGGTTCCAGCCGTGAAAAGCAGATTATTAAGGGCCCGCCTGGCACTGCGGGAGAAGTTGACCCGCCAGTTCAGGCGGAAGGGGGAAGACGCGTTTGCTTACCTGTAAACAGTTCCTGAGGGAGCTGAACGATTATCTGGACCCGAACACGGACCCGGATTTGAAGCGGCACCTGGAGTCGCACGTCACCGAGTGTCCCAACTGCTTCGTCATCGTCGATACCACCAAAAAGACGTTGCAGGTTTACAAGGGCTGCGAGCCGCAGACCATTCCGGAGGACGTCAGGTCACGCCTGTGGAAGGCGCTGGAACGGAAGATCGCGGCGAAGAAACAAACGCAGACTTGAATCCTCAGGAAAGCCGCGCAGGACACCGATTTTCAAAGAACGGGCACCGCCGGCACTGCGCTCCCGGCCGGATCGGGTAATCAAGCGATTCCTGACCGGCCAGAAAAGCCCGCACTGCCGATCGGGCCGATTCCGGATCGAGATTGACCTCCACAGCTGAGTCTGACCGCAAGATAGTACAGCACGGCGCGATCTGGCATCCGCCCCGCATACCGCTCCAGCGCGAGCGCATACAGACGTAGCTGCATCGCGTACACATCCAACCGCGAATCGTCGCGATCGGTCTTGTAATCGACCACAATCAGTTCGCCCGATTCCTCAAACCAAAGATCGATCTGCCCCCGCAGCACGACATCTTCGAAGTAAAACAAAAAATCGAATTCACGTTCAATGCGGGTTGCCCGCGCCGCGCGACGTCCCAGTTCGCTTAGCGGGAACCGCGCCGCGATTTCGGCCGCCTCCGGCGATCCCGTCTCCCCCGCCAGAATGCGATGCACTTCCAGCCCGGTCGCGACACCGCCTGATCCCTTGAGCCTCACCGCGTGAGATCGAATTCAATAAATATTTTCGGGGACAGGCATGAAAAGTCGAGACCGCGGTGATCGCCACGGTGCCATCGTGTTGGCCGCTCAACACCGGTGGATCGGCCAGCAGTTCCGCGTTCTGTTCGCGCACAGTCTTGATAATTTCGGGCGGTTCCACCGGCTGATCCGCAGCCATCGTCACCGGAATCGCGGTCGCCAGATCCTGCCATCCGGAAGATCGTTTTTGCAGAGCATGCGACAGAATCAGCCGGTCCTGTGCCCGCGTCATCGCGACGTACAGAAGACGATTCTCCTCGGCCTTTTCCTGGAGCTTCAATTCTTCTACAATCCTGGCGTGCGCGGTGTCGGACTGCCCTTTCCCGGTCGCCGGATTCCTCCACTTCGCGCCCAGCCCGGCCGCCGCCGAGAACGCGATCACCGGTTTGCGCCGGTCGGGGGCATGATGCAGCGCGCTGACGAACACCACCGGAAATTCAAGTCCTTTAGCCGCGTGAATCGACATCAGACGTACGATGTTGCCCGCCTCTGCCGGCGGCGCTTCGGCTTCGGATTGCGTCGCGCGCAGAGCCTCCAGATCCGCCAGCACCTCGGCGAGCGGCTGGTTACGATGCTCGCGCCGAAGACGCCCCAGGAATTTCTCGATGTTCGCCTCCGCGCGCGCTGGAAGCCCGCGAGCATAACCCGACTCATCGAGCGCCGTCGCCAGCAACCGGTCCGGCGATATGAACCCTGCCAGCTTTCTTAAGTTTCCGAACCTCGCCTCGAAGATTTCTCTCCAGCCCTCTCGTCCGGCGCGAAAAATCTCTTCATCGCCGAGCCCGACCAACGGACTTCGCAACACGCCCACCGTGGCGATATCGTCCAGAGGATTCACCAGCGCGGCCAGCAAAGACATCAGGTCGCGAATTTCCCGCGCCTCCATAAACGTGCGGCCGCTACTGACCAGAAACGGAATTCCGAACTGGTCGAGCGCGCGTTCAAACGGCTCGGCTGCGCTCATCGCACGCATCAGTATTGCGATGTGCTTATATTCGTATTCTTCCGAGTCGCAAAGTTGGCGGATGCGTGCCGCGACCAGGCTCGCTTCCGTCTCGACCGCGTTTTCACCCCCTCCCACCAGCCGTTCGACTATGCGTTCCCGATCCACGCGATGCGATCAGCGGACGCGCTTCAATGCCCGTCTGCAGGTCGAGCATCAGCGACACGGCTTCCAGAATTTCGCTGTAGCTGCGATGATTTTCGCGAAGATCGTCGACCGCGAGGCCCGCTTCGATCAGCGCGCCGCGATATTCTTCGAACACCTCCGGTTTCGCGTGGCGAAAGCTGTAGATGGACTGATTGATATCGCCGACCGCGAAAAACCGCCGGCGGATCAGATTCACCAGGCGCCACTGCAAACGATTGGTGTCCTGCAGCTCATCCATCAGAACTTCATCGAACCGCCCGGCAGTCTCCTCGCGCACTTGGGCGTCGGATTCGAGCAGCCGGATCGCCTGCTCTTCGAGGTCGCCAAAATCGAGCACCGCGTCGCGCCGCTTTTTTGCGCGATACAAAGCGTCGATTCTGGCGACGGCCACGCGCAACAGATTGAGCAACCCGGCGTTCACCTGCCCCATCCATTGCTGCTGGAGCCGCGGCGCGAGATCCTCTCGCAGCTCTCGCAAGGCTTCCAACGCTCGCGTACCCTTGCCGATCTTGTTCAGATGAATCTTGGACACCGCTTCGGTCGCGTTGAAGTGTTCGCGGCCAATCTCCCCCGGCAAATTGAGAAAAGCTTCGGCCCAGGCACGAAACGCATCCGCATGCGTCCCGGATGCCCGCCGATCGGCCAGCGCCTGCTGCGCCCGCTCCCTCGCGATCGGCCAGACGTCGGGCGCAGCGTCAGCAGGAGCCAGATCACGAACATCCGACACCCGCATCGTCTCGTAAATCTCCAACAGACTCCGAGCCAGGTCAGGCTGCCGCCAATCGTCCGCTGTCGAAAGGTCCAGCGACTCCAGTAGCCGACGCATGTCTTGCGGCCGTTCCTGAAACAACGCGTCCAGCGCTTCCTCAGCCGATTCCCGAGCCAGCCGATTCGCCACAACTTCCTCGATCACCGCGAAATCGGGCGCGATGCCCGCAGCCACAGCGTGTTCGCGTAACAATCGCGTGCAAAAGCCGTCGATGGTGGACACCCACGCACGCTCGATCGCAGAACGCAATTCCGGCCGCGCTGCGAATCGAGAAATCAATCTCTGTTTGATCTCGGTGGCTGCCTTTTCAGTGAACGTGATCGCGAGAATCCGCGCCGGATCCGTATTGCATTCTTCCACCAGCCACGCGAAGCGTTCGATCAATACGCGCGTCTTGCCGGACCCAGGCCCAGCGACCACGCACACGTCCTGACCGGTACGGCGCACAGCGTCTTGCTGCGCGCGGGTGAGGCTCATCGTGCTGCCGCCGTCCGAGCCCGCGCGGCGGATTCAATGCGGCAAATATCCCGGAAGTCGCACCAGCCGCACTTGTTCTCATCCGCCGGCTCCGGCGCGATTCTACCCGAGGCGATCGCGTCGAAGACTTCCGTCGCCGTAGTCGCGGCAGCCTCGGCCAGATCCTTCAGCGTTGCCCGGGTTTCGCCGATTCCCTCCAACCCGGCGATCTGCAGGTGCCATCCATCCCATACCACGTCCTTACGCAGGCCGCAGTAAAGCATGCCGACGGGTTTGATGCCGAAGCACCGCTCCGCGGCGAGCAGGTACAAACCGCCCTGCACCAGATTCCCCGCGGCCTTCTCTTCGATGCGTTCGCGAATCTTTTGTCCGGCGCTGTACTTGTAGTCGATCACCAGCGCCTGATTGCGCGCGCCGATGTCGATCCGGTCGATGCGACCCGTGATGGCCATCAGCGGATTCAAGGGAAGGTTAAACGCCTCCTCCACGCGGCTGGACCAGCCCAGTGCGATTTGGCGGTCGGCGATGAAGGCTTCGAAGTTGCGCATCATTTCGAGCCGCACGGCTTCGGTGCGGTACGTTGCCGGAACGCGCGCGCGGCGGCATTCCTCCGCGAAGACTTCGTCGAAGACCGCCGCACCCAGTAGCGGCATGCGGATCAATTCTGCCAGAGCGCGATGCAAAATGCTTCCTTGCAGCAGCACATCCAATCGATCGCGTGGCGCCGCCGGAACTGCGACGCAGCCGCAACGATTTCGCGGCGAAAAACTGGAACGGACATTGAAGAAACTGTTCGATCGAAGTCGTCGCGATGTTCCGATGGATCTTGCCGAGACTCGTGAGCAGTTCAGCGTCGTGAATGCTTGCAGAAGCGGCTGCCGAAACCGGGTAGCGCGGCCGCGGCCGCACCCGTACCTCGCACGACTCCGCCTGCCCCTCCGGAAGGAACAGCGATGGGATCGCGTCCTCGCCTTTTTCGTTGAAACGCGCGTAGCTCAGAATAGTTTGGTGTGTCGCACGGGTGACGGCGAGTTCGAACAAGAACCGCTCTTCGTTTTGCCGCTCTGCCGACGTCCTCAGCCCAACCCTGCTGCGTGCCGCGTCGTTCAGTAGCGGATCCTCGCCGTGATAACGGGGAAAGTTCCGCTCCACCAGGCCGCACACGAACATCACCGGAAGCTCCCACTGCCGCGCTTCGAAGACATCCATTACGTGGACCACGTTGCGGCGCCGATCAAGTACACGCAAGGGTTCAACCGAGAGAGTCAAGTCCACTTGCCGACAGAAATCGGAAAGCGTAGTCGGACCTTCGCCGAGCGCCTCCGCCGATTGGTCGATGGCGGCCTCGAACCCCTCCAAAGCGGCCGCGGTCGACCGCAGGATGTCGATCTGCGCGCGCGATTCGCTGCCGGTAATCGCGGGCTCTGGAAGAACCGTTCGCAGAGTCTTGAGACGAGCCGCCCACGCTGCCCCGCCGATTCGATCGTTCCGCCACTCCGAAATCGCGGCCATCGAATCCAGGACGCCTGGCGCGTTTTCGAGGCCTGGAATCGGCAATCCGGCGCCGGGAATCCGCCGGCGAAGTTCGAAATCGAAGCGGTCTCCTGCCGGCGTCGCGCCGATGCCCGAAACCGGCATCCGCAACAAAGTCAGCAGCGCCGCGTGATCCCAACCGTCGAGCATCGTCCGCACCACTCCGGCGAGAAAACCGATGACCGGATGCTCGATCAGCGGATCGGCGAAATAAAAGCGTGCGGGGATTCCGAAGCGCGCGAACGTGGTCTCCAGCGCGGGCACGTAAGGATCGCGGCTTCGCACGATGACGCCTATTTCACGAAACGGTCGTCCGCGCGCGGATTCGTCCAGGATGCGACGGGCGATCTCCTCGGTCTCCCGCTCCATCGTGGGTGCGGAGAACGCGGTGATTTGCGCGCGCCGAAATACCCGGTCGAGTTTCTGCTCCGCGAATCCAAACGAAATCAACCGGCTACGCGCGCCGGTTGCACCCGCCCAATCCGGTAGCGTCACCGTCACGGTCGCACGGCGCGCGAAGCTCGCGATCAGTCGCAGTTCTTCGGGAGAGAAGGAAAAAAATCCGTCCAGAACAACGTGACCGGGAAGGTCGCCCGGATCCGCCGCGGCTTGCATCAAACGATCGCGCCGCAACGCCATCCCGCGTCCGCGAAGCTCGCGTTCAACGAACTCGAACACGGACGCAAGCTCGGCTCCGGCGGCGTCGGGCGGAACTTCTTCGATCAATGCCGCCAAACACTCGCGGAAACCGCGAAACTCCGCAACGGCGCGAAATCGATCCGGGCGCAAACGATCCAGCGCCTCCTCGATGAGCTTGTGCAGCAGCGCAACCGGCGTGGCCGGAGACGACCTGCCGTCCAGGAAATGGGCCAGAGTGGTTATTCCATGCGGACGCACCGTGTGACCGGCACGCGCCAGTTCGTTCCGAACATGCTCGGCCATGGTCGCGCTGGGCGGGAAGAAGAGCGATCCCGGTGCGGAAAGGAAGCGATCGAGTGCGGCGCGGGACTTTCCCGATGCGGGTGGTCCCGTGATCAACAGCGAGTCAGCCAAAATCCACTATAAGCCAGTCGAAGCGGGATTAATGCGGAGCCAACTGCGGTGCCAGATCGGTCATCATCTTCTCGAATTTTTCCCGCTGCTCGGGATTGAGGATCGCGATGATGCGCGTCTTCCCGGTGGCGCGCAGATCGTCGAGCTGCTCTTCGCAGGCTCTGATAATATTGCCCGAAATCGTCGAGCACCATCCCCAGTTGCTCGGTCTGTGCGCCGGAAAGATCGAGCTGCGTCTTGAAGCGGCTCAGGATCGCGTCGCGGTTCGTGTGCTGCGGCGCGGCGGAGGCCGACCGGTGCATCTTTCCGTGGATGCCGAGCTGCATCGTGAGCGCGCCGGCGGCCGCGCCAGCCAGAAACACAAGCGCCAGCGTCGAGAGAATACGGGGATTCTGCCAGGGCGCTCGTTCGGCCGCGACCATCATCCCTACTGCTCCCGGTAGGTGACCAGATTCACCAGCACCGCCTCGCGGTCAGGCAGTCCGGAGTTTACGGTGCTAGGCCGGGCTGACCTTCCCCAGGCAAGCCGGTCGGAGAGGAATTGAACCGTCGGGCTGGCAGCGAGATTCTGCTCCGACATCTGTTCCGACGTCACCAGATACACGCCCGCGAGCAGCGCCAGAGCCATGGAGGCGACGGCGATGCGCCGGCCAAAGGGTGAATCTGAAAAAACGTTCCAGATGGAGACGGCGCGCTGCGCCTCAATCCGCTCCATCACGACGCGCATAAAAACCCGCCCGCGGCTCGGCTTCCACTCTGAGTTGCCGCAGCAGACGCGCCTGTGTCCGCATGGCCTCGACTTCTCCGCGGCATTCGTCGCATTGGTCGAGGTGCGCGGCGCATGCCGGCGCATGCGATTCCGCCAATACCTGTTCCAGGTGATCCTGAATCACGCGATGCATGGTGTCCTTCCCTCAGTCACTTCAATTGCACGAGCCAAGTTTCGCGAGTCTGATGCCCGCTGTTTCTGCTCTACTTACATCCGAACCGGTCATTCTAAGGCCCGCGGTACTTCCAAACGGCCGTAGCAGCCGCTGCGCCGCCTTCAAAAGCTTCTGCCGGGTCCTGAACAATTTCACCTTTATTGTATTCTCATTCAGCCCGGTCATCGCCGCCAGCTCTTCCACCGAATGGCCTTCCACTTCCTTGAGAAGGATCAGGCTGCGATCTTCGGCGGAGACCTTGTCAAGCAGCTTGCTCACCAAGTCCTGCTGCGCCAGTTTCCGATCCATCGGCGTCGACGGATCAATCGCCGGGTCGGACGCCTCCATTCGCGTGGCGTCCTCCTCGGAAAAATCGCTTTCGTAAACCAGCTTCCGGACCCGCTTTTTCCGCAGATAGTCGTAGCACTCGTTCACCGTGATCTTGTAAATCCAGGTCAGCAGCGAGCTGCGGAAATCGAAGTTGCGGATCGAAAAATAAATCTTGGAGAACACCTGCTGGGCGATGTCTTCCGCGTCGTTATGATTGCGCAGGATTCCGTAGATGATCGAGAATACTTTGGCTTGATAGCGGTCCACGATCTCGCGGAAGGCGATTTCATCGCGAGCCTGCACCCGCCGAACCAGAGCCGCTTCTTCGCTGTTCTTATGATCCACTCGCGTCCTGGCCCGGGGGCGTTCGCCCACAGCCGGAAACGGAAGCGCTCCAATCAGGCCATTCATAAGCTACCTGTGTCGACGCGGGCCGAAGGGGAGGGGTTTCAACCATTTCCAAGACCTTGCTCCGGGTCTGCTGCGAATGTGACGCGAGAGGCCGTACAAGAGCCCCGTCGATGACTGGTCGCACGGCTTCCCCCACGATAGCAGATTCGCCCGCGTAAACTTGAAATTCGCCGCGCTTCGCCGCTACAATCAAGGTGAGGAACAAAACGCCATGGTTCAGTTGACAGAGACGGCAGTCCACAAGGTCCGGGAGATTCTGGACACCCAGGAGCCGAAGCCCGCCGGGCTGCGGATCGCCGTGGTCGGCGGCGGCTGCTCGGGCTTCAGCTACTCGATGGCCTTCGAGAATGCGCCCGGGATGCTCGACAAGACCTACAGCTTCGATGGACTTAAGGTTTTCGTCGACCAGGCCAGCCTGTTGTACCTGGATGGCGCGGAAGTGGACTTTGTCGAGATCGCTGGAAGGGTCGGGATTCAAGTTCAACAACCCGAACGTGAAATCGACCTGCGGCTGCGGAAGCTCCTTCAGCGCGTAACCGAAAACAGACCAAGGGAATCAAAAAGGGCACTGTCCTTGGAAACCGGACCCTTTTTTTGGCCTCGAAAACACGTCAAGCCTAAGCGTGAGCTTAGGCTTGAAAGATTCTGATCAGTCTGGTGTCGATTAGCCGCGAGCGCGCCGCCCAAAAAGCCGATTCCGAGCAGCCCAATCCCCATCAGGGACAATGTCATCGGCTCCGGAACGCCAGAACCGATCCCCTGCGTGTTGTTGCCGCCGCCCGTGATGGTCTCCACGATAAAGTCGGTGGAAACGCTGCCGATGCTTACCGGTCCGTCTATGGATTGCCCGGTGCCGTTCGTGTTGAGTTGAGCCAGCTGCGTGGTGCTCGGACAAGTCGTGTTCGGAGCCGAAAGAGCAGCGGAGCAAACGTTTTCTGTGATCGAGGTGGCTGACCCATCTTCCAGCGTCAACTGCGTGATCCCCGGGCTCGCCTGGAAGAACAGCTCGATATCCCCATTTCCGAGGTTCGTATAGTTGAACTGCGCCTGGGTTCCGCCCACAACGGTAAGCCCGAGGTCAAACGGTATCGTGCCGACAAAACCAACGCCGCCGTCCACTTGGAAATTCGAAAACGTTGAACCTGCCACTACGCAATTTCCCACCGAATCCAGCGTCAGAAGCTGGCCGTTGCTGATGGTCGCGTTGTTGATATCCCCACCTGACGGAGCCGAGCTATAAATTGTCAGGGTATTTCCGCCATTGCTCGTTGCGCCGGTACAAGCTCCCGCCGCAAAAAGCCCTGAGCTGCTCAAAGCGCAGAGCGCCATGGCAGCCAAAACTCGTCTCATTTCGCATCCCTCCGACTATCTCTCACTTGCACCCAAGGGCCGTTTGAACAGCATCCTGGCTCGTTGGTAGTATAAGGGTGTATTAACGCGCAAGTCAATACTTTAATTGGGGTTTTTCCCACTTCGCTGGTATGAGCCAACACCACAAAATCAGACAGCTTAGGTTCGAGTTTTGATAGTACTAAAATCCATACGTACCGGTACTTTTATAGGGTCTTTTGCTTAGCCATCTCACGATTCAAGTTCGGCTTTCTTAGCCCATCCGACCCAAAGCGATCAACCTGTACAATGGGACAGGCCTGCAATGCACGAAAAACCCCTCACCGAAAGTCTCATCCGGACTCGGCAAGGCTTGACGAGCTAACCACCTCCGAAATTCTCGCGCTGATGAATCGGCTGACGCCGAAATACCGGCAGCCGTTGCGCCGTGAAATCCCTAAAATCGAGCGCGCTGTCGACGCGATTCGTGCGCGCGATCGAGCGGGCGGCCATCTCGTCTACATCGGCGCGGGTACCAGCGGACGCCTGGGAGTCCTGGACGCCGCGGAATGCCCGCCCACTTTCAACGTTTCGCCGGATCTTGGTGCGTGGGATCATCGCCGGCGGCTCTTCCGGCGCTCCTGAGGTCGTCGGAAGCCAGCGAGGACGATCCGGAAGCCGGCGCGCGGGATTTGATGGATTCCGGGTTCGGGCCAGGAGACGTCTTGGTCGGAATTGCCGCCAGCGGCCGGACTCCGTATGTACTCGGGGCCGTCGCTAAAGCCCGGAGTCTGGGCGCGATCACCTGTGGAATCAGTTGCGTACCGGACTCGGAACTGTCCCGCGCGGTGGATTTTCCGATCGAGCCAGTCGCCAGGTCCGGAGATTCTGACCGGATCCACGCGGCTGCGGGCCGGGACGGCGACCAAGCTGGTTTTGAACATGATCAGCACGGCCCTAATGATCCGGCTGGGACACGTGTACGGAAACCTGATGGTGAACGTGCAGCCCTCTAACCGGAAACTGGAGGATCGGGCGCGGCGAATCATCGCGGAGGCCGCCGGCGTTTCCTACGAGCGGGCGGCGGAACTGCTCGAGCAAGCCGGGCGAGCGTGCGGACGGCCATCGTGATGGAAAAAAAGGCCGTCTCGCGCAAGGAAGCGGAGCGGTTGCTGGCTGCCGCAGGAGGGCGGATTTCGGGAGGTCCTAAAAGTGAATGGATAAGTTTGTGATTCAGGGCGGCGTACCGCTCGAAGGGGAAATCCTGGTGAGCGGCGCGAAGAACTCGGCCTTGCCGGCGCTGGCGGCGTGCCTTCTGACCGCCGATCGCGTCACTCTCGATCGGATTCCGCCGGTCCGCGACATCGCCACGATGGAGAAGCTGCTCGCACACATCGGCGCGCAGCGTGGCGAACGAAGACGGCCGCGTCGAGATTCAGGCATCCGCGATCGAGCATCCCGAAGCTCCCTATGAACTGGTAAAGACCATGCGCGCGTCGAGCCTGGTGCTGGGGCCGCTGGTGGCGCGCTGCGGGCGCGCTCGCGTGTCGGTGCCGGGCGGTTGCGCGATCGGCGCGCGGCCCATCAATCTGCACGTCGCCGGACTCGAGCGGTTGGGCGCGCGCGTCACGCAGGAGCACGGATATATCGAAGCCGAGGCGCCGAACGGCCTGACGGGCGCGCCGTTCACGTTCGACCGCATCAGCGTCACCGGAACCGAAGATCTGCTGATGGCGGCCGTGCTGGCCCGCGGAGAGACCGTGATCGAGAACGCGGCGCGCGAGCCCGAAGTGGCCGATCTGGCGGCGCTGCTGATCAAGATGGGCGCGTCGATTGAAGGCGCCGGCACCTCCACGATTCGCGTGAAAGGCGTCGACCGGCTGCACGGCGCCGCGCACGCGATCATCCCGGACCGCATCGAAGCGGGAACGTTCCTGGTCGCCGGCGCGATCACGCGCGGCGACGTGATCGTGCGCCGCTGCGAGCCCGAGCATCTTCGCGCGCTGATCGCCAAACTGAATCAGGCCGGCGTCGAGGTTACCGAAACGCGCCCACGATGCTCTGCGCGTTCAAGGTGAAGGGCCGCCTGAAGAGCGTCGACATGACCACCGAAGAGCACCCCGGCTTCGCCACCGATTTGCAGGCGCAGTTCATGGCGCTGATGACCCAGGCGGAAGGGATCGCCATCATCACCGAGACGATTTTCGAGAACCGCTTCATGCACGCGCTGGAGCTGGCGCGCATGGGCGCGAACATTCGCCTGGAAGGACGCCAGGCGATCGTCGCCGGAGCCGACCCGGCTTTCGGGCGCGCAGGTGATCGCCAGCGACTTGCGAGCCAGCGCGTCGCTGGTGCTGGCCGGGCTCGCCGCGCAGGGCGAAACGCATGATCGATCGCGTGTACCACATCGACCGGGGCTATGAGAAAATCGAGGCGAAACTGGCGGGCGCAGGCGCCCGGATCCGGAGAATCAATGAGCACGCCGCACAAGCAGCACAATCAGGGATTTCTCGCGCTGGTGAACGACGCCAAATCGCGCGTCAAGGAAATCGATATCGACCAATACCAGAAGATGCCGCGCGAGGGCCACCTCCTGATCGACGTCCGCGAAGACAACGAATGGGCGGCCGGCCACGCCGCCGGGGCGATCCATCTGGGCAAGGGCATCATCGAGCGCGACATCGAGACGAAAGTTCCGGACAAATCGGCCACGCTGGTGCTGTACTGCGGCGGCGGATTCCGCAGCGCTCTGGTGGCCGACGCGCTTGCAGAAGATGGGCTATACCGAACGCGATTTCGCTCGACGGCGGATGGCGGGCGTGGAACGCGGCAGGACTGCCGGTCGAGAAACCGTAGTCCGGCTAGAACGGCGCGGAGCCGTCTCCGAACACTTCGGCCAGCATCACGTAGATGATCAGGCCCATGGAACCCGTGGCCAGGAAACCGATCAGCTTCGAAAATCCGGAGTTCATGAATTCGAACCGCAGCAGCAGCGCGAAAACCAGGCCGACGTACAGCAGGATACGGATTGATTTCGAAGCTCGACAGTGTTGGTGAATACCAGGGCCACGAAGTAGAACAGCAGCGGCAAATTGCTGTCATACCGCTTCCGCAGAATGAAAATAACTGCGGCGAAGGCCAGCGCGACCACCAGCAACGCGGACACGTTCGTGGAGGTCGCTTCCATGCTCTCTCCATCGGCGGACCGGGGCGTTTACCTTAGGCTAGAACGAGAACAGAACCGACGAGTATCCGGTATGTGCGTGAAAATTCTGGATGCTGGAGAACTGCTCGGCGTAGCCGTAATACTGGTATCCGAGGTTCCACCGCATTCTCTTGTTCAACTGCAAAGAAAACCGCGCCTCGGGCGACAGGAATTTCACCGGGAAGGTTTGCGCGGCAAGGAATGCGTCGAGATTTGTCGAAGCTCCTTCGCCCAGCGGCAATCCGTCGGCGGTGGATCGGCCGTCGCCGACATCCTGCGTGTGGCTGTATCCGACGTAGAAGTCGGCTCGCTTCCGGATGCTGAACCGCGCGCCTAGCGTCGCCGTATGGATGTTGCTGATATACAGGGAGTTGAAATTGGTCAACTGACCAACGTCGAAGAAATCCATTCCGCCGAGCGTGTTCAGATGAATCTTGTTGTATCCCGCATCGATCGCAAACCAGTTGTTGGGAGTCCAGGAGCCATCCACGCCATAGTTCCGCGAATGCGAGGCGTAGCTGGTCAATGAAACCGAGTTGAGATTATAGTCGGTTTTGGCGAATGCACCCAGACGAAAACTTTTTAGCTTATATTCGGCGCGCGCATGAAACGTCTGATAATTCTTATCGCTGATCGGCGTATAGGGCATGTCGGCGCGCCCGATTTCGCCGTCAACCAGCAGCGTTAACGCCCGCCATCGGACGGAAACGGAACCCCAGCGTCCCCACGTGCAACAGATTCGTCTGCGTGATCGGAGTGACGTTCGGGACCGGACCGCCCAGGTTTTCCTGACCATCGATCACGCCGATGCGACGGTCCGAGTAGCTGTAGCCGGCGTGCATCGAGAACCATTTTCGAAACGCGGACTTCCGAGTCGGTCGAGTTGGCGATCGTCCGGATGCCCAGATAAGTGTACGGAATAAACGGCGTGATGGCGACGCCGTTTTGAAGCTCCGCAAACACCGCGTCCCCCTCCGTGCGGATGTTGTGCGACGCTGGTTTGATTCGTAATCGTGAGGAATTTAGCGGGAAACAGGCTGACGGTCAAGTTGCCCGTGACGGCCGGACGGCGGGCGTCGCCGATCGCCAGGATCTGCTGCGTCATCGGCCGCGCCGATGGGAGTGATCCCGCCCGAGAATTCATTGTCGATGAAATTGCGCTCGCCCGCGACGTAGCTGAAGCGTCCATTCAGGGCCCACACGCGCCCTTCGTCGCGAAACAATCCGACGCGCCAATACGGGCTGGTGCCGTGATACGGCTGGCTGCTCTGAAATGCGTTCAGCGTCGCCGGAGCCAGGCCGCTGAGGCCCGGTTCGGCGACGGCCAGAATGCTGGTTGGTGTGTCTTCCTTGAAATCCTCCCATCCGCGCAGGACGTTCAAGCGAAATCCGAAGCACCTTCATCTCGCCGCCGAGCCGGTATTCGTTCTGCTGCCGGTGAATATTTGCGATAAGAGGAAATTCGTCGCCGCGAAAATCGAATAATTGGATGGTGGTGAGCGCCGGGCCGTCCTCCACGTTATTCGAATATCCTAGGAATAACCTGAAAGTTGCCCTGCGGAAATAGAGTCAAATCGTGATCCTGCCAGCGGCGGCTGGTGTTCTCAAAATGCGCGCCATTGGCGATGGTCAGCGACGGATCGAAGAAATCGTTCTCCCGCCACATCATGTCGTAGCGATACAGGCCGCTTTTCTCGATGCGCAGCGTCGCCGACTCGTAGGGATCGTTTCCCAAGCCCTGCGTGTTGAGCTGAATCTGGTCGAACCAGTGTCCGTGCCCATCGCGCGACTGGATGGAAAGCGAGCTGGACAGCAGGCGCACGCCGTCGGTGTAGTTCACCGTGCTGCGATACATATCGAAATCGCCGCCGGCGGTCGCAAAGCGATAGCCGAGTTCGAACGAGTCCATGACGTTGTAGTTTTCGGTGTTGTCGCCGCGCGGATTGCCCACCGGCTCACCTTGGTGGGCGCCACCGGAGGTTGCGCATAAACGCCAAGAGCAGCGAGACACAGTATGGAAAATGGTGGGTTTCATCGCTGTCTCCTATCGGAAAAAGAACTCGCTGGTGTTCGACCCGTGAATGCGCGGATGGCAGGTGGTGCAATTGCGATAGCGCGGATCGGCCAGATTGTGGTCGGACGGGGGACGCTGCACTCCGGTGCCGAATTTCGGTCCGAAGTTGCCGAAGCTTCCTTCGCCGTTATGGCATTCCAGGCACATGGTGAACACGGTGGGACGGCGCAGCAGCCGCGCATTCATCGACCCGTGCGGCTGATGGCAGGTTTCGCAGCCTTCGACGCGCACCGAGCCGTGCTCATAGACGAACGGTCCGCGCTTGTCGGTGTGGCAGTTGAGACAGGCTTCTTCGTTGCCCTGTTTCTGATCGACCATGCGTGGCCGGGACGCCATCTTCCACGTGGGCGCGAACGCGCCATGAGGATTATGGCAGTCCGTGCACTGGATGACGCCTTCATTCACCCGATGTTTAAACGGCATGGAGAACTGCGCGCGAACGGAGCCGTGGCAGGTGTAGCACAGCTCGGTCTGGGTCTTGGCGAGCAGAAATTTCGGCGCGGGGGATTTGTGAATCGAATGGCAGTTGGTGCATACCACGTCCTGCTGCGTGTGTGTGCTGCGGCGGATGTTCGCTCGCGAAATGGTTTGGCCGTGGCAGCGCAGGCAGGCGTCCAGGGTTTTGTCGGGGGCCAGTTCGGAGAAAGCGACAATGGTCGCTTTCCCTCCGCGAGCCTCGACGTGGGCCTTGCCTGGTCCGTGGCAGCTTTCGCAGCCGCGTGTTTTCAGGCGATTCCTTTCCGGAAGCGACGCATTTGAAATGAGGATTGCGATAGAAATTCGACCAGACGTCGGGATGGCAGGTCTTGCAGACGTTGCTGCCGACGTAATCCGCCGCCAAGCGCCGCGGGCGGGGCCAGAGCGCAGGCCAGCAGCAATGCGCGAAGCGAGTACATGGCGACACTATATCCGAGCGGAAGCGCAGCGCGGATTGTTTGTAAGAAGCGGGAAAGCCGGGCAAGCGGAGTGGAGGACCTGCGATAACTTACTGAGAATCATTTAAGTTATCGGAGCCACCCTGGAGGCGCCGTCGAAGTCTCCGTGGGCATCTTTTTACGATTTTTTTACCATTCGATAAAAGAAAAGGAGCCAGCCTTCGGGAGGTCACGTGCGACGCGATCCCGGCGGCTGGCTCGCTCGATTTCTGGTGGCTTAGCGACCTTCCGCGGACGTGTAGCTGATGCCGACCATCGGCACGAAATCCTGCAGCCAGCCGCCGACTTTGGCTCCTTGTGCGGCGTGATCACCTGCTTCGGGAACGGCGTCAGATAGTCGTGCAATTCCGCCCGAAGCTGAACGTGAGGAGCGAGCTGAATCTTCACGCCGCCGCCGGCGCTAACCAGCGGCGTAAGGTCCTGAGCTTGGGTGAGCAGCGCGAAATTGCTCAAAGGCTGATAGACGACCTGGCGCGCCGGTGCCCTGGTAGATCTTGATGCCGGCGCCGACCGCGACGAACGGGCGAATCCTGGAGCCGTTCGGCGCGGCGTGCCACAGAACGTCGTAATGCAGCGGCATAGGTGCGGGCTGCGAAGGTAGCCTGCGTGCCGCCTCCGTTCAGCTCCAGAGAGCCGAGCTGATAGTCGCCGCGAAGCTCGCCGCCCCATTTGCCCGAGCCATTGTTGGCGAGCCAGGCGCTGCCGGCCAGATTGGTGGCAATCTTAGCCGAAGCCGAGCCGCCCGGGGCGCTCACATCTTGGAGGTGTAGAAACCTCCGCCAACGCCGCCGCCAAACTCCCATTTCTGGGCCGTCGCGGAGGGCGCGAACACGGAGCAGCACACCGCGAGAGACACGACCAGAGTCAGAGTGAATTTCATATCGTTTCCCTTCCCTTGCTTTCTGATTCGTTAATTGATCACGCGCAGTGAAATGGTCTGCGACTGCGCCGCCCTGCTAATCGTCAGCGGTACGCTGAGCCCCTCCGGAGTGCTGCTCGGAACGGTGGCGTTGATCTGACAAACGCCCACTTGTCCCGGCGCCAGACCGCTGAAACGTGACGCTCATATTCATGGCCGCCCAATTGAACCGTGGGCGCCGCGACGGTCATCGCCAGCGGACTTCCAGGCGACGGCTGGCCATCGGCGACCGAGGCGACGTGGTCGCCGCAGCCGGTGAGGTAGATGGTCAACGTATCGCCGCGGTGAACCGGATTCGAATCGGTCACCAGCAGATTGTTGTCGCGTGCGGATAACGGTCGGAATATTGGTCTCCGGACCGGCCATGCCGCTCAGGAACACCGCGGGCGCGGTCGGCAAGGACCGTCAGGTTGAAGTTGTCGCTGACGCCGCCCGGCGTATGGACCACTGACTGTGACGTCGCCGACCGCTTCGGTCGGCATCTGCGCGTTGATCTGAGAGGGTGACACGAAGATCAGCGGCATCGGCTGGCCGTTCACGGTCAGGCAGCTATTGGCGAGAGCGGTCGGCAGCGGGATCTGGCTGGTGGCGAGATTGGTCGGGCTCAACTGGCTGCCGAAGAGCGAGATCAGGCCGCCCGGCGCGACCGGAGACCTGCCGTCGGCCGCGCTGGCGATCGAGGTGATCGTCGGCGGCGCGACCGCAGCGGCGTAGGTCCACGGCAGCACCGTAATGCCGGAAGTCGTCAGAGAGACGATGGCGGTCTGGTTGGGCAGCGGCGCCAGGCTCCGCGTCCAAACCGAGTTGATCGACGGCTGGAACAAGGCTTGGCAGGCCGATGTCGTCGAAGCCGGGCGTGGTCGTCGGTGGCCGGGATCGTGGTGGTCACCAGAATCGCACCCGGTGGGCACGTGGTGCCGAAGTCGGCGTTGGCCGATGTGACGGCGCCCAGAATCGGCGCTTCCACCATCGCGGTCGGCTGAATGCGGTGCCGTTGTTCAGGCTCGACCTGGCGATGATGCCGGGCGTCGCTGCATTCGGCGCGGTGACGAAATAACCGGTCTGATTGACGAAAGCGAATCCCGAAGGAGTTGCCTGTCGAAAGCGGCAGCGTCGCCTGCGGCACGCCGCGAGGAATCGAGCAGATTGTTCCCGACCAGATATTGACTGAAGTTCGAAGCTGCATAGCGCTCCGCCGAGGCTCGAAAAGTCCTTGCGCGAGACGGTGAAGGTGCCGGCGTTCGCGTCGTACAGCATCACCGATCCGTCGGAGCCGGCGATCAGAATCTGCGAGCCATTGCTCGAAGACGGAGAGCACCGTATCCTGGCCAGCTTGTTCTGATACACGCCCAGAGTCGGCAGGCTGGTGCCCGTGCGTGAGTGACCATGTTGATCTGGTCGATTCCAGCGTTGCCGTCCGCCGCCCGGACGAATCATCGCCAGAATAGCGTTGGACGAGACCGCCACCGATTCGACGTAATCCTGGATGGCAAGGCGATAGAGGGCTGCGCCTGCAAGCAGGTCCAGATCGTAGACGCTCATGTAGTGCGAGTTGTCGCAGCCGACCAGCAGGTCCTGCTGATCGAAGGTGATGGCCATGCTGGTGGGCGTGGTGCAGGTGCGCAGCGTCGCGGTCTGCGTATTGTTGGCGGCGTTGAAGACCAGCACCTGGTTCTTGTCCTGGCGCAGGACGTAATAGACGTTGCGCTTGGGATCGGCCAGCACGTCGACGACCTTGCCCGGGATATCGATGAACGACCCGCGCTGGGACGGATCTTGCGAATTGATCAGCACCCGCACCGTCTGCGGCAGATTCACGGCACTCGCCGAGGAAATCGTCAGATGGCGCGGTGACCGTGCCCTTCTGCGCTGGCGAAGGCATTGGGATCCACCGAGACGGTGATGATGGCCGGCGTGACGCCGCTCGACGGCGAAATCGTGACTCCCGCTGGTGGTCGTCGAAATCGTGAACGGCGTATGTTTGCCGCCCGGATCGGTAATCGTCAACGTCTGGGTGTTCACGTTGCGATTGCAGAAATTGCCGCGGAACACCAGATCTTCGACCGAAGCCGCCAGGCGCGGATACGCGCTCAGATTGCCCACCGGCAGCACCAGCACGCCGCTATCGGAGATCGAGTACATCGTGTTGTGATCGCTGGTCAGAACGCTTTTCCCGGCGAGATTTTCGGGCAACTGGAGCTGATCGTGCACGGTCAGATTGTCGGAATCGGTGATCAGCAGCAGCGGAGGATTGGGATTCGCGGACGCCGGGGTGTCCGTTCGGCGGAATCTGCGCATAAATCAGATTGCGCGAGGAATCGATCAGCGTGCTGCCGACGTTCGAGCAGGCCGGACGGGTTGCCGAATTCCGCGGTCGTGACGAAATTGGCGTCCGCGACCCACCAGGCATAGCTCGCCAGGCTGCCGTCATCGGTCACGCTGACCACGCGCGGTCCGGCCGGGGGCGACGAGACATAAAAGGACGAAGTGATCGCTGTGGTCGCCGACGTTGTAGCGGAACAGCAGATACGGACTGGTGCCGCCGAAGCCGGCGATGGTGCAGGCCGTCGCGCGACGCCGCGACGGAAGCCTGCACGATGTTGCCCGGGAAACTCGCCGGCGGCTGCGGGATCGCGTTGGTGGCCACCTGCGCGATGGTCTGCAGAACCTGCGTGGTCCCGAGCGTCGGATCGAACAGGATGAAGTCCGTGGTGGTGACCACCAGCGCCTTGTCGTCGATGCCGAAGGCCACGCCCAGCGGCGGATTGCCCAGCGCGAACGTCTGCTTGCGTATTGTTGGTCAGATCGATCAGCGTCAGCGCGTTGGTCTGGCGAAGCGGGCGCGGTGTTATTGCCGTAGTGCGCCACCAGCAGCCAGTGCCCGTCCGGCGACATGCGAGATCGAGCTCGGTTGCGGAGCGACGTTGATGGAGGTCTGGATCATGTTGTTGGCGAGCGACATCACGTCGATCCGGTTGGCGGTGAAGTTGGCGATGTACAGCACGCCGCGCGCCTCATCGAGCGCGAGGTCCGCGGCCTCGCCGCCGATCGGCGACCACGGTTCCGAACGTGCCGCCGAGCGCCGCGCCCGCCATCAGCACTACGCCAGTCAATGCCAAAATCCAAGGCTTACGAAACATACTTAAACTCCATCCTCCGGCCGGACTTCCGAAAAATCGACTCTCACCTGCAGTATCACGTGCTAAACTGACTCAAGCCGCCCCGTGGTCCTTATCTGCTCCCGCGATCGAATCTCCGGGCGAGGCATCAGCCGGGCACGCCATGCCGTGCCGCAGCCTGGCGCATGCCCCGCCCGGAGCTCGCATTACTCGGCGTTCTTTTTGCGGCGCAGCACGATGATCCCGAGAAACAGGACCGCCAGCACGGCACAAACGATTCGAACAGTGGAAGTGTCCATCGTCCTTTCTCCTTTCCTGACAAGAGTGAATTCGGCTCTTCTAGTCCTAACCTTTAGGCGAGTACTAGATGTTGTTCATCATCGGGTATCAGTTCCCGGATGATCTTCATGGCCACCGGGCCCACCGTCACCACGAACAGCGACGGCAAAATGCAAAAGAAGATCGGGAAAATCAGCTTCACGCCCAGCTTGGCGGCCTTTTCCTCGGCCACCTGGCGCGCCTGGATGCGCATGAAATCGGCGTGCGCGCGCAGGCTCTGCGCGACGCCGGTTCCGAAGCGGTCGGCCTGAATCAGCACCGCCACCAGCTTCTTGAGATCGTCGACGCCGGTGCGCTCGGCCAGGTTGCGCAGCGCTTCCACGCGCCGCTTGCCGGCCTTGAGCTCCAGGTTCACCAAGCCGAACTCCTCGCTGATCTCCGGATGGGCGTGTTCCAGTTCCTTGGAAACCTGCAGAATCGCCTGGTCCAGACCCAGTCCGCTCTCGACGCAGACCACCAGCAGGTCGAGCGCATTCGGCAGGCCGCGGGCGATTTCCTTCTGGCGCTTGCGCGGCCATGCGGCGCACATATTCGTTGGGCCCGAAGAATCCCACCGCCGCGGCGGCCAGAATCGACGGCGAACTTGTTGCCGGAATCGGCCGACGATCCGCGCGACCGACGACCGCGGTCAGCAGCGGCAGCGCGATGCCGAGAGCGGCCTTGGCGCCGTACAGAATCTTCAGCGCGTTCTCGTTGCGGATGCCGGCGCGGATCAGCCGCCGCTGCATCACCGTCACGTCCTTGGGCGACTGCGGAATGAAATTGCCCAGCTTCTTGATCAGGTCGTGGAACGCCAGGCTGGGATGCGACGGGCATGTGCTCGGTCGGCTCGATGCCGCCGACCACGCGCTCCATGGCTTCCTTCGGCCGCACGTACAGCTTCATGCCGACGAGCGCGACGGCCACGCGCCAGCGCGATAAAAACGACCAGATCGTCACGAGAAATGGCATGGCGTTAGACCTCGATATTCACGATTTTCTTCATGACGCCGTAGCCGATCAGCTGCAGCGCGACGGCCGCGCCCAGCATGATGTTGCCGACGTCGTCGGTGAAGAAGAACTTCACGTAATCCGGATTGGTGTAGAACATCAGCACCGCCACCGCGATCGGAATGCAGCTCAGCGCCGTGGCCGTCATCCTTCCGTGCGCGCTGACCGCGCGGATGCGGCCGCGCAGCTTGAAGCGCTCGCGGATCACGTAGGCCAGCTTGTCCAGAATTTCCGCCAGGTTGCCGCCGGTGCGCTTCTGCAGCAGCACCGCGGAGACGAAGAAGTGCACGTCGAGCGAAGGAACGCGCTTGGCCAGCTTCTGCAGCGCCACCTCGATCGGCAAGCCGAGGTTGTGTTCCTCGAAGGTGCGCCGGAATTCGCCCGCCACCGGCTCCTGAAACTCGCGATGAATCATTTCGAGCGAAACCGAAAAGGCGTGGCCGGCGCGCATCGAGCGCGAGACGAACTCGAGCGCTTCCGGGAACAGATCTCCTCGAATCGCTTCAGGCGCGCCTTGCGCTTGATGTACACGTACAGGAACGGGCCGACGCCGGCCGCGACGCCCGTCGACCAGCGCCAGCGGCTTGCCGACCGGCAGCAACAGCCAGCCCGACCGCGAATCCGGCCAGGAAGCACACCAGGCTCAGGTGCACGAACCGCGCCGGCTGCCAGCTGCAGACCGGCCTGCTCGAGCAACGCTGCGATTTCGGGCCCGAGCCCGAACTTCTCCACCAGCATCTGCGCGAAGCGGTTCTTGGTCACCGCGTCCTGCTGGATCACCGACGGCCTGCTCTGTCGCCGCCTTTCGTCTTCTTGGCTTTGGCCTTGGTGGTGCCGGCCAGGCGCGCCTTGATCCGGTCGACGTCCGACGACTTGACGTACTTCGACACCATGAACCAGGCGGCCATGGCGACGGCCCAGATCACGATCAGAAAAACAGGAAACCCATGCGTCAGACCTCCACCACTTCGTCGAACAGATCCGGCGCGCAGCCGGATGCCGGCGCTCAGCAGCTTTTCGTAGAACTTCGGGACGGATGCCGGTGGCCGCGAAGCGGCCCACCACTTTGCCGTCCGGATCGAGACCGCGCTTTTCGAACACGAACAGATCCTGCAGCGTGACCACTTCGCCTTCCATGCCGGTGACTTCGGTCAGCGAGACCACGCGGCGCGAGCCGTCGCTCATGCGCGAGGCCTGCACCAGCACGTGCACCGCGCTCGCGATCTGCTGGCGGATGGAGGTCAGCTGCATGTTCGAGTTGGCCAGCGACACCATGACCTCCAGGCGCGAAACGGCGTCGCGCGGGGAGTTGGCGTGGACCGTGGTCAGCGAGCCGTCGTGACCGGTGTTCATGGCCTGCAACATGTCCAGCGCTTCCTCGCCGCGGACTTCGCCGACCACGATGCGGTCGGGACGCATACGCAGGCTGTTGACCAGCAGCTCGCGCTGGCGCACCGCGCCGTGGCCTTCGAGGTTGGGCGGGCGGGTTTCCAGGCGCGCCACGTGCGGCTGCTTCAACTGCAATTCGGCCGCGTCTTCGATGGTGACGATGCGCTCCTTGCCGTTGATGAACGCCGACAGCGCGTTCAGCAGCGTGGTCTTTCCGGCGCCGGTTCCGCCCGCGATGATGATGTTCATCTTGGCCTTCACGGCGGCTTCGAGCAGCTCCATCATGCCCGGCGTCAGCGCCTTGCGTTCCACCAGATCCGCGGGCATCAGCTTGTCGGTCGAAAAACGGCGGATGGAGAGCAGCGGGCCGTCGACCGCCAGCGGCGGGATGATGGCGTTGACGCGCGATCCGTCGCTCAAGCGCGCGTCCACCATGGGCGTCGATTCGTCGATGCGGCGTCCCACCTGGCTGACGATCTTGTCGATGATGCGCAGCAGGTGCTGATCGTCGCGGAAGGTGACGTTGGTCAGCTCGAGCAGGCCGCGCCGTTCGACGTAGACCTGCTTGTAGGTGTTCACCAGAATGTCGGAGATGCTCGGGTCCTGCAGCAGCGGCTCGAGCGGCCCCAGGCCGAAAACTTCGTCCAGGACTTCGTCGCTGATCTGCTGCTTTTCGAGCGAGCTGAGCAGCGTCGGCTCGGCGTCGATCAGCGAGATCACCGCCTGCCGCACTTCGCTGCGCACGCGCTGGTTGTCGATGGTCGCCAGCGCCTCCAGGTTGATCTTGTCCACCAGCTTGCGGTGCAGCGTGAACTTCAGTTCCTGGTATTCCGGCTTCAGGCTGGCCTTCTGGCGGCCGGAGTTCTTCAGCAGCCTCTGCTCCCAGGAAACCTGCTGGGTGTTCTTGTTGCCGTTGTCGAAGCGTAGAAAACATAAGAAATCCGTCACAACCTCACGCCTGCGAAAACGCAGGCTTCATCTCGCGCGACCGGCGGCATGGCTTGTCTTCGCGGCTCTAAAGCGCCGCACAGCCGCGTCGCGACGTTTTCGATCGCCTTGCCCAGATCGCCGTCGTTGCCGAGCGGCTGGCCCAGCGTCACCACGCGGTGCAGCGAAAAATAATCGTTGGGAAGGCTGGCGTGCACGCGGCAGCCGAACAGCTTTTCCATGTCCGCGATGCCGATGTCGTCGCGCCGGTCCACGCGGTTCACCAGCACCTGAAAGCGCTCCTTCGGAAACCCGAGCTGGTCGACCAGGGTCAGCGCCTTGCGCGTCAGATGCAGGCTGGGCAGCTCGCGCGGTCGAAACCAGGAACGCCCGCTCGCACTCCGAGATCGCCATCAGGCTGGTGCGGTTGAACACCGTGGGCAGATCCAGAATCACCCAGTCGTACAGCTTGCGCGCATGCTCGATCAGCACCCGCAAACGCGCGCGCGTCGATTCCATCCGCATAGGGCGCCGCGGGCGCCGGAAGAATATCCACGCCTCCGTAGTTCACCGTCAGCGAATTCCACAGCGCCAGGTCCAGATGCTCGGCGTGCTGCAGCGCGTCCACCAGCGAATAGTTGTGGCTCAGCTTCAGATAGAACCCGATGGTGCCGCCGGTGAGATCGAAATCGGCCAGCAGAATCCGCTTGCCGGTCAGCCGCTGCAGCGGAAAACGCCGTTTGCGTGGCGATCGTGGACGCTCCCGAGCCGGGCTTGGAGCTGGCGAAGGCGACCACGTGTCCCGCTTCCGCCTCGGCTGGCGCCTCCGGCGCGCACAGACGGCGCAGCCGCGCGATGGCTTCGCGCTGGGTGCCGAGATCGAAGGGGGCGTACAGAAACTCGATCGCGCCGGCGCGCAGCGATTGCAGAATCGCGGCCGAATCGTTATGCGTATGCAGGCCGACCACCTGCACCGGCGGCGTCAGGGTGGCGATGAAACGGATCAGGTCCGTGGCCGCCGCCAGGTCCGTGGCCAGATCGAGCAGCACCACCTGCGGCTTCAACTGCCGCGCGCGGATCTCCAGCGTCTGCTGCGGCGGATAACTCTTCAGGTCCGCCAGAATCTGAAACGCGCCGCGTCTGGGGAAGCGTGGCCAGGAACTGCTGCGCCAGCTCGCGGTTGGGCGCGATCAGCAGCGCGGTGATCTCGGGCTTCGTTCTGGACACGTGCACTCATCTGGTCAGCTCTGAATTCGGGCCGCAATCAGTTCTTCTTGGCCGGACTTCTTGCGGGCGGAGCGTCCTTCGGATCCAGGCGCACCAGGAAATCCTTCGGGCATGTACAGGCTCGGCTTCGGATCGTTGGCGGCCAGCGGCGCGGTGACTTCCGGCGTCACCAGCACCACCAGTTCGGTGCGCTGACTTCTTCTCGTCCTTGGACTTGAACAGCGCGCCGAAGATCGGCAGGCTGCCCAGGATCGGAATCTTGTTAAAGCTGTCGGTTTCGCGGTTGTCCACCAGGCCGGCGACCACGAAGCTCTGCCCTTCGCCCAGTTCGACGTCGGTTTCCGCGCGGCGCGTCGACGAGCGCGGGAATGGTGAAACCGTTGATGGTAACGCCGTCGGCGGAATCGAGGGTCGAGACTTCCTGCCGCAGGTGCATCTTGATGGTGTTGTTCGCGGTAATCATCGGGAGTGAAGATCAGCTTGATGCCGAATTCGCGGAACTGAATGGTGACGGCGCCCGAATTCGCGCCGCCTTGCAGAACCGGCACCGGAAATTCGCCGCCGACCAGGAAGTAGCTTCCTTGCCGTTGGTGGTGACCAGGTTCGGCTCGGCCAGGATCTGCAGAATGCTTTCCGCTTGGAGCGCCTTGATGAACGCGCCCAGGTTCAAGCTCGGATTGAACGCGAACAGGTTCAGCGCCTTGCGTGATGGAGAGCGCGCTGGTAGCCGATCGTTCCGTTATTCGTGGCTGCCGTCGGCGAGGTGCCTCCGCTGATCGCGGAAGTGCCGGACAGTCCGGCGGCGCTGAACTGCCCGGTGCCGCCGCCGATCTGCGTCTGGCCCGCGATGCCCAGCAGGTTCACGCCGAACTGCAGTTCCCTGGTGCGATCGAGTTCGGCGAATTTGACGCGCAGCAGGATCTGCTTTTCAATCGGACGCGGCAGTCAGAGAAAGATTGTTCACCACGGTCTTCGCGAAGGCCGCGGCGAGCGCCGCCGCGCGGTCCACCACGTCCTTGCTCGAAACCTGCCCGTTCAGCGACGATCGAATCGCGCGAGCGTGACCGGGTCGATGTTCTCGTTGGGGAAGGATTCCTGCAGAATGCGGCGCAGCGGATCCAGATTCAGATCCACGTTGACGTTGTAGAACGTGCGCTGGCCGGCCTTGCTCCACACGACCATCGTGGCCGAGCCGAGCCCCTTGCCGTGCAGCAGAATCTCGCGCGTGGTGACCGGGCTGGCGTCGATAACGTCCGGATTGCTGGTCGAGATCTGCCGGACATCGGACGGATAGTCGATGACGACGCTCTTGCCGACGGTCATGCGAAGATCTTCCGCGCTCTGCGCGGACCAAGGCCCGGCGCCCAGCGCGAACGGCGCGCCAACGAGGTGAATCAAACTCGATTTGAGTCATGATCGTATTCCTTTTCAGTTGTTCTTGACGGTGTTCGGAACCACTTCCACGGTCCGTTGCGTGCCCCGGATCACCACCACCTGGTCGGGCGGAGGCGGAGGCGGAGCGGCGCCGGCGCAGGCGGAGGCGGCGCCGCTTGCGCGACCACCTTGGGCCTCGGCCGGGGAGCGGCTTCCGCCTTCGGCGGCTCCGGACGATGGCCGTTATAGAGTTCGGTGACGTAACGGCCCGGCGTCTTCTCGATGGTCTGAGTCGCTCGAATTCCGCAGCACCAGTTGAATGCTGGCCGTCGCTGCCGGCCAGGGTCAGAGTCTCGGCCTGCTCCGGGGTCGACTAGCAGCGTCACCGTCGGCGCCTGGATCGCCTGGCCGCGCGCATCGGGCTGCATGGTCTGCCCGGCGGAGAGCACCAGGATGTTCTGCAAACAGGTGGTGGTCATCGTCGCCGTCGCCGGTCGGCGGACGTCCGGTGACCAGCACGTCGACGTGCATGCCGGGCAGCACGAATCCCGCCACGCCGGCGACGTCGTTGACGCGCACCGAAACGGCGCGCATGCCCACCGGAATGGTCGGGCGCCAGACCGAGACCGCTTCCCTTGGCCGCCAGGCGTCCTTCGAGGATCGGCTCATCCAGCAGAATGTTGGTGACCACCGGCCGGTCGAGCACATCCTCGACCTTCGAAAACGCGCCCTTGGGGAACGCCTCCGTGCCGATCTTGACCAGCTTCACGTCGGCCGGCTTCACCAGCATGCCCACGCCCAGCGGACGAGTCGCTACCACCATGTCCTTGCTGGACGGGTCGGTCCGGTTTGGGGCCCGCGGCATGCGCGAGGTCATCTGGTAGAACACGCTCGATACCACCAGCGCGAACACCAGACTGACGCCCAATACCGTAAGAAACCTGCGATCCATATTCTCTCCTCTTCCCCTTAGCCGGTCACGCCTAACTCTTAGGCACCAGCGACAACCAGACGCCCAGCGCGATCGCCGGCGCGTACGGAATCGATTCCTGCCGCTCCACTTCTACGGCTTCTGTTCCGCTTGGTGCCGCGACGAAACCAGCGCCCGACGGCCCGCAGCGCCCAGAACGCGACACCGCCAGGATTCCCCCCACCCCCGCCGTCCACAGCGCCGCTTCCAGCAGCCGCCCCGTTCCCAGCAGCGCGCCGAATCCGGCCATCAGCTTCACGTCGCCTCCGCCCATTCCGCCCAGCAGATAAAAAATCAAAAAAACCGCGAATCCGGCCACCGCGCCGCCCGCCGCGTACAGCACTCCCGGCCAGCCGTTTCTTCCGATCTGCCAGCCGAAACCGCCCGCCAGCGCCGCCACCGGAATCCAGTTCGCGATCTGGCGGCGCGCGAGATCATCGATCGTCGCCGCCAGTCCCACCAGAATCGCGATCCACACTTGCGCGTTCATGCGGTCTCTCGAAAGGAGCCGGATTGCTCCGGCGTCTCCTCGACTTTCTGGCGCGTCCTCACTCCCTGCGTGACCACCGGCGCTACCGCGACTGGCGCTTTCGCTTTCTTCACTTTCATCACCGGACCGAAGGCGAACCCAACATCAGCGGCGCCACGAATCCCGATTGCAGCCAAAATTCCGCCAGAGCCTTCCCCGAGGGAAGCCGCCAGCTCATCGGATCCATCCACTCCATGGGGATCCTGGGAATCCGCACGGGTGTATGGCCTCGACGGCCGGGTTTTCAGCGGCTTCATGTTTGCTCCCACTACTAGTTCGGCAGCCTCGGAGGTTTTCATTAGCCCGCCATCCCCTAAACCACCTGGATCTTAGAACCTTGGTTCCGGTCCTATATTCCCCGTAGGAGGTACTGAGGAAGCCCGATGGACTAAGAGGATTCGCTTACCGTCGTCCGCCACATCTGCCATTCCGGACGCAGCTTCAGGAGCTGGAAAGCGGCACATCGACGGGCAAGAGCGCCACCGTAAAGCCATATTTATTCAAGAATTGCCGTCCAATCCGTCTGACCGTTAATAAGGCGAATGAATTCGTTGCCGACCTCAGGTCCATAAAAGTCGCTGCGGCCGTCGACGAACACTTTTTGTTTCGGATTTGATGTAAATCAGATAGTCCGCCCACTGATCGGTAGTAAGGACCCGTGCATTCGGATCAGTAATCAGGGCCGCGTGATCGTGAACCATCTGGGTCGGGAACATTTCCTCGGGAAAATCGGTGGGCCACTTCAGGGGCTGATTCATCAATGCCAAAGTGACGATCACCGCAGCCGGCCACAGCGCTGGTGCGTCGGAATCCCTTCGTCGCATCGGCCGCCATCTGGTTGAAAATACCCGGCAGCGAGGCCTTCGACGCCGCGGCGGTCCAGGCGCCTACCAGTCGCTGACGATTCGAAGCGATCACCGGCGAGCAGACCGCAATAAACACGGGCGCGTGCCGCACGCTCGACAGCGCCAGGTGCGCAAAGCACAGAATCCACAAAGCTTCGACAATTTGTTTCCGCCGCAGAGAGCGACCCCGCGACGATCAGCGCCGGCGAACAGCAGCGCTTCGAGCTGAAACATGCTCTCGCCACGGAAGCTGGGCGACTGGAACTCCTGAATCACGTTCCGGATCCAATCCGACCTTAGATACTCGCGAACATGGACGTGCAGCTGGTATCCATAAGGATTGATCAGCGACGCAGCGGCGCAAGCCGCGGTTAAGCCGGCATAACGCAGAGGTTTCGCCCACCCGGCCGGCCGTAGAAAAGCCTCGATCGCCAAACCCGCCGCGGTAAGGCCCAGAACCAGGATCAGCGCCAGAAAACCGCCATGCAGATTGGTCCACACCACGGTGAGCGGGACCAGCAGCCAGATGCGATTCGGAAGGCGCGCGAAGGTCGGCTTCGATCATCCACACGGAAATCGAAATCAGCAGGAGCGTGAAGATATGCGGGCGAGCCAAAAAATGGATGGACGACACGCCTGCCCCCATCAGCGCCACGATCATCGCCACCATCAGATGTGTTTCCCGCCAGACCATCCGGCGGATCAGCGTGGTGCAAAACAGGGCGATTAACACGGCGGCCGTAAGCACGATGCCTTTCAGTCCGGCCCACCGGAACAGCGCCGCATCGGTCACGTCGGTCAGCCATTCCCACGCGTACCAGGGCGCGCCTGGCTTCGAGAAGGAATACAGGTCATGGCGCGGAACGGAATGATGATCCAGGATGTATTCGCCGGTGCGGATGTGCCAGCCCACATCGCCGTCGGCCAGCAATCCTTTCCAGCCGAATTGGCCCGGCCGCGAAGACCCACATCAGGATCGCGATCAGGAACAGATCGGAGAGAGAGGGAGTCAGCAGACGAGCCCAGCGGCGTTCCAGGAGCTGGTCCATGCTCGGGACGCGGGGTTGGGCGATGCTGACGGCGGGCGTAGTCACCACCCTACTTATTCGCCCAATTCAGGGAAGGTCTTTATAGCTGGATTACGCTTCCGCGCGGGTGACGGCCTCGGCGTGCTCGACCCCTAGCAGGCGACGGCCATGAACGGCCAGCTCGAATCGATCTTTCACGCCGGTCTTTTCGAATATGTGCATCAGATGAACTTTGACGGTTCCCGCCGTGATCGCGAGCGCCTCGGCAATCTCCTTGTTCTTCATCCCGCCACAGACGTGATGCACGATTTCCTTCTCCCGTGGCGTCAGGCGCGGGGCCGAACGCCGGTCCAGCGATCCCATCACGTGGTCCGACAGCGAGCTTTCGATCCAGACATTGCCACGCGCGACCGAACGCAGGCATTCGAGCACGGAAGCGACCGGCAGGGTCTTCTTCAAGATGCCCCGCGCTCCGAGCTGCAGCGCCCGGAAGCAGTCGATTTCCGCCAGATCGTTCACCCACAGCACCGGCTGGCAGCGCGCCCACGTGCTGCGCACATCGGAAATAAACTGAAACACAACTTTCAAACCCGGAGCCTGGTCGATCAGGATCACGTCGGGATGGCGGTCGCGCAGGCCCTCCAACGCGTCGTTCAGGCTGGAAGCCGCGCCAACGTACTCCAGGTCTTCGCAATTCGACAATACTTTTGCCAGACCTTCCAGTACGATCGGTTGCGATTCGCACGCGAATATGGTGAGCCGATTCACGCTCAATCCCCCCAAGCGCCTTACCCGCTTCCAGCGAGTGTCGTGCGCGTTTCTCCTTAGGTGGGTTAGATCGACTGTGGACCAAACCTGGTGTAGGTACTAAGTGTCGATTTGCGCCGGGTCGTATGTCTACGCTGTTGTCAGCGCATGACTTTTTCGAGCTTCTTCACCAGCCGTTCCGCCACTTTACGTTCGCCGCCGCCTTTGAATGCGCCCGTCACGCTGCGATCGCCCGCTTCTTCCGACCAAAGCAGGATTTTGCCGTCTTTATCGAGCACATTGACGGTCCCGGTGGCGACGTCGTGAAGACCAAGGTAACGTCCGGTGATCTTCGCTCCCTTGCCCGTTTCTTCCTCGAAGACGCCCGCGAGAATCGCGTCCGCATCTTTCTGATCCTCCACCACCGTCACGCGCCCCTTGAATTGCTTGCCGATTTCCGTCCGAATGAACTGGTCGAGACCGTTGGGCATCTTGTCGACGTAAATTTTCTTGATCGCACCGAGCGCAATCGGCTGCGCCGGCATCGACGGAGCCAGCAACAGAAAACACGCGGCTAATTTCTGCAGCATGCACCCATTATCGATGTTCAAGCTTGTAAGGCAAGCCATCCGGCAAGGGCCGCGTATTTTTCGTCCTGCGTCCAGGGAGGACCGATCGATTTTCCCATCGCGTTCAGGCGCTCCTCCAGATCTGCCATGCGGAAAGCTGCCTTCGCGATCGCCAGTAACTCTTTTTCTTTTAATTTTTCACACCGTAATTTGCAAGATTTAGCCGCATGCGCGACCGCCTCGCGGAAGAAGTCTCCTTCAGCCGAGTGAATCGCCGCATGCGATGCCAGGATCGCTTCCAGATTCACCGCGGGCCTTCCCGACGACATCAAGATCGAACAAGACGGCAATCTTGAACTCGCGCATTTCGGCAATCGCCTTCTCCAAAGCGGCCGAGCCAGCGCGTCCGACGCCTCAGAGCATTCATCGAGATAAGCCTGCGCTTTCCCGATCCCCAGTTCTTTGGCATGATGAAACGGCTGCTTCGACCCGGGGATCGCGCGCTCGGCGATCTCGATACGGCGGCGGCGCAAAATGTCGGGCGAACCGGGAGAGCCTGCGACCATCACCATCGCGGCCCATCCCGAATGGACCCGGAATCCGATGGCGGCTGGAGGCATCGGGACCAATTATAGTGATTCTATCGATCCCCTTAAGAAATACGCGCAACGCTACCGGGCCGAACTGCTCGAGCGAGTGATTCCATTTTGGCTGCGCCATTCGCTCGATCGCGAGCATGGTGGCTATTTCACTTGCCTCACACGCGAGGGCGAGGTTTACGACACACGAAAATACGTCTGGCTCCAGGGGCGTGCCCTGTGGATGTTTTCCAAGCTTTACAACGAACTCGAAGCGCGCCAGGAATGGCTCGAAGCCGCCACGCTAATCCTCGATTTTCTCCGCCGCTTCGGCCGCGACGCCGAAGGCCGATATTATTTCAGTCTCACCCGCGACGGTCGCCCCGCCGCGTATCAAAGAAAGCCTTACGCAGCCGTATTCGCGATGCTGGGGATGCTCGAATACTCGAAAGCGGTGAACAATCAGGGGTTGCGTGCGGAAGCGGTCGATCTGTTCTGGAAAATCCGCCGCTGGATCGAAGAGCCGGCTCTGCTCGGCAGGCCGCAATTGCAAGGCGCGCCCAAGATGCCCGCCCTGGCCGACATCATGGTCACGGCTTCCATGGCGACCGAGATCGCGCGTATCGATCCCGACCCCTCGGTACCGTTCGATTCTGTCGGAGTGCATCGCGGCATCGCACGCGCATTATGACGGCCGCGTATTTCTCGAACACGCCGGATCACGTGAGCTGCCGGAAGGCCGCCTGTTTTGCCCCGGTGATTCTATCGAAGCTGCCTGGTTCCTTTTGCATGCCCTGGAATTCGCCCCGAATCACGACGCCCAAGACATGTTACTTAACGCTATCGAAGGATCGCTCGAACTCGGATGGGATCGTGAATACGGCGGCCTGTACTATTTCATGGACATCGAAGGCCGCCCTCCGCTGCCGCTCGAATCCAATATGAAGCTGTGGTGGCCGCATACTGAGGCGATTTACGCTACCATCCTCGCCTACTCCATCACCCGCGAACCGCGCTGGCTCGATTGGCTGGAAAGACTTGATTCGTATGCGTTTTCCCACTTTTCCGATCCCGAATTCGGCGAATGGTTCGGATACTGCGACCGGCAAGGAAATCTAACCAACCCCGCCAAGGGCAACAACTATAAAGGATGCTTTCACGTTCCGCGGATGCTGCTCATGAGCGCGCGGAAGCTTGACGAATTGCGAGCGTCAGTCCAATCAAGCTGACCGCCGCGGCCGTCATTCCCCACGTGCTCAACATCCCGCGCTGGATTAGAAACCCCGCAATCGGGGGTCCGGTAATCTGCGCGATCGATGTCAGCGATTGCGTCAGTCCCAGCACCACGCCTAGTTCTTCGCTCGGCGCCGCTTGCGTAATCATGCTGGTCAGCGTGGGTCTTACCAGGCTTCCCAACGCCAGAATCGTCGTAGCGGCGATCAGCACCGGAATCGAAAAGCAAAACGCGAGCGTCGCATAACCGGCCGCGTACGATAGGAATCCGAGACGATTCAACCGTGATTCGCCGAATCGTTTCACCATTTTTCCCAGCGCGGGGCCTTGCAGAAAAATCCCCAGAAAGCCCGCCCACGCCCACGTGAACCCGACTTGCTCGGGACCGAATCGCGTTCCGTGCCAAGTCAGGCGGCGTTCGGCGAACAGCGGAAACCCGGCCGTGAACATCGCGAACGCAAATCCGAAGCTTAGGAACTCGAACAAATAAACGGCCAACGCCGGATCGCGGAAGTAGCGCCCATACTCGCCCCATTGCAGGAGCGAGATCCGCCGTCCACCAGGACCCTCCACTGGACCGGCGCCCGCTTTCACCGCCGGAAGCAGGAAATACGTCGAGAGAATGCTGGTTGCCGAAAGCGCGGCGGCCGCAAAGATCGGATCGCGATAATCGAACTTCGCCAGGTATCCCGAGATCGCGGGTCCGATCAGAAATCCCATTCCAAACGCGATACCGATCACGCCAAACGATTTCGCCCGCTCCTCCGGTTTGGTCACGTCGGAAATGTAGGCCTGCGCAAGAGATAAGTTGCCCGCCGTCGCGCCGTCGATCACGCGGGCCACGAACACCACCCATAGCGATGGCGCGAAGGCAAGAATCAGGAACCCAATGAGCGTGCCTACCTGGCTCAACAGCAGCAGCGGCTTTCTTCCGGTCACATCCGACAGCCGCCCAAGCAGCGGTCCGGAGAACAACTGGCACGCGGCGTACACCGCGATCAGCAAACCGACCTCGGTCGGAGTCGCGCCCAGTTTTTCGGCATAAAACGGAAGCAGCGGGATCATGATCGTCAGGCCGAGAACATCGACGGCGACGATCAGAAAGATGGCAAGGAGCGGCGAAGGGCGCAATCTACATGATGCCAGACTAGGAGCTTGTTAAAAAGGGGACAGACTACTCTGTCCCCAGTCGCAAACCGCTGATTTCGCATAGGATCGTTGGGCGCGGACAGAGCGGTCTGTCCCCTTTTTAACAAGCTCCTAGAGGACGGTCAGCACTGCGGCGCCGCGAACCGCGTCATTTTTTAACGCATTCAGCGCCACGTTCGCCTGCTCCAGCGGAAAGGTCTGCGTCTCGGCATGGACCGGAATTTTCGCCGCGAGCTCCAGAAAATCCTCGCCGTCCTGCCGAGTATTGTTCGCGACGCTGCGGATCACGCGCTCCTGGTACAGAAGGTCGTACGGCATTGATGGAATGGGGCTCATGTGGATACCGCCCAGCACCACCGTCCCGCCCTTCTTCAAATTTCGCAGTGCCGCGGGAACCAGTTCGCCGGCCGGAGCAAACAGAATCGCCGCGTTCAGTTTTTCAGGCGACACCGCGTCTCCCTCGCCTGCCCAGGCCGCGCCTAGTTCCATCGCGAGCTTCTGATGCCGCACATCGCGAGTAAACGCGAGCACGCGGACATTCCAGTGCCTTGCGACCTGAATCGCGACATGCGCCGCGGCCCCGAATCCGTAAAGTCCCAGCGTGCCGCCCGGTTCGATTCCGGAAACGCGCAGGCATCGGAACCCGATGATCCCGGCGCAGAGCAGCGGCGCGGCTTTCAGGTCGTCGAATCCGTGCGGAATGCGATACACGAACTTTTCCGGCGCGACGATGTACTCAGCGTACCCGCCATCGACGGTGTAGCCGGTAAAGGTCGGAGCATCGCACAAGTTTTCGCGTCCGCCGCGGCAGAATTCGCAGGTCCCGTCCGTCGAATGGAGCCACGGAATCCCTACTCGTTCTCCGGTGTGAAAGCGGCTCGCTCCCGATCCGTTTCGCTCGACTACCCCCACCACTTGATGCCCCGGAATCACGGGCGATTTCAGCACCGGAAGCTCGCCTTCGATCACGTGGAGATCGGTCCGGCAAACTCCGCATGCGTGGACTCGAACCAGAACCTCGCCTGCAGCGGGCTCAGGCGCGGGAACATCGGTGTACACCAATGGATTGGTTTCGATGCGCGCGCGTGCGGGCAGAACGCAGGCTTTCATACATTCACGTGCGCATGCGGGCGATGAAATACAGGCCGGCGAGCGAAAAAATCACGTCCGGCGACCACGCCGCGACGCGTCGGCGGCAATTGATTCAGATCGCCCACCTGCTCGAACATCTGCCCCATCGACCAATACGTGATCGCGATTCCCAGGCTCAATCCGACTCCAGCCATCGCGCCGCGATTTCCCGCCACGAACGCGAACGGAATCGAAACCATCGCCATGATCAAGGCGAATAGCGGAACCGAGAATTTCTTGTTCCACGCGACCTGAAGCGGAATCGTATCGAGCCCGCTCTGCTGCAGCTTGGCGATATAAACTTCCAGCTCCTGGAAATTCATCTGCCGCGCCTGCTTGTCTTCCTGAAGGAAATAGTCGGGCGTTTCTTCGAGCTCCGGAAATGTCCGCGTGCTATCGGTGAAATTGTCGGCATGAATCGGCGCGCACGCCGTGCAGGCCGGATCCATATCCCACACGCGGCCATCCTGAAACACCCATTTCGACATCGACGGCTCCCAGCGCGCGCGCTTGGCCGAGATCTGGCGCTTCAGGCGGAATTGCGCCGGATCGATCTCGTACACGTCCACGTCGAGCATTACGTGCTCGGCCGGATCGAAATACTTGTAGTAGAAAACGCGATCGTGCTTTCCGTAAATCCATTTCCGGTCCGGTCGCAGGTACGTCTGCGGAGGCTTGCCTTTGATCTCGTCGCGCAGCGCATTCTGCCGGCGATCGGCGTCGGGAACCAGGTAATGATCGAACGCGAACAAGCTGCCGCTCAAGAAAAATCCCGCGACCAGAACCGGCACCGACAGCCGGTAGACGCTGATGCCGCACGCCTTGAAAGCCGTGATCTCGTTGTGCTTCGAGAGCACTCCGAACGCCACCAGCACCGCCGCCAGCACGCCGATCGGCGTGAAATCGTAGACCAGCCGCGGCGTCAGGAACAAATGATAACTGAGCACGTGATTCATCGGCGGATGGTTCTTGATGATGTCGCTCAGCAGCGTGAAGAATTCGCAGACGTGATAGATCAGCACGAAGCTGGTGACCAGCAGCACGAAATAAAACAGGAAATTCGCCAGAACGTAGGTATCGATCACCTGCGGCAGCAGCGGGATTCGCGAGATCCAGGCCCGCGGGCTCGATGCGATTCAGCACGCGCTGGCTGTGCTGTTTCGGCGCGCGCACCAGCCAGCGGAAGAAGACGGCCACGCTCCCCACCAGGTCGAGATCGCCCGGGACTTCCAGCCGGGCGATGGTCACGATCGCGAACAGCCCGAACGCCGCGTCCGGAATCCACAACGCGATCTCCGGTTTCAGCGTGCCTTGCTTCGCCAGATTCACGCAGGAGATCAGCCCCATCCAGTAGATGAACGCAATCACCACGGTCAGCACAATCGCAGCGGATTTTCCGGTGCGCCGCGAGCTGATTCCCAAGCGGCAACGCAGCCAGCGCCAGCAGAATACACGCCAGCGGCATGGCGAGACGCTGATGCAACTCGATCCGGTCGTCCATGATCTGGTCCCGGTCGATGCCGCGTTTCTTATACGCTTCGCGATACAACGGGATCGTGTCGATCTCGGTCGACGGATGCGAATTGTGCTGCTCTTTCGGCTTCTGCGCTTCCAGCGCCTGATCGCCCGTGGGCGCGCCGGAGATGTGATAGTTGCTGTCCTTGTCGGTTTCGTAGCTGGTGCCGTTTTGCAGACTGAGCTGCATGCGATTGTGGACGATATCCGGCACCGCGACCGCTTCCGACGCCAGGGTGACGCGCGGAGTATCGCCGCGATCCGCCGTGCCCGGCTTGCGCTCCTCCGGCGGAGTGACATCCGCCATGAAGATCCGCTTTAGACCGCGAGGCGTGCCCGGAGGTGATGTCGGTCACATACAGAATCGTGTTGGGGAACTGCTCCTCGAACACACGCGGCTGAATGTCGGCGGTCAACTGGTGCGCGATCACCGAGTTCTCGACGCGATAGAACTCGCGAATGGACCACGGCGTCAGCCACAACGACGCCGCCGCGGCCACCCACATCGCCAGAAACCCGAACGCCAGAATCGCGGGAACCACGCGTCGCCCCGGGACGCCCGCGGCGCGCATCGCGGTGATCTCTCCGTCGGTCGACATGCGGCTCAGAGTGATCAGCGTTCCGACCAGCACCCCCAGCGGAATGGTGAAGGGCAGCGCCTGCGGAAGCACCAGCGCGAACAGATAAGCCACCGCGGACGGCGTCCCCGTGGTGCGCACCAGAAACTCGAACAACGGGCGGGATCGCTGGAGAAATAGGACGAAGGTGAACAGCACCGCGCCGAGCATCGTGCTGACGAAGATCTCGCGGAAAATGGTGCGGCTGAGCAGGCGCATGGACGACTACAACTTCTACCCTACACCTTCAGCTCCCGCTGGTTGGCGGCGGCACCACCGGCGGCTTCGGAAGCTGCTCCTGCGGCGAACTCGAACTCGATCTCATCGAACAGCATTCCCGGCGAGACCACGGCCGTCGGAGCCAGATAACCTCCCGCGCCGAGCAGCGCCAACGGCGCCGAGTTGTTCACGTAATCGAACAGCGCGGTCTCCTGCGAAGCGGCCAGAATATCGCGCAGCGCGCGCGTCGAAAGGCCGCGGAATCGCAGCCCGCGCACCAGTTCCTCGCGCCCGTCCGGATACACCCGGTAAACCAGCACCGGCGGGCTCACTGGCCGCACCGATCCGCCGGACTGCGATCCCGTCGAAATCAACTGGCGCAGCTCGGCCGTACCCGACGAAAACGGAAAATCGAGCTTCCGCACCAGCATCCCGTACGGCTTGCCGCGCTCCTTGCACATGTCGATCAGCTTCTTCTTCAGATCCGCCAGTGGCGCGCTCTGGCTGGCCTTGATGAACAGATTGCTGATCGCGGCGCTCTTGCGCGCCGTACGCGCCGGGCAAGCGCGCATGTCCGTTCGATACGGGAAAATTCTTGATCGGCTGCCGCGTGGTGAGAAAATTCTTCAGCACTCCCTTTTCGACGATCGAAACCGGCTTGGGAACCACGCCTTCCAGATCGAACCACGTCGTAGCCCGCCAGCGGCTTCCCGTTCCAGCGTGGTTTGCGTGGGATCGTCGGTGACGTCGATCCAGTCCGGCAAGATTCGCGAGCCGATTTTGGTCTCAAGCTCGCTCGGAAGGAAATTCACGGCGCGTCCCGGCTCGGCCAGCGGCTTCCGCGGGACCTCGAGATTGTCTCCCAGCAACTGCGCCAGCAGCTGCGCGGCGGCCTGCGGCTCAAACAACGTCGGTCCCGAAAATTCCTCGCCCTGCCGGAGCCTTCGTCAACGCGCGAACGTTCTCGGCCGCGCTCGGTGAACGCTTTTCGCATATCCGCCTCGGACGCGAGCTGTCCAGGTCCAGCGACTGGAACGTCGCGGCATCGCGCACCAGCATTCCATCCGGCGCCTGCCCTTCAGCCTTCGCATACGCGTAGGCGATGTCGTCGGCATAGCGCACCGTGGTTCCCTCGTTGTTCATCACATACGTGATCCCGGTGATGGCTTCGAACTCGACCACCGATGAAAGCACTTCCGGGTACGAATTGAACACTCCCGACAGTTTCACAATGCGCGCTTGCCAGGCCGCTTCGTCGATTTTCTTCCGCGTCACTTTGTTGACCAGCTTCACCGGATCCGCGCGCGAGAAATCGGGCAGTTTTTCCGCCGGCGCGCTCGCGCTGTTCAGCGCCGCGCGCTTCCGCGCCATCGATTCGAGCGCGGTCTTATAGGCGCGATCCGTGGCCAGCCAGAAGCACTCCCGCAGAGTCGCGTAATTGTCGTCGAGCGGCCACTCATTGTCGAACCGCGAGCCCGAATAAATTCCGCTGTAGATGTGCCCGGTGTCGTCGAAATCGTAGCTTCCCACTCGCACTTCCACCACCGGCACGCGCGAACGGTTGTGCCCGATATTCACCGCCGCGCCCATCGAAGCCGTAACGCGAAAATTTTCGCCGTCGGTCAGGCTGTAGCTGATGAAGTACGGAATATCGTCCCCGCCGCCCGCCACCACGCGAAGCTGGCGGGACCGGTCCATCTCATCCCGCATGGCGCGCAGGATCACATCGTCGTCCGAAGAAGTTTGCGGCAGCGCCGACAAAAGCCGCGGCATGCGAACATCAGAATCAGACGCCGGATCATCGCGGATGATCCTCCGTCGCCGGCCGGCTCAAATACGGCGGACGATCCTGCGAACGCTCCTTGCGCTGAATCTCAATCTCAGAAACCAGAATCGCGGGCGCGATGGCCGAAACCGGCACGTCGCCCGATTCAGCGCCGCAAATTCCGTTGAACACTTCCATCCGATCCGAAGTCGCCATGATTTTGGCGAAGCTCGCGAGCGGGGTTCCTACAATGTCCGCTCCGCGGATCAACTCATCCGGACGCCCATCGGGATAGACCCGGTACACCACCAGCGGGATCACCGTGAACGCCTGCAATCCGCGGCGCGCGGTGGTCGTGTACCCGCCGGTCACCTGATCGAAGAACAGGCCGTACGGTTTCCCCTGCCGCTTCACTTCGGCGATCAGCATGTTTCGCAGCTCCGCGTCGCTCACTTTCTTCGACGATTCCACGAACAGATTCGACTGCCGCGAAACCACTTCGGCCCCCGCGGCTCGCCGCCCATGCCCGTTCGATTGCGCGAAGCCCTGAATCGGCGACCGCGACATCAGAAACGTCTTCAGAATCCCGTTGTCCACCACCGTCACCGGCCGCGCCTTCACGCCTTCGTCGTCGTAAAGATAGAATCCGTTCAGCGACGTGCCCTGAAATTCGGCGCGCGTGGGATCGAAAATGACCGAAAGAAAATCCGGCAGCACCGGCTGGCCGACGCTCTTGGTGAACGTCTGGCCCTTCCGATTCGTCTTTCTGGCGATGCCCCTCCACGCGATGGCCGAAAATTTCGTGGAAGAACACGCCCGCCGCGCGGCCGGAGAGAATCGCCGGCCCGACAAACGGATCCGACGGCGGCGCGCGCAGCAGGCTCGACAGATTCGCGCCCGCGCGTTCGACCGCCGCGAGAATCTGCGGCGTCCTTCGGCAGCTTGGCCGGATCGTCGGCTTCGAAACTTTCCATGGTGGCCAAGATCCATGCCGTCGGATGCCTTTCCGCGCGCGCGTGATGATCAGACGCGCGAACAGCCGCCCATGCTCGAGGCGCGTGCCTTCGGTGGTGACCAGCGTTTTCGAAACCCGCTGCGCTTCGCACCGCGACGCTGGCGTTCAGCGCGCCTGGATACTTGGTGAACTCAGCCGACAGCTTGCGCAGCCGCCTGGCCCAATCGGCCGCATCGAATTTGTACTTGGGAGTCGGCGCAGAAGAAAACCTGCGGCTCTTCTTTCGAAAAATCGTCCGAGGTGTCGTCCGCCGCCGCGCGCAGTTTTTCATCCGCCTTGATTCGAATCAGCCGGTTCGATGCCGCGCGATAAACGCGGTCCGTGGCGAGCCACACCTCTTGCCGGATCGCGACCGGATTGTCGTCGAGCGCGATCGAGATGCCGGAAGTGAACCTCGGCCGGTCGTTCCCGACGCGCCGGTAATTGTCGAACTGCGGGCTGCCCACGCGGACGGTCATGTCCAGAATCCGGCGCCGTGCCGTGATTTTGCGCGTCGAGCGCGCCCTGGCTGGCCACGACGACGTCGGCTTCATCGTCGTCCACCGCGTACCCCATGAAATACGGCGGCGGTTCTCCCTTTTGCTTCAGCGCCGTGAAGTTGCGGTCCAGCTCATCGGAAAGAATCTTGATCAGGGGGGATTGCGCGAAACTCGAAGCGCACGCAACGCGAGAACAAGGATAATAGCGCACGTTGTACATAAGGATAGCAGGGACTGGCCGCGGCTCCGATTACAGGCGATCACGCCTGGCAATCGCCGCACACTCCGCGATCCCGCCAGCCGTTGAGCGCCAGGCCGTACCGTCCGCGAATCCGGTCTTTTCGAAAATATGCTTCAGGTGGATCTTCACCGTGCCCGGACGTATGCCCGAGTTCTACGGCGATTTCCTTGTTCTTGCAGCCTTGCTCCACCAGTTCCAGCACCTGCTGCTCCCGCGCCGTCAGTTCGCTGCGGGGATAGCGGTCCGAGCGCGCCGAATCGCGGAACACGCAGTCCTCCATCCAGCTTCGGCCCGCCGCCACGGTGCGCACACACGCGATGATCGCGGGAAGGCCGCGGTTTTGCGCAGGATGCCGCGCGCCCCGGCTTGCAAAAAGCGCAACGCCTCAGCCTCGGTCACCGAAACACCCCAGACCACGACGGCCGGGACAGCAGAATCGCGATTATTTTCCCCGTTGCCGGCGTCTTCTTCACCCGTTCGCGGCGTCCATCCAATCCAGAATGGCCTGAATCCCGAACGCCTTGTCGAGAATCAGCACGTCCGGCGGATCGGCGCGCGCCAGCTCCATGGCGTGACTCAGCGAATCGGTCGCGTTCAGGAGCTTCAAGTCCGCGCAGTTGCTCAACAAGCTGCGAACGCCTTCCGTGGTTACCGGCTGCGTGTCGCAGACCGAGACCGTTCTGATTCTATCGCTCCGCTCCGGCTCTTCCGTCATGCCGGCAGTTCGCAGATTCGTATGCGCCCCATTGGGGCTGCCGTTTGTTGGAATCACCGTTTTCACGCTTTCGACTCACAAATTACTCATCCTTATCCGCTGCCCGCTGGCCATGTTCCGGCACCGGCACGGGGCTCATCGTCCGGCGGATCTTTCTTTTTAGTTGGTGAAAGAAGCGGAGGTTCTCATGTTATGATCGCTTCTAGTCGAATTACTTCTTTGAAACGGATTCCAAACTGGTCTGCCGGTCCCCATGCAGCATCGTGAGGCGCCTCCATCCGCATCCAGACGAGCGGTCATCATCAGCCCGACGGCCCGGATGGCGGACGAATTAGAGCCGCTCCTTCAAGCGCACCTTCCCGGCGCAGCCATAAGCCACGTCCGCAGTTATCCTTCGCCCCGCGATCTGGGTGGGGCGATGGGCGGCGGAACGCCAGCAGATGGTCTTTCTCGACATGGTTTCCGACCGCGAGCAGGCCTTGCAGCTCCTCACCGAAATGACCCGGCTGGGCCCTTCCGTGCAGGTCGTCGACGCTGCTGGCCGGCAATGAGCCGGATCTGATCCTGCGCTGCCTGCGCGCCGGAGCCGTCGATTTCCTGATCCAGCCCTTCACCGCCGATCAGATCGAGGCCGTCGTCGCAAAACTCGCCCGCCAGCAGCCGTCCGGCGAAGGCGGAGCCAAAGAGCCGGCCAAGATTTTCGCCGTGATGCCCGCCAAGGGCGCCTGCGGAGCCACCACCATCGCCTGCAACCTCGCGTTTCAATGGAAGCGCCTGGGAGCCAAGAAAGTTCTGCTGGCCGACCTCGATCCGCTCGCCGGCACCACCTCATTCCTGCTCAAGATCAAATCGATCTATAGTTTCCTCGACACGCTGCAGCGTTCCCACGAGCTCGACTCGGACCTGTGGGGCGCCATGGTAACGAACGTCCTGGGCGTCGACGTACTGCTGGCGCCGGAGCTGATGGTCGAGGGCACCCAGGACTTGCACGACCCTTCGCCGATCCTCGAATACGCGCGCCACGCCTACGACGTGGTGGTGATCGACACCGGCAGCGTTTACGGCGAATGGAACCTGAACACCGCGCGCGCCGCCAGCGAACTGCTGCTGGTCACCACCAACGAACTTCCCGCCCTGCAGGCGGCGCAGCGCGCCCTATCCTATCTCGACACCAACCGGATCGGCCGCTGGAAAATCCGTTTGCTGGTGAACCGCTATCATCGCGACGTCGGGATTGAGCCGCGAAGTCATCGGCACGGCGCTGCATACCGAAGTCTTCGATATTCTGCCGAGCGACTACGAGGCCGTGCAGAAATCGCTGATGGACGGCAAGCCCGCGCCGCCCAGCACGTCTTTCGGCAAAAGCATCATGCAGCTGGCCGACCGGCTCGGCGGCCGCAGCGAGACCGCGAAGAAGAACACCTCGCTCGGCGGTCTGCTGGGATTATTCGGCAAGACCTCCAAATCGACCTAGCGCGCGTCCCGCAAACCGCTCCCTGACGAGTGGGTGTGAACACCAGCTATATCCACCGCTTCCTCTGGTCGCGGCTCGCTAAGCTGCTGATATATGAGAGAGCTCGGGAACGAGCCGCGAGCGAATCACACAGACTCTGACCGTCGCCGCTCGGCTTCGATTGTGTTGCACCATCAAATTATCCCAGCCGCGCGCGTTAGCGAACGAATTCGGAGCTACGAAATCATAACCGGCTATTTCGGCACTTCTCCAGCGTGCGGACGCGTCCCTTTCGATTTCCATTCGCGTAACTCGGAAAATCCCCGCGAGATTTCATCCGCCTGGATCGCACAATGGCCGTCGTGATTTACATATTGCTGGACGAATAAATTGCTGGTCCCGGCAATGTCCGCGCTCGACGAGTATTCGTTCGGGATCCACACCGGCACCAGCGGATCGTAACTGGTATGAATCGCGAGCATCGGCCTCATGATCCGTCCGCTCGGCGTATAGTAGCTGCGAAGATACGCCTGCGCTTTCGGATCCGCGGCGTAGCGCGGAATGGTCGCATTGGTCTTGATATCGTCGAGCGTGCCGTTGTAGATCACGTTGCGATTGTCGAACGGATTGCCCCCGGCCCGCGCGGTCAGTTCCTTAACCATGTAAACGATAAACACCGTGGTGCCGGCCAGATCCTTGTTGCTCTTCAAATTGCTGTCGCGAAAATGGCGCAGCGCCGCGGCCTTTTCGGGTGCCGAATCCAGCGTCTGCTCCACCTGGTCCGCGCTTCTTTGGTGTTCTCGAAATCTTTGGGGATCTTCTGGGCTCGGGCAGCACGCCCGGGGAAATAGTAATTGAACAGCACATAGCTGTCGAAAGCCCCGCGCGACATGAACCAATCCGTCGGCGCCAGCGGCCCGCACAAGGGCAGACCGGCGTCGTAGGTGGTCGGATACGTCTCCATCATCATCATGGTCAGAAAGCCGCCCATGGAGTGGCCCGTAATGAACGTTTCCTTCGGCGCACCGTACTTACCGACGAAGTAGCGGCGCAGGCTTTCGGTGTCGACCACCGCTTCCTGAATCGCCCAGCCGCCCGCGGCGTAGCCCGATTGCGCCAGCGCGTAACCCTGGTCGATGAATACCTGAAACACGTCCGGAAGTTTGTCTTCCTTGTATTTCACGGGCTGCTCCGCGTAGCCGTGGCAGTACACCACCAGGCCACCATTCCAGTTGTCGGGAACGTCGATACGGAACGCGGCTCCATTAATCGATCCGGTTTCCACCTTGGGCGCGGCGCCGGCAAACGAAGCCAAAGCGAGCAGGAAGCAAACAAGTTTTCACACCCGACGAAGGTATGCAATCCGGCCTGACTGGATTGTCAAGGCGCTACTTCCCATTGCCGGTCATCGGTGCGAGCATGGTTTGGAGTTTGTCGTAATTCTGCTCGACGAACGCGGCATTTTCGGGAGAGATGGACGCCGGATACTCCTTGATGGTCCCGCTCTTCTTCATGCCGACGGCCATGAAGTCGCCGATCAGAGCTCCGGTGATGATCAGGAATTCGCGAGGCTTAATGCCTGCCGCTTTAATGACGGTGACTGCCGCCGGGCAAGAGTTGAGAAGCTTCTCCCCGGCGTCGAGCGTGGGAGCGTTTCCGGGAGAATTATTCTCGAAGCATTTCTTCGCCCCGGGATCGTTGCTGGCGGTCTTCATCGCATTCATGTACCGCTGGATTACGTCCATATTGAGCCGGTAGTCGCGCATTTCCTTCAGATCCGGATCTGCCGCCTTGGCGCGGGGCTGGGCCCAGGCGCTGGCGCAAAGAAGCAAAATCCCGCCGAGCACCCCGGCAGCACGGTGAATCATAACGGCACGGAAAAACTTCATAATGTTTGCAATCGCTCCTCTTCAGGTCTTGGTGAATCGTTCAGTTTGGAAGATACGCACGGTTCGGTCCGTTTTTGGCTCGACGTGGCCGATATGAAAAACTCGCCTCATCCAGGCATTGTCGTGTTCGAGGAATGTATTGCGCCTCTGGGCCTCACGATCACGGACGCGGCCGCCGCCCTTGGAGTGACGCGCAATACTCTTTCGGAGCTCGTGAACGGGCAGCGCGGCATATCGCCCGAAATGGCCGTGAGGCTATCGAAGGTTTTCGGAGGCAACGCCGAAAGCTGTTGTGCAGCAGGCACAATACGATCTTTGCCCAGGTTCGCGCCGATCGGATGAAGCTGAAACGGCTCGAATTGGTTTAGCGAAGGTACAGCTTCCGGAATCCGACTCATTACGCATGGAAGCTCAATGCAAGCACCGCGGACCCGCCTGTCTCAATGCGCCGCCAGTTGACGAACGCAGCGCATTCGATCAGGGCGTTGTATTGATCTGGGCAACGCCGTTTGAAGTCCTTCACATTCTGCAACTCGAGTGTCAGCACTGAGCCGCGATCACAATGAATACTGGAAAGCTCATCCTCGGGCTCATCGAGAGAAGTCATGCAGTCGATCCACGCATCCATGTTTCGGCCGTAGAAGTCTGGAAAACCAAAAACACGACTGAACTCCTCGTGAAAAGCGGCCAGTCAATGATGTTTTCGCAGTCCAGCGAAATTTTCGAAATGATCATTGGATGCCCAGTCTGCATATCTATCGTAACGGCACTGGTCTTTAACGAGGGTCTTCAGACAGCGAATTCGGCCGGCTCTCCCCAAGGAGACTCTGATATAATGACCTTTCAGCCGTGCGAACCGGGGAGAATCTTTGGCCGCGCCGCCAGCGAAGATCATCGCCATCTATCCAGGCTCCTTTGACCCGATTACCAGCGGGCACCTGGATCTGATCGCGCGCGGTAGCCGGCTGGTGGACCGGTTGATCGTCGCGATTCTTAAGAATGAGGCCAAGCAGCCTCTCTTCTCCGTCGAAGAACGCACCGGGATGCTCGAAGAAGTGATCAAGCCGTATCCCAACGTGGAAGTGGGAACGTTCAACGGCCTGCTGGTCGACTATGCCGTGCAGCGCCACGCGAACATGATCCTGCGCGGCATTCGAGCCATCTCCGATTACGAATATGAGCTGCAGACGGCCCTGATGAATCGCCGTTTGCAGCCGGGAATCGAGACTGCGTTTTTGATGGCGGGCGAGGCGTATTCGTTCATCAGCTCGCGGCTGGTGAAGGAAGTGGCCGGGCTCGGAGGAAATATCGCGGGCCTGGTCCCGCCCAGCGTAGAAGAGAAGTTATTGCGGCGGCTGGCCGCCAGGAGGGAAGAACGTGGAAGTGTTACAGGATCTGGCTGAGCGGATTTCTTCGATCAGCATTTCGTCGACCTTGGCGGTGTCCGCCGAAGCGGAGCGGCTGCGGCGCCAGGGCGGAGACGTGGTCGATTTCGGCGCGGGCGAACCGGATTTTCCAACGCCCGACAACGTCAAGCGCGCTGCGTTCGACGCCATCACCGGCAACTTCACCAAATACACGAATACCGGCGGAATCGAGGAGCTGAAGCAGGCCGTCTGCTGGCGCCACAAGACCGATTACGGCACCGATTATTCGACCAAAGAATCCATGGTCACCGTCGGCGGCAAGCACGCGATCTTCAACCTGATGCAGGCCCTGATCGATCCCGGCGACGAAGTCATCATTCCCGTTCCTTACTGGGTCACCTACAAAGACGTCGTGAATTACGCGGGCGCGACGTGCGTGTTCGTCGATACCGACGAGGCCGAAGGGTTCAAGCTGCACGCGTCCATGATCGAGCGCGCGCCTGACGCCGAAGACCAAGATGATCATCATCAATTCGCCGTCCAATCCCAGCGGAGCCGTTTTCGCCCGCAAGGAACTGGAGCGCGTGGTGCAGCTCGCGCGCGACCGCGGCATCTGGGTGATGACCGACGAATGCTACCACCGCTTCGTCTACGATGGCGAGCTGTATTCTCTTGCGGCTTTCCCCGACGCGAAAGAGACGGTAGTCGTGGCCGGGTCGCTCTCGAAAACTTACGCGATGACGGGCTGGCGGATCGGATTCGTGCTCGCGCCCACGCCGGTGATCACCGGGATCATGAAGCTGCAAAGCCATTCCACGTCGAACACCAATTCGATCGCGCAGAAAGCCGCGATTGAAGCGCTGCGCGGCCCGCAGGATTCGGTGACGGCGATGCTGGCCGAGTATCGCAAGCGTCGCGATTACGTGGTCGCGCGGCTGCGTCAGATGCCCGGCGTGCGCGTCAATCTGCCGGAAGGCGCGTTCTACGTCTATCCGAACGTCAGCGTGGCTTTTAAAGGCGGCATCACTAACGCCATGCAGTTCGCCGAAAAACTGCTCGCTGAAGAATTGGTCGCTGTGGTCCCGGGAGAAGCGTTCGGAACCACGGATCACGTCCGCATCTCCTACGCGACTTCGATGAAGGAGCTGGAACGCGGTCTCGACCGTATTCAGAAATTCATCGCTGCCCGCGCGTAAATGGGCCTCGCGCCGATTGACCCCGTCGTTTCGCGAAAAGCTGTGGGGCTCGACCCATCTAGAGCCCTGGTTTCGCGATTCCGACCGGAAAATCGGCGAAGTGTGGTTTGAAGGCGTCGACGACTCTACCCCTGCTGGTGAAGTTCATCTTCACTTCGGACAAGCTATCCGTGCAGGCGCATCCCAACGACGAGTACGCTTCGAAACATCATGCCTCACGAGGAAAAACCGAGATGTGGCATATTCTCGCGGCCGAGCCGGGCGCGAAAATCGCCGCCGGATTCCGCGAGCAGATCACGGAGCAGCGCTTAAGAGAAGCTTCGCTCTCGGGCGAGATCGAAAATCTACTCGAGTGGTTCGAAGCCCGGCCCGGCGATACGTTTTTCATTCCCGCAGGCACCGTGCACGCCATCGGCGGAGGACTCGCGTTATGCGAGATCCAACAGCACTCCGACGTCACTTATCGCTTATATGATTACGGCCGTCCCCGCGAACTGCATCTCGATCATGCGCTGGCGGTGAGCCATCGCGGTCCTCACACCGCGCGCGCCGAGGAAGTCTCATGCGAATATTTCTCGACGACGCGAGTGAGCATCGGGCCGGCAATTCGCCACGCGCCTCCGCGCGAGAGATTTGAATTGCTGATCGCGATCGAAGGTCATGGCGAAATCGGGGGTCAGCTCATGAATGCCGGCGAGGTGTGGTACGTTCCGCCCGGCAAAGACGCGGTTGAGTTGAAAGGCCCGCTTACGATGCTGAAGGTCGCCCCCGGCAGCATTTCCCGCTAGAACTGCGTGAAAAGACGCTATACCGACCACTCCCTGTGGTAGCGGCTCACTTTGCTACGCAAAAAATCGCTTCGCGACAGGATTTCCATCCATCTAGCATGAGCCTAGATTGGAATCAGAGGAGAGTCGGTATGATCTCGATAAAAGCAGTGACACTCACTTCCGCCCTACTGTGGGGCGGAGCCATGCTCTTCGTTGGCCTGATTAACCTTGCGGACGCCTCGTATGGCGCAGCTTTTCTCCACATGATGAGCTCGGTCTATCCCGGAGCCGATACGGCCCGAACACTCGCAAAGGTGATCCTCGGCACCATCTACGGATTCGTCGATGGAGCCATCGCGGGCTACCTTTTCGCGGTGATCTATAAAGCATTCGTAAGAGAACACACATCGGTGCACTAAAAGGGAGAAATTATGCTTGCCAAATTGACGATAGCCGCGGCGCTGGCGGGATCGGCCCTCATCGCCGCTCAGGATACGCCGGCATTGTTCAAGCAGGTGCGGACCGATGCCCGCCAGATCCATTCGACCGCCATGCAAATGGAAAAACTCGCCGGGCAGCCGACTGCGACATGGTCTCAATACGATACGCAGTGGAATGAAATCAAGCCAGTGGAAGAGGCGCTGGTGATCCATCTGCGCACGCTGGAAACGAAGGAAAAATCGCTATCTCCAGCCGATCGCAAAATTATCGATGACGCCAAGCCTGAGATTCAGGACATCGCGGCTCGGACACATCAATTGCGGGCTTTCCTGGACCAGCCCGGCGTCGACGTAAAATCGCCGAAGCTGAATCGTTACGCGCGCGATCTTGCCACGGAAGCTGCGCATTTAGCGGAGATAAAGCCGCACGCCTAATAGAAGAAAATTCGCCAGGTGGTGACGACCAGCGCATGGGTCACCATGGACGCTCGGATACTGCGGGCCTGACGGAACGCCAGGCCGCAGCAGATTCCGAGCAGCGTCCCCATCGCCGCCATGCGCCAGTTCGGAAAGGCATGGCCGAACCACAAATGCGCCGAGCCGAAGATCAGCGACGCGGCAAACAAACCCAGCCAATCGTTCCCCAGCCACTTGCTCATCCACTGTTGCAGAAGGCCCCGGAAAAAGAACTCTTCGCCCAGCGCTAAGACCCACAAAACACCGAAGAACGTCGCCACGGCCATGAGCGAAGTTTTTTCCCAACCCGACGAAGGCCAGCGCGGTTTCGCAAAGCGGATCCACCAGGCCAGCGCGGCTGCTATCGGCAAGAAAAGCAACGTAGTAAATCGTCGCCGATCATCCATTCCCGCTTCTGCGGCCAGAATCCGAAGCCGACATTCGGCGGCCGGCGGATGCTGACCATCGCGAAAATTCCGGTCCGGAACCACATCAACTGCCCCAGAACTTCAAGTTGCAGTCTTGGATGAGGATCCGCATAAAACTGGTGGAGAATCCGCGAGAGCCACACCACCGCCATGAAAATCAGGAACAGAATGTCGGAGGCTGGCTGGTGGGGCAGAAGAATGTACCAAAACGAGACTGCACCCGCCAGAATCGCGATCCAAAGAAGCGTATGCCATCGAAACGTGCCGAGCGCCAAAGTCGCCGCAGAATAAGGCGCTAACGCCGCGAGCATCAGCGCCAGGGCGAAAGCCGGCGGACGGCATTTTTTCAATTCGGGACCGGACGCGATCAACCGCCAGCGCGTAGAAGAACGTCGCTTCCAGCAGAAAGGCCGGCAAAACGGCCAGAGCCGTCCGGATGGGGATATTCTGTTGAACAGAATACAGGTAGGCCGCGATGGCGCAGGCCGCCCATAGCAGCGGCAGGAGCATGTGGGTTCATCCTAGCATGTAACCTTTGTAACGGCTTACGAGTATTCAAGAACGAGACCGTGAACGCAACCGACAACGTTCTGATGGCGCAGGTGAGCAACGGGGAAGTGGCCAAGATGGCCGTGCTGTTCGAACGGCATCATCGGCCGCTGTTCCGCTACTTCGTCTCGATGAACCGTAATCGGGAGTTGTCGGAAGACCTGGTGCAGGACGTGTTTTTCAGAATGCTTCGATACCGAGCCAGTTACGATCCCAACCAGAGCTTCACGGCCTGGATGTACCAGATCGCGCGCAACGCCAACGTCGATCAGGCGCAGAAGCGCAAGGGCGAAGTGGTGGGGATCGACGAGTTCGACGACCGGCGGCCGGAGCCGGCGAGCGATGCGCCGGGGCCCGAAGCAAACCGCCGCAAAGGGGCAGGATCTGGCGCTGCTGCGGCGGGCGCTCGACCGGCTGCCGGCCGAGAAGCGGGAAATTCTGGTGCTGAGCCGGTTTCAGGATATGAAGTATGAAGAAATCGCGGCGGTGCTCGGGTGCGAGGTGGGGACGGTGAAGGTGCGCGTATTCCGGGCGATGCGCGCGTTGGAGCAGGCGTATTTCGCCCTGCTGGGAGAAAAAACGGCATGACTTGCGACAAGCAAAACTTGTTTTCACGGATTACTGGAGCCAGACGCTGGGCGAAGCGCAGGAGCTCGCTTTCGAAGCGCATCTGGGGACCTGCGATGCGTGCCGCGCGGAAGCGGAGCGGCTGGGCTCGCTGTGGAAGAGTCTGGCGCTGATTCCATCGGAATCGAAGGATTTTGAGCCGGGTGCGAATCTGCGCAGCCGGTTCTACGAGACGCTCGGCGCGTACCGGCAGGGACTGGAATCGGCTCCGAAGCGCGGCTGGCGCGAACGGATTTTCGCTTTGTGGCCGAGGCAACCGGCGTGGCAGATGGGAGTGAGTTTCGCGCTGCTGGTGATCGGCCTGGGTGTGGGATATCAGATGCATCCCGTAAAAGGAGCGGGTGTGCAGGAGCAGCCGGCGGCCGATCCGGAGGTCGCGCAGCTCCGCGGGGAGGTAAACAGCATGCGTCAAATGGTGGCTTTATCGTTGATGCAGCAGCAGTCGGCGGGAGAACGTCTGCGGGGAGTGAGTTACGCGTATCAGGCGCCGTCCTCCGATACCGAAGTTCTGTCGGCATTGCTGACCACGGTGAATCAGGATCAGAACGTCAACGTGCGGCTGGCCGCGGTGGATGCTCTGCACCGCTTCGGATCGAGCCCGGTGACGCGCACGGCCATCGTGCAGTCGATTCGCAAACAGGATACGCCGCTGGTGCAGATCGCGCTGATCGACCTGCTGGTGGATCTGAAGGACGGCACCGCCGTGCCGGAATTGTGCAAGATTATCAACGATGAAAAGATCGACTCCGCGGTGCGGCAGCACGCCAAGTGGGCGCTCGGGAAGCTGCAATGAGAATCTCAGGGCTGCTTCTGATGTCCGCGCTCGCGTTCGGGCAGACGGTGCGAGGACAAATCGACCGAGCACCGGTCCTACGCGGGCGCGCATGAGCTGATCATCGACAACGTCACGGGCGCGATTGAAGTGACGGCGTCGACCGGCGGATCGGTGGAAGTGGATATCGAAAAGACGTTGCGGGCGTGGTCGCAGGACCGGATGACGCTGGCGAAAAAGGAAATCTCGCTGGCGGAGCGGCGGGAGGGCGGGCTGGTGCAGTTGATGGTCGACGGTCCGTTCCGCTGCCATTGCAGCGACAATTCCATCAATTTTCACGGCGACAATCTGTATGAGTTTCGATACGATTTCAAGATTCGCGTGCCGCGGGATACCAAGCTGGACCTGCGCACCGTAAACGATTCGCACATTCTGGTCGACGGCACTTCGGGCGATTTCAGGATCAGCAACGTGAACGGCGGAATCGAAATGCGCGAGGTGGAAGGATCGGGGTCGGTGAGCACGGTGAACGGTCCGGTGAAGGTGACGTTCGCGCGGAATCCCACCGGCGCGACTTCGTTCAAATCGGTGAACGGGACGCTGGATGTGTCGTTCCGGCGCGGCCTGAACGCCGACGTGAGGATGAAGACCATGAATGGCGGGATGTTCACGGATTTCCCGGTGACGGCGTTGCCGGTGGCGGCGGATGCAGCCGGAGGAGCGCAACGGCATGAAGGTGTACAGGCGCAATCGGATGACGGGGGTCCGCATCGGCAATGGAGGGCCGGAGCTGAGTTTCGAGACGTTGAACGGGGAAGTACTGATCAAGAACAGGGAGAAGTAGGCGAGAGGGAAGAAAATGAAAAAAACAAATTACAAAAAAATGTTGTTGGGCGGAGCGGCGCTGGGCACGCTGCTGGCGCTTCAGGTGTCGGGCAGGATACGGGAGATAAAGTCACGGTGCCGTTTCGCGATCCGTCCAAGCCGCGGACGCTGGTGGTGAAGATCATCAACGGCGGCATGACGATTCGCGGGTATGACGGCAAGGATGCGATCGTCGAGTCGACAGGCCGCGGCGCGCGGCATCGCCGGACTCCTCCCGATGGAATGCACCAGCTCAACACGAGCAGCGGGCTGGAGGTGACCGAGGAAAACAACGTCGATGACGGTGCGCGCTGGCGTGACCAGCTCGGCTGAACTGAATATTCAGGTGCCGACGCAGACTGCGCTGCGGGTGCAGACGATGAACGGCGGGAAGATCGAGATTGAAAACATTTCAGGGGAAATCGAAGCCGAAAACATGAACGGCGCGATCACGATTACCAACGCCTCGGGTTCGGTGGTGGCGAACTCGATGAATGGGCGGGTCACGGTGTCGCTTGGATCACGTGACGCCGAACAAGACCATGAGCTTTTCGACCATGAACGGCACGATCGACGTGACGCTGCCGGCAGATGTGAAGGCGAATCTGAAGCTGAAGACCGACAACGGCGATATTTTCACGGATTTCGACGTGAAAATCGAGGGCTCTCATCCGCCGGAGGTGGACGATCAGCGCAAGAACGGCGGCCGGTACCGGGTGAAGGTGGATAAAACGATGTACGGCACCATCAACGGCGGCGGGCCTGAGATGCAGTTCGTCACGTACAACGGGAATATCCTGATCCACAAGAAGTAGCGGGTATAGTGTGTCGCTGATCTTGAACCATATGATTCGGGGCGGGCAAAAAGGGTACAGGCACGAACTTTCGCAAAGGCGGCGAAATTCGAGCCAGTCCCCCTTTTTGCACACTGTACCGTTATCGGACATGACTTGCTGCGGGCTTGAGGCAAGAACGGGGCGGCAATGGCTAGAATAGTTTCTACATGGCTCGATTCCCCGGCGTGGATTATCTTCTGATCGACTCGCTGTTCAGCGAACAGGAATTGCTGGTGCGGCAGACCGCGCGGCAGTTCGTCGATGAGCGGGTGCTGCCGCTGATCCGCGATTGCTTTCCGCGATGCGCGTTTCCCGCGCGAGCTGATTCCGGAGATGGGGCGGCTCGGATTCTTCGGCGCGAATCTCGAAGGCTACGGCTGCGCCGGGATGAGCAACGTCGAGTACGGCCTGATCATGCAGGAGCTGGAGCGCGGCGATTCCGGCCTGCGCAGCTTCGTCAGCGTGCAGGGCGCGCTGGTGATGTATCCGATCCTCACCTACGGCAGCGAGGAGCAGAAGCAGCGCTGGCTGCCGCAAGCTGCAATCGGGCGAGGCGATTGGGTGCTTCGGGCTGACCGAGCCGGGCTTCGGATCGAATCCGGCGGGCATGCTGACCAAGCGCGGCGTGAAGGGATCGGAATGGGTGATCAACGGCGAGAAGACCTGGATCACCAACGGGTCGGTGGCCGACGTCGCGGTGGTGTGGGCGCGCGCCGACGATGGCATTCGCGGATTCCTGGTGGAGAAAGGCACGCCTGGATTCACGTCGTCGGAGATGCACGGAAAATTGTCGATGCGCGCGTCGGTGACGTCCAGCCTGGCGTTCAACGATTGCCGCGTGCCCGAATAGCGCGATGCTGCCGGGAGCGAAGGGACTGAAGGCTCCGCTGGGCTGCCTGACGCAGGCGCGCTACGGGATCGGCTGGGGAGTGATCGGCGCGGCGATGGATTGTTACGAAACCGCGCGGTCCTATTCGGTGCTGCGCAAGCAGTTCGACGACAGGCCGATCGCGTCGCACCAACTGGTGCAGGAGAAGCTGGCGGACATGATCACGGAGATCACCAAGGCGCAGTTGCTGGCGCTGCACGTCGGCCGGCTGAAGGATCAGGGCAAGGCTGGAGCCGGCGCACATTTCGATGCTGAAGCGGAACAACGTGCGCGATGGCGCTCGAATGCGCGCGCGCAGTCGCGCGATCTGCTGGGCGCCAACGGCATCATGGACGAGTATCCGATCATGCGCCACCTGTGCAACCTGGAAACGGTGAAGACTTACGAGGGCACGGACCACATCCACACGCTGGTGATCGGCGAGCGGGTGACGGGGATCGCGGCGTATAAATGATGCGTGGTAACATGAGATGGTTTAGATCCCACGCTGGAGTCCGTATGGTAATTCTTATGACAGTGATTCATGTGATCGTGTGCCTGTTCCTGGTCGTCGTGGTGCTGCTGCAAAGCGGCAAGGCCGCGGATCTGGCGGGAGCGTTCGGCGGCATGGGATCGCAGACGGTATTCGGTCCGCGCGGATCGGCGACGGTGCTGTCGAAGGCGACCACCATCGCGGCGGCGCTGTTCATGGTGACGTCGCTGACGCTTTCGATTCTGGCGACGCGGGCGGGCAGAGGATCGCCGGCGCTGCTGCAAAAAGTCGACGAAGCCGGTTCCGGCGCCAGCAGCAGACCGGCCGACGGTGCCGCAGCCGGGACGGAACGGTGCCGATCACGGTGACGCCGTCGGTGGACGGAAAGCAAGGAGCCGAAGCAGGTCATTCCGGCTCCGGTGATCCCGAATCCGAACGGAGCAGAAGAAGTAGAAATCCCACCTGCGGAGGTGGCGGAATTGGCAGACGCACTAGCTTGAGGTGCTAGCGGGAGCAATCTCGTGGGGGTTCAAGTCCCCCTCTCCGCACCATTTTAACCCTTGTAGTTTCATTAGTTTACAGCTCCGCAATTTTTCGTGTGACATTTTTGTGCCTTGAAATGTGGCGGACGTGGCCTTATGGCACGCCATCATATGCGATCAGGCGGCCGCCATCGTCGAGCGAAATACCCCCTAAATCCGGCTCAGGTCAATGAATCGCGACCTGTTGGAATCCTCTTCATTTACGGGAGGTACTCCGTCACGCTTGCTCAGGCCCTGTTTGCGCACTAGCGGTGACGGTCCCAGTAGTCGACCGGCCGATCGTCTGATCGAAGCTCATCCGCGTCGACCCAGTAGTAATCACCGAATGGCTTCTTCACAGGCCACACTTCGTCGAGCGTGGACGCCTGCCACACGCGTCCCGCTTTCATGACGTAGGCAATCTTGGCCGTGTTACGGATGTCGGCTAGCGGATCGGCATCGAGAACCATAAGATCCCCGAGCTTGCCGACCGTGATCGAGCCGAGGTCCTTCTCGACGCCTAGGAAGTGCGCGCCATGAAGGCTCGCGACCTCGAGTGCGCCCATCGGTCCAAGTGCGCTGGCTGCCATCCAGGTCTCCCAATGCGCACCGATGCCGTGCTGCTGGCCGTGAGAGCCGATGGCTCCGTAGCCACCTTGGGCAATGATATCCGCGAGGCCTTGGGCGATCATCGGATAGCTGTAGTCGGTGACGGGGCGCAGAATGCGGCGGCGCGTATTGGGAATTAGATTGCGCCAAGGCAGCCAGCGGCGGGCTTTCTCATCCTTCCAGACGTCGGACTCCTGCCAGAAATATTCTTCGTTCCACGGACCTGCTCCACCGACGATAAAGGTGGGCGAGTAGACAGCGTGGGCCATGCCGAAGAATTTGGCCGCGTCGCCATAAAGGGGCGAGTAGCTCATCGGATGCTCCCACCCGGTTTGGCCATCCAGGATCATTCCGATGTTGAATTCGAGCGAGTCACCTTCTGCGGTCACCATCAGGCCGCGCTTGCGGGCCGCCTCTGTCACCCACTGGCGCTGGTCTCGGCGTGGCTGGAGATACTGCTTCATGGAAACCGCTCCCCAATTGGCGAGACGATTCACATTCTGCTCGGCGACCTCAGCGCTGGTGAGTTCGTTCTGCCGAGGACCGTCGCCGTTGTAGAGCGGATCGCCGGTCGCGAAGGTGCGCGGCCCAAGAACGAGTCCGGCTTCGATCAGTTCCGCGGTCGGGAAAACATTCTGCGACCAGGGTGCCGGGTCCAGAGTGGTCGTCACGCCGTAGGCGAGGTAGATGGCTGATTCCCAGTTGTGCGGCGGGACCATCCCTGAGTTTTCGCGGTGATGGTGCGCGTGCATGTCGATCCAGCCGGGGATGATCGTTTTGCCGCGAGCGTCGATTACGCTTGCGCCCGCCGTGTTGCATTCGCCGACGCACGCGATGCGCCCGTCCTTGACGACGACCGTTCCGCGATCGATCACGCGGCGATTGTCGAGCGTGACGATCTTCGCTCCGGTGAGCGCTACCGAGCCCTTTGGGACGTCACGAGGCTGAGAAAGCGTGATGTTCGCGGTGTCGGTTTTTTCGGTGTCCACGTGATACGTGTAGTGCGTTGTGCCGCTACCGAATTCAACGGTCGTCGCATCGCGCCAGTGGACGAACATTCCGCCTTCCTTCGAGAGCGCCTTGATGGGGAACTTCCCCCTTTTCTTGTCGGCCTGCAGCGGCTCCGCCCCAACGCCGGTCCAGGAAAACGGCGTGAGGTACGCGTTATCGCCTTCCTGGAAGGCCACATATTTGCCGTCGGGAGAAATGACGGCCTCGTCCGCAAACGAAAATTTCATATGCACGCGGCGGTCGCTGCCGTCAGGTCGGACCGAGACAAAGTCCGTCACGGGCTGGTCACGTCCGTCGCGGCGCTCGGTTGTAAATTCAGGGAAGAAGATGCGGCCTTCTGGCCCATAACTGGCCTGGACGATGGATCGGCGTCCGCCAGCCTCTTTGTCAACCGCAACAGCGGTGACTGGCCCTCCGGCCGCCGGAACACGGACGATCTCCCACCAGGGATTTTCGACCAGTGTTCGGCCCCGGAAAGTCTCGCCCGATCCGCGCGCCAGAACGAGTTCTGTTCCGTCAGCGGACCACGCGACTTGTGCATATTCGGCCGCGGCCGAGGTCACCTGGCGCGGTTTGCCTCCGGTCGCGGCGATGATCCAAACCTGACCGGCGTGCTGCTCCTCCCAGGTGGTGAACGCCACCGACCGCCCGTCGGGCGACCACGCCGGAGAGTATTCAAAAATGTGCGCGGGGAGATTCGTAAGACGGCGTGGTGCTCCCCCGGCCATGTCGGTGATCCAGATCTTACCGAATGCCTGGAAGGCGAGCTTGGAGCCAGATGCGGTGGGCCAGCGCGTAAATCGGGTGTTCACCGGGCCTTCGTCCAGCGGCACGTTCTTGTAGGCCATCTCCGAAAGCGTTCGCTCGACTTTCGCGTTGAACGCGATAGTGTCGACCCGGCCGCTGGCCACATCCAGCTTCCGGATCTTGCCGCCTTGCGAGATCCAGATCGACTTGGAGTCCTTCGTCCAGTTGTAGCCGGGCAGCACCCGCCACGTCTTCATCCCTTCCGCCATATCCATCTCGATCGGATCCATCACGACGCGTTCCGCACCGGTGTCGAGATTGCGCAAAATGAGCGCCGTGCGCGGCCCGAATTGGTGGCCTTTGTAAGAGATGGTCCCGTCGGGAATGCGGCGGGCGAATGTAAGCCAGTGGCCATCCGGAGACGCTTCCGGCGCGACCCCACCGCCGGAGGAGGCACGGGACTGCTGTTGATTCTGGCCAGACGTAATGTCTTCGATGACGCCTGTCTTAAGCTCGACGCGTTTAATCTGTTGGCAGCCCTGGACGGCGTCTTGCTGACCACTCTCGCGCCCTTCGCAGACGATCGCGTGGAAGTAGACGTGACGGCCGTCGGGGGAAACCGAAGGCCAGGCTGCTCCCCGGGCTGCGGTTCCAGACACGACCTCGACGCCTTCTCCGCCGTCTTTGTGGTACATCCAGAGACCGCCTCCTCCGCCCGGTCCACCGCCGCGGTTGGCCACGTTCGCCCGCCTCACGATCAGGAATTGGCCGTCCGGAGTCCACGCGGGCTCGAAGACGCGAATGTCTTTGTTCGAGAATACCGCCCGCGGCCGGGACCCGTCGGCATTCATAATCCAGAGATTGTTCTGGCCGCCGCGGTCGGAAACGAACGCGATCGACTTGCCATCCGGCGAGTAGCGCGGATGAAAATTCAGCGCAGCGCCGCTCGCCTGGGTCAGGCACTCCGCGTCTCCGCCCGAGGCCGGGACCCGATAGATGTGGGCTAGAAGATCGAACACGATCCAATTGCCGTCCGGCGAGATATCTACCGACATCCACGTGCCTTCCTGAGTGGTGAAGTTGATGTTCCGAGTCTTTCCTCGGCTTTGCGTGGTGTCCCAGGCCGGCTCCTTGGCGTCTTTGGCTGCGGGCGATTGCGCCGTCGCAACGGCGAGGGACAAAATGAAAACAACAACGTCGTGTTTCATGGGTAATTGGACTGCGATTATATCCACTGCCAGAGAGCGGGTCAATACGATTGCGTCGTGAGTGGGCCACGGAGACGCATTTGAGCGACCACATTCAGAACACGGAGACGGAGTCTGTCTCTCAACAGAACGGCGCGATGCCAGTGCCTATTGTGCTGGCTTTGTTCCGCTCGATCCGATCAGGCGTGTGTCCTTAGTGACGCAGCTTATCTGGAGGTTGTAACCGTTGGGCGTCCGGGTGTGATAGCTCTGGTATTTCGCCTGGTGGATATCGCCGGTGTTGCCAGTGTCGGCCTGGGCGCGCAGCCCGCGCTTCTCCAAAGCATCTTTCACCGCATCGGCATCCCATGGCTGAATGCCAAATGCGATGTGATCGATGCGGACGTTCCGGGGCCGTGCCTTCTTCCCATTTTCCGGCGGCTTGCCGAAATTCGGATCGTTGGGATTGCCGCCGCGAATGATGGCGTTCCCAATGTCCGCCATCTCCACCTCATTCTGGCTGCCTTCGTCGAAGCTGCCCTTCCAGCCGAGCAGATTGGTGTAGAACGACACACTCGCCTTGTAGTTGGTCGCGCCGAAGGAAAAGTGATCGAGCCATACGGTCCGCCAATTCGTCGCTTCAAACGGCGGTTCCGATTCGAGCCTGGCGGTCGCCGGTGTCTTGCGCGCCTTCACCAAGCCCTTGCTGTTCCCGATCTGCAGGTCGAACCCGTCCGGATCCTTGACATGGAAGCTCTCGAATCCCTTACCGTTGTTGTCGGCGACCGGACTGAGATCGCGCTTGCGGAGTTCCGCTTCGACCGCCTTCCCATTCCACGGCTCGATGGCGAAGCCAAAGCCGTCCACCAGCGCCGATGTCTGTTCCGGCGGCGCAGCCTTGAAGATCGCCGAGCCCCAGTCGCCGATATCGAGAACGGCTTGCTTGCCGTCGTCGCTGCGCAGTTTCCAGCCCATTAGTGCGATGTAGAACGCCGCTTCCTTGCGGTAGTCGGGCACCTGGAACGAGATATGTTCGAGGGCGACGGTCTTCCAGCCCGTGGGCGCGAAGAGCGGCTTGATGGGAGCCGTTGCCACGTCCTTGGTCATCGGGCAGGCAGGCGTATTGTAGCCATTTTGGCAGCGGCCCTGTCCAAACACGGACGAGACGAAGGGTGAGCCGGCGGCCGAAACTCCCAAGGCGCGTAGCATCTCGCGTCGGGATCGCAGGTTCGACATATGCGAAAGATTATAACCTAGCCAGCTAGCTGGATTTCTCAGTCTCTGGGGGCGTCCAAAACGTACGCGGACGAATTACCTGGGTGCGACAACCCACTGTTATTCCTCGCGCAATGCGTTCAGCGGATCGAGCGCTGCCGCGCGGCGCGCGGGGACCCACGTGGCGAGCGCGGCGATTAACACGAAGAACATCACCATAACGCAGAAGGTTAGCGGATCGGTGGGTTTGATGCCGACGAGCATCGACGTCATGGTGCGCGTGAGTAGTAGCGCAGCGGCGAGTCCGGCAGCGATGCCGGCAACGCTAAGACGCAATCCGTAAGCGATCATGAGGCCGAAGATGCCGCTGGGTAACGCGCCGAGCGCCATGCGGACGCCGATTTCGGCAGTGCGCTGGCGCACGACAGTCGAGAGCACGCCATACAATCCGACGCCTGCCAGCAGCGCTGCAATGGAGGCGAAGGCGGCAATAAGCAGCAGCGAGAATCGGGTGCCGGTCTGGGCGTCTTCGACGATCGCATCCAGAGTCGCGGTCTTGGTGATGAGCAGCGAGCGATCGAGCTTGGCCAAGGCGGCGCGCGCGGGTGCTGCATACGGCGCGGGGTTGCCGCGAGTGCGCAGCACCCAATCGGCGACGACCTGGGATCCCCAGAAACCATCGGGAAGGTAGCCCTGCTCACGTCCTGGCTCGGCCAGCGACGTCATGCGCTGGTGCGCGGCGACGCCGATGATTTCAAACCAGGCGGGCTCGACGCTGCGGAAGCGGCTGAGGATGCGCTGGCCCACGGCGTCGCCGTTGGGGAACGCCTTCGCCGCGAGAGTTTCGTCGACGATGATGCGATTCAGGCCGGGCTGGTTGTCGGATTCCTCGAATTCACGGCCTTGGAGGATGGGTGTCCGCATGGCCTCGAAGTAGCCGGGAAGGACGGTCTCGACGTCGAATTCCTGATATTTGCTTTCGTCGTGGAGCGCCTCCGCTGCTCCCCACCGGTAAGGAGTGATCGCGCCGGAGAGGGGCAGAATGTTGGCCGCCGTGACGCTTTCGACGCCGGGAACCGACGCCAGCGCGTCGTGAATCTGGCGTACGATGGCGGCGCGCTCTGCGGGCGCAGCGCCCTGGCGGCCTCCGGTGAGACGGAGCACTAGAGTGTCGCGCGGGCTGAACCCCGGATCGATGCGCTGCAGCGCGAGAAAGCTGCGGAACATGAGACCCGATCCGACCAGGAGTATGAAACACAGCGCGACCTCCGCGATGACCACCAGGTTGCGGGCGAGCGATCCCCCGGCGAGTCCGCTCGACCGGCCGCTGGCGCGCAGCACTTGGGCGAGGTTGGGGCGGGCCGCGCGGATGGCCGGCAGAATTCCGAAAAAAAGCGCGGCGCATAAGCCGGCGCCAATGCTGAAGGCGAGCGCGGCCGGGTCAACACCGATGGAATCCCGCCGCGGCAGATTGGCGGGGGCGATGGCGAGCAGATCTTTGATGCCCATGGCGGCCAGGGCAAATCCGAATGCGGATCCGAACGCGGCTACCAGTAACGCTTCGGCCAGCCGCTGTCGAAGCAGACGCCACCAGCTCGCCCCCAGCGCGGCGCGAACGGCGAGGTCTCGCGCGCGCAGGGAAGCGCGTACCAGAAACAGATTCGCTACGTTCGAGCACGCGATGAGCAGAAGAAAGACGGCCGCGCCCATCAGGGCCAGGATCGCCGGTCGCGATTGCGAAGTGAGATGGCGCTGCATCGGCTCGATCCGGAAGTGCAGATCTGCGCCTTGGTAGGCTGGCTCGAGTGCGCGACTTTGTGCGGCCGCGGCATCGGCCTGCGCTTGCGCTTGTTCGAGGGTCGCGCCCGGACGCAGCCGCGCGATGACGCGCCATTGAACCACGATACGCGGGCCGCCGGGCGCAACGCGCGCCGCGACCCAGAGATCGGGCTTGCGCTCGATGTTCTTGTCGGGGGGAAAGAGCAACTCGACACCGGGCTCGAGAACGCCGGCGATAATCGCGCCACCTTTGGCGATTGGGTGGCCCAGCACGGCGGGATCGCCGCCAAAGCGACGCTCAAAGAACTCGTGGCTGATGATTCCGTACAGCGGCAGTTGGCGGTCGGGCGGCGCCGGCTGGCCATTGGGGCTGACGGGCTGAGGCTGGGCGTCGCTCTCGACGAAGTCGCGCCCCAGAATGACACGCGCGCCGAGCACACGAAAGAGATTGGGAGTGACGTTGGCCTGAGCGATCTCTTCAGAAGAGCCGTCGTCGCGCCGGTAGACGGCGCGGAACGTGTTCGCCCCGGCGGCGTCCTCAACGGTGGACGCGGCATGGGCGCGGAAATCGGTTAGATCCGGAGAAGACCAAAGGAAGTCGGGCAGGTGGCGCCGGCGTAAATCGGCGCAGGCGTAGACCAGCCGTGCGGGGTCTTTGTATGGCAACGGGCGCAACAGCACGGCGTTCGCGACGCTGAAGATGGCGGTGCTGGCTCCGATGCCCAAACCGATCGTGATCACCGCCGCGGCGGCGAAGGCCGGGCTCGAGCGCAGCGTTCTTGCGGCGTGTATGAAGTCTCGGAGCGTACGCTTTTCTTACCCTCGAATCCTAAGACGCAGGAGCGGGCGCAAGGTCTTGCCCGAAACCCGTGATGTTATGAACTTTCCCGATTTGTGTGATCTACGCCCAAGAGGAGCGTGAATCGAGATCATTCGGAAATTGGCCTGTCATAGCTTCGGATCTCGAAATCGATTCATACCAGCGATATAATTCAGAGAAGTGTGATGGGGGGCGACCAATTTGAGACGCCCGCCGCAGCAGATCAGCAGATGAACTGGTGGGTCACTGATGCGGACCGACGCAAAGACCGCGACGTCTGCCCTGATCGAGCACAAGGAGCACACGAACATGAAGCCAAAGAACACGATCTGCCTCTGGTTCGACAAAGACGCGCATGAGGCGGCGCGCTTCTACGCAGTCACCTTTCCGGATAGTAAAGTAACCGCTGTTCACGAAGCTCCCGGTGACTATCCGGGCGGCAAGAAGGGCGATGTGCTGACGGTGGAGTTCACCGTCCTGGGCATTCCCTGTCTCGGTCTCAACGGCGGACCGGCGTTCAGGCACACCGAGGCCTTTTCCTTCCAGATCGCGACGGAGAATCAGGAAGAGACGGACCGTTACTGGAACGCGATCGTCGGCAATGGCGGCACGGAAAGCCAGTGCGGTTGGTGCAAGGACCGCTGGGGCCTCTCCTGGCAGATCACCCCGCGCGCGCTAACCGATGCGCTTGCGGCTGGCGGCGGTGAGGCAAAGCGTGCCTTCGAGGCGATGATGACGATGAAGAAGATCGACGTCGCCGCCATCGAGGCAGCGCGGCGAGGCTGACGTGAACACGCCGACACGTCCTTAATCGTCCTGGATCACGCGCAATCCGGAAACTACCGGCTGATCGGTTAGGTGGCCGGACACGGTATCGGCTCCCGCGAAGGGAGCGGGACATGCCAGGACGCGATTCCTAGAAGGGCGACCATCGCTGCGAGTCCATTGAACATCAAATTGTACGATCCCGTTTGCCGCAACGTTTCGGCCAGCATCAACGGTCCCACTGCCGACGCCAATACAGTCATCATTTGCGCGCAGCCCTGGATTCGCCCAAGATCCGTTCTGCCGAACACTTGTCCCCACACGGAGAAAAACACTACAGTGACTACTCCGCCGGCGATTCCCATCGCGATTCCGTAAAGCATCACGTCCGCATAAGTACGAACCAGCGGAAGGGCAATCAAGGCGGCGGCAAGAACCGCCATCCCCAGTCCGGTAACCCGCTGAATCGGCCAGCGCGTCGCGAGCCAACCGCCGCCGAAATTCGCGAGCAACCCCACCATCGTGCTCACCGCTAGCACAGTGTGAAACACGGTCGCATCGAAGCCGCGTTGTTCGAGAATCGACTGATTGAACAGCGAGATTCCCGAATAGACCAACCCGAATAAGGAACTGGACAGTGCGAAGATCCAGAACGCCGGACTTCGCAGCGCTTCCCACATGGTCAGGTCGGAAAAAAGGAACGATTCCTGCTCGACAGCCCGTTTTCCAGGATTATCGCGGACCACGATCCACGCGAGCGGCGCCAAGATCAGCACCAGAAACCATCCGATGCCGCTCCACGCCGATCGCCAGCCGAACCTGAGTACCGCCTGACCCACCGAGGGAAAGGAGATGATGAATCCGACGCCCACCAGGAGCGAGAAAACGCCCATCGCGTAGTTCAGGCGGCGCGCGAACCATTTTCCCACCAGCGCCAGACTAACCACAGACAGGGCGCTCTGTCCGAACCCGCGCGTAAGCGTCACGGTAACGAACACGGCGCCGACGCCTTCCACCGATCGCATCGCGATGACCGAAACCCCTAGCCCGAGCGCGACCACGGTAAGCACAATGCGGGACCCGAATCGATCCAGCAGCCGCCCGTACGGCAGACAGAATGCCGCTCCGATGAGCGTCGCCCACAGATTCACTGCGGCGAACGTGACACGATCGATATGCAGATCTGCCAGCAGGGGTTCCGTGATCAGGCCCAGGCCTTGGGTTCGGCCGGGCAGGGTTCCGACCATGGCCAAGGCCGCGATGGCGAGATTAGCCCAACCATAGTAGGCTGGCCTGCGCGAGGGCAACCTTCTCAGCTTACATGACCGTTGGCCAGTCCCTTACGATCGAAACGGTTCGACTGGCGGCGGGCCTGTACGTTCTAAGCGTCGCTGCGTGGCTCGACCGGCGCGATCGCGCCGCACGCCTGACCTGGTCCATCGCGTGCGCTCTTTACTTGGTGCACGTCGCGGCCGCATTTCAGTTCATTCACCACTGGAGCCACGCCGCTGCGTATCTGGAAACCGCGCGGCAGACAGCCCGCATGTTTGGTATCGAATGGGGCGGCGGTTTGTACTTCAATTACGTTTTTACCTCGGCCTGGATTGCGGATGTGTGCTGGTGGTGGCAGGCTGGATTGGTCCGGTATCGCGCGCGGGTCTGGCTCGGCGCTACGATCCACGCGTTCATTGCGTTCATGTTCTTTAACGCGACCGTGATCTTCGCGCGTGGGATGATCCGATGGTTGGGGCTGGCCGCAACGTTCGGCCTATTTTGGATCGCGGTACGGTCAAGGCCGTCCCCTCCGGCCAGATTGGAGACGCAAAAGCATCTTCCGAAAGGGCCAGGATGATAATACAGCAGAAAACTATGGTTCGCTTAGTAGCCGTATCTCTTTTGCTTCTTCTCGGCTGTTCCCGAAAGCCATCCGCCAATCCCGCCATGAATCTCGAAACTCAGTTCCAGCAAATGATGACTGGAGCGGTTCTGGTTGGCCATTCGACTCTCGACAATAAAGAGGGTCTATCCAGCGAGGAGCGGTATTCGATTGACCGGGTTACCAAACTTAGCGGCGATGTGTGGATGTTCCAGGCCCGCATGAATCTTAGCGGCCACGAAATCCCGATTCCGATACCGGTCACAATCAAGTGGGCGGGCGATACGCCCGTGATCACGCTCACCGATCTGTCCATACTTGGAATGGGAACCTACACGGCCCGCGTGGTGCTGTATCGGAATCGCTATGCCGGAACCTGGACAGGAACGAGTCACGGCGGGGAGCTTTTTGGATCCATCGTCCACGATAAGTAGTTCCACACGGATTGCGGCCTCATCGACCAAATTATTTGTACTCGGCGGCTACCGCTGCCAGCGCCTGATGCCCGCATTATGGCAGTTCGGAAATCGATATTTCCAAAACGGGCGAGATGAGCGCTTCCATGTTCCCGACCCGGATCGTTTCGCGGTGCTTCTCCCAGAACGGCGCGGCGCCACTCCATCCGTTAATGACGGCCTGATCGGGTTGCATCAACGCAAGTTAGCGACCGGCATTGACGGTGCACTCGGAGGTTATCCACTTCGCCCGGTAACGAGCACTGGAAAAATCGCGGCATGCGTCGTGGAGCTGGGAGTGGTCGAACCACCCGGTTTACCCTTCGACCAGTCGGTCGAGCTGATCGGTTGACGCGCCATCCGGTAGCAATCAGCCCCGATAACGTCGTTCACGAAGTGAACTTCGGACGGCTTTTTACTCGTTAACGGTCATTCTCGTCCGACGAACAGATTATGGTCGCGTTGGAGAAATTAGTACAGAAATGCGTTCACTGCCAACCGAGTGAGCCACAATCCGAACAGGCTTTCCAGACGGTAGGTACGGACGCAGCGCTTCTGGATTCGGGGAGTGGTCTCGGTTGAATCGAGACCACCATCGGATATTCTCACCACTGAAACCAATGCATTCTTCACCACCTCGCCCGTTCGCGAATTTACGACGGAGCCACCGATTGAATAAACGCTATCTTGATTTTGGGCAAGTAATGGGAGCGCCAGCAGCAAAAGCGGAACAATATTACGCATAACGGATCGCGAAACAGAATATCATAATCTCGAGTGGCGGTCCCAATTGTGCTCGTGAGCTACGTAAGGCGCGGGCGTCTTCGCCTGGCTTTGTCTAATCAGCGATGGTGATTGGGGCGGTCCCGGCCAGGCAAAGCGCTACCTGCTCGATAAGGGCCGGTAGGCTGTCCCCATCCGCAGCCTTAGCGGCAAGCTCGATTTCCGTGCCCAGCCGGGTGATCTCCGGAAATCCATATCCCACGCCGGTGCCTTTCCAGTTGTGCGCGATCGTTTGAAGCACGGAGAAATCGCCCGCCGCAGCTGCATTCCGCATCTTCGCCAGGTCCACCCGACGGTTGGCAAGAAAGGCGGGCCGCCGCGCTACGATCGAATTCGGGATCGCCGCGTTCGGCTGCGCCTGCCTTTTCGCGAACTTCGCGATTGCCTCGATTAAGACCCTCTGGTCCACCGGCTTGGTCAGATGACCGTCACAGCCGGCTTCCAGGCTCTCTACGCTCGCCCCGGTCAATGCATGCGCCGTCAGCGCCACGATGGGAACTCGCGGAGCACACTGCTCCTTTTCCCAGGCCCGGATTTCGCGAGTCGCCGCATATCCGTCCATGACGGGCATCTGGATGTCCATCAAGATCAGGTCGTGGCTGCCGAACCTCCGCCTGTCGATCGCCTGGACCCCGTTCGACGCAAAGTCGAGCACCACAGGGAGATTTTCGAGGTATGCCTGCAGCAGAATCACGTTCTCGGGATTATCTTCCACCACCAGGACCCGCGTGCCCGCTTCGACTGAGACCATGGCCTCTGCCGTCGCTAACTTCGTCGCGGCCACGGCGTTTTCCGTCCCTTCCGGAAAGAATGCCGTGAACACGAGACGAGTACCCGGTCCGGCCTTGGCGTCCACCCAGATCTTGCCCCCCATCAGACCGACGATCGTTCTGGCAATCGTCAGCCCAAGGCCGGTGCCCTCGTAAGGCCGGTTCATGGCGCCATCGACTTGCTGGAACGCATCGAAGATCATCGTGGCGCTGTCGGCGGGGATACCGCAGCCGGTGTCGGTCACGGCGAACCTCAGCCCCTTTTCGCCGTGCTCGCCGGTCTCCTGCTCCACCTCAACCGTGATCTTTCCCTTTTCGGTGAATTTTACGGAATTTCCGATCAGATTCAGCAACACCTGTTGGAGGCGCTCAGAATCGCCGATCCAGAACCGGCCTGCCTCCGGGTGGATGGACACTTCAAGCTGCAAGCCCTTCTTCTCCACAGCCGTGGAAATCGTCGCCGCGCAGTCCTCCAGCACGTGATGGAGATCGAACGCCACCGACGACAGAGTCAGCATCCCGGCTTCTACTTTCGAGAGATCCAGGATGCCGTTGATCAACCGCAGCAAGCGGCGAACGTTGCGGTAAGAAATCTCGACGTGTTGCCGCTGCCTGCCGTTGAGGGGGCTCTCCAGCAACAGCGCGTTCATGCCCATGATCAGGTTCATGGGGGTGCGGATTTCGTGGCTCATTCGCGCGAGAAAATCGCTCTTGGCCCGATTTGCCGCTTCGGCGGCTTGCTTGGCGAGCTCCAGCTGTTTCTGATGTTTGATGCGCTCCGCGATATCGATAACCGTGCACAGAATCAGGTCTCCCATATCGGTCTCGATTCGATTCAGTTGCACCTGTACCGGGACCTCTGCGCCGTCCTTCCGCAGGCCAGAGAGATCCCTGCCGGCAATCGCCTTGCGGGATTCGTCGCTGCTAAAGGCTTTTCGCTGGTGCTGATGGCGCGCGCGGAAGCGGTCCGGCAACAGCGTCTCTACCGTGCGCCCGATCAACTCCTGGCGAGTATATCCAAAGATGTTCTCAACCGCGCGGTTCGCAAACTGAATCACGCCGCTGGAGTTGAGCATCAGCAATCCGTTCGGCGCGGACTCGACGGCCAGCATCAAAGCCTCCTGATTGCCCATGTAATCGGAGATTGCATGCCGCCGGCAATTATAGCCCACGAAGGCGCCCTGCGCGTCGAGGTTGCCTGTCACGGTCAAAGCCTGATAGACGATCCGGGCGTTGTTGCGCACCGCCCGGATCTCAACGCAGCCCCGGCCTTCCGACCGCGCCGCGCGATATGCCTCCTCGACGCGGGCGCGGTCATCGAGATGCACCGTACTGCGCCAGTGCCTGCCGAGCAGATCCGTACTCTGCAGGCCGAGCATCGAGAGGTAGGTTGAGTTCGCTGAGATGAAGCATCCTTCCGCATCCAGTTCAGCCAGGCCAATGTGCGCCGGTTCCACGGCTGTTTCGAGAGGACCTGATTCAGACGCCATATGAGAACACTTCGGCCATCCCAACGATTCCTGCATTTTTTTTTGAATGCGCTCTCACAGAAAATTCCGGCTGGCCGATGCGAGGTCTATGCCTCGATACGCTCCGATTACTCCTGTCTGCGAATTCTCCCCTGCGAATCCGACGCCCAGAACCGTAGCCGTGGGTTCTCTTATTCACGTCTTGCTGGTCGAGGACGATGCGGAGATGGCTGACCTGGTAAAGATAAACCTGCGCCGAAGCATGGACGACGATCCGAACCCTTCCTTTGATATCGCATGGGCCGCCAGCCTGGTGGAAGCGACGATCCGGCTCGGGCAGCCCGGCATCGACGTTGTGCTGCTCGATCTAGGTCTACCCGAATTGAAGGGTTATAAAACCTATCGCGTTATTCAATCGGCAAGCGGATACGTTGTGCCGGTAGTAATCCTGACTTCGGACGAGCGGAGCATCTCAAGGGATCTGACGTTAGGTTTCGGCGCAGCCGCCTATCTATTGAAACGGCAGAGTTCTACCGCTCAGCTCAAACACGCCCTGCTTGACGCGGTACTTCACGGCAGGCCTGCGCGATATCTTGAGCTGAACTGAGCTTCGATCCGTCGTGAACACGCGTGAGAAGAATCGCTTGCTGACGAGCCTGTGCGGAGCGGCTTAATGTAAAGTTCGACAACTGGCTAGGCCGCCAATCGCCGCGACTGCTTCAATCGCTCCATCAGGTCGGTTAGATCGCTTCTATTCAGGGGCTTGCGGAGGAATCCAGAGCATCCCGACGCGGCCGCGGTCCGTTGTTGGGTCTCCAGGTCGTCGGACGACAGAATCACCAGCGGAGTGCGGGCGTTGCCGGTCTGCGTCTCCCACTCGCGAATGCTGCGGATCGCCGAGTATCCGTCCATTCCAGGCATGTGAATGTCCATCAGTACGATGTCGAAGCGCTGCTTCTGCATCATATGCAGCGCCTCGCTTCCATCCAGGGCGCGATGCACGCGTTCCGCTCCAAGCATCAGCTCGGTGAGAAAAAAACTGTCATCGGAGTCCTCTGCTACCATTACGTTCAATGCTTCGTCCACTGCGTCGCGATGGGTGAGGCTCGATTCCAGTTGGTCAGATTTCGCGGCTCGAGTGGGCAGGTCGATCGTCACTGAAGCGTGTCCGGCGGCATCCCGGATCTGCTCGGCCGACCCTCCCAATGCCCGCAGGCGTTTGCCAGCCACCATGACCGCGATCCCGAACGGCAAGTCCCCGGCCCCCTGCAAGGTGCTCTGATCCAGAGTTGAGTTCAGCCATTTGACCAGCCGCGCGGCGAGGCTTGCGTCGCGCAGGTTCAACGTCAACCGGACGCCTTTCACTCCGCCCCGGATCTTCACATAGATGTCGGTGCCGTGGGTCAGCTTCGACGCCGTGTCGAGCACCCGCGTTAGCACTTGTTCCACACCTTTGCGATCCTGCACGATCGACAACGGCGCGGGAGTCTCTTCGAACACAATGTGTCTCCGGCGCTTCCCAGACGCCAGGTTGAGCCCGTCCATGATCTCTCCGGCGAAGGCCACCAGGTCCAGTTCGTCGATTCCGGCCGGAGGGGGAGCAGTAGACAGCAACTCGCGCGCATCGTCGATCGAACGCAGCAGTTGGTCCGCGCTCCTCCTGCCGATGGCCAGCGAGGTCCGCTGCGCCCGGTCGCCGATCCTCCCAGTGAGCACTTCGGTGATTCCGAGCGCCGCATGCAAGGAATTGCGCGCTTCGTTACAAAGATGGTCGAGGACTGCCAAGATCGCTTCGTTCTTCATTTCTTTCTCCCGTTTTCGAATCAGGCGTTGCGAGCGCGCGCCGGACTCACCGAAAAATACTCAACGAACCGCCGCATCGTGGTAGGCTTCGAGACTACCGATTTCGCGGGGACAAGCTCCCGCGCCAGCGCCGCGATTTGCCGGCCCAGCGGGCAATCTACATCGATCATTTCGCCCTTCTGCACGGCCTTGGAAACGTCTTTAGTCCCGCTCGGCAGCAGATAGCGGACCGGCAACTGGATGATCCGCTCGATTTCCTTCACGGAGAGGGTGTTACGGTTCTCCACGCAATTGAGCACCACCGATACTTTGTCGGTCAAACGGAGATCCCGCAACCACTGTGACTTCCGGCGCGCCACGTGCAGCGCCCCGATGTCCGGCGTGCAGACGAGCATGATTCCCTTGGACCGCAGCAGCACCTCGCACTCGTAGTCCTCCATCGAGCCTGGGAGGTCCACGGTCACCAGCGAATATTGGCGCAGCGCAAAATCCAGCAGCCCGCTGAAATCCGGAGCCGAGAGAGGTTGCGAAAAATCGCCCGCGCCGGAGCCCAGCAGATGGAGGTTACCGATCTGGGCCACCATCCCGGCCCACAGGTCGCGATCCAACCGTCCGACCTGCCGCAGAGCGTCGACGATGGTGCGAGTACCCTCCGCTTTCAGCAGGAAGGTTGTGACGCCGAGGCGAATATCGAAATCCATCAGGAGAGTGGGTTCGTTCGCCAAACTGGCCGCTATACCGGCAGTGTAGGTGGCGATGGTGCTGGAGCCACAGCCTGGCTTGGCGGGAACAAACGCGTACAGATCCGCCAGGAGTTCTCCTGCGTTTGCGATTCCATCGATGGCTCGGGCGGCGCTTTGCAGAAGCTCCCGCGAGGTGAAGTCGGGAACAATGTCGCGAACCCCCGCCTGCATCAGCCCCAGCAGTTCCTCGCGGCTATTCCCGCACCCTACTGCAACGGTGGTAATATGCGGCCTGCTGCTAAGTGAACGAACCAGCAACATTGCCCGCGGTATATCAGAGAAATCAACGATATTTAGGCAGCGCTGATCGGACTTGAGGCTCAACAGCCGCGGCGCCTCTTCATAATCGAGGCTCCAAACGGCTTCGAATCGGTAGCGCTGCTCCAAAATGGCGCGGACGTCGTTTTGAAAACAAGGATCGCTTGAAACGGTAGCTAAGATCACAATTGAGTCCGAGAATCCCGAGTCTGACTGCTCACTGAGCCCTCATCGGCCGCGCTAGGCAGGGGTTTAACACAATTTCAAGTAATTTGAACCGATCCGTAACGCTCCGGGTTAGTGCGGACTCTCCTTCTGCAGCAGGTCAAAGAAGATTCGCTAGATCCGAATGCCTCTTATAACAAGCGGATCGGGCTGATCTCTCATTTGCCCCGCGTCTGGTAAAGTTCGACGTTACCAACCGGTACCGGGCATGACGAAGCCGAGCCGCGCCATCTGCGCTTCCGCCTTGTCGATAAGCCTCGTCCACAGCGTTGGAGGTTCTGGATCGAACGCCAGATCCTCGCTGCGATTGAAGATGAACCAGCCGCCCTGGCGCACCTCGTTTTCGAGCTGGTGCGGGCCCCATCCGCAGTAGCCGAGGTAGATGCGCATTTCGCTTGGGTTCGAGGCACTGCCCAGCGCCTTCTCCAGCGCCGGCCTGGCGGCAATCAGGTAGATATGGCCGGAGACTTCGGTCGCGCCGTCGGGTCTATGAGGCGCCCGAGCCAGCGCGAACAGAGTGTCCAGTTCGACCGGGCCCCCGACAAATACGGGGCTGGAGTTGCCCTCCGCGCGCTTCAATTCGCGCAACGCGCGCGAAATCGGCAGCTTTGTCCGACGGTTCACCATCAGGCCCAGCGCGTCGGTCTCGTTGTAGCGCACCAGCAGGACCACTGATTCCGCAAACAGTGGATCCCGTGTGCCGCGCGTCGTAACCAGTATTTTGCCCGCTGCCAGATCTTCCTGCCTTTTCGACTGGGCCGGCAGACAACAAGCACCGGCAATCAGCAGGGTCCAGAATCGTATCAGCCCGGGGGATCTCGACGCCATATCCGTATTCTCCCGCTTTCGGAGAGCAGAATTAGCCGATGGGGTTACACACATCCGGCTTCAAGTCGCGAGGCGATTGTGGACCGCCTAAACGTTTACCTCTCCATGCGCGGACTAAATCAGGGAAAGCAAGTGAAGTTACGGGCAGGATTTCAATCTGCTGGCTGTATTCTTTTTTCTCTTGCCATTGACATGATCGCAACATTGGAATATCGTCTAGACAATAATCCTTTCTGCGTGGAAAGGATCGGGGCTCTCGATGGGTCGATTAGCAATTTTTTTCGACAGTGCCCTCGCCATTTATCGCGCCTGCCTAAGCCGAGGCGCACAAATCCCTCACAAGGCGAATTTAGGAGACTCCTTATGAAGCTGTTCCTTCAATCTCGAATTCCCATGCTCTTCGCGGCGCTCATGATCGCTGCGTCACCCGCAGCCGCTCAGGCCATCTATGGCGGCTTGCGGGGAATTATTCTCGATCCCGGCGGCGCGGCGGTCGCAAACGTCAATGTAACGCTTCGCGATGAAGCGACCGGCGTGACGCGCACCACTGTCAGCAACAGCTTAGGCGAATACTCGTTTGCCCAGTTGACTCCTGCGACCTACACCGTGACGGCAGAAAGCGCCGGCTTCAAGAAGGTTGAGCATAAGGGAGTGGTCGTCAGCACGCAGGAACTCGTCAATCTCGACCTGAAAATGGAGCTTGGCCAAGTCAGCGAGAGCGTCGTGGTCACCACCGAGGTTCCGTTGATCGAAAACGCCACTGCTTCGAACGGTCAGGTCCTGAACACGCAGCAGTTGACCGACCTGCCCAACATCGGCCGCAACACATACATGATGGCCAAGCTGTCGAACAACGTCGTTCCCGTTGGCGATCCACGCTGGAATCGCTTTGAAGACCAAATCGGAACGGCGGCTGTGTCCGTAGGCGGCGGCCCCATTCGCGGCAACAACTATACGATTGACGGAATTTCCATCACGACGTCGCAGAACCTGCCCGAGATCATTCCCACGCTGGAAGCCGTGCAGGAGATGAAGACGCAAACGGGCACGTATGACGCGACCATGGGCCGAACCGGGGGCGGCGTTTTTAACACGGTGCTCAAGACTGGAACAAACAGCATACATGGCGACTTCTTCGGCGACATCCGCGACACCAACTGGGCGGCGAACAGTTTCTTCAACAATCTGGCCGGATTGCCACGAACTGTCGACACCTGGAAAAACTGGGGAGCATCGCTTGGCGGCCCCGTGGTTCTACCGAAATATAACGGCAAGAACAAGACGTTTTTCTACGTGGCGACGGAAGCCTACAGGCAGCATCAGCCGGTTTCGGCGCAATATGCGCTGCCTACGCTCGCCGAACGTACGGGCGATTTCTCGCAAGCGGGCTTGACTATCTACGATCCGCTGTCCACGCGGGCCTGCCAGCCAAGCGACAACTGCCCGGCTGGCGTCACTGCGGTCCGCACGCCTTTTGGCGGCAACATCATTCCGATCGGCGACATCAATAAGGTTGGGGCGGCTCTTCTGAATCCGGCCTTTATCCCGCTGCCGCAGGTCGCTTCGAAGACGGTTGATTCGGTGAATTTCACGGGCAGCGATTCGACCTATGACCGGGGCGACGAATACACCTACAAGGTAGAGGAGGACCTCACACAGTCGTTCCGCCTCACTGGATCCTTCCTGTACTACAAGAGCCACGAGCCCGGTGGGAATCCACTCGGCACTCCCGCCGCCTCTAGTGGAGCATATTTGTTGACCCGCCACGTCGACGCGACCGCCGTGAACGCGATCATGACCTTGAATCCGACCACGGTAGCCACCATCAGATTCGGATTCAACCGCTTTCCGAATATCTACAATGCGGTCGGCTCCGGTATCAATCCGAACATCTTCGGACTGCCCTATACTTCGCAAGTCAACCAATTCCCGGGGTTGACGCTGTCCAATGCCGCCACTTCGATTGGCTACAACGGCACGCAGAACCTGAATTACTGGTCGAAGAACCTCTCGGGCGGAGTTTCGAAGGCGGCCGGAAAACACAACATGCAAATGGGTATCGACTTCCGCACGCTCGATGCCGGCGGTCTCTCTTACGGCACCCCGGCCGGCTCCTTCACCTTTAACGGCGTTTTCAGCCAGCAATATCCGACCAAGACGAACGGTACCGGCGCAGATTGGGCCGACCTGCTGATGGGCTATCCGTCTGCCGGCTCCATTCAGACCACCACAGCGCTCTACTTCAGCGTCCATTATTACGGCGGATATTTCCAGGATGACATTCGCCTGACAAACAAACTCACCGTGAATGTGGGAGTCCGTTATGAATGGGAGAGCGGAATTTCCGAGCGTAATAATCACATGCTGGTGGGGTTCGACCAAACCCAAGTAAATCCGATCGCCGCGAACCTCCCAGCCGGTTCCGGTGTGATTCCGTATGGGGTTATGGAATTCGCGGGAAACAACAACCCCACTACCAGCGGCAATCCGCTCAAGGACAAGTTCGGTCCGCGCGTCGGCGCCGCATACCAGGCGACTTCGAAGACCACCCTGCGCGCGGGCTGGGGCATGTTCTATGCGCCAACGTTTTTTGGCGTCGATGCGACAACCGCACCCGGATACGTTCAGACGACTACCTACGTCGCCAGCAACAACGGTAACCAGACCCCGGCAAACTCTCTGAGTAACCCGTTCCCGACCGGTGTGATTCAGCCGGCCGGCAATGCGCTGGGAGCGTTGACCTCGATCGGATCAACCTTTGCCTACGTCGATCAGAACCGGACGTCCGGAATCGTCCATCAGTTCTCGGCCGATATTCAGCAGGAACTCCCGTTCGGGATTGCACTGGAAGTTGGCTACATTGGTTCCCGCTCCTACCACCTCCTGGGGACCTCCACGGGAACGACGGCGCTATCGATCAACCAACTTGCTCCCCAATATCTGTCCCTCGGATCCGGCCTCACCAAGGCAGTCCCAAATCCGTTCTTCGGCCTGCCTGGAGCGGCGGGGGTGATCGGAAGTTCGACAGTATCGCAGGCGCAATTACTGTTGCCGTTCCCGGAATACAGCACCATTAGTGAGAACTCGAATCCGGTTCACGCCCAGTACGATTCGATGGTCCTCAAAGCGCAAAAGAGACTCAGCCGCGGCCTCACGTTCCTTTCGACGTTCACATGGTCGAGGAATGAAGACAATGCCTGGGGCAGTGCGGGCAGCAACTACTTCAATACCTTCGCTGGAAGCACTCCGCCCGCCGCGGTGCAAAACGCCTACAACCTCGGCGCCGAGTGGGCGCTGGCTTCTGCGGACGTGCCGCTGCGCTTCACGTTGGGCTGGACGTACCAGCTCCCGTTCGGATCGGGTAAACCGCTCCTCAGTAACAACAAGGTCCTGAACTACGTGGTGGGCGGCTGGGCTGTGAATGGAACGTCGATTTTCCAGAACGGATTCCCGCTGTTCATCTATCAGACCAATCAGAATTCGGTGATCGGCGCCGGCGAGCAGCGGCCAAACGCGACCGGCGTGAGTCCCGTTGAGCCGGGCAGTCCGGAGCAGCGGTTGTACAACTACATCAATCCGGCGGCGTTCGCACTCGCCCCGGCGTTTACCTTTGGGAACCTCAGCCGCAATATCAACTATCGGGGCCCTGGCGAAGCGAACTGGGATATATCGCTCTTCAAGGATTTTGCCGTGAAGGAACGGTTCCACGGCCAGTTCCGCGCCGAAGCGCTGAACGCCTTCAACACACCGTTGTTCGCCAATCCGAACACGCTATTCGGCAGCTCGAAACTTCGGCAAGCTGGTCTATCAGACCAACGCGCCGCGAGAGCTGCAGCTGGGCGTGCGGTTCTTCTTCTGACTCGAAGCTTTGATCGCCAGCGAAAGAACGCCCGGATGTGCGACACGATCGGGGAGCGGAGTCGATCGTGCGTTTTCAGTAACGGCGAAGGCGCCTGAATTACCGGATGCAAGACGACTTGCGGGGAGTAATCCTGCGCTTGAATGCTTCATGCCCGGCGCGTTGGTCGCGGCGCGATTTGCGCTACCAGTCCGAGTAGACCGTCCCTTCCAGGCTCTTCTGATCCGACATGCTATGCACGTCCCAGATTCCCGGCTGGGTCTGGTCCACCGAAGTAATCGCGTCTTCCATCACGGTCCGCCACTGATCGTTTCCCATGATGGGATCGACCGGCACGGCCCGAAGGTAGCCCTCGCTCACCAGATCCTGCAACGTCTGCGGAGCTTTCTTCTTGTCGAAGGTGTACTCGTCGATTACCGTGCGCAGGGTGAACAGATTGTTCTTCAGAATGCTTTCCTTACTGCGAATCAGAGCTTTCTGATACAACGGCACGGCGATCGAAACCAGGATCGAGATGATCGCCATGACGATCATCAATTCGATCAGCGTGTAGCCGGATTTTTTACCACTCAGAATACGGCGTTCCATCGCGTGCCCGCTCCGTGCTCTTGGTATAAATGTCGAAAATGTTTTGTCCGCCCCAGCTCTGGCCCTTGGGATCATCCTGCGTGCTGCGCTTACCCCAGTCGTAGCTGTTGGTCATCGGATCCTTGGGAATCCGGCGCAGAAACTTGATCTTCTTGCCTTCGGCCGATTGCAGCAGCTTCACACCCTCCACCAGTTGCTCGAGCGTCTCGGGATACCCGTCGGTGCCGATCTTGACGTCGATCTTGCCCTGGATGGAAGTGTCCTTGTAGTTATCGATGGCGCGGCGAATTTCGCGTAAGGCGTAATTGAGCTCGCGCTCCTTGTCCCTCTGCACTTTGTATCGCGTAAGGGGCAGCGCCAGGGTCGTGAGCAGCGAAAGAATCGTGAACGCCACGATCAGTTCGACTAATGTAAGTCCTCGCTCGCCTTTCTTCCTCATACTTCTACTGTATCGTCACCGGCAACGATCCGAGGGTCACCTCGATCGGCTGCCCTTGCGAGTTTCTCAGCGCCGAGTCGACCAGCGTCACCGTTCCCTGCCCTTTACCTACTGCAACGAAGTTCAGCGTCACGATGGCGCCCGAGCCGGAAATGCCAGGCGAACCAACAGGGCGCGCCACGGTCATGGTAGCTTCTCCCGCATCGTTCCGAATATCTTTGACCGCGTTCACCTTCACACCGTCGCGGGTGAGGAGATCGCCAGGCGACATATCGTTCAAACGTAGCTGCGCCGGATCGTACTTGATCTTGATCGGCGCGCCGGAGAACAAATCGCTTCCATTCTCCACTTGCACCGTAACGGTTACCGGACTACCCACTGTGCTTTGCAGGGTGGCGGGTAAAACCCAGGCGCGCCATGCCGCCCGTTGCCCGCGGAGTCGCTCCAGCCGGCGGAACAGAGGGCTTCGCAGGTTCAACCTGAGGAACGACAACCTGAGGGACGCCCGGAGGAGCGGTCTGCTTTGGCGGCTCCGGCGCCAGCGGGGTCGCGGGTGCAGCGGGAGCCGCTGGCTCCGGTCTCGGCGCGAGATTGAGCTTTACGGTCTGATCGGTGCCGGCATAGATGCCACGCAGATTGTCGGCCGAATAATCCGGCGTGCGGATGATATGCGGGATCAGCGCGATCAATAACTGGTTGTTCTGCTTGTCGGTCGTCGTATTGCCGAACAAAACTCCGCCCAAAACCGGAATATCGGTCAACCCCGGCAGCCCGGCCAGCGACTTCTGATCCTGCAACTGGCTGAGCCCGCCCAAAATGTTGACTTCTCCGTCCCGCAACCGCACGTCGGCCGAACTTTTGTTCTGCGCGATGATCGGCTGCGAAATGCCTCCCAGGTTGATGGTGCTGGCGATGTTGGAAACTTCCACTTCGATATGCAGCGTCACTTCTTTCGAGGAATGCACCTGCGGCGTGATAACGAGATTCACGCCGACATCGGCGTAGTTGAATTGCGTCGAAACCAGCGGGCTCACGCCGACGGTGCCTACGCCCGGCTGAAAACTTCCAGTCGCGTAGGGATACCGCTCGCCGATCTTCAACTCCGCTTTCATGCCGTCGGAGGCGCGCAACTGCGGCGAGTTGATGATCTTGGTCTTGGTATCCGTCATCAACAGGTTCAGCAACCCGCCGGGCAGGGAGGTTTGGAAATCGTTGATCGAGGTATGGGCGATCTGCCCCAGGGTGATCGCGCCGGCGCTGGCGACCGCTCCGGTGGTTCCTGTTACACCGGTCGCTCCGCTGGCGCCGCTCGATCCGAGGACCGATGTGAGGCCGTTCTGCGGCGCGAAAGCGATCGGCATGCTCAATCCGGCCGTGCCCGCGGAAGCGATGGTCGCGGCCAGATTCTTGGTCCGTTCGCTGTTAGTCTGCATGATCACGACGTCGATGATGACTTCCGACTTGGGCTTGTCCAGATCATGGATCAACTTTTCGGCCAGCGCGACCGCGTCCATGGAACCGCGGATGATCAAAGCTTTCTGCGGGTTGAACGTGGTCACCCGGCGGATATCGGCCACTGTGCGGATCGCCGTCGCGATTTCCTGAAACTCCTGCACGGAGGTCGCGTTGGTGACGTAAAAAGTCTTCACCACTTCATCGTCGTAGTCGCGATGCTTGGTGGGATTGTCCTCGGCGACGAAAATCGCGTTGGTCGAAATCGGCTTCCAGAACGTATGCGTCAGCATGGCGAGATAATCGAAAGCCTGCTCCGGCGTCGACGCGGACAGCTCCACATTGAACCCGCGCGAAGGCGCGGTGTACTGCGAATCGAACAGGACATTCACGCCGGCGAGCTTTCCCACCGTTTCAAACAACACCTTGGGAGGCTGATTGTTCATTTTCAGCGGGCCCACCGTGCGCAGAACCGGCTTCAGCTCGGGCGGCGATTCGATCCGTTCGATGCGCCGTTCGGTGTCCCGCCGCACGCGGTCGGCCGGCGTCAGATTGCGATCCTCGGGGTTGGCTCCCGGCTTATTCTGATCGTCGATCATCTCCTGCGTGCGCTTGATTTCCTGAACCGACATGGGGGACGACGGATCCGCAATCATCGCTCTCTGAAATTCGCCCAGGGCCTCTTGCAGCTTCCCATCGGTCCGCAGCTTCTGTCCTGCGTTGAGGTGCTTCTGCGCGGACTGGAACCGGCAGCGCCGCATGGCGATCATATATTGTGCATCGCCGGGCTTCAGATCGAGCGCCTTCAGGTAGAAATCGAGCGCCGTGTCCCAATCCTGTTTTTGCTCGGCGGCTTGGCCCTGCTGGAAAAGCTTGTCGGCTTTGCTTTTCGCCTCCAGCGTCCCAGCCAACAGCAGCACCAGCGCGCACAGGGCCAGGAGGACGCGTAAGTATCTATGCCTCATCGTGTTACGGACCACTCACCGCATTGTTGTGCTAAAATGACGATTCGACCTTCGAAAGGTTTGACGCCATTACGGTTCGGGGCGTGGAATCAAAAATCAAAATCCTAAGTGACAACCGATCCGCGGGTCATTATTATACCCTGTCGGACCGTCTGGAGGCGGGCATCGCGCTGACCGGCACCGAGGTCAAGTCCGCCAAAGATGGCAAGATTCAGCTCAAGGAAGCGTTCGGCGAGGTTTCGGGAAACGAAGCGTGGCTGGTGAATGCGCACATCGGCCAGTACTCGCATGGGAATATCATGAATCATGAACCCACGCGGCGTCGCAAGCTGCTGCTGCATCGCTCCGAGATCGAAAAACTGCTGGCTAAGACCCGCGAAAAAGGCTACACTCTGGTTCCGACCAAGCTGTATCTGAAAAACGGAATCATCAAACTGGAGCTGGCGCTGGGCCGCGGCAAGAAGCTTCACGACAAGCGCGAATCAGAGCGCGAGCGCGAAATGGACGCCGAAGCACGCGCCGGAATGCGGCGCAAATCGAAGGAATGAATTTATGGAAACCAAACTTCTGTATCAAACCCTGGATAAAGTAGAAGCCGATGCCCTGGCAATCGTTCTGTTCGAGGACGAACCTCCGCCGGCGGAACTGAAGTTCGCTTCGGCCTGGCTCGATGAGCTGCGCGAATCCGGCGAATTTACAGGCAAAGCGGAGGAACTCGCGGTTCTGCATCAGCCCCAAGGCATCCGCGCCAAGCGCCTGGCCGCAGTCGGCGGAGGAAAGCGAGACGCGTTCGATTTGCGCAAAGCCGTCGGAGCGGTGGTTCGGGTTTTGAAACAGAAAGGCGTGAAGCGGCTGGCGTGGTGGCTGAACGGAGCCGATCCGGAAGCTGCGGTCGAAGGAGCTTTGCTCGGCAATTACGAGCCCGACGTGCACAAGACGGCGAACCAGGGCAAATCGCTCGAAGTGTTTTCGATTGTCGCCGCGCCCAACGGCGCCGAACTCGATCGCTCCTTCGAGCGTGGACGCATCCTAGGCGAGTGCCAAAACTTCACGCGGGACCTGGTGAATGAACCCGCAAACCTGCTGACGCCCATGGTGATCGCAGACCGCGCCCGAACGATGGCCGCCGAATTCGGACTGGAATGCGAAGTCCTCGATCAGGACCGCATGCGCCAGATCGGAATGGGATCGCTGTTGGGCGTCGCCCAGGGCAGCGCGGAGCCGCCCGCGCTGATCATCGTTCGCTACCGGCCGGAAGTCGCGCCCAAATCCAATGACCATCTTGGCTTGGTTGGAAAAGGCGTGACGTTCGACACGGGCGGCGTTTCGATTAAGCCTGCCGAAGGCATGGAAAAAATGAAGTACGACATGGCGGGAGGAGCGGCGGTGCTCGGCGCCATGCGAGCCATCGCGCAACTGAAGCCGTCGATTCCCGTTACCGCGTATGTGCCCGCTGTCGAAAATATGGTCGGCAGCCGCGCGCAGCGTCCCGGCGACATCGTCACCGCCCTAGGCGGAAAAACCGTCGAGGTGCTGAACACCGACGCCGAAGGCCGCCTGATCCTGATCGACGCGATCACGTACGCGCGCCGCCAGGGCTGCACGCATCTGGTCGACGCCGCGACCTTGACCGGAGCGATTGTAATCGCGCTGGGCCACATCAACATCGGCGCATTTACCAACAATGAAGAGATGCTCGGCCGCCTGATGGCCGCCGCGCGCGCCGAGGGCGAAAAGATGTGGCACATGCCGCTCGACGCCGATTACAAGGACCTGCTGAAAAGCGCTTTCGCCGACCTCGCCAACATCGGGGGCCGATACGGCGGCGCGATCAGCGCGGCCTGGTTCCTGAAAGAGTTCGCCGAGGACACGCCGTGGGTGCATCTCGACATCGCCGGCACAGCCTGGCTCGACGAAGCCAAGCCGTACATGGCGAAAGGTCCGTCCGGCGTGTGCGTACGGACCTTCACCAAACTGGCGCTGGGCTGGTAGCCGCGAATACGCAAGATCGTTCGATCCCGACGCATCCGCGGCTCAGTATCACAGTGAGCGCAGGAAGTTCAACAAATCCTGCTGGTCGGATTTGCTGAGTGCGTTAAACGCGGCAATGACGCGAGCCGCTTCCGAGCTCGAACCGCAATTCGGGCTTTGCGAAGTGGTTGCCGTGTTGGGTGTCGCTCCGCAAAACGAGGTATTCGCCGTCGGCCCACCGTTCGAGGAGAATCCCGCGTGAGCTTCAATCGCTTCCAGCAAGTCCGACGTACGGCCGTCATGGAGGAAGAACAGCCTCTGTCCGACGCCCCATAGCGGAGCCGTGCGGAACTGGTCCGGCCCGGCCGCGCCTTGCGTGACTCCATCCGCTAAACCTTGCCCCATGTGATGAATCGCGAAGTCGGAATACGGATGATACGGCTGATTGCCCATGTCCGTGAATGGCGACGGACCGCTGGTGAGCGTGGGCGTATGGCATAGCGCGCATCCCACGTTCCCGAACACCATCTGCCCATGCAGCTCCGAAGCCGATGCGGTAGTCGGTCCTGGCGGAGCCAGCAGGCGCGCGAACGCAGCGAAATTCACGGTGTCCGAGGACATGGTCGACGCAGTCCCGGTCTGACTGCCGGGACTGTTGGGATTCGTGATGTTGGTGGAATCCTCCGGCGACGCGTTGAAGACGCATCCGGCCACGGCGGATCGTTCGTTCGGAAATACTTCGTTCGAAACCCCTTGCTCTACGTTGTAGGCTTCTCCCGCGAAGATCATCAGGGACTTGTTCTGCGCTTTCCAGCCGAAGCGCGTCACGGTTCCGTCGTTTCCGCTTGTGTTCAACGCTCCACTGATCCCCATCTGAGTCTTCTGCGATGCGTTGGCGGCCAGATTCGCCTGCAAAGTCGCGTCAGGCGTGTTTTCCACCAGTCCCAGGCCGAACACCGGCGTGGGAATACGGAAAATCACGTTGTGATTGGCAACTTGTGCCGCGAAGTTGGGTTGCGCCAGACCGCAGCCTTTCGCATCCGAACGGCCCGCAATCGTGAACAGGCCATGTACTCCTCCATCTGGACCCGTGCCGTTTGAAATGAACCGCGCCTCGCGCACCGGACCGCTGGCTGTGATGAAGGATGGCACAGTATTATTCGCTCCATGGAGCGTGGCGAGCGCGACTTGCGGATTCGGCACAGGGTTTTGCTTGCTGGTGAGCCCGGGACTGCTGCCACCCATTGCTGGCTGGGCATGGCACATGGCGCAGCTATTACCGTTGAACGTCGGTCCTAAACCGACTCCGGTCTCGCCGGCGATCGTACCCGAAACGGAATCGACTTCCTTGAATCGAGCCTGGGCTTGCGTGAAGAAAGCGGTCTCATTTGCGTTCAGAGTGGGGTATTTTCCGCCCGCGTCTGGGGGACCGCCGCGAGGGCCAGGATCGGTTTGAGCCATAAGTGTTCCCGCGCCGATCAAACAGCAGGCAGCGCAGGCGAATGCGAACAGGGGTCTACGAAAGGACATCAGGTCTCCTTTTAGTTACCGGTCATTCTTCTCCTTTCAAGCTCTCCAACGCATTTTGTCCGGGCATACTTCGAGCTGGGCACACTTGTAGTGCTTCTGTTTTTTATCGATTCGTTTCGGATCTCACCCAGTTCAAACCCGGCGCAGTGGGACTTGCACCTTGCTTGAAAACGATTACGAAAGTACCATGAGTACCGGGACTTGGTCAACAAGAAAACGAACGTAGGTCGCTCTACGGCGCACTGCTTAATAGAATGAGTGCGATTGCACGTACTACCGCCGCGCCCGCATTGACAGCGCCGATTCGCGAGTAGTAGCGTACGGGTATGCCAGATGTTCTGATCGCGAAAAAATCCGCGAGTCGCGATATTGCTTCATCGCTTCATCCCTACACGAATCTGAAGCTGCACGAGAGCCAGGGTCCGCTGGTGATCTCGGAAGGCGACGGCGTTTTCGTCACGGATGAAGACGGCAAGCGCTATATCGAAGGGCTCGCGGGACTGTGGTGCGTCAGCCTCGGCTTTTCCGAACGGCGTCTGGTGGAAGCCGCTTACCGCCAGATGCTGAAGCTGCCTTCCTATCACACCTTCTCCCACAAAGCGCACCCGGTTGGGATCGAGCTCGCGGAAAAACTTCTGAGCATCGCTCCCGTGCCGATGTCGAAAGTCTTCTTCGTGAATTCGGGATCGGAAGCGAACGATACCGTGGTCAAGCTGGTCTGGTATTACAACAATGCGCTGGGCCGTCCGAAGAAGAAAAAAATCCTGAGCCGCATAAAGTCATATCACGGAGTCACGGTCGCCAGCGCGAGCCTGACCGGTCTGCCCAACAACCATCGCGACTTCGATCTTCCCATCGCCAACATTTTTCACGTCGATTGTCCGCACTGGTACCGGTTCGGTCAGCCCGGCGAATCGGAGGAGGCTTTTGCAACACGATTGGCCCAGAATCTGGAACAGCGCATCCTAAGCGAAGGTCCAGAGACGGTTGCCGCGATGATCGGCGAACCCCTGATGGGCGCGGGTGGTGTGCTTCTGCCGCCTGCCACATACTGGGAGAAAATCCAGGCTGTGCTCAAGAAGTACGATGTATTGCTGATCTCGGATGAGGTGATTTGCGGTTTCCACCGGACCGGAAATGCATGGGGAGCCACCACCTATGGCATGAGGCCGGACATGATCACCTGCGCCAAGGCGTTGTCATCGGGTTACATGCCGATCGGGGCGGTGATGATCTCAGACGAGATTTACTCGGCGCTGGTGAAGGAGTCGGAAAAGATCGGCGTGTTCGCCCACGGATTCACGTACAGCGGCCATCCCGTGACTTCCGCAGTCGCGCTTGAGACCTTAAAAATTTACGACGAAATCGACATCCAAAGCCACGTCCGCCGCGTCGCGCCTCGAATGCAGGAGCGGCTTCACAGTTTTGCGGAGCCATCCGCTGGTGGGCGAGACTCGCGGCATTGGGCTGGTGGGCGCGGTGGAGCTGGTCGCCGACAAATCCACCAAGGCTCCCTTCGAGCCGTCTGCCGGCGTGGGAGCATTTCTCTCCAAGCGCTGTCACCATCACGGGCTGATCAGCCGCCCGATCGTCGACACGATCGCTCTCTGCCCTCCATTAATCATCAACGAACAGGAAATCGATCTAATGTTCGATCGTTTCTCGATGGCTTTGGACGATACCCTGGAGTTCATCAGGACTCGGTAATCGTCACGCCGTTCAGCGTGTCGCCCTGCTGAATCGCGTTGACGACGTCCTGGCCTTTCGTCACCTTTCCATACACAGTATGCTTGCCATCGAGCCAGTTGGTGACCACGTGGGTAATGAAAAACTGGCTGCCGTTGGTGTTCGGGCCGGCGTTCGCCATGGACAGGCTGCCCACCTGATGTTTGTTGGGATTGCCTTTCACTTCGTCTTCGAAGCGATAGCCCGGGTCGCCGCGCCCGGTCCCGGTGGGATCGCCGCCTTGCACCATGAAATCGGGGATGACGCGATGAAACACCGTTCCGTCGTAGAATTTGTCGCGAGCCAGGAACACGAAGTTGTTCACCGTTTTGGGAGCGTCCTTGGCGAACAGCTCGCAGACGATTTCGCCGCGTGACGTGTTGAACGTGGCGGAATATTTCTTATTCACGTCGATGGTCATGGGCGGCGGTGCTGAGTATTTTTTTGACATTCGGATACCATTCTAGCCGACCACCAGCTCGCAAAACTTCTTGAGATCGATGTTCCCGCCGGAGATCATGGCGACCACTTTTCCGTTCCCGGCCTGCCCGCCGATCGCCGCGGCGACGGCGCAGGCTCCCGCGCCTTCCGCGATCACGCGATTCCGTTCCGCCGACCAGCCGCATCGCGTCCCTGGCCTCTTCGAGCGTCACGATAATCGTTCCGTCCACCAGCGTCTTCGCCAGTTCCAGCATCCGCGGAAAAACCGTTTTGCTGGCGATTCCGTCCACGAACGACGGCCGGTAATCGACGACAACCGGCTTCCCGGCCGCCAGCGATGCCGTGAGCGGGGTGGCCGTTTCGCACTCCACCGCGTAAACCCGCGCCGCCGGCCGGAGCGCCTTCACTACCCCGGCGATCCCGCAAGCGAGCCCGCCGCCGCCCCACGGAATGACGACCGCATCCAGGTCCGGCAGGTCCTCGATCAGTTCCAGGCCGATGGTCCCGTTGCCGGCCATGACGTTCGCGTCGTCGAAAGCGTGGATAAAGGTCGCGTCGACGCCTGGAAACGCCCGTTCCTCGAAGGTCCGCCACCAGGCGTCGAACGGGACTTTGATGATTTTCCCGCCCAGCCGCTCCACCGCCCGAAGCTTGGTTTCAGGAGCGGTGTCGGGAGTCACGACGGTTGCGGGAATCCCCATTCGCCGGGCACAGTACGCCACTCCCTGCGCCATATTGCCCGCCGATGCGGTCAGCACGCCGCGCTCGAGCCGCTCCCGAGGCATCCGCGCCATGGCGTTGGCCGCGCCGCGGATCTTGAAAGATCCGATCGGCTGAAGGTTCTCCAACTTTAAAAAGACTTCATGATCGGCGTTCAGACGAACCAGCGGTGTGCGCAAAGCCACGCCAGCTAAGTTCCGCCGAGCTTCGCGAGCGCTCATCTAAGGTGATAGACATTCACAATAAATTTACCGTAACGGTTGGAACAACGTCGCATCTGAGCGCATCGAATGAAACGTAGTCAGCTTTGGAAGCACTGATGTTCAACACGCCAAAAAATAAGAGTAAAGAAGACGCTGAACCTGCCGATAACCGGAGCGGAGGAAATTTGGTTGGAACGCCGCGTGCATGAATAAAGGCAGGACGAAATGGGGTCGTATATGATTATCGGAGCCGCAATCGCCGGATTGTTGATCGTTTCGTTGTTCTTTGAGATGATTTCGTCGTCTCCCAAGCCCAGCGAGCAACGCCGCCGTACGCCAGAATCTTGAACCAATAGTGCCGTAGTGTCACAGTAAGCGTGTCAAAATGGCAGCATGCGTTTCGCTGCTCTGACCCTGCTCGCTCTTCCGCTCTTTGCCCAACAATATGACCTGGTGATCGCCGGCGGCCGAATTATCGACGGCTCAGGCGACCCCTGGTTTTACGGGGACGTCGCCATCAAGGGCGATTCGATCGCCGCTCTTGGGAAATTCGACGCGTCAATGTCGGCCCGTCGGCTCGACGTCAAAGGCATGGTTGTCGCTCCCGGCGGAATCGACATCCATACGCACGCCCGCCGAGGCATCTTCATCACACCCGCCGCCGAAAACTACATCCGGCAGGGCGTCACCACCCTGATGGAAGGCCCGGACGGCAGCTCTCCGCTTCCCATCGCGCCTTTTCTGGCTCGCGTCGCCGCGGCCCATCCAGCACCCAACTTCGGTACTTTCGCGGGCCAGGGGAGCATCCGTGAACAGGTGATGGGCCTGGTGAATCGACCCGCTACACCCGAGGAAATCGAAAAGATGCGCCAAATCACGCGGCAAGCCATGCTGGATGGCGCTTTCGGCGTTACAACCGGCCTGTTTTATGTTCCGGGCAACTTTACGCCGACGGAAGAGGTGATCGAGATTGAAAAAGTCGCCGGAGCGATGGGAGGGATGCATCATTCGCATATGCGCGAGGAAGCCGCGCACGTCCTCGACAGCGTTCGCGAGACGATCCGGATCGGCGAGGAAGGCGGGCTTCCGACTCAGGTGACGCATCACAAGATCATCGGCAAAGGAAATTGGGGAAAGAGCGTCGAAACGCTGCGCCTGGTGGACGAAGCCCGCGCCCGCGGCGTCGACGTGACCATCGATCAGTATCCCTACACGGCGTCCAGCACCGGCACCGCGAGTCTGATCCCCCAGTGGGCCCAGGAAGGCGGCCAGAAAGCGCTGATTGAGCGCCTGGATGCTCCTGCACAGCGAGCCAAAATTAAGGTGATCGTCGTAGAAAATATTAAGTTCGACCGAGGCGGCGGGGATCCGGCCAACGTCGTGATGGCGAATTGCGCATTCGACAAGTCGCTGGCCGGAAAGAGCCTGGCGGATATCACGAAGGCTCGCGGCCGCGCAGGTGACCATCGAAAATGCCGCCGAGACTCTACTCGAAATTCAGCACTCGGGAGGCTGCCAGGCGGTCTTTCATGCCATCGACGAAGCAGACGTGGAACGCATCATGAAGTATCCATTCACGATGATCGGTTCCGATGGAGAAATCCCGCAATTCGGCGTCGGGGCTCCGCATCCTCGAAGCTATGGGACTTTCGCCAGAGTCCTGGGCCGCTATGTTCGTGAACGTCACACCCTTACCCTTGAGGATGCAGTGCACAAAATGTCCGGCCTGCCCGCGCAACGCCTGAAACTCTACGATCGGGGCCTGATCCGTCCGGGTATGAAGGCCGATTTGTCGGTTTTCGATCCGGCCACGGTCGCCGATACAGCGACTTTCGAGAAGCCGCACCAATACGCTGTCGGATTCAAGTACGTGCTGGTGAACGGCAAAATCGTGATCGATGACGGCAAGCTGACCAGCGAGCGTCCTGGCCGCATTCTCTACGGACCCGCAAAGCAGTGATTCAGCGGGCAATCAGAGTGATCGGGCCGGTGAGTCCAGAAGGCAAGGGCTGAAGATTTTCCATATCCTGCGCCTGAAAGCGGACTCCGTATCTAAGGCTCAGCAGCTTATAATCCGGCATCGTCTGGCCCGCCAGTTCGTTGATCGCGAGATTGCCGACCTCGATTCGAATCGTGTTAGCCCCGGCGTGCACCAGCCCGGTAACGTCCACTTGATAAGGCGGACACCAGACCGCACCTGCCCGCTGGCCATTCATAAAAACCGCCGCTGCCTCGTGCACCGGGCTCTCGAGCAGCGCATGCATGCCCGGCCCGGCACGGCCCGATGGCTCCACAGGATCGCCCTCTCCAAGAGAGATGACGACTTGATGGCTTCGCGAGAGGTACGCCTCCGGAACCGTAAAGGACTTTTCGTATTCACCTCTCCCCGAGACAAACCTGGTGGCCGCATCCTCGGTCCACCAAAGCAGGCGGGGGACTGTGACGTCACGCCGGAGTGCGGGGAAGGTCAGCTTCCAATCGGTGCTTAGGTTCAAGCCGACCTCCACCGTGTCCCCGTGAACGGTCGGGCGAAGGTTTTCTTTTGGTGCCGGAGCATCCGAAAACACGAGGAAGCGCGACTCATAAGGCTCCAGATTCAAACGAATGCTGCCGCCAGCCGCGGAGATCTTCCCTGTCACCGGATCCCAGAATTCCCCGCTCTGCCGGTGGGACCGCGCCTGGGCGACCGCATCCACCGCCCGATTGCCGGTATTCACGACGAAATAAACATCCGCATCCGCAAGCTTCCGATGGATAAACCCGATCGCCGGATTGCCGGTCGCGAAATCGGGCGTGTACAAATGAGCCAGCTCGCCGATGCGCCCCGCTTCGACCACGATCCCTCCCTGTTTCTTGAAGTTGTCGATTCGACCCGCGGTTTCCGGCGGCATCCGCTTTAAGGCGGGCAACACCAGCACCGGATACGGAATCCCAACCTTGGCGATGGCGCGATCGTCAATAAAATCGAAGTTGAACCCGGCGTCCAGGATTTTCGGGATCAAATCCGGCCCTAGCAACGCTTCCATCTCTTGGCTGACAGATGGCGGACTTCCCACTGTGAACTGCGACCATGCATCCTCGGTAGGAAGATACAACGCGACGTCGTTCGCCGGCTTGCCCTGCCGCAAGAGAAAGCTGACCCGCTGAAGATACTTCGCGATCTCCGGCATCGCGAAGTACCAAGGATTGTGATCGTTGAAAGCGCCAGCTGCATAGAATCGCCAGCCCGGCTCGGCCTCGGAGGGCGGCGAGTACGGCCAGCCGTGGCCGATGATCTGATTCACGCCCTGAAGGAAATGCAGATCCGCTTCGGCTTTCATATCGAGCGGAGTCGCACGGAAGGCGGGCGAATGCAGCCAGGTCCATGTTTCGGAAGACGTAACCGGACGGCTATAGAGATGGCTCGCGGACGAAGCCCAGCGTGTGGTCGAAAAGCCCCTCCAGTGCCATCCCTCGCCTTCCGGCAGATCGACCAGAGCATTGCTTGAGAGGATCACCGGCGGGAGCCCGTAGGTTTGCGAGCGGAAGCGAGTCCCATGCGCCTTTGCCCACTCGCGAACCGGAGTCAGATAGCGCTCTTCGGCAAGTTCAGTCAGCGTCCTGCCCCAATCGCGGCGAACATCCACGGTTTTCGGGCCGAAATCGCCGACTAGAGCTGGAAGCAGGGGAGTCAAATCATAGCCGCGGCGCTTTTGAAATTCTTCGAGAAAGTCGGGCGTCCAATCCGAGTCGTACACTTCCAGGCTGTCGCTGAAGACAGCGTAAGGCGGATGCGTACCGAACGCCTGAAGAGCCTGTCGGCAACTAGATGCAGATGATGCTCGATCGCAGCACGGTCGTAATGATCCAGAACGAAGCCTTCGGCATTCACCGCTGCCCGCTTTACCTGCTGGCCGGTTCGGCTGGAGATGAAGAACAAGCACCTCGTGCGAACCGGTGCCAACTTCCACGCGACCGTGATCGATGGTACGCTGCTTCCCGTCCAGGAACTCGGCGATCAGTTCTTCGCCCTGTTCCATGCTTGGAAGCGAAACTGTCCCGGATGACGCCTGCACTCGTTCAACGCGCAATCTTGCCGCCGCTCTCGCTACTGGCACATGCGGACCACCGTATGGCCATCCGCTTCCGAGGGTTATATCCACTCGAAACCCAAGCTCCCGAGCCTTATTCGCAGCGAAGCGCAGCGCGTCGATGAATTCATCGGACAGATACGGCAAGTTCCCATCTAACGCGAGCGGATACACAGGTTGTATCTCGACGCCTCCGATCCCGCCTGCTTTCATAGACCTGAGCTCGCGCTCGAGTTCCGGTTTGGCCACCGCGGGACCAAACCACCACCAGCGCATCATGATCCGTGCATCATCGGGCGGATTTTCGAATCCTTGCCGGAATTGCGCGATCGATTGCGCGCGCAGCAAGCGCCGCAAAGCACACGATTAGTGTGGCGAATCGCACCCTATCATTATGCGGTGTTAATTGACTAACGTTTCGGAGGGAGGCCGCGATCCGCGGGGAACCGGTATACCTTGCTCAAAGCGAAGGCCGTCGTCGCTGTTCCAGACCACCAGGTAGCACTTGGGACACAGGCGCAGATCCCGCAGTGGCAGTTGTTCCACCGTGGTTTCAATGGGTTCCATCTCGACGCCGCATTCTGGACAGATGATCAGCACACGTATACCCATTTTTAGAGACGTGTTGCCCGAGGGAAACGCTACACGGAATTCTTTGTTAGTCTGGCGGAGGCGTTAAAACATGAGCATTGCACTGGTCGAAGTGCGGTCGGTCTCCAAGTCCTTTGCGGGTGTGCGCGCGTTGAAGGACGTTTCCTTTCAACTGCTCTCGGGCGAAGTGCACGCGTTGGTCGGCGAGAACGGCGCGGGAAAGTCGACGCTGACCAAAATCATCACCGGCGCGATCGAGGCTGATTCCGGAACGCTGGAGATTCGGGGAAGCCCGGTGCTGTGCAACAATCCCCGCGTCGCGCGCTCTCTGGGAATCGCCGCCATCTATCAGCAGCCCGCCTTATTTCCGCACCTGAGCGTCGCCGAGAACATCGCGTTTGCGCTCGAAGACCGAAATGTCTGGCGCAGGGTGAATTGGACGAGGCGGAATCGCCGCGCGGTCGAGCTGACTGGAGCGAGCCGGAGCGTCGATCGACCCGGCGCGGCCGGTTTCGTCGCTGAGCATGCCGGAGCAGCAGATCGTCGAGATCGCGAAGGCGATCGGTGCCGACGCGAAGATCCTGATCATGGACGAGCCCACGGCATCGCTGACGGATCGCGAAGTGGATAGCTTGTTCCGGATCATCGAGCTGCTGCGCCGCGAAGGCGCGGGGATTATCTATATTTCTCATCGGCTTGACGAAATTTCGACCATCGCGGACCGCATCACAGTTTTGCGCGACGGAGAAACCGTGGCGATTCGTCCCGAAGGACGAGGCGGATCAGGCGGCGATCATCGCCATGATGGTGGGCCGCGAGATTTCCGCCGGTTTTCCGAAGCGCGAGGTCGCTATCGGCGAAACCGCACTCGAATTGCGCGGAGTTTGCAGCCGATCTTCGGGGCTCCGCAGATATCTCGTTTTCCGTGCGGCGCGGCGAAATTCTCGGCGTGGCAGGATTGGTCGGCTCGGGACGAACCGAGCTGGCGGAAACAGCTGTTCGGGCTGACGCCGGCGGATTCGGGAAGCATTTTGGTGGATGGCGCGCCGGTTCGAATCTGGTCGCCCGCGGAGGCGATTCGGTTGGGTATCGGATACGTCCCGGAGGACCGGCGCCGGCACGGCGTGATTCCCGAAATGGCTATTGCTGCGAATGTTAGCCTCGCCAATCTGAAGCGCGTGTCGCGGCATGGATGGATCGACACGCGACGAAGAGCGCGATCTTGCGCTGCATTATCTTCGCCAACTGCGCATCAAAGCTCCTTCGATTTACTCCCCAGACTGCAACGCTTTCGGGCGGAAATCAGCAGAAAGTGGCGCTGGCGCGGTGGATGGCGATCGAGCCGAGAATTCTGATTCTGGACGAGCCGACGCAAGGCGTGGACGTCGGCTCCAAGGCGGAGATTCACAGCCTGATGATGGATTTGGCGGAGCGCGGGCTGGCGATCGTCATGATTTCATCGGAGCTGCCGGAAATTTTGGGGATGAGCGATCGAATCGCGGTGATGCACGGGGGCTCCATCGCGCGGCATGTTGACGCGGGTGGAAGCGACGCAGGAAAAGATTCTGTCGCTCGCGCTAGGGCACGAAGTGACCGAATGAAGGAGCACAGCCGCGAAGTTTCGGTCCTGATCGCGATCGCGGCGCTGGCGATGTTGCTGGCCTTCGTCGCACCCGGATATTTCACGCGCGAGAATCTGACCGACTTGTTTCTGGCGAATGTCCCGGTGCTGATCGTCGCGCTGGGAATGACGATGGTGATCCTGGCCGGCCAGATCGATATTTCCGTGGGATCGATCTTCGCGATCTGCGGCGTCGCGGCGGGGTTGTTCGCAAAGGATGGGTTTGCCCACGCCGGTGGCGGCGCTGTTCTGCCTGCCTCGCTGGCGCTGCGCTGGGGTCGCTCAACGGCGCTCTTACCGCCTATGTCCGGATTCCATCGATTGTGGTCACGCTGGCGAGCATGGTCGCGCTGCGCGACGCGCTGCGCTGGTCGACGCAGGGGGCGTGGGTTCAGGATCTTCCGCGTGGCTTCCAGTGGTTTGGATTTTCGCAGGCGGCGTATCCGGCGGCAGCCTTGTTCATCGCCGTGGGTTTATCGACCGCGATCGCCTGGGGCTTGCGCAATCTGGCAGCCGGGCGAGCGATTTACGCGACTGGATCGAACGCGGAAGCCGCGCGGCTGGCGGGCATTCAGACTCAGCGGGTGACGTTTTTCGTGTTTGCGGTCACTGGCGCGCTGACAGGGTTCGCGGCGGCGTTCAATGCGGTCCGGTTCAACCAGATCCCGAGCAATGCCGGAATCGGACTGGAGATGAAGGTGATCGCAGCGGTGGTGGTCGGCGGCGCGGCGATCACGGGGGGTCGCGGGACGGTTGTCGGCACCGTGCTGGGCGTGATTCTGCTGGGAGCGATCGGCCCGGCGCTGACATTTTTCGGCGTCAGTCCTTATTGGGAACGCGCGGTGCAGGGCGCGATCATTCTTGCAGCGGTGAGCGATGGACGCGCTGCGAGCGCCGGCCTCGAACGACATGGAAAAGGTCTTGTCCCAAGTCGCGCATGAGCATTGGCGGGAGCGGCTGTTCCCGAATGGAGAATGGGCGCTCGCTCATGCTCCTTGCGGAGATCGCGGTGTTTTCGGCGATCGCGCCAAACTTTTTTACGCGGGGAAATTTCTTCGAGGTGATCCGGTCGAGCGTCGAACTAGGGTTGCTCGCGCTGGCGATGACGCCGGTGATCATTACCGGCGGCATCGATCTGTCGGTCGGCTCGATGATGGGACTGGCAGCCGTGATTTTCGGCGCCGCGTTTCGGGACTGGCACTTTTCGATCGCAAGCGCGGCCGGGGCGGCGTTGTTGGCCGGATTCGCCGGAGGGGCGCTGAACGCCTTGGCGATTTCGCGTCTGAATCTGCCGCCGCTGATCGTGACGCTGGGAACATTTTCGATGTTTCGCGGAATCGCGGAGGGAATCACGCACGGCGCGGTGAACTATTACCGGCTTTCCAAAATCGTTCTTGTTTCCCGGCCAAGGATATTTGTGGGGCGTGATTCCCGTACAGTTGACGATTTTTCGCGCCGGTTCTGACCGGTTACGCGATCCTGCTGCATCGGTCGGTGATCGGGCGGGCGCTGTACGCGATCGGCTTCACGGCGGCTGGCGCGCGCTATGCCGGAATTCCTGTGCCGCAGCGCGTTGCGCTCGTGTATCTGCTGTCGGGCGTGGTGTCGAGCCTCGCTGCAATTATTTACGTCGCGCATTTGGGACAAGCGAAATCGGACGTCGGCACGGGCTATGAACTGGATGCGATTACGGCGGTCGTGCTCGGAGGAACTTCGGTGTTCGGCGGAGTCGGGACCATCTGGGGCACGTTGTTCGGCCTGTTCGCGATTTCGGTATTGCAAAATGGATTGCAGCTCGCCGCGCTGCCGTCGGAGTTAACCGGTGTTTTGACGGGCGCGCTGCTGATCGTTACCATCAGCATCGATCGTTTCCGGCGGCGCGAGAGTGGCTCTGTGACCGGTGTCCGGGTTGTCGGCGATCGGGAGTGCGATGCTGCGCAGCGCTCATGATCGTGCTGGCACGAATGCTTGGATGGGACGATCGGTTTCGCGAGGTCATCGCACCGTAATCGCGATGATGCCGAAAGCCAAGGGCGATCCTTATTTCGTCAGCGTGCGCGGAGGCGCGGAAGAAGCTGCGCGTGAGCTGGGAGTCGATCTGATCTGGGATGGCCCCACCAGCCTGGAAGCGGCGAAGCAAAACGAGTTGGTGGAGAATTGGATCACGCGGCAAGGTGGATGTGATCGCCGTCGCGGTGGAGAATCGCGCGGGCATTTCCACGGTTCTGCGCAAGGCGCGCGAGCGTGGAATTCGCGTGCTCACCTGGGACGCCGATGCCGAACCCGACGCTCGTGATTATTTTGTCAATCAGGCGACGCCCGAAGGAATCGCCAATACGCTGACGGACGAGGCCGCGCGGCTGCTGCGCGGAAAAGGCGAATTCGCCATCGTCACCGGCGCTTTGAGCGCCGCCAATCAGAACGAATGGATCGCGTTTATCCGCAAACGCCTCGCGGAAAAGTACCCGGGGCTGAAGCTCGCGGCCATCCGCCCGAGCGATGACGATCGCGACAAAGCCTTCGCCGAGACGCAGACGCTTCTGAAAGTCTATCCGCAGGTGAAGCTGGTGATGGCGATTTCGGCTCCCGCCGTTCCAGGCGCGGGTGAAGCGGTTCGCCAAGCCGGCCGCAAGGACGTGGACGTGATCGGGCTGTCTTTGCCGAGCATCTGCAAGCCATATGTTCACGACGGCGTCGTGCAGACCGTGGTCCTGTGGAGCACGCACGACCTCGGGTATCTCACGGTTTATGCAGGCTCGCTGCTGGCGCAAAACAAAATTCCGGCCGGCGCGACGTCGATTCAAGCCGGACGGCTCGGTAATTTGGAGATCCGCGGCAGCTGGATTGTCTTGGGTGCGCCGCTGATCATCAACCGCGAGAATATCGACCAGTTAGATTTCTAATTCCCGAAAACGCTGGTATTGGGCATCCCAGCGATCCGTTTTTGCGGGCTCGAATCATTCGGTAGGAAAAGAGCGGTCGATCACGGCGCGAGCTTCCGCTAGTGTCGAGACGGCGCCGGTAGCGAGCATCTGCATGGCGATATTGCCAAGCGCGGTCGCTTCTACCGGCCCGGCGATCACAGTGCGTGCCGGTAGCGTCCGCGGTGAACTGATTCAGCAGGCGATTGCGCGATCCACCACCCACGATTCGAATTTCCTTGAAGTGTATGCCGGTAATCTGTTCGAGGGATTCGAGCGTGGCGCGGTATTTGAACGCGAGGCTTTCGAGAATCGCGCGGGTAAACGCGGGCGCGATTGTCGGGCACGGGCTGGTGAGTGTCTGGCGCAAAAGTCGGAGATCGCGGCTGGGCATGTCGTCGGGATTCAGGAAAGCGGCGTGATCCGGATCGACAAGGGATCGGAAAGCGTATCGATCGTCGGCCGCTGCGGCGAGCAGATCGTCATAGGAGAAATCAGCTTTCCACGAGCGCCGGCACGATTGGAGCAGCCACAGTCCGGCGATGTTCTTCAACACGCGCACCGTCCCGCAAACGCCGCCTTCGTTGGTGAAATTCAAGTCGACGTGCCTTCGGAGTGATCACGGGCCGCGAAAGCTCGGCACCCAGCAGCGACCACGTGCCGGAACTTAGAAACGCGCTCTCTGCGGACATCGAAATGGACGCGACCGCGGAGCCGGTATCATGGCATGCGGGCGCGATCACCGGGGACTCCCGTTTTCAGGCGGCCGAGGGTGGTGCCGGGCTCAAGGATGCGCTGAAGCAGTCGCGACGGCAGACCGAGCTCGTCGCATTAATTCCGAGGACCACGATCGCGTTCGCACATCGAGCATCTGCGTGGTGGTGGCATTGGTGTATTCGCAATAGAGATTGCCGGTGAGCCAATAGTTGAACAGGTCTGGAATGGTGACCAATGCGCTTGCGGCGTCGATTAGCTTCGGCGTTGCGCGGCACGCGGCATAGAGTTGGTAAAGCGTGTTGAACGGCAGGAATTGGACTCCGGTGATGGAATAAATTCGCTCGCGGGAGACTCTTTCGAAGACCGGCTTCCATCACGCCATTGGTGCGCGAATCGCGATAGTGATATGGATTTTCGAGCAGGGATCCGTTTTCGCCGATCAGAGCGTAGTCGACACCCCACGTGTCGACACCGACGCTCGCCAGTTCAGGAAGGGCATCGTCAAGGGCCCGCTGCATTTCATGCCACAGACGCAGCACGTCCCAATGCAGCGAATTTCCCGATGCGCACGGGGTCATTCGGGAAGCGCCGGACTTCGTTCACGCTGAGAATGCCGGATCGAAGGCCCCCAAGAATCGCGCGGCCACTTTCCGCGCCGAGATCGAAAGCCAGGTAGTTTGCGTCCAAGGAGAAGTTCAGCGCTCCCGAACCAGCTTGTAGCCGACACCATGCACGGTTTGCAGGTAACGCGGAGAGCTGAGGTCCGGCTCCAGCTTGGCGCGCCGCGTGGCGACGTGATTGTCCACGCTCACTTCGTGCTTCTCGACTTCGAGGCTGTCGCACAGCCCTTGCGCGATGCTCGGGGCGTCCTCGAGAATCAGAATTTTGCTCATGACGCGATCGGAAGATACAGGCAAAAGATGGAGCCTTGCGGCTGGTCGTCGCGGACTTCCCACGCGAACTGATGGGATTTCACGATGGCTTCCACCAGTGTAAGCCCGATCCGTGCGCCGGCGCCCGCCTGATGCTCGGCCAGCACCCTGCTCCAGCGGAATGCTCGAGCGCGGGTGCGGTCGGAATGTGCGGAATTTGCTGAGCGGCGGACTACCGATGCGCCGCTTTGCTTTCGAGAGTCCGTACGGCCCGCCTCCGAAAGCATCCGGCTGAGTGATCGTTTACGATTCCGACTGCCTGCATCCAAGCGTAAACGATGACCGGGCCGACAAACTTAAAGCCTCGCTTCTTAAGCGCCTTTGAGATTTCCTCGGAGAGCGCGCTCTTTACCAGTCTCTCGCCGCTGTTTTGAAGCGGTTTTCCACCGGCCATGCCCCACACAAACGCAGAGAAATCCTCTCCCGCCTCCCGCATCGCGAGATAGGAGCGAGCGCCACCTATGGTCGCCTCGATCTTCGCGCGTGAGCGGACGATACCGGTGTCATTAAGCAGGCGCGCGACATCGGTCTCGCGAAAACGTGCGACTCTTTGCGGATCGAAATTCTTGAACGCTTTTCGGAACGCGTCGCGCTTCCTCAGGATGATCGACCAGGAAAGGCCGGCTTGAAAGCCGTCCAGCATCAGTTTTTCCCAGAGCGCGCGGCTATCATATTCCGGCACGCCCCATTCGGTGTCATGATAAGCGGCCAGAAGCGGATCGCCTTCGGCCCAGGAGCAACGACGCTTCGTCTTTCCGCGACCAGCGCTCATGTGGTCACCTTGCAGTCGATCTACGCGACTTTCTTGTTCCATCCAATCGGGCCCTGTGGTCGCCCGTTTTTCCCGGACTCTTGTGGCGCGTCCTCATCGGGCCCGATCGCCAGGATGCCCCATAGCACATACAATCCCGCAGCCGCCCCGACGGTGAGCTCGCCGACGACATGGGTGGGCAGAAAGTCCAGATTCATCATCAGGAACCCTGCCGCGATAGAGCCGAAGTAGCAGGCAAGTAGATACGCATGGCGCCTCAGATAACGGGGAAGTCCGCGATCGAAGGTGGAAGCCCATACCGCCAGCAAGGATGAGGCAATGCACAATACGGTGGCGGAGTAGCGGGTAATCCAGGAAATCCACTCGAAAAGATAGCGGCGAGAAAGCCCCACATGTAGCGCGAGGCCGTCGACTCCGCTCAGCAGACCAAGAGCCGCTGAAGCGCCGATAATCGCAAGGCCCAACGCCTGAACGGCCCGGTCGGTTCGAGAGTATTGCAAAATCAGCTTGCGCCACACTTCCAGGAAGACGGCAATCTGCAAGCCGATTACGAGCGGAGTTGTAAGTCCGTAAGCACTGGCATACGCGTGACTTCTGGGCGGCCCAGCCAGCCATATGAACGACTGCGCGAACCCGAGGATTAGATAGGCGGAAAACCAAGGCAGGACACGATGAGCCCGCACTTTCACTAACCTACTGAATGCGAAGAGTTCAGCGGCTGAACAGAGGACCGTAAGAGCAAGCCGCGAATCCATGAGCTATAGCATACACGATCCTCTGTGCTTTGAAATCTTCAAGTTGTATTAGATGGTGCAGTTGCTCGGCATGCAATCGGGCGGCGGAACGTCGGGCGCAACCACGATAGGCGTAGGGTTATGACGTTGAACCTGAGTTCCCAACGTCAGCAGCCCCAAAGCGAGCAACGAGAACAAACCGATCTTCTTCATGAGTTTCTCCTTGTAAGCCGGACTTGCCGGACCTCGGGAGTATAAACTCGCGTTTAGGGGAGTACCAATGGCTGGAAGGGTCAAATTATGATCGATAAATACTAGAACTATTTGACCAAAGGTACTGTAGTCGATAGCCAGCGGTTAGGACGACTTCGAGTGTTTATTCAGGTAAAGCCGAATAATACCCATCGCAATACAACATTTTTTGTTGATTTACGCATGTATGGTATGGCTATCATAATTAAGACTATGCTTTCAGCTGCCAAGCGCTTCCTGCGCGAGTGCCGGAGCCCCTCCGGCCTACTCGATTTGGCAATCGTGCTCATCATGGCCGCGTTCGTGATCGCAGGGATAGTGTCGGTAATCATCTCTCATCGCCGGTTATGAGCGCATTGCGGGCGGAATCTTTCGCGAAGGCTATGCCGATCGGCGAATGGCCCCTGCGTTGTTCTGCCGGACGAGCACCGAGCGTCGGCGAGCCAGCGGTAACAGAATAGTAAGGGACCATAATCGAAGTACAGTTCGCCGCCGGTTCGGACGATTTATAGATCTATCGATGCACGATACCGACCTTAGAGAAATTGCCCTCCGGGCAGCGGATCGTATGCCGGTTCTGCCGGCGGCGTTTCAGCGGACCATGTCCCTGTTCGCCAGAGGAGACGACGTTTCTGTCGCGGAGCTTGCTCATGTGGTCGAGCAGGACGTTGTGATGACGGGCAACCTGTTGTCTGTCGCGAATTCCGCTCTCTACAGCCGTGCAAGTTCGGTTTCCTCGGTGCGTCAGGCGATCGCGCGTATTGGGATCGCGAAAACCAGGAACGCGCTCCTGGGGCTCTCGGCTTTCCGATCGTTCCGCGAGGTTCGCTTCCCGAAAAGCTGGTCCGTGGCGCGGTTCAATGCGCATTCGCTGGCGGCGGCGATCTTTAGCGATCTACTCGTGCAACGCGCGAAGACTGAGAACGCCGACTGGGCGTTCCTCGCAGGACTGCTTCACGATATCGGTCTCCTTCTGATCGCAACCGGCCTGCCGGATCATGCGCTGCCGGTCGCGGACGCGGGGAGCGACTACCAGTTGGTCGAGTGGGAGCGGCAGCTGCTCGGATTCACCCATTTTGAGATCGGGTCCGATCTCCTGATGCGCTGGAACTGTCCGGCGATCGTCCAGGACGTCTCTGTTTTCTGCCAAAGCAACGCCTTTGCGTATGAAAATCCGCTAAAGTTAGGGACCGTGGTAAAGACCGCGAGCCTGCTCGCCGATGCAAGCGGGATGTCGATGTTTGGTTCGAACCAGGATTCGACACTGGGGCCGGATCTATTGGATGCGCTCAATATTCAGAAACCGGCGGCCTTCATGGATGTGTTTCGCGCGGAGTACAGTGGTTTTCAGGCGTGTGTCTAGAGGTGAGGATTTCACGTGAATCCAGTCCGCCCAGGGCCGGCAGCGTCAGGGCCTTTGCAAAAACGAAGGCACGACCGGTATACGGTGGAGACGCCGGGTCTTCTGCGCCTGCAGGAGACTCGAGGCGGCATTTATGCGATCACGGTGCTCGACGTATCGAAATCGGGTCTCCGGATCAATTGTCCATCCGCAGTTCTGTCCGACTCGCGGGTCGAAGTAAAAGTTCACGGATCGACGATCGTCGGCACCGTCAGGTATGCGCGGAGCGTCGGGTATGAGTTTCATGTGGGAATTGAGGCGGAACTCCTGCAAACCGCGGCAGGCGCGACCAGCGGCGAGGAACTTGATCTGACCTTATTGTTTCCCGCCGATGCGATCCGCCTGCGAAGAGCGTAACGCGCCGCGTTGGAAGCTATGAGGCTTGTAGCCAGAGCGGCCCCGATCCTGAAGGAAGAGGCAGAAACTTCAGATCTCTCGTGCAACTCCTTTATTCAGTCACTTGCGAATGACGCTTTCCGTATGCGGGCTTGGACTGTTCGATCATCTCAGGGTTGAAAGCCGGAATGTCATCGGGCTTCCGGCTCGTGATCAGATTTCCGTCCGCCACCGCTTCGCGATCCACCCATCGGCCGCCCGCGTTCAGAATGTCGGTTCTTAGTGAAGGCCACGAAGTTAGAATTCGTCCTTTTACGACACCGGCCTCAACCAGTAGCCAAGGCCCGTGGCAGATGGCGACGATGGGCTTACCCGCTTTGACAAAGTCTTTCACAAACAAAACCGCCTGCGGGATGGTGCGGAGTTGATCCGGGTTGGCTACGCCGCCCGAAAGCAAGAGCGCGTCGAACTCCTGAGCATCGACGGTATCGAGCGTCGCGTCGACGTGGAACTTCGATCCCTTCTCATGATGCGTCCAGCCCTGTACCTCGCCGCTTTGAGGAGAGATCAAGCGTGTCTTCGCTCCCGCGGCCTCCAGCGCCTGTCTGGGGGGCGGTCATTTCCACTTGCTCAAAACCATCAGTGACAAGGATGCAAGCTTTGTATCGCAGCGGATTGGCTACGTCGCGCTACCTGCAGGCTTAGCGGCGTGACCACTTCCTTTCCGCAGCCGCAACAGCATTTGTGAACCGCCGTCGCGTACTTGATCGACACGAAAATCTTCCCTTCTTCGATCACGTCGGGAATGAATTCGACGAATTCGTGCTTGAGTGTCTTCGGCGGCTTCATAGCTGGTGGCTCTTTCATGGTTGACCGCCCGCGGCCTCGGCCGGCACATCTTCGTTGCGCAACATATTGCCGCCGATCGTGTAGGTGCAGTGGTGCTCGAAATCGAGGTCCTGGTAAAAGCCCATCAGCTTTTTCCACTTGATCACCGCGAGCGCGGCATTCAGCGCGTTCAGGTCGGCGATCTGGATATTGACGTCGTATTCGTTGCGGTCGGCGTCGTCGGAAAACGACACGCGCTTGCGCACATGATCGCGTTGCGCCGGCGTGCTGGTCGTCACCCGCAGGATGCCGCCCAGCGAACCCTCGCTCAGGTAGACGCCCATGCCCACGTCGATGAAGGCGAGCCCGAACTCTTCGAGCTTTTCGACGATGAGCTTTTTCGCCGTCCCTTCCATGCACATGAAGACGAAGCTCATCTCCCGCAGCTCGTCCACGTTTTCCGGGCCGATGTAGTCTTCATGGACGAAGATGCCGTTGCGCATCTTGTCGTAGATGCCCTTGAAATACGCAGCTTTATTCGGCATCGCGACAAGCTCTTCGAGCGAAGGCGCGCAGGGCGAACGAAATGCATTGTGCTGCAGGAAGTCGTCGCCGTCGAACAGGTGTATCTCGCGTACCGGCGTCTTGGCGACAAGGTCCAGAACGTAAGAGCCCGTGCCGCCGAGGCCCACGATCGCGATCTTTTTCACCGCCGCGAGCTTCGCCGTGACCGCGCCGATTTCGGCCCGGGTTGAGGCGGTGTCGATGTACTTGAACACCGTCTCCTCGTCGCCGTTGGCGGCGACCGGCCGGAACCTCTTCGCCGTCACGCCCGGCTCGATCTTCTGCGCGTAGCCCGACAGGATCGTGACGTATTGCGTCACCTTGTCGTAGTAGTTCTCGTAGAAGCCGCTCGGCATCGGCTTCGCCGAGAACGTCTGGTCGATCTCGACGCCCTCGCCGAGCTTGGTGCGCGCGTTGCTTACGTTAACGCGGCGTGCAGCGCATGATGGAAAGCCGCGAGCGCCTGGGATACTATGCGGACTTCGGCAAGCTGGAGCACATTGCGAAGGCCCTGAAGTGTGTTTACGTCTATGACGGGTGTGAATCGGAGTTCCGTCAGCGGATTCAAGGCCGGCGGGTTCAAGGCCTATCCGCGCACCGCTTCGTAGGGTTTCTTCAGAATCACGATCAAGTTGGGAATCGGGCCAAGGGCGAGCGGACGAGCCGGCTTTTAAGCATCCGCCAGCTGAAGATCGGAGCGGCGCTGGTACTGTGTGCGCCGTTTGTCCCCATGCTGTTTCAGGGAGAAGAGTTTGGAGCCACCTCTCCGTTTCTGTACTTCACCGACCATGGCGATCCGAAACTCGGGGCTGCGGTTTCGAAGAGCCGGCGTCAGGAATTTGCCCGATTCGGTTGGGACCCGGAGGACATTCCCGATCCCCAGGAACGGTCTTCCTTCGAAGCGTCCAAACTGGATTGGAGTGAGCTTTCACATCATCCTCATGAAGAGCTGCTCCGTTGGTTCAGAGCGCTTATCGCTCTCCGACATTCCATTCCCGGCCTTCGGAATGGTTCCCTGGAACGCATTGAAGTAGAGTTCAGTGAATCGGAGCGCTGGCTGGTGCTTTATCGGCGGCCCGTCACGCTGGTCTGTAATCTTGCCGACCGGCGGCTGCGCCTTGCCTTAAAGTATCCGTGTCGGCCCATCCTAAGTTCAGATCCGACCCTCGCCCTGCACGAAAACGCAGTGGATCTGGCAGGCGAGTCCGTGGTGATTCTGGAGGAGCATAATCTGTGACAAGATCGCTGGCGATTCTGCCAGGCAAGCCCTGGACATAGGCTCCGCGAGCTTTATGGGTTTCGAGCGAAAGGTCCCTGCGAGCAGAGGCGGGACATCCGTTCAACGCATCGAACTGGCCGATCATTCCCTGGCAACCCCTCCCCGGATTTATCTGCTGAGCGTGCGGATCGTAACGACGAGTCCCAGGACGAGGGCAAGGTCGTTGAGGAAATCGCGAAGTCGGTACGGCTGAAACTGGACCACCGCTGGCACGAGCCAGACTCGGCCATATGTGTCAGTCATTTGAATGTACATACCGATTCTCCTTTCCGGGATCGCCCCGATTTACCAAGCCTGCAATGCCAAGCGCCCAGCCGTTGTAATCCGGTATTGGGGCGGCCCACCGGTCGGCATCGATCTCGCTTCCACATATTCATTGGCTACAAGCCTTGCCAGCGTTGTGTGGATGACTGCAAGCGGATTCGGTGCGTTTATCTGAACTCCTATAGCCGTCAAACCGTCCCTAATTTGGGGTGGGCTATGAAAAGCGCCAGAGAAAGAGAGTACTCTCAGGCAAAGCTGCGGGACACTGAGGTTGATTGTTTCCTCGGATTGCTGCACCGCGGATGAAAGTGCCGCGATGGTCGCCTGCAACTCGGCGATGCGGTGATCGAGAATACCTCGTTCCTGGAGGCGCTGCGCGAGCTCCTGCTCGGCTGCCGCAAGCCATTGGCGCTGCTGATTTTTGTATACCAGCATGAGATAGCCAGGCTATCACATATCTTACATCGCGTCAAGGGGCGAGGCTTACGTCGGAATCATTATTCGGACGTCCCGATCCACACTTCTTGCAACCCTCCATCAAGTTGGAGAAGTCCGTTTTGTTCACCAAGGCGTTTCTGCTGTATGGTGTCGTTCTTCAAGAAAGCGCCTTTCTGGATATTGGCTGGATCGCTTCGTTTCTATCCAACGCTCGTCACGTCGGAGTTTCATTCCAGCGAAAAGACCATCGCCGCACGAATTTTATGGACTTATTGCGCACGCTGCCTGCACACAATCTTTTGATCGGAAAGCATAAATTGCCCACTAACTTGGCCCAATAAAGTCGGCGTCAACTGATTAAAGCGAATCCGTGTTCTTCCCGAGCATCTACTTGCGTAGCAGGTGTATTCCGACCGGCACCCGATCGAATCCTGTATGGGCGGATCGCCGAACAGACTGCCATCGGGTTGGCCAACACTCGCGCGCATCAAGAGGAGCGTCGGCGCGCGGATTCTTTGGCCGAGATCGATCGAGTTTCGTTCAGCGCCCTACTCTCATTGACTGAGGCGGTCCACGAGGCGCAGGAGGTGGCTCGCGAACACAATTACCTCTGCGGCATCCATCGGATCTGTCGGTACGTTGCGATGACTCTGCGGGTTTTTGTAAGTGGCAATAGCGCCGGCAAAGAGGTTCATCATTCCCTCTTGCTCCGCCGCTGGCAGCAACGCATCGGTCAACGGCCCCAAGGGTGGCGTCGTCCTGAACGCCTCACGCATCAGCTTGACGCCAATCGCCTCGGGAGGGAATTTACCTGCGGCCCGCACGGCTACCTCTACTTCACGAAAGGCCTGAAAGACGGCGGTATCGTACTCCCCACGGAGGAAAGCAGCGTAGACCCTTTCCTCGATGATGGGATGAAGTTTCCCGCGCCGCAACAGATTGATCTTGCTGTACGCCCTCATGCCCTCCCGCGTCCCGACATTTCGACCACTCCGGGTGATGAAGAACATGTCGCCGGAGCTTCCGGCCTTGAAAGCAATGAATCCTTGTGCTTCGAGCCACGACCACGCTTCCCGTAGAGCGAACGCGATCTTCTGCTTATCGCCCCCGGCGGCGTCTGGGTAGGGCGGATACTGGTCGATTCCCATAAAGAAGTTGTGCCGATTCATCTCACCGCCCTGGTTGTCACTGTTCAGCACTTCCAGCAGCACACCAGAGAGTTCCTCGATAGCCAAGCGTAGAAGGGCTTCCGGGTCGGGCACGAGAGTGGCGATCGTCATAGGCTAACGCAGCATACCACCGGTATCGACACCATATAGGGGATCCGTCCCGCTTAGGGGACGACATCGCATTCTGGACGTTTGCGGTGTTGTCCTCGGGCCTTTATGGCTGAAAGCGTGGGTTCGCGCAAGCGGAAACGAACGAAGCTACACTCTCAATGTGACCCATCCCGACGTTGTCCTTCATCGACTGGTAACGTCCCACAATGGACCAGGCCAACAATTTGAGGGCTACATCGGGAAACTGGATCTCGACAGGGTAGAACCAGAGTCTTTTCGCGACTTTTTGAAGCTCCTGCAGCAGAATACAAATGAGGCGCTACGCCTGGAGGGCTTCAACGCATCCGGCGGGGCTGAGCATCCGCCGTACCACTTTGACTTCCTTGAAGTGTCTGGCGGCCTTGCAAATGCGCATGCTTTTCAGCACGACGACTTAGCCTTTATCGTCATGACGCTTCCGCTGGTTGAGCTTCTCCTAAACTTGTCCTTTGCGCTAAGCCACTCGCCGCTCGTGAGACGGCTTCTGGGTATCGGTTTAGCACCAATCAATGAAGACCGGGTTCATCATGCGCTATTCCAGCTTCAGTTCGATTTCCTGCTGGGGCATGAATACACCCACCATGTTCACGGCCATTGCTCGCCAGACCCATCGGGTTCGCTTTCCGTGTGGACGGAGTTCCTGCGAGACGAGGAAAACGGCAGTTTAGAGCAGCAAGCTCAGGAGCTCGATGCCGACGGCTATTCATCGTATCTGTTACTCGCGAATCTCCTGCACGATGAGAATCGTTATGCCAGCGTCTTGCAAGCAATGGGGCATCCCGAGCAAAGGAGCGCCGCGAGTGACGAACTACTGTTCACCGTGTTTTTCGTGGTCGTCCTGAACATTTTCTGCGCATTCTGGGTCAAGCGAACCGAGGTCACTTCCCTTTACAAGCTCGTGCATCCACCGCCGCCGGTACGCATCAACTCCATCATCAGGGTGACGCAGATGTACGCCGGGCAGAATGGTCCCGTGGCGGATACGTGGTTTCAACCGTCCAAATTTACGGAATTATTCCGCTCCGCGGCTGCAACCATTCCGGGGTCCGGCCGGCAGACGTGGGACAGCCAGATGGCGTTGCTGCGAAGCCCGGATGGCGAGCGGTACGCTCAGGCGCTTTTCGATAAGTTCGAGGCGGCGCGAAAGAAGGCTGAATAGGGTCGTCTCATGGCGGAGTGGGATAGAATTGGCTTCTCCCATGGCGAAGGTCAAGTATGAACCGATGCTGGTGTCCTACGTGGACATTCTCGGTTTTGGGGAACTGATAAACACGAAGACCGCCGGGGAGATTTCAAGGCTTCTCCGAATCTTCAACGAAACGACAGCGCCATACAAATTCAAAAATCGTGGCCCGATTCCTGATTTACCAGATGAAGATCAAGTAAGCTTTTCCGATCTGATCCTAACGTGCACGCCGCTGCGCCGACGCGGCGATCGAGACACGGTTTTCCAGCAGTTTACGCGCCTCGTTCACGCGCAGGCCATTTTGATGCTGGACGAAGGCATATTGATTCGGGGTGGTATAGCCGCGGGTCTGGCCACGAAGAGCTACCGGAAATACTTCGGACCTGCCGTCATCACGGCCTACAAATGGGAACAGCACGAGCCGGGCCATCCGAGGTGAGGATTCCGCCGAAGGCGAACGCTGATTCCGAAGGGAACGCGAACGGCATTCCGGGCCGAAGGCGAACAGATCTCGGAGCGTAGCGACGCTGGCAACTCGATTGTGCAAGAAGTGTTCGTCTTCGTCAAGAGAAACCTGTCCGGAGCGCAGCGCAGGCAGGCTGCCGCTGGCGAGGAAAGGGGCGCGGGGAAAGGACGGCAGTCCTGTCCCCGCCTCAGCACACAGCGACCCGGCGAGCGCTAGCTCGACGGCTGAGGACCGCGTTTCTTGCGCATGGAATCGCCGCGCATTTCGATGCGATGAGCGTTGTGAACCAACCGGTCGAGGATACCGTCGGCGGCGGTTGGATCGCCGACTTGCTCGTGCCAGCGCGCCACCGGGAGCTGCGAAGTCAGGATGGTCGAGCGAGCTTGATAGCGATCCTCGCAGATTTCCCAGAAGTCGCGGCGCTCGGCTTCGGCGAGCGGAGCCATGGCCCAGTCGTCGATCACTAGAACGTCGACGCGGCTCAGGCGCGCCAGTAAACTGCGCAGGCTTCCGTCGGCGCGCGCGATGGCCAGATCGCGAAACAGTGCGGCGGCGCGAGTATAAAGCGCCGAGTATCCATCGCGACAAGCTTTCTGCGCCAGCGCGCAGGCCACGAAGCTTTTGCCGACGCCGGTGGGCCCGAGCACGAAAATGTTTTCGTGATTGTGAGCCCAGACCGACTTCTGCGCCAAAGCGCGAATCACACTTTTGTCCAAGCCACGAGCCGCGCGATAGTCGATCTCTTCCACGCAGGCGCCGCCCTTGAGTTTGGCGGCGTGCAACCGCCGCGCCAGCGCCTGATTCTCGCGCCAGGTCCATTGCTGATCCACCAGCAATCCGAGCCTTTCCAGGAAGCTCAGCTCGCGCGAGGCAGGATCTTGCTCCTGCGTCTTGAGCGCATCCGCCATGCCGAGCAGCCGCATGGCCACCAGTTTTTCCAGCATCGGTTCCTGTAGCATGCTGGTCCTCACTCGAAGTATTCCGAGCCGCGGATGTTGTCGTGCGGCGGCGTGGAAGCGGGCGGTGGGGAGGAGGGAGGCACTCGATCGAGCGAGTTCTTCAGAATCGATTCGATGCTTTTATAGCGGCACGCACCGGTGGCAAGTGCGCGCTCGGCCGCCGCTTCCACGCGTTGCGCCGAGTACTTCCCGGCCAGCCGGATGATGCCCAGGCAGCCGCGATATCCCATTTCCGGATGCGGCTTGTCGCTCATGATCCGCTCAAACAATCGCGCCGTGTGGGGGCCAATGGTTTGCGCCCAGTGGACCATGCGCGAGGGCGTCCATTCCAGATGCGCGCGATGGCTCTTGGGGCGGTGCTCTGCATTGGTCACCATCTGCCCTCTTCCGCGACTGCGCAGGTGGGACGCCACGCGCGAGCCTTTGTGCAAGATCTCGACCGTGGTGGGCGTGGAGCGGATCTCGATCAGTTCGTGTACCAGGTTGTAAGGCACGCTGTACAGATTGGAATCGAACACCACGTGGTAATCGATGCTGACACGAGCGCGCGACCACTCGCTCAGATCGAATGGCTCGGTGGGCAGCGGCTTCAATGCCGGCTGATCGATGGCCTCGAACACGCTGGCGCGGCTTCCTTCGCGCTTGCGGAAGGGCCGGTGATTCAGCTTGGCGAGCAGTTCCCGGATGGCCACATTGAGTTCTTCCAGCGAGAAGAACTTGTGGTGGCGTAGTGCCGCCACGATCCAGCGTTGCGCCACTTGCACTGCATTTTCGACTTTGGCTTTGTCTCTCGGCTTGTACGGCCGGGCGGGCACGATTCCGAAGCCGCAGTGCATCGCGAAGTTGTAGTAAGTCGGATTCAGATCCGGATCGTAGCGATGCGCCTTGGTCACGCCGGTTCTGGTGTTATCGGGAACCGCCAGCGCCGGAATGCCGCCAAAGTGCTCGAATGCGCGCACGTGCATCCGCAGCCACGATTCCATCTGCTGATCACGCGTGCATTCGGCGAAGGTATAACTGCTGGCGCCGAGCGCGGCCACAAACAGCGGCGCTTGCCAAGCCTGGCCGGTGAGCCGGTCATACACCGGAATCGTCGCGCCCGCCCAGTCGACGAACATCTTCTCGCCGGCTTTGTGCTCCTGCCGCAGCACCACGTCCAGCTTCGAGCGCCAGCGCTGGTAGAGCTCGCAGAACCGCGAGTAGCGATAGCCGTCCGGGTTCTCTTGCCGGTATTCCTCCCACAGCAGTTGCAGCGTGACATACTTGCTGCTGCGCAACTGCTCATGGATCGCGGCAAAATCCGGCGGCGTACGCGCCGGGCTTTTCTCCGTCGTGGGCTCGATGCGCGGGAATAGCGTGGCCTCCACTCGCGCTTCATCCCAACCCTCTGGCAGCGGCCAGTTCAGGCCCGCGTCCTCGGCGCGCTTCAGGTACTTGTGGACGGTGCTCACCGCGATCGCGCAACTGCGCCCGATCTGCTGGTAACCCAGTTTCAGTTCGAATCGGAGGCGCATGACCTCCTTGATTTTCCGCATGGACAGTCTCCTGGCCGGCAAGCTGGCTCCTTTTCAGGGGAGGCTTCGCTTGCCATTGTGATGTCCAGCGCCGCTCTGCTGTGGAAATCGTTCCGGGCTGATCGCGAAAGCCATTCCGGGATGGGGCGAAAACCGTTCGCCTTCCCGCCGGAATCACTGTTCGCCTTCAGCCCGGAATCGTGTTCGTCTTCACCCCGGAACGCTTTTCGCGTTCACCCCGGAATCCCGTTCGCCTTCGCCCGGAATCCGCACCGAGGATCATGGTTGATCCGGGCGTGATGCAGGCAATCGAATCCAGTTCTGCCGAAGACTCGTATGGACGCGAGGATCAACTTGAAGTCTTACGTAGCTTTCTGGCGCACGATGAAGAAGGTAACGCCTACATCGACTATCTGCGCGTTGCTCTCTACGAATCGGAGGACCCCCAGTGGGTCTTGAAGAAGCACAGTGATCTGATAAACGAGCGACTGGCACTGTTCGCGAAGAAGAAATCCATTCGCAGCAAGTACGAATGGCTGCGGGCCTACCATGACAGGACCGTGAGGGCATTAAAAGTGCGGCCGGAACGCAAACGCAAGAAATAACGCGGCTACTTCACCGGTTCCAGCACGAAGTCACGAAGCGTTTTCCTAGCCTTCTGGTAGATGGTGTTCTGCAGGTGGTCCAGAACGATTGTAAGAGCATTCGCGAGGTTGGCCTCGTTCACGGAAGGATGGGTTCCGCTGGTGGCGTGGCTCGATGCCTGCGAGCATCCCTTCCAGACGCTTGCGAGCGCTGCCGCCTCGGGCGTCTGGTGATTCTGCGGCACGCCGCCATCAAAATCCTCGATGTTCACGTCGTCCGGGTACTGGGAGGTTTTTTGGCAGCGCGCAGGATTGCCGTCTTTGCCCTGCTTGATGCCAACGAACTCAATCAGCCACCTTGTCGCGGCCAAACGACCTTCCCATATCGAATCCGTAGCGCAGCGCCAGTAGATGCGGCCCTGCTCGGTCCGACACTGGGGATCGATCGTGGCCTTCGCCCGCAGAATCGAGTTTTGCATCGGCAGACGGGCGATGGCGGCTCGAACGCGATGCGGGATGTGGGTTGCCAGCCATTTAGCCTGCTCTGGTGCGTCCATTTTCCAATGATAGTCGTCTTGGCGCGTCATTCCGGGCGCAATGACTATCGCCGCGCGAATTTCATGGTTTGTTGTTGCGCACACTGCCTGCACACAATCTCTCTCGGTCGGGAGCACGAGTTGCCCAATAGATTGGTCCAATAGGTTCGGTGTCAACTGATCGGCGAATCAGTGACTCACCAATCCACCCGGACGACAAGAACCGTAGTCACCCAGAGATGCGGTCGAGAATCATTACAGCGAAAAGGATCGGCAGGTACAAAACAGAGGCTAGTAGCGCATGGCGCGCACGGGCAAAGGTGCGCTCGCGTCCAAGACGCACGCCGAAGTACAGCATCCCCAAGCCTGCTGCAATTGCAGCAGGCGCGTAGATAGACCCGGTCATGCCGAGGAGGCGAGGCACAAGGCTTACGGGGATCAGCAGGACCGAGCTGACCACAATACGTCTGACAGTCGACTCGCCGTCCGGCTCGATCACAGGCAGCACCCGAATTCCGCCCCGGGCATAGTCCTCTCGATACATCCACGCGATCGCATAAAAGTGAGGAAACTGCCAAACAAACAAGATAAGAAACAATGCTAAAGCCCCAGTATCAAGATTTCCGCTCGCCGCCGCATATCCGATCAGCGGGGGCATCGCTCCCGGCAGTGCGCCCACCGTCGTGCACACCGATGAGCGCTGCTTCAAGGGTGTATACACAAACATGTAAATCAGCAGTGTGAACAGACCGAGTCCCGCTGCAAGCGAATTCGTTCCATACCACAGGTCAGTAAACCCGGCAGCGGAGAGCACAACGCCAAAAGCGAATCCGTGACTGCGGCTCATCCGCCCGGCGGGGAGAGGACGCGCGCTCGTTCTCCGCATTTTGGCGTCTGAGTCCACCTCATACCACTGGTTGAGCGCCGATGTCCCGGAAGCCATGAGCGCCGTTCCAAACAGAACGTGAGCTAGAACAGCGAGATGAAATGAACCGCGGGAACCGAACAAATAGCCGACTACGGTGCAGATCAGAATAAGTACAGTGATTCGCGGCTTGGTCAGCTCTAGAAAATCTCCCATGCGTTCACCTCTTCGCTTTCCTCCGGATCAGGCGTTTGCGCACCACGAAGATACCGACCATAAACGGCGGAAGTGCAATGTAGCTCCAATACGAAGCGGCCATTTCGGGAGCCGGAGCCACCTCGATGGTTCCGGCTGCGTCTGTCCGCTCACCGTTCCGCAGAATAGTGAGCGCGAGATGCCACATCCCGGATTCTGCCAACGTCACCGGGGCGGCATAGAGCAGCCGGTTCTGCGCCCGCTCGCGGCTTGGCCGGATCTTGATTTCGGTAACCGATCCTCCCTTACCGTTATCGCCATGGCATCTTGAGCAATAGTTTCCGAAAACCGCCCCGCCGCGTTTCTGGTCGCCTGGGCCCGCACTGTAAGGGGGCAGAGCGACTCTGACAAACTCTTGTGGTCTCGCCCAACGCGCCTCGATCTGATCCGCCAGTATAGTGATCTGCTGGTCCGTGAGTGTACCGCCAGCATTCAGCGCAAAAGCTGGCATCGCGGTTCGCGGTACACCCTTTTCGATCACATCCCGCAGTTTGTCTTTACCAATCAAGGCCAGGTAGAGTGGATCGTTCAATGGCCGCGCGGCGCCACGCTTACCGTCCCGGCCGTGGCAACCGGCGCAATTGCCCCCGTAGAGAGCGGAGAAGTCTGTGACCTGGTCCGGCAATATAAACTGCTCCGCTCGATGGCCGCAGCCAAGCAGAACAATCGCAAGATTGGCCAGTAACCAGACTGCACGAAACTTCATAACCCCGGTTTCTCCTCGGAACCGGTTTGCGCTTCGATCCCTGCCCTTTCGGTCAGCGGCCAGTTTTGCATGGTCTCGATCTTTGTGCTGCGGGAGACTACCCATCCGCAGGCCAAGCCGAAGGCAATTTGGGAACCGACAAACCAGGTCCAATCGATGCGTTCGTTAAGGGTGGGGTTACGCCCGCGAATTACCAGTTTCATTACGGGGGGGCAGTCGAGGCCGGCGGAAACGTGGTTTACGCATTTCAGATCACGCCCAGGAAGAAGCGAGCGGGCCTGATTCGCGGACAGATCTGGATCGATTCGCTAACCGGCATCGCTATTCATCAGGCTGGCCGTTTTGTGAAGTGCCCCTCCGTGCTGATCCGCCGAATGGAGGTCACGCGCGATACCTACCTGCGGGATGGCGTTCCGGACAAACGCGTCACGCATGTCGCTGTCCAAACCCGCCTGGCGGGACGCACGGAATTGACGATCACCGAGCGGCCGTGGCGGAAGGTGGATCGCCAAGGCCGACCGCACCAAACCGGCGCTCGCGTTCAGCTTCGCCCGCGACGCGGTATCCCTTGCACTCATTGTGCTGGCGTACCGCGAAATGGGATGGTTTGCCCAGCCGCACTTCGACCACACTCTGGAAACAGGCTGGGTAGCCTGGGATCGCGCGGTGTTGCGGGGCGGCGCGAGCGCGCTCATCGAGTCGATCGGACCCATCGTTCCGTCGATCCTCGAGATCTCTTACGCTCTTGTCTACGCCTTGGCTCCTCTTGCCGTAGCCATGCTGTACTTTTACAAGCGCCGCGAAAACGTTGACGAGTTCATGTTCATTTTTGCCCTTGGGGTGTTGCTCTGCTATGTGCAGTTCCCCTTCTTGCCGTCCGACCCGCCCCGCGTTGCTTTCTTGGGCGAGGATCTTCCTTCTTACGAGACCGTGTTTCGACGCTTCAACCTCTGGATGCTGGGCAATTACGGCATCCACACCAGCGTGTTTCCCAGCGCTCACGTAGCCGGCGCATTCGCTGCCGCCTTCGGTGCGTCAAAGACTCTGCCAGAGCACCGGTGGGTAGGCCGGGCGCTGTTCGTGATTGCTTCTCTGATTGCGATAGGGACCGTTTATGGCCGATACCACTACCTGCCGGATGCCGTGGCGGGGCTCGCGGTGGCGTCGATCGCCTACGCCGTAGACTCTCGCCAGATTCCGGGATGCGGTAAGCGATTGAAGAGGGTGGGAGCGCGGGGACTCGAACACCAGACCTCCTGCGTGTGAAGCAGGCATTACCGTGACCTCGTGGGCAACGATTGCGAGTCTGTTCTTCGGAATGATCGAGCCGGGCAAATGTGGAAGGCATGAACATGCGGAGACCAACTTCTCTTGGTCGACCCGCTCTGCGCGCGCCAGGTCGGGGCTCCGTTTTCTACCGGGTGGACGTCCAGTGTGATATGTTGAATCTGTCGTGGGATGGACAGTAAAGTGGACAGTAAACGAGAACGGCGGGGGCGAGGCTTCCCAGACTGGTTTACTGTCCACTTTACTGTCCATTTTGCGGTCAAACCCCATGGTTTTGGATGGACGCAATAGACGGAATAGACTCGCGAGTAGAGCGGCCTAAGTCCTTTTAAAACAGGTAAGTAGAAGAAAAGTAAGGCAAGCGGGAGTAATTCAGTGGTAGAATGCCAGCTTCCCAAGCTGGACGTCGCGGGTTCGAGTCCCGTCTCCCGCTCCATCTTTTCAACAACTTGCACGAACCTGTTCCACCCTGTGCTCCGTTTGTGCTCCGATTACATCACTTGGAGGCTTTTCTCTAACTGGTTGACCGCCGCCAGCCGGCTTTCGACCGGCGACTGCGTGTAGACGTTTTGGTTCACATCGAGGCTGTGGCCGAGCTGATCGGCGACCAGCTTTCCATCCACCCCGAGCGCCTTCATTAAGGTTGCATGCGTCCGGCGCATGACGAGGAAATTCGCCCAGCCGAGACCCACCTTCTTCAGTTTTGGAAACATCGACCGCCGCCAGCAATTGTCCTTCGAGAGCGGCGTCATCCGTTCCGGACGGAAAGACCCAGGCACCGTCGCCGGTTTCAACCGCGAACTCGCGCCAGACCTCGATATCGGCTTGAGCAGCCCTTCGGGCAGAGCCGCTTTCCGAACCGACTGATCCGTTTTCGGCGTGTCGATGGCCCCGCGATATACCCGTTGCTGAATATCCGCATAGGTCGCGGCCATCCGGCCCCAGGTCAGCGCGAAGATTTCACCGGGACGCATCCCGGCGATAACGGCGAGCTTCGCGATCAACCGTTCCCTCTGGTCGAGAGCGCGCAAAACAGTTTTGCACCTCCTTCATGTTCATGACCCGGCGCACCGGCTTCGCCGCATCCTTGGGCGTGAACAACAACAGCGCGGGATTGCGCTCGAATATGGCCTTCGGCCACGGCCATATCGAAAATCTGCTTCATATCCCAGCGCAGATGATCGACGACGGAAAACGACAAGCCCGGCTTGCGCCTTCTCGTCGAGCAGGTCCTGCAGCTCGTCGCGCCGGAAGCCCGGAAAGCTCCACGGTCACCGAACGCTGCCCACCAGATGAACCGATTACCCTGTTCACGTTGTTTTCCCTCGTCGAGTCCTTCCACTTCCGGCTGTAGTAGGGAAAATAGATCTCGCTCACGAACTCGCCAAAGCGCCAGACCCTGTTCTGCTCGCGCTTGGCATTGTCCTCGGTAACGATCCGATTCACAGCTTCCCGGGCCTCCGATTTCGTCATATCCTTGACAAAACCGATGACGCGGCTTTTACGCCTGCCATCGACCCACCACATGGCGACCCAGCGGCCGCGCTGTTTCTTAACCTCCTTTTTGGTACCGGCATTTGCGCATTCGAATTTCTCCTTATGCGCGTTTCCCGGCACCCCGTACTGGCGATGACTCGAGATTATCATGCAGCGCCGGAGGTTATCATTGGCCGCGGCCTGTTCGTTGCGTTCGATCCACGACAGCAGGGTTTCGCGCCGCACCAGCTTGCGGCGGCCGAGAGAGACGGCGGGAATAGGAGGGCATCCCGGCACCCGGCCGGCGACCGCCTTGCGAGACATGCGCCTTGGAGCAGTGGAGCAGTTCGGCGACTTCGGAGAGCGTCAGACAGATCAAAATCGCTTAGACCATTCATGGCGCACCCCTCGGGGAGCGATCACAAACCGGCAGCGGCCCACAGGCTTTAATGCCGACGCCACGCCGGGAGAATTCAGCGGCTATGCGTCCGGCAGGGCAGGGGGCTACCTACCCCGCCGAAACGCCGCCGCGCAGCCACGGCTAAAATTTGAGGCCAAAGCCGCCAGAGGCCGACCCGGACCCGTTTTTAGTCGTTTCGTCACAGATATAATCCGCCACCGCGTTTTTCGGCCCGTACTCGCCCTTGGCCTTCTCGACAGTCAGCTTGAGCCTGCCGCGCTTGCCCACGAAATCATCATCCGCAAGGATGCCGGTTTCGTACTTCGCGAGCAGCCCGAGCGCCGCGCAGCAATGCCGAAGTTTTTCCGGCGTTTCCGCCAGCAGATAATCCGTCAGCGGACGGCTCTTGCCCTTGCCGTCGGAAATCCTCAGTTTGACTTCGATCATGGGATGTCCCGCCTTGCTCTGCTTTTCGGCAGCATCCTCAATCGCGAAATCGTAGTCGCCCTTTTTCCAGAGCTTCGCATCCTGTATTTCTTGTTCTGTCTTTGGTTGAAAATTCATACATTCGTACCGTTCCTTTCTTGAAAAAAATTCACTTCCCCGCAGGCAGCAGCAAACGCGCCCGCAACTGTTGACCCTCAACCGTGACCGCCTGCCCGATCCGCCTCACGCCTTCGGTTCCCGCCGCGCTGAATGCCGCGACCGTCGAAACCAACTCGCGCAGCGCATCCGCCGATTCCGCGCCGAAGGGGCAATAAGCGCCGCCGCTTTGTTCCGCTATCGCTTCGAAAATCTCTTGCGCGGACCATTCGCCGTGACGCCCGCATTCATGAAACACGAACACCGGGATATGCTTCTTCCCAAGCCGACGCGCGAGCGCCGCCAGTTCGTCCGCGTCTTCTTCCGCCGTATCGCCGATATAGACGACGGCGGACACCGGCCCCGGCTCGTTCCCGGCCAGCCGCAGGATGCGGCCTATCTGCGTTGCCCCCGACCGGCAGGAGAGCGACAGCATGGACCGGCAGACCGCCCCGGCATCGTTCTGCCACGGCCCCGCCTTGCATTCCTCGCCCCTGAAATACGCCAGCTTGATCGCGATAGAGCCGAGCGCAGCCAGCGCGTCAAACATGGCCGCCATAGCCCGCCGCGCCTCTCGCAGACACCATTCCCGGCTTGCCGTCAGATCCAGACCGACGATCACCCTTGCCGCCCCCCGTGTTTCTATTCCCTTCGCCTCGATCCTGCCGAGCCGTTCAAGCGCGGCATTCATCGAGCGCCATTGCTTGTCCAGTTCCGCGCCCGTGATCCGGGTTAATTCGTTGCCCATAATTCACCTCGACCTTCCACCGGCCCATGCGCCGGACCATTCCGACCTGCCCTTCTTTTTCAGCAACCCTTTGCGTCGTGTCGGGCGCACGTTCCTTTTCCGCTTGCGGCCTGATCTCGCGTTGCGGGTTTTCCTTTTTCGAGACTTCCTCGTTTACGGCGCTTCGCGTGAAGCGCGAGAAATCAATCCGTTCGTCCGCCATAAGTCAGCCTCACTCGTTCGCAAGGTCCATATCATGCCGTTGCACAAAGCCATGCGCGGGCGGGTGGCTACCATCCCGCACGATTTCTTCGATCTCTAACCAGCCTTGCGCGCGCTGCACCAGATACCTGACGAGCGTTCCCGCCTCCAGAACAGCAACCACGCGCGAGCTTGCGTCCCTGTGCTCCATGACTTGGGTTTTACGAATTGCGACCCATACGGGAGCCGATGTTTGGTCCGTGCGGACCCCAGCGGGTTCAGCTTGCGCGTCTGGTTTCCGTGTCAGGGCCGGAGGCACGAACGATGCGCCCGCCACGGCGAGAGGCAGCGCCGCCGCCGCCCGTTGCGTGCGCCACTGGATCATGTGATTGCAAAAGCGCACCATCTCCACGGGAGTTATCGGCCTGCCCGCGACGATGCAGGCCCAGAGATACAGCAGCGAAGATTGCGCGAGCCAGTACAACGCGATCCGCTGCGTCCATTTCCATGCGGTTTCCTTCAAGGCTTGTAAGTCCATATGCTTTTTCCTTTCCCTCAGCGGAACGCCGAGGCGATCATCATCACCGCCGCCGCCAGAGCCGCGAGAGCGGCCAGCCAGCCCCCCGCCGTGTCCTCCGGCAGCGGATTACGTTGCCCCTGTTTCGCCGCTCCTGCCGGGTGTTGCCCGCGCAGACGCGCCGTTAATTCAGCCGTCAATTCCTTCTCGCGTCTCAGCTCGTCGGCCAGCTCCGTTGCCTTCGGCACCACCGCGGCGAGCTTTCCCCGGAGTTCCGCGCATTCGGCTTGGACCGCATCGAGAGCGGCCCTGTCCGGCGTTTCGCGCACCGGCTGCAAGACCGCATCAAGCGCCGCCATTACATCCGCGCGGTACACCAGATCGACAACGCGCAGGCCCGGACCCTTCGCCGCCCGCCGAAACATTCGCGCCGCATTGATGGCTTCGGCTTCGTTCGGGTTATTCTCGAAACTCGCGACCAGCGCCGCGAAGCGTCCGGGATCGAATGCGTTTTGTTGCTGACCGGCAGGCATAAATCACTTTCCGAACAGCCATCCCGTCAGGCCGCCGCGCTTCTGAAAATACGGATTGTCGCCGTAGCCGCTGAAGCCGCAGCGAAAATACGGCTTCAGCTTCGCTTTCACCGGCCCGTCGATTTTTTCCATGAACAGGTACATACGGTCCGGCGGCAACTCGCCCGCCTCATGCGGATGGATTAAGGGGCGCGTGTGCTGCGCCACGCCGTCATTGACCATCGGCTCGCCCGTGCGAAGATCGATCGACACCCCGCGCGACCGGCTTGTGACGGTGGTAATTCCTCCGAGCTTCGAAATCTGCTCCCGCGTCTCGTTGTCGCGCGCGCGGCCCCACATCATGACGCCGCAGTTCTGGATTACGTTCTGCCATGTGTTCGGCCACATGCCGATAATCTGGCTGAGCGATTGGTATATGAGCCATAGCTGAAGGCCACAAGCGCCCGCAGCCATGCCCATGGCGTTTTCGAGGGATTTCATTCTGGCCCCAAGTTGCGCGCACTCGTCAATCACCATGAGGATGCGCGACCGCCGCCCGCTCTTGGTGTTGAGCAGCGAAGCCAGCAGGCTTTCCACTACCAGCCGGAAATACTTGTCGCCATGCGTATCGAGCCGGTTGAGCGGAACGCAGATATAAACCGTGGTCCCGCGCTTCGCCCGCAGCTCGTTCCACCGCAGGCAATCCGGGTCCGCGAGATGTTCCGCAATCGCGCCGCTGATGAAACCGAGTTGCGTTATCGCGGTCGAGATTACGTCCGTGACTTCCTTGCTCTTTTCGGCTTCGTCCTTCGCAAAGCGCCCGAGCTTCTGGATTATGTAGGGGTCTTTGGTCTTGCTCACGACCTCGCGGCAGAATTCCAGAATGTTGCCGCCGCTGATGGTTTGCGCCACCGCCTTGAGGTTTCTGTCCTTCTTCGGGTCGCCGTGACGCGCCAGCGCCGCAATAACGCCGGAAACGAGCAGCCGCGCGGCGTCGGAGAAATGGCGTCCCTCGCCGCTTTCTTCCCACACGCAGGCCGAGGCGATCCGGTCACAATCCGCATGGAACCCCGGCGAATTTACGTCGAGGTCCATGGGACTGAACCCGACACAGCGCAGGCCGCGCACTGCGTCGGGCATGTCCAATCCCATCTGGAAGGGATCGAGGACATAGACCCTTCCGAAGCGCCGCCGATACCTTCCCGTGACGGCGCATAACTCCATCTTGGGATCGACGCAGATAACGGAGTTAGCCCAAGACAGCAAAGCCGGGATGAGCAAAAAAATACCCTTGCCCCACCGCGCGCAACTGACGGTAAGAGCATGCCCGACGCCCCGGTAGTAAATCGGACGGTTGCCCTTCGGCGACCAGCCGACGCGCAAGGCATCGCCGCCGCCCTTGAAGGCCCCGGCCCGCCGCAAATCCCCGTTCTCGTGAAAGCGAGCGCCGCCAAGCTCGACTTTCGGATTGAATTCCTCTTTCGCCTTTCTGATCCGTTCCTTTTTCTGCCTTATGCTGTTCCACTGAATCAGGAGCAGCGCCGCTAAACACCACCAGAACCATTCCATAAATTCCTTTCGTTAATTCAGGCCGACGCGAGCCAAGCACGCGTCCATGACTGCCATAACCTCGTTGAGATCAAGACAGCGGCCCGCGTGAACCGACCCCACGGCCCACGCCGCCGCCGCCCAACAAAAGTAGACAGCGAACAGCCACCGAAACAACCAATCGGCGAGCCGCCCGCAGGCTTTCGCACCGTCCCAAAGCCTCGCGATCATAGCCAGCCGCCTTCCAGCAACAGCCGCTTTTGCCGGTCTTCCAGAGCGGCCCCGGCGAGAATTTGCCTAATTGCTGATTTCAGGTCCGGGGAAAGTTCGGCGTCGATGAGAGCGCCCCCGAGAATTTGCGCGAGGGCCTTCCGTTGTGCCGCTGCCCGTTTTTGCTGTTCCGCTTTGGCTTTGAGGATGCGTTCGCGGAGAGCTTTTTCCTTTTCGTAGAGAGCTTCAATCCGTTCGTTGTTCATAGGCTCCTTTCTTCCGAGGCACAGACACACCTCGGGCGTGACTGTTGCCGCGTCGTGAAACGCGGACAGAAAAACTCCTTTGCCCGCGTCATGGACAACGCGGACACAAATCTACTGACTGGTTTGGTGAACTCAGTTCACGACCGCTTTACAAGGCGTGGAGCCTTACCCTTGAGAGGCGCTGCATTCTCAAGGATGCGATGAACTGAGGGAACCCAACGTAAGACGGCATTGCGCCGAATGGTTCCACCCTACGAGATGCGACAAGCGGACAATCGGTTTCGTCCATTTCATTCATTCCATTCGTCGGAAAATTCTTGAACAGACAGCGCCAAATTGTTAGAAGTGTTACCACTCTAAAACCCGACGCCCTACGGAACGCCATGCGGCCCAGACATCCGCCCATCTACGCCGACGATGAAGGCCGCAGATACTACAGTCTGCGTCTCACCGCCGAGACGATAGGGGTTACTCACCACGCTGTGCAGAAATGGGCCGAGGCGCGCGAATTTCATGGCCGCCGCCTTGAGGTAATTCAACATGGCCAGCGTCCGAAACCGGCTTGCGGCGGACGCGACCGCACCCCGCTTTACATCGCCGAGCAGGATGTTGCGGCGATCCACGCCGCCATTCGCGAAGAACGTTCACGACCGGCCCCGCAGGCGGAGCCGCAATTATCACTGACCTAAAAAGCGCAGCGCACCCGCCGCGCTAATCTTCGCGTCTAAATCAAGTGAGGACGCGCAAGCGCGCCGCCCCTTATGCGGCCCGACAATTCAGCACCGATCTTGTTTTCCTATCGCCCGAGCGACCGCGCCGCAGTGTTCCCCATGTCCGGGAGCCGAGCAGCGCCCCACCCGTTCTCTATACGGCCACCCTGCCGGTACGGAATTTCGATTGCCGGTTTGTTGCCGTTTGGCCGGTTCCTTTCGTGGTCTATCTGGACGCGGAATGTGAATGCTGCCAGTGATGAGAAAACCTATAGCCGCCGTGCCGAAGGGGAACGAAAATCGCGCGAAGGGTGCGCGATTGTTGTCCAAGCGGAAAACGCGCACAGATCGTTGCTTTTTGCTGATAGGCGCAAAAAGACAGACGATCTTTCGCCTTTTCCGCTTGCCCCTTCAGCCCGCCGTCTATGGCCGGTTTTCATCACTGGCAGCAATCCCGCTCGCCAGATAGACCACGAAAGGAACCTACAATGTCCAACAACAAAAAACCCGCCGCGAAAGTCACGCTGTACCCGGTCAGCGCGGCCATTTGGCGAAACGAGAACGCGAAGGGCGAAGCGTTCTACAACGTCACTTTCGAGCGCAGCTACAAGGACGACGCCGGTAACTGGCAAAGCTCCGACAGCTTCAATGCCGGTGACTTGCTCTTGCTGGCGAAGGTTGCCGACCGCGCCCATTCGGAGATTTACAAACTCCGGGCCAGCGACCGGCAGGCACAGCAGACCGACGAGTAACAGCCGCGACCGCCTGCCGGACCTCAACACTCCGGCAGGCGGTTCTTTCCATCCAGCATCCGCACCATCCCCCCGCCCCGTGTTTCATCCGGCGTGGCGCGATAGCGCCGCGCCGTCCGCCGTAAATTTTCGGGACCGCAAGGCCGGACGCAGAGCATCCGCCCTTGCTCGCGTTGACCGGAGTTTCGCAGCGGGAATCGTTGCGCGTGCGGAACGTGAAAATTCTTGCGGCGACTCCGGCACCCATGATTCCATTTTTTCGGAGGCCGCTATGCAGCACTCTGGACAAGCTGTGTCTTGGTGGCCACCGCGCATCCTTCGGATGCCCGGTGTCCCCCAAGACGCTTGCCGGGGGCGTTGCCCCACTGGACCCCCACAGGGGAGGGCTTCGCCCTCGCCCTTGACCCCTCCCGGAAGCACGAAAAGGAGCCGTCAGCCATGAGCGACAAGCAGCAGCAAACACCCAAGAAACGGCGCACAAGCGGCAGCGAGAAGCGCCAGCGCGGCGTTGTTAACAAGTTCCGCAGCACGGCGCAGGAACGCGCCGAGATGCGAGCCAACGCCGCCGCTGTTGGCCTCAAATTCGGCTCGTTCATACGTAGCCTTGGCTGCGCCAAGCCGACTACGCGAGCCGTGCCGCACGTTTCGCCTGACCGGGCAGCGATCAATGAATTTCTGGGCCGCGTCGGGCGCTACGAAGGCAATCTCTATCAGGTCGTGCGCCGGATGAACTTCGGCAATCTTCCCGAAGTCAAAACGCTCGCCGAGCTTGCCGACGAAGCCCGCGCCTTTCTGGACATGGCCCGCGTTCTCCTGAAAGGAGCCTGAATTTTATGATCGTCAACAACGCCGCTTCGCGCTGCGATGTTGATTTCTGGGCGAAGCATTTACAGAACACCGAGGAGAACGAGCGGGCCGAGTTGAAGCAGATACGCGGCCTTCGCGCCGATACCCTGCGCGAAGCCCTTGAGGAGATGCAGCGGCAGGCCAGCATAAACCCCCGCGTGAAAAACTTCATGTACCACGCGGATTTCAACCCGCGCCGCGATGAGGTTTTGACCGACGCCGAGCGCGACCGCGCCCTTGAGATTTTCGAGGAAACGCGCGGCATACCGAAAGACGCCGCCCGCGTCGTCATGGAGCATGTGAAGTACGGCCGCAAGCATTGGCATGTGATCTGGTACCGGCTGGACGAACAGGGACGGCCCTTTTCGGACAAGCACGACGCGATCATAGCCCACACCGCAGGGGAGAAAATCGCCGCCGAACTCGGGCTTGAAAAAGTCATCAGCCCGTACGCGCGAGGAAGGAGAACCGCGCCCGGAACGCGCCCCGAAGCCGTGGGAAATGCTGCGCGGCATGAAGTCCGAAATCGACGTGCGCGACGTAACGGCGGAAGTGACCGACCTTCGGCAGCAATGCGCCAGCGGTATCGAGTTTCGGGCCGCGCTTGACCGGCACGGCTACATTCTGGCTCGCGGCGACAAGATCATAGCGGGCGAACCGGCGTTGATGATTATCGACCCTGCCGGAGACGATCACCACTTGCCGCGCCGCATCAAGGGCATGAACAGCAAA
>CAVTSS010000013.1:0-526705 GCA_963737495.1 Terriglobia bacterium
AGCAATACGAACGTAGCGGTCGTATTGCTTGGGATCACGTTATGACGACAACGGAAAAGTACGACGTGATTGCGTCGGATCCGCTGGACGTGTTCGTGAAGGGGACGGCGGCGCTGTACTCAAAAGAATATTTCGAGGCGGTGAAGGCGCATCTGAATCCAGGAGGGTATTTTTCGCTGTATGTCCCGCTGTACGAGAGCGATTTGAAGACCATCAAAAGCGAGCTCGCGACGTTTTTCGAAGCGTTTCCCAACGCGACCATCTGGGTGAATACGCGAAGCGGCCTCGGCTACGACATGGTTTTCCTGGGACAGGCCGAGCCGCTGCGAATCAATCTGGATGAAGTGCAGGCGCGGCTGAATCGGCCGGATTATGCTCCGGTGGCTCGTTCGCTGAGCGAGATCGGGATTCATGCGCCGGTGGATCTGTTCTCGACGTTCACGGGGCAACGCTCGGATCTGGCGCCGTGGCTGGAAGGCGCGGAGATCAATCGCGACGGCGACCTACGTCTGGAATATCTGGCGGGATGGGGCATCAATTCGGCGATTGAGGATCCGATGTACCGGCAGATGTTGAGCTACCGGCATCGGCCAGACAATTTGTTCACGGGGTCGACGGAGCAGTTGAGCGCACTGATGTATGCGCTGTCGATGGGGTCGTCGCAGCAGCCCTAATGGCCCTGCATTCACGCGGATGATATAGTTGGCTCTATGAAAATCTGCTGCGGACTCATATTGTTGGGAATGGTCACGGCTTCGGCCCAGCCGCCGAGGAACGGTCCCGATCCGGCGCTGGTGGCTTCACGCAACGCCAAGGAAAAGGAACTGGAAGCGATCGCGATCATCGACCGCAAGGTCATGGTGCCGATGCGCGACGGGAAGCGCATGGCGGCGGATATCTACCGGCCCAAGAACGCGACCGGCAAGGTTCCGATCATCTTCGTGCGCACGCCGTATAACTTCAATTACTGGGACGTGAGGAACGGGATTCCCGCAGACATGACGGCGCAGCTTGAGGCGGTGAAGCGCGGTTACGCGTACGTCGAAATGAATGAGCGCGGGCATTTTTTCTCGGAAGGTAATTACGACATCCTGGGGCCGCCGCTGACCGATGGCGTGGACGAAATCACGTGGATGTCGTCGCAGCCGTGGACGAATGGGAAGGTCGGCACGATCGGCTGCTCATCGACGGCGGAGTGGCAAATGGGAGTGGCGTCGCAGGGGGCTCCGGGGTATGCGGCGATGATCCCGCAGGGGTTCGGCGCGGGAGTTGGAAAGGTCGGTCCCTATTACGAGCAGGGCAATTGGTATCGCGGCGGAGCGGTGCAGATGCTGTTCATCGCCTGGCTGTACGGCGAGCAAAACCAGGTGCGGCCGATGATGGCTCCGAACACGTCGCAGGAGGACTTGATTCGCGCGTCGAGGGAGTTCGATCTGGCGCAGCAGTTGCCGCCGGTGGATTGGTCCAAAGCGCTGACGCATCTGCCGGAGCAGGACATCATCCAGGCAGTGGGCGGTCCACATGGGATTTTCGCGGACCGGATGGAGGTTTCGACGGGCGGCGCGATGATCAAGCGCGCGCCGAACGATCCGGCGTGGTATCGCGGCGGGCTGTGGCACGACAGATAAGCCCATCAACGTTCCGGGTTTCTGGTTCATGTCGTGGTACGACGTTTCGGTGGGTCCGAATCTGGCCGCCTATAACTCACGTACGAAAGAACGCCAAGTCCGGAGGTCGGCCAAAGAGCAATATGCGGTGATCGCGCCGACGCTGCATTGTTCCTATACGCGCGCGACCGAGCATACGGTGGTGGGCGAACGCGACATGGGCGATGCGCGGCTCGATTATAACGAGCTGCAATACGGCTGGTTCGATCATTTTCTGAAAGGCGAGGACAATCATGTTCTGGAGAACATGCCGCGGGTGAAGTATTTCACTATGGGGTTGAACAAGTGGCAGTCCGCGGACACGTGGCCTCCGGCGGGCGCGACGCCGATGACGTTCTATCTTTCGAGCGGCGGCAAGGCCAACAGCTTGAACGGCGATGGCGCGCTGACGGCCTCGGCTCCCAGTGCGGATAAGGCGGACGGGTTCGTGTATGATCCGATGAATCCGGTGCCGTCGTATGGCGGGAATGTCTGCTGCACGGGAAATGCGGTCGCGGGCGGCGCGTTCGATCAGAGGAAGATGGAAGCTCGCGCGGATATTCTGGTGTACACTTCGGAACCGCTGAAAGAAGGGATCGAAGTCAGCGGGCCGATCGAGCCGACGCTGTATGTCAGCTCCGACGTAAAGGATACCGACATTACGGTGAAGGTGATCGACGTGTATCCGGATGGCACTGCCTACAACCTGGACGAGACCATCCAGCGGCTGCGGTATCGGGAGGGTTACGACAAACCGGAAGTGTGGATGGAGCCGGGCAAGGTTTACAAAGTCGGGCTGCAGCCGATGACCACCAGCAATTATTTCCCGGCCGGACATCGCATTCGCATCGAAGTGTCGAGCAGCAATTTTCCGCGCTTCGATCGCAATCTGAACACGGGCGGCAAGAACTACGACGAGACCAAGGCCGTGGTGGCGCATAACGAAGTGCACCACTCGGCGCAGTATCCATCGCAGATCACATTGACGGTGATCAAGAAGTAAATTTCGCTTTATGCGACCGCTGGCTGGCCTCCTGCTGATCGCGTATGTGGGCGCTCAGCCTGTTTTCACGGATGTATTTCCGCCGCAGGAGTACGCGGCGCGGCGCGCTCGCGTGATGGAGAAGATTGGCGACGGGGTCGCGATCCTGCAGGGGACCACAGAGCGTCCCGGCGAGCAGCCGCTCCGGCAGAGCAATCAATTCTTTTATGTCACCGGAGTGGTGGAGCCTCGGGCGCTGCTGATCATTGACGGGAAGGCCAAGCGCTCCACTCTTTTTCTCAATTTCCGCAACGAACGCCGCGAGCAGAAAATGTTCGGACCGGGATTGTATCCGGGCGAGGAAGCGGCATCGGCGACCGGGATCGAAGCCGTGCTGCCTCGCGATGAATTTGCCGGGTCGATCGCGGGATTCAAAGGCCGGACCATTTACACAACGCATCGGCCGGAGGTGCTGGGCGAAGCTTCGTCGAGCGATCCGGCGGCGCTGTGGAAGGCGACCAAAGAAGATCCATGGGACGGAAGATCGTCGCGCGAAGAGGCGTTTATCGGGAAGCTGAAAGCGGCATTGCCGGGGTCGGAGATTCGGGATCTGGATCCGATTCTGGACGACTTGAGAGCGTTCAAGAGTCCCCGCGAGATCGCGATCCTGCGCGAGGCGACGCGAATTGCAGGACTTGGAATCATGGAAGCCATGCGCGACGCCCGGCCGGGGATGTTCGAATACGAATTGCAAGCCGACGCGGAGTACGTGTTCAAGAAGAACGGCGCGTACGGCGCGGCGTATTTCGCGCTGATCGCGTCCGGAAAGAATACGTTCTATTCGCACTATCACAAGGACACGGCGAAGCTGGAGGACGGCGATCTGGTCCAGTTCGATTACGCGCCGGATTACAAGTACTACGCCTCCGATGTGACGCGCGTGTTTCCGGCCAATGGGAAATTCACGCCGCGGCAGCGCGAGTTTTATTCGATTTATTTGAAAATCTATCGCGCGCTGATGACGTCGATCCGCCCGCATGCGACACCTGAGGACATCATGCAGGACGCGATCCGCAAAATGGACGCGATCTGGGCGGCCTACACATTCACCGATCCAAAGATCAAAGAAGCGGCCAAGCAGTTCGTCGATTCGTTTAAAGGCAGAAGGGTGAACAACCTGGGGCATTCGGTTGGGATGGAAGTCCATGACGTCCGCAATCCGGGGCCGACGCTGGAGCCGGGCGAAGTGTTCACCATCGAACCCGCGATGTTAATTCCTGACGAGCATGTGGGCATCCGCCTGGAGGACATGCTGCTGATCACCGAAAACGGCTACGAAAATCTGTCAGCGTTTGTGCCCATCGAAATCGCCGACATCGAGAAAATGATGACTAAGCACGGGCTGAGCGACGCGCAGATCAAGCTCAAATGATCCCACGGATTTTTGGCATTCTTGCCGGTGCGATGTGTTTCGCGCAGACCCTGCCTCCGGCTCCGGGCGCGCATGTCGTGACGATTTCGGCTCCCGGCGAACGCGGGAATGAGCCCGGAATCGCGGTGAACCCCAACGATCCGAAACAGGTGGTCGCGGTATATCAAGGGCGGGCGCGGGCGGCTTATTCGATCAATTCGGGGCTCACGTTCACGCTCGCCGAAGGGACCGCGCCCAACGACTGGCGCAGCGCGGGCGATGTCTCGACTGCGTTCGACAATCAGGGTCACGCGTTCTTGTGCTACCTGACGTTCGACCGCCTGGGGACCACTTCGTATTGGGCGCACGGCGCCGGGCGAAACGGGATCTACGTGCGTCGATCGCTGGATGGAGGCAAGACGTGGGAAAAAGATGCGGTCCCGGTGAAGGCGTTTCCAACCGGGAATGAGCCGGGGATTCAATGGGAAGACATGCCGCGGATTTTTTCCGACAACGCGCCGAAGAGTCCGCACGCCGGGAATTTATATGTCGGATGGATTGAATGGCAGATCGACCAGTCCGTTATTTTGTTTTCGCGATCGACGGACCATGGGCTCACCTGGTCGCCCGCGATGCGGATCAGCACGCATGCCGGGCTGCCTCGCGACGACAACGGAGGATTAGTCGGATTTGTAGGTACGGCGGGCACGGATGGGACGATCTATGCGGTGTGGAACGATTCGAACAGCATCGCGTTCACGCAGTCGCACGACGGCGGGAAGACGTTTACGCCGTCGCGGTCGATTATCGAAACTGGTCCTCCGTACTTCGGCGGAGTGCCTGGAGTCTCGCGCGTAATGGGGTTCCCGCAGATCGGCGTCGACTGGAAGAACGGGCGGTTATACGCGGCGTGGAGCGATTACACCAACGGCGATATCGATGTGTTCCTATCCGCGTCATCCGATCACGGGCGCACCTGGTCGAAGGCGATGCGTGTGAATGACGATCCGGTGCACGATGGGAAGGATCAGTTTTTTCAGTGGATGGCCGTGGATCCCATCAGTAGCGATGTGTATGTGCAGTTTTACGACCGGCGGGAGGACGCGGCGAATCGAAAAACTCGCGTGACGCTGGCGCGGTCGACGGATGGCGGGCGCACGTTCACGAATTACGCATGGAGCCTGGCGGCATTTGAGGGCCAGCAGGTTTTTCTCGGCGACTACACGTGGTTGACCGCGTACGATCGTCGCGTATATGGCGTATGGACGGAAGCCGTGCCCGGCGAAGTGCCACCAGGACAGCGCGGCCTCACGGTGGTCCGCGTAGGGACCGCGGATTTCAACCAGCGTTAATGCGTCGAAGTCAGCGCGAGAACCGCAAATGCGGTAGCTGCGTCGCTCATGAAGCGGCCGACGTCGGTCGATAGGTCGCGCTGTTTATTCAGCGAGTACGCGGGCCAGAGGCCGATCTTATCCTGATTGCGATTCAGCCACGCGATTCCCTGCTTCATCGCGGCCGATTCGCGGGAAACGCCGGATTGCGGGAGCGCAAACATCACCAGACCGGTCGCATAGCCGTCGCTCCTTGAATCCTGCGGCGTGCCGTCCTTGCGCTTCCAGGTTCCGATCATTGTGGAAAGGCTCCAGCCGCCGTCCTTCTCCTGATGCTTCAGCGCATCGTCGACGATGGACTTTTTCTGCGCGGGAGTGAGCAGATCGGGCAGAATCGAGGCGGCATACAAGACGTAAAGACGATTCACCAGCGGCTGCGCATCCAGGTTCTGGCGCAGATACTCGCCGAGAAGCTTCACGCATGGCTGAATCTCGGGCTTCGAACCATATTGATCCGGCGCGAGGCCCACCGCGATCGCAGCGAGCGAAGCGCCCCAGTATTGCGAATCCTCGCCTTCCCAAGGCGCGTTGTGGAAATTCAGCCACATCCAGGCGCCTTTCTGCGGACCATCTCTCAATTGCAGGGCCCACATGTTATCGAGCGCGGTCTGCGCGTCGCGGCTGAGCTCATGCGACTGGGAATCGTAGCGCGCGAGAATCAGAGCGTTCAGAATCGATTCGGTGCCGCGGGATTCGGCGGTCTTGGGAACGCCGCGCGTCGCGTCGGGGTAGAAAGGCTCCACTTCGCTCCACTGCCGAACGCGCTTGGCGACGTTGTCGAGCAGAGCGCGCTCGGGCGCGGAGGGCGCGGTCTCGCCGAGGGTGGATCGAAGCGCGGGGCGACCTAAAGCGTAGGGCATGGCGGTGTGGCAGGAAATGCAGAATGTGCCGTGATCCCGCGCCGACTGCGGCCAACCCTCCCACCAGGTGGCCCGCTGGTCGAGATATGCGGCCGCGGTTTTCCCGTTCCAAACGGCTGAATCGTTGGATGCTGCGTGCGCGCTGATCGCGAAAAGAAGGGACGCGAAGACGGCGAGTCTCATAAGAGAATCCTACACCAACCGAAGCATCCGTTTTTGGATCGGTGATGGTTTGACATTACACTGTCATGTATACTGGTCAAATGCGTCTGGGTCTCTTTGCATCTCTTTTGTGCGCTTTGCCTGCACTGGCTCAAGTCTCCGCCCTTCTTTCCGGCACCGTTACCGATCAATCCGGGGCGGCAATTTCCGCGGCGAACGTGGCCGCGAAGAATGTGGATACCGGGGCTACGCGTGTCGCGATTTCCGATGACACGGGACGCTACCAGATCTTTTCGCTTCCCGTGGGACGCTACGAGGTTCGGGCGAAGAAAGCGGGATTCACGGAAACCATTCGAACGGGCGTTCAATTGGCTGTCGGTCAGGATGCGACAGTCGATTTCAGTTTGCCGGTGGGGGAATCGAGCCAGCAGGTCACGGTAACGGGCGACGCTCCACCGGTGAGCTTGACGACGGCGGATAGCTCGGGTCTGGTTGGCCAGCCTCAGGTTAAAGATCTCCCGCTGAACGGGCGAAGCTACGACGAGCTGATGACCTTAAATCCCGGCGTGGTGAATTTCACTTGGGAAAAAACGGGCGGAGTAGGGGTATCGAACTCCACTTCGGGTAATAACTTTGTAGTCTCCGGGAACCGTCCGCAACAAAACCTATTCCTGTTGAATGGCATCGAATTTACCGGAGCCGCCGAGAACAATATGCAGCCGGGTGGCGTCAGCCAGCAATTAATCGGCGTCGACGCGGTGCGGGAGTTCAATTTGCTTCGGGATTCCTACAGCGCCGAGTATGGCAAACGTCCCGGAGCGCAGGTCTTGATCGTGACGCAATCGGGAGCGAACGACATTCACGGGTCGCTGTACGAGTTTATTCGGAATAACGACCTGGACGCTCGAAATTTCTTCGATGGCGCCGCGGTTCCGGGCTTTCAGCGTAATCAGTTCGGCGCGTCCATCGGCGGACCGGTCCGGAAGGATAAAACCTTCTTTTTCCTGAATTACGAGCAATTACAGCAGCATCTTCACCAGACTGGCGTAGACCTGGTTCCCGATACCAACGCGCGCAATGGTCTGCTTCCGTGTAAGATCGTCAGTCCCGCACCAACGACGTGTCCAGCATCTGGTGTCGTCCCAGTGGGTGTTTCGTCATTGATTAACCTATGGCCTGTTCCGAGCCCCGGCGCCCCCGATTTCGGAGGAATTTCGGAAGCGTTCAATAATCCACTGCAAACCATTCGCGACAGCTTCGGCACGGCTCGCGTGGATCATATGTTTTCCAGCAAGGATACTTTGAACGCGATTTATACCGTAGACGATAGCGCCGACTTCACTCCCACCAGCACGAATCTATATAGCACGGACGTGGATAGCTTGCGGGAACAAGTTGCGAGCCTGGAAGAGACTCACATCTTTTCCGCAACGTTATTGAATACCGGCTCGAGTTGGATTTTCGCGCGCCGGCTATTTCTTTACCGGGGAACCGACGCCCAACACCCCGGCGGCGGCATTACCAGGATTTTTGCAAGGCGACCCCATTGGAGCAGCGGTCGTCGGAGGCAGCGCTGCATCGAATCCTGCGGCGCAGATCGCTTTGGCCGGTAGCAACAATGGAAGTAACCTGCATGTGGCGCGAAATCTGTTTACCTATGAGGACCGGGTATCTTTTACCAAGGGACGGCATCACTTCAACGTGGGCGCGTGGTTCCAGCGGCTTCAGTCAAATGAAATCTTGGCGCTCAGCCAGTATGGACAGGCGACGTTTACCAGCTTGCAAACGTTGCTCCAAGGAACCGTAGCGACGCTGCTATACGATCCTTCACCGACGGCGATGAATTGGCGCTCGTGGTACGGCGCACTATATGCGGAAGATGTAATTCGCGTAACATCGCAGCTCACCGTATCGCTCGGCTTCCGGGATGAATTCAGCACCGGATGGAATGAGGCGCATGGCCGGGCCGCAACCTACACCTTCACCGAAGGAGTCATTTCAACCCAGCCGAATGTCGGAAATTCGGCGTTTACTGTAAATCATGCCAAATTCCTGCCGCAGCCTAGAATTGGTCTCGCGTGGAGTCCCTTTCGCAATACCAGCAAGACTGTGATCCGCGCAGGATTCGGCATGTATAACGACCTTCAGGATGCGCTTGGATATCGCACGGATCAGAATGCTCCTTTTAATCCGACTTACAGCCTGCCGACCGTCCCGGTGAGTCAGCTTCCGATTTCGCCATCGGCTCCGGTCCCGGCAGCGGCGAAGCTGGTCCCGGGCGGTGTTCAACCGAATCTGTTTACGCCGACGTTGATTTCTTACTCGCTCAGGATTCAGCAGGAATTGACTCCTAATACAGCCCTTACGGTTGGCTATGTGGGATCGCACGGCTACCACGAAATTCTGGGTATCGACGCCAATGAGCCGTTTCCTGTGATATGTCCGGCGTCGCCTTGCCCGGCGACCTATCCAAGTACTTTTCCCGCAGGCATCGCCGGCACGCCGGTTCCAGCCGGGACTTATTATGTCCCCACGGCAAACAAGCCAAACGCGGCAATTGCGAACACGTGGACTTATTTTTCAGAGGCGAACAGTTCGTACAACGCCCTACAGGTCGACGTGAATCATCGCTTCAGTAATGGCCTTGGCTTGCGCGGCGTTTATACATGGTCGAAGACGCTGGATGATGGAGATTCGGTGAACGCAACCACCTCGGGTAATGAACCGGCTCTGGCTTCGAATCCGTTCGATCTTAAAGCGGACTGGGGATTGGCGAATTTCGATGTTAGAAATGTCGCGGCCATCAGCGGTACGTACGCTCTGCCTTTTAAGCGGGGCTTGCTAGCCAGCGGATGGACCGTCAACTCGATTGTGACTCTGCAAGGAGGCTTCCCGTTCACTCCGCAACTCAGTTACAATCCATCGAACACCGGTGATACTCGAAATCCGGTACGTCCTTTCGTAAATCCGGCATTCAGCGGACCGGTAATTCTAGGAAATCCGAATCAGTGGTTTAATCCGAATGCATTTCTGGCTCCGCCAAATACCAGCGGTTTTTACGGGAACCTCGGTCGGGATACCTTGATCGGACCGGGCTTGGCCACTTGGGACTTTTCGGTGATGAAAGACACGCGGATTCGAGAAAGGCTCAATTTGCAGTTTCGAGCGGAGTTGTTTAATCTCCTAAATCATCCCAATTTCAATTCACCGAACGCCGTCATGTTCACTCCAACCGGTACCTCGCCAACGGCGGGCCTCATTACCAGCACGGCGACTACCTCGCGGCAGATTCAGTTCGGTTTGAAGCTACTCTGGTAGGCGGAATGCCATCGCGCCGCTTGATACTGGCTGGGCTGGCCGCGGCGCTCGCCGGGTGTCATTCGGAATCACAGGCGAAACGTGAGGTCACGATCGCCGCGGCGGCGAATCTAACAGCCGTTTTCGATCGCGTGGGTCCCGCATTTGAGGCTGACACGGGAATTCATCCCGTCTTTAGCTTCGCGTCCACGGCGCAATTGGCCAAGCAAATCGAAAATTCCGCTCCGTTCGATGCATTCGCGGCGGCCGATACGGAACATATCGATACGCTCGATCGGGAGGGCTTGCTCACGAAAGGCAGCCGCGCAATATACGCGATCGGGGTTCTGGCCGTTTGGATTCCACCGACTAGTCAAGCGAAAGTGGATCGGCTGGACGACCTGGCGTCGCCAGCGGTTCGTGTGATCGCCGTTGCGAAGCCGGAACTGGCGCCGTATGGCGCGGCGTCCGTCGATACGCTACAACGCCTGGGAATTTGGGACCGGGTGAAAGCCAAAGTAGTTTATGCCGAGAACATCAATATGGCGAAACAGTTTGGGACCTCGGGCAATGCGGATGCAGTGTTCACGGCTTATTCATTGGTGCTCAAGGAAAGCGGGAAAGTGATTCGCGTGGATGCGAGCTTGCATGCGCCGATCGAACAGGCGCTCGGAATCGTCGCGCGCTCTCAAAATCAGAAAGACGCACGAAAATTTGTGGACTTTTTGCTCGCCGGTGGCGGAAAAGCGATCTTGGCGAGCTTCGGTTATGAAACTCCGGCAGGCCGTTAAGCTATTTCCCGCCTTTATAGATCACGCGCCACAATTTACCTTTTTGGCTATCGGAAATATATAACGATCCGTCGGGCGCCTGCGCCACTCCATCCGCGCGCGCCACCGCGTCATTGGGATTCATCAGCGGCGACTTGCCGGCGAATCCATTGGCGAAAATCTCAAAGTCGCCCGATGGCTTACCGTTGGCGAACGCCTGGAAGGTCACGTTATAGCCGTCCTGAGGCATCGGCGCGCGGTTCCAGGAGCCATGGAATGCGATAAAAGCTCCACCTTTATAGTGCGCTGGAAATTGGCTGCCGCTATAAAACATCAGATCGACCGGGGCCCAGTGAGCCGGGAAGCTTGTGATCGGCAACGTAAATTCACTGCATCGGCCGACCGTCTTGCCGTCGCCGCCATATTCCGGATTTAATAACAGCTTTTTCTGGCCGTAGTCATAAAAACAATAAGGCCAGCCGAAATTCGATCCCTGTATTGCGCGATACATGGGTTCGGCGGGTCGCGTAGCATTATCTTCGGTGGTGAAATGCTCCGGGAACAACACGTCGAGCTGATCGCGATTGTTCATAACGATGTATAACGCGTCATCATGCCAGGCGATCGCGGGCATCTGGCGTAATCCAGTCGCGAAGCGGACCCCGTCCGATTGCTTCTGGCCCAGTTTGCTGTCGTTGAACTTCCAGATTCCGCCGTGCTGTTCGAGAATCGGGCAGGGATCCTGACCGGACACATGGACTTGGCGGTCCTTCGATTGGCAGGCGTTGGACGGCGCGCCGATATTCACATACAGCGAGCCTTTTCCATCGAACGCGATGCCTTTGTCGCCATGTTGATTCACTCCTTCCAAGCCCGAAACCACAATCTCCGGCGGACCCGAAGGCTTCAAGTGGCCAGGCGTCATCTTATAACGCTCGACAGAATTCATCTTGGCGACGTAGAGATATCCATTGTGAAAAGCAACACCGGTGCTGCTGCCTTCGCCGAAGGCTTCCTTGACGTCGAAGTGACCGTCGCCGTGCGAATCGTGCAGCGCGACGATGCCGCCGGTGCGGTTGCGTCCTCCCAGAAGCGCGACATACACGTCTCCGTTCGCGGCGATCGCCATATGGCGAGCGGGCCCGATTCCATCGGCAACCACCAGTGCGCAGAATCCAGAGGGGAGCTGGATTCCGCCATTATCCGCGTCACAAGTAGGAAGGGTCGCGGCGGATGCGAATCCGGCTGCAAACAGCACCGCCGCCAAGCGGCTTCGAAAAATCATCCTGGTCTCCTAACTTGAGGATCTCACGATTTCCCGGTAAGCTGCCCCAGTCATTCCACTAGTTAATCGGGTTCCTTCTAACGGCGCGGGATTAATCGCTCCCTGCGGTCGCGACTCATTTTCGACACGAGACCACAGGGGGCGGTCAAAGCCACTATTGTTATCGCCGGGACGCCTTACTGGGCGGCACAGATGATAAACTATAGGCGACGAACTATGCGGCTCGGACGCATCATCCTCGCGAGTCTGACGGCTTTTGCCGCATCCTATTCGTTCGCCCAGAGCGTGCCTCGGCCCGCCGCTCAATCCGAATCGCTGCCCCGATTGCTTCAGGCGGTCGCGCCGCTATTCGTGAGCGCGGGAGATTCGGCTTCCGTGGCCCCCGCCGTTCCGTCGGCGTCCCACGCCGTGTTCACGCTGGCGGCGCTGATGCGCACTCCGCTGGCCGGTTCGCTATGTCTGGTCGCCAGCTTCGCCGCGGTGAATTTGCTCGCGCGGCGGCACCAGCGCATGCTCCTCCGCTGCTGATCCGGCTGCATCTTGCGGCCGTGTTGTGTAATCAGAATCAGGAATATTCTGGAGGCGGAGTCCCATGATTGACAATTTTCTCGCAAAAATCTTCGGCACCAAGCACGAGCGCGAAGTAAAGGCGATGCGGCCGCTGATCGCCGCCATCAACGATCTGGAGCCGCAGATGCAGGCGCTGTCGGATGAGGAGCTGGCCGCGCAGACCGTCAAGTTCCGCGAGCAGCTCGCCCAGGGCGCCACGCTCGACGATCTGCTGATTCCCGCGTTCGCCACCGTGCGCGAAGCCGGCCGCCGCGTGCTCAACATGCGGCATTTCGACGTGCAGTTGATCGGCGGCATGGTGCTGCATCGCGGCAAAATCGCCGAAATGAAAACCGGCGAAGGTAAGACGCTGGTGGCGACGCTGCCGGTGTACCTGAACGCGCTCGAGGGCAAGGGCGTCCACGTCGTCACCGTCAACGATTACCTGGCCAAGCGCGACTCGGAGTGGATGGGCCGGATCTACAAGGCGCTGGGCATGACCGTGGGCGTGATCGTGCACGATCTGGACGACGAGGAGCGCCGCGCAGAGCTACGCCTGCGACATCACCTACGGCACCAACAACGAATTCGGCTTCGATTACCTGCGCGACAACATGAAGTTCCGCATCGCGGATTGCGTGCAGCGCGGCGCATCACTTCGCCATCGTCGACGAAGTCGACTCGATCCTGATCGACGAAGCGCGCACGCCGCTGATCATTTCCGGCCCCAGCGAGGAATCGACCGACAAGTATTACAAGATCAACCGCATCATTCCGCGCCTGATCCGCGGCGAGGTGATCGAAGGCAAGGAGCCGGGCCAGAAATACACCACCGGCGATTACACCGTCGACGAAAAGCATCGCAGCGTGGCGCTGACCGAGGAAGGCTCCATCAAGGTGGAGAGGCTGCTGGGCCTGAGCAATCTGTACGACGCGATCAACATGGAAATGAATCATCACGTGCAGCAGGCGCCTGAAGGCCCACGTGCTGTTCCAGCGCGATCGGGATTACGTGGTGAAGGACGACGAAGTCATCATCGTCGACGAGTTCACCGGCCGCCTGATGCCGGGCCGCCGCTGGTGCGATGGTCTGCACCAGGCCGTGGAAGCCAAGGAAGGCGTGAAGATCCAGCGCGAGAACCAGACGCTGGCCACCATCACCTTCCAGAATTACTTCCGCATGTACAAGAAGCTGGCCGGCATGACCGGCACGGCGGACACGGAAGCGGCCGAGTTCGAGAAGATCTACAAGCTCGAAGTCACCATGATTCCCACCAACCGGCCGCTGCTGCGCATCGAGTTTCAGGACGTCGTCTACCGCACCGAAGAAGAAAAATTCCGCAACGCCGCCAAAGAGATCAAGGAGCTGCCACGAACAAGGGCCAGCCGGTGCTGGTGGGCACCGTTTCGGTCGAAAAATCGGAGAAGCTGTCGGGCATTCTGAAGAAGAATGGGCGTGCAGGCACGAGGTCCTGAACGCCAAGAATCACGAGCGCGAAGCCTTCATCGTCGCGCAGGCGGGACGCAAAGGCGCGGTCACGGTTTCCACCAACATGGCCGGCCGCGGAACCGACATTCTGCTGGGCGGCAACCCGGAGTATCATGGCCAAGGAGCGGCTGCGCAAGGAGAACAAGGATCCCGATCGCATGCAGACCTGCCGCGGTCGGAGCGCCGGAACGGCAGGAATGGGACGCAGTCTACGAGCAGGTTCAAGGCGGAGACGGCAGGAGGAGCACGATGAAGTGGTGGAGCTCGGCGGCCTGCATATCGTCGGCACGGAGCGGCACGAATCGCGCCGCATCGACAATCAGCTTCGCGGACGCGCGGGACGCCAGGGCGATCCCGGCAGCGCGCGCTTCTATCTGTCGCTGCAGGACGATCTGATGCGCATCTTCGGCGGCCAGCGCATGCAGAACCTGATGCTGCGGCTGGGCATGGAAGAAGACGTGCCGATCGAGAGCAAGATGATCACGAAGCGCATCGCCGCCGCGCAGAAGGCCGTCGAAGCGCAGAATTTCGCTTCGCGCAAACACATCCTCGAATACGACGACGTGATGAACAAGCAGCGCCAGGCGGTCTACGGCATGCGCCGCGCGCTGCTCGAAGGGCAGGATCAGAAGGAACGCGTCATCGAGATCATCGAGCGGCATTCTCGGCGTCGTTCATCGATCTCGCGCTGCCCCGAAAAGACGCATCCCAGCCAGTGGGATTGGACCGGCCTCGAAACCGATATCCTGACGCAGTTCGGCGTCAAGATCCGCCAGCGAAGAGCTGCATGAATCTGGACCGCCGCCAGATCGAAGAGGCCATCAACGAGCAGCTGGTCAAGAAATACAGGAAAAAGAAGCCATGGTCGGCCCCGAGCTGATGCGCGAAACCGAGCGCATGATCATGCTCAACGTCATCGACAACCAGTGGAAAGATCACTTGCTGTCGATGGACCACTTGAAGGAAGGCATCGGCCTGCGCGGCTACGGCCAGAAGGATCCGCTGGTCGAGTACAAGAAGGAATCCTACGTCCTGTTCCAGGACATGATGGACCGCATCGAGGACGAGACCATCCGCTAGCTGTTCTTCATGCAGCGCAGCGAAGAGCCGGTCGGCGACGCCCAGGTTCCGCATCCCGAGCTGTGGGAGGACGAAGGAGGACGAAGACGGAGGACGAGCCGGAGCGGTCGCGGTCGCGGCCCAGCGAGCAGTCGGAGCAGCGGCAGGCCGCGCAGAATTCGGTGATGGACCTGACGCGCACCATCCAGCGCAAGAAGGAGAAGGAACTGGCGGCGCTGCAATTCGTCGGCGGCGAAGCGTCCGCCGGCGAAACAGCCGGTGATCGCGCAAGAAGAAGGCCGGCCGCAACGATCCCTGCCCGTGCGGCAGCGGAAAGAAGTACAAGAAATGCTGCGGAGCTTAACCGACATTTGGTCGCCGGCGCTGCTGTTCGCTCTGGCGCGCGCAGGCTGCGATTTTCCCGGATCAGATCGGAGACTTTCAAGAAAGGCGCACCGAAGACCGTCCCGTCCCGGACCAGGCGCTGTACAACGAATACGGGCTGGACGCGACCGAACAGGCGGACTACACGTCCGCCAGATGACAAACGTTTCACGGCGACCGCCTGGCGCTTCCGGGATTCCACCGGCGCGATGGCGCTGTTCGAAGCCCGCCGTCCGCCCGGCGCGACGTGCACGGACACGTCACCAAGCTGGCGGTCCAGACCTCCGACGGCGTGATCTTCGCCTACGGCAACTACGTGTTCCAGTTCACCGGGAATCGTCCCGCCAGCGGCCGACTTGGAGCAGCTTTACGCGCAATCTGCCCAAGCTGGAGCAGTCTCCCCTGCCCGCCTATCGACCGATCTGCCCCAGATGGGCTGATCCCCAACTCCGAACGCTACATCGTGGGTCCGGTGTCGCTGGACCGCTTTGACCCCGGCATCGCTCCGTCGATGGCGGCCTTTCACTTGGGAGCCGAGGCCAGCTCGGCAAGTATCAAACGGCCAAGGGATTGCTGACCTTGGCGATCTTCAACTACCCGACCCCGAACATGGCTCGGGAACGGTACCAGGAGTTCCAGAAGATCCCGGGCGCGGTCGCCAAGCGGGCTGGGCCGCTGGTGGCGGTGACCATTGCGCCGCCCGATCGCGGACGCGGCCGAGCGGGTGCTGTCGCAGGTGAAATATGAGACCAATCTCACGTGGAATGAGAAGGTTCCGGTGAATGAGGTCAAGGGCACCGCGAAGCTGATCATTCTGAACATTTTCATTTTCCGGGCTTACTGATCGGGCTATGCCTGGTCGCCGGCTTGCTGTATGGCGGGGCTCGGGTTTTGGCCCGCAAGATGAACCGGGGCGAGGACCCGGATGCGATGATCACGCTGCATCTCGGCGACAAATAAGCCTCGACGTTTCGGGCTGTTAGACTGGAAACAGGGCCGGCGGTGCACGGCTTTGCGAACAGTTTTTCCACAGCGGGTCCACATCGGCGGATCGCGCTAAGCCATTGCGTGATGAGTGAGTTAGAGGCGGAATTCGGCGCGGGAAGTTTTTTCCTTGACATCATTTCCCGCACGCCCTAATATCCAATCACACAGGTTTTGGCGGTTGCGATACCGTCGAATCTGATTCTCCCATGTACATCACCCTGCTGATAACAGGGTATGCGTAAATGCTCACCTCCGGGTGAGCATTTTCGTTTGCCGGAGCGGTCTCAGATGCCCTCGCCGAGGCCTCTGGCGCGTCAGGACGCTATCCGAACCGGTCGAATACCTTGGCCGCGTAGAAGTGTGTTACTATCCGTTTTGAGCAGCACTCATCGACCTCGCGGAGAGGTGGCTGAGTGGTCGAAAGCAGCGGTTTGCTAAACCGTCGTAGGGCCTTAAAGCTCTACCGGGGGTTCGAATCCCCCCCTCTCCGCCATTTTTTCCAACCTGCATTGGCTCAGATCTGCTTGCCATGCAGGAGGTTACAGATTCGAGTTCCGTCGGACCACCGTCGGCACTAAGAAAATTCTGGGCCTAACGGAAGAACATCAGGGCTTCCTTTTTTAATTCCCCTCAAAATCAAGGTGAGGAAACGTTTTTGCAGTATAATATGCGTTTGTGCAGGGCCCTTTCGGGCCCCGGCATCTCACGCGGAGCGGCAACTTTGGTCGACACAACGCCGGAAGCAGTCCCCACACCGGACCTTGCGAGACAGAAGGAACATCGGTGGCAAGCCTGGTACAACGTTAGCCTCGTCTGGATCGTGGCCTGGGTGGCAAACTATCTGCACTTCACCAGGTACGGACTGTATGAAGACGATTGGTACTTTTCCGGGTACCCGTTCTTTGTGGATTTCAAGTCGTGGATGGTCGGCGCGCTTTTCGGCGAAATCAAGAATAGTTCGGTTGGCAGACCGCTGCAGTTGGGGTTGGCCTATGTGTTTGGCGAGATAGGGGCGGCAGCAAACAGCATCTCCTTGGATTATTGCATCGCGTTTCTGTGTCTTGCTGTCTCGGCGACTTTGATGTACGTAGTGCTGCGCCACCGCTTCTCTAGCTTGGTGTCGACTTTGGCCGCTTTGCTGTTTGTGATTACACCGTTACACACTCTGCGGCAGTTTCTCAATGGAGAGTATACGTTCGGGCCGGGTTTTATTCTTATTTTTGGCGCGATGCTGTTGTATCGGCGCGGCCACCGTGTGTGGTCATATTTCGTAGCGTCGCTCTGCCTTGTGACGTATGAAAGCATCTACTTCTTATTTCTCGGTGCTCCCCTGTTGGAGAGAACTGCGCCTTTGCGGGGCCGCCGTCGAGAGTGGTTGATTCATCTCGCCGTATGCGTGGCGACGGTAGGTGTATATTTTTGGGCGCGGAAAGTACTCGTTATGGAAGAGCGGGTCGGGGCCTTGCCTTCTGGAGGTAGGCTTCTCTGGCCCGTGCTCCATTCTTGGCTGTTTGGTACGCTTGCGTCGTTTGTGCCGTACGTATACGGCCTACTGAAGGCCCCCGAAGCAGGGCTGGAAGCCTGGGTGTTCCTGGTTCCGTTCTGGGCGCTGCTGGCCGGCCTGTTCTATTTGAGCGGTCCGAGGATGTCCGCGCCTAACCGTGCGGCGGGTTTTTGGCAGCAGACGGCAATCGCCCTTAGTTTCGTAGCGCTGGGATATGTCGTTTCCTACTTCTTTTTCCTTGAGACCAATCCAAGTCTGCACCTTGTGGAGCGCGAGAGCAGGATTTCTGTTGCGGCGAGCTTCGGTTCCAGCCTGCTGGTGGCTCTGTGGCTTGCTGGAGTGATTCACGCTGCCGGCGCGGGGCTGCGCCGCATCGCTGCGTATGTCTGCGTCGTCGTGTTTCTCTCCGGCTTGTTCTTGTACTCATTCGTGGTTCAAGATGATTACGCGAAGGACTGGACAAAGCAGCGGGAGGAGGCTCAACAGGTCATCTCTCTCACGCCCGATGTCCAGCCCGATACGCTCATCGTTCTGAAATTGAAGGTTCCGGATGTGTCGTCTCTTCGCTTTGGAGGAAGTCGTCGCCCCTCTATTGGCCTGGAGAAATACCTCTACGAACGCATGTTTCAGCGGCTGTTCGGCGGGGATCATCCCTGGCCTGAGCTCATGGTTGTCTACTCCGATGACTGGACCAACTATCTGAAGCGGGATCCGGATGGATTGATGAACTGGAAACAACCAATCTTCCCCGGCAGGTGGAATCCGGTGAGCCGGCGTTTTCTGCCAGGGCGTCTGATCGTGATCCAGGAAGCAGAATCCGGCAGGCTGATCCGGAAGCCAGACTCAATTCTGGTGGACGGCACCCAAATCGTGCAAAAACGCGCTGCGGACAACTACCAGGTACCTCTGTGGGATTTTACGGTGCAGAATGGGTTGAACCGGTGGTTTCTTCCGGATTTAGTCCGGAAGTCCGAAGCATCCATTAACGTAGTTGGATGGGGCAACCCCCGGTTGCTATCGCCAGTACCCGGCACCACCTTGCGGAGACCTGGTGTGACCTTCACTTGGACTGCTGTCCGCAACGCGAAAGATTATTGGATTGACGTGGGAACCGCTGCCGCCAAGGGTGACCTCTTTGCTGGGTACACGTCCGGGGCTACGACCGCTACGGTTGATCTGTCGGGCGGCTTGACGGGCAAGCCGGTTTATGTCCAGTTATACTCCAAGCTCACGGATTCCAATCCCATTCCCGGTACAGGGGCCAAATATGAGTTTCGAACAGGCCCGATGGTAAATCCACAACTTGTTTCGCCCGCCCCCGGAACCGTCTTGACAAGCCCGCTCGTGACTTTTGTCTGGAACGCCGTGCCCGATGCCACGGATTACTGGATCGACGTAGGCACGGCTCGGGGCAAAGGCAATATCGACGCCCGATTCACTGCGGGGACGCTGTCTGAAACAGTACCTCTTGCTGAATATCTGAACGGTAAGCCGCTCTACGTGCAACTATACGCAAAGTTTCCGGAGGCCGACCTGGTACCGGGTACGGGCTCGATGTTCGAGTTTGCCACTCTCTCTCCTGCGCGGAAGCAGAAGTAAGTCAACCCTGAAAAGGTCGATATGCCTGTTTTGCAGGCGCGTGATCCCCGCGGGCGTGTTACCAGCTACCAGCAGGCATCACTGGCGCGATGCGCGCCGCGAGTGCCCGCTTTAGGAAAAATGCGTCGCAGCCATAGAGCCGGTGGCATTTGTCGTAAAAGCGGTATCCGAACTCCACGAGTTCGTATCCGCCCTCACCTAGAAGCTCCATTAGTTCGGTTAGCAACGGTGTTTCCGGGCCGTAGCCCCGGCAAAGCCACGTCTCAGCAAACACGAGGCTTGCGTGTGCGAGGCAAGCGCTCGCCTGACTCAGTATGGCGCGCTCAGATCCCTGTGTGTCCAGCTTCAGGATGTCGGGAAGAGGAAGCTGTGCCTGTTCTACATATTCATCCAACCTATGCTGGCGAACCTTACATCGACCTTGATAATCAGGGGACGATCCCATGTCCAGGGTTGTGCTGCTATACCCGTCCGCATGGAGCCACATTCTGACCGTCTTACTCTCTGCTCCCAAAGCTATCGGATGTAGCGTAAACGTCGGATGAGTCCGCAACCTGGCTTGCAGGTCTCGTTCAAACGCTGGTATCACCGAAGCCAAGGGCTCAAACATGTGGAAGGATGCCGCCGGGAATACTTCACTGATCAGGGCGGACCATGTGCCGTTGGCGGCTCCGATGTCGTAGATGGTTCGTGGGGCGAAACCCGCATTCGCCAGCAACGAAAAGACCCGAATTTCATGGCTTCCAAATTCTTCTGCCGCGCTCACTAATCTGTACTCTCCAGGCTGAGAATGGGCCATTGTTTCTTTAAAGTTGCAGCGCCCCGAGCCAGACCAAATCGAGTCTAGCACATCGTCCCAACACGGCGGGACCCGGTCCCGCGGTATCAGCCGATTCATCAAAACCTCAATTTCATCTCTCAGAATTCCCTTCCTCAGGCGCAACACAGCCCGCGCAGCCGGCTGGAGAATGATTACGTATACCAGAACTGATAGTCGGAGGGGGGGCCGACGGAAAAACATCAGGGCTTCCTTTTATTAATACTCGTCAAAGTCAACGCGGATACGGGTTTATGCGCGTCAGGCAGGTTAGCTCTTGTGAGCGTCAAGCGCGCTAAGGCATTGAAAAAAGGGTCCGCAGCTCAGTTGGTTTAGAGCGCCTGCTTGCCACGCAGGAGGTCACAGATCCGAGTTCTGTCGGGCCACCATCGGCACTAAAAAAAAATCTGCCGCGACGCCGGTTTTTGAGCAATAATAGTTTGCGCAGGGATGGCACCTCGACATACCCTGGACAGTCTGAAGTCTCCCCCATGAATGTATCGTCGCGCGGTTTGGGCCCCCGAAACGATCACATCGATTTTTTGCGGGGCCTCTCGATCTTTGTCGTTATTATTCTCCATTTTGCCATCCTTGAAGATCCCGCTCCGCTGAAGCTGACGATTTTATCCGCCTCTAGCTTCGCAAGGTTATATGCCAACGGCTACTTTGGCGTCTCGATGTTTTTCGTCATCTCAGGCTATTTGATCACTTCGATCTCTCTAAAGCGGTACGGAAGTCTGGCCAACATTGACTTGCGCGAATTCTACGTGTTCCGAATGTCGCGAATCCTGCCCGGAATTCTGCTGCTGGTAGGTACCGTACTGATCCTGATGCGCCTGGGGGTGACGGGATTCTCCGGAAACGGTTCGCTGGGGAGCGCTCTGTGGTCGATCTTCACCTTTCGAGCCAATCTCTACTACACGCAGGTCGGAACTTATACCGTATCTTGGAATATACTTTGGTCGCTCGCGATTGAAGAGGTTTTTTATATCTCGTATCCTTTGCTCTGCAAAGCCGTGCGATCGCCTCGCCTTATCTATGCCGGGCTCTTGGGGGTGGTGGCCTATGGTCCCGTGCACCGCTATCTTTCAGGCGGCGGGCTGTATGACTATTTCGGCTGCTTCGACCAGCTCGCCGTGGGATGTCTTGCGGCGCTCCTGGTTAGCCGGTTACAGATTTCCCCCTCCGTCGCGCAGGTGTTGAGATTCGCGGGCATGATCTGCATCATCGTGACCTACTTCACGCTGAAGGTTAACCTTCATTATGTTTCCGGACCCGCCTTGATCGCTGTCGGCACCGCCGCAAGCCTGCTGGGAAGCCACGCGGCGCCGCGGCCGGAGGGGATTAACATTTTCAGCGATTTCGTGAAGCGGATGGGGAAATACAGCTACGAAATCTATTTATTCCACATCGTTTTTTTCCTCCTGCTGGTGCGATGGGGCCTGTTCCTGCGGGTTCAAGGATTCGTCGCCGGTGGAGGAGATGTGGTTTTTATCCTCCAGGCGTTGGTGGTGACGATCGCTTCCTTCGCGGTCGGAAAATTCGCGCTGGATCCGGCGCGCAAGTACCTGCGCGTTGCGCTGTCTGCGCGGAAGGCACGCCAGCCCGCGGTGAAACCGGGCCGTTCGGCCGCCGTTCCGGCCGCTTCGCGTCTGACCAGTCCCGCACTCGTCCGCGCGGCTTGCGTATTTTCTCTGGGGCTGCTGGGGGTATTGCTCAGCGGCCCGTTTCGGGCGTCTGCCGCGAATCCGACGCTGCGTCAACCCAAGCCCGGAACTGTTCTGGCGGGTCGTGTGGTCAACTTCTCCTGGGACCCCGTTCCGGACGCGGAGGACTATTGGATCAGCGTCGGTACCGAGTCCGACCGCGGCAATCTCTTTGCGGAGTTTACCAACGGCGCCACCACCGTGCCCGTGTACTTGACGCCATATCCGGCGGACAGAAGAATACATGTTCAAATCCTCGCCAAGTTCAGAGGCCACTCCATAGAACCCGCCAACAGCGGCAATTATGAATTCATCGCCCTGGCCAACCCCGAAAGCCGCGCCCGGGCGGGCGTGCCGGGGGAACTGCAACTGTTTGAGCCCAAGCCCGGAAGCGTCCTGAAAACGTCTCTCGTGACATTTTCGTGGACTCCCGTGCCCGACGCCGAAAACTATTGGATCGATGTCGGAACTCAACCCGCGCACGGCGATATTTATGGAGCGTTCACCGGCGGTTCCACGTCCGTGCAGATGAAGTTGTCGGGCTTTCTTACCGGCCAGAAAATATACGTTCAACTGTATTCGAAGGTCCGCGGGCAGCCCATCGAAACTGGCCAGGGAAAGAAATTCGAGTTCGCCACACAACCGCCTCCGTCCGAGCCGAAAGTTCCGGAGAATCCACGTCTGATTGAGCCGAAAGAAGGAAGCGTGCTGACCGGTTCGCCGGTGACGTTTCGATGGAAACCGGTTCCCGGCGCCCTCGATTATTGGATCGACGTGGGAACTACGCCGGCCCAGGGTGACATCTTCGGCGGCGCCACCAAAGGCGCGACTTCCGTAAACGTAAACTTGTCTGCACACCTGACCGGGCAGAAAATATACGTTCAGCTTTATTCCGAGTTCCCGGACCAACCCGCAAAACCGGGGAACGGAAGTAAGTTCGCATTCGGCACCGTTGCAGCCGTTCAATAGACCCCGCATTGAAACAGATTACGGCCAATGAAACCAGCCGCGCCAATTACAAAAGAAGAAAGTCGTCCGTCAGTTCTCGCCGGCGTTCGTAGCGGCGACGGCCACAGGCGCTCGATCAAGCTGCGCGATGTAGAGGCGGATCTTGAAAATATCTACGACGTTGCGCATGTTTCCACTGAGTAGCTGGAGACGGCTGTCGGCATCGTCCCGCCAGCGGATTGGAACTTCCTTAATGTCGTACCCGAATCGGCGGGCGATAGCCAGGATTTCGACGTCGAACATGTAACCGTCGATGCGCTGCGCCTCGAACAACCGAAGAGCCACATCCCGCTGGAAGAATTTGAAACCGCATTGAGAATCGTGGATGCCGGGTAGGCCCACCACAGTCTGCACAAAGAAATAAAATCCTTTTGACCCCACACGGCGATACCATGGCTGGCGCCGCTCGATCCGAGACTGCGCCAATGCTCGCGAACCGGTCACGACCTGGCATCCGTCCTCCAGGGAAGGCCGGATTCTATCATATTCCTCAAAAGGGACCTTATTATCCGCATCGGCATAACCCACGATCCGACCGCGAACAAGCCTCATCGCTTCGCGAATGCCGCGCCCTTTGCCGGCCCTTTCACGGTGGCCGATCACCTTGAGAGCGCGATTGGCCGCCGCCATTTGGGAAACGATTTCACGCGTGCCATCGTCGCCATCGGCCGCCACGATGATTTCCGCACGGATCCCGCGGCTGTTGAAATACGCGAACGCCTGATCGATCGTTCCCGCGATCGAGTTGCGCTCGTTATAGGCAGGAAGAATAAGTGAAACGTCAAACTGGTTGGACATTCAGTTTAAGGATCAGTATACCCCGGGACACATAAGGCCCCGGGACGCAGGCGGGTGGCCAAACCACCTGCCAGGATGGCAACCGGAGGCATAGCTCCCGTTTAACGATGGCTACTTGCGCCCGGTCAAAAGGCAGCGAATTCCGCGTGGAAACGGGATCCAGCGGCGCAGGACCTCCTCGACCATCATCACCACTCCCGGCAACCGCCGGTTGCCCGATGACACGATATTGTTGGTCACCATCGTCCGTTGCACTTCAGGCGGCGCCTCGAGGAATTTCCGGTTGCGCAGTTTCGCCGCGCGAAAGGCAGGGTACAGGAAGAAACCGAGATGCGATCTCTCCAGAATTTCGAAACCAGCTTGCCGCAAGACGGCCTCGATTCCTTTCGTCTGGTAACGGCGGTGGTGAAGGAGTTGCCGATCGTAGATGTCGAAGAGGTGAGGGCCATAAGGCACCTCCACGATTGCAATTCCGCCCGGCTTGAGGATGCGGTAGACCTGCCTGGCCGCAGCGGCATCGTCTTCAATGTGTTCGAGCACGTTCAGCAGGATTGCAATATCGATGCACGAATCCGGCAGAGGGCAAGCCACCAGATCGAATTGCAGCAGCGGGATCTCCGGCATCGCAACAGCAAGGGCCGCCAACGGTCCAGGCACGGCATCGGCGCCCACCATCCTGCATTGGGGAAAGCGACGGTGCAGATCGCGGATCATGTAACCCGACGAACAGCCGATATCGAGGATGGTGGCGTCCGGGCGCGGCATCCACCGCACAACGGAATTCAACGTATGCCGTCGCGAAGCCACTTCGATGAAATGATTGCCGTCGGAGACTCCTTCGTGGAAGCTCGTGAGTTCGTCGGTCCATCCGGATAGCTGCTGCTGATAGATCAGGACGGGCACGATGCCGCTTTCCACGCGAAAGCCCCGCCCGGTCCAAAGCGGCTTCTGCGAGGAACCGGGGGGCGGGGGCCAGTCAAGAAGCTGCGGAGTCACTGCACCATCCTGGCAATCCGGCTGGGGATGGGAAAGAGCAAGCTTCGGAGTCACTGGACCATCCTGGCAATCCGGCTGGGGGTGGGAACGAGCATGCTTACGAGAATTCTACCGCGGCTGGTGGACGTTTTGTCGCCCCGGAACAAAAAGGGCGTCCGGAACCCCGGACGCCCCTGTTTGGATCGGAAATGACCGAATAGCTACTCGGTGTCGCGAGTCCGCTTCTTGCGATTCCGCTTCCGCGCCAGCGCCTCTTTCGTGCGCTGCTTCTCACCAGGCTTCAAGTAGAACGAGTGTCTCTTGATTTCCTTGATGATGTCCTCCTGCTGGACTTTCCGCTTGAAACGCCGTAAAGCGCTTTCCAGCGTCTCACCGTCCTGGATATGGACTTCTGCCAAACGCGACTCACCTCACTTCCGTTCGAAATATCAGGATAGCAGCTATTGTGGATACATGATCGAAATTCAACCCATCGGCGTGGTGCGTTCCTCCGTCGACGATCCGTCGCGCGATGAAAACTGGGGCGGGCTCGTTTCCGTCATCGATTTGGACCCGCGCGTGTTGGGCTCGCGAGCCACTGCGGGCCTCGAAGAGTTTTCGCACATCGTGGTCGTGTTTCATTTCCACAAGGTCGCCGAAGATCAGGTGGAATCGGGCACGCGGCATCCGCGGGGGCGAACCGATTGGCCCGAGGTCGGAATCCTGGCGCAGCGGGCCAAGAAGCGTCCGAATCGCCTGGGAATCTCGACCTGCCGGCTGTTGAAGGTTGACGGACTGCGGCTGAGGGTGCTCGATCTGGATGCGATCGAAGGGACGCCGGTGGTCGACGTCAAGCCCTATATGATCGAGTTCGGTCCTCAGGGCGAAGTGCGGCAACCCCAGTGGGCAACCGACTTAATGTCGACGTACTACGCCACGCTTAAGCCTTGTTGACAACCGACGGCCCGATTTTCAGGGGAGCGGTTGATGCCGCGAGCCGCGTGCGAATCGACTACTTGCCTTTGCTCAGCTTGCGGAAATACTCGGCGACCGCATCCACATAACCCGCCGGGACCCGATCGGTCGAGCCGCTGCGCACCTGATCGCCATCCGATTTTTCGGCTTCGCGGCGAAGCTGTAGTTCGAGCGCTTCCAGATTCGGCAGAACCACCCGGTTCAGCCGGTTCTGCAACTCCTGCGAGCTGATATCGCCGACCTGCAGGCGCGAAATTTCGCGCTCCACATCGCTAATCTGGCGCGAGACGTCGGGGTTGTCTTTGTACTGCTGCCGCAGATCGTTCAAAGCGCGCCCGGCTTCCTGCACGGCGCGATTCGGGTCCCACGGCGCGGTGTCGGGAATCCGGTACATGCCTTCGGGAGCGAAACGGCCATACTGCGTGTTCGGTCCGTCAAACCGGTTGCCGTACGGGCCCCCGCCATAGCCAGGATTATTGATATTCCCGTTTTGCCCACCGCCATTTGGTCCGCCGCCGGCCCGGTTGCCTTGCTGGCCACCCTGCTGCTGGCCGTTGCCCTGGCCCTGTCCGGCTTGCTGGCCTTGTTGCCCTTGTTGTCCGTTCGGACCTTGCTGGCCGCCCTGTTGGCCGCGGCCCGCCGCCCGCTCCATCTGGCTGCGCAGCCGTTCGATCTGCGCAAGCGACCGCTGCGCGTCGCTATTGCCGCCCGGCTGCTGGCCGTCTTTGTTGATGGCTGCCTGCGCGGCCCTCAAATCGTCGGCGACCTTGTCCATCGTCTCCGTGATGGGAGCCTCGCGTGGAACCATGTAGCCGCCCTGCCCCTGCCGGATCCAGCGCGCGGAATACTGCATGCGCAGCTTGGCTTCATTCTGCTGCATCTCCGCAAGCCCTTCGCGGATGCGCCCGGAAGCGGCCGGCTGCGTTCCCGCCATATCGCGCGCGGCTTTCTGCATGTCTTTTTCGAGCTGCTCGACGTCGGCCGCCATCTTGTCTTTCTCATCCGCCAATTCCTTGGACTGCTGGCGCGACTGCGGATTCTGCTGGCCCGGCCTCTGTCCGCCGTCGTTGAGAAGCTGTTCGCCGAACGCCTTGCGCAGGCGATTGGCGAAATCGCGCTGCTGCGCCGCAAGCTGGTCGGCCCGATTCGAAAGATCGCCCAACTGCGAGGACGCCTGCTGCTGGCGCATCCCGTTCATCGTGTCCTGGGCTTCCTTCAGGCGCTCCGCAGCGCGGCGCGCGTTGGCTTCGCTGTTCGCTGCGCCGTCCTTACCCTGGCTGCGCGGCCGATTGCGCCGAGCGCATATCGTCCGTCGCCTGCTTCACCTGATCGAGCGCGCGCTGCAAGCGTTGATCCTGCTGGCGCTGCATCGGCCGTGCGGAAGACTGTCCCGATTGACCTGACTGTCCCGATTGCCCGGACTGTCCGGATTGCCCCGACTGCCCGGACTGGCCCTGCTGTCCCGATTGCGACTGCGATCCTTGCTGCTGCAAGCTGCTCCATCTGTTTCTTCAGCTCTTCGGCTTCGCGGCGCAGCATTTCCTGCTGCCAGCGCTGTTCGGGAGTCTGCTTGTTCTGCTGCGACTGCGCAAGTTCCTGCTGCCGCCGCGCCAGCTGCTCCAGCTTTTGCAGCGCTTCGTCGATCTCTTTCTGCCGCTGCTCGCCCGACGAACCCTGCTGCTGGCCGGTCTCGTACTGATTCTTTTCCGTGTCGAGTTCCAGGTCGAACAGGTTGGCCAGATCGCGGCCGGCCCCGCCGCCACCGCCGCCGCCATTTCCGCCGCCGAACGCGACCTGAATATCGCGGAACGTGGCTTCGGCGCGCAACAGGTGTTGCAGCGCTTTCTGCTCCGGCTCCAGCGCGTCTTTCCAGGACTGGCCTTTGAGCTTGTCCGACGCCGGGACCATTTCCGCCGCGGCCGCTTCCATGTCCTTCACGAAGGACTGAAATTCCTGATTCGCGCCCGCCAGTTCGCGGCTGCGCGCGCGTTGCGCGAGCGAAGTGGCCTGCTCCTTCAGCTTGATCTGCACTTCGGAAAGGAACCGGGCGTTTTCGGCCGAATTTACTTTGTCCTTGCCGCCGCCGCGAATTTCGTTCCAGGTCGCCGCGATGATTTCCTTCTGCCGCTGCGAGATGCGATTCTCTTCCTGATCGCCGCCGCCGCGCTCCGCCGCCCGCCATCTGGGACTGCGTGTAGTTGCGCTCAAACGGCTGCGTCTCGATGAACATGATGTCGGTGCGCGAAGTGGTGCTGGCATCGCGGGCGGTGGCGTAGACGGCCACGACGTCGCCGGGGTCGAGATGATAATCTTCGAGATACAGCGTGGTGTGCCCGGACGCGTTCTTCACGCCCTTCTGCGCGAGCATCGAAACGACCTTTTCGGGCTGGCCGTTGACGGAATAATGCAGATCCATGCCTTCCAGCGCGAAATCGTCGTCGCCGGTGACTTCAATGCTCACTTCTTCGATCGGGCTGACCTTCGCATCCGCGCCGGGATGCGTGATGTCGCACGTTGGGCGCGTTGTCCTCCCGGGCTTCGATGAAATAATCCTCGCTCAGGCGGACGCTCTGCCCCTGTTCGTTGGCGGCGAAATGATACATGCCGTCCTTCTGGATCGGCACCTTCGCGGTCACGATCATCGGATTAGAAGTGGAATCCAGCGCGAATGCTGGAGCCGTCGTCCATTTCGATGGTGCCGTTCTTCAGCGGACGATCCGTTTCGACCGTCAGTTCCGCGACGGTTCCCGCAACCGCGCGCAGATCGCCGCCCGGATCTTCGACCGCATCGGGAAGATGCAGCCAGGACGGAAAGTGATACGTCACCTTGACGTTCTTGATGCCCGGCATGTCGATCACGTCCAGCTTGTAGGTCTTCGAGCGAACCCCGCCCGCTTCGACGTAATATTCCACCGGCTCGGCGAGACCGGCAAACAGAAATTCGTACGCGGATCCGCTGGCGCGCGGCAGCATGGGCGCTTCTTCCCACTTCGACGTGCTCTTGTAGTGCGCGAACAGTCTCACTTGCGGCGCCTGGAATCCGGAGAGCGTCGCGGTCACCATCTGATCGGCTCTGCGGCGCACCAGCTTGTTGCCGGGCTCGACCTTGATGTCGTAATACGCGCCCGCGGTTCCTTTGGGCGTCCCGGCCCACAGCAGCGATGCGCCGTATCCGAAATATCCCGGACCGGCGAGAATCAGCCAGGCAAGCGCGGCCCTGGCGGCTCCGGCGGAGGTGGCGAAAGCGAAAATCGATTTAGGCGGCGCGACGCGCGCCGGCGCGTTGTGCTGGCGACCGAAGCGGTATCTTCGGCCAGCAGATCCAGCATGGGATCTTGCCGATCGCTTCGTTCGACGAACGTCAGCAGGCGTTGCTCGAATTCTGGAAAAGCGTGCTCGGCGCGGCCCGCAGCTTTGCGTTGATTCAGGCGCATCAGCGGCAGCACCAGCGCGAATCCCACGGCGACCGCCAGCGCCAGGAACAGAATCACGCGCGCGACCGTCAGGCTGGTGGAGGAAAACGCCAGCGCGTTGGTCATCAGCACCATCGCCACCGTCACTCCCAGCGCCACGCCCGCTGCGATGGCGGCGCCCTTCGATACGGCCATCCACCGGAGGCGCGATTCCAGGCCGCGAAGGTATTGATTCAGTTGGTCGCGCGTATTCATGCCGCTTCCTTTCGCTTACTTCTAGCCTCCTCGGCGGGAGGGCGAAGGTACCGGTCCGCCACCACCGATTCGGCCACCGCTACTCCTAACAATAGCAATAAGAGCCATGGCCAGAGGCCCGCCGGTTTCTTGATCTCGTTGATCCCCAGTACTGGACGCGCCTGTGTTCGGATTCGTCACCGCCCGGTGGCCTTCCACAGATCCAGCGTTTCCTGCGGCATCACCGACAGGTCCGATTCGCGGCGGTCCGCGTGGACCGCAATCAGGCTGCGACCGGCCGCTGGCGGTTTTCAACTCGAAAAATCCTTCTCTTCGCACCGCGAAATTCTTGGCCGAGGCCGCTTCTTCGAGCGACAGCAGCCGCTTCCCATCCGGATCCAGCACTTCCGCGGCCGCTCCTTTGCTATCGGCGGCCCGCAGCTCGACATAAGAATCCACCGTCAGATTCACCGGCTGTTCCGCGCCGCCTCCGCCCAGATAGGCCGCCGATTGCTGGACGAACGGCACCCAGGCCGCGTGCAGCGGCAGATCGTTCGGCGCTGTTGTCGAAGGTCGAGGCGAAGACCAGCACTTTGCCTTCGCCGATCTGCCGTTCGAGCACCAGCGGCGTGCCATCGTTCGAGCTTCGCCAGCACCGTCGATTTCGACGGCGTGACGCGGATCGCCTGATAGAACTTGACGCCGTCGAAGCGATTCGACGCTGCGCAGCGCCGGATGGCCGGCGTCGATCTCGGAGACCGACAGGAAGCGCTCGCCTTCGCGTCCGGCGTAACTCGAAGCCTGAATCGGCTTCGTCGAGAACCGGAACTCTCGGCATCGCGGCCGAACCGGGCCCCAGCGCGACCAGCACCGCTCCGCCGCCAGTGACATAGCGCTTGAGCGAATCTTCAAATCCCGCCGGCATCGACGCCAAGATCGGACAGCACAACCACGGCGTAATTCGACAGCTTCACGTTCGCGGCTTGCTCCGGACGCAAGGATTCGAGCTGAAACGCGGCATCGGGCGAGGCATCGAGCGCGGCCTTGATAGTAAAGTTCGGCCCGCGGGCGGCGGCCGTCGTCGACGAACAGGACCTTGCGCGGATCGGTGCGCTCCACCGCAAAGATAAAATGATCGTCGGCGGGCAGCGTATCGGCCGAATCGATGCGCACTTCGCCGCGGCTGAATCCGTAGGGCGCGTCGAGCCCCAGAAACTCGGCCTGCGCGCGGCCGTTCTCGCGGACATCCACGGTTTTGGTCTGCAGAACTTTGTCCGTTCAGCATCAGCGAAACGGTGCGCTTGGCCGCGGGCGTGCCGAAGCCCGGCGACGGTGGCCTGGATGCGCACTTTCTTGGGATCGTAAATGCGCCGCGGCGCGATGACGTTTTCGACGGTCCAATTCGGCGCGGCCTGCCGACCTGATGGAAGACCAGCGTGGTGCCGGGCGTCAGGCGCAGATCGGCGAAACCCGGCGGCATGGCGGATTTTTGCAGATCGCTGGCCAGATGCACTTCGAGCGGCAGCTTCACCGATTCGGCAAGAGTGCGCGTGTAGCGCGCAAGTTCGCCAAACGAAGCCCGGCTGTCGCTGGGTTGAATCGACGCCACGGCGGCGCGCAGCTCGGCGGGATCGGTGGTCGGCTGCGTCAGCGCCTGCACCTGGACCGCCGAGCGCGACCACCTGCGCCTGATCGCCCGGCTTCAAGTTCGCAAGAACGTTCAGCGCTTCGTCTTTGGCGTGCTGCCAGACGATCGTCCGCCGCGCATGCTGAAGGAATGGTCACCGCGACTACGGTCAGATGCTTCTTGCCGTCGGACGCGGCGATCGGCGCGGCGGATAAACGGATTCGCGAACAGCAGCGCCAGCAGAATCAGCATCACCGCGCGCAGCGTGAACAGCAGAATATAGTCCAGGCGCCGGTGCTTCACCGAGCTTTGCTCGCGCTTTTCGAACAACATCAGCGACGGAAACAGCTGCGGATCGGTCTTGTGCCGCTTGAGCAGATGGAGCCAGATCGGCAGCCCCACCGCGGCGATTCCGGCCAGAAACCAGGGAGCGAAAAAACCCATTACATCCTCCCTTTGCGGATCGCCAGGTATTCGCGCAGCGCGGCATCCAGCGGACGGCTGGTGTCGATCAGGAAATAATCCATGCCCGCGGCCTTGGCGCGCGTCTTCAAATCTTCCAGATGCGCGTCCATCTTGCTGGCGATATTCGTGACGCGCGTAATCCGGCGACACTTCCATGCTTCGCCGGTTTCCAGATCCTCCAGCAGCACCGGATCGCGCAGCTTGGGCTGGATCTCCTCCGGATCCAGCACGTGAAACAGAACCAACTTCATTGCCGCGAAAGCGCAGCGGCTCGACGGTCTTGATGATCTTTTCGGGCTGCTCCCAGAAATCCGAAATCGCGCACCACCACGCCGCGGCGCCGCAGAAATTCCTGCAGCGTGCAGGAACGGCTTCTCGAAATCGGTGCGCGTGCCGACCTTCGCGCTTGTCGATCGCGTGCAGCAGCCGCGCAAGCTGGCCCTGGCGCGTGGACGGCGCGCACGAAATTGCGCACTTCATCGTCGAACACGATCAGTCCCGCCGCGTCGCGCTGCATGTGCGCCAGATAGGCGAGCGAAGCCGCCAGAAACTGCGCGTATTCCAGCTTCTCGATCTTGTGCGAAGTGAATTTCATGGAGCGGCTGGCATCCAGCAGGATGGTCAACTGGCAGTTGGTTTCGCCGCGATAGCGCTTCAGATACATGCGCTCGGTGCGCGCGAAGACGTTCCAATCGACGTGACGCAGATCGTCGCCGGGCGTGTAGGCGCGATATTCGGCGAACTCCTGGCTGAAGCCGAAATCGGGCGAGCGGTGCAGGCCGGCGATGAAGCCGTCGACCACGGTCTTCGCCACCAGGTCGAGCCCGGAGATGCCGGCCAGCACCGCTCGGATCTAGAAACGCTGCAGCATCCGGATGAGTCCAGGCGGCTATTCGCTTGGGCGCCGGCATGGCCTCCAGCAGCTTCTTCAAAATGTCGTCCTGCGTCAGCTGGTCGGATTCGGCCTGGAAGTTCAGCAGAATGCGATGCCGCAGAATCGGGCCGCATCAGCGCGATGACGTCTTCATAGGACACGTGATAGCGATGGCTGCATCAGCGCGCGCGCCTTGGCCGCCAGCACCAGGAATTGCGCCGCGCGGACGCTGGCGCCGAAGTTCACGTATTTCTTGACGAAATCGGGCGCGGTCGGATCGGTGGCGCGCGTGGCGCGCACCAGGTCCACGGCGTAGCGCGCGACCGAATCGGCGATCGGCACCATGCGCACCACCTGCTGGAAATCGAGGATCTCTTCGGCGGTGGTCACCGGCTTCCGCCTGCGCCTGATGCGTGGTGGTGGTCAGGTCCAGCACCTTCATTTCGTCGTCGGCCGAAAGGTAATCGAGCAGCGTATTGAAGATGAAGCGGTCGAGCTGCGCTTCGGGCAGCGGATAGGTGCCTTCGAGCTCGATCGGGTTCTGCGTGGCCAGCACGAAGAACGGCGGCGCGATCTTGTAGTGATTGCCGCGCACCGTGCAGGACAGCTCCTGCATGGCTTCGAGCAGCGCCGATTGCGTCTTGGGAGGCGTGCGGTTGATTTCGTCGGCCAGCAGCACGTTGGCGAAAATCGGCCCGGGCACGAAGGTCCAGGTGCGGCGGCCGGTGCCGGGATCTTCTTCGATGATGTCGGTGCCGGTGATGTCGGACGGCATCAGGTCCGGCGTGAACTGGATGCGGCTGAATTCCAGGCCCAGCGTCTGCGCCAGGGTCCGCACCAGCAGCGTCTTGGCGGTGCCCGGCAAGCCCGGTGATCAGGCAGTGGCCGCCGACGAACAGCGCGATCATCACCTGCTCGATGCACTTCTTCCTGGCCGACGATCACCCGGCGGACCTGGGTGACGATGTCGTCCCGCACTTTCTGAAATCGCGCGATGCGGTCCTGCAGCTCGGCGGAGTCGTAGTGTGCATGCGGTAGTAGTGGACATTTCGGCTATTGTTTCTTATTCTTTCTCGCTCAGTTCGAGCAAAAGTTTTTGAGCCGGCTTGAAGCCGGGCGCGGCTTCGAGAGCGCGAGATCACTTCGTCGCGCGCTTCGTCGGTGCGGTTGGCGGCCTGATAGCGCGCGCGCCAGCTGAAAATGCGCGCCGGCCTGATCGATCGGCGTTGCCGGCCAGCACGGCCTGAAATTCGCGGATCGCGCCCGTTGGCGATTGCCGAGATCCAGATCCAGCTCGCCCAGCTTCTGGTGCGCGTCTTCGTCTTCCAGATAAATCAGATTCAGCCGCTCGAGCGTCGGCCGCGGCTCCTGCTTTCGTGCCCTGCTCGATCTGCAGCTTGGCGAGCTGCTTCAGCGGTACCGGATCGCGCCCGCCGACGTTGGCGTAGCGCTCCAGTTCCGCCATGGCCTTGGCTTTGTCGCCCTTGGCCAGATAGGCTCGCGCCAGGAATTCGTACACGCTGCCGGTCTCGACGTAATCGGGGTACATGTCGCGGATCGGCGTTGCCTTCCTTGATCACGTCGTCCCAGTTCTTTTCCTTGTCGCGCGTCGGCGACCTCGCGCGATCTTGCTTGCTCCATTCCTCGAAACCATCGACGGTGGTCTTGGTTTGCGCTTCCAGCCAGGCCAGGAACTGTTTGTCGAACTCCTCCGGCTTCATCTTGAATTCTTTCTCGATCACCTGCGGCGTGGTCATCAGTTCCGCGAAATCGTGGATCATCGCCAGGAGCTTGTCGTAGCCCCACTTCTCGCGATGAAGTTGCAGATCTTGCCGCCCTGGAAATACGACACGATCACCTGCTCCGGATAGGTGGGATGAATGAAGCCGCGGTCGAGATCGGCGACCGGCAGCAGCTTCTTATCCTTGATCGCCGATGATGGCTTCGGGATCCAGGCGATCGCCCCAATCGGGATGGCCGATGGCGGTTTCTTCGTACACCGCCAGCCCTTCGGTGAACCAGCGCGGCACGCGATGATTCGTCATCGAGAGCACGTAGACGTGGCTCAATTCATGCCACATGGTGCTGGCCCAATGAAACTGCCCGGGCTTGCGCGCCGCTGGGCGAATCCATGGCGACCACGTTTCCGAACGTCACGCCCAGCGCGCCCAGTCCGGGCATGCCCATGGTGCGCACGGCGAAGTCTTCATGATCGGGATAGACTTCCACCTGCACCGGACCTGTTGAGCTTGAAGTTGATATTTCTTCTCGTAGGTGGCGATGGCGCGGTCGAGCTCCGACTGGAAGTACGGGCGTAGCAGCGCGGCTTCTTTCTTGTGCAGGCGCAGGATCGTGGTCGGGCGTCTTGAACGTCGTCGAAATTCTTGTAGCTGTCCAGCAGCGTCAGCGAGTTCTTCGTCTCCGGGCTCTGAAAGCCGTTGTTCCAGCATTCGTTCGAGCTGCTGGCGCGCTTCGGCTTCCTGGCCCAGGCGCATCAGATTGATGCCCAGCTCGCTGCGCGCGCGTCCACAGATCCGGCTTCGAGCTCGAGCGCCTTGCGGTAATACTTGATGCCTTCTTCGTAGCGGCGGTTGATGACGAAGAAGTGCCCGGCGGTGGCGTAGGCTTCGCCGTAATGCGGATTGATCTTGAGAATCTTGTCGATCCACGGCGTGGTCGGTCTTATCGTTCAAGCCAGTCGATGGTGGCCAGAATCGCCATGGCGTCCAGAGCCTCGGGCGAAATATCCAGGGCTTTGTTGGCTTCGGCTCGCGGCTTTCTCGGGATTGTTGTCTTCGAGCGCGACGCGCGCCAGCAGTTCCTGCGCTTCGTACAGCTTCGGATCGCTCTTCAGCGCCTTCTCGCGCGTACTCGGCCGCCTTGCCTTCGAATCCGTCGGCCGCGACCAGCGCCAGGCCCAGCAGCGCCGGCGCGTAGTCTTCGTCGATCTCCAGCGCTTCCTTGAACAGGTCCGTCGGCGTCCCGGGCTGCCAGTGCTCCAGGTACATGCGGCCCCAGCGGACGCGCAGATTCGGGTCCTTGGCGATGCGCTTTGACGGCGGCGCGAAACGCGTCGTTGGCGTTCTTGATAATCGCGGATGCCCCAGAAGCCTTCCGCCTGACGCGCGGAGTCGGCGCGATCGTGTCAGCTGCTGATAGCAGGCGGTTCGCGCGGGATCGCCGTGATGGCGCAGGGCTTCGCATGGCGCAGGACCTGCGCGGGAGGTGCGCCGGATCTGCGCAGACCCTAGCGCGAGCAGCGACAGAGCGGACAGTCAGAACCAGACCGCGAACTTCATTTGTCGAGCTCCTCCTGCGTCTTGGCCAGATCCACCAGCAACTGCTGCAGCTTGCTGCCGGTACTCGCTCAGATCCATCGATGCTTTGCGGTACTTCAGCTCGTCGATGGACTGTTCCAGTTCTTCTTTGTGCTTCAGCAGCTTCTGCTTTTCCGGATCGTTGACCATGCGCCGCGACCGCGCCCAGATGCAGCACCGCGAAACGGCCCGCGATCAGCCCTTCGCCGTTTTCGGCCGACGGAGCCTTGACGCCTTCGCCCTTGCCGGTGTCCTCGATCAGCGGCGTGTTCGGTGGCCAGGCGATTCTGGGTCTCGAAGAACTTCGCGGTCTTCTGCTTCGGCGTAGTTGAACGCTTCGAGCGCGGTGATCGACTTCGTTCTTGTCGGTGTCGGCGGCCGGATCGCGCAAGCGCTTCGATCAAGTAGCGCGCGAAAGACGGTGGCGTTCTTTTCGGTGCCGGACTTGGTGGCGGTGATCACCACGCGTTTCGGCTTTTCGAGCGAAACCAGCGATCCCGCCGCTGGCGCTGGTCATGTTCACGACCAGTTGGTGCTTGGCGGGAATCTTGTCGAGCAGAGCCGCCAGTTCCGTCGCGGAAATATCGGGACCCGGCAGATTGAACTTGTAATCCGATTCGTCGAAGCTGCCGTGGCCGATCAGCATGAGCGACCAACGAATCGTCGGCCTTGGCCTCCTTCGCGATGTCGCGCAGTTTGGCTTCGATGTTGGCCTTGGTCGCGTCGGCGCCGAACAGCGTTTCGACTTTCGCGTTCGGCTCGGCGGCTTGCAGAATCTTGTCGATGTCCTTGGCCCAGCCGGTGAAGCGCTGCTCGTATTCGGCCTCGCCGCCGAGACCGGCGACGGTGAGGTAAAACGTTTCGGCGCGCAGCGCCGGCCGCAGCGATCAGTAACGGAACTAAGATAAGACTCTTCAAATCACACCCCACTTCCGCCGCAGCAGCCATTCGCCGAGCGCAGCATCAGCAGCAACAGGAACACGACCGGCATATCCCACAGGTCGCGCGTCTCGCGAACCGTGATTCCGGCTTCCGAATAATTGATGTCCGTCGCCGAGCTTGTTGCGCGTCCTCCGGCTTGTAATAACGCCCGCCGGTCTCCGACGACAGCTTTTCCAGCAGCTCGCGATTCTGCTCGACGTGGAAATTTTCGGCGACGCCGTCTTCGCGGCGGAAGGTCAAGCACGTCGCGGCCGAGTTCCTCGGTGCCGCGCTTGGCGCTGCATTTCGACCAGATACGAGCCCGGCTTGGGCGTGGTCCAATCCGCGGCGTACACTCCCTGCTCCAGCGGATCCGGCCGCATCGTCGACGGTTTCCGCGATGCCTTCGGGTCCCAGGATGTGCGCCTCCACGGTGGCGTCGCCGGCCGGCAAGATAGGTGCTGATCGCGCACTTCGGCGCGCAGCTTCACGTTGCGTTTCGTCGCGACAGAACCTGGCGCGGCGTCGAGCCGACCACGTGGCGCGGCGTATCGTTCACCAGCCAGCGCAGGAGCTGCGTGTAGAACATCTCGTGGCTCTTGTCGGCCACCGGCTGCAGCATCTGCCAGCGCCAGCTTCCGCCGGTGGCGAACACCGCCGTGCGTCCGCGGCCGAAATTCTGCGTGATCAGCAGCGGAAGCGCGTCCGCCCTGCTTCGGCATGCGCGTCCGCCAGCACGACCGCGCCGGGTTTCGGCTGACCGGCGATCCTGAAAGTTCATCAGGTACGGCAGCTTCTTCCAGCGTTCGACGTTCTTGTCGCGGATCTTCTTCGATGCGCGTGATCAGGCTGTCGCGGCCCGCCGCGGTCAGTTCGCACGTCGGCCGGGCGCGCGGACGAAAGTTCCTTTGCGATCCGGCAGAATCACCGGCAGCAGATCGTTCAGCACGGATTGCTTGTAGCCGCCATCGGCCAGCGAATCCTTGCCGCCCAGGAACAGCAGCCCGCCGCCGCGCCGGTCGACGAAATTGATGAATCAGGTCCTGCTGCGTCGGCGTGAAATACGGCGCATCTACGCTGACCGAGGATCAGGCCGTCGAAGGCGAACAGATCCTCCACCTTGGTGGGAAAGCCGTCCTTGAGTTCTTGGGCGCGTCCCGATGCTCGTCCTGACGTAAATCTTGTTCTGCGTGGTGCGCAGAATGGTGATCAGATCGATGTTGCGGTCGTCTTCCACCGCGCGTCTCAGGAACTTGAACTCCCAGCGCGGCTCGCCTTCCATATACAGGATCCGGCGGCTTGCGCTTGTCCACGTTCACCAGCCGCGTGACTTTGTTGTTCTTCGCGTTCTCTTCGCCTGGCAGCGGTATCGATGGAAGTCTCGATGGTCTTCACGCCCGCGGTCCCGGCATTGAACAGAATGGTTTCGGTCTGTTCGGCGCCGTCGCTCTTGAGTGTACATCTCGCTTGCAGGCGAGCATCTTCGCGCCGTCGCGCAACGTCGATCTTGACCTTCTGGCCCGGCGTACCCGTGCTGATGAAAACTGACTTGCGCGGCCAGGCGCGAATCGGGAAGCGCGCGCTGCGGGACTTGGACGTCGGTGATTTCGAGATCGTGCGACATCTTCTCGCGCCCGAAGCCGATGGTGTGGATCGGAATGCGCTGGCGGCGGATTTCGGAGATGGTTTCCAGATCGATGCCGCCGGAATTATCCGCGCCGTCGCTCATCAGCACCACCGCGCCGATCGGCAGACTGGCGGCATCGGCCAGCACCTGCTTCAGGCTTTCGCCGATGTGCGTCGACTGGCCGGACGAGTTGAGCTGATCGAGCTTCTCGAATGCGCTCCAGATGATCGCTCAGCCGGTAAAGCCGCACTTGAAAACGCTTCTGTAAAGCTTCGATCAGCCCGGAGTTGAGCACGCGCAGTCGCGGCGTCGCGACGCGTGCCCGCCGGCATCATCGACGGCCATGCTGGCGGAATCGTCCACCACGACCGCGACGATATTCTGCTGCGGCCGCAGCGTCGCGACGCTGAGCGCCGGATGCCACAACATCAACAGCAGCACCGCCGCCAGCAGCAGTTTGCAGCAGCCAGACGACCACCGAACGCGCTCCCGCGACGCGCACCGAGCCCGACGCGCGGCTTCGCACCAGCAGCGCCAGGCCGACGCCCGCCGCCAGGATCGCGGCGACCAGCAGCCAGAACGGCCATCCGCCCAGCAGCACGAAGGTGCCCTTGGAGAATACCGCCGCCGGATACTTGAACAGAAGCTCAAACATGCTGCTGCTCTAATGCGTCAAATCATACATAATAATTGCACGGCGATGCGATACGCCAGCGCGGCAAACTTTTCCGGATACCGCGGGTCGTCGGACCACTCCCAGGCATCGCCCAGGTCCATATTGTGGCAGATCGCGACCATCAGCCTGCCCTTGTCGTCATAGATCCCGCGCCACTTGGCTTCGAAGCCATCGTATTCATAACCGCGAATGGGTGTATAGATACTGCGCTCCGGGCACCTGAAACCGATCGTCCAGATCATATATGACGTGAAAGATGGGATCTTTGTTATCAAGATCCACGACCGGACGGTCGGGAAAGACTTTCCTCATGCTCGGCCATGAAGTTCTGCCACTCGATGGTGCCGTGGAAATCGTCGCACATGAAGAAACCGCCGCGCAGCAGAAATTCGCGCAGCTGGGCCGCCATTTCATCGGTCAGCTTCCAGTAGCCGACCTCGACGGCGTACAAAATCGGCCAGTTATAGACGTCGTCGGTGCCGTCCAGTTCGACGACTTTGCTCCACCGAACGCGTGTCGATGCGGGTCAGGCGGCGGATGCCTTGCAGCAGATGGCGGTCTGAGCGCGGATAATCGATGGTCCAGCGGCGGTAGCCGTCGGGGACGCCGTGCGGAGCGAGAATCGAGGGATAGATCAGCCGCGCGCGGGTCCATTCGGTGACCTGATTCCAGTCCGGAGGAAGGTGATATTCGGCGTGCGCTTCTTCGGTCGCGTAGTCTTTGAACGGCTTTTGCGCCCTTAAGGCGCCCCAGGTGGCGAAGCCCGCGATTACGAGCAAAAGAACCGAGCGAAGGCGCATCTAATCTTGCAGTTGTGCCTGCAGTTGGCTCCAGAATAGCACAGCGAAGAAATCGCGCCTTTCGCAACGAACGGCGCACATGAATCGCCAAATTTTTAGAACGCGTCGACACGAGCCGCGACAGCAGGCAGCGGTGGATCATCGCGTCTCACATAGGTTCTAATGCGTCAGATCGTACATGAAATAATTCATGCCGACCCGGTACGCGAGAGACGCCCACTTTTCTTCGTACTTGGGATCGTCGGAGTTCTCCCAGCCGTCGCCCAGATCCATGTTGTGGCAGATGGCGACGATGATGCGCCCTTTATCGTCGCGGATGCAGCGCCAGTGCGGCTGTTTGCCCGTCGGTCCCTTCTCATAGGTCAGATGGGTTTCGAAATAATTGTAGGCGCCGGGAACCTGGAAACGCTCGTCCAGATCGTAAATGGTGTGAAAGATCGGATCGTTGTCGGGAATGTCTTCGATCGGCCGGTCAGGGAACACCTTGCTCATGCTGGCGGTGAAGATTTCCCATTCGTTCAACGGCCCCAGGATATCTTCGTAGGGCTCGGTCCCGTGAAAATCGTCGACCATCAGGAATCCGCCGCGCATAAGAAAATCGCGGAGCTGCGCTGCCTGATCTTGCGGCAGAACCCAGTGGCCGACTTCGACCGCATACATCATGGGCCAGTTGAAAACGTCGTCGGTGCCGTCGAGATCCACCACTTGCTCCACGGAGCGCGTGTCGATGCGCGTCAGGCGGCGCACGCCTTCGAGCAGATGCCGGTCCGAGCGGGGATAATCCATGGTCCACTGCCCGGGCCACGAGCGGCCGCCCGCCAGACGGAAGCGCATGTGATTCGGATATCCGTAGACGTCGGGATAGCGCAGCCGCGCGCGCACCCATTCGTGCGAGGTGTTCCAGTCGGCAGGGATGGGAAAATTCTCGTACTCGACCGCGGGATATTCTTTAAAAGGCCGCTGGGCGTGCAGCACGCCAATGGAACAAATCAGCCCGAAAAAACCCGCGGCCAGCGCGATCCGCAAGCGCATTTTTACGACACTTTCGGATTCAGAATAACACGCGCGCGAATCGCCTGACCGAATCGCCGCGTTACTGCTGTTGCTGCTGCTGCTGATCGGGAGCGCCCGTGCCGGTGCCGGCTTAGTCCACTTGTCGGCGTTACGCGAGGTCTTCCAGATCGAATCGCCCCACCATTCGTCCGCGGCGGGCTTGGCGGTGGCGGCAGCGGCAGGGGTTGGCTTCGCCGGCTTCTTGGCAGCGGCTTCCGTCTTGACTTCGGGCTTGCTCTCATCCGCCGCGACCGGCTCCGTGGAGAACTTCTTGCCGGTGCGAGTCTGGAGATCCGCCAGCACGGTGGAGGCTGCCGCGGTATCCAACTCGAGAGTCATATTCTTATCTTCACCCTGTTCATTCTTGAAGCTGACGATCAGGTACTGCGTCTGCGTCTTCGGGTGCCGGCGGGCCCACACTTTGTAGAACGGCACGTCATGCGAGGTTTCCTTCACCGCGCCGAGCTCGGCTTTATCGATGCCGTCGTACGGAATCGCGACGGTTTCAAGACCGGTATGCAGGTACATCGCCTTGTCGTCGGAGAACATCAAAGTGCCGCCGGTATTGGGCGAAACCCCGCTCAGGTTTCCGTCGACGTAGGTGGTGGTCTGGGGCCGTGACTCGGCCAGAGCCGCGGTCAGGCTCAGAAGGGCGATCGAAATGGAAAGAAGCGACGCGCATGGGTGAGATTCCTTTCTCAGGAAGAGATCGGCCACGGCGGGAAAATGCTTTAGGACGTTCAGCCACTTAGTACCATGTTGAACGACGCTTCTAAACATGCCGGATCCCGCCCCAAAGTCATTCCGAGCGGAGCGCGGAATCTGCTTTTCGTTGGGCTGTTTTCAACGCTTTAAAAGCAGATCCCTCGCTGCGTTCGGGATGACGAGCGCTGTAAGTCGGGAAGACAGGCGTTGTGAGTACGACTACGTGGGGCGCCCCTTCACCTCTATGTAATCCATTCCAGCTATCCTGAACTTTCTGATGGAACAAGTTGCCGATCTCGCCATCGTCGGAGCCGGAATCATGGGGCTGGCCCACGCATATGCCGCCGCTCAGCGTGGATTGCGAGTGGTCGTGTTCGAGCGAGGCGTGCAGGCCTCCGGCGCCTCCATTCGCAATTTCGGCATGATCTGGCCCATCGGCCAGCCGCACGGCGCGATGCTTCAGATGGCTCTGCGGAGCCGCGCCCATTGGCTCGAAGTGCTGGAGCATGCGCAGCTTCCGTATGCGGCCGAGGGATCCATGCACCTCGTGTATCGGGACGACGAAGCCGCGGTGGCGAAAGAGTTCGCGGAGCAGTCGGCCGCGCTGGGATACGACTGCCAGTGGTTGAACGCGGCCCAGGCCCTGGCTCGTTCGCACGCCGCGAAGTGCCAGGGGCTCCTGGGAGCGCTGTGGAGCTCGACCGAGTTAACCGTCGACCCGCGCGTCACCATCGCCGCGCTCCCGGCGTTTCTCAGCGAGAAGTTCGGCGTCCAGTTCCGGTTCAGTTGCGCGATCCGGAGCATCGATCTGCCCGCAATCGAATCCGCGAAGGAGCGATGGTCCGTGGATCAGGCCCTGGTGTGCAGCGGAGACGATTTCGAAACGTTGTATCCGTCGATGTATGCTTCTTCGGGACTGACCCGCGTCAAACTCCAGATGCTGCGGACGGTACCTCAGCCCGACGGTTGGCGATTGGGTCCCGCGTTCGCGGCGGGATTGACGCTGCGCTTTTATCCCTCCTTTCGAGTCTGCGGGACGCTGGCGGCGCTCGAACAGCCGGATCGCGGAAGAGACTCCCGAATACGACAACTGGGGCATTCACGGCCTGGTTTCTCAGACCGCACAGGGCGAGCTGACGCTCGGCGACTCGCATGAATCCGGTTTGCACGTCGACATTTTCAACAAATCCGAGATCGACGACCTGATGCTGGGCTACATTTCTCAATTCCTAAACGCTCCGGACCTGACCATCGCTCAGCGCTGGTATGGCGTTTACGCCAAGCATCCGGAGAAACCTTATTTATCCCTGGAGCCTGCGCCGGGAGTGCGCATTGTCACTTCACCCGGCGGCTCCGGGATGACCTTGTCGTTCGGGATCGCGGAAAAAACGATGATGGAGATGCGCGAATGAATCTGGAAGCGGTGATCTTCGATTGGGCCGGAACCACGGTCGACCATGGATCGCTGGCGCCGGTGCGCGCAATAAGGGAGCTATTCTCGCGCCACGGAATCACGCTGAGCGATTCCGATGCCCGGCGCGACATGGGCATTTTCAAGCAGGATCATATCCGTCGCATTCTCGCCCTGCCGCATATCGCGAAGCAATGGCCGGGGAAGGAGCCAAATGAACGGGAGGTCGAGGCTCTGTTCGCCGAGTTTATCCCGTTACAGATGGACGTGCTGGAAGAATATTCGCGCCTGATCCTGGGCGCGGGCCGCGTCGCAGAGAATCTTCGGGCGCGCGGATGGAAAATTGGAAGCACCACCGGATACACCCGGCCGATGCTGGACCTTCTCCTCCGATCGGCGGCCGAGCAAGGGTATCGCCCCGATTTCTCGTTGTGCCCGGATGACGTTGGCGGAGGCCGGCCGAAGCCGTGGATGTGCATGCGCATCGCGCTCGAATTCGGACTGAGCGCGGCTGCGGCGGCGGTGAAAATCGGCGATACGACCAGCGACATCGAGGAGGGCTTGAACGCGGGCATGTGGACCGATCGGCGTCGCGGTGACCGGAAACGAGATCGGGCTTGAGCGCCCAGGAGTTCGCGGCGCTACCGGATGAAGAGCGCGAGGAACGGGTTGAACGAAGCCCGGGCGAACCTGACATCCGCTGGAGCGCACTACGTCATTGACAGCGTGGCGTTTTGCGAGCCGGTGCTGGAAGAAATCGACGCGCGGCTCGCGGCGGGTGAACGTCCCTGAACCGGGACGATTTCGTCGAAACTGGGTGCCCATTGCCGTCGTCTAAGCAATCAGCGTAAAATCAGGGTTGAAGGTGGTTTAAACCTATGCGGTCCATTCTGCTCGTCACTCTCTGCTCCGCCTCGATTCTGGTCCCACGAATGGCCGGCGCAAACGCCACCGCCGGCGGCCCCGGACCCAAAGGCTCAGACAGATCCGAAAGCCGCGCCTCAAACTAAAGAGACCGTCGCCAAGCCGATGACCGCGAAGCAGAAGAAGAAGCAGGACGATAAACTGCGCAAAGAACTGGAAACGCCGTGGAGGAAGTGGCTGAACGAGGAAGTGGTCTACATCATCTCGGACGAGGAGAAGAAGTCGCTTCAAGACGCTGCAGACCGACGAGGAGCGGGAGCAGTTCGTCGAGCAGTTCTGGCTGCGCCGCGATCCGACGCCGGATACGGAAGAAAACGAGTTTCGCGAAGAGCATTATCGCCGGATCGCGTACGCCAATGAGCGATTCGCCTCGGGTATTCCCGGATGGAAGACGGATCGCGGCAGAATCTACATCGAATACGGACCGCCGGACGAAGAACGAATCGCATCCCTCCGGCGGCACTTATGAGCGGCCCTACGAAGAAGGCGGCGGCACGACTTCTACCTATCCTTTCGAGAAGTGGCGCTATCGCTACATCGAGGGGATCGGAAACGACGTGAACCTCGAATTCGTAGACACCACGATGTCGGGCGAGTACCACCTGACCATGGATCCGTCGGAAAAGGACGCCCTGCTGTACGTTCCCGGCGCCGGGCTGACCATGATGGAGCAGATGGGCATGGCCTGCAAGAACGATCGCTTCACGCGCACTGACGGTACGCACCTTGGCACCGGCTCTATGCCGCTGCCCGAGAGCATGAACGAGTTCGAACGGCTGGAGCAGTTCGCCAAGATCCAGAAGCCGCCGGCCATCAAGTATAAGGATCTGGAAGCTGCGGTCAATTCGAGCATCAAATACAACCTGCTGCCGATGAAGGTGCACGGCGGACTATATTCCGATCACCGGGGTCATCGGTGCTGACCAACATCACCATTCAGTTCGAATCGAAGGACCTCCAGTTCAAGCAGAAGGAGGGCGTTTCGACGGCGACGGTGAACCTGTACGGGCGGATCACGACGATGTCGCGCCGGCCGGCGCATCAGTTCGAGGAACTGGTCGAGGTGCCGATCCCGACCGAGATGCTGCAACAGGCTGGTCAGCAGGTCAGCGAGTCTATCAGAAGACCGGTCCCGCTGAAGCCGGGCCGATACCGGCTGAGCATCGCCGCCAAAGACGTGGTGGGCGGGAACCAGACGGTTTATCCGAAATGGCGCTGGACGTCCCGCGCATGGAAGACGACAAGTTGTCGGCCAGTTCGCTGATTCTGGCGGATGTGCTGGAAAAGGTGCCCACCAAGAGCATCGGCACCGGGCAGTTCGTGATCGGCGACATCGAAGGTGCGCCCGAAGCTGGATTCGACCTTCAAACAGACCGACAAGATTAGGGATCTATTTACAGCTCTATAACTTCCAGATGGATGAAGCGACCAAGAAGCCGGACGGCACGGTGGAATACGAGATCGTCAAGAACGGGATCGACAGAAAAGATATTCGAGTTCAGCGAGAAGGTGAGCGCGCTTCCGGGCGGTGCGTCGCAGCTGGTGATCGAAAAGCGGCTGCCGCTGGCCGACTTTACGACGGGCGATTACACGTTGAAGATCAAAGTGACGGACTCGAAACGAAACCAGACGCTGAACGAGACAGCGACATTTAAGGTAATATAAAGTCAGATAGGTAACAGGCAGCGCGCCGAATGATGCGGACGCTTTCCATCACGCTTGGCCTAGTTTCGGGTGTATCTGCTCGTAACGCCCTTAGCTCGTGCCGGTACGCCCGCCTTCGCTTTCCGGCGGGATCTTCGGACGCGTGGTCAGCGCGCCGGGCGTTGCGCAGATGGGTGCAACCGTCCTGCTGTATGACCGTTACGATCAACAGGTGCGTCGTGCCCTGACGAACGAGCAGGGCAAGTTCGCGTTCGACCAGCTTACGCCGGAACTGTATTCGATCCGCGTCTCGCTGGCGAGCTTCGTGCCCGCGATGTCGGCGGAATATCGCGGTCGCGGCAGGCTCTGAAAACCTGCTTCAGATCAGTCTGGCGAACCTGTTCAGCACGGTGGACCTGATTTCCTCGGGACCGTCGCGTGGGACGCTCATGACCGACGACTGGAAGTGGGTGCTGCGATCGTCGCAAGCGACGCGCCCGGTGCTGCGGCTTTTGCCTGTGCTCGAGCACTTCGGCGGCAAGCTCGCCCGGGCTCGATGTTTTCCGATACTACCGGGCTGGTCAAAGTTTCGGCGGGCGACGGCGAATCGTTCGCATCGGGCAGCCAGGAGGATCTGGGGACGGCGTTCGCTTTGGCGACTTCGGTGTTCGGGACCAGCCGGATTCAGTTCAGCGGGAACATCGGGTACATCGGCAATTCCACCATTCCGGCGGCGGGATTCCGGACTACCTATACGCGCTCGCCGGACGGGGTTTCCGGCCCGCAAGTGACGCTCACCGTCCGGCAGCTTTACCTTCCCAATCGCGAGATCGGCGACGCGCAGCCGGCGCTGCGAACCGCTTCGCTCGGTCATGCGCGATTCGATCGACTTAAGCGACAATCTGCGCCTGGAATACGGCATCAGCGTGGAGTCGCTGAGTTTCCTGGAACGTGTGACTTACATGAGCCCGTTCGCGCGCGCGACCTACGATCTGGGCAAGTACGGAGCGGTGAAGTTCGCCTACTCAACCGGTGCTCAGCCGGCCGCGTTTGCCGCGACGCACAACGCGAACCCGGAATCCGGAGCACCCAATTCGGATTTGCTGAATCAGGACCTGGCGGCGCTCGCGATGCTGCCGCAGATTTCGCTGCGCGACAATCATGGGCAGGTGCAGCGGAATCAGGACTTCGAGTTGGGTTATCAATACGTCCAGGGATCGCGCAAGTATTCGGCCAGCGTGTATAGCGAATCGGTGAGCAATGCGACGCTGATGCTCTCAGGACCCACAGGATTCCTGCCCAACACCGACACTCTGCCCGACCTCGGCGCCAACGATCGGATTTTCAACATTGGCAGCTATTCCCGCGTCGGATACACCGCGGCGGTCAAGCAATCGCTGGGGGATCACCTGGACGCGACGCTCGCCGGCGGGCATACCGGCGCGCTGTGGGCAGATCCCCGCCAGGCGACCGGGAATACCGGCGACGATGTGCGCGCCATGATTCATGAAGTAGAACGGCCCTGGCTGGCGGCCGGTCTTTCAACCACGATTCCTGTTTCGGGCACGTTCGTGATGACGTATTACGGTTGGACCGATCCGCGCGTGCTGATGCCCGATCATGTCTTCATGACCCAGGACATCAGCCAATCGACCGGTTTGAACATCCGCATCCGGCAGCCGCTGCCGCTGTTTTCCGGAATGGGCGGGCGGCTGGAGGCGACAGCGGAGCTGCGCAATATGCTCGCGCAGGGTTATCTGCCGCTCGACCTCGCCACCCGCAAGGCCCTGCTGACCAACTCACCCCGCGTAGTGCGCGGCGGTCTGGCCTTCATTTTCTGACGCCGTTTCGAGCGCCTGCTCCAGGGCTTTGATCACTCCGTAAATCGGCTTCGGACCAGACTTGTAGGATTCCAGCGCGCGGCGCAATTCGGCTGCGGTAACGCCGGAGCGCAGAATGCGAGCGCGATCCACCAGTCGCGCGGCTACCAGCATAGTGGCCGGATTCTGTGGAGCGATCACGCCCAGCGCAGTGAACCGGCCCAGATTTTCGAGCAGCGTACGGTAAGTCATCGAGGGGATGGACTCCTCGGCCTGGCGCGCCTCTCGATCGAGAAAAATATAGTTCATGGACATGGTCATCCTCCGGGATTGCCGGACTCACTTCAAAATTAGTTATTGATTGAAACGAAACTAAACTGGGAAACTAACGTGGAGCGGAGCCTGCGATAAGGCAGCGATCCACACTAACAGTGATTTCGAACGCGAATACGTTTCTTGACACGTTTAGCTGCCTCCTTGGGATGAATCGGATACTTCATACTAGCATAGACGGGAAAATCGGGCAATCGTTGCGGTATTAAATTCCAATTAAGCGGGTTGCTGCATGGTCATGCAGTGCAGCGTGCCGAGCCCCAGGACCAGATCGCGGCATGGGATCCCGATCACTGCGCGATCCGGAAACAGGCGCGCGAGCGTATTCAGCGCGACGCGATCGTTCGGATCGCCGAACACCGGCGCGAGCACCATGCCGTTCGCGATATAGAAATTCGCGTAGCTGGCCGGCAGGCGCTGGCCGTTGAAGTAAACCGGCTCCGGCATGGGAAGCGTGACGACGCAGATCCTTGCGCGCGCGCAGACGCGCGAGATTTTCTTTCAGCGGCTCATGATTCGCGTCGTTGCGGTCCGGCTCGACCACGGTCACCACCGTGTCGCGTGCGGTAAACCGCGCCAGATCGTCGACATGCCCATGCGTATCGTCGCCGGCGATGCCGCGATTCAGCCAGATCACTTCGCTGACGCCCAGGTATTTCTTAAACGCCGTCTCCAAACTGCGTCGCGAGACACCCGGGTTGCGCGCCTGCACGTCAGAGAGCAGGCACTCTTCCGTGGTCAGGAGCTTCCCTGCCCCGTTCACATCGATGCTGCCGCCTTCGAGCACCAGTCCAGGCTCGAAGCGCTCCATCCGCAGCGTTTCCGCCAGAGCCGCCGGGACCGTAGCGTCACGCTCGTAATTCGAGTATTTCGCCCAGCCGTTGAATCGCCAATGTGTAATGGCGACTCCCGCGCGGTTCTTGACGAAAATCGGGCAGTAGTCGCGCGTCCAGCTGCGATTGGTGGGCATGATGGAAGAATTCGACGGCGTCCAGCATTGGCGTGGCACTTTCTTCAAAATGCGCCGGACCCGTTCGTTCGGCGTCGGCATTTTCGACCAGAATGCGGACGCGCTCCACTCGCGACAGATGACGCACAATCTCGCCGTACAGCCACGGAATCGGCGCGAATTTCCCGGGCCAATCGGATTTTTCATGCGGCCAGGCGAGCCAGGTGGCTTCGTGCGGCTCCCATTCGGCCGGCATGCGGAGCTTCACTTGCCGAGCCACCGGTTCAGAATCGGGGCATAGGCGTCGATGCGGCGGTCGCGCAGGAAACGGCCAATTCTGGCGCACTTCTTCGATCCGCGCGGATCGCATTCGACGATCAGCATTTCTTCCGCGATCGCGAAGCTTCCGCGATCACCTGCCCGAACGGATCCGCCACAAACGACGATCCCCAGAATTCGAGTCCGCTCTCCGCGCTGCCTTCGAATCCGACGCGATTCACGGCGGCGACGTAAAAACCATTGGCGATCGCGTGGGCGCGCTGGATGGTCCGCCACGCGTCGAGCTGCGCCGCGCCATACTGCGCTTTTTCCTTGGGATGCCATCCGATCGCGGTCGGATAGAACAGAATATTCGCGCCTGCGAGCGCCGAAAGCCGCGCGGCTTCCGGATACCACTGATCCCAGCACACCAGCACGCCGACCTGGCCGAACGGCGTTTCGAAATTCGAGAAGCCCAGATCGCCGGGCGTGAAATAGAATTTCTCGAAGTACAGAGGATCGTCGGGGATATGCATCTTGCGGTAGATGCCGGCGATTTCTCCATCCGCGCCGATCACCGCCGCGGTGTTGTGATACAGGCCGGGCGCGCGCCGCTCAAACAGCGACGCGACGATCACGATGCCGAGCTCGCGCGCAAGCCGCCCCAGCGCATCGGTCGAGGGGCCGGGAATCGGCTCGGCCAGCGCGAACAGATCGTGATTTTCCTCCCGGCAGAAATATTGCGACCGGAACAATTCCTGCAGACAGATGATCTGGGCGCCTATGCCCGCCGCCTCGCGGATCTTCCATTCGGCTTTGGCGAAATTCTCGTTCGGGTCCACCGCGCAGCTCATCTGCACCAATCCCACCCTGAATTTTCCCGTGCCTGACATAAGCTCTAGTCTAAAGGAAGGACGTTATTTTCGGGTGAATCCTGAAACCGTAAAACAGATCGCGCGGGAGTGCGGGTTTGAGCTGGCGGGCATCGCCGCCGCCGATCCGCCGGAGGATATCGCGCGCTACGACGCGTGGGTCGCGCAGGGCAATGCCGGCGAGATGCGGTATCTGACGGACCGCCGGGCGGAGGTTCGCCGCGACGTTCGCAACCTGCTGCGACGGCGCGATCGGTGATCTGCGTCGGGAAGCTGTATAACCAGCGCAGCGCGCCGCCCGAACCTGGCGACGCGGCGATTTCGCGCTACGCGTGGGGCCAGGATTATCACGACCTGATGCGAGCCTCGCTGGAAGCGATGGTCGTGCGGCTGAAGGAACACGCGACGTTCGATTGGAAAATCTGCGTCGACACGGCGCCGCTTGCTGGAGCGGACCTTCGCGCGTCTGGCGGGTCTCGGATGGATCGGCAAGAATACCTGTCTGATCAATGAGCCGAGCGGCTCCTGGTTTTTTCTGGGCGAGCTGATTACGTCGCTCGAGCTCGCGCCCGATTCGCCGCCGCCCGATCGCTGCGGAACCTGCTCGCGCTGCATCGACGCGTGTCCGACGAAAGCCTTCGTGCCGGCCGGAGAGTCACTTGACTTGGGCCATCGATTCCCGGACCTGCATCGCCTACTTCACCATCGAGCTGCGCGGGCCGATTCCGGAGGAACATCGCGCCGCCGATCGGACCGCACGTTTTCGGCTGCGACATTTGCCAGGACGTCTGCCCCTGGAACTCCCGCGCTCCGGTTACGGACAGCTTCGAGGATCTGCATCGCGCGCCGCCGCTCGAAGCCTGCGCGCGTCTTACCGAAGCCGAGTTCAACCAGATGTTCCACGGCAGCGCGCTGGCCCGTCCGAAATATACGGGATTCCTGCGCAATGTCGCGGTCGCGATGGGGAACAGCGGGTTGCCGCGATTCCGGGAGCCCCTCGAACGTCTGGCTCGCCATCCGGACCCGATAGTCGCGGAACACGCCCGCTGGGCGCTGGAAGCCTTGAAAAGTAGTGTTGACAATGTGCGCACAAGTATGTAACGTAGTTGTGTATACATGGCACAGCCTTACACCGAAGACTCGACGGCCCGTGGCGAAACGATCAATCTTCGCGCCAGCCGCAAACAAAAGGCGCTGATCGATCGGGCAGCGCAGGCGCTCGGCCGAAGCCGCTCGGATTTCATGCTGGACACGGCGTGCCGTGAGGCGGAAAACGTCCTGCTGGACCGGCGCTACTTCGCGCTCTCCGCGCCAGACTTTAGAAAATTCACCGCGATGCTCGACAAGCCGCCGAAAGCCAATCCCAAACTGCGCCGCCTGCTTGAAAAACGGGCGCCCTGGGAGCGATGACCGCGCCTCTGTTGAGCGCTCCCGAGAGACTCTCTCCCAGACACGACCTGTCGGATTTCGATTCCGGCGAGCCCGCGCTGGATGACTGGCTTCGCCGTCGGGCGGCGCAAAACGATGCCAGCGGCGCCTCGCGGACCTACGTCGTCTGTGCCGGAAAGACCGTCGCCGCTTACTACACCCTGGCCGTAGGTGCCGTCGCCCATGCGGAATCTCCGGGCCGCGTGAAGCGCAACATGCCGGACCCGATTCCAGTGATGATCCTCGGTCGACTGGCGGTCGACAAGAGGTTCCACGGGAAGGGCGTCGGGTCGGGGATGCTGAAGGACGCCGTACTGCGAACCATGCAAGCGGCGGAGATTGCCGGCATCCGGGCGCTTCTGGTCCATGCGATCTCCGACACTGCGAAGCGGTTCTACCAGCGGTATGGATTTATCGAGTCGCCTGTGAATCCTATGACCGTGATGATCACGCTCCGCGAAGCATCACAAATTGCCGGTCTATAAATCACGGGGGAAACGCGAGGGAAACGCGGGTCAAAGACCTCAAACACCGAATATGCCACTGCGGACCAAGACTCCGAAATCGGGTAATGAGGTCTTTGACCCCATTTATTCATTATTAAGTTCAGAGGACTTGTCCGGGGGAAACGGGGCCAAAGACCTCAAACACCGAAAAAGCCAATGCGGACCCAGGCTCCGAAATCAGGCAATGAGGTCTTTGACCCGTGCTTCCCCGCGTTTCGGTTACTTTCTGGAAAACCAACCCTTGACCCTGTGATAGCGCCAACGCCACGGGCGCATCCAATATTTAAAACGAATGCGCCAAGGCATTCCGGTTTTGCAAGAGAATCTCCCGAGGACCCAAAGATATTCGTATTGAATCACCACTTGGCGGCCGAGGTCGCAAACGACGAGTGTCGTACCGAATCCGCAGGAGCCTTCGGGCACGCCGATTTTTTCCAATTCCTTTGAAAAATCTATTTCGAGCTTATAGTTTTCGCCAGGTGGCAAAATTTGATCCTCCCACCACGGGTTATGAACGATCGATTTATGCCCTTCTGGATGGCAAGAGTTCCTGACATCCAAAAAGACGATCGGTCGATCTCCTGAGTTCTGCACCAACAGCGTGTGGAAGGTTTCTCCCTCCTGTCGCACCATCGGATGTATTGAAAGCTGCGGCTGGAGCACTGCGGTCGCCTGCTTGTGGGTCGCCTTCATGATCCAGTGCGTTAGGAGCGCGTACCACCCGGTGATGACCGCCACGAGTACCGCGGCGGCAACCTGCATCGCGACAGCATTCTGCCCCTGAGCCAGCCACCACGTAAATCTCCCCCACTCGTAGGCCATCAGTTGAGAAACCTTTGTACCTTCTCAACCATGCGGAAAGCAAGCCCCTAAGGCACCCCCCCGGGCACCGCAGCCTAGGGTTGGCTCTTGTCGGAATGCCTCGCCAAGAACATTGCTCAGATAACGGAGAGTCGCGAGCCGCAACCTCGTGTCAGCGCTACTGCCGAGGAGGGCGGTTTCGGGGCGCTCCATCTCCTAACCCATGGATTTGGTGCGGATGAGAGGACTTGAACCTCCACTCCCTTGCGAGAACATGGACCTGAACCATGCGCGTCTGCCAGTTCCGCCACATCCGCACGCTTGATGGGGTAACTCCATTCTCCAGGACTCGACCCCTGGGAGTCAATTCCCTTCGATTACTTTGCCGACCGGATTTCGAGGATCAGGCGCATTACCAATCCCTCGATCTCCGCCGCGACGGACCGGTATACTTCTTCCTTGAGGCCGATCGGGTCGCGCACGGACCACTCCACCACGCGTGCGCCCGGCATCGCGAGCTTGAAGCCGCTCATGTTGACCACGAGGTCGAAGGGCTCGTGCGAAATCGTATCTACTCCCTTGGGGAACTGGTTGTCGAGACGCAGATTTTTTTCCCTCAGCACCTGCCGCGTCAGCGGCGCGATGTCCATCGCCGGAGTCAAACCGGCGCTTTTTACTTCGATCACGTCCGATCCGTAGGCTCGCGCGAACGCTTCCGCCATCTGGCTGCGGCACGAATTGCCGAGGCAGACGAACAGCACCCGCTTCCGGGCGACGGCTGGCGGCGCCGCTTGCGCTCGCGGCGTGATCCCGTGGCCGCCGAGGCGCGGACGGCCGCCTCTTATGCCGCCGCCGGGTGAGTCTTCCGGTACCATTCCAGGGTCCTCTTCAAACCTTGTTCCATCGTGAACCGCGGCGCGTGCCCCAGCTCTGCGACGGCCGCGGCGGTATCGGCCATCGAATGGCGGACGTCGCCCGCGCGCGGCGGACCGTATGTGGCAGGCAGGTCCACGCCTTCCATCTTCTGGAGCAGCCCCCAGATGAAGTTCAGCGTGTACCGACCGCCGTTCCCGGCATTATACATTTTGCCCGCCGCTTTTGGAGCTTCCGCGGCCTTGGCGCACAACGCCGCCACATCTTCGACGTATGTGAAATCGCGCGACTGTTCGCCGTCGCCGAAAATAGTCGGCTGCGTACCCGCCAGCAGGTGTTTCATGAACAAGGACAGCACGCCCGAATACGGACTCGACGGGTCCTGCCGAGGGCCGTAGACGTTGAAAAATCGCAGCGCGACCGTTTCCAGTCCAAAGCACGACGTGAATACGGACGCGTAGTATTCGCCCACCAGTTTCTGGACTGCGTACGGCGATTTTGGACGTGCCACCATGGTCTCGACCTTCGGCAGTGTCTCGCTGTCGCCATAAGCCGATGATGACGCGGCATACACCAGTCGCTTTACTCCGTTCCCGGCCGCGGCGCGAAGCACGTTGAACGTGCCGTCGATATTGATTTCGTGCGACGGCACAGGGTCGTCAATCGAGCGAGGCACGGAGGGAATCGCCGCGAGGTGAAACACGACGTCGGTGCCGCGAATCACCGGAATCAGCGCGGCCGCGTCGCGAATATCGATCTTATGAAACTCGATTCGATCGCGGACCTCCGCGAGATTTCGCTCATGCCCGGTCAGCAGGTTATCGATCACCGCGACCGACCCGCCGCCGTCCAGCAGCGTGCGGACCAACGTGGATCCAATGAAGCCTGCTCCTCCGGTCACAACATATTTACTCATCGCGTTTTCAGTTTCGCATGATGGCGTGTAGTTAGTCCCGCTTGGCGATCGCGATCAGAGATAACCCCCGCCACGGCATCAGACCGTCGACACGGCGCCAGAACCAGACGGTCTTATCGAACAGCTTCAAGGCGAGCTTCGAAATTCGCTTGCGTCGGAACAGCTTCCCGGAGACCCACCAGGCCATCGCGCCAATCTTGTTGAGCTGAATCATGCGCTCGACTTTGAAACCCCGCGCCGGTAAGCATTTCCTGCATCTGCTGCGACGAAAAGCGGTGTTTATGGCCCATCGCCTGGTCGAGCGAGCTGTACAACCCCGGCCCCTGCGGCACCAGGACGATCAGGTTTCCGCCAGGCTTCAGGCAATCCCGCAGCGACGCCACAACCGCCTTCGGGTTCTCGGTAGATTCCAGCACGTTCACGCACAAGGCCGTGTCGAACTGCCCGCGCCATTGCACGTAATCGTCGGGATTCTCCGGATCCAGGCGGCATACCGAAACGCTGGGCGTCCGCAGGAAGCGATTACGCAGCGCGTGCAGATACAACGGATCGCTTTCGGCCGCGACGTAATTCAGCTTGCGCGCCATCAAACGTCCAGTCAGGTTGCCAAGTCCGGCGCCGATCTCGAGCACGGTATCGCCCAGATGCGGACGCAGAACGCGCGTCAGCCAGCTCAGATACTGCGGCGTCCCGGTCAGGCTGTTGAGCAGGCCGCGGCCGTACGGCGCGACATACAGATCGTCGACCACCCAGAAATACAGAATCACGCCCAGCGCCTTCAATCCATCCTTCCAGCCGATTTTCTTGCCTTCCTCGTAAGTGCGGCCGTGATAGCTGATGGGCACCTCATAGACGCGCAGCTTGCGCTTGGAGGTCTTCATGGTGATTTCGGGCTCGAAGCCGAATCGATTCGAGCGGATCGGGATGCTCTTCAGCAGGTCAGTGCGGAAAACTTTGTAGCAGGTCTCCATGTCGGTAACGTTCAGATTGCTGAACATGTTCGAGACCAGCGTCAGACCTTTGTTGATCATGGAGTGCCAGAACGGCAGCACGCGCGTTTGTTCGCCGGCCAGATAGCGCGATCCAAACACTGCATCGGCGTGCCCGTCCAGCAGCGGGCGCAGAAGCTTCACATACTCCGACGGATCGTACTCCATATCGGCGTCCTGCACCAGGCAAAAATCGCCGGTCGCGTTCTCGATCGCGGTCCGCACCGCTGCGCCTTTCCCCTGATTCACCGGGTGACGGATCAGACGAATGCGACGGCTCGGATTCGGCCAGCCGCTTCAGGATTTCCGAGGTGCCGTCGGTGGAGCAATCGTCCACGATCACCAGCTCGCGATCCATGTTTTCCGGCAGCTTGGCGGCGAGCACCAGGGCGAGGCTCCGCTCCACCACCGTGCGTTCGTTGTAAACCGGGATCAGGATGGACAGGAGCATGGGAATCACTCAGTATAATTGGAAATGGCTCCAAATCCTCAAATGACCAATGCAAGTGTGATGCTTGAATCCAGCGTCCCCGGGCTGAAACTCCGCGCCCGCGGGAAAGTTCGCGATATCTACGAAGACGGCGACCGCCTGCTGTTCATCGCCACGGATCGCATTTCGGCGTTCGATTATATTCTGGCCACCGGCATCCCCGATAAGGGCCGCGTGCTGACCCAGATGACGCTGTTCTGGCTCGATTTTCTGCGCGACATGGTTCCGAATCACTTTCTGAGCTCGGACGTGCCGGCCGGGACTCGAAGGCCGCGCGATGTGGGTGCGCAAGGCCGAAATGATCCAGGTGGAATGCGTCGCGCGCGGGTACATTTCCGGCTCCGGCTGGAAGGATTATCAGCGCACCGGCGCGGTTTGCGGAATTCCGCTGCCGAAAGGGCTTAAGGAAAGCGACCAGCTGCCGGAGCCGATCTTCACGCCGGCCACGAAAGCGCAAACCGGGCACGACGAAAACATTTCCTTCGAAACCATGACATCCATCGTCGGCGCGGATCTCGCGGCGAAGCTTCGCGACCTGACGCTCGGCATCTACCGGCGCGCCGCCGACTATGCGCGGTCGCGCGGCATCATCATCGCCGATACGAAGTTCGAATTCGGGATGATCGACGGCCAGATCATTCTGGCGGACGAAGTTTTGACGCCGGATTCCTCGCGATTCTGGCCGCTGGCGTCCTATGCGCCGGGCGGCGCGCAGCCTTCTTACGATAAGCAATACGTCCGCGATTATCTCGAATCGATTCACTGGAACAAGCAGCCTCCGGCGCCCGCCCTTCCCGACGATGTGGCGCGGCGCACCAGCGAAAAATACAAGGAGGCCTACCTCGCACTGACGGGAAAATCGTTGTGAATCTGCTCGATTTTCTTGCTGGTGATCATCGTCGGCGCTTCCGTCGTCGCCGGATTCATGGCCGGATTCGCGCGCGTCGGAATCGGTTTTCTCGCGACCATCTGCGGGCTGCTGTTCGGCTTCTGGTTCTACGGCATCCCGGCGGAGTATTTTCATCGCTACTTCAAATCCGTCACGCTGTCGAACATGCTGGGGTTCTTCTTGGTCTTCTTCGGATGCATGCTGATCGGCTCGCTGGTCGGCAAGATGCTCTCGAAGCTGTTCAAGTGGACGGGGCTTTCCTGGCTCGACCGGCTGCTCGGCGGCGCGTTCGGATTCGTGCGCGGCAGCTTGATCGCCGTGGCGTTCGTGGCCGTGCTGCTGGCCTTCACGCCGAAGCCACTGCCGAACTGGATGGTGGATTCGACGATTCTTCCCTATGCCGTCAATGCATCCGACGTCTGCGCCGATCTGGCGCCTAACGCGATCAAGCAGGCATTCCGGGAAAGCCTGCACGATATCCAGATCCTGTGGCAGGAGCAGTTGAAGAAGAAGAAGCGTAAGCAGGAGCTGAAGGAAGTCGAGAGTTGAACCGGCATCTGCTGATCTTCGATCTGGACGGCACGCTGATCGATTCCAAGCGCGACCTGGTGGATTCCGTCAACGCGACGCGTACCTGGAACGGCCGCGATCCGCTGCCGGATGACGTGGTCGCTTCCTACGTGGGAAGCGGCGCGCCTGTCCTGATCCGCCGGGCTTTTCCCGATGCCGCGGAAGCCGACCTGGAGCGTCTGCTCCGGTATTTCCTCGATTATTATCGCGAGCACATGCTGGATGCGACCACGCTGTATCCCGGCGTCGGCGAGGCGCTGGACCGTCTTCATTCCGCCGACGTCCCAATGGCGATCCTGACCAACAAGCCGGTGCGCTTCAGCATCCGGCTGATTGAAGGGCTGGGTTGGACACGCATTTCTTTCGCGTCTACGGCGGCAACAGCTTTGAGGAAAAGAAGCCGCACCCCAGGGGAATCAATCTGCTGGTGGAAGAATCGGGCGCGGACCGCGATCGAAGACAGTGATGGTCGGCGACAGCGCGGTGGACGTCCGCACCGCGCGCAATGCCGGGGTCAAGGCGTGCGGCGTAAGCTGGGGATTTCAGCCCGAGACATTTTCCGACGCTCCGCCGGACTTCGTGATCGACGACATGCGCGCGCTAGCCGAGATCGTGCTGGATCATGAGTAGCGCCGAATCGTTCTTGCTCACGTCGCCCGTCTCCGCAAGTAGTAAGGTGTTCCAGCGATAACAAGAGTGGCTTTGACTATCCGGCAGGCAAGCTGTTCCAGCCCAGCACTAATGTTCTGATCGAAACCTGCCGTTATATAGACAGGAATGCACTCTTCACGCGAGCGCGGCTTCGTTCTGATCGCGATGTCGATCTCCATGCTGCTGCTGATGGCGGTGATCGGGCTGGCCTTCGATCTGGGCAGCGTCTACATCGCCCGCAATGAAGCGCAAGTCTTCACCGATGCCGCATCTTTGGCGGCCGCGGCAAAACTGGATGGAACCGAGACTGGGATCGAACGCGCACGCCGCGAAGTAGCTCGCATCCCGATGCGATGGAATCTCGGAAGTCAGGAATTCACAGGCGTCATCGTCGAGTTCAGCAAGGACGGCGCGCAATGGGAGAAGAAGCCGAAGGATCCCGGCGTAACCATGACGCGTATCACCGCCCCGGCAAACAGCGTCGAGATCACGTTTCTCCGCGCCGTCGGCGGACCGGCAGCATTCACCGTTCCCGCCCATTCCGTGGCCGCCGCGAATCCGCCCAGGTGGATCGAATGAAGCGCACGCGTGAAAGCGGACACGCGATGATCGAGCTGGCGGCGTCGGCCGCGGTGATGATCGCGTTCGTCTCCGGCACCTTTCAGTTCGGATATGCGTTCTACGCCTACAATCAACTGCTCACCGCGGTCGGCAACGGAGGCCGTTACGCCGCGATGCGTACTCCGGGCGATCTGGATAAGACCAATCAAGCCATTCGCAATATGGTCGTCTATGGCGACGCGCAGCCAGTCGAAGGCGCCCAGCCGGTAGTCGCGAACCTCAGCCCCAATCAAGTCGACGTGCAGTGGATCAGGAACGAATCCGGTTCGCCCGAATACGTGCGCGTCTCCATCCGGGAATACACCGTGAACGCGGTCTTCAAGTCATTCACGTTCACCGGAAAGCCCTCCGTCGAATTTCCCTTCGTCGGCCGGCCATCGGAGCCTAAGCAGTGAGACGCGGTCAAAGCCTGATTGAAGCCACTCTGGTGCTGATGGTCTTCTTCGCTTTGCTGCTGGGCGTGGTCGATTGCGGGCAAGTCGTGTTCGCTCACGAGGCCTTGGTGGAGCGAGTGCGTGAAGCAGTTCGTTGGGGCACCCTGCATCCTTACGACGGCTCCGGCGATCAGGTCGCGAATCTGGTCCTCTACGATCGAGCAAACGGCTCGGGCGCGGGTTTTCTGGGATTAACGCGGGCGAACGTCGAAGTGCGCTACCGCCGTCCACCCGGACCGGCCCGACGATGAATCGCTCAGCGTCGCCATCGTCGATTATCAGTCCCATTTCTTCTCGCCCTGGATCGCGAAAACCATCGTCAGCCCGCGTCCGGTTCTGGTCAGCGCGCCGATGGCATACCGCAAGCAGTAACGGTATCCTGATTTCTTGGCGACTATACATCCGTTCCAACCCTTCCGGTATTCCGCGAAGGCCGGCGACCCGTCCCGCCTGGTTACGCAGCCCTACGACAAGATCAGTCCGGAGATGCAGGAGCGCTACCTCGCGGCCAGCCCCTACAATCTGGTGCGGGTGCTGCTCGGCGAGCGGCGCGAATCCGACAACGATTCTGACAACGTCTACACCCGCGCCGCGCAAAGTATTTGGACAACTGGATTCGCGAAGGGATCCTCGCGCAGGACCCGTCTCCGGGCCTTTACGCGTATTTTCAGGAATTCGACGTTCCCGATTCGGGCCAGCATCTTACTCGCAAGGGATTCATCGGCATCGGAAAAATCGAAGATTATTCGGCGGGAATCGTGTTCCGTCATGAGCAGACCCTGACCGGTCCAAAGAAGGACCGTCTGGAGCTGCTCCGCCACACGCGCGCCCATTTCGGACAGATTTTCATGTTGTATCCCGATCCCGAAGGTGCTGTCGACAAGATTCTGGATCAGGCCGCCGCCGGCGCGCCCGTCATGGACGTTCTGGACGACTACCAGGCTCATCATCGTTTGTGGCCGATCGCGGATGCTTCGCGCGTGAAACAGATTCAGGAACTGATGAGTTCCAAGAAGCTGCTGATCGCCGATGGGCACCATCGCTACGAAACCGCGCTGGCGTACCGCAACGAGAATCCGAACGATCCGGCGGCGCAGTTCGTGATGATGACGCTGGTCAACATGTATTCGCCCGGACTGAAAATTCTGGCGACGCATCGCGTCTTGCGCAATCTGGAACAGCTTCGACGCCGTGAAGTTCTTTGAAAAAGCCGTGAAAGACGGATGGTCCGTGGCAGCTTGCGCCTCGCTCGACGTATTGAAAGATCGCATGGCCGCCAACGATCCGAAACGCGTCCAGATCGGCGTGGTCGCGGGCGGCGAGACCCGATTGATGCAGCGCCCACGCAAAGAAGGCCAACTGGACGTGCCGATCTCTGCATCACGATGTGCTCGATCGCCTGCTCGGCATCGGCGAAGAAGCCGTGCGCGATGAAAAGTACATCAAGTATGTTCGCGGCATCGACGCCGCGGCGGCTGAGGTTCAAGCCGGGGCGCAAGTCGCGTTTCTGCTGGAGCCGACGCCGATCGAGGACATGGCCCGCATCGCTTTCGCGGGCGGCGTGATGCCGCAGAAGTCCACCGATTTCTATCCGAAACTCCTCAGCGGCGTGGCGATTTACAAGCTCTAAGCTCATGCGCAACTTAAAAGCGGCGGTCATCGGCACCGGATTCATGGGTAAGGTCCACACGGAAGCGATCCGGCGCCTGGGCAATGTCGAGGTGACCACCATCGCCGCTTCGAATCAGGCCGTGGCGGATCGTTTCGCCTCAGCCCACTCGATCCCGATCGCCCATGGGGACTGGCACGCGGTGATGGCGGACCGTGAAATCGATGCGGTGCATATTTGCACGCCCAACGACTTGCATTATGCGATGGCGAAAGCCGCGCTCGACGCCGGCAAACACGTGGTCTGCGAGAAGCCGCTGACGATGACCTCGGCGGAAGCGCGGGAGCTGGTCGCGTTGGCCGACAGCGAAGAATCTGGCGAATTGCACCAATCACAATCTTCGTTTTTATCCGGTGGTGCAGCAGGTGCGTAGCATGATCGCGGCCGGCGAGCTGGGCGACATCCTGATCGTCAGCGGAACATATTTCCAGGATTGGCTGCTCTACGAAACCGATTGGAGCTGGCGTACGCTGGCCGAATCCGGAGGCTCGCTGCGCGCGATGGGCGATATCGGATCGCACTGGATGGATATGATCCAGCACCTGACCGGCTTGCGGATCACCGCGCTGTGCGCCGATTTGCAGACGTTCCATCAGTTCCGCAAGCGGCCCAAGGGATCGGTGGAAACTTTCGCGGGAAAGAAATCGCAGGCCGCGGATTACGATTCTGTCGCGATGACCACCGACGATTTCGGTGCGGTTCTGTTGCGGCTGGGCGATCGGGCTCGGGGGCAATTCGCGGTGAGCCAGATGTCGGCGGGCCGCAAGAACCGGTTCGAGTTTGAGATTTACGGAACCAAGTCCGGCATCGCCTGGAACCAGGAGCGGCCGGACGAATTGTGGATCGGGCATCGAAATGAGCCGAATCAGATCATCGTGAAGGATCCGTCGCTGCTGCATGCGCACGCGGCGGGATTCGCCGACCTGCCAGGCGGGCACAGCGAAGGCTACGACGACACATTCAAGCAGATGTTCCGGCGTTTCTACGCGCGCGTTGCGGACCCCTCGGCCCAGTCGAATATCCGACCTTCGCCGACGGCGCCTGGGGCATGGAGCTGCTCGAAAAGTCGCTGGAAAGCTCGCGATCGGGCGCGTGGGTTAAAGTTTAAAAACCGCTCTCTGGCGATTGCGCCAGAGCCTGTGCGAAAACCCGCTATATTAACCGCTCCCTGTGGTCGCGGCTCGCAAAAGTTGCGGATATGTGGACGTGCCGACCCCGAGCCGCGACTGCAAGGAGCGGTTAATCGTCAGTTGTCGCACAGACTCGATTCTAGGCGGTCACCGGAGGGCTCACGCGCGCCGACGGCACCGTATTCCGCGCCAGCAGGAGCGCGCCCGCAACAGCCACGCCGATCGAAATCCATTGCGTCAGCGAAAGTCCCCACCACAAGCCTTGCTCGTGATAGCGCGTAAACTCGATTAGGAATCGCGCAATCGAGCTCAGGACCAGATACAATCCCATGATTTTTCCGGGCGTGTGCGACTTGCCGAAGCGCCAGTACAGAAACCCGAACAGCGCCGTTTCGGTGAACACTTCGTAAAGCTGCGATGGATGCAGCTTCACGTCGAGAGGCACTCCCGTCAGCTCCGCCGCATCCGGATTCCGAAACGTGACGCCCCATGGCAACGAGCATTCGGTGCCCCAGCAGCATCCCGCCGCAAAACAGCCGATGCGGCCGATCGCGTGTCCGATGGCGATGCCTGGTGCAAACACGTCAAGAGTTCGCAGCCAGGGAAGCCCCGTGTGCCGCACATACAGATATGCCGTAATGAATGCCAGCACCAGTCCGCCCTGAAACACTCCCGCGGCCTGCAACGTCGATAGCGAGAAATATCTGGCGCGGATCGGACAGGAACATGCGCCAGCCGAACAGAATCATCAGAATTTTCGCGCCCAGCAGTCCGGCCAGCGCGCAGTAGACCGCCAGATTGGTCACCAGTTCGGAGTCGAGGCCGCTGCGACTTGCGCGAGCCGAGCCGTAATCGTCAGCCCAACCAAAAACCCCAGCGCCACCAGCACGCCGTAGGTGGGCAGATAGAAACTTCCGAAATGGAATAGCTTGGGGTAGCAACCTACTTCGAGGATATCAAACGCGTCCAAAGTGTAGTTCACGACCGACTTCACTGCGATACAGTAATTAGGCTACCCGCAATCCCGAGGAGGGACCATGGACAACCTGTCGCCCGTGTTGATCCTTGTGATCATCGTCGTGCTGTATCTCATCTCCAGCATCAAGATTCTCGCCGAGTACGAACGCGGCGTCATCTTCCGCCTGGGCCGCGTGCTCGGCTCAGCCGAAAGGTCCTGGTGTCATCCTGGTGTTCCGGCCCATCGACCGCATGGTGCGGACTTCGCTCCGCGTCGAAGCGATGGAGGTGCCTCCGCAGGACGTGGTCACGCGCGATAACGTCACGGTAAAGGTCAATGCGGTGATTTATTTCCGTATCGTCGACCCTTCCAAAGCCGTCATCGAAGTGACCAACTATCTGTACGCGACCTCGCAGCTTGCGCAAACCACGCTGCGCAGCGTGCTGGGCGAGGTCGAGTTGGACGAACTGCTCAGCCAGCGCGAGAAACTCAACGTGAAACTGCAGACCGCGCTCGACCAGCACACCGGCCCGTGGGGCGTGAAGGTCGCGCTGGTGGAGGTGAAGCAAGTCGATTTTCCGGACCAGATGATTCGCGCGATTGCGCGCCAGGCCGAGGCCGAGCGCGAGCGCCGCGCCAAAATCATTCACGCCGAAGGCGAAGTGGCCGCCGCGGCGAATCTGGAAAAGGCCGCCGAGATCATGGCCCGCCAGCCCGCCGCGATCCAGCTCCGCTACCTGCAAACGCTGGTCGAGATTGGGTCGGAGAAAAACACGACCGTCGTCTTCCCCCTCCCGATGGATATACTGACTTCAGTAGGCCAAGTTTTAAAGAAACTCGCCGGCCCGGAGTCCGGCGCTTAGCTGCCCATGCCCAAAAACGAAGACGGCGAATTTGAATTGATTCTGGGGAACCGCCAGTTATTGAGCGTGTTCTTCATTGTGGTCGTGCTGCTCGGCGTGTTCTTCACGATGGGGTATATCGTCGGGCGCAATTCGGGCCCGGTCGGTCTCGGCGGAGGTGGTGGCGTTCGCGCAAGGAATCGAAGCCGCTGGTGGTCGATTCGCCCGCGTCGCGCGATGCCGCTCCGACGCCCACGCCCGCCGCCGCGCCGCCCACGGAAACGGCGCCGCAACAACCTGCAGTCGGAGCCGCTCCCAAGCCTGCGGAGCACGCTAAGACCGAACCGTCCTCCGAAGCCGAAGCCGAAGGAGCGACCGAAGCCGGTTCCGGTGGCACCGGCCGCGACGGATCAGCCCGCTTCCGGCCAAACCTATTTACAGCTCGCCGCGACCAGCCAGCACGAGGCTGAGATCGAAGTCGACGTGCTGCGCAAGAAGGGCTTCAAGGCGATCACCGCGGAAATCCCCGAGAAGCGCGGCACCTTCGAGTCCTGGTGGGGCCGCTGCCCGAAGGCGCGACCAACAAGACCAAGTCCGACCTGACCGCCGCAGGATTCCCCGGCGACAAGGCCATCAGGCGAACGTTTTGACCGAGCTGGTCCACATTGAGATACCGCAGCCCCGTCTGCCGGAATGGCTGCGCAAGCATCGCACCAACTTCGAATCCGTTCACAACCTGAAGACCGAGCTGCGGCGCCTGAATCTGCATACGGTTTGCGAATCCGCCCGCTGCCCCAACATGCATGAATGTTTCGATCGCCGCGCGGCGACGTTCATGATCCTCGGCAATCTGTGCACGCGCGGCTGCGGATTTTGTTCGGTGCCGAAGGCCCGCCATCCCGGCCCGCTCGATCCTGCCGAGCCCGCGAACGTCGCGCGAATGGCCGCCGAGATGCGGCTCCGCTATGTGGTGATCACCAGCGTCAATCGCGACGACCTGGCCGACGGCGGCTCGCGGCACTTTGCCGCAAACGGTGACGGAAGTGCGGCGCGCGCTGCCCGATGCTCGCGTCGAAGTCCTGACACCCGATTTCTGTGGCGACCTTGAAGCCGTCGCGCGCGTGCTCGATGCCGGCCCGCACGTGTTCAATCACAACATGGAGACCGTCCCGCGTCTGTACAAACGCGTGCGCCCTCAGGCCGATTACCGGCAGTCGCTGGAGGTCCTGCGCTTCGCCAAGCAATATCGGTCCGAAGTCGCTGACCAAATCCGGCCTGATGGTGGGCCTCGGAGAAACCGCCGCCGAAGTGGAGGCCTTGCTGCGCGATCTGCGTGAATCCGGCGTCGACGTGGCGACGCTCGGCCAATACCTGCAGCCCACGCGGCGGAATCTCCGCGTCGCCGAATACGTCACGCCGCAGCAGTTCGACGCTTATCGCGACTACGGCCTCTCCATCGGCTTCAAAATGGTGTTCAGCGGCCCGCTGGTGCGCAGCTCCTACATGGCCGATCTGGTGAGCGAGCAGGCTTCGCATTCGTGACGCTCTCCGTCGTCTCCGCGCGCATTGCTCATCCTGATTTTTCCGCGCTTCAACTTGACCTGGCTGGCTCCGGTCGCCTTGACGCCGATCCTGATCGCCTGCGCGCGCGAAAACTCGTGGAAGCGGCGCTTCCTGAACGGATGGCTGGCGGGATTCGTGTTCTGGTTCGGCGTCTGCTACTGGATCCAATTCGTGCTCGAAGTCCACGGCGGATTGGGCCGATGGGGCGGATGGGGCACCTTCGCTCTGTTCGCGGTTCTCAAAGGCCTGCATATGGCGATCTTCGCCGCGCTGGCCGGATTCCTGATGCCGAAGCCATGGGCCATCCCCGCCGTCGCCGCGCTTTGGGCCGGCCTGGAGCGCACCAACGGGCCGCTCGGCTTCACCTGGCTCGAACTGGGCAACGCAGGGATCGACATGCCGGTGCCGATGCGGGTCGCGCCGTTCCTGGGCGTCTACGGCATATCGTTCATATTCGCGATGCTCGGGTGTGCGGTCGCGCTGGTGGTCTTAAGACGCCCGCGGCGTGAGCTGGCGTGGCTGATCGCGCTGCCGCTGCTGCTTTTGCTTCCCTCGGCTCCCGCGCGCGACCATGGACCCGAACACGCGCTGCTGGTCCAGCCGAACGTCGATACGGAAATGGACTGGACCCAGGCATCGCTCACACGCGTCGAGCGCGATCTGTCGCATTCTGTCGCATGCTCCCGGAACGCATCTGATTCTGTGGCCCGAAGTTCCCGCGCCTTTTTATCCCAGCGACCCTGCTTTTCGCGAATACGTCGCCGGAATCGCCCGGCTTGAGCGAACATATTTCCTGTTCGGAGGCGTCGGCTATAACGCCGCGCAAGCGCCGCTCAACTCGGCATTTCTGCTCGATCCCTACGGCTCGATCGTCGGCCGCTACGACAAAATCAACCTGGTTCCCTTCGGCGAGTTCGTGCCCGAAGTGTTCTGGTGGGTGAACCGGATCACCAAGGAAGCCGGCGATTTCGCTCCCGGCAGCCGCATCGTCGAGTTCCCCGTCGACGGCCACAAGATCGGGCGCGTTCATCTGCTACGAATCGGCATTTCCCGATTTGGTCCGCGAGTTTGCCCGCGGCGGCGCCGAGGTTCTGGTCAATCTATCCAACGACGGCTATTTCGGCCACACCGCGGCTCGCGAGCAGCATTTATCGCTGGTGCGAATGCGAGCCGCCGAAAATCGCCGCTGGATTCTCCGCGCCACCAACGACGGCATCACCGCGACCGTCGATCCAGCGGGAAGAATCGTTTATCGCGCCCCGCCCTATCAGGAGCTCGCCGGCGACGTGACCTTTCGATACCAGTCGAATGTCACTCCGTACACGAAATACGGCGACTGGTTCGCGTGGACCTGCCTGGCAGGCGGCTTGGCCGCAAGCCTTTCGCGAACCGGGGCCAGCGCCGTCCGATCATAACCAGAACCATCATTCCAACGGGAAGAAATCCGGACGGCTCCGGCGTGATCAACGTCAGACCCCGTGAAGGTGGCCGGATCCGTGCCGAAAAAGTCCAGACTGTTCGGAGCCAGCGAGGCCCCGATCGTGATCAGTCACCGAAGTCTGGTCGGAAGTCAGGATCGACCCTCCCGACAACAGAGATATCAATCCCGTCCGCTAGCTGGTGGAGCTTTGGAAGGCGGTAAAATCGACTTGCGTCGCCGCCGGCGCGTCGAAGCCCGGGAATGAAGATAGTTCCGATGGCCGCAAAACCTCACCAGGCACGCAGCAGTTGTACCGCCGCGCTGGTGGATCGTAATCGCCCCAGCAGGCGTACTTCCATCGAATAATTCAAAGGTGACCGGCAACCCGGACGGATCTCCCAGGTTGGATGTGGATCAGCAGCGCATCGCAGAGCGCCGATGCAGCTTGAGGTCGCCGGATTCACAGGTCCACGGTGAAGGTGTAGCCGAAGGATCTCTGCCGGGCCCCGAGTGTGTCCGCGCGGCAGGTTGCAATCGCAAGTAAGACCGATCAAAAGACCCTGCCCTGAAGCGCCTGACACCTTCGATTAGAATAGATCAATTCCCCCTAGCCGTGCCGGATCACCAGCACGTCGCCGTCCTTGACGATGTATTCTTTGCCCTCCAGCCGCAGCAGGCCCTTTTCCCTAACCCCGGTGTAGCCGTCGATGGTCGATCAGCGCCTTCCAGTTCACCACTTCGGCGCGGATGAATTTCTTTTCGAAATCGCTGTGGATGGCTCCCGCCGCTTTCACGGCGGTGCTGTTCATGGGGATGGTCCAGGCGCGCACTTCGGTCTCGCCCGCGGTCAGGAACGACATCAGGCCCAGCAGCGCGTAGGTCGCCGCGATCAGCCGCTCCAGCCCGGATTCCTTCAACCCATAGCTCGCCAGATATTCGCGCGCTTCGTCGGCTGACAGCTCCGCCAGCTCCGCTTCGATTTTTCCGCAGATCGCCGTCACCGCCGTGTGCGCGCGCCCCTTGAACGCGTCCGTTTCGATACTGCTCCTCGATCTCATGCAGCCGCGCCGGCATCGTCCTCGCCGAGGTTCAGCACGCACAGCATCGGCTTCTGCGAAAGAAACTGAAAGCCGCGAATCCGCTTTTCGTCTTCGTCGCTGAACTCGAGCCCGCGCAGCGCGCGATTCGCCTCCAGCTCGGCTTTCAGCCGCTCGAGCAGCGCGAATTCCTTATCGAGCTCCGGATTCTTGATCTTCTTGCGATCCTTGTCGACCCGCTCCATGCGCTTCTCGACCACCACCAGGTCGCTCAGGATCAACTCCATCTCGACGTCTTCAAAATCGCGCATCGGATCGACCGAGCCCTTCTCATGCGGCACCGTGTCGCTCTCGAACACGCGCAGCACGTGCGCCAGCGCGTCGACCACGCGCAGGCTGGCCAGATAGCTCGGATCGCGCAGAGCTTCTTTGGAGATCGCGGGGAAATCCAGATACTCGACCGTCGCGTGCGTGATCTTCGGCGGCTCGAAAATCTTCGCCAGCGCGTCCAGCCGCGCGTCCGGAACCTTGGTCACGCCGACGCGCGCTTCCAGGTTTCCCACGCGCGCGGCTTCATGCACGCCGGTCAGGATCGTAAACAGACTTGTCTTGCCCACCATCGGCAGGCCCACGATTGCAGTTTTCATTTGGTATTCGGGAATTACAGTGGAACGTCCACCAGCGTGAGGATCTCGCCCAGGATTTTCTCGGCCACTTCGGCGGACCGCTGCGCGATCGCGATGCGCGTGTTCACCACCACGCGATGCGCGAACACCGGCACCACCAGGCGCTTCACGTCGTCCGGCGTGACGTAATCGCGGCCCTCCACCGCGGCCAGCGCCTGCGTCGCGCGATACAGCGCCTGCGCGCCGCGCGGGCTCACGCCCATCGCCAGCGATTCGTGCGTGCGCGTCCGCTCGACGATCGCGAGCATGTAATCGACCAGCGCGTCATCCACGGCCACGCGCTGCACCGATTCCTGAAGCGCGATCAATTCGTCTCCGGAAATCACCGGGCGAACGCCGTCCGGACGCTGGTGGGCGATGCCTGGCGGACGATCTCGCGCTCCGCCGCCTGATCCGGATAGCCGATGCGAATGCGCATCAGGAACCGGTCGAGCTGCGATTCGGGCAGCGGATAGGTGCCGTGATGCTCCACCGGATTCTGCGTCGCGATCACCATGAACGGCTGCGCCAGCGGCCAGGAACGGCCGTCAATGGTCACCTGCAACTCGTTCATCGCCTCCAGCAGCGCCGATTGCGTCTTGGGCGTCGCGCGGTTGATTTCATCGGCCAGCAGGAAGTTGGTGAAGATCGGGCCCTGGCTTGAACTCGAACTCCTGGCGTGTGCGCGTTGTAAATGGTGACGCCCAGCACGTCGCTCGGCAGCATGTCGGAGGTGAACTGCAGCCGATGGAAGCTCGACCGCACCGCGCGCGCCATCGCCTGCGCGAGCGTGGTTTTGCCCGACGCCGGGAACGTCTTCAATCAGCAGATGGCCGCGCGCCAGCAGACACGCCAGCGACAGGCGCAATACTTCCGCCTTGCCGCGAATCGCTTCGCCCAACGCCGATTCGATTTCGGATAACCTGGAGAGCGAAACTGGCGGGCTGTATACGGAGTCCCGCTGGACCATTACTGTCATGATAACGAAAAAAACAGCATCGAAAATATTGGTTCTTTCCGCCGCCGTTCTGGCCGCGATGGCGCAAACCCGTTCGTCACAGGAAGCCGAGATCCGTTCCATTCTTTCCCGCCAGGAAGCGGCCTGGAACCTGGGCGAGACCGAAGCATTCTTGCAAGGCTACGCGCCCAACACCACCTTCGTCGGCGACAAAATTACGCACGGACTGGAGGAGGTCCGCGTACGCTACCAGACGCACTATCCTACGCGAGCTTCCATGGGACATCTGACCTTCTCCGACCTCGAGGTCCACATGATGGGAGCCGAGTACGCGTACGTGATCGGCCGCTGGCGCCTGGAGCGAACCGCCGAAGCCGGCGGCGATACCGGCGGCATCTACACTCTGTTGTTCCAGAGGACCGCGAAAGGCTGGAAGATTATCCTGGACCACACGACATAGTCTCCGTCAACCCGAGCGCAGCTAGCAAGGTCCCAGCGATAACAACAGTGACTTTAACCGCTCCCTCTGGTCACGGCTCGTGTCGAAAAATGAGCCGCGACCGCAGGGAGCGGTTAATCTCCCGCCGTTAGAAGGACCTCAACTAACTAATGGAGTCACGCATCAAAAAGAAAAGGGGCCGATTTCTCGGCCCCCATTCACTTGCGGAAGATACAGCCTGAATTTAGAAGTGGACGCGCAGTCCAAACTCCATCCAGCGCGACTGCGCGCCGTTCGGCTGCGTGTACTGGCCGGTGACCACACCGAACGAACTCGGTGAAGCGAGGCTGACCGTAGGATCGGCCGGAACGAAGTGATTCAGCACGTTTACGAACTGAATCGTCAACGTTGCGCCGATGCGCTCCGTTGCCCGGAAGTCCTTCGAGAGCGTCGCGTCCAGGTTCCAGAACCCGAACCCGCGGATCGGTCCGTAGCCGCCCGTGCTCGTGTCGAGCCCGAGCACCGGCGGACGGAACTCGTTGAACACCGCGATCGGATTTGCGAACAGGTTCACGCCGGTGGTGCCGCTGGTCGCCACGCTATTCGGATTGGCGGTGCCAGTGACCTTCACGACATTGTAGTTGTAAGAGTTTCCTCCGGTGAACGGCGCGTACGCTACGGCATTCTCGTAGTTAGCCGTCTGCCCAGAGTAGATTTCGCCGAAACCTTCGCCGCTAGTGGCGTCGTTTACGCGCAGCGGTTGGCCGGTGCGGGCCGTGAACAGCGGAGCCAGCGTCCACCCACCGAGGATATGACCGACCACACCCTTCTGCGACTTGAGCCACGGCTCCTGGTACAGCATCAACAGGCTGTAGGTGAACTTTATGTCGAAAGGCTGCGTCCCGTAGCTTCCGAAATTATTGAAGTCGTACGGATTCGGAACAGTGATCGAGCTGCTGGCCTGAACCACGCTTCCGGTTCCGAGCGCGCGGCCATAGGTCAGGTTGGAGCGGGCCGTCAGCCCGTGCCAATCCTTCGCCGTGAAGGAAACGAACCCGGCATTGTAGTTGCCGTGTCCCAGCGAGTTGATAAAGTCGAAAGCGCCGGTGAGCTGCTGGCCGGCGCCCGTCTGCGCCAGAAGGGTCCGCCCCAGCGTCCAGCCCGCTTTCGTGCTTTGGGCCATGTCGACCCAGACTTGATATGCTTTCGCCGTGGCGATGTTGGTCGCCTCATTCTTCGCGACTGCCGCGGTGCAGTTCGCGAACCCGGCGCAATATGCCGAGCCGGAGCCGCCCATCGCCGCTTCAAAGAACGGCTGCGCGGTCACGGCCGACTGGTTCGGCGAGGAGCATACCGGCCCAGTGCCGCCGCACAGTTCATTCCAGACATTCGCATAGGCTTGGGCGAAGCTCTGGCCGCCCAAGGTGGTCATGTACGGAACCGCGTCCAGATTGATCTCCTGGAATTCGTTGGAAATCTTGCGTCCGATGTATCCGACCTCAACCAGCAGCTTCGACGACAGGGACCGCTGGATCGTGATATTCACTTCGTCGGAGTGGTTCGGTTTCTCGTTCGGATCGAGCTAGCGAGCCGTCCGCCGCTGCAACATTCTGAACCCCGTTCTGCACGGCGCCCGGAATGAACGGCTGCGGCAGAGTTGCCGTGGTCGTCGGAAGCGGAGCCGTCAAGCCGTCCGGTCCAATTCGGAAGCCGGTCGCGGGAGTCCCCGCGCCGCAGGTTCCCGTAATCGTCGGAATGGTGCAAGAGACGGCCTGGAGAATACCGGGGCCGAGCAGCGGCACCAGCATCAGATCCACGCCGTTGAGACGGCCGTAGATGCGGGCATAGCCGCCGCGAATTACGGTCTTGCCGTCGCCCAACAATTTACCCATCAAGCCGCTCCCGTACTTCGGATTCCAGGCCAGCGAAACGCGCGGGCTGAATCCGGCATAGAACGGATTGTAGGGATACTGCGCTTTTAGGTTATTCGTCGTTTCGAAGGAAATCTGCGGCTCGTAAACCTGGCCTGCCAGCGCCGCTTGCTGTCTCGCGTTCATGTATTGCTGAATCTCGATCTGCTGTCCGGTGGCCGCATTCAGCATATCGACCTGCTTACCGTTGATCTCGTGCGGCGGCATCGAGACTCCCCAAGACAAGCCGTACGTCAGGGTCAAGCTGGGCCTCAAGTGCCACGTATCGGAAGCATACAGTTCGTAGGTCGGGATGATGCTCTGATCGAATCCGGGTGTGCCGACCGGCTGGAGAGCCAGACTGGATCCGCTGCGTGTGTACATCACCTGCGTCTGGTTCACCAGACCCGTAATCTCGTTGAACATGATCGGATAGGTACTCGCGTTGCTAGTGGCAGCGCCGTTCGGCAGCGTGTAAGCCGCGGCATTGACGTTGGTGCCGCCCACCTGGTACGTCGGCGACGTGTCGATTCCGACGCCGTTGTCATTGCGCCCGTGATAGTCGAAGATGCGGAGATAGCTGCCGCCATACTGGAACAAGTGGTTCCCGTGCAGGTGGCTGATGCTGTCGTTGATGTTGTAATCGTGTCCGTCCCAGAACCGCTGGCGAACGTCCTGCGAGTCAACGTTATAAGGGATCAGCGAACCGGCCAGACTCTCGCCGCCGATTTCCACAGCGCCGCCCAATCCCGCGAACTGCGGAGGACCGGCCTGCGTCGACCACAGCCAGTAGTTGCGCAGATAGCCGAAACGGAAATCGTTGGTGATATTCGCTGTCAGGGTAGTCGTCAAACCGGCCGACCAGAAGGACGGCTTCACCGGGCGAGGAGCGAAGGACTTCGGATTACCTTGCGTCGCACCCGACAACACGCCGCCGATGTCCACCTGGGTGGAAACCAACTGATTGAAGGTGTAATACCGGTAGCTGGACATGAACTTCCACTTTTCGCCGAAATCATGGTCGATGCGACCGACGATGAAGTTCGAAGTTTGCGGCAGTGCCAGCCCATTGCTCAGGTAGCCCTGCGAGTTGATACCGTCCACATATCCAGTCGTCGCGCTGCCGGTCGTATAGGAAGGATCGTTGGGCAGAGGCATGGTGTTCCAGATCTTCTGAATCGCGGGCTCAAACCAATACCACGCGGATCGCAAGGTCCGCCGCCGCACTGCGCGGGTTGATAGGTGGTGCCGTGCAACCGTCACCGGGAAGGGATTCAGGTTGTAAGCCGTCAACGCGCCGGCGCTGTTGTTCATCTGGATGACGCCGTTGCGCATCAGCAGCGTGGGGGTGCCCTTTTCAAAGGTCTGCACGTTCGGATAGCGCATGCCTTCGTAGTTCGCGAAGAAGTAGGTTTTGCCGCCCCAGAACTTCGGCGTCAGCGGCCCGCCGAACGCGCCGCCGAAACGGTTGCGATGCGTAGATGGCAGCGGTGTGTAAGGCAGCCCCGCCTGAGGATCCGCAGTGTGATTGCTCTTCCACAGGTTCGCTGCACCGACGTCGTTGGCGAAATAGAACTCATACAGCGCGCCGTGGAACGCGTTGGTTCCGCGCTTGGTCACCATCTGCACCTGGCTGCCGGCGGCGGCGTTGAAATCCGCCGTCTGCCCGGTGGTGCCGACCTTGAACTCTTCAATACTCTCGATCGGCGTCGGCATCGCGCCCGTCGGCGTGCCACCCGATGGATCCATTTCCGCTGAATCCGTTTCCGACCGTGTAAGTCGTATTGTTACCCGCCATGTCGTCGCTGTTGTTCACGCCATCCAGCGAGAATCCATTCTGGTCGGTCGCTGCGCCCGCCACGTTCCCGGCGAGCGACACGCCCACCTGAAGACACCGATAGCGTCGAAGCGTCGCGGCCCAGGTTCGGCATCAGGTTCAACGACTCATTCGTGATCGTCGTGCCTACCGTCGCGTTCAAGCGTCTGCAGTTCCGCGCCTGCGGTCGCCTGCACTTCCACCGTCGTGGTAGTCGCGCCGACTTGCAGCGCCACGTTCAACGTCAGCACTTCGCCAACGTCGACCTTCTGCGCGCTCAGCTTCGAAGCCGTGAAGCCCGACTTGCTCACCGTGATGTCATAAGTGCCAGGCGGAACGTTCACGATCGTATAGCGGCCGACTTCGTTCGAGGTGCCCGTGCGCACGCTGTTCGTGCTCGGATCTACCACTCTGATCTCGGCGCCGGCGATCACCGCGTTCTGCTGATCCGTGACCTGACCGCTGATCGTACCCGATCGACGACTGCGCCAGTGCGGGAGTCGCGCTCAGGCTGAGAATCGCCCCCACGCACAGCGCGACCGCGATTGTGAACAAAATGGAAACAATACCCGCATGATTGAACTTATAGCCCGATCTCATGTAGACCTACCTCCCTGGATTTCATGTTTAATTTGCGTTGCCCAACAACAGACCGAACTTACCCCTGGTCGATTCCGTCAACAAAATAGTCCGATTGGTCGATTCTATGGCGCGAGAGCTTACCGTGTCAAGAAGTATTTCACTTTTATGAGTTTGCGGCGTTTTTTTCCTGAAACTGGAAGGCCAAAAATTGAGCGAATCCGGGAAATGGAAGCGATGGGAGTTTTTTTCTTTCCAAAGGAACGAGAATTCATTTGGCTCGCTACCCGCATATGCGGGTAATCAAAGAGATCGGGACCAGGACATCTACTGCGTAACCAGTTCCTGCCGCGCGCCGATCTGGCGCAGGCACCGGTCGATCCACTGCTTGGTCAGCTTCTCCTGCACGCCGTTTTGGGACAGCCGAGTGCGCAGAGTTGCCCCAGTCGACGTAATCGAGCGACTGGTCCTGATTGAAGCAGGAAAAGACCACGGTCTCTTCGCCCGTCGCCGGGTCTTTGTGCAGTTGCAGGCACTGCGCGCAAATCTCTTTCATCATGCACTGCATCGGCGAGTTGATGCTGCCGATCGCCTTGTGATCCGGATTGAGATACGGCGCCAGCGTGGTGTGGCGAGCGCGCGCCACCGCGCCCATCATCGCATCCGAGCCGATCACCACCAGGCGGTCGACCGAGCTGAGCGGAATCTCCGGCTCCTCCGCCGTATCTAGCGACGTTCCCCGCAGATCGCCGCGGCCGTACGCGGCGATCGCTTCCACGATGTTCCCGACAAAGGCTTTGTCCTGCACGCGGCCGGGCGTAAATCCGGGCGCTTCGTCGCAGCACCAGATCACGACATCCGCCGCCTTCTCGATCTCCTCGACCTTGTAGCGATCGATGATCTTCTTGTACCCGGCGAAATAAATCGTGCGCGATCCGCTGGCGCGCAGTTCCTGGCCGATGGAGAACAGCACCGCGTTTCCCAGCCCTCCGCCCACCAGCAGCACCGTTTCCTGCGACGGGGTCTCGGTCGGCGTTCCCGTGGGTCCCATCAGAATCACCGGCTCGCCCGGCTTGAGCAGAGCGCACAAATCCGACGATCCGCCCATTTCCAGCACAATGGTCGAGAGCAACCCTGCCTGCCGATCCACCGAAGCGCCGGTGAGCGCCAGCCCTTCCATCGCCAGCGAGGTTCCGTTCGCCCGCGTCGCGAACGTTTCGTAATTTTGCAGGCGGTAAAACTGCCCCGGCCGGAACGCGCGCGCCGCCATGGGAGCCTTCACCACCACTTCCACGATGGTCGGCGTCAGCCGGATCACTTCGTGCACCACCGCGCGCAATTCGCCGTTCAACAGCTGTGAGGCTTCGCTTCGACAGGCTCGCGCCGCGCCAGGATTCGCGACACCACCGGATATCCCTGCTTGGCGCTGGCCATCGCCTTCACGACGTTGCCCGCGAAAGACGGATGCAGATCGCCAAAGAAACTGATCGCGCGGCCGTCTTTGCGAATCGACATGAGAACGCGCGACGCGAAAGGTTTTGCCACGCGCTCCGGTTTCACCGGCTGCCCCTCTTCGTCGACCGCCTGGAACCATTTGCCGTCCAAGAACACGTTGTGCGGATCTTCGCGGCCCAGCACCGTGTTGGGCTGCGTTCCGGCCGCCACCAGGATCGCCCTCGCGGGCATGCGCACCGAATCGCCCGCTGCGTTCTTCACCTGCAGCGCCGCAGCGTGCCCGTATCGATCGACTTCGACCGATTCCGGCGTCAGGCTCTCCGCGAATCGAATCCCTTCCTGAAGCGCCAGCGCCACTTCTTCGTGATTCAGCGTATAGCTGGGCGAATCGATCATCCGGCGCCGGTACGCGATGGTCACGCCGCCCCAGGAATCCAGCAGTTTGATCAGATCCGGCTGGCGGCCCTCAGCTGCCGCCGCGGCTTTTTCGGCTCGGATCGCGCGCGCGTGCGCCAGAAATTCTTCCGCGGTTTCGTTTTCTTCGGCGCTCCAGCCGGCGCGAACGTCGTGACCCTCCGCGGCCAGCGCTTCATATCGCGTCAGAAATTTTTCGACTTGCACGACGTAATACGCCAGAGATTCGGTAGCCGTATCGATCGCGGTAAGTCCGCCGCCGATCACCACCATCGGCATCCGCAATTGCAGATTCGCGACCGAGTTGGCTTTCGCCGCGCCGGTCAACTGCAGCGCCATCAGAAAATCGGACGCCTGCCGCACGCCGCGCGCCAGTCCGTTCTTCATCGGAATCACGGTAGGACGCCCCGCGCCCGCGCACAAAGCCACGTGATCGAAACCCAGGTCGAACGCGCTGTCGACGGTCAGCGTTCCGCCGAAGCGCACTCCGCCGAACATCGAGAATTGCGCGCGCCGCTCCAGCAGCAGGCGGATGATCTTCAAAAAATTCTTGTTCCAGCGGACCGTGATGCCGTACTCCGCCACGCCGCCGAATCCCGCCATCACCCGATCGTCGAGCGATTCGTACAGATCGTTCACGTCGCGAATCGGCCGGAACGGCACCCGCTCGCCCAGCGGATTTACGCCCGAAATGGTTTGATCCAGAGGCTCGATTTTCAACCCGTCGACCGCCACCACCGTGTGCCCGTCGTTCATCAGATGGTGCGAAAGCGTGAATCCCGCGGGCCCCAGGCCCACCACCAGCACTTTGTATCCCGACTCCGGCTTCGGCACGGGACGCTTGAAATCCAGCGGATTCCAGCGCGTCAGCAGGCTGTAAATCTCGAATCCCCAGGGCAGCTCCAGAACGTCTTTCAGCGTCCGCGTTTCCACCTGCGGAATATCCACCGGCTCCTGCTTCTGAAAAATGCAGGACTTCATGCAGTCGTTGCAGATGCGATGGCCGGTGCCGGCAGCCATCGGATTGTCGATGGTGACAATGGCCAGCGCGCCGATGGAGTTGCCGCGCTGCTTCACCACATTCATCTCCGATATTTTTTCTTCCAGCGGGCAGCCAGCCAGCGTGACGCCGAACGGGCTCAACTTGAAAGCGCCGTTTTTCTCCTTGAGACCGGTCGAGCAGGAATCCTTGCCCTGGTTGTGGCACTTGATGCAGTAATGCGCCTGGTCGAGAGCGGCCGTCAGATCCATGCCGGCGTCGGTGAGCTTGAATCCTTCCCGATGCCGCAGCCGTTCCTCAGGAAGCGCCAGCCGGGCGATCCCGTCGATCATGACTGTTTCTACCGGAATCAGATGATTCACGTCGAGCTTATGAGGAACCCGGAACAGGACACCATGGTGATGTTCCGCCTGCCCGGCCGGTGAGAGCGCCGCCCACGCGGCATATTTCTGCGCGATCGCAAGTTGCTCCGCGTGCCCGGCTTCGTCATCCAGCCATCGGGAAACGTGCGTGACGAAACTCTGTTCGGTGAGCGGTTCATTGAACCGCGCGCCCAACTCAGCGCCGAGGGCCGGTCCGTCGATCGCAGCGGCCTGCTCCGCAGTCACGCCGCTGATGGCCTTTTTCTGGACGAATCTGCGTTTCAGAGCATACAGCGGTTCGAGCGCGCTGTGTTTCGCCTGCAAATCGCGAACTTCGGCGGTGATCCCGAACAGCTCCCCGACAAAATCCTCCACGTGCGGCGCCAGGCTCACGATCAAATCGGCGGCGGCTTTTCGATCCGGCGGATTCGTTCGCGCATCCATCAACTGATTGAAAAGAAGTACGTCCGCGGCCTTCAGATGTTCCAGGAACGACGCATCCAGCCGTGTCAGGCCGTCGCGGCGATACAGGTCGTCGAACGAAAAACCCCACTTCAGATTCAGCACGTTATCCATTTGATGCGCTCGAAGGCGAGAAAGACGCCAGGAGCGCAAGAAGAACGGGTCGCTACTCTTATCCGCGATTATATCAAGCGAGCTCTGTTAAAGTAACAATTCGGGTCCAATCAGATCCATATTCTTACAACTCCCCATTTCATGGACTCTAAAGCAATCATCATCGGAGCAGGGCCAGCTGGCCTGACGGCGGCCTACTTACTGGCGAAAGAAGACTTGCCCGTAACGGTTCTGGAAGCGGACCCGGCGTATGTCGGAGGCATCTCGCGGACCGTTAAATACCGCGGCTTTCATTTCGACATCGGCGGCCACCGGTTCTTCTCGAAATCGAAGGAGGTCGAGGATTTCTGGACCGAAATCCTGGGCGACGACCTGCTCGACCGCCCGCGCTCCTCGCGGATTTACTATAACGGGAAATTCTTCAACTATCCGCTGGTGGGAGCCGAAGCGCTCCGCAAGCTGGGAATCTTCGAATCGGCACGCTGCGTCTCGTCTTACCTGAAAGCGAAGATCGCGCCGCACCCGTCGCCGAAATCGTTCGAAGACTGGGTGACCAATCAGTTCGGCCATCGCCTGTTCAGCATTTTTTTCAAAACCTACACCGAAAAAGTCTGGGGGATGGACTGCAAAGAGATCTCCGCCGATTGGGCGGCGCAGAGGATCAAAGGCCTGTCGCTCGCCGCCGCGATCCGCAACGCGGTATTTCCGCCGCGCCAGCCCAAGGATCGTTCCCAGGTCATCAAGACTCTGATCGACACGTTTCGCTACCCGCGGCGCGGTCCCGGAATGATGTGGGAACGCTGCGCGGCGGAGGTCCGGGAAATGGGCGGAAAAGTCGTCATGGGGCGACGCGTAACCGGCTGCCGTTACGACTACGCAAACCGCGCCTGGACCGTCACCGCCACGGACCCGGATGGCAAAACAGAAAAATTTTCGAGCGAGCACGTGATCTCTTCCATGCCCATCCGCGAGCTCGGCGCGATCGTGGAACCGGCGTTCTCGGATGCCGCCCGCACAGCTTCCCAGTCCCTGCGATATCGCGATTTCGTCACCGTCGGCCTGATTCTCGAAGACCGGAATCTGTTCGCCGACAACTGGATCTACATCCACGACCCCAAGGTGAAGGTCGGGCGCATTCAGAATTACAAATCCTGGTCGCCCGAAATGGTCCCCGATCCGAAATATTGCTGCTACGGCCTTGAGTATTTCTGTTTCGAAGGCGACCAGACCTGGAACATGCCCGACGCGGAACTGATCGACCTGGCCAAGCGCGAATTGGAAAAAATCGGCTTGTGTTCCGCCGGTCAGGTCACGGATGGCTGCGTGATCCGGCAATCGAAGGCGTATCCGGTCTACGACGACGATTACTCCAAGCACGTCGCGGTGGTTCGTGACGAGATCGAATCGCGCTTCCCCGGCCTGCACCTGGTGGGCCGCAACGGGATGCACAAGTACAACAACCAGGATCACGCCATGATGACGGCGATGCTGACGGCGCGCAACATCATCGCAGGCCGCCGCCAGTACGACGTCTGGCAAGTGAATCAGGACGCCGAGTATCACGAATCCGGCGCCGCAGGCGGATTAAGAATGGTCCCGACGCGCGTCCGTTAGCAGCATTACGTGCCGTGCCTATAATGGCCATCCGCAAGTCTAAAATGAACCGCGACCGCAGGGAGCGGTTAATCTCCCGCCGTGAGAAGGAACCCAACTAGCTGGAGCACTGGGACGGCACATTAGCGGACCGTTAGCCGCTGATCCACGACCATAATCCGAGGACCCGTCTCCGCTTCGCCGCACTGCGGCAGCGCGCGCCCGGCGTAATAATTCAACCCGTATTCCCAATCGCGCCGGACGTTTTCCAGGCACGCTCCCGCCGGATGACTCGCGCGCCAGAACGCGCGCACGGAAACGCGCTCGTCCAGGATCGGATACGTTTTCGTTTTCAAATAAGCGACACCCAAAACGACGCTCAGCCCCGCGGCGATCATCGCCAGATTCGATCTTTCCCGCCACGCGAGCCACCACACCAGCGCCGCCGGCAGCATGAACCATAACCCGGGTCCGAACACGAACGGAGCTTTTCTCACTCCCGACAGCAGCGCTTCGGGCAGTGCCGCCGCGATTGCGGGAAGTGCGCCCAGCATCATCGCGCAAGCCATCAGCCACCAGCGTGCGGCCGTGCCCGCTTTTTCGATCCCCACCGCCAGCACGATCGCCAGCGCCGGCAGCATCGGAAGCGCGTATCCGGGCAACTTGTTCTTCGCGGCGGAAAAGAACACCAGCGTATAAATCAGCCACGCGACAAGGAAACGGACCCGTACATCGTCGAACGTTTTCCGCCGCAGCAACAACCCGGCGAGCGGCGTCCATGGAAACAACCCTCCCAGGATCACCGGCAAGTAAAACCAGAACGGCTGGACATGCTGCAACGCCGGCGTAAAAAACCGCAGGACCTGCTGCTTCCACACATAGTCCTGCCAGAATTCGGGACCGTTTCGCATCCAGCACAGCAGATGCCACGGCGCCGCCACGGCGATGCATCCAGCCAGAGTGGTCAGCCGTTTCCCGCGCTCGACCAGAAACATCGGCAGGAACAAAACCACCGGCACAAACCCCTTGCCGAGAATCGACAACCCCAGCAGAGCTCCCGAAACATAACCCTGTTGGCGGCGCGTATCGAAAATGGCGATGAACATCGCAGCGGCAAAGGTCGACGCCATGGGAAGATCAGTAACCGCGACCGAGCTGTATGCCAGCCATCCAGCGCTGGTCGCAAGAATGATGGAAGCCGCGATCGCCGTTCGCGTGGAAAATTCGCGTTGGATCACATCAAAGAAAAAAATCAAAAACGCGATACTCAACAGCGCGACCGGCAGCCGCGCCGCCCATTCATCGGGCAAGTGCAGCATATGCCCCAATGCGACCATCCAGAACAGCAGCGGAGGTTTCTCAAACCACGGCTTTCCATCCAGGCGCGGCGTGATGAAATCGTGCGAGCTCGCCATCTCGCGGCCGATGGATGCATACCGCGGCTCGTCCGGCAGCAGCAGCCCGACCCCGCCCAGATGCAGCAGATAGAGAAATAGCAAAGGAAGGATCAGCCAGCTTCGCGACAAGCCTTCAGTATAATGTTGCGAGGGGAGAATTTATTTTAAGAATGAAGGCCGTACTGGCCGGCTTGATCTGTTCCGCGGCCATCTACGCGCAGATCCCCTGCCCTTGCGATCCACACCAGCCCGAGACTCTCAAGGAACGCCAGTGCTCGCTGTGCGCTGAAGTCGAAAAGCAGCCGCCCGGCGTGCTGGTGATCTTTACGCAGGACAGCAGTCCCCGAAAACCGGATCGATGGCTGGCGCTGCCGCGGTCCCACTCGCCGGGAATGCATCAGATGTCGGCTCTTTCCGCCGACGAACGCGCCGAACTGTGGCGCGGCGCCATCGAAAAAGCGAAGGCTCTGTGGGGCGAACATTGGGGTGTGGCCTACAACGCCGAGAAACTTCATACGCAATGTCACGTGCACGTCCACATCGGCAAACTGATCGACGGCGTCGAATGGGGCGACTTCAAAATCGTCAACGGACCGGAAGAAATTCCGCTGCCCGGAGCCGACGGCCTGTGGATCCATCCCGTGGACGGCAAACTGCACGTGCACATCGGCGAGCAAGTGACGGAAAATGTGTTGTTGAGATGATCACCCTCGCCACTTCCGAAAACTCGACGATTCACCTTCACTCGACCGATAACGTTGCCATCGCGCGCGTCCCGGTCAGCGAAGGAATGTCGGTTCGCGGTGTCGTGACTCGCGCGCCGATTCCGGCGGGGCATAAAGTCGCACTGAAGACCATCGACGCCGGGGAAAATATCATCCGTTACGGCCAGCTCATCGGCCGCGCGAAAATTCGGATCGAGCCGGGAGATCACGTCCACACCCACAACGTCGCGTTCGAAGAGCTGACGCTGGCCTACGATTTTCCGATTAGCGAAATTCCCATCCCGCCGCCGGCCGCCGACGCGCCGACCTTTCTCGGCTACGCGCGCGCCGATGGACGCGCAGGCACGCGAAACTATATCGCCATCGCCGCCGCCAGCAACTGCGCGGCCCACACGGCCGAGCTGATCGCCGACAGCTATCGCGGCGAAACGCTTCCCGAAAACGTCGACGGCGTAGTTGCGTTCCCGCACAGCGAAGGCTGCGGCCACGCCATCGGACCCGATACCCTCCAGTTGCAGCGAACGCTCGCCGGAGTGATGGATCATCCCAACGTCTCTTCCGGCCTGATTCTCGGCCTGGGATGCGAAGTGAATCAGATCACCCATTACAAGATGATGGGCATGACGCTTCAGTCTAGCGGCGGCACGCGAGCCACCGTCGAAGCCGCGCGCCGCGAAGTGTCGCGCATGATCGAGCGTGCAGCCTCGGAAAAGCGCGCGCCCGTGCCGGCGTCGAAGATCGTGCTGGGGTTGAATTGCGGCGGGTCCGATTCATTCTCGGGGATCACGTCAAATCCGGCGCTAGGCGTCTGTTCCGATCTTCTGGCGCAAGCCGGTGGATCGGCGGTGCTGGCGGAAACCACGGAAATTTTCGGCGCGGAACATCTGCTGATCCGCCGCGCGCGAAACCGCCAGGTCGCCGAAAAACTGCTGGGATTCGTGAAAGCCTACAAAAAATATCTATCCGGATTCGGCGGCAGCTTCGACGACAATCCCACGCCCGGCAACAAAGCCGGCGGACTGACGAACATTCTTGAAAAATCCCTCGGCGCGGTCGCCAAAGCGGGGACATCGCCGCTCAACGACGCCGTCGATTACGCCGAACGAGTCTCCACGCCCGGATTCGTCTTCATGAACACTCCGGGCTACGATCCGGTTTCGCTCACTGGCTTGGCCGCCGGAGGCGCGAACGTCATCGCCTTCACCACCGGACGCGGTAGCGCAATCGGATTCCCGACCATTCCCGTAATCAAAATCGCGAGCAACTCCAATACCTTCGAGCGCATGCGCGACAACATGGACGTCAACGCCGGGCGGATCGCCGACGGAGATGCCACCGTCGCCGAAGTCGGGCGCGAGATTTTCGACTTGCTGCTGCGCGTCGCTTCCGGCCACCGGACCGCCAGCGAACGGCTGGGCCATCACGAATTCGTCCCCTGGCGCATTGGGCCGGTCCTTTAACGGCATGCTTTAATAGGGTAAAGCGCATGAAAACTGCAACACTTCTTCTGGCCAGTCTTTCGGTATTCGCACAGACGAAACCGCCCGCTGAAAAATCCGCGTTCGACAAGGCGACCATCGAAGCCTATCTCCGCAACGTCGAGCTGTATCTCCCAGTCGTGACCGCGAAGGTGGACGATGCCAAGCCCTCCAAGGATCTGCCCGGTTTCTTCGACGTGACCGTGCACTGGTCCGCCAACGGATTCACCAAGGATGAGCTGGTGTACGTTTCCAAAGACGGCCATCAGATCGTGCGCGGCGATGTGTACGACATTAATAAGAACCCGTTTCAGGCCAGCCTCGACAAGCTGAAGACCGAAAATCAGCCCAGCTTCGGTCCCGCCACCGCGCAGGCGACCCTGGTGGTCTTCGAAGACTTCCAATGTCCGATGTGCAAAGAAGAAGCCGCCGTCTTGCGCCAGAACGTCGCCACGGCGTTCAAAGACAAAGTGCGCGTGTACTTCAAGGACTATCCGATGGAGTCCATGCATCCCTGGGCCAAGCCCGCCGCGCTCGCCGGACGATGCGTGTTCAAGCAGAACCCGGCCTCGTTCTGGGATTTCTTCGATTGGGCCTACGAAAATCAGGGCGCGATCGGTCTCGACAATTTCAACAGCAAGTTTCAGAGCTTCTCGACCGAAAAAGGCATGGACGGCGTGCAGCTCGGCCGCTGCATCGAAAGCAAGTCTACCGAAGCCGAAGTGGCTCGCGAGTCGGATGAAGGCCGCGCGCTCGGCGTGGACGCGACTCCCACCATGTTCCTGAACGGGCGCAAACTGGTCGGCATGGTGCCGTGGGACAATCTTCAGGCGCTGATCACGCTGGAGCTGGAGCATCAGGCCAAGGCTGCCGAATCGGCCGACAAGTGCTGCGAAATTACGCTTCCGAAGATCAAGCAGTAAATCGATGCGGCTCCTGATCTGGCTGATTCCGTTTGCGCTCGGTGCCGCGGATATCAGCCCGCAGAGCTACCTGGCCGACGTAAAATATCTAGCTTCGCCGGAGCTGAAAGGCCGCGCCACTGGATCTCCGGAGCTCGAAAAAGCCGCCGGATTCATTGCCGGGCAATTCAAGTCGTTTGGTCTGAAACCTCCCGCGGGAAAATCTTTCGAGCTGGCGTTTCCGGTCACCATCGGCGCGCATCTCGGCCCCGGGAATCAGCTTCGTTCCGGCAGCGCTACGAGCATCGCGTTTCAGCCGTTCAGTTTCTCTTCGAGCGGGACCGTCAAAGCGCCGGTAATTTTCGCAGGCTATGGAATCACGTCGAACGAGTCGCACTACGACGACTACGCGGGAATCGACATAAAGGACAAAGTAGTTCTGATCTTGCGGCATGAGCCGAAAGAAGGCAAGGAGCTTTCCTCCCACGCGGCCTTCGCCGATAAAGCTGTGAACGCGAAGATGCACGGCGCGCGCGGCGTTATTTTGGTCAACGATGTCTTCGAGCACCCTGGCTCAACCGACGAGTTCGAGAAATTCGGCGCAGCCTCGGGTCCCACCGATGCCGGCATTCTGTTCGTTCAAATGAAGGCCGAGACAGCGGCGCAATGGGTATCGCAGGCGGGCAAGGATCTGAAGACCATCGAAGACGCCATCAATCGCGATGGCAAACCGCAATCGTTCGCGCTGGATGTAACCGCGGATCTTTCGGTCGACGTTCAGCGCGAAACCAAAACCGTCCACAACGTCGCCGCCTATCTTCCCGGCAAAACTTCGGAATACGTCGTCATCGGCGCGCATTACGACCATCTCGGCCTGGGCGATGAGCATTCGCTCGCGCCTTCGCAAATCGGGCAGATCCATCCAGGCGCTGACGACAACGCTTCCGGAACCGCCGGGCGTGATCGAGCTGGCTCGCTGGTTCTCCAAACAGCCGAAACACAAACGCGGCATCCTGTTTTTGACCTTCGCGGGCGAGGAGCTGGGCCTGCTCGGCAGCGAATGGTATGTGAATCATCCCATTCTGCCGCTCGAAAATGCCGTCGCGATGATCAACATGGATATGATCGGGCGCATCCGCGACGGGAAAATTTACTTGAGCGGCACCGGCACTGGATCGACCTTCGAAAAACTGCTCGAAGAAGTAAAGGCCCCCGGCTCGCTCCACGTGGATCTTTCCGAAAAGACCGGCTACGGCTCCAGCGATCACACTTCTTTCACCACCAAGCAGGTTCCCGGTTTTGTTTTTCTTCTCCGGCCTGCACGGCGATTATCACAAGCCGAGCGATACCGCCGATAAAATCGACGCTCCCGACGCGGCGACGCTACTCGACTACATCGCCGACCTGACCGAGCATCTGGAAAGCGACGCGTCCCGTCCGCAGTTCGTCCGCGTAGCCGAGCCATCGCAGCCAGGGTATCCAGCGGCGGCGGTTCGGGTTATGGACCGAACTTTGGCAGCATCCCGGACTTTAACGAACCCCCCAAAGGCGTCCGTTTCGCTGACGTGCGCGACGGAACCCCGGCCGCCAAAGCCGGGCTCAAAGCCGGCGATATCCTGATTGAATTCGACGGCAAAGAGATCGGAAATCTGTACGACTTCACCTACGCACTTCGCGCCCACAAACCTGGGGATTTAGTACTAGTGAAGGTCCTGCGAGGAGCCCAGACAATTGAGGCCAAAGTACTGCTCACCGAGCGAAAATGATCTGCCATACTGACTCAGGAAGCAGATGCTAATGACCACACAAACCCTGCCGCCATTGATCCTGCACCCCTTTGCAGACGCCGCGGGACCCGACAAGCTGGTGGAAAGTTCGCGCGCCAGCCTCATGCTGCAAGGGCTGCTGCCTTCCGGAGAACGCAGCACGGAGGATCTGGATCGCGCCCTGCTCGACGGCCGCTATTGCGAAATTCGCATGCTGTTCTACGTCGGCAAAGATCTGCTGCGCTGGATCGACCAATGCCTGGAACACATGGACCGTCAGGCCGACCTGCACGGCTCCGGCATCAAGTATCAGAGTTTCGCCGCCTACCTTGTTAACTGCACTCCGCCCTCGGTCCAAGCCAAGCTTCGGAAATGGGGGGTGGCCGATTATAAAGCGATCTTCACCCGCGCCCTGGGCCTGAACGCGATTCTGGCCAACGTCCCGTCGCGCGAAATGCTGTCCGACGAATTCATCCGCAACTACTATCGCTACGCCGATCAGATGTTCGTGTGCCGCCAGTCTCAGGCGCAGTTCACCGACATCACCGACCGCGGCTTCGACTTCGAAATTTACGCCTCAGGCGAGTATTCCCGCATGCTGGAGCGCGAATGGTCCGATAGCGAACAGGCTCAATTGCCGGGATATTCAGAAGAAGCCTAGAATTTCTTATCGGCGTGAATCTGCGTTCATCTGTGGCTAAGCCACCGCGGTTTCTTTTGAAAACCAGCTCTGGATCTGCGGCAGCACCGCTGCGGCCGCGCGCTCACCCGCTTCGATCAGATGCTCCGCGCTGGTGAAGGAGTTCCAGCCGATGTCCTTCACTTCCGGCGTGATCACGACGTTCGAATGCCGCCGCCACGTCGATTCCGTCCGCGCCGTCATGATCTGGAAGCACCGCGTAACCACGCTCAGCATGTTTTGAGGATCCACGGTCTCGTTCGGCGTGGGAAGCGAGACGCTGATCACGCGCGTCGCGCCCATGCGCCTTAACGGGGCCGCGGGAACGTCCATCGAGATCATTCCATCCACCAGGCAGTGATTCATGTAGCGTACCGGCTGAAAGAACCCGGGATAGGAGCAGCTTGCGCGAATCGGCAGCACCACGTCGCCCTTTTCGCGAAACACCGCGGGAGCGCCCGCGGTCAGGTCGCTGGCGACCACGGCCAGCGGGATCCGCATCTTCTCGAACTCGAAGACTTTCAGCAGCCGCGCCAGAAACTTGGTCATGGGATCGGACCCCACCAGCCCGCTCTTCCGGAACCTCCAGCGTGCGACATCGGAGAAGCGCATCGCGCGCGCGACGTCCTCAATTTCGCGGCTGGACGCGCCCGAGGCAAACGCGGACGCCACGATGGCTCCCGCGCTGACGCCGGCAATGCAGTAGATCGGAACCCGCGCCCGCTCGAACGCGCGCAGCACGCCCACATGGGCGATTCCTCGCGCGAACCCTCCGCCCAGCGCCAATCCGATGCGCATTTCCTGCTTTTCATCCGCGCCGGTCTGAATCCAGCGCCGCGCATCCCTCCACCACCCCGAAATGCCGTCTGCCATACCGCCCCCAAAACCGCCGGTTGCTAAGATGGAAGCGAGTGAGACTTACTCGCCCACGCTTCCTTAATCTTACATCGGCTTCCATTTCATCGACGTTAAAACGGCTGGCTGCGTTCATGTTTTTTTCGGCCCTACTTTGCGGCCAAAAAAACCTGTCGGGCGAGACCGCAATTAGGGAGAGCCTGGATCAGTTAACCAAGCTCGGCAGCGTGATGATGATCGGCGCCCACCCCGACGACGAAAACACGGCCCTGCTGGCATATTTTGCCCGCGGACGCCACCTGCGCACGGCCTATCTGTCGCTTACCCGGGGCGAAGGTGGCCAAAACCTGATCGGCAGCGAGCAGGGCGACGCGCTGGGCGTCATCCGCACCCAGGAGCTTCTGGCCGCGCGCCGCATCGACGCAGCCGAACAGTACTTCACCCGCGCCATCGACTTCGGGTTCACCAAAACCGCTGAAGAAACTTTAATCAAGTGGCCGCGCGACAAAGTGCTTGGCGATATCGTCTGGAATATCCGCCGCTTCCGTCCCGACGTGATCGTTCTGCGTTTCTCCGGCACGCCGCGCGACGGCCACGGCCAGCATCAGGTCTCGGCGATCCTGGGCCGCGAAGCCTTTTCCGCCGCCGCCGATCCCGCGAGGTACCCCGATCAGTTGCAATGGGTCCAGCCCTGGCAAGCCAAGCGACTGATGTACAACGTGATCTCCTTCACAGCCGAGCAGGAGCGCGAGGCCCAGAAGCTGGCGGATCGCGTCGAGGTCGACGTCGGCCAGTACGACCCGATTCTAGGCTATTCCTACGGCGAGATCGCGGGAATCAGCCGCAGCCAGCATCGGAGCCAGGCGATGGGCGCGCCTCAACAAAAAGGCTCGATGAAGAATTACCTGATCACCATCGCCGGAGACAAGGCGGCCAAGGACCCGTTTGACGACATTAAAACCACGTGGGATCGCCTTCCCGGCGGCGCAGCAATCCAGGCGACCCTCGCGCAAGCTCGCGGAGCCTACGTCCCCGCCCACCCCGAGGATCTCCTCAAGCCGCTTTCCGAAGCGCGTCCGCTGATCGCAGCGATCAAGGACCCGCTTGCGGAACAGAAGCTGAAAGAGCTGGATGAAACGATGGCCCTGTGCGCCGCATTGACGCTCGAAGCAGCCTCGGATCGATTCTCCTCCACTCCCGGCGGCGCCGTGAAAGTCAACGTGACCGCGTTGGTTCGCACCCCCGCGCATGTCACCCTGCTCGGCATCGACCTGACCGGAGCCGGCCCCACCGAAGTCGCGACCACCGTATTGATGCTGAATCAGCCGAGCCATTACTCCTTCACGGTCCATCTTCCGTCCGATCAGCCATATTCGCAGCCATACTGGCTGGCTCAGCCCAAAGACGGCTGGCTTTACGCCGTCGAAGACGCGCGCGACATCGGCAACCCCGAAAACTCTCCCGTGCTTCAGGCACATTTCCGGGTAAGAATCGCGGGAACCGACCTCGATCTGACCCGCCCCGTCGAGTATCGTTACACCGATCACGTCTATGGCGAAACCCTGCGCCCCCTCGCCGTAGTGCCGCCCGCAGGACTCAGCTTCACCGAGCCCGCGCTGATCTTTCCCGATCAAAGCCCGCGCAACGTGGACGTTCTGGTAAAAGCCAACACCGCGCACACCGCTGGCGATGTCGCGCTAACTGCACCCGAGGGATGGCGAGTCGAACCGGCATCGCAGCATTTCGAATTGCCCGCGACGGGTCAACAGACCACCGCGACCTTCAGCGTCACTCCGCCGTCCTCTGAATCTCAAGTTGAGCTGCGCGCCACCGCAACCATCGGCGACCGCAAAATCGAATCGGGCACGCAACTCATCGAGTATCCTCATATTCCCGCCCAGACGCTATTTCCCCTGGCCGAAACCAAGCTGGTTCGAGCCGATATCCAGACCCTGGCGAAGACGGTCGGCTATGTAACCGGCGCGGGCGATGAAGTGCCCGACGCGATCCGCCACATGGGCGCTCAAGTCACGCTTCTGACGCCCGACGACTTAGTGAAATCGGACCTCTCCCGCTACGACGCCATCGTCACCGGCGTTCGAGCCTGGAACACCCGCCCCGATCTCCGCACCAACTATCAGCGTCTCTTCGATTACGCGCAGAACGGCGGCACTCTGATTGTCCAGTACAACGTGCCCGAAGGCGGCTTCTTCGGCGGCGATCCCTCGATTCTCGAGCATGTCGGCCCGTATCCCATCACCACCAGCCGCGATCGCGTCACGGTAGAGGAGGCTCCCGTCACATTCCCCGATCCGCAGAATCCCTTGCTCCAGGCGCCAAATCCGATATCGCCGAAGGATTTCGAAGGCTGGGTGCAGGAACGCGGCCTGAATTTTGCGAGCGAATGGGATCCGAAATATCAAAGCGTCCTCGAATCGCACGACCCCGGCGAGGACCCGCATCCCGGAGGCGAACTGTACCTGCGCTACGGCAAAGGAGTGTATATCTTCACCGCGTATTCCTGGTTTCGCGAGCTCCCGGCCGGCGTGCCCGGAGCGTATCGTTTGTTCGCAAACATGCTGAGCGCCTCGAAAGTCCAATAATGATCGACGACCCGAACCAGCCGCAGAAGCCGATCCTCGATGAGCCGCCGCCCATCCTCGGCACCTGGCCGCGCGTCTACGTCTTCGTGCTGATCTATCTCGCCATCGTGATTTTCGCGTTCTATCTCTTCACGATCCACTTCCGCCCATGACGCCCATAGACTGGGTGGTCTTATTCGCATGGCTGATCTTCCTGGTCAGCTACGGCCTCTGGCGCGGCCGCGGATCGAATACGGTCGATAAATTTCTGCTCGCCGGAAAAACCATGCCCTGGTGGGCCATGGGCTTGTCGATCATGGCCACGCAGGCCAGCGCGATCACCTTCATCTCGACGCCCGGCCAGGCCTATACCGACGGCATGCGCTTCGTGCAGTTTTACTTCGGGCTGCCGATTGCGATGGTGATCCTGTCGGCAACCGCCGTACCCATCTTCCATCGCGCGAAAGTCTACACCGCCTATGAGTATCTGGAAAAACGTTTCGACGCCAAGACCCGTTCGCTCGTCACGCTGACGTTTCTCATCTCGCGCTGCGCCCAGTCAGGCGTGGCGTTGGCCGCGCCGTCCATCGTTTTATCAGTGATCCTCGGATGGCCGTTCCAGTTCACGACTATCGCCATGGGCGCGCTTGTGATCCTCTACACCGCCAGCGGCGGCATCAAAGCCGTGACCTATGCTGACGTCCAGCAGATGGCGGTAATTTTCTCAGCGCTGGTGCTAGCGCTGATCATCGCGATCTCTTTACTCCCGGCCGATATTTCATTCGTCGACGCCGTGCGCCTCGCCGGCGCCGCCGGAAAACTGAACGCCGTCGAAACCAAATTCGATTGGAACGACCGTTACACCCTCTGGACCGGACTGATCGGATCGACGTTTCTGATGCTCTCCTACTTCGGCACCGATCAAAGCCAGGTGCAGCGCTATCTGACCGGCAAGTCCATCGGCCAGAGCCGCCTGAGCCTGCTGTTCAACGCCGTCGCCAAAGTCCCGATGCAGTTTTTCATTCTGTTCATCGGTGCGATGGTGTTCGTCTTCTTCCTGTTCGTGAAGCCGCCGCTGGTGTTTCATCCGCTGCAAATGCAGCAGCTCGCCGCGACAGCCGAATATCCGTCGCTCGAAGCGCGCCACACCAAAGCTTTCGACGACCGCCAGACCGCGGCGCGTCATTATAAGGATGCTCACGATCCAGTCGCGCGAGCTGCCGCGGTCGCCGAGTTTCGCTCCGCGCAGCAGGCCATGGATTCCGCGCATCGCGACGCCATCAAGCTGACCCACGAAAACGACACCAACTATATTTTTCTTTCCTTCGTGACGCACTATCTTCCGCGCGGAATTATCGGCCTGGTGCTGGGCGTGATTTTCACCGCCGCGATGTCGGCCATCTCCGGAGAAATCAATTCGCTGGCCACCGTCACCGTCATCGACGTGTATCGCCGCCACTTCAAGCGCGACGCTTCCGACCGTCATTACTTATACGCCTCCCGCGTTGCGACCATATTCTGGGGATCTTATGCCATCGTCTTCGCCACCATTTTCGGCCGAGGGTTCGGCGCGTTGATCGAAGCCGTCAACCTGGTGGGGTCGTACTTCTACGGCACCATGTTGGGCGTCTTCGTCCTGGCATTTTTCGTGAAACGTGTGGGAGGCACCGCGGCCTTCATTGGAGCCATCGCCGGCGAGGCGGCGATTGTGGCCGCGTCCAAGCTGACCAACATGGCGTTCCTGTGGTGGAACGTAGTCGGCTGCGTGGTCGTGATCGTGGTGGCGCTGGCAATTTCTTATGCAACTGAGCGAGAAAGCACGGAAACAGGGCTCCCTGTGGGGAGCTGAAGCGCGCGACTGGGCCGACATCCAGGAGCGAACGCATCCGCATTTATGGAGCGCGACGCTCGATGCCGCGCACGTCGGCGCAGGCACGCGCCTTCTCGATGCCGGATGCGGCGCCGGTGGCGCGGCCGCGATCGCTCGCGAGCGCGGTGCCATCGTCAGCGGATGCGACATCTCCGAAGCGATGCTCGCCATCGCGCGCGAACGTCTTCCGGGCGCGGATCTGAAGCTCGGCGACCTCGAGAGCCTTCCCTTCCCCGACGATGCCTTCGATGTAGTCCTGGCCGTGAACTCGTTGCAGTTCGCGCCCGATCCCGCCCAAGCCGCGAAAGAATTCGTGCGGGTGGGCTCACGGATCGCGGTAATCGTCTGGGCGCTCAATCAGTGCGAGCAGCGTCACGTTTTCGAAGCGATCTTAAAACTCTTCGAAAAGCCTCCCAAAGGCCGAGGCGTGTTCGCGCTCTCCGAGCCCGGCGAAGTGGAGGCTCTATTTCCTGGCCTCGTGACCGAAACGCGCGAAATCGATTGCCCGTTCATCTATCCCAACCTCGAGATCGCACTGCGCGGCCAGATGGCCGCAGGTCCGTCTCAGAGATTAGTCGAGATTTTCGGCCGCGAAAAAGTCGAATCGACCATGCTGGCAGCCCTTCAGCCCTTCATCGCGCCTTCAGGAGAAGTGAAAATGCGGAATCGCTTCCGCTGCGTGGTCGCTGAATCTCGGTAGCCGCGGACCAGGGCGATTCCGGCCGCATACTCCACTTCGCGCCTCGCCACGCGATTCCGGCCGCAGGCTTGCGCCTTACTGAGCCGCCATGCGAAGCATGCGGTCAATCCCGCTATGACAACCCGAACCCTGCAGCACCACGTTGAGCTCCAGCCGTTTATAAACATTGCGTGATCGCTAAATCTCGGTGTAGAGGACCAGTGCGCTTCCGTCCGCATGCTGCGCATGGCGGCTCGTTGCGCCTCCCGCCGCGTGCTCCGCTTCGCAACTCGGCACCCAATTCCGGACGAATGCTTGCGTCTCACTGAGCCGCCATGCGAAGCATGCGGTCAATCCCGCTTATGACAACCCGAACCCTGCAGCACCACGTTGAGCTCCAGCCGTTTATAAACACTGCGTAATCGCTAAATCTCGGCCGTGGAGGACCAGTGCGCCTCCGTCCGCATGCTGCGCATGGCGGCTCGTTGCGCCTTCCGCCGCATTGCGGCGCGTCGCGCTTCGCCGCTCGATTCCGGCCCCATGCTTGCGCCTTACCGAGCCGCCATGCGAAGCATGCGGTCAATCCCGCTGTGGCAACCCGAACCCTGCACCCCGTTGAGCTTCAGCCGTTCATCAAAGGGTCGAGTGAAGTCGCTTCCACTGCGTGACCGCTAAATCTCGGTAGCCGCGGACCAGTGCGCTTCCGTCCGCATGCTGCGCATGGCGGCTCGTCCCGGCATACGGCCTCGTATCATTTCGGCCGTCGCCATGCGAAGCATGCGGTCAATCCCGCTATGGCAACCCGAACCCTACAGCACCGCGTTCAGCGACCCTTGCCGGTATCCTTCCAGATCCAGCGTGACGTAGTGGAATCCCAGCGGCTTGAAGATCGCCGTGAACCGGCGCGCCATGTCGGCGGTCATCGCGCGCTCCAGCTCTTCAGGCGCGATCTCGATCCGCACCACGTCGCCATGAAACCGCACTCGAAACTGGCGGAATCCTAGAGCCCGAATCGCATCCTCGCCGCGATCGACGGTCTTCACGTTCTCAATCGTCACCGGAGTCCCATACGGAATCCGCGAGCTGAGACACGCCGATGCCGGCCGGTCCCACGTCGAAAGTCCCGCGCGGCGCGACAGTTCGCGAATCTCGGCTCTTGGTCAATTCCGCATCCACCAGCGGAGCCTCCACCCGATGCAGCTTCGCCGCCCGTTGCCCCGGCCGGTAATCGCCCAGATCGTCGACATTCACGCCGTAAATCACGTGCTCGATTCCCCGCTCCCGCGCGACCTCATCCAGCCGCGTGAACAGCTCGTCTTTGCAGTGGAAGCACCGGTCGCGATCGTTCTTCACATAATCGGGATTATCGAACTCGTGCGTTTCGATGTATTCGTGGCGGAAACCGTGCGTCGCGCGCGAACTCCTCGGCATCGCGCCGGTGGGATCCGGGAAAGACGCGGAATCGGCAGTGATCGCGAGCGCGCGATCGCCCAAGCGCCCGATGCGCGGCCCACGCCAGGTAAGCCGAATCGGCGCCGCCGGAATACGCCACGATGGCGCTGCCCATTTCGCGCAGCGCTTCCAGGAGCCGATCCTGCTTGGTCTCCAACGCGTCCACGCTTTCAGTATACGGGCTACTGGAGCGGCAAGTCGTCCTGACCGTTGGTCAAACCGATCAGCAGCTTCCGGAATCAAACTCGCCGCGGCCACCTGATCGCCTGCCTCGACATTCACCAGCCGCACGCCTTGCGTCGAGCGGCCCGCCTGCCGGATCTCGCTCGAATCGATGCGGATGATCTGTCCCTGCTTGGTGATGATCATCAGGTCGGAATCTTCCTTCACCGACAGGATGCCCACCACTTTGCCGACGCGCGGGGTGGTCTTCATATTGATGACGCCCTTGCGCCCGCGCGCGGTCAGCCGGTAATCCTCGAGCGGCGTGCGCTTGCCGTAACCGTTTTCGGAGATCGAAAGGATCAGCCCTTCTTTCTCGACAACTTCCATGCCGACCAGGTAATCGCCCTCGTCGAGCTCCATGCCGCGCACGCCGCGCGCCGGGCGGCCCATCGGCCGCACATCCGCTTCGATGAACCGGCACGCCATGCCTTCATGCGAGCCCAGGAAAATATAATCCTCGCCGTTGGTCAGCCGCGCCGCAAGCAGTTCGTCGCCCTCGTCCAGGCCGAGCGCGATGATGCCGCGCGACATGAGGATTATCGAACTCGGTCAGCTCGCACTTCTTGATGGTGCCCTGCTTGGTCACCATCACGATGTACTTGCCCGGCACGAACTCCTTCACCGGCAGAAACGCGGTGGGCGTTTCGTCCGGCTGAAGATTGATCAGGCCCGAGGCGTGCTTGCCCTTGCCGGCGGTTCCGGCATCCGGAATGTCGTAGATCTTCAGCCAATATACGCGTCCTTTATTGGTGAAGATCAGCAGATAGGCATGCGTGGACGCGATGATCAGGTGCTCGACCACGTCCTCGGCGCGCGTGGACATGCCGATGCGGCCCTTGCCGCCGCGCGTCTGGCGCCGATAAGTATCGACGGCCGTGCGCTTCAGATATCCGCCGCGCGTCACCGTGACCGCGACGTCTTCCACCTGCACCAGGTCTTCGAGCTTGATCTCGCCCGTGTCTTCGATGATCTGCGTCCGGCGCTCGTCGCCGAAATCCTTCTGGACTTCCTTCAACTCCTTGACAATCAAGCTGCGCAGAACCTTCTCCGAGCCCAGAATTTCCAGATATTCTGTGATCCTCTGTCTGGATGTCGGCCAGCTCATCCAGGATCTTCTGCTGCTCCATGCCGGTCAGCCGCTGGAGCTGCAATTCGATGATCGCTTGCGCCTGCTTCTCGGTGAATTCGAAAGCGCGTGATCAGGTTCTCGCGCGCTTCTTTCGGGCGTTTTCGCCGCGCGGATCGGCTGGATCACCGCGTCGATCTGATCCAGCGCCTTCTGGAACCCGAGCAGGATATGCTCGCGCTCGCGCGCCTTGCGCAGCAGGTAATCGGTGCGGCGGCGAACCACGTCGATGCGGTGATCGATGAAGCGCTTCAGCGCGTCGACAAGCCCCAGCTCGCGCGGCTGGCCGTTGACGATGGCCAGCATGATCACGCCGAAGTTCACCTGCATCTGCGTGTGCTTGTACAGGTTGTTCAGAATCACTTCGGCCTGCTCGCCGCGCTTCAGCTCGAACACGATGCGCATGCCGTCGCGATCGCTTTCATCGCGCATTTCGGAAATGCCTTCGAGCTGCTTCTCGTTCACCAGTTGCGCGATGTGCTCCATCAGGCGAGCCTTGTTGACCTGATACGGAAGCTCCGTGACGATGATGGCTTCGCGGTCCTTGCCGAATTTCTCGGTCGCCGCCTTGGCGCGCAGTTTGATCGACCCGCGGCCGTTGGTGAAGTAGTCGTGAATCCCGGTGCGGCCCAGGATCAGCCCGCCGGTCGGAAAATCGGGCCCGTGGACGATCTCGGCGATCTTCGAAAGATGCGTCGCCGGATTCTGCACCAGCAGCATGCACGCCTCGAGATTTCCGTCAGATTGTGCGGCGGAATATTGGTCGCCATGCCCACCGCGATGCCCGCGCTGCCGTTGATCAGCAGATTCGGAACGCGCGCCGGCAGAACTTCCGGCTCCACTTCGCTGCTCGTCGTAATTGGGCTTGAAATCGACCGTTTCCTTGTCGATATCTTCCAGCAGCGTGGTCGCGATGCGCGACAGCCGAGCTTCGGTATACCGCATCGCCGCCGGCGGATCGCCATCCACCGAACCGAAATTTCCCTGCCCGTCGACCAGCGGATAGCGCAGCGAAAAATCCTGCGCCATGCGGACCAAGGCGTCGTAAACCGCGGTATCGCCGTGCGGATGGTAATTCCCCAGCACTTCGCCGACGATGCTGGCGCACTTGCGGTGCGGGCGGTTGAATGCAGTCCCATCTCGTACATGCCAAACAGGATTCGCCGGTGGACGGGCTTCAGCCCGTCGCGCACATCGGGCAGCGCGCGGCCGATGATCACGCTCATCGCGTAGTCGAGATACGACCGCCGCATCTCGTCTTCGATGTTGATGGGGATCAGGTTTTTTCCACCGCCATCCCCGCCCAGCGGCAATTGCCCGGGCGGTGGCGGAGTGGTCGGGTCCTGAGGGTCTGCCAAAGGTTGCTCCTTGAGAATCCGGCCCTGGGGGTGGGCTGGATAAATTCTATTTTATCAGGTTTTCCCTTGAAAAAGCGGCAGTTCTGCCTCAGGGCACTAGAAAAGCCGCAAGTCGAACACGAACGGCTCAATCCGTTCGATCCGAATCGATGCGAAATCGGGATGCGCGGGATTCAACAGATAAAGATGCTCCCGAGGCACGACAACCGACTCGACCCGCAGCACGGCCGATTCTTGCGTGTCGATCCAGCGGTCCCCCACGTCGACCTCCGATTCACCCGGCCGGCGAAACTCATCCACGTCCAGCACGCGAATCGGCTCTGGAATCAGCGCCGATACCGCGACGTAACCAACCGGGAAATCCTGCTTCGACATGTGGACCAGGTTCTCCAGCACCGCTAAAGAAATGCTCTCCGCCGCGTACACCACCGCGTGACCCCGCGAGTTCCATCGCCCACCCACGCGTCTTGCGCCTTCACCATCAAGGTGAGCGTAGATCGACCGGCAGACCCGATAAACGCGGATCGCCATCAGGAAGGGATGTTGTGTTCAATCCGGGTGAGAATCGTTTCGATCCGCGCGATTCCTCCGGCCATTTGGAGAACTTCCGTCGGCGTACGGCCTTCCAGGACCGGCAGCGGAGTGGATAGCCAGTGCGAAGCCTTGTGCTCGTCCCCGAAAACCGCAACCGCGTGGGCGATCACCGGCACGATCGCCTTAAAATCCACCGGCTCTAATCGCTGAATCGAGGGATTGCCCATGCCGTCAACTTTATTCTGAACGGTCCCCTATCGCTTCGGCAACGTCGATCGCCATCTGGTAACGCCCAAAGGGCGCGCTCAATTGGACCCCCGCCACCAGGCCGCGCACGCGCTCCACCATTTCCCGCGCGATCGCGATGCCTTCGGCGCGCGCCGCTTCGGCGTTTTCGGCGCTGCGCATGCGGTCCATGAAAGCTTCCGGAACCGGAACGCGCAGCTCATTCACCATGAACTCGGCGTTGCGATAGCTGGTCAGCGGCCAGATTCCCGCGATCACCGGAAGTTTATGTTCTTCCGTCCGCTTCAGGAACGCTTCCAGCAGATCGAGGTCGAAAACCGGCTGCGTCACTACGTACTCGGCGCCCGCCTGGACCTTCCATTCGAAGCGCCGCAGCTCTTCGTCCATGTTCAGCGCGCCCGGATTCGCTCCCACGCCGATCAGCAACGCGGTCTGCGATCCCATCGGGTTTCCGCCCAGATCCAGGCCGTGATTCAGATTGTTGGCGATGTTCGTCAGCCCGATCGCGTCCACGTCGAACACCGCGGTCGCGTCCGGGTAAGTGCCCATGCGCGGCGGATCGCCGGTGATGCAGATCAGGTTGCGGACCCCCACGGTGTGCGCGCCGAGCAATTCGCTCTGAATGCTTAAAATATTGCGATCGCGGCAGCAGAAATGCAGCACCGCTTCGATTTCCGCCTGCTGCTGGATCAACTGGCAGGTGACCTGCGCGCTCATCCGAGCGCTGGCGCGAGGACCATCCGGGACGTTGATGCAATCGATTCCCGCGGCCTTGCACAGCTTCGCGCCTTCGATCTCCTTGGACGCGTCCACGCCGCGCGGCGGCAGGATCTCGACAAACGCGACAAACTGCTTCGCCGCCAGCTTCGCTCCCAGCGTGCTTTTTTTCTCGACCGGAACCTTTTCGAGCGCCTTGGGACGGCGTGGCCGGCTCTTCGATCACCACCGAGTGCGCATGCTGCACGTGTTGCAGGCTGCGCGCCTCGGATCGCATTTCCTTGATGTGCTCGGCCGTGGTTCCGCAGCATCCGCCGACGATCCTCACGCCGGCGAGCAGGAAGCGGCGCGCATATTGCGCCATGTATTCGGGCGAGCACAGATACAGGTTGCGGCCCTCGACCGTGGTCGGCAGTCCGGCGTTGGGCATCGCGCTCAGCGGCTTGGTCGTGTAGCCGACCATCTTCTCGATGGTCTCGAGCATCACTTTGGGACCCGAGGAGCAGTTCAGGCCGATCACGTCGACCGGCCATTCGTTCAGTCTGCTGGGTGAAGTCCGCGGTGGACGTCCCGTCGCGCAGCGTGCCGTCGTCTTCGATGCTCAACTGCGCCATGATGACCATGTCGTTGCCGGCGGCTTCCCGCGCCGCGAGAATGGCTTCCCGGATCTCGTTCGAGTCGCGAAACGTTTCGAGCACCAGCAGATCGACGCCGGCTTCCACCAGAGCCTCGATCTGTTCCCGGAAGATCGCGCGCGCCTCGGCGAAGCTGGTGGGTCCGAGCGGTTCCAGGCGAATTCCCAGGGGACCCGACGGCTCCCGCGACAAACGCCTGCTCCCGAGCGGCTTCCCGGGCGATGCGCACGCCGGCCTGATTGATCAGCCGGACTTTCTCGGCGAATCCGAAGGCTCCCAGGCGTTTGCGGTTGGCGCCGAACGTGTTGGTTTCCAGGATCTCCGCGCCGGCTTTGACGTATTCCTGGTGAACGTCGCGGACCAGGGCCGGAAGCGACAGATTCAGCTCGTCATAGCAGCGATTGATGAAGACGCCTTTGGCGTACAGCGCGGTGCCCATGGCGCCGTCGGCCACCAGGACGCGCTTGTCCAGCGCTTCTCGAAATTCGGCTGCTCGGGTCTGCATTACTGTGGACGGCATCGCCTTCTCTATACAATACCGCGGAGTGCAAGTACTCTTTAAGTTAGCGCCAGTTCGGGAAAGGATTGGACCGGCCGCTGCCGGCTCGCCTCGATCAAGGCCGGGACTCGGCTGCGGCGCGCCAATAGAACGCTCCAGCAGGCTCTCAAGTGCGGCTTCTTCGCCTTCCAGCCACGCCGGCGGGATCTGTTTGACCGCCTGGTCGACCACTTCTTCCGGAAAATGCACGATCCGGCCAAGCCAGGGCTCAAAATCGTCCAGCCCGCGAACATTCCTGTACACCCCGGACGGAAGTACAGCCCCTGCAACGGCGAATCCGTGAAGCGCCAGTGCGGTCCTTCGAAAATGAACCCATGGTCCACCATGTGCGCGACAAATCCCACCCGCAGCGGATGGATGCCGCTATCCGGCAGATAGGTTCTCAGCCGGGCGCGAAAAAACACGGCCTGGCGCGAATCGGCATTGCCCATCCATTTGTCGAACGCCAGGGTCGCTGGAAAATCTCCCAGGTTCTCGACCTTATCGAGAAGCGAGTCGGGCAGAAAATCATAAACCACGTTGCGCGCCGGGTCGCCCGGAAATCGCGAGCCGAAGTGCCAGCCCGGCTCGACCGGATGGCGGCGCGAGCCGAGTTGGAAATGCACGTCCGGATTCGCGCGCAGGAAATCTTCCGAGACGCGTATAATCGACGCTTCTGGCGCCGAAATGCCCAGATAGCTGAGAAAGGCCGACCCGATCCATTCATTGACCAGGATGCGCCGATGCTGCGGATTGTTGAGAAACTTCACCACGTAGAAGTTCGCGTCGCTGGCTTCTATCAGATGCGCCTGCGATCCGCCGCGCATCTTGCGGATCAGGCGGCGGGCGTCGACTGGCATGCCGGGAGCAAGAGAGAGTACCTTAGAGATTATATGACGGACGACAAAGAAACGACTGCGCGCCCTACGCCGCTGAGCCAGGACGAGGTCGCGCTGGAGTTGATGCGATTCATCGCAGGCACCACGGGCATGGGAAAGACTTCAGCCGGTGCGGGATTTGCCGGGAAACCCACAAGACACCGGAGGAACAGGTTGACGTGCTGCTCCAGCTTTTCGAGCGGTGCCGGGCGGTAGTGAAGAAAACAGACTGATCAGAGAGAAGGGGCGGCTCTGATCGCCAGCCGCCCTTCCTGATTCCCGCTATTTTTTCTTGCCCTTTTTCTTTGGTGCCGCCTTCTTCTTGGCCGCCTTTTTGGGAGCCGCTTTCTTCGCTGCCTTCTTGGCCGGCGCTTTCTTGGCGGCCGCTTTCTTGGCGGCCGCTTTCTTTGCTGGAGCCTTTTTGGCCGCAGCCTTCTTGGCGGGAGCTTTCTTAGCGGCAGCCTTCTTGGCAGGAGCTTTCTTGGCCGCAGCTTTCTTCGCGGGGGCCTTCTTTGCCGCGGGAGCCTTCTTGGGCGCGGACGCCTTCTTCACCGGTTTCTTGGCCGGCGGAGGCTCGGGAGCAGCCGCGGGTGCGGCCGGTACCGCGACGGCTTCCACCACCGCGATGGTCAGTTCTTCCTCATCGTCGTCCATCCCGTAGTCGCCCATATCATCGTCCACGTTCAAATTGGTACCCTCTTCGAGATCGTCGAGCTCATCGTCGCCGACAGAAAGTCGATACTCTACCATTAAGTCTGCCTCCTCGCAGGCGTAATCAAAAATTAGAATATGCGCGTTTTGATGGGAAGGCAAGAAAAATGTTGCCTGCGCGCGCAGATGTAAAGCGATTAAGAATGCGCGGGAGCTTTAGTGGAGCTCTTATGCGCAACGGTGGTGGCCTTCTTGCGCGTGGCAGGGGCGGTAGTGCGACTGGCGCTATGGGCGGCTGACTTCGCGGTTCCTGCGCTGGCAGTAGTCTTGCCCTTCGCTGCATTCGTTTTACGATGCGCCGCGGCCGCGGGGTGCGCCACGCGATCGCCCGGATACGCGACCGGAATCGCCATCCACTCCCCACTGTCGGGAATCTCAGCGTGATTTGCCAGACTGATGGAAGCCGCAGTCTGGGCGCTGTATCGTTTCGCCAGCGCCGCGAACGTATCCCCGGGCTCGACGCGGTGCAGCCGCCAGGAATCCCGCCGGTTCGCGGGTACCACGGCGAACGCTGTCTCCAGCGCATCCAGCGTTCCTTTTGGCACATGCAGCGCATATCCAGCCGGAGCCACGGATCGCAGCAGGGCCGGATTCAAATCCTTCAACTCGCTCAGCGGGCGCTCCACCGCGTCGGCGATCAGGGCCAGATGCGTGGGCGTTTGCAGCTCGATGGTGTCGAACTCCACCGGCCGCTCCAGATCGATGTTGTCCAGGCCGTAATCCTTGGCATTTTTCGCCATGATGGTCATGGCCAGGATCACGGGAACATAGTTCGCAGTTTCCTTAGGGAGCACGTTCAGCCGCCGCAAGGTCCAGAAATCGGCGTAACCGGTGCGCGCCACCGCGTGGTCGACGCATCCGGGGCCGCAATCGTAGGCCGCCAGCGCCAGGTACCAGTCTCCAAAATGCTCGTAAAGATCGTGCAAGTGCCGGGCGGCGGCGCGGGTGGCCTTCTCGGGATCCATGCGGTCATCGGTCGAGGAGGTTTGCAGCAGCCCATATTCCCGTCCGGTGTATTTCCCGAACTGCCACATCCCCACGCAGGCCTTATTCGATAGCGCTCTCGGCAGAAAACCCGATTCCTCCTGCGCCACGAAGATCAATTCCTGGGGAAGACCCTCCTCGGCCAGAGCACGTTCGATCAGCGGCTTGTAACGTGCCGACCGCCTCAATCCCGCCGCGACAATCTTCTTGCCGCGCTCGGTGGAGAAGAAATTGATCGCGCCCACGACTGCATCGCTCTCTTCGAGCGGAAGCTGGGAGGTGGTCGCCTGGATCTGCTCCAGGATCTTGCTGCGCATGCTGGGGTCGACCGGAAACGTCATCTCCAGGATGCCGTCCAGGGGAGCTTTGTCGTAGGAAACCTTGTCGTCGGGCTCGGCCGGACTGACCTGATCCAGGTCATAACGATAGATGGTTTCGATCAGATCTTCCAGGCGGCGCTCGATTCGCGCGTGCTCGGGAGTGTTATCCGGCGCATTCAGCAGAATTTCCACCGCCTGATTGAATTCCCGCCGCGCATCGTCGGTCCGGCCTTCCTGCACCGCGAGCTTTCCCGCCAGGAAGCGGTCCTGGGACTTCTTTAGAACAAAATCGGCATCGCTGGGTTTGGCGACATCCGGGAAGGTGCTGGCGATCTCCGGGACTTCGTTCGCGTAAGCGTTGACCCCGAGCAGCGGAGGCTCCGGCACCGGATCCTCGGAAACGGCCGGATGCGTCTGAGGCGGCAGTAGAAAAGTCCTGAACTGCTGAGGCCGAGTCGTGGTCGCACAACTTGCCAGCAGAACGGTACCTGCCACTGCGACTCCGACCAGCGCGCGGGGGTATCCGGCGGTTCGCATGATCTAAAGGGTTGAGTTTAACAGAATCATGACTGGCCCCGTCAAGCTGATGCCGCCATCAGAAAACGTAATCCGGCGGCTTGATCCCCTTCACCCGCAGGTACACTTCCGCCTGCCCCCGATGATGCGCCGTGTGGGTGAAGTAGGCCCACAGCCATTCGAAACCCGTCATTTTGCGATTTTCGGGGCCGACCATGGCGTCCAGCTTCTCGGGCGTCATGGATGCTACCGCCTGATTGCAGAAGTCGAACGAATCACTTAGAAACTGGACCACGGTATCCTTGTCGAGGTCGATTTTCTCCTCTCGCACGGCTTGGGCGATCTTCGGCGGAATCGTGGGGCGCTTCATTCCGCTCGCGTTGGAGCAAGCGGACAGGTTGGCTCCGGCGATCTGGACCATCAACTGGCTGAAACTAAGTTCCTCGGGAACGGGCCTGAAAGAATAGCTGTCGGCGGGCATCTTCTTGGCGACTGCCAGAGTGAAATCGCCGGTCACTTTCCAGTGTTTGACCAGGGAGTCCTTAATACTGGTCTGCGCAAACGCAGGAATCGCCAAAGCGAACACCATCAGATTCAGTTTCATGGTTTGTAGTTTATAAGATAGCCTATTCTGCAGAATGAAAAGCTATCGCAAAGAACTGTGGTTCGACCTCCCCACCCGTAGAGGTTTCGTGAACATTACTCAGCAAGTGGAGACCTGCCTAGCCGAAAGCGGCGTCCAGGAAGGGCTCGCGCTGGTCAACGCGATGCACATCACGGCGTCGGTCTTCATTAACGACGATGAGCGCGGCCTGCATCAGGATTATGAAAAGTGGCTGGAAAAGCTGGCTCCGCACGAACCGGTTTCGCAGTATCAGCACAACCGGACCGGCGAGGACAACGCGGACGCGCATCTGAAGCGGCAGGTGATGGGACGGGAGGTGGTGGTGGCGATCACCAAAGGAAAGCTCGATTTCGGACCCTGGGAGCAGATTTTCTACGGGGAATTCGACGGCCGCCGCAAAAAGCGCGCGCTGGTGAAAATAATCGGCGAGTAGCCGGCAAGACTCGCGTTACACTAATCAGGTGGCGACGGACTTGATCGAGATCGATGTCGAGCGTCCGGCGGAGGAAGCCGTCGAACGGGCCGCCGCCGTGGTCCGCCGCGGAGGAGTGGTCGCGATCCCGACCGATGCCCTCTACATGCTGGTGGCCGACCCGCTGAATCTGTACGCGGTCCGCCGCGTTTTCGAAGCCAAGGGTCGCGAGTCCGACCGGTCTTTGCCGATGCTGGTCAGCGATCTGGTTATGGCTGAAGAGCTCTCTAAGGAAATGCCTGCCCGGTTCTACCTGCTGGCCCGGCATTTCTGGCCTGGACCGCTGGCGATTATCGCTCCGGCTTCTTCGCGGGTTCCGTTGAAAGTCACCGGCAATACCGGCCGCGTGGCGATGCGGCAATCGACGTCCAAGACCGCCAATGCGCTCCTGACCCGGCTGAATCAGCCGCTGATTTCGACAAGCGCAAACCGTTCTGGCAGTCCAACTTGCTCCAGCGGAATTGAAGTATTCGGTTCAATGGACGGCCGCGTGGATCTGGTCCTCGACGGCGGTACCGTAACCGGCTTCGGCGCGACCACCGTAGACGTAACAGAACCCTACTGGCGCGTCATAAAAGAGGGTGCCATCGGCGAAAAGGAGATAGCCGAAGTCCTGAAAGGGGCCTAAGTTAGGAGGTTTTCTTCTTGAAAAACTTCCGGCACCTGTTATCATCACATTGGAGCGTTCCTGCTGGGTTTGTGTGCGGCTTCCAAAAATTGATCCAACAGTCAATGTCATGGGGTCCGACTCGATTACGTGCTGGTGTGCAAGCTCCGGCGGGAAACCGCCATGGAGAAGCCTGAAGGTGCGCGGGGGATCCCCCCTGTTAATTTCGGGGTCAAATGACGGAGGCTAGGACGGCTTGGTGGTGCGCTCCTTAGAAAGCTCGTCTCGCTGACCAATCTTCTTTTTATTGGCGATATTTTCGCCTCCCCCGGGCGCAGCATGGTTGCCCGCCATCTGCGCGACATCGTCGCCTCCGAAAAAATCGATCTGACCATCGCCAACGCCGAAAACTCCGCCGGCGGCTTCGGCATCACGCCGCAGCTCGCCGATGAGCTGTTCGGCTACGGCCTGGACGTGCTCACCAGCGGCAATCACATCTGGGATAAGCGCGAGATCTACGATTATTTCGCCCGCCAGCCGCGCCTGCTGCGGCCCGCCAATTATGTCGATGAGCTGCCCGGGCGAGGCGTGGTGGTGGTGCAGGCGCGCAACGGAGTCGATTGCGCGGTCCTGAATCTGCAAGGGCGCGTCTACATGCCGCAGACCGATTGCCCGTTTCGCAAGGCGGATGCGCTGCTTGGCGGAGCTGCTCCGGCGCGTCAAGGTCCGTTTCGTCGATTTTCACGCCGAGCTGACCAGCGAAAAAATGGCCATGGGCTGGTATCTGGACGGGCGCGTCTCGGCCGTGATCGGCACGCACACGCATATCCCGACCGCGGACACCCGCATCCTGCCCAACGGCACCGCGTATCAGACCGACGTCGGGATGACCGGGCCGTATCATTCCGTGATCGGCGTGGACAAGGACATCATCTTGCAGAAATTCCTGACGCAGATGCCGGTGCGGATGGAAGCCGCCCGCCATGGGGCCGAACTGCACGCGGTGATCGTCGAAGTGGACGAATCCACCGGGCGCGCGCGACGCGCCGATCCGGCGATACACTGTGTCTTGACGTGGCGTCACGTTTCGAACAAGCCCGCGAGTGCGTCTTGCGCGAAGTGCGCCCGCTGGAATCGGCAGAACAGGTTCCGGTCGCTCGAAGCGCGGGCCGCGTTCTCGCCGAATCGATCACGGCCGATCGCGACTATCCTCCGTTCCCCCGCTCGGCTCGCGATGGGTTCGCCGTTCGCGCCGCCGATCTGCCCGGCGAGCTGCAGCTGATCGGCGAAGTTCGCGCCGGGGAAGTTTTCGAAGGATCCGTCGGCGCGGGCGAAGCGGTCGAGATCATGACGGGCGCGCCGCTTCCCGACGGGCGCCGATGCGGTGATCATGATCGAGCACACGCGCCTGCGAAGGCGACCGCGTCATACCGGATCGCACCCTGAAGCCCGGCGATAATTTCAATCCACGCGGGCATCGAAGCGCATCGGGGCGATACGGTGCTCGCGTTCGGGGCAGCGGCTCGGATTCGCGGAGATCGCGGTGCTGGCGATGGTCGGGCGCGCAGTGCGTTTCCGTGTATCGGCAGCCGCGCGTGGCGATTCTTCCCACCGGCGATGAGATTGTCGAAGCAGGTGAGCAGCCGCGAGAATTTCAGATCCGCAATTCGAACGCGTGGTCGCTGGCCGTGCAGGTGCGGCGGGCGGGCGGGATCGACCGAGATCCTGCCGATCGCGCGCGACAATTACGAATCCACGCGACGCCTGATCGAGCAGGGGCTTGCCGAGGCGGACCTGCTGCTGCTTTCCGGCGGCGTTTCCGCCGGCAAATACGACATCGTCGAACGCGTGCTGGCCGACCTGGGCGCGCGGTTCTTCTTCGATCGCGTGCTGATCCAGCCCGGCCAGCCGCTGGTATTCGGAGCCGTTCGCGGACAAGTTTTTCTTCGGACTGCCGGGCAATCCGGCGTCGACCATGGTGACCTTCGAATTGTTCGCGCGCGCGGCGATCGAACGGCTGAGCGGAGCGAGCGAGCCGCCGCTGCCGCTGCTGCGAGCGAAGACTGACGTCGCGATTTCCATCACAAACCGGGTCTGACGCGTTTTCTGCCGGCGCGACTGAGCGACGACGGCGCAAGCGTCACGCCCGAGCCGTGGCAAGGATCGGGCGACGTGGCCGCGCTGGCGCGCGCCAACGCGTTCCTGGTGGCGGAAGCGGATCGCGAAGCGTGGGCGGCGCGGCGACGATATTCGGGTGCTGCATCAAATGAAAAAGCTCTCGCACTACGACACGACCGGCCGCGCGCGCATGGTGGACGTTTCGGCAAAGCCCGACACGCGCCGCACCGCGATCGCCCAGGCTTTCGTGCGGATTCGCCCGTCCGTGCTCAAGAAACTGCCGGCAGAATCCCAAGGGCAATCCGCTGGAAGTGGCGCGCATCGCCGGAATCAGCGCGGCCAAGCGCACTTCGGATTTGATCCCGATGTGCCATCCGCTGATGCTTTCGCATGTCGATCGTGGAAGCGACCATCGAATCGCGCGGCGTGCGCATCAACGCCACGGTGACGACCACCGGACCGACCGGCGTCGAAATGGAGGCGCTGACAGCCGCGGCCGTCGCGGCGCTGACGGTCTACGACATGACCAAGGCGCTGGATAAGGGCATCGAGATTCAGGACCTTTACTTGCTCGATGAAAACCGGGGGCAAAAGCGGCGACTTCAAAAGATGATCGACGTCGCGATTATTACCGTCAGCGATTCTGCGTTCGCAGGCACGCGCGAGGATCGATCCGGGCCCGCCTAGCCGCGCGAGCTGTCGAACTCGAGTGGGCTGTGGTTGACTCGATGATCGTGCCCGACGAAGTGTCCGCCATCATGGAAGCATTTGAACGAACCCGGAACGCCGATGTGGTGCTGACCACCGGAGGAACCGGCGTCGCTCCACGCGATGTCACGCCGGAAGCGACGCTGGCCTGGTCCGGACGCGAGATCCGCGGCATTTCTGAGCTGATGCGCAGCGAAGGACTCAAATCCACTCAATTCGCTCCGCTATCGAGGGGCGTAGCGGTCGCGAGCGGCACTACGCTGATCGTGAATCTTCCCGGATCACCTCGCGGTGCGGTAGAGTCATTGAATGCCGTGGCGGATCTGATCCCGCATGTAGTTGATTTGTTACACGGACGGACCGAACATAAGCCGTCGAAACTGGCAAGCTGAAGCGTACATCTAAATTAAGGAGCCCAATGAGAAGCATCGGTTTGCTGGTTATGATCGCGAGCCTGGCCGCTGCGCAGGACCCTCCGCCCAAGGTTGCTGAAAGCGATCGTCCCATTATCGAGACGTTCAAGTTCGTGCTCGCGCCGGTGACGGTGACGGATCGTTCGGGCAGTTTCGTTCCCGGCCTGACGGTATACGATTTTCGTCTGTTCGACAACGGCAAACCGCAGCGGATCACCGAAGACATGGCCTCGCATCCGATTTCGATGGTGGTGGTGATCCAGGCCAACTCTGATGTTGAAAAAGTTCTGCCGCAGATTCAGAAACTGAGCAGCGTGTTCGAAACGCTGGTGCTCGGGCCGGACGACGAGATCGCGGTGCTGGCCTTCGATCATCGCATCCAGACGCTGACAGGATTTACTTCGGATCCGGTCCAGATCGACCAGGCCTTCAAGAAATTAAAGCCGGGCAGCTACACGGCTGCGTTGAACGACGCCACCATGGAGGGGATCAATCTGCTCCGGAACCGGCCTACCAGCCGGCGCCGCATCATGGTGCAAATCGCCGAGAATCGCGACAAAGGCAGCGGCATGAGCGTTCGCGAGGGGTTGACCGCGGCCGATTTCGCGGAAGTCTACATTTATTCGATCGATATTTCGCAACTGGTAGCCGCGCTTACTTCGAAGGCGCAGCCGAATCGCCCCAGCACGCTGCCTCCCGGCGCGGAGACACCTGCCCATGGGTACCGTGAATACCGCGACCACGGAATCGCAGACCAACATGGGCAACTGGGTTCCCGCGCTCAAAGACGTCTTCGACGCAGTCAAGGGAGTTTTCGTGCCGGATCCGCTGGATGTGTACACGCGCTACACCGGCGGGCGCCAGTATTCGTTCAAAACGCAAAAGCAACTGGAGCGCGACGTGGCGCAGCTCGGAAATGAGCTGCATAGCCAGTACCTGCTACAGTATGCGCCCAACAATCTGGATGAAGCGGGATTCCATCACATCATCGTGAACGTGATGAAGCCGGGTCTCTCGGTGCGCACGCGCGATGGATATTGGGTCGCCGCGGCGAAGCCCGACAAACCGCGTAAATAAACGGCTATCGGGCCCGCCCGGCCGGCTCGACGATGGCCTTCATCGAGCCTTTCGACCTGGGCATGCGCGGATCGGCGCCGTAGCCATGGATCTGGTCGCGTCCAAACTCGGCCTGCTCCAGTTCGCAGGTCATCACGATGGTGCGGCCGGTGGTATCCACTTCCACGGCGTGACCGAAGGCTAGATCGCGCCGGTAGCAGGAAGATTTTCGTCAGCATTTCGACCACATAGTCGTAAGTGTGATCGTCATCGTCGAGCAGGACCACATGATACAGCGGCGTGAGCTTCTGGCGCTCGATAATTCCGGTTTCGGGCGCGATGATCGGACCAGGCATCTATCAGTTTGATGGTAAACTGTAAAGGAAAGGGGGCGCAACGGATTCGACGGGATTGCATCTATTGTGGAAAGTCGTGCCGGGTTCCGAGCTCCCGTAAAACGATCGGAAAACAACAACTGCCAATACTCAGCAGTTTGCTTACGCTGCTTAATTAATTAAGTAGCCGCCCTGGGCTGTGGGCCTGCACATGGTTCAAGGGCGTCATTTTGCAGGATAGGCCCAAAGCTTCTGCTCGGAGCTGAAAGCCGAGATCAATCGGGCTAAGCTGTCTCTCTCTTGCCGGTTCCGCAAGAGGCGGATGAAAAACACCGAACCGGAAACGCACGTAGTCTTTTCGCGGTAGACTTTCTCGGACGCGGGTTCAACTCCCGCCGCCTCCACCAATCCTCCTATCAAGATCAATGTAATCGTCCATAAAGCCGAAGAGGTGGGATACTGGGCAGAAGTGCCCGCGATTCCAGGCTGCGCGACGCAGGGCGAGACGAAGGGAGAGCTTTTATCCAATGTCCGCAAGGCGTACTTGGTTGTCTGTCCTTTCTAGGCTGAGCCTATGGAATCCCGTTACCTGGTTTCGCTGAAAAAAACCGATGAGGGGTACAGCGTCTGGGTGCCAGGACTGAAAGGCTGCTGGTCACAGGGCGCGACCGAGGAAGAAGCCCTGGATAACATTCGCGATGCGATTCGCGAATACCTTTCGGCCGCCCTCAGCATTTGATAGTGAGCCGAATCGCCGGCGCTTAGGCTGGGTCTATTGCCGCGCAGGCAATTTCAGCCCTGCGCTCTGAAGTAATCATCGATCGTTGATTCCAAGAAGGATATCGAAACGCGAGTGCACTGTAGCTCACGGACCTACTCTTGCTTACTCCCCTAGGAGGAGGCCTCGGATTGGCCTCTGGAGGTGTTTATGAAAGTCAACGATGTCATGACGAAGAAAGTCAGCGTCTGCCGGCCCGATGACAATCTCGCCGAACTTGCGGCAACCATGTGGAATGCGCGCTGCGGAGCGCTTCCGGTCCTCGATTCCTCCGGCAAGGTCTTGAGCATGATCACCGACCGCGACATTTGCATCGCCCTCGGCACCAGAAATGCGCGGCCATCGGATGTCAAGGTCTCGGATGTGTCCCTGCCGAGAATCTTCACTTGCCGCTTCGACGACGACGTTTCGCTGGCGCTCGGCACCATGGTTGCTCAAAACGTGCGCCGTCTGCCGGTGATTGGCGAGGACGGCTCGCTGGTTGGAATCCTTTCGATCGATGATGTGCTGTTGGGCTCCGGCAAATCCGGGATCTCCTACGCGGATGTGGTCAATGCCGCGAAATCGATTCTCGTGAATCGTGCGAGCGGTCACGTAAAAGAACCGGCTGCGTTGATCGCGACGCACGCGTGAGTGATCAAAACCGGCGATTAACCGCTCCTTGCGGTCGCGGCTCGGTGTCGGCGCCTCCACGTATCAGCGACTCATGCGGGTGTTCACACAGACTCTTGCTCGCGACGGCCGACACTAGACGCTCAGGACGGGGCACGGCGATCGGCGGATGATTCCGTAGCCGTGGGTTCGCAGGCGTCCCAAGCGTTTCATGCATGGCTCCCCGGCCGATTACCAGCAGGTCCGCTCCGATTCGCTGGGCCGCTTCCCGGACTCTTTCCGCGCACGCGCCCGCAAGGACGTTGAGCGGCACTTTGACACCCGCGGAGTCTTGAAGCATCTCGATGGTTCGACGCGATTCTTTCTTCATGTCCGCCTCAAACTCCTGGTCCATCTGGCGGGATTGGAAGCCTTCCATGCCGGGGATGACGTGCAGCATATGCAGTGAGGCTCCGGTATCCTGGGCCAGATCGCGAGCCCATTCATTAGATCCACGCTGGCGGGGGTGCCGTCCACCGCGCATAGAATCGTGCGGCACGCGATATGGGTGCGGCAAGGGGGCTCGGCAACGTGCGCCGCCGTCCAGACTGGACATTCCGCATCGTGCAGAACCTTAGCCGTTACCGAGCCCAGCAGCAGACTCCGGAACGGACCATACCCATGCGTGGCCATCATGATCAGGTCGACGCCTCGGGTTTTCGCGAATTCAGCGATCACCTGCGCGGGCTCGCCGAGGTCGACCACTCGGTCGACGCGAAGGCCCGCGAAATCATCGCTCAGTGCATCGTCGAGCCTGGCTTTGAGATCGCGCAATAATTCGTCGGTGTCGAGTCCCACCAGACCACCGGGATCGCCCATCGCGGCGTAGTAAAAAGGCTGTGCCACGCTCAGAAGTGTGACGCGGGCTTCATAGCGATGGGCTACCGATTCGACAAACGGGACGGCACTGCTCGATCGTTCCGAGAAGTCGACGGGAAACAGAATGTGCTTTATCTTTAACATGGGACTCATCTTTCACTTCTGAGAAGAGCAATTGGCGGACCAGCGTCGGCAGCGCGTTTCGGCGATCCCGGCAGCGCGTTTGCGTCGGAATTACCTGCGGCATTTCGCCCATAGCATACCTCCATTGCGCGATTAGGCCCACTTCTCGGCAAGGATTCTCCCTGGCTGAGCTTTCCCCGGCCAATGCGCAGGATTTTCAGCTCGCCTCCATTGCGAGCTACAATAAGCCTGATTCTTTATGCCTTTTCGAATCCGGGTCAGATTTTGAGCGGTTTGCTCGAAAATCCGCATCTGGGGATCATCGCCTGGGATTCCCAAGGACGGGTTCAGGTATGGAATCGAGGGGCGGAACGGATTCTCGGATGGGATCGCGAGGAACTGCTGGGCGGCCCGTTCCTACGGCATTAAAATTGCATAACACCCCTCAGGGTGAGATCGAGCTCGGTCTATCCAGAAAAAATGGCAGCATCGTCGATGCGAGCGTCTGGACGGGAGCGTGGCAAGATGCCGCCGGAAGCGTGCAGGGGACCATCGCAATCATCACAGAAATCGGCCAACATCGTGAGGTGGAGCAGAAGCTTGCCCACCTGGAACAAAAGCTTGTGAGCATGACCGCCCAGGAGAAAGAGGCCCGCGCGAAGATGCAAACCGAGCGGCGCTTTCGCGAGCTCCTGGAAGCCGCTCCGGACGCCATCATTGAAGTGGATCGCGAGGGCCGGATCATGCTGCTCAATCTGGCCACCGAGAAATTGTTCGGCTATACGCGCGAGGAGCTGCTGGGCCAGCCGGTCGAAATCCTGGTCCCGGAGGGCTTCGCGCCCGGCCATATGCAACATCGCGCGCATTACTGGGACCATCCGGTGACCCGCCCCATGGGCAGCGGGCTGTCGCTGCACGGGCGCCGCAAGGACGGCTCGTCGCTTCCCGGTCGAAATCAGCCTCAGCCCGGTGAAGTCCGAGGACGGATTTCGCGTCACCGCGATCATCCGCGATATCACGCGAGCGCAAGCAGGCGGAAGCCCGGATCCGGCGAGACTGCAGCAGACCTACACGCAGGAGCTGGAATCGCGGAACCGGGAGGTCGAGCGCGCCAATCAGCTCAAGAGCGAATTCCTGGCGAGCATGAGCCATGAGCTGCGCACGCCGCTGCACACCATCATCGGATTTTCCGAACTGCTGGCGGAGGAGCTGGAAGGACCGCTCAACGAGAAGCAGCAGCGCTTCCTGGGCCACATTCACACGGATTCGCTGCATCTGCTGGCGCTGATCAACGACATTCTCGACATCAGCAAGATCGAATCCGGCCGGCTGGAACTGCGCCGCGAGACTTTCGATGTTGCGGAGTGGCGCTCGAAGAGGCGCTTTCCTCGGTCCGGCCGCAGGCGAGCCGCGAAATCGATCGCCATCGAAACCAGCCTGGCGATTCCCGTCCGCGATCTTCGCGGACCGGCTGCGCTTCAAGCAGATTCTGTTCAACCTGCTGAGCAACGCCGTGAAATTCACGCCGGAAGGCGGCAAAGTTCGGGTGGAGGGCGCGCTGCGAGACGGTTTCGTGGAGATTTCGGTCAGCGACACCGGCGTCGGCATCCCCAAGGAGCAGCACGAGGCCGTATTCGACAAGTTTTATCAGGTGGGCGCGACCACCAAGGGCGTGCGCGAGGGCACCGGGCTGGGTCTGGCGATCACCAAGGCGCTGGTGGAGGAGCACGGCGGGCGGATCTGGCTCGAAAGCGAGCCGGGCAAGGGCAGCCGCTTCACGTTCACGATCGCGCTTGAGGAAGCACTATGAAGAAGGTCCTGATCGCGGACGATAAGGCGACCAGCCGCGAACTGGTCCGCACGGTTCTGGAGAAGTGCGGGTACGAGGTGTTCGAGGCGGGCGACGGGATGGAGGCGCTGCGCAGTCGCGCGGGAGTCGAAGCCCGATCTGATCATCCTCGATCTGCACATGCCCGGCCTGGACGGCTTCGGCGTGGTCCGGGAACTCAGGCGCGACGCGCAGTTCGCCGCCACGCCGGTCATGGCGCTGACCGCGAGCGCCATGCAAGGCGATCGCGAACGCGCCTTTCCGCCGGGATTTACCGGCTATATTTCCAAACCCATCCGACTGCGCACGCTGCGGAGCGAAGTGGAGCGATTGTTACTACTAGGAATCTGTATGTCCGCGACCACCAATCCCGCGCTTTCCCTGCTGATCATCGACGACAACGCAAAGAGCCTGGAACTGCTGTCGACCGCTCTGGCGCAGCCCGGCCTCGAGATTCTCACCGCCTCGGATCCCGAGGAGGGGCTGGACCTGGTCTACAACCAGCATCCGCAGATCGTGCTGACCGATCTGGTGATGCCGCACCTGAGCGGCATGGAAGTGCTGGAGCGGATCATGGAATTCGATCCGTCCACGGAAGTGATCCTGATGACGGCGCATTACTCCACCGAATCCGCCGTGGAGGCGATCAAGAAGGGCGCCAGCGATTATCTGAACAAGCCGATCTCGCATCGCGGCGCTGCGCGAGCGCGTCGGCAAGCTGGTCGAAGAGGCGCGCAAGCGGCAGCGCGCGCTGCAGCTCGAAGGCGAGCTGCTGGCAAGCTCCGAGTTCGAAGGAATCGTCGGCCGCAGCCCGCTGATGTGGGAGATGTTTTCGCGCATCCGCCGCGTGGCGCCGCACTATCGCACGCGTGCTGATCACCGGCGAGACGGGAACGGGCAAGGATCTGGTGGCCCAGGCGCTCCACCGCCTGAGTCCGGCGTGCCTCGGGCCGCTACGTGGTGCTGAACTGCTCGGCCGTGGTGGAGACGCTGTTTGAGAGCGAGCTGTTCGGCCACGTGAAGGGCGCGTTCACCGGCGCGACCAGCGACAAAGCCGGACTGTTCGAGCACGCCCACGGCGGCACGCTGTTCCTGGACGAGATCGGCGACATGCCGCTGGCGACGCAAGCCAAGCTTCTGCGCGTTTTGCAGAACCAGGAAGTGCAGCGCGTGGGATCGCTCACCGCGCGCAAAGTGGACGTGCGGGTGATCGCCGCGACCAATCACAATCTGCGCGCCGCGGTCGCGGAAAAGCGCTTTCGCGAGGATCTGTACTACCGGCTTTCCATGGTGGAGATCCACGTCCCGCGGCTGGCCGAGCGCAAGGAAGACCTGCCGCTGCTGGAGCGCCATTTCATCGCGCGGTTCGCGGCCCAATACAGGAAGGAGATCCGCGGCCTGACGCATCGCGCGCAGGTGCGGCTGTCGCTGCACTGCTGGCCGGGAAACGTGCGCGAGCTGGAGAATGTCCTGGGCCACGCCTGCATGATGGCGATGGGCGACACCATCGACATGCAGGATCTGCCGGCGTACTTGCGTTCGCCCGCCGGGCACCGAAGAGTCACGGCACGCCGATCGCGCCGTCAGCGGAAGTCGGCAGCACGCTGGCGGAGCAGGAGCGCATGCTGATCATCCGCGCGCTCGAAACCGCCGGCGGCAATCAGTCTCAGGCCGCGCGCATTCTGCGCATCGGCCGCGACGCGCTGCGCTACAAGCTGAAGAAGCACAATCTTGAAACCACCGTCGGACCGCATCACGTTACCAACGGCGAGTGATTTGGCGTGCTCGCACGATGAACCGCTGCGGCGCGGGACCCACGTAATAGAACGGATAACAGGTGATGAGCGTGAGCATCGGCTCGCTCGAAGCCGAGAGCTTGCGTGTCATTGGGATCCACCACTCGAATGGATTCGACAGAGTACTCGTACGATCCGCGAACGGTGGTGAGTGTAATTCGGTCGTCCGGATGTAAGTAGCGCAGCGGACGGAAGAAAGTATCCCGATGACCGGCGATCCCGACGTTTCCAGATTCTCCTGGAAGCGCAGTCCCGGGCACGTGGCCTACCGCCAGCCTCAAGTTTCGGGCGGTCACGCCCTCCACTACGATCGCGGAAACCCCCAGCCGGGGAATCTCAATTCTGCTGATGGGAGCGCCGTTTTGCGACCGGGATCGTCGCATCGACGCCAGGCTGAACCGGCTTTTCGAACGGGAGCGTCTCCGAAGCTTGATAAATCCGCGCTTCAAAGTACACAAATGCGCAATAGCCAAGGGCCGCACAACCGGCGACGAAGAAAAATTGCGCTGCCCACCGAAGCAATCTCTGCCTCGGTGAGTAGCGCGTCCCCCGGCACTCGATTCGGACTTTCATGAAAAGCGCGCCGAATTTATGCGGCGTGTTTTACGAACGCCCGCAGAACGCCAGCCAGACTGAGCAATCCAAATCCCGCTAACAAGACGAGCGGAACCGGGCTGGCCGTCTTCGGCATTTCCGGAATGGGAACTTCCACCGGCGGCGGCGGTGGCGCAGGTTCAGCTTTTTCGACCACCGGCGGCGCTACTTCTACTGCAGGCGGCGCTTCGACCGGTGCGACTGCGACTTCTTTTTCAGGGGTGACGGTAGTCACCGGCTCCTTCAGCATCTCCTCCGGTTTTGCGGCCGGCGGCAATTCTGCCGTAAGCACCGGTACGCCGGCGCTTTCAGCCAACTGCTGGCCTCTCACTTTGGGATACACAAACTCCTGGCCGAAATTGTCGGCAGGATAAAACCAGGCTCGTAGCGCTTCCGGCGTTCCTTTGGTCCGCTCCGCAAAGCGCATCATCGTGTCCTCTTTCGGCGTCAGCCGATAGTTCGGGATTGCCAGAATCGTAGCGTAGATATGAGTTTCTTCAGCATTGAAAACTTGGACGATATGGCGATCCCCACTGGAATCCGCCAGTTTGAAGACGTACGTTCCAGCGGGCAAGGTAATGCCGGGCAGTTCCACGGGAGCGCTGAACGTTACCACCGTCTTTTTGTTCCACTGATCCGCCGACGCCGGGAATACGGCGAACAGCACGGCACAGCAGAACAAAACTGCAAATCGTTTTAGCATGGGTTGTCTCTCCTCTCTGGAAAACCCACGGAATCTAAAGTGCAATTGGCGAACCTCAGGTGTTTCCCGTAAGCCATTGACGCAAAAGGCTAACCTTGTCTGCGTCTTTTCACGCTGTGCGTTGCCCCCAAAAAGCAGGGTGAAAGCGCATTGCCTGACTGTTATCCTGGATGAACGACTCTCACCAGCAAAGGATTTGTTTTGAAATACGGATTCGTGTTTGTTGCGGCGACTCTTTTCGCGTTTCCAGCATCCAGCCGAGCGGAAAATCCGGAGGAACACCGTCTTCGGATGTATCACACGCATACAGGCGAGCATCTGGATGTCGTGTACCGGCGCGGAGCTACGTTCGTTTCAGAAGCGCTTGAGAAGCTGGACGTGTTCCTGCGGGACCATCGAACCGGAGATGTCCATCACTACGACCCTCGCCTGTTCGACGTGCTTTCCGACCTGATCGCGGCGGCCGGGAAGCCGGAAGCCGAGATTCACGTCATCTGCGGGTATCGCACGCCCTGGAGCAACGAATTTCTGCGCACCCACACTTCCGGCGTGGCCCAGCACAGCCTGCACATGCAAGCCGAGGCCATCGACATTCGCTTGCCCGGGGTGAAAATCTCCACCATGCGCGACCTTGCGCTATCGCTGGGACGCGGCGGGGTCGGCTACTATCCGCGCTCCAATTTCATTCACGTGGACGTAGGCCGGGTCCGCCGCTGGTAGGTTTCCAGGCCGGGATACGGGTAGCCCTTCGACAGAGAGTTGTTCGAGCTGCGCGTCCTGCCCGTAGATATCGTCAAAGAAGCGCACCTCGCCGTGGTCGAGAACAACCGCGGTGGCATACACGATCAGCACCGGAATGGGTGTATCGAGCGTCACCTGTATGGTCTCGTTGCCGTGCATGGCGTCGTGGATCCGTTCCGGGGTCCATTCGGGCTTGTCGCGAAGAACCCAGGCGGCCAGTTGTTCCGGTTTTTCCACGCGAATGCAGCCGTGGCTGAAATCACGGCGCGACCGCGAGAACAACTCCGTCGCCGGCGTGTCGTGCAGATACACATCATGCTCATTGGGAAACAGAAACTTGACCAGTCCCAATGAGTTCTTGGGCCCGGGAGTTTGCCGGATCCACAGCCGGCCGGAACGAAGCTGCGCCATGACGTCGTCGTCCACGATACCGCTGGTCACCACTTGGTCCTGCGGCGTCACGACTTCGTAGCCGTTCTTGGCGAGATAGGAACGATCCCGATTGAGCTTCGGCACCAGTTCCGCGCGTTGAATACTGCGGGGAACGTTCCAGTAAGGCCGGAAAACCACGTACCGCATTTCGGCTGCAAACACGGGAGTCTGATGATGGTAGGCCTTCCCCACCACCACCTTCATGTCCAGCTCCGTCAAGTACGATTCATTGAGCGCGCGCAGTTGAAACTCGGGAATGTTCACGACGATGGGCGGACGCGAGTAGCGATGCGGAACCCAGCGCCAGCGCTCCAGCGTCAACTGCAACTGGCGGACGCGAAAGGAAAGCGGCGTGTTGAGTTGAGCGATGGTCCCCTGGCCCAAGTCGTCCATCCGGATCCAGGCCGTGACGCGTTTGGAAATGCTTGACTGCCTCCACGAGCGGACCTTGGTAAACACCCGGAGATATGGTCGCGTCCGCAGGAAGATCGCCGAGACGCCGCAGCATTCCCGCCAGTTGTTCTGCCGCCGCATAGGGACTGCTTCGGATCGACTGGTTTCTTCTTGATGGGCAGCAGATCGTTCTGCCGGTCGCGCGCCAAGGCGATGTATTTCTGCAGCGCGACTTTAGTCCGGTGGTAGCCTTCGTAAGGCGGCTCGATTCCGGCGAGTGCCGCATTCACGTCTGTGGCGTCAACCAGGCGCTTGCGCACGAAGCCGGGAAGATCGTCTTTCGAATCGCCGAAATCGAATGTGGCGTGATACAAGCCCGGATTCACTCTGCCCAAATGCACATCGGAGACGTAGCGCATGACGAGAGACCGTGAGCGCCAAATCGAATCGCGCCAGAGCCGAATCGGCCGTGGCCGCGCGCCGAGCCCGGCCACGCGATCCGCCCAGCGAGAGCCATCGTAGTCTTCGGCATTCAATCCCTGGGAGTCCGCAGCCTTCAGCACTTCGATGATTGCCGCTGCCTGGGCCGTCGCCGTGCTGCCACGAATCCATGCGAGAGAGTAGCCGGTGGGTTCGTAGAAGCTTTGGACGCGAGGCCTGTAATCCGAAAAGTCCGGCCATCGTCAAATCGGAGAGATGACCGGACTCGACTAGCGCAGACAGCGGCGAACCGTTGTCGGCCGGGCCACTTAGCCCAGCCCGATGGCCAGTAAGAAAATCAGCATCTGTCATGAACGAAGCACCCCAGGCTCCAATGGCGATGGCGGATAAAATGCATCCTGTTTGGCGTGAATGTGCTTCTTGCAACCGATGGCTCAGACGAAGCGACCGCGGCTCTACGCACAGCGGTTCGTCTTCTTAAGCCCTATTGACCGCAACTTGAACGTGCTGTGTGTCGCTCCTCGATTCACCAGACTGGACGGAATGGACGTCGCAGACAGGACTATGAACGGGACATATTGGGTGAAACCACGCAGATCCTGGAGCAGGCGAGGGTAGCTCTCGGATCCGACGCAGGCACGGTGAATCTGTTGACGGAGATCGGCTCTGCGTCGGCGGTCGATCGTCAGCCGCGCTGGGGATTACGATCTCACGGTGATCGGGCCCAGGGGGCGCGGCGCGACCGGAGAGCTAGGGTTAGGACCGGTGGCGAGCCGGGTAGTCGAGCATGCCATGGCGCCCGTGTTGGTCGCCCGGGATTTGAGAAGCGAGGGGATCGCGCGCATGCTGATCGCGGTGGACGGTTCCACCGCGTCACTGCATGCGATTGAAACCGTGAGCTCCCTGTTCGATCTGGATGGAGCTGAAGTTTGCCTGATGCACATCGCGGAGACTCCGTGGGTCCAGTTCGGGCTGGACGAGAATTGGGAGACGTATTCGGAAGAGGCCAAGGAATCGAGCGAAGCGGGCGTGATGGAAAAGGAGCTGGTACGTGAGGGAGAGAGCTGTAGTCGAACAGGCACGCAATCTGCTTCGAATCCATCGATGTTTCCATCACGACGCGCGTGGAGGAAGGGAATCCGGCCAACGAAATCCTGAGTGAAGCCGAGCGCGGGCAATACGACCTGATCGTCGCCGGCGCGACGGGAGCACGGGATTTGAAGCATACGATGCTCGGCAGCGTTTCCGCGAAGATTGCGTGGGGCGCGCCTTGCTCGGTGCTGATCGTCAGAGAGCCGGAGTAAGGAGGGTTCCAATGAGAGTCCAAGATGTAATGAGAAAATCCCCGAAATACTGCAGCCCGACTGCCAATCTGGCGGCCGTCACCGAGCTGCTTTGGTCGTGCGGATGCGGCGCTTTGCCGGTGGTGGACGCGAGCGGAAAAGTGCAGGGGATTATTACGGATCGCGACATTTGTCTCGCGCTCGGCGCCAACGACCGGCGTCCCTCCGAGGTGACCGCCGGACAGGCGATGACTCGTCAGGTGGCGACCTGTGAAGGCAGCGACGATATTCATGCGGCGCTGAAGATCATGCGTAGCCGGCGCGTGCGCCGGATTCCAGTGGTCGGCGAAGGGGGAACGCTGGAAGGCATTCTGTGTTTGAGCGACCTGATCGAAATGGCCCGGCACGATGACGGAAGCCGTCCACAGCTTTCCTATGAAGACGTGATGGGCGCGCTGAGAGGGATCAACTGGCAGCATCCGCCGGCGGCTAGCGCTGCGCGTTAGCGAGCTGCCACCGAAATCTGACAGCGGGGACCGCGAGCCGCGACCACAGGAGCGGTGGGTCGTGATTTGTCTAGGACGCAGCCCGGACTGGTTCCTTCACTGAAAACGACGCGACCAGCGGGTTCACCAGCGCGTGGAAGTCCGCGCCGCTGACGTGGATCACATCCCGGTGCGTGCCCGCCGTGAATCCGATGAATTCCGCCGACGCGATACTTTCGTCCAGCAGCACCGGCATATTGAACAGGTTCCCGAACGGGGGCATTGCACCCACCTCGCATTCCGGGAACAGCGCCATCAGCTCAGCCTCAGTGGCGAGGCGGATCTCAGTCAAGCCGAGCAGGCGGCGTACTTCGTCGAAATTGATGACGTAATCGGCGGGAAGCAGCAGCATCCCGTAGCCATTGTCGCCGGAGTACACCACTGTTTTGACCAATCTGCGGGCCGGCATCCTCTCCGCCGACGCGACTTCGCGGGCCGTAAAGGCGGGCGAGTGCGTGGAATGCGAATAAACGATCCCGTTCTGTTTCAGGTAGCCGAGACAACGTTTCAGCATGTTCATGATATAAGGCCGGTGCACGCTGCCCACCAAAGAACGAGGCGCGACAAGCGTGGCGGGCTCAAAAATGGTAGAGTTTGTCCCATGCGTACATTCATTGCATGTCTGCTCGCCGCCGGATTGGTGGGGACACTGGGACTTCTGGCGCAAGACAAGAAGCCGCCACAGAAACTCACCTTTGCCACCAAGAACGGAAATGTGACGTTTGATCATGCCGCGCATGTGAAGCGCGCCAATGGGGATTGCAAGGTCTGTCATGACAAGCTTTTCCAACAGGACGAGAAGGCTCCGCTGAACTACAAAGCGGGGTTGCATAAGACTGCCGAAGCGGGCAAGACATCGTGCGGGGCATGCCACAACCCCGGCGGCGCGGCATTCGAATCGAAGGGCAATTGCGCGAAGTGCCACGTGAAGGGCTGACTCGCGATCCTCTCAGGCTAATCCCAGAAATACATCTCCGCAGTTTTGTGAACTAACAGCCACGGCAGGTGGCATCGCTCCCTCACGGTCCCGCCTCGGTACGCGTGCGGCGAGACAGACAGCGTGAATCCGCTATTTAGACGCTAGAAGTCTGCGCCGAACAACCCAGGGGCATCCGCCCGACACCTTGAATCACAAGCGTTATGGACATGGCCCTTTGCATGCATTTGTATGAATCGATTAAGGTCATGCCAATCCCGCGAGGGGACGCCGGGAACCGTTAACAAAAGGGGTAATCTTATGGAAGTTCGAGTCCGGCATGGGAAGGACAAACAATCGGAGGCGTTTGCGCGCTTCCATCGTGTGGTCTGCGATCAAACCTTCGACGACGGCGGCAGCGATTGCGGTATGACGCCTCCCGAGTTGATGCTTTCGGCGATCGGCTGCTGCGCCATGCACTATGCGGCGGAGTATCTCCGGGCGCGCAACCTGGGGCTGGACAAAATCGAGCTGAAGATTACGGCGGAAAAGGGCGGGCGGCCGCTGCGGCTGGTCGAAATCGGAATCGAAGTGGACGCGCCAGGGCTCAGCAATCGATCCCGTGAGGGGTTGATGAAGGCGGTGGAAGCGTGCCTGCTCCATCGAACCTTGCTCGAGCCGCCCAAGGTGAAGGTCGGCATTACGCCTTTGGCGACCGACGGACCTGCGGCTACGGCTCCTGCTAACCTGACTTCGTGACGCGGCCCCTCGACCCGTTTTTCGCTCCTTCGAGCATTGCCGTCATCGGAGCGACTGAGGCCGACCCTAGCGTCGGCCGGACCATCCTGAACAATCTGGCTCCATTTCAGGGGAAGATCTATCCCGTAAATCCAAAGCACGCTCAGGTCTTGGGACGCCAGGCTTATCCCTCGATCGGCGCGGTGCCGGGAACAGTCGACCTGGCATTGATCGTTACACCGGCGGAAACGGTGCCAGGGATTGTCGCGGAGTGCGCGGCGGCGAACGTTCCCGCGGCGATCATTATTTCGGCGGGTTTCAAGGAAACGGGCGCACGCGGCCTGGAGCTGGAACGGCAGATTCTCGCGGCGCGCCGGTCGATGCGGATTATCGGGCCGAATTGCCTGGGCCTGATGGCGCCTCCGGTGGGGCTGAACGCGACGTTCGCGGGCCTGATGGCGCGACCGGGTTCCATCGGTTTTTTGAGCCAGAGTGGCGCCTTGTGCACCGCCATTCTCGATTGGAGCCTGCGCGAGCTGGTCGGCTTCAGCGCGTTCGTTTCCACAGGCTCCATGCTCGATATCGGGTGGGGCGATTTAATCGATTATCTGGGCGACGATCCGAAAACACGCGCGATTCTGATGTACATGGAATCGGTAGGCGATGCACGGGCGTTTCTTTCGGCGGCGCGCGAGGTCGCCTTGACCAAACCGATCATCGTGATTAAAGCCGGGCGCACGGATCAGGCTGCGCGAGCCGCTTCCTCCCATACCGGCGCGCTTACCGGCAGCGATGAGGTTTTGGACGCGGCGCTGCGGAGATCCGGCGTACTGCGCGTCCGCCGCATCAGCGATTTGTTTTACATGGCTGAAGTTCTGGCCAAACAGCCGCGCCCCAAAGGCCCCCGCCTGGTGATCGTCACCAACGCGGGCGGCCCGGGAGTGCTCGCCACTGACGCGCTGATCGATGAAGGCGGCGAACTGGCGGAGCTTTCCGCCGAAACCATCGCCGCTCTGGATCGAATCCTCCCACCGCACTGGAGCCACCATAATCCGGTGGACATTCTGGGAGATGCGCTGCCGGAGCGGTTTGCCGAGACTCTGGAAATCGTCAAGCGAGATCCAGGGGTCGATGGGTTGCTCATCACCACAGCGCCACAAGGGATGACCAGCCCAACTGAAGTGGCCGAGCGCATCCGGCCATTCGCCAACATCGACGAGAAACCCGTGCTCGCGAGTTTCATGGGCGGCGCCAGCGTTGCGCGAGCGGAGGAAGTTCTGAATGCCGCCGGAATCCCGACGTTTCCCTTCCCCGACACTGCGGCCCGCGCGTTTTGCTACATGTGGCACTACAGCGAGAATCTGCGCGCGCTGTATGAGACTCCGGAGCTGACGGAAGCATCGGTCGATCGCAAAGCGGCGGATGCGGTACTGCAAGCGGCTCGCGCTGAAAATCGCGCGCTGCTCAGCGAGCAGGAATCGAAACGGATTCTTGCCGCCTATGCAATTCCAGTAACGCGAACCGAGCTCGCACAGTCCGAAGACGCAGCCGCGCAGTTGGCTCGCGAAATCGGATTTCCCGTGGTTTTGAAGCTCCACTCGCGCACCATCACGCACAAAACCGACGTCGGCGGAGTCGAACTGGACTTGCGGGACGAGTCGTGCGTCCGCGCGGCGTGGAAACGGATCGAATCTCGCGTGGACGCAGGAAAATTCGAGGGCGTGACCGTTCAACCGATGATTCGCAGCACCGACGGTTACGAGCTCATTCTCGGCTCTAGCACGGACCCACAGTTTGGTCCGGTGCTGCTGTTCGGCTGGGGTGGTCAGCTCGTCGAAGTGTTTCGCGATCGCGCACTCGGCTTGCCTCCTCTGACTTCGACGCTCGCTCGGCGCATGATGGAGCGAACCAAGATCTACAAAGCGCTGGGCGGTGTGCGCGGACGCGCGCCGGTGGATCGGTCCGTCCTGGAGCAGATCCTGATCCGGTTCAGCCAGTTGGTCTCCGAAGTGCCGCGCATTAAGGAAGCGGACATTAATCCTTTGCTGGCATCGCCAGGCGCGATTGTTGCTTTGGATGCTCGCGTGGTTCTTCATGACTGGACGATTCCGGATCATGATCTGCCGCGAACCAGCATTCGCCCGTATCCTTCCGCTTACGTTCAGAAATGGACCACGCGCGATGGAGCGTCGATCGTCATTCGCCCGATTCGTCCGGAAGATGAACCGAAAATGGTGCGCTTCCATGAAACGCTGAGCGATCGCAGCGTGTATCTGCGCTATTTTCACCACATGCAGCTCAGCGCGCGCGTGACTCACGAGCGTCTGACACGGATCTGCTTCATCGATTACGATCGCGAGATGGTTTTAGTGGCGGAATCGGAACAGGGGGAAATCATCGCGGTGGGACGGCTGACCAGGGAACGCGACTCTGGCGTCGCGGAATTTGCGCTGCTGGTTTCCGATACGTGGCACGCGCACGGGCTGGGAACGGAGTTGCTGCGCAGGCTGATCGCGCTGGCGCGGAATGAAGGAATCCGCGTGATCGCCGGAGATATTCTGGCCGAGAATCAGGCCATGCACGACATCTGCCGCCAGCTCGGCTTTGAAATGCATTATTCGATCGCGGATGGCGTGGTAAAAGCCTCCCTGGCGATTCCCTCTATGTGAAAACGCGTTGTGGCTGCGTGAATCCGCGCACACCTTGCATCGCGAATCATCGAAGTCGATTCGGTTCAGAAGTTTGCGCTGGCGAGCCGAATGCACGTCCTTCCGTGAATCGAGGTGGACGATATGAGTAAGCTTCGAAGCGTTGCATGGCTGACGTTCGCGTGCACGTTAGTGCTTTCGGCACAAACTCAGCCCGCAGGCGTCCCCGCCAAAATGCTGGTGACCGTGGGCCATTATTTCGGGCACGAACCGCCCGTACTCACCAAGAACGATGTGACCATCAAACAGCGATTCGATCCGCTGCCGATTACCAATTTGATTCCGCTGCGCGGCGATCGCGCCGGGATGGAACTGTTTCTGCTGGTCGACAACTGTTCGAATTGCGAGCCGGGTACGAAGTTCGAGGAACTGCGCAGATTTATTACTTCTCAACCGGCGAGCACGGCCGTGGGTGTCGCATACATCCAGGATGGAATTCTAAAGATTGCCGAGAATCCGACTGTAGATCGCGATCGCGCCGTCAAAGCTCTGAGCGCGCCAACGGGAAGTAAACCAACCAATCCGTTTAGCGCGGTGACGGAGCTGATCAAGATTTGGCCGCAAAATACTCCGCGGCGGACGATTCTGATGATTTCCAACGGGGTCGATCCGGGAGCGGGCGATGAGCTGCAGAATCCATCGGCGGATGCCGCGATTGCGGCTGCGGAGCGCGCGGGAGTTACCGTGTTCGCGATCTATCATCCGAGCGCGGATTATGCTACAGCTGACTTTGGGAAGATTTACTCGGGACAGGTTCAGCTCGCGCATCTTGCGAATGAATCGGGCGGCGAAGCGTATTTTTTGAGCTTCGGGCCCCTGCCGTCGCTGGCCCCCTTTCTGGCTGATATTTCGGATCACCTGGCGAATCAGTATCTGGTGGAATTTCAGGCCAGCCCCGGTCCTGCGCCCGGCGAGCTGGAGAGCGTAGTGGTGAAGAGCACGATCAAGGACCTGGAACTGATGGCTCCCGATAAAGTGTGGGTGCCGGGACGGGAGGCAGGAATTAGTCCGAAGAAGACACGTCCGTGACGTGATGGTTGTGCGGCTTGGTGAAAACCCGCTGCATCCTCCACCCCCTGGCGGTCGTGGCTCGGCTAGCGATCCTCGCTTCCCGAGCCACGCGGTCATCGGCTACGATCACAATATGGTGAAACGATTCTGATGAATAAAGGCCGTGAGATTCGCTGCTTCGACTACGTAAACCGTCCCTATGAGCAAGTCCGCGACGCGTTGAGGAACAATTCACTGGCCGTCTTTCAGGCCGCTACCAAGGCTGCCGCTTCGCGGGCGCAGTCGATTGCGTCCGAACTGCGCATCGATATCGGCGGAATCGGAGTGGAGGCTGATATCGTGATTGCGGTCAAAAGCATCGAAGAGAAGGCTTCCGAAGCCGTGGCGGATCGGGTCACGAAAATTCAGATTGAATGGCAGGCGGCGAAAATGCCGAGCCTGTTCCCGCTGATGAGAGCGGATCTTTCGATCTATCCATTGACGGGCACCGAGACACAGTTGGATTTCCTGGGTTTCTATGAACCGCCGCTGGGCGCGGTGGGAAAAGCCTTGAATGCGATCGCGGGACACCGCATCGCCGAGGTTTCGGTTCACCGCTTCGTGAGCGATGTGGCGGGATATCTGCGCCAGACTCTGAAGTGACCCGCGTCAGATTTCGTGTTGCATTCGAAACGTTGACTTGCCGCTGCTCCTCGGAATAGACTTTTTTCTAGCAACGCGCTTACCCGAGGCCAGACCACCATGTTCACCCGCGTTCCGTTAGGAGCTTGTTGAAAAAGGGGACAGACCGCTCTGTCCACGGCCACGCTCCTACGCGAAATCAGCGGTTTGCGACTCGGGACAGAGTAGTCTGTCCCCTTTTTCAACAAGCTCTTAGGCTGCCCGTTGTGGGCGGCACTCATGTTTGCTTCCACGGTTGGCTGGAGCCAGGGTGTTACCGGTGTGATTTCCGGCACGGTTTCCGACCCGACCAAGGCCGCAATAGGAGCCGCGGCGGTGACCATCACGAATGCCGACACGCGCGTGGTCGCATGGACTGGAAAAACCAACGCGGCCGGCGTCTATCGCGCGCCGGATCTCCCGGCGGGCCACTACAACCTCGCGGTGACGGCCGCGGGGTTTAAGCGCGCGTCGACTCTTAGCGCGCTCTGGGCACGACGATGTTCGGGAGACTGCGGCCGCTGAGCGTCGCGTTAAATGCAGCGACGTCCTTGGTCAACAACTGATCCAGTTGGGCACGCCAGGTTCGTATCTGATCGGTGAACTGCTGGTTCACGGCCAATTGCTGCGCGGTCGGTGGAAAATCGGAGTCTTGTACTTCGCCGGCCAGATGCGTGAGCTTCTGGGCGAGTTCCGCCGGCCATCGCATTCCATCTTGACCTCCGGTGAGGCGCAATTGATATAGATTTTCCTCGAGAACGGTCAAGGTGTGCTCCAGCGTCTGGGCTTCGTTTTTCACGCTGGCCTGCGTGTTCGCGACATCTTGAAGTTGTTTGCGAACGGTCTCGAGCTGATTGATCATCTCGCCGACGCTGGTCAGGTTGTCGCGAATGGCTTGCATGAACGTGAACTGCGCTCGAATGTCGGCTTCGGTTCCCGTGGAGTGCGGGTCTTTCAACACTTTCAAAGTTTGTGTGAATTCCTGGCCGCCGGCGCTGAGTTTCACGGTGTAATTTCCAGGCGGAGCGAGAAGAACCAGACGACCGCCGGCCGCGCGGCCATCCGGACCGGGAGCGTCCCAGGGCGCGTAGATCGGGCTGGTGCGGAGCCGAATGTCGCCGGCCGGACTATATTTCAAATCCCACATCACGCGATTAACGCCCGCGTCTTTTGTGCCACGAAGGGTGCGGACGACTTGTCCTTTGTCATCTGCGATGGCGATTCTCACGTCGCCGGCTGGAACGGATTTCAGATAGTAATTAATGTCGGCGCCGTAGGCTGGGTTCTGGCCGTCGACGGGATCGTAGGCGGGCGCCGCAGGCGGTGCGACTCCGCGAAAGCGGTAGGCGGGACGCGGAGGGAACAGGTGGACGCTGATGCTCAGCACTTCCGCACTCGTTTCGCGAAGAGGCGTGATGTCGTCGAGGATCCAGAATCCACGGCCGTAGGTGGCCAACACCAGATCGCTGAAATGTTCCTGCACCGTGATTCCGTACACCGGCACATGCGGGAGATTGTTCTGCAACGGCTGCCAATTCCCGCCATCGTCGAAGGACACGTAGAGTCCGTTTTCGGTGCCGAGAAACAGCAGGCCCGGCCGCACGGGATCTTCCTTGATGCAGTGGGCATAGCTGAGCGTGATCTTAGGAATGGTGGCGCTCAGGTTGGTCCATGATTTGCCGAAGTCGGAGGTTTTGTAGACGTAAGGATCGTGGTTGTTCTCCTGATGGAAGTCGACCGTGATGTACGCGGTTCCGGCGTTGAACTTCGAGGGCTCGACCGTGTAGATGGTTCCCCACGGCGGCAAGTCCGGGATATTCGCGGTGACGTTGGTCCAGGTTTTGCCGGCGTTTCGCGTCACTTGCACCTGACCGTCGTTGGTTCCGGTCCAGATTACGCCGGCCTGCTTGGGTGATTCGGCGATGGATAGAATCGCTCCGGCGTATTCGGGTCCAACGTTGTCGCCGGTGAGACCGCCCGAGGAGCCTTGCTTGCTTTTGTCGTTCAGCGTCAGATCCGGGCTGATGGTTTTCCAGCTCTGGCCGCCATCGACGGTCATATGCACGTACTGGCTGCCGACGTAAACCTTGTTGTGATCGTGCGGGGAGATGTGGACCGGGAAGGTCCAGTTGAAACGATATTTCAAGTCGGCGGCGGGAGCGCCTTCGGGATTATCGGGCCACACTTCGACGCTGCGAAACTGGCGGTTGCGCTGGTCATACCGGTCGATGCTGCCGCCCAGGCTGCCGGATGCTGTTCCGCTGGACCAGACGATATTGGGGTCGACCGGGTCCGCGATGGTCCATCCGCTTTCGCCGCCGCCGACTGTCGTCCCAAAGGCCCCGCGAAATCGCAGGGACGAATTGGCCGTATCCATACACGCGGCTGTTGCTGGGTCCGCGGAAGGAGGGGCCATCCTGGCGGTTGCCGTAGACGTCATACGGGATCTGGTTGTCCGTGGTGACGTGATAAATCTGCGCATTGGGGAATTGCACGCGCAGCCAAGTTGCTCCGCGATTCACGGAAATGCCAACGCCGCCGTCATTCGACACGATCATGCGGTCGCCGTTGGTAGGGTCGATCCACATGTCGTGATAGTCGCCTTGCGGCGGGGCTCCGATGGCATGGCCGCCGGCGGTTTGGGGATAGCCGCGCATCACGCGCAGCGTTTTGCCGCCGTCTTCCGTTTTGGCGTAAGAGGCGGTCAGAAAATACGCTTCGTTTTCGTTGTCGGGCTCGACGGCCATGCGGAAATAATAATGAGGACGTCCGCCGACGTCGTGGCTGTTGGTCATGGGCTGCCAGTTCTCGCCTCCGTCGTCGGAGCGCCACAGTTCGCTGCTGGCAGTGGGCTTGTCCTTCCACGGCTCGCCTGTGCCGGTTTCGATCATGGCGTAGACGCGCTTCGAATTGCTCTTCGCGATGGCGAGACCGATCTTGCCCACTTCCTGATCGGGAAGGCCGTGGCCGCTCAGACGGGTCCAGGTTTTGCCAGCGTCGCGCGACATGTACAGGCCGCTGCCGGGACCGCCGCTTTCCCTGCCCCAGGTGTGAATCACGAACTGCCACATTCCGGCGAACATGATTTGCGGGTCATTCGGGTCCATGGCGACATCGGCGCAGCCGGTGTTTTCGTCGACGAAGAGAACTTTTTCCCAGGTCTTGCCGCCGTCGGTGGTTCGGAACAAGCCGCGATCGGGCTGCGGGCCATAGCTATGTCCCATGGCTGCGGCGAAGACGATGTTGGGGTCATGCGGGTCGATCACAATGCGCCCGATGCGTCCGGTTTTTTCGAGTCCCATCAGGGTCCACGTCTTTCCGGCGTTTACCGATTTGTAGATCCCCATGCCGAGCGAGATGTGGCTGCGGATGAAGGTCTCGCCGGTGCCGGCCCACACGATATTCGGATCCGACGGAGCGACGGCGAGCGAGCCGATGGAAGAGACCGGCTGGTCGTCGAAGATGGGCGACCACGTGGCGCCGGCATCTGTAGTTTTGAAGATTCCGCCGGAAGCCGAGCCTGCATAGTAGACCAAAAGATTTCCGGGAACGCCGGCGACTGCCGATACTCGGTTGCCTACGGGTCCGATGTAGCGGAACTTGAGTTGACGATAAGCGGTGGGGTCGACTGGTTGGGCGTTCGCGGCGGCGAGCGCCAGAAGGAGGATGGCTACGCGTGTTTTCATCGGTATTGACCTTATTGAGAGTCTACTCCGGTGAAGAGACACTTCGGCTGTCGGATGAGACGCCGCTGACGGCCGGGGCTTTCGGACTTATCGCCGTGCGTGTCCGGCCGTCGATAGTTTGAGCGCATCTGGCGGCGGGATCGAGGAAGGCTGGATGGCCCTCCCAACTTTTTCACCGCTTCAATGATCGCTCTCTGAATTCCGATGGGACGGCAATAGGCGCTATCCGCACACCGCCGAAAGGTCTGGAAACCGATTTCCACGTTCTCCCGTCGCCCCCATGCTACGAGCCGGTGACGCGAGCCTTTTCAGGGGCTCCGGAAGTCCAGTACTACTGCAACGCAACGCTTGTTGGCCAACAAGTTTTCTGATGGAAGGATATTCGATTGCGCCGCGAAACGAGGCTGAGGCGAATCGCGATGTTGCGGATTCTGAAGCTGATTTACTTGCGAGTGGAGCGGGGATCTACGTCGTCGATCCAGAGCTCGACACCCAAATGCCGGTCGGCGCCTAATTTCGTGAGCAGCTCGCCGGTGTCTTTTCGGGCAATGAACGTTCCGGCGATGTAGATGCCCTGGGTGATGAAGTATGGGGTCCAGCCGCGGCGGTTGCGAACGTCGAGCTTGGCGCCGTGATCGAAGAGATACTGGACCAGCAGGTTGCTGCCCATGTAGGCGGCTCCGTGCATGGCGGTGAGTCCGTCGGCGTTCGCGGCGTTCACGTCGTTGCCGAGCTCGAGCGCAAGCTTTACGGCTTCGAGAGCGGCCATTTGAATCGGCATGGTCGTGTCGCGGAACCAGCGGCGGCCGTAGCGGTCCTGGCCTTCGATGAAATCGACTCCGGCGGCGGCCATTAATGGGGTGGTTTTATCTTTGGTCACGATGAGAGGATCGGCATGCGCGGCGATCAGGAGGCGCATGGTGGCGGCATCGCCATAATCGGCGGCCAGCCAGAACGAAGTCGCGCCGATCATGCTGACGGGCATTCCGGTCAAGGCGTTGAGGCCGCGGGAGAGCAACGGCATGGGGCGTTCGAGGCGGGCGTTGGGATCGGCTCCTTTGGCCAGCAGGAGCTTCACGAGCTCCGGCATAGTTTGCTGAATCGCGGAATGCAGAGGCGTGCGGCCGGCACCGTGCTGATTGACGTCGGCTCCATTGTCGATCAGAAATTTCGCCATTTCCTGGTGGCCGCTGTCGATGGCCGTCAGGAGCGCTCCGGCTTCGGTGTTGGGTTTGAAGAGACGGCGGGCGTTGGTGTCTCCTCCGATGCCGTCGGGAGCGGTTTCATTCACATCGGCTCCAGCGGCGAGCAGCATGCGGGCGATCGCGAGATTGCCTTGCTGGACGGCGAATTGAAACGCGGTGAAACGGTTCTTGGAGCGGGCTTTGACGTCGGCGTGGTTTTCGATCAGTACGCGCGCGACATCCTCATGATTTTCGGCGACGGACAGCATCAGGGCGGTTTGCCCTCGCGTATTTTCCTTGGCGTTGACGTTGGCGTCGTGAGCTAGCAGGAGTTTCACCACGTCGACATTTCCGGAGTGCGCGGCGGTCATCAGAGGAGTTTCGCCGCTGGAGCGCGCGAGGTTCGGGTCGGCAGAATGGTCGATCAGCGTTTTGACCATCGCGGCGCTGCCGTTCAGACATGCCAGAGACAGAGGAGTGACGCCATCGTCATCGGCGGCGTTTACGTTGGCGCCGGCGGCGAGCAGGAGGTCGGCGGTTTTCAGATCGTCCCAATGGGCGGCCCAGTGGAGCGCGGTGGCTCCGTCGCCTTGGGGGGCGTCGACGTCGGCGTGCTGCTGGAGGAGGGTCGGGACGGCTTCGGTGTTTTGGGATTTTACTGCGTCGACCAGGCGGAGGTCGGCTGCTGGGGCTGCGGTGGTCAGGAGAATCAGAGTCAGGAGGATTTGTGGGCAGCGACGATCCACCGCTCCCTGTGGTCGCGGCTCTTTGGGATTCGTCCTGCGCGATTGATTCATGCCGGGTTACTATTTGACCAACTGTACCTAATTTATTACAATCTTGGCCAAACGATGCGAATGCGGGCGTGGATCATCATGGGCTTGGCGGGGACGGGATGCCTCTGCGCCGACGCGCCTCCGCAGTATCGCGCGCTGGTCGATCGATACTGCACCGGCTGCCACAATGAACGGACCCATACCGCTGGATTGAAGCTGGACAAGGCGGATTTGGGGCGCATCGCCGAGACGCCCGCCTTGTGGGAAAAAGTGATTCGAAAATTGCGCAGCGATGCGATGCCTCCGCCGGGCATGCCGCAGCCGGATGCGGCCGCGAGGCGCGCTTTCGTGGCGTGGCTCGAAGAATCGATCGATCGCGCGGCGCTGGCGCATCCCAATCCGGGGCGTACCCCGGCGCATCGTTTGAATCGCGCCGAGTATGCCAATGCGATTCGGGATCTGCTGGGAATGGAGGTGGATAGCGCGGAGCTGCTTCCTCCCGACGATTCCGGATTTGGATTCGACAATAACGCGGACGTGCTTTCCATTTCTCCATCGCTGACGGAGCGATACATGGCGGCGGCGCGCAAGATCAGTCGCGCGGCGGTGGGCGATCCGTCGATTCATCCGGTGACGGAATCGTTCGCGATCAATAAATATGTCAAGCAGGACGACCGCGCGGGCGAAGATCTGCCGTTCGGCTCGCGAGGCGGGCTGGCGGTCCGTTATTATTTTCCAGTTGACGGGGAATACGTCGTCAAGATTTTCCTGCTGCGGACCTACGATGGATTTATTCGCGGCGTCGCGGAGCCGCATTCGCTGGAAGTGCGGCTGAACGGGAAGAAGATCAAGCAATTTATCGTTGGCGGGGCGGCGACCGACGTGAACGGGCGGCCTCGCAAGGAAGTGCCCGATCCGGAAGCGGAGGGACAGGAAATTCGCTTTTTCGCGCAGGCTGGGCCGGGGGTGGTGGCGGTCGACTTCGTTAAAGAGGCGTCTGTGCTGGAAGGAATGCTGCGCCCGACCTACGCGGTGAACAGCTACGAATATGCGGGCGATGTGACCATTCTTCCGGGCATAGGGAGTCTCGAGATTCGCGGGCCGTACGATGTGAAGGGTCCGGGAAATTCGCCCAGTCGCCAGAGGATTTTCGTGTGTAATCCACGAGCCGGGGACGAGGATGGCTGCGCGCGGCGGATTCTCTCTCAGCTCGCACGCCGGGCGTATCGAAGGCCGGTGAACGATGAGGATCTTCGGGCGCTGACGGCGTTTTACAAAAGTGGACGAAGCTTCGACTCGGGGATCGAGATGGCCCTTCAGCGGATCTTAGTGAGTCCGGAATTTCTGTTCCGCATGGAACGCGATCCCGCGAATGCGGCGCCCGGCGCGCCATATCGGATCAGCGATGTGGAACTGGCATCGCGGCTTTCGTTTTTTCTATGGAGCAGCATTCCCGACGATGAGCTGCTTGCGGCGGCAGAACACGGGCAGCTTCGTCAACCCGCGGTTTTGGAACAACAGGTCCGGCGCATGCTTGCGGATCCCCGATCGAAGGAGATGGTCAGCAATTTCACAGGGCAATGGCTGTATGTGAGAAACGTCCGGCTGGTTTCGCCCGATCCGTACACGTTTCCGAGTTTCGACGCGAATCTTCGGGAAGCGTTCGCGCGCGAATTGGAACTATTCCTCGATAGCCAGATTCGCGAAGATCACAGCGCAGTGGAGCTGCTGACGTCGGACTATACGTTCGTGAATGAAAGACTCGCCCGGCATTATGGAATCCCAAACATCTATGGGAGCCACTTCCGGCGCGTGACCGTGACGGACGAGGCTCGAAAAGGGCTGCTTGGGAAGGCCGGGATTCTGATGGTGACGTCCTACCCGAACCGGACTTCGCCGGTTCTGCGCGGGAAATGGCTGCTCGAAAATATTCTGGGGACTCCACCGCCGTCGAAGCCGGCCAATGTGCCGGCGTTGGAAGAAAATGTCGCGGGGGAGCGGGCGCTTTCGGTTCGCGAGCGGCTGGAGGAGCATCGCAAGAATCCGGCGTGCGCTACGTGTCACAAGCTGATTGACCCGTTGGGGTTCGCGCTTGAGAATTTCGACGCGATCGGCAGTTGGCGGGCGAATAGCGAAGCGGGGACGCCGATCGACGCGTCGGGAACGCTGATTGACGGCACCAAGGTCGATGGTCCGGAGGCGCTGCGGAAGGCGCTGCTGAGCCATCGCGAAGACTTCGCGACTACAGTGACGGAAAAGCTTCTGACGTATGCGCTGGGTCGCGGGGTGGAGTATTATGACGCTCCGGCGGTGCGCAAGATTGTGCGCGAGGCGGCTGGCGATGAGTATCGATGGTCATCTCTGATACTGGGAATCGTGAGGAGCGCGCCATTTGAGATGCGAACGGCGTACAGTAAAGAATGATGGTCACCGGGAAACATCTTGACCGGCGGACGTTCCTGCGGGGAGCGGGCGCCGCGCTGGCATTGCCGATTCTCGATAGCATGACGCCTGCGTTTGCGGCATTGGCGAAGCCGGTCCGGCGGCTGTCGGTGGCGTATGTTCCGAATGGAATCATCATGGGCAAGTGGACGCCGGCGGCCGAGGGCACGGCTTTCGAGTTGCCACCGATTTTGCAGCCGCTGGCGCCGTTTCGCGATCGGTTGCTGGTTCTGAGCGGACTGCGAAGCCAACCGGCGTTTCCGGAGCCGGGCGAAGGAACGGGCGACCATGCGCGCGCGGCGGCGACTTTTCTTACCGGCGTTCATCCGAAGAAGACCGAAGGACCGGATATTCGCGCCGGGATTTCGATGGATCAGATCGCGGCCCAGGAACTGGGGAAAGAGACGCAGCTTTCCTCGCTAGAGATGTGTCTCGATTCGAGCGAATTGATCGGCGGCTGCGACGCCGGGTATAGCTGCGCGTATGCGAATACGCTGGCGTGGAGAAATCCGACCACGGCGCTGCCCATGGAGAATCAGCCTCGGGCGGTGTTTGAGCGGCTTTTCGGCGATAGCGACGATACCAGCAGGGCTGCTCGGCTGGCTCGGATTCGGGAAGACCGGAGCATTCTCGATTCGCTTTTGCAGGCAGTCGCAAAGCTGCAAAAGGATTTGGGTCCGGGAGACCGGGGAAAGCTGGCGCAGTATTTGGATGCGATTCGCGATCTGGAGCGTCGGATTCAGAAAGCGGAGCAGCAGAGCGCGAAGGAGCTGCCCGCGATGCAGCGACCGGCGGGCGGGATTCCTTCGACCTTCGCGGAGCACGCGAAGATCATGTTCGATTTGCAGGTGCTGGCGTTTCAGGCGGACCTGACACGCGTCAGCACGTTCATGATTTCGCGCGAAATCAGCCCGCGGCCGTATCCCGAGATCGGAATTTCCGACGCGCACCACGCGCTGACGCATGAAGCCAACGCGAGCGCGGTGGAAAAGGTGATCAAGATCAACACCTATCACATGCAGCAGTTCGCGTACTTCCTGGATAAGCTGCGGTCGACCGCGGATGGCGAGGGATCGCTACTGGATCACATCACGATCGTCTATGGGGCCGGGATCAGCAACGGCTACGAACATACGCACAACAATCTGCCGGTTCTGGTGGTGGGCGGTGGGGCGGGGCAACTGAAGGGCGGGCGTCACCTGCGGTATGCGGAAGAGACTCCGCTGGCGAATCTGCATCTGACGCTGCTCGGGAAGCTGGGAGTCCCGATGGAGACGCTCGGGGATAGCAACGGCCGGCTTCGGCAATTGTCGGGGGTTTAACGTCCACTCCTTGCGGGTCTCTGTGTGAAAACCCGGGTATATTAACCGCTTCCTTTGGTCGCGGCTCGGGGTCGGCGCCTCTACATATCAGCAACTTATGCGAGCCGCGACTGCAAGAAGCGGTTAATCGTCGGTTTCCGGCGGAGCCGCGCGCCAAAACCGACCGGATCAATCGTTATTTGCTCTTGGCGCCGTGCGACAGATTTTCGACTACCTTGCCGCCCTTCATTACGAACACGGCTCGGCCGGCGGCGGTTACGTCCTGCAATGGATTCCCGTCGAAGGCGATAATATCGGCCTGCATGTTGGGCGCGATGCTCCCGATCTGGTCGCCCAGATTCAGCGATTCGGCCGACAGCGAAGTGGCTGAAACCAGCGCGGCCATGGGGTCCTGTCCGCCATCGCGCACGCGCACGATGAACTCGCGATAGTTCTGTCCGTGGGCTCCCGCGGTCGCGTCGGTGCCGTAGATGATTTTCAGATCCTTGTGCTTCAGCGCCTTCTTGAAGGTGTCGAGGGTGATCGCGACGCCCTTTTCCATGTAGGCGAAGCCTTCTTCGTTGTAGTTGCCGATGCCGAAATATTTGGGCTTGTTCTCCAGATAATTTTGCAGCACCAGGCCGATGTTGGGATCGTAATAGGTGCCGCGCTTGGCCATCAGGTCGAACACTTCATCGGTCACGAAGGCTCCATGTTCGACGGAGGTGCAGCCGGCCAGGGTGGTCGCTTTGGCGGATTCGGCTGAGTGAGCGTGGACGATGGTCCGCAGGCCGAGCGATTTCGCTTCGCCGCACGCCGCGTCGAGCTGTTCCTGCGTCAGCGTGATCGCGCCGCCTTCGCGGATGCTTTTCGACGCGAAAACTTTAATCAGGTCGGCGCCCTGCTCCTTGCGCTGCCGGACCAGTTCACGCAGCTTCGCGGCATCGCCGCTGTTTTCGGTAAGCGGCTGGAGCGAGGTGAGGATGCGCGGCCCGGGAAGAATGCCGCGGGCGGTCGCCTCGCGCAGATCCTTGTCGATCAGCGCGCCGGGACTTTGGACCGTGGTGAATCCGGCATCGATGGTGCGAACCAGATTGTCGGCGATGTGGAGCAGAGCCTGATTTGGGGGCTCATCGCGGCGGGCATACCGGTCCGAATTATCGAAGTGATAAGAGACGTGCGAGTGAGTGTCGATCCATCCCGGCGAAACGGTGAATGCCGTCAGATCGTAAACGATCGCGTTGGCGGGGGCAGATCCGCCGATACGGGCGATCTTCGAGCCTTCGACCACGACGATGGTATTGTGCAGCGTCTTGCCTTTTCCATCGAAAAGAGTGGACGCCTTGAGAACGATGGGCCGGTCCTGCGCATACACGAGGACCGCAGTGAGCATGAGCAACAAGAGTTTTGACATGAGAAGTACCCGAGAGTGGCGCGAGCGCGGGCCCGCGCCACTCTCATCTTAAAATGTAATCCGTCCGCCGAGCCGCAGCAAGCGTCCCATATCGATGTTCGAAGGCTTGCCGAGCGAAGGACCGATGGTAGTGACAGCGCTGGTGACCGCACTGCTGTTGAAAGTGTTGAACAGATCGATCAGCGGCTCGATTCCGACGCGCTCGCGGATCTTGAATTTGCGCGAGAAGCGCAGGTCGAGCAGATTTTGCCAGGGATAACGATACGCTCCCGCGGGCGCCGCGAGAATCGCCTGGGTTACCTGGGTGAGTCCCGGCACCATCGCCTGGGTCACGTTGAAGGTGCGCGCTTCGGGAAGGCCGGAATTTTCGCGCAGCGAACCGGCGAACTCGATATGGAACGGCGCCTGATAGCTGAAACCGGCGCGGAGCTGATAGGGCTGGTCGTAGCCCAAATTTCCAGCGAAATTGATCAGGTTGTTGGGATTGTTCAGATCCGTGCTGCTGCCGCTGGGCGTGCCGTAATCTCTTGCCGATGGTGAATCCGGCAAACACCGTGGTCTTGGTGAAGCGGCTGTTCGCCTGGAACTCCACGCCGTTGTAATGCTCATAAAGATTGGGCATGGTCTTCTGGAGCAGACTGAACTGGCCCAAGCGTGGAGGCAAGCTGATTGTACACCGTCAGAGAGCTGGCCGGTTAGCGGGTTGGTGATCGTGACCGGGGTGTAATCGGCGGCGGCACGGCGGTGTTGACGTCGCCAAACAGATCGTAAAACTTCCGGCCGTAATAGCCGACGCTCACCGAGGTGTTGGCGGCGATCTGGCGCTGGACCATCACGGTGTATTCCCACTGATAGGGCCGCTTCATGTTCGGATCGATGTGGTTGTTGTTGCCGGAGAATCCGGTGCATCCGGTCAGCGCCTGGCCGGGAGTTGGCGGCGTGAGGCTGGTCCAGGGGCACGTGGAGTAGGCGATGAAGTTCGGATTCACGTTCTGCGCGAGCGAGGTGCCCTCCAGAACGTCATACTTGCTGATGCCGCCTTTGATTGCGGTCTTCCCGTTGCCGAACACGTCCTAGGCAAAGCCGATACGCGGCGACCAGGTGTTCCAATCAACGATTCCGTTCTGGGCCGGGAACGATCGCGCGGGAACCCAGTAGCCGCCGGGTGCGCCCTGCGCCGGAATGCTCATCGAGCATGTAATCGAAGCGGATTCCAAGGTTCAGGGTCAGCCGTTTGTTGACGCGCCAGGAATCTTGCAGGAACCAGCCCAGATCCGGATTCATATTCTCGCGATGCGTCAACGGGGTGTTGTAAATCCGGACCGACGTCGGCACGCCGTTCGACAGCAACTGGATCATGTCGCCGTCCATCTGGAAGCTTTCCTGGAAATAGCCCTCTGCGGTACTGGATGCCGGTCTTGAGGTTATGCGAGCCGGTCACGTAGGCGGCGTTGGCGACAACGGTGGTGTAAGAACCGCGATCCAGGTCTTGCCGCGGCGAAATGCCGGTCATGGTGGAGTTGACGATGTCCCACTGCGCGATGGTCCCCGGTTTGGCGCCCGGCTCGAAGAACAGGTTGTAGTTCACCGGCATGTAGGTCGCGCCGACGTCCACCAGCAGCCGGTTGGTCACCGTGGAGGTCCAGTGAGCCTGGCCCATGTAGTTCATCCAGCTTTTCTGCTGGACATCGGCCAGCGGATCGGAGAACGCCACGCCGATCAGATTGTTGGGGCGATGCCCGCGAAACTTGAAGCCGCGATCGTAGCTGACCGAGAGCTTGTTGTCCTTGTTGATCTGGTAGGTCAGGCGCAAGCGAGTCGGTGAGGCGAGTGTCGTCGATGGCTTGCGCGCCCTCCGGCGTGAACGTGTTCGCCAGGAAGTTGTTCGATCCCCAGCGGCGGAAGCTGGAAAAGAACCACAGGCGGTCCTTGATGATCGGCCCGCCCAGCCCGGCGTCCAGATCGTAAATCGTATCAATCTTGTTGCGGGCCTTCAACCCCGCCGCCACCAGCGCCGATTGGAATTGTCCGATTGCATGGATTGCGTTGCTCCGGTTCCAAAGACCGAGCCGTGGAACTGATTGCCGCCTCGTGGCGGGATCATGCTGATCTGGATGCCTCCCACCGGCGCTTCCGCGGGCAGCGAACTGGTCAGGAACGTCTCCGCTTGCATCAGGCTGTCGTTATAGTAGAATCCGGTTTGGTTGCCGGAGAAGCCAGTGTGCTGGATCATCATGCCGTCTACTTCAAAGACGTTGTCGTCGGCGTTGGAGCCGTGCACCTGCAAGGTGGGCTGCTGCATGCCTTGCGTGCCGCCAACATCGGGCGTCGCCGTGGATACGCCGGGAATGATCTGCCCCACCGCGAAGGGATCGCGCCCGGTGGGAATCTGGTCCAGCGTGGTGCGATTCATCTCTTTTTCGGTGAGCGAGTTCTGGACGTCCACCAGCGGCGGCGCGTCGCTAACCGTCATTTCCTGCGCGGTTTGGCCGACCGGAAACTCGACGTTGACAGTGACGGTGAAGGAGGCGCCCAAGCGTAATGCCCTCGCGCTTGACGGTGCGGAAACCCTCATGCGAGAACGTAACGGTATACTCGCCAGGCCGGAGATCGACGATGCGGTATTCACCGTTTCCCCCGGTGGTGGTCGCGCGCCGGCCTTGAATCAGCGCGGGACTGGATGCCTCCACCGTCACTCCGGGAACCACGGCGCCGGACTGATCGTTAGCCACGCCCGCAATCGCGCCCAGTTCTTGCGCCATCATGGGTGCAACGCAGGCCACGAATCCCGCTGCCAAAAGAAGCTTCCCGAAACGCATAGTTGTGTCCCCTTTCAGGATCGGGCAGAACGCCGCGCAAAGGACACCATCGGCCTTCGTCCGGGCAATCCGCCGGATGAATCTACGACAAAAACCTCACCCCCCGCTAACGGTCTGGGGTGGCACTATTATCTAACATGTTACAGAGATGTCAAGACCCCTAATTTGCCGACGTGAGTCAGCTTTTCTTGGCGGTCTTCTTTTTGGCTTGGGCGAACGGATTGGGCGCTTTACCGGCTTTGATGGCGGCCCAGCGTCTTTTCGCGGCATCGGCCATGGCCTTGCGAGCCGCGGCGCTGATTTTGTGCTTGGTCTTAGCGGGCGCTTTTGCGGGAGCGCTCGCGGAAGCGGGAGCAGCGGGAGCTGACGCGGGCGCTTTCTTGCCGCGAGGACGGCCACGTCGAGGTGAGGAACCTTGCAGGGCCTGAATCGCGGCGTCATATCGATTCCGCTGCGCGACCAGCAAGGCGAGGATCTGTTCAGTCTGCATCACTGAATCGTAACATTCAAACAGCATTCTGTTCAAATTTTACGAAAGAGAGATGGTTCAAACGCGGGCGCGCCCGGCGATTCGTGCGTGTAGTTGATGTGACGGATCGACGGGCCGTCCGGCTATTCGTCTTCAGTTTCCTTCTTCTTGCGGCGCATAATGATCACGCCCAGCAAAACGACTCCCAATGCCATGCAAATGATACGAACTGTTGAAGTATCCATTCGGTCTCCCTCCGCGGCGTTCTTTGTCCAGATGCGCCCTGGCTCATCTATCGGACGGAACCCGCGAAAACCTTACGAGCGGGTTTTTAAGCCGGTAAATCGTTCCAGCTCATGATCCGATGCTCGCCGAGGGACTTTGCGGCCAGTAACACTATCTTTATCGCCAGTTTGCCGTCTTCGGGCGGTACCGCTGGAGTGTTCGCGATTCTGGCAGCCTGCGACCAGGGGAGAATTCCACTCGACCACGGTGTATCGATTCGGGCGGCAGTAGACTCAAGAAAAGCATGAAAATCGCGCGACGGCACGTTCCCCTGGCGGTGGCTGCGTATCTCAGCACAACGCGTCAGGACGTATCGGCCGATACAGGCACCTACGACGCGTTTCATGCGCCGCGGGACGTCGCGGTTCAAGGTTATGGCGGCGATACCATGGAGCCTTTCCTGACTCGCGACGGCGGCTACCTGTTGTTTAACAATCGCAACGATTCCTCCGAAAATACTAATCTGCACTGGGCGCGGCGAGTCGACGACTTCACGTTTTCCTACCTGGGCGAGATTCAAGGTGTGAACACGGAAGCTCTGGAGGGTGTGCCGTCGATGGACCGCGAGGGGAACCTGTACTTTGTTTCGACGCGCAGCTATGCGCAGACCCGGTCCACGATCTATCGCGCCAAATTCGCAAATGGGAGAGCGAGCGCGGCGGAACTGGTGGAGGGAGTCTCGCGCCGTCAACCGGGTTGGGTGAATTTCGACGCGGAGATTTCAGCCGACGGCAAGACGCTTTATTTCGTCGATGCGTATTTCGGCTCCGGAAATCATCCCCAGAGCTCGATTCTGGTTGCGGCCGTGCGATCGGGAAGCGGATTCCGTCGCTTGCCTGAAGATGCTCCGCTTTTCGCCAATGTGAATCGCGATTGGTTGCAATACGCGGCGAATGTGTCCGCCGACGAACTGGAGCTTTTTCTCACGCGAGTTCAGCGGATCGAGGCCTCAGCCGAGCCGGCGATTTATCGCTGTGCCCGCGCCACGATCCGCGATCCGTTTTCGGTTCCACTGCGCATCACGGCGATCCAGGGCTTCGCCGAAGCGTCGACATTGTCGCCGGATGGCCGGCTGTTGTACTATCACACGCGTGTAGACGGGCGGTTTCGTCTGCGGTGCGTGCGTCGATGAATTTGCTGCCCCACGTAAGTCCTACTTACCACGCCCGTCATCCCGAGCACAGCAAGGGGATCTGCTCTTAAAGTGTTCATAACAGCCGAACGAAAAGCAGATGGTATGAATGTTTCAGGGACGCAGCGGTAGGCTTCAGAGGGAGACCTCTGGAGTAGACAGGTCACAGGCTGTCGTAGGAAAGTGAGGCTTTGACCTCGTAAAGCAGATTAGTCAGACCTGGGACCGGAGCGCCACCGTAAGGCCGGAACGGACCTTGGATAGGAGAATGGTGACCGCCGCGAAGCCCGTCTACTCCGCTTGGTTCTCAACCAAGAGAGGAGAAAGTATGGAAACGACACGACACATTGGAGTGGATCTGCACCGGAACTGCTTCACCGCCTGTACACGGCTGGAGAACGGAAGGAATTACGTAACCGAATGGAAGCTGGAACAGTTGCCGAAGTTCGTGAACCAGCTGCGGCCCAGCGACGAAGTGGCCGTGGAGATGACGGGCAACACGCGGCTGTTTCACGATGCGGTGGCGCCGCACGTGAAGCGTGTGGTGGCCGTGAATGCCAGCCAGTTCCAGGTGATCACGCATTCGGTCAAGAAAACCGATCCCCACGACGCACGCAACCTGGCGCTGTATCTGGCCAAGGATCTGCTGCCGGAGGTGCGCATGAAGGATAAAGCGCGGCGCGCAGATCGCCAGCCTGACGCAGACGCGGGACACCCTGGTCAAGCAACGCACGGCGCTCAAGAACAAGATCAACAACCTTTTCTCGGCGCAGGGGCTCCTTCTCAGCAAGGAATCGCTGGCCAGCGAGAAGGGACTGAAAGCCGTTCTGGAAGCGCAGTTGGATGTGCTGGTGGAGCTAGAGCTAAAAATTCTGGTCCAACAGATCCGCAGCTTGAATCACAGCATCGCTGAGCTGGAAGAGACCATCCGCCGGGAAAGCCAGAAACTGGACGGACACAAGAATCTGACCTCGATCAAGGGGATCGGCGGGCTCAGCGCCGGCATCTTGCTGTCGATCATCGGCGATATCGGCGACTTTTCCGAGGAAGGCAAATTGGCCGCCTATTTCGGCATCGTGCCGCGGGATCAGCAACTCGAATGCAACCGAGCGCTCGGGACGCATCACCAAACGCGGCACCAAACTGGGCCGAACCACCTTGGTCCAGTGTGCCCTGATCGCACAGCGCTTCAGCCCGTATCTGAAAACTTACTACGAAAGGAAGAAGAAGAGCCGCGGTACCGGGAAGGCCATCATCGCGCTGGCTCGTAAATTTCTGGGAATCATCTATCGAACGCTCAAGTACCAGTGGGTCTTCCAAGATTTCCCCAACTTCGTACTGGCGGAGGACGCGACGGCTTGAGCCCCAACCTGGCCGCCTACGCCTCCGCTCCGCTCAGCCAGGCTTCGCTCCGGCTCCGGCGGCTCTGTGGCCGCTGGATCCAGGGCAGGCCAATGAGGTTTAGACCCGAACCTCGGAGTAGACAAAACATCATAGGAGATTCCTCGCTCCGCTCGGAATGACTTTGGGGTCGAATGGCCATGATAGCCCCGGCATTAGGCTGCACGGTCGATTGACCGAACAGCGGGAAGCCAGCGATGGTTGTCAGCGCGAAATTGCGGAAGAACCGCCCGGCTTAGATCACTTTACTGCCAAACTTCGGCCGGCCGGGACACGGGGAATTTTGGGATCCTGCTTCAGCGCCCTTTATTCCGACGCAGATTTGCGAGCGCGACGCGAGCGGCGGCATTGCCAGGATTCGTCGAGAGGATTCTGGAGAACACCGCCGCCGCTGCATCAGTCTGCCCTGCCGCGGCGAGCGCATTTCCGAGATTGAGCTGCGCGCCTGGCAGGTTTGGCCTTATCTTGAGGGCTGCGTTGCAGGCAACGACCGCCTGATCGGGATGTCCCAAAGCTTGGAGCACATAGCAGAGATTACTTTGCGCCTCGGCGTTCTCCGGCGTGACGCGTAATGAATCCTCGAAGTGTTGCCGCGCTTCTTCAAGATTGCCTTTGGTCATCAACGCGGCTCCCATGTACGCGTTGGCGCGAGCCGAATCGGGCTCCAGACGCAAGGCTTGGGTAAGCTCCACAAGCGCTTCGTCGGTTTGGCCGATCTCGAGCAACTCATGCCCCAGGTTGATACGGGCATTGGCATAGTTGGGGTCGGCCGCGACGGCTCGCCTATGCAGGGCGATGGCTTCTATTTTGTTGCCTTTGTACGCGAGAATCGCGCCCAGGCTGTTTAGCGCGTCCTTATAATCGGGCGCGGCGGCGACAGCCTGTCGGAATTGCTCAGTGGCCTGGTCCAAGCGACCTTCCGCTTGCAAATCGATGCCCAGGTTGTTGTGAATGATGTAATTGCCATCGGTGACGGCGAGCGTGTGCTCGAATAGCGTAATGCTGTCTTTCCAATGTTGCGTCTGCCGGTGAGAGACGACTGCCAGCGCCAACATTGCGAGTACGGCCGGTGTCGCCAGCGCTTGTCGGAGACGAGGCTTTGTGGTTACAGCGTCGCTCACGGTCCAAACCAGCGCGATCGAGAGTCCGACCAGCGGAACATAAGTGTACCGATCGGCGATCGACTGAAAACCGACTTGCACCAGACCGATGACCGGCACCAACATTCCCAGGAACCACAGCCATCCGACCAGCACATACGGGCGCGTTCGGTAAACCAGCACAGCGATCGCGGTTACGCCAGTCAGGATCAGAGTAGAGGCGATCACAAGCGGCGGCGCGGGTTTATGAATCGGGTAGAGGACCGCGAGATTTGCCGGCCACAAGGTTTTTTCGATATAGCGGAGATAGTCGACCAGTGCGTTTGCGAGCCGATCCGCGAAGGGCAGACGAGCCAGGCTCATCATCGCGCCGGTGCTGCGCTGCGCCCATAACGTGAGTATGCTGGCTGCCCCGGACATCGCGAAAAGCGGGGCTTTTCCCCATAACGGTCGGCTTCGGCGAAGCGGCCAGAGATCCAACAGGAGCAGGACGAAGGGCAGCGTTACCGCCATCGGCTTCGAAAGCAGACTGAGCGCGAATGCCGCGGCCATCAAGGCGTAGCGGACGGGTTTCGAGTCCTCGGTGTAGCGCACGTATAACCACAGCGTGAGCATCTGGAAAAATGTACTTAAGACATCCTTCCGCTCCGCGATCCATGCCACGGATTCCACATGCAGCGGGTGCACGGCAAAGATTCCAGCCACCAGGGCGCAACGCCATCGCTGCCTGGTCATTCTCTCCAGTGTGAGGAACAGCAAGATTGACGACGCGATGTGAAGAAACACGTTGACCGCGTGCTGCTCACCTGGGTTGAGCCCAAACCATTCGGTGTCCATCATGTAGGAAATCCAGGTAAGGGGATGCCAGTTGGAGGCGTAGAAGGTGGTGAAAGCCCACGCCAGGCCTGCGGCAGAGAAACCCGTCTTGATCATCTGGTTCTGATACACATACTTGCCATCATCGAAGGACACGAATCCGTAGCCGAAGGTTTGCGAATATACGGCCAGAATCGCCAGCCCGATCAGCAGGCACGTGAGGATTACGGGAGTGCGGGAAACGGTGGATTCGCGCGGCTGCCGGCGTTTCTGAACGGGAGGCTTGCGAGTCCTCATGTCGGTTGATCGCCGGCTATTCCCGGTTCATCTTTATTTTAAGCGGCGCGCTCATGTACAAGGAGCTTGTTGAAAAAGGGGACAGACCGCTCTGTCCACACCGACGCTCCTATGCGAAATCAGCGGTTTACGGCTGGGGACAGAGTAGTCTGTCCCCTTTTTCAACAAGCTCCTAGTGTACTGAGTCAGAGAATCGCGGCATTACATGCCGGGGCCATGATGGCCATCCGACCCCAAAATTATTCCGAGCGGAGCGAGGAATCTGCCTTTCGGTCGGCTGGTATCAATGCTTTAAAAGCAGATCCCTCGCCGCGCTCGGGATGACGGACGTTGTTTAGCAGGACTACCTGGAGCAGCAATGGGCTGACGACGTTAAGTGAGCTAATCTTGGCGGGAATCACGGCTTTCGAGCTCCGTGATGTACTCGAGAACGGCGAGCGTACACTCGTGATTCGTGCCGTGCAACTCCAGACTCCGGTCGTAGAGCTGGCGGGCGAACTGCAGCCTCGCGTCCTCTTCAACAATTGGAGTCGATTTGGTAGCTGTCACCGTAGACATAGTGCGTTGATCCTGAGTAGCGTTTCATCCCGGGATTTTTTTTCGGACTTCAACGAGGGTAACAGATCGCCGCGCCAAAACCGATGACGATCGGATGAAGTTTCGACTCAAATCGCCGACGCGTATTGCCGCGACTCAAATGAGTCTGTTATCATCGCTTTGACATGCCGATCCCGTGCGCTTTGGTATCCGGATCGTGCGGGCTCATCGGCTCCGAAGTTTCCGTTTTCTTCGCCCGAAACGGCTACAAAATCGTCGGCATCGATGACAACGATCGGGCCGTTTTTTTTGGTCCCGACGGCGACACAAGCTGGGTTTTGAGCCGCTTGCAGCGGGAGATCCCGGGTTACCGGCACGAGGCGCTGGATATTCGTAATCGGGCCGCGTTACTCGATTTGGTGGCCGAGGTGAAGCCGGAGCTGACCATCCACACCGCGGCGCAGCCTTCTCACGATCGCGCGGCTGCGATTCCTTTTCTCGATTTCGAGGTGAACGCGCTGGGGACGCTTAATATGCTCGAAGCGGCGCGGCAATTCTGTCCCGAATCGCCGTTCATCCATATGTCGACCAATAAGGTTTATGGGGACCGGCCGAATACGATTCGGCTTCGCGAGCTGGAAACCCGCTGGGACTACGACGATCCCGCGTACACGAACGGAATCGCGGAGGATTTGTCGATCGATCAATCCAAGCATTCGCTGTTCGGCGCATCGAAGGTCGCGGCCGACGTGATGGTTCAGGAGTACGGCCGCTATTTCAGCATGCCGACCTGCTGTCTTCGAGGCGGCTGCCTGACTGGCCCCAATCATTCCGGCGTAGAGTTCCACGGATTTCTGAGTTATCTGATCAAGTGCAACGTTCAGGAGCGCGAGTACAAGGTTTACGGGTACAAGGGCAAGCAGGTGCGCGACAACATCCACTCGGAAGACGTGGCACGGTTCATGTTCGAGTTTTGAAAGGCTCCGCGCGTCGCCGAGGTTTACAATCTGGGCGGCGGGAAAGAGAATTCCTGCTCGATCCTCGAGGCGTTTGGAATGGCGGAGCAAATCACCGGGCAGCCGATGAAATGGCAGTACGTCGAACAGAATCGCAGCGGCGATCATATTTGCTATTACAGCGATCTGCGGAAGATGAAGGCGCATTATCCGGCGTGGGGCATCACGCGGAGCCTCCCATCGACGTTTGAGGAAATCGCAGCCAGCCATTTGGCGCGCGCGGCCGCGCGGTGATCCGAAATCGCATAGCATAGGCCTCAGAGCCGATGGATCCGATTCAGAGCGAACAAACCGACACCGCGGCTTCGCGGAGCCATTTTCGAGTTTATTTGCGGCAGCACGGCCTGAATCTGGTTTGATTGCGATCGTCGCGTGGATCGCCACTATCTCCATTTCACAGACATGGGATTGTATGAGGACGATTGGTTCTCGGTTGGCCATCCATTTCTGGTCAGCTTTAAAGATTGGATGCTCGGTGCTCTTCCGATCCAGTTCAGAGCCCCGTATTTTCTGGGCCGCCCATTGCAGACGGTTTTCGAGTTTGGGCTCGCCGAAGCCGGGGCATTGACGAAAAGTCTTTCTGTCGACTATCTGGTTGCCTATGCGCTGTTTGTCTTTTCCGCATTGCTTGCCTATGAGGTCTTGCGTCGCCGATTCTCAACACTGCTTTCCACTTTGACCGCAATTCTGTTTGTTCTTACGCCGCTGTACACAGGAACAGCGGATTGAGGCTGCACAAGTTATGTCGTTGACGCCCGATGTGGAGAGGGATTCAGTGATCGTCCTCAAGCTGCATGTCCCGGGCAATCCTTTCTTCACGCGCGGCAGGCGCCTGGCGCGCCATCGGCTTGGAGAAGACATTGTACGAATCTGAATTTCGACATCTTTATGCTATTGGCCAAGGCTGGCCGCGCTTATTTATTGTGTATTCGGATGAATAGCAAAAATACCTGAGCTTGTATCCAGACGGGCTTATGGGTTGGACACAACCTATTTTCAATGGACGATGGTATCCAGCTTCGGGCGACGAACGGTATCGTCCAGGCCGGTTTATCATTCTGGAAGAGCAGCAACCCGGGTGGATCGTCAGACATTCTGAACCTATTATCGTGGCGGGCCGGGCATATCGTCCAAGGCGAGCCGGGGGACCTTCGCAATCCGCCTTTATGGGCGTCTCTGCGTCCGACGGCGCTGATCAGCCAATTTGTTCCGAATTATACCTGGAAGTCGCCGCTTCCCCAAAGAGTGTCGCTCGGGAGCGCCAGCAAGCTGACGGAAACCTGCTGTAAGGCCCGCGAAAATGTTGCCCCGTCCAGCCCCTGTACCGACATCGATCCAGTAATTTTCCGCGCCGGGATGAGACCGAGGCCACCGTGGATCTTTCCGGGCGTCTGACGGGCGAGATGATCCACGTACAGCTTTACGCCAAGCATCCAGGCGTGGAACTGATTGCGGAAACAGGTTCGAAATTTTGTTTCCACACTGTAACTCGCCGCGAATAAGCAGACGGCTTTAATTTGACAGAACTCGATAAACTAAATTAGACTGAATCTGAAGTTGCAACCTTTTCGCTGCGTTTGGCTCACGGCGTCGGCTTGAAATATGGTAGACCCTGTTTTCGCCCTCAACGAGAGCTTGGGGAATCGCTTGAAGAAGCGGATTGCGAGTGAAGGCAGTGAAGTCGTCATCCCGCCTCCGCGCTCTAAATTTGCCATTACAACGTCTCCTACGGCCAACCCGGACACGAACGCTCTGCTTAACGTCGTGGTTACCATCAACGAAGTAACAAACCTTCACGGAACGGGTCCGCTAGTAAAGAGGGTTTGCCACGGATGGCCCAATATATTCTCGATTCGGGCGCGGAATGATTGGGGTGTGCAGGATTTCGGCGACTGGCACGTGTGTCTCCCTGGCGGCCGCACGCGCTCGGATTTCTTCCACAACGCCGTGACCGCGCTGCGGGATCGCAAGGTCGACAAGGTATTGTGCGTGCCTTTTCTCGCTGACGAGTTCTATACCTCGATCGCGATTCACGAAAGTTACGGAGCAAAGCTATGCGCCTATCTGATGGACGACCAGAATGTGGCCGTCCAGAACATTCCCGATACGCTGATGCGCGAGTTTCTGGAAAGATGTTCCTTTCGCGTAGCAACCCATCCTGAACTTCGGGCCGCTTACGAAAATAAGTATGGATTGCCTTTCTATATTCTGCCGGCCGTGGTTCCGGCTGAACTGACGGCATCGGACCCGATTCCCTGCCCTCCGGTCGCCGAAGGAACCCGCAAGGGTGCGCTGATCGGAAGCTTTTGGGACCAGACCTGGTACGACCGGCTGTGCGCGGTTCTGAGCCGATGCGATTGCAGTATCGATTGGTTTGGCAATAATAAGTCTCCCTGGCTGGATCTGTCGCCGAAGCGTCTTGCGCCGGCCGGGATAACGGCGCATGGGGTTATTCCGGAAGAGCGGCTGGCCCGGGAATTGGCGAAGTATCCGTTCGTGATCGTCCCCGTTGGCACACTGGACGAAAAGGAATCCAATACCGGAGTTGCGAAACTCAGTTTGCCCGGACGCATCCTGTTTGCGACCGCCACGTCGCACACGCCGGTGCTGATCGTGGGAAGCGACTCCACGTCCGGAGCGCGATTCGTTACACACTTTGGAGTTGGTGAGGTTGTTCCTTACGATGCCACGGCGGTTCGCGCTGCCATGAATCGCATGAATGAGCCGGCGGCGCAGCAGCGAATGCGCCAGGCCGCTGCAAAGATCGCTCCGGTTTTATCGGACGGCGGGGTTTCGAACTGGCTGGCCCAATCCATCGAGCGGGGAGTTCCCGTCGACCGGCGGTTCGAGGATCTGTTCCAAGGGTACGAATCCGCGATGGATCTGAAGCGCAACTCACTGGTCGCTGTCGCCGATCATTAGAAATGTCACTCACTTTTCAGGAAGCCGCACTTCGAAACCAAGCCATCGTTGACAGGCTGACGGCGTTAACCGGCCAGGAGCAGCCGCCGCCTTCAACGCCGCCGCCACAAGACGCCGATGCAATCGTCGCGCATATCGAAGTCAACGATTGCCACGGCGTGGGTGTGCTGCTGCGAAGAATGTTCGGGCAATCCGAGAATATCCTGTCGATTCGTTCCAGAGAATTCTACGAAGGGAAACAAGACTTCGGAGCGATGCACGTTTGCATTTCTCATGGCGACGTTGCTCGCGACGAAGTCGTCAGGAATGTTCTGGAGACCTTGCGTGGCGCCACCATCCGGCGTGTTCTGTGCGTGCCTTATTTTCCCGACGACGCTCGTACGGCCATTGCGCTGAAAGAAGCGTTCGGAGTGCCGCTGTGCACGTTTCTCATGGACGATCAGAACCTTTGCGCCGAGGGAATATCAGATTCGATCATGTCGGATTTGCTCGCGAAATCTTCCTTGCGCCTGGCTATTTCGCAAGAGATGTGCTCTGCGTACGAAGCGAAGTACGGCTGCAAGATCTGGCTGATGCCTCCAGTCGCGCCGACCCAGCATATTCCGACGCGGCTGAATCAGCTTTCGGAGCAGGAACTTCGTGAGAGGCCCGCGATCATCCTGGGTAATATATGGGGGCAGCATTGGATCGAATCGCTGCGTGCAACCGTGCGGGAGTCGGGGATTACACTGCGTTGGTATAACAGCGAATTCCGCTGGCTTCCCTGCAGCAAAGAAGATCTGGCGCGGGACGGAATCATTCCGCAAGAAGGGCCCGAGGACAGGACACTAATCAGTGAGATTCTCCGGCAAGCTCCCTTCGTCGTGGTTCCTTCCGGAACGCTCGAAGAAGCCGACGACCGGAGGTTTATCGCCCAACTGAGTTTTCCCAGTCGCATTCCTTATATCCTGGCCACGTCTCATGCGCCTATTCTTGTTATGGGCAGTCCGCAGACCGCGGCCGCGCGGATTGTAACCGGCTTCGGAGTCGGAATGAACGTCCCCTACGAACGGCAGGCGTTCCTGGACGCCGTGGAACGGATCACGCGCCCGGATTTGAACCTCGCCATGCGAAAGGCGGCGTTCGTATTGTCGATACGCTTCGCCGACCTGGGAGCTTCGGAGTGGCTGTGGCAATCCCTTGCCAAAGGCGAGCCCGTTGACCGCAGGTACGAAGACCTGATGCCGGTATGAGCTTGTTGAAAAAGGGACAGACCGCTCTGTCCACGGCCAGGCTTGTTCGGAAAATCAACCGGTTAAATCTTGGAACAGAGTAGTCTGTCCCCTTTTTCAACCATCTCTTAGTCTGGAATAAACTCCGGATTTTCGTCCAATCCGATCACTCTCCGCTCGCCTTCGCGCCATGAAATCGTGAAACAGCCGTAATCGCTGGCGTAAGATGTCCGGTTCAGTTGATCAGGTATTCCGGCCTTATCCATGGCAGAAACCAAGTTCTCGCGTATGATCCTGTCATACGCCGGAAATGCGCTGGCGCGGCAGATGTAGCCCTTATTGCTTCCGGCGAAGAACAACTGAAACTCTGGAGCTGTATTAAACAGGAATTTGTATGTAGCTGCGGTAAGCTGAGGATAACGGAAGCTAAAAAAGTCGTCCAGGCAGATAATGCCGTTTTCGTGGATCAATTCTGCGCCTATTTTCAGGTCGTTCGTCACGGTGAGTCCCTTGTGGTCGCCATCGATGTGAACCCAGCGGCATTTCCCGAAATGATTTCTTACTTCCGCGACTTCCCCTGCGCCGATCGAGGACCGGCACATCCATCGATTGCGCCCGGGATGGATGGATTCGACGGAGGCAGAAGCCTCCGGAAACGGGTTGCAGTCCATCAGTATGCACCAATCCTCCGGACGCAAGTAGAGCGCTCCGAGCACGGCGGATTTTCCTTTGAACACGCCGATCTCAAAAAAATCGCCGGCCACGCCGAGCCTGTCCTGGGCGCGAAGCAGAAAGTCCCAGATAAACATGGATTCGGGCGTGAACCAGCCAGGGATGGCCGAGAAGTTCGAGCGATAACGCGCCAGGATGTCTTCCATAGACCGCGAGTATAGCAAGGCCGGGTCGATTAGAATGAGAGCATCCAGTTTCTATGGACCTTACGAATCGAGTAAAGAACCTGCTGCGCATGTGCGGCCACGCGATGGTGAGCACGATTCACGATCGCCTGAACGTGGTGGATCGCGTGCTTCAGGATATCGTCGACCAGAGTACGCATATCGCGAACACCCAGACGGCGTTGCTGCAGTCCGAGCTCCACCTGGTCGAGAAGATGGCGCAAACAGGAGCTGAACTCCAGCAAATCAAGGGCAGTGTCGCGACGCAGGACGCGCTGATCGCTCAAAACCTCGCGTCGTTGAAATCTGAAGTCCACCAGCTTAGCGTCCGGGAGCAGGATCCGGCGACGCCCCAAAGTCTCGTGTCGTTGGAATCCGAGATTCACCGACTCGAGGTCCGTTTGCAAACTCAGGATCCCGGCATCGCTCAGAGCCTGGCATCGCTGGAATCGGCCGCGCGCGAGACCAAACGATTTTTGGCGGATCAATCGGTTCGACAGGTCAGCGTGGAGACCTCGGATTACTTCGCCACGAATCCCGAACTGGGCCTTCTCTCGTTCCTATATTCCTACTTACCCTCACGAACGGTTTTGGATATTGGCGCGCATGTGGGCGACGTCTCCGAGCATCTTTTGAAAACAGGATATGAAGTTTATGCTTTCGAACCGTACCCTGAGAGTTTTAGACGCCTTAACGAGCGATTAAGGAGCCGGTCCGCGTTTCATCCGTCCAACTTGGCGCTGGGAAGCGTGAGCGGTGAGATGCCGTTGCATCTGGTCAGCGATCACTCGCCGGACAACCAATACGAAGATCCGACGGTTTTTTACAGTCTGTCGAAGCATGGCATGCCGACCGATCTGATTTTTCAGGGCAGCGTTCCAGTAAAGGTAAGGACACTTTCCGAACTTCACCACGAGGGCCAGGTTCCTGAAGACGTTAGCCTGGTTAAGATCGATACTGAAGGATACGATCTGGAAGTGATTCGCGGAATGGGCGATCGCCGGTATCCGGCGGTGATGGTGGAGTTTTGGGATCACAACATACCTTTCGCCGCGCAAGGCTTGCGTTACACGCTCGAAAGCATGGTTTGCGAAATGCAGCAAAGAGGCTATTTCTGGTACATCGTGATCTATCGCCTATGGGGCGAAAATCACACCGCGTTCTTCTGCAACCACGACCGCTCCGTACCGAATTCCTGGGGAAACATCCTGTTCTTCCAAGACCGGGAGGTTTTCGCGCAGGCGCAGAACTGGTGTTCCGCCGTGCTGCCGCGAACGTACTTCAAGCATGTTCCCGCCGATGCCGGCCGCGCGGCGCACCGTTGAGCGATCGCGCGAGCGTTACTCCAGTATCCAGCGATCGCCTTGCTTTTTTGCGCCAGCGGCGCTGAGAAGCGCGCCGAGGTCGAAGTCGGTGAGCACCAGAATGGCGTTGTCGCCGGTACTCTCGCGCATGTACAATCGCGCGCCTCCGAGCCATTTTTGCAGTTCCGCGGACTGGCGTTTTTCAAGCGAATTGTGATCGAGCAGCGGAACGTAAAACGGCATAATCCGCAGGTTCGGCTGCTTGATGGCGGGTAGAAATTCTTCTTTGTAACGGGCGAGCAGTTCGTCGGCCGATCCGTTGTGGACCAACGCCATCACCATGCCGGAGCCCAGCAGCATGTCGAACGCCTGATTGTTGGCTTTGGGACCTCCGTTCAGGCGATAGACGTTATACATGAGCGGAACGCGCTCTCCGCGAGCCATCCGAAACAGGTCGGACATCTTCCACAGCTCCGGTGGCGGCCGATCCGGCCAGACGCCGAGGCCGGATTCAGGGTGCCACTCCGAAACGTGCGAATCGAACTGGTCCTTGCCGTTCTTCAAGGATTCAGCCTGGAGAAAAACGTCCGAACTGAAGCCATTGGTGGCAGCAGCCTGGACGATCTTGGTCATCAACGCCCGGATTTTCGGCGGGTCGTGCGCCACCGGAAATCGATCGACCTTGATCAGCGCCGCCTGATACGGCGGCGCCACGGAAACTATTTCAATGTGAATCGCCGCCATTAGCGTTCGGGGTAAACGTTCCCCTCCTCCTTCATTGATTGTAGGACGCGGTGCAGCGGATCTTCCAGCGGCAGCTTGGATGCGATGTAGATTCCCTTGTCGGGCGGACTCTCGCGCCAGAACAGATCGAACAGCTCGAACCATTTCTTGCGCTCCGCTTCCGGCTGCGAAAAGAAATCTCCAGTGCCAAGAAGAGGCAGAATGTAAGACAGTCCGTCGTACACCGGATCGGCTTCCAGGCCTTCGCCGAACAGCTTTTTGCTCTTGGCCAGAAACGGGTCCCGGGAGGCGCATCCGGCGTTCAACATCATCTTCAATTTATCCCATTGCATCTGCGGAAAGGCTTTTTGCAGCTCGTCGATCACGGAGACGTCGGGGGGCGTGGTAGCGGGATCGGGCTTCAGGTAAAACATAGAGGCGCCGCCCAATCCGAAGAAGTCGGCGATCAATTTCGGCGCGTCCGGATTGCGCATCCAGTAGCAATAATCCGGCATGTGACTCATGATGTCGAACGGCTCGCCGCGCACGCCGGCCTCCAGTTGGTCTTTGGTGGGCGGAGGCGGCAGCGGCGCGCCGGGTCTGCGGGACAATCCGAGTTTCGGCAGCAGCTCAGGCGCGAGCTTCCGAAATCGCTGTTCGACGGGAACGATATTCTTCTGTTGAAAGAAAAACTCGCCGCGAAGACCTTGCTCGTCGGCCAGCATCTTGCTGAGCCTCGGAAAGAAATCCAGCAGCCAGGTCCGTTGCGCCGCGGGCGGCGGGAACCCGGACACGGAAATCCAATACAGCTCGCATTCCTTCAGATCGGGAGCCCTCAGGAACGGATGGACGCTCCGTTCCGGGATCGGCTCCAAGCGGTTCTCTCGCGTGGTGGGAAACATAGTTGCCTCTGGCCGCGGTTACGTCAGCGGCGTTCCGGAATCCAGATCGAGCAAAGCGTTCACAGTCGCCTGGACCTGGGCTTCAGTTCCCACGGCTGCTCTCAGGGCTTTGAAATGCTCCGAACTGATGGAAGCGGTGGTGTCGTTGCCGGCCCATGCGAAGTGTATCGGATGCGCCTCGGCGTGGAAGGTTTTGTATTCGAGATCGAACTCAAGTGTCGCGGTGGCGCAAATGCCTATCGTGATCGGGGCGGCCAGGAAGAAAACGATGGAGATCTGAGTCACCCAGGTAAACGTGTTCGCGAAATTCTGGACTGTGAATGCCATGCTGTCCGGGATGCTCACGTTGTGATCGCTCAGGAACGTGTCGTTGACCACCATCTGGTAGGTTCGGTTTACCGGGCCATATTCCTGTTCGGTGAACCCCTGCATGACCGTTAAGAACATTTGACCGTTGACCAGGATGGTCCAATTCTGGTCGATGGTGGTCTTGACGTTCAGCGTGTAGTGCTCGGTCATATTGCCCTTGATTTCCTGCCAGCGGTCGCCATGGACCAGCTTGCAGTCGATGCCAGTGGTGCCGGCGAGCGCCGTGGTGCCGGTGATTCCGGTGTAGGAAAGGCTGCCAGAGGGAGTGAGATTTTTGTCCGTTACCGGATCCGTGACCCTGAGTGCGGTCTTGATGTTGTTGTTAAATACAGGCATTGCTTATATCCTCCGTTTTTTGAGATTCTCAACACATTCAAAGCAGTCAGCCGGGACCGAGAAGATCGTTGATCGCCTCGGCCGCTCCGAAATAACCCTGCCGGTCGGATGCGTTTCCCAAGGAATACACGTCTCCGGATTTCATCACGATCACCAGAGTGTGGGTATAGCGCACGTTTTCGACAATCGCTTTTCGAATTTGATCCAGAGGCACCGCGGATTCAGGATGGCTCATCCCAAAAGCTCCCTTCTGGACTCTCAGCATGCCGTCGGCGCGCGACAACGAGATCATCCGCTTGCTGGTGGTCAGATAGGAACCGAAAGCACCCAGCGCGAGGCATATCAGCGACAACATGACGGCCACGGGGGGCACAAAGCCGCGATAAAAGAGAAAAATTGCCACGCCACCGACGATCACAGCGAAAAAAAGAACCAGAGCGCCGGCGGAGTAGTAGGGCGGATCGAGAATCGCCACGCGCGAAGGAGAACGTTCGAGCACTTGAATGGCTTCAGGAGGGAACATGCAGTTCCTCGGGAACCTGCCACTCGCGTGGCTCCGCACTCGATAGAACGCAGCCGAGTCCGCGCAAGATATCCTCCAGAGACCGCGAAAGGATCAGAATTCCACGATCTTCGACGCTCTCCCTGATGTAGGTGTGCGCTCCGCAGCACCAGGCGTCGAGCCGGGGCGCTGTGGCCGCGCCAATCGACTTCGCCTCCAAAAGCGGGATGTAAAACGGAAACCCGGTCATGGAGGGGTCCTTGATGGGAGGCAAGAGAAGATTGCGAGCCGTCTCGAGCATCTGATCTCCGCCGGAATCGGTGAGCATGTGAACGATGACGCCGCGGCCCAGCAGAATATCCCGCGCGTGATGCCGAGCCTCAGCCGGTCCGGTTATGCGAAGCGCGATGTTGATGAGAGGACGAAGCTTCTCGCCAGGAACCATCTGCTGGAAATCTTCCACGGTCCAGCCGGTGGGCGGCTCGCGATCCGGCCAGACTCCCATACCCATGGCCGGTATCCAATGCCGGCCGTGCTTGGAGAGATGCGCCGCGCCGTCCGCCAGATGGAGGTTCGCGAAATCGACGAAAGTTTCGAGGGTCGACCCTTCAGTTGCGAACGCTCGCACCAGCTTTTGAAGCAGGATACGCACCGGTCCCAATTCCGCTTCCGGCACGGGAAACGAGGACAAAGGAAGTACGGCAGCCTGCCACGGGCTGGGAGCGGCAACGGGAGCGAGCCGGACGAAATCAACCTTGTTCTGTGAAGCCATGGCGGACATAGGATTTAAGCCTCGGGGTAAACCAGCTTCTCTTCAGCCATGCCTTTTAGAAGCTGTCTGAGCGGCTCTTCCAGTTCCGCCTTGAAGCCTAACAGGATGCCTCGATCCGCGGGACTTTCGCGAGCAAAGACGTCGAAGAGTTGAAACAGATTCTCAATGACCTCCTCCGGCTGAGAAAAGAAGTCGGCGGAATCGAGCAGGGGAAGAACGTAGGGGATGCCCTTCATCTGGGGTTCAGACTCCAGACCCGCGCCGAACAATTCTTTGCTTTTCGCCAGAAAGCCGTCGGTGAGCGAGGCTGAGCGCGCCATCACCCGGTCCACGTCCATGGTTTGAAACATGGGGAGTTTTTTTCGCTGCGCGTCGCTGATGGGTAGGGGCGGAGGCGCTGTTTTAGGATCGACCTTCAGAAACGCCAGGGTCATGCCGCCGTGCCCGAAAAACATTTTGAGCTGCTCATTGCCTGCTTTGTCGAGGAACCAATATGCATAATCGGGCATGTTTTTCTTGGTATCCGGCGGCTCGACATTGTCTCCGCGCTTTAACGACTCATACATCGATTTCGTCATCGCGTCGATTTGAGCCTTGGCGGGAAACGCCTGGCAAGCCTGCGCCGGGCTTGCGTCCCAGCCCGACGATCGGGATGAAGTCCCGCATGGTGTTCAGGAAGTCCTTTGATAGATCGGGATGAACCGTCTTGTATTGTACGAATAGCTCCATGCGAAGGCTGTGCTGTTTCAGCAGCAGCGCCCAGCGCTCCACGAAGTTGAGCAGCCATTGGCGCTGCGCGGAGGGAACCGGAAACGCCCGCACCGGCAGCCAATACAGATGGCAGCGGGTCAGCTCCGTCGCGCGCCGAAACGGCAAAAGATCCGCATCCGAGTCGGCTACGGTGAGCCGCTGCTTCTTCCCGGCATGCTCCTGGTCCAGATCGGCCATAAGATTTTCCAAAGCCCGGCGGCTTTAGGTGCCTCCCATCATGGGCGCATGCGGAATCGCGTTCACGCTGGGCGCGACCGCAGCCACACCGGCGGCGGCCTTCACCTCGGCTCCTTCGCCGATGGTCTTCAAAGCCTTCAGCTCGACTTCCAGGCCTTTTGGCTCGACCGACATGCCGGCCGTGCACATGTCGATGCCTTTAATTTCGTTGCTGATTCCTATCAGAGCATTTGACAATCCGGTCACCTCAAGGCTGTTACCGGTAATCTCCATTTTGCTGCCCGTAATGGTGCTCTCCGTGCCTTTGACTTCGAATTCGATGCCGAACATGCGGAATTTGTTGGTCGGCTCGGCCTGCGATTCGGGTGACGCGTTCAGGCGATTATGAGCCTCCACATGAGTTTCATTCTGCGCTCCCACCTGGAGGAGATTGTGAGCTCCAATAATGGTCGCGAGCAGATTGCCCAGGACCGTTTTGGTCCGGTTGACCATCACCATCAGGGTCTGGTTCTGAAACACAGTGCGAAGCTCGTTCGCCAGGATGTTGGTGGTGAGGGTCTGCTCAATCTGCTGCCACCGGTCGCCATGGACCAGCTTGGCGTCAATGCCGGTGCAGCCGCCGAGACCGACGGGAGTCGTGATGCCACCCCACGAAAGAGCGCCACTTCCGGAAAGTGTCTTATCGGTTCCTGGATCCTGAACCTTCAACGCCACCTTAATGCTGTTGTCGAACACCGGCATGCTTCAACCAATCTCCCTTGAAAACAACGCGCTCTTGAAATGAATTCGGCCTCCGGCGTCGAGGATGATGTCCCCGTCGGAATGCAGGAGCATAGTCGGCCTGCCGTTTTCGTTGGTATTTTCGAGCATGGCAATCTTGATGTGCGTCGGCGTCGCGATGGTGATGGATTCTTTTCCTTCCTTGTCCACCATCTGAATGCGATGGCCGCTCTTGGTGATGATGCGCTTGACGTCGTCCTTGGCGTATTCCCCGCCCCAGAAATCTTCCGTGGGAGGCGTGTTGGGCTGATTCCAGAGACAGCCGAGAACGACGGGGCGCTCCGGGTCTCCGTCTTCGAACGCAATGACCACTTCGTCGCCGATTTCGGGAATGAAGAAAACCCCGCGGCTGGCTCCTGCATGGGGCATCATCAGGCGGGCCCAGAAGGTCTGGCTCTGCTCCTGCCACACGTATTGGACTTTAAGGCGACCCATATTGTCCGGGTCGTTGTTGTCGAACACACGTCCGATCACGATTCCGTACCAGGGATTGCTCTTGGGACGCTCTGGATTTCGATAATATTGCCAGACGCTACACCAGAATTCGTTGGTATAGCCTGAGGGAGTCCAGTGGTGCACCGCTTTGTACACTCCGTAGATTCCCTCCGCGTCCTGCAGGCCCTGAATGGTGACCTTCTTGCCCGCGGCGACTTCCGGACTCAGCGACACGCCATAGCCGCTGACGCCGCTGTGAATGGAGCGATCAGCCTCGCGGGCCACGATCATATTAAACTCTTCCAGCGTCAGGACGCCGCGCTGATCCGTGACATACCCGTTCTTCACTTTGGACTGCGATTCGGAACTGACTTTTCCGACCATCGCCGCCGCGCCACTCAGAAAATTGGGCACAAAGGGTACGTCGTCGTAGGTCTTGCTCAGGCCCTCGATCCAGTTGTAGAAAGCGCCGTCCATTTTGGGCGCAGCCAGCTTTCCCTTCACGCGGAAGCTCATAAGCTGATCTTCGGTGCGCCACTGCAGGGTCGGTCCGTCGTCGAACTCTTTCCGGAAATTGAGTACGGTCCCATCCTGCGCGTCCGGATTGACCCAAAACACGTCGTCGTCCGCGCACCGGACTACGAGACTGAAGTCGGTTTCGCCCCATTGCACGATGGGGCTCGGATACTGAGCGCCTCCCAGGCTGCCGTTCGGCGATAGACCGGCGCGGCCGGTCGCCTGATTCACGATATTGGCGAAGGTGTTCTGGCCGAGCTCGTAATACTGCTGCCGCGGCGCGACGTCCATGTTGTAGCTCTTGCTAACGCCCGTAATACGCGCGGTAAAGCTCCCGTAGATTTCGTATTCGAGCTCCGCTTCGAGCACCATGCCGCTGAAAAGATAGGTCTGCGTCCCATCTTCGTCGAAGGCGCTGACTTGCAGGTCCTTGCCGAGGGAATCCTCGACCGGGAAACGCCGGTCCTCGGTCTGGCGGCAGCGTATGTAACACCACCAATGTTTGTTGATTTCCTGAATGACGTCCACTTGTTCCATCAGCACGTCCTCGCTGAACTGATAGAGCGGTTGTCCGTCGATCTCCACAAGCAAATAAGCGGTGGCCATAGTTACTCTTTCTTCTTCTTCTTTTCAAAACCCACACGCAACATGCAGGAGCCTCCGAGGCCGATCTGCGAACCTTTCTTCAATCGCACCGGCTTGCCAGGCGGGACGGCCCGTTTATCGAGGAAGGTCCCGTTGGCGCTATTGGCGTCGACCAGATACAGCTTGCTGTCGCTGCGATGAATCTCACAATGGAAGCGCGAAATCATGCGTTCGGTGTCGCGCAGAACAATTTCGTTCTTGGCGTCCCCGTCCTCCGCGATAGCGCCGATATGGATCACATCCTGGTCCACATTGAAACGCTTCCCCTTGTCGACGCCTTCACTGACTTCCAGATATGGCTCCTTCTTTCCGGCGGACTTAAACAACAGCACCGCTCCGCCCAGCAGCACGATCAGCCCTCCGCCGGCGGCGAGCATGTAAATTCGCTGCTTCGCCTGGGTGGCGGCAGTGACGCGGGAGTCGAGGTTCTGAAGGTCGGGGCTGTTGGGATTGATGCTTTTGGCAATGCCGAGCTGCTTCTGAGCCTCGGCCAGATTTCCCGCCAGAAACGCGGCCTCGCCGGCTTTCATGGAGCTGTCGTAGGTCGCGGATTTTTGAGCTTCTTCCTGGGTCTGCTTGGCCTTTTCTTCCTCTTGCTTTTGCTGCTGAGCCTGGGCGGCCTCGATCTTCTGCTGGGCGTCGTGGTAACCGTTCCCTGCAACCACATTGCTCGGGTCGATGGCCAGGATGTCGCCGTAGATCTTCTGCTGCTCCACCGGATCGTTCGTGTGCAAGGCCTGCTGCGTCAGCTTGGCGACCTGAGCCTGTTTTGCGTCATCCTTGGCCTGATTAGGATTCTGTTGAATAATCACCGGCGGAGGGGGCGCGCTGGGAGCCGCTGCTCCGGGTGTTCCGGCAGCCGGCGCCGTGGGTGGGGGCGGGGTGGCGGGAACGGCAATCGGCGCGGGCGGCGCGGCCGCAGCCACGGTTCCGGGTTTTCCGCCCAGCGTCTTGGGCAACGCATCGATATTGATTCTCTTGAAATCCAGATTCGCTTCCGCGTCCGGCGCCAAAAGCGCGATCGGTCCGCCGTTGGTTCGCGCTTCCTTCTTGGTCGAGGTCCCTTCCGTTCGCGTGTCGTCGTACTCGTTGATCGGATAGCCGTTCACCCAAATTTCGAAATGGCGGCCGCGCAGGGCGATGGTCTCGGTGAAGAACTCGTTATCTTTTCCAGCGGCGTTGCGAGGTTTCTTCAGTCCCGTAATTTCGCCGGTGGCGACTTCATTTTCGATGGCAATCTCATATCCCGTCTCCAGCTTTCCGGCGTCTCCGCGAAGGAAAATCGCGGACTTGGGGTGGTGGCCCTTGTTCTTGCTGTTCACGCGGACGTCGATCTGCAAAACGAAATCGTCGTAAGCGGTCCCCGATTCGAGCTGCCCGGGGCCTTTGGTCCCGTGAATCGCGCCATTGGCGACGGACCAGTCGGCTTCCTTGGGCTTCTCTTCCCCGGGCTTGAACACCTTGCCGAGCTTCTTGATCAAGCCCCCGCCGGGTTTCGCGGGCGTCGTGCCTACGGATTTCCAACCCGACAGATCGTTTCCGTTGAACAAGGCATGCGTTCCGGAAGGCTTCAGTTTGATGTTGCGAAAATCCATCGCCGCGCCTTTATTCAGGGCGAGCGCGATAAAACCAGCCTTGCTCTTCCCATCCGACCCTTCGCCGGCGGTGCGGCCGTCGATCTTCACCGACATTTTATCGGCGTTCAACTCGACTTCAAGCGAGTGCCACTGATTCGACGCGAGCTTGCCGTCCGCCTTGATCACCTTCACGATGCTGCCGGCCGGGGGTTTCGAACCGGAGTCTCCCAGGCGCAGCTCGTATCCGGTGTCCTGCGGTTTCCCGTCGCTTGCGATTCGCAGAAATACGGCAGCGTCCGCATCCGATGGGCCGCGGAAGTCGAGTTTCAGAGTATAGTCGGAGAACGCCGCCCGCGTGCGGAGCATTCCAGAGTCGCTGCCATCGAAGGAAAGCAGGCCGTTGGCGAGCTTCCATTTCCCGCCGCCTTCCTGTGCCCAGCCGAACATGGTTTGGCCGTCGAACAGCAGAATCCAGCCGTCCTGCGCTTCCTTGCTCGTGACGGTGTTGTCGGCCGCCAGGAGCGGCAACGCGATCGACAATGCACAGACGAGCGCTCGCATGCTATTTCACAGCCGCCGCAGCTTCTTCCACCGTGAAGCTCAGGCCGTCTGGCTCCTGAAATCCGATTTGCAGGGTTTGTCCCGCGGTCACTTCGCCCGCCAGAACCGCGGTCGCGACCGGCGAAAGCACCAGTTGCTGGATGGTCCGGCCGACGGGCCGCGCGCCATATGCCGGATCGTAACTCTGTTTCGCCAGATATGCCAGAGCCTCCGGCGTAACTTCCAGGCGGATCTCGCGATCTTCACCCAGCTTCTTCCGCAAACCCGCCAACTGGATGTTGACGATCCGTTCCAGCTCCGTCTCGGTGAGCGAGTTGAATGCGATCACCTGCGAAATGCGGTTGTAAAGCTCCGGCCGCAGGCTGGCTTTGACCACTTCGAGAATAATTTCTTTGCGCTTTTCCAGATCCTCGGTGGAGTCCATCGCTTCGCGCACGCCCAGGTTGGAAGTGAACAGAACCAGCGTGTTCGAGAAATCGCAGAACCGGCCTTTGGCGTCGGTGAGGCGGCCTTCGTCGAGCACGCCCAGCAGCAAGTCGAGAATTTCGGGATGACCTTTCTCCACTTCGTCGAACAGAACTACGGAGTACGGCGATCGTCGAACCTGCTCGGTGAGGAATCCGCCTTCATCCGACCCGACCAGGCCGGGACGCGAGCCAATCAGTCCGGCGATGGAAGATTTGTCCTTGTATTCGCCCATGTCGATGCGGATGAGCGCAGCTTCGTCGTCGAACAGCGCTTCCGCCAGCGCTTTGGCGAGCTCGGTTTTTCCGACGCCGGTGGGACCGACGAACAGGAAGGAGTTGGGCTTCCTGCCCGGCTGAAGATCCGCGCGCATGCGCCGCGCCGCTTCCGAGACGGCGATCACCGCATCGTCCTGCCCGAAGACCCTTTCGCCGATGCGCTCTTCCATTTTGAGCAGACGGTCGCGCTCGCTTTCGAGCATGCGCTGGATCGGGATGCCGACGCGCTCGCCGATGGCCTCGGCGATGTGTTCCGGCCTGACTTCATCGGGCACCAGATTGCGCCCTGTGGCAGCGGCCGCTTGCTTCTCCAGATCTTCCCGCTGCTGCTCCAGATATTTCAAAGTCCCGTAGCGGATTTCAGCGGCCTTGGCGACGTTGCCTTGCGATTCGGCGGCGGTGAGCAGCGCAGTTTGTTCTTCGATCGCCTGCTTGGTTTTTTGCAGATTGTCGGAAGCTTCTTTCTGATGTTTCCATTCATTGACCAGAGCGTCGACGCCGGGCTTGATCTGCGCGACCTCCGCCTGAAGAGCGGCGACGGCTTTCTGCTGGGCGGGAGACGCGGGACTGGTGAGCAGCGATTCGAGCTCGGCCTGTTTGCGAAGCAACAAGCGCTCCTGCTGGTCGATATGCGTCGGCTTCGACTCTTTCTGCATCCGGATACGAGCCGTGGATTCGTCGATGATGTCGATCGCCTTGTCGGGAAGAAACCGGCTGCGCAGATAACGCCGCGAAAGCTTGACCGAGGCTTGCAGCGCTTCATCGGAAAGGCGGACGCCATGATAGGCTTCGTACCGGCCGCGGATGCCGCGGAGAATCACCATCATGGCTTCGTCGGTCGGCTCCTTGACCGTGACGACGTCGAAGCGCCGTGCGAGCGCGCCATCTTTTTCGATGCGCTCGCGATATTCGTCGAAGGTGGTGGCGCCGACGCAGCGCAGCTCGCCTCGGGCCAGCGCGGGTTTGAGGATATTCGCTGCATCCATCCCGCCCTCGTTGCCGCCCGCGCCCACCAGCGTGTGAAGCTCGTCGAGGAACAGAATGATCTCGCCCTTCCGGGCGCGAACCTCGTCCACTACGGCTTTGATGCGTTCTTCGAATTCGCCGCGATATTTCGCTCCGGCGACCATCGAAGTCAGGTCGAGCGCGATGACTTTGCACTTCTTCAGAGACTCCGGCACGTCGCCGGCGGCGATGCGCAGCGCGAGCCCTTCCGCAATCGCGGTCTTGCCCGTGCCGGGATCGCCAACCAGCACCGGGTTATTCTTGCTCTTACGCAGCAGGACTTGAATGACGCGGCGGATTTCCTCGTCGCGGCCCACCACCGGCATCAGTTCGCCGGCAGCCGCGGCGGCGGTCAAATCACGTCCGTAGCGTTCGAGAACTTTCGTTGAACCGGGTTTGGATGCCGGCGCTTTCGGCTCACCGAGCGCTTCTTTCGTGGAAGCTTTGGAATCGGCGGCCTTTTCCACGGCCTGTTTGGTGACGCCGGCGCCGCGAAGCTGGTTCTTCAACTGATCTTCGCTGGACTCGACGGCGGCGAGAACGAAATCGATGGGTTCGGCGCGCTCGGCGCCGCGGCCGTCCATCACTTCGAACGACTTTTCGATCAGATCGCGCAGCGCTCGCGACGCCACGGGCCGTTTGCCTGGCTCGAGCTTCGGATTTTTCTCCTGGTTGAGCTTGGTCGAAAAAGCGTCGAGCAGAGGTCCGCAGGAAACACCGGCTTTTTCGAGCATGCCCGCCAGCGCGCTGTCTTCCAGCAGCACATACAGCATGTGCACCGGCGTGATTTGCGATTGCGTTCGCTGCTCGGCGAGCAGCCGGGCGCGCTCCAGCGCGTCTTCCAGTTCACTTGAAAGTTTGTCGAGATCGATGGCCATGATGGTTTACTCCAATCGCCTGCGCCGCGGAGGCGAACCGGCTGCGGCTCCTGTCTCCGTGGGTCTTCGCGCGGATTTTCAACGCGGCGCGGCGGCGCTTCCCACGGGGCGGGCCTGCGTATCCCGCGGAACCGGCGGCGGAGACACTGGGCCGGTAGGGCGCGCGGCGTGATATCGGGTTGAAGCGGGGGCGGCGCGATACGCGGTTCAGGCTGCAGCGGCTCCACCGTACGCACCGGCTCCTGCTCACGCTGCGCATAGAACCGATGGCGGATATACAGCAAGCGCCGTCCGGATCGGATAATGCGCCTGCAGGCTCACGCTGGATGTCGGTGATGGTGGGGACGTCCGGCGCATCGAAATCGTATTCGAAATTCAACTGCTCCGGCAGTTTCGATTCACACGCCAGAATCACGGGCTGCCTGCGGAATCCGCTGCCTTCGTTGATGCGAATCTCGGCGGTAATCTTGGTGCCCTTTTCGAAAGTCGCGTTCTGCTCGCCCACCAGGACCAGGCGGTACTTGTCGCGCCCTTCCAGCCGCAATTGCGAAAAGTACAAGCTCAGCTCGTCGGCCATTCCCTGCACGCGCGCCGGTTTGGCGGCGAGCTTGTAAAGCACTTTGCCGCCGCGGTCGAAGACGAAGTTCATGGCTTCGAGCGACGGGCTGACGTGGAAATCGATGTACTTGCCTTCGAGCGCGCGCTCCAGCCGCTGCAAGGAGCCGAGGCATCCGTTTGCTTCCCGCACCTCCGCCGACAAATCGTCGTGAATGCTCCAGCTTCGCGTGGTGCGCAGGATCCGTTTTTGCTGCTCGATGATCGCGATGAACTCGGTCTCCCCGGTTTCCTTAAGCGTATCGAAGTACTGCTGCACGGCCGGCGTCAGATCCAGATACGCGGCGGCACAATGGAACAGGCGGCGCAATTTTCCGAACAGTTGCGGAGGAGTTTGCACCGGGTCCAGGATATCGTAGGCGCAAGTTTGCAGCGCCACTACCATGCGGTCGACGAACAGGACCGTTTCCTGATCCACTTCGGTCTCGATGCCGCGCTCGGTGAACAGCACCAGAAATTCCCGCATGGCGCGATGCAATTCGGTGTAGCGCTCCGTCATCAGCGTGACATCGTCGATGATTTTTCGCCACGCGTTGGTGAGTTCGCTGTGCGCGACCAGCGTGGTGCAGGCGGGGATGAACTCGGGATCTTTTTCATAACCCGCGCCGTATCTCTGGCGGCGGATGCGTCCCACCGCGGCGCTGTAGGGCGCGCTGTCCGCGTGGACCTGGAGGCTCAGCCAGTACGCCGGCTTGCGCTCGGTCTTCATCTGCGGATTGAATTCATCGACCGTGCCGTCCAGCACTCGCTTCTCGTGCGGGTCGCACACGATATAAATGCCCGATTCGGATACGCCTTCCAGCTCCGATTTCTGAAAACGGCGCTGCAGCGGGTAAGTGGGATCGATATCGATGATGCAGCCGGCCGGCGTCAGGGCGCGGCACTGCGTGATGGAAATCGAGAGCGACTGATCGTCTTCATCCACCGAGATTACGGGATCGTGGCGCACCGCACCTCGCTCCGCCTCGGGGAGGCGCGCACCGCCGCCCACCAGGCCATACGCGCTGGTGGCATAGCGCAGCGCCCAAATCAGTCCCGCCTCGAAGTAGCGTTCCTGGCGCAGGAAGTGTTCGGGAGTAAGCAACATGCCATGCTCCCAATTGACCGAGCTGAGTTTCACATCGTCGGGGTTCATGCTGCCTGCACCGTCTCCTCCCAGCTCCGCGCTCCCAGATGGGAGTTGATTCCTAGGATGCTGTTTTGTTTAGCGTGACTGAGCCGAGGGGCGCGCGCCCGATCTTCGACGTCCCAGGCGATGGTGTGCTTCTGATAGCAGGTGGCCACCAGGCCGAGAACGGAATCGAGCAGCTTGCTCTTGGGCTCCTGTTGAAATTCGAAATACGTATCGAGCGTGACCGGCCCCAGGACCAGCGTCAGTTTGGCGAGCTCTTCCTTGCGGTCGCCAACGATCGAATCCACGCTCAGGCGCGTGTGAGTCCGGGCGACGCGGCTGAGGTCGTCCTCATTGATATACCGGAATGAAGGCGATCGGCGAATTCCCTGCACCGGCACGCCGAGCAGAAGACTCAACGCGAAACGCAGGCCCGGCTCGGTTCCGGCGAGCGATTGCAAATTGGGCAGCAGCAGCGCCAGAGGGTACCACATCTCATTAGGCCAGTCGTCCGGAGAAACGCCGAACAACGCCATCCAGCGGGCGCACGCCGCGGGATGATCGGGATGAATATCGAATAGTCGCGCACCTTCGCGAATCCAATACGCCGCCTTTTGGATCGGATCGTCGAGAAGCTCCAGCACTTCCTGCGTGCCCGCCTCCGCTTCCCCGCCTTTGTCCCACATCCCGACCGGCAGCGCGTGAAAATATCCCAGGCCCGCGACCGTCAGCTCGATTTTGGCGCCGGCATCGATTTCGCTGCCCGGCGGAGGATTCTGCTGCACGATCCAGCGCGTCGGGTAGCCCTTGCCTTCCATGCGCACGGTGACGCGATCGAGCGGAACCTTCAACTCGTACAAGACCGACAGCGCCGAATCGAGCGTGTGATGGAACCCGCAGAAGGCGTGCGATAGATCCGGCATTCGAGCGGCGCGCTCTGTTTCCGTCATTGGGTCCACTCCAGCTCGAGCGCCAGCTCGGTGTCGTACAGGAACCGGCTGCGCAGAAAGCGATCCAGATCGTCCTTGAGGACGCGCATTTCCATTTCCGGATCGATAAAGCGATCGCGATCCAGCCAGCAGGTAACTTGCTGAAAGCGTTGCAACCCCAACTCGGAGCGTTTCAGACGGCTGGTGACATCCGCCTTGACGATGCGCTGGTCGAACGATTTCGCCATCGTCTCCAGATCGGCGTGAGTAACTACGCGCCCGCGCGACAGCAACGCTTCGGCAAAGCGCGATTGGGCTCCCTCATATCCTTCGGTGTTGGCTCCACCCGCTGCCGAGGTCGGATTCGTGATTCTGACGCCGGGAAGAGTCCCGCGCTTCGCAAATGTCTCCACCTGACCCGGACCAACGCCATTGCCCAGCACTCCGGAAGTGACCCAGACGCGAAGATTCGCGTAGGCTTCCGCGCTTCCGTCGGCTCGACGGGCTGGCTGCAACTCGATTCGCCCGTTTCGGGTGGCGTAGCGCCCACACCTTTTTCGGCGCTCGGCTGGAATTCCGGAAGGTATGGAGTATGCGTTTCGCCGAAAATCGACAACGGCGCAACCAGATAACTGGCTGTGCCGGCTTCGCGGCTAATTGGAATCGACGTGCCCTGCTGGTCGAAATAGACGGTCTGATTGAAACATTCGACGTTCGAAACCGTCATGGCATGCATCGAAATTGTGGAGATGCTGTGCGTGCAGGGAGGGGCTGATCTTCGGAAACGAGATGCGGATCCAGGCCCTGGGCTGCGCAAATAACTGCGCCGAATCACGTCCGAAAATCTTTCCAATAGCCACGTCCATCCCGCGTGGGATCTGGCACACGAAACGCCGCTCGGGCGGGATCACCGGCAGCAGAAAATCCGCGAGCCATAAAATCCATTGGGCAGGTTGGGGGTCTCCTGCTCGGCTGGAAGCGCCTGGGTATCCGGCAGCCGCCAGCGGCTGTATCGGAGACCAGGAAATGCAGGCTCTTGGTTCCGGCGCTGCCATTCTTCGGCCGCAAGATCCCGGGAGAGGTCAGATCGCCATCGTTTCCGAAGATGCACCAGGTTTCCAGTTCCAGCGCCTGTTGAATCCGGTACGCGTCGGGACCGAGCTCGAAGAAGAAGCTGTGCTGGCCGAGATGTGCCGGCGGAAGATTCTCGATCGCCAGATACACTGCCGGATTCGGCCCCAGGTTGACCTTAACCGGATCGAGCGCCGGCCTCCGCGCCTGGAACGCTTCCGGCATTTCGATGCCCGGCATCAATTGCAGAGCGCCATCCTGATAGGTGGCGCCAACGGCGATGCGCGCGCCGGATACGGCGACTGCCGCGTCGGCTGTGAAGGTGAGCCGCTCTCCGGTGGTCGCTTCCCCGATTAATTCCGTACCGGCTTCGACCAATTGGGCGGCTGACGCGTTCAAGAAGCGGACTACGGTTTGGGCGGGGCGCGCCATTCTTCGATCGATTCCCAGGCCGGCGATCAGCTCGTCGAGCAGTGCCAGCCGGATCCGGCCGGTTTCCGCATAGAGAGTTTCGAGCTGCTGCGCGAAGGTGCGGAACAGCACCGCCAGAACCGGGTCTGTGGTTTCAGCGGAAACGCCAAAATCGCGCAGCCTGCGGCGAAAGTCGTCGCGAAGCTTCCGGTCGATCTCGATGGCGCTTACGCTCTCGTATGGCATGACTCGAACCGATTAACTTTGACTGTCAATCCTTTCAGACATTCACGGAATACTTCTTGCCCGCCTCAGCCGAGGAAGCCACCGTAACCTCGTACGTATCCACGTCGCGATTGGTCTGCGCTTCCTTCGAAATCCGCTCGATCTTCAGATTAGTGATGCCGAGGTCCTTCAATGCCAGATTCACTTCCTGGATGGCGAGCTGCGGCAAGTCCGGCCGTGTTCTCGCCTGTTCGAAAAAATCCCGCAACCCAAAGTGCGGGCATCCTTTCCATGATCCGTGCGGGGTGTTGGCCATCACACGGATCAGCGACAGGACTGCCTGCACTTCGTCGGTCCGGCCCAAAAATGCATCCCGGAGCCGGAGCGGAAAGGAGATGAACGAAATACGCTCCTCCTCCTGCTTAGTTGCTGAAGGTGAAGTTGGGCTGGTTCGCCTGGTTCAGGGTTGGTGTCAGGTCGATGATCAGCATGTTGTTGATCACCTGCCCCTGCTGCGTGACATCCTGAAGGTTGCCCGTCGGATTTACCGTTTGGAAGCCGCTGATCCATCCGTTGAATTTGAAACAGCAGAGCGCGTTCTGCTTGGTTTCGTCCACCCAGTACTCGAGCTTGATCGGCACGATGCTCTGCTGCGTGGCGACGTTGGCTTGGCCGAACATCGAGTTTAGGGTGCTGTAGGGCATGTTCTGCGTGTCGGACATGTCGACCACCACGCGAACGATCGAGGTGAAGCTGCCCATGGTGGGCATGCCGTTGCGATCCGGTGTAGTCTCGAGAGCGACCAGGATTTCGAGCGCGTCAAAACTGTTTCCGCCGATGGTGCAAGTGCTATTGTATGGTGATGCCATGGTTTCCTCCTGATTTTTCTCTCGTTAATTCGACATACTGACTGCGCTGAAATTCTTCTGATTCAGAGCCGGCTGAAGGTCGAGAATCAGCATGTGGTTTAACACAGGCGTGATCCCCTGCCATTGCAACTCGGCCTTGTCGCCATCGAGATTCAGGTTTGAAGTGACGCCCGATGGGTTGATGGTCTCCATGCGTGCGATCCAGCCATTGAATTTATAGCTGCAAAGCACATTGGACTTGGAGTCGTCCGACCACATATCGATCTGCATCGCTACGATGTTGGACTGAACCACCACGTTGGCCAGATTGAATAAAGTCTGTAACGTGGAATAGGGCAAGTTCTGCGTATCGTGGAAATCCGCGAATACCCGGATTTCGGTCGCCAAACTCCCCATGAGCGGTTGTCCGGATGAATCTTGCTGGCAAGCGAATTTCACGCTTGCAGTGACGGCTTGAAATGCAGTGCCTTGAATGGTCACGGTGCATCGGTTCGGTGCTGCCATAGTTCTTCCTCCTTGTTTTGATTACATTAGTTGCACGACTTACTACCTACTACTTGTTGCTAGAAAACCAACCACGAAACTTGCCCCACACCTTTGCGGCCGCCGACGGCGCGGGTGGCGCCTCCGGCTGTGGCGGGGCCGCGACGGGCGCTGCGGCGGCGGGCGCTGCCGGCGCAACGGGCTCGGCCGGCGGCACTTTGACAGGCATCGCCTCGCCGGGACCGGAAGGCCGCGTCTCCAGCTCGAACTTCACCCCGCCGCCGCGGCTGAGGTTGAATCCGACCGAGGCGTTGAACGGCGCCTCCTCGCTGTTGCGGGCACGCTCTTCCGCTTCTCTCGCCGCGGATCCGGGACGCACGCCTAAACTGATGTTGCGGACAGGATTCTGACGATTCCGCTCTTCGGCGTCTCGCGCCGCCGAACCGGGCCGTATTCCACCACCAGGCATAGCTTCCTCCTCGTCGTCTACGGCTTCTTGTCGCCCTTTGAAAACTCGGGAACGTCGATCTTTAGAACGAACGTTTCCGCAGGCCCCGTAGGCATGACGTTTAATGTAATGTCGCAGATACCCTGCATGCGCTTGTTCGCGTCTTTGTCGACGAACATGTCGTAGCCGAGAATGGTTCCCTGCTCCACCTGTTCATCCAGCAGCTTCTTGAGCGGAGCTTCAATGGATTGATCCATAAAGTCGCGCGTCAAAACCTGGCCGGCCACCTGCAACAGATAGTGGCGGCAGCACCGCTCCAGGTAGCGCAGAATCCGATACGATGTGAAGAACTTCAACACTCCGTACGGATCTTCCGCCTGAGTACGGCACCCGAAGAAGCACAGGTGGTTGTCGGCATCACGGATGATCGGAATCAACTGGCGCTCCATGCTCAAGTGCTCCATCTCGCCGATCAGGGGCTCGACGCGGCACTTTTCCGACCCGGCGATCTGGCCGAAGCGCGATCCCACCGGACCTTGCGCGATTCCGACCGCATCATCCGCGCGCGCCACAGCGCCCGCGAAAACCAACGACGGCGGTCCCCACAAATCTTCCCCGCCATCCACATCCTTTTCGAACCAATGCGCTGGCCTCAACTGGAGGTAGCCCATGGTGCAAACGTCGGCGGCCGCGCGATCCTCGGGGCGTTTCATGAATTCGTATTTGCCGCCCGGGAGGAAGTTCCGTTCGATGTTCTTGAACGACTTCTCGTCATCCAGATCGCTGATCAGCAACATGCCCCAGGTGTTGGCGATGTCTTCGAACTTTTCGCGCACCGGCTGCGGATAGTAGCCCGGCACCACCAGGTTGCAGATGTCGTCGCGGAAATTGAAATTGTCGTTGCGGCGGACCACGAAATTCTCCACCGCGGCGACGTTCATGCTGAAGACGTCTTTCATCGCCTTCGCATCCGCATTCAGAATGAACATCTCCACCGGCTTGCGGACCTTGCCGTCCGGTACTTTGGCGTTTTCGAAGAACAGCCGGAGCTCGCGATAGCTGCGCTCGATCGGCCGGATTTCCTTGAAGATCTGGGCCAGCAGCTCATCGCGCGTTTTTTCCGCGCCATCGATCTGCGCCTGGAACTTCTTTACCGATGCTTCGTAGCTGTCGTCTTCACTCAGCAGCGTCTCAAAGTTGGTAAGCTGCGTGAGAAACTCGTTCGCCGACTGCGCAGAAAAGATGCTCGACATGTCGCGCGTCTCATCGAGCAGCGCGGGATGCAGATCCGCGAAGATGTCCTGCAACAGGTCTCGCGCGGCGCTCTGCCCCAGGATTTCTCCCGTCGTCTTGGTTTTTACGGCTTCCAGTGGCTCGGCCATTTAGTTCCCTCCCTTGGCGGCTACTTTCGCAAGCTCGCCCTTAAGCCGGCCCAATGCGGCGATGATTTCTTTGCGCTGCGTTTCGCTGGTCCAGGCGCGGCGGACCGTGGGAAGTTTCCAGCGATCCTTCAACCGGTACAGCAGGTCGATGTTCGCCTTGAGATCCGCGATATCGTTACGCAGAAACTCAGTCTCCCCGTCGGCGTTCTTCACCTCTTGCCGCTTCTGGAGATTCTCCGGATCGAAATCCTTGATGCTCTTGAACCGGAACTCGGCTTTAAACTCCGTTTCTTCCGCCCCGGCGAACCCCTTGAAGTTCAACTTGGGCTGGAACTTGGCGAAGGCGTCGTTCAAATCCTCCACCTTAGTTAAATCCTCATTCTCCGATGCCGCTTCCTTGCCCACTCGATCGAGGGTCATGGGCATCATGGCCGCACAGGTGGACGTCGGGACCTTGCGGACCGCGGGGGTAATTCCTTTTCGAATAACCTTAACTAAAGGCACGCTTTCAAACTCCTACCGGCGATTCCGGGTTGTTCTAAGAGATCGTACACCAAAACTTTCATATATCCTAGCCTCGCGGACCACGTCCTGGAGGAAGCGGTCCCAAACGCGTCTTCGTGAAGTCCGTCCGCGGCGCAACGATGGTCTGGTCGCTGGGAGCCCGCGGCGACTGGGCGCCGGGTTTTCCCTGCTGGAATCCCGCCGGCGCCGGCCGGTTCGTTTTTGCCGTATTTTGGTTCGCCCATCTCTTCTCCGGTACGATTCCTATGTATTGATCTGCCCATACCAGGCGTGGAATCCAGAACCACATTACTAGCAACAACGCACCAAATCCAATAAAAACTAAAACCGGGCGTAAAACCGAGATCCAGGCGTTCGAAGACGGGGGAGCGGCATGGGTATACAGAGCCTTCAGCTCGTCGGCGCCGCATTTCCCCTCGAAAACCGGAAGGCCGATCTGCGGCGTAGCCCACGTTTTCACATCGCTCGCCAATTCCTGGCCGCTTGGAAGCTTCAACTTCACCGAGACGCGCAGGGTTCTGCCAGCCAGCGACGCCCGATCGGGCCATGGCGAGGTAAAAGTCGCCTGGATGCGGCTGGATAACAGGGTACGCGCGACCGTAAAAATCCTGGCGAGCGTAGCCGCATCAGCCGTCATATAGTATTTTGTGCTGATCTGCCGTAGCGCCGTTTCATCGATTTCGTTACGATTTCCGAAACCGACCCCGATAATCTGAACACCCGACGATTTCACCTTCGCGGAGGCCGTTGCCAGACCTTCCGGTCCCGCCAGCAGCCCCGGATCGTCCCCCTTTAGTACTTCGTTGGTCCCGTCGGTCATCAGCATCACCATCGCTTCCGGCGGCATGGTTCCGGCGGACGGGTTCTTGAGCTGCTCCGACAGCACGTCCAGTCCGATCGTCACGGCGGAGAACAATCCGGTATTGTTGCGCGATTGCGGCTGCGGGAGGGCTTGAACCTGTTGCAGGGCTGCCTGCCTGGTGGTGGCGAAGGTGGCTCCGCGAATGGTGGGCTCCACCTGGTGGCTTTCAAAGGGTACGACCGCGACCCGGTCCACGCCGTCCTGGAATCCATCGAGGAACGACGAAATGGCCATCTTCGCGGCCTCAAACCTGGTCTGGCCGGTCGCCAACGGCCGATTCATACTACCGCTGATGTCGATCAGTACTAGAGCGACCCGCGCGCGCACGGCCTGCGTTTCGCCTCCCGCGACCGCAAAAAACGGAGTAATGGCCTGATCCCCGACCATCACGTTGATGCTTCCCGCCAGTTTTTCTGGAGGGGGGATCTGAGCTGGAAGCGGGGCCCCCTGCGCATCCACGATGTTGAACTTCAGCCGGAAGCAGGGCGCGCTCGACGCGGGGTCGCAATCCACCATGCGGATGCTGTCTGAAAAGTCCAGACGGCCCGGGACGTTCTGCGCTCGCGCCGCGAATGGGACTGCCATGAGCCCCGCCGCTAGCCATCCGATTTGCCGTTTGCGTCCCATTTACTGCTCTTTCTTCTTGGTGGCGAACCGCAGGGCAGTTCGTCCGATCTGGAGATCGTCATTATCGCGCAATTCCTGAGACCCGATGACGCTCTTTCCTCTTACCCGCGTCACAAATCGCGCTAAAGCGGCCTGTCCGACCGTGTCCTGGTGCCTGGCCAGAAAGAAGCGGCCGTCTTTCTCAAACAGGACGGCGTGGCGAGGCGCAATCGCCGCGTCGGGAATGAAGATCTCCACGTCGGGACGATAGCGGGTCTTGCTGAAATCCTGACTCTGGCTACCGATCGTGTAGGAATCGCCCTGCTGCAATTCCCATTCTTTGTGAGTGCGTCCAAACTTGCTTTGCGCGCGGGCGTCGCCGCTGCTGACGAATTGAAGCAGGCCGTCTCGAAGTAAAATCGGCGCCAGCGTGACTCCGAAGCAGATCCCCACGCCGATGAAAATGAATCCGAGAGCCTGCGAAAGGTCTGGGATGCTGCTTCCGAGCCCCGCGAAAATCAATCCGCCTAAGGCGCCGCCGATCAATCCACCGGCATAGCAATGGACCACCCGCAAGCGGTTGACCGCAACCCATCGCATGCCCAATCCCAGGCCGATCAGCGAGCCCGCTAACATCCACGCAATCAACCGGTTGAGAACGGGAAAGGCGGATCCGAGGTTATTCGTGATGGGGATTTGAATCAGCCCCGCGAGCACGCCGGCGAAGATTCCAATCAGCGTTCCCGAGATGACCCAACGCGGCATCACCCGGTTCCCGGACCAGCGATCCGAAAACCCGACCGTCAGTCCGCCGATGAATCCCCCCAGAATGGCAGCCGCGATCAGGTCGGAAACCCAGACTTCAGGCTGGTTTGGAAGCGCTGCGGCCACTAAGGCGGTGATGCCCCAGGAAAACAACCCCGCCATACCACCTACCAAAGACATATAGTAAAGGGTCTGGTAAAGGCTCATAGGACTCTGATTGGGCTAGTGTAACATTGACAGAGCGATCGGTAAACCTTAGATTTGTTGGATACGACCAGCCGCCTATCCGATTACTCGAGACTCGAGCGAACCGTGTTCGCGCGTCGGAATATTCGCGATCTTCGCGCGGTGATCGCCGGAGGCGGGGCGCTGGGCAACGAAGTCGTCAAGATTCTGGGACTGCTGGGAGCCGCGCAGGTACTGATCGTCGATCCGGATCGCGTCGAGCCGAGCAACCTTACCCGGTGCATCTTTTTTCGTCAAGGGGACCGCGTGGGCCAGAACAAAGCGGCGGCTCTGGCAGATGCGGCTCGGCCGATATTCCCCGATACGGAGTTTTCTTCGATCGAATCGGAGATTGCCGACGTGGGTTTCGGGCGGCTGCGGGACGCTCATATCCTATTTAGTTGCGTCGACAGCGACCTGGCGCGCCTGGAGATCGCCTATATATCGACCAAGCTCGGCTTGCCGGTCTGCGACGCCGGTCTGGGAACGCCGGATTATTCGCACGGCCGCGTGTCCTGGTTTCCCGGAAAAACCGGGGCCTGTTTCGGATGCAAGCTGACTCCGCGAAAGCTTCGCGAACTGCTGGTGTTTTGGGACGCGACCATTCGCCCATGCAGCGATCCCGTGCCGGACGAAATCGCACCGGCCACTCCGACTATGGCGGCGATCACAGGGTCGGCTCAAGTAGAAATGGCGATCCGCTGGATGGCGCAAGGCATGGCCGAATCGATGACCTTCGAGATTTCGTTAGATGCTGATCCGCGAAGCTCGTATTTCCGGACACCGCAATCGGTATCCTGCCCGTTTCACGGCAGCCGGGACGATTTGCTCAGCCCGATGCCGAGTGCCGATGCGACATTTCACGATCTACTCGAATCCTCAGGCGAATCTGCGTTTATCGCTTTGGACTGGCCGATTTCGACGCGCGTTCGATGCCTGGATTGCGAAGTTGAATGGGCTCCGATGCGGCGCGCGGCGGCGGTGAGGCGAAGCGGTGTTTGTCCCTGCTGCGCGTCCCGGAGTATTCTGGAACTGGAATCGATACGGATTATTGAGCGAGACTCTCCCTGGTCGAGGTGTGTTCCGCGCGCCTTGGGCCTGCCGGAGAATCATTGGTTTACGATACGGTTCCGGAATGGGGATCGATGAACGCCCGAACCATCACGACGCTGGTTGGAAGCACGTTTCTGCTGACGGTTTTGCAACTGGTGTCGGGCCTGGTGAACGTGTGGACGGCGCTGGCGTGCGCGGCGCTGTTGGCGCCGATTGCATTCGCGATTTTCCATTTCTTCGAAGTAGAAATTCCGAGCCAGTGGATCAAGTTCGCGATTCCGTGCGGGGCCAGCGCCATCGGCGTGGCGATTATTTACCTGGCGGTTCGAAACGACCCTGCCATTCTGCTTGCGCCGCTGGTGACGGCCATCGTCGCGGGACTGATCGAGGCCATCCGCGGCATGAGCTCGCACCGTTGCGCGTTGTGCAACCGGCGAATCGGCAGCCGCGTCGCGTTTCAATGCCCGCGCTGCGGCCTGCTGGTGTGCGAGCAGCACTGCTGGTCGTTTGACACCTGCCGCTGCCGGTTATGCGAAGAGAATCGCGTACCGGTGTTCACGCCCGACGGCCGATGGTGGGATCATCAATTCGGACCGCGTTCTCTTTACGGCCGCTGCCAGCTTTGCATGACTGCGGCCGAGGAAACCGATCTGAGGGTTTGCGGAAAATGTGGCCGCCCGCAGTGCCGCGATTGTTGGGATTTCTCCAACGGCCAATGCAGCCGTTGCCAGTGGACCGTGGAGGACTTGCCCGAATCGCTGAGGGCGTTTTCAATGGGCTCGCCGAGGTCGACGCGGCATTAGGAGGGCATTAAAATGGGAGAGGCTATGGCCAAATACCAGATCTACTTCGACACCATCAACGGCGAAACCAAATACAACGTCGATATCGACGATGAAGAGCTGCTCGATGTCGTTCTGGACGAGATTCTCTACGATCTGCGCGAGCGCGGCGATATGTTGCAAGGCGACGGCGAGCCCCAGGTGGTATGGAACGGGCAAACGCTGGATTTCGCCTCGCCGCTGCCGATCCAGGGCGTGCGGCCGAACGACGTGCTGCGCGTTTCCACCGTCGCCACCAACGGATGAGAGCCCGGCGGCTGGAGAACGAATGGTCGCTGCTGGCGCGGCTGGCCGAACATAATCCTGGAATTGTCGAAGTGGTCCGGCGCGAAGTGTTGCCCGATGCAGACGTGTTTCATGTCGTGCTGCACCGGACTTCGACGCTGGCGTTGCAGCCTCCGCATGCTCCGATGGAATTTGCCTCGCACGCGGTTCGATTCCGGTACCCGTCGTATTACCCGAGCGTCCCGATCGAGGCGTTTCTTGAGACGCCGGTGTTTCATCCCAACATCCATCCGGAAAATGGCTTCGTGTGTTTGTGGGACAAGTTTTCCAAGGGAGATACGATTCTCGAAGCGCTGCGGCAACTTCAGCGCGTCGTTACGTGGGAATTGTGGAACGAACATCCGGATCACGTGATGCAGCCGGAGGCACTCGCCGGAGCGGGCGAGGCGAAAAATCTCACTCCCATGCGAGCCGCTGCGCGTGCCCGCCGAGCTTGAACTGGAGCGCCGCTACGCCCGGAAACCGGAAGGGCTCCAACGCAAGCGCCTCAGCCGCTGATCGGGCACGGCTCGTTACGGTGTACGCCGGAGAGTGATGCCGGCCGAATCGGTTAGAAAATTGTACGGGGCTCTGGAGCACGTATTAGAGCCATCGTCGTCATCGTCAAACGTCGCGCCTTCCTGAACGTTTACCCAGACCTGGGGCGCCGAACATGAACGTTTGTCGTCGTCGATGCTGGCATTGTAGAGCAGCGTCGACAGAGTCTTGATGTCCTGGTTGCTCAGGCGCAGGCAGCCGTTGGTCGGATTCAATTTGCCATACCAGGGTGAATCCGGCCGCGGATCCAGCGCGCCGCCATGAATCCGGAACAAGTCGCGATGAAAAACGGTGCTCGCGGTCAGTGCGTTCCCGCGCACCGGTTCGAGAATCTCCGCCCCATAGGGACCGTATGCGAAGGGATCCTTCTTGCTGGTGTCCTGCCAGCCCTTACCTTCCCACAATCCAGTGGGCGTATTTCCGTTGTGCTTGAACTGGGTATCGCCGGAACCGGCGCTGCCACGACCCGAGACTTTAAACTTGCGGATCGCGCGACCGTTCACCTCGACGGTCATGGTCCCCTCGCGATCGCGATTGCGGGGCAAGAGGACTTTGAGAATCACTTTTCCCATCTATGTCGCTCAGTTGGTGATGTCGATCACGGGATAATTCTGTTGATCGAGCGTCGGCTGCAAGCTCATCACCACCGTGTGATTCCCGCCCCCGGCGCTGTGGATCTGAAAATGGCTGATCCAACCCTGGAAGGTGAACTCGCAGATCACGTCGCTCTGGGTTTCATCCGTCCAAAACCAAAGCGTGATTTGTTTGATCTTGTCCCGCGTGACGATTTTGCCGAGCTCGAACAGGGTCTTGAGATTGCCAAATGGCAGATTTACAGTATCATGCGCGTCCGCCACCACCTCGATGCTGGTCTGCAAAGATCCCATCAGCGGCATTCCCACGACCGTACTCAGAGTGGAGAATCCGAGACTGACCGACAAGGCATCGAACTTCACGTCGTCGATTTTTACCGTGCTAACAAGTCGAGTTGGCGCTGGGCCCATGGCTATGATCCTCTCAAGGGTTGTGATAGAACTGAATCCATACCGGTTGTTTCTTCACTTCTACGCGGAACGAGCCGTGGAAATCGTATTGCGGATCATCCGCGAAGGTCTTGTCGATTCCCGCTTCGGGGATTTGCAAACGAAGCGAGGCAGGCTTCACCGTGATGGTCATTTCCTGCCACTTGCGTCAAGTCGACTTTCACGGGAGTGTTGAGCTTCTCCGTCCTTTTCTTGGCCATCTCCCACACTTTTAGAGATTTCCCGGTGAGCTCGAACTCCCAGTAAGTTTTTTCATCGCGATAGCCGACCTGCCAGCGCAGGCCGCTGCGGTCGCCGCCCGACCAAGCCTTGAAGCGAATTTCCCCGCTGTCGATTGCGTGGGCGTAGGCGGTGGTCGTTTTCAACCCGCAACCGTTTTTATCCGCGTCGCCTCCGAGCCAACCGTTGCAGACGTCGGAGGGCGTGGCGACGGGAGGGGGCGACTTGCTGGTTACGGCCCTGACGGTTAGGTGAAGAGGAACGGTCACGCTGCGCCCGCTCTGTACTGAAATCGGTCCGGTAGAGCCGTCGTTATAACCGTTGGCCTGCGCGTGAAAAACGTAGTCGCCCTCGGGAAGATCCTTGGAGGTTCCGTCGATGACGCCCGACTCCGCGCCGTGCGTCCACGTCACGACCGCATTCGCCGGGTCCTTTTGTAACACCACGGTTCCCAGAGCGCGCGAGAGCGGAATCTGGATGGTATCGTTTGCGCCGTCGGCTAAATCGCGCTCCACATCCGAATCGCGGAAGCCGTTCAACCGCACGGTGAACCGGTAGTGGCCGGGCGCCAGAGTCTGGAAGGCGAACTTTCCGCTGTCGTCGGCGTCGCCCACCGGGCTTCCGTTCTGGAAGATGTGAGCGTGGGGCGAGGTCACGATCACCAGGTGCGCGGCCGTCACTGTTTTCTTGAAATCCATGGTGACCGGCTGGTCAAGGTTTTTGCGAATGGTAACCGGCACGGACGTCTTCTCGTAACCCTTCGGCGTCGCTTCGATCGTGTAGGTCCCGGCGCGAAGCGGGTACGGTCCCCACTGCCCAGTCACACTGACGTGTTTGATCTCCTGCCCAGCCTGATTGCGTACCGAGATGTCGACCGGCGCCGGAATGCTCAGCTTGACGGTCAAGCTACCCAGGCTGGGATCCGAGTCGAGCTGAACCAGCAAGGCACGCGTCGTGGCGAAGGGGATTTCGCGGGTCTTTGCCTGCGCCCCCTCCATCCACTCCAGCTTGTGGTTCGACCGGTCAGATCTGGGGGAAGCGCGAGACCTACCGCGCCGACTGCTCCGACGCTGTTTCCGTCGATCTTGAGATTTCCGAGCGGCCGGCTGCTGTAAATCATGCCCTTGCCGCCCGCGGTACTGACCAGAAACGCGAGAATATCGTTGGCTTTTGTGATTTTACACGATCGCCAGCTGGCCGGGCGAGGCCGTCAAATGTAAAAGAGAGCACTCCGGTCGGGAGGCATGTAGGCATTCACCTGATGCTCTGCGCCGAGGTCGTAATCGTGATTAAAGACCGCATCGAGATTCTGCGGCGGTGCGCCATCGATATCGATTTTGCCCGAACCGAGAATCGTCAAAGCCTGGATCTCTGGAACCGGCGCTGGAACCGGCGTCGCAACGGGCTCCGGCACGGCCGCAACCTGCTCAGGAGCTTTCTTGTGCGACCTGACTACGAGCAGAATCGCGACCAATGCCAGCACCGCTAACCGCTCCGCCGCCGATCGCCCACATCGGGAATTTTGAGTCACCCTTGGGCCGCTTGGTAGGCGGGCGCGGCGGCGCTGGACCCGAATCCGTCGCCTCCGAGGCCGACGACTGCAGGCGCTTCCGCACACCGGCGACCGCATCCTGAAATTCATCATCATCCTGATAGCGGGTGACGATGGTCTCCAGGCGCCGGGCGTTTTCCTGCGCGGTTCGAGTATCGCTGACCACATCGGCGTCGCGCCCGATCCTGCGGGCTTCTTCCAGGTCGTGGCGGCGCTCATCTTGCAGCGCTTTGGACAGATTGCCTCTTAATTGAGTAAGCCTCGGCTCGTCCGGATAGCGCCGCAGCGCTTCGTCCACTTCCTTAGCGGCGGCGCGCACATTATTTTCGTTCTGAAGCTGCCGGGCATGCGTAAGGCAGCGTTCGATATATTCCAATCGCCGCTGGTCTTCGATCAGGCTCAACAAGCCTTTTGCGAGGGCGTGATTCGGTTCGATTTCGAGCGCTTCCCGAAGCAGCGTCTCCGCCGCGGTGGGTTCCAGCTCATGAGCGTTCTGCGCGCGGCGGACCAGCGTTTCGAGAAGCGTGGCTCGGACCGCGGTGTTGCGGTCGTCCAGTTCCATCGCGCGGCGGAGCAGACCGGTGGCTTCCTCCAGCCGGTGAGCTTGATACGCGGCCTGGCCGGATTCGAACAATTTCTGCGATTCCTGCCAGCGCTCCAGCCCGCGTTCGGCGAGTTTGCCCAGCTCGACCAGCTCGGCGTCGTCCGGAAAATCCTCGAGCGCGTTTTTCAATGTATCCAGCGCCGCGGCGAACTCATTGCGGTCCAGGTTGTTCTCCACCTGCTGCACCCAGCGCCGTTTCCGATCCACGCGTTCCTGCTGAACCCGGCGTTTGCGCAGGCGCTCCAGCTCCAGCGCGATGCCCGGATAGCGGCGATGAATGGTATCGAGCGTTTCCCACTGCGTGATGGCTTCACTGAACTGGCCGCGCTCCTCATGCGCCCGCGCCTTGCTGACGATCGATTCCACCAGCCCGCGCTTATGCAGGGTCAACTGGAGCGCCCGCTGGAAGTGAGCCTCGCCCGGATATTCGCGGCTGGCTTCTTCGAGAATTCCCACGCGGCGATTCAGGTCCGGTTCATCTTCGACGGCGCGGTCGATTTCGGCGATCCGCGCCGATAGTGCCTGGCGGCGCTGCTCCTCGATATCGACGCGCAGCGCCTGGAATAAGGCGTAATTCGGATGGCGGCGGAGCTGCTCCTCGCAAATCGTCAGCGCCGCGTTGAGATTTCTGTTGCCGAGCTGCGCGCGCGCCTCTTCATACGACGATTTCAGCGATTCGCTTTCGCTGCGAACCTGGTTATAGAAACTCTGATACGTCGTGGTCCGGCCGGGCTCCAGCAATTCGGGAGCCTGTTTATCCAGTTCGAGGACTTTTTCGGCTTTGCTCAACGCCTGGCTGATTTCGCCGTTTTGCGCCGCTTCCACCGCCGCGCGATACAACTGCTCCTTCTCCTGGCGCAGATGTACATAGCTTTGCTCGCGCCGGTCGACTTCGTTGAGCATCTGCAGGGCGCGCGGTTCGCGCGGACGGAGCTGGAGGACCCGCTGCAAAGCCTCCCGCGCGTGAGAGTACGCGAAGTTGTCCAGGTGCTGATAGGCGACGCGGAACCATTCCTCCATGTCGGCTTCGGTCCGCCGGTTATCGATCCGGCTCTTCACCGCGAGCGCCTCGGTATGATGTGGGCTGAGCTGCAAAATCTCGTGGATCTTCTGGAGCGCGAGCGGATATTCCTGATGTTCCTCGCGAGTGCGCGCGCTTTCGAGCAACTGCCCGATCTCGCGATCCATCTGCGCGCGATCCACGCGCTGTTTCAGGTCCGCAATGGACGCGTCGAAATGACCCTCGGCATCGAGTTCGCCCAGAATTTCCGCCGCCAGCGCCAGGTCGCCGCGCTCGAACGCATCGCGGGAACGCTGCAACCGGGCCTGAATCTTCGCGGGATTCAGACTCTCAATCGGCTCGTTACGCAGCGCCTTCTGCAACATATCCGCGAATTCCTTCGCGCTCGCGAACCGGTGCCACGGCTGCTTCGCCATGCTCTTGTGGATCACCTGGCTCAGCATCATGTTGACCGCGGGATTGATTTCGGAAACCGGCGGCGGCGTCGATCTCAGAATCGCTTCGACGATTTCTTCTTCGGTCCCGCGCTCGAAGGGCCGGCGGCGGGTCAGTGTTTCATAACACACCACCGCCAGTGCAAACACGTCGGAAACCGCCGAGACCGGCTTGTTTTCGATCTGCTCCGGCGACATGTACAGCAACGTGCCTTTTCGCCCTAACGTCTTGGTCTTATCGAGCCGTCCTGCGACGCCGAAATCGATAATCTTCACGGCGTCGTCCGGCATCACGAAAATATTGCTCGGCTTCAGGTCGCGATGGACGATCCCGCGATCGTGCGCGGCCTGCAAACCACGCGAGGTCTGGGTGATGATGTCGATGGAGCGCTCCACCGTCAGGCGCTGGCTTCCGGTCTTGATCAACTCATCGAGCGTAGTGCCGGGCAGCAGCGGCATCACCAGGTAGGGCCGGGTTTCGCCGTCCATCTCGAGCTCGCCGACGTCAAAAACCTCGACGATATTGGGGTGCGTCAGCGAGGCTAAATCCTGCCACTCACGTTGGAACATGCGAATCGCCTTGGGGTCGGACAAATCGTGGATGGTCTTCAGCGCGACCAGACGATTCATCATCTTGTCCTGGGCACGGTACACTACGCCCATGCCTCCGCGGGCGATTACGTCCTTGATTTCGTAGCGGCTTTTCGCTTTCATGGCACCAGGCGCACTTTCTGTATCATAAACCGAACTGCCATCAGAGTATTATGTATCTTTAGGATGCTTCGTTTCCAGGTTGGAGACCGGGTCGGCGATTTTGAGGTCATTGGCGTGCTCGGCTCCGGTGGAATGGCGGAGGTGTTCCGCGTCCGGCACGTGATTTCCGACCGGGTCGAGGCCATGAAAGTCGTGCTGCCTGACTATCTTGCCGATCCGGATGTAACCGACCGGTTTTTACGGGAGATCAAGATTCACGCCAGCCTGGTGCATCCCAACATCGCCGGGATGTTCACCGCCTTCCGGCATGGCAACGCCTACCTGATGATCATGGAGCTGGTGGAGGGCCAGAGCCTCGACCACTTGCTGAAGCACGGTCCGCTCGACCCCGGCGCGGCGATCGACGCGATCTGGCAGGTTCTGTCGGCGCTATCCTACGCGCACAACAACGGCGTGATTCATCGCGATATCAAGCCAGCCAACGTCATCCTGACGGCGGATGGCAAGGTAAAGGTCACGGATTTCGGGATCGCCAAGTCGAGCACCGGCTATCAGCTCACGGCGGCCGGATCGATGCTCGGCTCGCTTTATTACATTTCGCCCGAGCAGATCCGAACGCTGCCGGTGGATCATCGCGCGGATCTTTATTCCCTCGGCGTCACCATGCACGAACTGCTGATCGGCGAGCGCCCCTTCGAGGGACACAGCGAATACGATCTGATGACGGCTCATCTCACCGACTTTCCGCGTCCGGTTCACGAGCTGCTGCCAGGTCTGCCGCAGGAGCTTTCGTACGTGCTGCTGAAAGCGCTTTCCAAAGATCCTCACGACCGATTTCAGAGCGCCGACGAATTTCAGGAGGCGCTCGCGCCGTTTCATCAAAGAGACTACGTGGTCGCACCGCGTCCACACCGTTCGCGTCTCTCTTCGGACATTCCCGCCCCTACGCCGCCCGATCCTGGATCAAAAGGTCGAACTCGCCACCCATCCACGCAGACCAGGCTGCGGAATGAGGCCAGACTCAGCGAGTCGGCTCGCAAGACCCCGGATCCCGGCCGTGACCGCAAGCCAGATCCGGCCGCGCGCACGGACTGGGATGCGGTGTTTCTCAAGACGGTCAAGCAGAGTCTGAGCCGCTACCTTGGTCCGATCGCCAATGTAGTGGTCGAGAAAACCGCCAAACGCATGCATACCCGCAAGGAGCTGTACGCGGCGCTGGCGGCTGAAATTCCTTCCGAGCGCGACCGCGCGGCTTTTCTACAGTCCCTGCCCTAGTTTCGTCGCCGCGCGCCAGACTCTAAGTGAAAACGGACGATTAACCGCTCCTTGCAGTCGCGGCTCAGGGCTGGCACCTCCACATGTCGGCAGCGTTTGCGAGCCGCGACCAAAGGAAGCGGTTAATATAGCGGGCTTTCACACAGGCTCGCCCGCAACGGATTTTTACTCCTGATCAAGCATGCTCATTGCCTTCACCAGGCTGCGCCTCATCCGGTTGAACGACCCGGCCAAGACCGAAATTTCGTCGGATCCCGTAGACGGCAGCTCCGGACTGTCGAGCTTGCCTAAACTAATTTCGTCGGCCGCGCCGGAGAGCAGGCGGATCGGACGGACCACGGTGTAAACGATCACGAGATCTAAAATGACCAGCGTGAGGACGAACACGCCGCCCAGGTAGAGCATGAAGTTCTGAAAACCGGCGTTGGCCATCTGAACCGGGACCGACATGGGGACGCTGACGATCTGCGCGCCTACGATTTCCCCCTCCCTCCACCCGAACCCGTTCGCCGTGCCGTAGCGGCGGATCATGGCCGGAGGCGCAGTCTCCGGCTGATCGTGACAGACCAGGCAGGGAGGATCGGCCTTAATCGGGCGCGCCAAAAACAGAACCCGGCCGGTGGGAGTGTCGCGCTCATTCACCACTTCCTTGATCAGCGCGTGATTGCGAAACGTATTGATGATGTCGGTTTCCCAGTCCACCGCGCGATCCCGCAAATTGGTGGGGTTGAGCGTGGCCTCTTTATATTCATAGTCGGGATACGTCGCGCGAAGATAGCCGAAACTCTCCGTGGCCGCGTAGGCGGGAACGGTTTGCGGCAGGAAAGAGCGGTCCCGCGCCTGCTCCGGTTCGAGCAGCGGCTTGACCTGTTCCGTGGTGTACTTGCGCGCCGAAAGCGCGGTGCCCATCATCAACCTGGCTTGCTGGACCACATGTTCGCGCGCGTTGCGCTGCAGGAACCCGTAGGAAACGTAGCCCGCGCCGGCCAACCCTACGGCGAACACAATCAGAAAGATCAGGTTGAATTTCAGCAGGAGTTTCATAGTCGTTTCCGGCGGAGACCAGTATGTATTTTACGCCGAATGCGAGCCAGTCATCTCCAGCTTGTCTTCGCTTGTGAGCAGCCCAACACCGGACCCGGCGTGCAACGCGTTTGGCGCCTTGTTGATGAGCAGCACGGGAACATTTCTTCAGACCGTCGTGCCCAGCGGGGCGGGGGCCCGTCAGGGAAACTAGGCTATATGTCTTGGGAAATGGAGGATTCGGCTCCGGTGAACTGCGTGGACGCGAGGAATTTTTACATGAGAGTTCCCATGCCGGGCCGCCGCGCCAACAGTAAGAAAAAACGCGATGACCCGCTCCCTGCGGTGGCGCCTCGTAGCCGACCCGTCAGCCGCGGACCGTATGATTCCGCCCGCCCCACGCCTCGAGTTTGTAGAATTTCCTCATGGTCTTCACCAAGCGGCTCCGCGACGGCGTTCGGCGTGGCGAGATCACATGCAGCGTCCGCATCTGGATGCGTCCGCACGTGAAAGCCGGCAACCGATACCGCATGGAGGAAGGCGAAATCGAAGTGGATTCCATCGAGCGGATCGGTTTTCAGGACATTACTCCGGCGCTGGCGCGCGAATCGGGGTTCCTGGGTCTGATCGACCTGCTGAAAGTCGCCAAGCACGGCAGAGGCGAGAATATCTACCTGGTCCGGTTCCATTACATCCCGCCGCGCAAGCGCAAATCCGTTTGAAGCGATCTAAGCTTGCCGGGGTTCGGGCCGCAACAGGCGCACGGTCCTGCTGCGCAAAGACGCCAATCGCAGACGCAAGCGATCCATGTACAAATACACCACCGGCGTCGTGTACAGCGTTAGAAGCTGGCTGAATACCAGGCCACCTACGATCGCGATCCCCAGGGGACGCCGCAATTCGGACCCTTCGCCGGTGCCCAACGCGAGCGGCAGACCGCCCAGCAGCGCCGCCATGGTGGTCATGGTGATGGGCCGGAAACGCAGCACGCAGGCGCGGAAAATCGCTTCTTCGGGGCGAAGATTCTCGCGCCGCTCGGCTTCGATGGCGAAATCGATCATCATGATCGCGTTCTTTTTCACGATGCCGATCAGCAGGATGATCCCGATCAGCGAGATCACGTTCAGTTCGTTGCGCGAAAACAGCAGCGCCAGCAGCGCGCCCACGCCCGCCGAGGGAAGCGTGGAAAGAATGGTCACCGGATGGATCAAATCCTCATACAAAATGCCGAGAACGATATAGACCGCGATCAGAGCAGCGACAATCAGCATCGGCTCACTCGCCAGCGATTCCTGGTATGCCTGCGCGGTTCCCTGAAAACTTCCCGTAATGTTCGACGGTAATCCGATCTCGCGCTCGGCGTTCTCGATCATGGGCACCGCCTGGCTCAACGAGACGCCTAGCGGAAGATTGAACGAAATCGTGACGCTCGGAAACTGCCCCTGGTGATTCACCGACAGCGGCGTCCGGTCGGCTCGATATTTCGTGAAGGCGCTGAGAGGTACTTGCGCATCATTCGTACCCGGCACGTAGAGAAAATGGAGAGCGTCGGGATTCTGCCAGAAACGCGGCTCCACTTCCATCACCACGAAATATTGATTCAGCGCCGTGTACATCACGGAAACTTCGCGTTGACCGAAGGCGTCATAGAGCGCGTTGTCGATGGCTTGCGGGGAAATCCCCAGACGCGACGCGGTCGCGCGATCGATCTCGAGCGATGCTTCCAGGCCCTTATCCTGTTGGTCCGTATTCACATCGGCGAGCTGCGGCAGCGTACGAAGTTTTTCATACACCAGCGGAGCCCAATGGTTCAAATCCTCGACGTTGTCGCTTTCGAGCGTGTATTGATACTGCGCCGCACTCCCGCGGCCGCCGATTCTCAAATCCTGAAAAGACTGAAGGAACAAGCTGACGCCGGGAATCTTGCTGAGCTTCGGACGCAGCCGGTCGATAATTTCGTCGGAGCTGACGTGCCGTTCCGCCAGGGGCTTGAGAGTCACCTGCATCCGCGAGCTGCTGTATCCATTGCCGCCGCCGACATACGCGTTGACGCTGGCAACGCCCGGATCCTGCCTCACCAGGTTCACTACCTGGATGACGCGATCCCGCATCGCCTGATAGGAGCTGGCCTGGTCCGCCAGGATCTGCCCGCCCATCCGTCCGGTGTCCTGCTGTGGAAAAAATCCTTTGGGCACGATGAGGTAAAGATAAACGGTCAGCGCGATGGTCGCGATCGTAACAAACAGCGTCAAAGGCTGATTCCCCAGCACCCAGCGCAGACTATTTTCGTAGCCCCGCAAGATCACATTGAAACCGTTCTCGCTCATCTTGAAAAGGAATCCATGCTTCTCATCGCTCTTGGACTTGAGGAGCCGGGCGCACATCATCGGCGTGGTGGTCAGCGAAATCGCCAGCGAAACCAGAATCGCCACCGAAAGCGCGACGGCAAATTCGCGAAACAGTCGCCCTACGATGCCGGCCATCAGCAGAATCGGAATGAACACGGCAATTAACGAGATGCTGATCGAAAGCACGGTGAAACCGATCTCCGACGCGCCCTTCAATGCGGCCTCCATGGGACTCAACCCAAGTTCGAGATGCCGGGTGATGTTCTCGATCACCACGATCGCGTCGTCCACCACGAATCCGGTGGCGATCGTCAGAGCCATCAGCGACAGATTGTCAACGGTGTAGCCAAACAGATACAGGACGGCGAACGTCCCCACCAGCGAGGTCGGAACCACCACGGCGGGGATCAATGTGACCCGCACGCTGCGTAGGAACAGAAACACGACCATGATCACCAGCCCCATCGAGATACTCATGGTGCGCTGGACGTCGCGGACGGATGCGCGGATGGTGGTGGTCCGGTCACTCAGTATATCCGCGTGGATCGCGCTGGGGATCGACGCTTCCAGTTGCGGAAGGACCGCTTTGACTCGATCGACCGTATCGATGATGTTGGCCGCCGGCTGCCGAAAAATATAAACCAGGACCGCATTTTTTCCGTTTGCGATTCCCGTGTTGCGGATGTCCGCGACGGAATCGGTCACTTCGGCGATGTCGGATAATTGCACCGCCGCGCCGTTCCGGTACGCGACGATCAGTGGCCGGTACTCCCGCGCCTTCATCAGTTGATCGGTGGTGCTCAAGCTCCACCGCCGGTTCTGATCGGCCAAGGAGCCTTTGGGCCCGTTTGCATTCGCGCTCGCCAGCACTTTCCGGACGTCTTCGAGGCTCAGGCCTAAATCGTTGAGTAATGTCGGATTCACGTCCACGCGCACGGCCGGTGAGGACCCGCCGCCCACGAAAACCTGTCCAACTCCTTTGATCTGGGAGAGCTTCTGCTGAAGAATCGTAGAGGCCGCATCGTACATCTGGCCCGTCGTCAGCGTGTCGGAGGTGAGCCCGAGCTGAAGAATGGGCGGATCCGCAGGATTTTGCTTACGCCAGGTCGGATTCGTCGGAAGGTTCGACGGAAGTTGGCCGCGCGCCGCATTAATCCCCGCCTGCACATCGCGAGCCGCGGCATCGATACTGCGGTTCAGATCGAACTGCAACGTGATGCTGGTGGAGCCGAGCGTGCTCGAAGAGGTCATCTCGTTCAGCCCGGCAATGCGGCCGAATTGCCTCTCGAGCGGCGTCGCCACCGAGGACGCCATGGTCTCCGGGCTGGCTCCCGGCAGCCCCGCGTTCACCGAGAGCGCGGGAAAATCCACCTGTGGAAGAGGCGCGACCGGCAGAAAATTATAGGCAATCACGCCCGCGAGCCCGATCGCCGTGGTCAGCAGAGTGGTGGCTACCGGTCTATGGATAAACGGTGCGGAAATGCTCATTTAGTGCGGAGGGCGAGCGAGGTATCCAGTACGAGGCTAACAGGCGGGTCCCGACGTTACAATCAAGTCGACAGGGGATATCCGGCAAACACCGAAGCCAGCTTCTGCTGTGCGCCGTCGGCCAGTAGGTCTTTTAGCGTATAGCGGTTCAACGTGCCGAGAAACGAATCCAGCGCCTGGCGCAGAACTCCCGCCAAACGGCATGCCCCGACGATCGGACAAGTATTGGTAGGCAAATCGAAGCATTCCACCAGGCGTAGATTCGGCTCCGCCCGTCGAACCACGTCGCCGAGTTTAATCGACTCAGGAGCCATCGCCAGCGAAACGCCTCCGGAGCGGCCAACCGTCACGCGGAGGTATCCGTGCTCGCTCAGCGTCTGCACCACTCTTACCAGATGATGTTTCGAAATACCGTAAGCTTCACTGATCTCGACCGTGGAAGCGACGCGGCCCGGCTGAGAACCCAGGTAGATCAGGACGCGCAAAGCGTAGTCGGCATGCAGGCTGATTTGCACCGCTCAGTACCCGCGCCTCGGCTCGGCGCCAGCGTTCCAGTACGAGGGCAAGCCCGGTTTCGTGTCGCGAACAATTTCGAGAATAGCGCGACGGTCCGCGGACGAGAGACGGGCAAACATCGGACTCTGATCCTGCCCTGAGAGCACTTCGTACAACCGCTGATAGATTTGCTTCCGTACCGGCTCCGGCATATTGTCGAACGCTTCGCTGTAAATCATGTAACTCAGCGGATACTTGAACATCCGCGTGTTCAGATCGAAATCACGCAGCGAGCGGCCCAGTTTATCGCGTGGCCCGCGCTGTGGAAACGTGGCCGTAAAAGTGGAAACTCCTTTAATCGGCTCCCAGATCTTGGCTTCGTCGGCGAAAAGCATGTAGCTGACTACCTGGCCCGCAAGAGATTCCAAGCGGCTGGAAAATTCCTTCGTTTTCCCGTCTTCGGCTGCAATCCTCGCTTCCCACCCGATTCGCGTCATCAGGTTGGTCATGCGAGTTTGATGCTCCAGGGTCATCAACGCAACGATGTCGCTGGTCGGCGCCAAATAAGCGGAGGTGTCGAATCTTCCCACCAGACTGGTTACGTCCTGCGAGTTGCGCTTTTCAAGAACGCTCGGTTGATCCGGATGAGGAGCCACAGCATTGCCGTTGTGTTGCGGGCCGGTTCCGGTAACGTACCATCCGCCCCAGCGCTGATCGAGCGAGCTTCGATGATCCGTGATCAGTCCCGCCGCGGGAACGCGGACGGACCCGTCGGTACTGGGTATTACAGAGGTTACCAGGATTCCAGGAATGTTGAGAGTCGGCGGACCCAGATGGCACGACAAGCACGCATCCGTGCGACGGAGGAACTGTGGCTTTTCGGTCTTGTCGTTATCCAGCGTGTAGAAAACGACGCCTTGTTTCGGGTCAAGCCCTATCATTTCCATGACGTCGCTGCCTTGCACGTAGCCAATCGCAACGTTGTCGTTGAAATACAGCGCCCGCGGCTTTTGCGGCGAAATGCGAGTTCCCTGAAAACTGGTCTTCGAAAACACCAGCATCTGGGAGTCGACGTTGACTCCGAGGTTTTTCAGCAGGCTGCGAAGATACCCCCACCGATTCGAGTCAAACTCGAGTTTTACTTCGCCGCGATCAATTTTCTTTTGTAAGCGGGCGACCGGGTCGTCGGCAGGGCCGTCGGGATACTGGATGGCTTTGTGGTCCAGGGGGATGAAGGGAAACTCGAATGCGTCATCGCGGGCCGCCAGTGCCAGCGCGGCCAAACCAAGCACGAGCCCGAATAGCCCTAGCCGCCGGATATTATGCATTTCGAATGCAATATTAACAGAGAGCAGTGCTGTCGTCAAGCCCTGATGCCAAAAATTAACCTGAAAGTCGGCTTACGCGCGATGCAGATCAGCCGTCGCAAGAAGCGTCCGGACACTCCCGAGCAGCGCATTCGCGCTCAGAGGTTTTTGGAGGATCGCCAATTTCCCCGGTATCTCGGCTTGAATCTGCTGGGCGCTATCCGGGTCCGAGAGTGCGATGATTTTCGCCTTGGGATACGTCTCTCTCATCGCCCGGAGAGCCGTCAGCCCAAATGCGGTCGGGTAATGCAGATTTGCAATCACCAGATCGAGGCTCTCGCCGCGCAACTCTCTTGTAGCCTCGTTACAGGAGGACGCCTCGTGGATCAGGTAGCCCTCTTTTTCGAGCATCCGCCGAAAGAGCCGTCGCAGAGACCGGTCATTGTCGAGAAGAAGAATTGAAAACGCGAGTTCGCGCGGCGGAACGGGCCATGATCTGGTAAACGTCGCGCGGACCGACAGACGATAAAACCGCGACCTGCATTTCCGGCAACGAAACGGAGCCAGAAAGAAGATCCGCATCGCTCCGTCGATGATGCCCTGCCGCATCGACGCCCGGATATCGCTCCACCCACAGGTCGGGCAAATTCTTGCAATTGCCATGGGTTCCAAGTTCAGAGATGCGCGCCCACACGGTCTCGTTTCACTCGGCGGTTTTCAGCAAGCGTCTGTAACGTAACAAGCGCCCACGATTCGCCGTACTATAATGCACCCCAGAAGGAGACCAAATGATCGCACGGTTTCTCGTATCCATTGGAGCGCTTTCGCTCATGTTGGCTGCGCCTCTGCCGGGCCAGACATCCTCATCGAAATCCAGTGCGCGAAACTGGACCGTCCCGCGTACGCCGGACGGTCACCCGGATCTTCAGGGAACCTGGACCAATGCGACGCTGACGCCGATGGATCGCCCGGCCGAGTTCGCGGGGAAAGCCACGCTTACCGATGCGGAAGCGCGGGCGTATGAGAAGAAGGATCTCGAAACCAACGACATCGACCGTGAGGATTCCCCTCTGTTGGCCCGCATCAACGGGGCCAATGCGGTGGGCGGCTACAACAACCTGTTCATCGACCGCGGATCGGAACTGGCGCGCGTGGATGGAGTGAAGCGAACTTCGCTGATTGTCGATCCGCCGGACGGCAAAGCTCCGCCCATGACGGACGAAGCGAAGAAGCGTATCGCCGCGATGATGAGGAATTATGACCGCTATAACGGTGTCAAAGACCGCCCGCTTGCGGAACGCTGCATCGTCGGATTCGGGTCCACATCGGGCCCGCCGATGATTCCCGCGCTCTACAACAGCAATTATCAGATCGTGCAGACTCCCGGCTACGTAATGATTCTGGTGGAAATGGTGCACGACGTTCGCGTCATCCGCATCGGCGGCACACACGTTTCGAAAGATGTTCACCGCTGGCTCGGGGATTCGGTCGGCCATTGGGAAGGGGACACGCTGGTGGTGGACACCACGAACTTCACCGATCAGACCGCGTTCCGCGGAACCGGCGAGAATCTTCACGTGATTGAAAGATTTTCACGCGCGGACGCGAACACGATTCTGTACCGAGCCACCATCGACGATCCAACCACGTTCACCAGGCAATGGACCATGGAGTATCCCTTTGTGGCGACTGCGGGTCCGGTCTTTGAATACGCCTGCCACGAAGGCAATTACGCCATGCCGGACATCTTAGGCGGCGCACGCAAGTCCGACGGCGCGAAGTAAACCGGAAAACAACCGGCAACTTTTTTTCGACGAGCGGGTTTCCACGTTTGTGCTACCGCGAGGCGAGAATTCATGAAAAAGTTGTATCGCATTGTCATTTCAGTACTATTCACCAGTAGTTTCATTCAGGCGCAAACGGCTGTAACGCCGCAGCTATCGGATCGCGCCGCTTCTCGCTTCCTCGATCAAGCGACTTGGGGGCCCACGCCGGCCGCCATCGCCCAACTCGAGCAAATGGGAATTGCGAATTGGCTGGCCTCGCAATTTTCGTTGAACACATCCGATCTGCCGGATCAACCCATTCTCAATTCGGCCGGCAAGAACAACCGGAATTTGCAGCCGGTGCAGCGTGCGTTTTTTCAGAACGCCGTCACCGGGAACGATCAGCTTCGTCAGCGAATAGCGTTCGCTCTGTCGCAAATCTGGGTGGTATCGGCGGTACAGGTGACCAGCGCCTACGCGTATCCGCCCTACTGGCGTCTGTTTCGCGATAACGCATTCGGAAATTATCGGGATATCATCAAGGCCGTCACGCTGAATCCCGCCATGGGCAGCTATCTGAGCATGGCGAATAACAATAAAGCCAATCCCGCCAAGGGCACGTCGCCCAACGAAAACTACGCGCCGGGAGCTGATGCAGCTCTTCACGCTGGGCTTGACGCAGCTCAATATCGACGGGTCGCGCGGTGCTCGACGCGAATCACAATCCTATCCCGACCTACACGCAGAACGACGTCGACAATAACGCCAAACTGCTCACTGGGTGGACTTACCCTACCGCTCCAAACGCGACCCCCAGGGGCAACAATCCCGCGTATTACATCGGCCAGATGTTCGCGGTGGAAGCGAATCACGACACGACCGGGAAAACGCTGCTTCGGGACCATTCAGGTTTCAGCCGGACAGAGCGCGGAGCAGGATCTCGACTCGCTGATCAACGCGCTGATGGCGCAGCCGACCATGGCGCCCTTCGTATCGCAGCAGTTGATTCAGCATCTGGTGACCAGCAATCCGAGCCCGGCGTACATTCAGCGCGTCGCACAAGTTTTTCAGAACGACGGCAATCACGTGACCGGCAACATGCAGGCTGTGATCACCGCGATCCTTACCGATCCGGAAGCGCGTGCCGGCGACGATCCGAACGCGGCGGTGAACCCGGCTTTCGGCCATCTGCGCGAGCCGATTCTCTTCATGACCGGTCTCTTACGCGGCCTGAACGCGACGCTCGGCGCCACCAGCGCGGTCTTCAACGACGCCACCAACATGAGCGAGGATTTGTTCAATCCGCCCAGCGTGTTCAGTTACTTCTCGCCGCAGTATCGAATCCAAGGCGGCCTGCTGGGTCCCGAATTTCAGATTTATTCGACGCAGACCGTAGCCAATCGCGGCGATACCATCAACGCCGCGCTGTATGGCGCGCTCGACAAGGGGACCAAAGTGAGTCTCGCTCCGTTCGTCTCCGCCGCATCGGCCGGCACCTCGACCCTGCTCCAGTACATCAGTTATGTGTTCCTGCATTCGAGCATGTCGGCCGCGCTCCAGCAGCAGGCCACCGATGCTGTAAATGCGGTGACCACTCCAACGCAAAAAGCGCAAGCCGCGCTGTATCTAACACTGGCCTCGGGCGAATATCAAGTCATTCAATAAAGAGGATTATTTTGTATGCCTACTCGTCGTGGATTCATTCGCATCGGCGCCGCGGCCGTTGGATCGCTCGCGCTGCGCCCGGCCGGACTGATTTCGGCGCTCGCCCAAAGCACCAGCGCCGAATATCAAGCGCTGGTCTGCGTCTTCCTGTTCGGTGGTAACGATTCGAACAATACGCTCATCCCCATGGACGACGCCAGCTACCAGGCATACAACTCCATTCGCGGAAGCCTCGCGCTGAGTGCCAGTTCGCTCACGCCGACCGTGACCAGCACGTCCGGCGCTCCCTACGCGTTTCATGCCAAGCTCGCCGAAGTGGCCAGTCTATTCTCTTCGAAAGAGCTGGCGGTGGTCGCCAATGTAGGATCGCTGGTGCAACCGCTGACGCGCGCGCAGTATCAAGCCTCGCAGGCGCCCGTGCCGTTGAATCTTTTTTCGCATTCCGATCAGCAGTTGCAGTGGCAGACCTCGGTCGCGCAAGGTCACAGCCCGACCGGATGGGGCGGCCGCGCGGCCGACTACATCGCGTCGCAGAACATCAATTCGACGAAATTCCCGACGTTCTTCTCCGTCGCCGGAAATGCGCTGTTGGGCAGTGGAGCAAACACTCAGCCGGTCGCGCTTTCGCCGGGAGAGTCGCTGACGTTAACCGGATTCAACGCATCCGCCGGATCGCAGGCGCGCTGGACCGCGCTCAATAATCTTCTGATGACCACCGAAAGCGGAGTCTCTCTGGCGCAGGCCGCCGATAACACGCTCGCCACCAGCATCGGCGATGCATCCGCGCTGGCGGCCGCGCTCGCGAAGGTGACCGCGCTAAAGACTACGTTCCCTACCACCAGCATCGGCCAGCAATTGCAGCAAGTGGCGCAGATCATTCAGGTGCGCTCCGATCTCGGCATGCAGCGCCAGATTTTCTTCTGCTCGCTCGGCGGATTCGATACTCACACGACCGAACTCGAAACGCACAACACTTTGTACGCTCAGTTAAGCCCGGCGCTGGCGGCGTTTTATAACGCGACCCAGGAATTAGGCGTGGCTCAGAACGTGACGACGTTTACGGAGTCCGATTTCAGCCGCACGTTCCAGCCCACCACGTCCGACGGCAGTGATCATGCTTGGGGCAGCCATCATCTGGTGCTGGGTGGCGCCGTGCAGGGCGGGCAGATTTACGGCCAGTTCCCGACTTTCGAGCTGGGCGGTCCGAACGACACCGATATGCGCGGCCGCTGGATTCCGACCACGGCGATTGATCAGTACGGCGCGACATTGTGCTCCTGGTTCGGCATCCCGGATGGCGCGCTCGCCACGGTATTTCCGAATTTCGCGAACTTCGGTTCCCAGAAGCTCACGTTTCTCGGCTAGGAATTTCGATGTCGTCGACGGCACCCGTTGGACCGACCGCTTCCTCCGGTCGCGGCTCGCGAACGGCGCGGCATGAGCCGCGACCAAAGGAAGCGGTCGGTGCTGAAGTTCCAACAGAACGGTCAACCCTTTGGACAGCTCACTAAATTCTCACTTCATATAGATCTTCGCCTCGGATGTATATCCGTCCGTGGTGCTGACTTCCAGGTAGCCGATCCCTGACGCCACGCCTGACGGCACCGTAAAATTCACCTGGTAAACTCCCGCAAGCGTCGGGGTCAGTCCCGCGAAACCGATTTGAACCGGGTTGAAATTGCCGTTCGAATCGAAAATGTCGACGAACAGGTTCGGATCGTTGACCATCGCGCTGGGGCTGGACGGCGCGGCGGCTCCATCCGGGACCACCGGAGTGGTCGCGCCCAGACCAGTCGCATAAAAGAACAGCGTTTCTCCAGCAACCGCCGGACTACTCTGGGTCACGTAAGTGTAGTTTCCATGAAACACATCGGCGGGTCCAATGCCGTTGGCCGTCGACGTAAAAACGCCGGGAGCGGTGGATGCCGTGTAAAGCGTCACCTGATTCGAGGACGAGCCGTTTGCAGTTACCTGAAACGTAGCAAGGCTGTATGTCGGCGTCTCATTCGGAAGAAAAATGTTCAGCAGCGTCGGCGCAGCGCCGAGCAGCGGAGCCGTGGTGCTGTCCACCGTGGATCCCGCGCCCCCGAGGGTCGCCGGCAAAGGAAGAGTGGTCGCCTGCGCGTTCGATGCGAGCCCGCTGCCGAACAAAATGACATACTCGCCCGGAGCCAACGAGTTCGTAATGGGAGCAAAGCTCGCCGCGTTCTCGATCCCGTCGGGATTCAGGTATACTCCCATTCCCGAAAATTGTTGAGCCTGGAATCCGACAATCAGTGTGTAGAAGTCGCCCGTGCCGACCTGGAGAAGGCTCTCGCCGCTGGCGCCCAGCATCCACTCATAGAAGCCGTCGTTATAAACGCCGTTCGACGGGAAGCTATAACCGACATCCGTGGTGTAGTCGAATACAGAAAACGCGAACCCGGTATCCCGCAGGTGCTCGGTCCCCGCGCCTTGTCCATTGGCGTTGATGGATCCATAAAAAGAGTCGATACAATTCGCGACTCCGCAGGAGCCGGACGCATCGTTTTCAAGCGCACCATTGAAATACACGCCGCTGAAAGTGCTGTTGGATACCGACGACACGCTCTTGATCCCGACCAGCACATCGAAGTCGTTCGCACTGCCGCCCAACAGAATATTTCCGTCGGTCGAGACCGCGAAACTCTTCGCGCCGCTGATCAGAGCCGTGGCGGGATTCGACGCGGTCGGGAACGTAATCGTCCCGGCCGTGCCGCTAAACGAGTACGACACGCCGGAAAGATTCTGCGTCGTGTCGGTGCTGCCCTGATTCGCCATCGCTCCGTTCACGGATAGGTTGCCGAAGCTGCCGGTGCCGTTCGACGTCATCGTGAAATAGCCGTCGCGGACATTCGACGCGTTGCCTTGCAGATAATCGATGAAGCCGACGTCATACGAGCCTTGCACGCCGCTTGCGGGTCCCGCCGGAATCGCGACGAAAATGTCGTCGTAGATATTTTCAGTGGAGCTGGCGATGATTTCGGCCGCTCCGCCGACGCCTCCAAACTCGGTGTCCGAGTTGTCGATCGGATTCTGCACCTGCACCAATCCGCTGGAGGAAACCGCGTAGGCGCCCATCACGGAGTACGCCGACGGTGACGATCCTATGGTCGAGTCGAGCTCCTGGCCGCTGAAGGAATAACTCTCCTGTCCGTCGAAGGTCATGGATCCGACCAGGCTGACCGCCGCGTGATATCGCCGGAGTTTAGGTCCACGACCGTCAGCACCTGGCGCACAAAGTAGGGGCCATGCAGAACGCCGTCCGCGCTGGTATCGAACGACTGCCGCGGCGCCAGCGCCCGAGGTCCACGAGCGCGCGCGAACATCACGCTTTGGTGCGCCAGAAGCGCCCGGCGGGCATTGCGGGCTCCTCTGGCCCGTTGTAGTCGATGATTTTCCGAGTCGCTCTGTGCGACAGGTTGCGCAAAGCAAATCCCACTCCCAATGAAAATGATGAAACAAGTTGTCCACGATTTGAATCTATGCATGATTGTTTGACACCGGAACGATTCTGAAAGCCGGCGGTTTGATGTCCTGCTTAAGTCAACGCGGCGCGCGTTCCCGCCGTTTCCGCTAAAACCGGCTTTGCAGGTTTGACCAGGAAACGCCGCTGTTGTTTCGTAATCCTTTCGGCACAGATTCCGTGGCGCTTAGTGGTCGCGAAAGGAATCCCGGACGTGGCTTCTAATGTTTCACCGGCGGGTCCTGGCGTTTCTTGAAAAAGGCCTTGGGGATGCGCGCCATGACGACATTCGTGTAATCGACCGACTCCGCGATATTGAGATCGACAGCCAGGCTCGCAAAAGCCATGGCATCGGCGGCTGAGAGTCCCTTCTCCGTTTGCAGGAAATCCAGCGCATTGCGCACAGCTTCGGCCACGGCTTTATTGTGATCGGCGCTGATTCCGATCAGGATGTAATGCGTGGGCGTTTCCGCTCGCGGAAACACGAGTCCGCCTTTCTTGTGAAGGATGAACTGCATCGTCACCGTGTTGGATAGCTCGAGCGCCGTGCCCGAGACCTCGCCGTTCGCCTGCACCTGATGCGGATCTCCCGTGAAGAATTGCGCGCCGCGCTGGAAAACCGGGAAGAAAATGCTGGCGCCCTCGCCCAGATCGTTCAGGTCCAGGTTTCCGCCCATCGGGCCGGGCGGACGCGAGCCCACGTATCCCGAACTCGCCTCTTCCGGAATCGGAGAAACATAATTGTCCGCCGGCGCGACCGCTATCACGCCTTGAAACGGCTTGAGCGGAATCTCGATGCCGGGCGCGAACAATGCGACATCGCCGCGAATGCGAATCAGCTTGCGGCTATCTTTGCTCAGATATCCGGGAAGCGCTCCACCAGGACCCTGCGTGTTGTAGCCCCACGTAACCCGAGCCTTGATCTTCAAGACCCGCACTTCGAGCGTATCGCCGGGCTCAGCTCCCTCGACGGAAATTGGACCCGTCAGAACGTGCCCGCCGCCGGTCTTGCTGCGAGTGGAATAATCCAAGTGATAGAACACATTGGTCGCGTCAGGAAGGACTTCCGCCGCGGCGACTCCCTGCTGAGCCTGAAATGCGACCGGATCCAGCTCGCCGGTGGCGACGCATTGGCCCGGCGCGAAATCGCCCTTTGCGGCGGTGCAATTCTGAAGGCTATTGAGTCCCTGATGCGACAGCGTGTCGATTTCGACTACGGCTCCGCTGGGAACGGTAAGAGCCGGCTTGGCATTGCGCGGAAAGAATCCCCGATATACCGTCTCCGGAGTCGACGCGAGGTGGTAAGGTTTCTGGGCGAGGAGCAGGCCGCCTGCGGCCCATGCGATGAGGACTAAACCGTGAGTTTTCATTTCAGATTCGAACAGTATAAACCGACGCACTAAGTATGCCCCGCACCCGCTCAGTCATTCGTCTTATAGACACGTATCTTAAAGAGATGCAAACTCTTAATAGCGTGGACACGTTCGTAGCCAGACAGCCGATTTTTGACCGTTCGGAGCGCGTTCATGCTTATGAGCTTCTGTACCGTTCGAGCGCGACCACCAACGAGTTTTCCGGCGCCGACTCCGACACCGCCAGTTTGCGCGTCCTGGCCCGAACCATCCTCTCGATTGGTGTCGATCAGCTCCTGTGCGGGAAGAAAGCGTTTATCAATTTCGGCCGGAATCTGCTGGTCGATGAATTGACCACGTTCCTGCCCGCGGAAATCGGCGTCATCGAAGTTTTGGAGACGGTCGAGCCGGATGCGGACGTCGTCAGGAGCTGCAAAAAGCTGCGCGAAATGGGCTATACCATCGCTCTCGACGACTTCGTGTGGGACCCGAAGTTTGAGCCACTTCTCGAACTCGCGCACATCGTAAAAGTGGACATGCGGACCACTTCACGAGAAGAACAGGAACGGCTGTGCCGCACCTGCACCGCGCGCGGCATCGCCATGCTGGCCGAGAAAGTCGAGACGCGCGAGGAATTTGAGTGGGCTCAAAAGGCCGGCTACGAGTACTTTCAGGGCTACTTCTTCGCGCGGCCCGCTGTAATGACCGCCCGGGAGATTCCTGCGGCGACCGTAACGTGCCTGCAATTACTGAACGAGCTTCTGCATCCCGGTCTGGATTTCAATGCGCTGGAGACCGCGATCCGGAAGGATATCTCGCTGGTTCACAAGCTGTTTAGCTACGTCAATTCGGCCCAGTTTGGACGGACGGCGTCTATCGATTCCATCCGTCGGGCGCTGGTTCAGCTTGGGGAAGACGGAATCCGGCGTTGGGTGATTCTCGCAACGCTTCAGGAGACCGCCAAGAATCGACCGGTAGAAATTGTAACTTGCGGGCTAGTGCGGGCCCGCTTCTGCGAGACCATCGCACGGCTGTCCGGCGAGCCGAATCCGCTCGTATACCTGATCGGTCTGTTTTCGATCCTCGACGGACTGCTGGATTGCCCGCTCGAAGAAGCTCTGCGGCGCATCGGATTAACCGGGTCTCTGGTCGGCGATGTACTTCTGGGAGTGGCGCCTGAACGTGGGATGCCCGCGCGAGTTTATCAAGCGGTGCAGGCTTATGAGGCGGCTCAGTGGGACAGCGTGGAAGCCATCGCGCGCGAATTGAAAGTCCCCGTTGCCGACTTCTGTGGCGCTTACATCGAAGCGACCGGATGGGCCGCGAATGAACTGAAATCCGCCACAGCCCAAACCTCGTCTGAACAACCCCAGCCACGAAATTTCCCGGACCGGTCCAAGAAGAGAGAACGGAGAGCGCACGAACGCACTCCCGTGAACGTTTCGTTGACGATTCTGTGGGGCTCGGCGCCGGGCCAGGAAAACGTCGCACGAGCCAGGCTCCTTGACGTTTCCGCCAAGGGCGCGAGGTTGCGGCTCCCCACGCCGATCCCACGGGGTGCGTGGCTCGCGTTCAACAATCAGGCTCTCGGCATCGGCGGCCGGGGCACGGTTCGTTATTGCACCCTGACGAAGGGCCAATACGACGTCGGAGTCGATGTCAGCAACGGCACTGGCTGGGGAACAGCTACCAAGGATCGGAGTACGGACCTGCGTCGCCTGGGCGCGGCCATTCAACGCTTGCAGCCTGTGGGCGTCTCCGGCAAATCAGAAGTCCGCACCGCATCCTAAGCGAATCTGTGTGAAAACCGGCGATTAACCGCTCCCTGCCGTCGCGGCTCAGCGTCGGCACCGCCCCATATCAGCAGCGTTATGCGTGCCGCGACCAAACGCCGATCGATTCCCGGTTGCAGCCAAACCGCTTCAGCGGTACAGTGTCAAGCACGTAGGGACTCGCTGCTATGAACACACGAACCATCTCACACACTTCGATGCTTGCCGTGGCGCTCGCGCTTTCCACGGGCAGCGTCTTCGCTCAATCCGACTACGACAATGCGCTTAAGAACCTGAAATTCCGGAGCATCGGCCCGGCCACCATGGGTGGACGCATCGACGACCTGGCGGTGGTCGAATCCGATCCTAATGTTTTTTACGTCGGCGCGGCGGCCGGCGGAATTTTTAAAACCGTGAATGGCGGTGCCACCTGGCAGGCGATTTTCGAGAATCAACCGAACCCCTCCATCGGCGATCTCGCGCTCGCGCCATCGAATCCTTCGATTCTGTACGTCGGAACCGGCGAAGCCAACAATCGCCAGAGCTCGTCCTGGGGCGACGGAGTTTATAAATCCATGGACGGCGGCGCGACGTTCACGCACATGGGTCTTAAAGAGACCCACCATATCGGGCGCATCGTTGTTCACCCGACCGACCCGAACATCGTATACGTGGCGGCGTTGGGCGATCTCTGGGGCCCTAATAAGGAGCGCGGCGTCTACAAGAGCACCGACGGCGGAGCCACCTGGCAGCTGACGCTCTACATCAACGAGAATACCGGCGTTTCCGACATCGCTATCGATCCACAGAGTCCCAATATTCTGTACGCGGCCGCTTATGAGCATCGACGCACGGTGTTCGGCTACAACGGCGGCGGTCCGGGAAGCGGATTGTATCGATCCACCGACGGCGGCTCGCATTGGACCAAGCTCACCGGAGGCCTTCCCACCACCGGCGACGTGGGACGCTGCGCGCTGGACATTTATCGAAAGAATACGAACATTGTCTACGCGGAAGTCCAGCACGGGACGCGCGGCGGCGTGTATCGATCCGAAGACAAAGGCGTCACCTGGACGCGGATGAGCGATACCGATCCGCGGCCGTCCTACTTCAGCCAGATCCGCGTGGATCCGAATAACGATTTGAAGATCTGGCTCGGCGGCGTCAATATTTATTTCTCGGAAGACGGCGGGAAGACGTTCATTCAGACCCGATTCCAGCGCGTCCATAGCGACGTTCACGCGATTTGGCTGGATCCTGCGAACTCCGATCACATGATTATCGGCAACGACGGCGGAGTGTGGACCACTCGCGACGCAGGCCGCGCCTGGGCGCATCTGAACAACATGGCGATCGGTCAGTTCTACGAAGTCGCCTACGATTTTCAGAAGCCGTATCACGTTTGTGGCGGCTTACAGGACAATTATTCGTGGTGCGGACCCAGCTCCACGGCGCAGCAAACCGGAATCGGCAACGACGATTGGATCACGGTACAAGGAGGCGACGGATTTTACAATCGCATCGACCCGAGCGATCCCAACATCATCTACGCCGAATCCCAGGACGGCAATCTTTCGCGACGGGATCTACGAACCAGCGAATCGAAGTCGATCCGTCCGACTGAAGATAACGACCAGGTTCCCCGATACCGCTTTCAATGGAATTCGCCGCTGATGATTTCACCGCACAATCCCAAGACAATTTATTACGGCGGAAATCACCTGTTCAAATCGACCGACCGGGGCGACACCTGGGAGCGATTAGGCGAAGATCTGACCACCGGCGCCGACCGGAACAAACTGACGATTCTCGGCAAACTCGTCGACCGCGACACGCTTTCCGCTCAAGACGGCGTGGCCGCATGGCCGTGCATCACCGCGATCGCCGAATCGCCGGTGAAAGCGGGAGTTCTGTGGGTGGGAACCGACGACGGAAACGTCCAGATGTCGCGCGACGGCGGCAAGACCTGGAGCAACGTGGTGGGCAGAATTCAGGGTCTCCAGAAAGGAGCCTACGTCAGCCGAATCGAGCCGTCGCATACCGAAGTTGCCACGGCTTACATCACGTTCGATAATCACCGCGCCGCCGATTATTCGATTTACATTTACATGACCAAGAATTACGGAGACTCGTTCGTTAAGCTGAACAACGGCATCCCGCAGGACGCCGGAACGGTCCACGTGATTCGCGAAGATCCGGTGAATCCGAATCTATTGTTCGCCGGGACCGAGTTCGGCATGTTCGTCACCTTCGATCGCGGAGCAAGCTGGCATCAGATGAAAAATGGGCTGCCAACCGTGCCGGTCTTCGATATTCAGGTTCATCCGAGGGATCATGATCTGATCCTGGCGACACATGGGCGTTCGTTCTGGATCATGGATGACATCTCCGCTCTGGAGGAAATGAACAATCAGGTTCTGACGTCGGATCTGAAACTGTTCAACACGCGTCCCGGAGTCGAATGGAAAATGGCGAACTACCGGGGATTCATCGGCTCGGCGTTGTTTTTCGCGCCCAATGCGCCGAGCGGCATGATCCTCGATTACTACGCGAAGGCCGGGGGCCCGGTTCGGGTCACGGTTGCCGACAAGGCCGGCCATCGCGTGCGGGAAGTGGATGCTCGCGCGGATGCGGGCAGTGTAAATCGTGTTTTGTGGGATCTCCGCTATGATGCACCGGCTGCCGAAGCAGCAGCGCCTACAGCCGGCGGACGTGGAGGTCGCGGTGGACGTGGAGGTCGAGGCGGGGCTGCGCCCGCTGCTGCCGCTCCGGCTGCTGGAGCTCCTGGTGAAGCGGAGGCCGAAACTCAAGGAGAAGGCGGAGGCCGTGGAGGCGGAGCCGGCGTCAATCGCGGCGCGCTCGTCGAGCCGGGCGATTATGTCGTCACCGTCGCCGCAGCGGGCAAGACGGAAACCAGGACGGTGACGGTTGAGGAAGATCCGCGCATCCAGGTATCCCCAGCGGATCGCGACAAACGACGCAAGGCGATCGATACGCTGGTCACGATGACACGCGACGCGGAGGCAGCGCGCAAGAAAGCAGTCGCCATGAATGCCGCGCTCACCAGTTTGACCGAAAGCTGGAAACAACCGAACGCTCCTACGGTTCCTGACGCTGCCAAGAAAGCGGCGGATGATTTAGCGGCGCGCGCGAAGACGGTCGCGGGGATGTTCGAAGCCCCAGGCGGCGGTCGTGGCGGACGCGGGGGAGGTGGTGGAGGGGCCGGTGCGCCTCCGGCTTATGTCCCGCCGCCGGTGACACAAAAAATCGGCAGGCTGCTCAGCGCCATCGACAACTTCTCCGGCGTCCCGACCTCGCGCCAGCTTGCGGATATCGAAGAAGCGTCGGTGCAGCTTCAAAAAGACCTCGCCGAATTGAATAAACTTTGGGACGAAGTGCCCAAGCTCAACAAAACCTTGGCGGATGCGGGAGTTCCCTACTTCACCATAGATGTGAACAATACGCGGCCCGCTGGCCGCGGGGGCAACTAACCCTTGTAGAACAGACGTAGCCCGGGCTCGCTTCGGCAACTCAGTTGCATCCGTAAAAGCGGGGTACGTCATGTTTCAACTGAAGAGAATTCTGTTCCCCGTCGATTTTTCACCGCGTTGCCGCGGCGCCGCCGCCTACGTGGAGGCCTTGGCAGGCCGTTTTGAGGCCGAAATCGTGCTGCTTCACGTCGTGGAGCCGCCTGCCTACAACGCCGTTCTGGGTTCGGCGCCCGAAATGTCTGCCGAGGACTTCAACAAGTTCTTTGGCTCGGATCTGAAGCATTTTCGCGTCGAGCACCTGATCGAACATGGCGAAGCCGCGCAAAAGATCGTCGAGTGCGCCATTTCGCGCCATGTCGACCTGATCATGATGCCGACACAGGGCTTAGGGATCTATCGCCGCCTGATTATCGGTTCCAGCGCAGCCAAAGTGCTGCATGACGCCGATTGCCCGGTCTGGACCGGCGTACACCTGGAGAACGCGCCGCCTCTCGATAAGCTGGAGTGCCGCCGCATCCTCTGCGCTGTGGATCTCAAGCCTCCCAGCGCATGCGTGCTCGACTGGGCGAACCATATGGCCGCGGAATATCAGGCCGAGCTGACTCTGTTGCACGTAGTGCCTGCGTTTGAAGCGGCCCAGGCACATTACTTCGAGCACGACTTCGAGCGAGAGCTGGAAGCGCAGGCTCGCACGGCTCTCGACGACCTGCAAAAAGTGGTGGGCGCCAAGGTTTCGGTGAGGATCGAAGCAGGTTCGGCGGTCAAAGTCGTCCCAGCGGTTGCCGAGGAACTCCGCGCGGACCTGCTGGTGATCGGCCGCAGAGCGGAATCCGGGATTCTCGGCCGGCTCCAGCAAAACGCGTACTCCATCATTCGGCAGTCGCCATGTCCGGTGGTCAGCGTTTGATTACCCCCCCGGCAGTGCTAGTGATATGTTGGTCCGCCCCGCGCGGCCGATAAGACTACCAGCGTCGCTTCTCACAGAACTCCGCAAACGACTTTGAGAAAAGGCGCGGCAGCCGACACTCTGTAAAAAGAAACGAACTTTATTTGCAAATGGTGAGAAATGTGACGGCCCACCGCTCCCTGTGGTCGCGGCTCGAGGTCGACGTTTTCAATTTTCCGCAGACTAGCGAGCCGCGACCACAGGGAGCGGTTGATGTCGCGGGCTTTCACACGCCGTCGCAAGAGATCGGTGGAGAATAGCGCATGCAGGATCAGGATCAGGACGTCATTCGCGAATTCCTAGTCGAGAGTCATGAAAACCTCGCGCGCCTCGACCAGGAACTGGTCGAGATCGAGAAACGTCCGAAGGAGCAGTCGCTGCTTGCGAGCATCTTCCGCACCATCCATACCATTAAGGGCACCTGCGGGTTCCTGGGGTTTTCGACGCTCGAAAGAATCACGCATCAAGCCGAAAATCTTCTCAGCCAGTTGCGCGACGGGCAGCGGGAACTCAATCCGTCGCTGGTGACTCTCATTCTTGAAACCATCGACGCGACAAGAAAGGTTCTGGCCGCGATCGAGGCGACCGGTGACGGAAGGTCCCGACCGGTTTGAGGACCTGACCGAGCGCCTGCGGCGCGCAGCACAGGCTCCGGCCGGACAACAAAATTCCGCGAGATGAATCGGATCCGCACGAGCCGAGCGCCTGAAGAGGAGATTGCGAAGTCTTCGGCGGTTGCGGATGCCAATATCCGCGTCGGCGTAGGCCTGCTCGATAAGCTGATGGATCTGGTGGGGGAGCTGGTCCTGACCCGCAATCAGATTCTCACGTTCAACACGCAGCGCGAGGACGCCGCGCTCAACGCGACCTCGCAGCGGCTGAACCTGATCACCACGGAGCTGCAGGAAGGCGTGATGAAGACGCGCATGCAGCCCATCGGGATGGTCTGGAACAAGCTGCCGCGCGTGGTCCGCGACATGGCGGTGAGCCTGGGCAAGCAGATCCGGCTGGAGATGGACGGCAGCGGAAACGGAACTCGACCGGAGCATCATCGAGGCCATCAAGGACCCGCTGGTGCATCTGGTTCGGAACTCCTGCGACCACGGCATCGAGCCGCCGGAAGTTCGCGTCACGCGCGGGCAAGCCTCCGGAGGGGAGGCTGACGCTGCGCGCCTATCACGAAGGCGGGCAAGTCAACATCGAAATCGGCGACGACGGCGCGGGGATCGACGTCGCGCGCGTCAAGCAGAAGGCGGTCGAGAAGGGCCTGTTGCGGCCGGAACAGGCCGAACAAACTCAGCGATCGCGAGGCTTTGAACCTGATCTTCCTGCCCGGATTCTCGACGGCGAAGACAGTCACCAACGTTTCCGGCCGCGGGGTCGGCATGGACGTGGTGAAGTCCAACATCGAGAAGATCGGCGGCGTGGTCGACATTTTCAGCCGGCTGGGCGAAGGCTCCACGGTGAAGCTCAAGATTCCGCTCACGCTGGCGATCATTCCCGGTTTGGTGATCACCAGCGGAAATTACCGCTCCGCGCCGCGAACGGGCGCCGGAGCGCCGTCGGGGAACGGTTCATCATCCCCCAGGTCAGTCTGGTCGAACTGATCCGGCTGGAGGAGCAGGCCGCCGCGCGCAGATCGAACACGTTCACGGCACGCCGGTCTATCGCCGCCGCGGCAGCCTGTTGCCGCTCGCTTATTTGAAGGATGTTCTGGGCCTCGAATCGTCCGAGCCAGTCGAATGTGGTCAACATCGTGGTTTTGCAGGCCGAAGACCGCCAGTTCGGGCTGGTGGTGGACGGCATCAACGACACGCAGGAAATCGTGGTCAAGCCGTTGGGCAAGCAACTGAAGGGACTCACCGTCTATGCCGGCGCCACGATCATGGGCGACGGCCGGGTGGCGCTGATTCTCGATGTGCTCGGGATTGGCCAGCGCTCGGGCGTGCTGGCGGAATCCCGTGAGCAGGCGCGAGACGCGGCGGCGCTCAAGACGCAGACGGGTGCCGAGCAGCAGCGGCTGCTCCTGTTCCGCGCCGGATCTTTCGAGCGATTGGCCGTGCCGCTCTCGCTGGTCGCCCGACTGGAGGAGTTCCCGCGGTCTTCCATCGAGCATGCGGGCGGACGCCAGGTGGTCCAATACCGGAACCGCATTCTTCCCCTGGTTCGGCTGCGCGAAGTGCTGGAGCCCGGCGAGACCGGTGCAGGAACCGGCGGCTGACCCGGTGCAGGTCATCGTCTTCAACGACGGCGACCGCAGCGTGGGCATGATGGTGGACCAGATCCTGGACGTCGCCGAGGAAGCCGTCACGGTGCGTCAGAAGACCAGCCGCAAGGGTCTGCTTGGCTCGGGCGTAGTGGGCAAACGCGTCGCGGACTTTCTGGATCTCAACTACGTCATCCACACCGGCGGCCGGCGGATTGGTTCGATGGCGCGCAGGGAATCCAGGCTCAGCCGGAGAATTCTGGTCGCCGAAGGCTCGGCGTTCTCGCGCGGCTTGATCCGGAGCGGGCTGGACATGGCGGGCTATCGCGTGTTCGAAGCGGCCAATCTGGATGAAGCGATTCGCGGGTTGGAGCAGCAGCCGGTAGACGTGGTCGTGACTGCGCTCGATCTTCCGCCCCAATGGCAGTTCCGCGCTGCTCGCAGCCATGCGACGGCGGCCGGAGTGGAAGCGGATCCCGGTACTGACGCTGGCCGAATCGGCCGAGCAGGTCGCAGGCACAAACGCGGCGAATCGATCGATTTTGAGGACTGCCAGGTGAAGTTCGACCGGGAGGCCATGCTCGAGTCGATGGCGCGGCTGGCTTCAGCGCTGGCTGCGCGCCGAAACTGCGCCGGTATGCGCCGGTGAGGAGAACGTAACCGATGGCGACGGACGCGATCTTGAACTCCGAAACGGGCAAGACTGGCCGGCAGTTCTCCACCTTCTTCGTGGCGGACTTGTTCTTTCGGCGTCGACGTTCTGCGCGTCCAGGAAGTGTTGCGCTATCAGCAGATGACGCGGGTTCCCCAGGCGCCCGGAGGTGATCGAAGGGCTGATCAATTTGCGCGGCCAGATCGTCACCGCGATCGATATGCGGCGCCGGCTCGGGCTGCCGCCGCGCGGGGGCGATCAGACGCCGATGAACATGGTGGTCCGGACCGACGATGGCCCGGTGAGTTTGCTGGTGGATGAGATCGGAGACGTGCTGGACGTGGATGCCGCAACTTATGAGCGGCCGCCGGAGAATCTCGATCCGTCGGCGCGCGAGTTGATTCGCGGCGTGTACAAGCTGAAGGACCGGTTGCTGCTGGTCCTGGATGCGGAGCGAACCGTGGATCTTGGATTAACCAGGGCAGTTTAAGTCCGGAAAAAACCAAACGACAGGAGCACAGAAAGATGGCAAGACAAGCAAACGAGAGCCGCGTGGGTCGCACCGGCCGAAGTTCTTCCGGCGGCGCCGCCGTTTTAGACAGGCCGGACGCGCAGAAGAAGTGCGTGCTTCAGGAGGAAATTGCCCGGCTCGGCCGCGAGCTTGAGCAAGGCCATCTCGCTGAGCGGGGCCGGATTGACCGGTTTGAGGACGACGATCGCAGCATCGTGGAATCCGTGAACGCAATGCTCGACGCGGTGATCGGTCCGTTGAAAGCCTCTGCCGGCTATGTGGAACGGATCGCCAAGGGAGACGTCCCGTCGAAAATCACCGAGACGTATGCAGGGGACTTCAGCGAGATCAAGAATCATCTCAACGACGTGATCGAGGTTATGAACGCGCGCAACCTCGACGTGCAGAAGCTGGTCGAAGCCTCGAAGGCAGGCAGATTCGATTACCGCGCGGATTCGACCAAGTACACCGGCGTACACGCAAAGTTGATGAATTCAATCAACGAAATACTGGACGCTAATCTGTTACCGGCCCGGGAACGCGGCCGGGTCCTGCAGCAGATCAGCGCGGGAAAGATCGACGAGCTGATCACGCAAGCCCAGCAAGGCGAGAACGAACAGATGCGGCAGGCGATCAACAAAATCGCCAGCACTCTGCAAGGGCTACAAAAAGAACTTGTGCGGCTCACGGAAGCCTCGAAAGAAGGACAATTCTCGGAGCGGGGGAAGCCAGACCAGTTTAAGGGAGCCTACGCGGGAATCTGAGCGGCGTCAACGAAATGCTGGACGCGATTCTGCTTCCCATCGGCGAGGGCAATCGCATCCTGGCGCAGATCAGCGCGGGAAAGGTCGACGAATTGATCGCGCAGACCTACCATGGCGACCACGAGAAGATGAAGCAGGCGGTCAACACTGTCGCCATCGTGCTGCAAGGATTGCAGAAGGAGCTGGCGCGGCTGACGGATGCTTCGCAAGAAGGGCGCTTATCGGAACGCGGCAAGCCCGAGCAGTTCCAGGGCGCTTACGCGGGAATCGTGACCGGCGTCAACGAAATGCTGGATGCGATCCTGTTGCCGATCGGCGAAGGAAACCGAATCCTGGCGCAGATCAGCGCCGGCAAGGTCGACGAATTGATCGCCCAGACCTACAAGGGCGACCACGAGAAGATGAAGCAGGCGGTCAACAATGTAGCCACGGTGCTGCAAGCGTTGCAGAAAGAGCTGGTGCGGTTGACGGATGCTTCGAAAGAAGGGCGCTTGTCGGAGCGCGGCAAGCCGGAGCAGTTCCAGGGCGCCTACGCCGGAATCGTCAAGGACGTCGAACGAGATGCTGGATGCGATCCTGCTGCCGATCGGCGAAGGCAACCGCATTCTGGGCCTGATCCGTGGCGGCAACCTGCGGGAGAGGGTCGAGATCGCATGCAAAGGCGATCACGAGAAGATGAAAAATGCAGTCAACGGCGTGCATGGATGGCTGACCGAATCTGATCGCATATGTCACCAAGATCGCCAACGGCGACATGACGGCGGCGATGGGCAAAGCTTCCGAACAGGACCAGATTCACGAGTGGCTGGTGTTGCTGAAGAACAACATCAACGCGTTGGTCGCCGACACGGTGCATGCTCGCGCAGGCGGCGGCCGACGGCCGGGTGGCCACCCGCGCCGACGCCACCAAGCACCAGGGCGACTACCGCAAGATCGTCGAGGGCGTGAACAAGACTCTGGACGCGGTGGTCGAGCCGCTACGAGTCACCGCGGAAAACGCAACGGCCTGGCGTCGTCCTCCGAGGAACTGACGGCCGTCAGCCAGCAGATGGCGGGCAACGCGGAGGAGACAGCGACGCAGGCCAACGTGGTCTCCGCGGCCAGCGAGCAGGTTTCGAGGAACGTCTCTTCGGTCGCGTCGGCTTCCGAAGAGATGCAGGCTTCCATTCGCGAGATCGCCAAGAACGCCAACGAATCGGCGCGCGTGGCCAAGAACGCCGTCAGCGTGGCGCATTCCACCAATGAAACCGTGAAAAAGCTGGGCGAGTCCAGCCAGGAGATCGGCAACGTGATCAAGGTGATCACCTCGATCGCGCAGCAGACCAACCTGCTGGCCCTGAACGCGACCATCGAGGCGGCGCGTGCCGGCGAAGCCGGCAAAGGATTCGCGGTGGTGGCCAACGAAGTGAAGGAACTGGCCAAGCAGACCGCCAAGGCCACCGAGGATATCGGCCAGAAGATCGAAGCGATCCAGGGCGATACCAAGGGCGCCGTCAAGGCGATCGAGGAGATCGGCACGATCATCAACCAGATCAACGACATTTCAACAGCATCGCCTCCGCGGTGGAAGAGCAGACGGTGACCACCAACGAAATCGGCCGCAGCGTGACGGAAGCGGCCAAGGGAGTCGGCGACATCGCCAAGAACATCGGCGGCGTCGCCGTGGCGGCGAAGAACACCACGCAGGGCGCGAACGACACGCAGAAAGCATCGCAGGAGCTGAGCCAGATGGCGGCCCAGCTTCAGAAGGTCGATCTCGAAGTTCACGTTCTGACCGCAGCGGAACGGGAGATGACGATGTCGAAAGCACTGGTCGTGGACGATTCGAGAGCGGTCCGGATGATCCTCGCCAAGACGTTGAGGGGGCTGGGGTACGAGGTTCGCGAGGCGGCCAACGGCCGGGAAGCTCTGGAAGTGATCGAAGCCGAGAAGACCGCGGTGACACTGGTTCTGGCGGACTGGAATATGCCCGAGATGAACGGGCTGGAGCTGCTGAAGCGGCTGCGGCAGAAACCGGAACTGGCCTCGATCGGCGGTGGTGATGGTCACTACAGAGACGGAAGTGGATCAGATGGCGGCAGCGCTCGAAGCGGGCGCCAACGAGTACGTCATGAAGCCGTTCACCAAAGACATACTAGTCGAGAAGCTGCAGATGGCCGGGATTCATCCGTGAGGTTTCGTGGATGATCGCGATAAACAAGCGCAGCCTCCAGCCGGGAGAGCGGATTCGCGTGCTGGTAGTGGACGATTCGGTGGTCATCCGGCGTCTGGTGGTCCACGCGCTGGAACAGGACCCGGCGATTGAGGTGGTCGGCACGGCCTCGAACGGCGCGATCGCTCTGCAACGGATTCCGCAATTGAATCCCGACGTTGTTCACGCTGGACATCGAGATGCCGGAAATGGATGGCCTTGAAATGCTGCGGCATGTCCGGCGCGACTATCCCCGCCTGCGAGTGATCATGTTCAGCACGCTCACCGAGCGGGGCGGCGCGGCGACTCTCGAAGCATTGAGCCTGGGAGCCGACGACTACGTCACCAAAGCTTCCAATGAAGGATCGCTCGACCGCTCCATGGCGCGCCTCCGAGAGGAACTGCTCCCCAAGATCAAGCAGTTCTTCCATATGCCTGTTCAAGCTCGTCCTGAAATCGGCGCCGGTTGCGCGCTCAGGTCGCAAGCCTGGCGGGGAACCGCCGCGGCCATACCGGCCTCAGGTGGTCGGGATCGGGGTTTCCACAGGAGGGCCTAACGCGCTGGGGCAGATCCTGCCGGAATTGCCTCCGGATTTCGCATTGCCGGTACTGGTGGTCCAGCACATGCCGCCGTTATTCACGCGGCTGCTGGCGGAACGTCTTCACTCGATTTGCAAGATCCCGGTACAGGAGGCAGGACACGGCGAACGGATCGCGGCGGGGAAGATCCTGATCGCGCCGGGGGATTATCACATGAAGGTGGCGTCGAACGGACCGGCGGCGCGTGCGTGTGTCTGGATCAATCGCCGCCGCAGAACTCCTGCCGTCCCGCGGTGGACGCGCTGTTGGCTTCGATCGGAGAAGTTTATGGCGGCGCCGCGATCGCCGTGATTCTGACCGGCATGGGCCAGGACGGATTGCGCGGGCACGCAGATCCTGAAGGCGCAGGGGGCGACGATTCTGGCGCAGGACGAGGCTTCGAGCGTGGTGTGGGGGATGCCCGGCGCGGTGGTGAGCGCGGGTCTGGCCGATCGCGTGCTGCCGCTCGATCAAGTGGTACCGGAGGTTCTGCGGATGGCGGGGCGAAAGTAGGCGGATGCAAGACCAATCGTCAGTCGCGCAGATCGACGCGGAAAATTACCGCTTCCTCCAGCAACACGTTTATTCGGAGACCGGCATCGTGCTCGAAGCCGACAAGCATTATCTGTTCGACAGCCGCCTCACGCCGATCGTCAGGCAACTGGGCCTAGGTTCGATCAACGATCTATGCGCGCTTGTTGCTGGCGACCGGTCAAGCGGAGATCGGCCGCCAGGTGGTAGAAGCCATGACCACCAACGAGACCTACTTTTTCCGCGATCCCGCGCACTACGACGCGATCCGGACGGTCCTGCTGCCACGGCTGATCCAGGACCGGAGGGACACTAAGAAGCTGCGCTTCTGGTCGGCCGCGGCATCCACCGGGCAGGAAGCGTACAGCCTGGCCATGCTTCTGATCCAGGAGGGTCTTGCCGACTGGAATATACAGATCCTGGGCACGGATTTTTCCTCGCAGACGCTGGAGCGGGCCCGCGCGGGCAAATATCAGCAGATTGAGGTGAATCGCGGCTTGCCGGCCGCATTGTTGGTCAAGCATTTTCGCCGCGCTGGCGTAGATTGGCAGTTGAGCGACGCAGTCCGCCAGATGGTCCGCTTCGAGACCATCGATCTGCGCAAGAGCATGCGCGCCCTGGGGCCGTTCGACCTGGTGTTCTGCCGGAACGTGATGATCTACTTTGATGGCCGCGACGAAGATGGGCATTCTGAAAGAGCTGCACGGTACGCTGTTCCGGGGAGGGTGGCTGCTGTTAGGCGGAGCCGAGACGGCTTTCGGAGTAGACGAGCACTTCGAACGACAGATTGCCGGAGGCGCGACCGTGTACGCGGCCCGCTAAGGAAAAATATGCCGACTGAAGTGAGCGTCGAACTGGTACCGGGTGAGTTGATTCAGATCGTGGCATCGGTCTTTGCGACGATGCTGAATATGGAAACGGCCGAGTCGACAGCCCCGTGGTTCCCGAGCGGCGACCGCCTGATCGCAGCGGTTCATCTTACCGGCGACTGGAATGGCGCAGTGCTGATCGAGTGCGATCGCGACCAAGCCTGCCGGTTCGCGGGCCGCTTTCTTTCCGAAGATCCGCCCGCGGCCGTAGACGATGTGGTCCGCGATGCGTTCGGCGAGCTGGCCAATATGATCGGTGGCAACTTGAAGTGCGTGTTGACCAGCGGAATCCGGATCTCGATGCCTTCCGTGGTCGACGGAGGCGATTACAGCCTGCGGATCTGCGGGGCCGAAGTTCGCGAGCGCATTGGGTTTCAGTGCGTAGAAGGCCCGTTCTGGGTCACGGTGCTCGCCACCAGCCGCTAGCGCCGTCCGAAATGATATCCACCGCTCCCTCGCCGTCACGGCTCGGCTAGCGGCCCTCCATTAACAACAGCTACCAGCCGAGCCGCGCGCGCCAGAGTCCGTGTGAAAACCCGCTATATTAACCGCTCCCTTTGGTCGCGGCTCGCTTAAGTTGCTGGTATATAGAGGTGCCGACCCCGAGCCGCGACTGCAGGGAGCGGTTAATCGCCGGTTTTCACACAGACTCGCCAGCGAGCGGTTATTTTCTCCCACGAGTTCGCGGCTACTGCCGCGGAGCCAACGTGTATGGATGGTCCCAGAAGGGGAACTTGCCGATGGGATTGCCCGCAATGATGACTTCCACGCGGCGATTTTGCTCACGCCCGCTCTCCGTGGTGTTGGACACCAAGGGACGCGAGTCGCCCATCGAGCGAACCTCGACGAGATTGGCGGGAAGACCGTCGCTCACCATCGCATCGCGCACCGCGACGGCGCGCTTGTAGGCCATGGAATCGCTGGTTGCGCCATCGGAATGACCTTCTACCACGACGCGCAATCCTGGATGCGCCTTCACGATCTCGCAAATGCGCCGGAGTTCGTCGGCAGACGCGGCGGAAGTGGCCGCTCCGCTAAAGCCGCGATCCGGGAAGGTCGCCATCAGGCCCCAAACCGTGTCGCGGGTGGATACCGCCCCGTTGAGCTGCTCCAGCAGTCTCATTCTGAGATCCGCCTTCTGATTCTCGGTGTACTCGAGCTGAGCCCGCTGCTGCTTGGCGGCATCTGCTGCTGCGGACGCTGCTTGCGCGTTGGCTCGGATCGCCTGTGCATTAGATTCGACTTGCCGGAGTCGATCCCGTGCGGCGGCTGCCTCCGCTTCCGCGCGCTCGCGAGCCACGCGCTCAGCGTCCACCTGCGACTGCGCCGCGGCGGCTTGCGCCTGTGCCTGTTCGGCCGTAGCTTTGGCCTGCGCCGCGGCCTGCTCCGCTGCCGCGACTTGAGACTTGGCCTTTTCGATCTGATCGTCGTGGATGCGCTGTTCGGCGATCACGCGAGCGTCTTCCGCCGTCTGGGCGGCTTCCCGGGCGCTATCCACCACACGGTGGCTGTCGACGTTTTTATTCGCGTTCAGTTGCTCGGCTTCCGTCATCAGCGCCTGCGCTTTGGCGAACGTGTTCGCGGCGTACCGATCGGCGCCGGCATTTTGCGCGATCGCGATCGCGTTCTGCGCCTGATACAGCTCCAGAAGCGCTTCGTATTTCCGCATGGAGACCTTGGGTGCGTTGGCGACTTCCGATTGCAGTTGGCTGCTAATGTTCCAGGTGTAATGGCCGCGCGGCAACAGCTCATATTTCGCATTGACTTCTTCGATCTTGCCGATGGTGTCTTCGCGCACGCGATTTTCGGCGACGACCACGTCGCTGGGCTGGCGGACCGCGGAATACGGTTCGGCCGTCACGATCAAGCCAAACGCTTTCAGGTCCGTAGTGACGTGCAGAGCTGGCTTTATTAGAGCTGCCGGGAACCACTTCTCCCAAATTGCGCGCCCGGCCCTCCGGCGTGATCGCCCAGAGAACATAGGTCATGTATTCGCGTCCGAATCCCTGCGGGGCCGAAAAATTCTCGAAGCGCGCGTCGATTTCGGTGCGGCCCTGCTTCGATTCCACTACCGCCTCGCCCTTGGCTTTGGGCAGCAGCACCGTTCCGCTGAAGTCGATCATGGTTGGCCCGGTGCGATAGGCATAATTGATCGCTTTCATGGAGCGCTCCACGACCGTGACGCGAAAAATGGGCACGCCGTCTTTGGTGTCGCGATCCTGGCAAAACGCCGGAACAGCAAGAATCACCGGGATCACTAAGCCAAATAGTCGTCGATTCATCTCTTGGCTCCTTTGACCTGTCACAAGTGGATGCAGCAATCGGCATGCCACGACGAGGCATATCCGCGAAACGTAACGCGGTCGATTATCAAAGGAAATCAAAAACTTAAGCGCGCCTGGCCGAGCGCGGATAGATAAGACTTTCCGGAGCGGCAATTCTTGCCGGGAGAATCGACGAGTTTACTTGCTCTGACTGTTGAGAAACTGGTTCATCTGCCTTACGGCGTAGTCGACCTTCATGTCGTAAATCCGCTTGCCGAGCTCGGGCGTGGACGGACGGGCATCGCCGGTGATTCCGTTGTTGATGCGAGGAACATTGGGATCCCGCTTCTGCCCTCGCACCGGCACCGGATCGCCGACCGCGGTCTTGATCAGTTCCTTGCGGACCCAACCCTTATCGCCACCGTTCAGCGTGCTCAGGTAAAGCATCTCGGACGTATCCATGATGCTCGCGTGACCGTAGGAGGGATAATTGTTGTCGGCCAGCCACTTCCAATAATCGTTCTGGGCCTTGTCGTACATCTCGTCGCAAAAATAAACATGGATTCCTTGCGAAGCATACTTCGCGTCCAGTTCCTTGGCGACCTCGCCCAGTTCTTTCTGCCCGCCGCCGTGATCGCCCATCAGAAACACGTTCTTGAATCCGTCTTTGATCAACTGCTCGGCGATCCGCTGGTTGACGATCTTGAAAATTTCTGGCGTCAGGCCGATGGTTCCCGGCAGATCAGCGGAGGCTTCATTCGGGGAATACGCCAAGATCGGGGCGACCAGCGTGTGCCCTACTTTCACCGCGATTTCGTGCGCCGTCTCGCGAGCCATCAGCGTATGGCCGCCGGCCACGTTCTGCGGTCCGCGATGCTCCGTGCCGCCGTTGTAGACAATCACGTTGATGAAACCCCGGTCGTGAATGGCACTCTTGATCTCGGCCCAGGTCATCATTTCGAATTCGACGTTCGGCGTTTTCATTTGCGCGCTGAGGCACGCCGCGGCAGCGATGAGCAGCAGGAAACTGGATTTCATAGTGGCCTATCATATCAGGTCAACTGGCTATTTTGCGCCTGCGATCGACGTCACGGCCTGCCAGAAAAGTTGCAAGTGCTTGTAGACGGCCTCTTCAAGCAGCCTTTCTTGGTCGCTGTGGACTCCGAAGCCCTTGAGTGTATCTTCCTCATCCGCCATCACGCCGACGCCGTAGCATTGAACGCCCTTGGCGCGAAGTTGCGCCATATCGGTCGCGCCGGTCTGCATCAGCGGCAGCACCGGAACATGGTACACATTCTTGAAGGCCGCTTCGAGAGCGTGGTAGGCATCGGAAGTGATGCTCGATGGCGGCGGGATGGGCCGTTCCCCGCCCTGGCCTCCCGGTTCCACCTTCACCGCGGGATCGTTAATCACCTTGCGCATCAGGTCATAGAACGCGTTGATGTCTTCATCCGGCAGGGCGCGAATATCCAGCGTGGCCGTGGCTTCGGACGGAATCACGTTGCGCTGGAACCCGCCCTGGATGATATTCGGCGAAATCGAGGTGTGCAGCATCGAGTAAAAGGTCGGTTCGTTCTCCGCCATGTATTCGCGCGCCGCGGCGGACTTGGCCGGATCGAGAAGATCGCGGAAGCGCTGGGCTTCGGCCGGCTCGCTGATCTGCGCGAGCTTTTCAAAATAAGTCCGGGTGGTATCGTTCAGCCGCATGGGAGGATCCCACGCGGCAATCTTGGCGACTGCTTCCGATAAATGCGCAATCGCATTCCCGCGCATCGGGCGCGAGCCGTGGCCGGATGGTCCGGTGGCCACCAAGCGCGCGCCTTTGGGAACTTTCTCGGTGGTTTCGATGGTCGCGAAGACCGGCTTGCCGTTGCGCCGCGTGACTCCGCCGGCTTCTGCGAGGCAGATTTCCGCCTCGATATCCTTCCAGTGATCGCTGATCAGATAGCCGATGCCGAATCCAGACGAGCCTTCCTCGCCTGCCTCGGTCACGAAGATCACGTCGCGGTCGAGCTTCGTGCCGGTACGCTTAAGCAGGATGGTGGTCATCATGGCGGCGAACAGATCGCTCTTGTCGTCGATGACGCCGCGGCCGTATACATAACCGCCGACGCGCGCGCCGCTAAACGGCGGAATGGTCCACTTGGATGGGTCCACTTTGACCGTATCGCTATGCCCCATGATCAGGAGCGGCTTCTTGGATCCGTTGCCTTTGATCCTAGCGATCAGATTGGCGCGCGCCGGGTCTTTTGATACGACGATGGAAGGAATGCCTTCAGCGTCGAATACCTTCTTGACGTACTCGACCACGCGGGTTTCGTTGCCGGGCGGATTCGTCGAATCGATCTGAACCAGCGCCTGGAGCGTACGCATGGCTTCATCGTTGACTTTGGTCCAGTCGATCGGCTGCGCCCCGGCCGTGCTTATGAGGGAGAAGAAGGCAAGAACCGGGATGAATCGCATTGGGTCAGTTTATCCCAATGAAGAGATGCGGGTGGCGAGAGCACCCGCTATATTAACCGCTCCCTTTGGTAGTAATATAGTTGACAAAATAGTCGACCTATGCCGTTAGGCGCTGTCACATGCAATCGAGGGCTGATAGCCTCGGCTATGAAAACTAAAATTCTGATCGCTCTTTGCTGCCTCGCCATGGCGAGCGTAACTCTGGATTTTCTGGTCTTTAGACCCGTAACGACTCACGCACAGGGCGGGGAAATTCACTACCTTATGGTACGTCCAGGAACCGACCAGAGAAGCGTGAAGATGGAAGGTTCGGTCGTCGGATTCACCTGTCTCAGTACCCAGCAGGAAACGCAGGGGAACATGTTCTGTTTCATTGCGACCCGATAAGGTCGTAGCGTCAGCCGGTCGTTCTCTTCGCGCGCTTCTTCCGCACCTGTCCGCGCTTCCATTTGGCTTCCCGCCTCTGTAATTCTTCCTTCGATACGCTGAACATCCTCCGGACGGCGTTACTCATCCGTTCGGCCTCCGTGTCGCCGGGTACGTGTGGCGCTGGCAGTGGTTTCATTTTTCGTTCCCCCTGCGTTTACGTTTCATGATTTGTACAGCCTTACCGTAACTGTGACCCTCGATTGATTCAAGTGAATGATGGCGCTCCCTCTGGTCATGGCTCGCATAAGCTGCTGATATGCGGAGGTGCCGAGCCTGAGCCGTGACCGAAGGGAGCGGTTAATCTTCGGTTTCCACACAGATTTGTCGGGAACTACTAGACTGCGCGGCGGCGGCCGCTCTTGTGGCGGGGCGCGAACGACCGCGTATGGCGATGCTGCGGGCCGGAAGGCATCGCGATCACCGGGGCGAGATGTTTCTGCTCCCTGGGAATATCGACCGACACCTCGCGCTTCAGCAGCTTGGTATTGATGGTCCGCTCAATGCGAACCACTTCCTGACGCTCGGTGCGCGTCGCGAACGTCGAAGCAGTTCCGCTGGCTCCCGCGCGTCCCGTTCGTCCAACGCGATGGATGAAGTCCTCCGGGACTTGCGGGAGATCGTAGTTCACGACGTGCGCAATACCTTCGACATGGATTCCGCGGGCTGCGACATCGGTGGCCACCAGAATGCGATAGGACCGTTCCTGAAATCCACGCAGCGCCTGATTGCGCTGATTCTGCGTGCGGTCGCCGTGGATGACCGCTGCTTTCAGGCCCTCCCGCGCCAGCTTCTTCGCCAGGCGATCGGCTCCGTGCTTGGTACGGGCGAAGACCAGAAAAGATCCTTCTTCCTGGCGCAGCATGGAAGCGAGTAGACCCAGTTTGCGATCCTGCTCCACTTCGTACACGTGCAGTTCAACCTTGTCGATGGGCTTGGTCGTCGAACCGACGCTGATCCGCACCGCGTTGCGAACGTGCTTGTCGATCAGACTTTTTACGGAGGGCTCTATCGTCGCCGAAAACAACAGCGTCTGGCGGTTCGAAGGCATGGCGGCGATGAGCTTCTCGATGGTGGGAAGGAAGCCCATATCGAGCATCCGGTCGGCTTCATCCAGAATCAGAATCTGAACATTGCGAAGATTCAGAAGCTTTCGGCTGACGAAATCGAACATTCTACCCGGAGTCGCGATCAGGACCTGCGCGCCTTTGCGAATGTTCTGGAGTTGCGTCTGCTCATTCAGTCCACCGACTGCGATCGCCGCGTGAATGCCGGATCCCATCGCCATCATCGCGAACGTCTGGTGGATTTGAATCGCGAGTTCGCGCGTGGGGGCAAGAATGACGGCGCGGATCCCGGGCGCAGCTTGACCAGCAAGCCGGTCGATTGCCGGGAGGACGAACGCGAGCGTCTTGCCGGTCCCGGTTTGCGCGGTCGCCACCAGATCGCGGCCTGCGAGCGCCGGTTCGATCGCGGCGGCTTGGACGGGAGTCGGTTCGACGAAGCCATGCTTCGCCAGGTTGCTCTTCAGAAGAGCGGAAAGAGGTGATTCAGAGAAAGTTTTCATTAAGGTTTTTCGTGAGAAATCGGCGAGCCGGTCACCGATCATCAGTTACGAATGGCGGGGGAATGGGGCTGCGGATTAACTTGTTACTCCATAAGTATAGCATCGATTCAGTTACGCGCACCGGCGATCAACTATATGTGGTAGTTGATACGCGCCAGCCGCTATCTTGCTGGGTGGAGCTCCTGTGGAATCCACGCTGTTTGAAGTAAGCGGACTTTCTAAAAGATTCGGACAGATCGCAGCTTTAACCGATGTCAGCTTCCACGTCGGAGCGAGCGAGGTGTTGGGCCTGATCGGTCCGAATGGCGCTGGCAAGTCCACGCTGTTCGAGTGTCTGGCCGGAGTACTCGCCGCGGATCGAGGCGTGGTGGCCGCGGGTGGCTGGCCGATCGAGCCGCGCAAGCGTCATTCCATTCTTTTCTATGTTCCCGATAGTATCGCGCCGTGGCCGGCGCAGCCGGTTCGATGGATCCTCGACTTCACTATCGGATTCCTCGGCGGACGCGCTTCGATTCGGGATGAAGTGATCGAGCAGCTTGGACTTCGCGATCTGTTGCATCAGCCGATCGGCACGCTTTCGAAGGGGCAAAGGAAGCGAGTGCTTCTCGCCATCGGCCTGCTCACATCGCAGCCGGCTCTGCTGATCGATGAGCCGTTTGAGGGATTAGACCTGCGTCAATCGCGTGAGGTCGCTGGGGTGCTCCGCACGTACGCGGCGCGCGGGCGAACTTTGTTCTTATCGATTCATCAGATCGGCGACGCTGCCCGTTTTTGCGATCGGTTCGTGCTGCTCAGCGGCGGAAAGGTCTGCGGCGAAGGCACAGTTTCAGAACTGGCGGCCGCGGCGTCGAAGCCGAGCGCCGATCTGGAAGAGGTGTTTCTTGCGCTCACCTAGATCCCCATTCCTGTGGCTGGTGGACAAGGAGTGGCGCGAGCTGGTGGTGTCGAAATCCTGGTGGGTGCTGCTTTTCGTGATGGGGCCGCTGGTGGGGGTTTCGTTCATCAGTTCCGTTCGAACCTACGCGGAAGTCAGCGGACTGAACGGGACGGCAGCGGGCGTGGGAGAAGCTTTGTCGCCGTTAATCGGAATTTGGGCTCCGACGTTCAGCGCCTGCGAGCTGGCGGCCGTTTTCCTATTGCCTTTCGTGGCGATTCGGGTAGTGGCCGGGGACCGGCAGAGCGGAGCTTTGAAGCTCGAACTGCAACAGGGGATGTCGCCGTTTTTTGGCATCGCCGCGAAAGCACTGGTTCTGATGGTTGGCTGGCTGATCGCGATGCTGCCGTCGGCCAGCGCGGTTGTGTTGTGGAAAAGCTACGGCGGCGCCGTTTATCCGCCGGAGCTGCTCACCCTTACAGGCGGCCATGTTCTGAATGCGGGACTGACGATCGGGCTGGCCGCGGCGATGTCTTCGTTCACCGATCATCCATCGACGGCGGCGATTCTGACGCTCAGCTTCACGGTCGGCACGTGGATCATCAATTTTTTCGGAGCGATACAAGGCGGTTGGTGGGAACGCGCCGCGGGATTCACTCCGGCGGCAATGGTGGCGGAATTTCAGCACGGCCTGATCCGATTGAGTACGGTGCTGGTCGCGGGCACACTGATCCTGGCGGGACTTAGCATCGCGGCGTTGTGGATGCAACTCGGCTCGCCGGTAAGCAACCGGTTGTACGAATCGGCGGGAATCGGCGCGCTGGCCGCAGTCGCGATCTTCGCGTGTACCTTTACCACCGCGAATTGGGATACGTCCGAAGCTCGAAGCAACTCGTTTTCTGAGGCAGACGAGGCGGCGCTGCGGAAAATTCATGGACCCATTCGAATCGAAGTCCATCTTGCGCCGGAGGATCCACGGCGGCTCGATCTCGAACACAAGGCGCTTTCGAAATTGCGGCGCTTCATGCCCGAAACACAGGTGCGGTATGTATCCGCCACTTCCATCGGACTTTTCGAGCAGACCAGCGCCGGATATGGCGAGATCTGGTATGAGCTGAACGGAAAGCGAACCATGAGCCGCGTGACCACTGCCGAGGGCGTGCTCGAAACGATTTACTCGCTTGCCGGGATTACACCGCCTTCGGACGCGGATGAAGAAGCGTTTCGCGGGCATCCATTGGCCGTGCCGCCAAAAGGCGCGGGCGTGCTCTTTTACGGTTTCTGGCCAGGCTTGATCCTGGTCAGCGGAATATTCACAAGAGGGAGATTCAAATGAACACAATGATCCGAAGTGGATTCGTCGTCCTGGCCGCCGTTCTTTTGTATGGAGCGGAAGTCAAGATCGATCTCAAAAACGAGCAGGTCGGCAAACCTCCGGCCACATTCGAGCCCATAGTCGGAACCTGGCAGATCGCGCAGGAAGGCGGCGAAAAAGTGATCATGCTGGACGGCCGCCCGTGGGTCGCGAGCAAGGACAATCCCACCAAGTTGCTGATTCAAACCGCGCGCAAACTGTACGGGACGTCTAACGAGGAGCTGATGGACAATGCGAAACAGTTCGCATACTATCCGGTGGCGATTCTAAAGGGCGTCGACAATTTTTCGAATGGGACCATCAGCATGAAGTTCAAGACTATTTCCGGCGACGCGGATCGCTGCTCGGGTATTCTCTTCAACGTGAAGGCCAACGGGGACTGGCTGGCGATGCGCTACAACGATACAGAGAATAATGTCGCGCTATGGGAGTTTCACAGCGGCATCCGGCGTAATCTGAGATTCAGCGACCGAAACAAGCCGTTCATGCTCGACCGGAGTGCGTGGCATGAGTTGAAGCTTACGGTCGACGGCGCCAGCCTCAAGGGAACGCTGGACGGAACTCCGGCAATCGAGTACACGCTCGGCACTGAGCCCGTGGCTGGCAAGAAGGGCCCGCCGAATGAGGACTTGTTCCCCGCCAATAATGCGGTGCTGCGCCCGCCTGTCGCGGGACGAATCGGACTGTGGTCGAAGACCGACAGTACCAGCTACTTTAAGGACTACGTCGTCAACGCGCGCTGACGGCGGGTTGCCACGGGTTTGAGAATCGCGGATCGTGGAGGACCGCTTCGTCTGTCAACGATTCAAGGAAAGTGATCAAATCCGCGCGATCTTGCGTGGACAACTTGAATCCGCCGATTAGCGGGTTCTTGTTCGGATGGTCATGGCCGCCTGACGAATAATGATCGAGCACGCCTTCGAGGTTCGCGATACTGCCGTCGTGCATATAGGGAGCTGTGATCGCGATGTTCCGCAGCGTGGGAACTTTGAATTTGCCTATGTCCGCGGCTGACTTCGTAAATTCGTAAATGCCGACGTTGGGAGCCGCATACGTCAGGCCGGTATTGTGAAATTCGATCTCTCTGCGTGCGCTGTTTTCTGACACCGTCGCGTCGCTGAAATTAAATCCGCCATGGCATCGAAAGCAGGAAAGGTGCTGGCTGAAGAAAAGAATTTCTCCGCGCTTGGCGGAATCGGACACTGCCGTATCGTCTCGATCGTAATGATAACGGTCGTAGGGCGAACGGGCGGAGATGATGCTGCGCTCAAAACACGCAATCGCCTTGGTGACGTTCTGGATCGTGAATCGATCGGTGTCGGCGGGAAATGCCTGTTCGAATAGGATTCGATATTTGGCGTCGGCGCGCAGCATGGGCACGAAGCCGTCGCCTTCGCGCAATCCCAGCTCCAACGGATGCTCGCCGAACATCGGAGTAAGCGCCTGCTCTTCCAGATCTTTCAAGCGCGGATTGCTCCAGGTCAACGCGCCGCTGTAAGCGACGTTTACCAGGCTCATCGCGCCGCGAGGGTGGGATTCGCCAGTGGCCCCAACGCTGACCGCTCGGCCGTCGGTGAACGCCAGCTCCTGTTTGTGGCACGTCGCGCAAGAGGATTTCCCGTTGACCGACATGCGAGTGTCGTAGAACAGATATCGCCCCAGTTCGACCTTCGCCACCGTCATGGGGTTATCGGCCGGGACGCGAGGCTTGGGAAAACCCTTCGGAAGATTCCACGTCCACGGGTCGCTCGCATCGGGCGCGAGGAACGCGATCATGAGCAGAAGGATCCGCATCGCGCGTTACTTCCGCAAGCGCACGATTTCGATGGTTTCCAGCATCCTCACGGACCTGGCTCCGGCTTTATCGTTGGGACAGACCAGCCGAAACGGACCCTGGTAGCCGAACAACGGTTTTCCGTCGCGCTTGTCGGCCACCAGAATCGATTCGTTCCCGAACGCGGCGTCGACTTCGGCCAGCGCGAACAGAACCGCGTAATCGTCGTGCGCTTTCGCCAGGACGTACGTGGTGAGAGCCTTGCCGCGCAGATTCTTGCCCAGCGGAGCGCCCGCACGCGTCAGGATCTCCCGCAGCAGGACGCCTTCATATTGAACGCTGGTCCCATCTTCTTCTTTTACGGACACGGTCTCGCGCGGCATCTTGGCCATATCTTCAGCTTTCAAGTGCAAAGGCGATGAGACGTCACCGGTGACGTTCAGAATAGCGGCCAGTTGGGTCTGCGCGCAGGCGATTCCGGCGAGCATCACGATTCGAAGCAACATATGCCCCTTAAAAGTGACAAGGACCGGTAAAAAAGTCAAGCATGGCCCCAGAAACCCCGCAAATTGCGTATGATATGAAGAATTTCGCAATCTCGGGGAGGCCCGGCATGACCTTCTTGCACGACTTGAAATACGCGCTCCGCTCGCTCGCGCGAACCAAAGGGCTGACGATCACCGTGGTGCTGACGCTGGCCCTCGGTATCGGAGCCAACGCGGCGATCTTTACGCTGGTGCGCGGCGTGCTGCTGCGTCCGCTGGTGAATCGCGATGAGGACCGGCTGATCTACATCCGCCAGAGCGCACCCGGACTCGGCACGGACGACGCCGCGTTCTCGGTCCCGGAAATTCAAGATTTGCGCGCGAGTGTGAAAACCCTGACTGAGTTCGGCGATTTTTCCACCATGGGATTCACCATGGTGGGGCTCGGCGAGCCGCGCGAGGTCCGTGCGGGCGTGGTCGGGGGAACGTATTTCGATGTGATGGGCTTGCATCCGGTGCTGGGCCGCCTGCTCGACATGCGCGACGATGGCGCGAGCGCGGCCGGAGCCATGGTCCTGACATATCGATTCTGGACGACGGTTCTCAAGAGCGACCCGACGGTGCTTGGAAAAACAGTCAGGCTCGACTCGCGCACAGCGACGATCGTCGGCGTGCTGGAACCGTCAGTGCCGTATCCGGCCGAAACCGAGATTATCGCCAACATCGTCACCAGCCCGCATCATCTCTCGGCGACGATGGTGACCGGGCGGGTCCACCGCATGACGGAGCTATTCGGCCGCCTGGCACCCGGCGCCGATCTGGAGCAGGCTCGCTGAATTGAAGGCCGTTCACGGGGCTATGGTCAAGGCGCATCCCGAAGCATATTCGGCGAAGGCCGACTTCCGGATCGACGCCGTGAAGCTGCGCGATCAGATTACCTCGCGGGCCCGAACCATACTGCTGGTGTTGATGGCTGCGTCGGTTCTGGTTTTTGTCATCGCATGCTCGAATGTGGCCAACCTGGTTCTCGCGCGGACTGTTCGCCGCGAAGGCGAGTTGGGAATCCGCGCGGCGCTCGGCGCCAGCGTCGCGAGCCTACGCCGAACTTTACTTGCGGAAAGCCTGATTCTGTGCGGCGCGGGCGCAGCCCTGGGCGTGCTAAGCGCGCGTCCGATGGTGGCGATTCTGGCTCGCTATGCGTCGCGATTCTCGGTCCGCGCGCTCGATCTGACCATCGACTCGAGCATGCTGTGGGTTGGCGCCGTGCTGGCCATCGTCGCGGCGGTGCTCCTGGCATTTGTTCCGCGGTTGCCTTCGGCGGATGCTTCGCATGGATTCGGGATTTCAAATAGCAGCCTGCGGATCAGCAGCAGCACAGCGCGCCGTCAGCGGGTCTTCGCGATCATCCAGATCGCTGCGTCCTTTGTGTTGCTGGCCGGCGCCAGCATGCTGCTGAAGACCCTGCTTGCGTTGCAAGCGACGCAGACCGGTTTCGATATGCATCATGTACTTGCGTTGAATGTGCCGGAAATGAGCTACGGGCGCACTCGCGAACAGGTCAAAGGGTTTTATAAGGAAATCATTCGGCGCATCTCCGAGCTTCCGGGCGTCGACCGCGTCGCGGTGGGGACCGTGGTACCGTGGCGCGACGCCGGCGTTTTCGGCCCGGGATTCGAGTTTTCGGCCGACGGTCACGTGAACGCACCGGGTGAGGAAAATCCGCGCGGGCGATTCAGGACCGTTTCGCCGGGATTCTTCGCGGCGCTGGGGGTCCCGATGATCGCGGGACGCGATTTCAACGATGCCGATCGCAAAGGAGCAGAACTGGTCGCCATTGTGAGCCAGAGCCTGGCGCAGCGTATGTTTCCGAATCAGGATGCGGTGAATCGCCACATAATGTGGACCGATCCAGTCATGAAATTCATCAACGTGAGCGAAGCGCCGCGACGAATCGTCGGCGTGGTGGCCGATGTGGATGACGAAAATGTAGTTCCCGGCCCGGCGCTTACGATTTATCAGCCGTTCGAGCAGGAATTTGGGGGAGGCCGGCTGTTCGTTCACGCCCACGCGAATCCGTACTCACTGGTGACGCCGATCACACAGATCGTCAGGCAGATGTCCGCGGACCAGATCGTGGAGCGCGCGGCGACACTTGAAGACGTCCGCGCCGAAGTGCTCACGCCGAACCGGTTGAACACCATCGTGTTCGGCGGATTCGCCGCGGTCGCGTTGCTGATTGCGGTGGTGGGAGTCGCGGGCGTGCTGGCATTCTCGGTCAGCGGACGCACGCGCGAGTTCGGCATTCGCCTGGCGGTTGGATCGCAGCCGAGCCATCTGCTGGCGGGCGTGATCGCCGAGGGCGCCATCATGGCCGGCGCCGGAATCGTCGTCGGCGTGATCTGCGGTTACGCGCTGGCGTCTCTCGCAAGCAGTTATTTCGAGCAGGTGCAGATGCCGGACGCGATTCCAGTGGTCGGATCGGCGCTGGTTCTGCTGACGGCGGCCGTGGTTGCGTCCGTGCTTCCGGCCGCGCGCGCCGCACGTGTCGACGTGATGCAGGCGCTGCGCTCGGACTGACCCTGTCATAGAACGTTCACGTGGTTTTGGTAAGCTCCCGTTTTATGATCAACAAGGCGGTAGCGATCCTCTGCGTCGCATCAACGTGCGCTCCTCAACTCGGCGCGTGGGGTTTTCGAGGACACACGGTGGCGAACCTGGCAGCGGTGGAATCGATCCACGGCGGCCCGACGTTCCTGAAAGAGTACAAGGCCTACATCGGTCATCTGGGACCGATTCCCGATACGTGGCGCAGCCCGAACGACCCGTTTCTTCGCATCTCGGAGGATCCGAATCATGGCTGGTACACGGAGTCGTTCGATTTCGTCAAGGATATTCCCCGATCGCGGACCGAGTTCACTCTGCGCGTTTACGACGAATATCTGCGCGTGTCGAAATCGAATCCGGAGCGCGCGAAATTTCTGAATATCCGCTACACCGGATTGCAGGCTTATTCGATGATGGAAGGATATGAGCGCATGAAGGCGGGCATGCGCCTATATCGTCAAGCCACCAGCAAAGATGGCGGGTCAAGATATCGCGACATCGGCGGAATGTATGGATCGATCTCGGCTCTCTATCGCGATCCGGCGCAGGTGAAGCAGTACCTGGCCAACGATATCGCGTTCTACATGGGATGGCTGGGGCATTACATTGCCGACGCGGCGATGCCTTTGCACAACTCGAAGCATCACGATGGCTGGGAGGGCGACAATCCGAAAGGATACACTCGCGACCCCGAGATTCACGGGCGCTTCGAGTCGAGTTACGTAGACTTGATCGCGGTGACGGAGGACGACTTGCTCCCGTTCGTGGGAAAAGAAGCCAGGCATTTTGACGATCCGTGGATGGCGATTCTGGATCACATGATCGAAGCTCGCGGATTCGTCGAAGATGTATACCGCCTGGATTTGCGCGGCGCATTCAAGAAGCAGGACGATGCGGAAGCGCGGAAGCTGGTCTACACGCGTCTTGCGTCAGGAGCGGCTTTTCTGCGCGATCTCGCGTACACAGCGTGGATCGAAAGCGGCGTGCCGGAACCTGGGCCCGACAAAAACGGTTTGCCCAACGATCCGAAGAATCCGCTGTACAATCCGGCCACGGGGTCGGCCCCGGCGCCGAAAAAGCAAAACTAATTCGGAAGGCGAACCACCGCCGGCGGAATCCATCGCCCCGCCAGGACATCCTCCTTGGGCCAATACATTCGCAGGCTGAGGTTGAATTCCTGCTCGGGCGCGGGGAGCCAGTTTGCGACCTTTGCGTTGTCCGGAACTTCGTGCTGGATGTACAAATCCAAGGACCCATCCGGATTGAGCTTCAGCGGATCACGATCGCCGATCGCAAACCGGTTGATGGGATTCGCGATGAAATAGCCATCTTCGCTGTACATGGTCACCGACCAGAACGCGCGCACCGGCGGGGTCTGGTCCTTATCAAAATGAATTCGATATTTGGAAGCACCATTCAGGGGGCGTCCGTCGGCGTCCTGCTGGCAGTGCATATACGCGGCATCTTCCGGCGGATTCGCACCCAGGCCGATTCTAGCTACCAGCGCGCGGGCTGCGTAGTCCGTGCCATAGCGCCCGACCTTCCCTCCGCCTCCGGTCCATCCGGTTTTCCCAGGGCGGCCGACGCGTCCGTCCACCGCGGACAATCGCTTCGATGCGGCTTGTGCACCATCTTGAAGAGCTTTCAGACCGTCGGGACCCAGGGCATCCGCGCGAAAAGGAGTCCTCGGCGCGATCCCGATGCGAGCCAGATCTCTCATCATCGGCTCATCGCCTTTATGGGGCGGATTCGCCGCGAGCAATCCAGCGAACGTGGTGAAGAATTCTACCGGGGCGAGACGTTCGACCTGCGTCGGTGGGGTCAATGTTGAGGGCTGGACCCGTCGCGGAGCGCTCGGAGCCGCTGGTTTGGGGCCATCCGGATAGAGGCTCAAGGGCATCAGTACGTAGCCGCGTTGAATGGCGTGGACGTTTTCGTAATCGCCGGGCCCGTTCGTCTGCGTCCGCCCCAGCAGCCAGACCATGTTGGTGGGGGAATCGATGCGCTGCGCGCGCTCCGGCAATTTGCCCGACCATGCAGGTCCGACGATCGCGAAAACTTTCTCGGCGGTCCCGGTGGTACGCTTGCCGGGAACATCGAAGGTCTCCGTCCACGCGTCCATGAACTGCATCAGGTAGTAGCGATCGTGCGTGTCGGGCACGCGCAGGATGAGAGGTTCTTTGGAAAGGTCCAGCCATGCCGATGAATACAAAGTGTCGGCGTTGGGTCGGATCACCTGGCGAAAGCGGGCGTCCGGAAACGCGGCTGCGTTCGTGAATCGGTTGCTTTCCGCGGCGCCTCCTAATCCACCCCGCTCCATCGCGGCTCGCCGAGTATATTCCATCAGCACGATCGGATACGCGAAGGTATAAGCTCGCTCTGCGATGGCTCGAATTTCTTCGGACGGAAGGGGTGCTTGACCGGAGAGGCATGCCGCGGCCAGCGCGGTAGAAATCGTTACGATGCGGATTCGCACCTGTCAATTTTACTAGGTCGCTGCCAGGACGTTGTCGGGTGAAGCGTCAACGGCCCTTTGCTCGCGATGCGTAAAGAGGAAGGACATGACGTAGAAAGCTAACGCCAGGAACAGCAGCGAACGCAATCCGATCCACATCGATAAGGATTCGAGCAGGCCGCCCACCAGCGATCCGAGCAAGTTCGAACCCAGCGCCACACCGCTAAATCTCGCCGCCGCGAACGTGCGAATGAATAGGATGCTCGCGAAGAACACCGGACTGCACAGCACCGCCACGGCCGCCCCGACCCTCATCGCGCGCGACTCGGACAGCAGCGCCGAAACCGGCACCACATATGCAATCAGAATCGTGGAGAATAATCCCGCATAGACGATTGGCGTGGGGATGCGCAGACCCGCGCGTTCCAGCGTGTTCGCTCCCACGATCAGCGCCAAAAGGCCTGCGATGGTGATGGAGTTGACCAACCACGTGGTCCCGAACAGCAGCGCCATGCGGCTGACAATCTGCGATTCCATCAACATGAAACCCGCGCCCAGGAAGAAAAACGGCCACGCGATCTCGCTGAGAGGCACGGCGGCGCGCTTCATCAGGGACCAGCACACCAGCACCAGCACGAGCTGAAATCAGGATCACGCTGGTGGGAAGACCCGGAGCATGTTGATAGAAAAACGGCCAATCGTCGGTGGTGATCGGCGCGCTTTCGATCGGAATATTCGCGTGCTGCTCGATGTGACGCTTCAAACCCGGTTCCGCGATCGCCGACGCGATACGATCGGGGTTTCCGGAAACGAAAAACGTCCCGGGCGAGACGTTAAACGATTTGTCCACGCGAACTGAACCGGTGCGCGCCCGAAAACTTCGGTCAACGTCGCCTTCAGCCTGCCCGCGATAAACGGCTTCCCGACTTGAAACTTCACCACCATCACTCCATCCGGCGCCAGCAGCATTTTCGCGGCCGTTCAGCGCTTCTCGCGTATAAACGTAGTTGTCGATGCGAATGTTCGAATAGTGGGAGCTGGTGGTGTGCGAATCGAGCAGCGAAAACGTGATCAGATTGAACCGGTCCTTGCCGTTCTGCATGTAGCTGCGCGCGTCGTCGTTGACGATCGTTCACGCGAGGGTCGTCATAAGGATGCTCGAAATGCAGGCGCTTTCCGAGCTCCAGAATCATCGGATCGATTTCCACCGCCGTCACGCGCCCCGCGCCGTTACGAACGCGGCGGCAACATCGTTGCCCATGCCCGACCCGAGCACCAGCACCGACGGCGGATTCCGGTAGAAATGATATGGCATGTTGTACGCGCTCCACTCTGGCGGCACGTGATCGAACAGGTCCTCGTGCGACCGGACGAAGCCGTCGGAAAAATTGACCACGTATTGATACCAACTGTCGTTGGTCATCAACTGATAGGCGACGAGTTCGCCGTGATCCCGTGGTTTCGGCCCAGCGCAGTTTTTGATACGGCGACCATGCGGTGCTACCGCCTGCGGTGCCGAGGTCTCGGAAGCGTTCGGAGATCCGCGAATCGACTGGTTCGAATCCGGAAGGCTGGCCATCGCCACGCATAGGCCAGTCACGGCGACGGCCGCGATGCGCGACTCGCGCGGTCTTCGCGAGGCCCAGCACCAGCAATCCTCCCGCGACCGCGAACCAGACCGGCGGCGGCTGATAAAACAGGCACAGTCCGGTATACAGCAAGACTCCAATCAGGCTGCCCGCGATGTTAATTGAGTAACCGAGAATCCCGTCCTTGGCCGTTTCCATCATCCGCGCGGTCGCTTGGCCGATGGGAATGAACGCCAGCGCGAGCATCCAGAAGAGAGGAATCACGACCAGCCAGCATGACCGCCAGCCCGCCGATGGTTTCCGCGTTCCAAGGGAGCGTCGGAACGCCCCAAACGTCGACTTCAGTCGTCGCGCCCAGCAGCGAGGTCAGCTTCTGAACCATCTCGCGCAGCGCCGGCCACGGCAGTTTGACCAGCAGGGCCAAATACGTCAGCGGCCCGAGCGTCGCCAATAAGTTGATCGGCTGCTGGCACAAGTGCGCGCCTAAGCCGAAGCCGAGGAAGCAGGCGATCAGTACGAAATTCTTGAAATACGCGAAGATCGTGATCTCGGAAGAGATCCAGCGAATCATCAGCAGTTCGAGGAATAATCCGGCGATGCTGATGATCAGCAGTTGCATCCAGGAGCCGCTTAACGCGTCGGGAGGCAGTTCGAGCGCGGTCAGCCATCGAGGCTTAGGTTTCGATCCCGCCGGCTGGTAGATTCGAAACAAGATCAACGCGCCGAACAGACCGGTCCAAACCACGGCAATTAGGGGAACTATCATTCAGCGTCTCCTGACGAATCAGCAACTTATAGAATGTTCGGCTGAAATTCCCAAGGGCATTAGCGCTCAAAACTTCGCAAGAAAGTTAGATTGGTCGCCTCCCAGGGCAATGCACTGGAGTTGTAGCGCGGCGTGGCATATTCCAGCCACCGGTTGTGGTCGGTATTGATGATAGGCTTCACGGCGGCCAGCATACGGTCCACCCCTGCCGGGCTGGTGACGCGGGATTCGAGAATCTCGCGCATGATTTTTTGCTGTTGCTCCGGCTCTCGCCGGATTAGGGTTTGCACTCGCTCCTCGATCAGCCGCCTTCGATCCTGAACCGGAATTTGCGGCTCGAGGCTGGCCACGATCATCGCTTGGTCCCCAGGGTACCAACAGCTCACGTACGGGAAAACGGAGCGAATCGTTCCGATAATGGATTCGATCTCGCGCGGGCTGATATTGTGAAGCTGGAGCCATTGCTGCATCACCCCGCCGGGGCGCAGCCGGGACCGGGCCAACTGGTAAAACTCGCGCGAATAGACATTGGTCGCGCCCGCGAACCAAACGCTGGAGATCTCGACCGTAATCAGATCGTAGCCACGCCCTCGATCCGTCAGCAGAACGTTGCGGCCATCTTCCACCTTCAACTTCACGTTGGGATCATCGAGCACGCCTTCCGTCATCCGAGAGAACTGGCTCCGCGATGCCGCGATAATCCCCGGCGAGAATTCGGCAACCTCGACCTGGCCGTATCCGAGCCGCGACAGGGCAAGCGCGCTGTGTCCGGTGCCCAGACCGATCAGCAGCGAGCGTCCGAGATCGCGCGTGTAAAGCGAAGGAATTGCGGCAACTCCAACTTGAGCTCGGCCCTGCGCCTCGAAATTATCCGTCCCTTCGAACTTTCCATTAGTGAGCAAGACCAAATCCTTGGTTCCGGTCTCGACCGTGGTGATCTCCACTACCGAAGTCATCCCGCCCTGCACGCCTTCGTCGAAAAAGACGAGATTTTCTTTGGTATGGGTAGTCTGGGCGGACGCGCTGGCGGAAGCTTGCACAGAGCGGTCCTGGCCGAAAAAGATATTCAATCCGGATGCGATCAGGCGATGGTCCCATCGGATCATCAGCGCGTAGACCAGCACTAGCGCGATTCCCGACGCGGTTCGTACCAGCATCTTGCGCGAAGGATTCTCGCGCCACGCGAACAGTAATCCCAGCGCCAGAGCCGCAATCACGATCAGCTTCAGGGACCACTCGGCGCCGAGGGCGGGAATCAGAATGAATACCCCGGAAATCGCGCCCGCCAGGCAGCCCAGCGAGTTTCCGGTGTTCAAATATCCGACCAGACAAGACAAGCCGGGACGCTCCAGCACCGGGCTGCGGAGCAGGCACGGATAGATCGACCCGATCAACGCTGCCGAAGGGACGATCAGCACCGCCGCCAGCGCCAGCTTGATCGCCTCGGCTCCATAAAAATTGCTAAGCCAGTGCGGCAAGTTGATTATGAAGACAGCTTGTCCCCAGTCCCACAGCCGGAGTTGGATCACCAGTAGCAACGCGCTGAATTGAAAGATGCGGGAATAGGAGAGCGACGATGGCTTGCGGGCGATGCGGTCGACTCGAAATGCGGCGATCAGCAATCCCAGAAGAACCATGGTCAGCATCGCCGAAAAGGCGTAAACGCTGCACCCGATCGCAGTCGCGATCAGATGCGTCCATAGCACCTCGAGCGCAAAGAACACGAACCCGGAGCCAAACGCGGCGATCAGCAGAATCCACGCGTCGCGATCGAGCTTGGCGGACTGGTCTGTGAATCGCGGCCCAGGCGCATCCGTCGAGGCGTCACCTTCAGCGCGCTGGAACGCCATGCAAGCCGCGAATACGAAACCGCAGATCGCGAAACACATCCAGAACGCGCCGCGAATTCCGATTGACGGGAGGATTACATACGCACCCGCCAAAGCCGCCACCACCGCGCCCGAAAGATTCGAAGCGTAAGCGCGCAACCAGGAATGCCCAGCGGACGCATTGCGCCGATCCACCACTTGAGCGATCAGTGGAAACGACGCGCCCATCAGCGCAGCGGTTGGCAGGATCAGCATCGCGCCAAGAACAAACCGGACGGCGAATTTTAGAAGCGGATTCGAAACCGCGCCCTGCCACGGCGCCAGCGCCGCCACGATCGGATGAAACACGTACGAGAACGCAACCGCGGATACTCCGATCAGTAATTCCAACACGCCGTACCACAGCAGCGGATGAATCAGCCGTCCGCGACGAATCCGCCCTCCGACGATCCAGCTTCCCAGCGCGAAACCGAGAAAATAGGTCGCGATGACGACGGCCGAAGCAGCCGCAGTCGCCCCCACCAGCAGCGACATGTATTTTTCGAAACCCTGCTCCGCCAGAACGCCCGTGAATCCGGTCAGGCCGTACAGTAGAAACGGCCATGACGGAGCGGCTTTGATTTCGACCGTTTGTTCGACCGGAAGCGTGGTTTGGGTGGACATGGATTGCCAAGCATGTAATCGACGGAATCACCGGATAACTTCAGCTTTAGGCGGATGGATATAATGTCCCGGATGGCGACCATTGAAACCGCCGCGGGACGAATCGACACCGCGCAACTCGGCACAACGTTGATGCACGAACACGTTTTCGTGCTCGATACCGAAATTCTTCAGAATTATCCCGAGGAATGGGGCGCCGAAGGCCAGCGCATCGCCGATGCCGTGGTCAGAATGAATGAGCTGAAGTCGCGCGGCGTGGATTCGATCGTCGATCTTACTGTGATCGGGCTGGGCCGCTATCTCCCGCGCATCCAGCAGATCGCCGCGCAGACCAAGCTGAATATCATTGTCGCCACCGGCATTTACACGTATTGCGACTTGCCGCATTACTACGCCTATCGTGGCCCTGGCACGGTCCTGGGCGGCCCCGAACTGATCGCCGACATGTTTGTGCGGGACATCGAGCATGGGATCGCCGGCACCGGAGTCAAGGCGGGTATTCTCAAATGCGCGACCGACGAGCCTGGATTGACGCCCGGCGTGGAACGAATCCTGCGCGCCACGGCCCAAGCCCATCGCCGCACGGGCGTCCCAATTTCCACTCATACCCACGCACGAAAACAAGTCGGGCTCGATCAGCAGCGCGTCTTTCGCGAGGAAGGCGTGGATCTCTCGCGCGTCGTGATCGGGCATTCGGGCGACACCACCGACCTGAATTATCTCGAAGAACTCGCCTCGAACGGGTCGTACCTCGGCATGGACCGGTTCGGAATCGACACGATTCTGTCCTTTGAGGATCGCGTGAAGACGGTAGTGGAGATGTGCCGCCGCGGTCACGCCGGGAAATTGGTGCTGTCGCACGATGCGGCTTGCTATAACCATTGGCTCCCGGAACGCCAGCTTCCGGCCATCCTTCCGCGCTGGCACTATCTGCACATTCACAACGATGTGATTCCCGCGCTGAAAAACGGCGGCGTCACGGACGAGCAACTGCACACCATGCTGGTGGATAATCCACGCAAGATTTTCGAGCGGCAGGGGGCCTACTGATGCTTCATCCCTTTGACGAATCCGGAGTCTCGCGTCGCGCGGACGGCGTGTCGCGCTATCAGAATCTGGCCGGATCGCTGGTGGAGATGCTGCGCTTAACCGTCGAAAAGTCTGCCGGATCGGAGGCCATCGTTGAAGCGGGCGGGCCGCGCATCAACTATCGCGAATTGTGGGACCGTTCCGCTCGCGTGGCGGGCGGATTGCGGAATCTCGGAATCACCCGCGGCGACCGCGTGGCCATCCGCCTCGGCAATGGGCTCGACTGGTGCCTTGCGTTCTTTGGTATCCAGATGGCCGGCGCGATCGCGGTCCCCGTCAACACGCGATTCAGCGAAGCCGAAGTCGATTATGTCATCCAGGATTCCGGCAGCAAGTTTGTTTTCATGCCTGGGGAAACGTTGCCGGAAGGCAATATCGAGATGGTGGAGGAGTTTTCGCCTCAGGATGTCGCTGCGATTTTCTACACCAGCGGCACTACCGGTTTTCCCAAAGGCGCGATGACCACGCACGAAGGGTTTCTTTCGAACATCGAAACCTGCCGTCGCATCGTGCCGCTTCCCTTCGACGGGAGCCTTCGAACGCTGGTCTCGGTTCCGCTGTTCCACGTGACGGGCTGCAACAGCCAGTTGCTTCCCATGTGCGCCTCCGGCGGAGCCACCGTCATCATGCCCGCGTTCAACGTGCAGGCGTTCCTGAAGCTGATTGGCGATGAGCGGATCAATTCCCTGACATCGGTGCCGGCGGTATATTGGCTCGCCATCCAGCAGCCGAATTTTTCCGAGATCGATACCTCGCAGGTGAAGTCGATCATGTACGGCGGCGCTCCGATCGCGCCCGACTTGGTCGGCCGTATTCTTGAGGCTTTCCCCAACGCGCGCGTCGGAAACGGGTTCGGCTTGACGGAAACTTCGTCGGTCGCGACGTTTCTTCCTCACGAGTACGCCCGCCTGCGTCCTGAAACGGTAGGCTTCGCCGCGCCAGTCGTCGATCTGAAGCTCGGTCAGGACCTGGGAGACTCCGACGTCGGCGAGCTTCTGATCCGCGGCCCGAATATCGTCAAAGGGTATTGGCAGAAGCCCGAGGCGACCGCCGAAGCCTTCGCGGGAGGATGGCTCCATTCGGGCGACCTGGCGCGGCTCGACGAACAGGGATTCGTCCAGATCGTCGATCGCAAGAAAGACATGGTCAATCGCGGCGGCGAAAACGTGTATTGCGTCGAGGTCGAAAATGCGCTGGCCGCGCATCCCGCGGTCTTCGAAGTGGCCGTGATGGGAGTGCCCGATACGATGATGGGCGAAAAAGTCGGCGCGGTCATCGTGCCAAAGCCCGGATTCAAGGCCGACGTGTATCAGATCCTGGACTTTGCGGGCGAGCGGCTGGCCGACTTCAAAATTCCCCAGTACGTGGTCGTCCGCGGAGATCCGCTGCCGAGGAATCCAGGCGGCAAGATCTTGAAGAAGCAACTTCGCACCGGAACGGATTGGGGAAAGCCCGTCCGGTAAGGCTTATTGCAGATCGTACGTGTGAATGTCCTGCCCCTGGGTGTATTTATCGAACCAAGCCACGATGTGACGCAGTCGCTCGACGCGATGGGTGGGTTTCCCCGAGCGCGATAACTCGTGCGATTCTCCCGGGAACCGGACCATGACCACAGTCTTGTGCAGGTATTTCAACGCGCGGAACATCTGTTCGCCGCCGTAAGCGGGCGGAGTGCGAAAATCAGCTTCGCCCTCGATCAGCATCAGCGGCGTCGTCACCTTGGTCACATACGTGATCGGCGACCGTTCCTTGAAATCTGCCTCGGATTCCCAGGGCGCGCCCTTGAACCAAGCCGGCGCGATCATATCGGCGCCGTACCACCAGCCCGCCCAATCCGCAATGGACCGCTGCGATACCGCCGCCTTGAACCGATTCGTGTGACCGATGGTCCAGTTGGTCAATACGCCTCCGCCACTGCCGCCAGTTACGCCAAGTTTCTCCGGATCCACCCAGCCGCGCGAAATTAGCTCGTCCACGCCGGCCATCAGATCTTTGAAGTCGTCTCCCGGATAGTGGTACTGAATCACGTTGCCGAAATCCTGACCGTAACTCGTACTGCCGCGCGGATTCGGATACAGCACAACGTATCCCTTCGCGGCCATCCACTGGAACTCATGATCGAATGTGTAGCCGTACGCGGAATGCGGACCGCCGTGAATATCCAGGATCATCGGGTACTTTCGCCCGGTTTGAAAATCCGGTGGACGCTGCACCCACGCCTGAATTCTCTTCCCGTCGAAGCTCTTGTACCAGATCATCTCCGGTTCGGTCACGTTGAGCTGCTCGAACAAATCGCGGTTGATATGCGTGATCTGCTCCGAATGTCCGGATTTTCCATCCACGATGAAAAGATCGCCGATATTCGTCGGCGTCGAGATCAGGACCGCAACTTTCGAGCCATCACGCGCCGGGCTATAAGAAAACAGATCGAAATTGCCATCCGTCAGCGGACTCACTTTGCCCGAATCCGCATCCACGCGTTTCAGATTCACGCGGCCTTCCTCCGCCGACGCTACGAAAATACTGCGTCCATCCGTGCTCCAATACGGCTTTGACCGTCCGCCACCGCGCGGAGGAGCCTGATCGCCTCCCACGCCGCTGCCAATATCGAAATCGTAAGTCGCCGTAAGATTCTTCGGCGTGGAACCCGGCTGCGCACTGGTCACAAAAAGGTCGGGCTGACTATACGAACGCGCCGGTCCGCCATCGCGATTAATGTCTCCAATGAACACGATTTTCGTTCCATCCGGGTTGAGCGAAATGCTGTGAATGGGACCATCGATGCTCGCCACCTTGGTGATCGCGCCGCCGCTCGCGCTGACCACATACAGGTCGCTATCCGGCGGCTGGAAATCGGATTCCTTCACTCGATTCGACGTGAAATAGATCTTTGAACTATCCGGCGCCCAGGCGATATCGGATTCGCTAAATTCGCCCGAAGTAATCGGCTTCGCTTTTTGCGCCATACCCGGCGTCTGCGGTACTTCGACAACCCAGATATGATTGTTGCGATCCGATTCCTGATACCCGGATCCATTCAGCCGATAACGCGCGCCGGTGATGACGCGGACGTCGCTCTCTTCCTCGCCCTCCGTCTTTGCCGCAAAATCCTTGGAAAGCGTCGTGCTGGTGAACGCGATCGACCGGCCGTCCGGCGACCAGACCGGTTCGCCGGCTCCTTTCGGCATATTGGTCAGCGGACGCGCTTCACCGCCGTCCATCGGTAGCAGATAGATCTGCGCCGGTTGCGTCTTGCCATCCTTTTCGGCGGTTCGCAGGAACGCGACCAGTTTTCCATCCGGCGACCAGTGCGCCTCGGAATCACGCGGACCCGACGTGATTTGCCTCGCCGCGCCGCCCGAGGCTGGAATCGTCCACAGCGCCGTTTCGTAGCTATCGTGCTTCGGCGTGGTTTTGACCAGGGTATAGATCACCCTCGATCCGTCAGGCGAGATCTGGGCGTTCGCAATCCAGTGGAAATTGTAGAGGTCGACCTCGGTAATCGGACGTTTGCCATCGGCCGCAAACGCCGATGAAGCCACCGCCAGACAGGCGACGGTAAGCCAGGTAGAAAAACGCGGGTTCATGCGGCTTAGACTATCACGTTCGAAGCCGCTGGAAAAGCATTCTATCAGCCTTCACCGATAGCGCCGCGCCAACGGTTCGTTCAATGGCCGCCGTTTCCGGGACCAATCGCCAGAACGGGTATCGGCCCTCCACTGGCGACCGAGTTTTGAAGGAAAACGTGCGTCGCGCCCGTGGTGTTATCGAACGTCTCGAGCGAGAAAACCAGCGAACAGGGAGCCTTCGCCGGAATCGTAGTGGTCGCCTGAATGCTCGCCACAAACTCGCCGCGATTCCCGGTCGCGCCCAATTTACTGAACGCAAGCTGCGTCGAAGAGATCTGCGCGCCCGTGGTCGTGAAAGGAACCGGGCTGCCGATGGTCGTGCCGCCCGCGCCAGTGAACGTGATCGTCCCCGCGCAGGACGGCGCGACGGCGTTGGCGTTCATGGACATGGTCGCGATATTCACCAGATTGATCTGCGCGGTCTCCGAGCTCGCCAGACCCACCGGCGGAAACGAAAAGTCTCGCGTGAAGCTGGCCGAGCCGGTCGAACCTTGCCCGAACGCGCACACGGCTAATACCGGAGTAAAAAGAAGATTTCGAATGAACATAAATCTGACCTCCATGTCCACTCATACTACACCCGCTAGGAGCTGCCCCACGGAGTCATACTCACAACGCTCGTCATCCCGAGCGCGGCGAGGGATCTGCTTTTAAGGCGTTGGTAACAGCCGAACGAAAAGCACATTCCTCGCTCCGCTCGGAATGACTCTTGAGTCGGATGGCCACTATAGTCCCGGCATGTAATGCTGCGATTTTCGGTCGTGAAGCCGGTTTACAGGGTAGTAGACAATCCACTACGTCAGGTGGTAGATTCTCTACTACATGCCGCGAGACAAGCTCGACGTAATGCAAGGCACACTCGACTTGCTCATCCTCCGGACCCTTCAATGGGGCCCGCAGCATGGACACGGCATCGGACAGGCGATCCGCGCCAAGTCCGACGACCTGCTGCAAGTGGAGCACGGAAGCCTGTATCCGGCTCTGCATCGTCTTCGCCGCGAAGGATGGATCGAGTCCGAGTGGGGTGTCACCGAGAATCGCCAAAAGGCGAAATTCTACCGTCTGACGGCGGCGGGCCGCAGACAATTGAGCGTGGAAGAATCCAAGTGGAAGCTGTTCGTGAAGACAGTCGCGCGCGTGTTGCGTCCCCAGGAGTGATCAATAGGAGTGAAACATGTCGTGGTTCGGGCGATGGAAGCAGCGGGAGCAAGACCTCGACGAGGAGCTGAAGTCTCACCTTGAAATCGAGGCCCGGCAACGCGTCGAATCCGGCGAGGAGGCTGAGCTCGCGGCCCGGCGCGCCTTCGGCAATCTCACCGCGATTCGGGAACAAACCCGCGAAACGTGGGGCTGGGCTCCCATCGAACGGTTCTTCGATGACCTGCGCTATGGCTTGCGGATTCTGCGGAAGTCCCCCGGATGGACCGCCATCATGGGCGCGACGCTGGCACTCGGCATCGGACTCACCACCGCGATCTTCAGCTTGGTTTATAGCATCCTGCTGCACCCGTTTCCCTATCCCGATCCTGAACGGCTCGTGGTGCTTTGGTCCACCAGTTCCGGCGCTGCGACGGCGAATCTTGCGCGTTTCCAGGTGGGCTCGGCGAATTGGATCGATTGGCGTGCGCAGTCCAAAATGTTCGAAGATATTGCGCTCATCCGAGCGGTATCCAGCTTCAATCTCACCGGCGATGGACCGCCCGAGCGGCTGCAAGGAGGACGGACGTCGTGGAATCTCGCCAAGGTCCTCGGCATCCAGCCGATTCTGGGGCGTTTGTTTACCGAGGAAGAAACACATCGCGACGCGAAAGTGGCGGTCCTCAGTTATGGATTCTGGGAGCGCCGCTTCGGCCGCGACGCGTCCATCCTGGGACGCAACATCCAGTTAAACGGCGAGGCGTACCAGGTGATCGGCGTCATGGCGCCCGACTTCCGCTATCCCGGCCAGGACTTCGAATTGTGGACGCCTTTGTTTCTCCCGCCGAGTGAAATTCAGTCGCGATTTGTGTTCAACTGCCGGTCGATCGGACGGCTGAAATCCGGTGTTACCATTCCGCAGGCGCAAGCCGAGATGTCCGCGATCATGCAGCGCTTGGCCGACCGGTATCCCGCGACCAATCATGACTTGGGGGCGCTAGTTGAACCGCTGCTCGACAATGCCGTCGGGCAGTTTCGAACCATTCTGTATGTTCTGCTGGCCGCGGTGGGATGCCTGACGCTGATCGGCGGCATCAATCTTGGCGGTCTGCTGATTGCGCGTGCCAGCGCCCGGACTCGGGAGATCGCGGTTCGGGCCGCCCTCGGCGCAAGCGCGGCCAGATTGCGCAGGCAAATGCTCGCCGAGGTTCTTCCCTTAAGCGTCTTGGGCGGCGGCGGGGGAGTGCTGCTGGCATGGCTGGTCCTTAAGGTTGCCGTGCCATGGCTGCCGTCCCAATTGCCCGGTTTGAAGTCGATTGGATTGCACGGGCCGGTGCTGGCTGCCGCGCTGGTGCTTAGCGTTCTGGTCGTATTGCTCGCCGGAATGCTGCCGGCTCGTATGGCGTCGCGCGTGCAACTCGCCGGAACGATGCAGCTCGACTCACGCACGGTGGCCGGCGGAAGCGCGATTCGAAACTCGCTGGTGGCGGCGCAAATCGCAGTAACGCTGGTGCTGATATTCGCCGGTGGACTGTTCGCGCGAAGCCTGGCCGTGTTGTTGAAGGTGAATCCCGGTTTCTCGACCCAAGGCGTGCTGACCATGCACGTGGCGGTGACGCGAGCCAATTACCCGAGCGATCCTCAGGTCGCGGATTACTATCGGCGGCTGGCCGTCAGAGTAAAGACCATTCCCGGCGTCATTGAAGCAGGATTCGTCAATCTGCTGCCCTTCAGTGCGAATAATCAAGTGAATCCCGTGGAGTTCGAAGGCAAGCTGGAGGGAGGGTGGGTCGGCGCGGATTGGCGCTCGATGACCCCCGGCTACTTTTCAGCGATGGGAATTCCTCTGCTCCGCGGGCGGGATTTTTCGGATCGGGACACGGACGCTACGACGCTGGTCGGCATCGTCGACGAGCAGCTCGCTCTCCGGGTTTTTGGGACCGAAGATCCCTTGGGCAAGCGATGCCGTTTCGCCACCGGAGCCCACAGTTTTTCACCTTGGATCGAGATTGTGGGCGTAGCCGGCCACATCCGGAACGACAGCCTGGAAACCGATCCGCGTCCGCAGGCATATTGGCCCGAAGCTCAGCAAACCCAGGATCGCGCTGCTCTCGTGATAAAGACTTCCGGCCACCCGGAGTCGTTTACCAGCGCTGTGGTCGAGCAGATCCACAAAGAAAACCCAGACCAGCCGGTTTACGATGTTCGTTCGATGGAGGAATGGCTGGACCGGAGTCTCAAGTCGCGAAGACTGCTGGCCGGTTTGGTCGCGCTTTTCGGCGCAGCATCTTTGTTGCTCGCATCACTCGGACTGTACGGCGTAGTTTCTTACGGGGCCAGGCTACGATTACGTGAATTCGGAATCCGCATGGCGCTAGGCGCGAAGCCACAGGACGTACGGAAGCTGGTGCTGGCGCACGCCGGCCGTTTAACGTTGTGGGGCTCGGCGATTGGATTGGCCGCGGCGTGGCCAGTGGGCCGCGCCTTGAAGAGCTTGTTGTATGGAGTAACGAGCGCGGACGCGATGTCGCTGATCGCTGCGCCTTGTCTTCTGCTTATGGTCGCGTTTGTAGCTGGACTCGGTCCCGCAAGAAAAGCCGGGCGCGTGGATCCGGCGGTCACGTTGCGCGGAGACTGAATCATGTATGATCCGTTCGTTCGCGGGAAATTTCCTGTCGGTGTCCGTACGATTGAGGCGCAAGACGCCAAGCGCAACCGGACATTTCCTTGTGAAATCTGGTATCCCGCTGCTGCCCAACAAATCCCGCAACCTGGAAACTATCCGCTGATCGTCTTTTCGCACCACAGCGGCGGGAATCGGCGCAGCGCGACCTACCTCACCACGCATTTATGCAGCCACGGCTATGTGGTCGCCGCGTTGAATCACTCTGAAGTCGTGGCGCCGGAACTCGCGCCTAAACCCGACGAGACGCCGGACGAAAGATCGGCCCGCGGGCAAGCCTGGATTGCGAATCGTGTCCCGGATATTCGCTTTCTTCTCGACCACTTGCTTGCCTCCGAGCCGAACCTGGACCCGGAGCGAATCGGAATCGCCGGGCACAGCTTCGGGGGCTGGACCGCGCTTGCCGCACCGGAAGTCGAGTCACGGATCCACGCCGTTGTTGCCCTCGCGCCCGGCGGCGCTTCGAACCCCAAACCTGGAATTCTTCCTCTGACCCTTACTTTCGACTGGGGCCGCGACGTTCCTACGCTCTACCTGGTCGCCGAAAACGATGTCCCGCTTCCACTCGACGGCATGATCGAGCTGTTCGAGAGGACTCCGTCGACCAAGCAAATGATGATCCTGCGTCGCGCCGATCACTTACACTTCATCGACGACGTCGAGTCCCAGCACGAAGCTGTGCGGAAAATGTCTTTCCCCGGGCTGGCGGCTTGGATGCAGAAAGAAATGCGGCCGATCGAGGAGCTCTGCTCAGGCGATCAGGCTCACCTGTTTGTGCGCGGACTCACGCTGTGCCACATGGATGCGACCCTGAAGAAAATGGACAACGCCCGGCAGTTCCTGGCGGGCAACATCGAAGCCGAACTCGCCGCGCGCGGCGTCGAAGCGATGCAGTTCCGAGTTACTTCACGCCCATCCGCAGAAGCACGTTGATGCCGAACGCAAAAATGCCCGCTCCCAACAACACGCACACCGGCAGCGTGAGGACCCAGGCGATCAACAGATTGCGCAAAGTGTCCATCTGTAAACCGGACCGGTTCGCCGCCATGGTTCCCGCGATTCCGGACGAAAGCACGTGCGTGGTACTGACCGGAAGCCCCAGGCGATCGGCCGCCAGAATCGTTCCCATGGCAACCAGTTCCGCCGATGCTCCCTGCGCGTAAGTCAGATGCTCTTTCCCGATTTTTTCGCCGACTGTTACCACAATTCGCTTCCAGCCGATCATGGTGCCGAGGCCCAACGCCACCGCAACCGCGACCTTCACCCAGGTCGGAATGAATTTCGTTACCTTGTCCATGTTCGACTTGAGCGTGGACACCGTCTTCTGTTCCGTTGCGTCGGTCAGCTTCTTCTGTTTGATCAGCTTACCGAGTGCTTCCGAAGTCAGATACAGATCGCTCCGTAGAATCCGCCGCTGATCTGCACTCAGTTCACTCAGCTTGGTCTTGCCGGTCAGGATCTCTGAAATCTCGCGGCATTTGGTCCCGACCGCCGCGAACGTCCGGTCGGTGACTTTGCCGGTGGTTTTCAGATACGCAGACAATTCATCGGCCGCGATTTCATACCCGCCCATCGCGACCCCTGGCGAATGCCGATCCATCTGAAACGAGATCGTTTCGGTCGTCTCCGCGAGCGACTTGATGGAATCCTGGCCTGTGCCCAGATCCACGGCGAAGGTCAGGGGAAGAATGCCCACCAGGATCAGCATGATCAGGCCCATGCCCTTTTGCCCGTCGTTGGAGCCGTGGGCGAAGCTGACGCCCGTGCAGGTCAGCACCAGCAATCCTCGAATCCAGGGCGGCGGCGCCTTGTCTTTCTCGGGCGATGTGTACAGCGCTTTGTTCTTAATCAGCAGCTTGCTCAACAGAAGCAGCAGCGCCGCGCAGCCGAAGCCGACGATGGGAGAAACCAGCAGCGACATACCGACTTCCGTCGCCTTCGCCCAGTTGATCCCTTCGCCGAACTCGCCCGCGCCGGAGAGCCACGAATTGGCCAGTCCAACACCCATGATCGCGCCCACCAGAGTGTGCGAGCTGGACGCAGGTAAGCCCAGGTACCAGGTGCCGAGGTTCCAGATGATCGCCGAGATTAGCAGTGCAAACACCATCGCGAACCCGGCTCCTGACCCTACGTTCAGTACTAGCTCGACCGGCAGCAGCGCCAGCACGCCAAACGCGACCGCGCCGCTGGACGTCAGCACGCCGATCAGATTCCAGCATCCAGACCAGATCACGGCCACGGTCGGCTTCAACGAATGCGTGTAAATCACCGTGGCGACTGCGTTGGCCGTATCGTGAAATCCGTTCACGAACTCGAAACTCAAGGCCATCGCCAGAGCAAGCAAAAGGAAAATACCGCTTCCCATCGAAACTGTCTGTCCGAAGAGCTCCATCGATCCTCCACGTTTGGGGTAGCCGGCGACACCTTTTGCGGCTAGTCAGGCTTACGAGCGAACCAAGAGTCTACGCCCGATAGATTTCAGAGTGATTACAAAAAAAGCGGATTTCAGACCGGAGTGGACTTTGGGCGTCGGGCCCGCCTCGCGAGAGCCGAAATCCCCAGCATCAGCGAGGCCAGCAGTACCAGGAACAGTGCGATCAGAGGAACCGCCACCAGCACGCGCCAGAACCAGCTTCGGATCCGGAGCACCGTAGACAGGCTGTATGCGCCCCAAAAGGCAAACAGCAGAGAGCCCAGGAAAATTCGAAAAAAAGCGGCGGAGGCCGCGACTACAGCTTCCGTCACGCTCAACTGGGGTTTGAACGAGTACGGTATCGCAAAGCGCTCATAGACGGACCGCTCGGCAGCCTCCGGCGGCACCGCAGCCGGGGGAGACAGCCGGTCGCGCAGTCTGCCCAGGAATAATATTCTCACTGAGATACTAATCGGCTGTCGCGGCGCGGAATCCACAGATTTGGAAACATACTGAGGACCACGTCACCGGTTTGATTCCGCGCGGTAGTATGGCAACGAACCACGCCGTGCGTCGGTTTCGACCGCGAAGGCCTGATTTGGACCACCTCGATCTCCGCGGTAATCGTATCGCCGGGCCGGACCGGATTCGGCCAGCGCAGTTCATCGACCCCCAGTCCAAGCACCGGCGCTCCGCCGAACGGTTTCGCCTCGACAGTGAGCCTCATCACCACCGCCGTCGTTTGCCACCCACTTGCTGTGAGTCCCTTCAGCGGACCTCGTGCGGCTGCCTCCGCGTCCAGATGCATGGGCTGAGGATCGAATCGTCCCGCAAAATCGCGAATGTCGCTTTCGGTAAACTCGAACGGCGCGGATACGATTCGCTCGCCCACGGCGAGGTCCTCAAGATAGCGCATGAATCCAGTCTGTCAGAACAGATGGCCGAACGTATAGCTGAGGCCGAAAAGGGGAGTAAATTGTTCGAAGATTCCACGCGCGGTGTTGTGTGGTGCGGGAACAATCTGCTGCCTTGGAAACGTGGTGATGTAATCGCGAAATTCCCCGCGCAGCAGCAGGTGTGGGCGCAACGTAAATTCTACGCCTGCGCCCGCCGTGAACACGACTTTCCAGACGTCGTTGGTGGTCAGGGTGGCGATCTGCGGAATCGGTTGCGGAAACGGCTCCGGACCGGCAATGATGTATTCCTTCGCGCCGGTTCCTCCCGCCAGATACGGCCTGAATCGATGATCGCGCGGCTTGAAATGAAACAGCAGTTGAAGCGTCAGCGCATCGGATTGGCCCTGGATGTCGGCTTTCACGCCAGGAGCCTGCAAAAAAGGATGCCCGTCGTGATAGAGATAGCAGAATTGACCGGAGACGTAATTTGAAAAGTCGTCTCCGAGGGTGATGCCCGCCGCGAAGCGGTTCCGGATGCCCGCCTGCGCGGTTCCGTCGGCGGAAAAGATGGTGCCGTTGTTGTAAATCCCGTATCCGATGTCGGCGCCGACCTCGTAGTGCTGCCCGAAGGCTGCGAGGCTCAAAGCCATGCCGAACCAATACTTCATTCGCTGTTCCGATCTCTCTATCCAGAATATCGAACGACCCGTCTATCCTGGAGGAAGGTCTTATGCGCAGGACGCGGATCTCGGCGTGGCCTGGTGTGTTGTCGGCGCTGATATGCGGCGCGCTCTGCGGCGCCGACCTCAACCTGCGCGGACGCGTCGTGGATGAAAACGACGCGCCGGTGCGCGACGCTCGAGTTTCGCTTCGCGCGCCCGGGGCAGCTACATCCCGTTCCTCGGACGCCACCACCGATTCGATCGGAGTTTTCACGCTAACTCTTCCTGGACCCGGCGACTTCCTGGTCAGCGTCGCTCGCCAAGGATACTACGCGATCAAGGATCGACCGGTGCACGTCGAAGCGGGGCAGGAACTGGCGTTGGCGATGAACACGGTTCGAGAAGTGTTTCAGTCTATGAATGTCGCGGATACGCCCTCGCCAGTCGACATCACCCAGACCAGCAATACGGAGCGGCTTACCGGCACGGATCTGAACGATGTTCCCTATTCGAACAGCCACAGCCTGCGCAACGCTTTAACCCTGATGCCCGGAGTCCTGCTGGATCAAAGCGGCGCGTTGCACGTCAACGGAGCCTCCGCCAATCAGGTCAATTACGTTCTGAACGGCTTCGACATTACCAATCCGGTCACCGGACAATTTCAGACCATTCTCGCGGTGGAAGGAATTCGCTCCGTCGACCTCGCGACGGGTCGCTTTTCTCCGCAATACGGGAAGGGATCCGTCGGGGCGCTCGCTATTACCACAGAGAATGGAACGGACGCATTTCATTACACGGCCACCGACTTTTTTCCGGGCTTGAGCATCCAGCAAGGTCTGCACCTGGGAAACTGGTACCCGCGATTCGGCGTCTCCGGACCGATCGTCAAAGGACGCGCCTGGTTCTCCGACCTGTTTGACTCCGAGTACAGCGAGGCCGTGATCACCGGTCTTCCCAGCGGCCAGAACACGCGCAGCGGTTGGGCTGGAGCCAATCTCCTCCACACGCAAGTGAATCTCACCCGGTCCAACATTTTGTTCGCGGATTTTCTGCTAAACATCGATTATGAGAACCGGGTGGGCCTCGGCCCGCTCAATCCTATCTCGACCACCACTGGCCTGCATACGCACGAATACTTCGTAAGCGTCAAAGATCAGGCGTATCTGGGCCGCGGAATGCTGGTCGAGTTCGGATACGCCCACAACGAGTTCTCGAACCGGCAGACGCCGCAGGGCAACATGCTGTATGAAATTTCGCCGGTCGGCCAAAGCGGCAACTATTTCGTGAACGCAATCCAGACCTCCTCGCGGGACGAAGGATTGATTCACGCCTTCCTGCCGCAATATAAGTGGCTGGGAACGCATCAGATCGAGATCGGCGGCGACGTCGATTTGCGGCGCTACAACGGCAATTTCAACCGCACCGGCTACGAGGTTCTCGGGGATTCCGGCCAGCTTCTTTCACAAACGCTGTTCCCAACACCGGCTATCTTCCATGTCAGCGACACCGAAGCTGCCTCGTATCTCCGCGATACCTGGCGGCTCTCCAGCCGCTTTCAACTGGACCTGGGTCTTCGAGAATCATGGGATGAAGGAACCAGCGGAATTTTCTGGTCGCCGCACGCGGCATTCTCCTGGTCGCCATTCTCCTCCAGCCGGACTCGAATCTCAGGCGGTTATTCGATCACGTATGACGCTCTGACCATGGACGTCCTCGGCCGGCCGCTCGACCAGGTCGCTGTGACGACGCAATACGATCCCAACGGCACTACGGCAGGCCCTGCCGCCCTGACAACCTTCTCGATCGGCAACACGCCCCTGGCGCTGCCTCGCGCCACGAATTGGACGCTGAACGCGGATCAGCAAGTGCTGAAAAGCATCTTCGTCACCGCGAAATACATGCGACGCCGTGGAACCGACGGCTTTGCATTCCTCAACGCTCTGGCGCCGGACGCGCCCCCGTCGCTGTTGCCGCTGCCGGGCGGAGCCTTCGGCGGGAATTATCAGCTCACCAATCTCCGCCGCGACGATTACGACTCGGTGCAGTTCTCCGTGCGCCAGACCTTCCTGGGCCAGCATGAGTGGATGGCGTCTTATACGCACTCGATGGCGTCCTCGAATGCGGTGCTCGATCCCAACACCGCCCAGCCCCTGCAAATCCTGTCCGATTTCGTACCGATGCCGTGGGACGCGCCAAATCGCCTGCTCGCGTGGGCTTACCTGCCCCTGCCGTCGACCAACTGGGGCAAAAATTGGGCAGTATCGATTCTCGGCGACATGCGCAGCGGTTACCCGTTTTCGATCCGCGACCCCACCGGTACCGTCGTGGGAGCCGTGGATTCGTACCACTATCCGCTGAATTTCGACCTGGACCTGGCGATCGAGCGCATGATCACTTTGCGCGGCTACCGTTTCGCGCTTCGTGGCGGGACCAATAATCTCACCAATCAGGCCAATCCGACCGCGGTGAATAACGTAACCGGCGTTCCGCAATTTATGCAGTTTTTAGGCAAAGAAGGCCGGCATTTCACGATACGGATCCGCTTCTTCGGCCGCGCCGGAACCAAATAGCTATTGCGCTCGCAGCCCGAAATAGTTTGCGGACGAAGTGATCTCCGGACCTTGCTCATTGCGGAACAAAGTGAGCAGATCGACCGGCCGGGCCTGATTCGTGCTGACTCCAATCGCTTCCGGATTCACCAGCCGCCGCAGCCGCCCCGATTCGACCAGGTATTGCTTCCCGTCGGCTCCATTCAACAAATCGCCGTCTTTCGCGCCCACTTCCGCGATCAGGCGTTCGAAGGATTGGCCGTATCCATCGTTGATTCCGGTGTCGAAACCGTGCAGCGCGTTGTTCGGCAACAGATTGCGATGAATGCGCGAAAGTAAATTCTCACGCGCGGCGACGGAGCCTTCCCAAGTAAAGCTTTCCGCGATCGCGCGGCCGTTCCGTCCCAGCCTCTGGCGCAGTTCCGGCGCGCGGACCAGCGCATCCAGCGCCGCTACGAAATCGACCAGGACCCGCGGGCGGACCACGATGGCCGTGTGTCCGTCGATCGCGTAATCTTCGGTGCCGTAGCGCGTCGTTACCACCGCGGTCCCGCACGCCATCGCCTCGATCGGCGGCAAGGGAAAACTCTCATACCAGGAAGGACACAGCGCGATGTCGCTTTCGGCGTACAGGCGGCTCAAATCGGGATGCCCGAGCGTCCCGTGGAATTGATACGGTGCCAGCGGATTCGACGGGCCGATTTCATGCGGGAATCCGTAAACGTGCCAATCGATCTTGCCCGGATAACGTCTCATCAGCTCGCCCATCGCCGGGACGGCGTCCTGAAAGCCTTTCCATTTTTCGGGACGCGAATAGGTGACCACGCGAACGATTCCGTCTTTCTCACTAAGCTTCGGAAGCTGGTGGAACATCTTTGTGTCGATGCCCGGCGTGACGACCGGAACAGTTTCGCCAAACCGGCGCCGAAACTCGCGCGCCAGCCAGGTCGAATTGGCGATCCGGTACGCGGGAATTTGGAACGCATTGCGGCACAGCATCTTGATCAACGGATTGCCTTGCAGCGAATTCGACACGGCGCTGTCCAGCGTGAACAGAACTTCGTCGTAGTGCTGAGGAAAATGCACAGGCTTTCCTTTTCCGGACTGCCAGGCTGGAATGACGGTGTCCCAGTTCGAGGCGATGATCAGGTCCGCCTTCGGGATCGCCGGCGTGAGCATGTTCAGGTACGTGGTGAAAAATTTCAGTTCCCCCAGGTAATCGCGCGGCGATTGATTCAGCAGATGAAATGGCAGTTCCTCGCGGCTGGCGTTCCGGTCGTAGTGGATCGGAATCTGGAACCCGAGATTCGGAAACGGCTCCGATCCCTGCCACAGAAATTGCGGCCAGGTGGTGAGCGAAACGTCATGCCCGCGCTCCTGCAACCGGCGTGCATACTCCAATGTGCACGCCGCGCTTCCCGTCCGCACGCTTCCGGTCGGGCTCAGCAGAAATGTCATCGAAAGACGGACCTTCGCGGGCTGGCGAACGGCCGCCTGCGCAGGCCGCGCCGTGGTCTCTTTCTTCTCGACCCCCATCACTACCGTGAATCCGTTACCCACTTTGTCGTCCGTGTCCTGCACTGCGACGATCGGCCAATCGAGCCAGCGAATCAGCTCGACGAAATCTTCGGTAATCCAGACCGAGCAGTGCGCGACGTCGGGATCGGGGCCGATCCCGGTTTTGTGACGTTCGATCAGCTCGGCGAGCGTGGTGCGCTCCCGCTCTTTATCGAAGGTCCGCTCTTTGTGGGGCGCGGTGACGAAAATGTATCCACCCGGACGAACGACGCGACGCCATTCCTTCAGCGCTTTGATTGGATCCGGAAAATGCTCGATCACATGCGAGCTGATAACGAAATCCACGCTCGAGTCTTCGAGCGGCACCTTATCGCCGGGCGCGGCGATATCCACGGGCAAGGCCTCGCCGCACATCTTGATTTCTTCCTCCTTGAAGGCGGTCATCTCCTTCGTGAAGTCGACGTTGCGGGTCTTGAGACCGAAGCTGTTGTGAGCCGAGCCGCCGATCTCGATCCCCTCCAGGCCATCCAGCAGTTTGTGGGCAAGCGCGCTTTCCTTGAACTTCATGAATGGATCCGTCCTTTCCGGAGGTCGCCGTGACCGCACACGCCTCGCGTCGGCCCTGCGGGATGCACTCCGAACGCCAGCGCTAAGCAATTGATTCTATGAGGTGATTAGGCAGGAAAGCGTCGCAGTCCTGCCGCGGATCGTCGGTTCTCCGCCGTTGAGACGCTACATCAAACCCAGATCGGCGCGGGTTTTTCGCACAGCAGATCGAGAAACGCCTGCGCGACGCGGTGAAAGCGCTTCTTCTTGCGGTGAATGATGCCCAGCGGACGGTACAGTTCCGGCGCCGCGATCGGAATCGCCACCAGGCGTCCCTGCGCGATTTCGTCGCGCATGATGCGCGCCGGCATGATGCTCACGCCGACGTGGTGCGCCACGGCTTCCTTGATCATTTGCAGATTGTCGAAGTGCAGTGATCTGGTTGACTTCGACTCCGTGCTCGCGCAGAAAGCGGTCGACTTCGCGGCGGATGGGCAGATCTTCGTCGAAGCCGATGAAATCGACGCCGTTGAGATCCGCCGGTGTGATTCTGGCCCGCGTCCGGCCAGCGGATGATACGGCGACGCCGCCAGCACCATTTCCTCCTGCGCGCCACGGGATCACGGTGATTTCGCGGCTTGGCTCGGGATAGCTGACCAGGCCGAGGTCGGCTTCATCCGCCAGCACGGCCGCATACACCTTTTCGGGCCGCAGATACTCGACTTCGAGCTGCGCCTCGGGCTGGCGTCGCGCGAACTCCTTTTCGAGCTGCACCATTTCGCTCAATCCGACGGAATAAATCGAGGCGACCCGCACCGTTCCCTCGACTTCCTGCTTCAGGCGGTCGAGCGCGACTTCGAATTCCTCCTTTGCGGCGCAAGCACATCGCGGCAGAAATCGGGGTACAGCTGCCGGCAGGCGTGACGGACAAGCGGCCGGGTGGAGCGGTCGAGGAGCGTCGATCCCGAACGTCTTTTCCAGCTCCTGAGACATGCTGGCTGGCCGCCGATTGGCTGACCGAGTTCAGCGCGGCGGCGCGGCTGAAGCTCCGAGCCTGGGCGATATCCCTGAAAAGCTTTAGGTTCTCGTAATGTCACCGAAGCCAGCTTATACATTAGTTCAACTAATATTGCAAGCCTATAAATTTTGTTGACGTGATAGTATCTAGCGCGTTAGTATCTGATACCATGGCCACCCCGTCGCAGGGACTGTACGATCCGCGCCACGAACACGACGCCTGCGGCATGGGATTCATCGTGAATCTGGGCGGCCAGAAGTCGCACGAGATCGTCCGCAAGGGCATCGAGATTCTGATCAATCTGACGCATCGCGGCGCTTGCGGCTGCGATCCGGAAACCGGCGACGGCGCCGGCATGCTGATCCAGATTCCGCACGAGTTTTTCGCGCGCGAGTGTGTCGAAGCTGGGTTTTCGCTTGCCGGAGCCGGGAAGCTACGGCGTGGGCATGATGTTCCTGCCGGTGGAGCCGCAGCAGCGGCTGCTGTGCGAAGGCATCGTGGAACGCATCGCGCGCGAGGAAGGGCTTGACGGTTCTCGGCTGGCGCGACACGCCGGTGAATGTCGACGCGATCGGCCGCCAGGCGCGCGCCACGCAGCCTTACATCGAGCAGGTTTTCCTGCGGCGGAGCGGCATGTGCTTGAACGCAGGATCGAGCTCGAGCGCAAGCTGTACGTGGTCCGGCGGCGCGCCGAAGCCGAGGTCGCCGCGAGCACGATTCGCGAGAAGGAATTTTTCTACGTGCCGTCGATGTCCTCGCGCACCATCGTCTACAAGGGGCTGCTGCTGGCTCCGCAGATCGCGGAGTTTTATAGCGAGCTGTCGGATCCGGAAACGCGCAGCGCGCTGTGCATGGTGCATCAGCGATTTTCGACCAATACGTTTCCGACCTGGCAGCTCGCGCATCCGTACCGCTATATCTGCCACAACGGCGAGATCAATACGGTGCGCGGCAACGTGAACTGGATGAACGCGCGCGAATCGGTGCTGCGCGTCGGATCAATTCGGCGACGACATCGAGCAAGATTTTCCCGGTGATTCAGCCGGGCGGCAGCGATACGGCGTCGCTCGACAACGCGGTGGAGATGCTGACGCTGGCCGGGCGCGAGCCTGCCGCACGTGATGGCGATGCTGATTCCGGAAGCGTGGGACGCGGATTCCACGATGCCCGAGGAAAAGCGCGCGTTCTACGAATATCACGCGTCGCTGATGGAGCCCTGGGATGGTCCGGCGGCGGTCGCGTTCACCGACGGCAAGTGGATCGGCGCGACGCTCGACCGCAATGGCCTGCGTCCGGCGCGCTATCTGGTGACGACAGACGATCAGTTGATCCTGGCTTCGGAGACCGGCGTGCTGCCGGTGAAGCCGGAGGAGGTTCGCTACAAGGGACGCCTGCAGCCGGGGAAAATGCTGCTGGTGGATCTGGAAGCAGGAGCGCATCGTCCCGGATGAAGAGATCAAGCATACTGCTGGCCTCGCGCCAGCCCTATGGCGAATGGCTGCAGCGAGAACCAGATCACGCTGGACGCGCTGCCGGAGCCGCCGCGCGTCTACGGCTTCGATCCGGAGACGATCGTGACGCGCCAGCGGGCGTTCGGCTACACCGAAGAAGATCTGCGGATGCTGCTGGCGCCGATGGCGAGAACGGCGAGGAGCCGGTGGGATCCATGGGCACCGACACGCCGCTCGCGTGCCTGTCGGACCGGCCGCAGCCGCTGTTCCACTATTTCAAGCAGCTCTTCGCGCAGGTGACCAATCCCGCGATCGATCCGATTCGCGAAGAGCTGGTGATGTCGCTGACCAGCTATATCGGCACCGAGCGCAACATCCTCGAAGAGACGCCGCAGCATTGCCACACGCTGAAGCTGCCGCATCCGATTCTGACCAATCTCGATCTCGAAAAGCTGCGCCGCGTGAGCTGGGGCGATTTTCTGGCGACCACGCTGCCGACGGTTTTCGAAGTGGCCGGTGGAGCGCGCAAGCTGGAGCGGGCGCTCGACGGCCTGTGCCGGCGCGCGTCGCTCGCGATTCGCGACGGCTACCGCCTGCTGATTCTGACCGATCGCGGCGTCGACGACGAATACGCGCCGATTCCGAGCCTGCTGGCGCTGACCGCGGTGCACAATCATCTGGTGCGCGGAGCGCACGCGCACGCAGGTGGCGCTGATCATCGAATCCGGCGAGCCGCGCGAGGTGATGCATTTCGCGCTGCTGATCGGCTACGGCGCGAGCGCGGTGAATCCGTACCTGGCCATCGAGACGCTGGAAGACATGGCGCAGCGCGGGCGCCTGGGCGAGGTCACGTTTGAGACGGCGCTCAAGAATTTCAAGAAGGCCATCAACAAGGGCCTGCTTGAAGGTCTTCTCGAAGATGGGCATTTCGACGCTGCAAAGCTATCGCGGCGCGCAGGTGTTCGAGGCGATCGGGCTGAACAAGGACGCTGATCGACCGATATTTCACCGGCACTGCGTCGCGCATCGAAGGCGTCGGGCTGGACGTGCTGGCGCGCGAAGCGCAGATGAAACACGAGCACGCGTTCCGCCCGCTCACCGAATCGGAAACCGAGCTCGACCTGGGCGGCAATTATCAATACCGCGTCGAACGGCGAGTATCATCTGCTGAATCCGTCGACCGTTTCGAAGCTGCAGCACGCGGTGCGCAACGGACGCTTCGAAACGTTCCAGGAATACACGGATCTGATCGACCAACAGAATCGCGATTTGTGCACGCTGCGCGGGCTGATGGAACTGACGCACGGCAGCGCAAGCCGCTGCCGATCGAGGAAGTGGAGCCGGCGAGCGAAATCGTCAAGCGCTTCGCCACCGGCGCGATGTCGTTCGGATCGATCAGCAAGGAAGCGCACGAGACGCTGGCGATCGCGATGAACCGGATGGGCGGGCGCTCGAATACCGGCGAAGGCGGCGAGGACGAAGCGCGTTTCGAGCGCGATCCCAACGGCGATTGGCGGCGCAGCGCGGTCAAACAGGTGGCGTCCGGGCCGATTCGGCGTGACCACGAATTACCTGGTGAACTGCGACGAGCTTGCAGATCAAGATCGCGCAGGGCGCCAAGCCCGGCGAAGGCGGGCAGCTTCCCGGCCACAAAGTGGACGAAGTGATCGCGCGCGTGCGGCATTCGATTCCGGGCGTGCCGCTGATTTCGCCGCCGCCGCATCACGACATTTATTCGATCGAAGATCTGGCGCAGCTTGATTTACGATTTGAAGAACGTAAATCCGAAGGCGCGGATTTCGGTGAAGCTGGTGGCGGAGGTGGGCGTGGGAACGGTCGCGGCGGGCGTGGCGAAGGCGCATGCCGATGTGGTGCTGATCAGCGGGCATGACGGCGGCACGGGAGCATCGCCGCTGACTTCGATCAAGCACGCCGGCATTCCGTGGGAGCTGGGGCTGGCCGAAACGCAGCAGGTGCTGGTGCTGAACGATCTGCGCAGCCGCGATCATCGTGCAGACCGACGGAAAACTGCAAACCGGACGCGACGTCGTGATCGCGGCGCTGCTGGGCGCGGAAGAGTTCGGATTTTCCACCGCGCCGCTGGTCGCGATGGGCTGCATCATGATGCGCAAGTGCCATCTGAATACCTGCCCGGTCGGGATCGCCACGCAGGATCCGGCGTTGCGCAAGAAATTTCAGGGCACGCCCGAGAACGTGATCAATTTCTTCTTCTTCATCGCCGAGCAGGTGCGCCAGATGGATGGCGAAGCATGGGGTTCCGGCGGATGGAGGAGATGATCGGGCGCGTGGACATGATCGAAATGCGCGCCGGCGTGGAGCATTGGAAGGCGCGCGGCCTGGATTTTTCGCAGGTGCTGTACAACCCTCAGGTTCCTGGCCGCGTGCAGCGGCGCTGCACCATTGCGCAGGATCACGGCCTGGAACAGGCGCTGGACGCGAAGCTGATCGATCATGCACGCCAGGCGATCGAGAACGGCACTCCGGTCGAATTCAAGCTGCCGATTCGCAACGTGGATCGCACGGTGGGGGCGATGCTGTCGGGCGAGATCGCGCGCAAGCACGGGTCCAAGGGCCTGGAGCCGGGGACCATCCGCTTCACATTCACCGGATCGGCCGGGCAGAGTTTCGGCGCGTTCCTGGCGCGCGGCGTGACGCTCGAGCTCGAAGGCGACGCCAACGATTACGTCGGCAAGGGGCTCTCCGGCGGCAAGCTGATCGTCTATCCGCCGCACGGTTCGAGCTTTCCTGCCGGAGAAAAACATTCTGATCGGCAATGTGGTGTTGTACGGCGCGACATCCGGCGAGGCGTTCTTCAACGGCCGCGCGGGCGAGCGATTTGCGGTGCGCAATTCCGGCGCGACAGCGGTGGTGGAAGGCGTGGGCGATCACGGCTGCGAGTACATGACCAAGGGCCTGGTGATCGTGCTCAGCGATACCGGCAAGAATTTCGCCGCCGGCATGACGGGCGGGATCGCGTACGTGTTGGATGAAACGGGCGATTTCGGAAAGACCCGCTGCAATCGCGCGAGCGTGGATCTGGAACCGGTGGAAGATCCAGCCGACATCGAGACGCTGCGCTACTGGATCGCGCGGCATGCCGAGGAGACGGGCAGCCCGCGCGCGAACTGGATTCTGGAGAACTGGGACGCGATGCTGCCGAAATTCGTGAAGGTGTTTCCGCACGAATACAAACGCGTGCTTCGCGCGCGAGGCATGGAGACGGTATCGCATGGGTAAGAGTCACCGGATTCCTGGAATACGAGCGCGAGACTCCGCGCCGCCGTCCGGTGGCCGAACGCGTCAACGACTGGTTCGAAGTCTACCAGGATTTCCCGCTGAAAACGTCCAGCGCCAGGCCGCGCGCTGCATGGATTGCGGCGTTCCGTTCTGCCACACCGGCTGCCCGCTCAATAACGTCATTCCCGACTGGAACGATCTGGTGTATCGCGGCCGGTGGCGGGACGCGATGCGCGCTCTGCACGCGACCAATAATTTTCCGGAGTTCACGGGACGCATTTGCCCGGCGCCGTGCGAGGCGGCGTGCGTGCTGGGGATCAATGAGCCTCCGGTGGCGATCAAGGCGATCGAGCGCTCGATCATCGATCACGCGTTCGAGCAAGGCTGGATTCGTCCGGAGCCGCCGGCCGCGCGCACCGGAAAGCGCGTGGCGGTGATCGGGTCGGGACCGGCGGGGCTGGCGGCGGCGCAGCAGTTGGCGCGCGCCGGACACTGGGTGACGGTGTTCGAGAAAAGCGACCGGATCGGAGGACTGCTGCGCTACGGCATTCCGGACTTCAAGATGGAAAAGCGCTGGATCGACCGGCGCATCGAGCAGATGTCGGCAGAGGGCGTCGAGTTCGTCACCAACACGGAAGTGACGTTCGGCCACGGATTTACGGCGCGATTTCCATGCGGTGCTGATTGCGATCGGCGCCGAGCAGCCGCGCGATTTTGCCGGTGCCGGGGCGCGAGTTGAAGGGAATCCATTTTGCGATGGATTTTCTGCCGCAGCAGAATCGGCGCGTGGCTGGCGACGCGGTCGACGAGGCGCGGGCTATTCTGGCGACCGGCAAGCGCGTGGTGATCATCGGCGGAGGCGATACGGGAGCCGATTGCCTGGGAACGTCGCACCGGCAGAAGGCGGCGTCGGTGCATCAATTCGAAATTATGCCGGTGCCGCCGGCCGAGCGCGCCGCGTCGACGCCCTGGCCGTTGTGGCCTTTGCAGATGCGCATGGAAAGCTCGCACGAAGAGGGCGGCGAGCGGGAGTGGGCGGTCGCGACCACGCGGTTCTCGGGGAATGGATCGGTGGAGCGATTGCACTATGTTCGCGTGGGCGATTCCACGGGCGCCGAGTACACGCTGGAAACGGATCTGGTGTTGCTCGCCATGGGATTCACGGGACCAACCGCGAATTTCGGGGCGGCGTCTGGATGCGCGGGGCAACATCGCTACTGAGGATTACCAGACATCGGTTCCTGGAGTCTTCGCGGCCGGCGATGCGCGGCGGGGACAATCGCTGGTGGTGTGGGCGATCGCGGAGGGGCGCGGGGCGGCGGCGGCGATGGATCGGTATTTGAAGACTTAAAACTTCACGGGCCACTTTTGGCGTCCGTGGCTCCAGCCTCCGTCGCCGGACCCGATAGGGGATGATGTAGGGAGCTTCAGTCACCACAAGCTCACGCGTCATCGCTTGTGTTCCTCTGTATAGGCACAACCAGGCTGTTGGCTTAAACGCCAGTGGAACATGCAGCGACCAGGTCGGTCTTCAGGCGCATCCCGAGCTCGGCGTCCAGTTTGCGTCCGCCTATCGTGACGTAGAAAACGTCCAAGGCTTTGTGCGCCTCCGTATCGATCAGCACGACCTCAATATTGCAACCTGCCGCGCTGATCGCGCGGGCGAGATCGTACAAGAGTCCGGGCCGATCTTCGGCGACGATTTCGATCAGCGTCGCGGTCTGGGATGCGTCGTTGTTCAACACCACGCGAGGCTTCAAATGCGCCGCGCGCGATGGCAGCATCGGCTTGGGACGCCCGCGGAGCAAGCTCCGCCACATCTTGCTTCCCTTCGACGACGCGCCGAACGATGCCGCGCAGCCGTTCAATTTCGGATGGGTTCAGCTCCAGCGTACGATGCGGGTCGGCGAAGGTGAAGGTGTCGACGACAATGTGCTGCGCATTCGAAAATGCCTCGACTTTCAGAATGCTGAGTCCGAAGCTGGAGATTGCTCCAGCAACCGACGCGAAGAGTCCGGGGCGATCTTCGGTCAGCAACGTCAAACGGTAAATGCCGCGCTCATGCGCGATCTCGATGGAGACCGGGCGCGTTTTGAGCTGCCGCACCATCGCCAGGTGAATATCGATCTCGGCTTGCAGAGTGCGTGTGCAGATAGCGAACCGGAAGCCCTTCGAGGAACGGCAGTTCGATCATGAATGCGCTCCGCCGTACAGCTCCCTGCGTCAACTCGGCGTAGGCGAGAGATACACTTGCCAGAGCTGTTCCAGACGCCAGGGCGTCATGGCTTGCGGATTCACGGCGCTGATGTCGGCGTAGGTCATCATGGTGAGCTGCTTCAGCCGCTCGACGGTTCCCACACGCGCGGCGAGCATCCGGGCGGTGGCGCCGTCGTGAAGATCGCGCGAGGTCATCACGGCGGAAAGATCCAGGTGGCGCGCCATCAGAAATTCCATGGTCGGCGCGATCCGCTTCGGGAGCGCCAAAGCGTTCCAGCACCTGGCGCGCGATGCGCAAAGACTCGTCTACATGATCGACCCAGAGTCCTTTCCGATGTCGTGCATCAGAATCGCAAAACGGAGCAGCGCGGGGTCTTCGATTTCGGCATAGAGATCGGCGAAGCGCGGATCGGCGATCGAGTCGAGCGACGCGATCGCCACCAGCGTATGTTCGTCAACGGTGTAGCGATGGTAGAAATCGCGCACCACCAGGAACTCGATCTTGCTCCATTCGGGAATGGCCGCGGCCAGCGTGCCGGAATCCTGCATGGCGCGCAATCCGAAGATGGGATGCGGCGCCGAAAGCAGCTTCTTCCAGTCCGACCAATACGTCTCCGGAACCAAGCCGGCCAATGCGATCCACGGTGTCGGCCGCGAGCCGCAGTTGATGGCGCGCGGCGAATTCGAACAGGCTCAATCCCTGGTCCACGCGAGCCGGGCCGCGCAGCAGCACGCGGTCGTGCGAAACGGTGAATTCGAGGGTCGACAGGCGCGAGCGCCATTCGTGAAAACGCCCCAGCAGTGACGCATCCTTGGCCTCAGCCGCCTCCAGAGCACGCTGCACCGCGCGATCCACGGAACGCGCGTGCCGGAAATAATCGCGCATCAGCGCGGCGGGATGCTCGCTCAGCTCTTCCTGCGCGTCGAATCCGAGGACGTTCTGATCGCGGCCCGCCGATTCGTGAAGACGGATCCGCAGCGCCGCCGAGAAATTCGAAAGCCTCCGAGAGCCCGGCTGAGCCGCTGTTGCGTCCCAGCGCCGCGAGCCAGCGAACCGTTTGCATGTCGCGCAGACCGCCGGGACCGTCCTTGATATTCGGCTCCAGATGATACACCGTGTTCTGAAACTTGGCGCGGCGCGCTTCCGCCAGATTCGCCAGTTGCCGCGCGATGCCGGTCCCGCGCTTGGCCAGGAACGCGGCAAATTTCTCGTCGAGCCACGCGAACAGCTTCGAATCGCCAGCCAGCAGACGCCTGTCGAGCAGGCTGATGGTCAGCTCCGACGTTGTTCTCATGTTCGGTGACGCAATCGGCGACGGTGTGGACGGAATGGCTGGGGCGAAGTCCGGCGTCCCACAGAGATTGCAGGAATGCGGACAACGCTTCGCGCGCCGGCGGCATTTGCTGTTCGAATTCCACCAGGAGCAGAAGATCGACGTCGGAGCATGGAAACAGCTCGCCGCGCCCGAATCCGCCGACCGCGGCCAGCGCGATTCCGGACGGGAAACGCGGCTGGATGGTCTTCGAATACGCCTGGCGGACCTGTTCCTCCACCTCCGCGTTGCGCGAAGCCAGTGTCGCGTGAACCTCCTCCGGCGACGGAGGAATCTGTACAGCCATGGGGGTCACAATGCGGTTTCCCCGCGATCGTCGTTGCGGATGCGGATGGCTTCCGCGACGTCGAAGACGAAAATTTTCCCGTCGCCGATTTTGCCGGTACGCGCGGCGGCCACCAGAGTCCGGATCACTTCGTCGGCGCGCGCGCCGGGCACCACGATTTCCAGCTTGATCTTCGGCAGCAGGTCGACCTGATACTCCATGCCGCGATAAATCTCTTTGTGACCTTTCTGGCGGCCGTGCCCGCGGACTTCGCTCACGGTCATGCCATCGATCCCGATGGCCTTCATGGCCTCTTTGACTTCTTCGAGTTTGTGCGGCTGAATAATGGCTTCGATTTTCTTCATGGAAATCGCCTCAGGCCTCGAAATTATACCCTTCTTCGCCGTGCATGCTGAGATCGAGACCCTCGATTTCGTCCTCCGCGCGCCGCGCGCACGCCCGTGACCGCGTCGCACATCTTTCAAGAATGATTAGCGTGCCGACCGCGGCCAAAACCCACGCGATCAGCGCAGCCGACGAGCCTGATTCAACACCTGTCCGGCGTTGCCGTCCGCCCATCCCAACGGCTTGCCGTTGAGCACATCGTTCACTTCCTTGGTGGCGAAGACGCCGGTCAGAATCGCGCCCAGCGTTCCGCCCGCTCCGTGGACGCCGAACGCGTCCAGCGAATCGTCGTATCCGAACTTGTGCTTCACCGCGGTCACCATGAAGTAGCAGACAATGCCCGCCGCCGCGCCGATCAGCAGCGCGGGAAACGGCTTGACAAAACCGGACGCCGGAGTGATCGCGACCAGTCCCGCGACCGCGCCGGAAATGCGCCCCGAGCACGCTCGGCTTGCCCGTCGCAATCCACTCCGCGAACATCCATGCGAGCGCCGCGGCCGCGGCACCGAAATGCGTCGCGACAAACGCGCTGGTGGCGAGCGGCGATGCCGCCAGCGCGCTTCCCGCGTTGAATCCGAACCATCCGACCCACAGCAGACAAGCGCCGACCGTGCTCAGAACCATGCTGTGCGGGCGCATCGGATCCACGCCGTATGCTTTTGCGATGTCCCAGATACAAGCGCGCAAACCAGCGCCGAAACGCCGGACGTGATGTGGACCACCGTGCCGCCCGCAAAATCGAAACAGCCGACCTTGCCGCCGAGCGCCGCGTTGAGGAATCCGCCCTTGCCCCAGACCATGTGCGCCATCGGGAAATACACCAGCAGCGACCACAGCGTCGTGAACAGAAGCATTCCCGAGAACTTGATTCGCTCCGCGAACGCGCCCGAAATCAGCGCCGGCGTGATGATGGCGAACATCAACTGGTAGATCATGAAGGTCTGTTGCGGGATGGTCGGCGCGTAATCGGGATTCGGATCGCCTCCCACGCCATGCAGAAAAACATATTGCCCGCCTCCCACGAACGGGTTCCATGTTCCGAACGTCATGCTATATCCCACCACGGCCCACAGCACGGTCACCACCGCCATCAGGATGAAACTATGCATCATGGTGCTGAGCACATTTTTGCGCCGGACCAGCCCGCCGTAGAAAAGCGCGAGGCCCGGGACCGGTCATCATCAGGACCAGCGCGGCGCTCACCAGCATCCAGGCGTTATCGCCAGCGCTTTGGGCCGACTTAACGGCCTTGTCGAGATCGGTCAGACGTTTTTCGAGGTCTGGAGCCGGTTGCGCGGAGGCAGCGGCGCAGAGAAGAATCGCCAGAGAGTACAGTTTTACCAATAGTCATTATAAGAGCAGCGCTGGCGATCTGCTGCTCAAACCTTTTGATAGGGTCGATTGAAAGTTTCTATAGCTTAGCGGCCCAGTCTGGCGTTTCCGTCCAACCTGCCGCCGCCCGGGGAAATGGAGCCGCTTATTAGCTTGAATTGTTCTACAATATCGAAATGCGAAATTGGATTGGCTGGGGATTCGCCGGTTTAATCTGCCTTAATCCGCTGCCCGCCGCGGACGCCCACTGGACAAGGATGGCTTCCTCCAATTTCGAAATGTACACCACCGGGGGCGAGCGGAGCGCGCGCGACACGCTGCGCTATTTCGAACAGGTACACAGCTTTTTCGCCCAAACCATGCCGCATACGGTTGAAAAAGCGCCCCAGGTGCGGATCGTGGCTTTTAATTCGCAAAAGGAATACGAGCCGTATCGCATCAATGAGTTTGCCGTCGCCTACTACCAGTCGTCCGGCGATCACGATTACATCGTCATGAGCCACACCGGCGCGGAGACATTTCCAACCGCCGTACATGAGTATGTCCATTTAGTAGTGCGCCATTCCAATCTGCATTTGCCGCCGTGGCTGAACGAAGGGATCGCCGAGCTGTACTCGACTCTCAGGCCGATGGGAGACAAGATTCTGGTTGGAGTCCTGGTTCCGGGCCGCCACCAGGCCCTGCTTCAGGAAAAATGGGTGCCTTTGGAAACGATTATGGGGGCCGGCCACGACTCGCCTTACTACAATGAGAAGAGCAAGGCGGGGAGTCTCTACAACGAAGGTTGGGCGTTGACGCACATGCTGGCGCTCAGCCCGGAATACCATGCCAAGTTTTCTCAACTTTTGCGGTCGATTTCGGACGGCACGCCCTCTGCGGTGGCACTGGAGCAGGCGTACGGGAAGCCTCTGAATAAGATTGAAACGGATCTGCTTGGGTATTTGCGAGGCGGGCGATTCCAGGGAGTTCTGATTCCCGCAAAACTCGAACAGTCCGGCGACCATCTCACCGCGGAACCGGCGGATGAGTTCAATGTGAAGCTCCTGCTTGCTGAGATTAACGACCGCCCTTCTAAAGAAGATGCCACGCGCAAAGCGCTTGAGGATCTGATCGCCGGGAATCCCAAGCGTCCTGAAGCGTACGTCGATCTGGCGTATCTGGACTGGCGGCAAAAACGTTCGAGCGAGGCACGTGAGAATTTCGGCGAGGCGTTCGACCTGGGAAGCCGGAATCCCCAGATGTTATGGCTCTACGGCCGAATGGCGGAAACGCACGAGGCGGCCCGGTCGATTCAAGTGCTCGGAGAGCTGGTGAAACAAGAACCGGACCGGCTGGACGCACGCCTGGAGCTCGCGTCGGTGCAATATCGCACGCACGCGGCGAAGGATGTTCTCGAAACGCTGGCTCCAGTGAAGAAGGTGACGCCGGAGGATGCGCCGCGGCTGCTGACCTTGCTCGCTTTGGCGAACATGGAAGTGGGCGATCGCGAGAAGGCGCGCATAGCTGCGAATCAATTGAAAAATGTTTCGACGAAACTCGAAGATCGCGACCGGGCGGACAGCATTCTGCGTTTCATCGATAACAACGCGTCCGGGTCCGCGACGGGCGTTGCGTCGATTCCCGATCGCGACGCCCCGCCGCTATTGAGATATCGCGAACCACCGCCCGAGTTGCAGCGTCCCTTAGTGCGGCGGCCGTCGTTCGCGGGGAAGTTCGTCGAGCTTCAGTGCGGCCCGCAGACCAAAGTCGTCGTGGATACGCCGGAAGGCAAGAAGCTGCTGCTCATCGACGATCCAACCAAGCTTCTGGTGAACGGAAAGAATGGCGAGACGATGGATCTGACGTGCGGCCCGCAGAAGGCGATTCAAGTCCGAGTCGAGTACGATCCCGCCGGCTCAAATCGCCCGGGCGTCGACGGCGTGGCTCGCGCGATTCATTTCGAGCCCTAAGGAATTGACGGATTCCGGCAGCACGCGCCCGACCGCGGCGAGCAGTTCGTTTACGTCGATGGGCTTCACGACGTAATCGTCCATTCCCGCCTCGAGACAACGCTCGCGATCTCCTGCCATGGCATGGGCGGTCATGGCGATGATGGCAAGATGGCGGCCGGACCGGTGCTCTCTTTCGCGGATCGATGCAGTCGCCTCGAAGCCGTCCATCTCCGGCATCTGCACGTCCATCAGCACGCAGTCGACTCGCTCTTGCTCGAGAACTTCCAGAGCCGAGCGTCCGTTGGCGGCCGCCAGAGGCGTGAATCCGTGCTTTTCGATCAGGCGCGTCGCCAGCATGCGATTAACGGGATTATCCTCGACGACCAGAATGCGCAAGTCCCGCGATACGTTGAATTCGGAGCCCTCGCTGCGATCCACCCCGTGAGGCATCTGTTCGCGATGGTCCGCAATCAGCAGACGCACCGTGAAATGAAACGTCGAGCCGGATCCTTCCTCGCTTTCCACCCAGATTTGCCCGCGCATCATTTTTACTAGTTGCGACGCGATGGCCAGGCCCAGTCCGGTGCCGCCGTAACGCCGGCTGTAGAGAGCTGTCGGCTTGAACGAAGCTCTCGAATACCGCTTTTTGTTTATCCGCAGGGATCCCGATGCCAGTGTCGGCCACACTGAAGTGCAGTTCCACTTCTCCGTCGGCTACGGACAAGCGATCGACGTCGACCACGACTTCTCCCCGGTCTGTGAACTTGACGGCATTCCCGACCAGGTTGACCAGAATCTGCCGCACGCGACCGGCATCGCCCACCACGATGGCCGGAACGTCCGGCGCGATATGACTGACCAGTGCGAGCCCCTTCTGCGCCGCCCGGACCGCGAACGCTTTCGCCACCGAATCCACGCTCTCGCGCAGATTGAATTCCCTTGAATCGAAGTCCAGCTTTCGCGCTGCTCCGGCGTCAGATCCGTATCCAGGGTCAGTTCGGTCAAGCCGATGATCCCGTTCATCGGGGTTCTGATCTCGTGGCTCATGTTCGCCAGGAAATCGCTTTTTGCGCGGCTCGCCGCCTCGGCCGCTTCTTTCGCGGCCGTTAAAGCCGCCTGCGCCTGTCTGCGCAAAGTGATGTCCTTGCCCACCACATAAACCAGTCCGTCCGGCCCGTCGGAATGGGCGCTCCACAGGAACCACTTGTCGGATCCGTCTTTGCACAGGAACCGGCATTCCCATTCCTCGGTCTGCTGTCCAGACGCCCGCTTCTGTAGCTCGGCAATGGCGGCCGGCCGATCGTCCGGATGGACAATCTCAAGAAACTTGATCCGCTTCATTTCGGCTTCCGTGAAGCCGAAGGCCTTCTCAAACGCAGGGTTCACTCGCAGGAAATTTCCGTTCAGGCCGATGCACATGGGATCCGGCGACAACATGAACAGCTGTTCGCGCTCATGCTCAGCCGAACGCAACCCGGTCATATCGGAGGTCACACCGATGAATCGCGCCACGCGTGGTCCGCTGTGGCGGAGCGCAAATCCACGGCTCAAGAAATGGCCGTACGTTCCATTTGGCTTGCGAAGCCGGTATTCGAGCGACCAGGAGGCAACATCGCCTTCCAGAAAGTCCATTAACGACGCGACCGCACGTTCGCGGTCGTCGGGATGAATTCTGCCGGTCCACCAATCCTCGCTCGCAACCGCTTCTTCGACCGTCACCTCGAAAAGCCTGCCCGCCGCTTCGTTCCACCAAAGCTCACCCGACTCCAGATCCACGTCCCACATCAGGTCGCCGGTCGCATTTTGCAGGCACTCGAGTCGTTCGGCGAGACGGTGGTTCCGCACGTCCTCCGAGGAGTAGGAATCTACGACGGCTTCAAGATCGCATACGAGCATGTTGCGGAATTCCATCCTCCTCGATTTTGCTTATCGGACAATTAGATACGTTCTGGCATCCATATTTCGCAAATTAGTTGCCAAAGCAATCTAATTCTTGCGAAACCGGTGCCGAGAAAAAGTGACGGCTAAATCCATGACATCTCTAAGCCAGAAGGTCATTATGCAACGCGTGTAGACCATCCCTTAAGCAGGTACTGTATGCGGCATTCCAATCAAGCGTGCGTCATACCACCCAGGCGGCCGATTCACGCCAGCCCGAATGCCTTCGCGATCAGCTCATAGGACCGCCGGCGGTGCGCGTGGTCGAAGGTAATCGTCACGATCATGACCTCGTCCGCGCCGTAAAGAGTCGCTAACTGCTCGATCTTCTGTCTCACCACCGTCGGCGATCCAATGATGGCCCGGCGCGGGCGCGCGACCGTATCCGCGCTGGGGCCGCGTTCTTCTAAGAAGCGCAGTGCTTTTTCGATCGGCGGCACCGGGATCAGTTGTCCCTGATTGAGCAACGCTCGCGTCATTCGAGCGCTGGAGGCGATCCGTTGCACCTCTTCGTCCGTCTCCGCGCAGACCGCCCAGCCCGCGACGATGATGCGCGGCTTAGTCAGTGTCTCGCTGGCGCAAAACCGATCGCGGTAGATGGCCGCGTACGAAGCTCCTTCAGGATTGATGAAATCGGCGAAGGCATAAGGCAGTCCGTTGTCGGCGGCCCACACCGCGCTTTGCGGCGAGGAGCCGAGCAGCCACACTTCCGGCACGTGCGGACGTCCCGGCAATGCCGCCAATCGCGCGAACGGATGGCCCGCCGGGATCCGGTTCTCGAATAACGCCAGCATTTCGCCGAGCTGCTCCGGAAAATCGTCCGGAGCGATCTGTCTCCGGTCACGCTGGAGCGCGAACGCCGTGGCATGATCAGTGCCGGGAGCGCGTCCGATCCCGAGATCCACGCGATTCGGGAACAGAGCGCTCAGGATACTGAACGTCTCGGCGACTTTCAGCGGACTATAGTGCGGAAGCATCACGCCGCCGCTCCCGATCCGCATCCGGCGCGTCATCGATCCGATCGCCGCGATCATCACTTCAGGACTTGCGCACGCCAGCATGGGAGTCCCGTGATGCTCCGCAACCCAGTAGCGCGCGTAGCCCAGATCGTCCGCCAGCCGCGCCAGGTCCAGGGTGTTGCGTAGGGCATCTGCTCCCGTGGACCCTTCAGAAATCGGAGACTGATCGAGTACGCTGATATTCATGGGACGCTTGCTTCATCCTAGATGACTCGCGCTACTCTTATGATGGTGCCTCAACCCGAGCCGCTCTTTTATGAAGAACAACGCTTGCGATTGACGCGGCTGCGAGTTTTGACCGCGATTCCTCCCATCTCAATGATGCTGCTGGCGATCTGGCAGGTCTGGTTCGGGCATCCGTGGGGGAAAAATCCCATGTCGAATTCGGGGATTATCGGCTGGACCGTGTTTCTATGGCTTATCTATTGGCGTCTGAACACGATCAAGCAGGTCACCGAGCTGCGTCCCGGCGAATTGCGCGTCGCCATGCGCGGCCTGTGGATGTCGATGCGAATTTCGCTCGACCAAATCAAGTCCGCGAGCGTCGTGACGTTCGATCCGATGCGCGACTGGGGTGGTTACGGCGTCCGCAACACGCGCCGCGGCAAGGCTTACATCACGGCCGGAGCCCAAGGCGTCGAACTCAAAATGGTCAGCGGGAAAACGGTGTTGATCGGCTCGCAGCGCGCCTCCGAGTTGGCCAGCGCGCTCGCGGGTAAAGTGACGCGCTCATGAAATGGCGGAGGCCAAGGGACTGAGCCGGACGCGAGTGAACGGAAACCAGTTCATCCTGCACTGGCTGTAGGCGCACAGCAAAGTCGCCAGCAGATGATCTCTTTGAAACGGCCGCGCGATGAGATCGAACGCGCCATGCCGGATCACTTCCTCGCACATTTCCGGATCGCCGGTGTTGCAGAGCAGAATCACGCAGGTCCGGCGCCGCGTCCTGGCCAGCGCCCGAAAAGTCTTGAGCCACGGCTCGCCGTCGAGATTCTGATCGCACAGGACGATCGGGAGCGCGGTGCGATGCAGAGCTCTGACTGCCTCCTGCCGGTTCGCCGCGCTGACCATCTCCCAGGGTGTCCCGGCCACCAGCGATCGCAGGATCTCCCAATCGTCGATGTTGGAGCTGGCCGCCACGACTTGGATTACCTTCGATGGCTGCATCAAGTCACCCGTTTTCCGGCTCGAAAAAACGCCGCCCTTTCATTAATTTCGAATCTACACCTGGCGCTAAGTCGATACCATACTGAAATCCTGGTATATTGCCCCGGCGGACGGCGGTAGAAGCACGCTACTTCATGGCTTCGCCTGGAACTACCAAGCGCGCGGTATGGTCAAACGCGCGGCATCGCAATAACCTGAGCTCGGAGGTGAGAAAAACATGACTCGCCTATCAAAGTTATGTGTTTTTGTTTCGATGATATCCGCCCCGATCATTGCGGAAAGCCGTTCGGGAGCGCTGGTTGATTCCGCCTGCTACACCATAGAAGAGCATAATGTAACGATGAAAAATGAGGAGGTGAATCACGAACGCAACTTCGAGATCACGCAGTGCGAACCGTCGCTTAAAACAAAATCGTTCGCCGTCGTGCAAGAGGACGGGCAGATGTTCCGCCTGAATGCGGCCGGAAACGACAAAGCGGAGGAACTGATTCGCAAAATCGGCAAGAAGTCGCGCGTCCATGTGAGCGTGACCGGGTCTAAAATTGGGCCGACGGTGAATGTCGAATCGATTTCCATCGCGCCTTAGCGGGCCACCGTCTTGAAGCGATCGTCCAGCGCCAGATTCAACTTCAGAACATTCAGTCGATCCTCACCGAGAAAACCGAGGTCGCGATGCTCGATGTTCTCCGCAATCAGCAGGCGGACTTGCTCCACGCCAACCCCGCGAGCCTTTGCGATGCGCGCTGCCTGTGCTTCCGCCGCTGCCGGAGTCAGATGGGGATCGAGCCCGCTTCCGCTGGTGGTTAGCAGATCCGCCGGAATCGGACCCGTATAGTCGGGATTCTCTTTGCGGAATTTCTCCACTGACGCCTTCACGCGATCGGCCAGCTTTTGACTGGTCGGCCCGAGATTTGACGAGGCCGAAGATGTCGCGTCATATCCGTCGCTTCCGGCCGCCGACGGCCGTGGCTGAAAATATTCGGGCGCGCGTGAAATTCTGCCCGATCAGCGAAGATCCGATCACCCGCCCGTCTCTTTTCGATCAGGCTCCCGTTCGCCTGTTTCGGGAACAAGAGCTGGCACAGTCCCGGTCACCAAGCCGGGATATGCAAGCCCGGTGAGCACGGTCAAAACCAACGTCATCCGCAGTCCCGGCATTAACTGTTTCCACATAAGATCCTCCTCAGGCGAGTCCCAACGCGTGAATGATCTGGTCGATAATCCAAATCCCGGGGAACGGCGCCACGATTCCGCCCAACCCGTAGATCAGCAGGTTGCGCCGCAGCATCGATGCCGCGCTTTCCGGGCGATACTTCACGCCACGCAGCGCCAGCGGCACCAGCCCGATAATGATCAGCGCATTGAAAATCACCGCCGACAACACCGCGCTCTGCGGCGTATGCAGCCCCATGATGTTCAGCTTCCCCAGCGCTGGATACGTCGCCATGAACATCGCGGGAATAATCGCGAAATATTTCGCGACGTCATTCGCGATCGAAAACGTCGTAAGCGCGCCGCGCGTGATCAGCAACTGCTTGCCGATTGCGACCACTTCAATTAGCTTGGTCGGATTCGAATCCAGGTCCACCATGTTGCCCGCTTCTTTCGCGGCCATGGTGCCGGTATTCATGGCGAGCCCGACGTCGGCCTGCGCCAGCGCGGGAGCATCGTTGGTTCCGTCTCCGGTCATCGCGACCAGCCGTCCCTCGCCCTGTTCCTTTTTGATGTAGTTCAGCTTGTCGGCCGGCGATGCCTGCGCCAGAAAATCGTCGACCCCGGCTTCAGCCGCGATCGCCGCAGCGGTCAGAGGATTATCGCCGGTAATCATCACTGTGCGGATTCCCATCGCCCGCAGTTGTCCGAGCCGGTCCTTCATGCCGCCCTTCACCACGTCTTTGAGATGAATCACGCCCAGCGCGCGGCGGCCATCAGCGACCGCCAGCGGAGTGCCGCCTTGCCGCGAAATTTTCTCAGCCGTTTCGGTCAGGTCCTGCGGTACTTGCCCGCCCTGCTCCCGCACGAACTGCCCGATCGCTTCGCTCGCGCCCTTACGAAGACGGCGGCCATCCAGATCGACGCCGCTCATCCGCGTGTACGCCGAGAACGGAATAAAATTCGCTTCGTGACTGGCGACTTCGCGCCCACGCAATCCATACTTCGATTTCGCGAGCACCACGACGGAACGCCCCTCCGGCGTTTCATCCGCCAGGCTCGAAAGCTGCGCTGCATCGGCCAGATCGGAATCGGAAACTCCCTTCACGGGAATGAACTCTACTGCCTGCCGGTTACCGATGGTGATGGTCCCGGTCTTGTCGAGCAGCAGCGTGTTGACGTCGCCTGATGCTTCCACAGCTTTGCCGCTCATCGCGAGCACGTTATGCTGCATCACGCGATCCATTCCGGCGATGCCGATCGCTGACAGCAATCCGCCGATGGTGGTCGGAATCAGGCACACGAGCAGGGAAACCAGCACCGCGACGGTCGGCACCGCGCCCGAACCCGCCGCCGTCACCGCGTATTTCGCGAACGGCTGCAAGGTAACCACGGCCAGCAGGAAGATCAGGGTCAGGCCTGCGATTAAAATATTCAGCGCGATTTCGTTCGGCGTCTTCTGGCGCTCCGCGCCTTCCACCAGCGCGATCATGCGATCCAGAAACGTCTCGCCCGGGTTTGACGTTATCTTGATGAGGATGTGATCCGACAGCACCCTGGTGCCGCCCGTCACCGCGCTTCGGTCGCCGCCCGATTCGCGAATTACCGGCGCGCTCTCGCCTGTGATCACCGATTCGTCCACGGTCGCGATTCCGTCGATCACTTCGCCGTCGCCGGGAATAATGTCGCTGGCCTCGCAAAAAACCACGTCGCCGGCGCGCAATTTCGAGGCGGAGACCGCGTCCATCTGCCCGTTTTCGAGCTTCCGCTTGGCGATCGTGTCGGTCTTGGTCTTGCGCAGCGCATCCGCCTGCGCCTTCCCGCGAGCCTCCGCCATCGCTTCGGCAAAATTCGCGAACAGCACCGTGAACCACAGCCACAGCGCGATCTGTAGCGTGAATCCGATTCCGTGCACGCCCGTCACGATGTCCCGCGCGAGAAAAATCGTGGTGATGGCCGCGCCCACTTCCACCACGAACATCACCGGATTCTTCATCAGCGTGACCGGATTCAGCTTCAGGAACGAATCCTTGGTGGCGCGATGCAAAATCTCGGGGTCGAACAAAGGCCGCGAGTGCGCCAGCCGCTTCGGCAGCAGTTCCGTGGGATCCGCTCTTCGCGGAGCCGGAGTCAGAGATTTCGGTTCTTCAATCGTCGAGGCCATGGCTAGAACAACCTTCCTTGGTGCATTAAGAAATGCTCCACAATCGGGCTGAGGGACAGCGCCGGGAAGAACGTCAGCGCGCTGACAATCACCACCGTGCCCACCAGCAACCCGACAAACAAAGGCCCGTGCGTCGGCAGCGTTCCACTCGTCACCGGGACGCGTTTCTTCGCAGCCAGGCTTCCCGCGACGGCCAGCAGCGGGATGATGAACAAAAATCGCCCCACCAGCATGGTGATGCCACCCGCCAAGTTATACCACGGCGTGTTACCGTTAATTCCACCGAACGCGCTGCCGTTATTGGCCGCGCTGCTGGAGAACAGGTACAGGATCTCGGCGAATCCGTGCGGTCCGCCATTGCCGAGGTTCCCTGTAGCCGGACCATTCGCGCCGTTCCAGTATCCGCCCTTCGAAAACTCGGCAACCGAGGAGATTCCCGTGAAAATCAAGATCACCGCGGACGTAGCGATCAAGGCCAGCATGGCCATCTTGACCTCCTTCCCCTCGATCTTCTTGCCCAGATACTCCGGCGTGCGGCCCACCATCAGTCCCGCGATAAAAACCGCCAGAATCGCGAACAGAAGCATCCCGTACATTCCCGCTCCCACGCCGCCGAAGATGACTTCTCCGGTTTGCATGTTGAACAGCGGGACCAATCCGCCCAGCGGCGTCAGACTGTCGTGGGCCCCATTGACCGCGCCACAGCTCGCGTCGGTGGTCACGGTGGCGAATAGCGCGCTGGCTGCGAGTCCGAAGCGGACCTCCTTGCCTTCCCAGTTTCCGCTCGATGCCAGGCCCAGCCGCGTCAGAATAGGGTTTCCCGCCGCTTCCGCGCTATAAAGAACTATCACGCCGGCTAGAAACAGTACGCTCATGGCGGAGAAAAGAGCCCATCCCTGCCGCGTATCTCCGACCATTTTCCCGAACATATAGGTCAAGCCCGCCGGGATCGTGAAGATCGCCAGCATCTGAATCAGGTTCGAGAGCGGCGTCGGATTCTCAAACGGATGCGCCGAGTTGGCCCCGAAAAATCCACCGCCATTCGTCCCCAGCATCTTGATCGCTTCCTGCGACGCCGCCGGCCCCTGCGCGATGGTTTGCACTTTTCCTTCCAGCGTCGTCGCGACTGTATAAGGATGCACGTTCTGAATCACCCCCTGCCAGCAGAACAACAGTGCGATGACGATCGACAGCGGGATCAGCACATATACCGTAGCCCGAACCAGGTCCACCCAAAAATTCCCGATCGCGTTTACCTGCTGCCGCGCGAATCCGCGGATCAGCGCCACCGCGATCGCGATGCCCGGCCGCAGCGGATGTGAAGTTGTGCATCGTCAAACCCAGCATCTGGACCAGGTAGCTCAGCGTCGATTCACCCGAATAATTCTGCCAGTTGGTATTGGTCGTGAAGCTGGCTGCCGTGTTGAACGCCAAGTCTGGCGTCATCGCGGTGGCTCCACTGGGAGCGTGCGCCGTGCCGAATCCCATCGGGTTCAGGGGCAAGTAGCCTTGCAGACGCTGTAAAAGATACAAAATCAGGAAACTGAAAATGCTGAACGCAAGAAGACTGGCGGCATACTGAGTCCATCGTTGCTCGACGGATTCCTTGACGCCGCCAGCGGCATAACAGAGCCTTTCGAGCGGGCGCAGCACCGGATGCAGAAAGGTGCGCTCTCCCGCAAACACTTTCGTCATGTATACTCCCATCGGCTTGGCTATTGCCAGAATCAGCAGAAAGTACACGACGATTTGCAAAATACCGTTCGGTGTCATAAGAGCCTCAGAACTTCTCCGGCTTCAACAGCGCGTAGATCAAGTACCCAAACAGAAAAATGGAAGCAATTCCAGCGATTACGTAGTCCATATCAAAACTCCTTAAAGCTTTTCGCAAGCCCGCGTCAGGTACCAGCACAGGACGAAGAAAATAATCCCTACTGCGACGTAGAACAAATCCAGCATCATCGATGACCTCCATTCGCGCTGGACCACACCACCTGGTGTCCCAGCTTTTCCAACCGTCTCGCCAGCCAATATTTGGAAGTCCACCACGCGCCGCGCTCCAACACCACCAGAGAGCCCGGCGTCAGCGCGGTCTCCAGCATCCGCCGGCTGTCCCGGCCCAGCCGTATATCGATCAGCGTGTCCACCCGGGCATCGGACGCCACGGTCCAGAAACGCTTTTTCGTAAATTCCACGGGAACTCGCGGCGTCTCGACATCCAACGGATAGGGCACCACTTCCAACACCAGCAGCCGAATGCGCGCGGCCAGACCGGCCGCCAGATCCGCCGCTGTCTTCAGGCTCCCTAAGGTCGCTTTCGTGGTGGTATGCACTACGACAACTTCAAGAGAACCGTTCTCGCTGAGTGGCGCGACGGAAGGAGTCGCGACGCCGGCCAGTATTTGCTGCATCTCAGTTCTCCCATCGTTAAGCTTATGCCCGAACTCGTAAAGAAGGTATAAGAGAGACCTAAAAGTTCTCTAAACAGGCGGTTTACAGCTTCACCAGAATGGCGATCGTGATCCGGTTTTCACGTTTGCGAAGGTCCGGAGCCCACCCCGGCACCATCAGCCCTGGCGCGCCATTGTCGCCACCCGGAGGCGTGACGCCGCCATTTCCCGAAAAATACGGCACGTTCGACGCCCGATGGTTGTATTCGAAGCGCCACGTGATGAATTGCTTCGGCATATAGTCGAAGGTCACCGAAGTATCCCACGCCTTGTAGGGGTCCCCGGGATTCTCGGTGAAATACGGCGTCCCGGTGATCGCAGTCGCTCCGTTGATCGGCGGCAGCAGGACCAGGTAACGTCCTGGATTGTTGATCGCGCCCCCGCCCAGAGTGACCGCGTAAATGTCCTTGTGGAACCAGAACCGCTGATACGTCATGAAGCCCAAAAAATACTGGGAAGGCTTGGCGGCCGTGCCTCCACGGCAGCTCACTCCGCTGTTCTGGCCAAACTCGCACCCTGCGTCAGCGGTGATCGTCATCGCCGCTTTCGAAACGAACCGGTTCTGATTGTCGTAATACTTGATTTGGACGCTATCGTCCGTGTGAACGCGATGGCGTCCCGGAACCCCTAGCGTATCGGTCCCCTCGTACTGGTTCCCCAGAATCGACAACCACCCATTCGGCCGGTAGAGAAACTGCATCCCCATCCCCGGAGACTTGTTGAACGTGCCGTAGGACTGCCATCCATTGACGAACCAAGGTTCGATCTTCAGCTTTTGTGTGGGGAAGATCTGGACGCGCACGCCATTGAAAAACCATGGCGTATTCGACGAAACATAGGAAGGCTGATAGGCCCAGTTGTCGAACTGGTAATAGCTGAACAACCCGACGTAGGACATGAAAATTCCGGCGTCGACGTTGATGCCGTTCAACACGTTGAAGTGATACCCGCCGTAAGCTTCTGAAATGTATCGATACGCGGTATCCAGATCCCAGGCGCCGCGCGCCGGGCTGGCGTCGTTGCGAGGGGTGGTCTCCGAATACATCCCGAACTGCGTCATCAGCCGTGCGCGGATGTTGTTCCAGTGGAAGTCGCCGCCGACGCCCAATTGCGTGAGCTGCACTTCGCCCGAGCGGAAAATTTCGCTCGACCCACCGATGGTGTGGTCGGCCGGATGGTTGTAATCGTACACGTAATCCGTGTCCACACGAACCTCACCGGTGAAATACTTGGTGTCGATCGGCGATTCCGTCGTGCGCGGATTCCCGGTCAGCCAGGTGAAGTCGGCGAACGAGAACGGATCCGGTGGCGCAGCCTTTTCAGCCGTCTGCGGAGCTTGAGTTGGGGTTGCCGCCGGAGTCTGTGTTGCCCCATCGACCGGCGCAGGCGCCGGCGTGGCTGCGGTTTCGGTGGACGCCGGGGCCGAAACTGGCACTGGTTCGGGCGTGACGGCCGCAGTCTGAACGATCGCCGGCACCGGTCTCAATTCCGGAGTCAAACCCGTGGGACCGACGCGCGGCAGCACGAACCCAGGCCTGGCTTGAATCGGGGCAGGCTTTTCTTCCACTGCCGCTGTCGCCACCGGAGCTTCGGTCTTCTTCAGTTGCGCTTCCAACTCCTCGATGCGCTTCCGCATGGCTTCGAGCTCGCTCAACAGCGCGCTCTGCGACGAATCTCGAACCGTCAGCTCGACTGGAACGCTACTGCCGCCGGTCAATTCCACCACCACCTTCGGCGCATCCGCGGCGATCACCTCATAAACACCTGCGCTCAGCCCGGACACCGAAAACATCCCCTGTCGATCACTCGACACGGTATGGTCGCCGCTTCCGTTCACACCGTGGATCAAAATCCTGACATCGGGAACCGCTTGCTTGTCCGCCCGCTGCGTAACCCCTCGAATCTCTCCGCGGGTGGACTCTACGCGATCGGCTTCGCCTTGCCCAAACGCGAATCCTGGACAGCCGACGGCCAAAACACAGGCCAGAACATAACGATAAGGCAGACAACCATCCTTACGTGGGATGTTGAGCTCAGTCATAGAATCTCCATGGTTGCGGCAACGAGGAACTCCGCCGCTTTCTTGAGTCTAGGGTGCAAGTCATAAAGAAGTCCTAAACGCGGCGTGAAAAGTCCGTAAAAACAAGATGCACTCAGTCATGCACCCACATGACCAAATGATTTCTTTAGAATTTGGCGCTTTGCGTGCTTACGCTTTGACTAATTCCAAATCGGAGTTGAAAATGACAATCGTGAACGCCATCACCGCAGCCGAAATCAAGCAGCGCAAAGCAGCTCTCGAATCGACTCTCGCCGCCTTGTCGGGCTCCGCTCCGGAGCGGGACCAACTACAGATCGAACACTTGGCCGATCCCATCGATCAGGTCAGGTTCAACCTCGATCGCGACCTGATCGTCCAGCGGCTGGACCATCAAACCCACAAGATCCGCGAAATCCAATCCGCGCTCGCCAAAATCGAAGCCGGCGACTACGGCCTGTGCGAAGATTGCGAGCGTCCTATACCTCGCAAGCGTCTCGAAGTGGTTCCGTGGGCCCGGTTGTGCGTCTCCTGCCAGTCGAAGCGCGAAGTTACGGACCGAGTTTTCGAAGACGCGGCCTGATGCTTTGTGGCGATTCGCGCAATGTCGGGTGTAATCGCACAAGGCGGCGTTCACGAATTGCTAACCGGCAAGAAGTTTCATCGGCCTCTCGATTGCATTTCAAAAGGGCAACAACAGAGCACGAGGGGATCGCCGCGTTTCCCAGGGGTCCGCGGCGACAAATGGCGGTCCGGCTGAATCGTGGGAATTCAGCCGGACCGTAACATCTATACTTAAGCAGCCGCATATGAAAGAGGATGTTTGAGGAGAACGAATCGTGAAAATTCTGTTGGCCATCGATACCTCGGCGGCAAGTGAAGCCGCACTCGACGAAATCCTCGCCCGCCCTTGGCCTCCAGGCGCGTCGTTTGAAGTCATCAGCGTCATCGAACCGTCCCATCTCTGGTCAACCACCGAAGTCGCACAGGAATCGGCACGCCAAGCTGAAGAAGTAGTGCGAAGCGCGGTCAAACGACTCCAGTCGACGGACCAGCAAGCAGCCGGATTCGCATTACCGGGCGATCCGAAGACTGTTATCCTCGATCGCGCCAAGGCCATTGCGGCCGACTTTATCGTCGTAGGGTCGCATGGCGTCTCCACAGTCGCGCGATTTCTGATGGGCAATGTCGCGGCAGCCGTGCTCCGCTACGCCCCTTGCTCTGTGGAAATTGTGCGCTCCAGAGCCAAGGCCGGCGTCCGAAGGCCTCTGAAGGTTTTACTGGCCACCGACGGCTCCGCCGGTTCCGAAGAAGCGGCCCGATCCATCGCCACCCGTCCGTGGCCCGCCAGCACCGAAATCCGCGTGCTTAGCGCCGTCGAGCTGATCCTTCCCGCGACCCGCGTCTTCCTCGAGCCGCCCCTGGTCAATTCCCCCTTCATCGAAACGGCGCGAGCCGAAGCCATGAAACGATCGCAGGACGCCATCGCCCAGACGATTCAGATCCTTTGCGGCGTAGGACTCAACGCAACCGAATCGATCTCGGTGCTTCTCGACTCGCCGAAAGCGATCATCCTCGATGATGCCGCCTAAGTGGGGCGCCGATCTGATCGTCCTCGGTTCACACGGCCGTCAGCGGAGTCGACCGTTTCCTGCTCGGCAGCGTCTCGGAATCCGTGGCCATGCACGCCGACCTGTTCGGTCGAGCTGATTCGCGCCAAAGCCTCCTGAGCGGTCCGCAGTTCTGATATCATCGCAGCTTCCATGAAATATTTCCTCGCGCCGATCTTCGCTCTTTCCGTTTACGCCCAGGATCAAACTGTCGACCTGCTTCGTAAACTCGCCGACGCTCCCGGCCCTCCCGGCTTCGAGGAGCCGGTGCGTAAAATCATGGTGGACGCCATCAAGCCGTACGCGGCTTCCATCCGTTACGACGGCATGGGATCGGTCCTCGCCACGCAAGGCACGGAAGGCCCGCGCATCATGGTCGACGCGCATATGGACGAGCTGGGCGGCGTCATCCGGCGCATCACGCCTCGCGGGTTTCTCACCATGCAGATGCTCGGCGGCTGGCTCGATCAGGCGCTGGTCGATCAACGCTGGCTGATCATCGGATCGAAGGGTCCGGTGCATGCCGTCACCGGTATCCGCGACGCCCACCTGGTTGCCGGCGACGAACGCAATCGGATCATCCCGCGCGACAGCCTCTTTCTCGACATCGGCGCCCAGACCGAGGCCGAAGTTCGCGACATCGGAATCGAGCCCGGCTCTCCCGTTGTCCCCGATGCGCCATTCACCGTTCTGAACGGAACCGCGAACTATCTTGGTAAAGGCTGGGACGACCGCGTTGGCTGCGCCGTCATCGTCGAGACCATGCGCCGCCTGGCTTCACTGCCGCATCGCAATCAGATTGTTTACGCGCTGACGACTCAGGAAGAAGTCGGACTGCGCGGAGCCCACACGGCCAGCGAAGCCGTCAAACCCGAGATCGGAATCGCCCTTGAAGCCGGCGTCACCGGGGACGTTTTCGGCGGAAACGCGGAGCTATCGCAAGAAAAGCTGGGCGCGGGACCTGGACTCTTTCTCTACAACAATTCCCAGATCCCCAACCGGAAGTTGACTGCTTTCGTAAAGGAAACCGCACGCGTCGGCCAAGCTCCCCCTCCAATTCGACCTGGTGCAAGGCTACGGCGACGATTCGGCCGAGATTCAGAAGAGCAATGGCGGCGTGCCTACCGTTTGTCTGCTGGTGCCCGTCCGCTATACGCACGCCCACAACGGAATCATGAACCGCCGCGACTTCGATCAAACCGTCGATCTTCTGGTCGCTCTTCTTCAGCGCCTGGACACACCGACGGTCAGAAACTCCGCGACTTCGCTCCATAGGTTTGGAATGCCGAATGCACTTTCCGGGTTGGAGGTATTAAACCCGTGAATCTCACCCCCTTCGTTGTTCTCTGGTCGCTCATGGCTTTGTTCGTCCTGGGACTAGCCCTTTATCGGAAATTGGTGTCTCAGCATGAAGACACTCTGATCCATATCGGCGAAGGTGAAGACAAGTTGATTCCAAACCAGATCGAGGTTACCCACAAACTGGATGTCGTCGATTATTGGGGCAAGCTCTTGACCGTGGTCACTGTCGCCGCTGGATTGCTGCTGGCGTCAATTTATCTATATCAGGCCTGGGAAGCAAGCCAAAAGCTGAGCGGATGAACCGGCGCCATTGAGTGCAAACACACAAGCCCTGCGTGAAATCGCTCGCATATTCTTTCTTGACGTGTCGTAACCGAACGGTTACCACTTTGGTAACTTGGTAACCGTATGGTTACGGTCCAGGAGCCGCCAAATGTAGAAACCATCGATCCAGCACGATTCGCCGCACGAACCACCGGGTCTCCATCAGCCGGTGCGCAATCGCCCCGACGAGCCGTGACGGAAGATGGCCGCCCGCGCTGGTCGCCCAATCCGTAGATCCGCCGAATCGTTCTCGTAGCGAGGTTCGAAGCGCGTCCAGCTTGCCGGCACTGTAATCGCTCCGCGCTGCTGCGATCACCTCGCCCGCCATTAATCCCGATTCAACGGCTGGACGAATCCCTTCGCCGCTTTGTGAATAGGCCAGCCCGGCCGCGTCGCCAATCAGACAATACCCGTCCCCCGCTACATTCCTGGTCGACGCGCCGTATAAAAGATACGCGTGCCCGGGCAGTCTACCCGGCAAATCGAACCCAACCCTCCCGGCCGATCGCAGGAACCGCACAAAGTCGGCGACGTGCGACGACAACCGGTGCGGATCCATCCGTCCTAAGCCGATATTCAAGAAATTGTGCTTGCGGAAGCACCACCCATAGCCCTTCAAATCCTGGCAAAAGTACAGCTCCGGGATCTCCCCGCTCACCTGGCAACCCGCAGCCTGCGCAGCGTCCATTTCGAACTCGATTTCCTGCGCCGCGACGGCGCGCTCTCCGGCTTCCTTGGCACCAAGAAGCCTGGCGACCGGGCAGAAATGTCCTCCGGCCCCAACCACCGCGCGAGCCCGCACGTTTCCGTTCGCAACCCAGCCTCCTTCCGATCGATCGAGTGTTGTTAAGCTCACGCCTTCAATAAGTTGCGCACCGGACCGCTTCAGCAGATAATCGTCAAACTCCCGCCGTCGAATTCCGTAGCTCACTGGTCGACTGTAGTCAGTGGTCAGCGTCGGCCCGCCGACGCATCCCGTGCGAAAACCCGTGATCGGTTGCAGCACGCGCCCGCGAGCGTACTCGGCAGGGTCGATCTCAAGCTCGCGAAGGACTTCAGGCGTGATCCATCCGCCGCAAATCTTGTCGCGCGGAAACCGCTGCTTATCGAGGACTGCAACTTCGAGGCCCGATCCTCTCAGCTTCCAGGCGCACGAAGAACCCGCCGGTCCTCCACCCACGATCAGGACATCGCATGAGTCCATTCGTGCCCCTGCTCCTGATCCTGCCCCGAGTGGTCCGCATACAACGGAGCGCGCGTCCAATACATAGGATTGCACTTCGATCCGGCAAACACGATCTGGAAGAGTTGCATGGTGTTGCACTTGAACGCCGTCACCGATCCTGCCAGGTAAAGTCGCCATGCGCGCGCAAACCACTCCCCGTACTTCGCCGCAACTTCGTCCTGTGACCGTTCGAATCGATCCAGCCAGTGCTCCAGGGTTCTGGCGTAGTGCAGCCGCAGATTCTCGACATCCAGAACGGAATAACTCCATGGCTCCAACGTCGCCATGGCTTCGCGCAGGGTCGGGACGTAGCTGCCTGGAAAGATGCGCTTCCGGATCCAACGGCTAAGCGCGACCGGATGGCTGCGCCCGATGAAATGCAGCAGCCCGCGTCCCGAATCGCCGATGGCGCGATGAATCACGTCGCCCAGTTCCGCGTAATGTTTCAAGCCCACGTGTTCCAGCATTCCGACGGATAGGAAAGCGTCGAATTTTCCCCTGATATTCCGGTAATCGTCTTCGATGAACTCAACCTGCCCGGTCAGCCCTTCCGCTCTCGCTCGTTCGCGCGCAAACAGGATTTGTTCATGGGAGACATTGAAAGCCTTCACATTTACTCCGTAATTCCGGGCCATGTGAAGCGCCAGCGCACCCCAACCGCACCCGGCGTCGACCACGCTTTCTCCCGCCTGCAAACGAACTTTGCGGCATACATAGTCGAGCTTGGCCTCCTGCGCCTCTTCGATCGTCGCCGACGGCGTCGGGAAATACGCGCACGTGTAAACCATCTGGCGATCGAGCCAAAGTTTGTAGAAATCGTTTCCCAGATCGTAGTGATGGTGAATATTCTTGCGGGAACCCTGAAGGGTGTCGCCCTGCCACCACTCCGTCCACTTCGAGAACGCTTTGGCGTACCAGGCCGTCGCCACTTTTCCGCCCGGCCATGCCTGGTAGACCACTTCAAGAAAACGAAGCAGATCGCCCCGAATCTCGATTTTTCCGGCCGCGTAGGCTTCGCTGAATGCGACCTCGGGATCCAGCATCAATCCGGCCAAAATGCGTCGATCGCGGACGATCACGGTCGCGACCTGATCCACGCCCGGTGGAGAGATGCCTTCGCGATCCCCGAGTACAATTCGAATGGGGGCAGGCCCGATGGCCTTGAAAATCCGTTCGACCGACCACCGGTCGGAGCAGCGAGGAAGAATTGGCATAAATCCATCACCCAGCTTAAGTGTGCAACTGGGATACCAAAGATTCTTGAGCGACAGCACCCGGAAAAGGGCCGGTAGGGGCATTTCGCCCAACGCTGAACGGCATTGCGAAGAGTCTGAACAGGTTACGCAGGCCCACAAAATGCTCCTTCCTCCGCAGGAGCATGGCCATGAAAAGACTTGCAAGTTCGTTCGCTACGCTGCTTTTTGCAACGTCGGTCGGCTTCTCGGCCGATGAGGCACCCAGCTTATAACCTGAAGACGGAACTCAGGTTACCGGCAACATCACGGCGGTTAATGAGATTTCGACCGGCGCTCTCCCCGGCGTCTATGTCACGGTGAAAGGGAAAGACGGAAGGCTTGAGATCTACTTGGCCCCTGCCGATTTCGTCAAACTTTTCGACGTGAAGTTAAAGGTCGGGTCCGAAGTCAGCCGCTACCGTTTCCAAGGTGAAGCTCGGAGACAAGGACATCGCGCTGGCCCGGTTGTTTGAGATCGGTAAGGTCGACCTGATTCTGCGGGACCCCAAAGGTATCCCGCAGTGGCTATGGATGATTCGCCCGAGTCATTCCAACCGGCCTCTAGATCACGCGATCTTAAGTCACGGACGGAGCGTTTAAGCGTGGATTAGCTTGCTGGCTGACTCTCAAAGATAAAGTAACATCCAGATCTTTTGGCCCGCTCGTCCCATAGGCGATGCGGTTTTCGAGCTGGCGCGTCATAGTACGAGTATGCGAAGCATGCTTGCAATCCTATTGATCGCGCCAGCCGGATTCGCCCAGGGTTGGAGCGCCTATGGTGGAGATGCCGGTGGCACTCGCTATTCGACGCTGAAGCAGGTCACGCGGGAGAATGTCGGGCAACTCAAACCGGCGTGGACGTATCACACCGGCGCGCTTCAGCCCGAAACACGCCTGAACGAGAAAGCAGCGTTCGAATCAACCCCGATCCTGGTGGACGGGACGCTGTATCTCAGCACTCCCTTTAATAAGGTGATCGCGCTCGATCCGGGAACGGGAGCGGAAAAGTGGACCTACGATCCCAAAGTGAATCGCGAGCGCAAACTACTCTGAAGTCTCCTCGCGGGGCGTTTCGGCGTGGACCGATTCGAAGGCTGCTGACGGTGACGCCTTGCAAGCTGCGCATTTTCGAAGGAACCATCGACGCACGGCTGATTTCGATTGACGGCAAATCCGGCAAATTATGCGGCGAGATCGATCTGACTCGTGGCGTGGTGTTCGGCCCGGAGTTTTATGGCGACTACCAAGTGACCTCGGCTCCGGCGATTGTCGGCGACGTCGTGATCACGGGATCGTCGATCGGCGATAACGGCGCGGTGGACATGCCTCGCGGGGTGGTTCGCGGATACGATGCTCGCACGGGAAAGCTGCTGTGGACCTGGGACCCGATTCCGTGGGCCGAAAAACAGCAGGTACGCACGGGAGCGGCCAATGCGTGGTCGACCATTGCGGCCGATCCGGCGCGGGATATGGTGTTTGTTCCCACGGGGAGCGCGAGCCCGGACTATTATGGCGGCGCGCGTCCTGGCGACGATAAGTGGGCCAATTCGGTGGTGGCGCTGAAGGCTTCCACCGGCGCGTTCGTGTGGGGATTCCAGGTGGTCCATCATGACCTGTGGGATTTCGATGTCGCGTCACAGCCCGCGCTGATCGAGTTTCATGGCAAACCGGCGGTCGCGGTGACGACCAAGATCGGCAATGTGTTCGTGCTGGATCGAATGACGGGGAAGCCGCTGCATACCGTAGAGGAGCGGGCGGTTCCAAAGAGCGACATTCCCGGCGAGGATGCGGCGCCGAGCCAGCCGATTCCAGCGTGGAGCGCGATGGTTCCGCAAAAGCTGACGACGGACGACGCCTGGGGCGCTACTCCGGAGACCAAGGCGTGGTGCCGCGCGAAGATCGAATCGCTGAGAAATGACGGGCTGTTCACGCCTCCGAGCATGCGCGGGTCGTTGTCGTTTCCCGGAAATGTCGGCGGCGTGAATTGGGGCAGCGCGGCGTGGGACCCAACGCGCAACCTGCTGCTGGCGAATACCAATCGCGTGGCCGCGATCGCGAAACTGATTCCGAGAGAAGACATGTTGGATGCGATACAGCACGCCAAGGAAACGGAGACGGCGTGGGGCGGCGAATTCGCGCGCCAGCGTGGGACGCCCTATGCCATGCATCGTGAATGGCTGGTCGCGCCCAACGGCCAGCCGTGTAACGCTCCACCATGGGGCGCGCTGGTGGCGTTCGATCTGAACACGGGAAAGCTACGTTGGCAAACGGCGGTGGGCCAGTATGGCGACGATTCGCCCGAGGGATCGAACAACTTCGGTGGACCGATCGCGACCGCGAGCGGATTAATCTTCGCGTCAGGCACCTTCGACCCGCATCTGCGGGCGTTCGACTCGGACACCGGCAAGAAGTTGTCGACAGTGGAGCTCCCGGCAAGCGCTCAATCGACGCCCATGACGTATGAGTGGAAGGGGAAACAGTACATCGTGATCTGCGCGGGAGGGCACGGGAAGATGAAGAGTAAAATGGGAGACTCGGTAGTCGCGTTCGCGCTGGAATAGGTATTTTCGGACGCGGTGCGCGTTGGAAGCGTCACCAAACTCGTCTTACTTTCCTTGCGAACCGTTCATCGGTTGCGTTCGTCAAATGTGGAGGCGAACGCGAATCGGGAGAGCAAGCATGTTGCAGGATGTGCGGTTTGGCGTGCGGATGCTTAGGAAGCAGCAGGGTTTCGCCCTGATCACGGTTCTCACGCTAGCGCTGGGAATTGGGGCAACCGCCGCCGTTTTCAGCCTGATTCAAGGAGTCCTTTTGACTCCGCCACCTTACCGGCAGCCGGATCGGCTGGTGCTGATTCCTGCGGCTCGGGCCGATGGGCAGGAGTTGACGCATCCCCGCGAGTGGGCCGCGACGCAGTGGACGGAGTGGCAGAAAGAAGCCAAGTCGTTCGAAGCCATCGGGGCTTACTCGTGGAGCTTCGATTATCTGGTTCTGCCGGATGGAAGCGCGTCCATGGAGGGAATGTATGTCACGCAGGATTATTTCCGGGCGGTCGGACTCCAACCCATCCTCGGGAGGACGTTCGCTGAAGCCGAAACCGGCGTAAAGTCGCCGTCGGTCATCATCCTTGGATACGACTTGTGGCAAAAGAGGTTTGGCGGGGATCGGAATATCATCGGCAAGACCATTCGCATCAGCCGCTGGGCTACGCCACCGAGGGTGATCGGGGTGATGCCGGAGGGCGTGCGATTTCTTCCGTCGCCGGGAACCGCGCAGGAGCCCAATTACAACGTGAACGCTCACGTAGATTATTGGGTACCCGTCAATGTTAGCCCCGACCGATTAAAGAGCGAGGATTGGGACGTCGTCGGGCGGCTGCGGAGCGGGATCTCTGTCGATCAGGCTCAGGCGGAGCTGAAGATCCTGACGGCGAGAGAGGCTCAGTCCGATCACGATTTCGAAGGGATTACGGCGAAGGTGCAGCCGCTTGAAGCGGAGCTGAATCGCGATGGACGCCGGATTCTATTACCGCTGTTGGGAGCAGCAGCGCTGGTGTTACTGATCGCGTGCGGAAATGCGGCTGCGCTGCTGCTGGTTCGAGGACTGCAACGGCAGCAGGAGTATGCGGTGCGCAGCGCGCTGGGAATCGGGAGACTGGCGCTGTTCCGGCAGGTGTCGACGGAGAGCCTGCTGCTGGCGCTGTTGGGCGGAGCGTTCGGCGTGGGGTTGGCATTCGGAATCGTCAAAGTGTTCAAGGCGATTGCCGGGCATGCGATTCCGCGCCTCGACTCGGTGACGACGGGTTGGCCAGTGCTCGCATGCGGGCTGGGGTCGGCAGTCTTGGCGGCTGTTCTGGCGGGAGTTTTTCCAGCACTGCGCGCTTCAAGAATGGATCCGATGAATGTATTGAAAAGCGCGGGTCCGAAGAGCAGCGCGGGGCCGGGGGAAAGGCAGATCCTGCGCATCGTGACCACTGTGCAGACCGCGTTGACGCTGGCACTCTTGGTGGGCGCGGGACTCCTCATCCGGACCATGATGAATCTGGCCAAGGTGGACTCGGGGTACTCGACGTCGCGTATCTTGACGATGAGTGTGACGGCGGTAGGGGAATACAAGCAGTGGGCGGACTTTCATCACCGGGCGCTGGAGCGGGTATCCCAGATTCCGGGCGTCGAGCAGGCGGGATTCGCGTGGGGCGTTCCGCTGACCGGGAACAGTTGGGCAGGGTCGCTCGACATCGAAGGTCAGCCACTGCCGACGAAGCCAAGCGACCGGATCGCTGTGCCACTGCGGGCGGTGACGCCAGGGTATTTCAAGCTGCTGGGGCAGGCGATTACCGAGGGTCGGGATTTTCGAGATACGGATAGCGGCAAGCAGGTGAACGTCGCGGTGGTGAATCAGGCTTTGGCAGACCGGTATTTTCCGCGGGCGAATCCGATCGGGAGGAAGATCTGGATGAGCGACCGGCAGAAGCCTGCCATCGAGATTATCGGCGTGGTGACGAATGGACGGACCGAGGATCTGACTCACGCCGCGGGCCCGGAGATTTATCTTTCGCTGTGGCAAGCGAACGCGTTTTCGAAGACACTGGCCGTGCGGACGGCGGCGGATCCGCGGTCGATGATCGAGGCCGTAAGGCAGGCGTTACGCTCGGTGGATCCGACGGCGGCGGTGGAGAATGTGAAGACGCTCGAACAGATTCGCGACGATTCGCTCGGGTCGCGCACGTTTGCGATGCAGTTGTTGATCGGGTTCGCGCTGGTCGGTAGTGTATTGACGCTGGTGGGAATTTACGGCGTACTATCGCTTTCGGTGGCGTCGCGAAGGCGGGAGATCGCGATTCGAACAGCGGTGGGCGCAGAGCGGAGGGACATCCGCAACTTGGTTTTCGCCGAAGGATTTCGCTTGATCGCCGGCGGTGTGGTTTCGGGAATCGCGGCAGCGGTCCTGTTATCGCGGGTCCTAAAGTCGTTTCTATTCGGAGTTGAGCCTACCGATCTAATGACGCTGGCCGGCGTGGGCTTGCTGTTCGCCAGCGTCGCGCTGCTGGCATGTTGGGTACCGACGCGGCGGGCCGCGAAAATCAATCCCATCGAAGCTTTGCGTTACGAGTAAGGTTCGGTCACCAGTTGAGAAGCTGGCGGACCGCGCGAGCCTGGCGCTTGCTGGCGATGAATTCCTGGTCATTATTCAGCGTGATCAACCATCGTTGACTGCTTAGAATGCTCATTTTCCGGACGTGATCGATATTGACCATGGCGTTCCGATGAATGCGGCGAAAACCGGAGTTTCCGAGGCGTTCGTCGAGCGTCTTGAGAGTTTGGGTCGCCTGATACTTGCGTTTTGCGGTCAAGATCCAGACCACGTCGCCTTCGGCCTGAAACGCGTAGATTTCATCCGTAGATAATAAAAAATACTCTTCGCCGACGCGTCCGACGATTCCGCCTCGCTCTGTGCTCCACGGCGTGATCCGCGATGGTTTGAAGTTGCGCCAGCCGTTCGACGGCTTCGGTGTTAGTCAGACGACTGGCCCGCTCAACTGCGTGAGCCAGGCGCTCATGCCGGATCGGCTTCAGCAAGTAGTCGATCGCGCCAGCTTCAAATGCCTGCAGCGCAAACTTGTCATAAGCCGTGACGATGATAATCACGGGCATATGCTTTCCGCAGGTGAGATTCCGCACCACTTCGAAGCCTCCCATCACGGGCATTTGAAGATCGAGCAGGACCAGATCGGGCTGGTACTTCGCGATCTCGTCCAAGGCAGTGGATCCATTGTCGGCCTCCGCTACAACCTCAACGTCCGGAATTAATTCCAGTTCCTCCCGCAGGATCTTGCGGGCGATAGGCTCGTCGTCGACTATGAGGGTCCTCAAGCTCATGCTGCGAAAAACAACTGGCGCAGATTGTCATAACATGAACCAGCCGATCGGCCTATTACTTTCGTATGAGCGGGCACGAAGGAACGGTCAACGATCCGGAACGTTGCATGAGTGGACAGCGCCGAACCGATTGCGCAGAGCTCAGGCGCCCTCGGTCCGTTCGTTGGCAAATTCAGCCCGAATACGACGTGTTTAGGTCACTTGCCGTTATTTGCTAGAGCGAATTTCACAAAGGTTGTAATCTCGCCTATACCATGCTGAAAACTGTTGGTCTTGCTATTCTCGTACTCACACCATTCTGCTTGGGCCAAGGCTCCGGGAGTGCCGGCACGATTCGAGGCTCAGTACTCGACCCATCAGGCGCCGCCATCAAAGGCGCCGCGGTGGAGATTCAGAATCCGGTTTCGCATTACGATCAAAAAGCGCAGGCGGACAGCCAGGGAAAGTTCGAGCTGGTCAACGTTCCGTTCAACAACTATCACCTGAGCGCGACGGCCGCCGGATTTGAGACAGGCGCCCAGGACGTGGACGTGCGGTCTTCCATTCCCGTGGAGGTCAACATCAGCCTTAAGATCGGCACATCCACCACTGCGGTAACGGTGGAAGCGGCCGCGGATTTGGTGGAGAACGATCCGACTACGCACACCGACATCGACCGTGGCCTGTTCGACAAGCTCCCCCTCGAAAGCCAGTCGTCCTCGCTGAGTTCGCTGGTGACGCTGGCCTCGCCGGGCATTTCGGCCGATTCGAATGGCTTATTCCATGGGCTGGGCGACCATGCTTCCAATTCGTTTTCGCTCGACGGGCAGCCGATTACGGATCAGCAGAGCAAAGTGTTCTCGAACCAGATTCCGATTGAGGCGGTGCAATCCATGGAGGTTATCGAAGGCGCTCCTCCCGCGGAATATGGAGATAAAACCAGCGTGGTGATCGTCGTCACCACTCGTTCCGGCCTGGGCGTGACCGAGCCCCACGGCAGCGTCAGCACTTCCTTTGGAAGCTTTGGAACCTCCGGCGGCGGGTTCGACCTGGCGTATGGTGGCAAGAAGTGGGGTAACTTCATCGCTGGCAGCGGCATGAACACGAACCGATTTCTGGACGGGCCGGAATTCACTGTCATGCACGATCATGGCAACCAGGAGAATATCTTTGACCGGCTGGATTTCAAGCCTTCTCAAAATGACACGTTCAATGTGAATTTTCAATTTACGCGGTCCTGGTTTCAAACACCCAACTCGTTCGATGCGCAAAATGCGACCGCCTGGTCGGGACTGGTGGCGGATAACAATGGACTGGGTCCGAACGGGCAGGTAGTCGGCCCCACTGATCAAGTTTCCAAAATCAGGACCTTCAATCTGGCGCCAACCTGGACGCGGCTGATCAGCGCCAGCACTCTGTTCACATTCGGTGGGTTCGTACGCCAGGATCAATACAATTATTACCCCAGCGCCGATCCATTTGCCGACATGATACCGGGTCTTCAAACTACGACAATTGGACAGAACCGAAGGCTGACGAATCTTGGCCTGCGAGCGAACTTATCCTATGTGAAGGGTATTCACAATATTAAGGCTGGTGTAACGTATGAAGACACGATTTTGACGGAAGGCGATTCTTTCGGCATCGTCGATCCTACCTTCAACCCGGTTTGTCTAAATGCCGACGGGAGCCCCTTTACCGGCGCAGGCATCACAGACCCTGGCGGGTGCGCAGGAGCTCTTCAGGCGAATCCAGGGTTTGACCCGCTATTAGCGTGCTACGACTTGACGCGTACAGCTCCGCTACCTGCCTCCGACGGATGTCCCGCATCGCACAGCGGGTTGTATACTTTCAATGGCCACGCCGATATCCGGCAGGTAGCTCTCTTTTTCCAGGACTCGATCACAAAAAACAACTGGACGTTCAATCTGGGGCTGCGCGAGGATATATATCGCGGGATCACTACTGCGAATCAACTGGAGCCTCGTCTCGGCATTGCATACAATCTTAAGCGGACCAATACCGTGGCCCGTATTTCTTATGCCAGGACCATGGAGACGCCGTTCAACGAGAATCTGGTTCTGGCAAGCTTGGGCTGTAACGACCCCGTGGTCAACGATCTGTCGGCGACCATACAAGGCTATCCGTGCCTGACTTCGCCGCTGAAACCGGGCCACCGCAATGAGTTCCATGCCGGTCTTCAGCAGGCCTTCGGGAAGTACCTGGTGATCGATGCCGAGTATATTTGGAAGTACACTCACCTCGCGTACGACTTCAGCGTTCTGGGTAACACGCCGATTACCTATCCGATCGAGTGGAATAGCTCCAAGATCCCCGGTTATGCGGTGCGCGCGAGCGTTCCGAATTTCCACGGCTTTACCGCGTTCGTCGTATTCTCCAGCGTGGCCGCCCGTTTCTTCGGGCCGCAAGTGAGCGGAATCGGCACCACGCCCACGTCGTTCGGCGCGGGCGGCGTATTTCGAATCGATCATGACGAAAACTTCAACCAAACCACGCATCTTCAGTATCAGATCGCGAAGCGCGGGCCGTGGATCGGATTTAACTGGCGATATGACAGCGGCCTGGTGGCAGGGCCGGTGCCGTGCGCAGGGGGCAACTGCGCGAACGGGCCCAACGGGACGGATTCGATCGTCGATGTCTCCAATCTGACGCCCGATCAACAGTTCGAGGCGGGACTTTTCTGCGGCAGCGTGCACGCAACGCCGACCACTCCCATCAGCGCGTCGGGCTTGTGCCCGGCCTCGCAGTACGGGTCGTCTTTGGTGAAGATCCCCGCCGCCGGTACGGAGGACGACGATCACAACCCGCCTCGCATCGCGTCACGCAACCTGTTTGACCTGTCGGTCGGACATGACAACCTGTTTCATGGCGATCGTTATAAGTGGAGCGCTCGCGTGGCGATCGTCAACCTGACGAATAAGGAAGCGCTCTATAACTTCCTTTCGACTTTCAGCGGGACGCACTATGTTACGCCGCGCGCGGTGACGGGAACAATTGCGTTCCATTTTTGAGGTTGACGATATTCGTGAAGTGGTGCGCGAAGCCGTGCACGATTATTTCGTCGCACTGAACTCGCCGGTGGAAATGCATTGATCTTCCGGCGTGAGCGGAATCGTGAAAGAGAAACAACTGCCCGTTTCCGGCTGGCTGGAAACCCAGATGCGGCCGCCGTGCTCCTCCACCAGACGCTTCGTGATCGCTAATCCGAGGCCGGTGCCTTCCCCGAGGCCGACCGCAACTTTTCCGACTTGATAAAACTTGTCGAAGACGTGCGCGTGATCTTCCTCGGGAATGCCGATCCCATTGTCGGCGACGGAAAATTCTACTTCGCCGTTCCGGCGCACCGCGTTCACGCGAACCAGTCCGCCTTCGGGAGTGAATTTCACGGCGTTGGCTAACAGATTGTACAGGATCTGCTTGAACCGCACGCGGTCGGCTTCGAGCGACGGAGGAGCCGCGATTTTCGTTTCCACGGAAATGGATTTTTCGAGATAACGGGCCTGGAGCGAAGACAGAACCTCCTCCACGACGTGGCGGATGTCGAAAACTTCCTTGCGTAGTTCAACCCGGCCGGCTTCGATTTTGCTGAGGTCGAGAACGTCGTTAATCAATTCGAGAAGATGCAGCGAGTCCTTGTGAATGTGATCCACGAAGCGCTTCTGCTGTTGGTTGAGCGTGCCTGGAGTTTCCTCGGCTAATAGCTCTGAAAAGCCAATCACGGTGTGCAGTGGGGTTCTGAGCTCATGGCTCATGTTGGAGAGAAACTGGTCTTTGGTGCGGCTGGCCTGCTCCAGTTCCAGGTTCTTCTTCTGCAACTCCGAACCGCGTTGAAAGATTTCGGCTTCCATGGATTCGACGCGCTTGCCCTGCTCGGTTTCGCGATGCCGGAGGCGCACGAACTCGGTAACGTCCTCGACGCGATGAATGATGTAGGCGATCCGCTGGCCGGGGCCGAACACCGGAGAATTGACCGGACTCCAGTAACGCTCTTCAAACGCGCCGCCTTCCTCGGCAGGCCGGCGGATGTCGTATTTCTGCAGTATCGGGGACGCCGTCGCGAAGCACACGGTCGAGCGATGTTCGCAGATTGCGGACTCCGGTGGCGGCGGGGTCGCTGGGATCGTCCGGGAACACGTCGAATAACGCCTTCCCCAGAATTTCATCGCGCTTGGTCATGGTGGCGCGAAGATATGCGTCGCTGGCGGCGACGATCTTCAGGTCCGGTGTCAGGACCAGGTAAAGTCCGGGAGCCGACTCGAATAAAGTCCGAAAATCCGGCCCTGGAGGTACATTGTTCGCGGGCTCCATCTACGCTTTTAGTAGTATATCCAGCCGCCGCAGCGCCGCGTTTGTGTACGGCAAAGATTAGCTAGGCTGGCCGCAATTAATCATCCATGGAATATCGAATCGATCGACGACCATGCCGAAGCGGAGCGCCCAGAAGGTCTTTTGAAATGCAGATAGGGACTGAGTTGCATGGTTACCCTCCTTGAATTGTTCGTTTAGAACAAAAAGGGCTTATCCGCCCGCGATGGCGCCGAGAATGATAAAAGGCTCGGTTCCGGCTGTGATCGCTTCAGGAAGCGGCGCATCGGGCGAATCGTGCGACACATCCTGTTCGCAGGCGAAGAACCTAACGAAGGGACGGCGCTGTCCGGTGACTTGATCGCGGATGGTCCCGAGCAGCATCGGGTAGCGGGACTCCAGCGTGTCGAGAATGGCGCGGCGCGTGACTCGGCCATCGAGATCGAGCTTCACTTCGCCGTCGACTTTCGCGAGAGTCCGCAGATGCGCCGGAATTACGACCCTGATCACTGTAGCGTTTGGACCTCCACCGAAAGAACCGCCGGAAGGTCCCGGACAATCGGAGCCCAATGATCGCCGGCATCGGCGGACGCGTATACCTGGCCTCCGGTGGTGCCGAAATATACGCCGCAGGAATCGAGCGAATCGACAGCCATGGCGTCGCGCAGGACGTTTACATAGCAGTCGCTTTGGGGCAAGCCGTTGGAGAGCGGCTCCCATTCGTTTCCTCCTGTGCGGCTGCGATATACGCGGAGCTTTCCTTCCGGAGGAAAATGCAGCGAGTCGCTGGTGATCGGGACTACGTACACGGTTTCAGGTTCATGCGCGTGGACGTCGATCACGAAGCCGAAATCGGTAGGCAGGTTGCCGCTGACTTCCTGCCACGAATCGCCCGCGTCGTTACTGCGCATGACGTCCCAATGTTTTTGCATGAATAAGACGCCCGGACGCGAAGGATGCATCGCGATGCGGTGCACGCAGTGGCCAACTTCGGCAGTCGGCTCGGGGATGTATTGGGAGTAGAGTCCTTTATTGATCGGCTTCCAGGTCTGGCCCAAGTCGTCGGTGCGAAACGCGCCCGCGGCGGAGATGGCGATGAAGATGCGATTCGGATCGGCGGGATCGAGAACGATGGTGTGGAGGCACATGCCGCCGGCGCCCGGCTGCCAGCGTGGGCCGGAGCCGTGGCCACGCAGTCCGGGCAGCTCATTCCAGTTTTTGCCGCCGTCAGTCGAGCGAAAAAACGCCGCATCCTCGACGCCAGCGTAAACCGTATCGGGATCGTTCAACGACGGCTCGAGATGCCAGACTCGCTTAAACTCCCATGGATGCGGCGTCCCGTCGTACCACTGATGCGTGCCCGTCACGCCCTCGTAAGCAAACTTGTTGCCTACCGGCTCCCAGGTCTGGCCGCCGTCGCTCGACCGTTGGACCACCTGGCCGTGCCATCCGGTGGATTGGGATGCATACAGCCGGTTCGGATCGGCGGGCGATCCTTTCATGTGATAGATCTCCCAGCCCCCGAAATGCGGACCGCTGACATCCCACTTTTCGCGCTTGCCGTCGGAGGTCAGGATAAACGCGCCTTTGCGTGTTCCAACTAATACTCGTACTTTACTCATTATTCGCCCCTTTGATTGGTATCCATACTTCTATATCACCCTTGCCGGCATGCGGGTCAAATCCCTCGCTCGATAGCGAAGCGGGTTGACCCTTTTCTATTTTTTCTGATTCGCGAGCTCCTTGCCCAACTCGCGCGCACGATCGACCGCGTCGCTCGGTGGGAAGTCGTCGAGTCCAAAGACCTGGCGAATCTCGATTTCACCATCCGCGTCTTCGCCATGAGGAGCCGGAGCGCGCATCGCCCATTCGATCGCTTCGGCTTTGGATTTCACGTCAATCATCCAGTACCCGCCGATCAGTTCCTTAGTCTCGGCGAAAGGACCATCGATCACGGTGCGTTTCCCTTGCGAGAATTTGATACGGGCGCCTTTGGAACTGGGATGAAGCCCGGAGAGGTCGAGCAGGGCCCCGGCTCTCACCAGCTCTTCATTATATTTGCCCATGGCGTTGAGAAGCTCTTCGCTGGGCAATTTGCCGGCTTCCGATTCTTTGCTGGCTTTGACGATCATCATAAATCGCATGTGTGCGTGTTCCTCTGTCACTGAGACGAACGGGTCGCGGCGAAATCGACATTTCTCGCGCTCGAATTTTCCGGAAGCGTCGGCACCTGGATCATCGGCCGGATTTCGACCGTGCCCCAGCTGCCTGCTGGAACCGTGGCGGCGATATTGATGGCCTGGTCCAGGTCCGGAGCATCGATCAGAAAAAAGCCGCCAAGCTGCTCGCGCGTTTCGGCGAAAGGACCGTCGGTGACCAGACGCTTGCCGTCGCGAACCCGGACGCTGGTGGCGGTTGAGCGACGGATGCAACGGCGCTGCGCCCAGATACTGGCCTTTTTCGTTGAGACGGTGCGCGAACTGGGCGGAGTCCAGGTAGCATTGTTCGCGATCGCTATCGCTGAGGATTTGCTCGTCGATGTAAATCAGCAGCATGTATTGCATGTGTGCGCCTCCATAAGTAGGTCGAAGGCGGAGCGGCCGAATCGACAACCCGCCCCATATTTTTTTACCATCGTTTTTAATGTACGGGGACGCCGACCAGGCCGTCGAGGAGGTTTATCGCGCCGAATGGGGCCGCATCGTCGCCTCGTCTGATCCGGCTGGTGGGCGACTTCGAAATCGCCGAAGAGGCTGCGCAAGAAGCATTTGCAGCCGCTGTGGATCAATGGCGAACGGGCGGAATCCCGGAGTTTCCACGCGCCTGGATCATCAAGACGGCGCAGCATAAAGCCATCGATCGCATACGCCGCACGGCTCGGTTCCAGGAAAAAGTCGAGTTTTATGCCACTTCGGCCGTACCACGGAAGAGCCAAACTACGATGTCCGAGGAAATCCCCGATGAGCGGCTTCGCTTGATCTTCACGTGCTGCCATCCCGCAGTTGCGCCGGATTCACAAGTCGCACTGACGCTTCGATCCCTGGGCGGCCTGGAGACGGAGGAAATTGCGCGCGCGTTTCTGGTCGCTCCGGCGACCATGGCACAGCGGCTGGTCCGGGCGAAGCGCAAGATTCGCGATGCTGGGATTCCGTACACGGTGCCGGGCATGAACGATATGCCGGAGCGGCTGGATGCAGTGCTGACGGTGATTTATTTGATTTTCAACGAGGGCTATGCGAGCACGCGAGGCGGTCCATTGATGAGGACCGATCTGTGCGCGGAGGCGATTCGGCTAGGGCGCCTGGTGAGAGGGCTCATGTTTCCGCGCCCGCAGCCTGAAGGCCTTGGATTGCTGGCGCTCATGCTGCTTCACGACTCCCGGCGCGAGGCTCGTTTGGATCAGGCAGGCGACTTGGTGGTTCTGGAAGAGCAGGACCGGAGCAAATGGAATCAAGCGCAGATCGCCGAAGCGTTACCGATGGCGCAGGAGGCATTTCGAGCTGGGCCTGGACCGCTCGCGGTGCAGGCGGCGATTGCGTCTTTGCACTGCCAGGCGAAGCGGCCTGAAGATACAGACTGGCCTCAAATTTCGCTGTTGTACGGCCTCCTGGAACGGCTTCAGCCTTCTCCGATCGTGACGCTGAATCGCGCGGTAGCGGTCGCGATGACTCAGGGTCCACCGGCGGGTCTGGCACTCATCGAGGAACTCGCGGCAGCCGGTGATCTGGAGGATTATCATTTGCTGTATTCGGCCCGCGCCGATCTCCTGCGGCGAATGGAATCGTTTGAGGAATCGGCGAGAAGCTACCGGCGGGCGCTGGAGCTGGTCACAAACGATAGCGAGCGGCGCTTTCTGGAGCGACGTTTGCGCGAGGTCACTCAGCCCGCATCGCAATAACCGGGTCGATCCGCAAAGCCCGGCGTGCAGCGAGCATGCTTGCGCCGAGCGCCACCAAGGCGAGCAGTACAACAACGGCGGCGAACGTCGCCGGATCTTCGGGAGAAATGCCGAACAGAAAGTGTCGAAAGCACGCGCGTGAGCAGCAAGGCCCCAATCAGGCCGATCAGTTGCCCTCCGCCGATCATCAGGAATGCCTGCCGGAGAATCATGGCGATTACGTTCGAAGAGCGCGCGCCAAGAGCCACGCGGATCGCGATTTCGTTGGTCCGCTGCGACACCGACCAAGCCACCACGCCTGCGATTCCGATGACGGCAAGAATCAACGCCAGCGCCGCAAACGAGCCGATCAGCGTGGTTCTCAATCTCGGTTGCGAAACCGAATCCGCGATCACCTGGTCCATGGTTCTGACGTTTGCGACCGGCTGGTCCGGATCGATCTGAGTAATTTCGCGGCGCACCGCGGAAGCCACGTTCGAAGGCCCCGCGTCACCAGCGACATGGTCTGGAACGCGCGCTGCCGGTAGGGTACGTACATTTGATTGTACGGGCTGTTGTCGCCGAGCCCGCCAATCTTTGACATCCGCGGCGATCCCTACGATTTCAACCACGATGGATTCGCGCGCATAGATCACATGCTTGCCGATGGGGCTTTCATCGGGCCAGAAACGATGCGCCATGGTTTCGTTAATCATGGCGACCAGCGGCGCGCCGGCTGTTGTCCGCCGGGAGTAAACGTTCGGCCCGCCAGAATCGGGATCTCGAGGGTCTGAAAATAGTCCGGGCTGATGCTATTGCAGCCAGGCGGTGGGAGCCTTGGTGGACTCGAGCGCGGGGCGGCCTTCGATATTGAAAAAATAGGCGATGGTTGCGTCCGTTGACGGGCAGAGCACTGGCCAGCGCGGCCTGTTGAACGGAAGGAATGGTGGCGACACGCTCCAGGATCCGATCGTAAAAAGCCACCCGTTGCGCGAGCTGCGGATAACGCGCGCCCGAAAGTCCGATGCGCATGGTGAGAAGATTTGCCGGCTGAAACCCCGGAGAGACGCTTTCCAGGCGCAGGAAACTGCGCATCAGCAACCCCGCGCCGGTCAGCAGGACCATCGCGAGGGCGACTTCGGAAACGATCATCGCGCCGCGCAGCTTTCCGGCGCCCGACAAACTGCGGCTGCTGGATTTGAGCACTCCGTTCAGATCGGTGCGCGCGGCGTGCATCGCCGGACCGAAGCCCGAAAAGGATACCCGTGAGCACGGCAACAGCGATCGTGAAGATCAGAACCGTCGTGTCGATACGGACTTCGGAGGCGCGGGGCAAAATGGCCGGTCCGATTCCGATGATGAGCCGCAAGCTCCAGACCGAGAGCAGAACACCGAGCGCTGCGCCGAACGCCGCGAGCAGAACGCTTTCCGTGAGGAATTGGACTAACAGACGCGAGCGGCTGGCGCCGAGCGAAGCACGAATCGCAACCTCCTTCTGACGCGCAACAGCCCGCGCAAGCAGCAGATTCGCTATGTTCGCGGAAGCGATCAAGAGGACAAAGGCCACGGCGCCCAGAAGAACCAGAAGGGTACGGCGGATGTCGCTCACCAGCGACTCCCGCAGCGGGGTGGTTCGCATCTCGCGGCCTGTGTCGCCGAAGCCCTGGTGTGACTCGTCATATTGATGACTTAAAGTCGCGATCTCTGCTTCGGCGCTGCGGATATCGACTCCGTCAGCGAGACGCGCGTAATACAGCAGGTAACTCGCGCCGCGCTGGATTTGGGTCTGGGTGATGATGGAACTTTCGAAATATTTCGGTGTCCAGATTTCGGTTTCGTTGGGGTAATCGAATCCCGCGGGCATGATCCCGACGATGGTGGTCGCGGAACCGTCGACACCGATCGTGGTGCCGACCGCGGCCGGGTCCATCGCAAATCGATTCTGCCAAAGCGCGTAGCTGATCACGGCGACGGATTTCGCACCCGGGCGAACTTCTTCATCGAGAAACGTGCGCCCAGCAATGGGTTTTACGCCAAAGACGCGAAAGAAATCCACTGAAACCGGAGTCGCGCTTACCTCGACGGGACCGGCCGGAGGTGGTCCACTGATTTGGAATCGAGCGAAGCCTGAAGCGGCAAAAGCTTTAAAGCTGCGCGCGTGATCGTGCAGGAAAGTGAACTTCGGATACGACGAAGTAATCAATCCGCCGCCGTCAAAAGTGACGTGATCGTAAACCTGGACAATGCGGCTCGGGTCATCGTACGGGAAGCGGTCGCAGCAGAACCGAGTTGACCACGCTAAAGATGGTCGTATTCGCGCCGATGCCCAGAGCGAGAGTCAAAAGCGCGATCGCCGTGAATCCGGGCGACTTCAGAAGCATGCGCGCGCCGAAACGGAGGTCCTGAAACATAGTGTCTTGTCCACAAGCATACCCTGGCTTTCCCCGCAATCGGTGGTAGCATCGTGGTAATCATCTCCTCCGGGAAAGGAGCCTGTTATGACGCGGAAAGACTTCCTGAAAGGAGCGGGCGCCGCTACCTTGGGCATGATGCTGCCGCAGTCGGCGCTGCCCTTCCCCGGTGGATACCTCGTCTTTGCCCAAGATCGCGCCCGGCGATCTGCCGAGCGCCGACGAACTGTGGAAATGGCTCGAAAAGCTTTCCGGATGGTGCCCAGCGTACACTGGCAGCCCTGGCCACGTGAAATTTGTCGATTTTCTCGACCAGAAATTGCGGGAAGCCAAACTTACGCCTCAGCGCAAGACCTTCAAGCTGCCGTACTGGGAACTGAAAGATTACGGACTCGAACTGGCTGGCGAAAAAATCCACGCCGCCAGCTATCGTCCGTATTGCGGAATCACGCCGGCGTTCGGGCGTCACGGCTCCGTTGGTTTACGCCGGCATGGCGCCCAAGCTCGATTATTCGAACGCGGCGGGAAAAATCGTCGTGGTCGAGATGCCGGCTGCTCCGGACATGAACGGCGACGGAAGTGAAAGGGCAATTGCTCGGGACCTACCCCGCGAATCTGCCGCATCGAAATGTGCGCCACGGAGTGATTGGCGTGTATCGGTTCACGCCCGACATCAAGGCGCTGGAAAAGGCGGGCGCTGCGGGAGTCATTTTTGTCTGGAACAACATTTCGGACGGCAACGCCGAGGATCAGGCGCTGCCGTTCAGCTCGCCTTCAACCTCCGTACCTGCGCTGTGGGTGAATCACACGGTCGGGCAGCGTCTGAAGATAGCAGCCGCGTCGGGAGCTTCGATGCGTCTCACTGTAAATGCGACTTCGCATCCCGATACTCCGACTGATAATCTCTGGGCAGTATTGCCCGGCAAAACGGACGAAGTGATCATCGTCAATACTCATACCGATGGTTGCAACGCGTGCGAGGAGAACGGAGCGCTGGGCGTGGTCGCGCTGGCGAAATATTTCGCGAAAGTCCCGCAGTCGCAGCGCAACCGCACGCTCGTGTTTCTGATGACCACCGGCCATTTCGGCCACGGCTATGTTCGCGGCACCCAGGACTGGCGCGAATCGAATCCGGATTTGATGAAGAAGGCCGTCGCGTGCGTTACCATCGAACATCTGGGCGCTACCGAATGGGTGGATCATCCGTCTGCGAACGAATACAAAGCTTCGGGCGAGTACGAGTGGGGACTATGCTACACGCCCCTGAAACCCGAAGGCTCCGCTATTTCTCAAAGCCGTCGACGGAACCGAAGCTAAGCGGACGTTCGCCTATCAACCCGATGGCGCGTATCCTGGCGAGGGCGCGGGATTCTGGGCCGCCGGAATTCCAACGGTTTCTTACATCCCAACGCCGCAATATTTGTTCATCGCTCCGGCGAAGGGTGGAGGAATCGACAAGCTCGATAAGCATCGCTTCCATGGCGAAGTGGTCACCTTCGCGCGCTGCGTAACGGCGCTCGATAAGATGTCGGTGGCTGAGATCAAAGGGACCTCGGTTTGAGGCATTTGCTCAGCATTAGGGATCGGTTTACGCTGGTTCATCCCGGCGTCTCGCAAGGGGTCCAGCTTCGCCATTGGTCCGGACAGGCCGTAGCGCCGGTGTTCGAAGGTTACGACACGAATCCGGATGGATCATTCAACATGTGGTTCGGTTATATGAACCGCAACTATGAAGAAGAGCCCGATATTCCGGTCGGACCCGACAACAATTTTCAGCCTGGAAATGCGGATCGCGGGCAGCCGACGCATTTTACAATCCGGCGCCACAAAGACGTTTTCAGCGTCACCGTGCCGAAGGATTTCGGCGATCAGAAACTCATCTGGACGATTACGGCTCATGGGCAGACCTCGCAAGTTTCCGCGACCCTAAACCCGGTGTGGATGATCGACCGGAAATACACGACCCGCGGCGCGGATATCAAGAATCCGTATTCCAATTTGCCCCCGGCAGTGACTTTGGATTCCGCTGAAATGAGCATCATGCTGCCGGATTCCCTCGCGCTGGGCCTTTCGGCGACGGACGATGGGCGACCGATGCGCCGTGGCGTTCCGATCGGCATGACCTTTGAATGGGCGAAATATCGCGGACCGGGACAAGTGATTTTCGATCCGCCGAAAGCAAAACTGGTCGACGGAAAAGGCGCCTCCACGGCAAAATTTAGCGAGCCTGGAGAGTATGTCCTTCAGGTGGTCGTTGATGACGGATCCGGCGAGATCGCCGGAAATTTCGGTTATCACTGCTGCTGGACGAATGCGCAGGTAAAGGTCAAGGTAACGGCGGGCAGCCAATGATTCAGGAGGGGACATCATGAAGTTCGTCATTGCTTCGGTACTGATTTCGGCGTCGGCATTTTGCGCCGATACCGAAACCGCGAATAGCAGGCCGGTGACGTTCAGCAAGGATGTCGCGCCGATCTTTCAGAAGAGTTGCGATACCTGCCATCACGCCGGAACTTCCGCCCCGATGTCGCTGATGACGTACAACGAGGCTCGGCCTTGGGCCAAAGCCATCAAAGAACGGGTCGTGCGCCGCGATATGCCGCCATGGCATCTCGACAAGACCGTCGGCATCCGGCAATACAAGAACGATATCTCTTTGACCGATCAGGAAATCGCGACCATCGTGAAATGGGTGGACGGCGGCGCGGCGCAGGGTAACGCGGCCGATCTGCCTCCGCCGCCGAAGTTCGCAGCCGATAACGAATGGTTCATCGGCCAGCCCGACCTGCTGGCCACCACCGACGATTTTAAGATGTACGCCAAAGGCTCGGATTGGTGGATCGATCAATATACGGAATTAACCTTGACCGAAGACCGATGGATCAAGGCGATGGAAGTGAAGCCGAGCAATCGGCGGATCGTCCATCATTGCGTGGTCTACGCGATCGAGCCGGATGCGCCCCCGGGAACGCCCGAGTCGGGCATCCAGTTGACCGAATACGCCGTCGGCAAGTACGGTGACATTTTTTCTGAAAATACCAGCCGGTTGTTGAAGAAAGGCACCCGGCTGCGATTCGACATGCACTACAACGCGTCGGGCAGCGAGCAGATGAATCACACCACCATCGCGTTCAATTTCTATCCGCAGGGATTCACGCCGAAGTACCAGGTCCGGTCGATCGCCATTCGCAACCTCCCCAATGACGAGCTGGAGGTCCCGCCGAACACGGTCGTTCGCACGGACGGCTACTATCGTCTGACCAGGAATGCGCGTATAGACACCTTTCAGCCGCACATGCACATGCGCGGCAAGGGAATGACAGTGGAGGCGATCAATCTGGATAATACGACCACCATCCTCAGCTCGGTGGATCATTTCGATTTCAACTGGCACATCAATTACATTTATGCGGATGACGTGGCTCCGCTGCTTCCCGCCGGAACCGTGTTGCACATGATCGGAATCCACGACAACACTTCCGCGAACCGGCGGAATCCCGATCCGAATATGTGGGCTGGATTCGGGGAGCGCAGTGTCGACGACATGGTGCAGGTGTGGCTCGATATCGTGTATCTGGACGACGCCGAGTACAATCGCCTGGTGCAGGAACGCAAGGCGAAGCAGCGGTTCAAATAATCCTCCATGAAGACTTTTTCGACCTTAGGAGTTCTGTTTCTCGCAATCAGCGGCGCCCGTGCCCAGGAACGCTTCCCGGTGATCCCGCTCGATCAGATGACGCCCGAACAGAAGAGCGTCGCGAATGCTATCCTCTCCGGTCCGCGAAAGACGCTTAACGGACCGTTTAACGCCTGGCTACGCAGTCCGGAGCTCGCGGATCGTTTGCAAAAAGTCGGCGAGTATCTTCGATTCAATTCCAGCTTGCCGCCGCGCCTCAACGAGTTTGCCATTCTGATTACAGCGCGACATTGGACCTCGCAGTACGAATGGTTTGCTCACTATCCGCTCGCGATCAAAGCCGGGCTCGATCCGAAAATTGCCGTGGACTTAGCCGCAGGCGTAAGACCCAGCGGAATGAAAGATGACGAGTCGATTATCTACGACTTTTCAACACAGCGTCATCGCGATATGAAGGTCAGCGACGCGACTTACAAGGCCGCAGTCGCCAAGTTCGGAGAGCAAGGAACCATGGACCTGATCGGCGTGAACGGCTACTACGATGTGGTCTCCATGACGTTGAGTGTCGCGCAGGTCGGCCTGCCACCAGGCGAGCCGTTGCCGCTTAAGTCTCTCGCAAAATAGCGTCACGCACCCGCGAATTCGGGCCTTCGCGGATAGTCGACGACGATCACTCGGCCGTCGGTAACAGCCTTTACCGAATGACGCGCGTTTCCCGGTACGATTACAACCAAGCCCGCCTGGACGATTCGCGCTACGCCGTCGATGGTCACTTCAAGTTCACCTTCGGTCACTTCATACACTTCTTCCTGGGGATGAAAGTGCTCGTGAATCGACGCGCCGCGCGTGAAGTCGTAATGCGCGAATGTCATACTCGGCGAATGAAAATAACGCCCGTGCCACCCCGGCAATCATTCGATCACATCAAGGCTGTTTGTGTCGACAAACGGCATACGATCGCTCCTACGCCGAATCCTGTCACGGGTCTACACTGAGGGCATGGACCTATCCAGAGCCGCCGAGCTCGAAGCTTCCGGCTACACCGTCCTCGAGGACTACATGCCTCTGAACATGCTCGACCGCATGCGCACACGCGTCGATGAGTTGTTCATCGAAGAGGGCGAAATCGCCGGCTCCGAGTTCCGCACCGAAGAAAACGCCCGCCGGCTCGCGAACCTGGCCGATAAGGGCGAAGTATTTCTGGAGGCGCTGGAGCGCCGCGAGATTCTCGATCTGGTGGCAAGTGTGCTGGGCGGCGATTTCAAGCTAAGCAGCCTGAATGTTCGCTCGGCGAATCCGCGCTCCGAGAGCGTTCAGCCCTTGCACGTCGACATGGGCCTGCTCCCGGACGAGAAGGGCTTTGCGGTGTGCAATTGCGTTTGGTTGCTTGACGACTTTACCGTCGAAAACGGCGCCTTGCGGGTGGTTCCGGGATCGCACCGGTGGAATCGGAAGCCGCAGGATGCTTTACAAGACCCGTTGGCGACGCACCCGGATGAGCTGCTGGTGACAGGCCGCGCTGGAACGGTGGTCGTGATGAACGCGCATATGTGGCACGGAGGCACTGCGAATCGGACCGACCGGGAGCGCGGAGCGCTCCACAGTTTTTTCTGTCGGCGGGACATTCCACAGCAGCAGTATCAGAAGCGGCTGCTGGGCGCGGAGACGCAGGCTGGCTTGAGCAGGGAACTGCGGCGTCTACTGGCGCTCGATGACCCACTGAACGACGAATTGAGTTCGGTGGGCAGCGGGCGAAGTGGGTTTATGAAGTGAGTCGCCGGCGTTGCCGGACTCGTGATAAAAGAGATGTACTATGAACCCTAAGCTTCTGCTCGCAGTCGCCTTTGTTGCGGGCATTCTTTCCGCTCAAAATCAGCCAGTGCTCGGCGAGGACGCTGTCAAAGTTTCGGAGCATGTCTGGACCATCTTCGGTTTCCCGAACGTCGCGATCGTTGTAGGGAGTCGCGCGACGCTGGTGGTCGACACGGGTCTTGGCCCTCGCAACGGCGCGACCATCGCCCGCGTCGCGGCCAAGCTTGCGCCTGGAAATCAGAAGCTGTTTCTGACCACCACTCACTTCCATCCGGAGCACGCCGCCGGCGAGGCCGGGTTCCCGCCGGGTACCATCCTGATTCGCGATGCGGTTCAGCAGCGTGAAATGGAACTGCATGGGAAAGAAATGGTCGATATGTTCGCGGGTCGCTCCTCGCTCCAGAAGGAACTCCTGGCAAGTGCCACTTTGCGTACCCCCGACATCACGTTCGATACCGAGGCAACGGTCGATCTTGGCGGGGTCACGGCACGCCTGCTCTGGTTCGGCGCCGCGCACACCAAAGGAGACGAGCTGACCTTCGTCGAGCCGGATCGAACACTCGTCTCAGGCGATGTCGTACAGAACAAAGTCGTGCCGAACATCTTCGGCGACGGCGGCACGCCTTCCAGTTGGCTAAAGGTCCTCGACAAGGTGGCCGCCCTGAACGCTCTGCACGTGCTGCCGGATCACAGCGCTCCGGGCGATGGCTCCATGGTCGCCGCGGAGAAGAATTTCATCGGCAATCTGCGGGATCGCGCGCTGGAGCTCAAGAAGCAAGGCGTTTCGGCCGACGATGCGGGAAAGCAACTGGGGACCGAATTCAAGTCTAAGTATCCCGACTGGCCCAGCATGAACGTGACTGGCTTCGTCCGCAGCATCTATGCGGATCAAAATTGAGGCAGGATTCCTGGCGAATCGATCGAGCGCTTCTTCCGGGCTCACCGCCTTTTCCTGCACATGCAGCGACTTGTGGATCGCATTACTCCTCGCCGGGCGTCTCGCGCATCGTGAAGCGGCCGCGCGTAAATTCTCTCCATTGGATGACGGATGGAAGGTGGGAGCCGGAGGAGGTCTCAATTTTGGGCCCTATTTCGGGGCTATGATCGATCTCGACTATAATTCCTTCGGAATCAATTCCACGACGCTCTCGAACATCGGTGTGCCGGGCGGCGGCTGCATGTTTTCTCAGCGACACTGGACCCGGTAGTACACTTGACTCCTCATGGACACTTCGATTTATATGTCACCGGCGGCGGCGGACTATATCATCGCTATCAGGAATTTACCGCGCCTACCGTGGCCACGACATTCGGATATAATCCATTCTTCGGCTTTTTTCCAACCGTGGTTCCTGCAACTCAGATTCTATCCTCTTATTCCGTGAATAAGCCAGATGTCGACGTGGGAGCCGGTATTGCGCTCGGCACGAAATGGCACGGCAAATTCTTCGCGGAGGCAAAGTACGACCGGATCTTCATGGGTACGTTCCACACCGATTACGTACCGGTTTCGTTCGGATTCCGTTGGTAGACGTTCTTCGCGTCGGAGACGGCCTGGGGCGGCGCGCGAAAACTTGACCGCCCCTACGTTTCGCCGAAACGACCGGGCTTACCCAAGTGTCGAACGCGTAGGCTCGTGACCGGAAAAAAGATGATCAAAGCGGCGCCGTCCAACGCGGAAAGCTTTCCGTTCCTCGAAGATTGGAGAAATGTACCCAGGCTGCAGCTTGTTCGTCCGTCCTACCGTCATGATTTAGAGAGCATCGGCTTGCCTTCGTGCGCGACCAGCAGATCATGCATGTCGTTGGCATGCTCTTCTTCGTTGGTCAGAATGCCCTCCATCATCACGCGAGTGGTGGGATCCTTGTCGGCGAAATAGCGGATCAACTCGCGATAGTGTTCGCAGGCGATGCGCTCCGCGACCAGGTTCTCCTTGATCATCTCGATCAGGTTCGCGCCTACCACGTATTGCGAAGCCGATCGCATCAGGATTCCTTCGGGATTGAAGTTGGGCGTTCCACCCAGTTGATTGATGCGCTCCGCCACCATACGCATGTGCCCTTGTTCTTCTTTGGCGTGTTGATCGAACTCCTCTTTCACGCTGTCGCTCGAAATGCCGGTCGCCGCGATCGCGTTCATCGTGTAACGCAATACGCAGACGATCTCGGTGGCAAGGACCGCTTGCAGAATCTCGATGGTCTGCTTCACGTCGCCTTGGTAGGCGGGCGTGATCGCACCTTTGTCTATGCTGGCGCGAGCTCGCTTCCGCAGCTCTTCGACGTCGGTAAGGAAAGGCTGGTCGTTTTTCATATTTTTTCTTCGTTTGCATTATATCTGGAACGGCGGCCCGGGCGGAAGCACGGTGCCGCCGCTCGAGATGCTTGGTGAGCGTTCGCAGTCTGAATGGCCGCAGTTGCAAACGATGTCTGCGGTTTCCGCTTCACCTTCGCAATAGGTGCTGCAAAACTTGCTGTCGGGACGCGCATGACAGTGGCAGCTTGGATGGGCGCACTTCTCTTTCGACTCCTGTTTTTCCATATCGTGATCTCCTTAAAGTGGCGGCAGTTTGGACGGACGATCAGATTCATGCACGTCAGAATCCAAACCCGGATCTCCCGAAGAACGCGACTCGCCGCTCATGGAACGATTTGTAGGACAATGTATCTATAGAGAAGGAGAGACTATGCAGGCGCGCTATAGCCTTGCATGTGCGCTCGTCGCGGCCGGTTCGCTGTTGGCGTTCCAGGAGCATGACTATAGGCTGACTGCCGAGTCGAACCTGGTCGTCCTGGATGTCAGCGTCAGGAACTCCTCCGGTTATGTTTCTAACCTGACCAAGGAAAATTTTCAGGTCCGCGAAAACGGCAAGTTACAGCAGATAAATGGATTCAGCCACGGCGACGATCCGGTGACCGTCGGCCTCGTGATCGACGATAGCGGCAGCATGCGGCAGAAGCGGCTGGCCGTGATTAACGCCGCGCTCGGATTCATCGACGCAAGCAACCCAAAAGATGAAGTCTTCGTAACCCATTTCAACGATCGCGTTCGTCGCGGCCTGCCGGATGACGTTCCCTTCAGCGACGATCCGCAGCTTTTGCGGGCCTCTCTGTTCCGGAACCCCGCCGAAGGCCGCACGGCGCTGTATGACGCGGTGGTCTCTTCGCTCAATCATTTGAAGGAAGGGCGGCAGGAAAAGAAGAGCCTTCTGCTGATCAGCGACGGCGGCGACAACGCCAGCCGGAGCCAGCTCAGCGACGTCATCGACGCCGTCGGCGAATCGCGGGCCACCATCTACACGATCGGCGTTTTTGAGGAGGACGATCCGGATCGAAACCCGGGATTGCTGCGGCGCTTGTCGTCGGTGAGCGGTGGAGAATCGTTTCTGCCGCACGAAACCGACGATCTGAACGCCATCTGCCGCCACATCGCCAAAGACATCCGCAGTCGCTATACCATCACGTACGTCCCGTCGGATTCGAATGGAAAGCCGCTGCGCACCATCAGCGTCACCGCGACGTCGGCAACCGGGAAAAAGCTTTCCGTGCGGGCGCGCACCTCTTACAAGTTCCCGAAGCCGCTTCAGGAAAACTAGGTGTTGAAAAAAGGGGGACAGACGATCTGTCCCAACTCGCAAACCACTGATTTCGCATAGGAGCGTGGGCGCGGACAGAGCGATCTGTCCCCTTTTTCCAGCGAACTCCTAGGCGCCATTCGCGGGGAGATCGCAGATCTGGCGCATCACGCGTTGAAAATTCCCACCCAGAATCAGCGCGATATTCTCGCGGCTATACTTGCGGCGGACCAGTCCTTCGGTTAGCTCGAACGCCTTGCGGCTATACGAGATTCCGTCGAGATCGAAGCGGCGCGGCCCTTTATGGTCGCGGCCGTCAAGGTCGACGTCGGTCCCCATGGCCACGTGTTCCACACCGAAGGACTGCGCAATGTGATCGATGTGATCGAGCACGTTTTCAATATCGGTGTGCCCGCCGTTATGGACAAACGGCCGGACCATGGTCACGCCCATCACGCCGCCCTTCGCCGCCAAGCGCCGGATTGCATCGTCGGTCTTGCAGCGGGCGCTGTAGGGCACCAGTTTCCGGCAGTTGGAATGCGTCACCAGCACGGGTTTTTCGGATGCCTCGATCACGTCGCAGGTGGTCCGGTCGGCGCAGTGCGAGATGTCGATGGCCATCCCGATTCGATTCATCCGGCTGACGACGCGCGCGCCGAAATCGGTGAGCCCAGGATCGCGCGCGTCGGAGGATCCGCCGCCCAGCCGGTTCCGGTCGTAGGTCAACTGCGAAACGCGCTGGCCCAGTGCAAAGAACCGGTCGACATCGTCCTCGGTGCGAAAGTGCTCCGAGTTCTGGAACCCGAGCATAATCCCGATTTTCTTTTCCACCCGCGCGCGCTGCAAGTCGCGCGGGGAATCGATGCGCAAAAATTGTTGCGGATGCGCGGCGAGAAAGGTGTTCCACCGCGTGATGTCGTCCAGGGACAATCGATAAATATCGCCTTCGGTGAAACCGACCGCCGGAAGGAACACTTTGATTCCCGATGCCTTTAATCGCTCCAGATCTGACTGCTTAAAGCTTTCCGGCCTGGTCTGCCACTCGATCAGCTTGCGATAGTTCAACGTCAGCAGCCCAAGCATGTCGACGACAAGCGAACTCTGAATCAGATCGATCGTGAGGGCAGAGTACTCGATCCGGCTTTGCGCATAGATGCGAAAGCGACCCCGATTGATCAGCGGGGCCGCCAGGGTACAAGCCGCCGCCCTGAGTACACTTCTTCTGGAAAGCAAAAGCTTAAATCGGAAGAATCAGTGTACCACTTGAGAGCGGGTTTTAAGTTACCGTTTGGCCCCGCAGATTATTAAGGAAGTTTCAGGATGCGAAGGACCTTACATGCTGGTAATTCGAATGTATCGCCGGATATCGTTCCAGTTAGCCAGCGCCAAAACCACTGCTGTCGCCGCGGTCAGATAGCCGAGCAACTTGATCGCTTTCATGAGTTCCTCCCACACACGCCACATAGTGTTGATCGGACCGGCGTGGAATCGTTTCCGCCTTCCTCGCTCGTGCGCGCGAGATGATACTGGAAAAAATACCGCCTCGCACAAAAGCTGCACTCCTTTTCGAACCAAACACATCATTCGCAGGCGGAAAGTATCGAGATAAGCAAGCGAGCTGGAAAGGAAGGCCGCTTGCTTCTCCTCAAACCCGAACTCCGATTGGCTGTTCCGGACTTAGAGAACGATTTGCGGCGTCATTCCTGCAGAGCTCCTCTAAGCGATCTGAGGATTACAATGCCCCCCAAAGAACCAGATGCGGACGAGTTAGAAGAGAGTAGCCGGGAATCGGTCGAAAAGGCTCAATCCCTGGTTGACGATATGAGGGCGGTCGCCGAATACGAGAAGAACCTTCTGGAGCAGACGAAACCGACATCCAAGAAGGCTCGGGCCTCCGGTCGATAAACAGGCAGTTACGCGCCGCCGGCTAAAAGTCGAAGCGCAATCCGACTTTAAAGAGCCGTGGGGAAAGTACGTTGGTCGGATTCAAGAACAACGTTCCCACGCTTCCGGTGCCCGCCGTTGCCGTGCCCGCGGTGACGCTGGTATTGACCGAGGTAACCGTCCCGGCGTTCAACAGATTGTAGATGTCGAACTCGGGCTCCAGCTTGTAACGTTCCTTGAAAGCGAAGATGCGGGAGACGCGCCAATCGAGCAGGTTGACGCCTGGCAGCCGCTGCCAGCCAGGAGGCTCGACGTAGATGTTCTGCGTGGTCTGCGTTAGCGTCTGGCCCGCGATCGCGGAAGTCACAGTGTAGCTGGCGACTTCGGGATAACCGGTTACATGCTGAAAATCAGCAGCCATGACGACCTTCCAAGGCAGGTTATAGATGCCATTGATCTTGAAAATGACGGTCGCGTCGCTACCCAGGTAGCCGATCCGGTTGTAGTCGCTGTTGGGGTTGTTGAGATCGTCCAGCGAACTGTTGACGTCGCCGGTGTAGGGACCGTGAACGTGGCCGTAAGTCAATCCGCCGCCTAACATCCAATGCGTGGTCATCCGGCGGGTGAACGTAAAGTCGATTCCGTGATAGACCTGATTGAGCAACGGCGAGTTCAGCAGGATGTAATTCGTCAAACCCTTGGTCGCGGGACTCTGATTGTAAACCGTCAGCGGCGCGCCGGTGAGGGGATTGGTGATGTTGATCGGAATGTAACTGCTGAAGGGAACCGATAGATTCTCGCGCCCGATCTGATCGTAGGTGCCGCGATACCATCCCATCACCGACAGGATCACGCCGAGAGGAAGTTCCTGCTGAACGCCCAGACTGTACTCCCAGCTATACGGGCGCTGCAGGGCCGGACAAAGGTTGGCGTTCAGCCCGAGTCCGGTGCAGACGGAGGGCTCCGAGATGTGGGTGGTCAGACCGCCGACGAATCCGTTAAACGCAGCAAGATTGAGCTGGCTGGGCGTGGGACCGTTGGTGATGCAGGCTGCATTCCCTTCCGAAGCGGGACAGGTCCAAGGCACGGTCGCGGTGCTCAGCCCGAGCGGATTGACGGCAGTGATCAGACTCATTCCTTCGCCTTGGACGTACCGGTTTGCGCTTCCCTTGACCACCGTCTTGCCCTTTCCAGTAACGTCGAGGGCGAAACCGAAACGAGGCGTCCAGTTATTCCAACTGGGCACGCCGTTTTCAGCGGGATAGTTTCGCGCGGTCACGTAAGTACCGGCGGGCGAAGACTGCGCGGGAATCCACGCGTAGTATCGTTCCCAACGGACTCCGTAGTTGATGGTCAAACGCCGCTTGATGGTCCAGGAATCCATCGCATAGATGCCCAAGATCTCCAGGTTGTTCTTCTGGATATTGACCGGCGTGTTATAAAGCGTCGCCGAAGTGGGCACGCCGTTGATCAGCACGCCTTGCAAGTCGCCGTTCGCGGTGTATTTCTGCTGATAACCGTCCTGGCTGTCCTGCACACCGAACTTGAAGTTATGCCGTCCCGCCCAACTGCTGTTGAAGTAGCCCGCGGAAACGTCCAGCGCGCCGCGATAGACCGGATTCAAATAGTTGTACTGCGCGGCGTTATACACCGTCGCCGTAGTGCTGTCGTAGACCGAAATCGCGCCCGGCACGATATCGTTCTGATAACGATACGGCGTTTTTCCCGCGGTCAGCATGAAGCCGGCGTCGATCACCCACGTCGTCGACGGCACCATGGTGTACCGCATCGCGCCTTCGTAGGCCGGCTGATTTTGCAGCACCGTGGTAACGTTGTCGCCAAAAGAGCCCTGGTTCCGGCGATGAAACCGGTTCTTCTGATTCCGGAAGTACATCACGCTAAGCCGATTCTTGGTGTTGACCTGGTAGCTGATCTTTCCCATTTCGTCGGCGATCTGGTTGTCGTTAAGGGCCTGCGAGCCGTCAAGATTGAACGCGCCGGCAACCAGATTGTTGGTCGCCCACAGGCGCCACGAGGTGAACCACCACAGCTTGTTCTTAATGATCGGGCCACCCACCTGGCCGTTATAGTCGTAGGTTTCCGTGATCGGGGTGCCTGGAATTACCGTCGCCAGATTGACTTTGGCTTTGATCGCGGCTGACAGGTTGTTGAGGATCTCCGCTCCGAGGGTCGCGTTGATGTTATTGGACTGCATCCCCTGCGAGGCGCCGTTCATGAACACGCGACCGTGAATCTCATTGCCGCCGTCCTTGGTCACCATATTCATGTACACGCCGCCTTGAGACACGTCGGCAGGAACGGCGCCCACCAGGTAGTTCACTTCCTGGAACATGCCCACGTCGTAGTACATGAGCGTCGATCCTCCGCCGCCGCCGGGCCAGTTCACGCTGACGCCGTCGATCATGAACTTCTGGTCCGCGCTTCCGTTGGACCCGTGCGCCACCAGGGCCGACTGCTGCATGCCCGCCGACCCGCCCACGTCGAAGGTTGCCGTGGCCACGGCCGGCACCGCGTTAGCGATCGCCCATGGGCTGCGGCCAGTCGGAATGTCTTCCATCACGGCCTGGTTCGCGACGCTTTGCAACGTGACGTGCTCGGTGTCGATGGTGGCAGCCTGCGCCTCCACCGTCACGGCCTGCGTAACGTCGCCTAACTCGAGTTTCACGTTGGCGTCCACGTGAACACCCGTGTTCAGCACGATATTCCGCTGCACATAGCTCTTGAATCCCGTCTTCTCAAATCGGATCTCATAGGTTCCGGGAGGCAGTTCCAGGAATTTGTATTCGCCGTTGGCGTCGGCGGAAATGGTCCTGGGTCCGCCAATCAGGGAGGGGCTGGAGGCCGACACCTTGACGTCCGTCAGGATCGCGCCCGTAGCGTCGGTGACCGTCCCGCCGATCGATCCGGTAAGAATCTGCGCCGTCAGAAACGGCGTAAAGGAGAGAACCAGAACCAGGGCGAAGAAGCAGGAAAACGCCCATCGGATTCCGCGAGACTGAGTCATGTAAAACTCCTTCAACTGAATTCCGAAGCTTGGCTACACGCGCGGCGTGAGCCGCATGGCTGAAATCATTTCGAGAGAGGGACGAAGCATGGTCCCGGAGCCATCCACCATTACAATGCGCTGACAGAAACTAAACAACTATAAGACGATTTGTTCACGATTGGAAGAGGCCTCATTCTGAGATTCGCGGCTCCGGCCAAATTCTATTTTGAGGAATGGCAGCAATGCAAAACATCTTATGCCGCCCGCGGATGGCGGCTTTTGCTCCGCGGGCCTTCATCCTGTACAATGCATGACTTGACCGAGGATTCCGAGAAATTACTCGACGACGTAGGCTGGAAGATCCTGCATGAGCTGCAGGAGAATGCCCGGCTATCCCTGGCGGAACTGGGACGGCGCGTCGGCTTATCGACTCCGGCGGTACTCGAACGGGTCCGGCGGATGGAGGAAGAACGGATCATCCTCGGCTATCATGCCGAAGTGGATCGCGCGAAAGCCGGGATGGCGATCACCGCGTTTATCCGCATCAGCGTGCAAGGCGAGGCTCTGAAGAAAGCCGTCGCGGTCGCGGAGATGCTGGACGAAGTGCTGGAATGCCATCGGGTTACCGGAACCGATTCGTTCGTGATGAAGGTCGGCGTCGCCTCCATCGCGCATCTGCAAAATCTGTTCGATTATTTCTCGCCTTATGTGGCAACCACGACATCGATCGTTCTCTCGACGCCGGTGGCGCGCAGGACCATTCTTCCGCCCTCAGACGCGCAAAGGCCGGTTAAGCCCGGAAGACGAAAATCGCGGCCTTCCCGGTCGCTGTGATCACTCGCCTGGTTTCTTGCCGTTCGCGGGCGGCGGGGGCGCGGTAGGAGGAGCAGTAACAGGCGCCGTGGTGGCAGGAGCAGTCGTCTTCTTGTCCTCCTTGGGAGCGACCAGGCACTGATCCGACCGGCAGTTATGCGAGTTCGCCGAACCCAGCTTTTCGAGCAGCGCCACGGTTTCCGGATGGGGAATTCCAAACCGCGTCGGGCCGTTCGCCATATCGGCGACCGTATTCTTATCCTTGGCGACGGCCTTCACGTCCGCGCCGTGGTCGATCAGGTAGTTGATCAACTCGTGGTTGCCGATGTAAGCGGCTCCGTGCAGAGCAGTATAGCCTTTCGCATCGGCCGCGTTCACGTCCGCCCCAAGCTGGATGCAGTATTTCAGCGAATCCATCCAGGTGGAATCGGGAGCGTTCATGCTGTAGTGGTAACCCCAGCCAATGCCGGACGCGACCATCAGCGGCGTGTCGCCTCCAAGGGAGGGAATGTCCGGATCGGCGCCGTGCTCGACCAGCAATTTCATCGCGTCCAGGTCGGTGGACTGGGCCGCGCGCCAGAAAGCAGTCGCGCCGGCTGTGTCCACCCACGAATGATCGCCGAAGGAGCGGAACCATAGCTTCTTGCCGAGCCGAGCGTTCGGATTCGCGCCGTCCTCGAGCAACGCCTTCATTAGATCGAGGTAAGAGATTTTTTCCTGCGCGGTTCCCGGCGCTGGGAACCAACCCTTCGGCGCCCACTGGACGTCGACCGCGGCGTATAACGCGGTAAGCCCCTGATTATTAGCGAGATTGGGATCGGCTCCCCAATCGATGAGCAGCCTGGCCAGATCCAGGTGGCCATTCAGAATCGCCATGACCAGCGGGCTGGTTTTTTCCGATGTCGAAACCTGATTGATCTCGGCTCCGCCTTCGAGCAGTGCCCGCGCTGCGTCCGTCTGGCCGTCGCGTGCGGCGAACAACAGAGCGGTCATGCCTCCCATGTCGGTGGTCCCGCGTTCGCGAATGATTCCGAACTGGCTGTTGTTCGAATCTTCCGTCTTCGGCTTGTCGGTGCCGAGGCGTTTTTCCAATTGGTCGACCTTCGCGGTCAGTCTTTGAACCAGGTCCTTGAGATCGCCTTCACCCGGCTTCCCGCCGGCGGTATAGACCGCCGATTTGAAACCCATCGAAGATGCCAGCGCGTCCAGTGCTGCTTTGTCATCCGCGGGCGAACTCGCCGCAGCGGGTCTGGCTGCCGGTTTCGCTTCCGGAACCGGGTTGCCATCGTCGAACCGCGGCCCCGGCTTGGGAAGCTTCACGGCCTTGGTGGTCGCCTCCGCGTCCGCGCGATTTTCCAATAGGACTTTAATCGCGGCCGCGCGATTCAGAGAAGCGGCGAACATCAGCGCAGTCTGGCCGTGTGCGCCTTCGCGGGCGTCCACGTCTGCTCCGTGGTCGATCAGCGTCTTCACCGCGTCGGCGCTACCGGAAGCGGCGGCCGTCATCAGAGCGGTGGTGCCGTGCTCATCGGTCGAATTCGCATCCGCGCCGGCTTTGAGAAACAGCGCGATCATCGCGGCATTCCCGTTCTTGCAAGCCATGAACAGGGGCGTGATGGAACCGACTCGGGTAGCCGCTTTCACGCTCGCGCCCGCGGCGATCAGCATTTTCGCCGTTTCCAGATCGTCGTTGAAGGCGGCCCAATGGAGCGCCGTGGTTCCGTCGCCTTGCGGCGCGTTGACGTCCACTTTTTGAGCGAGCAGGGACTGGACCGTAGTACGATCGGAGTGCTGCGCCGCATCCGCCAGCCGCGTATCGGCCGCGGAAACCAGCATCGCGGTGAACATTGTCGCACTCAGAATTTTTGCCAGCATCGTTTTCCCCTTTCTACCGATCTTCAGATCGTGATTTCGCCGGTGCTATCGCCGATGGATTCCACCTGCATCCCGACCCTGCGCAGCACGGTCAGCAGCACATTGGCCATCGGGGTCGAATCCTGGCACCGGACGTGTAAATTTCCCTTGACCTTGCCGTTGGCATGGCCGGCCAAAAAGATCGGGACGCGTTTATGATTATGCGCGTTCGAATCGCCGAGCGGGCTCCCGTAGAGGACCAGCGAATGATCCAGCAGGTTGCCGTCGCCGTCGGGCGTGTTCTTCAGCTTGTCGAGGAAATACGGAAGCAAGCCGACGTGATAGCGATTGATCTTGGCGAAATCCGCGATTTTGGCGGGGGTTTCGCCATGATGCGACGCGCGTGTGGAACGGCACTTTCACGCCGCTTTCGGCGTAGACCCGCTGGCAAACGTCGCGGCTCATCTTGAACGCCGAACAGCGCGTGGTGTCGGTCATGAACGCCAGAGCCTGAAGATCGAACATCAATTTGATGTGCTCTTCGAAAGAATCCGGCACGCCGACCGGAGCCGCGGGCAGCGCGCGCGCCACGCCGCTGGAATTGTGCTTTTCAGTTTTCTCAATGCGCCGCTCGATTTCGCGAACGTCTTCAAGAAATTCGTTCAGCCGGCTGCGGTCGGCCGCGCCCAGATCTTTTTGCAGCACGCTGACGCGATGCGCGATGCGGTCCAGTATGCTGCCCTTGGCCTGCTGGCGCAGCGCGCGCTCCTCGGGAGTGGCGCCGTCGCCGAACAGTAGCTCGAACGCCTGCCGCGGATCGATCGTCATCGGCAACGGCTGCGTCGGCGAGGCCCAACTGATCGTGTCCGAATACACGCAGGCATAGCCGTAGTCGCAATGGCCGGATGAATCGACGCTCTCGATGCAAAGCTGGATGGAAGGCAGCGGCGTATCCTGGCCGAACTGCTGCGCGTACATCTGATCGATGGAAGTGCCGCACAAAATATCGGCTCCCATGGTCAGCTTGGGATGCGCCGCGGTCAGAAATACGGAACTGGACCGGAAATGGTCGCCGCCCTCTTCGGCATCGGCGAACGCGCCGGCCGGGCGAAGATCGGTGTCGCTGACGATAGTCAGGTAGTCGCGGAAAGGAGCCAGGGGCTCCAGCGTTTGACGTGAACTCGAAATCCGCCCCTTCCTTTTCAGGCGACCAGTAGTGCTTGTTCGATCCCTCCACCGTGCTGCCTGCCGAGCCGTGCACCATTTCGATGCAGCATAAGCGCGGGCGCGGCGCCGCGGCCGTCTTAGCGAGCCGGGTCTGCGCGGGCACCATCGAATCGAGGAACGGCAAAGCCAGCGACACGCCCATGCCCCGTAGGATCGTGCGCCGGGAAAGATGTTTCTTGGTGAGGAACATTAGTGCTGCCCTCCATTCTCGCTCACCGGAGCGGGTTCGGCTCGACGCATCTGGAACGGCGTACTTTTCACGATTGCCAATACGAATGCCGAGAACCGATTGTTATCCTGAGCCGCCGCGTGTTCGATCGACCGGACCATCGGCATATCCTTGTACTCCACCACGCGACCCAGACCGTATGCTAACAGCCGTTCCGTGAACGAGCCGATGAACGCGTCGGAATGGCTCAGAATCGCGTTGCGAAGGCTGATGGGCCCATCGAGTTTGGAGCCGTCGAACATCTTGCTCGAAGAATCGATCGGCAGGCCGCTGTCTTTAGTCCGCCAGGCTCCCACGGCATCGAAATTTTCGAGCGCGAGGCCAATCGGATCCATCAGTTGATGACAGGAATGACACGGCTCATTCTTGCGATGCTGCTCCATTCTTTCTCGCACCGATTGCGCTTTGCCGTTCTCTTCGTTTTCCTTAAGCGGAGGAACCGTGGCGGGCGGCGGAGGCGGAGGCACGCCGAACAGGACAATCATCACCCATTTTCCGCGCTGCACCGGCGAAGTGCGATTGGAAACCGAAGTCAACGTTAACACGCTTCCCTGCCCCAGCAATCCGAAGCGATTTTCATCCGTCAGGGTGACGCGGCGGAAACGGGTGCCTAGAACATTCCGAATCCCGTAGTTTTTCGCCAGCACTTCATCGACGAACGTGTAGTTCGCGGTCAGCAGATCCAGAATATTGCGATCCTCGCGCACGATGCTGTCGAAGAACAGCTCGGTTTCGTGGCGCATGGAATCGGCCAGGTTGCGGTCGAAATTAGGATACAGAAACGCGTCGGGCTGCGCATCTTGCAGATTCTGGAGATTCAGCCACTGCTGATGCGAAAATCTTCGAGAGCGCGTCCGATTTCGGATCCGCCAGCATGCGCCGAACCTGGCGTTCGAGCATCTGCCGGGTCCTTGAGTTTGCCCTGGCTGGCGACCGTAATCAACTCATCGTCGGGCGCGCTGCTCCACAGAAAATACGACAAGCGCGAGGCCAGTTCCAGATCGCTGATGCGGTAATTCGCGCCCGGCGCGACGGTCGGCGGCGTACGCTCGAACCGGAACAGAAATTCGGGATCGGTAATGATGTTCTGCACCACCGCTCGGATTCCCTGCTCGAAATCGGCTTTATTGCGGCCCTGCTGATAGACGCTGAGCAGATCTTCCAGATCCGAGTCCGAAACGGGGCGCCGGTAAGCCTGGCGCGCGAGCCTGGAAATGATTTTCTTCGCGCATGCGATCTCGTCCGTGCCGGCGCCGGGGCGGCAGGTGAAAATCTTGCGCCGGCTGGGCGTATCGGAGATGCCGGTGACGTTCTTCGGCCCGACGATTCGCATCTCGCGCAGGTGCGGCAGAGAAGTAAGACCAGGCAGATCGGCGTTGTTCAAATCGATCAGGCTCTGCTCGAAAGGCATGACCGAATCTTCCACCGGTCCTTCAGACTTCGGGATGAACGACGCGGAAACATTCTTCGGCCCCGCCGTGATTTTCACCGGCAGCGTGACCAGATCGTCGGTGAAAACCGAAGTTGGGTCGATGGTGACCAGCGCGACGCGCGCGCCATTTACGGCGACTTCAATCTGCTGCCCCTTGCCCTGGTTTTTTCCCCACAGCGGCCCACAGATGTCGTAGTACAGCGAAAGGCGAAACACATATTCGCCGTCGGCCGGAAAATCGTGCATCACGGCGAGACCGCCGCGCGTGCCGAACGGCGTACCATCCACGTGGCCCATCTGATTCACGACGCGCGGTATGTGATACGTCTTGGTGGCAGCGCTCACCTGCGGATCGCCCGCGGCCTCCCGACTGATCCGGTCACCTGCGCGAATATAGCCTTCCATCAGCGCGGGCGAAACGCGCAGGACCTCCGTCATATTGTCGAATCCGTGCGACATGTCGTCGGGCGGAAGCAGCGATTGAACGTCTACATCCAAACCCAGCAGGTCGCGAATCGAGTTGTGATACTCGTTTCGATTCAGCCGGTGAAGCGCGGGCGATCCAGGATCGGGCCGGACCGCGGCTGCGCGATCGATCCCGGTTTCGAGAGCCGTAACGAAAGTCTTGATCGCTGCCGGATCCGGCCTCGGCATCCCGGGCGGCGGCATCATTCCGGCGTGGAGCATGCGAATCGCTTTTTCAGCCTGCTCCGCCGATTGGTCGACGTGCGCGAGATCGATCTTGGTCCAGGAAAAATTGCCGGATTTAAGCTTGTCGTTGTGGCAGCCGATGCAATAACGATTCACCAGCGCCTGTTGCGGATTTCCTACCGCAGACGCCTCCTGCCCCTGGCAGAGAGCAGCCAGGGCGATCGTCAGGGTGCTTAGGAATAACGACTTATGCACAGAAAGAAGCCTTACTCATCATATATATAGATAGGCACGGAGTCAATGGCGTCGCGCGACCACTCGCGATGCTTCAAGGATATAGGAACCCAGCTCATCATCGTCAACCTGACCAAGTTCGATCCCGATCCAACCGCGCACTCCTACGTACGGCGGCTTGAAAAATTTCTTTGGCGACGTGGCGATCAGCATATCCTGGACACCCGGCTCAGCGGGAATCCAGACGCCGATATGCCTGCCGCCGTGGTGATTATTGTCGAACATCGCGAACACTTTCTTCTTCAGGAAGAACGTCGGTTCGCCATGGGAAAGCTTTTCGGATGCGCCTGGGATCGCCAGGCAGATCCGGCGCACTCTTCTGCAGATGCTCGCTGAATCCTCACTTCGCGGGGCTCGCCAGAGTAGAGCTTGGATTGAGCCTCGTTTTTGAGCGGAACCACTTTATCGGGATCGACCCGCACCATCAGGTACACGATGTGATCGTCGATGTGCGTGAACAGATGTCCCGTTCCGGCGGGAACAATGATCACATCACCTGGCTTCAAATGGTACGTGACGCCGTTGGTGATCGAAGAGGCATTTTTTCCGGGACCGTTATATTCCCGCACGGTCTGAAGGGTGTTCGGGCGCTGGACAGCATTCACCAGATCCGGACCAGTCACCAGCGTCGCCGTGCCTTCGATGACGTGGTACACCTCACTGATGAAATCATGTTCGGCGACGGAATCCTTTGCAGGCTGATCGAGTTTGCCGCGATACACGATTCCGAGCCCCACCTGGCTTTTTCCGACGTCGACTGAACGAACTTGCTGATCGGTCAGCCCGTGGTCCATCGCGCGCTTCACATACGCGTTCAGCTCGCCCTGCTCGATGTAGGTTGCCGAACAATGACGGCACGTCGGTTCCTGCGCGGGAAGCGCAAAGGCCAGCAAAATGCCGCCGGTGATTACCAGGATTCGGGTCAGTCGCATGAAGGCCCCCTACTTGCCCGTTTTAGGCCACACCACGCCTTGATCTTTCTTCGTCACCGGCGCGAGCCCTTTGTAAGCGAATTTCTGCACGCGCTGCCCGCGATACGTTTCCGTGGTGAAGATGTTGCCCTTCGAATCGGTGGCGATGCTGTGGACGCCGTAAAATTCGCCCGGCTGCCGTCCGCCTTCGCCGAAGCTGGTCAGAACCTCCAGCGTTTCCCGGTCGAGAATGTGGACGCGATCATTCTCGCCGTCGGCCAGATAAATATATTTCTGCTGCGGATCCTTCGAAAACGCGATATCCCAGACCGACCCCGACCCCAGCGTCTCCTTATTGATGAACATTTCCTTCACAAACGTGCCATCCGGTTTGAAAACCTGGATGCGATCGTTCACGCGGTCGCAGACGTACAGCAGGTTGTCGTGCGAGAGCTCGGCGCAGTGCACCGGATTGCGAAACTGCTGTGGCGGCAGGATCGTTGGGATTGTAGCGGCCCGCATCGGCATCGTCCGGCTTGTGGCCGTAAGCGCCCCAATGGCGTTTGTAGCTCCCGGTTTCCGCATCGAAAACGATCACGCGATGATTGCCGTAGCCGTCGGCGACATATAGTTCATTGGTCTTCGGATCGATGAACGTCTTCGCCGGCAGCCTGAGATTCTCGACGTCGTTGCTGCCTTTGCTGTGCGACGGCTTGCCGATCTGCATCAGGAATTTTCCGTCCTGCGTGAACTTCAGGATCATGTTGTCGTGGAAGCTGCTCGAATCCGCCGCGTCCCGCGCGACCCCCGGCAGCCGGTTCTTCATCGCTCCCACCGATTGCTCCGCGCGCGCTCTGCGGACCGCGGCCGTTGCCGCCGATCCAGACGTTGCCCTTGTAATCGACGGTGATTCCGTGATTCGAATCCGGCCAATCGTAACCTTGTCCCGGCCCGCCCCAATGGCCGATCAGATTCCCCTGCTCGTCGAACTCCAGCACCGGCGGAGCCGGCGCGCAGCACTGCGCCGTTGGCGGATTCGTCGTCGCGTGCTGCTCGCCCGGCTCGAGCGAACCGGCGCGATGAATGATCCAGATATGATCGTTCCCGTCGACCGAGACTCCGATGGTCTGGCCGAGAATCCAGTGATTGGGCAGCGGCTTTGGCCACAGCGGATCCACTTCGAAGCGCGGCGCCATCACTCCAGCGGCGTGGACGGCTCGACTGCTCAGCATCACCGACCCGACGCCCAACGCGGCGATCACGCCCAGAAAAACCCCACTGACATAGAGATTCCGCTTCATGCCGATCCTCCTCAGCTCGTTCGCGAGCAGGCATCATTGTACATCTTGTCCATCTTGACAAGCGCCGTCGCCTAAGGTACCTTCCAGGCTTATGAAACGGTCGATATTGCTCACGATCCCGCTGCTCGCAGTTTCTCTGCTGGCCCAGCAGTTCGATGAAAGTCTGCTCAAACATTTCACCTGGCGATCCGTGGGACCGGCCGGCGCTGGTGGACGCGTGGTCGATATTTCCGTCGCGGGCGATCCGGCGCGAATCTACATCGCGACCGGCGGAGGCGGCGTGTGGAAAAGCACCAGCGAAGGCACCACGTGGGAACCGATCTTCGAGCACGAAAGCGTGGGCGCGATCGGCGCGGTGGCGGCGGATCCAGCGAACCCCGACACCATCTGGGTCGGCACCGGAGAAGCGAACGCGCGCAACAGCGTTTCCTGGGGCGACGGCGTTTATAAATCCACCGACGGCGGCAAAAGCTGGAAGCGCATGGGTCTCAAAGATTCGCAGCACATCGGGCGAATTCGAGTCGACCCGCGCAATTCCGATATCGTCTACGTGGCCGCGCTGGGGCATCTGTGGGGTCCGAACAAGGAGCGCGGCGTTTTCAAGACCACGGACGGCGGCGTGACCTGGACGCAGAGTCTGACCATCAATCAGGACACTGGAACGGTCGACCTGGTGATGGATCCAGGCGACAGCAATACTCTTTACGCCGCAGCTTACGAAGTTCGCCGCGACGGATTCGCGGGCGGCGATCCCGGCAAACAGTGGGGCCCGGGCAGCGGGATTTATAAAACCAGCGACGGCGGCCGCAACTGGCGAAAACTTTCGCAGGGTTTGCCGGCGGGAGATCTGGGCCGCATCGGTCTCGCTGTCGCGGCAAGTAATCCAGCCGTTATCTACGCCGTCGTTCAGACTCCGACAACAGCGCCAGTTGGGACCGGCGAGGAAGGCGGACCGCCTCCCGCGCCCGCAGGCCCGCGAACGATGAAAGACGGCGGCGTGTTTCGATCCGACGATCGCGGCGAATCGTGGCGCTGGGTCAATCCGATCGACAACCGGCCGTTTTACTACAGCCAGATCCGCGTGGACCCGAAAAACGAAAATCACGTCTACGTGCTCGGTTCTAGTAACTCGGAATCGGATGATGGGGGCGTGACGTTCCGTACCATCACGGAAAATATTCACGTGGATCATCACGCGCTGTGGATCGATCCGAAAGATTCGCGGCACATCATCGACGGGAACGACGGCGGCGTGTACATGACCTGGGACGGCGGGAAATCCTGGGATTTCGAGAATCAGATGGCGCTGAGCCAGATGTACTCGGTGGACGTCGACATGCGGCGGCCGTATTTCATTTATGGCGGCTCGCAGGATTATTGCTCCTGGGCAGGTCCCAGCGCGACGCGCAACCAGGTCGGCATCAAGTACGCCGACTGGTTCAAAGTTCAGACCGGCGACGGTTTTCAGGTACGCGTCGATCCGAACGACTACAACATCATTTATGCCGAATCTCAGAATGGCGGCGTGGTTCGTCACGATCTGCACAGCGGGCGCAACACGTCGATCAAGCCTCGCGCGCAGAGGCGGCCAGCCCGCGTACCGCTTCAACTGGGAAACGCCGCTGCTGATTTCTTCGCACGACTCGAAGACGTTGTATATCGGCGGCAATTTTGTTTTCAAATCCACCAATCGCGGCGACGCGTGGACGGAGATCAGTCCGCGAACTCACTACCGAAAAAGTCGGGACCATCACCACCATCGCGGAATCGCCCGTGGAGGCGTCGGTTCTGTACGCGGGCACCGATGACGGAAACATCTGGGCGACGCGCGACGGAAAAAACTGGAAAAACATCACCACGAAAGTGCCGGGGATGCCCGGCAAACGATGGGTGAGCCGGCTGGTGGCATCGCGTTACGACGCCAAAACTGTGTATCTGGCAATCGACGGCCATCGCAGCGACGACCTGACGACTTACTTGTTCAAATCGACCGATTACGGCGAGACCTGGAAATCGTTGAAGGGCGATCTTCCGCCAATGACTCCGGTACGCGTAATTCGCGAGGACGTAAAAAATCAGAATCTACTGTTCGCCGGCACCGAATCAGCGGCGTATCGCATCTCTCGACGGCGGATCGCACTGGGTGCGGCTGATGAATCATCTGCCCACGACGCCGATCGCCGATCTGATCGTCCATCCGCGCGACGGCGACCTGATTGCCGCCACGCACGGACGTAGTTTCTGGGTGATGGATATTTCCCCGCTCGAGGAGCTGAACCCAGGCATTCTGTCGACCGACGCGCATCTTGTTCACTGTTAAACCGGCGATCGCGTTCGATTATCGCGTCTTCACCAACGACGAATTTCTCGCCGAAAAACGATTCATCGCGGAAAATCCGCCGATGGGCGCGACTATCAGCTATTACCTGAAATCCGCGCCTTCGGGCGATGTAAAACTGGCGATTCTCGATAGAAGCGGCGCGGTAGTCCGCGATCTGACGGCGACGAAGGAGCAAGGGATCAATCGCGTCCAGTGGGATTTGCGGGGCAAGCCGCTGGTGCAGGCGGGACGCGGCGGCGGTGGTCGAGGGGGTCGCGGCGGCGGTGGTCGCGGCGGCGGTGGTCGCGGCGGCGCGGCTGCGGCTCAAACACCTGCGGCCGCTCAACCACCCGCAGGCGGTGGACGCGGCGGAGCAACCAGCGCATTGGTCGACCGCGGCGAGTACGTCGCGCGACTCACTGTAAACGGAAAGGAGCTCACCACTCCCGTTCGTGTCGAAGCCGACCCGACCGTGACGCTCACCAGTGACGAAATACAGACACGGCGGACGGTCATCACGTCCCTGATGGCGCTTCAAGCCAAGACCGAGCCGGCCAATACGCGAGCCGACTCTCTGGACTCGCAACTGGGCACGTTGTCGCGCGGCTTGGATGCGCCTGCGGCGGCGAAAGATGCGATTGCGGCAGCGGTTAAGGATTCGGACAAAATAAAGACCGAGATGGCCCGCATTAACCGGTCGGTGGGGCAGTTGTTCGGACAGATTATCGGATCGCCCTTTGTTCCCACCATGACGCAGCGTGAAGAGCTGGAGGATCTGCAAAAGGAGTACGATACCCAGTCCGCGGCCCTCGATACGCTGCTCAAGAAAACCGTCCCCGCGATCGAAAAGCAGCTCAACGACGCCGGCGTTCCCCGAATTTCGGTCAAGTAATCACGCCCGCAATTCGGAGTTGGTTTGCAGGTAGCTGAGGACCTGAGCCCGCGACAGAACGCCTTCCAGATGGCCGTTCGAGACCACCGGAAGCTGGTTCAAATCTTCGCGGCTCATCAACTCGAGCGCATTGGCCAATGGCGTTTCGGGCGCGACTGAGCGAATGTCGCCAATGGGCCGCATGATATCGTGCAAGGTGGTGTACGGCCACTTGGCGCGCTCCACTTGCATCACTTCGTTGGGCGTCACTAAGCCGGTCATTTCGCCCTTCTCGACGACCACAAAGCAGCGCCGGCCGGAACGGAGCAGTTCCTGGTCGACGAAATTCTGGACGTTGAGCCATCCGTCGACAGTTGGACAGTCCCGCGCCATGATATCGCCAACCCGCACTCCCTCAAGCGCGTGCGTCAAGCCAACCTGGACGTAACTTTCGCGCGCGGCTTGCAATAGAAACCATCCGATGAAGGCGATCCACAAACCGCCTACACCCGCGCCGCCGAAAAATCGAAAAATCCCCAGCGCGATGAATACGAATGCCACGGCCTGTCCGGTTTTCGCGGCAAGCCGGGTGGAACGATCCGCGTCTCCGGTCTTCCACCAGATGATCGCGCGCAGCACGCGCCCGCCATCCAGCGGATATCCCGGAATCAGATTGAATACCGCCAGCGTGAGATTAATATATCCGAGCCACTGGAGCATCGCCATCCAGGGACTCGACGCCGCGCCGCCGATTGCAGATGCTGCCAGCAGGCAGATGCCTCCAATGACGGCGCTGGTCAGCGGCCCGACGAAGGCCATCCAGAATTCGAGCGTTGCGCTGGTCGGGTTCTTTTCGATTTGCGACACTCCGCCCAGCGCGAATAAAGTGATCTCTTTCACCGGCAATCCGTGGGTTGTCGCGACCACCGAATGGGCCAGCTCATGCAGCAAGAGCGAGACGAAGAACAGAATCGCCGTCGCAATCGACAACGTCAGGATCACGCCATCGCCCCACTGAGGGTTCTTGGAATGAAATTCGCTTGAAAGCGAAAACACGATCAGCAGGGCGATCACAAACCAGCTATAGTGCAGCCCGATTTCGATGCCGAACACCCTACCCAGTTTGATTTGGGATCGCACGCAGATTCCTCCTCTACTCTCAGCATATAGCGCTCTTGCAATACAAGGTCCACTTCATCGGACTGTGACGCCGATCAGCTAGACTTGTTACATGAAATCGCTTGTCGTCCTTATGCTTAGTGTTCTGGCGGGCGGATCCCTGGCGACCGCGCAGGAACCGACCAAACAGGCCAAGATCGAGCGTATTCTGACGCTGACCAATGCGCAAGCCACCATCGATCAAATTTTCGATCAGGTGAAGGCAATGACGGCGTCGCAACTCCCTCCCGGCGCAACGCCGGAGCAGCAAGCCAAGGCGAAGGAAATGACCGGCAAGATCATGGACCTGGTTAAGGCACGCATGAGTTGGGACAAAATGCGACCTCAGTACGCAAAGGCTTATGACGAAACCTTTTCCGCCGGCGAAATCGACGGCATTCTGTCCTTTTATGAGAGCCCGGCCGGACGCGCGATACTTCAAAAAATGCCGCAGCTTCTTTCGAAGACCATGACCATCGCACAATCGCAAATGGCCGAAATTATGCCGGAGATTCAGCGCATAGCCAAAGAGGCCGCGCAAAAATAGTAAGATCTAAGCGGGAATCTTCACTTTTCGCAGATCCACTCCGGGCGGCGCGGGCGGAAACTGTGGATTCATCTGTTCCAGCGTCTCCGCGATAATTTTAGCGACCAGATAGTTGCGGAACCATTTGTGATTCGCGGGAATCAGATACCACGGAGCGTGCTCCATGCTGGTATGCGTAATCGCGTCCGCGTACACCTGAGTGTAGCGATTCCAGTAACGGCGCTCGGTAACATCGCTCGGACTGAATTTCCAGTGTTTCTCGGGATCCTCCAGGCGCTCCTGGAGCCGTTTCCGCTGCTCTTCCCTGGAGATCGCCAGATAGAACTTCAGGATGGTCGTGCTGTTGTTCACCAGTGTCTTTTCGAAGTCATTGATTTCCGTGAAACGCTGCTTCGCTTCGTGATGGGAAATTTCGTTATGGACTCGCGTCACCAGAATGTCTTCGTAATGGGAGCGGTTGAAGATCCCGATATACCCTTTCCGCGGAACATGCTGGTGGACCCGCCATAGAAAATCGTGGGCGCGCTCTTCGGGTGTCGGCACTTTGAAGGACGTGACCTGGCAGCCTTGCGGATTGATTCCTCTCATCACGTGACGGATGGTCCCGTCCTTGCCGCCGGTATCGACTGCCTGAAGAATGATCAGCAACGCGCGTTTGTTTTCGGCGTAGAGACGTTCCTGGAGAAGGTCGAGTTTGCCGACTACCGCCTCGGTTTCTTCGACCGCGGCTTCTTTGTCTGCAAATCGTCCGTGGTCGTCCGGATCGACGTCGGACCAGCGAAACCGGCTTCCCGGCTTGATTCGATACTTTTTCACTTCCTTCATTTTTCGACTCCGCCTTTATCGTAGCGTCGCGATGGCCGTGCGCGTGCTTGAAGATAGTGGATCAAAATGAGTTCGAGTTCGCTAGCGGCCGCTTTCGACCGGTTGTACTCGGCCAAGCACCGGAAAACGCTGGAACGATGGATCGTCGTGATCAGCGTGGTGGGTTTCTTGACCCACTTAGCTCAGATTTTTCTGGCCTGCAATCTGCCGCATCCGCCGGCCCTTATAGCCGCCGCGGGGAAGAATTATCTTTCTGCGATTTATACTCCGTTCAGCTTCATTCTGTTTTACGAAGTCCTGATTCTGATCTCGTCATTACCGCAATCGACGACTCAGTCGATCGCGACCCAATTCGAAATTGTGTCCTTGATCTTCATTCGAGGATTCTTCAAAGACATCTCGGGATTCGACTTGGAAAGCTTGCGGCCGCCCGCGCAAGAGTTGATGCCGGCGTTTCTGGAAGTGAGCGCGGGGCTATTCATGTTTCTGCTGGTGACCATTTTTCAACATGCGGCGTCGAGGAGAGCTCCGGAGCCGCCGGGTGAACAGGCGTCCGCCCTGAAGCATTTCATTCAACGAAAAAAGATCGTGGCGCTCGCGTTGACGGTGCTGTTCGTCTCGATGGCGGCGATCAGCCTGTGGGAGTACGCGATCGAGACGTTCCGCGAGATCTATCGCGGAGCCCCGGTGGTGCTTAGCGCACGAGCGGCATTTTATTCCGACGTGTTCACGGTGATGATTTTTACCGACGTCCTGATTCTGATTCTTTCGCTGCTGGTGTCGGATCGCTACGAACTCGTCTTCCGCAACGCCGCCTTCGTGATCTCGACCATCCTGATCCGTTTTTCGCTCACGGCAGCCCACCCCTATGGAGCATTGCTGGGCGTCGTGGGGATGTTGTTCGGAATCGTGACGATCTTGATCTATAACTACAACATGCGTATCAGGACGCAATTCCCACGGGAGCTCGCGCCGTGAATCAGGCCTTCAGCTTCCGCAGTACTGTATCCGGATCGCTCATTTCCGCCAGCGGCATAACCTGATACGTGGCGAAGTTATAAACCGGCGCGGCGGCCAGCAGCATATCGAGCTCTTCGTTGGATTTCACGTTGTAGATCCAGGCGCCGCCATGGCTGCCCACAATGTGATATCGGCACTCCAGCTTGCCGTCAGCCTGAAGTTTCTTCCCGTATTTGGGCTGCTCCATCACCGCCTTGATCACCTCCGGCGTAAGCCGCGAAGCATCCAGGTGCCAGATCACCAGAAATTTCATGAGTCGCTCCCCGATATAGTGTACTCGCAAAATGGCGTAGACTCACAAGAAATGGGACTGGCGCGGATCTTGTGTCTCGCGGTCGTGGTCCTCCCGTTGCCGGGGGCGATCGAATTTAATCGCGACGTGCGGCCCATACTTTCCGACAAGTGCTATACGTGCCATGGACCGGACGCCAAATCGAAAAATGTCCCGTTCCGGCTGGATAGCGAAGCCGCGGCCAAGGCCGAACTCGCGGGCGGCAAGCACGCGATCGTCGAAGGCGATCCCGCATCCAGCGAACTGATCCGCCGCATCACGGCGGAAAAGCCCGCGCAGCGCATGCCTCCGGTGTATTCCGGCATCACCTTGAGCGATGCCGAAATCGACACGCTGAAACAGTGGATCGCGCAAGGCGCCAAGTGGCAGAAACATTGGTCGTTCCTGCCGCCGGTTTCGTCGCCGTTGCCGCAGGTCCGGAATCCTTCCTGGGCTCGCAATCCGATTGATGCGTTTATACTGCAACGCCTGGAGCGCGAAAATCTTCAACCATCTCCGGAGGCGGGCCGCGAAGCGCTGATTCGCCGCGTGTCCTTCGATTTGACCGGTCTTCCGCCGACACCCGCCGAAATCGACGCGTTCCTGAAAGATTCATCGCCCGACGCCTATGACAAGGTGGTCGATCGCCTGCTCGCTTCGCCGCGTTACGGAGAACGGATGGCGTTTCGCTGGCTCGATGGGGCTCGCTATGCCGACAGCAACGGCTATCAGTACGACGGCGAACGCAGCATGTGGCGATGGCGCGATTGGGTGATCCAGGCGTTCAATCGCAATCAGCCCTTCGATCGGTTCGCGCTGGATCAGATCGCCGGCGACCTGCTGCCGAACGCCACGCTCGATCAGAAAATCGCCACCGGCTTCAACCGGAATCATCGAGCCAACACGGAAGACGGAATTATTCCCGAGGAATATGCGGTCGAATACGTGGTCGATCGCGTGGAAACCACAGCGGCGGTTTTTCTCGGCCTCACGCTCGGCTGCGCCCGCTGCCACGACCACAAGTACGATCCGTTCAGCCAGAAAGAGTTCTACCAGGTGTTCGCCTACTTCAACAACGTTCCCGAGTCGGGGCGGGCGATGAAGTACGGCAACTCGCCGCCGATGGTCGCGGCTCCGACGCCGGATCAGCAGCAGACGCTCGACGATCTGGATTCGCGGATTCGCAAAGTCGAGGATTTTCTGCGCGAGCGCGATGCGCAGACGGCGGATCGCGAGCAAAAGTGGCAGCGCCACATCGCGTCAAAGAAACCCGTCTACTGGGCCCCGAGTCAGGGCCTGAACAGCCGCGTTGTCCTTCGAGAACGATAAACGAAAATCAAGCCGCCAGCGCTTCGCAGCAGGCCGCATCGGACGGGCGGCTTCCTTTGACGGAACATCGTTCCTGGACGCCGGGCACGTCGCCAACTTCGAGATTGAAGACCGATTCACGCTCGCCGCGTGGATTTATTCCGCCGGCGCTCCCGACGGCAGCGTCATGTCGCGCATGATCGACCAGCCCAAAGGCAAGGGATTCGGAGTCCACTGCGACCACGGTAGAGTGCACGTGAACATCACCAGCAATTGGACCGACGACGCCATTCGCATGGAGACCGAGCAGGTCCTGCCGCCGGACGAGTGGCATCATGTCGCGGTGACGTTTTCGGGCTCCCGAATGGCGGAAGGGATTCATGTTTACGTCGATGGCCGGCCGGCCAAAACGCGCGTACTGCTCGATTCTCTGTACGGCCGTTTCGCAACGCCGGAAGCAAGTTCGACGAGCCGTTTCGCATCGGCACCGGTTGGGGACCGGAGCGGCGCTTTCGCGGCCTGATCGACGAAGTGCGGGTCTATTCCCGAGTCTTGAGCGGCGACGAGATTTCCGCGCTGGCGCTGGGCGAATCGATCCCGGAAATCGCGCGCAAGGCCGCCGCTGAGCGGACGGACATCGAGAAACTCGAGTTGCATTCGTACTTCATCGAGAATGCCGCGCCCGCCGACGTTCGAGAAGCGTCGGAACGCCTGGCTGCGCTTCGCGAGGACCAAGAAAAACTCGAACGAAGCTTTCCCACGGTGATGGTGATGGCGGAGTCGCCTGTTCCGAAATCGACGTTTCTTCTGGTGCGCGGAGCCTACGATCATCCCGGCGACAAAGTGTCTCCGGGCGTTCCGTCGGTATTGCCGCCGCTGCCGCCGGGCGCGCCCAATAACCGGCTGGGATTCGCGGAGTGGCTGATCGATCCCCAAAATCCGCTGCTGGCGCGCGTGACGCGTGAATCGATTCTGGCAAATGTACTTCGGCACCGGACTCGTCAAGACCGTCGAGGATTTCGGATCGCAAGGCGAATGGCCGTCGCATCCGGAGCTGCTCGACTGGCTGGCCGCGGAGTTCGAGCGCAGCGGCTGGGATGTCAAAGCGCTGCAAAAATTGATCGTCACCAGCGCGACATACCGGCAGTCGTCGAAGGCGATGCCGGATTTGCTCCAGCGCGATCCTGAAAATCGCCTGCTCGCGCATGGGCCGCGCTTTCGTCTCCCCGCGGAAATGATTCGCGATCAGGCGCTTTTCGACGCAGGCCTGCTGGTCGAGAAAATCGGCGGACCGTCGGTGAAAGCCATATCAACCCGCGGGACTGTGGAAAGAAACCAGCATGCAGGACATGGATTACGTGCAGGGCCACGGCGAGGATCTGTATCGGCGCAGCCTGTACACGTTCTGGAAACGAACCATCGCTCCGCCCGAAATGGTGAATTTCGACGCGGCCAATCGCGAAATCTGCGTGGTGCGCGAAACGCGCACCAACACGCCGCTACAAGCCTTGAACCTGATGGACGACGTGACCTACGTCGAAGCCGCGCGTTTTATCGGCCAGCGCATGATGAAGGAAGGCGGCGCGACGCCGGATGCTCGTCTGACGTACGGATTCCGGCTGGTAACCGGACGCTTTCCATCGGCGGGGGAACTCGGCCTGCTGCGAGGAAGTCTGCAATTTCATCTCGACTATTTTTCGGGCAAACCGAAAGAGATCGCGGCGTATTTATCGCAAGGCGAGTCGAAGCCCGATGCGTCGCTCGATGCGCGGCAGCTTGCCGCTTACGCGTCCGTCGCCAGTCTGCTGCTCAACCTGGACGAAGCCGTGACAAAGGAGTGACTCGTGGACGAACATAAACTCCTGATGACTCGCCGGCACTTCTTCGGGCTCGGCAGCACCGGAATCGGTACTGCGGCGCTCGCTTCGATATTCGCGGGCGAGGCGCAGAGCCTCCGGCGGTCTGCCGGGTCTTCCGCATTTTCCGCCGACGGCCAAGCGCGTCATCTATCTTTTTCAGCACGGCGCGCCATCGCAGTTGGATCTGTTCGACTACAAGCCCAAACTGCAAACGCAGCGCGGAAACGATCTTCCGGATTCGATACGCAATGGGCCAGCGGCTCACCGGAATGACCGCGTATCAGGCGAAATTCCCCACCGCGCCGTCGATTTTCAAATTCGCACAGCATGGTCAAAGCGGAACCTGGCTCAGCGAGCTGCTGCCCCACACCGCCCAGGTCGCCGACGAGCTGTGTATCGTCAAATCCCTACAAACCGAGGCCATCAACCACGATCCCGCGGTCACGTTTTTTCAGACCGGATTTCAGATCGCCGGACGCCCGAGCATGGGCGCCTGGATCGCCTACGGCCTGGGAAGCGAGTACGAGGATTTGCCCGCGTTCGTCGTGATGGTTTCGCAAGGCGTCGGCAACACGCAGGCGCTGGCCGACCGAGAATGGGGCAGCGGATTCCTGCCCACAAAATATCAAGGCGTGAAATTCCGCTCCGGCGCCGATCCGGTCTTGTATCTGTCGAATCCGCCGGGCTATGACGGCACGGCTCGCCGCCGGTTCCTGGACGATCTGGCGAAGCTGAACCAGATCACCTATCAGGATTATCAGGACCCCGAGATATCCACGCGCATCGCGCAATACGAAATGGCGTTCCGGATGCAGTCTTCGGTGCCCGAGCTGACCGATTTATCCAAAGAACCGCCGGAGACTTTCGAGATGTACGGCCCCGATTCGCGCCAACCCGGCACTTACGCGGCGAATTGCATCCTGGCGCGGCGTCTCGCCGAACGCGGGGTCCGATTTATTCAGCTTTTCCATCGCGGCTGGGATCAGCACAACAACCTTCCCAAGGAAATTCGCGGCCAGTGCCTCCAGACGGATCAGCCATCGGCTGCGCTGATACAGGATCTGAAACAACGCGGGCTTCTGAAAGACACGCTGGTCGTCTGGGGCGGCGAATTCGGCCGCACCGTGTATTCACAAGGAGCGTTGACCGAAACGAATTACGGCCGCGATCATCATCCGCGATGCTTCACGATGTGGATGGCGGGTGGGGGAATCAAAGGCGGAATCACTTACGGGGAAACCGACGATTTCAGTTACAACATCGTCAAAGATCCGGTCGACGTGTACGATCTCAACGCCACTATCCTTCACTGCTTGGGCGTGGACCACACCAAGCTCACCTACAAATTTCAGGGCCGGCATTTCCGTCTCACCGACGTCCACGGAAATGTGGTCCGGCCCTTGTTGATATAAGCCCGCCACGCGCCCTCGATAACGGCGCGACGGGCTCCGGGAGTTTACTGCTCGCCTTTCCCGTTGATCGAATCGCCCCACGCCGCGGACGTACTCCACGGACCGCTATCGCCCCAGGCCGCCGACATGCTCCAGATACTGTTGTCGCCCCAGGCCGCCGATGTGCCCCATCCGCCTGAATCGCCCCACGCGGCCGAGCTGCCCCATGCGCCGCCGTCACCCCATGCTGCCGAGCTTCCGCCGATGGTCGGTTGAACCACGTGTGAACCCCAGACATTAGTGAGGCTCCAGGTGCTGTTGTTCCAGATGGACCCGGCATTTTCGTACAGAACAGCCGTAGTCAGGAACGGGCTCCAGATCACCAGCGGCGAAAGCGCGGAGCCAGAGCCGCTGTCGTTATTGTTCAGCGCCGCCCAGACATTCAGATAGCCCGCGCCGATGGTGAAGATGTCATAAGTGCTCGGATACACAGCGCCGGTGGTCGGGTCGACCGCGACGCTGGTGAGGGGAAACGTTTTCGACGCGGTCTTCATCAGGCGCGCCTTCACCAGGTCCGGTGTAAGAGAAGGATTGTGCTGGATCAGCAGGGCCGCCGCGCCGCTGACCACCGGCGTCGCCATGCTGGTGCCGCTTAATGTGAAATACGTAGGCGCTTCCGAATATCCGGGCTTCATGTACGCCGAGTTGGGAAGCACGTTGCCCGGATACGTTTTTTCCAACGTCGATCCGGGAGCGAGAAGAGAATTGACCAGATTGCCCGGCGCCACGATGTCGGGTTTCACTTCCAGATCGATCCAGGTCGGCCCTTTGGAACTGTAGCTGGCGATCTGATCGTCGGTGGTGGTCATGGTTCCCTCGGTCTTCATCGCGCCGACCGTGATCGCGTAGGGACTGTTTCCCGGCGAAAGAATGGTCGAATACCCGTTGCGTCCCAGATTGCCGGCGGCGACCACTACCACGATTCCGTTCTTCCAAGCCGCCGCGACTGCCTGGCAGATCGGATCGTACTTGTAGCTCTCGTAAATCGGCCGCCCCAGCGACATATTGATGACGCGAATGTTGTATTGCGACTTTAACGCGACAGCGCGGTCGAGAGCCGCGATCACCACGCTGTCGTTGCTGACGCCGTTTACGTCCAGAACCCGCAGATCGATCAGCGACGCCCCGGGCGCTACTCCGCGGAAAGTCCGAGTGTATTGGGGCCCGGTCGACGATACGCCGCTGCCGGCCGCGATGCCCGCGACGTGCGTGCCATGTCCGTAATCGTCGGCGTTGGTCTTCGCAACGAAGCTTTGGCTGTAAACGATTCGAGAAGCCAGGTCGGGATGCGCGTAAATGCCGCTGTCGACGATGGCGATTCCCACTCCCGCGCCCGTGTACCCGGATTGAAACGCCGTATCGGCTCCCACCGCATAGGTGGTTAGATCTAAAGTACCAGCCATCTGCCGGTCCGGCGAGATATACGCGACTGCCGGATCGAGCGCCAGCAAATCCACCACGGCGGCGGGAAGCTGCACGGAAATCGCCGGAATCAGGTTATATTGCTGGTGAATCACTCCGCCGAGCGTGAGCAGTTTAGTGATTTCGAGCAACCCAGGCACGGAATTGAACTGCACGACCACGTTTACAGGCTGCGTGAGGTTCTTTAACAGCCCCAATAAATCCGGTGCGATCTTCAATGCCTGGCCAAAGCTGAGCGAGGAGCTGAATAAAGTGAAAATGACGAGGATGAGTAAGCTGCGGAGACGTTTCATGGCAGACGCTCAAATGCAAGCCTGCCGCCAAACGGTAACGTTTTGTAAGTACCTGGAACTACTAGGACTTTTTCATAAGACGCCACGCGCAGCAACGTCATGGTGACGCCGCGAACGTCACTTTGGCGTCTTTCCAGGTCTTATGTCCTACGCCGCAAGAGCCGATGAATCTTAGAGATACCTAAGGTTTCAGGGATGACTTCGCGGCCTGCTACGGCATATATCGGTCTGGTTATTGCAGCCGGAATCGCGATCCTGGCGCATGGTCTGCTTACGTGGACCAGCGTAAACCCGAACTATTACCTCACTTACGCCGTCATCGCATTGTTCGCCTCGGGGATGAAGATCAGCCTCCCCGCGGTGAAGGGCACCATGTCGATGAGTTTCCTCTTCGTGCTGATTGGCATTTCTCAATTTAGCCTGGGCGAGACTCTGGCCATGGGCTGCCTCGGCATGCTGGTGCAGTCGATTTTCCTGACCAAAACGCGCCCACAGCCGGTTCGCGTCGCGTTCAGCGTAGCGAGCTTGGCCTGTTCCATTCAAATCGCGTACTCGGTCCATCACGCCTGGGAGATTCATAATGAATTGTTGACGGCGGCGGCGTTTTTCGTCGCGAATACGCTGTTGGTCTCAGTCGTCATCGCACTCACGGAAACCAAGAACCCCTGGCGCGTATGGCACGATTCCTACTTCTGGTCGTTTCCGAATTATCTGGCCGGCGCGGCAGCCGCATGGATCGTGGGCGTCGCCAGTCAGCGCTTCGGATGGCAAGCGGGAATGCTTCTGCTGCCGATTTTCTATGTCGTTTATAAATCGCACAACCTGTATATCGCTCGCCTGGAAGAAGCCACGCGCCGAGCCGAGGAGCAGCGCGCCCACGCCGAAGAAATCGCCGGCCTGCAACGCCGGACCATCGAGACGCTGGCGCTGGCAGTCGAGGCAAAGGATCAAACCACGCACGATCACCTGGAGCGCGTCGAAGTGTACGCGGTCGAGGTCGCCAAAGAATTGGGGTTCGGCGAGAAAGATCTGGAGGCGCTCCGCGCCGCGGCGCTGCTACACGATATCGGTAAGCTGGCGGTGCCGGAGTACATCATCTCCAAGCCAGGCAAGCTGACGCCCGAAGAGTTTGAAAAGATCAAAACGCATACGGTTGTGGGCGCTGAAGTAGTGGAACGGATCCGATTCCCTTACGCAGTCGCGCCCATGGTGCGCGGCCATCACGAAAAATGGAACGGCACCGGGTATCCGGACGGCTTGGCTGGCGAGGCGATCCCGCTTGGCGCAAGAATCCTGGCCGCGGTGGATACGCTGGACGCCCTCGCCACGGATCGTCAATATCGCCGCGCTCTCCCGCTAGACGAGGCGATTAAAGTGGTCGTCTCTGAATCAGGCAAAAGCTTCGACCCAAAGATCGTGGAAGTGCTTGCGCGCAAGTACGTCGAAATCGAGCGCTTGGCCAAGAGCAGCCATCGCATCGCCAAGTTGCCCACCGACGTCAAGATCGAACGGGGCGATGCACCGGCCGCCGGTTTCGAGAAAGTCGCCGATCCGGGCGCAATCCCGAGCGACTTGGTGAATTTCCACAATTCGCTGGCCGAATCGGAAGAGCGTTCGCGGCTACTGACCAGGCTGATCTGGAATCTGACGCGCTGCGCGGAGCGCGATGCGATTTTCGCGGTTCTGTCGAGCTCGCTTCCGTCCGTGGTTCCCTACGACGCGATGGCGGTCTACCGGACGCGAGGCGAATTTCTGGTGCCCGAAGGCATCGACGGCGAGAGCTTCCGCTCCTTCACGTCGGTGGAGATTCCGCTCGGGGAAGGATTATCGGGCTGGGTCGCCGACAACGGCAAAGCGATCATCAACGGCAATCCGACAGTCGAGCCCGGCTATCTGAATGACCCGTCGCGGTTCGATGTCCTGAAATCAGCCCTCTCCGTTCCCTTGACCAGCGCCCGCGGGATCATCGGTGTCCTGTCCCTCTATCGCTGCGAACACGACGCGTTCACTACCGAGCAGCTCACTTCCTTGACGTCTTTAGGAACTGCTCTTGCCGGCGTTCTCGAGCTGACGGCTCAACGGAACCAGGTCGTCTGACGGCGGCCGCGGAATCGCGGCAATCAGCCTGCGCGTGTACTCATGCGCAGGCTCGCGAAAAACCTGGGCGACCGGCGCGTTTTCGACAACCCTGCCTTCATGCAGAATCGCCACGCGATGACACAGCGACGCGACCGACGCCAGGTCGTGCGAGATGTACAGAATCGCGGTCCCGTGTTCGCGATTCAGTTTTGCGAACAAGCTGAGAATCTCGGCCTGCGTGATGGCGTCCAGCGCGCTGGTCGGTTCGTCGGCAAGCAGCAGCGGAGGCCCATGCAAAATCGCCAGCGCGATCAGGAACCGCTGGGCCATGCCTACGCTGAGATTTCTCGGATACAGCCTCAGAAACGCGGCATCGGAAGGCAGACTCACGCTATCGAGCAACGATTTCGCGTCCGGCGTGCCACGCTCATGTGCGCGCCACGCTTCGTCGAGCTGCGCTCCCAAACGCAAACTTGGATTGAGCGACGCCAGCGGGCTCTGCGGAACCAGGCCGATTAATTTGCCACGCACGGCGCGCATTTCGCGCGCGCTGAGTTTCAGCAAATCGCGAGGCTCCAGCCGGACTTCTCCGCGGACACGTCCTCCTTTAAGCCCCAACAGGCCCAGAATCGCGAGCGCAATCGTGCTTTTCCCCTCCCCGCTGCGTCCGACCAGGCCCAAAATCTCGCCTTCAGTAAGGTAGAGGCGAACGTCGTGCAGTACGTCCGGTTTTCCAGAGTAGCCGGCCGAAATCTCGCAGGAGAGCAGCGGAGGTCTCATTTGACGGTCAGGTGCTCGGCGTCCCAATAGGTATGCGGGAAAAACGCGGTAGGTTTCACGCCCGCGACGTGAGCGGAAACCGCGGCCAGAGCGTTCGGATGAAGCAGGTAAATCACCGGCGCCTGCTCGTGAAGAATCTCCTGCACCCGATCGAAATTCTTCTTGCGCGTCCGATAATCGGCGGTCGCGGCCTGCGCGAGCATTAGCCGATCGATCTCCGCTTCCCAATCCGTCTCGGGACTCTTCTGTGACGGATTCCACGGGTGATTGCTGGCTGAGCTGAGCATGATGTTCATCAACTCGCTCGGGTCGGCGTCGACGTTCACGAGTCCCAGCAGGCAGGCCTCATAGTTCAGCGTGCGCGTGATCCGCTCGATCAGGGATGGAAAATCGAGCGTCACGATGTTGATCTTCACGCCGACGCCGGCCAGATCCTGTTGGATCATGGCCGCAATCCGCTCCCGTGTCTTGCTCCCCGAGTTCGTGATGACGGAAAATTCAACCGCGTTCCCGGCGCGATCCCGCAGCGTGGTTCCATCGAGCTTGAAACCGTCGGCGGTGAGTCTCTGAAGCGCACGCGCGCGATCGTAAGCATCCGGCTTCAGACCATCGTTGAACCACAATTTATTGGTCGGCGACACGGGACCCGCCGCCGCCGTCGCGTGCCCGCGATAGACCACGCGGCACAGATCGTCCCGATGGATCGCCTCCGAAAGCGCCCGCCGGAATGCGGCCGATGTGAACCACTGCCCCACCGAGTCACGCAAGGGTGCGCGCTTGGCCTGATTGAACCATAGAAACTCCGAATCCATGGTGGGACCGGCGTCGACGGCCGTCCCGGGCGCATCCGCAGCCAGGCGCTCATAAGCGTCGGGAGTCAGCTTATCGATCAACTGGATCTCGCCGCGCCGGAATCGAAGCAGCTCCAGGTCGCGATTCTGTTCGATGTCGATGCGTATCGTATCGACGCGAGGCAAATCATGTTTCCAATACGCCGGATTGCGCTTCAGCAAAATCGAAACACCGGGCTTTCGCTCAGCCATCACGAACGGCCCCAACCCGGGCGCGGGGCGCTGCGCACACTTCGCGGAAACGATGGCCACCTGATCGAACAGACGCTCGATTTGCGCGACCGGCGCCGGAAATTCCGCGACCACCGTGTCCTGATTTCGCGCCGTTAAGTTCACCGCGCCTTTTGCGGTCTTGAATGTGTCCGCGACCGGCGAATGCAACGCCGGTTCCAGCAGTTGGCGGAATGACGCGACCACATCGTCAGCGGTGAACGCCGATCCATCCGGAAACGTCACGCCACGCCGCAGTGTGAATACGATCCTGGACCCGTTGTTCTCTACCTTCCACGACGACGCCAACTCGGGTTCCACCTGCTGTGTCAGCCGATTCACGCGGAGCAGCACGCCTTCCGTCAGGTATTCGATAGCCAAGGCCGAATCGTCCGCCACCAGGAACGGGTCCGTCGTTTTCGGATCGTCATGAAGGGCGAATCTCAGCTCCGCGCCCGAAACCGCCACCGAAGCCACAATCAGTAGCAAACTTTTCATACCGCGACGTCTTGCCTCCGTCGAATCAGTTGCAGACTCCCCGTTACGGCGGCGAGCAGGAACACCGGCGTCAGCATCCACAACCGCGAGGTCACGTCGCCGCCTTCGATCTCGCGCAGCAGACCGCCCCAGGATGGCAGAGGCTCCGCAATGCCCAAGCCGAGCATGCCGAGCGTCGTTTCGGCCAGAATGTAGACCGGAACCGCGATCCAGAATTGCGCCAGAAGAATCGGCGTGACGTTGGGGATCAGATGCCTCGACAGCAATCGCCACGGGCGGCATCCTTGAGCCTGGGCGATGAACATGAAATCGGATGTCTTGATTTCGCGAACCGCAGCGCGAACTACGCGAGCCGGCGCGGCCCATCCGAGCGCGCCCAAAAGGGCAAAGGTGATGGTCACCGACGCAATCGGCGAAACGTTAAGCGGCAACGCAGCGCGCACAATCAGCAACAAGAACAACCACGGCAGTGAGAGAAACAAATCCGCGGCTGAAACGATTGCCACTTCTGCAAACCCTCCGGCCCAGCCCGCCAATCCGCCAAGCAACGCCGCCGCAGCGCAGGAAAAAACCGCAGCCGCCGGAGCGAGGAGCAACGAAACTCGCGTTCCATACGCGAGCCGGGCCAGACGATCGCGTCCCAGCGCGTCGGTTCCTAAAGGAAACTTTGCCGACGGCGGAGCATCCGGCGCTTCGCGAAACTGCGTGTCGTACGATGTGGCCCGCCACAGCTCCGGAGTAAGTGCTGCCAGCGAGATCGCCGCCAGAAAGACGATGGCCGAGATTCGCACGATGCTCAAGACTCGACCTCCGGCCGCGCAACCGCTTCCGACAGAGCCGTGCACGCCGCCACCGCGATGGCGACCAGCATCGTGACATTCACCAACAGCGGAAGATCCCGCGCCATCGCGGCCCGCCACGCGAGCTTGCCGAGTCCGGGCACGTCGCAAATCGCCTCCACCGGAATCGCCGCTCCGATCGCGATGCTCACCGAAGCGGCTGCCAACGCAATGATCTGCGGACCGGCGGAAGGCAAGACGTGCGCCCAAAAAATCCGAGTCTCGGCCACGCCTCGCGCCCGCGCCATCTCGACATGCGTTGCATCATACGCCTGCCGCAACAGATTCTTCGAGAATTGAAAAATCCGAGGGGCAAGAACCAGAATCAGCACGGTACTCGAAGCCGCTCCCGCGAGCACGCACAAATAAGCGATCAGCGCGGCCGGCAAACTCAGCAGCAATCCCGCACCGGTCGCGGACACGGCATCGAAGACTGGAGCTCTTCGCAGCCGCCCCGCCGGAATCGCAAACGCGAACCCGAGCAGCCATCCGCCCGCCAGCCCGACCGCCAGTTCCCGCAGCGTCGCCGGCGCGCGATCCGCAATCAGCGCGGCGATCGGCGCCATATTCGATTCAGAAAATCCCAGGTCGCCCTTGGTGAGCCCCTTCAGGTACTGAACCAGATTTGCTCCCAGGTTCTCTTTTTTCGCGCGCATCGCGGCCAGGCTCTCCTCGCCGGCCTTGAAATTCAACTCCCGCTCGTCGACGGTCGCGCCCGGCGAATATCGAACCAGCAGCGCACAAATCAAGCCGGAGGCGAGAACGATCGCCGCCATTCTCCCTACGTGCTTGACCACCCCCCGCATTCCCTAACTATCGGCCGCGCCTTAGGCACGGGACACGGGACGAAAGTGCTACAGCGGTTTCAGCGAGCGGCGTAGTGTGAAACCCCGATGGACCATTTAGGCTGCTTTACCCAATAATCGGGTGTAAGGACGCAATAGGACCAGTCGACGTTGATCGATGCGCCACCCTTGTGAAACCCGCGAATTTATTGGCACTCCCGCCGTCTTCGCGAGTGCTCCGATGTCGCGTCTGCTCGGCCAGGTGGAAAAAGTCGCTGCCACGGACGCCACCGTTCTCATTCACGGAGAAAGCGGATCGGGCAAGGAAGTGATCGCGCGGGCGGTGCATCACTACTCGGCGCGATCGTCGCAATCCTGGGTCGACGTGAACTGCGCGGCGCTTCCGGAAAATCTTCTCGAAAGCGAGCTGTTCGGCTACGAGAAAGGCGCGTTCAGCGGAGCCGATTCGGCCAAAGCGGGCCTGTTCGAGCTCGCGAATCGGGGGACGCTGTTTCTCGACGAGATCGGCGACCTCGATCTGCGCATGCAGGTGAAGTTGCTGCGCGTGCTCGACGGTTCCAGCTACTATCGCGTCGGGGGATTGAAGAAGGTTTCCGTCGACGTGCGCCTGATTGCCGCCACCAACCAGGATCTGAAGATCGCCGTCCAGGAAGGACGCTTCCGCTCCGATCTTTATCATCGGTTGTGTCAGATCCGGCTCTCCGTGCCGCCATTGCGGGAGCGCACGGAAGACATTCTTCCGCTCGCGGAGTTCTACCTCAAGAGCCAAAACAAACGCAATCCGGGAGAATTAAGATTTTCGGACGAAGTGGTAGCGCTTCTCCGGGCATATCCGTGGCCTGGAAATGTCCGCGAGCTGCGCAATGTGGTCATTCGCGCCGCGGTATTTGCCTCGAGCCCGGTAATCGTTCCCGAAGATTTGCCGGAGGAATTCACGCACGGAACTCTCACTTCGGATCTGAAGACGCTCGCCGCGCTGCCGGAGCTGGAACGGAACGCCATAGCCAGGGCGCTCGAAGAATCGCGAGGTCATCAACAGAGAGCCGCGACCAAATTGGGGATTTCGAAGCGCACGCTACAACGCAAGATCAAATCGTACGGCCTGGTCCCCGAGCGCACGGTATCGATTGCGGGATGATGATGTTATTCAACGCGGATCGACGAAAACAACGAGATCGCCGCGGTGAGACCCGAGCGGCCGCGGCAGGCCGCGTTCGGATCTCGTTCGAAAATCCCGCACCGACGGTCGTGGATGCGGAATGGGTCGAAAGCAGCGCCACCGGTTTTCGCGTAGTGCACGATTCGCAAGCCCTGGAACCGGGCCTCGAGGTTTCCTACGAAAGCGCCCTTCGCTCCGGCCGGGCTCGCCTGGTTTGGACCCACGTGCTCGACGGACGGCGTATCAGCGGTTTTGTTGCCATCGCGTAATTCAGCGAACCGGCTGAATCGAACGATCGGATCCCGCCAGTCTTTCGATTGCGAACAGCAGCGGCTTGGGAAGGGCGATACCCGCGAGCGCGGCGGCGCCCATTTCCCAGTTTCGGGTATCGCGCAGGAACGCGGACGGCGACAGCGAATAGCTCAGCTTAATCAAATGGAGCGCGTCCGCGAACTCGCCGTTCTCATACGCCAGGGAAGCGAAATAACGATGCATGTTGCTGGACGCCAGCGGCTTTACCGCGGCCGTTTGCTCCGGCGCGCGCAGCTGAATTGAGGTGAACACTTGATGCCATCCGTCACGCATCCGGCGCCAGTCTCGCGTTCGCTGTCCGTCGTGACGCCGGTACAGGCTTAGGACCCGCGGAATCGCGTGGAGATTGTTAGGGCGCAACAACGCGACCCGAAGCAGAAACTCCACGTCGACGCAGCGCACTGGGCGGCCGGAGTTTCGCCCGAATCAGAGTTTCCACCCGCGTCCGGACGACGGGATCGGACGCGATCGCGCGCGGGACCGCCGCTCCGTACGCGTGGCGGCCGAATAGCAAGACCGGAGCATGAAGAAAACGACGGCGAGCTCACTGGTCGTGCGATTTCCCCGGCCAATGCCTGCGCACCACATCGATGAAGGGTCCGGCGATCCGGCGGGTCCGGGACGCGATGCGCAAAGGGCGCTTCAACTCCGAATGCTCCCGGGATACGTAGTATCGGTTGAGTCCATCGTCGGCACAGAACTCGTAATCGGAGCCGTTAAGAATTTTCTCGCAAGCCATGTAAGCTGGCGCTTCACTTAACGGTTCGAGGGCTTCGATGGTGACAATCCAGGGACGGTAACGCCCGAAGTCGCAACCCTCCAGAACCGCCGGTTCCGCTCCTTCGACATCGACCTTCAGAAAATGGATCTCGCCGGCGACGTGCTCCGCACAAACGTCGTCTAGCCGGCGGGTGGGAACTGAATAAGACCGGAACGCAAATCCGTTCTGCCTATGCCTTTCGACGTGACGCGCGACCACGGTCGAAAGGCCGGTCTCGGGAACTTCGTGAAGAACCGTCTCGCCCGACGATGCGCCGGCGCAAAGACGTAAATTGATATCGCCGGGGCGGTGTTTGACCAGCATGTCAAACCAATGCTGCACCGGCTCAATATTGAGTCCGCGCCAGCCGAGATCATGGAACAGCTTGGTGACGGAAAGCGCCACGGGATGATGGGCGCCGACGTCGATGTAAAAACCGCGGCGCACGTCTCTGAGCGCGCAGTAGAGGATCAAGTCCTCCTGCACCTGCGCATACGATCTCATTGCACTATTTCCAACGAAAAAACCTATCTCGTGCTGTCTCTGGGATTAGAATCTTCAAAACACGAGGAGTTTCGCACGAATCAGAGTTTCCACCCGCTTCCAGACGACGGGATCGGATTCGATCTCGATATGCGGCTTCATGAACATCCGGGCATACCACGGATATCCTTCACAGGGCAGCGGCTTGGTCTTGTAATTGAACTGAAAGTTGCCTAAAATCCGTGTCCGTGCAGCATCCGTGGCTCGGATGCGAGATCGGCCATGGAGGAATCCGTCGGATTGGTAGAAATTCACGGCTTGCGTCACATTCGCCGGGATCCAAGCATCGTCTTCGCCCGGTTTTCGTACGCTGTCCACCTGTACCGTCAGCAGAACGCGTATCCCGTCCCGTGCCAGTGCTCGCGCAAGGGTGACCGTCTCGGAAGCGCCCCAACTATGCCCGTAAATGACGATGCGGGCATTGTTCTTCTCTTCGGCGGATAAAGTCCCGTCCTGATCCGTATCGAGCAGGCGCAGGACTTCCTCGCGCGCCTGCCGGCCATGGCGATTCTCGAACATTCTGACTTCGAGACCGGACGGAAATTCGGCGCTGAGACGGCGCGCGAGCAGCACCTCGTTATGGATCTGGTTCTCGTGTCCCACGAAACCGCCGACGAATCCGATCACAATCGCGCGCGCGGAAAACACCGCCCCGTAGGCGCTGGCGGTCGAGAAGCAAAACAGGAATGTAAAGAAAACAGCGGCTCGCATCGAAGTACAACACTGGGTGGGTCGCGAGGGCCCACTCCTGAAGGATTGTACCACCGATGGCAGCGAGTTATCGCACCGTCGCTACTTGGTCAGGCTCGGTGCCATTAGATTGCAGCTCCATAGCGACACTGTCGGGTGTCAATGGGGCCCGGCCCTCCTTAGCGGCGAGCCGTCGCGGATCGAAATGCGACTCCTCAACCAGGGCATACGCCAACCCGCCACCGACCACCGGATGCAGCACCGCCAGCGGCGCCAGCGGCAATACATATCTCTTCGACTTGACGATCGATTCGAGAACGCCGCGGACCGCCGTGCTGCGCGGCATGGTTCCCGGTACCTGAGGGATCACGAAGATGGAAAACTGAAGGTTGGGATGCTTTTGTCCATAGCGCACCAGACACTTCGCGGCCTGCTTCGGCGTCATGATTCCCAGATCCGCGTTAAAATTTCGGCGCACGGCTCGCGGATAGTAGAAATTGATCACCTGCCGCGCGAAGTCCGCGCAGTTCCGAAACAGCAAATGAAAACGATTCCGGTTCGGACGGGAGTTGAACGTCTGAATAAGCTCGTCGTCCTGCTCCTGCGTGGTCTGGATCCCGAACGTGTAAATCGTCCGATCGTACGCTTCGCCCACCAATTGAGTCCAATCTCCCGGCGGCATGCTCCCGTCGATTCCATCCGGGACGAGTTCCCTCAAATGGGCGCGCCGGTACGTGTCGCGAAGGGAAGCCGCCTGCTCGGGATTTGCCGACATCGGAACCTGATCCGGCTGCTCCACCGCATACAAATACGCGATCAGTGGGATCGCGATCCAATCATATCCGCCAACCCGGTGATACCGGCTGATCACGGCGCCCAGCTCGCCCGGATCGCACCGGCGCAACGACACGGGTGTTTCGGCGCACACGCGGGATAGATACAAAGCCGCGTGTCCGGTCGGATTCATGCCGCCAAAGGTTCCATACGGCTCCTCGAGAAGCAACGCGACATCCGCGCGTGCAATTGCAGCGCCCAGTGGCAACCACGCAAGCCGTAGCGCAAAACTCATTCGGACCCGCATACCAACATGGACGGAGCACGTCAGCCGCCGGATACATTCCGTTGATTCAAACGGCGATCTTCGAGCCAGAGACTAAAATTTCCTCCGAGTCTGCAATTTTTGCAGATTTCATGAGAGTGCCTTAATGTTGCGGACGCGCGAGCCGAGTCGGCCGCAGTTTCGAAAAAAAACCGCGCGTAGGCTTTACAAGCATACCCCCGCCGGTATAGCATGTCTAAGGGCAGCCGGTTTCGGCGTGGCCCCGGATAGTGCAGGAAAGGAGGCTTATGTTTTCTGACGGCAGTACTCGCTCGCGCGAATGCCAAATCGATCAGGAGTCAACGGAGCCTCCCTCTTTGCCGGCTCTCGTGCCTCCGGTTCGATAGCGTTCGCTCTCCGCGCTCATACAGAAGATTTCGATCCATTCTGCCGATTGAGAAGACGCGGCGTTTCTGTTGGCGCGAATGGTCCACTTGCAGATCACAATTTAAGGAAAGGAGGGAAGGCCGATGCGGGTCACGATGTTGAAGGCGGCTAGAACCGTGGCACTGGGGATTCTGAGAATCCTGGCAGTGCGATTGCCAATGGCCACAGTCCATGGGATTGGCGCCCGTTAAAAAAATGGAAGCTCTTCAGGGAACCTCCGAACAAGTCCGGCCAGGCGATAGGGTAGTGAATTCCTCGTCAGGCCGGATTCCTCAATTAGCGTGAGCTACATCGCAGACGGCCATTTCCAGTTCCGGATTTCGGGCTTGTCCTGACCTTCGGCGTAGGCGTAGGCGATGCTTTCGATGATCTGCCCCTTGAGCCATTCCTTGAGTTGCGCGCCGGGACCCTGCAGCTTCGGAACGCGATCGATCACGTCGATGGCCAGATTGAAGCGATCGACCTGATTGCGGATGGCAAGTTCCAGCGGGGTATTGATGTTGCCCTTCTCCTTGTACCCGCGCACGTGAATGTTGTCGTGATTCGTCCTGCGATACGTGAACTTGTGGATCAGCCACGGATATCCGTGAAAGTTGAAGATCACGGGCTTGTCCTGTGGTGAAGAGCGAATCGAAGTCACGATCGGAGAGACCGTGCGGATGCTCCGTTTCGGGCTGAAGCCGGTACAGGTCCACAACGTTGACGAAACGAATCTTCAGATCTGGGAATGTTTTCTCGCAGGATGGCGACGGCAGCCAGGGCTTCCTGCGTCAGGATGTCGCCCGCGCTCGCCACCACCACGTCCGGCTCGGCGCCGGCATCATTGCTGGCCCACTCCCAAATGCCGATGCCTTTGGTGCAGTGAATGACCGCGGCATCCATATCGAGATAAACCAGGTGCGGCTGCTTGTCGGCGACGATCACGTTCACGTAGTCTCTGGCTGCGCAGGCAGTGGTCCGCCACGCTGAGCAGGCAGTTCGCGTCGGGAGGAAGGTAGATGCGCGTGATCGCGGCGCTCTTGTTGCTGACCACATCCAGAAAGCCGGGATCCTCGATGGGTGAAGCCGTTGTGATCCTGCCGCCAGACCAGCGACGAGATCAGGAGGTTGAGCGAGGAGATCGGAGCCCGCCAGTCGAGTCTCCAGCTTCGACTTCTCCAGCCACTTCGCGTGCTGGTTGTACATCGAGTCGATGATATGGACGAACGCCTCGTAAGTATTGAAGAGCCCGTGGCGTCCCGTCAGGAGATAGCCTTCGAGCCAGCCTTCGAGCGTATGTTCGCTGAGCATCTCCATCACGCGGCCATCGGGAGCGATATCGGTGCCGTCGGCGTCCTCCGGCTTGATCGCGGCGAGCCAGGTCTTGCAGGCTGGCTTGATAGACATCCTGCAGCCGATTGGACGCATTCTCGTCCGGGCTGAACACACGGAAGCTGTGTCATGTTGTGCCGCATGACGTCGCGCAGAAATTTGCCGAGTGTTTCCGTCGGGGAGACCTCCTTCGATCCCGGGACTGTCAATCGGAAACTGCATAGTCGCGGAAATCCGGCAGGTCGAGAGCCTTGCGCAGCTTCCCGCCGTTGGCATGCGGGTTGGCGCTCATCCGGCGATCGCCCGTGGGCGGCAGACTTCGCAGTTCCGGCATCAGCGTGCCGTGTTCGTCGAACAGCTCCTCCGGCCGATAACTCCGCATCCACTGCTCGACGATCTGCAGGTGTTCGGGATTCGTTTGCACGTCGAGCACCGGCACCTGGTGGGCCCGCCAGAAATTCTCGACCTTGTGACCGTCGACTTCTTTCGGTCCGGTCCATCCCTTCGGCGATCGAAGGATGATCATCGGCCAGCGTGGCCGGTCCGGCTTGCCGCGTGCGGCGAGCTTCGTCTTGAATCGCCCGGATCTGCTCGACGCAAGTCGTCCACCGTTTCGGCCATCTTCTGATGCATCGGTTCGGGGTCGTCGCCTTCGACCATGTGCGGCGTCCATCCATATGCCTCTGAAAAGACTTTCCAGCTCTTCCGGCTCGATGCGGGCCAGCACCGTGGGGTTGGCGATCTTGTATCCGTTCAAGTGCAGGATCGGCAGCACCGCGCCATCGCGAATCGGGTTCAGAAACTTGTTGGAATGCCACGACGTTGCCAGCGGTCCGGTCTCCGCTTCGCCGTCGCCGACGACCACGCTCACGATCAGATCGGGATTGTCGAACGCCGCTCCGAACGCGTGCGACAGGCTGTAGCCCAGCTCGCCGCCTTCATGGATCGATCCGGGAACCTCCGGCGTGCAGTGGCTTCCGAGCTGGCCGGGAAAGGAGAACGCGCGGAACAGCTTCAGCATGCCCGCTTCGTCCTGGCTCTTTTCCGGATAGATCTCCGAATAAGTCCCTTCCAGGTAGCAGTTCGAGATCACCGCCGGAGCCCCATGGCCCGGCCCGGAGATGTAGATCATGTCCAGATCGTATTTCCGGATGACCCGATTCAGGTGAACCCAGATAAACGTCTGGCCGGGGTCGGAGCCCCAATGTCCCAGCAGTCGATTCTTGAAGTGCTCCGGGCGCAGCGGCTGCCTGAGCAGAGGATTGTCGCGCAGGTAGATCATTCCGGCGCAAAGATAGTTGCAGGCGCGCCAGTACGCGTCGATCTTGCGAAGTTCTTCGGCGGAAAGCGTGTCTTGGCATTCGCGATTCTGTGCGGATATCATGAAGATCGCGCTCCTATCTGATCTGAGCTTGGCACAGATCTGGTTTTCGAAGTGTGACAAATTTATAAAGTTCCGTGCCCGATCTTTCGACCCTCGTCATCAACACGGGATCCTCATCGCTCAAGTGCGGCGTGTACGTGGGACGCGATGGCGACGAGCAGCTTCTCCTTGACGGATCGGCTGAAGGCATCGGCCGCAACAACGGCAAGATCGAGCTGAAGGACGCCAATGGCCGCGTGCTGCGATCGGAGAGCCTGAGTTTCCCGTCTCAAAGCGATGCGCTGGATCACGTCGCGAAGTGGCTGGGCGAGCTTTCGCTTGATCAGCCGTCGGCCATCGGACACCGCATCGTGCATGGAGGACCCCGCCTGGTCGTGCATCAGCGCATCACGACGGACGTGCTTCAGGAGCTAAAGGCCTGTGTTCATTTCGCGCCACTGCACATTCCCTTGGCAGTCGAACTGATCGAAAGGGCTGGGCGCGCTTACCCCGGCGTCCCGCAATTCGCCTGTTTCGATACCGCGTTCCATCAAAGCATGCCCGAAGCAGCAGCCCGCTTCGCGCTTCCCGGCGAGTTATTTGAAGAAGGAATCCGCCGGTATGGATTCCACGGACTATCCTACGAATCGATCGTGCATCAAATAGGACGAAAATCTTCCGAGCCGAACCGTGATCGCTCACCTTGGCAGCGGCGCCAGCCTCGCCGCCGTGAAAGACGGTCGGTCCGTGGATACCTCGATGGGCCTGGCGCCCACTGGCGGGATCCCAATGGCCACCCGCAGCGGCGATCTGGACCCCGGTATACTCCTCTATCTGCTGCGCGTGAAACAGATGAACGCAGACTCGCTGGAAAGTCTGCTGAATCACGATTCCGGCTTGACTGCGCTCTCCGGCGGAAAACAAGACATGCGCGATCTTGAAGCCGCGGCCGATTCCGGCGACCGGCAGGCGCAGTTCGCAATTGAAGTTTTTTGCGGGGCCATTCGCAAGACCATCGCAGCCTATGCCGCGGTGCTCGGCGGGCTCGACTTGCTGGTGTTCGCGGGAGGTATCGGCGAACATAGCGATCGAATCCGGAAAATCGTTTGCGACGGGCTACATTTTCTGGACATTTCGCTTGACCAAGATGCCAATCGGCGGCACAGCCGCAGGATCTCGGCGCAGCATAGCCAGGTACGCGTCGATATCGTTCCCAGCCAGGAAGATCGCCAGATCGCCCGTCACTGCCGGGCTTTGTTGCGCTAAGTAAACTCGAGTTTATACTTCGTGGAAGCTAAGGCGTAAAGCCGCCTCCAGACCAGACGGTTGATGGTGACCACCATCGCGCTGATAACCACGGTTGCTCCTAGTAACACTGGAAAGTTGCCGGCGTCGGTGGCCCGGCTGATCACGGCTCCGAGCCCTGTGATCGAAAATGTCTGGCCGCGAAAGCGAAAATATTCGGCGATAATGCTCGCGTTCCACGCTCCGCCGGATGCGGTAACGAAGCCGGTGACTAAATAGGGAAAAATAGCGGGAAGGATCAATTTCCGCCAGCGCTCCACGTTACTCAAATGAAATACCGCGCATACTTCTTTCAGATCCGCCGGGATGGCACTAGCTCCCGCAATCACGTTGAACAGGATGTACCATTGTGTTCCCAGCAGCAGCAATACGATTGAAGCGATTCCCATTCCGCCGCCCAGTTGAATTAACAGCAGCAGCACGATCGGAAATAAAGCCGGCGCAGGTATGGACGCCGCAATCTGAGCGATCGGTTGCGCAATCGCTGCAAGCTTCGGCTTTACTCCGATATAGACTCCCACCGGAATGGTCCAAAGCCCGGCCAGTATAAGAGTAAGCTCGACGCGAAGAAATGTAGCTCCCGCCCCCAGCAATATATCATGCAACTCCGATCGCGAAATGGCGGTTAGCATGGCGCCCATCTTGGCGATAGCGAGTAAGATCCCCGCCAGCGCAATGATGAACATAACCCGCGACGCCCATTTCATGGAAGGCCGGTTCTCAGAAGCAACACGGGCGTTCGAATGAGTCCGCGCGAAGTGCAGCGTCAAAGCCTCGCGGGCCGGGGCAACGGATCGTCGCGAGGCCCACGACAATAACTTCGAGCGGCGCAGGAACATAAGCACCGGCGAGCTGGGGACTTCGGAAGCTTCCACCTGTTCAAACTTGAACTTCTCGCTCCACGCGATGATCGGACGCCAGACAATCTGATCAATCAGCACGATCACCGCGATCATTACGATTAGTCCCCAGACGATGGATCGAGTAGCTCCGGCATTGGACGCCGACTGCAAGTACGAACCCAGACCGGGAAGCCTTAAATCACGAGTCCCCAGCACGAACATTTCGCACACCATCAGCGAAAACCAGCCGCCTGCCAGCGACATCATGGAGTTCCAGACCAGCCCGATCACCATATTCGGCAGCTCCAACTGGATAAATCTCTGCCACCAGCTCAGTCCATACAATTGGGCGGCTTCCAACATTTCGCCGGGGATATTCTTTAAAGACGAATACACGCTGAACGCCATATTCCAGACTTGGCCCGTAAAAATCAACAAAATAGATCCCAACTCCAATCCGAACTGGGTGGTCGGAAACAGTGCGACCATCGAGATCATCACGCCGGGGAGAAAGCAAAGCACTGGAATCGACTGTAGGGTGTCGAGAAGCGGGATCATCAGACGCTCGGCCGTGCGGTTATGCGCCGCAACATAGCCATATACCAGGCTGACAGCCAAGCTAAGAAAGTAAGCAGCAGCCATGCGCGCCACGGAATAAAACGCGTAAATCGGCAGTGCCGCCGGACTCAGGTCGATTTGAGTTTCAGCATGAACCGGAGCACCCCAGTAGTGCGCCAGAGAAAGCAAGCCATAAAATAATGCCAACCCCACAAAACCAATAGGCACATCCGTAAGTAAAGATGACGCCTTATCGGACAGGATGCTCCAAGGCAGCAAGCTGGCAATGGTTTTATCGGATCGGCTGGCCATCAGTGAAGCGACGCCTCTCCATTTCCGCGATCCCCGTTTTGATTCAGGAGCAATCGATCGCTCTCGGAGTCGTAGGTGAAAATATCCCCATACCGGCCCCAATTCAACATCGTGTCGATCTGCCGCTGTACTTCTTCATCCGAAAACCGCTCTTGCAGAATATCGCGAAAGAATTCGAGAGGCATCGCATGGTCCGACTTGCTGTGTAGAGCGCTGTTTACTTGCTGAAGTAAGGTTATATTCTCCAGCGCAGCTTCACGGAATAAAGCTTGTCGCGATGAAATATCGGCTTCCGCAAATGTTTTTCCAGCGGGAGTAAGCTCAACGTCGCCCCGCTCGGATTTCGCGAACGACAGCAGCACGGCGGCCTCGACGATCGGCAAAAGATCGTCAACGTCCATGCGAAGCTCTTCTGCGACCCTATATAAATCGTCTTTGCCGCCGCGATCGTCGAGCAGTTCCAGCAGTCCTGCGATGGCTCCCTGCCTGGCGTGCGGCAAGGGCCGGTAGCGCGCTTTGGCTTCAATGCCGGGAGAAGGCGGCTCGGCTTCAAGCTCTGGCTGCGTCATCAGTTTATAGATATAGTCGACGTACAACAGAAATTCGGCGGAATTTCGCTCGCGCGGCTGCTTCAAGGGAACGCGGAAATCGGCGCGAATCTTGGCGGGATTTCGCCCTAGTACGACGATCCGGTCCGCCAGCAGCACCGCTTCCTCAATGTTGTGCGTCACCAGGAATATGCTTTTCGTGGGAATCTTTTTCCCTAGCCAAAGCTCCATTAATTCACCGCGCAGGTTCTCGGCCGTCAGAACATCGAGCGCCGAAAATGGTTCATCCATGAATAGAATCTCGGGCTCTACCGCCAGGGCGCGAGCGAACCCTACGCGTTGTTTCATGCCTCCGGATAGCTCTTTGGGATAGGCGGATTCGAAACCTTTCAACCCAACCGCGTTTAGAGTCTTCAGCGCGCGATGATGCCGCTCGGTATGCTTCATTCCACGCGCCAGCAGCGGAACTTCCACGTTCTCCAGCACCGTGAGCCATGGAAACAAAGCAAAACTCTGGAACACAATCGCCGCGTTCGGACTGGATCCGTTCAGCGATTTCCCATGCCATAGGACCTCTCCGGCCGATGGCTCCGCCAGCCCGGACAGCATCCGCAACAGAGTGGATTTGCCCGAGCCTGAAGGCCCCAACAGTGCGATAATAACGCCGGGCTCGACGGACAATGTAGTTGGCGCGATCACCTGAATTTGTCCGCCGCCCGGCCGATTGAATCGTTTCTCGACTTGCCTTGCTTCAATGATCGGCTCGACCGGCGTGACGCCTCGGTCCATCTCCTCGACCGCGGCCGAGCGGTCTTCCGCGGCAATCCGCGACGGCGAAAGCTCGCTGATCATCTGTTGCCAGGCGCCTTCCGGCAACTCGTCGAGAAAATTCGCGCGCTCGACCGGATTCATCTTCTCGACCACCGCAGTCATCCGTTGCACTGGAAGAGTATGGAGCAGAACGAAGGTGTGGTAGTAAGGAAAAATCGGCGCTAGCTTGGCCGCGAATTCGACCGGCAATCGTCCAAACAGAACCTGCTGATCTTCATAGGACAGGTTGAGGAATGCATCAGCCGCAACGGCGGGATCCAATCGGCTCAGGATCGCGACCGCACGGTCCCAACGCGCTTGCGCGATGATGGTTTGAAGTTCCTCGGTCGGCGGCGGCTTCATCCGTTCACCATCACCCACTATACGCTGGGCGGTGTAATCCTTGATGACGAGCGATGCTCGCTAAAAGAAAAAAGATCACGTCGCCCGCGAGCATCAACTGGTTTCTCCGCGTCCCATTGTCGTAAGCAGGCACGTCGTATGAGCGCTCAAATCGCAGTTCCGGACGGAACAACACGGTTGTGCCGACCCAGTGGCCCCAACCGATGGCGTGCTCGGTGTAAGGAGTCCGAAAGCCGGTACGCTGGCCCCGGATATCGTCAAAATACTCGTTACGAATCGACATATAATCGTGTCGCGAAAGTTGCTTCTCGGTAAAATTAATAATTGCCCATTCTGGAGCGAAACAAGTCACCTGAGCGACGCTGTTGCAGATCGCGCCATTTGCATTGGTCTCCACTAAGGTCTGGCCCGTCGCATTATCGACATTTGGGGTATCTCGCTCGTGTTGATACCAGGACTCCGTCGAAGTGTGCCAGGATCCATTTTGGGTAAATTCGTGATAAAGAGTGAAATAATAAGACTGCACATTATTGTATGCATACTTCCCGTCGTTCACCGAATTCGCGCAGATAGACACATTGTCGAGTCCAACCCGCCAGGTATAACCGAGGCATGTGTTTAATGTCAATTTGCGATCCTTGGTCGCCCAAGGCGCCACATCGTTACCCGGCGATACACCGATTTGAAACAGCCAATGATCGCTTAGCTTCGTCGTGACATTCAGGCCGGTTTGAGTATACGCATCAAATGTATACAGTAACGAATGCGTGTACATGTAATTATTCGGAGCTAACTGAGCCTCGATATCCGGAAGCGAGATGTACCGCCCAATTCGAATATCCATGCCCTGCGCGACATAAGGAACATACAAGTCGAAGTACGCCATGGGCAGGTCAAAACCGTTTTTTTGATTCTTCCCTAGGAGCTGATTGCTGAAATATCCCTTCGCCGTGGTAAATCGATAGTCGATGCCATACAAGCCAGACAAGCGGAGACCCAGTCGATGTGATCGGTCTGAACAGTGTCGGGCTGGCGTTCGATATACAGAACCTCCTGGTCAAGCTCAATGCTATTTCCCCGCTCAGCATATGCAGCGGGGAATGTTGAATAGCCACCCTCCTTCGACGTACTCACATTAAATCCGCCGTTCAGCCAACCATAAATCTGGATGCCGCTGCGCTTCCACGCGTCCCCGCCGGGACCGCTCCAGATCGCCTGCATCAATGGTCCTGACTGATTAAACGGTTGGCCGATCACGACGCTTCCTCCATAGGGCCAGACGGAAAAAGGAAATGGTGGACCCGAAACCGGCGCGGGATATCCACGATATGCAGGTTCTGGTTCGGAGGCGTTGCCGGGCGAAGGATTCCAGTCGTTGTAATAAGCCTTGAAAAGCCGAGAGAAAAAATTTCCGGTGAGCCCATTGCCGGCGGCCGAGGCATTAGCCGGCGACTGTGGCGGATCGTCATCCGCTCCGTTCTGCGCAAAGACAGGAGCCTGAAACGCAAGACACGCGAGTGCCCCAATCATCCAGACGAACTTCGAAAGCTGCGATGGCTTGCGCATCGTGGATTTCCTCTCGTTGTACGCGGAACAACCGGGTCCACGCGGTTCACAAGTTGAGCTGCAAGTCGATTTTCGCCGCTAACTCGTAAGGAAGTAACAAAACGGCCGTAAAGATAATCTAAAGACAGTCTACGGATTGTGGCGTAAAAGCGACGCAACCTCGACGTGTCCCATCTTCCTGGCCCACTCGAGCGGAGTCGCCCACGGTTCAGCATCCGATTCGTGAACGGCGCGCCGCGAGCGATCAGCAACTCGACCAGATCCTTGCGCCCCCAACGGCAAGCCCATCCAAGCGGGGTCGACTGGAGCAGGCTGTCTCGCGCATCAAGCCTGGCTCCATGATCCAGCAGCATCGTCGCGAACCGCACTCGCTCCGCCTCGGTGGGACCCGGGCGCGCCACAAGGTAATGAAGCGCGGTTTCGCCGAACTGGCTTGGCACGTTCACGATTCCACGCCGCAGCAGTGCTAGCATGCAGGCGAAAAATCCTTCGCGCTTCGCGGGTTCGCCGCTCACGCCGCGAATCGGCTGGATTAGAATCCAGTGCCAGCGCGGGTCATCGACAGACCATGTCAATCGCGACAGTGCCAACTCGACGATGGAGGAGCATCCGTGGCAAGCGGCCGCCCACGCCAGCTCACGCGCCAGTTCGCTCGCGTCTTCCCCTGCCGCCGCGTCCAACATCTGTCGTGCCTCTTCAACCTCGTGCGGTTCCGCGATCATGTAAGGCTGCGGCTTGGCGCCGCGCGCCAGCAGCAGCCGCTTCACGTCTTCATGACGAGACGCGTTGCGCAGCGGCCATCCGGACGCGTAAACATTTGCGTTCGGGTCGGCCCCGCGATTAAGCAGCAGCTCCGTAATATCACGCCGCCCGGCCAGCGCCGCGTACCATAGCGGCGTGCCCCAGCTCGGCGTGGGATCTTCCAGCTCATGCAACATGGTCCGCTCATCCGGATCTGCTCCCAGATCCAGCAGCAGTCTCGACGATTTCGAGGTGACCGTGATTCACAGCCAGGCTGAGCAGCCCGCCGCCCATCCAGTGGACTCTCCCGCAGCGCGCTCGGGATCTGCGCGCACCAGTTCGCGGACGCGTTGCGCGTCGGCTAATGCGACCGCGCCTCGAATGGTCACCTCCGCGCCATTCTCCAGCAGACAGCTCGCGCGACGGCAGGAAACTCTTTCGCGCCGTCATTGCGCGGATCGGCGGCGAGCGCGGCGCGGTCGAGCGGGGTCAGCCGCTTCGCATCCGTTTTCTTCGCGTTTGCGCCCCGGCGCAGCAGCCATTCGACCATTTCCTCGATTCGTTTCCTGCGCGGCCACGTGCAGCGGAGTCCCGCCGTCCCGGTCGCAAGCGTGGATCAGCGACTCGATTCTCTTCAAGCAGCCGAATCGCGCACCGCATCGTCTCCTCTTCGAATCGCCGCGTTGATCTGTTCCTGCACCGGCGACACCGTTGAATTGGGACAACTCATCGACTTCCGGCGCTTCTGCTCTTCTTCCTCGATAACCGCGACGATGTCGTGATAATCGCGATCCCGCGCCAGCGCGAAAGCGGTAGTCGCATCGCGATGCGGGAAAATGCCCTTCCTCGCGTCGGCGCCGGCTTCCATCAACAGGCGGACCATCGCGGCATCGCGGCGCAGCACTGCGAAATGCAGCGCGCGATGTTCGTTGTTCCCGGCCATGTCCATGCCCACCAGTTCGGGACGGGCGCCGAGCAGCGCCCGCACCTGGGCGATGTCGCCGGCTTTCACTGCCTCCGCTAACCGGCGACGTTGGCTCCATCGACGAACGCCTTGAGCTTGGGCCAACTCTCATAGCCATAGGCGCGCGCCAGCACGCGCTGCGCGTCGCTGAGCGAAAATGCCGCCGGGTCGGGTGCGCGCTCGAACCGTCGCACCTCCGCGACCGACGCGGGATCGCCGGCGCGATACTCGCCAGCAGCTCTTTGGCTTGCTTGCGCAATTGTTCCAGGCTGGGCTGCCTGGGCAGGCGGCGCGTGGGAAGAGAATGGGGCATGACGATCTCCTTTCGGTCATTGCCCGGCGTCCGCGTGACGGGCCGAAAGAAGAATCGCGATGAACGGATCGATGCTTCAATGAGACCGGTGGGCTCAGCCCTTCCCGCGGACACGGCGGCGTCCGACGCGCACGTCGAGATCTTACCATGCCGCACTTGGGGTACAATCGCAAATCATGCGAAAAATAGTTCTGCTCCTGGCCGCGATATGCGCGGCGGAGACGTCGGTATTCGCAACCTGGTCGGTGGTCGCCGTCGATCGTAGCACGGGACGCGTCGTCATCTCGTCGTCCACGTGCACGGGCAGCACCGATGATTTTCTGAAGGATGTTCAGGCGGTCGTTGTCCCGGGAAAAGGCGTCGCGGCCTGCCAGGCCGGCGTGGACAGCGCCACGCATCAAAATCAGACGCTGGTGTTCGACGAGCTTCAAAGAGGAACCGACCCCGCCAGGATCATTGAGCTCCTGAGCGAGGACCCCGGATTCCAGTCTCGCCAGTTCGGCATCGTCGACTTGCAGGGCCGCATGGCAGGACACTCCGGGCTCGCCAACGGTTTCGTGACGCAGGATATTCACGGACAGGTTCCGGGAACTGAGATTTTCTATTCGATTCAAGGTAATATTCTTCGCTCCGCCGCCGTGGTTCCGAGCGCGGTGAAAGCCTTCATCGCCGCCAGCGGAGGCGTCACGGATCGCGTGATGGCCGCGATGGAAGCAGCCGACGCGGCGGGCGGCGACAGCCGTTGCACGTGCCAGGTTCCCGCGGTTCCGGCCGAGAGCGCCGCGATCCCCTGCTCCTATCGAACCTCGCTGGTCGCCTACATTCTGGCCGCCGATCCGAAGGACACCAACGGCCCCGCGGACCAGCCCAACTCGCACAACAACGGCAAATACGCGATGTATGTCACAGTCTCGCAACCCAATCACGGACCGGCCTTCAACATCAAGCCTGGCGAGAATCTGAATCCGGTGAAGACGCTCCGTATGCGTTATGACGCGTGGATCAAAGCTCATCCGGAGTTCAAGCGCTAAGGAGGAATGGAAAACATGCGATCGATAACCGTCTTCACGCTGTTCGCCATAACGATGGCAACTGTTTCAGCGCAGGCGCCGACTCCGCCGGCCGGGCGAGGCGGACGCGGTGGCGGCGGACGTGGAGGAGGCGGCCGCGGCGGCGTCCAAACCATGACGCTGATCACCACCGCATGGCCCGACGGAGGCATGATCCCTTCGCGCTACACGCAGGCCGGACCTGAAATCTCGCCCGCCATTCAATGGAGCGGAGCTCCCCAGGGCACCGCAAGTTTCGTATTGATCTTCCATGACGCCGATACCGTGGCGAACAATTCCACCGACGATATTCTGCACTGGATGCTCTGGAACATTCCCGGAACCGCCGCCGGCGTCGCCCAAAGCCGGCCCGATGGATTCGAGCTTCCGGACGGCACGCGCCAAATCAGCGTCAGCGGCTCGCGCTATCGCGGTCCAGGAGCGCCCGCGGCCGGTCCATTGCATCACTATGTGATGGAACTGTACGCCCTCGATACGATGCTCGATATCAAGGTGAATCCGCAAGGTCCGCAGGAGCCGAATCCCAACGTCCAGGCCATCCGCACATCCGTCATGCAAGCGATGGTGGGCCATATCCGCGGAAAAGCCGCCTATCTCGGCCTTTTTCACCGCTCAGAGTAGTCCAACCTGCCGGAGTGGTAAAATTTGAATTCCGCCGCATGGACCTGGACCAGCTCCACACGTTTCTCGAAATCGTCCGCCTGAAGAGCTTCTCCAAGGCGGCGCAGACGTGTTTCCGAACCCAGCCGGCGGTGAGCGCCCAAGTGCGGCAACTGGAACAGGAACTGAACGCGTCGCTGTTCGAGCGCCTGGGGACCAAGATCGCTCTGACTCCCGCCGGCCGCATTTTCGCCGACTACGCCGAGCCAGATCCTCGATCTGCGGCGGCGCGCGCAGAATTCCATCAATGAGCTGGAACGCGTCCCCCGCGGCGAGCTGGTGATCGCCGCCAACGAAGCCACCTGCATCTACGTTCTGCCGCGCGTCTTTTTCGAATACAAGAAGCATTTTCCGAACGTGCAGATCCTGGTGGACCGCTCCTACGGCGCGCGCGTGGTGGAAGCCGTGGTCGATAGCCAGGCCGACTTCGGCATCACTCCGCTGCCGGTGAAGGAAAAGCGCCTCCAGGTGGCGAAAATTCATTCCGATGAGATCAAGATGGTGGTCCCGGCGTCGCATCCGTTGGCGCGGAAAACGCAGGTGCTGCCGGGGGATCTGGTTGGTCACGCTCTGCTGCTGCCGAAGACCGGAGCCACGCGCAGCCGGCTGACGGCGTGGATGGAGCCGGTTGAGGACCAGATCTGCATCTCCATGGAGCTCGACTCCACCGAAATGATCAAACGCTTCGCGATGGCCGGGCTGGGCGCGGGGTTCGTTGCCGGCGCGCATTGCCGCGAGGAAGTGGAGGCGGGACGCCTGATCGCTATCGCTTGGGACCCGATCCCATGGAACGCCAAATTGGACTAATCTATAGGAAGGACAAGGCGCTGTCGAAGGCCGCGCTCGGGTTCATCGAGGTTACCATGCATCATGCCGGCAGCGATTCGTCACGAGTGCCTCCGCGCGCGGAGATCTCCATCGACAAACCGGCGGCAAAGGTGATCATGAACCGGGTCACAGTCAAAACGTCCACTATCTTCATCGCCAAGGGCGGGAAGACGCAGGTGTACCGCTCGGTGAGCGAAGTGCCGCCGCGACTGCGAAAGGAGCTGGAAGAGTCCACCAACAGCTTCAATTCCGCCACCATCCTGATCGCCGACCGGCGCGGCCGGGAAGAGATCGTACGCGCGTTGAACGGACTGCCGTCGAGCCTTCGGACTCGCCTGGCATCTTCGCTGGCGTCGAAACAGCAGGCTACCGATGCACCCAAGGAACCCGCACCCTGGCTTCGATACCTTCGCCGGAACTGGGTGGAGATTCTGGTTCCCGGCGCCGTTGGGTTCATCGTCTGGTTGGCGTTTTATTACCGGTAAGTCTCTTTGAAGCCAACGGATTCTCCATCGAACCTGAGCAGAAATCGGCCACGATTGGCAGGCAACCTGCTTGTATCGGGTAACGTCCCTAGATTGTTATACTGAAGAGCAAAACCCTTAGTCATTTTTCAATGTTGAAATACTGTGCCGTTCTTTCACTATGTGCCGCCGTGGGACTTTCGGGCGACTTCATCACCGGTCAGGGCGCGCGTTTAATCATTGGCCAGACGACATTTACCTCGCAAAACTTTGGTTCTTCCAACACCGTTTTCGGCAGCGCCGGAGGGCTTGGTTATGCTCCCTACGCGCCCGGATCGCCTTACGGATGGCTGTATGTAGTCGACTCGAACCGCTTGGGCCTTTTGCCGGTGAACAATCGAGTCCTGATGTTCCCGACCGACTCGCTTCCTCAACCCACCGATGAGCTGGTCGACAACGTACGCTGCCCGGTTTGCACCGGTCAGGCGACAATGGTCCTGGGTCAGCCGGCCATCAATAATTTCGAGCCGCCTCCGAACCGCACCCAATCGGGAATGAACCTGCCCACCGCTGTCGCCTCCGACGGCAATGTCGTCGCGGTGGCCGATACGGCCAATAACAGAGTCCTGTTATGGCTGTCGATTCCGCAGAACATCGGCCAGAATGCCGACGTAGTGCTGGGCCAGCCGGATTTCGTCACGCTCACGGAGCCGATCGTGGTCAACGCGAGCAGTCTGCGCGCGCCGCAGGGAGTGTGGCTTCAGGGCGGAAAATTGTTTGTCGCCGATACGCAAAACAATCGGATCCTGATCTGGAACTCGATTCCGACCAAGAACAACCAGCCCGCCGACCTGGTGCTTGGCCAACCCAACTTCACCACCGTCGCCCAGATCGACCAAACCAAGATTCCTCCAGGGGCTTCCGCCACTACGATGCTGAGCCCGACTGGCGTCAGCGCGGACGCCACGCATCTGTACGTAGCCGACCTTGGGTACAGCCGCGTGCTGATCTGGAATTCGATTCCGACTCAAAACACCCAGCCCGCCGACGTAGAGATCGGGCAAATGGACATGGTGACCTCGATCCTGGATGACGACACGGACCTGTGCGCATCGAACGGCACCGACTCTAACGGCAACCCGACCTACCCGTCCATCTGCGCCGCGACCATGAGTTTTCCGCGCTCCGTCGTTTCGGACGGCAACGGCCGGTTGTTCGTCGCCAACACCGGGAACGATCGTGTGCTGGTCTACAACACCATTCCCACCACCAATGGGGTGCGCGCCAACGTCATCCTGGGTGAGCCGGACGAATTCTCCGACGTGGTCACCAGCACAGAAAGCATATTTTCTCCGAATCTGACGCAGTCTGGCGCCAATATTACGGCTTCGCCTACCTCGCTGGTATGGGATGGAGCGAATCTGTATGTTGCGGACCCGAGCAATTTTCGCATCATGGTATTCACGCCTCTCGAGGCCGATATCGTTTCGACCGGCGTCGTGAATGCAGGAAGCCTTCACATCTATGCCTTTGGCACGGTTACGCTGGGAGGCACGCTTACGGCCAACGATGTCGTCACCGTTACCATAGGAAATCCGAGCAACGGCGTCAGTTCCGCCGGCGGAAGCGCCGTCACCAATACCGTCAACTACACTTACACGGTTACCAGCACCGACGTGACCAACGGATCTTTCGATCCAATCACACAAGGATTGGCCAATGCCATTAATAGCGCCAACGGCGGAAACGGCGATCCGAACGTGGTGGCGATTCCGCAACTAGGGTTCGGCGTTTTACAGCTAATCGCGCGCATTCCCGGTACGGCCGGCGACAATATCACGCTCTCGACGACGGTTTCCACCAACGCGACGATTACCGCTACGGCCAGCGACGCGGTGCTGGACGGCGGAGGCGACGCGTCCACGCTCGCTCCCGGCACGATCGTCGCGATCATGGGCAACAACCTCTCCGATACCACGGTCTCCACCGACCCGGCCGCTCAGACTCTGCCGACCAAGCTGGGCGGCGTGGAAGTGTATATCGACGGAATCCAGTCCCCGCTCTTGATGGTCTCGCCGACGCAGGTCAACGCTCAGGTTCCATGGGAGCTGGTGGATACCAACAGCAGCAGTCTCTACGTCCGGATCCAGCACAATGACGGGTCCATCTCGGTAACAGACGCGATCGGATTGCCAATCTCGACCGAAAATCCTGGAATTTTCGCGCAGGGGGGGACCGATCCGCGCCCCGCGATGGCGTATCACGGATCCAGCTATGCCACCGGTACCGTCTCGGTGGATGGATCGATCAACGCCGGCGACGTCGCCACCATCGGCATTGAAGACCGGGTGTACAACTACACAGTCCAAGCCAGCGACACCCTGGCCTCCATCCGCGACGCTTTCGTAGGATTGATCAACGCCAATCCGCAGGAGGTGGTGGTTGCCTCTCCGGCGGCGGCCTACACGCGCGTCCGCCTGCAGGCCAAGGTGCCCGGACCCGAAGGCGACGGAATCACGATCACGGCAACCTCCACGGGTTCAACTTCGGGATCCGCCGGATCGGTAACCATGACCGCGCTGAATACTGAATTGTGCTGCGCCAACGTTGCCGGTGCGCCCATTACGCAAGCCAATCCCGCGGTAGCCGGAGAGACGATTTACCTCTACGCCACCGGATTAGGCCTGGTGACGCCCGATGCCGCAAAGAACGCCCTGAACGATGGAACGGCCTACTTCGGGCCAGCACAGAACGACCCGAGTTCCCCGGTATCGTCGCTTGCCGGTGGCAGCACCGCTACCGTGGTATCCGCCGGCGCGGAAGTCGGAGCGATCGGCCTTTATAAGATCGTCCTGGAATTGAATTCGTCTATCAATACCAACCCGTTCACTCAGCTCACCATCGCTCAGGACATTTATACCAGTAATATTGTGACCATTCCGGTCTATCAGCCGAACCCGCAATCGCAATGAGCCGGAACTAACTCCGGAACTAATTCCTCTGGGCCGCTTTGCGAAGCTTGTGCTCAAAAGCGAGTGTCCGGTCGAATTCGCATAGCTGCGGCTGGTGATCTCCTGTTCAGGCTGGAAACAAGCGCCTTATAGAACATGAATCGCGATTTTTCTGAAGAGCGCGATGCCGGGATCGCAACAGCATATAAGAACCTGAGTCATTTACAAAGCACGAAAATGTTAAGATCGCTGTTCTATCGCTTATGAAAATGTTTATCCTGCTGCTGTTCCTCCTGCAGAGCGCGCCGGCTCAGGATTCGGGGGCGGCCGAGCGTCACGAATTTGCTATTTCCAACTTCAAAACCGAGAGCGGAGTCACTTTGCCGCAAGCGCGCATCGTGTACGGAACGTATGGGCACCTGAACGCCGCTAAGGACAATGCGGTTCTGCTGCCGTCGCATTACATGGCCAACTTGCGAGGCTATGAGTGGCTGATCGGATCGGATCGCGCGCTGGATTCGTCCAAGCTGTTCTTGGTCGCGACGGAATTATTCGGCAACGGCCGTTCGTCGTCGCCAAGCAATACGCCGGGGCCGTTCCACGGTCCTCGCTTCCCGGTTACGACGATTCGCGACAATGTCGAAGCGGTTCATCGGCTGCTGACCGAGGAGCTGAAGATTACGCACCTGCGCGCCGTGGTCGGATTCTCGATGGGGGCGCAACAGGCGTTTCAATGGGCGGTGAGTTATCCCACTTTCGCCGATCGTATTGTGGCGACTTCGGGCACGGCGAAAACTTACGGGCACGGGGTGGTCCGCCTGGAAGGACAAATCGCGGCGTTGACCGCCGACGCTGCGTTTCAGGGCGGCGATTACACGGCTGAGCCAGCCAAGGGGCTGGAAGCGTTCGGCATGGTGTGGGCCGCGTGGCTCTATTCGCAGGAATGGTGGCGGCGCGAGCTGTGGCGCACGCCTTCGGTCACCACGTTCGAGCAAGCCATGAACAGTTTTCGGACTCGATTCCGCGCGGACGCGAACGATTACATTCTGCAAGCGCGAACCTGGCAGCGGCACAACGTCGGCACGACTCCGGGATTCAATGGAGACGTGGAGCGCGCGCTTAAATCCATCAAAGTTCCGTTGCTGTACATGCCCTCCGAGACGGACCTGTATTTTCCGGTCACCGATGCGCGCTACGAAGCTCCGTTCATTCCCGGGGTGACGCTGATGCCGATCCCGTCGTTGTGGGGACACACGGCCGGAGCGGCGAGTAATCCCGCGGATGCGAAGTTCCTGAATGAGAATATCGGGCGATTCCTCAGCGCGGGGCGCTAGAGACGTCGATTGCGATTGATCCTGCTGTAAAGCCAGCGACACCCACCGCTCCCTGTGGTCGCGGCTCGCTGGGGCGCGCGTATAGGTTTCTAAGCCGCGCCTGCTACCCGAAGCTCGGTCTCTTCGGCGGCCAGGTAGAACCCGAACAGGGGTGTGCCGTCGCTTTGACCCCAACAATCCATGGTCCACTGCGCGCGGAGATAGCGAAGCTCCGGATGCCGCGTCAGGTCCAGTTGTACGGAATAAGTTCCGCAGTAACACTTGCGTGGAAAAACCTGGAGCAGTTTCCAGTTCTCCGCGTCCCCGGAGCCCCAGATGGACACTTCCAGACTCTCCTCTTGAATAATGCGAGTAATGCCCAGCGTCAGCAGCAATGGCTTGCCGCGATTGGCTTCCAGATGGAAAACCTCACTGGTTCCATCCTGGCGGGCGACACTTTCCGGGAGAACGATCACCGACGTCATACAGCCCTCCACCCGGCAATGAAACTTTACGTTGTCGCTACAGTTTTTTCAGGCGCTCTTGCGCCTCTTTCAGGGTCTCATACTTTTTGCAGAAACAGAAGCGAATCATTTGGGAGCCATCGCGCGGATCTTCGAAGAAGCTGGACCCCGGAACCGCGGCTACGCCTGCATCTTCAATCAGATGTCGCGTAAACGCCATATCGTCGGGGTATCCGAACCCTGAAATATCGCACAAAATATAATACGCTCCGCGCGGCATGAAGCACTTGAAGCCGGCTTGTTCGAGGACGGTGACCATCGCATCGCGGCGTTCTCCGTAATCGTGCGATAGATGCGCATAGTATTCTTCCGGTAGCGACAGCGCCACCGCGCCGGCCTCCTGAAGCGGAGCCGCGGCGCCCACGGTAAGAAAATCGTGAACTTTGCGGATGGAATCGGTCAGATCCGGCGCCGCCAGGACCCAGCCGACGCGCCATCCGGTGACGGCGTAAGTCTTGCTCATGCTGTTGACTAGAATCGTCCGGTTGCGCATTCCCGGAATCGTCATCATGGGGATGTGCTCGGTTCCGTCGTAGAGAATGTGCTCGTAAATCTCGTCGGTGATCGCGAGCGCGTCGAACTCCTGGCAGAGCGAGGCGATATATTCGAGCTCGGCGCGATCGAACACGCGCCCCGTTGGGTTATTCGGCGAACAAAGGACAATTGCCTTCGTGTTGGGCGAAAAAGCTTTGCGAAGCTCATCGGGTTCGAAGCGCCAATCCGGCGGCCGCATCTTGACGAACTTGCGATCCGCGCCGCATAGCAGCGTGTCGGGTCCGTAATTTTCGTAATAGGGTTCGAAAATCACCACTTCGTCGCCAGGATTGGTGACGGCCATCAGGGCGGCCATCATCCCTTCGGTGGCGCCGCAGCAGACGGTGATTTCGCGCTCGGGATCGATGTCGAGGTTGTAGGTCCGCTTGTACTTGCCGACAATGGCGTCGCGAAACGGTTTTGCTCCCCAGGTGATGGCGTATTGATTGACGTCGGCGGTGATGGCGTCGCGCGCGGCAGCTTTCAGAATTTCAGGAGCCGCGAAGTCGGGGAACCCTTGCGCGAGGTTGACCGCTTTATGTTGGGCGGCCAAGCGAGTCATTTCGCGGATGACGCTTTCGGTAAAGCGCATAGTGCGCTGACTGCGGAATCTGGGGCGTCGCTCACCGATATCGGGGGGCGAGAGAAGAGATTTTTCGGCGATAGAAGCCATGAGACTATGGTACTTCAGGATCGCGGCTTGACAATGTTGGCCGGGCCAGATTTATGCGTGGGATGCACCCACGAATACGATCTGCAACTTGAACAAATCCAGCAACAGGCCACACCGCACTGCGAAATCTGCCTCGGCAAGAAACTCGCGATATTTTGCGCCGAACTCGCGTCGAAGCGACTCGATGTGGATCGAATCCGATCGATTCGGGCTCGCGGTTTCGCAGCGCAGGGCTCGATGCGCAGCACTCACGGACTGGAATGACTCTACGCCGGGAAGTATCGAATCGCAGAGGTACCGGAGATCGAAGGCACTCAAATTGTCGTCTTCAATGTGATGAGAGAATTCGACCGTGAGCCTTATCAGGCAGCGCAGGTCGTCCAGTTCCGACTCCAAGAAGTAAGGTTTCGCGGACTCCAGCATCGGCACCTGAATCGACCGCACCTCCTTGACGATGAGGCTGTCATTCATCACTTTGACGCGATCGTCCGCACCGCTGAGCCTCCACCATACAAACGACGATACACGTCCGCATTCCGCAACACCGTCTGTATATACGTCCGAGTCTCACTGAACGGGACCGTCTCTATAAACTCCGCCGGCTCGCGAAAGTCGGCCCAGCTCAGCCAGGCGTGGGCTCGCGATGGACCTGCATTGTATGCTGCCAGCGCGGCTTCGAAATGACCGCCCAGGCTGTCGACGATCGACTTCAAATAAAACGACCCCAATTGCAGATTCACCGCGGGCTGGAACAAACGAGCCGTAGTGTACGGCTTTACCTTTAGGCGGCGGCTCAGTTCGCGGCCGGTGGAGGGGACGATTTGGGTCAACCCTCGGGCGTTCTGGACGGACACCGCTTTCGGATTGAACTCGGATTCCTGCCGGATCAGCGCCGCCACTAAAAACGGATCCAGGCCGTTCTGTTTCGCGAATCGTTCCATGTCGACGCGATACGGCATCGGGAACGCGAGCTTCCAGAACGCGGCCGGCGCAGATTCGAGCGGCAGGTACAAATATCCCGACGCGTAGCGCTTGATATACCGCATGGCCTGATCGGGCGCCGATTTGCGCGTCGAGAGCGATGCCAATTCATACGCCATCACCTGGGGCTGATCTTCGGTCTGCGCGGCGAATCGCAGCTCGCCTTCGGCCCAATCGTCGAGCCCGGCCACCGCGAGCATGCGGGCCCGCTCGATACGAGCCTGAGCTCGTGTGTTCGGCTCGAAACTCATGGTTCGCATCCGCTGCGGAAATGCCACGCTTTTCAGAAAATCGTTCACTAGAGGGGAAGGCTTCGCGGCGATTTGGCTCTGGCGATCCCGCGCCAGGACCGTGTAGTAATAGTTCGGATATTCGCGAACGATTTCGTCGTAATATGCGCGAGCCGCGCCGTTGTCGTTCGATGCCTCCGCCAGGCGTCCCAGGAAATACAACGCGGCCGACGATTCTTCGGACGCCGGGAACAAGCGCAGATGCGCGCGCAACATTTCTTGCGCATCCGGACGCCGACGCAGATAGTGCCCCCAGGCCACCTTCCAGTGGCACGCGGCCGCCTGCGGCTCCTTGGGGAAAGATTCGTAGCAGGCGCGATACAGAGGCTCGTACGCGTCGAGCTGGTTCTCGATCAGATGCGAATTCGCGTCCGCGATCAGGGCTTCCAGGCGCCACTTCGACTGAGGATACAAGTGCGCCAGCTTATCGAGCGTCGCATGCACTTCATCCTGATTCTTCAACCGGCGCTCGCACAGAACCAGATAGCTGAGCCGCTCGGCATCGGCCTCCGGCGCGGAAACTTCGAGCGAGGAAAGATAGCGCTGCGCCGGCAGCGTTTCCTTGGCCTCATAATCCGCGACCCCGATACGCACGCGCGCGATGTCGCGCTCCTCGCCGCCGAGCTGTGGGACGATCGCCTCCAGTTCCTTCTTCGCCCGCACGGCGCTGCCCGCGGTCAGGAGTTTCAGCGCGCGGCCCAACATTGAATTCGGCATCGCGGGAGGATACGAATCGCCCAACTCGGCGCGCAGCCTGGTCATGTCCGCATCGGCTTGCGCCGCTTCGGCGGACATCGGGAATCCGTAATAAACGCGCTGATCGTAAACCGCCGCGCTGATCTTATCGTCCGCCGCGGCGAATGCCGCTGCCATGGCAGAATCGCCCGCAGGCTGCGGCAGCGTGTCGTATTTTTTGCGCAAAATATCGACCGCCGATTTCGCGTCGCCGCTTTGTAAATAAGCCTTCGAAGCGAGCAGAACCGCTCGTGCGGCCAGCGGAGACGGAGGTGTCTGCTTCCAGACCGGTTCCAGCGATTTCGGCACAGCGGCGTAATCCTGCGACTCGAATCGGGCCGTGGCGAGCATCCACGCTATGTAATCCCCAAGCTTGGGCAGTCTCTTTTCCAGCGGCTGAAGCGTGGCGATGGCGACGGCGTAATGTTTGGCGTCGATGGCGGCGGAGGCGCTCTTCAAATCGGCAAGGGGATCGCTCGCGCCGGTCGCGATCAGGGCTGCGGCCGCTGGAAGGAACTTAGATAAGCGCGCCCGGATACCCCGGACCAAGCAGTGTTGCGTCATCGTTTGCCAACGCTCGAATCATTTCCGTGTGCAAATAATCGGCGGAAGTGCCGCCATTCTCCAGGAACCGCTGCCGGAAGGCGTCGCGGGCCGAATCGATCTGCGTTTGCAGGGACCCATACAAATCCCGCGCGGCGCGGCCCGCCTTCACCGCTTCGCCATGATACAACTGGATCTCGGCAATCTTGACCTTGGCGAACCGCTGCGCGCCTGCATCGGACCCAAGAGAAGCCGCCGCGGACGGAGCCGTCAGCGCCGCAAGCGCCGACAGCAGTTCCAGCGCGGCGGGATCGCCGGCAAACGCCCGGCCCGATTCGAGCACCGCTTCGTGCCATTCTGTTCCGTTCGATGCTGCCCGCATGCGTGCGATGGCGCGCGCCAGGTCGCCGATCAAGTCATGCCGCGCCGCTTGCGATTTCGGCGTCGACTCGCGCCGCAGCTCCGCAAATCGATCGTCGAGCGTTGGTTCAGCCACCAGGAATCTTCATTTTCGCATGAATCGTGTCATTTTCATCACAAAACTGCGGCGACGACGAAAACGCAGGCGGCTAAATCTTGACTGAGCCGAATCGCGTCCGCGTGATCCGCCAACCGAACCATCAGAGCCAAAGACGAGTTCCGGTGTTCCACGGTCAGGCCGATTCCGGGCATGAATCCGAGGCGCTCCAGCTCCCGTAAAGCGATCGCGCTGCGGTCGGAAACGCTGCTGATGGTCGCAGGCGTGTGAAGCGGCCAGCGAGTCAGCGGCACTTCATCGCGATACACGCCTGCAGCGTATTTCTGTGGGATCACGTGGCCATGCGGATCGATTTCGGGATCGCCCAGGATCGCGGCCACCCGGTCTTCGAATCGCTCCGAGATGAAATGCTCCAGCCGTTCGGCTTCCTCGTGCACTTCGTCCCAGGAGTATTTCAAAACGTCGTGGAGAAACAGTTCCAGCAGGCGGTGATGCCGGACCAGTTCCCAGGCCCGGCGCTTTCCCGCCGCGGTCAGCCGGACGCCGCGATGTTTTTCGTACAAGACCATCGCCGGACGCTGGGACGCGAGCCTTTGCAGCATCCCGGTCACCGAGGGCGTTCGGACTCCCAGCCGGGCGGCGACGGCATTGGTGGTGACGCGCGAATCTTCCGCGCCGCCCAATTCGAGGATCGCTTTCAGGTAATCGTCAATGGATTCCGAGGTTGCGAGATGGATCGGTTTAGCTGCCACTAACTAAAAGTTTACTTAACGGCAAGCGATGCCACAAGTACAGATCTACGCTAATATTAGGGATGCCTAATTTTCGAGCGCGGACGCTCTTCCTGCTTTCATTTTTTCCTTTACGGATGCTGGGTCAGGGAGAAACCACCAGCGCGATCGTGGGAACCGTACTCGATCCCTCCGGAAGCGCCGTCAAGGACGCGACCGTGACCATTCTCGGCACGGATACGGGTTTAAAGCGCAGCGTCAAGACCGACGACGCCGGCCGCTTTAATTTTCCGCAGTTGAAGCCCGGTCCTTACAGCGTCAAGGTCGACGCGGAGGGATTCGAGTCGCAGGTCAACCAGTCCGTTACCTCAAGTTTGGGGCAAAGACAGACGGTCAACTTCGTCCTGAAGCTCGCAAAAGCAAAAGAAACGGTCACCGTGACCGGCGAGGCGCCGCTAATCAATTCCCAAAACCCCAACACCTCGACGACGCTGAATGCGGCCCGATTGGAAAATCTCCCGAATCCCGGCGGCGACTTGACCTACCCGTTGCAGTTCGCGCCGGGCGCGTTAATCAATACCGCGGGCAGCGGTAATGACTTCGTCGGCGGCACGAACGGCTACGGCAACGTGCAATTCAACGGTTTGCCGTCGCTCGCCAACGGCTACATCGTCGATGGGCTGGAAACCAACGATCCGCTCACGAATCTGAACAGCGGCCTTTCGACAAATTTGGTGTTAGGTCTCAACTCGATCGCGGAAGTCACGGTGAATACGCTTTCCTATGCGGTGGACCAGGGCCGCTATGGCGCTTCGCAGGTGAACTACGTCACCAAATCCGGGACCAATCAGTTTCACGGGAACTTGTATGAGCTGTGGAGCGGATCCCGATTCGATGCGGCGGATTTCTTCACCAATGCGACTCCTGGAAATCACGAGCCGCGTTCCAATGTGAACCATTTCGGCGGCAGCGTCGGTGGACCGGTCCGGCGCAACAAAGTATTCTTTTTCTTCGATAGCGAATGGGTGCGGATCGCTTTGCCGATTGTCTCAGCTACCACGGTCCCGTCACCGGCGTTTCAGAAATACGTCTTGCAACAACTGCCGCTGGGTGGAATCGACTCCGTGACCGGGTCCATTTATCAGCCCGCGCCTCAATTGGTGCCCTTTTATCAGAAGATGTTTTCTTTGTACGGCAACACGGCGGGATCACCGCTGGCGATCCTCGGCTGTCCGTTCAACATCGGAGGAAGCGTTGCGCCGGGAAGTCCGCCGGACGGAAATGGCTGCGCGAATCGCCAAAGCGTATCGCATTCGAGCGACGATCGCGAACAGGTTCAGACCGGCCGGATCGATTACAACATCAACGATACGAATATCACCTGGTATCGATTCCAGGCCGACACCGGATTGCAGGCTGCCTACACGGACCCGATTAATCCCGTGTTCAACGCCATTTCTTCGCAACCGCTGTACTCCTTGGCGTCCGGCTACACGCACATTTTTTCGCCGAAACTCGTTAATTATTTCAACCCGGGCTTTTCATGGTACGAGAGTCTCTTCGGGCCGAGCAATTTGCAGAACACGCTGGCGGCGCTTCCCATCGTGCTGCAGGGCGCGCCGTTCACCACCATCGGCGGTCTCGACAATACCTGGGTGCAAGGGCGGCGGGCGACTCGTTTCTTTATCAATGACAGTCTGGCCTGGACCGTCGGGTCGCATGAGCTTCGTTTTGGAACCAACACCCGAATCTTCCGGTTGAACGACTACGATTTTGGCGAGGGCACGGTTCCGCTGGTCACCTTCACGACTCTTCCGCAATTCATCTACGGCGTGGCTTCGACCGCATCCAAGACCTTTCCGCTCGCGGACTCCGAGCCTTACGATTTCTTGAATCTGGACTTGTACGGCCAGGACACCTGGAAGGTGACGTCGAAGTTCACCTGGACTTTCGGAATCCGCGCGACGCATAATTCGAATCCGGTGAATCCGCACGATGCGGTGGCGCGGCTCTCCGGCTCGTTCGATTCCATCTCCCACGATGTGAATCAGCCGCTGAACGAGGCTCTTCATACCGGTCTCGGGAATATTTTCGATTCGACTCCGCTGGCGATTCTCCAGCCCAGAACGGCGATTGCCTGGCAGATCGCGCCGAAAACCGTCCTGCGAAGCGGATTCGGTTTGTTCAGCGATCTTTTGCCCGGAAGCGTGGTTGACCTGGTGGGCGTGAATCCCCCGTACTCACAAACATTTCAGGGCGGCTTGCTCGGAACCGTAGGAGGGACGATCATCGCCCCGGGAGTGCCCGGCAGCGCCATTGACGCCACCGTCGCCGCCGATCGGATTTTCAGTAACGGATTCGCGAGTGGCCAACTTTCCTGCGCATCGCCGCTTTCGCATCCGAGCACCTGCCTCCAACCTGTGGCGATTACGGCCGTGCCGGATGGGAAATTGCACGCGCCCTATTTCATGGAGTGGAGCCTCGCTGTGGAGCAACAGATCGGCAACACCGTCAATCTGCGAGCCCAGTATGTCGGCACGCGCGCCGTGAATCAGCCCTACACGACGCAGGTGAACGGTTATCAGACGGTATGCCCTGGGTGCTTCGCGCCGTTTCCCTACGGCCAACCCGCCGATCCGAGATTCGGAGCCGTCACGCAGCTCAGCACCGGCGCGAATAGTCATTACAACGGCCTTCAAACTTCAGCCGAAAAACGGATCGGGCATGGATTACAGATGCAGGCGAATTACACCTGGAGCCACTGCATCGATACGGTTTCGAACGGCGGGATTCCTGCCCTTCTCCGCGGGGGGAATTCTTTCTCCGATCCCCGGCGACCTTCAGCGCGATCGCGGCCCTTGCGATTATGATGTTCGGCACAACTTCACCGCCAGTTACGTGTATGAGCTGCCGGTCAAGCTGCGCGGCGGTTTCGGCAGCGCGCTGAACGGATGGCAGGTATCGGGATCGGTGTTCTGGCACAGCGGCATTCCGTTCTCGGTCCTGAGTGCGCCATATTCGGCGAACGGCAACGGCATAGTAAATGGCAGCGGTCCACAATTCGCCAGCGTAGTCCCCGGGTGTGCCGCTCTACGAGCACACTCCGATTCCCGGCGTGACGCAGCCGGGCACGATTCAGTGGCTGAATCCGGCGGCTTTCGTTTCCACCGTCGATCCGAGCACAGGCGCGTGCGCCGGTGGCGATAATCCCACGAATTGCCAGTTCGGCAATCTCGGGCGCAACGCCCTGCGCGGTCCCGACTTCACATGGAGCGACCTATACCTCACGAAATGGTTCACTCTGAATGAGCGCGTGAAGCTGCGCATCGATACCCAATTTTTCAATTTGTTCAATCACCCGAATTTCGGGCTTCCGATTCTCAGTTATGCCGGCATTCCCGGCAAGCCTTCGACCCAAACCGGTTTCGGCGCTTTGACCTACACCACGTCGCCGCCGACGGGATTGCTGGGAGTCGGGTTAGGCGGCGACAGTTCTCCGCGCATGATCGCGTTTCAGGCCCGGCTGGAATTTTGATCGAGCGAGGCGATTCGCACCAGTTTCCGAGCCGTCCCATGCCCGCTCAGAATCTTCACCTCCGTGCGAGGCACGCCGTATTTGTCCGCCAGCAGCGCGATCAGAGCTTCGTTGGCTTTTCCACGTTCCGGGGGCGCGGCGATTTTGACTTTCAGAGTGCCATCGTCGAGGACACCGACGATCTCGCTCTTCGCGCTGCGCGGGATCACCTTCACGCGCAGCGTCATGAACCTCGATACACGGTGTATCCGAACCGGCTGAGCAGCAGAGTTACGGGATAGTGCTCTGCCGGGTCGGTGATTTCGAAGGTAATCGCGATCGACGGAAAGAACGCTTCTTCCGAGTACGATGCGATGTCGAACATCAGGCGGTAGATTCCAGCCGCCGCCGGTTCACCGAAATCGCGGACGCGCCCTTGATCGTCGGAGACTCCGCGGCCCACCTGACGCCAGCCGTGGCCGGTGATGAAATAATCGAGCTCGACTCCGATCCGCGAGGCGGGAGAGCCCGTCACCGTATCGAGGACCTGGGTCGCGATCATCATGCGTTTACGTGACCAGAACTTCGCCCGTGTGGCTGGTATCGTAGCCCGCGAGAATTTCCAGCTTGCGCCGGACCGCGGAGCGGTTCAGCACGTCGAACAGCGCCTGTACGGCGGGCATTTTCACGAATTGGCGCCGAACCACCAGATCGTAGCGCTCCGTGGCGAGCGGAATGAAGTGCAGGCCGAAGGCGCGCGCGGCGGATCGAGTCGCGATGCAGCAATCGGCTTCTTTCAGGCTGACGGCCAGTGCCGCGGGAAGATGGCCGTGCGCGGTACGGTCGTATCCGGTTACTGCGCGCGGGGAAATGCCGGCATCCTTGAGTTTCTGATCGAGGAGTGCGCGGCTGCCCGCGCCCTTTTCGCGATTAACGATCCGAACATCATTGCGGGCCAGATCCTCCACGCCGCGAATGCTCTTCGGATTGCCGAACTCGGTGACGATTCCCTGCTCCCAGATCGCGAAGGTCACCACTTTCACCGCGCCATGCGGGAACAGACGCCCGATCTCGGGCAGATTATATTCACCGGTTAACGAATCGCGGAGATGCGTGCCGGCGACATGCACGCTGCCCTCTTTCAGCCAGTCGAGGGCCTGTTGACTCGACGACTGCGCGGCCACGATATCCACGTCGTCGAAGCGGGCCAGGTGTTGCGCGAGTAGCGAAATGCCGGGGTCGCATCCGGCGATCAGGACTCGTTTGCCTTCGTCCACGTCACTTGGAAAGACCTGAACATCAGCGCGCTCTTTCCGGCAATCTAAGACCACGCCGTCCGCCATCGGCAGCATCATTGGCTGCGATGCGGCGGAAACTCGCCATCATCCGCTTGCCGACGCGGCACAACTGCACCGGTTGACCTTTGCGCACCGAATCCGCTTCAAGAAGGTCTACGGCGATCGGCTTCGGCGGCGGCCCAGGCGCGGCTTCTAATGTGAACAGATCTTCGACTTGAACTTCGAGAATCCGGGCGAACTGGAGGGCGAGGGCCGTGTTTGGAACATATTCGCCGGCTTCGATCGAATAGATGGTCTGGCGGCTGACTCCGGTCAACTTCGCGAGCTGCGCCGCCGAAATCCCACGCCGCTCGCGGATCTCATGGAGTTGCGTCCGCGTTTCCATCAGCGCCCGCTCAGAATCTCCTCCGTGGGCCCGGCGTCCCTTTCGATTTTGTCGCCTTCGCCCGGCGCCAGAAACAGGTTCGATTCCAGCCCGTGCTGCCGCGTGTACAGATCCCAATACCGGCCGCCGAGCGCATACAGCGCTTCATGCGTGCCGCGCTCGACGACCTTCCCGGCTTCCACCACCAGAATCTGATCGGCTCGGCGAATGGTCGACAAACGGTGCGCGATCACGAACGTGGTCCGGCCTTTCATCAAATATTTCAAACCTTCCTGGATCAGCGCTTCCGATTCCGAATCCAGGCTCGAGGTCGCTTCGTCCAGAATCAGAATTCGCGGATCGGCTAAGATGGCGCGCGCGATCGATACACGCTGCCGTTGTCCTCCGGACAGCTTTACGCCGCGCTCACCCACGATGGTGTCGTATTTCTTCTCGAAACCTTCCGCGAACTCGTCGACGCGAGCGATCCGGCAGGCTTCCATGATCTGTTCCCTGGTCGCGCTCGGCCGCGCGAACGCGATGTTTTCCTCGATCGATCCATCGAACAGAAACGTGTCCTGCAGCACCACGCCGAGCTGCGTTCGATACGAATCCAGGCGCACCGTCGACAGATCGATCCCGTCCACGGTGATCACGCCCGAAGTCGGGGTGTGGAACGCGGTCACCAGGCTGATGATGGTCGATTTCCCGGAGCCCGAAGGTCCCACCAGCGCGGTCACCGTGCCCGGTTCGGAGCGGAAACTCACGTCGTACAGAACCTGCTTGCCGGCGTCGTAGGCGAATCCCACATTTTCGAACGCCACTTGGCCGCGAATCGGTCCGATGGCCACGGTCCGGTTGGGTTCCCTATCCTCCGGCCGTTCGCTCAGAACCTCGCGCGTGCGATCGAGTCCGGCCAGCGCTTCGGTGAGCTGCGTTCCGATGCTCACCACCTGGATCACGGGCGCAATCAGGAACGCCAGGAACGCCATGAATGTCATCAATTGGCCCAGCGTCAGGGTTCCCGCGAAAATCTGCCGGATTCCGATGAACCATACGATCGCGCCCACGATTCCCATCAGCACCGTAGCCGACAGGCTCATCAGCGATGTCGCGGTCAGAGATTTGAACACATTATCGAGCAGCCGAAGCACGCCGCGTCCGAAAACCTCGGCTTCGCGAGCCTCGGCATGATAGCCCTTCACCACGCGGACTCCGCCCAGCGATTCGGTCAGCCGTCCGGTCACTTCCGCGTTGATTTTCCCCCGCTCGCGGAAAATCGGACGGATCTTCGTGAAGGCCATCTGCATCACAAACGAAAATGCGATCACGAAAATCCCAGTCAACCCGGTCATCAGCACGCTGATCCGGAGCAGGAAGAACAACGCGAAAATCGCCGTCATCAATCCGCCGACAAAATCCACCAGCCCGGTTCCGATCAGGTTGCGCACGCCTTCCACGTCGGTCATGATCCGCGACACCAGCACGCCGCTCTTGTTCGCGTCGTAATAGGCGACCGGCAGCAATCCCACGTGCCGCTGAACTTTTTGGCGTAATTCCGAAATCAGCCGCTGGCCGGTCTTCGATAACAGTTGCGTCAGCGAAAACGAGGTCAGCCCTTGGATCATGGTCGCGCCGACAATCCCCAGCACCAGCGGGCCCAGCAGATGCTGATTTTTCTGCCCCACCACGTTGTCGACCAGAAATTTCGTCGAGAGCGGCAGCACCAGGCCGCTTAACCGGTTGATCAACATCAACAGAAAGCTGAACGCCAGCAGCGGGCGCCGCGGCAGAATCATTTCGCGAAGATCCGGCCAGATGGCGCGCAGGCTTTGCGAGGCGCTCTTTTTCGGTTTCGGCTTCAACTCAGGCACGTAATTCTAGTCTCGTTTTCGCGCGCTGGTTTTGCAACTAGCCTTTCTTCCGGGTACATTGACGGCATGGCCTGTCTTTACGCCGGAACGTCGGGTTTCGCCTATCCGGCCTGGAAACCCGACTTCTATCCCGCCAAGCTCGCGCAAAAAGATTTTTTGAAATATTATGCGACGAAATTGAACGCTGTCGAGGCGAATTACACCTTTCGCCAGCTTCCCTCGGCATCGACGCTCGAAAGATGGGTGGAAGCGACGCCCGCGGGATTCAGGTTCGCCTGCAAAGCGCATCAGCGCATCACGCACATTCAGCGCCTGAAAGAATCCGAGTTCACGCAGGCGTTTTTCCGCGCCATCGATCCGTTACGATCCGCGCGCCGCCTGGGTCCGATTTTGTTTCAATTGGCGCCGAACTTCAAAGTCGACGTGCCGCTGCTGACGGCATTCCTCGAAAAGCTGTCTCCCGATCTGCTGTACGCTTTCGAGTTTCGCAACACGTCATGGCTGGTCGACGAAGTGTATCGCTTGCTCGAGAAACATCGCGTTTCTCTGTGTCTTGCCGAATCGGACAAACTGGAGATCCCCCACGTGATCACGGCGGGTTTCGTTTATTCGCGGCTGCGCAAGGGCGATTATTCCGTAGAGGAACGCGCCGAGATCAAGGGGAGAGTGGCACAGATGCTCGCGGATGGGCGCGATGTGTATGTCTTCTTCAAGCACGAAGACACGCCTGCGGGAGCACTCTATGCGCAGGAACTCATTTCAGCCCAAGGTCCGCCAGCCTAGAAACCTTCTTTGCTCCGGCGGGCGGGGAAAACTTGAACAGATCGGGTGGAAGAGGATCGTCGAGGCTCGCGACTTTGAATGTCAGGTTCTCCCGCGAACCGGCAGGTTCGTTCACTCTGACGACATCTTCACGCCAAACGATGTCCGTTCGCTTATCGATCCACCAGGTGCGCGTGAAATCGGAGTCTTTGATTTCGACCACCCAGGAATCGATTGGCGCCTGGTTCACGTTCAATCGCTCATCACGCAAGACAGTTGCGGTCTCATTCGCGTCCGCGGCCTGCATGCTATCGATGACGCCGCGCGCGAGCTGCATGAACAGATCGGCTTCTTTGGCGTCCTTGCCTTCCGCAAAGTTCTTGGACTCCTTGGAATACGCGAAGAAATTCTCGCCATCGACGATCACCAGGCAGGGTCTCACACCGGTGATGCTGCCTTCAAATCGCGCCTTGTCCGGAAGTTCTCCGGCGAATTCGACTTCCTTCGCGTCCTGGCTCGTGGCCGACTCGGTTCCGACGAAATGAAATCGCGTGGCTTTGGCGTAGTTGGCGCGTACTTTGCGACCAGATCCGCCGCATTCGGTTTGTCTTGGCAAAATGCGATGCAGGAGAGTAAGGCGCCGAGCGCAAAGAGTCGCGCCCCACGGGGTCCAGTCTCGCAACCTTTAAAAGCAGACTTCATTTGGAGCCAAGATCCGCCATTTTGGAAACTTTTCTCGCTCCCGAGGGCGGCGAAAACTTAAAAATATCGGGCGGAAGGGTGTCACCGACTGCCGCGATTTTGAAAGTGTTCCTTACGATCGCCGATCTGGTCGCTGTATCCTGCCGTCGGATGAGGTAGCGGCGCTTGTCGATCCACAAGGTGGTCACGTCGCCTTCAAAAGGCTTTTCCTTTATTTGGATGAGCCAACAGTCGATTGTCCCGTTAGCCAACGTCAAGTGCCCGTTTCCGAGAACCGAGGCTTGGTCCTTCCACGTTGTTGTTTCCAGCAGACCGTCGATCACCCCACGTGCGCTTTGCACCCAAAACGCTGACTGGTTTTCATCGGTTACGTCACTGATTGGTGTGTCGGGCGGAACGGCCTTCGCCTCGAAGTACTTATTCGCTTCGGTTTCGTAAACAAATACGTCGATGCCGTCGACGATCGCCAAGCTCGATATTGCGATTCCGACCTTCGACCCTGTCTCGCCAAGCCTCATCTTGTCAGGCAGCTCCAGAGCGAGGTCGGTTTCCTCGAAATCCCCGCTGAATACCGGATCGCCATGCGGCTTCTGCTGTGTTCTGGTCCAAACAAGATGAAATCGAGTGGCTGCCGCGTACTTAGCGCGAACTTTCTCCAACAACACGGCCGCGTCCGGTTTTTCTTGGCAGAACGCGATGCAGTGGAACGCCAGGCCCAGCGGTATAAATCGGGACCGCATGCGGCCGGCTAGCCTCTCGCGCGACGCCTCGGCGCACGCTCGGCCACTTCGGGCTCCGCTGCCGTCTCCGATGCCGCGGGCTTCTTCGCCATCGCCAGACTCGCTTTCAGCGCTTCCAGGATGTCAACCACTTTGGCTTGCTGCGGCTCGGGAGTCGCCACGATTTCCTGGCCCTGCTTCTTCGCCTCGATCATCTTGCAGCAGGTTTTCGCGATACGTGTCCTGATAGTTGTCCGGCTCGAATTCGCCTGACAGCGCTTCGATCAGATTCGTGGCCAGCGCCAGCTCTTTTTCCTTCACCAGGCTCAAGTCCGTGCGGAACTCGTCCACTTTGCGGATTTCATGGCTGTAGTACATGGTGTGCATCAGCACGCCGTTCTTGCCGGGGCGCAGAATCACGATGTGCTCCCGGTTGTGCATCGCGATTTTCGCCACGCCCGCGTAACCGGTTTTCTTCAACGCGTCGAACAGCAGCGCGTAGGGCTTCTCGCCCGCTTCATCCGGCGCCATGTAATAGGAGGTTTCGAGGTAAATCGGGTCGATCTGGTCGTTCTTGACGAACTCCAGAATCTCCATCACCTTGGCGCTGGGCGGAGCGACTTTCTTCACTTCCTCGTCCTCGATCACGACGTAGCGGTCTTTTTCGTACTCGTAACCTTTGACGATTTCGCTGCGCGGGATCGGCTTGTCCTCAGCCTGGCAGTACAGCACCTGCTTGACGCGCGACCCGTCGGTTTTATGGAGTTGGTTGAAGCTGATGCTTTCGCTGCGTGCCGCGCTGTACAATCTGACAGGGAACGACACGAGTCCGAAAGTAAGATGACCCTTCCAAACCGTAGATGCCATAGGCGATACCTTACGCTTACTATAACTCAAACATTTGCAGGTGTTTGTGTCGCTTAAAAAGTACGCCGAGAAGCGCCATTTCGACCGCACGCCGGAGCCGGCTCCCCAGGCCGCGAAAAAGGGCGCGCATCCGCTCGCGTACTGCGTGCAGCGGCATCACGCCTCGCATTTGCATTACGATTTTCGCCTCGAATCCGGAGGAGCGCTGAAATCGTGGGCCGTTCCCAAGGGCCCGACGCTCGATCCGGCGGAAAAGCGCCTGGCCATGATGGTGGAGGACCATCCGCTCGAATACGGCGGCTTTGAAGGAGTGATCCCCAAGGGCAACTACGGCGCCGGAAGCGTGATGCTGTGGGATCGCGGGACTTACGAACTGATCGGGGAAGCGTCCGCGGAAGAACAGCTTGCGCGTGGAGATTTCAAGTTTCATTTGAATGGCGAAAAGCTCTCCGGCGACTTCGCGCTGGTCCGGATGAAGCGCGGCAAAGGCAACGAATGGCTGCTGCTGAAGAAAAAGGACGCGTTCGCGCAGCCCGGGCTGGGACGTCGAGGAACATGCGCGCAGCGTGCTGACCGGGCGCACGCAGGAAGAAATCGCCCGCGAACTTCCACCACCGACCAAACCCGCCGTAAAAAAAAACTCCGTAAATCCTAAGCAGGACCCGATGCCGCAGAATATCTCGCCGATGCTGGCACAGCTCGGCAAGGGACCTCCGCCGGCCACGGACGACTGGCTCTACGAAGTGAAATGGGACGGCGTGCGCGCCATCTGCTACATCGATTCCGGCACGATGCGTATGGTTTCGCGCAATGGCCATTCGATGGAGCGGCAGTATCCAGAGCTTTCGGTGGTGCCGCATCATATCGAAGCTACTTCGGCGATCTTGGACGGCGAGATCGCGGCGCTCGATCCGCGTGGATTGCCCAGCTTCGAGCTGCTTCAGCGCAGAATAACGGTAGCCGATGCCAGCGCCATCGCGACGCTTGCTCGCAAGCTGCCCGTGGTTTTTTTCGCGTTTGATCTTTTGTACCTCGATGGCAAGGACCTGCGCGGGCTTCCTTTGGTCGAACGAAAGCGCCTGCTTGAAGGAGGTCCTGAAACCGGGGGACCTGGTCCGTTATTCCGACGATTTTCCCGGCAAAGGAGGTCCCGACCTGTATGCTGCCGCCAAGGCTCAGGGACTCGAAGGCATTGTCGGGAAGCGCGCGAGAAGTTTTTACGAATCGCGCCGGACATCGGACTGGATCAAATACAAAATTACGAATTCCGACGAGTTCGTCCTGTGCGGGTTCACTAAAGGCGAGCGCGATCTGTTTGGGGCCCTGGTTCTCGGAATTTACGACCACGGGCAACTGGTCTGGGCGGGCAACGTCGGCACCGGGTTCGATCGCAAAATGATGGAAGTGATTCACGCGAAGCTGGCGCCGCTCGCAATCCCCAAATCCCCGCTTCCGCCCGACAAACTTCTTCCCCGCGAAGTAACCTGGGTCCGCCCGGAGCTGGTCTGCGAAGTCAAATTCAGCAACTGGACCGAGGACGGCCGCTTGCGAGCTCCGGTATTTCTGGGCCTGCGCCCGGATATCGACCCGCAGGAATGCGTGCGCGATCCCGATCCTCCCGCGGAGCGCAAGCCACTGCTGGACGCAGATTCGAAAGAGGCGATTTTAGAAATCGACGGCCACCAGCAGAAGTTCACGAATCTCGCCAAGATTTTCTATCCCAGGGAGGGCTACACCAAGCGGGATCTGCTGAATTATTACGATGCGGTCGCTCCGCTAATTCTTCCGCATCTAAAAGATCGCCCATTATCTCTCAAGCGTTACCCCAATGGCATCGAGGCCGACTATTTCTTTCAAAAAGAGGTCGCGCCCAGTTTTCCGAAATGGCTGCCGACCAAAACCGCTCCCGACGGGATTCGCTACGTGATCGGCGATGACCGCGCGACGCTGCTCTTTTTGGTAAATCTCGGATGCATCGACCACAACCCATGGATGAGCCGCGTCGGGTCGTATCATAATCCGGACTACGTTCTGATCGATCTCGATCCGTTTGAGTGCGCTTTCGAAAAAGTGGTGGAAGCCGCGCTGCTGGTTCGCGCGAAACTTGATCTGGCAGAGCTGGAAAGTTACCCGAAAACTACCGGTGGCGACGGCTTGCATCTGTACGTCCCGCTGGAGCCGGTTTACACCTATGAACAGGTTCGTGTCTTCGCCGAATTGCTCGCCGCGCTCGTGACCGCCGAGCGTCCGGATCTGTTTACCACGCCGCGAAAAGTCGAAAAGCGCCAGAAGGGCCGGGTGTATTTCGACTGGATGCAGATTGCGGAGGGCAAGACCATTTCCGCTCCGTACGCCGTCCGCGCCTACGCGGGGGCCCCGGTGGCCACTCCGCTCGCGTGGCGCGAAGTGACTCCGCGGCTGACCCCGGACCAGTTCCATATCCGCAACGCCATGGCCCGTTTCGATCGGGTGGGGGACCTGTTTGAGGGGGTTCTCAGGCGGCCACAGAAGCTGGAAACGGCGATTGAGGCCATTTCCGGGGCTGTCCGGTGATGGAAAAAGTCATTTAGGCCTGTAATCTCGGCACGAGAATTGGCGTCTGGAAATCACAAGGAGTGAAAAGCCACACATGAAGGTTCGTCACCTTGCCGTTTCTTTGCTCGCCGCCGGGTTCGCCGTTGCCCAGCAGCCAGCCCCCGCCCCGGCTCCGCACGGCCATTTCGGACGCGGACAGGGGAATCCGCAGCAGACTTTCGAGCAGAGGCTGACTCAGCGCCTTGGCCTGAGTGCCGAACAACAGAATAAAGTCCATACCGCGATGCTGGAATCGCATGTGCTGGGACAGGGCTTGCAGCAGCAGATGCTGACTGCGCACCAGGCTCTGACCACTGCGATCAAATCCGGTAATGAGGATCAGATCGAAAAGGCCAGCCAGGAAGTCGCGTCGATCCATCAGCAGCAGACCGCGATCCATGCCAAGACCATGTCGAAGATTTACAGTTCGTTAACAGCGGATCAACAGACCAAGGTCGGGGCGAATCTGGAAATGCTGATGGGCGGTCCGGGCGGAAGGCGCGGCATGGGTCCGCGGCCTGCCGGTGCGCCGAATGCCCCGAACGCTGCCAACGCTCCCAAACCGCAACAAGACTGATTCTTTTGAGGTTCTTTCAGGCTTCTTTAAGCCAGGCGGTACTGCCGAAACGGAGCGATCAGGTCGAAGTTTGTTCGCACTTCGCGCAGGGATTCCCCGCGCTGCTGGATCCGGGCTTCTTCCGTGATGCCCAGGTTATCGGAAGCCATTTGTAGATACTGAACCCGGCCGGGGTCGATCCCCATGATCCGGCAGCAGGTTGCGTCGACGGCGGGCAAGTCGCGACCCATTACCAGTACTCCTACGGGCTTGGGGGTACCTTGAATTGGTCCGTTGCCTTCCATCCCGACGATTCCGTCGACGATGGCAAAGCTGCGGCGGAAAATGCGTGAGAGTTCCACGATAGACCGGTCAATTCCGACCTGATGCAGTTCATTCTTTGGCCATCCATACACGCAGCCGGGAACCAGGCCGAAGAAGTTCTTCATCGATAACGTGGCGCCCGCCCAGTGGTGGGTCTTCATCTTGGCGAGGGAAACGATCAGGTCCGCGCGTAAAGCCGAATTCGGCAGGTAAATTTCGCCGCGATCCGCGAATCCCTGGACCGAGCTGACGTCGTCGCGATTGAGGTCCACGAACCGCGAATCGAATTTGGGAATCTCGGAACGGTAACGAGCCATTTCCGCCAGGGCATACGTATCCCGCCGATGGCCGGGGCCTTCACCGATCACGACTTCAGCTGCGCCCAGCGACTGGAAAACCTCCAGAGCGGCCGCGACCACCGAAACTTCCGTGTTGATGCAGGTTGCGGGGTCGAACTCCACCAGATTCGGTTTTAGGAGTACTTTTTGGCCGCGCACGTCGAGGCCGCACTCGCGAATGCCACGCAACATCTGCTGAGCGAGATCGTCTGAGTAAGACTTGGCCTTGACTACCGTTACGGCTGACGATCCGCCGCGGCGATTTTTCGGGGACGCTTTGCCGCCTTCGAAACCGGCGACGCCGGCCAGTAACCCGGCTCCGGCAAGCGGAAGAAATTCGCGCCGGTTGATGTTCACGCCTGGCCTCCGGTCTTGAAAAATTTGTAGTTCCCGCAGCTCAAGGCTTCGACGGCGGTGATCATGATATCCGGCGTCCATTCGTTCGAAAGCTCGGGAGCGTCGACGCCATGCAGACGCAGGGCGATGGTCAGCCAAGCTTTCGCCAGAGGGGACGGGTTTGCGCGGAGCATCCGGCCGGCGACTTCCAGGGATTCCGCGATGTCGGTTCGGCCCTGCAAGCCGAGCAGAGCGAGACCCGTGGTCTCGGGATACGACGGCAGATTGACGCCGAGCGCCGCGCGGCTTCCGTAGTTCCATCCGCCGTCGTCGCTACGGACGTCGAGAAGCTGGGCTTCGCCGACTCTTACGCGCTCCCGAAGACGGTCGTTTGAGACTTTCGCCGAAGCTTGCTTTAAGGCGATCAGAGAATGCGCCGTCGGCTCGACCCAGGATGCCGAATTGGGCTTCCAAGGCCATCCGGTAAGGCTGAGGTTGCGCTCGGGATGAATCAGGCCGACCTTCGCGAAGGCGCGGGCCAGCATGTTGGACTCATTACCGTCCGATCCGAGCAGCCAATCGACGCCCTTACGGAACGAATCGTCGAATTCGCCGCGTACCGAGGCGATGGTCACGCACAATGCCGTGCCCCAGTTCGCGATTTGAACCTCCGCCGACGGCTTCCAGCTTCCGTCCGGCGATTGCCAGGATTTGACCAACGTCCAGGCGCGATCCGCGGCGGGTTCGCCATGTAAAGCCAAGGCTGCATAAGCCGTCGGCTCCAGCCAGGACTGTTTCCCCGGGAAATATCCCCAACCTCCGTCCGGATTCTGGGTTCGCCGCAGCGCGTCCAGGCGCACGTCGAGATAGAGGTCTGACACAGGCTTCTTATCGGCAAATTCGATCGCGATCTTTAAGCTTGGCGAGAGGTACTCTCTGTCACAAAGTACTTCTTAAAAACCGTGGTTAGGCTTGACGTGACACAATAGCGCTCTATGTACTCGAAAATTCTCGTTGCGTTTCTACTGGTGCTGCCTCTCTGCGCACAGGACGACATGGCTCGCGCCCGGCGGATTGCCGCGGAGGCGATCGGCATCGACAGCCACATCGACACCATCCAGCGCGTGCTGATCGGCGGGGTGGATCTGACGCAACGGTCCAATTCCGGCCACGTCGATTTTCCGCGTCTTCGGGAAGGCGGAATGAAGGCACCGTGGTTCGCGCTGTGGGTTCCGGTGTATTACAAGGGAGCCGAAGCGGTCCGAAGGACGCTGGATCTGCGGGACGCGATGCAGATGGTGCTCGATCAGCACAAAGATCAGATCGAGTTGGCTACCAATGCCGCCGATATCGAGCGCATCGTGAAGTCGGGAAAGATTTCGGCGTTTCTAACTATTGAGGGCGGCCACCAGATCGACGATGATTTACGGGTTCTGCGGATGTATTACCGCATGGGCATCCGCAGCATGACGCTCAGCCATTTCCGAAACAACAACTGGGCCGATTCCTCCACCGACAAGCCGCAACACAACGGGCTGACGTCGTTCGGGAAGGACGTGGTCCGCGAGATGAACCGCTTAGGGATGGTGGTGGACGTTTCGCACATCTCGGACAAGACGTTTTATGATGCGCTGGAGGTCAGCAGCAAGCCCGTCATCCTTTCGCACTCTTCGTGTCGAGCCCTTTCCGATGTTCCGCGTAACGTTACCGACGACATGCTGCGCGCGCTGGCCAAGAACGGCGGAGTGATCGGGATCAACTTCGGCGAGGGCTTTATCAGTCCCAAAGACGCCGAGCGTCTGCGGGCAACCGTCGCCGCAATGTCGGATGCGCCGGACCTTACCGGAAAAGCGCTCGACGACTATGCTGCCAAGGAGTACCAGCATGAAGTCGGCGCGGCGCAGAAAGCCTTCGCCACGGTGGACGATGTGGCCGCACACATCGACCATGCTGTGAAGATCGCCGGCATCGACCACGTCGGGATCGGTAGCGATTTCGATGGTATCTCCGCGCCGCCGCAGGGGTTAGAGGATGTTTCGAAGATGCCGGCGGTGGTCGCCGCGCTGCTGAAACGGGGCTACTCGGAGACCGACATCAAAAAGATTCTGGGCGGAAATACGCTCCGAGTGATTCGCGCTGTCACCGGAAAATAGTCGTCCACACAAAAAGTACTATAGGCCGAAGTATTACCGTACCAGGGAGATGGCCTATTTACTCGCTAAGGGGTTCAGTCTAGATTGAGTAAGATGGATCTGAGGCTGCACTAAGTGAATCAACTACTCATCCAGTATTCCTACCTGCAGGTTTTGGACTTCATGACCACTATTGCCTTCCTGCTGAACGGAATCCGGGAGGCGAATCCGCTGGTGCGCGCCGCCTTGGAATATGCCCCGCATCCGCTGGGCGGATTGCTGGCCATCAAGGTGGCGGCCATCGGGCTCGGGTTCTATTGTTGGAAGCGCGGGCGCGAGAAACTATTGAGCCGGATCAACATCCTGTTCATGCTGGTGGTTGCGTGGAACCTGGCGGCTCTGATCCTGGCATCGGTTTCGCTGAGGGTTGCCTGACGTGGCAGTCGCCGGCACGGTCCGCACGCCTGAAGGGGAGCCTGTGGAAGGCGTGCTTGTGATGGGCGTCGACCTGAATTACGCAGAGACCGATTCGCGAGGCAATTTCACTTTGAACCGGCCAGAAATGGTGTTGTTCTTCTGGTGCACCGGTTTTCGGCCGGTGGCGCGGCCGCTGGTCGCGGGTGAGTCCCGCGTGGAGGTGGTTCTGCCTCCGAGTCGCTGCGATGCGAGCGTCTGCGTAGGCCCCAAACCCTGCTACCATCCGCTGTATGAGGCGTCTTTTTCCCTTACTGCTTTTGTCGTTGGTGGCGAGCGCCGCGGATTGGCCGCAGTGGCGCGGTCCGAATCGCGACGGCATTTCGAGCGAAACCGGCTTGCTGGCTGCGTGGCCCTCGGGCGGTCCGCCGGTGACGTGGAAGACGAACGGGCTGGGCCAGGGTTATTCGTCGCTCGCTATCGTCAATGGACGGATCTACACGCAAGGCCAGCGCGGCAATCAGGAATTCATTTTAGCGTTCGACGCGAAAACGGGGAGTAAGATTTGGGAAACGCCGACCAGCCGCGCCTATCGAAACGATCGCGGAGATGGGCCGCGCGGTACTCCGACCATTGACGGCGACCGGCTTTACGCCATGACCGGCGACGGTGTGCTGTTCTGTCTCGAGGTTGCGACCGGGAAGCCAGTCTGGTCAATCACTGTGGCGAAGCAATACGGAGGCTCGGTTCCTAACTGGGGTTTCAGCGAATCTCCGCTGATCGACGGAGATCGTTTGATCGTGATGCCGGGTGGCCGCGGAGCATCGCTGGTATCGCTGAACAAACGCGATGGGAGCCTGCAATGGAAAACCGGAAGCGATCCCGCTGGTTACTCCTCGGCGATTGTAGTCGACGTCGGCGGGTCGCGGCAGGTGCTGGCGCTGAGCGCGGATGCCGCAATCGCAGTATTGGAAAATAACGGCGAGTTATTGTGGCATTACACTAAAGTGTCGAATCGCACGGCGAATATCGCCACGCCGGTATACTCGGACGGCGCGGTGTTCGTGTCGACAGCTTATGGAACCGGTTGCGCGCTTTTGAAGCTCGGACCGAAAACTATGTCCGAGGTATATTTCAACGGCGATATGAAGAATCACTATTCTACCTCGGTACTGATCGATAACTATCTTTACGGGTATAGCGACTCGATCCTGACTGCCATGCAGTTCAACACGGGGAAAGTGGCGTGGAAGAATCGGAGTGTCGGAAAAGGCTCCGTAACTTATGCCGAGAAGCACTTATATCTACTCGGCGAGGATGGCGTGATTGGCTTGGCTGAAGCGAATTCCAGCGCCTATAAGGAAATATCACGATTCGAGGTGAACAAGGGGTCCCTTCCGACATGGTCTCCGTTAGTAATTTCCGGCGGGAAGCTTTATTATCGCGATCAGGATAATTTAACTTGTTTCGACATTAAGGCGAAGTGAGCCACGGGAACAAAACGGTACTTGACCAACGTCCATAATGCGGCGAAGCCATCACGAGCTCGAATTTTCTTTCCGTCCGCGATGCCTCGCGCGTTGTAGCTGATCGGTACTTCGGCGATCTTAAGTCCCAGGCGCCTTACCTTGGCTGTCACTTCGGGACAGAACTCGAACCGGCGGCATTCCAACGCGAGTCCGCGCAGGATCGAAACGCGGAAGGCTTTGTACGCGGTGGCTTCGTCCGTTATGTGTGCATCGTAGAGCAGGTTGGCCGCGGCCGTGAGAATCCCATTTGCAATGCGATTTTTCCACGCCATGCCCACCGGCGAGCCTAGAAATCGGGAGCCATACACAATGCCCGCGTGACCGTTGACGATCGGCTCGACGATGCGGGCATAGTCGGCTGGATCGTATTCCAGGTCGCCATCTTGAATGAGGATAATATCGCCCGAAGCTAACGCGATTCCCGTTCGAATGGCCGCGCCCTTTCCTTCATTCGATTCCGCCCTGCGCGAGACGATGATTCCCGCGCGCTTATACTCCGCGATGGTTTGCGCGGACCCATCCGTCGAGCCGTCATCGACTACGATGATCTCCTTGGAACAACCCTCCGGTAGGCTTGCCTTGCGCACCCGCTCCAAGACCTCGCGGAGAGTTAGAAATTCGTTATAAACCGGAATGAGAATGCTGACTTTCACGCTTCTTAAGCACCGCGAAGATGGATTGACCGAAAGGAGGCTTTAAGATGGCTTCCAGGCGAGAGGTCCACGGCAATATATAACGATCGAAATACTCGATCTGCATTTCCGATTGAGCTTCCCGTTTTAAAATACTAGAATTAATCCACCAGCCGAAAAAGCCGGGAACATTTACATACTGAAGCTTCTTGATTTCAAGGCCTGCCGAGCTAGCTAGCTTGGTAAGAGAAGCCCGACTATAGCGACGATGATGGCCCAGATTCCGATCGATGGGACCGTAAAGCGATTGAAATGCAGGCACCAGCAGGACGACAACTCCGCCGGGGATGAGAATCGAGCTCATGTGCGCGAGAGCAGCTTCGTCATCCTCAATATGCTCCAGGACATTCAGGCAGACACAGCAATCCGGCCGGAATCGTGCGAGATCCACGAACGCCGGGGCCGACGCGTCACAGGTAAACGACTGAAGATTCGGTTGACCGGGATAACGGTCCCGCAGGACCTGCACGCACTCCGGATCGATGTCGACGGCGATGATCGCTTCACGGTCGAGCAGGGTTCCGGTGAAGTTACCGATGCCGCATCCGGTCTCTACGACGCGGGCGCCAAGCTCCCCATTTACCATGCCGGCTTGCCAGGCGAAGTAATTCCGAGCCGCCGTCATGCGGCGCTGATCCTCAACGGTATACGCGGACGCTACCGGACTCATGTTGACGAATCTATAAGATTATTTTAGACCATCCGCCGAAAAGCGCGGATGTGATATGCTTTGCCGAGGAAAGGTTCAACCCTATATGGAACGAAAAACCGCGAAAGAATTTCCGCAAGAACTTTTGGATCTGTTTGACCGCTATGTGCACGGCGAAATCGACCGCCGCAACTTCCTGGACGGCGCGAAGAAGTACGCGGTGGGCGGTCTGACGGCGACCGCCATCTGGGAGAGCCTGCGTCCGAATTATGCCTGGGCGCAACAAGTGGCCAAGGACGACAGCCGCATCAAGACCGAAAGCGTGACGGTGCCGTCGCCGGAGGGAAATGGAAACATTCGCGGTTATCTGGTTCATCCGGCGAAGGGAAGTAAGTTTGCCGCTGTGCTGGTGGTGCATGAGAACCGCGGCCTAAATCCTTATATCGAAGATGTCGCGCGGCGGCTGGGTACGGAGGGATTTATAGCTTTCGCACCGGACGGCCTGACTAGCGTCGGCGGTTACCCGGGTGATGACGAAAAGGGCGCCGCGGCGTTCGGCAAGGTCGATCGGGTGAAAATGACCGAGGATTTCGTGGCCGCGGCGCGCTGGCTAAAAGCGCGTCCCGACTGCACCGGAAAGCTGGGCGCGGTCGGGTTCTGTTTCGGCGGCGGAATCGTGAACACGCTGGCAGTGAGGATGGGCACCGATCTGAATGCGGCGGTCCCGTTTTATGGCGGACAGCCTAAAGCGGAGGATGCCGCGAAGATCAAGGCTCCTATGATGCTTCAATACGCGGGATTGGATAAACGCATCACGGACGGCTGGCCGGCTTTCGAGGAAGTGCTGAAAGCCAACCACGTAACCTATACCGCCTATATTTATGACGGGGCCAATCATGGATTCCATAACGACACGACGCCGCGTTATGACGAGGCCGCGGCGAAGCTAGCTTGGAAGCGCACCACGGATTTCTTTCACAAGTATCTGGCGTGAGGATTCATGGCTTCCAGGTAATCTAAAAGGCAGCCATGGACCGACAATATTTTTACTCCATCATGAACGGCGAAGGTACGCTCGATTACGAGCTATATCTCAACACCAAAGCGTTGCTTTCCTGTCAGAAGGATTTCAGGGAATTTTGTAACCGCGATGAGCTTCAATTTCAGATCGTCCACCAGGCTGAAGAACTGTGGATGAAGCTGATCGCTTACACTTTGCTCGATATCGACGATTATCTTCAACAGGAAAACACCAATCGCGTGGTTACGTTATTCCGGAGGGTTCACCTGGCTTTGCGGTTGATGACGGAGCAGCTGGGCCTGCTGGAAACGATGTCGCCCAAGGAGTATCAGGAAATCCGCTTGCAACTAGGCCACGGCAGCGGCCAGGAATCGCCCGGATTTCGAGTGATTTTGAAAATGCCCCGGCTCATCTGGGAATCGTATAAGCAATATTACCTGGACGCCCATGACCTGACCATCGAAAAGGTCTATCACACGGACTATAGCCACTCGGATGCTTATATTGTCGCCGAGGCATTAGCCGAATTCGACGAGTTATTTCAGAAATTCCGCTATCACCATTTGCAATTAATCCACCGAACCATTGGCCTGGGCGCAAAATCGCTAAAAGGCCGTTCCGTGGAGCTTCTGGAGGATGGTTTGCGCGTACAGTTTTTTCGGGAACTGTGGGACATCCGCAACCAGATGACAGACCAGTGGGGAGCGCAATACGGCGTCGTGCGCGATGCGATCGGCGAACACTAAAACTCTCAGGAGGTCGGGAGAATGAGATGCGGTATCTGAGCCTTGCCTTGATCCTTGCCGCGCCGGCGCTCGAAGCGCAGGCTACGCTTGCCATTGAGCACGTCACCCTGATCGACGGCACCGGGCGTCCCGCGAAGCCGGATTTATGCGTGGTAGTGCAAGGAGATCGCATCGCCAAGGTGGGAAGTTGTCCCGTGGAAGCTACGCGGCACATCGACGGGCGGGGGAAATTTCTAATCCCCGGCATGATGGACGTCCACATCCATCTGCGTGGCGGACGCGGCGCGGACGGCGATCGTATCGGGATTCGCGCACTGCAGAGCTACATTTATTGCGGTATCACTACGGTTCTCGATCTCGGGAACAATCCGGATTATATTTTCCGGCTGCGCGACCTGGAGCGCTCCGGGAAGATTGTTTCTCCGCGCGTGATGGCGGCGGGCGGCATCGTCACCTATCCCGGCAGCCACGGCTCGGGACCCGACGCGACGCTGGTGGATAGCTGGCCGCAAGCCATCCCTAAACTCGACGCCGCGATTGCACGCCACCCGGACATGCTCAAGCTTACTTACGAAGAGCACGGCTGGGCGTTTCGTCCCATGATTACTTTGCTTCCGGTGGATCTGATGGCGCACATTATTCAGTATTACAACGACCATGGGATTCGCTCCACGGCGCATATTTCGAGCGAAATTCGGGCGCGCGAAGCGATTTTCGCGGGCGTCGATACTTTGGCGCATCCGATTATCCAAGGCGTGGAGAGCGACGACTTCGTCCGCCTGATGAAAGCGAAGCTGATTCCCGAAGCCACCACGCTGACCATCGGCGATAATTACACGCGTCTGGCCGAACATCCCGAGTTTCTGGATGAGCCTCTCTATCGGGAGACCATGGAGCCTGAAGAAATTCAGAGACTGAAGACCATCGGCAGCGCGCAAATGAAAGAGAATCGCCAAGGCTGGTGGATGAAGGTGATGACGCCGGCCGGCCAGGAAAACGTCAAGAAGATCGACGCGGCGGGCGGGATCATGGCGCTCGGCACGGATCAATCGAGCGGTCCCGCGGCACATCGCGAACTCGAGCTGATCGTCAACGGAGGCGTTCCGCCGCTCAACGCGATTCGCATCGCGACTTTGAACGCGGCTCGGTTTCTGGGGCGCGAGCGCGACCTAGGCTCGATTGAAGAAGGTAAGCTTGCCGATCTGGTGTTGCTCGACGGCGACCCGCTGGACGACATCAACAACGCGAAGCGAATCCACATGGTGATTAAGAATGGCGAGGTGATCGACCGCGGCAAGCTGGATCTGCCGGTGAATAGGAAAGACCAATGCTCAGTGACGATCAGATCCTAGAAATCCGGTCGCGTTTTCCGATCCTTCAACACAAGACGTATCTCTATAGCTGCTCCCAAGGCGCGCTTGTCGGATGCCGTGGAAGCCGGGATGCGCGAGTACGCCGAAAGCTGGCGCACGTCGTCGGCGCCGTGGGACACGTGGATGGAAACATACGAAGCTTTGCGCGCCGACTTCGCACGATTCATCAACGCGCGGCCGGATGAGGTGGCGATCATTACCAGCGCATCCGCGGGAATCAATCCCATCGCCAATGCATCTGCGGTTCGACGAGCGCAACAAAGTGGTGATGAGCGAGTACGAATTCCCGACCATGGCGCACATCTGGCTGGCGCAGGAGCCGCGCGGCGCCAAGATCCAATTTCTGGACGGAATCAACAATACCGTTCCTACTGCCTGCTATGAAGCCGCGATCGATAAGCGAACCCGCATCGTGCCGCTTGACCCACGTGGCGTTCGTCAACGGATCCCGGTCCGACGTCGCCGAGATTACCCGGATCGCCCACTCCCGTGGGCGCGCTGGTGTTTCTCGATGGCTATCAGGATTGCGGCACGCGGCCGCTGGACGTGAAAGCCCTCGACGTCGATTTTTTCGTTACCGGCACACTGAAGTATCTGCTGGGCCCTCCTGGGCTGGGGTTCCTGTATGTCCGCCGCGAGCTGATCGAGTCGCTCACGCCGACCATCACCAGTTGGATGGCGCAGCGAGACGTCTTCGCATTCGACACGAAGCGGCTGGATCCCGCGCGGCCGATGCGCGGCGCTTCGAAGGCGGCTCGCCTGCCGATTCCGAATATTTATCTGGCGCGGCCGGCGCTCGCACTTGCTGGCGGGCATCGGCATGGAAAACGTCGCCGCGCAGATCGAGCGGCTGACGCGAGCTTTCCTTTCGGGCGTTCGCGATTTGCAGATCGAATCCAAGACTCCCGCGTCGAGCGTCGGGCCACTGGTGGTGCTGCGTTCGAACAACGCGGCCGCGATGCTTGCGCAGCTCGCCGAGCGCGGTATCATGGCCTCTACGCGCCGCGACGGGGTGCGTTTTGCGTTTCACGTCTACAACACCATGGACGACGTTGCGGCGGCTTTGAGCGCTTTGGAGGACAATCTGGATTTAATGGTGCGGGCATGAAGATTCTTACGGGCGGCTGCCGGGTGTATTCGCCGGAGGACGGCCAAATTTCGTCGCTGGGAAACTGGACCGCGCGCAGCGTGATCGGCAAGAGCGAGCGGCGCCGACCGGATCACGCAGACCATCAGCGATTACGCTCCCGGGCGGTCGCCGGCGGTGGTGAATCCGAGCGCGGAAGAAGTTCTATACGCCGCATCCGGCGATCCGGAATTTGCCGCGTCAACGGATTCGCGTACGAACTGCGTCCAGGCGCGGCTGTCTTTATTCCGCCCAAGGCGATTTACGAGCATCGAGAACACTGGCGTCGAAACTCTGCGCATGGTCGGCCGTGTGCTGCCCGGAAGATCCGCAGCGCAAAATCGTCGACGCGCCCGCACAGCCGCTTCCGGCGACGCCGCCGCACCTGATGGTTCACGAAGACAATCGCGAATCGATTCGCGCCGGCATCGATCGCCTGTTCCGCTACCTGGTCTACACCGACCTCGGGTTGCAAGCAGGTGACTCAGTTCGTCGGATGGATTCCGCCCAGCAAGGCGCCGTTCCACTATCACACCTACGAGGAAGGCATCGCGATTCTTGAAGGCCACGGCATCGTCCACACGGATGACGACTCGTGCGAATTCGGACCCGGCATGCAGCGTCTATTTTCCGGTCGGCGTGCGGCATTGCGTGGAGAACGCGGGGACGACGACCATCAAACTGCTCGGCGTTTTCTATCCCTCCGGCAGCCCTGGCGCGGCCTATGAAGACGACTGAAGCGCGTCCATCGGAACCGGGCGGCATCGAAAAAGGCGAGCAGCTCTCGCGTCAACTCACCTCCGGCCAGCTCAGCATGATCGCGATCGGCGGCGCGATCGGCACCGGACTTTTTCTCGGCAGTTCCCTCGCTGTGCGCCTCGCTGGCCCTGGCGTCATCTTCAGCTACCTGATCGGAGCGGTCATCGCCCTGCTATTCATGGGCGCGCTTTCGGAGATGGCGGTGGCGCATCCGACCGCGGGATCTTTCGGAGTCTACGCCGAGCTTTACCTGAATCCCTGGGCCGGCTTCGTGGTCCGCTACACGTATTGGGCGGCGCAATGCATCGCCATCGGCGGGCGAAGCGGTGGCCATCGCGATTTATTGCCAGTGGTGGTTTCCGAATACTCCGAAATGGCTGTGGATTCTCGCGTTTTCCGTCGCGCTGGTGTATGTGAACGCGCGCAGCGTCGGGAATTTCGGCAGCTTCGAATACTGGTTCGCGATGATCAAAGTGGTCGCCATCGTTCTGTTCGTGGTGTGCGGCCTCGCGCTGGTGCTGGGGTTCACTCCGAAGCCCGCCATCGGTTTTTCGAACTTCACCGCGCACGGAGGCTTCCTGCCCACCGGATGGCGCGGCGTGTGGATGGCGATGGTGTTCGTGATCTTCAGCTATCTGGGAACCGAAGTTGTCGCAGTCACCGCCGGTGAGGCAAAGGATCCCCAAACCGCCGTGCCGCGCGCCATGCGATCCATGGTCGGCCGACTGATCCTGTTTTATCTGGGCTCGATCACGGTGCTGATCGCGATCGTTCCGTGGAACCAGATCCAACCCGGATCAGATGTCACGGCGAGTCCATTCGTCAAAGTGTTCCAGTTGATCGGCGTGCCCGCGGCGGCGCACATCGTGAATTTCGTGGTGATTACCGCCGCGGCGTCCAGCATGAATTGCAATCTGTATCTGTGCGGCCGCATGATCTTCTCGCTGGCGCGCGGCGGGTATGCTCCGGCCGCGTTTGGCGTCGTCTCCAGGCGCAACACGCCGATCGCCGCGCTGCTGGTTTCCGCCGCGGGATTGGCGGTGGCGATCGTGGTCGCGCTGGTTTATCCCGAACAGCGCGTATGTCTATTTGTTTGGAGTCTCCCTCTTCGGCGGATTATTCGCGTGGCTGGTGATCTTCGTCACTCACTTAGCGTTTCGCAAGAAATGGGATGCATCCGGCGGCCGCCGTTTGCCCGTGCGCATGATCGGATATCCGTACACGTCGATTCTGGGAACCGCGGCGATCGTCGCGATTCTGCGACCACCTGGTGGGTGGAGGGAATGCGCGTGACGCTGATCTCCGGGAATTCCGTGGCTCGGGGTGCTCACCATCGCATACTTCATCATCGTCATCCGCCGCAAACCAGTAAACTTATGAGCCTTCTAAGCCAGTTCTCCCAAGCCCTGACCTCCGGCGCGATCCGGGTCATCGATCTTACGCAGCCTCTGGACGCGTCGACTGCAATCATTCCTTTGCCGCCCGAATTCGGCCAGTGCTGGCCGTTCCGCCTGGAAGAAATTTCCAGGTACGATCAGCGCGGTCCCGCCTGGTACTGGAACAATTTCTCCTGCGGCGAGCACACCGGCACGCATTTCGACGCGCCGGTCCACTGGGTCACGGGCAAAGATTATCCGCAACAACGCGACCGACTCTATTCCGGTCGAGAAATTCTTCGCCCCGGCTTGCGTGATCGACGTGTCGCGCGATGTCGCCGCAAATCCCGACTTCCTGATGACTCCGGCGCACATCGAACAGTGGGAACAGCAACACGGCCGCGTGCCGGCCGGATCATGGGTGCTGATGCGTACCGATTGGTCCAAACGCAAGACCGCGGAGGCGTTCTGAATATCAAAGAGGACGGCTCGCATGCGCCCGGGCCGCATCCCGATCTGGTTCCGTTCCTGGCGCGCGAACGCGACGTGATCGGCTGGGGATCGGAAGGCGTCGGCACCGATGCAGGCCAGGCTTTTCGCTTCGATCCGCCGTTTCCATGCCACTCGATCATGCATGGCAACAACAAATTCGGTCTCGCCAGCTTGACCAATCTCGATCAGCTTCCGCCCACCGGCGCGATCCTGATTACGCCGCCGTTGAAGATCGTGAATGGCTCGGGGAGTCCCTGCCGCGTGCTCGCCTTAGTCTCTAAGCCGTAACATTAAACTGAAGATACATGGCAGAGCGGTCCTTTAAGAAGGAGGTCGAGAAACTTCGGCTTCCCCCCGGCGCTGAATTCCATGGCGAGGGAATCCTCGCCGTGACGAAGGCGCTGCTGCAATCGGGAGTATCGTACGTCGCCGGTTACCAGGGCGCGCCCATATCTCATTTGATGGACGTGCTAACGGACGCCAACGATATTCTCGAAGAACTGGGAGTGCACTTCGAGCACAGCGCCTCGGAAGCGACTGCCGCGGCGACTTTGGCTGCATCCGTGAATTATCCTCTGCGCGGGGCCGTGACCTTTAAGTCGACCGTCGGCACCAACGTAGCCTCCGATGCCCTGGCGAATCTCGCTTCCGGCGGGGTGACCGGCGGCGCGCTGATCATCGTCGGCGAAGATTACGGCGAGGGCTCCAGCATCATGCAGGAGCGTTCGCACGCTTTCGCGATGAAGTCTCAGATGTGGCTGCTCGATCCGCGGCCGAATCTGCCGTCGATCGTGCGGGCAGTCGAGCAAGGCTTCGATTTGTCGGAAGCCAGCCATACGCCTGTGATGCTGGAGCTGCGCATCCGCGCGTGCCACGTCCACGGACGATTCATCACGAAACCGAACATCCGCCCGGGCTTCACGCTGAAAGACGCGATGGAGCATCCGGTGCGCGACGTCAGCCGCATCGTGCTGCCGCCGTCGAGTTATCTGCACGAACAGGAGAAGATCCACACCCGCTGGCCAGCGGCGCAGCGCTTCATCGTCGAACTCAGCTCTGAACGAATTCTTCGCGCCCGGATGCCCGCGATTTCGGGATCATTATGCAAGGCGGGATGTACAACACCGCGATCCGCGCGTTGCAGCTTCTCGGATCTCTCCGACCGTTCGGCGATACGCAGAGTTCCGCTGTATGTTCTGAACGTCACTTACCCGCTGGTCGACGATGAAATCAAGAAGTTCTGCGCCGACAAGCGCGGCGTGCTGGTGATCGAAGAAGGCCAGCCCGACTTCATCGAGCAAAATCTCAACTCGATTCTGCGCAAAGCCGGATGAGCGCCAAGGTCCACGGGAAGGACGTGCTGCCAATGGGTGGCGAATATACGGGCGCAGCGGTGATTCAAGGCATTTTGAAATTCATCGAACAATATGCGCCTGAAATGCTCGACCGCGCATCATCTGCCGAAAGCCGCTCGCCCAGCGCGGCAGCCTTCGCTTCCCGATATCCATCCGCGCCCGCCGTCCTTCTGCACGGGATGTCCTGAACGGCCCATTTTTACCGCGATGAAGCTGGTCGAGCGCGAACTCGGCCCGCATCACGTCAGTTGCGACATCGGCTGCCATCTTTTTTCGATCCTTCCGCCGTTCAATATCGGCGCCACCACCATGGGCTACGGCCTCGGCTGGGCCGGAGCCGCCGCCTTCAACACGAAAGAAACCGCCAAGCGCACCATCAGCATGATGGGCGATGGCGGATTCTGGCACAACGGACTGACCAGCGGCGTCGGTAATGCCGTATTCAACCAAAGTGACAGCGTGCTGATCGTGGTGGACAACAGCTATACGGCCGCCACCGGCGGGCAGGATATTCTCTCATCGGAAGCCGAGAATCCCATCCGCACCACTAAGCTTTCGATCGCGGACGCGGTTCGCGGGGTGGGCGTGAAGTGGGTCCGGACCATCACGCGGACTTACGACGTCGCTGCTATGCGCGACGTTTTGAGAGAAGCGCTTGACACAAAGGAAAAAGGCCCCAAGGTGGTTGTCGCGCAGAGCGAATGCAGTCTGAACAAGGAACGCCGCGTGAAGCCGCTGAATCGCAAAATGATCGAGCAGGGACAGCGCGTGGTCCGCGAGCGATTCGGCGTCGACGCGGATACCTGCACCGGCGATCATTCCTGCATTCGGCTTTCCGGTTGCCCGTCTCTCACCATCAAGCCTAATCCCGATGCGTTGCGTCAGGACCCAGTGGCGACGGTGCTCGATAGTTGCGTCGGATGCGGACTTTGCGGGGAAGTGGCGCACGCGGCGGTGCTGTGCCCTCGTTCTTTCGTGCTGAAATCATCTCGAATCCGAGCTCGTGGGATCGCTTCATACACCGAATCAGCCGCGGCGTGATCGGGTTCCTGCAGCGCCGCATCGATCGCCGGCTTGCGAGGATCACTGCGTAAATGGTCACGGGCCCGATCACCATCGCCATCCTCGCCATGGGAGGCGAAGGCGGCGGTGTCCTGGCGGATTGGATCGTCGACCTGGCCGAATCGAACGGCTATCGTGCGCAGACCACTTCCGTTCCCGGGGTCGCGCAGCGCACTGGGTCGACCATTTATTACCTCGAGCTTTTTCCGGACGTCGCGGGTCGCGAGCCGGTGCTGGCGCTGATGCCGGTTCCTGGCGAACTTGATATCGTGCTGGGATCGGAACTGATGGAAGCCGCGCGAGCCGTTCAGCGCGGCTTGGTGACTCCGGACCGCACCACGTTGATCGCTTCGACGCATCGCGTCTATTCGATGACTGAAAAAACTGCCATGGGCGATGGAAGAGCGGACGCGGATCAATTTATTGCTGTATGCGAGGGCGCGTCCAAACGATTCGTCCAAGCGGATTTCGCTCACATCGGCGGAAGAATCCAACAGCGTTATCAGCGCGGCGCTCTTCGGAGCCTTGGCGGCCACGGGAGTCTTGCCGTTCGATCGCGCGAAGTTCGAAGCCGCGATTCAGAGCGGCGGCGTAGGTATCGAATCCAGCCTCGAAGCATTCGCGCGGGGCTATGCGGCGGCGGCCGGCGAGCGTCGTCGTGACGCCAACGCCATCGCAGCAGGCGAAGCCAGGTCTCATTTTGAAAGATTTGGCGCAGCGTATCGCTCAGGATTTTCCGCCAGCCGCGCACGCGATTCTTCTCGCTGGAATTGAACGGCTGGCAGATTATCAGGATGCAGCATACGCGGCTGACTATCTGAATCGCCTCGACCCGATCCGCGCGGTAGACCGCGAACCGTCAACGCTCATCCGCGAAACGGCTCGTCATCTGGCGCTGTGGATGTCATACGAAGACGCCATCCGCGTCGCCGATCTGAAGATCCGCCGCGCGCGCTTTGAGCGCGTTCGTCAGGAAGCTCGCGTCCAGACCGATCAGCTTCTGGAAATCAACGAATTTCTGCATCCGCGGCTGGGCGAAATTACCGACATTCTTCCCCGGTCTTTGGGCAAATGGATTCGCGACACTGGGTGGACGCGCGGCATGGTGGAAAAACTCACGCGCAAAGGCATGACGTTGCGGACTACGTCGCTTTGGGGTTTTCTGCAACTCTATTTTTTGGCGGCGCTGCGCCCGCTGCGTAGAAAATCCCTGCGCTTCGATCGCGAACAGAAGAAAATCGCGGCGTGGCTGGAGCGAATCCCGGATCTCGGGCGCGAGAATTACAGTTTGGCGGTCGAAGTCGCAGAGTGCCCGCGACTGATCAAAGGCTATGGCGATACTCACGTCCTCGGAACCAGGAATTTCGACGCGCTCATGGACGCTCTTCCGTCGTTGCGCGGAAAATCCGACGGGGCGATGCGTCTCAAGAGACTTCGCGAGGCCGCGCTGGCCGACGAAAGTGGACGAACTTTAACGGCCGCGCTCGAAGAGGTGACTGCATGAAGCAGACGCCGACCAAGCGAATCGTCTGCCTGGGTGGAGGGCCTGCCGGCTTATATTTCGCGATTCTCGCCAAGAAAGCGAATCCGACCTGGCACATCAGTGTGATCGAACGGAATCGATACGACGCGACTTTCGGCTGGGGTGTGGTCTTTTCCGACAAGACCATGGATGGTTTCAAAGACGCCGACGCCCAAACCCACGCGTCGATTACCGAAGCGTTTCGACATTGGGACGACATCGACGTTTTTTTCAAAGGCCGCAAGCTCACCTCCGGAGGGCATGGGTTCTGCGGCATCGGCCGCATCGCTCTGCTGCAAATCCTGCAACGCCGCGCTGCGCGCCTGGGCGTGAAACTGCATTTTCAATCTGAAGTGACCGACCCCGACGAGTATGCTTCGAAATACGATCTGGTGATCGGCGCCGACGGAGTCAATTCCGTCACGCGCCGCCGGTACGAAGACGTTTTCAAACCCAATATCGAGGTTCGCCATAATCGCTTTATCTGGCTCGGCAGCCGAAAGAAACTCGACGCGTTTACCTTCGATTTCAAGGAGACGGAGTGGGGCTGGTTCAATCTGCACGCCTACCGGTTCGATGCGGAATGGTCCACGTTCATCATCGAGACTCCCGAGAAAAACTGGCTGGCGGCCGGAATCGACCGGATGATGGCGAAGGAATCCATCCGGCTGTGTGAAAAACTATTCGCCGAGCGGCTGGAGGGCCTTCCGCTGATTTCGAACGCGCGTCATTTGCGCGGATCCGCCGTCTGGCTGAAATTTCATCGCGTCCTGTGTGAAAAGTGGTTCCACAAAAATATCGTCCTGATCGGCGACGCCGCTCATACCGCGCACTTCGGAATCGGCTCCGGCACCAAGCTCGCCATGGAAGATGCGATCGCGCTGTCGCGTGTGCTTACGCGTCACAGCGGCGACATTTCGAGCGCGCTCGAATCCTATCAGGAAGAACGCGAGATTGAAGCGCTGAAGCTCCAGAGCGCCGCGCGCAATCGCATGGAGTGGTTTGAAGATGTCGAGCGCTACGTTCACCTCGACCCCGAGCAGTTCACCTACAGCCTGTTGACCGGCAGCCAGCGCATCGGCCATGAAAACCTGAAACTCCGCGACCCTGCCTACGTCGCGAATGTGGAACACTGGTTCGCCACGCGCAGCGGCGTGGACCATTCCGTTCCACCGATGTTCACGCCGTTCACCGTGCGCGGCGTATCGTTGAAGAATCGAGTGATCGTATCGCCGATGGCGATGTACATGGCGCGAGACGGAGTCCCCGGCGATTTTCACCTAGTCCATTTGGGCGCGCGCGCCATGGGCGGCGCCGCGATGGTGGTGACTGAAATGACCTGCGTCTCTCCCGACGCGCGCATCACGCCGGCCTGTCCCGGCATGTGGAATGACGAACAGCTTACCGCGTGGAAACGAATTGTCGATTATGTGCACGCGCAATCCGACGCGAAGATCGCGCTGCAACTGGGCCATTCGGGACGCAAGGGCTCGACCCGACGCGCGTGGGAAGGAATGGACCGTCCGCTCGAATCGGGGAACTGGCCCATCGTGTCCGCCTCGCCGATTCCTTATATCGAAGGCATGTCGCAGGTCCCACTCGAAGCCGCGCCCGCGGATCTCAAACGCATCAAGGCGGACTTCGTCGCGGCCACGCGACGCGGCATCGCGGCCGGATTCGACTGGATCGAGTTTCACTGCGCCCATGGCTACCTGATGTCGAGCTTCATCTCACCTCTGACCAATCAGCGTACGGATCAATACGGAGGATCGCTCGAAAATCGCTGCCGCTATCCCCTCGAAGTCTTCAAAGCCATGCGAGCCGTCTGGCCCCAGGAAAAGCCAATGAGCGTGCGGATATCCGCGCACGATTGGGTCCCCGGTGGGCTGACTCCGGAAGACGCCGCGCGCGTCGCGTGCCTTTTCAAAGCTGCCGGAGCCGACGTCATCGATTGCTCCTCCGGCCAGGTCAGCAAAGCCGAGCAGCCCATCTACGGACGCATGTTCCAGGTGCCTTTTTCCGATCGCATTCGAAATGAAGTGGGCGTGCCGACCATCGCCGTCGGAAACATTTTTGAAAGCGATCACGTCAACACGATCATCGCCGCGGGCCGTGCCGACCTGTGCGCCATTGCTCGCCCGCACCTCGCCGATCCTGCGTGGACGCTGCATGAAGCCGCGCGCCAGGGCTTCTTCGACGTCTGGTGGCCGGAACCTTACCTGGGCGGCAAATTGCAACTGGAGCGTAATTTGTCGCGCGCCGCGCAATTGAGGTTACAGGTGTGACGCTCGAAGGCAAACACGCCGTCGTCACGGGAGGAGCCGGCGGCATCGGAGCCGCGATTGCAAAGCTTCTTAGTGACCATGGCGCGCGCGTTACGATTCTCGGCCGCCACACGACCCCGATCGCTGCGGATGTAACCGATCCCGAAGCCGTGGACCAAGCTTTCGAAAAAGCGCGTGCCGAATCAGGCGCGATCGACATCCTGATCAACAACGCGGGCCAAGCTGAATCGGCGCCTTTCTTGAAAACCAGTTTCGACCTTTGGCGCCACATGATGGCCGTCAACCTCGACGGGACGTTCTACTGCACGCAAGCGGCGCTTCCGGATATGTTGAAATCCGGCTGGGGACGCATCGTCAACATTGCCAGCACCGCGGGGCTGAAAGGATACGCGTACGTTTCGGCATATTGCGCCGCGAAACACGGAGTCATCGGTTTGACCCGCTCTCTTGCGCTGGAAGTCGCGACAAAGAACATCACTGTAAACGCGGTCTGTCCCGGATTCACCGATACTGCGATGCTCCAGCGAACGGTCGAAAATATCGTTGCCAAAACCGCCCGCTCACGCGAACAAACTCGAGCGGAGCTCGCCGCCCGCAATCCTCAGGGCCGCCTGGTGTCTACCGAAGAAGTGGCAAACGCGGTAGCGTGGCTGTGCCTGCCGGGCAGCGAATCCATCACCGGCCAAGCGATTTCCGTGTCCGGCGGCGAAGTCACATAATAAGGACCAATATGCGCCACCTTCCAGGAGACCCGCATCAGTTACCAGGCAACCGGAGCCCGCTCAAACATTATCAAGGCCGGCATTTCAGATTCGACGTGGACGCGCGAGTCGCGACCGTCACGCTGAATCGCCCCGAGCGCAAAAATCCCTTGACCTTCGATTCCTATGCGGAGCTCCGCGATCTCTTTCGCGCGATGCCCTTTGCCGATGACATCAAAGCCGTGATCGTGACCGGCGCCGGCGAAAATTTCTGCTCCGGGGGCGACGTGCATGAAATCATCGGCCCTTTGACCAAGCTGGACATGCCTGGACTTCTGGCGTTCACCCGCATGACGGGCGACGTCGTCAAAGCCATGCGGGCTTGCCCGCAGCCGATCATCGCCGCGATCGACGGTGTCTGCGCGGGTGCAGGAGCCCTGCTGGGTCTCGCATCCGATCTACGCTTGGGAACCACCCGCAGTAAGACTGCATTTCTGTTTACACGCGTCGGCCTGGCCGGATGCGACATGGGAGCCTGCGCTCTTCTGCCTCGCGTGATCGGCCAGGGCCGCGCGGCGGAATTGCTGTTCACGGGCCGGTCGATGCACGGCACCGAAGCCGAGCGCTGGGGGTTCTTCAATCGCCTGTGCGAGCCCGAAACGCTGCTCAGCGATGCGAGATCGCTCGCCGCGCAGTTGGCCTCCGGCCCGACCTTCGCGCACGGCATCACCAAGAAGATGCTTCAACAGGAGTGGAACATGGGCGTCGATGAGGCCATCGAAGCGGAAGCCCAGGCCCAGGCGATCTGCATGGCGACCAACGATTTTCATCGCGCCTATCATGCCTTTGTCGCCAAACAGACGCCGGTCTTTGAAGGAGATTAATTTTACGAAGGCCAGTCCGGAATGCAACAATGAGTGCGTGACGCACGCGTCCGCCTCAAAATCGACCAGGGTATTTCACAAAAATGTCCTGGTTCGTTTCGCCGACTGCGATCCGGCCGGCATGGTTTTTTACCCGCGTTACCTCGAGATGTTCAATAATCTGGTGGAAGACTGGTGCCAAGAGGAGCTGGACCTGCCGTTCTCCGAAGTTCACACGGGACGCGGCTGGGGGCTTCCGACCGTTCATCTGAACGTCGACTTTGTCGCGCCCAGTTTTCTGGGCGAAGTGCTTTCGGCTACACTGGCCGTCACCAGCCTTGGGACCAGCTCGATTGCGCTCGACATTCTACTGCGCGGGCCCGACGGCGTCGATCGAGTGCGGGGCAAAGTGGTTCTGGTTCTGATGGACACGCGCCAGAAGCGCGCGCTCAGCATTCCCGATGACATTCGAGCTCGCATCGCCGAGTTTTGCATTCCCGCATAAATCATGGATTTTCTGCAACCGCCAAGCTGGGTGCGCCCCAAAGGATACTCGAACGGTGTCGCCGCCAGGGGACGCATGGTTTTCCTGAGCGGCATGATCGGCTGGGATGAACAGGAGAAGATTGTAGCGGACGGTTTCGCGACGCAAGTGCGGCAGGCATTGAGAAATATAGTCGAGGTGCTCGCAGAGGCGAACGCCAAGCCCGAGCATATCGTTCGCATGACCTGGTATATCGTCGATAAGCAGGAATACTTCGCGTCGGGCACGCAAACGGGCGCGGCATACCGCGAGATCATCGGCCGGCATTATCCCGCGATGAGCGTGGTTCAAGTCGCGGCACTGCTTGAGCACCGCGCCCGCGTCGAGATCGAAGTGACCGCGGTGATCCCCGAATAAATCCATGTTCCCTATTCATGAAGTGAGAAAATCCTTCCCCGCGCTGAAACAGGCGGGCGAGAATTTCATCTTTTTCGACAATGCCGCAGGCGCACAGATGCCGAAACAGGCCCTGGACGCCGTTGCCGAACATCTGCTCCTGCGGAACGTCCAGCGGGGTGGCCCGTATAGACAATCGCGGGAAGTGGACGCCGCAATCGCGCGAGCCCGTGAAAGCGTCGCGATTTTCCTGAACGCCCGGCAGCCCGAGGAAGTTTGCTTTGGCATGAATGCGACTTCCTTCATCCGCCTGGTCAGCATGGCCATCGGCCAGAAGCTTCGCGCGAGCCGCAATGAAATTATCGTCACCGATCTCGATCACGAGTCGAATATCGCCACCTGGCTCGCCCTTCGAGCGAACGGGGCAAAGATCATCTGGTGGAAAATGCGCAGGGATGGCCGACTTCACGCCGAGGATTTGGACCCGCTGCTCTCGAAAAAGACCAGAATCGTGGCGTGCCCGCTAGCCTCCAACTCTCTGGGGTCGATTCTCGATGTCGCTGAGGTGTCGCGTCGCGCCCACGCTCACGGCGCGGAAGTTTTCGTCGATTGCGTCCACTATGGGCCTCATGGGCCAATAGACGTCCAGGCGCTCGACTGCGACTATCTGGTTTGTTCCGGCTACAAGATTTTCGGCCCGCACATGGGATTCCTGTGGGGCCGCAAGCAACTTCTGGACGGCCTTCCGACCTTTCGCGAGGATTTTATTCCCGATACCGCGCCTGCGAAGTTTGAAGTCGGCACTTATGTTTATGAAAACGTCGCCGGCATGGATGCCGCCCTCGCATACATCGAGAACTTGGGCAAGCGCTTCTCCCCGACGACGTCAGGCCGCCGGGTACTGATCCTCAAAGCCATGGAAGCCATCCGAGACTACGAAGCCTCGCTTTCCGCAGAATTTCTCCGAGCCCTTGCGTCAGTAGAGAACGTTGTTGCGTACGGCATCACCGATCCCGCCGCAGTCTTGCAGCGCACGCCCACGTTTTGCTTCAACGTAAAAAACAAATCCGCGTCCGATGTGGCCACGCGTTTGGCGAAACAAGGCATTGCGGTCCGCAACGGAAATATGTATTCGCCGCGCGTGATGAAGCGCCTGAAGATCAGGGCTGCCGATGGCGCGGTGCGGGCATCGCTGGTACATTACAACACCGCGGACGAGATTCACCGCTTCGCTCGCGCCCTGCGCCGCATTTCGAAAGCCTAACCGGCCGCGAGCTTCTTCACAAACTCCACGTCCCCATCCAGAAAATCGTAATCGTATAAATTCTCCCGCTCCTCCCACACGATTTTCTCGAACTCCAAATTCACCGCTTCCCCCGAAAACTCCGTTACCTGAAAGAAAACTAGCCGGATGGCCGCGCCGTTTCCGTACCGGACGTCATATCGCCCCAACTCTGCGCCCACCCGAGCCTCAATCCCCAGTTCCTCGCGCAGTTCCCTGACCAGCGCGTCGCTAAACTTCTCACCCGCTTCAACCTTGCCGCCGGGGAACTCCCATTTCAAAGCGTGACGGCGGCCCGCTCTGCGCTGGCAGATCAGCACCCGCCCGTCTTTTTCGATCACCGCGGCGACAACATTCATTCAGCGATAATTGAAGCACGAATGCATAGCGAGCGTCTGCTCGACCACTTCCGCAATCCTCGAAACTCCGGCGAGCTGGCGCCGCCGGCGGTTAAAGTGGACGTTTCGAACCCAGCCTGTGGCGACATGCTTCGACTGTGGGCACGTTTTGAACATGACCACGTCGCTGAGGCGCGCTTCCAGACGCGAGGCTGTACCGCCTCCATCGCCGCTGCCTCCGCGCTCACTGAATGGATGATCGGTAAATCGCGCACGGAGCTCCAAGCTCTGACGCCGGCGGTAATCGAGGACGCGGTCGGTGGTCTGGAACCGGCGTCAAAACATGCAGCGGTACTTTGCGTCGACGGGGTCAAACGACTGCTAGCTGGGCGCGCGGTATAAACTAGTTGCTAATATGCCGAGCCGACTTCTGCTCTCTCTTCTCGCGGTTGCGTCTTTCCTGGTTGCGCAGGCGCCCCGCACGAATGTAACCAGTGGCCGCCGCTATCCGCGGATCGTCGTTCGCGGGGCTCTCGTGGTCGACGGCAGCGGAACTCCCGCCGCCGGTCCCAAAGACATCGTGATCGAAAACAACATGATCACCGATGTGGTGCCGCTCGATGGCGTCGCGCTCGCGCAAGGCAACGCACGCAGACCGGCGGGCGATATCGAGATCGACGCGACCGGAAAATACGTTCTGCCGGGGCTGATCGACGTCCATGCCCATGTTCAGGACGAGCGCGGCGGGGTTCCCCAGCCGCTCGATTATGAACTGAAGATCTGGCTTTCCTGCGGCATCACCACGGTGCGCGATGTCGGCAGCGACACGCGAAAAACTCTGGCGCTTCGCAGCCGCAGCGCCGCCGGGGAAGTGGCTTCTCCGCGCATCTTTGTTTATCCGATGTTCGGCCAGCCCAAGACCCCTGAGCTTGCGCGCGCTCGCGTCCACGAAATTAAGGACCAAACGGCTGATGGCATCAAGTTCCTCGGCATCCACCGCGACATCATGGAAGCCGCCGAAGATGAAGCCCATAAAGTCGGCCTGCGCATCGCACACCACGTCGGGGTCGAAGAAACCAATGCCTGGGACGACATCAAGTTCGGCACCACCAGCATCGAGCACTGGTACGGAATCCCCGATGCGGCGCTCGACGAAGGCGTGCAAGGTTTCCCGGCCACGTACAACTACAACAATGAAGGCGACCGTTTCCGCTACGGTGGACGCCTGTGGCGCGAGGCGAATCCAGAAAAACTGCAGAACGTCCTGCAAGCCATGGTCGACGCCAAGGTCGCCTGGGTCCCCACGTTCAGCATTTATGAAGCCAGCCGCGACGTTCAGCGCGCCCGAACGCAGCCTCAGTTCAAAGACTATCTGCATCCCACGCTCGAAAAATATTTCGCGCCGAACCCGGCCAATCACGGTTCTTATTTCGATCACTGGACGTCCACCGACGAAGCTTTCTGGAAGGAGAACTACCGCATCTGGATGTCGGCGGTTCGCGATTTCGCCGAGCGCGGCGGCACGGTCGGTGTCGGCGACGATGCCGGGTTCATCTATTCGATGTACGGCTTCGGCCTGATCCGGGAACTCGAATTGCAGCAGGAAGCGGGATTCCTGCCGCTCAAGGTGATCGAGCACGCGACCTTCAACAACGCGAAAATTCTCGGCCAGGAAAAGCAGCTCGGCAAAGTGCGCGCCGGTTATCGAGCCGACCTGATCGTGGTCAACGGCAATCCACTTGACGATTTTAAGGTCCTGTATCCCACGGGAACCGAAAGCTGGATCGACGGCAAGCAGGTTCACGGCGGCGGTATCGAGTGGACCATCAAAGACGGCATTCCCTATCACGTCCCGGAGCTTATGAAAGATGTGAAGGACATGGTGACGCAGGCTCGCGGCGGCCAGAAAGGAACGGGCGGTGGTCGCTAGCGTTTTATTGATTTGCGTTCTCTCGCAAAATTGGCCCTCCTTTCGTGGCGACCACGCTCTCGGTGTAGTAGAGAACGCGCGGTTGCCCGTATCCTGGGACGTCGACAAAGGCCGCAACGTCGCCTGGCATACAGCGATTCCGGGTCTCGCGCATTCGAGCCCGATCGTCTGGGGCAATCGCATCTATCTGACCACTGCGGTCAGCGACGACCCTAATTCGGTTCTTCAATATCCCCTTAAAGGCGAGCTCGACACCCGCACCGATACTTCCAAGCATCAGTTCCGCGTCATGGCGCTCGACAAATCCAACGGAAAAGTGATCTGGGATAAACTCGCGTACGAAGGCGAACCCCACGTCGCGCGCCATCCCCATAACAGCTATGCCGCCGCAACCCCGGCTACCGACGGCAAGCACCTGATCGCGTTCTTCGGATCTGAAGGACTCTACGGTTACAACACCGACGGCAAGCTGCTTTGGAAACAAGACCTCGGCGTGCTCGATCAAGCCGCGTTCGACGTGCCGGATTATAAGTGGGGCTACGCCAGCTCGCCGATTATTTACAAGAATCTCGCCATCGTGCAGTGCGACCAGATCAAAGGATCTTTTCTCGCCGCCTTCGACGTCGACACCGGTAAGCAAATCTGGCGCGTGGAGCGCGACGCGATCCCCTCCTGGGCCACTCCCGGCATCTACGAAGGCAAGACCGGCGCCGAGTTGATCGTGAACGGAACCGAATACGTCCGCGGCTACGATCCTATGACCGGCAAGGAACTCTGGAAGCTGAAAGGCACTTCCATGATCTCGGTTCCTACTCCATTCGCCACGGGCGATCTGATCTACGTCTTCACCGGATACTGGCGCTATGTTCAACCCATTTATGTGATCAAACCCGGCGCGCGCGGCGACATTACTCCTGCCAAGGACGCCGAATCCACTGCGCAGCTCGCCTGGACCACGCAGAAAGGCGCCCCGTATCTGAACACGCCCCTGGTTTACGGCGAATATCTCTACGTGATGGGCAACACCGGAATCCTGGTATGCTATCGCGCCCGCACGGGTGAAAAGATTTATCAGAAGCGTCTCGGTTCTGGCGGATATTTCACGGCGTCGCCGGTCGCGGGCGGCGGCAAGATTTATTTCACCAGCGAAGATGGTGACGTCTTCGTGGTGAGAGCCGGCCCCGAATACGAGCTGCTCTCTGAAAATCACATGGGCGACGTCTCCATGGCGACGCCCGCCATCACCGGCCGGACGCTGGTCTATCGCACTCAGCATCGACTCTACGCGCTCGAAGAGAAGACGTCTCAATGACTCCGTTCGACTTTCGCCCGCGGACGCGCGTCCTGTTCGGCGCCGGGGAATTTGCCCGGCTGGGTGAAGTGGCCCGCGAGCTCGGCGGCACCAAGTGCCTGCTGGTCGCCGATCAAGGGATGCTCGATTGCGGCTACGCCCAGGAAGCCATCCGCACGCTCAAGGCCCGCCGCATCGAGGTCTTCGCGTTTCATGATTTTTCCGCCGGCCCTACCGCGGCGATGGTCCAGGCGGGCGCCGACTACGTCGCGCCTCATCACGTCAATCTGATCGTCGCGGTGGGCGGCGGCAGCTCTCATGGATTGCGCCAAGGCCATCAACTTTGTCGATTCCAACGGGGGCTCCATTCGCGACTACTGGGGTTACGGCAAGGCCGCCAAGCCGATGCTGCCCATGATCGCCGTCCCTACCACGGCCGGAACCGGAAGTGAAGCACAAACCGTCGCCATGATTCTGGATCCGGAGCATAACGCGAAAATGATCTGCGGCGATCAGAAGGCCGCCTTTCGTGCCGCGATTCTCGACCCGAAGCTCACCGTTTCCATGCCTCGCGAACTGACCGCGGCCACCGGCTACGACGCGATCTCGCACGCCGTCGAGACTCTGGTCAGTACGCGCCGTACCGCTCTTTCAGAATGTTTTTCGCGATCCGCATGGCGCCTGCTTAACCGCAACTTCGAGCGTGTTCTGAAAGAGCCTGACGATCTGGAAGCTCGCGGCGCGATGCTCATTGGCGCACACTTCGGCGGTCTGGCCATCGAAAATTCCGCGCTCGGCGCGGCCCACGCCTGCGCTACGCCGCTGACCGCGCATTACAAAATCCCCCATGGAGCCGCGATTGCGTTAGTGCTTTCGCACGTGGTTTCCCAGGTCGCGAAGTGGAATGGAGTCGCCCAGATCTACGATGAGCTCGGCGCCGGGGACTTGGTCCATCGTCTGCGCGGACCTGGCTGAAATCGGAGGCCTGCCTAGATTCCTTCAGGACGCGAAGGTTCCCGAAGAGGCTCTCCCGCGTCTCGCCGAGGAAGCCGCCGCGCAGTGGCCGGGCCGCTTCAGCCCGCGCCCCTTCGATGCCGCTGCCGCTCTGGAAATTTATCGATGCGCGTACTGATTCTTCTTTTTACACTGTTCTCTCTCGCATTTGCCGACGATTGGCCCCAATTCCGCGGAAACCCCAGCCTGACTGGAGTCGGCCACGGCTCCCGTCCCCAAGTCTTTGAAACTCTTGTGGACCTTCGAAGCCGGCGATTCGATCGAGTCTTCCGCAGCCATCGTCGACGGGGTGGTCTACGTCGGCTCGCAATCCGCCGATTTGATCGCCGTCAGCCTCGCCACCGGCAAGCTTCTGTGGAAATACAAGGTGAAGGACGGCATCGGCGAGTCCTCACCGGCGGTTCACGCCGGAACCGTTGTCGTCGGCGATCTCTCCGGCGTCGTGCACGCGGTGAATGCGATAGACGGCAAAGGCCTGTGGACTTTCACAGCGGGCGGCGAAGTGAAAGCCAGCCCTGTGATCGTCGACGACAAGGTGATCGTCGGCTCCTACGACGGGAATCTCTACTGTCTCTCGCTGGCCACCGGAAAACTCGTCTGGGGATTCAAGACCAACGGCCCCGTCCACGCCACTGCCAGCGTCGCAGCGGGTCTCGCCTACATTTCCGGATGCGACGGCGTCCTCCGCGGCATCCGCATCGCCGATGGGAAAGAAATGGTCTCCATCACCACCGGCTCCTATACTGGAGCCTCCCCGGCTATTGCAAATTCCCAGGCCTATTTCGGCACCTTCGACAACAATGTGCTCGCCTTCAGCCTCAAGACCAAAAAACCGCTTTGGCGTTACGAAAACCCCCAGCGCCAATTCCCGTTCTATTCATCAGCCGCGCTCGATAACGGGAAAGTGATCGTTGGCGGACGCGACAAGGTGGTCCACTGCCTGAACGGGCAGACCGGTAAATCGATCTGGGAATTCGCCACCAAGTCTCGAGTCGAATCTTCCCCCGCAGTCGTCGAAGGCCGCGTGTATGTCGGCTCCAACGACGGGCATTTCTATGTCCTCGATGAGTCGACCGGCGCCAAGCTATGGGACTTCGAAGCCGGCGCCCCACTCTCGGCATCCCCAGCGATCTCGCAATCGAGAATCGTGATCGGATCGCAGGACGGCAAGCTCTATTGCTTCGGCGAATAGCCAATCTGGTCGAGCAGCGTTTCCACCGACTTCGCAATCTCGACGACGGCGTGATCGAACGCGGCCTCATTCGCCTTCGATGGCTTCCTGTACCCGCTGACCTTCCGCACGAACTGCAGCGCCGCCGCCGAAATCTCTTCCCGGGTCGCCGGCTCCTCCGGCCGTCTGAGTACTTTAATGCTGCGGCACATAATCTCTAATTTTACGAAACTCCTCCGCGCAGGTCGGCGCGTAAAACGCCGTGGGATTATAGAATCAGCTTGTCCCTCGACCGATTCGAGCTCTTGGAACTGCGCCGCGACGACGGGATTCAGACTTTCCACGCCCGTGAAACGACTACCGCGCGTCCTGTACAGGTTCATCTTTTCGTAAACGGAAATGAAGACTCAATTCTCCTCACGCGGCTGGAACGCCTGCCTGCCATGGAACTCCGCCGAGTCATCGACCGTGGCCTCTCCCAAGGCACGCCTTACGTCGTGACCGACCGTCTGGCCGGATTCGCCAGCTTCCGCGAATGGGTGAATACCAAAGCGATGGATCCCGGTATAGACGCGCAGTTTCACCAGCTTTTCGAGTCGCCTGCGATCCCGAAACCGGCCCCGTTGCCGGCTTTCGAAGCTCAGCCTGAGCCGCCGCCCGAGCCGGCTCGCGATCCTCAACCTAAGCGGTCCGCTCTGCCATTCGCGGCAAAAGCAGTACTAGCCGTAGTCCTAGGCGTGGCCGCCGCGCTGGCATTTTTGGCGCTCGCAATTGCCGTATTCGCATTTCATCGGTGGTAACTTTTACCCTTCCCAGGCCGGATGCCACTCTAAAATAAACCTGGCTCGGAACTTGCAAGACCCGAAAGGGGTTATTGGATTAGACTACTGTCAAGGAGACCCGGAGGGAAAGTGGGCTCGCCACGGGGACGGCATACGTCAGTCACAAGCCGCTATACTGGAACTTCGCACATGCGATTCTCGGTTGACGCACACGCCATCGGCTGTCACCTGACCGGAAATGAAGTCTATATCCGCAATCTTCTGAATCATTTTGCGCGATTGGACCGCGACAACCAGTTCCTGGCTTACCTCGCGAAACCGGCTGCCGGTTTGCAACTGCCGGAGAGCATTCGACACCCGCCAGGTCTCCGCCAATCCCTTCCGAAGATTGGGGTTCGACTTTCCTCTGCGCCTGCGGGCCGACCGGCCGGATCTGCTGCACGTTCAATACACGGGACCGATTGCGTGCCGCGTTCCGCTGGTCGTCACCGTGCACGACGTAAGCTATTTGGAATATCCCCAGTACTTCACGCGTTTTCGTTCGATCCAGTTGAGATTGACCGTCAAGCGCACGGTGGAAGCCGCCGCGCGCGTGCTGACGCCGAGCGAGTATTCCCGCGATGCCATCCTGCGGCATTACGAGCTGGATCCGCAAAAGTTGTGGTGGTGCCGAACGCCGCATCTCCGGTTTTCCGGCCCATCGAGCGCCACGTGGCAGCGTCCGCGGTGGAGCGGAAATTTCAAATTCGCGCGCCCTTCGTGCTCATGGTCGGGCGATCTTCAGCCGCGCAAGAATCATCTTGGTCTGCTGCGCGCTTTCGAGAACGTGACGCGCGCACATCCGCATCTGCCGCATCGTCTGGTGTTCGTCGGCAAGGAAACCTGGTATTCGAAGGAACTGCATCGCGCCGTCGCGTCAAGCAGCATCGCGGATCGCGTCGATTTCACCGGCTTCGTCGAAGACGCCGAGCTGGTGCATTTCTACGGCGCTTGCGACCTGTTCGTGTTTCCATCGTTTTACGAAGGCTTCGGCTTGCCCATCCTGGAAGCCATGGCGTGCGGCCGCGCCGTGGCGTGCTCGAATGTCACGGCGATGCCGGAGGTGGCCGACGGCGCTGGCATTCTGTTCGATCCGCATTCCATCGACGAAATCGCGCGCGCCATCGCCGACGTGCTGCTGGATTGCGAGCTGCGCCAGCGTCTGGAACGGCTCGGCATCCAGCGGGCTTCGCAATTCAGTTGGGAGCAGGCCGCGCGGCGCACGCTCCAGGTATACTATGAAGTCGCCGGCGCGGGACGCCGTCTCACAGCCGGCGGAAGCGCCTGCCGCGCTGAAAGCTCGTGCCAGTTCATGAAGTATTTCGATTCTCGCTATTCCTGATTTTCCCGGCTTCCGCCGAATCGCTCCACTACACCATCAACTGGCCGAGTGGATTGAGCCTGGGCGAAGCTACGCTCAGCTCCGATCGCATCAGCGACAAGGCTGGCGGTGAAAAAACCAATTCACACTGGGACTTCGCCCTGGATATCGACGCCAGCGTTCCCGGTTTTGTCATCCGCGATCATTACGAATCCACCGCCGGCAATTCGGCAATGATGTTTGCACTACACGTTTCGAGAAGAAGTACACTCACGGCAAACACACCACCGAGGAGCGCATCACGTTCGATCAGGATCAGCACACCGCGTCGCGCGAAACCGGTCGGCGGCGGAACAGCCGATGTTTCGATTTCCTCCTGCGCGCGCGACGCCCTGACCTTTCTTCAATTCGCGCGCTCCGAGCTGGCGCAGGGACGCCTGGCTCCGCAGCAGACCGTGCTTCTCGGCGCCGCCTATGAGGTGCGCCTCGAATATACCGGCACGCAGACGATCAGCGTCGGGGACAAGAAGATGGAAGCGGACCGGGTTCTGGCCACGATCACGAGGTCCCGTCGTCAGAATCTGACCGTGGAAATCTTCTTCGCCCGCGACGCCGCGCGCACTCCGCTGCTGGCGAAAATGCCGCTCGCTCTGGGGACCTTTACGGTGGAGCTGCAACGCTAGCGATGCGGATCGCGTTTTTTTCGCCCCTCCCGCCCGCGAAGAGCGGCATCGCCGATTATTCCGCCGCCGTGCTGGAACACTCTGCAGCGCCTCGCCGGAGGTCGACACCTTCACCGAAAAGCCCGCGCATTTCGATGCGTCGCGTTACGACGTCGCGTTGTATCAGCTCGGAAATAATCCGTATCACACCTTCGCGTACGAGATGGCGATGGAGCATCCCGGCGTGGTGGTGATGCACGAAGCCAATCTGCATCATCTGATCGCCGACCTGACCATCCGGCGCGGCGATTGGGACGCCTATCTGCGCGAGGTCGAGCTCGAACGCGGGAGCCGAAGCGCTCGCCTATGCGCGCGCGCTACGTACGCACGCTGGAGCGTGGGCCCGATTACGACATTCCGATGCTGCGCTCGATTCTCTCCAAATCGCGCGCAGCCATCGTGCATAGCGGCGCGGTCGAAAACGAAGTGCGCGCAGCCGGCTTCACCGGACCAATCGCGAAAATTCCGCACGGCGCCTGGATTGTGGATGGCGATCGCATGCAGTATCGCTCGCGTCTGGGTTTGGACGAGCGCACTCCGCTGGTCGGCATCTTCGGATTCCTGAAGCCGTATAAGCGCATCGCGGAATCGTTGCGGGCCTTTCGCCGCGTGGTGCGACGTCGCGCCGGACGCGCGCATGATTCTGGTCGGCGAAGCGCATCCCGGAATTGCCGCTGCAATCGATGATCACGTCCATGGGATTGTCGGCGCACGTCCGGCATCTGGGATTCACGCCGATCGAGGATTTCAACGGCTATCTCAGCGCCTGCGATATCGTTCTGAATTTGCGTTATCCGACCGTGGGCGAAAGCTCCGGCACGCTGCTGCGCGCTCTGGGAATGGGGAAGGCCGTCGTGGTCTCCGACGTCGGCTCATTCCGCGAATATCCGGACGAGATTTGCCTGAAAGCGCCGGTCGATGCGACTGAAGAAGACCATTTGTTCGAATACCTGAACCTGCTGATTTCGCGGCCGGAAGTGGCTCGCGGATTGGGCGCGCGCGCGCGGAAGTGGGTGGAGCGCGAATGCAACTGGGAATCGGTCGCAAAAAAGTATGCGGATTTTCTTGGAGCAGTGGTCGAAAATGCGGATTGGAAGGGTTTTGACAAGCGTCGCGCAGCGCGGGAGATTGAGGCCACCGAAGAGCCGCAAGCCGTCGGTCGCGCCGGAATACATCGCGGAGTGGGCTCCGGTCGAAGACGGATCGCGCGCCTACGTCGAAAGCCATCTGACGCGGCTTGAAAAGACGCTGGCGATCACACCCCGCGGCGGACCGGAGGATCGCGTTCTCGAAATGGGAGCGTATCTGCAGATCACTCCCGCGCTCAAAACGCGCCTCGGCTACGGCGAAGTGCGCGGCTGCTATTTCGGACCCGCCGGCGAGCACACCGATCAAGAGCAGTGACGTCCGAATCGGGAGAAACGTTTCGAGTGCCGCATCGACCTGTTCGACGCGGAAAAAGACAGATTCCCATACGAAGACGAATACTTTTCCTACGGTCCTGTGCTGCGAGCTGCTGGAGCATCTGCCCGGCGATCCGATGCACATGATGATCGAGATCAACCGCATTCTGAAGATGGGCGGACATCTGGTGCTGACCACTCCCAACATCGCTTCGATGCGCGCCGTCGCCGGAATCTTGCAGGGATTTCATCCGATGCTGTTTCCGGCCTACATTCGCCCGCGCGAATCGGGTGAAGTGGATGCGCGCCACAACCGCGAATACACTGCGCTGGAGATCCGGGCGCTGCTGGAGATTTCCGGCTTCGAGGTCGCCTTGCTCGATACCGGACCTTTCCTGAATGAGCCCAAGCCGGAGTTCGGATGGGTGGAACATCTGCTTCGACCGGTACATGCTGTCGAAGGAGCACCGCGGCGACGGGATTTACGCCGTGGGAAAGAAGGTCGCGCCCGTGAAGGAGCGCTATCCTTCCTGGTTGTATACCTAATGGCTCGCATATAGCGGCATCGCGGCGAACGTAAGACGGGCGCGAGATTTGCGTCCAATTCGGCCTCGATGCGCCGTGCGTGGTGGGCTGGCAGATCTACGATCCCTCGACCGGTGCTTTCCTGTTCGAAGGCGAGTGGCGGGAAGTCGAGAACACGCATGTGAATCTCCGCGTGGCCTGCCCGAGGGCGACGGGCCGTATCGAGTGCAGATCGCTCCGGTGACGGATCGCGAACGATTCGTATTGATCGACGCGACGGTGCATGAGGGAGCGCTCGAAATGTCGCCGCCGCGCGTCACGACGCAGCCGGGCGCAGGGCTGGCGGCGGGTGCTGCGGGCGATTCCGAAAGCCCTCACGTATCCGCCGCAGTCGCTGTGGCGGAATCGGAAGCTGATCCGGTCTATGGTGCGGCGCGATATTCTGGCTCGCTATCGAGGGAGCTTCGGCGGGGCGCTGTGGACCTTCCTGAACCCGCTGCTGCTGATGGCGACCTACGCGTTCGTGTTCGGCGTGGTGCTCAAAACGCGGTTCGGCGCCGACACTTCGGGCAGTCGGGTACCTGCTGTATTTTTTCGCCGGGATGCTGCCGTGGCTGGCGTTTTCAGAGGCCGTGGGACGCTCGCCGTACGTGATTCTGGAGCATCGCAATTTCGTCAAGAAACTGGTGTTTCCCCTGGAGACGCTGCCCGCGAACCTGGTGATCTCGGGCGCGGTGACGGAGATGTTCGGGCTGCTGATTTTCCTCGCGGGGCTGCTGGCCGCCCGTCATGCGGTGCCGTTGCCAGTGCTGTGGCTGCCCGTTCTGCTGATTCCCCAATTGCTGCTGACGGCGGGATTGTGCTGGTTTCTGGCCGCGCTGGGGATTTTCGTGCGCGACCTGAGCGCGATTATGGGCTTCATCCTGACGCTGTGGTTTTTCATGACACCGATCTGTTACGACGCGGCAAATCTTCCCGCGGGTGCGATGAAGATTCTGTCGTTGAACCCGATTTTCGTGCTGGTGCACGGGTATCGAACGATCTTTTTAGAGAATCGCGCTCCGGATTTCGGGCCGACAGCGGCGTTGTGGATTGGGTCCGTGGCGGTCGCGATTCTGGGCCACGCGTGGTTTCACCGGCTACGAAGAAGTTTCGCCGACGTGATCTGAGATCGTGGATTGGTTGCTCACGTGCGGCTAAGTTGTTCCGACGCCTGTAACGTTACAAATCTTCTGAACCCTTAAGCGGACAAATCGGTAACGTACAACGCCTTCATTTACTCTATGAAATGGACTAACCTGAAAAGAGCAGGTGGTGGCGCCGAAGGATCGGGTTTTCGACGCGCCTTTTAACAGGATTCTGCCAACTGCATGAGTGCTCCAGCGCTTGCACCAGTACAGATCCGCCAGGAAAAGGCGCAGTCACGCGCCTGGATTTATTGCATCGCCGCCGTTTACGCGCTCCTGGTTGCCGCCGTCATTCAACGGCATGAGCCATGGGCCGATGAAGCGCAGGGATGGCTGCTGGCACGCGATGCACCGCTCTTCGATTTGTGGACCAAGCTACTGCACTACGAGGGATCGCCGGGCCTGTGGCAAACCTTGCTGCATGTCTTAATCCGCCTGGGATTGTCGTATTCCGCTTATAATTTTGTTTCCGCGGCCTTAGCGTTGTCAGCAGTCTGGATGATATTGCGTTATTCCCCGTTCCCGCTTTTCGTTCGTTTGTTTTTGCCTTTTACATACTATCTTTGTTATCAGTATTCGGTCGTGGCACGCAGTTATGCGCTGATGGCTCCCCTCCTGTTCGCGACCGCGATGCTGTATAAGCAGGCCAGGCGGCGGCCGATTCTATTTCATGCGTTACTTTGCCTGATCGCGGGAATCAGCGTGCACGGAGTGGTGGTCTCGGGCTGCATCTGGCTGACGACGTATGGTCTGTTGGCGTTGCGCTGGACACGCTTGGCACCCAACGAACAGCGGCGCCTGATGCTGGCCGCGGCGGTCTATGGGCTGGTCGTCGCGAGCATCATGCTTTGCGCGTGGCCGGCTAAAGACGTCGCATTCGCGGAGGAACGGGGCAGCGCGGCGAACTTCCAGTTCCTGTGGGACATCACCAAAATCACGCTCTCGGAAGCTTTCACCGGATACTGGCTCACTTCCGTCGCCGTGATCGCGCTTTCCGCGCCCTTCTTGTGGCGCGGCGGCGGATGGCTGTTCTTTTCGCTGGTCAGCGTGATCTTGTTTCTGTTCGGCACGGTGGTTTACGCGGCTGTCTGGCACTGCGGCATATTGTTCTTGGCCTGGCTTTTCGCGATTTGGATTTCCGCCCAAAAGACTTCGCTCACGCGTGAGACGATCGCGGCTATTCTGATCGCGACCGCGGTGCAATGCTACTGGACTGTTCAAGCAGTACGGTATGACTGGACGAATGCGTACTCGGGCAGTCTCGCTGCGGCGCGATATCTGAAGCAGGAACCTCCGCCAGTTGACGGCGTGTACGCAATCGGATACCCGACCCTGGCGATTCAGCCTTACTTTTCATCGAACATCTACTCGGATTATCATCAACACGCTTCGCGAGCCTATTGGGACTGGTCAAAGAGGAATCCGGCGAAGGACGCGGCTGGTTTGATTTCGCCCGCTCCGCCAGCACAGGTCCTGGTCGGCTATACCAACGCCATGGAGCGAGAACATTGGGCTGGCGTTTTCGGCGTTCTCGGATACGAACTGACGCACCGATTCGAGGGAGCTACTTTTTGGCGCACCCATATCTTTGAATCGCAGTCATACGATCTATATCGACGGGTATCGGACGGAGATTCGCACGCCGCGAGCCAGCTTGAGATGGGAAATCCGGCAAGCGAGGCGCAGTTGCTGACTGGATTTTACGGCGTCGAGGAGAACGCCTGGCGATGGACGGCCAAGAAGTTTTCAGCGGTCCTCAAAACGCCTCCGGGATCGGCGGAAAGAGGCGCTACGCTGACGCTTCGGATTTACGTGTCGCCGGGGCAGATTGAGAAGCTCGGTCCTGTAACGTTGATCGCCGACGTAAGTGGGTACAGACTGTCGCCGCGGGTTTTTCAGGCGCCCGGCGCTTATGTGTATTCGGAAGACGTCCCGGCACAGGCTTTGAAGGCACGCCTGGTAGAGGCGAATTTCCAACTGGACAAGGCGGCCCGAGGAGTCAAGAACGACCGCAGGGAATTGGGTATCGTCGTGTCGGCGCTGGGGTTGGCGTCAGAGCCGCAACGATGAAACGCGTGCGCCGGGACGGCTAATTGCCGCTTTCCATTGCATAGTAGCCCTTCCGAGCCTGCACTTTGAAACTCTTGTCGGCCACGCGGATTTCGAGCTTGCGGAAGGTCCCGTCCTTTTGCGCGTTGGTGGGTGAATAGCCGATGGAATATTGACTGCGCATTTCCTCTTGCAGCTCCCGGAAAATGTCGTCCAGCGAATACTTGCGATCGACTTTATAGACCCTGCCGCCCGTTTCCGTCGACATGCGCCGCAGATCGCCTTCGCCCTGGCCGCCGCCGAGACGAATGGTTCCCCAGCCTCCGCCGTACGCCGCCGGGATCCTCATAATCGATGCTGTAAATGATCGAATCGGCTTTCTGCGCGGCTTCGATGGCTTTCTCCTTGGAGATTTTGCTGCCCGTGTCGACTCCATCGGTGATCAGCACCATCGTTTTACGGCCCACTTCGCCTTTCAGCTTCTCGTTGGCCGCAAGATAGACAGCGTCGAACAGGATCGTTCCGGCCTGGCTCTGCTGCGTGGGCACGGGGCCGGGATGCAGGCCGCCGACGGGAACGCTGAGCCGCAGTTGATTCAAGCCTTCCTGAAGCAGGCGGGGCGAATTGGTCTCATCCTGGAGCAACTCTGCTTCGGCGCCGAACTGAATCAGAAACGCGAGATCCTTCTGACGCAGCACCTTCGAGAAGAACTGGTAGGCGGCTCGCTTTTCGATATCGAGCAGGCGCTGCTGGCTCGCGCTGGTGTCGACCAGCATTCCGATGGTTAACGGCAAATCGGTCTCGCGCGTGAAATACTTGATTTCCTGCTCCTTGCCGTCCTCGAAGATCTGAAAATCCTTCTTTTCGAGGTTGCCGACCAGGCCGTTGGCTTTGTTGCGCACCGAACAAAGCACGTTAACCAGGTTGACATCGACCTTGATGGTGGTGTCGTCTTGCGCGAAAACGACGGGGGACACGAGCAGCAGGATAGACAGGTACTTCATATTTACAATGATAGATGCACCTGAGAGGAAACGAGTTCCAAGAGGATTGACGTGAGAAAAGCGATTACACACCTGAAGCAAAAAGATCCGGTGATGGGGTCCATTATCGAGCGGGTGGGGCCGTACAAAATCCAATACCGGGAGCCGACCTTTCAGACGCTGGTGCGGTCGATTGTCTACCAGCAATTGAACGGGAAGGCCGCAGCGACCATCTTCGGAAGGCTCCAGGCAGCAGCGAAGGTCGACCCATTGACGCCGGAATCGATCCTGAAGCTGAGGCCGGCGCGGATGCGGTCGCTAGGCCTTTCGGGGCAGAAAATGTCCTATATTCGCGAATTGGCGCGGCTGACGCGGGATGGCGACGTGGATTTCGAGCGAGTGCGCGACGCTCGCGGATGGCGAAGTCGTCGAGCATTTGACGCGGGTAAAAGGGGTCGGGGTCTGGACCGTCCACATGTTCTTGATTTTTGCGCTGCGGCGGCATGATGTTTTGCCGACGGGTGACCTGGGGGTTCGCGCCGCGATGAAGAAGGCTTACGGGTTGGAGGACTTGCCGAAGCCGGAGGAAATGGCCAAGATCGCGGCGGCGTGGCGTCCGTATTGTTCGATAGCGAGTTGGTATTTGTGGCGAAGTTTGGACAACGTGGGCGAGATGTAAGGGGCTTTTGAAGAGGGCAGCCATTTTTTTAGGATCTCGCGAGCGCAGTTGTGGCCCGGGGCTCCCATGACTCCGCCGCCAGGATGTGCACCGGAGCCGCATAAATACAGGCCCTTGATGGGAGTACGGTAGCGCGCCCAACCGGCGACGGGACGCAGGACGAACATCTGGTCCAGGCTCATTTCGCCATGAAAAATGTTGCCGCCCGTGATGCCGAAGCGGCGTTCCAGGTCGAGAGGCGTAAGAGTCTGGCGCTCGACCACGATGGAACGGATATTGGGGCAATATTCTTCGATCACATCGAGAATGCGTTCAGAGTAAGGCTCCCGCTGGTCGTCCCACGTCGTGCCTTTCAGGGTGTAAGGCGCGTACTGGAGAAAAATTCCCATGATGTGGCGCCCGGGCGGCGCGAGGCTGGGATCGTACATGGTGGGTACGGTCATCTCGATCAAGGGGTTGCGGGAGGGGGCTCCGTACTTGGCGTCGTCCCAGGCACGCTCGATGTATTCGACCGACGGGCAAATGTGCATCGTGGCGCGATGCTGAGGGCCGGGAGTTCCTGGGAGGGCTCGGAAGTCGGGCAGGCCGCTGAGGGCGAGGTTCATTTTAAGCGACGTGCCTTCGGAGCGGAATTTGCCGATTGAGTCGCGAAAATCGGGATCGAGATCGGCCGCGTCCAAAGTTTGAGAAAGGTCCGGCGCGGGTCCAGATTGCTGGCGATGATTTTCGCTTCGAATACGTCGCCGTTCTTCAGAGCCACGCCGTGTGCCCGGCCATTCTTCACGAGAATTTTTTCAACCGGCGCGCTGGTGCGGAGGGTCGCGCCATGAGCACGGGCGGAATCGGCGATGGCGTTGGACACACCGCCCATGCCTCCCCGGACGAATCCCCACAGGCCGCGATGGCCGTTCACTCCGCCCATGCAGTGGTGCAGAAGAATATAAGCGGTGCCGGGCGATCGAGGGCCGCCGTTGGCGCCGATGACTCCATCCGTGGCGAGCGTGACCTTCAGCTCCTCGGATTCGAACCATTCATCCAGAAAATCGGCAGCGCTTTGAGTGAAGATTTTCACCAGCGCACCGATTTCCTGGCGCGATAGACCTTTCATCCGCCCCGCGAGTTTCAGATATTCCAGCCAATCGCCGGGCTTGGGCGGGAAGTTGGGGGGAGTGGTCAGCAGCAGCGATTCGGCCACCACGGCGAGCCGTTCCAGGCGGTCCTCGTACTTGGGATACGTTTCGGCGTCGCGCTTTGAGAATTTGGCGATCTCGGCCAGAGTTTTCGCGCGATCCTGCCACATGAACAGATGCGTGCCGTTGGGGAACGGCGAGAAGAAGGCGGGGTCTTTGGCGTCGACGGCATAGCCGTAGCGGGCGAGTTCGAGCTCGCGCACGACCTTTTCCTGCATGAGGCTGGAGAGATAGGAGGCGGTGGAAACTTTGTAACCGGGCCAGATTTCTTCAGTGACGGCGCAGCCGCCCAGGAGTTCGCGTGCTTCAAGAACGAGGACATGGCGGCCGGCGCGAGCGAGATAGGCGGCGGTGACGAGTCCGTTATGGCCTCCACCGATGATGATGGCGTCGAAGGAGTCGGGCACAGAGTTTCATGATAGCGGGATGACGCCGACGTCACCGCGGTGTTTTCTTGCCCGCCAATTTCCGTATTCGACCTTCTCGATTGTCGCGGACGACTTGCAAGGCATCGAATCCGGACAGCACCTTGCCGGTGTGCACCCGGAGGCCATGCTTCCCGGATCATTGAGGGCCTCGGCGTGATGGGTTTTAACAAGACGCCCTCAGGAGTATCGACGATTTCCAGATTGCCTCCATCATGCAAGCCCAAACGGTCGCGGATCGGCTTGGGAAGGACCACCCTTCCGGCTTTGCCTATTCGAAGCGTCATACATTCAACATGGCACATGATCGCCAGTCGCTCTAAGCGATTTGCTTCGGGCGAAGCATGAATCTCAAGCCGAATGCCGCAGCCAAGCTGACGACGATCGCGCAGGCGATTGGGTAATCCCACCAGATGCCCCAGAATTGCGATTTCCAGTCTCCTGGGATGCTTGGAATCCGATGTGCAGGAGCACGATAAGCCCAAACGGACGTGCTGAACAAATAGCTCAATAGCGAGGAAAGCGCGCCCGTTCCTGCGATCAGCCAAGGCTTGGTGTTTCCAAACCAGTCGACCCCATAGCCCACGGCCGCGCCCAACAAAATGAAAGCGACAATCCGAAGTACCTCGCCGAGGTGTACGTAGCTCCGATAAAGCGCAGGCACAACACACACCAAATACGCCAGGCGAATCAGGAGTCGTGCCGGACGGTGTATGCGCGTGTCGCTCATGCTGGGCCGTAACGATATAATTTAACCGAATGGATGTCTATGACGAGATCGTGCGTCTGCGCAAGCTGGGACAGAAGTGTGCGCTGGCCACGATCGTGCAGGTGAAGGGTTCTATTCCGAGCTATGAGTCCGCCAAGCTCCTGGTTCGAGAGGACGGGTCTTTCGTCGGAACCGTCGGCGGCGGATGCGTCGAAGCCGAGGTCTGGACCGCGGCGCGCGAGGTGATCGAGACCGGGAAGCCGAGGCACCTGACTTTCAGCCTGGGGCAGGATGCGGCCTATGACAACGGGCTGATCTGCGGAGGCCAATTGAACATTTTCGTCGAGCCTGTGACGCCGCAGCCGCGCGCATTTATCTTCGGCGGCGGGCATGTCTCGAAAAGCATTTCCAAAGTCGCCAACCTGGCGGGATTCGCCACCGTGATCGTCGACGACCGTGAGGCATTCGCAAATCCGGAGCGATTTCCCGAGGCCGATGAGACGTACGCCGACGAGTACGAAGCCGTGTTTCCGAAATTGCCCGTGACGTCGACCAGTTACCTGATTATCGTCACGCGCGGGCATCGCGATGATATGCGCGTGCTGCGCTGGGCGGTGGGGACGCCGGCGAAGTACATCGCGATGATCGGGAGCAAGCGCAAAACCATTTCCGTGATTCACGAGCTCGAGAAAGAAGGGTTTCCGCGCGAGGCGTTTGAGAAGATTTTCGCGCCCATGGGGCTCGAGATCGGCGCAGAGTCGCCGGAGGAGATCGCGATTTCGGTGGTTGCGGAGATGATCGCGGTACGGCGCGCTCCGGAGGCGGACTGGCGGGCGTTGTCGAAATCGATTTTCGCGCACGAAAATTTACGAGCCCTGCTGAAGTGATCGCAGGCATTATTCTTGCCGCGGGGGACTCGCGTCGTATGGGGAGTCCGAAGGCGCTGCTCGATTATCGCGGGGAGACGTTCGCGGGCCGTCTGATCCGCGTCTTGTCGCGCGAGTGTGATCCGGTGTTTGTGGTGACCGGGCGTCATACCGAAGCGATTCGCGCTCGGGTGTGCGGGAAGGCCCGGTTCGTCGTGAATCCAGATCCGGATCGAGGGCAGTTGAGCTCGCTTCAAACCGCATTGGCCGAGTTGCCCGCCGACGCCGAGGGATTTGTTTTTGTTCCCGTGGATTGTCCCACGGTTCGCGAAGATACCGTCGCAACGTTGATCGAAAGACTTCGCGATTCGAAGATCGTGATTCCGAGGTATGAAGGGCGGCGCGGGCATCCGGTCTGCGTGGCGCAATCGATGACACGCGAGTTTCTCAAGCGGCCGGCGACCGACGAAACGCGCGCGGTGATCCAGATGCATGCCGATGAAGTCGAGTACGTGGATGTGGACGATCCAGGTGTGGTCGCCGATATCGACGATGTGCTCGAATACCGGAGGCTGATCGAGTGAAACGAGTCCTATGGGCCGGGCTCGTGCTGATCGTCGCGACCGGGATCGCGGCGCCGTTTTTCGACCTGGAATTCATGCGTCCCAAGATCGAGCGCGCGTTGCAACGCGGCTTGGGGCGGCGCGTCGGGGTGGGCAAAGTCCATTTCAATCTGTTCACCGGACCCGGATTCACGGTGGAAGATGTCACCATTCACGAAGACTCGCGCGCCGGAATCGAGCCGTTCGCCTACGTCGGGACGCTGGAGGCTCGGGTGCGCCTGCTGGGCTTGGTGTCGCGACGGCTGGAATTTTCGAGCCTGAGGCTGGGCGATGATACCAGCATCAATCTGGTAAAGACCGATGCGGGTCCGTGGAATTTCCAATTTCTGCTGGGCGGCGCGACGGCCGCGGCGGGGCGGATGCCGGCCATCAAAATGCGCGGCGGGCGGGTGAATTTCAAGTTTGGCGACACTAAGTCCGTGTTCTATTTCAGGGATGCCGACTTCGATGTCTCGCCGTGGAACGATGGGTCGGTGGATCTGCGATTTTCGGGAGCGCCTTCGCGCACCGATCACGCAGCCCAGAATTTCGGCCATTTTTTCGTGCGAGGAAGATGGACAGCTCAGCGCATCGACATGAAAGTCGAGCTGGAGCGCAGCGATTTGCAGGAAGTGGCCCGGCTGCTCGACCAGCGCGGATTCGGCTTGCACGGGATCGTCGCGTTCGATGCTCAGTTGAGTGGCCCGCCATCGAGACTGGAGATGGCGGGGCAGGTTCAAGTCGACGATGTGCATCGTTGGGACCTGTTGCCCAAGCGCGGCGGGGGGTGGCGCGTCGATTACAAGGGCACGCTTGACCTGCATGGCGAGCGGCTGGAGCTGGCAAGCGCTCCGGATGATCCCCTAGCGATGCAGTTTCGCGCGTGGGATTTTCTTTCGCAGCCGCACTGGGAGGCGTCAGCGAATCTGAAGCAGATTCCGCTGGCGACGCTGGTGGAAGTGGCCCGGCATATGGGCGCGACCATCGGGGACAAGCTGACAGCGGAGGGTTCAGTTTCAGGCGAAGTGCGTTATAGCGAGCCGGATGGGCTCGCCGGGCATGTCGAATTGCAGGACGCGACGGTGACTCTGCCCGGCGTTCCCGACGTTCAGCCATTGCGGGCGGCGAACGCCGCTGTGGAGGTGGGCGGGACCACGTTTTCGCTCGAAAGCACCACGGTGCGGATCGGCGAGAATGACAGCGCCGAAATTGAAGGGAGTTTCGATTCGGGCGAAGGGCTCGATCTGAAGATCACCACGCGTGGATTGAGCGTCGCGGATTTGCGATCGTTCGGCCTGGCTGCGATTCCGCTGCTGGAGCAGACTCCGCAGGGAACCTGGAAGGGATGGGCGCGGTACCGATGGTCGCCGGGCGGCGCGGGCCAATGGACCGGCGAGTACGAATTGCAAAATGCGCGAATCGCCCTCGAAGGTTTCGCGGACCCGCTGCGGATTCAGACGGCGTCAGTGGTCTCGGCCGGGACCGCGCGTTTCGGTCAGCCGTTTCCGCGCAAGAATGGGCGCGATCGCGTTCACGGGCGAGTATCGTTGGGACCCGGCGGCCGTGCGTCCGCACAAATTCCGCATCGCGATTCCGTCGGGCAATGCAGCCGAGTTCGAAAGAATCCTGGCGCCGACGCTGGTGCGCGAACGAGGATTTTTCGCGCGCACGCTGCGGCTGGGACCAGCTCCGGTGCCGGATTGGTTGAAAGCGCGGCGGGCCGACGGGACCCTGACCATCGATGCGCTGACGTTCGGGGACTCGCAGGTTCGCGTGGATGGGGCGCGGCTGCTGTGGGATGGATCGCTGGTGCGGCTGGCTCGCGTGGAGGCTCACACGGATCAGACGGCGGTGAACGGCGACCTGGCGATCGACTTGTCGGGGCATGCGCCGCATTATCGATTTGACGGGAAGTTGTCGGATGTTCCTTATAAAGGCGGCCGGCTCGATTTCGAGGGGAGCGTGGAGGCGGACGGCGCGGGTCTGGATCTGGTGACCAGCGCGCATGGAGAAGGCCGGCTGCACGGACGATCAATCGCGTTCGCTCCGGACGCGGATTTTCGGACGGTGGCGGGTTGTTTCGAATTGCTGACGGGTCCTCGGTGGAAGATGACAGGGCTTGAGGTGTCGCAGGGTGGAGAAACCTACACGGGAACCGGCGCGACGCAGGCGGATGGCCGGGTGGTGCTGGATCTGACGAATCGCGGACGGCAGATCCGGTATACAAGCGTGATCGCAGGGCTCGGGGGGCAGCCGTAGGGGCTTGGCCCAGATGTTTGCGTTAAATTAAGGCATGCGTGCATTGCGAGGACTATTCTTGTGCGCATGTGTAATCACTACCGCTCTTGCTCAGATCCAGGTGACTCCACTGGTCGAGTTCGAAGGCGAGACGAGTGAACCCAGCCTCTCACCAGACGGGAAGACACTTCTGTTCGATTGGTGCAAGCCTGATTACTCGTGCAGCATTTATGAGCGAGCACTCGCTGGAGGAGACGTTCGCGAAGTGGCCGGAAAAGATGACAAAGAAGGTTGGCCTTTGGCTGCCCGGTGGTCGCCAGACGGCAAGCGAATCTCCTTCGCCCGGTTTTATTCGCACTACGACAGTCATTTGTTTATTCGTGATTTCAGCGGCGGGGCGGAGCGGGACCTAGGATTGGTGTGCGGTTTCGAAAATAATTGGAGCCCCGATGGTCGTTTTCTGCCGGTGAGTGAGTACGTCAAGAATACTTCCGCGTCGCTCGATTGCCGGGTCGCGCTCTTCTCGAGTGAGACTGGGGTCCGTGTCGCGCGATTGACGGCGCATGAGGGTGCGGCGGCGTTTTCTCCGGACGGCCGCCGCATGGCGTTCGCTGATGGAAAGGCGCTCATGCTGCTGGAACTTACAGGCGAGTATCGGCCGAAGAATGCGGCGCTGACAATCACCCGGGAGCAGAATGAGATCACGGATGTAAGCTGGACGCCCGATGGGAAGCGAATTGTTTACGGAGTTTCTGGAGACGTTCCCTACCTGCGTCGCATTGCCGTATCGCCGTATGCACGACCGCAGACAATTCCCGGTCTTGACAGTCTGCTTTCGATCACTCAGTTACTCGCCGACGGGAGCGCGCTGGCGACCGAAACCACCAGGCTTGAGGCGCTTTGGCGAGTCGATCTGACTTTGGCACATCCGAAGCTGGAAATGGTGGCGGATCCGGGTTGTTTCGACGGCGTTCCCGGGTGCTCACCGGACGGCAAATCCCGGGCCTTCCTCACAAAGCGCACCGGGGTCTGGCAAGTATGGCTAGCTAACGCCGATGGAACAAACGAGCGTCGGTTGGTGAGCGCGATTCCGGCGTTCCTGAATCCTGCCGATGATGGCGTGCCAAGCATAGCGGGCTGGTCGCCGGACGGTAAATGGATCGCCGTCACCGTATTCCCCGCGCATGGTAACGCGGATACGCGCACGCGCCTCTACGTGGTTTCCTCCGCCGGCGGGAGCATGCGGCGTTTGGGCAGTCAGATCTATGCCCTCGACGGGCCAGCTTGGTCACCAGATAGCAAATCGCTTTATGCCATACAGGGGTGGAGCACCGAAGATCGAACGCACGATTTGGAGTCGCCGATTGTGCGGGTCGACCTAGCGGACGGAAAGATCTCGCCGCTCGGAGCAGATGGCATGTGGCCGCACGTGTCGGTCGACGGCAAGTTCGTCTACTTCTTCACAAGCCCGAGACCCAAGCTGTCCCGAATCCCAATCGGCGGAGGCACGGCTGAGCGCATGTGGGATAAGGAAGATCTTTCATGGCTCAGCGTCGGGCCCACGGCGCGGGACCTTTATCTTTTCCAACGGCTTCCGCGGGAGGTCGCTGGAGCCGACGGGACTATCATTCGCTTCGACCCGGAGTCGCGACGGGCGGCTCCGTTGGTGGAGATTCCGTTTAGACCTAGGTTTGCCTTCACGTCCCCCGATCGGCGCTTCCTCTACCTCGAACAGCAGGGTGAGGCTAAGCGTCGGGTTGTGTTGGTCCACGGTCTCTTCTGAACGCTTGCAACCTCAGGCGAAATGTATTATTATTCAATTGACTGAATAAACATTCAGTCGAGGAGAAACCAGTGGCCGTCTCGATTCCCAGTCTCGTGAAGCCTACTACCCGGCACCTGGCAAGCGACTTCGATTTGCCGGTTGAGGGCGTCATGGATCTGCTCGATCTGGCGGCGCAGGTGAAGCGGACGCCGGGGAGGTTTGCACAGAGGCTCGCCGGGCGGTACCTGACGCTGCTGTTCGAAAAACCGTCGCTGCGGACGCGGATGACGTTTGAGCTGGCCATCAAGCAACTCGGCGGAGACGCGGTTACCAGCACGGGACCCATCGGGGAACGCGAGCCTGTAAAAGACGTCGCGCGCAATCTGGACCGGTGGACCAACGGAATCGTCGCGCGGGTGTTTTCGCAGAATACGATCGATGAGCTGGCGAGCTGGAGCTCGGTGCCGGTGATCAATGCGCTGAGCGACCGGTTTCATCCCTGCCAGGCGCTGGCCGATGTGATGACGCTGAAGGAACATTTCGGCCGGCTGGACGGATTGAAGCTGGCGTTCATCGGCGATGGGAATAATGTCGCAAACTCGCTGATGATCACCGCGTCAAGGCTGGGCGTGCACGTGGCTGTCGCGACGCCGCGGGGGTATGCTCCCGATCCGGAGATCGTCGCGGAGGCGAGCGGGCGAGTGACCGTCACTTGCGATCCTGCGGAAGCCGCTGGAACACGCGCATGCCGTGTACACGGACGTGTGGGCCAGCATGGGGCAGGAAGCGGAAGCGGACGATCGCGCGCGCGTATTTGGTCCGTACCAGGTGAACGAGGAGCTGTTTGCGCTGGCGCGGCCGGATGCGATCTTCATGCATTGCCTGCCGGCCAAACGCGGCCTGGAAGTGACCGATGCGGTGATGGAATCGCCGCGGTCGGCGGTGTTCGATCAGGCGGAAAACCGGCTGCACGCGCAGAAGGCGCTGCTGCTGACGCTGCTCGGCTAGCGGGCTCGGTACAATTCATACTTATGGCAAAACCCAAGAAGGTGGCGCTCGCCTATTCGGGCGGGCTGGATACATCCATCATTATTCCGTGGCTGAAAGAAAACTACGGATGCGAAGTGGTCGCGGTGTGCGGCGATATCGGGCAGGGCGGCGAGGAGCTGACCGGGCTCGAAGCGAAGGCTCTGAAGACCGGCGCGTCGGAGGTTCACGTCGCCGACATGCGCGAGGAGTTCGTCTCGGAATACCTGTGGCGGCTGGTGCGCGCGGGAGGCGAGTATGAGCACAAGTATCTGCTCGGCACGTCGATCGCGCGGCCGCTGCTTGCGAAGAGGCAGGTGGAAGTCGCGCTGCAAACCGGATGCGACGCGCTGGCGCATGGATGCACCGGTAAAGGCAACGATCAGGTCCGGTTTGAGCTGACGTATAAAGCGCTGGCTCCGCACCTGCCGGTGATCGCGCCGTGGCGCGAATGGTCGATTGTGTCGCGCGAAGATGCCATCGAGTATGCGGCCAAGCATCATGTGCCGATCTCGCAGACGACCACCAAGATTTACAGCCGGGATCGCAATATCTGGCACATTTCGCATGAAGGCGGGGCGCTGGAAGATCCGGCCAATGCGGCTCCGGACGACGTCTGGATGCTGACGAAAAGCCCCAAAGATGCGCCGGACAAGAGCATCGATGTGACCATCGGGTTTGAACAAGGCCGCCCGGTATCGGTGGACGGAACCAGGTACACTTCCGCGGTGGTGCTGCTTGAAAAACTCAACGCGATCGGGGCCGCGGCGGGAATTGGCCGGATCGACCTGGTGGAGAACCGTTTCGTCGGCATGAAATCGCGCGGGTGTTATGAGACGCCGGGCGGCACGCTGATTATGGCGGCGTTTCACGAGCTCGAATCGCTGACGCTCGACCGTAGCATGGCGCATTATAAGGAAAAGCTCGCGCTCGATTACGCGGAGATGGTTTACAACGGGCTGTGGTTCACGCCGCTGCGCGAATCGCTGGACGCGTTCTTCGCCGAAGCGAGCCGCTCGACCACCGGCGAAGTTACGCTGCGGCTGTACAAAGGCACGCTGCAGCCGGTGAGCCGCAAGTCTCCCAATTCGCTGTATTCGCTGAATATCGCCAGCTTCACCATGGGCGCCGAGTATGATCAGCGCGATGCGCGCGGATTCATCAATCTGATCGGCCTGCCGATTCAGGTGCGGGCATCGCTGAAGAAGTCGGCCGGAGTATGAAGCTGTGGGGCGGGCGGTTCGAAGCGGGACCGTCCGAAGTGTTCGAGCGATTTTCCGTATCGCTGCACTTTGACCGTCGCCTGGCGGACGCGGATATTCGAGGATCGCAGGCGTATGCGCGGGCGCTCGAAGGCGTGGGCGTGCTGACGGCGGCTGAGCGTGAACAGGCTGGTCGCGATGTTCGAATCGATGCGCGAGGAAGCGCGCGAGCCCGAAGTTTTTCGAAGGCGCGGACGACGAAGACGTCCACACGCTGGTCATCCGCAAGCTGAAGGAGCGCGCAGGGGAGCTGGCGGATAAGATTCACACCGGACGCAGCCGGAACGACCAGGTTTCGCTCGACATCCGGCTGTGGCTGCGGGATGAGATCGACGCGGCGCGGGCGGCTGCTTGGGGATTTGATGGCGCGTTGCTCGCGCATGGCGCGGCGCGATCCGCACGCGATTATTCCCGGCTATACGCACACGCGGCGGGCGCAGCCGGTGTTGTGGCCGCATTATTTATTAGCGTATTTCGAAATGTTCGCGCGCGATCATGAACGGCTGGGCGAAGCACGCGCCGCGTCAACGTGATGCCGCTGGGGAGCGGGCGCGATGGCCGGATCCGGGTTTCCGTTCGATCGGGAGGCGATCGCGCGGGACCTCGGGTTCGCCGCGATCACACGCAATTCGATGGATGTCTCCGGGGATCGCGATTTCGGCCTCGATTTTCTGCACGCGTCGGCGATGACGATGCTGCACTTGAGCCGGCTTGCCGAGGATTGGATTCTTTACTCCGGCGAAGAGTACGGGTGGCTGGAACTGGGCGACGGGGTGACCAGCGGATCCAGCATGATGCCGCAGAAGAGGAATCCCGATTCGCTGGAGTTGATTCGCGGCAAATGCGGAGCCGTTTTCGGCGATTATTCGGCGCTGTTCGTGATCATGAAGGGCTTGCCGATGACTTACAATCGCGACATGCAGGAGGACAAGCCGCGGCTGTTCGACGCGGCAGATCAGTTGCGTGGGTCGCTCGAAATGGCGCGAGTGGTGGTCGAGACGACGAAGCTGAATCCGTCGCGTCCGGCGGCGGCGGTGGAAGAAAGCTGGGCCGTCGCGACGGATCTGGCGGATGCGCTGGCGCGCGCGGGCATGCCGTTCCATCAGGCGCATAAACTGGTGGGCCGACTGGTGCTTGAAAGCACGCGCACGTCGAAGAAGCCGTCGGATTGGACGGCGGAGGCGCTGGCGGCCTTCGATCCGGCGTTTCCGCCTGAGGTGGTCCGATATCTGCGGCCGGCAGGAAGGCATCCAGACTCGCGAATTGCCGGGTGGGACGGGACCGCGCGCGGTCGCGGCGGCGCTCGACGAAGCGGAGCGGCGATTAGCGGCATTATGAACAAGAGCTATCGCCAGGGGCAGATTTTGAAAATGGTCCGCAGCCGCCGATTGCGCACGCAGGACGATCTGGCCCAAGCGCTGCGGGGTGTCGGCATAGAAGCGACGCAGGTGACGCTGTCGCGGGACATCCGCGATCTGGGCCTGGTGAAGACTGCCGAGGGATACGCGGAAGGCGCCGCAGAGAGCGTCCCGGCCGCTCCGGAAGTCGAGACGCTGGTGGGCGAATTTGTGTCCGATATTCGCATCGCGCAGAATCTGCTGGTGCTGCGCACACCGCCGGGTAACGCGAATTCGGTCGCGGTGGCGCTTGATAAAGCGAATTGGCCGGAGGTGACCGGCACCATTGCGGGCGACGATACGATTCTGATCATCGCGCCGGATGCGAAGACGGCCGAAGCGCTGCGCGAACGTTTTCTTGAAACTGGTGCGATAAATGAACATCGATTGGGATCGAGTACGGGCGCAGTTCCCCGCCCTTTTGAACTGGACTTATCTGAATTCGGCGACATTCGGGCAGCTTCCCCGATGCGCAATCGAGGCAGTGAACGGCCACTGGTCGCATCGCGATGAGCTGGCCTGCGTCGATTTTCTGGATTGGTATAACGACGCGGACCGCTTGCGTGCCGCAATCGGCCGTTTGATTCATTGCCAGGCCGATGACGTGGCATTCGTGGGGAACGCGTCCGATGCGCTGGGGATGGTCGCGGGCGGGATGAAGTGGAGCTCCGGCGACAACATCGTCACATTGAAAGACGAGTTTCCCAATTTTCTGTATCTGCCGGCGATGGTGGAGAAAGTGGGCGTCGAGCTGCGCGAAGTGCCGTTTGAGCGGTTCTACGAATCGATCGATGAGAAGACCCGGCTGGTGGGAATCAGCGAAGTGAATTATGCGACCGGATTTCGGGCGCCGGTGGTAGAGATTTCGAAATTCTTGCGCGCGCGTGGAATCACTTTTTTTATCGATGGCACGCAGAGCGTGGGTGCGCTTCAGTTCAATGTCGAAGAGATCGATCCGGACGTTCTTGCGGTGCATGGATATAAATGGATGTGCTCGCCTACGGGCGCTGGGTTCATGTACATCGCCCACGGCTGCGCGAAAAGCTGCCGCCGAACGCGGTAGGATGGCGCAGCCACAAAACCTGGCGCGACGTCGACGATCTGCATCACGGGACGCCTGTGTTGATGGAGACCGCCGAAAAGTATGAGGGCGGCGGGCTGCCGTTTCCGCTGCTGTATGCGATGGAGGCGTCAATAAACCTGATGTTCGAGATCGGTCCGGAGGCGATCGAGAACAGGGTGTTGGCGCTGGCCGCTTCGGCTCGCCAGCGCTTGCGGCGGCTGGGCGCTGAGGCCGCCGATAACGGGTCCCACATTGTCGCGGCGAAGCTTCCGGGAGCGGACCCGTCGCGACTGACCCAGGAATTGAAATCGCGGCGTGTGCTGGTGGCGGCGCGGCACGGGTTTCTGCGGGTGTCGCCGCATTTCTACAATAATGAGAGCGATCTGGATCGTCTGGAAGACGAACTGAGACGCATCATCTGAGATACTATGGTTCCGCTATGAAAACCGATCTGGTGGCTGGTCCGCTACGGGTTGCGCCGGGGAAAACAGCTTCGGGCGCGATTGACTTGGGCGTCACGACGATTCCGCTGACCGTGTGCAACGGCGCAAAACCGGGGCCGGTGCTGGCGCTGGTGGCAGGCAATCACGGATATGAGTATCCGCCGATCATTGCATTACAGAAGCTGCTGCCGCGCATCAATCCGAAGAAGCTGAAGGGCGCGATGATCATGGTGCACGTCGCCAACATGCCTTCGTTCCTGGGACGCACGGTGTATTTCAGCCCGCTGGATCAGAAGAATCTAAACCGCGTGTATCCAGGCAAGAAGAACGGCACGCCCTCGGAGCAGATCGCACACGCGATCACCAAAGAGGTGATCGAGCAGTGCGATTATCTGCTCGATCTGCACTGCGGGGACGGCAATGAATCGCTGAGGCCGTATGCATATCAGATTGTGACTGGGAAGAAGAAGCTCGATGAAGGAATCGCTGCGTTGGTGGCACACTGCGGGTTCGATCATGTCGTAGTCGATCGCGGGCGGCCTAAGAATCCGGCGGAGTCAATGTACTGTTCGAACACAGCGATTACGCGGGGCAAACCGGCGGTGACGGTCGAAGCGGGCGAACTGGGGATCACGGATGAGAAATCCGCGCGGCGGATCGTGAACGGGATTGAGAATGTCATGCGCTACCTCGGCATGATGAAGGGGAAGGGCAAGCGCGAAAAGAAGCCGGTGTTCCTGGATCCGGCGCACGTTCTTTCAAGTCCAGCCACAGGAATTCTGTATCCGCGAGTGAAGCGCGACGATACGGTGAAGAAAGGCGCGGTGATGGCGGAGATCACCGATTTCTTCGGGAAGAAGATCGCCGAGGTGAAGGCTCCGGCAGCGGGGAAGGTGCTGTACATTGTCGCCACGCCGCCGATCACCAAGGGGCAGCCGGTGGGGTGCGTGGGCGTCATCAAGAAGTGACCCTTATTTGTACTCGACGTTCACGAGGAACAGGCCGCGGGCCGGCGCGGTGGGGCCTGGCGGGATCGTGCAGCCGGTTTGCAGGCGGGCCATCAAATCCTCACTCTTGAGATTGCCTTTACCGGCTTCGAGCAGCACGCCCACAATATTGCGGACCATATGCTTCAGAAAGCCGCTGCCTCGCACACGATAGAGCAGACGGTCGTTGCAACGTTCGATTCGTGAAGAAAAGATGGTGCGGACTTTGGAATGCTCCAGTTCGTCGCGGTCATCGGACGCAGCGAAGGCGGAAAAATCATGTTCGCCTTCGAGGACCGGTGCGGCATTGATCATCGCGAGTTCGTCCAGCGGATAAGGATGGTGATGCACCCAGCGGCGGTCGAAGGGCGGGCATACTTCCGCGCGAAGGATCCGGTATTCGTATGTTTTCGCCACCGCGGCATAGCGCGGATGAAAATTTTCGGGCGCTTCGCAGGCGTCGAGGATGCGGATGTCGCGCGGCAGCAGGCGGTTCATTGCCTTTTGCAGGTTTTTCGGCGGAATCGGGTTCTCAAGAGAGAACGCGGCGACTTGCGCCAGTGCGTGCACGCCCGGCATCGGTACGGCCCGAGCCCGCGACGTGGACCGGAGCGCCTTCGATTTCCGCGAGAACGGATTCGATCGCGGCTTGGATGGTCGGCAAACCGGGCTGGACCTGCCAGCCGTGAAAATCGGTGCCGTCATAGCTGACGGTGATCCGAATCCGCCTCATGCGGCCGGACGCGAGCCGGGTTTCTCGATGGGAATGCCTTCCTTGCACAAGGGGCACTCATCGGGCTGGTAGGAGACGACATCTAACTTGGCCAGTTCCACGCGCGGGACGCCGACCTCGGCGCGTCCGCCGCTGCGGTCGATGATGGCGGCTGCCGCGATTACGTGGGCTCCGCGCGGCGCGCAGCAGATCGATCACCTCGGCGATGCTGCCTCCGGTAGTAACCACATCCTCGACGGCGACGGCGGTTTCGCCAGGACGAACGGAGAAGCCGCGGCGAAAAGACATTTTTCCGGAGGCGTCGCGTTCGGCAAAAATGAAACGGGCGCCCAGCGCGCGGGCGACCTCATGTCCGATAATAAGCCCCCCAATGGCAGGCGAAGCGACGATATCGACCGCACGGAGCTTGGATGCGAGATTCTCGTCCGAACTCTTCGGCTAACGCCGGATGCTGCAGGACCAGCGCGGATTGCAGATATTCGCCGGAGTGCAGGCCGCTGGAGAGCCGGAAGTGGCCGGTCAGGTAGGCGCCGGTCTGGCGGAATCGGTCTAAGGTGTCCGGCATCGAAAACAATTCTAACAGCACCGCGAATCCCAAAAGCGGACACCTTGTAAGAAGCGATGGTACGATGAAACATTCGCCGCCCTTTGATCGCCTTGTAAGGTACACGCAAAATGAAACAGATTCAATCTATTACTGCCGTTCTTTGTGTATGGTTAGTGGCTGCCACGCCCGGTTGGGCGCAGAATCAGGACCAGGATCGTAAAGAGGATACGACGCCTCGCCTGGACTCGGAAAGCCCCCACTGGTATTCCCGTCTGACGAATCCATACCAGCCTCGCATCGTGCCGCCGGTAAATGTCTCCAATTCGACCCGGCTGGATTCGCTGCTGCGGGCGGGGAATCTTTATCTGTCGCTGGCGGACGCCATTGCGCTGGGCATCGAAAACAACCTGGATGTCGAGGTCCAGCGCTACGAATTCGACTTCGCCAATGCGGACTTGCTGCGCGCGAAGGCCGGCTCGTCAATTCTGGGAATCCCGACAAATGTTGCCAGCGGCACACCCACGGGAGTTTCGGGTTTAATCGGGAACCTCAACACGGGCATCGCCAGCAGCGGGGCTAACTCTTCGCTGCCGCTGGGGACAAGTTTCGATCCAACCTTCACGGGCACGGTCAGTTGGGGTCACATCACGACGCCGCTATCGAATTCCGTGGTTTCGGGCCTGACCGACTCGATCACCACGAACACCCTCGCCAACTTCGGGATTTCGCAGGGGTTTATCAGCGGCGGCACGGCGACCTTGAGCTACAACAACCAGTTGCAGTCTCAGAACTCCTATACCAACACGTACAACCCCGCGACCACTTCGAGCCTGGATCTGACCATGACTCAGCCGCTGCTCCAAGGGTTTGGAATCGCGATGAATAACCGGACGATCCGGATCGCGAAGAACAATCTGAGAGCAGCCGACCTGGTATTCAAGCAGCAGGTGGTCAACGTGGTGGCGAATATCGCGGTGCTGTATTGGAACCTGGTGTATCTGAACAACGATCTGGACGTAAAGCGGCGTTCCGTGGCGACCTCCGTCAAGCTGTTAAACGACAACAAGGCGCAGGTGGCGGTGGGGACCCTGGCGCCGATCTCGGTGGTGCAGGCGGAGGCACAGCTAGCTTCGGACCAGCAGGCTCTGGTGCAATCGGAAACTAACGTTCTCCAGCAGGAGACCCTGATTAAGAGCACCTTGAGCCGCAACGGCCTGGCGAGTTCCGCAGTGTCGTCCGCACGCGTGATTCCGACCGACCAGATCCGGGTTCCCGAAGTGGAGCAGGTTCAGCCCATTCAGGACCTGATCGCTCAAGCGCTGGATAACCGGCCGGAACTGGCCCAGAGCCGCATCCAGATCGACAATACGAAACTGAACCTGCAAGGGATCAGGAACCAGTTGTTGCCGCAGCTTAACGCCGTAGTGGACTTGCGCAACAACGCGCTGGCGGGATCGTTGAACACGACCGTGAATCCGGCGACCGGCCTGATTCCGTCGCACGCAGGTGATCCGTTTTTCATCGGCGGGTACGGGACCGTGCTGGGGCAGCTTTTTGGGCGCAATTTCCCAAACTACACCGTGGGCGTGCAGTTGAATATCCCGCTGCGCAATCGGACCGCCCAGGCAAACATGATCACTCAGGAGCTGAACCTCCGCCAGAGCGAGCTTTCGGTGCAGAAGCTGATCAACCAGGTTCGTGTAGACGTCCAAACGGCTTTGACCGCCGTCACGCAAGCGCGCGCGCAATATTCGGCATCAACCCGGGCGCGCATCCTTCAGGAGCAGACCGCCGACGCCGAAGTGAAGAAACTGGCTGTCGGCGCATCGACACCGTACAACGTGATTCTAATGCAGCGAGACATGTGGGCCGCGCAGGACGCGGAGGTGCAGGCGCAAGCGACTTATATCCTGGCGCGGGTGCAATTGGACTGGGCGGTCGGTTCGACGCTCGAAAAGAACCATGTGGTGCTGGATGAAGCCAAAACGGGTCATGTAAGTAGAGATCCGGACAAGATTCCGGATACGGTGATCCCGCCTAAGGTTGACTTCAAGTAAAAGACCGCAGAACACCCGACCGGATCGGTAAGATTTTCATCTCGGCACGCCGGAATGAAACACGACTTGCCGGTCAGGAACTACTGTTCGTTCGTTTTTTCAATGTTTGCAACCGAGTACGTGCTTGGCATTGGGATTGCTTGAGGGGAGATGTGCTAATGAAAAAAGAAGAGAGCTCAAGGAACTTCGGTTGCTCCTCTCGGCAGTTTCCCCTAGCAGTTTCCCAATCCCCTTCCCTCTGAAATCCTTCAGCACCCTACCCGACCCGGTTCCTTGAGCCCTCCAAGGGGCTCTCTTGCCCGGACGGGAATGCGCGGAAATCTTGTCTAATGAAAGGGCCAGCGCCCGCCGATGTTTGCTTTATGAATCCCTCCGCGATGCCGGCCGAGGCGCAACACGAGATTCAATTCCAGTTGAGCCTGCTGCATATTTTGAATCCGGGACAGCCGTCGACCGCCGAGTCCGACGCTCTGGAGCAACTGCTCACAGTCAAAACCACGACACACTGACAGGATTCGATTAGCATGAGGGGGTGCGGATCGTCTCCCTGATCGCCAGCGCGACGGAAATGGTGCATGCGCTGGGCTTGGGCGAGTTCCAGGTGGGCCGCTCGCATGAGTGCGATTATCCCCCTGAAGCCATGGCGAAGCTGCCGGTATGCACCGAGCCGAAATTCGATATTTCGGGCGACAGCCGTGAGATCGACCAGCGGGTAAAAGCAACGCTGGCGGACGCCGTCAGCGTGTACCGGGTGTTTGACGACGTCCTGGAGCGCTTACAGCCGACGCATATCGTAACGCAGACGCAGTGCGAGGTGTGCGCGGTCAGCTTGCGGGATGTCGAGCGTGCGCTGGGCGCCCGCTATGGCTCGCGGCCGCAAGTGGTGGCGCTGGAGCCGAACTCGCTCGAGGAAATTCGAAACGACATCCTGCGGCTCGCGCGGGCCTGCGGCGTGGAGGAACGCGGTTCGGCGCTGGTCGCGAGTCATGGAAGACCGTATGGACGAGATCGCTGCCGCGGGCGCGTGCAAGCCGCCGGCCGCCTCGCGTCGCGGCGATCGAATGGCAGGAGCCACTGATGGCGGCCGGAAACTGGGTTCCCGAACTGATCCACAAGTTGGGTGCCGAAAATCTGTTTGGGACTGCGGGCGCGCATTCTCCATGGATGCAATGGGAGGAGCTGGCCGCTGCCGATCCGGACACGATCGTCTGCATGCCATGCGGCTACGATCTGAAGAAGACCCGCGACGAGATGCACTGGCTGACTGCCCGCGAGGGATGGAATGAACTTCGCGCTGTCCGCGGGAGGGCGCGTGTTTCTCGCCGATGGGAATCAGTATATGAACCGGCCCGGTCCCCGGGTGGTGGAATCGCTCGAAATTCTGGCCCAAGTCCTGTACCCGGACCAGTTCTTACCGATGCTCGAAAACGTGGGCTGGGAGCGATTTTAGTTTATAATCGGGAGCAAGGAATTCCTTATGCGTGTGCGGGTCTTACGCTGGTCGCTTCCGGCTTTGGCGATGGGTGGCTGGGTCTGTGGGGGTTTGACGTGGCGCGGCTTCGCGCAGCAGCCGAATCCCGGCCAGCAGCCGATAAAGGTCCAGGTGAACGAAGTCATCGTGCCGGTCACCGTCACCGATGAAAAGGGACGCTTCGTATCCAACCTCGAGCAGAAGGACTTTCAGATCTTCGACCAGGGCAAAGAACAGAAGATCGAATTCTTCACGCGCGAGCGGAACCAGCCCGTGGTGGTCGGTTTCCTGATCGATTTGAGCAACAACAGCCGGACGCAGTGGAAGAACTGGGAAGCGGCCGCCGAGGAGATGGTGCTGCAGATGCTCCCGGACGACAAGCCGGAGATGAAGAAGCGCTTTTCGGGATACCTGATCGGCTTCGGCAACGAGGCCGAGCTGATGGTGGACACCACGTCGGATTCGGATCCGATTCTCGAAAAACTGCGCAAGTTGAAGCCGGGCGGCGGGTCAGCGCTCTACGACGCGATCTACGAGGCCTGCACCAACCGCAAACTGATTCAGGGCGAGCCGGTGGAACCGCGGCGCGTCATCATCATCATCGGCGACGGCAACGACAATCACAGCAGCAAGACGCTGGAACAGGTGTTGGAGCTGGCCCAGCGGAATCTGGTGACGATTTACGGAATCTCCACGATCTACTCCGGGTTCACCAGCGAAGGTACCGACAGCCTGATCAAGCTCGCCGAGGAAACCGGCGGGCGCGTGGAATATCCGCTGGCCAATCCCTATAAGGACGTCGCCGGATTTCTTTCGGCAGCCTCGCGATGAGGGCAATTACGCTTTCCAGCCCGGCACCGGCGGCTATGCCTCGGCGGTCTCGTCTGCGATTTTCGGATCGGTGGCCAACGTGGTGGGCGAGGTGACCACGCAGTACATCCTGCGCTACATTCCCGACAATGCCGCCGCAGGATTCTCCCAAGCAATTCCGGACCATCAAGGTCAAGGTGAATCTGCCGAACGTGAAGGTCCGCGCGCGCAAGGGATACTACCCGTTTAACTGCCAATTGAGGCTTCTCCTGATGTGCCACTAGCGCACGGTTCTCGATCCTGGAGGTGGAGCTGCCGGGCGAGGGATGCCGTGAACGCCGGGGTTCTGCTCGAAGATCCCGCGCAGAAGACCGCCTGTATATCCGCCTGCGCCGCGACTGGGACGATGATCGCTCCGGAAGAGGCCGAGGTGCTTGTCGGAGCTGGAAGCGGATCTGGCGGCGAAGTCGGTCCGAGATCGGTGCGGCGCGACTGCTCGGGAATCTTGAAGATACGCTGTCGAACACGGTGCGGCTCTCCGAGCCGGCGCGAAGTCGAGGTGGAGGATTTCGATCGCGCGCTGGGCCGCCTGTACCGCGAGCACGTGCGCAGTCAACGTGCATGAATTCGTCACCCATCTGCCGCGCTATTCCGCTGGCGGTGGCGGCGGGCAAGTTTCTGGAGAATCAGGAAGTGATGGCGGAGGGTTGGGAGGAAGCGCCGCGCGGACTTGAAGCTGACACCGGACATGTTCGTCGCGCGGATCGCCGGGCAGTCCATGGAGCCGAAGATTCCGGACGGCAGCTTGTGCGTGTTTCGGCACGGCGTTACCGGGTCGCGCCAGGGGCGGCTGGTGCTGGTGGAGCGATTGGGCGGCGGCGTCCAACGACCGCTATACCGTCAAGCGCTATCGCAGCGAGAAGAAGCGCAACGCGGATGGGACCTGGTCGCACGAGAAGATCACGCTCGAATCGCTGAATCCGGAGTTTGAGGACTGGGACTCGAATCCGGAGGAGGACCGGTTCCGGATCATTGCCGAGTTCGTGCGCGTGCTCGACTGATGATCGAGACGGATCGCCTGCTGCTGCGCACGATGGAAGACCGTCAGACCGGGAGCCGTTCGCGCGCATGAACGCCGATCCGCGTGTGATGCAGTTCTTTCCGCGCTGTCTTTCGAGCGAAGAGAGCAACGAACTGGCGGCGCGGATCGATCGGAAGATCCAGGAGTGCGGCTTTGGCCTGTACGCGGCGGAGTTGCGCGAAACCGGCGGGTTCATCGGATTCATCGGGCTGGCGGAGCCGGGATTCGAGGCGCACTTCATGCCGCGATCGAGATCGGGTGGAGGCTCGCCGCGGAATATTGGAATCGCGGGCTGGCGACAGAGGGAGCGCGGGCGGTGGTGCGTCACGCGTTCGAGGTGCTGGAACTGCCCGCCCTGGTGTCGTTCACGACGGAGCAGAATTTACCGTCGCGCCGCGTGATGGAGAAGATCGGCATGACGCACGACCCGGATGACGATTTCGATCATCCCAAACTGGCGGTAGGGGATGCGCTGCGGCGCCACGTGCTTTACAGGCTGACCGGCTCGCTGATCCCACTGGCGTGCGACTAAGAATGTCGGAGCGCGCGATTAGAGATGCGCGGAGCGCATCGACAAAGCTATACTGTGAGTTGCCAAACGCTTTGCTATCCCCGCCTACCGGCCGGGACCGAACTGCTAGATGCTTAGCAGCCGCCGGCGGTGATTTTCGCGACCGTGGTCGTGGTGGACGACGGCAGCGGACCGGCCTACGCGCCGATTTTCAACGCCTGCCCGGCGACCATCCTCGGCACGAAAAGAATCTGGGCAAAGGCGCGGCGCTGCGGACCGGAATCGAGCACATTCTCTCCGCGCATCCCGGATGCGGCGTGGTGACCGCCGATGCCGACGGCCAGCATCATCCGGAAGACATCGTGCGCGTGGCGCGGCGTCTGGCGGAGAATCCGCAGTCGCTGGTGCTGGGCGCGCGCGGATTCGACGGCGCGGTCCCGGGCCGCAGCCGTGCCGGAAACACGATTTCGCGCGCGGTATTCCGGCTGCTGATGGGCCAGAAACTGCGCGACACGCAGACCGGGCTGCGCGGAATCCCCAGCCATCTGCTGCCGCGAACTGGTGGCCATGAATTCCACCGGCTACGAGTTCGAGATCGACATGCTGACGGCCGCCAAGCATCTATCGATTCCCATTGTCGAGGAGCCCATCCGCACGATCTATGAGCCCGGACAATCCGACCTCGCACTTCAATCCCTTGGCGGACTCGATGCGCATCGGATTCGTGCTGGCCCGCTTCACCATGCTGTCGCTGGGAACGGCAGTGCTGGATAATCTGCGTGTTCTCCGCGGCGATCCACCTGGGATTCGCGGCCGCGGCGCGGCGCAGATGGCTCGCGCGGGCCGTCGCGGTGCTGGTGAACTATCCGCTGGCGCGGCGCGCGGTGTTTCTTTCGAAGGAGCCGCACCGGTCCACTCTGCTGCGATATCTGGCGCTGGTCGTGCGTAAGCGGGGCGGTGTCCTTTCAGCTCCTGCGGTTGCTCAGGGACTGGTCAGGATGGAGCGTGCTGGACGCGAAGATCGCGGCGGAATCGGCGCTGTTCATGGTGAACTTCGTGATCCAGCGCGATTGGGTGTTCGTGCGGCCGCAGCCAGCCGGCAGGCGACGGATTGGGACAGCTATTACCGCTCGCCCGTACCCACGGCGCATCTGACGCGGCGCTACACCGGCCGCGTTTTGGTCAACGCCTTGCGCCGATTCGGCGGGAAAATCGAGCGTCTGGTCGAGATCGGCGGGGCCAATAGCTGCTTCCTGGAAACGATCCAGGCGGGGATCGCTCCGCGCGAATATCACGTGATCGATACCAACGCCTACGGGCTGTCGCTGCTGCGGGGGCGAAAGGTGATCACGCACCAGCAGAGCTGCTCGCGCTCGGCGCTGGATCTGGAAGCCGACGCGGCGTTCAGCATCGGGCTGATCGAGCATTTCGATCCCGCGGGCACGCGGCAGGCGGTGGCGTCGCACTTTCGCCTGATCCGACCGGGCGGCTGCGCGATCATTTCGTTTCCCACGCCGACGCTGCTGTATCGCGTGGCCCGCTGGCTGACGGAAGCCGTGGGCGCATGGAAGTTTCCCGATGAACGTCCGCTCTAGCGTGAGGAAGTGGTCAGCGCGGCGGGCGAATTCGGCACGCCTCGAATTTGAAAAAATCCTGTGGCCGATCGTATTCACGCAACGCCTGATGGTGTTCCGGAAATACTCATGAGGCGAGCGTGGGCATGGGCTGCGCTGGCGGCCGCTGGCCGCATGGGCCGCGTACGGATTCGTGCACGAGCGGTTGTTCGCTCAGGAAATGTGGCACCACGAAGGTCTGATCCGGCTGGCGGTTATACCGTCGCGTTATTGGATCGCATCGCGGGCGTCATTTTGTGGCTGCGGCCCGCGTGGCTGATGCCGGTCGGCGGTCGCATTCGTTTTCGTCTACAGCAATGGTGGTGCTGCGAGGTTTTATCAGCCCGCTGGCGCCGATCGCGGTGATCTATTTTCTGGGATCCTGTCTTCTCCTGGGACGGATCGTCGCGCGCCAGGCAGATCCGTGGATCACGCTGTGCTGACGGGCTCTCGATCTGGATCTTCCTGATCTCGATAGCCGTGCATTTTCCGGTCAACACGCCCGCCGATGTACTGGCTGATGCTTTGCGATTCCGTATCTATTAGCCTGGCGCGACCGGCTGCGGCCCGCCTGGTTCCTGAAGGGCATTCCGCCGGCGACGGCGCTGCTCCTCTGCTGTTCTCGGGATGCAGTGGCTGGTCGCGCTGAAGCCCGAAGTCAGCGCGGATGGTCTCGCGATGCACCTGACGATCCCGACGATGATCGCGAATAGCGGGCGGTTTGCGTTCGATTTTCAGCAGTACACCTGGGCGCTGATGCCGATCGGCGGGGATTTCGCGTTCACCGCCGCCTACCTGTTAGGCGGAGAAGCCGCGGCGCGGCTGCTGAACTTCGCGATGCTGGTGCTGATCGTCGCGATGGTGTATCGAGTCTCGCGGCGATGGTTGTCGCCGTCCGGGCGGCGCTCGCCGCTACGCTGTTCGCGTCGACACCGCTGGTGCAACTGGTCACCGGGTCGCTGTTCGTCGAGAACGTCTGGGCGGCGCTGATCCTCGGCGCGGCGCTTGCGTTGTGGTCGGGCGGAGCAGTCGCCGCGGGGATGCTGCTTGGGTGCGGCGCTGGCGACCAAGGTCGGGACCACAGCGTTTCTGGCGCCGGCGGCGTGGTGGGCGCGTTGGCGATGCGAAAGATGACCATCGCGCGCGACCGCCGCGATGGCCTGCGCTTGCACTGGTGGTCTTCGCGGCGCCGCCGTATCGTTTACGCTTAGGCAAAGACCGGAAACCCGATCTTTCCCTTCTCCAACAATTTTTTCCGGTCGCCGTATTTCGATGCTTCGGTTTCGTTGCAGGACGTGCGATACCGGGCGCCACACGGTTGGAATTCTCTGTATAACCTCGACGTTCCGGTCCAAGAATTACATCGAGGGTCAGCAGGGCGCGCTGGGTTTTCAATACTTCCTGCTGCTGCCTGCGCTGCTGTTGCTGTTGTTCCGACGCAATGCTCCGCCGCGCGTGCTGGTTTTATTCGGCTTGGCCGGGGCCGTGATCACATTTGTGTCGGTGCCGAATTTGCGATATCTGTATCCGGCGTTGCCGCTGATCTCGATCGGCATCGCATGGGTATTGGCGGAAGTGCCGCTGATGATCCTTCCCGCGGTGGCGATGCTGGGGCTGAATGTCTGGTTCACGCCTGCATCCGGCTGGTATCACAGCGATTTCGCGCTGTTCAATCGCGCGCAATTCGACGATTATCTGTCCGGCGCCGCGCCCCAACGCAAGCTGATCGACGTAGTGAACAGAACTGCGCCAGGCGAGCCAGTGGCGTTTCTGGCCGGAGACGCGATCGCGGGTTTGCGCGCCAAAGCCTACACCGACACTTGGCACACCTTCAAGTTCTGGAAACGAATCACGACCGCGACGGAGCCAGGGCAGATCGCCGCTCTGTTCCGCGAGACCGGGATTCATGATGTAATCACGCCGATTCCGCCCGAAACCGATTTTCTGCCGATTCAACACTTTGTCGAGCAGTGGACCGCGCCCGCCGGCGTGTCCAGCGGACGCTTCGAGCTCCGCACAGTCTGGCCGCGCCGATCACCAAGCCACGGGATACGACACCTGCGCCCACAGGAAGCTACGACGATTTCGATCAGCGCATCGAATACAGCACGGGTTGGGTGCATGACCCTCAATTCAAGTCGGCCTCCGGCGGGACCATTACTTACACCGACCGGCCGGGGGACTGTTTCGGTTCTTCTTCAACGGCACTTCCATACGGTACGTCTATACGACCGCGTTAAACCGTGGAATCGCGGAGGTTTTGATCGATCAGAAGATCCGCGCTCACGTGAACCTTTACTCCAAGGAAATTAAGTGGCAGCAGCATACGCTGTTCCCGGGGCTGGAGTCCGGGCCCCATACCATCGAGGTGCGCGTGACTCATCGCAAAGACCCGCGGTCGTCCGGATACTACGTCGATCTGGACCGGTTCGACGTGAATCCGTAGCTGGCCTCTCGCGGGCGTAGAATGGAAGAAAATGCGCTGCATCCTCCTGATACTGACGGCGTCCGCAATCGCGTTCGGGCAGAAGTATACCGGCCCGCGTCCCCCCAAGCCGGACGTGCTCTATCTGGTCCACGCCGATAACCTGATTCCGACCGAGGTGACAGAGGCAAAGCCGGAGACCAAGAAGAACGAGATCATGTATTCGATTCCCGGCACCACTTCGCCCGCGCGCACGCCGCTGGCTGAGCCGATCTTTCATCATCGAAGCCGACAAGATTCAGCCGCAGAGTCTGGAACTGTACAGAGTGGAGGTGAAGAACGGGCATCGGGAAGTGACCATGACGCTGAGGCGAACCCGCGGCGGACCGCGCCCGGTGCGGATCTCGGTCACGCACCTGGACGGAAAGCTGTACAAGATCGAAGCGGACGAAGAAATCGAGAATGGTGAGTATGCGCTCTCACCAAATGGCTCGAACACCGTCTTTTGTTTCGAGGTTTACTGATTTCGACGGTTGGCGGCCCATCCTGGCGCCTGATAGACTCAATACTTATGTTTGTTGGGCTTGAGCACACGGCTATCGCCTCGCCAAATCCGAAGGCGCTGGCGCAATGGTACGTCGATCATCTCGGGTTCCGCATGAACTTCGAGTACGACGGCAATTATTTCGTTCGCGCGGCCAACGGGGCGATGCTGGAAATTATTCCCTCCGAAGGATCCCGGGGCGAGCAGAAGATGCGTGATCCGGGGATCCGCCACCTGGCGATCGAGGTAGCGGATTTTGACGCGAGCCTACGCCGCATTGCGCGCGCAAGGCGTCAACTTCGTGGGCGATCCGTACGTGAACATGGGCAACCGGCTGGTGTTTTTCACCGACTGCGATGGGAATCTGGTGCACCTGATCCGGCGGGAGCGGCCGCTTCCGTAGGATCAATTCACGAGACAGGGCACCATTTGATCGATCAAGTATTTAAAGTATTCCGGCATCGCGACTTCCGCCTGCTGTGGATCGGTGCCTGCACATCGAGCATCGGCTCCTGGGTGCAGATCGTGGCGCAGGCGTGGCTGGTTTACACGCTTTCGAACAGCGCGTTTTATCTGGGGCTGGATTCCTTTCTGGGCCAGGCGCCGATCATTCTGTTTTCCCTGGTCGGCGGCGTGATCGCGGACCGGCGGGACCGCCGCAAGATGCTGCTGATGTCGCAGTACATCCAGATGACCAGCGCGCTTCTGCTGACCGGCGCTGTTCTACTTCCATGCGGTGCACGTCTGGCAGATTTTGTGTTTATCGTTTGTCTCCGGGATCGGGCAGAGCTTCGGCGGGCCGGCGTATTCGGCGCTGCTGCCGACGCTGGTGGGACAGGAAGATTATCCGAAAGCGATCGCCTGGAACTCCATCCAGTTCAACCTGGCGCGCGTGATCGGCCCGACCATCGCCGGCATCACGCTGGCGAAGCTGAACGCGACGTGGTGTTTCGGGCTGAATGGGATCTCCTTCATCGCCGTGATCATTTCGCTGTACGTGATCAACGTCGGCTTCGTTCCGGCGCGCTCCACGGAATCGATTGTCACCAGCATGAAACAGGGCATCGCCTTCATTCGCACCAAACCCGGGTTGGATTCCCTGATCGTGCTGGCGTTTTCCATGACTTTGTTCGGCTTTCAGTTGCTGCCGTTCCTGCCTGTGTTCGCGCGAGAAATATTTCACGGCAACGCGGCTACCTATACGCAGTTGCTGGTTTGTTCTGGATCGGGCTCGGTATGCGGCGCGCTGGTGGTGGCCGGGTTGGGAAAGACCAAGCGCCAGGGCCGTACGGCGCTGGTCGACGCTGGTGCTGCTGGGCGGCTCTGATCCTGGGATTTTCGCTGTCCAGGTCGCTGCTGCTTTCTTCCGTGCTGATTTTCCTGGGCGGCGCGTCGTTGATCACGGTGTTCGCGATGATTCAATCGCTGGTGCAGGCGAGCACGGGCGACGCGATGATGGGCCGCGTGATGAGCGTGTACAACGTCGCGTTCCGCGGCGGCATGCCCATGGGCAGCCTGATCGTCGGCAAGCTGATCCCGATTCTGACGGTTTCGGTGACCATGGCCAGCTCCGGAGTGGTCCTATCGGTGCTGGGGCTGTACTTCCTGCTGGTGCATCGAAGAATCGCTCGTTTGTAGCCGTTTCCCATGCCATCATAAGAGCATGCGCACGAGCGCAGTCGCGCTGATGCTGCTCGCCGCGCCGTGGTGCGCGGGTGAGTGGATTCGGGTGGCGTCGCCGGGGATGGAAGTGCTCACCGACGCGGGCGAGAAGACCGGACGGGGGTTGTTGGCGCGGCTCGAACGGATTCGCGAGCTTTCGGTGAAGCGGAACCTGCTCGGCGGGGGTGTGTGGAGCGGCTATCCCTGGCCGGTTCGTGTCTTCGCATTCGCGTCTGAGAACGAGTTCAATTCGTATCGCGATTCACCAGCCACTCAGGGTTTTTACTCGAGCGGCAGCGAGCGAGACTATATTGGGTTGTACGCGGATCCGAGTGCGGCGCGGGTTGCGTTTCACGAATATGTTCACCTGATTCTGAATCATTCGGCAATCAAGCTGCCGACCTGGTTCGAAGAGGGAACGGCTGAGTTCTATTCGACGCTCGCGATCGAGGCGGCGAGGGTGCGCATCGGTTTGCCCATCGAATCGCACGCTGGACTGCTTTCCCGGGTTCGATGGTTGACGGCTCCGGAACTGGCCGCAGTGAATCACGAGTCTCCTTTCTACACCGAGCGCGACCGGGTTGGGATTTTCTACGCCGAAAGCTGGGCGCTGGTGCACATGCTGAATCTGTCGCCGGCCTGGCGCGACGGGATGACGAGATTCGTACAACTACTGGGCGAAGAGCAGCCTCAGGAGGAAGCATTCTGCCAGGCGTTCGGCAGGCCGATGGATCGCGCACTCGCCGATCTCCCGGATTATCTGCGCCAGATGAAGATTTCGGTGGTGAACATGCCGGTCGAAGCGCCGCCGGATCCGCGCGTCGAGCCAGTCAGTCGTGTCGACGCGACGATCGAGCGAGCCGATCTGGCGCTGAATCTGCACCGGCCGCAACTGGCGAGATCGCTGCTCGAAAAACTACCCGAGTCACCCGAATCGGTCGCGGGATTGGGCGGAGTAGCGCTCGCGGAGGGTCATAAGGACGAGGCGCGGCAGCAGTTCGCGCGGGCGGTCGCGCTGGGCAGCCGGGATGCAGCGATGTTCTTCGAATTCGCCATGCTGGAGCGGGATGCGGGTGAAACGCCTGGCGGAGTTCGCGACCTTCTGAAGACGGCGATTTCATTCAATCCGGAGTTTGCCGACGCCAATTACCTGCTGGGCGTCGAGGAGACGGACGAAGACAGCCCAGCTTCGGCCGTTGAACATCTGCGCCAAGCCGTTCGAATGCGGCCGCGCAGGTCGGATTACTGGCATGCACTGGCTTACGCACAATTCAAGCTGGGCCGACGCGAGGACGCATTGCAATCGGCGCAAAGAGCGCTCGCCACCGCGGAGGGTGACATGCAGACCGAGAGCGCGGAAGCGATCGTGTCGATGACGCGCGATCAGGCACCAGCGGCGCCGAAGTTGATCAAGCAGCCTGGCGTGTTTACGCCGCCGTCATGGGAAAACCGCAAAGGGGACACACGCGTCGAAGGCACGCTCACGAGGGTCGATTGCAACGGCAGCCTCGCGACGCTTTACATCGAGAGTGGTGGGAAGAGCGTCACCGTGCAGGTCCATCATCCAGATCAAGTTGTGCTGGTCAATGCCGAGCCGGGTTATCAGTTTTCCTGCGGACCCCAGCAGCTTCGAGTCGCGATTGAATACGTCGCCGCACAGCGCGAAGTCACGCGAATCGAGTTTCGACATTAATCCGTCCTGGTATAATCGCGAATGCTGTTATGGGTGTGCTTAATCGTGTGTGGAGAGCAATAAAGCCTCCACCGGCAGTATACGCCGGGGGCGCCGCGCGCAAGAAACTGTCGCGCAAACAGAGAAAGCTGCTGACGATCACCGCGGGCGTTATCGGACTTGCCGGAGCAGGTTGGGGCGCGTACGCTTTTCTGGCCAACGCCCAGCAGCGCGCCGACAAGGAGTATCTGGCGGCTGTGAAGCTGATGGGACCCGGCAAATACCAGGAAGCGGTCGTGCATTTCACGCGCGCGCTGGAGATTTCGCCGAATCTAGCCAATGCGTACCTGGAACGCGGCGTTTCGTACGCGTACCTGAATGAAAGCGACCAGGCGATCACAGATCTGGGACAGGCGATCGCGCTGAATCCGAATCTGGCGCACGCCTTCAGCGCGCGGGGATCGATTTATCGACAGCGCGGCGATTTTCAGCACGCCATGCAGGACTTCAGCGATTCCCTCAAAATTGAGCCGTCGCTCGACGCATACTATGAACGCGGGCAGACCTACGAAGCGCTGCTGGAACACCAGAAGGCGATCGAAGACTATGACCGCGCCCTCGCGGTGATGCGCGATTCCCCGAATGTGTACCGCTCCCGGGCCCTCGCTAAGCGCAATCTGGGCGACGACGCGGGCTACGAATCCGATCGCGACATGGCCAGAACTCTGGAGCGTCGCAGATAAGAAATCATGTTTGTTCCTCTTACTCCTTTGCGGTGCCTGCACCGCGCAGTCGATTTGTTTGGTTCGAAGATAGGCGTGGTTTCGGGCGACCGCCAGTTCACTTACGCGCAGCTTGGAGATCGCGCGGAGCGGCTCGCGACGGCCCTGCCGAAATATGGCGTGGCCGCCGGGGATCGCGTCGCTTATCTGAGCTTCAACAATCACCAGTTGCTAGAAGGCTATTACGGCGTGGTGCAAGCGCGAGCGATCGTGATGCCGTTGAACGTGCGTCTTTCGGAAACCGAGCTCACCACCATCCTGTGCCACTCCGGCGCGAAGATGCTGATGTTTGAGAACGATTTCGCTCCGATGATCGCGAAACTGCGCAAGAGTTGTCCCGCGGTGGAACGCTGGGTGACGCTCGACGCCAAAATCCCGGAGGCGGATTTTTGTTACGAGGAGCTGATCGACCAGGGACACGCCGAGCGCGCCGATGTTTTCAGCTACGACGAAATGTCGATCGCGGAGCTGTTCTATACCAGCGGCAGCACGGGCACGCCGAAGGGCGTGACGCTGGCGCATCGCACACTGTATGTGCATGCGCTCGATATCGGCGCTTTGTACAAAAACATCGAGACCATGGTGGACCTGCATACCATTCCGATGTTCCACGCCAACGGCTGGGGTCGCCCGCAGGCGTCCACGCTGCAAGGCATCAAGCAGGTAATGGTCCGGCGCTTCGAGCCGACCTTCGTATTCCGACTGATTCAGGAACATAAAGCCACGGATATGTGCCTGGTCCCGACCATGGCCAACGCTCTGATCAATGCGCCCGACCGCACTGACTACGATCTGTCGAGCATGCAGCGGGTGATGATCGGCGGCGCGGCGTCGTCACCGGAATTGGTGGATCGGGTTGAGAAAGGCCATTCCCAGCTGCGAATGCATCGCCGGATATGGACTGACGGAGACGAGTCCGGTGCTCACGTCGTCGCGCTCGAAGGGGCTGCATTACGATTCGGACGCCGAGCGCCTGCGCCGGCAGGCAATGGCGGGATGGCCGATCCCTGGCGTGAAAGTGCGCGTGGTCGATTTCGACATGCAGGACATGCCGAAAGACATGAAGAGCATCGGCGAAGTGATCGCGATGGGCGACCACGTGATGGAAGGGCTACTACAAGGAGCCCGAAGCGACGGCGGCGGTGATGACCGGACCGTGGTTCCACACCGGCGACATGGCGGTGTGGGACGAAGAAGGGTATATTCACATCGTCGACCGGAAGAAAGAGATCATCATTTCCGGAGGCGAGAATATTTCATCGCTCGAAGTGGAGCGTGAGATTTTCGCGCATCCGGCGGTGTTCGAATGCGCGGTGGTGGCCGCGCCGCACGATCAGTGGGGTGAAGTTCCGGCCGCGGTCGTCGTGCTGAAGCCGGGTGCGAAACTCGATAAAGACGAGCTGATCGCGTTCCTGCAGCAGCGGCTGGGAAAATTCAAGCTGCCGCGCGTGATCGAATTTTCCACAGATCCGCTGCCCAAGACCGGCACCGGCAAAATCCGCAAGATGGTGATCAAAGAGAAATTCTGGCAAGGGAAAGAGAAGCGCGTCCAAGGGTGATTCTTGTTCTCCGTTTCCACTTCGCCCGATCTGATCGCGGAACTGTACGAAGCGGGAACCGCCGGGATCATTGAACACGACGGCTGGATTGAAGCGTTTTTCGACGATCGCGAAGTGGCATCGCGTTTTGGCGATCCGGTTCCCGCCGATTCCACCGACTGGGTTCAGCACACCTATGACGCGTGGCCGCCGCTGCTGGTCGGCCGGAAATTCTTCGTGGTCGCGCCGTGGCGCCGCGATCCGACTCCAGCCGGGCGGCTGCGGCTGGAGCTCGATCCGGGAATGCAGTGCGGCACTGGCCAGCATCCTTGCACGCAGTTGTGCCTCGAAGCCATGGAGCGCGTCATCAGGCCGGGCGACGCGGTACTTGATGTGGGCAGCGGCTCCGGTATTCTTTCGATCGCCGCCAAGCTTCTCGGGGCGGGTCGAGTGGTTGCTTGCGACATCGATCCGGAGGCCGCTCGGGTGGTCCCGTTCTTTGTCGGCAGCGCCGATGCGGTTCGTTCAGGATCGTTCGACGTGGTGGTGGCGAACATCAACGAAACCGTGATCGAGGATTTGCGGGCTGAGTTTGAAAGAGTCGCGCCTCGGCGAATTTTGTCGGGCTTTCAGGATGACTCCGGCAACTGGACGTGTTTAGTCTGCTAAGGATTTTCGGGCCACTTGTGCTTCGGATAGCGGCGAGACAATTCCCTGCGCACTTGCGGATACAGGCGCTCCCAAAATCCGGCCAGATCCGCGGTAACTTGCACCGGGCGATGATTCGGCGCCAGCAGATGCACCACTACGGGCGTGTTGCCGATGCGCGGTGTTTCGCGGACTCCGAAGAAATCCTGCAACCGCGATTCGATCCACGGAGGCTGGTTTTTTTCGTAGTGCACCTTGACGTGGCGGCCGCCGGGAAGACGCAGCCGCTCGGGCGCAATCTGGTCGAGCCGGGCTGGACGAATCGCGTCGATGAGACCGGTTAGCTGCGCAAAACTCGACCGCCCCCGGCACAAATCCCTCAAGGCTGCTTCGACGTCGATTTCGATACCGGCGAATGCGGCGCGGGCTCGAAGCTGGTCCAGTTCCTGGCGATCCGACAAAGCGTCCGATGTCGGCTTCCAGAGCCTTTTCCGCCAGTAGTCGCGAAGTCTCTTCCGAGGCCGGCGCGGGACTGCGCGTTTCGTCGATAACCAACTGGTCGTAGAGGAGCGTAGTCACCTGTTCGGCACGCTCTGCCGCGCGGTTCCAATCGAGGATCGTCCGTTCGACAGCGTGGTCGAGCAGCCATTCGGGCTCGATGGGCGCGATGAGGCGAACCAGCGGCAAGCCGTGTTCGCGGCGTTCTTCGATATCGATGGCCACCACGAATTCGTGACGGCAATTCTCGCATTTCGCGGCGCCGCCGGAGGACAACAGAAGCTCACCATCGCGCCGGAGCCGCGCTACGCGATCGGGAAACGCGGCGAGAACGGATTGAAGAATTTCGGCATCGCCATGGCGGTCGCGGCCGGGGACCATTCTGCGGAGCTGTTCGAAGACACGACGCGTGTTGCGGCTGCCAATCGCGATCGATCAGCGTGAGCAGATCGTGCGAACCGCGCTCGCCCGTGCTGAGTACGGCCGCGACGGCGCATCCCGACTCAGGGACACCGCGCCGCTTGGCTTCGAGCACCAGTTTCGCAAGGCGGGGCGCCAAGCGGAAACGCGGCCATCTCCGGCGTGGCTTCCAGACGATCGAGCAGCGTCGCGGCCGCTGTCCAGCGCAGCTTCGGGCGGCGGCTCCAGCCAATCCAGCGAGTCGATTTGCATCGCCCTAAGCTGCAGCACGATCTGCGACAATTCCCGGCGGCGAATTTCCGGCGGATCGGAGACCGGCCGCCGATGAAAATCTTCGGCGGTGTAGAGTCGAATCACGCGGCCAGGTTGCGTGCGGCCCGCGCGCCCGGCGCGCTGCGTGGCCGACGACTGGCTGATCCGCTGGATGTTCAGCGACGGCAGACCGGTCCAGGGCGAATCGACCGCGACGCGCGCCAGTCCGCTGTCGATCACCGCTGTCACGCCTTCGATGGTAATCGAGCTTTCGGCGACGTTGGTCGACAAGAATTACTTTTCGCCGATCGGCGCGCATGACGGCGCGGTCCTGCTCTGCGGGCGTCAAATCGCCATGCAGGGGAACCACCAGTAACCCGAAGCGCTCAATGCGCTGCGCGAGCTGCCCGGCGAATTTCCGCCGCGCCCGGAAGAAATACCAGCACATCGCCGTCGAGGCCTTGTTTCATCAGCCGCTCGAGCGCGCTCGGCGACCTGCTCTTCGAGCGGCGCGGCCGAATGCGGCGTGTAATCGATCTTCAGATCGTACAGCTTGCCCTCCGAGCGCAGGATCGGGCAATTCCGTCAGATAACTTGGCGATCGGCGCGGCATCGAGAGTCGCCGACATCACCACGATGCGCTTGTCCAGTCCGCTTCACGAGCGCCAGGGCGAGATCGGTATCGAGATGACGCTCATGAAATTCGTCGAGGATCACGATGCTGGCGCCGCGCAGCGACGGATCGGAGATCAGGCGGCGCGTCAACACGCCTTCAGTGAGAAACCGCAGCCGCGTTCGCGGACCGGTCACATCCTCAAATCGAACCTGGTAGCCCGCCGTTTCCCCGACGCGCTCGCCCAGTTCGCTGGCGACGCGGCGCGCGGCCATCCTTGCGGCCAGACGCCGCGGTTCCAGCACAATCACGTCACCCAGTGGAAGCAGCGCGGGCGGAACACGCGTGGTCTTCCCCGCCCCGGGCGGCGCCTCGATCACGACATGCTTCGGACCCGCGCAGCGCGTTCAACAATATCGGGGATGAGATCATCGATGGGGAGTTTCATTCATCGACGACGGCGCGAATCGTTTCCGGAGCGTTTCCTTCCAGGCGATTGTTCACAAATATGTAAGCCGCCCGACGCTCCTCCCGCATGCGGCGGATCAGCGCCCGCAGCGCTTCGCGCGCTTCGGGATTCTCGTCGCGAATCTGGTCGTAGGGAGTGAACATCGCGACCGCATCCTCATACGCGCGCCCCGGACGAAGCAGCGCGCGCGCAACGGTGAAATCCGCGGAAAATGCGCCGGCGATCGCCATCTGCTCGCGCAGCGGCGGCATTCGCGTCCAGGAATTGAACACATGCGCGACGCGGTGCGCGCGTAGCGCATCGAAATAGCGCGGCGCGAGATACTCGCGATTGCGCACTTCCACGGCGTATCGAAACGAATCCGGCAGAGCGTCAAGGAACGAATCGAGCCGGTCGACAAACTCATACGGGGGCGCCGCGCGAGTGCCGAATTCGAAGATCAGCGTTGCAATTCGGGCCGCGTAGGGCGCCAGTACCTCCAGAAACAGCGCGCTGAGCGCGTCGGCGTTCAGATAGGTTTCATTTTTCAAACCGGCCCGCGGACCATAGCGCGCATGCTTCGGGAATACCTCGCAGGTCACTTCCTCCGGCACTTTCAAGGCGAATCGCAGAGCAGGCGGCGCGGAGGCGAACAGCTTGCTCCAGAACTCGGGCGAGGGGAATTGATAGAAGGAGAAATCTCCGCAAACGATGGGAAATGTTTCGGCGTACTCGGCCAGGCACTCGGCCTCAAAACGCTTCTGCGAAAATCGGCCCGCGCGAAAGATAGCGGTCGCGGTCGTAAATCTGGTCGATCCAACCTTCGTATTTCCAGGAACTGGTTCCGATCCAGACGTTGTTTTCCGCAAGCTCGCGCAGGCGCGCGGCCAGGGCGGATCGATCGAAAGACCGCGGCCGGATCGAAAAGCGGAAGCGTCACCAGGCGTGGGCGGAGCGGTTGTAGAACGGGTCCGCGCCCGCTTCGATCACCCCGCTGGGCAGGACCTTGATCACCACCGGAGCGGCGCCGTTGTTCCAACGCGATTGCGAGCTGGTGTGGTGACCGCGCTCGGTCAGATCGGCTAAACACTCGCGGGCGGAATCCGCTCGTCCAGGATCAGGTCGCCGCGATTCCAGGCGTGATTATCGAAGCTCGAAATCAGATGGCGGGTCTGGAAGCGAGGCGCTTCCACCGCGTTTTGCGGCGTTCATATTGAACTCGGCCACGTCGAAGAATATCTGGATCAGCGCCTGATCCTGATTGTCGCCGCCGGGCGTCGAGAGCGCCATGTATGGACGTCCGTCGGCGATGGGTGACCAGCGTCGGGACTCAGCGTCACGCGCGGCCGCTTGCCTCCGGCCAGCTCATTCGGATTCCCCGGAATCAGCACGAAGCTCTGCGCGCGCTCCGTGAGCGGAATGCCCGTATCGCCGGCGATCACGCTGGGAAGCCACGCGCCCGACGGCGTCGCGGAAAAAACCATCCCGTCGTGATCGATAGCGTCGACGCAAGTCGTGTCGTGCGCCATCAGCGCGTCGTCGATCTTCACCCTCGCCGTTTCGGTCTCCGCAGGGTGCTTGCCGATCTTGCCGTTGATCTTTCCCGGCAGAAAATCCTGCGACGCGCGTTCGGTGATCTGGCGGCGGCGCTCGTTTCCATACTCTTTCGACAGCAGAACATCGGCCGGAATCTTACTGAACTTCGGATCGCCGTAATAGGTGTCGCGATCCGCGTAAGCCAGCTTCAGCGCTTCCACCAGCCGATGGATGTACTCGGCCGAGTTCAACGGCGTGCGCGTGATCGTATCCTTCCATGATGTTGAGCGTTTCGATCATGGCCGGACCCTGGCTCCAGAAACCGGGCTTGTAAACCCGGTATCCGCGATAGGTGGTGGAAACCGGCTCTTCCAGCTCGAGCTTGAACGCAGCCATGTCGTCGTAACGCAGCAGGCCGCCGTTGGCCTTCATGAACGCGTCGATCTTGTGCGCAATTTCGCCGCGATAAAAATAATCGCGAACCGCGTCGATGGCGGCCTGGCGGCTCTTGCCCTCGGACCAGCGCTTTCTTTTCCGCCTCGGCCATGGCGCGCAGCGTGCGCGCGAGATCGGGCTGGCGGAAAATATCGCCGACGCGCGGGAGCTGGCCGTTGGGCATGAAGTGCGCCTTCGAGCTCGGCCACAGATCGAAAAAGCGGCGGCTTGCGGCGATGCTCTGCGCGCGCATTTCGTCGATGGCGAATCCGTCGGCAAGTTCGATCGCCGGCGCGATCACGTCGTTGAACGATTTCGTGCCGAACTCGCGCAGCGCGAGCAAACCCGCGTCCACCATGCCCGGCACCAGCGCCGGCATGATCCCGGCCACCGGAATGATCCCCTTCAATCCGCCGGGATCCGTTTCCAGAATCTCGCCGATCTGTAAGCGGACGATTGCGAAACATCTCGCGCGGTCGCCAGCTTAGGCATGGTGCCGACGCCGGCGATCGAATAGACCTTGCCGGTCTTGGTGCGGATCAGGATCGGCGCTTCGCCGCCCATGCCGAAATGCGAAAGCTCGGTGACGGACGCCGCGAACATCGCCGCGACGCCCGCATCCACGGCGTTGCCGCCGTGATAGTAGATGCGCATGCCGGCTTCGGTGGCGTATTCGCTGCCCGCGGCGACCGCGCCATGCGTGCCGCGCACCGCTTGCCGGAGCGGATGGTCCCATTCCCGCCGCGATTGGCGCGCGCAAAAACTCGTCAGGGTGAGTATAACGAGGAACTTCTTGTAGCATGGATTGGCTCGTCCGCCGATGCAATCATTATAATGGTTCGCACGTGGATTGACGGCCCACCGATCGCCATTTGAAGCCGGATCGCGATCTGAAGATGACGAAAGCGAGCCCATGCTCTACTGTCCCGTGTGCAGCCGGCGCCTGACCGAGCGAAAATGCAAGCTGTTCTGCGAGCAGTGTGGCTACTACATGAGCTGCGCGGACTATTATTAAGGACATGAGTGAACTGGCAGAATTGCTAGAGCGATTCCGCCGCGGCGCGGAGCTGCTGGCCGATCGCCACCACCGGCGCGGCCGGTACCGAGCTCGATTTCAAACCCGAAGGCAAGTGGAGCGTGCGGCAGATCGTGTGCCATCTGGCGGACGCCGAAGCGGTGGGCGTCATGCGGTTCCGGCAGTTGATCGCCGAGGAGAACCCGACCATGCTCGCCTGGGATCAGAGAGGCTTGGGCCGCGAAGCTCGACTACGAGAAACGCAAAATCTCGCAGGCGCTGGAAATTTTTCGGGTGCTGAGATCGGCGAATTCGACCTGTTAAAAGACCTGCCCGAGTCGGCATTCGATCGCACTGGAACCCACACCACGCGCGGACCGATGAGCCTGAAGACAGTGCTGAGAATGTACGCGGAGCATGTCGAAACTCACGTCAAGCAATTACAGGGCGTCCGCGCCGCGTACAAAGAACATCGCGCGAAGATGGCGCAAGCCGTCCAGTAGTTTACCTTCTTTATTCGTAGCGAAGAGCTTCAACCGGATCCAGGCCCGCGGCTTTGCTCGCGGGCCAGATTCCGAAGAACAGCCCGATTCCGACCGACACCACGATTCCCAGGCCCGCGGCCCATAGCGGGACCACCGTGGGCAGACTCGGGAACGCGAAGTGAGCTGGCCAGCGGAGACCATCCATCCGAACATCATCCCCAGCAACCCGCCCAGTCCGGTCAGAACCACGGCTTCCGTCAGAAACTGCGCGATGATATCGGACCGGCGCGCGCCGATCGCTTTTCTGACGCCGATCTCGCGCGTGCGCTCCGTCACCGAGACCAGCATGATGTTCATCACCCCGATGCCGCCCACCAGCAGCCCGATCGAGCTGAGCACCACCATCACCAGCGTCACCATGGAGGTCACGCTGCGAAAATCCTCCACCATCTGGTCCGCCGTCGAGACGAAGAAATTATCGGGCGCCGTAAGCGGGACATGACGCTGCTGCCGCAGCACGACGCGCATTTCGTCGATGGCCGCGGGAAGATGCCCGTCCTTCGCCTTCACGATCAGCATATTTTCCTGCGCCGACGGAAACAGTTTGTGCATGGTGAAGTACGGCAGCAGAATGCGATTATCGTCCTGACCGGGAATGGACGTCGCGGGGCGATTCATCACGCCGATCACTTCCACTTCGGCTCCCGCGACGGCGATCTTCTTTCCGATGGCGTCTTCCACGCCGAAGAGCGCCTTGTACACGTCTTCGCCGATCACGGCCACCGGCAGGTGATGGCGATTCTCCGTGTCGGTGAAGAAGCGGCCGAACTTCATTTCGGCTTGGCCGCTGCCGGTGTAGGATTCATCGGTTCCGCCGATCTGCGGTCCCAGATAGTCGTTGCCTTTGTAGCGAACGCGGCCCATGAAATTCGGGAACAGGTAAGGACTGGCGTGTTCCACCGAGGGGCAGCGCTCCGCGATCGCGACCGAATCTTCATATGTCAGCGGCTTGCGATTCCGCTCCTCCGCCGTGCGGCCGCCGAAGTTGGGACCCATGCGCATCTTGAACACGATCGCGGTATTGGTTCCGAAGCTGCGGATGACGCCGGTAACCGCGCCGTCGAGCCCCGCCAGAATCGACCCGACCGAAATGATGGTGCCGGTGCCGATGATCACGCCCAGCACCGTGAGAAACGATCGGACCTTGTTCTCGCGCAGCGTCGCGAGCGCCAGCCCGATGACGGAAACCAGCAGTTTCATGAAGTCTCCGACCTCAGCGCGACGATCGGATCGAGGCGCGACGCTCTTCTGCGCCGGATAAATTCCAAAGAACAGGCCGACCGCGGCGGAAAGGGTCACCCCCAGGATCACGGCGTTCAAGGGAAGCACCATCGGCACCGGCGTGAAGTTGCGAACGATGATCGCGATGATCCACGCGATGGTCACCCCGCTCAGGCCGCCCGAGGAACGCCAGCATGGAAGACTCCACCAGGAACTGGTTCAGAATATCCTGCCGGCGCGCTCCCACGGACTTTCTTACGCCGATTTCGCGGGTCCGCTCGCTCACCACCGCGAGCATGATGTTCATGATCACTACCCCGCCCACCACCATGAACACGCTGACCACGCCGACCGCCGCCGCCGCGATCGCGCCCGTCAACTGGTCCCACGCCGACACCAGCGTGTCCGAAGAGAGGATCGAAAAATTGTCGTCCTGCTGCGGGCGCAAATGCCGGTAGGACCGAAGCAGCATGCGCACTTCGTCCTGCGCCTGTTCCAGCTGATCGCGGTCGATCGCCTGAAAGTTGAAACTGATGCCCTGCTGCGCGCCGTACGTCTTGAAGTAGGTTTGATCCGGAATGCCGACGTAATTGTCCTGCGATTGGCCGAACAGCAGCCCTTCGCTTTGCCGACGCCGATCACTTCATACGGCTGTCCGTCGATCTGCACCGTCTTTCCCAAGCGGATCCGTGGTCGGGAAAAAGCGGTCTTTGAAATCGGCGCCCAGGAACACCACCGGCATGCGCTTTTCGTCTTCGAAGTCCGCGTAGACACGGCCGACATCCACCTGGGTGTTGGACATCGCGAGCGTATTCGCGGTGCCGCCCATCAGGGCGACGCCATCCACCAGATCGCCTTTGTAGGTAACTTTGGCGCCGCGTTGCACGAAGATCCCGGCTTCGCGCACCAGCGTGGCGTGTTCCTTAACGAACGCATATTCTTCGCGGGTCAACTGCGGATTGCGGCGCAGGGCTTCCAGGAATTTCTTCGGATCGCGATTGCCCACATAAGCCACCCGCAGCACCCGGAATCCATCGTTGCCCATGGTGGACGCGGTATTGGCGATAAACACATCCATTCCATGAATCACCGACATCACCGCGATCAGCGTGGTGGTGGAAAGAATGATTCCGAGCAGCGTCAGGAAACTGCGCAGCTTGCTGGAACGCAGGGAGTCAAAGGCGACCGCCGCGGCTTCAATGAAGGAGGCTCGTGATTGCACCTATATTTAGGATACGAGACCGGCGGGAGTTTTGTTCCCGGCCTGTTTCCCGGCAATCTCTGTTCCACCCAGTCGAGGACCAATCCATCCAGCCAGAATCGGGGCCGCCTGCGCGCGATAAACCCAAGATGTCCGCCGTGGTCCACCGCGACCAGATTCAGGCATGGATTGTCGCGAAACGCGGGATGGGCATACACGGAAAACGGCACCAGCGGGTCGTCCTTCGCCGTCACGACCAGCGCCGGGACGCGAATTTTCTCAAGATATTGGTTCGACGATTGCGTCCGGTAGTAGTTTTCCGCGGTTCCGAAACCGAACAGGCGCGCCGTGTAGTAATCGTCGAAATCGTAAATCGTGCGAACTTTTTTCAAATGTTCAACGCGATACATTTCCGGCGCCTGGCGATTGCGCGGATCCGGATTTTCTCTTTCAGGCGAGCGAGGAAGCGATTCGCGTAGATGAAGTTTTCGCGTTTCCCGAGCGCGCTCGCGCACGAAGCCAGGTCGATCGGCGTCGAAACCGCGCAAAGTCCGGCCAGCAAATCCGAGCCGGCTTCGCCCAGTTCTCCCGCCAGCTTTAAAGAAACGTTGCCGCCGAGCGAAAATCCGGCGAGAAAAATCGGCCGATTTGCGGCGCGCTTCCGTTCCCGCAGAATATGCAGAACGTCGCTGGTCTGGCCCGAATGATAATTCGACAGCGCCAGGGATTCCGTTCCGCCGCAGCTCCGCAGATTGACGCGATGCGTCGCGAAACCCGCTTCGAGCGCCGCATGCGACATGCTGCGCGCATATCCTGCGTCGCTCGATCCCTCCAGACCCATGGACCAGGATCAGCTCGCCGCGCGGCTCGGTTTCGGGCTCCTGTGAATCGACGCGCACCTGGACATCCGGCTCAGTTCGATAGCGTGACGCGCTTGACTGGCCACCGCCGCTCGCTCTTCGGGCGGCTCCAGAAGTTGCCGGCGATCGTGGACAGATGCGGGTTCTTGAAAAAAGGCTCGAAAGGCTGCAAAAATCCATTCTATGCCGCTCACAGGTACAATTTCATTCCGAGGTGTGTCGGCTGGAATCCCAGGCGCTGGTAAAAACGCTGCGCATCTTTGCGCCCGGCGTTGGTGGTTAATTGCAACAGGTAGCAGCCGCGCTGGCGGGCGCGCTCGATCACCCATTCCATCATTCGCGTGCCGATGTGGAGATTACGAAGATCCTCGCGAACTCTCACGGATTCCACCTGCGCGCGCCAGCCGCTTTTCAGGCCGGGAATGAATGTCAATTGCAGAGTGCCCGACCACGCGACCCTCAAACATTGCGACCACCAATTCATTATCGGGGTGCGAGGTCAATTCCTGAAAGGACTTCACGTGCTCCTCGCGACGTTCGGGATTCGAACGGAACCATGGAGTCGCGTTCGATCATTTGCACGATCTCATCGAGATCGGCCAAGGTGGCGAGTCGAATCGTCAGTGGATCCATCGTCAAACCGGCAGTTCGATTTCGACCAGCAGTCCCGGCGCGGCGTTCGAGGCCTTCAGCGTGCCCTTGTGCAGCTCGACGGCGCGGCGCGCGATCGACAGCCCCAATCCCACGCCGCCGCTGCCGCGATTCCGATCCGGCTCTACGCGGTAAAACGGATCGAACAAATGCGCCAGGGCCGCTTCGGGAACGCCCGGGCCGTAATCGCGCACGCGCACGCGCACCTGTCCGCCGCCGTTTTCGAGCGCCACTTCCACCTTCGATTCCGGCGGCGCATAGCGAATCGCGTTGCGCACCACGTTCTCGATCGCGCGCCGCAGCAGCTCGCCATCGCCATCGACGGTTACGCGCTGCGGTACGATTCCAAAGTCAGCGCACATCCGCGAGCCTGCGCTTCAATCGAGCAATCGTCCACCAGCCCAGCTGACGAGCTCGTCAAGTTTCACGCGCTCGACTCGTCGTTGCGACGGGTCGTTCTCGAGGCGGGTCACTTCCAGCATGTGCCGGATCAGCTCATTCAACCGGTCGGCTTCTTTCTGAATGCGGTCGAGCGGCGTCGCGGCGGATTCACCGGACCGCGCCAGCTCGATGGCGACGCTCAATCGCGCGAGGGGGCTTCGCAGCTCATGCGAGACATCCAGCAATAGCCGGCGTTCGGCCGAGAGCAGCGTCTGGATGCGCGTCGCCATGCGATTGAACGCCCGCGCCAGGTCGCCGAGTTCGTCTCCGCGAGAATCTTCGGCGCGCGCGTCGAGATCGCCATGGCCGAATTTTTCCAGGGCGCTTCCGAAGGCCCCGTAGCGGCGCGGTCAGATGATAGGTGAGGGCATAACACAGCAGCACCGCAATGAAAACCACTAAGAGGTGCGCGGGCTGCAAGTTGGAAAAAATGAGGCGCATGGGCGAGATGATCAGGAAAAAACAGTAGTGCCCGTCGCGTGCAAAGCGGGCGAAGATCAATCCGCCACGTCCCGCGATCGGAAGACGCGGATGGTTCCGGGCGGCATCGATCAGCGCGGTCCGCAGGCTCCCCCGTTACCAGATCCGTTCCGTTCGCATCCGTAAAAATGACTCCGCGCGCGCCCGTGACGTCCTGAAAACGCGCGAGCGCCGCCGCCAGCGCGTCACGTCCGCCCTGTTCCCATGCCTGGCGCGCCTCGGTCCCTTCCAAGCCGAGCAAAAGAGAGAACGGCGCGCGAATCCGTGCATTGGCGCTGTAGCTCAGCACCGAGGTAAGAACCGTGGCGACCACGGTAATCAGAATCGCCAGCGCGAACCACCCCAGCACTTTTGCGAACAGCGATCTCATGGCCCGGTCTTTTCGCCCGGTTCTTCATCCGCCTGATCGGCGGAGCTGCAAAACTGATAACCCACGCCGCGCACCGTCTTGATCAGCGTCCGGTCGCTTTCCAGCTTTCGCCGCAGATGGCTGACGTGCATGTCGATCGAGCGGTCGAACGGCGTGGCCTTGCGATTGTACATGTTCTCCATCAGCGTGTCGCGCGAAACCACGCGGCCGGCGGAGCGCACCAGCATCTCCAGAATGTCGAACTCGAGCGTGGTCATCTCGATCGGACGCCCATCGCAAACCACTTCCCGCGTTCCCGGATCGAGCACCACGCCGTTTACTTCGATCCGTCCCTTGGAACGAACCGCGCGGCGCAGAATGGCCCGGATGCGCGCCACCAGTTCGCGCGGGTTGAATGGCTTGGCCAGATAATCGTCGGCGCCCAGATCCAGGCCGACAATGCGATCCTCATCCTCGCCCCGCGCGGTTAGCACCAGGACCGGAACCCGGCTCCGCTCGCGAAGCTGCTTCAGCAGCGAGAAGCCGTCCAAACCCGGAAGCATCAGGTCGAGCACGATCAGATCGAACTTCCCTGTCGAAGCGAGATCCAGGCCGCCGATCCCGTCGTGCACCAGCGCGACCTCGAACTTCTCGCGCTCCAGAAACTCTTTGAGCAGCGCGCACAATTCGATGTCGTCGTCGATGATCAGTACTCGCACAACCTTAACTATGTAACATACAACAGTAGCCTCACGATGCTGACCGCGCTGACCCGTGGCGTAAGCCCCAATCTGGAATCCTGCCAGCTCGAATTCTTCGACCGCCAGCCGATCGACCTTACCCGCGCGATCGAGCAGCACCGCGCATACGAAACTGCATTGGCAAGCCTGGGCGCACGCGTGATTTCATTGCCGGGCAGGCCCGAATTTCCGGATGGCATGTTTGTCGAGGATCCTGCGATCGTGCTCGATGAGCTGGCAATCATCTGCCGCATGGGCTCGGAGACCCGGCGCGGGGAATCCGCGAGCATTGCGGAGGCTCTTACTCAATTTCGAGAATTGAAGTCGATCAGCGAGCCCGCAACGCTCGAAGGCGGAGACGTGATGCGCGTTGGAAAAACGCTTTACGCCGGTGTTTCGCGGCGTAGCAGTCGCGAAGGATCGGCGCAATTGGAGCGACTGATCGGACCTTTCGATTACCGCGTTGTGCCCGTCCCGGTGTCAGGCTGTCTGCATCTGAAAAGCGCGGTTTCCTACTTGGGAGATGCGACGCTCCTCGCGAATCGCCAATGGATCGACGCCGGCGTGTTCCGCGACTTCAGGATCATCGATGTGCCGCGCGATGAGCCCTGCGCTGCGAACGTCCTACGCATCGGCGACACCGTGCTGATTCCGGCATCGTTTTCCAAGACCCGGAAGCTGCTGGAAGACGCAGGCTTCAACGTCATGCAGCTCGACATTTCCGAGCTGCAGAAAGCCGAAGCGGGTCTCACCTGCTCCAGCCTGATTTTCGAGGCGAATTAAGGCCGTCGCGGCGACACGAAGGCGTAGCGCAAAGCGTCCATTTGCTCCGCTGAGCCGCTTAGCAGATCACTGGGGAATCGGCGGAACACCAGCATATCGTTATAAATCACCGCGGGCCGGTCGAAATTTAGACCCATCCCCGCAAGATATTGGAGGCGCATGCTGAGGTCGTCGTTGATGGCGGCGTGCTCCAGCCAGGGCGCCAGATCGTGCGCGCGACCCGCGTAGGTGGCCAGCAAATCGATGGGAGATTGGAATCCTTCCGGCAGCAGCGACTGCACGACACCCTCATTTTCCGGCCGATTCCAACGCGCCTGAAGCGCGTCCAGATCGATTTTCAAAGGCTCGACTTGCCCCAGCAGCACGATATCGTAACCTTCGCCGTCGATGTCGTTGCCCCAGACCGTGCCGTTGGGGAATACGTCGAAAAACGTGGCCAGTTCGCTTTTCACGGTCGCTTCGTCACTCTCATACAGCGGGACCCACTGCGTGACGATTCCACCCGGATTCAGATGCTGCTTCACCAGCTCGAAGTATTGTTTCGAATATAACGACGACGTGCCCTTCACCCACGGATGAATCGGGTCCGACGTAATCACATCGAATTTATCTTTCGACGTGAGAATGTAATGCCGCGCGTCGTCGTAATGAATCTGCGTGCGCGGGATCGTTCAGCACGTTGTAGTTCTCGCGCGCGAAGTATTGCGTGGAGACTGGGGGGATCAACGGCTCCAATTCGCAGATGGTGATTTTCTGGACCGTCGGGTGAACCACGAATGTTCCCGCCGTAACGCCGGCTCCGAATCCGACCACAAGGACTGATCGTGGATCTGGGTGTAGCAGCGCCGGGAGATGCCCTAGCATCCGTTGCAGCCGCATATCGTAAGGCTCGGTCGACGCTTCCACTTTGCCGCTGACGTGAAAATAATGTTTGCCGTCGGGCAGCTCAGAGACCACGATGGAGGAATTTCTGCCTTCGCCAACATACAGTGGCCGTCCAGGATTCGTGGAAACCATCATGCGCCGGCCATACGCCACAGCGAGCCATGGCATTTCTGAAACCGTTGTGATCAGCACGATCACCAGCGCCGCGGCCGCTACCAGGCCAGCCACTGCGGTTTTGCTGAGCGTGTTGAGCATCGGCACAAACACCACCATCGCCGCGATGGCCGAAGAAGCGATCAGGAGCCGCTCTGAATCCTGCGTGCCGATCCACGGAATAAACACCACCGCAAATCCCAGCGCGCCGACGATACCTCCAACCGTATTCGCCGCGTACACTTCGCCGACGAGCTTTACCCGCGTCCTGCCCTCGCGCGGCGACAGCCGCCAGCGCCAAGGGAAAGCTCGCCCCCCACAGGCAAGCCGGAGGAAGCATGGCCCACAGGCAGCGCATCAGGTCGATCTGAAAGTTGAACCACGGACTGGTCGCCAATAGAGGATTTACGGGCCAGTTGGGGATCGAATCGCTCACCATATACGCTGTCCACGCGATTCCGCCGGCGAGCAGTAATTGGCATAAGCCCAGCGCGAGCCGGGCATCTTTGTGATGCCGCGACCACTGCGATCCGGCAGCGCTGCCGAGTCCTAGCCCGACCAGGAACACGGCCAGAATGATCGAGAACGTGTATACGGTCGCGCCGAGCATCAAGGAGAGCAGGCGAGTCCAGATCACTTCCGCTCCCAGCGCGCACATCCCCGATAGCGCGATTGCGATCATAACCCCGCGCGATCCATCCGCGGGCGCCATGGCTTGATCAGTCTCGCGCTGCGCCGCGCGGTAGGTCGTCTTCTTCGCCAGCCGGTAGCTTATAAACGCCACCAGTGCGTTGATGGCGACCGCAGCGAAGGTCGCCGTCGGCATGTCGTAGACGCGCAGCAGATAGAACCCGGCCAGCAGACTTCCGAACACCGCGCCTGCGATGTTACCGCCGTAGAAAAATCCCAGCCAGGAAACTCCCTGCGGAGTGGTTTCCACCCAGCGCGCGATGGCCGGCAGCGACGCTCCCATCAGCAGCGTCGGCGGCAGCAGGCAAATCGCGGCGATGATCACTCGCAGAATAATTCCCCACAGGCCTTCCCCGCCCAGCGCTGCATAGACGTGATCGATCAGAGGATATGCGAACAGCACCAGCAATCCGCATATGCCGATAGATGCCTCGATCAGGGCGTAGACGCGCAGCGGATGTTCTCGCGCGGAAACGTATCGGGGCAGCAGCAGGCTTCCCAGGCACATCCCGCCCATGTAGGTGCCGAGCAAAACGCCCAGAGAAAGCGCCGACGATCCGATCACCAGTTGCAGTAACTGAAACCACACCACTTCATAGATGAGCGCCGCGCATCCGCTGCCCGCGAATAACGCGAGCAGGATCGGTAAATGGCGGTTTGAGACCGGGGGAGCAACAGGCAGTTCGGCAGAAACGGGGGATTTCAACTTCGCTTTCGACATTTGGCCAGAGTCGAATGATAACGCACTTCCGAATGGATTATCTTCGGAGGATGCGGACCAAAATGTCCTGAACCGTCGGCCCAGTCCGGCCGTTTGTCGGCGGAAGGACAACACATCGATCGAACCGGAAAACTGCTGGTGAACGATTCCGGAGCGGGCGTTGGCGAAGCTTCAGGGCCGCTTTCTTTCGCTGGCTTGCTTCCACAGGCGGACGCCCCCGGCAAAAGCGTTCTTATTGTCGCCCAGTCGAAAATCCTTCGGCAGCCCATCAAGATTTTTCGCGTTCCCGCCGCCCAACACGACGTATTCCGCGCCCAGAGCGTCCTTCAGTTCCTGCGCGACGCGAATCACCTGCCGCCGCCATCTCTTTTTCCCGAGACGTGTCAGTCCGCGCAAACCCACGTAGTCTTCATAGGTTTTGCCTTTCTTGTAAGGCAGGTGCGCGATCTCCATCGGTTCGACGATGCCGTCCACGACCATCGCCGTTCCTAATCCTGTGCCCAAGCCCAGGAACAGCATGGATCCGCCCTCGTAAGAACCGAGAGCTTGCATCGCGGCATCGTTGACGATCTGAACCGGACGCCCGAAGGCTTTATGGAAGTTGAACCCCACCCAGCCTGCGCCCAGATTGTGCGGCTCGTGCATGGGACGTCCGTGCAGAACCGGCCCCGGGTATCCTATTGAAACGACCTCGTAGTCCCAGCCCTGGGTCGCCTTCTTGACTTCGCGGACCATCCGGATCGCGGTCATGGCGGGACCTGATGTGATCTTCTGCTCCGTTTGTCCGGGGGTCGACACCTTGACGTGCGTTCCGCCAACGTCCACCACCAGCACCTTGGGCGTCTTCATAGACACCAGTTTAGACGGAGTGCCGACCTAGTTTCTTGCGCTGGCCGCGATGCGGCGACGTGCGCGCATCCTGGCCTCCTGATTCGCATTCAGGGCATGGTCCAGCAAATCGAGCCATGAATTCAAGGCTGCGACCCGCTCCCGCAGGGCAGCCGTGTGGCCCTCGCCGACGGATACGGCCGAACCCAGCTCTTTTTCGAGAATCTTGATCCCGATCAGTTGGTTAACGATCCAGGTGTCATCGGCAAGAAATGTCTCAGTCATCACGTCTCCTCGCGCATAATTCTGAGCACGCCAAACACCATTTTTCTATCTATTTGATAAACGGTGTTATTCCTTTGGCCAAGTAGTACCGAAACGGACTTGTGTCTATTTGGAATTGGGTCAATTAGTGACATTCAGGGTCGCAGCGGCACTAGCGACGCCACCAACTGTGACCACTACCGGCTGCGATCCTGTGCTGATACCGCCCGGCACTTGAAAATTGATTTGCGTCACGCCGACTAGCCCCGGAGTGATACCGATGAATTTGATAATCGCGGGTACCCCCGCCACGGTCACCGTAGCGCTCTGTACCGGCGCCGGCAAATCCGCGAGCGGAGTAGAGGACGACGGCGCCGCGCCCGTAGCCACCGCCGGGGAAACCGTTCCGCCTCCGGTAATGTAAATCGCGATTTCCTGTCCTCGCGCCGCGCTTCCCGTCGGGACCACGACGCTGTTCGCATCCATGAAAATGCCTGGCGCCGTCGCCGCCACTGCGGAGTTTACGGCGGTGACCTTGCCATTGTTATTGATGCTCACCGCCACGGAGCTGCCGGGAATCGTTTCGTAGGGGATCTGAATGTTCACCAACCCGGAAGAAACGTAGTACAACGGCGCGGCTACACCATTCACCAGCACCTCGACTCCAGCCATGGAAATCGGAAGCGGCACGCTGCTCGCCTGCTCGGTCGACGGCGCCATCTGCGAACCGAAAATCGCCATGATCCCACCCGGAGCGAAGGCGGATTGATAAGAAGCGGCGTTTGCAAGCGCCGAGACAGCCGGCGTTCCGCTTGACGTCGAACCGGACGACGTAACGCTGACGGAAACCGATGCAGTCGAATTGCTGGACGCGCCCGTATACGCAGCGGTGATCGTTCCCGAGCCCAGCGGCAACTGTGAACCCTTCACCGCCAATGTTGCCGTCGCGGTCCCCACCGATCCGACCAGCGGAGCCGAACCGAGCAGCGCTCCGTTCGCCTCGAAGGTGACGGTTCCGGTCGGCGTGACTGCGCCAGAGCTTTGCACCGTCGCCGTCAAATACACGACATCGGTGACACCCAAAGTTGCCAGATTCGCGAGCAGCGAAATCGCCGTGGACGGAGTGACCGGTGTCGAGGAACCGCTTCCATTCCAGCCGGTGACAAGCTTGTACGCATCCACCGATCCGAGGCCGGTGGCCTGATCGTAACCGACGCCCGCCGCGAATCCAACCGGTGTCTCCGTGCAGCTTCGGAGCCTCTTCGAACACGCGACAGTCACGATATTATTCCCGGTCGTAATATCGTGAAACACGCTGGGATTCGTCTGCGCGAGCGAATACAGATTGGGATTCATATTTCCCACGCCCGGGCTGGATTGAATCCCTTTCGAAACCAGGTACTGATTCAGGAGCACGGCAACACCCGCGAAGGATGGAGTGGGAGCCGAAGTGCCTCCATATATCTGCTCCTGACCGCCCGTGAACACGAGATATCCGTCGTGATCCGCCGACGCGGTCAACGAAATATCGGGAACGTGTCGCGCGTTGTCGGCGGGAACGCCGGGGCCGGTCTGCCAGGAAGGCTTTTGAAAAAAAATGCTCGCTCCACCACCGCTGGCCGAAGGCTCCCCGTCGGCCACGCTGTCATTCCATGTCGTTTCCGGGATGTAAGAAAGAGCCGAAGCTCCATTCGCGTCGTTGGTGGAGTTCCAGTAATTTCCGCTGCCCTCTACGAACTCAGTGCCGCCGATACCGGTCACCTCGGGGACGCTCGCCGGAGTATCGACGGCTAAACCGGGATTCTGGGAATCGTTGCAGTCCGCACCGCCGTTGTCCCCTGAAGCGTTGATCCAGGAGATTCCCTGCGCACTTCCCTGCTGCGCCCAGGAGCGAAAAGTCGTAGCGTCGGAGCTCAAAGTCTCCGGCTCGCAAGAGCCGTAACTCGAACTGATCACCGGCGCCAGATTCTGGTCGATGGCATATTGAACCGACTGCATGACGTCGTAGGTGTAGACGTAAACAATCGTGGCCTTTCGCGCCACGGCGCCCGACCATTCCAGATCCAGATCTGCTTCCGCCAAATCACCCGAGCTGACTCCCGGATTCCTGGTACCGGGCACGAAAACGATTTGCGGATCGTTTGAGGGCAGATTAAACGTGCTGCGAAATGTCTCAATGTCGGTCAAATTGACCTGTGTCTGTCCGGCGACGACCATGGCCTGCCCGGTTCCGTCGAATCCGGCATTGTACAGCGGCGTGATGTCGTAAATGGTCGCGAAGTCGTTGGGCGCAAGATTGTGGACCCCGCGGCTCGACGTATAATCGGGGTGGATCTGGCGAATTTTGGCGGGCTTCAAGCGGAAGTCATTGAGTCCATGCACGCTTACCACGACGCCGGAAAATGCGGCGGGTATAGACGGGTCGCTGGAGTTCGCGAAATGAGTCTCGCCGTTCACCAGATAGTGGTGAAGTTCAATTTGAAACGCGGCCTCCACCTGTGCCGCCGACCCGCTGAAGGCAATCGAGTTACGTCCGCGCGCCACGGCAATGACGGTCAAGCCGTGGGTTTGAAGCCATTGCTGGATTTGGTTCAGATCGGAATCGCTGACTCCGAATCGTTCGCCGTACTGTTCCGGCGTGAGCCAACGGTGGTAGTTCGGCGAACCTGGAGTTTGCTGATCCTTAAGGAGTTGAGCAAGATCGGCCTTCTGAGCATCGGACTGCGCGAGAGCCAGCGTGACGTAAGAGAGCTGGAGGGATGGTGAAACCCGCCCCTGATCGTTCTCAGGGCGCGCCTGCGGGTGCATATGGCCGGCCAAGCTAACGCGCCGGGTGTCGTTGACCTGCGCGGTGATGCGGTTTTGCTGGGCCAGCGTGCTGAAAGCAAATATGAAAAGTCCTAGAAGGAGAGCAGTAGTCCGAACGCAATACATCATAAACGGCATAATCTTCCTGTGAGAAGGCGGCGCGGGTCCCTTGAAAGTAAGGACGGTGCCACACGGAGCAGCGTTGCAACCGGGCGGGGGCAATTTGTCCTTATTTAACAACTTTAACAACCGGAGTTGTCGTCCCATGAACAACTACAACCCTGGTCTTGGGCGAAGGGCGCGTGGGGCGGCGAGCAGGTCGGTCACAAATGGTAGACTGAGAAAGTCGATTCGCCTCATAAGATCCCCGGTCGTCTAATGGTAGGACAGCGGCCTTTGGAGCCGTGAATCGTGGTTCGAATCCATGCCGGGGAGCCACACTACCTAAAATCAGTAACTTACAGGCACACACCCAGGTCGCGTACATGAATTGTACACGAAAGGGTGCTATACTCCGTGCCGGAGGTCATCGTATGGGACGCCGCGCAAAGCAGCACCTGACGCTGTATCGCCGCCACCTGGCGGGCTGTAAGGTTCCGAAGAAAAAGATTTCAGTAGACGCAAAGCGCAACGCCGACTGCGGTTGTCCGATTTGGATCTACGGCAGAACGGCGACCGTGTTCTATCCACGGCAGAGCACCGGAGAGACCGTATGGTCGCGAGCCGAGAGCGTGCGCGTCTCCCTGATGACGGGCGCAAAAGAGGATGCCGGGAACGGGATCACGATTGCGGAGGCGGTTAATAAGTACATCGCGTCGCGCGAGCACGAGATTAGCGAGAAAACGATAGGCCATCATAAGCTGACGCTCGGCAGGCTGGACGAGTTTTGCGCGCAGCGTGGCGCGCTCCGCATGGCAGACATGACGGTCGACTTGCTGGAGGATTTCAAGACGGACGGATTGCCAGCCAAACTGGCGGGGACATCGAAATCGAAGGCGGTCGAGAAGATTCGCTGCTTTCTGAAAGAGGCATACCGCCGCCAGTGGATCGAAAAGCCAATGGCCGAGAACGTAAAACCATTCAGGGCGCGCTACGAGCAGAAGGACCCATACACGGACGAGGACGTATCTAAGATGCTCGCGGAGGCCCTGAAGCTGAACGGCGGGACCCACGGCTACGCGAAGCACCCGAAGACATTTCGCCTACTGCTCGAACTGATGCTCGAAACCGGAATGCGTGTCGGCGACGCGATCCGCTTCGACCCCAGCGCGCTAACAAAGGGCGAGCGATTGTGGGTCTATACCTTCGTTCCGCAGAAGTCGAAGCGTACAGATCGCGTCAAAATGATTGAGGCGTACATTCCCGATCAGCTTAAGAAGGCGATTGAGAATTGCGAGTGGCTGTCTCCCGGTCGACCGTTCTACTACGGCAACGCGACCAACCCCGCGTACCTCGCGAACGAGGTCTACGAGCGAATGAAGACCATCGGCGCACGCTGCGGCGTTGACGATTGTCGGCCACACAGACTGCGTGATACATTCGCCGTGCGGATGCTCTTAAACGGGCTGGCCATTGAGGACGTTTCGCGGCTGCTTGGCCACTCGTCTGTTCGGGTGACTGAGATGTACTACGCGAAATGGATCGCGGCGCGAAAGCTGCGGCTCGAATCCCTTGTGTCCAAGGCGATCATGAACACGAAGGGCAACAGACTCGGGAATCGTTAAAGTGGCATACTTGCGCTTGCCGGTGGGCGACTGCAGGCGAATCACTCCCGGTTCGTTCGAAAACAGCCTGATGATCGTGGTTTGAGAAAGGCCCCACAGGGCGGCGAGGTCCTTCACTCTAAAATGCTTCTCAAGGGCGGGGGCGGACACGTTGAAATGCTTCTCCTATCGGGGTGGGGGTGGGGTGGGTTGCCGAAATTACCATAATTACCAGGATTTACCAGGTAATCAGCGGGATACACTTCGGGTTGGTGGCTAGTGTAAAGTGCCCGAATGACGGGGCTTAGCTATAACTAAAAATTATAGTTGTATTAATAGTAACGATCTGAAAATCTGGCCACGCACACGGTCGATAGCCATACGGTCACCGAGACGGCAAGGCCACAAGGAATAAATCCCGCCCCCTCAGTCACTTACGGTGATTTTAGTCGATTGTTCTGCGTCTCAGCAGCCGTGCTCGTGCCGATGGTCGATCAGTTCTTTCGCGACGTGATCCAAGTCTCTCTTTGCAGGGCCGGGCAGCGGGCCCGCTAACGCCCCGTTGACAACAACAGCGCGGGGCTACCCAGCTTTTGGCCCTGGCGAGGGTCTGGCGATCATGGCGCGCACATTTGCGAGTGTCATAACGCCTCTGTAGCGCTTCGACTCGGCTTCGGTCATGAGTTCTAGCATGAACTTGTTTTCAAGCCAGAATTCGATAACGTTGAAGACGCCACCGCGATCACAAACCCGTGCCGTCCAACCTTCGCGTTTGGCGAGCGCCAGCGCTTCCTCCACGCTGAGCGGAGTAGCGATGTTAAGATGCACTTCACTGTGCGGAGAAGGAGACGCATTGATTCCGAATGACATACTCGTCTCTGCGGGGACTATCTCTTTCCCGCGCGGGGCTACCTCGATCGTGCTGCCGCGATCGTCCCCTGCCATGACGAGAAAGGTTTGCGGAAAAAGGAAAGGGAAGTACTCGCCGCGCCAAACCTCAGCGATGACGCGCGCGACCCTCCCTGGATCGTCTGCGGGAATGGATGCATGAATGATCATGGCAGCCCCATATAATTTTGAAAAAAACGTTGGCGGCAGTACTCAGGGGGGATGGGGTATACCGCCGCCGCAACTAAATCCCCACCTCGCGCGATTATACACTAGAGCACGGGCCGCCCGGAAAGGCGCTTGCGAGCAGCCCGCGCGTTGGCGCTCTCTGTCGGGAAGCACCTTGTTGGTTTGACACATACTATCACCGATGGCGAGTGGGTGGTCGCGGCGCGACCTAGCTTCAACAGACCACGCCGTGTGTTGCCTGCCGTTCCCGCACACGCGCGGCACGTGCTATCGTTCGCGTCGGAGTGCGGGCCAACTACCACCGCAAGAAGCGGGCGCACGTCGCCCACGGCGCGTTGGCGCGTGCTAACCTGACCAGTCAGGTATCGAGAGTTTAAACAGTTGCTTACGCAGGTCATCAAAGCACCGCCGATGCGCAGACAAAAACACGCTTCTACAAATCTGGATATATCCATGACGTGACCGGGGATTTCTGTACCAGTTCGATAGAGACTGGAAAAGCAGAAAGGAACCGGAAAATGCCTAAGAAAGCGTTTACACCAGAGCAGATCGTGGCGAAGCTGCGGCAGGTCGAAGTGTTGGTGAGCCAAGGCAAAACCGTGCCGCTGGCGTGTAAGGAAGCGGGCATCGTCGATCAGACCTACTATCGGTGGCGAAGAGAGTACGGCGGCCTGCAACTGGAGCAGGCCAAGAAGCTCAAGGACCTGCAGAAGGAGAACGCGCAACTGCGGCGCGCCATCGCCAACCTCACCGTCGAGAAACAGATCCTGAAGGATATCGCGGAGGGAAACTTCTAAGTCCCGAGCGGCGTCGCATCGCCGTTCAGCACGCTCGGGAACAAGGATTGAGTGAACGGCGCGCATGCCGGTTGGTGAGCCAGCCGCGGGGAACCCAGCGCTATCAGCCCACCCAGCGCGATGACGAAGATGGGTTGACACAAGCGATCCTGGCCTTGGCCAGTCAGTATGGCCGCTACGGGTATCGGCGCATTACAGCCTTGCTGCAACAAGCCGGCTGGAATGTGGGCAAAGATCGGGTGCAGCGCATCTGGCGGCGCGAAGGACTGAAGGTTCCGGTCAAACAGAAGCCACGCGGACGACTCTGGCTCCACGACGGAAGCTGCATCCGACTGCGGCCCGAGCGGCCCCATCAGGTCTGGAGCTACGATTTCGTCGAGGCGCGCACCCACCATGGTCGCAGCGTGCGGCTGCTCACCCTGATCGACGAGTTCACGCGCCAGGGTCTGGCGATCCGCGTGGCGCGGCGGCTCAACAGCGCTCATGTGATCGAGTTGCTCGGCGACTGCATGCTCCAGCATGGCGTGCCCGAATACGTCCGCTCCGACAACGGAGCCGAAATGACCGCCCAGCGCGTCCGCAACTGGCTGGATACCGTGGGCACCCAGCCGCTGTTCATCGAGCCAGGCAGCCCTTGGGACAACGGATACTGCGAATCGTTCAACGGCAAACTGCGGGACGAATGCTTAAACGGAGAGATTTTCTATTCACTCAAAGAAGCGCAGGTGGTCATCGAGATGTGGAGAAAGCATTACAACACCGTGCGTCCGCACAGTTCGTTGGGCTATCGAGCGCCCGCGCCGCTGAGCTGGGTGGCGGCGGCGTAACCTCGGCACCGGTTGAGTCTCCCTTCGCCTGCCGGAGGGTTCCTAAGGCCGCCGAGCAGCGGCGTCCAGGCTCTGTCGATGAACTCGCTGCGCTCGGCCTGGACCCCGCCGCTCGCCGGCCTAAAGATCCTCAGATGCAGGCGAAGGGAGACATTCGAAGCTCGTCCTACCTGGATTCTGTGCTCCGAGTTATACTCTCTATCGAACTGGTACAAATTATCGGTCAGGTCAATCCCAGAATGCCTGCCCCCACCGCAAGGACGAGCGCAATCAGCGGGCGTCCTGAAAACCCTCGCGGCTCCGGGCATAGAGAAGTCATCATGCGGTTGCGTCGCCTGTAGAAATTGTACTGCTCTTGTAGGCGGTACGTCTGCGGAGATGCGATGCCTGTTACCCTGATGGCAGTGTTGGTGCTCTTGGGAAGAGGTGGGATCTGATGGCTGAGGTGCGTCTTGATGCTGGCGAGAGTCTGGAGAGCGCGCTCAAGCGCTTTAAGCGGAAGGTCATGAATGAGGACATCATCAAGGAGATCAAACGGCACTCCTTCTATCTGAAACCCGGCCAGAAGAAGCGCGTCAAGGAAGCCCTGGCGCGAAAGCGCAATCGCAAGAAGCGCAGCCGGGACGGGGAGTCAGAATCGGCACGATCCTGAGATCCGTTTCGTTCCGGCGGTGGAGCCACGTATGAGCCACACAAGGGGCCTACTTAAAGGAGCGAAATTCAACGGTCGACATTCGACGGTCATTCCGAGCGCCGTCCCGGCTGTGGAGGCCGCGAGAGACTGCCCGCACGTGAGCAAGATCGCGTTGGGCGTCATCACGCCGACCCGGTCAGCTCAGGAACACTTGAAGTTCACTCCCGGCACCGGCGGGCTAAAGATGCAGGTTCGAGGCACGCACGCCGTCCAGGTCTTCTGGCTGTACACCACTCGCGCTGATGAGGTGATCGCGGAGATCACCAGGAAGTGGGAGGTACGAGGCTAGACTGGTTGCACCGTGGCTGATCGACGGGACTCGCGGACGCATGGACGCATTGAAGCGTGTTTTCCATAATCTCCCTACACGCAGCGCTCTATAGGAAGGTTCCCCAAAATGCCCCATGATGCGTCCTCACGTCCTTCACGAAAAGTCCCTCCTCCCCTGCATACGCTCCTAATTTCTCCATCTCGCTAGGGAGGGAGTCCTCGTGAAAGGGCGAGGTTGGACCAGATGCTATACGTTGATTACTGGACACGGTGCACGACGGATGATGTCGTACCCGTTCTGGCCCAATCGACCGAAATCGTCAACCCTACCCCGAGCGATCACTACCAAATCCGCCTGGTGCTGCTGCGCTTCCTCACAAAATCGGCTCCCGATTTTGCCGATCACCACCGAGGTCGGTGCTTCCACGCCGGTGCTTCTCTGAAGGTTCTCCACGCTAACCCGCGCCTCGCGTCGCATCCGCTCCAGTTTCCTCTTGGTGAGACGCGGCGACAATTCGTCTGGCACCGCTATGACATGAACGAATCGCAGGCTTGCTTTGACCTGCTGGGCAAACTGCGCAGCCCACTCCATCACCGGAGAGCTATCAGGGGTCCGTTCCAGCCCACAAACGACGCGTCGCAGCGTGAGGTCTTTACCTAGATGAAGCGCGTCGGCATGGACATTGGTCCACACGGGACACTGGGCGTCATGTACGACCTTGGCGGTTACCGAGCCGAGCAATAGACGACGAAGTGGTCCGTAGCCGTGGGTTGGCATCATAATGAGGTCCACGCCCTGTGTGTCCGCGAACCTCGCGATCACCTCGGCTGGTTCACCGAGCGCTACGACTCGTTCGACATCCAAGTGCGCAAACTCTTCCCGAGAAACGCCAACCATGCGGAGCTCAAGGTTGTCCATCAGTTGCTCACGGCCACGCAGGGCCGATTCACGGGGCACTACGGTCAACAGAGTTAGCTGGGCTCTAAAGCGACTGGCCATGGCGTAGACGAGCGGAGCGGTTGCGTAGGCTTGTTGTGAGAAGTCGATCGGAAACAGAATGCGCTTGATCTGTAGCACCGTTCAAACTCTTTGCACACGCAGGGCTCCATTGCTCTTGTATTGGAATCAATGGAATTCAACGAATGTTCGCACCGGCCTGTGCGCAGCAACCCACCTTGGCAGAGAAGTGATCGTGCGAAATCGCGCAACCTCACCAATGGCGGAGGTACCGGGTGGCTGTTGTTGGGCTAGGAATCAGATGCTGTTCCGGCGTGTGGCACAACTTGCAAAGCCGTGTAGCCCTTTGCCTTGGCGTCCTTGAGCGAGATCGGGATGCTGGAACTGCGGAGAGCACTGCATCCGGCCCGATGATATTTCTTGCCGGTGCGCGTCACATAGACCGTGACATCCTTTTTCTGGTCGGTTTGCTGCGGCGCGGATTGTGGCTCCGGCACTGCAGTGGCCACGCCCGCTAACAGGGCGAGTCCGATGAGAAGGGTTAGCAGCCTTTTCATTATTGAAGCGATTATTTCACAGTTGGCATGCGCATGAGGTTATCCTCAACGTTGCCGTAGGGGCGTACACTGGCTCATTCGGACGCACGCCCCCAAACCCCCGGGATTTTTCGCTTTCGCGCCAGGATTCCTGGCAGGCAAGAGCGAGATCGTCTCGCTCTTGCCGAATCCCGGCCGCTGAATCGGCGCTCGGGTTCCATCCCTGGAGAGCCCTATCCTCCGGTCAGGTGGGTCCATTCTATCAAGTCGTCTGTTCGCGCCCCCAACCCGGATGAAACTGTGCTGCAATGTGTCAGACAGAGGCTTTCGGTGGCGCAGAAACCGTCAACGATGTTGCCGGTCTAAAGTGTCAACGATGTTCCCGGCCGGACAGTCGCTCCACACCTCGACTTCGCCGCCCTCCTACACCACAGGGGGGTGCGGCTTCCTTCCGACGCGAAAAAAATAATCGCCGGTGGAATAAATCGAACCTCGCCATCACATTAGGGACGTGAGCAAAGGAGACAAAACGTGAACAACCGCTCAAGCTTTACCCGATTCGCTTCGACCGTACTGACGCTGAGTCTGATAAACGCCCAGCCCCCCGCACCCACTCCGTGCGACCAGGCCGTGGTGGATCACATTGCCGTAAAAGGGCTTGACGCGACACTGCTCTCCTATCCCGTATCGAGCCTCACCATACCCACACTGGGATTCGCCACTGAGGATATGGCCGCCGCTATCGATCCCCTGGTGGCAAACTACATGAACCAGAACGGCTCGGCGGGTGGCACGGTGACGATCACCTATAACAACCACCTGATCTTCGCCAAGTCCTACGGCTACGCAGACGTCAGCAACGGATTATTCACGCAACCGGACAGCCGCCTCAGAATCGCTAGCGTGACCAAGGCCCTCACCGCCATGGGCATTCTCAAGCTGGCTCACGACTCTATTCCACTCCTCGGAAGCGCGCCGGGATGGCCGCTCAATTACCATCCGTTCAACCCTCCCGCGTTCGGCTCGCCGATCGGTGGATCGACGCAGACCTGGATCGAGCCGGCCACCGTCAGCGACCTTCTTTATCACGAAGGGGGCTGGGCGGAGGATTATGAGGATTACGATACTCTGAAAGCCGTCGAAGGCGTCCTCGGAACAGGGGGACCGCCGGATTGCCAGACGCTGTTGCGTTACGTCCAAGCGCAGCCCATGACATCAGCCGACTTTAGCCCCGGCAACGGCCAGATTTATTCGAATATCGGCTTTTGCGCTCTGGGCGAAACCATCCGGCAGTTGAGCGGCGCGGCCAGCTACATGGACTATATGAACACCAACGTGTTCGCACCGCTCGGCATGAATGACACGCTGCTCGGCTCCTCCAAGCAAGCCGACCAGTTGGATCGCGAGGTAGTGTACTATCCGTGCGGATACCTCGCCGGCCGGTACGCTCCCAAGAGCCCGATCCCTTGCGAATACGGGACGCCGCCGATTGAAGGAAAATCCCTGTTTCCGCCCCACGACACCGTTTCCGTGGCCTACGGCGGCGGGGTCCACACGTTTTCGTTGCAGGCTTCGGAGGGTGCGGGCGGATTGGTTTCCACCAGCATCGATCTGGCGCGTTTCAGCGGCGCGATCGCCAGCGGGCAGTTGCCGAATTTCCAGGGTGACCTCCTGCATCCCGGTTGGCCGAAGAAGTTTTATACGTACAGCGCGGGTCAATCTGCTTACGAAAAAGCGAAGGGATTGAATGACATCTATATGGGAATGGGTTGGAACTGGGTTCAACCGAAACCTGTGGCCACGCCGTTCCTGCCCTACGACAACTACAACCTGGAGAAAATCGGCCAGCTTCCGGGCACCTCGTCCAGCGTGACGACGACAGGCGACGGGTATAGCTTTTCGGGGATTTTCAACGGAGATTTTGGCAGCGGCACGGTGGCTCCGGCTGAGGGGATTTTCTGGGGCAAGGCCGGCGCGCCGCAAGCCGCTTACAATCATGCGAGCGCCCAGCCCTGGTATGTCGACTTTTTCCCCGAATACGCACAGGATTATACCGCCTGGATGTCATCCGGCGACTTCGCGTCGTATTTGGCCACGCAGGAGAGCAGCGGACTTTATCCATCGCGCCTGGAAGGGCGAGCCGCCCCCGCCGGGCTCCGCTCCATTTTCCCCGCTGTTCATCCAGTACCGAGCCCGATTCAGCGCCCAGAAACTTCCAACGGGTTCGGCGGCGCCGCAGGTGCTCTATGGCGCATCGTGTGCGACCGTCCTCAGCGCGCTTCAAGCCGCTCCGGCATCGACGCCTCTGGTCAGCTTGCAGATATTCATCGACCCGTACACTTTTTCACCTGTTTACCAGGCTGTGTGGTCGGGGCCCATCCCTCAGCTCCCCGGGAGCTAAAATCAACGACGCGCTTGCGATGTCTTCTGCGCGTCCAAGGACCCTTCGAAAATCCCTGCCAGTTGTTCGCGCCGGCGTCGGGCGCTACCTGGGAACAAAGCATGACAGAAGACCCCATGACTGCCCCCGCGAAACTCGAGAATCCGGTGGGGGCTTATTTGGTAACGGACTGCCAACTGTCCCGCTTCGTTATAGAACTGCAGCGTAATATTTTTCCGAAAGTTGGCCAGTGACACTTCCGAGCCCGGATTCGACCCATAACTCTGGACGGAGTTGGCCCAATTACTGAAGGATTGGACCTGAACTATTCCCCGGTTCAGCGTGATTTCGTCGAACTCATTCCGCCCAGTCAGCTTGCGGGGAGAGAGGTTGCCGGCGCCGCCATCCCGATAATCGCTCACGTCGGGCGAAGAAAGCAACATCGCAATCTGGCCGGCCCAAGCGCTAAACGATCGACCCGTGGCGACCCCGCGGTTCAGTGTGATGGATTCGTACTTAACCCGGCCGGGCGACTTAAAGGAGGTGGAAGGATCGTCGCCCGACCTGTGGCGAACAACTTCCAGTGGCGGATTCAGTCCCGTCAGCTTGCTGCCGAAGTAGGTGTTGACACCGTCCGACAGGGAGAGTGTGTAGTCCTTGTAAGGGTCCAGACGAGTTGAGCCGAGCGAGGTTTGCACGACCGATAGCTCCTCTGCGTGAATTATAGAGGATCTTAGGATGCACTCGGTTTTGTCGGAGTCCTAAAGAGTCTCTACCAAACGATTGCCCGATTTTCCGATAAAGCCCCAGAATCAATGAAGATTTGAACTTGCGTTTTCTCCAAACCAGAGCGATGCATCGTCATGCGCGAAGCCCGCGCAGAAAAGGACGATTCAAATGACCAACGCAGAAACCACCGACGAAGCCGCCCCTATGGCGGAACAGAGCGCGTCATCGCCGTGACCAGGGCGCCTGTTGCGACGGTGAGCAGGCTGACCTCGCGGAACGGGCTCAGGCCGGTGCCCAACGAGCTGACGACGCCATCGCAGCCGTTCAAGGCGCGGATGAGGGTGCCCTCGTCACGAGCATCGCCCTCGATCATGTCTACTCCCGGCAGATCGGCGCTCGCTTTCGAGCGATTCAGCTTGCCCCGGACTTTTTGACGGCGTTCTGTGCAGCCGCAAACACATCGCGTGCGGACGTCGTACCCGCTACGTGCTCCGTACCCGTAATTCCGAGGTCCATCCATCCCGCGTTAATGCTCTCATACATTTCTTCGGCAGGTCCAGTGTGGCCCTTCGGGATGCCGAACTGCTCGAACGCTTCCGCCCACCCTGCACGCGGGACTGCAAAGGCTTTTACGTCGAGTCTCAGGACTTCACCCAATTGTCCGGCCACTTCATCCGCGCTTACCATCGAACCCAGCTCGATGACGCGATGCCCTGACCACGCCGGCCCGGTCAGAAGCGTTGCCACCTCTGCGCCGATGTCGTCTGACGCGACCATTGTCGATTTCCGGTTTGTAGGATTGTAGAAGACCGGTAGTGTTCCGCCTTGGGCGGCCTGTAAGCCGAAAAGAAAGTTTTCGAAAAAGCCGCCTGCGCGTACAAATGCGACCGGAGATGGCAGGCTGCGAAAACCTTGCTCCAAAAGTGATAAGGCCGTGATCATCCCCAGCCCGCTTGTTCTATTCGCGCCCATCGACGAGAGCGCTACCACCCGCGGGGGAACTACCTTGGTCAGCGCCTCGACATAGTTCGCAATCACGCCCTTTGCTTCTCTGTAATCAGGCGAGGGTGCCCATACAGCCGGCAACATAACAAACGCGCCCTCAACACCTTTGAGCGCCGCCGCTATGGCTGTCGCATCGTTCCAGTCTCCATCCACCAACTCCACGCCTTGGTCTGCCCACTTCGCCGCTTTCTCGCGATTGCGCACAAGTGCTCGCACCTGTTTGCCTTGCTTCAGCAGATGCCGCGCGGTGGCGCCCCCAACTTTTCCAGTAATGCCCATGACTAAATACATGCTCGTTTCTCCTTGTTGTTCTTGCAGCGATACGTTACGTATCTGTTGCTACGCGATACGGCCCAGCAGGCTTTCTACGATACGATACGGTACCGCCTCTTTGGCCACTTTTACATGGTCCTGTTCGGTCATAAGATGAACTCCTTTCCTTGACTGTCGGACGGGGAGCAGTAACTCCCCGCCATAGTGGGCTACAAGGCCGCTGGTGCAGTGGGCCCGGAAGCGGCTAGCGGTTAACATCGTCCGGACAATCCGCGCCGCAGGGCAAACTGACCAGAAGAAGAATGTCTCCGTCTGGGTCGCCCGCACCGGCAAGAAATATCACTCGACCGTCCGGAGCAAGACCAGGAACCGTTCGCCGTCCTTAAAGGGTCTGAACTATTAGAAGTTCGGCTCGATGTTGTGCTGAGCGCAACGAAGTCGTGCTTCTAATGTCGTTACGAAAGGATTCCTGCTAATTTGAACCAAACGCGAAGCTCCCAGACTTTCCTTGTGGATAATCGGGGACGCTCCCGGAATCAAAGCTTCTTTGGGGACGCGATACAAATCGCCGGAGCCGCGTTCAACATACGCGCCGGCCTCATTGAGATCCTCCCATGAAACTTCGGGTAGGGTGAACCGCGATTGCGGCTCCACTGAACTCGTCTTTACCTGTTGCATGATTTACCTCTATTTCTTCAAGATGCTTCCAGGCGACGGTTCCAGCCTTGCCGCCCCAGGTTAGACCCGCGCGATGGAGCTGTCAAGAGAAAATCGATAAACAAAGCGTTTCGCTAGGGATGCACGACCGTGAATATAAGACGCAGATGCCCAGTCGTTTACATCTCTCCTGAGCTCAATGGATTAGCCTTTGCGCAAGAACGTCTAGATAGTACGCCGCAACTCTTTGTTCAACAGCCCGCCTTATGCCGACAGATGCACTTCTTGAATAGTAACGTCTCATCGGACCGGCCGCCCACGCGGCCGGAGGCGAGGTGAGGACGCATCAGCCCATGCGTCTATGCGTCCGGGACGAGCCATAGCAAAATGCCGGTCGAGAACCCAACGCAGCACCGCTTCGACCCACCGCGCGGCAGTCTACCCTCAGGGAGCCGGCGTGATACCTTGCTTTCCTCTGTCGATGACGTAGGTGTCCACCGCCCTCGCCGTGGTTGTCCCGATGTTGCGGGCGTTGTGAACGCGGCCCCGATCGGTGAAGAATGTCTCCCCGGCCCGCACCGTCAACGGCGGTTTCCCGTCCACGTAGAGCACTATCGTCCCCTCGATGAGGTATCCGAAATCCTCACCAGGATGACTATGTCTCGCGGACCATGCGCCGGGTGGGATCTCAGCCACCGTGGTTACGCCCTCTCGCCCTGTGCCTGGAATCTCGCGGCGTTGAAGTTCGACAAACTTCGCCGCGGATGGTTGGGCGCCGCACACCGCGACAATCGCCAGTATGGCTGCACCCGAAATTAGCATGCTCCGTGTCGTCATCATTTCGAAACCCCTCATGCCACTGTACAGGACGCGTGCTCGAATCGATTCCACCGGGATGGAACTGTTTTTTCGGCCTCTGCGATACCATCACTCTGGTGGCACTGGGACTAGATGTTGCAATGATCGCAGGGCTGATGGGCGAGCCTGCGCGTGCGGCGATTCTGGTTGCGCTGGTTGACGGCCGGTCGCTTCCGGCCGGAGAACTGGCGTTCATCGGCAACGTGGCGCCCCAGACCGCCAGCTTCCATCTCCGCAAGCTGATGGACGCTGCTTTGGTCATCGTCGAAAAACGAGGCAAGCATTGCTTCTACCGATTGGCGAATGAGCGGGTCGCCTCGGCTCTGGAATCACTCGCCACTCTCGCACCGGAAAGGGATCAGCTAACGGCGCGCGCGTCCAGAAATGAGTCCGCACGCATCAAGGAACTGCGCTTCGCCCGCACCTGCTACAAACATCTTGCCGGTGCGCTGGCGGTCCAGATCCATCGCTCGTTGCTTGATCGCGGAATCCTCCTGGAGGGCATAGAAAGGGTCTGTCACCTGACCGAGCCCGGCGAGAAATGGTGGCGCCAGTTTGGGATGGCGCTTCCAACATCGGTGCGTTCCCGTGCGTTTTCGAGCCGGGCGTGTGTCGATTGGACGGAACGGCGGCCTCATCTGGGTGGCGCGCTGGGAGCAGCTCTGTTTTCGCGTCTGACGGAACTGCAGTGGATCGCCACGAATCCCGGTGGACGGGCGGTACGCGTCACCTATCTCGGCGCCCGTGAACTCGAATGTCAACTCGGAATCATTGTTACGCGATAGCCATGCGCACCAACTTCCCTCGCTCGATTCGGCTTCTGACCCGAGCCGCCGCGCGAACCTTGCTCTGGATATCGATTTTTAGTGGCCAACTTGCGGTATGCCTCGCCTTGTTCGCCGCCGCGCGATCTTTCGTCGCTGCCCGCCTGTTTCCGGCCCATGAGGTCCGCGTCGTCTCTCCGACCGCACAGCCGCAGCTTATCTTTGCCTGCGAAATGGACACGCCCGAGCTTCAGTCACTATTCGCCGATCCCGATGTCACGCGGTGTCTTCGTCTGCTCCACGCCGGAGTCAGCCTCTCGCTGACCGACCTGAGCCCTGGCCGCGCGCAGGTCGTTCGCGGCCTGAGCGCCGCCGGCATCCCGGTCACCGCCTGGATGGCGTTACCCAAAGCGCAGGGCTATTATCTCAACTCCTCGAACGCTAACCAGGCCGCGGCGCGCTTCGCAGATTTCCAGAAATGGACCGCTAACTACGGCCTGCGCTGGGCGGGCGTCGGTCTTGACATCGAGCCGAGCCTCCAAGAGTTTGATGCTGCCCGCCAGGGTTCCGTGCCGAGCGCGGCCGCGTCCATCCTCCGCCGCCTTTTCGATCGGGGAATCGTCCAGCGCGCCAGGACCGATTTCGCCTACCTCATCTCGCAAATTCACACGGCCGGATACAGCGTCGAAACGTATCAGTTTCCCTTCATCGCGGATGAGCGGGCCGTGCACTCTACGCTTCTTGAGCATCTGTTCGGCATCGTTGATGTCCGGGGCGACCGCGAGGTGCTCATGCTCTATTCGAGCTTCAATCACCGTGCCGACTCGGCGGTCATCTGGCAGTATGGGCCTTCCGCGCAAGCCATCGTCGTCGGCAGCACCGCCCCCGACCCTCAGCCCGGCTCGAAATTCATTCCGCTGAGTTTCGATGAGCTCGCGCACGACCTGATCGTCGCCGCCCATTTTTCGCCGATCGTCGGCATTTACAATCTTGAAGCATGCGTGCGCCGCGGATTTCTCCCGCGCCTGATCGCTCTCGATTGGAAACAACCCGTTGTCATTTCCGACGACGCCGGCCGCCAAGTGGTCCGGCTTCGCTCACGCATCCAATCTTCGCTCTGGACTCTGGACCGGCTTCCTTATTTCGTCCTCGCAATCCTTATCGCCGACGTGTGGTTCGTCCTCCGCCGTCGCCGGAACCGATAGACTCGATGCGGAATCTCGACCACGAAAAAGCCCTGGGGATTCACGAATCGAACGCATTTGGTCTAGACCACGGGTCCCGAGTTCGTGTGGTTGGCACCGCAGGATACTTCCGATAACACCACACATCAGGGTGGAAAACGGACACCGATCCCGCCTATTGGACCAGTTCGCCCGACCAGCGGTCCCGATGAGCCCAGAACGGGCACTGCAGACAAAACGCTCCTTCTGGATAGTCCACGCCCTCTTCGTGTGGACACCCGATGATGCGCTCCGTCCGGACGACCGACTTCGCCCCGTGATCCTTTATGAATTTCAGAACCTCGCTGCTGATGGCGAGATCCGAGCGCACATCCTTGCCGTGCGAGAACCAGCGATTCAAGGCCGCCCGGCTCGGCATCCTGCTCGGCGACGATCGCAACCGCTACCTTCGTCGCGATCTTGTCATCCGGCCCGTAGAGTGCGACGGTCGCAATCGGATAACCCCGGAAACCGCGGCGGGCTTTCCTATATAGGGGCGAATCTGATGCTCGTCTGAACCTCATTCAACCACTAGTCTTGCCCACGTCACGGCTCTTCGCAACCGGATTCCGGGGCAGCCTCACGTGTCCGCCGAAAATTCGTCTCGGCGATAAAATGTGTGTGAACGCACGTAGCAGCTATAATCTCCTCATGAAAAGGGTGATTTGGATGGTCCCGTTGCTTTGCCTTGCGGGCGATCAGTGGCCGCAACTGCGCGGTCCGGAGGGGGCGGGGATTGCGGAGGGCTCGGCACCGGTCGAGTTCGGGCTGAAGCAAGGGCGGATCTGGTCGGCGGAATTGCCGGCCGGACACTCGTCGCCGAGCGTGTGGGGCGCGCACATCTTTCTTACTGGGTTCGAGGCCAAAGAAAAAAGCCTGATCGTATTGGATGTCGATCGCGGGACGGGAAAGATCCGATGGCAGAGGACGGTTAAAGCGTCAGCGATCGAAGAGGTGCATCCGGTGAGCAGTCCCGCAACGGCGACGGCGATTGCGGATGGAGAGCGGGTGTATGTGTATTTCGGCTCGGCGGGATTGTTCGCATTTGATTTCGAGGGGAACCCAGCGTGGAATGTGCCGCTGCCGGTCGTGAAAACTTCCTATGGCAGCGGAACGTCGCCGGCGCTGATGGGCGATGCGGTGGTGCTTGCGCGCGACAATCCCGGAGACCGGTATCTGGCGGCGTACGATCGGAAGACGGGACGCGAGATGTGGAAGGCGCCGCTGGGCGGGCCGGAGGGGGCGCCGGGCGGGAACGGCGGACACGGGATGCCAGTCGCGTGGCGGGACCAGATTCTGCTCCACCGACCGGGTGAGATCGCCGGATACGACCGGCGGAACGGCGAGCGGAAATGGGCGATCGCGATTACGTCGGAGGGAACCGGGACGCCGGTAATCAGCGGGGACACGGTGTATTTCGCCGCGTGGCTGGGAGCGGACGATCTGATGGACCCGATGCCGAGCTGGGACGTGATGCTTCAGAAATATGACAAGAATCACGACGGCCTGATCAGCAAGGACGAATTTCCGGACGACTTGGCTATCTCGCGGCGCGTGGACGCGGCGAATGTTCCGGGCGCGATCGTGACGATCAGGGGATTATTCGAGCGGATGGTCGACCGCGATCACGACGGGCAGGTTTCGGAAGCCGAATGGAATGCGTTTCTGGTCCAGCTGAAGACGATGCTTGCGAAGCCGCGCGGGCTGATGGCGATCCGGCTGGATTCGGAATCAAAGAAGATCGAATGGATTGAGACGCGGGCGGTGCCGGAGGTGCCGATGCCGCTGGTGTATCGGGACCGGGTGTACGCGGTGACCAATGGCGGAATCGTGACGGCGCTCGGGCGCAGGTCGGGAAAGGTGATTTATCGCGCGCGGCTGGGAGCGGGAGGGGTGTATTATTCGTCGCCGGTGGAGGCGGGCGGGAAGATTTATTTCGCGTCAGGCGACGGGGTGGTGTGCGTGGCGGATGGGTCAGAAGACGCGCTAAACGTGATCGCGCGGAACGATCTGGGCGAGTCGATTTTCGCAACGCCGGCGATTGTCGACGGAAGGATCTATGTGCGGACGACGGGGCATCTGTACGCGTTCGGGAAGTGATTTATGGCCGTTAATGAGAAGGATTCTATCGGGAGTGCTCACGAGCGAGCAGTGCGGGGCGCAGGATTGGGCGGCGTGAGCACTGCCGATAGAATCGTCTTCATTAACGTCAAAATGTACGGGAAGCGGGTGATACGTCAAACTGCCTTTGGCTGCCAGTTTTGGATCGCCAGCCGGAAGCCGCTTGCGTCAGTAACGGCTGCGCGGCCATCGAGGAGTAATCTCGTCGAACGCCGTTTCGCCAGTGTGGAGATTGCCAACCATTCGGTCGCAAGCGATAAGCACGTTGGCACGCCGTTGCGGGCCGAAAGTATGGGTCGGGTTGCCATCGGCTAGCGCGCTATTGTGCGAAAATCGTTGGATCTGGAGGCGTTGCGGATGGCTTGTCTCCGTGTTCTGCTGTTCGGTGCTGCCCTTGCTGCCGGCGCACTGGCGCAAACGTTCCATCCCAATATTCCGCGAGCCTGGGACGATCATGACGTGCCGGGTTTCGAACTTCCTCTGGTTCTACCCGATCGCTCTCCGCGCTACCTATCGGAGGCCGAATATTACTCTCTGGAAGTCATGCCGATCTATCGTGGCTATCCGGTGTATGCCCCTGGGAGAGAGCCAGCCGGCTATTTGGATGCTCTCAAACAGAAGGAACCCGAGATCGCCTTCGATCCGGCGAAACTGCGTACACAGGAGGATTGGATCCGAGCGGGACAGATCGTTTTCCGGGCAGCCCGCGAGTATCAACCGGCTGATACGGGGATCGCCGTGAGTCCAGACGCCATTCGCTCGCTTCACATTCCGGTTACCCGCGAAGGAATCATGCCGTTTTCCGAGTACGTGGTGCGCAAGAAAGGTGTCGTGGAACTCGGTGTCGTTTCATGCGCTGGCTGCCACACTCGAGTAATGCCGGACGGGACCGCGGTGGAGGGAGCGCAGGGGAGTTTCCCGTGGGCACGGCGCGACGCGCTCGCGCGAACCAACGATACAAGGCCCGACCCCGACCGGCGCGCGTTCGATTTAGAGTACAGACTGTACGCTGCGCCTTGGGTTGAGCGCCCGGATGGGCTATGCGCGACCACACGGGCCGAGCAGATCCGCCGACTGACGGCGACCCCGCCTGGCGTGATCGCGCGTGAAGGCACGAGTTCTGCCTACCCGGTCCACGTTCCATCTCTGATCGGAATCAAGGATCTTCGGTATCTTGACGCCACGGGACTGACACGGCATCGCTCAATCGCAGATCTCATGCGTTATGCCATCGTGAACCAGGGCTTCATGAGCGGCGGCCTCCAGGTGACGGCGCACTACGGCGACTTTCAGTCGGCGAACATGAAGCAGCGGCGCTATAGCGACGAACAACTCTATGCGCTCGCGCTGTATCTTTATTCGCGAGAACCTCCGCCGAACTCGAATCCATTTGACGATCGTGCTCGCCGCGGCCAGCGGATCTTTGAGCAGCAGGGTTGCGCAGGTTGCCACACTCCGCCGCTCTACACCAGCAACAAGCTCACGCCGGCGCTTAGGCTTCAAGGTTCCCGAAGACCTTCTGAGGTCCGAGAACATTTTGAATGTTTCGCTGGGCACAGAACCGACGCTCGCGCTGAAAACGCGCCGCGGAACCGGTTTCTACAAGGTGCCATCGCTGCGGGGCGTTTGGTATCGCAACGCCTTCGGCCACAATGGACAGGCTGACACTCTGGAAGAGTGGTTCGATCCGGCTCGTCTGAATCCTGACTACGTTCCGCGCGGCTTTCATCTTGCACCCGGCCCAATCAGAGGCCATGAGTTCGGTTTAGAGTTGTCGCCCGAAGACAAACGGTTGCTCATTGCTTTCCTGAAAACACTTTAGGAGTCGGCTGCTGCTCGGCCCGGCGCTGCTTTTCGGACCGCCTCCGAGTAGATCGCGGAAGGTAGGAATAGCCGCGTTGTTCCGAGGTCCCTTTCTCGCAGATTACCCGCGATTAACGCGGTAGTGTTGGCTAATCCGCGCGGACGTCTAGTCGCCATCGCGGTCTGGTTGTTCGGCCTGGTGTTGTGGTGTTATCGATAGGCCCGTCGATCAGTTGATTCGTCATGGCGCAACCGTGAAGACTCAGTCGCGCGGACCATGTCGCGCGTCGAGAATCAATCTCATCAGGTGGCCAAACTCAGTTCTGTCCTTAGTGACCGATGACCGATTAGTCGTCTCGGTGATGGTCTTGGCATCCTTCACCGGAGGGTCGTTGTCCGTGCGATGCACGATGACCAAATCGAGGGTAGGAATAATAAAGATGTAATGCGCACCGTTCCCACGGGCTGAGAATATGCCCGGCACCGCAACTTCTGGAAAGTGGACGCCGCCGTAATCGATCCACCAAAGGTATTCGTAACCGCCGGCGTCCGCTCCGTTAGACGTTACCATCTCGCTGGCATGGCTGCTCTTTTCCACCCACCCTTCCGGTACGATCTGCTTTTCCTTCCAGCGCCCATGACGCAGGTAAAGCAGGCCGAAACGGGCCATGTCGCGAGCCGTCATTTCGAAATGATAGGTAGGATGTATGGAAAACGGCCCTCCGAAATAGTACACATCGGCGGGCCGAAAGTCCTGCATACCGATCGGTTTCGCGATGCGCTGATAAAAGGCATCGCCGATCTTAAGTCCGGTTTTCTTTTCGAAGATGGTTCCTAGAGCATTGAAATCCCAGTTGTTGTAGTACCAAAACGTTCCAGGCGGATGGCTGCCGCGCGCCGGACGGCTCGTTTTCATCGCTTCTGTTTCGAAATCGACTGGGTGGTATATGCCGGACCGCGCGCGGAGAAGATCGACAACTCGCGCCTGTTTCTCCCCCTTCGTCAACGGATCAGGAGCGTCATCAATCCCCAACTGCTCCAAAGTCTGATTGATATCGATTTTCCCTTCGGCGGAGTAGATTCCGTAGAGCGCGCTGATTAGACTCTTTCGAACGGAATAGGAGCTGATTTTCTTATCGATATCTCCCCACTGATCGACCACCTCACCACCTTGGACGATCATCACCGCCGACGTATGAATGGAATCAGCCCCTGCGTAGGCACGGGCGGCTGCCAGTTTCTGAGTGGACCATCCGACTTGTTCAAGGGAAGATATGGGTTGCCAGGAGTTCCCCGGAAAGATCTCTTGCGATTTACTTTGAGGAAACGCCCATGGCTGGGCGAGAATCGCCAACAGAATCAGGTGTACACAGCGTGCAAGATTCATATGCTCTGCTTTGGCGCTCTCTACCACAGCTTGCTTTGCCCATCGCTTCATAACGCTGGTGGATTTAAGCCCTCGAAAGCGCTGTTCGGGGAAGTCGTCGCGTGGTTAGACGATCTGTGTAATTCGTCCGTCTTCTTCGACTTTCCATCCTCCCAGGAGGGGCGGGCCGAGAAGATCCATCCCGTGGTCGCGGAACAACCGACGAAATTCATCAATCGACAGGGCCTCATGGACGTATGGCTTGCCATTATACTTGCCTAACTCGCGGAAGAACTCCTCCATCTTGCCTGCAGGTTGGTACATATTAATAACCTTGCCCGGCTTCTCGCTCCCGCAGGCCCACACGTGAGGAAGCTTGCGCGGTATGAAAACGGACTCACCCGGACCCACCCGCATTCGCTTATCACCAACCTCAAAGTGAAACCCGCCATCAATGACTTAGATCCACTCATCCTGGTCGTAATGGAGGTGGCGCGGCCCGCCGGAATGGCAGTTGAACTCGAAAACACACATCGCGCCATTGGTGTCCTGTGCGGACACCTTACAATCGATCGGTTCGCCACCCAGGCCGCCGAGTTTGATGTGCTCATCGAATCGGTCTTTCCCCGCGCCGATGCTGAAGCCCAGAAACATCTCCTCACTCTTCATTTTCTTGGTTCCTTTCAAGTGCTGGATGGTTTTGTCGATGGTTTCAATCAAGGTCTGCGTCCGAGCGAGGTTCTTTTGCAGGACCTTCCGGTGCGATTGGAGGGCCGCGACCTTTTCAAAATCGGCCCGGCGCAGGATTTCCTTGATTTGCTTCAGTTCGAAACCCAGCTCCCGGTAGAACAGGATTTGCTGGAGAGTCAGGAGCTGCGGCTCTTCGTAAAACCTGTAGCCATTGGCACCTTGCCTGGCGGGCTTCAGCAGACCCGTTTCATCGTAGAAATGAAGCGTGCGCACGCTGACGCCCGACATCCCGGCCACTTGTTTGACTGTGTAAGCCATCGCTTTTCTCGACAGAGACCTGTTGGTCCCTGCGTCCAGTTTTGCATTTTAGGGGATCACGTAACGTGAGGGTCAAGGGGGAACGGAAGAAAATTTGGCCTTATCGTCGGAATCTGTGGGTTCACGAGACGCCACCGTCGGCACAGTAGGCTCCGGCACGATTCTACGAGGGGGCGACGGACAGCCTGAGCTGAGCCCTTGTTTTTGCCCGGAGCGCCCTGTCCCTTCACAGCGCCTGATGTGTGGCGATAACGGTATCCAACAGCACTTTCGCCGCATCTTCCGTCTTGCCGACCAACTGGACAGGATTTGGCAGCCAGCGGCTAGCACGAGCCGTTTGCTTTCTAATCAGCCACGCCAGTCTGAACTTCCCTCACCGCCTCCATTACCTGGAAAGTTTTGCGTTGCGTCGGATCTGTGATCGTGGCCGCGAGTCCCCGCAAGAGGTTGTCCGCGCGCCCAAAGGCCTGGCGTGCCGCCGCGGGACGATTCCGAGCTGTGAGCAGCCGACCGAGCGCTAAGTGGCTCCGCCACTCGACGAGCGGCATGGGATGAGCCGCGTAAGCCTCCAACGATCCGGCCAGCTCTTCCTCGGCCCGATTAAGATCGCCCCTCGCGACAGCAATTTCAGCCATCATGCGCCGCGCGATCGCAACGTACTTGGCGACTCGGTTCTCCTGGGCATTCGCTAACAAGACGCGGGTGTGCTCCTCGGCCTTGTCCAGCTTCCGCCGCGCCAACCAATACTCAGCCTGCGCCGCCTGATGACGGATTCCGTAGAAACGCCATCGATTCCATTTCTCACGCTCATAGAGGGGATAGATCCGTTCCAGCGCCCGTTCAGCTTGTGCCGGCTGCTCAGCTTCGAGGTAGTCGTATACCAGGTTCAATAACGCGTTGGCTTCCGCTTCCGCGGCCTTGGTGCGCTGCGTAACCTCTACACACCCCTCATTAAACTCGATCGCTTTACCCAGGTCTCCGGTTTCGCGCCACAACCATCCAATCCCGTTCGGAATGCGCGAAAGCGCCAGTGCGTTGTTGTTGCGCTTAGCCAAGTCCAAGCCATCTTGCATCGCTTTCATGGATTCGGAAATCCGCCCGCGGTTGGCCAAGGTCAATCCCAGATAGTAGAGAGAAAGAGGCAGATGAAATCCGTCGCGCATTTCGGCAGCCAGGGCGACCGCCTCCGTGTGCGCATCCTCCGCGGCCGCGTAGTCGCTTCTCCAAAAGTGCACAATGCCTCGGAAGGTCAGACCATTGACTAAGGCGCGACGATGTTTGAGAGCCCGCGCCACAGGGATCGCGGCGTCGAAGCTCGCCTCCGCTTCCGACAGCGAACCGCACACCATCTGGTAAATCGCCCAAGCATTATTGGCCTCGGCGACGAGCGACCGGCTCCCGATCTTCTCAGCGAGCATCCGCGCCTCGGGATTGTATCGCTCCATGCTCTCAACATCACGAGCACTCTGCGCGACTCCGCAAATCCCGATCAGAGCGCGGCATTCACCCTCCGCATTTCCCGCGGCTCGGCATGCCTCGCACATCGCCAGATAGTCTGCGTGCGCATCTTTCCAACGACTGAGAACAGTCTGGGCTGCAGCGCGCCGTTCGAGAAGGACGGACTTCTGCGCCGCCTGCTGATCCTGGGGCAACTTCTCCACTAGTTCAAGTCCCTGAGTAAAATGAGCGACCGCCTCCGTATTGGCATAACGCGAAAGCGCCGTGGCTCCTGCCTCCAGCCAGTAGTCGATGGCCTTTGCGAAATCCCGCCCCCGCTCGAAATGGGTGGCCAACTGGCCGGCCACGGCCCCGCGGTGGCCCGCATGAATGCCCTCCAGCGTTTCTCCCGCGCGCCGATGCAAGACAATCCGGCGCTTGCTCAGGAGTTGATCGTATAGATAATACTGATAGAGCGCGTGAGAAAAGCGGTAGACCGTCGCAACCGAACCGTCCGGGAACTCCTGCTCTTTATCCGCGTAAATTAGCCGGTGAACCCTACCGATCTTGTCCAACCGTTCCTCTAATTCGATTTCGTCAGCTTCCAGCAGGACGGCCAAGACAGTCGACGTGAATTCTTCACCTTCGACACTGGCGTAGAGCAACGCCTGCCGCTGCTCATCAGTGAGCAAGCCCACCTTCTTTTCGATCATGCTGCGCACGCTTGCAGGCACGTCTACCTCGATTTGGGCCAGCGGCAGGTTCAGCTTCCAGGCTCCGTTGGTGCGTCCGATATCCCCGCGCTCGGCGAGAATTTGGATCGCACCCGTGGCGAACAGAGGATGGCCTTCACTCTTCCGGTGAATGACTTCGGCCAGCCCGCCTGGGAATTCGTTAGGAGCGAAGTGCGCATTGAGGTAGGCCGCGATGGCGGCGGAGCCGAGAGCGAGCAACTCAATCTCCTGACAGACGCCGCGCGCATGCATCTCCGTGTAGCACTGTTTCAGGGTGGGATTATTGCGTTCAATATCCTCTCGGCGGGCCGTCGCAACAATCATGAGCCTCTGGTTGTGCGCCCTCTCCGCCAGATGCCGCAGCATGTCCACGCTGGCCGGGTCCGCCCAGTGGATATCTTCGAGGACCACCAGCAGGGGCGTTTCCGCCGCCAGCGCAGACAAGGCATCCCCTAATTCGCGCAACATGCGGTCCTTAGTGGCTCCCGTTGCTTCCCGCAGAATGTGTTCCATGGTTGCGCTTGAAAACACCGCGGGGAACTGCAGACACCATGTCGGCGCGTACAGCCGAAAGAGAGCCACGGCCCGGCTTGAGTTCTGCAGCAAGGATCCGAGGGCGTCCAAAAAGGGCAAATACGCCTCACCTGTGCCATAGTGCTCCACGCAGGCGCCGCGCAATAACGCGAGATCTCCATGGTGTTTGCGGGCGGCGTAGACAAAGTTGCGGGTTAAAGCGGTTTTGCCGATGCCCGGTTCCCCGGAGATCATGACCACCCTGCCCGCCCCGTTGACCGCCGAGTGGAGGAATTCCGCCAGGCGATACAACTCGTTGTCGCGCCCGAAGACGGGCTCTGGTTGGCGTTCTTCCATGCGGTGCAAGGGCTGGGGCGCCGGGTTTTCGAGTTCCTCGATCGCTGCAAACAGATCAGCGGCCGAGGAGTAACGGTGTTCGCGGTCCTTCGCCATCGCAAGCTGCAGAATCGAGTCCCATCCCGAAGGTAATTCCGGGCGCAGCGAACTGGGCGGGGATGGATGCCCGCTCACGACTTCGCGCAGGATTTCCGGCACCGAAGCGCCCCGGAAGGGCCGGACTCCCGTCGCCGCTTCGTACAAAACGCATCCGAAGGAGAACAGGTCGGAGCGCGAATCGAGTTTCTCTCCGCGCGCCTGCTCTGGGGACATGTAGGACGGCGTCCCCAGAATGGTACGGGCAGCCGTCGCATCCGCTGCTACGGCAGGCTCCGTGTCTGCAAATTTCGCCAGCCCGAAATCGAGAACCTTAATTCCGGCAGGCGTCACCATGAGGTTCGCGGGCTTGAGGTCGCGGTGAATGATGCCGCGTTCGTGCGCCGACTCCAATGCTTGCGCGACCTCGGCGCCCAAGCGCACCAGCTGCTCGAGCGGCAAAGGCCCCTCACGCAACCGCGAAGCCAGCGTCTCCCCCTCTACATACTCCATGACCAGATACGCCGAGCCATTGTGTTCCCCTACGTCGTAAAGCGTGCAAATGTGTGGGTGGTTCAGCGCTGCGGTGGCGCGCGTCTCGCGCTGAAACCGGATTTGAAAATCGCCACGCTGCGCGCGATCTGACCGGATGAGCTTCATCGCCACAAGCCGGCCCAGACGCGTATCCCGCGCGCGAAAGACCTGACCCATCCCACCTTCGCCCAAAAGCGCCTCTAATTGGTAGGGGCCGATGCGGTTTCCCGTCGAGAACTCGGCCGCGGCGCCGCGCCCCGCCACACTCATCTCGGCTGTTACGGAAGCCTCTGAGCGCAGCAGCAGCTCCACCTCTCGCTGCAACTCGGAGTTGTCGCCGCAGGCATCGGCCAGGAATGCTGCGCGTTGCGCGGGCGCGAGTGGAAGGGCGGCTTGATAGAGTGCCTCGACCTGGCGCCGATACGTAGGAGTCATCCTATCGCTCTCCCGGACTTATGGCAGTAGTATACTCTGCGAGAATGCCGAGAGTTGCTGCCGGGTTGCGCCCCTATGACGGGCAAACCGGAATTTAGGAGCTTCGCGATGGTCAGGCTGCCGGAAGTCGGTTGCCGAAGTGCGCTAGCGGCTAGCCTAATCATCCCGTTGAAACGCCTTCGCGGCACCTTGCCTGTTATCCGCCATTATCGACAACAACCCGGCTCATGGAGTGCGAACGAGTGGTTCTTGCGGTCATCACGATTCAGTACTAGGTGATCCGAAGCCGGGCGGGCGGCGAAACCGCACTCTTACTGGTGGACCGTGATCACATCGTTCGATGGAGTCGAGGCGCCGTTGTAGGCGCAGACGATCGGGAGGTCGCCGCTCGGACTCCCGAGCGGGATCGTCAGGTTGAATTGATACAGGCCCGGGCTGATCAATCCAGCGAACGCAACCGACGCATTACTTCCGCCGATCTGGCATTGAGGTAGAGTCGGCAATGCTCCTGATTGGCTCGACGATCCGTTGGTCAACAAATTTGCCGGGAGGCCGAAGCCGACGCCATAAACCACCACGCTCTCTCCGGGTTTCGCCGGAGTCGAGAGTCCCGGATAGAGGCTCGGCGGACCGAGCAGGCTTCCGTCGACGTGCGTCGCAACCACATAACCCGCGGGACTGAACAGCAGGAACGCGGGCGAGATCGCGTTCATATTCGCTGTGAATGGAGCGCTGGAAACTCCTTGATTGTTGACCACGATCTGGATCTGGCCGGTGGTCGAATCGAGAGGACTCAGAACATTGATCTGATCGCTGGTACAGACAGTGCTGCTGACAGCGCTGCAGTAGAAATAAATGAATGCGGGTTTGCCGTTGACGGAGACGCTCACGTTGGCGATCTTGACCGGCAACATGCCGGAGGCGAAATCAGAAGCATTACTCCAATCGACTCCAGCGGCGGGCGCGTTCGCGGGCACCAGATTATTGCCTTTGATGACGATCCAGGTGTTCTGCGCAATGTCGGTGCCGCCGTTCGCTGTTGTGACGGAACTGATCGACGGACCCGCCCCGATCAACACTTGGGAGCCTATCCCGGCTAAGTCCACTGCGAGGGAACCGGATTTATCAAGCAGAACGATCATGCGCGTGAGCGGTGCGCTAGTGTAGCCGACCCAGGTGTTGAACGGTCCGTTGGCGCCGTCCTTCCACCTCTCGAGTTCGCCGGTGGCAAGCGTGACGGTCTGCCATCCGAGTTCCTGACCCCCGCCTGGATATTGTTCATAGTTGTGATGGATCACCGGCAGGGCACTGAGGAGCGAGGTGCTGGTCGTATTTCCATAGGCATTGTAGGAAACGAACTGGAGGAGATCCTGAGCTGTGGAGAAAAGTCCTCCAGCGGGATTCCCCACCGGGAGCCAATCGAGAAGCTGGCAATTGACGTTGGTACTGCGCGTGGCGGGATCGCAATGGCTCGCGGCGCGAGCGACCTGCGACGCCGTGAATGATTCGAGCGGAACCGTATCCGCCATCCCGAGTGGCTGGGTGATCTCTTGAAGGTTTGCCTGGTTCCAGTTCGGATAGCCGAGCCAACTGGAGACCTCATTACCGAGGACTTCGAATCCCAGATTCGAATAGACCCAGCCCGCTGCCCCCTGGGTCGCCGGGTGAGTCGGGCAGGAATAAACCGGATTCGCCCCGCCGGTTCCACAGGTGGGTTGCAGGCCCAGCAAGGACATGTATACCGGATCGCAGCAGCCACAATCGTGAATGAGTTCCGGCGTGGCTGGGTCGCACGTGATCGGGTCGGCTGCGTAGTCAGCATAAAGATCGCCGAGTGAATTGAAAAGATGACCTTCGTTCTTGGGGAGCCCGCCATGGTGATCGGCCAGGTCCAGAAGGCGGATCGCGGCACGATTCGCCGCCGCCGGAATCGGGTCCTGCACAGGCAGAAGGCTGCTGGCGAGCGTATCCAGCGCAAGTCCTTTCGTGTTGGCGATGCCGAATAATGTCGCGGCGAAAAGCTTGGTGAGCGAGCCGATGCCAAAGAGCGTTTTCTCGTTCAGGGGCACCGTTCCATCGACAGTCGCTTTTCCATAGGATTTGTAGACCGGTCCGAAATCGTCGAGATAGCCGACCTCGATTGCACCGTATCCGGACGGCAACTGCGATGGCTTGACGATCTGATCGATAAGCTGCGAGATGTAATTTGCGCGATCCTGTTGCGGCTGGGCGTCCAGGAGCGAGACGACGGCAAGCCCGGCCGTCAGCAATGTGAGAGAGCGCGCTCCGGTCATTCTGGGACCTACTGATATAAAATCACACCTGCGGATCGTCCGCGCGGCACACTTCCCACGCCTACACCGCACAGCGCGTGCCCGTCGCCGACCGTCCTCTTTGTCGCCTGATGTGAGTCTTTATCGGCACACTTCCCGGGCATCTGCAGGATGATGCCCACCATAGCCGTGGCCTTGAGCAGCAGGACGGGCCAAGTCGTCCCCTGGGGATCCAGATCGCACACTATCTGCTTCGCGTGCGGCGGGGCAAGCGCATGCGAAGCTGGAAGCTTAGAGGCCCATGAAGCAGCCGGTCAGCGTCCGTAGATCAGCAGGTGAAATGTTCCCGGCTTGGCTCGAGGCTGCGGACTCTTCTGTTTTGAATCCGCGGCGGGCGCCTCGAAATCGGAAGTGTCGACGAGCAAGTTGTGCGTTTTCGAATCGAGCGCCATCGTCTTCGCGCCGAACTCCGTCTTCACCGTCTGGACCATGCTGAATTTATCCGGGGAATCTTCGTGAAAAATGTGGATCGTTCCGTCGCCGGTCGAACACGCGGCTAGTCCGGTCTCCGGATCGAAAATGTTGGAATCGACCCGCGCGCCTATGGGGAACGGCTCACTGATGATTTTCCCGCTGTCAGCATCCATGACCAGGAAGACCTTAGGGTCGCGGCAACCAACGAACAGACGGCGATGCTGCCGGTCCATAGCCATCGATACGGGATGGCCACCCGAGCTGACGGGCCACCGCGCTGTGATTTTCATTGTGCGGGAATCAATCGCAATGACCTCATTCTTGTCTTCCAGATTGTCGTAGATTATTCCCCTGCCATCCGCAACGGCTTGTTCGGGCGCTCCGCCGAGCGGCAGCGTCGCGATCACGGTTCCCGCAGCGGGATCAATCACAGTGGCGCTCTTGGAGTCGCCGTTGAAAACGAAGACCCGCTTCGAAGCCGGGTCATAGATGATCGAATCGGCATCCGGTTCGCCTTTGATCTGACCGATAGTCTTAAACGTTTTCAGATCGAAGATGACAATCTGCGCGGCATCGCCGTCGCTGATATATCCGCGTCCCAACTCGGGTACCAGGGCGACGCCGTGATCGCGCTTCAAGCCGGTGACCTTGCCGGCCAAATCGCCAGTATCGAGATTGACGACCAGAAACTCGGTGCCATGCGAAAGATAGGCCCGGCGCGCCGCAGCATCTACGTTGATGTAGTCGAAGTACTCGCGCCCGCCTTCTGCGGCGCCAAATGAAATCCTCTTGATCACGTGGTAATTAGTTGCGGCTGCGAGCGCCATGATACAGGCGCCGAGCAAGATCAGATGCCTCATTTTACTGGCCTCCTCTGAACGATTCTACTCTCCCCTGGCAGACCAAAACCGCCTGCCGACGTAGTCATGGCCGCCATGCGAGGGGCGGTAAATACTGATATTATGAGGCGGACAAGCATGCGAAGGCGGAGGAATTTCGTTGCACTTTCATGGTCGCCCCCGGTTGGCGTCATTAGAGATGCACTCGGCGCCTGGCATCCAGGCGCAATCCACTGATTGATCAGCTAGACTTACGTGCCTCAATCAAATGCCGCTGTCCGTGGGCGCAAGCCTCGGTTACTACTAAATCCTTGAATCCATTGGCACGGCGGGACGGGAAAGGTCTACAAGGCCGTGACAGACGCCTTGATTCGATTGTTACGCTCAAAGTTTGGGGCGTTATGGAGAAACGCTCGATGAAGGCTGGGTACTTATCCAACGGCTGAAACGTCTCTCGCAGGTGGCAACTTAACCGTCACTTCAATTTCACCACGCCGCAACCTCCCGCCACTATTCTCTGCCGAGGAGGCTTCATCTTGAAACCATACAAAACGGCTACACTAGCTCTTTCTTTTGCCATCACCCTTTCCACAATGGCGAACGCCGCGGATCTACAGCATGATCACGTCCTGCTTGTCAGCATCGATGGAATGCACGCGGTCGACTATGAGAACTGCGTGAAGTCCAGCAACTGCCCGAATCTGGCTTCATTGGGCCGGAACGGAGTAAATTACACACGCACTACCACTTCGCGCCCCTCCGATTCGTTCCCCGGGCTGATGGCTCTGGTCACTGGAGGAACGCCCAGGTCCGTCGGCGCATTCTACGACGTCGCCTGGGATCGCGTCCTGGCGCCGCCCGCCAAGACCACCGGGAACGGACTGGCTGCCGGAGCCTGCATCCCTAACGAAAACAACGGGACACAGACCGAATACGAGGAAGGCGACGAAATCAACCAGCTGCTACTCAACGGAGGCGGCCCCTACAAATCGGTCATCGACGGCGGCGTACTCTCCCTCGATCCCACCAAGCTCGTGCGCGATCCGTTCTCCAAACCTTCCTCCTGCGCTCCGGTTTACCCCTGGAACTTCATCCGTACTAACACGATTTACGGTGTGATTCACGCAGGCTGGCGGCTACACCGCCTGGTCGGACAAGCACGCCGTCTATGCCGCGGTTTCCGGCCCTACCGGAACTAGCGACCCCGAGCAACGTGGACGACTACTATTCGCCGGAAGTCAATTCCAATCAGATCTCGTTGCCAGGCGTCATCACCGCCGGCACGAACTTCGACTGCTCAACCATCAAGGCGAGCGGGAGCGCGACAGTCGCGGGAAACGACTGGACGACCGATTTTCAGGCCATCCAGTGCTATGACCAATTGAAAGTCAACGCGGTGGTGAACTGGATCAACGGCAAGACTCACCTGGGCGACCAGCCAGTGCTCCGGTGCCCACCATATTCGGAATGAACTTCCAGGCCGTCAGCGTCGGCGAGAAGCTGATCGAAAAGGGAGTCAAAAGGGCGGCTACACCGACGCCGCGGGAACTCCGACACGCGGAATTGGCGAGCGAAATCAAGTTCGTCGATGCAGCGATCGGTCAGATGGTGGAGGCGCTAAAGGACCAAAATCTTCTGCAGGCGACCACCATCATCATCACCGCCAAGCACGGACAGTCCCCGATCGATCCCAACCGCTTCTTCCCGATTCCCGGCCCCTCCGGAACGAACGGTACGTCGCCGGCCAATCTCCTCGCAGGCGCAGGGGCTCATCCCGGCGGTGCAAATTGCGGGTCCCGGGCCGACCGAAGATGACATTTCCCAATTGTGGCTCTCGCCCGGGAACACCACCGCGACGAACACCGTGGCGGCGGTCAATGTCCTGGAAAGCAACGCCAAAACGGCGGGGATCGGCGAGATTTTCTACCTCGCCTCGCTCGAGACGATGTTTAACGCACCCGGCGTGCCCCTCGTTAACGGTCCCTGTTGCGATCTCCTGCCCGGGGGCGACCCCCGCACGCCCGATATCATCGTGGCGCCGAACATCGGCGTCATCTATACCGGAAGCGCGAAGAAACAGGAAGAGCATGGCGGCTTCGCCTTTGACGACACTAACGTGATGCTGCTGGTATCGAACCCCAGCTTCCAGCCTCAGACCGTAACTAGCTGGGTCGAGACTATGCAAGTGGCACCTACAATTCTTCAGATTCTGGGCCTCGATCCCGATTCCCTAGATGCGGTCCAAATGGAGGGCACGCCAGTTCTGCCGGACTTGTTCATCCAGAGCCAGAACAACGGCCAGGGTGGCAACGGACGGGGCGGTAACGGCCAGGGGCAGAACCAAGGTCAGCAGTAGCCAGTTGACCATCCAGTTCCATTACGGAGGGGCGCGATTAGCGGCGCGCCCCTGTCTTTCCAGCAACAGCCTCAGTTTGGGCAAGTCGGCTGAATAGCTTTCTATGGTTGGCTAGCCCGAAGCTGCTTCTTTGCGGAACTATCCACTTGGTTGTGTCCGCGATGTCGCCCTGGCCGCACCCTGGTTGTCGCACGGCGGCTGCGGGCACCATTTGATCCGGCCGATTCCGAGACGGTAGCGGTGGCTGGCTCCGTATTTCGGCGTGTAATTGAAGACCGCCGTCCTATTTAAGGAATTAGCGTGGAAGTCCAAAGCGAAATCGGCCACTTGGTTGGCAAAGCGCGCTCCCTCGTCATAAAAGGATGGCATCCGGCACACAGGCATGCGATCAGAACTGGCAATAAGACATATACACGCACGCGGTCGGCCCGGCTCAATGCTTTCTCGACAACCGCTGCAAGAGATCCGGCCAGAATTCCTTGAGGATGTTGGCCGTCATCGCCCCACCAAGTTGGGCGCCAAACCCGACGGCGGAGCCCGCCGCGTCTCGATGGTGGGCGTAGTACAAACTTGAAATCGCCACAGTGCTTGAAGCACCAAGCACTCTGGAATAATTGAATGCCGTTCCTCCTACGTCGGTTTGCGTCCTGAGGACCCGGCTAATCGCATAGCCCACGCGAGAACCAGTGGATCCCGTACCCCTTCGAAAGTACCGTGGATCTTGATGAAGCAAAGACGGGTAGACGCCCTCGGTCAGGAAAACACCGATGACATGGTTCCCGTACGCGGCGCCGAAATAGCGACTGTATCCCGATACTTCTTGCCCGAAAGGGCGATTGGAGTTGAAGAACTGCGCTGCGCCACCGGTCAGCGCTGCAAGCGCAACTGCGCCGGGGTCGAAAGCGTCCTCGCTCGCGATCTTGAATTTGTCTTTGGAGCTGATCGGCACATAGGGAGAAAGACAAGGTGAAGTGTTGTAGTTGGGAAAGATCCCCAAAATATGTCTAGGTTGCGGATTCGGAGTGGCCGCAGCTACGGTCGACGATCCCCGATTCATGATGGTGTCCTTGCACGGTTCCGGCGGCCTTGTTTGGCCCGCCATGTCACCTACGCAAGCGGTGCAGAAGACTAGGACGACAGACGCGGCAGGGCCATGAAAACTAATGCTCCACGGGCAAAACGTTGATACCAGGCATTGAGGCTAGTCCTCCGGCATCTTTCAAAGGCCTTCTAGGCGTTCTCGCTCTTCAATCATGACTCATTTCAAAGGAGCGAGCCACGTGCCGCATCAACATCGGCTCGTTATTTGCCATCGGCTTCCGATCGCGCGTCACTTCAGCGGAACGGGCATTTTCCGTCAACTATCCCATATTGAGGCCAACTTCCGAGTGATGCGGCATCCATGCGGCCTCGCCGATGGCCGCAAGGATTTCGTGGCGGCCGAGCTCCATCGGCCGGAGGCATATGTTTGAGAAAGTCTCATGGGCGGGTCTGGAAAGCCCGAGCTCCCCTTCAGGACGGAGACGTCGTCACCAAAACTTCGCGGATACCGCGGACCGCCAGACGCCAGAATACTTAAATTGGTTTCGATTCGGCAACAGATCAGAGAAAATCACGTTAGAAGTCTTGTGCCGTTCGCGCAAAAGGAATTATTATTCTAGGAGCTTGTTGAAAAACGGTCTGGACGTAGCCTTCTGATGCTTGGAAACGTCTTCACAGCATGCGTGGAGACGACCAACAACAGTTTGATGCTTTCAGCTATGTAAGACCGGAAGAGCGAGTGCCGGAGGATCATCCGTTGCGGCCGATCCGCAAGGCCGTCGAGGAAGTGCTGCGGTCGATGTCGCGCCAGTTCGACCAGCTGTATGCGGAGACCGGCCGCGCTTCCATTCCGCCGGAGCGGTTGCTGCGCGCGCTGTTATTGCAGGTGTTTTATTCGATCCGCAGCGAGCGGATGCTGATGGAGCAGCTCCACTACAACCTGCTGTTCCGCTGGTTTGTGGGCATGGAAATGGACGAGGAGGTGTGGAATCACGCGGTGTTCAGCAAGAATCGCGAGCGGCTGCTGAATCAAGAAGTGGCGCGAATGTTTTTCGAGCGCGTGCGGGAACAGGCGCGGGGGTATATGTCGGATGAGCACTTCACGGTGGATGGCACGCTGATCGAAGCCTGGGCCAGCCAGAAAAGTTTTCAGAAAAAGGACGGCGGTGATGATGAGCCGGGCAACTTTCACGGGCAGCAGCGGCGCAACGACACGCATGTCTCTAAGACCGATCCGGAGGCGAAGCTGTATCGCAAGGGGCATGGACAGGAAGCCAAGTTGAGTTATCTGGGGCACGTGCTGATGGAGAATCGGAATGGCCTGATCGTGGATGCGATGGTAACGACGGCGGATGGAACGGCCGAGCGCGATGCCGCGCTGCTGATGGTGCACCGGCGCTGGCGAAACCGTGAGCCGATCCGCAGCGTGGGCGCGGACAAAGCCTATGACGCGCGCGATTTCGTACAGCTGCTGCGAGAGATGCGAGTTGGTCCGCACGTCACGCAGAATGTGAATCGCCGGGGCGGTAGCGCAGTGGACGCGCGGACGACGCGCCATGCCAGTTATCAGGTCAGCCAAAAGAGACGGCCGCGAATCGAGCGTGTGTTCGGGTGGATGAAAGCGGTGGGAGGCATACGCCAGGTGAAGCTGCGGGGCCTGGTCAAGGTCGACTGGTTGTTTGTGATGACGGCGGCAGCGTTCAACCTGTGGCGCATTCCGAAACTGCAAGCGGCGACGGTCTGATCGACGTCCCGCCCGGTCGCGATTGGCGGCCGTGGCGGAACAAAACATCCGCCGGATTTTCCGCCAGAGCAACTACTGAACCGCGATTATTACGTCGCTGGGCCCGTCCCAGAGCCGCTTTTCAACAAGCTCCTAGAGCTCCTGGCCGAGACTGTACGATCAGGGCAGCGAAAAGATGACCAAGCTATTCCAGGCTCCATCTTCATCTTGGCTGGCGGGCTGCGGCATTCGCAGGCTGGCGCCGCCGCAAGTAACCCTTCACTAAATCCCGAGGAGAACCAAAGAACATGAATAAGACGCTCGTCCTGTTCGCGGCGCTGGCCTTGTCCGCTGCCGCGCCTTCATCGGTGAACGCTCAAATCGTCACCTGGACCGCTACCAGTTCGCCGGTCCAATCCACTCTGGCCGGCGGCCCCTGGACTCTCTCACAGGGCCCCAATCCCGATACAACCTATTGCACGGCGGGAGGCACCGGCGTTCCGATCGTCAACCCGTCAACGACGGTCAATAAGATGAATCCGTTTTACTTCCCCTTTGTGACCGGCAGCGGCAACAATCTCCAGGGCTACTTCGATTACCGCCCCGATTCGATCAATGAAGCCATCGTCGCAGCCAATTCCACCGATGGCGGCCTGACGTGGCATTTCCAGCAGCAGGTGGCGAGCCTCTCCCCGGATTGCCCCACATCGAACCCGGCCGCCGGTAATGACGTTGGCGAAGGACATCCTCACCTGCTCTCCTTCTTCGGCATTAACTTGGTTGTACTTGCTCGACCGGCGCAATGACTATGTCGACAACGCCGGGCCTCATCGTCCAATTCCTCACCCCCAATATCCCTGGCGGTCAGCCATTGAAGCCTGTTGCCGCCAGTACCACGTTCACGCCTCCCACGTCGCTTCCTGCCGGCGTCTCCCTCTTCACGGGCTGGGATTTCAACAACGACAGCAACACCTCGGTGACCTTCAACAACATAACCGGCTCGCCTAGTTTCAACATCAACAACAGCCCAGCGCCCTCCGTCGGCGCCGGTACCGCAACCCCGCTCGGGATGACGAACAATTACACCTACAGCACCACTCCCACCGCGACTGTAGGCAGCAACGCCGGCTCCGACATCACCTCAACCGAAGGCAGTACCGATCCCAACAGCGACTTCAACTCCAACTCCTGGCGCGTCCGCGGGCTCAATAACGCCTCTGGCCCCGCTGGAACCGGTAACGGCTGGAATACTGCCGCTCCGCAGTACTCGCAAGGCGTCGAGTTTGACGTGCCGACCACTGGCCAATACCATGTGGTCTTCCAATACGATTGGTACGTTACCGCGCAGGGCTTCCGCGACCTGCAGGCGCAGTACAACATAAACATCCATAATCCCACTGGTTGGACCAATGTCGGCCCGATTCAGGTCACTCCCGACGGCGGAGGCTTCGTCAACCAGATCACCGTCGACTTCGCCGCGCACGGCATCTTCGGCGTTGATAACAACCCTAACTTCGGCGTCCGCCTTGTTGGCGCATACGATCCTACGTTCACCGGCCCGGGCACCCCTTGTCCGTCAACGCCGTGCACGTACACAGGTGCTTCGCTGACCAACGGCAAGCCTACCGTCTACAACGACAATTCCGGCAACTGGCGTTTCGATGAAGTGAACTTTTTCGGCAACCGCTCGCCGTTTGCCTTCTTCAGCCCGATCTCCACGGTAAGCCCGATCCGCACGACCGGTCTCTTGAACCCGGACGGAATCCTGGCCGTCGTGCCCGGAACTTACCCCGTGGAAATCCTTTACGTCCAGAAGCAGCTCGAAGCCGATTACAGCTTCCCGACGGCGCAGCAGTGCACCAACCCGCCAGTCGTGGCGCCGTCTTACGCTTACACGCTGACTGCCAACCACGACGTCTCGACAGTGCGTATGGCTCTCACGTTCGACGGCATCAACTTCATTGATCTGGGCGCGGTGAGCGGACTCAACGATTCCAGGACCGTTTCCTACACGGGCATCCGCTACGTTTCGCCCAACGGTGGGCTTGTTTCACTGCCAGGTGGCAAGTGGGGCCTCTTCTTCGGCGCTGGCAATTGCATCGACGCCGATTCGGACTCCTTCCACGCCATCGCCTATGCCGAATCCAACGACCTGAAGAACTGGACAGTCTACAACGGGATCAACAACCCCATCGCTTCCCGGCCGACTGCTACATTCCCCGATCAAGCCACGGGCGAAATGTTGAGTATTCCTGCCACCGCCCCAGTGGTGGGCCCAACTCAGGCGTAGTTCGCCGGCCGCGTTTATGGACCGAATGCTGATCGTGGATTCCACCGGTACCGGCGTCAGCCTGGTTTTCGATGGCTATGATCAGGGTTACGCCGCCAAGGGCAAAGCGAAGGATCTATCGAGCTACCGCAATGTGGGCCAGGTCTTCCTGTCCTCGGGCGGCGTGGTTCTTCCCTGACACGCCGAGGCGATTCGCGGGCGGGACTTCGCCTCACCAGAAGGGCGTCGTCCCCCTCGCTCGATCCCTCCGTACCCGTTTCAGATTCGACGAAAGATCAAGAGCGGCGCTCTCTGGTCGCCCGACGGCAAGTCCCTTGTGTATGATGTGCGGGCGACGTCAGGACGAAATCTCGGGGTGGTGGCGGAACCGCTGGGCAATCTAAGGGTAAGGAAGACCTATGACTTTCTGAATACACCTTTCGCCATCGTCCACTTGTGTGGGCCACTCTTTAGTATCCAAGTTGACGAGAAGTCCCTTTATACCGGCCAATGCTCGGGGTGAGGGGCTCGCGGCCGCAGACGAAAAGCAGTATTCTTCTTTCGTTCGAAACTGACTTTGCCGGAGGGTGAAGGCCCGACCAGCAGATCGAAACTTTGGCAGGGAACGGTCAGCGGCGGGCCTTCACGCCAGCCGTGATTCTCTTTATCGCACTGCCAGAGGCGAAAGACAACATCGAGCCGGGGTGATCCCGTTGGAGCTGCTGCCGCGGCGATGTCCCGTTTGCAGTGACGACACGATCATCGGCCACGGCCGGAGACTCCGTCAGGGCCACGACGACCGCCACACATGCCTCTGGGTGCGACGCGGAGTGTGTCATCCGTGCAGGAAAACCTTCACGATCTTGCCCGATTGGCTAGCGCCGTCCGGGCACTACAGCCTGCATTGTCGACAGCAGGCCTGTGAGCGGATCGGTGCCGGTGACTCTGCCGAGCAAGCAGCGCCGCACTGCAAGGATCCGACACGCTTGCCCGATCCATCCACCTTGCGTCGATGGGCACAACGGCGACTGCTCACCGTGTGGTGTTGGGTGCGGGCGGGAGCTCAAGGCGAGCACTTTTTGAGAGCACCCACCATTGTTGCCTGGGACCTGAGCGCGCTCTGCCGTATTCTGCCGATCGAGGCAAGAAGTCCGTGAGTCGCCAAGCTCTCGACGAGTTGAAACAGCAGATTCCTCTGCTGGACTATCTGCAGGCGCATGATTGGCAGCCGGCGCGACCACTCAGCCGCGGTCGATGGATGGGACTGTGTCCGCTGCACCCCGATCACAAACCAAGCTTCCTGGTGGATCCCGGCAAGAGCCTGTTCTACTGCTACGGCTGTGGCCGCGGCGGCGATGTGATTCGCTTTGCCGAACTCTATCACCAGGTGAAGTTTCCGCAAGCGTTGACGCTGCTGCACCAATGGCGTGGCCTGGCGCCGTTATTACACCAAGTCACAGGTTTCTACCGCATGCAGTTACACCGCCACGGTGAGGCGGTTGCCTATCTGGACCAACGCGGCGTCCGCTCCCCGGAGGTGATCGAGCACATGCGGATCGGCTACGCGCCCGGAGGTTGCTTGCGGGGTTGGCTGACGCAGTTGGGTTACCCGTTGCCGACTCTGCGTCAGGCGGGCCTGGTGACCGGCGTGGGTTACGACGCATACGTGCGTCGTATCGTCTTCCCATTGGAGGGGAATCTCTATGGCCGTAGCCTTTCGGATTCGGCGCCGCCTCACCGATTCTTGCCGGGTACTAAGGGTGGCTTGTACTCCTGGGAGCAGGTCCGGCGATATGCAGAACTGATTCTGGTCGAGGGACTGTTCGACTACGCCGCATTGTGGCAGGCCGGTTTTCACAACGTGACCTGCTCGCTGGGAAACCATCTCAATGTGCGCCAGTTTCGGCAACTATGCGACGGCTCCCGAACCGTCTATCTGACCTTTGATGCCGACGGCAACGACAGCGGCCAACAGGCAGCACGGTGCCTCTCACGAAGTCTTCGGGAACAAGGTATAACGGCTCACCTGGTCTCTCTGCCCGAAGGGCACGATCCCAACAGCTTCTTCGTAAGTGGCGGCAACGCGCAAGAGTTTCACGGCCTGTTGGAGCGGGCTTGCCTGTGAGATTTCGTGTCGCTGAACAGCATAAACTGAGCAACGCGCACAGCCCGTTTCGCGTGGTTCAGCAAAACGGCCGGGAAGTGGAGTGGATCAATCGTTTCCTCGACCAGCAGCGAGTCCGCGGTGTGGCGGATTCCACGCTGCGCAGTTATGCCCATGACTTACTGCATTTCCTCCGCTGGTGGGCAGCGGCTCATAAGACGGCCGCGATCACCAAAGAGGCGCTCACGGAGTCAACCTTGCTCGACTATATTCGCCGCCAGGTCGGCCAGAATCCCGCCCCCGCCGCCGCGAGCGTCAACCGTCGAGTCGGAACCGCCGAGCGTGCCATGCGGCTTGAGTTTCCCGACGTCCCTCGTCTGTTTGCGCCCGGCTTTCAGCACTGGTACTGGCGACCATCCCGGCTGGGCTATGGGAGGCTACGTCCGGCGCTGAGCCAGTTGCGGGTGAAGACGCCCAAACGCTTGATCGTGCCTTTGTCGATCGATGAAGTCCATCGCTTCTGGCACAGTTTTCGCACCTCGCGCGACTTGGCCATCGTTGGCCTGATGGTGCTGCATGGCTTACGGTCCTGTGAAGTCTTAGCCCTGAACCGCGAAGACCTCCAGCTCCCGGAGCTGCAAATCCGCGTCCCGGGTAAGGGCAAAAAGATTCGCGTGCTACCCCTAGATCACGATTCTGTCAAGCTGCTCGATCACTACCTGTGCTTGGAACGGCCTCCGCAATGTGGCCTACCTTTATTCGTCTCTCTCAAAGGACCGTCCCGCGGCCATCGTATGACAGCCGCCGGTCTACGTTCGTTGTTTCGTCATCACCGGCAAACCACCGGCGTGAGGAAAGCCAACGCCCATCGCTTTCGACATACGTTTGCTTCCGACATGCTGCGCGCAGGTATTAGCCTGCCGGCGCTTATGCACCTGATGGGGCATGCGCAGATTCAAACCACGATGGTCTACCTTCATCTCACTCCACAAGATGTCTGGGAGCAATACGCGCGCGCGGTTGCGCAGCTCACTCGGCCCACTCCGCCGAAGCAGTCATGAAACGCCAACGTTTTCCGCTCCCCACACACCCGCTGGCCAAGTTCTTCGAGCCAGCGGTGGAATCTGTGACGACTTCGCTGGGTGATGCATCCGTCACGTCCTATCGCGGAACGGTCCGACTTTTTCTGACTTACCTCGGCGCTCAGTATTCTGAGGTCCACTCTCTCCAGCAGCTGCGCCGCGATCCCCATATCCTCGGTTGGCTAGCTCTGTTGCGCTCGCACCGCCCGCCGCTCGCCACCATCACGCGCGCAAACTATGTGATTTATCTGCGCCGCCTATTGGAGGAACTCGCCTGGACACAGCACCTCCCCGAGTTGGCTCATCTGCTCGGTCGTGATGATGTGCCGCGTAAGGAGCACCATCTGCCGCGCCCGCTCACACCTGAACAGGATGAATTGGTCCAGCAGGAACTACTACGCCGCGATGACCTGCTCAGCAATGCCTTGTTGCTACTGCGTCACACCGGGATGCGCATCAGCGAATGTGTCGATCTCTCCTTCGATTGCTTGCGCCTTGTCGGCCCTGGCCAGTGGGCCATCCACGTGCCGCTCGGAAAACTCAAAACGGAACGCTTGGTTCCCGTGGATTCCGTGGTCTGTCAACTGGTCGAACGCATCCGTTCGCTGCGGCCACCCACCGCGCCCAAGTCCGGTCCTCTCCTATTGCCTCGGCCGCGCGGCCGCTACCTGATGATTCGCAAAATGCGCGCCGCCTTGCGAGAAGTCACCGCCGCCCTCGGCATTCCCGCCCGCATCGTCCCGCACCAATTTCGACACACATACGGAACTGAGATGTTGCGCGCTGGGGTTAGCTTTGCCGCGGTGATCAAACTCCTTGGCCACAAGAGTCCCCACATGACCTTGGAGTATCTTGAGATCACCCAGCAGGATCTCCAGCGCGAATTCCACTTGGCTCTCTCCCATCCCAGACACCTGGTACCCTCTCGCACCACACCCCCCGGCCCAGCCCCTCGCGCGGATTTATCAGGCCTGATCGACTCTTTGATGACGGCTCAGCACGTGCTTGAGATCTATCGTCGCAACGTTATCGATCCTTCCGCTCGCCATCTTCTCGATCGCCTTGCCAATCGCATCGTCAAAATCCTCACTCAAACCAAAAAACTCAAACCCTCCTAAAAATAGGCAGAGATTGGCCGGTTAAGTCCGGTTCGAGGAAGTCCCGCGGCGGCTACCGTTATCACCACTTAACGGACGGAATATCTGTCAAAATGACGGCCTAGCTTTGTGGCTTCGACACGCGATTCGAGGAAGTGGTACGCAGACTGGTGGGGCATAGCCGTATGCCGCGCTTTTCATTTTGAGGATGACATGCCGATTTTCCAAGCCATTGACTGAAAGATATAGCTGAAAGATCTGGGTGTTCGACGAAAGATCTATGTAAAGCTTGCGGTCCCGCCCTTAAACTGGAAGCCGACAGTGGCCCGACGCCGAAGTGAGCCGTCGCGGCCCGACGGTTACGAAGTTACCCTTATTCCTGGGCAATGATTCTCAACGAAGAGAAAAAACGCAGGTACTTGAGCGATGAGACTCTTGCCGACCATTGCGGCGATGGCGCTCGGACTTTTTGTCATTGCCGCGCCTGCGCAGGCGGCCAGCATTTGGGGGTGGAAACAATTAGACACATTAGCGTCGAAGGAGAGGGCCTCGTACTTGCGGTTGTTTCGGGTGTTCGGAGTCGTGCTCTTTCTTGCCGGCGCGCTCGCTGCGCTTGATGGCATCGCGCGTGCGAGATAATTTAGCTGCCGGCGCGATTCCGAGTGCCTGGTGATGGGTCTGCATGGATAACGCAGCAGCCAGGAAGGGCCGATAATCTGTAATCTGGGTCGTCCAAGGGACACTTCGCACCAGCAAGTTCGCAGACGACTCCTCGATTTCCGGCGCTGGCGTTCCGCGAACGGTTTGCGCGGCGCAATCGCGTTCGTGGCCGCGAGGTCCTCGAACGTTCCTTGGCCGAGGACAATTTCAAAGGACAAGACGTAGCGCGGTGAGGACGCATTCGTTGCGGATGGTGTTCATGGAGCGGCGTGGGTGGGGGGGCTGGGTCTGTGCCGACATCGATTTGCGGTAGATCCTAGATAGATAATCGTTTGATTGAGGACCGGCAAAAGGTTAGAGCAGCGGGCCTGTACAGGTATTGAACCGGAAAATCGCCCGGCTGAGCCTATAGCTTCCTCTTGACGCCCAATCAGCTAATCGTTTGATTATAGGAAGAATACGTTCGGCGGTGGGATAATGAATGGTCCAATTCCCAAAAACTCATGTGGCGATTAGAACGAGCGTGGGAACAACGCAACCGGACTCCAGTCCTATTAGTGAGCGCCGCCATCATCTTGGTTGTGGCCGTCGCTGACTGGTGGACCAAGCCATTTGTAGCGTTCGGCGTTCTCTATTTGTTCCCCATCATGCTTGCATCTGGGTTTCTCCCTAGATGGGTGATCGTCCTGCTTGGGGTGGGCTGCGCAGTGCTCAGTGAAGTTTTCAGCTCACTTGATCGGTCAACCGTTCGTTTAGCCTTTGAGACTCTGGCGCTTGCCGGTTGCGGACTATTCGTCTCGGAACTGGTTCGCAACCGCCGATTGACCTTGGAAGGACAAGAAAGACTGAAGGCTTTGGTCGAAACCAGTCCGGCCGCAATTGTAACGGTAGACGAACGTGGCTTCGTCGAACTTGCCAACCATGCTGCGGTTGAGCTGATGGCGCCACGCGACGGAACACTGATTGGAAATCCCATTGCGGCGTTTCTGCCTGACCTCCATCACGCCCTTCGCTGGGAAGAAGCTCCACAGTTCCGAGCTACGATGCAATGCAGGGGCCATCGCGGCAATGGCGAATCGTTTACTGCGGATGTCTGGTTCTCCACATATAAAGAAGGAGCGAGACCAAAACTGGCGGCCATTATCGCTGACGTTACAGGGGAGGCGATCGCGGTGAACTCCAGTGCACTTTCTTCCGAACATCACGAAAGGGCAGCCTTGACGGATCGTGAATCGAGTGTGCTGCGCTTCGTGGTTCAGGGGCTGGCCAACAAAGAAATCGCGACGCGAATGGAAGTCTCAGAGAGTACCGTTAAAAACACGTTGCAGCAGCTCTTCGCCAAGACGAACGTCCGCACGCGCGCCCAGCTCGTTCGCGAAGCCCTGGAACAGTATCGAGATCTCTTATGATCTCGGCAAATACGATCGCTCGCAAACCGGACATCAATCAAAAGATTGTCCGGAATATTCAGGACTCACTACGATTCAAAGCCTAATCGTCAGCATGCGAGCTTGTCATCAGCGGGCCTTCCAATGCGATCCTTACAAGCTGACTTCTGGTCCGCACGCCGGCCTTGCCGAACAACTGCTGCAGTGTCGCCTTAACAGCAGATTCAGACACGCCGATCTGGTCGCCGATCTTTCTGTTCGACAGGCCGTCAACGACTCCACGCAGGACTGTCTGCTCCCTTCCTGTGAGATTGCCCCACCACCGCTCATCAAAGTGAGGGTAGCGTTCGGCAAGGAGTTGGATCATCTTCTGGTCAACCCACGCCTCCCCGCTCGCCACAAGCCGTATGGCTTGCGTCAGCCGGCTTGAGGAATCCGACGCCATGAAAATACCGGAGGCTCCATCCTTAAGTACGATGGCCGAGCCAGTCGCGTCGACTTGTCTCGCGATAACCAGGGACGTTCCAGGGCACCGGGCCTTACGAGCGCAAGCAATGAAGTCCTTGGCGATGCCGACATCTACCAAGATCACGTCCACTTCTAATTCTTTTAGGCTTTTCAACGCCTCCGCGGGTGTCGTGTATTCCCCCACCAGCTCGAAATCGTCCTGCGACGCCAACAGCCGACCGAGACTTTCCCGAAAAAGCAGCTGACCGTCGATAAGGACGATCCTTATCCGGCTCCGATTCGGTTGCCCATCCATAGATTGTTCTGAACCCGGCATCAGTCGCCCGAGGTTCGAGAGTGCCATGCAGAGAATCGTAGGGCAAATCGACCGCTGTTGCCAAGACCTTCGTCCGAAAGATCTCCTCGAGACGACAAGAATAATCGCCCGATAGAGCCTCGGCGGATCGGGTGTCAGACGGACTCCGAAAGATAATCGAACGACCGGAAGTTTGGAAGCAAGATCACTGGTGTGACGCGCTCGACGGAGCTAGAGTCAAGTTTTGCTACCTGATTCAGCGTGGGTGTGAACGGCCCATTTCTATGAAAAGCACCCCATCGACAACCGAATTGTCTTTCCTAGGCGAGCAGCGGTGGCATGTGCGTGTGGCGATTGTGCTTGTGGGAATGCCGATTGCGACGCTTTCAGCTCAGTCGGCGTTCACTTGGCAACAGATTAAGGATAAGTTCGCAGCTTCGAACCCGACTCTGAAAGCTGTTCAGCTTAACATCGACGAATCGCGAGACGCGGAGATCACAGCTTATCTTCGTCCTAATCCGGACTTCAGTCTAACGGCGGATGGAGTTCAAATCTCTCGGAATTTTGGAGTCTGGCGTCCGCTCCAAGGTGTTGTCGAGACGCCAGGCGTTAGCTACCTGCATGAACGCGATCACAAGCGGGAGTTACGGCGCGGTCAAGCCAAGGAATCCACCGCCATCGCCGAATCGACCTATCTGGACCAGGAGCGCGGCCTGGTGTTCAACCTGCGAAGTGCTTTCGTACAAGTGTTGCAAGCGAAGGCGGTACTTCAGAACGCGAGAGAGAACCTGGATTATTGGGATCGGGAAACCGGGAACGACGGTTGTCAATTATGCTGTTGGCGCGTATAATCCCGCCTATGCCGAACCTCCAGAAACTGATCGTCGGGCTCAAGCAGCACTACGGCGAGCCGAAACTGCCGCCGGCGAAGGGGCCATTCGAGCTGGTGCTTTGGGAGAATGCGTGCTACCTGCTCTCTGACGATCGGCGCGCGGCGGTGTTCGAAGGGCTTAGGCAGCAGGTAGGTCTAAACGCGGCGGCCATCTGGAATGCCGACAAATCAGTGCTCCTACCTCTCGCCAAGATGGGCGGCATGCGCCCGGAAACGCGCGTGTTTCGCTGGCGTGAGATCGCACGCATCACATTGGATCAGTTCTCGGGCAACCTGGACGACATTTTGAAAGGACCATATGCTGTTGCCAAGAAGGCGCTCCAGCAGTTTCCAACCATCGGCACTCCGGGCGCCGAGAAGATCCTGATGTTCTGCGGGATGGCGACGGCTCTGCCGCTGGAATCGAACGGTCTTCGGGTGCTAACGCGCGTCGGCTACGGCCGGAGCGGCAAGAATTACGGGGCCATGTACAAATCGGTGCAGGAGGCGATCGCACCGGAATTGCCGCACGGCGCTGCGCTCATCTCGCGAGCGCACTTACTCCTGCGCGAGCACGGCAAGACAATTTGCAAGAATAATGGTCCTCTGTGCGGCGAGTGTCCGGTGGAGGGGCTGTGCCCCTCCGCGAACGGGCTAGCCAAAGCAGGGCGCCGAGCCTGGAGTGGATGACGCTATCCTCGTGCGCCAACACCTCGAAGCTTGATGTTCCTGCCACACGGAGGTCATGTCCAGGTGGCCGTTAATGCCCACTATCCGGAGCAGCGTTCGGATTCGAAGAAATCGAGGCCTCGCCCGCGAGCCACTCAGAAAGGATGTCGCACTTCAGGATGGTGACGCGACATCCGCCTTCAATCACGCGAATAGAGGCACTCATATGCGTGACTCCCATATTCAATGTCGGGAATTGCCCATTTTGCGACATTCTAAAGGGTCCGCGTCGATCCTGGGCACCGCCCCAAAGCATCTTAGGACGAAGACGCCGGTTCGAATCGAGCGTCTCCGCCAGTCCGTCTACGGATACAGAGCACGCTTCGGGTAAACATACTCACTTCGGGTAAACATTCTCATCGACGCACCGGATTAAAAACGCCAGAGGTCTCAGCGGGTATTGGGTGCACTTCGCACATCGGCAGGCTCTTAAGGCCCACCCTCGCCGACCGCTAGCTCGCGATCATCAAATTTCGATGCAGCACGTCAGGTGTACTTCTGGGTCGCTACCTCCCCGTAGTTCGTGTTCCGGTCCGGGACCCGTGCCAAAATCGCACAGAGGTTTTTGGCAGCCCTTGAGGACATCTGTCCGGAACTTGAACAGGGCATCGCCAACGTGGCGATCTGACTGAGGGACTTTTCGGTGATTTCAGGCTGCGCTTGCAGATCTTGTATAGGTACTAGATTCTTACTCGCGCGCGCGAGGGGCAAAGCGTTCCTGTAAGCGATGTGGAATCAGCAACATACTTGATACGGCGATTTCCCCGAAAGACGCAAAAAACGGAAATTCACCGAGCAAAGAAGAAACTCGGAATTTGCCATGCGCAACTCGCCGCTCGATAGAGCAGCGGACGGCCGAATCGAGCGGATCTCCAATTGCAGCACCGCCCGTGTACTCTCACCGCCGAGGCCCGTCGTGGTGCGCGAGACGGTTGCCTGAGGGCGTTCCTTCTCTAGGGTGGAGGCCACTCCGCGCGAAGCCTTACGAATAGAAGGAGTCTGCCATCATAGAAGGAATCCCGGGCGATGGACGGCGGGTTCGGCGACGGGTCCAATCCGGCCATCCCCGAAGCCGCGCTCCAGTTCTATGTCGAGGCGCGAATGTCGGCCACCTAAGCCGTCTTCACCCAGATTATTGTGCGGCCTCCAAGCACCTGCCTGGCAAGCAGGTGCGCTGCTTAATCAGGTTGCGGAGCCGTACGCGACGATGGTCTACGTAGCGGTTTTTACCGGGCTGCGGGTCAGCGAGCTAGCAGGGTTGGTCTGGCGAAATGTCCAGGCTGACACAATAGCGGTGGAGCAGCGATACAGCCGGGGAGACTGGGATTCACCGAAGTCCGATGCTAGTCAGGCGACGATCGCGGTCGACGATCATGTGATTGAGCCTCGGTGGACATCTGAAAACCGGCCATAGGCGGACACTTCAAAACCGGCCAACGGAGCGGAACCAGAACAAGACTATTTATACCCTGCGAGAGGGCACTCAGGCAAACATTTTTGTGAGATTGGCTTGGCGGGTTTATACTGACCTCACCTGGGCGGAGGGTACGGCAACGCAGGGATGCGACCAGAGCGCCGACTCAGTGGCCGGAATGGCTCGGGGCGACGGAAGTCGCCCCGCAAGCCGAGTTGCCATTCTGGCGCGAACGCGATAAATCCCAGGGGTTTGGGGACGGAGTCCCCAAATTAGAAGTCAAGGCTCGGTCACGATGTGGGCCGAAGAACATTCAATCGGGGTCTAATGAGTTGTGAGTCGCACGCAAACGCCGCTGTCGAGGCTCGCGATATATCTGAGGGGCTCCACCAGAAGCCGTCTCGGATGGTTGCTGGTGTGCATCCACGCTGCATGGTTCTTCCTAGCCGTTGCCAATATGTCTCCGCCAGCCCCTGGATTGGGCGCATTTTTTGATCAGGGCGGCGCGTCGTCGGCGACGCTTCTCGCTGGAAGACCTTTTCACTTTGAGTACGAATCGCTGTTTCTGAAGCTCCTCATTCTGGTCGATATACCCGCGATGCTTGGGATGGTTCCTCTCAGTTTTGTGTTGCTGCTGTTCTCGACACGGTTTCACCTCGGGTTCTATCAAGGCTCCTATTTAGGCGCGGCTATTCTGCTTTTCGGTGCGAGTTGCCAGTGGCTGCTGGCCGGCCATCAGCTTGACCAGTGGCTTGTACGCAAGCAGTGGGGCAACTGGCCTCGTCAACAGATTGATCGATGGTTCCGTTTTCTTGTTGCTGCAATCGTTATCGCTATGCTGATCATGACTCCGATAGTCAACAACCGAAGCCGGCGGCTGGGCTTTCGCCACGGGGGAATCTCTTTTCGCTGATCGAGAAACGTGCAGTAGCAGTGATCACTGAACCCCGCCCGCCGCCGCTTTGGTGCGCCAACTCCGTGGACCACACTTGAGCACGTGGCCGTGATGCAGTAGCCGATCCAGCATCGCGCTCACGGCGGCGACATCGCCAAGCAACTTGCCCCAGTCCTCGACCGGTCGGTTGGATGTGAGCAGAGTGCTGAAACGTTCGTAGCGCCGCATAATGATTTCCAGCAGATCCTCGGCGGCGGTGTGCGGGAGTTTGCGCATACCAAAGTCGTCGATGATCAGCAGTGGCACGGTGGCCACCGATTCCATGTACTCTTTGCGCGTGCCGCCGGCGACCGCGTCGGCCAGTTCATCAAGCAAAATGTGCGTTTCGCGATACAGCACTTTGTAGCCTTGCTGGATGGCGCACTGGCCGATGGCCTGCGCCAAGTGGCTCTTGCCGGTTCCGCCGGGGCCGAGAAATAACGCGTCTTCGCGCTTGTTGATGAATGCGGTGGTGGCCAGGTCGAACACCAGACTGCGATTCATTTTCGGATTGAAGGTGAAGTCGAAGTTATCGAGAGTCCGGTCGGCATCGCGAAAGGCAGCCTGTTTCCGGCGGCGTTGGAGTAAACGGTCGGTGCGTAGAGTGAGCTCATCGGAAACCAGACAGGCGATCAAGTCGATGGGGGCCATGGCTTCGGCCTGTGCCTGCCGCAAGCGGGTTTCGAGCACTGCGGCCATGCCGCCCAGACGCAGTTGGCGCAAAGCGCGGTCGAGTTCGATGAGGTTCATGATAGATTCTCCTGTTTTGAGTTTTGGGTTCGGCTTTCGATGAGGTCGCGATAGAGTGTGAGCTGGCGGATCAGCGGATCGACCTGCCGCAGAGTCAGCGGCAGTTGCGGGTTGTGTTCAAGGTAGCGGCGAACGAAATGATAATGGCTCGCACGGCTTTCTAGCCCCAGGGCGCAAGCCTCATCGGTGGAAGCGACGCCATACTTCTTCGTCAGGTTCAGCACGCCGAGAATGCGGCGCACCGCTTCCTCGCCCAGGCTTTGATGCATGGCCTGGCACAGGGCGCCAATGTGCGGCCCAGCGGTTTCGGCGCGGTGCAAGAGCTGTTTCGTGCTCGATGGTGTTCGTCTGGGACGATCTTGCTCTTGAATGCGGTGGCGTCCGCGCTGTTGCCGCAAGTGCTCGCGCAGCAGTTGCCCGCTGAGCGGATCGATCAACCGCACGTGCGCGTCATTCCATTGCACGTGAACCCGGCGTCCGATCCAGCCTGGAGGCGCGCCATAGTAGGCGGCCTCGACTTCGACGCAGCCGTCCAGATGCACGGTCCGCTCACCATAGTTGTAATAACGAAAAGGCTCGACCGGCAACGGCAGCAGCGCCGGTTTCTCTTCTGCGAACATGGCCGCGACTTGCCGTTTGGTCGTGCCGTGAATGCGCGTGTCGGCCCAACGCTCCTCCCAGTGATCCAGATACGCCTGCGCTTGTTCCAGACTCTCGAAGCGCTGACCCTTCAATGGCGTTTTCTGCGCATGGCCGACGCCGGATTCGACCTTGCCTTTTCGGTCCGGATCTCGCACGCGGCACGGCAAAGCGACCGCGCCGTAATGCTTCAGCACGTCGCGGTAGAGCGGATTAAGCGTGGCATCGTAAATGTCGGGCGTGATCACGCCTTCGCGGAGATTATCCAGCACCACCACGCGAGTCACACCACCCAGTCGGCGAAACGCCTTCTCGTGCAACTCAGCCCAGACACGTGAGCTGGAGCGGAACACCAGTAGTCGAACCGATTTTCGGCTGTGCCCGAGGGTCAGCACGAACAGCCGCGTGCGCCGGTACTTGCCGCTCTGCGGATCGCGCACCATGGGGCCGGTGCCATAGTCCACCTGCGCCTCTTCGCCCGGAGCGGTTTCAATCACCACGCGGGCTTCGGGCGCGGGAGACCCGCACAGCTTCCGCACGAAGCGCTTCACGCTGGCATATCGCCCGACGAAACCGTGGCCGTCCACCAGGTCCTGCCAGATCGCCATCGCGTTGCGACCCTTTGCCAGTTCGGCTTCAACAACCTCCCGGTAGGGTTCGCAGGCGCTCGCCGAGGGGCTGCGGCCTGGTTGCCGAGGCGGTTTTTCGGCCTCAGAGTCGGTGGACACCTCTATGGCCGGTTTTGCCGCATTCCGTCCCCACCCACCTGGCGGACGCACCGCGATTCCCGCAGCCCGGAGATATGCTCCGGCGGTTTCGCGGCGAATGTGCGCCGCTCTCTCAATGCGCCGCAACGACCATCCCAGCCGCCCCAGCGCGATTACCTGCTGTTTCTTTTCTTCGCTCAAGACATTGCTCACGTGACGGAGAGTAATCTCCCCGTCACTTCAATGTCCTGATTCAGTTATCTCGTTGGCCGGTTTTCAGGTGTCCACGTATGGCCGGTTTTGGCTGTCCCCCGAGGATTGAGCGGATACTGAGACTCAAAACGATCGAGATCGTGGTTCGAGCCGGGAGAGGCCAGAGACGCTACAAGGCTGTGAAGTCGGACGGCCCTGACGATCTTGTATTCCAATCCGTGAAGACTGGGTCTCCGATGCGGGACAACGTGGTTCTTTCCCGGCACATCAAACCGGCAGGGCGAAAGTTGGGCATCGGTTGGGTGAACTGGCAGGTGTTGCGGCGTTCCTATGCAACCTGGCTCGATCAAGCGAAGGTGAACGTGAAGGACGCACAAGGGTTGATGCGGCACAGCCGGGCAAGTACAACGCAGGATGTTTATCAGCAGGTAGTGCCGGAGTCGCAGCGTAAGGCGGTGCGAAAACTGACGGAGTTCGTCAGATTAAGTGCCAAAGAAGCAGTGCCGGTGCAGTAAGCAGTGTGGTAAAAGTGCAACCAAACGCAACCAAACTCAGCAGGACGGGCTTGTAAGTCATTGAAAACGGTGGCCAGGGACGGAATCGAACCGCCGACGCCAGCCTTTTCAGGGCTGTATTCGGCCGTTTGTAATCTTTGACCCGCCAAGCCTTATCACGCATTTTCACCCTCAGCAGTCGCCACTTTATTGGAACCAACTGGAACCAGATTCAGTTCACCACAGTTAGAGCCCTGTCAGGCTGTTCACCACTTTGCGTTGCGACTCAGGTACAAACTGCTGATAAACATCCAAGGTAGTGCTGGCCTTGGAATGCCGCATCAGCGCCTGGGCGTCTTTGATGTCGGCGCCGGCCAACTTCAGCCAGGTCGCAAATGATCGCCGCAGAACCAGCCAGTTCACCCAGCTGAGACCCAAGCTTTGCCGGCCGGCTTTATGTGCCGGACCAAAATGTTGTTATCACGCATCGGCGCTCCATCCTTTACCGATTGGAACACCAAGTCATCGGGTCCGCAGCTCTTCACCGCTGGATAACGCCTGAGGGCCCGCCCTGCTTTCACCTCTACTACCACGGTCTTAAGCCGGTGAATCCGATCGATCACGGCAGCATTGACCGGAACTGTGGCGTTACTCGCCTCGCTTTTCGGCGCCCCCCAATCGCCACGGCAATATCGCTCTTCCACGGAAATACAGTCCGTACCGACCACGCGCCACCGAAGACCAATCAGCTCGCTGACCCGCAACCCGGTGTAGACTGCCACGAAGACCATCGTGGCGTATGGCTCTGCGATCAACTTGAGCAGCGCTCGGAACTGGTCGGGCGTGATGAACGGCTTACTACGTCTGCCCTTTCTCGCCCGCGGCACTTTAAGCCCCTCGGCTGGATTCTTCACCAGCAGCTCGTATCGAACCGCGGCCGCAAGGATACCGGAGAGAACATCCCGAATCTTATCGTTCGATTCCTGGGACAACGCCGTCTTCCCGAGACCCGTGAGAAAGCGATCCACCGTTAGAACGGTGATATCCCTCAAGCACAGTTTTTCGAAATGCGGCTTCAAGTAGTTATCGATGATCCCCTTGGACCGCCCCGCTGTGCTCCTAGCCATCTTCGGCAACAACACCGGAATGTATACCGTATCCACAAATTCAGCAAAGTTTGTTGCGGAGCCGAGTGAAGTCAGCCCCTGATTCATTGGTCGCAGGTGTTCTGCTGCGATCTTGTTGACTTCCCGCTCCGGAGTAGCAATCGGCGCGAGTTTGATCCTTTTTCGTTTTCTAATCCTCCTTCCACCAACAAATTCATCCTGCCAGTACAGCAGGCACCACCACTTCCCGTGCCTCTGAGGCTTGGGAGCCTGGAATCTTCTTCGAGCCATCTTTTCGAGTTCTCCTCTTGATGGCTCACCGATAGTTGTCTCGGTGACGACATTACCACAGCCTCCGGGGCTGTGGGTTCGATCGTGACCAAGAACGTGCTTCATTGCGAAAAAAGCGAAACAAGCGAATCGTGCACGTAAAATAGTTGGAACCCTCGATTCGACTGCTTCGAAGCTCAAGAACGATAGCTTGCCAAAAATGCGAAAAAAGAACGGCTACACAGCAATCCAGCGTTCGATCGGTCGTCCTTTCGTGGGCTCTGCTATTGGCCTGGCGCGGCCGCATTCTTGTAGAAGCGACAACGCGCGTGCGACCTCGCCGGTCGGTTTGTGACGGTCGAAGAGGTGGCTAATTTCTGTTCGGGTCATGCCGGCCGAATTGCGCCGCAGGGCGGCAAGGATCCCGTCGGCCGTCGGATCGCCGAGCGAGTCCCCGAAGATGTAGCGGCAGGAATCCTCGCTGTACCGCCACACCTCGAGCGCCGCGGCCAAATGCGGTATGCGTACAACGTCAGAACGATCCAGGAGTGCGTAAAGGCAGGAAAGCCGCAACGTATGAGCCTCGGCGCGAGACGTGACGGCGCCGAACAAGCCACGCCGATCGCCGCACAATCGCGGGTAAACCTCACGCCATAACTCGGCGGCCTCCTCGTCTCTCCTCATAATTCCTGCGCTGTGCGCAAACAGAACGGCGTCGTTCAGGCGCCCGATCAACGCTCCCAGGTCCACTGTGTGGAGCATCCCTCCGTCTGGCAGAAATTTCGACCGCTTTACCGCGACCCACAAGAACCGATTGGCGAAACCGTTGCCGGCCTCGGAATCGGTCAAGTACTTCAGGAGTTCGTCTTTAGTGATGTGTCCGATGATGCTGATGTGCGCGCCAGTCGACTGCGCTGGACTGTTCTTCGTGAGCACGCGCAAGATTCCGGTGTCCCACGCGTTACGGATCACTGGCGAGAGCGTGTTGCCGTCACGTTCGGAGACACGCAACGTCGCCGCAAACTCCGACTCCACGACCATCAACCGCTTGTCGTTAACTCCGTGATCCTTGATCACGGTCTGGTAGCCCGCTATTCGTTTCCCCTCCCGGATGGGCTCCTTTCCCTCAATCGCGTCGCGGACAGCCCAGATCAAGCCTTCGCCACTCGAGAGTCCGCTTTGAATGCGGGCGTTGGCCCACTCACCGTCGGTTAACCCTAACGCGCGCAGGATCGCACTCCAACTAGAACCTTTTCGGCCCCATCCGCTCGGTCCGACCATCACTGTGAACTCATTCGTGTAATGATGGTCCGCACCGGCGGGGAAATAAGCATTGCGGCCGACGAGGTTCCCAAAAGCGACAAGCAGTTGTATCAGCAGACCGGCCGGATCAGCTTCGGTGTGGGGTGCAATCGCTTGAACGAGTTCACCGGCTACACCGTAGTACGCCTCAGGTTCCAGGTTCTTCGGCCCGCTGGAAGAAGGCGAGGCGAACTGACCGTTGGATGAGCCGTCTGGCTTGCCAAGCCCGTTGTGGTTGTGTGGCATGGGCCCTCCCGGCTTCCAGGTTTCGGCGGTGATTGCTATTGCTCTTGATATCGTGGCGTCCCTATATCTCTTCTGGAGCCATTTCTTACGCATCAGGCCCGATGCCCGGAACAACGCCTCCATTCGTGGCGCATCGTTACCGGTCCAAAACGCCAGCATGCAGCAGAGCGCAAGGTCCGCCTCACTTTGGGAAGGATAATCCCTCTCCCATTGACCGCCCCAAAGCCGATCAAACTTTGGTCCGTTGGCGGCGCGGCGGGCTCTACGGATCAACTCGTGGTCGCTCTCAGGTGGCGGCGACGATGACGGCGCTGCCTGGTCCGTTGTCTTGGAAGACTTGCGTGTCGCGAACAGCCGGGCGTGAAGTGCGAGTAATTCGACCTGGCGATCGCGAATGTCTAGCGGTGCATCATCAACATGTGCGCCACTGATTGTGAAATACCGGGCGCGGGAAAACATCTCGACCTTTCCATCGTGGTAAGCAACCTGGTTACCCTGTCCAGTGGGCAGGTTCGCGCGAACGATAATGTGTACGCCTGTTCCCGACGGTGAAACCTCGGTATACGAATCGAGCGCGCGGATAATCTCCATGCCCATTCCTCTATGTTTCCGGTTTCCCGAGCGCGGCAATTATCGATGTCGAC
>CAVTSS010000014.1:0-94532 GCA_963737495.1 Terriglobia bacterium
GCGCCGATCCAGATATCGAAATTCGCGTTGATCCACGACCCCGGAAAAACTGCCGCCCAGCGGCCGCGCCTCGAATTTCGCGAGCGCCTCTGAGACAGTCAGCGCCTCCAGATTCGGATCTTCGGAGATGCGCCGGTACAGCTCGCGCAGGAAGGGACGTCCGTTGGATTCATACCACTCCCAAGCGTTTTCGCCGTCGAGGATGATCGGCACCAGCGCGTCGCGCCCCTGCGCGTTCTCTCGAATGCGCGCCAGAAAATGCTCGGCCGCTTCGGCGGGGCTCATGCGCTGATACACGAAGCCGATCAGATCGCTCAAGTAGTGATCGCGAAACAGCAGGCGTATCTCGCGGCCCTGCTGCTGCCACGAGTACGCCTGATAGGTGAGCGCGGGGCCGGCGTCCTGCCCCAAGGTTCGCGACAGGACGCCGTTGTCGCTCGCGGCCCACTTAAATCCGCAATCGGCCGCCAGCGCCAGCGCTTCATCGGAAACCGAGCCTTCCGAAGGCCACAACCCCACGGGCTCCGTTCCCAGCTTATCGAGCATATACATTCGCGCGCGGCAGAGCTGTTCCTGCGCGTCCTGTGGATAGCGAAACCGTCCGCGGAAGAAGAACGCCGGGATGCGAGACCGACGCGATATCGGAATCGCAGATCAGGGGCAGAATCGGATGATAGAACGGCGTGGTCGCAATCTCGATCTGCCCGCGCGCGCAAAAGTCGCGATACACCGGCAGGACGCGCTGCAGGGATTCGCGCTGCTTCCGCGCCATCAGCGCCTGATCTTCGAGCGAATAATCGCGGCCCTTTCCTGACCAGCTCCTGCAATTCCGGGTCGCGAGCCAGCACGTCTTCATCGAACCAAGCGATCTGGCTCAACACCTGCAAATCGCGCAAATCGCGATCGGTGGAGATGCGATCCTTGTTTTCGTACAGCTCGCGATAACGCGGATAGCGGTTGATCATGTGCTCGACGTGAGCCTGAAACAGATAGCGCCGCATGAAGCTGCGCTGCGATTCCGTCAGACCTTCGACGGGCATGATGGCGACATCGAGAAACGGATCGGACGCCGTGCCGGCGGCGTATTCTTCGATCTGCGCGATCATCGACGGCACCAGGTTGAAGGTCTGGCGCACATGGGGAAATTCTTCCAGGATCTGCACCATTCCCGCGTAATCTTTCAGCGCATGCAGCCGGGTCCACGGCAGCTTATATTCGCCGGTCCACAGATCCTTGTAGAACGGCTGGTGCATGTGCCATAGAAAGCACAGCGTGGTCATGACGCGGCTTCGCCGCTGCTTGAATTCTAATGTCTGGCCGCGAAATAGCTTCGCACCGGCACCGGAGGCTCCGTCCCTTTGATGGCGATCCACAAAATGTCATTCAACTCATCATCGTCGATCTCATCGGCTTCATCAAAGTCCATCTGCGCCGAGCGGGCGGCCGTGGCCGATCGCGCGGGGTTCTTCTCGGTCAAGGAAATTCGCGGCCTCTCCGCCGTGTAGGCGGCATTGTTTGGCCGATGCCGCGAAGGCCGCATACAGCGGACGCGCCCCGGCATCGAAATGCGTCAATGGACGCATCCCCAGAATCAGTTCCATGGTCCGCAGAATCGACGATTGGTTGTACATGCTGCTGTCGATGATCCCGCGATGCGTGTAGGGCGAGATCGCGAGCATTGGTGAACGATGCGAATCCACGTGATCCGGTCCGTTCTGCGCGTCGTCTTCGATGACGAAAATCGCGGTCTTGGACCAGAATTTGCTTTTCGAAACACCCTCGACGATCATCCCCAGCGCGTAGTCGTTATCGGCGAACAGAGCAAGCGGCGCGAGCTTCTCGGGCGTGGTGCCATTGGTGTGATCGTTCCCCAGACGCAGGATCATCAACTGCGGCATGGCTCCGCTCGCTTCAAACTGCTTGACGTCCTCAAGAAAAGTCTTGGCGCGGTCCACGTCCGGATAATCCAGATCGAAACTGCGATAGCGCATGTTCGTGATCGGGCGCAGCGCCGGATCCTGGATGCTCTCAATCTGAACTCCGTCCGGGCCCGCGGTCTTCTTGTTCGTCACCCAATACCCGTAGTTGCGCACGGTGAGCCCGGCCGCCAGCGCATTGGTCCACAGATAACCGGCGGGCGCCGAATTGGCCGGCTCCTGACCTTCGAAATCGTAATGTTTGCGGCGGCCGGCGTATTCGTTGGGCCACAATTTCTGAACGTAATCCGGAGCGATCGACGCCGTCGCCCAGTTGTGCCCATCCGCGCTCACATCCGAATTGACGTAGAAGTTGTCGAACAGTACAAACTCCCGCGCCAGCTTGTAGTGATTCGGCGCTGCCGATTCGTCGAACAGATCGAGCGACGCGTCGCTGTTGCCTTTGCCGATTTTTCCGAACACCTGATCGTACGTCCGGTTCTCTTTCACGATGTAAATCACGTGCTCGATCGGCGAATGTTTGCCCGGCTTCGAGACGATCACGTTGTCGTCAGGAAGAAACTGCACGTCCAGACTGCTGTCTTTATACGGCGACAAGCTTTGCGCGGTCTGCGAATACTGGTCGAGCATTTCGTCGGTGAACGGATCGATCACCGACATCGTGCCGGTCTGCATCGACCCAACGTAATAGCGCCGCGCATCGCCCTGATGAACTTCAGAAACCTGGCGCGGCCCCGCGTATTCAGGATTCGGATAGCTCCGCAATCCACGGCCATTCAGCACCAGCAGACGGCCATCAGCGAGCGCCCGCGATGCCGTCGGATACCAGCCTGTGGGAATGAATCCACTGACCGTGCTGTGCAGCTCCGAAGTATCCACCACCGCAATCACGTTCGCATCCGAGCATGCGACGTACAATTTCTTCTGATCCGGACTCAGCGCCACCGCCGACGGCGTCATCCCCAGCGGATGCCGCGCCGTCAACGCAACGTTGATCGACTCGGAAACTTTCATGTCTTTCGTGTCGCTCACAGTGACGACGAAGACGTTGTTGGTATTCGCCGCCGCCACGAACAGGCGGTACTGCGCGTCCTTGTCGATGCCCTCCGGCTTGTAATCGCTCAGCACCATGTCGGTGGGATGCGGCCCGATGCGGACGCGGCCCATCTCGGACCCGGTGCGGGCGTCGTGCAGGTATACTGATCCGTCACTCCAGCTGGAAACGAAATATGCTTTTCCATCGGGATGAAACAGGATGCGATAAGGGCGCAACCCGGTTTTGTGATGCGCCTTCACGCTGCCCGATTGTGCGTCGATCAACACGATCGAATCGTGATACATGTCCGCCGCATAAATGGTTTTCCCATCCGGCGAGACCGCGACGTCCGCGATGAAATCTTCGTGCGTGCGCTTGTCGAGCCCCACCACCACGAATTCCCGCGACGGCGCCAGCACGCCGTCAGTTGAGAACGAAAACTCGAACACCGTGGCTCGCGATCCACCGCCGACATACACATGCCGTCCATCGGGCGAGAACGCGAGCCCCAGCCACGCATCCGCCGCCGGCACGCGCGAGACTTCATGCGGCTGATCTACCGTCAGCACGCTGATCGACGGCGGCCTATATCCGCCATTCAGAACCAGAAGAAATTTTCCGTCCTTCGACAACGCCGACGACATCGGCAGCGTGTCGAGAGGAACCTGCGTCCCTACCGGCTTGAGGCGCCAGCCGTTCGACAGCAGAACGGTTCCATCCGGCTGCGGACCCAACTGCTCCCGGAACGACGGTTGCGAGCACAGCACGCCCGCGCACACGATTACGAAGGCAAATGCCAGATATCTTTTCATTGCGGTCCTCCCTACTCTGCGTAACGCTGGGCGATTGGAAAACGGCGACCGACGCCGAAAGCTTTGGTGGTCACCTTCAGGCCGGGCGCGGCCTGCTGGCGTTTATACTCATTGCGGTCCACCTTGTTGACGATATTTTCGACTAGCTCGATGTCTAGCTTCAGATTATCGGCGATCTGCCGAGGAGTCTGGTAATGCTCGATGTAGCCCTCTAGAATCTGGTCGAGGATGCCGTATTCGGGCAGTGAATCGGTATCGCGCTGATCCGGCTTCAGCTCCGCCGACGGCGGCTTGGTGAATACGCTTTCCGGAATCGCTCCATTGTTCCGTCGATTCCCGATTCGCGAAAGGGAATACACCATGGTCTTCGGCACGTCGCTGATCACGGCCAGCCCGCCGCACATATCGCCGTACAACGTGCAGTATCCCACCGCCAGCTCGCTCTTGTTGCCGGTGGTCAGCACCAGCGCGCCGGTTTTATTCGATAACGCCATCAAAGTCACGCCGCGCAGCCGCGATTGCAGATTCTCTTCGGTCACATCCGCCGGGAGCCCCGCGAACACGGGCGCCAGCTCCTCCATGAACCGTTGATAAACCCCATTGATCGAAATGATCTCGAAGCGAATTCCCAGCTTCTCCGCCATCGCCCGGGCGTCGAGTACGCTGTGTTCGGACGAATACGGCCCCGGCATCGCCACTCCGGTGACATTTTCCTTACCCACCGCCTCCACCGCGATCACCGCGGTCAGGGATGAATCGATTCCGCCCGATAGTCCGATCAAAACCTTCGAAAACCCGCACTTCCTTATGTAATCGCGCGTCCCGAGCACCAACGCCTGATAGACAGCTTCGCATTCGTCGATGAAATCTTCATGACATTCGCCGGTTGAGGCATCCGTATCCACCAGCACCAGGTCTTCTTCGAAGGACCTTCCTGACGCGACCACTTCGCCGGCCCCGCTCATCGCGAAACTCGATCCGTCGAATACCAGCTGATCGTTCCCGCCCACCTGGTTCACATAAATGACCGGCCGCTGATAGCGCCGCGCCGAAGCCCGGTATAAACGTCGACGCATTTCGCGCTTGGCCATGTTGTACGGCGACGCGTTGATGCAGATCAGCAGTTCGCCACCCGCGGCGAACAGCTCCTCCACCGGATCGCGCGAATACAGGCGCTGCTTCCAGAACCGGCGATCGTTCCAGGCGTCCTCACAGATGGTCAGCGCGACGCTCTTGCCGCGCACCGTGCACAGGAATTCGCGCTCCCCAGGCCGGAAATAGCGAGCCTCGTCGAACACGTCGTAAGTCGGCAGCAGCATTTTTTCCTGCCGGAAGACGACTTTCCCGCGCTCGATCACCGCAGCGGCATTCACCGCCGCTTTGCCCGTCTCCGATCGCGATCGCGCCACGTAACCGCAGATCACGCTCAAATCCAGGCCCGCGGTTTCCTGCGCCAGGCGATTCAATTCGCGCTCGCTCCGATCGATGAAACTCGGCTTTTCGACTAGGTCGCGCGGGGGATAGCCGGTAATCGAAAGCTCCGGAAAAACCACCAGTTCCGCCCCGCGCCCCGCCGCATCGCGAGCCGCGGCGGTCATGCGGTCGACGTTTCCTGTAAGGTCGCCGACGGTGGGATTAATCTGCGCCAGGGCAATGCGCATGGAATCTTTATTGTACCTGCCGTGTGAAATCCGGACTCAATTCCCTGGGTGGTACTCGCGCTGCTTGTGCTGATTCACCTGGTCGCGATAAAAGTAGACGTCCCGCAGATTTCCGGTCGCATACCGCCCGGCCTCATCGTTGAAGTGCGGCGATTCGGGATGTCCACTCTCGCCACCTGCCGTTACGGCCCTGGCCCGCACCTTATCACCGAATTCGACCACCGCGACGAAGCTGTTTCCACTGGTCCCGTACCATTTCTTGGTCCCCGGGTACGCGCGGGCGCCGAACGAAGCCAGCGATCCCCAAGTCGCGGAGGTGAATCCAACTGGAATGCTCGGAGCCGCATCGCTGAACGGCTGCACCAGGTCGCCGTTGATTCGCTGGAATCGATTGATATCGCCCCACGGAGTCTTCCAGCTTCCGAAATCGGTTTGTAATTTATCCGATGCCGCCGCGAGCGATTGCAGAATCTGATCGGGCTTCGCGTGCGAGCCCAAATAGTCCTCCACAGAAACCCCCGCCGCTTGCGCATCCGGTCTCACTCGACGCTGGATGTCCTCGCCCCAGAACACCGCGAGCGAAGTCGGAATCGAGTTCACGGCCCAGCGATGGTCCCACTTCTTCAACATCGCGATCTGTTCCGCCAATTTCGCTTTCAGCGGATTCGATGCCGCGGCGTCATCCCAAGCCTTGATCAGCGCGGGCAAGGGCTTGTCGAACCAGGTCAGGTAGCTGTCATACGCCGCCGCAATCAATGAGTCGAGCGTGAAATCTTTCTTATTCTCCAGCACCTTCACGGCGTGCAGCCCGCGCGCCGATTCCCCATGAGTCTCGACGTAGACCGGATAATCTTCCCTCTTCGGACTGCTGGGCCCCGCGGCCGACCAAGGCCAGTTGTTCGAGTTGTACAGCCAGCCGCTCTTCGGATTCAGCAAGTGCGGCGTTTCGTCGATCGACAGCAGTCCCTGCCAATCCGTCTTGGGATTGCTTCCATCCACGGGCTTCGTGAAGTCGAAACTGGTATCGCGCCTCGGAATATAGTTGCCGTGGAAGTACGCGATATCGCCGTCCCCATCGGCGAAAATCGTGTTGTTCGAGGAGTTCGCTTTCAACTCCATGGTCTGCCGGTACGATTTGTAATCCCGAGCTTTGGTGCGCGTGTAGGATTGCTCCAGCGCCTTGATCGGCTCCTGCATCAAACGGATGCTCACCCATTTCCCGTCGGCCTCGCGAATCACGGGCCCGTGATGCGTGTAGTAAGCCGTGAATTTCTTCTCGGACATTCCGTGATCGGTCTTGTACGGCACCGCGATCTCGACCGCCTTCACCGGACGTTCCTCACTTCCGTACTTGTAGACGAAATGATCGCCCCTCTTAGTGACGGTCTCCAGGTATTCGTCGATCGCATCCACGCCGCTCGAAGTATGCATCCAGCCTGCACGCTCATTGAATCCCTGATAAACAAAAAACTGGCCCCACGTCACGGCTCCGTAGGCGTTCAGCCCTTCCTCGCTGACCATTTGTAACTCCGATCGAAAGAAAAATGAAGTATGCGGATTGATCAGCAGCAGCGCGTGATGCGAAGTGGTATTCGAAGGCGCAACCGCCGCGCCGTTTGAACCGCGAGGTTCCATGTCCTCGTTTCGCTCCTGTGACGCCGCCGCCGCGCGATCTTTTCCGTAAAATGCCTGAAGCTGACCCAGATTCACCCGCTCGATATCTCCACCGATACTGCCCTCTGTGAAGCTGAGCGCCATCCACGGCTCGAATCGCGCGATCACTCGCGGCTTCACCTCCGGATGCTTGGCGAGATAGAAATTCAATCCATCTGCGAACGCGTTCATCAGCTTCTGCAACCACGCCGGACTCTCCGCGTACTGCTTCTTCATCGCTTCGGGACTGATGAACAGCTTCATTCGCAGATCCTGATAAATCTTCGACTCGCCCTCCGCCTCGGCCAGACGCCCCATCGCGTTGATGTAATTCGTTTCGACGCGATTGAAATCGTCTTCCGCCTGTGCGTATTCCATGCCGAAGACCGCGTCGGCATCGGTCTTCCCGTAGACGTGCGCGATGCCCCAATCGTCGCGGATGATAGTGACGGTGCGCGCCTCCCGTTCCCACCTCGCCATGTCCGCAGCGTCAAAAGCCAGCAAAGAAGACGCGGCTGCGACAAACAGGAAGAGTTTGTTCTTCATGAGCGTCATTCTATCTCACGGATTTGATCTAAAATGTCCGCTATGGATTCCAACCGCCGGAATTTTGTTAAATCCGCCGCCGCCGCGCTTACCACTCAAATTTTCACCGGAAATGTGCGTGGCGCGAACGACCGCATTTCCGTCGCGTTCATCGGCATGGGAAAAATGGGCCGCGATAATCTCCGCTATGCGATGCGGCATGCCCGACGTCGCCGTCGCCGCCGTGTGCGACGTGTACGATCGCAATCTAAAATGGGCGCATCAGCAGAGCGGAGAGCAGGCGAAAGCCGTTCACGACTTTCACCAAATCCTGGACGACAAATCCATCGACGCGGTCTGCATCGCGACGCCGGATCACTGGCATGCCTACATGATGGTGGAAGCCTGCAAGGCCGGGAAAGACGTTTACGTCGAAAAGCCGGTCGCCTGCACCATCGAAGAAGCCGCGAAAATGACCGAGGCCGCGCGCAAACACAATCGCGTGGTGCAAGCCGGAACCATGCAGCGATCGGCGCCTCATTTTCAGAAAGCCGTGGAGCTGATTCGCGCCGGCGAGCTTGGAAAAATCGCTTTCGTACGCACCTGGAATTACGGGCATTCGCAACGCGAAGGCATCGGCAACCCGCCGGATTCCGATCCGCCCGCTGGGCTCGATTGGGATCGCTGGCTGGGCCCCGCTCCGCGCCGCGCGTTTAATTCGAATCGCTTCGGAGTCGATCCCGAAGATAAGTATTTTTCGCGCTTCCGCTGGTTCTGGGATTACGCCGGCGGCATGATGACCGATTGGGGTGTACATCTGCTGGACATTGTGCAGTGGGCGTTCGAGGAAGCGATGCCCACGTCGGCCACGGCAAGCGGCGGCAACTTTTATCTGCACGATAATCGGGAAACCCCGGATACTCTGCAAGTGACCTTCGAGTACCCGGGGTTCATCGCGACCTACGAGAATCGCGAAAGCAACGCGCAATCGATGTTCGAATGCGATTACGGTATTTTGTTTCACGGCGAGCGGGCCACCATGTTCGTCGATCGCCGGGAATGCCGCGTGATTCCGGAAAAAGATTCGACACTGACCAGTTGGAGGATGCCGTCCAGCAGCAGCGGCAACTTCGAGCACTGGTCCAATTTTCTGGAGTGCATCCGCTCGCGTGCGCGTCCGGCGAGCGATATCGAAAAGTGTCAACGCTCGACTACGACGTGCCTGCTCGGGAACATCGCGCTTCGCACCCGCCAGCGCGTGGACTTCGACACCGAACGTTGGACCGTCACGCAGCCAGACGCTAAGAAATACGTCTCGCGGGAGTACCGGGCGCCCTGGAAGCTAGTTGTCTAGGAGCGTGCTTCGGCGAGTTGCTCGGGTGCGACGTTGGCGGAAACCTTCGGAGGATTCGAAAAGTCCAGCACGCCGTCGTCCACCGGAGTCCACTTGAGGCCGATCACGTCGCGGATGTAGTTCTGATACACGCGCCAGGGCGATTTCGAACCCTGTTTCGGCCAGCTCGCCAAGGCTCGTTGCATGTAGCCCGACGTGAAGCGCTCCACGAAAGGTGCAATCGCGGTTTCGTCGCGCGGATTTGGTGTAACCTGGCGGACGCCCTTGCGGTCCATGACGTTCAACAAGCGGCATACGTAGTTGCAGATCAAATCGGCCTTGAGCGTCCAGGACGCGTTGATGTAGCCGAACACGGAGGCGAAATTGGGCACGCCCGAAATCATCACACCTTTGTAGGCGAGCGTACGGCCGGGATCGACGCTGCGGCCGTCGACCGACAACTCGATTCCGCCGATCGCCTGCATCACCAGCCCGGTCGCGGTGATGATAATGTCCGCTTCCAGTTCCTGGCCCGACTTCAGCCGGATGCCCTTTTCGGTGAACGTTTCAATTTGATCGGTGACCACGCTAGCCTTGCCGGCTTTGATCGCCTGAAACATGTCCGCGTCGGGAACCAGGCATAAACGCTGTTCCCATGGCTTATACTGCGGAGTGAAGTGAGTCTCAACGTCGCATTCGGGACCCACCGCTTCGCGCACCTTCTTAATGAGGCCGTTCTTCACGAAGTTCGGGAACCGCTGCGCTAATTGGTAGAAGAAAATCATGAATCCGATGTTCTTCCAGCGGCTGAGCCGATAAGCCCACATCGCCGGCAGGAAACGGCGCAACCCGTTAGCGATGGCGTCCTGCGCGGGAAACGAAATGATGTACGTCGGCGAGCGTTGCAGCATGGTCACGTGGGCAGCGGTCTTGGCCATCGCCGGCACCAGAGTAACCGCAGTCGCGCCGCTGCCGATGATCAGCACGCGTTTCCCGGCATAGTCCAGATCCTCGGGCCAAGCTTGCGGATGGATAATGCGGCCCTGGAAAAGCCCGGAGTTGGGAAATTCAGGCGTGTAGCCGGCGGAATAGCGATAGTATCCGGCACAGGAAAGCAGGAAGTTGCATGCAAAAGTCACCTGCTCTTCGCGCCCTTCGGCTGATTGGAAAACGGCGTCCACAGTCCAGGACGCCTGTTCGGACGACCACGAAGCGCGCTTCACCCGATGCCGGAAGCGAATATGGCTGTCAACGTCGTCCTCACGCGCGGTAGCCGCGATATATTCACGGATGTCCTGGCCCGGAGAAATCGAGGTTGGATTGGTCCAGGGGCGAAACGAATAGCCCATGGTCAGCATGTCGGAGTCTGAGCGGATGCCCGGATAGCGGAACAGGTCCCAGGTTCCGCCGATACGCTCGCGCTGATCGAGAATGATGTAACTCTTGTTCCGACAGAACTTTCGCAGGTGATGGGCGGCGTCAATCCCGGAGAGGCCCGCCCCCATGATCAGGACGTCAAAATGTTCCATAGCCGCCATCAGAGATGCTTCGGTTTCACCGCGTTCGCCAGCGCCAGACGATTCTCATGCGTGACAAAGCTGATCTGGAGATCGAGACCGTTAGGCGTGGTCGTATGATAACTCTTGAAAGCGGCGACGTGGATGTCGTCCTTGGTTGAAGTATCGACGCGTGCCCGCAAGCCGCGTTTCTCAAGCTCCGCCTTCACGCCGTCGGTATCCCAGGGGGTGATCCCAAACGAAATATGGTCGATTCGCGGCCGGTTCCTCGGCGCGGCTTTCCCGAAATTCGGGTCGTTCGGATTCCCTCCGCGAACGATAATGTCTCCGACTTCTCCGATCATCAGTTCGTGCTGGCTTCCCTCGTCGTAGGTCTCTTTCCAGCCCAACAGGTTTTCGTAGAATGAGGCGCTTTCCTTGTAGTTGGCCGCGTTGTACGAGAAGTGGTCCAGCCAAACCGTTTTCCATCCGGTCGGTTGGAAGGGCGGCGCGGCGGTCAGCTTGCCGGTCGCGGCGGTCTTGCGAGCCTTCGCAAGGCCATTGCCGTTGGCAATCTGAAGATCCCACCCATTCGGATCCTTCACATGGAAGCTCTCGAATCCTTTGCCATCGTTCTCGGCTACCGGCGTCAACCCGCGCTTGCGAAGTTCCGCCTGGACCTTCGCTGCGTTCCAAGGCTCGATCACGAAGCAAAAACTGACCACTCTGCCCGGCGGCTGGTCGGATACCTGCTGAAAAACGGCGGAGCTCCAGTCGCCGATGTCCAGCACGGCTTGCTTGCCGTCCTCGCTGCGGATCGTCCAGCCCAAGAGGGCGTTATAGAACGCCGCTTCTTTTTGATAGTCGGGCATCTGGTAGGTGATGTGATCCAGCGCGACGGTCTTCCAGCCCGTGGGCTCGAACACGCTCTTAATCGGCGCCGTCGCGGCATCTTCGGCCAGTGGGCACGAGGGAGTTCCATAGCCGTCCCGGCACCGGCCCTGTCCGAATGCCGATGCGGCAAATGGCGCGCCAGCAGCAGCGATTCCCAGCGTTCGCAGTAATTGTCGACGAGTGCCCAACATACAGTCCATACTAGTTCTCCCACGCGATGGAGTAAACCGCAGAACGTCCGCCTTGACATTCGGTAAGTATAGACTTACCGTAAGATATGACTAACGCACAGGAGCTGCTGGGAGCTTTCTCGGATCCCACCCGGCAGGCTGTGCTCAATCTGCTCAGACAGCGGCCTTCCACCGTCGGCGAACTGGCGGACCGGTTGCCCGTCAGCCGCCCGGCCGTATCCCAACATCTTCAGGTGCTGAAATCCGCGGGTCTGGTACATGAGGAACGACGAGGCACTCGTCATTATTTCCGGCTCAATCCGGAGAGCCTGGCCGAGTTGCGCACCCACATCGATTCGATGTGGCGCGACGCGCTCACCGCCTTTTCTGATTTCGCGAAACAGGAGACTGCCAAACATGCCAGAACGAGAAAACGAAACCGCGCCCATCCGGCAAAGCGTCGTCGTCGATTGCCCGATTGACGAAACCTTTGCGCTTTTCACGGGACGGCTCGCCGAGTGGTGGCCGCTCGCATCCCATTCGATTTGTGGCGAGGACGCCGATACCTGCGCCATGGAACCATGGGTCGGTGGGCGAGTCTACGAGCGTACCCGGTCCGGCGAGGAGCGCGAATGGGGAACCGTGATTCGATGGAATCCTCCCCACGGCGTCACATTCACGTGGCACCCTGATTCCCGGTATGACCAGGAGCAAACCGTGGACGTCGCGTTCATGGTCGAAGCCGATGGAACGCGGGTGACACTTACGCACAGGGGCTGGCAGCAGGCTGGAGTGGCCCGTTCACAGACAGCCCTATGTTTCGCTCGATTCGTCTCTGAGCAAATGCTGGTAAATGCCTGAGGAGATCTAAACATGACTCTTGTGCCAATGGTGGTGGAGCAAACTTCCCGAGGAGAACGCTCCTTCGACATCTATTCGCGACTTTTAAAAGAGAACATTGTCTTTCTCGGCACCGCCATCGACGATAACGTCGCCAATCTGGTAATCGCGCAGATGCTGTTTCTGGCCGCGGAGGATCCGGAAAAGGACATTTCGCTGTATATCAACTCCCCCGGCGGGGCGACCACTTCGGGACTCGCAATTCTGGACACCATCAACCTCATTGAGCCGGACGTAGTCACCTATTGCGTTGGTCAAGCGGCATCGATGGCAGCGGTTCTGCTCGCGGCGGGAACGAAGGGGAAGCGCTACACGCTGCCATATTCGAGAATCCTGATTCATCAACCGCACGCTTCGGGCTTGGGCGGACAAGCTGCCGATATCGATATCCTCGCGCGCGACATCCTCCGGACGCGGGGGATTCTCAACAACATCCTCGCGAACGCCACCGGCCAGCCGCTGGAGAAAATCGAGCGGGACGTCGATCGCGACTATATCATGGACTCGCAGCAGGCCGTCGAGTACGGAATTGTCGATCGCGTGATCAGCAAGCGCGAGTTGCCGGGTGGCGCGCCGGCGCATAATGGTGTCCCGCGAAACGGTACCGGTCACTGAACGCTGGCATCGTTTGGATAATCTGTTGGGTTTGGTAAACAACCGGGCGTGACGGCGCAGCTTCCGGGATGTGCATCTTGATAAAATGCTCGATACTCACTCGCTCGCGAGAAGGAGGTATCGGAGACAGATGTTCGTGCCATGCCTGAAAGGCTCGCTTCGCTCTTTGCGCGCTATCTGGCGCCAGCCGATTTCATGGAGCATTGTGACGCTTTTAGTCGCAATGTCTCTTACCATCCCGGCCCAAGAGATCTTAACCAATGATTCCGTCGTGAAGATGGTGAAGGCCGGCCTCTCCGAAACTGTGATCTTGGAGATGGTGCGGACGCGCCCGGGCAAATACTCGGTAACGCCGGATAGCCTCAGCGAGCTGAAACAACAAGGCGTCACGGAAAAAGTCCTGCTGGCGATGATCGCAAAGAGTTCCCCGCCTGCAACGACGGAGCCTCACGCGGGTCCGTCGCGACCTGACCCCGCAAGACCGAACCCGATTTCTTCAAGAGAACCGGAGGGAACCTGGGAAATCCGCCCCATCAAGGACGCCATCACCGGGGAAGAGGATTTTGACGCGCATCTGGTGGCCAAGTATGACGGCAGCCAAAGCATGGATATCAGCGCCTGGTGCGGATTGGAACAGAATGTCAGTGGAGTGATGCGGATGCTCGGCCAGGAGCTGCAAGGCCGGCAGGAAATCGACTTCCGCTTTACGTACCAATCCGCAATCGCGGGCAAAGGGATGAAGATCACCGTGCAGCAGTTGAGCCCGACCACGGTGACGCCGGGAATTAGCAGTTACGAAGTCAATGGCCCCGTGAACATTGCCTATGCTCTGGCGACCGTTAAGCTCGACAGCCATCTTTATCGGGATCAGCTGATGGGCGATTCGAACAAGGTTACGATGTCCTTCTATAACGTGAAGTTAGCCAATCAGATGGCGGGCATGATGACGAAGGCGGCCAAGGATAATCCCTTTGCCCCTTTAATTGCTTCGATGATTGCAGGCGCCGGTGCGTTCGAATCTTCCGTAACCGTCGACGACCTGCTCAAGGCGCGCGCGCTGGTGCTCGAAGTGCCGATGACGGACGGCACCATGTTGCCCATGGATTTGAGAATCGCACATCCAACGTTCCGGAAATTCGTTGATCGATGTTCCGCCCGCTTCGAAGCCGAGGCTCCGCCCCCTACACCAACGGGACCAGTCGTCCGTCCCTCGCCTCTGAAGACGCTCACGAACCGGCAATTTAACGGAACGGTGGATGGCTTCACGTCGGCCTTTCCGGGTTATCTCGAGCGAGCCGCCGGCGCGATGGGGCTGGACGCGAAGAACTATCAGCGTGAAACCGACTTCATTCTCGGAGCTGTGCGGATGTGCTCCCAGATCACGCCGGAAATGTACTCTCGCGCCGCAGCAGTTCGGCGCGGCCGCCCGGATTTCAGCCAACTCGGGGATCAATACCGGATTTGCAACGCCGGCACCACCCGGTCTCGCAGCGGTTGAATCGTCCGCAGGGCCGATCGCGGAATCGAGTTGAATTTCATCGAAGACTACGGAAGCAGCGGCGCCGACCGGGGATTTGGCGCGATCGTATCGTTCAGCCGCGTGAAGGGCGATTCGTTTCCGAATCTGGCTTTCGACAACTATGGAATTGTTGTGGCGATGATTTATCCCTCGGAGGCGGCCGTGAAGCATCCGCCGACTTCGACGGCTCTTCAAAACATCAATCGCAAGTTCGACGGAACCGCGGACCAGTTCGCAAGAGCGCTCCCCGGCTTGGTTGAGAAGGCGGCCACGGCACTTTCTCTCGATCCGAAGAACTACGAGGCGGAAACCGCCAAAATCGGCGCGATGGTCCATGACTGCCTGGCCATTACGCCGCAAATGCTCCGCGATACAGAGCGGCAGATGCCCAATGGATCGTATGGACCGCCTGATTTTAGAAAACTACCGGCTCCCTACGCGGCCTGTGGACGGGGCCCGGTTCACTTTATTTCCGACGACGTGCATAAGTCCTACAACAAAGACGTGGAGCGGGGTCTGGTATTGTTCCTCACCCAGCGCGGCCAATGGGGCAGCGGTCAGGGCGCGATTCTCCAGGTATATTTCAGCACTTTGAAAAGCGAAGGCAACGTATACCAAAAAAACTTCGACACCCTTGGCGTGGTCGAGGCAACGGTTCGTTAACCGGGTGCGATCATCGCTGCGAAACAACGGCTCGCAAAAACACCAGGATGGCTTCCAGTTCCTGATCGTTATACGAAGCGAACATCGCTTCATGCCGCCAGGTGCTGCCGCTCTGAAACGTCACGCTGTTCTTCGGAACCGTCCGCAACACGGGCGGCAGCGTTTTTAGATCGTACAGTTTGGTTTGCGCGCCACTCTTGTTCAACACCAGCGCCGGAAAAGAATCGCCTTCGAACGTTGCCGTTTCGATCTCCGGCGTGGCGATCCGACGCAAAGCCGCTACATTTTCCGGAACCAAAGAAAACGGCACGGCCACGGCGATTCCGATCCCATCTGCCTGGTGACACGAGGAGCAGCGCGCGAACGCGCGCACTTGATCGGCAAACAACTGCCGCCCGCGCTGCGCATCCGGCGCGAGCCGACGCCGTTCCGGTCCCGCCGCAAAGGGATTGGGAGGCGGCGTAACGCCGTTTAGTCTATCCACATAAGCGACGACGGCGAGTAGATCGGCCCGGTCGAGCGTCGTTCCGAACGCCGGCATCCCGGTACCAGGAATTCCGACGCGCACCGTTTGCGAAACGTAGGCATCGTCGAATCCACGCGCGGCAAGCCGTGGTGCTCCACCGGGCATTCCTTTCTCTCCATGGCAATAGCCGGTGGCGCAACTCTTATTGAACACGTCGAGCCCGCGCGGCTCACTTTGCGCAAACGCCAGCATCGGAGCAAACAACAAAGCCAGTTTCACTGCGCACCTTCCGGCAGTGCGAACACCATCAGTGTCGATCCGGGACGAAACGTTTCCGCCTCCGGCCAAAGCGCAACCATGGCTCGGCCGGCGATGGATCCCCAACCGGTCGGCGTCGCGATGTATTGGCGTCCCTTGACGCTATAAGAGACCGCCGAGCCGCGATGGCCGCCGCCGGTTTGAAAACTCCACAGCTTGTTGCCCGTGCGTGCGTCGAGAGCGAAGAAATTTCCTTCCGGGTCGCCCGTGAAAACCAAGTCTCCGGCGGTTGCCAGCATGGACGCCAGCAACGAGTATTTGTAGCGCATCGACCACATCCGCTTTCCCGTCACCGGATCGTACGCGTCGATATGGCTATATGCAGGTTGATCCGCGGGCGAGCGATGGTTCCAGGTGCCGCCGATAAATCCGCGACCCTCCACGGGTTCCTGCTCCCGCGCCATCAAATCGCTGCAAATCTCCAACGTCGGCGTGTACATGAAACCGGTGCGCGGCGAATACGCGACTTGATTCCAGCTTTTTCCGCCATCCGGACCGGGACAGATCAACGTGGTCTTATTTTCCACCGGCTCGACGCGCCCCAGAATCTTACCGTCTTCGGTGATCCCAGTCAGCCAGTTGTGATAATCCACGATCGGATACGCGCCCAGAAATTTTCCGTTGGTCCGGTCGAGCACCCATGAGTATCCGCTCTTGTTGATGTGCACCAGCAGCTTGCGCATCACGCCGCGCACTTCACGGTCGATCAGCAGGCATTCGTAAGCGGAATCGTAATCCCAAACGTCTTTGGGGATCTCCTGGTAATACCATTTCAATTTCCCGGTATCGGCATCCAGCGCGATCACGCTCGCTGTATATAAATTTGATCCTTCGCCTTGACCCGAGTAGCGATTCGCCGAATACATGTCGGAGGCCGCGTTACCCACTCCCCAATAGACAAGGTTCAACGCAGCGTCGAACGAACCGGTCATCCAAGTTGCCCCGCCGCCGTATTTCCAGCTATCGCCCTTCCAGGTCTCATTCCCCTTCTCTCCCGGACCGGGGATGGTATAAAATCGCCACGCGACACGGCCGGTCTTCGCGTCCAAAGCAGTCAGGTAACCGCGAAACGCGCCGCCTCCAGCCACTCCGACGATCACTTTGTCCTTCACGAAAAGCGGCGCCGCGGTGATGCTGCATCCGCACTGCCGCGAATCGTTCATTGCGACTTTCCAGGACTCGACACCAGTCTTCTGATCGATGGCGACCACGTAATCGTCGTAAGTGCCGACGTATACTCTGCCCGCGCCGACGGCGAGCCCGCGGTTCTGAATGTTTCCTCCGGCGCGCGGCATCGGATATTTGTATTGCCAGATCATCTTCCCCGTGGCTGCGTCAAGGGCGAAAACCTGGCTGTGCGTGGTGGAAAGATACAGGATGCCGTCGATCACGATCGGCGTCGATTGCAATCCCTGATCGAAATCTCCGGTCTGGAAAGCCCACGCGGGCGCGAGCTTCTTGACATTCGCTGTGTTGATCTGATCGAGGGCGCTGTATCGCCAGGCGAGATGTGTGCCGCCATAGGAGGGCCAGTCGGCCCGGGTCGCGCCATCTTGCCCGCAAAGGGAAAGCAGAGTCAGCGGGGACGTTACCAACAGCCATCGGATTTTCATTTGAAGTGATTTTACCCGAACTATTTCGGGATCGTCACATAATTCATCTTCGCCGCGGCCACCTGCTTGTTGAACGACTCGAGTTGGGGGCCCAGTAGATTTTCCACCTCAACCTTTTTCTCTTTCCATATTTTCGCCAGGTCCGCGGCTCGGGCACGCGCGCCATCGGTCACCTCCGCCTCCGCCTCGTCAACGAAATTGTGCAGAACCGTCAGGTGATGCGCGAGCTTGGTCGGGAAATTGATCACGGTCTGCCCGTCGACCGTCCGCTTCTGGACCAGCATTTCTTCTTCAGCATCCAGCTTATCGGCCAGCGCCTTGCCCGACGATTGCAAAGCGGCCGAATCGAGACCGCTGTCTTTAGCGCGCTTCAAAATATCGTCGATCTGCCCGTGAACCGCGCGCATGCGGTTCACGCTCTTGTGCAGATCGTCGAGCTCGCCGTCGATCTCGGCCAGCAGCTTACTCTGCTCGGCGAATTGCTGGGGAGTCGCGTTGACACGCGGGTCTTTTTTTACTTCCAGCTTTGCCGCGCGGGTTTGCCCGTCGGCAGTGAGGCGGACTTCGTAAGTTGCCGGAACCACTTTGCGGCCGCTCAGGCTGCCGAAAAGCAGGATTCCGGGAACTTGCGTGGGCGCGTCATAACGCAGGTCCCACGTGGTCCGGTTCATTCCTGCCTTCGCGGTGACGTTCGGCAATTTCCTCACCAGATTCCCGGCGGAATCGTGAATCTCGACTGCGACTGAGCCGGCTTTGGCCACCAAGAAATCGAGAATCGCCCCGGCCTGGCGGATTCTTTCCGAGAGCCGCATCCCGGGGACCTCCGCCTGGTCCCGCAGCCAGATTCGCTCGAATCGCAGGTCGAGGCTGAAACAAATGCAGCGGCTCATTCGCGACCGAGGCATTCACCTCACGCAACGGAGCCAGGTCGTCCAGGATCCAGAAAGCGCGGCCCGAGGTCGCGGCCACCAGATCGTCGCTATGGACTTTCAAGTCGTTCACCGGCGTGACTGGCAGATTGAGTTGCAGAGGCTGCCATTTCGCGCCTCCGTCGAACGAAACAAAAGCGCCCGTTTCCGTTCCTGCGTACAGCAGATTCCTCCGCACCGGATCTTCGCGAACCACGTGCGCCCAACTCTCAGCCGGGATGCCGTCGACCAGTTTCGTCCACGTTCGGCCGAAATCGGTGGTCTTGAAAATGTACGGCGCCATATCGTTCCACTTGTATCGCGTAGCCGCGATATAGATCGTCCCGGGATCGTGCGGCGACAGTTCCATGGCATTGATCTGCGCATCCGCCATGCCGCTGGGCAGCGCAATCTGTTTCCAAGTCTTCCCCCCGTCGCGAGTCATCTGCACCACGCCGTCGTCGCTGCCTGTCCATAGCGTGTTCTTGTCTTTCGGCGACTCGGCGACGTAGAAAATCGTGTCGTAAACCTCGCCGCCGGCGCCTTCATTCGTGATCGGACCGCCTCCGAACCCTTGCGTCCGGTCATCGGGATGCGTCAGATCCGGACTGATTGGCGTCCACGTCCGTCCCCGATTCTCGCTGCGCATCAACACCTGCGACGCGTGATAGATCACGCGCGGATCGAGCTTCGAAACCAGAACCGGACCGTTCCAGTTGTAGCGATACTTCATCTCGCGCGACGGCAAGGCGATCGGCAGCGCCGGATACTCCTGCACGTCGCGCGCTTCCATGGTGTCTTCGTCGTACTCGGTGATCTGCCCCTGATAGCAGGTCGCGTAAATCTGATCGGGTTTCTTGGGGTCGAAATCGACCCACGCACTTTCGCAGCCGCCCACCGGATGCCAGTCCTTCCATCCGATCCCGGGGCCGTTCACCGCGCTCTTGGTGGCGACGGTGGTATTGTCCTGCTGGCCGGCGTAGACCCAGTAAGGATACCGATCATCGATGTTGACGCGATAAAACTGGGCGGTGGGCTGATTCTCCTGCGTCGACCAGGAATGTCCGCTGTCGAACGGATACGTTCGCGCCGCCGTCGTTGGCTTCGACCAGGTTGTTCGGATCCGACGGATTGATCCACAGGTCGTGATTGTCGCCGTGCGGCGTGGGAACCGTGGTCCAGTTGCGTCCGCCGTCGATCGAGCGCAAGACGTTCGCGTTCAGCACCCACACGACATCGGGGTTTTTCGTATCGGCGAAAATCTTCATGTAATACCAGGACCGCGCTTTCAGCGCCCAGTTCGTAGAGTTCATCAGCGTCCAGGTCGGCCTCGCGTTGTCGGAGCGATAGACGCCGCCGTCGGGATCGGCCTCGACGATCGCGTATAGCCGCTCGGGATTCGCCGAAACTGAGATCCCGATTTTGCCTATCAGCTTCGGCAAGACCTTCGTTGATTTTCTGCCACGTATCGCCGCCGTCGATCGACTTATAAATTCCAGAGCCGGGCCCGCCGCTGCGAATCTCCCACGGCTTCCTCAGGTGGTCCCAAAACGCGGCATAGAGGATGCGCGGATTCGTAGGATCCATGGCCAGCTCGCACGGACCCGTGGTTTCGTTTACGAACAGGACGTTCTGCCATGTCGCCCCGCCGTCTTTCGACCGGTAGACTCCGCGATCTTTGGTCGCGCCGAAAGTGGCGCCTTGCGCCGCGACATAAACCAGGTCCGGATTCGCGGGGCTGATACTTAATGCGTGAGATGGCACGAGTCGCGTCGAGTCCGATGTGTTTCCACGTCCGGCCCGCGTCGGTGGATTTGTAAACACCATCGCCGTGCGAGATCGCGACCCCGCGCGCATCGTTTTCGCCCATGCCGAGGTACAGCACATTGGGATCGGACGGGAGCCACGGCGATCGCGCCTACGGACGATGTCTTGAGTTGGCCGTCGGTGATGTTCGTCCAGGTGATGCCGGCATTCTCGGTTTTCCAGAGTCCGCCGCCGACGCCTCCAAAATAGTAGAGCTGCGGGTTTTGCGGGACTCCGGCGACCGCGTCGGAACGGCCTCCTCGAAATGGTCCGATATTCCGCCACTGCATTCCCTGGTAAGCCGATTGCGGGATGTCTTGCGCAAGAGCAGTAAAAGCAAGAAGAAAAACGATGCCTCGGTGCATGTCTGATTATAGTGGCGTTACTCCTGCCCGTTTGATAGCATCTCCGTTGCGCCTGGGAGGGCGACAGCCATGCGGATGATGATGCAAATGACGATTCCCGTCGAAGCCGGAAATGAGGCGGCACGCACCGGATCGTTCGGAACAGTTCTTAAGGGCATCCTGGACGAATTGAAGCCGGAGGCTGCGTATTTCGGGGCTGGAGCCAGCGGCGAACGCGGTGGATTCATCGTTTTCGACATGAAAGACACGTCGCAGATCCCAGCCGTGGCGGAGCCGTTCTTTTTGGCTTACAACGCCAAAGTCACGTTCTTTCCGGTCATGAACGCACAGGACCTGGCGAACGCACTTCCCGGCATTGAGAAAGCGGTAAAACAACACGGGAAGGCCGCTTCCGTTTAACCTGGGAACTCGAATATCGCCGATGCCCGCGCTCAGGAACCTGATCGTACGGATAAACGCGACGGCGGGCCTGTTGCTCCTCTCCGCTACGCTGTGCGCCGCTCAGGCTCAGTCCCATTGGGTTGGGTCATGGGTTGGATCATGGGTTGGGTCCTGGGCGGCGTCACAACGGCTACCTGAGCCTAACAATTCCCTTTCCGCCGACGACCTTGTGGACATGACGCTGCGCCAGGCCGTGCATCTTTCCATCGGCGGAGAAGAATTGCGCGTGCGTCTTTCAAACCGCTTCGGCACGGGGCCGCTGCATCTCACGTCCGTGCACATCGCCAGGCCCGCCGCTTCCAGTCCCGGACGGATTAACGTCGCGACCGACAAATCACTTACTTTCTCGGGCCGTCCGGACGTGGTCATTCCTTCCGGCGCGGACTATATTTCCGATCCGATCGCGTTCCGTGTGGCACCGCTGTCCGATTTGGTAATCACGCTCCACATTGACCGGCTGAGCACCGAACAAACCGGGCATCCAGGCTCACGCGCCACGTCATTTCTAGCTCACGGCGATTTTGTAACGGCGGCGGAAATCCCATCTGCAAAGCGAATGGAGCACTGGTATTTCATCGCCGGCGTGGATGTTTCCGGACCCGGTCAGGCGGCGGCGATCGTCACGCTGGGGGACTCCGTTACCGACGGCCACGGCGCAACTACCGATGCAAACAATCGTTGGCCGGATGTCCTTGCCAAGCGTCTCGAGGAATATCCGGCAACGAATCGGGTTAGCGTTCTCAATCAAGGCATCGGCGGAAATCGGCTCTTGCTCGACGGCTTGGGGCCGAACGCACTGGCGCGTTTCGATCCCGACGTGCTCGCGCCGGCCGGCGTGCGCTATCTGATTGTCCTGGAGGGGATTAACGACATCGGCATGTTGACGCGCGACGGCGATGTCGCGCGCGCCGCCCACGAGGCGTTAGTGCGTGGCATCCTCGCCGCGTACGAACAGATCGTCGCGCGTGCCCATACCCACGGCATTCAGGTCATCGGCGCGACGATGCTGCCTTTTGCCGGTTCGCAGTATTACCATCCGGGAAAGGATGCGGAAGCGGATCGGCAAGCCGTCAATCAGTGGATTCGCGCTCCCGGACATTTCGACTCGGTGATCGACTTCGACCAGATAGTCCGGGACCCGCAAGCATCCTGAGCGCCTTCTGCCGTCGTTCGACTCGGGCGATCATCTTTCATCCTTCGCCCGCCGGATACGCGGCGATGGCCGGCGCCGTGCCGCTCTCTGTATTTGTTTCGAAGTGAGGTTCACACCGGAATTTTTTCAGGCGTATTGTAGAAGTAAGGAAGATCCCATGATTTCTCGTGTTGCTCCTGCCGGATTAGTGCTCGCACTGGTCACCGCTTGCGGTGCTCCGAATCCACCGATTCCGCCGCCATCCACCGATGCTCCTCTTGCCGCACCAGCCTGGAAAGGAAACCGCCGTCTTCGCGGGAGGTTGTTTTTGGGGCGTGCAGTCGGTGTTTCAGCGCGTCAAAGGCGTGATCGCCACGACCGCCGGATACGCAGGCGGATCCGCGAAAACCGCCACTTATCAGCAGGTGATCACCGAGACCACCGGGCACGCGGAATCGGTCGAAGTGGTCTACGATCCGTCAAAGATCACCTATGGCCAGTTGCTGCGGATTTATTTCTCGGTGGCGCACGATCCGACACAGTTGAACCGGCAAGGTCCCGATGTCGGAACGTCTTACCGGTCGGCGATTTTCTATGCCAACGAAGAGCAGAAGCGCCTGGCGCAGGCGTATATCGCGCAACTCGATCAGCAGAAGGTTTTCCCCAAGCCCATCGTCACCGAAGTCACGCCGCTCAAAGCGTTCTATCGTGCCGAGGATTATCATCAGGATTATGCGTACTACAATCCCAACAATCCTTACATTCAAGTCTGCGATCGTCCGAAGATCGAGGCGCTGAAGCAGCAGTTTCCGGAACTGTTCGTCGATACAAGCCGGCGAGTCGTTAACGCCAGATCTATTTTCTGCCCCTGAAAAACAGGCGGCAACTCCGTCCTTTATCTAAATAGACCCAGGAAATGCGGTTCGCCGTGGTTGTGAGCCGGTGCCGGATCGTAACATTTTGATTTTAAGGGAGATATAAGGGGTATGACACTGAGTGGTCGGCTTAGAACTCTATTCGCGCTCGGCGCGTTGCTCGCATTTGGTGCGATTCATGTTCACGCCCAGTCGGCTTCGTCGGGAAGTGTATCCGGAATTGTCACGGACCAGCAAAACGCTGTAGTGGGGGGCGCTGAAGTTAAGCTGATCGACAATCAGACCAGCACCGCGCATACCACCGCGACCAATGACCAAGGCCGGTATAGTTTCGCGAACGTCGCGCCGGGAGTATACGATATCGTGGCGAGCAAGCAGGGTTTTTCCCAGGCGAGGGTCGCCGCTCAAACGGTTGAGGTCGGTCTGGCGCTGACCGTCAATGTGGCGCTCCAGATCGGTGCGACCAGCACTACCGTGGAAGTGCAAGCCTCGGCAGGCGCTGAATTGCAGGTGTTGAATTCGACCGTTGGGTCGACCATCTCTGGCGCGTCCATGTTGATGCTGCCAAATCTGGGCCGCGACGCTTCTTCGCTTTCGGTATTGCAAGTTGGCGTGGCACCGGCCGGTAATGTAGCGGGAGCGGCGTCGGATCAGAACGTGTTTCAACTCGACGGCGGCAACAATAGCGACGATATGTCAGGGAACCAGAGGGACTTACACCGGGCAGCACGCTACGCGGGAACGGCATCGTCGGGAGGCGTCCGTAGGGCGTGATTCCGACGCCTGTCGAACGCATCGAGGAATTCAAAGTCGGAACCAGTAACCAGACCGCCGATTTCAACGGTGCCAGCGGCAGCCAAGTGCAGATGGTGACGAAGCGCGGACAAACGATTTCCACGGCGCGGCCTACGAATATTACTTCGGGTCAGACGTTGGTGCGGCCAATCTGTGGAGAAACAATCACACGCCCGATACAGCGGCCGGCTTGGCGTATACGCCGCTCCCGGCGTCTCATCGCAACCGCTTCGGCGGCGCGTTGGGCGGCCCAATGACGCCCAAGTTCCTGGGCGGCAAGACGTATTTCTTCATCAACTACGAAGGCTATCGTTTCCCGAACGCGACTACTTTCGAGCGAACGGTTCCTACGCCCCTGCTCAAGCTGGGAGTGATCCAGATCCAAACGCAGCGGGCGTCTACTCAGGCCTTAACAATCTGAATCCGTTCCCGGTGAGCTACAATGGCATCGACTTATGCGCCCACGCAATGCGGCGGCGAGAGCATGCGATCCGCGCGGGATTGGTCTGAATCCGATCGTTTCGCAAATCTGGAACAAGTACATGCCGCTTCCCAACGATCCCACGGCAGGCGACCTGTACAATACCCAAGGCTATCTGACCAGCCTGGCGCTGCCACAAAGCTCGGATTTCGGAGTCATCCGGCTGGATCATGACTTCAGCGAAAAATGGCATTTCACAGCCAGCTATCGGTATTACCGTTACATCCAGAACACTTCTTCGCAGGTGGATATTGGCGGCCTGCTGCCCGGAGATTCGCTGGGACAGGCCGCGGCGAGCGCTCCCCGGCCCCAGAAACCGTCTTATCTGGTCGGCGCGCTGACCACGACAATTTCAGCCAATCTGACCAACGATTTTCACTTCAGTTACCTGCGGAATCAGTGGCAGTGGTCCACCAGTGGCGCTCCTCCGCAGCTACCCGGATTAGCCGGTGCGGTGGAAATGGGCGGCGAGTCGGCGAATGCGCTGATTCCCTACAACGTGGATTCTCAGGACACGCGCCAGCGCCAGTGGGACGGCCACGACGCGATGTTCCGCGACGACTTGAGCATGCTCCACGGGAATCACCTGTTTCAGTATGGCGCATCGTATCAGCGCAACTATGACTTTTTCACCCGGAACGACAACGGAATCGGAATCGACGCGCAACTGGTTTATCAGATCACCAACGGGACCGGAATCAGTTTCCCGGCGTCGGCCCAGCCCGCTGGATTACCCTCCAGCCAAGTCTCAAATTGGAATAACTACTATGCCGAGGTGCTGGGGATGGTTTCCCAATCGCAGGTGTTGTACACGCGTAGCGGCCAGAACCTGACGCTAAATCCCATCGGGCAGCCGATCCTGATTCACGACATCCTTCCCAAATACGATTTCTACTTCACTGACAGTTGGCACATGAAGCCGACTTTCACGCTGACCTATGGGTTGGCTTACGTGCTGGATCTGCCGCCGTATTCGCCCGACGGGAAACAGGTGATGTTCCTCAACGACGCCGGCACGCCGATCAACTTCGACGCATACATGGGAGCAAAGCAAACCGCGGCGCTACAGGGGCAGGTATACGATCCTACCATCGCGTTCGCGACTATCCAGAATGTCGCGGGACATCCGAAGTACCCCATGAACGTTTTCTACGGCGGCTTCAGCCCGCGCATCGCGCTGGCGTGGAATCCAAACTTCGACGCGGGGCTTCTGGGGCACGTGCTCGGCCACGGTAAGACGGTGGTCCGCGGTGGATACACGCGCATCTTCGGCCGGACGCAGGGGATCAGAATGGCCGGTGTTCCCGCGAACGGCGTGGGAATCGGTCAGGTGGACCAGTGCATCGGCGCCAGCATTACGGGCCAGTGCCTGGGCACCGGCGGTGTCACGCCGACCACGGCTTTCCGCATCGGCGCCGATGGCCTGACGGCTCCATTACAGGCGGTCTCGCAGACGCTTCCTCAGCCCTACTTCCCGGGCGTGAACGGCAGCGCGGGGGCCGGCGACGGCGCTCTGCTCGATCCCAATTTTCAGCAAGACCGGTCCGATGAGTTCAACCTGACCATCCAGCGGGCGATCTCGCAAAAGATGGTAGTGGAGGTCGGATACATCGGACGAATTATCAAGCATGAGTACGAATTGATCAACGTCGACGCAGTGCCGTGGATGACCACGCTCAACGGCCAGAGTTTCGCGAACGCGTACGCGAACGTGTACCAGGAGCTGGCCAACAACCAGACCGTCACGGTCCAGCCATTCTTCGAAGCGGCGCTGGGCGGGGCGAACTCAGCGTACTGCGCGAAGTTCAGCAGTTGCACGGCCGCGGTCGCGTCGAACCAGGCGACCAATATCAAGACTACTCAGGTCTATAGCCTGTGGAGCGCGCTGAATGCGGCCCCGGGCTGGACGTTAGGCCGAACGCTGCTAAGTTCGCCCGCGCTCGCCGGCGGAAATGTCGGCCAGCAGATCACGGAGCTGGAGCTTTCCACCAGCGACGGCTACGGCAACTACAATGCAGCGTTCGTGAAGTTCACCAGCAAGGACTGGCATGGAGTCACTACCAGCTCTAACTTCACCTGGAGCCGCGCGATGGGTACGGGAACCGTGAACCAGAGCGGAAGCTCCATGACGGTGATCAATCCGTGGAACCTGCAATACTCCTACGGACCGCAACCCTTCGACATCCGCTTCGTATATGCCTTGAGCATGCTGTATCAGTCGCCGTTCTATAAAACGCAGAAGGGCGTGGTCGGACACGTGCTGGGAGGATGGACCATCGCGCCGCTGTTCACAGCTCAGAGCGGCGCGCCGCTGGAGGTGAGCGTCGGGACCGGAGCGAATACCAACGCACAGGCCTTCGGCGAAGTCTACGGAAATAACAACAGCGCCTACGAAAATGCCGTGCTGATCGCGCCTTTCGACGGCGGCAATTCGGCCCACTACAACGTCAACGTCGCCAGCGGCGCAGGCATCAACGGTGACGCGTCCAAGGGCGGTTCGGGGATCAACATGTTCGCGAATCCGGTTGCAGTGTACGCCGAGTTCCGCAGACCGATTCTCGGAGTCGATACTTCCGACGGCGGCGCCGGCGTGCTTCGCGGCTTTCCGACCTGGAACCTGGACGCGACTGTCTCCAAGGACATTCGCGCCACGGAGAAGATCGGCGCGACTCTGCTCTTCCAGTTCACCAACATCCTGAACCATTTCCAGCCGGCCAATCCGACGCTGAACATCGATAGTCCGCAGACGTTCGGTGTGGTGACCAATCAGGCCACCAGCACGAATGGCACGCAAGCGCGCCAGATGGAATTCGGCTTAAGAATCCGGTTCTGACGGTAGGCAGGCGTTTTACAAAAGCACCGCCACTCGACGTATAATCGACGCTACGTTTGTCATCGACGAGTGGCGGTGATCTTTCATGAAAGCTCGACTGTTCCTGTTCACGCTGGCCGCGGCCGTTCTCAGCGCGCAGCACATTACTTCACCCAAAGAAGAGCTGGGATTCAACCTCGGCGACGACTATCACGTCGCCAACTACACACAGCTCGAAAAGTATTGGAAGAAGCTGGCGTCTGAATCCAACCGGATGAAGCTCGAAGACATCGGGCTGACGGCGGACGGCCGCCATCAGTACATGGCCGTCATCACCTCCGCCGAGAATCAGAAGAAACTCGACCACTATAAAGACATTTCCCGTCGATTGGGTCTCGCCGAGGGCCTGACCGATGAGCAGGCGCACGCGCTCGCGCGCGAGGGGAAATCGGTGATCTTCATGGATGGCGGGCTGCACGCCACCGAAACCGTGGGGTCGCAGGCTTTGATGGAGCTGGTCTATCAAATGGTCAGCCGTACCGATCTCGAGACCATGCGCTTTTTGAATGACGACATCATGCTGTTGTGTCTCGCGAATCCCGACGGCCAGGAACTGGTCGCGAACTGGTACATGCGGGAAAAGGACGAAACGCAGCGCTCGCTGAACGGCCTGCCGCGGCTCTGGCAGAAATACATCGGCCACGACAACGCGCGCGATATGTTCATGTCGAACATGCCAGAGACCGAGAACATCAACCGCGTGCTGTTCATCGAATGGTCCCCGCAGATTACGCACACGCATCATCAAACCGGACCGGCGGGAGCCGTCGTGTTCATGCCGCCGTTTCGCGATCCGTTCAATTACAACTTCGATCCGCTCGTGGTGGAGGGCGTGAACCTGGTGGGCGCGGCGATGCATAGCCGTCTGATTGCCGCCGGCATGCCCGGCTCAGCGGAACGCGGCGCGTCGAATTATTCCACCTGGTGGAACGGCGGAATGCGCACCATCAGCTACTTTCACAACATGATCGGCCTGCTGACGGAGATCATCGGCAGTCCGACTCCGATGGAGATTCCGCTGGTGCTGGAACGGCAGTTGCCGAACGGAGACGAGCCTTTCCCGATCGCGCCGCAGAAATGGCATTACCGGCGGTCGATCGACTATGAAATGGAGTACAGCCGCGCAGTATTCGACGTGGCGTCGCGCTATCGCGAGACTTTTCTTTACGACATTTATAAGATGGGCAAGAATGCCATCGATCGCGGCAGTCGCGATTACTGGACCATCACGCCCAAGCGCATTACGGCTGCGCAAGAAGCGGCGGCGAAGCTCGCGCCGCCACGCGGTGAAGGCGGGGGGCGCGGCGGCGCGATCTTGCCGTCGTCGATTTACGAAACGGTATTGCACGATCCGAAGATGCGCGACGCACGTGCGTATGTGATCCCATCCGATCAGGCGGATTTCTCCACCGCAACAAAGTTCATCAATGTTCTGCTGAAAAACGGAGTAGCGGTCTGGAAAGCGACCGCCGCATTCCCGGTGAACGGCAAGACTTATCCCGCCAATTCCTACATCGTCAAAGCCGCGCAGGCGGCGCGCCCGTTCGTCATGGACATGTTCGAGCCGCAGGACCACCCCAACGATTTTCGCTATCCCGGCGGCCCGCCGAATCCTCCCTACGACATCACGGGTTGGACCGTCGCTTTTCAAATGGGCGTCCAGTTCGATCGGATTCTGGACGGCTTCGACGGCCCGTTCACCAAAGTCACTAAACTTGAGCAGCCCGTGCCGGGCGCGATCAGCGGCGTATCGAATCCGGCCGGATACCTGATCAGCCATCGCATCAATAATTCATTCACGCTGGTGAATCGGCTGTTGAAGAGCAACGCGGAGGTTTACTGGCTGAAAGGGGACGGCACCATCTGGGTTCCTCAAACTGCTTCCGCGCGTGCGGTTCTCGAACGCGGCGCGAGGGAGCTGGGCGTTCCGGTCAGCGCGGTCGCCAAAGCCCCCACGAGCGAAGGGATGAAGCTGAAGCCGATTCGCATCGGGCTTTTCGACCAATATGGCGGATTGATGCCCTCCGGCTGGACGCGCTGGCTGTTTGAGCAATTCGAATTTCCATTCGAAGTGGTTTATCCGCAGACGCTGGACGCGGGCAATCTCAACGCGAAGTTCGATGTGCTGGTATTCACCGACGGCGCGGTTCGATTCACCAACGGCAACTCCCGCGGCGGCGGGCGTGGAGGCGAGCGTCAGCCCGAAGCGGAATCGATTCCCGCTGAATATCGCGGCTGGCTGGGGCGAGTCACACAGGAAAAAACTCTGCCGCAGCTCAAGAAATTTGTAGAATCCGGGGGTTCCATCGTCACCATCGGATCGTCCACCAGTATGGCGGAGCTGCTGGGTATGAACGTCAAGAGTTACTTGACCGAAAAAGGTCCGGATGGCCGTGAACGGCCGCTGCCGCAGGAGAAGTTCTACATTCCCGGCTCCCTGCTTCGCGCGAAGATCGACAACACCAATCCGCTCGCTTATGGGATGCCTGACACCGCGGATGTCGTTTTCGACAGCAGTCCGGCATTCCGGCTTGGGGATTCGACAGCCGCGAAAGTGGCGTGGTTCGAAGGACCGAAAGTGCTCGATAGCGGTTGGGCGTGGGGTCAGCAATATCTGGACGGCGCAACGGCGGTCGCCGAGGCGCCGATCGGAGAAGGAAGAGTGGTCGTACTTGGGCCGGAGGTCGCGTTCCGTGGCCAGTCTCACGGGACTTTCAAGTTCCTGTTCAACAGCGTATATTACGGCTCGGCAAAAGCCGGAATCCTAAAGTAGTCTCAAGCATCAGAGACTGAAAGGACGTTGCGCTATGGCGGTGCGTTTGGTCGAGGACCTGTACGGGCAGCACTATGCCGGTCTCCATCGGTACCTGTTGCTGGCCGGATGCCAACCGGCCGACGCGGATGACTACTTGCAGGAAAGCTTTCTTCGCCTGTGCCGTTTTCTGGAGCAGGGCCACACCGTGCACAAACCCAAATCCTGGCTGATCCGCGTACTGCACAACATTCGTACGGACGACACTCGCCGGGAGCTCAGGTTATCGACACGCACTTTAGCGGATCTCGAAATGCAGGTCGCAAAGAACCTGGGTACGGCTCCCGATGCCGAAACCGTATCGCTGGAGCGCGAGCGTCTGGCCGCGCTGGTGAAAGCCACCAGCCGCCTGACGGGGCGTCAGCACCAGTTTCTGATCCTGCGCGCCGAAGGGATGAAATTTCGCGAGATCGCGAAGCTTCACGGCGTTACGATACAGACGGTAGCAGAAACGTGCGCGCGTGCGACGCATCGTCTCGGCCGGCTGACTCACAAGTGAGCGGTCTCAAGCCTGGTAGACAGTCGTGCCGCCCGTCACCGTGCGTACGATTTCGATATCTTTGATCTTTTCTTTATTAACAGTGTGAGGATCCTCCGCCAGGACGACGAAGTCCGCAAGCTTGCCCGGCGTGATCGATCCTTTGATCGCTTCTTCATGCGAGTTGTAAGCGCCGTTGATGGTGTTGATCCGCAGCGCTTCGTCGACAGTGACGCGTTGATTGGCTCCCCACGTTTCTCCGTTCCAGCCGGTACGCGTCACCATTCCTTGAATTCCCATGCGCGGGTCGAACGGCCCGGGACTGAAATCCGATCCTGCGGCCGCGGGAATCGCCGCATCCAGGAAGCTGCGAAACGCCATGCATCGCTTCATCAGTTCCTCGCCGTAGAAATGGAATTTGTCGGAGTTGTAATACGCATACGAGGTGAACGCGGCCGGAACAATGCCGCCCGCTTTCATGCGCCGCAAAATATCGTCGTTAATCAAGGTGCAGTGCGTGATCTTGTGCCTCGCGTCGACGCGCGGGAACAGGCGCTGCGCGCGTTCGACCGCGGTAAGCACCATATCGATGGCGACATCCCCGTTGGCGTGGCAGTTTACCTGGATCCCGGCTCGATGCACTCGCTCAATCCAGGCGTTGAGGTCGTCCTGCTTTTCCGTGATGTTGCCTTTGTAGGGCGGGTTGACGCCAATATACGGCGTGCTGAGCGCCATGGTGCGTTCGGAGAACGAACCGTCGACGGTGTGCTCCGACGTCGCGCCCAGGCGGATCCATTCATCGCCGAAGCCGGTCGAAATGCCGCCCGAAATCATCGCTTCCAGAACTTTGCCGCTGGCCTCGTAGCTCACACGATGCAGAAGATCACCGCGAGCCCGCACCTGTTGCAGCGCGAACAGATCCCCGCTTTCGTGATGTACACTCGTCAATCCATAGCGAACAAACTGCTTGGAGATGTACGCCAGCCCGTCGCGATTGCGCTGCTGCATCTGTTCCGCGGTAAACGTCTGCCGCTTGCCCACGCGGTTGATGGCGCCCGTGGCGCGATCCGTAACGCGCCCGTTGAGATCGCCGTTTGCGTCGCGATCGTAAGTTCCTCCCGGCGGATTCGGTGTGCTCTTGTTGATGTCCGCCATCTCAAGCGCCTTGCTGTTGTAGAACGAAGTGTGACCGCCGCGATGATGCACCACCACAGGATGATCCTTCGATACCTGATCGAGGTCATGCACATTGATCAGGCGATTGTCCTTCACTTTGGTGTCGTCGAAGAAAAATCCTTCCACCCAGGTTCCGGGCGGCGTCTCACGGGCTTTCGCCCGCAACTTCTCGACGATGCTTGCGATGGTCACGAACTCAACCACGTAGGGATTGCCGACCAGAACTTCGTACAGCAATACGTTGCCGGTCGCATGATTGTGGCAATCGATGAAGCCGGGCACCACGGTCATCTGCTTGGCGTCGAACGTCTGTGTCCGTTTGCCGATCAGCGCCTTCATGTCGCCGGTGCTCCCGACGGCAATGAATCGCCCGGCTCTAACCGCGAAAGCCTCCGCCCTCGGCATCGCAGCGTCGACTGTATAAACTTTGGCGTTGAAGACGACCAGATCCGCGTCCTGTGCGTCGGCAGCACGCGCGATTCCGAGCCATGGCCCGCCGGCAAAACCCGCGATTCCTGCACCGGTCAAACCTAAGAATGTCCTGCGGCTGTGATTCGTCATACACGCCATATTAGCTCCTCTGATCGACGGCGGCGTCCGGCCTGACCGGCGGACGGCTTAATCGTGTGAAGATTGTTCGAAGAGTCCTCATGTACCCGACCGAGGTCCTGGAGGCGGTCTGATCGCGGAGGCCAACTGACATGCAGCAGACCATCTTGCCTGGGAAACCGTATCCACAGGGCGCGACGTGGGATGGGCTCGGCGTCAACTTCTCTCTGTATTCGGAAGGCGCGACTGGCGTCGATCTGTGCCTCTTCGACGAGTCCGGAACCGAAGAGATCCAGACCGTCCGCATCCGCGAATGCACGGGCCACATCTGGCACTGCTTCCTGCCCGGGATCAGGCTGGGTCAGTTGTATGGTTATCGCGTCCAGGGCCCATACGAGCCGGAGCAGGGGCTTCGCTTCAACCCCGCTAAGCTTTCGATCGATCCGTACGTGAAAGCTCTCACCGGCGAGGTCGATTGGAATGCTCCCGTTTTCGGATACGAATTAGGCAACCCGGATGCCGACCTGAAGCGCGACGAAAACGACAGCGCTCCCGCGGTTCCCAAGGGCGTGGTGACCACGCCGCACTTCGACTGGGAAAACGACCGCCCGCCTTTGACGCCGCTGCACGATTCCATCCTCTATGAAGTTCACGTCAAGGGCATCACGGCAACGCATCCGCAGATTCCCGATCAGATTCGCGGAACCTACGCCGGCTTGACCCATCCGTTGATCGTGGAGCATTTGAAAAGCCTCGGCATCACGGCCGTGGAACTGATGCCGATCCACGCGTTTCTCGACGACAAGTTTCTGCTCGACAAAGGGCTGAAGAATTACTGGGGCTATAACTCCATCAACTTTTTTTCTCCGGAAGCGCGGTATTGCAGCAGCGGAGATCGCGGCGAACAACTGGGCGAGTTCAAGAACATGGTCAAGGTGCTGCATCGCGCCGGCATCGAAGTGATCCTGGACGTGGTCTACAACCATACCGCCGAAGGAAATCATCTGGGGCCGACGCTAAGCCTGAAAGGGATCGACAACGCCACTTACTATCGGCTGGTCGCCGATCAGCCGCGCTATTACATGGATTACACCGGCACCGGAAATACGCTTAACGTCCGGCACCCGCAAGTCCTGAAGTTGATCATGGACAGCTTGCGATACTGGGTTCTCGGAAATGCACGTGGACGGATTCCGCTTCGATCTGGCGGCCGCCCTGGCGCGCGAGCTGCATGAAGTGGATCGCCTGTCCGCGTTTTTCGACATCATCAACCAGGATCCGGTCATCTCCCAGGTAAACTGATCGCCGAGCCTTGGGACGTCGGCGAAGGCGGCTATCAGGTCGGCCGCTTTCCTCCCTTGTGGGCGGAATGGAACGGCCGCTATCGCGATGTCGGCCGGCGATACTGGAAGGGCGACGGAGGACAGCTCGCAGAGCTCGGATACCGTCTGACCGGCAGCAGCGATCTGTATCAGCGCGACGGACGGCATCCTACGGCGAGCATCAATTTCATCACCGCGCACGACGGCTTCACGCTTCAGGATCTGGTGAGCTTCAACGAGAAACACAACGAAGCCAATCAGGAAGACAATCGCGATGGAACCAACGAAAACGACTCCTGGAATCACGGTGCGGAAGGACCAACAGATGATCCGGCGATTCTCGAGCTGCGGGAGCGGCAGAAGCGGAACTTCGTCGCCGCCCTGTTGCTTTCGCAAGGCGTGCCCATGATCAGCGGCGGCGATGAGCTGAGCCGCACGCAGCTCGGCAATAACAACGCCTACTGCCAGGACAATGAAATCAGCTGGTTCGACTGGCAGCTGGATCCCCCGCGCCGGTCGTTCCTGGAATTTGTCCGGAATATGATCGCGCTGCGCAAGAATCACCCGAATCTGCATCGCCGGAAATTCTTCCAGGACCGGCGCATCGACCCGGAAGCGCCCATTCGGGAAGTGAACGGCCATCAGGAAGCAGACATATCTGTGGCTCCGCACGGACGGGAAAGAGATGACCCAGGAGGAATGGCACGCCGGCTGGGTTCGATGCGTCGGCTTGCTTCTCAATGGCCGCACGCTCGATGACGTCAACGCGCTGGGCGAGATTATCCGCGACGATAGCTTCGTCATTCTGCTAAATCCGCACCATGAGCCGGTGCGCTTTACCGTGCCCAAGCCGCATGAAGGAATGGCGTGGGAACTTTGCGTCGACACGCGCGCCACGACGGTAAAACCGCGCGGCGTCCGAAAGTTCTTCCAATTGGCGCCACGGTCTCTGGTCGTTCTTCGTGAAGTCCCCATCCCTGCCGCGCGACCCGCCTGACCGGCATCAACCGCTTATTTCGACTTGGTCTCTTCCGCGCGAGCGCCCTTCAGAATATCCTGCAAGGCGTAATTCCCCTCGTGGCAGGCGTATTCGTAGATCGGCCCTGAGGTCGCGTTGAACGGCAGTTCGCCAGTCCACGGCTTGGTGTAGGTTGTAGGATCGTCAATCGTAAACCGGTACAGCAGTGTATTTGCATCCACCCGCGTCAACCGCTCTACCACGTGCAGATTCGCGCTCGACCCGCGAAAACGCGTCTTGTCGGTGAAGTTGGTGGTATCGATGACCAGCGTATCGCCCTCCCAGTGTCCGCGTGAATCCCCGGCCCACGCACGTATCGCCGGCGGCGAATGGGGACGCCCGTCAAGCGGAATAATGCGCGCCTCATGAATCATCTCGCTGAGAATCATGACATACCCCGGCGTTTGATAGATCTGATACGTGTTGTTGTAAGGACCGGGAAGCATCGGTGGACCCGTCGTCGCCCAAAAAATGCAGCGCTCGGTGAGCGACCGGTCTTGGGCGCGATCCGCGGGATGCAGCTTCGCCTCCTCCCGCAGCCGCTCCTGCCGGCTTTGCCCCTCGGGCGTCAACGCAGGAATCCTCCCATCCGGCGGATCGACGATCATTGACGTTCGAAAGCCTTGCCCTATGCGTGCCAGCTCGTCGCCGTGATCGAAAAACAGTTCGTTATAAGCGCGCGCCACATCGGTTTCGGAGCCACCGTCGCGCCGGTCGCGATTCCCCTGCACCAGCATTCGTTTCTCGTAAGCGACCGCTTCATCCTTGGTCAGCACCGGCTTGCCGCGAAACTCCTCCGCGCGCTCGAGCGGCGTGAGCGTCGAATTCGTCCAAATCCCCTGCAAATCCGGCTGCCCATCCGGAGTACGCGGAGCCCGCGCGTTCCCCGACGGCTGCGCGTTCAAAGTGACGGCAGCCACGATTGCCAAGCCGATTCGTCGACTCATGTGAACCTCCCGTCTTCCGGAATCTAGGAGCTTGTTGAAAAAGGGGACAGACTGCTCTGTCCACGCTCCTATGCTAAATCAGCGGTTTGCGGCTGGGGACAGAGTAGTCTGTCCCCTTTTTCAACAAACTCCTAGTTTCTCAAATCAACCGCGTGAACGAAACCGGTATCGATCAGTTGCTCGACACTCATTCCCGACGGGCAGAATCCTTTCTTGGCAAACCAGTCCAGCACTAATCGAATGCTATTTCGATCGATAGAACCGTCCAGCGTCTCGGCATCGCGGCAAGAGGCGCGCGCCCGTTGCACGTCGAATCCATTGTTTCGCGCAAAATCGTCCAGGAATTTAGGCGTGGTTCCACGCGCGAACTCGCGCACGCCCTTGAGAAACGCCTGCGAAAACCGTTGGCCCACTTCGCGTTGAGCGCCCAGCAGGTTCTTTCCGTACAACATGTGGTTGAACTGAAAACCAGGCAGTACATCCCCCAGGCCGACTCCACGGATCAGACGCGGATCGTCCGAGATCGGCTGCGCGCTGAACTGCTCGGTTGCCAGAAACGCGTCCACGCGCCCGCCGATCGCGGCGGTTATCGCCTCCGACGACCGGATGGTCTCGATCCGGAGGTCGTCCTCGGTCAATCCTGCCTTGTCCAGAAGCGTTTCCAGATAAAATTCCGATACGTTCGACCGGCTGTTCAGAGCCACGGTCCTGCCCCGAAGTTCCTTTAAATCCTGGACGCGAGCCAAGCCGCGTGGAAACCTGCTTCGGTTTCCATACACCGCGCCGGTGTCCGAGCATCCAGGTGTAATTCTGCGCCGCCCTGCCACAATCCGGATCTGCGCGCCCTTCGAAACCGCGCTGGGCAGCGAGGCACTCAGCGCGCCAAACGCGACGTCCGCTTGCCCTCCCGCCAGCAGAGCCACGTTCTGATAGAACTCTTCAACGGAAATAAACTCGACTTGAAGGCGCGCATCGGAAAAATAACCGGCTTCCTGAGCGAGATACAGCGGGGCCATGTACAGCGCCGGCCGTGACGAGACGTGGACCGTGTCCATCGTTACAGGAACGCGGCGGCGGGTGCATCCAGTCGCCAGAACCGCGCTGGCGCTCAGGAACGTTCTACGAAGCATGCATGCTCCGCGCGTCCTCCATCAGGTGCAGCGGAAGCACCTTCCCGGCCGGTGTGCGAATCGGTTCCGCGATCACCACCTCAATCGCATCCGCGTGCGCCCACGTACGCGCGGCCAGGGACCCGCCGTAAACGCGCCGCAGCTCGGTCAGAAAATGCTCGCGAGCGCGAGCTTCGGATTCGAGTTTCAGCCGCGGGCTCACCCGCAGCGTCAGCACGGTTTCTGGACCGGATGCGCGCTGCACCAGTTGGCAATCCCCGGGCGCTCCTCCCAGACGCCGCGGCAGCGCGTCCTCGATCAGTCCACTCAGGTCCGTGCCCAGAAGCGTGATACCCAGTCCGGTCAGCTTTCCGTAGCTGTAGATGTCGCGAATTTGCTCGGTCAGACCGGCCTCAGAATAAGCGCACTGGCACGACGCTCGTTCGATCACGCCGCAATCCTGCATGTCCACATTGATGAACACATGCGGAGCCGTGGGAAGCAACGTCGTGAACAGAATTGCGTCGACTTCCACGTCCGCAAACGACGCCCAGCGCCGGTAATTGATGGCGGCCACCGAATCGCGAAACAGGTGCACGCAGCTTCGATTTCCCATCTCCGTGCAGCCGCTTCCGATGTCGCCGATTTCGCTGATCCCGTATTGCGAGCTGGCCCGGCATCCAGCCTGTTCCAGCACCGCCCCTTTGGCGTCCGACAGCGCTTCGGCATTTAACAGGAACTCCGTGCCTCGGATGTCGAAACCGTGCTCGATCGCCGCGAGCGCGATCCGGACTCCCGCGCTGGCCGTCGCGCCGACGGCACAGGCAACTCCCTCCGATTTGCGTTGCGCTATCCATTTCGCGACCGGCGAGAAATCATTCCACGGCAATTGCCGCGGCATCGGCACGCGCCCGCCCAGTGCTTTGGCCCACGTCGCCAATGCATAGGTCGCGACGCGATAGTGCGCCGAAGAGCGCCAGCTTCCTCCGGGCACGAACCAGCGCTCCACACGCGTACCGTCCCGCGCGGCTCGGAGACAGGGATTCAGACCCGTCGTCGACGGAAGAATCGCCTTCACCTCCACCAGCGCGCGTCCCGCTAACGCGAACTCCCGTGCACGTAGTGCGCGATGCGCCTCGCGCGCCAGCATCTCGCCGACGCCGCGCGGACTCCGAGTCCCTTTACTGCGGCTTGCTCCGCTCGAAGCCTCGATCAAACCCTGCGCCAATGGATTCCGAAAGCTCGCACTAGTCGACGGGATAAGTTTTCCCGATCGCACAATGGGCCGGGTCCCTTTGAATTCGTCGTGGTCCAGCCAGACGCCATCGTGGCGTAGTCGATCGAGGGTCGCCTCGAGTCCGTGGCGGCGTACCGAATCCGCGAGATCCCCTGCATCGCACCCCGCCAATCGAAACATTTCGAAATATGGATTGCCGGGGTTCGCCAACACAGTCTTACGGACGGTATCGACAAAATTGTATTCGCGATTCTCTACATGCGCGCGGATGCTTTCTTCCGAATTGCGATCGATGGGAGCGCGCAGATAGTGTCGGATCCCGGCGCCCATGCGCGCGTAGTATCCAGCCTCGCGCAGGATCAGCATTATGGCTCCAATGTTACCACTGCTCTTATTTTTCAACGATGTAACGCGGACGACCGAGCCAAGTCAAGATTTCCCGCGAATAAGTGCACCCTAGCCCGTTCCCAAATCACGCTCTCATAGCCGGCCGTTTAGAGCAATCCAAATTTGGGATCATCTGCCTGACTCCCGAAAACCTGCACTCGGACTGGATTCGGTTCGAGGCTGGTGCTCTTTCCAAGACGTTGCAAACCACCTGCGTGTGTCCGCCACTGTACCAGAGCACGAATCATTTTCAACAGGCGTTCTTAATTTCGGATTCTCTCGCGCGCTGATCCCGCGACTCGAAGCACTCTACTGCACGGCGATCGGAGCGCCGGGGAAGGTCGGGTAGCCTTGATACGCGCAGTTGATCGGGTTGTCGCCACTGGGCGTCCCGGATGGAATAGCCAGGTTCAATTGATAAAGCCCAGGGCTGATCAGGTTGAGCGTCTCGGAGCTTGGCGCAACCGGGATTCCCGAAATCCAGCATTGAGGCGGATTCAGCGTGCCACTCTGCGTCGCCGATCCCGCCGCCGGTGCCGCACCGTTCGGCGCGCCCAGGCCGTAGAGAACCAGGATAATTTCTTCGCCAACGGTGGCCGGAGTCGATGCTCCCGGAAACAGAGAAGAAGGTCCCAGCAAATTGAAATTCAGGTGCCGCGCGACGACGTGGCCCGCTGTATCGTACCAGGGGAACGTCGGTGACAAGGGAGTTTCAAGCACCGTGAACGGGGCGCTTGAAACGCCGTTGTCGGTAACCACCACCTCGACCGGGTACGAGTACGGGCCGAACGAGGTATCGAGCGGCGCGAGAACATTGATCTGGTCGCCGCTGGTGCAACTTGAATCGGTAGTGGCACTGCAATAGAAATAGATGTACCCTGGCAGTCCGTTGACGGTGACACTGATCGGGCCGAGTTGCGTCGGCATCTGATTTTGCGCGAAGCTCGCCGCAGTGCTCCAGGTCACTCCAGCGGCGGGCGTGTTGGCGGGCGCGAGGTTCGTCCCGTTAATCTGAAGCCACGTATTGTAAGCGACATAGGGTGCTCCGAAAGCCGTCTTCACCGAGGTGATGACCGGCGTGCCGGGAGCCATGGTCGTGATCGTCGCAGGGCCGGTCAGCGTGAAATTGCCGGCGTTGTCTTGGCCATAGGTCAGCGAAATCGTTCCGGCGGCGCCCGCGAACGCTCCGGTGCCGCCGGCGATGTTGCCTGAAACGGACTGCCCCAGGTTGTTCACCGACGCGGGAAAGGATGTGTAATAGTCGAAGCCGTCCACAGGGTTCAACTGCACCGTCCCGGAGACGATCTTGTTGAGCGGCGGAGAGTTGGTGACATCGAGCGGGAAAGTCATGGTCCCGTTTCCGAGCGAGCCCGCCGTGCCCGACAAGTAGAACGTGTTGTACTCCACCGTGCAAGCCGGACAGTTGCCCTCAGCGGGAAAATTCTTCAGCGTCAGCGCCGTGGTGGTCCCTTGCGCGGTGACGCTCCCCGAGCCGGTGATACCGTAAACCGCGCCGTAACCGCCGTTCCCGTTGACGCTGTTCGCCGTCTGGTTGAAGCTCAGGCTGAGCGATCCGGTCGCGCCCGCGTAGGCACCCGTCCCGCCCGTGATCGTGCCGCCGGAAAGACTGAAGGTCTGCTCGGTCGGGATGTTGATATCGGTTACCGAGAAGCTGAGATTGATCTTCCCGAACGCCAAGTTACTGCCAGGCTATGGACTTGTTTTTGCACCATTCGCGTTTTCGATCAAGAACGAATGTCATGTTGTTTCAAGAAGGCAAGGCAAGCCGCGCTTGAACTCTAGCCTGACGACCGTCCCATTATTGACGCGGGCCAACTCGGCGAAGAGATCCCGTATCGCTTGCTTCAACTCGAACTCCTCATCGCTTCCCGACGTTTTGTCGCGTCCTTTAAAAGGCTCCAATCCGCCGATTTGCCCTGCTCTGACGCAGTCCTTCTCATAATCCTTGGACAATTGACTTGCGTTTTCTGTCGACCGGAGTGATGGATCGTCATGCGCGAAGCCCGCGCAGAAAAACTGCTTCAGACCAGGCGGAGGGGCAGCCTTTTTAAAGGGATCGTCAGAAGAAATCGTGGGTGCTTCTAGATGTCGCGGGCTAGTTCTTCCTTGCACAGCGGTCCGGCCGCCGTGAATGCTAGAATGCACGAAATGAAAGGGGACATTCGGCTCAGGCTTCTGAAGTTTTTTCTTTCACTCGCGCTCGCCCCGCAAGCCTGGGCACAGAAAACGCCAGGCACCGTTCCCGCCGCTGACGGCGTCTTCGCCGCCTTCGCGACCCATCCGCTCGTGGGCATAGGCGAATGGCACGGCCTCGCCCAGGAGACAGATTTCTACGCCGCCCTGATCCGCGATCCGCGGTTCGCCAGGGATGTGGGCAACATTGTGCTCGAAACCGGCAGCGCCAGCCAGCAGGCCGTTGTGGACAGCTATGTCAAGGGCGATACGGTGCTTTACGCCGAACTGCGCAGAGTGTGGAGCGACCAAGTCGGGTGGATTCCCACCGTAACGTATATCGGCTCCATCAATGTCTATTCTGCCCTCCGCGCCGTGAACCTGACGCTGCCTCCGGAGCAGCGCATCAAGGTGTGGTTGGGCGAACCTCCGATCGATTGGTCGCAAATCAGGACCAAGGATGACTGGGAGCCTCTAATGAAGGAGCGCGATAACCATCCCGCGGACCTAATCGCTCGCGAAATCCTGTCGAAGGGCAAGAAAGCGCTGGTGATCTATGGCGCCGCCCACATGGGACTCTTTGGCGCCAGTAAATATTTCAATTTGCGCGCCCAAATCGACGCGAAGCAGCCCGGCGCCTGGTTCGTCGTCGTACCTTATGTCGGCTACCTGGAAAAACCATGCACTGCGCGGTTCGAGCGCGACACACGCGCCTGGCGGGAGCCTGCGTTGGCGCAGGTGACGGGTGCTCTGAAAAAACGGCTGCTGCCTCCTGGCTGTAGCATCGTCGACCTGCCGCCAAAGGCCAACGAAAAGCAGCGCAAATCCTGGGAGGCCTACAACGCCAACTTTGCCGGTCTGACGGCCGACGCTCTGCTGTATCTCGGCCCACGTGCCAGCCTGACCCGTTCGCCCACACGGTCCGACCTCTATCTGGACCAGGATTTCCGGAGCGAAATTGACCGCCGCAACCGCATTATGACAGGCGAATCGCTGACAGAGTACACCGAGAAAGAGAATATCGCGGCCTCGCGGCCGTTCTTTCCTAACTAGGGATCTGCATTGTAAAAGGCTGTATGCCCGCAGCGCTCAGACGACCTGTCCGAAACCCAGTCTGTGCTGGAAGAACCGATTCTGGTGGCTCGTCGAGGATTACTCCCCATAACCGGCATAGCGTTTACCGGGGAGTCCAAACTGGTTCGAAAGGCAACTGGCTACGAAAGAAAGCCGACGCCCCACCGGCACCGGGTTCGCCGGCTACGCGAGCCGACCTTCCCGGCACCATTCGACTGTATCAGTGACCCACAGATTCCTCCGACGAGGCTTTTTAAAGGAAGGGACAAAACTAGTCGCGTGACTGCGCATCGCCTCAAAGAAAAGTATGCGCCGGACTTCACGGTTTTCGGTGGCTGTTGCATCCGGCACGGACCGGGCGTAGACTCAATCTGCGCTGATCATGTTTCTGGGCGAACACCAGTAGGCCTTGGTAGGGACGCCAAACCTGGATTTGTCTAAGTAGTTATTGCCTAAACTAATGCATTTGTGGAGCTGATCGGCGGACCGAAGCCGACTTTTCAGCACTAATCCCCGCCGGCCTTAAAATCACGCCACGTCTAAATTGCCGAGGGTGTCCCATCCGCAGTTGAAGGTCGGGAACGGCGGGTAATTCATCTTACGCTACTGCCTCCTGGGAGGTTTGGGTTTGGACCTGACGACCGAGGATGGTGGCGAGGGTCCACAGATCGCGATGTCCGTCGATCTTGCGGAAATGCGTTTCGGTGAGCAGCCAAGCCGAAGCGACCCAGCGCTCGACCATGTCGGCGTCGCGCCAGCGTGTGACGTTGGAAGTGCGACGCGCGACACCGCCCTGCGGACTTTCGATGACGTTAGTGGTCGCCAAGCACTTGTACAGCGACGGTGGCAGCTGGAGCCGCTGCAGGGTGAACATTTCGGCGATTCCTTCGCGCAGGCTGCGGGCGGCGGATTCGTGATCGCGCTCCAAGAATCGGGCCAGTTGCTCCAAGCGTTTTTCACCTTCTTCGGCCGTATTCACTTTCCAGGCGGCCCGCATGAGGTTCAAAGTCTGGCCCTGCTGCTCCTCCGGCAGTTCATCGAGTACGTTGCGGAGTTTGTGATTGCGGCAGCGCTGCACGTTCTGCGCCGTGCCGAAGACTTCGTCGATGGCCGCGCGCAAGGCTTTCGCACCGTCGATGACGAACAGATAGGTGCGATCGGTCGGCAGGCCCTGATCGCGCAGATGAATGAGCAGGCGCTTGACCGCAGCGGCGTTTTCCGTCGCCCCTACTTCGATTCCCAGAATGTGCTTGCGGCCTTCGCGATCCACGCCCACAGCGCTTAAAATGTGGTGCGCGCCGAATCGCTGGCCGTCGATGTAGATCACCAGGATCTCCACCGCTTCCCAGCGCTTCTCGCGCAGCCTCTTCAGTTGCTCGGCGCTGGCCTCGATCGCTTGCCGGCTCACCGAACTGCGAGAAACGCCCACCGTTTCCGCCATGTTCGGCAGCACTTCGTCGTATTCGCGCGTGGACACGCCGCGCATCAACGTGCCCAGCATGTGCTGCTGCAAGCCGCGATCCCGGCGCAATTTCTCGTAGGCAGGAATCTTTACTTCACCCTCGCTCTTATGGCGTAGTCGAGGGCGCTTGACTTTCACCTCGCGGTCGGCCAGTTTGATCTTGCCCGGCTGTGAACCGTGCCAGCGGATCTCCCCGCTCGGCTTGCCCGGCGTGCGCCGCCCGGCGATCTGCTCCGCGCTCAGCACGAAAATGGTTTCCAAGGCGTGGACCTGGATTTCGTGAATCACATTCTCCACCACTTGGCTGGCGCTTTCGATCAGGTTGACGATGGGCAACAGGATCTGCCCGTTACTTTGACAGAACTGCTCGACCACGGCGGCCGATTCCTTGGCGGCACGGGTCACAATTTGGTATGGTTTCTTCACGGCGGTTGGCTCCTTCTTAGGATTTGTGTTTGGCAACCGGATTCTATCGAAACCGGCGCCGCCGCCGTTACCAACCTTCAACTACAAATGGGACATCCTCAAATTGCCGACCATACAGGAGTTAGATTCAGCACGAAACGCGGACGAGGCCGGCTCGGCGAGCCGCCGGAGTCATCACCTTACTTGAAAGTAATCCTCGCCGTATTGGCATGGTTGCTGCCAACAGAGAGCACCACCGGGACGTCGCCGCGACCCGCCAGCGATGCGGGCAACTGCACGTTCACCTGGTCGAAACCCGGATAAGATCCTTGCGCGCCGGCGAAGCTCACCGGAGCATTCACGCCGCCGATGGATACAGTAACCAGGCTCTGCGGCGCACGGCGAACTCCGGTGGCGAAGAGTGCCAGATAAACCTGGTCCTTGGAGACGTCCACCGGCGCCGCGATGATATTGTTCGAAGCGTCCAGCGCATAGACGTTCTCGTTGACCTGGCCCGCGTCAGTGAACCGGATAATATCGGCGGCTACCAAACCCGCGGCGTTGAGCGTGAAAACGGCCGGTTGGACATCGGCGACCGTCACTGGCCCGCTATGGGAGGTGCCGTCGCCCGCTTTCACCATGACTGTGGCGGCGCCAAGCGCCAGCGAGGCGGGGGCGGCGTAGTTGACTAGAGTCGACGAGACGAAGAAGATCGGAGCGGCAACCGAGACGCCCCCCGAATCCGTGATCGTCACGGTGGTTCCACCCAGAGTCGTAGTGGGCGAACCCGAGGCGGCGAATGTCCCAGTCGCGAGACCCGAGCCGTACGCTGCGACAATCGAATCGGGAGCGACTACAGGTTCCGTGCGGCCGGGCGCCACGCTGGTCACCGTCGCTCCGGAACCGGCTTGCTGCTGGGCGATTTTCGCGTACACGGCGTCAATCGGGAGCGTGAGCAAGGTGAGAGGCTCGGCGGCGTTGGGGTTCGCGGCCAGAAACTTGGTCAGTGTCTGCTGGTATAGCGAAAGCGCGCCCGCATAGTCGCCGGCGTCGGCCAGCAGATCGGCCTTCTCCTTATACGCTTCCAGAATGGACGGCTGGTCGGCGATCAGCGTGTCGAGTGCCGAACCCACGCCTTGCGTATCGCCCTTGAGTCGGGCGTACGCCGCGAAGGCGAGATACTTGGAGGCTTCATCTTCGGCGGAGAGCGAAGCCGGCTCCGCTTCAAGCGTCACTGCGGCACCGCTACTCACAGCGCGGCCGCTCCAGGCGCCGCTCCCAGCTGTCGAAGTTGTATCCAGCGTGACGGACAGGTTGTACGTGCCCGCGGCGATCGAAGCCGTATCTGCAGGAGCAACCAGCCAGACCGCCTCCGCCGCGTTGATGCCGCTGAGACTCACATTGGCCGACGCCGGCTGAACCAGTTGCGCCGGCCAGCTTTGCGAAGCGCCGTTCTGATCGGTGACGGTGAGGCTCAGAGCCTGGCTCCACATGCCGCTCTTGAGGCCGAGGTTCACCTGAGTGCCGTCGGCCGAGATCACGACGGTACGGATCAACAGCGGCCAACCACCTGCGGCCACGGCATCGCTTTGCGCGTTGACATCCAAAACCAATTCCGGCCCGGGCGGCGTCTGGGCCCACAGCCACGACGCGGAAAGGAGAATCCACAAGCCCAGTGTGCGCCTCATCCGGCTACCTCCGGGGCGCCGCAACGCCGTCGTTCACCAAAATCTGGCCTACACAGTTTCCGCGTCCCGAAACCGCGTCGCCATAACGCGGCTGCGGCTGCCAGTCGGAGCCATTGATGCCGGTTCCGGCGCCGGAAATGCAAATGCTGAAGCCCGCGTTTTCTGGGGGCGTATAGTAGAGCACGTTTCCAGTCCCATTCTTAAGGTGCGCCCTGGCGTCGTCGTAGCGCATTACGCAGTCCTCGTCGCCCGTATGCGGGTCGTTCGGCACGCCGACAACCACCTTGGTAGGGATGCCCACGGCGAACAGGTACGCCGCGGACGTGTCTTGCTCCGTAAGCACCTGAATCGACCCGCCGCCGCCGTTGTTGGTCGCGGACGACAACATCCGATCGTCGGGCTGGCGGGTGATCCAGGTGTCGCTATACGGCGCATCGCCATGGTGATACACGTTGCAGCCGTGCAACAGCTCGTGCGCAAGGGTCGACTGGAGGTAACTGATATCGGTGTTGACGCCCGGGAGAATTTTCGGAGCCACGATCACGCTGACCATGCCGGGGGTTCCGGGACCGCCGATCGCTTCCGCATAGCCCGCATTGGCGGCAATGGCCTTAATGATCACTGCGTGCTCATCCACATTGTGCGCGCCTTCATTGTGATTCCGGTTGACCACGCGATCGGAGCCGAGTTCCCCGTCCCGGAACTGGTAGTGGACCTCCAGCCCGCTGAGGTTCTGGAACAACCGGATGCCTCCCATGTAAAACGCCCCAGCGGTGTTGAGGACGAAGTAGTCCTTCTTTTTCGGGTTGCCTTCCACGTGATTGCCGCCGATAATGAACCCCCGGTATTCCTCGTAAAGGCTCAACCCATCGCCGGGATGGGTGTCGCCGACGGGATCGGTTTCGTTGTCACTAACGTCGGCCAGGCCGGTGACGCCGTTATTCTGTTTCCAAATGTCGGCGATCAGGCTTTGGTCCGAGCGTAACGGCAGGCGGATATCTTGCTGAGTGGTATCGTCCTCCAGATGTCCCACAAGCGTGCTCCCATCGGGCAGGTACGCAGTAACTTTGATGGTGCCGAACGCTCCCCAGTCGTAAGGCGTGACGGTGACCGTGGTATCCGTGTACTCTCCCGGCTTGGTCTGCCCTTTCTGAGCATTTGCATCCGTCAGGATCAACCCGTCGCCTTCGAGCTTGAGATCGAAATCGTTGCTCGGGTTCGCCACGGGAACGTTCATTGCGTAGCCGGGCTCTTTCGAGCATTTCGTTAACTCCCAGGTGAAGTAAGCGGCGATCACATTCGTCGAGCCGCCGCCGGTGGCTTGGAGTTTGGCGGTCAGATCGACGCCCTGGCCAGCGCTACCACCTGCGCCTGCCGTGGGCCTCCAGTTCTGCAGCGCCGACGTTTTTTGGACCACCAGTTCCGGAGGCACATCCAGCCCGGGTTCGATGTCCCAGGTGACGGTGACGTTGATCACCGCCGGCGAACCTCCGAAGACCACCGACGAAGGCTGAATCGGCGAGTTCATCGGGACGGTCACGGAGCCTTTGAGGCTGAACCCGGTTGCCGGCAGGTTCTGAATCAGGCTGCCGGTGCCCAACACCGGCGACCATGTTCCAGGTCCGGTGCCGCCCTCGTTTCCCGGGGCGCAATCGAAGGAGACATTGCTGGTGGCGCCCTGGACTAGGTAGCCCGCCGGGTAAAACAGGTACTGGTTCGTGCCCTGTAGCCGCATCGTAAAGGGGCTGTTTTCGGGAATTGTGCCCTGGTATGTCTGGGTCGATGTCTGGGTGCAGCCGCCGAGAGTTGCCTTATCGCTGGCGTTGATGTTCGTGGTGCCGGCGTAACTGCCCTGCCAGCCCTGGATGTTCGCGTTGAACGTGTCGAGCGTGAAGCTGATCGTGGACGTAAGTCCGTATTGCCAGATATCCGAATAGATGCCGCCCGAGGTGCTCCCGGAGCCGGTGCCCGTGATCGTCAGCGAGCCGTGCCAGTTTTTCACACCCAAAAACTCGTCGACCCGACCCTGCGCGAGGCAGGACGCGGCCGCCAGCAACATCGCGCCCAGGATCAAGAAACTCCGTCGGGATTCGATTGTCATGAATGTCGGAATCATTGCTCCCTCAGACGCGTAAACTGGCGGCAAATTTGATCACGGTTTTCATCGTGGTTTACACCACGGTGATAAAATCGGAGCCGGAGATCGGTCCATGGCGGGGACGGGCGTAACGGAGCTGCTTATCGATTGGAATAACGGCGATCCCACAGCGGTCGACCGGTTGATGCCGCTGGTTTACCAGGAACTTCGCAAGATCGCTCGCCGCCATCTCGGTCTCGAAAACCGGGACCACACTTTACAAAGCACCGCTCTGGTTCACGAAGCTTATCTTCGGCTGGTGGACCAGAATCGGGTGCACTGGCGAAATCGCGCGCACTTCTTCGCCGTCGCCGCGCAGATGGTCCGGCGCGTCCTGGTCGATTACGCGCGCGAACGGCATGCCGCCAAGCGCGGGGGCGCCAAGCATAAAGTGGATTTGCACGAATCGATTCTGATCGTGGCGGAGGAAAGCACGGCCGCGCACGAAAACGTGGACTTGCTCGCTTTGGACGAGGCGCTCAACGCCTTGGCGGAACTCGATGCCCGGCAGGCGAAAATCGTCGAGCTGCGTTTCTTCGCCGGCTTGACCAATGCGGAAACCTCGGAGGCGCTGGGAATTTCGACCGCCACGGTTCAGCGCGACTGGGTGACCGCCAAGGCGTGGCTTTTCGACCGTTTGAATCGTGCGGGCGCCGCCGATCGGAACGGTGTATGACCGCCGGGCGGATGGCCGCCGAAAGATGGCGTCAGGCGAGGGAAATCCTTTACGCCGCATCCGCGATGGATCCGCAAGCCCGGGCGGCCCACTTGCGGTCCGCTTGCCAAGGCGACGACGACCTGCGCAAGGAAGTGGAAAGACTGCTTGTTGCGCTCGACGAGTCGGGGACATTTCTGGAGCCCGGCGCGCTCGGTGAGTTGCGGGAAGGCGTCAAGGTCGGCCCCTACCGGATTCTGGGCGAAGCCGGACGCGGCGGAATGGGAGTGGTCTATCGCGCCGTTCGCGATGATGACTACCGCCAGGAGGTCGCCTTGAAGCTGGTCAAGCGCGACATGGAAAGCGGCCTTTTGATCATGCGTTTCCGCCAGGAAAGGCAAGCGCTCGCGCTGCTGAACCATCCCAATATTGCGCGTTTGCTCGACGGCGGAAGCACCGCCGACGGGCGCCCCTATCTTGTCATGGAATGGGTGGCCGGACAGCCGGTTACAACCTATTGTGAGGATCGCGGACTCTCCCTGGGCGCTCGTCTGAAGCTGTTTCTCAGGATCTGCGACGCTGCGGCGCACGCGCACCGCAACCTGGTGGTGCACCGGGATCTGAAGCCTTCGAACATCGTCATCACCGGGGAGGGGGAGCCCAAGCTGCTCGATTTCGGCATCGCCAAAATCTTCGCGCCCGCCTCCGAGGTCGCGTCGGACACGGCGACCCTGGGCGCGCGCATCTTGACGCCCGACTATGCCAGCCCGGAACAGGTGCGCGGCGATCCCGTAACCACCGCGACAGATATCTACTCTCTTGGAGCGGTGCTCTATGAAATGCTCGCCGGCAGGAGACCGCACCAGTTTGCCACGCGAGCCGCCGCCGAGATCGAAGAAGTGGTCTGTGCCAATCAAGTCGCGCGGCCCAGCGCCGCGGCGGCCGTGGATGGCGTTGGCCGTTCGGAATTGCGCGGCGATCTCGACAATATCGTTCTGAAAGCGCTCGAAACCGACCCCCAGCGCCGGTATTCCCATGTGGACGAGTTTGCCGGCGACGTTCGGCGCTATTTGGAGGGTCGTCCAGTACTGGCTCGGCCCGCCTCGTTGTGGTATCGCGCCTCGAAATTCACCCGGCGCAACAGGTTGGCGGTCAGCGCTGCGGCCGCCATAGCCTTGGCGATGGCGGCGGGATTACTGGTTGCGCTTTGGCAGGCGCAGGCGGCGCGCCGGGAGCGTGCCATCGCCGAGCGCCGTTTCGAACTGGCGCGTGAAGCTGCGGGTTCCCTGCTGTTCGAAGTGCATGACCAGATCGCGGACCTGGCCGGCTTCCAGTAGGGCCCGCGAGGTGCTCCTCGCTCGAAGCCTCAAATATCTCGACGCCCTCTCGAAAGAAACCAGTTCCAGCCCCGCGCTGCAACGCGATTTGGCGAACGGCTACGAGCGCGCAGCGATGGTCCAGGGGATGCCCGGTGTCACCAACCTCGGCCAGGTCGATGCCGCGCGCGACAGCTTGCAAAAGGCGTTGGCGCTTCGCCGCAGCGTCCTGGCTACCAATCCGCGGTCGTTTGAGTACCGCCGCGATCTTGCCGTAACGCTGGGCCGGTTCAGCAGCCTCAAACCAAATGGACAGGAGAAATTGCAGAATGCCCAGGCCGCCCTTGACTTGATGGAAGGCTTGTTGGCCGAACAGCCCAACCGCCCCGGGCTGCGGAGCGACCAGGCCGCTTTAGAGCATGGAATGGCGATGGCTCTTACCGAGCTTTCGCGATACCCGGAGGCGATCGCCTACTATCGCCGGGCGCTGTCGCATTCCTCAGGATCCCAGCCCGCCAATGTCGCCCTCTATCACAAGCGGTTGGGCGCTCTCCTGGTCAAGACGCGCGATCTCGCCGCCGGCTGAGAGGAGTATGAGGCTGCCGCGGCCCTGGACGAAGCGCGCGTGCGCGAAAACCCCGCCGATGGACGCGCCCAGATGGACTTGTCGTTCGATTACTCCGATTCGGGCTTCACTGTCAAGCAAATGGGCAATTCCTCGGCAGCGCTCGAACAGTATCGCAAAGCGGAAAAGATCCGTGCGGAGCTGGCGAAAGCAGACCCGCGCGATGTCCGGGCAGCCAGCGGATTGGTGTCTATTGAATGGAGGATTGCGATTGCACTCGCCGATTCCGGTGACCGCAAGGCCAGCCAACAGGCCTTCCTGACGGCAGTCCGCCGCGCCGAGCTGCTGATCGAAACGTTTCCGGACAAGCGGCTTGGGCGGGATGCGCTCGCGCAAGTCTGTCGCTGGTTTGGTGAATGCTGGAGGACCAAATGGTCCTCCTGTGAACGCGCCCTCCCCTGGCTTACGCGCGCGCGAGATTTGTACCGCCAGACAGGGAACCAATCGGCGATCCGCGAAGTCGACCAGCAACTGGCTGCTTGCAACGCTAAACCGGGCCGGTAAACATGGTCCGCAGATTGCCGAACAGGCTGATCCGCTCTACGCGCCGATTTGCCCTGGTCTGAAGCAGTCCACCCATGATCCTTGGAGAATTGCCTTGCGTTTTTTCGCTACCCGAGTGATGGATCGTCATGCGCGAAGACCGCGCAGAAAAGGATGATTCAACGATGAATACGGAGACCAACGGCAAAGCCCCCAGTGTTGCGGAACAGGGCGTTGCCGACCCACGCTACAACGGGAGGGCCGCAGGGTCCAGGAAAGCAACCCCCTCGCGGCGGCGTGGCCACGGAGCAGTTTTCGAGCCAAGTATGCTTGGAGCGATAAAGTAGCTTTGTCCGCTGCTGTAACTAGGCTGCGAGGCGGTTCAGGATCGGGGTACAGCACGGTCGGCGCGCCATTTTATTCCTGGGTTCTAGCACGCTTCGGAGCACCCGGTCACCCATCGGCTGGCCTTCACGAAACATCCTCCCTCCCGCGGCATAATCTCCTAATTCCTCCTTCGCGGTAGGGTGGGAGATCTCGTCAATAATGGCAAACGCACCGCCTGCGGAACCGGGCGACGCCTGGAAGCAGTTCCGTGGGCGACATAGAGCCAGGAGGACCAGGAGAAGCGGGACAACGCGGCACACGTGCAGCAAGGCGGTTCGACACTTTGATTGCCGTGGCGGCTGTCAGCCGATAGTGTGCCAGTTTGAGAGCCTTCTGAAAACCACCGCGTAGGAGGTGTCCCCGTCCTGCATCTGGTTCCGGCCCGATTCGTCTGTCGCCGATGGGATGATGTTGAACAGCGATTCGACCACCCCTGCCGGAAGGACGTGATCCAGTTGGGGCGGTTGGCCGGGCGTCCACCTACCGCTCGCCACAACCCGCCAGTTGTCCTGCTGGACCGGGGTGGACTGGATCGTTACTTTGTACATCGTGTCGATGATTATAGCCCACGCCGACATTTCTGCCTGACTTATTGGGCTGCGCCAGTGTCTTCCCTATACATTGATCACTGGGCACGGTGCACGACGGATGATGTCATACGCGTTCTTGCCCAACCGGCCAAAATCGTCAACCTTGCCTCGACCAATCACGACTAGGTCCGCGTGGTGCTGCTGTGCTTCCTCACAAAATCGACTCCCGATTTTGCCGATCACAACGGAGGTCGGTCCTTTCACGCCGGTTCTTCTCTGAAGGTCCTCCACACTTCCCAGCGCCTCGCGTTGCATCCGATCCCGCTTCAACTTGGTGAGGCGCACTGCTAATTCGTCCGGCGCGGCTATGACATGAACGAATCGCAGGCTCGCTCCGACCTGTTCGGCAAACTGCCCCGCCCACTCTATCACGGGCGAGCTATCGGGAGTCCGTTCCAAGCCGCAAACCACTGTTTGCAGGATCGGCTCCTCGGCCAGCTCAGGCGGATCGTCATTGACATTTGTCCATACCGGGCACTGGGCGTCATGGACCACCTTAGCGGCTACCGAGCCGAGCAACAGACGACGAAGTGGTCCGCAGCCGTGGGTCGGCATCATAATGAGGTCCACGCCCTGCGTATCGGCAAACCGTGCGATCACCTCGGCTGGTTCACCCAACTCGACTACTCGCTTGACGGGCAGGTCGGCAAACTCTCTCCGAAAGACGCAGTCCATGCGGGGCTCCAAGTCTTCCATCATCTGCGCAGCATCAATCAGAGCGGAGTCGCCAGGGACAACGGTCAAAAGGACTACCTGTGCTTTAAATCGACTGGCCATGGCACGGACGAGCGGAGCGGTTGCGTAGGTTTGCTCGGAGAAATCGATCGGAAACAGAATACGCTTGATCTGTAGCACCTGCAGAATGTTAGACACGTGGCGTTCCACTGCTTTTGTATTAGAGTCAACGGAATCCAACGAATGTCGCGCTTGCATGTGCGCAGTAACCCACCTTGGCACAGAGATGATGGTGCGAAACAGCGCAACCTTACATGCCGGAGGTATGCCTTCGGTGGTTCCATCCTCCAATGACCGGACCACACGGCCTGACGCTAAGGGCGGATACCCCCTCCGGGGAATCCAGGAATCGTTCCGCTCGTTTCGCGAGCGCGCCCGCGGGCTCGCGCTCGCCGCGCTTCCACCGCGCCAGCGTACTGCTGCGGATGCTCCCTCTTCAAACGAAGTCACTGAACACCGGGGCGCTCTCCCGATGGACGTTTCGGGCCGGCCTAAATACCCGCGTCTCTACGAACGACCAACAGACCATCCCATTGAAGAATCCGCCTTGCAGGTATACGCAGCCACGCGCTGTCGAATCGTAGCCCTGGACAATCCGCCAGCATACAGTAGTCCTGAAGTGCGATAGGGTTAAGGTTTACGACATGATCCACATCATCCATTCACTGGGCGGATGCGGTGGCACGGTGTTGAGCCGTTGCATAGGCGTCTTGCCGGACGTAGCCCTTCTGAGCGAAATTAATCCTGGTTCAGTCAAGCTCTTCCCACATTTCGATCCGCTGTATCAAGACAAGAACTGGCTCCGCCTGCTCGGTCCTGCCGATACAGGACGGTTCTCGCAGATGGATTTGGGGAAGGTCGAGGCCTTTCGCGAACTCATAGATGTCTTCCACATCCGTGCCATCGAGGCTAATCGGCATCTGGTTCTTCGCGACTACAATTTCGTGGACTTCGTGGGCGTGCCATTCACCGCGGAACCGCCCAGGCGGCTCGCGCTCTGCGCCGCTTTGCCGGCGGACGTTCCAACCAGAGCCGTGGCGTTCATCCGCCATCCGGTCGACCAGTGGTCCAGTCTCTGCAAACACGAGTTTGTTGGCGCCGTTTTGACTCCTTCGGCTTTCTGCGAGGCTTATGCCGCCTTTTTAGAAGAACTGGGGAGCACTACGACTTACAAGTATGAGGACTTCGTGGATCGCCCCGAAACGGAACTGCGAGCGATCTGTCGCGATCTCGCCCTCCCTTTCGATCCTTCATTCGCCAAGCGCTTCCATACGTTCGACTACGTGACCGGCGACTTTAGCCGGCACCAGGAGCAATCGATATCGCCTCCGGGTAGAAGGATGCTGTTGCCGCAGATCTTGGACGAGTTCCGGTCGAGCGCCGCGTTCAGACGGATTTTGTATACAACGGGCTATGCCGATCCGGACGCCTCGGAACTGTGACTCGTCTTTCGGCGGCGTTTTGTCGGGTCCCTAAGAAAGGAGTCTCCTCCCGACGATTGCAGATGTTCCGACTAGACACCAGAATTTGGTGGAGATTTGCTTCTCGTTGAACCAGAGATGGATCGTCATGCGCGAAGCCCGCGCAGGAATGGATGATTCCATCTAGCCCGAGCCAACCAGAACGGGCGGCGACTGAGCGTCGAGCGTCCCTAACGATGCTCAACAGCCGCCTTCAGCCGCCCTAGATCCATCGACCTTTGATTGGAAGTAGCTAATTTCAGAAAGTTTGCCGACGGAAATAGGGGAACCCCGCGAGTTTCGTACTCCCGTCAGTTGCAAACTGCAGGGGTGTCCGTGCAGATCGTAACTTTACCGACCCTATTCGGAGACGCCAACCACCCAGGCCAAGTCGGTTCGCATTCTGAAGTACCATTTGCGTCGCTTGACCGGATCAATACAATCGCTCGCCGCCAAACATCCCTCAAGCGGACTTAACCGGCCAATCTCTGCCTATTTTTAGGAGGGTTTGAGTTTTTTGGTTTGAGTGAGGATTTTGACGATGCGATTGGCAAGGCGATCGAGAAGATGGCGAGCGGAAGGATCGATAACGTTGCGACGATAGATCTCAAGCACGTGCTGAGCCGTCATCAAAGAGTCGATCAGGCCTGATAAATCCGCGCGAGGGGCTGGGCCGGGGGGTGTGGTGCGAGAGGGTACCAGGTGTCTGGGATGGGAGAGAGCCAAGTGGAATTCGCGCTGGAGATCCTGCTGGGTGATCTCAAGATACTCCAAGGTCATGTGGGGACTCTTGTGGCCAAGGAGTTTGATCACCGCGGCAAAGCTAACCCCAGCGCGCAACATCTCAGTTCCGTATGTGTGTCGAAATTGGTGCGGGACGATGCGGGCGGGAATGCCGAGGGCGGCGGTGACTTCTCGCAAGGCGGCGCGCATTTTGCGAATCATCAGGTAGCGGCCGCGCGGCCGAGGCAATAGGAGAGGACCGGACTTGGGCGCGGTGGGTGGCCGCAGCGAACGGATGCGTTCGACCAGTTGACAGACCACGGAATCCACGGGAACCAAGCGTTCCGTTTTGAGTTTTCCGAGCGGCACGTGGATGGCCCACTGGCCAGGGCCGACAAGGCGCAAGCAATCGAAGGAGAGATCGACACATTCGCTGATGCGCATCCCGGTGTGACGCAGTAGCAACAAGGCATTGCTGAGCAGGTCATCGCGGCGTAGTAGTTCCTGCTGGACCAATTCATCCTGTTCAGGTGTGAGCGGGCGCGGCAGATGGTGCTCCTTACGCGGCACATCATCACGACCGAGCAGATGAGCCAACTCGGGGAGGTGCTGTGTCCAGGCGAGTTCCTCCAATAGGCGGCGCAGATAAATCACATAGTTTGCGCGCGTGATGGTGGCGAGCGGCGGGCGGTGCGAGCGCAACAGAGCTAGCCAACCGAGGATATGGGGATCGCGGCGCAGCTGCTGGAGAGAGTGGACCTCAGAATACTGAGCGCCGAGGTAAGTCAGAAAAAGTCGGACCGTTCCGCGATAGGACGTGACGGATGCATCACCCAGCGAAGTCGTCACAGATTCCACCGCTGGCTCGAAGAACTTGGCCAGCGGGTGTGTGGGGAGCGGAAAACGTTGGCGTTTCATGACTGCTTCGGCGGAGTGGGCCGAGTGAGCTGCGCAACCGCGCGCGCGTATTGCTCCCAGACATCTTGTGGAGTGAGATGAAGGTAGACCATCGTGGTTTGAATCTGCGCATGCCCCATCAGGTGCATAAGCGCCGGCAGGCTAATACCTGCGCGCAGCATGTCGGAAGCAAACGTATGTCGAAAGCGATGGGCGTTGGCTTTCCTCACGCCGGTGGTTTGCCGGTGATGACGAAACAACGAACGTAGACCGGCGGCTGTCATACGATGGCCGCGGGACGGTCCTTTGAGAGAGACGAATAAAGGTAGGCCACATTGCGGAGGCCGTTCCAAGCACAGGTAGTGATCGAGCAGCTTGACAGAATCGTGATCTAGGGGTAGCACGCGAATCTTTTTGCCCTTACCCGGGACGCGGATTTGCAGCTCCGGGAGCTGGAGGTCTTCGCGGTTCAGGGCTAAGACTTCACAGGACCGTAAGCCATGCAGCACCATCAGGCCAACGATGGCCAAGTCGCGCGAGGTGCGAAAACTGTGCCAGAAGCGATGGACTTCATCGATCGACAAAGGCACGATCAAGCGTTTGGGCGTCTTCACCCGCAACTGGCTCAGCGCCGGACGTAGCCTCCCATAGCCCAGCCGGGATGGTCGCCAGTACCAGTGCTGAAAGCCGGGCGCAAACAGACGAGGGACGTCGGGAAACTCAAGCCGCATGGCACGCTCGGCGGTTCCGACTCGACGGTTGACGCTCGCGGCGGCGGGGGCGGGATTCTGGCCGACCTGGCGGCGAATATAGTCGAGCAAGGTTGACTCCGTGAGCGCCTCTTTGGTGATCGCGGCCGTCTTATGAGCCGCTGCCCACCAGCGGAGGAAATGCAGTAAGTCATGGGCATAACTGCGCAGCGTGGAATCCGCCACACCGCGGACTCGCTGCTGGTCGAGGAAACGATTGATCCACTCCACTTCCCGGCCGTTTTGCTGAACCACGCGAAACGGGCTGTGCGCGTTGCTCAGTTTATGCTGTTCAGCGACACGAAATCTCACAGGCAAGCCCGCTCCAACAGGCCGTGAAACTCTTGCGCGTTGCCGCCACTTACGAAGAAGCTGTTGGGATCGTGCCCTTCGGGCAGAGAGACCAGGTGAGCCGTTATACCTTGTTCCCGAAGACTTCGTGAGAGGCACCGTGCTGCCTGTTGGCCGCTGTCGTTGCCGTCGGCATCAAAGGTCAGATAGACGGTTCGGGAGCCGTCGCATAGTTGCCGAAACTGGCGCACATTGAGATGGTTTCCCAGCGAGCAGGTCACGTTGTGAAAACCGGCCTGCCACAATGCGGCGTAGTCGAACAGTCCCTCGACCAGAATCAGTTCTGCATATCGCCGGACCTGCTCCCAGGAGTACAAGCCACCCTTAGTACCCGGCAAGAATCGGTGAGGCGGCGCCGAATCCGAAAGGCTACGGCCATAGAGATTCCCCTCCAATGGGAAGACGATACGACGCACGTATGCGTCGTAACCCACGCCGGTCACCAGGCCCGCCTGACGCAGAGTCGGCAACGGGTAACCCAACTGCGTCAGCCAACCCCGCAAGCAACCTCCGGGCGCGTAGCCGATCCGCATGTGCTCGATCACCTCCGGGGAGCGGACGCCGCGTTGGTCCAGATAGGCAACCGCCTCACCGTGGCGGTGTAACTGCATGCGGTAGAAACCTGTGACTTGGTGTAATAACGGCGCCAGGCCACGCCATTGGTGCAGCAGCGTCAACGCTTGCGGAAACTTCACCTGGTGATAGAGTTCGGCAAAGCGAATCACATCGCCGCCGCGGCCACAGCCGTAGCAGTAGAACAGGCTCTTGCCGGGATCCACCAGGAAGCTTGGTTTGTGATCGGGGTGCAGCGGACACAGTCCCATCCATCGACCGCGGCTGAGTGGTCGCGCCGGCTGCCAATCATGCGCCTGCAGATAGTCCAGCAGAGGAATCTGCTGTTTCAACTCGTCGAGAGCTTGGCGACTCACGGACTTCTTGCCTCGATCGGCAGAATACGGCAGAGCGCGCTCAGGTCCCAGGCAACAATGGTGGGTGCTCTCAAAAAGTGCTCGCCTTGAGCTCCCGCCCGCACCCAACACCACACGGTGAGCAGTCGCCGTTGTGCCCATCGACGCAAGGTGGATGGATCGGGCAAGCGTGTCGGATCCTTGCAGTGCGGCGCTGCTTGCTCGGCAGAGTCACCGGCACCGATCCGCTCACAGGCCTGCTGTCGACAATGCAGGCTGTAGTGCCCGGACGGCGCTAGCCAATCGGGCAAGATCGTGAAGGTTTTCCTGCACGGATGACACACTCCGCGTCGCACCCAGAGGCATGTGTGGCGGTCGTCGTGGCCCTGACGGAGTCTCCGGCCGTGGCCGATGATCGTGTCGTCACTGCAAACGGGACATCGCCGCGGCAGCAGCTCCAACGGGATCACCCCGGCTCGATGTTGTCTTTCGCCTCTGGCAGTGCGATAAAGAGAATCACGGCTGGCGTGAAGGCCCGCCGCTGACCGTTCCCTGCCAAAGTTTCGATCTGCTGGTCGGGCCTTCACCCTCCGGCAAAGTCAGTTTCGAACGAAAGAAGAATACTGCTTTTCGTCTGCGGCCGCGAGCCCCTCACCCCGAGCATTGGCCGGTATAAAGGGACCTGTGGACCGCCACCTTCGCGAGAGTGTCCTGAGACTTAGCCGTTTGAACATTCGATCAGGTCAAGCAGTGCGCGAGCATCTACCCGCCGCCGAACAATGATGATTGCCTACTCCACCCATTCCGCCCGACACGCAGTTCGCCGATAACCTGCTGACCTCAGAAAGCCGCGGAGCATGAAACTGACTGCGAAACTGGGGTCGTGCGAGTGATTTCTATCAGCCTCGTCGGCGTCGAGCACGGAGGCGGAGGAGGCGTCAGGCCGACGTAGGAATCCGACGCAAACCAGTTACCCTCATCGTTGATGAACTCGATTGACCGGATCGTTCGCAGTGCAAAACCCGGCCACGACACCCCCGGTAGTTGCATGGACTTCAGCAACTCGTCGGCGCCGGGAAAGGCGGGGCTTTCGATCTGCGAGTCGAGGACCTTTCCGCTCGCATCTGCCAGAACGATCACCCGAGCATCGACGCGGGGTGTGCCTTGCACCTTCACGCGCCCGAGCATCGCCTCAAGCTTGTCGTCGTTTCCAGCCGCCACGGCCAACTCGCGCATCGCTTCTTCGGAGTCCGCACGCGTGAAATCGGCGCGCACGTGCGCGAGCGCGAACATCCGGACCGCTTCCTCAACCCGGCCCTCCTTCGCCTTTACGATCGCCAGGTGAAGCTGGCTCACACTGCTCGGCGTAATTGCAAACGCTGATTCCAAGTACGGTTCGGCCTCCTTGATCTTGCCCTGCTTGAACAGGACCCAGCCCGCCGTGTCGAGCATCAAAGGCAGCGACCGGAGCTTCTCGGTGCACCGGTCGCCGTCGGCCAACGTTTTCGCCTCGCACATCTGCTGAGTCGTCGATTCGAGCGCGTTCGTAATCAAGTGCCAAGACTTGTCCAGATCCAACCCCGCTTCCGCGAGCGCATAGGCGACGTTATTTTCGTCCATCGGCCGATGCGGCAGCGTCAGCGCGCGATCAAAACTGCGGCGGGTGTCGTCCAGATGGCCCGTTCGGATCTGCGCCTTGCCGAGGTAATACCAGCGGGAAACCTCCGTCGGAGCCAACTCCGCCGCCTGGTTTGCAAACGTCAGGGCCTCCTCCCACTGCCCCCGCGAGCCGAGCGCCACAGCCAAATTATAGGTGGCGTAGCTATTCCGTGGCGACACTTCGAGCTGCTTGCGGTAGCTGGCGATTGCCTCATCCACGCGGCCCAGCCTGCGATAGCACCATCCGAGATTGTTGTAAGCAGAGCTATGGCGCGGGTTCAAGGCGATGAGCGTTTGGTACACTTCCACGGCCTTCGTAAGGTTGGGCAAGTACTCGTATGCCTGGCCGAGATACGACCACGCGAGCTGATTTTTTGGATCGATCGCCGTGGCCTGGATCGCCGCCTGCCGCGCGCTTTCCCAATCCTTCTGTTGCAACGCTTTATAGCTATCCTGCAACAATTGGTTCAAATTCCCAGCAGAAGCAGTCTGCGACAGCGCCGGGGCGTCCAGGGCAATCAACATAATTCCCACCCAAAAAAGGGAAATGGAGAGAATACGGGTGATAAATCGCGGCATTCGGTGGCTCCTCGCCTGATCAGGGTATCAAATTCACTGCCATCGTGCTGGGCAAAGAGGGCTCTGCTGTTGGCGTGAGCTTTCATCAGCATTCGAAACCATCCTGGTTGTCCTAAGCTGGACCGCCCCAAACGGCGTTCTGAGAGATTACTCCGGTGATGTCGCCCTCACCCCAGCTTGACAAGCAATGCGCTTGAACTTGGTTCGTCTGTTTGTCAGTCGACCGCGGTTGAATCCACGGCATCCAGAAATCGCTGCACGCGTTTCGCGGAGGTCCCGGATGGCTCCCGTTCGCCCCGCTCCCACCGGATCGTTCTAAGAACCGTGTTCATCACCGCTCTTTCGCGGGGCAACTACTCAATCAAAGATTTGGTCTAGGATACGCTCCGGCGGGTACGCTGGGATTCGAGCGGCGCTTTTGCGCCTCGGCCCAGGATTTCTGCACCTCCTCGGGGAAACTCGGGAGCAGCGAGTTGATTCTGCGCTGCATTTCGGCGACGATTTGCGGATTCTGCGGCGCAACGTCGTAGCTTTCATCCGGGTCGGATGCGAGGTTGTAAAGCTCAGGACGCGCGAGCGAATAGTTGAGGCGTCCCTCAGGCGGCGCCGGCGTGTAAGCGGCGGTGTTGTGCCGCGCTACGTGCAATTTCCAGTTCATCCAGCGCGCGCATTGCAGATCCCAGCCGTCAAAATACAGTAAGACCTCGCGATCGATGGATGCTCTGTGCCCCGTCAACAGAGGCCAGATGTCGATTCCGTCCAGTGGTTTCGTGGGCAACGCGGCTCCGCATTGGCGCGCGATGGTGGGAAACATATCGAGCATCGACGCCAGTCCGTCGCACACGCGATTGGCAGGAATCTTGCCCGGCCAGGCGGCGATGAACGGCTCGCGCACCCCGCCTTCGTAGGTGGTGTTCTTGCGTCCGCGCAGTTTTCCGGGGCTGCCCTGATACCAGGGGCCGTTGTCGCTCGTAAAAATGACGAGCGTGTTCTGTTCGAGGCCGTTTTCCTTGAGCGTGCGGCGGATTTCTCCGACGCTCCAGTCGATTTCCTGAACCACGTCGCCGTACAGGCCCTCCGGCGATTTTCCACGGAAGCGTTCGGAGGCGCCCAGCGGAATGTGCGGGTAGGTCTGCGGCAAGAAAAGAAACATCGGCGAACCGCGGTTTTCACGGATGAATCGGATGGCCTGCTCGGTATAGCGCGGCGTCAGCGTGGAGAGATCGGTTTCCTGTTCGATGACCTCGGTGTTGTGCATCAGCACGCGCGGGTTCATGTCGTTGCTATAGGGGATACCGAAGTATTCGTCAAAACCTCGGCTGGTCGGCAGGTACTCGACCGGACGCCCCAGGTGCCACTTGCCGATGCAGATGGTCCGGTAGCCGCGATTCTTCAGCACATTGGCGAGCGTGACTTCGTCCAGATTCATGCCGCCTTTATCCTGCGGAAAAAACACGTGCGGAACGCCGACGCGGGTCGGATAACGGCCGGTGAGCAGGGCCGCGCGCGACGGCGAGCAAACCGGATCGGCGGAAGAAAAATTGGTGAAGCGCACGCCCGCGGTGGCCATGCGATCGAGATTGGGCGTCGGAATCTTCGAGCCGTAGCAGCCCAGATCGCCGTAACCCAAATCGTCGCAAAGAATGAAGACGATGTTGGGTGTTTTCGACGGAGCAGCGTCAAGGCGCGCTGCCAGCGTGGACGCCATGGAGGCGAGAAAGGAACGGCGATGGATCATTCGCGAATCATTATACTCGCGGTAGTTGCACAGCGGTCTTGCTGGCTGTCTTCGCCACCCGCGGATACCCACGATGCGCGCCTGTCGGGGCCGGCGAATTGCTTCGGTTAGGTCATCGACCCAAATTCTCGTGGATGGACCTGATTCTCCAGGCCACGGGCGAATGTCGCGTGCTGACAGGTGCGGGTACCGCTCTGTCGTGCGGTAAACCCTTGCCGAAGTGCGGCGAGTGATTATTGATTCCCGCGAGCGCTCGTGTGACGATAACCAAATAGCGATGAGCTCCCCGCAGGTGTTTGGACCCTATGTCACGCTGGTTGTGTTCCTACTTGCCGCATTTGTAGCGGTGGGTCGAGAGTTCTGGATGGCGCGGGGACTCGACAAGGCCCTTCCGCTCGGTCGCGTTTGTCTGGCCGTTCCGATTGCCGTCTTTGGCGCGGAGCACCTGACGTCGCCTCAGGCGATCATGCAAATCGTCCCAGCGTGGATGCCTGGCAGGCTCTTCTGGACCTATTTCGTTGGTGTAGCCCTAATCGCGGCGGCCCTCAGCTTCATTTTTCGGGTTTGGATTCGCTTATCGGGGACGCTCCTCGGAATCATGTTCTTCTGCTTCGTGGCGATGATTGACATCCCGGATGCCGTCGCCGCGCCGCACAGCCGGTTCGCGTGGACGTTGGTCGCGAGGGAGTCGGCATTCAGCGCAGGCGCGATACTCCTGGCCATCACGAACGACACGCGGGAACGAACGCTTGCCGAGAAGCGCGTCGCGATCGGCGCGCTGTATTTGATTGCCTTGATCTCAATGTTCTATGGCATTGAGAATTTTTTTCACCCTGAGTGCGTACCTGCGGTCCCGCTTGCTAAAGTGACGCCCCTCTGGATTCCCTTCGCGCACGTCTGGACTGTTCTGACGGGAGTCGCGCTGGCTATTGGTGCGGTAGGGATGGGTCTGAGAAACGTCTCGCGACAATCCGCGGCCGCACTCGGCGGCTGGGTCGTCCTGCTCGTGGTGTCCCTTTACCTCGCCATCATGATTTCGAAGCCGGATGTCGGGGATTTGAACTATTTTGCTGACACACTCATGTTCGGCGGCGTTTTGTTGATCGCCTCTGGCGCCTACGACCTCCCGCGCCGGAGCGCGTACTCAAGGACTGACTGAAGACCCGGCTGAACGATTGACAGGCTGCCGGAAGCGCATTGAGACACACGAGAACGGGGCCGTCATTTCGTCTTCCGAACCAGCGTGAGAATACGCTTCCCGGCGACAGCCACGGCTGCTCCCAACTGATCATTGGAGCGGTGCGGTCGAGCGAGCATCTTTCACATCACGGCATGTGTGGGAAATCGGACAAGTATTATGCAGACTACGATCTCTGTCGGTGGTTTCGGATCCCCGCCCGGCGGGACAATGCCCGGCCTGGTGCTCGACAAGTCTTAGGGGTTCGGGACTATCGGTTTGTTGGCCCGGCGGCCTCTTCCGTGAAGGCGGCTCCTACTTCGTCTGCATCCCCTCGATGTACTTCGCGAGGTTGTCCACGCGCACCCGCCCCAGATCCTGGTCCCATGCGATTTGCGAAAAAATGGGCCCCCAAACCGGCATCTCTCGCGTGCCATGCCCCGCGGCCAGCGGTTCTTCACCCGCGATGATCTGCTCAATGCGTGCCATCGGAAACTTGCCGCCGTTGCGCAAGGAAATGTGCGCCAAATCCGGCGGCGCGACCTTAAGGGACTTCGCCATGGGGCCTCCGCCCTTCCCGTCCTTGCCGTGGCAAACGGCGCAATACGCCGAGTACAACGCCCGACCTTGGAGTGAATCAATTAAATGCGTAGTTTCCGGCACCTGTGTCGTCTGAGCCTGCGCGGAACTCAACAGAATGACGAAAAGCGACCCGACCACTAGACCGCCGGTCTTGGAGTGCATGGTGATTCAAGTCTACCTCTTTCTGCTGAAACTGCCGCATCGCTCAATTCAGCGTCCGATCCTGCTGCGGCTGGCTCGATTTTGACGTTCTATGCGGGTCTCGGCGGCCCCACGGGATGTCGCTACGGCGGAGTAAAGAACCAATCCCCTCCGGCGCGGGTTGCGTGACTTTGCTAAGTTCCGCATTTACTGGTGGTTAGCACTCCCCATCAGCGGCCAGTTGTCCAGTCGTTGAGACCAGCCACGACAAACCGTGCGAGAAAGGGTTTGGGCGCTGGCCACTATATGCTAATGGCCTTGTTTCGTACTCTGTCCGCCGCATTGTTTGGCATCGATGCGCACCTGATTGACGTGGAAGTCGACATGTACCCCGGCATGCAGCGAGACATCATTACGGTCGGCTTGCCGGACGTCGCGGTGAAGGAAAGCCGCGAGCGGATCAAATCCGCGTTGATCAACTCCGGTTTCGGATATCCATCGAAGAGCGTCACCATCAATCTCGCACCGGCCAATGTGCGAAAAGAGGGGGCCGGGTTCGACCTGCCGATGGCGCTGGGCATTCTCGGCGCGATGGGAGTAGTGGCCAGCGCTGAGCATCACCTGTTCGTAGGCGAATTGTCGCTCGACGGAAGCGTTCGGCCGGTGCGGGGCGCGCTATCGATCGCCGTGTGTGCCCGCAAGCGCGGCATCAAGAATCTACTGGTTCCGATGGACAACGCGTCCGAAGCTGCTGTCGCCGATGGCGTCGAGGTGTTCGGGATTCGTCATCTCTCCGAGGCGGTCCGGTTTCTGCGCGAACCGGGCGAATTCAAACCGCATTTGCGAAACGGAGGCGCGGCTCCAGCGGAAACCGGGGACGTTCTCGACTTCAAGGACGTTCGTGGGCAGGCGACCGCCAAGCGAGCGCTCGAAGTCGCGGCCGCGGGGGGCCACAATGTGCTGCTCATCGGACCACCGGGCTCGGGCAAGACGATGCTGGCCAAACGATTCCCCGGTATTCTTCCTCCGTTGACCTTTGCCGAGGCGCTCGAAACCACTCAGGTCCACAGCGTCGCCGGCGTTTTGCCGAAGGGCACGGGATTGATGCGGTCGCGGCCGTTCCGGTCGCCTCATCATTCGGTGTCAGACGCCGGCTTGATCGGCGGAGGCGCGGGAACGCCGCGCCCGGGCGAAGTGAGTCTGGCGCACAACGGTGTTCTGTTTCTCGACGAATTGCCGGAATTTCCGAGAAATGTTCTGGAGCAGCTTCGCCAGCCGCTCGAAGACGGCACGGTGACCATCGCGCGAGCGCAGACCACGCTTTCCTTCCCGGCCTCCACCATCATGATCGGAGCAATGAACCCGTGCCAATGTGGGTTCTGGGGCGATCCGACCAGGGAGTGTAGATGCACGGGCGCTCTGATTCAGCGCTATCTCGGCAGAATCAGCGGTCCGCTGCTCGATCGAATCGACCTTCACATCGAAGTTCCCGCCGTCCCTTATCGCGAACTGCGCGGCAAGGACGAGGGCGCCAGCTCGGCTGACATTCGCGCGCGAGTCGAGCGGGCGCGCGCCCGGCAGCAGGAGCGGGGCTTCTATAACGCGCAGATCCCGGTTCGCGAGTTGCGAAAACTGTGCGCCCTGGATGACGCTGGGGAGCGAACGCTCGAGATGGCCGTCCGCCGTCTTGGACTATCCGCCCGGGCGCATGACCGGATTCTCAAAGTCGCGCGTACCGTCGCGGATCTGGATCCAAGCGAGCGGATCAGCGCGAAACATCTCGCCGAAGCGGTCCAGTATCGAAGTCTGGATCGGAATTACTGGCAGTGAGCGGCGATCACGATTGCGCCGCCCGCCATCGCACTTTGCTATTCTCTGGGTACCGCGATGGGCGTTTCCGGGATTTCTCGTCCAGTCATCCAGGTTTCCGGCATCCGGAAGACCTACGGAACCACCGTGGCCGTCTCCGAAGTTTCGTTCGAAGTGAGTGAAGGAGAGATCTTCGGTTTGATCGGTCCGAACGGCGCGGGGAAGACCACGACGATGGAGTGCGTCGAAGGAGTCCGCCAGCCTGACCGCGGCACTATCTCGATCCTGGGCCTGGATCCGTTCCGCGACGTGTACCAGGTGCAGAACCGAATCGGAGTGCAGCTCCAGCAGGCGCAGCTGCAGAAAAGAATCAAGGTTTGGGAGGCTGTGGATCTCTGGGCCGCTCTGTATCCGAAGACCGTCAACGGCGAACGGCTGCTCGAACAGCTCGGGCTCGCCAACAAACGGAATGCCTGGTTCATGACCCTGTCAGGAGGTCAGAAGCAGCGGCTATTTATCGCCCTGGCGCTGATCAACGACCCGGAGGTAGTCTTTCTCGACGAACTGACCACGGGCCTCGACCCTCAGTCGCGAGACGAGCGATCTGGGACCTGGTGCGCGGCATCCGCGAACGCGGGAAAACGGTCTTCCTGACCACTCATCTGATGGAGGAGGCCGAGCGTTTGTGCGACCGCGTGGCCATCATCGAGCATGGCAAGATCATCGATATCGGCAGTCCGGAAGAGTTGGTCCGGCGGCACTGCCCGATGCGGACAGTCGTTCTCGCCACGGAGGACGCCCTCGCGGAAGAGTTCCTGCGCACGATCCCATCGGTCAGGAACGTGACGCGCAGCAAGACTCGCGATTCACGATTCAAGGGGCGAGGTGAGGACTTCGTCACGGAGGTGATCCAGTGCCTGTCCGAGAACCGGATCCGGGTCACGGATTTTCGCACTGTTCTGCCCAATCTGGAGGACGTCTTTCTGAAACTCACGGGCCATTCGATTCGCGATTAGACGAGACCAAGCCATGTTTCGCGGACTTTTCAAGCTAACCTGGCTGGAGATCAAGATCTTTCTGCGCGAGCCGCTGGGGGCGTTCGGATCGATTTTCTTTCCCGTGCTGGTGTTCATCGTGCTTGGCCGGATGCTCGGCGGGCGAGCCGCGCCCAGTTCGATCAGCGTCGCCGGATTCGTACGCGTCGGGCTGCCGGTGTTCGCATCCGTGCTGATCTCGCTTAGCGCCGTGCTGTCGCTGGTCACCATCATTTCGATTTACCGCGAGGGCGGCATTCTCAAGCGGCTTCGGGCAACACCGCTGCGTCCGCAGACGATTCTGACCGCGCACGTCCTGGTAAAACTGGCGCTCACCGTGGTCACCATGGCGTTGATGGTGTTGGCAGGCAAGCGCTATTACCCGGTTAACGTGGACGTTCCGGTAATCGGATTTACTATCGCTCTGCTGATCAGCACGTGGAGCATCCTGTCGATCGGTTTCCTGATCGCGAGCATTGTGCCGACGGCGCGCTTCGCGCAGCCGATCGGCGCGGCCATTCTCTATCCGATGCTCGGCCTTTGCGGGCTGTTCGTTCCTCTGGAATCGCTGCCACCCGCGCTCCGAGCCGCGGCGCACGTGCTGCCGCTGACCTACGCGGTGTCGCTTCTAGAAGGGATCTGGAAAGGCGAAGCGTGGTCGGCGCATATGGCGGACGTTGCTGCGCTGGTCGTCGTCTTCGCGATCTGCACGGCGCTCTCCTCGAAAGTGTTTCGCTGGGAATAGCGGCGTCGAAAGCAGGACAATAGGGTAGTGCCCTCGCGCGGAACCAAGCAACTGAACACGCTGATGAAGCAATACCCGTCCGTTCAGCTCGCCACGCTGGTCGACCAGCCGCCGGAGGGCGAAGGATGGGTTCACGAAATCAAATTCGACGGCTACCGGCTGCTGGGATTCCTGGCGGACGGCGCGGTCTGCTTGCGAACCCGCAACGGGAAGGATTGGACAGCGAAATTCCCGTCGATTGAGGCCGCGCTCGTAAAGCTGAAAGCCCAAAATGCCGTCATCGATATGGAAGCCGTCGTTCTCGACGATAAGGGCAAGAGCACTTTTCATGCTCTTCAGGCTGCGCTCGGCGAAGGCGGGAACCGTGACAAGATCGTCGGCTACGCCTTCGACCTGTTGCATCTCGATGGCAAGAATCTCACTGGCCTGCCGCTGACGGATCGCAAGGAAAAGCTGGAAAGACTGCTGAAAGACTCGAAGCCGGGCGACGCGCTTCGCTATAGCGTGCACTTCACGGAAAATGGCGCGAAGATGTTCGCGAAGGCGTGCGCGCTCGGCCTGGAGGGTATTGTTTCAAAGCAAGCCGCCGCTCCCTACCAAGGCGGACGAGAGAGGAGCTGGCTGAAATCGAAATGCGGAGAGCGGCAGGAATTCATCATCCTGGGATACAGCAATCCGCGCAGGGGCAGCCGGGCGCTAGGCGGACTCTACCTTGGTTATCGCAAGGCCGGCGGACTCAAGTATGCGGGCAAGGTCGGCACGGGATTCACGATGGCAAGCGCCCGCGCACTGACGGAACGGGTTGCGCCACTGGCCGTCGCGAAGCAGATTCTCACCCGCGCGGAGATGGGCGGTTTGCCGGGAGCCGAGTGGCAGTCGATCCATTGGATAAAGCCGCAGCTGCTATGCGAGGTCTCGTTCACCGAGTGGACGGCGGACGGCCATATCCGGCATCCGTCTTTCCAAGGCTTGCGGGAAGATAAGGAGGCGACCGACGTCACCATGGAAAAGCCTGTCGCGGTTCAGCAAGTGTCGAAACGCCAGAGCGGCGGTCTGGTTCTCGCCGGCGTCAACATTACGCACCCGGATCGCTTGATTTCGGAGACGGGGCGGGTCACCAAGGGCGAACTGGCCGAATATCACCTGGCCGTGGCCCCGTTCATGTTGCCTCACATCGTGCGGCACCCGATAAGCTTGCTGCGTTGTCCAAGCGGGATCGGCGAGGACTGCTTCTATCAGCGCAATCCGGGCAAAGGGCTGGGACCGGATGTTCATCCGTTCGAGTTTCGCCACAACGGGAAGAAATACGAGTACCTCTATATCGAGGACGAAAAGGGGTTGCTCGAGCTGATCCAGATGGGCGCGGTCGAGATTCATCCCTGGGGTGCAAGCATCGACGCGATCGATTTTCCAGATCGGCTGATCTTCGATCTCGATCCCGCGCCCGACGTTCCCTTCGAAGCGGTGAAAATGGCCGCGCAGGACCTGCGCCGAAGACTTCAAAAAAAGGGGCTGGGGAGCGCCGTCAAATGCACGGGCGGGAAAGGCCTGCACGTTACGGTTCCCCTCGCCGCCAAAGACAAATGGACCGAAGCCAAGTCCTTCGCGGCTGCAATCGCGCACGAAATGGCGGATGCCGCGCCCGGCGCTTACATCGCCACAATGGCCAAGGCGAAACGCTCGGGAAAGATTTTCATCGATTACTTGCGCAATGACTATACGGCCACTGCGATTGCCGATTATGGAGTTCGAGCCCGTCCCGGCGCTCCGGTCGCGGTTCCCCTCGATTGGAAGGAACTCGATGATTTGGAGTCCGCCAACCAGTTTTCGATGAAAGACGTTCTCGAGCGCATCAGGAAGATGAAGCCTTCCAAAGCTCCGCGTGGCCAGCGCATTCCTACCTGAGGTGAATGCCGACCTGGAAATGATCTCCGGCGGAAATGCAATAGCGCACTCGACCGTCGACGGTCCGGTCCTTTAGTTGGATCTGAACCGGCTGGTTGGGAACAATAAACCCGACCCGTAGCTGCATACCGTTCGCGGACACACTCACCAGGCGCGACTGGATGGACTGAGCGTCGGGCAACCTGCGGTCGAGGACCTTCATCTCGACCTGGCAGTCGGCATCTTCACGAGGCTCGGACCGCCGTTCGTTTCCCGTCCACATTTCGCGAGCGGCGCCGAAGAACAGATGCTGCACCAGGTTTTTCATAGCGTCACCGATTGCAACCCGTGAGCCAATCCGCAACATCCTTATCTTTCAACGCACTTGTGCATGCCAACTCGGCAGCGGCCGGTAAGGTTTCCTAAGGTTAGCGCCAGATTTTCATAGACTTACGGTACTAAAACTGCGTTTGGGACAAGGGCCAACTACCGAAATGGAACACCGAGTTTCAAAAATAGTAATCTTGCGCCAAATCACGGATGCCCGCGCGTGTAAGTCCGCAGGACTTTTCTGAGCATGGTTCCATGGCCGCGACTCGAATAAGGCGTTGCACCGATCCGGTGCGCTAAGAAAAATCCCATCTGCTCGAGCTCAAGGTCACTTAGGCCGCGACTAAGCGGACACCGATTAACCCTAGAGGCGGAGCGCGAAGAAACGTTTGATGCCAATTACTTAGACCCTCCATCGCTTCGATTGCCGACGTTCGCATAGTTATCTTGAGTGCCTCTTGGATAACCACCTGCATTTAACTCCGTCGCGCGTGGCCGATATGCGCGACAGAGGATTGTCTTGAGGACAAGCCAGACTTCAATGCAGGAAACGGGACCCGCGAAGATGATTTCGACCGATGGATGTGCTGCTCGCCAACCAGTCTGGCGAGCTCTTGTGGCGCTGACCCTCGGCTTGGCGGCTCCGGGAGTCGGCGTGGCTCAGGATCCGCTTCCGCCAGACTTGACGCAAGCCAGCCTCGAAGATCTGCTGAATGCCCAGATAACCTCAGTCTCCAAAAAAGATCAGGCTCTGTTCAAGGCCGGTGCAGCGATTTTCGTGATCACTCAGGACGATATTCGCCGTTCGGGAGCCGCCAATATTCCCGATTTACTGCGCATGGTGCCGGGCGTGGATGTCGCGCGCGTCGACGCCAACACTTGGTCCATCAGCATTCGCGGCTTCAATACGCGCTACTCGGATAAGGTTCTGGTGCTGATCGACGGGCGGTCCGTGTATACTCCTTCATTCTCCGGCGTGTACTGGGATCAGCAGAATGTGCCGCTTGAAGATATCGAGCGCATTGAAGTCATCCGCGGGCCCGGAGGAACGGTCTGGGGAGCCAACGCCATGAACGGCGTGATCAACATCATCACCAAGAGTTCCAAGGCCACACAAGGCGGCCTGGTCAGGGCCGGTACCGGCACCGAAGAAAATCTTCAAGGGTTGGTGCAATACGGCGGCCGGATTGGCGATGCAGGCACGTATCGGGCATTCGGAAGCTATTCGAATACCGAAACGTCTGTTCTGCCCAGCGGTGCGGAAGGCGCCGACGGTTTTTACAACTTTCACGGCGGCTTCCGCTCTGACTGGGATCTGACTCCGCGGGATTCGCTGACCGTTCAGGGTGATTTGTACGAATCCGCCGCGGGGCAAACGCTGACCACGGTTCTCCAGGACCAACTACCCACCATCGCGACGTTCAACGACCGGATCAGCGTCGGCAGCGGCAATTTCCTGGGCCGCTGGACCCACACCTTATCCGACGGATCCGACTTCTCCCTTCAAGTTTACTACGACCGCTTTAATCGCGTGGATGAAGCCATCGATGAGACGCTCAGCACCGTCGATTTCGACTTCCAGCATCATTTCAAAATCGGGTCGCGGCACGATATCGTATGGGGCGGAGGATTCCGGCGATACGACGACGCGCTCACCTCCGGCTATGACGTGAACTTCACGCCGCCCCAAAAATCCGACAATTTGTACAGCGTGTTCTTCCAGGATGAGATCGCGCTGACCGAATCTCTGAGCTTCACCATCGGATCGAAAGTGGAACACAACCCCTACTCGAAATTCGACTGGGAACCGAGCGCTCAACTGGTCTGGACCCCGACCGATCGGCAGGCGATCTGGCTTTCGGCTTCGCAAGCCGTAAGGCAGCCGTCGCGGATGGATTCGACCATCCAATACGACATCACGACCATCCCCCTCGACAACAATTCCTTCGGCGTGCTGACGTTGTTGGGCAACCCCAAGATCGAGGCCGAGGAGCTTCGCGACGTCGAAATCGGGTATCGCGCACAAGCCGGCAAGAAATTGTCCATCGACGTCGCGTCATTTCTGAGTTATTACAAGAATCTGGAAACGTCGGAACCCGGCGATCCGTTTTTCGTCGATGCTCCCGGACCCCCGCACTACATTCTTCCCCTCTACATCGGCAACCTGGCCCACGCCCGAACCTACGGAGGCGAGGTTTTCGCGAACTGGGACGTGACCAGCCGTTGGCGGCTAAGCCCCGGCGTGAGCCTGCTGCACATGAGCGTGATCAAAGATCCGGCCAGTCAGGACTCCACTGTGCAAGGTTCGGCGGGAGAGTCTCCCGAGCACCAGTTCGAAATTCGCTCCTTCGTGAAATTGTCCCGCACTCTGGATTGGGACACTTCTGTTTATTTCGTCGGCCGGCTGCCCGCCGACGGGATTCCGGCGTATACCCGACTGGATACGCGGCTGGGCTGGCGAATTAACAAATCGCTGGAATTGAGCCTGGTTGGGCAGAATCTGCTGAGACCGCTTCGCGCGGAATTCGGCGACGCCTTCGAAGTCAATCACACGCTGGCGGAGCGGAGCGCTCTGGCGAGGATGACGTGGCGATTCTAGAGCGAACCCGATGTCTGGCTCTCCTGCTGGCGGCCGGCCGGATGGGAGGCGCGCAGGCGATCGACGAGTATCGCGTCAAGGCTGCGTTTCTGTACAACTTCGCCAAATTCGTGGAGTGGCCCCCGGACGCGTTCAAGAGTCCCGCGGACCCGATTACCATCTGCGTTCTCGGCAATCCTTTTGGGGATCGCCTGACCGCGACGATAAACGGGAAGCAAATCGACGAACGCCGCCTGGTGGTGCGCGAACTTCCCGATGCCGCGAAGGCTTCAGGCTGCCAGATCCTGTTCGTCGCCGGCGAGAAGAAGCGAGGCGACCTTCTTGGTCAGGTGAAAATGAGCCCGGTTCTCACGGTTGGGGAAACCGGGGGTTTTGCGGCGGCCGGAGGAGTGGTCGCCTTCAAACTCGAAGACGGACGGGTACGGCTTCAGATCAATGTATTCGCCGCGGATCGAGCACGCCTCCGGATTAGCTCGAAACTCCTCAGTCTGGCTGAAATTATCACGGAGGGAAAGAAGTGACCCTCTGCCACTGCTACCGAAATCTTCCAGTGAAACGAAAGCTGCAACTGATTATCAGCTTCACCGTGGCGGCGGCGCTGGCGTTGGCGTGCACGGCGATCCTGGCCTACGATCAGTATTCCGGGCGACAGGAAATGCAGCGCGACCTGGGAATTCTCGCTGAGATTTTCGCGTCCAACAGCACCGCGGCCCTGGCCTTTCGGGGATCAAAAGGCCGCCGGGGAGATTCTTTCCGGACTCAAGGCCAAGCCTCACGTCGTCAGCGCCGTGATCTACGAGCCGACGGCAAGCCGTTTGCGACTTACTTCCGCGAGGGAACGCCGCCCACGGCCGCGCCGCCCGTGCGGGGGGATTCCGCCTGGTATCGAGTCCCAGCGGCTAAAGCTGTTCCGAACTATCGTGCTGAATCGGCAAACAATCGGGGCGGTGTACATCGAATCGGACGTGGAGTGAGATGCGCGCGCGGTTCGGACGTCTGGCGTGGATGATGCTTGCGATTTTGATGACCACATTCTTTCTTGCGTACGCGTTGTCGTCGCGGCTGCAACGCGTGGTTTCCGAGCCGATCGCGCACATCGCGAAGACGGCGAAAATCGTTTCCCTCGACAAGAATTACTCGGTGCGAGCCGTCAAGCAAGCCGACGACGACCTGGGCCAGCTTACCGACACTTTCAACGAGATGCTGTCGGAAATCGAACAGAATCGCGATAGCCTGGAGCACCTGGTGGCCGCGCGCACCGCGGAACTGGTCCAGGCCAAAGATAAGGCCGAGGCGGCCAGCCGCGCCAAAAGCGAATTTCTCGCCAACATGAGCCATGAGATTCGCACGCCCATGAACGGCATCATGGGGATGACCGAATTGCTGCTGGATACCGCCGTGACGCCATCGCAGCGCGAATGTCTGGATGCGGTTAAGACGTCGGCCGACGCGCTGCTGATCGTCATCAACGATATTCTCGATTTCTCGAAAATCGAAGCCGGGAAACTCGATCTCGACCCGGTTCCGTTCAATCTGCGGGAAGTTCTGGAAGGGACGGTCAAAGCGCTGGCGCTGCGAGCCCATGCCAAGAATCTCGAACTGGTGTGCGATTTTAAGCGCGACCTGCCCGAGTTCGTCGAGGGAGATCCGTTCCGGATCCGGCAGGTGGTCACCAACCTGGTCGGCAATGCCATCAAGTTCACGGATCGCGGAGAAGTGGTGCTGAGCGCGGAGCGGTCGGAGCCGGGCCGCTGCTCTCAGGGCGACCGAAGAGATCCTCCAGCGATCTCTGTCTGCATTTCACCGTGCGCGACACCGGCATCGGCATTCCCGAGGATAAGCAGGCGCTGATCTTCGAAGCTTTCGCCCAAGCGGATGGCTCGACCACGCGGAGATTTGGAGGCACGGGGTTGGGGTTGACCATCTCCACTCGCTCTGGTGAACCTGATGGGCGGGAATATCTGGGTGGAAAGCGCTCCGGGAAGAGGCAGTTGTTTTCACTTCACGGCTCGCTTCGGAAGAACGCAGACTCCCGAAAGCGCCGCGCGGCCACACGGATGTCGTCTTGGATGGAATTCGCACACTCATCGTGGACGACAATCCCACCAATCGCCGCGTCCTGATGGGGACCGTTAATGGCTGGAAGCTGCGTGCCTTGCGCCGCGGCCAGCGGCGGCAGAAGCGATTCAGATGCTGCGATCGGCACTGGAGGAAGGAGATCCTTTTTCACTCATCCTGACGGATGTCCACATGCCGGAAATGGATGGCTTCGAACTGGCGGCTAAAGTCAAAGGCACGCCGGAATTGGCGCGCGCGGTGGTGTTGATGCTCACTTCTGGAGATCGCAAACGCGATGCGGCGCTGTGCCGCGAGCTTGGCGTATCAGTCGTATCTGACCAAACCGGTGGCCCGGACCGAACTGCGCGCCGCGATCGTCGCAGCTCTGGGACTTTCGGCCAACACCCACGGCGACGTTCAGCGCAACGGCGCTCGCGAGCAGCCTGCACTCGCGCACCGGTTCCCGCTTACGGATTCTGCTGACCGAGGATAACATCGTAAATCAGCGCCTCGCGTCGCGCATCCTTGAGAAAGAAGGCCATGACGTGGTGGTCGCCGGAAACGGGCGTGAAGCTTTGGCCGCGCTGGCGAAGTCCGAGTTCGACGTGGTGCTTGATGGACGTGCAGATGCCGGAAATGGACGGGCTCGAAGCGACCGCCGCGATCCGCAAGAAAGGCCGGGAACCATGTGCCCATCATCGCCATGACAGCTCACGCGATGAGCGGGGATCGCGAGCGGTGTCTGGCGGCAGATATGGACGATTATGTCTCCAAGCCGATCGGGGCTCGCGCGTTGTTGGATGTGATTGAGCGGTGCGCTTCGGTCGCTCACGCGAACACATAGCGCGCGATTTTGCAGCCTTCGTTACGAGGCGGGGTGAAGGCCCGATATGCCGACCGCTCCTTGGTCGCGGCTCGTTTAAGCCGCTGATACTTCAGAGGGCCGACACCGACCCGCGACCGCAAGGAGTGATGGATGGTCGCTTTCCACCAGCGCTAACGGTGGAAGCGACCTACCAGCACGCCTTTCCCTAGAATATGGCCATCCATCGCTTTCATCACATCCGCGCGCGTGGCATCCGGTCCCAGGTCGAGCTTGATGTCGAGCGAGTAGAGTTCGAAAGTATAGTGATGATGGGGGCCGACGGCGGGCGCGCCCGGGTCCGCGATAGCCGATCACTCCACCGCCATTCTTGATCTGAGTCGCGCCATCAGACGTCTGTGCGTTCGCGGGCACGCCTTCGGGAAGCGAGCGGGCCGTACCGGGGATATTGAACATCAACCAGTGCAGCATGTCGTCTGTGGTTTTCTGCCGCGCGACATCCGGATCGTGCATGTGCAAGACGAAGGTGACTGTGTTCGGAGGAACGTTGGACCATTCGAGCGCCGGCGAAGTCGGGTTCGGATCGGATTGAGTGTATTTGGCGGGAATCTCGCCTCCGTCGGAGAAGGCGGTGGTGGTGAGCGTCAGCCCCGGCATAGCGGGCGCTTTACCTTTGCCCTTATCCTGCGCGGCTAGCGCGAGGCCCACCATCAACATCGTTGTGAAGATTTTCATTGCGGAGTTCCTCTCCCGGAACATCAGAATATCACGAGGCCGTTCACTCCAATATTCCGGCCCAGTAGTTCCGGCGCGTCTGAATCGCCGCATCCGGATAATCGGGGACTCGAACGCGCAAGGAATGAATTCCGACCGTCGCCGGCTGCGGCTTGAAGCTGAGCAGGTAATAATTGTGGATCTGATTAGCGATTCTCTGCAACGCGTCTTCGAAGCCCTTCTGGGTAGTGAAATTCACATATTCACCGCCCGAAAGAGAAGCCAGTTCTGAAGCTGTATTTCGCCGCAGCGCATTAACGATCAGCATTAATTGCGGAGGCAGCACAAACAGCGGAGTATGCTCCGAATACTCGGGATCTTTTTCCGCCTTCTCCGGGTATAGGGGCGGCGGAGTGAAACTGGTCGGCGGCGGAGGCGGTTTGTCGCCGTTACTGAATCCCGAGATGAAGTCATCCCGAAGCGGCGAAAATGTCACGGTGTAAATCACGGTGTCGCTGATTCCCAGCTCGGCGACAACTTCGTGAAGCTTGGATTTGCTGCCGTGATCGCGCGTCTCGCCGATCAGCAGGATGGCGCGGCGATAATGATTTTGCCGGCGGTTCAGCATGTTAATCGCGTAATAGACGGCATCGATAGTCGCCGCGCCGAACTCGCCGCAGGATTTGAGTCTCGACAAAGCGTGACGGGTGGATTCAGAGCTGCTGGAAAAATCGCCCAGCACATAGGGCGCTTCGCCGTAACTGATCACCGCGACTTCATGTGGCGCAGCGCCGACGATTCCGTCAATCATCGCGCCCAGTCCTTTCAGCTTGTTGAATTCGGAAACTGCAGATCGGCTGCACTGCACGACCACGACCAGAGACACGCCCGTCGTGTCCGGATCTTCGTCGACATTTACAGGCTGGGCGATGCCGTTGTCTTCGACGATGAACTGCTGAGGTTTGAGGCCATAGATGGTCTCGCCGCTCTTGTTCTGAACCCGAGTCGGGAGGAAGACCAGGTTCGAGCGGACGTTGAACTTCGGATTTTCGTTTGACGGAAAAGAGGATCCTGGGCGGCGAGAAACGTCGATGCCAGCGCCAGGATCACTGAGAATTTCACGGCGTATTCTTCCGCACCTGTTCCGCCATCGTTTTTACGAGTTCCCCGTTGCTCATAGGGATGCCAGCCGTGACCTTTCATGGGGCGGCCATACTCGAAGTTCGCGGCGGCGTTGGTAGTCTTCATGAAATCTTCGAACAGGTAAACGGCAAGATTCAGATAGAAATTATCCATGTCGCCGCAGTAGACATTGATTTTTCCTTTCAGCTTCGGCCCGATCTCCTGCCAGTTGGTTTTGGTGTAGTACGTCAGATCGAAGCCGTGATCGCGCATATAATTGGCGACTTCGCGATCGATCTTGCCGGTGGATTTGTCCCACAGCGGACGCGGATAACCGTCATCGCCCACTGGACCGTAAACCGCGTCCCATGCCTCGAACTGCTGCGCGGAACGCCCTTGCTCCCGAGCACCGCTTCCAGTTGGCTCATCTGGCGCATGGTTTGCGTCACCTGGCCTTCGGCGGTGCGCATCATGGGACGCTCCGGAACCATGAAATCGTAGCCAGGCGCGGTGAAGGCGTTATCATCTTCGTAAATATTCACGAGTTGATACTTGTGAAAATCGATCGGATCGGGAAAGAAAGTCCAGGTGCCGCCGAAAAAGTTCGGGTGATAGAGCTGTAACGCGAGCGATTCCCATCCCCCGTCGATCCGCCAGTCAGCACGCGGGCGTAGGGCTCGCGGATGATGCGGAAATGCTCTTCGAGGTAGGGAATCAGTTCCTGCAATAAGGCGTCGCCGTAGGGACCGTTGTTGGCTGAGTTCACGGCATAGGAATCGTCGAAATACGGCGTTGGGTGCTGGAAGGTTACAGCCAGCATGCGCGGCAGATTTCCGGAGGTCCACTGCTGGTAAAACTCATAGCCAGCCTGTCCGCGCTCGTTTTGGGGCTTCGTTTCCGTGAATCCGAAGGGCGCGTTCAAACCGAAGTGGCCCTGATCGTAGATCACGGGATAGCGCTCGTTCGGATGGTCGTTGTATCCAGCAGGAAGAAGGATGGTCGCGCCGATGTACATCGGATGTCCCCAGAACTTGGTCAGAAGCTGGCTCTGAATTTTGATCCGCTTCACCCACGCGGTATCGGGCGGAACATCGATGGGAGGAATCACTTTGCTCAGCTCGAATTTCACGTTCGTGGTCGGAATCTACGTGAATGCGGCGAACTTCGCTGTATAAATTTCCGGGAGAGCGCGTGAAATGCTGCCCTTCCCACTGATCCATATGGGCCCAAATGGTATGGCCATCGGAGCGCGGAAACCGCGTGTAAACGTTGACCAGCGCCTGCGCGTAGTAATCTCCCGCCGGCACATCTTTGAGGCTATTCACCGGGTATCCGATCGCGCGGCCATCGACCACCGCGGCGCGGCCGGGCTGGAGCTGATCGATGTCCATGGCGAAGAACGGCGTCTGCCCACCCCACGATCCGGCTTGTTGCAGCGGCGGCGGAGTATCCTTTTTGGCGAGCATTACGAATACGCGGCCGGTTATGGGTCCGGCTGTGGGCGGAGGCGGGAAAGGAAACTTCAAACTCTTGGGCGAATGCGGAAGTGCAAGTAAACAGGATCGCGACAAACGGGAGTTTCATCGCCCACTATGATAACGCCGTACACAGAATTCGTAACCGCGTTGAATAAAGCGAAGTATAAGAGAAAGAGGGAGATCGAACTCGTGAATCGAATAACGCGCTTTCTGGTTCCAGCGGTGTGGTTGGCGGTAGCGCCAATGGACAGACGCCCCCTGGGAAAGCCACTGGCAATTCCGGCGACGATTCCAATGCGAGACCGCCGGTCACCAAGGCCGACGTTAAGATCGTGCAGAGGGCGAGAGAGATTCTCGACTCGCCGGCGAAGTGGAATCGCGCCGATAACAGGGTCTGCCCGGCCACGGCCAAGACTTTCAGCTTGTATTGCGCGATCGAGAAGGCCACCGATGAAGTGAGCGGCAACTTCGAACATCGCGGCGCGGCGATGCAGGAGGCGCGATTCGTGATCGATGACATCGCCCCGAACCGGAAAGACTATCAGCATCGCCTGATGGGTTATAACAACGATCCGACGACGACCTTCGCCGATATCCAGAAAGTGTTCCGGCTGCTGGAGGATCGCATCGCCAAGCGGCTGGCGGAGCAGTCGGCGGACACAAGGAAGCAATAGCGATGCTTTATTCGACCTGAAACGGCTGCTTTATTTCCCAGGTCTGATTGCCGATCTTATCCTGCACCGTTACTACCAGCGTGTAGGATGCCTTGGGCACATTCGGGTCCAAAGACAAGCTGAGGACTCCGGGGACGAAACGCTGCGGATAGAAAGACTCCTTCGATTCCTTTGCGGCATCCGGCTGCGCGAAGACTTGCGCGCCGGCGGCATTCAGAATGGCCAGTCCATATTCCACAGAAAATCGATTGTTTTCGTCGAATTTATAACCCGTGATATCGAACCGGGCCCACAGCATGTCGCCGGGATGATATACAGCCGGGTGCATGGGAACCTGATCGTCTTCGGCCCGCACGAACACGAAGTCGCGGGTGATCAGCGTTTCGCTCGGCTCGACGGATCGGCCTCGTACGCGAAAAGGCAGATCGGAAGCGACTTCGGCGCCCGCGACCTCATCCTTCACGCTGATCTTGACGTGATAGACCCCCGAGGGGGTGAATCCGGGAACAATAAAACTCGCCAGGAACTTCGGTTTCCAATCCTTGTCTTGCGGAAGTATGCGTCCTTCGATGACGCCGGCCTGATCTTTATCGATCGGAATCGCCGACGGGTCCACCGTGCGGATCTGCCAGGAGAGCTTGGCGCTTTGGTTTTCGTCCTTTTTCAAGATTTGATAGCCGGTGATAATGCAACTGAAGTACGCAGTCTCGCCCGGTACGAATTGATACTCGGTGGAGAGAATCGGCCCGTCTTCGAACTGATGCAAGGCGGGATCCAGAGCGAGTTTGGGCTGAGCGCACAGACCCAAAGCGCAAAAACTCAACGCGGCGATAGTGTGGCGGGCGTTGCCCACGAATGGCCTACTTGACCGGACTTCCCACGGTCGGCGCTCCCTCGAGTCCGGTGTCCCCATCCATGCGCAGCGGAATCTTGATCCAGGCGGCTTTGTCGCTGCCCGGGTCGCCCCCATCGCTGACGCGCAGACGATAGTTCGTCAACGGCACATCGAACAGAAGCTTTCCCTGCTGCGTCTGCGCCGGCGTGAGGGTCCGCAATGCGCCGAACCAGTTGTCGACGCTGCTCCCGTTATCCGACTCCTGATAATCCTTGCCGTTCTGATCTTCCAGCGTCAGCAGCGGAACCGAGACTTCCTTTCCGCCGCCGTTGGTCACCGAGATCGTGATCAGCAGAAAACGGTCCTGGGGAATCCGCAGATTGAAGTCGGCGCCTAATTGACTTCGCCATGCGGTTTCGACGACATTGTAGGTCAATGGCCCAACCGCTACCCGGTCTCCCATTTCTCGGTCGACGCGAGTATTTTCCTGCTTGCCGCATCCGCTTAACAGGGATGTCGCCGCGGCCAGCGCGAAAAGCCGCATCAATTCCGCACGTCTAAACTTCATGGGGATCAAAACACAATCTATCTGGTCTAGCGTTCAAAGGCAAATCCGCATCTGGATCGCCGTTGCGGTCTTGGGCGCGGTTTCCGCCGCATGGGCGTTCCAAGCCGAGCATCCGTTAACCGGCCGGCCCATCGCGCCGGTGATGGGAGTGGGCGGCGCCGACTGGCTGGACCGCAGTGAGCGCGCCGAAGAAGAGCATCCCGATCAGGCGCTGGATGCGATTGGCATCAAGCCCGGAATGGTGGTGGCGGACGTCGGCGCAGGCACGGGTTATATGACGCTGCGCATGGCGAAGCGCGTGGGACCGTCCGGTAAAGTATACGCCAACGATGTGCAACCCGAAATGCTGCGGCGCCTGCGCGACAATGCGGCCAAGGCGAAGCTGACCAATATCGAGACAGTGCTCGGCACCGAATCAGATCCAAAGCTACCACTCGGCGAACTGGATCTGATTCTCCTGGTCGACGTGTATCACGAGTTTTCGCAGCCGCAAACAATGCTGCGCCGAATGCGCGAGGAGCTGAAGCCTGCCGGACGGCTGGTGCTGCTCGAATACCGCAAAGAAGATCCAGCCATCCCCATACGTCCCGAGCACAAGATGAGCGTGCAGGAAGTGAAAACCGAAGTGGAATCTGAAGGCTTTCACCTGGATCGCGTGCTGGAGACGCTGCCGCGCCAGCACATTCTGATTCTGACGAAGACCCGGTAAGGCGAGGTCTAGCTTCCGAAGATCTTCAGTTGATTGTCGACGCTGGTGACGCCCTTCACCTTCTTGGTGATCTTCTCGGCTTTCTCCTTCGCGCTGCTCGTCGTGCACCACGCCTTTGAGCGTGACCACGCCGTTCTTGACGCTCACGTCGAGCCCGCCGCCCTTCACGTCCGGATCGTTCGCGAGCTTCTGACGCACCTGATCGTAAATCTTGTCGTCGGGATTCGCATTGCTCTGGGCAAGCAGCGGCACGGCCAGAAGCGAAAATCAGGAAAACGGAGAGAACGCGCAGAGCCATACCTTATTAACCTATATTCCAGTCATCCTGCGCCAGTCCGCCTGCGCCAGGAACTCGGGTCCTCGCGCCAGTGCGGCCGGACCTTCACGAAGGTCTGCAGGAAAACCTTGCGGCCCAGCGCATACTCCAGTTCCTGCCGCGCCTGCGTGCCGATCTTCTTGAGCGCCGCTCCGCCCGCGCCGATCAGGATGGCTTTCTGTCCCGGCCGCTCGACGTAAATCGTCGCGGCGATGCGCACCAGCTTTCCGGTTTCTTCCCAGGACTCGATCATCACCGCGACCGCATGCGGCACTTCCTGCCGCGTGAAGTGCAGAATTTTCTCGCGAATGATTTCGGCGGCCAGGAAGCGCTCCGGCTGATCGGTCAGATAATCGGCCGGATACAGCGCCGGACCTTCCGGCAGCCGCGCGATGATTTCGCGCCGCAGCACATCCAGCCCTTCGCCCTTCAAGGCGGAGATCGGGATGTACGCCGCGAAATCGTGCAGCGCCCGGTAGTGTTCGATCAGCGCCAGCAGCTTGGGCTTCTCTCGCAGCCAGTCGATTTTGTTGAACACGGCGATCGCCGGGGCGCCGGTCTTCTTCACCAGATCCACGGCCTGCCGCGTCCTCTTCGGTGAACGCGAGCCAGCGCGTCGACCACGAACAGCACCACATCGGCGCGTCCGCCGCCGTGCGGACCTCGTCCATCATGCGCTTGTTGAGCAGCGTGTCGGATTTGTGAATCCCCGGCGTGTCGACGAACACGATCTGCGCCTCGGGCAGCGTGAGCACGCCTTGAATCGAGGTGCGCGTGGTCTGCGGCTTCGACGCGACGATCGCCAGCTTGGTGTCCCAGCAGCGCGTTCAGCAGCGTCGATTTTCCGGCGTTGGGCCGGCCCAGGATCGCGACGAATCCGGCGCGATGGGCTTCATTTCGCGGCCATTCGCCGCCTTGGCCACGCGCACCTGATCCACGCGCAGATTGATTCGCGGCCAGCACCTTGATCGAGATGCCGTCGCGCTCGGTCTCCTCGCCCACTGCGGGAACGTGTCCCAGCCACTCGGTGACCAGGCCGCCGACCGTGGTCGATTCGGTTCCCTCCTGCGGATGAAAATCCAGCAGATCCTCCAGGCGGCCCAGGTCGAAGCTGCCGGAGACGACGTAGCTGCCGTCGGGATCCTCGCGGAAATCGCGATCCGGCTCGTGCTCGTCGTGAATCTCGCCGACGATCTCCTCCACCATGTCTTCCATCGTGACGATGCCGGCGGTCGAGCCGTATTCATCCACCACCACCGCCATGTGCGCGCCTTCTTCCTGCATCTCGCGCAGCAGATCGTTGACCGGTTTGGTCTCCGGGCACCGCGCGGATGGGCCGCATGATGTCGCGCACCTTGCGCGTTGGCGCGCTCGTCTTCGTCCAGCTCGAACATGTCGCGCACGTGCACGAAGCCGATGATCTGATCGATCGTTTCCTCGAAGACCGGGATGCGCGAGAACTGCTCGTTGATCACCAGCTGCGCGCAGTTCCTCGAGCGTGGCATCCTGCCGGATGCCGACGATGCGCGGCCGCGGCGTCATCACTTCGCGCACGGTCTTATCGCCGAATGCGACCACGGACTGGATCAGCTCGCGGTCGCCTTTTTCGATGATGCCTTCTTCTTCGCCGGCCATGATCAGCGCTTCGATGTGCTCCTCCGGCCGCGCGACTTCGCCGGATTGCGGTGCGCCGGCCAGCTCGAACAGCGATTGCAGAAATTCGAGCGCCCAGACCAACGGCCGCGCCGCCAACGCCAGCGCGCGCAACAGCGGCACCAGCGCCAGCAGCCCGCGCCCGCTGCTCTTGCGATACACGATCTGCGGAATCAGGTACGTTCCGACGACCGTGTACAAGCCGTACCAGCAGACACGCGACGCGGCCAGCGCCTCCCATTCCGGCGTGCCCTGCATGGCCGCGCCAGGGTCAGGCAGCCGATGAATGCCAAGCCCACATGCTTGACCAGCGAAAACGTCAGCGCGCCGCGCTCGGTTTCGAGTCCGAGCCTGCGCCTCCAGCGTTTCCTTGAAAAATTCCAGCGACGCGCGCTCGCGCGTGCGGATCCGCAGCGATTCCAGATACAGCAGCTGCACGCAGGTGACCAGCGTGACGATCAGATGCGACGACCGCGATCGCCAGGAGCGGCAGCAGCGAGCGTCATGCGTCCGTGTCCGTCTCGATCAAGCCCTGACGGAAGGCCCAGCCGCTTGCGCCAGCGCGTCTCCGCGCGTGCCATTTCGCCCGAATCGCGTCTCGTGATCCATGCCCGCCAGGTGCAGCACGCCGTGCAGCATCAGGATGCGCAATTCGTCCTCGACGCCGTGGCCCGTGCTCGGCGGCTTGCGCGGCGGCGCGGTCGAGCGAAATCGCGATTTCGCCGCCGCCTCCGGACGGGGAACGACAGCACATCGGTGGCGTAGTCCTTGCCGCGAAACTGCCGGTTCAGCCGCCGCAGTTCGCGATCGTCCGTGATCAGGCACGTCACGCCCTGCCCCGCGCGCGACTCTCCGCGACCAGCGTCTTCAAGAATTCGCGCAGTCCGTCCGGCGCACACGCCGCGAAGACGATGGCGAAACAGAACGGATATGTCGTCTGAGGGACATGGAAGCCGCATCAGGCGGCCGGCGATTCGGCGGAAGCCGGGATCCAGCGTCGGATCCGTTTCAGAGGCGGCTCGGCGGCCTGTTCGGCCGAGCTTCAGCGACAACTGGCGGTTGGCGCCGATCACTTCGTTATAGCGCTCGTACGCCTTCACGATCTTCTGCACCAGGCTGTGGCGCACCACGTCGCGATCGTCGAACTGCACGAAGCTGATGCCTTCCACGCCGCGCAGCACATCGACCACTTCGATCAAGCCGCTGCGCTGTCCGCCTGGCAGGTCGATCTGCGTCGGATCGCCCGTCACCACCATCTTCGAGTTGAAGCCCTGCCGCGTGAGGATCATCTTCATCTGCTCCGGCGTGCTGTTCTGGGCTTCGTCCATGATGATGAAGCTGTCGTTCAGCGTGCGTCCGCGCATGAACGCGATGGGCGCGACTTCGATGACGTATTGCGCTCCAGCAGTTTCTCGATCTTGTCCGACTTCCAGCATGTCGTACAGCGCGTCGTACAGCGGCCGCAGATACGGATCGACTTTTTCCTGCAGCGTCCCCGGCAGGAAGCCCAGCCGCTCGCCCGCTTCGACCGCGGGCCGGGTCAGAATAATGCGGCTGACGCGTTTCGACAGCAGCGCCGAAACCGCCATCGCCACGGCCAGATATGTTTTTCCGGTGCCCGCCGGGCCGATGCCGAACACCAGATCGTGGCGCTCGATCGCATCCACGTAGCGCCGCTGCGTCATGGTCTTCGGCGCGACCACTTTCTTGCCGAAGCTGCGCTGCTTGCCGCTCTCCACCAGCCCGCGCAGGCTGGTCTCGGCGTCGGCGGTCACCACGCGCAGAAAGCTGTTCAGATCGCCGTTGTTGAAGACGTGACCTTCGCGCACCAGCGCGACATAATCGGTCAGGATGTTGGCGGCGCGCGCCACGGCGGCATCCTCGCCTTCGATTTCCAGGCAATCGTTCAGCAGCCGCGTGCGGACATTCAAGCCGCCTTCGATCAGCCGGATATTCTCGTCGCGGGTCCCGAACAGGGACTCAATGCCGCGGCTGATCTGTACGCTGGACTTCATTCGAGGCGTGAAAGTGGGGATGACGTAACCCGGAGGTCCGCTGGCGCGGAGGCAGGAACCGCATCTGCCTTCAGCATAACAGAAAGGCTGCGAGTTTTCCACGCCTTTTGGTTGCGTTTTGGTGACGAAGTGCGCGCGCAAACTTGCCCTGTGTTATTCTGAAGATCCGGCTGACAAATGCGGGGACGTAGTTCAGTTGGTTAGAACGCCGGCCTGTCACGTCGGAGGTCGCGGGTTCGAGCCCCGTCGTCCCCGCCACATTCTTCCTTTTGTTTCCTACATTTAGCGTTCTCGGAGGGGGCTCCGGGCTAACATTTGCTAACATGCGCGAGGATTCCCGAGGAAAACACGCGCGCGTAAGCTGATCGAGGCCGCGCTCCGAAGGCGCCACGACAACCAAACAGGCTGCCGAATCCAAGCCAGAGTGAGGGCCGCGCCGCGCGGGACGAGAGGTGGGGTTCGCTACTCGGTGCCGGTTCGTCGTGCGCGGCTAGGCGATGAGGACGCTGCGGTTCGCCGCGTATTCGAGATGACGTCAGCCATCGAGTCATTCCAAATCTTCGCCGCCGCGCGAGTGTCTGCCGGCAGAGCGTGGCTGTAGATCGAGAGCGTTATATTCTGGTCGGCGTGCCCCAGACGCTCGGAAACAACGGCGGCCGGCACGCCCTCGCTGAGCAGGATGCTGGCGTGCGAATGGCGAAGCGAGTGAAGGCTCACGCCTTCGAGCCCGCCCTTCCTCATAAGTTCCACCACCCGGGCACCTAAGCGGTCCGGCGAGTAGTATCGGCCGCCCGGCTGGCAGAAGATCAAATCGTGGTCGACGTAGTCTGCTCCGAAAATGGCCCGGTCTCTCCGCTGCTCACTCCGGTGCTCCTTCAAGACCTCGAGTGCCCATTCCGGCACACCCAGTTGGCGCGAATCTTCAGATTTCGTACTCTTCAACCGCAGACCAGCTTTGGTTTGCTCCAATGACTTGGATACGGTGAGCAGCCCTGTGTCGAAGTTCAGGTCCGTCCACTGCAAAGCGAGCAGTTCCCCGCGGCGGCAACCGGTGGCGGCAGCCAATACGACTAAGGGATAAAGCCGGGTGTTGCGAGCGCCATCAAATAGAGTCTGCAGTTTACTCGCATCGAGCACCGCTGGCCTTCGCTTCGTCAGTTTCGGCATCCGCACACGCCGATTTGCCATCGGGTTCGGAATCCTTAGCACGCCTAGCCGTTCCGCATCGGAGAGCACGGTGAACAAGAGAGTGCCCATGTGCCGGACGGTTTTCGGCGCCAGCGGCCGCCCTTGCGGTTCAGCTTGGGTACGTCGGCCACCATGATCTTGCAAGCGGTGAATGGTCTCCTGAATCTTCGCAGTCGTCATCTCATTCAACCGGATTTCACCGAGTTCGCGAATCAAATAAGTTCCGATGTCGCCGTATCGCTCGAGTGTCTTCGGTGCGCAACGGCGGCTCGCGTGTTCCTTCAGCCAGTGTTCGAAGTAATGAGCGAATTGGGGCCCGCCACTCTCGGCCTCCACTTCAGCCTCCTTCGCTTTCTCAGCATCGCGGCGCGCAATCGCCTTCTGCAGAGCGAGTTCGGCTTCGGGCTTCGTCTCAAACCCCGAAGTACGTGCGTCACCGAATGAGAAGGCCCAGACAAGTCGGCCCCGCTGGTCAATTTCACGTGAGACCTTGCCATGGGCGGCTTCGTACTGCTCGATGGCAACGCGCACGGCCCTGGAGGCGGCGTCCTTGGTCGGGAACCCGGACTTGAATACCTGAATGCGCTTACCGTTCTCGTCCCATCCACCAAAGAAAACGTATCCCCAGCTAACACCGGTTCTCCGTTTTCGCTTGAAGATAGATCCTGTCATCCGCGGCTACGTCCGTCCAGCCAATTTGCCTGGCCTCATGACAGTTACCTCTGAATGGCCTGGAGAGGCAACGAGAGCGGAGCGCTCGCTGGAATGCACTGGACTTTGGCTGGTGCTATGCGAGCCGGCTGTTCGAAGCCACTCGGCGATGGCCGCTTTCGGCAGGATGAATCGGCGCCCGACGCGGATGTGCGGAATCTCGCCGCGTCGTAGCGCGGTGCGCGTGGATCGCTCGCTCAATCCAATGTCTGCGGCAAGTTCGGCGACCGAGCGGTACGTGCTCGTGCCCCGCCCGTCTGCGATTCCAACTCTGAGGATGTCGATGGCTCACATAAGTCGTGTTGCATCGTTCCCGGCCCTGTTAGCGATCCCCCAGCCACTCGATCTCGACCGAAAAAGGAAGGCCATGTCTCACATCGACCACCAGGAGTTCCCCTTCACCAACTCGCTGCATCAGCGAGAACAAGTCGATAAGACATTGCCTTAGACACCAGCCGCTTCGGATTTCCGAATCCGCTTTACGATCCTCGCTTGTCATCTTCACTGCGGCAATTACGCGCGGCAGAGGCTGAAGGATCGGCTTCCCGTCGCGAAACCGAAGGTGCTCAATTCTGCCGAAGTTCAGGTTCTCCATCAGCTCGACAAGCTTGCGTTCCGATTCGAGAAGGTCCGACCTCTTAAGTAGCGGAGGAGCCGCGGACACATCACGCCTTTCGGCAACGGACTTCGGACTCACGAATGTTTTCGACATATGCTCATACAGGCTTCCTTCCTTGTGGCATCTTGGATTCGGCTTCACCCGCCGCCTGGCGCACTCCGCGTTCTGTTTCGTCCGTGCCCACGTCGAAGCGCGTGTACTTCTTCGAGTGGAATAGCGGCAGGTACATACCCTGCAAGCCGTATCGGTTTTTCCCGAGTTTGAGCCAGGTCTTTACCGGGCCGACCGCGTACATTCCGGCCTGCAAGGTGCGCGCGCGGTCGTCCTTATCCTCGTAGATCAACATGCACGCCGCGGCGTCCTCTTCGATCGCACCGCTACCACGGAGGTCGCTCACTTCCAGTTCCGAGCGCCGGTCCGTCGTGTTGTTTCTGCTGGTTTGCGATACCAGCAACACCGGCAGTTCCAACTCCACCGCAATCTGTTTCATCGTGCGCGAGATGGTCGTGAATTTTTCGTAGTCGCCCCGGACGCTGCCCGTCGCGGCCGAGCTTGCGTACGACCTGGTAAAGCAACCTTCCTGCTTCGTCGACGTAGTCGTAGCAGGCTTCAACGTCCGCATCTTCCCGCGTGGGCGCTGGGCGCCCGATGATGGAAAACACAGCGGCTTTCGCCGTCGCGAAATCGCTACCAGAAAGCGCCATTTCAAGCCCGATCACGTCCCACCCTTTCTTGCATTGCGAATGGCAATGGGCGAAACCCGTCTGGGACTGAACGGAAAAGTTCGGACCGGTCCCGCTGTGCACCGGGCAAGGTCCACGCCATTCGCGCTTGTCGGGCTGCGCCATCGCCGGCATCCGCGCGTCGTAATACGCCGAGATTTCGCTGAACGTGAGCTCGATCATGGACGTTTCACATCATGAGTTTCGGCGGCTGTGCATTATCACCGCCCACGCCAGCGGCGCGCGGTGGAGGTTCGTTCCAGCGCTCTTTTGTCGGCGCGAGCCAGTTCGAAAGCCCCTTGGCGTATTGGCCATCCTCTTTTGCCACTCCGGCCACGAGCACCATGCGGCGTGATTCTGGTCGATTCGGTGCAGCAGCTCGACCCGCTTCCCGGACGAGGTCCGGCGCATGATTGCCCTGAGCTGTTTCTTCACCTCGGTGATTCCGCAACGCCGGACCGCCGGATGCCGCGCGTGTATTCGCCGCGAAACTTGCTCCAGCACCATTTCCACATCGGGAGCCGGCGGAGATTTTTTCGGTGTGCCGTTGGTTTTTGACCAGGCCTCCTCCCGCTCCTTGTCCGAGAGGTCGAACGTTTCCGCGGCGAGATCACATGCAGCGGCGGTTTCCGCCGCGGAGAGGGGATTAGGCTCTGGCAGGCTGCCGTTGTCGGGACGTGACCGGACCATGTCCGGCGTTTTGCCGCCATTGTCCAGACATTGTCCGGCCACTTTCCTGGTAACTTGAACGAATTGCGAGTTGGAGCGTGAGAGCCGCTTTTTGACCGCGTGCTCGGTGAGCGAAGGCGCTCATCGCTGGAAAGGCCACTGGTGGGACATCCTCACGCGTTAAGGCGAGGAATTGATAGGCTTCAAATACTCGTTCAGAAAATGTAAGGCTCTGTGCGCTGGTGCCTTCTCTTCCGAATCGGGGAAGACCTGATAGGTATGCTGGATGCCCTCCCGTACCCCTGGCTAGATCCACTCCCCGCGTTCAACCGGGCTGCAGTTTCTGCGGCCATGCCTCCCAAAAAACGGTGCCGATACAACGAGCGCGTTCGTTTGCCACTCAAGTCCATCGGCAACCAACAGGGGACCGTCGCGCCAGGATACCTCCACCCAGGGGGAAGCCCCCAAAGGGATTGCGTTATCGACAAGGTAGCGCTGGAAGGGACCATCTACGTCGAACATCTCAGCCTGTACCATCCCCAGGCTTGCTTTAGGGTCGTTGATGCATGCACGGTGATAAAAGGGTTGCAACAGGAGCCAAGGCAAGGGCATACGAACCGCCCGATACGGCAGATATCACATCAACCTTGCTAAGCAGTCCCAGTTCGTGTAGCGCCCTTAATACGCCGTACTGCGAATGCCGCAGATCGATTTCCGCCCCCGGAGAAGCAAACGCCCAAGAGCGGGGGGGCCGATTGATGTTCCTTGTTGAATGCCCATTCGCGCTCGTACAGACTCGTAGGAGATTCAATCATCGCCTCCGCGCCCCTTTCATTACCTATGCTAATGATTAACGGCATTCAATCAGTGTCGAAAATGAGTCCATAGATTTTCTTCCGCGAAGCGGCTCAAAGCGTCGAGCCGCCCTGCTGCACGTGTGCTGCTTTGTCCTGCTTCTCCTGATCCGCCAGGCAATAGGCGGCCCAGGGCACTGCTTCCAGGCGCGCCGGTTCAATCTCGCGTCCGCAGGCGGTGCACTTGCCATAAGTGCCGTCCTCGATGCGCTGCAAGGCGTCTCGCACTTGCGTCAGAGTCTGCGACGCGAACGTTTCTTTTTGGAGGGCCTCGGATGTGCCTTCGGACACAGTAGCGTCGTCAGTCGGATCTCTGACTTCAGGTTCGGCCGCAACCCGCGCGTCCTCTTCGAGGCGCTTGGTCTCCAGCAGAAGTTCGCGTTCTTTCTCGCGCAATCGCCGCTTGATATGGTCGAGGTTCATGGCAGTTTGAGTATCCCACACGACTATTCACGAGATCTCCCTCCTACCGAGATGAAGAAACTAGGAGAGTATGCGGGGGGAGGTGGGACTTTTGCTAAGGACGCCCATGGGCCGAGGGCAGGGCGCTTTTGGGACATGAGGACGCATCAGAGGGCATTTTGGGGAACCTGCCTATACCCGCGGCATGTAGGGAGGTTATGGAAAACAGCGTTCAATGCGTCCACCAGCGAAAGCAGCTTTTCTGTGCGCCTTGACCACCTTGCCTCGCCGACGAATAGGGACTAGACTGGCTGGGGTGGTTTCGAACGTCTGCTGGCGGAGGTGCAACACGTGCCGGAACATAGTCCCAACCGAGGAAACCTCTTCCGTCGACTGTGGCACCTCGTGAAGCGCGAAATCATCGATGACGCTCCCGAAGACATCGCGATGTGTGAGTTCGACTGCCGCAAGGGGCAATGCATGCAGGAAGAATGGGCGACTTGCGAGCGACGGAGTCGCAAGGGCAGCGGAGAATTATTTCCAGCCAAAAAGCCTCCGTCGAGCGCGACCGGTCCGTAAGCCAGTACTACCCCATAGCGTTGCGGTTCGTGTTTTGAAACCGAAGCAAGCTCTTTCACCGCAGATTGAAGGGATTTCACTTCTTGCGCGAGGACGCCGCACGCCTTCTTGGATTTCCTTGAGTGCAGCCGGGCGGCGCCACCGGGCGCGAATCGTTGGCGTCCGGTGGGAATTGGACGCTGAACCGATAGAATCGCCCGTCGACGCGTACGGCGAATTGCTCAGCGCTCGTGTTGAGCTGCCACTTCTGCGGCTGAGGCGGCCTCAGAAATCGAGACGAAGGGCTGCCTGACCCACGCGATTTCCGCCGGAACCCTGCGGCAATACGGATTGAAGGATGCCGAAGGTGCTCGGATTGCTGACGTTCGTCGCCGGCGGCGCGTAGTTCACGTGGTTCAGCACATTGGTGAAAGAAGCCTCAAATCGCACGCGGAACCGTTCTTTGATCTGAAACTGCTTCGCGAGGCCGAAATCCAAATCCACCATCCCGGGCCTTGCAGAATTCCGACGCCGCAGTTGCCGAAGCGCCCGGCGCCGACCGGCGTTGACGAAAACGCGCCGATATTGAAGAACTGGCCAGGGATCTGGTTTGCCAGTATGGGGTTTCCAGTGCAATCCGGCCGCAGGACCGCGCCCGTTCGATTGGCGATATTCGTGTTCGATTGATCGTTGATCTGAGTTGCATCATACGAATTCGGCGCGGTTGGGCTAATGGCGGGAGTGAGCCATTGTCCGGTTTGAATCGTCGCGATGGTGCTCAGATTCCACCCGCCGGCGACCGAATTGAGAATTCCGCTTTGAATCCATTTTCGTCCCGCTCCGAACGGTAACTGATAAATGCCGGTGAGCAACAGGCGTTGGCGGGGCGTACCCACGACATTGCCTCGATCCGCGGCGATGTTGTACCGGTTCGCCACTTCGGCCGCGTATGCTTCTTCCGGAGCAAAAGCCACGGGAGCGTCGCTGCCCTGCGCGTCGCTGATGTTCTTCGCCCAGGTGTAGTTTGCCTGGAACGAGAGCCCATGCGCGAGGCTCTGCTTCAGTTCGGTTTGTAAGGCTTGATAGTTCGCGAAGCCCAGGTTTTCGCTCGACATCAGCAGAAACCAGTTTTGGTAGGGCGCGCGGGGATCGACAAATTTTCCGGACGGTACGGTGTACGGTGTCGTGCTTGGAGCGATCTGATTCAGATCAATCGTCACCGGCAGCCGGTAGGAGTTCATTCCAACATAGCTGACCCGGGCCAACAGACCCGAGCTCAGCTGCCGCTCAAGGGTCACGTTCCATTGTGCGGCTTGCGGATCGCGAAACAGCGGATCGTTCGCCTGCTCCAGGCTTCCACCACCGTAGTTGATCGTCTGGCCGAGGGCGCCGTCCGCGGGAACTGGAACTGCGGAGCTTGCAGGACACCATTCGAGCCGAAGACGGCGTTTACGTTGGTGATCAAGTCCGACGTCGGATTCCCGGCGTTGTTGAAAGACATGGGTCCGAGCGTGGTCATTGTAAAGATACCGAATCCGACGCGAATCACGGTCTTGTTGTCGCGGAACGGGCGATACGCTATGCTCACACGCGGATCGAGATCCTTCCAGTAAACCTTCCGAAGGCCTGCCGCGAGACCGTCCTGACCGGACGTCTTGACGTTGGTGCACGGAAGAGCCATGTCCCGGCCCGGGAGCGAACAGGCGTTGAAAGAAGCCAGAAATCCGTTATAGACGGGCTGCAGCGCTGGATTGTTCTGTAAGGTCTGCAGGAACTTGTCCGGAATGAGTACGCTGTTCGAACGCGGATCGAAACTGCCCAAGTCGCCGGAGCCTTCCGCGAATGGGGGCAGCACTTCCCAGCGCAATCCAAAGTTCACCGTCACCCGGCTGCTGGCCTGCCACTCATCCTGCGCGTAGACGCCCCATTGGGTGGTCTGGGCGTCGATCTGCGGGCTCGTGATGGCGAAGAAAGATTCTTGGGGAAGCCCCAGCAGGAAGTCACCGACCGCGTAGTTGGTGAACAAGCCCGGACTGAAGATGAAATCGCCGAAGTCATCCGAAGGCTGGAAGAACATCAATGCGTTGTACCGGACGCGGCGGACGTCGACGCCAAACCGCAGCGTGTGTTTGCCGAAATTGTGGCTCAGATTGTCTGTAAACTGCCGGTTCTGTGAAATCGTCGTTCCCACCCGGTCCTGGCCGATAGCGGAAGCCGACCCGTCACTGAACGTGAACGTTGGAAACGCCGACGCCGTGGCGTGCTGGCCGATATTGATTCCCTGAAGGCCGAGTTGGGAAATCGCCGCGCTGCCTTGAATTGGAAAACCGTCATTCTCCTGGAAATTCGTGAACCCGAAGCGGGCCTCATTGATCCAGCTGGGGCTAATCGCAAAGTTGTGCGACACCAGGAAGCTGCGATTCTGATCGTGTGCCTGAACATTTGGCAGAAATTGATTCGCCAAAAGCCCGCTGGCTCCCTGCTGCGCGCCGATATTCTTCCAGCCGTATCGAACATACACCTGTTGCTTGGCATTGATGGCCTGGTCGACGCGAAGGTCCCAGCCGTCGGTATTAGACGGGATCGGCGCTAGCGTCTGATAGTTGAAGGACGGATTCAGCAGGTTCAGATTCGCGTTGGGCAGCGGGTAATACTTGAGCAGCGCTTCGGAGACAGGATTAATGCAGCCCTGGCACGCTCCCACGGGAATCGTGTTGTTGGAATATGCCTGGCCGGTGAACGGATTGATCACTGGACCGCTTCCGTACGCCGCGACCAGCCCGTTCAGATCCCCGGTTCTTTCCGCCTGCGTCGGAACCAGGAGTTCCTCGGGAACCGAGGTTCGCCGCCGGTTTCCCTCATAGTCGAAAAAGAAGAACGTCTTGTCCTTTCCGTTGTACAGCTTCGGAATCGTAACCGGACCGCCGAGACTGCCGCCAAAGGTGTTGAACCGTTTGGGAGCTTTGATCGGAAAATTATAGATCGAGGCGTCCAGTTTGTCGTTCTGAATGTATTCGAACAGGCTTCCGTGAAACTGGTTGCCGCCACTCTTGGTGATGAAGGTGACGTCTCCAAGCTGTGAGAACTCGGCGTTATTGTTGAATGCCGTGATTTTCATCTCCTGGATGCCCTCAGCGGACGGATAGGCGTCTTGGCAGGGCGCCGTTCGACCGCGCGCTCGCCGTGGATATTCCGTCCACCGAAAAACCCACCATGGATGAGGTCGCGCCACCCACGGCAATGTTGCCCTGGCTGTCTTTGGTGACGCTCGGCGAAGTCGCCAGCGCTGCGAGAGGACTGGTCGAGACCGCTCGCGAGTTCAACGGCAGCGCAGTGATTTCGCGGTTGGTCTTGGAATCCGCGAGTGTCGCATTTTCCGTGTTGACGCCGGCGGCTGACGCGTTCACCTCGATCGATTGCGCTTGCGCGGCGACTGCCAGGCTTACATCGATTCGTAGAGCTTGCCGAGCCGCAAGCTCGACCTGATTGACGACCGTGGTAGCGAAGCCTTCCTTAATCGCGGTCACGGAATAGTGTCCGGGCTTGAGATTCTCGAAGACGAAATTGCCACTGTCATCGCTATTCGTCCTCGCGTCGGTATTTTCCTCGATGCTATGCAAGGTGATCTGCGTCGATGCGATCGCGGCGCCGGTCGGATCCACCGTGCTGCCGCGGATGCTGCCGAAAGTAGACTGAGCATTGCTATTCACCGTAAGGCCGGCGAGGACCGTCAGGAGGAAGACCCTGGGCCGCTCTGCCGATAATTGATTTCATAGTTTCACCCTCCCCGGGATCGTGTAGTCACACGTATCCCCGTTGTTCAGAATCGACTCACTTCAGCGCTAGTTGGGTCCGAAGCCCTCGCTGACCTGGGCGGAATCGGCCTCCGGTCTGGCTTCGGGGCGCAGTGGAAGTTTCATAAACAGCCCGCGACTCGGCGGGCACCGGCGTTCTTTTGGAAGAATAACCGGGAAGGCCTTAACAACGCATAAGGAACGCCTAAAGAAATCGTAAAGCTCCTTACGATAGGGACCTACGACGACGGAAACCGAGGGTCAGACCCAGCTCATCCACCCGCTGGGAAAGCTTAGTATCAATACCCGTTCGGGGGCGCCTGCGCGATTAACGGGCTGAATTAGCCTTCTGCTTCAGGATTACCGCTAGGGCGCGCATCCGCTCCGCGTCGGACGCGCTGTTCGTCGATCCCGAATCCAGACTGGCTGCCATGTTCTTCGAAGGCGCGGCGTCCTTAGCGGAATGCGAGGCGCCAGCCTTGTCGATTGCCGAATTGATGGCCGCGATCCGCTGCTGCGGCAGCGCACCGCTGCGAGCCAGTTCATCGATGTAGGCGCGCGCGACCACAAAACTCGACGGCCACATGATTTTTGGCCGATTCTGAACGTTCAGC
>CAVTSS010000015.1:0-1274221 GCA_963737495.1 Terriglobia bacterium
CCCAAGGCAGGTGCGCTACCAGGCTGCGCTACGCCCCGACGTTCGCTGCTCTTTCATTCTAAACTCATTCGTATCGCAGCGCTTCGATCGGATCGATCCGCGACGCCTTTACCGCAGGGTAAATTCCGAACACTACCCCCACCAGAACCGACACAGAGAACGCGATGATCACCGAATACGGCGTCACGATCGTCTTCCATTCCGCCGTACGCGCGATCAGCCACGATAATCCGAGGCCGCAGCCGATTCCCAAAACGCCTCCGCCCACCGAAATCAGCACGCTTTCGGCAAGAAACTGGCGCACGATGTCGCTGCGGCGAGCTCCCGTCGCGCGGCGGATGCCGATTTCGCGCGTGCGCTCCATCACCGTCGCCAGCACGATGTTCATGATCCCGATGCCGCCCACCAACAGCGAAATCGCCGCGATCGCCACCATCACGTAAGTAAAAATCGTCTGCGTCTTCTGCTGCTGCGCGAGCAGCGCGGCCGGAATCGTTACCGTGAAATCTTCGGTGTTGCGATGCGTCGAGTTCAGAATCGCCGTCACCACTTCGGCCGCGCGAACGCTGTCGGCCGCCGGCTTCAAACGAAGGTCGATGCCGTCCAGATCGTCTTTCACCATGAAGGAAGTCTGGTCCCAGAAGCGATATTGAAAAGTGTTGAACGGAACGTAAATCAGGTTGTTGCGATCCTCGGTATGCGCGCTCTTCACACTGGATGCGACTTGCGGCGCCAGCACTCCCACCACTTCAAGCCACGTGTCGTTCACTTTGACGAACTTGCCCGTAGCACCCGGCCCGTAGCCGAGCAGACTCACCTTGGCGCGATCGCCGAGCACACACACGGCAGCGCTTGAAGTATCGTCGCGCGCGGAAAAGAAGTGTCCTTCCGACAATCGAAGATTGTGAATCGCGGCGTAGGACGGGCGCACGCCATCGACATTCGGAATCGATTGCGAGGGCTTGGGCAGCACTCGCGCGGGATGCAGAGTGCGGCGCGGCGACAGGGTTTCGAGCGAGTCGACGTTGGCTTCTAAAATCCGCACGTCGCGCTCGCTCAAGCCCGGCGAGGAGCGGCGGCGCTGTTGAATTTCCTGAAGACTCGATGCCGGAATCGATTCCACCAGCACGTTGCGGACGCCCAATTGTTCGATGAACGCCAGCGATTCTTCGCGCGCGCCGGCGCCAATGGCCAGCATCCCGATCACGGATCCGACGCCGAACACGATTCCCAGCGCGGTCAGCACGGTGCGTGTTTTTTGCGCGCGCAGATTATCGAACGCGCGTGGAATATCGGCGAGATAGCGAACCAGCGTCATTGGGGCAAAGCTTGCGTCGCGGAAGCGGGAGCCTTCTTGTCCTGTTTCTGCTCTTTCTCTTTCATCCGGTCCGGGCTCGCCAGCGCGACCTGCTGGCCTTCGTTGAGTCCCGTCAGCACCACCTGGCTTTCGCTGCGGCGGACGAGTTTTACATCCTGCGTCGAGAAGCCGCCTTGCGGCGTGCGGATATAGACGAACTGGCGGCCGTCGGATTCAAACAGCGCCTGCGCGGGAATCCACAGCGCGTCATGCATCGTTTCCGCGGTGATCACCAGGTTCGCGGTCATGCCCGGACGCAGCAGCGGCGACGGATTGTCGATCGACACGCGGCAATCGAAGCGGCGCTCCCACGGCGGTCCGCTGGTGCCGCCCAGATCCTTGATTTTTCCCGAATAGGGATGATCCGGCAGCGCGATGGCGGTGATGCGCACGGGTTCGCCGATGGCCAGGTGACCGCGATCCGCTTCGGCGATGTGCGCCATCACTTCCCAATGTTCCAGGTCTGGAATCTGGACTACGGCCATGCCCGCACGGATCGTGTCGCCGACCTGAAGCAGCGGCAGAATCATGCCGCCGTACAAAATATTGGTCTGCGTGTTGGTCTGGACGCTGACGTAGCCGTCGCGCGGCGCGCGCAACGTCATCATGTCGATGTTCTTCTGCGCGGTCTCGGCCTGCACCTTCGCTTTCGCGCGCGCGGCTTCCTGAATGTCGACGCCGGCTTTGGAGGTCGCCAGGCGATTCGCCATATCGCGCTCGAGCTGGGCAACCGTTTCGCGCGCGGATCTCACTGCCAGATCGGCTTCTTTGGCTTGAATCACACCGACCAGCGGATTCTTGCGCGCTTCCAGCTCGGCTTGTTTCAGATCGGCGCGGGCTTTGAGCAGCGCGTACTTGTCTTCCTCTTCTTTAGCTTTCATCTGGGCGTCGGCCTGGATCACCTTGGTTTCCGCTTCGGCGAGATCGGCTTGCGCTTCGCGCAGCTTGTAGGTCTGGTCCGTAGTGTCGAACTGCACCACCACGTCGTCCTTTTTGACGATGTCGCCGGAATTTTTGAGAGAGGTGATGGCCAGCGCGTTGCCGCCGACCATCGGCGCGCTCAGCATGACGGAGCTTCCGCCTTGCAGCTCGCCGCGCGAATACACCGCGAAGGTGACATTGCCGCGCTTCACGGCGGTGGTCGGAATGGTCGCGATGGGCGACGGATTGGCGGCGCGAAACAGCGTCACTCCTCCCCACGCGGCCAGCGCCAGCGATCCGGCGAGCGTGACCAATCCGATGAGCGTTTTGAGTTTCACTGTTTCGCCCCGGATCCTTGCATGTCCGGCTCGACTAGAGCCACTTTGGCTCCGGCGATGACGCCGCGAATCGCCACTTCATCAGGATTGCGCGCCAGCACTTCCACTTCTGTGGGGGTCCAGGCGCCCTTTTCGTCGACGTAAACCGTGGGCCGTCCGAGCCGCGTGAACAGCGCGTTGGCGGGGATGCTGATCGCGTTGGGAATGCGCTGGATGATGATATCGAGCTGCCCGTTCATGCCGGGGCGCAGGCGCGGGTCGGGATCGTTGAAGCGGCCGATGGCGCGGAAATTTCGCGTGGGCGGCCAATCGTAATTCTGCTCCACCAGCGGCGAAATCGCGGCCAGCTTGCCGGGAAACGGTTTTTCAGGAAACGGATCCACCAGAATGCGCACGTCCTGTCCGGTGCTGATGCGGCCGCGATCGATCTCCTCCAGCTTGCCGCGCATCGCCAGGGTTCCAAGATCCGGAAGCTCGGCGATGCCGCTGCCGGGCCATACCTGGTCGCCCACGGCGAACGGTTTGGCGTTCATCCAGCCTTGCGAATAATTGGGCAGATAAACGATGACGCCGCTCGAAGGCGCGTGCATTTCCATTTTCGCCAGGCGCTCCTTGGTGACGTCGATATCCTGCTGCGCTTTGTCGCGCTGCCGCGTCAGCGACGCGATTTTCGAAGCGTCCGATTTCTGATGCAGATTGACCGTGGCCTCTTCCACGCGCAGTTTTTCCTGCGACATGCTCAGGTCGATCTTGCTTTCCTCGCCCTGCAAGCGGCTGACGATTTCCTCCTTCGAAGCTTCCAGCGTGGACTTCTCGACGTCCACCTGCGATGAAGTCAGGTCCAGGCGATCCTGTTCGGCGGTCATGCGCGCCTGAGCGACGGCTTGGTCTAAAGTCGCTTGCGCCTGTTGCAGCGCGGCTTCTTTTTCGAGCAACTGCTGCTGCGCGGCGCTCGAATCGAAGCGCACCACCACATCCCCCGCTTGTACAGTGCTGTTCGGCGGAGCCTGCCAGGCGATTTGCAACCCTGGGACATTCACCGGCGCGCTCAGCGTGACGGAGCGCATCGCGGCCAATTCCCCACGGCAACGCACGATCACTTGAAACTCGCCTTTGCGCACGGTCGCCACCGGCAGATCGGATTTGGCCTGCACCTGCGAGGTCCGATACCACCACACCCCCGCGCCCGCCGCCGACGCGAGCACGATCAGCCCCGCCAAGGCTCGAAGAATCCGTTTCACGGCCGGCCTGCATTCGGAACGATGTCCACGGCCGCCGATAAATCCGGAAGCAGCCGCGCGTCGTGCTGTTCGACCCGAAATTTCGCGGTGAAGGAGCGAATGGGACTCTGGAATCCACCGGCCGCCACCGGACTGGCGGCTTCCAGATGAGCATCGAACGCGACGCCGGGGTACGCGTCCAGATAAACTTTGGCGCGCGCTCCACGATCGGCGATCATCGCGCCATCGGGCTCGCTGACCTGCGTCAACACGATCATTTCGCTGGGATCGAAAATGCGTACCAGTGGCTGTCCCGGCCAGGCCTGATCGCCTTCCTGAAACGGACCCATGGATCCATTGCGCCACGCCGCTTCGAGCGCCACCATTCCCGCGATCGGCGCACGCACGGTGAGTTTCTCGATGTTCGACTGCGCGCGTGCGAGCGCCACCTGCTGCCGGTCGCGCTGCAATTCGAGCAGCTTCAAACCGGACTCGTCGGCCACGTCGTGAAACTGATTGGATTTTTTCAGGCTGGCCACATGAGCGCGCGCATCTCCGGCTTTGGCCTCATTTTTCAGGCGATCGATTTCGCTGAGCACTTCGCCTTTTTGCAATTCGATTTCAGCCTTGGCGAGATCGGCCTCGGCCTGTTTCAGATCCGCTCCGCGCTTGGCCTGATCGCTACGATTTTGGGCGCGCATCTGGTCGATCTGATGATTCAGGTCGTCCACTTTGGCGCGAGCGTCGCGCGCGTCGTCGAGCTGCTGCACCTGGTCGAAGATGGCCAGCGGATCGCCTTCCTTCACGTCGGAGCCGTTGGGGATCAGCCGCGTCAGCGTCAGTTGTCCGCCCGGTCCGCGGATCTGCGGAACCATGACGTTGAAAACGCGCACCGCCTGAATGGTTCCCGTCGATCGGATATGGCGCGGCACCGGGACAACGACAGTAGTGGCGGACGAATCGGCGCGCACCGAAATTTCGCGCACCGGCGAATGGGCACACGCGGACAGAAGAACTGCTGTGAACACGCAGCTGCACTTCCGCGTCATGCTCGATTGTAACGTTAGACGCCGGCGGCGGGAAAAGTGTTTAAAAAAAGCTATTTGGAAGACAAGTCATTGGCCAGCTTCAGGTTGTGAAAGCCGGTCCAGGTGTAAACGGCGGTAGTCGCGGCGTTGACGCCGGTCCAGGTCCAGTCGGCGTTGGGATTTTTCCAGGCGTGGAACACGTGGGTTTCTTCCATGATTGCAGCGGCGGCGCACAAGCCCACTTTGATCCCGATCATCCGGCCCCATTGCGGGCTGCCTTGCGGGTTGGCGAATAGTCCATTGGATTCGACCGCGCCGGCGTTGGTCGCGCGGCGGGTACTCAGAGTATCGAAAACCAGGCTGGCGGCGCATCCGCCGATCAGCGTCGCGCGGCGGATCCACAAGCGCTTGGAAGGATGCGGATGCGGTTTTTCCAAAACCATTTCGGCGCCTGGGCTCGAAAGCGCGAGCATCAGCCCGATCAGGAGAATCTTCACGCTGACCTTATCGGCCAGCCTGGGCGGACTTTAGCCGCTTAGAATCCGTTCACGTGCCGCATTAAATTCGCAGCCAAATAGAACGATGAGAGAGAGAATGTACATCCAGACAAGCAGCGCGAGCCCTGCTCCGACGCTCCCGTACATGACGTTGTAATTCGCGACCTTTTCCACGTACAGAGTGAAGCCCAAGGTCGCGAGCAGCCACAAGAATGTCGCCAGGATCGCTCCGGGAAGCACCTGGCGGAACGCCTGTTTGCGGTTCGGTCCCCAATGGTAAACCAACGCCATGGCGAGCACGATGGAGCCGGTCGCAACTACGAAGCGGAGCAATTGTCCCCCGAGCAACACCCATCCACGAGCCTCCGCGGCCACGCCCAGCCAGTTGATGAAAGCTCGTTCGCCGCGGCGGCCAAATACGATCAACGCCGATGCGCCCAGCACGGGAAGCGAAGTGGTGAAAACTAACAGCAGGGCTATCCCGCGTTCCTTAAGAAAGGATCGGGTGTCGGGGGTTCGATAGACGGCGCGGAATCCTTCCATGATGCTCATCATTCCGCCCGAAGCCGCCCACAGCGCGAGTACGGAGGCGATCACCAACAGCCATCCGGGACGTTGGCCGTGCACCACGAATAGCGTGCGCACGACGTCTTCGGTTCCGGGGGGCACGACGTCGTACAGCAGGCGAGCAATGGTGCGCGAGACCGCTTCAGCTTTGGCTTGCACCAGCAGCGCGGCCAGCGTAGTCAGCACCGGAAAGAACGACAGCAATCCCGAGTAAGCCGCGCCTTTCGCGATCCCCAGGCAGCCGTCCTGATACAGCCCCACCGAAGCCGCGCGCAGCAGCGAACCCAAGTGCGCCATGAACCCGGGTTGAAACACGTGGAGACGCGGCGTCATGCGGTTCTCTTTACCGGACGGAAGAACATTATTAATAGGATCACGAACGCAAGCACGCTGATCCATCGGCAGATCCGCAACTCCCAACCGCCGTCGTAATGCAGATCGACGCTGCACAAGCCGTTGCACTCCGGCTGGAGCCACATCAGGCCGAGACCGTCGGGATGAAGACGCACGTCGCGGCCATTTGCCGCCGCATGCCAGCCGGGATGATACGAGATCTGAATCGACACCACCTGGCCTGGAACCTGCGTGGTTCTGATGTGGATGCGATTGACGCCGTCCCACTGCATGTCGACCGGGCCTTCGGCCGCAGCGGCGTACCGCTCCATATCCGTAATATCGTCGAAGCTTTTGGGAGCCCGTCGCACCAGCGCGGCTTCCGGAATCACATGAGCCAGAGATGAGACGCCTTGCGCAACCTTATATATAGTGACGCCGCCGTCGCGCCACAACACCGGCAGAACGCCTTCGAACTTCTCCGGCTTCACCATCCCCTTCCAGAATTCCTCGCTGTTGGCCCCCGGAACCGCCGCGGCGCCGACGCCAAACGCCCGGAGCCATGCCAGCGATACTCGCGCGTCGCCATAATAGATGGCTACCAGACCAAGCTGTTCCATGGGGTTGTACGCCATGCTCCAGGATTCGCCGGAGAACTGAGGAACCTTGCTGAACACGTTGGCCCATTGCGCGATGGATCCAGGAAAAAATATACGGACTCCAGGCAAGTTACCATCCGCCCACAAAGACGCGCGTGATTCGATGGTGGCGGAAGCGTCCGCCGGCGGAAGGTACCTCCGCATGTTGAGACGGTATCGCTGGATTTGTTCGAGCGCGAAAGCGAGCAACAAAACGACCAGCGCCCATCTGAGAAATGGCCACATCCGGCCGAACCAGGGCCGCAGAGTGAACACGATCAGCAGGGCCAGCGCGACCTCGGCTTCAGGTGCGTAGCGAAGCGGCTGCGGAAGAAACTGGCGATGGAAATATGCGGCGACCAGCGGGATGCCGGTCATCGAATACGCGAAAAATGCGAAGAAACGCAGTCTCCAATCGGAAGTCCAGCGCGGAAGAAGCTTCCACAGGACGATCCATCCGAGAGCGATGATCGCGAGCGCGGCGAAGGACCCCAGCGTCCAGACTTTATCGGCATGCATCGGCGTGGTGGAGCTTTCCCGCATCGCCGACATGAGGGACGGCGGCAGAAACGCCGCGCTAAGCGCGTACGCGAAGATGCCGATCACGGCCGCGATCGCAATGTTGCGCGCATAACCTTGATTAGAGAACGCAGCGATCAGGCACAGCGCGGCAATCGCCGTAATGACGGGTGCGAATGCACTGGAATAGGTTGCGGCAGCGATCGATAAGGCCGCAGCGGCGTAATATCGCCGTCCGCCGGTCTCCATCGCGCGAGCCATAAACAGAATCGTCAAAGGCAGCAGCGCGACGGCAAGCAGATGCGGAGTATCGTCCCAAACGACCACCAGGAAGAGACGGCGGGAATCGAGCATAGCATTCCAGTGAAATGCGCCTTCGGGGATCAGCAACCCAATGGGGGATGTCAGCGAATACAATAGCGCGGCCGCGAAACTGTATCCCGGCGCTCGAGTGAGACGCCACGCGCAGAGGAACAGCGTCAAAGGGACCAGGCAATAGACGATCGCTGTGACGGCCTGAAACGCGAGCAATTCCGAGATGCCGCGCATCGCCGACCAGATCGCGGTCAGCGCGGGGACCAGCGGGGCGTAAGTGAATTCGAACGGGATGCCTTCATGCCAATACGGCCACCAAGTGGGATGAAACCAGCTCCCGCCGATGCGTTGCGCGATGGCGACCCAGAAGCCGTGCATCGAGTTCATGTGCGCGCCGGGCACTCGAAACAGGCGGAAGCAGACCACGACGTTCACGGCGGCGAGCACGATCGCATACACGGACGCTTGCCATCGTTCGCGGGCGGGAGTGGACGCCAAGCGATCATCATAAGGCATTCGTGGTATTCTGAAAAAGTCTTGGTAGAGGAGCGGGGGCCATCAGTAGCCCGGCGCGCAGTTCCGGCGATTTCCGGAGCGCCTGGTGAACGGGGCAGCCTCGCCGAAATCGATGCGCCGGACTCGCAGGCGTGTTGGTTGGTGTGCAAGGCTAAGACCTGCGCACTGTCATTCGATTCTTGAGGAATCGGGTGGAGCGCTATCGAGGAAGCTCGCCTTCCCGTCCCTCCATCCTATAGCGGAGTGTTGAAAAAGGGGTCAGACTGCTCTGTCCCCGCCAGTAAACTCTTCCTGCCGCGAACGTTCGTGGCCGTGGACAGAGTGGTCTGACCCCTTTTTCAACAACCCTCTAATATATGACCGTTTTCGAGCTGACTCGAACGTTGATCGATATCGATTCCGTCACTCCCAATGAGGAGGCCGTGGGGAACTGGCTGTTCGACTATCTGTCGCAGATTCCCGGCGCGCGCGTGGAGCGAATGCCCGTGGAGCCGCATCGCTTCAATGTGTTCGCACACTGGGGCAATCCGGTGGTGACGCTTTCGACGCACCTGGACACGGTGCCTCCGTTCTTCGAATCCCGCGAAGACGACGAATTCATCTGGGGCCGCGGCGCTTGCGACACCAAGGGAATCATCGCGTCGATGATCTTCGCCGTGGAAGCTTTGCTGAAGGAAGACGTCAGGAACATCGGCTTGCTATTCGTGGTCGGCGAGGAGCGAAACAGCGCCGGCGCAATGGCCGCGGCTCGCGATCCGCGCGGCAGCCTCTATTTGATTAATGGCGAGCCGACTGAAAATAAGCTGGCGCTCGGGTCGAAGGGCGCGCTGCGTTATGAGATCGTCACGCATGGAAAAATGGCGCATTCGGCGTATCCGCATCTGGGCGAATCTGCGATCGAGAAGTTGCTTGACGTGCTTGATCGCGTGCGAAAGATGAAGCTGCCGTTCAATGACCTGTTCGGCCCCAGCACCATGAACATCGGCACGATTCAGGGCGGCCGCGCGCCCAACGTGATTCCGGATTATGCCAAAGCCGAAGTATTTTTCAGGCTGGTCGACGACGGCGCGCCGATTCGTTCCATGATGGCCGGCGTGGTCGACGGTCAGGCGGAGTTGAGCGAAGTGCTGTGCCTACCCGCGATGAAGTTCGGTAAGCTCGATGGATTTGAAACGTCGGTGGTTTCCTATGCGACCGATATTCCGACCTTCGAGGGCACGTGGGGCCAGCCGTTTCTGCTGGGACCGGGAAGCATACACGTCGCGCACACTGCCGAGGAGCGCGTGCCGAAGCGCGAAGTGCTGGCGGCGATCGAAATATATAAAGACATCATCAGGAGGCTATTGAAGCAATGAGTGAGCGAATCAAAGTTGGGATTTTGGGCGCGACGGGGATGGTGGGGCAGGAATTTGTGTCGTTCCTGCAAGGCCATCCGTGGTTCGACCTGACGTGGCTGGGCGCCAGCGACCGTTCCGCGGGCAAGCCGTATCGCGAGGCGACGTCCTGGCGTTTGAGCGGAACCATGCCGGCCAATGTTCGGGACATCGTGGTTTCGGATTCGAAGCCGGGCAATGCGCCGAAGCTGCTGTTTTCAGCAATGGACGCGTCCGTCGCCACCGAAATCGAGCAGGCGTTCGCGGGCGCGGGGCACATGATCGTTTCGAACTCGCGCAATCACCGCATGGATGAGGACGTTCCGCTGCTGGTGCCCGAGATCAACGCCGATCATCTCCGCTTGCTGCCGCTTCAGGAAAAGAAACGCGGCTGGAAGGGCAGTATCGTCACCAATCCGAACTGCTCGACGATAGTGCTGGTGATGGCGCTGGCTCCGCTGAAGCCATTCGGCATTCGAAAAGTGATGGTGACCACGATGCAGGCGCTTTCGGGAGCGGGCTATCCCGGCGTCGCGTCGATGGACATCAACGCCAACGTGGTTCCGTTCATCGGCGGCGAAGAGCCGAAGATGGAGTCCGAGACGCAGAAAATCCTGGGCGATTTTTCAGGCGCGCGCGTGGAGCCGCTGGCCGCGAAGGTGAGCGCGCAGTGCAATCGTGTTCCGGTGGTGGATGGGCATCTGCTGGCGGTTTCGGTGGAGCTGGAAAAGAAGCCGACCGAGGCGGAGCTCATCGGCGCCATGCGCGGTTGGCGCGGGATTCCGCAGCAAAAAGGTCTGCCGAGCGCGCCGCCGTGTCCGGTGATTTATATGGAGGAGCAGGATCGCCCGCAGCCTCGCCGGGATGTGGAGCGCGAGAACGGAATGGCGGTTTTCGTAGGGCGCTTGCGGAAATGTCCAGTGCTGGATTACAAATTCATCGCGCTGGGCCACAACACGGTGCGCGGCGCGGCGGGAGCGGCTGTGTTGAACGCGGAGTTGTTGAAGTCCGAGGGGTGGCTTTAGTGAAAGCTGGAAACATTAACCGCTCCCTTCGGTCACGGCTCAGGTACGTCGCGGTGTGCGCCCACAGGGAGCGGTCAATGCACGGGTGGTCCGAGGAATAACAATGATCGTAAGGGGGGCTGTAGTGAAAGCTGGAAACATTAACCGCTCCCTTCGGTCACGGCTCATGCGCGCCGCGGTCTGCGCCCCGAGCCGCGACCATAGGGAGCGGTCAATGTACGGGTGGTCAGAGGGATAAGAATGATCGTAATGAAGTTCGGCGGGACGTCCGTCGAATCAGCGGAAGCAATCAACCGAGTCGCCAACATTGTTGGCAGGTATCTGCCGCAGCGCCCCGTTGTGGTCGTGTCCGCGATGGGAAAGACAACTAACGAGCTTCTGGAGATCGGGGCGATGGCCGCTGGAGGCAACTCGGACGCTCTCTCTTATGTAGGCACGCTGCGCGATTTTCATGTGGCGGAAGCCGAAAAGCTGGGAATAGACGACAGCCTGAACAAAACCCCGTTCGGAATCCATGCGACTTTTAAAGAACTGAAGGAGTTCGTGAAGGCGATTCTCGTAATGCGCGAATTAACGCCGCGCGCGATCGACACGATTTCCGCATACGGCGAAAGAATCTCCAGCATAATCGTATCGAGAGCGTTCAACAACGCGGGCTTACCCGCTCTTCACTTTGACGCCCGGAGCTTTATCAAAACGGACGGACGCCATACGCAGGCCACACCGCTGATTCCCGAGAGCAACGCGGCGATGCGCGACTACTTGCTCCCCCCGATCGAGAGAGGAATCGTGCCAGTGATGGGCGGATTCATAGGATCCACCGAAGACGGCGTCACGACCACGCTGGGTCGCGGAGGCTCGGACTATACGGCCGCCATCGTCGGCGCGGGCATCGGAGCAGACGAAATTCAAATCTGGACCGACGTCGACGGCATGCTGACGTGCGATCCGACCATTCTGCAAGGCTATCGCGTGAAGGCGTGCTCGTTCGCGGAAGCAGCGGAATTGGCGTATTTCGGAGCGAAGGTGCTGCATCCGGCGACGGTTTTGCCCGCGATCGAAAAAAATATTCCGGTGCGCATCTTGAATTCGCGAAGGCCGGAAGTCTCGGGAACATTGATCACCGCGGAAGCTCCGCCGTCGACGAATGCGATCCGGTCGATCGCCTGCAAGCGCAATATCACGCTGGTTAACATCGTCTCGACCCGCATGCTGATGGCGCACGGATTCCTGCGCCGGATTTTCGAGGTATTCGACCGCTTCGAAACGCCGGTGGATATGCTGGCGACCTCCGAAGTCAGCGTTTCACTGACCATCGACAACGTTCGCGCGCTGGACGCGATTCGCGCGGAGCTTGAAACCTTCGCGGAAGTTTCGGTGGAAGAAAATCAGGCCATCGTGTGCCTGGTGGGCGACAATCTGCGCCAGACGCCCGGCATCGCGGCGCGGATTTTCTGCGCGTTGAGGGAAATCAACGTGCGTATGGTTTCGCAAGGAGCGTCGCTTCTGAACTTCAGTCTGGTGGTGGCCGCCGGGGACCTGCGCCGCGCGGTAGAATCGCTGCACCGGGAGTTTTTCCATGACCCGGACCCAACGGCCTTCGAATGAAACTCGCCATTATCGGTCACGGGAAGATGGGGCGGCTGATTGAACAGCTCGCGCCGGAGTACGGATTCGCGATTCACGCGCGCATCGACGTGAATGATGATCTGAAGCAAGCCGCGGGCGCCGACGCTGCGATCGAGTTTACGGTTCCGCACGCAGTGGTCGGAAATATCGAAACGCTGAGCGAAATGCGCATTCCGGTTGTGGTGGGGACCACAGGCTGGCTCGCCGGCATGGATCGCGCGCGGACCTCGGTTGAGAGGCACGGGTCGGCGATGGTGTGGAGCGCCAATTTCTCGATCGGCGTCAATATTTTTTCAAAGCTGGTGAGAGAAGCCGCGCGGCTGATGGAGAATGAGCCGCAATACGGCGCTTGGGCGTGGGAGATTCATCATCACACCAAGAAAGACGCTCCGTCGGGAACACTGCTGAAGCTGGTCGAGGAAATGAAGGCGGGCGGATACACGCGCGCGATCGATGCCAGTTCCAATCGGGCGGGCGCGCATCCGGGAACGCATGAGATCGGGTTCGATTCGGCCGCGGACACGATCACGCTGCGTCACTCGGCGCGCAGCCGCGAAGGATTTGCGCGCGGCGCATTGAAGGCCGCGCAATGGATCGTGGGAAAAAAGGGCGTGTACGAATTTCAGGATGTTTTGTTCACGAAAGAGAGGTAACTGAAATATGTTTACAGGATGCGGGACTGCGCTGATCACTCCGTTCCGCAAGGACCTGCGCCTCGATGAAGCCGCGATGCGGCGTCTGGTCCGCCGGCAGATCGAAGCGGGAATCAATTTTCTGGTGCCGTGCGGGACCACGGGCGAATCTCCGACGCTGACGCGCGCGGAGCATGTTCGTGTCGTCGAAATTACGGTGGAAGAAGCCAAGGGAAAAGTTCCGGTGCTTGGCGGGGCGGGCGGATATAACACGGCGGAGGTGATTGAGCTCGCCAATGAGCTGCGTCACATCGGCGTTGACGGCATTCTTTCCGTGACGCCGTACTACAACAAGCCCACACAGGAAGGACTGTATCAGCACTTTAAAGCGATCGCCAAAGCAGTCCCGCTGCCGATGGTGCTTTACAGCGTGCAGGGACGCACGGGCGTGAACATCGAGCCATCGACACTGAAGCGGCTGGCGGAGATCGACAATATCGTGGGCGTGAAGGAAGCGTCGGGCAACATCGGGCAAATGGCTCGCGTGGTGCACGAAGTTCCGGAGCGGTTCAACGTGTTGAGCGGCGACGATTCGATCACTCTGCCTCTGATCGCGTTGGGCGGGCGCGGGAATTGTCTCCGTGGTGTCGAACGAAATTCCGGGCGAGATGACCAGGTTGACTCAACTCGGCTTGGCTGGCGATTTCGCGGCCGCGCGGGCGATGCAACGAACGTGGCTGCCGCTGATGGAAGTGAATTTCGTCGAATCCAATCCGATTCCGGTGAAGGCCGCGATGGCGCAGATGGGCCTGTGCGAACTGGTGTATCGATTGCCGATGACGCCGCCGTCGGCCGAGAATCAGGCCAAGATCGCGGCGGTGCTGAAAGCCTGCGGGCTGATCGCGGGAGCTCGCCACTCGCATGCAGACTGAGATCGAACGGTTGTTCGATGCGAAGCCCGCTGCGTATACGGAAGAACATTTCGCGCTGTTTCAGCGTTTCAAAGACGCATTAAATGAAGGCCGAGTGCGCGCGGCCGAGCCCGATGCGTCGGCGAAAAGCGGCTGGCGCGTCAATGCGTGGGTGAAAAAGGGCGTGCTGCTGGGATTTCGTATGGGCGCGGTGGTGGATATGTCGATCGACACCGCGCGTCAGCCGCTGTTCGACAAGGCGACGTTTCCCGTGAAGCGGTTCAACGCGTCGAGCGGCGTGCGCATTGTTCCCGGCGGCAGCAGCATTCGCGACGGATGCTATATCGGCGCCAGGCGTGACGTGCATGCCTCCCATGTTCGTCAACGCCGGATCGTGGGTGGGCGACGGCACCATGATCGATTCGCACGCGCTGGTGGGAAGCTGCGCGCAGGTGGGAAAAAACTGCCACATTTCGGCGGCGGCGCAGATCGGCGGCGTGCTGGAGCCGGTGGGCGCGCTGCCGGTGATCATCGAAGACGACGTGCTGGTCGGCGGGAATTGCGGAGTGTATGAAGGAACCGTAGTGAAGCGCCGCGCGGTGCTGGGAAGCGGGACGATTCTGAATCGCTCGACACCGGTGTACGACGTGGTTCGAGGCGAAGTTTATCGGCTTCCGACGATCAGCCGCTGATGATTCCTGAGGATGCCGTGGTGGTGGCGGGATCGCGTGCGATTTCGCGCGGGCCTGGTAAAGACATGGGGAATTTCGCTGTATACGCCGGTGATCGTGAAATACCGGGATAGCAAAACGGACGCAAAAATACAGCTCGAGGATTGGTTGCGGTAGAACGTCGATGACGGCCGGGGCTTCTGGACTTATCGCCAGGCGTGGTCCGGCCGTCAATGATTTGAGGAGCAAATCTAGCGTAATTAGAGGATCTGGGGCTCAGCTGGTTGGCGTCCCTCGGTTTGCTCTGCTTTCGATGCTTCCTCTCTGATTTCCCCGTACGGGAAGATTATCGAATCGATTCGAAACAATCTCCAGTCGATGCCATGCTACGAGCTGATACCGTAAGGCGTTAACGGCTTCCAGGAGTTCAGTACCACTTCAATACGACGACGCTTCCTGGCCAGGAAGTTTTTCTGATTCGAAGATAGCAGACGGTCCGAAGCGAGTTTCTCGAAACGGCTGATTTTATTGATGAATTTGCTTGTGACCGGTTTTTTAACTGGGTCTATAAAATGGGTTTCTTGCCGACAAATTCGGGCCGCCGCATCGAAATCTAGCTTTGCTCCGGAGGATGCTACTACTGGTAAGTTACGTTCTTTACAATTGTAACGACTGAGCTGATCGTTCCCGAACTGATGCCCGATGCCATAAAAGCCGTTGTAGAAGACGCGCTTACCCTGAGCGTGTCTGTCGACGTACCGGATGAAGGGGGCAAGCTGAGCAACACGAATGCGGGAATCGTGAAGTGCTGATCGCCGTCCTTCACATTGCAGATGAAACCGTTTCCGCCGGTGATTTGAACCGTTCCGTTGGGATCGCCGCCACTCCAGGTAATGTCAAGGCCGGCGGAGCGGTCGACTGAAGTGATCGTTGCTTGATTCGTCCAAGTCAGGGGGGGCGGGATAGTGAATGCGTGTAAAAAGGATCCGACATTGGCGGCGGCTATGTTTTGCGTCCCACCGGTTCCCGATATGGTGTACGGGCCGGCACTCAGGTAAAGTGGTGGAGCATTTGCACCGGCGCCGCCGCCGAGTTGAACCAAAGATGCAGCAGAAGTAGGAATTTGCTGCGAGCCGTTTGGTCCGGAAATCGTAACGGAGCCCGGATCTAATACGGACACCAGCACGTCGATAAACAAGCCTAACGGCGCGCCTCCCATACAAGTCCCTGTGGGCAGAGCATACGGATTGCCGAAAATAGGGGGAATATAGGGAAACGCTAGGATCTGGGGATTTCCGAAGAATGCCTGACCATAGTCCGTGGTAGTGTTCTCGCTTCCGATCGTCGCAGTTCTTAACAAAGTTATGTTCCCCGTGGGAGGACCGGGGCGTGGGCCTGGGCCAAGAGGCGGAGTCGGCGGCGTCGGATCGGGGCACGATTGTCCCGCGGCAGCGATCGGCATGCTCACAAAATTACTGACGATGCTTCCGATCTCGACCGTAACCGGAACATAGCAGCCCGTGATTCCCGCCGGAACCAAGAAGTTGATCTGATCCTCGCCGGTGAACGCGGCCCGGCCCCGATATATGACGCTCGCGGTCTGCGTGCCGACAAAAACCGACAAAGGGAGGCTGGGCATGTCGATTTGCTCGGGAGGGCTGGCGCCAGTATCTCCTGGCGAGGCGCCGATGCCGGTTCCCCAAATGGTCACCTCATTTCCAGCGGTGGCGGGAGAATCCACGGAATACAGTTGATAATCCGCGCCGGTGATGATTCCGGCACCAGAGCCATTCGCATTAACCGAGAAAATCCCAAAGCTACTTGCGACCACTTGAAAAATCACAGCATTACTGGTTTGGCCCTCATAGCTGACCGTCAGGGTCGCGGCGCCTGTGGGGGTGTTCCCAGGCAGGATGGCATTAATCAGGTTGGAGCCCACAAAAATCGGAAGGGCGTTTACGCTGGTGCTTCCGGAACTGACTTGAACCGTCACGCCACCGAGTTCCGGCTGGAGCGGATAGGTCTGCGCCGGACTCGAAGACGGGCCGAGGTTCGAGCCGTAAATCGAAAAGATTGAGCCCTGGGCGATCGATGAATTGGGCGACCCTACCAACGCGCTGCTTGCGGAGTTCAGAACGCCATTCGACGCCACCTGCGGCTGCGCTCCTGCGCTCGCCACCAGCACGAATCCGAAGGCAGACCAAATCATCGACTTCATTCGAAACGAGCTGAATGCCCTCGTGTTTATAATACGAGTATGGTCGAGTTTCTGTTAGCGACCTTGCCTCAAGGCGAAATTCGCCATCGTGTCGGCAGCTCAGTAAGGCGCCCTCGGGGAGAGCTGCAAATGTGCCAAACTTGCTCCGGTAGTTATCGTTTGAACGGGAAGGCCGTTCGCAAACTGCGATTTCAGCTTTTGCTTCTGAGCGCAGCTTTTCTTAGTTGCCAGGGCCGGACACTTTGTCAGGCTCCGCCAGTCAAGGTGTCCGTGCAAGAGGCGAGGCAGAATCTTGCGGGTCCGAGGCTCGCGATCCGCATTGATGAGAGTGAGTGGCGTGGGCAGCGCCACTTTTTCAACGGGGTTCCGGTCACGGTTGTCATTGATGCAAGCGGGCATGTCCGCTCCGCTCAGGCCGTGGGTTCGTCGAAGTTCATTCCTCAGGCTCTCGCGATAGCGAAGACATTGGAGTACAGACCGTTTCTTCGGAACGGAGCCGCAATCGAAGTCGAAGTCGACGAATATGTGCGGGTTCTTCCTCTCGAGAAAGTACCGACGAAACAAGTGCCGTTCCCGAAAGTGGACGATTTTAGCTCCGTGAGATTTTCTCTGGAGCGCACCGAATGCTTCGGGTCATGTCCGGCATATAACCTTCAGATCGCGGGCGACGGCCTGGTGACCTACCACGGAAACAGCAACGTCGACGTCGTGGGCGAACAGACTGCACACCTGACAACTGAAGCGATCCGGAGACTGCTCGAAGCCTTCGAGAAAGCCGACTTTTTCTCTTTGGAGGATCGTTATGAGACGGGCGTCACAGATTTTCCCACATACACGATTGGCATCAAGATTGGAGGCATCACTAAAACGGTCGTCGATTACGCAGGCGATGAGATGGGTATGCCAGAAGCCGTGACGAGGCTCGAAAACGAGATGGACGCTGTCGCCGGAACCGTCAAATGGATTGGGCGGCCTCCAAGGTAGCCGGCGACTTTTAGTAGCGTCCCATCAGCGCGCGCCAGCGGATCCCGATCAGCGCGCCGAACGATGCAGCGCCGGATAGCGCGCTCACCTTGGTCCCTTCCACGTTATTCCACACTACCGGGACTTCGATCGCCTTAATCCCGAGAACCTTGGCGATCACCAGATCCTCCACATCAAAGCTGAAGCCGTCGAGCTGCTGGCGGCGAAAAATCTCGCGCGCGGCGGCGGAGTGAAACAATTTGAATCCGCATTGCGTGTCGCGAAACGGTAGGCCTGTCACACAGCGCATAAAAAGATTGAAAGCCCGGCCCGATAATTCGCGAAACGCCGATTGATGCACGCCGACCAGCGACCGGTCGATGGCGCGCGATCCAATGGCGACTTGCGCGCCTTCCCCTTCCACGGCGGCGATCAGTTTGTCCAGCTCGCCGATGGGAGCCGAGAGGTCGGCGTCGGTGTAGAGAATCCATTCGCCTCTGGCGTCCAGGATCCCCTGGCGAACGGTGTAGCCCTTACCGCGATTGCCGGGATTCTTCAGAAGGCGGATCGCGGGGTGGCTGCGCTGCCAGGTTTCGACCAGCGCGGCGGTGCCGTCGGTCGATCCATCGTCCACTACGATGACCTCAACGAAGGGAAAGTTTTTAGAGCCAAGATACGCCAAAACGGCTTCCAGTGTCGACGGGAGGCGCTTTTCTTCGTTATACGCGGGAATGACGATGGAAATCGACGGCAATTTACGAGCCTACAACAAGTAAGGCTCCCCAGTGGAATCCCGCGCCGAATCCGGCGAAGACGACCGGTGTATCGCGCTTGAATCCGGACTGCGCGCTCCATTCGGTTGCGGCGATCAGCATGGACGCCGACGAAGTGTTGCCGTAGCGGGCGATGTTCGAGAAAAACTTTTCGGGGGCGACTTCCAGCGCCTGCGCAATGCGCACAATCAGATTTTGATTGGCCTGATGCATCAAGAATGTATCGATCGCAGAGGCGGGCAGGGCGTGCGGGTCGAGCAGCTCGCGAATTACGGCGGGAACTTTTCGCGATGCTTGCAGAATCACCGTGCGGCCGTCCATGTGGATCGGCTGGTCGAACTCCAGCTTCAAGTTTTCGGCGAAGGAGCCATCGGAGTGGAGGCGCGAATCGACGATTTTCGCCGGGCCTTCGTTGGGGTCGATGAGACATGCGCCGGCTCCGTCGCCGAACAGTATGGCGGTGTTGCGATCGAGGGGCGGATGTTCCACTACGGCGGACATTTTTTCGGCAGCGATCAACAATATGGGGCCGTAAACGCCTGCAAGATGCGCGGCCATCGCCAAGCCGAATAAAGATCCCGCGCTGGCCATGGGAACATCGATCGCGGGAATTCCAGGCACGCCCAGCCGGGCAGCGGTTTCGGCAGCGGGCCCAGGAAAGCGGCGCGGGCTGGATCCGCTGGATACGATTACCATGCCGAGTTTTGAGGCTTCGACGTTTGCGCGGTTCAGGCAGTCGTGGGCGGCTCGCTCAGCCAGATCGATCACGGATTCGGACGGTTCGGCATAGCGCCGCTCGACGATTCCCGACATCGTGAGAATCCAATCCGCCTCGCATCCCAGGCGAGTGGCGAGTTCGGCGTTCCCGACAACGCGCGAAGGAACATAGCAGCCGAAGGCCTGGAGAAAAGCCATGGCCGCTCAGGCAGCGTGGACTTCGATGTAATTTTCGATGCGCGCCACCGAATCGAATTTGCGCGGATTCAGGTCCGCGTCCGGGACTTTCATTTTGAATTCCTGCTCGATGCGCACTGACCATATCGGGGAGCGCGAACGAATCCAGAACGCCCGATTCGAACAGCGATTCTTCCGGGTCCGCCGGAATCGGCTTTTGCGCGACCTTCTGGATGACGGCGAGGATTCGTTCTTGGGTAGTCATGCGGATTAAGATTTACACATTTTAGCAAACCCGCCGATAGTCTATGATAGGTCGATGCTCACGTACACATTGCTGTCCCTGAGCTTGCTGGCGATGCGCCATGCGCCGGCAGGAACGCAGTTGCATGTTCGACTCACCGCGCCAGTGGGAACCTATGCAAGCGCGGTGGGCGAGCCGGTCAGCGCCGTTCTGATTGCACCAGTGTCCGCCGAGACGGGTGAGGTATTGCTGCCCGCCGGCAGTTCCCTCGAAGGGACAGTGCGGCACGTGACGCGCGTCGGCTTGGGGTTGGTGCATGAGACGGCCGCGCTGGAGCTGGACTTCAATCAAATCCGGCTGCCGGGCGGCGCGCCGCTGCCGATCGCGAGCCGCGTTTCGGAAGTGGACAATGGCCGCGAACGCGTGATCTCGAACGGAAACATTCTGGGAGAGCGCACCACGTCGAGTGTCGCGTATCGCTTCAGCGGCTACATCCGCACGGCGCTGTGCTGGGAGATTCATGCGCACCTGGCGTTCTGGGCGGTGAAGAGTCTGCTGATCCGGGTCCCGGAGCCGGAGATTTATTACGCGCCCGGAGTGGAAATGACCCTGGCTCTGACGGAGCCAATGCTGGCGCCGGCGCAGCAAGACCCCGACAACAAGCTCACGCTGCAGGAACGCGAGCAGGTGCGGCTGCTGGTTTCGCAAATGCCCTATCGCGCCACGTCGAAGGCCAGCGTGCCCTCGGATCTGGTCAACATGATGTTCGTGGGATCACGGAGTCAGATTGAAGGCGCGTTCGAGGCCGCGGGTTGGACGCTTACCAGCGCGCCTACCATGCGCTCCCGCATTCAGAACGTGCGGGCATTCGTCGAAGGCGTGGGATATCGCGCCGCTCCCATGTCCATGCTGCTGCTGAACGAGACCCAACCGGACATGTCCTGGCAAAAGGGGTTGAACGACGTTTCAAAACGTCATCACGTGCGGGTGTGGAAACAGGCGGAGACGTGGGACGGTCAGGAAATCTGGGCGGGAGCAGCCACGCGCGACGTCAACTTTGCGTACATGCGGCATGGCGGCGCGTGGACGCACCGCATCGAAGAAGATATCGACCGCGAGCGCGACAAGATCGCTTACGATCTTCAATTCACCTCGTGCACGGACCTGGTGGATTGGTGGGACCGGCCCGGCGCGCCGCTCTCGGCGAAAAACGCTACCGGCGATCCGATGAGCACGGACGGGCGCATCGCGATCGTCCGGCTGAATGAGTGCGCTTCCCCGCGGCTGTTGCAATCGGGCAATTCGGCGACGCTGCCGGTGCACGGAAACTACTTCCAGCGGCTGGCCCGGCGGCAGATCCTGAGTATCCGCAGCGATTTTTATCGCACCAATCTGTACTGGCGCACGTACGAAGGCGTGCGCTGGACCGTCATGGCTATGCGGCATCATCACCCGTCCACGGACCCCAAGCCGGCAGAGGATCCGCAAGCACCCGCTGTGGCGGGATCATTCCGCTCCCGAGCCTGGAACAGCAGCTGGCTTCGCTAAGGGGCCTCCGGCCCTTTTGGTCGCTGTCGGCGACTGGGTTCAGTTGGGGGATTTGTCTGGCGACGGGATCATCTCGGACTCAGGCTCGCTTCAGGAGCCGGATGACTTCCAGGCATGCGATGTAGATATTCACAAAGCCAAGCCCGGTGACCGCGCCGCGAAAATACGGGTCGTCCCAGAGGTTCTGAAGCGCGGGAATCAGGGTTTGGAAGTAGTTGACGTCCCAGGTGTCGTCCAGCCACGGAAAAATCACCAGGAACAGGCCGACCTCGAAGGCGAAAATCGCGAAACAGATCCCCAGCAGCCGCCGCTGCCATGTTCGCGTCTTCGGAATCGGGGGAGCCGTCGCTGTATCCTGGGTGCCCAGGTCTTCACCCGGGAGCCGGGGGCTATTGTCCGGGCTCAACGACATGCAAACAGTTCTCCTTGTTCGGGATTCGGGCGCAAGGCAGGATAGCCCGTCCACTGCTACGCGGCTGGTCGACGCGCGCACCGGCTCGAAGCTGAAGCGATGCAGAGAGGTCGGGCCGATCGCGCTCCAGCGCGGCGATGTGGTCCGGCGTCGAATAGCCTTTGTTCTGCGCCAATCCGTACTCGGGGAAAACGCGATCCCAGCTGGACCAGCGCGGCATCCCGGTGGACTTTGGCCAGAATGGACGCGGCGGCGATCGAAAAGCACAGCGCGTCGCCATGGATCAGCGATTTCTGCTCCACCGGCACGTCGCAGTTTGACGGCATCGAGCAGCAGATAGTCGCACTTCGCCGGCCAGTTGCTCGAGAGCCCGCGTCATCGCCAGGCGCGACGCCTGATAAATGTTGATGCGGTCGATCTCGAAGGCATCGGCGGCGCCCACGGCCCAGGCGCCGGCGCGCTCGCGGATGCGGGCGGCCAGCACCTCGCGGCGCTCCGGTTCGAGCGGCTTGCTGTCGTCCAGGCCGCGAATGGGGCGATCGGGATCGAGCACCACCGCCGCGGCGAACACCGGGCCGAACAGCGAGCCGCGCCCGGCTTCGTCCAGACCGGCGATGGCCCGGTATCCGGCCTTGCGGGCGGCGCGCTCGTAGCGGCTGGTGGGCACTCGAAGGATTCCTAAGCAACTATTCGCGCTCCCGCAGGCGCGCGGCCTTGCCCTTCAGCCCGCGCAGGTAATATAGCTTGGCGCGGCGCACGCGACCGGTGCGCACCACGTCGATGTGATCGACCACCGGCGCGTGCACCGGGAAGATGCGCTCGACGCCCTGGCCGAAGCTGACCTTGCGGACGGTGATGGTCTCGCCCATGCCGGTGTTGTGGCGGGCGATGACGGTGCCTTCAAACGCCTGCAGGCGTTCCTTGTCGCCTTCCTTGATCTTGACGTGCACCCGGATGGTGTCGCCGGGGCGGAACTCGGGGTGATCGTCGCCCGCTTATTCTTGTTCAGGATCTTGGTCAACACTGCGTTTTGCATAACTATTCCCTTTCTCAACAAATCCGGCCGAAGCCGCGCGGTTTTCTCGCGCGCCGCCTTCTTCCGCCACTGCCGGATCTCCTCGTGGTTGCCCCCGAGCAGCACTTCCGGCGCCTTCCAGCCGCGAAACTCCGCCGGCCGGGTATACTGCGGGCAATCGAGCAAGCCTTCCTCGCTGAACGACTCCGCCACCGCCGAATCTCGATTGCCCAGCACGCCTTCCTTCAACCTGCGCCACCGCATCGATCACCACCGCCGCGGCCAGTTCGCCGCCGCTCAGCACATAATCGCCGATCGAAATCTCCTCATCGGCCAGATGCTCGGCCACCCGCTCATCCACGCCTTCGTAGCGGCCGCAGATCAGCAGCAGCTCATCCAGTCCGCGATACTCCCGCGCCAGTCGCCTGATCGAACTTCCGGCCCTGCGCCGAGAGCAACGCGATCCGCTTTCTGCCGGTCCACGCTCCGGCCAGATCGACTCCACCGCTTCAAAAATCGGCCCGGCCTTCAGCAGCATGCCTTCGCCGCCGCCAAACGGCCGGTCATCCACGGTGCGATGCCGGTCCTGCGTCCAGTTCCGCAGATCGTGGACGCGAATTTCGATCAGCCCGGCTTCCCGCGCCCGCTGGATCACGCCATGCTCGAACGGCCCCCGGAAAAACTCGGGGAAAATCGTCAGGACGTGAAACGTCATTTCCTACTGAGATTCCAGCAACCCTTCCGGCAAATCCACCCGGATGATCTTCGCGGCCACATCGATTTCCCGGCAGATCGACCGCGCGAACGGGACCAGAATCTCCCGGCCGTCCGTCGCTTCCACCTTCAACAGCGGCGGACCGCCGTAATCCTCTACTCCCTACCACCAATCCCTACCGGCGCCGATCGCCGATCACAACTGCATCCGATCAGATCGGCGTGCGAATACTCGCCTTCTTCGGGCGCCGCTCCGCTCCGCTTCCGGGACCAGAATATCCGCGCCCGCCCAAGCTTCGGCCTCCGAGATCGAATCGATTCCGGCGAACTTGAACACGGCCGGCCGTCGTGATGCCAGACCCGCTCGACCTGCGACGCGCCGCTCCGGCCATCCGACTTCGAGCACTCACTTCCTTCAACTTTTCCGCCCGCCCGGGCTGCGAGCTGTAAATTTCCGCCATCAGTTCGCCGCGATTCCCGCGCGGCCGGATCAACCTGGCTACTGCGATCCAACCATCCTTCATTCGAATTCTAAGATCCCAGGCACTTTACTCCAGAATCTCCAGAGTAAACCGCCGGTTCAACTTCATCCCCGCCGCGCCCAGCAGCGTCCGGATCGATCGCGCGGTCCGGCCCTGCTTTCCGATCACCTTACCCAAATCGCTCGGCGCGACGCGCAGTTCGAGAACCGTAACTTGTTCGCCCGCTACTTCGCGAACCGTCACTTCATCCGGAATATCCACAAGCGCTTTGGCGATTTCCGTCACCAAATCTTTCACCCGTTTTCACCCTCCTGTTGCGTCGATTGTAGCAGGTAAGGCTACACCGCGGCGGGTCGCGGCGGGCGCCGGATTGATTCTCATCAGCCGCGCCACCGTGTCCGACGGCCGGGCGCCGTTCTTCATCCAGTGCGCGATCCGGTCGTGGTTCAGATTCACCGCCGCCGGCTTCGCCACCGGATTATACGTGCCCACCACTTCCACCGACCGGCTATCGCGCGCCCGTTCTTTTTCGATCACCACCACGCGGTAGGTCGGCTTCTTCTTGCCGCCGAACCGCGCCAAACGAATCATCAGCATTCCTCGAACTCCTGTTCCTCTTATGGTTACAATTTTCCGGATCGGCAAATTTACGGATCCTACCTGCGGCCCGAAACCCATGGGCAGCTTGAGTTTGCCCAGCCGCTTGCCCAGGAATCCTCCGCCGCCGGTGAAGCTTTTCATCATTTTGCGAGCTGCGAGTACTGCTTCAGCAGGTTGTTGACTTCCTGCACGGAGGTCCCGCTGCCCTTGGCGATCCGCCGCCGCCGCGCGCCATTGATGATCATGTGGTTGGCGCGCTCGCGGGGCGTCATCGAATCGATGATCGCCACCAGGCGCGTGATCTCCTTCTCGTCGACCTTCACGTTCTTCAGGTCTTTCAGCGGCCCGATCTGCGGCATCATGCCCAGAATCGATTCGAGCGGCCCCAGCTTGCGCAACTGCCCCATCTGATCGCGGAAATCGGCCAGCGTGAAATCGTCGTCGATCAGCTTGCGCTGCATCTCCTCGGCCTGCTTCTGATCGATGGCTCCTTCCACTTTTTCGATCAGGCTGAGCATGTCGCCCATGCCGAGAATGCGCTGCGCCACGCGATCGGGATGAAACGGCTCCAGCGCATCCGGCTTTTCGCCCACGCCGACGAACTTCAGCGGCTGCCCGGTGACCGCGCGGATCGAAAGCGCCGCGCCGCCGCGCGCATCGCCATCCATTTTCGTCAGGATGGTGCCGGTGATGCCCAGGCGCTTGTGGAATTCGTCCGCGGATTTGACGGCGTCCTGCCCGGTCATCGCGTCGGCGACGAACAGAATCTCGGACGGATTGAGCAGATCCTTCAGCTCGGTCAGCTCCGTCATCAGGTCGTCGTCGATGTGCAGGCGGCCGGCGGTATCGACCAGCAGAATATCGCGCCCGGTCTGCGTCGCTTCCTTGCGCGCGGACCGCGCCAGCTCGGCCGGTTTGGTTTCCTCCGGCGTGCCTTCGTAAATCGGCAGCTTCAGATCGCGCGCGAGCACGGTCAATTGCTTGCGCGCCGCGGGACGATACACGTCGACCGAAACCATGATCGGCGAATGGCCGTTCTTCGAAAGCCAGCGCGCCAGCTTGGCCGTGGAAGTGGTTTTGCCGGAGCCTTGCAGTCCGACGATCATCATCACGCTGGGCGGCTCATTGGCGGTGCGCAGCTTGGCCTGATGCGTGCCGAGCATCTTGACCATCTCATCGCGAACGATCTTTGACCACCTGCTGGGTGGGCGAAAGCGCGGTGAGCACTTCCTGGCCCATGGCCTTTTCCTTGACGGCTTCAATGAACTGCTTGGCGACGCGGAAATGCACGTCGGCCTCGAGCAGCGCGACGCGAATCTCGCGCAGCGCGGCCTCCATATTTTCCGCCGATGAGTTTCCCTTCGCCGCGCAGGTTCTTGAATACCCGTTGAAGCTTGTCGCTTAAATTCTCAAACATGATTTGCCCCGTATGGGCGGATGCCTGCGGCGGGCAGTTACACTTCTTTATTGTAGCGCACCGGGCATTCTGGAGGTTCTCGTTTCCCCTAGTTCCCCTACCTACTATGCGATGAGTACTGAGAAAGAACCGCTCATGATTCTAAGTGACTTCGGGTGTGGCCTGGACTCCATACCTCCTAGCGCCTTCGAGCGGTTCGACTCCGATCTGGTAAGTAAGAATGAAGACACGTCTAATTGCGAGTCTCGCCGGCGGCTTACTGGGATTGATGCTTGCCGCCCGGATCAACACCGGCCTGGGTCTGGGTGTATCGCCAACCCTCGCTTTGATCGGATGCTCACTGGCGGGATTGGCCATCGGATACGTCGCCAGCATGTTGTTCGACGTATTTACGGCGAACTCCAGCGAAGATCGCGCCGACTCCTAGAAAACCAGACGCCATATACTGTATCCATGACCTGGGCCCGGCTGCTGATTCTTGCCGCACCGCTTGCGGCTGCGCAATCCCTGGATTTCGACGTCTACCGGACGAAAGTGGAGCCCATCTTCTCAAAGAAACGCCCCACCCACGCCCGTTGCGTAGCCTGCCACGTGGACGCGGCCACGGCCTTCAAACTCCAGCCGCTTCCGGAAGGCGCCAAGACCTGGACCGAGGCGCAGTCACGCAAGAATTTTGAAGTGGTCTCGAAACTGGTCGTTCCCGGCAACCCGGAATCCAGCCGCTTGCTGATGCATCCGCTGGCGCCCGATGCCGGAGGCGACAAGTTCCACGGCGGAGGCCGCCAGTTCGCCTCGAAAGACGATCCCGACTGGAAGACCATCGCCGATTGGGTTGGCCATCGATAGACGCCGATTCATACCGATGGCCAATATGCAGCTTTGACGCGGGCGATCTCCGCGACGCTCCATGCCTGCGCCGGGCAACCCGCTGATCTCCGAGGCTCGTCACCGTCATAGATCTCCGCGATCAACCCGTCCGGCGATTCGAGGCCTTCAATCAACTCGCGGCAATACGCGATCCCATCCGGAAACGCCAGCAGATACGCATCGATGAACGGCCCCATCAGCCACGGCCATACCGTGCCTTGATGATATGCTTCATCGCGCTCGGTCGGGTGAGCCTTCATAACGAGGCTTATAATCCGGATCGCCGCGCTCCAGCGTTCGCAACCCGACCGGTGTCAACAGCTCGCGCTCGACCACGCGGACCACGCTCTGCTGCTGTTCGCGGTCGAGCAGATCGACCGCGAAAATCTGGTTGGGGCGAAGTTTCCTGACCGGCGCTTTATCGGTGAGGACGTCATATAGGCAGCCGCGTTCCTCATTCCAGAATTTCGCGCGGAAGCTGGCCGGACCAACTCGGCTTCGCGCCGGTAATCTGCGTCGCTCGCCCATTTCTTCCGCCCAATCCGCCATGAGATTTAGCGCTTTATACCACAGCGCGTTGATCTCGACCGGTTTCCCATGGCGCGGCGTGACCACGCGATCGCCGACCTTGGCGTCCATCCAGGTGAGCTGCGTCGCGGCCGTTCCGGCATGCAGCAGATGATCCTCCGGATCGACGCCGATGTTGAAAAAAGTTCCGCGCCGATGCCAGGCGATGATTTCCTTGGCCGCGGGATAAAACGTTCCGCGCAGGAACCCGCGATCGCCTCCGGCCGCCAGCCACTCCCGCATGGCTTGAAACATCCACAGCGTCGCGTCGGCGGTATTGTATTCGGCAGTTTCGCCCGAGTCGGGAAAGCGGTTAGGAATCACGCCCTGCCGCATGTGCGCGAGAAATCCTTCGATGATTTCACGAGCCGTGTCGAGCTTTCCCTTCACGATCAACAGCCCAGGCAGGCTGATCATAGTATCGCGGCCCCAGTCGGTGAACCACGGATAGCCGGCCATGATGGTCGGGGCGCCATCGGCTCGGCGCACAAGGAACGGATCGGCGCGCTGCAGCGGGTTCGGCGTAAGTCGCGCCATCGATCGACGCGCAAATCGGCGTCCATTCGGTGTTCACGTCCAGTACGATCACGCCGGGAGAATACAAATCCTCCCGGAAATCCAGGCCGCGATCGAGTTCGACCAGATACTCGACGTTGTAATACCAGTCGGGACGATCTTCGAACCGGCCGGCGTGATCGAAATTCCAATCGAGGCAGCGATCCGAACGGATCCAGGCGCGCTTGCCCCAGCGAATGATAATCGCGATAGGCAATGAAAGGCCGTACCCGCAAACGTTAACCCGCGGTCCGCGCGATACCGGATCACCACGCCCTGGCGTCCGGGGATCAGATACACCTGTTTTTCCAGCGTCGCGCCGTTCACGTCGAATCGCCAGGTCGCGCAGGGATCGCTTCGAAATTCCCCTAGAATCTCGAACCCTCGCGGCGTGACGATTCCCGGATACTGGCAAACACCCAGCGCACGTCCATCGACTTCCTCTTCGACTCGCGACAACAGCACATAGCGCTGTACGGGCGGATGCAGAGACGCTACCAGCAGCCCGTGATACCGCCGCGTATTCACGCCCGCGACCGTGCCCATGGCGAAAGCGCCGGTGCCGTTAGTTTCCAGCCACTCGATTTTCGACGATCGAGCGAAGTCGCGGCATACATCGCCTGGAACGACCCTCACACCTTCTTTATATCGCGATGCGTTTCCTTGACGCGGAACCCGGCACCCGCCAGCCGCTTGCGGATCTCGTCGGCGATCAGCACGCTGCGGTGATGGCCGCCGGTGCAGCCGAAGGAAATGGTCAGATAGCTCTTGCCTTCGGCGATGTAATGCGGGATCAGGTAAATCAACAGCTCCGAGATACGATCGATGAATTCGATGGTCTGCGGGAATGACCGGATGTAGCGCGCCACGCCGGGATTTTTTCCGGTCAGATTCTTGAACGCCGGAATGTAGTTGGGATTGGGAAGGAAACGCACGTCGAACACCAGATCGCTGTCGGCCGGAACGCCGTGACGATAGCCGAAACTGTTCACCTGCACCAGGATCTTCGGCTTCGCTGCTGGCAGAGCGGAACGTATGGTGGATCGTCTCGCGCAGCTCATGCACGTTGAACTTGGTGGTGTTGATGATCGGATCGGCCAGGGCGCGGATCGGCGCCAGGCGCTCGCGCTCCCGCCGGACGCTGTCCGTCGACGCTCTGGCCGGTTCCCAGCGGATGCGGACGCCGCGTTTCGCTGAACCGGCGGATCAGCGCGGAATCGTCGGCTTCCAGGAACAGAAGCCGGGTGGGAATGCGGCGGCGGATGCGCTTGAGCAGCGCCGGGAGCTTTTCCAGCGCCTCGCCTTCGCGAATATCCACCACCAGCGCCGCGCGGCGGATGTTGTGCGCTTCGCGCGTCAATTCGGCGAACTTCGGGATCAGGTCGATCGGCAGGTTATCGACCGAGTAGTAACCCAGATCTTCCAGAGCTTGCAGCGCCGTGCCTTTGCCGGAGCCGCTCATGCCGGTGATGATCACCAACTCGGTGGGAGCATGGGTTGCGCCGGATTCTTGGGCTTCGCAGGCTTCCGGGCCATCCGCTCAGGATTCGATCAGGTCGAAATGGCCGTCGCGCCGGCGCACCAGAACGGACAGACAGGCCTTGTCCGCGTCGCGATAGACCAGGTAGTCGCGCTGGTCGTCCATTTCGAGCAGCGCCTCTTCGAGCGTCATGGGCTTGTGCTCTTCTTTATCGTTCGCGCGAAAGACGCGAACCGTTTTCTTGCCCGGAGTCGACCGGCCCTTGTTCCCGGAATGGTTCGCACTGACGACGGCGACTTCTTCCTCCACGACTTCGGGAGAATCCGCCCGCCGGGCTTTGCCCCGCCACTTGGCGCGCTGCTTCACCGCTTGTGTTTCCAGTTTCTCGATGCGCTCCGGTCATCGCGGCCAGCAAGTCCGCGCCCGATCCGAGGCCCACGAACTGATGATCGTAGAATTGCATCGTGATTTCGGCGTGATGCAGATGGCGCTCCGTGGTGATCACCACGTGCGCTTCTTTTTCGCCGCGTTTTTCCAGCAGCTTGGACAACTTGGCGAACTTCACATCCAGCTTCTCCTGGATCTTCGGCGGCAATTCGCCCTGAATTCCCCGGTAGCTGACTTTCATGTTCTTTGAACCTCCGTCAACTGCGAATCCGCCGTTGATGCGTGGACGGAATCCGCATATCTTCGCGATACTTGGCGACGGTGCGGCGGGTGACCTGGATCCCCTCGGCTTGCAGGCGTTCGGTAATCTGTTCGTCTGTTAGAGGATGCGCGGAATCCTCTTCTTCGATCATTTTCTTGACGCGGCGCTTCAGAATCAACAGCGGCGTCGCGCCGCCCGAAGGGCCCTGCACGGCCTCCGAGAAGAAATATCGCAGCTCATAGACGCCCTGCGGCGTATGGGCGTATTTGTTTGAAACCGCCCGGCTCACCGTCGAAGGATGCACGCCGATCTCCTCGGCGATCTCCTTGATCATCATCGGCTTCAAAAAGTCGATGCCGTGCTCCAGAAAATCCATCTGCCGCCGCACTACGCTCTGGCAAACCTTCAGAATGGTCTGCTTGCGCTGCTCGATGTTCTTCATCAACTGGATGGCGGAGGCGTAGCGCTCTTTCACGTAATTCCGCACATCCCGATTCGGTTCCTGATCGCGATCGAGCATGCGCCGGTATTGCGGATTCAACCGCAACTGCGGGATGTCTTCGTCGTTGACCTCGATCAGGTAATCCTCGCCGTCCTTGGAAATGTAGACGTCCGGTTCCACCTGCCGCGCGCCGGGACCTGAATAGCGCAGGCCGGGCCGCGGGTCCAGATGCTTGATCACATCGATGGCGATCTGGATATGTTCGAGGGCCGGTGCAGCAGGCGCGCCAGTTCCTTCGGCTGCCGCAGCTCCACCAGCTTCAGATGATCGAAAACCATCTGCCAGGCCACCCCGCCCTTGCCGCCGCGGCTTTCGAGTTGCAGCAGCAGGCATTCCCGGAGATCGGCCGCGCCCACGCCCGCCGGGTCCAGCGTATGGACCACCCGCAGCGCCTCGGTCACGTCTGCCGGCCGATGATTGCCCGACGCAGCCAGCTCTTCCTGCCCCAGCATCAGGTATCCGTTTTCGTTCAGATTGCCGATGATCGTTTCCGCCGCGTCGCGAACCTCTTCTGTCAGCGCGACCAGCGCAAGCTGCGAATGCAGATGATCGCTCAGCGTGACGGGAGAGGACAGGAACGTCTCGAACGACGGCTTTTCGACGTTCTCCGAAGCCGGGCTCTTGTAGCCGGGATCCAGATACTCGTCGAAATAGGTGCCGAAGTCGATTTCATCGAACGGATCGGTCGACTTCTGCTCGAGAACCTCGGGCCCGTCCGCGGCGGGAGCGGTTTCAACCATCGCCGGCTCGGGATCGCCCAGCGCCGCGGCTGCGGATTCGGCCGCGTCGGCTTCGGGGGCTTCGGCGTCGCCGGGGACGCTGGTCACTTCGAGAATCGACTGATCGGCCGGTTCGGCCAGCCGCTCGGCTTCGAGCAGCGGCTGCAATTCTTCGGGCGACAACTCCTCGACGCCGTCCGCCGCCTCTTCCAGAACCGGGTTTTGGGCGATCTCGGCCGAGATCATCTCTTTCAACTCCAGCCGGTTCAACTGGAGCAGGCTGACCATCTGCACCAGTCCGGGCGTGAGTATCTGCTTTTGCTGGACCCGGACTTGAAGCCGTGGCGAAAGCGAACTCATAACTGGTCCCAGTTTAACACCGGCGAGCTATTTGAGGGCGGCTTCAATCATCCAGTCCAGCTTTCGGTCGAAAAATCCGTCGTTCTCGAATCCGCGGACCCGGAAGCGGATGTTCCCGCTCAGGTCAAAGACGTAAAGCTGTGGAATCTCAGGACCTTCCAGCGACTCCGGTGGAACGAACCGGGCTTTCAAATCCGTGGCTGATGCCGTCAATATCGACGGGCAGCACTTTTGCGTGCGAATTACGATACCGGCGCAGCAAATCGACCTCCGGCAGGCACGGAGCGCACCATTTCGCCCAAAACACGACCACCAGCACTTTGCCATCCTGCGGAAACGGAAGCGGTGCCGCGGGCTGATTAACCTGAGTCGCGAGCAGATCGGCCTTGAGACTGCCCATGCGGCGGGCGCGTTGGAGCGCGGCTTGCGCGGCGCAGGATGCATCCGGATTCTCACGGGCGAGGCAGCGCTGCTCGCGGGCGCGGGCCGGATCGCCCGTGTGGTCTAGCGCTTCGGCATATAGCCGGCGTACGTTCGACTCCTCGGCGACGTCGGAGAAGCGGGTAAACATGCGACCGGCCTCGATTTCCTCGACGGTCGCCTGGCCGACGCGAACCGCGGCTTCCCAGTTCCCGGATTTGACGTCGGCCTCGAGAACGCCCGGCCAATTCGCGGGCTGGCCCAGCAGGACCAACCCGGAAATCAGAAACAGGCGCTTCATGAATCTCATCGTCGCACAGCGTGATCTTCGCTTTCGAGAACTTCAACGGCGCGATCTAAATTCGATTCGCGGACCAGAATGTAGTCTGTGTCGAACGTCGAAATGACGAAAATCGGGATCTCCGCGCGAGCCAGCGGCGTTGCGAGCGAGGCTAGAACTCCGACCATCGAAAAATCCAGCGGGCCTTCGATCTTCAACGCTCGCCACCCGCGCTGGCATTGGACTTCCTGAGGGACCAGAGCCGCGTCGCAGACGATCGACAGCTCGTCAGGAGTCCGTGTGACGGAAAACAGTTCGCCCCAGCCAGGAACCGGATCGGTGGGTTTCAGGCGCGCGATCGCGAAAACGGTGTTCAGAAGTTCCAGATGCACACTCTATTATGAAGACTTGAGCCCGTTCATCACGTCCTCCACCCGCAGCGAAGCCATCGCCCGCCTGCGCGCCGAGACGTTCGATGTGCTGATTCTAGGCGGAGGAATCAACGGAGCGGGAACGGCTCGCGACCTGGCGCTGCGGGCGAAAACGGCCGGCGTGAAACTGAGCGTCGCGCTGGTGGAGCAGAATCATTTCTCGTCGGGGACCAGCGGGAAAAACTCGCACCTGATTCATGGCGGGCTGCGGTATCTGAAGCAGATGGATGTGAGGCTGGTGCGCGAATCGCTGCATGAGCGATCCGTGCTGCTGCGCATCGCGCCGCATTTAGTGGAGCCTTTGCCGTTCCTGATGCCTCTGGCCGGAATCGGGCGCGAGATGTTCTATAACGCCGGCTTGACCATGTACGATTTTCTGAGCGGCACGGGCGGGCTGCCGCATCATCGCCGCGTGCGGCTCGAAGAAGTTCGCCGGCTGGAGCCTGGCTTGGCGGTGCCGGGGATGACCGCCGCGGCGGAATATTACGATGCGCGGGTCCGGTCCGCGCGGCTGGTGCTCGAAAATGTGTTTGAAGCCATCGCCAATGGGGCCGCGTGCGCGAACTATGTTCGCGTGGAGGAGCATTTAAAGGAAGGTTCTTGGCGGGTTCGGCTGCGCGATACGATTTCAAACGAAGTATTTGAGACCCGCGCGCGGTCGCTGGTCGACGCGACGGGGCCGTGGGCGCGCGATCCTGCTCCCAGGCTGGTGCGCGGGTCGCACATTATCTTCCCGCGCTTGAACGCGAGCGATCACGCGGTCGCTTACTTCGAAGCATCCGGACGAATTATTTTCTTTATTCCGTGGGATCACCGGACGTTAGTCGGCACCACGGACGTAGACCACGACGGTTCGCCCGACGACGTGCATATTTCACGCGAGGAGACCGATTATCTGCGTGCAACTGCGGCCAGAGTTTTTCCCGCTAGCGCGGCCCTGGAGCCTGTGGCGAGCTTCAGTTCGCTGCGGCCGCTGCTGGCGCAACAGGGGTCGGCAACCAGCGCGACTCGCGATCATCGTATTTTTCATGATTCGCAAGGGATTCTGCGCATTACCGGCGGAAAATACACTACTTATCGGTCCATGAGCGAAGAAGCGGCCGATCTGGCGGCTCCGGCGCTGAAGAATGTTCAGGTTACGGCCGATCATCCCATAAACGGCAACTCGATAGATGCAATTCAGGCCCTGATCGAGCAGGCTCCGGCGATGGCGGCAGGTACTAAGATCGAAACGTCGCAGATGATCCGGTTGATCCGGCAATATGGCGTGCTGGCTCCCGCCGTGCTGAAGTGTATGCCTGAGACCGAAATGCCTGATTTGACGCGCTTTGATGCGGCTCGACTGATTTTTGCGGTTCGACACGAAATGGCGCAGAAGCCGGAAGATTTTCTGAAGGTCTCTACTGCGCTCGCTTATGAAGATGGAATCCAGGCTGTGAGTACTGAAGCTTGGCAGCTTGCGTCTCAGGTATAATTCCACTTTCCGAAAGACATGTCACGCAGGTTCACGATTGGGCGCGACCGTAGCTGCGATGTGGCGATCGCGGATGAATCGGTGAGCCGTGTGCACGCGGAAATCTGGCTGACTTCGGATGGCGCCCTGATGATGACCGACCGCGGATCGGCCAACGGCACTATGCTGGAGCGCGCGGGCCAGTCGTTTCTTCTGAAAGATCAAGTGGTCCTGCCGTCGGACGAGATTCGTTTTGGATCGGTGACGCTGCCGGTATCGGAACTGATCATCGCGATTGAGCTGAGAAATCCGGGCGCGCTGACGCCATCGGAGGGAGTGGATCGCCGTCCGCCTCCACTGCCACCGCCGCCACCTTTACCGAAGCCTCCTCCGCCCGCGTCGCCGTTCGAATCGAATATCGGCGTGTTTCCTCCGCCGCCCGCGGTTCAGGAAATGTTCATACGCTGCCAATGTGGAGCGATCAAGAGAGTGGGGCAAATCTGCCCGGGGTGCAAGCGATGACACCAGCGACTCTGGTTCCGAATACCGCGTATCGCCAGCCGTTCTGGACGCTGCCGGACCGGCGCGTGACCATGGCTTGCGCGGCCGCGCTGGGAGTGTTGTTCATCGCCGTGATGACCAGCGCGCTCGATCCCGAAGGCCGGCCCGCGAGACTGCTGCTGGACCGGAATTCGCCGCATTTTCCGTATCCGTTCACGATTCAGAACTTCGAACACATGCTGTTCTTCATCGCGCTGGGCGAGCTGTTCGTGCGCTGGCGCGTCGGATCGAGAGAACAGAAATTCGCCAAAATGGGTCTGCTGCCCGAGGATCCGCAGACGGTTTTGCAGGCGCACGACCTGAGCCTTCTGCGCCACCGCGTGGCCAATCAGTTCGACGAACAGCACGGCTTCCTGCCCGCGCTGATCGATATGTGCCTGCTCCAGTTTCAAAGCGGCCGCAGCGTGGATCAGACCGTGGCGGTGATGAACAGCGCGCTGGAATTGACCGAACATCGCGTCGACATGCGCTACGGGTTGGTGCGCTACATCGCGTGGCTGATCCCGACGCTGGGGTTTATCGGAACCGTGATCGGACTCGGCGCGTCATTGGCCGCGGTGCCGGAGGATTCCTCGAAAATCAACATGTCGACCATCGCGCATACACTGGCGGTGGGGTTCGATTGCACCATGGTCGCGCTGGCCGAAAGCGCCATCATCGTGTACCTGCTCCACATCGTGAATGAGCAGGAAGAACGAGCGGTAAATCTCGCCGGAACGTATACCCTCCGTAATTTGATCAACCGATTGTACGCCGGTTGAGGTTATGAAGCCGCGCAACCGGGAAATCAACATCTTCAACATGTCGCTGCTGGATATTCTGTGCGGCGCGCTGGGGACGTTCTGTTTCCTGATGCTGGTGTTGTTCCCGTACTACAACCAGGACAAGGGCCAGAGCAAAGCGCCCGACGTCCCACCCGGCGTCGATCCGAAAACTTACGAAGAAGCGATGAGGCGGATCAAGCAACTGGAGGAAACGCTCAAGAAATTTCAGGAGTTCGCCCAGCAACTGGAAGCGCAAGTGTCGCAGGTGACCGCGCAGAATCGCCAGCTTCAGGCGGAAGCCAAGGATTTGCGCCAGAAAAATCAGCAGCTCGAAAGCCGCAACCCGATTCTCGCCATCGCGCGCTTCAATAACCAGAACGATGACTTAATCGAGATCTACGTGGAGGACAACTGCTCCAACTCCGCCGGCAAACACGCTCCGCCGGTGGACCCGCAGCACGAGCAGGGGGCGTTCTGGAACGGCGACAAGTTCGCGAGGAGCGGCGGGTTGGCGTATTTTTTGGTTCGCGACGCGCCCAAAGGCGAGTTTAAGGTGTTTCTCAAATTTCTGAAGCACAGTTCGACGGATTCTCCCCTATCGGGGTACGTCGCGATTCAGAGCAGCGAAAAGCTGGAAGTGACGCCGACGATTTACGATACTCGCGAGAAAGTGGCCGTGCTGGTGGCGGCGGTCACCGTAGGGGACGATTTGAAACAGACCATCAAGATTGTGGTTCCGAAGGAATGGACCACGCCGCCAAGTTAATATGATGAATCCGCCGAAGGCTCCCGATATACAGGAGAACAGGATTTTATGCCCGATAAGATGATCCGCTGCCCGGAAGGGCACTTTTACGATCCCGCCAAGCACAACGCGTGTCCCTGGTGCGCGCTTCCGGCCGATAGCGGAGGCGAGGATAAGAAGACGCGTCCCGTTCGGTTGGATCCGGCACCGGCGCCTCCGCCATTGCCGGTCGGCGGCGGAGCAGCGGTGGTGCCTCCTCCGATTCCGGTTCCAAGTCCGGCTCCTGCGCCGGCCCCGCCTGGACCGGGCAAGACGGTCCGCTATCGCGGCGCGGGCGTGGCGGCGGAAACGGAATCGGATGACAAGGGTCCGGTGGTCGGATGGCTGGTATGCGTGGAAGGTCCGGACCGCGGGAGGGATTTCCGGCTTCATCCGGAGAAGAACACCATCGGCCGATCGCCGACCATGGACGTCATCATCAAGAACGACAATTCGGTATCGCGGGAGAAGCACGGCGTGGTGATTTTCGACCCGAAGCGGCTGAGCTTCTGGATTCTGCCGGGAGAAGCTTCGGGATTAGTCTATCTGAACGGCGAAGTAGTTTATTCGCCCACCCAGATGAATCAGGACGACGTGCTGGAAATCGGGAAAACGAAACTGGTGCTGGTTCCGTTCAATAACGAGAAATACAACTGGCTGCAAGTGGAAGGGGCCTGAGAACATCGATGCGCTTCCTTCCCGGCAACGCGCAACACATCGGCGCGCGCCATTCTCAGCAGGATTCGTTCGGGTTCGCGGACCCCGATGACGCTGCATTTATCGCACACGGAGGATTTCTTGCGGTCGTGTGCGACGGAATGGGCGGCATGGAATATGGCGACGCAGCCAGCCGCACCGCGGTGAAGGTGTTTCTGGAAGCCTATCAGCGCAAAACACCCGCGGAATCGATTCCCGACGCGCTCGAACGCAGCGTGCGGGAGGCGAACAGCCAGGTGGTCGCGATGGCGCACAGCCTGGGACTGGCCGAAGGGATTGGCACCACGCTGGTGGCTGTGGCGGTGAACCAGGCGTCGCTCTATTACATTTCGGTGGGCGACAGCGGGCTGTTCCATTGCACCGGCGGGGATTGCCGGATGATCAACCGGCCGCATATTTTCGCGAACATCCTGGACGCCGCTGTGGCGCGCGGCAACATGTCGCGGGAAGATGCCGAGCAGCATCCGGAGCGCGAATCGTTGACCAGCTTCATCGGAACCGAGACGCTGGAAGAGATCGACCGCAACGTCGAGCCATATCCGCTGAGCCCGGGCGACACCATTCTGCTGGCCAGCGACGGCATGTTCAAGACGCTGGACCCGGACGAGATTCGCGGGTCGCTCGAAGGGCATCCGCAGTCGTGGCCGGATCTGCTGGTGGATCGTACGCTCGCCAAGCAGCGCGAATATCAGGACAACGTGACGGTGCTTTCGGTGACGCTCGAAACCGAGGAGCAGGCGGCGATGCCGAGGACCACGATCCGGCTGAAACCGGCGGTCGCCGTGACTCCGGTCCCGGTAGTTGCGTCACCGCTTCCGCCGCCGCCTCCGCCCAGTGCGGCTGTGCTGCAAGTCCCGCCGCCGGCGTGGACGCCTCCGGTTAATCCGGTGCCGCCTCCACAGCCCGCCCAGCGGGGATGGTGGCCGCTGATGGTGGTCCTGCTGCTGTTCGCTGCTGGGATCGCGGGATGGTGGTACACGAAGCACCGGAAAGTAGGCGAGTTGACGCCTGGTCCGAGCATTACCGATCCGGCGCTGAAGCGAACTGGTCCGCCGCCTATCCCCGCGCCCAGCGATAAACCGGATCCGGAGCTGAGAGGTCCGGCGGATCCCAACGCGCCACAACCGGCATCGCCAACACCGGTGCCAAATCCAACGACTCCGGCGCCAACCACTCCGGTGCCGCCGTCCCCGCCACCTAAAAAATGATCAAGACACTCTCAGTGATGCTGCTCGCTTCGTCGGTTGGCGCAATCGCGCAATCGGCCCAGCAGAAGATTGTCGACATGAGTGTGCTGGTCGGCGGATTCGTTTCGCAGGGCGGAAAGATGAAGCCGGTCACGGTAAGCGGCGGAGTGGTCCTGGACGCGCGGCACGTGCTCACGGCCAGTTCCTGCTGCGGGAAGACGGAGCAGGGGCAGCCGAAGGTCCCGGTGGTGCTGCAAGGCAAGGAAGTGATCGTAGGGCAGCCGGTCTGGAACGGACCGGGATTCTACGTGATCGTCGAAACAGAAAAGCCGCTGCAGAGCGGGGGACCGGTGACGTTCGCTCCCGAAAAAGTCATGCGGGAAAACCAACCGGCGTACACTGTGGATTTTCCTAAGAACAGCGATCCAACCATCCTCGAAACCAAAATCCTAGGGACCTTCACGAGCGATTCCAAGATCGATTCCTACAAAGCCCAGCCCGCGCCGGAGTCGGTGTACATGGGCGGCGGACTGTTCAATGCGTGCGGGCAGGTGATGGGAATGAACATGCTGGTGAAAGAAGGGACCCAGTTCGCCGTGGTGAGCGATCACGCGTTCGCGGGAATCGAAAAGACCGGGATCCAAGCCAACGTGGCGGATTCGCCGTGCGGAGGCGAGCAGAGCAACAGCGGTCCGCCGCATCAAGGCAAAGCGAAGGAGAAGCAAAAGAGCGGCGATGGGGACGGAGACGAAGAATCGCCGGGTGGATGGCGGCTTCCCAAAGGCGGCGAATGGGTTGGCGTCGCGATTATCGCCCTGATTCTGGGCGCGGCGCTACGTCCAGCGACTCGGCAACAAGTGGCGCGGGCATTTACCACCCGACGTCAGCCGGTCCCTTATCCCCAGCCACTGCCGCAATTTTATGGGCAGGTGCCGACGCCGGTTCCCATCGTGCGCCCCAAGCGACCCGTGCTGCACGGCATCGCGGGGAAATACGCGGGAGCTTCGGTATCGCTTGAAGCCGGTCCCAGCGTGCTGGGACGGGATCAGTCGGTCTCAAACCTGGTGTTCCCACCGGAGTCCGACAGCGTTTCGAAACGGCATTGCACGGTGAGATGGGATGCGGGCCGAGGTGTGTTTGTGCTGGAAGATCTGGGGTCTACGAACGGGACATTTCTGGCGAATGGAGTGCGGCTGGCGCCGGGGCAGCCGCAGGATCTGCGTCCCGGAGACAAGTTCTACATCGGCGACCTGCGGAATCAGTTCGAGGTGCGGATGGAGGAGTGATCCTCGCCACTGCAAGCAAATTCCCGAAATGACGATGGAGTTCGAGAGTGCGTGGCTTTCTTCCCGCGGTGGGCGGGACGATAATGAAGATTCCTGCGGTTTTCTTATGAAGCAAGAATCCGGTTGCTGGGTTCTTTGCGATGGACTGGGCGGGCACCGCGGCGGAGAAGTCGCTTCACGGCTGGCGGTGGATGCCGCGCTTGCGTCCTTCGATGCGAATCCGCGCGTCGCGATGGATGCGCTGTGTTCGCATATCGAACGCGCGCACGCGGCCGTGCTCGAACGGCAGCGCGCGGAATCGGAATTGGCGGGAATGCGGACTACCGTCGTGATGTTGTTGGCATCGGCGCAAGCGGGCATGTGGGCACACGCCGGGGATTCGCGGCTGTATTGGTTTCGGGATGGAAAACTGCGGGAACAGACGCGCGACGACAGCGTTCCGCAGCGGCTGGCCGACGCGGGCGAGATTCGCGTGGACCAGATCCGGTTTCATGAAGATCGCGGGCGATTATTGCGCAGCCTGGGTGCACGGCCGGAGCCAGGGGCTTCGTACGCGACGATGCCGGAACCTCCCCAAGCCTGGCGACACCTTTCTGCTAGCTTCCGACGGCTTCTGGGAGTGGATCAACGAATGCGAGATGGAGCAGGACCTGGCTGCTGCCGCGCGTCCCAAGGATTGGCTGGAACGCATGGAAACCCGCATTCAGGAACGGGTTTCGGGCGATCACGACAATTATTCCGCGATCGCGGTGGCCTGTGAGCAGAAAAATACCGAGTCGACGCCTAAGGAAATAGTATGAACCCGAACACGTTATGCGTCGGTTGCATGGAAAACGATTCGGGCGATGCCGTCTGTCCCAAGTGCGGCCGCCCGTTCGATCTGGCGGCTCAGAATTCCCTGCAAATGAAGCCGCGCACGATGCTGCGCGGCCAATATCTGATCGGCCGGGCGCTGGGGCATGGCGGATTCGGCATCACGTATCTGGCCTGGGACCTGGGTCTGGAAACGCGGCTGGCGATCAAGGAATACATGCCCAACGGCGTGGCCGGACGGGCGTCCGGCGCGACGCAGGTGATCGCCTATCCGGGGCAGACGCAACTGGAGTTCGAATACGGACTCGACCGGTTCCTGGAAGAGGCGCGCACGCTGAAGAAGTTCAGCAATCAAGCCATCGTTTCGGTGGACACGGTTTTCCGCGAGAACGGCACGGCCTACCTGGTGATGGAGTACCTGGACGGCTGGACCCTCGAGGAATACGCGAAAAGCCGCGGCGGGATGTTGCCGGTGGATACGGTGATGCGCGTGATGATGCCGGTTTTCGAGGCGCTGAGCGCGGTACATGCCGAGGGGATTCTGCATCGCGATATCAGTCCCGACAATATTTATCTGACGCGCTCCGGCAAGGTGAAGCTGATCGATTTCGGCGCGGCGCGCAACGCTCTGAGCCAGAAAAGCCGCAATCTCTCCATCATTTTGAAGGAAGGGTACGCGCCCGAAGAACAATATCGCGCCAGCGGCATTCAGGGTCCGTGGACGGATGTGTACGCGACCGCGGCTACGTTTTATCACGCTATTACCGGCCGCATCCCGCAGCCGGCGCTGGATCGTCAGGCCGAAGACAAGGTGCAGCGGCCCTCCGCCCTGGGAGTTCAGATCACAGCGCCCGCCGAAGCGGCGTTAATGAAAGCGCTGTCCATCAAGTCCGCGGATCGTTTTCAGTCGATGGAGGATTTCAGGGACGCGCTGTCCGGCGTCGAGGCGCCACCGCCGCCTCCTCCGCCGCCGCCCCCACCCCCGCCGCCCAAGCCGACGCGGCGCTGGCTGATTCCCGCGCTGCTGGGCGTGCTCGCGATCGCCGGCATCATCATCGCCCTGAATCTGCCTACGCCGATTCATAACGATGATCCAACTTCGACACCGACGCCGGTCGAGGTCTCGCCGACGCCAACGCCAACTCCAACGCCGGTTCCGACGCCCGAGGAGACTCCAACTCCGACGCCCCCGCCTCCCGAACCAACCGTAGAGCCGACGCCGACAGCGCGCCCCATTTTCACGCCGCCGACTCCCACGCCCCGTCCTACGCTTATACCGGCGCCGACTGCACCGCCGTGGGTCCCTACGCCGACTCCGCCTCAGGCTACTCCTCCGCCTCCGCAGCCGACCGCGCCGCCGGCGAACAGCACGGGATACGGGCAATTGATTCAGCAGGCTCAGCAGCTCGCAAAACAGAACAATTTTCCCGGGGAAATGCAGGTTCTGAACCAGGCCATTCAGATGGACCCCAACCAGTGGGTCGCCTATGATCTGCAAGCGCAGGTGTACCTGTACAACTTCAATAATTTTCAGATGGCGATGCAGCAGTTTCAGGCGTCCTTGCAACGCGGCGGCCTCGCGACGTTCCATGTCGCGCACGATCACGCCGGCAACTTCAACCAGACCTGCCACGGTTGGCTGAGCGTCTCAAAGCAAGGGGCGAAGTACGAGTCATGGGATTCCGTGCACACTTTCACCCTGCAACGCGCGCAGATCCGCGAGGCGCAGACCAACACCTTCGTGGCCAGAAATTTCTCCGCATTTCATATCCGCGCCGTGAACGGGCAGAACTTCAATCTGGCTCCGATCGGCCAATTCGCCGAAGCGCAGCGCGACTTCATTCTCAGCATTCTCAGGAATTAATTCGATGAACCTCGAAACCATTTGCGTCGGCTGCATGGAAAACGATGGGGGCGAGCCGATCTGCCCCAAATGCGGTAGCCCCTTCGAGCTTCACGCGAAAAACAGCCTGCAATTGAAACCCCGAACATTGCTGCGCGAGCAATACCTGATCGGCCGTGCGCTGGGGCATGGCGGGTTCGGGATCACGTATCTGGCGTGGGACAACGGCCTGGAAGCTCGTCTGGCGGTGAAGGAATACATGCCCAACGGCGTGGCCGGACGGGCGTCGGGCGACACCAAGGTGCTCGCGTATTCGGATCAGACCAAGCAGGAGTTCGAGTGGGGACTCGACCGGTTCCTCGAAGAGGCGCGCACGCTGAAGAAGTTCAACAGTCATCCCGGTATCGTCTCGGTGGATACGGTTTTCCGCGAGAACGGCACCGCATACCTGGTGATGGAGTTCCTGGACGGCTGGACGCTGGAGGAATTCCTCAGAAAGCGCGACGGCAAGGTGACGTTCGAGACTGCGCTGCGCCTGATGCTGCCGGTAATGGACGCGTTGAGCGTCGTGCACGCCGAGGGAATTCTGCATCGCGACATCAGTCCGGACAATATTTATCTGACCCGCACCGGCAAAGTGAAGCTGATCGATTTCGGCGCGGCGCGCAATGCGCTGAGCCAGAAAAGCCGCAATCTTTCCATCATTTTGAAGGAAGGCTACGCGCCGGAAGAGCAATATCGCGCCAGCGGCATTCAAGGTCCGTGGACGGATGTGTACGCCACCGCGGCGACGTTTTATCACGCTATCACCGGACAGATCCCGCAGCCGGCATTGGATCGCCAGGCTGGGGATCAGGTGCGGCGGCCGAGCGATCTGGGTACTCAAATCGATCCGAAAGCGGAATCGGCCCTCATGATGGCGCTTTCGGTGAAGGCGCAGGATCGCTTTCAATCCATGGAGGATTTCAAGGCGGCGCTGACGGGCCAGATGGATGTTCTGAATAAAACGCGCGTGATCGATCAGAACGATCCGCGCATTCAGGCAATGCGAGAGATCCCGCCGCCCCCTCCGATTCTTGAAAATATTCCGCCGCCTCCGCCCGCGCCGATTCCGATTCCTCCTCCACCGCCCGATCGCTGGAAGCTGTTTGCTGCAATCGGCGTGGTCGCGTTGATGGCGGTCGGATGGGCGTTGACGCATCGTCCGGTTCCGGTTCCGCCGGGTCCGACTGGAGCGACCGGCGTATCTGGACCGACGGGGCCGACGGCTCCCGAACCGACTGGGCCCACCGGGCCTACCGCGCTGAGCCCACTGGTCCAACGGGTCCCACTGCGCCTCAACCGACTGGACCGACCGGACGCGGGCGGCCTCGATCGACCGGTCCGACCGGTCCGACCGGCAGTAACGTAATCCCTCCAGGGCCGACGGGTCCCACCGGACCTCTTCCTACCGGTCCGACGGGACCTCATCCTACCGGTCCGACCGGACCTTTGCCGACTGGTCCCACGGGACCTGCACCCACAGGCCCCGTCGGCGGCACCGATGAATATGGCGCGTTGCTCAACCAGGCCAAAGCTGCGTGGGCGCAGCGCCAGTATCCGCGCGTCCAGCAGTTGCTGCTGCAGGCCGTCCAACTGGACCCCAATAAGCCTCGTGCCTATGCCGGTCTCGGCGAGCTAAATATGTATGTTTACAACAACCTGCAGCAGGCCATCGAGTACGATAAGATGGCGCTGGCGCATGGCGGGGAAGCGGTGTTCCACGTCATGCACGATCACAGCATCGGAAACTTCGCCACCCATTGCACGGGTTTCCTGCACGTGAATGCGAACGGCGTCTGGTATGAGCCGGTGGATTCGGCCGTTCACGGTTTCAAGGCGACGCATGCCGAGATCGCGGATGCCAGGAAAGAATCACAATATCAACATCGGAATCGGGCGGCAGACCCGTCCGTCGATCGATCCGCACGCGTTTCATATCAAGTTGAAGACCGGCCAACACTATAATTTCGCTCCCGGCAGCAAATTTACCGAGGCTGAGCGCGACATGATTCTCAAATACATGGGTTTTTAGGTAATTCGCCTGCGCGGGCCGCGCCGATGTGGAGTATGAACGAGACTCTGGACCTTAGCATGGAAGTGATCGAGCATCAGCCAGCAGCAGCGCCGGTGAAGCGACGCCGCCGGTGGATGTGGTTGTGGATTGCAATGGCGGCCACGGTAGTATTGGCCGCGTGGCTTTTCGTGGTACCCAGGCCGTGCGCGTGTGCACCGCCGCCGGTTCCGATGCCTTGCTGCGGACCCGTTCCCGTGCCCCAGCCCCAACCGGTAAATCCTGTCGTTCCGCCGGTCGTTCCGTAGGAAACTGATTGAAAATGGGGACAGAGTGGTCTGTCCCCATTTTCAACCAGCTGCTCGTTTACTGCTGCGTGCGGGGATCGCTGCGCTTCACCTGCACACGGCGGCGGCCTGTATCGAGATTGTCGGACGCTTTCTGCTTGGCGGCGTCGCTCACTTTGATGTTATTCACCACCGCTTTGGCTCCCGCGCTTTTAGCCATCCGGGTAGCGGCACCTTTGTGCTGTAGGACGGTGGTTGTGCCCTCCCATGTTGCAACCCCGCCTTGGACGTGCACTTTGAATCCGTCCTTTCCGATTTTGGATTTTTCCAGCTTGGCGCGAATCGCGGCCTCAATCGCTTTATCTTCCTGCGCGGTGGTCCCTTGAGCGGGCGGTGGAGCTTTCGCCACCGGCTTGGTTTGTCCGGCCCACAGGAAGCCAGCGACGGAGACCGCGAGTATGATTCGAAGCACTTGTTGAAGTAGTTCCCAGTGCGGCGGAATAATCTCACGGGAAATTTGCAGGTTCACGCTATTGATACGGCGAACTGATAGTCTGAAGGTTCGTGACTGGCTCCCTTTTCCGCCGGCTCCTGCTGATGGCGCTGGCGCTGCTTGCGGCTACGCTGATTGCCGTCGATTACACGCTCACGCGTCCGTCCGGCGAATTGGATGCGGGCCAGGTCCGCGACCGTATTCTGGCCATTTCAGCCGGCTCGTTTATCCTGGCGCTGTGCATCGCGTTTGTGGTGTCGCGATCGCTCAGCTTGCGGGTGCGGAGGTTGAAACTGCTGGCGGAGAGTTTTCCCGGCGGCGCGACGCTGGACCGTCCGACGGCCGAATCGAGCGATGAACTGGGATCGCTGGAGCGGTCGCTTGCAGGGGTCGCCATCGAGCTGCAAAAGCTGCTGGACAATTTGCGCTACGAATCGGCGCGCCGGGAGGCAATCCTTTCGGGGATGGCCGAGGGAGTGCTCGCCGTCGACCATGAATTGCGGGTCACGTTCTGCAATGCGTCGTTTCTAAAGGCCATCGATTTTCGGGGTGGAAAAAGCGAAGGCCGGTTTCTGCTGGAGCTGGTCCGCGATCCGGACCTGCATGAGCGTTTGCGCGGCGTCTCGAACACGGGCGTTCCGCAGAAGCTGCGCTTCCAGCTCTCGGCCCACGCGCGCACGTTCGAGATGCAGGCTACGCCGCTCGAAATGCCTTCGGGACGTGGCGCGATCGCGATCCTGCACGACATCACGGACCTGGAACGGCTGGAGCAGGTGCGCAAGGACTTCGTCGCCAACGTTTCGCACGAACTGCGCACGCCGCTCGCGGGGATCATCGGATATGCCGATACGCTGCTCGACGGCGCGCTCGAGGATTTGAAGAATAATCGCCATTTTGTGGAGATCATCCGTAGCAACGCGGTGCGGCTAAACAACATCGCGGCGGACCTGCTGATTCTTTCCGAGCTCGAGTCGAATGCGGAGGCGAATGAGCCCGACGTGATTTCAGTGCGTGCGGTGCTGGACGGCGCGATCGCGACAGTCGCGTCCGAAGCGCGGGCGCGCAATGTGGAGATGGTACGCGAAGAGCTGGGGAATTTGTTCGTCAGCGGGAGCCGGCTGCGCCTGGAGCAGGCGATTTTGAATCTGCTGGCGAACGCGATCAAGTTTAACCGGCCCGGCGGCGAGGTTCGCGTGCGCGCGGCTGAGAATGGCGACGGACGGGTGGAGATTACTATCGCCGATACCGGCGCGGGAATCCCTTCGCAGGATCTGCCGCGGATTTTTGAAAGATTCTATCGCGTGGACAAGGCTCGATCGCGGCAGGTGGGCGGAACCGGGCTGGGGCTGTCGATCGTGAAACACGTGGTCGAGCGGATGAACGGCGGAGTGCGCGTGGAGAGCCAGTTGGGCAAAGGATCGACGTTCACGCTGATTCTTCCCGCAACCGCTTCGCCCACTCTATAAACTGGTCCTTATGCGAAGCGCGGCTATTTTTCTGCTTCCGGCATTGCTGCATGCGCAAGAGACGGGCAGCTTTACGATTCACATGATGCTCCACGCGATCGGCGAGGAGCATTACGAAATCACCCGTGCGGCCGATGGCGAATCGGTGGCCATGCATGCGGCGCTTGAATATTCGGATCGCGGCAATAAGCGAAACGCATCCGCGAAGCTAACGATGCAGGCGGATCTTACGCCGCAGCGCCTGGAAGTGAATGGCCGGCCTAACGGTGTGACGACGATCGATGGCGATCAGGCCAAGGTCCGCGAAGGCGAGACGGTGCGAAATATGGAAGTGGGGCCGCAGTTCTTTGTCGGGCTTGGGCATATGCCGTTCTCGGTCCAGATGATGATGATGCGGTATTGGCTGGCGCACGGGAAACCGGCTCGCCTGCCGATCCTGCGGGCGAATCCGGCCGCGGAAGACGCTCTGATCGAGCCGGCGGGGCGCGACTCGATCACCGTCGACGGAAAGCCGGTCGAACTCACGCGCTACACCGTCGCCAATATTGTTTGGGGACGCGAAGTGTTGTGGATGAATCAGGAAGGTCAGCTCGCTGCCGCAATGACGTTCGCGGCCGGGCTGCCGCTGGAAGCGGTGCGCGCCGAATATGAGCCGGCGTTTGACGAGCTGTTTCGGGCAGGCGTGGCCCAGGAGATGCGCACGCGGGAATCGATGGAGCGGCAGGTCCCAGCGGAGCACACCGGCAATTTCGCAATCGTCGGTGCGACTCTCGTGGATGCGACCGGGAAGGCTCCGGTGCCCGATTCGGTGGTGATCGTCCGCGATGGACGAATCGCGGCGGCCGGATCGCGCAGTCAGGTTCCGATTCCGAACGGCATGGCGACGGTGAACGCGAAGGGCAAGATGCTCCTGCCGGGTTTGTGGGAAATGCACACGCATTTTTCCGGAGTCGAGTTCGGGCCGGCATACCTCGCTGCTGGCGTGACTACGGCGCGGGATTGCGGAGGCGAGTTCGATTTTCTGGTCGCGGAACGTGACGCGATTGATCGGCATCACGGCCTCGGGCCTAGGTTGTTGCTGGCTGGCCTGGTCGACGCGAGTGGACCCAAGGGATTCGGCAATGTGTTCGCGGATACGCCGGAGGAAGCTCGCGCAGTGGTGGCGCGATATAAGGACGCGGGATTCGAGCAGATCAAACTGTACACGTTCCTGAAACCGGATGTTATTGAGGCGCTGGCCGCGGAGGCGCATCGCGTGGGGATGAGTGTTACCGGACATGTCCCGGCGGCGCTAAACGCGTTCCAGGGCGTCGAGGCGGGTATGGATCAGATCAATCATCTGAACTACGTTTCGCAGATGATGCACGCGCCGGGCGGTGGCCGCGGAGCTCCGGTCGACCTCGATTCGGAGCGGGCGCACAAGGCGGTTCAGTTTTTCCTGGAACATCACACCGTTGTCGATCCGACGGCCTCGTGGGGGGAAATGGGCGGGCATCCGGCGACGGTGGACATCCGATCCTTCGAGCCAGCGATCGTGAAAGCTCCGGCTACCGTCGCTGGCGAAGTTTTCGCAAGGGATCGGTTACGGACGCGGGTCAATTTCGTGCGCGCATGGCGGAGACGGTGGCGGTGATCGGCGCGCTGCACCGGGCGGGCGTCATCATCGTGCCAGGCAGCGATACGGGATTGGTCGGATACGGGCTGATTCGTGAGCTGGAGCTGTACGTTCAAGCGGGAATGAAACCGATCGAGGCGATTCAGTCGGCTACCATCGTTTCGGCACGCGCCATGAAGCATGATCGCGATTCAGGAACCATCGAGGTGGGCAAGCGCGCGGATTTGATTCTGGTCGACGGCAATCCGCTCGAAAATATCAGCGACCTGCGCAGGGTCTCGAAGGTGGTCGCCAACGGCCGCATGTATGATTGCGCGAAGCTGTGGCAAGTCGCCGGATTTCATCCAGTAACGCGGTATCCTAAACATCCATGAGGAAAGTTTGTCTGCTATTTACTGTCCGCCTGCGCCACGTTTGCCCAGGCGAAATTCGAGTATTGGGCGGGAGCCACGTATAACCCTGCGGTTCCCACTCCTGCCAAAGTGCTGGGCTACGATTTCGGCGATCGCGTTTCCAGCCACGCCAACATCGTGAAGTATCTCCAAGCGCTGGCGGCTGCCGAGCCGAATCGCATGAAGGTCTTCGAGTACGGAAAGACTTGGGAAGGTCGCGAGCTGGTTTACGCGGTGATCGGGTCCGAGGCGAATATCAAGCGGCTGCCCGAGATTCGCGCGGCGATGCAGAAGCTTCACGATCCGCGCAAGACTTCGCAGGCGGAGGCGCAAAGGCTGATGGCCGGACTGCCGGCGTTGATCTGGCTGGCGTATGGTGTCCACGGAAATGAAATTTCCTCGCCCGATGCCGCGCTGGTTACGGCGTATCATCTGCTTGCGGCGCGCAATGACAAAATGATCGGCGATATTTTCGCCAATGCGCTGGTGATGATCTGCCCGTTGCAGAATCCCGACGGCCGCAACCGCTTCATCCACGATTTCGAAGTGAATGAAGGACTGGAGCCGGATGCGAATCCGATTGCCGCGGAACACAGTGAATCCTGGCCCGGCGGCCGGACGAATCATTATTATTTCGACCTGAATCGCGACTGGCTGGGCATCACGCAACCGGAGACGATCGGCCACGTGAAGGTGCTCCAGGAATGGTATCCGCTGGTGTTCATCGATCTGCACGAGATGGGCACGGATGCGCAGTACTATTTCACACCGGAATCCGATCCATATAATCCGTACTTAACGAAAGACCAGCACGACGATCTGTACTGGTTCGGTAAGAACAACGCGAAATATTTCGATCAGTTCGGGTTCCGCTATTTCACTCGCGAAAATTACGACGCGTTTTATCCCGGCTATGGCGCAAGCTGGCCGTTCTACTACGGCGGAATCGCTATGACGTATGAAAACGGATCGACGCGCGGGCTGGTGGTGCACCGGTCGGACGACGTGACCATCACGTATCGCGAGACGGTGCGGCGTCATTTTGTGACCTCGGTGGCGAGCTGCGAAACGGTGGCGCAGCATCGCGCGGATCTGCTTCAAGCGTTTTACAAATATCAGGTCAATGCAATGGAAGAAGCCGCGAAAGATCCGGTGAAGGAGTACATTCTGCCGCGCCGCGGCAACACCCCGAGGTGGATAGGCTCGCGCAGTTGCTGGTGATGCAGGGCGTGGAAGTCAATCGCGCAGGCGCGGCGTTTTCAAGCGGCGGGAAACAATATCCGGCGGGATCGTACGTGGTTTCGCTCGCACAGCCGGAGCGGCGCATGGTGCGCGATCTTCTGGATCCGCAGGTTTCCATGGACGACGCGTTTCTGAAGGACGAAGAGCATCGCCGAAAGCTGCGGCTGCGCAGCGGGATCTACGACGTCACCGCGTGGTCGCTGCCGTATCAGTTCAATATTGAAGCGGTCGCGTCGAAGGATGCATCCACGGCCAATTTATCGGCCGTGAAGTTCGGCGACGCTCCTCCGGGAAAGATCGATGGAGGGAAGGCCACGGTCGCTTACCTGGTTCCTTGGGGGACCACCGCTTCTGCGAAGATGCTGACCGCGAGCCTGCGCGCGAATCTTCGCGTCTTGAGCGCCGACAAGAGTTTCAAGCAGAATGGACGAGCGTATCCCGAAGGAAGCCTGGTCATCATGGTCAAAGAAAATGGCCCCGACGTGCATGAGACAGTGCGGAAGCTGGCGGAAAGCTCGGGGGCGGAGGTGGTCGCGACGAATTCAAGCTGGATGGACGAAGGCCCCGATTTCGGCAGCTCTCGCGTTCCGTATCTGAAGCGTCCAGCGATTCTGCTGGCGTGGGATCGGCCGACCAATGGAGGCTCCGCGGGTCAGGCTCGATGGGTTTTGGAGCGCGAGTTCGGGTATCCCGTAACGGTGATCCGGACGCAACAGATCGGCGGAGCGGATTTGAGCAAGTTCCAGGTGATCATTTTGCCTGAAGCCGGCGGCGGCGACGGTTATGCCGGGGTTTTGGGAACCAATGGAACGCGGCGGCTGCATGAATGGGTGCAAAGCGGCGGGACGCTGATCGGCATGGGCAGCGCATTAGGCTACATGTCGCAAAACGGGATGATGGCGATCCAACAGGAGAATGCCCCGGGTTCCGATGGCGGCGCCACGGGAGGTCGCGGCGGGCGTGGAGGCGCGGCGGCTGCACCGGCGACAGCTGCGGCGCCGGCCAGCTACGGAAGCTGGTCGAGGGAATGCTCGCGTGCCGGGACACATTTACGCGTCGGATGCGGATTTGGAAAAAGCGATTCAGCCGGATACGCAAGCTCCGTGGCCAGCGCACGGATTTCTGGCGAAGGCCAAGGTCGACCAGGAGCATTGGATCACGGCCGGCGTGCCGGAAACCGTGTATGCCGTAGTCAGCGGGTCGACGATTTACACTCCGATCAAAGTGGATCGAGGCGTGAATGCCGTGGTGTTCGCGGGCGCGGATCAGGTGATGGCGAGCGGCTATTCCTGGGAGGAGTTTCGCAAACAGCTGGCCTACAAACCGCTGTTGATCGTGGAGCGCGACGGGCGCGGCAATGAGATCGGCTTCACGGCGGATCCGAATTATCGCGGCTATCAGGACGGTCTATATCTGCTGTTCATCAACGCCGTATTTCGCGGCCCGGCGCACACCGGTGGCGGATTCGGCGGGCAGTAACCGATTATTGCGACCATCGTCGCAACGCGGCCGATCCGGCAGCGAAAGCGGCAACGATGGCGATGGTCGCCAGAGCCTCCGCCGGCCACGCTGATTACCGGTCCGAACCATGCGGCGGTCCAGCCCGATTCGACCGCGCCTAATTGGTTCGAACAACTGACGAAGATGTTCTGGACGGATAGCACGCGGCCTTTGAGATAATCCGGCGTACGGGTTTGCACCAGCGATTGGCGCAGAACCACGCTGACGTTGTCGAACGCTCCGGTCAGCAGCAGCATCGCGAAGGAGAGCCAGAAGGATCGCGAGATGCCGAAAACGATGGTGGCGGCTCCGAATCCGCCGACGGCCCACAGCAACATCTGTCCGGCGCGTCGGGGCTTGGGACACGTGCGAGGTCAGGATCGCCATCGACACCGCGCCCATCGATTGCGCGGCCCGCAACCATCCCAGGCCGCGCGCGCCGGTGTGCAGGATCTCTACCGCATAAATCGGAAGCAGCGCCGTCGCGCCGCCGAACAGCACGCCGAACAGATCCAGCGAAATGGCGGGCAGGATCAGCTTATCCGCACGCACAAACCGGATGCCTTCGAGCAACTCTTTGCGATCGACGGAGGGAACCATGGGGCTCGCCTCGACGCGGCGCACTCGGAGCAGTTGAAAGCACGCGAGGGTAAGCGTCGCGCAGACGAGCTGGACGATGTACACGGTCTTGCTTCCCACCGACGCCAGCAGCAAGCCTGCGACCGCAGGTCCACTGACGTTGGCGATCTCCTGGGCGCTGCTGTTCCAGGTGATGGCGTTGCGCAGGCCATCCTTGGCGACGACGTGAGGAAGGATTGCCAGCCGCGACGGGCCCTGGAAGGCTCGCGCGGCGGCGGTCAGGAACAGGGCGCTGTAGATCAGCGTGACCGATGGCGGTCTGCTGACCAATAAAAAGGTCGCCGCGATCACCAACGCCTGGGTGAAAATCATGATGCGGCGCCGATCGTAACGGTCCGCCGCGTGGCCGGCGAATAAAGCAAACATCAGGAACGGAGCGACTTGAACGAATCCCACGTTGCCCAAAACGGCGGCGGATCTGGTTTGGAGGTACAAATCCCAGCTCACCGCGACGGAAAGCATCTGCAAGCCGAGATTCGCGAGCAGCGATCCCGCGACGAAGAACCGAAAATCGCGGGAACGGAAAGATGAGTACGGGTCCAACTAAATAGCTTCGCACGCGCCGCGCGGCGAGCGGCATAGAGTGTCAGGTGTGCCGAACTGCTTCCATCGGGTCCATGCGAATCCAGCGGTGCGCGGCGAGATACGCGATGGCGAGGGAGAGTGCCGCCATGGCGCAAGCGACCGGCGCGAGTACGGCCCACTCCAGTCGATGAATGCCGTAGAGCTGCGAGCTCAAGAGAGTGCTGGCCGCGATGCCGAGTAGCAACCCCGCGAAAATTCCTCCGCCCGTGGTCGCCAGGGTTTCACGGAACACCATACTCAGCAATTGGACCGGTCGAGCCCCTAACGCGACGCGAATGCCCAACTCCCGCCTGCGTTCGCTCACCGAGTAAGAGATCGCGCCGTATAAACCGACCGTTGCGAGCAGCAGTCCCAGGGCGCTCAATCCGCTGACGGCGGCAAGCGTCGCCAAGGGGATGAAAAGCGTCAGGTGCATCCAGTTTTCCATGGTGATGGGCGGAAGCGGCTGGCCGACTCCGAGATCGCGCGCCATGCGCGAAAGCGGCTCGATCCACAGCCGAGGGTCGCCATGGGTGCGGGCGATCAGCATGACTCCGGGTTGATAATTCTGGCGCAGCGCAAGGTATAGATACGGGCGCGGGGCTTCGTCGAGATCGTCGTATTTGCCGTCGGCGGCGATCCCGACGACGGTCATCGGGCGATTCCCGTTGGCGAGCCGCAGAGTGCGGCCGATGGCGTCCTGCCCGGGCCAATACTTTTCCGCCATGAAATGATTGATGACGATCACGCCCGGGCTTTTCTCCCGATCGGTGGCCTGAAAGGTTCGTCCTTCGAGAAGGCGGATGCCGAGCGTGGAGAAATAATTCTCGTCCGTGGTGGTGCAATTGATGAAGATTCGCTCGGGATGATCGGGAAGGCGCACTTCTTCGCGATCGCTCGAATCGCCGCCGAGCGGCATGTCCAGGGCGATGGCGGCCGATTCGACCCCGTAGAGTTGCTCCGCGCCGCGGCGAAGATCGTCGTAGCGTCTCAGTCCCTGTTCGGGCGAAAGCCCGTCGAGACCGGAGAAGCTCCACATCGCGACGATGTTGCGAGCCGAAAATCCCGGGTCGATCTGTCGTAGATTGTGCAGGCTTCGCAGGCACATGCCGGTTCCGGCCAGAACCAGCGTGCAGACCGCGACTTGAACGATCACCACGGTGTTGCGGATGATTCCGCGCCGGGTGCCCCCGATAGCGATCTCACCGCTGAGCGCGGCGGCTAGATCCAATTTCGATGCGTAGAGCGCCGGCGCCAAACCTGCGGCGAGGCTTGCGGCGAGCGTCAATCCCAGCATCAGTACAAAAACCAGCGCGCCGGGGTGCAGATCCGCCGCGAGCTGCATGGAGCCGAACACCGGAAACGCCGCGTCGAATCGTGAGAAGCGATTCAGGACGGCTGCGGCCATCAAGTAGCCGATCACGCCTCCAAGAGCACAGATGACGGTACTTTCTTTGAGAAATTCGACAATCAGACGAGCCCGTGTCGCGCCGAGCGCGGTTTTGATCAGCGCTTCCTGCCTTCGCTGCGTGGCCAGCGCAAGCAGCAGATTCGCGACGTTCGCGCAGGCGATCAGCAGAATTAACAGAACCACTGCGATGAGTACGGCAGAGATCAGTTGCGCGGGGCGCATCCAGTCGGGATGCAGGAGCGTGGCCGCGGTCACCTCAGCATACGGATTTCTCTCGGAGCTGGGAAACGCGGCAATGAGCTGGTTCCACAAGGCCTGAACTTCGGCGCGTGCCTGCGCGCGCGTCGCGCCGGGATTCAGCCTGCCCGCGAGAAGCACGATCCGTTCTTCGCGATTGCCGAGCGTGGCTTGGTCGTCCGTGGCGAGATTGAGGACCACGTCAGTGCCGATGCCGAACACGGGTCCGATGTATTGTTTCGGCGCGACGCCGACAATGTTCAGCTCCTGATGATTGATGGTCACGGTCTTGCCGACAACGTGGGGATCCGCGCCCCAGCGCTTCCAGCATGAATACGTCAAAATCGCGGAGGGAAGTTTCTTGTCGTCGTCGCCGGACGAGAAGAATCGGCCTAGGAAAGGCTTGATTTCGAGAACCGAAAAGTAATTGTCGGAAACCGTATTGATCAGGCTCAGTTCGTCGCGCCCGTTGAAGTGCGTAACAGTTTTCGAGATGCCATAGTTGTACCCCGCCACGCCCGAAAACGTCTGGCTGTGGTCACGAATGTAGTGGAAATCGAGGTACGAAAGATTATTCTTCGTTCCATCTCGCGCGATGGTGAAGATGGTGACCAGGCGGCCCGGATCATTCGCGGCGGGAGGACGCAGCAGGATGGTATCGGAAACACTCAAGGCCACTACGGCGAGGCCTAGTGCGATCGCCAAAGAGAACACCGCAATCGAGTTGAGCTTCCAGTTCTTGAGCAGGCTCCGAATCATCCGGACGGCTTTTGGCACGCCGCGGGCCAGATTTCGGCTCGCGGCGGATCAATGACTTGCAATTCCGCGCGGCGTGCGCGGATTTCACACTGTGGCTACTGGCGTTGGTTCGGAGATCCCGACGTTGGCGTGGGACGCGCGTTGGGATTCTGGTAATTGGGGAACGCGGGGCGATGCGGCTCCGGAACCGGATGCGTCTTCATCTGCTCCAGCGCCACGGCGACGGCGCGCTCCAGTTGCGGGTCGTGGCCCTCATGCACCAGCTTCGGATCCTGATCCACCATGACATCCGGCGGCGTGCCGTGATTCTCGACGTCCCACTGACCAGTTGGGGTTGAAGAATCCGAAATTGGGCGAAGTCACGTTGCCGCCATCCATCAGGACCGGATATTGCGATACGCCGACCAATCCTCCCCAGGTTCGCTTGCCGACCAGCGTGCCGGTTTGCGTGTGGCGGAACATCCACGGCATCATGTCGCCGCCGGAGCCGGCCATTTCGTTGATGATCATCACTTTGGGCCCGAAGACGGAGGCCGCGGGCGTGCGATAAATCGCGCCATAGCGCGGCTGCCACCAGCCCATCAGCGGGCGATTCAGCGCGTTGATCACATAGTCGGCCACCTGGCCGCCGCTGTTGAAGCGCTCATCGATGATGGCGCCCTGCTTGTCGACCTGCGCGAAGTAATAGCGGTTAAACGCCGTCAGTCCGCCTTGCGCGGTATCGGGCATGTAGACGTAGGCGAGCTTGCCGCCGCTCAACTGGTCCACTTTGCGGCGATTTTCTTCCACCCAGGCTTCATGGCGAAGCGGCTGCTCGCTGGCGACGGGAACCACGGTGATTTCGCGCGCATTGGCGCCCGAAGCATCCGAGGCGACGCGCATCACCACGGTCTTGTCGGCCATTCCTTCCAGCAGATGCGAGATGTCGTCCGTGCCTTTGAGCTCATCGCCGTGGATCGAAAGGATGTAGTCTCCAGCGGCCACATTGAGCCCGGGCTACAGCCAAGGGCGCGTGAAGCTGCGGATTCCAGCTTTCGCCAGTGTAGATTTTCTTGATGCGATAACGGCCGTTGGCGATCTCGAAATCGGCTCCCAGCAGGCCCCCGGCGAACGCGAGCCGGTTCGGGAATATTTCCGCCGCCACCGCGCAGGTGGCCGACGGTGAACTCGCTCAAGAAATCGTGAATGATGTAGTTCAAATCCGCGCGCGAGGCCAGGGAATCGAGAAACTTTTCATACTCTTTTTCGCCGTCCGCGGAGTTGACGCCGTGCAGATTCGGATCGTAGAAGTAGCTTCGCTCGATGCGCCAGACTTCGTGATACATCTGCTTCCATTCGGCGAGAGGCTCGACGTTCACTTCCATGTTCGCGATGTGCAGCGCGCCTTCTCCCGGCTTCGCCGGAGCCGAAGCCGAAGCGATCACGTATTGAGGCGGTCCTGCGGGACCGGCGCCGCCGCGCCCACGTCCACCGCCATCGGGCGCGCCCATGCGCAGCAGCATTTTTTCGCCATTCGCCGATAGATCGAAGAGTTGGACATTATCGGCGAGCTTCTCGGCTTTGCGAGTCTTCAGATCGTATTTCGAAAGCGTGCTGCCGCCGCCAAAGCCGCCGCGTCCGCCGCCGCCCGTTCCAGGCTCCAGGTAATAAATCACGCCGGTTTTCCCGGCGGCCAGTTCGCGATAGGCGCGCGCGGGAAGCGGCAGCGCGACGATCCGTTGCATGATGCGGTCGAAATCGATGCGAACCGGTTTCGGAGGCGCTTCGGCCGATGCCGCGCCGCCGCGTCCACCACGACCCCCGGCAGCCGCAGGCTCGCCAGGCTTTTCTTCGTCGCTTTCCGGAGCCAGCGGCGAAGCGATGTTATTCGCCAGCACGATGAGGTAGATGCTGCGCGTCACGTCATGCTCATCGCTGGTCATATCCAGGCCGCTCGACGTCGGCCCATAATTCGTGCTCGCGGTGAAATAAAGATATTGCCCGTCGCGATCGAACGCGGGCAGGCGCGCATCGCTCATTCCATCGGTGACCTGCGTGCTCTTGGCGTCGTCGAGCGAGTAAATCGAAATTGCGTGCAGGCGATTCGGCAAGGACTTCACATAGGCAATCCACTTCGAATCGCCGGACCAGTTGAAGTCGCGATTCAGTTCGTAAGAATAATCGGTGTCGATTTTCGTGAGCTTTCCGGAAGCGATCTCCACGTCCCATAGATTGAGCTGATTGTCGGTGAACGCGATGTGCTTGCTGTCGGGCGACCATTTCGGGTCGAAATAGAACGCCGATTTTCCCGCCAGTGCCAGCTTGCGCGTTTCGCCTTCGCCGCTCTGCGGCTTGACGTGCAGCGCATATTCTCCCGATTCGTCAGAGAAGTACGCGATCGATTTTCCGTCGGGCGACCAGGCGGGCGTGCGTTCCATGACGCCGGGAGTATTGGTCAAGTCGCGGATGTCGCCATGCTCGGCCGGAACCGTCATCACTTCGCCATGCGCTTCAAACACGGCTCGAACGCCAGTAGGTGAAATTTTCGCAGACCGAATTTCGCGCGAAACGTTTTGGAAATGCGGCCGGATCTCGGACAGGTCGGCTTCGATCTCGATCGGTACCTTGTTGCTCTTTTGCGTCGCCAGATCGTAAATATAAACCTGCCCGAACTGTTCGTACACGATTCCGCCGGGGCCCGCGCTGGCATTCATGATGTCTTTGCCGGTGTTTTCGATCAGTTTCGTTACCGCTTGCGATTGGGGATCGTAGCGGAACAGCGACATGGGGCCGCTGCGGTCCGACAGGAAATAAATCTTGTCGCCGATCCACATGGGATTGATGTCGTTGGAATCGGTGCGCGGGATTTTCACGGTGCTCAGGTCGGCCAGGTTGACGATCCACAGATAGCTCGCCTCACCGCCGCGGTAACGTTTCCATGCGACGAAATTCGTGAATCCGGGCGCGAACTGGCCACCGTCGAGCGGGGCGTAAACCATGCGCTTGCCGTCGGGCGAATAGGCTCCGGTGCACGCCATGGGAAGCGGCAGAACCTCCGGCATCCCGCCTTCGGTGGAAACGCTGAAGAGTTGCGTGAAACGAGAATAACTGTAGCGATTCGACCGGAACAGAATGCGCTTGCCGTCGGGCGCCCATCCGACCAGTCGATCGGGATCAGGATGATAGGTGATGCGCTTGGGAGTGCCGCCCGCCGCGGGCATCGTGAAGACATCGATGTTGCCGTCGTATTCGCCAGTGAAGGCGAGCGTGTTTCCGTCGGGGGAGAACTCGGCTTCGGTCTCGAATCCGACGCCTGCGGTGAGACGCTCCGCTTTGCCGCCCTGGCGGCTGACCGTCCACAGATCGCCGGCATAGGAAAAGACGATTTGCGTCTTGTTCATGGTCGGGCGTTGAACCAAGTGCACGGTGGCTTGCGCGCCGAATGCGGCGATGATCGAAGTAGAGAAAACCAGAATCGTGGAAAGCTCCATGGCAACATCCTCTGGCAGGCTATTTTACTACTTTTCAAATACTTACACGCCGGAAACAGCTTGCGCCCGTGGAGGGTCTGATACATAGGGGCCAAGAAAGGGGCTCCGAGGGTTGAAGATTTTCGCCGCAGTTTTCGGGATTTTCGCGCTGTTTTCCAGTGACGTTAACATCGATGCGTCGACTCGTAGCGGACACAGGTCCAGACATTCGGGTGGAAAAACTGGATGCGTTTTTCAAGTCGTATCGATGTCCTCAGCCGTTTCACGTCGACGAGTATATCGAGGCCGCGGATACTTATGCGCTCGATTACCGGCTGCTGCCCGCGATCTCGGTTACCGAGAGCACCTGCGGATGGTACGAGCGCGGGAACAATCGCTGGGGATGGAATTCGGCTCGAACCAAGTTCGAGTCGGTGACGAAGGGGATTCGTTTCCTGGCGAGGAAGCTCGCGCTGGGGCGCGATTATCGGGGAAAGAGCGTGAAAGAAAAGTTGCAAACCTATAATCCGCGGCCGGAATACGTACGCCAGGTCCAATCGCTGATGCGGCAGGTGGATTCCGATGAAGCCGCGGCGCGGCTTATGTCCGAGTTCCGCCCACCTGAGTGCGCCACGCTTGACCCAGACGGTTCGACGGCGGACGGCGATGCGCCTTGCGTTTCTGATCGGCCGCCGCTTGTGCCGCCACGCGCTTGGTGGCGTACCCCACCATGTCCTTCTCCGTGAACATGAGGGTTTGGCCGTGCTCCACGTCAGTGAGATCGGTGAGACCGGCAAGAAGATGCCGGCACAGCAACGGGAGCTCCTGCATGGGGATCGAATATTTCCGGATCAGCGTGAGGTCGACGCCAACGAAAAACTCGGTGCGCTTCTGTTTGCGATCCGCGGTGACGCCTTCAAAAGCGAAACGCCGGATATTCGATTCCTGACGGAAACCGGCCAACACGAATTCCATTTCACTAGCTCCTTCCCGGAAACACGGTTAGTGCTTCTCGGGTTCTCTCGTAATGGGAGCCCGCTCCAGTCCTGCCTCATCCCCTAGCTCCCGGTAGAGGGCAAAATCCAGGCCGTCGTCTTCATCCGGCTCTTCGGGCTTGTCGCCTTGCTGCTTACGCATCAGCCGTTTGGCCAGCTTCTCCTGTTGCTTTTCCTTACGTGCCTGCTCCTTCTGTCGTTTTTTGAAGGTTTGTGGACCGCGACCAGCCATGGGAACTCCCGCAAAAGAGAATAGCCGCACGCGTTGGAGGAACCCAAACGCGGCGGCGAAGGTTATTAAAACGGCCGGAACCGCCGGCCGGAATCAGAAATCGCCTACCAGCGCTGTCCACGTCCGCCACCACCGCCGCTGCCGCGTCCGCGACCGCCGCCGCCGTAACCGCCGCCGGATCCACCGGCCGCCTTGGGACGCGCTTCATTCACGTTCATGGCGCGGCCATGAAGCTCGGCTCCGTTCAACTGGGCGATGGCGTTGGTGGCATCGCGCTTCTCGGTCATTTCGACGAAAGCGAATCCCCTGGGCTGCCCGGTATCCCGGTCGGTGATGATGTTAACCCGTTCCACGGCTCCATACTGCGCGAATGCGGCTTGCAGTTCTTCCTGCGTGGTCTGATAGCTTAAATTTCCTACGAAAATGTTGGTCACGAAAAGGTGTTCCTTTTGGATTGAAATCGTCTTTGTTCAGACTGCGCTCGGACCCAACGTTCGGAATAAGCAGGGAAGCCGCCCGAAAGCACTCGTGGTGAAACGGATGTACGCAAAGACAAAACTAGTATAGCACTTCGAGCGAAAGTCTGATTGCGTCCCCGCCGCCTACTGATTCTTCTCCGGAGATCCGCCAGAGGCGCCCGTTCGAATCGTCGGATACTTGATGCCGAGCTGCTCCAGATACGTGTCGTACTTGGTGGGATCGTAATACATCTTCTTCATCTCGTCGCGATACTTCGCCATGGTCTTCTCATTCAGCCAGATGGCGGGCTTGTCTTCGGGACGCAGGAAAGAGACATACTTAGTTCCCTTATTCTGAACATTATTGAAGTAATCCCAAGCGGACTTGACCAGCTCGGGATGCACCAGGATGTCGATCATGGTCATGGCCTGAACCTTCGCGCCGGCAATCACGCCTTTATGCGCGATGGGAGTGGCCATGGAAATCGCGTTGGCCCAGTTATGGCCGGGACCGCCGGGAATGTTCGAGGGGAAGCGCAGTGTGATCGTCGGCACCACCCAGGAAACGTCCCCGATGTCGTCGGAGCCGCCGCCCATGGGTTGCGCGCCCTGTCCCTCTTCACCTCCCTCGGCCGGCTGGACGCGCGGAGGACGCAGCTCGGAAACTTTGGTTGCCAGGCCGCGAACGGGCTGTTTCAGCTCCCGCTGGAATGCCTTCGCGAGCGCCTGGTCGTCATCGGACCATTGCGGCAGCCCGACTTTCTTGATATTGGCCTGCATGGCTTCGGCGATCGGCTGGTTGAAATATCCCGGCCACGCGGCGCCGAGGAGGCGTTCCGAATATTCAGTATCGGTCATCAGCGTCGCGCCTTTGGCCATGTTGTCGCCGATGTGCCACAGGTTCATGATGTGGTCGTAATCGGCTTCGCGGAAATAAAACCACATGGAGGCGTTGGGGGGAACGACGTTCGGCTGATCGCCGCCGTTGGTGATCACGTAATGCACGCGGGTGGCCAGGCGCAGATGCTCGCGGCGGAACTCGTAGCCGACGCTCATCAACTCCGCTGCGTCGAGCGCGCTCCGTCCGCGCCACGGGGCTCCGGCCGCGTGGGCGCTTTCGCCCTTGAAATTGTATTCGATCGAGACCAGGCCGTTCGATCCGCTGGGTCCATAAGAGACAGCCATGTTATTCGCCACGTGCGTAAAGAGCACGACGTCGACCTCCTTGAACATCCCGGCGCGAACGTAGTAGGCCTTCGAGCCCAGCAATTCCTCGGCAACACCGGGCCACAGGCGGATGGTGCCCTGCATATGTTCGCGCTCCATCACCTTTTTGACGGCGAGCGCGGCGATGATGTTCAGCGGCACCCCGGAGTTGTGACCTTCGCCGTGTCCCGGCGCGCCTTCGATCATAGGGTCGTGATACGCCACGCCGGGCTTCTGCGACGCTTGCGGAATATCGTCAATATCGGAGCCGAGCGAGATTACCGGCTTGCCGGAGCCCCATGACGCGATCCATGAGGTCGGGATTCCCGCGATTCCGCGCTCGATTTTGAATCCTTCTTTTTCCAGGATTCCGGTGAGATATTTGGAGGTTTCAAACTCCTGGAATCCAAGCTCGCCGAAGCTGAACACGCTATCGACCATCACCTGGGCCTGCTTTTTCATGTGGTCGATTTCGCCATTCAGGTCGGCTTTCATGGCGGCTTCTTTTTCGGGCGTGACTTTCGGCTGCGCGAACGCGCAGGCAGCGGAAATCAGGACGGCGAGCGAATACTTGAACATGGGCATCTCCTTCCGGTCGAATACTCAGGTTAATCTTCGCGCGCAGGAACTGCAAGCGGGTTTGGCGCGGAGTTAGCGCGCGAAGTCGATGTATCCACGACGCGGGTTAGTGCTGACCAGCTTCACTCGAATCTGGTCGCCGACGTCGACGCCGCTTTCGCCGCGGATTAACAGACCTTCGGCCGGAGGCCGCAGCACGCGCACGAACACGCCTTTGGGGGTGACGCCGGTTACGATTCCATTGAAGCTTTCGCCGATGCGAGGCGTCAGAGCCACGGCGGCGATGCGCTTTTCCATAACACGCTCCACTTTTCGCGCCGCGTCCTCTTTCAAGGTGCAGTTGGTGGCGATCGAATCGAGCTGGCCTTCGTTGTACGGAGTGGGATGCTTGGCCAGCACGGATTTGATCAGACGCTGCGCCACCAGATCGGCGAACCGCCGGTTCGGCGCGGTGGAGTGCGTGTAATCCTGAACGGCCAGCGCGAAGTGGCCTAGATCGGCATTCGCGGCGCCTGGGCGAAAGAGCACGTACTCGCCCGGCCCCATCAGCTTGATTACCGCGAGCGAGATGTCCGGGTAATGCACTTCATCGGACTCGCGCATTTTGGTCAGGAAGGCGTTCAGCGCCTCGGAATCGGGATTGGGCGGCAGCTTGCCGCCATAGCGAGCCGCTAAAGTAACGATGCGCGGCCAACGTTCCGGTGTCTTAACGACGCGCCGAATGGAGGCGACCCCGGCGTGCGAGAGCGTTTGCGCCATCACTTCATTCGCCGCGACCATAAAATCCTCGATCAGGCGAGTGGCGCGATTTCGCTCGCGGACCGCGAGTCCTTCGACTTGGCCCTCTGAGATCAGGGGTTCGGTCTCCACGCGATCGAAATCCAGCGCACCGCGGCGGTGTCGCCCAGTGCATAGAGTCTGCGCGGCCTCATCCTGAAGCTCGAGTTGTTCTTGCAAATCGGGCGATGCGGCTACCTTGCCCGGAGCCGGGCCGGTGCCTTCCAGCCACGCTCCGACGCCGTTGTAGGTCAACTGCGCATGATTTCGCACCAGCGCGCGATAAATGTCCGGAGACGTGATCGATCCGTCGGCGGTCACCACGTACTCGATTACCATCGCCAGGCGGTCTTCGTCCGGGTTCAGCGAAGTCAGATCGGTGGAAAACTCCTCGGGCAGCATCGGAAACGTCTTGACGCCGGTGTAGACGCTGGTGGTCTGCGAGGAAGCGTGACGATCGATGGGAGTGCCGATATCGACCGCGATGTCGACGTCGGCCACGGCAACCCGGACGCGTGTTCCGGCGGCGCCGGCGGATTCGGCCATTTCGATCTGGTCGAGATCGCGCGAAGTGTCGTTATCGATGGACGACCACAGGAGGCCGCGCAGATCGCGGATGCCGTCGGTCGGCTTCGGCGCGGCCTCGGCCCTGAAATCTGCGATTTGACGATCGGTACCGGCGGGGAAATCCGGATCGAAACCTCTGTCGATCATCTCCTGCCGGGCGGCGGCTGCCAGGTCAAAACGACTCACTGGAGGGTGAAAGGAACCGAGAAAATCGTGGTTTCCCACTCCATTTGAAGTTTGCCGGCCTTACCGCCTGCCGAAGACAACGTGATCTTGAAAGTATCGATCGGTTTGGAGGACTTGCTCATGTCCATCGCGACGCGGCCCAAATCTTGACCCTTGTTATATTCGAGTCCCCATTGGCCGGTCTGCTTGTTAACGATCAACTGAAAGCCTTTCTCGGTGGGCCAGATGAACAGCGTATAGTCGCCCTTGGGGATGTTGACGTTCTTCATCTGCAAGGCTGCATCGGTGTGCAGCGCCGTGGCCTCGTTCGCGCCCGCGCGCCAGACTTCTCCATAAGGGACCAGGCCGCCGAAAATCTTCCGCCCATGCATGGACGGCGCATGATATTGAATCGCGATCTTCTTGCCGGCGATGGTCACCGAAGTATCGGCAGGCGGGCTGGTATATTGCGCGACCGCCACAGTCGCGCAGGCAGACAGCAGGACAGGGATCAAAGTCTTCATGGGCAAGCCTTTCTCAGAATCGATAGACGATCGACGGCGCAGAATGTTCGGGAATTACTTCAATACCGCATCCTTCGCGCTGCCGAAGTACAGGCCGTTGAACAGAAGCTTGTAGGTCGCGTGCGGCTGGCTCCGGAAGGCCACTTCGGGACCAAGCATCATCACTTTGCCTTCGCCTACCGTGGCCTCAGCGGCGGCCGTGCCGCCGTCGAGGTATTGCTGTCCCCACGCCCATCCGCTGTCGAGCGGCGCGGGACCCGAGAACCACGCGACGGCTGAAGTCTTTTTCAGCTCCGCGTTCGGCTCCATGCGGAACACCGGGCTGTTGTCGAAGAACACGTCCACCTGCTCCGGCATCCCGTACGCCAGAGGATTCGTATTGTCGATATTGGTCTTGAGCAGCGATCCCGGGATGTAGAATTTTTCCCGCGGCAGCGCCCGATCGCGTCCATCGGGGCCTTTTTCCGTCAGATAATCCTTCACCGGAAGACCCAGCAACTCCGCCATGCTGGTCGAACTGCCGATGGTCACGATGGACCCGCCGGATTCGACGAACTTCTTGAGCTGCGGCATGGTTTTGTCTTCACTGATGCGGCCGGTCCAGCCTTGATACTCGCTGGGCAGATCCTCCGGGACCTGATTTCCGAAGCCGCCGCCACCTCCACGGCCACCGGTCCCGGCGCGGCGATACGCGCCGTCGGTGAACACCAGAACATCGAACTTCGATTTCAGCTCGCCTGCGTCCAGCGTCTGCGGATACACCACCTGGAACGGGAACTCATACTGCTCAAACAGCCAGCGCGTCCAGCCCGATGGCATGTTCCCGCCGTACTGATCGAAGAGTCCGATGCGGATCGGTTTCAGCTTCATCGCGTCACCCGCTGGAGCTTTCGCGACCATATGGGCCGGGACCCCAAGCTGCTTCGCGGTTTGATCGATGATTCCACGCGCGGATCCCGAAGCGGGAACCCAGATTGCGCCGGTGCCCAGATCCTCGCCGTCGGCGCTCATGTCTTTCTTGATCCAATACACGTCGGCCCCGGCTTTCAGCAGCCGGTTGATCAGCACGAACGAATTATTGATGCGATGGCTGATCAGAAATCCCGCAGTTCCAGTGCCCGTCACGGGTTCGGACGGCGGCGGCAGCACGCCATTGATCTTGGTGAACGGCCCGTCGAAGGCGTCGAGAATGCGATCGAACTTCACGCCCATCTGATACGCCAGCGTCCATCCCGTGATGTCGTAGGGCGGCTTGGGAGGACCACCGGGATACGCGAAATCGTTGGGGTGGTCCTGCGGCTCGAACATATCCATGACGTGCGGCCGGAACGCCTGCGCGGTTTTGACCACGTAGGAGCCATTCGGATAGCTCTTGCCGGCTACTGAAAACTGCGACGTCGCTTTCATTACGGTGATGCCGTTTTTCAGCAGCGCATCGACAAACTCGGTTGCGGTAGCGAAATCCGCCTGGTCGGACGGGATAATATAACCGCGCGGATCGCGCATTTTCGGATCGTGCAAAACGGTGTTGTAGAGTTCGCTCGGAAGGGTGGCCGCGCCTCCGCCGCCCGGAGTCAACCCGGCCGGCAGATCGCCGCCCGCCGCGCCGCCGCCGCGTCCACCGCGACCTCCACGACCACCCGCGGGAGCCATTTTCGCCGCGGCCTCTTCCAGCGCCGCGATGCGCTTGGGCGTGACGGTCCAAGTATCCTGATTGCCTTTCTGAATCGAATTGCGGCCCATCTGATAAATGTTGTAGAGCCATGTTTCGCGATACCGGGACGCCAGGTCGAGCATGGCGCGATTGTTCGACATTTCGTACTCGATCGACTGGCGGTAATGCCATTTCTGCCCGTTCGTGGTCGGCGCGATCGGCAAAGGCCAGTCGCCCTGCGGCAACTGCTTTTCGGCGACCAGCGGAATGTCGATGGGCGTGGGATTGCCGATAATCTCGGTTAGAATCCCGATCATGTTGTGGAAATACGTTACGGTTCTCAGACCGCCGTTCCACCATGTAGAATAATTCGCGCCGGTACGCATCGCCGATCCGCCCTTGCCTTCGGCGACCAGGCGGCTGTGCATCGCCGTGCCCACCATTTCGATTCCCAAGGGAACCAGCGGATCGAAATTGTAGTTGAAAGGATCGCGAAACGGCGGCATGAAGATCACCGCTCCGGCGGGTCCGGTCTGGTGATGGTTGTACATGATCTGCGGGTACCACTCGAGGAACAGTTGCCGGTTCATGTTGGTGGTTTCCTTCATCGCGGACATGTAGAAATCGCGATTGTCGTCATGCCCGACATACTTGGCGTACAGCATCGGCATGCCGTTCAGGTTGCGCTTCAGCGGATCTTTTTCGCGCATATACCAGTTCGCTACCATCTCCTGCCCGTCCGGATTCGCCTGAACGTACAACTGGATGGTGTCGTCCAGCAGGCGCATGGTTTCGGGATCGGTGCGGCTGGCCATCTGGTAAACCATTTCCATCAACTGCTGCGAGCCCACGGTTTCGCTGGCGTGCAATCCTCCGTCGATCCAGACGACGGCTTTGCCTTCGCGCGCCAGCGCGTGCGCCTGATCGTCGGTCAACCCCTCGGCATGTGCGAGCCGAGCCGAAATTTCCTTGTAATGATCAAGCTTCTTCTGGTTCGCGGGCGAGGTGATGATCATCATCCACTGGCGCCGGCCCTGCTCGGTCGGCCCCATGTCCACCAGCTTGCAGCGATCGCACTCGGAAGCGATTTTCTTCCAGTACGTTTCAAGCTGTGTATAGGTGGCCATCATGTAGTCGTCGCCGATGTTGAACCCGAGGGCATCCTTGGGGGTCGTGATTTTGGGAGCGGTTTGCGCGATCAACAGGGACGCAGCAGAAACGAACAGGAGCAGGCGCATCGATAGCTTCATATGAGGTAGAGTGTACCTCCAAATGAGCTATCTGCGGGTGTTGCGGTAGACCTTCCCGCCCTTCATGACGAACACGACGCGCCGCACCGCGGTGATGTCATCGAGCGGGTTTCCTTCGGTCGCGACCAGATCCGCCTCGAAGCCCGGCGCGATGGTCCCGATTTTGTCGCCCATGCCCAAAGACTCCGCGGCCACCGAAGTCGCGCTCATCAGTGCGTCCATCGGCTTGTCGTGGCCGTCGCGGACGCGATAGATGAACTCTTCGGCGTTGCGTCCGTGCGCTCCCGCGACCGCATCGGTCCCGAGCACGACTTTCACCTTATGCGTTCGAGCCATTTCCAGCACTTTGGCGGTCGGATCGATCGCGTCCTGAAGCGGTTTCAGATCGCGGATGTTGGGAAAACTTTCTTTCTTGTCGATGTAATTATGCAGAACCAGGAAGTTGGGATCGAAAAACGTGCCGCGCTCTGCCATCAAGGCGAGGGTTTCATCCTTAACGTAGTCGCCGTGCTCGATGGACGTGCACCCGGCCAGAACTGACGCTTTCGCGCCAGCGTCTGAGATCGCGTGGACGATGGCTCGCAACCCTACATTCTTCGCTTCCCCGCAGATGGCCTGGATCTGCGCGTCGCTCAGAGTTTGCGCGCCACCCGCGCCCATCCCCGCGGTGGCGAACAGCTTGATCAGATCGGCGCCCTCGGCTTTGGTTTTTCGGACATATTCGCGCAGAGCTTCCGGTGTCGCTGGATGGTCGCGATCCGGGGCCGCGGTCATATTGTTAATTTGCCGGATCGAGGTGAGCACGCGCGGGCCGGGCAGCGAGCCTTGATTGATGCGGTCGCGAATGTCGGCGTCGATCGGCGCGCCGACGCTTTGCACCGTCGTGAATCCGCCCTGCAACGTCAGCCAGGCGTTCTCCGCGCTATATAGAGCCGAATCCTTCGGATCTTCACGGCCGCTCACCAGCTTGTGATCTTTATCGAAATGCCAGCTCAGATGAACATGCGTGTCGATCCATCCGGGCATTACCGTGAGGCCGCGCAGATCGTACGCAACGGCTCCCTTTCCGGACCTGATCTCGACGATTTTCGAGCCTTCGATGACGATCTGCTGATTCTTCGCGATTCCGCCCTTGCCGTCGAGCAGCGTGGTGGTTTGCAGAACGATTCGATCCGAAGACTGCGCCAGCGCAATCGAAGCGGCGCACAGGAACAGGCTGATTCGCATATTCAGATTGTATCGCCGCTGCGATGTCAGGGCCGATCGATCCCGCCCGCGTAGTAGCCTTGCCGATGATGCGTCCTGAGCGATTGCGATTGCTCAGGCGCCGCCACGGTCACTCTCACGTGCCGGTAGCTGCCGTCCTCGGTTGCATTCGAGGGCGCATATCCGAGGACGTATTGATTGCGCAGCTCATTGCCGATGCGCTCGCAAACCGCCGGCAGATCGTTCAGGTTTCGCACCGGAAAATGACGGCCGCCGGTCTCCTTGGCCAGCTCGTCGAGCATGCGAGGGCCGTTCCGCTCTTCGGGCGTCCGCTTGGGAGCATCGTCGGCGTCGAAAATCCCCATCGCGTAGACTTGCACGTCGGCCTCGCGCATGGCGGACATGATTTCGCCTTCGGTGTAACGGCTCCGGTTGTCGCCGCCGTCGGAGACGATCACGATGGCTTTGCGCAGGTTCTTGGCATCCTTCATCTGGAGCAGCGCCAGATGAACCGCGTCCAGCAGCGAAGTGCGGCCGATCGCGTGCGTGTGGGCGATATGTTTGCAGATCGCGTCGGAATCGCGGGTGAAGGGGATGGCGAGCTTGGGCCGTTCATTAAATTCGATCAGAAAGAATTCGTCGTCGGCATTCGCGGTCCGGAAGAACGCAGCCGCGGCCTCCGCGGATTTGCGAATTTTGTTGCGCATGCTTCCGCTGGCATCGAACAGAACGCCGATCGAAAGGGGAGCGTCTTCGCTGGCGAAATGGGTGATCTTCTGCTCGACCCCGTCTTCGAACAGTCGGAAATTCCCGCTGGAAAGATCGGTCACCGAGGCGCCCAGAGGCGTGGTCACGTGCACGGGAATCAGAACCAGGGGGACGTCGACGCGGAGATCCGCTGCGGGCGGGGCTTCCGGACGAATCCGCGGCGAAATCGGGCCATCGTACTGGCCTTGAAACGCGAGCGAAACCAGCAGTAACGAGGTCGCAACCATCCGAGCCTCTCTCGAATAACGGTTGCCCAGTATATCACCAGTTCGGATGGCTGCTACAGCAAAATCAGTCCCTGCCGTACTCCGATCATTACGGCCTCAGTACGGGTACCTACGCCTAGTTTTGAAAAGATGGAGTTCACGTGGAATTTCACGGTATGCTCTGAAATGCTCAATCGCCAGGCGATGGTTTTGTTGCTCATTCCCTCCGCCATCAGCCTTAGTACCTCGATTTCCCTACGGACTGAGCGATTCGGTTTGGCGTGACGGCGCCGGGCGCATTGCCGCGCCTTCCACAGATTGCGGATGCAGCACCACCAGTCCCGCTGCCGCGGCCTGGATCCCTGCGGCCACTTCGGCGATGGAAACGTCGCGTGGAAGGATGCCGCGAACGCCGGCGCGAAGCGCTTCCGTCATCCAAGGCGGCTGCGGATCGGAGGCGAGCACAAGAACCGGAGGCGATTCGGAGGCGAAATCAATTAGCTCCACAGCTTGATCCTGATCCCAATCGATCACAATCAGGTCCGGATCAAGCCCCGCCGCGAGCGGGCCCGCTTCTTCCAAAGTCTGGGCCGCGCCCGGGACCTCCACCACCGATTCGAGTCCTGCCCGCAAGAGCGGGGAGGATGTGACCACCAGGACGCGGGTCACAAAGGGTTATTTGCCTTTTTCCGCAATGGTGAGCTTCACTTCCGTGCGTTTGCCACCGCGCAGGATGGTTGCGGGAACCGTTTTGCCGATATAATCCCCACGCAGAAAACTTTGCACGTCGCGCGGATCTTTCATCGGGCGCCCATCGAGAGCGACCACGATATCGCCGACCACCAGCCCGCCTTTCGCGGCAGGACTGTTCGGTTCGACACTCAGGACGATCAGGCCCGATCCCGCCGGGTCGTCCGGCAGCGGCACCGCTTGCATTCCAACACCGAGATATCCCTTGGCGATGTAGCCGCGGCCGATCAGCTCATTGGTCACGCGATCGACGGTCGTCCGCGGAATTGCCACCGGCGCGATTCGCGATAACGTTGAAGTCGCGATGCCGATGGCTTCCCCTTTCGCGTTTAATACCGCTGCGCCGGAGCATCCCGCGTAGAGCGCCAGATCCAGGCGTACAAATCCGTCGACTCGCCCACCGCGCCAGTTATTCCAAGCCGGACCGGTCACGCTGACGATCCCCAACGCCGCGCAAACCCCGATATCGCGATGCCGGCCGACCGCAATGGCGACGCTTCCGGTACGCGCCTCGCCGCCCGTCTGAATCACCGGCATATTTCCGGCATCGAGCTTGAGAGCGGCCAGATCGCTGCCCGGATCACGCCCGGCCAGCGTTGCTGGAACGATTCGTCCATCGGGAAGACCCACCTGAATATCTTCATCGCGCCGCAGCGAGTGCTCGGCCGTGACGATCACCCCCGCCTTCCAATGCACTCCGCTCGACGGCACCCGTCCACCGCCATAGATCGCGACGACGGACTGCCCCGCACGCTCGACGATCGCGGAAAGCTCATCTGAAAACTGAACCAAACTAGACATGTTTCGAAAAAACCTCTGACTCCATCATGCGGGCCTGCCAGTTAAGATGCATCGGGAGAAAGGGTGGATTCTACCCGGAAGATCGGCTAGGTTGCTTTGCCCTTTCGCTATGGCATGCTGGCTCTATGAAAATCGGCATCATTGGAAACGGAAACGTAGGTGGAACGCTCGGCCAGGGCTGGGCAAAGCTGGGGCATTCGGTGACATTCGCCACACGCGAGCGGGCGAGCCTTGAAGCCACTGTGAAATCGGCTGAAGTGGTGGTGCTCGCGTTGCCGTGGGGCGCCGCGAAGGGCGTGGTCGAATCGCTGGACCTTAAAGGCAAGATCGTCTTCGATTGCATTAATCCGCTGAAGCCGGATTTGAGCCTTGCCGTGGATTCCAACACATCCGCCGGGGAGCAGGTGACGCAATGGGCCAAGGGCGCATCGGTGGTCAAGATCTTCAACACCACCGGCGCAAATAACATGGCGAATCCGGTCTACGGCGGCGCGCCCACCATGATGTTGTATTGCGGAGGCGATGATCGAGCGAAGGCTGCGGCCGCGAAGCTCGCCCAAGATCTTGGCTTCGAGCCGATTGACGCCGGCCCCATCGAAAACGCCCGCCTGCTGGAATCGCTTGCGGTGCTGTGGATCTGGCTCGCGTACAAAGGTGGAATTGGCCGCGACTTTGCCTTCCGCCTCGTCCGGAGGTAACGTAGACCTATGAAGATCCTCTGTGTTGCGTGTCCAGCGCTCTTCGCTCTTGCCCTTGTGGCTCAGGACAAAGCGCCCAACGGCGCCGCGATCAATCCACCGTGGACTTCGGCGCAAGTCGTGACGCCGGCGGACGCCGCGCGCCAGCTAAAATCGCCGAATCCGCCACAAGTCTTTCAGGTCGGCTTTGCGGTGATGTATCGAAGCAAGCACATCCCCGGATCGGTCTACGCGGGGCCTGGAAATAAAGACGAAGGCTTGGATGAGCTGAAGAAGGCCGTCGCTGGCGTTCCCAAGGATCGGCAAATCCTGCTGTATTGCGGATGCTGCCCGTGGGATCACTGCCCCAACATGAAGCCCGCATACAGCCTGCTGAAGAGCCTCGGCTACACGCAGATCAAAGTGATGGAGATCCCCACGAATTTCGCCAAGGACTGGGTGGAGAAGGGATTTCCGGTGGAAGGCGCGACCGCTCCGCCGGCGCAATGACGGATTGGAAAACGCACGGAATCCGGGTCGTGCGGGCGAATGAGCTGGATTCGAATACGCCGCAGACGCCAGGCATGACGCGCGCCGCCGCGATCACGCACGCACGTGCCGGCGCGAGCAAGCTGTGGGCCGGGACGGTGGTGGTCGATCCCGACGCGAAAACGGGCGCACATCATCATGGCGAGCTCGAAACGGTGCTGTACATCGTGCGTGGACGCGCACGCTTTCGCTGGGGTGAGCAGCTCGAATATATGGCGGAAGCTGGTCCCGGCGATTTTATTTTCGTTCCGCCATTTGTGCCGCATCAGGAGATGAACGCGAGTCCGGAGATGCCCGTGGAAGCGGTGGTGGTGCGCAGCGGGCAGGAGCCGGTGGTCGTGAATCTTAATATCGAAGGATGCGCGCAGCCGGAAGAGATTCGCTGGACCGATTCATTTCACCCCGGCCGATAAATCCGTGCCCACTCACGCTGAAGTCATCGCCAGAACTCTTGCCGAGCGCGGCGTCCAGTATGTTTTCGGACTTCCCGGGGGCGAGATTGTCGCGTTTATCGACGCATGCCGGTGCGCGGGAATCCGCTTTTTGCTTACCGGACACGAGTCGAGCGCGGCATGGATGGCGCAAGTAACCGGGCAGATCACGGGAGTTCCAGGCGTATGCGCCGCGACCCTCGGGCCGGGCGCGACCAATCTGGTGACCGGCGTCGCCCACGCATATCTGGATCGTGCTCCGCTGCTGGCCGTGACAGCGCAGATTCCCGCCTCGGCGCTGGGGACGATGACGCACCAGCGTCTTCCGCTGAACGCGATGTTTTCGCCGATCACGAAGGCGTCGGTTTGCATCGGCTCGCGGGATACTGCCGGTCTGGTTATCGATGCGCTCGACTTGGCCACCGTGCCGCGACCGGGACCAGTTCATGTTTCTCTGGCGAGCGATCTCGCGGTGAAGGAATGCAGCGATGCGCAGAGCATTGCGGGAAGCACCTGCGCCCGCGCTACCAGACATCGCCCCGATCGCGGCTCGACTGGCTTCGGCTGAACGACCGCTGGTACTGATCGGGCTTGGAGCTACTCCTCAAATGGCTCCGGCGATTCACGCCCTGATCGACCGGCTGCAATGTCCATTCCTGGTGACGCCCAAGGTCAAGGGCATCGTGTCTGAAGACCATCCTCTGTTTCTGGGAGTCGCATCGGGAATGGCGATCGATCGCGACATTTTCGAAACCATTCGCGCGTCGGATCTGGTTCTCGCGATCGGGTTCGATCCGGTGGAGTGCGACAAAACCTGGTTCGCGAAGACTGAAATCGTGGCGATCGATTCTGTATCGATGGCCGAAGGAGATTATCATCCGCTTGAAGCCATCGGGGAGATCGCGAGTCTTCTCTCCCGACTGAGCCCGGGCTCGAAGCGCTGGCCGGTCGAGTTGCTAGAGAAGCGCCGTACGGCGGTCATGCGGACGCCTGCGGAAGGAATGTCTCCTTTACGGCTGATTGAAGAGCTGCGCGCCGTGTTCCCGCGCGATGGAGTGGTGACCTGCGATGTCGGCTCGCACAAGCTCGCCATGGGGCAATTCTGGCGCTGTTACGAACCTGGGACGTTCTTCATGTCGAACGGCCTTTCCGCCATGGGATTCGGCCTTCCCGCGGCCATCGCGGCGCAACTGGCGCATCCCGGTAGACCCGTGCTGGCCGTAGTGGGCGATGGCGGAATGCTGATGATGATCCACGACTTGGCGCTGATCCGGCGAACTGGGGCTGCCGGTGATCATCGTGGTCTTCACCGATCGCAGCCTCAGCCTGATTCGCGTGAGTGAGGAGCGGCGCGGCATCGCTCCTTATGGAGTCGATTTCTCCCCGCCCGATTTCGCAGCTATCGCGCAGGCGTTCGGGATCGTTTCAAAGCGCGCGTCGACCATCGCCGAAGCTCGCGAAAGCGTCGAGCGAGCCTTGACCGCGCGCATGCCGTTCCTGGTCGACGTCGCGGTCGATTATCGCGAGTATTACGAGCTCGTTTAGTGAAAAAAGGGGACAGACCGCTCTGTCCACGAGTGCAGGCCCTTATGGAAAATCAACGGATGGGGATAGAGTAGTCTGTCCCCTTTTTCAACTAGCGTATAGGCCCGCTGTATCATAAAGACACGATGATGGGTGAGGCCGCCGTTGGAGTCTTGGCCACTGCGGGGGCGATGGCCTACGCGGTGCGTGGGCGGTCGTCGGCGATCCTGGCTCCGTCCGTTTATCATGGCGACCGGTCGCGTCAGGCGCTGGCACTGACGTTCGATGATGGCCCCAGCGAGTCCACGTCTGCGCTGCTCGAGATTCTCGCCCGGCACGAAATTCAAGCCACCTTTTTCATGTGCGGAGCCAATGTGCGGCGCTGCCCGTCGGTGGCGCGGGCCGTTGTTTCCGCCGGCCATGAGGTCGGTAATCACACCGATTCGCATCCCAACTTCAAGTTCCGGTCGCCCGAATTCATTTATGGCGAGATGGCGCTGGCGCAGGAATCGATTCGCCAGACCGCCGGCGCGACGCCGACGCTGTTCCGCGCGCCGTACGGCGTTCGCTGGATCGGATTGCGCAGTGCACAGCGCCGGCTCGGGCTGATGGGCGTGATGTGGACGGTCATCGCCCGCGATTGGATTTTGCCCGCGCAGGGCATTGTCGATCGGCTGATTCGGAACACCGCCAACGGAGCGATCCTCTGCCTGCACGACGGCCGCGGTATCGAACGCAAGCCCGATATTCGCGAGACCATCCGTGCGGTTGAGTCCGTGATTCCTATGCTGAAAGAACGCGGTTTCCAGTTCGGAACGGTAAGCCAGATCCTATGTCACAAGAACTAGTGGACCGCGTCGCACAAGTGATCGCGAAGGCGCAGCACATCCCGCTTGAGACCATCACCATCGACAGCACTTTCGAGGAGCTGAAAATCGATTCGCTCGACGGCATCAATATCCTGTTCGCTCTCGAGAGCGAATTTGACGTCGATATCCCCGACGATGCGGCACGGCAGATCAAGTCCATTCGGGAAATGGTGAGCGGAATCGAGAAGCTGGTGGCGGCGAAGCAGGCTTCTACCCAAGCGCAATGACGCGACGCGTAGCCGTTACCGGCATCGGGATCATTTCCGCGTCGGGACGATCGCGCATCCAGTTTTGGGAATCGATCCGCGCGGGCTGCTCGTCCATACGGCCGATGACGCTGGTGCCCGAAGGCTCGGTGCGTTTCCCGAACGGCGCGGAAGTGCCGGATTACCGCTCGTCCGACTACATGGACGAAAAAGAGGCCAGCCTGCTGGACCGCTTCGCGCAGTTCGCCCTGATCGCCGCGCGGGAAGCAGTTGTAGACGCGGGCCTTCAGTTCGATGAAGCGCTGCGAGAGACATCGGCTGTAGTAACTGGGTCGTGCGTGGGTGGCAAGACCAGTGAGGACGAAGGCTTCCACGGGCTGTATGCATTGAAGAGTACCCGCTTCCCTCCGCTGTCGATTCCGAAGGCGATGGCCAACGCCGGTGCGAGCCGCATTTCATTGGAATACGGAATTACGGGTCCGGTGTACACGATTTCGACCGCGTGCTCGTCGGCGAATCATGCCATCGGGCAGGCGTTCTGGATGGTCCGCAACGGTGTGGCGGAAGTCGCCATCGCGGGTGGAAGCGAAGCGCCATTTTCGCTCGGATTACTGAAAGCATGGGAAGCGATGCGCGTAGTATCGCCCGACACCTGCCGCCCTTTTTCGCGCGACCGGCGCGGCCTGATCCTGGGGGAAGGCGCGGCGATGCTGGTGCTGGAGCCGCTAGAACATGCGCAGGCGCGCGGAGCGCACGTGTGGGGAGAAATCGCGGGCTTCGGCATGTCGTCGGACGCGCATCACATCACGCAGCCGTCGTCTCAGGGTGCCGCGCGCGCGATGCGTTCTGCGTTACTTGACGCGGGCGTTGCGCGGGAAGCTCTTGGCTACATCAACGCGCATGGAACCGGCACTCCGACCAACGATCCCACGGAGATCGAGGCGATCCGGTCCGTATTCGGCGCGCACGCCGAAAGACTGATGATCAGCTCGACCAAATCCATGCACGGCCACGCGCTGGGAGCCGCAGGAGCGATCGAAGCCGCGGCGACTCTGCTGGCTTTGCATGACGGAATCATTCCACCGACCGCAAATTTCTTGGAACCCGATCCCGCGTGCGATCTGGATGTGGTTCCGAACACTCCGCGAAATGCCGAGGTCCAGTACGCGCTGTCGAATTCCTTTGCCTTCGGCGGATTGAATGCGGTGCTGGCATTCCGCGGAATGCGACAATAGAAGTGCTTGGTCGTCTACGGCATCTATTACGCCCTCGGATTCATCGCGGGTGGCGCGGTGGTCACTTACTTCGCGTCCTGGCCGTTCGCCGTTCCGTTCTACATTCTGGCGGCGTTTTGTTTGTACTTTTTTCGCGATCCGGAGCGCGAGATTCCGCAGGGCGCGGTCGCCGTCGCGCCGGCCGACGGGAAGGTGGTCGCGGTGATGCCGGATGACCGCTGGGGCCAACCGGATCAGCATTTTTCTCAACATTTTCGACGTTCACGTGAACCGCACGCCCATCGCCGGAAGAGTCGCGTGCGTCAAGTATCAGAAGGGGCAGTTTCTGGTCGCCAGCAAAGAACAGGCCAGCCATTCGAATGAGCAGAACATCATTACCGTCGATGGCGACGGCTCGCGCGTCGTCTTCAAGCAGATCGCCGGGCTGATCGCGCGGCGCATCGTGTGTTACAAACGGCCCGGCGATATCGTGGACAAAGGCGAGCGCATCGGACTGATCAAATTCGGCTCGCGCGTCGATGTATTTCTGGGCCCCGAATGGGACGTGGCGGTGCGAGCCGGCGAGCGCGTTGCCGCCGGCTCCAGCGTCATTGCCCGGAGGAAAAATTCATGAACCTTCGCGAACGGCTGGTGGATCCTCGCTCCCCCGATCGCAGCCCGCGCCGGGCTGCCTACGCTCTGCCGACGCTGTTCACGGCGGCGAACGTATTTCTGGGCTTCTACGCGCTGCTGGAGGTGTTTCAAGGCTCCATGCTGTTCGCGCAGGATCCGTCCGCGGCGGCGTTGCAATTCCGTTTCGCCGCGATGGCCATCGGCGCGGCGGTGTTTTTCGACGGCCTGGACGGCCGCATCGCGCGCATGACCAATACCATCAGCGATTTCGGACGCGAGATGGATTCGCTGGCGGATGTGATCGCGTTCGGCATCGCGCCCGCGGTGCTGGCGTTCGCCTGGGGAGTCTACTTCGTCCAGCCGGTGCATGGAATCCCTCTTGAGTATTTGCACCGCGCCGGATATTTTCTCTCGTTCCTATACTTGCTGTGCGGCGCCGCGCGTCTGGCCCGCTTCAATATTCAGAAGAACCCGGTGCCCAAGAATCCCGGCCGGCCCGACCGCAAATATTTCGTGGGCCTGCCGATCCCCGCGGCCGCAGGAGCGCTGGCGAGCATCGTCTATGCCTGCGATGGCGCGCTGCTCACCTGGTGGATTCTTTCGGTCGCGTGGCTGGCGCTGCTGGGCCTGCTCTCGTTTCTCATGGTCAGCACCTGGCGCTATCCCAGCTTCAAGGATCTGAGCCTGACGCGGCCGCGATCGCCGCTGATCTTCGTGGTCGTGGGCAGCCTCATCTATCTGATCTGGAATTTTTCGCAGCCGGTGTTGCTGGGCGGCCACCGCGAGTTACGTCGCCAGCGGCATCCTGATCCGCATCGGCGGAATCGTGCGCCGCCGGTTCAAACCGTCGCCGCGGGAACCGGAGCATCAGGTTGGATAGAGAAATGGTCGCGGTGGTGGGCGGCGACACGCTGCTGGCGCGCGAAATTCTGGAGCGGTTGGGCGAATCGATGCCCGCGCCGCGCGTGCAGTTGATTTCGGCCGCGCCCGCCGCGGCTACGCTGCTGACTGAGGAGGCCGAAGAGGCGGTGGTGATGATGCCGCTCGCCGCCGAAAGCCTGGAAGGATCAAGTGTCGCGTTTCTCGCCGGGTCCCCCGCGTCCAGCCGCCGCGCGCTTCAAGTTGAACCCGGACGGCGGACCGAAGCTGATCGATTTGACCGGCGCGCTCGAGGATCAGCCCAACGCGCGATTGCGCGCGCCTTCGGCGGAAGCGTCGCCGCCCGCTGCTTCGGCGATTCAGGTGATCGCCCATCCAGCGGCCATCGCCGTCACGATGTTGCTGGCTCCGCTGTCGCGGGTCGCCGCCATTCGCCGCGCCATCGTGCATGTCTTCGAACCGGCCAGCGAGCGCGGCCAGCGCGGGCTGGACGAAGTTGCGGCAGCAGACCGTCGCCGTGCTGTCGTTCCAGAAACTGAAGACCGAAGTGTTCGACGCGCAGGTCGGCCTTCAATCTTCTGGCGCGTTACGGCGAGGAGGCGCTGGAGCCGCTGGAGTCGATCGAGCAGCGTTTCGAGCGGCATCTGGCATCGCTGCTGGCGGCTTATCCCGTCCATTCCCATGCCATCGCTGCGCTTGATCCAGGCGCCGGTGTTTCACGGCCACAGCTTCTCGGTGTGGGTGGAGTTCGAAGAAAATCCGGGCGCCGAAAGCGATTGCGCGAGCGCTGGCTGAGGCCGGGCTTCGACGTGCGCCCCGACGATCCGCCCACCAACGTCGGAATTGCTCGTCAGAGCGGTTTGAGCGTCGGCGCGATCGCGCAGGATCGCAATTACAATCGCGCCTGCTGGATCTGGATGGCGGCCGACAATCTGCGGCTGGCCGCGGACAACGCCGTCGCCGTGGCCAAGGAGGCTCGATGAAACTCGCCGCTGTCGCGTCCTCGCCGTTATTCGCGCTTACGTCCTGCGGCTATCACGTCGCGGGCCACGACGATCTGCTTCCGAAGACCATCCAGACCATCTGCATCCCGGCGTTCACCAACTCGACCACGCGCTACAAGCTGACCGATCGGTTGCCGGAGGCGATGGCGCGCGAGTTTATTTCCCGCACGCGGTACCGCATCGTGTCCGACCCGAACAAGGCGGATGCGATCCTGCACGGCACGGTGCTGAATTATGTCGCCGGCGCGACGGTGGTCGATCCAGTCAGCGGCCGCGCGACCGCCGCCGAAATTCACGTCTATCTTTCGATCAATCTGACGGAGCGCGCCACCGGCAAAGTGCTATTCAACCGCCCGTCCATGGAGGTGCGCGAGCGGTATGAGATCAGCGTCAATGAACTGCAGTATTTCGAAGAAAGCGACGCCGGGCTCGACCGCGTGGCGACGGCGGTCGCGCGCCTGGTGGTCAGCTCGATTCTTTCCAATTTCTGAAATGACACCCGAACAGTTCCTCGACCGCTTGCAGAAGCAAGGCCCCGCGCCCGGTGTACCTGTTCCTGGGTCCGGAGCCCTACCAGCGCGAGCGCTGCCGCCGCGCGCTGATCGACGCGGCCCTGCCGCCGTGAGGATCGCGAGAGCGGATTCACGCGTCACGATCTGGATCAGGTAACGCTCGCCTCCGCGCTGGACGATGCGCGCTCGTTTTCGCTGTTCGCCACGCAAGCGCGTGATCTGGCTGGCGCGCGCGGAAGCTGCCTTGCCGCGCGGCGATCGCCGGCGACCGAGCCGGAGGCAACTCGCCGGCCTATCTGCGCGAGCCCACGCCAGGAACCGTGTTGGTGATCGAATCCAGCCGCTACGATTTCGAAGGCGAGGACAAGGCCAAGCTGGAGCGCGTGCAGAAATTCTACTCGGCCGTTCCGGCGCAGGTGGAGTTTCGCCCGTATTCGCCGGATCAAGCCGCGCGATCGGCGCAGACGCTGGCCAAACAGGCTGGCTTGCAACTCGGGCTGGCGGAGTTGGCGCTGCTGCTCGACGCCACCGCGGGCGACGCGGCGCGGATCGCCGATCGAGATCGAAAAGCTGCGCCTGTTTGCCGGGACCGCGCGCAAGGTGACGGCCGCGGATATCGCGGCGCTGGTGCCGGACGCGCAGGCGACTACGATTTTCGCGCTGGTCGCGGCGCTGGGACGAGGCGATCGCACGCGCTCGCTCGAGATTCTCGACACGCTTTCGCGCGAGGGCGAATACATGCCGCTGGCGCTGACGTTTCTGGCCACGCAGTTCCGGATGGCGCTGGCGGCTCGCGAGGCGGGACTGCGAAACGCGGGCCAGATTCAGGCGCACTTCAACCAGCTGGGCGCGCGCATGTGGCCGGAGCGGGCGCGGCAGATCGAGCAGACGGTGCAGGCGTTTCCGAAAGCCAAGCTGGAGCGCGCGGTCGTGAAGCTGTTCGAAGCGGACCGCTCCCTTCGCGACGCACGTCCGGACGACCGCATCGTGATGGAAGAGATGATTCTTGCGCTGACCGGTTAAGCTGCCAGCTTGCGCAGACGAAGCGTGAGCCGGCTCTTATAGCGTGCGGCCGTGTTCTTCTTGATGACGCCCCACTTGGCGGAACGGTCGATCAGGGAGAACGTCTTCGGAACCAGCGCAGTGGCGCGCTTTGGCGTCCTTTGCTTCCAGCAAGCCGGCGCATGGCGCGGATCTGGTGACGCAGACGAGTCTTGCGGGTCCGGTTGACTTCGGTACGACGCTCGGCGACGCGCACACGTTTCAGCGCGGATACAGTATTTGCCATTCGAGTCTTTAGGATACCGCAGCGGCGCTTTGACGGTCAACTTTAGCGCGGCGCAACTCCAGGCTGGAAAAGCGCCAATTGCGGAGTCTTCGGCATCGCCAGGCGGGCTTTCTTGTCGAAGTAGGACTTGATCACGTCGCGCACGATCGGAGCGGCAGCGTAGCCGTGCCCGCTCGCTTCAAACAGCGCGACCACCACGATCTCAGGATGCTCGCGCGGCGCGAACCCGACGAACCAGCCGTTCTCCTTGGCCAGATCCCCCGCCGCCTTGCCGGATTTCGCCAGATCCAGCGAAACACGCTGCGCGGTTCCGGTCTTGCCGCAGATTTCGAGGCCGGCAACTTGCGCCGACGAGCCCGGTGCCGCCTTCGTTCACCACTCCATACATCCCGGCAACCACGGTTTCGATATTCTCCGGCCGGAAATCGGCGCGGCGGACCGGCTCAGGCGCGGCCGCCAGTTTCACCAGGTGCGGCTTGTACCAAACGCCGCCGTTGGCGAGCCCGCCGATCGCGGAGGCCAGCTGAATCGGCGTCACCATCACCGCGCCCTGCCCGATCGCGACCGAGATGGTTTCGCCCGCGTACCACTTTTCGCGCTGCGTGCGAAGCTTCCATTTGGTCGACGGCATCAGGCCTTCATACTTCGTCCGGCAGGTCGACGCCGGTCTTCTTCCCGAGCCCCGCCATCTTGCGCGTATTCGGCGATCTTGTCGATGCCCAGCTTATTGCCGACGTTGTAGAAATACGTGTCGCAGGAGTGGACGATGGCTCCGTGCAGATTCAGCGAGCCGTGCTGTTCATCGCAGCGATAGAAGTGCGCCGTAAAATGTGGCGCCGCCGGCGCAGCGCACGGTGAAATTCTCGTCGATGGTGCCCGATTCGAGCGCCGCCATGGTCACGATCGGCTTGAACGTCGAGCCCGGCGCGAACTGCGCCTGAATCGCGCGATTCAGCAGCGGATTGTTGGGATCGTTGGTCAGCCCCTTCCAATCCTCGGCGCGAATGCGCGTCGTGAACAGGTTCGGATCGAAGGTGGGCCGGCTGACCATCGCCAGCACTTCGCCATTTCGCGGATCGAGCGCGACCACCGCGCCGCGCTTGCCGTCCATGGCGAGCTCGGCCACGGCCTGCAGATCCAGATCGAGGGTCAATTGCAGATTGTTGCCGGGCGTGGCTTCTTTATCCTCCGAGCACCTGGCGTTCGCGTCCGACGCTGTCCACCACCACGCGCTTCTGGCCGTCGACGCCGATCAGCATGTCGTTGTACTGCCGCTCCAGGCCGAACTTTGCCGACGATGTCGCCCTGCGAGTACTTGGCGAACTCCGACGTATTCAGTTCCTGTTCGCTCACCTCGCCGACGTATCCGATGACATGCGCCGCCAAGCCGTTGCGCGGATACAGACGGCGCTGATTCTGGAGCAGCTCGAAGCTCGGGAAAGGTTTCCGGATCGCGATGCGATTCGACGAAGGCCAATTCGCCGGGAGTCAGCTCCTGCTTGATCATCATCGGGACATACTTGGGCCGCGAGCTCGAAGCGCTTCAGCGCGCGCGCGAATCTCGTCCGGGTCCAGATGCAGGCCCGCGGCGATCGCATCGATATGCTCCGGGTTTCAGGTTCTCGCGCGTCAGCATCACCGTGAAGGCGGAATGATTGTCGACGATCACGCGGCCGTCGCGGTCGAGGATTTTTCCGCGCGGCGCGAGCAGCGGGACGGTCTTGATGCGATTGCGCTCGGCCAGTTCGCTGTTGGCTTCATGATCGCGGACCTGCAGAATCCAGAAGCCCGAAATCAGAAACAGAAAAACGACCGACCGCCAGATATTGGAAGACCGCGATGCGTCCCAGCGCGAAACGCGTGTCGTCCTTAAACAGGCGCGCCGGCGCTTCCGGATTGCTGACGTTCGGTTTCGACGGGTCTTAACAAGTTGGCACCTGTATCCGGTAATCTTCAGTTTATCCAATATGTGATACAGCGGCACGGCGACGGCCGCGTTCAGAACCGCCAGCACCAGCGTCTGCTGCGGGTCGAAATCCAGCGCTTCGCCCAGCAATGCCCGCGCCAGCACCCAGTAGAAAAACTGGTGAAAGAAAAAGAAGAAAAATGCCAGCACCAGCGCGCACCACCGGATTTTCCACGTCGAAGCGCTGGCTCACCGACGCGGCGAAGTAGCCCACCAGCGTCTTCACGATTCCGAACATCCCCAAGGGATGCGTGCGAAAGCGAATCCTGCGCCAGGCCGATGCCCGCGCCGAACAAGACTCCCGCGATCGGCGACCGGCGCATCAGCGCGAAATACACCGTCACCAGCAGCGGCAGCTCCAGATAGCCGAGATACTTGATGAATTGCGGAACGTAAACCTGGAACAGAATCGCCGCGAGGGGAATGCCGATCATCGCGCCGGCGTTGAACTTCGAAACGCGATCTTTTTTGCGCGGCTCGGTGAATTCCTGCGTGAACTCGGTCATCGCTCCTGCTGTTTGGGCGGCGGCTTGGGCGGATCGGGAGGCTTCTGGTCCAGGCTGATGTTGTAGTTGGGTGCGCCGGTGCCGCGCTCGCCGTAGACGTGATTTTCCGCCTCGCCGATCTTGCGGTACTGTATCGACGATGCGGTCGGCATCGGAGAGCGGGCCGGTCTGCGCCGGCTCACCGGCACGCGCGCGCCGGCTCGGCCGGCGGCGGCGCGAGCAAGTGCACCGGCTGATTCGGCGCAGGCACGCCCGGAATCGTCGCGTATGCACGCCTTCGATGACGATCAGCACTTCTTCCAGGCCATTCTGAAAACCGCTGGGCGTCACGTAGATTTCCTTGCTGCGATTTGCCGGCGACGAACCACGGTCACTTCGCCCGCCGGCAAGCCCTTCGGGAAAATGCCGATCGTCGCCGGAAGTATAAAACCATTCGCCCTGCTCGACGTTTTCTTCGTTCTGCACGTAGTCGACGATCACTTTGCTGCCGCCCTGGCCTTTCAGCGTCCCGTGCACGCGATTTTTCTGCGAAATCACGCCCGCGGCGAAAGACGGATCGGTGACCAGCAGCACGAAGGTCGCGACCGGGATAAACGTCCACTCACCTTGCCGACGATTCCCGTCCGGCGTGATCACGGCCATGCCTTTTTCGACGCCGCTGGTCGCGCCGCGATCGACGATGACTACTTTGGCCCCGGATCCGGTGGTGTTGCCGATGATGTGCGCCGCCACGGTCTTCGAGGGCGAATGCGACTGGAAGATGGCCAGAGACGCGCGCCCGATCCGCCGTGTCGAGCTCGGTCCGCAGATACTGATTCTCCATCTGGATCGCGGTCGAGATCGTGTCTTGATGCGCTTGTTGTCCTCGCGCACGTCGAGCAGGACGAAGTAGTCGCTGAAGAAATGGGAAATGCCGCTGCGGCCGGTTTCGATGACGCGCGCGAGCGGCGTGACGGCGGTGACCGCCCACACGCGAATCAGCCGCACTTCGCCGTTGCTTTTCACCTGATAGGCCAGCAGCACCAGCTGCGCCAGAATCGCCACCAGCAGTACCGTCAGGTTGCGATAGCGATTTAGGAGAAACTCCATACTCCTAGCAACTTCCGCGCACATCCCCGGCGCGAAACCGAAACGCCCCGCGCAGGGTCCTGCAACAAATCTCCTCGCCCCTCACGGCGACTAAGAGTAGCCATAGGCTACTCAATCGCGATCCGCCGCAGTAGCTTGAACTCCGTCAACATTTTCCCGGTTCCCAACACTACCGAGGCCAGCGGGTCCTCGGCGATGGACACCGGCAGGCCGGTCTCGTCCGGATGCGCTTGTCCAGATTCTTCAGCAGCGCGCCGCCTCCGGTGAGGACGATGCCGCGATCGCTGATATCGGCGGAAAGTTCCGGCGGCGTGCGCTCCAGCGCGACGCGAATCGCATTCATGATGGTCGCGACGCACTCCGAAAGCGCTTCGCGGATTTCGCTGTCGTCCACGGTGATGGTTTTCGGCACGCCTTCGATCAGGTTGCGGCCCTTGATTTCCATGGTCAGCGGTTTTTCGAGCGTGAAGGCCGAACCGATCTGCATCTTGACTTTTTCCGCCGTGGTTTCGCCGATCAGCAGATTATATTTGCGCTTCATGTACTGCATGATGGCGTCGTCCATCTCATTGCCGGCGACGCGCACCGAACGCGAATAGACGATTCCGCTCAACGAAATCACCGCGACGTCGGTGGTGCCGCCGCCGATATCCACCACCATGTTGCCCGACGGCTCCGTAATTGGCAGGCCGGCGCCGATCGCCGCGACCATGGCTTGTTCCACCAGGTATACTTCGCTCGCTTTAGCGTGATAGGCGGAATCGATTACCGCGCGTTTTTCCACCTGCGTAATCTCGCTGGGGACGCCGATAATGATGCGCGGATGCACCAGCATCTTGCGTCCATGCGCCTTCTGGATGAAGTAGTTGAGCATGCGCTCGGTGACCTTGAAGTCGGCAATGACGCCGTCCTTCATGGGCCGGATCGCGACGATATTTCCCGGCGTGCGGCCGAGCATTTCCTTGGCTTCGCGGCCCACGGCTTCCACTTCACCGTTGGTTTTGTTAATCGCGACAATGGAAGGCTCGTTCACCACGATCCCTTTCGTCTTGGCGAAAACCAGGGTGTTCGCCGTGCCCAGGTCAATGGCAAGATCGGACGAAAAAAGACTGAACAACGACCGCAAATTCATATAAAAATCTTCAGTTTAGAGCACACTCAGGGCGGGATGCCCCGCGCCATCCTCTGAAGGTACCACACGCGTTACACAGGGACAACGTTCTGTTTTATTTTCAGTAAGGTAGACTAAGACTTGCTCTCCCGCCGCGCCATTTTGGCCCTCCCCTTCGCGGCCGCCTGTGGTTCTCGCAGTCCGGCCGGGTACCGGGGCTATGCTTTTGTCGCGAACCAGGACGGCCAGGCTGTCGCTGCCGTCGATTTACAGGCGATGGCGGTCGTCCGGCATATTCCGCTCGACGGATCGCCGAGCCAGGTGGTGGCGGCGAATTCGCGGCCTTCGGTTTATGTGCTGACGCCGGAGACGGGATCGGTGCACGAAATTCAGTCCGATCGCCTGAATTTCCGTCGCAAGCTGACGGTCGCATCGAAAGCCGTGACCATGCAGATCGATGCCCATGAACACGCGCTGTACGTTCTGGCGCGAGATCCGCAGGCGCTGCTGCGAATTTCGCTGGACTCATTCAAACTCGACTGGCGCATCGCGCTGCCGGAATCGCCTGTCCGACATGGCGTTGGCCTCGGACGGGAATATTGCGGCGGTCGGATCGGGTTCGAGCATGCGCCTGGTGGATCTCGCAGGGCAACATTTGGGAAGACCGCTGGCGCAGGGCGATTTCGGGGCCGTGCGATTTCTCTCCGATGGACAAACGCTGGTGGGCGCGGATCGCAGCGCGCGGATTCTGTCTTTGTTTGATGTGGCCAGCTCGCGCCTGATCACTAATCTGCCGGTCGCCGTGCGCCCGGATAATCTGTGCTTCAATCAGGACGGCGGGCAGTTGTTCATCACCGGCGAAGGGCTCGACGGCGTGGTAGTGGTGTATCCGTATCACACGCCGGAGGTCGCGGAAACAGTGCTAGCGGGGCGCGCGCCGCAGGCGATGGCGGCATCCGCATCGTATCTGCTGGTCGCCAGCCCACAATCGGGCGACGTGAGCATTTTGAATATCGCGACGCGCAGAGTCCTCAAGCCGCTGATTCCCGTGGGCGGAGATCCGGGATTCATCACGGTGACGCCGGACGATCAGTACGCGCTGGTGTTGAATCGCAAATCGGGCGATGTGGCGGTTCTGGCGGTTGAGTCAAACGGGTCGAAGCCGGTTTCATTGCGCACCATAATTCCGGTGGGCTCGCGTCCGGTGTGCGCGGCTGTTCGCGCTGTGTAAATCCTACCGCGGCGGATCTTGTAAGGACTGCTCTTCCAGGTCCGAATACGACGCGGCATGCACCGCGCGAACCAGCGCCTCGGGCGAATTCGCGTAGGATGCGGTGGGAGAAATGCCGGTGTTGCGCTTGATGTCGCGTAGCAGGGTTTTGATCTCGGAAACATCCGTGCTGATCATGAAGATTCTGTACACGCCAAACAGAACCATCCCATAAACAATCAGCGTCAAGGCCCCGCTGATGATGTACTGCAAGGTAGCCACAGGCAATCGCCTCCCGGAGGTTAATCGGCAGGCCGCCGGGGGAACTTTACTCGCCCTTGAAGTCGAGCGATGCAGAGTTCATGCAGTAGCGCAGGCCAGTGGGTTTCGGGCCATCAGGGAAAACGTGGCCCAGATGCGCTCCGCATTGCGCGCACTCGACCTCGATTCGGCGCATGCCCAGGCTGTTATCCTCGATCATACGGAGGTTCTTTTCGTCCAGCGGAGCATAAAAGCTGGGCCAGCCGCTGCCGGAATCGAACTTGGTTCCGGAGCTGAACAGTTTCGCTCCACAGCAGACGCAGTGATAAGTGCCATCGTCATGCTGGTTCCAATATTTGCCAGTGAACGGAGCCTCAGTTCCTTTTTGCCGGGTTACGTGATACTGCTCGGGCGTGAGCTGTTTCTTCCAATCCGAATCGGTTTTCTCCATACGATTCCACTCTACCGCGTACAATGAGGGTGTTGACGCCTCTCGACGAACGCAACGCCGATCCCGATCCGATTAGCCAGTTTCATCAATGGCTCGCGCTTGCGCATCGTGAAGGGTTGAAAGAGCCGACCGCGATGACGCTGGCTACGGCGGCGCGTAACGGGCAGCCATCGGCACGCATGGTTTTGCTAAAGGGCGCCGATGAGCAGGGATTCGTGTTTTTTACCAACTACGAAAGCCGCAAAGGAAGGGAATTGAGACAGAATGCTCGCGCGGCGCTGGTCTTTTACTGGGCGCAGCTCGACCGGCAGGTACGCGTGACGGGCCGGGTTTCAAAGTTGAGCGCCGCGGATTCGGATGCGTACTTCGCGTCGCGGCCGCTGGGCAGCCGGTTTGGCGCGGCAGCGTCGAAACAAAGCTCGGTAATCCCATCGCGCGCGGCACTCGAAGAGAGGCTGGCGAAACTGAAGGCGAAGTATCAGGATCAGGGTCCGCCGCGTCCAACACATTGGGGAGGGTATCGTGTTCGTCCCGACGAAATCGAGTTTTGGCAGCAGGGCGAGCATCGCCTGCACGATCGCTTGCGTTATCGCCGCCGCCGCGATGGTGCGTGGCGGATCGACCGGCTCAGCCCTTGACACCATCCTGAAGGGCGTCGAGGAGCACTACAATCGCGCGCAGACGCTCCAGGTGTCGTTTACCGAGAGCTACTCCGGCCGCGGCCGCAAGGTGGTGGATAAAGGCGAGCTGTTTCTGCGCAAGCCGGGGCGGATGCGCTGGCAGTATTCGATGCCAGCGGGACAGCTCTACATTTCTGACGGGAAATATATTTACTCCTACGATCCGAGCGAGAATCGCGCAGAGCGGATGGCGTTCAAGGAAACCGAGGACATGCGCGCGCCGCTGGCGTTTCTGTTGGGGCGGCTGAATTTCCAGAACGATTTCCGCGAGTTCCGGACCCAGCCGGATCGCGAGAACATGCTGGTCACCGCGATTCCCAAATCGGACAAGCTGCCGTATTCGGACGTCACGTTTCTGGTGTCGCCGGATTTTGTGATTCACTCGCTGCGGGTGAAAGAACAGACCGGGTCGACCATCGAATTCACTTTGACGGCGAGAAGAAAAACCCGCCGATCCCAGATTCGATGTTCCGGTTCGTTCCGCCGCCCGGAGTCGAGTACGTCGACTTGAGCAAATAAGCGGCTTCTCGACTATCCCTTTACAACAAGAGTGTAGGGCACAGCGGATCATGCCCGGACGGAAAGGCATCGCGGTCAATCGGCCGAGTTTCTGATTTCAGTTTGATTGAATCAGGCGATGTTGCATATCGCTTCCAGTCGTATCGCCAGCCCAAGGCTTTACGCGTGCATCGAGTCAAGAACCTTCTCGCTGAACTGAAGAGAGCCTATCTCCGGGATGCTGATCGGGCCGCTCTTCCTCACTCGATCTAAAAAAAATACAATCGTGCAGCCGACGATTCTTCCCGTCTTAGTGTCGATTCGAAACACGTCCCCGTACTTATTGTCCTTGTAAGTGCAGGGTCCAGACACGTCTTCGAGCGTGAGATACAACACGTCTGCGTCGTCGTCGTATGTCAGGGTCATTTTGTTTTACCCAACACCATCATCGGCCCGAGTTTCGAAGACCGTGCTGCATCCAACGGGTAAGCTGTTATGAGCTTGCCAGTTGTCGTCCCACTTTCAAAGACACTATCGGCATATTCGATCAGAACCCTTACACCCATAGATGCGGGTCCGGTCCCAAACGCTTCATATGCCACACAGGTAGTACGCTCTGTGCTGATGCGTCGAGCATCGGGTGCCTCGATCGCCTCTTTGATCGCCGCTTCGTGCCCCGTCATCTCTGGATGACGTTCTTCTATGTGATCTAATGTCTTACGGGACATCCGAACAGGATTTCCATAGTAGTCATTAGTGGAAATTACGATTTTTGCGGGAGTGCTCGTTCCCATGTTACCGTGCCATTCGCCTTCTCGTATTCCGCGAACCTCGCGTTCAATATTTCCAAGAACGCCTTCATGTGCTGCGGTGACATTACGATGCTGGCACGCGGCTCTGTCTTCAATCCCCCATCTGCATCAGGGACTATCTCGCCGAATAGCAGCCGCAGATCCCAGTTCGTAATCACAAACTGTGCCGAGTTTACGTACAAACTGGGCAGAGTTTCCCATTTGGCGGTGACAACTTCGGCGGCCGAAACCCGCTTCTCTTCCTGTTGCATGGTTCACAAATTGTACCTCATTGGCTCCGTTCTTGCCCAGAGGGGATGATTTACCCACGCGTTCTTCTTGGCCGAGGCAACGTTATCCCAATCACATACCTTGTGCTTCTACACGTCTGGTGATTTAATGTGTAGAAGGACGAGGTATTGTCGATGGCAACCAAATCGGATCTTCCACAAGGCACGCTGGATCTGCTGATCTTGAAAGTGGTCGCGCTGGGCCCGGTGCACGGCTACGCGATCGCGCAGCGGCTGCAACAGGTTTCGAACGACGTGGTGCAGGTTCCCCAAGGATCGCTGTACCCGGCGCTGCACCGGCTGGAGAATCGGGATCTGCTGGCCGCGGACTGGAAAGAAACCGAGACCGGACGCGAGGCTAAGTTCTATCGCCTGACCAAGAAAGGCCGCGCGCAGCTCGAAACCGAAGCCGCGAGTTGGGACCGGTTGACGCAAGCCGTCGGCTTGATCCTGAAAATGTCCGAGGGAGGCGCGAAATGAGCTGGTGGCATCGGCTATTCCGAAGGAATCTGATGGAGGAGCGCCTCGATAAGGAATTAGTCTTCCACCTGGAGCAGCACACCGCCGAACTGATCGCGCGCGGAGCACGATCCCGTGGAAGCGCGCCGGCTGGCTCGGATTTCGCTCGGCGGTCCGGAGCAGGTGAAGGAAAAATGCCGCGACGCGCGTGGGACACGCTGGGCAGAGGATCTCGCGCAGGATTTCCGTTACGCACTACGCACGCTGCGGCAGCGGCCGGGATTTGCCGCGGTTGCTCTGCTGACGCTGGCGCTCGGGACGGGCGCGACCACGGTGATGTTCACGGTGATCAACGGGGTGCTGTTGAAGCCACTGCCTTTTCTCGGATCCCGGCCGGCTGGTATTAGTGCAGGAACAGACGGATACCAGCACGATCTTCGGAAATCTGTGGGCGTTCGCCTATCCGAATTATCTCGATTGCAAGCGCGAAAGCCCTCTTTAGATCTGGCGGTGTGGCGGTTCGGTGGAGGCACGGTCAGCGCACCCGGGGATGCCGCGTACGTCAACAGCCGCGAGATTTCGGCCGACTTGTTTCCAATGCTTGGCGTCAATCTGATCCGCGGACGCAATTTTCTGGTAGAAGAAGACCGGCCGGGTGCGAGGCCGGTGGCGATCATCAGCTATGGCATGTGGCAGCACCGTTTCGGCGGCAGCCCGGAAGCGATCGGCATGCAGGTGGTGTTCGATGAAAAGTCGTATACCGTGGTCGGAGTTACGCCTCCGGATTTTGGGATGACCGGAATCGACGTATTCACGCCGATCGGCCAGAACACCGGGGCTTTCATGCAGAATCGCCAGTCGCATTTCGGTTTCCAGGTATGGGCGCGTTTAAGGCCCGGCGCGGCCTTGGGACAAGCGCAGGCCGAGTTGGCGCTGATCGGGCGGCAGTTGGCGGCACAATATCCAAAATCGAATAAAGGCCGCACTTTCATCGCGGAACCGCTTCGCCCCAATGTCGGAAATGTGAGGTCGACGTTATGGCTGCTTTTGGGAGCGGTGAGCCTTGTGCTACTGATCGCGTGCGCGAATATCGCCAGCCTGCTTTTGGCACGCGCGGTTTCACGCCGACGGGAACTGAGTATGCGCGTGGCGTTGGGGGCGGGACGTGGACGGCTGGCGCGCCAGTGTCTGACCGAAAGCGCGGTCCTGGGCATCGCCGGCGGGGCGTTGGGAATTTTGTTGGCCGCCGTCGGGATTCGGCCGTTTATCGTGTTCTGGCCCGGCGGCCTGCCGCGCGCCGAGAGAGTCGGGCTTGATTGGCATGTATTGCTGTTCGCGCTCGGCGTCTCGCTCGCGAGCGGACTCTTGTTCGGACTCGCCCCGGCGCTGCGCGTCTCGGCTCGCGAATTGGAACACGCGCTGCGCGCGGGATCGCGAAACCTCGCTGGAAGCTCGCGACGATTGCACGGCGTCTTTGTCGTTTCCGAGATCGCTCTGGCGATGGTTCTGCTGGTCTGCGCGGGGATGCTGGGCCGGACGATGCTGCGGCTTTCGTCTCTAGATCCGGGGCTGAACGTCCACAATGTTCTGACCGCGCGAACCGCGCTCGCCGCCAGCACGCTGGCGAATCCCGGTCGAACGCGAGCAGCCTGGCAGAATATATTAACGCGTGCACAAAGCGTACCGGGTGTCGAAGCGATCGCGGTGGTCGATACGATTCCGATGCGCGAAGGAAGCAACCAGATACCGTATTCGACTACGCCGGAACCGCCGCCGGCGAACGACCCTCCAAATGTCTTGGCGAATAGCGTGACGCCCGACTATTTGAAGGTGATGGGGATCGCGCTGCGGCGCGGACGTTTCATCACCGATCAGGACCGCGTAGGCAGCGAATCCGTAGCGGTGATCGACGAAGTGATGGCGCAGCAGGCATTCAGCGGACAAGACCCGATCGGGAAGCACGTCTGGATCGGGATCGCGCCGGATCCGGTTACGGTGATCGGCGTGGTTGGCCATGTCCGGCAGTGGGGACCCGCGGGCGACGATCAAGCCAAGGTGCGCGCGCAGCTCTATTATCCGTTCGCGCAGGTCCCCGACAACCTGGTGCGGCGCTGGTCTCAACTGTCGTCGCTTGCGGTTCGGACCGGCATCGACCCTTTGAGCGTAGTCGAATCGCTTCGGCGCGAAGTGCGTGGGGCTACGGGCGATCAGGTGATTTACGAAATCAACACGATGGAGCATCTCTCAAGCGCGGCCCTGGCGCAGCAGCGGTTCTTGCTGCTGTTGTTCGGCATTTTCGCTGGCTTGGCTTTGCTGCTCGCTTGCATCGGCATCTACGGTGTGCTGGCCTATCTGACCAGCCAGCGTGTCTCGGAGATCGGCGTCCGGATGGCGCTGGGGGCCAGCGCCGGCGACGTCCTGCAGATGATCCTGCGTCAGAGCCTGATCATGATTTGCGCGGGCGTGGCCGTGGGCGTCACGGCGGCCCTTGCAGCGGCTCGGGTATTGGAGCGTCTGGTTGACGGGATGCAGCCGACCGAACCCATGACGTTCGCTCTCACGATTTTCGTCCTGACCGCGGCGGCTTTGGTCGCGAGTTTTCTGCCCGCGCGGCGCGCCAGCCGTGTCGATCCAATGAGAGCACTTCGCCAAGAGTAGCCTATGGCTACTTTTTTTCGCCGCGACTGACGATAACCGTTAGGGAGCGCGGCGTCTGAACCTAACGGTAAGATTCACTGCGAAACCGGCCGCTCCGTGCAATCATAGGAAATGGGGTCAGTGGCTTCGCTGCGTGGGCGCTTCTGGTGTCTCATCGCGGCAACCTTTCTCGGATTTCTCGGCTTCGGCACAGTTCTGCCCGGGCTCGCGCCTCACGTGCGCCACGACTTGGGTGGGTCGGATCGCACAGTCGGGTTTGTTATTGGGACCTTTTCGGTAATCGCACTGTGCAGCCGGCCGTTTGCAGGGCGCCTAGCCGATCATAAGGGCCGCAAACATGCGTTTCTCACGGGGCTTGGCAGTTGCACGCTGGCCGGAATCGCGTATCAATTGCCGTTGGGCGTCGGCGCCATGTATCTTGGACGCGCGTTGCAGGGAGTGGGGGAAGCTTGCCTGTACACGGGTGCGGCCGCGTGGGCGGTGGAAGTCGCCGGGGTGCATCGCAGCGCGCGAGCTTTGGGATACGTCAGCAGCGGCATCTGGGGTGGGATCGCCGCGGGGCCGCTGATCGGCCAGATACTTGGTTCCTTCAATCACGCCGCGCTGTTCCAGGTTGTTGCGGCGCTCGCGGCGGCCGCGTTTCTCTCGCGCGTGCCTGAGGATTACGAACCTTCGGCTCACGGGCACAAACGACGTTGGTTTCGACGGTCTCTGATTCCCGCGGGGATTTCGGTCGGATTCGTCAACGTACACTATCCCGTGATTACGGGTTTTCTGATTCTGTACCTGGCTCGCCACGGCGGCGCGGGTCCTGCGGCGTTTTCGACCTACGCCGGATTCGTTCTGCTGTCGAGATTCTTCCTGGGAGGCTTGCCGGACCGCATCGCGCCGCAGATTACGTTCTACCTTGGTCTGGCGAGCATGGCAGCCGGTTTGGCCGTACTCGCCACAGGACCGGCGTTGATGGGGGCGGTGATTGGAGCCGCGCTATTGGGATTCGGGTTCTCGTTCCCGTGGGCTTCAGTCGCGTCCACGGTGCTGCGCCAGACACCGGATGGCGAGCGAGGGTCGGCGGTCAGCGTACTGAGCGCGTTTTACGATTTGTTTGTCGGGATGAGCTCGTTTTCGGCGGGGCTGATCGCGAATACGTTCGGCTATGCCGCGACGTTCATCATGGCCATCGCAGCTTTAGGCGCGGCCGCGATTGCGGGACAATTCGTGTTCGCGAACAAGCAGCCGGAGCCGGCTGTTTCCCGCACGCCTGTGCTCGAAACCGCTTCCGGCGTCGCGAGCGATCAATGAAACCGGTAGTCGCGGCCGGACCATTTGCCATCGACGCGCGTAATCTTCTTACCTTGATAGCCAAGCAGGCGCCGGAGCAAGCCGTTTTCGACGCCGGCCTTCCAGACAGCGCGATACCTCCGCCATGTAGCCTTTTAAATCGGCGCTCCGCTGACCCGGGCGTTGGCGGAACGCGGCCAGTGGAGAATCGACACAATACAGCGGGGCATGGCGAAAAAACCGGCTCCATAATTCGAAATCGGCGGCCAGATTGTAGGAACAATCCAATTTTCCACCGGCGCGTTCCCACAGCGAACGGCGAAAGAAGGTGGATTCCTGCTGGATCGCCCCATAGGCTGAGCCGACGGGCATATAGCAGCCTTCAAAGAAAGCTTCGGCGGCATATCCCGGAACTGAGCGGAACCGGACGAAAAGACCGTCGGCATCCAGCGCTCCGGGAGACGCGGTAGTCAGCCAATCGACTTCCGGCAGCTCGGAGAAAATCGAAGCGACCGTGGCCAGGGTCCAGGGGAAATAGATGTCGTCGCTATTCAGCCAGGCCAGAACATCGCCAGTGGAGCGCGCGAATCCTTTATTTACCGCATCGTATTGCCCTTGGTCGGGTTCGCTGATCCACGCGGAAAGACGGTCTGAATAGCGTTCAATGACTCGCGTACTGCCGTCATCGGATGCTCCATCGACAACGATGTACTCGAGATCGACGCCCTCGCCCGCCGCCAGAACACTTCGAATCGCCGGCTCCAGAAAAGAAACCGCATTTCGATTCGGCATTACGACAGAGGTTTTGAGCATAATGCCGATGCGAGCTACAACTCGGACAGCACCTTGACGTGAAGTTCGCCTCGCGCCAAGCGAACGTTCGCCTCAGACCCCGGGGGCGCATCCTCGGGGGATTTCACGATTTTCCCGTTCGCTTCCACAATCGCATAGCCGCGTTCGAGAATTTTCAGAGGGCTCAACTGCTCCAGGTGCGCTTCGAGTGGACCCAGTTCCCCTCGCGCCGCGCTCAGTCGAAGCTTCATCGCCTGAACGGCGGCGGCTTCACATGCTTCGAGACGACTCCGCGCGCGCTGGAATCGAAGACGAACGTCCAGTTGTCTCAGCCGCAGCGAGACTGCATCCAGGCTCCTGCGGCGCGTCTCCGACCACGAGCGCCAACGGTCGCGCAACGCATAGTCAAGCTCATCGACGCGCTGCATCTGCTTGCCGATCGCGCGATGAAGCCTCGCCTGGTCGACCGCCACGCGGTGCAGCCGGCGCGCCAGCAGCGCGATGTTCAACCGCATCGCCTGGCGGAGCTTGATCCCGGCCGCATCGATGCGATCGTCGACGCTCTGCCGCGTGCAAATCACCAGCTCGGCCGCGGCTGACGGTGTAGGAGCGCGAAGGTCGGCGGCAAAATCTGCGATTGTAAAATCGGTCTCGTGGCCTACCGCCGAGATCACCGGAACGGCGCTCGCCGCGATCGCACGGGCAACGCGCTCGTCATTGAACGTCCACAAATCCTCGAGCGATCCTCCACCCCTGGCGACGATCACCACGTCCGCCCACTCCGATTCGCTGAAATATTCGATCCCGGCGACTACCTGTTCCACCGATCCCTCGCCTTGCACCAGCGCCGGGTAAATCCGCATATGCAGGCCCGGGAAACGGCGCTCCAGGATCTGCAGAATGTCGCGAATCACGGCGCCTGTGGGCGAGGTCACGATGCCGACGCGGCGCGGCATCGACGGAATCGGACGCTTAATGGACGAGTCAAAGAGCCCCTCGGCCGCCAGCTTCTTTTTCAGTTGTTCGAAGGCGAGCTGAAGCGCGCCGTGACCTTGCGGCTGAATGGTCTCGACGATCAACTGCACTTCGCCGCGCGCATCGTATACATCGATGCGGCCGCGCACGATCACCGCGATGCCGTCCTGTGGCTTGAACTTCAGGTATCGCGCGGTCATTTTGTAGCACACGCAGCGAAGCTGGGCGGCTTCGTCCTTCAGCGTGAAGTAATAATGACCGCTGGCGGGGACTCTGGTACCCGAAATTTCGCCCGAAACCCAAATATCGGAGAAATGTTCCACCAGCAGGCCGCGCATGGCCTGCGTCAGCTCGCTCACCGAGAAAAGATCGGTTTCGGCGCCCCAATCGAGTGCGATCTGCTCCACGTTTCAGTTTATCGCTCCTATTCAAATTTTTGATTCGCCGTGGCTTCCGGCGGCGGCTATTATGTATGAATGAGCCAAGTAGCGAAAACTCCCAAAGACGTCCTCGAATATGCCAAGAAGCATGAAGCGAAGCAGGTGGATCTGCGTTTCACGGATCTGCCCGGCCTGCAACATCACGTCTCTTATCCGATGAGCGAGCTCGACGAGGGCTCCTTCGAGCAGGGCTTCGGAATGGACGGCTCCAGCATCCGCGGCTGGGCGGCGATCAATGAAAGCGACATGCTGCTGATTCCCGATCCCGCCACCGCGTGTATCGATCCGTTTTATGAAACCAGGACGCTGACCATGACTTGCGACGTGATCGATCCGATCACGCGCCAGCATTACGATCGCGATCCGCGCTGGATCGCGCAAAAAGCGGAGATGTATCTGAAAAACTCCGGGCTCGCCGACACCGCTTTTTTTGGCGCCGAAGCCGAATTCTTCATTTTCGACAACGTCCGCTTCGATCAGAACGCGCACTCCGGCTTCTACTTCATCGATGCCGAAGAAGGACGCTGGAATTCCGGCCGCGAAGGCAACAACCTCGGCTACCGTCCGCGCTACAAGGAAGGCTATTTCCCGGTCCCGCCCACCGATCATTATCAGGATCTGCGCGCGGAGATGGTGGAGACCATGATCAAGGTCGGTCTCCATATCGAATGCCATCATCACGAAGTCGCCACCGGCGGGCAATGCGAAATCGATCAACGCTTCGACACGCTGGTAAAGTCGGCCGACAACATGATGCTGTACAAGTACGTGATCCGCAACGTAGCGCATCAGTACGGGAAGACCGTCACGTTCATGCCCAAGCCGCTGTTCGGCGATAACGGCAGCGGGATGCATACGCATCAAAGCCTGTGGAAGGGCGGGAATCCGCTGTTCGCGGGCGACATGTACGCGGGGCTCAGCCAGATGGCGCTGTGGTACATCGGCGGATTGCTGAAGCACGCGCGCGCGCTGGCCGCGATCATCGCGCCGACCACCAACAGCTATAAGCGCCTGGTTCCGGGCTACGAAGCTCCGGTGAACCTGGCGTATTCGCGGCGCAATCGCTCCGCGGCCTGCCGCATCCCGATGTATTCGGCCAGCCCCAAGGCCAAGCGCGTCGAATTCCGGCCGCCCGATCCCGCGTCGAATCCGTACATGGCGTTTGCCGCGATGATGATGGCCGGCCTGGATGGCGTGATCAACAAGATCGATCCCGGCGAACCGCTGGACAAAGACATTTACGATCTGTCGCCGGAGGAAATGAAGAGCGTTCCTTCCATGCCGGCTTCGCTCGAAGAAGCGCTGTCGTGTCTGGAAGACGATCATGCGTTCCTGCTGAAAGGCGACGTTTTCAGCGAGGAGCTGCTCGAAACCTTCATCGCGTACAAGCGCAAGAATGAATCGGACGCGGTTCGGCTGCGGCCGCATCCGTACGAATTCGCGCTGTATTACGACATTTAAACCCGGCGCGAGCTGCCGTCGGGCTGCCTCTGCCACCGCTGGCCGTACATGTCGAGCCATTCGCCTTCCGGCTCTCCTTTGATGGAGTCAGATCCGATGCGCAGCACGTTGCCGTCTAAATCCTCAACCTGCATCTCCAGCGCCCACGGATAGTTGGTGGGCGGATGGCGGATCTTGGCCCCCTTCGCGCGCAGCTCTTCGCACAGAGCGGCGCAATCCTCCACGCCAATCCACACCCATGCGCCTGGATGCCCCTGGTCGCCTTCGCTCAGGAAAATGCCGCAGCGGTCGCGCGACACCGACACGACATACGGATGCTCCCAATCGACCTTGAACCCGAGAGCATTCACGTAATAATCGCGGCTGGCGGCTGCGTTGGCCACGCGAAAAACGGGGTTCACCCCGCCAAATTTATTCATTCGGCGCCTCCGCTACGATGGTATCGAAAGTGTCCGCGTCCATTGCACAGGTCAGTATTTCGAAAGGCGGCGTACCGAAGCGCTCGGTTCCGGAAGCTGAAGTCACACCGTTGGGCCTTGCGGGAGATGTGCAGGCGCATCCGCACATCCACGGAGGGCCCGAGCAGGCGCTGCTGCTGATCACCGCCGAAGGGCTCGACGAACTGATGGAGCAAGGTTTTCCCCTGTTTTACGGTGCTTTGGGCGAAAATCTGACCACGCTCGGTCTCGATCGCCGAGAAATGCGAATCGGCCAGCGCTACCGCGTCGGCGACGCCGTCATCGAACTGACCAAAGTTCGCGGACCGTGCGATGCGCTCAACGTTTACGGGCCGGGGATTCAGAAAGCAGTGTACGACCAGCAGGTACACGTCGGCGACGCCAGCTCTCCGCGATGGGGCCTCAGCGGATTCTATTGCCGCGTGGTGCGGACCGGCTCGATTCGCCCCGGCGCGCCCGCTCAGCTCCTGGATCAGATCACCTGACATGCAGCGACTGCTTCAACTGGACTTCGACGACCGTCCGCGCGCGGCTCGTGAAATCGCGGAGATTTCGCGGGCGCTGCCGCGCGAATTGCTGGATCATTTCGATCTTCTGCTGGCCGCCTCGCCTGCGCCCGATCAAGCTTTGCATTATTTCGCTCGCTTTCCCGTCAAGCTGATCACTCCGCAGAACCTGCGCTATCTGGTTGCGATCTTCACTCATAGCCACTTTCTGTCCGAAGATCTTATCGAACATTCCGATTGGATCGGCGAGGTTCGGGATCTCGATCTGGTGCGCGAGCCGGAACAGTTCCACGCTCGACTTGATGCGATTCTGGCGCCAGGCGTCCCGAGTCCCATCGAACTGGCGATGTTTCGCCGCCGGCAGCTTCTGCGAATCGTGGTGCGCGACGTTCTCGGATTTGGAGCTCTCTCGGAAATCACCGCCGAGCTTTCTGCTCTTGCCGACGCGATTGTCGAAACTGCGTACGAACGAATCCGCGAGGATCTGGTGTCGCGTTTCGGCGCTCCCTCCGCGTCGTTTTCGGTGATCGCGCTAGGCAAACTCGGCGGCGGCGAGCTTAATTACAGCTCCGATATCGACCTGATGTTTCTGTATTCTGCGAACGGGGAAACCGCGGGTCCACAGCAAGTCACCAATAAAGAGTTCTTTATTCAGGCCGCGAATCAACTGACTGCGCTTTTGTCCGCCTATACGGCTGAGGGGCTGTGTTATCGCGTGGACCTGCGCCTGCGTCCCGATGGCCGCCTGGGAGAGGTTTGTCTGTCGCTCGAAGGCGCTCGCCAGTATTACGAGAAACGCGCGCGGGACTGGGAATTGCAGATGTTGATTAAGGCTCGCGTCGCGGCGGGCGATCGGGCGACCGGGCGGGCGCTGCTCGATTCAGTGGAACCGCGGATTTACTCAACCACACTGGACTTTTCCGCGATCGAAGCGCTTTCGGCCACGCGCGAGCGCATCAACGAAAAGCTGGCAGCCAAGAAGCGCCCGCGTAATCATATCGACGTCAAGCTGGAGCGCGGCGGAATCCGAGATATCGAATTTGTCGTGCAGTGTTTGCAGCGGCTCCATGGCGGAGCTGAACCCTGGGTTCGCCAGGGCGGCACGCTGCTGGCGCTGGCGCGGCTTCAGGATAAAGGATTTTTGTCGGGCGCTGAATACGGGCAACTTGCATCGGCGTACCAGTTCTTGCGGCACGTGGAACATCGTTTGCAGTTGGCCGACGATCGCCAGACGCACACGCTTCCTTCTGATACGGCCGAGCTCGAAGTTCTCGCACGCCGCATGCCCGGCGGCGGCAACTCCGACACGTTGCTGGCTGAGATGCGCAGGCACTTCGGCCAGGTGATCGAGATCTACGAACGCGTGGTCCATTCGCGTTCGGTTGCAGCCGACGCGGCGCCTCAATCCTCCAGCAACGTGGTCCGCGCGTTGGATCAGCGTGCGCCCGCGCTTTCCGCCGCGCTCAATCGAGCCGACCTGCGCCGCGGCTCGCAAGCCTTTGAGCATTTTCTCGAACGCCTGACGGCGGATCGCCTGGAAGCGCTGGATACCGATCCGGATGCCACTGCTTCGACGCTCGATCTGTTCGAACACAGCCCTTATTTCGCGGAAGAGCTTATTCGTACGCCGGATCTGGTGGACGAGATCGGTAAACCGCCCGGAGTTGAAGCCGCGCCTCGCGATATTGTCGAGCTTCGCCGCTGGTTCCGGCGCGAGATGCTGCGCATTCAATCGAAAAGCATCTGCCATTCGCACCCGATCTTCGACACGCTGGCTGAAACTTCCGAGCTGGCCGACACGGTGATCGCGCGTGCTTACGAGATCGCGATTGAAGAAGCGCAACTGTCGCAGCCGCCGCAGGATCCTTCGTATAAGCCCTCGAATCAGATGTTTGTCATTTCGCTGGGCCGTTTGGGCATGCGCGAATTCGACCTCGCTTCCGACGCCGACCTGATTTTCGTGCTTGCCGATTCCGATAGCGCGGAGATGCGCTTCTGGACGCGCGTCGCGGAACGCTTGGTCGATCTGGTCACGGCCTACACCGGGAACGGGGTTCTGTTCGCCGTCGACACTCGTTTGCGCCCCAACGGACGCGGCGGCGCGCTGGTGCAGACCGAAAGCGCTTTCAAAGATTACTTCGGACGCGCAGCGGAGGCTTGGGAAGGCATCACGTACATGAAGTCGCGAACCGTCGCCGGCGATGCGGCGCGCGCGGAATCTTTCCTCCATCTGTTACAAGAGGTCGACTGGCGGCGCTACGGGCAAAGCGGTCGGTCCAAGATGGATCTGCGTCAGATGCGGATGCGCCTGGAAAAAGAGCAAGGCGCGTCGCATCCGCTGAAGGCGGGACGAGGCGGTTATTACGATATCGATTTCCTGCTGATGTATCTGCGCCTGAAGAGCGCGGGGATCTTCTTTAAAGTATTGAACACGCCCCAGCGGATCGAGGTACTCGAAAGCATGGGTCATCTGGATCGAGCCGAAGCGCAGTTCCTGAGTGAAGCCGCGACGTTTTATCGAGCTCTGGACCACGGCCTGCGGGTACTTTCGGGTCATGCGGAAGGAAAGCTGCCGTCGGCCGAAGCACAGCTTGAAATCCTGGCCGCATTGATTTCGCGATGGACTCCGGTTCCGTTGAAGGAGTCTGGCGGAGATCCGCACGCGGACGCGCGCGATCTTCGACGGCTTCTTCGCTTAGTGTGGTAAACTATTCAAAAGAAACAGGAGCTTTTTGAAGATGGCGAAAGTGTGTGAAGTTTGTGGCCGCGGTCCGCAGTTCGGGAATCGCATCAGCCACGCCAATAACATGACCAAGCGGCGCTGGAACATCAACTTGCAAGAAGTTCGCGCGATGGTCAAAGGCGCATCCAAGCGCATCCGCGTCTGCACGTCCTGCATTAAGAGCGGAAAAGTTCAGAAAGCCGCTTAGGCTTTTTCTATTTCCAGGTGATTTTGACCGGCTCGCCGCGTTCGCAGGCGATGGAGTCGGTCACTCCGGAAGCGATTCCCGCGCAGGCGTTGGAAATCGCGGTGCGCAGCGCAAATTCTTTGGTCGATCCCGCGGCGGTGCGGCATTCCGTGCGCCCGTTGAACTGCATGCAGGCTTCCACGCGGATCTTGGCCAGGTTCATGGTCGAGTAAATGATCACTGCCAGAACCGCGGCAACGAACACAATGCCGATCACGACCGGTTTTTTCATCGTCTGCACCACCTGCGACGTCTCGGTGAAGAAGGCGCCCATGCTTCGGAACTTGTCGTAGCGCTCGTCGATAAGCTGCTGCGGCGTCATGCCGGATAGCTCCTGCAAAGCTTCGCGCAGCGCATGACCGCAGCGCTTCGGCGGCGTTGTCGGGATCGGTATGCGCGCCTTCGCCGGGCTCGGGAATGATCCCGTCGATCAGGCCCAGTTCGAGCAGATCCGGCGCGGTCAGTCTTCAGCGCCGCGGCGGCTTGCGGCGGCTTTGCCCGAATCGCGATAAATGATCGCCGCGCAGCTTTCGGGCGAGATCACGCTATACACGGCGTTTTCGAGCATGTAAATGCGATTGCCGACGCCCAACGCGAGCGCGCCGCCGCTGCCGCCTTCGCCGATCACGACCACGATCACCGGCACGCCCAGCCGCGACATTTCGCGCAGGTTGTTGGCGATCGCTTCGGCCTTGGCCGCGTTCTTCGGCGTCCTTGCCGGGGTAGGCGCCAGGCGTATCGAGCAGCGTGACGATCGGCCGCGAGAACTTCGCGGCCAGTTCCATCAGCCGCATGGCCTTGCGATAGCCTTCCGGCTGCGGCATGCCCGAAGTTGCGGAACACGTTTTGCTTGGTGTCGCGGCCCTTCTGCTGCGCCACCACCATCACCGGACGCCCGTCGAACCAGGCCATGCCGGCGACGATGGCGTGATCGTCGCGAAGAAGCGCGATCGCCATGCAGCTCGTGAAAATCGGTGAACAGGCGCTGGATGTAGTCGAGCGCATGCGGGCGTTTGGGATGGCGCGCGAGCTGCACGCGCTCCCAACTCGGATTGATAGGCAGAGGGGTTTGTGAATCGGCCATGAGTTACGAAGCGGTCGCGCTCAGCCGGCCAGGACTTCCATCGCTTCGGCCCCGCAGATGCGGGCCACTTCGGCGCAGAATTCCTTGTCCGGCCGGACTTTCGCCGTTACGTCCAGGATAACCGAGAAGTCCCTCGACTTTTCGAGGCGCAGCCGGACCTCGGTCTCGCCCGGCTTGCCGATCGAACAGGTGTGCGTAGCGATGCGGCGCGGTCGCGGATCGCCTGCGCCGTTCACGGGCACCCGGATCGAGATCAGCGACGGCAGGTTCACGCGCGCCACTTCCAGCGGAACGATGTCCTGCACCGAAATCTTCGGCGGGGCGTTTTCTTCCGGCAGCACCAGCCCGCGCACCAGCACGGCTTTGTCTTCGGCCAGCGACGGGGAGCAGGCGCTCATATTGGGTCGAGAACACCATGCCTTCGGCCGCGCCTTCCAGATCTTCGATCTGCATGGACGCCCACAGCTTGCCTTCCTTGCTGCGCCGGCGCTGGACGCCGGTGAGGATTCCGCACAGCGCGACTTCGGTATTCTTGGCGAGCCCTTCCAGCTCGCCGCGTGGTGTGCGTGGCGAGCTCCTTCACTTTGTCCATGTACTGATCGAGCGGATGGCCGGTGATGTAGAACCCGAGCATCTCCTTTTCGCCGGTGAGTTTTTCCTGGCCGGTCCAGTCATTCACTTTGGGCAAAGGATGGTCGGCGGCGGGCTGCTCCTCCATCAGCGTGGCGAACAGGCCGGATTGGCCGCTCTCGCGATCCTTGCGACGCGCGCGCGCCGGTTTCCATGGCGCTGTCGATCACCGCGAACAGCTGCGCGCGGGTTCCTTCGAGCGAATCCATCGCGCCGGCTTTGATGAAGCTTTCGATCATGCGCCGGTTGACCGCGCCCAGATCGACGCGCTCGCAGAAACTCGTAGAGCGATCCGAAACGTCCGCCTTCGGCGCGCTTTGACGATCGATTCCACGGCCGACGATCCCACGTTCTTGATCGCGCCCAGGCCGAAGCGGATGCCGTTTTCCGGTCCCGTTATCCACCGGCGTGAAGTTGAAATCGGAGGAGTTCACGTCGGGCGGCAGAACCGCGAATGCCCATTTCGCGGCATTCGTTGATGTACTTGACCACCTTCGCGGTGTTGCCGGTTTCCGAGGTGAGCAGCGCGGACATGAACTCCAGCGGATAGTGCGTTTTCAGATACGCCGTGACGAACGCCAGATACGCGTACGCCGCCGAGTGCGACTTGTTGAAGCCGTATCCGGCGAATTTTTCCATCAGATCGAAGATCTTTTCGACCTTGCGCGGCGGATGGTCGTTGGCCTTCGCGCCTTCGATGAAACGCGCGCGCTGCTTGGCCATTTCCTCGGGCTTCTTCTTGCCCATGGCGCGGCGCAGCAGATCGGCCTCGCCGAGCGAGTATCCGGCCAGGCGATTGGCGATCTGCATCACCTGCTCCTGGTAGACCATCACGCCGTAGGTCTCCTCCAGGATTTCCTTCATCTCCGGCAGATCGTAGACCACTTCGTTGCGGCCGTGTTTGCGATCGATGAAATCGTCGATCATGCCCATGGGGCCGGGCCGGTACAGCGCGTTCAGCGCGATCAGATCCTCGATCCGGTCGGGCTGATAGCGGCGCAGAATGTCGCGCATGCCCGGCGATTCAAACTGGAACACGCCGCTGGTGTAGCCCTTGCAGAAGACCGCTTCGTAGGTTTTCTTGTCGTCGAGCGGCAGATCTTCGATCTTGAGCTGTCACGCCGCGATGGCGCTCGATCAGCTTGAGCGCATCCTCGATGATGGTGAGCGTGGTCAGGCCCAGGAAATCCATCTTGAGCAGCCCGAGCTTTTCGAGGCCGACCATGTCGTACTGCGTGACAATTTCGTCTTTGTTGGTCTTATACAGCGGAACCAGTTCCCTCAGCGGCACCGGCGAGATCACCACGCCGGCGGCGTGCACGCTGGCGTTGCGCGCCATGCCCTCCAGGCGCTCGGCGACTTCGAGCACCTCTTTGACGCGAGGTTCCTTGCGAGCCAGCTCGTCGAGCTGCGGCTCCACTTTGCGAGCGTCTGCTTGAGCTTGATGTTCAGCGGCATGCGTGGGGATCAGCTTGGTGATGCGGTCGACGTCGGCGTAGCTGATATCGAGCACGCGGCCCACGTCCTTGATCGCCGCGCGCGCGCCCAGCGTGCCGAACGTGATGATCTGGGCCACCTGTTCGCGCCCGTATTTTTCGGTGACGTACTGAATCACTTCGCCGCGGCCGCGCGTGCAGAAATCGATATCGATATCGGGCATGGTGATGCGTTCGGGATTCAGGAAGCGCTCGAACAGCAGCCCGTAATGCGAGCGGATCGATATCGGTGATCTCCATCGCGTAGCTGACCAGCGATCCGGCGGCCGATCCGCGGCCGGGCCCGACGGGAATGCCGCGCTGCTTGGCGAACCGGATGAAATCCCAGACGATCAGGAAATAGCCCGAGAACTTCATCTGCTGGATGGTCTTGATTTCGCGATCCAGCCGCTCCGACGTACTCGGCGAGATGCGTGCTTCAGCCGGCCCTGCGCGGCCAGAGCTTCCAGGCGTCCGCGGCGCTTCTCGAATCCCTGGCGCGCGACGTATTCGAAGTAGCTGTCGATCGGTGTGCTCGGGCGGAACGGCGAATTTCGGAAACGGCTCCTTCACCGGATCGAGCTTCAACTGGCAGCGCTGCGCGATGTCCCAGGTGCGGTCGAGCGCGTGCTCCACTTCGCCGAACAGCGCCATCATCTCTTCGCGCGTTTTGAGATAGAACGCGTGCTTCTCGAAGCGCATGCGATTCGGATCCGACATGGTCTTGCCGGTCTGGATGCACAGCATGATTTCATGCGCGCGGGCATCGTCCTGGCGCAGATAGTGCGAATCGTTGGTGGCCACCAGCGGAATTCCGGTGTCGGCCGCCAGGCGGTGCACCAGCGGCAGGACGCGCTCGTCGGGTTCCAGGCCGTGATCCTGCAAGTTCCAGGAAGAAATTCTTCGGGCCGAACAGGTCGGTGTATTCGTAGGCCAGCTTGCGTGGCGTCGTCGTAGCGGTCGGCCAGCAGGGTTTCGTTGATATCGCCGCGCAGGCACGCCGACAGCGCGATCAGGCCCTTGGAATGGCGCGACAGCAGGTCCTTATCGATGCGCGGCTTGTAATAGAAACCGTCCAGATAGCCGGTGGAAACCAGCTGGATCAGGTTGCGGTAGCCTTCCTGGTTTTCGCACAGCAGCACCAGATGGTTGTAGCGATTCGATTCGCTCTTGACCTTGTGACCCTGCTGCGCGACGTACACTTCGCAGCCGATCACCGGATGGACGCCTTTTTCTTTGGCTTCGTTGTAGAACTCGACCGCGCCGAACAGATTGCCGTGATCGGTCATGGCGACGGCGGGCATCTTCTGCTCCACCGCCAGGTCCATGAGCTGCGAGATCTCGCAGGCCCCGTCGAGCAGCGAGTAATCGGTGTGGCAATGCAGATGAACAAACGGCGCGGGCATGGCAGGTAATCCAATACCGGGGGAGAATTCCAGTATAGCGGTAGCGCCAAAGTGCCGCTAGTATTCTGAGTCAGAAAATCGCGACATTACATGCCGGGGCCATACTGGCGGTCCGACCCCAAAGTCATTCCGAGCGGAGCGAGGAATCTGTTTTTCGTTCGGATGTTATCAAGGGTAAAAGCAGATCCCTCGCCGCGCTCGGGATGACGGGCGTGGAACAATGACTCACATCATTCGTGCCGCAATGCTTCGAGCGGGTCCACCTGTGTGGCTCTTCGAGCCGGGACCAGCATCGCGAACAGAGCCACCAGCACCAAGCCGAGTGAAACTCCGGTAAAGACCACCGGATCCGTGCTGCTGACTTCGTACAACAGGCTCTTCAGAAACCATGTGAGGCCGAGTGCGCCCGAGATTCCCGCAATCAATCCCGCGGCGACCGGCACGGAGCCCTGGCGCAACACCAGCGCGAGCACGTCGGCGGGGCGCGCGCCCAGCGCCATGCGGATTCCCAGCTCGCGCCGCCGCTGGTCGACCAGGTAGGCCAGCACCCCATAGATCCCGATTGCCGCCAGCACCGCCGCGATCGCCGCGAAAACGGCCATCAGTTGAATCGAGAATCGCTCCCGCGCGAGGGAATCGGCCAGCCGGTTCTCCAGCGTTCCGGCGCGCGAGACGGGCAGATTCGAATCGAGCGCCGCCACTTCGTGGCGCAACGGCGCGACCAGCCCCAGCGGATCGCCCGCGGTCCTGATCGCCACGTTGAGCAACAGCGCCGGGGTCTGGGCGGCGGGGTAATAAATGATTGGCTCGGGAGGAGCGGAAAGATCGCGATACTTGACCGCCCCCACAATCCCGACCACAGTGCAGTCGGCGGTGCCCATCGCGCAGGAAACCTTCGTCCCTATGGGATCGAGATTGGTGAAGAACTTCTTTGCGACAGTTTCATCGATGATCGCGACTAGCGGCGTCCCTTGATCGTCGGCGGCGGTGAACATACGGCCGCGCTTGAGCGGGATCCCCATGGCCTCGAAATAGTCGGGGCCGATGCGGCTTTGAATCACCACCGGGCTGGGATCGCCGGGATTGAAGGGATGCCCGGTGATGGTGAAGGAACTTGCGGAATAGGATCCGGAAAAAGGCATGAAGTTCACCGCGTCAGCCTTCACGACTCCGGGCAAGGAGCGGAGGCCCTGCATCAACGAGTTTCGAAACGCGTTGGTCTGCGCCGGCTGCTTATATTGCGCCGGGGGAAGCACGATGGACGCCGTCAGTACGTTTTCGGCGCGGAAGCCGGGATCGGCGCGCTCCAAACGAATGAAGCTGCGGACCAATAATCCCGCGCCGATCAGGAGGATCAGCGAGGCCGCGACTTCCAGCGCCACCATCGCTTCGCGCAGCAGGCGGCGTCCACCGGTCGCTCCGCGCGAGCCTTCCTTGAGAGTGTCGTTCAGATCGATCCGCGAGGTTTCAAGCGCGGGCGCGAGGCCGAACACGACGCTGGCGCCAATCGAGAGGAGCATGGAAAACGCGAGTACCCATCCGTTGACCTGCGGCTGCGGGCCTCGGATCAGACCGCGCGGGCCAAATTGCTCGTACAAATGAAGGCCTCCGAGCCCGAGAAGCAGTCCCGCTATGCCCGCGATCGCGGCTAGCAGAAGGCTTTCGGTCAGCAGTTGCCGCACGACTCGCGATCGCGCTGCGCCGAGAGCCGCACGCACGGTGATCTCCTTGCGGCGCATGATGGCGCGGGCTAGAAGGAGATTCGAGACATTCGCGCAGGCGATCAGCATCACCACGCCCACCGCGGCGAGAAGCACCAATAGAGGCCGTTTCAAGTCTCCGCCGACCTTCGCGGCGAGCGGGTCGACGTCCAGCGAATATCCATAGTTGCTCTGATAAAAGCCCGGATATTGGCTCTGGAGCCGCGCCGCGATATTGCGAAATTCCGCTTGTGATTGCGCCAAGGTGACGCCCGGCTTCAACCGGCCGATTACGTCGATAAACTGGGTCCCGCGGCTTTTCTGATCGAGGTCCTTCGGCGAAAACGCCATGGGCGTCCAGACGTCGGCCAGGAAGCGGTATTCGAGAATCGGCCGGATCACGCCCACCACGCGGTAATTTTCCTGGTTGAGCTGAATGTTCCGTCCAATCAGGGACGGATCGGAACCGTAGCGGCGTTTCCACAATCCCTCCGAGATCACGGCGACATATTGCTTGCCGTATTGTTCCTGCTCGGCGGTAAACAGGCCGCCGGCGATCGGAGTGACGCCGAGCATCGAGAAAATGCTCGCCGTGATGTGCATGCCGGAGAGGCCTTCCGGGTTGCCGTCACCGGTAAGCGTGAATGCGCCGTTGCTGTCTACGGCGCCGAACTGGGCAAACGTAGTCGCCATGTTGCGGTAATCGATCACTTCGGGCGGCGATGCGGGGATTTTCGTCAGATTGAAGTGCAACAGGTTTTCGCCGACGATGACCAGGCGGTCCGGGTCGGGGTATGGAAGCGGATGGAGCAGGACCGCATCGATGGTCGAAAAAATCGCGACATTGGCTCCAATCGCCAGAGCCAGCGTCAGCACGGCTACGATACTGAAGCCGGGGCTCTTGAGAAACTGACGTAGCGCGAACCGGAAATCCGAGAGCATGAATAACGGACGCGGATAGCCTCGAAAAGTTCCGTCGGACCTAGGGCAGTTCGAACAGAAACATGGTCGGCGCGCCGGGATTCTGATCGGTCCAGAATCGCGATGGACGTCCCGACATCACTGCCACATATTGCTTGCCGCCGATCTCGTACGTGACAATTCCCGCGCCAATCGGTCCGCCGGTGTTGAACCGGTACAGTACATCGCCGGAACTGGCGTCGAGCGCGACGAAGCTTCCCGTGAGTTCGCCGCCGAAAACCAAGCCGCCTGCGGTGGTCGTGACGGCGCCCACCACCGGCCGCGGGGACCGGAATTTCCATCGCACCGCGCCGGTCGACGCATCGACAGCCGTGATCCATCCCTGCGAAGTCTTGTCGGATTGCACTGTGCCGCCCATGTAAGTCCGCGCCGGCAACGCGCTTGACCACTTCGGCGGACTTGAAAGTCGCGCACCAATCCACGGCTCCGACGTACAACATATTCGTGGTGGGATTATATGCGGGCCCGTTCCATTCCACGCCGCCCAGCACCCCCGGGCAGGCGTGAACGCCTTTGGTGGTTACCGGCGTCTCGCTGTTTTCGACGGTGGTGACCGCGGCTTTGTGGATCACCTCGCGCGAATTGCGGTCCACCGTGCGCATCACGCCGTCCTTTCCGACGGTCGCCACCAAACTGCTGGTATGGCCTCCAATCGATGCCGTGAACAGCGGACTCGCCTGCGTCAGGTCGTAATCATGCGAATCGTTGGCGACCATTTGTTTGTGCCACAGCAGCTTCCCGGTGTGGACGTCGAGCACCACCATCGAATTTGTATAGAGATTGTCGCCGGGCCGCTGATCGCCGGGAAGATCCGGCGCGGGATTGGTCACCGCGACGTATAATTCGCCGGCCGGCGGGATCTAATGAGAACGGCGTCCAGACGGATCCGCCTCCCAGAAGGAATATTATTCGGGTTGCCCCAGCTCTTGTTTCCTTTTTCCTTCGCGCCGGGAACGGTTTCGAATCGCCAGACCGGAGTGCCGTCGGAAAGACGAAACGCGCCCACCCAGCCGGAGATGCCGTTTTCGCTACCAGCGGGACCGATCAGGATCAGATCCTCGAAAATCAGCGGCGCCATGGTAAACGTTTCGCCCAGATCCGTACTGGCGGCGCGCCGCGCCCACATCAATTCGCCGGTCTCGGCATTCAGCTCGATCAGATAACCATCGGACGTGCCGCGCACCAGTTTGCCTTCTTTGATCGCGACTCCGCGGTTCGTGATCCAGACATCCTGTCCCAGCGGATGCCAGGTATAACGCCATTTCGGCTTGCAATTGGTCGCGTCGACCGCGATGGTCGAGTGCGGCGTGGTGACGTACATGGTTCCCTGGTAAACGATGGGTCCGGTCTGGAAATTTTCGTTGTCGCCGATCTGGAACGCGCAGGCAACTTGCAGCTTTGAGACATTCTTCGTGTTGATCTGGTCCGCCGCGACGTATCGCGCACCTGCGTAGTCGTGCGTGTGATACAGCCAGTCACGCTTCGATTTGGCCGCGTCGTTCAGCTCGGTTTGCGACGGTCCGGCTCCGGGTGCGATCGCCTTGGCGTTGCCGGGGACGAAATCCGGCGCTGGACGCCCGCTGACCGCGGATGCATCGGCGCGCATCATGGTCGTCTTCAAGCCCGGGGAGTCCGCCACCAGCGGAGATCCGCCCGGCGCGTATCCATTGCGCATCAGGATGTACGCGAAGATCGCGGCATGTTGCTGCGTCGTCATCGATCCCGATTTTCCCGGCGGCATGCTGGTGCTCTGGATGGTGAGCACATCCGCCACCGGCCGTCCCGCCCATCGCCTCGCGAAGGCCTGGCCGGATAACGCCGGCGCTGATTCACCGGCCAGATCCTGGCCGTGACAAGTCCCGCACGCGTTGGAATTGTATAGCGCGCGGCCTTGCTCCGCTTGTTCCCGCGTGAACAATCCCGTTTCTCCAGGCGGCTGGCCGGTTAACAGCAGCGAACCCGCCAGGAAGAAAGAACCGGCAAGAATTGTGGTTTTCATCGGATTGTGCGTAGTATACATGTCTTTAGCGCGAATTGGCCGCCCGCAGCGTGGTGACGCCGAGGACGACGAATCCCACGGCGATCACGCAACGAAGTACAACCGGCCAGGGTCCCGCGCCCAGCAGAAAATTTCGCAGCCCGAGGATCCCGAATCCCAGGCCGATACAGACGTACCACCATCCCATCATTCGCGAGCCCACGATCTCGATCAGACAACAGATCGGCGATTCGTGCAAGCGCGTATCATGGTCAATGTCATGAAAACCCGCCGGTCGGCCATAAAATCTATTGCCGTGGCTGCGGTGTCCCTGCCGGCCGCGGCGCAAATTCAGCAGAGCGAAACTCTGGTCAATGTAAAAGGGGCGTACGTTCCCCAGGTGTTCGATGCAGACCAGATGAAAACCGTCGCCAGACTGGTGGATCTGATTATTCCGCGCACCAATACCCCCGGCGCATCCGATGCCCGGGTCCACGAGTTTATCGACCGCGCGTTTTCAAGGGGCGATTGGCGAAAGGATCAATTCCTGGCTGGTTTGCAGCAGCTGAACGACGCGATGTTCGATACGCTGCCCGAAGAGCAACAGACCGAAAAATTAAACAGCATCAGCGATTCTCCGTTCTTCAAACATCTGAAAGACTTGACCGTCGACGGCTACTACACATCGAAAGAAGGGCTGGTTCAGGAACTCGGCTGGAGCGGAAATACGTACCTCGCCGAATTTAAGGGCTGCACTCATCCGGAGCACCAGTCCTGATGAGCGTCAAGAAATCGAAGGACGCGCATGATGTAATCGTCGTCGGCAGTGGAGCCTCGGGCGGCATGGCCGCGTGGAATCTGACGCGTCACGGCGTCAACGTTCTGATGCTCGACGCCGGAACGCCGTTCAATCGCGCGCAATTCTGGACCCACGTCAAACCCTGGGAGTGGAATCAGCGCCTCGATCGCGGCGCTCGTCCACCGCGCATTTATTTAGATCCCGCCGAGCAGCCCTACGAAACGCCTGAAGGCCAGCGGTTCGATTTAACCCGAGTGTGGGGCCGTGGCGGCAAGACCAACGTGTGGGGACGCGTCTCGCTCCGCTACTCCGATCTCGATTTCACTGGCGCGGAGCGCGACGGCTGGGAAATCCCGTGGCCGATCCGCTATGGCGACATCAAGCCGTATTACGATCGCGTGGACCGGTTCATCGGTGTCTGCGGGGGCCATGACGATCAGGATTGTCTTCCCGGCAGCAAATATCATTTGCCAGCGCCGCCGCCCCGCTGCGGGGAACGCTTGCTGCAAAAAGCTGGGCGTTCAGTCGGGATCCCTATCGTCGCCGGCCGGCGTGCCGTGTTGACGCGGCCGCACAACGGCCATCCGGCCTGCCACTATTGCGGGGAATGCGGACGCGGCTGCGACGTGGGAGCTTTTTTTAATTCAGGCGATTATTTGATTGAGCCCGCGCTCAAGACCGGCAAGCTTGAAATCATCGATAACGCGGTGGTCGCGCGAGTGCTGGTCGACGATCGCGGGCGCGCCAGCGGCGTTCAGTACTTCGACCGCGTGACTAAAGAAGAGCATCAAGTGAGCGCGCGCATCGTCGTGATGGGCGCCTCCTGCATCGATTCGACGCGAATTCTTCTCAATTCGAAATCGCAGCGTTATCCGAACGGGATCGGCAACTCCAACGACGTGATCGGCCGTTATTTATCGGAACAAATCCGGTTCAGCGTGTTCGCGTTCATGCCTGAGCTGATGGGCGGCCCGACCCACAACGACGACGGCATCGGCGGCGAGCACATTTATATGCCGCGCTTCAATCATCGCCCCGGGCGCACACGCGATTACCTGCGCGGATTCGGGATGCAGTTCTGGGGTTGCGGCGCGCAGGGCGACGCGGGATATGCCAAAGTTCTTCCCGGCTTCGGCATCGATTTCAAGCAGGCAGTGAAGAGCCGCTACCCTGCTTTGGTCGCTTTACATCCTTTCGGCGAGACGCTGCCGCAGCGTGAAAATCGCGTCACCGTCGAGAACACGCCGCTCGATCGCTACGGCGTCCCCATTGCGCGCATAGAGTACAAGACCGGCGAGAACGAACACAAGATGGCCGACCACATGTACGATACTGTCGAGGAAATCCTGCACGCAGCGAAGGCGGAAGTTCTGCCTTACACGCGCGGGAAACTCGATGCCAACGGCGGCGCGATCCATGAACATGCCACCTGTCGCATGGGCGCCGATCCGAAGCTCAGCGCGCTGAACGGATTCTGCCAAATGCACGAAGTCCCGAATCTGTTCGTGGTGGACGGATCGGCGTTTACCACTGCAACGGAGAAGAATCCGACCCTGACCATCCTGGCGCTCTCCTGGCGGGCCACGGATTATCTCGCCCACGAAATGCGCAGCAAGCGCCTGTAATGGCCCTCAGTTTGCCATAGCCTTTGGGCAAACCGCGCGGGGAACCGGTTGATGCGCCAATCGACATGGTGTCTCGCGCCGAATTGGGTGCTTTGACCCGATATTCAGGAGAGAGCTATGTCTTCGTTAACCCGCAGAAGCTGGGCAGAACCGTACAAAATCAAAGTGGTCGAACCGGTCCGCATGACCACCCGCGAATATCGCGAGCGGGCCATCGCGGTTGCCGGATACAACACCTTCCTGCTGCGCTCCGACGACGTCTACATCGACTTGTTGACGGACTCCGGGACCAATGCGATGAGCGACCGGCAATGGGCTGGAATGATGGTCGGCGATGAAGCCTATGCCGGCAGCCGGAGCTTTTACCGCCTGGAGGAGAGTATCCAGCGGATCTACGGATACAAATATGTGATCCCGACTCATCAGGGGCGCGGCGCAGAACATCTGATCTCAAAGATTCTGATCCGGCCCGGCGACGTCATTCCGGGAAACATGTACTTCACCACCACGCGGGTCCACCAGGAACTGGCCGGCGGACGGTTTGTCGACGTGATCATTCCTGAGGCGCACGAACCCGCCAACCAGCATCCGTTCAAGGGGAATGTCGACCTTCAAAAGCTGGAGGACGTGTTGCGCGCCAATCCAGGCCGCGTGCCTTACGTGAGCCTGGCCACTACCGTGAACATGGCCGGCGGCCAGCCGGTGTCGCTCGAAAATCTTCGCGCGGTCCGGGATCTGACGCGGCGCTACGGTGTGCTGTTGATTCTGGATGCGACGCGCGTCGCCGAAAATGCGTACTTCAACCAGCAGCGCGAATGTGCCTGGCCTATTGCCAGGATCGTTCACGAAATCTGCTCGCTGACCGACGGCTGCACCATGAGCGCAAAGAAGGATCCGCTCGCGAACATCGGCGGCTTCCTGGCGCTCAACGATGAAAAGATCGCCGAAAAAGCCTGCAACATGGTGGTGATCTACGAAGGGCTGCACACCTACGGTGGAATGTCCGGGCGGGACATGGAAGCAGTCGCGATCGGGATTCGAAGAATCCGTCCAGGATGAGCACATGCGCGCTCGCGTCGGCCAGGTGGAGTACCTTGGCGAGAAGCTGCATGGTTGGGGGATTCCCATCGTGCTGCCGATCGGCGGCCATGGCGTGTTCCTCGACGCGCGCGCATTCCTTCCGCATGTCCCGCAGGAGCTGTGCCCCGCGCAAAGCCTCGCCGCCGCGATTTACGTCGATTCAGGCGTGCGGGCCATGGAGCGCGGAATCGTTTCGGCTGGACGCGATCCCGAAACGGGCCAGGAGCGTAAGCCGCGTCTCGAACTGGTACGGCTGGCGATCCCGCGGCGCGTCTATACGCAGGCGCACATGGACGTCACCGCGGAGTCGATTCTGAGCGTATACGAGGAGCGCGATCGCATTGGAGGCTTGAAGATCGCTTACGAGCCGCAGTATCTGCGTTTCTTCCAGGCGCGTTTCACTCCCGTGCCGATTCGGGCCAAGGAGATCGCCGAAGAGGAACATACCGCTCCGGTCACGTTAAGCTGAAGGATCTGATGACGCGCCGCGAACTGTTGTCGATCGCCGGCGGATGCGTTTCCGCGGCGGCGTTGCGCGCGGACACGCCCGCCGATATCACGCTCCGCATCGCGGACTTGAATCTCGAAGTTTCTCCAGGGCGATTCATCAAAACAACTGGATACAACGGCCAGGCACCCGGCCCGTTCTTCGGATGAAGGAAGGCAAATCCGTCGTGGTTGACGTGTTCAACGAAACTAAGGAACACGAAATGGTCCACTGGCACGGATTTCATATCTCGCCGGAAGTGGATGGCGCGCACGAAGAGGGCACGCCTCCGGTGATGCCGGGCGAGCAGCGGCGCTATGAATTCACAGCGAGCCCTTCCGGAACCCGCTGGTATCACAGCCACGGTCACGCGGGCCGGAACTTGCATAAGACCACTTACTCCGGTCAGTTCGGAATGGTGATCGTCGATCCTGTGAGCGATCCAGCGCCTTATGACCTGGAAGTTCCCATCCTGCTGCACGAATGGGACGCGTATTTCGATCAGGACATGGATGTCGCCTTCAAAACTTTTTCGATCAACGGAAAAATGCTCGGCGCCGGGGAACCGGTTCGCGTCCGCCAGGGGCAACGGGTTCTGTTCCGCATCTTGAACGCGAGCGCGACGCTGACTCACCGGCTCTCGTTGCCCGGGCATAAGTTCAGCGTCGTAGCATTGGATGGAAATCACTGGATGGAAACGCGGTCGCTTCGCCGCAGGCGGTTCCGCATGCTGGAACTCGGTCCAGCCGAGCGCATGGATGCGATGGTCACGATGGACCGTCCCGGCGTCTGGATTCTCGGTGAAACTCGCGATGCGCAGCGTAACGCCGGCATGGGAATCGTCGTCGAGTACGCTGATCAAAAAGGTCCCGCTCGTTGGGCGTACCCGGAAGAGTTCGCGTGGGATTACACGCGGTTCGGCGGGAGCGAGAAACATCCCGATCCGGATGGCAAGTTCCCGATGACGATTCGCCCCGGCTCGGGGCACAAATGGACCATCAACGGCAAGATGTTTCCGAACACGCCTCCGCTGATAGTCAGCGCGAATCGCCGTTATCGGATGATTTTCGATAATCAGAGTTCGGAAGCGCATCCCATGCATGTGCATCGGCACAATTTCGAAATTACGCGTTTTGCTGACAAGGCCACGTCAGGCGTGTTCAAGGATACCGTCGTGGTCCCGGCGTGGCGAACGGTGGAGGTGGATCTGGTCGCGTCCCATCCGGGGGCGACACTGGTGCACTGCCATCAGCAGTATCACATGGACTTCGGATTCATGCTGATGATGCAGTACGCCGGCTGAACCCGCGCAGTCTAATTCGACTGAATCGATTTCAGATAATCGATCAGGTTTGAGACTCGCAGCGAGACGGTAGCCGAATCTTCGCCCAATGAGCGGAACAGCTTTCCCCAAACCGGCATGTCTCTGGAGCCGTGCGCCGCGATCATATCGTCGCCCTTGATATAGCGGATCACTCGCAGCTCGGGAAATTTGCCGGCGTTTCGAACGCTCAACTCCGTTAAATTGGCGGGCGCTCTTTTTAGCGCGTCCGCTGCCGGACCATTGCCTTTGGCGTCTTTGCCATGGCAAGTGGCGCAGTAGGTCATGAAGTTGTCTTTTCCCGAGACGGGAGAGCTTGGGGTGATCACCGTCTTTTTCACACCGGCGCGTCCTGGCCCGTTGAGACTGATGATTGCAAAAACAAAGCGCCGAATGCAATATATTTGCTTAGACATACCGTCTCCTTTCGCACGGGTGATGCACGCAACCCGCCAATGCGGATGTTGTTAACAATGAGAGGGAAAATCGAAGTGGCGATCCTCATACCGCGGGTTGTCACCGATACCTGGGTCAATTCGCTCAGCCGAACCTCTGCGAACGGGTTAGCCCATGGCATCCCACTAAATCCGGTGGTAGCATTTCTGTTGCCCCCGTAAATGTGCAGGCTTCCGAATTTCTTTATTGTCGGTGCTCCTAAGGCCGGTACGACGTCGCTCTATCACTATCTGGACCAGCATCCTCAGATTTACATGAGTCCGGTGAAGGAGCCGAACTTTTTTCCTCGAGATCCGCGAGGAAAATTTCGAGGCGACGCGCCGCCGTGCGCTCATCCGCGATCGGCAGAGCCTGCACACGTACCTTGCGGGTTCGATGGACCAAAAGCGCTTCGGCGGGATTGTCCGGCGCGACGAGGATTACTTGCGCCTCTTCGCGAACGTCAAACAGGAATTAGCGGTGGGTGAAGCGAGCGTTTGTTATCTCTGGTCGCCCACCGCGGCCGCACGGATCGCCGAGAGGATTCCGGGCGCCAAAATCCTGGTGATGTTGCGCGACCCCGCGGATCGGGCATATTCGCAGTACCTCCACGGGCTCGGAAATGGCGCCATCCGATGGACCTTCCGCGAACATATTGAGAGAAATCTGCGCCACCGCACCGCGCAGTTCTGCATTCACTATCCATTTCTCGAATTCGGATTATATGCTGGACAAATCGACCGTTATATGGAGCGCTTCGGGCGCAAGGTATGGGTCGGGTTTCACCAGGATTTCAAAACGCATCCCGACAGAGTGTTCGAAGAGAATTTGCCGGTTTCTTGGAAGTCGATCCGGGATTTGCGCCTGACATGTCCCGCCGGCATATGGAGACCCAAGTCCCCGCATGGCGCGGCCGCATGGTTGAGGCGATCCGGATTTTGGGAGGCGGCCGCCCATTTAACCCCTTTGCGTTTGCGTCCACATATCCGTCGCATGCTGGTTCGCAAACCCGGGGCGGAGCGAATGGATCCGGCGGATCGGCAATACCTGGTCGAGTTTTATCGCGAAGATATCCGGCAGCTTGAGACGTCTTATCGGGCGCGAGCTTGACGGTTGGGTGCGGACGGAACCGCAGTGCTGCCATGCGGGCTGAGCGTTGAAGAGACTCTGGTTGAGAAACCGCTTGTTATGATACAGGAGTTGTCCACATGATCCGAGGCTCTCCAATCGACGCATGATTCTCGATGCGCTCAGCCTGAAGGGAAAGAACGCGCTGGTAACGGGGTCGCGCCGAGGGCTGGGAGCCGCGATGGCCATCGGTTTGGCCGAGGCTGGCGCCAACGTGATCGTGCACGGGTCCAAAGCCGGCGGACTTGACGAAGTATGCGCAAAGGCTCGTTCAGCGGGAGTTAAAGCCGTCGCTGCCGTGGCCGATCTGGCTGAACCGGATGCGTCAGCACGCCTGGTGGAGATTACGATTCAGGAATTCGGCTCCATCGACATCCTGATCAACAACGCCGGCATCATCCGGCGTAGCCCCGCGGTCGAATATTCCATGGAAGATTGGCACGACGTTTTGCAAATCAACCTGAACGCGGTTTTTCAACTCGCACAGCTTGCGGGAAAACATATGCTGGCGCAGGGTCACGGAAAAATCATCAACATCGCTTCGCTGCTTTCGTTTCAAGGTGGGATTCTGGTACCCGCGTACGCCGCGGCCAAGGGCGCGGTGGCGCAACTCACGAAAGCGCTGGCAAATGAATGGGCGCCGAAGGGTGTCAACGTGAACGCGATCGCGCCCGGCTACTTCGAAACCGATGTGACTACGGCCTTGCGCCAGGATCCGGTGCGCAACCGCCAGATCCTGGAACGGATTCCCGCGGGACGATGGGGATCGCCTCAGGACCTCGCCGGAGCCGCCGTGTTTCTGTCTTCCTCGGCCAGCGATTACATTCACGGCACAGTTCTGGCGGTGGATGGCGGATGGCTGGCGCGATGAAGGTCCGCGCGAAAGAGGGTTGCCGGTGGGACCTGGTCGCCCTGGGCGAAGTGATGCTGCGCCTGGATCCGGGCGACCGCCGGATCGCAACCGCGCGGCATTTCGACGCGCACGAAGGCGGCGGCGAATACAACGTCGCGCGGGGATTGAAACGCTGCTTCGGCCTCGACACCGCGATCGTTACGGCGCTCGCCGATAATCCGATCGGCCGTTTGATTCAGGACTTGATTTATCAGGGCGGCGTGGATCAGTCGCTGATTCGCTGGGTCGGAATACGACGGCGTAGGCCGCACGGTCCGCAACGGATTGAATTTCACGGAGCGAGGATTCGGCGTGCGCGCGGCCGTGGGATGTTCCGATCGCGGAAATACCGCCACGTCGCAAATGAAGGCCGGCGAAATCGATTGGGATGCCATTTTCGCCCAAACCCGCTGGTTTCACACCGGCGGGATTTTTTGTGCGCTTTCTGAGACCACGCCGGAGGTCGCGATGGAGGCCATGCAATCGGCGCGGCGCCACGGCGCGATGGTCTCTTACGATCTGAACTATCGCGCGTCGCTGTGGCAAAGCATCGGAGGGAGGAAGCGCGCCCAGGAAGTGAATCGCCGCATCGCGCCGCTGGTGGACGTGATGATCGGGAATGAAGAGGATTTTTCCGCCGCGCTCGGATTCGAGGTCGACCATAGAATGCTGGATATCGGGCAGTTCAAGAAAATGATCGAAACAGTGGTGAAGGAGTTTCCGTTTCCCGTGGTCGCCACCACGCTGCGCAAAGCCACTACGGCGACACGTAACGACTGGGGCGCGATCTGCTACTGCGAAGGCGCATTTTACGAAGCGCAAGTCCGCAAGGACCTGGAGATCTACGATCGGGTGGGCGGCGGCGATTCATTCGCGTCCGGCCTGATTTACGGCACGCTGACCGGCCGCGGTCCGCAGTGGGCCGTCGAGTGCGGCGCGGCCCACGGCGCTCTGGCGATGACGACTCCGGGCGATACCAGCTATGGCGACCGTCGAAGAAGTGTTTCGCTTGATGACCGGCGAATCGGCCCGAATCGCGCGATGAAGAAACACGAAGTCCGGAAAAAACTCTTGGATGTCGGGATCATTCCGGTGGTCCGCGCCGCGACGGCCGCGGCCGCGATTGAAATCTCGCACGCCATTTGCGCCGGCGGCATTCCGATCATCGAGCTGACCATGACGGTTCCGGGCGGGGTCGACGCAATTGCCGAGCTGTCGCGCTCATTGCCGGATGTGCTGATCGGCGCGGGAACGGTGCTGGACGCTTTCACGGCGCAGCGCTGCATGAAGGCGGGCGCGCAGTTCATCGTCAGCCCGGGGCTGATCGGAGAGGTGTTAAAGTTCGCCCACGATCAGAAGCGTTCTGATCATCCCCGGAGCGCTGACGCCGACCGAAGTGATCAACGCCTGGAAGTACGGCTGCGATCTGGTGAAGATTTTCCCCTGCTCCAGCGCGGGCGGCCCGAGTCACATCAAAGCGCTGAAGGCAGCGCTACCGCACATCTCCATGATCCCGACCGGCGGCGTAAATCTGTCGAATGCCGAAGCCTTTCTGCGCGCCGGCGCCTCGGCCATCGGAGTGGGAGGCGAGCTGACCGCGGCCGCGTCGGTTACGGAAACCGCGCGCCAGTTCGTTGCCGCCGTCGAAGCATCGCGAGTCTCCTGAGCCGGGTAGTGTAACCCGGTGCGCTAAAATACAAAGCACAAGTGGAGCAGATCGGACGCTACCAAATTCTCGGAGAATTGGGGCGTGGGGCGATGGGCATTGTGTACAAAGCTCAGGACCCGGCGATCGGACGCACCATCGCGATTAAAAGTATCCGCCTTCAAGAACTTACCGATGAAGCCGAGCGCGAACGCCTGCGCGAACGGCTGTTTCGCGAAGCGCAATCGGCGGGAATTCTCTCGCATCCCGGCATCGTGACCATCTACGACATCGCCGAGGAAAACGGCATGGCGTACATCTTCATGGAGTTTGTTAACGGCCCGCCGCTTGAAAAAATGTTGCGGCGCGAACAGACGCCGGATAAAGAAACGCTGCTCAGCATTTTTCGCCAGACCGCCGCCGCGCTCGATTACGCGCATAAGAAAGGGAATCGTTCATCGCGACATCAAGCCCGCCAACATCATGATCCATGAGGACGGCACCGCCAAGGTGACCGACTTCGGCGTGGCGAAAATCGTTTCTCAGGAAATGACGCTGGCCGGCACCATGCTCGGCACTCCCAGCTACATGTCGCCGGAACAGGTGCAAGGCGGGACCATCAGCGGCCGCGCGGACCAGTTTTCCTTGGCGGTGGTCGCCTACGAAGTGCTGACCGGCGAAAAACCGTTCGTCGCAGAATATCTGCCGACGCTATTGTACAAGATCGTCCGCGAGGAGCCTCTGCCGCCGCAGCGGCTGAATTCGACTCTCGGACCGCAGGTGGAAACCGTGCTGCGCAAGGCGCTGTCAAAGAATCCGGCGGATCGCTACGAATCGTGCACGGATTTCATCAACGCGCTGGCGACGGCCTGCAAGGCGACTCCGCGGCTGGATGCCGATTCCGCGCGGCGCGAGCCAGAACATGCCTACCGTCGGGTCGCAGGACGGGATGGCGGAGACCATCGACGATGGCCCGCCGCCGATGCCACCGCAACCGGCCGCCACACCCGTGATCGCGATCGAGCCGATCGCGCGGCGGATGCAGCCGGTTGAGCCGAGCCATGTCGCGCGCAACGTGATTCTGTCTGCCCTAGTCGTCGCGGCTGGTATGTCTCGGGGCATATCTTCTTTATCCAGAGGGTCGACCGCGCCCAAGCAGGAAAGCGTGGTGATCGCGACGCCCACGCCGGCGCCCGAAATCACGCCAACGCCGATACCGCCTCCGCCAACTCCGGAGGCGACGCCGACGCCTGTAGACACGCCAGCGCCCACGCCCGCGCCTACACCGGACGAGCCTCCTTCGCCTCCCACGCCCAGGCCGGTGCAGCCTGCCGTCCGATGCGATTTTTCAACTGACCACGTCGCCCGCAGGAGCCGAAGCCATCTTCGACGGCGAACGCCGATGCATCACGCCTTGCACGATGACGCTCGCGACGGGCCGTCACACGTTCGTCGTGCGGCACAGCGGGCTTTCGCGATGCGCATCGCATTATCGAGCTTCCGCAAGACACCGGCTTGATCGTCGATCTGTCGCGCGCGTCGGGAACGCTCAGCCTGATTTCCGTTCCGCCGGGACTGACCGTCATCGTTGACGGACAGGAACAGACCCGGAAGACGCCGGTCAGCTTGACGCTGCCGGTTGGCCAGCATCAGATCCGCGTCACCGACGGAAATCGCAAGCAGGATTTTTCCGTCGATGTGCGCGACGGAGCGCTCGTATCCAGGACGATAGAGTTAACCCAATGACACATACTCGCCGAAATTTTCTGTTTCTGACCGCCGGCGGCCTGCTGCTCGCCGAGGATCGCGAGAAGCGCGACATGATCGTGCGCTCGACGCGTCCGGAAGATCTGGAGATGCCGCTTTCCGGATTCTCCGACTACATCACGCCGATCGAGCATTTTTTCGTCCGCACGCACGTCTATGTGCCGACGGTGAATTTGAGCGAATGGCGCTTGAAAGTGGAAGGCGAAGTAGGAACGCCATTGACGCTGACCATGGACGATCTCAAGAAAATGCCGTCCACCGAACTGATCGCCGTGGTCGAATGCGCCGGCAATGGCCGGACCTTCTACGAACCGCCGGTCTCTGGAGCGCAGTGGAGTTATCGGCAGCGTCGGCAATGGCCGCTGGCGCGGCGTAAGGCTGGCGGAAGTGCTGAAGAAAGCCGGCATGAAGCCGTCCGCCGTGGAAGTCCTGTTCGACGGCGCGGACGTGCCGCTCGGCAAAATGCAGGATTTCCGCCGTTCGATCACGGTGAAAAAGGCGCTGGATCCGAACACGCTGCTCGCTTATGAGATGAACGGCGAAACGATGCCCGTGAAAGCATGGCTTCCCGCTGCGTCGTGGTCGCTCCTGGTTGGGCCAGCGACTCGTGGGTGAAATGGGTGACTTCGATCACGGTCCTCGACAAGGAATTCGATGGATTCTGGATGAAGAATGCCTACCGGCGGCCGGATCATCCCGTCGCGCCTGGAACCGCGCTGACGCCCGAAGAAATGGTCCCGGTGACCAGCCTGAAAGTGAAGAGCGTCATCGCATCGCCGCTGGATGGAACGGTCGCGCCTCCCGGTAAACCCGTAACCGTGCGCGGAGTCGCGTGGAGTGGCGATGCCGGACCCGTCTCCGCGGTTGATGTAAGCGTCGATTCCGGCCGCACCTGGCGCGCCGCCGAGTTGGGACGCGAAAAGTCGCAATTCGGCTGGCGGCAATGGCAGTTCACCTGGACCCCCGAGCGCGAAGCTTACTACAACGTGATGGCTCGCGCGAAAGATACGGCGGGCAATTCCCAGCCGATGGTCGAGGAATGGAATCCGTCCGGATACGGATGGAACGTCGTGCAGACCGTGGGCGTCAACGTGACTTCGAAGCCTCCGGCCGTAGCTCCGCCGGCGAACGTCGCGGCCAATCCCAGTCAGCCCGCCGGATTCAGAAGCTCATGCCTGGTCTGTCACGACGAAGACATGATCCGGCAGGAGCGTTTGACCCGCGCCCAATGGGATCGCGAACTCAACAAGATGACCGGGTTCGGCGCGCAAATCAAGCCGGACGATCGCGAGAGCCTTCTGAACTATCTGCTGACGAACTACGGCCCGCGCCCGCGAAAATGACGAACATAAAAAGTCCGTAGAAGCGGAATGGTCATCACCCTGCCCAAGCACGTCTAATCGTGCAGGGTGGTATCGAGGAACGCGCGCAGACGATGGCTGCGGCTGGGATGGCGCAGTTTCCGCAAAGCCTTGGCTTCAATCTGCCGGATGCGCTCCCGCGTGACGGCGAAGTGCTGGCCGACCTCTTCGAGCGTATGCTCGCTGCCGTCCTGCAAGCCGAATCGCATTTTGATGATCTTCTCTTCGCGCGGGCTCAGCGTCTTCAGCACTTCCGCGGTCTGCTCGCGCAGATTCAGATTGATCACGGCCTCCGACGGCGAAACCACGCGACGATCGATGATGAAATCGCCCAGGTGCGATTCTTCCTCTTCGCCCACCGGCGTTTCGAGCGAGATCGGCTCCTGCGCGATCCGCAGAACTTTGCGTACCTTTCCGACCGGCAGTTCCATTTTGACGGCCAGCTCTTCCGTGGTAGGCTCGCGCCCCAGATCCTGCTGCAACTGCCGCTGCATGCGAACCAGTTTGTTGATGGTCTCGATCATGTGCACCGGAATGCGAATGGTGCGCGCCTGATCGGCGATCGCGCGCGTGATGGCCTGCCGCACCCACCACGTCGCGTAGGTCGAAAACTTGTAGCCGCGCAGATAGTCGAACTTGTCCACCGCTTTCATCAGCCCGATGTTGCCTTCCTGGATCAGGTCCAGGAACTGCAAGCCGCGATTGGTGTAGCGTTTCGCGATGGAAACCACCAGCCGGAGATTCGCTTCGATCAACTGCTTCTTGGCGATCTCGGCTTCCATGCTCGCCGCGCTCGACGATCTGCAAGGTGCGGCGAAGCTCGGTCGCGCTGGCGCCGGATTCTTCTTCCAGTTGCTGGATGCGCTGGCTGTGCTGGCGCATCTCCTTGCGCAAGACGGCGGCTCCGCCGTGCGCGCCGTTGGACGGGCTTTCCAGCTTCCTCTGGATGCGCGCGATTTCGCGCTCGATGGGCTTGAAGTCCTCCACCGCGTGGCGCAAACGTCCGGCCAGCTCGCGGCGCGTACCGGAAGCGAAATGGATTCCGCGAATCAGCCGCGAGATGTTGACCATCGTACGCGCCAGGTTCCAGCGCAGCGAGCGATGCATCTTCGGCTTCATGCCGCGCGAGATGGCCTGCAATTTCTGTCGAAACTGCTGGGCTTTTTTGTAAAACTTCTCGATTTCGCCGATGGTCGCCGCCAGTTCGTTGGCCTGCTCGACGATGTTCTCGTCCGTAACCACCAGGTCCGGCATCACCAGGATGTCGCGGACCGCGATCGGATCCCGGCTGAGCGACTCGCCCAGCGCAAGAATTTCGCGAATCACCAGCGGGGAGCGCGACAGCGATTTGCGCACCGCGGCCTGGCCGTGCTCGATGCGCTTGGCAAGCTCAATCTCGCCCTCGCGCGTCAGCAGCGGGACGGTGCCCATCTCGCGCAGGTACATCCGCACCGGGATCGTTGGTCTTGTCGCTGAAATCCTGGGCGAGATCGAGGTCGATCGGCTCTTCGCCGTCTTCCAGCTTCTTGTCGAACTCGATTTTCGGCTCTTCGAGAATTTCGACGCCGGCGGTGTCCAGCTCCGTGAGAAGATCGTCCAGCTCGCGGCCGCCAGGGTACTCCTCGGTCAACAGCTCGTTAACTTCGTCGTACAGGACGTAGCCCTTTTCCTTTCCCGTGTCCATGAGCTGTTTCAGCCGGCCGAATTTTTCGTCAATTGCCACGCTACCCCAATGACCTTCGCGCCGGAAATAGAAACCCCGTCAAGACAGCTTCCTCCGGTCTGATTACGTTCAGTGTACAACACCGTTTCGTCCGGTGCTTGCCTGCGCTAGCCGGCCAAATGTTTCCGCAGGCGCTCCAATTCTGCGATAATACTGCGCGCTTCTTCGACGCGCCCTTCCCGCTCGGCTGCCTTCACGCGTCCGCGCAATTCGTCCACCTGGCGTTTTTTCCAATCCGTCTCCAGGCGGCGTAGGCAGGCTTGCGCCTGTTCGAGCGCCCGTTCTCCGTCAATCATCTCATCGGCGGCGACGATCTCATGCAATAGGGCCTGCGCCGGGGCGCTTAAGCCGGCCTTCGAGCGCGGAAAACGCCGGCGCGGGGCCATTCACGTTCCGGAGCGCCTCGAAGATTTCGCGAGTTACAAAAGTTCCGGTCGCCTCCGGCGGAAGCTGCGGAAGAATTTCGGCGCGAACTTCTTCGCTCGAGATCAGCGCGTTCACCAGCATCCGTTCGAGCGCTGGAATCGCCGAGACCGGAGCCGCGACGCGAGGCGCGCTGCGCTCGGCCGCCGTCTTGCGGAACTGATCGAGCACCACGCCAGGGTCGACGCCCAGGTACCCGGCCAGATCGTTCGCGATCGCGGCGCGCTCCAGCTTGTCCGAGATTTTCTGCACCGCCGTCTTCACCAGGAACTTGTAGGCCTCGATGCGCCCGTCGGCGGACTCGCATATCGAAATGCAGCCGCGCGCGATCCGCCAGCCAGTGAAAATAGCTGCTCGCCGAATCGAGCTTGGCGCGATATGCCTCCGCGCCTTTTTGCTTGACGTACTCGTCCGGATCCAGGCCGCCATCGAGCGCGACCACGCGCACATGCAGGCCTTCATCGAGAAGCAACTGAACCGCTTTCTCGGCCGCGTCCGCTCCGGCATTGTCGGGATCGAAATTCACCACCACAAGATCGGCATGGCGATGGACGGTTTGCGCCTGGCGGTTCGTGAAGGAAGTCCCGCAGCTGGCTACAACTTCCTTGATCCCCGCGGCGTACACACCCATCACGTCCATGTAGCCTTCGACCAGCACCGCGCGCCCGGACCGGCGCATGCCGTCCCGCGCCCGGTGCAGGTTGTACAGAACGGATGTTTTCTTGTACAGCGGCGTTTCAGGCGAGTTCAAATATTTTGGCTGATCCCCGTCGCGCATCGCGCGCCCGCCGAACGCGATCACCTTCCCGGATTCGTTGTGAATCGGAAACATCAGCCGGCCGCGAAAATAATCGTACGATCCGGATCCGTCTTCGCGCCGGCGCACCAGGCCCGATGCGTCCAGTTGCTCTTCGGTGAATCGCTCCTGCGCCAGACGCCGCACCAGCGATTGACCGGAGGCGTCGGAAAAACCCAGCTCGAACGTGTCGATCAACTCCTGCGAAACTCCGCGCTTGGCGAGATACGCACGCGCGTCCGCTCCCTGGGGACCTTTGAGATTCGCCTGAAACAGGCTCGCGGCGATCGCGTGCATGTCGAGCAGCGCGCCCCGCAGCTTCGATTCGGCGTCGGCGTACTCGGTGCGCTTCGGCATGGGGATGCCGTTGCGCTCGGCCAGCAGTTTCAGCGCTTCGGGAAACGTCAGGCCGTCGATCTCCATCACGAACTTCAGCGCGTCGCCGCCCACGCCGCAGCCGAAGCACTTGTAAAACTGGCGCGGCTGGTTCACGCCAAACGACGGCGTCTTTTCCTGATGGAACGGGCACAGCCCGATGTAGCGTCCGCTGGCGCCGACGCGCTTCAAGCGCACGTAGTCGCCGACCACCTTGACGATGTCGATCGAGGATTTGAGTTGCTCGACAAAGTCCATCGTTTACCGCTTTAGGGCGAGGGTAACACCATCGCCGAGCGGAAGCATACTCAGGCCGATTCGCGAATCGGCATGCAGCTTCCGGTTGAACGCTCGCAGCGCCACCGTGTCGGCGTCGTTGCTCGGCGTTATCGGCGACTCTTCCTGACCACAGCACGTTGTCCACCATGATCAGCCCGCCTGGACGCAGCAGCTCCAGGGCGCACTCGTAGTAGATGGTCGTAACTGGTCTTATCCGCGTCGATGAACGCGAAATCGAGGCGTCCCTGCTGGCCTTCCTTCGATCAATCCGCGCAGAGTTTCGAGCGCCGGGTGCGATCCGCAGATCGATCTTGCCCTCAACTCCGGCTTCCTTCCAGAATCGGCGCGCGACGGCGGTATATTCCTCGCTGATATCGCAAGCGACCACGCGGCCATCGGCGAGGCAGCGCGAGCGCCACTGCGAGCGCGCTATACCCGGTGAACACACCGACCTCCAGCGTCCGACTGCGCGCCCATCAGTTGCACGATCAGTGCCATGAACTGGCCCTGCTCCGGGTTGATCTGCATGCTCGCGCGCGGATGGGAGGCGGTTTCCTCGCGCAGCTTTTTGAGGATCGGCGGCTCGCGGAGCGAGTTCGCCAGCAGGTACTGCTGAATGTGCTCAGGGAAGAGAAGGTCGCCAGCCACGATAAAAATTATGCCACGCTGAGGAAAAAACAAATTCATGTTAAAATGCTTTCGTGCTTCCGGTGGACGAGTTCAAGCAGCAGACCCTCGCCAAGCTTCGCGATGTCCGGTGCCCGGACCACCAGCAGCCGCCGCGCCTGCGCTTTCACGGGTCCACGCTGCGCGACATTTCCATTCAGATGAGCGCCTGCTGCGAGAAGCTGGCCGAGCTCGCCAACCTGAAAATCGCGGGCCGTTAGAGGCGCCTGTCGAAAGGACAGACCACTCTGTCCCCAGCTAGTGTAGTGAATCGCAGCATTACATGCCGAGGGCTAAATGGCGAGCGGACCCAAAGCTTTAAAGCGAGGAATCACTTTCGTTCGGCTGTTATCAACGCTTTAAAAGCAGATCCCTCGCTCCGTTCGGGATGACGGGCTTTGGGGCAGATATCCAACGATACTGGCTCAACGCTAGTATTTCCGCTGATTTCGCACAACACTGCCGTGGACAGAGCGGTCTGTCCCTATAAAGCTCCAGGGCCGGTCGCGATCGGCCGGCCCCGCGGACGATTCCCTATTGATAGGTGGACTTCACCTGGACCGAGATCCCTCCAAACGCGATCCCGTAGTAAGCCCAGTCGCCGAAAATGGCGTGAAGTTCGTGGAGTTTTCAACCGACGTGGTTCCGGTCCCCGAAGGCATCGATTCCAGAATATAGGCGGGAACCGTGCCTTGTAGGGCGGACTGCGGGAAGATGCAAGTATAGCTGGCAGTTATTGCCCCGTTAGACGAGGTCGAGGTCCCGCCGACTTCGACCCAGGTGCCCGGAACCGCCGCCGCTCCAGGTCACTGTCAACCCGCTCCCGCGAGTAATCGTGGCCGCCGCGCTCTGATTAGTCCACTGGAACAGCGGGCCGGCGAAATTCACTGTCACATTCGAGAACGGGCCTACGATCGGCGCGGCGCTGCCTGGGCCGCCGGAGCCGTTGAACACGTACGATCCCCCGATGATGGGAATCGGTGGAAGCGCTGGCCCCGTCTCACCGTATTGGTACAGATACGGCACCTGCGGTATCGAGGTCAGCGTTACCTGGCCTGCCGGACCGGTCATCGTAATGGTTGCCTGGGTTGATTCCCGTAATGGTCGGCGGCGGACCCGTGATAACCACCGTTTGGTTGAGACTGCAACTACCCAGCGAAACCGAGCTGCCCGAGACAGCATCCGCGCCGGTTATCTGCTCAAAGATCCCCACCGCCGCGGTGGTTGTGGTTGTGCCGCTCCCGGTGGTCGCGGGCACAGTCGACTGCACCACCAACAGGTCGCCGTAATTAACCGTGCCTTGCTCACTGATGGTCGAGATCTGGCCACCGCTGGTTCCGAAGATGGAATCCGAGCACTCGCCTCCGTTCTGCTCCATCGGCAGTGACGGGATATTGCTGACGTTACTGCCGTTGACTACGATCGCCACGGAAACGTAGCAGCCGAACGAAATCCCGCTAGGCACGGTCACGTTGATTTGATTCACTCCTGGATATCCGCCCGCGCCGGCATAGCTGACGTTGCCCTGAACCGCGCCGAAGAAGACCTGCACCGAGACATTCACGGGAAATGCTCCGGGGTTATAAATCACGTCGCTGACCGCCGGGTTCGAGCCGAGTCCAGTCAGCCAAAGCGACAGGACCTGACTGGCTTTTGCCGAATTGGTGAACGTCACCACGGAGCCGGTGCCAGCGTCAGTGGCGGCCGCGGTTCCAGTCGGGGTATAGGGTGCGTTCGGGGTTAAAATATAGGCGTCGATTCCCACGGCGATTGCCACTACTTGAAAACTAAACGGAGCGCTGGTCGCGCCACTGAAGGTCACCGTTACTGTCGCGCTGCCAACGGGAACCGCCGCGGGCAAAACAAAGTTGATTTGCGTGGCGCTGGCAGACCAAATACCCGGCGTGAACGTCTTGCCTCCCGCCGCGATGCTAAGGGTGGCGCCGTTCACAGTTGTCGGAATGCCGCCCGGCTTGGTGCTGTCCTGCAGGGTCGGATCGGTCCCGGTGGAAAGGTTGCTGCCCATAAGAGCTACCAGGCTGCTCGGCGCGACCCCGGAATTCCCGAAGCCCGGCGGAATTCGGCTGGAGTTATTCAGAACCGCCGTGATGGTCGGCGTCCCGCCGCCGCTGCCGGTGGAGGACGCTCCGAAGGTGGTGTATTGGAACGAGATCGAACTGACTGCTGGACGCCGTGACCAGTGCCTTCGCAAGATTCCCGGTGTTGGTTTGCACCGCGAAAATGGCTCCCGTCGTAAGCGAGCTCACCGGAATCGGCGCGGACGACGCCAATGCCGCCAACGACTGCAAAATTGATTCCGTCAGCTCGCCGTAAGTCGAGGCTCCCGTTACGCCCGGAAGAACAGCGCCTTTCGCCGAACCCTGAAACGTCAGGCTGCTTCCGGTGAACTGAATATCGGCTCCGGAGGCGCTGGTGCCGCCCGTGCTCATATTCAGGTAACTGCCGGCGGTCATAGTCGCCGTACTGCTGAAATCGGCCAGAGCCGCAAAGGGAACGGCCAACGCCAGCACTGCGCCGACGATCCGGTTATATTGAATTCGCTTCATCTCTAAATTCCTCCTGGTAGAGTCTATCTGAAAACTGCAGGTTATAATAGTCCTGGAGCGTTATACTTTGTCTATCGCACGATTTCTTCGCCTTTCGGCTCATCTTCAGATGCTTCCGGTGCTCGAAAGCGGCGAAGAGACGCTGATCGGCGGCCAGGCCGTCATGGAGGGCGTCATGATGCGCGCCCCGCACAGCTACTGTGTCGCCGTCCGCAAAGCCAACGGAGAATTGACCACCGAAGAGCATCCCGTGCACCGGATGTCGGAGAAATACCCTATTTTTCGCTGGCCGATCCTCAGGGGATTGGGCACGCTGGGCCAGGCCATGACGCTGGGTGTAAAGGCGCTGAAATTTTCCGCCAACGCCAGCCTCGACGAAGGGGAAGGCGATTCGAGTCAAAAGTCCCGCCGAAATCTCGTCGTGGATGATGACCGTCAGCCTGGTGTTGAATCTGGGCGTGCTTCATTTTCCTGTATAAGTTCGTGCCGCTGTTTCTGGCCACGCGGATCGGCAAAGCAGTCCCGTCGCTTTCCAGCCGCCTGGCCACCAATCTGGTCGACGGCGGCATCCGTATCGTGATTTTCCTCGCCTTTCTGTTTCTTCTTTCCCGCCTGAAAGATATCCGCCGCGTGTTCGAATATCATGGCGCCGAGCATAAAGTCGTCTTTAACTTCGAATCGCATCAGCCGGTGACGGTCGAAAACGCGCAGAAGTTCACGACCTTCCATCCCCGCTGCGGGACCAATTTCCTGGCGGTGGTGCTGGGAATCGCGTTTCTGGTTTATCCGCTGCTGCCCGTCGACGCATTCCTGCCCAAGTTTCTGCTGCGCATCGCGCTGCTGCCGGTGATCGCCGGCGTCAGCTACGAGATCATCCGCTTCGCCGCGCAGGCGTCAAGGCACGCTGATGGGCATGCTGAGCATGCCCGGCCTGTGGCTCCAGCGCATCACCACCAAGCCGCCCGACGATTCGCAGGCCGCCGTCGCGATCCATGCCTTGAACGGAGCGATGGCGCTCGAAGCCAAACAGGGCGGCGAGCTGATTATCGCCTGAGCATGGACTATCAACATAGACTAGACGGGATCGAGCGGCGCTTTGAAGAGCTGACCGCGCAGATGACGGACCCCGCGGTCCTCAACGATCCCGCGCAGTACCGCAAAGTCGCCAAATCGCGCAACGACCTGGAAGAAACGGTCGCGAAATATCGGGAGTGGAAAACGGTCAACCAACATCTGGCCGAAGCGCAGGGGATGCAGAACGAATCCGACCCCGATCTGCGCGAGATGGCGGCCAACGAAATTCTGGAGCTGACGCCGCAGTTGGCCCAGATCGAAGAACAACTGAAGGTTCTGCTGCTGCCCAAAGATCCCAACGACGAGACGCGACATCGTGCTCGAAATTCGCGCCGGAACCGGCGGCGACGAAGCCACTCTGTTCGCCGAGGAAGTCTTCCGCATGTACTCGCGTTTCGCGGAAACGCGCGGATGGAAGGTCGAAGTAACGTCGTCGAGCGAGTCCTCCGTCGGCGGATTGAAGGATGTCACGGCGCTGGTCAGCGGCAAGCGGGTTTACAGCCAGTTGAAGTACGAAGGCGGCGTGCATCGCGTCCAGCGAGTGCCGCAGACAGAGCAGCAAGGGCGCGTCCACACTTCCGCGATCACCGTCGCCGTGCTGCCGGAAGCCGATGAGGTCGAGATCAAGCTCGAAGCCAAGGATGTTCGCATCGACACGTTTTGTTCCTCCGGTCCCGGCGGCCAAAGCGTCAATACGACTTATTCCGCAGTGCGCCTCACGCATCTCCCCACCGGCGCTGGTGGTTTCCTGCCAGGATGAAAAATCGCAGATCAAGAATCGAGCCAAAGCGGAGCGCGTTTTGCGTTCGCGCCTGTATGAAATGGAGCTCGAAAAGCAGCAGGAAAAGATCGGCGCGGAGCGGCGCACCATGGTCGGAACCGGCGACCGCAGCGAGAAGATCCGCACCTACAATTTCCCGCAGAATCGCGTCACCGATCATCGCATCGGATTGACTCTGCACCAGTTAGACCAGGTGATGGAAGGCAAGCTTGACCCCATCGTCGACGCGCTGACCACCTATTTCCAGACCCAGAAACTAAAAGAGCAGGGCGAGGCGGCATAGGTACCGGGCATGCCCGGCCCGCATCTGGACCTGCGCATGGCCCTGAAGCAAGGCCAGGAACTGCTCGAACAAGCGGGAATCCATGCGCCCCGCCTGACCGCCGAAGTCCTGCTGGCGCATGCCATCGGATGCGACCGGGCCTATCTGTATGCGCATTCCACGGATCCGTTGAAGGAGGTCTGGTGGATTCACTACGGCCGTTATCTTCACGAACGGATGGGCGGCAAGCCGACGCAATACATCACCGGCCGCCAGGAGTTTTACGGCCGCGAATTTCGAGTCACGCCAGACGTTCTGATCCCGCGCCCCGAGACCGAACACCTGATCGAAGCGGCATTGCCGCGCGCTCACGGAAACATCCTCGATATCGGTACGGGCTCCGGCGCGATCGCGGTCACGCTGGCGCTCGAAACCGTCGCGCGCGTATTCGCGGCCGATATTTCATCCGGCCGCGCTGAACGTCGCAGCTCGAAACGCGCAGACTTTGAAGGCTCTGGTCTCATTTGCCGTGTGCGATCTGGGAAGCGCGTTAAAAAGCGAATCCTTTGACTTGGTCGTATCGAATCCTCCCTATGTTCCGGAAGGAGACACGATCCAGCGCGAGGTTCGCGAACACGAGCCTCGAGTTGCCCTCTACGCGGGCGCCGACGGCCTGGCGATCTATCGCCGCCTGATCCCCGAAGCGGCGCGCCTGTTGAAAGCGGGCGGCTGGCTGATGATGGAACTCGGGTATCGATCGAGCGAAGCGGTTCGCGCGATGCTGGAAGATTGGGACGAAGTGGAAACAGTCAACGATCTAGCCGGATTTCCGCGCGTGATCGTGGCGAAAAAACGCTAGTGTCCTGAGTCAGAAAATCGCAGCATTACATGCGGGGCTATAATGGCCATCCGACCCCAAAGTGATTCGAGCGGAGCGAGGAATCTGCTTTTCGTTCGGCTGGTATCAAGTCTTCAAAAGCAGATCCTCGCTGCGCTCGGGATGACGGGCGTTGTAAGTATCACTACGTGGGGGCAATTATCCAACGAACTTCTGACTCAGACACTAGGTCTTGTTCGCAAAACCCGCGATCGCGGCCAGCACTTCTTCGCTGTGATGATTCGGGTCCACGCCGATCCACACTTTTGCTCTAAAAGTGTTTCGCGCGGCCATCTTGATCGCCACCAGGTTACGCAGCGACCCATACTCCTGGCACACGCGCTTATCGGTATCTGCCAGCAGCTTGAACGTCAATCCCTGTTTGGCGCAGAAGTCTTGATGGCTGCCGGTAGAATCCACGCTCACGCCCACCACCACCGCATTGGCCTGCGCATACTTGGCCAAATCGCGTTGGAAATTGTGCGCCTCAATAGTGCAGCCGTGCGTGTTGTCCTTGGGATAGAAATACAGCACCACCCACTTGCCTCGAAAATCCTTCAAAGCCACGGGCGAGCCGTCCTGCGAAGGCAATGCGAAATCCGGCGCGGCCTGCCCGACCTGTAACACCGGCGCGGCCGATCCCGTGGTGCAAGCCGGAATAATCAACGCCAGAGCGATCACCAGAACGACGCAGATCTGGAGCATAGTAGCTCCTTTGTATCACAAGCGGATTTACGCGGCTAGGACTTGGTTAGTCCAGCGCACCGATTCCAAGTAGGACTGGCTGACCAGCGAGTCCGCGATTTGCAGTCCCCGCGCCAGGCCCTCCACCTTGTCCCACTCGCCCGACTGGTAATGCCGCACCATCCGGTACACCTTGGCCAGATCGCTGTTCGCCGCGGCCCGGTCGAGCAGCACATCCACGATCAGCGGCGCGAGGCTCACTTCGGCGAGCGCCAGGTCGAGCGGCCGGTCCAGCAGAGCGTCGAGTTGCGAGAACAAGCCCACCAGGAATGCGTCGTCGGCCTCGCGAATATCCGCCACGCGAGCCACCGTCTCGCAAAAGCGCGCCCGCAGAATCGAATGAGTCACCAATTCGTTCGGCTTATCCGCGGCGAGCCGGGGAAGGACCGCGATCGCGATCCAGCGCCGCACTTCATCCTCGCCCAGACGCACCAGCGCCTGCCCGATGGTATGAATTTCGGTAAGCCGCCGAAAGATCGCGGCGTTGACATAGCGCAGCAGCTTATAGGACAGCGAGACATCTTCGCTGATCCGCATTTCCAGATAATCGAAATCGAGATCGCGCTTCTGTGCTTCCAGCAACAGCCGCAGACAAGCGAGCTTCCCGGTCGGGATCTGCTTGCCGCGGACCATGGTCGGACGCGCGAAAAAATAGCCTTGAAAAAAATCGAAGCCCTCCTGATGCGCCCACTCCGACTCTTCCTGCGTTTCCACCTTTTCAGCCAGAATCCGGATGCCCTGGGGCTGGTACTTCTTCAAGATCCGCTGTTGCACCGGACGCGGCGTAGTTTGCACGTCGACTTTCAGGATGTCGGCGAACCGCGTCAGCGGCTCGAATCGCGGATGGCAGACGAAATCGTCGAGCGCGATCGTGTAACCCTGCTCCCGCAGGCTCTGGCACGCTTTCAGCACGTCGGAATCGGGCTCCACGGTTTCCAGCAGCTCAACCACGGTTCCTTCCTTGGGCAGCAGTGGACGCCATCCGTCCACCAGCAGGCCCCGCCCGAAATTGATGAAACCTTTCTTGCCGCGCAGAATGTTTTCGTGCCCAATTGCAAATAAAGTGTTTGCAATCACATGGATGGTCGACAAGCCTTCTTCCTGGCCATCGTACATGACGCTCTCCGGCCCGGCTCGAAACAACAACTCATATCCGACCAGGTGCCACTCCCGGTCGAAGATGGGTTGTCTGGCGACAAACACATCCATACGTCGTATATCGATACATTTCCAGAAAAAAATAGGATCATGATGGGGAATGCGCAGTTTCCTCCACGTCGACATGGACGCGTTCTTCGTCTCCGTCGAGGAGCTGTTCGATCCGTCGCTCAAAGGCAAGCCGGTGGTAGTCGGTGGCCGTCCGAATGAGCGGGGAGTGGTCTCGGCAGCATCCTACGCGGCCCGCAAGTTCGGCGTGCATTCGGCCATGCCTCTGCGCACAGCGTACAAGTTGTGCCCGCAAGCGATTTTTCTGGAAGGCCATCGCGACCGGTACCTGGAGTCGTCTGGTAAGGTGTTCGCGGTGCTTCAGCAGTTCTCCCCGAAAGTGGAAATGGCCTCGATCGATGAAGCGTATCTCGACCTGACTGGTACTGAGCGCCTGCATGGCCCACCCCTCAGCCGCCGCGGAGCGCCTGCACGGCGCCGTGAAAAAAGCCACGGACCTGAATTGTTCCATCGGCGCCGCGTCGTCGCGGCTGGTCGCCAAAATCGCGTCCGATCAGGCTAAGCCGAATGGCGTACTGTGGATCGTTCCAGGCGAGGAAGCCGAGTTTCTGGCGCCGCTCGACGTTCGCAAGATTCCCGGAGTCGGCAAGGTGACGGAACGGAATCTCCACGCCTGCGGCATCCGCAAGGTGGGCGATCTGGCGGCGCTCGACGGCGCGCTGCTCGAAGAACGTTTCGGAAAATGGGGGCTCGCGCTGGCCGGGAAAGCGCGCGGCCAGGACGCAGGCGGCTGGTTCGATGGAGAAGTCGGCGAAGGCGGCGACCCGAAATCGATCAGCCACGAGCATACGTTTTCGGTCGATACGGCGGATGCGGCCGCGCTGGACGCGATGCTGGTGCGGCTGGCGGAAATGGTCGCGCGGCGCCTGCGCGATCACCATCTTTACGCACGAACAGTGCAAATCAAGCTGCGCTACACCGATTTTTCGACCTTCACGCGATCGCGCACGCTCGAATCACGCCAGCCAGATCGACACCGAGCTCGCCGAGGCGGTACGCAGTCTGTTCCACAAGGCCTGGACCGGCAAACCGATCCGCCTGGTGGGGGTGTACGGCCAATCGCTGGAATCGGGCGAAGGTCAGACCAGCCTGATTGAAGAAGAAAAGACCGCGCGCTGGCGCAAAACGCTGGAAGCCGTCGATCGGATGCGCGATAAGTACGGCGATGGCACGGTTTCGCTTGCAGCAGGATTAAACGCGGGTTTCCGCGCACGGGTCCATGACAATCCTGAGAATCTGCCTGGCAAGAATCCCAAGCAAAAGGCTCGCGAGGAGCCTTGAAAACCCGCGGAAGGCATCGTCTTGTCGAATCGTCATGCATCGGCGACACCGCCCCTTATCACCCTGCTATCCTTGATTTGAACGTGAATCTTTCTGTCGTCATTCCGATCCACAACGAAGAACCGTCTATTCTTCCGCTTTACGATCGCCTGACCGCGGTGCTGGAGCGCGTGCGGAAGCCGTACGAGATCATCTTCGTTGACGACGCATCTACTGACCGCAGCTTCGACCTGCTCGCCAATCTAGTCGAAACCGATCCGCGATTGAAAGTCATCCGGCTGCGCCGCAATTTCGGACAAACCGCCGCGCTCGCCGCCGGATTCGACGAAGCGCAGGGAAACGTAATCATTTCGCTGGACGGCGATCTTCAGCACGCGCCCGAGGATATTCCGGTCCTGCTCGAAAAGATCGACGAAGGCTACGATATCGCAAGCGGCTGGCGCAAGAATCGACTGGATAACGCGGTGACAAGGAAAATTCCCTCCCGCATCGCCAACTGGCTGATGGCGAAAGTGTCCCACGTCGAATTGCGCGATTTCGGCACCACTTTCAAAGCTTATCGCGCGGAAATTCTGAAAGACGTCAATCTCTACGGCGAGCTGCATCGCTTCATTCCGGCGCTGGCCGCCTTTTACGGCGCACGCGTCGCCGAAGTGCCCATCCGCAATATGCAGCGCTCCAGCGGCGGATCGCATTACGGTCTCAGCCGGACCTTCCGCGTGATGTTCGACATCTTCACCATCTGGTTCCTGCTGAAATATTTCACGCGGCCGATGCACTTCTTCGGAAAATGGGGACTCGCCGCGACCGGTATCGGCGGATCTATCCTGGCTTTCCTGGCGGTCGAAAAATTATGGACTGGCGGCGACATCATCGCCGCGCATGGTCCCCTGATGTTGATGGGAGCGCTCGCGCTGGTCACCGGCGTGATTCTGTTTTGCACCGGTCTGCTGGGCGAGGTGCTCACGCGGACGTATTTCGAAAGCCAGGGCCGGCGGATTTACGCGGTTCGCGAAATCCGCACCCGCCGTGAGCCGCGCGTGGCCGACGGAGCGCACGGCGGCCGTTAATGGCGATTCGCGCCGTCATTTTCGACTTTGGCGGAGTCATCGTGCTTTCATCCGACCCAGGATCAAATCGCCGCTGCCGCGGGACTCTGCGATCTGACGCCCGCCGAATTCTGGCGCGTCTTCTGGACCCATCGCATCGACTATGACGCCGGCATGGCACCCGCGTGTCTATTGGCGCGGCGTAGCCGAATTGGCGGGCCGTACGTTCGATGACGCTCTGATCGAGGAAATGAAGCAGCGCGAGATCGATTTCTGGAGCAATATGGACGATCGCGTCCTCGACTGGATCGCGCAGCTTCGCTCGAGTGGCATCCGGACCGGCATCTTGTCGAATCTGCCGCGTCCGCTCGCCGCGCATCTGCGCGAAAGCGGATTCGTCAAACATTTCGACCAGGTTACGTTTTCCTGCGAGCTGGGCGTGATCAAGCCGCAGCAGGCCATCTACGAACACGCCGTAGGCGGCCTGAGTCTCACGCCCGCCGAAACGCTGTTTCTGGACGATCGCATGGAAAACGTCGAGGGCGCGCTGGCGGCCGGTCTCGAAGCGGAACGTTACAATTTCTGGGATGGTTTCCTCGAAATTCCGGCGCGCTACGGATTGCCCGGACCCGGTTGCGCTGCGCCAGTAATCCTCGAACAGCCCCGCATCGCCTCCGCCATTCCTTCGTGATCGAAAATCACCGACGTCCACGCCGGCTTCGTGATCACCGGATCCAGCAGCGCGAGCAATCCCTGCGCTCGCGTCGAGCACGGCCATCTTCAGCGGGACTTTTTCGATCTGCCGCACTTCCACGCCCGCTGCCTGATAGTTCGCCAGGAATCGCTCATGCGTCGCGATCGAGCGTGCCGTGCTCCACCAGCAGGCGGCAACTTACGCCGCGCTTCCTCGCCTGAATCACCAGCTCCGCATCCAGCGGATCGACCGCATATGGCGGCCGCGAAAATTCCAGATACTCCTGTGACAGCATCGGCCAGCATCTTGCGGAATTGCGACGCGATCTGGCCCGGGATCGCTCACGATCCGCAGATAATCGAGCGTGCCACGGCCGCCCTGGCCCTCCGAGTACGCCGCCATCAGCTCATCGATCATGCCCCTGCGCCGTTCGCGATTGATCGGCGAGCTCATGCTCCAGAGCCTGCGCGCGCCGCGCCAGGTAAGCTGGGAATCGCCTGATCCGGCGGACCGCCGAGAACAGTTTCGTCTTTTCCTGGATCACCTGCGCGAAGCCTTTTTCGACCAGGCTGTCGAGCACTTCGTAAATCTTCTGCCGCGGCACGTGCGCGCGCGCCGCCAGTTCCAGCGCCTTGAATCGCGGATGCCCCACCAGCACCAGATAGGATCGCGCTTCATACGCGTTCAGCCCCATGGCCTGCAAGCGTTGCCAGAACCGCCGGAATTCGGCTTCAGAAAGCGATCCAGGCATGTTCTCGAATGGATGAGCATAGCAAATTGCTACAATCGCGATTAGGACGTCAGTAATGAAACTTCCCTCCGGCCTGCCCGAAACTCTCGGGGCTCTCCGCGGCTACAAGAATTATGCGAACCGCACGGCGCACCGTGAAAGACGAGCTTCGTGAAAACCTGATCTGCAAACTCGAGCGGCGCGAGCCTCTGTTTCCAGGCATCGTCGGCTATGAAGACACGGTGGTGCCGCAGATCGTCAACGCGGTTCTGTCGCGCCACAATTTTATTCTGCTGGGGCTGCGCGGGCAGGCCAAGACTCGAGCTGATCCGCATGCTGGTGACGCTGCTCGACGAATGGATTCCCTACATCGCCGGGTGCGAGATCCGCGACAATCCGTTTGCGCCGATCTGCCGCGCCTGCCGCCGCCTGATCGCCGAGGAAGGCGACAAAACGCCCATCGCCTGGCTGGCGCGCGAGGACCGCTACGTCGAAAAGCTCGCGACGCCCGACGTGACCATCGCCGACATGATCGGCGATATCGATCCCATCAAAGCCGCGCGCACCGGGCACAATATTTCCGACGAGCTGACCGTTCACTACGGCCTGCTGCCGCGCGCCAATCGCGGCATCTTCGCGATCAACGAGCTGCCCGATCTCGCCGGAAAGATCCAGGTCGGCCTGTTCAACATCATGCAGGAAGGCGACGTTCAGATCAAAGGCTATCCGGTGCGCCTGCCGCTGGACGTGCTGCTGGTGTTCACCGCGAATCCCGAAGACTACACCGCGCGCGGAAAAATCATTACGCCGCTGAAGGATCGCATCGGCAGCGAGATTCGCACGCATTATCCGGCCACGCTCGAGCACGGTCTGGAAATCACCGGTCAGGAAGCCTGGGTCGCACGCCAGTCTCCGGTCGAACTGCGCGTGCCCGATTACATCCGCGAAATCGTCGAACAGCTTGCGTTTTCGGCGCGCGAAGACAAGAAAGTCGACAAGCGATCGGGCGTCAGCCAGCGGCTGCCGATTTCGGTTCTCGAAAACGTCGTCTCGAATGCCGAGCGCCGCGCGCTATGCGCCGGCGAATCGGTCGCCGTGCCGCGCGTGCTGGATATTTACGCGGCGCTTCCGTCGATCACCGGAAAGCTCGAGCTCGAATATGAAGGCGAGCTGAAAGGCGGCGACGCGGTCGCGCGCGAGCTGATCCGGCTGGCCGTCGGCAAAGTGTTCACCGGCTACTTCGACGGCGAAAATCTCACGCAGGTGGTCCAGTGGTTCGAGCTGGGCGGGTCGCTGAAGCTGGACGAATCGCAGCCGTCGCGTGCGATGGTGAAGGAGCTCGGCCGCATCCAGGGTCTGATGGAAAAGACCGGAATCCTCGGCCTTGGCGTGAGCGAGCCGGACGCCGTTCGCGCCGCCGCCGCCGAATTCATTCTCGAAGGGCTGTACGCGCATCGCCGCATCAGCCGCAACGAAGAGGTCGGTTTCATGGCGGAGCCGCGCCGCCGGGAGCCGCCGCCGGAAGAACAAGAAGAGCAAGAAGCAGTATCAGTGAAGTCGGTACGTTATTCGCGCTACACCGGTGACGATTTCGGCCTCAGCGCCGAGGATCTGCTGAAAGCGCTGGCGGATTTTTTCCTCGAAAGCGGATTCGACAATCCCTACATGCAGTTCAGCGAGTTGAACCAGCACTCGCTTGAAGATTTGAAGCGCGCCATCGAGCAGGCGCTCCAGCGCGGCGAACTGTTCGACCAGCAGCGCGCCGACCAGATCCGCCAGCAGCTCGAAAACATGAGTGAGGAGCAGCTTGACCAGTTGCTCAATCGCCTGGTGCAAAAGCTGGTCGATGAGGGCTACATCACCACCGAGCCGCAATCGGGCGGCGCGGGCGACGGCAAGGACGTCAAGGTCGAAGTGAAGGTCACCGACAAGAGCATCGATTTTCTGGGTTTCAAGACGCTGAAAGATCTGCTCGGGTCGCTCGGCCACTCGAGTTTCGGCGCGCACGACACGCGCGACATGGCGACGGGCGTCGAATCGTCCGGCGCGTCGAAGCGCTACGAATTCGGCGACACTCTGAACCTCGACGTCGGCGCGACGCTGTTTTCCGCGCTGCGCCGCGAAGGCGTCGAAGCTGCCGCTGAATCTCGAATACGAAGATCTGCACGTCCACCAGAGCGAATATCAGAGCTCCTGCGCGACGGTGCTGATGCTCGATTGCAGCCACAGCATGATCCTGTACGGCGAGGATCGCTTCACGCCGGCGAAGAAAGTCGCGCTGGCGCTGGCGCACCTGATCCGCACGCAATATCCCGGCGACAGCTTGCGCTGCGTGCTGTTCCACGATTCGGCCGAGGAACTGCGCATCGAGGAACTGGCCCGCGTGCAGGTGGGCCCGTATTACACCAACACCCGCGACGGTTTGATTCTGGCGCAGCGCCTGCTGGCTCAGCGAAAAGAAGGACATGAAGCAGATCATCATGATCACCGACGGCAAGCCGAGCGCGCTGACGCTCGAAGACGGGCGGATATACCGCAACGCATTCGGGCTCGATCCGCTGGTGATCAGCCGGACGCTCGAAGAAGTAAGCCGCTGCAAGCGGCAAGGGAATTCTGATCAATACATTCATGCTCGCGAGCGATTACGGCTTGGTGAATTTCATCCAGAAGGTCACCGAATTGTGCCGCGGCAAAGCCTATTTCACGACTCCGTACACGCTGGGCCAATATTTGTTGATGGATTACATGAATCGGAAGACGCGGACGATTCATTGAGCACATGCAAGCCGAAGTGAAAGCAGCGCTAAAGCTGGCGGCGGGACTCGCGTGTATCTTCACTCTGCCTGTTGCCGCTTTCGTGGCCTACTTGGCTTACGAGGGCTCACTTGCCCTGGTCCGCGAAGGAGTGAGTCAACCGTTCGCTTCAGCGGATCCGGATACGCTTCGCGCCGTGGCAGACCCTAAGCCGTCGGATCCAACTTTGTCGGTGCTAAAATCCTCGGGCCGCCTCTTTACCCTTGGAGCAGGCACGAAGGTTCGCGTATTGGGTCCCTGTAGCGCGCCAACCCCGCTGGTCCGAGTTAAGGTTCTCGAGGGCCCACGAACTGGCGAGGTTGCCTGGACGCTGTTCGACAACATACAGTGTGAGAATGCTGTTGTCCCTTAGTCGAAACTGATAGCATTTCAATCGATTATCAACTCGGGAAAATCGTGCCGATAGCGGCCCTCATCCGATCAATATCGGTTCGTTGTTCTTGCCGCCCACTTGGAAAGCTCTTCCCACAACGCCCGCTGGTATCCTTAGGCATACGGCGCAAGTCACAGAGGCGATTTTTGTTCACGGCGTCTTAAAGCCCGTCGAAGAGCGTGACTGCGCCGTGGAATGGCCGCGAGCTACGACCTGCTGGCCGAGCACCTGGAAGCGATGGCTCGCGCCACTGCCTGAGCTGCAACGCCCGGATCTTCGGCTCGAATCACATCGCCCAGCGGCTTCCATCGTTCGAAAAACCGGTCGTTGACCGCGCCCGCAAAAACGCAGATCACCGGAACCCCGCAAGCCGACGCGACATGCCCGCCTGCGGAATCGTAGCCGACGAAAAGCTTCGATCGCGCGATCTCGGCCGCGAACGGCGCAAACGACCCGTCGTGTGTCCGCATGCCTGGCCGCACGACGCGCTCGACACGCTCACGTTCTTCCGCGCTGCCGCCCTTGTCGACCAACACTGAACCGCCCGCCAGCAACTTCATCAGCTCGCGCTCGAAATCGTCGCCCAAGCGCTTCGATTCGTTCTCGCCCACCCCCAGACTCACCGTAATTTCGGCCGGCTCGCCGGTCGCGTCCGGCGGCGCGATGAACGGCCGCGCCTCGACTCCGAAAATCGACCGCGCCCAACGTGCCGCCAGATCCGGCAACCGGTCCCGGACCCTCCATCGACCGGCTCTCAAACCAGAAATAGCGATCCTCATCGCACACCGAAATCAATCCGAGCTGCGTCAATCGCGAATCGGGATCGATCACGATGCCATCGTCGAACCACAGCGCAGCCGACGCGCGCAGCCGATCGATCAGCGATCCGCCGCGCGCGTACGGGGCAGGCAAATGGCGGATGCGCGAATCGGCCTGAAACATTTCATACGACTTCCGTGGACCGACGAAAACAATTTCGGCGTCAGGATAGCGGCGCTTCGCCGCATCGAGCATCACGCTGGTGACGGCGACATCCGCGCCCAGCGTCACGCGCGACAACACGTAAACCCGATTCGCCGATCGCGGCGCTTCGGCCATCGGCACGCGAGCAGCGCACACGCGGGCTCAGATCGGGCGCGACTCGCTCAATCACTTGCGTGAACAAACGGCGATAGACGTCGCACAAGCCGCGGCTCGAACAGATCGCCCAAGCGCTCGACGACGACTGAAAACAACGCGCGCCCGTCATCCACTGCGATCGCGCGATCGAGCAGATTCAGCAGGCCATGGTTCGCCGCGCAGGCAATAATCAAGCAAGCTCGCTACAGGTATTTCCCAACCAGCAGCTCCAGCTTCTTGCGCGTCGCCTCGGGAATCGCCTTGCGGTCGGTGATCAGCGCGTGCGCCAGCGCCGATCCGCACTTGCATTCGCGCGACGTCGGGCATCGCGCGCACCGCCGCCGCCACCACTTTGCACGCGTTCTCGGCGTTCTGCGTCAGGTTCGCGATGATGTCGTTCACCGTCACCGCGTCGTGATCCGGATGCCAGCAATCGTAATCGGTCACCATGGCGATCGTCACGTAGCAGATCTCGGCTTCGCGCGCGAGCTTGGCTTCCTGCAGATTGGTCATGCCGATCACGTCCATGCCCCAACTGCGATACAGATTCGATTCGGCCAGCGTCGAAAACGCGGGACCTTCCATGCACAGATACGTTCCGCCGAGCTTCGCCGTCACGCCCGCGCCTTGCGCACGCCGCAAGCGCGACGCGCGCGAGCTGCGGGACAAACCGGATGCGCGAAGCTGATGTGCGCCACCAGGCCTTCGCCGAAAAACGTCGAGACGCGCCCGCGCGTGCGATCGACAAACTGATCCGGAATCACGAAATCCAGCGGCTTGTGTTCTTCCTTGAGCGATCCCACCGCGCTGAGCGAAAGAATCCGCTCCACGCCCAGCGCCTTGAACCCGTAAATGTTGGCGCGGAAATTCAGCTCCGACGGCGAAATGCGATGCCCGCGCCCGTGCCGCGACAGAAACGCGACTTCCTTGCCCGCCAAGCCTTCCCGACGACGTAGGCGTCCGACGGCGCGCCCCACGGCGTGTCGATCGTGCGCTCCTCTTCCGCTTCAAATCCCGGCATCGAGTACAATCCGCTGCCGCCGATGATTCCGATGGTTGGTTCCTGTCATTCCTGTATCAGTTCGAGCAGCACGCCGCCGGTGGACGACGGGTGCACAAACACGTAAAGATGCCCGCCCGCGCCCGCGCGCGGCTCGTTCAGCAGGCGCGCGCCCGCCGCCTTCAGCCGCTCGACCGACGCAGCCAGATCCGGCACGCGAATCGCGACGTGATGCAACCCTTCGCCGCGCTTGTCGATAAATTTTCCGATCACCGAATCGGCTTCAGTCGGCTCCAGCAGCTCGATGCGCGGCTCGCCCAGCGGCAGCATCGCGACGTTGCACTTTTTCATGCTCCACCGTTTCGCGCAGCGACACGTCCAGGCCAAGCTGGTCGCGATAAAACTCCAGCGCCTGATCGAGCGACCGCACGGCGATTCCCAGATGATCGATTTTAGATGCGTTCGAGCCAGTCATGAAGAATCGAATAAGGATCGCGCCGGTGCTCCGCCACTTCGCGTCCCGCGGCGTCGAATTCAGCAGCCGGAACCGGTCGAGCAACCGCTCGCGCAGCATTTCGCGCAGCCGCACCGCTCCAGATTTCGCGCCGTCCGCGCGCGGCTCGACCCGCGCGCATGATATTCGCGCACGGCTTCCAGCACTTCCGCAATCCCCTTGGCCGTTCGCATTCGCCACCGTCTGCGACGATCTTCGGCGACCATCCGTCCGGCGCGATGCGACAAGCGCCAGGTAGCTGTTCAGCTCGCGCTCCAGTTTGTCGGCGCCCGGCAGATCGGCTTTGTTGATCACGAACACGTCGGCGATCTCCATGATACCGGCTTTGATCGCTTGCACGTCGTCGCCCATGCCCGGCACCAGCACCACCAGCGTCACGTCCGCCAGCCGCGCGATCTCCACTTCGTCCTGTCCCACGCCGACCGTTTCCACCAGCACGACGTCGAATCCCGGCCGCATCGAGCAGCATGGTCATCTCCGTGGTCGCCGCGGCCAGCCCGCCCAGCCATCCGCGCGTCGCCATGGACCGGATGAACACGCCGGGATCGGCATGATGCTGCTGCATGCGGATGCGATCGCCCAGAATCGCGCCGCCGGTGTAAGGACTGGTCGGATCGACGGCGATCACGCCTACGGTCTTGCCTTCTGCGCGCAGAGCCTGCGTGAGCTGATCGCACAGCGTGCTCTTGCCCGCGCCCGGAGCGCCGGTGACGCCGAGGATCAGCGCGCGCCCGGTGCGCGGAAACAGCTCGCGCAGCAGCTTCTCGGCCTCGGGCCGGCGATTTTCGATCCACGTCGCGGCGCGGGCCAGCGCGCGGATGTCCCCGGCCAGAATTTTTTCGGCTAGCATCCGCTCTTCAGCAGTTGCCGCGCGATCACCAGCCGCTGGATTTCGCTGGTGCCCTCGCCGATGGTGCACAGCTTCACGTCGCGATAGAATTTCTCGACCGGATAATCCTTCGATGAATCCGTAGCCGCCATGGATCTGCACCGCTTCGTCGGCCACGCGCACCGCGCTCTCGGAGGCGAACAGCTTGGCCATCGCCGACTCTTTGTTCACGCTGTTGCCCTGATCTTTCAGCCACGCCGCCCGCAGCGTCAGCAGCCGCGCGGCGTCGATTTCGGTCGCCATGTCGGCCAGTTTGTGCTGAATCGCCTGAAATTCCGAAATAAATCGGCCGAATTGTTTGCGCTGCTTGGAATATTTGAGCGCCGCTTCATACGCGCCCTGCGCGATGCCTACCGACAGCGCCGCAATCGAGATGCGCCCGCCGTCCAGAATCCGCAGGCTGTCGACGAATCCTTCGCCGCGCTTGCCGCAGAGTTGCGACGCCGGCAGCCGGCAATCGGTGAACAGAACTTCGCCCGTGGGCGAACAGCGCATCCCCAGCTTGTTTTCTTTCTTCCCGACGCGAAATCCGGCGTGCCCTTTTCGAGGATGAACGCGGAAATCCCGTGCGACGACGCCGCGCGATCCGTCACCGCCATCGCCACGCAAACATCCGCGACATGCGCGTTGGTGGTGAACGTCTTGCCGCCGTTCAGGACCCAGGTGATCGCCGTCGAGCACCGCCGTGGTGCGCGTGCCGCCCGCGTCCGATCCCGCTTCGGGCTCGGTCAGCGACCAGCAGCCGATCCATTCGCCGCGACGCGAGCTTCGGAATGTAGCGCTGCTTCTGCTCGTCGCGATTCCCGGCCAGGTAAATATGATTGGTGCACAGCGAAACGTGCGCCGCGACGCTCAGCGCGATCGATGGATCGACGCGCGCCAGTTCTTCCATCAGGATGCTGTAATCGACGTAGCTGTACCCGGCGCCGCCCAGCTTCTTCCGGAAAAACCGCGCCCAGCACGCCCAGCTCGCCCAGCGTCGCGAAACACGTCCACCGGGAAATGCTGCGATTCGTCCCACTCCATCACGTGCGGCCGGATCTCGCCTCGGCGAAATCGCGGATCGGTTTTGCGGAGCTGGTTCTGTTCCGGCGTGTATCCGAAATCCACTGGTGCTAAACGATCTCTTCTTTTTTCGCGTCCCAGCGCACCGTCCGCCGCCAGCCGATAGCTGTCGACCGCCATGCGGCACGCGATCGACACGCGGTAGCCGATTTCGAACGGGCAGTTCGGCTCCCGGCTCGCGCGGATGCGAATCGAAAAAATTCTGCATGTGCGCGTGCGGAACATGGCTCGACGCGGCCGGTCGATTTCATTCCCTCCGGCCGATTGATCTTCTGCGGGGTGTAGCGGACCTGCGTGCTCGCGCGAGATGGTCCCGCTGATCGCCCAGCACATCTTCGCCCGACGCCGGGCTGATTATTGCCGAAACCGGAGGTCCAGCTAATCAGCATCTCTTCCGGCTGCTCCAGCGACACGTTCATCGTATCCGGAACTTCGCGGCCGTCCTTCCACAGATAGATGCCGCCCGTCATGCGTGGCGGCATTGGGGATCTGAAGATTCAGCGCCTTGTACCAGAAACTCAACTGCTGCGACATGTTTTCATGACACGCTGCCGCCCGAATAATCCCAAACAGGCGCCAGTTCATGTAGCGGTTCGCATCGAACTCGCGCGCCGGCGCATCTCCCAGGAACGCCTTCCACAGTAGATTCTCCGCGTTCACATCCGGAGTGATGCGCGCCGTCCGCGACCACTGCGGTTTCCCGCGCGGCGTGTTGCGGTACATCTGCATGTCGATCGCGGTGATGCGCCCCACGCGCGCCGGGTCCGCCAGAAACTGCCGCACGTCGCGCATATGCCCGAAGGAGCAGGCCTGGTGCCCGATCTGCACCGTATGCTTCCCGCCGTCCTTCCTGTAAGCCGCACGCATGCGTTTGGCGTGATCCACCGTGAACGCCATGGTCTTTTCCTGATACACATGCTTCCCCGCGTCGAGCGAAGCGCAGAAATGTTCGGCGTGCAGATGCGGCGGCGTGGCGACGATCACAGCGTCGATCGAAGAATCGTCCAGCATGCGCCGGTAATCGCGATGCAAAGCCGCATCAGGCGCCAGGCTGTTCGCTTTTTCAAGCTGCCGCGTGAAAATATCGCAGATCGCCACGGTCGCAGTGTTGGGACACGCGCGCACCTGGTGCAGCAGTTCCGCGCCGCGGTCGCCGAATCCGATGATCCCGACCCGCACCCGCTCATTCGCACCCAGCACCTGCGCGGGCACCGCAGCCAGGGTGCCGGCCAGTCCGGACGCAACTTTGCCGAGAAAATTCCGGCGAGAGTCCATATTAGGAGTGTACGATAGCTTTCAATCGGCCATGCGTAAGCTCTTCTTTACCCTGCATCTTTACGTCGCCCTGATCGCCGGAATCTTCGTCGTGATTCTCGGCCTAACCGGAAGCATCATGGCCTTCGAGCCCGAAATCGATCATCTGCTCCATTCAAAGTTGAGCTATGTGAAGCCGCAGGACCACGCGCTCTCGCTCGCGGAAATTGGCGGCGCCGTCGCGAAACAGTTTCCCGGCGAGCGCATTGGTGCATTCTCGCTTTCTAGCTCGCCCAACCTTGCGACGCAAGTCTTGCTGCGCAGGGGAATCGTCTATGTCGATCCCTATACGGGTGAAATCCTCGGACTTCGCACCGGCGGCATGGATTTCCTCGGCTACGTGCATCAGCTTCATCTCCGCCTGCTGATCCGCAATCGCACCGATTCGGGGAAAGCCATCGTGAGCTGGGCCGGCGTCGCGATGCTGTATCTGCTTCTGTCCGGCCTGTATTTGTGGTGGCCCCTGAAGCGCGTCACCATCGGATCCGGCAAGCGCTTCTGGTTCGACTTTCATAACGTGACCGGAGTTTCTTCTTTTGTCTTCCTGCTGATCCTCACCGTCACCGGTCTGATGATCGGCTTTGACGAAACCGCCATCCCGGCCTTCTATAAAATGACCCGCTCGGAGCCGTCGAAGCCGCCCCAGATCTCGCCGCCTACTGCGGGTGCGAAACCGATCTCGCCGGATCAGGCCATGAACATCGCCCGCTCAGCCATCCCCGGCGCATTCCCGTTTCAGATCGTCTTGCCCGGACTACGGGGCGCTTACCAGGTCCGCTGCCGATTCCCAGAGGACTTGACCCCGGGCGGCCGCAGCCGCGTCGTGGTCGACCAGTACACCGGCGACGTCCTGTTCGCCGAAAGCTCCCGCACGGCACCGGCTGGAACACGAATGGTGATCGTGAACCGGGCCCTGCACACCGGCGACATTTTCGGAATCCCCAGTAAAACGGTCGTGTCCCTGGCAAGCCTGATGGCGGTGCTTCAATTATTCACCGGAGTCGTAATGTGGTGGAAGAAGAAGCGCCAGGATCGGACCGCGCAGGGCTGACTGGCCGTTATTCTAAGTGTTTGTGGAACCGCAGCACGCTGAGCCACAGAATCGTCACGCCGAAAACCGCCAGCGCCACCATCTGCGGCCACAGCGCCTCGATCCCCGCGCCCTGCAGAAACACTCCGCGCACAATCTCCATGAAGTAGCGCACCGGATTCAGAAAGGTCAGCCATTGCGCCAGCTGCGGCATGTTGCGGATCGGAAACGTGAACCCGCTCAGCATGAAGAACGGCTGAAAGAACAGGCACGTGGCCATCATGGCCTGCTGCTGCGTCTGCGAAACAGTGGAGATGAACAGCCCCGCGCCCAGCGTCGTCAGAAGGAACAGACATGGTCGCCGCAAAACAGCAGCCAGAAACTGCCGCGGAACGGGATGTGGAACACCAGCAGCGCCGCGCCCATCACCAGCAGCATGTCCCAGAATCCCACCAGCCACGAACGGCAGCGTCTTGCCCAGGATCAGCTCCACCGGCCGGATGGGCGTCACCATCAACTGCTCCATGGTGCCGATTTCTTTCTCCCGCACGATGGCCATGGCGGTCAGCGACAGCGTCACCAGCGTGATGATGTTCACGATCACGCCGGGAATGAAATAATTGCGGCTGCGCAGATCCGGGATTGAACCACACCCGGCTGCGCGTGGTCACCTGCGGCACCGCGGGATGGATCGGCCCTCCGGCGTCTTCCGTGCCGGCCGACCAGTTTCATGCGCTGCTGCCGATGCTGCAGCGCTTCGCTCGAATAGCGCGCGATGGTCTGGCTGGCGTAGCCGGAGACGATCGACGCGGTGTTGGAATTGGTGCCGTCCAGCAGAACCTGCACGCTGGTGGTCGCGCCCGCGCTTCACGTCGCGCGCGAATCCCGGCAGCACGCGGATCACGGCGTCCACCTGCCCGCGGTCCATCATCCGCTGCATGGCGCGCATCGCTATGCGGCATGCCCGCGATCATGAAACGGCCCGAGCCCTCGAACTCCGACAGCAGCTCGCGGCTCTCCGGGGTGCGGTCCTGATCCATCCACGCGATCTTCGCCGTGTCCACGTCCAGATTCGCGGCGTAGCCGAAGATCAACAACTGAATCAGCGGCGGCAGAAACAGCATGCCGCGCATGCGCGGATCGCGCAGGGCCTGAATGAATTCTTTCCGAATGATGCGCCGAAGCCGTTGTCTCATCGTTACGCCACCTTCTGCCGAAGCTTTCGCGTCGCGAAATAGAACACCACCGCGCCGTAGGCGATCAGCAGCAGCAAATTGAACCACAGCAGTCTCGCAGGCCGATGCCCTTCAAGAAACATGCCCCGCGAGCATTTCCATGAAATACCGCGCCGGCACGAACAGCGAGACCACCTGAATGATCCGCGGCATGTTGCGAGATCGAATAGATGAATCCGGAAAGCAGAAACGCCGGCAGAAACGAAGTCAGCGTGCCCATCTGGTACGCCATGAGCTGCGTGCGGAACATCGCCGAGATCATGATGCCCAGCCCCAGCGCGCCGAACAGGAACATCGCAGCTCGAGACCAGCAGCAGCACCAGGCTGCCCTTCAGCGGCACGTCGAACACGAACACGCCGACGAACAGCGCAGATCAGCATGTCCGCCGTGCCCACCACGAAATACGCGGAAAGCTTGCCCAGCGCGATCTCCGCCGGCCGCACGGGCGTCGAGAGCAGCTGCTCCATGGTGCCGTTCTCCCATTCCCGCGCGACGGTCAGCGAGCCGAGATTCGCCGCGATGATCATCACGATCACCGCGATCAGCCCCGGCACGATGAAGTTCTGCGAAAGCAGATCGGGGTTGTACCAGACGCGCACCTGCGGCCACGACCGCTGGCAGGCACGCTGCCCGCGCGCGGCTCTGGATGGGCACCTGCAGGTGCTGCGAATAGATCGCGACCACGCCTTCCGCGTAGCCCTGCGCGATGGCCGCCGTGTTCGAATCGCTCCCGTCGATCAGCAACTGCACTTGCGCTAGCTTGCTTCATGCCCAGATTCTTCGCGAAATCGTCCGGAATCACCACGCCCAGCAGGCACGCGCGCGTGTCGATGGCCTGGTCGATCGGGCTGGTAGTCGTGCACTTCCTCGACGACGTGGAAATAGCGCGAGCCGCGAAACTCGCGGACCAGATCGCGGCTCTGCGGCGTCTGATCCAGATCGTAGACGATAGGTCGGGATGCGGTCGACGTCCAGGCTCAGCGCCCATCCGAAGATCAGCAGCATCACCAGCGGCTGCAGCAGCGCGGCGGTCAGACTGCGCGGATCGCGGAGAATGTGCAGCATCTCCTTGCGGGCCATGGCGCGGGTGCGGCGGTAAATTCATGCGGCGGCCTTCTCTTCTTTTCTCGATCAGGCTGACGAACACGTCTTCCATCGACGGCACGATGGAATCGAGCGCCATGCACCGCAATGCCCGCGCTCTTCAGAATGCCGATAGATTTCCGGAATCGCCTGCGCCGGCGTCGTCCACTTTGACGTGCAGGCCGCCGCCGAACACCGCGACGTCCAGAATCCCCTGCTGCCCTTCGAGCGCGGTCATGCTGCCCAGCAGATCCGACGATTCCAGATTCAGCAAATGGCCCGTCGCCCAGCGAAGTCTTCAGCTCCGCGGGCGAGCCCAGCGCGATCATCTTGCCCGCCATACATCAGCGCGACGCGGTGGCAGTACTCGGCCTCGTCCATGTAGTGCGTGGTGACGAAGATGGTGTGGCCCGCCGCGGAAAGCTGGTAGATCAGATCCCAGAAATTGCGCCGCGCGATGGGATCCACGCCGCTGGTGGGCTCGTCCAGAAACAGAATCGGAGGCTCGTGCAGAATCGCGCAGCCCAGCGCCAGCCGCTGCTTCCAGCCGCCGGAGAGCAGCCGCGTCATGCATGTTGCGCTTGTCTTCGAGGCCGGCCATTTTCAGCACGTAGTCGCGGCGCGCAGGTCAGCTTCTGCCGGCGGCACGCCGTACACGCCGCCGAAAAATTCGATGTTCTCCTCCACCGTCAGATCGTCGTACAGCGAAAACTTCTGCGACATGTAGCCGATGTTCTGTTTGATCTCCTCCGGCTGCGTCGCCACGTCGAAGCCGCCGCACGGTGGCCTTGCCGGAAGTCGGCGGAAGCAGGCCGCACAGGATCCGGATGGTGGTCGATTTTCCCGCGCCGTTCGGTCCCAGAAAGCCGAAGATCTCGCCGCGACGCCACGTCGAGCGAAACATTGTCCACGGCGACGAAATCGCCGAAGCGCTTGATCAGATTGTCGATATGAACCGCCGGTCCCGGATGCGTTAGGCAGCATGCGGGCACCTCCTCCTTCCGCACCAGCGCGATGAACACATCTTCGAGCGACGGCACGATCGGCTGGTAGCGCGAACGGCGTCACCGCCGACAGTTTTTCCGGCGAGGTGAGCGTTCGGGTCGAGAAACAGGTGCAGATCCGCGCCCGCGGGCTGCACCGTCAGCACTCCCGGCTGCTTTTCCAGAATCTCGCATGGTCTTGCGGTGATCGTCCGACTGCAATCAGATACACCTGCTCCGTCAGACTGTGCTTCAGCGCCGCCGGAGTATCGCAGCGGATCAGCTTGCCCTTGATGCATGAAGCCCACGCGATTGGCGCGCTCGGCTTCGTCCAGATACGCGGTGGTGACGAAAACCGTCAGCCCGTCGCGCACCAGTTGATACAGAATCGCCCAGAAATCGCGGCGCGAAACCGGATCGACGCCGTTGGTCGGCTCGTCCAGAAACAGCACTCGCGGCTTGTGCAGCAGCGTGCACATCAGCGCCAGCTTCTGTTTCATGCCGCCCGAAAGCTTTCCCGCCGGGCGCTTGCGGAACGGCTCCATGCGCGTCATGCGCAGCAGGCGCGTGCTCAGTTCCTCGCGCTCCCGCCCGATGATGCCGAACAGGTCGGCGTAGAAAGTCATGTTTTCGTCCACGGTCAGATCGCTGTACAGGCCGAAGCGCTGCGCCATGTAGCCGATCTGGTCCTTCACCGCGTCCAGATCGCGCGAGACATCGTGCCGGCGACGATCGCCTTGCCCTCGGTCGGATCCATCAGGCCGCACAGCAGCCGCATGGTGGTGGTTTTGCCCGCGCCGTCGGGACCCACCAGGCCGAAAATCTCGCCCTCGCTCGATTTCCAGATTCAGATGATCCACGGCGGTGAGCGCGCCGAAGTGGCGCGTCAGATTTTCGGCATGGATCATCGACGCTCATAAAACGATTTCCGCGTCCACCGGCATGTTGTTCTTCAGCTCGTGGCTCGGATTGTCCACATCGATCTTGATCCGGTACACCAGCTTCACCCGCTCTTCTTTGGTCTGGATCTGCTTGGGCGTGAACTCGGCCTCCGACGAGATGAAGGTGATCGTGCCCCAGTAGACTTTTCCCGGAAACGAGTCGGTCGATGAGCTTCACTTTTTGCCCCAGCTTCACGCGGCCCAGGTCGGTTTCGTTGATGTAGGCGCGCAGCCAGGGATGCTCCAGGTCGCCGATGGTCACGATCGTGGTTCCGGCGGCCAGCACTTCGCCGGCTTCCGCCGATTTCACCAGCACCACGCCGTCGATCGGCGTGTACACCGCGGTGTCGTTCAAGCTGCGATTCCGAAATCCCCACCTGCGCGCGCGACCGTTCGATTTCGGCCTTGCGGGCCACCAGTTCCTGCTCCTTGCGCTGCAGTTCCAGGCGATTCGCCTCCGCGGTCTGCACCGCCGCCTGCGCCCGCGCCACTTCCGCCCGTCCGCCCGCGATATCTTCCTGCCGCGGACCTTCCTTCACCAGCGAATAGCTTCTCCTCCGCCTGGCGCAGCATCGCCTGCGCGCTGTCGAACTTGGTGCGCGATTGATCGTATTGCTGCTTCGAAATATCTTCGTTCTTGAACAGCGTCTGCGCGCGCTCCCAATCCGAGCCGCGCGAATTCAAGCTGCGCCTTCGCGTCCGTCACCGCCGCTTCGGCCTGCTGAATGTCCTGTTTGCGGCTGCCGTTCAGCAGCGCGTCCAGCTTGGCCTGCGCCTGATTCAGCTCGGCGTTCCGCGCGGCGACGTCGCTTTCGAGCGTCGCTTTCTGATACGCGATGGAGGTTTCGAGTTGCTTGATAATTCGATTCCGCGCTGGAGACGATGCGCCTGATCGCGCACCTTCTGTTGGCGCAGCTGCACCGGATCGAGCGTCGCGATCAGGTCGCCCTTCTTCACCCAATCGCCCTTCGTCCACCGTGCGCTCGGTCATGCGGCCGGCGATCTTGAAGGAGATGTCCACCTGCGTCAGCTCCAGATTGCCGGAGACCAGAATGCGATTGCCGTCGCCGGAGTGATGCGCGCGCCACCACCACCAGCCGCCTCCGCCCAGGACGGCCAACAACAGAATGACGACGATTCTTCTTCTTCATTGGTTCACGTACTCCCGGATTTTTCCCGTGGCCGTCGCCAGATCGATGCGAGCCACGTTGTAGTCGTACAGCGCGGCGATCTGATTGTCGCGCGCGCGATCCAGCCGCGTCTGCGCATCCGTCACTTCGATCGAATTGGTCACGCCCGCCTGATAGCGCCGTCCGCGCCTGCGCCAGTTCCTGCTCGGACAGCTCCACGCCTTCCCGCGCCGTCTTCACTTCGGTCGCCGCCGAGCGGACGCTGTCGAACGCCAGCCTCACGTCCAGTTCCACCTGCTGTTCCAGATCGCGCGTGCGCGTCTGTTCCTGCCGGTATTGCGAAAAGCTTCCGCGCGCCGCGCGTCCCGCCGCCCGCCGTCGAACACGGGCACACGCACGCGAAGCCCATAGCTGTAGGTCGGCTGCGCGCCCACCAGCTCGCTGCCGATGGACCCGTAATCGGCCGATGCCCCCACCGACGGAAGCCGCTCCGCCTTGACCGACCCATAATTCAGTCGCGCCGACGACTCGCGCTCCTTCTGCGCCTTCAGCTCCGCCCGCATCTTGCGCGCGTCGGCCAGCGCGTCTTCCAGCGTCCCAAATCCGCCGGCCTGATAGGTCGAGCTTGTCGGTCAGCACCAGCGTGCGTGTCCATCTTCAGACCCATCGCGCGCATCAGGTTCAAGCCCGCGCGCCGCCGATCGTTTTCCGCCACCACCAGCCTCTGCCGGTCATTGGCAAGCTGCACATCCGCGCGACGCGTCTCGATTCCCGTGCCGGTTCCCGGCCTCTTTCTGCTGTTTCGCCAGATTCAGCAGCGCCTGCGACAGCTCCACATTGGCGCGAGCCGTTTCGAGCGCCGCGTCCGCGCGCAACGTCAGTAGCATAGGCGCGCGCCACCTGATCGCTCACCTGGTTCTTGGTCGCGTCGAAATCGGACTTGGCCGCCTCGACGTTCACTTTGGATGCCTGATACTTCCGGATCGTGCTGAAATCGAAAACCGTCTGCGACGCCGTCGCGCGCGCGTCGAACACCGAAAACGGCCCCACGATGGTGGGAATTGAGAACCCAAGCCCGGGCGGGATGTTGAAGCTGAACCCGAACGCCCTCAAATTGGCGGTCTCCCGCCGGTCGCTGAGCGACGATTCCAGATCCGGCAGAAATGCCGAGCGCGCCTCCGCTTTTTGCGTCTCCGCCTGCTTGATCGATTCCTCCGCCAGCGCGACCTTCGGGCTGCCCTCCGGCGCCAGCGCGATTTCCACCGCCCGTTTCAAGCTGATGGGCAGCGAGCTTTCGGCCGCCGGGCTATCGGCCGCGAAACGCCACCGCGTGCGTCATTGCAATCAGGAAAATCGTACGCATTCACCTCACCTCCGGCGCGCGAAACCCCGCCGCCACGAACCTCACCAGCCGCGCCGTCACGTCCTTCCGATCCGTCGGATCGCATAACCCGCTGCTCATCTCGCCGATGATGTTCGACCACGAAAGCACATGCGCCATCGCGCCCGCCATGAATGTAATCCGCCACATCCGCTCGGCTGGACGTCAGCTCCGGGAGCCGCCTTCGCGAACGCCTCCCGAAACTTCTGCGAGACCTCCTCGAAGTGCCGCTTGAAGAACCGCATCAGAAACAGGTTCGGAGTCCCCATCGCGCGCCCGATCATCGGCACCATCGCCCATGTCGCGTTCGGTGAGCGGAGCCAGGAACGCCTCCACGATCTGCTCAATGGTCGGATTCGGCCCCGCCGCCTCCAGCATTTCGAGCCGCCTTCGGTTCACCGGCTCAATCCGCCGCGCAATCACGGCGTCGATCAGGCTGTCCTTGGACTGAAAATGGTAGTTCACGGCCGCCAGATTCACGTCGGCCTGAGCGGTAATGTCCCGCAGCGAAGTCGCGTCGAACCCGTTCTCCCCAAACAACTTCTCAGCCGTATCGAGGATTCGGGTCTTGGTATCTGGCTCGCGCGCAATCATACGTTCGCTTTAATCATACGATTGAAGGACTTGGCTGTCAAGATCCAATTCTCGCTTGGGATTTGTTATTCAGGCAATGGCCACAACTCTACTTCGTGCTGCGGGAAATGCTTTTGATTGTCCGTCAGGAGGGGACTGTGGTTTGCGATTGCAACAGCGGCAATCGTCACGTCCGCGTGGGAAAGGGTGTGGCCCTTTAGTCGCCAATCGCGCCGCAGGAGGCCGGCTTGACGTGCGATCGCCGGGGTGAGCGGCAGGCATTCCAGGCTGTCGATGAAGAGTTGAGTCCTCGTCTCTTCACTCGGGCGAAGGCCTCCATAGACTTCGGTGATGTTGACAACGCAGCAGGCTAGCACGTGGCCCTGGTCGATCAATCCATCCAGAAATGCGGTTCGACCGCGCCGTCCATTCAGGTGATCGACGATTACCGTGGTGTCCAGGAGTATGGTCGCCATCAGTTCGTCTGGCGGCGAAGTGCGTCCTCATACCGCTCATCGGGCTCAGTCCGAATCTTCTCGACGTATGCCGCGCTGCCCATGGCCAGCTCAGGGTGATCCTCATCCTTCCACACGCCAGCCGATAATTTCAACGCCTCGCGCTGCCGATTGCGACGCACCTCGCGCCACAGAATTTCGGCCACATAAGCGGTCCGTGGTTTCCGTACAGCTCCCGCCAGGCGATCCAGCTCGTCGGCAAGTTCCTTTGGCACCTTGATAACGCTCGTCACGGGTTCCTCTATCAGGTACCTCGCGTCGGTACCTGACCAGATTCTACCATGGAGTCTATCTCACGACTACTTCGCCAGCCCCGCATTGCCCGCCGCATCGTAGGCCCGAATCACCACCAGATGCTCGCCCGCAGCCAGATTCGCGCAGCCGGATATTGAACCGCTCGCGAGCCGAATCCGTCACCCCATCCGCTGCTTCCACCGGCGACCACGGACCCGCATCAATCGAGTACTCGCAACGCCGCAACACGCTGCCGCGATCCTCGGCGTTCACCTCAATCTCGACCACGCCGCCCCTCCGCACCGGCGTTCCCGCCGTAACCACCGGCGGCGTATTGTCGATCAGCACCGGAGCGCTCACCAGTTCCGCGTCCCGAGCCACGTCCGCAGCATTCGACGGCCGGTCCGAAGCGAGTCACTTTGAAGTAATACCGCCCGTCGGCGAGCACGTCGCCATCCAGCAGAAATGTGTTCTCGGTCATATTGGCGCGCAGCAGTTTCCATTCGCGCTCGTCTTCGCCGCGGAAATACAGCGTGTAGATCAGCTTGTCGCCGTCGGGATCGTCAGCCTGCCAGGAAATCTGGATCTGCTGGTTGGCCGCGCGCGCCCAGCGTCTGCGATGGAGTCCCCGCCGCCGTCACGCTGTCTCCCGAATCCGTCACGGTGATCGAATAACTGGCGCTTGACGCCGCGGAAGCCGCCGGTTTCGCAGACGCCGGCTGCGTGGCGACGTTGATGCTTCGCACTACCGGCGGCGTGTTCTGCGGCAGATAGGCGATGGTCACGTCGTCGATCCCGCCCGCAGTCATCTCCGCGCGCCACTGGATGTAGCGCGCATTCGGGCTCGTCACCGACCTCTTTCACGGGCTCCGACCAGTCGCTCCACGTCGCATCCGGACGCAAAGAGTTGCCGCTGCGCGTCTTGAACGCCATCCCCTGTGAATCGCCGCGCCAGCTCAGCCTTCCCCATCGCGCGACCGTTCCCGCGTCATGCACCGGTGATTCGAACCATCCACCCGCGCCCGCACCTGAGTCAACACGCAGAATCTTGCCGAGATTCCCGGTCGCCGCGATCAGTCCGGCGGGCGATTCGAATAGCCGCGTCGCTTCTCCCTCATTGGCTTGCGCCAGCAGCGTGGTTTTGCGCTCCGCGATCCAGCCGGTAAATGCGCCCCTGCGCATCGGTGATGAACAGCAGATTGTCGCCCGAGAGCACCAGATCGTAGGCGTTTTCTTCTTTTGAGGTCCACAGCGTTTCGACCGTATTGTCGCCGTTGATCTTATACAGCGCCGACTTGTCGACCCCCGCGGTTTCCACCGTCGCCGCAGTCGCGACGACGTCAGCTTGCTGCGGTGCGGCTGAGGTAGCGAATTCGGCTTCGGACCCGGAGTCAGGCCGCCCTGCTGCGCATCGGTGACGGTAATGCTGATCGGCGGAGCAGTCAGCATGGGTTGATTGGTCTGCGAATTCGCCGGACCGCGCCGACGCGCCGCGCAACGCTGCCTCCCAAAGCCGCCGCGTAAATCGCGCCATCCGCGCCGGGCACGATGGCTCGAATCTCCGGCAGATTCGCGTCGTACAGCACGAACGCTTTATTCGGTCGCGCTGATGCGATACAGAATCCCGTTCGGCTCGCTCCCCGCCAGCAGCCGCCCTTCACGATCGATCGCGAAGCACGTCACATGCGATTGCCCGGTTTCGTAATAAACGCTGCCCTGCCCTGCGGAGGTCACGCGAAAAATCTTGCCCTGATCGCCGGTGCCGACGAACAACGCTCCGTCCGCGGCAACTTTCAGCGCCCAGATATAGCGCGCCTGCGGCGCGAAATACTCCGCGGCTTTGCCATTTTCGATCCGATAAACCTTCCCGTCCGGCGACGTTCCCGCATAGACCACGCCTTTCGGATCCACCGTGACCGCGAAAATCTCGGGCTGATCGGCGGTCCACACCAGCGCGCTGTGGCCCGACAGCATCCAATTTATATGAGCCGCCCGCGATTCCCGGTTCCCAGGTAAAGCGATCCATCCGGCGCCTGCGCGACGCTCCAGATCTCAGGCTGATCGGAGGTAAACAGCGTCTCGAGCTTCGGTCCCACCACCAACCGGCCGTCCCGCGTCAGAGAAAGTCCGTTCAGCCGCCCGCGCAGGAAATCCTGATAGCCGTTCATCTCCCAAGTCGTGGTGGTCGCGCCGAACGAGATCATCGCGCAGCAACCGAGGGTCAGGCAGCTTCATTCCTTCACCTCGACCTGCACCGTCTTCGATCCGGTGATCACGTTGCGTCCCGGCGGAATTTCGATCTCGGCGATCTTCGATCCGCGCCAGGTGAACAAACTCGGACCATCCGGCTGCGCCTTCGCCAAAATCATAGCGAGCGACGGAGGCGGCGCCGGCAGATCGCGGCCTTCCACGCTATACACAGTTTCTGCACGCCACACGCGGACGTACGCATTCGTGCTCCCGCGAACGCTGTTCAGCAGTGCCAGCACCTCGGCCGGGCGAATGCACCGGAGCGCCGATCGCCGCTTGCAGATCCAGCATGTTGGTATAAGTCGCATCGGCCGCAGTGATGTAAAGTACGCCAGGCGGCGCGCCGACCGGCACATGATAGCGCACCGTCTTCGATGTCTCGGCCCCGTTTTCGCCCGCAAATCCGACAATCACCTCGACATCCCCGCCCGCGCGCGCTTGCCGCGAAGCCGCCAGACCCGTAATCGCAATCTGATCCCGCCGATCGGCCGGCGTCACGTCGACGAACACTCCTTTCAGCTTCAGTGCATCGAATCCGCTGGCAAGCGCGTAGCAAGCGGCGATGCGACGCCCATCGAAGCCAGCGCCGGCGCACTCAGATCGCCGCCGTAGGCGTTGTCCAGCTTGACGCTGCCGCCTTCGAAATCGATCCGCCCGCGCAGCGAATACGTGGACGCCCCGACGCTGCGCTCGGTCACATCGAGCGACGAAAACACCGCCATCTGCGCCACCAGCGGCGTCATCACGCGATCCTGAATCATCCGCATCTTATAGGTATTCGCGCCCACGCGAATCTCGATCGGCACCGTCGGCGCGCGACGCCCCATGATCCCCGAAATCGCGTTATTGCGATCCTCGGTGATGGTGCCCATCCATTCGCGAGCCGTCGAAATCTTGAATGAAGCGTTCAGATTCGGCAGCAGCGCCAGAACCTCGCTGCGCGCAAACGGCAGCTCCGTCGCGCCCGCCGCCATAAACCGGTGCCCGAACGCGTAGATCCGATTGCCATCGATGCTGGTGACCGTCCCGTCAGCGCCCACCCACATATCGCCCGAAAGCAACTGGACGCTGATCATCGATCCCGGCTCGATCTGGCTCGGATCGCCCAGCTTGTCGTTCGGATTGCCGCCGCCCGAAACTCCCTGGCGCGGATCCAGGCCCAGTTCGCGCAGCCGGGCCCCGAATTGATCAAGCGTAGCGCCGGTAAATCCCGAAAACGAAATCGGCGTGGCGATCTCTTCGAGGCGCGCATTCCCGGCCTGCACCTGCCGCAGCGCAAGCGCTGTGCCTCCGCGCAGCCGGTTTCGGCTCTGGATCGACGCGCAGCATCTCCTCAATCGGCCGTATCCCCGCAATCGCTTCTTTCGATAACGGAAACCCCAGCGCAACCGCGCCCGCGAGCTTCCCATCGATATACACCGGCGATCCGCTCATGCCCTGCATCACTCCGGTATTGGCGAGCGGCCCGCCACTCAGCCGCGCCAGAATCATCGATTCGCGCGGGCCGATGTTTTCGAGCACGCCCAGAATCTCAACTTGAAATTCTTCTACACGCGACCCCGAAAAAACCGTGCGCCCGACGCCATGCTGGCCGGCTCGAATATCTCTTAGAGGAAAAATCGCAGGAGCAGCCTGCAGCACCGATGCCGCGAGCAAAGCCGCAAACAGGCGGGAAAACACAACTCTATTGTAGACACAACTCCCGATTCAGAATGCCCTAATGGCTGGTCGTGGGCTACATTGAAAATCTCCGAGCCTGAACGGCTTTAGCAGACATGCCATGCTGAAGCCGCAAGCTAAAAGAATCATGCGGCTGGCATAGCGCTGCACTACTTCGCTTACAACGTGGTGAAGATCCACGGCGCGTTCCGGGGATGATCGAGGCCGAGGAAACGCGCGATTAGAAACAGCGGCATAATTCGTAGTGGGATGATGATACGGAGGTTGATTTTGGCCGGTGTCTTGGCAGCCGCTCTTGTGGTGCTGCTTGAATACCTGAACCACCTGCACACCGGAGCAACGTTCGGCTTACTCCTCCCCGGTATTATTGTCGGCTGCATGTTACCGGATGCGGCGTGCAGCGCCGAGGGCGATCTTCACCCGCCAGGCATGGTTGCATTAATCCTAGTTCGCCTTGTGAATATCGTTTTCTACGGTGGATTGATCTATTTGGTTCTCGGGGCATGGAGGGCCCTCAGAACGTCAAAGTAGCTGATTGCCTAATACTTACACTACTCTGGTAGATTCAATTTGAAGCGATGAAACAACCTGCAGCTACAACTGTTGCGTTCCGCCTCAAGGTCGAATTTTTGCGCGAAGACAACGGTCAATGGATCGCCGACATCCCAGAGCTGCCCGGCGTTACAGTCTATGGCCGCGCCCGCAAGCAAGCCTTGGCTGGCGCTAAAGCGCTCGCATTACGAGTGATTGCGGATCGCCTGGAGCATGGTGAAGCCATTCCGCGAGCGTAAAGTGTTGACAATATACTGTTGCGCGATTGTAATCGAGTTGTAACGCCACATCGGTTACCCTATTGCAGCAGGCAAAATATGAAGAAAATTGTGCTGATTGAGGACGATCAGGACCTGTATTCCCTGATCCAGTACAACCTGGAAAAGGAAGGCTTCGCCATGGCCGGCTCCCAAACCGGCAAGGGAGCCATCGAGCTGTGCCGCCGCGAGCGGCCGGACCTGATCATCCTGGACATTATGCTCCCCGATTCCGACGGCCTCGAAATCTGCAAAGCCATCCGCGCCCATCCCGAGCTTTCCCACATACCCGTGATTTTCCTGACCGCGCGCGCCTCGGAAACCGATCGCATCGTGGGCCTGGAGCTGGGCGCGAACGACTACATCGTCAAGCCCTTCTTCGTCCGCGAGCTGATCGCGCGCATCAAGATTCATTTCCGGGGCCAGACCGCGGTTTCGAAGCTCCTGAAGAGCGGCGGCCTGGAGCTCGACCGAGCGCGCTGCCGCGTCCACTTGACCGGGCAGGAATTGTCGCTGACCGCGACCGAATTCCGCCTGCTGGAGTTCCTGATGAGCCGCCCTGGCGTCGTTTTCAGCCGGGAACAGCTCCTCGACGCCGTCTGGGGCCACGACCGCGCCGTGACCGACCGTACCGTGGACGTCTACATTCTGCGCCTGCGCCAGAAGATCGAGCCGCAGGAAGGCGCGCCGTTCATCCGCAGCGTCCGAGGCTTCGGATACAGCTTCAACCCGGAAGTTCCGCAAGAGCAGCTACAATAGATTAACAGGCTGCGGAAAAGGGGTCAGACTACTCTGTCCCCGCCTGTAGACTCTTCGTGCCGCGTTCGTTAGCGCCCGCGGACAGAGCTGTCTGACCCCTTTTCGGCTTTCCTTTTATGGACCAGATACGCCGTAGCCAACTTTATGACGCTCTAGCCTCGCGCATCCTGATCATCGATGGCGCGATGGGCACCATGCTGCAAGCGCTACAACCCCACGGCTGCCGATTTCGGCGGCGCGGGCCTCGAAAATTGCAACGAAAATCTCTGCCGCGACGCGCCCGGAATGGATTCGCGACATTCACCGCGCGTATCTCGAAGCCGGCGCCGATATCATCGAAACCAACAGCTTTCAGGGCTCGCCGATCGTTCTGGCCGAGTTCAAGCTCGAGGACAAGACGCATGAGCTGAACGTCCTGGCCGCGAAACTGGCGCGGCAGGCGGCGGATGAGTTCTCGACCACCGCGAAACCCCGCTTCGTCGCCGGATCGCTCGGGCCGACCACCAAATCCATCACTCTGCGCGGCGACGTCACCTTCGCCCAGTTGCGCGACAGCTACTACGCGCAGGCCCAGGGACTGATCGAAGGCGGCGTGGACCTTCTGCTGATCGAAACCGGTTTCGACACGCGCAACGTCAAGGCCGGATTGTTCGCCGTCCAGCAGCTGGAGCGCGAGCTGGGACTTGCGCATTCCGCTGATGATCTCCGGCACCATCGAGCGCTGGGGAGCGATGCTCGCCGGCCAGCCCGTCGATGCGTTCTACGCCTCCGTCGCGCACGCCGATCTGCTGTCGATCGGCCTCAACTGCGCCACCGGTCCGGATCTGATGACGGATCACATCCGCACGCTGGCGCAGATGGCCTCGACGCGCATTTCGTGTTATCCGAACGCCGGTCTGCCGAACGAAGAAGACAAGTATCTGGAAACGCCCGAATCGCTGGCCGCGCAGCTCGAGAAATTCGTCGAGCATGGCTGGCTGAACATCGTCGGCGGCTGCTGCGGGACCACGCCCGCGCACATTCGCGCCATCGCGCAGATGGCCGAGGGCAACGCCCCGCGCGCGGTTCAATCCGCCGTCGCATCGCGCTTATTATTCGGGAATCGAACTGGTGGAAGCCGAAGAACCAATCGTCCTCTGATCGTCGGCGAGCGCACCAACGTGATCGGCTCGCGCCTGTTCAAGAAGATGATCGCCGAAGAGAAGTGGGAAGAAGCCAGCGAGATCGCGCGCTGGCAGGTGAAGAACGGCGCGCACATCATCGACGTCTGCCTGCAATCCTCGGATCGCGAAGAGCTGCAGCGACATCGATCCCTTCTACGCAAGCTGATGCCGAAGATCAAAGCGCCGGTGATGATCGATACCACCGACCCGACGGCGATCGAGCAGCGCGCTCGACCTGGTGCCAGGGCAAGAGCATCATCAACTCGATCAATCTCGAAGACGGCGAGGAGAAATTCGAGCGCGTGTGCCCGATCGCGCAAGGCCTACGGCGCGGCGCTGGTGGTCGGCACCATCGACGAAGACAAGCAGCAGGCGCAGGCGTTCACGCGCGAGCGCAAACTCGCCGTCGCGCAGCGTTCGGTCGAGCTGCTGACCGGAAAATACGGCATCCCGCCGGAGGACATCATCATCGATCCGCTGGTTTTCCCCTGCGCGACCGGCGACGAAAATTACATCGGCGGCGCGGTCGAGACCATCGAAGCGATCCGCCTGATCAAGGAAAATATTCCGTACGTCAAGACGATTCTGGGCGTATCGAATATTTCCTTCGGGCTGCCGGCGGCGGCGCGCGAAGTGGTCAACTCGGTTTTCCTGTACTACGCGACCAAGGCCGGCCTCGATCTGGCGATCGTCAACGCCGAGAAGCTGGAGCGCTTCGCCTCGATTCCGGTCGAAGAGCGGCGGCTGGCCGAGAATCTGCTGTTCAACACCCGCCGCCGCCGCGATGATCCATGCGACCGCCCGAAGACTGGCGCGAGCAGATCGCGCGAGCAGAAGATCGCGATCAATCAGTTCCACATCGCCGCCATCACCGAACATTTCCGCAAAGCCGGCAAGAAGGAAAAGAAGAAAGCCGCCGAACTGCCGCTCGATGAGCGCCTGGCGAACTACATCATCGAAGGCACCAAGGACGGCCTGATTCCCGATCTCGATCGGAAGCTGCAGGAGGGCGCGGGCGCGCTCGAAATTATCAACGGTCCGTTGATGGCCGGCATGACCGAGGTCGGCCGGCTGTTCAACAACAACGAGCTGATCGTCGCCGAAGTGCTGCAATCGGCCGAGGCGATGAAGGCCGCGGTCGGCCATCTGGAGCAGTTCATGGAGAAGTCCGAAACCTCCACGCGCGGGAAGATCGTGCTCGCGACCGTGAAGGGCGACGTCCACGATATCGGCAAGAACCTGGTCGAGATCATTCTCGCGAACAACGGTTACCAGGTGATCAATCTGGGAATCAAGGTTCCGCCGGAGGATCTGATTCAGCGCCTGGCGGGAGCATCAGCCGGACGCGATCGGCCTGTCCGGGCTGCTGGTGAAGAGCGCGCATCAGATGGTGACCACGGCGTCGGATTTCAAGGATCACGGCGTGAGCGTGCCGCTGCTGGTGGGCGGCGCGGCGCTTTCGGAAAAATTCACGACCACGCGCATCGGTCCGGCGTATGGCGCGCCGACGTTCTATGCCAAGGACGCGATGACCGGGCTGCGCATCATGAACGAGCTGATGGACCCGGAGACGCGCGACGTCGTGCTCAGCACGCATATTTTCACCACCGCCGGGCCGCGCCGGTTGAATCCGCCGCGCCGGCGATCAACTCTGGGCACAGCGCGCAGCCCCAAAGTCCGCACCGATATTCCGATTCCCGCGGCTCCGTATCTCGACCGCCGCGTGCGCGAGATTCCCGAATCTCCAGGAGATCTGGAGCTACATCAATCCGTTCATGCTGTACGGCCGGCATCTCGGCTTCAAGGGCAATTTCGAAAAGCTGCTGGCCGAGCGCGACCCCAAGGCGCTCGAGCTGTATCAACGACGTGGAGGACGTGAAGCAGCGAAGCCGCGAAGTTCATGAAGATCCGCGCCGTCTGGCAGTTCTTCGAAGCCGAGCGCGACGGCAACGTCGATCCATCTGTTCGAGCCGGGCGCGCCGAAGCCCGCTGCACACCTTCCATTTCGGCCGCCAGCCGAAATCCGACGGCCTGTGCCTGAGCGATTACATTCTCGATGCCGAAGACGGCCACCGCGATCACCTCGCGATGTTCGTCGTCACGCGCGGGCGAATGCGTGCGGTCGCACTCCGAAGAAGCCAAGCAGCGCGGCGAATTTCTGCTGGCGCACGCGCTGCAGGCGCTGGCGATCGAAACCGCCGAAGGCTGCGCCGAGTGGCTGCATCGCCGCATCCGCGAGGATTGGGGCTTTCCCGATCCGCCGACCATGACCATGCAGGAGCGCTTCACCTCACGCTATCGCGGCAAGCGCTACAGCTTCGGCTATCCGGCGTGTCCCGAATCTGGAAGATCAGCAGGGCATGTGGAAGCTGCTGCAGCCCGAAGAAATCGGCGTGAAGCTTACCGAAGGATTCATGATGGATCCGGAAGCGAGCGTCAGCGCGCTGGTGTTCCATCACCCGGATTGCGCCTATTTCACGGCCAGCGATACCACCGAAGTCGCCACTAACTAGAGGCTGCGCGAAAACCCGTTAGGAGCCGCGAGCCTGAGGGCGCGAGGTTTAACGCCGTCAGCGCCGCGAAAACAACCAACTCAACAGCGTCAGCACCACGCTGATCACCAGACAAGTCACCACCGGAAAATAGAACGTCGTATTCTTCCCCCGAATCACGATATCCCCCGGCAGCCGCCCGCCGATCGAGACCACCACCCCGATCACAACCAGCACCGCCCCCGCCAAAATCAACATCCGCCCCACGATCCCATTCTCACACCGGCAAACTATAATGGTGCGGGGGTCCTTATTTACTCATGATTCTGGAAGCGACCACGCCGTCGACCATGGAAGACGAGTTTAATCCGCGCCTGTCCGCCGAAGCGCGTTTCGATACCGCCGCCGCCCGGCTGGGCCTGGACGACGGTATGCAAAAGGTGTTGCGCTCACCCTCCCGCGAAGTGATCGTTCATATCCCGGTCGTGCTCGACGACGGCCGCCTGGAAGTGTTCACCGGTTATCGCGTGCAGCACTCCATCGCGCGCGGCCCCGCCAAGGGCGGCATCCGCTACGCGCCCGACGTGACGCACGATGAAGTCCGCGCCCTGGCTGCCTGGATGACCTGGAAGTGCGCCGTCGTCAACATTCCTTTCGGCGGCGGGAAAGGCGGCGTCATCTGCGATCCGGCATTGCTTTCGGACCTGGAGCTGGAGCGCATCACCCGCCGCTATACCGCGGAGCTTTTCGAATTTATCGGACCGGAGAGAGACGTCCCCGCTCCCGACATGAACACCAATGAGCAGACCATGGCCTGGATCATGGACACGTATTCCATGCATGCCCGCATGACGCAGGCCGCCGTGGTCACCGGGAAACCCATCGCCATGGGCGGCTCCAAAGGCCGCGCCGAAGCCACGGGACGCGGATGCATGATCGTCACCGATCAGGCTCTGCGCCGCCTGGGCCTGGAGCGATCCGCGACGCGCGTCGTGATTCAAGGCTTCGGCAACGTCGGCGGCATGGCCGCCAAGCTGATGTCGCGCGCCGGATACAAAATCGTCTGCATCATCGAATGGGACGGCGCCGTCTACAACGCCAAGGGTCTCGACATTCTGGCGCTGATGAAGCATCGCCACGAGACCGGCTCCATTCTCGGATTCGCCGGCGGCGAAGAAATCGACAGAGACGACGCGATGTTCCAGGAAACCGACGTGCTGATTCCCGCCGCCAAAGAAAACATGATCACTTCCCAGAACGCCCATCGTCTGCGCACCAAAATCCTGTGCGAAGGCGCCAACGGACCTACCACTCACGTCGCCGATTCGGTTCTCGCCGACAAGGGCATCTTCGTGATCCCCGACATTCTGGCCAACGCCGGCGGCGTGACCGTTTCCTATTTCGAATGGGTGCAGGACCGCCAGGGCTATTTCTGGAACGAGCAGCAGGTGAACGATCGTCTGGAAGAGATCATGGTGAACAGCTTCCAGGACGTGGTCGCCTACGCCGACAAGCACGGCGTAAACAATCGCCTCGCCGCGTATATGCTGTCGCTCGACCGCGTCGCACAGGCGATTCGGCTAAGAGGAATCTACGCGTAGGGCCTCCTGAAAACTATTTCAGGAAGGGAATCTCAACCTCCGCGTAGCTACCTGGCGCGGCCGCGGCCACGACCCCAGCAATCTTATCGACGTGCTGCCGGACCAGCCGCCACGGAGAATTACTCAGGACAACCAGAGCGATTTTTCTCCCGTAAGATTCTGCTGATAACGCATGTTTTTGTCGGCCGTAAGGAGAACCTCGAAGCCAGCTTCTTCCGCCGCCGCGAGCAAATCGCCATTCGATAACCGATCCCATCCCCGATCCTTGGCTTTCTCGACGGTATGCCCTGCAAGGTGATGAGCCAATCCGTTCGGCGTATTGTGATCAAAGAGAATGAGCATCGGGCGTGCTTGCGGCGCCGACTGGGACCGGCGGAGCATCCAGGCTCCGCGCCGCAAATTCAAGCACCGCCTGAATCTGCTCCCGCGTCACGTCATACTGTTCCACGATTTCCTCGATGCTCGACCCACATTCGAGATTCTCGAAAATCGAAGAAACCGGCATTCGCGTGCCGCGTAACACCCACGCTCCGCTCAGTCTTCCGGGCACGCTCTCAACCGCCGGACACTGTGACCAATCGAGGCTCGCCATACTTGTTTCCTCATTACCATCCTACCGTCTGCCGTGATGCTCCCGCATAATAGAAGCTTCTGCGATGTCAGCCGAGCCCTCCACGCCGCTCATGCGGCAGTATCACGGAATCAAACAGCAAGTTCCCAACACCCTGCTACTTTTCCGCCTCGGTGATTTCTACGAACTCTTCTTCGACGACGCTATCCTCGCCGCCCGCGAGCTCGAAATCACCCTCACCGCTCGCAACAAGGAAAAAGGCGAACCCATCCCGATGTGCGGCGTCCCTTATCCACTCCGCCGAAAACTACATCGCCCGCCTGATCCAGAAAGGCTACCGCGTCGCCATCTGCGATCAGATGGAAGATCCCGCGCCTCGCCAAGAAACTGGTGAAGCGCGAAGTGACGCGCATCGTCACGCCCGGCACCGCGATGAACGCGCAGGTGCTGCGCTCGCACGAAAACAACTATCTCGCCGCGATTCACCCCGTCGGACACCCGAGCCGGACTCGCGCACGTCGACGTCTCCACCGGCGAATTTCGCGCCACAGAAATCGACCTCGCCGAGATCTCCGCCGCTCTCGAAACATTGAACGCCCGAGAAGCTCTGGTCCCCGACCGGCGCTCCCCATCGGCTCCCTGCCTGAAAACCGACGTCGACGCCGTGGGTCTTCGCGCTCCGACTACGCCGCCCGCAGCCTGTGCGATCATTTCCACCTGCTCGCGCTCGACGGCTGCGGTCTCGAAGGCCGCCCGCTCGCCATCGGAGCCTCCGCCGCGATTCTGCACTACCTCCGCGAGACGCAGCGCACCGCGCTCGATCACCTGGAGCGTCCCGCGTTCTACGATCGCGCCGAAGCCCTGGTCCTGGACGCGACCACCGTCCGCAATCTGGAACTGGTCGAGCCGCTCTTTGCCGGCGAATCGAAGGATTCGACTCTGCTCTATGTGCTCGATCGCACTCGCACCGGCATGGGCGGCCGTCTCCTGCGCCGCCGCCTGCTCGCGCCATCGATCGACACCGCAGAAATCGAAGCTCGCCTCGACGCGCTCGAAGAACTGCAAGGCAACACGATCCTGCGCGCCGAGCTGGCTAAAGACCTCTCGACCATTCTGGATCTGGAACGCCTGCTCGCCAAAGTGACTCTTTCCGCCGCCGGCCCGCGCGATCTCGCCGCGCTTAGCGCGTTCGTTGGCCGTGATCCCGTCTCTCAAACAACGGCTCGACATCAGCGAAAGGCACGCGGCTGCAAGACGTTCTGGCCCGCCTCGACGAAGTTGCCGAAGTTCGCGATCGAGTCCTGACCGCGCTCGCCGACGAGCCACCCGTTAACCTCAACGACAGCGGTGTCATCCGCGACGGTTTCGATCCGCGCCTGGACGAGCTGCGCGACATCAGCCGCAACAGCCGGACCTATTTCGCCCAAATCGAGCAGCGCGAGCGCGCCCGCACCGGCATCGCGTCGCTCAAGGTCCGCTTCAACAACGTCTTCGGCTATTACATCGAAATCTCCAAAGCCAACATGCACCTCGCGCCCTCCGATTACGAACGCAAGCAGACGCTGGTCAACGCCGAACGCTTCATCACTCCGGAGCTGAAGGAGCTGGAATCGAAAATCCTGGACGCCGAGGAAAAAATCCTCACCATCGAGCGCGAAATTTTCGAGGAACTTCGCGCTCACGCCGCCGCCCACGCCGCGCGCATCAAATCCACCGCAGCCGCCATCGCCGAATTGGACACGACTCTCGCCTTAGCCGAAGTCGCGGTAGAAAATCGCTACACGCGCCCACGATTTTCCGAATCCGGCGAAATGCAGATCGCCGCCGGCCGCCATCCCGTCATCGAAAAGCTCACCGAAAAAGACGCCCAGCGCTTCATCCCCAACGATCTCTATTTCCATCCCGATACTGAATTCATCGCCGTGATCACCGGCCCTAACATGGGCGGCAAATCGACTTATCTTCGCCAGGCGGCTTTGCTGACGATTCTTGCGCAAATGGGTTCTTTTGTTCCCGCCGATACAGCATTGATTCCGATCGTGGATCGGGTATTCACCCGAATCGGCGCTGCGGACAATCTCGCGCGCGGACGATCCACGTTTATGGTGGAAATGACCGAAACCGCCGTCATTCTCAACACCGCCACCGCGCGCAGCCTGATCGTCCTCGACGAAATCGGCCGCGGCACCTCCACCTATGACGGGCTCGCCCTCGCCTGGGCCGTGGTCGAGCACATCCACCAACACATCCGCGCCAAAACTCTGTTCGCGACGCATTATCACGAGCTGACCGAGCTCGCCGGTCAGCTCGAAGGCGTCCGCAACCTGCACGTCTCGGTGAAAGAATCCGGCGACCAGATCCTGTTCCTGCGCCGCGTCGAGCCCGGCGCCGCCGACCGCAGCTACGGAATCGAAGTCGCGCGCCTGGCAGCGCTGCCCATGAGCGTGATCGAACGCGCCCGCGAGATCCTGGCCCATCACGAATCCGCCGTCACAGAGGAGCTCGCGCCGCCGGCGCTCCGCTGCAGATCCGTTTATTCGAATCCGTAAACTCTCAGATCGCAGACCGTATCCGCAAATTGAATCTGGACAATCTTCGACCCATCGAAGCCCTGCAACTCCTCGCCGATTTGCAAAAGGAATTGAAAGATTGAGAGTCGCCGGCATCATGAGCGGCACCTCTCTCGACGGCATCGACGTCGCCATCGTCGACATCTCGCGCAAACGCGGCGGCGTCAAGGTCACGCCGGTCGCGTTTCACACCACCCCCTACCCGAAGCTGGTCAGGGAAGCGATTCTGGCGGTCTCCAATTCGATGACGCACACCGCCACCATCGCGCGCATGAATTTCCTGCTGGGCGAATTCTACGCGTCCGCGATCCGCGAAACCTGCCGCCGCAGGCGCGTTCCGCTGGATTCGATTTTCCTGGCCGGCATGCACGGCCAGACTATTTTCCACGAAGGCCGATCCAATCGAATATCTGGGCCACCGCATTGCCAGCACGCTGCAAATCGGCGAGGCTGCTATCGTCGCCGAACGGACCGGCCTGTGGACCATCTCCAACTTCCGCGAACGCGACATCGCCGCCGGCGGCAAAGGCGCGCCGCTGGTTCCCAATGTCGATTTTCTGCTGTTCCGCCATCGCCGCATCGGACGGGTCGCGCTGAACATCGGCGGCATCGCCAACATCACCGTGATTCCAGCAGGCGCCGACCGCAGCGAGTGATCGCGTTCGACACCGGCCCCGGAAACATGGTTGATCGACGCGCTGGTTGCGCGTATCACACCGAAGGCCGCCAGACCTTCGACCGCGACGGGCGCATCGCCCGCTCTGGGAAAATTCACACGCGGCTGCTCAAATCCATGCTGAGCGATCCCTACTTCGCCCTGGAACCGCCCAAAGCCTGCGGCCGCGAACAATTCGGCCGCGAATTTTCGAGCGGTCTCATCGCCACCGGCATTCCGCTCCCCGATCTGATTGCCACCGCGACGGAGCTCACCGCCCGCACCATCGCCAACGCCATCTCGCCGCACTCCGGAATCATGGAAGTGCTTGCCTCCGGCGGCGGCGTTCACAATCGCTGGCTGATGCGCCGCCTGCGCGAGCTGCTCCCGGATTTCCTGATCACCACCACGGCCGAGCACGGGATCGATCCGGACGCCAAGGAAGCCATCGCGTTCGCAATTCTCGCTTACGAATTCATCCAGCGACGCCCCGGCAATCTCCCTTCCGCCACCGGAGCCCGCCGCGCCGTTCTTCTCGGCAAGGATTCACCGGTTTAAGAAGTCTCGCGCTCCTCGTCGAGCTGCGCCTGAAAATCCAGTTGCCGCACGCGCTCCAGTGGATCGTCCGACAATTGCTGATTATCCAGATCGTCCGGCATCGCCGGCTCGGGCGGCGGAGTCAGATCGTCCACGGAACCTCCGGTGGAGGGCTTGGGAATTGGAGGAATGTAATCCTTGTTCTTTCTTCGCTGCAAATCATCGATCATTTCGCGAATAAATTTCTTCATGCCCCGATTGTCCTGGCGTCCAACCGTCGAGCAGGCGGCTCAAATCGCGAAAAGCTTGACAAAGAAACACTTTGAACCCGCGTAGATCGCTGTGAATCGGTGGCTAAGCGACTCCACTGATCTCCAGCCACGCTGGATTCTTCTCCGCGTGGCAAGCGATCTCTTCCAGGATTTTTTCCATCGACGTTTCCACGCGCCACCCGAAATCCCGACCCGCATCGCGAGAATCCATCACTACCCAAGGAACGTCGTAAGGACGCGGCTGCAGTTCCGCCGCAGGAGCGTGAGCCGCGAAGCGCCGGTCGCACCATGCAGTCACCTCCGCCAGCGACCATGCATTTTCCGCGCCCCCGCCGACCGTGTACACGCGATCTCCCGCCGCGCGCGATTCGCGAGCTTGAGCATCGACCAACGCCGCCAGGTCATTCGGATGCAATGCGTCGCGAACCTGCTTCCCCGTCCCGTCGAATCCGATATAACGCAGCGGCCGCCGCCGCTTATGCGCGTGTATCCAGTACGAAAAAATGCCCTGATCCGGTGTTCCGAACTGACCCGCGCCCGCTAGCACTCCGCACCGGTCGATCCATACCGGAAATCCGAACGCCTGGCCGTACTCCAACGCCACCGCTTCCGACGCGAGCTTGAAACTTCCATACAGCGACACCGGCGCGCCCGTCGAAAACTCTACTCCGATGCCGCGCTTCGAAACGCCGGCTGGCAACGCCGCCGAATCGTCCAACCGGAAGGCGTCCCCCTCAACCTTCAGCGGCAGCGACGCGAGCGCCGGGATCGAATACACCCGGCTGCTGCTCAGCACCACCAGACCAGCCCGGAACCGCTTCGAATATTCGAGCACGTTCACCAGCCCAGCCAGGTTGTGCTCGAAAAGCTGCCTGCTGGTCAGGCCGTTCTGCACTCCGCTGATTACACTCGGATTTCCCGCCGCATCGATCACCCAGTCGGCTGCCGGAAGCGTTTCCAGATCGCTCGCTTGGCGAAGGTCTCCGTGCACCAATGTGACCCCGAGCTTCTTCAGCCGCCCGCGATTCGTTTCCGACCCTGGCCGCATCAAATTGTCGATTCCGAGAACGGAAAGCCCTTCCCGAAGTTCCAGCAGCCGCGCCGCCAGCGAGCTTCCCACGAACCCGCAAATGCCTGTAATCAGGACCTTCATCGCACCGCCGCATCATTCTAACAGACCGCCCGTGTTATCCTGAGGTTTAAGTGGCAAAACCGAAAGTTGTCGTGGTCATGCCGGCGTACAATGCCGAAAAAACGCTGCGCATGACTTACGCCGAGCTCCCGCATGACGTGGTCGACCTGGTGATCCTGGTCGACGACTGCAGCTCCGACGAAACAACACGGATCGCTCGCGAGCTGAAGCTCGAAGTCTTCGTCCACGATCGCAATTACGGCTACGGCGCGAACCAGAAAACCTGCTATCGCGAGGCCTTGCGCGCCGGCGCCGATATCGTGGTGATGGTCCACCCGGATTATCAGTACGATCCTTCGCTTCTGCCGCAAATCATCAAGCCGATTGAAGAGGATCGCGCCGATGTCGTGCTCGGCTCGCGGCTGTTAGGCGGCAATGTCATGAAGCAGGGCATGCCTTGGTGGAAATACATCGCCAATCGCGCGCTGACAGCCTTTGAAAACGCCGTGTTCGGCTTGAAGCTGTCCGAATATCACACCGGCTACCGGGCCTATCGCCGGGAGGCGCTCGAAAGCGTCAACCTCGACATGAACTCCGATAAATTCGTCTTCGACCAGGAGATCATCGCGCAATTCGTGCACGTCGGGATGCGCATGGCGGAAGTCCCCGTTCCTACGCGCTATTTTGCAGCGGCCTCCTCGTGTTCGTTCGTTGCAAGCTGCCGCTACGGTCTTTCGATTCTTTTTGTGCTGTCGCGCTACATGCTCCACAGAGCGCATCTTCTGCCCCAAAAGCAGTTTCAAAGTTTACGCCGCCGCTACTCCACCTACTCGGCCTGATCACAATAAATTCGCCGTTGGCAAGTTTGTAATGACACGTTTACATTCGCTTGATAGCGTGTGGGAACACGTCGGTAACGGCGCCTAAGTCGATCCGGCTTCGAGGTTAATTTGATGATCAACAACCGCAGTATCCGTGTGTCTGCGCTTCTCTTTTGCGCCGTGGCCGCGTTCGGCCAAGTGAACACTGCTAGTTTAACGGGGCTGGTAAAAGACTCTACCGACGCCGTGATCGCCGATGCGAAGGTCACCGCGCGCAACACCGCGACCGGAATTGAACGCGCGGCGCAGACCAACTCCGACGGCTATTATTTCTTCGCGAACCTGCCCGTCGCCGCTTACGAAATCGCCGTTGAAAAGGCGGGATTTCAGAAAGCCGTCAGCACCGTCAACCTGGACGCGACCGAGAAAGGACGCCAGGATTTTACGCTGACCGTCGGAACCGTGTCCACCATCGCGAACGTCGAAGCCGCCGCGCCGCTTCTGTCGCCTGAAGACGCGTCGTTAGGCTCCGTGGTCGATAACAAGTACGTCACCGAATACCCGCTTCTGCTCCGAAGCTGGGACGATCTGGTGAACCTGGTGGCAGGCGTCCAGGGCCAGCGCTACACCGATCAAGGCGGCAGCACCAGCGCGGGCCGCACCGGTGGATTCAACGTCCACGGCATCCGCCAGCTCGAAAATAATTTCCTGCTGGACGGCATCGATAACAATTCCATCTCCGAAAACGTCCAGGAGCTGACCACGCAAGTCGCGCGCCCCTCCGTCGACGCTCTTCAGGAATTCAAGATCATCACCAGCCCGTATTCAGCGGAATACAGCCGCGGCGGGGCCGTCATCAGCGTGATCAGCAAGGGCGGCACCAACGAAATCCACGGGACGCTATACGAGTATCTGCGCAATCGCGACACCGACGCCAACGACTTTTTCTCGAATCGCCAGGGGTTAGCCAAACCTGAAAACGTCCGCAACCAATTCGGCGGCAATCTCGGCGGACCCATCAAGAAAAACAAGCTGTTCGCCTTCTTCGATGAAGAAACCACGCGCATCGTCACCGGCCAGCTTCGCAGCGGCACCGTGCCCACCGATAATGAGCGCGTCGGAAACTTCAGCGCCGCCGCCGGAGCCGCGGTCAACACCGTTTACCCGACCATTTACCAAAATGGCGCGCCCGTCTCCGGCAACATGATTCCGCTGACCAGCATTTCGCCCGTCGCGAAGTCCATCATGGCGCTGTTCCCCGAACCGACCGTTCCCGGCGCGGAATTGAACAACTATTTCCGCAACGCCAACATCACCGACTACACCAACCGCTTCTCCGAACGCGTCGATTGGCAGGCCTCCGACAAAGACGCCGTCTTCACCCGCTACACCTGGAGCACGCGCGACCGCAACAGCCCCGGCCTGTTTCCCGGCCTCGCCGACGGCACACAGTCTTCTTCGCAGGGCGCTTATCACCTGACCGCCGATCAGGCCGTTGTCGGCTGGACCCGGCCGTTCAAAGCCAATCTGGTGAACGAATTCCGCACCGGCTACGAGCACGACAATTCCTATGCCAAGCAGGAGCCGTTCGGCCAGTCCGGTGGAAACCTGGTCCCCGGCGTGCCGAATAATCCCGCGTTCGCCGGCGGCGTGACCATGATCACGTTCTCCAACATCAACACCTTCATCGGCTCGCCGAACTTCCTGCCGAAATTCCAAAAGACGCAGCAGTGGCAGTTCAGCGATACGCTTTCGTGGACTCGCGGCCGGCACCAGTTCAAGTTCGGCACCGATGTGCATGCTCCACAGGTCGATAATTTCCAGGACGTCCCCGGCCTGCGCGGCGCGCTCAACTTCACTAATCAGTTCACCTGCGCGCGCGGCTCGAATAATCAGTGCCTTTCCAACACCGGCATCCCTTACGCCGATTTCCTCTACGGCGATCCGCAAACCGCCATGCTCTCAAACCTGTTCGACGTGAATCAGAAGTGGTACTGGTTCGACTTCTTCGCCCAAGACGACTGGAAGGTCTCTCAGAAGCTGACACTGAACCTCGGCCTCCGCTATGACTTCTCGTCACCCGTCTGGGAAGGCAACAACCACCTGTCGAATTTCAACCCGGCGGGCGCAGGCTCGATCATCACGGCGAGCAGCGGCTCGCTGTACGATCGCTCCCTGGTTCAGCCGCAGAAGCTGAACTTCTCGCCCCGCTTCGGCTTCGCCTATCAGCTTGAATCGAAAACCGTGCTGCGCGGAGGCTACGGCATCTACTACGTTCCGTTCGACCGCGCGGGCAGCGAAAACCAGTTGGCCGAGAACCCTCCGGCGTTCATCAACAACAACGTGGCGCTGGCTTCCACTGCGCTTGCGCCCGTATTTCCCCTCGACAGCGGATTCCCGGCGACCTTCCTGAATCCCGCCGACCTGAACCTCGCCTTGATTCACGTGCGCGCCACCAACCCCAACGATCCGCGTACCTACATGCAGCAGTGGAGCTTCGGGATCCAGCGCGAATTGATGAGAAATCTGTTCCTGGAAGCCGATTATGTGGGCAGCAAAGGCACCCACATCCTGACGCTCAGCGATCTGAATCAGTTTGTCAACAACGGGAAACAGGTCCTGCTCGGCTCGAACGGCCAGCCCACGCTGCCGTATCCCGGGTTCGGCTTGCTCGAATATTCGCAGAACGACGGGAATTCAAGTTACAACGGTCTCGACTTGACCGTCGAGCGCCGCTTCACCGCCGGCCTCAGCTTCCGCCTCGCCTACACCTGGTCGAAATCCATCGACGATACCGCGGAGGAGCTTTCTGTCTACGGCTCCAACGCCTTCTCGCAGATCACCAACAACCAGGAAGCCTGGCGAGGACCCAGCGACTTCGACGTCCCGCAGCACGTGGTTTTCAGCTGGGTGTATGAGCTGCCCTTCGGCCCCGGCAAGCGATTCGCCGCTACTGGCGTCGCATCGAAGATCTTTGGCGGATTCCAAGTCGCCGGATCCTACTCCTATGCGGCGGGCCGTCCGTTCACCCCGTTTGCCAGCTCCAACAGCAGCTCCATCGACATCGGAGAAGAATCCGCTCTCCCGAACGTAATCGGGACACCGGTGATGATCAACAACGTTAACTGCTGGTTCTACACGACGGCCAATCCGAAGTGCGCCGGATTCAGCGGCGCCAACGCCTTCAGCATCCCGGCGCCGGGAGTGTTCGGCAATTCAGGCCGCAATAATCTGCGCGGCCCCGGCCTTCAAGACCTGGACGTCTCCCTTTCGCGCAACATCGCGATTCGGGAGCGAATCAAGTTCCAGATCCGCGCCGAAGCCTTTAACCTGACCAACACAGTCGCCTTCGGCCTTCCCAATTCGAACGTAAGCGGCGGCTCGCCGGGAGTGATCACATCGCTCGCGGCCGATCCCAGAATTATGCAGTTCGCGGCCAGACTGAGCTTCTAATTGAGTACGCGCAAAACGGGCGGAGCCCTTTGCGCTCCAGAGTTCTAGCTACCCCTTTCAGCCATGCGAGGATAGGATGGTGAAAATCCATCCGATCCTCGCAATTTTTATTTGCGCGCAGGCAATTCCGGCGCAAGATCGGCAACCCGGAACCCGATGGACTGACGAACAACTCAAGCAAGCCGTCGCGCCCGCCCGCGTGGGCCGCAAACTGACGCCGAAAACCTGGCCCGGCGATGCGCGAGTGGCCGTCTGTCTGAGCTTCGACGTCGACAACGAATCCTATCTCTTGGCGGCCGGCCAAACCTCGCCCACCACGCTTTCCGCCGCCGATTTCGGAGCTGAAATCGGCCTGCCGCGCATTCTGGATCTGCTCGATCGCCATCAAGTTCCCGCGTCGTTTTTTATTCCCGCCGTCAGCGCCTTGCTGCATCCGGAAATGATCCCGGCGATCATGAAGAGCGGCCGTCACGAAATCGGCGTCCACGGCTGGATCCACGAATCGCCGCCGGCGATCGACAACGCCGCCGAAGAAGGCCGCCTGTTGAACAAAGCCATCGATTTTCTGACCAATGCCACCGGCAAGCGCCCCGTCGGCTATCGGGCACCAGGTTGGGCGTTCAGCCGCCACACGCTCGGCCTAATCCGCAACGCCGGTTTTCTCTACGACAGCAGCCTGCAAGCCATGGACGAGCCGTACGAGATCCTCTCGAACGGCGAACCGACCGGCATGGTCGAACTCGCCATCGACTGGACCCTCACCGAAACCCCGTATTTAGGCCGCGGCGGGACCATGCCCTCGCCCGAGCTGCTGTATCAGCTCTATCGGGAAGAGTTCGACGGCGCCTATCAGGACCGGACCATGTTCGTCCTGACGCTGCATCCTCACGTAACCGGCCATCGCGCCCCGATCCAACACCTCGACAAGCTGATCACCTACATGCAGTCCAAGCCCGGAGTCTGGTTCGCGACGTGCGAACAAGTGGCTCGCTACGTAAAAGACGCGAAATAGGCCTCTGGGTGGGAGCCTCGGTGCGGGGGTGGAAAGAGCGCATAGCTGGTAAAATCGACACATTGCATGAAGGACTGCCCGAAGTGCCGACTGGCAAATCCTGAAAACGCCATGCGCTGCGATTGCGGCTATGATTTCGCCTCGAACACGGTGGAAGAGTCGTATCTTCCGGCAAAGGAAAGGAGCGTTTGGACGTTCGAAGCGTTCCTAGTTCTGTCACTCTTTGTCGCCGTCCTGGGGGCGATTCTTCCATTCCTGGAGGCGGTTCTTCCATTTAGATACGACCCAGCCCTCACCACCTCCTGGAGCGTGTGCCTTGCATTATTCTGGCTCATTCTTGTAGTTGTTGGCTTGCTAAGATTCAAGAAACGCGGACTCTGGTTATTGATTGGAGTGCCGATTGCGCTCTTCTTCCCGTTTTCTCTCGTGCGGATCTTTTGGGTGTGCGCTCATAACCCTTTCGCATGTGCGTAGAATTCAAAGTAGCGACTACCCAAAATAGTGTCCCATTGACACACCAGCGCATTTCCCTTACACTGTTGGATAAATGCGCAAACTATTCTTCCTCGCATTCCCGCTCATCCTAAGCGCAGCCGACCGGAAAGCCGCCGTCGACCAATTAGTCCAACCGGTCATAGACACCGGAACCGCGCCCGGAGTCGTCGTCGGCATCCTCGAAGGCGGCAAAACGCAGGTCTTCGCCTATGGAAAAGGAGCCGGCGATCGCGCTCCCGACGCCAATACCGTTTACGAAATTGGCTCGGTCACGAAAACCTTCACCACCACCGCGCTCGCAGTCATGGTCGACCGCAAGATGGTCGCGCTGGACGATCCGGTCCGCAAATATCTGCCTCCCGATGCCGTTCCACCCGCAGCCAATAGCGATCCCGAGATCCGCCTGGTCGACCTCGCCACGCAAAGCTCCGGCCTTCCGCGCATGCCCACTAATTTTCATCCCAAAGATCTGCAAAATCCCTACGCCGATTACACGCCGCAACTGCTCTACCAATTCCTTGCGAAACAAACGCTCCATCTGGACCCGAAAGCCGGATTCTTCTACAGCAATCTCGGCATGGGACTGCTGGGACACGCGCTCAGCCTGCGCTACGGCAAGACTTATGAACAGATGATCACGGACCTGGTCACCGGGCCGCTCGATCTGGCCGATACTCGCGTAACGCTCACCGCCGACCAACAGGGTCGCCTCGCGCCCGGCCACGCTGGCGACGGCAACGTGGTTCACAACTGGGATCTCGACGCCCTGGCGGGAGCCGGGGCGCTCCGTTCCACCGCCTCGAATCTGCTCCGCTATCTTCAGGCCCATCTCGATCCGCCAGAGAAACTCAAAGCCGCCATCGAGCTCGCGCATGTCGAGCACGCCAAGATCGGCAACATGGGTAGCATCGCGCTGGCCTGGATTATCAAGCCCGACGGCAAGACTTTTTGGCATAACGGCGGCACCGCCGGTTACACGACGTACATCTCTTTCAACACCGCGCAAAAGACCGGAGTGGTCGTGCTGGTGAACAACGCCGGCACGCTTATGGACCAAATTGGCGACCGCCTGGAGCACATGCTCGCGGGCACGACGGTTGAGCCGCTGCCGCTGCATCGGGCGATTTCTCTCGATCCGAAAGCGCTGGATGAATTCGTCGGTACTTACGAAATCGCCGCCGCTCGCCTGACCATCACACGTGAAGGCAACGGCCTTCTCGCGCAACTCACCGGCCAGCCTGCTGTGAACATCTATCCCGAGGCGAAAGACAAGTTTTTCCTCCGCGTCGTCGAAGCCAGTCTCACGTTCGACCGCAACGATCAAGGCCAGATCACAGGCCTGGTAATGCACCAGAACGGCCGCGACACCAAGGCTAAGAAGGCGCAATAGTTATACTTAAAGTTTGGAGCTGGAAAAAACATTACTGCGCAAAGTGGGCGAGGCCGTCGCGCGATTCAAAATGATTCGCGATGGCGATCGCGTCGCCGTGGCTCTGTCCGGCGGCAAGGATTCGCTCACGCTGCTCGAAATCCTGCTGCTGCTGCAACAGCGCGCCCCCGTCGCCTTCACCGTCTGCGCCTTTACCGTCGAGCAGGGAAAATTTCTCCGTCCATTTGAACCGCTTGGCGAATACCTGAAATCCCGTAATGTGGACTGGACGTATCATCGCGACAACCCCTCGATTCGGCTGATCGAGGAGCAGCCCGGCCACGGTTGCGACCTGTGCAGCCGCTATCGCCGCCGCGCCGTGTATCAGATCGTCCGCGGCCTGGGCGCCAACGTGATCGCGTTCGGCCATACTGCCGACGATTTTTGCGAATCGTTCTTACGCAATGCGCTGTTCACTGGACGGATCAGCTCGCTACCGCCGATCACCTGGTCCCGCCAGCGCGATTTTCGCCTGATTCGCCCGCTGTGCTTCGTTACCGAGGATCTGACTACACAATTCGCCTCGTCGCTCGGCGCGCCCATTATTCCCTGCGGCTGCGCCGACCGCACCGGCACCGTCCGCCGCACGCTGCGCGAAATGTTCGCGACCCTCGAAAAGGATCATCCGCATTTGAAGGAAACCATGCTGGCCGCGATGGGGAATATCGAAACCGGCCGTCTGCTCGACCCGCGATTTCTCGATCTGGAAGGGACTAGAGAGGTCAATCCGCTAGTGGTTCTGTCCGACTCGTAGCTGTTAGAATCGTCTCTTGCCGGCGCCCATCGTCACCGTCGTCGTGCCCACTTTGGCGGCTGGCGGCGTCCTGGCGGATTGTTTACAGTCAATCGAAATACAAACCTTTGACCAGTTTGAAGTGATCGTAATCGACAACAGCGGCGCCCGCCTCGCCTCTTCCAGCAGCGCGCGTGTGCGCGTCATCTCGAATACCCGCAACGCCGGCTTCGGAGCCGCCATCAACCAGGGGTTTCACCTGTCCGAAGCTCCGTATCTCGCGACGCTCAATGACGATGCGGTTGCCGATCCGCGCTGGCTCGAAAGGCTTGTCACAGCCGCCGAAGCGCGTCCCCGAGCGGGAATGTTCGCCTCCGAAGTGCGTCTGGACGCAACTCATCTCGATTCGGCCGGGATGCTGATTGCCGCCGATGGCTCCAGCAAGCAGCGCGGCCATCTCGAATCGCCCGTGAAGTTCGCCGGAATGAAGGATGCCTTGCTCCCCAGCGGATCCGCCGCCCTTTACCGGCGAAAAATGCTGGAGGAAATCGGCCTGTTCGACGAATCGTTTTTCCTGTACTGCGAGGATACCGACCTCGGCCTGCGCGCCCGCCGGGCCGGATGGGAATGCGCCTACGTTCCCGGCGCGATCGTCGAGCATCGATATTCCCACTCCGCCGGCCGCGCCTCGCCGCTGAAGGCCTATTACGTAGAGCGCAATCGACTCTACACGGCGATCAAGAATCTTCCGCTCTTGATGTTGGCCGCCGCGCCCTTCGCCTCCCTCGCGCGCTATTTCTGGCACCTGATTCGCTGTTCGAAGGCAGGGGAAAGACCGCGGAATTTCGCGCCGCTGGATATTCGGCCGCCCTGCTTCCTTTTCTGGTCCTGCGCGCCCACGCCGCGGCGCTCTTCCGTTTGCCGCGCCTGCTGTCGCGAGCGCCGCCGCATCCGCCGGACTGCGCGACTCAGCTCACGCGAGTTCCGCGGCGCTTCTCGCCGAAAACGCCATCTCCATCCGCCAGGTGGCGAGCCTGTGAAGCTCCTGATCCTGATTCCCGCCTTCAACGAAGAAGGCGCGATCGGCGGCGTCGTCAAGGAAGTGCATGACGTCATGCCCGGCGTTCCGGTCCTCGTGGTGGACGATTGTTCCGAGGACGCCACCCGCTCCCGTTGCAGCCGGCCGCGGGCGCGGGAGTGCTTCCGATGCCGTATCATCTCGGCCTCGGCGGATGCGTGCAGGCCGGATACCGCCTCGCCTATCGAGCTCGGTTACGACTACGTGATTCGCGTCGACGGCGACGGCCAGCACGATCCCAAATACATCCCCAAAATCGCTCGAAACTTTACAGCGCGAAGGCTGCGAAATGGTGATCGGATCGCGATTCGTCAACGGCGCCGGCGAGCACACTGGGCTTCTCCGCGCGCTCGGCATCGTGTTTTTCCGATTCATGCTGCGTCCGATTCTCGGTAAGCCCGTGCACGATCCCACTTCCGGATTCGTCGGCGTGAATCGCACTGCGCTTGCGCTGTTCAGCAAGAGCTTCCCGCTGGAATATCCTGAAATTGAAGCGCTGGTGGTGCTGCAGCGCAAGCGATTCCGATTCGTCGAAGTGCCCGTCGTGATGCGCCCGCGCCGCGCCGGACGCTCCACCATCACCGCGCTCCGTTCGCTCTACTATCCCGTGCATGTGCTGCTGGGCGTGTTCGTCAACGTTTTGAAATTCGAAGGCCGGAGAAAATAAAATGGATCGTCTGACCAACGTCATGACACTCTTCAGCGCGGTGCTGATCTGTTTCGTTCTCGCTCTCCGTGCGCCGCGCGCATATCCGCGTGGAGTATTCCGTCAGTTGGCTGCTGGCGGCGCTGGTGCTTCTGATTTTCTCCCAATGGCGCGCGCTGCAGGAGCGGATCGCCGCGGCGCTCGGCCTGCGAAAACGCGCCTCTAGCTGTGCTGATGGTCGCGGGCGCCGTGTTCCTGATCGTGCTGTATCGTTTTTCGCTGATCATCTCGCGCCTCAAGGATTCGAATATCGCCCTCATGCAGCGCGTTGCGATTCTGGAATTTCGCCTCACGGCTCTCGATCGAAAAAAGCAGCACCCGATCATGAAGAAGAAAAAGCCATCAGCCTGAAGTCAGATCTGCCGCACCGCCGCCTCGTCATTCCGTCAATATCCGGTGGTGGCCATGGATCGCCGCCGCCATCGGACTTTTCGTCGTGTTCGAAATCTATACGCCCGCGCTCAATGGCCGCTTCGTCTTCGACGATTTCAGCTTGCCCTTCTTCTCCCCTACTATCAGCGATAACTTTTCGCGATGGGTGGGCTTTTATCGCCCGCTGCTGATGCTCAGCTACTGGATCGACTTCCGTCTTTGGCACGCCGCGGACCAGCCCATCGACGCGCACGCTTTCCACGCCACCAACGTCTTCCTTCATTTTCTGGCGTCCGCCTTCAGCGGCGCTGATCGTGTGGAAGTTGCTCGATTGGGCCGAAGTCAAAGGACGCATGCGAGCCGCTCTGGCCGTGTTCTCCGGCGCGCTATTTCTGTTGCACCCATTGCAGACCGAATCGGTCGCGTACGTCGCCGAGCGCGGCGAAGATCTGAGCGTGATGTTCTATTACGCTGCGTTCGCGGTGTTTCTGTATCGCCGCACCGAATCGATCACATTGCTGCGCTCGCTGCGTTGTCATCCTCCTGTTTGGAGCGGCGCTCGCCAGCAAGGAACACACGCTGACGCTGCCGGTTCTGTTGCTGCTCACCGATTATTTCTGGGGACGCGGCGGGATTCGCAAGAATATCTATCTGTACGCGCCCATTTGCCGTCGGCGCGGCCATCGGAGGAGCTTTCGTCTACCGCATTCTCCGTGAATCCGCCACGCGCCGGATTCCATCTGCGCGATCTGACTCCGGTCGACTTTTTCCTAACCGAATGCCGCGTCTTCTGGATCTACGTGCGCCTCTTCTTCCTTCCTTTCGGCCAGAACATCGATCCGGATATTCCCGTTTCGCACGGCCCTTCGATCATGGCGCGATTTTCGGTTTCCTGGCCCTCGCCGCTCTGATCGCCGCAGCCTGGATTTATCGCAAGCGTTATCCCCTGGCCGCATTCGGCGTGTTCGTGTTTATTTTGCTCCTCGCGCCCACGTCTTCCATCGTTCCGATTCGCGACGTGATGGCCGAGCGCCGCATGTATCTCCCGTTTATCGGCTTGCTGCTGGTCTGCGTGCGAAATTCTGCGCCGCATCAAATTCGAACACGTCGTCGGCATAGGCGCCGCGGTGCTGGTGATCTGCTCCGTCCTCACCTATCAGCGATCTCAGGTGTGGGCGGACCCGCTCGCCTTGTGGCAGGACAGCGTCTCGAAGTCTCCCGATAAATACCGCCCGCGCTTCCAGCTTGCCTACGCGCAGTTCGAGCACGGGCAGTGTCCGGCTTCCGCGCAATCCTATGAGGACGCCGTCGTCGTCTGGCCCCATCGAGCTGGACCTTCTGGTCAACTGGGCGCCTGGCGCTCGAATGCGCCGGCAAATGGGAGCAGGCCATCGACAAATTGCGCGAAGCCGCAGCAGCGCCGCAACGACGCGCACATCCACTCCCAGATCGCGATGGTCTATGCAAAGCACCAACGTATCCCGGAGGCCTTGGAAGAGCTTGCCGCGGCCGAAAAGATCGATCCCAACTACGACGTCACCTACCTGTATCGCGGCAACATCGACGAGCTGCAAGGCGACCGAGCCGGAGCCGCCCGCGAATACATGCACGCGCTGCGCCTGAATCCGCAGCTTCAACCCGCGCGGGAAGCGCTCAACCGCGTGGCCGCAGCACGCTAATGTGTGTGAAGAGCGACATCCACCTTTCCCTGTGGTCGCGGCCTAAATGTGAGAGCGTCGACACTGAGCCGCGACCACAGGGAGCGGTCGGCATCTCGGGTGTCCGATGACCCGCATCGGCGTCAACGCGCTTTATCTGATTCCCGGCGGCGTCGGCGGAACCGAAATCTATCTGCGCGAGCTGCTGCCGCGCCCTCGCCCGCATCGACACATCGAACGAATACTTCGTCTTCACCAACTTCGAAACTCACTCGACCAAAGGCGACGATCTGGTTCCCCGCCAGGCGAATTTTCACTCGAAGCCGCAAGCCGTCCACGCCGCCTGGCGACCCGCGCGCATTCTGTGGGAACAGATCGTTCTACCCATGGAAGCCTCGCGCTACCGCCTGGATGTTCTGTTCAATCCCGGATTCACCGCTCCGATCTTCGCGCCGTGCCCCTGCGTGACCGTTTTTCACGACCTCCAGCACAAGCGCCATCCCGAATATTTCCGCTGGTTCGATCTTCCCTTCTGGCGCCTTCTCCTGTGGACCTCCGCCCACCGCTCGCGCACCCTCATCGCCGTCTCCGAAGCGACCCGCGCGGATCTCGAACATTTCTACAAATTCGCCGCCGGGCGCATCACCGTGATCCCTCACGGCGTCGACCCGGCATTTTTCGCGCTGGACCGTTCCAAGATCGAACCCTACATCCTCTGCGTCTCCACCCTGCATCCGCACAAGAATCTCGATCGCTTGATCCGCGCCTATGCGCAGAAGCAAGCGCGATTACAAACTGATCCTCGCGGGAATGCGCGGCTTCCATGCGTCGCAGCTCGAAACACTCATCGCCGAGCTCGACGTAACGAAGTCCGTCGAGCTCACCGGCTGGGTTCCGCGCGCCGATCTCTTGCGCCTTTATCAACACGCCCGAGCATTCATCTATCCATCGATGTTTGAAGGCTTCGGCATGCCGGTGCTGGAAGCCATGGCCGCGCGGATTCCGGTGGCGTGCGCGGACATTCCTCCCCTGCGCGAAGTCGCCGGCGATGCCGCGCTGTATTTCGATCCGCAAGATGAGAACGCCATCGCAGCCGCGCTCGATCGCATCGCGTCGGACGATTCTCTAGTCGCCGCCGGCGCAGCGCGAGCCCGCAACTTCACCTGGGAATCTGCTGCCGAACGCACTCTGGCCGCCCTCAGTCACAAGGATCTTTCTTAACGCCGTCAATACGTTAGAAAAATCAGCTTGCGGCGCGGTGCTACCTTCGAATCAGAAAACTTTCTGGCCAGGAAGGTTAGTGTCGTATTGAGGTGGTACTGAACTCCCGGAGGCCGTCAACGCCTTGCGGTGTCAGCTCGTAGCATGGCATCGACGGGAGATTGCGTCGAATCGATTCGATAAACTTCCGGCGTGTTATTAAATGCGCGGGGAATCAGAGAGGGAACATGATTCGAAAGCAGAGAAACCGCGGGACGCCATAAAGCGAGTACCCCAGATCATCTTCAGCTAGAAGTTTCCTCAAACCATCGGCGGCCGGAATACGCCTGGCGATAAGTCCAGAAGCCCCGGCCGCCCACGACATTAGAAGTGTCTTTATCTTCCGACCACAAGAATCATGAAGCTGTCCGGAATCGCCTGCGGCCGGCCTTTTTTGCCATCTTTACCCTCGGCCGGCGGCCCGAATTCCGCATCCGGAAGATACAGCTTGTGAGCCTTCGAATCCGCACCGATGGTCCGCGCTCCACGCATGGTCTGGATGGTCGCCACCGGCTCAAACTTGCCGGGCGACGTCTCTCCCACCATCGTGATGGTGCCGTCGGCGCCGTTCGCGCTGAATGCGTACCCATCGTCGAACGCCACGCCATCGGGCCCGCGCCCGATCTCCGGCGTGGCCAGAACTCTTCCCGCCATCGGATCGCTCACGATCATCATTTTGTTTCCGCACACCGAATAAAGCCGTCCCTTCGCATCGATGGTAAGCCCGCTCGGCCCGTCGCACGGCGCAATCGAGTAGCGCTTCGAAACCAGCGAATCCTTCGCATCGACGACCACGATTTCATTGGTGTCTTCAATATTCGCGAACACGTGACCCTTGCCGTCGATCTGCGCGAACTCGGGCTTCCCACCCACCGGAATCGACGCCGTGATCACGTTGCCCGTCTTCGCATCGATCGCCGTCGAATCCTTGCTACGCCCGTTGAGCGTGAACACGCGGTGCGTCACCGGCTCATAAATAATCGAGTCCGGATTCTGCCCCGTCTTCACCTTGCTGGTGACTTTCAGCGTTTTCAAATCGAAGACGGTGACGTCGTTGTCGCCGCCGTCGCTGGTGAATCCCTTGCCCAGATCGCCCGCGATCGCGATTCCGTGCACGCCATTGGTATCCGGAATGGTCCCGACCACTTTATCCGTCGACGTGTCGATCACATCCGTCTGCGTGCCGTGCGACACGTACAGACGATGGTTGGCGCTGTCGACATACACATAATCCCAGCGGCCCGCGCCGCCGACTTTGATCTTGTCCAGCATCTTGTACGTGGGCGGTGCGGCGAACGCGCACGCCGTGGCGAGCAGAAATAGGGTCTTCATGGCCTACCAAGGTATAACTTCAAGCTGAAGATTCGCTGAAAGCGCGCGCCGGCATGCGGGCGTCGCGCGCCGGAAACACGACGCGGAATTTCGACCACTCGCCTTCCACGCTCCGCACATCGATCGCCGCGCCGTGAGCTCGCGCAATGCTTTCGGCCAGAGCCAGCCCCAGCCCGTGGCCTCCATCGCCGCGAGCCCGGTCCGCGCGATAGAAGCGCTTGAAGATGTGGGGCAGATCCGCCGCGCTGATGCCTGCGCCGAAATCTTCAATCGCCACGGCGATTTGCGAATCAGCGCTCTCCACCGTCACGATCACGTCGCCTCCCGCGCGCGAATATTTCAAAGCATTATCGAGCAAGACAATGAACAGCCGATGCAGCGCCGCGCGATTGCCGGCAATCACCGCGGCGTCGTCCCCGAGCGACGCCTTCACGCGTACTTGCCGCATCTCGGCGAGCCCGCGCATCTCCGAACACACGTCGCGTAAGACTTCTTTCACGTCGATCGGAGCCAGGGGCATCTCCGCCATTCCCGTATCGCGCCGGGCGAGAAGCAGAAGGTCCTCAACGAGCTGCGTCATACGTTCTGTCTCCGCCGCGATCTCTTGCAGCGATCCGCGATACGTCTCGGGCGACCGTGCGCGCCGCAGCGCCAGCTCCGCCGTGGTCCGGATCACGGCCAGCGGCGTCCGCAATTCATGCGACGCATCGGCCACGAATTGCGAAAGCGTCTTCACAGCGCTTTCCAGCCGAGCCAGCATCGTGTTCAGAACCTCCGTCAGCCGGGCCAACTCATCGCCCGTCGCCGGCACCGGCAGACGTTCCGAAAGATTTTCGATGCTGATGGTCAGGGCCGCCGCGCTGATATCGTTCACCGGTTTCAAAGCCCGCCCGCTGAGCCAGACGCCGCCAAGACTGGCGATCGCGATGACAACCGGCATCAAACTCAGCAACAGCCAACCCAAAAGTTGCAGCGTGTGGGTCACTTCGCCGACCGGCGCGCCCACCTCCAGATGAAACACTTCGCCATTCACGCTGAACTGCCTCTGCAACACGCGAAAATTCTCGGCCGGAGTTTTCTCGGGATAGTGAAAGGCAAATCCGCGGTCGCCACGCAGCGAAATATAGCTCGACGGCGGCAGCGCCTGGCAAAATTCGTTCAATTCGTCCTTGAGCTGACTGCCCGCCGCTTCCATGGATTCTCCGCGGAAGTATTTTTCGAATCGAGACGCCCGGCCGTCGATATCGCGATCGATCTCGCCCATCAGCCGCGCTGCGCAGCGATAGCCAGATCAGCCCGCCGAAAATTGCCAATCCCGCCGTCAGCGCGACGCCGTACCACACCGTCAATCGAAACCGGATCGATCGTCTGCGCATCAGGGCTCCCGCATCATGTAGCCGAATCCGCGAACGGTGTGGATCAGCTTCGGCTGGCGCGTGTCGACTTTCAGGCGCAGCAGGCGCATGAAAACTTCCAGCGTATTCTCGTTCACTTCGGTTGAAAATCCCCACACCGATTCGAGAATCGTGTCGCGGCTGACGGCTCGCCCGGCGTTGCGCATCAGCAGCTCCAATAATCGGTATTCGCGCGGCGTTAGATTCAACTCCTTCGAACCACGGGTCACGCGATGGCTGGCCGGATCCAGCTTCACATCGGCGATTTCCAGACACACCGGCCTCGCGATCACGCCACGCCGGCTCACCGCGCGCACCCGCGCCAGCAGAATGTCGATCGAAAACGGCTTAATCAGATAGTCGTCCGCCCCGCAATCCAGGCCCTTGACGATATCCGCCGGAGCGTCGCGCGCGGTCAGCATCAGCACCGGAGTCTGGTTCTTGCACTCGCGCAAACGCCGCGCGACAGCCATTCCATCCATCCCCGGCAGCATCACGTCCAGCACGATCACGTCGAACGGCGAGCAGCGTGCGATCTCGAATCCCTCTTTTCCGTCCCGCGCGACCACCACCTGGTGGCCTTCTTCGTGGAAGGTCTTTTCCAACAGCTGCGCCATCCGCCGTTCGTCTTCCACTACCAGAATCTGCATTCCACCACGATCCTAACAGAGAAATCTTTCAGGGATTCTTCAGGTATCCGTGGTCCACTGAGAGCTTGATGAACCAAAGAATGCTGATTTGGTTTTTCGCCGCCGGACTGGTTTCGGCGCAAGCTCCCGCGCCACCGGCCATCACGCTGCAGGACGCTCTCGCCCGCGCCAAACAGTACGGCGGCCAGATTCAAAGTGCTAATCTCGCTGTACTTCTGGCCAAGGAAGACACGGCGCAGGTCCGAGCCGGCCGGCTTCCTTCGGTCAGTGCGTTCAATCAGTTCATCTACACCGAAGGCAACGGGACGCCTTCCGGGGTTTTCGTCGCCAACGACGGCGTCCACGTCTACAACGAACAGGCGGTAGTTCACGAAGAGGTGCTCTCCTTCGTCCGGCATGGCGAGATGAACCGGGCGCTGGCGGCTGAAGCCATCGCGAAAGCGAAAGTCGAAGTTGCCGCGCGGGGCGTGAACTTGACCGTCATTCAGGACTACTTCGCTATCGTCAGCGCGCAAAGGAAATTCGCCAACACGCAAAGAAGCGTCACCGAAGCCGAGCATTTTCTCGATATCACCAATAAACAAGAGCGTGGCGGCGAAGTCGCGCATGCCGACGTGGTGAAAGCGCAGATCGACCTGCAGCAGCGCCAGCGCGACTTGAAAGAAGCGCAGCTCGCCATCGATAAAGCCAAGATCGCGCTTGGCGTACTGATTTTCCCCAATTTCAGCGCGGATTTCACCGTGGTCGACGATCTGCAACAACCCGCGATTCTCCCACCGATGACCGAAGCCCAGTCGCAGGCAACCTCGTCAAGTCCCGATCTCAAAGCCGCGGCCGCAACCGTAATGGAAGCCGGGCACGAGATCGATGTCGCGCGCTATCAGTATCTGCCCTCCTTCGGGCTCGATTTTTTCTACGGCATCGACGCGAATCAATTCGCGGTTCAGTCCAATGGTCCGACGCAAGCCACCGGCCGCAGCACGCTACCGAACTTCGAGGTCAACGGCCGACAGAATCTGGGATACGTCGCGCAGGCGACGCTGAATATTCCCGTATGGAACTGGGGCGCGACCAAAAGCAAAATTAAGCAGGCCGAGCTGAAGCGCGATCAGGCTCAGCTCGACCAGACGCTGGCGCAGCGGACGCTTCAAGCCAACCTGGCTGCCGCCTACGCGGAGGCGCAGGGCGCGCTCGCGCAGATCGATTCGCTGCGCAGCTCGGTGGATCTGGCAAACGAAAGTCTTCGTTTGACGCTCCTCCGTTATCAGGCAGGCGAAGCGACGGCGCTCGAAGTCGTGGATGCGCAGAACACCGTCACGCAATCGCGAAACGCGTATGATGACGGACTGGCGCGCTATCGCGTCGCGCTGGCGAATCTGCAAACGCTCACGGGGAATTTATAATCATGTCTCACCGGCAAACATTTTGGATCGCGTGCCTGGCCGGCGCAGCCGCCCTGCTGGCTGGATGCGGCAAGGCGAAGGACAAGGAAGCCGGCGGTGAGCAGGAGCCTCCCACCGCCGTCACCGTCGAGGCCGCCGTGCTCGGCGCGATCGACCATGTGGTCACCGCCGACGCCGTTCTGTATCCCATCAATCAGGCCAACGTGACGCCGAAAATCAGCGCCCCGGTGCGCCGCGTGCTGGTGAATCGCGGCGATCATGTTCGCGCGGGGCAAGTTGCTTGCCGAGCTCGAAAGCGCCGATCTCGCGGCATCGGCCAATGAGAGCCAGCCAGCAATACGAGCAGACCCAGGCCGCGTATCAAAACCTGACCGGCGCCACCGCTCCCGACGATAAGACCAAGGCGCAAGCCGATGTGCAGGCCGCGCAGCAGACCTTCGACGCAGCCAAGAAAGTTTATGAAAGCCGCGTGGCGTTGCAAAAGGAAGGCGCGCTGGCGCAGAAGCTGGTGGACGACGCCAAGGTCGCCATGGTGCAGGCGCAGAGCCAGCTCGAAACCGCGCAGCGGCACCTGCAATCGCTGAACACCGTGGGCCAGCGCGAATCGATTCGAGGCGCGCAGGCGACGATGGACGCGGCCAAAGCGCACTACGAAAACGCAGCCGTGCAGCTTTCCTACGCGAAAATCGTCAGCCCCATCAGCGGCATCGTCTCCGACCGCAGCGTCTATCCGGGCGAAATGCCCGCCAGCGGAACGCCCATCGTCTCGATCGTCGACATTTCGCAAGTGGTCGCGCGCGCCAACGTTCCCGTGAAGGAAGCCGAGTCGATCAAAGTGGGCCGGCCTGCTCGCATCGCTGGACCGGATGGCGATCTGCCGGGTAAGGTCACCGTGGTGAGTCCCGCCGTCGACCCCAGCACGACCACGGTGGAAGTGTGGGTGCAAGCCGCGAATCCGGGCGAACGCTTGAAACCCGGCGGCACCGTGCGCGTCGCGATCATCGCCGAAACGATTCAGAACACGCTGGTGGTTCCGGCGTCGGCGATTCTCAACTCCGACGAGGGCGGCGAGAAGGTGATGGTGATCACCAAAGATTCCATCGCGCATGAGCGCCGAATTTCACCTGGAGTCCGCCAGGGCGATCGCGTGCAGATTTTGAGCGGCCTTCAGCCCGGCGATCAAGTGGTCGTGAGCGGCGGTCTCGGCCTGGACGACAAAGCCAAGGTGATCGTGCAGGCGCCGAAGTCGGAAGAGGACGAAGACGAAGATCAGCCCGAGGACGAGCCCAAACCGGCTGACAAGAACGCGAAAGATACCAAGGCCAAGAAGGAATGATCGGAGAATACACGCTTCCGGACATCGCCGCGGCTTCCGAACATTGGACCGCGCGCTTTTCCCGGCCCATTATTTTCGTGATCCTCACGCTGATCGCGTGCGGCGTCTATCTCGCCTTCACCATTCCGGTGGCGGTATTTCCCAGCACCGATTTTCCGCGCATCGTGGTGGGCGTCGATAACGGCGTCGCGCCCATCAACCAGATGCAGGTGACCGTGACGCGGCCCATCGAAGAAGCGATGAACGCGGTGCCCGGACTGGAGGTGGTCCGTTCCATCACCAGCCGCGGCTCGGCGGAAGTCAATCTGTTTTTCAACTGGGACGTCGACATGTTCCAGACGCTCCAGTACGTCAACGCCGCGCTCGCGCGTGCCCAGACCACACTGCCTTCCACCGCGAAACTCACCGCGAATCGCCTGACGTTCGCCGCCGTGTCGCCCATCGTCGGCTACAGCCTGACGTCCGACACCATGCCGCAGACGCAGCTATGGGAGCTGGCGAATTACACCATCAAGCCGCGCCTGAATCGCGTGAACGGCGTCTCGATGGTGGTCTTGCAAGGCGGCGCTGTTCCCGAATTTCAGATCGAACCCGATCCCGCGAAGCTTCTGCAAGCCCAGGTGACCGTCCCAGGAATTCTCGACGCCGTGGCGCGCAGCAACATGATCGATTCGCCCGGTCTGATTGAAAATAATCACGAGCTTTCGCTGACGCTGGTCAGCGGCCAGACGCGCGATCCGGCGGAGATCGCGAATATCGTGGTCCGGACCACTCCCTCCGGCGTTCCGGTGCGCATCGGCGACATCGCGGCCGTGCATCCCTCGGTCATGCCGGTCTACACGATCGTCACGGCGAATGGAAAACCCGCGGTCCTGTTGAATATTCGCCGCCAGCCGGACAGCAACACCGTCGCCGTCGCCGAAGCCGCCGCGCACGAAATGGATGCGATCCGGCCGACGCTGCCGCCCGGCGTGAAGATCCAGACGTTTTACGATCAATCCGAGTTGGTGCGCGATTCGATCGACAGCGTGCGCGACGCAATTCTGATCGGACTGGTTCTCGCCGCGATCATTCTGGTGCTGTTCCTGAGGGATTGGGGCAGCTCCCTGGTGGCCGCGCTGGTGATTCCCGCGACGATCGCGATCACGCTGATCGCGCTGCGTCTGATGGGTCAGAGCTTCAACCTGATGACGCTGGGCGGGCTGGCCGCGGCAGTCGGCCTGGTGATCGACGACGCGATCGTCGTGGTGGAAAATATCGTCCTGCATCGCGACTCCGGCCAGAGTCGCGCGGAGGCGATTCGCAGCGCGCTGCGCGAAATTCGCGTGCCGCTGGTGGGCTCGACCATCACGCCCATCGTGGTGTTTCTCCCGCTCGATCTCCATCACCGGCGTGACCGGGACATTCTTTCGCGCGCTGGCCGTCACCGTTGGCGTCGCGCTGCTCACGTCGCTTGCGTTGGCTCTCACCTGGACCCCGACTCTCAGCCACTACCTGCTCAGGAGCCGTCCGCCGCGCGAGCATGACGAAGTCGCCACCACCGGCATCATGGGCCGCCTCACGCGCATTTATGACCGGGCCTTGCGATTCGTGCTGGCATATCCGCTGCTGCTCGCGCTCGGATGCGCCGGCCTGGTGGTGGCGTCGTATTTCTGCTATCAAGCGCTGGGCACCGATCTGCTGCCCGCCATGGACGAGGGCGGATTTATTCTCGATTACCTGATGCCCGCCGGTTCGTCGCTGGCGGACACCAACCAGGTTCTGCTCGGCGTCGAAAAGATTCTGCAAGCGACGCCGGAAGTGATTGGCACTTCGCGGCGCACCGGACTCCAGCTCGGCCTCGCGGCCGTTACCGAGGCAAACAGGGGCGACTTTTCGGTCCGGCTCACACGGCAATCCGGCCGCCGTCCCATCGAGGAAATCATTTCCGAGATTCGCGCGAAGGTCGGCAAAGCCTATCCGCAGCTTGACGTCGAATTCGTCCAGGTTTTGCAGGACCAGATCGGCGACCTGACCGATTCGCCGGAGCCGATGGAGATCAAGCTGTTCTCTCAAGATCCCAATCTGCTGAAAGAGTGGGGGCCGAAGATCGGCGAGAAGCTCAAGAAGATCAAAGGCGTGGTCGATGTGAAGGACGGCATCGAGAATACTATCAGCGGCTCCGCCATCGTGATGAATGTCGACCCGGTGATGGCCGCGCGCGCCGGCTTCAGTCCGCAGGAGATCGAACTGGACGCGAGCGCGATTCTGCAAGGCGAGCCTGCGACGACGCCGGTGGTGGTGAACGACCGTGCCTACACCATCCGCGTGCGCTTTCCTGAGAATACGCGCGCGTCGCTGAACGAAATTCGCAACACGATCATCACCAGCAGCTCCAGCGGAAAATCTGCGACGCTCGGGTCGCTGGCGAATTTTCAAGATGAAGTCGGGCAGACCGAAGTGGTTCGCGAGAATCTGCAGCGCCGCATCGCCGTGACCGGACGCTTCGAAGGGATGAGTCTGGGCGAAGGCATGGCAATGGTGCAGAAAATCGTCGCAGGCATGGAGATTCCCCCATCGATTCGCGTCGTATACGGCGGCACGTATGAGCAGCAGCAGAAATCGTTTCACGACCTGCTGCTGGTGCTGGCGCTGGCCGTGGTGCTGGTGTTCGCGGTGCTGCTGGTGGAATTTCGCACCTTCGCGGCTCCCACGGCGATCCTGGCATCGGCGCTGCTTTCCACTTCAGGCGTATTTTTCGCGCTGCTGATCACCGGAACCACCTTCAATATTTCCTCCTTCATGGGATTGATCATGGTGGTCGGCATCGTCGCGAAGAACGGGATTTTACTGCTGGACGCGGATCAGCGTTTTCGTGCGGAAGGAACTCCGCCGCGCGAAGCGATGTTGCAAGCCGGAGCGCGCAGATTGCGGCCCATCATCATGACAGCGCTCGCGACGATCGCGGGAATGATTCCTCTTTCGCTCGCGATCGGCGCCGGGTCGCAGATGCTGCAGCCGCTGGCGATCGCGGTGATCGGCGGGATCCTCGCGTCGATGGTGCTGTCTCTGGTCGTGACCCCGGCGGTCAATTATTACCTGAGCGGCCGCGACTAGCGTTAGTATCGTTTCATGCGCGCATTGCTCTTCTCACTTACTTGTCTGACTCTCGCCGCGCAGCCCTACCCACAAAATCTCTTCGCCGAAATGCGCTGGCGGATGATTGGACCGTTCCGCGGTGGACGCACTCCCTCCGTCGTCGGCGTGGCGAGCCAGCCCAACATCTTTTACATGGGCGTCAACAACGGCGGCGTGTGGAAGACCACCGATTACGGCCAGACCTGGAACCGCATTTTCGATGACCAGCCCACCGGCTCCATCGGAGCCGTCGCGGTAGCGCCTTCGAATCCCGACATCATCTACGTCGGCAGCGGCGAAGGATTGCAGCGGCCCGATCTTTCCACTGGCGATGGAATTTATAAATCGACCGACGCGGGCAAGACCTGGCAGCATCTCGGCCTGCCCGACGGGCAGCAGATTTCGTCCATCGTCGTCGATCCTCACGATCCCAATCGCGTGTTCGCCGCCGTGCTGGGCCATCCCTACGGGCCGAATGAAGAGCGTGGCGTGTTCCGCTCGACCGACGGCGGCGCGACTTGGCAGAAAGTTTTGTACAAGGATGCCGACACCGGCGCGCGCCAGGTCGCGTTCGACCCGTCGAATCCACGCAAGATTTACGCCGCGATGTGGGCTGCGCGGCAATTTCCATGGGAATCGAGCGCGAACGGTCCCGGCAGTGGCTTGTTCATGTCGAACGATGGCGGCTCGACGTGGCGGCAGTTGACGCTCGGTCTGCCGAACGTCGCCGACGACGGCCTGGGTCCGATGAGCTTCGGAATCGCGCCATCGAATCCGCGGCGCATGTACGCTCGTGTCGAAGCGAGGCGCAACGGCGGATTCTACCGGTCCGACGACGCCGGGGAAAACTGGCGGCGCGTCGGCAATGAAGCCCGCGTCATCGGACGCGGCACCGATACCAGCGCCGTCACCGTCGACCCCCGCAACCCCGACGTAGTCTACGTCGCCAACACTTCTACGTATCGTTCCACCGACGCCGGCGCGACGTTTATCGCCATCAAAGGCGCGCCCGGCGGCGACGATTATCAATCCATTTGGATCAATCCCACGAATCCGGAAATCATCGCGCTCGGCGTCGACCAGGGCGCCACCATCAGCGTCAACGGCGGCAAAACCTGGAGCAGTTGGTATAACCAGCCCACCGCGCAGTTCTATCACGTGATCACCGACAATCGATTTCCTTACTGGGTCTACGGCGGCCAGCAGGAAAGCGGATCGGTGGCCATCCTCAGCCGCAGCGACTACGGCGAGATCACGTTTCGCGACTGGCATCCGGTGGCGGTCGAGGAATACGGCTACGTCGCGCCCGATCCGCTCGATCCAAACATGATTTATGGAGGCAAAGCAACGCGATTCAATCAGACCACCGGCGACGTGCAGAACATCGCGCCGGAGCCGGGACGCGGCGGCGGAAAATATCGGTCGGTGCGCACCATGCCGATCATTTTTTCGACCGTCGATCCGCACGTGCTGTATCTCGCCGCGAACGTCTTGTTCAAGACCGTCAACGGAGGGCATAGCTGGCAGGTGATCAGTCCGGATCTGACGCGCGAAAAGTACGAAACGCCGAAAAGCATGGGCAATTTCGCGGCGCTCGATCCCGAAAAAGGGAAGCATCGCGGAGTGATCTACGCGATCGCGCCGTCGCGCAAAGACGTGAACACGATCTGGGTGGGAACCGACGACGGACTGATCCACGTGACGCGCGACGGAGGAAAAACCTGGAAGAACATTACGCCGCCGGATCTGACGCCGTGGAGCAAAGTGTCGCAGCTCGACGCGTCATATTTCGATAATGATACGGTCTACGCGTCGATCAATCGCTTTCGCCTCGACGATCTGCAACCGTATATCTATCGGACGCACGACGGCGGCAAGACGTGGAAAAAAATCGTGGACGGGATTCCCGCGAACGAAACCGTCAACACCGTTCGCGAAGATCCGGTCCGCAAGGGAATGCTGTTCGCCGGCACGGAGCGCGCCGCTTACGTTTCCTTCGACGACGGCGGGCATTGGCAGACGCTGCGCCTGAACATGCCCGCCACGTCGATTCGCGATCTGGTGATTCACGGCGACGACGTAGTCGTGGGGACGCACGGGCGGTCGTTCTGGATTCTCGACGACATCTCGCCGCTGCGACAGATCAACGCGCAGACCACTTCGACGCTGCTGTGCAAGCCTCAACTTGCATACCGTATGGCTCGCGATCGTTATCCGGATACTCCGCTGCCGCCCGAAGTTCCGGCTGGTCAGAATCCGCCCGACGGCGCGATTCTGGACTATTATCTATCTGCGAAATCGTCGGCTCCCGTCACGATTGAAATTTTCGATCGCGCGGGCAAATCGGTAAGAAAGTATTCGAGCGGCGATCAACCGGAACCGATCGAAGAGCGCGAGTTAAACGTTCCCACGTACTGGGTTCGCCCGCCGCGTGTTCTGTCATCGGAGGCGGGAATGCATCGCTGGGTGTGGGACCTGCGTCTTCGCCCGCCCGATTCGCTTACGCATACGTATCCGATTTCGGCGATTTTTCACGATACGCCTCGGTATCCGCTGGGACCGTGGGTGCTGCCGGGCGAGTATTCGGTGAAGCTGACGATCGATGGAAAGACTTACACGCAGCCGCTGACAGTGAAAATGGATCCACGGAACAAGACCGGCCTCGTGGGATTGACAGAGCAGTTCACGCTGGCGACGAAAGCGTGGGCCGCGGTGAACGAATCCTACGCGGCAATTCAGGAAATTCGCAAACTGCGGGCGGAGCATCGCGGAGACGCTCTCGACCGGAAACTGGCGGCGCTGGAAGGATCGGGCGGAGGCCGTGGACGCGGCGCGGCTCAGGATGGCGAAAGCTTTTCCAGGCTGAATGGCGAGCTGACGCAGATTCTCGGGATCCTGGAAGATTCGGATCAGCCCCCGACGATGCAGGCCGCGGCTGCGGTGGCCGAATTACGCAAATCGCTTGATACGCAGCTTGCGAAATGGAAAGCTCTGAAGCCGTAGATTACTTGCGCTCTTTCGGCTCGACGATCACACCTTCGCGCACCGCATCGGTCGGATTCAGGATCACCATGTCGTTCGCGTGCAGCCCGGATTCGATCTCGATTTCAGCGCCGTAATCGCGGCCCAGCGTCACTTTCTGGAAATGCACGCGGTGATTTTCGTCGATTGTGGCCACTTGCGGACCCGAAGTCGGCAGCATTAACGCGTCGGCCGGAAGCATCAGAATGTCCACCGGATGCGGCAGGTTGAAGCGAGCCTTGGTATACATGCCCGGCAGCAGCTCTTCTTTGTCGTTCTTCACCAGCAGCACCGCAAGCATGGTTCGCGACGCCGCGTCCACCGAGTGGGTGATTCCTTGCACCTTAGTATGGAACACGCGCCCCGGCAGCTCATCCACGGTCAGCTCCACCGGAACATTGTCATGGATCAGCGGGGCGTACGATTGCGGAATGCTCACGAACACGCGCAGCACGTCGATCTGGGCGATGCGCATCACTACCCGCGACGACGAAGTGTTGCCGGCTGTCATCAGTGTCCCGATATCGGATTCGAGAGACCGAAACGTGACCACGCCGTCGAAAGGAGCTTCCAGGCGGTCGAACGCCTTCATATCCTCCAGCCGCCGCAAGTTCGCCTCATTGGCCGCGATGGTGCTTTGCGCGGCCCGGATATTTTCTTCCGCCGATTTCACGTTGGCCTGCGCGAGCTCCAACGCGGCGGTCTTTTCATCCAGGTCCTGGCGGGCGAACACTCCCTTTTCGGTCAGATTCTTCCAGCGTTTCGCGGTCACGTCGGCGAGCTTCAGATTGCTTTGCGCCGCCAGCTGCGCCGCCTGCAACTGTTGCAGTGCCGCCTTCGATTGCGCCAGCGTCGCATTGGCCTGGTCGATTTGCTGGTCGAGTTCGGGCGTGTCCAGCTCAAACAGCATCTGCCCTTTCTTTACGCGAGTCCCGATATCGGCTCCGCGGCGCTTGATGTATCCGTCGGTGCGGGCGTAAATCGGCGTTTCCTGCATGGCCACCGTCTGGCATGGAAGTTCAATGGCGGATTTCAACGGCGCCGTGTGCACGCGGCCGACGTTCACCACGGGCGGCCGTGTCGCGTCCTCGGTAACGGCGGATGCCAGAGTTCGATCGTGCGTTCTCCGCTGGCCCAGCTCGAAGAAAATGCCTGCGCGCCAGCGCGGCGCCCACCAGCACCAGGAGCAGCAGAAATCCCAGATGCGACTTTTTGGCGGGAGGCGCGTGATGCCGGCTCGATTTGTTCTTCGTCGATATGCGATTTCATCAATCGTTCGCCTCGATGTGATCGAACGTTTTAGGAGGCGATGTCCGCAGCATACTATAGACCACCGGTACGATGAACAGCGTCGCCGCGGTGGCAAACATCAGCCCGCCGATCACCGCGCGGCCCAGCGGAGCGTTCTGCTCGCCGCCTTCGCCCAGACCCATCGCCATGGGAATCATGCCTGCCAACATCGCGACCGCGGTCATCACCACCGGCCGCAGGCGCGTCCGCCCGGCTTGATACGCCGCCGTCATCGCGTCCGCGCCTTCGCGCCGCAAATCGTTGGCGAACACGACCAGAAGAATGCTGTTCGCGGTGCCGACGCCGATGCTCATGATCGCGCCCATCAGCGCCGGGACGCTCACCGTAGTGCGCGTGAAAAACAGGATCAGTAGAATTCCGCCCAGCGCTCCCGGCACGGCCATCAGCACGATGAACGGGTCCATCCAGGATTGGAAATTCACCACCATCACGAAATACACCAGGATGATCGCGAAGATCAGTCCGTAAGCCATGCCCGAGAACGACGCGCGCATGGTCCCCACCTGCCCGCGCGTTTGGAAAAAACTACCCGCGGGGAGCTGCGGCTCGAACTCCGCCAGCACTTTGTCGACTTCGTTCGCGACGCCGCCCAGGTCGCGATCCTGCACATTGGCGTAGACGTCATACAGCGGCTGCACGTTATAGTGATTCACCACCTGCGTGGTCACCCGCCGCTCGGCCTGCGCCATGTTGCTCAGAAGCTGTGTGTCCCCCGCGCCTGAATGGATCGGCGTGTTGAGAATCGCGCCGGGAGTATCCATGCGATAGGTCGGCGTCTGCACCACCACCGGATAATCGACGCCGTTGGCGGGATTCACCCACCAGTTCGGATTGAGCTGCGAACTGGAGCTGAGCGAAATCAGCAGGCCGCTGGCCACATCGAGCTGCGAAAATCCCATCTGGCCGGCGCGCGCGCGATCCACTTCCAGGTTGATCATGGGAACGTCGTTCACCTGGTGGATATGCACGTCGGCTGCGCCGGGAATGCGCTCGATACGTTTCGAAATCTGTTCGGCGATCACGTGATTCTTCGCCAGATTGCGCAGCGGACCCACCACCTGAACGTCCACCGGCGCGGGCAATCCGAAGTTCAGAATCTGTCCCACCATGTCAGCCGGCTGGAAGAAAAACGTCAGGTCGGGAAATTCGCGATTCAGCCGCTTGCGCATTTCGCGCACGTAATCCCACGTGGAATGATGCTCGCCCTGCTTCAGCGAAACCAGAATCTCGCCATCGGCCGGACCCAGTGTAACGGAGTCCGAGAAAGCCAGGTTGTATCCGCTATACGGAAGGCCGATATTGTCCAGCACGTCGGCTAATTCTTCGTGCGGGATGATGCGCCGGATAGACGCTTCCACTTCCGCGAATCTCTGTTCGGTCTCTTCAATGCGCGTCCCACCGGGGCAGCGGACGTGCAGCCGGATCTGCCCGGCGTCCACTTGAGGGAAGAAATCGGTTCCGATGAACGGGTACAAAGCCGCGCAGGATGCCGAAACGACAACGAAACATGCAACCACCAGCTTGCGATGCGCCAGCGCGGAGGTCAGAAGTCCCGCGTACACGTCGCGCATTTTCTCAAATCCCTTGTGAAACTGGTGGTGAACGTACCAGATCACGCCCGCGTCGCCGACGTCGGCCTCGCCTTCGGGCCCCTGGTACAAGCGCAGCTCAGCGGGAATCAGATAGCGGATCATGGTGGGGATCAGCGTCCGCGAAAGCAGGTAAGACGCGGCCATCGCCAGCGCCACCGCCATCGCCAGCGGAGTGAACAGGAACTTCGCTGCGCCGGTGAGAAACACCACCGGCACGAACACGATACAGATACAGAGCGTTGAGACGAACGCCGGCACCGCGATCTGCCGTGCGCCGTCCAGAATCGCTTCCACGACGCCTTTGCGCATGCCGAGGTTGCGATGGATATTTTCGATCTCGACGGTCGCGTCGTCCACCAGAATTCCCACCGCCAGCGCCATCCCGCCGAGCGTCATGATGTTGATCGTCTCGCCGAGTGCGTACAGAATCGCGAGCGAGGTCAGAATCGACAGGGGAATCGAGATGCAGACGATCAGCGTGCTGCGCCAGCTTCCTAAGAACAGCAGAATCATGACGCCGGTAAGCGCCGCCGCGACCAGGGCTTCCTTGATCACGCCGGCAATCGCCGCACGCACGAAGATGGACTGATCGAACAGCGTGGTGACGTGAAACTCCTTGGGAAACGACGCCAGAATTGCGGGCAGCGCGGCTTTGATCTTGCCGACGATTTCGATGGTCGACGTGTCGCCGTTCTTCAGCACGGTGAGCAGCGCGCCGCGGCGTCCGTCATGGCGCACAATGTTGGTCTGCACCGCCGCTCCATCGCGCACCTGGGCGACATCGTGCAAATAGATGGTGGTCCCGTTTACCGTTTTCACCGGCAGATTGTTGAACGCCTCCGGAACGCGCGGACTGTTGTTCAGCTCGACACGATATTCGCGCGTGCCGATTTTGGCGCTGCCAGTCGGCAGAATCAGGCTCTGATTGTTCAACGCATTGGAAACATCGCTCGCGGAAAGGCCGTGCGCAAACAGCGAATCCAGGTTCAGATCGACCATGATCTGGCGCGGTTTGCCGCCATACGGCAGCGGGAAACTCGCGCCCTGCGTGTTGGCGAGCTGCGTGCGCAGGAAGTTATACGTCAGGTCGTAGAGCTGCCCCTCGCTCATTGCGTCGCTCGAAATGCCGAGCTGAAGAATCGGGACGGAAGCCGCGTTATAGCGGATCACATTCGGCGAATGGATGCCGGTGGGCAGCACCGCGAGAATCGACTGCGATTGCGCCGTCGCCTGTGCCACCGCTGCGTCGATCCGCGCCTTGGGATAGAAAAACATCTTGACCACGGCGAGCCCGGCGAGCGATTGCGACTCCATGTGCTCGATATCGTTGACGCCGGTGGTGTAGCCACGTTCGCAGCGGGTGGTGATCACATCCGCCATTTCGTCGGGAGAGACGCCCGCGTAGGTCCAGATGGCGCTGACGACCGGAATATTGATTTCAGGAAAGACGTCGGCGGGCATGCGCACGATGGCCACAATGCCCATCAACAAGATGGCCATGGCCATCACCACAAACGTGTAGGGACGGCGCAGCGCGAGTCGTACAATCCACACTTATATATCCATTAGACGGCACTGGATTCATAAGTGTCTAATACGCGCTCTTGATATATTGATACTTGGGATCGATCAATGGAACTGCGCCATTTGCGGTATTTCGTTGCACTCGCGGAAGCGCTGCATTTCCGGCGCGCGGCGGAGCGGTTGTCGATCGCTCAGCCGGCGCTTAGCCAGCAGATTCAGCAGCTGGAACGGGAACTGGGCGTCAAACTTCTCGAACGCACGCAGCGCCGCGTTTCGCTGACCGAGGCGGGCAGTGTATTTCTGGATCGAGCGCGGGCGACGCTGGTGGAGGCGGGGGAAGCGATCCGGCTCGCGCGGCTCGCGGGGCGCGGAGAAGTGGGACACCTGGGCGTGGGCGCGGTCACGTCCGCGCTGTATGGCGTTTTCCCCGATGTTGTTCGCGTATTTCGCGAGCGCTTTCGCGATGTTCATCTCACGCTGCATGAGCTGCATGGCGACGAACAGACGCGGGCGCTGCGCGCCGGGCGCATTCAGGTGAGTTTTTTGCGGCCTCCGGTGAATGAGACCGACATCGAGGTCCGCACCATTACGCGCGAGCCGTGGGTGGTCGCGATGCCGGCGGCGCATCGTTTCGCGGGCCGGGCGCGCGTGCCGCTGCGCGTGTTGGCTGGAGAATCCTTCGTCGGCTTTCCGCGCGAGCTTTCGCCGGTCCTCTACGATCAGTTGATCAGCATGTGCCAGCGTGCGGGATTCAGTCCTCGCATTGTGCAGGAAGCGCAGATGCAGACGATTGTGAGCCTGGTGGCGGCCGGGATCGGAGTCGCGCTGGTGCCGGCGACGTTGCAGAATCTGTCGCGAAAGGGGTTGTTGTATAAGCCACTGGCGGGAGTGACGCCGAAACTGGAGTTGGCGGTCGCGTGGCGTCGCGAGGACAAGTCTCCGCTGTTGAAGGCGTTTTTGGATGTGGTGAGGGAGATGACGTGACCAGGAGCGTTGCCAGCGCGGTACCCTGAGAACGTGGCGAGTCTCGATTGGTCGCAATGTCCCGTCGTGGAAAGCGTTCCCGGGAAGCGTAGCGGTGCATGGGTATTTCGCGACACGCGGACGCCCGTGTCGGTCGTGTTCGAGAATCTGGAAGCAGGGGCCACCGTCGACGAGATCATCGACTGGTTTCACGTTACGCGCGAGCAAGTGACGGCCGTGCTGAGATTCGCGGCGCGAAGCCTCGACGCTCCTACAGTGCAACACCCGCCGTCGACTGTGGATGCTCATTCTGTTCGATAACGGCACGCCGGCGCCACTTCGATACGCCCTCAAAGGACATATCGTAGTGGAAGCGATCGAGCGCGGTTGGGACAGGCTCGCCAATGGCGAACTACTCGCGGAGGCGGAAGGGGCCGGTTTCGAGGTTCTAATCACTACTGACAAGAATATGCGCTATCAGCAAAACATGACAGGCAGAAAGATCGCTTTCGTGGTCCTCGGAAACCAGCAATGGCCTGTGTTACGCCGCTACGCGGAACGAGTCGCCGCCGCCGTCGAAGCCGCTACGCCTGGCAGCTATTGCGAAGTGGCGATTCCCTTCGAGTAGGCATCGCGAGGGTGTCGCGAAAATCAGAAAAACTCAATGCCCGATTTGATTCTCCTGCTTTGACACGCCCCGCGTCGCGTCCGTATAGTGCAATCGATGCTTACTCTGGACCTTCATGGGCGGGTTGCGGTTGTAATCGGAGGAACTTCGGGGCTGGGACGCGCGATCGCCGTTGGGCTCGCCGAAGCGGGTGCGGATGTCGCCGCTACCGGACGGCGTGCCGACCTGGTTGAAACCGTGGCTGCCGAGATTGAAAAGCTGGGCCGCCGATCCTTGCGAATCCCGGTGGACGTGCTTTCCCGAGCATCGCTGGACGCGTTCAAATCGACCGTGGTCGAACAGCTCGGGGGCGTCGATGTGCTGGTAAACGCCGCGGGTCGCATGTCCAAGGCCGCCCTGAAAGACTTGAGCGAAACCGAGTGGGATTCGGTGCAGAACACCAACGTTACCGGCGTTCTCCGGGCCTGCCAGGCGTTTTATGAGCCGCTGCGCGCGAGCGGACGCGGGCGGATTATCAACATCACGTCCCTGAACTCGTTCGTCAGCCTGAACGGCGTGGCGGCCTACGCGGCGTCCAAGGCGGCGCTGCTGGGCCTGACGCGGAGTCTGGCCGTGGAATGGGCGCAAAGCGGGATTAACGTGAATGCGATCGCTCCGGGCGTGTTCCGAACGGAGCTGAACGCGGATCTGCTCGACCGCACCGAGCGTGGGCGCGAGCTGCTGACCCGCACCCCGATGCGCCGCTTCGGGCGCGCGGAGGAACTGGTGGGCGCAGCCGTGTTGCTGGCTTCCGATGCCGCCAGCTTTATTACCGGCCAATGCATTGCCGTGGATGGAGGTTTTCTCGCGTCGGGAGTCAACGCGGGAACGCAGTAGATTACTGGGCCAGCAGTTCGCGGATTTTCGGCTGCACTTCCGCAAGGGTGGTCCCGCTGGCGACGATCCGGTGCGCGGAATCGAGCACGAAGATTTTTCCGAGACGGGGATCCACTTTGTGCCGCGCGGCCAAGCCGCCCGGATCCGCCACTTGGGGCCAGGTGAGCGTGATGTCGTCCAGCGCCTGGTCGATGTGCTTCGGATTCGGGTCCATGCTGACCCCCAACGCCGATAAACCGCGCCCCTTGTACTGGCGGTACATCGAAACCATGCCCATCAACTGGCTCTTCGAAGTTCCGCTCTTGGCCGACCAGAAGCTCAGCACGATGACGCGCCCGCCCAGTCCGGAAAGACTGACTACTTTTCCGTTGGAGGTGTGCCCTGAGAAATTTTCGAAGACTTCAGGAGGGGGCGGCGGCGCGGATTCTTTCGTGGTCACCGATGGCGACCCAGTCGCGGGCTTGGCCGCTACCGGCGCGGGCAGCGGTTGTGTCGCAATCGCCTCCAGGCGAACCTCGCTGATTTTCTCCCGCTCTTTGACGAATGCCTGGATGGCTGGCAGGCTGTCTCCCAGGAAGTATCCGGTGATTGACTTTCCGTTGTGCGTGACGGCGATTTGATAGCACGTGCCGTCCCCCCCGGCGATGGCATGATCCACGACCACTTGATCGCCAGAGCCGATCACGGCGACTTGCTGATCGTAAGCGGAGCATCCGTCCCGAAGCACCGCCGCTGCGGGTGGCGCCTGCCAGAATGCCAGCAAAGTTAATGCGAGGATCGGCATCTATTTGCTCAAGCGCAGCAGTTCCGAGGCGAGTTGTGCGAATAAGGAGTTCAGATCGTTGCGATTCGCGGTAACGAAGTATTTCCCCGTCTCCTGCGTGGTCACATAAGCCGGATTGTTGTACAGATTGGTAATCTGACCCGACACGTAAACGGCGTCGTAGGGAAGCGCGGGAATGGTCGGATAGTTCGCCACGATGGGCAGGAATTCACGGTCCACCGAATCCGTGCCGTTGCCGGTCAGGTAAATGACGTCGATGATCGGGTGATACGTGGTATCGCTGCGGATGGTGTTGGCTTGCGCCATGGTTCCGTTCATGCTCGCGGCCACCACGGTATTGGATTGGTCGGGGCGGAAGAACCCGCCGTAGGTGTTCGCGTTCGGATATGGATTGTTCGTCGGGAAGAAGTTGGATCCGGTTCCAATGCCGGCGTGATTCGACCACAGATCGCCGGTATTCTTGCAGTTGGGCGAGACCGTCCCATCCGGGCTGCATAGATTACTGGTCTGGAACAGCCAGAAATCCCGCGTGACTAAGCCGCCGGATACGGAATTGGGATACGGCGAAGGCGCGCCGGCCCCTGTGGCCGTGACGCCGTGCAGGCTATTGCCGTACTTGTCGTTGTCGGGTATATACGCGATGTACTGCCGTACATACGTGCTGGCAGGTTGATCTCCGGCTACTGTGGAACAACTCGCCGGGAAGCTGGGGTTGGGGTCGGTGTCGATCGGTTGCGCCAACCCGTAGGTCGAGCCGCCGTAAGAATCCTGATCGCCCCACTGCGCCAGCGTTCCGGTAACGGTCGAATTGACGGTTGCGGCAGGGCAAACCAGCGGCATGTTGACGCAGATGCGCTCCTGGTTGACGCCGTTTGCGTCCGCTGGACCCTGGTCGGTGCAATTCGCCGTGCCGTCATAGTAGTTGGTGTTCGGCTGAACGGGTGGCCCGGGATTCGGTACCGCCGGTCCCCAGCGCGAGTCCCCATTGGCTCCGATGGCCTGCCCGGCCAACGCGCGAATCGGAAATGTAGCGCTGATGCCGTTGGGCGATCCGTCAGTGAACAGTACGATGGTGTTTTCCGCCAACTGAAGGTTCACATTCTGGATCTCGGTGTAAGCCAGATGCAGCGCCGAAATTGTATTCGTGTTGCTTCCACACGTAATGGCTCCGATCGCCGCGCTGAGTGAGCCGTCTCCCCAGGTAGTGACCGGTGCGTAGGCCAGATGCGCGGTGATGTCGAACTTGATCATGCCGATGGTGTCAAACGGGCTGAACAGCGTTATGAAGTTCTGCGCGGCCTGCACCATGGCCTGACATGCGGTGAGCCCCGTGATTGGGTCGGCCGCTGTGTTCATGGAGCTGGATTGATCGAGCACCAGGATCATGACTACACCGCGTCGGCTGGCCACACCCGTGTCTCCGATGTTGATGCTGCTGACGCAGGTCAGGTTGGTGACGCAGAAGATCTGCATAAAATACGTCGGGGCCGATACGGAAGCCGTAACCGTGATATCCAGAACGCCGGTGGGAAGGCCGTTGTTGTCGGTTTCCTGGGCGAAAGTGGGAGTGACCACCGGAGTGCCCAGGGTGTTCATGTAGCCCGCCGGAAAATTGGCGTTGAAAAACTGGGTCGCGGCGCTCTGCGCGGCGGTGGTCGCGGTAGCGACCGAGTCCGTCAGATTCACCGAGCGGCCCGCAGCCAGCGCCGCGCCGTCGACGGCCGCACTCAGCCGAGCCTTGACCATATAGATGCTTCCGACATCGATGGCGAGACCCGCAGCCGCCACCATGAAGGTCAGCATCAGGATGTACAGGATCAGAGTGAATCCGCGTTGCTTTCGGTTCTTTTGTGGCATCGCAAACCTCTTCTAAGAAATCGACCGCGAATAAATGATCGGCGTGTTCCAGATCGAAAAAATGTTCAGATAGCTTACATCGGCGTACATTTCCGAGATCAGCGCGTATTGGCTCGCCGTCAACGTCAGCAGGCCGCTGGCGCCCATATCGCTGGCGCGGTTGGAGGTGTCCGTGGCGATTTTGTGCGCCGTGATGGTGCCATTGGTTTGCACGTCTCCAGACGGCGGATTCCCCAACTGGCTGGTCCAGCGCGTGGTGTTGCCGATGACCACACGATACGCGAACGCGTAAGAACCGTAGTTCGCGCAATTGCCGGTATCCCAGAACGGAGCGGTGGGGTGCGCCGTGAGACCCGCGAGCGAACATTCCGCGGGACCGACATTGACGACTCTGGACAGGATCACCACACCGATTCCGGTGGTGCTGGGGTCGAACGATGCGTCCGAGGCCATGCCCAGGCCATTCGCGGCCCTCACAATGATCCGCTGATTCTGCGTTTGCGACAGATCGAGTCCTTCGTTGGGGTCGGTATTGGACCGGACCATCAGGACTACCGCGTCGCGGCACACGTTGGTCACCTGGATGCTTTTTGAAAGCGCTGCACCGATGGTGAACGTCGCGGCAAACATGGGGACCAGAAATGCCATGACGAGCCCGAACTCGAGCATCGAGTTGCCGGCTTCCCGGCGGCGTTTCGAATGATTATGCGTGCTGAACATGTCTTCTCCCATCGCGCGTTCTAAGGAGCCGGCGGCACCGTGCTGCCCGCCTGCAGCCCGCCCAGCACGTCCATCGACGACGCGCCCAGGCTGATGCTGGACGGTTTCATCTTGAACCCGGTGGCTGAAATCGGCAGCAGCCAGTTCCACGGATAATTCGTGACCACCACTTCCACCACGTTGCCCGGCGAATTCACATAATCCACGACGGTTCCGTTGGGCAGCGTCTGCGGCGGCGAAAGCGTCTGCGCCGCCGAACAAGTGCCGGCATTGCAGATGTCGACGGGGGTGGAAAGATTGTTCGCCGTGTAGTAATTGATCGTGATCAGGTTGGCCTGATTTCCGCTCAGGAATCCAAACGCATTGGTCTGGACCACGCTGGCGATGCAGACCGCCTGCGAAGTGCAACTCGTGCCGTTGTAAGCCGACTGATACGTGACCGCCCAGCGCGCGCCTTCACGGGTGGCGTGCGTGAGGGTGCTTTGCAGGAACACCACCATCGAGACATCGATGAACCCGAGGAACATCACCATCATCGGGATCAGCGTCATCGCCATCTCGAGCATCGCGTTGCCGCTCTCGCGGGATCGCTGGGACGGGCGTTTCGCCATTGGGTACATTCGCTCCACCAATCTATCGGATGTTTGGACTTTTCTAGGAGAGGGAAGTGATGGTATTTCGCCTTAGAAAGTACTGTAGGAGCAGATAAGTGAATGGCTTAGGTCGTGCTAACTTCAAGTTCTATGGAGACGAGTGACCTTCAAGTTCTTATCGACTATTTGGGCAAAGTTCATCATAGGACTATGCGAATATCTCGCTCGATTCCCCCAGATAAGCTGGATTGGTCGTTTGCGGCGGGCAAGTTCAGTTTAGGCGACCTGGTCCGCCATATTGCGGCGGTCAACCGGTACATGTTCGCCGAGACGTGCCAGGGAAATCCGAGTCGTTACTCAGGGTGCGGCAAGGACTTGGCGGATGGATACGATGCGGTGATGGATTTCGCCGAACGGATGCACGGCGAAACGATGGAGATCATCGCGGGACTGGGCCCGGAAGGTTTGACCAGGAAGTGCACCACTCCGGATGGAGCTTCCCTAGCAGTATGGAAGTGGCTGCGGCTGATGGCCGAGCATGAAATTCACCATCGCGGGCAGATTTACACGTACCTCGCGATGCTGGGCGTCCCGACGCCTCCGCTGTACGGCCTGACGTCGGAACAGCTTCGGGAGCGCAGCCGGGCCTAGCGATGTATGAATCTCGCGATTCCGGCAAGTGGCTGTTTCTGCTGCTGTTCATTCCGCTGATCCTATATGTGGCCCTGCCGACTCGGGATTATTACTGGGACGGCGTTGGATTCGCCGTAAACATCGAAAAGCAGCACACCGCGGCGTCGCTGCTTTATCCCAGCCATCTGCTGTATAACTTGTGGGGAGACTGGCTGTACCGGCTAAGCGATCTACTGGGTTTCCACGTTCGATCGCTGTTCCTGATGCAGGCTGCCAACGGCGTGCTGGGCGGATTATGCGTCTTCCTGCTCCACGAGTGCCTTCGGCTGAGGAACATGCCTGATCGCCTCGCGGTCGCCTGGGCGCTGGTGTTTGGCTTCTCGGCCAGCTGGTGGCGATTCGCCTCCGACGCCAACGCATACGTGCCTACGATTTTTCTTCTTTTATGCGCTTACATTCTGCTGGAGCGGTATTCGCGCGGGGTGATTCTCGCGGGTCTGGTGACCTGCGCCGCAATGTTGTTTCATGAGCTGGCGATCTTCTTTATACCCGTCGCGCTGATGCGTTTACGGAACCGCGGCCGGCTCTCCAGCTGGATCTTTACGACGGCAGCGCTGTTGCCGGTGGCAATCGCATACATCGTGGCATTTCGGGCCGCAACGCACGAAACCAGTATTACTGCATTCCTCGCGTGGATCACGGTACATTCACCGGACTCCGGTTTTTCGTTCAACATGTTCCATGATGCGCTGCTGACCCTCCGAGGAACGTTGCGGCTGTTCTTCGGCGGTAAGCTGGGCGATTTTGTACGAGACCCGGTCTCACTGGCCGCTACGGCAGTTCTGGCGATCGGGATGGTTGCGTTTGGAGTCCGATCGGCTCGCGGAGGAATTTCGATCTCGCGGCCTGCCCGCCACCTGGCGGTTTGGACCGGGATCTATGTGGCGTTTCTGTTCCTCTGGATGCCGCAGAACACATTTTATCGCTTGTTTTACCTGCCGCCGCTGATCCTGATGCTGGCGATGACGCTGCGGTCCACACTCGTCTGGCTTTTTCTTCCGGTCCTGTTTCTGTGGAATTTTGTGTTTCTGATCTACCCGCAATCGCGTCCGGAGTTCAACGTTCCGATGCGTTTCGCCCTGGCCCAGCGGGACACCTGGACCAGTGGCACGCCGGTGGCTTTCCACCAGTTCTATCCGGATCTGTGGACCATCAGCTACTTCGCGCCGCAAGCGGTTTGGATCGGCATCGACCATGGCGATCCGGCGGAAGCGGAACGAGCCTTGGAATACGCGCACAAAATGGACAAAACGCTGTGGCTGGATGACACGTCTTACGATCTGATTGCGGCAAATCCCGACGGCCGGCGATGGTTAGCGGAGCATGAACGTCCGGATGAGTCGATCGACTTTAAAGCCGCCAAACACGAATTTCGCTTTCACGCGATGCGCTGAAAGCGCGAGGTCCTTGCTCGCGGTTTTCTAGTGAAGAACGCCGACGCGTTCCAGGGGCCAGTAGACGAACACCGCTTTTCCGTAGATGTACCGGCGGGGGACCATGCCCCAGCTTCGGCTGTCGTTCGAAAAGCTGCGATGATCGCCGAGGACGAAGTACTGCTCCGAAGGGACTACCCGGCGCGGCATGGAGACGTGGTCGCGATACTCTTCGGGGACGTAGGATTCCGCCAGCGGCTTGCCGTTAATCACCACCGTACCGTCGTTAACTTCCACCGTGTCGCCGGGGACGCCGATTACGCGCTTGATGTAGGATTTGCTCGGGTCGCCGGGAAACCAGAAGACCACCGTATCTCCGCGGCCGATATCGCCCAGGCCGAAACGGTAAATGAACTTGTTGATGAAGATGCGTTCCTGGTCGACCAGGGACGGCATCATGCTGGTGCCTTCAACCTTAACCGGCTGATACAGAAACAAGATAACGACGATGGCCATCAGCACGCTGAGGCACAGGTCGCGCAGCCAGGAAAGGGTCGCCGAAGCGGCAGAGCGCGGTGGAGGTCCGGATTCGGACTCTTCGGATGGTTGGCCCGGAGTGGTTACTTCTTCCATGGGTCCTATCGCCGATTATAGACGAGGCCGGGGCCGCTTTGGTTTCGCCCGATGGACGCCGGGGACGGGACGTTTTATCATCAGGTCATGTTTCAAATCATCCGGAATGGCCCGGTCGCCGATGTCGTGATTATCGGATCGGGCGCGGGCGGCGGGACGGTGACCAAGGTCCTGACGGATCTGGGCATGAGCGTCACGTTGCTGGAAGCCGGTCCGATGCTGCATCCGGAGACCGATTACCTGGAGCACGTGTGGCCGTACCAGGTGCCGCATCGCGGGTCGGGTCCGGGGGGGGCGAGCTATTTCGGGCGCGGGCGGGATTTTGGGTGGTTTTCGGCGCACGCGGGCGGATGGCACCTGGAAGGCGAGCCGTACAGCGTCGCGGAGGGCTCGAAATTCCAGTGGTTCCGGTCGCGCATCGTGGGCGGGCGAACGAATCATTATGGAAGAATTTCGCTGCGTTACGCGGATTACGATCTCAAGCCATATTCGCGCGACGGTATTGGCACGGATTGGCCGATTTCGTACGACGACATCGCGCCGTATTACGACAAAGCGGAGCGATTTATCGGCGTGACGGGATCGAAAGAAGGGATCCGAAGCGCGCCGGATGGAGTTTTTCAGCAGTGTCCGCCGCCGCGGGTCCATGAAGTACTGATCAAGAAAGCGGCCGACAAGCTGGGGATTCCATGCATTCCAAACAGGCTCGCCGTGATCACGAAGGCGACCAACGGCCGTCCGGCGTGCCATTACTGCGGGCAGTGCGGGCGCGGGTGCAAGACGGCGTCGAATTATTCTTCCGCGCAGGTGCAGGTGTTTCCGGCGATGAAGACCGGACGGGTGAATCTGATCACCAACGCGATGGCTCGGGAGTTGATCACTGATAACGAAGGAAAGGTCACGGCGGTTTCGTATATCGATAAGGCGACGCGCACCGAAAAGCAGATCAGATGCAGAACGGTGGTGCTGGCGGCGAGCTGCTGCGAATCGACGCGGCTGCTGTTGAACTCGAAAGGTCCGCGGCATACCAACGGGTTAGGAAATTCGTCGGGCGAAGTGGGACGGAATCTCACCGACAATACCGGGTTCAGCCTGGGCGCGACGATCCCGGCCCTGGCGGGAATGCAGAGACATGATTCGGATGGCATGGGCGGCGCGCACCTGTATGTGCCGTGGTGGTTGTGGGAGAAGAAGCTCGATTTTCCGCGCGGGTATCATATCGAGCTCGGCGGTGGATACGGGATGCCGGGCGTAGGGAGCTTCGCGGGCACGGTAAATCGCGAAGAGGGTTACGGCGAGCCGCTGAAGAAAGCGATCTACGAAGATTACGGAACGCGCGTGAACTTCGCGGGTCGCGGCGAAATGATTCCGAACCAGGACACGTACTGCGACATCGACCCGAACGTGGTGGACCGGTGGGGCATCCCGGTGCTGAAGTTCCACTTCAAATGGACCGAAGCGGAACTGAAGCAGGTGGAGCACATGGAGAAGACGTTCACCGAACTTCTGGAAGCCATGGGCGGCAAGCCGGTGCGTCGCCCGGGAACGGCGGAACAGAAAATTTCGACCGGCGGCGAGATTATTCACGAAGTAGGAGCAATCCGGATGGGCGATAATCCGCGGGCGTCGGCGCTGAACAAATATTGCCAGTCGCACGACGTGAAGAATCTGTTCGTGGCGGATGCTGCGCCGTTCGTGAGCAATCCGGATAAGAATCCGACGTTGACCATTTGCGCGCTGGCGTGGCGAACGGCGGAGTACATGGCGGAAGAAATGAGGAAGGGCAATGTATAAGCGGCGGGAGGTTCTGCAACGGATTGCGGCGCTGGCGCTGGCCGGGCCGATCGAGTTCGGGTCGGCGCAGCACGTGCATGAAAGCGTGGCGGAAGATACGAAATCCGGTCCATACAAGCCGCAGGCGCTGACCGCGCATGAATACGAATCGCTGACGGCGCTATGCGAGTTGATCGTACCAGGAGCATCGAAGGGCAGCGCGGCGGCGTTTATCGATTTGCTTTCGAGCCAGAATCCCGAGATGGCCGCGATTTATACCGGCGGGCTCGCCTGGCTGGACGAGGCCATGAAACGCCAATATTCCGCGGATTTTCTGGCGGCGAAAGCGAGTGAGAAGACGGCGATGCTGGACCGGATCGCGTATAAAAAGAACGAGACGTCTGACCTAGCTGCGGGCATTCGCTTTTTCGCGTGGGCGCGGCGCATGACCGTGGATGCGTATTATACGAGCGCGGCCGGGATCGCGGAGGTCGGATATAAGGGGAACGTCGGCATGACCGAGTTCAAGGTTCCGCAAGAGGCGATCGACTACGCGGTGAAGCGGAGCGGACTGTAAAATAGCCGGTACCTAAATTCCTTCGAATAGGCGTTCGGCTAGCGCGGTGGGCAAGCCGGCGTTGCGGATTTTAGAGGCTGCGGCTTCGATATCGTAATCGGCGCGGCGATATTCGACGATGCGCCGTTCGGGGGTGTACAGGGCATAGGAGGCCCGCGGATCGCCATCGCGCGGCTGACCGACCGAGCCGGGATTAATCAGGTAGAGATGCTGCGGTTCCAGCTCAAACGTACCCGACGGTATGATGTGTTTCACGCCGCCGCGCGCCAGAAGGAAGCCTCCCTGCACGTGGGTGTGTCCGAAAAACGTGGTGCGCGCGCCAATGAACTCGCGAATCGGAACGACGTCGGCCAGGGTGATCAGATAGTCGTCTTCGTCGGCCGGCGAACCGTGGATCAAATCGAAATCCTCATAGCGAAGCGGGCCTCGCGGTAGCTGACGTAAATAGGCGAGATTTTCGGGGCTCAGCGCGTCGCGCGTCCAGACAGCGGCATAGCGGGCGGCCGGATTGTAGTATTCCAGCTGATCGGCGCCGCCGCAAGCTTTGTCATGATTGCCGCGGATGGCGATGACTCTATTGGTTCGCGCCCATTCGACCACCGCGTTGGGATCGGCGCCATAGCCGACCAGATCGCCGAGGCAAAGAATCTGGTCGTATTTCCCGCGAGCGTCCTCGAGCACCGCGTCGAGCGCTTCCAGGTTGGCGTGAATGTCGCTGAGAATCAGGTGCGGCACAGGCGTATGAGAGCCACTTCCGGAGGCGCGCCCAAACGGGCCGGAACACCGATGGTTCCGATGCCGCGCGAAACAAAAATCGAAGACCGGTCCTGGCGGTAAATTCCGTCGACGTAAGGCGTGAAGAAGCGCGCGATGTTCATATCCTGGCGCAGAATTTCGACGCGAACCTGGCCGCCGTGCGTGTGGCCCGCGATGGTGAACTGCCAGCCCTGGTCCACGGCGACAGGGAAAACATCGGGATTATGCGACATCAGCACGTTAAATGTTCCCGGAGCGATCAGGTTTTCGGCACCCACCAGATAAGGCGCGCGCATGTGCTGATAGTCGACGCCGGCGAGATTCATAACCGCGCTTCCGAATTTGAGCGGCTCCGCGGCCTGCCGCAGGAAACGCATGCCCAGGCTTGCGCCGCGCTCGGCGACGTGCGCTTCGCAGCGGGCGTAAATCTCATGATTGCCCATGCAGCCGAAAATTCCGGCGTCGGCGCGCAGGCGAGCCAGATGATCCAGGCACAGATCGACGGGATCGGATTCCGTGGAAATCAGATCGCCAGTGACCAGAGCGATGTGCGCCCGGGTTTCATTGGCCATCGCGATGGCGCGGTCGAGCTCGTCGATGGAAAGAAAAGGGCTCAAGTGAATATCGGTCAACTGTACCAAGCGCAGACCGTCGAGATCGGGTGCCAAGCCCGGAACCGGGATGTTTACTTCACGGAGCTTGAGGCCGAATCGTTCGATGAACCCGCCATATCCAAGAGCGGCAATCGGAGCGCCGAAAAGCGCGAGATGAGCGGCACGAATGAAGTTCCGGCGCGCAGGACTGTGTTCCGGGCGCGCATCCGGAAGCAGGTGCGACACGGCGAGCGCCGTGACTAACAGCACGGTGCAAAGCGCCCACGACATCATCAACCCGCGGCCCCAACCGGCCCACCACGGCGAAAAATGCCGGGTCACGCGCGAGAATCGCAGCAGAAACGCGAAGAATGAAAGCGCGACGGAGACGATGAATGAGATCGAGGCCAGACGGCGAAATGACGCGGACGTGCGCACGGCCGGCAGGCGTAGAACCCAGAATGCTCCCGCGGTCTGGATCAGCAGAACCACAGTTAACCCAATGATGTCGGGGAGGTTCCGCAGGACCAGACGATAAAGCACTACTTCTATGTTAACCCGCGCATCCTCTACAATCAGGAAATGTCTCTGGTCGTGGTTGGATCCGTGGCCTACGACGGCGTCGAAACGCCGCATGGCCGCGTGGAGCGAATGCTGGGCGGAGCGGCGACCTATATCTCTCTGGCCGCGAGCTATTTCACCAAGCCGCGCCTGGTGGCGGATCGTCGGCGACGATTTCGCGGATGAGGATACGGAGCTGCTGGCGGGCCACGGCGTCGATCTGGAGGGTCTGGAACGCGTTCCCGGCAAAACGTTCTTCTGGGCCGGAAAATACTCCGACGACATGAACGATCGCGAGACGCTGACCACCGAGCTGAACGTCTTCGCGGATTTCAATCCCAAGCTTCCGGAACGCTACCGGTCCGAGCCGTATCTGCTGCTCGGCAACATCCAGCCGCGCGCTGCAACGCAGCGTGCGCGCGCAGATGAACGGACTGCGCCTGGCGGGCGGCGACACCATGAATTTCTGGATCAAGGATTTTCGCGAGGAGCTGCTCGCGACCATTCGCGAGTGGGATTTCCTGCTGATCAACGACAGCGAAGCGCGCATGCTGTCCGGCGAATCGAATCTGCGCAAGGCGGCCGAGCACGATTCTCGACATGGGTCCGCACACGCTGGTGATCAAGCGCGGCGAATACGGCGCCATGCTGTTCCGCCGCGATTCCTTTTTCATCGTGCCGGGATATCTGCTGGAAGACGTGTTCGATCCGACCGGCGCGGGCGATTGTTTCGCGGGCGGATTCATCGGCTATCTGGCGGAGCAGGGCTTCGATCTGGAAGGCCGGCCACATCAGCCGCGGCGATTTGAGCCGCGCCGTGATTTACGGATCGGTGATGGGCAGCTTCTGCTGCGAACGGTTCGGCGTGGAGCGATTCCGCACGCTTGACGCGCGCGGAGATCGATGCGCGATTCGAAGAGTTCCGCAAGTTCACGTCATTCTAGATGAAGCGGATACTCCAGGTTTGCGGCGTAGTCGCACTCCTGGCGATTCTCAGCATCAGCGCGGCGCGCTGGTGCTTCGAGCGCGGTATACGTCTCTATTACGGCGACGCCGAAGCGCATCTGAACATCGCGCGCCGGATTCTCGATTCGCGCACGCCGGGTCGCGGAGCAGATCGGCACGGTGTGGCTGCCGCTGCCGCACCTCCTGATGATCTCCCTTCGTGCATGCACGATGCCTGGTGGCGCAGCGGAGCTGGCCGGCGTGATTCCTTCGGCGGCGTGCTTCGTTCTGGCGGGCGTGTTTCTGTTCGCCGCCGCGCGGCGCGCGTACGCATCGGCTGCGGCGGGGCTGGCCGCGGCGCTGCTGTTCGCGCTGAATCCGAACATGCTGTATCTGCAATCGACGCCGATGACGGAGCCGCTGTTCGCGGCGTCGCTGGCGGCGCTGCTGTGGGCGACGCTGTGGTTTCGCGATTCGCAATCGATTGTCGCGGTGCATCGCCGCGGCGATCGCGTCGAACGCGGCGTCGCTCACGCGCTACGAAGGGTGGTTCCTGATCCCGTTCGTGTGTCTGTATCTGCTGCTGGTCGCGAAGCGGAAATGGCACGCGGTGCTGTTCGGCGCGCTCGCGGCGCTCGCGCCGCTGGCGTGGCTCGCGCACAATCAGCTTTTACTACTGCAATGCGCTGGAGTTTTACAACGGCCCCTGGTCGGCGATGGCGATTTATCAGCGGTCGCTGGCGCGGAGGGATGAGCCCTATCCCGGCGATCACGATTGGCGGCTGGCGCTGAAGTATTATTCGACGGCGGCGCGGCTGGTGGCGGGATGGCCGGCGATTGGTGTGGGCGTGATCGGCGCGCTTGTGGCGCTGTGGAAGCGAGCGTGGTGGCCGCTGGCTGCTGCTCGCGCTCGCGCCGGCGTTTTACGTCTGGAGCATGCATTCCTCCGGCACGCCGATCTTCGTGCCGGAACTGTGGCCGAACAGTTGGTACAACACGCGCTACGCGATTGCGGTCTTCCGCTCGCGGCGTTCGCGGCGGCGGCGCTCGTGACGCTTGGTTTCTTCGCGCTGGCAGGTCGCGATTGCGGTGGTGCTGGGTTTGTTGCCGTTGACCGTCTTGGCGAGCGGCGCGCCGGTGTGCTGGAAGGAAGCGGAGGTGAATTCGATGGCCCGCCGGGCCTGGACTCGGGAGGCGGCGGACTTCCTGGCGGCGAACTACCGGCACGGGTCGGGGATTCTGTTTTCGTTTGGCGATCTGACCGGTGTTCTGCGCGAGGCGGAATTCCCTTGCGCGAAGGTCTGCATCGGGAACGGCCCGGCGTATCTCGCGGCGGTGATGCGCCCGGAGATGTTTCTTCGCGAAGAATGGGCACTGGCGCTTTCCGGCGACGAAGTTGCGACCGCGGTTCAGAGAGCCGACCGCCGCGGGCGCGCATTATCGATTGCGGAAGCGGATTATCGTGAAGGGAGCCCCGGTGGTGGAGATTTACCAGCTCCAATGAAAATTCCCTTCACGAAAGCGCACGGCGCGCGCAACGATTTTCTGCTGACGCCGCGCGAGCAGGTGCCGGCGGGCGCGGATCCGGCCGCGCTGGCGCGCGCGATTTGCGACCGCCATACAGGAGTGGGCGCCGACGGATGGATCGTGATTTCGCGCGTCGAATGACGCCGATGCCGCCATCGAGCTGTGGAATTCGGACGGCAGCCCAGCGAGATTTCGGGCAACGGCACGCGCTGCGCGGCGCTGTATCTGATGCGAGAGTGGACTTGCCGGGGAACGAGGTTCGAATCGCCACGGGCGCGGGCGTGAAGCATCTCGGCTGCTGGAACGGCGCGACCATATCTTCACTTCGAGATGAACATGGGTCGCGCGGTGATCGAAGAGTTGCACCACGACTTTGAGGGTCGCGACGCGACCATTCTCGACGTCGGCAATCCGCAATGCGCGGTGTTTGTCGACGATTTCGATTTTGACTGGCGTGGGATGGGCGCGCTGCTGGAGCGGCATCCGCGGTTTCCGAATCGCACCAATGTGTCGTTTATCCGCGTGGAGGACCGGCACACGCTGGAGGTCCGGTTCTTCGAGCGCGGCGCGGGTGAGACAATGAGTTCTGGCACCGGATCGACTGGAGCGGCGGCGGCCGCGGTGGCTCGCGGGCTGGTGGACAGCCCGATTGAAGTTCGGACTCCAGCCGGGCCGCTGGCGTTGCGCTGGGAGGGCGGCGAGATGTTTCTGGCCGGACCCGCGGAAATCGTCGCGAGCGGAGATTTTTATTACTAAGGACGGATGAATCAGTGTCGAAACATGTGCAGGAGTTGCAAAAGAAGATCGAGTCGCACCAGGCGCGCGTCGGCGTGGTGGGGTTGGGATACGTGGGCCTGCCGCTGGCGGTCGAGTTCGCGCAAGCCGGTTTTTCGGTCACGGGCATCGATATCGACCAGTCCAAGGTCGATGCGTTGAATCGCGGCGAATCCTACATTCAGGACGTGCCCACTCGGTCCTGAAGCCGCTGGTGGAGGCCGGCAAATTGAAAGCGACTACCGATTTCGGCGCGGTCGCCGAGCTGGACACCATCAACATCGCGTGCCGACGCCGCTGCGCAAGACCAAAGATCCGGACATGAGCTACATCGTCAACGCGTGCCAGGAGATCGCCAAACATTTTCATGCCGGGATGTTGGTGATTCTCGAATCGACCACCTATCCGGGCACTACCGACGAACTGATGCTGCCGATGTTCGAAAAGCCGGATCTGAAAGTCGGCGAGCATTTTTTCCTGTGCTTTTCGCCGGAGCGCGTGGATCCCGGCAACCCGAAATTTCAGACCAAGAACATTCCCAAGGTAGTGGGCGGAATCACGCCCGCGTGCACCGAGCTCGGCGCGCTGTTCTATGGGCAGGCGCTCGAAAAAGTGGTTCCGGTCAGCTCGACGCGCGTGGCGGAAATGGTGAAGCTGCTCGAAAACACGTTCCGCATGATCAACATCGGCCTGGTGAACGAAATCGCGATGATGTGCGACCGCATCGGAATCAACGTCTGGGAAGTGATCGACGCGGCGGCGACCAAGCCGTTCGGATTCATGCCGTTTTATCCGGGGCCAGGATTGGGCGGCCACTGCATTCCGATCGATCCGTTCTACCTTTCCTGGAAGACCAAGCAGAGCGGGATTGAGGCGCGCTTCATCGAGCTGGCCGGCTACATCAACGGCCAGATGCCGCATTTCGTGGTCGACAAGATCCAGAACGCGCTGAACGATCATACCAAGCCGCTGAAGGGCTCGCACGTGCATGTGCTGGGCGTCGCGTATAAGCGCGATATCGACGATGTGCGCGAATCGCCGGCGCTCGATATTATTCATCTGCTCGAAAAGCGGGGCGCGAAGGTGACCTACAGCGATCCTTTCGTCGCCAAGCTGCGCGCGGACGAGTTTCTTCTGCACGCGATGACGGCGGTGGATCCAGATCAAGCCTCTGCCGAAGCGGACTGCGTGGTGATCGTCACCGATCACAAGGCGTTCGATTATGCCGGGATTCGTGAAACGCGCGAAGCTGGTCGTGGACACGCGCAACGCGCTGAAAGGGAATAAGTCGCCGAAAATCGTCCGGCTATAACTACTTCGCGCCGAAGAACGCCGGGTCGTATACGACATCAACTTTCTTCTTGAGATCCGCGATGGCCTTCTGCGCGGCTTCGGGCTTGATCTTATTCTCGATTTCTGGTTTGACGTCCTCAAACGGCTTGGTGGCGTGCGTTTCCACCAGGATCAGGTGATAGCCGAACGGCGTCTTTACGGGTTCGGTCACCTTGCCGGGCTCGGCGGCGAAGGCTGCTTTTTCAAACTCGGGGACCATCGCGCCTTTCCCAAAAGCTCCGAGCTGGCCGCCTTGCGCTGCGTTGCCGGCGTCGTCGGATTCGGCCGCCGCGAGCTTATCGAAATCTTCGCCGGCGAGAATTTTCGCGCGAATCTCCTCGGCCCTGGCCTGCGCCTCGGCAACGGTCAGATCTTTCTGGCCCGTTTTCAGCGGGACTTTGGAACCCTGGAATCGGATCAGGATGTGCTTGGCTTTCACCTGCTCCCACTCAGCCTTGTGCGCGTCGTAATAGGCATGTAGCGCGGCGTCATCCGGCTTGGCGGTGGCGAGGAACTCCTCATACAGGCTTTGGGCCAGCACGCGATCGGTTTGAAGGCCGACCTCCGCCTGCACCTTTTTCGACTGATCGAGTTTGCGCGCACGCGCCTCCTGCGCCATGACGGATAATTCGGCGAACGACTCAGCGAGACGCCGCCGGCCCGCCGGAGTATTCACCTGCGCCTGGGTGCGCTGCTGTTCGTTGAGCGTCGAGAGGATCAGGTCGAATTGCGCCTTGGTGATCTTCTGGTCGCCGATGGTCAGGACCACGGTTTCGGGGGAAACGGGAGGAGGAGCCTGCTGCTGCGCGGCGGAGGGCAGCGTAAGACGAGGAGCCGGCGGCGTGACGGGAGGGGTCTGCCCCCAGACAAGCATTGCGGTGAGCAGAACCATGGAATATTTCATATGGTCAGGATACCGCGGTGTTATGCTGGAGAACCATAATGCGAATTTTTGCGATTTTCCTGCTGGCCGCCGCGCCGCTCTTGCGCGCCGCCGAAGCCTTCTCGATCTATGATTTGCAGCCTCCATCGACGCACTCCTTCGACATCGTTTACGACGTTTCCAGCGATCGCGAAGGGGCCGCGTATTTCTTTAATCCAATCCGGATCGGCTCGGTTTCGACCAAGGAACGAGTGGTGGATTTGTATACGGGGAAAGAGCTGGAATTCGGCGAGGTGGACGCCGCCGTGGCGCGCGCGTCGGGCCTGGTAAACGGGAAGATCCCGGACAATCAGAAGTACATTCGCGTGAAATTTCTGAAGCCGGTGCCGAAGAACGGCGAAGTGCGTATCCGGATCATCAAAACCTATACTGATCCGCCGTCTTATTACGAAAAAGACAACACGCTGGTGTTCGACCGGCCGATGGGGATCAAGCGCAACGTGGTGATTCTGCCCGCCGGGTATGAACTGGTGGGATCTGCGTCGCCGGCGATCGTTTCGACCGACGCGGCGGGGCGCGTGCACGTCAGTTTTCTGAATGATCGCGATGATCAGCTGCCGGTGAAGATCATCGGACGGAGGCTCAAGTGAAGCGCGCGCTGCTGTTGTTGATCCCTGCGATGTGCTTCGGGCAGTTTCATCGCGCCGAGCAGGATCGCGAGATTCGCTACTGGCTGCTGGATCCTTCGACGCATCAGTTTGCGATTTCGCACGATTTCAATGTCGACCGGCCAGGACAGGCGTCGGTCCACAGCTTCGTCAGGCTGGGAAGCGACGTGAAGCCGGACTCGAAGATCACCCTGCTCGATACGGGCGAGACGCTGCATACGCATATCGTCAATGGGAAGCAGGTGAACGAACTCGGGTATTACACGGAGAAGTACACGCCGGATACGGTGGTGGTGCAGGGCGATCTTCCCAGGCCGATCGCGAAGGGCCAATCCGTGCGCGTGCGGGTGGAAGAGACGTATACCGATCCGGTCGGCTACAAAATGGACGGACAGGAGCTGGTGTGGACGCGCACCCTGGGGCGTCCGGTCAACTTCGTGACGCTGCCGGATGGATGGATGCTGTCGAGCGTCAACACGCCGGCCACGATCACGCTGGACGCGCTGGGCCGCGTGACGCTGCGCTTTACGAACACGCATCCCGGTGATCTGGCGGTAACGATTCGCGCGCGCCGGCGGTGACGCGGCTGTAGCTTTTAACCATACAGTTCTAAGTAAGACATTGATTCCTTTGGTTTTCTGTCTTATTCTGCCGCCATGATCAAATCCATCAAATTCACTTCCATTCCAGTCCGCGACCAGGACAAGGCTCTCGCTTTCTACACCGGCAAACTCGGATTCACAGTTTTTACGGACCAGCATTTTAACGGCAAACAGCGGTGGATCGAGCTGTCGATTCCGGGGGCCAAGACCGGGCTGACTTTGTTCACTCCCGACGGCCATGAGGATCGCATCGGTAGCTTCACCGGGGTTTCATTCGAGTGCGACGACGTCCAGAAGACGTACGAGGAGCTTTCGGCCAAGGGAGTCGAGTTCGTGATGCCTCCGAAGACCGAACAGTGGGGGACGGCAGCGCTGTTTAAGGACGTCGACGGGAATCAGTTCGTGCTTTCCTCGCGCTAACGGCCCCGGCGCGTATACTGTCCTTCGTGGCAGAAATCGCGCTGGATGCCTATGTTCTCGACGTGTTGATGCGGGATCTGGTCGGCCACGACAAGTCTCCATCGGCCTTTCTGGTATACCTTCACATCTGGGGCGAAACGCTGGGCAAAGGCGCGGAGAGCGCGGAATTGAGTCATCAGCAGATGGCCAACTCGACCGGGCTTTCGAAAAGCGCCGTGCAAGCCGGCGTGCGGATTCTGCTGCGCCGGCGGCTGCTTCACGCGCATAAGCCGACGGTTACGAGTACGCCGGAGTATCGAGTGGAACGGCCATGGCTCCGCGCCCGCTGAACCCCCGTACTGAACCTCTGTACTGAACAGTGTTAAGTTGCTAAACTACCGTATTTGGGATTGAACATGCGAACTATTCAGCGGGTTGCCGTCCTCGGGGCCGGCACGATGGGCTCCCGTATCGCCGCCCACTTTGCCAATGCAGGCATTCCTTCCGTTTTGCTTGACGTTTCCACCGGGCTGGCCGCCAAAGGCGTGGAGAACGCCGCCAAACAGAGGCCCGGCGGATTTTTCGTCGACTCGGCCGCGTCCATGATCTCAACCGGCAGCTTCGATCAGGACCTGCCTAGGATCGCCGATTGTGACTGGATCATGGAAGCGGTCACAGAGAATCTGGAGATTAAGCGGGCGCTGTGGAAGAAGGTGGAGGCGCTGCGCAAAGCGGATTCGATCGTTTCCACGAATACCAGCGGAATCCCGCTGCGGCAGATTTCTGAAGGCTTCTCGGCAGATTTTAGAAAGCATTTCCTGGGTACGCACTTTTTTAATCCGCCGCGGTATTTGCATTTGCTCGAATTGATTCCGGGCGCCGACACCGACCCTGAGATTCTCAAGTTTGTCGCGAACTTTGCGGACCGGCGATTGGGCAAGGGCGTAGTGCCGTGCAAGGACACGCCGAACTTCATCGCGAATCGCATTGGCAGCTTTTTCGGAGGCACGGTCGGCAAGATCACGATCGAGGGCGGCTACTCGGTGGAAGAGGTGGACGCGATCACAGGGTCGCTGATCGGTCTGCCGAATAGCGCGAGTTTCCGGCTGCTGGATATTGTCGGGCTGGACGTGTGGGCGTTCGTCGGAACCAATCTGTATCACGCGGTTCCCGAGGATCGATGGCGCGACCGCTATCTGATGAGCGACACGCAGAAGAAGATGATCGAGCGGGGATGGCTCGGCGAAAAGTCGGGTCAGGGATTTTATAAGCGCGTGGGCAAGGAGAAGGAGATTCACGCGATCGATCTGGCGACGCTGGAGTATCATCCGGCCGCCAAAGTGAAGTTTCCATCGGCGGATGCGGCGCGAGGCATCGAGGATCTGGGCGAGCGGTTGCGTGTACTGGTGAAGGGAACAGATCGCGTGGGGACGTTCCTGTGGCAGCTTTATAGCGATCTGTTTCTGTATTCGGCCGAGATGGTGCCTCAGATCTCGGATCGCATCGTGGAAATCGATCGCGCGATGCGGTGGGGTTACGCACAGAAGCTGGGGCCGTTCGAGTTGTGGGATGCGCTCGGGTTTGAGGATGTGTGCAAGCGCCTGGAAGCGGAGAAACGGGAGATTCCAGCGAATATCCAGGCGATGCGCGCGGGCGGGGGCCAAATCGCTGTACCGGTTCGCCGATTCGGGCGGCAATCCGGGGACGGAATATTTCGATTTCGCGGGCGCGAAGTATCAGAAATTGGAAGAGCAGCCGGGGATCGTGGTGTTTGCCGACCTCAAACGCGCGCGCGGAGTGGTGAAGCAAAACGCGGGAGCATCGCTGATCGATGTCGGCGACGGCGTACTGTGCGTCGAGTTTCACAGCAAGATGAACGCGCTCGGCGAGGATCAGATCGGCATGCTGCACGCCGGCCTCGAAGAGACGCAGAAGAATTTCGAGGCGATGATCGTCGCCAATCAGGGCGAAAACTTCAGCGTAGGCGCGAATCTGATGCTGGTGCTGCTGGCCGCGCAGGAAGGCGAATGGGACGACCTGAACGCCGCGATTCACCGGTTCCAACAGGTGAATATGGCGCTGAAGTATGCTCCCAAGCCGGTGGTGGCCGCGCCGTTTTCGCGATCGCTGGGCGGAGGGTGCGAGATTCCGCTGCATTGCGCGCGGGTGCAGGCATCGGCGGAGACTTACATGGGGCTGGTGGAGGTGGGGGTCGGGCTGATTCCCGCGGGCGGCGGATGCAAGGAGCTGCTGCTCCGCTTGAAAGATCCGCGGCGAGTGTTCGAGCTGATCGGCATGGCCAAAGTTTCCTCGAGCGCGGAAGAAGCTCGGACGCTTGGATTCCTGAACAAGGGCGATCACATTTCGATGAATCCGGACCGGCTGATCGGCGACGCGAAGGAACTGGCGTTGTCGCTGGTGCGCGACTACGCTCCTGGTTTTCCGCGCACGGACATCAAAGTTGGTGGAGAAAGCGCGTTCGCGATGTTGAAGCTGGGCGCGTGGGCGATGCGGCAGGGCGGATATATCTCCGACTATGACGTGGTGGTCGCGGAGAAGATCGCCGGCATTCTGAGCGGCGGGCGATTAACGGGTGAGCAGACGGTGAGCGAGCAGTATCTGCTCGACCTGGAGCGCGAAGCATTCCTGAGCCTGTGCGGCAACGCGAAAACGCAGGAGCGCATGCAGGCCATGCTGAAAACCGGGAAGCCCCTAAGGAATTAATCATGAACGAAGCGGTGATTATCGATTGCATGCGGACCGCTGTGGGGAAGGCTCCGCGCGGAACGTTGAAGAATACGCGTCCGGACGACATGGCGGCAGCGGTGATCGAAACGCTGCTCGAAAAATATCCGCAGATTTCGAAGGACGAGATCGACGATGTGATTCTCGGCTGCGCGATTCCAGAGGCTGAGTCGGGCATGAATATGGCTCGGGTCGCGGTGCTGCGCGCGGGACTGCCGGATACGGTGCCGGGCGTTACGGTCAACCGGTTCTGCTCTTCGGGATTGCAGACGATCGCGATGGCATCGGAACGGATCCGGGCGGGCGGGGCTGAGATTATTCTCGCGGGCGGCGCGGAATCGATGAGTCTGCTGCCGATGGCGGGCAATAAATTCGCGCCGAATCCGTGGATGGTGGATCATCTGCCTGCGATCTACATGAGCATGGGGCTGACGGCGGAAGAGGTCGCCCGAAAGTACGGGATCAGCCGCGAAGATCAGGATCAGTTCTCATTCCGATCGCATCAGAACGCGATCAAGGCGCAGGCCGAAGGGAAATTCGACGACGAAATTGTTCCGCTGGAAGTAGACACGACGACGCTGACGAACGGGCATCCGTCGACGCAGAAAGCCGTGTTCAAAAAAGACGAAGGACCGCGCGCCGATACGTCCGTGGAAGCGCTGGCAAAGCTGAGGCCGGTGTTTCACGCGACTGGAAGGGTCACAGCGGGCAATTCGTCGCAAACCAGCGATGGCGCGGCGATGGCGATTGTCATGTCGGACAAGAAAGCCCGCGAACTGGGACTGAAGCCGATGGCGCGATTCGTCAGCTTCGCGGTGGGCGGAGTGCCGCCGGAGATCATGGGCATCGGTCCGGTGGTGGCGATCCCGAAGGCGCTGCGGCTGGCGGGGTTGAAGCTCGAAGACATCGGCGTGGTGGAGTTGAACGAAGCGTTCGCGGTGCAGGCCGTTGCGGTGGCGCGCCAGGTGGGATTAAATATGGACACGCTGAACGTCAACGGCGGCGCGGTGGCGCTGGGGCATCCGCTGGGATGCAGCGGGCGCCAAGCTGACGGCGACCATCCTGCATGAGATGCCGCGCCGGAATGCGCGCTATGGAATGGTCACCATGTGCGTCGGCGGCGGCCAGGGCGCGGCGGGAATTTTTGAGCGAGGGAACTAATATGGCATACGACAACGATTGCGATTCCGAAGACCAAAGGCGGCGCGTTTCTGCTCGAAACACGCGAACCCGAAAACATTTTCACGCCCGAGGATTTCACGGCCGAGCATCGCGCCATCGCGAAGACGACCGAAGAATTCTTCACCAAAGAAGTGGCTCCGCATCTCGAAGAGATTCATCATCAGCAGCACGCGGTGGCGGCGCGGAATCCTGAAGAAGTCGGCTGAGCTGGGCCTGACGGCGGTGGTGATCCCGGAGAAATTCGGCGGCATGGAGATGGATCTCACGTCGATGATGGTGGTGGCCGAAGGCGTGGCGCGCGACGGGTCGTATTCGGCGTGGCACGGCGCGCACACCGGGATCGGCACGCTGCCGCTGCTGCTGTTCGGGACCGAAGAGCAGAAGAAAAAATATCTGCCCAAGCTGGCATCCGCGGAAATGATCGCGGCGTATTGCCTGAGCGAGCCGCAGGCCGGTTCCGATGCGCTGGCGGCGCGGACGCGCGCGGATCTTTCGCCGGACGGGAAGCATTACATCCTGAACGGGCAGAAGATGTGGATCACCAACGGCGGCTTCGCGGATCTGTACACGGTGTTCGCGAAAGTCGGCGGCGAAAAGTTCACGGCGTTCCTGGTGGAGCGCGCGTGGCCCGGCGTTTCGGCGGGAAAAGAAGAACAGAAGATGGGGATCAAGGGCAGCTCGACAACCGCCGTGTATCTCGACAACGTGAAGGTGCCGGTGGAGAACGTGCTGGGCGAAATCGGACGCGGGCATATCATCGCGTTCAATATTCTGAACCTCGGCCGGCTGAAGCTGGGGCCGTTCGCGCACGGCGGCTGCCGCGACGATCTGGCGGTGTCGATCAAGTACGCGAAAGAGCGGAAGGCGTTCGGCAAATCGATCTCCGAGTTCGGCATGATCCAGCACAAGATCGCCGAAATGGCGATTCGCATGTACGCGAGCGAGAGCATGACGTATCGCGTGGTGGGCGATATCGAAGCGCAGCTCGAAGGGTTCTCATGGGACAATCCCGGACGCCGGGCATGAGATGCTGAAAGCCGTCGAAGAGTTCGCGACGGAGTGCTCCTTCATCAAGGTTTTCGCGTCGGAGACGCTGGATTACGTGGTGGATGAAGGCGTGCAAATCCACGGCGGCTACGGTTTCCATCAGGATTACGCGGTGGAGCACGCGTATCGCGATTCGCGCATCAACCGGATTTTCGAAGGGACCAACGAGATCAACCGGCTGCTGGCGACCGGCATGATGCTGAAGCGGGCCCAGAAGGGCACGCTGCCGCTGGTGGACGCGGTGAAGAAGCTGCAAGGCGAGATTCTGAGCGGACCGTCGCTCGGCGGATCGATCGATATGGTCGCCAACGCGAAGAAGGTCGGCCTGCTGGCGCTGGGGATCGCGTATCCAGAAATACATGACGGCGATCGAGGAGCAGCAGGAGGTGGTCGCGAACATCACCGACATTCTGATGAACGCGTATGCCCTCGAATCGGCTACGCTGCGGGCACAGAAAATCGCCAAAAGCGGGCGCAATGCGGAAAACGTGAACGACATGGTGGCGGTTTTCTCTCGCGAAGCGATGGACACGATCGATACGTGCGGCGCGGACGGTGCTGGCGGCGTGTTCCGAAGGCGACGCGCTGCGCACGAATCTGGCGGTGCTGAAGCGGTTCACCAAGTATGAGCCGGTGGACATGATCGGCTTGCGGCGCAGGATCGCGGCGCGGCTGATTCAGGCGGAAAGATACGTCGTCTAAGGTTCTGTTGAAAAAAGGGACAGACCGCTCTGTCCTCGCCGGAAGATTGTCGGTTCCAAGGAGACGTGTGGCCGTGGACAGAGTGGTCTGTCCCCCTTTTCAACAAGCGATGAGGCCCAAGATCGTCGTAATGGTCGGGCTGCCGGGGTCGGGGAAGTCGACGTATATCGAAAAACTCGGCGGCACGGCGATTTCGAGCGATGAGATCCGGCGGCTGATCTCGGACGATGCGACCAATCAGACCATTCATCGCCAAGTGTTCAGCGTGCTGCGGGACCTGGTGAAACACAGGCTTGAGCTGCAACGGCCGCTCACGTACGTCGACGCGACCAATTTGACGCCGTATGAGAGGCGTCCGTATATCAAGCTCGCGGGCCTCTACGATTGCGATATCGAGGCAATTTTTTTCGATGTTCCGGCCGAAGAATGCCAGCGCCGCAATCGCGAACGGCATCGCATCGTGCCGGATGAAGTGATCGCGGAAATGGCGAAGCGCCTGACGCCGCCGGATGTCTCAGAAGGGTTTTCGCGCGTTATGGTAATCAAATGAGACTTTTTCTGGGAGTGCTGGCGGCGATCTCAGTTTCAGGGGCCACGGTGGATGGCTTGAACGTTCATTGGGCGTCGGCGGGCAAAGGTAAGACAACCGTGGTGCTGGTGCACGGCTGGACTGCGGATTCCACGACGTGGCGTCACCAGGTTCCCGTGCTGGCGAAGAAGTATCGCGTGATTACGCTCGATCTGCCGGGTCACGGCCAGAGTGAAGCGCCGAAGGACGGGAAATATTCGATGGACCTGTTCGCGCGCGCCGTGGATTCGGTGCGGCGCGACGCGAAGGTGAAGCGATGGATTCTGGTGGGCCATAGCATGGGGACTCCGGTGATTCGCCAATATGCGCGGCTTTATCCGGAGAATACGATCGCGCTGGTGCTGGTGGATGGAGTGGTCGCGAAGCCGGAGAACGCAGGGGTTTACGGAACGCTGGCCGCGAGTTTTTCAGGACCGAACGGACACGCGACGCGTGAAAAGTTCATCCGCAACATGCTGACCCCGGCGGCGGCCGGGTTCGAACCTGAGGTACTGAAAGTGACGATGGAAACACCCGATGCGAACGCCGCCGGCGCGATGATGGCGATGACGGATCCCGCGATCTGGAAGGAAGACGTATATGCGGGTCCGGTGCTGGGGATTTACGCCGACCATTCGCGCCTGGCCAGCCGGGAACTGCTCCAGCAGGTTTTCCCGAAGATCGAGTACGTCGAAATCCCGGGGACCGATCATTTCCTGATGATGGAGAAGCCGGCCGAGTTCAACCGGCTGCTGCTAGCGTTTCTCGCCAAACAAAAGTAGCTCGCTTGCAACTTCGATCCATTGTCGATCCGCAGTCGGAGGCATTCCGCTTCAATTACGCGTGGATGTCTCAAGAGGTCGAGCGGCTGCGCGCGGAGCTGAAGCGATCGACGGAAGGGGGCGGACGCGAAATACATTGAGCGGCATCGCGCGAAGGGAAAGCTGCTTCCGCGCGAAAGAGTGGAGGCGCTACTTGACGAAGGCTCGTATTTCCTGGAGATCGCTCCGCTGGCCGGATTCGGCATGGAAGGCGAAGTTCCCGGTGCGGGAATTATCGGCGGAATCGGACTGGTGGAAGGTCGCGAATGCCTGATCATCGCGAATGAGGCGACGGCAAAGGGCGGGGCGACCGGCGAGCCGGGGCTGCTCAAGAACGCTCGACTGGCGGACATCGCGCGCGAAAATCGATTGCCTACGATTCTTCTGGTCGAGGCTGCGGGCGCGGATCTTCCGCAGCAGGCCAAGGTTTTCGTTCCCGGCGGGCGTGGATTTCGTGAGATCACGCGGCGGTCGAAGATGCGCATTCCGACGATTTCGGTGGTGTTCGGTCCGTCGACCGCGGGCGGCGCGTATCTGCCGGGCATGTCGGATTACGTAGTAATGGTGCGCAAGCGCGCCAGCGTTTACCTGGCTGGTCCGCCGCTGGTGAAGATGGCAACGGGCGAGACTGCGGATGAAGAATCGCTGGGCGGCGCGGAAATGCATTCGCGGGTTTCAGGTTTGTCGGATTATCTGGCGGAGAGCGAATTGGATGCGATTCGCATCGCGCGGGAGATCGTTGCGCACTTTAATTTAGCGAAGCCTGATGTGCGTTTATCGCCGATCGAGGAGCCGCTATACCCGGCCGACGAGCTATTCGGGATCGCGTCGGCGGATCCACGTGTGCCGTTCGAAGCGCGAGACGTGATCGCGCGGGTTGTCGACGGCTCGCGATTTTCCGAGTTCAAAGCGAGCTACGGGACCACGCTGGTCACCGGATTCGCGCATGTTCACGGGTTCCCCGTGGGGATTCTTGCGAACAACGGCGTTCTGATGTCGGAGTCGGCGGCGAAGGGCGCGCAGTTTATCGCGCTGGCGAATCAGCAGAATATTCCGTTGATCTTTTTGCAGAATATCACCGGTTTCATGGTCGGCCGCTCCTATGAAGAGCAGGGGATCATTCGAAACGGGGCGAAACTGATCAATGCGGTGTCCAATTCCACGGTTCCTGCAATCACAATCATGATGGGAGGATCGTATGGGGCCGGCAATTACGCGATGTGTGGACGCGCGTATGAGCCTCGATTCCTGTTCACCTGGCCGAATCATCGCATTGCGGTGATGGGTCCGCAGCAGCTTTCGGGCGTGATGGACCTGATCAAACGCGATGCGGCGGCACGGCAGGGAATCGCGGTGGATGAAGCGCAGCTCGGGGCACAGAAGCAGGCTCTTGAAGATCAGATCACGCGCGAATCGAGTCCGTACTTCGCCACCGCGCGCCTGTGGGATGACGGCATCATCGATCCGCGCGATACACGAACCGTCCTGGCGATTGCGCTTTCGGCGGCGCTGAACCGGCCCGTCGAGGGCGCGATGGAATGGGGCGTATTCCGCCATTGAAACCAATCCGCAAACTTCTGGTGGCGAATCGCGGCGAGATCGCACGCCGGATTTTTCGCACGTGCGGTGAGTTGGGGATTCAGACGGTCGCGGTTTATTCCGACGCCGATCGCGATGCTCCACATGTACGCGATGCCAGGGAAGCCGTGCGGATCGGCCCAGCTGCCAGCCGCGAATCATATCTCGCGATCGACCGGATCATCGACGCCGCACGGCGAATCGGCGCAGACGCGATTCATCCGGGATATGGATTTCTCTCTGAAAATGCGGCGTTCGCGGAGGCTTGCGCGGCAGCCGGGATTACTTTTCATCGGACCGCGCGCGGAGACCATCCGGACGATGGGATCGAAGATCGAAGCGCGAAAAGTCGCGGCCGCGGCGGGTGTGCCGGTGGTTCCGTCCGAGGGATTTCCTCTGCTGGTGAAAGCATCGGCCGGCGGCGGAGGTAAAGGGATGCGGCGCGTGGATCGCGCCGAAGATTTGGACGAAGCGCTTGCCTCCGCGGGCCGCGAGGCTCACAGCGCGTTCGGCGATGGCGACGCTGTTCACCGAGCGCTATCTTGAAGGCGCGCGCCACATCGAAGTGCAGATTTTCGGCGACGTGTACGGCAACGTGGTTCACATGTACGAACGCGATTGCTCGATGCAGCGGAGGCATCAGAAGATCATCGAAGAATCGCCCGCGCCCAACCTCGATCCTGGCGTGCGCAGCGCGATGATCGATGCGGCGTTACGCATCGGACGCGAGATCGGATACCTGAGCGCGGGTACCGTGGAGTTTCTCGTAACGCCCACCGGCGAATTTTACTTTCTTGGAAATGAATACCCGGATTCAGGTGGAGCATCCCGTGACGGAGATGATTCTCGGGATCGACATGGTGCGGATGCAGATCGAGGTCGCCGAAGGTCGCGCGATTCAGCTTTTCGATGCGCCGCAGCAGGGCCACGCGATTGAGGCGCGGCTTTACGCCGAAGATCCCGCCAACGGCTTTCTGCCTTCGACCGGCAAAGTGCTCGCTTGGCGCGCGCCCAGGGAGTGCGGGTCGAAAGCGGAATCGAGGTTGGGACCGAGATCGGCATTCATTACGATCCTCTTGCTCGCCAAGATCATCGCGCACGCACCTTCGCGCGAGGGCGCGATTCGCAAATTGCGCCACGCGCTGGAGAATACGCTGGTTCATGGGCGTGGTTACGAATCGCGAGTACCTGATTGGGTGCTGGACCATCCGGATTTCGTGGCCGGCCGAATTCATACCGGTTTCGCGATCCCGTTTGAGCCGGACCGATCCGCCGAGCGCCGGGTGCTTCGGCGGCACTCGACGCGTACCTCGTTGCGCGGCGACATGCGGAACGCGCGATATCTCTGCCAGCCGTGCCGCCTGGATACCGGAATAATCCGTTTCAGATCGCCGCACCCGCTCACGATGTCAAAATCGTTTCATGCGAGCCGGGAAGGCTGCGCGCGGAAATCGACGGCGTTCAACGCGCGTTCGACATCTCCGAAGACGCGACCCATCGCTGGGTGAACGGCTACATGTTTCCGCGCGATTTCGCGGTATCCTGCTTCGGAGAGCGCCGCGTCGGAAGAATCCGCTAGCTCGCCGATGCCCGGCTTGGTTCTGCGAATTCTAGTGCAAGCAGGCGAAACCGTGCGCGTTGGGCAACCTCTGGTGGTCTTGGAAGCGATGAAAATGGAACAGACCATACGCGCGCACTCTGAGGGAATCGTGGAAGCGGTAGATGGTGACACCGGGCGCCGTGGTCGCGCCGGGACAGACGCTGGTTCGGATCGGCAAGAAGGAGAATGAGTCATGAGCCAAGCAGTGCAGGAAGTGCGAGCCGAGTTTCCTTACTTCACCGAAGAGCACGACATGATTCGGGAGACGGTGAAGCGATTCGCGCGGACGGAGATCGCTCCGCATGCCGAAGAATGGGACGAAGCCGAAGAATTTCCGCGCGAGATATTCAAGAAAGCCGGGGATTTAGGCTTATTCGGCATCCGAATCGATCCTGAATTAGGCGGCAGTGGACTCGATTGGTGGGCCACGACGGCCTATATCGAGGGCTTGGCGTATTCCGAAAATGCGGGCGTGAACATGGCCTTGATGGTCCAGAGCGACATGACTCTGCCGGTGATCGAGGAACTCGGCACCCGCGAACAGCAGGAAGAGTTTCTGAAGCCCGCGATGAAGGGCGACTATATCGCCGCGCTCGGAATCAGCGAGCCCGGCGGGGGTTCGGATGTCGCTGCGATGAAGACGCATGCCCGCATCGACGGCGGCGATCTGGTCATCTCCGGTCAGAAACTGTGGATCACCAACGGTACGCGCGCGGATTTCATCGTGCTCGGCGTGCGCACCGGCGAGGATGGATACAAGGGCATCTCCTTTGTCCTTTTTCCCACGAAAACCAAGGGCTTTTCAGTCGGCAAGAAGCTGAAGAAGATTGGTAATTTATCTTCCGATACCGCCGAATTGTTTTTTGACGAATGCCGGATTCCGCGGCGCTACCTTTTGGGTGAAATGAACCGCGGCTTCTACTACATCATGCATAACTTTCAGGGCGAGCGGCTGGTGGCTGCCGTTGCGGCACTGGCCGGCATGGACCGCGCGATCCGGCAGGCGCTCGATTACGGGCTGGAGCGGAAGGCTTTCGCGAATCCAATCCGGCAATTTCAGGTGTGGCGCCATCGCTTCGCCGAGCATCTGACCAACATCGAGGCCGGCCGATGGCTGGTGTATCGCGCGCGTGGATCTGATGAATCGCAAGCAGAAGTGCGTGCGCGAAATCACCATGGCGAAGCTGTACTGTTCCGAACTGTGCCAGAAAGTTGCCTACGATTGCGTGCAGATGTTCGGCGGATTCGGCTACGTCACCGAATATCCCGTCGGCCGGTTTTGGCGCGATGTGCGGCTGCACACCATCGGGGCCGGCACTTCGGAGATCATGAAAGAGATCCTGGCAAAGGAATTTAAAATCTGAATGATTCGAATCGCAAATGGACAGGGCTTCTGGGGCGACTCGCTGGAAGCGCCGGTGGAACAGGTGCGGCGGGGGCCCATCGATTACCTGACGCTCGATTATCTGGCCGAAGTGACCATGTCGATCCTGCAAAAGCAGCGGTCGCGCGACCCGAAGGCGGGGTATGCGCGCGATTTCGTCGACATGATCGCGCGCGTGCTGCCGGACTTGGTGGAGCGGCGAATCCGCGTGATCGCCAACGCGGGCGGCGTGAATCCCGCTGCGTGCCGTGACGCGATCCTCGAAGTCGCCAAGCGGCAGGGCATCGATATCAAGAGTTGCGACGGTCGCCGGCGACGACATCATGGGCCGGCTCGACGATTTTCTGGCGCGCGGCGTCGAGTTGAAGAATATGGACACGGGCGAGCCGCTTTCCACGGTTCGCGCGAATGTGCAAAGCGCGAACGTGTATTTCGGTGCGTTTCCGGTGGTGGAGGCGCTGGCGCGCGGCGCGCAGATCGTCATCACGGGCCGCGTCACCGATACCGGCCTCGCGCTCGCGCCGATGATTCACGAATTCGGCTGGAAGAAGGACGAGTGGGATCAGCTCGCCGCCGGCACCATCGCCGGGCATACCGTGGAATGCGGCGCGCAATGCACCGGCGGAAACTGCCAGGTGGATTGGGAGACCATCCCCAATATGGCCGACATCGGCTATCCGATCATCGAGGCCGAGCCCGATGGCACGTTCTGCATCACCAAGCACGCGGGAACCGGCGGCCGCGTCACCGTCGCGTCCGTCAAGGAACAACTTCTTTATGAGATGGGCGACCCGCAGGAGTACATCACACCCGACTGCGTCGCGGATTTCACCACCATCCATCTCGAACAGGCCGGGCCCGATCGCGTGCGATTTTCCGGCATTCGCGGCCGCCCCGCAACCGAGTTCTATAAAGTCTCGGTCAGCTACTCGGCGGGATTCAAGGCGATCGGCAATCTGGTCTACGCGTGGCCGGATGCGTACAAGAAGGCTCGCGCGGCGGATCAGATTCTGCGCCAGCGTCTCGACCGGCTGGGGCTGAAGTTTGACGAGATCCGAAGCGAGTTCGTGGGCGCGAATGCGTGCCACGGGATTCCATCGGCGGAGCCATCGCCCGAAATCGCGCCGCAACTGGCGGAAGTGGTTTTGCGCATCGGCGTCCGTTCCAACGATCGCGCGGCGGTGGAGCGATTCACCAAGGAAATCGCGCCGCTGGCGCTGAACGGTCCGCCGGTGGTGACCGGTTTGGGCGGCGGGCGTCCGAGAGTGGAAGAAATTGTGGCGTACTGGCCGGCGCTGATTCCCAAGCGCGAAGTCACGCCGGAGGTGAGCATATGGCCAAGCGAAAATTGGTCGAGCTGGCGCACGCGCGGTCGGGCGACAAAGGCGATACCGCGAACGTCGGCATCATCGCGCGCAAGCCGGAGTATTATCCGATCCTGGTCAAAGAAGTGACCGCCGCGCGGGTGAAAGAACATTTCAAGGGAGTTTGTTTGGGCAAAGTCGAGCGATTCGAGCTTCCCAATCTGGGCGCGCTGAATTTTCTGCTGCACGAAAGCCTGGACGGCGGCGGGACTCTGGCGCTGAAGGCCGATCCGCAGGGCAAGACCTATTGCAGCGCGCTGCTGCGCATGGAGATTGAGGTTGATTGAATTTCGCGTGGACGCGGGGGTCGCGCGGATCACGCTGAATCGTCCGGAGAAACGCAACGCGCTGAACGCGGAGCTGATCGCTGCGTTGCGCGACGCGCTGTCGCGTTCGGCGAAAGATGAAAACGTCCGCGTGGTTCTGATCACGGGCGCCGGTCCGGATTTTTGCTCCGGCGCCGATCTGGCGGGGCTCGATCGGACGGCCGAGGCCGGCGTGCTGGATCACATCGGCACGGCGCGCCACATGGCCGATGCGTTTCTCGAGATGCGCCAGCATCCGCGGCCCGTGGTCGCGGCAGTTCGCGGGCGCGCGCTTGCGGGCGGATGCGGACTGGCGACGGCATGCGATTTGATTCTCGCCGCCGAATCCGCGCAGTTCGGATACCCGGAAGTGAAGATCGGATTCGTTCCTGCCATGGTGATGGCGATCCTGCGCCGATCGGTCAGCGAGAAACGCGCGCTGGAGCTGATCGTCACGGGAGAAATCATCACGGCCGCGCAGGCGCACGCCGTGGGAATGATCAATCGCGTTTATCCCGATGCCGAATTCGACGCGCGCGTGGAAGATTACGTGACGGCGCTGGCATCGAAATCGGCGTCGGCCGTCACGCTCAGCAAGAGCCTTCTGTATCATATGGACGGCATGACGTTTGAGAGCGCGATTGAGCGGGAGTTCACGGAAACGCGCTGGCGCGCATGACCGAAGATGCGCGGCGCGGAATCGAGCGATTCGTCAAGAAGAGCTGAATGGCGGACCCGATCACACCGGCTTCGAAAGATCTGTCTGGCGCTGCCGGACGCCGTGGAGACGGAGAATTTCGGCCATCCCTTTTTCCGCATCCGGAAGAAGCCATTCTGCATGTATCACGGTTGGCCCGAGGCGCGAGCGATCGCGATCAAAGTCGCGAAAACGGAGCAGGGGATATTTCTCGAAGATCCGCGGTTCTATAAAACGCCGCATGTCGGACAGCACGGATGGGTGTCGCTGCGCACTTCGGAGAAGCTCGACTGGGAAGAAATCGAGGAGTTGGTGAGCGCCAGTTACCATCTGGTCGCGAAACGGCGTTAATCTCGAAACATGGATCGACGAGCACTTCTGGCGAGTATTGGCGCGCTTCTTGCGCAGGCGCAAACTTCGGATCGCAGCCGCGGGGTGGTGTTTCAGCACGATCTGCCGGACTTGACGCTGCACGGATGGTCCGTCACCGCGGTTGAGGTTTCGTATGCGCCTGGCGGCGGTTCGGCGGCGCACCGGCATCCGGGAATCACCATCGCGTACGTGCTGGAAGGCGAGGTCGTTTCGAAAATCGGAGACGGTCCGGAGAAGACCTACAGAACCGGCGAGATGTTTCTGGAGACTCCCAACGAGCTGCACGGCGTTTCGCGCAACGCCAGCACGACAAAGCCGGCGCGCCTTTTGGCGATCCTGCTCGCGGAAAAAGGGAAGCAACTGACGACTCCCGCGTAGCCGGTGTAGACTGTAGGCTTGCTTAAAAAATCGATGGGCTTGATGCGGGCCACCGCGATGGTGGTGGGGATCATCATCGGCGCGTCGATTTTTGTTCAGCCCTCCGAGGTCAGCCGTCACGTTTCCACGATTCCCGCGATGTTCGGCGTCTGGACGGCGGCGGGATTGATGTCGATGGCGGGCGCGCTGGTCTCCGCCTCGCTTGCCGCTACGTTTCCGAAAACGGGCGGCGTGTATGTTTATTTGAAGGAAACCATTTCCCCGGCCGCGGCTTTTCTGTGGGGGTGGGCGATGTTCTGGAGCGCGCACTCCGGCATTGTCGCGGCGGTTTCCATGGTGCTGGCGCGCTATGCCGCGGTGCTGGTTCCTCTCGACGATCGCGGGATGCGCGCAGTGGCGATCGGCTGCATCCTGCTGCTGTCGGTCATCAATTATTTTGGGGCGCGCGCGGGCAGCGCGGTGCAGACCGGATTCACCATCGCAAAGCTTGCCGCGATCGCGGGCATCCTGGTCGCTGTCGTTGTGATTTCACCCCCTCACGTCTGCATCGGTGGCCGTCGTCAATGGGCCGCACGGCACGCGGGAATTCCTGCTCGCCATCAGCGCCGGGTTGTTTGCGTTCGGCGGCTGGCACATGGTGACCTATGCGGCGGGCGAAACCCATCAGGCGGAGAAAACGATTCCGCGCGCACTATTCATCGGCATGCTGATCGTAACCGCGTGCTACCTGTCATTAAACGCGGCGTATCTGCACGTTTTGCCGCTGAATACCGTCCTTAATTCGCAGCACGTGGCGGCGGATGCGGCAGCGGTGATGGTTGGTCCGCGGGGAGCCGCGATCGTCGCGGTGCTGGTGCTGGTCTCCGCCTTCGGAGGATTAAGCGGCAGCGTTCTTGCGGGCCCCCGAGTCTATTACGCGATCGCACAGGATGGCCTGGCGTGGCGCGCGATGGGCACGGCTCATCCGCGCTTCCATTCGCCCCACGTCGCGATTATCGCGCAAGCGATTTGGGCCAGCGTTCTGGTCGCCACGGGAACCTACCGGGTGCTGTTCACGCGCGTAGTGTACACTGAATTTCTGTTTTTCGGGCTGATGGCGATCGGCCTGATGCGGATTCAGAAACGTCTGAGTTTCGCGCCGGTGGTGTTCATCGCGGGCTGCTGCCTGGTGGTGGGGAATCAACTGAGCGCGGATCTGAAAGAAGCCGCGATCGGGTCTGCTTTTGGTCGCCGCCGGTCTTCCTATTTATTATTTCCGAAAGGGTTTTCGACACAATGCCGGTAATTGATTTTCATAATCATTATTATCCGCCTGGATATTTGAAAGCTTTGCAGTCAGGCGAAAGCGCGGTGGAGGTGACCATCGACGATCAGGGCAATCCACGCCTGCATTATCCCGGCGACTACAACATCGCCGTGCCAGGGCAGCGCGATCTGAATGTCCGCCGGAAAATGCTCGACGATCACGGGATCGACATGCAGGTTCTGACCATGACGACGCCCGGGACGCACGTCGAAGCTCCCGCGACTGCGGTGCGTCTCGCATCCATGGTGAATGACGAGTTTGCGGCAGGAATCGCCGCGCATCCCGGACGATTTTCGGCCCTGGCCACGCTCCCGCTGAACGACCCGCGGGCTTCGGTGAAGGAGTTAGAACGCGCTGTCCGGCAGCTCGGCTTGCGCGGCGCGATGTTATTCAGCAACGTGAACGGCGTTGCGCTGGCAGATCCCCGATTCGAGCCTGCTGTATGAGCTGGCGAATGATCTGGAAGCGGTCCTGTATATACATCCGACCGATCCGGTAGGGGTCGAGGCTATGAAGGATTTCTGGCTGATGCCGCTGGTTGGGTTCCTGTTCGACACCACGCTTGCGGCGGCGAAACTGGTCTATAGCGGCGTGCCCGAGAGATATCCGAAGATTACCTGGGTCCTGACGCATCTGGGCGGCGCGATTCCCTATCTCGCCGAACGGCTGGATCGAGGCCATCGGGCTTTCAAAGAATGCCGCGTAAACATTCAGCGTCCGCCCAGCGAGTATCTGAAGAAGTTTTACTTCGACACGGTGAACTTCAATACCGACGCGTTGAAGCTCGCCATCGCGTTCGCGGGGCGGATCACCTGATGGCCGGAAGCGATTATGCGCATCAGATCGGCAGTCCCAAGCTGATGCTCGAAAGCATCCGGGCCCTGGACATTTCCGAACCAGACCGGGCCGGGATTCTGGGCGGAAATGCGGCCAGATTGCTCAGGGTTTGATCGCTATTTCTGGCGTAATACGGAAATAATATCGTCCGCGGTGATCACGCCGGCCAGCTTGTGTTCTTCATCCACCACCGGCAGCGCCAGCAGATTGTACTTATCGAACAGCTCCGTCACACGTTCCTGCCGCTCTTCGACGGGAGCCTCGATCAGAGTTTCGGCCGCAAGAGACATCAGCGGCGTCGCGCCATCGTGCAGGAACAGGCGAGCCAGCGGAACAGCGCCCTTCAGGCGATCCTCGGAATCCACCAGGAACAGAGTATTCAGATTTTCCAGCAGTTCTTCGTTGTTCTTCAACGCCGCCAGCGCGTCCGCCACCGTCGCATCCTCTTTCAGCGCGACGTATTCCGTGTTCATCATTCCGCCGGCGGTGTCTTCCTCGAACTCCAGCAGTTCCTGCACTTCCGACTTCGGGCTCGTGCTCCATTTCCTCCAGAATGTCTTCGCTGGTTTCTTCTTCGAGCTCGGCCAGGACGTCGGCTGCATGGTCGGGCGCCATTTCTTCGACGATATCGGCGGCCTTTTCGGTCTCCAGCGATTCGAGAATGCTCGCCTGAATGTCGGGATCCACTTCGGTCAGCGCGTCGGCGGCCACTTCGCTGTCGATGTTTTCGAAGATCGCCTCGCGATCCTGCGGGCTCAGGTCCTCGACGATATCGGCGAGGTCAGCCGGATGCATGTCCTCCAACAGGCGGTTCGAAATGTTCAGACGCAAGCGCCGCTGCGGATCGGGCTCCAGAATATTGCAGAATTCCCAGCGGATCGAATGCGGGGAAATGCCGGTTTGCAGCCGGCGGACCCAGCGCGGAGGCAGAACGCCCTGGAACAGGCGCCGGAAGATGCTCCGGATTCCGATGTCGACCTCCAGAATCCATAACACATCGCCGCCGTTGTCATTCCGGATCTCAAATGTAACGTCGTTGACCCGCACTACCTTCTGTCCCTGCGCGTCGATAATCTGCTGGTCCAGAAGATCGCGCGCCATGCGAAGCATGTACTCGTCGGAATGGTAAGGAGTTAGAATTTCGTCGCGGAGGTGAATGCCATCCAGCGAAATGACGCGGATCTGATCGTGCCGGATGGTCAGCCAGGTCCATCCTCCGCCGACCAGATAACGGTCGATCCGGACAGGATCAATCAGCGGAACTAAGCGCAGCATCCTTGATGACACCGATCTTACGCCCCTTAAGGTCATAGACCTTGAGGCCGAGCAGTTCGGTGAGGAACAGGAGCTGGTCCGCCATCGAGAATCCGAGTAATGATCCGAGCCCATATATGGCCTACGAGCTTGCCGAAAAAGGGGACAGACCGCTCTGTCCACGGCCGCGCTTTTTGTACGAAATCGCGGTCTGCGGCCAGGGACAGAGTCGTCTGTCCCCTTTTTCAACCAGCCCCGAGTGCCCAGAATCCTAATATGACCCATGGCGGGAGCGTACGCAAGAATTTTTTTCGAGGAAGTTACCGGCGGGCGACGAGAACCCGCGACGGGTATCCAGTCTGCCGCACCGAGTGCGTGGAAAGGATCCGCAATCCCGCTTCCCGAATCAAGTCCGGGACCGCACATTCCACCTGGCGTCCCCAGAACGCGGGCACCAGGCTGCCGCAAACGCTGTACAACCGATTGAACAGCTTCACATTCTGCCCGATCACCACCAGGGAGAACGTCCCCCCGGAACGCAGCACACGGCAAATTTCGCGCAAGGTGCACCGGATGTCGTCCTGCGCCAGCAACTCGAACAGGTAACAGCACACCACGGCGTCGAAGGTCGAGCTACGGAACGGCAGGTTCCGCACATCGACGGCCCCGCAGTGCGAATGTGCCTGCGGAAACTCGCGCCGGGCCCGCACTTGCGTGCGCGCCGCCATATTGGGGGAAAGATCCAGGCCGTAGGTCTTGCCTTCGGGGTTGGCCTTCACCAGGCGGCGGAACATTTCGCCGGAACCGGTGGCGATCTCCAGAACACGCATCCCGTTCCGGATTCCGGCGTGTTGGAGCGCGCAGGCATGCGCCTTCGAATGGAAAAAGAACGTGCTGACCGGATAAATCGACGCTACCGTGTCGTAAATACGGCGCGTCCGCCTGGCGATGGTGCGCGGCATCTGATCCGCGCGCTCCAGAAGGATGGAATAGTCGAGATCGCTCAAATGTGGCTCCCGCTACTCACCAGCGTCTCTACCACTACCGTACCACTGGCCTGCTCCGGAAGCTCGATTCCCGTGCTGGTGCCTTCGCCGAGACGGCTGTCGATCCACATCTTGTAATCATCGCCGAAAAGCACCTTCAATCGCTCATTCACGTTGCTGACGCCGATGCCCTGCTCGAACAGCGTCGCGAGCTTCGCCTCCGGAATTCCCACGCCGTCGTCCTCCACCAGGATTTGGAGGCGGCGTGCGACCATCCGGCTGCGGACGCGAATGGTGCCTCCGTCCACTTTGCTCGAGAGCCCGTGGCGGATGCTGTTTTCGACCAGCGGCTGCAGCAGCATGCTGGGGACCAGCAGGTCCAGCGTCGCCGGGTCGATCTCCTTCACGAAGTGCAGTTTGTCGCCGAAGCGCACCATCTCGATCGCCAGATAATCGTCGACAAAGGAGAGCTCTTCGCCGAGAGACGTCAGATTTTCCTGCTGCCGCAGCAGACGGCGCAGAATCTTCGACAGCTTATACACCACCTGGCGCGCCTGATCCGGATCGATGCGGATCAGCGAAGCGACCGAATTCAGCGTATTGAACAGAAAATGGGGATTGATCTGTCGGCTGAGCGCGGCCAGGCGCGCCTCGTTGAGATGCAACTGCTGTTGCTCCAGCTTTTTCTCGTTACGATTGCTGTTCCAGATCTTGATCGGCAGCACGGTCGAAAAAAGCGTGGTGGCATAGACCGCGACCACCATCCATGGCCCGTCCTTCCAGTTGCGCTGGAGAGCAAACGACGCTGAAGGGAAATGCACATAAACCACGTGGCGCAGGGTTTCCGCCATCAGAATCACGAGCACGCATAGCAAGCTGAAGGCGGGCAAACGCAGGTCGCGCCGGCGGACCAGCCGCCACAAACTCAGGTCGGGGAACGGCGAGAACTTCCAGATGGCTTCTTTGTCCGGCGCCACATCGCGTAGAAAGCCCGCCGAGCACGCCCGCGGCTGCGAACAGAATCATCGACATCCATTCGCCATGGCGAATCAGCGCCGGAATGGAAATCAGCACGCCCGCCAGCAGTCCGGTTACATATCCGCTGAGCATGCCCAGCGCGAGACTCCCTTCGAGCCCCAGGTCAAGCGCCTGATACGCTTCGGGATTCAGCACCCGCGCCAGCACGCCCGTGCCGAAGATGACCGCACAGACCAGCGCCATCTGGACCCGCTGCGCCAGCGTGCGCTCTTCCCGCATCAGCATGCGCTGAAACCGGCCGCTGCGGGTAAGAATGCTCGCCAGCGACGCCGCCACCGCCAGCTTCACCAGCAAGATCACCAGATGTTGAGAAACCATGACTGCTGCGGACAATTATAATGAAAGTATCCCCGTCTCAATGCCCCAGACATCCCAGTTACGCAAAGTCGCCGAGGCCGATTTCCCCAGCCGCTTCGGCCACTTCCGGATTTTCGGCTTCAACAACGACACCGAAGAAGCCGTGGCGCTGAAGATGGGCGATATCACGAATGGGTCCGCCGCCATTGGTGCGGATTCATTCCCAGTGCCTCACCGGCGACGTATTTCACAGCCTTCGGTGCGATTGCCGCGCGCAGCTCGAACTCGCCCTGGAATCGATTGCCCGGGAAGGCCGCGGATTGCTGATCTACGAGAATCAGGAGGGCCGCGGCATCGGCCTGCTCAATAAGCTGCGCGCCTATGAGTTGCAGGACCAGGGCGCGGACACGGTGGAAGCGAATGAACAGCTCGGCTTTCGACGCCGATCTGCGCGGTTATGAGCTGCCGGGGGCGATCCTGCGATTTTTCGGGCTGACGGCCGTGCGGCTGATGTCGAATAATCCGGAAAAGCTGCAAGCCCTGGAGCGGGCCGGCGTTCGCGTCACCGAACGCGTCCCGTGCCTGGTGGAACCGCACGAATCCACTGAGGACTATCTGCGCACCAAGAAGGAAAAGCTGGGGCATCTGCTCGATCCGGTCTGAATCAGGACCGGAACAGCACGCTTTCTTTTTCGAATTGTCCGGTTGCGACCACGAACGCGATCCCGGCGTAAACCAGATTCGCGGCCACCGTTACGGCGAAGTTCGTCATGGAAATGTCACCGAGCAAGACTCCGCGAACCACCATACTGGCGTTGAAAATCGGAATCAGGCATAACACGGGATTCAGGTGCAAGCCCGGCATACTTCCCAGCAGCGCCGGAAAAATCACGATCAGCGCGATCGGCGTCAGATAACTTTGGCCTTCTTTGAAGCTGCGGGCGAACATCGCGATGGCGAACATCAGCGATGCCGCGAAAATCGCCACCGGGATCAACACCGCGGCAATCATCCCGATGGTATGCGGGTCGAGCGGAATGGTTCCCATCATCTGCCTGACTTCTTCGGATCTCGACGCCATGTGGGCATTCTTCAGCGAATAGGACATGCTCGCGACCAACAGCACCGCCGTCAGGATGATCGCGCTCATCGCCGCCAGCGTTTTTCCCAGCACGATTTCGCGCCGGGAAGCGGGCGATGCGAGCAGAGCTTCCAGCGTCTTGCGCTCTTTTTCGCCGGCCGTCATATCAATCACGGCGTACATGCCGCCCGGTGAACATCATCAGCAACAGCATGTATCCGAAGATCGTTCCCCACATCGCGCCGGCCATACGGCGTTCGTCGGCGACGTTGGTGCGTTTAATCGTGAACGGCGTCAGCACGCTCGCCGGAATCCCGGAGTTGCGCAGCCCTTCACGAACCTTCTGGTCTTTCGCCTCGTTCAACGCGAGCCGGATTCGATCCGCAGCGGCACTCGATGTCGGATTCGAGCCGTCCACGTAGATCCGCATCTCCGCCGGCGATCCCGGGACCTCTTCAACCGCGGCGGCAATCTCCTTTTTCTCCACTGCCGCCCGAAGATTATCCTTTTTGACGATGAGAATTCCCGTTTTCGCGAGGGCTTCGCGCACGGCGGGCGTGGTGACGTGGAAGCGCGATTCCCATGGTCTTGGCTTCTGCCTCCGCATTCTGTTCCATGCGCGACACGACACGCGTCATAAACACCATGATCAGTGGGAACACCACCAGCGGCACGGCGACCATGCTGATCATAGTCCGGCGGTCGCGAAACATATCCAGCATTTCCTTCTGATAGATCGCTTGAATCATCGGAAAATCGCATGAATGGTTCCTCTTATCGATCCGCTGGAAGGCCCAGAAGGTCCAGGAAGATTTCGCGCAAGCGATGTTTGCCCGTGGCCGCGCGCAGCTCGTCCATGGTACCCGTCATCTTCATATGTCCGTCACTGATCACGCCGATCCGGTCGCACAGATATTCGGCTTCCTCCATCACATGGGTCGAATAGACGATGCATTTGCCCGCGCGCTTCGCGTCCATGATGGCGGTTTCAATGGTGCGAGCCGTCGGCACATCCAGACCGGAGCTGGGTTCGTCCAGGATCAGCACCGGCGGATCATGCAGCATGGTCCGCGCGATTGACGTCTTCTGTTTCATGCCGGTGGAAAGCTTGTCGGTGCGCACATCTGCGAAACTTTGCATGTCGAACAGAGAAAACAGCTCGCCAATGCGGCGGAGGCGACGCTGCGGGTCCATCCCGTTTAGCTTGCCGAAAAAATCGAGAATCTCGCGCGGAGTCAAGCGTCCGTACAGAGCCCATGTCACCCGACAGGAAGCCGATCTGTTCGCGGACTTTGCCCGGTTCTTTCAAAATATCGAAGCCGTTCACGTGCGCGGTGCCAGACGACGGTTTCAGCAGCGTCGCGATCAGGCGCAGCGTGGTCGTCTTGCCCGCTCCATTCGGCCCCAGCTAGTCCGAACACTTCTCCGGAACGAACCTCGAAGCTGACACGGTCGACCGCAAGGCGCGTTCCGCGCTTCGGATCGCTAAACGTCTTAGAAAGCTCCTGGACCTGAATCATGGGCGTTGGTTTAGTGTGAGGAAATTCCGTGCTAAAGTCAATCGATTGTAAGTAAATTCACAAAACATTTACCGCCCTGCGCTGCCAGAATCACGACCGTAGCCAGCGAAATGGTCGATTGGGTCATCATCAGCGCCTTGGCCCATCGCGACAGCACCGGAACGTCCGTGGGCGAAAACGCCGTGCTGGTGTTGAACGCCAGGAACAGATAATCGACAAATCCCGGACTCCATTGATCCTCGCCCATTTCCTTGCGCAATTCCGGCTCCAGCACCATCTGCGGAAACAGGAACGCGCCATCCGTATGGGTACCCGCCAGATCGCGCTGATGCGGACCGCCCGCGTCCAGCCGCCAGTACCAGCACGCGAACACCAGCAGATTGCAAATCCACAAGGCGCCGCGGCGGAAAGCAGCAACTGCAGCGGCGTTTCCTTGTGCGCAGGGCAGTCGCGAAACCAGCAGCGCCAGCGACGCGATCAGCGAGAGCGTCACCACGCCGCTGGTCGCGTAGCCGAAGCGCTTGCGCCATCTGCCAGTTCCCGGCGCGATTCGAAATGATCGCCGGCGTCACCAGCACCATGACCAGCACCAGCACCAGCCAATCCGGACCGAACGTCAGCGCCGACGGCAGCGAATAATGCAGCGCTCCGATCGAAAGCAGCGCGATTGCGGCCGGCCATCGCGGCTCGGTTCGTCGATTCTTTTGCACCATGCTTTCTATTCTGCATGTCTCGCGCAATCGAGTTGCCGCATGTATGCACGCGGGCGTAGACTGAAGCCCATGACTCCTCAGGATCAGTGGTATTACCTTGACGGATCGGAGACGCGAGGACCCGTACCTTCCAGCCAGATCGTGCAGTTGATTCGAGCAGGATCGCTGAGTCCCGCGTCGCAAGTCGCGCAAGCCGGGTGGCCGCAGTGGAGTCCTGCGTCCACGGCCTTGGCGCATTTGCTGGGAGCGCAGCCCGCGCCGGGGCCGACGCCTGTTGCGCAGGGTGAGCCGCCCACCTACGCGATCAAGATTCACTGCGTTTCGGGTCCCGACGCGGGTAAGGCCTACATGGTCGGGGCGTCGGAAGTTTCGCTCGGCCGGGTTTCGGGAATCGGGCAGACCGACCCTCAGGTCGCCGAAAATCATGTGGTGCTGTCCTGGCAGAACAACGTCCTTCACTTCCGCACCTTCGGCGGAGCGCGGCTGCGCGTCGCCGGAGTCGATGTCACCCAAGGCGCGCTTTCCAACGGCCAGCAGTTCCAGATGGGCGCATCGATATGGCAGGTGGGAGCGGCGCCGGTCGAGCTGACCAATCTGCTCGGGCTCGCTTGCTTCGCGGCTGAACAAACTCACCAGCACGGAAAAGCTGGAAGGGTTCAGCCTCACCTCCATGTTTTCCGAAGTCTTCAAAGGCCGCAAGCCCGGCGAGATCGAAGATTACTTCGTGGTGGGCACCACCAAAACGACGCCGCCGCATCGACGAAGTGCAGACCGGATGGCCCAAGCCGTGGTTCTTCATGCGCGTCCTGATGTTCATGTTGGCGTCCTATTACATCCTGACGAAAATCATCGACCTGTTCGAGAATCCGAAAGTGATTCCCGGCTTGATGGTGGTGGGCGCGCATGGCGGCGCCGCTGGCGACCGCGATCTTGTTATGGGAGCTGAACTCTCCGCGCAATGTGAGTTTCGTTCAGGTGCTCATGCTGTTCTGCCTGGGCGGAGTTATTTCGTTGTTGTTCGCACTGATCGGATACCAGATTTCGCATCTCGGCTGGCTTGGGACGCCCGAGCGCCGGAATCGTGGAAGAGATCGGCAAAGTGCTGGCGGTGATGGCGGTGGTGCGCAACGTCAAGTACAAATACACTCTGAACGGCATGGTGTTCGGAGCCGCCATCGGCGCCGGATTCGCCGCGTTCGAAACCGCCGGCTATTCTTTCGAAAATGGCTATCTGGTCGGCTACACCCTGACGTCTCTGGACAATTTGGACATGATGGCGCAGGCCCGCGCGCTCATCTTGCAGAAGCACGGCCGGGAGTCATCGGGCGACTGATCGACAAGTTCGACGGGGTAGAGCGCGTACGACGCGGACTTTCGCGCAGCTCGACGGACGCGCTTATCTGGCGCCGTTCGGCCACGTGATCTGGACGGCGATCGCGGCCGGCGCGCTGTGGCGCGTGAAGGGCGCGAACCCGTTCGCTTCGGGATGCTGTTCGATCCGAGCTTCATGCGCACCTTCCTGGTTCCCGTCGTTCTGCACATGGTGTGGGACATGGACTTGGTCCAGAACAATCCAGCCTGATCGTTCGCAACGGCCTTCTGATCGGGCTCGGCGTCATCGCCTGGTATGTGGCCTTTCTTATTGGTGCAGCAGGGGCTGCGACAAATCCGCGATGAACAACTCGCCTACACACGCACCGAAATGAACCGCACGCAGCAGATCCTCACCACCAGCGGGCGGTTCCGCGCGCAAAATCTAGGCTCAGGCATCAGGCCCGTTTGACGTGCTGTCTGAATCACTTCGGTGAAGCGGATCAAGCGCGGTCGGCTGCGTTTTCCCTGCATCATGCGCATGAGCTCGATGCCGGCCCAGAGAAAGTAGACTGCGGTCGCGAACTTCGCCGCAGCGGCGATGGCGAACGGGAATAATAAACAGCACCAACAACGCCGCGGCTTCCCACCAGGCGAGCTGCATGTTGATCAGAAACATCATCCCCACCAGCGCCTGCCCCAACGTCATCAGCAACTGGAGCCGTTGCTCGGAATCGAGCACGATCGCCGTCGCGTGGCCGACGCTGATCGAGAACACGATCGGCAGCATCGCCACCAGCAGGGTCCATTGATTGATGTTGCTCGAAACCATATTCATCAGCGCCATCGGAGCGCGGTCCGGCGTTCGCGCGAAGTAGACCGTCGAAGCCATTTCCGGAAATTCGGATACGATCGGCGCGACCCACTGAATGAACACGAAGCTCGGGACGCCAGCGAGCGTCGCGATCGCCAGCAGGCTCGCCAGAGAACGGCTCGGCCGACATTCTGATCAATAGCGCGCCCGCCGATAAACAAAGCTGCGATCACGGCGATGCGCACTGGCGCGCGGCGATTTAACAATGGTTCTGGGAACCGTTTCCAGTTCCTCGATCGACTCGGCTTTCTCCGGCGGAAGCTTCGTGAGAATCATCAGGTACGCCGCATAAATCGCGATCAGAACCGCGGCGTCGACTACGTCAGCGTGCCTTTCGCCGAAATCACCGCGATATAAATCAGCGGGACCAGCAGTCCGACCACTTCCACCGAATGATGATCGTCCAAGCCGAATCGCGCGCAACGGTGTTCCGCGTTCGCCGCCGATGAAACACCGCCGCCGTCAAATAAATCACCGGCCAGCCGAATCCGGTCAGCAGCCGCAGCGCTCCGGTCAGATTCGCGAGCAGCAGCGGCGTAAGCTGTTTCCACGCGAGCACCGCTTCCACCGCGAACTCCGGCAGCGTTTGCATCCACGCGAGAATCGCCAGCGCAAATCCCTGCGCGATGAAAAACTGCGCGGATTCCGCGGCCCAGGCGATCATCAACGCCGAGAGCAGAATCGCCGGCGCGGCCCACAAGACTGTGGACGGAGCGGCGTCTCGCGAAGAGGGGCGGCAAAAAACAGGAACAGGAAAAAAAGCGGGTAGACGTTCCGTTGAGGCAACAGGCCCATGGTACAACGAACGTATGCCCGGCTTTCGCGTGGAAACGCCGCAAGGGACCTACGACGCCATGGTCGAGCGCGGCTGCTGCGCGCCGCGTCGCCGAGTTTATTCCGCCGCGCGCGGGCAAAGTATTCGTCGTCACCACGGAGGACGTTTGGAATCTTCACGGCTCGCTTGATCCGCGCCGATAAGGTTCTGTTTTTCTGCGGGCGGAGAAACCCGCAAGCGGCTTGTCGGAAGTGGAAGGTGCTTGCCGAGGAGATGCTCGCCGCTGGCGCCGACCGTTCCAGCGTCGTGATCGCGTTCGGCGGGGGAATCGTCAACGACGTCGGCGGATTTCTGGCGGCGATTTTCATGCGCGGCATTCCCGTGATTCAGGTTCCCACCACGCTGCTCGCGCAGGTGGATGCCGCCGTCGGCGGGAAAACCGGCGTCAATCTGGTCTCGGGAAAGAATCTGCTGGGCAGCTTTCATCAGCCCCTGGCGGTGCTGATCGATCCCGCGGTTCTCGGGACTCTGCCCGAGCGCGAATATCGCTCCGGCCTGTACGAAATCATCAAGTGCGGCGTCATCCGCGATGCGGAGTTGTTTCGGCTGTTCGACGAATGCGCGCCCGCCGTGCTCGCGCAGGAACCCGCCGCCGTCGACCAGATCATCGCCGAGGCCGTCCGCATCAAAGCCGAAGTGGTATCGGCCGACGAGAGGGAAGGCGACCTGCGCCGCATTCTGAATTTCGGCCACACCGTCGGCCACGCGCTCGAAGCCGAGACGCAGTATCGCCGCTTCCTGCATGGCGAAGCCGTCGCGTTCGGGATGCGCGCGGCGACCGCGCTTGGCCGAGCGCACCTGCGATCTACCGGCGAGCGGAGAGAGAAGCCATCGAGCGCGTCATCCAACGCTACGGCCCGATTCCGTCTCTCGATGGTATTCAGGCGTCGCGCCTGGCGGGCCGCCTCTCGGCTGACAAGAAAACCGTGCAAGGCAAAGTCCATTTCGTGCTTCCCACTACGAATCGGCGACGTAAAGATTGTTTCCGGCATCGACCATCAACTGGTGGTCGAATCGATCGAAGCGGTTCTGGCATGACCGGGGACCACGCCGCGTGGAGTCAGCGGGGAACAGGCCGCGGCGCGCTGGGTGCGCGGCATGTTCGGCAGCATCGCCGGCCATTATGACCTGCTGAACCATCTGCTCTCTTTCAACCTGGACCGCCGCTGGCGCGCGCGCACGGTCGAGCGTGTGGCCGATGTGCTGGACGCGTCCCGATGCCCGCGTGCTCGATCTATGCTGCGGCACCGGCGACGTTCTCGCCGCCATCGAAAAGCGTAAAACCAAGGCCGTCTTCGGCAGCGATTTTTGCCATCCCATGCTGGTGGAAGCGCAGCGCAAGGTCGCATCGCCGCTATTCGAAGCCGATGCGCTCGCGCTGCCTCTGGCCGAGCGTCGCTCGACCTGATCACCATCGCCTTCGGATTCCGCAATCTCGCCAATTACACCGCGGGCCTTCAAGAACTGCTGCGGGTCTTGAAGCCGGGCGGAGTCGTCGCGATCCTCGAATTTTCGCAACCCACGAACCGCATCTTCGCGGGGCTTTACGGATTTTTTTCGACTCGCGTGCTCCCTGCATCGGCGGCATGATCTCCGGATCGCGCGAAGCGTATTCGTATCTTCCCGAATCGATCCGCAAATTCCCGCAAGCCCCGGAACTCGCCGATCAGATGCGCGCGCGCGGGATTCCAGCGCGTCGAATTCGAGCGCATGACGGGCGGCGCGGTCGCGCTGCATCTAGGCTGGAAGTGACCCTGCCAGCGCATCCAGCCAATCGAGCGTCTGCTCGACGTCCGGATCCGTCGTGCGCGGATTGATGGTGCACAGCCGCAACACCGTTCGCCCCTTCAGCACCGTCGACGTCGCCAGCGCGAATCCATCGCGCAGCATCGCGTCATGCATCTGGTGATAAAAACTCTCCGGCGCGCCGCGGCGCTCAAAACTAACGATTCCCATCTGCGCCGGCGTCACCACCGACCAGCCAGGCATGCGGCGCAACTTCGCTTCCGCCAACTCCGCGAGCTGGAAACCGCGCTCCACCGCGGCGCGAAACGCGTCCAGCCCGAAATACTGCATGGACATCCACACTTTCAGCGCGCGAAACCCGCGCGTCAACTGGATGCCGTAATCGCACGGATTCACTTCCGTCACGTTGCGATGCACGTCCGCCAGGTATTCGGGCATGATGCGATACGTCGCTTTCAGCAGCGCCGCGTCGCGCAGCAGCACGCAACCGCATTCGATGGTTTGAAACAGCCACTTGTGCGGATCGAACGACAACGAATCCGCCAGCGCGATCCCGTCCAGCAGCCTGCGGCCCCGCTCGCAGATCACCGCCGCGGCTCCGTAGGCGCCGTCGACGTGCATCCACAAATTCTCCGCGCGGCAAAACGCGGCGATTTCGCGCAGCGGATCGATCGCGCCCGTGCTGGTGGTTCCGGCGTTCGCGATCACTGCGAACGGCCGCAAACCCGCCGCGCGATCCCGCTCGACCAGTGCGGTCAAAGCCTCCATCGGCAGGCGAAATTCGGCGTCCGACGGAATCCGGCGAATCTGTTCGGGCGAAAATCCGATCACCCGCAGCGCCCGATCGATCGAAGAATGCGTCTGGTCCGAATAATAAATCACCGCGCGCTCCACTCGATCGTCAAGCCTGGCATGGCGCGCCGCCACCAGCGCCGTTAAGTTCGCCATCGATCCGCCGCTGACGAATAATCCGCCGGCTTCTTCGGGAAATCCGCACCATCCGCGAAACCAGTCGATCACCGCCAGCTCCATCGCCGCGGCCGACGACCCTCCCAGCCAGGACCCGTTGAACACGTTGAATCCGGCCGCCAGCGCATCCGCCATCACGCTGACGAAATTCGACGGCCCGGGAACGAACGCGAAAAATCGCGGATGGCAGATGTTCATGATGTTCGGAAAAATGTCGCGCTCCAGCCGCGCAAGAATCTCTTGCGCTGATCCGGGCCGGTCCGGCGGAGGCTCCAGCAGCGCCGGTCGCAGAATCGCCGGGTCTCCCTTCACGCCGACCGGTTTCTCATCTAAGTGCTCAAAATGATCCGCGATCAAATCGACCACGCGATAACCCAGCGCGCGCATCTCCTCGCGAGACAACTCCAGTTTCTCGTCCATTAGTCCTTTCGCCATCCCTCGCGTCCCACCAGCGGCACAAACCGGCAGACCGATGCGTCGCGCGTGGCGATCTTTCCATTCTGTTTGCGAACCACGCGCAAGGTCTTGCTCGTAGCGCCCACCCACCGGGATCACCAGAATACCCGGATCACCCAACTGCTCGACCAATGCGTGAGGCACATCCGGCGATCCCGCCGCCACTGAGATCGCGTCAAACGGGCTCTCCTCGGGAACTCCCAGCGATCCGTCTCCGCACAGCACTGTGATATTCGAATCGAGCCCCGTGCGCCGCAAGATTTTCCCGCGCTAGTAGCCGCCAGTCCCGGAATCCGCTCAATTGAAATCACCGTCCGCGCCAGCGCCCCCAGCACGGCCGCGTGATATCCCGACCCGGAGCCGACGTCCAGCACCTTCTCCGTCCCTTTGAGCTCCAGCAGCTCCGCCATTTCCGCGGTCATGTAAGGCTGAGTTATGGTTTGCCCATAGCCGATCGAAAGCGGCTCATCGTCATACGCCCGGTTCCGAAATTTGGCGGGCACAAACTCTTCCCGCGGAATACGGAGCATCGCATCGAGTGCCCGCGGATCGCGAATGCCGCGGCGGCGCAGTTGCGTCTGCACCATGTTCGCGGCCATCTCGGGCGCGTTCACTTGAATCGTTTCCGGTACTGAAAGTCGATTCCAAACTCGCCGTTCGCATCGCGCGTCGCAATCGCGGACCAGCGCCTGCTGAAATCCCACTCGAACTCCACGATCTGTTCCTGGGTGCGGTTCAGATTCGTGATGTAGGTCAGTGTGATCTGGCTGGACACTTGTTGCTCGATGATCAGCCGCGCTTGAGGAAGATACTCCGCGCCCGTAATCGTCGGATCGATTTTCACACGGCTGGCGCCAAAGAAGCGCTGCAAGCGGCTCGAAAGCTGCGCCGAGATCGCGTCTCCGATTAAACCGCCGCCCGCCTCGACGAGACTGGTCGAGCTTGAGTTCGACGGACCCACGTTCAATCCGGCGCTATCCGTGGGCGCGCGTCCCACCGCCAGCAGAGAGATAATCTCGCTCGGTTGCATCGGCGGGTCGGAACTGTAGTTGACATTCAATTTCTGCATCGTTCCCGAAATCGCGATGTTCACCGTGACGCTGCGGGCCTTCGTTTCCAGGTCCATGTCCAGAATCGGCTCAATCTTGACGGGATTCACGAACCGGATATCGCCCCGATTCACGGTGTAATGATTTCCGAAAATCTGCACCTCGCCTTCGTTCACCGAAACCGTTCCCAGCAGCGCCGGGCGCAGCGGAGTGCCGCGCAGCCTGAGATCAACTTCCGCTTCCAGATTACGCGTCAGCGACGTTTGCAATTCGAAGTTGGGCCCGCTTTGGATGCGCACGTCGAATTGCATGCCCCGAATGTAGTCGCTGGGAGTCACCGCCGCCTCCGCGGGCCCGGCGGCCTGCGCCAGAATCTGCGCCAGGTCCGCGTGCGGCGTGAAAGCTGCCCGCGTCGGCGTGATCACTCCCGAAACCGTGCTCGCATCCGACGTGCCGCTCAGCGCCAGCGTCGCGTCGAAGGTCACGCTGACATCTTCCGGATACCGCACGCGGACCTTTTGCGCGGTCGCCTGCAGGCGGTAAACCAGCGTCGATCCGAACCCGATGAATCCCGCGAAATTGATGGTTCCTCCACCGGTTTGCGCCGTCAGTTTTTCAATGGTCGCGCGATTCCGGTCGAAAATCACCGCCCCGTTCGCGTTGTCGACGCCGTTCGGCAGGTCGCTCAAATATAACGATGCGCCGTTCAGCTCCATGCGCCCGTTCAACTGCGGATCCCGCAGCGATCCACGAATCGATGCCTGGACCGTCGCTCTCCCGCGAGCCACCAGATCCGGGTTCAACAATTGCAAAATGATCAGATTCACCGCGCCGCGCACGGCGAGATCGGATCCGGACTTCGCATCGAACGCGACCGCCCCGCTCGCTTCCAGAGTCGAGTCGCGAGCGGCGAACTTCGCGGACCGGATGCGTGCCTCCTTCGAAGAAATATCCGCGACCACGGGCTCGCTATTCCTGACCACCACGTCTTGCGCCTGCACTCCCAGCCGGAACGTTTGCTCCGGTTTGGGATTCAACTGCATCGTTGGCACCGTCAGCACCGCGCGAAAATCGCGCGGCTTGCGCAGCGCGACGTTGACCGTCGCACCCGCTCCGTCGATGAACCCCTCGAATGGCAGAACCGTGCTCTCCAGCGGACCACCCGTCATCACCACGCTGTGCAGCGAAGCGATGCTGGTCCGCGAGAAATGGATGGTAGCGGATCCCGCATCGTCTCCCGTGAGCTTCCACGAACCGTCGCCGTTCACGGAAATATCGCGAACCTTCGCGCTGGCGTGAGCCGTAAGATCCTCACCCTTGGTTTGCGCCGTGATCGAGGCGTCGCCCAGTGCCTGCCCGTCCCAGGTGACGCCGTGCGCCGTTAAATTGCCGTTAACCGCGGTCAGGATCACGTCGCCGTTCGCGATCCGCGCGGTCCCATCGGCTTTCCCGTCGATCTTGGAATCGACGCCGGTCTGGAGCGTCGCATAGGTCTTGATTGAGGACAATATGACGCCCTGCGCGGTCAGATCAAAACGCGCGTCCCCATTTTTCCAGTCATTCGCGGCGTGCCGGAAACCGCCTTGAAACAGAAGTTTCCCTGACGCTCCGGCCGCTTCGCCCGCGGTGACGTCGATGGACTCCGGCGAATAGCGAACATCCGCGCGCAGCCGATCCAGTTGCTCGCCAAAACCCGCCGGCTTGTCCACCTGGAGCGCGATTTCAGCGTTGGGGCGCTTTATCGGACCGGTAAAGCGAATCGTCGCGCCAGCGGCGCCCGCAATCGTCGTCGCAATGCCGGCTTCTTTGGCCACCTCCGCGATCTGCGCATTGCGGACCGTCAATTGCCCTGCGATGGTCCCATCTTCACTCGGCGGCGCGAGCTCGACAGATCCCGTCACCTCCGTCGCGCCGCGCGCGATTTCGGCGTGTTGCAAACACACAAAGCTGCGGCTGGCTTCCACATCGCCATTGAATCGATCGAACACATGCCCTTCTACACTGGCGTTCGTAACACTGGCCTGCCCCGCAACTCGTGGATCGTCGAGTGGACCCGAGACGCGCCCGTTAAACGTCGCGCGCCCGCCGTTCAGTTTTACCGGTAATTCTTTCGGCGCGTCGGCTTTACCATCGCCAGCGCCGGCAGCAGATCGTCGAGATTGGTCGATTGTGCGCGCACTTGCAGCGTTTCTCCCAGCGTCCCGAAACTTCAACACGCGTCGCCGCGGTTTCGACATGCGAGCTTCCCAGCCGCAGCTTATTTTCCGCCTGATCGAAGGCCGCATCGATCCGCCCTTCGATCGGCGAACCCTCGCCAGCCCGCGTAATCGTCACTGATGGTCTGCACTTTCGCGACATTCTGCCCAATCACTGCGTCGACACGAACGGCCCGTCGATAACCCCGTCCCACGGAATCGGCCGCGAGGTCGCGATCGCCGCGGCCTGCCGCACCCCGAGCCCCGCGAAATTTCCTTCGAAGTGAAGATTGGTCCAATCGCGCAACTCAGCCGCGCCGGTAATCGTTGCACCCAGCGCGCTGATGGTGACTCCGCTCAATGCCAGTTGGTTCGACGTCATCCGCAGATCCGCCTTCAGATCGGCGCCATCCAGCTTCAGACGATCCCGCGCATACCCGATCCCGCGCGCATTCACTCGCCCATTAATCCCAAATCCTTGCGTCGAAACCGATACTCGCCCGTCGAACGCCGCCGAGTCCGGTATGCGCGACCGGCAATTGGAACAGCTCCGCCGCTTCACGCACCGCAATCGCGGCTGTCGCTCGAAGCGTACCCGCAGGCGACCGGGGATCGTTCAGCACGCCGCTCAAATCGGCGTGCGACTCCGGCGTGGCGATCCTCAGCCGCGTGATCTCGATCCTCGACGCTTCAATCCCGAACGCCGCAGAAAGATCCACTTCGACCGGAGCGAATCCGCCCGCCATCATCGCGAACCCTCCGCGAACCCAGTCCCCGCGATACCGCTGGTCCCTGCGCATCGTAAGTCATCACTGCGCGCAGATTCTCTCCGCGAAGATTCAGCGGGATCTTGCGATCGTCGTAGTCGATCAGCCCGTCGTTCACTTCATATCGCCGAACTGCGACATTCAGCAGCTCCTGCGCCCAGTTGCCTTCGTGGATCAGCAGGTTGGTGCCGCCGTCGGGATAAAACACAATGCGCGCCACTGGCTGATCCAGACGCAGATACGCGAGATCGAACTTCCGCTCGACCATCGAAATCACGCGCAGCCCCACCGTCACAGAGCTGGATGCTCAGCAGCGGCCGATCGCCCGCGCGTTCCTTTCCGTGAATCACCACCTGCGATACCGTGGCGGTCAGCCGCGGCCAGTCGAAGGTAAAATTGCCGATCTCCGCGCGCCCGCCCGTCGCTTTGTCGATCTCCGCGATGATCCGCTCGCGCACGCGCTCCCGGAACCAGCCGCTGCGCACCACCAGGATTCCCGCGATGGCGCACGCGGCAGCCAAGATCGCCAGCGCGACCCAGATCCGCAAGACAATGTGCCAGAATTTCCTCATTTGAACACCTGCTCGCGGTACACGATCTGCGTCTCGTTGCGGCGCATCCCCAGCCACCGGTCGAGCGCCTGCGCCGTCCGCTGATCCGTCAGCAGTTTTTCAGTCTGTTCGCGGCTGGCTTCGAACGTCGGCACGTCGGTCCGGATTCTTGCGCCTTGCCTCCTCGACCAGTCGTGTTATAAAAATCCTGCAATTCGTCCAGGGAAAGCTGAACCTCGGGCCGGAATCTCAAGTCCGTGAACCGCAGCGCGCGCAGCCCGCGTGATGCAGTTGATTGCGTCACATCGTCTTCCGTGATTCCATACGTGTCCAGCGCGGCGCGAAAGTCCGCATCGCTTCCGATATTGCGACTTCACTTGCGCCAGCATTCTCGCCCCATCCTCGAGGCGTCACCAGCGCGACGCGCGTCAGCCCCGCTTCCTCCAGAATCAGAAGCTGATCCACCAGCCGGTCCGCCGCCTTGCGCTTCTGCTCGCCGCTGAAATCGAGCGGTCTTCTGATCGAGAAACGCCGAGACGCGCAGTTCCCGCAGTCACGTCGCGTTCCGTGATCACCTGCTTGCCGACGGTGACGGCGATCCGGTCGAGAATTTCGGCCGCGCATCCCCATCGGCCAGACATCAGAATTGTGATCGCGACGTTTCATCAGAACGTCTGCCCCAAGGAAAAATGGAACTGAAAAACATTGATCCGCTGGTTGGTCAGCATCCCCTGCTTCGGCCAGCAACTGATCGAAGGTGCCCTGGAACCCAAAGAATCGCGGCGAATTCGGGCTGAAGCTGAAATCGACGCGAATGGGGCCGATGGGGGTCCGATAGCGGATTCCGAATCCGATGCCTTGCACCATGTAGTCGAAATCCTGCATATTGTGCTGCCGGAACCGGAAGCTGATATCGCGCACGTCGGAATAGACGTTGCCCATGTCGTGAAACAGCACGCCGCCGATGTTGTCGCCGATCAGCGGGAAGCGCAGCTCGGTCGAATGCATCAACAGCGCGTTGCCGCCCAGCGGGAAACCGGTTTCCAGATCGCGCGGACCGGCCTGATTATCCGGAAAAGCCCGATTCGACGTCGCGCCGCCCGCGAAGAACCGCTCCGCGAGCGGAATTTCCGGCAATCCCGCCAGCCGCTGGATCCAGCCGAACTGGAGCGTGCGCGCGATCACGATGTCCTTCCCGATCGGATAATACGTCGAGTTGCGCATCAGCAGCCGCGTGAACTCCGTCTGCCGATCCAGCTGCCTGCAGCGCAATTCCCGCGTCGATCGTATTGTAGATAGCCGCGATGCGAATTGATCGGATCGTCGCGGCGGTCCTGAATGAACGTCATCGAGAACCAGCCCCACGCGATCGGGTTGCGAGAGCAGCGGGATCAGCTCCGGCGAAATCACCACGTCGCTTGATGGTTACGCGGCGGAACGTGAAGCGGTACTGCACGCTGTTGGCGCGCGTCAATCGCTGCGCGAGCTGCACCGATCCTTCCCAGCGCCGCGCGCGAAGGTCCGGATGTCGTGCGAATGGTCGAACAAGCCCGGAAATGGTCAGCGTCAGATTTTCATTGCCGAACAAGCTGCGGCGCCGATGTAGCTGAGCAGCACGCGCTGCTCGACTGGTGGAAAAGCGCGTCTGCAAGCTGAGCGTGCGGCCTCGCCGAAAAGATTCAGCCGGCTGATGCCGAGCGAAATGCGCGGGACGAAACCGGTGGTGCCGGCCGGTTCGTCGAAGGTGGTGACGCCGCCGCCGATGCGTCCCAACTGCGCGCCGATACCGCCGTTGAACGAATACCGGTTGGCTTCGTCCACGATCGAACAGCACGTACTTGCTTTCTTCATCGCCGTCGGGATTCTGAATCGCCGTCTGCACTTTGGAAAAGATGCCCAGGTCGTACAGCTTCTGCTGGCTCTGCGCGATCTGGTTTTGCGACATCGGATCGCCGGGCTTCAAGCAGAATCCGTTTATCGACCAGCGACTCGCGCGTGGTCTTGAGGCCGCGCACCAGCACGCTCCGCACATACTCGCGCTTTGCCGGTTGTAATCGTGTAGGTCAGATTCACGCGATGCTCGCGACGGCCCGGGCGCTTGCGTCCAATCGAACGTCGCATCGGGATAGCCGTTGTTGAAGTAGTAGCTCAGAATGCGTGTCCCGGTCCGCGGCGACGTTGGCTTCGCTGAACGGTTCGCCCTCGGTCGATTGCAGCACCGAGCGCAGATACGGCAGATCCGATTCGGGAACGCCTTCGAGATCCAGCTTGTCGACGAACCACTGCGGGCCCTCCTGAACCTCGATCCGCACCGAGCAGATGCCCGTGCACGCCCTTGTAATCGTCATCGATCATGCGCGGTCACATCTGCGTCGCGAAAGCCGTTGGAGTGGTACAAGTCGCGGATTGCATCCAGATCGCGATCGAGCATCTTTTGCGAATAGCGCCCAAAACGGTAGCGCGGAAAGCTCGCCGGCGTGATCGTCATGCGCTCGCGCAAGCGTCTCCGCATCGAAATAGCGGTTGCCCGGCGATCTCGATATGCTCCAGCTTGTGGCGGCCGATTCGGCGTGATCGTGTAGTCGACCACCTGGCTGCCCCGGCTCCGGCGTGCTCTCGTCGAAATCCACCTGCAGCGTCGAAATATCCCTGAGACTGGAAATACTCCACCAGATTGCGGCGTCCCTCCACCAGCAGGCTGCGATCCACCGTGCGCTCCTGATAGATGGGAATCAGTTGGCGCAAGCTTACCCTCGGAGACTTGCGCCTCCGGTGGTCGAACTTGCAGGATGGGTCCGCTCTGGATCGAAAGCGACGGCGTGACGGTGTTCTGTTCGTCGTGATAATCGAGCCGACTCCAGCGTCACCGATGGCTTGCAGATGAGTCGCCACTCTGAAAATCCTGCAGCACGCGATTAATCGCCGCGTCTGCACCCGGCTCTCGGTCACCGCACTCCATCCCGGGAAACGCAGTGGACCGAAGCCGCGCCGCCAGCGAGTATCGCCGATGATGCTCTGCGGCCGGTTTGGTGAAGTCCCCGGTCAGCTTTACGCCATCGAAGTGCGCCCGATCCCCGGGGTTGATGTCGAAAATGAATCCGAACTTCCTCCGTGTCCGGATTGCGGTCCAGGCTGATACGTGACTTTGGCCTGATACAGACCGTTGGCGCGCAAGCGTTCCTGCATGTTTTCGGCAGCCTGCTCCAGTCTCGCTGTCCGGACGAACAGGCGTCCCCAACTCGAGTTTGGTCGCCGACGATCAGTTGGCCCTTGGTGGGCGGTTCACGCACGCCGTTGATGGTGACGCCGCTGACGAAATAGGTAAGCTGCGTGGCGATTCGCACGGTCACGACCGCCGTCCGGTGTCCAATTCTGCCATCGATCGGAGACGTCCGAGAAGCGCCCGGTATCGATACAGTTTCTGGATCGCAGTCCGCATGTCGCGTCAGTTTCAACGGCGGACCCGGGATGAAACGGCAGCAACCGCTCCAGTTCGTCGCGATGGAAGGGGCTGATTCGGCGGGTCGAACTCGATGCGCCCGATGGTCTGTCCTTCGAAAGCGCTGCGCGGAGTCGACGCCTGAAGTCTGGCCTGCGCAACTACGGCGGCAAGCAGCGAAACCAGCAGCACCGGCGGACGCACGTTAGCCCAATGATAACGCAGACCTTGCTGCTACCATCGTGATTGGAGATGATATCCGCGGCGATTCGCGCTACTCCCGGCAGATCCGCTTCGCTCCGATGGGCGAGGAAGGCCAGCGCACGAATCCGCGCCGCCCGAGTCGCCATCGTAGGCTGCGGCGCTCTGGGCAGCGTCCAGGCCGAAGTCATGGCGCGAGCCGGCGTCGGAACGTCTGCGCCTGATCGACCGCGATATCGTCGAGCTCAGCAATTTACAGCGCCAGTTCCTCTTCGACGAATCGGACGCGCGCGAAGCCGCGCCGAAAGCCGCGGCCGCCGCTCGCAGGCTGGCGCAGATCAACTCCGATGTCGTTTTCGAACCCATCGTGGCGGATCTGACGCCGTCGAATGTCGTCGGAGCTTTTCGAGAACATCGATCTGATTCTCGACGGCACCGACAATTTCGAAACCCGCTACCTGATCAACGACGCCGCGGTTCGGCCAGTCGATTCCATGGATTTACGGAGCCGCCGTCGGCAGTTATGGATTGAAGCTCGCGATCGTCCCGGGCAACACGGCCTGTCTCCGATGCGTTTATCCCGACCCTCCGCAGGGCGCGCAGCCGACCTGTGAAACCGCGGGCGTGTTAGGTCGCCGTCACCGCGACCATCGCGGCATTGCAGACGGCCGACGCGCTTAAGATTCTATCGCGGCCAGACACCGCTAGTTGCGCGTCTGACCACCGTGGATGTGTGGACCGGGGAGATCCGCCAGCTCGATCCGCCCGCGCGCGATCCAGCCTGCCCGTGCTGCGCGCTCGCGGCAGTTCATTCATCTTCGAAGGCTCCCTGCGCGCGCCCATCAGCCTGTGCGGCCGCAACGCCGTGCAGATCCACGAACGCGCCCGCCCCGTGGATCTTCAGGAACTGGCCCGAAACCTCGCGCACGCTGGCCCCCGTTCGGGCCAACGAGTTCGCCCTGCGCATGACTCTCGATCCTTACGAGCTGACCGTCTTCCCCGATGGCCGCGCGATCATCAAAGGCACCACCGATATCGCGATCGCCCGCAGCCTGTATGCCCGCTACGTCGGGGCCTGAATCACTAACGCTGATCCACGCTCATCTGCGCTCCCAGTAATTCCACGACATATTGTTTCCACAACTTCGCGATGGAATGCGTCCCATGCCCGCGAGTCTCCGGGCCGGTCGGAATCAGCACGAACCGCCCGTGCTTCACCAGTTTGATGTCCCGCTCCAGAATCCCCAACTCCGGCGGATTCACCACATCATCGGCCGAGTTCACGGCGATCATCCGAGCTTTGATCTTCCCTAACTCCGGCTCCGGATTGTAATCCGTCGATGACGCAAACTGATACAGCATATCGTTCGGGTCCTTGGTCATCGCGGTTTCCATGAGCTTTTCGAATCCCGCGTCGGCGTCATCGCGCGTCGGCCACTGCTTCTGCATCTGCAAGGGACTCGAGGTCATCATCGTCAGCCCATACTGCGCCGCGCGCAGCCCGTGAATCGGATGATCGTAATCGCCATTCTTATAATCCGGGTCCGACCGGATCGAGTCCATAATCATGTCCCGCAGCAGGCGATTTCGTCCGGCGATCTCGACCGGCGCGCTCGCCAGCGGCATCAGCGCATCCATGAAATCGGGATACATTTCGCCCCACAGCCACGTGTGCATCGCGCCCATCGACGTTCCCATCACCAGCCGCAGATGTTTCACGCCCAGATGCTCGGTTAGCAGACGGTAATCGGCCGTGACCATGTCGTGATAACAATACTTCGGGAAATGCGCCCGCATCCCATCGCTCGGCTTGGAGGATTGCCCATGCCCGATCGCATCCGGCATCACGATGAAATACTTCGTGGCGTCGATCGGCTGCCCTTCGCCGAACAGTTCGCCTCCGAAGTTCTGAGACTGAAACCCTTTCCCGTTTCCGCCGGTCCCATGCATGACCAGCACCACATTCGGCGACTTCGGATTACCGATCCCGTAGTAATGCAGCTTCAGGTCGGGCAGCATTTCGCCGCTATGGAACTTGAAATTGTGAATCGTGTAGTCGCCTTCGACCGCGGCCGGAAATTCAGCCGCCGAGCCGACCATCGCAATAAGCAGCGCGCCGATGAATTTGAACATAGACCAGATTATTTCACCTTGACCAGCCGTTTGCCCGTGTTCTCGCCCTGGAACAATCCGATGAACGCCTTCGGCATATTCTCGAATCCCTCGACGATATCCTCGCGATACTTGATCTGTCCCGACCGCACCCATCCCGCCATCTCGGCCATCGCCGGCCCAAACTTCGCTGCGTAATCGGAAACCAGGAATCCCTGCACCTTGGCGCGAGCTACGATCAGCGCGCCCAGCAGCCGCGGACCCATTTCTACTTTGGTCGCGTTATAAATCGAAATCTGCCCGCAAATCGAAATTCGCGCATGCACATTCAGCAACCCGAATACCGCGTCCGTGATCGGACCGCCGACGTTATCGAAATACACATCGATCCCGTTGGGGCAAAGTTCTTTCAGCTTCGCGGCATAGTTGTCGGTGGTCTTATAGTTGAACGCCGAATCGTAGCCGCACTCCCGGAGGATGTATTCCACTTTGTCATCGCCGCCCGCGATCCCGAACGGCTTCGAGCCCTTGATCTTCGCGATCTGCCCGACGATCGATCCCACCGCGCCCGCCGCGCCCGAAACCAGTACCGTCTCACCCGGTTTCGGATCGCACACGTCCAACAGACCGAAGTAAGCGGTCATTCCCGTCATCCCCAGCACACCGAGCGCGGTCGAAATCGGCGCCGCATTCGGGTCCAGCTTCCTCACGCCGCGCCCGTTCGATACCGCGTATTCCTGCCAGCCCATGTAGATGTCGACCACATCGCCCACTGCGAATCCAGGGTTCTTCGACTCAACCACGCGAGCCACGCCGCCGCCGACCATGGTCTGGCCGACCTCCACTGGAGCCGCATAGCTCTTCATCCCGCTGATGCGCCCGCGCATATATGGATCCACCGAAAGATACAGCGCTTGCACCAGCATCTCGCCGTCCTTCAAATCGGGAATGGAAGTCTCCACCAGCTTGAACGTAGACTCCGTCGGCATCCCGGTTGGGCGCGATGCCAGAACGAATTGACGATTCACGATAGGTCTGTTAGACATGATTTACAATGTTACGATTGTTGACATCGTTTAGCGAATAGGGGGCAAGACCATGGAACGAAAACCTCAGACACTTCAGAATCACACCAAGTTTGACCCGGCGTTTCACTTTTTCCTGGCGCCGATCGGTCTGGCGATTGTGATCGTCACGATCACTCAGGCCGTCAGAAACCCGGACTGGATGACGGCCGCCCATGTGGTCGTCGCCTTCTGGGCGCTGGTCGCGATATTCAAAATCCGTCTCTACTCCTTGAAAGTCCAGGATCGCGTGATTCGCCTGGAGGAGCGCCTCCGCCTGGAACGCCTACTCTCCGAGCCCCTCAAGTCCCGCATCTACGAGCTGACCGAGCAGCAGCTCATCGCGATTCGTTTCGCCTCCGATGGCGAAGTTCCGTCTCTGGTCGAGAAGACCCTCAAGTCCAATCTCGATCCGAAGCAGATTAAAGAAGCGATTCAAAGCTGGCGGCCCGATTATTGGCGCGTCTGACGCTTAATTAGGGAACAATCCCGCCTGGGATCGCGTATCATCGATTCGGGGATTCACATGAAACCAGCGCTGTTTGCGGTGTTGCTTCTCGCCTTGGGCGGATGCGACATGGTGGTCGAGCATGCCGGACCTACGGTGCACGAGACCCAGTCCATCGATCTCGACAAGTCCGAAATGGCTCGCGTCGAAATCAAGATGGGCGCGGGCGAACTCGAATTGAATGGCGGATCGCCGAAGCTGCTTGACGCCGATTTTACGTATAACGTGGCAGCCTGGAAACCGGAGATTAAGTACACTTCCAGCGGATTCCGTGGCCAATTGACCATCGAGCAGCCACGCGGCGTCCATAGCGGCGGGCACGTCACTTATCAGTGGAACCTGCGGCTGAACAACGATCTTCCGCTCGACATGGTGACGCATCTCGGCGCGGGCACGGCGCACATGAACCTGGGCGGAGTAAGTCTCAGAAGCCTCGAAGTCAACATGGGCGTCGGCGAGTTGCGGCTCGATCTGACCGGCAAGCCGCAGCGAGACTATAACGTCAAAATCAACGGAGGAGTCGGCCAGGCTACCGTTTACCTGCCGAACACGGTAGGAATCGTCGCGAATGCCCACGGCGGCATCGGCGATATCAACGTGCGCGGTCTTGAAAAGCGCGGCGGATCCTGGATCAACGCTGCGCACGAAAACGCACCCGTGACGATTCATATCGACGTAAGCGGCGGCGTGGGCCAGATCCAGCTGATCGCCGAATAGCCGACTAATACCGGCGGCCCTTTCCGCTCTGACTTCGATTGGCCGCGGGGACATCGTGACCATCCGGTAGAGGACCTCCGCACTCTCGCAATCCGCGCTACCCTGACAGAAGTGACCCCGGCCACCGATTCGATTCAAATCTCCACTCCCCATTGCGAGCCCGGCATCGGCAAAATCATCCGTACTGCCGATTCTCCCGACTTGATTGACGGAGTTCGCATTCGCCCCTTTGATCTCTGGCCCGACGATCGAGGCTATTTCCTCGAAGTGATCCGCATGCGCCAGGGACTCGCGCAGGATTTCCCGCCGGAGTCGACGCAAGTTTCCGCGGCCCTCAGCTACCCGGGAACCATCAAGGCTTTCCATTTCCATCGCCATCAAACGGATTTATGGGTTCCTGCGTCGGGAATGTTCCAGGTCACGCTGGTCGACCTGCGCCCGGATTCCCCTACCTTCGGCGTGAAAAACACTGCGTACGCCGGCGCCCTGCGGCCCTGGCAGATCCTGATTCCGCCCGGCGTCGGACACGGTTATAAAGTGATCGGGGAAAATCCCGCCATTCTCGTGTATGTAACCAATCGCCTCTACAATCCCCAGGACGAAGGCCGCATCGCCTACAACGATCCGTCGATCCAGTACGATTGGGAATTGCAACACAAATGAAATTCCTGGTAACGGGCGGAGCCGGCTTCATCGGCAGCGCCTTCATCCGTTTGCTCGCGAAATCTTACGGCGCGTCTGTGGTCAATCTCGACAAGCTGACGTACGCCGGTAATCTCGAAAATCTCGCCAGCATCTCGGCCCAGACCAATTACCGCTTCGTCCATGGCGACATCTGCGACGCCGCGCTGGTCAACTCCCTGGTCGCCGAAGTTCAGCCCGACGTGATCGTGAATTTCGCCGCTGAATCGCACGTCGACCGTAGCATCCTCTCGCCCGCGCCCGTCTTCGAAACCAACCTGCGCGGAACTTTCACTCTTCTTGAAGCCGCCAGGACCCACAAGACCCCGCGCTTCCTGCACGTATCCACCGACGAAGTTTACGGCAGTATCCCAGCTCCGCACGACGCCGACGAAAATTATCCGCTGCGCCCCAGCAGCCCGTATTCGGCATCGAAGGCCGGTTCGGATCTGCTCGCTCTGTCTTACTTCGTCACCTACCGCCTTCCGGTCATCGTCACGCGGGCGTCGAATAATTACGGCCCCTACCAGTTTCCCGGAAAAGCTGATCCCGCTGATGATTTCGAACGCGATCGACAACCAGCCCCTGCCGATTTACGGCGACGGCATGCAGATTCGCGACTGGCTATACGTCGACGACCACTGCCGCGCGATTTCCGCGGTGATCGACCGCGGCCGTGAAGGGGAAATCTACAACATCGGCGGAAGCCGCGCGCTGCCGAACATCGAAGTGGTGCGAACTTTGCTCGCTTCCATCGGCCGTCCCGAATCGCTGATGCAGACCGTGAAGGATCGCCCCGGCCACGACCGCCGCTACGCGCTTTCGAGCGAAAAAGTGATGCGCGAGACCGGCTGGAAACCTGAAGTGCCTTTCGAAGAAGGTCTAAAGGCCACCATCGACTGGTACCGCGCCAATCCCGAGTGGATCGCCCATGTGAAATCCGGCGAGTATCAGACCTACTACCAGCGCAACTACGCCAATCGAGCCGTGTAAATATATCCAGGGAGGATGAAAGCGAGTGAAGCTTTTTCGGACGATGCTGGTCCTGCAATTCTGCGCATGTTCCCCTGCCCGGCGCCTGGCGCGATCTGCCCAATGTGGAATTTAGAAGTTGCGGGCCGGCGAATTCCTCGCGTCTCTCCATCCCTTTGGAAACCGAGAAGCCGGTTCACAGTCGAAGTGGTGATGAACCAGACGGTGAACCGGAGCAAATCCTCCGGCAGCGTCGTGGCTCAGATGAATACTTTGATTCCGAGGCTCGAAGTCCTATCTGAGATGGAACTGCGCAACGGATCGATGAATGTGACGCTGCTCGATGTCGAGCGCAGGAAGGTCACGTTCACGGGAGAAGTGTCTGGCCGGCCGATCCGCAGACGCATCGGGCCCGCGCTACGCGAAAACGATCCCGGTAAGATCGACATTCATTGGTCGAAAATAACCGAAGATGCCCAGTTTTTTATATCCGAGATTCGCAAGCGGCTAGTAGGCTCCGAACCGCAGCGCGTGATGATCGTGCTGAGCGCGCCGCTCGACTTTCCGAAGGGTGAGGATCTGACGCCCATTCAAACGTCGCCGCAGCCGGGCAACCAGGTTTTTTATATCCGCTGCAATTCACCTTTGTACCCGAGTGCGGGACTTTCTCCAGGCCCGGCCTTCGAACCGGCGTTGCCTGCAAATCCTGCACCGCATATGGCACGCTACGTGAACAATTCTGATTCGCTGGAGCGGACGCTGAAACCTCTCCATCCGCGTTTGTTCGACGTGACCACTGCCGCCGAATTTCGAAGCGCGCTGGCGGCGATCATGAACGAGATTTCGCAACAGAGGTGACGCGGACTATCGAAACGGTATTTCGATGTGCGCGTAACTCCCGGGCGTCAGCAGCATCGATTGCGGCGACGATTCGCTCGACGTAGCGTCCGCGCCACCGGCCATTGAGAGTTTCCCAGCACTAGGATCGCAATCTTACGATCTGCCAGGTTCTGTTGATACCGAATATTCTTGTCGGTGGTAACCAGGAGAGCGAATCCGGCGCTCTCCGCTTCTGTTAAGCAAGTCGCCGTTGCCCAACCGAGTATCCTTCGCCTTCTTGTAAGCCGTACTGCCCGTGAAGATACGCCCGAAGCGGGCCAGGCGTGCCATGATCAAAGAGGATGAGCATCGGGGCGTGCCGCGCAAGGCGCCGCAAGGCTGCGGGCCGCGAAAGCCAGAACCGACTCGATCTGCTCCCGCGTCACGTCGAACAATTCCATAATTTCCTCGATGCTGGCACCGGCTTCCAAGTTCTCGAACACCGTCGAGACCGGCATCCGCGTGTTCTTGAAAACCCACGCGCCGCTCACTTTTCCCGGTATGCTCTCCACTGCCGGACATTGCGACCAGTCGAGCGCCGCCGTACGCACGCCATCCGCATCGAGAGCTTTTCGCAAGAGCTCCTCCACGTCCCGGAACTGCCCGCGCTCCATTCCCTCGCGCACGCGCCGCTCCAGTTCAGGCTCACGGATTTCGAGATTCATCGCGACACTCCTCTTTTAGATTATCCTCTTGAAGAGATACTCACCAAGGAGACACCATGGGTCAACCCGTCGTCCATTTCGAAATTGGCTGTAAGGATCGCGAAAAGACACAGCAATTCTTCTCAACTCTGTTCGGCTGGCAAATGACTCCGATGCCGCCCGCCGCCATGATCAACACCGGGAGCCAGAGCGGCATTCAAGGTCACATGACCGAACTTGGCCACGAGCCGTTCCACTACACCATCTTCTACGTGCAAGTGGACGACGTCCAGAAATATCTCGATCACGCCACATCCTTGGGAGGAAAGATGCTGGTGCCGCCCGTCGATATCCCCACGGGAACCTTCGCCTGGTTTGCGGATCCCGAAGGCAACACCATCGGTCTCTGGAAGCCTAAAGTTTAGGCCGGCAAAATCAGCCGAGCCTCGCACCCTTGACGGTCCGCCCGATTCTTCAAATCCAGCGACCCTCCATGCGCCTCCGCGATTCCTCTGCATAACACTAGCCCGATCCCCGAGCCTCCCGGCTTGGTCGTGAAAAACGGCACAAACAAGTTCGCCGTATTCGACAACCCTGGACCCTCGTCCTGAATTCGTACCTCCAGCATCGCGCCCAGCCGCGCCCATGACACCGTCACGCCCCCATGCGTTTCAAGCGACGCCTCCACCGCATTGCGCAGCAAGTTGATCAGCAACTGATCCAGTTGATCGCGATCTCCCTGAATCGTCATCTCCGGCCCCTCTTGAATCAATGGAGGAATTCTCTGTTCCAGCCCCGTCACCTGATGAATCCACGTCCCCACATCCACCGGAGCAAGCACCGGACGCGGCAGCTTCGCCAGCCTCGCGTATGACCCGAGAAACCGGCTCAACCCCTCGCTCCGCGTCGCGATAATCGACAAACCGCGCTGCGTATCGTCTCTCCAGTCAGACGGCAGGGGATCGCGCTTCACCAGCATCTCCAGACTTCCCGCAATCGACTTGATCGGAGCCAGCGAATTATTCAGCTCATGCCCCAGCACCCGCACCAGCCTCTGCCACGCCTGCAATTCTTCTTCGCGCAACGCGCGCGTCAGATCCGTCACCACCAGCAGTTGATGCGGTAACCCGCCCTCCCGGAACATCGCGCGATGAATGCCCCAGCGGCCAGACCCGGATGGAAACGTCCGCTGGATATTCTGCGTTTCGTCGCCTTCCAGAAACTCCGCGAGCCCCAGCGTCCCCGCCTCGGCATTCATGATCCGCTCCGCCGGCTGCGCCAGCAAGCGTTCTCCCGCGCGATTCACCAGCTTCAGCTTCCGATCCCCATCGAACGCGAAAATCGCGACGTCGATCTCCTCCATCACTTTGCGCAGCAGCGTAGTCGCTTCCAGGGCGCCCAGTCGCTGCGCGCGAAGCGTGGCGCCCATCTCGTTGACCTGCGCCATCACATCGCCGAGCGAATCTTCGTGATCCCCCGTGCGCCCGCGAATCGAGTAGTCGCCTTCCCGCATCGCTTCAAGAAGATTCGCCAACGTCCGCAGTGGAGACGCCACCCGTTCCCGAACCGCCGCCGCGAATCCCCACCACGCCCCGACAATCACCACCGTCAGCGTCCACTGGAGCTTCGGCGCATAATCGCCATACCAGAGGATGAACATCGATGTGGCGACTCCCGGCAGCCCCGCCACCAGCGCCAGCAGCAGGATGCGCCCTTCGTGAACCGGCTTGAAGCGGGAAAAGTCCATTTCAAAGTGTGCGAAAAAGGGGTCAGACTACTCTGTCCCAAGACCCGCGCCATCGCCTCAAGCGCATGCAGTCTCCACAGCGGGACAGAGCGGTCTGACCTCTTCTTTCGCATCTTTACAGCCCGTATCTCTGGAGTCGCCGGTATAGCGCGCTACGGCTCAATCCCAGTGCATTCGCCGCATGACTGACGTTTCCGTTGTAACGCGCCAGCGCTTTCTTGATCAGGAACGCCTCCACGTCTTCGAGACTCATATCTTCCAGCCTCAGCGAGCTCTGCGATCCCGACCGCAGCGCCAGATCCGCCTGCCGCACCGAGCTTTCCTGCGCCATCAACACCGCGCGCTCAATCACGTGATTCAGCTCCCGCACATTCCCCTGCCACGGATTTTCGAGCAGCGCCTGCATCGCCGCTGGATCGAATCCCTGCAAGATTCTTACGATACCGGCGCGCATGCGTTCCCAGGAAATGCGACGCCAGCAGCGGAATATCCTCGCGCCGCTCGCGCAGCGGAGGCAGATGAATCTCAATCGTATTCAAGCGAAACAGCAGGTCCTGCCGGAACCGCCCCGCATTCACCTCCTCCGATAGATTCGCATTCGTTGCCGAAATCACCCGCGCGTCAACTCTACGCGTCTTCGACGATCCCACCCGTTCCATCTCCCCAATCTCCAGCACCCGCAGCAGCTTGGCTTGCAGATTCATAGGCACATTGGCGATCTCATCCAGGAACAGCGTGCCTCCGTCCGCCAGCTCGAACCTTCCCACGCGATCCATCTTCGCGTCCGTGAACGCGCCTTTCACGTGGCCGAACAGCTCGCTTTCGAAAACTCCTTCCGCCAGACCGCCCGCATTTACCGTCACCATCGGCCGATTCGCGCGCACCGATACCGCATGCAGCGTCCGCGCGACCACTTCTTTCCCCGTACCGGGCTCACCGGTGATCAGAACATTCGCGTCTGACGGCCCCACGCGCGAAATCAGTTGCAGCACCGGTTGCATCGCGGGCGATTCGGCGATCATCGAAGGCCGCCCTTCGGTTCGCAGCAGACGATTTTCTGCTTCCAGCCTCTGGCCGCGACGCAGCGCCGCGCTCAACTCCACTTGCGTCCGGACGATGGTCATCAGCCGCGCGTTATCCCACGGCTTCTGTATGAAATCCCGAGCGCCGCGGCGCATCGCCTCCACTGCCAGGTCGACGCTACCCCATGCCGTCATCACCACCACCGGAACCATCGCATCGATAGCCTGAATCCGCGACAGCGTATCTAGCCCTTCCTGACCCGAGGTCGTGTCGCGCGTGTAGTTCAGATCCATGAGAACCACATCGAAATCGCGCGTTTCGAGCGCAGCCAGGATCCCCGCCGGCGAGGTTGCCGATTCGATCTCGAGCCCCTGCCCCTTCAGCAGCAGCCGCAGCGCCTCCAGCACATCCGGTTGATCGTCGGCGATCAGCACCCGCCCATCGCTGGGGCTTTTCATTCCTCTGTCTCCATAGCCTGTTGAAAAAGGGGACAGACCGCTCTGTCCACAACCAGACTCCTATCTCGAAATCAGCCAGTTGCGGCGGGGACAGAGTGGTCTGTCCCCTTTTTCAACAAGCTCCTAAATTGTAGCGAAGTGGCGAGGCAATCCTGAGTCCATCGCTAAGATAGAAGGAAAATCAGTTGCGAAAGCGGCATGTCCGGTTTTGGGATTTGATGTTCATACTAGAATGGCGTTATGTTTGGAGCCTCTCTCCGCCCCGGCGTCGAACTTCGCCTGCTCGAAGAACGTCACGCCCCCACTCTCTTCGCCGTAATCCAAGAAAATCGCGAGCATTTGAGCGGACTCCCTTTCGTCGACGCCACGCATGTCGAGGACGACAGCCTCAGCCTTCATCCGTTCCTCCCTGGAGCAATTCGCCCGCAACGAAGGCTTTGCCGCCGGGATCTGGAAAGACAATCGCCTGATCGGCGTGATCGGAACCCTGAAGATCGATTGGTTGAATAAGAAGGTAGAGATCGGCTACTGGATCGCCCGCGATCGCGCAAGGCCAGGGAATCGTCACGGACGCCTGCCGGGCCATCGTGAATCACGCTTTCACCGAATGGGGCCTGAATCGCGTGGAGATTCAGTGCGCGACAACCAATCAGAAAAGCGCCGCCGTAGCGAAACGCCTGGGTTTCAAGCTGGAAGGCACGCGCCGCGAAGCGCATCTGGTGAGCGGACGCTATCACGATCTCCTCGTCTTCGGAATGCTAAGCCGCGAGTGGCGATCCGCGTAGATTCTCAGTCGTTCACGTCGACATTTTCCACGAAACAACTGTGGAACGCGCGGTCGAGAACTTCCTCGTTCAGCTCCATCGGCCGGCGCTCGAAATTCAGGATATCGATCGCGTGGGTGATCACGTCGCGCGGATGGCAGCGTCGGAACCGCTTGTCGCCTTCGATGTAATGCCTCTGCACGAAGGTCTCGATCAACCCGTCTGCGAACCCCAAATCGCGCGATTCGGCGAAGCGTTTGAAAATCTGGATGAACTCCGGCGCCTTCGGGCTGCGCAGGAACATCTTGTACTGAATGCGGCGCAGAAACGCCTCATCGCCCAGGCTGTCCGGCCTCAGGTTGGTCGAGAAAATCAGGAACGCCTCGAACGGCACCGTCATTTTGCCGCCCGCCTGGAAACTCAGGTAATCGATGTGCCGCTCCATCGGTACGATCCAGCGGTTCAGAATCTCGGCCGGAGTCGCCTTCTGGCGCCCAAAGTCGTCGATCAGGTAAATCCCGTTGTTGGCCTTCAACTGAAACGGCGCGTCGTAAACCTTCGAATGCTTGTTGTAGCTCAGGTCCAGCATGTCGAGCGTCAGCTCGCCGCCCGTGATGATGAACGGCCGCCGGCACTTGAACCAGCGCCCGTCGTGCGCCAGTTGCGTCGCGAACGCCGAAAGCTCCGATTCTTCTTCCTCGATCTTCTGGTGATAAATCGGATCGTAAAGCTGGATGATGTTGCCCTGGCATTCGAGCGCGTAGGGCATGTAGATCGGCTCGGATTCGACGCGGAACAGCGATTCGGCCAGCGCCGTTTTGCCGTTCCCCGGCTGCCCGTAAATCAGAAACGACTTGCTGGCGTTCACCGCCGGCCCGATTTGCGCCAGAATATCGGCTTCCACCACCAGGTGCCGGAACGCTTTCACCAGCAGCTCCGGATTCAGCCAGTTGTCTTTCAGCTTTTGCAGCCGCACCAGTTCCGCGTACTGATACAGCGGCACCGGAGCCGGACCGGCGTACTGATTGTTTTCCAGAAACTCGCGCGCCAGATTGCGGCCCGATTCAGTCAGCGCGAACACGCCCGAAATATTGCCCATCCCCAGCGACTTTTTCACGGCCACGAAGTGCTGCCGCTTCATGGTTTCCAGCATCTCGTCGATCAGGCTGAACTTGAATCCCAGCAGGCTGGCGATCTCGCGGCCCACGATCTCGCCGCGAAAGTACAGGTACTTCAGAATCAGTTGCTCGATGATGGCCGGAGCAATGCCAGTCTCGTCGATCGTCTCCGGCACGGGCGGTATGACCGCTGCCGGCGGTTCGACGTATTCATCCCCGGCGAGTGTGGATGCGGTTTTAATCGGATCGAGAACAGCGCTCATTTTTGTCTTTTTCCTGAAATAGATTGGACCGAGCCCGCGCGCTCCGTTTTGCAGGCCGTCATTGAAGAACATCGGCGGTAAACCGTCGTTACTGCATGCAAGATTTCGACTTAGTACGGACTCCGGTTCTGGCCTATTAATAAATGCGTTGCAAAAGGGGACTGACCACTCCGTCCCCGGCGCGAGAACTCAAATCCGGCGAGCGTTCACCGGCGGAGGGAGCGGTCTGTCCGCTTTTTTCAACTTCAATACAGCCGCACGCCCCGCCGGCCGGGCTCCTGATACATATGCACCGTGTCGACGAAGCGCACTTTCCTCGACCCGTACGTCATCATCAGTGTGTGCGTGCGGCAGCCGTCGCCGAAGAATCGCACTCCATGCAGCAGCGCGCCTTCGGTGACTCCCGATGCCGCGAAAATGATCTGCTGCCCGGGCGCCAGATCGCGTGCCGTATACACCCGCTTCGGATCGCGAATCCCCATCTTCTCTACGCGCTCTTCCAGCTCCGGCGTATCCACTTTCAGCCGCGCCACCATCTCGCCTGAAAGACACCGCAGCGCCGCCGCGGTGATTACGCCCTCCGGAGCGCCGCCGGTTCCGAACACCGCGTCCACTCCGGCGCCGCGAACTGCCGCCGCGATTCCCGCGGAAAGGTCGCCGTCCGGGATCAGCCGGATGCGCGCGCCCGAGGTTCGGATCTGCGCAATCAAATCCGCGTGGCGAGGCCGGTCGAGCACCATGATCACCAGGTCCCGCACCTGCCGGTCCAGGCAATGCGCAATCGCCTTCAGGTTATATTTCACCGGCGCGTCGATATCCAGCGCATCGCGGCACGCCGGTCCGGCGATAATTTTCTCCATGTAGCAATCCGGCGCATGCAGCAGACCGCCCGGTTCCGATGCCGCCAGCACGGCGATCGAATTCGCCGTTCCCAGCGCGCAGAGATTGGTCCCTTCGAGCGGATCGACCGCGATATCGACCTGCGGATACTGCACGCCGGGAGGCGCGGGCAGCGCCGACTTTCTCCCCGATATACAACATGGGAGCCTCATCGCGCTCGCCTTCCCCGATGACGATATTGCCTTCGATCTGGACTTCTTCAAACGCCTGCCGCATCGCCTGCACCGCGGCCTGGTCCGAACCGGACCGATCCCCTTGCCCCATCGTTCGGGCGGCGGCAATGGCCGCTTCTTCGACGACACGAACCAGGTCGCCGGCTAAATCGCGTTCAATCGAATTGGCGGATGACTACATGGGTAGGTGCAGTCACGCCGCCATCTTATCATTTAGTTCTTTGGTGATACATTGGATATACGGAGGCCCTCTCATGGTCAAGAAACTGACGAAACACGGAAATAGCCTGGCATTAGTCATCGATCGTCCGATTCTCGATCTTCTGAAGATCGATCCTGAAACGCCGCTGGAAGTCAGTACTGACGGCAAACAGCTGATCGTCGCACCGGCGAAGCCGTCCAGCCGCCGGAAAAAATTCGAAGCGGCCCAGGAATGGGCGCATAAGCGCTATGGAAAGGCCTTCCAGAAATTGGCCGAATAAATGGAGCCGATCTTCCTCACCCTGGATGAGGTTTTGGAAATCCATCAGGAACAGATCGAAAAATATGGCGGCTCGTCAGGTCTGCGCGACGCGGCCGGCCTTGAATCGGCCGTCGCGACGCCTCAAGCGACCTTCGGCGGCGAATTCTTGCACGCCTCGATTCCGGCAATGTCGGCGGCCTATCTCTTTCACCTTTGCCAAAATCACGCGTTCATCGATGGCAACAAACGTGTCGGCGCGAACGCGGCAATCACTTTCCTGTTCATGAACGATTGGGAGCCGACTTTCGATGAGGCAGAACTGGTCGATCTGGTTCTCGCGGTTGCGACGAGTCGTCTTCCGAAGCCGGATCTCGTCGCCGCGTTTGAATCCCGATGCCGACCGCGCAAGAATACATAAGTCCGTCAAATCCTCTTGCGTGCCACCAATCGGCGCTCGATACGCAGGTTGTTAGCATGAGAGTGGACATGATGCGCCGGTGGTGACTTGCGCTCGTTTCTATCCTGCTCTTTCGGGGCTTGCTTCCCGGGCAACTTGATGCAGGCCGGGTGATTCCGGCGGACCGGCCGATCCACTTGGTCGCCTGCGGGGATTTCGGAACCGGTCAGCAAGCAACTGCCGGCGCCATCGCGCGTCGAAATGCGAGACAGCGCTTCGATCTGGCCGGTCGCGGCCACTATAATTAGCTGTAGGCTACTCGTATCGCAAGGCCTCAATCGGATCCATATAAGCGGCCTTGCGCGCCGGGTAGTAGCCGAAGAAAACTCCGACCAGGCCGGCGAACAGGAACGCGACCAGAATCGCGGTGATGCTGACCACGGTCGACCAGTCGGCAAAGTAGGAGATCAGAATGCTCGCGGCGACTCCGGTTGCAACTCCCGCGGCTCCGCCGGCGAGCGAGAGCGTAACCGCTTCCGCAAGAAACTGGCCGAGGATGTCCGTGGTCTTGGCTCCCACGGCCTGCCGAAGTCCGATTTCCCTGGTGCGTTCGGTGACCGAAACCAGCATGATGTTCATGATTCCGATCCCGCCGACGATCAGCGAGACGGAAGCAATCGCGGCCAGCAGAATGGACATGACGCGGGCTGAGTTTTCCTGAGCCCGAAAAACTTCTTCCATGTTGCGGATCGTGAAATCGTCATCTTCGTTCGATTGCAAGATGGTGGCGCTGGCGGAGAAGACTGTCCATCTGATCTTGAGCGTCCGTCGGTTTGGCCCTCCTTGGCCTGCACCATGATGGAACCGACAGCCGCGTAGTTGGCCTGGCTGACGCCGATCACTCTTTTCTTCGCGGTGCTGATCGGCATCAGAATGACATCGTCCTGATCCTGGCCGCTCGGCGACTGGCCTTTGGGCACCAGCGTCCCGATGACGGTAAAAGAAACGGTCTTGATCCGAATGATGCGGCCGACCGGGTCTTCGCCGTAGAACAGGTTGTCGACCACCGTTTTGCCCAGCAGCGCGACCCCGGCTGTAGCCTCAACGTCGGCATTGGTGAAGGGCTGGCCTTCCTCGATCTGGATGTCGCGAATGGGGAGGTAATCGGGCGTGATGCCCAGTATTTGCGTGCCCCAGTTGCTGTTGCCGTAAACCGCTTGCACTCCGCCGCGAACGGCGGGCGTGGCGAGCGCGACGCCGTCGCATTCCCGCACGATCGCCCTGGCATCGTCTTCCGTCAGCGTTTGCGCGTTGCCCGTGCCCATACGGATTCCCGAGCTGGTGAGGCTGCCGGAAAGCACCACAATCACGTTGCTGCCGATGGAGGCGATCTGCTGCCGGATCCGCTCTTCCGCTCCGGAGCCGACTGCCACCATCGCGATCACGGCCGCCACTCCGATGATGATTCCCAGCATAGTGAGCGCGGAGCGCAGTTTATTGATTCGCAGTGCGTCGAACGCGATGGTCAGGCTGTGAATCAGCTTTTTCATGAGACCACGACCTCGAAGTTCGCGCGCTGCCTGGCGCCGGCCCTTCACGCGCTCGTCGTTCACCAGGCGTCCATCCTTGAAGCTGATGAATCCGCTCCGCAAAGCAGGAGATATCCGGTTCGTGCGTCACTACCACAACGGTGATGCCTTGTTCCGAATTCAGCCGCTGAAAAATGGCCATGATTTCGACGCTGGTGCGGGAGTCGAGCGCGCCCGTCGGCTCGTCCGCGAGGATGAGCTGCGGATCGTTGATCAGGCTGCGGGCGATGGCGACGCGCTGCTGTTGTCCGCCGGAAAGCTGGCTGGGACGATGGTAGGCTCGCTCGGCCAGGCCGACGATGGAGAGCGCTTTCAAGGCTCGTTCTTCGGCGTCGCCCGAATCATGGTCGTTGTACAGGAGCGGGAGTTGTACGTTCTTGATGGCGGTGGTCCGGGCCAGCAGATTGAATTGTTGAAAGACAAACCCGATTTTCTTATTGCGGATTTCGGCCAGCTCATCGCGATCCAGCTCGCCGACGCTGATGCCGTCCAAATAATACGTGCCGGAGGTCGGACGGTCCAGGCAGCCGAGGATATTCATGAAGGTCGATTTTCCCGAGCCGGAGGGTCCCATGATGGCGACGAAGCTGCCCTGAGCGATGCTGGTGGTAACTCCGCGACAACGCATTCACTTCAATCTCGCCCAGCAGGTAGGTCTTGGTGAGATCTTCGACGCGAATCAGCTCGGTGGTCACACGAAGCCTTTCTAAAATCCAAACCGCCTGGTGCCGCCGCCCTGCCCTTGCGACGGTGCGGCCGCGGCCGGCGCTGCGCCTTTCATTCCGACTACGATCTGCTGGCCTTCCTGCAGCGGGCCATCGACAACCTGCACGTAATTGGAATCGCTGATGCCGAGCCGGAGCTGCAAGGGCTTCGGCTGGCCGCGATCGTCCAGCACGTAGACGGTCTGCTTCTGCTGCGCCTGACTCGGATACCGGAGCGAGCGCGCCTTTTCCCTCCGCTAGCGCGCGGGATGAAATCTCAGGGCGGCCTTCGGAATCCGGAGCGCGTTCGACGCATGGCTGGTGAAGATGGTCGCATTGGCGGTCATGCCGGGGAAAAGCTTCAAGTCCGGATTGGATACAGCGATCACGACGTCATAGGTGATCACGTTCTGAACGTTAATCGGCGCCTGGCGGATCTGCCAGACTTTTCCGGTGAAAATTTGGCCGGGATAAGCATCGACCGAGAAGTTGGCCTGCTGGTCCAACCGGATCGCGGAAACATCGGCCTCGCCTACGTTGGTGTCCACCTGCATTTTGGTGAGATCCTGCGCGATCAGGAAAATGGTCGGGGCTTGAAACGATGCGGCCACGGTTTGCCCGACGTCCATGTTGCGCGATTCTACCGTGCCGTCCACCGGCGCGATGATGCGAGTGTGATCCAGGTTCAATTGCGCCTGCGCCAAGGCAGCGGCGTCCTGCTCGACGGTGGCCTCCGCTTGTTGCTGCTGCGCTTGCGCGACGTCGACCGCTTTTCTGGCCGAATCCGCCGATGCCTGCGCCGCGCTCACCGCGGCCTTGGCCGCATCCACGCTGGCCAGCGCCTGATCGTAGGTGGCTTTAGCGGTGTCGTAATCTTCCTGGGAAGTGGCTTGCTGCTGGACCAGGATGCGCCTGCGGTCGACCTCGACTTTCGCGAGATCCACTGCGCTCTGTGCTTTTACGAGGTTGGCCTGCTGACTGGCGACGTTGGCTACGGCAGTGGCGAGATCGGACTGGGATTTTGCCAGCGTTGCCTGCGCGGTGAGCACTTCGGCTTTGGCGGAGTTGAGCGTGGCTTTTGACTGATCGACCGCGGCCTGAAAGGGCGCAGGATCGATGAGAGCTACCAATTGATCCTTCTTCACTTTGGTGTTGAAGTCGGCGTATAGAGCCTTGATATTCCCCGATACCTGGCTGCCGACCTGGACCGTCACCACGGCATTCAGGTTCCCCGTGGTGGTTACGGTGCTATCGATGTCGCCGCGGTCGACGCGCGCGGTCAGATATTCGATTCGGGGAAGATTCCAGTAGTAGATCGATACGCCCGCCGCGGCGATCAGGATCAGTGCCGCTACCGCGAGGAGGCGTTTCTTGAACGGTCGTTTCTTGGGCGCTTTTCGGGGCGGCGGCGTCGGGGAGACGGACGGGTTCAGCGATCTGATCTGCGATCTTCATCCGAGCGCCCCTGACTGATGAGGTGCACGGCTGATGCCTTTGCTCACGAGGCAGAGCGAAACGTGAGCATCCACCGCTCCCTGTGGTCGCGGCTCGGGCCGACGCTCTCGAATTTCAGTAATTTAGCGAGCCGCGACCACAGGGAGCGGTCAATATAGCGGGCTTTCTCAACCTCTCGCGCGCTGGTTCGAGCCCAGGTTTTTTCGGAAAATGCCTGGGTGACTACGCGCAGGCTTGGGTACTACGGCGTGCGTGCCGAGGTTTTCGTACCACTTCAGATTGGCTGACGAGGTTCCAATGCAGGCGATGTCGATGCGGCCATCGCCATTCAAGTCGGCAACCGCGCAGCCAGCCGCGGCCATGCCGCCTTCGTCGAGCAGGCTCTTGGTCCAATGCTGGCCATCGAAGCGATACAGATTTACACTCGCGCCTTTGCCGCGGTAGCCGGCGATGATCACGTCTTTGCCGTTCGCGTCCAGGTCGGCGGTTAACAGCGTGTGGGCGTCGACCAGGGACGAATCGATCACTTCGCGCTGCCAGACGCCTTTCGATTCGGTGTAGACGGCGACCTGGTTTCCGTGCCAGGGCTCGATGGTGGTGAAGAATCGGGTCTTTCCAAGATGGCCGACGGCGACGTCGCTGGCTCCACTTTTGGGCCACGCATCGGGACTGCCCCCGGTCAGCTTGGTTCGCGTGAAGGAGCCGTCTTTGGCGCGCTCGATCAGGTGCACTCCCTGGAAACTCGCCGTGAGCAGCGCACTGCGCCCGTCCCAATCGACCGGATAGATGCAGTGGACCACGCCTTCGTCGGCATCGGTGATCAGAGTGCGGGTCCACTCGCCGGGTTTGTAGAACACCAGCGGAGTGTGGCCGCGATAATCGGGAGCTTCCGCATCGGCGGCGGTGAGCGGGGCGTTGACTAGCAATCCGTTCCACATGCGGAGTCGATGGGACGTCGGGAGTTTGTCGATATCGGTGCGCTTCCATGTCTCGCCGGTGCGTTCCAGAATCGAGACGATGCCGATGCTGCGCCTGGCTTGCGGGGAAAATTCGTGCGCCAGCGCGATGGTATCGGGATTTACCACGGCGAGGTTGATGGGCTGGCGGATTCCGTCGATGATCACGTGTTTTTCCCAGCCGGGATTTTCGTACCACGCAAGTTCCTTCAACCCCGACGCGAGCGCGATCAGATCGGGCTTGCCGTCGTGATTCAGATCGGCGATGACGACCTGATATCCGCCGGTTTGTCCGGTGGCGACCAGATGCTCGCGAAATTTCGCGGGCTGCGCGAGGAGCGGGAGGGTCAGCAAGAGGTAGAGTCGAATCACGGCGACCAGTTTATATGGATTCAAGGCTTCGTCGCGCGGCTGCAATTTGCTCCAGATGCTGCTGGATCTTGGCCACGCCGGAGCCGCTGGCATTGTGAATGAGTCGAAGCACCGTGGCCATCAGCTCGTCCAGGCGGCGCTCGGCTTCTTTTTGAATCTCCGCGAGCGCAACTTGGATGCTGCCTTCCCACTGCGTGGTGAGACGGGAGATGTTCGCGTGAACCATGAACGGAATCTTGCGCTCGAAGTGACGCCGCACAGGGGCGCGGATCAGCGCTACCGGCAGTATGGGCGACAGCAACTCCCAGCTGCGGTCGAAAATCCGGCCCACTCTGACGTCGGGCGTACGCGGTTCCTGAATTTCAATCTCGACCTCCGTGGTACGAAGCGGGACGCCAAACGCGCGTTGTGTGCTGTCGGAGAGACGATCACGAAACTGCTGCAGGGAGCGGAACACCTGCCGTTGAGTTTCCTCAATCGAGATTTCGCAAAGGCGGCGCTGCTCGGCGAGTGAGATCCGGATGAGCTCCCGCGACAGGGATCGATCGGCCCAGTCTTCGAAGGAGTGCAGCAAAAATGCGAGACTTCGCGCCCACGCCGGGAACTCAGCTGCCAGCTCCACAAGCAGGTGATTCACGATTTCCTGCTGGTATGGCTCGAGCACAGCGGCTGCGGCCACGCGCGCACCGGAGATCGCGTTTCGAACGATTAAACGCAGCGCGGATTTGAAATCGACCATCAATTCCTTCTCGCCGATGACACGCGTCTGAAGCGTTTCGCGCTCTGCAGCGAGCAATTCGGCTGCTTTCAGGTTCAACGTTAGGAAATCGAAGCACTCCTTAAGCAGCGTGTCTATTTTTCGCCCCACAATCGCACGGTGGCTTGCGCCGAACTCGCGCAAAGTCCGTTTAATCAGCTTCTGCTCCAGTTGCTCGCGCAGATCTTCGAACCCGGGCCGCACTGAGTACGGCAGAATTTCCGGCGGCGCGCTGAAGTTCTTCTCGAGTTGCCCGCGGATGAAGTCGAGGACCTCGCAGCGTTCTTCGGAACTGAGCAAATCCACCTTAGTCAGCAGAATCGAGACGCGCGGCGTGTACCGGTAGACGTCTGTTACAAGATCGATGTCGCGCTGGGACAGCGGCGGATCGACGCTCACCGCGACCAGCGCCAAACCGGCGTTTGGCAGCCAGCCGAGCGACGATGCCGTGTTATGCGCCAGAGCGCTCTCAAGACCCGGCGTGTCGACGAAAATCAATCCGCGAGTTTCCTCGAGAGCGGGCAACTCCACGGTGATCTTCGCGACGCCCTTGTGATTGCCGGGATTTTCCCGTTCCGAGATGAAGCCCGCGATGTCGTCGAGCGAGATTTCCTTTTCGACTCCGTTCTCGAATCGCGCGACTGCTTTCTCGGAGGGGCCAAAACGAATCTCAGTGACCACGGCAGTTACCGGGATCACTCCGACGGGCAGAATGGATCTTCGAAGGAGATGATTCAGGAAGCTGCTCTTGCCGGCTTTGAACCGTCCGAAAATTGCAACCGTGATTTCCTTCCGAGCCAGCGCCGACCTGCAGGAGTTCAGCAAGGGCTGCACGGAAGAAAGCTGGTACTGCTCGGCGATTTCGGTCGCCAGGCCCAACGCCAGTTCAAGCGGATCGTTGGGCATCGGAATTTCAGTAGAGCGTGAAAGCGAATAGAGTGTATCGCCTGCCGGCGATCAGAATATATTGGTGCCCATCGAGCATATACGTCTCGGGAGCGTTGGTCACCTGGCCGATGCGCGTGTGCCAGAGGATTTTTCCGTTGGCGGGATCGTAGGCGACCAGGTTGCCGCCAGCATCGCCTGCGAAGAGGAGCTTTCCAGCCGTGGTCAGCATCCCGTTTCCAAGGTTGCCACCCGTTCCTGGATAACGATGTCTCCATGCGACCTTGCCGGTCTTGTAATCGATGGCGGTAAGCGCTCCGCCCATCGAGCCGAGACCGTCTTCTTCCTTGCCGCCGAGTCCCATGGCTCCGCGAGGATCGGTTTCGGTCAAGTAATACATCGCGTAGGCGTCGTTGGTGGGGACGTAAAACAAGCCGGTATCGGGCGAATAACTGGGCGGGGGCCAATTGGTCGCGCCCGAGTTGTCGGGCGAGACCAGGGCTCCGGGCACCGACGAATCTTTTTCAGGATTGCGAACCGGCTGGCCTTTCTGGTTCACTCCTTTTGCCCAGTTCGCTGCGGTTGAAAATTTGCCGGTCAGGAGATGCTCGCCGGTGGTCCGGTCGAGGACGAAGAAGTAGCCGTTGCGGTCGGCATGCAAGGCCATCTTGCGAGGCTTCCCGTTGAAATCGCCATCGACCAGAATCGGCGTTTCGGTGGAATCCCAATCATGCGTGTCATGCGGATTCAGCTGGTAATACCAGGCCATTTTACCGGTATCGACGTTGACCGCCATGATCGAACACGTGAACAGATTGTCGCCGTCACGGCTGGGAGGATTGGTGTAGGCAGGCGACGGGTTTCCGGTGCCGAAGATATACAGGTGCGTTTCGGGATCGTACGAACCGGGGATCCACACGTTGCCGGCGCCATGTTTCGCGCCGTCGAGACTGCCCCAGGTTTCAAGGCCCGGCGTCGCCGCTCTTGGTGGGGACGGTGTAGACGGTCCACTGGACCTCGCCCGTTTCGGGGTCGCGGGCTTGCACGTAGCCGGGTTCGTCAAGATCGTTACCGGTTCCGATGATGACGTGGTTTCCAATCACCACCGGGGCCATGGTCGAAAAATATTGCTGATTGAAATTCGCGATTTCCTTGTGCCAGCGTTCCTTCCCGGTTTTGGCGTCGAGACACACCAAGAAATCGTCGGGCGTTTCCATGTACAGCCAATTCCCCCACATGCCGAGGCCGCGGTTGCCGATATGCGTGCCGCCACGCGTCCTCCAGAAGTAATGCCAGAGGACATGACCGTCGCGGGCGTCCATGGCCCATGCATTGTCGGGCGATGAGAAATACAGGATGCCGTCCACTTCGAGAATGGATGCGCGAACCGCGCCGCCCGTGAAAACTGGCGCTTCTGGAGGCGCTTCACCGCCGATGGTCGGCTGGGGCTGTCCGCTGGGCGTAGCGGGTCCGGGCGAAACCCGGCCGGCCCAGGCCAGAGTCAGATGCTTTACGTTGAGTTGATTGATCTGCTTCAGAGAGCTGTAGCGTTTGCTCGAATAGTCGCCTGAGTAAGTTGGCCACGAATCGCCGAGCGGTTTGGTGAGCAGTGCCGGATCGAGCATCTGCGCGGCGGCAAACGCGGTAAAGGATTGAAGTGGAGCAGAAGAGTCGTGAGACCCACCGCTTGCTTTGGTCGCGGCTCGTTAACGGCTGATAATGAAAGTGCCGACAGCGAGCCGCGACCACAGGAAGCGGTGGATGGTCGTGTTTCGCACAGACTCAGCATCATTTCAGAGTCACCAGATACGAAGTCAGGTTGTGGATGTCCTTATCCGAATAGGTGGGCAGAAGGTCGCGATGAGGCTTGAGGGGATCGTGAGTTTCCACTTTGGGAGTCTCGCCATCGCGGCGAAAGCTTCGTTGCGTTCCTTCGGCATCGGCGAGCGTGACGATGAAGTCGTCGATGCGAACCAGTCTTCCTTCCGCTTTTTGGCCGGAGGCTAGAGTTACGGTCACGGTGACCGGCGGAACGGTAATGGGCGATCCTCGGCCGCCGCGGTTCGGCATCAGAAAAATATTTTGCAGCATTTTAGGATCGGTGATCTTGGAGGCAATGCCTTTGAGATCGCCAGTAGCCGAGTGGCAAGATGCGCACTTGGTCTTGAATACCTCTTCTCCAGCTTTGGCGTCGCCAACCAGAATGCTGGGTGGAACCATGCGCGAAATGTCATATCCGCCGACCTGGAAGCTGTGAAGAAACGCCGCGATGTCGGCGATCTGCTCGGTGTTCAGGTTGATCTTCGGCATCTCGCCGCGGCCGTTCTGAACAATGATGCCGATCCGCTCGCCATTCTGATCGTTCAGGACCAGGTCGGAGCGGAGAAGATTGTTTCCGCCCTCTCCGCCTCGTGCGTCGGAGCCGTGACAGAAGTTGCAATGCACGCCGTACAGCGCTTTGCCGCGCGCCACTACCGCCGGATCGGCGGGAGGACGTTTCGGAAACGCCTGCCCCATCGAAAGCACGGCCGCCATCGTTGCTAGAAGAAGTGTTTTCACGCCAGCGCGTCTCTGGATTTTCCTCAGAGTTCAACATAGCAGTTTCGACGTGGATTGCATCGAACGGCTGTTGTACAATTGCTATCCAAATGACCCGACTTTCAAAGCTGCTTCCTTTATTCGGCCTGGCGATTTCCTTCGTGCTTGCAGCCGAGCTTCCTACCGGCGCTCCCGAACAAGCCGGATTTTCGCAGGAGCGTTTGAATCGCATCGACGCGGTGATGCGGGATCATATCGCGGCGGGTCGGCTGATGGGCGCGTCGGGACTGATTGCCAGAAACGGGAAAGTCGTGTTCCGGCAGACCTGGGGCGATTACAAGTTCGACACCATCGTGCGCATGTATTCGATGACCAAGGCCATCACCGGCGTCTCCGCAATGATGCTGTATGAAGAAGGCAAATTTTCGCTGAGCGATCCGGTTTCGAAATATTTGCCCGAGTTCGAGCATATGCGCGTGGCGAAGGAATCGACCGATGCTTCGGGCAAGCGAATTTACTACACCGTTCCGGCCGACCATCCGATCACGGTGCGCGATCTGTTCCGGCACACGACTGGCCTGGACTATTCGGGGCCGAAGGACGAGAATGGCGATCCGGCGTATAAGAAGCTCGAAATGATGGGAGGTGCGCCGCGCGTTTCGTTCAATCTGGCGGAAGCGGTGAAGCGGCTGGCGTCCGCTCCGCTGAACGATCAGCCGGGCACGATGTTCCGCTACGGCTACTCGATCGATGTTCTCGGCCGACTGGTGGAAGTGATTTCGGGAATGCCGCTCGATCAGTTTTTCGAGCAGAGAGTTTACAAACCCCTGGGCATGAAGGACTCGGGATTTTTCGTTCCCGAAGCCAAGTGGAATCGCCTGGCGACGCTGTACACCCCGAAAAAAGGCGGCGGAATCGAGCCGACCAAAGGCGGCGCGCAAGATTCGTACAAAGAGAAACCGGCGCTGCTGCTGGGCGGCGCGGGATCGGTGGGGACGCTCGACGATTACGCTCGCTTCGTCAGCATGCTGCTTCAGGACGGCCAACTGGAAGGCACGCGCCTGCTGGGTCGCAAGACGGTGGAACTGATGCGCAGCGATCATCTGGGCAATCTCGGCCGCGCGGGGCTGTTGCCGGAGGGCTATGGATTCGGTCTGACGTTCGCCGTGAATCGCGGGCCGGGCGCGACGGCGACAGTCGGGTCGCAGGGCGAATACTATTGGGGCGGCGCGGCGGGCACTGCGTTCTGGATCGATCCGAAGGAGCAGATGGTGGGTGTCTTCCTGATACAGATGCTGCCGCCCAATGTGATGGCGGGCGATCAGTTCAAGCGCATGGCCTACGAAGCGCTGGTAGATTGATCGTCGCGGAAGATCGACATGGGTTTCTGCGTAGGGCGCGCGAGCATCGCGCCTGCGATCGAGACATCCGAATAGAAATGCGTGAGTCGCCGCGGTGGTCGCCAGCGAACCAAGAAAACGGCTGTCGCGGAAGCTATCGGCGATCAGGCGCAGAAGCCACGGGACATTGATCTCCAGAATCGGCGTGAAATCCCATAGCGTGAGCGTCGCGGCGAAAACCAGAACAGCGAATAAGGCGTGGGCGCGGTTGAAGTAACCGATCACCCAGCCAGTGGCCGTGAAGATGCAGCAGTCGAGCGCGAGTTGTGCGGTGGGGATCCAGGCATTTGCGAGAAATGGCGCGATCCAGTTGAGCAGCGGCCGTTCCAGCAAATAGCTGACCGGCAATAGCGTCGCCCATCCCAGCAGAATGGATCGGGCCGCGACGCGCAGTTTTAGCTTCAGCGCGCCTGCCGAAGCCGCCGTAGCGCCTGCGGAGAAGTTACTTGTTCGCCCTTCCACGCGTAATCTCTCAATCCATCGATCGCGGTCCAGGTCGGATGATAACGATTGTAGATGTCCTCATCCCCTGTGTCGCCCCAGCTTCCATCGGGATTCTGACTCGATAGCACGAACTCCGTGCCGGTGCGGATCAGTGGATCATGGAACGTTAATCCAAACGACTTCAGGGTATCGAGAAACTCGCCCATGGTTTCCGCGTCTCCCGCGGAAATGTTTTCGGCGAGATTGGCTTTCAGAAATTCGAACTCGCGCGGCAGCCATTCGGGGCGCAGGCGATAGCGGCTGTAATCGTTGAGCGCGTAGATCACGTGCGTGACCGCATACGTCTGCGCTTCCCATTCCAGATGCTTGCCACGCTCGGCGACTCGATAAGGGCCCAGGCTGGGAATCCATTGCAGCACGTCGGCTAGGCTGGCTCCCAGCCGGACTCCGTAGGCATCGCCGTTGTAAGTCGTGACGATTGCGTCGAACAGGAGATCCCAGGGATTCGCCATGGTGAGCGGCGTGCCGCATTTCCGGCAAACGTGGCAGCCGCGCGGATTGCTGGATTGGCACTTGGGGCAATCCTTCGGGACATCCAGGGGCACGGGCTCTTTGGTTGGATCGAAGCGCAGAAAATCTTCCGGTTTGAAACGTCCTGCGGCGCGCCGCAGATCCTCCTTCATCGCAGGATCCGAGACGCCGAGCGATTCGGCTGCCAGACTGCCTGAAACCAGAAAGGCAATGTAATCCGCATCGGCATCGCGCGGAACTTTGGGATAATACCGTCTCCACTGGCGGGCGCGTTCCTGGCCCATGATCCACGCGATGCGCCTCAACTCTGGATTCGACGAAGTGAGCGCGACGCAGCGGAAACACCACAGGAAATCCTCGCCATAATTCACGAAGTTTTTTGGTTGCCGCGAAGTTTTGTAGATGAAGAGCAGGCCACGCTGGATGGCGCGGTCGCGATCGAATACGGTGTATCGCGCGCCCGGCCACAGCGGCTGCCGGTCTTCATGCCCGGGCCACAACACGAGCACGGCGACAGCGGACGCGGCCATCCAGCGGCCCGTGCGCATCAGGTTATATGCGCGCCCGTGGTGAGCACATACACCGAGTACAACGATTGGCTGGCCGCCATAAACAAGCCGATTCCGTTTGGTCCCGCCGAAGCAGATATTCGCGCAGTTCTCAGGCAGTCGAATCATGCCGATGCGCTCGCCGCCCGAGGTGATGATCTGAACGCCCGGACGCGCGCCCGCCCACACGTTGCCGTCGACGTCGCAGCGAATTCCATCGGCGGCCGCGGGCAATCCATTGCTGCCGGGAATATCGAGCTGGATAAATCGCTTCCCGTTGCGAATTTTCGTGCCATCCAGATCCCAGACGCGGATTTCGCGGCCCGTGCCGGTATCGGCGACATAGACCTTCTTGTAGTCCGGCGAAAAGCAGATGCCATTGGGACCGGTCATTTCATCGTTGATCATTTCCATCTGCCCGGTTTTCGGATCGACGCGATAGAACGCTTCTTTCAGTTCCTTGTCGGCCTTGAAGCCTTCGTAGTTGCCGTTGATGCCGTAGGGAGGGTCGGTGAACCAGATGCTGCCGTCGGGATGCACCACGATGTCGTTGGGCGAGTTCAGGCGCTTGCCCTGGAATTTGTCGGCGATTACCGTAACCGTGCCGTTCTGTTCGTAGCGGACCACGCGGCGGCCGCCGTGTTCGCAGGAAAGCTCGCGGCCCTCGAAATCGAAGGTGTTGCCGTTGCTGTATCCGGAAGGATTGCGAAATACGGTGACGCGCGAATCTTCTTCCAGAAAGCGCATCTGGACGTTGTTGGGGATGTCGCTCCAGACCAGGTATCGTCCCACCCCGTTCCACGCTGGACCTTCGGACCACAGCGTACCGGTGTAGTGTCGCCTGATGGTGGTGTTGGCGACCATGTATTTCCGGAATCGAGGATCGAGCGCAATGATGTCGGGGTCGGGATACTGAACCGGATTTTGTCCGGACCAGTCGCGTTGCGTGGGGATGGGGGAGATCACCTGTGCTCGTAAGGCGGCGCCGGCAAGCGCGGCGCCTAGGAATGCCCGGCGAGATTGTGCCATACCAGTAATCTATAGCACTCGGCGGGGAGCTGAGTGCCGCGTTGGCGCGCAAATCCGCGACATCGAACCGCTTCCTCTGGTCAGCGGCTCGTATGTCTGCTGAAGTTTGGCGGACGCCGACCCCGAGCCGCGAGCAAAGGGAGCGGTCAGTCGTCACGTCTCACAGCGGCTACTCGTGGCGCAAGGCGTCGGACGGGTGGATTTTCAACACACGCCGTGGCCGGAATCAGCGAAGCGACCAGCGAAATTGCAACCAGCAGCCCTACGACCGATTCATACATCGACGAATCCGGCTTTGCATACAGAAATTGAGCGAGAATCCGTGTCGAGAACAACGACAGCACGATCCCTGCCGCGCCACTCACGCCGACCACTAACATGGTTCGCGTTAGCAAGAGCTGCAACACGTTGCCGGACCTTGCGCCCAGCGCCATACGGATCCCGATTTCGCGTGTTCTCTGCACCGCCGAGTATGCGAGTAATCCGTACAGGCCAAGGGCAGCCAGCAGCGCCGCTAAGGCTCCCATCAGCGTGATCGCGCCGGTCGAAAGCCGGAGCGGGGCAAGCGGGAAATTCATGAATTCGCGAATCGGCATCGCATCGTAAACGGCCATGTCGGGATTCAACTCCGCGATCGCTTTTCGCGCCGCGGCGAGCATTTCCTGGTCGCGCAGGCGGCTGCGGATGACTACGGTTGAGGTGCTGTTGTACTGCTGCTCGATAGGCTGCCAAATGGCGGGACGCGGATCTTCGGTGACGGTCGTGTACCGGCCCGCTTCCACCACGCCGGCGATTTGCCGGAACGGGCCTCCGGTTCCGAAGCGGATGCGCTTGCCGAGCGGCTCTTCTCCGGGAAGCAATTTTTCCGCGAAGGTTTTGTTGACGATCACTACCAGCGGCGCGTCTTTGCGATCGCGGTCGTCGAAATCCCGCCCGGCGATGAATCGGGTGCCCATGGCGCGGAAATATCCCGGTCCCGATTGATATATGGTGGCGGCCGGAATCCGGGAAATAGGCGGAATCGGTTTGCCTTCGAAGGTAATGATGGTCGTCGACTGGTCGATTGAGAAAGGAACCGAGCTCGACAACCCGACAGCTTCAATTCCTGGAATTGCGCGCATCTTTTCGATCAAGCGGCGCTGAAACGCGCGGCCCTGCTCTTGGTTGTATCCCTGCGTCGCCATGTCGACGCGCAACGCGACCGCGTGGTCGGGATCGAAGCCGAAGCGCATGGCCAGCGTGCTCTGAAGCGTTCGCACCATCATGACCGAGCCGGCCAGCAAGACCATGCACACCGCGACCTGGATTCCCAGATAAATGTCGCGCAGATGCAGCCCGCGCATCATTCCAGTCGCGGTTTCATTCTTGAGCGTGGGCGCGACATCGACGGATGAGGCTCGCAGCGAGGGCAGAATCGCCGAAAGAGCGGTGGTGGTCATCGCGGCGAGAACGCCAAACGCGATTACGCGCCAATCCGGCTGAAATTTCGCAAGCGGAAATTCCGACGCGGGTAGCCAGGCCTGCGCTCCGTCACTTAACCAGATCGACGTCAGCAATCCCAGCCCTCCGCCGGCTATGCCGAGCACCAAGCTTTCCACCAGCATCAGCCGGACGATCGCGCCCGCGGCTCGCGCCGATCGCCAACCGGATCGCGACCTCCTTCCGCCGGTCGGCTGCGTGCGCCAGAATCAATCCCGACAAATTCGTGCACGCGACCAGAAGAGTCAGCCCCGCCACCAGCATCAGCGCGAGGCTCAAACCCAACATCGGACCGCGCAGCGTGCTGCCCAGCAGTCCCGGAGGCGTCACGTGTATGGAGAATCCATCGCTGGTGCCGGGGTTGTCGTGCGCCATCTGGGAGGCCAGGACGCCGAGCGACGCGTCGGCTTGCTTCATCGAAACTCCGGCCCGAGCCGGCCGAAAGTCCACGCGTTCGCATTCATCCGGCTGGCGCGCCAATCGCGGCCTTCAATGATGTTGATGGTCGAAAACGGAACCCAGATTTCAGACGCGTATAGCCGTTCTGTGCCGATGAATCCGGCCGGTGCGACGCCGACAATCGTGAACGGCACGTCGTTGATCTTGACCGATTTGCCGATGATCTGCGGGTCAGCGCCAAAGCGCGTCTGCCAGCATCCATAGCTGAGCACCGCAACCGGGCTGGGAGCTTTGCCGTCGTCATCGGGCGTCAGAAATCTTCCACGCGATGGAGTGATGCCGAGCAGTTCGAAGTAATTGCCGGAAACCAGATAGCCCCAAATCCGGTTGTTAGTGCCGGCCTGGTCGCCATTCGAGATGCTCAGCGCCATCGGCATCGGGCGAATCGCGGCGACTCCAGTGAACACCTGGTTCCGGTCGCGAATGTCCAGATAGTCCGGGAAAGACACCGCAGTGCTTCGGTCCGCGCGGTAATCCAGACTCATCAGGCGATCCGGATGGTCCACCGGAAGCGGGCGGATCAGGAATGCGTTCACAAAGGTGAAAATTGAGGCGTTGAAACCGACTCCCAGCGCCAGCGTGAGCAGCGCGACTACCAGAAATCCCGGTTTCCCGAGCAGCCTTCGGGTTGCGTAAACAACATCCCTCCACAAGGTCATGCCTCATGATTCGCAACTGGAGCGGCCTATGTAATTTGCTGATAAATGGCGTGTTGTTTAGGAGTATGTCGCGTGCTCGGGAATGAGTGTTCGGGTTCGAACAGTTATTCTGGAAGTGGTGCGTCTGACTACGAGTGTATGTGCCGACAACCAGCCGCGACCACAGGGAGCGGTGGATGGTCGTTTTTTCACACTGCCTCTTACGATTGTGGCAGCCGCGTTTCTTGCCGGTTGCGGATCTTCGGGACCGGATTCTTCGCCACGCGATGCGACTAGCGATCCCGCATATAGTCGGGCCGCGGAGCAACTCGCCGCGCTGAATCGCGAAGCGGAGACCGATTTTGCGAACGGAAAATCTGATGACGCGGCGGCGTTGATTGAGAAAGGGAAGCCGCTCGAAACCAAGCTCCTGTCGGTTTCGCATCCAACCCTGGCCGCTGTTGAGGCTCTTTCCGACCGCGATCAGCTTTACGGGAAGATGCTGTTTTCCAATCGCCATTACGGCTGGGCGAGGCTGATGTTTCAGAAGAACCTGGCTCGCTGGAAGTACTGGCAGCCGCACACCGCCGACACCGAGCGCCGATTCAAAGAAGCGCAAGTGGCCATCGACGACTGCGACCGCCATATCGAAACAATGATCTCTTTTTCGAATATCAACAAGCAGTACGGCAAGCAACTTGTCTTCGTCGACGCTTCGTTTCAGTTGAACCCCGGCGAGAAGGTCGGGCTGGTGGGTCCGAACGGATCGGGCAAAACGACGCTTTTCCGCATGGTGGTTGGCGAAGAGGAGCCGGACGAGGGTGAAGTCACGGTTCCGAAGCGTCTGACCATCGGCTACTTTCGCCAGGACGTGGAGGAAATGAAGGGGCGATCGACCCTCGATGAAGCGATCGCCGGAAGCGGGCGCGCCGGCGAGCTGCATCATGAGCTGGAACGTCTGCATCAGGCCATGGAAGAAACGCCCGGGGATATGGACGCGATTCTGGCTCGTTTCGGAGAGGTGCAGGAGGAATACGAGCATCTGGGTGGCTATGGAATCGAAGCGCAGGCGCGCGAAGTGCTGCATGGGCTCGGGTTCAAGGACGATCAGATCGATGGCGACGTCGGAGCGCTCTCGGGTGGATGGAAGATGCGCGTGGCGCTGGCGCGGGTGCTGCTGGGACGGCCGGACGTGCTGCTGATGGACGAGCCTACTAACCATCTGGATCTCGAATCGATCATCTGGCTGGAGCAGTTTCTCAAGTCGTTTCCGGGCGCTTTGCTGATGACCTCGCATGACCGCGAATTCATGAACCGGCTGGTCTCGCGGATCGCGGAGATCGACGCGGGCGAAATCATCGCATATACCGGCAACTACGATTTCTACGAACGCGAGCGTTCCATTCGAGAAACCAATCAGCAGGCTGCGTTCGCGCGGCAGCAATCCATGCTGGCCAAGGAACAGCGTTTTATCGACCGCTTCCGGACCCACGCGGCCAAAGCGGCGCAAGTGCAGAGCCGGATTAAAGCTCTCGACAAAATCGAGAAGATTGTGCTGCCCAAGAAACGCCAGGTCGTGAAATTCGAATTTCGCACGCCGCCGCGCTCGGGCGATCAGGTCGCGGTGATTGAGGATCTGCACAAGCGTTTCGGACCACGCGTGATTTACGACGGGTTCAATCTCACCATTCGCCGCGGAGAACGCTGGGCGGTGATGGGACGAAACGGCGCGGGCAAGACGACGCTTCTGAAAATGATCGCAGGCGCGCTTACTCCGGATTCCGGCACGGTGGAGTTGGGCGCGAGCTTGACCATGGGATATTTCGCGCAACAGTCGCTCGATGTGCTGAACCCGGATTTGACGGTCATCGAACAGCTACAAAACGATTTTCCGCAGGAGGGGATCGGCTCGCTGCGCACGCTGGCCGGCGCGTTCCAGTTTTCAGGAGACGACGTGGACAAGAAGATCCGAGCGCTGTCGGGAGGGGAAAAATCGCGGCTCGCCATGGCGCGGATGCTGTACAACCCGCCGAATTTCCTGGTGCTCGATGAGCCGACCAATCACCTGGATCTCGCCACCAAGGAAATGCTGGTGGAGGCGCTGAAGGATTTCGAAGGCACCATGATTTTCGTGTCGCACGATCGCGTTTTCCTCCGCGGCCTCGGATCGCGCGTGCTGGAATTGGGAGGCGAAAGCGGAACGGATCGCGAACCGCGCGTCTATCCCGGGTCGTATCAGGAATACGTGCAAGCCATAGGGCACGAAGCCCCGGGGATCTATGCCTGACTCACTTCTTCGAACAATCGCAAGTGCCGCTCGGCGCAGGCTTCCCAAGTGAGCTCCTTGGCTCTGCGGTAACCGGCCGCGATCAAACGGGTCGATACGGTTTGATCGCCGAGCACCTGCATCAATCCATCGGCGATGCTGTCCACGCTCAGCGGATCGATGTAAACGGCGGCATCGCCGCAGGCTTCGGGCATGCTCGACACGCGGGAAACTACCACCGGGCATCCACAAGACATCGCCTCCACGGGCGTTAACCCAAATCCTTCCTGGAGCGACGGAAACACAAACGCGGAAGCACTTCGATACAGGCCCGCGAGCTGATCGTTGCTCACATACCCCAGGACCGTCACACGATCGTCGCCTTGCGGAGGCGGGTGGCCGGGCTCGACCTCGCCGGCCAGCACCAGATTGTGGTCCACGCGATCTTTGATCTTGCGGAACGCCTGAACCAGCCGGTCGACGTTGCGATACGGCGACATTCGCCCCGCGAAGAGGATAAATTTGCGGCCGTCGTGGGCCCGGTGCGCCGATCCATTTCCGTTGAATGTCCGCACACCATAGGGAATGATTCGCACTTTTTCCGGGGCCACCCCGTAGCGATTCTGGAGCGCGTCCAAAGTGGCTCGCGATCCGGTGACCACAGCCGCCGCGTTGGCGATCCCGATCGGCACCAGATGCTTGAAGAAAAAATGCTGAAGTTTCTGATGTTCGGCATTGCTTTCGAGAGGAATCAGATCGTGCACTACGGCGATCTGGCGCACGCCCACCAGGCTCATTTCCAACTGACTGGCATGGAAAACCACGTTCCCGCCGCGGGTCCCGCCCAGCAGGTTCGAATACACAAACCGGCGCAAATTGGCGTTTTCCGGAAACCAGCGGCCGCTCACCCAGTGCAACTTGAATTTGTCGGGAAACTTCAGATCGGCAAAATGAACCTTGGCGGCTTCATGCAGGAAAACGTCGAATTCCAGCGCGGAGGGAAGCGTCCTCCAATGGCGCAGCAGCTCCAGCGTATAAGTGCCGATGCCGTTGATCCGGCTCCGGACGTGGGTCGCGTTAATGACGATTCTGCGTGACAACGGATTGGCTCAGCGAATCGGGAATATACTTTGATCTATGCGCAGACGCATCTTGGTGTTGATCTTCTTGCCGGGGATTTCGTTTCTCTCCGCGCAACCCGATTCATCCGGCTTCGCGCCGGTCGGCACACCGACGGAGCTCGGCCTGGCGGGATACGCGAAAGTTCTCTGCTCGGCGGTCTTCGTGTCGCAGCGGGACCCGGATGAAGCGTTTCACAACAGCGGCTACTGGATGATGCCGAACGATCAGCAGGATGGCAATACCTACACGATCGATCGGGAGAAGAAGACCGTCCGCGTGACGCGAGGTGGGACCAGCCGGTCGGCAAAGCTTTATGGCGACCAGGGATGCATCATTCAGACGCCTGAGGGAATCCACTTCACGCCGGTCGCAGTCAAGTCGAAGTTGCCGGATGCGTCGACGCAGGCGTGGCCGATGGGCGACAAGGCGTCGAAGGACCCTCCACCCGCGGGTATCGACCGTGCGCGCGTCCAGAAAGCTGTCGACCTCGCGTTTTCAGATCCGGAGGGACTCACCGCGTCGTTTCTGGTGGTTTATAAGGGCCAGATCATCGCCGAGCGTTACATGCCGGGGATTACTAAGGATACGCAGCTAGAAAGCTGGTCGATGGGCAAGAGCATGACCGCGACGCTGTTCGCGCTGCTGGTGAAGGATGGTGTCTATCGTCTGGACGACCCTGCGCCGGTCGCCGAATGGCACGTTCCTGGCGATCCGCGCGCGGCCATCAAGATCGCCGATCTGATGCATATGAGCGCGGGTCTGCGATTCCTGGCGCAACAGGATCCCGATTACAGCGCCGACAAGGGTTATCCCGATCATTGGTTCGTCTACACCGGAGCCATCGATGTATTCAAATATTCGATTAACCGCCCGTTGCAATTCCCCCCAAATACCGAAGGCCGGTATCGCAACTGCGATCCATTGACCATCGGCTACCTGATCAAACAAGCGGTAACGAAACGCGGCGAGGAGTACCTGACGTTTCCGCAGCGTGCGCTGTTCGACCGTATCGGCATTCGCCGCCAGGTGCTCGAAACCGACCCGTACGGCAACTTCGTGATGACCGGTTACGACTACGGGACAGCGCGCAACTGGGCTCGCGTCGGGCTGCTGTACATGCAGGACGGCATGTGGCAAGGCCAGCGCATTCTGCCCGAAGGATGGGCGAAGTTCGTGAGCACTCCGGCGCCCGCATGGAAGAAGGGGAATTACGGCGGTCTGTTCTGGGTGAACGGCGACGGCGCCTGGAATCTGCCCAAGACTGCTTATCTCGCGAACGGCGCCGGAGGGCAGAAGATGTTCGTGATCCCGTCGCATAACCTGGTGGTGGTGCGCATGGGCCATTTCCGCGGCGACCGCGCCGGCATGAGAGCCTTGAACAAGGCTCTCGGCGAATTAACCGCTGCGGTCCCGCCGGCGAATTAGAGCGCGATTTCACGCGCTAGCGCGCCCGCGAGTTGGGCGAAGACGCGCTACCGATTCCGAGCCACAAGGGTAACCCTCAGAAGCACAGTCATTTGCATTGGTACGCCGTTTGCCATCGTCTTAAGCGAGGAGCGTGCCATGCTAGACATTAAACACATTTTATTCCCCATCGATTTCTCCGACCGCTGCTGTGGAGCCGTGCCCTTTGTCGAAGCCATGGCGAACCGCTATGGCGCGAAAATCACGCTTGTCAGCGTGGCGCCGCAGTATTCTTACGCGGGCATCGGAGACCCCGGTGGTCCTGTCGTCATCAGCACCGAAGATCTTCAAGGCGAGCTCCAGGCCAGGCTCGACGTCACGCTGGTGAAAGAATTTGCGAATTTCAAAGTGGAGCGGGTGGCCGAACTTGGCGACCCGGCGCAAGTGATCACCGATTTCGCGCACAACAACGGCGTCCAGCTCATCATGATGCCGACCCATGGCTATGGACCGTTTCGAAGCCTGCTGCTCGGATCGGTGACGGCAAAGGTCCTGCACGACGCCGAGTGCCCGGTGTGGACCGCGGCCCACGTGGACGAGTCTCCCGTGCGCGATCATGCCAAGTGCCGCAATATTCTGTGCGCCGTGGATGGGACGCCGAACAGCGTGCCGCTGATGAAGTGGGCCGCGAAATTGAAGACCGATACCGGCGCGACACTGCGGCTGGTTCACGTAATTCCCAGCCTGAGCGGCGGATCGTCCCGCGAGATCGACCGGGAGTTTGAGGAGAACATGCGCACGGACGCGCGGCAGCAGATCAACGAATTGCAAGCGACCGCCGGTGTCGAGGCTCCGTTGTGCGTATGCGTCGGAAACGTGGCGGATTCGGTTCGTGAGGAAGCTCGCCGGCATGGAGCCGACCTGATCGTGATCGGCCGCGGCGTGTTGAACGAGACTCTGGGCCGTTTGCGCACGCATGCGTACGGGATCATCCGGCATTCGCCCTGTCCCGTGATTAGCGTGTAGTTAGCCCGCGATTTGTGATACGCTGGCGCGATTGCACCTTACCGCCGGACGCGGCTTGACGTAATCGGGTTCCTGTCTGATCGCCGGCATCGTCATCGATCAGACGATGCTGCCGCCCGTGGTTTCTCTGGCGAACAATGGCGATTTCGGCAAAGTGCTGGGCCACTTTTCTCTGGGATCGCCTTTCGCCCTCGAGTGGTATTTCGCTCCGGTGAAGTTTCACTTCGATCCGGTATTCACGTATCACGCGGAGTTCCGCAGCTCGGAGACGCTGCTGGCGGCCTGCGCGATCGGCCTTTCCTCCGTCATATCCAAGTCCGGCGAAGTCGACATCCGCACCATCGGGTTCATTCATGGGGGAATCTTCCTGCTCGCGATGTATCTACTGATTCCGGTGTTGGGCTGTTTTTTCGGCCCGAAAACGCGATTCGCAATTCTGGCCGCGATCGCCGCCACGTTTTGCGACGTGATGTACGTCAGCGTGTTCAATTCGTTCTACATGGATGCGTCCGCGCTGGTGTTTTGGTTCTTACGGTGGTGTTATTCTTGCGAAGCTTGCTGTGGAAGAGGCCAGCCGACCTGATCGGGTTCGTCATCTCCAGCCTGTTTCTGGTTACCGCGAAGCCTCAGCACGTGTTGATGGTGATTCCGATGGCCGCGCTCATTATCGGTTACCGGAAGATGTGCCAGTACGCGCCGCGCCGTGGGTCGCGGCCGGCATTCTGACCATCGCGACTTGCTGGACGGCATTTTCCCTGCCGTCCGATTATACCCGCAATTCGATCTATACCGTGATTTACATCGGCCTGCTTCCGGATTCGCCATCGCCGCCGGATGAGATGCGGGAGTTTGGCCTGGATCGCGCCGATGCCGCATTTCATCCATACCACGGCATTATTCATCGGACGGCGGTTTCGCCAATCCAGCGTTCGTCGCACGATTCGCGGAACGGGTTCACATGGGCACGTTGCTGCGATTCTATATGCGGCATCCGGCGCGGGCATTCAAATTGCTTCTGCGGACTCTGGATGACGCGGGTAAAATGCGTCCAGGCAGTGGGAACTTCGATCCCGGCGAAGGATATCCTCCCGGTGCGATAAGTCAGGCGTTCGCGCAGTGGAGCGGCCTCAAAGCGCGCGTTTTTGCGAGGCGCGGCTGGCGATACTTATCGTTCAGCGTTATCATCTGCGCATTGCTGCTGGTGCGGTGTCCCGTTTGCCTGCGGCAGTGATTTGTCTGATGATCGCGATGGCGCTCGAACTATTGGTCACGGGTCTCGGGGATGCAATGGATGCGGCTCGCCATTTCACTTTTTTCAGCGCCTTGTCTGACATGGCCTTGCTGATCCTAACTCTCACGACACTGAGACGTCTGTATACTTAGAAGTCTAAGTATGTCATTTTGGTCACGCATCGCAAATATCGTTCGCGGCGGTCGGCTCAACCGCGAAATTGACGAGGAGCTTCAGTCGCATCTCGACGAAGCGGCGGAGCAGGGGCGCGATCCTGGCGAAACTCGACGCGCTTTCGGTTCTGCTCTGCGAATGCGCGAGGAAAGCCGGGACGCGCGGCTGATCCCGTGGCTCGATTCGCTGCGCGCCGATGCGGTGTTCGGATGGAGGCAACTCAGGAAGAACAAAGTCACGTCCGCGGCGGCGATTCTATCACTTGCGCTGGCGATCGGGGCGTGTACGTCGGCGTTCCGGCTGATCGACGCGCTGCTGTTGCGGCCGTTGCCCGTGGCCGACCCCGACCGGTTGTATCTTCTCGATCGCGAAGCGTTTTTCGACGGCAAGCGCCAGAGCTACGATGCGTTCGCGTATCCCGCTTTCCAGCTCATGCGAGCTGCGGTCAAAGATCAAGCCGAGCTGATCGCTATCGCTTACGCCGGACAAATGGATTTGACCTACGCGTCGGATCAGGAGATGGAAAAGGCCTACGTGCAGCCGGTCTCGGGTTGGATGTTCGATTCGTTCGGGTTGAAGCCGGCGCTGGGGCGGCTGTTCACCGAAGACGACGATCTGAAGCCCGGCGCGCATCCTTACGCGGTTCTGTCGTACGACTATTGGACTCGCCGCTTCGGTCAGGATCCAGGCAAGTGATCGGACGGAGTTTTCAAATGGCCGACGATTTGTACAGGATCATTGGCGTTTCCGAAAAAGCATTCACCGGAACCGAGCCAGGCACGGTGACCGACATATTCATTCCGACCATGATGCATCCCGCAGTGACGCGCTCGGACTGGACTTGGCTGCGGATTATGGCGCGGCTGAAGCCCGGCGTAGCGGCCGGACCGCTTGGCGCCAAGGTGGAAGCCGCGTCGCGAGCGTTTGAAGAGGAGCGCGCCAAGGGATTCACCGGTATGACCAGGGAAAGCATCGACAGGTTTCTGGCGCCGAAGGTAATCCTGGAGCCGGCGGCCGCCGGAGCATCCGGATTGCAGAAGGACTATCGCCCGTCACTGCTGGCTCTCGGAATCCTGGTGGCGCTGGTGTTGCTGATCGCGTGCGCGAATGTCGCGAATCTGATGACGGCTCAGGCGGCTGCGCGGGCGCGTGAAATGGCTTTGCGCGTTTCGATCGGCGCGGGACGATGGCGGCTGGTGCAGCTGGTCCTGGTGGAAAGCGCATGGATCGCGTTTCTGGCGGCAGCGCTCGGCGGAGTCTTCGCGTGGTGGGCGGCGCCATTCGTGGTCGGAATGATCAATCCGCCGGGCAATCCCGCACGGCTATCTTTGCCAGCCGACTGGCGGGTGCTAGGGTTCGGGGTCGCTTTGACTCTGCTCGTCACATTTCTGTTCGGCCTCGCGCCTGCGATTCGAGCTTCCGCGATCAAGCCGTCGAACGCGCTGAAAGGCGGGTCCGATCCGCACTCGCGGCGGCGTTTGATGCACGCGCTTATTGCCGTGCAGGTGGCGTTCTGTTTCCTGGTGCTGTTCGTCGCGGGATTATTTGCCGCCACGTTCGAGCGGCTGTCCCATCGTCCCACAGGATTCTCCACGGAACGCCTGCTTGTCCTGGATACCGTTACGCAGCGCGCTCAACCGCCGGTTTTCTGGGAGCAGGTGGCCGAACATCTGCGCGAGATGCCGGGCGTCGAATCCGTCGCGCTGGCCGGATGGCCCCTGCTGGGCGGAGGATCGTGGAACGGGCTTATTTCGATCAATGGCGCGCCTCCCGGACCCGAGTTGGCTTATTTTCTGAGCGTCTCTCCGGGGTGGGTCGACACGATGAAGATCCGGCTCATCGACGGGCGCGATTTTCGCCCCGCCGATGCATCCCCGGGGTTGCGATTATCAATGAAACCTTCGTCAAGCAATTCTTCAACGGCGAGAATCCGATTGGGAAATGGTTCGCGAAAGGGAACCTCCGCTACCAGGTGATCGGGGTGGTCCGCGATGCTCCGTATCGCAACATGCGGGAGCCTATTTTGCCCTCGGTTTATGTTCCATTTCATTCGATCAACGCGACGGGAGCCTTGCAGCCCATTCGCTCCGGGACATTCATGGTGCGAACCATCGGATCGAATCCGCTGGCGATGGCGTCGACGCTGCGTCAGGAAGTACCTCGCGCGCGATCCGAGTTCCGGGTCAGCAATATTCGAACGCAAGCCGAGCTGGTCAGCGCGCAGACGGTCCGCGAACGTCTGCTCGCGATGCTGGCGCTTTTTTTCGCCGCGGTTGCCCTGCTGCTCGCGGGAGTCGGACTGTACGGTGTGCTCGATTATTCGGTATTTCAGCGGCGGCGCGAAATTGGGATTCGCATCGCGATCGGCGCCCGCTCCGGCGACATCGCGCGGCGGGTGACCGCGGAAGTCTTCGCCATGGTATTCGTGGGAGCAATGGCGGGCGTCGCGATCGGGATGGCATCCGTTCGCTATATCGAAGCGCTGCTTTATCAGGTGAAGGCGACCGATCTGCCCATGCTCGCGGTTCCGTCGGCGATCATCGTTGCCGCCGCGTTCCTGGCCGCACTGCCGGCGGTTTTTCACGCCGTGCGCATCGATCCGGTGACCATGTTGCGGGTCGAATAAATGGAAGCCCGCGTGCTGTCTAAGGGCATATGCACACGGAATCAATCCCCAGCCGCCGCCCAGTGCGCGATTACACCCAGACTCCTGTAAACGTCTATTGGGAAATGACACAAGCCTGCGGTCTGGCTTGCCGCCATTGCCGTGCGGCCGCGATGCCGGAGCCGGACCCGCGGGAACTGACGTTAGAGGAAGGACTTGCGTTCCTGAATCAGATTCCGGAGTTCGGGTCGCCGATGCCGCAACTCATTCTGACGGGGGGAGATCCGCTGATCCGTCGGGGATTGTTCACTTTGATCGACGAAGCGCGGCGGCTGGGGATCGGCATATCGATTACACCGGCCGCGACGCCTGCATTGACGCGCGAAGTTCTGACGAAACTGAAAGAGCACGGTGTGGAAGGCGTCGGGCTCAGCCTGGACGGATCGACTGCGGAAAAGCACGACTCCATTCGCGGCGTTCCGGGAACGTTCGAGCGAACCATGTCGGCGATGCGCTGGGCCGCGGAGTTGGAGTTGCCGCTGCAAGTGAATACTCTGGTTTCGGCCGAAACCGCGTCGGATCTTCCGGCCGTTTATGAGCTGCTGAAGAATTTCAAAGTCGCACGCTGGAGTCTTTTCTTCCTGATTTCGGTGGGCCGTGGCAAGGTTTTGCAGCCGCTCACTGCCGACCAGGCGGAGAACCTGATGGAGTGGGTTTACGATTTATCGAACGTCGCGCCGTTCGTGGTCGCAACCACGGAGGCTCCATCTTACCGGCGCGTGGCCATTCAGCGGATGCACTCCCTGGGGTTGACCGGCGAAGAGATCAAGCGCAGCACAGCGGCGCGCAGCTTCGGCATCCGCGACGGCAATGGCATCGTGTTCGTGTCCAATACCGGCGAAATTTGCCCGGCAGGATTTCTCCCGGAAGTTACGGGCAATGTTCGAACCGACCGTATTGCCGACGTTTACCGGCATGCTCCTCTGTTCCAACTGCTGCATGAACCCCACTCGTTCAAAGGCCGCTGCGGCATGTGCGAGTATCATGCGCTGTGCGGTGGATCGAGAGCGCGGGCGTATCAGGCCACCGGGGACTCGCTCGAATCCGACCCGCTGTGCGAGTTCGTTCCGCACTCTCGTTAGAAGCTATTTCTTCAAACTGTGGACGTAGGCGACTACGTTATCGAGCGACGCCCCGGTTACGCTCGCCGCCGGCTTCATCTTGCCTTTCCCCTCGCTGACGATTTTCTTAATATCGGCGTCGCTCATGCCCTGAACTTCAGCGGATTTCAGGTCAGGGATATCGACCTTCATCATCTTGGCGACGCCTGGATTCGCCGTCCCGTCAGCACCGTGACAGCTCTTACAGGATTTATCGTAGACGTCCTTTCCGGCCTTTGCATCCGCCGCCAAAACCATGCTCGCGGACAGAGCAGTCAGCGTAAACACCGTCAGAATCATTCGCATATTTGAAATTCTCCTTATTCGGGCGCACTTCGCCCTTCCGGTTGTTAAGCACTTCATTTTCCGAGGGGCTTTCCCTTTGTTTTCATCAGAATCAGGCAGACGAATCGGCTTGGTTGGGTCAATTGACGCAGGCAACGAATGAGCTACTATTTGGGTAGCGGTTCCGTATGCGGACGTTTGCAAGATTGGTGTTGATAGCCTCTTGTTGCCTGATACTATTTGTCGCGGGTTTGCTGGGTACATTCGAAATCAACCTCCGAATTTACGGGCTCGAAGAATTCAATCACAACGCTGGCGCCGGGTTCGCTGTTCTGTTCGAAGGGATCTTCGTTGGGTTCGTCTTGGCCGTCGCCGGATTTCCACTTGCAATAATTTTGTCCAGACGCATTCCATGGTTTCGAGTTTCAAACTGAGCCGCTACTACTCGACCGTATGAATCCTGAATCCGCTCCACAAGCGATGCCGTATCTTCTGGAGGCCGTGATTGGCCTCGCGATCGGGGCGTGGATCGCGATTCTGGTGAGTTTTTTCACTAAGCGTCCGCTACAGTTGCTGTACGACATGGTATTGGGCGCGGTTGGATACGTGGGAGGCGCCGCCGCTACGCCGTATATTCCCTGGCACCGGAACACGATCACTTACCGCGTCGGCAACTCGATCATCAGCTCCACGACCAAGCATTTTCAGTATCCGCTCCGCGTCGCTTTCGCCCTGGCCGTGCTGCTGCCAGTGCTGTATGAGCTCTACCGTTTATTCTTGAAGCGCTCGTCGACTTCCACCTGATAGCCGCTGGCCAAGCGATTCGTTTCGTTCGCCATGCCGACCACGGCCATCAGTTCTGCGAACTGCGCATCGGTCATTCCCGCTTTGCGAGCCGCCGCCGTGTGCGATGCGATGCAGTAGCCGCATTGATTGCTGGCGCTGACCGCGACGTAGATCATTTCTTTAGTCAGCGCATCCAGCGCGCCCGGAGCCATGATTTGTTTGACCGATTCCCATGTCCGCCGCAGCGTCACGGGATCGGTTGCCAGCGTTTTCCAGAAATTATTGATCCAGTCCGTGTTGCGCGTGCGCATGATGTCGTCATACACGGCGCGCACTTCGGGGCTGGCGTCCTGGTATTCGATCACGTCAGTTCCGGTTTCCGGGCGGCTCGGTACGCCCGGCCAGCGGCTTTACCACCGATCCGCCGCACACGCCGACGCCGGTATTCAGCAGCGCATTCAGAAAATTGTAGAGGACCGAATAAACCATCTGTTCGGTCACCGGAGCTCGATTCGGCAGGCGGAAAGTGGCGGGAAGTTCCTTGTTGATTTGCAGGCGAATCGCGTGCGGTAGCGCACGTCCGGAGCGATCCCGCTGATTGGCAAGCTGAATGGGCGTTTGCAGCACCGCGCCGCTGGTTCCGTCCACATAAAACTGGCAGCGCGAGAACCAGCCGAGGTTCGCGGGATCGGCCGCATCGAACAGCAGCAGCGGGGCTTGGCGTCCTTGCGCGTTCAAATCGAGCACCAGCCGCCGCGTCTGATCGTCCAGCCGGAACTCGAATCCCGCCTGGCGCGCGATGTTCTCCACGAACTCGGTATCGAGCTCGAGGAGCAGCAGTTTGTGCTCGCCCGCTTTTAAAACCTGCATTCGCTGCCTATTCTAGCAGCTATAGTAAGAATACATGCGGCAACCCGCCAATCGGTCTCTAGTACTGTTCGACATCGATGGGACGCTCCTGCGACGCGCCGGCCCGCATCATCGTGAGGCGCTGGTGGAGGCGGTGCGCAAGACGACGGGCCTCAAAACGACTACCGATAATGTGCCGGTGCAGGGCATGCTGGATCGCGACATCGTCAGAGAGATGCTGCGCAACGTAGGCGCGACACCTGCGTTCATCCGCCGCCACATGCCCGCTGTGGTTAAAGACGCCCAGCGGATCTACGCTCGCAACTGCCCGGATCTGCGGCGTCGCGTGTGCCCCGGAGTCCGCATGCTGCTTTATAAACTGTCGCGCCGCGGCGTGACCACCGGGCTGGTTACCGGAAACCTGACGCGCATCGGCTGGAAAAAGATGGAGCGCGCCGGGCTTCGCCATTATCTTCGTTTTGGCGCATTCGCGGAGTTGGCGGATGATCGCGCAGGCCTGGTCCGCATCGCGGTTTCCCATGCCCGGCGACGCGGATGGATCAACGGCGGGAGCCCCATCGCGCTGATCGGCGATCATCCCAACGATATTCGCGCCGCGCGCGCGAATCGGGTCCGATCGATCGCCGTTGCGACAGGACTGGTCGGCGCGGAGGAGCTCGCCAGGCATTCACCCGACGTCCTGGTCCCCGATCTGCGCGCATTAACCATGGAGATGTTGACCGGATCGTGAGCCAGACTTTTTCCGTCAAGCGCGCGCAGGTGGAGTTTCACAACTTCGCGTCGCTCGGCCAGCCCGAGCTCAATCTGCGCATTTATGCGGAAGAGAACTCGCGGCGCGGCGAGGTGATCCGCCATCATCGCGAATTCATCGGCCGCATGACGCCTTTTCTGGAAATCGGCGCCAACGCGGGGCATTCGAGCTACATGCTCGCCAACGAGTTTGGCGCTGAGGGATTTGCGTTGGATCTTTCCGCCGATTCTCTGCGCCATGGCCGCGCTCTGGTGGACGCGTGGGGCCTCGCGCGCTCGCCTGTGCGCATCGGGGGCGATGCCGCGAATCTACCGTTTGCCGACGGCTCGCTCCGATTTGTCTGCGCTTTCCAGATGCTCAGCCAGTTCATGAACATCGAAAGCGTATTTCGCGAAGTGGCTCGCGTGCTGGAGCCCGGCGGCGTATTCCTGTTCGCCGAGGAACCGCTGAAGCGCCTGCTTTCGCTGCGCCTGTATCGATGTCCTTACTACAACACCATGAAGCCGTGGGAGCGGCGTCTGTATGATTGGGGCTTGCTCGGGTATCTGGTGCGCGACGTGATCGGCGCGCATCAGGAAGAAAGCTTCGGCATCCGGCAGAACCATACCATGGGGTTGAAGGAATGGCACGCATTAGTGGAAAAATATTTCGCCGCGCATGAGTATGAAATGTTCGTTCCGGAACGCGGCTGGGGTGAACGCGTGGTCAAATCGCTGGCAGTTCGCGTGGATCCTCACGGATCGCAGTGGCGGGCGGCTCGGCTGCTAGGCGGAACCTTAGCGGCGGTGTGCAAGAAGTCCGGTGTGGCGCCCGCGGAACGGCCCTGGCAAAACTTCGAAACTCTCCTGCGTTGTCCCGGCTGCCACGCGGCGCTTTACCGCGACGCATCCGACACCCTGCAGTGTTCTGCATGCGGATATTCGGCCCCTAACGAAGGCGGCGTCTACAATCTGCTGCCGCCGGACGAGCGCAAGGAGCTTTATCCCGGAGAGCGCGAAGACATCATCGATTTTTCGCAGCCCGCGCATGAACGTCACCTGATCGAAGGCTGGTATGACCTGGAAGGCGTTTTCGGCAATAAATATCGATGGATCGGCGCACGCGCGGTCGCGAAGCTGGCCCGCGTAAAGCCGGGGCCGCAGCGCCTGCGGATTCGCTGTCATGCATCGGAGCCTGGAGTTCCCGGCGTAGTGCGCGCAATCGTGAACGGGTCGCCGGTGCAGACCTGGAAGATCGACCGGACCGGATTATGGATCCTCGAAACCGATGTTTCCGATGCCCCGGAGTATACGCTCGAGATTCAAGCCTCGCCGAGATGGACCGTCGACACCGACGACCGTACTTTCACGGTAAACATCAGCATGATCCGCCTGGTCGATCCGGATTAATTCGAAATATCGTGCGTGTGGCTTTCTTCGCGGATCGGCAAGTACACCTTGTACCACCACTGCTGCGCTGCGCTATCGGTGTACTTTTTTAGCGAGTCTTCGCTCTCGAATTCCATTACGATAGCCTGCTTGTACCCTTCCTGACCCTGATACTTGAGGTTCTTGGTCCACACCCTCTTGATCCCGGGATACTTCGACGGGAGCTGATGGGCAGCCTCGATGGCGGCGTTGATCTGCTCCGGCGTGGCGTCTTCCTTCCACTTCACGTTAATGATGTGGATCACGGTCTTCGGCGACGACTGGGCCAGAGCGATCGACGCAAGTACGCATAAACAAAGGATCGTTGCACAGATTCTCTTCATTTCTCCATTATCGATGTTTCCTGGAACCCGGCGCGCGCCGATTGCGTAAAATGTCGCTAGGGGTGCCATATGCAGTCACTTGTGCGTATTGCGTGTCTGGGTCTCGCCTGCCTGCTCGGCGGCTGTGAGGATTGGGATATCGGTGGCTTTGCCGACCGCTACCGCGAGGATTTCCACTTCAGTTTCCCCTTGAACTCGGGCGGCAGCGTCCAGGTGGAAAACGCGAATGGGTCGATCGATATTTCCGGCTGGGACCAGAACACCGTCGAAATCGACGGCACCAAGTACGCGAGTTCCGAAGAGCGGATGAAGGAAATCAAAATCGAAATCGTGCCGTCCTCCGGCTCCATTCGGATTCGCACCGTTCCTCCGTTCGATCGACATGGGAATTATGGCGCTCGCTACACGATTCACGTGCCGCGGCACGCGGAGCTGCAAAACATCGTCAGTTCGAATGGCGCGATTCACGTGGATACGATCGAGGGGCAGACACACTTGAAGACTTCTAACGGAGGCATTCGCGCCAGCGGCATTCTGGGATCGCTGGATGCGCAGACCTCCAACGGCTCGCTGGAAATTTCGAATGTCAGCGGCGACACCACCCTTCGAACTTCGAACGGCGGCATCCACGCGGACGTGAAGAAAGGCGGCTTTGAGGCCGTCACGTCGAACGGCAGCATCACCGCGCGGCTGATCGAGCCCGATTCGAAGCCGGTGCGTCTCGAAAGCTCCAACGGCCACATCGATCTGACTATGGACGCCGCCCGCGAGGTGCATGCCGATACTTCCAATTCGTCGATCATCGTGCGCATGCCCTCCGCGGTTGGTGCGATGGTGCGCGCCCACACCTCCAATTCGTCGATTACCTCGGATTTCGACGTGAGTGTGCGCGGGGGAATGCTATCGAAGCATCGCCTGGAGGGAACCATCGGTTCCGGCGGACCGCTGCTGGATCTGGGAACCTCGAACGGCTCGATCAAGATCCTGCGCCTGTAGCCGTTAGTAAAATGAATGCATGCGGGTCTTCGTCCTTGCTCTCTTTCTCTTCCCAAACCTGCAGGCGCAAACTAAATCGAAGCAGATTGAAGTTTTTTCGAATGTTCAGTGGACCGACACGAATGTCGACCTCCGCGCCGGCGACTCGATCGTAATCACCGCCGAAGGCATCCTTCAGCTCCCTAAAGACAAAACCTGCGGTCCGGACGGCCAGCCGCGCGGATTTCGCGATTTGCTGAAAGTCTATCCGGTGAATGAAGCCGGCCTCGGAGCGCTGATCGGACGGATCGGATCCACCGATACTGCGATCGCATTCGTAGTGGGAGCGCGCAAAGAGATGCAGATCCACCGTGCCGGCCGTTTGTTCCCGGGGATCAATTACGGGAACGAATCGCTCGACGGCAGCTATCAGGCGACCATCGCTTTCACTGTGCGCGGACCCGAGAAACCGGTTACGCCGAATTACCGTCTGCCCGCCGTCACACTTGAAATGATCGACCGCATCCCGCGCCGCGTCACCGATGCCGACGGCGACCCCGGCGACAACACCAATTTCGTGATCGTCGGCGCAGAACATAATGTGATCGATACGTTTAAAGAGGCCGGATGGGTGAAGGTCGACAAAGACACGGGATCGGCTTTGCTCAATGGATTTATCGAGACGTTAAACAAGCAGTCTTACGTGGAAATGCCGATGAGCATTCTGACCTTGTTCGGACGCCCGCAGGATTATGGCATGGCGCATGCCGAGCCGATTAAGGTGGTCGCGCAGCGGCATCATTTGCGCTTGTGGAGAGCGCCGGAAACTCAGGAACTCTGGGTGGGCGCCGCGACGCACGACATCGGCTTCGATCGTGACAACCGCCCGGGCCAGAAGTTCACGCATAAGATCGACCCCGATATCGATTTAGAGCGCGAATATGTGGCAAGAAGCCTGGATGAAACCGGCCTGGTGGCGAAAGAGAGTTACATCCTGCCGTCAAATCCATCGAAGGAAGCACGAACGGCCACGGGAGCCGGGTTCCACTCGGATGGCCGCGTTCTGATCGTCCATTTGATTCCTAAAACGCCGTAAGCGTTGATTTTCGGCATCCCTCAGCCGCATAATAAAGCCTCTGACGTATGGCCGCTGAAGGCATGTCTTCGGAAGAGTTTGCGGCGCGATTCGCGGATCTGCATCCACCGCTGGGCGCACAGGCCGCCGTCGTCGAGGCGACCCGCTGCCTCTACTGCTTCGACGCGCCTTGCACGGTCGCGTGTCCCACACACATCGACGTGCCGAAGTTCATCAAGAAAATCTCGACCGGCGACCTGCGCGGCTCCGCGCTGACCATTCTCGATTCGAACATTCTGGGGTTAAGCTGTTCCCGAGTCTGCCCCGTGGACGTGCTGTGCGAAGGCGCTTGCGTCATGAATCAGTACGATCGCCAGCCGATCGAGATCGGCCGCCTTCAGCGTCACGCGATGGACCGGTTCTACGCGAATTCCCCGTCGCTGGCGGCAGGCGTCGATCGCGGCAAGCGCGTCGCCTGTATTGGCGGGGGCCCGGCTTCGCTCGCCTGCGCCGCGGAATTGCGTCGCCGCGGCCTCGCGGTAACCATCTTCGACCGCAATGAACTGCCCGGCGGCCTGAACACTTACGGAATTGCGGAGTACAAGCTGAGGCCGGCGGATAGCTTGAAGGAAGTCGGTCTGATCCGATCTATGGGCGTCGAATTCCGGCTGAATACAGAGATTGCTGACGATTTGGACGAAATCGACCGCGAGTTCGACGCGATCTTCATCGGCACCGGGCTCGGACCCGTGCATCGGCTGGGTATTCCGGGCGAAGAATTGCCCGGCGTGATCGACGCTTTGCGTTTTATCGCTGGCTACAAGACTGGCTCCTTGCGCACCGGAAGACGCGTCGCCGTAATCGGCGCGGGAAATACGGCGATCGACGCCGCGACTGCTGCCGCCCGCCTGGGCGCAGAAGAAGTTCACATCCTGTACCGGCGCGGCGAGCGCGATATGCCCGCGTTCGAGTATGAGTATGAGCTCGCCAAGCTCGACGGCATCCGGTTTCATTGGCACGTTCGGCCCGTGAGAATTCAAGGGACAGCGGCCGTGGAAGCGATCGCGTGCCTGAACGCCGAGGGCCGCCATTTCGAGCTGGTCTGCGACCTGGTGATTCCCTCCATCGGCCAATCGCGCCTGGTGGATTTTCTTGCTCGCGTGCACGGCGTCGAATTCGTCGACGGGCGCGTGCAAATCCATCGCGAGACCGGACAGACCGCGAATCCGAAATACTTCGCGGGCGGCGATTGCGTGAACGGCGGACGCGAAGTGGTGGATGCCGTTGCCGACGGGAAGCGAGCCGCGATCGGAATCTCACAATGGCTGACTTAACCACGCTGTTTGCCGGAAAGATCCGCTGTCCGAATCCGTTCTGGCTGGCCAGCGGTCCGCCGGCGAACTGCGGCGATCAGGTGATGCGCGCGTTCGACGCCGGCTGGGGCGGAGCCGTCTGGAAAACGCTGGGCGAGCCGATCACCAACGTTTCGTCGCGCTACAGTTCAGTCGACTGGAACGGCCAGCGCATGATGGGGCTAAACAATATCGAGCTGATTACGGATCGTCCGCTCGACGTGAACCTGCGCGAGATCGCTGAAGTGAAGAAGCGCTACCCGCATCACGCGGTAATCGCGTCGCTGATGGTGGAATCGCGCCGCGAAGCCTGGCACGAGATCGTGCGGCGCTCCGAAGACGCCGGCGCCGACGGACTCGAATTGAATTTTGGCTGCCCCCACGGCATGAGCGAACGCGGCATGGGCAGCGCGGTGGGCCAGGTTCCCGAATATTGCTCCATGATCACGGAGTGGGTAAAAGAGGTCGCGCGCACGCCGGTTTTGATCAAGCTGACGCCCAACGTCACCGATATTCGTCCCATCGCCCGAGCCGCGAAGCAAGGCGGCGCCGACGGTTTGTCAGCCATCAACACCATCAATTCGATCACAGGCGTCGATCTGGACACGCTGATCCCACGTCCCAACGTCGACGGAGCTTCGGCGCACGGAGGCTACTGCGGTCCTGCCGTGAAGCCCATCGCGCTGCATATGGTGCAACAGATCGCGAGCGACACAGGGCTGCCGATTTCAGGCATCGGCGGCATTTCGACGTGGCGCGACGCGGCGGAGTTTATTTTGTTGGGCGCGCAGAGCGTCCAACTTTGCACCGCGCCCATGCATTACGGATTCCGCATCGTCGAGGACATGATCGATGGCTTGAAGAACTGGATGGACGAAAAAGGTTTTTCCACCATCGAAGATTTTCGCGGCTTGAGCCTTCCGCGCGTCCGCGATTGGAAGGATCTGAACTTGAATTACAAGATCGTCGCGAAAATCGATGCCGAAAAATGCATCGGGTGCGATTTATGTTACATCGCGTGCTGGGACGGCGCGCATCAATGCATCCATATTGACGGCTTTTCGAAGCCCGCAGATTTGATCGAAGCCTCGCGACGGTCGATCACGGTCACGCCGATTCCGAAGCTCGACGGCGCGCCTGCGGGCAATCGCCGACGGGTTCCGCACGTGGACGAAGACGAGTGCGTCGGATGCAACCTGTGCTGGCTGGTGTGCCCGGTGGAAGATTGCATCACTATGGAACGCGTCGACACCGGCCTGGCGGCCGAATCCTGGGAGCAGCGCACATGCCGGCAAAATTGATCCGCAACGGAACCGTAGTCACGTCTAAAGCGACTCGCGCCGCCGACATTCTCATCGAAGGCGAGTCGATTAAAGAAATCGCTCCCGGCATTCCGGCCGGCGCGGCAGACACGGTGATCGACGCGACGGGAATGTTGCTGCTGCCCGGCGGCATCGACGTCCACACGCATCTCGACATGCCGTTCGGCGGAACTACGTCGAGCGACGATTTCGAGACCGGCACCAAGGCGGCCGCGTTCGGCGGCACCACGACGCTGATCGACTTCGCGATCCAGCCCAAGGGCACGCGCATGCGCGACGCGCTGGATACCTGGTGGAAAAAGGCCGAAAATCGCGCGTCCATCGATTACGGCCTGCATATGATCGTGACCGACTTAGCCGAAGCCGGCCTCGAAGATATGGACGACATGGTGCGCGAAGGCGTCGCGAGCTTCAAGCTTTTCATGGCGTATCCGGGCGTGCTGATGGTCGACGATGCCACCATTTTTCAGGCGCTAGGCCGTACCGCCAAGAACGGCGCCCTGATCTGTCTGCACGCGGAAAATGGCGGCATCATCGACGTGATCGTGAAGCGGGCCATCGCGGAAGGAAAGACCGCGCCGGTTTATCACGGCCTCACCCGTCCGGTCGCGGCGGAGGCGGAAGCTGTGCATCGTGCAGTGGCGATGTCGGAAATGTCGGGGGCGCCCGTGTATATCGTGCATCTTTCGTCTGAAGAAGCGCTGAACGAAGTTCGCGCCGCCCGCGACCGCGGCGTGCCCATCTTTGCTGAAACCTGTCCTCAATATTTGCTCCTGTCCATCGACGATCTCGCCCGGCCCGGATTCGAAGGCGCCAAGTACGTATTCACGCCGCCGCTTCGCGAAAAACATAATCAACCAAAATTGTGGGATGGTCTGAAGCACGATCATTTACAAGTCGTCTCCACCGACCATTGCCCGTTCTGTTTCGAAGATCAAAAAATCCTGGGGAAGGACGATTTCACAAAAATCCCCAATGGCGGGCCCGGCGTCGAAAATCGTCTCCAGCTTCTTTATCATCACGGCGTAAATGCGGGACGGCTCACCCTGAATCGATTTGTCGAGCTGGTTTCCACCACGCCGGCGCGTCTGTTCGGCCTTTATCCGCGTAAAGGCGAGCTTGCCCCGGGCAGCGATGCCGACATCGTCATCTGGGATCCGAACGCGGATTACGAAATCAGCGCCAAGTCGCACCACATGCGGGTCGACTACTCGATGTTCGAAGGCTTCCGCGTAAAGGGCAACGCCCGCACCGTGCTGTCGCGCGGCGAAACCATCGTCGATCAGGGGAAATTTCTGGGCCGCACCGGCCGCGGATCCTTCCTGAAACGCGCCGCGCGCGGAGGGGCATGGCAGTAGACCGGTCGCTCTATAACGCCGATCTCGCCCCCATTCCGCTCGAGCGCCGGACCTGGAAACTCTACAATTACGCGTCGCTGTGGGTCGCGATGAGTGTGTGCATCCCGACTTATATGCTCGCCTCCGGGCTGATCGCCGGAGGCATGAGCTGGTGGCAGGCGATTGGGACCATTCTGCTGGGAAATCTCGTCGTTCTGATTCCCATGCTGCTGAACGCGCACGCCGGTACCCGCTACGGCATCCCGTTTCCAGTCTTCGTGCGAGCATCTTTCGGCGTCCGCGGCGCAAACATTCCCGCGGTTCTGCGAGCCCTGGTCGCGTGCGGATGGTTCGGAATCCAGACCTGGATCGGCGGGCAGGCGATTTTCGCGATGCTTCGCATCCTGTGGCCCTCCGCCGCGGGTGCTTCCGGAATATGGATCTGCTTTTTCGCGTTTTGGGCGCTGAATATGTTTGTCATTTGGCGCGGAATCGAGACCATTAAAATCCTGGAAGGCATTGCCGCGCCGTTCATGCTTGCGGTCGGATTGCTGCTGTTGTGGTGGATCGTAGGCCTTGCGGGAGGCTTCGGTCCCGTGCTGCGCGCGCATAGTAAGTTCCAATCTACCAGTGATTTCCTGCATTTCTTTGTCCCCTCGCTAACCGGAATGGTGGGATTCTGGGCAACTGTGGCCTTAAATATCCCCGATTTTACACGCTATGCCCGCTCGCAGCGGGATCAGATGTGGGGCCAGGCTCTGGGTCTGCCGACGGCGATGACTCTGTACTCCTTCATCGGCGTCGCCGTCACTTCAGCATCGGCGGTGATTTTTGGCGAAGCCATCTGGGATCCGGTCGTTTTGCTGGGAAAATTCAACCGGCCGCTGGTCGCGTTTGTCGCTCTGATCGCGCTGCTGGTGGCGACGCTGAACACCAACGTCGCGGCGAACGTCGTCTCGCCCTCGAATGACTTTTCGAATCTGAATCCGCGGCGGATCTCGTTTCGCACCGGCGGGCTGATCACCGGCGTGATTGGCGTTTTGTTGATGCCGTGGAAGCTGCTGGGCGATTACAGCAACTACATTTTCGGATGGCTGGTGGGCTATTCAGGCTTGCTCGGTCCGATCGCGGGGATCATGATCGCCGACTATTTCGTGCTGCGGAAGCGCGAGCTCGATGTCGATGCTCTCTATCACAGCCAAGGGGTCTACGCATACTCGGCTGGCGTGAACTGGCGCGCGGTTGCGGCGCTCGCGGCTGGAATCGCCGTTGCCCTGTGCGGCCTGGCCTTCCCGCCACTGCGTTGGCTGTACGACTATGCCTGGTTCGTGGGATTCTTTGTAGCAGGAAGCATTTATCTGGCTCTTATGGGAGGCAAAGCATGATCGCAAGCGAGACCAAAGTGCGAACGCTGGAATTTTACGTCAATGGCAAGTGGGAGCCGGCCGCCGGTTCGACGCTGCATCCGATCACGAATCCAGCCACAGGCGACATGATCGCGCAGGTCCCTTACGCGACGGCGGAACAGGTGGATCGAGTCGCTCGTCACGCGCATGAGGCGTTTCTCAAGTGGCGCGAAGTTCCGGTGGTGGACCGCGTCCAGACTTTTTATCGCTACAAGCTGCTGCTCGAAAAGCATGTCGAAGAAGTCGCGCGGATTCTCTCCACTGAAAACGGAAAGACGCTCGACGACGCGAAGGCGTCGGTGCGGCGCGCGATCCAGATGGTGGAGGTCGCCTGCGGGATGCCGAGCCTGATGATGGGTGAATCGCTCGAAAATGTCGCGCGCGGGATCGATTCGGTTTCGATCCGCCAGCCGTTGGGCGTTTGCGCGGGAATCTCACCCTTCAATTTTCCCGCCATGGTGCCGATGTGGATGTTCCCGTTCGCCATCGCATGCGGCAACACATTTATCCTTAAACCGTCGGAAAAAGTCCCCATGACGCCGACACGCACCTCGGAATTGCTGCACGATGCCGGCATTCCGGAGGGCGTCTTCAATCTGATTCACGGCGATAAAGTTGCTGTCGACGCGTTGTTGCAGCATCCGCTGGTGCGCGCGATTTCGTTCGTCGGCTCGACGCCGGTCGCGAAGTATGTCTACGAACAATCCGCCAAATACGGCAAACGCGTGCAGGCGCTGGGCGGCGCGAAGAATCACCTGGTGGTGACGCCGGGAGCCGATCTGGAAAAGACGGTCGAAGCCATCATCAGCTCCGCGTTTGGCGCCGCGGGAGAGCGATGTCTCGCCGGAAGTGTGCTGGTTCCGGTCGGCGATGTGGCGCAGCCTTTACTCGATTTGCTTTTGTCGAAGACTAAATCGATGCGCATCGGCGACGGCTTGCAGCCGGGCGTCGAAATGGGCCCGCTGGTGACGGGCGATCATCGCAAGAAAGTGCTCGGCTACATCGAAAAAGGCGTCGCCGAGGGTGCCAAGCCTCTGTGCGATGGCCGCGATGCGGCAGCTCCCAACGGCAGCGGCTTCTTCGTCGGTCCCACGATTTTCGACCATGTAACTCCGCAAATGACCATCGCGAAGGAAGAGATTTTCGGCCCCGTGCTTTCGGTGATTCGAGTGAAGACGCTGGACGAGGCGATCAACCTGGTGAACAACTCGCCCTTCGGCAACACGACGTCGATTTTCACCAGTGACGGCAAGTCCGCGCGCGAATACGCCTCGCGAATCGAGTGCGGAATGGTGGGAGTAAACATAGGCGTCGCCGCGCCCATGGCGTTTTTCCCGTTCAGCGGATGGAAGAATTCCTTCTTCGGCGATCTGCATGCGCACGGCAAAGATGCGGTGGCGTTCTATACAGAGCAGAAGGTCGTGATGACTCGTTGGTTCTGATCCGATAGTGATATCATCAGGGTGATATATGACACGTCTTCTCGTAAGTCTCGACGAGCAGGATCGGCGTTGGCTGGAGCGCAAGGCGCGACAAAGCGGCGCGTCGATGGCGGAGGTCGTGCGTCAATCCATCCGTCATGCAAAGAAGGCGGAGCAGAAATCCTTCCGCGATTTACTGCAAGCCACTAGCGGAACCTGGCGCGGCGGCGACGGTCTACGCTACCAGCGGAAAATCCGGCGGGAGTGGGATGAGCGTACTTCTTGACTCCGTCATTCTGATCGATCATTTGAACGGAATCAGCAAGGCCACGCATTATCTCGGATCGGTACGGAGACCCGCAATCTCTCTAATTAGCCGAGCCGAGGTTCTTTCCGGCCCGAGGATGTCGCAGCGGTCGGCGGTCATCGAATGGCTGGACCGGTTCCCGATGTTACCGATGGGAGTGCAAGCCGCCGACTTCGCAGCCGAACTGCGCCGGCAGTATCGATGGCATCTGCCGGACGCTTTTCAGGCAGCCCTCGCGCAGATACACGGACTCAAACTCGCAACTCGAAATACGCGAGATTTCCCGCCGGACCGGCATCCCTTTGTCGTGGTTCCGTACACGATCTAAATAAAGGCCATCGTCTTGATGCCTGAAATGTCGAAACGTTTCCGGCATCGCATGTTCTTGCACATCGCCTTATCGTCCATCAGGACCATGTAGCTCAGAAACTTGGCGAAGCGAGCCCGGTCGCGCTCGTCGGCGCCGCGCGGGACTTGTTCCACCTTCTTGCGCACCATCCAGCGCAGCTCGTAGGTGTCCGACGTGCGGCAAAACGGGCAGTTCAGCGTGGCCGGCTTGGTGGTCGGCGATTCGCGGTAAAACGCTTTTTCTTCAAGAGCCATCGGCTTGCGGCTCCCCTTTATACCACATCGATCCTGCGTACACTATATAGATTATGTCTCCGCGGAGGTTCTGCTTTCTTCTCTTAACGTCGATCGCCGTCACCGCCGCGCCCCGCGGATGCGTCGGAAGCGTCGCCGTCGCCACCTTCCGCCTTTCCGCGCGACCCGCCACCAACAATGGCCCTTCGTGGATTCCCATCCGCCAGGTGAACAATCTTCCTACCGGCTACCGGATCAGCTATCAGCCGCTCGACCTGCCTGCCAATCTCGGCAAGGACGCCAAGCTGGCCGTGGTCCTGGTTCCCAAGGCGAACGACGGGCAGTTGACCGTGCTCGAGCCACGCCTCGCCGCGACGTCCACCGAATGGACCGTCCCCTTCGCCGTGCGTATCGCCCTGATTGTCTTCGCTCCGCAAGGGCTGGACGAGAAGCGTTTGACCAATCTGGTGACCAAGGACGAAAACATGGTCGCCGCGCTCGCCGATTACGCCGATCAGACCAGCCAGCTAGAAGCCGGACTCCAGTTGGCGCGCGAGCTGGAGGATCAAGCCGACGAAGACGCATCGCGTCCGGCGCGACCGCTGACTCCGGCGGATCAAGCTATTTTTGCGTTGGTGCGCGCGCTGAACCCAGCCGTGTCGAGTTACGATCCGCTGGGAACCGGCCGCCGCGCTGGAGCTGCCACGCTGACCGGCAAAGGCATGGACGCGTTTTTCGAAAACGCGGGCGGCCTCTTTCCCGGTGCGGGCGCATTGCCGATGGTGAAACAGTGGCTGATGCCGGATACCGAGTTTCGCAGCGTCTACGGCATGCCTACCGAATCAGATGGGATGACGCTGTGCGCGCAGCTCGGACCCAAGGGCCGCAACAAGCTCGCATACATGTGGGCGTATCGCGTGATCAATGCGGCACCGCCCGCCGCTTCAATGCTCAAAGACACGAACGAGCCCATCGGCATGCGCGTGGGCGTCCCGCTCAAGCTGGAAAAATCGTCTGATTGGCGGTTGCTGGATCATGTCTTCGACTGGACGTTGCTCTCCGGATCGCAGCCACCCATGCACGTCGCGGCCCGGCCGGTGATGGAGGAACGTGCCTTGCGCATCGATCTTCGAAGCTTCAACGGAGCTCCGGGCGAATACACGATTCAAGGTACCTGGGACTGGGAAACGTACAAAGTCATCGGCGCTGTTCGCCTGCACAAGTTCGACGATCTGAAAGGCGCGCAGTTGACACCGGTGTCGCAGGATCAGTTGATCGCGGGAACCGGTCCCATCGACATCGAGCTTTCCGGCTGCGATTTTCTGTTTGTCGACCACGCCAGCCTGCATCGTCCGCAAAGCGCGCGTATGATTCCGGTGGATCTGCCTCCGGTTCGAGCCGGGAACCTCCGTGTCGAAGTGGATACCGACGGTTTGCGTCCCGGCTCCTATGTGCTGGCTCTTTCGCGGATCGACGGCGCGACCACGGACGTGCCTTTGCGGGTGCTGCCGCCAAATCCAAAGTTTAGTGTGGTCCACGTGAACGCAGGCGAGCGCGACCAGACCGTGGCGCTTATCGGTTCCGGTCTCGATCGCATCCAAGGCATGGAATCAGATCGCGCTGAAGTGGTCCTCGCGCCGGCTACGGACGAAGGCGCACGCCGCAATATCACCGTTCGTTTGCGAAACGGCGCGAAGGTGGGCGACCAGATTGTTCTTGCCGCGAAAGTGGACGGGATGGCCGGAGCGCTTCGTTTTCCAGCCGCGCTGCAAGTGGTCGGCGCACGTCCAAAGATCATCGAAGCGAAGCCGTCGCTGGCGCGCGACTTGGGAATCGCTCCGCGCGACGGCGAAATTCCCGCCGGGTCCTGGATCAGCTTCGCGATTAAGTATGACTCGGGTGATTCGCAGCCGGTTCTCACGCTGCAATGCTCGCAGCCGGGGCGTACCGTCCAACCTACGAAATTGCATGTCGGCGAAAAGCTGCCCGGCGCGCAACTGGTTTCGGCGGGCGATGGCGCATTGTTTCTTTCGCTCGACCCGGGCACAGTGGGGCAATCCGGCTGCACACTGACTGCGTCGATCGAAACCGACGTGCTGGGCAAGTCCGATCCGTTCGCGCTGGGCAATGTCGTGCGCCTTCCGCGCATCGAAACGTTCGCATTGAGCGATGAAAAATCCGCCGATGGATTTTACGGTCTGCTGGAAGGGTTCGATCTGGAGACCATCGAAAAGACCGGCTGGGACGCGAAAACCGGGCTGCCCGCGCCGGAGTTGCCGCGTCCGGTAGCCGGCGAAGGCGCGAAACAGACGCTGAGAATCTCGATGCCGTGGCCGTCTCCGAGCCCGAAGGCTCCTCTTTACGTCTGGCTACGCGGCGAGTCCGACGGGCGCGCGACGAAAGTCACTCAATAAACGACATTGAAAATCGGACAGACCGGCAACAACATACTTAGCTCACCTATGGAAATGGCCCGCGAGAGTCGATCCGACGATCGCGATTCGTGACCGTAGCTGGACAGGTGCCCGCGAAGTCTCCCTCGATGTACAATCGAGCCGGTGAACCACACGCATCCGATGCTTCGAGCCGCGCTGAAAAGCCAGTATCACGCGTCGCTGGCGATGCTCCGCGAAGCCATCGAGCGCTGCCCGCCCGAGGAGTGGTTGAGCACCAACCACAAGAGTGCGTTCTGGCAGGTGTCGTATCACGCGCTGTTCTTTGCACACCTGTATCTACAGCACGACGAAGCTGCGTTTAGGCTGTGGGAACAGCATCGCGGCGAGGGCGACGGCATCGCGGGTGAGCCGTACACGCAAGCGCAGGTGCTCGAGTACTGGGAGTTCTGCGATCGGATGGTCGATGACGCCGTGGACGCGTTGGATCTCGACGGCACCGAAAGTGGCTTCAGTTGGTATCGCATGTCCAAGCTGGAGCACCAGTTCGTCAATATCCGCCATATCCAACATCATGCCGCGCAACTGATCGACCGCGTCCGCTCCGCCGCCGACGTCGGGATTCCCTGGGTGGCCGCGCGCTAGCGCCTTGGTGAGTCAAGTAATTCATTGCCATCGCCTCGGTGTAAGGAGCCCTTACAGTGGACAGAGCGGTCTGTCCCACTTTTTCAATATCCTCAATACAGTGCTCGCCGCTGAGTTTGATCGAGTCGTGGAACGCGCCCTGCGGCGCATTCCCGCGCGATTCCGCAAGCGGCTCGAAAATATTTCGATCGTCGTCGAGCGTGAGCCTCCGCGTCCCGGCCTCCTCGGCCTCTACCACGGCGTTCCTCTGACCGAGCGCACCACCAACGACGGTTTCCGCATGCCGGACCAGATCACGATTTATCAAGGCCCGCATGAGCGCATGGCTCGCACCCGCGCCGAGCTTGAAAAGATCGTCGCCGATACCGTGTGGCATGAAATCGCCCATTATTTCGGCATGGACGAAGCGCGAGTCCGCCGCGCCGAGCGGAGGCGCAGCAAACCATGATCCGCTGCCACATCACCGACCGAAATCTGAGAGGAGTCGAGCGCTCGCTCGCCGAAGGAGTCGATTGGGTGCAGGTGCGCGACAAAGAACTGCTCGCGCGCGATCTCCTCGACCTGGTCCGCCGCGTTCTCGCGCTCCCGAATCCCGCCGGAACGAAAATTCTCGTGAACACGCGGATGGACGTCGCGCTTGCGGCCGGCGCCGCGGGTCTGCATCTTCCCGCCGGATCGATTCCCCCGTCCCGCTGGCGATCGATCGCGCCTCCCGGTTTTCTGATCGGCGTTTCCTGTCACACCGTCGACGAAGTTTGCGCCGCTGAAGCGGAAGGCGCCGATTACGTCTTGTTCGGTCCCGTATTCGCGCCTCTCTCGAAGGCGTCTGACCTTCCTCCACGCGGCCTCAGCGGTCTGGCCGAAGCTGCGCGCGTAGTCAAGATTCCCGTGCTCGCGCTGGGCGGAATCACCCGCCAGAATGCCGAAGAATGCGTATTGGCGGGGGCTGCGGGCATCGCCGCAATTTCGCTTTTCGAGACTTGTTAGAATTTGATCCGATGAGCGGTGCCGCCGCCAAACAAGCATATTCACGGGAAGAGGCGCGCCGTCTGGTCGGAATCACCGAACGCCAGCTCGCCGGATGGGAAGAGCAGAAGCTGGTCCAGCCTTCGGCGCAGTACGGATTCCGCGAGTTGCTCGCCTTGCAGACACTGGTGAAGCTGCGCAAAAACCGCGTGGCTCCCGCGCAGATCCGCCGCGCGCTTCACGCCCTTCGCACGAAGCTTCGCGGCATCGAAAATCCGCTCACCGACCTGAAGCTCTACGCGGACGGGAAAAAGGTCCGCGTGGAAATCGACGGCGGCGCGATGGATGCCGAATCCGGCCAATTGCTACTCAACTTCGGCGCAGGCGAGCTGAAGCGTCTGGTGGAATTTCCTGTAAAGGATCGCGCCGGCTTGGAGCGCGACAATCGCCTGACCGCCGAACGCTGGTTCCAGCGCGGCCTGGATCTGGAACAAACCGGCGCGCCCGCAGACCAAATCATCGACGCGTATCGCAAAGCTATCGAGCTCGATCCGAAATCGGCGGGCGCGCTCGTGAATCTGGGGACCATTTATTTCAATGCCCGAAAATGGTCCGAGGCCGAAAAGCAGTATGAGAAGGCCCTGGAGGTCGATCCGGAGTACGCGCTGGCGCACTTCGATCTCGCCAATCTCTACGATGAGCGCGGCGATCGCGTGAAGGCGCTCGCGCATTACGAAGCCGCGCTGCGCATCTCGCCGAATTATGCAGACGCGCATTACAACGTCGCTCTGTTGTATCAGGGCCAGAATCAGGCCATGAAAGCGGTGCGCCACTGGACCGCATACCTGAAACTGGACCCGGCCAGCCACTGGGCGAACATTGCTCGCCGCGAGCTTGCCAAGCTTCGTGAATCGACGGTATTGCTCGGATCGCGGACCACGGAACCTCGCGCCTGAGTCTGTGTGAGAAAGCGAAAGCGATCGCTCTCGGCACAGTCGCATGAAATAGCGGCATCCACCGCTCCCTGTGGTCGCGGCTCGGGTCGGCGCTTTCAGATATCAGCGGCTTAGCGAGCCGCGACCGAAGGAAGCGGTCGGTACCGCGGGTTTCAACACAGGTTCGTAGCGGAGCGGTTCTCGCGGCTTTCGCAAAGAGACTCTTGCGCGTCCGGTAGCTAGAATGTAAGCGAGGCAGATCTTGAACAGAATTTCCTTCGCATTCCGAGCTTTCTTCTCTATCTTGTTCGGAGGCACACTGGCCCCCGACATCGCGCAGGCCTTCGGCTACACGAAAGCCGGACCCGTCAAAGCCGCGCCCGTTCCCAAGCCGCAATCGGGTCCCGCCGATGGAGCCGTGCAGATTCTTTCGATCCTCCAGCGCGACGCCAGGCTGATCGATTTCCTGATGGAAGATATTTCCGCGTATTCGGATGAGCAAGTCGGCGCGGCCGTCCGCGATGTGCAGGAACAATCGCGCACTTCGCTCACGCGCTATCTGAAGCTCACGCCGGTCATCGACGGCGTGGAAGGAACCTACACCAAGGCCGATGTTCCCGGCGTCAAGTTTATCGGCAACGTGCCCGCCAGCGGCAAAGCTCCGGGAGGAACGCTGCGCCACAAGGGCTGGCGCGCCGATCATGTCGACCTTCCGTCGCTTCCTCCCGGAAACGTGCTGGCCCCCGCTGAACTCGAAGTCGAGTAGCCGATGAATATCGGAATCGACCTCGGCACCACCAACTCCGCGCTCGCATTCATCGATCCGAAAGAAGCCGTGGAGGCCGACTATCCGTCCATTCGCGTGCTCGACATTCCGCAGTTCGTCGCGCAAGGCCGCATCGAATCGCGCCGCTGGCTGCCGTCGTTCTTGTACCTGGGGGATCAGGAATACGTCGGCGTGTACGCCCGCGAACAGGGCGCGCTGGTGCCGACCAAAAGCGTCCATTCGGCGAAGAGCTGGCTCTCGAATCCCGAAGTCGATCGCACCGCGAAAATTCTTCCCTGGGACGCGCAGGAAGCCGGCCGAGTCCTCTCGCCGGTTGAAGTCTCGACCAAAATTCTGAAACATCTGGCGAATGCGTGGGCCGAACAACAGGGCTCGCCGCTAAGCGAGCATAACGTCGTCCTCACCGTTCCCGCCAGCTTCGACGAGGAAGCTCGCGAGCTGACCGTTCTGGCCGCGCGCGAAGCCGGCATCGAGACTTTGACGTTGCTCGAAGAGCCCGCCGCTGCGTTCTATTCCTGGATCGCGAACGACCTGGCTCGGTCGCAAAAGCATCTGTTCGATGGTCAGACGGTACTGGTCTGCGACGTGGGCGGAGGCACCAGCGATTTCACTCTGATTCGTGTTTCCCGCGAAAACGACCGCATCGATTTCACCCGCACCGCGGTCGGCAAGCACCTGTTGCTCGGCGGCGACAATCTGGATCTGACCCTCACCTGGCTGGTCGAAGCCAAGCTGGGAAAATCACTGTCGATTCGCCAGCGGAGCGGTCTGCGCCGCCAGTGCGCGTCTGCCAAAGAACAACTGCTCTCAGATCCAAATCTCAAAAGCGTCGAAGTGACCGTTCTCGGCGGCGGGTCGGCACTGGTCGGCGGCACTCTGCGCACGGAAATCCTCCGCGAAGAAGTTCTGGAGCTCGCGCTCGACGGCTTTCTTCCGATGTGCGAACTTACCGACCGCCCCAAAGAAGAAGAAAAAAGCCTATTCCGCGAACTCGGCCTGCCTTACGTCGCCGACCCCGCCATCACTCGTCATCTCGCGGCCTTTCTCGCTTCCGCGGGCGACGTCAAACCCGATGCGATCCTTTTTAACGGCGGATTCTTCATCCCCGAAATTCTCCGCCAGCGTGTCGACGATGTGATGGAGCACTGGTGCGGCCGCCGTCCGGTGATTTTCGAAAATCGCGACCTGGACCTGGCTGTCGCCGTTGGCGGTGCTTACTATTCCTACGTTCGCTCGACTGGCGCTGGCCTTCTGGTCCGCGGCGGCTTGCCGCGTGCGTATTTCATCGGCTTGGCGGGCGCGGGCGAAGCGACCCGCACTCTGTGCCTGGTTCCGCGCGGCGCCGAAGAAGGTTCAACCCTCGAGCTCGACCCCGGCAATTTGCAGCTCGTCACGAATAAGCCGGTTTCATTCCGCCTGTACAGCTCTCGCGTGCGCACCGAAGACCATCCTGGCGATGTCGTCGAATTCCCCCCGGACGATGCCGATCTGCATCTCCACGCACCGTTGAACGCGGTGCTTCGCTTCGGCAAAGCCGGGGAGCGCCTGGTCCCGGTGAAACTCGGCGCGCGCCTCACCGAAGTCGGTACGCTCGAAATCTGGGCCGATTCGAAAGAAACCGAGCATCGCTGGCGTCTTCAGTTCGAATTGCGCAAGGCGCTCGCGAAAGCCCCTTCGCGACCCGCAGCGGTGGTCAGTGAAGAAGCGTTGGCCGCCGCCGAGTCCCTGATCCCCGAAGCGTTCGCCGATTCAACACTCGAACCCGCGGCTCTGCCCGCGCGGCTCGAGCAAACTTTGGGCTTGGGCCGCAACTCATGGCCCGTCGCCGCGATTCGCAAGCTCGCCGATCGCATGCTGGAGCTCGCCGACGGCCGAAAACGCAGCGCAGCGCACGAACTACGCTGGCTGAACCTTTGCGGATTCTGCCTGCGCCCCGGCTTCGGCTTTCCCGGCGACGATTACCGCGTCGAGCAGGCCCGCCGCGTCTACGCTGGCGGACTCGTGTTCGGCAACCAAGTCCAGAACGAGATCGAGTGGTGGATTTTCTGGGGCCGTATCGCTGGCGGCCTCAACCGGAATCAGCAGACTGATATTTTTCAGCGTCTCTCTCCTACGCTGCTTCCTCGCGCCGCCAAACGTCCTCCGCGCGTGAATCCAAGCTTGCTGCGCGAAATGTGGCGAGCCGCCGCCAGCCTGGAACTGCTCCCCATTCAGACTAAGACCCAATTGGGCGATGAGCTCATCGCGCGCATCAAGAAGGGCGATCTGGTCGAAACCGGCCTGTGGTGCCTCGCCCGTCTGGGCGCGCGCAAGTTGTTCTACGGTCCCATCAACCAGGTGGTTCCCGCCGCGACCGCTACGCGCTGGATCGAAGCCGTCATCAAAATCGCAAAATCCGAAGACTCCGTCGCTGCCATGGCGCGACGCACCGGCGATTCTTCGCGCGACCTGTCGCCCGCCGCCCTCGATCAGGTGCGCCGCGCGTTTCCAGACGTCGATCTCGACGCCGAGCCCCAAGATCATCTGGCGGCGATGGGCAAAGTATTCGGCGAAGAACTTCCCGCCGGCCTCGTGTTCGCCGAATGAACGAGCTGGCCCTGGTAGAGCGCATCCGCCGCCTTTCCGGCCGCACGAAACTGGTCTATGGGCATCGGCGACGATTGCGCCATCTTTCGCCCGCGCACCGGCGAAGATCTCCTGTTCACCACCGATCAAATGATCGAGGATGTGCATTTCCTGAGGTCGCAACCGCCCGCTTCGATCGGCGAAAGAGCGCTAGCCCGCAGCCTCAGCGACATCGCCGCCATGGGAGGCTTCCCGCGTTTCTGCCTGGTCTCTCTCGCTGTTCCCCGTAGTAAAACCAAGTGGATCGACGCCTTCTATCGTGGCCTGCTCCGTCTCGCGCGCAAGACCGGAACCGAGCTTGCCGGCGGCGATCTGGCCCATTCTGAAAAAATCTATTGCGACGTGATGGTCTGCGGATCGATCACGAGCGGCAAAGCTCTACGCCGCGACGGAGCTCGTCCCGGGGATGCTCTTTTCGTCTCGGGCCGGCTTGGCAAATCCTGGACCCATAGAATCCAACCAAGGCTCGTTCTCGGCCAATCTCTGGTCGGCCTCGCGACCTCCTGCATGGATCTAAGCGACGGCCTTTCGCTCGATCTACACCGACTGTGTCTCGCATCGAAAGTCGCAGCCGTGATCGATCGCGCCCCCGTCGCCCGAGGTTCCACGCTCGATCGAGCGTTGAACGGCGGTGAAGACTATGAGTTGCTCTTCACGCTTCCCCCGGGCCGCTCCGCCCCGCCCGCCACATCCCGCATCGGCGCGATTGTTCGAGGGACGCCCGGCGCGGTAACATTTCAAGGACGTCATCTCCCGCCGTGCGGCTACGATCATTTCAAATGACAGACCCCGCTCCGGTTCTCGACCTCATTGAAGCCTTCCGCCGGTCTAAAACGATGTTCGCCGCCGTCAGTCTCGGCATTTTCGACGGAGCCCGTCCCGCGGGAGTCGCAATCGATCGTCTCCTCGAGGCATGCGTTTCTCTCGGCCTGCTCGAAAAACGCGGCCGCGAGTTCGTCAACACCCCAATCGCCGACGAATATCTGCGCCGCTCCAGTCCGCGAAGCCTCGCCGGCTACATTCGCTACTCGAACACGGTGCTATATCAGATGTGGGCGCATCTCGAAGATGCAGTCGCCGAGGGTACACCGCGTTGGAAACAAACTTTCGGCGATGAAGGCGCCCTATTCTCGCATTTCTTTAAGACTCGGGAATCGAAGGAGGAGTTCTTGACCGGCATGCACGGTCTCGGCACTTTGACCTCACCCGCCGTCGTTTCGGCGTTCGACCTCTCGCGCTTCCGGCATTTCGTCGATCTCGGCGGCGCCACCGGACACCTGGCCCTCGCGGCGCGACACCGATATCCGCAGCTCACTTGCACGCTGTTCGATCTGCCCGAAGTCATCGAGTTCGCCAGGCCGCGCGTTGGCGCGCAGGTCGACCTCGTCGCCGGAGACTTCTTCGTCGACCCGCTGCCTCCCTCCGATCTGTACGCGGTCGGCCGCATTCTTCACGATTGGGCCGAAGAAAAAATCCGCCGTCTGCTGGCGCGCATCCACAGCGCGCTCGATCCCGGCGGCGCGCTGCTCATCGCCGAGCGGATCCTGCAGGAAGACCGCCGCGGACCCGCGTCGACGCACATGCAATCCCTCAACATGCTGGTATGCACCGAAGGCCGCGAGCGCACTCTCAGCGAATACGCTGCCCTTCTCGAAGAAGCCGGCTTCACCGGCGTCCAAGGCCGGGTCACCGGAACCGCGCTCGACGCCATCCTCGCCATCAAAGGGAGCCATTCCGCCTCGTTAGAATAAAAATGATGAAACGCGTCACTTGCACGCTAATCCTCGCCGCCGTCGCGGTTCAGGCGCAGTATAAAGCGCAGCCGGCCGGCGATCCTCCCGCTGACGTCGCGCCCGCCGTGCTCGCCGCGCTCAACAGATCCGGGACCAGGATCGCCGCAGCCAGCGGATCGCCCTATGTCGATATCTGGCTGGTTTCCGCAGCGCCCTCAGGTCCTCTATCCTCCGAGCCCAGCGTGACCCTCCCGAATATCCCCGCTGGCGCGTTGCTCGGAGTCTTGCGATTCCCCGCCAAGGGTAGCGACCGCCGTGGCCAGAGCATCGCCGCGGGCGTTTATACTCTCCGCTACGGCAACTATCCCGCGAATGGCAACCATCAGGGAGCCGCGCCGCAGCGCGACTTCATGGTGCTGGTCCCCGCCGCCGAAGATAAATCCACCGCCGCCATTTCGGATTTCGACGCCCTCATGAATCTTTCGCGAAAAGCCTCCGGCACCTCGCATCCAGCCGTCTTCAGCTTCTGGAAGGCCGACAAAGATGACAAGCCCGGCTTCGCCAAACAAGGCGAAAACGATTGGGTGCTGACCACCAACCTCGGCAACGTTACCGTCTCGATCATTCTGGTCGGGCAGGCGGAATGAACCTTCGTCAGCTTTTCGATCATTCTCTGACCGCGCGGCGCAGCGACGTCGGCCTTGAGTGGGCCGGCAGCGAATATACGTTCGGCGAAATCGACGCCCGCAGCAACCGCATGGCCCACGCCCTTGCCAGCCGGGGTCTGACGGCCGGGGACCGTCTCTGCGTCTATCTCTCCAATCGAATCGAGATGATCGATCTGTTCCTCGCCTGCGTGAAGCTCGGCGTGATTTTCGTGCCCGTGAACATTCTGTACCGCGAACGTGAAATTTCGCACATCCTCGGCGACGCTGAACCCAAGCTTTTCGTCACCGAACGCGAGCTTCCCGATCTCTGCGCTGAACCCACCGAAGCCACGAACTTCCCCATCCTCGACGGCGACACGCCCGCCGCGCTGGTCTATACTTCCGGGACCACCGGAACCTCGAAAGGCGCCATTCTCACGCACAATAATTTCCTGGCAAACGCCGTGAATCTCCTCGCCTGCTGGGAAATCGCCGCGCAGGACCGCTTCCTGCTGACTCTGCCCCTGTTTCACGTCCACGCCCTCGGCAACGGCCTGCATAGCTGGCTCGCGTCCGGCTGCCGCATGCGGCTCCTCGAACGTTTCGATCATCAGAACATCCTCGATCATTTCCTCGACTTCCGCCCCTCCCTTTTTTTCGGCGTTCCCGCGATGTACGTTCGCCTGCTCGAAGCGCCTCCCGATACCGCGCTTGAAATCGGCCAACGCATGCGCCTGTTCGTCTCCGGATCGGCTCCCTTGCCGTCCCAGATCCTGGAAGAATTTCGCGCGCTGTTCGGCCACACCATCCTCGAGCGATACGGTATGTCTGAGACCCTGATGAATTTATCCAACCCTTACGTCGGGGAACGCCGCGCAGGAACGGTCGGTTTCCCGCTGCCCGGCATCTCCGCGCGTCTCGACGATACGGGCGAGGTGTGGATCAAAGGTCCCAACGTTTTTGCCGGATATTGGAAAAATCCTGAAGCCACGCGCGCCGCTTTCGCCGATGGATGGTTTAAAACCGGCGACATCGCCAGCCGATCGGAAGACGGCTATTACACGCTCACCGGGCGGCGCAGCGACCTGATCATCTCCGGAGGCTACAATATCTACCCACGGGAGATCGAAGAATTTCTAATGGAGCAGCCCGAAATCGCTGAAGCCGCCGTGGTGGGCGAGCCCGATCGAGTGCGCGGCGAAGTGCCGGTCGCCTACGTAGTGGTTCGGACCGAATTAGATACCGGCTCACTCGAGGCCCGCTGCCGCGAAAAGCTCGCTTCATTCAAGATTCCGCGCCGCTTTGAGACCATTGAAAAATTGCCGCGCAACGCACTGGGAAAAGTCCAGAAGCACCTGATCGCCCGCCACACCTGACATGTCTCGCATCCTCATGGTGACGGCGGAAGCGTCACCTTTCGCCAAGACCGGCGGCCTCGGCGACGTGCTCGGCGCGCTGCCCGCCGCTCTGGCCCGCCGTGGCGAGGAGGTTGCCGTGGTCCTGCCGCGGTATCGAACCGCGAACCTTCCCGCTACCGACCGAATCTGGTACGAACTGCCGGTTTACATGGGGCCGCGCCGTTTCGCCGCCGCCGTAGACCAGGTCCTCTATCATGGCGTCCGCTATCTCTTTGTCGATTGCCCGCCGCTCTTGGATCGCGCCGGCATCTACAACGAATCTGGCTCGGATTACGCCGACAACCACATCCGCTTCGGCTTTTTGAATCGTGCCGCGCTCGAAATTTCCCGGCACATTTTCCGAGCCGACATTTTCCATGCCCACGACTGGCCGGCCGGCCTGCTTCCGCTGTATTTGCGCACGCTCGCGGGCGATCCGACGTTCTACGGCACGAAATCGGTGCTGACTATTCACAATCTCGGCTATCAGGGAGATTTTCCGGCCTCCGTTCTGTCCGATCTCGGCCTGGATTCGACCGCATTTCACCCGGAAGGCCTCGAATTCTACGGCCGTGTGAGTCTTCTCAAAGCCGGCATCGTCTGGGCGGACGCCGTCACCACGGTCAGTCCCAACTACGCCCGCGAAATCCAAACCCCGGAGTTCGGTTTCGGATTCGACGGCCTGCTCCGTTCGCGCTCCTATAAACTCACCGGCATCCTGAACGGCGTCGACTATTCCGAATGGGACCCGCGCGTGGATCGGTTCCTCCCCGCCCAATATTCCGCCGACGATCTTTCGGGCAAGCGCGCCTGCAAACAGGCGCTTCTCGACCGGCTTCGCCTTCCCGATCGTCCGCTGATCGGTATCGTCTCGCGTTTCGCGCATCAGAAAGGTCTGGATCTGCTGGGCGAGATCGCTTCGCAACTGGCGGCTGAAAATGTCGCTTTTGCGGTGCTCGGTTCCGGCGATACCGGCGTCGAGGACATGTTTCGCTATTTCGGGTACGTCCGCCCGGATCGTTTTGGGGTGCGAATCGGCTATGATAACTCTCTCGCTCATCTGATTGAGGGCGGTGCCGACATGTTCCTGATGCCCAGCCGCTACGAACCGAGCGGCCTCAGCCAGATGTACAGCTTGCGCTATGGAACCGTCCCTGTCGTCCGCGCCACCGGGGGCCTTCAGGACACGGTCGACGAGGAAACTGGCTTCCGCTTCCACGGGTATTCCCCGTTTGCGCTATTGGCTACCATTCGCGAGGCTCTGACCTCGTTCCAGGATCAGGAAGCCTGGCGGATCCGCATGCTCCGCGGGATGGCGAAGGACTTCTCCTGGGACACCTCGGCCGCCCAGTATCAGGAACTCTACCGGTCCCTGTAGCATGTGTGCGAATCCAACGAGCCGCCATGCATAGCATGCGGCCAATGCCGAAACCGCCGTCGATGCGACGCCTCAACATCCGAGGTCCAAAGCAGCGCTGGGTGCATGCTCCCAACGAGCCGCCATGCGTAGCATGCGGCCAATGCCGAAACCGCCGTCGGTACGGCGGGTCAATCTCCGAGGTTTCAAGCAACGCCGAAACCGCCGTCGGTACGGCGAGTCAATCTCCGAGACCTTAAGCAACGCCGCCGAAACCAACCGTCGGTACGGCGGGTCAATCTCCGAGGTTTCAAGTAACGCCGACCGCATGCTTCGCATGGCGGCTCATCTATCGCTCCAACGAGCCGCCATGCATAGCATGCGGCCAATGCCGAAACCAAACCGGTCTTAAGCCCGGGAGTCAGCGACGACGCCAAAAGCCAGGCGACTTGCATCCAAAGGGCCATATCGAGCATCATAAGTAGCGGAGTATAAAACCAAACAATATGGCTGGCGACAACACACTGAACTTTTCCGATAGCACCTTCGATCAGGACGTCCTGAAATCGGACATACCCGTCCTGGTGGACTTCTGGGCTCCCTGGTGCGGCCCCTGCAAGGCGATGTCACCGACCATCGACGCGCTGGCGACCGAGTACGCCGGTAAGATCAAGATCGGTAAGCTGAATACCGACGATAACCCGGCCACGGGCATGCGTTATCAGGTCCGCGGCATTCCCACACTGCTGCTGTTCAAGGGCGGCAAAGTGGTGGATCAGAGCGTCGGGTCGAGGCCGAAAGCCGACGTGAAGAAGATGCTCGATCCGCACGTCACGGTTCCCGCAGCGTCGACCCTTAAAGCCTCCTAAAGAAGCTCTTTCCCGATTTCCCAGTGGTGCCCGTAAGGATCGGCGACGCGGCCGATCCGCCACCCGTACTCTTCGGTGATGGGTGAGATCTCCTTAGCACCCGCGGCGATTGCTCGGCGGAAGACAGCATCAGGATCGTCCACCGTCAGGACCATCCGGACGGTTCCACCGCTGAGAGTCTCCGGGCTGAAGTTTTGATGTTCGGGTGACTCGTCGGCGACCCAGAATTCGGCTCCATTCACCGATAACCGCGCGACCACACCTTTTTCGTTGTCGATCTTGAACAATTCGGTCGCTCCGAAGGCGGCCTTGTAGAACTCGACCGCCTGCACACCTCTTCGAACGGAAAGAAATGGGGATATTGTCGTCATCGGCGAAAACTCCATCGGAACGCGAACGCGAAAATGAGCGCCATGACGGCCAGCGTGGTTTTAGGAAACGCCCCCATGATATATCGGGCATCGAACCCAAGCCACGCGTTTAAGCCGCCGAAATGTATCCACCCGGCAAGCGTGAATGCCGCGACGGCCACAACGACCGCCGCCATCCCTACGAGCACGCTCATCGCGTATTTCACGATTACCCAGTCACGGCCCCCTGCGCGGCCGATCCGACCAGTTTGACGTATTTCTGAAAAACACCTGACGTATATTTAGGCTCCGGATTCTTCCAGGAATACAATCTCGCGATCAGATCTTCCGCCGAAAGCTCCAGTTCAACTGTACGCTGTTCGATATCGATCGAAATCATGTCGCCTTCTTTTACAGCGGCAATGGCACCGCCCCGCGCCGCCTCCGGAGCCACGTGTCCGATCATGAATCCGCGCGTCGCCCCGCTGAAGCGGCCGTCCGTAATCAACGCGACGCTCTCCGACAATCCCGCACCGACAATCGCACCCGTGACGCCCAGCATTTCCCGCATTCCCGGCCCTCCCCGAGGACCTTCGTAGCGAATCACGACGATATCGCCAGCGTGGATGTTGCCGCTGGTAACCGCGCGCATGGCGTCTTCTTCACAATCGAAGACGCGGGCAGGTCCGCGCTGGCCTTTGCGGCCGAGCCCGATCACCTTGATGACACACCCTTCGGGAGCCAGATTTCCCTTCAAGATCACCAATCCTCCCGACGCTTTGATCGGATTCGATAGCGGTCGAATCACCTCCTGCCCGGCCGTCTCCTTCGCATCCGCCGCTTCTTCCGCGAAGGTGCGGCCGGTCACCGTCAGCGCCGATCCGTCGACAAACGCGCCGTCCACCAGCCGTTTCGCGATCACCGCCATGCCTCCTGCGCGGTCGACGTCCACTGCCACGAAGCGCCCCGCCGGCTTCAGATCGACGATTAGCGGCGTGCGGCTGCTGATGGTCTGAAAATCGTCGATCGACAACTCGACTCCGGCGTCCCGAGCCATCGCCAGCAGATGTAAAACCGCGTTCGTCGATCCGCCCGAAGCCGCTACCGACGCGATCGCGTTTTCAAAGGCCTTCCGCGTCGCGATCTGGCGAGGCCGCCGATCGGCCCGCACCGCGTCCACAGCAATTTGCCCGCATCGAAACGCGACCTGTTGTTTGCGGGGGTCCACCTGCGGCACCGCAGCCGTATTCATCGGCGCGAGGCCGATCATCTCCATGACCGTCGCCATGGTGTTGGCCGTGAACTGGCCTCCGCAAGCTCCGGCGCCAGGGCAGGCCGCATTTTCGATGGCGAGCAGCTCCTCATCCGTCATGCGCCCCGCCGCGTTCGCGCCGACGGCTTCAAACACGTCCTGAATGGTCAGATCGCGGCCATGATAATGCCCCGGCATGATGGATCCGCCATACAGCACGACTCCGGGCGTGTTCAGCCGCAGCAGCGCCATGGCCGCGGCGGGGATAGTTTTGTCGCACGCGACCAGCGCTACGATCCCGTCAAACATGTGCCCGCGCGCGACCAGTTCGATGGAATCGGCAATCAGATCGCGGCTGACCAGCGACGCTTTCATGCCCTCGGTTCCCATGGTGATGCCGTCGCTGATCGCGATGGTGTTGAATTCCATGGGAGTCCCGCCTGCGGCACGGACTCCGGCCTTCACGTGGCCAGCGAGCTCGCGCAGATTGAAGTTGCACGGCATGGTCTCGATCCACGTGTTGGCGATGCCGATGATGGGCTTTTTCAGGTCGTCATCGGAGAACCCGATAGCCTTCAACATAGAGCGCGCGGGGGCGCGGTCCCGTCCTTGAGTGATGGTGTAACTGTTCAGTTTCATTCGATTCGAGACAATAGTAGCAATGAGTTCTCAAGCGCGATTCGCCAAAGCCATGCGATCCGCGGGTCGGGGCCCAGCTCGTTGAAGTATTCTAGATGCAGGAGCGCACCCCGCATGGAAGTACATTTCACTCCGGAGCTTGAAGAGAAGTTGGCTCAGTCCGCAGCCCAGCAAGGACGGAGGCCAGACGAGCTTGTACAGGAAGTTCTGGCGCGCCATTTCGACGAGGAAGCTCGGATCATCGAGGCTGTGAAACGTGGCGAGGATGCTTTGCAGCGCGGCGAGTACTTGACCCACCACCAAGTTGGTGAGCGTCTTCAGCGCTTTTTGCGATCCTGATGGAGGTCCGTTGGTCGATCCCGGCTGCGGAGGATTTAGAGCGGATTTGCGAACGGATCGAACGCGACAACCCGGAAGCGGCGAGGCGCGTCGCCGAGACAATCTACAGCGGCTGCTTCCGGTTGAAGGACTCTCCCTCACTGGGGCGGCTCAAGGCAGCCGCATGCCCGGGCGGCGGGAGCTTGTATTTCCGTCGTTGACCGTACATCGCTGTTTATCAGATTACGCAGCACGCCATTGAGATCTCGCGCATATCTCCACGAGGAGCGCAAGATTGGCCGTAACTTCCTTGACAAACCTGTAAGAAACAGTCTCTTCGTCCGTCTTATAATCGATAAGAGACCCGTTAGCGGAACTTTCGCCGGCAAAACGTCGTCATATATACACGGAGACCCCACCTCAGTGAAACGTAAGTGGAAGATAACGCTGCTCATAGTTGTGCCCCTGCTGATCGCTGGGGGTGTCGCTGGATCCATGCGCTGGAGCCAGCGCAACCTCGTCACGGTGCAAACCGGCTCTGTGTACCGTCAGGACCTGACCGCCATGGTGACCGCTTCCGGTGAAGTTAAACCCCGCAATTATATCAACATCGGAGCGAATGCCCAGGGCCGGATCGTGGAACTTCTGGTGAAAGAGGGCGACCGGGTTCGCAAGAATCAGGTGGTCGCGCGCATCGAACATGTACAGGCGCAGGCCGACGTGCAGGCGCAAAAGGCTGCAGTGGCGTCCACCCAGGCGGATTCCGCGGCCGCCGAGGAAGGCATGAGGGCCGCGGATGAGAGCATCAAGACCGCGGAAGCGACCCTTCAACGGTTCCGGACCGAGCAGGCGCGAGCCAAGATGCTGCTCGATAACGCGGAAAAGATGTTTCATTACAATCTGATCGCAAAGCAGGATTACGATCAGAAAAAAGCCGACTACGAGTCCGCAACCGCCAGCGTTCATGAAAACGAAGCTCGCCTTTCGCAGATGAGGGTGCAGTATCAGCAGACCAAAGCGCAACTCAACTCCTATCAGAGGCGCGTAGTGCAGGCCGAAGCCGGGTTGTCTCGAATCGAAGACGTGCTGGCGAAGTACGATGCTTTGGCTCCGCTCGATGGCGTGGTGACCGATCTCCCGGTGCGCGTCGGCGAAACGGTGGTTCCGGGCGTGCAGAATTCGGCCGCTTCGACCTTAATGACCATCGCCGACATGTCGCTCATCACGGCCGAAGTCAAAGTGGATGAGACCGACATCGTCAACGTGCACATCGGCCAGATTGCGAATATCAGCATCGACGCGATGCCAAACCGCGCGTTCACCGGAAAAGTGATCGACATTGGGAATACGGCCATCCTTCGATCTTCCGGACTTGCGGCGTCGCAAAGCGCCAATTCGAGCCAGGAAGCTAAGGATTTCAAAGTGGTGATCGCTCTCGATTCGCCGCCGGAGGAGATCCGGCCGGGGCTGTCTTGCTCGGCCAAGATCGTCACAGCAATTCGCAAGAACGTTTTGTCGATTCCGATTCAGGCGCTGACGGTGCGCAAGAAGGGCGATCTGGAAGCGCCCAAAGACGGCGTGCTCGCGTCGACCGAATCGCCGGTAGACCGGTCGAAAGACGAAGAGCTTCAAGGGGTGTTCGTGGTGAACAACGGCCACGCCGAGTTTCGCAAAGTGGACACCGGTATCATGGGCGCCACCGATATCGAAGTGCTGGGCGGCCTTCAGGAAAGCGACCACGTTATCACGGGCAGCTATAAAGTGATCCGCACCATCCGCAATGACGCGCCTGTCAAAGTGGACAATCGCGCGCCGGTCATCGCCGACACGAGAGGCTAAACGGAAGGCTTCCCGCGGGCGTCCGTTACAATAGAGCAAAATGGCACAGGCGGCAGTTCTCGACAAGACCGAGCGCGGCGCGCAGCTTAAGCGCGATGGCGTCATCATCCGCACCTGGGATCTGTTTAAGACCTATGTCATGGGCGATCAGGAGATCCATGCGGTTTCCGGAATCGACATCGAGATCCGGAAAGGCGAATATGTCGCGATCATGGGGCCGTCGGGGTCGGGAAAATCGACGCTGATGAACCTGATCGGGTGCCTGGACACTCCCACATCGGGCCAATATTACCTGGCGGGGAATCTGGTCAGCGACATGGACGACGATGAGCTGGCGCGGATCCGGAACAAAGAGATCGGATTTGTTTTTCAGACTTTCAATTTGCTGGCGCGCGCGACGGCGCTGCACAACGTCGAGCTGCCGCTGATTTATGCCGGCCTTTCGCACGCTGCGCGCACAGAGAAAGCCAAAGCCGCACTGCGCGCCGTCGATCTGGAGCAGCGCATGCTCCACAAGCCAAGCGAGCTTTCAGGCGGCCAGCGCCAGCGCGTCGCAATCGCTCGGGCGTTGGTGAACGACCCATCGATTCTGCTCGCCGATGAACCGACGGGTGCTCTCGATACGGCGACGGGCAACGAAATCATGGCGTTGTTCGAAAGATTGCACACCCAGGGCAACACCATCGTGCTGGTGACGCATGAGCACGACATCGCGGTGCACGCGCGCCGGATCATTCACATTCGCGACGGGAAAGTCGAACGGGACGAGAAAGTCCGCTAAAAGCGAGTGTGACAACGAGGATTAACCCCTCCTTTCAGTCGAGGGTCGGCACCTCCACAGATCAGCAACTTATGCGAGCCGTGACCAAAGGGAGCGGTTAATATAGCGGTTTCACACAGCCTCGTGCGCGCGCGGCTCGGCCAGGAGCTGAGGGAATAGGGGGCCGCTAGCCGAGCCGCGACGGCCACGGAGCGGTTCACGCAGCTTCGTGATCATTCGTTGCGCAGAGCCGCGACTGGATCTACTCTGGCGGCTCGACGCGCGGGAATCGCGACTGCGATCAGAGCCACCAGCACCAGCGCAGCGACTGCACCCAGGAATGACGCCGGGTCGGCCGCGCTGACTCCATACAGCAAGCTCCCGATCGCGCGGGCGAGCCAATAAGCTCCCGCCAGACCAGCCACGGCTCCCGTGAGCGCGAGTGTCAGGCCTTCGCGCAGCACCAGATTGCGAATATCGCGCGACGCAGCGCCCAAGGCGATTCTCACGCCGATCTCATGCGTCCGCTGCGCGACGGCGTAATGCAGCAAGCCGTACAATCCGATAGCGGCGAGCAGCAGCGCGGCAGCGGAGAAGAGACCCAGGAGCCACGTCTCCAGACGGCGGCCGGCCAGAAGATCGTCCACCTGATCTTCTAGGGTTCGCACCAATGTAATGACCACGGATGGATTCACGCTGCGCAGGGCGGCGCGCGCGATGGCCGCCATTTTCGCGGGATCGCTGCGCGTGCGGACCACTAGTGTATTCGCGCTTTGTAAAGATTGCGGCCGGGCTTCGAATACCTCGGCAATGGGGCGCTTTTCCAGTTCCTGCCGCCGCATGTCCCGCACCAGGCCAACTACGGTGACCCATTCGTCGTTGTGCCCGCGTTCGTCCTGGCCCTTGAAGCGCTTCCCGACCGGATTCTCTCCCGGCCAATAGCGGCGGGCCACGGTTTCATTAACGATGGCTACGGGAGGCGTGCCGGGTCCATCCTGCGCGGTGAAAAATCGCCCGGCCAGCAGCGGAGTGCCCATGGCGGGAAAGAAATCGCCGTCGATGGTGGTCCATTGGAGGTAAGTCCATTGATCGGAGGGTTCGCTCACCCGGCCTTCGATGACGCGGAATCCGTTGTTGCGGGTCGCGCTCGGATCCATCAGGACGGAGCCTGCGGCTCCTGCTGCGTCGATTCCGGGTAACGAAGTGAGGCGCTCCAGGGCTCGCTGGTAGAAGCCGGCGTCATGGAACGATCGCGGAAAGGAGACGGTCAGGGTGAGGGCGTGCGAGGGCTGAAATCCCGGGTCGACTGCGCGGACGCGCAGGAAGCTGCGTACCAGCAGACCGGCTCCGGCCAGCAACATCACTGCGAATGCGACTTCCACGATCACCAGCGGACCGCGAACCTGGCGAGTGGTCCTGGCGCGATAAGCTCGGCCGACGGCTAGGCGCGAGGTTCCCAGACTGGGCGCGAGGCCGAACAGAATCGCGGACAAGACCGTGATCGCCAGTGCGAATGCGAGTGCAGATGCATCCAGATGAGCTGTTTCCATGTTAGGAACATCATGCGGGCCGAACGCGACGATCATCCGAATCCCTGCCCATGCGAGCGCAAGGCCGGCTGCTCCAGCCGCGAGCGCGAGCACAAGGCATTCGGTGAGAAGCTGGCGCGATCAATCTCATCCGCCCTGCGCCGAGCGCGGCGCGTATCGCCATTTCCTGAGAGCGGCCCGCGCCTCGCGCCAGCATCAATCCAGCGACGTTGGTACAGGCGATCAACAGAACGAACAACACCGCGCCCAGGAGCATCAGTAAGGAGGTTCGCGTGTTGCCGCGAAGCTCGACACGCAGCGGCGCGACCGAAATGGACCGCCCGCGAAGCGCGCGTCCTGCGAAGTGAGATGCGAATACAGGGCGTCCATTTCACTTTGCGCGGCGCGCAGCGAAACCCCATCGCGAAGGCGTGCGAATACCTCCCATCGAAACTTGAAAGGATCCTCGGCGCGGTTCGACCAGTACGCGTTGGTCGTCAGCGGCGCCCACAGGGCCACGTTTTTGGCGGGAAAATCGAAACTGGCAGGCATCACGCCGATGATGCGAAAGGCCCGGCCCTCGATCTCGATGGAGTTTCCGAGTGCGAGCGGGGAGCGGGCGAAACGTCGCTCGAACAAAGCGTCGCTCAGGATTGCGACGGCTTCGCCGCGCCGTTCTTCCTCGGGCGTGAACGTGCGGCCGAGCGCGGGCGCGACTCCCAGGAGCGGGAAAAGATTCGCGGACGTAAAGCCGGCCTGCACCGATTCAGGCTCCGCAGCACCAGTCAGCGTGACGCGCGAAACGCCGAAGTTGCGGTAGAGAATGGCCAGGTCTTGAAAGGACTTGGCGCCTCGCCATTGTTCGAATTCTGCGATCGACGTGCCGGGCGACGGATCGTTGCGTTCGACCGGCCGGAGAGCGACCAGGCGCCCGGGATTGCGATACGGCAGCGGGCGCAAGAGCACCGCGTCCACGACGCTGAATACCGATGTGGTCGCGCCGATGCCCAGCGCCAGCGTCAGGATCGCGGCTGTGGAAAAAGTGCGGTTCTTCGAGAGCGCTCGAATGCCGTAACGGAGGTCCTGAAAAAGCGTTTCCATCAACAGTAGAAGGACGGAGGGACATCGCGAAGCGTTTAAGCATCGGAGGCGGAAGTTCTTCTCTTCATCGGTAAAAATGCAGAAACGGCGGGACAGCTCTTCGCGCAAACTCCGCAGAATCAGTAACACACGGTGGCACAGTGCGTGCACGCGATAATGGATCATGTGGAATAAAGACCAAAACTCGTCCGCCTCATCCGCGCAGCCGGCTGCTAATCCGGTTTCGCGCGCTTCCGTACCGGAGCTGCAATCGACCGGTGGCGGGGCGCTGATCGGCTCGACGATGAGGATCAAGGGCGATATTTATAGCAAAGAAGAACTGATTGTGAATGGACAGGTGGAAGGAAAGCTGGAAGCGGTCACCCGCCTGACCGTGGGTGCGACCGGCAAGGCCGACGCGAACATCAAAGCCGGTGAAGTGGTGATCGGCGGCACGGTAAACGGAAACGTGGAAGCGACACAGCGCATCGTGCTGCGAAAAGGCGCCAATCTGGTTGGCGACGTGAAGACGGCGGGAATCGTGATCGAGGACGGCGCGTTCTTCCGCGGCGGCATCGACATTACGCGCGTGGAAAACGCAAAGACGGTCAGCGCCTGATTCGACCTTCGTGATCGAGCAGGAGCCGCTGGCCGCGCCAGATCACCGAATTTCCAAACAGCCCGACGCACCAGACCGCGACGCCGAACAGATCGCGCAACGGGATGGCCCAGCACAGGCGTAACACGTCGCGGCTGCGCATGATCAGCCATCCGGAAACGATCGCCATCGTCATGCGGATCGCAAGCAGGCCCGCTGCGATCTGCCATGCACCGAACGCTGCCGCGACCACCGCCCAAAACGTCGCGAACGTCACCGGCAGGCCCAGATAGCCGGCGAATTTCGAAACGCGAATGGTCCGCGCCCAGCGGATCTGGTGACGCCATACATCGCGCCAACCTCCGCCCAGATGCGTCTCGACGATCACATCGGACAGCACGCATTTCAATCCCAAGCCGTGAAGGCGATGGCCGAGCTGATAATCGTCGGCAAGATAATCGGCGAACGCACGCGAATCCGCCGATGTGCTCCAGATCCGCGCGGCGGAACGCCAGGGTCGAACCCATGCGCGAACTCGTCGACGCCCACCAGCGGGCGACCAGCGTGGACGGCGCGAAGTCGGTGGACACGCCGAGTCCTTCGAATCGCGCGGCGAAGGTGTCGCCCGATGGCGCGATAGAGGCAAGTCACCAGGCCGACGCTCGGATCGGCGAGCGGCGCGGTCACGCGAGCCAGATAATCCGGCTCGACGCGAATATCGGCATCGTTGACGATCAGAATGGGGATTTCGCCGCGGCCGCGGCCAGATCCATCAGGACGCCGACTTTGCCGTTGGGCGTGCGCGTGGGGCACTCGACGATGCGGACGCTGCGGAAATTCGCGCAGCACGGCCACGGCCGGATCGTCCAGGCGAGCGCGACGCCGCACAGCAGTTCGAAATCGCCCTGAAGCGCGACGTGCGAAGCGATGGCGTCGCGAAGGCCGGCATCGGCGCCGCGAATCGGCTTCAGAATCGAAACCGGCGGTGCTGGCTCGGACTCGTGATCGACTGTCTCCTTCTGCGCAAACGACACGCGAGAATGGCGAACAGCTGATACGCTGCCCGCCGCCAGCGCGATCGCGAGCAGCAGAATCACTGGGCGAGCAGGGCGACGCCGCAGGCCACCAGGCACGCTCCCACCCAGCGCCGCGAGTCCACGCGTTCTTTCAAAACGATCCGGGCCAGGATGGTCTCAAACACCAGCGTCGCGGCCGAAGCCGGAACCGCGAAGCTCAGGTCCGCGGATTCGAGCAGCGTCATGAACGCGAAGAACGAAACCGCCATGAACACGATCGCCAGAATCAGGAATTTCTTGCGGGCCAGCGCCGCCAGCACGCGGCCGATGCCGCGCGGGTGGAATTCGTGGATCTCGCCGTGCCGCTTCATCTCCAGGCTCTGCAGCAGATCGCCCATCACGGTGCTGCCGACGATCACGCGCGAGCAGGAGTCCAGGCCTTCACAGCTCGCTCCTGCGCGTGCGGGCTGCCGCAGTCCGACCAGGACCGTTCCCGCGACAATCAGCAGCGTGCCGGCCCAGCGCGCCGGCGTGATCTGCTCGTTCAGGAAGAACCGCCCCATCAGCGCGTTGGCGACGTAGCCGAGCGAGGTGACCGGCAGAACATAACTCAGATCCGCCCAGCTCAGCAGCGCCATGCGCGAGAGCAACCACAGGATCAGCAAGCGACAATCCCGAACATCACCCACGGGGCTGAAAATCGCGGCGAGGTAATCGACGCACGGAGTCGGTGGTGCGGTGCGCGCATTCCCGGAGGCGAGCGCAAAATTTCCCAAGCGCGTTGCTGAAAGCACCACGATGACCGCGAAAGACTTGCGTCTTCCACCGAATCCGGCGTCGTCAGGGTTCATTCACGACGCTATCCGCGCGCGCTTCTTCTTCGAGCACGCGGCTGGCCTTTTGCTTCGGCCACGTATTTCTTGCGCTTGTGGCGCAGCGACAGGAAGGACTTGGCTTCCTTGTACAGACGGCTGCGCTCGTGATTGTCGAAAATCGCCTTGCGCACGATGCGCCACGCGGCTTTCGGACGGAAATAATATTCGCCGTAGAAGCGCTCCACCCAGTCGACCAACTCGTCTTTTTCCAGGATTCCGGGATAGACGACGTTGGGCAACTGATGGCCTTCTTCGTCGGCCATGTTGATCTGCACCAGGTTGTTCTTCTTGGCGAAATCGTAGAACTCGGTGCCCGGAAAGGCGTGGGCGATCGAAACCTGAATGGTTTCGACATCCAGGCGCTTGGCGAAATCGATGGTGTTGCGCAGCGTGTCGCGCGTCTCGCCCGGCAGGCCGACGATGAAATCGCCGTGGATCACCAGGCCGAGCTTGTGGCAATTCTCGGTGAACCGCCGGGCCATATCGATGGTCGCGCCCTTCTTGATGTTGCGCAGAATCTGCTCGTCGCCCGATTCGTAGCCGACGATCAGCAGCCGGCATCCGGCTTCCTTCATCGCCTTGAGCGTTTCGTAATCGGTGGTGACGCGCGAAGTGCAGGACCAGGTGAAGTTGAGCTTCTTCAGCTCCGCGCACAACTCGATGGTGCGCGCTTTGCGGTAGTTGAAGGTGTCGTCGTCGAAGAAAATTTCCTTCAAGCCCGGGAAATTTTCCAGCGTGTAGCGGCACTCGTTGGCGATGTCCTGCGCTCGAACGCAGGCGCCAGCGATGGCCCGAATGCGTCTGCGGCCACAGGCAGAACGTGCACATCGCCGGACAGCCGCGCGTGGTGTAGAAGGAAATGTACGGGTGCAGCAGGAACGGAACGTTATACCTGCTGAAGTCCAGATCGCGCTTGTAGATCTTCGAAACCCAGGGCAGCTCGTCGAGATTCTCGATGTAGCCGCCTTCCGGATTGTGAATGTTCGCGCCGTTCTTGCGGTAGCTGACGCCGGGAAGATCCTCGAGCGGCGTGCCCTTGGCGTAGTTGGCGATCTGATAATCGAACTCGCGGCGCACGATGAAATCGATCGCCTTGGTCGCGTTCAGAACTTTATCCGGCTCGATGGTCACCGGCGGTCCGACGAAGGCGACCTTCATCTTGGGGTTCGAGTCCTTCATCATCTCCGCGATCTTCACGTCCACGTGAAATCCCGGCGAGGAGGTGAACAGCACCAGCAGTTCGAAATCCTTGGCCATGCGCGACAGTCTGCTGGATCGAAACTCCATGCGGCGGGGCGTCCAGCACCTTGCTGTCTTCGAGCATGCCCGCCGGGTAGCAAAGCCACACCGGATACCAGTAGGATTCGATTTCGCGCGTGGAGGGCCAGCGCGACCCCGCGCCGCCGTCAAAGCCGTCGAATGAAGGCGGATTTAGAAACAGAGTTCTCATCGGCACAGCGCGTAGGATCTCCTTTACCGGTTGGAAGGCGTTCGCCTGTTCGTCGTCGGCGATCTCCTGCCTGGTGAAGTTGCTGAAATCGAACGTCGAGTTCGGCGCGGCCGAAAACGCGCACGTCCGCCGTGCTTTGAATATGCTTTGGGAATCGCGACGCCGTCGCGGATCTCGTACTCCCGGACAAACTCGACTTTCTTGAGGAACGACCGACGGGTTCTTCACCAGACGGCCTGATTCGCGTACCGGCATGGCGGTTTCCGCGTCCAGCCACAACTCGCCGCGGAACAGGCCGACCACTTTCTTGCGCGGCGTGATCTGGAATACGTGCACCGGCGAGCCCGTCTCGGTCCATTTGTGCCTTTGTACTTGAACTTATAATTGGCCGGCGTGATGGCGGTGTTGCTGCGACTTCGGCATTCCGCCGCCAGATAGCGCGTGATGACTTCATTCTTGATGATGTTGTCGCCCGAAAATCCCAACGCCTTGTAGGTGATTCTTCCGAACTTCGACATCGCCGCAACGCTCGAGCGTGCCCTGTTTCGCCAGCCTGGGCAGCTTGGCGTCGATAGCGACTTCCATCTGGGCGCCCCGCAGAACCGATTGCTGGGTCTCCCTGGCGCTGACGTAACGGTCAATCATCTCCTGGCTGGCGACATCCGCCGGGGACGCAACCGCTCCTAGTACCAGGAAGCCGCCCAGGCACAGTTGGATTGTTAAACTGCTGTGACTTCTCTGACCCATTCGAACCGTTTCTCAGTGTAACAGATGCAGAGGGGCGACCGGCAGTTCCAGACGCTTTGCGCCAATGTGTTAACATTCGAAAGGAATCAGACGATAGCGACTAGACCTATGCACGATTCCTTACCAGATAGCGACGCAGTATTGGCGCAGTTCAACCGCCTGATCCAGGAATTGCTTCGCGGAAACATGCACCGCAACACCTTCCGGCCGTGGGAGATCGAGTTGCTCCTGGACATCGAAAGCTGCAATCTTGCGCGAGTCGTCCAAACGCGAGACTCTGCGCCGGTACCAGAAGGCGGTTCAGCGCCACATGGAAAAGGGCGCTCGCCTGCCGCTGAAGCTTTCCGAATATCTTGAAGCCGTGAAAACCAAACGCGGCGCGCAAGCCACCCCGGTAGCATCCGTCGAGCTGATCATTCGAAGCACGCTAACTGCTATCCTGAAGATCGAAGGAGCTATGTCTTATGGGCTGCGGAGGCGGATGACGCTCGGACCGAAGGTCGAAGAGACCAACCAGAGCGGACACAAGGTTTTCTGCGTCAAATTTCAGCGGGAAATGCCGGGCCTGGACGAAGTGCCGTTCGATAACGCATCCGCTCGGCCAGCGCATCTACGAGAACGTCTCCAAGGAAGCCTGGAAGCTGTGGCTCGAGCACATGAAGATGATCATGAACGAGTACCGCCTGAATCTGGGCACCCAGGAAGCCCAGGAATTTCTTCTAAAACAGATGGAAGAATACTTCTTCGGCGAAGGCTCGTCCTTTCCGCCCGGGCTACGTGCCGCCCGAAGCCAAGAATTAGACCGGTTTACCGCACGACGCCGGCCATCGGACTGCTCGCCGACGCGTACAGCTTCTTCGGCATCCGTCCCGCCAGATACGCGTAGCCGGCCCGCCTGAACCGCGAGATTCATCGCCGTCGCCATCACCGACCGCATCTTCGGCTTCGGCGATGGCGGTGTTCATCAGCACTCCGTCATAGCCCAGTTCCATCGCGATGGCCGCGTCCGACGCCGTGCCCACGCCCGCATCGACAATCAGCGGAACTTCGGTGATCATTTCGCGCAGGATGCGCAAATTGGTCAGGTTCTGAATGCCCAGGCCGCTGCCGATGGGCGCGCGCCAGCGGCATCACCGCGGCGGCGCCGGCGTCGATCAGGCGGCGCGCGTTCACCAGATCGTCGTTGGTGTAGGGCAGCACCACGAAGCCTTCTTTCACCAGCACCCGCGTGGCTTCGAGCAGGCCCTGGTTGTCCGGAAACAGCGTCCGCTCGTCGCCGATCACTTCGAGCTTCACCCAGTTCGACAGCCCGACTTCGCGCCCCAGGCGCGCGGTGCGGATGGCTTCGTCGGCGGTGTAGCAAGCCGCGGTATTGGGCAGCAGGAAGAACTTCGAGCGATCGATGTAGTCGAGCAGCGATTCTTTGGAGCGGTCGGTCAGATTCACGCGCCGGACCGCGACCGTGACCACTTCCGCCCCGGAGGCTTCATGGCAGCGCGCCATTTCCGGGAAAGCTGCGGTATTTCCCGGTACCGACAAACAGCCGCGACTGGAACTCGCGTCCGGCGATTCTAAGCGTGTCCATAGCTCCATTCTAAGGCCGATCACCTAGTCGCGCCGAGCCTGCGTCTAGACCGCCCTGAAGAAATCGCTTACGACCTACCGATATTTCTGTTGTGAGCGGAATCCGCCCAGGCGTCGAAGGAATACGCGACCATGAAGAAAAACAACTTGGTGCAAGCTGCTGGGGATCGCGTTCGTGGTCGCGATCATTTCCACGGGCATCTTTTACGGTCTGTTCGTCAACAGGCTGAGCAGCAACTACGGGCAGCGGCAAGATGCTGGTGGTGGCGGCAAAGGCACTGAAGCCGGGCACGGTTCTGCAGGCGACCGACTTGAAAACTGTCCCCTGGCCGGGCGAAGCATTGCCCAAGGGCGCCTATGGAAACGCCGATCGGACGTGGTCGGCAACACGGTTTTCGACCGATCGGCGAGGACGAGCCGGTGCTCGCCTCGCGGCTGGCCATCGCGCAAGCGGACGGCGGCTCGGGAGTGCCCGAGCGGGATGCGCGCGGTTTCGGTCCACGTGACGGATTCCACCGGCGTCCTGTCGCTGCTGCGCGCCGGGCAAAAGGTGGACGTGCAGGTGGTGGTCGGCGAGCGGAAAGAATCAGAGACGACCGTGCGCACGGCGCTGGAAGATTTGCAGGTCCTGTCCGTCAATCCCGCAGCCGGAACAGAGTTCGCAGGGCGCATCCCTGCCGGTCGTGACGCTGCTCGCCAAGCCGCCTGAGGCCGACGTGCTGGCCGCGGCGGATTCCGGCGCGCGGGTGCGCTTGACGCTGCGCAATCCGCTGGACGATCGAGACCAGCGCGCGCGCGATCGCTGTGCTCTGGGAGCGGTGATGCGGCTCGAACGGCAAGTCCAAGCTCAGGGTTCTCTGAGCGACGCCATGCTGATTCTCTCGATCCTCGCGCTTTTTCGTCGTCATCTTCCTGCTGGCGTCGATCGCGGTGACGGTTGCCTGGATGGGATTCCTGAAGACGTCAGGCCGAAGATGGCCGAGGCACGCCACGTCGCGATCTGGAAACGGCGGAGACGAAGAATCGCACGCTGTTCCGCACGGACCGGCTGAGCACGCTGAACTTCTGGGACAGCGTGCTGGCCCGTTTCGATTTCATCGAGATTCTGAAGGCGCGCATCGCGCAGGCCGATCTGAATTGGTCGGTGGGCCGCGTGACCTAGCCATGCTGTTCTCTGGCGCGATCGCTCGCGATGCTGCTGCTGACGAAGTTCGTGGCGATGTGGGCCGCCATGGTGGGCGCGGCGCTGTTGGCATACGCCCCGTACGGCTACATTCTGCTTCAGGCGCAATAAGCGTTTCCAGAAGTTCCGCGAAAATTTCCCGGATGTGCTGGATTCGCTGGCGCGCGCGCTGCGCGCCGGCTATCCGCTGTCGGCGGCGATGGAAATGATCGCCACGGAGACCGTGCCGCCGGTTTCGGCGGAAATGCGCAAGACGTCGGCGGAAGCCAATCTCGGCATGGGATGGCCGCAGGCGCTGGAAAATCTGGCGCGCAGAGTTCCGCTGCTGGAAGTGAACCTGTTCATCTCCGCGGTGCAGTTGCATGCGCGCACCGGCGGCAAGCTGAGCGAAGTTCTGGGCGGTCTGGCTGAGAACATGCGCGAATCGATGGCGCTGCAAGGCGAAGTTCGGGCGCTGGCCGCGCACGGGAAGCTGACCGGCGTGATCCTGACCATCCTGCCGATCGGGATCGCGATCATGATGATGATCGTCAGCCCCGGCTACATGCAGGTTCTGTTCGATCATCCCTACGGGAAGACCGCTGATCACCGGCAGCGGTGGTGTGCCTGGTGCTGGCGCACCTGGTGATCCGGAAGATCGTGGATATCAAAGTATGACGGCGCCGACTGCTGATCGGATTCTTCTTCTTCATCACTGGCGGCGGTGGCCGCGGCGGGATATGTGTTCGTGCTGCGCCCGTCGCGCGTCGAAGGCACGGAGCGTGCCCGCGCCCTTGGGAATCGGAGGGCCGCGATGTGCCCTCGGCGCAAGCCGCCGTGGTCGACATGTTCCGGCTGATCGGCGAAGCGATTCCGGGCCGGGGCTCACGCACGCCTCCGCGCGTCAGGATCTGATCGCCGCCGGATATCGCTGGCCGTCCGCGTTGCGATTTTCCTGGGAATCAAATGCGCGGGCGCACTGATGCTCGGCGTCGCGTGCGCGTGGGCCTCGGTGACGTTTCAGGACAGCGGAACGATCCAGGCGGTTCTTTCGTTCGCGTGCGGATGCGGATTCGGATACCTGATCCCGGATCGCGTTCTGGAACGCCTGGCGGGCCGGCGCGTCGACCGATTGCGCCGCGGCTTGCCCGCCGCGCTGGATCTGATGGTGCTCGCCGTCGAAGCCGGGCAGGGTCTGGACGCCGCGATTCTCGACACCAGCCGCGGGCTGCGCAATTCGTATCCCGATCTGGCGGCCGAATTCACTCAACTGCAACTGGAGCTGAAGGCCAACACTACGCGCGCCGAAGCGCTCAAGAATTTCGTCGACCGCAGCCACGACATCGAGCTGCGCAAATTCGCCAACCTGTTGATCGATACGGACCGTTTCGGCACCAGCCTGGCTCCCGCGCTGAAGACTCACGCGCGTTATCTGCGCATCCGTTTCCGGCAGATCGCCCAGGAGAGGGCTCGCAAAGTCGGCGTCAAGCTGATTTTTCCGGTGTTTTTCCTGATCTTCCCGTCGGTGATCCTGGTGACGCTGGGGCCGGCCGTGATCCTGATCTTCACGCAGATGCGCAACTTGCTGAATCAGTAAAGGCGCGATTGCATCTAAACTTGCGTGGTAGCGGTCCGCGATTCCGATGTCACGTTGACCGATGGCACGCGCGTGCACATCCGTCCGATTCGACCGGACGACGAGCATGTGCTGGTCGAATCCTTCCGGCAGCTCAGCCCGGAGTCGGTGTACCAGCGATTCTTTACCGCGCTTCCCGAGTTAAGCGAGGGCATGGCGCGATACCTGGCGAACGTCAATGAGACGAATCGTCTGGCGCTGGTTGCCGAGGTCGATTCCGAGCTGGTGGCCGTCGGACGCTATGAGCGCACCAAAGACCCCGGTCTCGTGGAGCTGGCGCTGGTAGTCCTCGATGCCTGGCAAAATCGCGGGCTAGGCCGCATTATGCTGCGCGAGATCATGCAGGCAGCGATGCGAAGCGGCATTCATCGTTTTCGCGCCGACGTCCTGGCGGAAAACCGGCGCATGCTGCGGCTGCTGGTCACCGAAGGCGACATCTACGATCGCAAAACCGAAGCCGGCGTCACTACGTTACTATTTACAGCGCGTACCATTACTCCCTAAGCGCTGGGTACCTTGTAGCAATCGATCCCACGCCCCAGACTTGGAGACGGGAAATCTGTCCCTTTATGGAGCGAACCGACTTCGAGCAGTGGAAAGCGAAAGAAGTTGCCCGGCTGCTGGCGCTGGTGGAAACCGAGCGGCGCTACTACCAGGAGATGGTGGCATCGCTGCCGGTGGCGCTGGTGGTGCTCGCTCCGGACCGGCAGGTGGTTTCGGCCAATCGAGCTTTTCGCCACGCCTTCGGGGTCCGCATGGAGGATCTGCGGCGCAAGACCATCGAGCAGGTGATTCCGTCACAAGCGCTGGTCGAGAAAATTCGCGACGTGCAGATGCACGCCGATGCGCAGCCATTTTTGAACATCGACGTCGAGGAACGGCGGTTGCGGGTGACCATCGTTCCCATCCGCAATTGGGACGAAGAAGGCGAAATGGAAACGCTGCTGATGGTGCAGGATATGAGCACCTTGGCGGGCGCACAGCCAATGGGCGCGGTCTCTCCTCCCGCGCCCGTTCTGGATGTTCCCGCCGTCACCTGGCAAGCGGACCCGGCGACGTTCAGGTTCAGTTCCGTAAACGGCGATGCAGAAGCGATGCTGGGATTTCCCGTTTCGCACTGGCTGAGTACTCCGCAGTTTTTCGCGGAGCGGATTCATCCCGACGATCGCGCGTCGACCATGGCGTTTTATGAAGCTGCGGTCGCGCGGGGCGGCGACGCGAGCGCGGAGTTTCGCGCGATATCCCCGGCCGGCACCGTCATCTGGTGCCGGGAGTCCATTCGAGTCAAAGAGGGTGCGATTTCGGGCGTGCTGACCGACGTCAGCCTGCGCAAGCAACTCGAACAGCAGCGTCTGACCGCGGAACGGACCGATGCTCTGCATACGATCTCCAGCCGGCTGGCGCACGATTTGAACAATCCGCTGATGATCATCACCGGGTATGGCGAGGAAATGCTGCAATCGCTTCCGGCGGACAGTCCTATGCGCGGCGACATTGAGCAGATCATGGGCGCGACCGAGCGCATTTCGGCAATCGCGGGACAAATGCTCGGGTTCACGCGCCGCGCGGCGAATCCACCGCAGCCGGTGGACGTCGCGGAGATAGTGGCGGGACTGAAAGAGAAGATCACAGCCGGCGATCAGGTTTCGGTCGGCTTGGAACCCGCCAGCGAGCCCGCATGGGCAATGGCGGATGCGACTCAGCTTGCAGACGCCATTCTGGCGATGACGTCGCGTGGCAGGGAAGATGCGAAAGAGCGTAAACACGTCGCGATTTCCTGCCGGGTGGAAGTGATCACCGAAAAACTTCCTGGCGCGACGCTGAAACCCGGCGTCTATACGCGATTGACGATTCGCGACGACGGCCGCGGTACCGAGGCGGGAAAGAGTATCTTCGAGAGCATCTTGACCAGGGGGCCCGGAGCCGATCTGGCTCGCGCATACTCGATGGTGCGCGAGTGGGGCGGCGATATCGGGTTTTCAAGCGAACCGTTTCGCGGGTCGGCTTTCGAGGTGTATCTGCCATACGCCCAGCCTGTGGCGAAACCTGAGCCCGAGCCGGTTGCAGTGCCGGTCGAAGTGGTTCCGGAGCCGGAGCCTGAGAAGGCCAAAACGATTCTGTTAGTGGAAGATGAGGTGGGCATTCGCGCATTGGTTCGAAAGATCCTGACACGCGAGAAGTATCACGTGCTGGAGGCGGGAAGCGCGGAAGACGCGCTGAAAGTCGCGGGCGCGTGGGAAGGCTCCATCGACCTGCTGGTGACCGACGTGATCCTTCCGGGCATCGGCGGGCGCGACCTGGCGGAGGGAATGCGGGAATCCATCCCCGGACTTAAAGTTCTCTATGTTTCTGGATATACCGACGACGAAGCGGTTCGCGCAGGCCAGTTTCCGCCGGGATCGCAGTTCCTTCAGAAACCATTCACGCTGAGCGCGCTGGTGGGGAAAGTCCGGGAAGCGCTGGAATCGTCGATCTAATCGTCGTTCTGATAGATTAGGGCGTATGCTTCGCAGCCGGCTTGCGCTGTGGATTAGCGTGGTGGCGCTACCTCCGCTGGGGGCGATTCTGCTATGGATGCGCGGCGATCTGGGCATCCTGCGTCGTTTCGCGGGCACGCTGGGGATCGCGGTTCTTTCGATCCTGGAGCTGTATTACGTCTACGGATTGCGGCTCGACTTCAACGGAAACATGACGGAGCTGCATTTCCGGTGGGATCAGAGTCGCCGGCAGGCGGCGCGAGTGGAAGAAAGCCGGGCTCGGCAACAGGTTGCGGAAACGCCCGCGGCCGCAGCGCCCGCCCCTGTCGTGGCCTCGAATCCAAACGTGAATCCTCCAAGACTGATGCCGGTTTCGTATTGGACCGACTTTCGCGGGCCGCATCGCGACGGCGTTTACGCCCAGGCGGAAATCAATACGGACTGGCCTTCGACAGGTCTTCCTTTGGTCTGGAAGCAACCGATCGGTGGCGGATATGCGTCGTTCACGGCAGGCGAAGGCCGCGCCTACACCATCGAACAGCGTCGTGACAAAGAGGCCGTAACCGCCTACGACATAGACACCGGACGCGAGTTGTGGGCCTTTTCTTATCCTGCGTCTTTCGATGAAGTGCTGGGCGGTCCGGGACCGCGCGCGACCCCGGTGTATCGCGACGGTTTAGTGTATTCGTTGGGCGCGAAGGGGGATTTTTATTGTCTTTCCGCACGAAGCGGCAAGCCGAAGTGGTCGAAAAACATTCTGAAAGATAACGACGCGAGCAACAAAGAGTGGGCCATGGCCGGGTCTCCGCTGATCGTGGACGAAAAAGTCATCGTGACGCCGGGCGGAACCAATGGCAAGTCAATCGTGGCGTATAATCGACTGACCGGCAAGACGATCTGGCGATCCTTGAACGACCGGACGGCATATTCGTCTCCGATCGAGGCTACGCTGGCCGGACGGAGGCAGATTGTGTGGATCAACGCCCAGCGCGCGGTCGGAATCGCGATCGAGGATGGGCGTCTGTTGTGGGATTATCCGTTTCCAGCGGCGATGGACATGAATCTTTCGCAGCCAATCCCAATCGACGAATCGCACGTACTGTTGTCGTCGAGCGACGCGGGCGGGTCCGCTCTGCTCGAGATCAGCCAGAACGACGGCGCGTTCACCGCGCATGAGGCGTGGAAGACGAATCGATTCAGGAATAAATTCAATTCGTCGGTGCTGTATCAAGGGTATGTTTACGGCTTCGACGAAGCGATTTTCGCCTGCATGGATCCGAAGACGGGCGAATTGAAGTGGAAGGGCGGCCGCTATGGCTTCGGCCAGGTGCTGCTGGCGGGCGGATTCCTGGTGATCACCACCGAACAGGGCGAAGTGGTGCTGGTGCGCGCGACGCCCGAATCGCATCAGGAGCTGGCTCGATTTTCCGCGATCGAGGGGAAGACGTGGAACATCCCGGCCATCGACCACGGGATGCTGCTGGTGCGCAATACAACTGAAATGGCTTGTTTCCGGATTGGGAGGACGCACGAATGAGAATCGTACTGCTGCTTTTGGCTGCCTGTGGTCTGGCGTTTTCGCAGGATGACACGAATAACGCGGCTGGCCGCGACCAGGCTCGCTCCATGGTGGTTTCGAAGTTCGGCATCGTGGCGACCAGCCAGACGCTGGCGTCGCAGGCGGGCGCACGCGTGCTCGAAGAAGGGGGCAATGCGATTGACGCCGCCATCGCCGCGAACGCGACGCTCGGGGTGGTCGAAGCCGCGATGAACGGCATCGGCGGGGATCTGTTCGCGATCATTTATGAAGCCAAGACCGGGAAGCTGTACGGATTGAATTCCAGCGGGTGGGCGCCGGCCGCATTGACGCCGGAGGTGTTGGCGCAACGCGGAATCACGGATATGAACAAGTCCGGCGTGCATCGGATCACGGTCCCAGGCGCGGTGGCCGGATGGCAGGCGATGCACGACAAGTTCGGGACCATGGGACTCGACAAACTGCTGGGCGCCGCGATCTACTACGCCGAAAACGGCTATCCGGTGACGGAGCTGATCGCACAGTCGTGGGCCGCGTCGGAAAAATCGATGGCGAAGCAGCCAGGGTTTAAAGAGACCTATATGCCCGGCGGACATGCGCCGAAGACCGGCGAGATCTTCAAGAATCCCGCGCTGGCGGCTTCGTTGAAGTTGATCGCGCAAAAAGGGCGCGACGGTTTCTATCACGGTCCGACGGCCGAGAAGCTGCTGAGTTTCCTGAAAGAACAAGGGAACGTGATGGCGGCGGCTGATCTGGCCGAATTTCAACCGGAATGGGTGGATCCGATTTCAACCACCTATCGCGGCTGGAAAATCTCAGAGATTCCGCCCAACACGCAAGGAATCGCGGCGCTCGAGATGCTGAACATCATGGAGCGCTATCCGATGGCCGAATACGGCCATAACAGTACGCGCGCATTGCACGTGATGATCGAGGCGAAGAAGCTCGCGTATGCCGATATGCTGCGCTACGTGGGCGATCCGCGAATCAGCAGCATCCCGACAGAACAGTTGAAGTCGAAGGATCTGGCCATCGATCGGGCCAAGCTGATTCAGCCGGATCATGCCAGTTGTTCGGTTCTTCCAGCCGAGCTCTCCGGACGCACGCGCACGGGCAACGATACCATTTACATGTCCGCGATCGACCGCGACGGCAACATCGTCTCGCTGATCCAAAGCAATTACAGCGGCTTCGGAACCGGAATGGTGGCGCCGGGCACGGGCTTCGCGCTCCACAATCGCGGCGCGCTGTTCACGCTGAAGCCGAATGAGCCGAATACCGTCGGTCCGCACAAGCGTCCGCTGCACACCATCATCCCGGCGTTCATGGAAAAGGATTCCACACGCATCGGATTCGGCATCATGGGCGGCTGGAATCAGGCGCAGGCGCACGCGCAGTTCGTGGCCAACGTGGTGGATTACGGAATGAACATTCAGGGCGCGATGGAGGCGGCGCGCTTCACCAAGGGATCGTTTGAAGGCTGCGATGTTTCGATGGAGTCGCGCATTCCGGAGAAAGTTCGCGAAGAATTGACGGGTATGGGCCACAAGATTCGCGTGCTGCCGGCATATTCGGGAACCATGGGTCGCGGGCAGGCGGCGGAGCGCATCGAAACCGGCGTGAACTTCGCGGCGTCCGATCCGCGGGCGGATGGCGAGGCGATTCCACAAGGTCCACCGTTGTTCGGTCCACGGAAGTGAGACTCCAGGCGGTCTCGTGATTCAGTCTGCGCGAGTTATACCGACCGCTCGAAGCTCCGCAAGATGCGCGCGCATGGCCAAACCGCCCGGCATCGGCTTTCTTCTTGAACCTCAGGCGGAGCATTGTAATTAGTACTAATATTTTAGTATGCGATTCGCGCTACCGATTCTTCTCGCGACCCTCCCCGTTTTCGCGCAGGACCCGTCCGAGCCCAAGCCGCCCGATATCGACCAGCTTCAAACCGCCGCGCGCGCCGCGTATTCCAAAGGCAAATACGCCGAGGCGCGCACGAATCTGGAGCAGGCGTGGGAACTCGCACAGCAACAGACTTCGCAGAACGATCCGAAGCGATATGACATCTTGAAACAGCTCTCGGGTGTGCTTTCGGCGGCGGGCGATTATGCCGCGGCGCAAAATTATGTCGAGCTGGCGATCAACTGGCGCGAGACCGCGATCAGCCGGGAAGATCCCAAGCTGGCCGACGAGTGGATCGAGCTCGCATCGCTGTGCCAGCGCCAGAAAGACTTCGACCGTGCGCTGGCGCTGCTGCAACGGGCGCAGATGACGCATATTCGCGAAAACGGCGCGGAGAGCCTGCCGGTGGCCGACGATTTCAGCCGCATCGCGCTGGTGTATTCAGGCGAACAGAAGCCGGAATTGACCACGGCGCCCCTGCAAAGCGCGATCGCCATTCGCGAAAAAGTGCTGGGAGCGGAGCATCCCGCGATTCTTTCGGAACTCGATCGCCTGGGCGCTTCATGGATCGCATTGCGCGATTATCCGAAAGCCGAAGAGACATTTCGTCGCGCCCTGGTGATCCGCGAACGCCTGCTGGGGCCGCAGGACGCTGGTTTGATTTCGACCGTCGAAGGCCTCGGCTACGCGCAGTATGGCCAGAAGAAATTCGACGAAGCCGAGCCGAACTATCTGCGGCTGTTATCGCTGTGGAAAATCTCCACCGGCGATCCCGCGCATCCGATGGTGGCCATGACACTGGACAAGATGGCCGTGTTTTATCGCACCCAGGACAAGTGGGAAGAAGGGACACGCGCAGCCGATGAGGCCAATGCGCTGCGCGAACTGTTTCTGGCGAACGGGTTGAGCCAGGAGGCGACGGCTCGCCAGGCGCATGGCGACAAAGCTGCGGCGACGAGGTTATTCACTCAGGCGTTGGGCGTTCTTGACGAATCGCGGCCCGAACACGTCGAGCTTCGCGCGCAACTCGAAAAGAATCTGGAAGAATTGCAAATCGACGTGAAACCGCAGCGTAAAGCGCCGCCCAAGAAGACCACCGATAAATAGCTATTCAACCGCAATCGCGCGATCGAACACTACGTCCAGCGTGGACCCCTGCCGCAATTCCACTTCCTTGCCGCGGGTCAGAAGCGTAGTCGCGAACCCGACCGCTCCGCCGACTCCCGCGCCAATGCCCGCTCCGGTCCAGCTTCGATCTGCGATTCCCCCGATCCCCGCGCCGCTTCCCGCGAGAATCGCGATGCGGTGCGCGTCGGTCCCGACGCTGGAACCTTGCTTGACGATGTTCTCGTCCTGCTCGACCTTCTGTCCCGAGTCGTTCGAATCCACCGAACTCATGCGCGGCGCGATCTTCAGCACTTTGCCGCCGGGCAGCGTCAGCGTTTCCAGGCGAATTCCCAATTCCGCGCGTCCGGCCACTTTGCCGCTGCGTTTCGCGTGCGAGATGGTCCCCTGCACGTACGATCCCGCCGGAATCAGGATCTGATTATCGGCGGCAATCGGGCTGGCAGTTTGCAGATAAACCTGATCGCCCTCCCCGGCGGTTCGCGTGTTGATGGAATTCACCATTTTGAGCAGGACGTGCGTGCCTTTGGGAATCTCCGCGGCCGAAGCCGCCAGACAAAACAGCAGGCTGAGGGCAATCGTGTTCATGCCTTCATGATCTCACGCTAAAATCGCAGTGGTGAACAAGCAGGCATTCGACCAGAAGATGGAGGCGATTGAAGCCCTGCGGTCGTCCCCAGGCTCGCCTGCAACCGTGGAGCAGTTGCGAAAAGCCCTGAAAGATCGGAACAACTACATCGTGTCGAAAGCCGCGGCGGTCGCGGGGGATCTGGGATTGAGAGACCTGATCCCGGACCTGATCGCGGCGTTTCAGCGCTTTATGACCGACCCTGTAAAATCCGATCCGAAGTGCTGGGCCAAGAACGCGATCGCCAAGAGTCTCAAAGATCTGGAATATAGCGAAGCGGATTTCTTCATCCGCGGACTGAAACATTTTCAGTATGAACCGGTTTGGGGCGGAAAAGAAGATACGGCCGCGACTTTGCGTGGCGCGTCCGCGCTGGCGCTGGTTTCCTGCGCCCTGCCGCGCTTCGCGATTCTCACGCACCTGGTGGAGACGCTGGCAGCCGATCCTGGCAAATCCGTTCGCGTCGATGCCGCCCGGGCGACTGCGCAGCTCTCCGGGCTCGACAGCATCCTGCTGCTGCGGCTGAAAGCCTCCTGCGGGGACAAGGAGGCCGAAGTGGTGGGCCAGTGCTTCGCGGGCCTGCTCGAAATATCGCCGCCGGATTCGATTCCCTTTGTGGCGAGCTTTCTGTATGCGGAAAACACCGATGTTCGCGTCGAGGCAGCGGCTGCCCTAGGCGAATGTCACGAGCCGGCCGCGGTCGCTGTGCTTCAGGAGCACTGGCGCGCGCAGTCAGATCCGGATACGAGGCGGGCGATTCTGTTGTCGCTTGGACCTTCGCGGCAGATCGCGGCGGCGGATTTTCTGCTGTCGGTTGTGATGGAAGGATTGACGGAGGACGCAAGAAACGCCATCCGCGCGTTAGCAGCCAGCCGTTTTCGCGAGGATTATCGCGAGAGAGTCGCGACGGCGATGGAATCTCGTCCGAATTTGCTCGAGGTCTTTCACAAAGAGTTCGGTCACTTGTGAACCGAAACCGTCTGGTCGCCGTTGACATAAGCGAGATACTCGGCGCCTGCCTTCGGCCGCGACTTCCTTGGTGTGTTTCTGATTCGGATTCTCCACCGGACGAACCGGCGGACCATCTGCGCGCTTGCTCGGAATACATCGAACCTCTAGTTTGCGGCCGTCCGCCGCGTCCACCTGAAGCAGGCGAAACGTCATCTGTTTCCCACCCATGCCCAGGAATTTCTTCTTTCCTGCGGCGTCCACGATCGCGCCCATCACCACCGCTCCTTTGTGAATCACGATGTAGTCGCCGGCGCGAACATCGTCAGCCGCGGTAAATCGGATCGGCTCGCCCTCCGCCGCGTCGGCCGGAATATCGGCAGCCAGCAGGATTCGAAATGGCGAGCCATCGGTAACCGTCACCACGGCCACATTTTCCGGAGCCTTCGCGGCGGGCGCGGGCGGTGTCACCGGGGCGGCTGACGGCGTCGATGACACGGGCGCGGGCGGCGGCGTCTCCTTCGCAATGCGAGGCGCCGCCTCGGGAACCGCCTTCGGGTCGCGCATCGCTTCAATCACGCCCGCGGGAACGCCGGCTTTCGTCAATCGAATGATCTCTCCCGGAGAAAGATTGAAATCTGTTTTTGCGGAGCGAATCTGGCCGATGATCACCGCGCTTGCGACCTTGGCCTGGGCCATTTCAATGATGTTGTCATTGGTCAGCGCGACGTCGGCAGGTCGCGGCGGAGGCGGTGGGAGCTTGCGGTTCAACCGCCGGCTCTGGAACAACCGCGACCTCAGCTGCCGGCTGCGGCGGATGATGACGGACCCACCACCATCGGCCCCCGCCGGCGGCCGCCAGCAGAATCAATCCGCCGACGATGCCCGCGATGGCGTAAGAAGACGTACTTTTTTTCTGATCCACTGAAATCCGAGGTCGGTACAGCTGCCCCGAATCGGATTCGTGCTTCAACGCCGAAAGCGCCGCGCGAACGTCCTGCATGGATTGCCAGCGATCGCCCGGAGTCTTCTTCAGGCAGCGCTTGATCAACTGCTCCACTTGCGGCGGAACGTCGGGAGCGAACTCCGCGATGGGCCTGGTTTCATCGCGCAGAATCGCCGTGAGCGTGGAAACGGCATTTTCGCCGCCGAATGCGCGCACGCCGGTTACCATCTCATACAGCACCACGCCGAACGAAAAAATATCGGACCGCGTGTCTACTTTCTTGCCCTGCGCCTGCTCGGGCGACATGTAGCTGACCGTGCCGATGATCGACCCTTCCACCGTCAGCGGCGCGTCTGTGGATCGTCTGCGTCTTGTCGCCCAGCGTCCACGACACCACCGCGGTCCGTGAGCTTGGCCAGGCCGAAATCGAGAATCTTCACCAGCCCGCTTTCGGTCACCATTACGTTCGCCGGCTTCAGATCGCGATGCACGATGCCGGCGTTGTGCGCCGCAGTCAACGCGTCGGTCATCTGAACCGCGTATTTCAAGGCTTGCGGCAGGCGCAAGACCGCCCTTGGGAATCAGGTCGACCAGCGTCTTGCCGACCACGAACTCCATCACCATGAATTCGGCGTCGCCGTCGGAAACGATGTCGTGGATGGTGATGATGTTGGGATGATTCAGCGCGGAAGCGGCCTGCGCTTCCTGAATGAATCTGCGGCGCGCGTCCGGATCCTCATGATGGGAGCCGGCCAGAACCTTGATCGCCACAAAACGATTGAGCTTGGCATCTTGCGCCTTGTAGATTTCGCCCATGCCGCCGGCGCCGAGTTTTTCAATGATCTGATACTGCCCAATCGTTCGACCAACCATTTTCAGTGCATCTCCGAACCCTACAGTTTGTCACACTTCTGAAAAAACTGGTTCGGCGCGGCCCGCCGGTTGCAAATCGCCCCCGTATGATTTGCCCGCCGCTCCTGTGGTTCGCGTTTGCTTCGAATGAGATGGTGGCTGCGGTCGCTGTTCGCGGAGCCGAATCGGATGTGAAGTTGGAAACACAGGTGGGCCGGCCAGTCGACGCCCCGTCGCTCGCGCAGGACGTGCGGCGGCTGTGGAGCACAGGGCCGATTCGAAGATATTCGAGTGAAAACGACGGACTCAGGCCGGCGGCAGGGCCGTGGTGTTTGAAGTGACGCCATCGCGCGGGCCAACATTGCGCGATCTGCGCATCGAGCCCAACTCTTACGGCTTGCGGCTGAAGGCTCCCGAAGGCGCTGCTGCTCGACTCGGCTACGCGTCCACGAAATCGCGGCGGCGGCACCAAGCAGCTTCGCGCCCAAGGATATCTCGATGCGCGCGTCGATTACGATGTCATCCCAGTCGCGAAGAGCCTTGCCGATCTCCGGCTGACCGTGCATGCGAGCGAGCCGGTGCGCGTGAAAAACATCGAGTTTACGGGCGATCCGGCGCTGAACGCGGCGCAGCTGCGGGATCTTTCCAGGCGCTGCGGGCGCGCCGGATTCTGTTCTGGAGAATCCTGCCCGCCTATAGCCCGGAAGCCGTCGAATCGGACATGGCGCGGGTCGTTTCTCTGTACCTTTCGAAGGGATATTTCGACGCGGGCGTGCGCGTGGAGGATACTGCGATTCACGGCGAGCATGCGGACTGCGAGTTTCGGTGGAGGCGGGGCCCCGATATCAAGCGGCTCCGGTCGATTGCGCGGATCTGCTGAAGCAGCGCCGTCAGGCTGAGCGCGAAGGCGTCCTCGACTTTTCAGCCCGCGTGGAAGTGCAACCGGCTGAGGACGGCGCCGCAATTCTGAACACGGAGATCGAACGCGGCCCGGCATATCGCGTCGGCAGGATGAGCCTTCACTGGGAACCGTCATTTCAGCGCCATGGCGATCCGCCGGAATTTCGTGCTCGACGAAGCTGCGCCGTTCGACGAATATCTGTTGCGCAAGAGCCTCGCGCGCCTGAATCGCACGAACTGGTTCGAACCCGTTGCGGGGGCCGGCGTAATCATTCATCCCGACGATTCCAAAGGCGAAGCGAATATATGATCCCGCTGACTGAGCTAAACGCGGCAAATGGTCGCTTTCAGGACCGGTCGGACCTTCGAGCGTCGGCGGCCCTTTGAAAGCATCGATCAGCGAACGCATCGCGAGTTACAGCGTATCGATCGGCCTCATCGCATTCGCGCATCCGATTGTGCCCGCCCTCGCCGCCGCGACCAAGCGCTTTGTGCCGGTGGCGACGCTCGAACGGTCCGGAAACGGCTGGTTATCGGGAATCGCCGTCGCTCCACAACTCGGGTGGCAGGCTTCGGCGGCTGCGTACGTGACTACCCAGCTCCGCCAACGGCTGACGCCTTTCTGGTTGGCGATCGCGGTCTCATGCCGGAGCTGCCCGTGGCATGGAAACTCCAACTGGCGAAAAGACGCTGTTCTGCCAGAGCCTCCGACGCCGCGATTCTTCGTCATCCGAACCGCCGCGGCCATGGCGACTGCAAGTAGTCGGGATCGCTGCCGGTTTTTTAACTATTTCTTAAAGTGAAACAGATCGTCGGGAACCTGGTTCACTTCCACGCGCGTGAACATGACGGTGCGCGATATTTTCCGTCGACGAGCCCGAATTGTGCGCCGCGGATCCGCTCACTTGGCGCAGAACCAGGTGGCGCGTCTTATCGATCCACAATTTCACCGGCAGTGGCTGCGCCGTGCCTGAAGCCGTCTGATTCTGGCGCTCGAACTGAACCACGAAACAATCGAACGATTGTCCGCCGATCTGCACCGCTTCCGACCCACCAGCGATGACTTTACGGCGTCCTCGCCGATCTGGCTGAACACCGCGACCGGAGACCCCTCCAGCATCCTCACATCGTCGTCGGTTACAGGCGATTCCTTCGATTCCTTGGTGATCGAGCGGTGGTTCCACAACGTTTTCCCGTCGGAAACCCGTTCCCATTTTCCGGCCGACGGATAGTCGTATTCCAGGCGGAATTCATTGGGTTCTTTGTACGCGACTACGAATGAAGTTTCGGTCTTGGATATGCTCGCACCCACTTTCGTCTCCGATGTGGTGGTTCCCTCAAAGTCGTAGTTCTTGAGGCTGCGATACGTATCCTGGGTGCTTTTGAGAATCTGGGCGGCGTCGTCTGCCAGAGCGAACGCAGCCGAAAACGTGAACGCGAAGCCGAAGGCAAGCCATCGTCTCATGGTGGTGGTCCCCTTTCCTGAGCCGTATCTATAGTTTCAGGCAGGGAGCGCCGGAGCGCCATCCCTCTCAGGCTGTAGTTTTTCCGGTCCGGCATCCCCCCGAATCCGGGATGTTTTCGTCCCCTATCGCCGTTACCGGTTCTAGCCAGCGCGCTGGATGGGAAACCCGCGCCCCGGGGCCTAAGCTGAAATCGAGGTGGCAGACAAATGAAAAACTTCTTAGCGACCCGCCGCTTTCTCGCGGCGGTTTCTATAGGAACGGCACTGGCCGTGACCGGATTCCTCGGGGTGAGAGCGGCTACGCTCCCGCGCCTGAATCCAGCCGCGACCATTAAGACCGCTCCGCGCTCCGCCGCGGCGGACCAACGCGGATATTCGAGCATCGTGAAGAAGGTGGTTCCGGCCGTCGTGAACATTTCCTCTTCGCGCGTGATGAAAAACGACATGACCGGAATGCGCGGCCAGGGCATCGATCCCCAACAGCTGGATCCCTTGTTCCGCCAGTTCTTCGGTGACAATTTTGGGCGCAATTCTCAAGTCCCCAAGGAACGGCGCGAGAAGAGCCTCGGTTCGGGCGTGATCATCAGCCCCGAGGGCTACATTCTGACCAACAATCACGTGGTGGATCATGCGACCGACGTCACGGTTACGTTGTCCGACAAACGCGAGATGAAAGCCAAGGTGGTCGGCACCGATCCCCGTACGGACATTGCGGTTCTGAAAATCGAAGGATCGAACTTCCCGTATCTGACGCTCGGTGATTCGAGCAAAGTAGAAGTCGGCGACATCGTGCTCGCCATCGGCGATCCGTTTGGCGTCGGCCAGACGGTCACCAGCGGGATCGTCAGCGCAACCGGACGCGGCGGACTCGGCATCGAAGAAGTCGAGGACTTCATTCAAACCGACGCGCCCATCAATCCCGGCAACTCCGGCGGAGCCCTGGTGGACGATGAAGGCCATCTGATCGCGATCAACACGGCGATCATTTCCGGCAACAGCGGCGGCAATCAGGGAATCGGTTTCGCGATTCCGATCAACATGGCGCGTCACGACATGGACGAGATCCTGGCGCACGGCAAAGTGGAGCGAGGCTATCTCGGCATCCTGCCGCAGGACCTGAAGCCTGAATTGGCGAAAGCGTTCCACAGCTCAACCAGCGGCGCTCTGGTCGGCGATGTCACGCCGAACAGCCCGGCTTCGAAAGCCGGATTGCAGAAGGGCGACATCATCACGGAAGTGAACGGTAAAGCGGTTTCCGACGCCAACCAGTTGCGGTTGATGGTCGGCATGCTGGACCCGAATACCAAGGTGAATCTGAAAATCATGCGCGACGGCAAGGCGCAGGAGATCGCCGTGACACTCGGCGAGTTCCCGTCGACCGAACAGCGCGCTTCGCTGAACAAAGACAATTCGGAGAACAGCGCTCTGGAAGGCGTGCAGGTGGAAAACCTGACTCCGGATACGGCGCAGGATCTGAAGCTCGCGCCGCAAACCAAAGGCGTGGTGGTGGATCAGGTCAGCCCGGACAGCCGCGCCGCCGAAGCTGGATTGCAGCAGGGTGACGTGATTCAGCAGGTGAACCACAAGCCCGTGACCAGCGTGAACGAATTCAAGCAGGCTATGAATACAGCCGGAAACAATAATCCGGTACTCCTGCTGGTGAACCGCGAAGGAACCACGTTGTTCGTGGCAGTGTAACGTGTTCTTCGCGGTCTAACGCCCGCACGGCGCGCGGCGGCTCTCATTTCCGGTCGCCGCGCTGCCCAGTGTAGACGTTCCCTGACTTGGCCGCCACCTCAACAGTCGCGGCCCGACGGCCGGACTAGCCGACCCTCCGCGGCTAACCGGCCGTCGTTTTTTATGTATCATCCCGAGTATGCGGTGGGCCGCTCTTCGTCTTAATGCTCGCCGCAGCATCCGGTCAGCAGCCGTCGGCCGGCAGGATCCTCGTAGCGACCGAAAAGTCGCACGATCCCGATCTCAGCCATTCGGTGGTGCTGCTGATCCGTTCCGATCGAGACGGCGCAATCGGCCTGATCTTAAATCACCCCACCAAGACTGAAACCTATTTCGGCGGACCGATTCCACTCGGCGTTCGAGCTCTGATTCGCTCCGGCACCCAGCCCGATCAGTCCGACCCGGTAGTTCCCGGCGTGTGGGTGACTTCTCAAATCGAGAAACGCACTGGCGTTTTTCGGATCTACGCCGGATACGTCGGCTGGTCCGCCGAACAGCTTGCCGATGAAATTTCGCGAGGCTTGTGGCGCATGATTCCGGCCAAGGCCGAAATCGTCTTCGATCCGAATCCCGCCACCTTGTGGTCGCGCTTGCTACGATAATCGCTTGTCTACTTCATTCCGAGCCGCCGTGATACAAGCTGCGCCGGTGGTCTTCGATCGCGAAGCCACGCTCGAAAAAGTCCGCACCCTGACTGCGAATGCTGCGTCGCAAGGCGCGCGGCTGGTGGTGTTTCCCGAAGCATTCGTCTCCGCCTATCCCAAGGGTCTCGACTTCGGCGCGCGCGTCGGAGGCCGGACGCCCGAAGGCCGCCGCATGTTTCGCCGCTACTTCGAAAGCGCGGTCGATGTCCCCGGCCCCGCTGTGGATTTCCTGGCCGAAACCGCCCGCGAGCATTCCGTCCACCTGGTGATCGGCGTCATCGAGCGCGACGGCGGCACGCTTTACTGCACCGTCCTGTTCTTCAATCCAGAAGGCGCTATCTCGGCAAGCATCGCAAGCTGATGCCGACCGCGATGGAGCGCCTGATCTGGGGCATGGGCGACGGATCCACGATGCCGGTCTTCGACACCGAAATCGGGAAAATCGGCGCGGTGATCTGCTGGGAAAATTATATGCCGCTGCTGCGCACCGCGATGTACGCGAAGGGAATTCAGCTTTATTGCGCGCCCACCGTCGACGATCGCGAAACCTGGGCGCGATCCATGCAGCACATCGCTTTTGAAGGCCGCTGCTTCGTGTTATCCGCCGTGCAATACCTGCGCCGTAGCGATTGCCCTGAAGATTATCCCGCGATTCAAGGCAACGATCCCGCAACGGTTCTGATTCGCGGCGGCAGCGTGATCGCGAACCCGCAGGGAGCCGTGCTCGCCGGTCCCAACTACGAAGGCGAAACCATCCTGACCGCGGATATCGATTTGAACGAAATCGTCGAGGGCAAGTACGACCTGGACGTCGTGGGCCACTACGCACGCCCCGACGTTTTTCGCCTGACCGTCAACGAAGATCACTAGGATCGCGAAAGCCCAGACATCCACCGCGAGTGTCCTGAGTCAGAAAATCGCAGCATGACATGCCGGGGCTATAATGGTCACCCGAACCCCAAAGTCATTCCGAGCGGAGCGAGGAATCTGCTTTTCGTTCGGCTGTTATCGTAAGCTTTAAAAGTAGATCCTCGCTGACGCTCAGGGATGACGGTGCGTTGTAAGTAGGACTACGTGGAGCAGCAATTATCCAAGCGAACTTCTGACTCAGGACGACTAGGCTTTTTCGGCCGGGGCGATTACGTACTGCGGGTCCGGAGCCCGCACCACCCGCTCCAGTTCGCTGTAATCCAGCCAATTGACCGAACAATTCTCACAACTATCGATGAACACGTTGCCAGGGCCGCCGTACAGATGCGTATCCATATCCTGATGGCATTGAGGACACACATATCCGCCGCGGCTCGAGTCTTTCCACTGCGGCGGATGTGAGGCGTCAACTGTGCCTTCGCGGCGCGCGCGCAGATCCTGAATGATTTCGACGAACACGTCCATGCCGATCAACATTCCTCGGCAGCGCTCGCAATAGCGCATGCGATGGCCGGCGATCGCGGCGTGAACCAGAAGCAGCGCGCACACCGGGCAGGACACGCCGGCAGGCTCGCTCAAAACACGCACGCCATCCGAGTTCAGTTCCGGAAACTGGATATTCCCGCAGTAATCGCAGGTCAGAAACTCCGCGTCTTCCTTGAGACGCATGGCGGCGCCGCAGTTGGGACAATTCATGCCCCATCCATCGGCTTATAGCAGGAATTTGATTAATGCCCAGCTCACCGCGCATGCCACCGCGCAGGCCGCTGTACCCACCACCATCGCAGTCCCGCCGACCTTCGCGAAGATCTTCAGATTCACTTCCAGCCCCATCGCCGCCATCGAAATGGTCAGAAGTATGGAGCCCGCCTCGGCCAGCACATCCGCGAGGTTCACCGCGTATCCGCTGTGAAACTGGAGCACCGGCAGCAATCCAGCCGAATTCATCAGGAACAGCGCGAAGAAACCCCACAAGAACGGCGGGACTAATCTTCCATAATGGATCGTCACCCGATCCTTGCGCGTACGCGCATACCCGAACGCCAGCACCACCAGTAGCGGAGCCAGCAACGCCACGCGCACCAGCTTCACCAGCGTCGCCATCCCGCCCGCTTTTTCGCTGAACGCGAACCCCGCCGCGACCGCCTGCGGCACGGCATGAATGGTCGACCCGGCCCACACTCCGTAGCCTTCATCGGTCATGCCAAACAGGCCACCCAAAAACGGACTGACGAACATCAGCACCAGCCCCAGCACGTTGATCGCGCCCATCGACAGCATCACGTCGCGATCTTCCGCGTCGATCAGTGGCGCCACCGCGACAATCGCGCTGTTCCCGCATATGGCAGTTCCTGCGCCGATCAGCACGCTGGTGCGAGGCCACACGCCCAGCATTTTCCCGATCACCCAGGCCGACGCCATCGCCGCCGTCATAGTTCCCACGATAATCAGGCACGCGCGAAGACCCACCGCGGCGGCATGCGCGAAGCTGAGCGTCGCTCCCGTCAAGACGATGGTCGCCGGAATCGTCCGCCGCACCGCGTGCTTCGCTCCGTCGAGCACTCGTTTTCCCAGCGGCAGCAGATTTCCCGCCAGCGCCCCCGCGAAGATCGCCAGAATCGCAGCGCTCACCGGCCTCCGCACCGTCGCGCCTTCCACGCGGAATGGCGCGAACGGCAGATAGTGAATCCCGTATGCGAGTCCCGACACCGCCAGCGCCGCCAGCCATCCCGGCCATGGATTCAGCTTGTGGTGAACCGCTTTCTTCTGATCCTTCTGTTTTTCGACCACCGGCAGGTCGTAGACGCCTTCCATCGACCCGAGCGACCGCAGCGCTTCCGGGCTCAGCTTATGTCGGGTCGCGGTCGGCGGCATTTACGGAGTCGCGCCCGCCTTCTTGAAATCGCCGCCTTCGACGTAAGACATCGCCGGCAAATCGATGTGACGCTTTACGGCGGCGTTCACGTCGGCCGCGGAAAGCGCCGCGATTTTTCGATCCAACTCGGCGTCGCGAGCCATGGTCCATCCATACTGCGCCTGAAGCGCCAACCTGCGCGCCAGGAATCCGTCTTCGGAGCGGCGGGCTTGCTCTTCCTGAAGCAGCGCCTTCTTCGCGACCTCCACTTCGTCGGCCGCAAAACCATCTTTCAGAAGCTTGCCCATCTCATCTTTGAACGAGGCTTCCACTTTGCCCGTATTCTGCGGATTCGAAATCGCGATCGCCAGAAACTGCCCGAACTGATCCATGACGCCGGCCTGAAATACGCTTTGCACCGCGTAACTCAGCCCTTCTTTGTCCCGAATCCGCATGAACAGGTGGGATCGCGACCCTCCGCCGATCATCGTGTTGGCGAACAGCAGCGCCGGATAATCCGGATCGGCTTCATTCAGCTTCATGGTCATGCCGGCCTCGAAAAAAGCGTTGGCTTTGTCCGGCGTTTCGATGGATTCGTGAATCGCGTCCAGCTTCTTCCAGCTTCTCTGCAAGGGCGCGTACGGCATCGCGCTCTTCCAGTTGCCGAATAACTCCGCCGCGAGTTTCTGCACTTCCGCCGCATCGAAATCTCCCACCACAGCCAGCTCCGCATTCGAGGCGCCGTAGAAATCCGCGTGGAATTTCTTCACGTCGTCGAGCGTCAGCTTCTTCATCCCGTCGATGGCTTCGTCGAACGTGGTGATCGCTCGCGGATCGCCTTGCGGATACGGACTCAAGTGGCGATTCATGGTGTTGACCACCAGCGTCTGCGGCTCGCCGCGCTGCCCTCGACGCGACCGATATTGGACTGGCGAAGCTGTTCGAAATCGGACTCGGGAAACGCGGGTTCGCGCAGCACTTCGGCCGCCAGCCGCAGCGCGCCCGGAAAACCCGCGCGCACGGTATTGATCGAAACCGTGGTTCCCGCGCCTACGGACCCTCCGACGCTCATCTGCGCCTTCAGCTTGTCGAGCTCATCCTGAAGCTGCTGCCGCGATATGACTCCGCGTCCCGCGCATCAGCATCGCCGCCGTGAACTGGGCCGCCGCGTCCTTCCCGAACAGCGATCTTCTCGTCTCCGTAATGCATGGTCAGGATCGCCGTAACCGTCGCGCCGCGAGTCTTCTTCGCCAGCAGCGCCAGCTTCATGCCGTTTGGCAGTGTCACCCGAATCGTTCGCGCGTCGATATTGGCAGGCGATGGATCGAAGGCCTCGCCATCCTCGATCGCCGCCTGCCCTTTGTAGTCCTTCAGCATCGAAGCGACATCGGGCGTCGCGCGGAATTTCGGCTCGCTCCGGCTGCGCCGTCGGAATGAATCGGCCGAGCGTGCGATTGGAATCCTTTCAGATACAACTTCGCGACCCGCGCGACATCTTCCGGCGTGACTTTCGCGATCCGGTCGCGATCCAGAAACAGCAGCCGCCAGTCGCCCATCGAAGCCCATTCGCTCAACGCGATGCCGACGTTTTGCGAATTGTTCAACTCCAGTTCGATATTCTTCAGCAGCCGCGTCCGCGCGCGATCCACTTCTTCTTTCGACGGCGGCTCCTTCACCACGCCGTCGATCACCGTCAGCATGGTCTTCTCGGCCTCGTCGAGCGAGCCATCCTTCCGCACCTGCGCGCTATACACCACCAGTCCCGGATCGTGAAGCTGATAAGTATCGCCCGAGATCGAAATCGCCTTCTTGGTCTCCACCAGCGCCTTGTACAGCCGCCCCGCGGGCTGCCCGTCCAGGATCTGTTCCAGAACCTCCAGCGCCGCGAAATCGGGATGCGGACCCGCCGGAATATGATACGCGGCCATCACCGTCTGCGTATCGCCGGTGCGTCTCAGCACCACCTCGCGCTCGCCATCCTGCGCCGGTTCTTCGGTATAGGTCGGCGAAAGCTTGCGCGACGGCTTCGGAATCGCGCCGAAACTCTCCTTGATCCAGCCCAGCGCCTTGGCATCGTCGAAATTCCCAGCCACCACCAGCACCGCATTATCCGGCTGATAGTAATTTCGATAAAACGCTTGCAGCTTATCGATCGGCACGTGCTCGATGTCGCTGCGCGCGCCGATGGTGCTGCGCCCATAGCCGTGCCACAGATACGCGGTCGACAACACCCGCTCTTCGAGGACCCGCGCCGGGCTGTTCTCGCCCATCTCGAACTCGCTGCGCACCACCGTCATTTCGCTCGCCAGATCCGATTGCGCGATGCGCGAGTTCACCATCCGGTCCGCTTCCATTTCGAGCGCCCACTTGCAGATTCGCATCGCTCGCATCCAGCGTTTCGAAGTAATTGGTGCGGTCGTACCACGTCGAGCCGTTGAAATTGGCGCCATGATTCGCGAGCTCAACCTTGATATCGCCCCGATGCGTGGTGCCCTTGTACAGCATGTGCTCCAGCAGATGAGCCATGCCCGTCTCGCCGTATCCTTCGTGCCGCGATCCCACCAGGTAGGTCACGTTGACCGTCACTTTCGGCTTGGTTTTGTCCGGAAACAGCAGCACCTCCAGGCCGTTGTCGAGGCGGTACTCGGTAATTCCTTCGACCGAGGTGATCTTCGTGACCGCCGCGTCTGCGCCAGACTCAGCGTGGCCGCCATCGCCAGCGCCGCAAGAGTCCTCATGCGATTCAGCCTAACATGCCAGAGTCCGCGCGGCGCAGAGCACGACGTGACTTGACTTTCCGGGCGCCACTATTCTATGGTAACGTTTCGACTTGGCCACGCCAGGACGGGGCCCGGCCGTGTGGTGTATGTCTATTCTATGGCAGAAGATCAGGCCGCTGAGGCGCGGACCGTGGACCTAGATTTAGAATCCACACTCGAAAGCGTCGACCTCGCCGAAGAGACCGTCCTGCGGGAGGCCCAGGAACTGGGTTTCGATGAAGACGATCAGCATCGAATCGGGATGTCGGTGCGGGAATGCATGGTCAACGCAGTGGTCCACGGAAATTGCTACAACGCGCGAAAGAAGGTGCACGTGACTGTTTCGCGGGCTCCGGATCGCCTGGCCGTCACCATCGCCGACGAAGGCGAAGGGTTCGACCTCAACTCGCTGCCCGATCCGCTGGCCAATGAGAATCTGCTGCGCCATTCCGGCCGCGGGCTGCTGCTGATCCAGGCCTTCATGGACGAGTTTCAGATGCGTGCCCGGGAGCCCAAGGGCACCGAAGTGAAAATGGTAAAGTACGTGGGAGAAATCGCAGTTAACTTCAAGGGAGGGGATTCTGTGAGTGTGAAACTGACCACCCGCCAGGTGGGTGACGTGACGGTCGTGGATGCGGTGGGCCGTATTACATTAGGCGAAGGGGCTAGCACTTTCCGCGATACCGTGCGCGAACTGGCTTCCGCCGGCCACAAGAAGATGTTGCTCAATCTGGCCGAAGTTTCCTATATCGACAGCTCCGGCATCGGTGAAATGGTGTCCGGGTTTACCACCATCGCCAATCAGGGCGGCTCCATGAAGCTGCTGAACCTGACCAAGCGAGTGAAGGATTTGCTGCAAATTACCAAGTTGTATACCGTTTTCGAAGTGTTCGACGACGAGGCGGCGGCCAGTTCGCAGCTTTCTCGTAACAAAATATACAGAGAATTAAGCCGAGTCGGCCTCACTGTAAAGTGAGGGAGGGGCTGTGGTCCCGGTAAGAGAGCCCAAGACTTATTCGATTCTGCTGGCCGACGAACTGACACTGGTCAGAGAAGGCCTTGCGGCCTTGTGCGAAGCGCAGCCGCAGTATCGCGTCGTCGGCCAATGTTCCGATGGCGCGTCCGCGATGCGCTTGATCGAGCTGCAACGGCCCGATATTGCCGTTCTGGACCTCAATCTGCCCGATCTGTTCACTTTGGAACTGGTCAAGCGGATGAAGGAGACGGGCGTTGTCACCAAGGTGGTCGTGCTCTCGACCCGCCGCGACCGGAAGACGGTGGTCGAAGCTCTGCGTTGCGGCGTCAGCGCGTTCTTGCTGAAGTCCGGCCCGTCCATCCAGTTGCTGGAGGCTTTCGGGCAGATTCTGGACGGCGGCATCTACGTTTCGCCCGAGCTTGAGTTGAACAAGATTTTCAGTCCCGGCCAGAAGTCTGCCTCGGAGGACCCGCTGCAATCGCTGAGCGCGCGAGAATATCAGGTATTTTCGCTGCTTGTGCGAAGGCGTGCGAGCGAAAGAGATCGCCGCCCGGCTTTCGTTGAGTCCCAAAACGGTCGACACCTATCGCGCCAGCCTGATGCGCAAGCTCGATATCCACGATGTTGCGGGTCTGGTGAAGTTCGCAATCCAGCGCGACCTGACCTCTTCCCGTTGAGAGTTTACTCCGGCAACAGTCCCCGATTACCCCGTCGCCAGACCAGTGCCCCAACCGTGATCGACCAGCCCCGGCGACCAAAGCTAGCCATAGCCTAGTCGGCGTACCAGGCGCGCAAGCGTTGGCGGGGAGGGAACAGCCGGATCAGCAGCATTCCCGCGATGAATCCGCCGATGTGCGCGAACCAGGCCGTGCCGCCGCCGCTGTAATCGTTTTCGCCCAGCGATCCAAAGCCGCTGAAAAACTGGATCGCGAACCACCACAGCAACAGGAACGCCGCCGGAATCTCCATCGTCGTGATGAAGAAGAAGATCGGCACCAGCGTGATGATCCGCGCGCGCGGAAATTTGATCAGGTACGCGCCCATCACTCCCGCGATGGCGCCGCTGGCTCCGATGGTCGGCATGCGCGAGTACGGATTGAAAATCACGTGCACCACGGCCGCGATCAGGCCGCAGATCAGGTAAAAGAGCAGGAACTTCCCTCCGCCGATCAGGTCTTCCAGGTTCCGCCCGAACACCCACAGGAACAGCATGTTCCCGATCAGATGCATCCACCCGCCATGCAGAAACATGGACGTAAACAGGGAACTGCAGGTGCAGGCGATCCGGCACGATTCCCCAATCGGTGACAAACTGATTCAACGCCTGCGGGACTGAGCGTCGCCTGATACAGAAAAATCACGGTATTGATGGCGATCAGGCTGGCGGTGACGGCGGCGGTCGCGTACACGCGCTCCGTGGAACGTAGCGGGATCATGCGCGGCGCGCGACCGACGCGAAATCGTGGTGCGATCGCCGTGCTTCCGTCGAATTGCGGGCCCGCTCCATCAGCGCGTGCGCTTCGTCGAGCGTCGCGATTCCGCCGCGCGCGCCGATCCGCGTGCAATTCAGCGCGGCCATCGCGTTTGAAAGCTCCAGCGTTTCGCGCATCGGCATCCCCTCGAGCACAGCATAACAAAACGCCCCGTGAAACACGTCTCCGGCGCCGGTGGTGTCCACGCAATTCACCACGAACGCGGGGGAATAAATGAATTCTCCGTCCACGCGTGCCAGCGCCCCGTGCGCGCCCAGCGTCATCGCGGCGACTTTCATTCCGTACTCGTTCTGAATCATTTCCAGCGCGCGAAACGGATCGCGCTCGGTGGTCCACTGCCCTGGAAATTCCGAGCTCGCCACCAGGTAATCCACCTGCGCCAGCACCCGGTCGAAGCCGTGATAAATCGTGTCGACATCCACGCTGACCGGAATCCCCCGGCTGCGCGCCAGCCGAGCCGCCTTCTCCACCGCCGGCGTATCATGCCCGTCGATGTGCAGCATTCGCGCGCCCGCGATTTTTTCGGGCGTGATGCTTTCCGGCTCCAGCCGCAGGCATTCCTTTCGCGCCCAGAATACGGTTCGCTCGCCGGTCGACTGGTCGATGACGATGTACGCCGTCTGATTCGGGCAGTTCGCGCGCACTTCCACGTCCTGAAGGTCGATCCCGGTCTCGCGCAGGCTGGCGAGCTGCACGCGCCCCCGCTCGTCGTCGCCCACGGTTCCGATGTACTTCACGCGTTTTCCGAGCTTCGCGACGGTCACCAGAGCGCTGGCCACCTGCCCGCCCGGGCTGAGGATCTCGGCGTCGATCGGAACCTTCCCGGCATAGGCCGGAAAATGCGAAACCAGAATCAGAGTGTCGGTGGCGTTCAGCCCGACGCCTACCAAATCGAAATGGTTCATTTGACGAAATTGAGTATCGCACGCGCGCCGGCATCGTCGTCTTTCAGCATGCTGAGGATCTCCGAAATGTGGCTTTCGCCCGGAAGGTAGACCAGCCGCGCGTCTACGAATCGTCCTTTCAGCGCATCGGCGAAATCCCGAGCCTGCTTCGGCAAGCCGAAGTAATCCCACTGGCAATACAGTGATCAGAAACGGCGGCGCGTGCGCGCGCACATGATCGATGGGGGAAGGGTCGTCGTCGGCCGCCTGAAACGCCTCCAGGCTGCCGACGTTGTACGCGCCGCTCATCGATACGACTCCATGAATCGCGTCGGCCGGGAATGTCGTATTTCTGCCAGATATTTCGGATCCAGCGCCAGCAGCGACGCCAGATGCCCGCCCGACGAATGTCCGGCGACGTAGATCCTGGACGCGTCGCCGCCGTACTGCGCGATGTTCCGGTATACCCACGCGAACGCGGCCGCGGCATCCTCCATCTGCGCCGGATATGGATTCTGCGGCATCAGCCGGTAACTCGGAATCACCACGCCGATCCCCGCCTTCGCGAACCGGTTTCCCAACAATGGATATTCCGAGCGGTCGCCAGACTTCCAGCCGCCTCCGTGAAAAAACACCATCACCGGGAAATTCTTCTTGTCTTTGGGAATATAGACATCCAGCTTATGCTTGGGCAGATCGTCGCCCGCGTATGCGATATCCTTGTGAATCTCGACATCCGCCGACATCCTCACCGGAGGCAGCGTAAGACTCGGCGCCTTGCCGACATAGATCGGATTCGAATAAATCCATGGCCGATCCTCGCCATCGGCGCTCAGCGACGCTTCCAGGCGATAAGCGCCCTGTTCCTTCACCTCGTAACTGAAATCGGAACTCTCCGCTTCGGCGACCGTGGCGCCTTTGTGGATCAGGCGGATTTTCGCCGCCACTGGAAGAGACGCGACCAGACGCGTGCTTTTCAGAAGCGGAACCGTGTCGCCCATGTCGAACACGCCCAGGCTATTTTCGGCGATGAAGAAGAACCCGCGAGGGTCGCATAGCCAGTCGAATGCGACATAAGCTCGTCCCTGCGCGAGCGAATCGTGGATCTCCGCTCTCCGTCAACTCGCGAGCCAGAATGTGCGTGCTGGTCTGGCGAAACGCAACTACATATGGATCGAACGTGACGCCTTTGAAGATCTGGTTCTGATGCGCATCGTTGGCGCTGATTCCGGTGAAATGGCGGGTCGCGATCTCGCGATCCCATCGAGCCAGCATTACCGGCAGCGGATCGGTTCCCGCCGAGAAAACTTCATCCGGATAATGCCGCAGATTTTCCACCAGCCTGCGCCACTTCCGAGGCTCGTTCATGGCGGATTTGATGTACTCGTAAATTTCCGGGTGCGCCGTCGCGTCGCTGTGGCGATTGTAGATTTCCATCCCCTCGAATCCGTCCGAGGGCATATCGGGCCGCTCTTCCACATGCGATAGGAACCGCAAATTCAGAGACGGATAGCGCAGCTCATGATCGTCCTCGGAACCGGCGATAAACAGCACTCTGTCGCGCATCCCGCGCCAGGTATCCTCTTTGGGGCCGCGATAATCCGTAAACATCACAACCTGGACGTCATCTTCTTTGGCGGCCTTCAGCACCTCATCGCGAGTGCTTTTCGTGTGATTCGGAATCCTCGGCATGAACATGCAGGATCGCGCGGAAATCCTGATAAACGCCAGGCAAGGGCCGCGACGCGCGGGTTTTCATCCATTGGACGCGCTGGGCGTGAACGGCCTGCAAGTGCGCTGTTTCCAGGCGTTCCAAGGGAGTTCGGCCGAAACAAATCAGCGAGAAGGAACAGAACAGCGAAAAGCCCCGCACACTACTATTATCGCGGGTTAGTCTTTGACAGGAGGCATGTCGTACAGATAGATCAGATGCGTCTGGCTGCCGTCGGTCCGTTCGACTTTCGACGCCTTCCAGCCGGGGATCTCATAATCGTGCGACACCACGCGCGCGCCGGGCTTCAGGTATTTCTCCAGCAGCGGGCGCAACTGCGAATTTAACTGCGTCTCCAGATAAATCGTCACCACATCGGCGCCGGTGAAGTCGACATTCAGCAGATCGCCCTGGATCACGCGAGCCTGCGACTTGCAGCCCGGCCTTCTCAATCGAAGTGGTAGCTTTCGCGGCAAGCCTGGGCGAAATCTCGACGCCCACAGCCTTCACTTTGTATTTCTCCACCGCCGCGATCAGAATGCGTCCGTCCCCGCAGCCCAGGTCGTATAGCGTTTCGCCGGGCTTGATCTTGCGCCATCTCCAGCATGCGATCCACCACGCGTGCCGGTGACGCGACATAAGGAGCCAGTTTGTTCGAAAATCGGGGACTCGGAATTTTGAGCCATCGCCGGCAGCGAAGCCAGCGCCAAAGCGAGACTACCAGACCAGCGCATTTTACTCACCCACTCCTGCCCACCACTACTGAGACGAGACTGATGGCGTACTACGCCCGTGCTTTGATTTTACTATACGCGAGACCATTTCGGAAACGGCAAACCACAAATCCCTTGGACGGCTGATGGTATATTCGGTTCCCTTAAACACCTTTACCGCCCGGCTGATGGAATCCTTCCACGGGACCGCCTGCGGATTCAGCGCGTAGTTCATGTAAAACACCGGGTAATCGACGTCGGCCAGCGGTTTCAGCGACTCCTGCGGGCACTGCCTCGTCCAGCATGACTTTGGGACCGGCAAAAACCAGGGCGTCGGGATGGTCTTCCGCGCTCATCTCCTTTTTAATCAGGTCGGTAAGGAACTCGGTGTCGCCGTGTTTCTGGGCCAGCCGCTTCAAATCGACGGTCCCCAGTTTGATGGACCCGATCGCCTCGCCCAGCGCCGGAAAATCGATCTTTTCCTCGCTCTTCTGCCGGTACAGGACCCGTTGCTCCTGCATGTTGAACGCGACCACTGAAAACTTCCCGAACTGCGGCTCCCGTGATAGGCGCCTCAGAATCGAAACCAGCGCCAGCGTATCCAGAGGACGCATCGCAGCCGCGTCCCAGTTTTGAGGAGCGAAATTCACCAGTACTTTGATCTTCAGCGGCGACGCCGCCTTGGCGCGCTCCACCGGAGGCTCGTCCGTGAACTGCTCCGATTGCGATGCCTGGATCGCATCCGGCCCAATGGCCAGTTCAATTTGCTTGTCTTTGGGCGCCAGCGACGCATCCGCGTCCCAGTAGAAGGAACAAACCCGCTCAGACCGGTCCCGCATCAGCCAGTCCACGTGATACGCCCCTTCGCCCAGGTCGAAGATGCCGCTGAGCGTCGCCTCGCCCTTGGCGTCATCATCGAGCGAGGGCACATGAACGTGCTGTACAAAGAACGACGGATCGTCCTTGCGATCATTGGGGGTCACGCGGAACAGGATCGTGAGTTGATTCTCAGACCCGGAAAGATCCTTGAGCGGTACCGTTACGTCGTAGCCCGCATGGAACCGCAAGTCGAATCCGAGCTGAGGCTTATCCGGAGTTACCGTACACGACAGATCCTTGCGAACGTCTTGCGCCTCCAGAACTGCCATATCTGTGTTGTAGATGTGTACGCTTCCGCCGTTCGAGACGACCGCTGTCTGCGCATTCGCCGGCAACGACAAAAAGAGAGCAACCCCGACCGGAGTCAACCTCAGCGTCAAATGGCCTAGAACTCTGCGCGGCATCCAACGCACAATCATTACGTTGGGAAACCCAGCGGATCATGGTTCGGATCCTATCCCCGAAACAACCGACTCAATCGCCACTCCTGCCTATCGGAGGAATGCGTACCCCGTATTATGGCGTAATCTTAAAAAACTTCAATAGTAAAGTGTCGCCATCTTTGGATTTGTACGGCGCCGCTGCCACCCGCCGATCCGGCAGGGTTGCGGTACAATGTAAACGATCCACCGCCTCAGGTAGGAGTTTCACCTTTATGTTCGATCTGTTCCGCAGCCGCCAGAAAGCCGTCCGCTATATCCTCAGCGGCATCCTGCTGTTAATCGCCGTCTCGATGGTGGTCACGCTGATTCCCGGCTATGGCAGCAGCTCCGCCACCAGTGCCGATGACCAGGTTCTCGCCGATGTCGGAAACGCGAAAATCATGGCCCAGGAGATCGCCCGGGACGCGCAGCGCATTCTTGGCGGAAGAATGCCGGCGGATATGATCGAAACCTACCTGCCGCAGTTCATCGATTCCCGAATCCAGCAGCGCGCCCTGATTTACGAATTCGAGCGCATGGGCATAACCGCAACCGACGATGAGGTTCTGTCCGACCTGATGGGCCAGTTTCCACAGCTCTTCCAAAATGGCGCCCTCACGGCCACCGGCAAACAGCAACTGGAGGGGATGCTCGCCCAACAGGGCATGACCCTTCAGGATATGATCGACGCCACCCGCAGCGACGTGATCCTGGTGAAGATTCAGAACCTCGAGTATGAAGCGGCGGTAGTGACCCCGAAAGAGGTTGACGAGGAGTTAAGCCGCCGCTATGAAAAGGCGAAGATCCGCTATATCGCCTTTCCTCCAGCTAAGTTCCACGATCAGGTGAAGCCCTCGGAAGCTGAAGTCAAGGCGTATTTCGACGCCCACCGCGGCCAGTATATCGAGCCTGAGAAGCATTCCTTCCAGGTGGTGGTGATCGACCAGGACGCGATCGCGAAATCGATCGCCGTTTCCGATGCCGACCTGCGTGCCGCCTACTCCCGGAACATGGACAATTACCGGATGCCGGAGCGCGTTCACGTCCGCCACATTCTGGTGAAAACGCTGGACAAGTCCGACGCGGAGAAGAAACAGCTTCTCGCCAAGGCCGAAGACGTTCTAAAGCAAGTGAAAGCCGGCGGCGATTTCGGCGAGCTCGCCAAAAAGTACTCGGACGACGCCGCGGACAAGGGTGGCGACATCGGCTGGGTGGTCCACGGACAGACTGTTCCCGAGTTTGAGAAGGCGGCTTTCACTCTCAAGCCAAAGGAATCAGCGGGATCGTCACCACCACCTACGGCTATCACATCATTCAGGTTCTGGAACGCGAGCCGGCTCGCGTGAAACCGTTCGAAGAGGTGAAGGCCAGCCTCGCGGACGAGCTGAAGAAAAGCGGCCTGAACGAGAAAATGCAATCCGTGGCGGAGAGGTTCACGCCGCGCTGGTTAAAGTCCCCGGGATCCGCCGCCGAGATCGCCAAGCAGTTCGCAATGCAGGAGATCGCCGTGGACAACGTTCAGCCTGGAGAAGCGATTCCGGGTTTGGGCGTCACTCCGGAAATCGATGGCGCACTGAACGCTCTTCAGAAAAACGGAGTTACGCCGGTACTGACGCTTCCTGCGAATCGCCTCGCCGTGGCCGTGTTAACCAACATGATTCCTTCGCGTGCCGTCTGAGTTCAGCGAAGCGAAGTCTAAAGCTCGCGACGCATTGATCGGCATGACAATCCATGTCGGTTGCGGACAAACAGCGCCAAAGTGGCCGCGGACCGGATCCGGGCTGGCGAGGACATAGAAAAGGTCGCCAAATCGATGAAGCTTGACGGTCACCGATTCGGCCGAGTTCAGCCGCAGCGATTCCGTGGAAGGGCTGGGCCATGCCGCGCTGGTTCCGGACGCCTTCACCAAGCCCGTCGGCACGGTGATCGGGCCTAGCCAGATCGCCGGCCGCAGCGTCGTGTATGTGATCGTCGACCGGCAAAGCGCCGACCCCACCAAGCTGGTAGCGGAACGCGCCGCCGCCATGGCCGATCTGAAGAGACGCAAGGGCACGCAGGATAACGCGTTGTTCATGGATAGCGTGATCACACGGCTGACCGCGGATGGAAAAGTGAAGATCCACCACGACGCCATCAAACGCTTCGTCGCGTCTTACCGCCAGTGACCCAGTCGCTGCTCGATGTGTGGCGGAGTCTCACCGACCCCGACCGCATGATCCATCTTCTGTCGCAAGTGATCTCAGGGTGGCTGGGCTATGCGCTGCTGGCTGGCATCGTGTTCGCCGAAACCGGACTGCTGGTCGGCTTGTTTCTTCCCGGTGACTCCCTGCTGTTTACGGTCGGCGTCGTAGCCGGCGCAGGCGAGTTGAACATCGTCCAGATCTGCGCCTTGCTGACATTCATGTCCGTGTTGGGAGATCAAAGCGGCTATTTGCTGGGCCATCGCACTGGTCCGCGCATCTTCCGCCGGGCCGATTCGCTCCTGTTCAAACAGGAGTATGTCCGGCGCACGCAGGAGTTCTACGAGAAGCACGGCGGGAAAGACTCTGATTTACGCGAAGTTTGTGCCCATCGTGAGAACCTTCGCTCCATTCATGGCCGGAGTCGGCCGGATGCGCTATTCGCGTTTTCTATCCTTCAATATTTGGGGCGGGATTGGATGGGTGCTCTCGATGACGCTGCTCGGCTATAACATCGGCAACATCCAGGCGGTGCGGCGGAATTTCGAAAAAGTGGTAATCGGAATCGTTCTGGTAAGCGTGCTCCCGATGGTGTTTCACGCCTTGAAATCGCGAAAGAAAGCCACGGAAACAATCACCGGATAAGTTATCGCCAAAGGCGCGCCACGGCGAAGCCAACAACCGCAGCCACTACCAACAAAACGTAGATTGCCGCCGGCCGGCGCAAACCCAGCGACACCGCATCGAGCTTCACCCAAAATGCCGGGATTTTCGCGACTTGAGCTTGATCCGCGGCCGGAGGAAACATCATTCGCATGGTCGATACCAGCAGCATCGCCATTCCGGCGCCCCAGATCATGGCTACTCGAGGAAGCGCCCATGGCCCCAGCGCGAGTTGCGACGCGAACGCCAGCGCCGTTCCCAGCACCACTCCCAGCAGCGGCCGACCGGGCCAGCGCTTCTTCGGATCGCTGTACGCATCCGCCAGCACCAACGCCAGCAGCATTCCGGCCACGGGAATCGCCAGCCGGATCAGGCCCCATTCCGAGTAAAGGACGCTCCGCTCCAGCCACCACGTCGCGGTGAAAAACGCGGTGTACGCCATCACCGCGTCCATCAGCAGCAACAGCGGATCGGAAGTGCGGCGGACACGGCTCACGATCACCAACGGCACCACATGCGACGCCTCACCCAGAAACTCGCGCGTGGACCCGCAGCGCTCCCGCATGTCGCCCAGCACTTCTTCCCGGCTCGCCGCGGGAATCAGCCGGCCTACCGCCCGTAAAATCACTTCGGAGGGACCGGATTCCATTTAGGCCGCCTTCCGCTTCCCAATACTTCCGCCACCGTCTCCCAAATTCGCTTGGCCGTTTCCGCCGATTCCTTTAACGCGCGTTCTCCCAGCGCCTCCAGACGATAGCAGCGCTTGGCCCGGCCCCCGCGCTCCGGCGTCGGATCGGTCAGCCAGGACGACAGCATGCCCTTGTCTTCCAAACGATCCAGGGTGATGTAAACCGCGCCCGGCGACACGGTTTTCGGACGGGCCAGCTCCGAGACTTTTTCGTGAATCGTCACGCCATACGCGTTGTCCCGCAGACTGAGGATCGCGGTGAGAACCAGTTGTTCGAATTGACCGAGCGCGTCGGATTTTGCCATTACCCCAACATGGTAAGACAAATCGCGCGCGCTGTCAACGTGCGATTTTTTGAAGCGCCCGCTGCACTACGGGATCGCGCTGCAATTCTATCTGGTCCCCGATGGCGACTCCAAACTTCAGCGTCAGGATCTCCTGTTTCAAGCGGCTCTCGATCCAGCTTCGATGGCTCGACCAGTCCGAAACGCCGGGTTGGATCTGGCGGTCCGAGAGAAAGTTATGCAGCTCGTCGAGAATCGCCGCTGTAGTCTCGAAGTTCTCCGGTATTTCATGCCCGCGTACATATTCGCCCGCAAAACTGGTCAGCGATCCGCTCGCGTCCAGGACCATAGATAGCCGGTCCGGCTGCGTCGGATAAATCACCTCATCGGGCTGAATTCCTCCGCCGCCATGCACTTCGCGTCCCGAATCGGTGTGATACGTGCCCTTCAGACTGCTGGTAGTCGCGCCAAGCGTGCTGTCGACCAGAGGATGCTGGATGGAACGGCCGCTGGGCGTGTAATAGAACGCGATGGTCAGCGCCACGGCCGTGTTGCTCGAAAGCGGATACACATTCTGCACCAGCCCTTTTCCGAAACTCGGCTCGCCGAGAACCACGGCGCGATCGTGATCCTGCAAGGCTCCCGTAACGATCTCCGAAGCGCTCGCGCTTTTTCCATTGATCAGGACGGCGACCGGAAACTTGTACGGCTTCGCCAGCTTCGACACGCGCACTTCTTCGGTTTTCTGCGCCCGGCCTTTAATCGAAAAAATCAGTTGATCGGGCTCCAGAAACAGCGAAGCGGTTTCGAGCGCTGCCTGCGCAACGCCGCCGGGATTATTGCGCAAATCGACCACCAGCCCCTTCAACTTCTCGCCGCCGAGTTTCTCGATGGTCTCCTTCACCAGCCCGCCCGTGGCTTCTTCGAAACTGGTGATCCGCAGATACCCGATCCCGGGTTTCAACATGAACGCGCGATCGACGCTGGGCGAGTCCACCAGCTCCGGCGTCAGCCGCATCCGGATCAGCGCCGCGTTTCCGGGCCTTCGGACGTCCAGCAGAGCTTCATGTTGCCGCGCTTCGCTCAGCAACTGGACCAGTTGATCGAACTCCAGCCGCGCCAGCACGTATCCGTTGATCGCCAGAATTTCATCGCCAGGCGAAAGGCCCGCCTTGGCCGAAGGAGTCCCCGCCATCGCCTGCAGCACGATCACGCGGCCAGGAAGCACGCTGACGATGGTGCCGAAGCCTTTCTGCTCGCTCTTGGTCATCTGCTTCAGCTGGTCGTACTGGCTGGGATCGAAGAAAATCGAGTGCGGATCGAGCGTCCGCAGCATTCCCGGAATCGCGCCCTGATAAAACGCGATATCGGCGGGCACCGGATCCGCGGATTCCCGATCGACGGCCACAAACACGTCGACGAGTTTCTTGAGATCCCGCGCCATCTGATCGGCAGGATCGTCGGCGGCAAGAAATAGCAGACAGCGCAAAAAATGGCATGGCGAGAAACTATCGTGTGTAGCGAGTCTCCCGTTTGGCGCGATGGCGCTCGAGCGCCAGCTCAATCAGCCGGTCGATCAGCTTCGGATACGGCAGGCCGCTCGCTTCCCACATTTTCGGAAACATGCTGATGGAAGTAAATCCGGGAATGGTATTGATCTCGTTGATGAAGAACTTTCCGGTGCGATCCATCCATCAGAAAATCGACGCGCGCCATGCCTTCGCAATCGACCGCTCGATAGCACTCTACCGCCAGGCGCTGTACTTCCGCCGTCTGCTCCGGTGTCAAGATCCGCGGGCACCACGGTCTCCGCCGCATTCAGCAGATACTTATCTTCGTAATCGTAGAATTCCCGCGAAGGAAAAATTTCGCACGGGACTGCCGCGACTGGATCCTCGTTTCCCAGCACGGAGCACTCGAACTCGCGCCCTTTGATGCCCCGCTCGATCAGAATCTTGCGATCGAACTGCGCGGCGACATCCAGCGCTGTGAAGAAGCTCCTCGCAGGTCTTCGCCTTCGACACGCCAACCGACGATCCCAGATTCGCGGGTTTGACGAAAACCGGAAACGGAAGACGCCCGCAAATTTCTTCGGCTTGAAACTGCCCACGCCGCACCACCAGATATTCGACCACCGGCAACCCGCGCTCGACCATCAGCCGCTTCATGACTTCTTTGTCCATCGACACCGACGACGCCAGCACTCCCGCGCCCACATACGGCAGGTCCGCGAGTTCCAGCAATCCCTGGACCGTTCCATCCTCGCCGAACGTGCCATGCAGCACCGGAAAAACAACGTCGATTTCCGGATTCCGGCCGGGTTCCGGGAGTAATCGCGCGCGGCTCCCAGCGGCCTTCTTTGGTGATAAAAATCCGATGGACTTCATAGCGTTCCGGATCCATGGCCGCGATGATCGATTCCGCCGAGCGCAGCGACACTTCGTGCTCCCCGGTTCGCCCGCCGTACAGTACGGCCACGCGCAATCTGCTCACAGAATTCTCTTTCCCATGGCCGACATAACTAGTTCGACGGCCAACAGCGCCGTTCGGTTCACTTCATCGATCACCGGATTCACCTCCACCATCTCCATCGAAGCCATTTTTCCGCTGTCGCAGACGGTTTCCATCGCCAGGTGCGCCTCGCGATACGTCATCCCGCCACGCACCGGAGTCCCCACGCCCGGCGCTTCCTGCGGGATCCACGGCGTCCATAGTCGAAGGAAAGGTGAAACCCGGCGGTTCCGCGCGTCGCGTGTTCAATCGCCTCCTGCATCACGCTGCGCAACCCGCGCTCATCGAGATCGCGCATCGTAAACGGGTGCACGCCCGTGCCGCGCACATTCTGCCGTTCAACTTCATCGACACTGCGCAGCCCGACGATCGCGACATTCGCCGGATCCACCTTGGGCGCATAGCCGCCCAAATGCGTCAGCTCGACCGGCCCCATGCCGATCACGCACGCCATCGGCATCCCGTGGACGTTGCCGCTGGGGCTCGACTCAGGCGTGTTCATGTCGGCATGCGCGTCGATCCAGATCAACCCAAGTTTTTCGCCGCGCTTCCGGAAATGGCTCGACATTCCGGTGACGGTCCCGATGGCGACCGAATGATCTCCGCCGAGCACCAGCGGCACGCGGCTTTCCTCGGCGGCGCTGTTCCACCATCTGCGCCAGCCGCTCGCAGGCGTGGGCGATCTGCGGAAGATACCGCGCGCTGGTCGCGCCGACGGGCAGTTTTTCCGGCTGCTCGACCGCGATATTTCCCAGATCTTCAACTTCATACCCCAGCGATCCGAGCTTTTCATTCAACCCCGCCAGGCGCAGCGCCGACGGCCCCATATCCACCCCGCGCCGCCCGCGCCGAGGTCCATGGGCGCTCCAATAATCGCGATGTGAGATTGGCGCATTCAGGCGAGTAAAGAACGATTATCGCGTGTTCGCTCGAAGCCGCGCTTACCGGATCGAGTCGAGCAGAGCCTGGCGATCAACCCCTTTGTGGCGCGAAACAGCTCGAAGGATGGCGTTCAAAGTGCCGACTCGAAGAGCTTTGTGGTCCGGAATTGCGATTCGATGCGGAAACGGAGTCCGCGTCTGCAGGACTACGTGATCGCCCACTTGATTGACTTTCACATAATCCCAATCGCGGCATAGCACGCCAATCAGATGCTTTTCCGCTGAGGTCTCGCGGAATTTTCATCCGAGCGCGAGCATCTCGTCACGCACCAAATGCAGGCGGATGGCGCTCGGCTTTGGCCGGTCGAAGTAAAACGCTTCGACCGCCTCTTTGACGTTGGCACGCAATTCTTCCCAAGAATCGGCCTCCGTGAAAATGCTCTCGGTCAGACATTCGGCGGTGAATCCACCGTCGGCTTCCTGATTCACTTCGAAAATAATCTCGCTCATGACAGTTTGCCCTCCTACGCTACGGCCGCGTCCGATACAGCATCCGTGGAAACGCGATCGTCTCCCGGATGTGCTCCAACCCGCACATCCACGCGACGAATCGTCTCTACGCCCATCCCAAACCCGCCGTGCGGCACCGACCCGTATTTCCGCAAATCGATATACCAGTCGAACGCCTCATGCGGCAGCTTGTGTTCGTCGAGCCTCTTCAGCAGCAGATCCAGATCGTGAATGCGCTGCCCGCCGCCGATCACCTCGCCATATCCTTCAGGAGCAATGAAATCGACCCCCAGCGCCAGTTCCGGTCGATCCTCGGCCGGCTGGAAATAGAACGCCTTGATGCTGCCCGGATACCGGTCCACCATTACCGGACGATCCAGATCGTCGGTCAGCAGCGTCTCGTCGGTATTTCCGAAATCGCCGCCCCACTGAATCTCGCTGCCCTTCGATTGCAGCTTCTTCACCGCATCGTCATAGGTCATGCGATGAAACGGAGCTTTGATCGCTTCCAGCTTGCTCACGTCCCGTTCCAGGATCTTTAACTCCTCGCGCCGATGCTCCAGCACGCGGCCGACGACGAAACAGATCAATCCTTCGCCCAGAAGTTTCACGTCTTCCAGGTTCGCGTAAGCCATCTCCGGCTCCACCATCCAGAACTCGGTCAGATGACGCCGCGTCTTCGACCGCTCCGCTCTGAACGTCGGGCCGAAACAATACGTCTTCCCGAACGACACGCAGGTCGCTTCGTTATAAAGCTGCCCCGATTGCGTCAGGTAAACTTTTTCATCGTCGAAGTAATTCACCTCGAACAGAGTGGACGTTCCCTCGCACGCCGCGGGCGTGAAAATCGGCGTGTCCACCAGCACGAATCCGTTCGAATCGAAATAATCGCGGATCGCGCGAATCACTTCATGCCGCACCGCCAGCGCCGCGTGCTGGCGACGGCTGCGCAGCCACAGGTGCCGATGATCCATCAGAAAATCGATGCCGTGATCCTTCGGCGTGATCGGATACGGATCCGATTCCGGCACGCGCTGGACGATCTCCGCGTCCTCCACGTCCATCTCGAATCCGCCTGGCGCGCGCTGCTCCGCGCGAACTTTTCCGCGAATGATCAGCGACGATTCCTGCGTCAGGTCTTTCAGCGACTCAAACAAAGCTTCCGGCAAGCGCGCTCTTCACGGCCACGCATTGCATGATCCCGGTGCCGTCGCGCAGTTGCGGGAAACAGATTTTCCCGCTGCGGCGCAAATTGTACAGCCAACCCGCGATCTCAACCGATTCGCCGGCGTGCTTTCCCGCCTGCGCCACCGTCACCCGCGGGTAACTTGCCTGTTCAGAACTCATGATTCGGCTTCAGATTCTCCAATCGCTCGAACAACTCCCGCACTGTGTCCAAGCGGACGCGCCATCGCCGGCACTTCTTTCAATTCGAGCAGCAGCGGGCAATCCGCCGGCAACCCGCGCAGCAGCGGCATGGTCCGCTGCCAGTCCGTGGTTCCGCCGTCCGAGAGCGGGAACAGATGCGAGTCGTCGGTTCCATTATTGTCATGCACGTGCGTCGACCGTATGCGCTTTTGCAGCAGCCGGAACGCCGTATCGATCCCCTCATTCATGTTGGCGTGTCCGGTGTCCAGGCAAACATTCAGGTCCATATGCGTGGTTTCAAAGAACAGCAGCAGCCGCTCCGCGCTCGATAATGCATTCGGCGTATTCTCGAGCAGCACTTCCACGCCGCGCTGGCGCGCGAACAGACTGATCTCTTCGAGCGCCGAAAACGCCGCGTCGATTTTGTGCTCGTGATACTCCTCGCCGAACACGCCCACATGCTGGATCAGATAGTGGAAAGGCACCGTCTCGGCGATTTCCAGCGCCCGCTTGATCTCGTCCACGTGTTGCAGCCGCTTGATTTTCACCGGCTCCGTGATCGTGATCACCGAGTCGGGACCCGACCGCCCCCACACATCGTCCGAATACATCGGCGAATGCAGTGAGTGGAGCTTCAATTCCGAATCGCGAAACCAGTGCCCCAGTTCGCCGATTTGAGCTTTATCGCGATAATCCAGATGCTGGCGCGCGCAGAAAATCTCCACCAGCGGAATTCCGGACGCCCAGATGCGGTCCAGCCACACCGTGGTCAGACGATGATTCACAAACAGATGTGTCGAGAGCGCGCGTAGCATCAATGCTCGAAGGCGAAGCTAGTATCCCACGGCCTTCCCTGACCCGCGCCCGTCCGTTCCGCCTTGCAGCCAACCCGCGTCGATGACGATCGCCTCCACGCGAGCGCCAATCGCTCCCTGCGAGTGGTCGACGTCATATCCCATGCCTTTGAGCAGCGCGACGGTATCCGGAGAAATCGCCTTTTCCAGATACAGCTTGTCCGGCTTCCACTGATGATGAAACCGCGGAAAATCGACCGCATCCTGCGCGTTCATCCCGAAATCGACCACGTTCAGCACCACTTCCGTCACCGACGTGATAATGCGGGCCCCTCCCGGAGCGCCCACCACCATGAACAATTTCCCGTCGCGGAGCAGCATGGTCGGCATCATGGACGATAGCGGCCGCTTATTCGGTTGAATCGCATTAGCCTCGCCTTGCACCAGCCCGAACATATTCGGCTCGCCCGGCTTCGCCGAGAAATCGTCCATTTCGTTGTTCAGCAGGAATCCCAGCCCCGGAGCCGTTACGCCCGATCCGAAGCCTCCATTCAGCGTGTACGTCACCGCGACCGCGTTGCCATCCGCGTCCACCACCGAGAAGTGCGTCGTTTCCGTGCTCTCGCGATCCCTTCGGGATGCCCCGGATTCACCTGATCGCTGGGCGTGGCATGATTCAAATCGATGGACGCGCGCCGCTTCTGAATATAGGCGGGCTCCAGCATGCCCGCGATCGGATTCTTGATGAAATCCGGATCGCCCAGATATTCATTGCGATCGGCATAGAATCGCCGCATCGTCTCCGCGACGTAATGAATTGCCGCAGCCGAACCCGCGCCGGATTTTTCGTACCCCGTCCCGTCGAGCATCTCCATCATCTGCAAAATCCCGACCCCTCCGGAACTGGGCGGCGGCGACGTGATCACGTCGTAATTCTTGTATTTCCCGGTCAGCGGCTTGCGCTCTACCGCGGCCATGTTCTTCAGATCGGCGAGCGTGATCAGCCCGCCATTGGCGGCTTCCGCTTCCGCGAGCTTCTTCGCGATCTCGCCTTCATAGAACGCCTTGCTCCCGCCCTTCGCGATCAGCTCGAGCGTGTGCGCCAACTCGGGTTGGACGAAAATCTCGTCCATCTCGTAAAGCTTGCCGTCTCTCTGAAAAATCCGCTTCGACTCCGCGAATTTCGTCAGATTCTTGGATTTCAGCGATTCGGCCTCGGCGTAACTCAGCGCGTGACCTTTCGCTGCGAGCGCAATCGCCGGCTGCAAATCGTCCGACCATTTCTGCCGCCCGTACTTCTGCTGCGCCAGTTCCAGCCCGCGCACGGTTCCCGGAACGCCCGATGCCCGCCAGCCCTCGATGCTGTCGCGCGTAGGCTTCCCGTTCGCGTCCAGATACATATCGTGCGAAGCTTTCTGCGGCGCGCGCTCTCTGAAGTCGATAAACGTCGTCCGTCCGTCGGCCAGCCGCACCAGCATGAATCCCCCGCCGCCGATGTTTCCGGCCGAAGGATGCGTCACCGCCAGCGCAAAGCCGATCGCGACCGCCGCGTCGATGGCGTTCCCACCCTTTTTGAGCACTTCGACGCCCGCATCGGCCGCCAGGGGCTCCTGAGCCACCACCATCGCATGCCGTGCTCGCACGGGCTGCCGCGCCTGAAGCTGAAATGAAATACAAACCGCGAGGAAAAAAGATAGCCGCCGCATGCCAACGATTGTACAGTACCCCTATGCCAGCCTGGGCGAGCAGAATCGGCTAGTGTCCGGCGTCAGAAGTTCGTTGGATAATTGCTGCCCCACGTAGTCCTACTTACGACGCCCGCCATCCCGAACGCAGCGAGGGGGATCTACTTTTAAAGGCGTTGATAACAGTCGAACGAAAAGCAGATGGTATGAATGTTTCAGGGACGCAGCGGTAGGCTCCAGAGGGAGACCTCTGGAGTAGACAGGCCACAGGCTGGATCGTCGGAATTGAGGCGCTTGCGACCTCGTAAAGGAGATTAGTCAGACCTGTGAGCCGGAGCGCCACCGTAAGGCCGAACTGGACCTTGGATAGGAGAATGGTGACCGCCGCGAAAGCGAACGTCTACTCCGCTTGGTTCTCAACGTTGCAAGACGAGGAGAAAGAAATGGAAGCCAAGCGCTACATCGGAGTCGATCTGCACCGGAACTGCTTCACGGCGTGTCTCCGGTTGGAAAACGGAAGAGAGTACTTAAGGAATGGAAGCTGGAGGACATGGCGAAGTTCACTGAACAAGCTGCGGCCCACCGACGAGGTGGCCGTGGAGGTGACGGGCAACACGCGGCTGTTCCACGACGCGGTGGCGCCGCACGTGGAGCGGGTGGTGGCCGTGAACCCCAGCCAGTTCAAGGTGATCACGCATTCGGTGAAGAAGACCGACCCCAATGATGCCCGGAACCTGGCGCTGTATCTGGCCAAGGACTTGTTGCCGGAGGTGCGCATGAAGGATAAAACGCAAGCTCAGATCGCAGCCTGACGCAGACGCGGGACACGATGGTGAAGCTGCGCACGGCGCTGAAGAACAAGGTGAACAATCTTTGCTCGGCGCACGGGCGTGAATCTGAACAAGGAATCGTTGGCCAGCGAGAAGGGACTGAGGGCAGTTCTGGAAATGCAGTTCGATGTGCTGGTGAATCTGGAGTTGAAGATCATCGTCGAGCAGATCCGCAGCCTGAACCAGAGCATCGCCGAGCTGGAGGAGACCATCGGCAAGGAAGGCCAGAAACTGGAAGGGCACAAGAATCTGACCAGCATCAAGGGGATCGGCGGGCTGAGCGGCGGCATCTTGCTGTCGATCATCGGCGACATCGGTGACTTTGCCGACGAGGGCAAACTGGCGGCTTACTTCGGGATCGTTCCGCGCGGATCAGAACTCGAATGAAACCGAGCACTCGGGCCGGATCACCAAACGCGGGACCAAGCTGGGCCGAACGACGCTGGTCCAGTGCGCCCTGATCGCGCAGCGCTACAGCCCGTATCTGAAAACTTACTACGAAAAGAATGAAGAGCCGGCGCGGCACCGGCAAGGCGATCATCGCGCTGGCGCGCAAATTTCTGGGAATCATCTATCGAACGCTCAAGAACCAGTGGGTGTTCGAGGATTTCCCCAACTTTGTACTGGCGGAGGAAGCGACGGCATGAGCCCCAACCCCGCCGCCTACGCCTCCGCTCCGCTCAGCATGGCTTCGCTCCGGCTCCGGCGGCTCATTGGCCGCTGGAACCAGGGCAAGCCAAAACCCGAGGCTACGAACCTCGGAGTAGACAAAACATCATAGGAGATTCCTCGCTCCGCTCGGCATGACTTTGGGTCGGATGGCCGTGATAGCTCCGGCATGTAATGCTGCGATTTTCTGACTCAGGACATTAGAATATAAGGATGATTCTTACGCTGGCGCTGGCGGCGTGGTTGGCGGGGGACTCGTGGCCGCAGTTTCGCGGGCCGCAATCGAGCGGGGTGGCCGAGGCGAAAATGCCCGACACTTGGAGCGCGACCGAAAATGTCGTGTGGAAAGTCGACGTGCCGGGGATCGGGTGGTCGTCACCGGTGGTGTCGGGCGATCGGATTTTCGTCACCGCGGTGGTCGCGTCAAGTGAAGAGGAAAAGCCCAAGAAAGGGGCTGTATTTCGGGGGCGAACGGAAGGCTCCGGCGGATGAGCATCGCTGGATGGTCTACGCCATCGATTTCAAGACCGGCAAAATGCTGTGGGAGAAAGAAGTTTATCGCGGCGTGCCGAAGACTTCGCATCATCTGAAAAATACTTATGCGTCGGAGACTCCGGTGACCGATGGCGAGCACGTGTACGCGTACTTCGGCAACATCGGGCTGTATTGCTTCGACATGAACGGGAAGCTGGAATGGTCGCGGCCGTACGGTCCTTATGCGACACGTTATGGGTGGGGCACGGCGTCGTCGCCGATCGTATATAAAGGACGAATTTATTTGGTCAATGATAATGACGACCATTCGTTCATTGACGTATTGGATAAGACTACCGGGAAATTGATTACGAAAGTCGATCGGGCGGATGAGAAAACCAACTGGTCCACTCCGTATATCTGGGAAAACGAAAAGCGCACGGAAATTGTGACCACCGGGACGAATCATGTCCGCTCGTACGATCTGGACGGGAAGGTGCTGTGGGAGTTCACGGGGATGTCGTCGATCGTAATTCCCACTCCGTTTTCGAAAAACGGGTTGCTGTATTTGAGCTCGGGGTATGTGGGGGATCAGACCCGTCCGGCGTATGCGATTCGAGCGGGGGCTTCGGGAGACATCACGCTGAAGGCGGGGCAGACTTCGAATGACGGGATCGCGTGGTATTTGCCGCGCGGCGGTCCTTATAATCCGACGCCGGTGGTTTATGGAGATTACTATTACACGCTGTTCGACCAGGGATTTTTGACGTGCCACGACGCGAAGACTGGTAAAGAGGTTTATGGCAAGCAGAGGATCAGTCCTGAGGCCGCGGCGTTCACGTCGTCACCGGTCGCGGCGAATGGGAAGCTGTATTTGTCGAGCGAGGATGGCGACACCTTCATCGTGCAGGCGGGGCCGGAGTATAAGCTGCTGGGGAAGAATAGTCTCGATGAGATGATCATGGCGACTCCGGCGATGGTGGATGGGAGTTTCGTTATCAGGACGGCGTCGCGGGTTTATCGGATCGGGAAGTAAAGCGCTGTGGTCCACGCCCAGGTTTTATGACGCGAGCTGCGCCGGAGTTCCAAGTCGACGGGCGTGAATTTTACGGCTTCGCGCCTGTATCTGCGCCAAGTCGTAGTTGAGTTGCAAGCGAAGCCAAAAGGCCGCTGTGCTGCCAAGGGTCTTTTCGAGCCGGAGTGCCATCTCAGCGGAAACCCCCGCTTTGCGATTGATCAGACGCGACAGCGTAGCGCGGGTAACGCCAAGCGCTTTCGCGCCGTCCGTTACGTTGACGCCTAGCTCGTCGAGGCAACCCCGAATAATATCGCCGGGATGATTGGGATTCTTCATCGGCATGACCTTTGCTCCTCTTCTCGAGGGTGAATGGACCGACCGAACTGTCCCTTTCGTCTCCCGGACCAAACCCTGAAGCGCGACTACTTGACGGGGGCGCCGGGTGTGGTGTGGAAGCCCCCGAATAGCTTTCGGCCGTCCGGCATGCTGACGGTGCGGGCGTTGGCTACGTTTCTGCCGTCCTTGGCGCGATACCCGTCCACGGTGATCTGATCGCCCTTCTTCAACTCCAACCGGCTCCAACCGCGGTGAAGCAGGCCGTTGGGGCTGCCCATTTCGAAGCTCCATCGGGTGATCGTGCCGTTTTCATCCTTTCCGTCGACGTGCAACCAGGCGTGCGGGTTAACCCACTCGAAACTGGTCACGGTGCCGGAGATGGTGACGACCTGGTTTACGTCGTACTCGGCGGCGAATGCGTGATGCGCCGAGATGCGCGTCGCCGCCAAAAGCAGCGCGGCCGCCGCGGCAGACAAGGTCTTGCTCATTTCAAGAATTCCTCTTCATAAGTCGCCTCGGTCCCGCCTTAAATTCAAGCTAGCCGGCTACTCGAACGACTCCGGCCCCCAACGCTCCAGCTCGTTGAGGAGGCGAGCTTGCACTTCGTCGCTTCGTGTCGCGACCTCTATGCACTCGTCGTGAGATATGAAAACAGTGTACTCTGCCGAGGATGGAATTATATAGCAATCCCACCCGAAGACTAGCGGCGAAAGGGCACAAGCGATCAAGCTCTTGACTTCAGAGCAGGAGAATAGCACAGCCGGCTTTTCGGAGACCGTCTCGGACATCCCGAAGCCTCTTTTTAGAGCTTCAAATTGCTCCAATCCGATTGACGTCGCCAGATGTGGCCACATTTCCCACGAGCGCATCCACAATAAGTGTTCAACTCCCGTAGGCTCATCAAGTTCGTCAACCTCGACATCTAAGAGATTTACTAACATGTACTGCAGCCGATAGGCCTCCTTCGGTAACCGGAGCCGTAGTCCCTTGGCTTGACGGTCGGAAAAGCACAATCTCGACCCGATGCTTTAGGCTCCAGGTGCGAGCTTCTGCTGCTGTAAAGCCTTGCATGACGGGGCGTCTATTGTGGTTGCGTGCTTCGAGCGACGGCTGTTGGGATACTGAAAGGAATTTCCAAGACCACATCCACGTCCACCGGCGAGCCGTCTCGCGTGGCCGGCTGAAATTCCCACGACGTCACGTCCTGGAACACCGCGCGCTGCACCGCGGTGCTCGTCTTGGTGATCAGCGTAATCGCGTCGAGCTTGCCACTCTTGCCGAGCGTCGCCGCGAACGCGATTCTTTCGCCGGTGCGGTCGCTCGACGGCGGCTGGTCCACCGGCTCATGTTTCCGGAATGGGACCGGAGCGCGAACCACCGGCGTGTCTCCGGGTTTCGAGACGCGATCGGCAAACCACATGATCCAGTCTCCGCTGTAGGTCACCATTCGCTCCATCGGAATCACGATGGTATACACGTTGCGCCCCTGAAAACGCGCGTCCACGGTGGGCGGAATCATGCGGCTGGACGGTCTCAACGGGACCGACAAAGTGGACATCGGAACGCCGCGGAGCCGTTCGGCGTACAGAATTTCGTGGGTGGGGAGGGGCGGCGGCGGAGGGGGTTCCGGCTTTCGGCGGACGAATGGTCAGATCCGGAACGGTCAGGGAAGCGGTGGCGTTGGCGTCGCCGCTCGCCGCCGGGCCCTGCGTGGGAGCCTTCGAAAAGCGGCCGGGACGATCGCCGTTGGGCACGGCGGTGTCCGGATTTTCGCTCGGATGAAGACTGGCGATCGCGACGTCGGCGTTCGCGTTTCCCGTATGCGCGGTGGGCGCAGGCGGGGCGACGTGAGCGGGCGTAGTCAGCGTCGGCATGGTGATCTGTGTCATGAGCGGTGACGGGGCCGCGGAATATTGCGGCGGCGCGGGCGCTTCCACCACCGGAGTCTGCATCGGCAGCTTGGGCTCCGTCTTGGACGGAGGGGGCGGAATGAACTTCTTCGGAATCACTTTGGCGGGCGCCGCCGGAGTGGGAATAATCGTATCCAACCTGGTGACCAGCAGCGGGGCCGGCACATCCTGGCGAATGTCCACTTTCGGCGCGGGCGCGGAGATGAACACCTGTTCCGATTTCGGTTTCTTAGAGGCGGCGATGATGGCCAGCTTGGACAGTTCCACGCCGCGCGGATTGGGAGTGTTGCCGACTCGTTTGACCGGGTTGACATGCGGAACCTTGGGTCGGATATCGAAGTACAGGAGCTGGTGGTTTTTCGGCTTTATGAATTCGTCATAGACGGGTCTCTTCGATGCCGGGAAGTCGACCGTCATGAGAGCCGCGGCGATCATGCCGTGGACAGCCACGGAAACCAGGAAGGGAGCCCCTCGCAGCGGGTAATCGGACCGGGGTGTGACGCCTTCGATGCTGGGTTTTCCGGGCCGGAGACTGGCTTTTACCCTCACCCGCATAGGCACCGGACCTTGTTCAGTATCTGGCTCACTCGACAAAATGGGTTCAGGACGAAATCTTCGCCATTCATGTCTTATCTGAAAGAATAACAGAGTGAGCCGAGCCATCTGTTATAAGATCGGCAGGCCTTAGACGAAACTTCGCGATTACCGGTTGGTTAATGGTCCGACGGTGAAGAACCCGGCCGGCGATTTCTCGCTGTTGAATTCGGCCGCGATCCAGTCCGCCGAGCGCGCGATGTTGGAGATCCGCAGCTCATCGGCAAGGCCGAAATAGTAGTAGCCGCCTGCTCCCGATTGCCCCAACCGGATGGTTCCCGCGGAGCTGCTCAAAGGACCGGCCGGCGCTTGGCCTTGCCCGCTGAGCACGCCATCGATGTAAATGGCGACGTTTCCGCCCGCGCCGCTGGTCACGTCGACCTTGTGCCACGCGTTGTCAGCCACCGGGTTCGCCGACATCGCCAGGTTCGCAGTCCCGCCGAGCCCGTGGAGGCTCAATCGATTACTTCCGCCGATGTAGTTCCAGAGCAGGCTCCAGTCCTGATTAGAGCCTATCTCGATCAGGCGCGCGTATTCGGCCATGCCGGTTCGCGCCTTCACCCACAGCGAAATCGTCTGCGCGGTGGAGTCGCCGAGCGCCGCGCACGGTCCGAAATCGATGGAACCGCCGCTGAAGCTCGCCGCGCCCGCGATCTCTCCCGGCGCCGGCAAGGTTGCGCCCAGCAGCGACGCGCTGCATTCGTTCCGAGTCGAGTCGTTCGTGCTCAGCGCGGTTCCGTTCCCGAAGTGCTGGACCATATCGAAATTGCTGTCCCACACGCCGGCCGCGCTCTGCTGATTCGGCGCCGCGGAATTTCCCCAATATGCGTAAATCAGGGTTCCGGCGCCAAGCTGAGGTACCCTCACCCAAGCGACCAGCGTTCCGGTCGTGCTATCGAAACTCTCGATCTCGTGATTCAGCTTGGTGACGCCGTCAGACGCAGTGAACAGAATGTCGTTCCCGTTCAACTGCGTAGTTCCGATCAGATTCGCATCCGTCACCGAATACAACAGCGGGAAATTCGTCAACGTTCCGTTCACCTGGCCGCTATTGATGGTGATGGCCTTGCGGCTGGGCCACGCAGCGTCGTACCAATCCGAGCCGGTGCTCACGACTGCCGAGTCACTTGGCGCCGTGATCCCGGTGGAGGGCTTGATCAATCCCGCGGTTATGCTGCGTGACATATTTCCGCTGCTGGACTGCGCGGCTCCGACGTTTAAGAACGCCGACGGCGAGCTCTGGTTGCTGTATTCGGTCTGAATCCAGGCGGCGGGTCGGACACTGGAGGAGATTTTCACTTCATCCAGCTTCCCGCCGTAGTAGTTGATTCCGGCGGCGTTGCCCATCTCCGCGAAGTTCGCGGCGTTGTACGGCGTGCTGAACGTTCCCGTGCCGACCAGGGCTCCGTTCTTATAAACGCTGATGCTGGATCCGCTGCGCGTGACGGCCAGCGACGTCCAGGTGTTTGAAGGCACGTTCAGCCCGGATACGGTTGCCGTCGAGTACGCGCTGAAGCTGGTTCCGTTATCCACGCCGAGCACGTTGTGGCCGTTGTCGAAGTAGATATCGTTGAACCCCGAGGAGCCCCCCAGCACGGACATATAAGCATTCGGGAAGCTCGAATTAATCCAAAACTCCGCCGTGTAAGTCTGGGCGAGATTGGTGATGGGGTTGAAGGCGATACTACCGCTGGCCCCGTTGAAACTTGCTCCGCCGCCGATCTCGCCGGCGGTTGCCACGGGCGAACCGATGGTGCCATTCCTGCCGTTTGCGGTCGAATCGGCGGCGAACAGCGTGGTTCCATTCGGCAAGTGCCAGACGCCCGCATAGTTGGTGTCTGCACTTGCCCCCTCGGCTGACACAAACAGTTAAGACACAGTTGACCGTTCGATGAAAACTTCTCGACCGGCAAGACGACATTACAGCATACTCGTACACCGGCTGGTGAAGCGGAGGCGGGCCATGCTGGAGAGCAACCCGCCGAGGAATAGCCAGCCGGAAACTCATCCAGACGATGAGCGGGGGCGTTGGCCGCGAAGCTGGCGCCTCCATCGGATGGAAAGATTTCCGGATGCCTTGGAAAACTCATACAAGAATGCTGCCGCGCAGCGGCCTCCTTGTGATTGCGTTCGAACTCGGCCGGCGGCAGATAGCCGAGCGCCGAATGCAGCCGTTTCTGGTTGTAGACCTTTTCCAGGAACTCGCGGATGGACGCGCGCGCCTCGGCCAGATCGCGGTATTCGTTGCGGAGAACTTCCTCGTACTTGAGCGTTTTCATGAACGACTCGCAGGCCGCGTTGGCCGAGGCAGTCAACTACAGCGTATGCCCACCGTGCCGACGGTACCTTTGAAGTCATCCATCCGCATCATCCGCTGAGAGGCCAGAGTTTCAAGTTGGTCACCTATCGCCACAACTGGGGCGAGGATCGAGTTTACTTCCACGACAGCGACGGGCGCCTGTGCTCGATTCCCGCGTGCTGGACGACAACGCTAGCGGCAGATCCGTTTGTGGTATTAGCGGCCGGACGATGCCTATTCCGCTATGAGGATTTGTTGAGGTTAGCCAACTTGCTGGAGAAGGCGCGATGAAAGAGCAGAGCTCGGAGTGTAAAGATAATAACGCCGCTATTGTAAAGAGAATGATGCCGGACCAGGTTTGGATCGAGCTGCCGCGGCTGGCCCTGGAGGATCATAATGATACCTATAACAGCGGGCGATGGAAGGCAAAAACAGCTTGACATCCCCTTGTATGCGAGCATAATTATGTTTACGGATCTGCGCGAGGATTTTCGAGGCACCGATGGCCGACAAAGATGCCAAGCTCGGGGCGCTCCAACAACAGGGAACGCTGAACCCGCGCCCGAAAGATGTCCGCGACGATCTCTTTCTTCAAGACAACTTTTTCGATCCTCGCGATCTGGTCCAGGTCAAGTACGAAATGCTGCGCCGGGTGCAGACCGAAGGCCAGTCCGTGACAGACGCAGCGGCGAACTTCGGTTTTTCGCGACCATCTTTTTATCAAGCGTTATCGGCCTTCGAGCAAGACGGACTGGCCGGCCTGGTGCCGCACAAGCGCGGTCCGAAGCAGGCGCACAAGCTCACCGAAGAGGTTCTCACGTTCATTGGGAAAGTGCGTCAGAAAGAACCATCCGTTCGTTTGCCGGATCTGGTGAAGCTGATCCAGGAACGCTTCGGCACGAAGGTTCATCCACGAAGCATCGAGCGCAGCTTGCTGCGCCATCAAAAAAAACTCCGCTGACCGAGCGCTCCGGCTCACCGACCACCCGTCACGATCTGGTTGCCCAGTACGAGCAACTGCGGCATGATGCCATAGCAACGGTGGCCCACCGTGGCGAAGGCTTAGGCTGGGCGCTTTTTGTCCGGCGCGGAATGACCGCCTGGATGCAGGCTTGGTCGGAATGCGCTCCCCACAGCCGAACCCAGCCTGCGCTCTCAAGCCCGGTATCGATGAAACCATCCCAGGCGACATGCGGCCGCAGATCACCACGTTGCTGGCCAGCATGATTCTTTGTCTACAACAGGAGGCTACCTCATGACAGGCACCGCACACCAAAAAGTGAATGCAGGGCACCTCAAGCGAAACGCTTATCTTTACGTCCGCCAATCGACGCTCCGCCAGGTATTCGAAAACACCGAAAGCACCAAGCGGCAATACGGTCTGCGCCAGCATGCGGTCGCCCTGGGCTGGCCCGTGGAGCGCATCATCGTCATCGACAGTGATCTTGGGCAGTCCGGCGCCTCGGCTGTGGATCGGGAAGGGTTTCAGAAGCTGGTCACCGAAGTCGGCCTGGGCAAAGCCGGGATCGTGCTGGGCCTGGAAGTTTCCCGCTTGGCGCGAAACTCCACCGACTGGCACCGGTTGTTGGAGATCTGCGCTCTGACCGACACGCTCATCCTCGATGAAGACGGCGTGTATGATCCCGTCGCACTTCAACGATCGTCTTCTGCTGGGCCTAAAGGGGACCATGAGCGAAGCAGAACTGCACGTGCTCCGGGCCCGTCTGCAAGGTGGAATCCTGAACAAAGCACGCCGCGGCGAGTTGCAATGTCCCTTGCCGGTTGGCTTTCTCTACAACGCCAGCAACCAGCCGGCGCTGGACCCCGACCAACAGGTGCAGGAGAGCATTCGATTCTTTTTCGATACATTCCGGCGCACCGCATCGGCTTGCGCGGTGGTCAAAGCTTTTCGCCAGAAGGGGCTTTTGTTTCCACGACGGTTAAAGAAGGGGCCGAATAAAGGTGATCTGGTGTGGGCGGAACTGCCCGCACAGCCGGGCACTGCACATTCTGCACAATCCACGTTACGCGGGCGCATTCGTCTATGGCCGCAGCCGTACTCGCAATCACCCTAACGGAGGCACTTCCTACACCAAGTTGCCGCGCGAGCAGTGGATGTTATTCAAGGATGCTCACCCCGGCTACATCTCGTGGCAGCAATACGAGGAGAACCTGGTGCACCTCCGGGAGAACGCTCAAGCGGTCGGGGCCGACCGCCGCAAAAGCCCTCCACGCGAGGGCCCAGCGTTGCTGCAAGGCTTGGTGGTCTGCGGGGTATGCGGGAGCCGGATGACGGTTCGGTACCACACCCGCCAAGACCGGCTCGTACCCGACTACGTTTGCCAGCGTGACGGGATCGAACATGCCATATCGATATGTCAGCGAGTAGTCGGAGATCACATCGATAATGCCGTCGGCCAACTGCTGGTGGAAAGCGTGGCTCCGCTAGCGCTCGAAGTCACTCTGTCAGTCCAGCAGGAACTCCAGGCAAGAATCGAGGAAGTGGACAAGCTCCGCAGGAAACAAGTAGAGCGAGCGCGCTACGAAGCCGACCTGGCTCAGCGACGCTACCTTCACGTCGATCCCGCGAATCGTCTCGTTGCGGACTCGCTCGAGGCCGACTGGAACGAAAAGCTCCGTGCATTGACCCTGGCACAGGAGCAGTACGAGCAACAGCGGCGCCACGACCGCATTGCCATCGATGAACAGCAGCGCGCCCGAATCGCTGCCCTCGCTAGTGACTTTCCACGGCTCTGGCAAGATCCAAAGACCCCGGACCGTGAGCGGAAGCGGATGATCCGCCTGCTCCTGGCCGATGTGACGCTCATTCGGAACAATGGAATCACAGTTCATGTTCGCTTCAACGGCGGAGCCTCGAAAACCCTGGAGCTACCGAGACCGCTGACAGCCTGGGAAATCAGAACAACTCCCGCAGAGGTTGTCGCCGAGATCGATCGGCTAACCGATCGTTACACCGACAAAAAGATCGTCGACATCCTTAACCAACGCGGAGCCCTGTCGGGTTGCGGTCAACACTTCAACAGTCGCATCGTTGCGCGCCTCCGCCGCGAATACCAGCTCAAACCGCGCTATGATCGGCTACGCGACAAAGGCTTGTTGACGCTGGAAGAAATGTCGGAACGACTCGATATCACACCCAAATGCGTCATTCACTGGCGGAACCACGGCCTGCTTCGGGCCCATCCGTTCAATGATAGAGACGACTGGCTGTATGAGGACCCAGGACCCAACCCGCCGCGCAAGGCTCAAGGCGTCAAGCTCGCCAGACGGCGTCGTTTTCCGGAGAACGTCGTGCACGGTTCGCAGGAGGTGCAGTATGAAGCGTAAGCCTTGTCCCACGGATTGCCCTTGCGCGACATGCTGACTTCGATGCCGTTCCCCTGGAGCAGGTCCGTATATTCGGTGCTGGCGTACTGGGAGCCGCGATCGGAGTGATGGACCAGCCCGGCTCCGACGACGCGACGTGATAGCGCCATGCGCAGCGCGGTCAGCGTGAGCGAATCCTCCATCGTGCGATCCAGCGCCCAGCCGATCACGCGGCGCGAGTAAGCGTCCAGGATCACCGCCAGGAACACGAACTCGTCGCGCAGCCGGATGTAGGTGATATCGGCCCGCCACAGTTGATCTGTGCCCGTCGGGATCATGTTCCGCGCCAGGTTCGGATAGACCTTGCGGGTGTGGTTGGAGTCGGTGGTGACGGCGAACTTTCGCTTGCGCACGCACAGCAGGTTGTCCTCGCGCATGAGCCGGTAAACGCGTTTCGGATTCACCTGCCATCCGCGCCGGCGCAGTTCTTCGGTTATCCGCGGCCGCCCGTAGCTGGGCCATTCCAGGGCGATCTTCTGAATCGCATCCCGCAGATCCATGTCGCGATCCGGGTCCAGCGCGGCGTCGTCAAAGCGGTAGAAGCCGGACCGGGAAACCCGGCCCAGCTTTACCATGCGTTCCACCGTCAGTGCGCTTCCGGCCCTCACTTCTTCTTGGACTCTCTGGTAGACTGCGGATTTCCAGTCCAGGCCTGCAGCATCCGCTGTTCCTCGATGCGCTGCAAGCACCCCTTCAAAAAATCAACCTCCAGGGCCTGCTGGCCGATCTTGCGCTCCAGCTCCGCAATGCGCCCTTCGGCCCAGCGCTGCTTGCCCTGGCCCGGGAATACGTTGCCCGGCCCTTGGCGGACCTCACGCCGCCAACGGTGCAGCACGTTCGGGTTCACTTCCAGCGCCCGCGCCACCTCGCCGATGGAGCTCCCTCGCTCCAGCCGTTGCACGGCTGCCAGCTTGAACTCCTTGGTGAACATCCTTCTCGACAACCCCATGACTCATTCTCCCTTTCAATGGATTTTGAGTCTTAACTGGTTGTGTCAAAAATGGGGCAAGTCCAACTCATGCGCCTTCGGTCGAGACCAACGCCAAGTCAGAGCGACACCTCCTCCGACGGCAAGGGCTGGCATAATAGTTTGGTCGATCCGATGCAGTTTCTGAGGAGCAAGGGCTTTGGATACTGGGCAAAAGACTGAATCTATTCTGCAGCTTGTTGAAGACATCGTTAAAGATCGTGTCGCGCTCCCGGAGTTTCAACGCGATTTCGTCTGGGACATCGAAAAAACCTTTGATCTTTTCGATTCGTTCGTTCGCGACATCTTCGTTGGCTCTCTCATCTATGGAATACCGAGTTTTGAAATCACCGTGCGGGAACTCGATAAGCGACCTCGGTCAGGCAAGGGTTCGCGTGCCCGCCTCAAACTTAATTCTTACACTCGCGAGGAGATCGAGAACCGAGTGAAAGTGCACGGCTTTCGGCTACTTCTCGATGGGCAGCAACGCGCCACCTCGATCTACCGCGCGATGACGGGAGTAGATCCCGTCTTCTACATAGCTCTGAACGAAGACGAACTACCCGCTGACGTCCGAAATACGACGCCGGGGCAGCGTTCACTCGAGCAGGTGCTCAGCGAGTTTCGGGGTGAATCCGTCGAGGGCCGGGTCAGCATAAGGCTCAGCGACGTATATGTTGTCCTAAACGGCAAGGCGCCTCGGGAAAAAGAGAAGGCCGCGTTGTTTCTGGAAACAAACAGCATCACCGGTGTCACGCCGGAAACAGTTGAAACCTCGGTTGAGTTCCTCACTTACCTCACACAACTTAAGAATCTTGAAAATCTGTGCCGCCAGGAGAAACTAGTGGCATATTATCTTCTCGACACGGATGAAGAGAAGTTCGCACTATTCTTCGAGCGCTCCAATAGTAAAGGAATACAGCTTAACTTCATAGACATCTTGGCTGCGAAACTATACGTTGGATTCAACCTGCGTTCGAAGATCGAAGACTTCGAAGGCGACAATCCGTCCTTGGAGTTGAATCGAGAAGTACTCGTGCGGGCTATAAGTTTCGAAGTGAGTCAGGGCAAAGACATTGGGCGTTCTTACATCTTGTCCAACCTCTCGCACCCGCACTTCACCGAGCACTGGGAGAACTTCGCGTCAGCCTACAAGAGCGTTCACGATTATCTACGAACTGCAAGGTTACTCATCCATCCCGACTGGATTCCGTACGAGAACATGATTCTCCCATTGATGGCATTTGCCGTGAAACTCCCTCATCATGACTTCTCCCAGATCAGCGCCGACCAAGCTAACCTGATTCGTCTCTGGTATTGGCTCGCAATATTTTCGCGGCGATATTCAAGCGCGGCCCAAACCTACGTCCTAGAAGATGCCCAGGCTTTGCAACGCGCGAGTGCCGGTGATCTATCCGGCATCTTGAACATCGTTCAGAAGATTCAACCGATCATAACCAATGCCGAGGATCTTCTCGTGATTCACAAGAAGTACGATGCAGTCTACAAAGGCGTCCTGAACCTCGTGAACTACACGACGGGCGGGTATCTGAATTTTGAGAACGGCAATCCCGTCTCGATAGCAAGCACGTTGGAGGACCATCACATCTTTCCCAATGATTACCTGAAGAAGAATTGGGCGAGCGTTCAACAGACGCTCGATTCCGAAGTGGCAATCGACTGCGTCGTCAACCGTACCCTCATCCCCAAGCTGACCAACATCAAGGTGTCGAATAAACCCCCTTCGCGATACTTGTCGGAAATTAAAGCCAAGAATCCTAATATTGCGAAGGCATTGCAGTCTCACATGCTGAGCGTAGACCTACTCTCTGGGGATTACGACAACAACTACGACTATTTCATTAGCGAACGATCTGACGCAATCTTACAGGCTATTCGCATCAACATAGCGGACCCGAGAGCCGACACGCTTAAGCAGTTTGCTCGGACGCTCGTTCAGGTTGACCCGACCAGCCCCAAGCAGCGCCGCGTTGTTTAACCTGTACCAAACAGGACAGGGAACACGAGGAGGCGGCCTGTGTTTCACCGATTCTGACGCGCTAAATTGGAACTTGGGCTGTTCGGCTTCAAGTTGACGGGAAACGGCCATTCCGCTGAAGTAACGCGCCAGGCAGACGTCGATAATGTCCCACAACGGGTTTTCTGCCATGCCGTAGTACTTCTTTGAGCTCGAGTTGATGCAACGGGATAGCGTGCTGTGCCGGCGGCCGCTCGCTATACTCCACGGCAGCCATGGAAAAGAAGGCGGGCACCCTGACCAGATACAAAAAATGCTTGAAGTGGGTTTCAGATGTTGCGAGACTCTCTATTGAGGTCGCACAGACGTGGATTTTTCAGCGATGACCGCCGGTGGGCCGGCGTTGAGACAATCACTGCGAATTTCGAGACGAACAACTGGCCGACGCGTCGTATTGATGGAGGTTTGAGGGGAAGAATCATCCATTGCGGCAAAAAGCCTAGATATTATGCTAGCGGCAATAGCGGGGGCTCGAATGTTCACAAGGCGTGTCATCTTGTCGGCCGTGTTGGCCGCTTGGCCGTTATTTTCGGCCGACTTGAGGCAGGCCGTTGACGGCTATGTCGCTGGCCCGCTTGCCGGTCAATTTTCAGGCACGATTCTGATCGCGCAGGAAGAACGAGTCCGAGTGCTTCAGAGTTACGGCTTCGCCGAACGCAACTTGGGCGTGCGCAATCAACCGGACATGCTTTACAGAATTGGCTCGCTGACCAAGCCATTTACGGCCGTTGGGGTGCTCAGGTTGGTGCAAGACGGGCGCATTCAACTGTCCGATTCCATCGCGGATCGCATAACCTCCTGCCCGGCGGCGTGGAAGGGCGTCACAATTGAAGAATTGCTCGACCATACGTCGGGCATTCCCGATCTGTTCAATGATCTGCGGGCAGTCCCTATCCTGGAAACCCGAGAAGAAACAAGTCGGATGATCATGGCAAGTACCAGGCTGGCATTGCTTTCGAGCCCCGGGACGAAATACCAGTACAGCAACTTCAACTATGTCTTGCTAGGCATACTGATCGAGGACGTCACTGGACAGAGTTGGGAAACGTATCTGCAAGAAAGAGTGTTCGCGCAGGCAGGCCTCAAGCACACTCTCTACGACGACGTCTGGACTGTCATTCCGGGCCGGATTTCAGGCTACGTTCGCAAGGACGGAAGCATTCGACCCATCACGTACAAGGACCATTCTGCGTATTCGGCGGGTGGGCTTCTGTCGTCGGCAATCGATGTCTTCCAGTTTTCGCAAGCCCTGTTTCGCGGCGATTTGTTGGGCTCGGCAATGCTCGCCGAAATGACCCGCCCCCGGCTCGGGAATTACGGACTCGGGTTGCAGATCATCGAATTGAACGGGAGAACCGCCTACAACCATACGGGAGGAATCGACGGATTCTCGTCCCACCTGCAATATTACCCGCAAAATCGTTTGACCGTCGTGGTTCTCGCGAACACTGAGAACGACCCCGTGAAAAAGATTGCAACCGAAATCGCGGCGCTAGCATTGAACGCGAAGTGACTGACGACTCGTTGGCCGCCTTGGCAAATTGTTAAAGCCTCCTAATCACCCGCCGACACCTAACGCGCGACTGCGCTCGGAGTATCGCCAACGGTCCGGCGACTAGAGCCGAATCGGGACGAGACTTACATCGGAAGTTCCGCCGGGCGACGGGTTTGGACTCCGATAATGTGGGACATCAGTTCGGTCGGCTCGCCTCCACTGCACATTTGTATTTTAACTTTCGTATTGCCGACCAAATGGACAGAATCGAGGCTGCTAAATCCGCGCATAGGGCGTTTCCCGTCAAGCTGACTCGGACACAGCTATTCGACGAAACCTAAGCACTTGGCGACCAGCCGTTACCGATCGTCGACCTCTCTCCGATTGTCGGCTATCATGTGCCGTTTATTCGCACCGAAGTGCGATCATGGGATCCACGTGCGTAGCGCGCCGCGCGGGAAGATAGCTCGCGAGCAGGGCGACCAGCACCAGTGCTACGGAGACCGCGCCGAAGGTCAGGGGATCGGAGGCGCTGACGCCGAACAGCAGACTTTTGAGCGCGCGCGTGGCCGCCATCGCCGCGACCGCACCCATCGCGATCCCGACCAGCGCCATCTTCATGGCTCGCCGCAGCACCATCGCCAGCACCTCGCGGCGATCCGCTCCGAGTGCCATGCGCAGCCCGATCTCGTGCATGCTCTGGCTGACCGCGTACGACATCACGCCGTAAATCCCGACCGCCGCGAGCACCAGTGCCAGGCCGGCGAACACGCTGAGCAGCAGGCTCGTGAAGCGGCGCCCTGCGAGCGAGTCGTTGATGATGTCCTGCATGCTTTCCGCGTTGAACATCACCATCCGGCTGTTGATGCCAGAGATCACGCGCCCGAGCACCGGCACGACCGAGTACGGATTGCTGGAGGTTCGCACCACGAAGTTGCCCTGCGTCGAGGCGAGGTCCATCACGCTGTCGGGAAACTGCCGAAACGCGATGTACAGCTGCGACTGGACCTTCGCGGTCGCGTCCGCGTCGAGTCCCCAGTGCTTCACGTGGCCGACGACGCCCACGATTTCGCATTTCATCGGCAGCAGAGCGAGATTCAGGTACTGGCCGAGCGGGTTCTGACCTGGGAGGGCCCTGCGCGCCAACTCCTCGTCCACGTCGACGGCGCACGCGGAGTGCTCGTTGTCCTGCGGCTCGATCAGACGCCCGCGCACAAGTGGGATGCGCATCGCGGCGAAATAGTCCGGGGCAACGCCGTAGAACAGCGCCTGGTCCATCTGGTTCTGCTCGGCCGGTTTCGGGCGGCCCTCCACCCAGTAGGGCAGCTCGGAGTCGCCGTTCATGGGAATGCTGCCGACGACGATGCTCACGGCCTGCACGCCCGGGACGGCGCGAAGCTGTCGCATGGTGTCGTCGAAGCCGTTGCGCACGGCCTGCGGCGTGCCGTGCACGGCTGGCGAGCCGGCGACTCCGAAATCGAGCACGTGGGCGGGATCGAAGCCGGGGTCCACACGCCACAGGCGCGACATGGTGCGGATCATCAGGCCGGCGGATGCGGTCAGTACGAGCGCGAGCGCCACCTCCACCACGACAAGGATGCGCTGGGGCCGCCCGTGACCGGTGTTGCCGCGGCCGGCTTCCTTCAGCGTGTCGTTCAGATCAGCGCGGGCGCTGTGGAGCGCGGGCGTGATACCGAACAGCAGGCTGGCCGCGATCGAGATGGCGGCGGTGAAGGCGAGCACGGCGCCGTCGAGGCGGATCTGGTCCGCCCGCGGCAGCATCCCCGCCAGCTTGGAGGTGAACAGCGCGTTCAAACCGGTGGCGACCGCCAGCCCGAGCGCGCCGCCGGCGGCCGCGAGCAGCAGCCCCTCCGTCAACAGCTGTCGAATGACCCGGCCCGGTCCCGCGCCGAGCGCGCCGCGGATCGCGAACTCCCGACGCCGAGCGGTCGATCGCGCCAGCAGCAGGTTGGCGACGTTCACGCAGGCGATGAGCAGCACGAATCCGACCGCCGCCAGCAGAACCACCAGCGGCGTGCGCACGTCTCCGAGAAAATCCTCGCGCAGCGCCAAGGCGTAGATGCCGCTGTCTTTGTCCTCCTTGGGATATTCGCGCGCCAGGCTCGCTGCAATGCCGTCGAGCTCAGCCTGCGCCTGCTGCGGCGATAGGCCCGGCTTTAGGCGGCCGATCACGCGCAGGCCCATGCCCACGCCGCGATCCCAGAACAGGGGCTCTTCCCACTGTCCGATCGGAACGATCAGCGAAACGCGCCGGAACACGACGTCGTCGCCGGGCACCACGCCAATCACGGTGTAGAGCCTGCCGTTGAGCGTGATACTCGCGCCCAGCGCCGCCGGTGAGCCGCCGAACCGCGACCTCCACAGGCTGGACGTCAGCACCGCGACCGGCGCGCCGCCGCGCTGGTCTTCGGCGTCGGTGAACGTCCGGCCGATGATCGGGCGGACGCCGAGCATGTCGAAGAGCGTCGCCGACGCCATTTCGCCGCGCAGGCGCTCGGGATTCGCCTGGCCCGTGAGGTTGAAGTTGTCGGTGCGGTACGCGGCCATTCCGTCGAACGACCGGCTGCGCGGCCGCCAGTCGAGAAAGTTGGGATAGGAGACCGAGGATTGCTTGAAATGCTCGGTGCTGCTGTAAACCTTCAGGAGGCGTTCGGGCTGCGGATACGGGATCGGCCGTAGCAGCACCGCATTTACGATGCTGAACATGGCCGAGTTGGCGCCGATGCCGAGCGCCAGCGCCACCACCGCCACGAGGGTGAACCCCGGCGACCTCAGCCATGTCCGGAGACCGTAACGTAGGTCCTGCAACAGCGATCCCATGAAGTGGGATACGCATTACTCCCTAGGTCAGTTCCACCAGACACGCGCGGAAGGGTCGATGTTTTGGGGTCAGTATAGGCGCAGAACCGGCGTGCGGCACGGGATTACTCCTCGTATACGCCGCAGCGCTTAGCAGATCCATGTGGACGTATAGTCGCCGACTCGTTGATTTGGTAGGCGGCGGTTCAGGACGGCTTACGGCGCATCCGGAAGTTTTCTTCATGCAGTATCCTTCCGAGAAGTGCCTGCCGATATCACCACGTGTCAGGCGAAGTTGATTGTCATCGTCAAGACCAAGAGATTTGCATCCTCGCCGGCCCGCTGGCGCGTACTATTCTCTAGGAGGGTGTGGGATGAGGATTTCAGCTCTGGTCGCCCTTTTCGCCGGGTGCGCTCACGCTCAGGTGCCCCGCATTCAGGAGATCATGGCCCGCGTGGCGGAGAGTCAAGCCAAATCGCTCGACGCGCGGCGCGCGTATGTTTACGACCAGGAGGAGCGGCTTCGGATGCATCGTGCTGGCGGCAGACTCGTGCGGGAGGAGCGCCTGAGCTATACCGTCACTCCGTCGGAGGACGGGATTCAGAAGGAACTGATGCAGTTCGAAGGCGAGTATGCGTCTCGGGACGGTTTCCTTACGTACTCAGCCCCTGGCTACCAGTACAAGAATCTCGACTTGGACGGTGATTTTATGGCGGATTTGGAGGGATCGACAGGCGAATCGAAAGCACTCGACGGCATTTCGCACAATTATTTCCCGCTCACCGCCGCCCAGCAGGCCAAGTACAACTTCTCTCTGGAAGGAACCGAAACCGTGAGGGGACGCGCCCTGTACCGCATCCGCTTCGAGCCAAAGCTACACGACCGGCATAACCTCGGGTCACTCAACCTGGATTTCGACGACGAGGATGGCGGTGCCGCGTGGAAGGGTGTTGCACTCATCGACCCAGCCGAGTACCAGCCGGTCAGGGTAACCATCGATCTGGCGGCGAAGATTCCACTAGCGGTCAAAGTGCTGCTGGGAAGCGATGTCAAAGGCCTGGGATTCTCGATTTCCTACGAAAGATTCGGAGATGGAGTTTGGTTCCCGGTGAGCTTCGGCGGGGAGTTCGAGATTCGGGGGCTCTTCCTGTATAAGCGCACAATTTCGATTTCCCTGGTGAACAAGAATTTCCGGCACGCGGATGTGAAGAGTGCAATAGCCTACCCATCCATCAAGTGAACCGTCTGGCGCGCAGCACGCTGTGGATGCTACCGGGCTTTTTCCGTAATGGTCCACTCCTGGCCGGACACTTGGCCGAGTAACGCACCGCTTGTCGATTGCGCGGCGGCCCGACCAGGGGAACTAGCTACCGACAATGCGCGGTATCAGGCATGATTTCCAACGCGTCCCGCTGATTAGATCGCCGGATCCTGGCGCGTTTCTCGCTCCTTGATCTGGGCGCCGCCTGCTGTCGCCCATTGACCTTCTGGCGGACGTGACACGAATCCGCCAGATCCGTCCTTGTCGAAACTGGACTATTGCCCTTCCAAGGCCCGCTCGATCCGGCGATCCGGGACGAACCAGGGGCTCACACACTCGAGGCGACCGCGTTGGAAGCGGGACTGGAGGCGATCCCGCGCTCCAGCTTCTTCGAAAGAAAGATGCTCGCCAGACAGAATCCGGTGAACAAGTAATAGCCCGGCAGGATCTTCGAGCTGTTCGTCGGTATCGCCAGTTGTCCGCCGGTATCCTTCAAACCTTCCATCGCGCTCCCGATCAGGCCGTTGAACGCGACGAAGGACATGAAGATCGCCAGCGCCATGACATCGGCCATCGACCACTTGGAAGCATCGAAAGCGAGAAACTTTACGATGCGGCTGGTGCGCAGCATCGCCGGCCGGAAAAGACAGGCGCCCAGAGCCAGCATCTTCAGCACAGGGAAGACCACGCTGAACAGCAGGACCAACACGGCGACCACCGACATCTCCGGCCGGCCCATTTCGATCAGCGTTTGAAACACTTCGAGCACGTTCTTGCTTCGGAAGTAAAGCGACTGTTCGCGAAACTCGATTGGGGCGCCGAGGAAGGTCGCGTCCAAGCGTGTAATCCGGGCCTCCACTTCGAGCATCGGGCTGAGCACGCCGCCAGCCAGCAGCGCGATCGAGAACAACATCAGCACGGCCACGGCGGATCGTGAGACCACCGGCCTTCCCGCGGTGAGCAAGGCAAACCCGACCACCACCGAGCCGAGCGCGATCAGGTAATACCTGGTAATTCTATCGTCAGCTTCCTCGATCTGTTTACCCAGAGTCTGCTCACAAACAGCGTCGCCGGCGCATCCATACCGCTTCAGAATGGACGAATATGTTGTCATGTCCACCGTGCCGAACGTGTTCTTGATCCCCTCCGCCAGGACACTGCGGATGGACTCCTTAAAGCGCCTTTGATTCTTGGGCTTCGCCAATTCCGCCATCACGACGTTGGTATATTCCGGAACGTGGGGCCGCAAGGATGCAATGATCATGTTCACCAGCATGGGGTTTCCCTGGCCGGGTACGCCGGACCCCTTAGGGCTCGGGGCACTCATCTGCTTCTTGATGTTGTCCAGAAGGGCGTAGAGCGCCCCTTGGACCATGGGCCGGAGATTCTTGCTTTGCTCCTTTAAATCCAGTTTGTCGATTTGAGCGTTTAGGATTGGCCCGATGATATCGCGCCAGCGGTTGGCGCTCAGCAGCCCGTAGCGGACGTGAGTTAGCTCCGCCAAGTCGGTGCGAAGCTGGCGCCGCGCCCCAAGACCGTCAACGGTCAGCCAAGTGAACCATATGACCGGCAAGATCAGGATGGCGCCTGCGGCGAACCGGACATCGAACTGACGCGAAGGTTCGCGCGGTGACGACTCCGTTGGCACGGCAACGTTATCCATAGTCACAGTTTAATGCTCACCGAAAGTCAACTGGCCTTTGGGAATCACTACCTTCATGAGCTCTCGTGTACTTTGGTGCGAAACGCCCATTCCGTGCAAGTGACACTCGCATAGTTCCGACAATGTTGCCATCAGGCAGTATTGAGGCCTCGCTTGCAAGCTTGACGTTAAGGCACGCCCCGCGGCGGTCCGTTAGAATTGAGCACGGATGGTAGCCTTTCATTTTCGCGGTGATCCAGGGATCTACACCTCAGTTTGGGTTCAGACGCTGAAAGAGGATTTCTTTCAATACATCAGTGAAGAGCCTGGCAGCTATGTCCACGTTGAGGTTTTCACTGGCGATTTTCTCGCACCGAAGCACGCGAAGGCCAAAGACACTATCCTAAACGGACTGCTCGGCTATAATCCGCGAAAATGGCGAACCGTTGATGTCGAAGAGTTCGCCGCAGCCATATTTTCGGTGCGAATCTGGGTGCTGGCTGCCGAGGGGCTGACAGAAAAACTGCAGGATCATCTAGACGCCCGATTCGGACGACGTGCAGACTACCTGGGTGCGATTGAAATCGATCCCGCCAACCAAGTCCACTGGGCGCTCTACAAACAGAGCCTCGTCCCACGGTATCGATTCGTTAATGGAGAGATCCGAATTTTTTATAGGAAGTTCGAAGAAGCGGAGGGAGCCGACGCAAAGGATACTGCGGCCGCTGGCGCGTTCGAGAAACGCGGGTTTCAAGTCGTTTTCGAAGATACCGGTCCACGACATACGATTTTTGATCGGTATCAGTCGTTCGAGCATTCAAAGAGGATAGCCGCTCTGGAACGATATCTTTCAGAGCATCTTAGCCGCATCACCGACGAAATTCTGATGCGGTTGAGCGCTGCTGATCCGCGACTGAATGATACGCTTTATTCTGCGCTGGCAACATTTGATCGCGTCAATACCCCCGAAGATGTGGCTCAAATAGCGCTGTCATGTCGACGCTTCCAGGAAGGATTGGCAGATCTCTTGTATCCACCGCGCGCGACTTCGGCCAAGGGAAGAAAGCTGGGACAGGGCGAGTACCGGAACAGGCTTTGGGCGTACGTCGAGGCAAAGCTGGCAGGCAGAGAGCAAGAACTCGCGCTCGCCCATCTAGATGATGTGGGTCGCCGGATCGATGCGATCGACCGACTTTCGCATAAAGGTGTACATAATCGCGCCTCGATTTCACGCCTCGACGTTCACCGGCTGATCGTTACCCTACTCATTCTCGCGTACGATCTCCTATCGCTGTCTCCTCCAGCGCTTGAGGTCCCAGTGGAACCTTATGATGCGGAAATAACGAAGCTCGTTCGCGATTTTTTTGAGGATCAGCGTAGAAAAGATAGCGAATGACCCTGGGTTTCAGGGGCCGGAAATCACTCCCGTTATGCGGCGACGGCCTTGATCTGGACTTGGGTTTGAAGGTAATGTCCACATGACGTAGCTACCGATAATGCCCATTAAAAGGACCTGAAATGCATGATTTGATTGCAGTTGAGAAGATTGCGCAGTGGCAGAAATTGAAGGCGCTCGTGCTGGACAGCGTCTCGTCGCCGATTACGAAACGCGTGTACAACATGGCGCTGGAGGAGTTCTACGCCTGGTTCCAGCAGGCGCCGCGGCCCGGCTTCACCAAGGCGACCGTGAGCGCGTGGCGGGTATCGCTGGAAGAACGTCGCCTCGGGTCGTCGTCCATCATTATTAGAATGTCGGCGATTCGCAAGCTGGCCGCCGAGGCGGCCGACAACGGGCTGCTCGCGCCGGAACTCGCCCAGGGGATCAGCCGCGTGAAGAGCGTGAAATCAACTGGCATCCGTGTCGGCAACTGGCTGTCGCAGCGGCAGGCGCAGGCGCTGCTGAGCGCGCCGGACATCTCGACCGTTCGCGGCCTGCGCGATCGCGCCATCCTTGCCGTCCTTCTCGGCTGCGGGCTCCGACGATCGGAAGTGGCGGCGCTCACGTTCGCGCACGTCCAGCAGCGCGATGGACGCTGGTGCATCGTCGATCTCGTCGGCAAGCACGGCCGCGTTCGGACAGCACCGATGCCGACGTGGGTGAAGGTGGCGATCGACGCCTGGACCACGCCTGCCGGGGTCGCTGCAGGGCCACGTATTCCGGCCAGTGAACCGCGCCGGCTGCGTTACTGGCGAACGCCTGGGCGAGAAGGTGGTCTGGCAGATGCTCCGCGCAGTATGCGGCCGAGGTCGGCGTTCCAGGCATCGCGCCCCATGACCTTGCGACGCACGTGCGCGAAGCTGTGCCGCGCAGCCGGCGGCGAATTGGAACAGATTCAGATGCTCCTTGGGCACGCCTCAGTTCAGACGACCGAACGGTATCTCGGAACGAAGCAGGATCTGGTTCACGCGCCAAACGACGCACTTACGTTCCGAATCTAACGAATCCCAACTGGCACTCGAAGGTTTTATCCAGGAGGCCAATATTCCTATCGATGGAGTCGTAGCGGATCGCCGTTCGCAAGGTCTCCCGACCGCGATGCGAAAGGGACACGCTTGGATGGCTGGCTACTACTCCCTCGCAACCACAGTGTCGTAAAGCCCGTAATTTACTAGTCCGGGGTGACTTTCTATACCGGTGTAGTGGAGCGACGCATCTTCGTACCGCCGAAACGCGAACACAGCCTGGTTCATCTGCTCGGTGTTGAATACCTTGAGTCGCACAAGAAGGTGGAAGTCTTTGACCGTCAGGCCCGTAACGGCCAGAAACAAATCCGGCTCCAACTTGGTAATCACGTCCTGTAGCGTATTCTCACGGAAGTCGGTCAGGTACATGAACGCGGGGATCCGCGTCGCAAACTTGATCAGCTTCTCCTGGACGAGCTTGCGCTTGGACTTGTATTCTTTCTCCTCCTCGGTGAGCTGCTTCTTCTGCGTCTCCGTCAGATCGCGGTCCTTGGCCTTGTTCTTGAGCTCCTTCACCTTCTCGCTCTTGTTGATGATCGTCTCGATGATGTTGTCGCCCAGCGCGCGCCAGCCCTCAATACGCTCAACGGCGGCCGTCGCCTCGGGGTTGTCCAGGATGCGGCGCAGGGTATCGTTGTCCACGTTCACGAGCAGCGCACTCTCCCACTTGCGGGCCAGCAGCGTGGCCGAGGTACCCGTCATCGCGATATCGAGAATGCCGCCCGCGTCGATCTGCGTCATATTCGCGCCGTCAAAGGCCAGCACGGGCAGGAACGACACGAGATCTTTGACCGCGTTCTCCGGGTTCGGCTCGTTGGGTGACAGGCCGATTCCGTACTCAGAGATCTGCCGCAGCGCGCGAGTGGGCGCGAAATCGAACACAAAGCAGACAGGCTTGAGGATCTCCTCCTCGTTTGGGTTGTCGCCGTTGGGGTTCTTAATGGACCACGGCGACTGCACGCGGAACGCAGCCTGAAAGTAGGTCTCCGGCGACTTGAGGTTCCGCAGCATCAGGACGGATGACCACTGCGGCACCGTGACGCCGGTGGTGAGTTTGCCGCAGGAGAGCGTGATGGTCTTCGTCTCAAATCCGCTCCCGATGGCTTTGCGTACGGGCGGCAACGCTTCCAGTCCGATACCCGCCGAAGCACCAGCAGCGACCACGACGTCGTAGTCATGCCAGAAGGTGTTGTGTTTCTCGGCAAGCAGGTTCGCCATCGCGTGGCAGGCCGCGACGTTGGGGAGGAACCAAAATGAGTGCTGAAGGTACGGCAGCAATCGTACATCCGAGTACGGAAACGGCGGCCGCGTGCCAGTCTCCCGAGCGCTACCGTTGTCCGAGATCTTCGAGTGCTTCCGAAATCGCTGCAACCTTTCTCTTCGCCGTCGTCCGAACGTGATCGTGCCATTTGATTGCGTCCCAGATCTCAAGGATTTCACCAAAGGCGAAGACCAGACCTGTCCCGCCCGCCTGAGGCAGTTGTTGTGCCCGCCTCGGTGGTTCGGGCAGCGTAATGCTGATACGGCTTGCCTCAACATTTACAGGAATCAACCAGGCCGTTGCTAGAAAGCGCGCCACGTCTACCCACTTTTCGGATGATTCCGCTGCACTCGGTGGCGCGCCCCGTATTGCCTTGGCGAGCCGCCGCCCGTCCTGTTCATGTTCCGCGCGAGGAACGAGTTGAACGCCGCCCCAAGGCCCCGGTGTCCCAATACACTCGATTTTTCCGGGCTTTGCATTGACCCAGCTAACGATGTCGCCAACGTCGAGAGGGAGACGGATGCGATTGTATTGATCTACCGTGACAACCCAGGTGCGGAAAGGATCCGTGGCGATCTGGCGGTCACTTCTTGGCACTGGTATAATTCTCCCAGATCTTACCTTCCGGAGCCTATCGGCAGTTGTCAGACGCCCTGTCTGCTTATACCCATAAGATCCCCTTAGCTGGTTACCATACCTTCCGGAATTCGTTCGGTAACGGTCCGAATCGCCCGAGAGCTAAAACATTTTCGTAGATAGACGTTGTCTGGTATAATTCACCCATGATTGTGAACGCGCCGCCGCGCGTCACGCGGATCGATGAACTCGAAGCGGAGGTTCACCGGCACCTTCACGGCGAGCCCTCCGGGCATGATCACTGGCATGCATTCCGTGTCCGCGACCTAGGCATCCGCATAGCGGAGGCAATTGGAGCGGATAGCGAAGTGGTTCAGGCAGCTGCGTTGCTGCACGATATCGGCCACGGGACTGGTCGACCGGAGCATGCAAAGCGTGGGGCAAATTTAGCCACAGCTATCCTGTCTGCCTGTAGCTTTCCTGCGGACAAGGTTTCCGCCATAACTGCTTGCATCGAGCATCATCAATGGTTGCCTCGCAGGGCGGGCGATCCCGGGGTTCCGACGGTGGAATATCAGGCATTCGCCGATGCGGACCGTTTGGACGCTTTAGGGGCCGTTGGAATAGCACGAGTGTTCGCTTTTGGCGGTGCGCATGGTCGCCCGATTTGGGATCTAGAACCGAATGCGGCACAGGGGCCCTACGGCGTCTCTTCGATCCACCACTTCTACGACAAGCTGCTGCGGCTGCCTAGCGATATGTATACCGAACCAGGCCGGCGCTTGGCAGCGCGACGGGTTGCGGTCTTGGAGGAGTTCTTGGACGCGTTCCACCTACAGTGGTACGGCAAAGACTTCGAACTCACTGCGCTTGCCACAGACCCGGATTGATCACTGGGCTCCTTCGCGAAGCGATCGATAAAGGTCTGCGATCGCATCCGTCGGATCTTCGCCGCGATCCTTTAGCCGGATCCAATCAATTAAGTTTTCGTCGTTCACAACGAGAATATATTTTTCGTCGTTGTTAACGAACCAGTTCAGCATCTGCCAGACGTCGTCGCCGCTATTCTTTCGACATGCTAAGACCGCTATTCGGCCCATGCGCTTTCCGAGGTATGAGGCCGTCTGACGGAGGTCGTCGTAGTTCAGCGCGTTTTTATTCTTGCACTCGACCAAAAGTGAATCGGTCTCATGTCGTGTTTTCCAATCGAACCAAGGTCCTCTATCGGCGGCATTCCTGAAAGTAACGTCGCGGCGCTGGGTGCCGAAAAAGGTCTTTGATTCGAGCCTCGGTTCCTTGAGCATGTCGCCGAACAGAAATGTGAACACGTCACGCACGCAGTGTTGGTACTTCGTGGCGTGCGTCGGTCCCGCTCGCAACTCTGCCATGTCGACGCAGACAATGAGCGCGCGGTGCGAGAAGTCTTTGAAACTGGTAGGATCCCGCTTCGCAATCTGGCGAGGAGTTCCGGCCGAGTGGGCAGCCTCCTCAGGGTCGTGCCCGCGTGTTCAAGGTCTTGGATCCACCGGTGTAGGGTGAGCGCCCCGAGTGCAGTCGCCCATGTTTTTGGCTGGTCCTCTCGCCTGTCGTTCCAGCCATATCCGATTCGCTCATCTGCAAAGTATCGAACGTGCAATAGTGCCAGCGGATCATCCGGACGAACTAAGCGCCGAAGGTGCAGGTAATTCGAGCCGGGCATCAGGGCCATACTGAAGCGGTCTGGGAGCCAGTCCTCGTCGACATGGATCGTCGGCCACTCCTCCTCGAAGAGTTCCCAATACTGGGTGAATGACGAGAGCCTGGCCAGCATACGCCGATCTCTCCCAGAAGTTGCGACGATGCACTGCAAGTGTTTCCGAAGCGGCGACCACGATGCGGACATCGCGTTCCTCACACGAGTCCAGGAATATCGACAGACGAGCAAGCGCCTTCGCGCCGCGTTTGCCAAGGCGCGCGCGGAACCGCGACACGACGAGTGCCGGGTAGAACGAGTAGATCAGCCGCTGATGACTGGTGTCGGTGCCAGGGAAGTTCCAGCCGCCATTTACGGATTGCGTTCGGAGTAGCCACTCGACGGAGGGTTGAATCACTTGCCATGGGGCGCCGAGACTGTCGAGCGCGAGCGTGGCCTGACCGGTCGTCCAGGCGCTGGGCGTTTGTCCCGTCGTTCTTGGAAAGGCGCCCGCTTGGCCCGATGGACTATTTCGGCGAAACGCGAGCAGGATGCGCTGGAACTCGCTCTTCTCTGGCTGTGTCAGCGGCCCTGTTTCTGACAACGCGTACACGCACATCGCGGTTGTCGTGCAACTGACGACGCCCTGGCCTGCGTACTGCGACGAGAAGCCTTTCCCCTCGACGAAACACTGCGTACGAAGGAAGCTTCGTGTGGCATCAAGATCCACTCCGGTCAAGCGCTTGATAATCAGTGTGGTTTTTCCCGCAGTCTTTTGACTCATTATAGTGGGACCCCTGGCGAGGGCAGTATACCGCGCCAGCGACGTTTTACCGCAATTCCGAAGGCGTTCTTTGGACCAGACTCTCCGTCCACTGAAAGCGACATGCAGGGCGCCCTTTCGCCTTCCGATCTCGTTGACGGCACGGGGACTGACCCGTTAAATTCTAGGCTACAAACTGTGCCCATTTTTGTGCCCACCCCCTGCATAGAAGCGTTGTTTAGCTTTGCTAACGCCGGGTCCCAAACATCCCGCAAGCCTTTGATAACTCGCAACAACGCGCAACCGTTCACACCAGTTGGAGATCGTGCTAAATGTATGAAAATTCGCCTGTTTATGCTTCGGGACCAGGAGGTCGGTGGTTCGAATCCACTCGCCCCGACCACCTATCCGCTGTCTGAACGGCCGCGAAGCCTCTGACGTTGGAAGAACCCGCTCAGGCGCACCAGGGCCGCTTCGTATGCGGCTCGTCCCTCGAAAAGCTCCGCCTTGGTAACATCTTTCCCGGCTGTCTTTAGCCCCTGATAACGGGCACGGCACTCTTCTACGGATTTGGTGAGCTCTTCCCTTGATCGTTCTCTGTCTGGGCGCGTCACTGGCCAATCCAATTGCATGTCGTAAGCCATCTCTAAATTGCAGAAAATATTGATTCCGCGCCCGAGCATCCGCGCGATTAGACGCGAACATCCAACCTCCGCTGCGTTGGATCGCTCTGCGTCGTATGACGGCTTTTTGACGCAGCCGCGACTTCGCCGCAATAGTCGCGCTGATCGTGGTTGGCCCTTTCATCCCGCTTACGATACGCTACCTTTTGGGACCCGAGTGGATCTGGAAACGCTGCAATATCCGATCGGCCGCTTTCAGTGGGACGCCGTTCCTCCGAATCGCGGCGAATGCCTGCGGGTGATCGAAGGAACTCCCCGCGAACTACGGCGGGTGGTTCAAGGCCTGAACGAAGAACAGCTCGATACGACATACCGGCCTGGCGGATGGACCGTGAGACAGGTGGTCCATCACTACGCCGACGATCACATGAACACGTATGTTCGCTTCAAATGGGCGCTCACTGAGGACGCACCTTTGATCAAAGGCTACTTCGAGCCTTTGTGGGCCGAACTGCCGGATGCGCGGACGGGTCCGATCGAGCCGTCACTTGATTTGTTGACCGCGCTGCACCAGCGTTGGATGCTCGCGTGGAAATCGCTCCAGGAACAAGATTGGCTTAAGACGTTCCTTCATCCGAAGCGCGGGGCAGTATCTTTGGAGCAGATTGCATCTCTGTATGCCTGGCATGGGAAGCATCATGTCGCGCAGGTCCGCGCCCTTCGCGTCCGGGAAGGCTGGCAAGAATCGTGAAGCGTCGAGAATTCCTGGCGCTGGCGGCATCGTACGGCGCGAACCTGGCGTGGCGAGAAGCATATGCGCAAAGTTCCGCCATGCGCTGGCAGGAACGGCGCGATCTTTATCCCCAGGGTGTCGCTTCCGGCGACCCGCATCCCGATAGCGTGATTCTCTGGACCCGGCGCCCACCTTCCGATCACAACACCGCGAAGATTCTTTCTCTCGAGATTGCCGAGGATTCGGGGTTTCATCGGGTGATCGCCAAGACCGAAGCCCCCATATCCGAAGCCACTGACTGGACCTGCCGCGTTCTGGCCGCCGATCTGAAACCGGCACGTGTTTACTGGTATCGCTTCGCCGACGAGCAAGGATTCGGCAGCCGAATCGGCCGCACCGTCACTGCCCCGCCCGACACGGACACGCGGCCTGCGAATTTTGCATTTGTGAGCTGCCAGAACGTCCAGCAAGGCGCGTCGACCGCATATCGACGGATGATTTTCGAAGACCAGCGCAAATCTCCTCAAGATCGCCTGGGGTTCGTGCTGCACCTGGGCGATTTCGTCTACGAAATCGTGTCGTATCCCGAGGACCGCCAAACGATGTACGCGCGCAAGATCCGCGACATCGTTCGCTATGCCAACGGCGAGAAGCACCGCGATTTCCACGTGCCCACTACGGTTGACGATTATCGCGCCTTGTATCGGGCGTATCTGCTCGATCCTGATCTTCAGGATGCGCGCGCCTATTTTCCGTTCGTGTACATGTGGGACAACCACGAATTTTCATGGAAAGGCTGGCAGACGCAGGAAAGTTTTGGGGAAGGCGTGGTCCCCGCGCAAACGCGCAAAGTGGCTGCATGCCAGGCGTGGTTCGAATATCAGCCGTCGCGCGGCATCCGCGCCGCTTCCAGTTCCCAGGATCGATACACGCCGCCAACGGTCAAAGACACCCCGATTCGCAATTTCGATTCCAGCGGGCTGGGGCTGGATCCGGGAAATCTCGCGGCCATCAACAGCCTGAAGCTATATCGCACGCTACGCTGGGGCCGCAACGTCGAGTTGATCCTTACCGACAATCGTTCGTTTCGCTCGGAGACGTTGGTGGATCGCGAAGAGTTCGCTCCCTTCAAGCCCAAAGGATTTCCGGAAGGCACTCCGGTGGACGCGCTGGAAATATCTCGATGCCGGCCACAGCTACCCGGGAGGCGCGCCTGAAACCATTCCGTTCAATGGAAATGCCATTCCGAATCCACGCAAAAACGCGCTGCCGCTATCGATGTTGGGAGCCGAACAAAAAGCGTGGTTTCTGGAACGGCTGCGAAGTTCGAAAGCGCCGTGGAAACTGTGGGGCAATTCGGTGGCGATGCTTGACTGGCGCACCGATTTTCACAATTTGCCGCCCGGCCCGTTTCCGAAGTGGCCGAGTACAGGGTACGGCGTCTTAATCGACGACGATTGGTCCGGCTACAGATCCGAACGGGCGGAGATTCTGGATTTCGTTCGAAAGGAGGGAGTCGCGGCTTTGCCGCGCTTGCGGGCGATCGTCATGCGTTCACCGCTGGCATAGTTTCGTCTTCCTTGCCTCCGAAAAACTTTGATCCGGTAGGTGTCGAGTTCATCACCGGATCCATCTCAGCTCCCGGTCTGTTCGAAGCGACTCGAATATTCGCTGCGCAAAGATCATCCACTGAGACCGATTTTCCTGCACGACGCTGGTGCTCGCGTTGAACCTGCCATAAATTTCTCGATAATGCACGGCGTGCGCGCGAGTCTCGCTTTGCAGAAGACCGGGGATGGAAGCAGGCGCTGGCGGAGTCAAATCCAGAAGTCGCTCCGCACTTGTCTTTCATCGACGCGGCGGGCACGGGTATAGCTACAGTGCACGCAACCGCGGACCACCTTGAAGTAGAATTCGTGTGTATTCCAAGACCGATCGAGAACAATACTCACGACGATGGCGGCCCTTTGGCGTATCGAGTAACCCATCGCGTGAAACGTTGGAAGCCGGGTATTCATCCCCAAATCGACCGCATCGCGCAAGAGGGCCAGTTCCCTCTCTCGCTGTAACCGTATGCCCCAGCTAAAGTCCGCACCGCAATCCGTCGAAAGCCAACTTAAATGATTGTAATCATCCGTGTGCGGCCTGTCGAGGCCGTAAGTTGGCTGCGCAGTTCGTGTTTCGGGTTGCGCGATCATTCGGGCTCGCCGCGACAGCTCTGACTTTCTTTGCGACCACCACCGCGGATACACCCGCGATTGCCCACCCTACCAATCGACCGCAAGCTCCCGATCCTCGCATCGCCCGGCTCGCTACGTTTTTTCGAGCCTATCATTGCCCATCTCCGCATCACATCGAAGCGTACTTAATTGCGGCTGACAGTTACCGGCTCGACTATCGACTTCTCCCCGCCATCTCAGTACGGGAAACCACGTGCGGCGTGACTGAAAAAGAGAACAACCGCTGGGGATACCATCCGGGCCGCCAGACTTTTCCCAACATAGAAGTGGGGATCGACTACGTCGCGCGTCAGCTCGCGCAGAATCCTGTTTATTCAGGCAAGACTCTGATCGACAAACTATTCACTTACAATCCGCGCCGAACTTACCCGGTAGAAGTCATGAACATCATGAGCCAGATCGAGTAGCGATCAGACCCGGAGCCAGCACCACACGTCCGCTGGCTCCTTCGGCGACCTGAGTATAAGCCGCAACCGCCTGCTCGAGCGGAACCACGCTGTGAATCACCGGAGCCTTCAATGAGCCGTTCTCGAAACCGGGGCTCAGCGCCCGCAGAATTTTCGCCGACGCGGTAAGATCGCGACGCAAAGTGTCAACGCCGAACATCTGGCTCTCATTGTGATAAAAGTCCAACACATCGATCGGCACCTGCCTTTGCGCGGGAGACGCCAGGATCGCCATCCGTCCGTGATGGGCAAGCATTTTCAAACCCGGTTCAAACGTCGGACCGCCGACTGCGTTGAGAACGACGTCCACACCGCGTCCGTGCGTGAGATTTCGGATCTGTTCGGCGCTGTTGTCGCCTGTTACGAATGCATCGGCTAGCGATGCCGGGGCGCGATCCACCCCAAATACCTTCGCTCCGATCGACCGCCCGATTTGAATCCCCGCGCTTCCCACTCCACCGGCCGCGCCAATCACCGCCAGGGTCTCGCCCGCGGCCAGATGAGCATACTCGATGATGCCGCACCAGGCGGCGATGAACGTTACGCCGATCGAAGCGGCTTCAGCGTCACTCAACGTAGAAGGCGTTTCCGTCAGGCTCGCCACCGGAACTTCGAGAAATTCAGCGTGCGTTCCATCGCGGGTGAATCCGGTGTCTCCTCCAGATCCCCACACGCGCTTGCCGATCCATTCCGCGGGTCCGGCGATTACCGTGCCCGCGTAGTCGCGGCCCGGAACTCGGGGCAGCGTAGTTTGAGGAAAACGTCCGGCAACGTTGACGACATCCGATGGATTAATCGAAGCTGCGGTCACTTGAACCACCGCGTTTCCAGGCGATGGAACCGGATCCGGTACCTCGACCAATCGAAGCACAGAAGGTGGACCGAACTGCTGAATCTGGAGCGCGCGCATAATCTCATGGTATTTGATACAGTCGTGGTGATCGTCATCTCAGCCTCGCCAAGCCGCGGAGCTTCCGATTGTCAAAGGAACCTCACAACATGCGACTGCTCGTTCTGCTTGCCACTCTATGTACCGGTCTGGTTTCGGCGGCGCCGAAAACGATCAACCTCGACTCCGCAACCATCGCCGACCTCAACGCCGCGTTCGATTCCGGCGCGCTGACTTCAGAAAAGCTGATCGGAATGTGCCTGGCAAGGATTCAGGCATTCGATCACAAAGGCCCCGGGCTGAACGCCGTCATGGCGCTGAATCCCAAGGCGATCGAAACGGCGCGCGCTCTGGATGCGGAGCGCAAGGCCAAAGGTCCGCGCTCGCCTCTGCACGGAATTCCGGTGGTTCTGAAAGACAACTACGATACCGCCGATATGCCGACCACGGGAGGCTCGGTTTTACTCGAAGGCTCCATCCCTCCCGCGGACGCGTTTCTGGTCAAGAAACTGCGCGCAGCCGGGGCGATCATTCTCGCGAAGGTCAACATGTCTGAGTTCGCGTCCGCGGGCGCATTCAGCTCGCTGGGCGGGCAGTCCCGAAATCCGCACGATTTGTCGCGAACCCCGTCGGGATCGTCGGGGGGCGTCGGCGTGGCAGTCGCGGCAGCGTACGCTCCGCTGGGAATGGGAACGGACACGGGAGGCTCCATCCGCGGTCCGTCAACGGCGAACGGCATCGTGGGACTGAAGCCAACCCACGGGTTGCTGAGCCGATCCGGAATTATTCCGCTGGCCCTGAGCTTCGACACCGGAGGCCCGATGGCGCGCAACGTTTTCGACGTCGCCGCGGCCATGGGAGTGATGACCGGAATCGACAGCGCGGACTCCGCCACGCAAAAGAGCGCAGGCAAGTTCAAAACCGACTACACCAAAGATCTGGACCAAAACGCGCTGAAAGGTGCGCGTATCGGCATCGCCCGCGATTTCATGGGAGCCGATCAGGATGTCGACTGGGTTATCGACGCCGCGATCAGCGCCATGCGGCGCGCGGGAGCGACGGTGGTCGACGTCCGTTATCCCAAATGGCTGATCGATTCCAAGGGTGAGTTTTATAACGCCATTCGCTATCCCGAGTTCGTCGTTCAGATCAAAGAGTATCTGGCCACGCTGGGGCCACAGTATCCGAAAACCCTGGAAGAGTTGATCGAACGCGCCAACCACTTCACCGCGACGCGCGCGGATGGTGCGCGTCCCAATCCCAGCCGATGGTCGCTGTTCAAACGCGAAGCCGATAGCGGCACGCTGGACGATTACCGTTACACTTCGGTCCGAGACTACGCCCTGCCGATGGTGCGCGCGACCGTGGAAGGGATTCTGGCGTCGCAGAAGCTGGACGCGATTGTGTATCCGACCTCGCCGAAGCGTCCCGCGTTGCTGGCCGCGCCGCTCGAACCTCCGGGTGGCGGCCGCGAATCGGCTACCAACATCGCGAATCTCACCGGCTTCCCGGATCTGATCGTACCGGCCGGATTCACGGGCGACCGGTTGCCCGTGGGCATTTCGTTCTTCGGCCCGGCGTTCAGCGAACAGAAGCTTCTGTCTCTCGGATACAGCTTTGAACAGGCGACCAGGGCGCGGCGTCGTCCCATTCACGCGCCGGCGCTCGAAGGCGAGCTCGTCACGCTGCCCTGAATGCGGTAGAATTAAGCTTCCACCGAAAAATCCCAGGAATTAGCTTTTCATCTTGATTTCCGTCAACGACCTTACCATGCGCTTCGGCGCCCGCGTCTTGTTTGAAGATGTCACCACCACGTTCCAAACCGGACGCCGCTACGCGATCACCGGGCCCAATGGATCCGGTAAATCGACGTTCATGAAAATCCTGACCGGCGAAATGGAGCCGACCAAGGGTTCCGTTACCCGGCCTAAGAAAATCGGCATCCTGCGCCAGGATCAATTCGCATTCGATGCTTATCGCGTTCTGGACACGGTGATCATGGGAAACGCTCCGCTGTGGGACGCGTTGCAGGAGCGCGAACAATTCTACGCCCGCGCGCACGAATGGACCGACGAAGACGGCATGCGCCTGGGCGAGCTGGAAGGAATCGTCGGCGACGAAGGCGGCTATACCGCGGAACCCGATGCGGCCACATTGCTGCAGGGTCTGGACATCGACGAATCGCTTCACGAACGCAAAATGTCGGAGCTGCAGAGCGGGCAGAAGATGCGCGTGCTGCTGGCCCAGGCTCTGTTCGCCAAGGCCAGCGTGCTGTTGTTAGACGAGCCCACCAACAATCTGGATCTCGACTCCGTGCACTGGCTGCAAAATTATCTGCTGGCGTACAACGGCTGCCTGCTCGTGATTTCGCACGATCGCCATTTCCTGAACGAAGTATGCACGCACACCGCGGATATCGACTATCAGAGCATCATCACTTATACCGGCGCCTATGACGACATGGTGCTGGCGAAAACGCAGATCCGCGCGCGCGTCGAAGCCACCAACGCCCAGCGTGAAAAAAAGATCGCGCAGTTGAATGAGTTCATCGCGCGGTTCGCGGCCGGTACCCGATCCTCGCAAGTCACTTCACGCAAGAAAGAAGTGGAACGGCTGCAAACGTCGGAACTCGCGAAATCGAACATTCAGCGGCCTTATATTCGTTTTCAAAATGAACGTCCGTCCGGGCGGCATCCTCTCGAAGTGAAGGGTCTCTCGAAGTCCTACGGCGATCTTCAGGTGATCCGGAATTTCACTGCTTCGATCGCCCGCGGAGAAAAAATCGCCCTTCTGGGCCGTAACGGAGCCGGAAAGACCACGATGCTACGGTCGCTGCTGCGCAACGCGACCGGTTACGTCGATGCGCCGGATCGCGAGTTTCCCGTCGATAGCGGAGCGGTCACCTGGGGTCACGAAGTCGCCGCCGGGTATTTCTCGCAGGATCATAAAGAGTCGATCCGGCCGGGCGCCACGCTGCTCGAATGGCTGCACGAGTTCGATCCCAAAGCGTCGCAGCAGGAATTGCGCGGCCTGCTCGGCCAGATGTTGTTCAGCGGAGAGGACGCGACCAAGCGTACCGAAAATCTTTCGGGAGGCGAAGCCGCGCGTCTGATCTTCTGCCGCCTGATGCTCCAGAAACCAAATTTCCTGCTGCTCGATGAGCCGACCAACCACCTGGATCTGGAATCGATCAACGCGCTGAACATCGCGCTCCAGAGGTATGACGGAACCGTCCTGCTGGTGACCCACGATCACGATCTGGTGGACGAAGTCGCCACGCGCATCTGGCATTTCGACCATCGGGAAATCGAGGATTTCAAGGGTCCGTACGCCGAGTTCCTGGCGCAGAAGCAAACTACCGCGGCATAGGAGCTTCCGTAAAAAGTCGGCACCCGCCGCTGCCTACGGTCTCGCTAAGTTCCCATACTTATGGGTTCGGCGGCGCGATACCCGGAAACGCCTCGCGAATATACTTCTGCTCTTCCGGCGAAAAACTCTGCTTGAACTCCTCGCCGTTCAGCCGGTCTCTTCGAACCGCGGGAGGCAACGCGCGCAAATCCTCGATCTCCTGCCGCACCACCGGCCGCCGAGCCTGTGGCAAGTTCTGAAACTCCTCTAGGCGCCTCAGCTGCCGCTCCCGCTGCGCCGGAGGCATATTCTCGAAACGCTGCAACTGCTGCTCGAACTGGGCGCGACGCTGCGGAGGCAGTTTCGCCAGCGCTTTCTCCCGCTCCTCCGGCGGCATACCCAGGAAGCGCTGAAGCTCATGCGCAGGATTGACCGGCGGCTGCCCGCCCCGTCCCTGAGGATTCTGACCACCCTTGGCTTGCTGCTTGGCGCCCTTAGCCGCAGGCGGCGGAGGATTCGTAGGTTTCTTCTGCGCCGCAACTGGAGACACACTGCCCCACACTCCGACCAATGCCGCCAAAGCGACCAGCAGGCGCATTCGCATAGTCTACATCGGGCTGGTAGGTGTCAGGATTTCCAGATCGTCTAACGCCTTCGCCACCTGCTCGATGTCCACGCTCTCCGCGTGAGCCTGCTTCACCGCAACATTCGTCGCCCGCTCGGGCGTGTGCACCAACAGTGCCACCGTCAGAACCGCGCAAGCCGCTCCCAGCGAAACCAGCGGCTTCCACATCGCCACCGGCGCCGCGGGCTGGAACACTCTGCGCATCCATTTTTTCCAGGCAGGCTCCGCATTCTCTTCGGCGATGCGCGCGTACAGCTTCGCGTCGAAATCGGCAGACACGGCTGGAGCCGTCCACCGGTCCAGCGTTTCCCAGAGCTCGCGCTGCGCGTTCACCAGGTTCCGGCATTCCGCGCAACCGGAAAGATGCCCGTCGATCTCCGACACTCGATCCGGGTCGAGCTTCCGGGCGCAGTAGTCCATCAGGATCTCAGCGCCTTCCCGTGAATTTTTTAAACAAACCATATTCCCTCGTCCTTAAGCCATGTGCGCGAGCCGCGCACGCAATGATTCATAAGCCCGGAACAGCAGCGATTTCACCGCCGATTCCGAGCAGCTCAATGCTTTTGCGATCTGAGAATATTCCAATCCTTCATACTTGTGCATCACCACCGCCACGCGCTGCTTCTCCGGCAGCGTCTCGATCGCATTCCGCACCTCGCGCAGCTTTACGGCGTACAGCATTTCCTGCTCTACCGTCGGCTGCTTGTCCGGGACTTGCCGCTCAATCCCTTCGTACACATCCTGGTCCAGGCTCTCCTGGCCCTTTTCCTTCTTGCCGTCGCGAATCCAGTTCAGCGCCAGATGTGTCGCGATCCGAAATAACCAAGTCGTGAACTTCGCCGTCGGCTCATAGGTTGCCCGGCTGCGATACACGCGCAGAAAAACTTCTTGAGCCAACTCCTCCGACACCGCCGGATGCTGCACCATGCGGTGAAGAAAATGTACCACAGGCGCCCGATGACGCTCCAGTAGTAAAGCGAAACTGGTATCGTCCCCCTCTCGGACACGAAGCATTAACTCCGCATCTCGCTCCAGGGCGGCAACTGCCTCCATATCTTCCTTAACCCCAGGATTAGACGAAGGTTGCGGGGGCCTGTCACTCACCTTTGAGCGATCGCTCCATCAGGTCTCGGAGCGCCTCCCTCGGACTCTTGCCGGCATGCAAAACCGCTTGCATTTGGGTAACAATCGGCAGATCCACTCCGAATTTCGTCCCTAAAGCGACCGCCGCGCCGCACGTTTCCACTCCTTCGGCGACCATTCTGGTTGACGCGACGATGTCTGCCAGCGCCCTGCCTCTTGCTAACTCGATCCCCACCATACGGTTACGGCTTAGTTCCCCGCTACAGGTTAGTACTAGATCTCCCAAGCCAGCTAATCCGGCCAGCGTCTTCGGCTGTCCACCCATGGCAACCGCCAGCCGGGTGATCTCCGCCAGTCCTCTGGTGATCAGCGCCGCCAGCGCGTTGCTTCCTAGCCCTAACCCTTGGCAAACTCCGGCTCCAATGGCGATGACGTTCTTCAGGGCCGCTGCGATTTCAACACCAATCGTATCGGAATTTGTATACAACCGGAAGGTCGGGCCGGAGAACGCGCTCTGAACCGCCGCGGCCACTTCGGCGTTTTCCGACGCGATCACTACTGCCGTCGGATCGCCTTGGGCCACTTCACGGGCAAACGTTGGCCCAGAAAGCACTGCGATCTTCGCCGGGAACGGGGCTACGTCTCCAATCACCTGCGACATCCGCATCAGCGTGCCCTGTTCCAGGCCTTTGGTCGCGCTAACGAAGATCGTGGATGTGTCGAAATACGGCAGTGCCGCGGCGTACAATCGTCGAGCATGATGCGACGGCATCACGCCCAGCACGATTCCGGCGCCGGCAAGGCTTGAAAGCTCGGTGGTGAGCTGCACGCTGCCCGGCAACTCGATTCCTGGCAGATAGATATCGTTCTGCCGCGTCGAGCCCATCCGCGCCGCCAGGTCCGTTTCGAACACCCACAACGTGATTTGTGGAAACCTGGGCGCGAGCACGACGGCAAGAGCGGTGCCCCAGCTTCCCGCCCCGATGATCGCGAGGTTCACTTTCGCTTCCAGGCGAACACATTTTCGGTTCCCGCGCGCAGACGGCCGATATTAGCGCGGTGCCGGTAGACGATAAACGCGCCGGCGATCACCGACGCCAGCAGCACCGGCGCCGGCGGATGGAGAATCATCCATACGCCGAACGGAAACGCTGCCGCGGCTATGATCGATCCGGCCGAGATGTAGCGCGTCGCCGCGACGATCGCTACGAATACCAGTAAAACAGCCAACAGCGGCAGCGGCGCCAGGTACAGAAACGCGCCGATGAAGCTCGCGACCGCTTTTCCGCCCTTGAATTTCAGAAACACCGGATACGCGTGGCCCGCCATCACGGCTAGCGCCGCAGCGTTGGTCCACAGAGGATCGTCACTGGTCACGTATCCCATCAGCCACACTGCGAAAAATCCCTTCGCGATGTCGAGCACCAACGTCGCGACAGCCACGGCGCGCCCGGTGGTCCGCAACACGTTGGTCGCGCCGATGTTCCCGCTGCCCTCCGCGCGAACATCTTTGCCCGTGGTCATCCGGACCAGCAGGAACCCAAACGGGATTCCGCCGATCAGATATGCGGCGATCAACGCCAGCAGCGCGGTCATACCAGCGCGAACCCTGCAAGTTTCGTATATGCGCCCGCACGCGAAAGATAAAGATAAAAATCGGTCGCGCGAAACGATCCGAAATCCGTCGATTCGACTGCTTCAACGTCCCGTCTCAGCGCGTTCAACGAAACGCGCTTGCGAATCCGCGCCAGAGTCAGATGCGGCGAATACTCGCGGTCGTCTAAAGGAACGCCGATCGCATGTACGGCCTGATCGGTCGCTTTCGCCAGCGAGCGCAAATCGTCGCCGGCTTCAACGCCCGCCCAAAACACGTGCGGATCGCGCGGATTCGGATACCAGCCGAGCCCGCGAACCGTAATCTCGATCCCGCCCGTTGCGCGAACGCCTGCCAAGCTCCGCTTCATTTCATCCAGACGATCCTCCGGCCATTCGCCGATAAATTTCATGGTGATGTGCATCTTCTCCACGCTGGTCCAGCTCAATTTCGTCTTCGGCCGCAGACGGTCGATCACTGCGCCCAGCTTGCTGGCGATGGCGTCGGGAATATCGATCGCGGTGAACAGGCGCATACGGAACTTAATAGTGTACTGCGTTATACTAGCTGCCTAGCCATGAAGAAACTAGCTGTCTCCGCCGTCCTTTTCGCTGCTTGCCTGTGGGCCGCCGACTTCTGGCAATCCAAGCCCTACACCGAGTGGAACGACAAGGACGTCAAGAAAATGCTGGACGGATCCCCGTGGTCGAAAGAGACGAGCGTAGCGACGGCGGACGGCGATTCGATCGCGGGAAACGCCGGCAAGCGGGGCAGCCGGACGCCGGGCACGATGGGCGAGGCGAACCCAGTGGACAGGTCGAGCGAAAACGGCCTGGAAGAACCGGGCAAACCGGGCAGAAGCGGTGGCAATTCGGATGGCGTCGCCATTCCTACCATGACTGTAATCGTCCGCTGGCAGAGCGCGCTTCCAGTCAAACAAGCTTTAGCACGAGCCAAGTATGGATCCGAAGTGAGCACCTCGCCCGAGGCAAATAAACTGATCGAAACGGTCGAGCCGAATTATATTATCGTCGTCTCGGGCCTGATGCGGACGCTTTTTCAAGCCGATTCCGGCGTCGTGAAGGAGGCGGTTCTCAACGCCAGCGAACTCGCGGTCAAAGGCAAGGATCCGATTCACCCCGTGGACTTCATGGTCCAACCGAGCGGCCGAGGGGTAGACGCATACTTCGCCTTCCCGAAATCCGCGGCATTTTCGCCCGACGACAAGGAAGTGGAATTCACCGCCAAATTTCGCGCGATCACTGTGAGACAGCGTTTCCAATTTAAGAACATGGTGATCAACGGCAAGCTCGAACTGTAGTGCGCCCGCTAGACCGCGCCTTCTACCACCGCCCGACCATCGAAGTCGCGCGCGCGCTGCTCGGAAAGATCGTCACGCACGGAAAAACTTCCGGGCGAATCGTCGAAACCGAAGCGTATCTGGGGGAAAATGATCTGGCGGCGCATTCCGCCCGCGGTCCAACGCCCCGAAATCGAGTGATCTTCGGCCCTCCTGCCTACACTTACGTCTATTTCATCTATGGGATGTATGAGTGTCTGAACATGGTGGCGGAGCCGGAGCGCGTTGCCGGATGCGTGTTAATTCGAGCCTTGGAGCCTCTTGACGGCATTTCATTGATGCGCCGCCGCCGTCCCGCCGCGCAGTCGATCGAGGATCTTGGCGAACGGTCCCGGCAAGCTGACCCGCGCCTTGGCGATTAAGCTGAGACACAACGGAGTTGACGTGACCCGCGGGCCGATTCACGTCTCGGCGCCAGAAAGTGAAGAACCATTCCAGATCGCGGTTTCGAAACGAATCGGCATCACCAAGTCGCCTGATTTGCCTCTGCGTTTCGACATCAAAGACAATCACTTCGTCAGCCGTACGTTGCCAAAATAGTCGTCGTGGACGAATATCTTGGTGAGACTTGGCGCGTCCTTAGCAGCAGCCAGCTCGCGAGCATGCGCCACGCGTTGTGGCCTGAATCGTCCGTTGAAGAACACAGCGGCGAGCTCAAAGCAAACCTCGCCGGAAACAGCCTTGGAACACTCTGAGGCGGTTCTGGTCGCCGAAGCGGATGGAATTTGGTTGGTTTCCTCGAAGTCGGCCTGCGTTCCCACGCGGACGGCTGCGACGTCAGGACTCCCGTGGGCTACGTCGAAGGCTGGTACGTATCACCGGAGCACCGCAGGAAAGGCATCGGGGCGCAGTTATTGGCCGCGGCGCAAGATTGGGCTCGAGCCCAGGGATGCATCGAAATGGCGACGGACACGCAATGGGACAATCATTTGTCGCAACGCGTCCACGAGGCGCTGGGATTCGAGGTCACCGAGCGTTCCGTCCTCTTCAGGAAAAAGCTTTGATTTCGGTAGAAAGTCACTCATATCGCAACGCCTCGGTTGGATTCAGCCGAGCCGCCCGATTCGCTGGGAGGATTCCGAATATCAGGCCCACCATTAGCGACACCGTGAAAGCGACGGCGATGGAAAGATACGAAATCGGGATCTGAATGTCGTCGGTGAAGAATCGAACACTCAACGGAATCGCCACGCCGATCGCGATTCCAGCTACGCCCCCGCCGAGGCTGATCAACACCGCTTCCGCCAGAAATTGTTCTAGAATATCGCGCCGCGAAGCTCCCACCGCCATCCTGAGCCCGATCTCCCGCGTACGTTCGGTCACGGTCACCAGCATGATGTTCATGATGCCGATTCCCGAGATCACCAGGGCGATGGTCGAGACTACTGACCAACACCCCGACAGCACCGACGCGATGCGCCGCGCCGTCGCCAGCATTTCGTTGAGATTGTCCACCGAGTAGCGCGCCCCAGGCCGGTGCCGTCCTTCGAGCACGGCCCGGACCGCGTTGGTCAGCGATTCCACATCGCTCGGGCTACGCGCTGTTATATACAGCGGATCGATGCGCTCGATCTGCGCGAATAATTTCAGCGCCGTGATCGGAATCAGCACGTTTTCTCCGGTGAGCTCGCTCTGGTTGAACGTTTCCATGCTTTCGCGAAACGTGCCGATCACCGTGAACTGAAGTCCATGCAGCTTGATGACTTTGCCGATCGCCTCTTGCTGCGATCCGTACAGACGCTGCGCCAGCTTTTCCATCACCAGCGCCACGTGGTGCCGGTCATGCACGTCGTTTGCGTCGAAATACCGCCCGGCGAGCAGAGTTAAGTTCCGCACCACGGGATAAAACTCGTCTGCGCCGACAATCGCGACGTCGTGTTCTCGGCCGTCCACGCGCATACGGTCGAAACTGTTCATCACGCCGGTCGCGGCCACGATTCGCGAGCCGAGCTTGGCGCGAATCGCTTCCACATCGGCGATCTTGATGAAGTCCGCGTCCGCTGCCGCCATCGCACCATTGTTGCCGTTCTGGTATTGCGCGTAGATCAGGTTCGAGCCGACGCGCTGGATCTGATCGAGAATGTAGTCGCGGCTGGTGAGCGAAATCGTGACCACCAGAATCACCGACGCGTTCCCGATCACCAGTCCCAGCGCGGTCAGGAACGCGCGGAACTTGTTAGCGCGCAGGGCCTCAATGCTCGACCGGAGCGCTTCCCGGTGAAACATCACGCCCCGATTTTTTTCAGCAGCGCCAGTGCCTGTTCGCGCGGCGGATCGTCGGGCGTCAGCGGCGCGCGCAGGTATTTTTCCAATAATTCGCGTGCTTGATCAAGATTGCGCTTCCCTTTTATGTACGTGTTGGCGCGCTCGAACAGGATCTGAGGATCGTTGGGAGCCATTTTCGTCGCGTGATCGAACATGGCCTCACTTTCTTTGTACTGGCCACGCTTGGCGAGGTATTTCGCCAGCGCCACAAACCGCCCCACCTGCCGCGGAGCCAGTTCCGCCGCGCGCCGCAAGTGATCCTCGGCGAGATCGAATTGCTGGCGCCGGTCGTCGATCAGCGCCTGCGCATAATGGCCTTCGGCGGGATCGGTCTCGCCAATGGTCTTGGCCAGCGATTCTGCCTTCTGAATCCCGCCGCCCAGGAAACCGGGCGCATCCAGATAATAATCCAGCAGATCCCCGGTGGCCGCTTCGTTCGACGGATTCAGCGCCACGGATCGTTCGAACATCTGCCTGGATTTGGTGGCGTAGCCGGGAGCGGTGAACGGATTCGCCATCTCGGCTCGACGGCCATAAGCGCGGCCCAGCCAATGTAGGATTTCGGGGTTACTTCGGTTCAAGCGCAAGGCCTTTCTCGAGCGACGTCGGTGGCTTTTTTATACTCCCCCAGCATGAAATAACTTTGCCCGATCAGCTGGAGAGTCGCGGCGTCTTTCTCCGGCGCGGGAACCAGCAAGTCCAGGGACTGCTGGTACTCGGTGCGCTGATACAGTCCGTGCGCGCGATCCCACTCGGGCGTTCGCGCGGCCAGAATCGACGTTAGGACAAAAAAGAGGCGCACCCGGCTCATTATATCCGCCGTAACAGGTTACAACAGTTTGATTATTGGACGCGGCCGGGTCCAATCAGGATTCATGCCATTGCCGTAACATCTTCCATCCCACGCTACGCCTGTAGTATGCTGTGATTTAGATCGATATTACTTTCTGGAGGTCGGTTTCACCATGCCCGCCACGATTCGAAGATTTCTGGTTGCTGCTCCCCTAACTGTCTTGTTTTCCGCCGCTTGCTGGGCCCAAACGACGGCGTTCGAAGGCGATGTCAAAGGCGAGGATGGAAAAGGGGTTAAGGACGCGATCGTCCATATCGAACGTAAGGATATCAAGGGCAGCTATAAGGTCAAGACGGACAAAAAGGGGCACTATTATTACGGCGGCCTTCCGATCGGGACTTACACGATTTCGGTCGAGGTGGACGGCAAGTCGCGCGATAGCGTGGACAACGTAAAGTCCAAGCTCGGCGATCCAACCCCGGTGTCGTTCGACCTGGCGGCTGCCGCGGCTCGGGCGGGCGAAGCCGGAGGCGCGGCCGGGGCTGCTCCCGGCAAAGAAGTCGAACGCGGAATGAGCGCCGCCCAGAAGGCGGAATACGAAAAGAAGCTGCAAGAGCAGCGAAAGAGATGGCTAAGAACAAGGAGTTGAACGATGCGTTCAACGCCGGCGTCGAAGCGGAAAACGCCAAGAATTGGGATGTGGCGATTCAGAGCTTCGAGAAGGCTTCTACGCTCGGGCCGACTCAGAACGTGGTCTGGGGACGTCTGGCGGACTGCTACACAAGTCTCGCGGGGACCAAGACCGGCGCCGATCAGGACGCCGCTCTGGGCAAGGCTGTAGCTGCGTATCAGAAAGCGATCGAGCTGAAACCCGATGCTCCCGAATATCACAACAATTATGCGCTGGCGCTGGCTAAGGAAAAGAAGTTCGCCGACGCGCAGACGGAGCTGACCAAAGCCGCTCAGCTCGACCCAACGCAAGCGGGAAAGTATTATTACAATCTGGGCGCCGTGCTGGTGAACACCGGCCAGACCGATCAGGCCGCTGATGCGTTCAAGAAGGCGTATGAGGCCGATCCCAACTACGCTGAAGCATATTTGCAATATGGCATCACGCTGATGGGCAAAGCGACCGTGGGCGCGGATGGAAAAATGGTTCCTGTCCCTGGCACCGCGGAAGCGTTCCAGAAGTATTTGGAACTGAGGCCCGATGGCAAAGACGCCGACACGGCGAAAGCCATGCTTCAAACTTTAGGCCAGACGGTGGAGACGCAGTTCAAGAAACAGACTCCTAAGAAGAAACAGTGATTCTGCGGCTGATTCTGGAGGCCCTGGTGGCAGTGCTGATGATCAGCCTGCTGCGGTCGGTCATCGGAATCATCGCCAAGGTTGTGTTTCGTCCATCAGAGCCGGCTCCGAAGCCTCGCCCGTCGGTTCCTTCGGGAGGAGAGCTGAAAAAAGATCCGGTGTGTGGGACTTTCATTTCTCCGGCGGCGGCCGTTCAGAAGAAGGTCGGGGCGACTGTGTACTACTTTTGCTCGGCCGAGTGCCGCGATAAGTTCCGCGGATGAACACACATCAGTGTTTATCTGCGTTCATCTGCGGCGGAAAACCTTGCGATGGTTCATGGCGAATGAAGTGAAGGACTAGCGCAACCCCGCAGCCCAAGACGATCGCGGCGGGAAATACGTACCACAGCAAAGGAATGCCGATCAGGAACATCAGCACGCTGCCGATGGTGATTACCGCTCCTATGACGCCAGCCCCAACCTGGATCTTCGCGCTGTTAATTTGCGGGCGCGGGAACTCTTCCCTCATAAGTGGACCTGTCGCCTTCAGGCTAGCAGAGATTTTACTCAATCAACGTCCTGAAGCAGCAACTTTACACGTCCAGACAATCCCCAGGTCTTCCGCCGGAGTACAATCAAAATTCAGACCAACCCCAAGGAAGGGACCTAACATGAAGTCTTTGTTGAGGCGGCTCTTGCGTGCCGCCGCAGGAATTGGTGCCGTCTGCCTGCTCGGCGCGATGGCCCACGCTCAATCGGTGGCGAACGGGCAGCTCGCCGAAGAAGTTTTCAAGAACGTCAGAGTGCTAAAAGGCATTCCCGTCGACGATTTCATGGCGACCATGGGAGTTATGTCGGCCGCTGTCGGCTTCGACTGCTCGGAATGCCACATTGGCGCAGGAACGGAAAAAGTCGATTGGGCCGCCGACACTCAAAAGAAGATCGTGGCGCGCAGGATGGTGACGATGATGCAAACCATCAATAAGGAGAACTTCAGCGGCCGCCAGATGGTCACCTGCTGGAGCTGTCATCATGGGCGCGATCGTCCAGCGACCACGCCGCAGCTCGAAACCGTTTACGGCCCCGGTTCCACGGAAATGGACGATCGTCTTACCCAGATGCCCGGACAGCCTCCCGCCGAACAGATTATCGACAAATATCTTCAAGCCATCGGCGGCGTGCAGAAGCTGTCGGCGATCAAGAGCTACATCGCCAAGGGCTCCAGCATCGGGTTCGGAGGATTCGGCGGGGGCGGCGACGTCCACATTTACGCGAAATTCCCGGACCAGCGCACTACCAGCATCGTGTTCAAGGACACGCCGGATCGCGGTGACAGCATTCGGGCCTTCAACGGCCGCGCCGGTTGGATCATGACGCCGCTCGCCGTGTTAACCGAATATCCCCTGACTGGAGGCGAACTGGACGGCGCGCGGCTCGACGCGCAGCTCTCTTTTCCAGCGCAGATGAAGCAGGTTCTCACCAATTTGCAGGTCAGTTTGCCGACCTCGATTAGCGATCTCCCAGGGCCTGAAAGCCAGACGTCGAAGGAAGGCGGCGCGGTCGGGTTGGGGCATGACCGGTTGGTAAACGTCGTGCAGGGAAGTGGCCAGCGCGGTGTTTTCGCGACCATGTATTTCGATCAGGAATCAGGCCTGCTGCTGCGCGTGGTGCGCTATGCGCCGTCGCCCATCGGCCGTGTTCCGACGCAGGTGGATTATTCAGATTATCGCGACGTGAATGGCGTCAAAATGCCGTTCCACCTGACTTTTGCATGGCTCGACGGGCGGGACGCCATCCAGTTGAGCGAGATTCAGACTAACGTCCCGATCGACGAGTCTAAATTCGGGAAACCGGTTTCGAGCAAAGCGAAGTAGTTCACTGAACTGCAGCCGGACGCGAGAACACCACGCCGTGCGCGTAAGCATCGCCCCGGTATCCGTGCGGCCAGGATTTCCCGTCCATGCTGACACCCTGACGGGGGCTGTTCGGGTCACGGAAACGTCCGTCCAGTGACAATGATCCGTTCTGCGGATTGAAGTTCAAGACAAAAATACGATGCTCGCCGTATTCGCCGGAGTTCACCACGATCCGCCGTCCATCCGTATCGGCAGCGATCCAATGCGGAGTCTGGTTGGAGTCGAAGGTGACTCGCGCGGCTTCACGCATATGCGCGGCTTCGTTCAGGTCGTACGCTGCCACGGCATGCGCGGAAAACAGCGTCTGGATCCAGTAATGGCCGATCCGCAAGGGCACGGCACACTCAGAGCCGTCGAATGTTTTCACGTGCCGCACCGATGGTTTGTCGCCGGCAACACCATCGAGCTCGTATAACCCGCACGTAAACGTGTGGATCAGAACTGTTTTTCCATCTTCGAGCAGACGAGGTTCGCCGGGATCTCGCTCCGACCCGCGCGGTCCCACAGGCAGCACCAGGGTCTTGAGCAACTTCAAATCCGAGAAACGCCACACCTGCACCGTGCGGCTGTCTCCTTCTTTTTCGTGCATGGCGGTATTGGTGCTCACCACCCGATCAAGTTTCGGGATCACCACCAGGCTGTAAGGACGAATCAGTTGGCCTTTCGCCGCCGGATCCATTGCGCTCGCGCTGCGAATGAACCGGCCGCGCTGGTCGAATTCCACCAAGCCGCCTCCATCGGCTTTCGGTCCGTGTCCGCCATGATATTGGAACGTCGCGAGCACGTTGCCGTCCGGAAGGCGCACGTAGGTGTGCGGGTGCATGTATCCATCGAGATCGCCGAAGGAGGCGGCGAGCAACGGATGCCGTGGATCGCGCAAGTCGAACAACATGGTGCGGCCGCTCTCGAATGCGTTGGCCAGCAGGAAACCGCCTTCCGGCATTTCGAGCTCGGTGTGATGGGGCGTTCCGGTCGGGCCTGGGACCGCGACCGAAGCCACGGCTTGTCCGTAGGTCGGAGATGCAGCGTCGGCGTCCAACACCGCTAGAAAGTCACTCGCTTTTTTCGCGTCGTCGCCCGCCCAAACAAAGAGATAGGAACCCGGCTGCGCGAACCCGGTGGCTGCGCACAGCAGGAGAAGCATAAATCTCATGTCGTCGTGGAGTGTAGCATGACCGGCAGTTTTTCGTACTACACGAGCGACAGGATCAGCATCAGCGCGGCTAACGGAAGAATGACGTAATTTCCGATGGCTCCCGGCGGAGCGTGCGCGAAAGTCACGGGCTTCATATGTCCCACCAGCATGCGCAGCAGAGTTTCGAGAATGAGCAGAATGTACATGAACGGAATCAGGGTACGATAGCGAAAGGCGACGACCAATTGAATCAGAGCGTAAATCAATTGAGCGCTGCCCCACAGGGCGAAGGCAAACACGACTTCATTCGCGCCCGTCACCGACAAATTCATTCCGGCGATGCTGCCCGCTCCGCCATCGGGCGCGAAAATGTGGATACAACTACGCACGGTGCTGACGATCGCGATGAGACCGAATAGATACACGGGTAGCTTGATCCCACGGATGGTGTTATCGGCCTGGACGGGCAGTAGAGTCTCGAAAATTGTTTTCATCGCGGCGCTGAAATAAGCTTAGCGCCGTTAAAGGTTACGCCGATGCGATTCCCATTCTTCGCAGCAGATCTTTGAAATGCGAATCATGGCGCAGGGCATCGAAACGAGGGTCGACATTCAGCCATGCCAGCCATGCGTCACGTCCGCTAAGGGCTTGCTGAAGCGATTGGAAAGCCAGATCGTATTTTCCAAGTCCCGCATACACACAGCTGAGCCAGTATGGAGAAATATGCCGCGTGTGTGACATTCGCCGCAAGCTGGCGAGCCACTCCTCGGCTTCACCGATCCTGCCGGCGACGGCGAGGACCCTCGCGAGCACGGCGACGGAGGCCGGGTGATTCTCGGAACACACTCGCGCGTTGTCCAGTTCTACGATGGCTTCCTCCATCATTCCGAGCTGTTCGTACGCCAGGCCGAGCGTGTTCTGCGCAGGCGCGAAGCGCGGTTCCATGGCCAGAGTTTTCCAGGATTGCTCCGCGGACTCGGAGAAATCGCGAGCGGCATAGAGAATCCAAGCCATTTCCACACTGATGATTAACGAAAGCGGATCGAGTTCCTGCGCTACGCCGATTTCCTTCATCGCTTCATCGAAACGGCTCATAGCCGAGAGGAAGCGCGCGTAGCTGCAGTGGGCGGCCGCGTTCTCAGGATCTAACTGCAATGCCCGTTGATATTCGCGCTCGGCGCCGGCCCAGTCCCAGTCGCCGAATGTTTTCACGTTCGCGATGGCCGTATGTGCTTCCGCGAGTGTATCGTCGCTCCGTAAAGCGGCCTCCGCGAATTCGCGAGCCCGTGAAACGTATTCCTCCGGCGGACGCGCACCGTAGAAAGCGAGCAAGATCCAGGTGTCGGCGAGGCCGGCGTATGCGGGCGCGCAAACGGAATCGCGTGACAGAGCCGATTCGAAGTACGCAACGCTCTTGCGAATATCCTGCTCCGTCATCTTATCCAGGAAATACCGGCCTTTGAGGCAATCCTGATAAGCCTGACTATTGCCCCGGTGAGGGCGCGAAGCGGCCGCGGCATCCGCGATTTGCTCGACTGGCGCGATAAAGCGATATCCCATCCCAGATCGCGTTTCAATGAAATGCGAGTCTCTGCCCGCATCGCCCAGAGCGCGCCGAAGAGCGTTGATGGCGGTGTTCAAGCTCCGGTCGAAAAGCACGTGCAGATCGGGCCACAGAAGCTGTGCCAGCTCCTCTCGGCCAACGAACTCGCCGGGAGTGCGAAGCAAACGTTCCAGGATTTGAAACGGCTTTTGTTGCAGCTTAACGCGCAGGCCGAATTTACGAAGCTCGCGCTCTCGGAAATGCACTTCGAAGACGCCGAACCGAAGACGCGACCTCGCAATCGCGAAACCAGCGTGTGAAGTCCCGCGTGCGCCGGGACGAATCGAAATCCCGTTACTCAAGTCTTGCGGCTCCCGTTACTTAGCGCCTGACAACAAATTGATTTCAGAATGACAGTCCGCCCGGTGCATATCTTCGTCTGTGTGCTTAGACGAAGTACCGATTCGATTGGTTCGAATTTACCGTAACAAGGAGATGATTTGTCATGTTGAAAGTGAACTGGACTCTAAGCGCCATCCTGATGGCAGTACCTTTTAGCGCATTCGCACAACAACCATACCATGGGACGTTCCGGCTCCCAGTGGAGGCGCATTTTGGCAGCGTGGTGTTGCAGCCGGGTGAATACACTGTTTCTACAGTAGAAGTACCTACCGGTGTGAAGGCCGTTCGATTCGCCGGCGCGCATGCTACAGCGACGATTCTGGCCGCTTCAGTGGACCCGCACTCGGGGGCCGAACGCGGCAAACTCACGCTCAGCAACATCAACGGCGTATACGCTTTGACGCGCCTCGAAACCGGGCTCATGGGCAAGTCGTTTGATTTCGAGGTCGCGAAGGACATTCGAAACAATGTCGAGCGCGCTGCAACCCCGTCGGACAAGCTTCAGGTCGCGATGAAGTAGGTCCGCCGATCGGCACATTCGCCGCCGCCGAACGCAGCTACCTGAATCTGCGGTCTCTGAATACCACGCGTGTGGTATTCCGCGAAACCAGCGCTGACAGTAAGCTCGAAGTTGGATATTCGCGCATGCTGGCAGGGTGGCAGTCGATCCGTTCGTTTTTTGCGGGCGGGCCCAGAATGGGCCTGCCCAGGCCGGCGGGAGAACAGACGGAGCCGGCATCGCCAGCCGAGGTCGCGATCGTCGCGCTGGTGGCGGGCGACGAGGAGCGAAATGTACTGGCAAACGTTTCCAGCCAGGAGCAGTGGGACCTGCGCTTCGTTGAATCGTGTGAAGGGGCGCACGCCGTTTCGAAAGAATTGACCGCTCCCGTGATCCTGTGCGATCGCGATTGGCCGTTCGCCGAATGGCGGTCCATGGTCCAGAACCTCGCATCGCAGCCGCACCGGCCGTGCGTGATCCTGGCGTCCACGGTCTCTGACGATTATCTGTGGAAAGAACTAATCCGTCACGGCGGATACGACGTCCTGGCGAAGCCTCTGCGTGCGGAGGACGTGGCGCGCGTCGTGAAACTGGCGCTGTCTTACTGGAAAAGTGTAGCGCGCGTTGCTTTCATCAGGAGATGACGCCCTTCCTGACGGCGTACAAAATCAGGTCCGCAAAGCTGTGCAGATTGAGCTTCTCCTGAAGATTCCGGCGATGGGTCTCAATCGTGTAAAGGCTCAGATTCAGGGCCTGCGCAATTTCCTTGTTGGACTTCCGCTCAGCTAATAACTGGAGGATTTCCCGCTCGCGAGAAGTTAACAGATCGTAGCTATCTTCCATGCCTCGCGTGCGAATCTCGCGTACGTAATCTTCTACCAACATTTTGCTGATTTCAGGACTGAAGAACGTCTTCCCCTGATGCACGGCTTTGATGGCTTCAATCAGATCGCCTTCCGCGGAATCTTTAAGTACGTAGCCCTTCACTCCGGCTTTCAGCGCGCGCAGAACGTAGCCTTCGTCGGCGTGCATACTCAGAATTACGATGCCAATGTGAGGAACCGCCTGAGTAATGCGCTGCGCCGCTTCGATTCCGCTTAAATTGGGCATGGCGATGTCGACTACCGCGACATCCGGTTGCGTGGCTTCCGCTTGCTCGATCGCCTGTCTGCCGTCGGAAGCCTCCGCGACGACGCTGAACTCGGGCTGGCTTTCGAGCAGTAACCGCAAGCCCCGGCGCATGACGGTGTGATCGTCCGCCAGCAGGATTTGAATCGCTTTCAAGCCCGGCATTTCCCCAATGCTAATCGAGGCTTGACGTAATCCAACCCGGCTACCAAGCTTTTTGCGAAAAAATACTAAGTTTCGGGTATGGGGAGCAGAAGCGGTTTAAGTGTATGTTAAGAAAGAAGAACAATCCTGCTTTGCGGCCGGTTCTAGCATAGATGACCCATCACAACGTTATCTCGGCGGTCGACCTCGCCAGGTTGCGCGAACTGGACTCCTGTACGGTCTCAAATGCGATTGAGCGGCTGGACGTGCGTTTGCGCAACGAAGGTTTCGCTTCGGGCGTCGCCAGATGCCAGTTTCCGGATTTTTCACCCATGGTTGGCTACGCGGCGACGGGACGAATCCGCACCACCTCGCCGCCGATGACCCATCGCTGTTACTACGATCGGATGGACTGGTGGGCCTATGTGGCGTCGCTTCCCGAGCCGCGAGTCATGGTCCTCGAAGATGTCGACCACACGCCGGGGGTCGGAGCGTTTGTAGGCGAGATTCACGCGACGATCGGATCCGCATTGAAGTGTGTAGGCTGCATTACGAACGGCGCTGTGCGCGATCTTCCGGCAGTGGAGGCGATGGGATTTCAATTGTTCGCCCGCGGTACTTCCGTGTCGCACTCCTACGCTCACATCATCGAGTTCGGCGAGCCGGTGGAGATTGAACGCTTGAAGATCTCCCCCGGGGACCTGATCCACGGCGACCGCCACGGCTTTTTGACCATCCCTTTATCGATTGCGGACAGGATTCCTGACGAAGCGGCCAAAATTCTCGCGGAAGAACGGGAACTGCTCGAGTTCTGCCGTTCTCCGCGATTTTCCGTGGACGAGCTGGAAGACCGGATCAAAGGAATGAGTTCCTGCTGCGACCTGCCCTGGAGGCCGCGTTGATCCTATGAGTTCCAAAGCCGGCAGCCTTCTGTTAGTTGGTTTCGTTGCGGCGATGACAGGGTTCCTGGCTTCGTGCGGCAATAACAATAAAGTTCAGGCGAAAGCCACTTCGGTGGAAAGCTCGGTCGGTGTCATCCAGGTCGGAAGAAAAAACTTGACGCGAACTTTGACTGTATCTTCCGAACTGGTTCCATTTCAGGAGATCGACGTCTATGCGAAGGAGTCCGGCTTTGTAAAAGACCTGCATGGCGTCGACTACGGAACACGCTTGCAGAAAAATCAGATTATCGCGACTTTGGAAATTCCTGAATTGCAGTCACAGTTAAAACAGGATGACGCAGCCATTAAGAACGCAGCCGAGCGGATCACACACGCGCAAAATGAATTGAGCCGCATAGAGGCTCAACACAAAGTGATGCAGCTTCAGTTCGACCGTTTGAACAAAGTTGCCAAATCGAAGCCTGGGTTGGTCGCGCAGCAGGAGGTCGACGACGCTGAAGGCAAGGCGCTGGCTACCGATGCCCAAGTTGAGGCGGCGAAGTCGAGTCTGGCGTCGGCGCAAAGCCAACTCGCGGAAGCTCAGGCCAAGCGGGAACACGATCAGGTTTTGTTCGATTATTCGAATATTACGGCGCCGTTTGCCGGCGTCGTCACGCAGCGCTATGCCAACCTCGGCACTCTGGTCCAAGCCGGCACCAGTTCCAGCACGCAGGTTTTGCCGATCGTCAAGCTCTCAGAAGACGACATCTTTCGCCTGGTGATTCCTGTGCCGGAGTCTTATGTTCGCTTCATTCACATAGGAGATCCGGTTCGAGTCTCGGTTCCGTCTCTAAACCAGACCCTCCCAGGAAAGATAACGCGGTTTTCCGTCGATGTGCGGGAAGACACACGCACCATGCACACGGAGGTGGACGTGGCGAATCCCCACCGCGTGTTGTTGCCCGGTCTCTACGCGGATGCGACCATTACTCTCGAAAATCGTCACAACGTGGTTTCCGTGCCGCTGACCGCTGTAGATCGCAATGGAGAGCGCGTAACGGTCGATGTCGTGGGAGCCAATCACGCCATCGAGATTCGGCCCGTGACGCTCGGCGTTCAGACTGCGACCGACGTGGAAGTGATTTCCGGACTGGCGGAAGGCGAGATGATAGTGGCAAGCGACCGCAGCAGCCTGAAGGCAGGGCAAGAGGTCCGGCCTAAGACGGTGGAATTGCTTCAATATCAGGGCCAGGAAAACCAACAGTAGGGTAAGCGCCAATGCCACGTTTCTCGATTCGAAATCCTTACTTCATCGTCGTGATCTGCCTGGCGCTGGCGGTGATTGGAGTCAATGCGCTGCTGCGCATGCCGGTGGATTTATTTCCGCCCATAAATCTTCCCGAAGTGGTGGTGGCGACGTTTTACAGCGGCATGCCTCCGCAGGACATCGAAGTCGACATCACTAATCCTCTGGAGCGCTTTTTCACGCAGGCAAGCGGCCTGGATCATATGGAGTCGCGCTCTATACTCGGTGTCAGCATTATCAAAGTCTTCTTTCAGCCGGGAACCAACGCGGATTCCGATGTAACTCAACTGTCGAACCTGGCCTTGGCGGACCTGAAGCGGCTGCCGCCGGGAACGCTGCCTCCGCTAGTGCTGAAGTTCGATGCCTCCAGCCTCCCGGTATGCCTGGTAACCGTGAAAGGCGAAGGCTTAAGCGAAACTCAGCTTCACGATCTATCCCAGTTTCAAATCCGAAACCAGATCGCGCGAGTAAACGGCGCTGAAATTCCGGCTGTCTTTGGAGGCAAATACCGCCAGGCGATGATTTATGTCGATCCCTACAAGCTCCTGTCGCGGCAGTTAAGCGTGATGGATGTCGTGGGTGCGGTCAATAACAGCAATCTGATCCTCCCCGCCGGCGACGTGAAGATCGGTTCCAGTGACTATTACGTTTACTCCAATAGCTTGGTTGAGAACGTGAAAGACCTCGACAACGTTCCATTGAAGACCGTCGGCACGCGTTGGGTGTCGGTGGGCGACATTGGAGAAAGTAAAGACGCCAGCCAGCTTCAATACAATATCGTCCGCATCGATGGCCAGAAATCCGCTTATATTCCGATCATGAAATCGGGTGGCGATAGCAACACGATCCAAGTAGTGAACGACGTTCGGAACTTGGTCAAAGGTCTTTTCGATCTGCCCGCGCAATTGGTGACCGACATTGTTTTCGACCAATCGGTATTCGTCAAGCAGGCGCTGAATACGGTAATGCATGAGGGCTTCATCGGGTTGGTACTGACCAGCCTTATGATCCTGCTGTTCCTGGGAAGCATGCGGGCTACGGGCGCGGTCCTGCTGTCGATTCCGATTTCCGCCCTCGCCACGTTCGTGGTGCTGTACATGATGGGTAGCACGGTCAATACCATGATCCTGGGCGGTCTGGCTTTGGCTTTTTCCCGAGTCATCGATAATTCCGTAATTTCGCTTGAAAATATTTACCGGCACTTGGAAATGGGATCGTCGCCAGCAGTGGCGGCGGAACAAGGCGGAGCGGAAGTGAACCTGGCCGTGTTGGCCGCGACGCTGGTTGACGTGGTCGATTTCTTCCCGGTTACATTTTTGTTCGGTGTAAGCAAATTTCTCTTCTCGGCATTGGCGTTGGCGTTCTGTCTCGCGCTTTTGGCTTCCTTCGTGGTTGCCATGACCGTGATTCCCTTATTTTGTTCCAAGTTTCTCAAGGCTGTTCCCGGCGGGCACGGAGAACATGGGGCGGATGAGCGCGAGGATCTTTCCTGGGGCGGCCGATTCAATGCGTGGTTCAATCGCGGCTTCAACCGTCTATTGAATGGTTATGAGCGCTCCGTGAGAGCAGCGCTGAAGCATCCCGCTCTCACCATGGTCTTTTTGTTGGGGATTTTCGGGGCCAGCCTGTTCATCTATCCATTGCTCGGCCGCGCATTCTTTCCCCAGACCGATGCGGGCCAGTTTACGGTGAACGTGAAAGTCCCCACCGGGACTCGCCTGGAGGTCACCAACGATTATGTGGCAAAGATCGAAGATCTGATTCGCCACGAAATCGAGCCTAAGGACTTTAAGATGGTCCTTTCGAATATTGGCGTGGTCAACGATATTTCGTCCCTGTACACTACCAACTCGGGAATGTACATGGCGACCATCCAGGTCGCGCTGAACGAAGGCCACGAAATCGGCAGCTTCGAGTATATGGATCGCGTCCGGGAGCAGATTGCCGCTAAATTTCCCGACGTGCGCGCATTTTTCCAGAGCGGATCGATGCAGGACGCCATTCTGAACCAGGGCCAGCCTGCGCCGATCGATGTTCAGGTCAATACGAAGGATCTTAACGTAACCTACAACGTCGCCCAGGATCTGGCGCGGCGGATTCGGCAATTGCCGGGCGTGGGCGAGATTTATATTCCGCAAGACATGAACTATCCGTCGATTCGCATGGATGTGGATCGCGTGCACGCCGGTGAGTTGGGGCTTTCCCAGAAAGATGTGGTTGACAACGTCATTACCGCATTGAATTCGAATATCATGATTGCGCCCAACTATTGGGTCGATTATCAGACTGGTAACGATTATTTTCTCAGTGTGCAATACGCCGAGCACGGGAAGCCTGCCATCCATAACCTGGTCGACCTGAAGCAAATTCCGTTACGCGCGCCCAACCTGAAAGATCCAACTACTCTGGACTCGGTTGTGAAGCTGGTAAGCCTTCAATCCCCGACGGAAATCGATCATTACCAGATTCAGCGAATCGTGGATGTGTATGTGACGCCGGCTGGAGAGGATCTGGCCAAGCTTCGCGCGGGAATCTTGCAGACCATCGCCGACGCGAAGCTTCCTTCGAATATCCGCGTGACGCTGCGCGGCATGGTGAACAGCATGGATGAGTCGTTCAAGAGCTTCACGCTCGGGTTCGGCATGTCATTCGTGCTTCTATTTCTCATCCTGGTGGCGCAGTTTAAATCCTGGATCGATCCGTTCCTGATCATGCTGGCGATTCCCATGGGATTCGTAGGAGTGTTGATCATTTTGCCTCTGACTCATACGACATTAAACGTAATGTCGTTGATGGGCGTGTTAATGCTGATCGGCATCGCGGACTCCAATAGTATTCTGATTGTCGATTTCGCTCACAAACTGGAAGAGCAGGGTATGTCGGTCACGGATGCTGTGGTGATGGCCTGCCGCGTGCGCTTGCGGCCGATTCTGATGACTTCGCTTGCGACCATTATCGGCATGATTCCCATGGCGATGAAACTTGGCGAAGGCGGCGAGCAGTACACTCCGATGGCGCGGGCTATCATTGGAGGCCTGACGTCATCGGTGATTCTCACGGTGTTCATCGTACCCGCCGCTTACCTTCTTGTGTATGGAAGGAAAACGCGCAATGTTCCGCAGACTCAATAATCCAATTATTTTCGCGATCGTCTTCGTCGCCGCCGCTGCCGCGCAAGCTCCGAAACTTACTTTACAGCAGGCAGAGGCGCTCGCCGTTCAAAATCATCCTCAAATTCAGGCCGCGCAGAATGAAATTAATTTCGCGAGTCAGCAGATTGTCGTCAACCGGTCCGCTTATTATCCGGAGATCACCGGCGATCTGACCGGATCCCAAGGAAATGACCTGTCGCGAATTGGCGCCGGGGACCTGTCCGCTTCCCGTCTGTTCAACCGTTTCGGGCAAGGCGTTATCGCCCGCCAGTTGATTACCGACTCGGGGCGCACTTCGAATCTTGTCGCGAGCTCACGGCTGCAAGCGCAAGCGACGCAGCAGAATTCTCAAGCGACCCGCTACGATGTGCTTCTGGCGGTGAATCGCGCCTATTTCGACGTTCTTCACGCCCAAGCGGTGGTGAAGGTGGCACAGCAAACCGTGAGCGCGCGGCAGTTGCTCGCCGATCAGGTGAATGAGCTCGCCAAGAACCTGCTCCGATCGCAGCTCGATGCCAACTTCGCGGACGTAAACGTGTCCCAGGCGAAGCTGCTGCTTCTCCGTGCGCAGGATACTGTGCAGGGCGCGCTGGCCGAATTGGGCCGCACCCTCGGTTCCGACCAGCCGGCTCATTATCAGCTTACGGACGAGCCGCTGCCGCCAGGCCCGCCGGCCGCGCCTGACGATTTGGTCGCCCAGGCCCTCGGCAACCGTCCCGAACTGGCCGCGCTACGCTACTCTCGCGATGCCGCTTACAAGTTTGCCGATGCCGAAAAAGATTTGTCGCGTCCCACCGTCACCGCGATCGCCGTGGGTGGATTCATTCCGCTGATCAACACGCCGCCGGCGTCGCCGATTCCGGCAGAATACGAAGGCATCGCCGGCAACGTCAGCATCCCGGTATTTAACGGACACTTATTCGCAGCCAGGCACGAAGCGGCCCGCCAGCGTGCAATGGAATCCGATCAGCGCCTGCGCGATGAACAACAGCGCCTGTCGCGCGACGTTCGCGTGGCTTGGGCTGGGGCGATGGACGCGTTCCAGCGAATCGACGTCACCGCGCAGTTCTTGCGCCAAGCCGCCATGGCTCTCGATCTGGCGCAGGGACGCTATAACCTGGGCCTGTCGAGCATCGTCGAGCTCACGCAAGCTCAGTTGAATCTCACCCAAGCCGAAATTGAGAACCTCAATGCCAAGTACGACTATCAAACCCAATATTCGGCGCTGCAATACTCCATCGGTCTGCTTCGATAAATCTACTGCCTTCCGGCCCTCGCGAATACCAGGCGCATGGTATTGGCGAGCCTTTGGTTTGCGCTTAAACTTAAGTCAACTTATATCCCCGTTACGACAGACGGGCGCTCCTTTCCACTCACCACTCCAGAGCGCCCGTCAAACATTTCAACTTCGCGGATAATTCGGATCCTGTTTCACCGCTTCCATGTGGTGCGCGTGATTTTCGACGTGGAGGGCACAAGCGACCAGCCACTGGTAAGCGTCCATGGGTCCGAACACATCGTGCGGAAACATGTGATCGCGCAGCGGGTCCTGCGTTTCGAGCGCATATGCGATCGTCCCCTGCCGCTGCCGGTTAAATTCCGCCACGGCGTCCGCCAGCGTCGGGAAGCGATTATGCGGGCAAAGGCTGTCGGGCGCCTTATTCAAGCCCTTGGGATGCGGCCGAAACTCGCGATGATAACGAAAATCGTTGGCCTGCACCTGTTGCTTCAGCTCCGGCTGCGCCGGCGACTTCAGTGCGCGTTGGATCAGCCCGCGCAGCGATTCGTCGCTGATCGCGATATGCTCAGCCAGCTCCAGAATGGACCACTGCTCCGGCCTCGGCTTGAATTTCGCCTGCTCCGCCGAAACTCCGTCGATCACGCTCATGAACTTGTCGCGCGAGCTGTGCAGCCGGTTCACCGCGAGTTTGCGCTCTTCCTCCGTCATCTGTCCCGATCGTTCCATGCCCGATCCTCCCGGACACCAGAATCGCAAATCGTTCAAGCCTTCGGGGGAGCCAAAGCTTCTCGGATGAGTTCCTCGCTCAGCGGCACGAATCCGTCGCCCTGATCGAAGTGCAGCGTGCTGATGCCGTGCACTGTCGACCATACAAATCGCGCCAGCGCGTCCGGATCTCCTGTCCGAACGTCGCCACGTTTCTGCCCTTCGCGAATCGTATCGGCCAGAATCGCAAACGCCCGCGCGCCTTCCGAATCATGCGGAGCCTGCGGTTCATCGCCGAGTTCCTCCACGTCGAACATGACGTCGTAGTATGCGCGATGTTCCCGCGCAAACTTCAAATACGCGGCGAACATGGCGGACATCCGCGAGCCGAAATCGGGCGGCGCCGAGTGCGTGGCGGCCGCCAGCGCGTCCGCAAACTCGTGGAATCCGGCTTCGGCGATGGCGCAGACCAAGTCGTGCTTATTCGCAAAATGCCGGTATGCGGCCATCCGGGAAACTCCCGCGAGCGATCCGATTTCACGCAGTGTTAACGCGCGAACCCCTTTCTCTTCAATGATCTTCAGGCCGATTTCGATCAACACCGCGCGCAGGTTGCCATGATGGTACGCGCGTCTCTTCCTCGCCATTCAAGAAAATTGTCGCACGAGGGTGTTGACATGGTCAACATTCTTCGGATAGTATGTTGACGAGGTCAACATGATGCGCGCCGAACTCAGGAAACTCTGGAACGAAAGCGCTCCTCTCACCGCGACCGCTGTCCTGATGCTGGCCGCCTTCCTCGCCTCGGTCGTGGGAATCTTCGCCGATCCCCGCATCATCACCGGAATGCCCGCATGGCTCAAACCGGCGAAGTTCGCCATTTCGGTCGCGATCCTTTCCGCCTCTATCGCCTGGCTGTTCCGCTACGTGGATGTCTGGCCTCGATACAAGCGTGTCTCCGGCTGGATTCTATCGATCGTCGGAATCGCGGAAGTTGTGATTATCGATATTCAGGCAGCCCGCGGCGTCCCCAGTCATTTCAACGCCGCTACTCGTTTGGATCAAGTGTTATTCGCAGTCATGGGACTGATGATCCTGATCCTGTGGATGGCCAGCGTCGGGATCGCGATTATGCTGTTCAAGCAGCCCTTCGTCGACCGGGCCTGGGGATGGTCGCTGCGGCTCGGGATGCTGATCAGCGTAATCGGGTCCGCCACGGGAGGCATGATGGTGCGTCCGACTCCGCCGCAGATCGCCGCGATGCGCGCCCATGAGAAAATCACCGCGGTGGGCGCCCACACGGTCGGCGCGCCCGACGGCGGACCCGGCCTGCCCGGCGTCGGCTGGAGCGTCGATCACGGCGACCTGCGCATCCCGCACTTCCTGGGGCTGCACGGATTACAGGCGATCCCGTTCCTGGCCTGGCTGATTTCGCGGCGCCGTGATTCCACGCGCAACGTATTCGTGCTGGCTGCCAGTTATTTCGCTCTTTTTGCGATGCTCATGTGGCAGGCGCTGCGCGGGCAGTCGCTGATCGATCCGGATTCCACAACACTATTCACCGCAGCAGCGTGGCTGGTCTCGACGCTTGCCGGACTTGCGTGGTCGATGCGGAAGCAAGGCCTGATCTACGAGAACAACTCGTTGATCGGCACCCAGTAATCCGGTCCATTCGACTGCGGCACGTACTCGAACCCGCGATGGAACGGATCGTTGTAGCACACGTTGGTCCAGTTGATCCCCATCGCCGAGTAGATGGTCGCCTCGATGTCCTCGGGATTTACCGGCCGGTTCTGTGACCACCCGTTGTCCGTAATCTCCGACCCGTCCGCGCTGGTCGTGCCGATGATTTTCCCGCCGGTCACTCCGCCGCCCGCGAACATCGCGAACTGGTTTAGGTAATGGTCGCGTCCGGCTGCGGCGGTCACATAGGGGGTCCTTCCGAACTCGCCCATCGCGATCACCATCGTTTCCGCCAGCGCACCGGAGCTCTTCAGATCCGCCAGCAAAGCCGATAGCCCGCTGTCGAACTGATTCCCCAGCGTGAAGATGTTCGGCGCCTTGGTCACATCGCCGTTCGGACCGTAAATGTTGACGTGCATATCCCAGCCGCCCACCGTCACTTGCACGAACCGGGCCCCCATGTTGGCGGCCAGAGCCTGCTTGGCGATGATCAATGAGTTTCCGAATGACGTATTGCCATACCGCGTGCTGTCCGCGCTCGAGTAGGTGAACACGCTGTTCACCGATGGGTTATACATCATGCTCTGCGCCGACGTGTAGAAATTAGCCATATCGTCGGCCGGCTTGCCCAGCAGAGAATTCGTACGCAGCGGAGCGTCTTCCGTGTACAAAGTGTTCACCATCTCGGTCCAGCGAGTCTGGCCGAATGGGTTCGAAGTGTCGGGCAAACCCGCCGTGGTCGGATCGTACTTGAACGGCGCATAGCTCGCGTCCAGATAACCCGATCCCACGGCCCCATCGGAGTTCAATGCCAGAAACGTCGGCAGCACATCCGTCGGTTTCCGTTCGCTGGCCTTCTCGAGGGCAACGATGCTTCCGATATTCGGCGCGATATTCCCTAGGGCCGCCGCCGGGTTTCTTCCGATCTGCACCCAGGTCTGCCCCAGCGAATGCACCAGCGCGTGCGCTTCAAGCGATCGCACGATCGCGACGTCCCCGACATGCGACGCCAGGTTCGGAAAAATTCCTGTCGGCCACAGAATTCCATTGACGGTTTCGGGCTTGGCGGCCGTCGGCGTGACGTTCGGCGTCATTTTGAAGTCGAACGTGTCGACGTGGCTGGGAGCGCCCGCCATCAGAATGAAGATCATGTTCTTCGCGGTGTTCTGCATGGTCACCTGTTGCGAAGTACAGCCCGTGAAGGTCGACTGCGCGGCCGCTTCCTTCGCGAAGCAGGACCCCGCGACGCCCGCGCCGAGAATCTTGAAGAAGTTCCGCCGCGTCCAGTCCGGCCGCCGGAACATCCCCGGTCTGCGCGCGCCCGGATTCTCTTTTAGAAATTTCTGAAATTGTTTGCGGTTCATTTTAATGATTTGCTGAGAAAGGGGTCAGGCTACTCTGTCCCCGCCAATGGTCAACACGCGCCACACGCAACCGGTGGCCGTGGACAGAGCGGTCTGACCCCTTTTTCAGCATCCTTATCCCCTTAGTAATTGAACATGAAGTCGACCTTGTTATATAAGGTCCACATCAGCTCCTGCGCCTTCTGGGTACGATTTCCCGAGCCCAGCAACGTCTCGGCGGTTTGCATCTCCGCGGCGGTTGGATTCCGCGACAGGATGCTTAGATACAGCACGCTGGTCAGCCCGTCGTTGCCGGTCTGCGCCAGCGCTCTGCTCAACAGGCTCTGCGTCGCGCCCGTGCCTGTCGAGTTCAGCTTCGACATCACCGTGTTGTCGTTCATCAGCACCAGCGCCTGCTGGATGGCTCCATCGGGACGCCGTGGATTCAGGTCGCGATCCCCGGGCAGAAAGGCTTGCAGGAACGGCTTCGATTCCACCGCCGGCTCCGGATATTGCATGGCCCAGTTGAAGGTGACGCTGTTGGTGGTGTAGGTGTTCGGAATATTGCTTGACAGCGCGATCGAATCCGCGACCTCTTCGCCCCACAGCCTGCGGACCAGTTTGCGCGCGAACAGCGTTTGCCAGTTCGGATTCCACGTGTTGGGATCGTACTGCGATTCCAGTTGATACGTATTCGAGTTCGCGATCAGCCGCATCAGATGCTTGATGTCGTACTTGTTGGCCACGAAATCCTCGGCCAGCGCGTTCAACAGATCCGGATTCGACGGCTGCAGCGTCCACGGCGACGGCGGAGGATTGTTCGGATCCAGGCGCGCCGGGTCGAACTGATCCGGTGGGTCCACAATTCCCATGGTGAAAAACGCCGCCCAGACATAATTAACCGTGGCGCGTGCAAACTGCGTATCGCCGGTCACCAGCCGAGCCAGCGCCTGCCGGTATCCCTCTCCCGAGTTCGGTGTCTGCCCCGTGAAAATGTAATTCGGCGCAATCGTTGACGTCGACCCGATCGGCTGCCGCGGCGGCCGGTTCCCGGTAGTCGTGTTCAGCGCGTAATTGGTCTTGTACGCCGCGTCGTTCACGTACCATAGGCGAGCGCTGCTGGTATTCGAGGGATCCGATAGCGGATCCTGCAAATTCGTGTGCGCCAGAAACGCCGACATCCCCCAAGCCTGCAGCCGGGTCGTGTTGGCGCCCCACAGGCTCAGCGAATCCAGATGACCGCGGCCGTTGTGGCACAGCAGGCAATTCAAATGCGAGATCCCCAGGAATGTATCGGCCACATTGGCAGTCTCCTGATCCCAGGTATCCTGAATCGGAATCCCGGTTCCAGTCACCCGACCGTTGATGATCCAGTTCAGCTCGCCCTGCGTAAAATTATTGGTCCCTTGCGATCCGATCAGCGCGCTCGCCACCTGGTTATACGGAGTCCCATTGGTCAGCGCGTTGCGAATATAAGTGTTGAATGCATCTCGACCCTGCGCCGCAATCGAAGTCCCGGTGCTCGGCCACGTCTGCGCGTTCTTATAAAGGTCGCCGAAGAACATGGTCCACCGGTCTACCCATTGCGATGAGGCAAGCAGCGTTTCAATAAGATCGGCTCGCTTGTTCGGCGTGGTATCGGCCACGAACGCGAGCACCTGATTGGAGGTCGGAATTCGCCCGGTCAGATCCAGGTAAACGCGGCGAATAAATTCCCAGTCTGTGGTCTGTTTCGCCGGAGTCACTCCATTCGCCTGAAACGCCTGCCAGATGAACACGTCGATCAGGTTCGTGCTGCTGGTAGCGCTGGTGCCAGTTCCAAACGTCCGGCTTCCGCCCGGAGCGCTCGGCATCGAAGATCCGGCCGACGCGACATGCGCAATTTCGGAATTAGTGCCCAACATGCCGGTCACCTGTGCCGTCATTTCGCTCAAACGCCCGCTTCGGTCATGTGGCAGGAAGCGCTCGCGTTGCGGACCGAAAAACGTGCATTCAGCGTGCGCGACTCCCGGAGGCGCCGGCTCTTGCTCCTGCGCCCGAATGATCCATAAACCGCCCACCGTCGCCGCGAACGCGCAGGTTGTTAATAGGAGTCGTTTTATCATCGTTTGCCTTCAGTTCGATCCATTATGAAGCAAGTAACCCTCCCCGAATGGCTTAGTTGCTCGGGTTAGGGTCGTTTTCCGCCTCCGTTAGGGCGATTGTGCAATTAATTCGTCTTCACCCCCGCGTCCGACGAGTGCGTCACCGGGTTACAGTTACTTGAAGATAAATGAAACGGGGAAAACGCTACTGATGAAAACAAGGTACGTTGGCTTGGCCATACTGGCCGTCCTGGAGGTAAGCGAGGCTCTGGCCCAAGTCTCAACCAACGCATCACTGACGGGCAAGTATTACTTCCGCCAGGTCTTACTCATCACGGATGGGACCGCCAATGTGACCGATACCCACTCCGGCGCCGGCACACTGACCTTCGACGGCAAGGGCGGGTTTACAGTCGCAGGGCAGGTACTAGTGGGAACCGCCGCAGCTGTAAATCTGGCGACGAGTTCTGGAACCTACGCGGTCAATCCAGGCGGATTCGTGACGCTCACTAACCCGCTCAAGTCCGGAGCAACTATAAACGCCCGGCTCGGCCAGAGCGCTCTGGTTGGTTCGTCGACGGAGGCTGGGCCAACGGTCTTTGACCTGTTCATCGCGATTCCAGCCCCCGCGCAGCCGACTTCCACTTCGACCTTGAATGGCGCGTACTGGATTTCGAGTCTCGAATTTCCGAACGGAGGCGTGGCCGACATTCGCGATGCCAATTTCAAGCTGACGGCCAACGGCTCCGGTAGCTTCGCGGAAAACATGGTCACGGGGCAAGCCGCGAACCTCAACAATCACTTGCAAACTCAGACCGTTGGCCCAATGACTTATACCGTTGCAGCTGACGGAACCGGTACATCGACCTTCCCGCTCGGCAGCCGGTCTGGACGCGACCACCCAGCTAATCGCTGGAGTGAAAAACGTCTACGTTTCGCAGGACGGAAGCTACTTCATCGGTGGATCGTTGGCCGCGGGTTTGCATGGGCTCGTCGTCGGCGTGAAAGCCTTCGCGAGCGGTGCGACCGACGCGAGCTTTTCGGGTCGTTTCTTTGCCGCAGGCATGCGATACGACACCGCGCCCCCTCGCCTCGCCGCAGTTTCGGGGGCCGCGAACACAACCGGCGACGGCAACTCCGAATGGTCCCGCCGCACGCGTCAGTCCGACGGACTGTTCGACGCCGCGCCACTCATTTCCTACAGCCTCACCGCCGACGGCTCCGGAGAATCTTCATCAACTACCGGCCATGTCGACGTTGCCTCGACTGGCAACACGTTCGTCACGAGCGGGCGTCGATGTTGCCGATTCCGAAAGCTACGAGATCTATTTTGCGACCATGATGCCGCCGCAAACCGGGACTGGCGTCTTCCTCAATCCGCAGGGAATATTCAACGCCGGAAGCTTCTCGCCGGCGGGCTATCCGATCGCCCCCGGCGAATTCCTGCAGATCTACGGTACCGGTCTCGGCAGCGCGTCCGCATCACGCCCGCCATATCCAATCAAACCACTCTTGGGGGAGTTCAAGTAAGCATCAACGGCCTCCCAGCTCCGGTTTATAGCGTCACTGTCGGAAGCCTGAATTATATCGACGTGATCGTTCCGTTCGGCGTCACCGGATCCACTGCAACGATTGTGGCAACGGTGAAGGAAGTCAAATCTAACCCGTAGTCGTTCCGCTCGCGGCGACGGCTCCCGGCGTTTTCAGCATCTCGCAGAATGGAATCAGCGCCGGAGCCATACGCCACGCCGACGGCTCACTTTGCAACCAGTCGAGCCCGGCTACCCGAACCGAAATCGTCGCGGTTTACGTTGGTGGCCTCGGGGCGACGAATCCGGCCGTGACAGACGGCGAAGCTACGCCCACCGACACCTTCTATAAAATGACCGGTCCTGTGAACGTCTACGTCGGCGGAGTCCTGGTCACTAATATGACATTCGCGGGACTTGGTGCCGACCGTCGCCGGACTTTACCAGCTCAACATTCAGATCCCGGAAACTGTCGATTCCGGCCCGCAGAGCCTGGCCGTTCAGACCAACGAAGGCTTCACCGACATGGTGACGATCTATATCCAGTAGAGGGCCCGATCGATCTCTTCTTCCGTGATGTAGAAATGCGGCGACATCCGAATCCATCCAGCGCGCGCCGCCGCGGCCACGCCGTTCTGCTTGAGGTTCGCGACCATTGCCACCGGGTCGACACCCGGCTTCCGAAAGCTGACGATTCCCGACCCTGTTTCAGGCGTTCGCTCGCAAGCGGTCTCGTATCCTTTAGCCTTCACGCCTTGATCGATCCGGTCGCCTAAGCCCTGCACAGCAGGCCCGATGTAACCGAGTGGTGACGTTCAAAATGAAATCGATCGAAGCCCGCAATCCATAGCATCCAATGGTATTAAGAGTCCCGCATTCGTACCGTCCCGCATCCGGACGCAGAGTCATGTCGCGAGATCCGTAGTCGTTGTATCCCGCAACATTGGTCCAACCGAACTCGACGGGCGCCACTTGCTCCTGAAGTTGCTGAGAAATATATAAGATCCCGCATCCTTCCGGTCCCAGAAGCCATTTATGACCATCGGCGGCCAATGCGTCAACATGCGCGGTTCTAACATCCAGCGGAAACACGCCCAGCCCCTGGATGGCGTCGACAAAATAGATCGCTCCGCGACGATGGCAGATTTCCCCAACTTTCTCGATATTCGCGCGGTATCCGGTCAAGAACTGCACAAAGCTGATGGCCAGCAGACGCGCGCCTTTCGCCGCTTCGTCGATCTTGTCGAGTGGATCGGTCACGGACAGCCATTTGGTCTTTACGCCCTGCGATTCCAGCCGCTTCCAGGGGTATTGGTTGGCCGGAAACTCCTCATTGAAAGCGACAATCGTGTCTCCCGGCCGCCAGTCGAGCCCCATGGCGACGGTCGCGATCCCTTCCGACGTATTCTTCACCAGCGCGATTTCGGCGGGCGTCGCATTCACCAGCCGGGCCGCTGAGTTTCGCAAGCCGTCGTATGTTTCGAGCCATTTATCGTAGTGCAGCGAGCCGTTTTCGAGAGCGTCGTCTGCCAGCCATTTCATGGCCTCGGCGGCCGGCCGGCACAGCGGCGCAACGGAGGCATGATTCAGGTAAATCTGGCTCTTGGTGACCGGGAAGAAGTCGCGATAGTTTTTGAAACCCATCTAAATGAGCATACGTTAATAGAGCATGCGAATCGCGCTGCTGCTCGCCATTTTCGCGTCCGCGATACTTGCGCAGGATCCGAAGAAAGACCCGGACCAGATTGGCAGCCGCGACGTCAGCAAGGGCTTGAACTGGTACTCGATCCAGCAGGAAATTGCGCTGGGCAAGCAGATGGCGCAGCAGGTGCAGCAGAGCGCGCGCGTGATCGACGATCCGGTGGTGGCCGAATACGTCAGCCGCGTGGGCCAAAACCTGGTTCGCAACTCGGATTCGAAATTCCCATTCACAATTAAAGTCATCGAGGACGATAGCATCAACGCGCTGTCGCTTCCCGGCGGGTACTTTTTCGTCAATACCGGACTGATTCTCACCGCGGAAACCGAAGCCGAACTGGCCGGCGGAATGGCGCATGAAATCGCCCACATCGCCGCGCGGCATGGGACACGGCAGGCGACGCGAGCGCAAGTCGCGCAGATGGCCACGATCCCGCTTATATTCATGGGAGGATGGGCGGGCTACGGCGCGCGCCAGGGCGCAGGGTTGCTGATCCCCATGAGCATGCTCCAGTTCGGAAGGGCGTTCGAGAGCGAAGCGGATTTGCTGGGCCTCGAATACCTGTATAAAACCGGCTACGATCCGAACGGGATGGTCGACATTTTTGAAAAGATCGAAAAGCTGAACACCCGGCATCCGGGTCGCGTGGCGAAGGCTTTTTCCACGCATCCTCCCACCGGAGATCGCATCGTGACCGTGCAGAAGAATATCCAGGAACTGCTGAAGGATCAGCCGCAGTACGTAGTGACGACATCGGAGTTCGACCAGGTGAAGGCGCGGCTGGCGATGCTGCTAAACCGCCGCAAAGGCGACGTGCCCGATCCGAGCCGGCCGACCTTGCATCGGGCGCCGGAGCCGAAGCTGGTTGCATCCCTTAAGCGGCCTGGCGCATAAAGGTCTATACTGTCAAATGAAAGGAGTCCGTCGATGGCCTTATTAGTTTCGAGGCGCCTTTTAGGACTCACCGCGATTCTCACTCTGCTTTCGGTCACGGCATTCGCCGACGACAAGAAGAAGGACCCTGACGAAATCGGCAACCGCGATGTCGGCAAGGGGCTTAACTGGTATTCGATGGAGAAGGAAATCGCGCTGGGCAAGCAACTCGCTCAGGAAGTGGAGCGGCAGGCCAAGATCATCGACGACCCGATCATCGCGGAGTACGTAAATCGCGTGGGGCAGAACCTGGTGCGCAATTCCGACGCGAAGGTTCCGTTCACCATCAAAGTGATCGACACCGAAGATGTGAATGCATTCGCGCTGCCGGGCGGATTCTTCTTCGTGAACTCCGGTCTGATTCTGAAAGCGGACAGCGAAGCGGAACTGGCAGGCGTGATGGCGCACGAAATCGCGCATGTGGCGGCACGGCACGGCACGCGTCAGGCGACCCGCGGCGAAGTCGCGAACCTGGCCACCATACCGCTGATCTTCATGGGCGGCTGGGCCGGATACGGAATCCGCCAGGCTGCCAGCGTCCTGATCCCGGTGGGTTTCCTGCAATTCTCGAAGGCGTTCGAGAGCGAAGCGGACATGCTCGGGCTGCAATACATGTACAAGACCGGCTACGATCCGGAAGCGTTCGTGGACTTCTTTGAGAAGATCGAATCGCTCGAAAAGAAGAAGCCGGGGACGCATGGCCAAGGTATTCTCGACGCATCCGCCGACGGACGATCGCATCGTGAGCGCGCAGAAGAACATTCAGGTGATGCTGAAGGAGCGTCCTGAATACGTGGTAACCACTTCGGAGTTCAACGACGTGAAGGGCCGACTGGCGATGCTGCACAATCGCCGGAAGACGGACAGCAAGGACCTGAACGGTCCGCGGCTGAAGAAAGCTCCAGGCTCGGGCACGACGACTGACGACGGTAGCGGGACCAAGGGCAGCGACGACGATCGCCCGACCTTGAAGCGCAGGCCTGACGGGTCGTCACAGCAGTAAGCAAGCTTTCGCTTGCGTTACGGCCAGATGGACCCGATAAACGCAGAATACTGAAGGGTCAAAGGTCCGTCGTACAAGCCGGGCAGCGGGTTGCGGCTAGCGGAATCGCGGTGCAGCAGCGCGGGCAGTCCTTGGTCGTCACTGGCGGCGCCGGAGCTGGCTTCATCAACCGGTTTACCTGCTTCACGATCAGGAAAATCACAAACGCGATGATCAGGAACTCGATCACAGTGTTGGCAAAGACCCCGTAGTTCAGCGTCGGAGCGCCCGCCTTCTTGGCATCCGCCAGCGTGTCGTAGTGCGTTCCGTTTAGGGACACGAAAAGATTTGAGAAGTCGATCTTTCCCGATCGCCAGGCCGATCACTGGCATCAGAACGTCATTCACCAGTGAGGTGACGATCTTTCCGAAGGCTGCGCCAATGATGACGCCGATCGCCAAGTCCAGCACGTTTCCCCGCATGATGAACTTCTTGAATTCGTTAAGCATGAGGTCCAGTGTAAGACTTCAGGAGTCGCGCCACAACGAAAGTTTATGGCCGCTTGGTTGCACTGCACATACCGGTTGAGATTCGCTGGATCAAGCAGCGCATGTGGTTCATATTGCGTAACTTGTGTAAGTTGATACGGACATGCTCAGATTTGTGGACATTCTAGCACTCATGTGATATTCTGGCTTCAACGAGGTTGTATATGGACTTCAATCGATTCACGGAAAAGCTGCAAGAAGGGGTGCGGGCGGCACAATCGCTAGCTCAACGAAATGGGCAGCAGCAACTTGACGTCGAGCATGTCTTGCTGGCTCTTTTGGAGCAGGAGGGTGGGCTGGCGCAGTCGGTTCTCGCGAAGGCCGGTGTAAATCTGGAGGCGATCCATCGACGTTTGACGCAGGAGCTGGACAAGCTGCCGAAAGTGTCGGGGCCCGGCGGCAGGGATGGATCAGATTTACCTCACCGCGCGGCTCCAGAAGCTTTTTGCGCGCGCCGAGGACGAGGCCAAAAAGTTCAAGGACGACTACATCTCGGTCGAGCATGTGCTGCTGGCGGCGACCGACGAGAAAGTCTTCAAGGAATTGGGGATTACGCGCGACCGGATCATGCGGACTCTGCAAGAGGTTCGTGGATCGCAGCGGGTGACGTCGCCGAATCCCGAGGAAACGTATCAGGCGCTCGAAAAGTATGGCCGCGACCTGACCAAACTGGCGGCGGCGGGGAAACTCGACCCGGTGATCGGGCGCGATGAGGAGATCCGGCGCGTGATCCAGGTGCTGTCGCGGCGGACCAAGAATAACCCGGTGCTGATCGGCGAGCCTGGCGTTGGGAAGACGGCGATTGTCGAAGGGTTGGCGCAGAGAATCGTGCGCGGCGATGTCCCGGAGGGGCTGAAGAACAAAAGAGTCGTTTCGCTCGACATGGGCGCGCTGATTGCGGGGGCGAAGTTCCGCGGCGAGTTCGAGGAGCGGCTGAAAGCCGTTCTTAAAGAGGTCCAATCGGCCGAAGGGCAGATCATTCTGTTTATCGACGAGTTGCATACCGTGGTCGGGGCAGGAAAGGCCGAAGGCGCGATGGACGCCGGCAACCTGCTGAAGCCGATGCTGGCGCGCGGGGAGCTGCATTGCATCGGGGCGACGACGCTCGACGAATATCGCAAGCATATCGAGAAAGACGCGGCGCTGGAGCGGCGATTCCAGACGGTGCTTGTCGACCAGCCGACGGTGGAAGACACGATTTCGATTCTGCGCGGGCTGCGCGAGCGGTATGAGCTGCATCATGGCGTCCGGATCAAGGATTCCGCGCTGGTGGCGGCGGCGGTGTTGAGCCAGCGCTACATTTCGGACCGGTTCCTGCCGGATAAGGCGATCGATCTGGTGGATGAGGCGGCGGCAAAGCTGCGCACCGAGATCGATTCGATGCCGGCGGAGCTGGATGAGCGGCTGCGGCGGCAGATGCAGCTCGAAATCGAGCGCGAGGCGTTGAAGAAGGAATCGGATAAGGCGTCGCGAGAGAGACTGGGCAAGATCGAGAAAGAACTGGCGGAGCTGAAGACCGAAACGGCAGCCTTGCAGGCGCAGTGGAAGGCCGATCAGGAGATGCTGAAGAAGCAGCGCGATATGCGGGCTCAGATCGAGCAGGTGAAGGTCGAGATCGAGCAGGCGGAGCGGGCTTACGACCTGAACAAAGCCGCCGAGCTGAAGTACGGGAAGCTGACGGGTCTGGAAAAGCAGCTTGAAACGCAAAAGCGCGAGACCACTCTGCTTAAAGAGGAAGTAGACGAGGAAGACATCGCGCAGGTGGTCAGCCGGTGGACCGGGATTCCGCTGTCGAAGCTGATGGAGGGCGAGGTCGAGAAGCTGATTCATCTGTCGGATGAACTGCACAAGCGCGTGGTCGGGCAGGATGAGGCGGTGGACGCGGTGGCGGACGCGGTGATGCGCGCTCGCGGCGGATTGAAGGATCCGAAGCGGCCGATCGGGAGCTTTTTGTTCCTGGGGCCGACGGGCGTCGGCAAGACGGAGCTGGCTCGGGCGCTGGCGGAATATCTGTTCGACGACGAGCACGCGATGATCCGGATCGACATGTCGGAGTATCAGGAGAAGCACACGGTTTCGAGACTGGTCGGCGCGCCTCCGGGATACGTCGGGTATGACGAGGGCGGGCAGTTGACCGAAGCCGTGCGGCGACGGCCGTATTCGGTAGTGCTGCTCGACGAGATCGAGAAGGCGCATCAGGACGTGTTCCACGTGCTGTTGCAGGTGCTGGACGACGGGCGGCTGACGGACGGGCAGGGGCGGACGGTGGATTTCAAGAACACGATCGTGATCATGACGTCGAATGCGCCGCGCGAGGAGCTGCCGCGGCTGTTCCGGCCGGAGTTCCTGAACCGGGTGGATGAAATCATCACGTTCCACCGATTGACGGAGGAGCAGCTGAAGAAGATCGTCGAGATTCAGCTTTCGGGCTTGAGGGCGCGGCTGGCGGAGCGGCACATCGAGATTGACGCTGACGGATGCGGCTCGCGAGCATCTGGTGAAGGTCGGGTACGATCCGGCGTACGGGGCTCGGCCGCTGAAGCGGGCGATTCAGAAGGAGGTGGAGACGCCGCTGGCGCGGAAGCTGGTGGCCGGCGAGATCCGCGACGGACAGAAGGTGCGCGTTAGCGGAGAAGACGAAGCGAGCTGGCGTTCGAGGTTGAGTCGCGGTGCGGGCCGAAGCATCTTAAGCGATTAGGTTGGGAGAAATATATGGCTGAAAAAGATATCCACATTGGCACGCTTCCGTTGCTGCCGCTGAAGAATTCGGTGCTGTTTCCGGGCTTGCTGATGCCGCTGTCGGTGGGACGTACCGGGCTCGATTTCGGCGGTCGAAGCGGCGCTGGCGACCGAGAGCAAAGAGATCGTGGTGGTGACGCAGCGCGACGCTTCGGTCGATACACCGGCGCGCGAGCGATCTGTTCACCATCGGCACGCGCGCGGTGATCAAGAAAGCCGGGCGCGGGAAGGACCAGATTGAAGTGCTGGTCTACGGCATGGAGCGCGTGGTGATCGTCAAAGTGGACGAGGAGCACGGGCACATGGTGGCGCGTGTGCGGGCGCTGCCGGTTCCGGACGATTCGAGCCGCGAGACGGAGGCGCTTGACGCTGTCGATCGTCGAGATGGGGTCGAAGTTCGTGGGGCTGGTGCAGTCGCCGAACGCAGACGCCGCAGGAACTGGCGCGGATGTTCACGTCGCAGGAAGATCCGCTGCGGCTGGCCTACATGATCGCGTCGATCATGAATCTGGAGACCGCGCGGGAGCAGGCGCTGCTGGAGGCTCCGACCCGCGTGGAAGCGCTGCGGATGGTGCACGGCTGGCTTTCGCACGAAGTGGAAGTGCTGGAGCTGCGGAATAAGATCACCGAAGAAGCTCGCGGCGAGATGGGTCGCGAGCAGCGCGAGTACATCCTGCGGCAGCAAAAGCGCGCCATCGAGCAGGAACTGGGCGAGAAGAATCCGGACCAGGCGGAAGTCGAGTCGATTCGCGAGAAGCTGGCGAAGGCGGATCTGCCCGAGGATGTTCGCAAGGAAGCCGAGCGCGAGCTGGGGCGGCTCGAGAAGCTGCCATCGCCGCAGCCGGAGTACAACGTGATCCGGACGTGGCTGGAATACGTGATCGAGCTGCCGTGGAACAAGCGCAGCGAGGACAATCTGGATATCGCGCGGGCGCGGCAGGTGCTCGATGAGGATCACTTCGGCATCCGAAGGTGAAGGAGCGAATCCTGGAGCAACTGGCGGTGCTGAAGCTGAATCCGGAAGCGAAGGCTCCGATTCTGTGCTTCGTGGGCGCGCCGGGCGTGGGAAAGACGTCGCTCGGACAATCGATCGCGCGGGCGCTGGGCCGCAAGTTCGAGCGGATGAGCCTGGGCGGCATGCACGACGAAGCCGAACTGCGCGGGCATCGGCGGACCTATATCGGCGCGCTTCCGGGACGCCTGATTCAGGCGATGCGGCGCGCGGGCGCGTCGAATCCGGTCCTGATGCTGGACGAAGTCGACAAGCTGGGCCGCGATTTCCGCGGCGATCCGGCATCGGCGCTGCTCGAAGTGCTCGATCCGGAGCAGAACAAGACGTTCCGCGACAATTATCTCGATCTGCCGTTCGATCTTTCGAAGGTGTTGTTCGTCACCACGGCGAATACGCTGGATACGATTCCGGCTCCGCTGCTGGATCGGATGGAGATTCTGCGGCTGTCGGGATACAGCGAGGAAGAAAAGGCGCAGATCGCGCGGCGGTATCTGCTGCCGCGGCAGCTTGACGCAGGCGGGGATCAAGCCCGAGCAGTTTGAGATCACCGATGCGGCGTCTGAAGAAGCTGATCGGCGGCCTACACGCGGGAGGCGGGCGTTCGGCGGCTGGAGCAGACGCTCGGGCGCGTGATCCGCAAGGTCGCGCTGAAGTTCGCCGAAGGCGCAGCCGGAACACGTGACGGTGACTCCGGAGGATCTGGTGGAGATGCTCGGGTCCGGAGCCGATGCTTGCCGGAAGAAGCTCGGAAGGATCTGCCGGCGGGCGTGGCGACGGGCCTCGCCTGGACGGAAACCGGCGGCGATGTGTCTGTACATCGAAGCGACGCTGCTGCCGGACGGGAAGGACCTGACCATCACGGGGCAACTCGGCGAAGTGATGCAGGAGTCGGCGAAGACGGCGCGCAGTTACGTGTGGAGCCACGCGGAGGCGCTGGGAATCGATCCGGCGAAGTTCCTGAACTCGGGTCTGCACATCCACGTTCCGGCGGGCGCGATTCCGAAAGACGGTCCGTCGGCGGGCGTGACGATGACCACTGCGCTGGCTTCGGTCTACTCGGGTCAGGCCGCGCGCAGCGATACGGCGATGACGGGCGAAGTGACGCTGACCGGTCTGGTGTCTGCCGATCGGTGGCGTGAAGGAGAAAGTGCTGGCGGCGCGGCGCGCGGGGATCAAACGCGTGATTCTGCCGCGCGGCAATCAGAAGGACTTGCGCGATCTGCCGGAAGAAGTCCGCAAGGAGATGGAGTTCATCTTCGCCGATCGGGTGGAAGACGTGCTGGCGGAGATGCTGCCGGGGCTGGTTGCGGCTGCCGGCGAAGGCCGCGTAAGCCAGAATCAGGAACGATCGGGCGTCGGCTGCACGTTAATTCACGTGAATTAACGAGCCCTTTTTTTATTCGGGCCGTGCGTCGATGTTCCACGGCAAGTCATCTCGACGTAAGATGACGACATGAAGACGCTCCTGCTGTTGCTGGCGCCGGCCGCTGTTGCGGCGTCCGCCGACCGTCGCAGGATGCCGAGAAATTTCTCGACGACGCCGAGAAGAAGCTGCTCGCTCTACGACCGAAGCGGGCCACGCGGACTGGATTCGCGCGAACTTCATCACCTACGATAGCGAGACGCTCTCGGCGCTGGCCGATGAGCGCGCGATCGCCGAAGGCGGTGCGGCTGGCCAAAGGCGGCGATGCGTTTCGATCACGTGAAGCTTCCGCCCGACATGGCGCGCAAAATGATGCTGTTGAAGCTCGGGCTGACGCTGGCCGCGCCTTCCGATCCGGCGGAAAGCGCCGAGGTCACGCGTCTGGCGCCGTCGCTCGAAGGCACGTACGGCAAAGGGAAAATACTGTCCGGAAGCAAATACTCCGATCAGAAGTGCCTGGACATCGAAGACATCACGCGGATCATGGCGAACAGCACGCGACCCCAAAGAGCTGCTGGATGCGTGGAGCGGGTGGCATGCGATTTCGCCGCCGATGCGCGCAGATTTTGCGCGTTTTGTCGAGCTGTCGAATAAAGGCGCGCGTGAGCTGGGATTCAAGGATACGGGCGCGATGTGGCGCGCGAAGTACGACATGCCTCCGGACGATTTCGCGAAAGAACTCGACCGGCTGTGGGAGCAGGTACGTCCGCTGTATGTTTCGCTGCACGCCTACGTTCGCTGGAAGCTGCGCGAAAAATACGGGGCGGATGTGGTTCCGGCGAAGGGTCCGATTCCGGCGCATTTGCTGGGCAACATCTGGGCGCAGGACTGGACCAACATTTATCAGCTGGTGGCGCCCGCGCGATGCCGATCCCGGATATGACCTGACGCAAATTTTGAAATCGCGGAACACCGACGCGCTGCAAATGGTGCATTACGGCGAAAATTTTTTCAAATCCCTGGGATTTGCGCCGCTGCCGCCGACGTTCTGGGAGCGGAGCCTGTTCGTCAAGCCGCGCGATCGCGACGTGGTGTGCCACGCCAGCGCTTGGGACATCGATAGCGTCGAAGATGTGCGGCTGAAGGCTTGCCTCGACATCACGGCCGAGGATTTCATGACCGTGCATCATGAGCTGGGGCATAATTTCTACCAGCGCGCTTACGATAAGCAGCCGTTCCTGTTTCGCGACAGCGCGAACGACGGGTTTCATGAGGCCATCGGCGACACCATCGCGTTGTCGATCACGCCGGAGTACCTGGTGAAGCTGGGGTTCATCGACAAGGAGCCGGATGCGTCGAAAGACATCGGGCTGCTGCTGAATAAGGCTCTGGAGAAGGTCGCGTTTCTGCCGTTCGGTTTGATGATCGATCAGTGGCGCTGGAAAGTTTTTTCAGGCGAAGTGCCGCCGGAAAAATACAACGAAGCATGGTGGCAACTGCGCTTGAAATACCAAGGCGTCGCGCGGCCCACGCCAGGCAGCGAAAAGGATTTCGATCCAGGAGCGAAGTATCACGTGGCTTCGGACATGCCGTACATGCGCTACTTCCTGGCCGATATTCTTCAATTCCAGTTTCATCGCGCGCTGTCGAAGATCGCCGGATGTACAGGACCACTGAACCGGTGCTCGATCTATGGAAATCGGGAAGCTGGGCGGCGATTAAATGAAATGCTGGAGATGGGACTCAGCAAGCCGTGGCAGGACGCATTATTCGCGCTGACCGGGACAGCGCGAGATGGATGCCACTGCGATTCGCGATTACTTTGCGCCGTTGCAGAAGTGGCTGGACGAGCAGAATCGCGGCAAACCAATCGGTTGGTGACGCGCTCAAGTCGCTGAATCGCCAGGAAAATCGCGTGCAAAATGAGGACGGGTACTGGTGCGCCTTACCGTTACCGAGTAGCGCCGTTATAGCGCAAATGTCATTGACAGGGCCAGTCAAATTTGATACACATTTACAACCGGGCTTTTTATAGGGTTTGATCTCCATTTGGGAAAGGGGTAGTTGGATGAGAAGGCTTCTGGGGCTGTTCATTCTTTGCTTGTTCGCTGTTACCGGTTTGCTTGCGCAGAGCACTTCGCTGACTGGAACGGTGAGCGATCCGACCGGCGCCGTGATTCCAGGCGCCACCGTCACCATCGTCGACAACGCAACGGGAGCGCAGCGTGAGGCGACCGCCGACGCGCAGGGCCGCTACACCATGCAGCAGTTGACCCCGGGAAATTATAAGCTGACCGCGAAGGCTTCCGGGTTTACCGACGTGGTGATCGAAAACGTGGAATTGCTGGTGAACCAGCCCGCGACGATTCCGATCACGTTTACAAAAGTCGGCGCGACGACCACTAGCGTTCAAGTGGAGGCAGCGGCCGTGCAGGTGAACACCACGGACGCGTCGCTCGGTAATGCGATCAACAGCAACGCGATTATCGAGATGCCGATGTACGGTCGCAACGTCGCAGGGCTGCTGGCGTTTCAGCCGGGTGTGACCAGTTTCGGATCGTTCGGCGCCTCGGCGGGCGGTGCGGGCGCACAGGATTATCGCAGCGGATCGGTGAACGGTGGCAAGTCCGACCAGGGCAATATCACGCTGGACGGCGCGGACGTCAACGATCAGAATGCGCGGCAGGCGTTCACCAGCGTGTTGCGTGTGACGCTCGACTCGGTGGAGGAGTTCCGCACGACCACCACCAACGGCGACGCAGCAACCGGGCGCGGCTCGGGTGCGGATATCACCCTGGTCACCAAGTCGGGCACCAACGAATTTCACGGGTCGGCGTATGAATATCGCCGCGGAACGGAGACCGCTGCCAATTCGTTCTTCAATAACCAGGCCGGTGTGCCGATCGCTCCGCTGCTGGTGAACGTATTCGGCGTGTCCCTGGGTGGCGCGATCAAGAAGAACAAGCTGTTCTACTTTGCAAATTATGAAGGCCGCCGCGACGCGAGCTCGGGAAGCGCAGATCGCACGGTGCCGAGCTTGAATTTGAGGCAGGGGATCGTCGGGTACACCAACTCAGCCGGGCAACTGATCAACCTGACTCCGGCGCAACTACAACAGGTCGATCCAGGCGGGATCGGCGTCAGCGCGAACGCGCTCAAACAAATGCAGGCGATGCCGGCGCCCAACAATACCGTCCTCGGGGACGGAATCAACACCGAGGGCTACCTTTTCAACGCGGCTGGGCATAGCGTCCAGAATACGTATATCGCCAAATTGGATTACCGGCCGGACAGCGCCGGAAAGAACTCCCTCTTCGTTCGAGGCAACCTTCAGAACGACTCGGCGAACAATCTGACGGCGAGCCTTCCTCAATTCCCCGGCGACCCGTCGAACCAGGTCGTGCTCGCGAACAGCAAAGGGATTGCGACAGGCTGGACGGACGTGATCACGCCCAACCTGGTGAGCACGCTGCATTACGGCTTCACCCGCGCGGGGAACCAGAACACGGGCGTGCTGACCAGCAATTACGAGTGGTTCCGCGGACTCAGTACTCCGTATGGCACCACCACCGGGCTCGCGCGCATTATTCCGACCCACACAATCAGCGAGGACATGTCGTGGAACCACGGCGCTCATGACGTGCGTTTTGGCGCCGTGATCCGATTGATTAATAACGAATCGCAGAGTTTTGCAAACTCCTATAGCTTCGCGAGCTCGAACCCATCGTGGCTGACCGGATCGGGGAACGATCTGGCGCCCGCTTCACTCGGCGTATCGAGCGGCTTCAAGCAGAATTACGAATATGCGGCTGCGGCGGCGTTAGGGTTAGAAGCGCAGGGCACCGCGGACTATAACTACCTTGTGAACGGCAACCTGCTCGCGTCCGGTGCACCGGCAAGCCGCAATTTCGCGAATCACGAAGGCGAAATCTACGTCCAGGATACCTGGAAGGCGACGCGCAACTTCACCGTTACCGCCGGGGTGCGTCTTTCTCTGGAGCCGCCGGTATATGAAGTGAACGGACAGCAGGCTTCTACGAACATTCCGCTAGCGTCGTGGCTGGGAGCTCGCGCGAATTACGCCGAACAAGGGTTATCCCAGCAGAACGCAGGGCTCATCGATTTCATTCCGCTGGCGCAAGGCAGTTCGATGTATCCGTTCCACAAGAACTTTGCGCCCCGGCTCGGCCTTGCGTATTCGCCCAAGGCGGAGAGCGGAATCTCGAAGTGGCTGTTCGGAGGGCCAGGCAAGACTTCGATTCGCGCGGGCGCGGGAATGTATTATGACGTCATCGGCCAGCCGCTGGCGCAGACGTTCAGCGCGACCACGCCTGGGTTGTCGCAAAGCTTCTCGAATCCGGCGAACTTATTGAATTCGGCTCAAGTTCCCAGGTACACGACATTCTACGCGGTGCCGAGCGCGATCGTACCCGCGGCTCCCGCGGGCGGACTGCCGTTAGTCTATCCTTACGGCGCCGGACAATCCGGTGCGTTCGCGATCACCAACAGCATCGACAGCCAGTTAGCCGCGCCCTATACGATTAACCTCGATTTCAGCGTGGGCCGCGAATTCGGTCATGGCTTCTTCGTGCAAGCCTCCTACGTGGGCCGCCTCTCACGCCACTCGCTGCTCGATCGCGACCTGGCGATGCCGACCAATCTTGTGGATCCGGCGTCCGGTCAAACTTACTTCCAGGCGATGAGCGCATTGATGACGGATATCGATATCCAGGACATGAGTCCGCAGCCAAGTTCCTGCGCAGCCGTTCTTCGAACACATGTGGGCGACGGCCGCGGGCAACGGAATGACGGCGACGCAAGTCTGGGCCAACGACTTCCTGAACAACAGCGCCATCGGCGACGCCACCAACACGCTGAACAACGCCGACAACGCCGCGAACTGCAGCACCACCGGGACCAAGTTCAGTTCCAAGGGCGTAGTCACCCAGATGGCCTGCGGCATCTACGGTCCGTGGATGGTCTTCAATCCGCAGTTCTCGGCTCTTTCGGCCCAAAGCTCTATTGGTAAGGGCGATTATCACGCCATGCAATGGACCGTTCGCAAGCGCTACAGCTATGGCTTGCAGTTCGATTTGAACTACGCGTGGTCGAAGTCCATCGACCTCGGATCAGTCGGCGAGGCTGGAACGGGCGCTGGCGGCACTTTCAATCCTTCCACCGCTTCTTTCACCGGCTTCGTACAGAACACGTGGAATCCGAGCCAGATGAGAGCGGTTTCTTCTTACGACACGACGCAACAAGTGAACGCTTACGGCGTGTATGAGATTCCGGTCGGCCGGGGACGGCAGTTCGGCCACAACATGAACAAGATCCTGGATGCGTTCGTGGGCGGATGGCAGATCAGCGGCAACTATCGTCAGACCTCGGGGCTTCCCTTCACGGTCAACAATGGCTCGCGCTGGCCGACCGACTGGGAGGTAGGTGCCAATGCCACACCGCTTGGCTCGATCACGGTTTCCGAGACCTCGAACGCGACCGCGAGCGGATCTGTATCGAAAGGCGGTGGTCCGAACCTGTTCACGAATCCAGCGGCCATCCTCGGGGTCGGGACCACTCAGGCGCCGGGTGTGTACGGAAGTTTCATCGAAACGCTGGCCGGCCAGTCCGGACTGCGCAACAACCTGCGCGGCAATGGCCTGTTCAACATCGACACCGGGCTCTACAAGGTCTTCACGATGCCCTACTCGGAGCATCACAAGATTCAGATCCGGTGGGAGACTTACAACGTGACCAACTCGGTGATCTTCGATCCGGCGGGGGCGTCGCTGACGGATAATTCCTCGACCAATTTCGGAAAGCTGAGCAGCACGCTGACGGCTCCCCGACAGATGCAGTTTGCCGGCCGTTACACCTGGTAATCTGACTAAATTTCGAAGCAAGACAAGGGGACGCGCTCCCACACGGGGCGCGTCCCTTTTTTCTTTCGTGCAAGAATGAAATTACTTAGATGACAGGCTCTCAGACTCGCCAGAAGTTCCTCGATTATTTCGCACAGCGCGGCCATCGCGTGGTGCGAAGCTCGTCGCTGGTGCCGGCCAACGATCCGACGCTGCTGTTCACCAACGCCGGCATGAATCAGTTCAAGGACGTGTTCCTGGGGCAGGAAAAGCGCGACTACAATCGCGCGGCCAGCTCGCAGAAGTGCGTGCGCGCGGGCGGCAAGCACAACGATCTGGATAACGTCGGCTACACGCGGCGGCATCACACGTTTTTCGAGATGCTGGGCAATTTTTCCTTCGGCGATTACTTCAAGCGAGACGCGATCGCGTTCGCGTGGGAACTGATCACCAAGGAATACGGCCTGCCCAAGGACAGGCTGTACGTCACCGTGTTTCGCGAGGACGACGACGCCGAGAAGCTGTGGCAGAGCGTCACGGGCATGCCCAAGACCCGGATTTTCCGCCTGGACGAAAAAGACAACTTCTGGCAGATGGGCGACACCGGTCCGTGCGGGCCGTGCTCGGAGATTCATTACGATTTCGGGCTGGAGGCCGCGGAGCCCGGACGCGAGCATGAGGAATTTCCCGACGATGGCGGCGGGCGATTTGTCGAGATCTGGAACCTGGTGTTCATGCAGTTCGACCGCGATTCAACCGGAAAGCTGACGCCGCTGCCCCGGCCGTCCATCGATACGGGCATGGGTCTGGAGCGCATCGCGGCGGTGATGCAGGGCAAGCTGTCGAATTACGACACGGATCTGATTCGTCCCATCATCGACCAGGCGGGCGAGCTGTTCCGCAAGAGCTACGGGGAAGACGAGCGCGCCGACGTCGCACTGCGGATCAACGCGGATCACGCGCGCGCTACGGCGTTTCTGATCAACGACGGCGTGCTGCCGTCGAATGAAGGCCGCGGGTACGTGCTGCGGAAGATCATGCGGCGGGCGATGCGCAATGCCCGGATGATCGGAGTGAGCGAGCCATATCTTTACCAGTTGACCGGGTTCGTCGCCGAGCACATGCGCGACGCGTATCCGGAAATGATGGAGAGCGTCCAGCGCGTGGCTCGCGTGGTGAAGGATGAAGAGCATCGCTACGCGACGACGTTCCAGGTGGCGGAGAAATTTTTTCACGACGAAGCCAAGGCCGCGGGCGGCAGGCGTGCTTGCGCGGTGCTGTCGCGTTCAAGCTGTACGACACTTACGGGCTCGCGCTCGACGAGCAGGAAGAGATGGCGCGCGAGAGCGGGGCTGACCATCGATCGCAAGGTTTCGAGGCCGAGATGGAGAAGCAGCGCACTCGCGCTCGGGCGAGTTGGAAGGGCGCGGAGAAATCGCAGGTCAATCCGGTTTATCAGGCGCTGCCGAAGACGGAGTTCGTGGGGCGCGAGACGCTGGAATCGCCGGCGACCGTGCTCGCGGTGCAGGAAGGGGAGATCGCGCTCGATCGGACGCCGTTTTATGCCGAAGCGGGCGGACAGGTGGGCGATACGGGTGTGCTGGTTTCGCCGGAGACGGGCGAGACTGCTGGCGGTGGTGGAATCGGCCTACGCGCCGGCGGCCCGGAAGAACCGTTCACAAGGTGAAGGCCCATGCGCCGATCAAAGAAGGCGATCGAGTGATCGCGCGCGTCGATCCGCAGTCGCGGCACTCGACCATGCGCAATCACACGGGCACGCATCTGCTGCACGCGGCGTTGCGCACGGTGCTCGGGACAGCATGTGAAGCAGGCGGGCAGCGTGGTGGAACCGTCGCGGCTGCGGTTCGATTTCACGCATTACACGGCGATGGACGCCGACGAGATCGCCGAAGTCGAGCGGCTGATGAATGAGGAGATTCTCAAGAACGTCCCGGTTCATACCGACGTGATGGATCTGGATCACGCGCTCCAAACCGGCGCGATGGCGCTGTTCGGCGAAAAATATGGCGAGCAGGTGCGCGTGGTTTCGATCGACGGCTTCAGCAAGGAGCTGTGCGGCGGCACGCACGTCGCGCGCACCGGCGATATCGGGATCTGCAAGATCGTCTACGAAGGCTCGATTTCGGCCGGCGTGCGGCGCATCGAGGCGATTACCGGCGAAGGCGCGCTGCGGCGTTTCCAGAACTGCCGCAGAATGAAGCTGACCCGGGTTGCGGGCGTCGGTGCATGCGCCGGAGACCGAGTTGATCGAGCAGGTGGAGAAGCTGGTGGCGCGCGAGAAGTCGCTGGAGCACGAGACTGCAGCAACTGAAGAACGCATGGCGCAGGCGCAGGCGGGCGAGCTCGAGAGCCAGGCTCGCGAGATCAAGGGCGTGAAGGTGCTGGCGGCGCGCGTCGATGGCTTCGATCGCGAGCAGCTTCGCACGCTGGTCGATTCGCTGCGCAACAAATGGAAGAGCGCGGTGATCGTGCTGGCGGCGCGGCGAGGATTCGAACGTCTCGATCGTCAGCGGCGTCACCAAGGACCTGACGGCGAAAGTTCACGCGGGGAAGCTGGTGCGGGAGGTCGCGCAGGCCGTCGGCGGAAAAGGCGGAGGGCGGCCCGATATGGCGGAGGCGGCGGCAAGGATCCGTCGCCGCTGACGGGAGCTCTGAAGCGTGTGTACTCGAGCGTCGAAGGGATGCTGTAGCGTGGAAACAACCGATGTGGTGGTGGTCGGCGCCGGGCCGACCGGCCTGGCCTGCGGAATCGAGCTGAAGCGGCGCGGAATCCGCGCGGTGCTGATCGACAAGGGCTGCGTGGTCAACTCGCTCTACAACTACCCGACCAACATGGTTTTTTTCACCACGCCGGAGCTGCTGGAGATCGGCGACATTCCGATGACGTCGCTGAATGAAAAGCCGGTGCGCGCCGAGGCGTTGAAGTATTACCGCCGCGTGGCGGATCATTACGGCTCGACATCCGCCAGTACCAGCGCGTCGAGCGGATCTCGGGCGAGGACGGCGCGTTCGTCACGCACGCGACGGACATGCACGGCTGCCCGCAAGCCTATACGTCGAAGAAAGTGATTCTGGCCACGGGCTATTACGATGTGCCGAATCTGCTGAACGTTCCGGGCGAGGATCTGCCCAAGGTGATTCATTACTACAAGGAACCGCATCCTTACTACAACCAGGACGTGCTGGTGGTGGGAGCGAAGAATTCGGCGGCGATCGCGGCGCTGGAGCTGCACTGGAGCGGGGCGCGCGTCACGCTGGTGCATCGCGGCGAAGAGATTTCTTCACGGGTGAAATACTGGATCAAGCCGAACATCGAAAATCGCATCAAGAGCGGCGAGATCGCGGCGTACTTCCGGTCGACGCTGGCGCGAATCGACGAGACTACCGTGACTCTGAACACGCCCGAAGGCGAGCAGACCATCAAGAACGATTTCGTGTTCGCGATGACCGGCTATCGGCCCGATACGCGATTCCTGGAAGCGCACGGCATCCGGTTCGATCCGGAGACCAAGCGGCCCTATACCGATCCTGATACGCTGGAAAGCGATCGCAAGGGGATGTATCTGGCGGGCGTGCTGGTGGCGGGCATGCACACCAACGAAATCTTCATCGAGAACGGCCGCTTCCACGGAAAGAAGATCGCGGAGGCGATCGCGAGGATTTTGGGATGACGCGCAGAACGTTCGGCAAGCTGGCGATTGCGGCCTTCGCAAAAATCGATTCGAAGATCCACGGCGTCACCATCGGCGCGCAGACGTACAGCTTTCGCGACCGGTCGCTGGATGCGTGCATCGCGGGGATGAAAGAGGTCGGGCTGGGCGAGGCGGAGCTGTACCAGGGCCATGTGGAGCCGAAGGATCCGGCCGCACTGGCGGCGTGGCGCAAGAATCCGCCGCTCGATGAATTGCGAGGCGTGCGCAAGAAGTTCGACGACGCGGGCATCGATCTGTACGCGTTCAACTACAGTTTCCGCGAGGATTGGTCCGACGAAGAGCTCGCGCGCGGCTTCGAGATGGCGGAGGCGATGGGCGTGAAATACATTACGTCGTCGTCGAACGTTTCGACCGCGAAGCGGCTCAACAAGCTGGCCGAGGAGCACAAGATCTATGTTGGCTTCCATAATCATTCGAATATGAAAGCCAACGAATTCGCGCGCCCGGAGGATTTCGAAGAGGCGATGCGCGGCGAGTCCAAGTATCTCGCGATCAATCTGGACATCGGCCATTTCACGGCCGCGGGTTACGATCCGGTGAGCTTTCTGGAACAGCATCACGATCGCATCGTGACGCTGCATATCAAGGATCGCAAGAAGAACCAGGGTCCCGGAACTCCGTTCGGGGAAGGCGACACGAAGATCCGTGAAGTGTTGCAGGTCCTGAAGAATAAGCGCTATCCGATTCCCGCCAACATCGAATATGAGTACCCGGGCGGCGACACGATCGTTGAAATGAAGAAGTGCTTCGCGTATTGCAAAGCGGCGCTGGCCTAAGCGCTTCGGCTTGCCGGCTTTGCTGGTTGCGCCTTCGCTGAGAAGACCCTCGATCATCGACCGGAGCTTGCCTTCATCCTGAAGATTGGGGTCGCCCTGCGGCGGGCTTTGCGCGCGAATCATGCCCTTCTTGTCAATCACCACGACCAGCGGAACCACGGGACGATCCATGACCGAGAATCCCAGATAGCTCATGATCGGCTCCCATTCGCTGTAGCCAACCGGAAAATCGATACCGATGTCTTTGATGAAACCGGGCACCAACTGCTCCGCGTTCGGGTTCCACGCGACGTCGATCGGCTGGAATCCGCGCGGTCCCAGTTCCTTATGCAGGCGTGTAATCATCCCCGAAAAGGCCTGGCAATGGATGCACGTGGTGTGCACGAACGCCAGCACTACCACTTTTCCACGGAAACTGGAGAGAAGGACTTCCTTGCCGGGACCTTCGGTGATCGTGAACTCGGGCGACTTGCGCGGCAGGGGAGGCATCGCGAACGCCGGAAGGGCGGCGGCGACCAGAGCGGTAATAGCAGTCAATCGCATGGCTAGTGGCTCGACGGCTTTTTCGCGTTGGACGAAGTGGCCGGTCCGGGTTCCCTCAGCAGAGTCTCGATCAGATTGCGCATGTAGGCTTCCTGTTGAAGATTGGGGTCTCCCTCTAGCGGCGACTGTGCGCGGATGTTGCCCTTTCGGTCGATAACCACAACTTGGGGAACCACCCAGCGCGGGCCCATGACGGTATCCGGAATCCCGAGGTAATTCAACACGGGCTCACGCGCGCTGGCGCCGATGGGATAGGGGATGCCGAACTGCTCGACGAAGCCCGGAACCAGGATCCCGGCGTTATCGTTGAACGCGACGCCGAGCACCTGAAGCCCGCGCGGCCCCATTTCGCGGTACAGCTTGGTCAACATTCGCGATTCGTCCTGGCAATGCGGGCAGGTGGTATAGATGAACGTCAGAACCACTACGTTGCCTTTGAAACTCGATAGAAGATGCTGTTTCCCGGACGGCTCGGAGATCGTGAATTCGGCGGCTTTTTTGATCACCGGCGGCGCGGCAGCCATGGCCGTGACGCCGAACGCGAGAACTGATGCAAGAATTCTCATGGTCCCAGTTTACCTCAGGCCTTCAATGGATTGGACGGTCGGGCCGGTCACCCACAGCTCGAATTTCCCGGAGTCGCCCGTGCCGGTGATTTTCATGTTCTCCTTTTGTTCAACGTTCATTTTGGTCCAACGGCCCTTCATCACGCGCTGATATAAGTTGAAGAATTCCTGGGCGGCTTCGGGCGAATCCCATTCGGATTTGTAGCTCAGAACCGGGTGTTTGTCGCGTTTCGATTCATACAGGCGAAATGTCCCTCCGCGCCAATGGCTGGCGGCTGCCGCGCCTTCTTTCTCGGGCACGAACTGGCGCAGCAGGACCGAATGATCGAACTCGCCCAGGCTGCCTTCGGCGAGCTCGTGGTAAGTCCTCGCGTCTTTCTTTGAAATCACGACGTCGAGCAGTGGAGGTTCCGGGTCCGTGTGTTTCTTGTCTTCAAGATACGCGTCTGGATGCAGGATCTGCTGGGTGGTGTCAGGCGGGCGGGTGAATAATTGGTCAAAACTGGACCGGCCGAGCTTGTGGTAAACGGCATCTTGGAACTTCAAGCCTTCGTTATAGGGAAAGACCAGCGATTCTTTCATATACAGCGGAGCCTTGGTGAACACCGGAAAATCGGCGCCGTCGGCTCCCAGGGATTTGGTTAATTCGTCGATCATGGCGGCGGGAACCTCAGCTTTTCCACCGTTGCGCTTGGCCATGTAAGCCCAGGTGAGCCACGTCGCCTGGCCTTCCATCACGGCTTGGCGAGCGGTGGACGCGTCATCGTCCGGCGAGCCTTTGTGCAGATATTTTCCCAATGGATGATGCTGGTCTGCCAGAGCGTGGGCCAGCTCATGCACCAGCGCGACTCGCTGTTCCATGCCTTCGCTGGTGGAATCGAGGATGTAGAGACGCTTCTTGTTGTAATCGTAGAAGGCGGCGGCTTGCTCGCTGACCAGCTCGACGGTTTCCTTGGCGAGATTGAAATCCTGCGGGACGAAGCCGAACATTTTGAGAACCAGCTCTTCGGCTCGGATCTCGCGGGCGCTGGAAGTTTCCTTCATCCGGGAATCGACGTAGCGGTGGAAGGTATCCTTGCTCAACATTTCGGACGGAACTTTTCGGCGGACGGTCCAGCCGGTGATGTCCGAGAGGTCGGTCACCATTTCGTTCACCTGCTGGAAAAGGGTGGAGGGAGTCTGGGCGACTGCGGCAGCCGCCAGGAGGACTGCCAGAACAAACCGAGCAAACATGCGCGCCCCTAGCGTAACATGTTGGGCGAGGATGACATCTATGCGCACAGTATTGGCGTTTTTCATCATCGGGAGCATAGGGGCGATGGCTCAGAATCAGACCGCCAATCACGATTTGGGATTTACGGACACGCCGATGCTGCCGGGGTTGCCGTATCACGTCCACGATCCGGCCCGGCCACATCCGCCCGTGGTGACTCCAGGGGATCGGCCGGGGGGCGCGCCATCGGATGCGATTGTGCTGTTCGATGGAACCAACTTGTCCAAGTGGGCGGCGGCGAAGCTCGGCGATGGAGTCGTGGTTAGTGGGAATCCGCCGGGGTGGAAGCTCGAAAAGGGATATGTCGAGGTGATTCCCGGTGCGGGCGACATCGCCACGAAAGAGAAGTTCGGCGACGTGCAGTTGCACGTCGAATGGTCCGCGCCCGCGGTGGTCAAGGGAAACAGCCAGGGTCGCGGGAATAGCGGAGTTTTTCTGCAAGGGCGTTATGAAGTGCAGGTGCTCGATTCGTATGAGAATCCGACGTATGCGGACGGCCAGGCTGGCGCGATCTACGGGCAGTGGCCGCCCTTGGCCAATGCGGCGCGCAAACCGGGCGAGTGGCAAACCTACGACATCGTGTTCGAGGCTCCGAAATTCGACGGAGAGAAGTTAGTGAAGCCCGCGGCGCTGACGGTGTTCTTAAACGGCGTACTGGTGCAGAATCATCGCGAGGCGATGGGGCCTACGGTTTATCGTGCGGTGGCGAAGTATGTGCCGCAACCGGCTGAGGATTCTCTCGCTCTTCAGAACCATGGGAACCCGGTGCGCTACCGGAATATTTGGATTCGCCGGATTCAAACTCCTGCGGAACACCCGTAATAAGCCGGGCGCCGCGGTCGAACGTCAGGAATTGAAACCCCCAGCGGATGAAAACGATCAGGCGGTTGCGAAACTCCACCAGGTACATCAGGTGGATGAACAGCCAGACCAGCCACGCGATAAATCCGTGGAGCTTCAAGCGGCCCGCTTCGACCACGGCGGTCGCGCGTCCGATTACGGCGAGGTTGCCCTTGTCGTGATAATGAAACGGCTTGGGCATCTGGCCGCGAGTGCGCTCGGCGATCGCTTTGGCGACGTAGCGGCCTTGTTGCATCGCGGCTGGCGCGACCCCGGGAACCAGTTTGCCGTCTTGCTGGATATGGGCCAGGTCGCCGATGACGAAGATTTCGGGATGACCGGGGACAGTCAGATCGGGCGCGACCATCACGCGGCCCTGCCGGTCTAGCTGAGCGCCGGCGCTACGTCGAAGCGCGCCTGAAAACTCGGATGCGGTTACGCCGGCGGCCCAGAGGACCGTTCGGGTTTCGATACGCTCGCCGCCGCTGAGCGTTACGCCTTCGAGGTCGATCTCTGTGACACGTACGTTGGTTCGCGGACGCACACCGAGACGGATCAGCGATCGCTCCGCTGCGAGCGAAGTGCTTGGCGAGTAGGTCGGCAGGACGTGCGGCGATCCTTCGAGCAGCAGAATACGCGATTCCTCCGGGTGGATCGAACGAAAATCGTGACGCAGCGTGTCGTTGGCGATTTCCGCTAGTGCGCCAGCGAGTTCGACGCCCGTCGGACCTGCGCCGACGATAACAAACGTAAGCCATGCCCGGCGGCGTGCGGGATCGGTTTCACGCTCGGCCGATTCGAACGCGCTTAGAATCTTGTGCCGCATTGCGGTCGCGTCTTCAATCGATTTGAGGCCCGGCGCGACGGAGGGCCAGTCATGATTGCCGAAGTAGAAATTTTGCGCGCCGGTGGCGACGACCAGGGTGTCGTAGGGGATCGAACCGTCGGCCAGAATCAGCGTGTGAGCGAGGGCGTCGAGCCCGACAGCGTCGCCCAGCAGCACTCTGGCATTCTTTTGATCGCGGAGGACAGCTCGTAGCGGCGCGCTGATTTCGCCCGGAGAGAGCGAACCGGTCGCGACTTGATACAACAGCGGCTGGAATAGATGAAAGTTCCGCCGATCGATGAGCGTCACGTCGACGGGCACGTTGCGCAAAGCTTTCGCGGCATACAACCCGCCGAAACCTCCACCGAGGATGACGACCCGGTGCATCTTACCCGATTAGATACGCAAACGGCCGGCGACGATCCACAATAAAATGCCTGAACGGGCCGTCCAACACAGCGTCCGAACCCAGTTCCAATGGGTTAGCCGATTCATCTTCGCGAAACCTTCGCGGTGGATCAACGTGTAACGGAGGGTTGCGAAACCAACCACGCACCATAGCAGGAACGCGATGATGAGCGGCATGGTTCGTGCGAGCCATGCGGCGGTCCCGAATTCGACGGCCATCGGCAAAACCATGAGCCGTGTGTTGCAGGCGGCGGTGCAGCGCCAGACGCGACACGTCACCGCTCAGCAGGATCGGCAATTGCACCAGCTGAAGCGACCACGCGAGCCCGGTCGAGAAATAGCGTCGACGCGAGATTCGCCAGCAGAACCGCGGAGTTCACTCTTCATCTTGCTGCGACGCGAGCCGCGTGACGACGCTCAGATCTTCAAGCGTGGTTACGTCGCCGGTGACGGAATGCGTGGTGACGATCTCGCGCAGCAGGCGCCGCATGATTTTTCCGCTGCGCGTTTTGGGCAGCGCGTCGGAGAAGCGGATCTCCTCGGGCCGCGCGAAGGTGCCGATTTCGTGCGCGACCCACTGGCGCAGTTCCTTGCCGAGCTCGTCGTGGTTCCAGTCGCCCTTCTTGAGCGTGACGAAGCAGCACACCGCTTGCCCCGTAATCTCGTGCGGCTTGCCGACCACCGCCGCTTCCGCCACCGCCGGATGACGCACCAGCGCGGATTCCACTTCCATGGTGCTCAGCCGGTGGCCGCTGACGTTCATCACGTCGTCGACGCGGCCCAGAACCCAGTAATAGCCGTCGTCATCGCGGCGCGCGGCGTCGCCGGTGAAATACGCGCCCGGGACGCGGCTCCAGTATTGTTCCTTGAATCGCTCCGGATCGCCCCAGATGGTGCGGATCATGCCCGGCCACGGCCGGCGGATGATCAGGAAGCCTTCGCGATCGGCGCCGACGGGCTCGCCGTTCAGATCGACGATGTCGGGAATCACGCCCGGCAGCGGCAGCGTTCCCGAGCCAGGCTTCAGCGGAACCGCGCCGGGCATCGGCGCGATCATGATGCCGCCGGTTTCGGTCTGCCACCAGGTATCGACAATGGGGCAGCGGCCTTTGCCGATCACGCGGTGATACCATTCCCACGCCGCGGGATTGATCGGCTCGCCGACCGAGCCGAGCAGGCGCAGGCTCGAAAGATCGTGCGCAGTCCGGCCATTGTTCGCCCTGGCGGATCAGCGCGCGGATCGCGGTGGGCGAAGTGTAGAAAATATTGACGCGATATTTTTCGATGATGCGCCACCAGCGGTCGAACTGCGGAAAATCGAGCGCGCCTTCATACATCACCGTGGTCGCGCCGGCCGAAAGCGGCCCGTACACGATGTAGCTGTGGCCGGTCACCCAGCCGATATCGGCCGAGCACCAGTAGGTATCTTCGTCGCGCAGGTCGAAGACCCATTTCATGGTCGCGGTGACCTGCGTCAGATAGCCGCCGGTGGTGTGCAGAATGCCTTTCGGCTTGCCGGTGGTGCCGGAAGTGTAGAGCACGTACAGCGGATGCTCGCTATCGAGGTGAACGGCGGGGCAGTCTTCGGTCGCGTTCTGATCCAGCTCATGCCACCACTGGTCGCGGCCCTCCTTCATCGGGAGTCTCGGAGCCGGTGCGCCGATACACGATCACGTCGCGAACGCCGGGACATTCGGTGAGCGCTTCATCGACGGCGGGCTTGAGCTTCACTTCCTTGCCGCGGCGGAAACCGCCGTCGGCGGTGATGACCAGCTCGCGCCCAGATCCTGAATGCGCGCCTTCAGCGCTTCCGCGGAGAATCCGCCGAACACGACGCTGTGGACGATGCCGAGCCGCGCGCACGCCAGCATCGCGATGGGCAGCTCCGGGACCATCGGCATGTAGATGATGGCGCGGTCGCCGGCCTTGAAGCCGCGCGATTTCAGAACGCTCGCGAAGCGGACCACCAGCCGGTGCAGTTCCTGATAGGTGAGAAAGCGCTGCTCGCCGATCGCCGCCACCGGCTCGCCTTCCCACAGAATCGCGACTTTGTTCTTGCGATGCGTGGTCAGATGACGGTCCAGGCAGTTATAGGAAACGTTGGTTTTTGCGCCGGCGAACCATCGCGCGAATGGCGGATTCCATTCGAGCACGCGCGACCATTTTTCAAACCAATGGATCTCGCGCGCCGCCAGCTCGCCCCAGAATTCTTCCGGATTCTGCTTCGGCGCGGCGGTACAGTTCGCGGTATCCTTCCATGCCTTGAACGTGGGCTTTGCGGACGAAATCTTCGCTGGGAGGATAGAGGGCCTGGCTCATGGAAGTCTATTTTGGATGCGAGGTGTATTGGTCTTGCGGCGGATTCAGCTTGACTTCGATGGTCTTCTCTTCCTGGTCGACATCGAAGGTCTCGCCGAAGGTTTGGTAATTCTTGGCGATCACCTGAATGAGAATTTTACCTTGCGGGATGCTGGGGACTTTGGCGATTCCTTGCTGCGTGGTCTTCATTTCCCACTCGGTTCGGATTTTGGCGCCGAACTTGGCTGCGGACCGCCCTTTGACGAATTTGACGATGACGCTGGCGTTGTCCACCGGCTTGCCGGCCTGGTTCGTAACTACGACTTGCAGATTGGTCAGGTCAACCGCGCCCAGAGGTAAAAGCATCAAAACGAGCAGAAGTATTGCTTTCCGCATGGTGACTCGTATTATCTCACGCAGTCTTCCTAGGCGATGTCCGGCAGCAGAAACTGCTTGGGTGATCCCGCCAGCTTCGGTTACTGCTTCCGCGGCCAGATAGCCGCTGCGCACTGCGCCTTCCATGATGGCGGGCCATCCGCTGCGGGTCCAGTCGCCGGCCAGGAACAGGTTGGGAACGCCGGTTCGCGCCGGAGGGCGCCGCGATTCCAAACCCGGCTGCGGCGATAATACCGCGCGCACTTCCTTCACGACGTGCGTCTTTTCGAGCTTCGCTTCCCGCACGACCGGGAAAAACTCGGCGAGCTCGCGAATCGCAAGATCGATCACCTCGTTGCGCGGCATTTGCACCAGCGTGTGCGACGCGCTGACCACCAACTGCACATAGCGGCCGTCGCTCTTGTTGAAGATCCACTGAATGGTCCGGTCGAGCAGCGTGGCTTGCGGAAAATCGATCACCGGCCGGTCGAACCACAGATGGATTCCCGTAATCGGCGCGTGTGTGAATCCGGCGACGTCGATATTGAGATCGACCGCAGCGAGCCGTTCAAAGGGCAGCGCACTGATGTAGTAATCGGCGCGGTGCTCTTCGCCTGCGACCTGAATGCATTCGACCTTTCCGCTCGCCATGACGACTCGCTCCACTGGCAGCGCGCAGGCGCATGTCGACGTTTCCGATTCTCTGCCACGCTTCCGGCCGGTACAGCTCGCCCAGAGGGACCGACGGCACGCCCATTTCGTAGGCATTCGACGTCGCCAGGAACGCGAGCCTGAAAACCTGGAATCCGTGCACGGCGGCGATGCGTTCCGGCTCTTCGCTGATCGCGCTGACCAGGACCTGACGCCAGAAGCGTTCGATGGCGCGCGGCGGCTGGCGATGCTCTTGGAGCCATTGCTGGATCGTGATCTGGTCCAGATCGGGGCGCGAGCGTTCCCGGCGGATGGCCAGAAGGCCCCTCGCAACGGCCAGCTTCTCGGAGAAATTCAGGAATTTCAGCGTGAAGAACGATTCGGTAAAGTGCAGCGGAGCGGGAAGCAGGCCGGCTCGCATGACGCTGCGGCGGCCGCCAGGCTCGATGAACACATATTCGGGGTAAAACTTGATATCGCTGGAGACGCCCAGGCGTTCATAGAAATCGAGCAGGTTGACGCAGCATCGCAACAAAATATGCTGGCAATTGTCGATGGTTTCAGAGCCTGCTGTATAGGAAGTCGCGCGCCCGCCGAGAAACGGCCGGGCTTCAAACAACCGAACACGATGACCGGCGCCACCCAACGCAGCCGCAGCCGCCAAGCCGGCCAAGCCGCCGCCGAGCACGATGACTTCGGCCATCGCCGAAGGCTATCGAACCGGGACTCGGCTCCGGAATCCGCCGCCCCAGTCTCCGTTAATGATCTCAATCGCGAGCCAGATGACAATGGCAATGAACACGACGTCGCTGGGTTCAAGTTGCATGATGTTGTACCAGTATGACGGAAGTACGCTGAATGGGCAAGTTCTAAGAGGTCCATCCAAGGGCGCTTCGGGTACTGGGAGGTGAAAACTAAGGCCCGGGTTACGCGACCATTTCGCCCTGAGCGAGCTTCACTTCGACGCCGATCTGCACGCTGTCCCCGTTGTCGAGCAGATACTTCCCCGCCACCCACGGCACGATCTGTTCCGCGCGCGCCAAGCGCAATCTCCAGCGGGCCCTGGAACAGAACCAGGAAATCCGTATCGGTCCAGCGGCTGACGAAATCCTTGTGCCGGAACTGTGAGCCGAGCCGCGCGGCCACTTGCTTGGCTACCTGATCGTTGATTTCGCCGCTGAGCTGGAATTGCAGGAGTACCGGAGGCACGCCGGCGGCCCTGCGCGATTCGATCTGCCGCTCCATTTCGCGGCGATTCATCAGGCCGGTCAGCGGGTCGGTGACTTCGCATTCTTTGCAGTCGCCGCTCCACCGCCGCCAGCTCATTGTGCATGCGCATCACCAGCGACTGAGCTTCGTGACTCATGCTTTCGATACAACTCAACAGACCCCGACGCCTGGAGCGCTACTACTTCCTGCAAGTGATCGGAATCGGTGGGATATGTCGTGTGTTCCATCTGCAAGGCGAACTGGCGCAGACGAGTGCCGTAAAAATCCTGGCGCATGGCAAGTGACCGCACGATTTCTTCGAGGGCGGCGACCGCGCTGCGCAATTCGACGCCATGCTGCTCGACGTAGCCCGAAGCTTTCCCTGCATATTCTTTGAGCTCGGCGTCAACCGCGATGCAGCTTTCTTCCAGCGCTTCCGGTGACGAATCGAATGCGAGCCTGGTGCGCAGCCGGCTCAATCGATGCTGATACAGCCCGCCGATCTCGGGACACGATGTACCCACACATTCGGCCATCGACAACAAGCACCGAAAGGTAGCAGTTCACCGACTTGTGCAGCGCGCTTAGATGCAGATCGTCTGGCATGGCTCCGATTAGACGCTTCCCCTACTTATCGGTGTTTGTGCTCAATTCGAGAATCGGGGAATTGCCTTAGTACCTTAGATCCACGGCGTATTTCAAAGGGCTCGCAGCTCTTCGCCGATACGGCGCAGGCCCTCGCGCAGAAATTCCTCGCGCCCGCCAAGCCAGATCCGAACATAGCCTTCGAGCCCAAGCTGCTTGCCCGGGACGATCAGCGTGCTTTGGCGGGTGCGGATGCGCTCGCACAGCTCCACCGAAGGGATTTTCGAGTTGTATTTCATCAGGCCGATCGCGCCGGCTTGCGGCTCGCGCCATTCCAGGAAGCCATCGAAGGTGCGCACCCATTCGCGCGCGATTTCGAGATTGGTATTCAGCACGGCGCGCGTCCGCGCGTAACATTTTTCGCGATTTTCCGGCGTCACGGCGATTCGGGCCAGTTGATCCGATAGTTTGTTCGGTCCGATGGTCAGGTAATCGTGTTGCGCCCAGCACTCCGCAATCACGCTCCTGGGTCCCACGATCCAGCCGATGCGCACGCCGGGGATGCCCCAGGCTTTGGATAATCCGCTGGTCACGATGACGCGATCGCTCATGCCCCAGAAGCTCTTCGTGCGCGGCCCGGCGACCTCGGCGCCCTGATAGACTTCATCGGCGATCAGAAACGCGCCGACTTCGTCGACTCGTTTGACAATGCGCTTCATGGCGTCGTCGGATAGCACCGAGCCGGTGGGATTATTGGGATTCGAAACATAGACCAGCCGAGTTCCGCTGGTCACGGCGCGCTCAAAATCGTCCCAATCGGGCTCCCAGCAGGCTTCCGGGCGAAGGCGGAACGTGCGCACCTGCGCGCCCAGGCTGCGCGGGACGCCCCAGAGCTGCATGTAATTCGGCGCTTCGAACGCGAATCCGTCGCCGGATCGAATCTGGCTGAGCGCCACCAGGTAATTCGCCTCCGAAGTTCCGTTGGTCACTTCAATGTGGTCGACGGTCGCGCCGGGATAAATCTGTGCGAGCCGTTCGCGCAGCTCCAGCGTGCCGTTACCCTGGCTGTAGCCGAGCGGCACGTCGAGAAAGTTTCGAGATCGAAGCCCATGTCCATCAACTCGCGCAGGGAGAGCGGCCGCACGCCGCTTTCGCTCAAATCGTATTCGACCAGGTTCTCCCAGGTCGACTGCATCCGCTCCATTTCAAAGGTTTCAATTTTCATAAATTGACTCCGCTATATAGAGGTCTTCTACGCCCAGCCCGGTCAGATCGGCAACCGAGCTTTCGGCGGCGTAAGGCTGTTCAAGGAATTTTCCAATTTCAACGGCCCGCGCGCACTGATCCGGGCGCGTGCTGCAAGTTCGCCCAGCTGCTCGCATTGCGCCAGCGAATCGACCAGCAATAACGATGCGTCGCGCAGAATGTCCGGATCCAGTTCCTGTTTTCCGGGCGAATCCGCGCCGACGGCGGAAATGTGCGTCCCGGGCTCGATGTCGGTGACCAGCAGCAGCGGTTCGCGCGAAGCCGTGCAGGTCACGATCAGCCGGGTCGCCGCCGCGACCGCCGAGGGCGAGCTCATGCACTTCGACCTTCGGCACGAATTCGCCGAATTTCCTCCGCGCAGCGCTGGACGCGATCCTGCGTCCGGCCCCACAGATAAATTCGATTCAGCGGCAGAACCGACGCATGAAAACGCGCCGTCAATCGAGCCTGAATGCCGCTGCCCAGAATCCCGATGCTGCGATCCTTGCGCCCCAGCGCGCGCGCCACCATCGCCGAAACCGCGGCGGTACGCACGTCGGTCAGGTGACCCTCGTCGGCCAGATATGCGACCGGCTCGCCGGTTTCGGCCGACGCGAGCAGCATCATCCCGTTGCTTGCGCCCTGAAACGTCGCCGCCATTTTCAGCACGAAATATTTCCCTCCGCGCCGGTAGCTGGATTTCATATGCACTTCATTGCCGCCGATATTCAAGATGCATAGGCATGGGCGTGTCGCATTCGCCGCGCGCTTGCGCGATCAGGGCGTCGCGCATGCGATCGATCACCGCCAGATCGTCGAATTCGCGGACGGATTTGCGTCGAGCGTCAGGAACTGCACAGGATTTTCTTCACGCTTTCGGCGCTCACATTGCGTCCCGAGATGACCACGACTGCGGGCTCGCGTCAGAGTTCCGATTTTCCCGGTCAAGCACGCGGCGACGGCGACGGCCGCAGTCGGCTCGATCAGGTATTGATGATTCGCGAGCATCCAGCGCACGCCTTCCAGGATCTCATCTTCCGTGACCAGCGCGACCCGATCGACCAGCGGCCCGAGCACTCCGAACGTCAGCGCGCCGATGCCTCCTTCGACTCCGCCCGCCATGGTCTCTACCGCGGGAAGTTTCGTAATCGCGCGGCCCGCGTCGAGTGACATTTTCAGTGCCGGCGACAACGCGTGCTGGCATCCGACGACGGTCGCACCCTTCTGCTTTACCTGAAACGCGAACCCGCTCGACAACCCTCCGCCGCCCACCGGCAACGATGAACGCGCGCGCGGAAGGCGCGTCCTCTAGAATTTCCATCGCGACAGTCCCGCCGTTCGCCGCCATCACGGCGTAATCGTCGAACGCCGAAAGGAATGTTCGGCCATCGGCCGCAGCCATCGCGCGCGCCCAGTCCTCCGTGTCATCGTACCCGTCGAATTCGGAGACGCGAACGTCCGCGCCCAGCGCGACCATGGCTTCAAGCTTCGACCGGTCCACCGACCGAGGAACGCAAATGGTCGCCCGCACACCCGCCTCGCGCGCCGCGTAAGCGACCGCTTTCCCGTGATTGCCCGCCGAGCAGGTGACCACGCCATCGCGCCGCTCTCTTTCGCGTCAGCTTCGAGATTCGAAACAGCGCGCCGCGAATCTTGAACGATCCGGTCAACTGCATCGATTCGAGCTTCAGCCACACCGGCACGCCGAGCATCTTCGAAAGCCCCGGCGACGGCTCGACCGGAGTGCGCCGGATCCGCCCGCGCAAGTAATCCGCCGCTTCCGCGATCAGCGCAGCCAGGCCGCTATGCGCAGTAGTCAAGGGCCGCCTCAGCCAGAATCGACGCCATCTGCGCGACCGATTCCATCTCTACCCACTCGACCGCAGCATGCGCTCCGCCGCCGCCCGGGCCCATCACCACGGTTTCGATTCCCGCCGCCTGAAGCAGCGCCGCGTCCATCCACGGCGTATCGCCCATGTACTCCGGCGCGCGTCCTAATGCGTTTCTCGGACGCGCGATCCAGCGCCTGCACGATGCCTGCGTCTTTCGGCGACTTCAAATGGTTCGCGCACGAAAAACGCCCGCACCGTGGCCTGAAACGACGGATCCGCCGCCGTCAGCCTGATCCACGATCTGCTGCAATTCGCCGACCGCTTGCGCCTCGGTCTCGCCCGGGACGGTGCGCCTCTCGATCTGCAATTTGCAGGAAGCCGCGTAGGTGCTTAAGCCGTCGCCGCCGTGAATCGTCGCCGCGTGCAGCGACGGCGGACCCACCAGCGGATGCGGAGTCCGCGCACGCAGATCGCGCTCCAGTTTTTCGAGCTCGGCCAAAAACCGGCCCATGCGCATGTTCGCGTCGATGCCCTGCTCGAACCGGCTGCCATGCGCCGCGCGGCCTTTGGTCTCGACGTCGATCCACAGATAGCCTTTGTGCGCCAGGCAAATTCGAACGGCCGTCGGCTCGGTGACGATGGCCGCGTCGGTCTTCACGTGACGAATCAGATCGGCCGTGCCCAGGCTTCCATACTCTTCGTCGGCGACCGCCGCGAACACCACATCGCCGCGCAGCTTCGTCGAAGAATCGACCAGCGCCTTCACGCCGCCATCTGCGCGGCCAGGCTTCCCTTCATGTCGTAGCTGCCTCGGCCGAACATTTTTCCGTCGCGGACCGCCGCCGAAAACGGATCGTCCATGCCCTCGACGCCCACCGTATCGTAATGAGCGTTGAACATCAGGCTTTTCCCGCCGCCCGATCCGCGCAGAGTGCCCGTGACGCTGATCCGGCCCGGTTCCGGCTCGAATCTGCGTACCTCGAGGCCCATCGCCGTAAGCGCGCGCGATACGTAATCGCTGATCTCGGCTTCACCCTGGCCGCCCGCTGCGAGCGTCGGATTGATCGAGTTAATCCGAATCAGGTCCGCGAGCGTCGCGAACAGAAAATCCCGATCGATCGTCATTTCGTTCTCTGATAGGCAACTTTCCCGCCGACGATCGTGTACTCGACCTCGGTTTTCAGAATGTCGTCTTCAGCGATGGTGAGAATGTCCTTCGAAAGCACGGTGATATCGCCCAGCATTCCCGGTTTCAGCCGGCCTTTGATCTTTTCCTCAAACGCCGCATACGCGTTTTCCACCGTGTAGGAACGCAGTGCTTCCATCCGCGTCAGCTTCTGTGCGGGATAGAAAGCCTGGCCATTTTTCATCTTCCGCGTTACCGCCGCATAAAAATTGGCGATGGGGCTGACGTCTTCCACCGGCGCATCGGTGCCGTTGGTGACATGCGCGCCTGCATTCATCAGGCTGCGCCACACATACGCGCCTTCGGCGGCGCGCTTTTCGCCCAATCGTGGAATCACCATGGGACCATCCGAAGTACAGTGCACCGCCTGCATCGACGCGATCACGCCGAGCTTTGCGAAACGTGGAATATCCAACGGGTCAAGATGTTGCGCATGCTCGATGCGCCAGCGAAGGTCGGTCTTCTCCGGATGCGCTGCGAAGGTGCGCTGATAAATATCCAAAACTTCGCGATTCGCGCGGTCTCCAATCGCGTGGACGCACAACTGAAAATCGTGCGCGATGGCGATCTGCGCGGTCTTCTCAATGTCCGCTACTGGCTCGGTGACGCTGCCGCTGGTCGACGGCAAATCCGAATACGGCGCCAGCAGCCACGCGCCGCGCGTGCCGAGTGCTCCATCGATCTGCCGTTTAATCGCCCGCACGGTCAGATGATCGTCGCCGAAACCGATCATGTGAACGCGCTCGATGTCGCGGAGGATTTGATCGTTGGGCTCGCGCAGCATCACCCACAGGCGCAGGAGGAGCGTCCCGCTAGCGGCACGCCGCTTGAATCGCTCGATTACGTCCGCGGGCGAGCCGGCGTCTTGAAACGTCGTGATTCCCTTGGACAAGGCTTCTTCCGAAGCCAGATCGATCTCTTTTTGAGCGATCGCGTCGCGTGCGGCGGGAGTGAGCCGGGCAAGGTCACGGCTATGAGCCTCATTAATCAGTTGCTGGGCCCGCTCATTCATCAACCCGATCGGATTGCCCGAAGCATCCTTCATGATGTCGCCGCCCGGCGGATTCGGCGTATCGCGCGTGATGCCCGCGGCCTTCATCGCGGCCGCGTTGGCAAAGATCGCGTGCCCGCTTGCGTGCGTGAGCATCACTGGATTGTTAGGCGAAGCCTTGCTCAGTGCGTCGTGAATGGGAAACCCATTGACGTTGGGAGTCGGCTTCACGTCCCATTTTTCCTGATGCCAGCCGCGCCCCACGATCCACTCGCCCGGCTTGGCTTCCCGCGCCGCGGCCGCCACCATTGCGACGATCTGATCCCAGCTTTTGGCGTCGCGCAGATTCAGATTCATCTTCATCTGGCCGACGCCGGTGAAATGGCCGTGACCCTCGATGAATCCCGGAATGGCAAGCTTCCCGCCGAGGTCGATCACTCTGGTCGACGGCTGAATTTGCGCCGCGATCTGCGCATCGGTTCCTACCGCGACAATTTTCCCGTGCGTGATCGCGATCGCCTGCACCTGCGGTGCGGCGTCATCGAGCGTCACGATCTTCCCTTTACGAAGAACCAGATCGGCCGCGGGCGCCAACAGTACGGCCAGGAAAAAGGCAATGCAGCGTGGCATTTAGCTTTCCATCATATCGTCCAGAGCCGCTCCCAGGCGCCGCAGGCCTTCCTCGAGTGGCTCCAGATCGCCCCCAATGCCGATCCGGAAATGGTCGGGCATTTCGAAGAATTCGCCCGGCACCACCGTCGTATTGTATTTGTTGCGCAGCCGTTCGCACAGGCTCGCGACGCTGCCACGCAACAATTTCGGAAACGCGGTGGTTCCGAACGGAAACCGGGGTGCCTCCAGGTCGGCACGGCTGTCGAAGAAGCGATGCAGTGCCGCGCGATTCTTATCCAGACGCTCCCGAACGTTGGCCAGAATCCGCGGCAGCTCGCCGAATGCGATGACGCTCGCCAGTTCCGCCATGTGCGCTGGGATGACTCCCAACAGATCGTTCAGTCTCCACATCGCGCGCGCCAGTTCCGGCTCCGCGATGATCCAGCCGCAGCGGAGACCGCTAAGCCCGTAAACTTTGGTCAGGCTCGAAGTGACCACGAACTGATCGCCCAGCAGCGCAGCCGACCTCGGCGCACGCTCGAAAGCGGCATCCAGATAAACCTCGTCGACCAAAACGCGCGGGCCAATCTCGCCGATGGCGCGAATGGTCGCCTCGTCAGCCAGCGCGCTCGACGGATTATGCAGATTCGCGATGACGATTAGCTTCGTCCTCGGCGTAACCGCGCGCTTGATCGCCTGAGGGTCGAGCGCGAATCCCGATTCATGCGTGCGCGGGAAGCGGGAAATCGTGGCTCCGATATGCTTTGCGACCGCGAGCAGTAGCTCATACGTCGGCTCCTCGATCAAAACTTCGTCGCCCGGCTTCAACAACGTGGCCAGCGTCAGGTAGTTCGCCATCGACGTTCCGGTAGCGGCCACGATGCGATCCTCTGTGACGCCGCAATGCTTCGCCAGAGCTCGTTGCAGCGGCTCAAATCCATACTTGCTGGGCCCGCTGATTTCCAGGTCCTCAATCTTGATGGGCAGGTCACGGAGCTTCCAATGAGCCACTCCGCTGGTCGCCAGATTGAACTGCGCGTGCGAACGCAGCTTGGCCCACGGCATATATTGCGAACTCAAGTCTTTTTCCTCCAAAGAAAGTAGACCGGGACGCCGGTTAGCAGAATTCCCAACCCGATGGCGCTGTTGGCGGGATATTTGTAAATCGTGCTTGCCACCACCAGGAAACACGCGAGGACGAATCCGGCCGTAGTAAACGGATGTCCCGGGGTCCGAAAACCCGATGAATCAGGTGTGCGGAGGCGAAACACGATGAGCGAGATCCCCGTCATTCCGAATAAAATAAAGTCCACCGATACCACGTAGTTTAAGATTTGCTCGTATCGCCCGGAAATCGCGATGATCGTCGCGACCGCGCCTTGCAGTGCGATCGCGACCACTGGCGCGGCGGTGCGCGGCGAAATCCACGCCACGCTGCGGAAGAAAACCCCATCTTCAGCCATCGCGAAATACACGCGCGGCGCCGTGAGCATTCCCTGGCTCAGGAATCCCAGGGTCGAAACCGCGATGCCGATGGCGATAAAGCGCGCTCCGGCGTCGCCCATCGCGGCTCGCATGACGGCGGAAGCGGGAGTGTGGGTGTCAGCCAACCCAGTCGCGCCCAGCGCGCGCACATACACGGACGTTACCGAGAGATACAACACGACCACTCCGATCACGCCGATCACCAGCGCGCGAGGAAGATCTCGCTGCGAATGTTTCATTTCCCCGGCAACAAAGCTCGTGGTTTGCCAGCCGCCGTAGGCGAACAGAACAGGCGTCATCGCCGCGCCGAAAGAGACGACTCGACACGGGATGATTCAGAAGCGCATGGGTTGACGCGACCGGCCGTGCAAGGAACACTCCTACGCCCACGAGCGCGCCAATCGCGACAATCTTCAAAACCATCAGCGTGCTCTGCACGTTCGATCCGGAGCGGACACCCAGGCAGTTGACGATGGTCAGCGCAGCCAGTGCTGCCGCGGCGATCGAGGCATCGGCAACAGGCACTCGTGTAATTTCCAGTAAATATCGGGCGAACGTCACCGCCACCGCGGCCATGCCTCCGGTCTGCGTCACCAGCAGAAGAGTCCATCCGTACACGAACGCGACAGAAGGATGAAACGCATCGCGCAGATACGCGTACTGGCCGCCGACTTCAGGACGTCGGGCGGCCAGTTCCGCATATACGAGAGCGCCCGCCAGCGCCACCACGCCTCCGGCGACCCACGCGCCCAGAATCAGAAACGGCGTGTGGACCTGCTGCGCCACTACATACGGATTTATGAAAATTCCCGACCCGACGATTCCGCCCATCACCAGCATGGTCGCGTCGAACAGCCCCAGGCGCCGGGCAAGTTTCACTTGGCTAATGTAACATCTGTAAGAGAGGTCACTATGAAACCCTTCAGCTTTCTGGTTGCCGCAGCCCTGACCGCGACCGCGCTGGTCGCACAGCAGCCGCCGGCGCAGCATACACAACTCAAAGTGGGCGATGAAGCACCCGACTTCACGCTCAAAGATACCAACAATAAAGACGTGAAGCTTTCCGATTATCGCGGCAAGAAGAACGTGATTCTGGCCTTCTTCCCAGCCGCGTTCACCGGTGGTTGAACGCGCGAACTCACCGCCTACCAGTCTGGTATTGGCAAAATTAAGGAAGCGGATTCACAGGTTCTGGCCGTCAGTGGAGATTTCATAGCGACCCTCAATCATTGGTCCAAAGAGCTGAACGCGGACTTCCCCATGCTCTCGGACTACAAGCGTGAAGTCATGAAGCAGTACGGCGTATTGGGCGAAAAATCGTTTCTGGCCAACCGTACCACGTTCGTGATCGATATGGACGGGAAAATCGTCGAGATTATTGAAGGCAATTCGGCGATCGATCCAACCGGAGCGATCACGGCGTGCAGCCGTCTAAAACATTAGATAGCTGCGGCTAAGCCGCATTCTTCGTGAATGGCGCGGACGGCCCGCTCCAGGCCATCGCGACGGACCACGACGGCGATGGTCAGCTCGCTCGAACCTTGGGCGATGGCGATGATGTTTACGTTCTGCTTGGAGATCGCGGTGAAGATGCGCCCGGCTAGACCGGGCGTTCCGCGCATCCCCTCGCCGACCACGGCAAGAAGGCCTACGTTTCGGTCCACTTCCACCGGCTTCAGATAGCCGTGTGCGAATTCGAGCGACAGGCTCTCTTCCAGGTTCTCTGTGACGCGCTCCAGTTCGCCTTGGCGGACCAGGAAACAGAAATTCTGGCGATAGCTGGAGCTGGTGATGGCCAGAACTTCGACGTTCGCGCGCGCCAGCGCCTCCAGCGCCCGCGCCATCACCTTGGTGCCGCTGAGAACGGAGTTGGCGGGCTCGATGGAAACCAGCGCTACATCGGTCATGGAAGTGACGGCGTGTGGGCCGCGCGCGCTCTGAAGGCGCGAAACGATGCGGGTGCCGGGCTTTTCCCTCGCAAAACTATTCTTGCTGATTACCGGGATTTGACGCTCGACCAGGGGCGCAAGTGTGCGTGGATGCAATACTTTGGCGCCGTTATAGGCGAGCTCGGCGGCTTCGTTGTAAGTCACTTCGTCGAGCACACGCGCGTCCGCCACCAGGCGGGGATCTCCAGTCATGATGCCGTCGACGTCGGTCCAGATCCACAGCTCGGATGCATCGAGAGCGGCGGCCAGAATCGAGGCGGAAAAATCGGAGCCGCCGCGTCCCAGCGTAGTCGGACGGCCGTCAAGCGTGGATCCGTTGAAGCCGGTCACGACTGGAAGTATGTGCTGGTCGAGCAAGGGCCGGATGACCCGCGCGGTGCGGTCGCGCGTCTGATCCATCAGAGGTGTTGCGTTGCCAAAAACGGCGTCCGTGGCGATCACGTCGGCTCCGCTGACCGCGGCGGCGCGGATCCCTTGAGATTCGAGATATTCGGCCATCAGAAAGGCGGACAGCCGCTCGCCGATGGCGATGGCTTCATCGATAGACCGGGGCGGGCGCTCGCCGAGCATCATGACGCCAGTCGCGATACGCGAAAACTCGGCGATCAGGGCATGCACGCCGGCCAGCGCGGCTTGCTGGCGGGAAGTTGGAATGAGTTCTCGGCAGCACTCGAAATGGCGTGTATTGAGGACTTTGAGATTCGCGTCGAGATCCGCGCGGTCGCCGGCTTCGGCCTTCCTTAACGAATCGAGCAGAAGATCGGTGACCTTGGACATCGCCGAGACCACAGCCACCACCGGTCGATTGGCGTGCTGTTCCGCCGAGATTTGGGCGGCTACCTTGATGCGCTCCGCTGAGCCCATACTGGTACCGCCGAATTTCATCACAAGAAGGTCAGACATTTCAGTTCGATATCCTCCGGCGGATGATTTTCAATATTGCTTCCTCCACCTCCGCTTGGGTCAAATGCGTGGTATCCAGATATTCGGCATCGGGAGCCTGGGTCAGCGGGGCTTCCGTGCGGGAACGGTCGCGGCGGTCTCGATCCGCGATTTCCTGAGCGATTTGATCGACCGCCGCTCCGGTTTCTTTAGCGCGCCGGTTGGCGCGAATTTCTGGATCGGCGTCCAGATAGATTTTGACTTGCGCTTCGGGAAACACGACCGTGCCGATATCCCGGCCTTCCATGACTACGGAACAATGGCTTCCGATGCGGCGCTGTTCTTCCCGCATTGCACGGCGGACTCCTGGCGCGATCGATACTTTAGAGGCAGCATCGGAAACACCCGGCTCGCGAATGGCGGCGGTAACGTCCTCGCCGTTTAGCCGAACCGTGTCGCCGTCGAACTGGATCCGGGCTTCGCGGGCAAGTTGTTCCAGCCGATGAAGATCGTCGGGATCGATGTGGGCGCGGAGGGCCCACAAGGCTACCGCGCGATACATCGCGCCGGTATCAATGTAAGTGTAGCCGAGGCGCTGCGCCAAGGAGCGGGCAATGGTGCTCTTCCCGGCTCCGGCCGGGCCGTCGATGGCAATGATAACTGGCCGTGGGCCCATGACTTTAATGGACTTTCCCATCCTTAAATCGACAAATTTTGAAACGCAGGAGCGCCGGGAAGCACTACAGCTCCGGGTGGAAACTATCAGTATGGCACGGACGCGGGGAACTCGCGCCAAAATACTGCCGAAAGGCATACGAATCGGACCGACAAACGCCTGTAAATCAGTAACCTCGCGGCATCGGTCTACGCCCATTAAGGTAAGACGGGCGGGGTAACAACTCCACTCCAAGCCCGCCCGAAGTATACTAGTAACCTACTCGTGAAAGCTACTTTCCAAACCCGCGACCGTACGAAGATTGGGGCCATTTTCGTAGGTTTTGTGGCGGCCTTGCTGATGTTGCATGGCTGCGCTGGCTCGACAACGGTCGGAGCGGATTCTTCCGGCGGCGGCAAAGGCGGCGGCAAAGGCAAGGGCGGCGGCCGCAGGAGTTTCGACGGCGGCGGTCCGGCGCCGGTAGTGGTGGCGAAAGTCATCGCAAAGGGATGTGCCGATTGAAGTCACGGTGGTCGGCAACGTCGAAGCCTATGCGACCATCACGATCATCCCGCAGGTGGGCGGACAGCTAACCGAGGTCGCGTTCAGCGAAGGCGATCTGGTGAAGAAGGGGCAGAAGCTATTCGTCATCGATCCGCGTCCGCTGCAAGCGGCGCTGCAACAGAACATCGCCAATCTGGCGCGCGACAAGGCTCTGCTGGGACAGGCGCAAGCGAATCTGGCGCGCGACATCGCATCCGAGAAATACGCGCGCGCCGAAGCGGAGCGCTACGGCAAGCTGTTCGACGAAGGCATTGTTTCCAAGGAACAGGGCGACCAGTACCGGACCAACGCCGACACCCTGGCGCAGTCCGTTCTAGCCGACAAGGCCGCGATCGAAAGCTCGAAGGCGCAGATGGCATCCGACGACGCCATGATCGCGAATGCCAAGGTACAGCTCAGCTACACCACGATTTATTCTCCGATTGACGGAAAGACCGGCAACTTGACGGTGAAACTAGGCAACGTGGTATCGGCGAACCAGACGGCCTTGGATACGATTACTCAGATCGAGCCGATTTACGTGACCTTCGCGGTTCCCGAAGCGAATCTGAGCGACATCAAGCGATACATGGCGCAAGGCAAGCCTGCAGGTTGTGGCGAAGAATCAGGCGGGGGACGCGACTGAGGTCGGGGCGCTAACGTTCGTCGACAACAACGTAGATATGACCACCGGGACCATCAAGCTGAAAGGGACGTTTCCGAATACCGACCACAAGCTGTGGCCGGGACAATATGTCAACGTAGTGCTTCGTCTGACCGTGCGGCCGAATGCGCTGGTGGTTCCGAATCAAGCGGTCCAGAGCGGGCAGGACGGGACCTTCATTTACATCGTCAACGACGACAAGACTGTGTCGGCTCGGAATGTCGTGACGGGGCCGCGGCGTGGACCAGGATCTGGTGATCGAGAAGGGCGTGGAGGAAGGCGAAACGGTAGTGACCGAGGGGCAACTTCGCTTGGCTCCAGGAAGCCGCGTGCAGATCCGCACGATCCGGCGACGATCGGAGGCGGCGACGGCGGCGGGCGTGGGCGAGGCAAAGGCCGAGGCAAAACCGGCTGATCGGGTAGGCACGTGAATTTTTCGGAAATCTTCATCCGCCGGCCCATCGCCACCAGCCTCCTGATGGCGGGGATCGCTTTGTTCGGCGTCATCGGCTACAAGCTGATGCCGGTCAGCGATCTGCCGACGGTAGACTATCCCACCATCAGCGTGAGCGCGAGCCTTCCGGGCGCCGATCCGAACACCATGTCGTCTTCGGTGGCGTCGGTTCTGGAGCGGCAATTCACCGGCATCGCCGGGCTGGACTCGATGACCTCGCGCAGCTCCACCGGCACCACCAGCATCAACCTTCAATTCTCGCTGGACCGCGACATCGAGGGCGCCGCGACGGACGTGCAGAGCGCCATCGCGGCGGTGACTCCGCTGCTGCCCGCGGGCATGCCGGCGCCGCCGTCGTTCCGCAAGCAGAATCCTTCCGAGCAGCCGATTATCTTCCTGAGCCTGTATTCCGACACGCTGCCGATGTCGACCATCGACGAGTTTGCCGAGACGCAGATCGCGCCGCGCATCTCGATGATCAACGGCGTGTCGCCAGGTGCAGGTGCAGGGGCAGCAGAAATACGCGGTGCGCGTGCAGATCGATCCGGACAAACTGACGGCCAAGCGCATCGGGCTGAACGAAATCGATACGGCGTTAAATCAGTGGAACATCAATAGCCGCTGGGCACGCTGTACGGGCCCAAGATGGAATACAACATCTACGCGAACGGCCAGTTGATGAACGCGGCGCAGTTCAGGCATCTGACGGTGGCCTACGTCGGCGGGCGTCCGGTGTATCTGCAGGACGTGGCCAACGTGATCGACAGCGTGCAGGACGACAAGCAGGCGTCCTGGATTTACACGAAGGGCACGGACGGAAAAGACCTGGCTCCCAAGCGCACCGTCACGCTGATGCGTGCATGCGGCAGCCGGGTACCAATACGATCGAAGTGACCGACCGCGTGCGATCGCTGCTGCCGCTGTTCAATGCCCAGCTTCCGCCGTCGCTGACGCTGCTGGTTCGCGGAGACCGCTCGGTCAGCATCCGGCGCGCGTTTGAAGATGTTCAGTTCACCATGCTGATTACGCTGGTGCTGGTGGTGTCGGTGATCTTCTTGTTCCTGCGCAACGTGTGGGCCACGACGATCCCCAGCCTGGCGCTGCCGTTCACGATTCTGGGAACGTTCGCGGTGATGGCGACGCTCGAATTCAGCCTCGACAACATGTCGATGATGGCGCTGATTCTGGCCATCGGGTTCATCGTGGACGACGCGATCGTGATGCTCGAGAATATCGTGCGCCATATCGAGCTGGGGGAGCAGCCGTTTGAGGCGGCACTGAAGGGATCGAAGGAGATTGGCTTCACGATCGTCTCGATGACGGTGTCGCTGGCGGCGGTGTTCATTCCCATTCTGTTCATGGGCGGAATCCTGGGGCGCCTGTTCCGCGAATTCGCGGTGACCATTACGGTGGCGATTCTGATCTCCGGCGTGGTGTCGATCACGCTGACGCCCATGCTGTGCAGCCGGTTCCTGCGGCCGCACGATCCGCACAAGAAACATAACTTTCTGTACCGGACGACGGAGTGGTTCTTCACCAAGCAGTTGAACGTCTACCAGTGGACCCTCCAGCGGGTCCTGAAGTATCGCCCGGTGATGGCGGCGGTGTTCTTCGCCGTGGTGGGGCTGACGCTGTACATGTTCGACAAGGTTCCGAAGGGGTTCATTCCGGACCAGGATATCGACCAGATCAACCTCCAGCTGCTGGCGGCGCAGGGCACCTCGTTTTACAAGATGAAGGACTACCAGCAGGCGGTAGCCGACATCATCCGCAAGGATCCCAACGTGGACACGTTCATGGCGAGCGTGGGCGGCGGCTTCGGCGGCCAGAGCGGCAATAACGCCAACATGAACATCATCCTGAAGCCGGCGCAATGAGCGCAAGCTCAGCATGGCGCAGATCATGGACGAGCTGCGTCCCAAGATCGCGCGCTTCTCCGGATTTCAGGCGTTCATGCGCATTCCGCCGACCATCAACATCGGGACGCGCGGATCGCGGGCGGCTTATGAGCTGACCATTCTCAGCCCCGACACGGAAGCGCTGGCGCGGGAGTCGATCCGGCTGCAAAACGCGGTGGAGAAGGAAAGCGACATCGTCGCGGACGTCAATTCGGACCTCCAGATCAAGAGCCCGCGCGTGAATGTGGAAGTGAACCGGGATCGCGCGGCTTCGCTCGGGCTGGATGTGACGTCGATTGAAAACGCGTTGTACAGCGGGTACGGGCCGAAGTGGAGTTCGACGATTTACTCGGCCACCAATCAGTACCAAGTGCTGATGGAGATCCAGCAGAAATATCAGGCCTACGCGGATTATCTTTCCAAGATCTATTTCCATGCGAGCAACGGCACGCTGGTGCCGCTGGCCGAGGTGGTGAAGCTGAGGGAAGACGCGATGCCGCAGAGCATCAATCATTCTTCGGTGCTTCCCTCGGTGACGGTGTCGTTCAATCTGAAGCCGGGCGTGTCGCTGGGCGAGGCGGTGGACCGGCTGGGCGCGGTGGCGGCCAAGACGCTGCCGGACACGATGCAGGTGAGCTTCACCGGGACCGCGCAGGTGTTTCAGGCATCGCTCAAGAACCTGACGCTGCTGCTGATCGTCGCGATCGGCGTGGTGTATATCGTTCTGGGCGTGCTGTATGAGAGCTACATTCACCCCATCACGATTCTGTCGGGGCTACCGTCGGCGTGCCTGGGCGCGCTGCTGACGCTGATCGTCTTCAAGGTCGACCTGAATATTTATTCGTTTGTCGGCCTGGTGCTGCTGGTGGGCCTGGTGAAGAAGAACGCGATCATGCAGATCGATTTCGCGCTGGAAGCCGAGCGCAAAGGCAATAAGACCCCGGCCGAGGCGATTTATGAAGGCTGCCTGATCCGCTTCCGTCCCATCATGATGACCACGTGGGCCGCGCTGCTGGGCGCGATTCCGATGGCCGTCGGCTACGGCTCCGGCGGCGAGGCTCGGCGTCCGCTGGGTCTGGCGGTGGTGGGCGGGCTGCTGATTTCGCAGATGGTGACGCTGTACCTGACGCCGGTGGTGTACACCTACATGTCGAGCATGCTCGAATGGTGGCGGCGGCGGCATCCGGAGACGCTCGAAGCCGAGCCCGGGTACGGATTTACGGATTGACGTTGGTAGAGTGTGATTGGCAATGAACTTTTCTGAGACATTTATCCGGCGACCGATCGCCACCAGCCTTCTGATGGCGGCCATCGCGCTGTTCGGCGTGGTGGCCTATCGCGCGCTTCCGGTCAGCGATCTTCCGAACGTCGACTTTCCCACGCTGCTGATCACCGCCAGTCTGCCGGGTGCGAGCCCGGAAACGATGTCGTCGGCGGTGGCGACGCCGCTCGAGAACCAGTTCTCGACCATCGCGGGCCTGGAGCAGATGACCTCGGTGAACTCGCTGGGATCGACGCAGATCACGCTGGAGTTCGCGCTAACCCGGAGCATGGACGGCGCCGCGGTGGACGTGCAGGCCGCAATTACCCAGGCCTCCCGCCTGCTGCCGCAGGGCATGCCGACCCCGCCCACGTTCACCAAGGTGAATCCGGCCGATCAGCCGATTATTTACCTGGTTCTGACGTCGAAGCAGGTTCCGTTGTGGACTCTCGACGAATACGCGGAGACTCGCGTGGCCCAGCGCATCTCGATGTCGAGCGGCGTGGCGCAGGTGCAGGTGCTGGGGCAGCAGAAGTACGCGGTTCACGTGCAGATGGACCCGCACGCGATGGCGTCGCACCAGGTGGGAATCAACGAAGTAGAAGCCGCGCTGAAAACCTGGAACGTGAACCTGCCCACCGGGCAGATCACCGGGCCGCAGCGGGCCTTCACGTTGCAGGCGAGCGGCCAGTTGATGAGTGCCGCACAGTATAAGCCTATGGTGGTCGCCTACCGTAATGGAGCGGCGGTGCGCTTGCAGGACTTGGGCGACATCGTCGACGGCGTGCAGGACCGGTATACGGCCTCCTGGTTCGAGACCCACGACGACAGCCAGCGAGCGATCGTGCTCGGTATTCAGCGCCAGCCTGGAACCAATACCATCGAAGTCACCGACAACATCAAGAAGCTGCTGCCGCTTTTCAAGCAGGAACTTCCACCGACGGTCCAGATGGACATTCTGTACGACCGTTCCGACACGATTCGCGAGTCGTACAAAGACGTCCAGTTCACCATGCTGCTGACGCTGGGGCTGGTGATCGCGGTGATCTTCCTGTTTCTCCGCAACGTGTCGGCCACGATTATTCCCAGTCTCGCGCTGCCGTTCTCGATCATCGGAACGTTTTCCGTAATGTACCTGCTGAAATACAGCCTGGACAACCTTTCGATGATGGCGCTGATTCTCTCGGTGGGCTTCGTCGTGGACGACGCCATCGTGATGCTCGAAAACATTTTCCGTCACATGGAGATGGGAAAGAAGCCGCTCAGGCCTCGCTGGTGGGGTCCTCGGAGATCGGGTTCACCATCGTTTCGATGACGCTTTCGCTGGCGGCGGTGTTCATTCCGGTGCTGTTCATGAGCGGAATCCTGGGGCGGCTGTTCCGCGAGTTTTCGGTCACCATTTGCGTGGCGATTCTGATTTCGGGAATCGTGTCGGTGACGCTGACTCCCATGTTGTGCAGCCGCTTTCTGCGAGCTCCGGAACACGGCAAACACGGGTGGTTTTATCGCATCACGGAGAAGTTTTTCGATGGGATGCTGAACGCCTACGATGCGACGTTAAAGGTTTGCCTGCGACATCGTCCGTTCACCATGGCGACGTTCGTCATCGTGCTGGTGGCTACCATCTGGATGTTCATGGACATTCCCAAAGGATTCATTCCGGACCAGGATACGGATCAGATTTCCGTGACGACGGAAGCGCTACAAGGGACCTCGTATTACCAGATGGTGCAGTATCAATTACAGGTGGCCGATATCGTCCGCACGGATCCCAACGTGGAAGCGCTGATGTCGACCGTGGGCGGCACGGCGGCGCAGACCGTCGGCGGCCCGAACTTCGGACAACTACTGGTCAGGCTGAAGCCGCGCGTCAGAGCGCAAGGAAGGCGTCAACGAAATTATCCGCAAGCTGCAGCCGCAATTCGACGAAGTTCCCGGGATGAAGGTGTACTTGCAGAATCCGCCGACCATCCGCATCGGCGGCCAGGTGACCAAGAGCCTGTACCAGTTCTCGATGCAGTCGCCCAACAAGCCGGAGTTGTTCTCGAACTCGCAAAAAATGGAGAGTCTGATCGCGCAGATTCCCGGCGTGCGGGACGTCACCAGCGATCTGGCGATCACCAGCCCGCAGGTGGAGGTGGAGATCAATCGCGATAAGGCCGGTGCGCTGCAGGTGAGCGCCAATGCGATTGAGAGCGCGTTTTATGACGCCTACGGCCCGCATTGGGTATCCACCATTTACGCGGCGGTCAACGAATACGAAGTGCTGCTCGAACTGAAACCGCAATTCCAACAGGATCCGAACGCGCTCTCGCTGCTGTATTTCAAGGGAACGACGGGAACTCTGGTGCCGCTCGACACGCTGGCGACTATGAAGACCGATGTCGGGCCGCAGGCGATCAACCACAACGGCCAGCTTACCGCGGTCACGATTTCGTTCGACTTGATGCCGGGCGTCGCGCTAGGGCAGGTGACCGACAAGATTCGCGCGCTTGCCGGTCGCGACCTTGCCGAACACCATCAGCACCAGCTTCCAGGGCGCGGCCAAGGCGTTTGAAAGCTCGCTGGGCAACCTGTGGGTGTCTGCTGATTATCGCGATCATCGTCGTGTACATCGTGCTGGGAATTCTGTATGAAAGCTACATCCACCCGATCACGATTCTTTCCGGTCTGCCTTCGGCCGGATTCGGCGCGTTGATCACGCTGTACATCTTCCACATGGATCTGAACATTTACGCGTTCGTCGGCCTCATCATGCTGATCGGCATCGTGAAGAAGAACGCAATCATGCAGATCGACTTCGCGCTGGACGCGGAGCGCAACCAGGGAATGCCTCCCGAAAAGGCCATCTACCAGGGCTGCCTGATCCGCTTCCGTCCCATCATGATGACCACCATGGCCGCGCTGCTGGGCGCGGTTCCCATTGCGGTCGGATGCGGCGCAGGCGGCGAGGCGCGGCAGTCCCTGGGGCTGGTGGTGGTGGGCGGACTGATGTTCTCGCAACTGGTTACGCTGTATCTGACGCCGGTGTTTTACACCTACATGGCTCGCATGCAGGATTGGCTGGGGCGGAAGAACAAGAAGAAGACTCCCGTCGCGACTGAAGAGGTCGCGCCGACGCCAGCCTGAGGCCACCTACCAGCGCTGTTCCGTCGCGTAGGAGAAGTTCGAAATATTTCGGGCTTCGCCCTCGATCGGCTCAAACACGGATTGGACCGCCACGCGTCCCGGTCCGAACAGGCGCAGCCATAGATATCGATTGCCCCAATTTCCCCAGCCGCTGAACATCGAACTGGGACGCTCGAAGTGCAAGTGCATCTGCACCAGCGGGTCCTTGAAGATCAGGGCTGACGGTTTGATCAGAATGGTCTGACCCGGACCCAGTTCGCGGACGAAGACGTTTCCTCCCGCGTGCAGGAGCAATAATCCGGGAGTGTCGCCGGCAGAGAACCGATCCATGAACATCCCGATCGGATAATGGGTCTCGGTATCGTCGCCGGACCGGGTGCTGAACCACACGTTGGGATTGAACCAGTCATACGCGACCTGGGTATTCGCGGCCAGGAACAAATGCTCGCGCACATCCACGGATTCGCCCGGTTGCAGCGGAAGGGCGATCAACTCGCCGGGATCGTCTTTTGAAAACGCGATATGCCCCGGACCTTGGGCTTGCGTCATGATCAGCGGCATGCCGGCAAAAAGGCGCTTCCACCCGCCCTTCAGAGACATAGTGGTGATTTGAATTTGCGGGTCCTTCCACAACAACACGTGATGCGCGAAGTAGACGCTGTCTTCAGGGGCAAGTTTCATGTCTGCGACGGGGACATATGCGCCTTCAATCTGGCAGACTGAGTTGCCAAATTGCAGTTTCGCCATATCCTTCCGGCCCGGAAGCTGGCCCCAGCCCGATCGGGTGACGACATTGTGGGCATGAAGTATCGCGCCACATTTGGGGCAACTTTGCGGGTCTCCGTCGAAGGCCGCTCCGCACCAGGAACATTTCGAAGAGGTCCCGCCGGAAGGCGCATCCTCAACCGGAGCTGGCGGCGGTTTGAAATTCGGCGACGGCGCGGGCAGTGGCGGCTGAACGTACGGTTGGCCGAAGGTTGGCGTGAAAGGCTGAGAATCGGGATCGAATACGGCTTGAAGAACCGCCGAAATTACGGGAGCAATAGACGGTGTGACTAGCGGTTGCGCCGGTGGATTGACAGGCATGGCAGGTGTGGCGTGCTTCACCGGGCTCCCACAGCCGACGCAAAAATTGGCGCCCTCGGAAACTTGATTGCCGCAATTGGTACAAAACATAAGCGCCTCTATTCGGTCTTGTGATGCACGTACATGGATTGAATTCCCACGCGGCCGGGACCTGTCAGCTTCGCCATGCTCATGGTCGAGCCTCCGAAAAACCCGGCGCCGAGCTTCTGGAACTCGACGTCCATGTTCACCGACGAGTCTTTATAGAGGAAAGCTCCCGGTTCCACCATAATGCTTTCGCCCGCGCCCAGACGGCGCTCAAACACGTTTCCGTAGCCGTGCAGGATCAGCAATCCGGGAGTGCTGGTGGTGATGAAACGATCCATGTACATGCCCTGGCCGCCGAACAAAATGTTGGTCAGGCCCTTTCACGCGCACGAACGAATAGCTGATCTGATGAGAGGACAAGAGGAACGCGTGCTCCCGGACGTCCAGCTCCATGCCCGGATGCAAGCGGAAGCACTACCAGTTCTCCCGTGGCATCGCGCGAAAAAGCGATGCGGCCCGGACCCGTGGCCACGCTGATCAGGAACGGCATTCCGGCGAAAGCTCGCTTAAGCCCTCCGGATAACTGCATCAGCGTCAACGGGACGTGCTCATCCTTCCACAACATCACGTGATGCTCGAAGAAAATGGAGTCGCCGGCTCCCAGGTTGATCTCGGCCACCGGAACGATCTCGCCTTCAACCTGGCAGGTGCTGGAGCTGAAGTGGATCTCGGTCATGTCGCGGATCCGCGGCGCCTCGCGCCAACCCGATTCGCTCACCAGATTGCGGATGTCCAAAGGAGCTCCGCAGGCGCTGCACGAAAGCGCCGTTTTTGGGTTCATCGCCTGGCACCACTGGCATTGAATGCGTTCCAGCGGCTCAGCCGCCGGCAAATGAGAGACAGTCATTCGTGAGTCCTTCTTTTGAGAGGATACCGCGACGCCGCAACTAATAGCGCCGGAACTGGTTCTTATAGATGTGATCGTGTGTGTTTAAATGAGAACACTTGGAGGAAGTCAATACGAATGAAAATCTACTACAGTACCGCGAGGTGCTTAGTTCTGCCGTTTCTAGCTGCCTTGCCAATTCTGGCGCAGCCGCAAATCGGCGGGGGGACGTGCTCGTCGTCGACTCTGAACGGAACCTATTCGTTAACCTTGAGCGGACGCGACCTGAGTTCCAGCGTGATCTTCACCAGCCTGCTGCAAGGGATCGGAACGGCGACGTTCGACGGCTTGAGCAAGGTGACGTTCAACCTGACCAATAATACAAACAAAACGTCGGGTTTAGCGCAGACGCAATCCGGCACCTACAGCATTCAATCCAACTGCATCGGCACCGTGAGCATCACGTCCGGCGACACGGCGACTTACACTCTGGGCGTTTACAACAACCCGACGGGTACCGCGGCCACGGCCTATTTCATCACCGGCCAGGATGGAACCTACTCTCTGCTGGGCAGCGGAAACACCGTGCCTGCAACCTGCACCGCCGGCACGCTCACCGGGACGTACGCATTCAACGGAAACGGAGACGCGCTGACATCGGGCGCGATTTCGGGAGTGAACGACATCTCGGGGCTGCTCACATTCGATGGGACCAGCGCTGTTCTCGGAACCTGGTTGGTGGCCGCCAGCGGCACCTCGACGACCAGCACAATTTCCGGAACATATAGCGTGGCCTCCGGCTGCACCGCAACCGCAACAGTGAAAGATACGTCCGGCAATTCCTACGCACTGGTGTTCACGATCACATCGACGGCCGGCGCGTTCATCAACAGCGGTGTGAGCCCACTGATCATGTTCAGTGCCAGCGGGAGGCCATTATGAAAATCGCTTTCAGTCTCGGCCTGTTGACGATCCCCTTCCTGGCGACGGCCCAAACGACTACGACGCCGGTAACCTGCACCGCCGCGACGTTGACAGGACCCCATTCGTTGATGCTGTCCGGTCGCAATCTTTCTTCGACCGCAGCGCTGTCCAAAGTTGCGCTGAGCGTTGGTACAGCGACGTTTGATGGCGTCAGTGGTGTCACATTCAGCCTGACGACCAATACCAACCAGACCGGAGGCACCGTGCAGCCGATGTCGGGGACGTATACTCTTCCAGCGACCTGTCTCGGCACCCTGAACATCACCACCGGCGATACCGCGACCTATACGCTGATCCCGTATAACTCTGGAAAGAACTTCACCCTAACCGGGCAAGATGCCACTTACGCCTTTACGGGTAGTGGCGGCACAGCGCCGGCGGCATGCGTGACGGCGACGCTATCCGGTTCGTACGCGTTCACCGGCAACGGTTATTCGCTGAACTCGGGCGCGATTACGGGAGTCAACACCATTTCGGGCTTGCTGCAATTCGATGGCGCGGGAGCGATCACAGGCAACTGGACGGTATCGACCGGCGGCAACGCCACGCCCGACTCGGCCACGGGGAAGTATACCCTAGCGTCGAACTGCACGGGGAACGCGACCGTTACCGATTCCGCCGGCGCTACCTACAATTTCTTGTTCACGGTCACCTCCACAGACGGCGCGAATTTCCAGCTCCTCCTGGCTAATTCCACTAGCTCGTTTACGGGAAATGGACATTCCACTTTCACGAATCCGGGACTCGCGGTGGAGTTGGCGGCCGGCGCCTCGCTGACGGTTCCCGCCGGTAGCCTGTTCAGCATCTATGGTTTCGGGCTAACCACAGGAGCGGCGCAGGCGACGAAGTTTCCGTTGCCGAGCACGCTGGCAGGTGGAAGCGTTACGGTGAACGGCGAAGCGGTGCCGCTTTATTCCGTCGACAACAAGGCCCTGGGAGCAGAGGGTCTGATCAACGCACAAATGCCCCTGGATATTCAGCCGGGCGTGGCTACTCTGGTCGTGAAGAATGGAACTGCGGTCAGCAACGCCGTGGCGATTAACATCCCGGCGACGGCTCAGCCTGGCGTTCTGGTTTACGGCGAGAACAACCACGCAGTCGCTCAGAATTTCAACGATAACTACTCGTTGAACTCCGACTCGACCCCGGCGAACGTGGGCGATGTCGTCGTCGTGTATTTCACGGGCGGCGGGCCGGTACAGGGCGGAAACGCGCTCACTTCGGGCGGTCAGACGCCGTCCCAGCAATATCCCGTATCAGAGAGCTACAGCGCAACGCTGGCCGGGGTAACGGCGACACTGGATTACGTCGGACTGGTGCCGACCACGGTGGGTGGTTTTTATCAGGCGGACGTCGTGGTCCCCAAAGTAGCCTCGGGAGATCGCAATTTGGTACTGACCATCGGCGGGAAGGCGTCCAATACGACGCAAATTTCCGTCAAATAAGAACGCGGCCCGGGGGGAGAATCGACTCTGCCCGGGCAATCATGACCACACTTCCCGAACCCTGGCTTCGCGGTCCCCTGGCAGAGGTCGATCCTCTTCTTGCGCCCATCCTCTATTCGTTTCGCCAGGCGCGAGAGGATCTCGCGTCTCACACCGAAGGACTTACAGTCCATCAAATTTGGTCGACACCGTACGGTTTCGGCTCGGTTGGATTTCACATGCGGCACATCGCCGGCAGCACGGACCGGCTGATCACGTATCTGAAAGGGCACCAGCTTTCCGAGCAGCAGCTTCACGCCCTGAAGGCCGAGAAAGAGCCCGGCGTGTCGCGAGCAGAACTTCTTGCTGAACTGGAGCGCAGTTTTCAACACGCGGAAAGTGTAGTGCGCGCGCTCCATCCCACGACGCTCGCTGAGTCACGGGAAGTCGGGCGTCAACGATTGCCGACGACGGTCATCGGATTGTTGACGCATATCGCCGAGCACACGCAACGGCACGTGGGCCAGGCTATCAGCGCGGCGAAGCTGGCCCGCCGTTTTTCCTGACGATCCAGGTCGTCATGGAGCGCTGGCTCTGAACGATTGTCGTCTTCAACGGGTCCAGCATCCGGCCGCCGAGCGACTCGGTCAAGCCGCACAGAAGTTGTTCGTCCACCAGGTAGCGCTCCGACCCGTCGGGTAAATGGAAGCGGCGCCCGGAGATTTGCCGGATTTGAGCTTCCAGTCCGATCGAAGACGCTAGCCGGCAGAACAGCAGGCCTCCCGGTTTTAACACGCGCCACGTGCCGTCGAGCATCGCGTTGAACTGCTCGTCATCGCGTGCGAAGTGGAGCACGGCGCTGCTCAACACCACGTCGGCGAATGCATCAGGAAACGACATTCGCTCTATCGGCTCGATGCGGAAACGGTCCGGCGCGAGATCGGATTGAAGCTGACGCGCGCACTGAACGGCCAGCGGGTCGATGTCGACGCCGTACACGTCGTAGCCGGCGCGCAGCAGATAAACCAGGTTGCGTCCGCCCCCACAGCCTGCGTCAAGAATCCGCATTCCTGGCGTGATGCGTCCCCGCAGGAGCTGGTCGAATAAGTAAATGTCTATCGGCCCGAATTGTTCCTGAAGAGCGTACATTGAATTGGCTGGGACGCAGGGACTCGAACCCCGATACGCAGATCCAGAGTCTGCAGTCTTACCATTAGACGACGTCCCAGCACGCGGCAGGTTCTTTCCTATAATATCGCGAGGGCTGGTCACTTTGCCTGAAGAGGCTTCAACCCGAATTCGATATGCAGACGCAGGCTGTAGATCCACACCGGGCCGCGATCCTGGTTATAGGCCGGGTTCACCACGTGCTGAGCATCGATCGCAGCGGTAAAGCCGCGCGTCAGATGCGCACTGTAGTAGCTCTCCCACAAATATTCCGGTGCGTAGTTCAGCCTGCCGTCGCCGATCAGAAAATCCAGTCCGCCATGCGCCAGATACGACGCGTGCACCCCAGAAAGTCCGCTGGCCGTGAAAGAAGTTGCCACCACGTCCAGCTTCCGTTTCCAGCGCGTCCCCTTGAACGAGACTCCGCCTTCAGCCAGACGATCGATGGCGGTGAAGGCGAAGCTCTCGGTCTTGCCGTCGTTCCAGCCGAGCCTGGTAAAAACGCCGAGATCGTCCGTGATCGCCTGATCCGCGCTGATTCCGGTTCCGTACTTCAGCGTGCCCACACGACGCGTCGCAACCACGTCCGGCGTGGTTCCGGTTTGGTCCGCGAGTTTGAGGGCCTCCGCGTAGGTTCCGGCTTGCGCCCGATTCGCATAAGCGAGCAGTCGAATCGCGCCATCGCGCTTCCGAATCGAGTATCGCCGTTCGGCCTGGTAAGACTGGCCGTGATCGCGGAACAGCCGCCGGTCGAATTGGGAGCCGTTTGCGACCTTCGGTTCCGCCGCGATGCCGTATTTAAGACTCCAGTTCCTGGTATGAAATTCCTGCACGATTCCCCACGTGTAGCCGCGCGTATCGGCCGGATAGTCCCACGCGCCGTTGTACATCACGCCCCAGGCCAGGAATTGTTCACGCGGATCGTGCGAGTAACTGTTATCATCGAAAAAATCCGTGACGGTAAACCGGCCGGCATAGATCGAATAGCGGGTGACAGGCCGGTTGCCTGCCAGTTGATTCATGTCGCTCTCCACATGCTCGGTTTCCGAGCCGAATCCGAAGTCGTGTTCAATATAAAGGCGCGCAATGTACGGCTTCGGTTCCGCGCTGGCCACGCGCGGGATTTCGCCATTGGGTGGATTCGCAATCCCGTCGACGTTGCTGAATCCTTTTCCACCCGCGATTTCAGGATCGAAATAGATCCGCGTGTTCTTTTCCAGGCGCGCGCCGAAAAACAGCGTGGTGGTAAGGGAGACGTCGCGCTCCGGATAATTCTGCAAACTGAGCGGACCCGTGTAAGGCGCGTGAAACGTCCCATGATAGTCGCCGATCGAAGTGGCTTGATAGAACAGATTCCAGTTTTCGAAAGGCGGTCGCATCCGCTGGAGGAGTCGCGTCGGCTTGTTGAGCGGTTAACTGGAGGGGAGCAACGAAAACCAAGAGGAGAGCCCCGGCCAAAATGGCGCGGTTTCGCGGTCTGATCATCATCGGCTCTTCATGGTCTTTGACGAAAGTTTCGGCGACATGTCAGTTGCCTTCAGATTCGATTACATTCCTAAAGGATATACCCCATGGGGTATACGAGTCAAAAGGAATGCGGTCAGCCCGGCAGCTGGAATCGATACCCGACCCACGGCTCGGTGAGCAGGAACCGCGGATGCGACGGGTCTCGCTCGATCTTCTTGCGGAGCTGATTCACGAACACGCGAAGATACTCCACTTGATCGCCGTAATCGGGGCCCCATACGGCCTGGAGCAGCCGGGCATGCGGAATCGGCAGATTCGGATTCGCCACGAAGTACTGCAGAAGATCGAACTCCTTCGGAGTCAGCCGGACCTCTTTCCCTTCGGAAATCACGCGCCGAGTGGCGAGATTGATTTCGACATTATCCAGGCGGATCGTCTCGCCGCCTCCTCCGACCGAAGCGGGAACACGGCGCATCGCAGCCCGGATGCGGGCCAGCAACTCCTGCATGCCGAACGGCTTGGTGACGTAGTCGTCCGCGCCGGCGTCCAGCGCCGCGACTTTGTCCTGTTCCGTGTCATGCACGGTCAACATGATGACGGCGACCTCGGACCCTTCGCGAATCTGGCGGCAGGTTTCGACTCCTCCCATCCCGGGCATGTTCATGTCGAGAAGAACCAGATCGAAGCGGCTGTTGCGCAGCGCCGCCAGCGCGTCCTCGCCGTTGCGTGCGTCGGTCACTTCATACCCTTGCGCGGTCAGCGTGGCGCGCAGGACGCGGCGGATCTGCGGTTCGTCGTCCACCACCAGGATTCGGCCCGTGCTCATTTCGACACTCCTCGACTGGAAGAATCACGCAAAACGTCGATCCGGCGCCGGGCTCGCCTTCAATCCGGATCTCGCCGCCGTGCGCGCGTGCGATCTCCCGCGCAATGAATAGGCCAAGTCCCGATCCGGGCACGTAGCTCTTGGTCGGCTGGCGGCGATAAAACTTGTCGAAGATCCGCTCGCGTTCACGCTCCGGAATTCCGGGGCCGCGATCGGTGACGCGGATGGCAACGAAACCATCCTCCAATCCAGTAGTGACATCGATGGGCGTTCCGGGAGGCGAGTATTTCAGCGCGTTGTCGATCAACTGCCTGAGCGCCAACGCGATCAGATCCCGGTCGGCGAACACGTGAGGCAGTCGCTGGATTCACCACCAGTTTCAACTCTCTCCCCTCGGCCCGCGATTCGAAATGTGCAATCACGCGCCGTAAGAGCTCGCCCACGTCCAGCGATTCCCGTTCCAGACGGATCTTGCCCGCGTCGATCTGCGCCATCCTCACGGCTTCGGTCACCAGCAGGCTCAGGCGGTCGGTCTCTTCATCGACGATGGTCGCAAGTTCGCGCGTCTGCGCGGAAATCCCGCGGTCCGACAGAATCGAAGTGGATCCCGCTTTGATCGATGTCAGCGGAGTCTTGAATTCGTGCGCGATCGCGTCTAGCAGCGTGGACTTGAATTCTTCGCTTTGGCGCGCCGCTTCCGCGCGGCTGGCGGTTTCCTCGTTGCGAACCCGTTCGAGCGCGATCGCCACTAGGTTCAGCAACGCCTGCAAGCGCGCCGTCGGAAAGCGAAAGGCCTTTCAACGCCAGCCCGCCGATGGAATGGCCGCCCAGCATAATCGGAGCGACCAACTCCTGCGCCTCCGCGTCCACCAGGCTAGACCCGCTGATTGCAACTTGTTTCAGCTTGCTCTCGACGTCCGGCAAGTGCTCCCGCAAATCCTCAGGTCCGCCTCGAAAAAACTCACGGGACTGTCGCATCGTACAGAACCACTCTGCGGCACTCGAATACTTCCGCAATATGGCGCGCGGCCTGCCCACCGGCCGGCTGCGATGGGCTCGGTCAGCAAGATGAATCGGCTCAACGCGTAAAGCTGTTCCGTCTCGCGCTGCCGAGACTTCGCTTCCGCGGCCTGCCGTTTCTCCCGATCCGAAACCTGGCTGGCGATGAGCGCCGTGGCCAGAAACGCGAACAAGGCTACCCAGTTCTGGGGATCGGCGATGGTAAATTGCCCGATCGGCGGCAGAAAGAAGTAGTTAAAGCACAGCATCGCAGCCACCGACGCCAGCACCGCCTCGATCAATCCCCACGCAGTGGCGATCGCGAGAACATCCAGAAGATAGGCGAATCCAGCCGTAATGGCGTTCACTGAGATCACGCGTGAGCAGAGGACAGTGGTTGCGGCGACAATGGTCAGGGTCAGCGCCAGACCGCGAATTAAGCGATCCGAAGCGAACAGGCAAGTTTTCATTGTATCCGCGCTGCGCCGGAGGTCTCGCCGACGTGGTCTGCCGACGTACCGGCGTAAGCCGTACCGAAGTACCAACTGAATTTGAGCCCGCCATCCTATTGCCGCGTCAGCCACGGATTGGCATGCTCGTAATTGAAATGAGCGACCGCAATAACCCTTCCGACCGCCGCGGCACGGACCGCATGGACATCGAACAGGACGTCCGTTATCGCATCCTTAATAAGAAGGATGCCCAATTGGAGTCGTCCGGCAAGACAGTGAATATGTCGAGCTCCGGTGTTCTGTTCACCACCGACCAGATTCTTCCGCCCGGCCGTCGCGTCGAGCTCTCCATCAACTGGCCGGCGCAGCTCGACAACAAGTGCGCCTTAAAGCTGGTGGCGCGCGGGCGCGTCGTGCGATTTGCAGAGGGCCGCGCCGCGCTCGAAATCATGCAGCACGAATTTCGGACCAGATCCGCCCGCGCGGGCGGCTGACGCAATCTCTTTTCAAAGTCTTTTCACGGCCTCTTCGACTTCGCGCGCAAGATCAGCGTAGGATTCCCCTCGCAGTTCGATCGCGGCGCCGATCCGAACTTCGACTCGTCCCGGGTGTGGCCATTTCGCATTGCGGTTCAACACCTTCTCCAAGCCGTAAATTCGGATCGGAACCACGGGCGCCTTCAGGTGCGAGGCGATCATTCCGACGCCGGGCTGAAACGGATGCAATTCGCCCATAGCAGCTGCGGTCGCCTTCGGGAAAAATCAGAATCGACCATCCTTCTTCGACCAGCTCGCCCATATAGCGAATGGTCTGCCCGGCTCCGATCTCCCGCTGCGGAATTGGAAACGCGTTGAAAACGAATGTCGACAGGCGATACAGCAAGGTGTTCACGAATCGTTCGGAGAACGAATGTCGCTGCGGGAAAAAGTGCGCGTCGAAAAATTCCTTCGCCATCGCCGTGGCCAGCCGATAGCGGTAACGTGCGGGAAGGCTGGCCAGGATCACCGGCACGTCCAGGTGACTCTGATGATTCGACGCGAAAATAACGGGTCCGCGCAGGCGACTCGAGGTTCTCCCGTCCGCGAACATGAATGTGCGCGAAGATTCGAGCCAGCGGGAGCAGGAAACAAGGCAGCGCGACCCGACGCACCGATCTTGCGATCAGGCCGCCGGTTGTACTCCGGGAACCGAATCGGCTCGGCGGCGGCTGGCGCGGGACGGGCCAGGTCGGCAACCGTGTGGACCGCGAAAAGGCTCGCTCGTCGATATCCGCGCCGAGTTTCTGCTCCAGCTCAATCATCAACTGCACGCGGTCGAGCGAGCTAAGCCCCAGTTCATCGAGCGTCGTTTCGGGCGTAATCGTCCGGCCGGGCGCATATTTCTGCAACAGCGCAGTCATTTCGTCTCGCGCTTTTGGCGCGACCACGCCCGTTTCCACCGCCCGCGCGATCTCAGCGTGTCGCAGCTTGCGCGTCGTCATGGTGCGCGGCAAGCTCGTCGCCGGTCCAGATGGAGACCTGACGGATCTTCTGATGATCCTCCAGATTCTGATTCGCCTGGCGGACGATTTCATCCGCATTCGCGCCTGGCTCGAGAACCAGGACCGCCTGCACGCGCTCCTTGCCGATCACCGCCGACTCGCGCACGCCGGGGATGCGTGTTGAGCACTTTTTCCACGTCCTCCGGAAAGACCTTCAATCCCTCCGGCGTCACGATCATTTCTTTCTTTCGCCCGCGGATTATCAGATGGCCTTCGCTGTCGAGTTCGCCGATGTCGCCGGTGTGAAACCATCCGTCCTCAAACGCCGGCTTCGGTTTCGCGCGGGCGATTCGAAATATCCGCTGAGTCACGTTCTCGCCGCGCACCAGCACTTCGCCATCGTCCGCGATGCGCACTTCCACGCCGGCGAGAGGCTTCCCCACCGTTCCGCCGCGCACGTGAAACGGATGGCTCAACGTCACGATTGGCGCCGTTTCCGTCAGCCCGTAACCCTGCACTACCAGGTATCCCATGCGCGACCAGAACTGCTCCAGGCTGGATGAAAGCGGCGCGCCGCCGGAAATGAAACACCAGAACTTCCAGCCGAACCGCCGGTGCACCCGACGAAACCGCCACCATCGCATCGGCCATGGCCCGCGCGCTCGGGTTGCATCGTCGACTTCAGGAAAGTATCGGGAAGCAGCCTCACGCAACACTTCGAGAATCTTCGGCACCGCCACCAACGCCGAAATGCGCCTCGACTGGATTTGCCTGGCGATCTCCTGCGCGCTGGTTCCCGTAATGAACACCACCGACACCGGAATCAGCGGCGGAATCAACAGCGCCAGCGATTGTCCGAACAGATGGCTCAGGGGAAGCAGATTCAGAATGCGCAAGCGGCTGAAACGGACCCGCGTATTTCCGGTACTTGGCGATTTCTTGAGCCACGGGCTCCAGGTTCGCCAGCAGATTGCGATGCGTGATCACGACGCCTTTGGGCTCGGCCGTCGTGCCCGATGTGAACACGATCTCGGCCACGTCATCCATCGCCAGGTCAGCGGGCGCGATATGCGACGACTCCGAGCCCTGCTCGATGTCGACGATACGCCACACGGGCGCCGCCATCGCCGGTATGGCAACTCGATCGCCGATCAGAATCACTCGCGCCTGCGCTTTTTCCGCGATGCGTTGAAACAAAGCCGCCGACGATTGCGCATCCACAGGGACCACGATGACCCCATCGAGCAGGCACGCCCACAGCGCGGCAACCCATCCTGGACGGTTCTCCGACCAGATCGCCGCCGCATCGCCCTTGCCAATTCCCGTCGCGCCCGAAACCGCACGCGAAGCGCCTGCGCCATCTGGGCTACTTGCCGGTAGCGATACGTGCGCCCGCGATAGCCATCGTCATAAACGATGAACTCCGCGTCCAGGTTCGCGGCTCGATCCAGGAATTCCGCCAGATGACCTTGCGTGATCAGTCTCCCTTAGATAGTGTAGAATCCTGGCGGTATTCCATATGAGATCAAGGCGCTTCTTCGCTCTGTTCCTGTTGGCGTTCGCGATGATGTCCGCGTATCAGTCCGCGCCCGGCGCGAGTCACCTGGCCGATCCGTTCTCTGCTGGCTGGATGCTGAGCGACACGAACGGCGACGGCATCGTCGATTTCATCGCCGGAAAAATGGTGGTGCCCGCGAATCCGACCGCCGCGGAGAATGCAGCAGCCGCCGACGTTGCCGCCCGCTTGGGATTCGCAACCACCGGATTTACTCCGCCCGTAGTGATCGGCGCCGACGAAGATCGCTCCGATGGTCCGCGTATTTACATCGGTGGTCGCACGGAACACGTCAATGAACTGCAGCCTGAAGAGGGCGGCGTATTCGCGCTCGATTCAAATCTCCTCATCGTCGGTCATGATGATGCAGGTATGCTGGCGGCCGCGGAAGCCTTCGCCGCGCGCGCGCCTTACATCTGGCGCGTTCCCGGTCAAACGCTCTCGACGATCGCGCCGGCCGTCGACCCCACAGCTCAAATCGCCGGGATCACTTTCCTCAAGGGTAAAGCGGGCGTCAATCGAATCTTCCTCACCTCACGCAATGCAGTAACCGCCGCGACGCTTGACGCCGCGCTGACGAAGCTCACAACGGTTCACGAACTTATCGTCGCCGCGAATGGAACCACCGTTTCTGCCATCAGCTCGAAGCCGCCTCCAGCCATCCCGGCTGCGCCTCAAGCGGCCGATGCTGCGCCTGCCGCGGACGCAGCGCCTGCCGCCGACGGTGAAGGAACTGGTTCCGCCCGTCTCGACCTCGCGACCCTCTATACCATGCGTGGCCTGTTCCGCGGCACACCGCGCATGCCCATCCCGTCAAATCTCGACGGCCAACTCTACGTCCCGGCGGGGCGTTCCGGAATCGCGATGGCAAATCTCGCGGCTCGCATGGGCCTGGAAACGACGGGGATCACTCTGCCGCTGGCGACGCCAGCCAACGTTGCCACGGTTCGCGATGTCCGCACCAAGTCGGTGGTTTCTGAAGGCTCCAACGTCGGTAAAGAGGCTGTGGAAAAACTGCATGTGGAAGCGCCGGCTCTGCCCGACGCGCCGCTTTCCGCCGGCGAAGGCGAACTGCGCATTGTAGATCGGGCTTTCGGACGCCAGCCCGCGGTTCTGGTCCGCGGCGATGAAGCGGGTGCAATCGACCGCCTCGGTCTGCTCGCCGGTCATTTTCCGAACCTCTGGGAGCCGGGTAAACAGTATCTTTCGCTCGAAGAAATCCGTTACGATCTGCATCGTTTCTTTTCGCTTCGCTCCTCCGCCGGTCAGGCAGCGGGCCTGTATCGACTGGATAAATGGGCGGAAGAGATCAAACGGCGCCCGCAACGTCGAAGCGAAGGTCTAGGTCGACGTCGCCGATCCAGGCTTGAAAGACTTGGTTCGAGGCGAGCTTAAGAAGCGCCTCAACGTATCTGAAGTCAAGGTTGACATCGGCAGCCTACACGCCGGCACGCAATGCTGCGAAAAACTTCCCGCACTGCATTATCGCGAGCCCGGATACATGTTTCATCCAGGCACGCCTGCATTTCAGGAAGATATCGTGATTCCGTGGGAGGGAACGCGGCTCATCAATGCCGTGAAGGAATCGCTGCCGAAACTCAAGTCCGGCGAACCGGTAAGATGGTCGCCCGTGTCAGCGAAGGCTCCGAAATGCGGCAGAAGTTCAGCGGCAGATCGAAACGATGCTCCCAAGTCGAGCCATGTGGAAGTGCTGTGCGCTTACAAACCCGGTCTGAGCTGGCTGATGGACGAAATCGCACCGCAGCTCAAGGGCAAGCACGTCGCGTCGATGAAGATCGAGTTCAAGCGCAACGAGGATCCGACCGGAATGCGCGTCATGTTCTCGCCGCGCGCTGGGTGCAAGAACTTTACCCCGTGGATGAAATGCTGTCGAAAGAACTTGCCATTCCGCTAGAAAAGATCCAGCTCGAGGAGTTCGATTCGGCGCCGAAATTGCCGACGTATCGAGTCCACGCCTATGATGCCGCGGGAAAGAGATTCTGTCGCGCGAGTTCACGGTCACCACGGTCGAGCGAGCCTTACAACGGCGTGATGCCGGAGTATGAGAAGCGTTCAGGTGGATACCGGATGGGTGCGCATGGAATCGGGTTCGACGGTAGTGCTGGATCAGCGCATCCCCACCGACATCGAAGAGTTCTGGGAACACTACCACAAAGACACTTTGCCGAAGGTATTTCGCATCGTGATGTGCGGTCCATCACGGCGAGCTGCGTCCCGAATTCGCGCCTCCGTTCGACACGCTCAAGATCGACATCCATCTGAGCGAGCCGAACTACGAGCTGGGCATCGACAAGGAGCGAATCTCCTCCCTCGAAGCGCTTCAGGAAGACACGTTTTACTCCACAGAGAATTTCGTGAACATCTTGGGCGATCTCGAAGCCGGCCGTGCGATCACTTACGTCGGGCCGGATTATTCCCATCGTCCATGCATCCGATGAAGGCAAGGACGGCCATGTGCACATCGAGTTCTACGCCAAACCCGCCGGAAATCCAATGGTGGAGCTTGCCTGGACCGACGCGCAGGGTAAGCGGCGTGAGCACAAACGCGACCTCTGGGTACTCACCGGCGCCATGCAGCCCGCGGCTTGTGGAAGCGCGGTTTCGCCAAAGCGGTCCTGAAGCGCTGGGCTGGATGCTCTCCGCCGATTTCAAGGACGACCGGCACGACGACTGGATGAAGCTTGAAGGCAAGGATCAGGTGGAACGTGGGATCTTCTCGGCCGAGCAAGCGCGCGGCCAGCTCCAATGGATCGAACGATGCACGCCGCCGGCCTATACGAAGACGAGCTCGCATGGCCACACTTGAAACAGATGGCGTTCGAGTTCGAGTTGCCGCGCCCTCTGACCATGCCGGTCGAATCTCCCGCTCCGCGCGAGCATGCAAGCCTGAAAATTCCCGCCCCGGCGCACGCGCGTCCGATGATCGCGGATTTTGCGAACCGTCTGCATCGTTCGCAGCTCGTACAGTGGGATGAGCCGATCAGTCCCGACGAAAACGCGTCGATCCTGGCCGAGTTCGCCAAGCATCCCGGAGTCAACGCGTATTGGATGGGCCGCAGCTATCTTGGCGAGAATCTGTGGGCCGCCGACGTCACGCTGCCGACGCCATCCGAGCTGCGCTCGCCGGCGAAGGAAACCACGCTCAAAGCGTCCATCGTCTATTCCGGCCGCCAGCACGCTAACGAGGTTTCGAGCACCAGCCACATCCTGAAGCTCGGCGATCAGCTCTTGAACGACGCCGCAAACGCGAGCCATGCTCAAACAGGTCAACGTGATGCTGCATCCCATCACAAACACCGACGGAGCGGAGCTCTCGGTGCAGCTCGCCGAAATCACTCCGAATAACATGCTGCATCCGGGCTATCACGGCGCGCTTGCGGCCGATGTGTCCACGGGCCAGACTGATCTCGATCCCGTTTATCCCGAATCTCGCTCGCGCCGCCAGTTGCTCGAAGCCTGGCTGCCGGATGCGTTCCTGAATCCGCACGGCTATCCGTCGCACGAATGGGTACAGCCATTCTCCGAATATTCCGGCTGGGTCACCAATCGCCAGGGAGCCAACAACGGCCGCACCTGGTGGATTCCGCGCGGCTGGTTTACCAGCCTTGCGTATCTTCGCGACGACGCGCATCCTTACAGCGAAAAAGTCACCTATGAGTTGCGCGATCGCATCGTCGAAGCCGAGCGCGGCGTTCCCGGTCTGCTGGATCTCGAATCGCGAATGAACTCACGCTACGAACGTTTCGGCCAGCGCTGGCAGCCGGACAACATGCAACAGCCCATCGTCAACGGCATTCGAATCTACATGGCGTTAAAGGCGCGGGCGGTGGACGAGGCGGCGCGCGGCGGAGCGAGCCGCACCCGGCAGCGGGGGCGTCGGCGGAATTTCACCCGACGTGACCTGGGATTCGGGCTACACGGAGGCTCCCGACGAAACCGCGCACGGCGATTACATGAAGCTGATGGCCTCGGCTGGGCTCGCGTTCGATCGCGTCCATCTTGAGTATATGGCGAAGGGCAAACTGCGCATCAATCGCACGGAACGCGAGCAAGCCGGCAAAGTGACCTGGCGCATCGAGCGTCTGCGCCCCAATTTTCCCGCGTCGGAAACGGAGCCGTCGCGCCGTGAAACCGCAACTGGCAGTGGCAACCCTTAAAGTGTTCGCGCGATCTGCTCTGCGCCGCGGAGCGTCAGCGCCGCGAACGTGATGGTCGCGTTGGTGCAGCCTCCGGTCGGAAGCGTCGGTGCGCCGGCCAAAAACAAATTTGGATGATCGTGCGTGCGGCCGAAGCTGTCGCACACGCTCTCTCGAGGATCGTCGCCCATGCGGCAGCCGCCCGCGGGATGATCCTGATAGTTGCTCGCCTGCACGTTTAGAATCTTGGTATCGTTGGCCTTCGCGATCCGTTCGTAGATATTTTGAATGTGCTGATGCGTCGCGGCTTGCCGGGCCTCGGCCGCTTCATCCAGCCGATGCACGATCTTCGGCATCGGATCTCCGTGGCGATTCCGCGTCTCAGGGTCGAGCGTCAGACTGCTTTCGCGCGACGGTTGCGTGTCATAATACATCCGCACCCGCGCGACGCCGCGCGCCGTCTTCGCGCGCCAGTCATTCAATAGATCGTCGCCGAATAGAATCTCGCCTTTTTCCGATTGCAGGCGCGGACGCCGGCCCGCGTTGCTCTCGAAAATCTGAATATCGTGCCGTACGAACGGTTTGTCCTTCGCACAACGGAAGAACTGGCGCGAGATTAGCGGAAACGGCTCATTCATGCCCGGATACAGCTTCGTGTTGAGCTCGATCTGCGCGGTGATAAACAGATGCCCGGTCATGTAGCGGCCCACCAGGCCGCTGCTGTTCGCGATCCCGTTGGGGAATCGCGAACTCTGCGAAAGCAATAGCAGGTGCGGCGTCCACGCGTATCCCGACGCCACCACGAATTGCCGCGCGCGATACTCCACCGCTTCGTCGCCATGCATACCGGTCGCGGCTACGATGTTGCTCGTCGTATCGTGCGGAATCAACCGGCGGATCAGTGTCTGATCGTGAAGCTTGATCTTCTTCTCCGCGAGCAGCCGCTGGAACGTGAAATCGGGCGAATAACGTGCTCCCGTCGGGCAAATCGTACACGTATTGCAGCGCTGGCACTGGACGCGTCCGTCATAAGGCGTCGTATTCTTTGCCTGCGGACAGCCGTAAAACGGAATTTCCGCGCGTTCGGCCCAACTTCGGATCTGCGCCAGGTTGTAAGTCAGCGGCATCGGTGGCATCGGATACGGTTCCGTGCGCCGATCCTCCGCGTGCGGGCTCGGCTCGCCTGAGACACCGATGCGACGTTCGGCTTCGCAGCTATATTTTTCCAGTTCCGCCCAACTCAGCGGCCAATCGACCGCGAGCCCGTACATCGACCGCAAACGCAGATCTTCTTCCGAAAGGCGATTCGCATGACCCTGCCAGTGCATCGCGGACCCGCCCACCGCCATGGTCCGCGTAATGATTCCCTCGCCGCCTTGATCTTCGATGAAATCTCCCGGCCACGGATTTTCGCCGTAAAGAATCGATCGCCGCCGGTAGTTCATCCGATTCTCAAGGTCGAATAGCCGCTTGCCCGCTTCCACCACGATGATGTCGAGGCCCGGTTTCAGTTCCGACAGCTTCTGTGCCAGCAGCGCCGCGGAGATCCCTCCGCCAATGATGCAAATGTCTGATTCAAAGCGCGGCACCGGAACCTCCTTTGAGCGGCGCGGGCTCGGCTTCAGAATCTTTCAGTGTTCGGCACTGATCCTTCCCGATCGCGGCGTTGTAGGCGAGATCGTTCGCCTCGGGACTAGAGAAATAGAAACTCATTAGGTCGGAAACGACGTAATTGCCATCAGGAATCGAAGATAGATCCTTTACGTTGGCCGCACGCAACGCAGCCGCGATCGCATTCCTTCGCGCCGTAAGATCGCGCTCCGCCAGCGCTCCGGACGCGAGCTGATCCAGTTGTTCCAGATACCGCGGCGCCGGCGATGCGCCCTTGTACCGCACCCTTGTGAATCCGTATCCCGGCTGCATTTCCGCTCCGGCGCGATACTCGCGAACCCAGCGTATGAACTGTACCGCGACCGCGTCCGTCTTCTCTCGACCCAGAGACGCGGGTAGAACCGCGGCGGCAAGCTCCTTAAGCGCCGCCTCGCGTTCTCCCGGAAACGATGCCCTTTGCGCCCACACCCGCACGCCGCGCAGCGGAATCGCCGTGATGATGGACTGAATCATTGCTCTCCGGCGCATGGTTTCCTCCTAGCTCTTATGCTGATCGAACCATCCCAGGACGTACAACATCTTTTCCATGTGATGGCTCGGTTTGCGCTGGATTCCGTGCGGCTCGCCCGGCACCCGAATCATCACCGCTTCGATCTTTTCCATCTTCAGCGCCTGATAATACTGCTCGGCTTCGGAAATCGGCGTGCGGTAATCTTCTTCGCCCGTCATCACCATCGTCGGCGTCTTCACCTTTCCGGCGACTGATAACAGAGATCGTTTTTCATACTGCTCCGCGTTATCCCACGGCATTCCCGGGAACCACACTTTTCCGACCAGTTCCATGATGTCGGTGGTCAATACGAAGCTGTACCAGTTGATCACCGGATACAACGCGGCCGCGGCGCGAAACCGCGTGGTGTGGCCGATGGTCCAGCACGTCAGCACCCCGCCGCCGCTGCCGCCGGTGACGAACAGGTTGTTCGAATCGACATACCCCTTCGCGACCACCGCGTCCACACCCGAATTCAGATCGTAGAAATCGTCGCCAGGATAGCTGTGATGAATCAGGTTGCCGAATTCCTCGCCGTAACTGGTGGACCCGCGAGGATTGATGTAAAACACCACGTAATCCTGCGCTGCCCATACCTGCTTCTCGATGTCGAACCGGTCGCCGTAATTCGCGAACGGTCCGCCGTGAATCTCCAAAATCATCGGATACTTGCGCGCTGGATTGAAATCCGGCGGCTTGACGATCCAACCCTCCACCTCGCGATTGTCCTTCGAAGATTTGAACCGGATCCCTTCCACTGTCCCAAGCTTCTTCTGCGCCAGCAGCCCCGCATTCACGTGCGGTGATCGGCCTGAGCGCCGGATCGCTCACCGTCGCGACCGCGATTTCAGAAGGCGCGTCCGGACGCGTATACGTCGCCGCGAAGTTATCGTTGCGCGCCATGCTGAACGCGACGTTCCCCGAGTAAGCCGACCCTCCTCCGCCGATATTCCCTGTCAGCTTCTTCAAAACGCCGTCTCGCGAGTACTCACCGAGTTTGGTGTTCCCCTGATCGTCATACGCGAAAAACACGCCGCTGCCGTTCGCCGCCCATTCCGGATTCGCAACGTCGCGATCCAGCGCGCCGGAAAGGGCGTGCACTCCGCTGCCGTCGCGATTCATCACGTACAGCTTGGTCACCTGGTAGCCCTGATACTTTTCGTCGAAGCCGACGTATGCGATCTGTCGTCCGTCGGGCGAAATCGCGGGTGAATGGTCCGGCCCCTTGCGGTGCGTCAACTGCTTCGCGGTTCCGTCCGCGGCTGAGAATTCATAAATGTCCGATTCGCGCGGCTCATACTCGGCATCGGCCACGCGATTGGCAGCAAATAACAGCGATTTTCCATCCGGAGTCCACACCACATTTCCGCCTGGATTCCCCGCCGTCCCGTGCGTGAAATTGCCGGTCGACACCTGCCGCGCCGCACCTCCCTCGGCTGGAACCACAAACAGATGGCGATTTCCCGGTTTCAAATATCCGGGCCCATTGAAACGGTACACCAGCTTGTCGATAATCTTTCCCGGCGGCGACCATTTGGCGCCGGCGGCGGCGAAGGAATATCGCCGATCTGGCGCGGCTTGTCCGGCACCAGCATCGTAAACGCGATTTGCGATCCATCCGGAGACCAGCTTGCGCCGCCCGGCTCTTCACCAACGTTCGTCACGCGCGCGGTCTGCCCCGAATCCATCCAGCGCACCCAGATCTGCTCGTGCCCGCCGCGATTGGAAATGTAAAGAATGCGATCCCCCATGGGCGACCACTGTGGCGCGGTGTCGTTGAAGTTGCCGGTGGTCAGCGGCCGGTTATTCGAGCCATCGAAATTGATCATCCACAAGTTGGTGTAGCGATCGTCCGTCATGATGTCCGCGAAATGACGGACGTAAACAATCCGCTTTCCGTCGGGCGAAATTCGAGGATCGGAAACCGAGGCGAGGTCGAAAACGTTCTTCGCGGCGAGCCGGTCGGGCCGATCCGCACCGGCCATGGTCGCAGCCATCAGAACCGTCAGCAAGAAAGCGCGCATAGATTGCTCCTGAGGAGCAAGTCTATCAGTTGAAATCGACCGCCGTAGTGTTGCCTCCGCAAATCAGGACGCCGACTCGTTCGCCGGGTTCGGGTCGATAGCGGCTCGTCAGCAGCGCGGCGAGCGCAGCCGCTCCGCCTGGTTCGGCCGCGATTCTCAATACGTCCCATAACACGCGCTGAGCCTGCTGGATCGCTTCATCCGGAACCAGTGCGACGCTCGATACGTACGCCTGGGCGATCGGAAACATCAGTTCGCCGACGCGCTTCGGAGCCAGCGAATCCGCGGCGATTCCTCCTGCTGGCGCGTCCACCGGCCGGCCCGCGCGCAAAGCGTAGTCGAGCGTCGGCGCCGCTTCCGGTTCCACTGCGATCACCTTCACGCGACCGCATACCACGCGGCGATTCCCCCGATTAATCCTCCGCCGCCAACGGCCACCAGCAGCGAATCGAGCTCGGGAAATTGCTCCTCGAACTCCATTCCAACCGTTCCCTGACCCAGCATCGTTTCGGGCCGGTCATAAGCGTGAATCTGCACGGCTCCCGACTCCGCGGCCCATTGTTCACTCGCCGCCAGCGATTCCGCGTAGCGATCCCCGCCACAATCAGATTCGCCCCATAGCGTTTGATGCAATCCATTTTCGCCGGCGACGCGACGGTTGGCACGAAGATCGTGGCCCTCTTACCGAGTTTTTTCGCCGCAAACGCTACTGCCGCGCCGTGGTTCCCGCCCGAAGCCGCGACCACCCCTGCTTCCGGAATCTCACGGGTCAACAAATTCGCAAATGCGCCCCGCGTTTTAAACGACCCGGCGTGCTGCAATAGCTCCAGCTTCAGGATCAGCCGAATCGACGGGAGCCCCAGGTCCGCGCTGTCGATTTCGATCACGGGAGTTCGGCGGATATGAGGCCGGATACAGAGGCATAGTCGCGGCGATGTGCTCGCGGTTGACAGGGCGCATGAATTATATTGTACTTAGGAAGTTGGCTAATCGTCTATATGGATGTCGATGTCGCTTTGAGAGCGCTCGCCAATCGCCGCAGGCTGATGATCCTCGATTGGCTGCGCGATCCGCGCAGGCATTTTCGCCCGCAAGTGGACGGCGATCTGGTAAAGGACGGGGTTTGCGGCCTGCTGATTGCCCGGAAACTCCGCGTCACCCAGCCTACTGCGAGCGAACATCTGAAAATTCTTTCGGCCGCCGGCCTGATTCGCGGCAAACGGATCAAGCAGTGGACGTTCTACCGCCGCAATGAGCCCGTTATCCGCAAGATCAAGCGAACTTTGCTCGCGAAGATCTGATCACCGCCGGTAAACGACTCCGTTCTTCATCACAAACGTCACTTTTTCCACCGCGCCGATGTCTTCGAGCGGATCGCCCGCAACCGCGATCACATCGGCGAAATATCCCGGCTTCAGCGCCCCGATCTGCCCCTCCCATCCGAGCACCTTCGCGCCATGAATGGTCCCCGCCTGCAATGCGGCCAAGCGGCGTAAGGCCGTATTTCACCATCAGCACAAACTCGCGAGCCTGCGTGCCGTGCGGAAACGGCCCCACATCGGATCCCATGGCGAACGGGCACTCCAGCTGCAATCTGCTTGCGAAATTCCTGCGTGTGGAGATCGAATAATTTCCGTTCAATGGCGCCCTGCGCGGGCGTTGCCGGCGTGATCCGCGAAATATTCGAAGATCGTGAACGTCGGGACCGCGAAAATCCCTTTAGTCCGCATCAGCCGCATGGTTTCATCGCTCAGTTGATTGGCATGGTCGATGGAAACCACGCCCGCGCGTGCGGCGAACAACGTCCCCGGCTCACCCGTGGCATGCACGGCTACGCGCTTCCCGACTCGCGCGGCTTCCAGCACCGCGGCCGTCAACTGATCCTCCGTGTACTGATAAACGGTGAAGAATTTCCCGTCGCGGAGCTCGTCGCGCCCGGTTTCGTAAATCTTGATGAAGTCCGCGCCCTCTTTGAACTGCTGCCGGATCACCGCCACCAGCTCGGCCGTGGTGTTGGCCCATGTTGCGTTCGGCAGGACACGCTGTGCCGGGTTATACCCGATCGCATCCTCATGCCCGCCCAGAATATCCACCGCGTTCCCGCTGATACGCAGCCGCGGCCCGGGAATTTTCCCTTCATCGATGGCATTGCGGACGGCGGTGTCGGCCGAGCCCGCGCCTTCGGTTCCCATATCGCGCTCCGCCGTGAAACCGGCCATCAGGTCGTCGCGCGCCGCGAGCGTCGCCTGAATCGTCCGCTGTGGAACCGACTCCTGAACCGTCTGCAGATCCTCCGCTCCGGGATGCAGGAACAGGTGGACGTGCGCGTCGATCAAGCCTGGGAGAAGAGTTCGATCGCCCAGGTCGATAATCTGCGCGCCTGCCGGATGCGCGACTGCCGAGCCGACTTCTACAATGCGATCGCCTTGCACTAACACTTCGCCTGGCCGCAGGACCTTACCGCTCTCCACGTCGATCATCCGCGCGGCGTGGATGACGATTTGTCCCCAGGCAGCGCACGTGAGCGAGAGGAAGAAAAGAAGCCGGGTCATCCCGCGATGTTACCACCGGCAACATTCGTTTGGCCTCAAGCGCCAAGATCGCGTTCTGCGCGGGTTACCCTGGTTAGGTGACGACGGCCACGATTCAAACCGATCGCGCGGAAATTCGGGCCATGGTGCGTCTGGCCGCGCCGCTGGTGCTGGCCGAGGTCGGCTGGATGCTGATGGGCGTGGTCGACACGATGGTAGTGGGCCGGGTTAGCGCGGAAGCGATCGGCGCATTAGTCTGGGCACCACGATTTTCTACACGGTCGGGATTTTCGCGGGCGGTTTGCTGCTCGGTCTCGATACGTTCGTTTCGCAAGCGTTCGGCGGCGGTGATCTGGAGGACTGCCGGAGGTCGCTGATCAATGGCATGTGGCTGGCGGTACTGCTGATGGCGCCGGTGATGCTGGTGATCTACGCTGTGATCCCGCTGCTGGGATCGTTTGGAATCAATCCCGATGTTCTGCGTGTGACTGGACCTTATATGCACGCACTGAACTGGAGCGTCCCGCCGCTGCTTTTGTATTTCGGATTCCGCCGATATTTACAAAGCGTAAGCGTGGTGCGTCCAGTGATGATCACGCTGGTGAGCGCGAATCTGATTAATCTGTTCGCGAATTGGGTCCTGGTATTCGGGAACCTGGGGGCCCCGAAGATGGGAGCGGAAGGCTCGGGTTGGGCGACATGCATCTCGCGGTTTTACATGGCCGTGGTACTGGGAGCGGTGATCTTCCGGCACGATCGGGGATTGTGGCATGCGGCCTGGAAGCCTGATTTCGCGCGAATCCGTGGCCTGCTGCGGATCGGGATTCCCGCCGCCGGACAGATGGGCTTCGAGATGATGGTGTTCACCACCGTGACCGTGCTGATCGGGAAACTTAACGCGACGGCACTGGCAGGACATCAGATCGCGCTGACAACGGTCAGCATGACGTTCATGATGCCGTTGGGAATCAGCTCGGCAGCGGCGGTCCGCGTGGGACAGGCGATTGGTCGAGACGATCCGGATGGGGCGGCTCGCGCGGGTTGGACCGCGTTGGGCTTGGGCGGAAGCGTGATGTCTGCGTCGGCGCTGATGCTCTTGCTGGTCCCCCATTTCATCGCGCGGTTGTTCACGCCGGATGCCGGCATCATTGCGGCAGGAGTGATTCTTCTGCGCGTGGCGGCGTTTTTTCAGCTGTTTGACGGGTTTCAAGTGGTCGCGACGGGCGCGCTGCGCGGATCGGGGGACACGCACACTCCGATGGTGTGTCACTTCGTCGGATATTGGGTGATCGGGCTGCCGCTGGGCGCGCTGTTGTGCTTCCATTACGGGCTGGGGGCGCCGGGATTGTGGATGGGATTGTCGACCGGGCTGATTTTGATCGGAATTGTCCTGGTGGGTTTGTGGCGGCGCGCGGCCCATCGCGTTTTCGGCCAGCGTGATCTATAATTCCCTACATGCTGCGACTCCGTACTGTATTGGTGTTTTTTGCGTTCACGCTTATTGCGCTGGCGCAAGCAAAACGGCCCCTGAACCATCGCGATTACGACGGATGGAAGAGCATCCAAAGCCAGGTGCTATCGCGCGACGGCAAGTTTCTGGCATACGCTTTGTTCCCGGAAGAAGGCGACGGAGAACTGGTGGTGCGCAATCTGACTACAGGCAAGGAACTGCACGAGAACGCGGGCGCAGTGCCGACCGCTCCCGACAATGCGAACACAGAGGAGCCCGAGGCCGGTCCACCGGCGGCGCGCAGCATCCGGATTGTGTTCACGCACGATAGCGCCTTCGTGGTGGCGAGCGCATTTCCTCCGAAAGCGGAAACCGACAAAGCCAAGAAAGAGCATAAACGCGCGGACGAGATGCCGCGGGATGGCATGATCGTGGTGAATCTCGCGAGCCTTTCGGCGACTCGCGTGGCCGACGTGGCCAGCTTTCAGGTTCCGGAACTCGGCGACAGCTTCGTGGCGTATCTGAAAGGCCCCAAGGCTGGAGAACGCGCTGCAACGACGGAAGGTCCTGCGCAGGATCCTGGGCTTTATGAGGATCAGCGGCGAGGTGGCTCTGGAAATGCGCCGGGCGGTGGGGCTCGGCGTGGGCGCAAAGATTTCGGATCGGATTTGATTTTGCGCGACCTGAGGTCCGGCAAAGAGCGTGCATTCGAAGAAGTCCTCGAATATTCGATCAGCAAGGATGCCAAGGCGCTGGTGTACGCGGTGGGATCGAAGAAGGAGGAGTCGAACGGAGTTTATTCGGCGACGCCGGGGAACGATTCCGCCGCCGCTGCGCTGCTGGCGGGGAAGGGTCGGTACACGAAGATCACTTGGGACTTTCCGCAGCACCAACTAGCGTTCTTGAGCGATCGCGACGACGTTGCAAGCAAGCCAGCCAAGTTGAAAGCGTACTTGTGGAACCGCAGTGGCGCTGCGATTGAAGTAGTGTCGAACGCGACGCCCGGGTTTCGGAACGGATTCGCGATTCTGGATCGAGGACCGATGAATTTCTCGCGTGACGGGTCGCGCCTATTTGTGAGCTGCGCGCCGGTGGAAGAGATCGCCGCTCTGGAAGCGGACACGCCGGCCGCTGCGGCCTCGGACGAAAAGGTTCTCGCGGATTTGTGGAGCTGGAAGGACGACTTCATTCAGCCCATGCAAAAAGTTCGCGCGGCGCAGGATCGCATCCGATCGTATCGCGCAGTGCTGAACGTCGCCGATAAGAAATTCATCCAGCTTTCGGATCCGACCATGCCCGGCTTGACCCCGAGCGACGATGGACGCGTCGCGATCGGCACGGACGATCGCGCGTATCGCCACATGGTGGATTACGACGGCAATTACAGCGACGTTTATATGGTGGACACCGCCACGGGAGCGCGCACACTGGCTCTGAAACAGTTTCGCGGCGGCGGCGGTGGCGGTGGACGAGGCGGCGGGGTCCAGCTATCGCCGGATGGAAAACATGCGCTGGCGTTCAAGGATAAGCAGTGGTGGTCGGTAGAGGTGCCGGATGGCAAGCTGACGAGTCTGACAGCGAAGCTGGGGCCGGCGTTTTTCAACGAGGATCACGATACGCCGGATGAGCCGCCAGCTTACGGCACCGCGGGATGGACCAAGGATGGAAAATGGGCGCTGGTCTACGATCGCTACGATGTGTGGGCCGTGTCGCCAGAGGGGGCAGCGGCGCGCAAGTTGACGAGCGGTCGCGCGGCAGAATTGCAGTTCCGGGTGGTCCGGCTGGACACAGGCGATGAGGAAGAAGAGCGTGGCATCGATCTCTCAAAGCCCTTGCTGTTGCGCGCCGAAAATTTAGAGACGCGCGATTCTGGTTTTTATTCGCTGGCCAATAACGGACAGCCGCAGCGGCTGGTGATGGGTCCGAAGAACTATCGCGCGCTGGGGAAGGCAAAGGACGCCGACGTCGTGATGATGACGGCGACCACGTTTCGCGATCAGCCCGACATCTATCTGACGGACGCGACGTTTGATTCGCTGAAGAAAGTGACGGACGCAAATCCTCAACAGGCACAGATGCTGTGGGGATCGGGCGAATTGATTCACTATCGGAACGCGGACGGCGTAGAGCTGGAAGCTGCGCTGTACAAACCGGAGAATTTCGATCCGTCGAAGAAATATCCAATGATGGTCTACCTGTATGAGCGGCTGACGCAGAACTTACATAACTTCGTGCGTCCGGCGCCGGGCACGTCGATCAATCTCGCGTATTACGTGAGCAACGGATATCTGGTTTTGACGCCCGACATCGTTTACACGACGGGCCATCCGGGCCAAAGCGCGTTGAAATGCGTGCTCCCGGCGATTCAAGCAGTGGTGGAAAAGGGATTCGTGAATCGGGATGCGATCGGCATTCAAGGTCACAGTTGGGGCGGGTATCAGACCGCGTACATGCTGACCCAGACCAATGTTTTCCGCGCGGCGGAAGCAGGCGCGCCGGTGGCAAATATGGTCAGCGCTTACGACGGGATCCGCTGGGGAAGCGGGCTGCCCAGGCAATTCCAATATGAGAAGACCCAGAGCCGCATCGGCGGGAGCATCTGGGAATACCCGCTGAGGTTCATAGAGAACTCGCCCATTTTCATGGTGGATCGGGTAACCACGCCGCTGCTGATCCTGGAAAACGACGGCGACGACGCGGTGCCGTGGTATCAGGGGCTGGAACTGTTTCTATCGCTGCGGCGGCTCGGCAAGGAAGTTTACTTGTGGAACTATAATGGCGAAGCTCACGGCTTGAGGAAGCGTCCGACGCAGAAGGACTACACGGTGCGGATGCAGCAATACTTCGACCATTTTTTGAAGGGAGCGCCGGCGCCGGAATGGATGAAGTCGGGAATCCCTTATCTGGAACGCGAGCAGGAAAAGGTGAAGACCAAAGCAATATATGGAGAGACGGGCGCGGACATCAAGCAATAGCAGGGGGATGGTAAAATAAAGATCCAGCGAGATTCCGGCCAGGTAGCTCAGTTGGTAGAGCGCAGCCCTGAAAAGGCTGGCGTCGGCGGTTCGATTCCGTCCCTGGCCACCACGTTTTCAAACACTTACAGGCAGCCGAAACTTCCATTTGGTTCCATTTGGTTCCAATAACCGGCTCGCCGATAGTGTCTCATACAGCCCTTCCGGCTCTCGCCACGCTAGTTCGCTTTCTCCAAATAAAGCGCTGAAATCTTTCACTGTGCACAGTGTGGGTGCGGTCCATGCCGGACTCATGGGTTGGAGAACCGCGAAAAAAGCGAAGTAAGCGAAAGAAACCGGACGATTGCCCTCTATTTACTAGGCCGCCAGCTATTTTCTGTTGACGACTGAAGCCGAGAGTTGCTTAAGTTGGACAAAGCTCAACCGCGTTTCTCGTTCTGACGCGGTTTCGGCAACCGAAATGAAAAATCTCGCTCACCTGAAGATCGTGCTCCGAAAGATTGCGGACCTGATACGGTTTCCTCGGAACGCCAGGACGCACAGCGAACAGCAAATCGCCCAGATCGCGGCGTCGATCAAGGAGTTTGGCTGGACCAATCCGATTCTGATAGGTCCGGACGACGTTGTGATCGCCGGCCACGCGAGACTGCTCGCCGCACAGAAGCTCGGGATGGAAGAAGTCCCGGTGATCGTCCTGGATGGGCTGACGCTCGCGCAGCGAAAGGCGCTCGTTCTTGCAGACAATCGGCTTGCGCTGAACGCTGGCTGGGACGAGGATCTACTGCGGCTTGAGCTTGAGGAACTGCAATCCTTCGACTTCAACTTGGACGTAATCGGTTTTGAGCCACACGAACTCGACGAATTGCTTGGCGATCCCGACGAAACCAGAGCAGACGAGGCACCGGCGTTACCGGACATCGCGACCACCCATCCTGGCGACCTGTGGCTGTGTGGCAAACATCGCGTCCTGTGTGGCGATGCAACGTCGGTCGAAGCTGTCGCGCGGCTCCTCGGCGAACGCAAGCCGCGACTGATGGTGACGGATCCACCATACGGGATCGAACTGGATTCTGAATGGAGGGACCGAGCCGGAATCAACAAGCACGGCCCTGCGGAGCCATCGTACATGAAGCGCCGCACCGAGGGTCACACTGAGACCACAATCTCCGGCGACACGCGGGCCGATTGGTCCGAGGCTTTCGCGCTCGTGTCAAGCCTCGAGGTGGCGTATGTGTGGCATGCGTCCAAGTTCACTCGCGAGGTTCTGGACGGGCTGCTGCGGATTGGGTTCCTTCATCATCAGCAAATCATCTGGAATAAGGGTCGAGCCGTTCTTACGAGAACGCCGTATTGGTTCGGGCATGAGCCTGCTGGTTCGTGCGGAAAAAGAATGCGCCGTGGTACGGGAAGGCTGGCGAAAACTCGACTGTTTGGACCTCAGCTTCGCCGAAATTCATTATGGGCGGCTCGGACGAGGACAAGTTCGATCACCCAACGCAGAAGCCGGTCGAGTTGATGCGGCGCCCGATTCTTAATCACCTGCGCCGGGGTGAGTTAGTGTACGATCCTTTCCTCGGCAGCGGCACGACACTCGCGGCGGCCGAGCTGACGCAGCGCATCTGCTTCGGGCTTGAGCTCGATGAGAAGTTTTGCGATGTGATTGTGAAGCGCTGGGAGCAACTCAGTGGCAAGGAAGCGACGCTCGACGGCGACGGCCGCACTTTCGAGCAGGTCAAAGCCGAACGCCTGGGGATCAGCGCATGAATCGCCCGCTGCATCCGCGAGATCGCGGAAATCGAGGCGCTCATTCTGTCGGGACACGCCGATTTAGAGGGCTTGTGCTTGGCGCTGTCGGACTGGAGCGCAGAACTCAGGATTTTGCAGGACGAAAAACGCCGCCAGGTCGGCCCGGCGGCGAAAGAGGAGGAGGAGTGTGATGCTCAAGCTACGAACGTATTTTGTAGGCGCGCTCCTTTTCCTCATTGCGGAAAGACTCGACGCGAAGACCGAGCTTCTTAATCAGTGTTCCGCTCACGAATCCGCGCACGGTGTGAGCCTGCCAGGAAGTCATTTCCATGATTTCGGCCAGCGTAGCCCCCGCGGGCCGGCGCATCAGGTCGATGACTTCGGCCTTCTTGCTGCCGTCCCTCGCGACGGTAGCGCCGCGCTTGGCGCCCGGGCGCGTCGTGTCGCGCCGCTTGCTCTTCGGCGGGGACTTCTTCGCCTTTCCCTTGGCGGGCGCGACGTACCCGCCAGGTTTCGCGACGTCGGCGGCCAGACGCTCGATCGCCTTCCAGATCCGAGAGACTGCCGCCTTCCGGTCGGTGAATTTCTTGACCGGCTTCAGATTGTTGAACGGAGCGGCTCCCGCAAAGCCGTTCCAGGTGTCGATCAGCCGGGACATGGGCCATTCCGAGGTAAGTTTGGCGAGTTCCTTTTGGTTAGTGAACGATGCAGATTCGTCGGCGCCGGCGGGAAGCCCGGCGTGCGCCGTGATGTTGTTGTCAGAGTCGATGGTAAAGGTTGCCATAGCGACACCATTCATCGCTCTGTTCCAAGCAAAAGCCAAGTGAAATGTTCGATTTAAGAAAGGAGCCTTAGGATGGCGGGCGGAAAACGGTCCGGGGCGGGCCGCAAGCCGGTACACATCGATCTGGAGCAGGTGGAGAAGCTCGCGGGCATCCAATGCACCGAAGAGGAGATTGCAGCATTTCTTGGCGTCAGCGTGAGTACCATCGAGCGGCGCAAGAAACAGCCGTCGTTCGCCGAAGCGATGGCCCGCGGCAAGGCGAAAGGCCGAGTTTCGCTTCGGCGCAACTTGTGGGCGCTTGCGGCCAAGGGAAATCCCGCAGCGAGCATCTTCCTGGCCAAGAATCTTCTGGGCTACAAGGATTACTTCTCGAACGAACTCAGCGGCCCCGACGGCGGGCCGATCGCAATCGGGCCGGCGCCGGAATTGGGAGGACTTACCGATGAAGAACTCAAGCAACTTGCAACCCTACTTAGCAAAACCGCAACGCCCTCGTAAAGATTGAGCGCGAGACTGGCGGCGCGGAGTCTGCGCGAGTTCGTCCGCCAGGCTTGGCACGTCGTCGAGCCATCGACGCCGTTCGTCCCGGACTGGCACATCGACGCCATCATCGACCATCTCGAAGCGGTCACGCGCGGCCAGATCCGCAACTTGCTGATCAACGTGCCCTCCGCGTCACATGAAAAGCCTGCTCGTCTCGGTCTTCTGGCCGGCCTGGGAGTGGATCCTGCACCCAGAGCGACGCTGGCTTTGTAGCAGTTACGGAGCGCATTTGAGCATGCGGGATTCGGTGAAGTGCCGGCGGCTGATCGAATCACCGTGGTATCGGGCTCGCTGGGGCCATGTCTTCTCGCTCACCGGGGACCAAAACGCGAAGATGCGATTCGATAACAATCGCTCGGGCTATCGGCTATCGACCTCGGTCGGTGGCTCGGTCACGGGCGAAGGAGGCGACCGCATTGTCTGTGACGACCCCCACAAAGTTGATGAAGTCGAGTCCGATGCCATGCGCGAAGCCGCCATCAACTGGTGGGACGTGGCGATGTCGACGCGCGTCAACGATCCCAAGACCAGCGCAATGATCATCGTGATGCAGCGTTGCCATCAAAGGGACCTGAGCGGGCACCTGTTGGAGAAGGGCAACTGGGAGCACCTCTGTCTTCCTGCCGAGTACGAAGGACCCGGCAGAGTGACGGTGATCGGGTTCTCCGATCCACGTACCGAACCCGGCGAACTCCTGTGGCCTGAACGGTACGGTCCGAAGGAAATCGCCGAAACGAAGATCAATCTCGGTAGCTACGCTGCGGCGGGTCAGCTTCAGCAGAGACCTTCTCCCGCTGGCGGCGGTATTTTCAAGCGGCACTGGTTCAGATACTTCCAGCCGCGTGGCATGAACTTGCCGCCTGTCATCGTGCGGCTGCCGGATGGTACGACGGTGTCAATCCCAGCGATTGAAGTGCCTCGGCAAATGGACGAGCAACTTCAGTCCTGGGATTGTTCGTTTAAGGATCTTGCGACATCGGACTACGTTGTGGGCCAAGTGTGGGGGCGACTGGGTGCGTGGTTTTTCCTGGGCGATCAGGTTCGCGGCCGGATGGATTGCCCCGCAACGGTAAAGGCGGTCCGCGCGATGAAGGCAAAGTGGCAGGGGACCATGGCAATCCTGGTCGAGGACAAGGCAAACGGCTCGGCCGTCATCCAGATGCTGTCTCACGAGATTCCGGGCATCCTGCCCGTGAACCCCGGCGGCGGCAAGGTGTCCCGGGCACAAGCGATTAGTCCGCTGGTTGAAGCCGGAAACATCTACCTGCCGCACCCGGACTATGCGCCATGGGTAAATGACTTCATCGAAGAATGCGTGGCGTTCCCCAACGGCGCCCACGATGATCAGGTTGACGCTATGACACAAGTACTACTGCGGTGGAACCAGCCTCGAGAGGAAGTGACGATCGTTCGACTGCCGGAGTATCGGATCAGCCCGATCTGAATGTCGTATCGTACAAGTCCGCGTGGTTCATGATGCACCGCACCCGCTACACGTTGAGCCAGGAACCACTAGCCGGATTGTTGACGGGCGTGGTTGAAGCGGATGAAACCTACATCGGCGGCGAAGAGCGCAAGGGCATCGCGACATCATACAAGAGCAAGAAACAGCCGGTGCTCGCATTTCTAGAGCGCGAGGGCTGCGTCCGGGCGTTTCCGGTCGAGCACGTCACGCTGAACAATATCGACCCGATCCTGAGAGAGCACGTCTCGCCGGAAGCAAACCTGATGACCGACGAAAGCAGCGTCACGCGCGGGCGAAAAAGCACGTCGCGAGCAACTTTTCGATATGGCACGCGCAAGATGTCGGATGCTGAGCGTGCGAACATCGCGATCAAGGGCACGGAAGGCAAGCGCCTGATGCTGAAGGAACCAAAAAAGTAGACGGCTACTTGCCCTGTGTCGTCGGGGCGTTCTGAGGCATTTCCAATTCCTCAGGAGTGAACACTTCTACGATCGTCTTCAAGGGTTTTTTATCAGCTCGGTGAGCTATGACAAGCACACGATCTTTATCGAGTCGTTTGTATTCGATCCGTGGCTCCATCGATTTCGATTTGTTGCTGAAGGGCATCTAACTCCACTCCTCTATCGTAGCGCTATACGATCTATGGCTGCGGCTGGCCTCCCTTAATCAGGCGGATCACTGGGTACAGGGATTCCGCCACTCCTTGAAGCAGTTCAACATCATCGTCCTCTGAAAACGTATTTGCTCGTCGTGAATCCACGCATAGATAGCCGATAAGATTTTGTGCGGTCTCCTCGTCACTTGGTGCCGAAGGGCGCGGCCGTACTGCACAAACAATAGTGCTTCGGTAGGGCAGTGGCCATCGAAGGTGGCGAATGAAACCTCCAACGAACGGCAAGAATACAGGCGGATCTCCATACGCTCCGAAGCTGCTGTTTTTGTAATTCTTAATCCATGGCAACCAATTGCTGAAGAAGTAGCGACGTTGTTCTGCGAATAAGTCTTCGAAGTCGGTATTCCTATCTACCCAATGGTCCACTCGTCGTGTTTGTCCTTCGCGATCGATAGATGTACGATTCCTACAAAGCGTCCTCGTCTTGAAAACCTGTGTGTCGTGTTCCTCGGCGACGACGACCTTAATGCACACAGCGCAGATCCTTCCGGTGGTGGCGCTCATGATGCCAGCCAAATGATCGACGGCATATTGGCAGGTCATTCTGATCTGTACCAAGGCGGGAACGCGGCGGCGCGCAACGAGCCGGAACAATTCCGCGTGTATGTCGTTCAGCGCTGGCACGACTCTGCCATAGCGGGCACGTCTCGCGTAGATCGAATGTGTGGCGATAAGGGCAATAATGAGTCCCCCGCTGATGATGCACAAAAATAGAATGGCGGGTTTGGCGTCGGGAGACGCTTGGGGATACCAACTCCTGATCGCCACGAAGATCGTGACGGCGGCAGAGAGCGCACTCACGATGTTCAGAAGAAGCTGCAGAGCGCTGCGCGTCATTCTAGAGTCTAGGGGGAGCGTTCCATCGTATCAAAGATAACCCGAAACAAAAGATGATGTAAATGTTTTTTAGAGCAAGAGGCGAAGAATTGGCGTAAAATCTAGACGTGCCTGAGGAGAATGGAATCAATGGTCGATCTAAATGAACTTGAAGAAGTGCAATGCCCAACCTGCCAGCGTCCGTTCGTTCTGACGCCCGTTCCTGGCAAGCCCAACACGTATGTTTTTGATGGCTGCCGCTGTAATCAGCAAGAATTTTATCTACCAGAAGTGGTCGGAAGCGTCGGAATTGAAGGTGGCCAGATGTTTCTTGTCCGGCGCAAGCGCTCTCGCTAACTGAAAGGTAAATTCTCGATGGCCGACAAAATCCGCATCCCGCCTCCGTTCGATCAGACGATCAGCGCCGTGCTCAAGGTGAAACCGCCCGAGAAAGCTAAGCGCAGTCCGAAGGCCGGTGCGAAGCGGCCAGGACGTAAACCAGTGATCCAGAGGGCAATTGATCCTACCGTCGACTATACGGGGCGGCAGAGTTTGAGGCTGCAGTTTGCGCAGCCGACGAGCGCGGCGGCGAACGATCGCTGAGGACGGACAATTCGGGCGGTTGGGGAACCGTGACTGCGGCCGATTTCGCAGGGTCTTCCAGGCCTGCACCAGTTCCTGGATCGAGCTGCGTCAGGGCAACCCGACGCGCGGCAGACACGATTGCGCATCCGTGAGCTGATTGCGCGCTTTGACTACGCCGGGGGTACGGGCGGAAATCTCGGGAGATCCGCTTTGATTCTGCAGCGAGAGTGCGGGTTCGCCGATGCTTCTATTAGGCCCCCAACTTGTCCTAAATGGGTACCTTGGCGTGCACAGACGACGCAAATCTGGTGTTTTTCAACGTTTTTTCAAAGGAAATCAAAGCCCCGTTTTGGCGTTGACTTCGGGCTGGAACGGAGCGCTCATGGTGACATGATCGTCGCCATTTACGCCCGCGTCAGCACCACCGACCAGAGCTGTGAAATGCAGTTACGTGAACTGCGCCAGTACGCACAAAGGCAAAGCTATCAGGTATTTGCTGAGTATGTGGACACGGGCTTCAGCGGCGCTGCCGCCAGCCGGCCCCAGCTCGACGAGCTGTTGCGCAACGCCCGGCAGCAGCGCTTCGACGCGGTGCTGGTTTGGAAGCTGGACAGGTGGGGCCGCAGCGTCGCGCATTGCGTCCGGTCCATCCAGGAGCTGGTCGGGCTGGGCATCCGCTTCCTGAGTCCGAACGAGGGCATAGACACCGGCAAGGATAGCCCTATGTCCAAGTTCCTGCTGCATTTGTTCGCCGCGTTTGCGGAGATGGAGCGGGAAATCATCCGGGAGCGCGTGCGGGCCGGGGTCCGCAACGCAAAGGCCAAGGGAACGCGCCTCGGGCGCCCACAGCGCGTTTTCAGGCGCGACGAGGTAGTCCGGCTGCGATCAGAGGGGAAGAGCTGGCGTAGCGTCGCACAAACGCTGAATCTGCCCATGTCGACCGTAATCGACGCCTGCCGGGCCTGTTCGGAAAACCCTCCCGGCGAGTAGCTCGGCCCGTGGCACAAACACAACCGCTTAGCTAGCAACAACTTAGCGTTCGGAAAACACATGATTTCCGAACGCTACGCCGTAGTGTCGCTCCAATGAAGTTCTCCGCAAACTACTTTCGTCGGCAGCACGACGCCCACCTAGCCCTGCGGGAGAATGATTACATACCCAGAACGATGATCATGATAGTCGGCGGGGGCCTGAGGGGAAGAACATCAGGGCCTTCCTTTTTTAATACCCGTCAAAATCAATGAGGTTCCATCGTCTACTTTCAACTACTTCCATTTCAATGGTTTACGCGCGCCGTGTTGAATGGCGTGGATTTCGATGGAATCCGGGGGATTGGGCATCCTCAATTACATCTACACCGGATGATCCCTCCTGAGGTTCATCGCGAAGTAGTGGAACGTGGCAGCCGCGTATCCAATCGGCAAGGCTGGCCGACCACATGATCGGAGGTATCGCGGTCTTTGAAAGGAGCAATCCCACGACTGGATCTTTGTTCGTCCACCAGGCGAGGCGCGCCTCGACTGCGAAAATCGATTGAGTGGACCCAAATACAAAGGGCCCTGAACTGACTGTTAGTTTCCCCGGTCGTGTGGCACAGTGCATGTCGCGGTCGCTGTAGCTGGATTGCCCGCCAGGTCCGCCGCGCTCGCCGTCAGCGTGCGCGTGACCAAACGCGAAAAACGTGCGTGCGGAAAATGTTCTGAAGTGCGGATGGCTGAACTCGGGCTGCGCATCGTGGACAAAGGGCTGGCCAGCGATCGCGTGGTGATCGAAACGGTCATTTCGAAATATTGCGATCATCTTCCGCTGTACCGGCAGGAAGCGATGCTGGAGCGCGAAGCGGGCGTGGAGATTTCGCGCGCGACCCTGGATGGCTGGGTGATGCGGGTGGGCGAGTTGCTGGAGCCGGTAGTCGGAGCCATGCGCGCCGATCTGCTGCGCGCATCCTATATACAAGCCGACGAAACGATCGTGCCGGTGCAGATGCACGATGGGCGTGGCGCAGATCATCAGGCGTATTTATGGCAATACGGGAGCCTTTCGAATGGGAGGGGCGGCGAGACGGTGTTCGATTTTCAACTGGGCCGCGGCCGCGATGGCCCCGCGAAATTCCTTGAAGGTTGGAATGGGATTCTACAAACCGACGGGTATCAGGCTTATGACCAAGTGGGCGGACCTGGCCTGATTCATGTGGGCTGTTGGGCGCATGCGCGGCGCAAGTTCGTGGATGCGGTGAAGGTGAATCCGAAAGACGGCGCGGCGATCGCGATGGTCACGCGCATGGACGCGTTGTTTTTGGTGGATCGCCACGCACGGCAACAGAAGCTCGGCATGGACGAACGCGCCGCCTTGCGCCTGGAACACGCGCGGCCGTGGGTGGAGGAAATTCATTCCGAGTGTGTGAAATTGCGCTCACAACTGCTGCCGAAGAGCGCGTTGGGCGAAGCGGTGAATTACACCTTAAATATGTGGGTGAAACTGCGGCGGTGTTTCGATCACGCCGAGGTCGAGTTGTCCAACAATGTGGCGGAGAACTCCATGCGTCCGATCGCGCTGGGCAGAAAGAACTGGCTGCACGTAGGCAGCGCGAAGTCCGGACCCAAGGTCGCGGCGATTCTGTCGGTGGTGGAATCCTGCCGCCGGCTGGGCGTGCCGGTCAAAGAATATCTGCTGGCCGTACTGCCGAGGATGAATCAACGGAAAGTATCCGAAGTCGCTCCGCTAACCCCTGCCCGATGGAAGGCCGCTCGCGCCTGACCTGGGTTGGTCTGACGCATACAGTCATTTAGCCAACCATGGACCGCGGAGCCATCCGAAGAAGGAATCCTTCCTGTCCGTACCTTGCAATTCCAGACGGGACCCGTCTCGAAGGCGATAAACGACAAAACAACTCCCAAACGGGCACTTTTGCTGGGGCGAGCCGGATACCTTCTCATCGACAAAATAGTACGCGGAGTCCGGCGACCAGTGGACGTACCCGTCTATTGGCTCACGGCTTGCACGTTTCGCCCCTGTGCCGCGTCTTGAAGCAATCATTGCATAGCCATCCGAGTTACGATAAGCGATCCATTGGCCATCCGGAGAGGAGCTGGGGTTAGTGCCTCCGCGGAAAAGGAGCGCGGTTTTTCCAGAGCCAAGATTATAAGTCCAGACTTCGCTATCCCGCGAGAACACGACGGCGCTGCCATCGTAGAGCCAGCTGACCGATGTCTCTTGTGGAACCCCACCGTGAGAGGGCAAGGGCACGGCCAAATTTATATCACTCGTGCCAAGTCTACCTAGGAAGATCCCCACCTGTCTATTGCCAGGGTCTTTGCCCGCGAAAACTATAGTCGTAAGGTCCGGCGACACCGCCATGTCCGCGACATTGACCACGTCCCGGTTCAGCAGCGCGATGACATGCCCATCGGCGGAGATTAGGGCAATCCTCCGCGCGGGGATGCCTGGGTTGTCGAAGTATGAGTATCCTAGCACAGCCGTACCATCTGGGGAGGTTCGTGCCGCCCCGAGCCTATAGCCGAAAAATCTCCGTACAAACGGGTTTTTAGAAAATGGAAAAACAATTAAATCCTGGTTCATTACACCCGCAATGATCAGACCCTGCATTGCAGATTGTTTTTCTAGTTCTGCCAACAGCGACTGTCCAGAAGCGGTAACCTGAAGTGAGGAAACGCACAATAGCCCGAAGAACGTCAATAGCCTAGTAATCATCTTCATCGTCCCAGTACGAGATTTTTCCAACCCTTCGCGCGTTTAGCGTGGGGAACCGTCCCTAAATCTGGCGCGAACGTCAGCAGGTACCGCACGAAACTGTTACTGTTCGGGATGCCATGGTTGCCAAAGAGATTGTACTGTACAGCTCCGGGCGAACCCGGCGCGTGATTTGTCTGGAAAGAACCTGCAGCGATCATTATGGACTGTGCATCGGCGCACAACTGCTCAGCAGTAAGCTTGGTATCTATCTGTGCATCGAACAGGGTTGTATCTTTCCCCGGATGATCTATCGTCAGACCACCTCCTTGGCCTGGCGTAATCAACGCCTCCATCTGAGCGTTTTTCGATAGCGGATTAGGTGTGCTAAAGGTGACCTCCAGGACGCTCCAAGCACCGTCTATCTCGACGTCAAGATAGCTATGGACGCCCGCGTGAAGCGTTCCTGGCACCGGAGCGAACTGCTCCTTAATGTCGCAGTTCGTCGGCGTGAGCTCTGACTTAATTTCTTCGCCGATCGCAGTAGCCTCGGCAATCGCGGCGGCAAGTTGCGCTTCGACATTTATGTCGAAATCGATCGTTGGGACGTCGACATTTATTTCGCATGGAAGAGGGTCTCCGGGATCGCAGTCGTCCAAGCCACCTGGATCGACTCGATTGACTGGATCGCCCCGCGTATAAGCGTAAAGGTTCCAACTTCCCGGATCCGTCGGAGCTTGTACTCCCCTTCAACGGATCTGGTGTCATAAACCTTCCCGTTCCTGGAGCATGATAACGCTGATCGGCATAGTCCAAGGTAGTCTCCGCATCTCTGAAATAGCCTGTGAATTTTTCGGTCCCGTTGGTCGTTGCGGAAGGCTTCTCTTGACCCCATGGATAAAACTTCCCGATCGATCCCAGGCGATCCGTGCCCACGTATCCGCCAGCGTTCTTGATCAGCTTGGTGCCGAAATAATAATTGGCTCCCGTCTGCGTCGCATACCAGACGTAGTTCGCTTGCTGCCCTTGTTGGGCCAGGTTGGTGTACGTCAACTGATACACGGCAAGCTTCTGGCCGTTGACACTCCAGAATGTCACTTCGTCCGTCGTCAACGTGCCGCTTGTGAACAGGCCGCGCCAGACACGTTTATTACCCGGTGTATAATTGTAAAGAACAGCCCCATTCGATAGGCCGCTTGCGCGGTTCTCCACATCGTAGTTGAATCCATGTCCGGCACCGTCCACCGCGCACGTATTATTGCCGTTCGCGTCCACGCACGAACCGTGATTGTTCGCGTCATAGCTGGCCGAATACGACGGCGCGGACCCCGCCGTTACGTTTTGATTCGTCAGATTCCCGAAGCCGTCGTATTGATAGCTCTGGCCCCAGGAACTGTTCGTTGCAGTGGCGCTCGCCAATCGATTCAGCGCGTCGTAGGTATACTGAACCGTCTCGCCGCTGATGGCGTCCGTCTGAGAAGTGATTTTCCCGTTATTCTGCGTACTCGAATAGCCGTAGGTCACGCTCACCGTCGAGCCGGAGGTCAGCCCCGTCAACTGGAGCATCGAATTGTAGCTGCGGGACTCATTCACCTGGCCGGCCATCGTCAGCAACTCGCTCGAAGGACCATAGGTCGCCCCGGAAACAATGGTCGAGTTGGCGGCCAGGTCTGTCATTGTGTTCAATCGTCCCATGCTGTCGAAAGCCCAACCCAAGATTCGGTCCGGTCACCGGGGGCAGTCGACGGACCCGATCCCGGATACTGCACGGTGGTCATCCTTCCCTCAGTATCGTACACATACGTCGAGTTGAAATCGAGGTTCGTCGCGGCAGGGGCAGCGTGGCCGATTTCGATGGTTCGCGTGAGCCGCAGACGTTTGCCGATCTTCCCTCCTGGCTGGCTGTAGTTGTACATCTCGATGAAAGTGGTGTCGCAATTGCCGGAGCCGTTGCTGTAGGTGCTCGATCCACCATAAGACTGGATCGCCGTCGGTCGACCGGCTGAGTACTGGCCTGAATAGCTCGAATCGAACGGATTGGTGTCGTAAAAATACTGCTCCTGCTGGCAGGTGTCCTCGGCGTTCGATAGACCTTGAGGATACCGCTGGACCTCCGTGAGCCGCGCGTAGCTGTCGTAGGTGTACTTGACGACCTGGCCCTTGGCGTCCGTCTTGGTTGCGATCTTGTTGTTGGCGTTGTAGGTGTAGGTGATTGTGCCATTTTCAGGATTCGTCGCACTTTGCAGGTAGGGGCCGCTGTAGACAAACGTGCGCGTCTGCGTGCTGCTTCCTCGCGTCATGCTGACGCCAGACAGATTGTTCCAGACATCGTACGTGTAGGTCGTCACCTGAGTCGATCCGGTGTTGAAACTGAAGTTCGCGGTCACCGACTCCGCCGCGCTCATCGTGAGGTTTTGAGGCGTTGTAGTTCCTGTAAGGGCGCCAGAGAACCCGGTGAATGTGTAGCCGCTGTTCGTCGTCGCGGTTACCGGCACCACAGTGCCGCTGTTCACCCATTCGCTGGCCGGAGTGATGCTTCCGCCCGAGCCCGCCAAGGTCGTAAGGTAATACTGAGTCGTAAAGTTCGCGGTGTAAGTTGTGGCCGACGACGGAACCGTGATCGAGTGCGACTGCGCCAAGCCGTCCGACCAGCTCGAATAGACGTACTGCGTTCCCGTAGCACCTGCTTGCGGACTCGTCGTTACCGCAATAGTCTGGTTCGATCCAGGCGTCCACTGGAACGTGCATGGCGCAGTGCAATTGGCACCGCCGACGCTCAATGACAGACCCGTTGGTGAGGTCGCCAAGGTGATCGTCACCGTGCTTCCGCTGCCTTGCGCCGCGCCCACGGTGTAGAACGACCCCGGTGCACTTTGATTGTTGTACTCTGCCGCGATCCAGGCCGCCGACCGCACCGAGTTCGAGACTCGAATTTCGTCCGCACTGCCCACGGTCGGGTAGACGTTGTCGCCGTCGACCACGAGCGTGCTGGCGGCGCTCGTCCAACTATTCGTGTATGCTTGTGCCGAGACGAGAGCTCCATCTTTGTACAGGGTCGCGTTCGTACCATCGTAGGTGAACGTAAAGTAGTGCCAGTTGCCATCGGTGGCCACTTCGTTCGACCAGGATGCGGAGTTGCCGCCGAAAGTGATGAGCCGAATCAGCCCGGTGGTTACGTACTCGATACCCCATCCCCCGGCGCGAGGCTCTTCCAGGAATCGAGAGTTCGCGGTGGTGGAGGTTTTCAACCAGAAAGACCAGGTTGGTGTCGAGGTCGACGTAAAGTCGAGGCCACTTCCGGCGCCGACCGATACCGCCGCGCCAGTGCCGAAGCCGTTATTGTTCAGACCTAGTGCCATCTGGCCACCGACGTAAGCATTGCTTGATCCCAAAGTGGCGCTAAACCCGTTTGATGTGGAATCCGGTGACGACGGACTGCCGCTGTTCAGGTGCCAAACTGCTTTGTAATGGCTGTCCCATACCGCGGACGCATTCTGCTGGTTCGTCGCTCCGGGGTTACCGTAGTACATGTAAATCACGGTTCCCGACGCCAAGCTCGGCACCTGCACCCACGCGACCAGCGTCCCGGTCAAGCTGTTGTAACTCTCGATCTCGTGGTTCAGTTTCGTCACACCGTCCGACGCCGTGAACAGGATATCGTTGCCGTTCGTCTGGGTGTTCCCCTCCAGGTTCGAGTCGGTCACTGAATACAGCATCGGGAAATTCGTGAGTGTACCGCTCACCTGGCCACTGTTAACCGTAATCTGTTTCCGCTGCGCCCACGACGTGCTGTACCACGAGGCTCCATTGTTCTGCTCTCCACCCACAGTCAGGAATGTGCTCGGCGAACTCTCGTTGTTGTATTCGGTCGTGATCCAGCCGGCGGACCGCGCGGTAGCCGAGATCCGTATCTCATCCAAATTTCCCTTGTAGGGATCGTCTCCGAAGATGTCGCTCTGGCCCAAGAAAATATACGTGGCACTGCCCGTCGGCTCCTGAGTGCCGCTGTCGGTCGCGGCGAGCGTTCCATTGATGTAGTACTTTATGTGGCTGCCGTCGGCCGTTACGGCGAACTGGTTCCAGGCGTTGAGAGTGTACCCTGGGGACAGCGAAGGAAAATCATTCGTCCCGTTAAAGGTCGAAATCAGATTGCCGGAGGTACTCTGGTTTAGGAGCCAATCCGTTCCTCCACCAGCAGACGAGCTTCCCTCCCCAATCAAAACTTGTTCGCTATTGCTCTTTGGATAGAACCACCCCTCCAGCGTGATTGCTCCTGTAACAGTGCCGCCAGATGCTTTCGCATATTGACTGGTCCCACTGAACGCGATAGCACCGCCGACTTCGCCGGCGACGGCCGTAGGGGAGCCGCTCGTGGTGAGATTGGCGGCATTCGAGGTGGAGTCATTGGTTGTGAGAGTGGTCCCGTTCGGGAAGTGATAAACCGCTTTGAAGTTGCTGTCCCAGACTGCGGTTGCATTTTGCTGGTTGGAGGCGCCGGAGTTGCCGTAGTACATGTAGATGACCGTGTCCGTCGTCGCCGAGAGCGTCGGGATCTGGACCCAGGCAATGAGCTGACCGGTGCTCGAAACGTAGGTCTCGATCTCATGATTCAGTTTCGTCACGCCGTCGGACGCGGTAAACAGGATATCGTTGCCGCTGCTCTGCGCTTCCGCCGAGAGGTTGGAGTCGCTTGCCACGGAATAAAGCACGGGGAAGTTGGTGAGCGATGATCCGCCCGATACCTTCCCGTGCGCGATGGTCACTTGTTTCCGGTGCGCCCAGGCGCTGTTGTACCAGCTCTGGCCAGACGCCAAGACTGGAAACGCGATCGCGAGAAGAATCCAAAGTCCCGTACGAAGAGTCGGCAATACTGCAGTGTGTTTGCGCATTTGTTTCTCCTCTACTGACCGCTCGCCGGATTCGGCTCGACGACTTGAATAAGGTTTCCGAAAGCGTCCATCGTGAAGATTTTCCAGTTCCCTGCCGGATCGGTCACCTTCACGGTGTTGCCCTGATAGAGGTAGTTCGTGGTGCTCGCACCGTCGGGCGAGACCACGGAGGTGGTGCGGCCGAGGCCGTCGTAGTTGTAAACCGTCCAAACTGGAGTTCCACCCTGGGCGTATGGCATCGATTGCTTCATCAGTTTGCCCATCGGAGAACAAGCACATGGCCCATAGACGCTTTTCGTTTGACTCTTGATCGCCCCGGTTGAGTCGCCAGTCTGACTGAGGATCGTCCGGCCCAAGCCATCGAGTGTTTGTAACGTCCAGCGCCCGCTCGAAGTCGTGTAGCCTTGGCCCGGGGGCGCCGCGGTGTCGGCCACAATCGTCGTGATTGTCGCCGGTGACGATGCACTATACGGCGGACTGTTGTAGTTAACAGCGGTGACCGCACCGAAGGGCGACGTAGTGTTGCTCGGTCGCGCGTACTGGTCGTAGACCGTCGTCGCGGTGTCTCCGTTCGGGCCTTGAGTGCTGGTCAAACCGAGAAACGAGTTCCAGCTCATCGATGTTGTCTGGCTGCCGACGGTCAACTGGCTCGGCGCAGCGAAATTCGTCGAGCTACTGCTGGTCACTTGAGCAGTGACTCCGTTAACCGTGGTACTAACGACATTTCCAGAGGCGTCGTAGTTGTAAATAGAGTAGGCGCTCGGCGTCGAGCCGCACCCGACATTGCCACGAGTGAGAAAGCTTGTTGTGAACGACGTGTCCCATTCACGCAGGCCGGTCCCGGCAGCTACCAGAGCCACCTGAGAGCACGCCCCATTGACGCCCTCGCTGCCGTAGATATCGTAGACGTTCGAGGCTAGACCCACTGCCGAGCCACCCGCCGGCGTCACGGTTGCGGACACGAGGCGGTTGTAGATGTACCGTGCCGTATAGGCGCTTGAATTGAGGTACGTGTAGTTATAGGTCCTGGCCAGGGAGCCGGTTGTCGATCCGAAGTTGTAGTTGAGCACCTGCGTGACATTGCCATAGATGTCCACGGTCTGCGCCGTGGCCTTTTGAGCCTGGTACGACTGGCCCGGATCTTGCGTCGTCACGTTGTTTGAGATGTAGCTATTCCCCGTCGAATCCTGGGTCCAGGTGAAATCGTTCTGGGTAGCGGCCGCGCCTCCCGGCATTTGCCGACCCTGATACTGCGCGGTCAAGCCCGCGGCCACACCGGTCGTTCCGAACGCCCAATACTTTTCGCCGGTGCCGCTCGGGTCGTCGATTTTGGCAAGCTGGTGCATCACACCTGTGACGTTGGCTTCATGCGTAAGCGGATACGTCAGCTGAGACCCTGTCGTGCCATCCGGTGACAAGTATCGATTGGTCAGTTCGCGATAGTTGCGTCCGCTGGGATAAGTGGTGGTCGCGTACGAATACGCCAGATAACCGCCATACGGCAGTAGGACCTTCGTGAGCTCGCCCCCACTGTTTTGCTGGAAATAATGGGTGAGGCCCAAGTTCGTTATGGTCACGTGGTCGAGGAAGGTGGTGGTTCCGAAGGATTGGCCATTGATCGGCGAAGAGATCGCAATGCCAGGGTCGTATGAGAAGGTGAACGCCTCGCCAGTGCTGATGCTGTTGGTAATGCTTGTCAGATGAGGCACCGCGTCGGTGTTGTAAGTGAAATCGTAAGTCGCATACACTCCGTTGTTTCGGGTCGTGGCGCGAACATCCTCAATCTCGGTGATCCGGGAGCTGGAGTTTGTCCAGTTTGCCCCAGGCGCTTGCTGGTATCGGATGAGGACCTGGTTTCCGTTGGTGTCTTCGACCTGCGTCGGATGCAGCACTCCCGAATCCGGTTCGGTGCCGGCCGACGTACAGAAGAAATTCCAGAAGCTGCCGTCGGTGCGATGCAGGATGTTGTAGTTGGCATCGAACCAGAGATAAATCGATTCCTTTGAGCTCCAGACGTTGCCGCTGTTCTGATCGAGCCGGTATTCGGCCCCGTTCGCATCCGTGTAGAGGTAGTAAGCTGCAGTGAACCCACCAGGGTTCCACACCGGCGTGATTGATCCGGCAAGCAGCTTCCATCCGTATCCGTATCCCACATCGGCACCGAAGTTTAGCTGATTGAATGCCAAGTCTTGGCCCCAGTTTTGCGAATTGTAAACGAGATTGAAGGGAACGCCCCAGCTACCTCGTCCCATCGCTTTCAACAACGGCAGCATGAAATTCACGTTCCCGGAAAGAACGTCGATGTTCTCGTTCTGACCACCCCAATACGCTCCCGTCGGTCGCACACCCACACGCCTGCCGTCCGGTGTCGTGGACGGGAAGGGCGGATTGGTCGGTATGTTCGGCGTCGATGCGCTGAAATTCGTGCTGGCAGAGTTCCAGTGGTAGTCAAGGACCGTCAACGTGTAGTTGTAGGTTGTACTCGGCGCGATGCTCGCGCTATCGACGAAAGAGAGCGCCTGCGTTGTCGTCACGACCTGGCCGTTGCGAGACAACTGATAACCCCAGACACCGGTACCGCTCGATGACTCAGTCGCGGCGGCCCAGCTAATGTTGATCTGATTCGTCGTCGCTGAAGTTGAAATGCTCGAAGAAGGAACGGCGTTGGGCGTGACGGTCGAGAGAGGGCCAAGACTGATCTGACTCAGCAGATTACTGCCGTTGCCGGTGCCATCGAGTTCTAGCTCAACCTGACCGCTAGAACTCAGCCCGCTCGCGTCCTGATACCACATCGCCATCGAATTGTTCACGTAAACGATAATGTCCGTCGCGCCCGACACACTCGCGTCCGGGCGCGTGACGACGCGCACCACCGAGTTGTCGCCGAAACTCAGCGTCGTGCCCGTAAGATAAACGAACGTGGGGGTTTGGTAGCTGTTGATGTATTGCTTGTAGAGCTCTATACCGCTGCCGTTCCCGGCGATGTCAACGTAGTAGTAAGTTTGCACCTGAGAACTGCCCAGGAAGAAGCTGGAGTAATCAAGGTACAGATAAAACGTATTGGCTGTACCCCGCACAACGACACTCACGTCGCTCGACGAAGCGTAGTTGGACAGCATCGTCCCTTGGCTTCCATCGCCGATTCCGCCGTAGCTGCCGGCGTTATACCATTCCGGCGTCATGGTCCCGGTCACGGTCCAATTCGACCAATTCGGCGTATACAGATTTTCGGTCAGGAAGTAGGTGTATGCCAGGCAAGACGAGACGAATATGGACAACGCCGCACCCGCAACAGCGCCCCTGAACGCTAGCGTCTTCATTGCGCCCTCACCATCGACCAACCAAACGTGAAGCCCTTCCGGTACTGCTGGAAGGCAGCTTCGATCTCAGCCTGCGTGTGCTGGCCACGAAAAAACACCTGGACGCCAGTCGCGGTGGAACTCGTGACCGCCTGCAGGTCCTGTGGCGTCGCTCCCACGAACTCGACCAGCGCCGAGTTGCCGTCATCGCTCGGCCACATCTGACAACCGATAATTCCTGTATGGGCGACCGCCGCTGGACCCTTCGCCGGAGGAGGCATAAACATCGGCCGCTTTGGATCGTCTTTCGTGCCGGTGCCGATCATGGGCACGATGGCGTAAACGCGGTGATACATCTGACCCGGGTCAACGTGATGGACCGAGTCAAGCCGCGGCTCCGCACTCGCAGTGACGGCCGATGGCGCGGTGGAAGTCGTCTGTTGCGACCACACCTGGCACGAAAAACAGATTCCGAGAATCGATAGCGCGACTGCTCGCATAGACACACCTCTCCCGAACAAGAATTTGGCAAAAACCAAAAAACTTAGTTCAAGACCGACCGTTTCTTAACCGGCAGTCCTGAAGGCACACCTCGGGCTGATTCCATGGTCCGCTGACCACTTCATTCGTCCGTGATTTTACAAACAGATTTCAGCAGCGAGCTGCAAAAGTGCCTCGAAATCAGGTGCTCGCTGACAGATTTATGCAATCTTGAAACGAGCGTAAAAAAAAGTCAAGAAATATTTTTATGTATTCTGGAGTAAAGCCGCTCATTTGGCGCGGTCATACGGGGCTGCAGATGACGCCCCTGTTCGGATTTCAGAACAAAAGCCATTTAAGCGACAGACAAGAAGCGAGTTCGTAAAAGCACAAATCGGGGACGGAATGCGAGATTTGTTCTGAAATCAGAACAGAGTCCATTTATTGCGAAGCGGTAACGGCCGATTCAGTCTCTTGTCGCTTCTTTTAGAAGATCCCCACCCCTGCATGACGCCCATGATCCCTGAAGGAATTGACTTGCGCTTCCTCGGGACCCGAAGATGGATCGTCATGCGCGAGGCCCGCACAGAAAAGGATGATTCAACGATGAATACGGAAACCAAAGCCCCCGGTGCTGCGTCGATTGGGCCAGCGGCGGCGCCTGCTAACGTCCCACCGTCCTGGACGTTGATTCCGCCCGATCCATTCCGTTCGATCCGTCCTGACGTGAGGGAGCCCATGCACCCCGAGGCGCGCAACACAAAGACTAGCGTGGCTCTATAAAATAGCGGCATGTTGCCGGGCACGGAGCAGTTTTCGAGCCAAGTATGCTTGGAGCGATAAAGTAGCTTTGTCCGCTGCTGTAACTAGGCTGCGAGGCGGTTCAGGATCGGGGTACAGCACGGTCGGCGCGCCATTTGATTCCTGGGTTCTAGCACGCTTCGGAGCACCCGGTCACCCATCGGCTGGCTTTCACGAAACATCCTCCCTCCCGCGGCATAATCTCCTAATTCCTCCTTCGCGGTAGGGTGGGAGATCTCGTCAATAATGGCAAACGCACCGCCTGCGGAACCGGGCGACGCCTGGAAGCAGTTCCGTGGGCGACATAGAGCCAGGAGGACCAGGAGAAGCGGGACAACGCGGCACACGTGCAGCAAGGCGGTTCGACACTTTGATTGCCGTGGCGGCTGTCAGCCGATAGTGTGCCAGTTTGAGAGCCTTCTGAAAACCACCGCGTAGGAGGTGTCCCCGTCCTGCATCTGGTTCCGGCCCGATTCGTCTGTCGCCGATGGGATGATGTTGAACAGCGATTCGACCACCCCTGCCGGAAGGACGTGATCCAGTTGGGGCGGTTGGCCGGGCGTCCACCTACCGCTCGCCACAACCCGCCAGTTGTCCTGCTGGACCGGGGTGGACTGGATCGTTACTTTGTACATCGTGTCGATGATTATAGCCCACGCCGACATTTCTGCCTGACTTATTGGGCTGCGCCAGTGTCTTCCCTATACATTGATCACTGGGCACGGTGCACGACGGATGATGTCATACGCGTTCTTGCCCAACCGGCCAAAATCGTCAACCTTGCCTCGACCAATCACGACTAGGTCCGCGTGGTGCTGCTGTGCTTCCTCACAAAATCGACTCCCGATTTTGCCGATCACAACGGAGGTCGGTCCTTTCACGCCGGTTCTTCTCTGAAGGTCCTCCACACTTCCCAGCGCCTCGCGTTGCATCCGATCCCGCTTCAACTTGGTGAGGCGCACTGCTAATTCGTCCGGCGCGGCTATGACATGAACGAATCGCAGGCTCGCTCCGACCTGTTCGGCAAACTGCCCCGCCCACTCTATCACGGGCGAGCTATCGGGAGTCCGTTCCAAGCCGCAAACCACTGTTTGCAGGATCGGCTCCTCGGCCAGCTCAGGCGGATCGTCATTGACATTTGTCCATACCGGGCACTGGGCGTCATGGACCACCTTAGCGGCTACCGAGCCGAGCAACAGACGACGAAGTGGTCCGCAGCCGTGGGTCGGCATCATAATGAGGTCCACGCCCTGCGTATCGGCAAACCGTGCGATCACCTCGGCTGGTTCACCCAACTCGACTACTCGCTTGACGGGCAGGTCGGCAAACTCTCTCCGAAAGACGCAGTCCATGCGGGGCTCCAAGTCTTCCATCATCTGCGCAGCATCAATCAGAGCGGAGTCGCCAGGGACAACGGTCAAAAGGACTACCTGTGCTTTAAATCGACTGGCCATGGCACGGACGAGCGGAGCGGTTGCGTAGGTTTGCTCGGAGAAATCGATCGGAAACAGAATACGCTTGATCTGTAGCACCTGCAGAATGTTAGACACGTGGCGTTCCACTGCTTTTGTATTAGAGTCAACGGAATCCAACGAATGTCGCGCTTGCATGTGCGCAGTAACCCACCTTGGCACAGAGATGATGGTGCGAAACAGCGCAACCTTACATGCCAGAGGTATGCCTTCGGTGGTTCCATCCTCCAATGACCGGACCACACGGCCTGACGCCAAGGGCGGATACCCCCTCCGGGGAATCCAGGAATCGTTCCGCTCGTTTCGCGAGCGCGCCCGCGGGCTCGCGCTCGCCGCGTTTCCACCGCGCCAGCGTACTCGGGTCCACGCCGATCCGCCGCGCCGGTTGCTCGTGATTGACGCCCCGAGTAGCGTAATCCGACCGCCGCGCTAACATGGCGCAAACATGTCGGGAAAACTAGTTGCCTCTGGTTGCCAGATCGCCAAATCGCGCGTACGTAGACTCAAACACTTACCGCTCGTTGCCTCTACGTGCCGGTACGCCGTTCAGGTTCGAGCCCCGTCGTCCCCGCCACTTTCTTCCTTTTGTTTTCTAGAAGTTGCGTCTTTTGCGAGGCCCTCGGGCCAACATGGGCAAACATGCTGGGAGGCTTGGCAGGAGTCTGGTGACTTGCCGGCGCACTCCCAATGACCTCCGCCATCGAGTCATTCCAAATCTTTGCTGCTGTCAGCGAGTCCGCCGGCAGCGCGTGACTGTAGATCAAGAGCGTAATATTCTGATCCGCATGCCCGAGGCGCTCTGAAACTACGGAGACTGGAACGCCCTTGCTGAGTAGAATGCTCGCGTGTGAATGCCGCAGCGAATAGAGGCTGACGCCCTGCAGGCCGACGTTTCTCATCAACTCGGCGACCCGTGCGCCGAGGCGGTCCGGCGAATAGTATTGACCACCGGGCTGGCAAAAGAGTCCGAGATCGGCGGCTAGCGCGGGGACGGAACGATAAGCACTCTCGCTGCAGTCCGCTCTGACGGCTCCGGCAAATTCTCTCGCATGGTCATGTCCTTTTCGACACCCACAACGAGGTCCGCTTAGCGGTCGCGCGCTGTCTGGCGAAAATGTCTGCTTACAATGTCTGCTTACTATGTACGCAGGATCCTTGAAGAATCTCCAGGAATCGTTGGACGGGCCAAGGTTCCCGGACCCATCGATGCACCAGCACCTGCTGCCCAGGAGTATTCGATAATCTCGTAAATTGACGGGTTCTTCCCAGAGACCATCCGCATTCCGACCAGGCGATCCGCACAACCTGCCGTTGCAGAAGCGCGCAGGCGTTTCCTCGATGCACTTGCGACCCGAAGTCCGATAATGAACGAGCTTTTCCGCAAGCCCCTCCGAATATTGAAGGCTCTGACGCCGGAGGCGGCGAAGCTGTGTGATCGAGAATCGATCGAACCCTGGATGTCAATCTTCCATGCGCCCGAGAACACTAAGTTCGATCCCGGAGACAATCCGTAACTCCTGCGGCTAAAATCGGCGTACCTTGAGTTGCTCCCTTTTCGGGAAGCGCTCCTGAGGCTCGTAGCAAAGTACGGATTTATACACCTGGGCGGTTCGATGTCCACTGAAATGAATCGGCATGGAACGAGTCGCAAGCGTTGTACCAGAGCCCGAATCATTTTCAACAGTCAATCGAGCGCCATAATGGAATCGCACGATAGAACTTTACATCTTCACGTTCAACCACCGTTGTGACGAACGAGCGACAATCTTCGCGGGAGTGGAACTCTAGCGTCTATCACCGCTTGTCAGAACCGCAGGTTAGCTGGGGGAAGAAAGTTCTGACGCGCTTGCGACTGCGCGGCGATGAAGTGGTGCTCGATGGCGGTTGCGGGACTGGCCGTTTGACCGCGCAGCTTGTCGAAGCCCTGCCGCGCGGGCGAGTCGTTGGGGTGGATCTCTCCCAGAACATGCTGCGTTCTGCGCGTGAGCATCTGGCGCAGTTTGGAGAGCGCGTTGGCCTGGTCGCGTGCGATTTGCTGCATCTGCCTTTTGAGGGTGTGTTCGACGGAATCGTGAGCACGGCGGCGTTTCATTGGGTGCTCGATCACGATCGGCTGTTCTTGAACTTGCGCCGCGCGCTTGTTCCCGGAGGTTGGTTGGAGGCGCAGTGTGGAGGCGGTCCGAATCTGGCTGGATTGCGAGGAAGGGTAGACGCCCTGGCCAACACTGAGTGTTTCCGGCATTTTTTTGACGGCTTCCACGAGCCCTGGCTGTTTCAGGATGCTGCCGAGGCCGCGAACACGTTGCGGTTCGCCGGTTTTGTCGAGGTCGAAACCTCGGTGGAATCCGCGCCAACAATTCTCGACAGCGCAGAGCAATATAGTGAATTTGTCCGCTCCATTATTTTGCGGTGTCACCTGGAGAATCTTCCTACTGAACATCTGCGGGCCGAGTTCATGAGGAAGTTGACCGCTCAGTCCGCGGCTGATGATCCGCCGTTCTCGCTGGATTACTGGCGGCTGAATCTGGGCGCGCGAGCGCCAGAAGAGAAACCTGAGGCGCACTACGGGTCTGCGGTTCCGCCCGACGACTCTCCCAGCCACTCCAGATAAGCCGAACTGCGGTCTCGAAAGACGACGGGTGGGTCCACATTGGAGCCACTAGGCTCTTACGTTGGCTTCAGAAACGGCCGGGCGGTGGGATTCTCGTTGATGTCCTGCCACGCCGACGGTAACATGCCAACAGCATGATAACCCTTGGCTACGTTCGTGTTTCCACAGACCAGCAGGCTGAACGAGGAATTTCCCTCGAAGCGCGCAGGCAGAGAAGATCCGGGCGATGGCGCTGGTGCAAGGCGTGGAACTGAGTGAGATCGTCGTCGAGGGCGGCGAGTCCGCCAAGAGCCTGAACCGGCCCGGCATGACCAGGCTGCCCGCGCTGGTGGACGCCGGAAAAGTGAAAGCCGTCATCATTGCGAAGCTCGACCGGCTCACTCGCAGTGTCAAGGACCTGTGCGAACTGCTGGAGCGCTTCGAGAGGAAGGGTGTCGCACTGGTATCGGTAGCGGAGTCGTTGGATACCGGCTCCGCGGCCGGCAGCATCCTCTTGGTTACGCTGCGCGAAAGCAACATAGTAGTATGCGTCTTCTTTCGCGCGCCTGTTCCAGTCCTCCCGCATGGCGTTCACGACGTCAGCGGGAAAGGAATTCCGGAGCATTCTGAGATTATCTCAGGGTTGACCAGAGAGAAGTTTCCGACAATGCGCGTTGTCAGGGCGCCCACTTCCGAGACTAGAACAAGTGGCTTGGCGGCTGGATTCGAATCGTGTTTACGATTCGAAGCCCGAGATAAGCCATGGAGTGCGTCCCGATTCGGGCCGCCTCACTTTTCGCCTTTCCCGTTGATGCTATCGCCCCAAGCGGCCGACGTTCCGAACGAACCGGAGTCGCCCCACGCCGCCGAAGTTCCCCATTGGCCTGAGTCGCCCCACGCGGCTGAACTGCCCCAGGCAGCCGACGTGCCCCACGCGGCGAAAGACCCGCTCAGAGGCTGCACCACCTGGGAGCCCCAGACGTTCGCCAGACTCCAAGTAGTGTTGTTCCAGACCGAACCACTCGGATCCATCAATATCGCCGTCTTCAATGCCGGGTTGTAATAAACCGCAGGCGAGGTGGCGGGGTACGAAGCCTTGTCCGTACTGTTCAGTGCAGCGAAAACATCCACGTAACCTGCGCCCACGGTGAAGATGTCATAGGTGTCGGTATAGTTTTGGCCGGTGGTCGGGTCCGTAGCCGTGCTCGTCAAAGGAAATGTTTTTGATGCGGTCTTCATTAGCCGCGCCTTGATGGTGTCGGGAGTCAGCGTCGGATCTCTCTGTAGCATCAGGGCCGCAGCTCCGGAAACCACCGGGGTTGCCATGCTCGTGCCGCTCAAAGTAAAGTACTGATTCGCCGCCGCGGACGTCGAGGATGTGTATTCCGATGGCGGGACTACGTTGCCGGGATATTCGGAAACCAACGTGGATCCAGGCGCGAGAAGCGAGGTCACCAGGTTCCCGGGTGCCACCAGGTCCGGCTTTACGGTCAGATCTATGTAAGTCGGGCCTCGCGAGCTATAGCTGGCGATCAAGTCGTCAGTGCGCGTGGGCGTGCCTTCCGACTTCATCGCGCCCACGGTGATCGCGTGCGGGCTGTTTCCCGGTGAGAGAACGGTCGCATAGCCATTCCGGCCCAGGTTGCCCGCCGCAGTTACAACCACGATGCCGTTTCTCCATGCCGCTTCTACTGCCTGGCACAGCGGATCCCGATTGCAGCTTTCATAGATCGGCCGGCCGAGCGACAGATTGATCACCCGGATGTTGTACTTTTGTTTCAATTGAACGGCTTGCTGGAGGGCCGCGATCACGACGCTGTCGCTGCTCATGCCGTTGGCGTCGAGCACGCGAAGGTCGATAAGATTGGCGTTTGGAGCGATCCCCTTGACGGTATAGAACGACCCATTTTGCGACGATTCCTTGCCATCACCTCCGACGATTCCCGCCACGTGCGTTCCGTGGCCGTAGTCGTCGTAGTTCTTGACTCCTCCGATGAACGCCTGGCGGTAAACTACGCGACCGGCAAGATCCGAATGCGAGTATATTCCGCTGTCGATGATCGCGATACCCACGCCTGTTCCATCCAAGCCGGAGTTCCATGCGTACGGCGCGTTTACCGTCTCGGCCGTGTAGTCGAGCATCGCGGCCAGCGGCCGGTCGAGCGAGACATAGGTCACGTTCGACTGGTTCGAGACGGCTGTCACCTGGTTTCCGGTAAGGGTCGCGGAAACTGCCCAGATCAATGAGAAAACCCCTTTAAGCAAGCCACCCAGGAGATTCAGAACTCCTCCCAGCAATCCCCCGAGCAGCCCGCCGCTGCTGGACTGTGGCTGCGTGTTGTATTGCACAATCACGTTTACGCTAGCCGACGGATTCGCTGTGATGACAGACAGCAGGTCCGGGGAGATCTTGGAGTTGTCCGCCAAGGCCGAAACTGTACTCAATAAGAGCAGCCCGATCGCTGCGCCGACCTTGAATTTCCGACGATTGTTTATGAAGTGGGTTGGCACGGATCGTCGTAAAGCAATTACCGAACCACCGCATAAGAACCTGAGAAGGCGGCACGACCCTTATGCGAATCACGTCGCAATGTCCATACCGACGACAAACTGTCGTCTTCACCCTTGCGGTCACCGCTCCCGCTTACATCAGCCGCCTGCTCATGGGAACCGACGATATCGATATCCCCAGGAGAGTGAAGTTGGAAATGAACGACCGGCTGCCCGATCGCGACATCTCGTTTTCAAAATTTGCCGCGGATCACAAAGTGGAATACATCTCGATCATCGATATTCTTTGCGACGCGGAGGGCTGCATTGTTCGAGTGCCCTACGACGAATCGCACGATGACGTGACGCAGTGGGATCTTTTTCACCTTTCGGTGCCTGGATCACGCTTCGTGGCTGATACCATCGCGCCAATCTTACTCGGGCCACACTAGCGGTACGCGAGGCTCATAATGTCATATATGAGCGGTCAGCTTGCCGTCCGCCTTCAAACCGACCCTCCCGGCGTGGTCAACGCTCCCGGCCGCCCGAATCCCGGGATCGTGATTCACGTGGGCAAGTCCGTTCATATCGCTTGCGATCGCGGCGGACGCCGTCATCGAGGCGTCACGGTCCACGGTGATGTCGATATTGTTCCCGCCGGCGTGCCCAGCCGCTGGGAGCTCAAGGAGCAGGACACTGCGCTGCTGGTTGCGGTGCCCACTTCGCTTTTGCGATCCGTGGCAGAGCAAGCCGGACTCGATCCGGCGCGCATTGAAATCGTCAACCGCTTCCAAATGCGCGATCCGCGCATCGAGCATATCGGATGGGCCCTCAAGGCTGAAATGGAGGCCGGGTATCCCAATGGACCTCTATACACAGACAGCCTGGCCGCGGCCCTCGCGATTCACTTGTTGAATCGCCATTCTTCCGCATCGCCGCCGCGCGAACACATCACCGGAGGCCTCTCTGGCCGACGCCTAAAGCAGGTTCTCTCCTATATTGAAGATAATCTCGATCGGAATCTTACCCTGCCCGAAATCGCGAGCATAGCCGGATTGAGCATCTCGCACTGCAAATCGACATTTCGCGAATCGGTGGGTCAACCGGTTCATCGCTACGTGATCCAACGCCGCGTGGAACGCGCCCGCGAGCTGCTACGTCAAGGCGGGCAGTCCATCAGCCAGATCGCTCTCGAAACCGGATTCGCGCATCAAAGTCATCTCGCCTATCACATGCGCCGCGTTCTCGGCGTGTCTCCCGGAGCCTTACTCAAATCATCCAAACCATACTCAAATCAGCCAAATCTGCTCCGCCCATCCCGATTTTGAGCGATTCGCCGCGCCACTAGTCCGATACTGGATCCATGCGAATCTCGCTCGTCTTTTTGCTCGCCGCCTTGCCGTCCCTGTGCGCGGACTGGAATCCTCGCCTCGCGGCGACTTATCTGGATGCGCGACAAAAGGCTTGGGCTGAATGGCCGACCGCCGCTGCGACCGGAGGCACGTGCTTCTCCTGCCACACGCAGATGACCTATCTACTCGCCCGTCCCCTCCTTCGCCGCGCTCTTGGCGAAACGCAGCCGACCGCCAACGAAGAAGCGCTTCGGAGCGGACTTCGCACGCGAGTGGCGAGCAGCGACGCGAAAGAAATCTTCCCCCGTTTTGCGAAAGAGCCGCTGGCTTCTGAGTCAATCGGCGTTGAGTCGATCTTCGCGGCGCTGTTTCTCTCCTCAGACGAAGCCTTCAAACGTCTGTGGTCGCTACAAATCAAGGACGGGAAAGCCAAAGGGGCATGGGCTTGGTTCGAACTCGATCTCGATCCCTGGGAAACCGCCGATTCGCCCTTTTATGGAGCTTCACTCGCCGCGCTGGCCGTCGGATCTGCGCCGCCCGAATCGCGCAGCGGAGATAATGTTGCCGCGCTGGTTGATTACCTGAAGTCCCATTATGAATCGCAACCCCTTCACAATCGCCTGATGGTGCTTTGGGCATCGACGAAGCTGCCGGCCGCGTTGCCGGAACCGGCTCGCCGGCCCTTGATCAACGAGGCTTTCAGCAAACAGCAACCCGGCGGCGGCTGGACCGTCGACTCCCTGGGCGCCTGGAGCCCGCATCCGAAAGCTCCGCACTCGATCGGCACCAATAGCTACGCGACCGCCTTCGTGACATGGGTTCTTTTGAAAGCCGGAGTCCCCGCCTCCGACCCGCGCATGGCGCGCGCGCTTAGCTGGTTGCGGTCGCATCAGGATCCTGAATCGGGCGCCTGGTCCGCCGATTCCATGAACAAGCATTACCCGCCAGGCTCAATGCAAGTGCAGTTCATGAACGACGCCGCCACCGGATTTGCGTCCATGGCATTGCTTGCGGCAAAACCATAGAACTAGATCCGACCTACCCTCCGGTAACATTACTATCTCGAACCGATTCAAACAGATCGGTACTTATTCGAGGTCTCAAAAGTTGCGAATACAGCCTTGCTGCGGTATCGTAACTAAAAGGCTGTCCGACCCCGGACGGGCTTCTCTCTTCTAAACGAGTCAACTGGAGGGTTTTCCGAGATGCCGTTTGCTGCCGTGTCTGCCGCTTGCCGGCGCGCGCTTCCTGTTTTGTTGCTGGTCTTTCTGGCCGTCGCCAGTTCGACTCCCCTGTTTGCGCAACACGGTGGAGAAGCCGAGTTGAAGCTCCCGGATTTGAACGGAGCCGTTTTCCTGAACGGGAGCATCTCCGGTCCTGCCTTGTTGAAGATCGGACTTGCCGTCAGTGCGCTCGGGTTTGTGTTCGCGTTGGTGATGTACACCAACGTGCGCAACCTGCCGGTGCATCAGTCGATGCTCGAAATCTCCGAGTTGATCTACGAAACCTGCAAGACGTACCTGATCACGCAGGGAAAATTCCTGATGATTCTGGAGCTGTTCATCGGCGCGGTCATCATCTTGTATTTCGGCGTCTTGAGCGGGCTCGAGTCGATGCGCGTCGTGATTATTTTGTTGTTCAGCGTCCTCGGAATCTGCGGAAGCTACGGCGTGGCGTGGTTCGGGATTCGCGTCAACACATTCGCGAATTCGCGCACCGCGTTTGCCAGCCTGCGCGGGAAACCTTTCCCGTGCTATCAGATCCCGCTCAAAGCGGGCATGAGCATCGGCATGCTACTGATCAGCGTGGAATTGTTCCTGATGCTGTGCATTCTGCTGTTTATCCCCGGCGATTATGCCGGCCAGTGTTTCATCGGATTCGCGATCGGAGAATCCTTGGGCGCGGCGGTGCTGCGCGTGGCGGGCGGAATTTTCACGAAAATCGCCGATATCGGCGCCGATCTGATGAAGATTGTCTTCAAAATTAAAGAGGACGACGCGCGCAACCCGGGCGTCATCGCCGATTGCACGGGCGACAACGCGGGCGATTCGGTCGGGCCTTCGGCGGACGGTTTTGAAACTTACGGCGTCACTGGCGTGGCGCTGATCACGTTTATTTTGCTCGCGGTTCCCAACGAAATCGTGAAAGTGGAGCTGCTGGTGTGGATTTTCGTTATGCGCGTGATGATGATCATCGCCAGCGGCCTGAGCTACTTCATCAACGATGCCGTGGCCAAGGCGCGGTTTCAGAACGTCGACAAAATGAACTACGAGACGCCGCTCACTACGTTGGTGTGGCTGACGTCGCTGGTCTCGATCGGGCTGACTTATGTGGTTTCCTACCTGATGATTCCGGATATCGGCAACGACCCGACCATGTGGTGGAAGCTGTCCTCGATCATCACGTGCGGGACGCTGGCGGGCGCAATCATCCCGGAGTTGGTGAAGGTATTCACATCCATGGAATCGGGGCATGTGCGCGAAGTAGTGACGTCGTCGCGGGAAGGCGGTGCTTCCCTGAACATTCTGTCGGGATTCGTGGCCGGCAATTTCAGCGCATTTTGGCTGGGGCTGACGATGATGGCGCTAATGGCGATCGCGTATGGCGTGAGCATGCAGGGCATGGACGGGATGATTCCGAAAGCGCCCGCGGTCTTCGCCTTCGGGTTGGTCGCGTTCGGATTCCTGGGCATGGGACCGGTGACGATTGCCGTCGATTCCTACGGCCCGGTGACCGACAACGCGCAATCGGTATACGAGCTGAGCGTGATCGAGACGATTCCCGGCATCCAGAACGAGATCAAGAGCAAGTTCGGATTCGACCTGAACTTCGACAAAGCCAAGCATCATCTGGAAGAGAACGACGGGGCGGGCAATACGTTCAAAGCGACCGCCAAGCCGGTGCTGATCGGAACTGCGGTGGTGGGCGCTACCACTATGATCTTCTCCATCATCTCGCTGCTGACGCACGGGCTTCAGGACAGCGAGATGCGCAACCTGTCGATTCTGCATCCGCCGTTCCTGCTCGGCCTGATCACCGGAGGCGCGATCATTTACTGGTTTACCGGCGCGTCGACGCAGGCCGTCACCACCGGAGCGTATCGGGCCGTACAGTTCATCAAAGCCAATATCAAGCTGGAAGGCGCCACCAAGGCGTCTGTTTCGGATTCGAAGAAGGTGGTGGAAATCTGCACGCAGTACGCGCAGAAAGGCATGTTCAACATCTTCCTGACCGTCTTCTTCGCGACGCTGGCGTTCGCGTTCTTCGAGCCGTTCTATTTCATCGGCTACCTGATCTCCATCGCGCTGTTCGGGTTGTACCAGGCGATCTTCATGGCCAACGCCGGCGGAGCGTGGGACAACGCGAAGAAAGTGGTGGAAGTGGAACTGAAGGCCAAGGGCACTCCGCTGCATGACGCGACAGTGGTGGGCGACACGGTGGGCGATCCGTTCAAAGATACTTCGTCGGTGGCGTTGAACCCGATCATCAAATTCACCACGCTGTTCGGCTTGCTGGCGGTGGAGCTGGCGGTTTCCTTGACCGAGAAGCAGGGCGGGATGTTCAGCTCGGTTCTGGGTTCGGTGTTCCTGGTGGTGGCGCTGATCTTCGTGTGGCGCTCGTTCTACGGGATGCGCATCGTCGGCGCGAAGAGTTAAGAGCGGAACAACTGGATCGGCACGGTGCGCGATTCGACTCCGCGGCACTGCACGGAGATCCGGTATTCGCCTGGCTCCAGTTGTGGCGGCAGCATGGCGTTGATCTGGCGCAAAGCACGTTCATCGGGACCCGATAGATAAACCGCAGGAAGATCCGCGCCATCCAGCCGCAAGCGTGATGTCAGCTTGCGTGACGTTTTCGGGAAGTCCCGCGGCCCACAGCGACATGCAGCTTTCCACTCCAATCCGCACGCGGTTTGATTCGTAAGTCTTGCCGTCGGTGACGCCGGCGATTTCGAGAGAATCCGAAACCAGGCCGGGAGCCAGGCGCTCGGCTCGCGTGAGATCGATCGGAATGCGAGCGCGATTGCTCCAGTTGCTGTCGCCGACCGCTACCGTCACATCAAACCAGCCATGCGACACTCCCGGAGCGAGCTTGCAGTTCGCCTGCCAGCCGCTGCCCGCAAAATTTCGAACTCCCACGGGGCGGCATGCGTACGGGCCCACCTGGACGAACACGTTATCGCAATCGAGACCGGAGCGAGGCGTCTTGAACCAGACCGTGAAGTAATGATCGCGATCGCTGCGGAAATTGTGATCGCGAGTCCAGGTATTTTCGACACAAACCAGCTCGGGACCCGAGCCTGAGCGCGGCGTATCCGGCCATTTGCGGTAGCCGACGGCTTGGGCGCGGCAGTCATGCTCGCCTAGTAAGCGGACGTTCACGAATCCCGCGGTGCGCATATACGCAAGCAGGCACGACGTATTGGGCCCGCACCAGTTGTCGAACTGGCCGGCGAGCTCCGTGGTTTCGTAAAACTCGAGCAGCGGGATTGCGTTCGGCTGCGGAGGATCGTCGGTGACCAGCGACTCGATGCAGGCCATGCCGGTAGAGAGTTCGCAGACGCGCTCCAGCGCGAGCAGGGGATGCTTCAGGTGATATAAGACTCCGAAAAACAGCACGATATCGAAGTACCCGATATCGCGCGGCGATAAATGGCAGACATCCTCGACGATATACTCGGCCTTAGACCCGAGCAGCCGCTTGGCTTCGAAAAACTTTTCCTGACGGGCGGAATCGACGGCGACGACGGAGGCTCCGCGGCGCTCCATTTCGAAAGTAAACCAGCCATCCCAGGCTCCGATGTCGAGCACACGCATTCCCCTCAAGTCCTGAGGAATTGGATACATGGCGATGCGCTCGCGCAGTTGTTCGATGGTCTGGATGCCGGGGATTACCGAGCCGTCGGGCAGCTCGATGCTGTGATACCAGCCGAGCTCCCCAAGCTGGCCGATCAGCTTGCTGATTCCTTCGGTGGTCTCCTCGTTGCGGGCTCTTTGCATCCTCTCGAAATTATAGCGGGTCGCTAGTCTTGAGCTTCCAGTTCGCGGTCGAGCCAGCCCAGATATTCTGCGGAGCCGTCCACCATGGGAAGCGCAATCAACTCGGGAATTTCATAGGAATGGACGGTCGCCAGCGCGATGCGCAGCGCGGGAAGAAGATCGCGGCGGGATTTGATGAGCAGAACGAATTCCTCAGCTTCTTCAATGGCGCCTTTCCATCGATAGATACTGCGGGCTCGCGGGAGAATATTCACGCACGCTGCGAGCTTCTTTTCGACCAGATGGCGGGCGACCTCGGCGGCTTCCTTTTCGGACTCACAGGTGGTCAATATGACGATTTTGTCGGTCATGCGAGTTCAGAATAACGAAATTTGGAAGTTGAAAAAGTGGGGCAGATCGCTCTGTCCACTGTAGTGGTACCCTGCTTAGCCGTGGGTTCGCTCGCTTTGGGACAGAGTGGTCTGTCCCATTTTTCAACACATTTTTTTACTCGTATCGCAGGGCGACCATAGGATCCACTTTCGCTGCGCGGCGGGCTGGTAGAAAGCTGGCCAGGAACGCGACCAGCGGTCAGGATCGTGGCAACTCCGATAAACGTGACAGCATCGGTGGGCGTGACGCCGAACAGGAGGCTGGTCAGGACTCGGGTTACAGCGAAGGCTCCGGCGAGCCCGATGGCGACGCCAATGACGCTGACCGATCATACCTTGCGTCAGAACCATGCGCATCACGCTTCCGGCATCGGCGCCCAGGGCTCGGCGGACGCCGATTTCACGCGTGCGCTGCGCCACGGAATAGGAAACGACGCCGAAAATTCCAACGCACGCCATCACCAGTGCCAGGGCTGCGAATCCAGCTAAGAGAATGGTGTTGAAGCGCGAATCGGAGACGGAGGAAGCAACGTACTCGTCCATCGTTTTGATGTCGGAGATCGGAAGGTCGCGGTCGAGCGAATGAATTTGTGCCTGAATCGCGTTGGCGAGCTGCTTGGGGTCGCCGTGCGTGCGGACCACGATGTTCACGGGGCTGGTGGGAAATTGAAGCGTCGGAAGAAACAGGCCGGGTTTGGGATCTTCGCCGAGCGAGGTCTGGTGAACGTCGCCAACTACGCCGATGATTTCGGCGTTCACCGGGCCCCACATGACCTTTCAACTGCTTGCCGATGCGGGTCTTCGTTGGTGTAGAACTGGCGAGCCAGGGTCTGATTGATCACCAGGCGCTGCGGGGCTCCGGCGCGATCCTGGTCGGTGAAGACGCGGCCGCGCTCGATGGGGATGTTCATCGCGGCGAAATAGCCTGGCATGACGCAGAGGACTTCGGTTACGGGCTCTTCACCGGGGGCGGGCTGAGGATGGTCGGCTCGCCAGAATAAGGTGCCGGGAATGATCCGGCCGAGCGGAAGAAAATGCGTAATACCTGCGGCTTCGACGCCGGGCAAGGCGCGCACGCGTTCCAGAACCTGCGTGTTGAAGTTGAGGAGTTGGGCGTCGGTCTTAAAGCGGCCGTTGACGGAAACTTGCATCGAAAGGACGTGTGGCGCGTCGAAACCGGGGTTCACTGCGGCGAGACGCGCGAAGCTGCGAATCAGCAGGCCCGCGCCTACCAGCAGCATCATCGAGAGCGCCACTTCGGCGACGACCAACGAATTGCGGATCAGGCTGCGTCCACCGGCGATGGAGCGGCCGCCGTCTTTCAAAGACTCCTGCATGTCGACTTTTCCAGCTTTGAAGGCGGGGGCGAGGCCAAAGAGAATGCCGGTAATGAACGACACTGCGGTGGCGAAGAGGAAAACGGTCGCATCGATGTGAATGGTTTTGAGATTGGCGTAGGCGATGGTATCGGGAAGGGCGGCGGTGAGAAGCCGGGTCGCCCACAGGCCGATGAGGAGCCCAGCGCTACACCGATCGACGCGAGCAGCACGACTTTCGACCAGAAGCTGGCGCGCGATGCGCAGACCGCCCGCTCCCAGCGCGACTCGAACGGCGAGCTCGCGGTTCGCGGCCTGCGGCTCGCATCAGCATGAGATTGGCGACATTGGCGCAGGCGATCAGATAGGACCAGTCCTACTGCGCCGAGGAGGACTAGAAGCGGAGTACGGACATCGCCGATGGCTTGCTCGCGGAGACCGACGACCGTGATCCCCCATTTGCTGTTGAAATCGGGCCGTTCCTTCTGAAGCTGCGCGGAGAGCACGTTCATGTCCGCCTGCGCGGTGGAGATGGTCGCGCCGGGCTTAAGACGCGCGACCGTGATCAGGTAACGGCCGCTGCGCACCAAGCGGGCGCGATCGAGGGCAATCGGCGTCCACAGGTCGGCTTTGGTTTGCGGGAAGCGGAAATCGGCTGGCATGACGCCGACGATGGTGACATCGGAGTTGCTGTAGCGGATGCGGTGGCCGAGAATGTTGGGGTCGGCCGCATAGCGGCGGCGCCACAGGCCTTCGCTCAAGAATGACGACGTGGTCGTTGCCGGGAACGTCTTCCTGCGGGGTGAACCAGCGGCCGAGGATCGGTTTAACGCCGAGGATCGCGAAATAGCCGTCGGAGACGGCCATGGAGTCGACCACCTCGGGTTCGCCATCGCCGGCCAGGCTAGCGTCGAATTCGACCATGGTCGCGATGCGTTCGAAGGAGTGATTGCGCGCTTGCCATTCAAGGAAATTCATGGGATTAACCACGTTGGTCTTGCCCGCTATGCGGGCTCGATTCCCAGACCATCGCCAGGCGATCGGGATTTTCAAACGGCATGCGCTGGAGCATGACGGCGTTGACAACAGAGAAGATCGCGGTGTTGGCTCCGATCCCGAGGGCTAGAGCAATGGCTGCCATGACCGTGAAAGCCAGGTGTTTTCAGGAGCATCCGGAATGCGAAACGCAAGTCTTTTCCCATGGGCGAACCTCTACCGTGGACTCTACCGCTCCGGTGGCGCGCGGTTACGTTATGAGACGGTTTGGTTTAGCATTGGTTGGCATCAATCAACGGGCGGCTCGGACTCTTTGATAATCTCGAGCACTTGCTTTACGACCTTTGGGTGCAAGGTCTTTCCCGAATGGAAGGGAACGGTTACTCGTAGAGCGCCCTTTCCGTAGATTCTATGGATACCTTTAGACCGCAAATGGTCGAACCCCGCCTGAACCAGGAGACTCTCGGCTTCCTGCGCGGTGAGTCGTGGAGCCTTAGACATCCACTTCGACGGTAGTTGTCAGGATTTCTTGACTGAGGTGCCAATCGCGCTGGTCGGGAGGAAGGGTTTCGAGATAAAGCTCGATGGCCTCCCGGATGTTTGCGACAGCTTCTTCGAGGGTATCCCCTTGGGACTGGCATCCTTTGAGTTCAGGACACCATGCGTAGAAGCCGTGCTCATCCTTCTCGATGACGACGCTCGCTTTCCGCATCATACTCCCGAGTGTAACCTACTAGCCGCTATTTGCTTGACGGCGGCAGCTTGGCGAGCTTTTTCTTCATTTCGGCAGCATTCTTCGCTTCGGGAGCCAGTTCAAGATACTTGGTGTAAGCCTCGCGAGCGCCGTCGCGATTACGCAGCTTTTCGTCGGCCTCGCCGAGCTCTCAGAAAAGCTTCGGCTGAACCTGGGTCCCATTTAGACGCTTCTTCGAAGCGGCTGGCTGCGGCTCGGTAGTTGCTCTTCTTGAAGTAGAAATTGCCGGCGGTGATGTTGCTTCTCCGCTTCCAGAGGATTCAGAGTGTACTCTTTGGGTTTGAGAGATTCGTCTTCCTCGGGAGGCTCCTCTTCTTTGGCGGCGGGCGGAGGGTGGTTTGCTTCGGCGGCGGCTGCTGTGCGGCTAGCACACACGTGAAAACGCAGAAAACAGCCAGGACTCGCACCACGATTCCAGTATAGATTGACCGCAGTGGGAAAATGAAGGTATCGAGGTCTATCTTCACCTTCGCGAACGAGCCAGCGAGCTTCCGCTCACGCCGGGAGTGTATCTTTACAAGGACGCGCACGGGACCGTCATTTACGTCGGCAAAGCCAAGAATCTGCGGAGCCGGGTGCGCAGCTACTTCAATGACGACCGGCTGGCGGACGTCAAGACCGGCACGCTGATCGGCGAGGCGCGCGAGATCGATTTCATCCAGGTCGACAACGAAAAAGAGGCGCTGGCGCTCGAGAATAATCTCATCAAGCAGTGGAAGCCGCGCTACAACATCCTGCTGCGCGACGACAAGACCTATCCCTACATCAAGCTGACGAAGGAGCCGTATCCGCGCGTGTACGTTACGCGCCGTCTGAAAAAAGACGGTTCGACCTACTACGGTCCGTATTTTCCGGGAAACCTGGCGCACCGGCTGGTGCACTTCATCCACCGGCATTTCAAAGTGCCGTCGTGCAATGTGGATTTGACGCGGAAGCACTCGCATCCGTGTCTCGAATTTCATATTCATCGCTGCCTGGGGCCCTGCGTGGAAGGACTTACGACAGACGCCGCTTACGCGGATGCGGTGCGTGCGGTGCGGCTGTTTCTGGAAGGCCGGCATAAGGATCTGGCTCGGGAATTGCGCGGGCGGATCGAGACACTGAGCGCCGAGATGCGCTACGAAGAGGCGTCGGCGCTGCACGATCTGCTGGGGACCGTGGAAGAAATGGGCGAGAAGCAGAAAATGGCCGCGGCGGAAGGCAACGACACCGACATCTTTGCGTATTACGCCGAGCCGCCCCTGGTCGCGGTGAATCTGTTTCACTTGCGCGGCGGCAGCATCGTCGACCGGCGGGAGTTCTTCTGGGAAGATCAGACGGCCTTCGAGCCGGCGGAGTTCTTCGCTTCTCTGCTGAAGCAGGCGTATCTGGACGATCCCTATATTCCGGCGCAGATTCACGTGCCGGTGGAGTTCGAGGACCGCCAGATTCTCGAGGAGTTCTTGTCCGAGCGGCGCGGACGCAAGGTGGAGATTCACACGCCGCAGCGCGGGCAGAAGCGGGCCATGATCGAGCTGGTGGAATCGAACGCGAAGCACAGTTTCGAGCAGCGGTTCCGAGTGATGAAGCCGTCCTCGAAGGCGATTCAGCAGGCTTTGCAGGATGCGCTGGGCCTCGAAAATGCGCCGCGCCGCATCGAATGCTTCGATATTTCGCACATTCAGGGGACCGACAAGGTCGCCAGCATGGTGGTGTGGGAAGACGGGCGGATGAAGAAGTCGGATTACCGGAAGTTCGTGATCCGGACCGTGGAAGGGAACGACGATTTCGCATCGATGCGCGAGGTGATCTCGCGCCGCTACGGGAGGTTGAAAGAAGAAGGCGTGGAACGGCCGGGTTTGGTGCTGGTGGATGGAGGGTTGGGGCAACTGCACGCGGCGGCGGCGGCGCTCGAAGCGCTCGGGATCACGGATCAGCCGCTGGCGTCGATCGCCAAGCGGGAAGAATGGATTTACGTCTACGGGCAGGAGGATGAGCCGATTGTCCTGGATAAATTCTCACCCGTGCTTCATCTGGTGCAGACGGTGCGGGACGAGGCGCATCGTTTCGCGGTGACGTTTCATCGCACGCGGAGAAATGCCAGCCGCCTGCGTAGCGAGCTCGATCAGATTCCAGGAGTAGGGGAGAAGACGGTGGCGAAACTGCTCCGCCATTTCGGCAGCCTGGAGCGGGTGCGCCAGGCTCGGGAGACCGAACTCGCCGAGGTGGTGGGCAGGGCTGCGGCGCGGCGGGTGATCCAATTCGTCGCTTCGGCGCCGAGCGACACCGGCGCCCGCGACGGGGGAGAGATTAGAACAAATCGCCGATGTCTTTGGCGGTGGAACGCGCTTCGATGTGGATCAGGCCGGCGTTGCCGCCTTGCGGGCTGATCACGGCGAGCACGGCTTTGGATCCCGCCGAATAGACGAACAGAGCGCCTTCTTCGGCCTGAATCGAGACTTCGCCCAGCGTGCCCGAGCTCATGCTCTCGCTGATGCGGCGGCCCAGGCTGGATGCTGCGGCGGCCATCGCCGCCACGCGGTTGGGGTCCGCTCCATTAGATAAAGAGTGCGCGATGGGCAGTCCCTCATTGGACGCCAGCAACACGCCTTTCAATTCTGGAATCGCGCTGCGCAATGCCTCGATGTGGCTCTTGAGCGCTTCACCTTTCGCCATACGGCCTCCCTAAGATCAGATCGTTGTCTCCGGCCGCTTTTCGCACAATAAAGCGTGCCCTTTGAGCAAACATATGATCGACGGGTAGGGAAATAACTTTAATCCGGTCGCACAGGGAAACTCATTACTTCTGCGTAGGGCCGGGAAACGGGTTTCCAGGAGCCAAATTCGGGGTCCGGGGCGGCGCAACGCGCGTTTCGCAGAGTCCGGGAAACCGCGCCAACTCTATCAACCTTTACAGGCTCGGCGTTCCAATTTGGAACGCGAGGCGAGAGGCGACTAAGGTCTTCTCATTAAGGTGCCCTAAGGTCTCCGCCTCAAAAGTGGCATATAAGTGCTTTACCGCATAGAAAGCCGTAAGAGTGCCCTTTAGCATAAGGGAAGAAGGGACGATCTAAGGCACATGCGGTGTCTGTATTGCGGCAAGGAGCTGGCCCTGCTGAAACGGTGGACCGGCGGCGGAGAGTTCTGCTCCGACGCTCACCGGCAGCAGTATCAGGAAGAGTACAATCAACTCGCCCTGAATCGGCTCCTGCAAGCGAAACCTCTCGAACCGAAGCCGGGGACGCGGCCGGCAGAATCCAAGCCTGCCGAGGGCAAGGTCGCTGAACCAAAGGCGCCGGAAACGCGACAACCAGTTCCCGTGGCGGCTCCAGTAGCAGCTCCGCCGGCTCCCGTAGCGCCCGCGCAGGTGCGGGCGATCGAGAGCGCACCGACGATGGCGGCCGCGCTCGAAGCGCCGAAGCCCGAGCCGGAGTTCATTGAACCGGAGCCGGTGGAGGCCGAGCCTGAAGAGGAGCGTGCGCCGGCGGATCCGGCGGGCTTCCTGCTGGAAGTGCCGATACCGGTGTTCGCTGGAGTTTCTTCGATGGCGCAGCAGGAGACCGACTTCGAGCGCCCCTCGAACCCAACGCTGCCAAGTCTCACCTTAGTCGGGTGGGGAACGGAACTCGTGGCCGCCGGGCAGGTGATGTTCGAGCCATCGATTCGAGTCATGGATTGCGCTTCCCGAACAAGTGAGGGGCGCGTGGAAGTGCGCGAGTTTGTGCGCGGCGCTCCGGTCGTCGAGTTCGATATGCACGCATCGGGCGAGACGGGACTCGTGGAAACATCCGAGGAGCCAATGGATATTCTGATTTTTCCTCACCCTCCACAGGGGTCGCCTCCGTTGTGGCTGGAGCCCGACCGGCCCTTTACGTTCGATATGGAACTAGGTCCGAAGGCCCGGGTCGCGTTCCGGACCACCGGTTTGCAGGATAACGAGGATGGCGAGGGTGAGCCCGTAGCTGAAGCGCCGCCGGCGAATCCCAAGTCGACGAGCCGAAGAAAGAAGAGCCGAAGAAAGAGGCAGGGCAGCCAGTCGTCGCCGAGCAGAAGCAGGCCGCTCCCAAGCCGGACGTTGCCAAACCTCCGGCGGTTCGGAGTACACCGCCCGTATTTTTGAAGCCGTCGTTTTCTTCGTTCCTGAAACCCTCGCCTGCACGGCCTGCGCCGCTGGCAGAAAAGTCCGCAGTCGCGGAAAAGCCCGCGGTGGTCATCGAAAAACCGGCGGTGATGGAGAAGCCGGCTGAAAAAGTTCCGGACGTCGCGACCAAGCCCCTTCCGCTCACGCTGCATGGGCTGGCGGCGGGTCGAGGCAAGCCGGTGCAGGTATTTCCGTCGGCCGTCGCAAGCGGCGTTGATTTGCAAATCCCGCGCTCGACGGCGCTGCCCCTTCGTCCCGTGATCGTGCTGGGACCTGCGCCGGCGGCTGCGAAACAAGCCCCGAAGGAAGAAAAGAAGCCGGAGCGGACGGTGCTGATCAAGCCGGATCCAAGGAAGCGCCCGGACCCGCGTTTCGGCAGCGGGAAGAATCGTAAGCCGGAACCGGAAAAGGCCGAGCCTGAGAAAAAAGCTCCACCGGCGGCAGCCGCCGTGAAAGAAACGCCAGCTGAAGCTGCGCAGAAGCAACCTGCCGCGCCAGTTGCGGAACCGGTGAAGGCGGCTGCACAGGCGCCGGTGAAGCCGGAACCGAAAGCTGAGCCTGCTAAAGAGTCGCCCAAAGAATCGCCCAAAGAAGCGAGCAAGGAACAGGTCAAGCAGCCGGTAAGAGAAGAAGTGAAGCAGGCCCCGGCCCCGATGCCCACTCCGGTGGAGCCTGCTGACCTGGGTTTGCCGAGTTTGTCGCTGGACGCCGGGGGAAGTTTCTGGACCAAGCTGCCGCTGGGCGGAAAGATCGGCGCGGCGTTGCTGGTCGCGCTGGTGATCGGCGGGATTTTCTACGCTATGTCGAAAGGCGGCGGTCCTGCGCAGAATTCCACTCCGACGGTGGTGGAGGCGGCGCCGGCATTGCCCGCTGCCGAAGAGGGCTGGATTACGGACTGGGGCGCCGAGCCGGGCGTCAGGAAACAGCACGAGATGTCGATCCTGCGCGCTTCGATGAATCTCACGGACTATCGTCTGGAATTTGAGGCGCAGATCGAAAGCAAGGCCCTGGGCTGGGTGTATCGCGCCAAGGATCCGAAGAACTATTACGTCACCAAACTGGAGATCGTGAAGCCGGGGCTGGATCCGACGGTCGCGCTGGTGCGATTCGCGGTGATCAACGGCGAGGAGCAGCCGCGGGCGCAGTTCCCGCTGTCGCTCCCGGTGCACATCGACACGCTTTATAAGATTCGTTTCGACGCGGTCGGCGACCGCTTCACCACCTATGTGCAGGATCAGAAGGTGGATGAATGGACCGACGAGCGCATCAAGACGGGCGGAATCGGTTTGTACAACGAGCGCGGCGAAGCTGCGGACGGTGAAGGGTGGCGTGAGTGTCGTGCCGCTCGTGATCAAGAGATAGGAACAGGAGACTTGAGGAATGCCGGAAACCAACGAACACGCTTTCTTTGTCGATGACGAGCTGATCGAAAGACTGATGCGGGGCGACACGCCCTCCGATCCCACCAAAGCGAAGCGTCCGGCGGCGTCGACGGCACTGGGCACGGCGGTAAAGCTGGCCTCCGAGAATCGGCTCAGCGACGCGATCAAGGAACTGGAACGGGCCGTCGAGCGGGGCGAGAATCTCGCCGAGGTTTCGACCGGACTCGGTCATCTGCGCTTCGAGCAGCAGAACTGGGCCGAGGCCGCGAGCAGCTACGCCAAGGTCACCGAACTGGAGCCGCAGCATCGGACGGCGCACTATAACCTGGGACTGTGCCTGGAGCGCCAGGGGAAATTCGAGGAAGCCGCCAAGTCGTTCGAGACGGCGCTTTCCATCGATCCGAAGCGCTGGCAGGCGCAGTTGGGCCGCGGCCTTTGCTTGTTGCAACTGGGGAAGGCCGACCAGGCGCTGGAATGCTTTCAGGCCAGCCTGAAGGAAAGCCCCGCGCACGACCAGGCGACTGTTCGGAAAAGCGGTCGCGCTGCATCAACTGGGAAAGCTGGACGAAGCGGCGGACATGTATCGCAAGCTGCTGCCGTCGAATCCGAACTCGGCGGAACTGCTGGTGAATCTGATCGCGCTGTTCACGGCGCGCAAGGAAGACGGGAAGGTGAAGGAGTTCGCGGAAAAACTGCTGAAGCTGCGTCCGCAGTCGCGGCAGGCCTTGCAAGGACTGGCCGCGGTGGCGCTCTCGCGCGGCGATTACAGCGCCGCGGTGCAGCACTGCTCGCAACTGGTGAAGGTCGCGGCGGATTCCTACGAGGGATGGTTCAACCTGGGTGTCGCGTATCAGAAAACGGGACGTCTGGAGCAGGCCGGCAACGCCTATCGCGAGGCGACGCGCATTCGTCCGGATGCAGTGGAGGCGAACGCGAATCTGGGAGCCGTGTTGCAGGAGCGCGGGCGATATCGCCGGGGCCCGGCGCGCGTATGAGCGGGTTTTGGACGCCGCAGCCGGAGCTTCCGGGCGCGTTGTGGAATCTGGCGCTGGCGGTCGAGCGCGACGGCAAAGCCGACGAAGCGGAAAAACTACTTCGAAAAACTGGTGGCGGTGAAACCGGATTTCGAGGATGCGGCGTTCCGGCTGGGATTCCTGCAACTCCAGCGCGCCGAATACGCCGGCGCCGTGGACAGCTTCGAAACCTGCCTGAAGAAGCGCAAGGACTGGGTGGAGGCGCTGCTGAATCTGGGCCTGGCGTGCTGGAAGTTCGAAGATCTGGACGCGGCGTCGGAGACCTTCAGCCGGGTGCTCGCCTTGCAGCCGAAGAACATCGACGCGCTGCGCGCGCTGACGGCCATCGCCATCGAGCGCAAGGATCACAAACGCGCCTGGGAATTGCATCAGAAGCTGACCGCGCTCGGGCGAGAAATCGGTGGAGCTGTCCTACAATCTCGGACTGCTGCTGCAAGCGGCGGGCGAAAACAAGCAGGCGGCGGAATGCTACCAGATCGCGGTCGACAAGAAGCCCGATTTTCCGGAAGCGCTGCTGAATCTGGGCCACGCTTTGAAGGCGGTCGGAAAGAGACGAAGCCAAACAGGCGTGGAGCAAGGCGGTCAGCGCGGATCCGGCGTTGGCGGAAAGTACTTCCACTAGTAAGCTGTCCCAGTGATTCCGTTTGTGAGGTGGGTGCCTGCTAACGAGGTGAGATTAACCGCTACTGTTATCGCCGTGACACCTTACATGCCGGGGCTATAATGGCCATCCGACCAGTCAGTCCGAGCGGAGCGAGGAATCTGCTTTTCGTTCGGCTTTAAAAGCAGATCCGCGTTTGTAAGGGCAGAAATTATCCAACGAACTCTTGGCTGCGGATTCACGCAGATAGCTCTGCGCGAATGCTTTGGCCTGGGCGGCAAGCAGACTCGCGGGCTCGGACACGAACCGCGCCTCGGCCAACGAATATTCGAGCATCCCGGACTCAGCCGGCGCATAATCTTTTTCAAGAATATAGACCAGTTTCAGCAGGCCTGCGAGCATCCGAAACGGCGGAGAATCGCACGGCATCGGCTGCGTCATCCGGGAAACGGTCGCAGCGGCCTCTGGCATAGCCGCAGTTGCAGACATCGTTGCGTGACGATTCGGGCGGCTCGAACGGTTCTCCGCACGGCGCAGCAGACCCCGCCATACAGGCCGCCCAGCGGCAGGCGCGGCGCGTGCAGCCAGTCATCCTGGGCGATCACCGCCACGGGCATGAAAAACGGGCATGCCACAGCGGTATCCTAACATTGTTGGAACCTACGCGTATCGAAATCCTGAAACAGATGCTGGAGCAGAATCCGGCCAACACGTTCGCGCGCTATGGCTTGGCGATGGAGCACGTCAAGTCTGGCGACCTTGCCGGTGCGATGGATCAGTTCGGCGCCGTGCTCGAAACCGATCCGTCATATGCGGCGGCATATTTCCATGGCGGGCAGGCGCTCGAAAAGCTGGGCCGGATCGACGATGCGCGCGATTATTACCGCCGCGGTATCGCCGCCGCCCGCGATCCGCACGCCCGAAGCGAGTTGCAGGCGGCACTCGATATACTGGGAACTGTAAAGCTAAGAGGTATCTATTGTTTCGCGCCACACTCCTGCTGCCGTTGATAGTCGGCGCTTCCAGCGCTGGCGCAGGACCGGCAATTTCAGGCGCGCGGCTCAGCCGCAGGGGCAACTGGATTCGAGCGAATCGATTTTCGCCGTGCATGGCCGCGATCAACGTAGCTGGATATGACGCCGACGCCGATTCACCCAGCAATCACGACCTGCGGCGGCAGATTCGTGAGTATCTGAAGGCGAAGGACTTAAAGAGCGTGGACGCGCTAGCGCGCTTCGTCCGCGCGCATCGCAGCAGGAATCCGCGCGCGGATCTGAGCCAGTACATTTCCTATGCGTTGACCACCAACGGTCCGCCGGATTTCAGCTATCGCTACGCCAGTGGCGCGATTCCGGCGGACGTGGACGCGCTGGATGGGTTAACACCGCTGTCTGATCGAATTTTCGACGGGAGGCGAACATCGACGAGCTGTGGAAGAAAGTCCAGCCGGCCTATGATGCGGCGATCGCGCAGTATCAGCAGCCGGTAGCGCATGCGGTTCTGCAAGCCAACGCGTACCTGCGGAACGACACCGCGGGCTATCTGGGCCGGCGTTTTCAGATTTTCATCGATCTCCTGGGCGCGCCCAACCAGGTGCAGACGCGCAGCTATGTCGACGACTATTTCATCGTCCTGACGCCGGTCGCGAAGCTCGGGACCAAGGATCTGAACACGGCGGATTTGCCTATTGAAGAGATCCGGCACATGTATCTGCACTACCTGCTGGATGCTCTGCCGCTGAAATATTCGGAGACGGTGAACTCCAAGCGCGGGCTGGGCGATTATGCGCTCGGGCTCGCCGATTCTGGAGGAGCAGTACAAGAACGACTTCATGCTGCTGACCACCGAGTGCCTGATCAAGGCGGTCGAGAGCCGCTTGGATCGCAAGCCGGCGCTGGCGGAGCAGGCGATGCGGGAGGGTTTCGTGATGACGCCGGCCTTCGCCGAGCGGCTGATGGAGTATGAGAAGCAGGAACAGAGCCATGCGCCTCTTTTTCCGGAGCTGGTGGACGGGATCGATCTGAAGCGCGAAGAAAAGCGCCTGGATCATATCGATTTCGTGTCCGAAAGCGCCGCACGAAGGGCTCGCACGGTTACGCGCGAGGTGGCGAAGGAGCCGGAGCTGACCGGAGTCGACAAGACGTTCGACGAGGCGGAAAAAGCGTACACGGCTCGCGACCTTCCGCGCGCCCAGGAAATTTATCTTCGCGCACTGCGGGAGACCGACGAGAAACCGCTGCACGCGAAGGCGTATTATGGTTTGGCGCGGATCGCCGTGTTGGAGCGCGATCCGCAAAAAGCCGACGAGCTGTTCCGTCTGGCTCTGGAGCAGGATCCGGATAGCGAGACGAAGTCGTGGAGTCTTCTGTATCTCGGCCGGCTGGCCGATTCGCAGGGCTGGCGCGATGAGGCGGTAAAGCATTATAAGGCGGCTCTGGCCGTCGAGGGCGTGCCGGCATCGGTGCGGGCGGCAGCGGTAAAGGGCCTGGAAGAAGCGCCGGGTAAGAAAAAACAATAAGGAGCAGGAAGGATGAGGAAGAGAATTTTGGCCTGTGTGGCCGCAGTCGCTGACTTTGGCCGCATTGGCGTTCGCCCAGAAGCCTAAGTCGCAGAAAGAAGTGGAAGCCATCTTGGCGGTGCAGAACGCGAAAACCGCGGACGAGCGCATCGCCGCGGTGGACAATCTGGTGACCAAGTTCGCCGACACGGAGTTCAAATCCTGGGCGTTAAATCAGGCTGCCGACGCAGCCGAGAGAAGGGCGACGCAGCCAAAGCCATCGCTTACGCCCAAAGCGCGCTGGACTCGGATCCCAAGAGATTATCAGGCCATGCTGCTGATCTCCGGCGAGCTGGCCAAGGGAACCCGCGAGAACGATCTGGATAAGGAAGAGAAACTGGCGCGAGCCGAAAAGCTGGCCAACGATGCGATGCCGGTGATCGCGGCCGCCGCGAAGCCGAACCCGCAGCTCACCGACGATCAGTGGGCAGGATTCAAGAAGGACATTACCTCGCAGGCTCACGAAGATCTGGGCCTGGTGGCGCTGGCGCGGAAGAAATACGATGTCGCGGCGACGGAATTCAAGACAGCGGTCGACGGCGCCGCCACGCCGGATCCGGCGACCATGGTACGTCTGGCGGCGGCGTACGATCAGGGCGGGCAAGCCTGACGATGGGATCGCGGTCCTGGATAAGGTGCTCGCGATGCCGAACCTGAATCCGGTGATCAAGCAGTTCGCGACCGCCGGAAAAAACGCGCGCGGAGCAGGCCAAGAACGGCAAGAAGTAGTACAAGTCGACCAGGGCATTCGGCGGCCGGCAGCGGATATGAAAGAGGTCCTGGATACACTCAACGGGTATGATCGCTGAGCTGGAAATTCTCGAGAAGGCGCTCGACTATACGTTCCGGGACCGGGCACTGCTGGAGCGCGCGCTGACGCACAAATCGCGGATCTATGAGAAAGCCGCGGACGGCCAGTGCGACGACGACAATGAGCAGCTCGAGTTTCTGGGCGACGCGATTCTGGGTTTCGTCGTCAGCGAGTGCCTGGTGCGCCGTTACTCGACCTATCCGGAAGGCCGGCTGTCGAAGCTGAAGGCTCACCTGGTGAGCGCGGCGCGGCTGCATGAAGTGGCGCAGGAACTCGGCGCTTGGGCGAATATCTGATCCTCGGCCGCGGCGAAGAGATGAGCGGCGGGCGCGAGAAGAAGGCACTGCTTTCGGACGCCGTCGAGGCGCTGATCGCGGCGCTTGTACCTGGATGCCGGCCTGGAAGTCGCCAAGCAGTTCATCGAAACCCGGGTGATCGGGCCGATGAGCACCAATCGCGGACGGCAGCGACGCCGAGGTGACCGATTACAAGAGCGCGCTGCAGGAAATGGCGCAGGCGCTGAAGCTGCCGCCGCCGCGCTACGTCATCGTGGCCGAAGAAGGTCCGGAGCATTCCAAGACGTTCACCGTGGAAGTGAGGCTCGGCAAGGAGTGGGTGAGCCAGGCGCAGGGCATGTCGAAGAAAAGCGCCGGACAAAAGGCAGCGCAGCAGATTCTCCAGCAATTGACCGAATGGGGGCGATAGTGACGCGTCGAGCCGTGCTGGCTCTGGCCGCTGTCCCATTGGCCCGGTCCGGCGAACCGCCTTCCGATTCAAAAAGCGGTCGAGTTCGACATGCTGCCGCGCACCGATCAGCGTGCCGGAACGCTTCCGACTCGCCCGCGATTGCGGATTCGAGCAGATCGAGTGCCCGACCACTCCCGATCAGGCGCAAGCCGAAGAAATGCTCGCGGCGTCACGAAAGAGCGGCGTGCGCATCCATTCAGTGATGAATCAGGAGCACTGGCGCAGTCCCTCTGTCCTCGGCCGATCCGGCGGTGGTCGAAAAGAGCATGGAAGGAATGCGGACCAGTCTTCACAACGCCAAACTGTGGGGTGCCGATACGGTGCTGCTGGTGCCGGCGGTGGTGAATCCGGAGACTCGGTATGCCGAGGCGTGGGAGCGGTCCCAAAAGCAGATCCGCAAATTGATTCCGCTGGCCGCCGAATTGCGCGTCATCATCGCGAATCGAGGAAGTGTGGAACAAGTTTCTGCTCAGCCCCCTCGAGTTTGCGCGCTACATCGACGAATTCGACAGCCCCTGGGTGCGCGCGTATTTCGATATCGGCAACGTCGCCATCAGCGGGTATCCGCAGGATTGGATCCGGACGCTGGGCCCGCGGATCGTCAAGCTGCACGTCAAGGATTTTCGCTTCAAAAACAGCAAGGCCGAGTTTGTCCCGTTGCGCGAAGGAGACATCGATTGGCGCGCGGTGCATGCGGCTGCTCGAAAGCATCGGCTTTCAAGGAACGGCGACCGTCGAACTGCCGGCGGGCGATGCGGCATACCTGAAAGAAGTGAACCGGCGGTTTGAGCAGATCCTGGTTGGTGACCTATGAAAAACTTCGGATTCGGATTCGTAATCGGCTTGCTGTTCGCCGTATTGGTCGCCGTGATTCTGGGCTACGCGGCAATGCATTTCGGAGAGCGCAAAGTGACGGTGGCCGACGGGTCGACGCTGGTCTTGCATCTGGAAGGCGATCTGCCGGAGCAGCCGCCCGTCGAATTGCCACTTCCGTTTCTGGCAACAGCAGCAGCCCATGACCATGATGGAAACCTGGCGGTTGCTGCGCAAGGCTGCCGCGGATTCACGCATCAAAGCGCTGGTGCTGGAGCCTCGCGGATTAGAAGTGGGCTGGGCGAAACTCGAAGAGCTGCGCGACGACGTCGCCGCGTTTAAGAAATCGGGCAAGCCGGTGTACGCGTACCTGCGCGGCGCGACTTCACGCGAATACTACGTCGCGACCGCGGCCGATCGCATCTACATGTCGCCCGAAGACGAGCTCGACGTGAAGGGATTGCGCGCGGAGTTGATGTACGTCAAAGGAACGCTCGACAAATTGGGCGTCCAGATGGAATTTGAGCACGCGGGCAAATACAAAGATGCTCCCGACATGTTCACGCGGACATCGCCTACGCCGGAAACGCTCGAAGTGATGAACCAGATTCTGGATCAATACTTTGGCGATCTGGTGGGCACCATGGCGGACGGGCGCAAACGGCAGCCGGATCAGATCCGATCCGTCATCGACCAGGGTCCTTTCGTGGGAAACGAGGCGCTGAACGGCGGCCTGGTCGATGGCCTGATCTTCGAAGACGAGATGTACGGAAAGCTGAAGGAGCAACTGAAGGCCGACATCAAGCGCATCGGGGAGCAGGATTATGTTCTGGCGCCGTTAAGCGGCTTCGAGGGCTCCACGCGGATCGCCTACATCGTCGGCGATGGCGACATCACGCGCGGCAGCACGCATGATTCGACCGACAGCGGCATCACCGCGACCGCGATGGTCAGAGAGATGCGCGAGGTGGAGAACGATTCGTCCATCAAAGGCGTGATCCTGCGCATCGATTCTCCGGGCGGCGACGGGATCGCGTCCGACGACATCCTGCACGAAGCGAAAGTGCTCAGCTCGCGAAAACCGATGATCATTTCGATGTCGGACCTGGCGGCCTCGGGCGGTTATTTCATCGCCATGACGGGAGATCCGATTGTCGCCTATCCGAACACGTTGACCGGGTCGATTGGCGTGTTTTTCGGCAAGCCCGATCTGCGCGGGTTGTTCGACAAGATCGGCATGAACACGTCGACTCTGACGCGCGGGAAATATGCCGATATCGATTCGGTAAGCCGTCCGCTGACCGATGACGAGCGCGCCAAACTCAGGCGGGAGATCGACGTGTTCTATCGAGGTTTCGTCGAACGGGTCGCGGCTGGGCGCAAGAAGCCTTACGATCAGATCGAGCCGCTGGCACAAGGCCACGTGTGGGTGGGGCAGATGGCGAAAGGGAACGGACTGATCGACGAGTTGGGCGGCCTGGATCGCGCCGTGGAAATGGTCAAACAGAAAGCGCGGATTCCGGCTTCGGAAAAAATCACGCTGGTGACGTATCCGCCGAGGCGCACGCTATGGGAGCTGTTGTCGAGCCGCTCCGACGAATCGGCGGAAGTCGAGACTGCGATCCAGAAGAGAGTGCAAACGTTGGTGGGCCGCTTGCCGGTCCGGGCGTTAATGCACGGCGGGATTCTGGAATTGATGCCTTACGGAATTGTCGTCAGGTAGGCGGCGCGGTTCGTAGGCCGCTCCACTCTTCGCAGATCAGAATCGAATTGGCGGGATTCTTAGGCGCGTATTTTAAATTCGCGACGCCCATCAACCGGTCCGGCGATCCGGGAAGGCGGTCGCGTAACGTAGTGATGTCCTGGGATGCCGCGTATTGGACTCCGCGCACCGAGTAGGAATAGTAAAGCGCGGTTTCGGTCGCTTCGGTGATCAACGCGTCGCCCAGGCGGCCCAGGCGATTCACCGCCAGACGGCGCTTGCCGCTCGCGTTTTTCGGGAGTTCCCTGCACACGCAGGACGATGAAGATCGCCAATGCGATCAGCACGACGGTCAAACCGACCAACGCGGCAAGTTGAACGCCCGCGGACATTTTCGCTCGAAGAGTGCTACCGGCCTGCGCGGGCGGCTTGGAACACCTTGGCGTAATCGCTCAGGAACTGCTCCAGGCCCTTGTCGGTCAGCGGATGGTTAAACAGCGAATCGATCACTTTGTAAGGTAGCGTGCCGATATGCGCCCCGGCCTTGGCCGCATCGATCGACGTGCGTGGCGTTGCGCAGGGAAGCTGCCAGAATCTGCGTGTTGAAGCCGTAGTTCTTATAAATGAGGACGATATCGCGAATCAGCTCCATGCCGCTGGCGCCGATGTCGTCCAGCCGGCCGACAAAAGGACTGACAAAATAGGCCCCGGCCTTGGCTGCGAGCAAGGCTTGTCCCGCGGAGAAACAAAGCGTTACGTTAACGCGAATGCCTTCCTGGCTGAAGATGGAGCAGGCGCGAATCCCGTCGCGCGTCAGGGGGACTTTCACCACCACGTTTTTGTGGATGTTGGCCAGCTTGCGTCCCTGCACCAGCATTTCATCTGCTTCTGTGGCCAGGACTTCCGCACTGACGTCGCCGTCGATAATCTCGCAGATCTTGCGGATCTGCTCCTCCAGAGGAGTGCCTTCCCTGGCGATCAGAGACGGGTTGGTGGTGACGCCGTCGATGATTCCCCAGCGTGCACCCGCCTTCAGCTCGTCAAGATTGGCGGTATCGAGAAAAAATTTCATCGTTTAGTCCAAACTGAAGATTATAACATCCGGCGCCAAATCGCTATATAATAGATGCGGGTGCCGGACCGGTTCTGATCCGGCATTGCTGTTTCCAGTAGAATACCTCGAGGAGTGGCCGGAGTTCGATGGTAACCATCCCGTTTGTACCAGCGCTGCTGGTCAGTGGTGCGCCTTCCACGCTCAACCGTCTGTTGGACGCGTTCTATAACAATCCATTCAACGGGATTCATCACCTCGTATTTTTCGACTGGGCGATTCTGGTTTCCTATTTCTCGGTGCTGGCGGTGCTTTCCTGTTATGGCTTGCATCGCTACGAGATGATCCGCGGGTATCTGAAGCATCGCAAGCATCTGCTGGATGATGCCTCCGCAGAAGTTTGAAACGCTGCCTCGCGTGACCGTTCAGCTTCCGATTTTCAATGAGCGATACGTGGTCGAGCGGCTGCTCGAGGAGACCGCCAAGATCGATTATCCGCGTGATTTGCTGCAGATCCAGGTGCTGGACGATTCTACCGACGATACCCATCCGTTCACCGAGAGCCTGGTCCAGGAATATCAGGCCGTCCGGGCTGCCGATCGAGTACATTCATCGCACCAACCGCGAAGGGCTACAAAGCCGGCGCGCTACAGAACGGACTGAAGACCGCAACCGGCGAGATCGTCGCGATTTTCGACGCCGATTTCGTTCCTCCGGCCGATTTTCTGCAGCGCACGGTGCATTTCTTCGCGGATGCAAAGGTCGGCATGGTGCAGACGCGATGGGCGTATCTGAACCGGCATTACAACGTTCTGACGGAAGTGCAGGCGATGCTGCTGGACGGGCATTTCGTGCTGGAGCACGTCGCCCGAAGCGGCGACGGGCTGTTTTTCAATTTCAACGGGACGGCGGGGATTCTGCGCCGCTCCATGATCGAAGATGCGGGCGGATGGCAGCATGATACGCTGACCGAGGATTCCGACCTGAGCTATCGCGCGCAGCTTAAGGGCTGGAAGTTCGTCTACGTGCCGTCGATCGAGTGCCCGTCGGAATTGCCGGTCGAGACTTACGGTTTCCAGGTCCAGCAATCGCGCTGGGCGAAGGGGCTGACGCAGGTCGCCATGAAGCTTCTGCCGACGATTCTGCGGTCGAAGCTGCCGTGGCGCGTGAAGGTGGAAGCGATCTTCCATCTGACTCCCAACATTTCCTATCCGCTGATGATCGTGGTTTCGCGCGCTGATGCTGCCGGTGATGATCGTGCGGTTTTACATGGGCTGGTTCCAGATGATCGTGATCGACATGCCGCTGATCGCGGCGTCGTTCTGGTCGATCTCGGCGTTCTACGTGATGGCGCATCGCGCGCTGTTTCCGAAAACATGGAAGCGGGCGTTTCTGTTTCTACCGGCGCTGATGGCCGCGGGCGTGGCGCTGACCATCATCAATTCCCGCGCTGTGATCGAGGCGCTGATCGGGTATCAGACCGGCTTTGCGCGGACTCCCAAGTACGCCATCGGCAGCGACAAGAAAGTGCATCTCGAAAACATCCAGTACCGCCGGCGAAGCGGCTGGCTGCCTTATGCGGAACTCGGGGTGGGCGCGTTCTTCCTGTGGATGGTGATCTTCGCGATCGAGTCGGCCAACTACCTGGCGATTCCGTTCCTGATGCTGTTCGTCGGCGGATATTTCTGGGCGGGCTGCACGACGCTGTGGGAAGAGTACCAGGGCAAGCTGCAATGGGAGCGCCAGCGCGCGCTGGCCGAAGTTGCGGGGCGCGTTGAAGCGGCCTAAGAGAGCATTGATACGCCCACTCACAACGCTTGACTAGCAGCCGAACGAAAAGCAGATTCCTCGCTCCGCTCGGAATGACATTCGGGTCGGATGGCCATGTTAGCCCCAGCATATAATGCTGCGATTTTCTGACTCAGGAAACTAAGCTGGGGCTGCTGCGGTGATCTCTTCCGCGACCTGGCCGAACTTCTCGAAATTCTTCTTGAAGCGAGCGCTCAAGTCGCTTCGCCGCGCGATCGTAGGCTGCCTTATCCTTCCATTGGCCGCGTGCGTCGAGCAATTCTGAAGGAACGCCCGGCACACTCTTCGGGACCAGCACTCGGAACACGGGATGCGGCTCAGCCGGGATTTGATCCAGTTGACCGGCGATGGCGGCGTTGACCATCGCGCGCGTGTATTTCAGGTTCATGCGCTCGCCGACGCCGTAAGCTCCGCCCACCCAGCCGGTGTTGACCAGATAGCAGGTGACGTGGTGACGCTTCAGTTTTTCGCCCAGCATTTTCGCGTACAACTGGGGTGAGCGGGGCAGGAACGGCTCGCCGAATCCGGCGCTGAAGGTCGCTGACGGCTCCTTGCCCAGGCCGCGCTCGGTTCCCGCGAGCTTGGCGGTATAGCCGCTGAGGAAGTGATACATGGCCTGCTCGAGGGTCAGGCGCGAGATCGGAGGCAGCACGCCGAACGCGTCCGCGGTCAAGAGAACAACGTGGGACGGATGACCTCCGACGCTGGGCATCGCCGCGTTGTCGATAAAATCGATGCGATACGCCGCGCGCGTGTTTTCGGTAAGCTCATCGGAGTCGAAATCGAGCGAGCGAGACTCCGGATCCATCTTCACGTTTTCGAAAACGGTGCCGAAGCGGATGGCGTTCCAGATCTGAGGTTCCTTTTCCTGCGAAAGATGGATGCACTTGGCATAGCAGCCGCCTTCGAAATTGAACACGCCGTGCTCGCTCCAGCCGTGTTCGTCGTCGCCGATCAACTTGCGGACCGGATCGGCCGATAGCGTGGTTTTGCCCGTGCCCGAAAGCCCGAAAAACAGGGCGACTTTCCCGTTGTCGCCGATATTTGCCGAACAATGCATCGGCATGACGTTCTTGAAGGTCAGCAGATAATTGAGAATCGAGAAAATGCTTTTCTTCATCTCGCCGGCGTACTCGGTTCCGGCGATCAGGACGATTTTCTTCGCGAAATTGATGACAATGGCGGTCTGCGACCGCGTGCCATCCTTAGCCGGATCGGCGAAAAACGTGGGCGCGAAGTAGAGCGTAAACTCGGGTTCGTGCTCTTTGGTCTGGCCCGGCTCGGGCCGCACGAATAACTGGTGCGCGAACAGCGCATGCCAGGCGCGTTGCGCGATGACGCGGATGGGCAGCTCTGTAGGTTGCGTCGGCACCCGCGAAACAATCCTGCACGAACACATCCTGCCCATCCCAGAACTGCAACATGCGCTGGAACAGGCCGTCGAAGTGGGCTTCCGTCATCGGCTGGTTGACCGAGCCCCAATTGACGGTCGATTCCGTTCCGGGCTCGCGCACGATGTACTTATCCTTCGGAGAGCGGCCTGTGAACTGCCCGGTGCGGACGACCAGCGCGCCGCCGAGGGACAGCATGCCTTCACGGCGCTCGATGGCCTGTTCTATTAATTGCGGCGATCCAAGATTCCAGTGTGCCTGCTGCACATTCCGAAGTCCGTGGCGACTCAGGTCGTGGTTGCCGGGATGAATACCTGGGTTCTGCATAGAATCCAAAAAATCTCCATGTCCAAGAGCGCGGCGTGGAGTTCGACAGCCGTGCACGCGTATTCGTAACGTCTGAAGGCAGCTTCCAGTCTATCATGTAGTCATGGGGTTGAGACGTATTCTGCTTCTGCTGGCGATGGTCTCGGCTCATGCGCAAATCATTGAATTTGAATCGGGCGGGCTTAGATACAAGACTCTGACACATAACGGGGTTACCGTGATGTTCGCGCCTCTGCCGACTCACGTGCGAGATTACGCCATCCTGCAAGTGGCCATCTCCAACGGATCGCCGGTATCGTGGGCGGTGCGGCCTGAGGACTTCAGGTTCGAACGGCCCGACGGGCAATCGATACAAGCCCAGGCGGCGCGGACGGTAGTCGAAACACTCATGGAACATGCCAGCCGTGGCGACGTGATTAAGCTGATCACGGTCTACGAAACCGGGCTGTACGGGCAAACGCAGATCCATTCGACCAACGGCTACGAATCCAGGCGGCAGAGCGCGCTGGTGGACCTGGGGTCGAATAAGATCAAAGCGGCAGCGGCGGCATCAGCGATCGCGTTCGTGCTGACCAAGCTTTTACCGGGCCAGTCGACCGACGGCGCGATTTTCTACCCGAACCAAGGCAAACCGCTGGGCGCCGGACGCCTGATCGTCAATACGGCGGGCGAGATCTTCGAATTTCCAATGGAAGCGGAGAGTCCGCGTCCGAAGACGCAATAGAAGAAACCGGCTACGATGGTTTCACGTCAGGTTATCGTCCATCGATAGGGGGGCCCCTATGAGTTTGTTGAAAACGGGGACAGACCGCTCTGTCCACGACCGCGCTCCGATGCAAAACGGGCGGGCTGCATCTGGGGACAGAGTAGTCTGTCCCCGTTTTCAACAAACTCATAGACGTGCGATTTGGGTGATTGGGTTCCTGTTTGCGGGGCTTGCGGCAGCCGACGACTCCGGCATACCGCCCAGACCCAAGCCGTCGGATTATCCAGTTCACGAAACCGCCAAGAACGCAGTGCTGGCCGCCGCAATCGTGCCGCCCGAGCAGGTCCGCAAAATGCTGACGCCTGACATCAGCAAGGGCTACGTGGTGGTGGAAGTCGCGATTTATCCGGAAGACGGCCATTCGTTCGATGTGGATCTGCTGGATTTTTCTTTGAAAGTCGGCAACCAGATTATCCACGCAGACAAACCGCGCGATGTGGCGATGCCGTGGCCCGAGAAGACGGGCCCGTTGAGCAGCGATCGAGGACCAACGGTCACCACCGAGACTGGCGTCATGGTCGCGCGCGGGACGAATCCGGTTACCGGGCGTCCGCAGACGAGTACTGGAACCTGGGAGGGTGTGGGCGTATCCAACGACCCGCGCGACCGCCCTGCGCCGCCGCCTTCAAATAAACCGGATCGGAGCGCGGCTGAGGCGAGAGTCCGCGACCGGGCGCTGCCGCTTGGCGAGACGAAGCGCGCCGTCGCCGGATACTTGTATTTCCCTCAATATGGGAAAAAACACAAGGGCGATTCGATGGCGCTGAACTTCTCGAAGGACGACGTTTCGGTGGATCTGAACTTCCCGAAGTAGTTCATCCCCTCCTCTCTGCCTGATCATGGGTCCTGCTTCAGTTCAAATCCTGCGCTCAGTCTTCCACGCTGGACAGGTGCTGATGCAAACTGAAACGAGGACTCTTATGCACACATCGACACTGACACGCCTTGCCTTGCTCCTGACGGCCGGCTCCGTTCTGTTAGCCGACCAGATCACGATGAAAAATGGCGATCGCCTCTCGGGCTCGATCGTGAAATACGACGGCAAGAACCTGATCATGAAGTCGGAGTTCGCCGGCCAGGTGACCATCCCGTGGGACGCGGTGACCGGGATCTCCTCAAGCGTTCCGTTGAACATCGGACTCAAAGGCGGCCAGACGCTGGTGGGAACCGTGACCACCAGCGATGGGAAAATTCAGGTGGCTACCGAAAATGCCGGCACCGTCACGGCACCCAAGGATTCCATCGAATTTGTCCGATCGAAGGAAGAGCAAGCCGCCTATCAAGCGGAGATCGACCGGTTTCACAATCCTCGCCTGATCGATCTGTGGACCGGGTTCCTGGATCTCGGTTACGCGACCACGCGTGGCAATACAGATACGGGAAGCTTCAACCTGAACGCGGATGCCAGCCGGTCTACGAATCGCGACAAGATCGAGGCGACGTTCACGATGATTCAATCCAGCAGCAACGCTTCCGGGAAGGACATCAGCACCGCGGACGCAAAACGCGGCGGCGTCAGCTACAACATCAATCTGGATCACCGTTGGTTTGCGTTCGGCTCAGTGAATCTCGAAAACGACGAGTTCCAAAGTTTGGATCTGCGCTTCAACCCAGCCGGAGGCGCGGGATTCCACGCCATCAAGACGCCCAAGACCGCGCTCGACTTTCAGGCCGGCGCATCGGAGGACAAGGAATTTTTCAATACCGGCCTCGATCGCAGCTTTACCGAGGTTTTGCTTGGCGAGAACTATGTCTACAAGTTGAATGCCAATACGTCCGTTCACCAGTCCCTGACATTTTTCCCGAACGTCTCTTCGACGGGAAATTACCGCATCAACTTCGACCTTTCGGCCGTTACGGCGATCAAGAAATGGCTCGGCTGGCAGTTTACAGTGAGCGACCGGTTCCTGAGCAACCCCGTCGCCGGGCGAAAGGACAACGACATTCTCCTTTCAACGGGGCTGCGCGTGACGTTCGCTAAGTAAGTCTGTGTGAAAACCGACGATTAACCGCTCCTTAGAGTCGCGGCTCAGGGTCGGCACCTCGACACATCGGCAAAGATGTGAGCCGTGACCAAAGGGAGCGGTTAATATAGCGGGTTTCACACAGACTCGAAAGGAAGCGGATCGGCACTTCGGATTTCACCCTTATAACCGGCGGACGATTTGCGCGGTGACATCCGCGAGCAGGTCGCGAATCGCGCGTCTCGATTGCGGATGGCGGAGGTCGGGCGCCAGTTCGGCTAGCGGTTCCAGAACGAATCGTCGTTGGACCATGCGGGGATGCGGGATCTCCAGATCCGGGGTGTGAACGATCGAGTCGCCGAACAAAACAACGTCGATGTCGATCACGCGCGGTCCTTTCACAATGCCGCGTTTGCGGCCCAATTCGCGCTCGATTTTCTGTGTCCTCGCCAGAAGCTGGCGCGGGAAGAGACTGGTCTGCGCTTCCAGTACCTGGTTCAGAAACCACGGCTGACCGGGGAGGTCGCGAGGCTCGGTTTCGTAGATCGACGAGGCTCGAAGGATGGTCAAATCGGGCGACTGCAAGGCTTCGACGGCTGCCGCGAGGTTGGCGGCGCGGTCTCCGAGGTTTGAGCCAATCGATAAGTAGACGGTTTTCAAAAGAGCGTACTTTGCGAGCGGCGGAAGCGCCTGGGTACCTTGAAATGGTCCCATGCCTGATCCGTGGCGACGCGGCCGCGCGTGGTGCGGTTCAGAAAGCCGAGCTGAATCAGGTACGGCTCGTAAACTTCTTCGATGGTGTCCGGTTCTTCATCGATCGACGCGGCGATGGTATTCAATCCCACCGGGCCTCCGCCATATTTTTCGAGAACGGTGAGCATGATCTTCTGATCGATCTCATCGAGGCCGAATTGATCCACTTCCAGGAGATCGAGCGCGCGGTGCGCCACGTCCAGATCGATGTTTCCGGCCGCGCGGACTTGCGCGTAATCGCGAACGCGGCGCAGCAGGCGATTGGCGATGCGCGGGGTGCCGCGGGCCCGGCGCGCGATCTCCTCGGCGCCGTCCGCATCCACTTCAACGTTCAGAAGATTCGCGGATCGCCGGACGATGGCGCTCAGTTCGGCGAGATCGTACGGATTCAACCGCAGCACCAGTCCGAAGCGACTGCGCAGCGGAGCGCTGATCAGGCCCTGCCGCGTGGTGGCGCCGATCGCGGTGAAGCGCTTGATGTCCATCGCGACGGTGCGCGCGCCGGGACCGGTGCCGATCAGAATGTCCATGCGAAAATCTTCCAGCGCGGAGTAGATCATTTCTTCCACGTCCGGCTGCAGGCGATGGATTTCGTCGACGAAGAAAACTTCGCGCTCCTTGATGTTGCTGAGGATGCCGACCAGGTCGAGTTTTTTCTGCAGCACCGGACCCGAGGTTTGCTGAAGGCCAACGCCGAGTTCGGCGGCGATGATGCCGGCGAGGGTCGTTTTGCCCAAGCCGGGCGGGCCGTAGAGCAGCACGTGATCCATGGCCTCGCCGCGCTGTTTTGCGGCTTCGATGGCGATCGAAAGGTTTTCCTTGATCTTGGCTTGACCGGCGAAATCGGCCAGGCGATTCGGCCGGAGCGCGGCTTCGAACTGCCGCTCCTCTTCTTGCAGAGAAGCCGAAACGATGCCCTGGTCACGCATGAAGTTTCAGTGTACTAGTGTCCTGAGTCAGAAAAATCGCAACATCATATGCCGGGGCAAGAAGTCATTCCGAGTGGAGCGAGGAATCTGCTTTTCGTTCGGCTGTCATCAACGCTTTAAAAGCAGATCCCTCGCGGCGCTCGGGATGACGGGCGTTGAGGACGCTAGCGCACGAGCTTCAGTGCGCGCCGGAACAGCGCATCGAAATCGTTGGGTTCGGTTGCAGAGCGCGCTTTGGTTACGGCGGCTTCCGCGGAGGAACGGGTCGCGCCGAAGTTCATCAGCGCGGAGATCACGTCTTCTTCAGTGGAGCTGAACGTGTTGCGGGGCGCCGACGCCGTGGCGACTCGATCGGGTAGGCCGACCAGATCGAGTTTGTCGCGTAGCTCCAGCACCATGCGTTCTGCGGTCTTCTTGCCGACGCCGGGGATGCGAACCAGTTGCTCGATCGCGCCGGAACGAATCGCGTTCACCAGATCGGCCGATGTCAATCCGCTCAGCGCGGTGATCGCGAGCTTGGGACCGATGCCGCTGACCGTGATCAGCTTCTCGAACAGCGCCTTGTCGCTCGCTGCGATGAATCCGAACAGGGACAACGCGTCTTCGCGGACGTGGGTATGAATGTGCAACTCGACGGGCTGGCCTTTTTCAGGCAGCGACGAAAACGCGGAAACGGGAATGGTTACTTCATAGCCGACGCCGTGCACATCGACGATGACGGCGTTCGGATGTTTTTCAAGAAGCGTGCCGCGGAGATGAGCAATCATGAAGAATACAGAATACAGGAGACTGACAAGAGTATGCGGCGAAGGTTTTTCGTCGATGAGGTGCGCAACGGCCACGCGGAAATCGCGGGCGAAGATGCGCGGCACCTGACCCGCGTCCTGCGCGTCGAAGAGGGCGAGCGCTACGAGATTTCCGACAACCGGCATGTGTACCTGGCGGAGATCGAGACCGCGCGCAAGGAACACGTGGTGTTCAGGACTCTCCAGAAACTGGACGCGACGCCGCTAACAGCCGGTAATCATTCTGTACGCGGCGCTGATCAAGTTCGATCATTTCGAATGGATGATCGAGAAGGCGACGGAGCTGGGGTGTCGGCGATCGTGCCGGTGGAGACGGCGCGCAGCGAGCGGGGCCTGGAGCATGCGGCTCACAAGCGGATGGAGCGATGGCGCCGCATCGCGCTTGAAGCCAGCCAGCAATCGCGGCGGGCATTCCTGCCCGAAGTGGAAGATCCGGTGGAATTGCAAGAAGCCTTGCGGCCGGTCGGCAAATTATCGATTTGCGTTGGACGAAAATCCGGGGGCCACTCCGCTTGCGTACGCGTTGCCGGAGTCGCGAACCCACTCCGACGTGGTCGCGGTTCTGATCGGTCCGGAAGGCGGCTGGACGGAGCACGAACGCGAGTCGTTTACGGCTGCCGGATGGCTGCCTGTGTCCTTGGGGCCGCTGATTTTGCGCGCGGAAACCGCTGCTGCCGCAGCTTTATCCGTCATCGGTTCGGCGTGGCGATCGTAGTCGCCTGTTAGACTTAATAATTGATTAATCGCCTGGTTTTCGAAAATCTGAAGCACCGTCCGGTGCGAACTCTGCTCAGCGCCATTGCGATCGGGGTCCAGGTCACCATGATCCTGACGCTGGTGGGCGTGAGCAACGGCGTTCTGGGCGATATCGCGGAGCGCTCGCGCGGCACGGGCGCCGACGTCATGGTTCGTCCGCCGGGAAGCTCCATTCTGGCGTTCTCCGGCGCTCCGATGCCGGAAAAAATCGTGGACGTGGTGCGCGCGCGAGCCGCACGTCGCGCTGGCCACCGGCATGATGCTTCAATCCATCGGCGATTTTCAAACCATCACCGGCATCCATCTCGACGAATTCAACGCGATGAGCGGCGGGTTCCAATACCTCAGGGCGGCCCATTCAAGCAGCCCGGAGATCTGATCGTGGATCAAGATGTTCGCGGACCAGAAGCACCTGAAGGTCGGCGGCACGGTGAATCTTGGACTGCTTTGGCATGTCACCGGCATCGTGGAATCGGGAAAGCTTTCGCACCTGTTCGCCGACATCGGATACCTTCAGGACCAATATTCGGAGACCGGGCACATCAGCGTCATTTACGTAAAGGTCGACAATCCGGCCAACACCGAAGTCGTGATCGACGAGCTGAAGAAGAGGCTCGCGAGGAGTATCCGATTCTGTCGATGGAGGAGTTTGTGTCCCTGGTGTCGGTGGACAGCATTCCGTTACTGAAGAACTTCACTCACGTGGTGATCGGTCTGGCGGTGATCGTCGGGTTCCTGGTGGTGTTTCTCTCGATGTACACGGCGGTGCTGGAGCGCACGCGCGAGATCGGAATTCTGAAAGCGCTGGGAGCGTCGCCGGGCTACATTCTCGGCATGCTGCTGCGCGAAACCACGTTGCTTGCCGTGGCCGGCTCCATTGCGGGAATCCTGATGAGCTACGGCACGCGCTGGCTGATGCACGTGTTCGTCGCCGACGATGCCGCATGAAGATCGCGCCCGACTGGTGGCCCATCGCCAGCGGGATTGCGCTGGTCGGATCGCTCGATCGGCGCGATTTATCCGGGACTGAAAGCGGCGCGGCAGGATGCAATCGAGGCTCTGTCCTATGATTGAGATCCGCGACCTGACCAAGACCTATCACGTCGGCGAAGTGGACGTGCACGCGCTGCGCGGCGTGAATCTTATCCGTCGAGCGCGGCGAGTTTGTCTGCGTGGTTGGGCCCAGCGGGTCCGGCAAGTCGACGCTGTTTCACATTTTGGGCGGACTGACGCCGCCCACTTCCGGCGAGATTCACATCGACGGGCGCGACCTGCTGAAGATGACCGATGCGGAGCGCACCAATCTGCGCAAGACCACCGTGGGGTTCGTGTTTCAGAAATACAACCTGCTGCCGACGCTGACCGCGGAGGAGAACATCGCCATCGCCCGCGACATCGCCGGGCGCGGGCAGGAGAAAGATCCGCAATTCGAGGAAGTGCTGCGCATGCTCGGCATCGAGGGACGCCTGCATCACAAGCCGCGCGCGCTTTCAGGCGGCGAGCAGCAGCGCGTGGCCATCGCCCGCGCCATCGTGAATCGCCCCGCGATTCTGCTGGCCGACGAGCCCACAGGCAATCTGGATACCGAAAACTCGAAGATCGTCCTCGGGCTGCTGCGCGGTCTGAATGACCGGCTGGGCCAGACCATCCTGATGATCACGCACGATCCGGAAGCCGCGTCGTATGGCGACCGTATCGTGAGGATGCGAGACGGCAGAATCGTTGACTAGTTTGTAACAATAGGGTGTGCGTCCTCTTCTTGCGATGATGACTCTTGCCGGCGGCCTTTCGGCGCAGTCCGTTAAGCGACCGTTTTTTCGACGAATACTATTTCCCATACAATCCGACGCTCGCGACCTCGGCGGGAATTCATAAGTACGACGACAAACTCGAAGACTATTCCAGGGCCGCCATCAGCGCTCGCGTCGCCGCACTGAAATCATTTGAAGCGCAGTTCGCCAAATTGCCCGCCGATCCGAACCGGGACCTGGTCCTCAATTACCTTCGGGCCAGTCTGCTTGAATACGAAACGGTCCGGAGCTGGGAGAAGAATCCCGATTACTATTCGAGCGGCATTTCGAGCAGCGCGTTCACGATCATGAGCCGCACGTTCGCTCCGGAAGATGCCCGGCTGAAAGTGTTGACCGCGCGCGAGCGTCTGATGCCGCAAGTGCTGGCGGAGGCTCGCGACAATCTGAAGAATCCGCCGAAGATTTTCACGGAAGTCGCCATCGAACAGCTCCCTGGGAATCACGGATTTCTTCGTACACGATGTCCCGCTGGCGTTCACCAAGGTGAAAGATCCAAAGCTGCTGGACGAATTTCATCTGGCCAATAACGCGGTGATCACTGCGCTGAAGGAATACGAGGAATTCCTCAAGAAAGAAGTGCTCCCGAAGTCGAACGGCGATTTTCGCCTGGGCGCGGAAGTGTACGCGAAGAAGCTGGCGTATGAGGAGATGGTGGATATTCCGCTCGATCGCCTGCTCCAGATCGGCTATGACGATCTGCATGCGAATCAGGAACGGTTCAAGGCTACTGCCGCCCGGATCGATCCGAAGAAAACGCCGCAGCAGGTCTTAGCCGAGCTCGAAAAGGACCATCCCGCGCCTGACAAGCTGCTGCAAGCCTTCCGCGACGAATGCACCAAGCTGCGCGATTTCATCATCGCGAAAAAGATCATCACGATTCCGTCGCCGGTGCTTCCGATTCTCGAAGAGACGCCGCCTTTCGCGCGCGCGCTGACGTTCGCGTCGATGGATACTCCGGGTCCTTACGAGACCGTCGCGAAAGAAGCTTTCTTCAACGTGACGCTGCCCGAAAAGAGCTGGAAGCCGGAGCGCGTCGCGGATTTCATGGGCGCGTTCAATCGCGGCACGATTCTGAGCACGGCGATTCACGAAGCTTATCCCGGCCATTACGTGCAGTTCCTGTGGATGCAGCACGTGGATTCGAGGGTGCGGAAACTGCTCGGGCGCCAATTCGAACGCCGAGGGCTGGGCGCATTACTGCGAACAGATGATGCTGGACGAAGGAGTCTCCACCGATCCGAAGATGCGGCTGGGCCAGTTGCAGGATGCCCTGCTGCGCGACGCGCGCTACATCGTCGGCATCGAGATGCACACCGGCAAGCGCACCATGGAGCAGGGCGTCGAGTTTTTCGAAAAGGAAGGCTTTCAGACCCACGAAACGGCCGATCGGGAAACCAAGCGCGGCACGTCCGATCCGACGTATCTGTACTACACGCTGGGGAAGCTGCAAATTCTGAAGCTTCGCGAGGATTATCGCAAAATGAAGGGCGCGCAGTTTTCGCTGCAGGAATTTCACGACAGCTTCATGAAGCAGGGATTCCCGCCGATCAAAATCGTGCGCCGCGCGCTGCTGGGCAACGATTCGCCGACGCTCTGATGCCCTTCGAACTTCAACTGAACCTGAAGGTGGCGCGCAAGCACGCCGACGGCGTGACCGTACATTTCAACCTGCTGCCGGAGTATCTGAATTCCAGCGGCAATCTTCACGGCGGCGTTACGGCATCGCTGGCGGATGAAGCTGCGTGGCACGCCATCGAGAATCGCTTCGGCTACGGGGCGAAGAAATCGACCACCACGGAGCTGAAGGTGAACTATCTCCGGCCGATCATCGGCAAGAAAGTGATCGCCCGGGCGTACCTGGTGCGCGCCGGGAAGACGCTGTGCGTTTCGCGCGTGGATATTTTCGACGAGAAGAAGAATCTCGGCGCGATCGCCACGGTCACGTATATGCTGCTTTAGACGTTTGTTGAAAAGGGGACAGACTACTCTGTCCCCAGCCGTAACCCGTTGATTTCCGGCAACAGCGTGGTTGTGGACAGAGCGGTCTGTCCGCTTTTCAACAAGCGCCTAAACTCTTCCCAGCCGCCTGACCACGAAGAACGGCAGCATCACAATCGACCATACCAGGTGCAGCGCGCCTCCGACGGCGAACCCGACGATCCGGAATGGCAGCAGAAGCAGCCACACGATCGGATAAATGAACAGCGCCGCAATGGCCAGAGGCCAGCACATCACGAACAGGATGCACCACAACAGAAAGGCGAGCATCGCAGTTGTCCTTTGAATCAGAATACGTCAGGCGCAGCGGAAAAGTTCGATTAGAACGTTAAACCGGCGACCAATACAACGTGCCGCCGTTCTTCGACTCCGAGGTGACGCGTCCACGCCGTTCCAGGTATTCGAGATGAGCCAGAATCTCAAACACCGCGAAATGATGATGAAACGGCGTGAGCTTTCGCGGCCAGACCTGTTCGACTAAACCATGCGCGGTCAACGGCTCCCGCGCGATGTGGCCCAGAATCTCGCCACAGCGGGCTTCGTGATGATCCGCGGTTTCGCGAATCCGCTGCCGATGCCCCTCGAACGCGTGCGCCATGGGACGGAATCACCAGATTCACATCGAACGGCTCCAGCCGCTCCAGCGATTCCAGATACTGGGCTAGCATATCGGAGCCTGGATGCCAGCCGATGTTGGGCGTGATGAATTGCAAGAAGATGGTCGCCGGAAATAAGATAGCGATGCTCGGGCGAATACAGGCACACGTGCCCGGCGAATGGCCGGGTGTCCAAACTGCTTCAAGCGTGCCTCCGCGCACCGGAATCCGTTCGCCGCCTTCCAGGAGCCAATCCGGTTTATGCTCCCGAAAATGACGGCGAACGTCGCGCAAGGCGTGGTCCATCCGCTTCTGCATCTCCTCCGGAACTCCCGATGCGAGCATCGCCTGCTTGAAGAACGGAGCGCGAGTTTCGCGGGCGACCAGCGCCAGATACTCCGCTTCCGCGCGATGCATCAACAGGCGAGCGCCGGAAAGCTCCAGAATTTTCCACGATAGTCCGATGTGATCCGGATGCAGATGCGTCAGGCACAGCATGCGGATGTCGCGCCATTGAATGTGATGCTGCTGGAGCGCGCCTTCCAGCGCTTCGAAGCACTCTTCGGTCGCGATTCCTGAATCGACCAGCAGGAATCCTTCGTCGAGCTCGATCAGATGTACGTTGACCGACTCCAGTTCCCAGGGCATGGGAAGTGAGATGGTCGTGACGCCTGGCGCGGGTTTGATCATGCAACGGCGTCCGCGGCGTGATACGAGCTGCGCACCAGCGGTCCGCTTTCCACGTGCTGGAATCCCATCTCGTAACCGCGGCGTTTCAACTCAGCGAACTCTTCGATCGTGGCGTACCGGATGATCGGCAGATGTTTCTGAGATGGCCGCAGGTATTGGCCCAGCGTGAGAATATCGACCTTGCTGGCACGGAGATCGCGCATCACGGCGAGCACTTCGTCGATCGTCTCGCCCAAGCCAAGCATCAGGCCGGACTTGACCGGAGTTTCCGGCCGCGATTGCTTCGCATACGCGAGCATATCGAGCGACCGCTCATATCGCGCGCCCAAGCGAACCTGCCGGTACAGCCGCGGGACCGTTTCGGTGTTGTGATTCAGGACATCCGGCGCGGCCGCCAGCACGATATCCATCGCGGCATGGGAACCTTGAAAATCCGGTACCAGCACTTCGACGCCGCAGCCTTCGACGCGCTCACGAATCGCCCGGATGGTCAGCGCGAACAGCTCCGCTCCGCCGTCTTTCCGGTCGTCACGATTCACGCTGGTGATTACCGCGAATTTCAGACCTAGTGTCGCGCACGCCTCGGCGACGCGGCGCGGCTCGTCATAATCGACCGCTAGCGGCGCGCCTTTCTGCACCGCGCAGAATCCACAGCGGCGCGTGCAGACGTTTCCCAGGATCATGAACGTCGCGGTACGCCGGTTCCAGCAATCGCCGATGTTGGGACAAGCCGCGCTTTCGCACACCGTGTGAAGTTCGAGAGTCTCCACCAAGTGCTTCAGATTGCGATAGTTGTCGCCAACCGGCGCGGGGGCCCGTAGCCAAGCGGGCCGCGGCGCTCTAGGGCTCAATGTTTACCAGCACTCGCTTCTATTGTAGCGATTCGAGATTCGATGATGCGCGATTCGTCGAAATTTTCGGCGCGGCGAAAAAATTCCGGCGCCATTTCGAACGCGCGGCGCGGCACGAATCCGATGAGCTGGCTCGACGCCACACGAGTACCCAGACGCGCTGCCTCTTCGACGATCGGCATCATACACGCGATCTAGCGGAGTATTTTCGAAATTCGTCAGATTCATAGACACCTGCGCGCAGCGTCGCGAAGCCAGGTGGCGGCCCATCGCTTTCACGAATGGGAATCCGCCGGAAGATTCGCGAATCTTCCTCGCGATCGCGGCAGCCACGGCCGCATTTTCGGTCGCGAGGTTGATATTAAACGCGATCAGGAGTCCACGCGCGCCCACAATCGCCGCGCCCGCGGTCGGATGCGCGGGGATGTCGCCAATATCCGGAGGGCCGCCGTCGAATCCCTTGCGCCTGACGTTTTCCAGGCGGCGGCGTTCGGGAATTTTGGCCGCGGATTCGTAAAAGTAAACCGGGACGCCGAATCGGCTCCAGATTTCCGCGCCCGCGCGATGTGCGACGTCAACGCACTCGTCCATCGTCGCGCCGTCCAGAGGTACAAACGGGAACTACATCTGCCGCGCCCACGCGCGGATGGACTCCCTGATGCTGATTCAGATCGATCAGCTCGGCGGCGCGGCCCACGCCGCGAACCGCGCCTTCCAGAACGGCTTCAGGAGCGCCCGCGAACGTCACCACGCTGCGGTTATGATCGAAATCCGACTCGAAACCGAGCAGCAGCACGCCAGGCGAGCCTTCGATCGCGTCCACGATCGCGCGCACCTTCGCGCGCGTCTCTACCTTCAGAAAAATTCGGGACGCATTCGATCACCGCTGTACGATGATAAGAAGTGCGGAGTCCTCAAATCAAGACACAGGCGAAGGGCAAAACGCTGGATCGCGTGCTTTCGCAGGCCGGCCTCGGGTCGCGGACTGAGGCGCGCCGCTGGATCGCGGCCGGCCGCGTGGCGGTGAATGGCAAGAAAATCCAAACTCCTGACGTTTGGGTGGATGCGGATCGCGATCGCGTCACGTTCGACGGCCGTCCGCTGACTGCGGCCCATCCGATCTACCTGCTCCTCTATAAACCGAAAGGCTACTTGACCACGTATAAAGATCCCGAAGGCCGCCCGACCGTCTACGATCTTCTTCCGGGCGTCTCGGATTGGATTTTTCCAGCAGGCCGTCTCGATCAGGACACCACCGGCCTTCTGATCATGACGAATGACACCGGGTTTGGCGAGCATCTGACTAATCCCGAGACCAAAGTTCCCAAAACGTACCTGGTAAAGAGCTCGAAGTTACTGAGCGACGAACAGCTCGACCAGCTTCGCCGTGGCGTCGAGTTGGCCGATGGGCCCACGCGTCCTGCGATCGTCAAGCGGATTCGGGATTCGGCTCGCTACACGTTTTTCGAAATCACGATCACCGAAGGCCGCAATCGACAGGTGCGGCGGATGGTGGAAGCGCTAGGTGCGGTCGTGCTGAAACTTGTGCGGACTCAGATTGGGCCTGTGCAGATCGGGAAGCTTGAAATCGGGAAGTACCGGGAGCTGACTCCAGAGGAAATCGCGCAGCTGCGCGGGCAGAAGCGCGGATAGATGGATCAAGCTGAAGAGAATCGTCGTCTACGACAGCGTCTGCGATACCTGGTCCGGAACCAAGCCCACCTGGAGCAACGCCTGGACCGTGTTGAGAACAGCGTCCTGTTTCGTTTTCTCCGATGGGCCGGGAGCCTGTTCGCGAAGGTCCTGACATTGCTCGGCCGGCGAAGCAATTCGCTGGACGACCCGGAATACGCCACATGGGTTCGCGAAACTACGGTTTCCGATGGAAACATCACCGGCGATGACATTAATTCGCGAATTCGTTTGATTTCCGCCGGACCCTGCGCGGAGGCTCCGACACGCCTTTCACCGGGGTCGTCGGAGCTGGAGCGATTCTCGATCCTGATGCGATTCGAGCCTGGCTCGACGGCGCTCGAGAACGGCGCAGACGCGGTTTATAGCGATTGGGACCTGATCGACAAATGAGAGTCGCCGGCATAGTCCGCGCTTTACTCCGGAGTTTTCTCCCGAGCTTCTCGCCGCGACTCCATACTGGGGATGCTGTTTCGCCGCTCGAACTGAGCGGATTCGAAGGACCGGCTGGTCTGGAGCGGACATGCACGATTTGAGCCGGCGTCTGGCGAAGCTCGGTGGCACGATCGTTAGAGTTCCACAAATCTTGTGGCACCTTCCAGACGCGCAGGCACTCCAGCCGCCCGTTGCGGCAGCCGTATCGAAGACCAACGAAACCGCCTCAATTATCATTTGTTCGAGAAACGCGAAGCGGCTCGATACTTGCCTCACTTCACTTGCTCCCACTATTGATGCTCGTCACGAAGTGATCGTGGTCGCGCACGGCGACAGTCCGGAACTAGTCCGCGTCGTTGAGCGCCACGGCGCGAGGTGCGTGCCCTATCGCGGAGCTTTTCATTTCGGCCGGATGAACCAACTCGGAGTGTCCGCGGCACGTGGATCCATCCTGGTGCTGTTGAATGACGATGTCCGTCCGACCACGCATGACTGGTTGGAATCGATGCTCGCGCAAGCCGCCCGGTCAGAGATCGGTGTCGTGGGCGCTCTGCTGCTGTATCCGTCGGAGGCGATCCAGCATGCCGGAATCGTCGTCGGCGACACGCTGCTCCCCGCCCATATCGGCCGGGCCCAACGCGAATCGCGCTACTGGCCGTGGCTGCGCATGACCCGCGAAGTCAGTGCCGTGACCGGCGCCTGTCTCGCCATTCGACGTTCCGTCTGGGACGAATTGGGTGGATTCGATTTGAGATTCCCCGTGAATTATAACGACGTTGATCTGTGCCTGCGGGCTCAAAAGCATGGATACCGCGTGCTCATCGAAACTCGAGCAACTCTGATCCATCAGGAGGCTGGCAACCCGCGTACCGGAAGTTCGTCCGGAAGAGCGGGAATTGTTCTGGGAGCTGTGGAGCGACGTGCTCAGCGCACCCGATCCGTTTTTCAATCCTCAATTGGAGATTCGCGACGAAATGATCTGCCTGCCGCGCCCCTGGCCCGCGACGCGTTAGGAGCTTGCTGAGTCTGTGTGAAAAGTCAGCATCAACCGCTTCCTTCGGTCGCGGCTCGTTGCCGAGCTCTCGCGAATATCAGCTCGATTGAGCCGCGACCAGGTTTTCACACCGACTCGCGAAGGAGGGGTGCTCGCCGCAGTTTTTCCAACAAGCTCTTAGAGAACGCTGGTCTCGGTGTAGCCGCCGAAAACGTCCTTCAGCGCCGAGCACATCTCGCCGACCGTCGCGTAGGCCCGCACGGCGTCCAGAATGTACGGCATCGTGTTTTCGGTACCCTCGGCTGCGCGGCGCAGCGCGTTCAGCGTGCGCTCGACTTCGCTCGCGTTTCGCCGGCGCTTCAAGGCTGCGAGGCCCTCTACCTGCTTCCGCTCCGCCGTTTCGTCGATCTGGAGTAGCTCAATCGGCTGCTCCTCCTGCTCCGTGAATTTGTTCACGCCGACGATCACGCTTTCGCCCTGCTCCACCGACTTCTGGAACTCGAAGCTCGCGTTCGCGATCTCGGTCTGCGGATAGCCTCGTTCGATCGCGTTGATCATGCCGCCCATGTTGTCGATGTTGCGAATGTATTCGTTCGCCGCGTTCTCCACGTCGACGCGTCAGTTTTTCCAGGAAATAGCTGCCGCCCAGCGGATCGGGCACATTCGTGACGCCGCTCTCGTACGCGATCACCTGCTGTGTTCGAAGCGCGATGGTCACCGCGTGCTCCGACGGCAGCGCGTAAGCTTCGTCCAACGAATTCGTGTGCAGCGACTGGCATCCGCCCAGCACCGCCGCCATTGCCTGAACCGCGGTCCGCACAATATTGTTCTGCGGCTGCTGCCAGGTGAGCGAACACCCGGCGGTCTGCGCATGGAAGCGCAGCTTCAGACTGCGCTCATCCTTGGCGCCGTAGCGATCCCGCATGGTCTCCGCCCAGATCTTGCGCGCCGCGCGATACTTCGCGATCTCTTCGAAGAAATCGTTATGCGCGTTGAAGAAGAAACTAAGCCGTGGCGCGAAGGAATCTACCGGAAGCCCGCGCTCGATGGCCCAATCGACGTATTCGAGTCCGTCGCGCAGCGTGAACGCCAGCTCCTGCACCGCCGTCGATCCGGCTTCGCGGATGTGGTAACCGGAGATTGAAATCGGATTGAAGCGAGGCACCTGCTTGGTGGCGAACTCGATCGAATCCGTCACCAGCCGCATGGAAGGCCGCGGCGGATAAATATATTCCTTCTGCGCGATGTATTCCTTCAGGATGTCGTTTTGCAGCGTGCCGGAAACGCGCTTCCAGTCGACGCCCTGCTGCTCGGCGACCACCAGGTACATCGCCCAGATAATCGACGCGGGCGAGTTGATGGTCATCGAGACCGTCACGTCCCCAGCGGAATGCCGCGGAACAGCGTTTCCATGTCGGCGAGCGACGAAATCGCCACTCCGCACTTTCCCACTTCGCCGAGCGAAGTCGGGTGATCCGAATCGAAACCCATCAGCGTCGGCAGATCAAACGCCACCGACAAACCCGCCTGCCCCTGTTCCAGCAAATAGTGGTAACGCGCGTTGGTGTCCTCGGCCGTGCCGAAACCCGCGAACTGGCGCATGGTCCACAGCTTGCCGCGGTACATCGATTCGTGAATGCCGCGCGTGTAAGGAAAATCGCCGGGCTTGGGGAGATCGAGCGTGCTTAGCTGATCGGGACCATAAACCGGCTCAAGGGGCAAGCCGCTCAGAGTCCGGTAAGACTTGACGGCGGACAGAGTTTGACTCATGCATCTTCATTCTAACCTGCCGTTTCTCGTCATTTCTCTACCAGGCGTCGCGCCCGGCGAGCACACGCGGAACCGTGTGTCCCAGGATCCGCAAATATAGGAGCAGGCAGTAATGCCGGGCAAGGAAAAGATCCAGGCGGCGCCGTTGCCGATAGGTCAGCCGATTGCGCCCGCGTGTCTGCCACAATCCCGTGAGTCCCGGGCTTCAGCGCCAATACTTCGCCCGCCGATGCTCCATAGTGCTCATCCCACTCAGCCTGCGTCACGGGCCGCGGCCCTACCAGCGACATCTCGCCACGCATGACGTGCCAGAGTTGCGGCAGTTCATCGATCGAGTGACGGCGGCAAAACCTGGCGAACCGACTGGTGACGCGCGGATCGTTCCCGTTCTTTACGTCGGGCACTTTATCTTCCGGCAGATATTCGATCACGACCGTCGCCGATCGCGCGTCCGGACCACATCGAGCGGAATTTCAACATCCAGAACGGCTCGCCAAATCGTCCCACTCGCCGATGTGCCACTATCGGCGCGCGTCCGGAGAGGCTGAAGACAATTCCAGCAATCACGGCCAGAAATGGCAATAACAAAATTGCCGCCGACGGTTGCAACCAGGCGTTCCCCGAAACTCAAAAACTTCGACATCCTGTTGAGGATTATAGGAACGAATCGCGCCCGTTTCTCTAGATGAGCCGGAGCACTACATGCGATCTGCTTAGCGCGCTACAAACTCGCCAAACCGCGTTACCACGAAGCTCGCAGATCGCTGGGGACAGTCCGTGCCGCGCGCCTTCGACGGGAATCAATTCCGTTCGCGCGGGAATTAGTTTCAGCGCGGATTCGAGCTCCTCGATGGATCCAAACGGATCGCGAGTTCCGTGCAGTGAAAATGCAGGCGTGTGGAGTTTCGAAAAATGATCTGTGCGAGGCTGGTCGGGTTTGCCCGGCGGATGCAGCGGATACGACAGCAGCAGAAGCGCGTCCGCCAGCTTGGGATTTTCCGCGGCTGCCATGGTCGATTGCCGGCCGCCGTAGGAAGTGCCCGCTCAGGAATACGCGGCCCGAAGCGATTTCGCGCAGCGCCTTCGCGGCGCTGCGCGATTCCTTCGCGATCCCGCGCGGCCTGCGCTGGAAACGGGGGCCCGTGCGGACGCTGCTGCCGATACGGCAGGTCGTATCGAAGTACCCACATGCCTGCTTCCGCAAACGCTTCGGCGATCGCTTTCAGCAGCGGCGCTTCACAGTTCGATCCCGCGCCATGCGTGATCGCCAGCGCATCGCCACTCGGCGACGACGGCTCATGCAGCCAGCCCTTAACCAGATCCCGCTCAAAATGTTTCGTAGTCAATTTCGCCTTTCCCCCAGACGGTTTGCCGTCCCACGCCGGTCCAGCGCGCGATTTCCAGATACGGCACGAACTCGCCCAGGTCGCCCTGATATTCGGCGACTCCGACGAATCCTCCCAGGGAGTGCCGCTGGCCGGTGCGCCGGCTCAAGCGTTCTGCCTCGACGTGCCGAATCTCGCAACGCGTCATCGGACCTGCACGGCGCGCTCGCCCATCGCCCTGAAATCGACGTCGAGCGGTCCCGACGCCATACAGCGCGCGCAGCGTGCTGATCCGGTCGCGCATGCGAGCGAACAGCACCCCGAACTCAGGTTGATCGCAGCCTTTCAGCTCGACGGGCGTCAGGAATCGTACTCGCACGCGAGTCGCTTCAGCAGCAGGCGCTAGAGGCAGCCGCAATGGGACCGTCCCTTCCACCGATTCAAGCGGTGCGAATAAAGCCAGCGCCCGAGTTAGCGCATCCGCCGCGTTTGGATCGAACAGATTGAGCCCGACACAAAACGATTGCCCGATGCCGATGGCTTTTCCATCCAGGTGAGCCACGCGAAGTACGAAAGGCCTGGGCCGATCGTGCAATCCACTCGGACCGCGATCCGCAGCCGGCTGGAACCATCGAGCGTACGCACAAGTCTCGCGATTCGAACAACTTCGCGCATCGACACATTCCGGCGTGCACGACAGCCGTTTCAGGTTTTTCCCGAGGCTTCCGCGCAGCAGATTCCCGACGGTTCCCGGCCGGAAATGCATGGTTTCACGAGACTTGAAGTGAAACCGCAACGGAAGCACGTCGAACGTCATCTCAGCCTCTTATACTAGAAGATGAATGGCCTTCCGGCTCGGCATCGACTACAAACCTCGCGGCGATCAGACCACCGCCATCGATTCGCTGGTTCGCGGCGTGAAGGAAAGCGAGCAGCATCAGGTTCTGCTCGGCGTCACCGGCTCCGGCAAGACCTTCACCATGGCCAAGGTGATCGAGCACTTCGGACGGCCGGCGCTGGTCCTGGCGCATAACAAGACGCTCGCCGCGCAGCTTTATCAGGAATTCAGGACGTTTTTCCCGTCCAACGCGGTCGAGTATTTCGTCAGCTATTACGATTACTATCAGCCCGAAGCTTACATTCCGTCGGGCGACGTCTACATCGAGAAAGAAGCCACCATCAACGACGAACTCGACAAGATGCGGCTGTCCGCGACGCGCTGCCTATTTGAGCGGCGCGATTGCGTGATCGTTGCCAGCGTGAGTTGCATCTACGGACTCGGCTCGCCCGAAGCCTATTACGGGATGCTGCTGATGCTCGAAAAAGGCCAGAAGATCGAGCGCAAGGAGATCACCGCGCGGCTGGTCGACATTCTTTATGAGCGCCACGAGGGCGATTCCAAGCGCGGCACGTTCCGCGTCCGCGGCGACGTGATCGAAGTTTTTCCCACCTACGACGACAACGGTTACCGCATCAGCCTGTGGGGCGACGAAGTCGAATCGCTGGAACAGATCGATCCGCTGACCGGGCAGGTGAAGCAGACGTTTCTGCGGCTTCCCATTTATCCCAAGACGCACTACGTGATGTCGGCCGAAACGCGTCAGAACGCGCTGCAGAGCATCGAAAACGAGCTCACCTGGTGGAAAGGGGAGCTCGAAAAGGAAGGCAAGCGGATCGAAGCGCAGCGGCTGTACCAGCGCACCATGTTCGATCTTGAAATGATCCGGAATATCGGATACTGCCACGGGATTGAGAATTATTCGCGCCATTTTTCGGGACGCTTGCCCGGTCAGGCGCCGCCCACGCTGCTCGATTATCTTCCGCACGACGCGTTGATGTTTCTCGACGAGAGCCATCAGACCGTTCCGCAGCTGCAAGGGATGTATCACGGCGACCGGTCCCGCAAGGAAACGCTGGTCAAGTTCGGATTCCGCCTGCCCAGCGCGCTCGACAATCGTCCCCTTACGTTTGAGGAGTTTGAAAACCGCGTGCATCAGGTGGTCTACGTCTCCGCGACTCCGGGTCCTTACGAATTGACCAAAACCTCGGGCGCCGTGATCGAACAGATCATCCGGCCTACCGGTTTGGTCGATCCCGAAATCGACGTGCGGCCGATTCGCGGCCAGGTGGACGATCTGCTCCACGAGATCCGGCTGCGCACCGAAAAAGACGAACGCGTGCTGGTCACGACGCTGACCAAGCGCATGTCCGAGGATCTGGCCGAGCATTACACCGAAGCGGGCGTGAAGTGCGCGTATCTGCATTCCGAGGTTTCTACGCTCGATCGCGTGAAAATCCTGCGCGACTTGCGGCGCGGCACTTACGACGCGTTGATCGGCGTCAATTTATTGCGCGAAGGGCTGGATCTGCCGGAGGTTTCGCTGGTCGCCGTGCTCGATGCCGATAAGGAAGGCTTTCTGCGGTCGGCAGGCTCGCTGATCCAGACCATGGGCCGCGCGGCGCGCCATTTGAACGGCCGGGCCATTCTTTACGCGCGACGTGATGACGGCTTCCATGCGCCGCGCCATCGACGAAACCACGCGGCGCCGGACGCTGCAGCGTGCATATAATGAGGCGAACGATATCACGTCCGCAGTCGATCATCAAGCCGATCGACATGTCGATGATCGCCGTGGCCGAGGGCGATTACGTGACGGTGCCGCTCGAGCCCGAATCCGAAATCGAGAATATTCCAGAAGAGCAAATGGACACCTACATCGCAGACCTTGAAGAACGGATGCGCGACGCCGCTCGCAAGTTCGACTTCAAGGGGGCCGTGGATTTCCGCGAGCGAATCCGGAAACTCCGCAGCCGCGCGGTCGCCGACGCCGCTGCACAATGACGACAGCGCTGGTATGCGCCGGGCAGCGTCAATCGATCGTTTCTGGCGCGAATGCCGGCATTGCTGCGTTCGGTTGGGCCCGTCAAGGCATCATCGCTACGGGTTGCCCGCCGGATCGCGAACACGCTTCAAGCCGGGTGCGCCGTGGATGCTTATTCCGCGCTTAACGGCGCTGGCCCGATCTGGATCGCCGTTCCTGAAGCTGCGCTGGAGCGGATCATGCTGGAGGTGGCTGCGAGAAGCGCGATCGACGGCGCCATGATCGTGTCTGTGCGCCACGCGGCGCGACAGCTTGTGGCCCACATGCGCTGCTCGAAACCGCGGGGCGTGCGTCGCTACGCTGGAAGCGATCCAGGCGGATGAGCAGACGCTTGTCGCCGAAGGGCATAGCTGGGTCTTGAAGGAATTACAGCGTGTTGCTGCTGCGGATGGGCGAAAAGTGATCGAGATTCAGCCCGGTTCGAAAACTCGATATCTGGCGGGCGTGCATCTGGCGTCGAATCTGGCTCTTCCGTATTTCGCCGCAGCGGTGGAAACCTTGCGTGCCAGTGGATTTTCGCGACGCGAAGCCGCGCGTATTGTGGAGACTTTGGGAACCCGATCGCTTCGCGCGTATACGAAGGCGGGGCGCAAAGCATGGAACGGCGCGACTGCATCGGATTTACGCCAGTCGCTGGAGCACGATCTCGACCCGCCACTCGCGGCGTTGTATCGCGACGGAATCGAGCAGGCGCTGCGTTATTTTGAAGACGAAGGCGGTCAGACGAACCCTTACACAAGGTTCGGGATCTTGATGATCTTCTTCTGAATCGCGTACTGCACCAGCTGCGCCTTGTTGTGGATGTCCAGCTTGCGCATCAGATTGAACTTGTGCGCTTCCACGGTCTTGACGCTCAGGTTCAGGTCGCAGGCGATTTCTTTCACCGAATTGCCTTCGGCCAGCATCTTCAGCACTTCGCGTTCGCGCGTAGTCAGCGTGGCGAAACGAGGCAAGCGATTGGCCGACTTGATCCGGCTGCGGAAATCGTCCACCAGTTGGGAAAGCATGCGCGGGATAGATAGCTGCCGCCGCGGCACACGTCGCGAACCGCCGCGACCAGTTGCTGGCTGGGGCTGTCCTTCAGCACGTAGCCGCTGGCGCCCACTTCCATGCCTTCGACCAGATAATCCTCGTCGTCATACATGGTCAGGAACAGGACCTTGGTTTCGGGGCGGTTCTTCTTGATCTGGCGGGTCGCTTCGAAAGCTCGACAGCCCGGGCATGCCGATGTCCATCAGCACCACGTCGGGGCGAGCTTCGTTGGCTTTTTCGACGGCATCGCCGCCATTGGACGCTTCACCGACAACTTCCATGTCCGGTTCGGCGGAAATCAGCGTTCGGATTCCTTGGCGGAACAGCGTGTGATCGTCCGCCAGCATGATTCGAATCTTGGCCATAAGGTTTTGCCTGGCTTTCTCCAATTGCCGCCTACGCGACTTTACTTACTTACTATCGGCAGTTCGATCGAAATCTTTGTACCCCTCTTACTACCTTCCGTACGGCTTTCGACATGGAATTCGCCGCCGAGCAGCGCTACACGCTCTCGCATCCCGGACAAGCCGAACGATTCGCGCTTCGCCAAAGCTTCCGGAATGTTGAAGCCAACCCCGTTGTCCTCCACCGTCAGCTTCAGCTTTCCATCGGCTGAAGCGAGGGAAATGTTTACATGGGTGGCCGAGGCATGCTTCCCGATGTTGTTAAAGCATTCCTGCACAAGCCGATACGAGATGATTTCGATCTGTTGCGGCACCGTTCCCATCTTGGACAGCTGCAGCCGCACCCGGCACGGATGCAGCCGCTGGAAGCGATTGACCAGTTGCCGCAGCGCCGCCCCTAATCCGAGCTGTTCCAGCACCGCCGGGCTCAACGCGGCGATCAGGCGGCGCATTTCAAGAATGGTGCGTTCGGTCAGATCGCGCGCCTCGCGCAGCTTCGCCCGGGATTCGTCTTCTTTTTCCGGCAGCGCCTGCTCGATCAGCTCCATCTGCAGGCGGATGCACAGCAGGCTCTGGCCGGCTTCGTCGTGCAGCTCCCGGCTGATGCGGCGGCGTTCCATTTCCTCGACATGCAGCATGTGCTCGGCCAGGCGGCGGACCTGCTCTTCGCGCTGCGCCAGATCCTCCATCAGCCGGGCTTTTTCGGCGGCCATCAGGCAGCGTTCGGCCGCGGCGGCCAGCAGATCCTGCTCGCGCGGCAGCCATTCGTAAGCCTTCGAGAACCCGAACTGCATGACGCCGGCGGTGCGGCCGTCGGCGGCCAGGGGAATCGACCAGCAGGATTGGAATCGCTCATGCCAGCTTGCGTCGAGCAGGACGCCGGAGGCGTGCGCGTCGCCGTTCAGGTGGCGCGGTTTCGAGAGCTTCTTGATCAGGCCCGGCCGGTTCGGGACCGAAAGGACGGTCGGCTGCGGCGACCCGGCGCGCAGCACCCACGCTTTCGAGTCCTCGTTCAGCATGTACAGGCGCCCGGCATCGGCATGGCAGACATGCACCAGGGATTCGAGAAACCGCCGCAGCAATTCTTCCAGATTGCGCGATTCCAGCTCGATGCGGAACAGCTCGTAGAACGCCTGCGTTTCCGCTTCGCGGACCTGATAATAGGCGTTGTTCAGCGTCAGGATGACGCAGAAATGGAGCTGCTCGCGCACCCACTGAAAATTGGAATGCTCGTCCGGGATCAGCGATTCGAGCAGCGGGCCGAGCAGTTGATCGTATTCTTGCAGCGCTTCGAGAATCGCGCTGGGCGGCAGGTTCAGCTTGGCCAGCCGGCGGCCGTTATATTCCACCTGCTCGATGAATTTGAGCGGCGGTTTCGCCGCTCGCCAGAATGCGCGCCGCGGCGCCCGGCGTAATCGCCGGCCAGCGCGGTTCTCTGTTTGGGCTGAAACCCGAGTTCCCGCAGGCGGTTCAGAAACTTGCGCTCGATCTTGTCGGTGTGCGGCTCGAGCAGGACCGCCAGGCGCTGCAAATGCTCGCGTAGCTGGTCGCTTAATACGTCAGCGGCATCGGCCAGCTCGGGCGAGATCTGCGCAGTCTGCACAGTCTCCAGATCGGCGGGCTAGGGCTTTCTCTTTAGTACCATAGCTGCCTCGCTCTGCCCATTTTCGATCGCCAGATCGAGCGGGGTGCGGCCGTTCTTATCCTTTATCTCCGGATCGGCCGCATGCGCCAGAAGCAGCTCCAGCACGTCGATTCGTCCCCAGGATGCCGCCCGATGCAGAGGCGTCGCTCCGGATTCGGTATCCCGAGCGTTCGCGTCCGCCCCGTGCTTCAGCAGGACCTCGGCCGCGCCTTTTTGGCCCGCCAGCGCCGCGTCGTGAAGCGGCGTCGCCCCCTGCGCGTTCAGCGAGTTGACGTCGGCCTGATGCGCCAGCAGCAACTCGATAATTTCCACTTGTCCCTTCAACGCGGCATCGTGCAACAGCGTGGTGGACCCAAGCGGCCCCATGCGATCCACCAGCATCGCCACGACATTCACTTGCCCTCGCAGTACGGCATCACGCAGTACCGCGGCGACGTCCAGAGCCCGCGAGTTCGGCAGTCGGGCTTGTCTTAACAGCAGGTCCGCGACCTCCATCTGCCGCAGCCGCAGCGCGTCGTCGAGCGGCGTTGCGCCGGATTGATCCCGCACGTCGACCTGCGCGCCCGCCTCCAGCAGAACCGCCGCCACGTCGCGATGTCCCTGCAAGGCCGCGGCGTGCAGCGGCGTCCGCCGGTTTCGGGATTCACGCCGTTGGGATTGGCGCCCTTGGCGATCAGAAGCCGGACCATCTCCGTCTCGCCTTTCGACGCAGCGTCTTCAAGAGGCGTCGCACCGGCCGCGTTCCGCGCATTAATCTTCGCTCCCTTGGCGATCAGCAGCGTGGCGATCCGTCCATAACCGCGTCGCGCCGCCAGATGCAGCGCCGTTTCTCCGGAGTTGTATGCGGCCGTTACGTCCGCGCCGCGATCGAGCAGCAGCTCGACCACGTCCAGCGCGGTTCGTCATCACCGCGTAGTGCAGCGGCGTCGCTCCGCCTTCGGCGTGGCGCGCGTTCACGTCCGCGCCCATGCGGATCAGATACTCTGCGACATCGCGCTCGCCCGCCCAAGCTGCATCGTGCAGCGGAGTTCCGCCCACCGAATCGCGGGCATTCACGGGCACGCCGCCCGCGACCAGCGTCTCTACTTGCTTCAAATCTCCGGACTTCGCGGCTTTGTGGAGTTCCTCTACACCCGGAGCACCTGCGTGAATCACGCCTGCGCACAAGAGCAAAACCGTGCTCCTGCTCAATGAACCTCCTACTTCTTGGCGAGCAGCGGGTCAAACTCCTTGACCCAATCCTTGGTGTCGGCGGCTCCCTGCGACCAGTCCTTCACGATATTTCCGTTGGGATCGATCGCGAACCAATGCGGAACATCAAACTGCGCGTGATTCGTTGGCGTAATTTTGAAGTACGACGCGGCCACCTGGCCGGAATCGAAAAGAACCGGAGACGTCGTCTTGGTCTCGGAGATATACTTGGCCACCGTCGTCATATTGTCCGGAGGAACTACCACCGAAAGAATCGAGACCTGCTGGCCGTGCAGTTTCTTGACCTCTTCCAGCGTTTCCGCCAGGTGGCGGCAATGCGGGCAATCGGTCTTCATAAACTCGACGATCAGCCAGTGGCCGCGATAGTCGAGAACATCGTGCTGATTGAAACTCGAATCGGGAAGGGAAAAGCTCGGCGCGCGCCGGCCGGAAAGCCCCTGCGCAGCCAATGTCAACGCGGCGCACGCCAGCGCCGCAGACAGAAAAATCCGCATAAATTCAACGTAGCACGATCCTAGAACAGCGATCTGAGCGATTGCTCATACGGGGCTCGGGCGATGCCGCGCTCCGTGATGATCGCGGTCACGTAGCGCGCCGGCGTCACGTCGAACGCGGGATTTTCGGCTCCCATATCCTCCGGCGCGACTGGGACGCCGAAAACATGCGTTACTTCCGCGACGGCGCGCTGCTCGATCGGAATCAGATCGCCCGAAGCGAGACTCAGGTCCAGCGTCGAGACCGGCGCGGCTACGTAAAACGGCACTCCGTTCTCTTTGGCGAGTACCGCCAACGGAATACGTGCCGATTTTGTTGGCGACGTCGCCATTCGCCGCGATCCGGTCGGCGCCTACGACCACGCACCCGATGCGCCCCGAATGCAGGAAATATCCAGCCATGTTATCGGTGATCAGCTTTACGGGAATGCCATCGTGCTGCAATTCCCAGGCGGTGAGCCGCGAGCCTTGCAGGAACGGACGCGTCTCGTCCGCCAGCACGTCGATCTTTTTCCCGGCGCTGATTGCCGCACGGATCACGCCCAGCGCGGTTCCGTAACCTGCCGTCGCCAGTGCGCCGGCGTTGCAGTGCGTGAGTACGGTTTTGCGATCGGGCACCAGCTCCGCTCCGTTTCGGCCGATCGCCTGGCAGATCGCGATGTCTTCTTGGCGAATCTGCTGAGCTTCGTCGATCATTCGGCGGATCACGTCTTCACGCGATGCGCCGTTCAACGAAGCGTGCAAGCGCCGCATTCGCTCGATGCCCCAAAACAGATTCACGGCCGTTGGCCGCGTCGCCGCCAGCGTGGAACACACTGTTTCGAAATCGGCGCCTTCGGCGACCCCCAGCGCGACGCCCATCGCTGCCGCGACGCCGATGGCCGGCGCACCGCGGATCACCATCCTTTTGATCGCTTCCGCCACTTCCTGGTAGGTGCGGCACGTCACGAACACCTGCTCGCGAGGCAGGCGCGTCTGGTCGATCATGACTACGCCTGCGTCGGTCCACTGAATCGTTTCCACCATGAACTTCTATTTTGACGCATGGGTTAACCTGAAAGACTCATGCCCCGCAAGCGCTTCGAATGGAAGCTCCGCGACAAAACGCTGCAATTGGGTGAGCGCACGCTCATCATGGGCGTGCTGAACGTCACTCCGGATTCGTTCACCGACGGCGGCAAGTATCAGGACCCCGACCGAGCCTTCGCGCGCGCGGTCGAACTGGAAGAAGAGGGCGCGGATCTGATCGATATCGGAGCCGAATCCACGCGCCCCGGTTCGTCGCGGATTTCGGAAGCCGAAGAGCTGCGCCGCCTGGTTCCCGTGTTGAAGCGCCTGCGCAACAAGTTGAGCGTCCCCATTTCCGTCGACACCTACAAAGCCGCGGTCGCCGAGAAGGCGCTCGAACTGGATGTGGACGCGATCAACGACCCCAGCGCGTTGACGTTCGACGCGGACCTCGCACGCAAGGCCGCGCACGCCAACGCGGGCCTGATTCTGAATCACATGCGCGGAACGCCCGATACCTGGCTTAAATTGCCGCCACTTAAGAACGTGATCCGCACCATCGCGGCCGAGCTGGATGCTTCAGTTCATCGCGCCGTCCGCGCCGGCATCGACCGCCGGCAGTTGATGATCGACCCCGGCGTCGGCTTCGGCAAGCGTAAGGAACAGAACGCGGAAATCCTGGCGCAGCTTGAAGAGCTGGCTCGCCTGGAGCTGCCGATTCTGGTGGGTCCGTCGCGCAAGCATTTTCTCACCAAGGAATCGCCGCAGGGAACCGAGTTCGCGACCGCGGCCGCCGTCACCGCGGCGATTTTGCACGGCGCACACATGGTCCGCGTCCACGATGTAAAGGCCATGAAGGTGGTCGTCGAGATCGCGGATGAAATTGCAAGGAGTGGAGTGGGGCAGTGAAGCTGATTTCTTTAATTCTCGCGGCCGCCGTCGCGCAGGCCGCTACGCCTGAATATGGCTACCAGGTGGTTCACATCTATCCGCATGACCGCAAGGCGTTCACGGAGGGGCTTGAATATCGCGGCGGTTTTCTGTACGAGAGCACCGGCCTCGAGTACAAATCGACGCTGAGTAAGCTTAAGCTTGAAACCGGTGAAGTGGTCCAGCAAATTCGCCTCGAACCGCAGATCTTCGGCGAAGGCATCACCCTGATCAACGAGAGAATCGTCCAGCTTACCTACAGGACGCAACTGGGTTACGTCTACGATCAGCCTTCCCTCCGCAGACAGCGCACGTTTAACTATTCGGGCGAGGGCTGGAGCCTCACCAACGACGGGTCGCAGATTTACATGGATGACGGCACCTCGCAGATCCGCGTATGGGATGCGACTACACTGCAAGAAAAGAAGCGCATCAAAGTCCATGAAGGGGCGCGGCCCATTGACCAGTTGAACGAGATGGAATGGGTGCGCGGCGAGATCTACGCCAACATCTGGAAATCGGATCGAATCGCCCGCATCTCGCCCGCCGATGGCTCCATCGTGGGCTGGATCGACTTAACGGGCATTCTGCCTCCCGCCGAGCGCGAAGGCGTCGACGTGCTGAATGGAATCGCGTACGATTCGTTCGGCGACCGGTTGTTCGTGACGGGTAAATTTTGGCCGAAGCTTTTCGAGATCAAGCTGGTTCCCAAGAAGCGCTAGGCCGCTCGGTGCGTGTGAGAGGCTGCGTGAAAACCCGATATGCCGAGCGCTTCCTGCGGTCGCGGCTCGTTTGAGTTGCTGAAGCTTGAAAGGGCCGACCCCGAGCCGCGACCGCAGGGAGCGGTAGGCCGTCACGTTTTACAATTATCGCCGTTGGCATTTCGCGCAGAAATGCGTGCCACGTTGGCCCACCACGATCTTCTGAATCGGCGAGCCACATTTTACGCAGGCCTCGCCTTCGCGGCCGTATACGTGATGCATTAATTGAAAATCCCCGCGCTCGCCATTCGCGTCCACGTAGTCTGAAATCGACGAGCCCCGATGCTCTATCGCCAGCGTCAAGACGTCGCGAATCGCCTGATGCAGCCGCGCCGCACGCGATGCGCTGATCCGCGACGCGATCGCCAGAGGATGAATGCCCGATGCGAACAGCGCTTCATCCACGTATATATTGCCAAGGCCCGCTAAGAAGGCCTGATTCAGCAGCAGAGGTTTAACTTTCGAATTTCGTCTCCTCAGGCGGGCGCGAAATTCTTCGGATCCGATCTCCAGCGGCTCCGGTCCCAGCTTGGCCACGCGCGTCGGATTCCACTCGATTCGCCCGAACTGACGCGGATCGTCATACAGCAACACGCCGTTATCCAGCGTAAAGACGCCATGTGTGTGCGCGCCCCGGTCGCCGTCCAACAGGAGCTTGCCGGTCATGCCTAAGTGCACGACAAGCGTGCCGCTGTCGAGCGAGATGACGATGAATTTTCCGCGTCGCGTCACCTTTTCGATAGAACGCCCGGCCACCCGCTTAGCAAGCTTTTTCCGGTCGCCCGGCGTGACAAATTTCGAAGTAAACTCGGCCGACAGAATCTTTCGACCGGCGAGATGCGGCGCGAGCGATCGCACCACGGTCTCGACTTCAGGCAATTCGGGCATTTAAGGAACGTCGATCAGAATATCGTCGCCATCGACCTTCACCGGAAACGAGTCGAGCTTCACCGATTCGTCGTAATCGTTTACGCCGGTCAGGCAGTCGTATTCCCACGCGTGCCACGGACACACCAGACGGTTCCCTTCGATGGTGCCTTGACCGAGCGGACCACCGGCGTGCGGGCACTCTCCGGCGTAGGCGCGCAGCTCACCATTGAAGTTGCAGATCGCATAGGTGCTGCCGCCAGACTCGGCTTCCATCACCGAGCCCGCAGGCAGCGCGCTCAGCGACCCGACCTTCACAAATGACATATCCACTTTTGTACCACGCGCCGTTATGGGGGCAGTAAAATGGAAATAGATTCCCGTATGAGTGCAGGCTGGCGGCTCTCCGTTAATAATCGCGCGGTGATCGCCGGCTTCGTCGGGCTCCTGGTGATGATGGCGTTCGCTGAGATCGAAGGCCTCAGCGCCCTGCGCCAGATCCGCGACATCAACGATACCATTCGCGACGATTTCCTGGAACGCACCCGGCTGCTCGAAAAGATCCGCGCCGATGTGTACGTTTCCGGCACATACGTCCGGGATTATCTGCTGGAGCCGGAGCCAGGACAAGCCGAAAGCTTCCGAGCCAGCCTGCTTGAAACGCGCGCGGATATGGACGCGGCCCTTCAGCAATACCGGGCGATTCTCAACTCCGCCGATGCGATCCCGTTTCAGGCGCTCACGACGCAGTTGGCCGCTTACTGGAAGCTGCTGGATCCGGTGTTCACGTGGAATACCGCGCAGCGCCAGAGCGCGGGCTATGTCTTCTTGCGCGATGAAGTTTTCCCGCGCCGCACGGCGATGCTCGGCATGGCCGATCAGATCGGCGCTATCGCCGAAACTCAGTTGAAAATAGGAAACCTTCGCGTCGCGGAGACGTTTCGTCAGTTCCGGCGCCTGCTCAGTGTCGTGATCGGATTAACCATGGGCCTGGGCATCGCGTTGGCTGCCTTCAGCGTGCGGCGGATTCTCGATCTCGAGCGACGAAACCGCCGCGCGGCGCGAGGATCTACAGCAGCTTTCGGCGCGTCTGGTGGAAGCCCAGGAACAGGAACGCCGCTCCATATCGCGGGAGCTTCACGATGAAGTGGGCCAGTCGCTGACCGGCGTTCTGGTCGAGATGGCCAATCTTTCCACGCTGATTCGCAACCGCGACATGGAGTCGCTGCCGGGCAAGGCGGACGAGATTAAGAAGCTGGTGGAGGACTCCATCCGCGTAGTCCGCAATATGGCGCTATTGCTGCGGCCCTCCATGCTCGACGATCTGGGGCTGGTTCCGGCTCTACAGTGGCAGGCGCGCGAGGTTTCTAAGCGCGGGCAGGTGTGGGTGAAGGTGGCCGCCGAACGCGTTTCTGAAGATCTGCCGGAGGAGCTGAAAACCTGTGTGTATCGCGTGGTGCAGGAAGCCTTGCACAATTGCGTGCAGCACTCCGGCGCCCATACGGTGCGCGTCACCATTCGGCAGGACCCCGATCGCATCGTGCTTTCGATTCAGGACGACGGCAAAGGATTTCACGCGCGCGAGGAGCGCGGCATGGGCCTGCTCGGCATCGAAGAACGCGTGCTCCACCTGGGAGGCGAATTCGCGGTTGATTCCGAGCCCGGCCGCGGCACCGTTCTGCGCGTCGCGCTGCCGCTGGCCGAATCGCACCAGGCCATTGCATGATCCGCATTCTGCTCGCCGACGATCATACGGTGGTTCGCAAAGGGCTGCGGATGCTGCTCGAAAACCAGGAGGGGTTTAAGGTTGTCGCCGACGCCTCGGATGGCCGGGAAACCGTCGCGCTGGCCGAAAAACTTGTGCCCGATGTCGTGGTGATGGATGTCGCGATGCCGATTCTGAACGGAATCGAAGCAGCGCGGCAAATCTCGTCGAAGCAGCCGCAGACGGCCATCGTATTTTTGAGCATGCATGCCGACGAAAGCTACGTAGTGAAGGCGCTCAAGGCTGGTGCGCGGGCTTATTTGCTGAAGGATTCCGCCGAGGACGATCTGATTGCCGCGATCCATGCGGTGAACGAAGGAAAGGCTTTTTTCAGCCCTGCGATCAGTAAGATGCTGGTGGAAGACTACATGCGCCAGATGCAAGAGCGGGAGGTGGAGGACAGCTATGAGCTGTTAACCACGCGCGAGCGGGAGATTCTGCAACTGCTCGCCGAAGGGAAAAGCAACAAGGAAGCCGCCACGCTGCTGAAGCTGAGCCTGTACACCATCGAGACGCATCGCGCCAACATTTTCCAGAAGCTGAACCTGCATTCGAGCGCCGAGCTGATCCTGTACGCGATCCGCAAGGGCGTTATTCAGTGAGCTGATCGAGCGGCTTCTTGTGCTTGGGTTTCTTGCGCAGAGTCTTGGGCTTGATCACGCGGCCGGCCTTCACCGCGCCCACGCGTTCCCGCGCGATGGCCCGCACTTCCTTCTTCGCATCGTACGTTTTCTTCCGTTTTTTCATAAAATTGGCCTTGTGATACACTACGGGTGAAGGAGGGCCCAATTATGCGCGATCTGCTCCAGCCGATGCATCTGTTGATTATCTTATTGGTCTTCATGGTGCTGTTCGGCGGCAAGAAACTCGCTGATGTGGGAAAGGGCCTGGGTGAAGGGATTCGCAATTTTAAGTCGTCCTTGAAAGGCGACGAGCCCCCCCACCGGCCGCCCCCGACGAAAAGAAGCAGGCGTAAGGCTTCCGGTGCGGTTCGCGGTGTGAACCCTGCCTGACTCGGAAATTCAGAAACGAAAACCCCGCGACGGCCGTGAGCCTCGCGGGGCTTTTCGTTCTGCCCGAGTCTTCACTCGGAATTTTTAAATTTTAAATCCTACTTTTTCTTCGGCGGGACGATCGCGTCCTTCACGGCCTTGGCCACGCGGAACTTCACGACCTTCTTGGCCGGGATCTTGATCGCTTCGCCGGTCGCCGGATTGCGGCCCATGCGTGCTTTGCGGTCCACGCGCACTAACCGGCCGATGCCGGGAAGCACGCACATCCCGTTCTTCTTGGTCTCGCGGACTGCCATTTCGGCGTACGCAATCATGAAGGATTTCGCGACTTTGTTCGGTACCCCGACCGCCGCCCCGAGTTCCTTTACCATTTGCGATTGAGTCATCTTTGCTGCTGCCATAGAGCTCCTTTTGTCTGATTCTCCCGAATGTACGTTTTTGCGGGCCGAAACCCACAATTGCTAGTCAATCATAAGGGATCGGGAAACCCGCTGTAAAGGGGAATGTGCGAGAAAACATCGATTTTTCGCGGGTCCCAGCGAGGTCGGCCTTCTCGCGCACCTTTATTACGCGGGTCAAAACCGTCTGCACAGGAACCGTGATATGCTGGCAAAGAAAAGGCGAATGAGCGAATTACAGGAGCAGCTCGCCATCTTGCGGCAGCGCATCGCGCGCGTTTCTCTCGACTGCGACCGGAAATTCGCCACCGTGGAGCCAGCCGAATTTCCACAAGACGTCCTGCCACGCCCGGCCTTCGATTACGTGGAGGAATGGCTGAGCGGACAGGAGGTGGAAACCGCGTTCGGCCGCCATTTCGAGACGGAAAAGCTGTACGAGCGTCACCGCCGGCACGGCAGCGCCGATATCGGCTCGCTCGCCGATCTTCCGCACGATCTGCTCGAATCGCTCGGCGATTCCAAATGCGCCACCCTCAGAATGGGCGTTTCTCGACACTGAGACGACAGGCTTGGCCGGCGGCACAGGCACCTGCGCGTTCCTGGTGGGCGTGGGCCGAATCACGCATGAAGGTTTCCATGTCCGCCAGTTTTTCATGCGCGATCACGGCGAAGAGGCCAGCCTTCTGGACGCGCTTTCGCGCCACTTGGCGCCGTTTCGCGTGCTGATCACCTACAACGGCCGCGCCTACGATCAGCCGCTGCTCGAAACGCGCTATCGGCTGAATCGCGCTCGCCCGCCGTTCGCGGCGCTCGATCATCTGGATTTGCTGCATGGCGCGCGCCGCCTGTGGAAGCTGCGTTTTGAAAGCTGCCGCCTGGTCGATCTCGAAACACCAGGTACTGGGCGTCGAACGGCAGGGCGATATTCCTGGCGCGCTGATTCCTTACGTGTACTTCGAGTATCTCCGCACGCGTCACGCCGCGCGGATGCTTCCGGTGTTTCATCACAATGCGACCGACATCCTGACGCTCGCCTGTCTCACCGGAATCGTGCCCTATGCGTTCAAAGATCCGGCGAGCGCTCGCTCTGAAACACGGCGCGGAAATGGCCGGGATCGCACGCTGGCTGAGCGCGGCGGGCGAGCTCGATCAGTCGCTCAGTTTGTTTCGCCGCGCCGTCGACGCCGGCCTTCCCGACGATCTGCTGTTCAAGACGCTGTGGGATATCGGGATGTTGGAGCGCAAGCTGGGCGCGACCCGCTCGACGCGTGGACCGATCTCGGCTGCCGCGAAAAATCCGTTTCGCGTGCGCGCTCTGGAGGAGCTCGCCAAACATTACGAGCATCGCGAAAAAAACTACACGATGGCTCTAGATATGACACGCCAGGCGTTGCATCACGACGACTCCCAAGCCCTACGCAAGCGCGAGCAAAGGCTGACCCGCCGCCTAAAGATTTAGGTCAGTGTGAATCGGTGGCGATTAAGCTCCGGCCGCGGATTCCTTCTCTTTATCGAAGCTCTCGAACGTCTTCCCAGCCTCGGCCAGCCGCTTCAGCAGCGGCGCCGGAGCCCACCAGTCCGATCCGTGGCGCCTCTCGAACTCCTGGATCTTCTCGAGCACTTTGGGCAAGCCGATGGTATCCGCGTAGAACATCGGTCCGCCGCGCCATGCCGGGAATCCGTAGCCGTTCAGATACACGATGTCGATATCCACGGCGCGCAGCGCGATCCCCTCTTCCAGAATGCGCGCGCCCTCGTTGACCAGCGCGTAAATCGTCCGCTCGATGATCTCTTCGTGGGTGATGTTGCGCCGCTCGATGCCCGCTTCGCGCGCGGTCTTCTCGATCAGCGCGGCCACTTCCGGATCGGGCGACGGCTTCCGGTTGGCGTCGTACAGATACCAGCCTTTGCCGGTCTTCTGCCCATAGCGCCCCATTTCGCAGAGCAGGTCCGCGATCAGCGGACGGCGCACGCCTGGTTTTTCGAGATGCTTGAACTCCTTGCGAATCCGCCAGCCGACATCGAGCCCTGCCAGGTCGCCCATGGCCAGCGGTCCCATGGCGAGCCCGAAATCGTAAAGCGCGCCGTCCACCGCTTCTACCGACGCGCCCTCTTCCACCAGGAACTGCGCCTCGCGGCCATAGCAGTGGATCATGCGGTTGCCGATAAATCCGCGGCAATTCCCCGCCAGCACGCCCACCTTGCTCAGCTTCTTGGCCAGACGCCATCGAGGTCGCGATCACTTCTTTGCTGGTGCCTTTCCGCGCACGATTTCGAGCAGCCTCATCACGTTCGCCGGGCTGAAGAAATGATGCCCGATCACCATCTGCGGACGCGCCGTCGCCGATGCAATCTCATCGATATCGAGCGTCGACGTGTTCGACGCCAGGATGCAGTCCGGCTTGGCGATCTTGTCCATCTCGGCGAAAATCTGCTTCTTCAGATCCATGCCTTCAAACACCGCTTCGACGATGATGTCGGCCTGGTCGAATCCGTCGTAGGTGAGCTGGGGCGTGATCAGCGCCATGCGCTGCACCATCGTGTCGGCTGAGAAACGGCCTTTTTTGACCGAATTTTCGTAGTTCTTGCGGATGGTCTCCATGCCGCGGTTGAGCGCGTCCTTCGCGGTCTCCTTGACGATCACCGGAATTCCGGCGTTGGCGTAGTTCATCGCGATGCCGCCGCCCATGGTGCCCGCGCCGATGATCGCCGCACTGCTTGATGTCGTAGGTCTTGGTGTCCTTGGGAATATCCGGGATCTTGGCGACGGTGCGCTCGCCGAAGAAAGCGTGGATCAGCGCCTTCGATTGCGTCGAGAACAGGCACACGCGGAAAATCTCCGCCTCGCGCGCGATCCCGTCATCGAAACTCAAGCGCGTCGCCGCTTCCACCGCATCGATGGCCGACAGAGGAGCCATCTGCCCCCGCCGCGTCTTGCGCGCCTGCTCGCGAGCGAGCGCGAAGATCGCCGTGTTCCCGGACGCATCCTGCAGTTTCTCGTTACGCTCGCGAGTCTTCAGCACCAGCCTGCCCGCGATGCTGCGCGCGAACTCGATGGCGCCTTGCAGCAGGTCGCCCTCGACGATCTTGTCGAGAATCCCGGCCGCAAGCGCTGTTTTCGCATCAATGGGCTCGCCGAACGCGCACATCTCCACGGCTTTGGCGACGCCGGCCAACCGCGGCAGCCGCTGCGTCCCGCCCGCTCCGGGAATGATCCCGAGCTTCACTTCCGGCTGCCCCACCTGCGCGGTCGCGACCGCCACCCGGTAATGACCGGACATCGCGGTTTCCAGGCCGCCGCCGAACGCGGTGCCGTGGATCGCCATCACTACGGGCTTTTTCGAATCTTCGATCTTCGACATCACCGGCGTCAGCGGCACACGCCCGTTACCGGCGGCGGTCATTTTTCCGAATTCGCGAATATCGGCGCCGGCGATGAAGGTTCGTCCGCCGCCGATCACCACGATCGCCTTGACCTCCGGGTCCTGGTTCGCTGCTTCGATCCCGGCCATGATGCCGTCCGGCACTCCGGGGCTCAGCGCGTTCACCGGCGGATTATTGATCGTGATGACGCCAATCTCGCCTTGGCGCGTATAGTTAACCAGTTCGCTCATAAGCTCCTATCTTATCGCGGTACAAGCGAGGCAGCTCTTGCAGCACGATCTCGCGAAGCGCGGCCTCGGTCGATTGTTATACTAGACACGGATGGCGGGCGTCTCCGACTTCGAAGACAATCCGAGTTTGGATGAAATCATCGCGCAGCAGGACAAGGCTCCTATTGTCGATGTGAGCCTGCTGCATGGAGATTTCTGGCCCGAGGAAGAGCGGATCGAAGACTTTCTTGCCGCGCTTCACGAGTGGAGGGGCCACGCAAAGTCCACCAAGTCCGATCCCGCGGCATGAGCCGGCTGATTGTCGACACCGACGTGGTTTCTTTCCTCTTCAAGAACCATCCCGTCGCCAGACTTTATGATTCGGACCTTGAGCGACACACGCTCCTGCTTTCGTTTATGACGGTCGCAGAGCTGGATCGCTGGGTCATCCAGCGTGGCTGGGGTGAGGCACGGCGCACCTGGCTGAATCGCTACCTCGAGCCGTTCGTAATTCTTCCTTATCATCGCGCTCTCTGCACGAAATGGGCTGAAGTCACCGTAGCCGCGCAAGCAAGAGGACATCGAATTGAATGTGCTGACGCTTGGATCGCGGCCTCAGCCCTGCTTTACGACGTTCCGCTGGTAACCCACAATCGCGACGATTATCAGGGCGTTCCTGGGCTGACTCTAATCTCGCACGCCTTGCGTTGACCTCACGCTCCCTGCCAATCTAAAGTCATGCGAACCATTCTCGCGATGGCCCTGCTCGCCGTGTCCGCCCGCGCGCAGCTCTCGCCGGAACAGAAGCAGCTCAACATCGACTCGTTCGAAAAAGTCTGGACCACCATCCGCGATAAACATTGGGACAAGACTCCCGGCGGCCTGGACTGGAACGCAATTCACGCCGAATTCCGGCCGAAAATCGAAGCTGCACCCTCTACCGAAGCTGCCCGAGCCGTCATGCGCGACATGCTGGCCCGCCTGCACCAGACCCATTTCGCGATTTTCCCCTCGGTCATTTACGAAGACGTCGGCGTTCAAGTCCAGGGCGATGGCGAAACCGGCATCGATCTGCGTGTGCTGGATAAGCAGGCCATCGTTACCACGGTCGACCCCGGTTCGCCCGCCGAAAAGGCCGGCGTGAAACCGGGCTGGGCCATTCTCAGCGCACGCGGCAAGGAGCTCGGGCCCACAATCAAGACCCTTCAAGCCGACCCCTCGATTACTGAGCTCACGCTGGTCCGCGCGTTGCTGGCCCGTCTGACGGGACCGATTGGCGGAAGGTTCGCGGTGATTTTTCTCGACGGCGAAAATCAGAGGCGAGCTCTCGAGCTGCCGCTGGCCGAGCCGCGCGGTCAGATCTCGCACTTCGGCAATCTTCCCGCGATGCATGTCTGGTTCGAATCGAAAAAGATCGCCAATACGGGGTACGTCCGCTTCAACATGTTCCTCGATATGCCCCGCGTCATGGCCAGCTTCTCCGACGCTGTGGCGAGCTGCAAACAGTGCGACGGGCTGATCATCGACCTGCGTGGCAATCCCGGCGGCATCGGCGGCATGGCGATGGGCATGGCCGGGTACGTGGAGGACAAACCCGATGAAAAACTTGGCACGATGTACATGCGCGGCACCACATTGAACTTCGTGATCAATCCGCGTCCGGAGGTGTTTCGCGGACCGGTGGCGATCCTGGTGGATGGATCCTCCGCTTCCACCTCGGAGATTTTCGCCGGCGGATTGAAGGACTTAGGCCGCGCGCGCGTTTTCGGAGAACGGACCGCCGCGGCCGCATTGCCGTCGATGATCGAAAAGCTTCCTAACGGCGACGGATTCCAGTACGCCATCGCCAACTATGTTTCCGAAGGCGGCAAGCCGCTGGAGGCCAACGGCGTAACCCCCGATATGGAAGTTAACCTGACCCGCGCCGCGCTACTGGCCGGGCACGACTCCGTGATCGATGCTGCGGTACAGTGGATAAAGAAGCAGAGGACACCCGAATGACTCGCAGGCTGATTCTCTTCACAATCCCGCTATTTTCGTTACGGCTGTTCGCGGCCGACGACGCGCTGCCCAAAGCGGAAACCATCTTGGACCGGTTCGTCGAAGTCACCGGCGGCAAGGCTGCCTATGAGAAGCGCAAGACTGAGATTTCCACCGGAACTTTCGAGGTCCCAGCCGCGAATATCAAGGGTCCCATGACCCGCTACTCAGCCGCTCCCGACAAGAGCTACATATCGATCGAACTCGATGGCGTCGGCAAGATCGAGCAGGGAACTAACGGCGGCGTGGCCTGGAGCAAGGACGTCATGCAAGGCGCCCGCATCAAGAGCGGCGACGAAAAAGCGCAATCCCTGCGCGAGGGACTTTTTAACTCACCCTTGCAGTGGCGAAAAATGTTCTCGAAAGTCGAGACCGCGGGCGTCGAGACCATCGACGGGGAAGAATGCTACAAGGTGTTGATGACCCCCGCGGAAGGCAAGCCCGAGACCACGTACTATCAGAAAAAATCCGGACTCGCGGTCAAGACCACCGGCATCGCATCCAGCCAGATGGGCGAGATCGAGTTCGAGGCGGTGGTTTCCGAATACAAGCCCTTCGACGGCGTACTCATGCCGACCAAAGTGATTCAGAAGGCGGCCGGGCAGGAGTTCACCATGACGATCGAGACGGTGAAGACCAACCCGGAGATCCCCGCCGATCGATTCGAACTCCCGGCCGACATCAAGACTCTGGTCGACAAGAAGTAGCTTATTGGGGCGCGTCCTCGGGCGGGGGAGCGTAAGAATAAAACTTGACCCGGCAACTCCGGCAGCGGAACGGCCAGCGTCCGAACATACGCGCCAAACCTGCTCACATCCCCTCGCCCTTGCTGCGGCGGACATCCGTCGAGCCGCATTTGGGGCAGGCAATTCGCCTTTCGTGCGAGTCTGATTCAGCCATGGCCGATATGAGGAGAATAACATGCACTGGCTATTTTTTTCGATCCGGTTTATAAAGGTTAAGTGACCGAACCATTGCAGAACGCCATGCGCAGAGCCGGTTATGTGATCGCGATCGGACTGATCGGCGCATATGGCTGGATCGCATTGCGCGGACCCATGGGGGTCACCAACCTGCTCGCGAAACACCGCGAGATCCGCGAGCTTCAGGAAACCAACCACGCGATCGAGCTGGAAAATCAGAGGCTGCGCGAGCGCATCCACCGGTTGAAAGACAGCCCCAGCGAGCAGGACATGGAAATCCGCAAGCAGTTAAAACTGCAACGGCCCGGGGAGACGACTTTCATCCTGCCGGACTCTGAGAAACCGCAACAGCCGGCTCCGGAATAGCTACCAGACCCGGCACGCCGGATACCGCACCATCGGCTGCCCTGCCTTGCACGCGAATGCCTGTTGAAATTCGGGCATGTTCGAAACCACACCGTTAATCCGATATTTGCCGGGCGAGTGAGGATCGACTTGCGCCAGCATGCGTGACGATTCGTCCGACCGGTTCTCGCACCAGATCTGCCCCCACCCCAGGAACAGGCGCTGCTCCGCGGTGAATCCGTCGCGTTTGGACGGATGCTTGCCCGCGAGAGTATCCATCAGCGCCATGTACGCGAGCCGCAATCCGCCGTTGTCGGCCGTATTCTCGCCCAGCGTCAGCTCGCCTTTCAGCTTCACGTCGTCCACTGCGGTGAACCCCGAATACTCTTTCACGAAGCACTGCGCGCGCTGCTCGAATGCTTTTCCGTCCGCCTCCGTCCACCAGTCGCGCAGATTGCCTTCCGCATCGAACTGCCGGCCCTGATCGTCGAAGCCGTGCGTCAGCTCATGCCCGATCACCGCGCCGATCGCGCCGTAGTTCACCGCGTCGTCCATTTTGTTATCCCAGAACGGCGGTTGCAGAATCCCGGCTGGAAAATTGATGTCATTCTCCTGCGGGTCGTAGTACGCGTTCACTTGCGGCTGGCGTCATCTGCCATTCGGTCTTGTCCACCGGCTTGCCGATTTTGGCGAGCTGCCGCCGCAATTCGAATTCGCTGGTGCGCTCCGAGTTTCCATACGCGTCGTCGCGCGCGATTTTTATCGACGAATAGTCGATCCAATGCGCCTTGGTGCCGATCTTGTTCGCCACGGCGTGCAGCTTGATCAACGCCTGTTCCTTGGTCTTGGGCGTCATCCAGTCGATCTTTTGAATGTCCTCCCCCATCGCCTTTTCGATCGCGTTGACCATTTGCAGGGTCCGCCGCTTGCCTTCCTCGCCCAGCGTCTTGTCGACGAACTTCTGGCCCAAGGCGTCGGAAAGCTGTGAGTCCACCTGATCGACGCAGCGCTTCCAGCGAGCCCGCATCTCCTTGGCGCCCGCGAGCGTCTTCCCGAAGAAATCGAACGATTCCTGCTGGAACGATTGCGGCAGTACGCCGGAAGAATCGTGCATCAGTTGCCAGGAGAGATACGTCTTCAAATCGTCCAGACTGGTTTGCACCAGAATCGATTCCATGGCGCGGATGAAAGGAGGCACATCCACGTTCAAGCTGCTGAGAGCGGGCGCACCGGCGCCTTCGAAAAACTTCTGCCAGTCGAACGTCGGCCCAAGCGAAATCAGTTCCTTCACCGTCAGCTTGTGATAGACCTTGTTCGGATCGCGACGCGAAATATTGTCGAGCGAGCCCTTTCGCGAGCGCGGTCTCGATGGTCATCACCACGTCGGCTTTCTTCGCGGCCTCCGCGGCCGGAACGCCCATCAGCTCGAACATCCGCTCGACGTGCGCGACATACTTCTTGCGCAGCTCCACCGACTTGGCGTCGTCTTTCAGGTAATAGTCGCGATCCGGCAATTCGAGGCCGCCCTGATCTAGATCGCCGATCATCTGCGTCGAATCCTTCTCGTCCTGCGACGAGGAGAATCGGAAAAACGGCTGCGAACCGATGCGGTACATGTGAATGACGACATCGGTGATGGCGGCCTTGTCGCGCATCGCGTTGATGCGATCCAGATCGTCCTTCAGCGGAGCGATCCCTCGCGCGTCGATGGCCTTCTCATCCATGCAGGCGGCGTAGTAGTCGCCGATCTCTCGTTCCACCAGCGTGCGGCCGGGCTTATCGCTGGACGCCGCTTCGAGAATTCCTTGCAACACGGTGCGATTTCGCTCCTGCAACGCATTGAAACGTCCCCATCGCGACTGGTCGGCCGGGATCGGGTTGGCGGCCATCCATCCGCCGCAGGCGAATCGATAAAAGTCGACACACGGATTCACCGACTTGTCGAGCGACGTCACATCGAACCCGTTGAATTTCTGCGCGGAGCAAATCACGGACACGAAAGCAAGTGACAAAAGGAATCGCATAAACCCCCAGAATAGCCCGAACCGTTAGACGAGCATCACGCGCATCTCGTTAGTGGGGCGAAACCCGAGTTGTTGGTAAAGCTCCCGGCCATCGTCGCTGGCGTGCAGAACGACCGCGCCAATGTTGCGTTGGCTGCACCATTCGAGCGCGATTTTCATCATTTCGCGCGCGATTCCCTGCCGCCGGTAAGCCGTATCCGTGTAGACGTTGAGAATGTTGCCTCGCGGAGCGCCCGGTCCGATCATGTGCGGGGGCCAATCCATCAGCCATAAACCCAGGCCCGCGACGATTCGGTCGTTGGGCTCGATTGCGACCCACGCGAGGTATTCTCCGGATTCCATCTTCCGCCGCAGCCAGGGACGAAACTCCGCTACCATCCCATCGAGGGCCGCTGCGTCGCGATAGCCCATCTCGAAGAACATGGCCCTGCGATGTTCGATCAGGGATTCCGCATCGTCGAGAGTCGCGGCGCGAATCGCGGTTTTCACACTGCTTCAAGGGCCTGCTCGAAGTCCTCCAGCAGATCCCGCCAGTCTTCGATGCCGATCGATACGCGAACCTGTCCATCCGTCACGCCCGCTTCCGCGAACTGCTCTTCGGTGAATCCGGAATGCGTGGTGGTCTTCGGATGGCACACCAGCGTTTCGACCCCACCGAGCGAAACGGCATTGCGCGCGATTTTCAGGTTCCTCAGAAACTCGAACGCAGCAGGTTTCCCTCCGCGCAGTTCCAGAGAAAACATCCCGCCCGGAAAATCGCACTGCGATTTGAAAATGCGGATCTGCTCCGGATCGTCGAACAGCGTCGGATACAGGACCTTCTTGACTTTGGGGTGCCCGGCCAGCCGCTCCGCGACACGCTGGGCGTTCTTGCTCTGCCGGTTCATTCTGAGCCCGACCGTAGGCAGGCGGTTATCCAGCATCCAGCATTCATCCGGCTGCAAGATGTTTCCGAACAGACTTCGCATCGACCGCATTTTCTGGACCAGCGCCCGGTCGCGAGCCAGCGCCACGCCGCCGATCAGATCGCTGAATCCCGAAAGGTACTTGGTCGCCGAATACAGCACAATATCCGCTCCCAGCTCCAGGGGATGCTGGAATGCCGGCCCTAGCATGGTGTTGTCGACCATCACCAGCGGCTTCCCCGCCGTCTCGCCGGCAGTTTTCGCGGCGCGCCTGATATCGGTCATGAGGATGGTCGGATTCGCGGGCGTTTCGATCAGCACGGCGCGAAGATTCTTCGCGCCCCGCATCAGCTCGTCGATTCGATCCGCTTTTCCGGCCGGCATGGCGATTCCGCTCACACCCCATGCCGAAAGAAAATTCTCGATCAGTTTCTGCGTCCCGCCGTACACCGGCACGGTATAGGCGATCGTGTCGCCCGGCCGCACAAACGCGAATAGCGCAGTCATGATCGCGGCCATCCCGGAGTTGAATATCAGCGCGGCCTGCGCGCCCCTCTCCAGCGGGACAATCTGATCTTCGAGAATCTCCGCGTTGGGATGATTGAACCGGGAATACACCAGGTCCACTTGCTCGCCCGGTTCGGGTGTAGCGCGTCCGGCCATCAGGTCAAATGCACGCTCGGCAGCTTCCGGGCTCGAGAACACATAGGTGGAACTGCGGAAGACCGCCGGCCGCGCCGAGCCCACCGAGAGACGCGGATCGAAACCGCGCGTCAGAACTTCCGTGGAGGATCGCAGGAGAGACTTGGTATCAGCCATTAATTCGATTTTAGCCTGTATAAACGGAGGGAAAGTTTTTGTCCTTCGACTCTTAGTACATTGGTACGTCAGGCGATACCGTGTCGTAAATAAGCGCTCTAACCGATTGGGCAGGCTTCTCGCTTCCTGCACAATGCAAATTGAGGATAAACGTGCTCGAAATGCAATTTACCAGATCCGGGAAGTCCCAATACTCGGAGACCGAGGCCGCCGAAGAACTTGGGATTTCCGTGGAGCAGCTTCGGGGCATGATCCGCAGCCACGTGGTGGACCGTGATGAGGACCTGAACAACGTCCCCGTGACCACTTTCCAGCCCTCCGACCTTCTGGTGCTCAGGCTCCTCGCCGGGAAGCGATTGAATCCCATACACCGGGATTAAGCAGGGTTTTCGGGCGTCTTCCTTCGATCGCCTCTACCGCATTTTCCACCGCGATCATCGACATTCCGCGCCGCGTATCCACGGACGCCGACCCGATATGCGGCGCGAGCACCACGTTCGCGCATTCGAGCAGCCCAGGATTCACGCGCGGCTCATTCTCGAACACGTCTATGCCGGCGCCCCCGATCCATTTTTCTCGCAGGGCGCGCACCAGCGTTGCCTCATCGACCACTGGACCGCGCGAAGTGTTAATCAGAATGGCCGACGGCTTCATCATGCGCAATTCCGCCTCGCCGATGTAATGCCGCGTCGCCTCCGATAGGGGCACATGCAGACTGACGAAATCGGATTCCTGCAAGACGCGTTCTTTGCTCGAGTATTCGGCATCGCATGGCAGCTGCACGGCGTCGTGATACAGAACCTGCATCGCAAATCCTGTGCCGCGGCGGGCCATCGCCTGTCCGATCCGGCCCATTCCGAGAATTCCCAGCGTTCGATGATGCACGTCTTGCCCCACCAGCATGTCGATGGTCCAGCGTCCCCATTTCCGGGAGTGAGCAAACTCATGCGCTTCGACAACGCGACGCGCGGCAGCCATGAGCAGAGCGAATGCGAAATCGGCCGTGGTGTCGGTCAGCACGTCCGGCGTATTCGTCACCAGAATGCCCCGTTCGCTTGCCGCGGCGACGTCGATATTGTCGAATCCCACCGCGACGTTGGCGATGATGCGCACGCTGGAGTCAAGCTGCGCGATCACGTCGCGCGTGAACTTATCGACGAGCTGGCTGACGATCGCGTTTTTTCCTCGCGCCCGCTCCAGCAACTCCGCTGGCGAAAGCCCGTCATCGTCCGAGACGTAGTCCACCTCGGCATGCTGTGTCAGGAATTCGATCGCTTCGGGATAAACGCGTTTGGTGACAAGTACTCGTGGCTGCATTGATAGAATGATAACTTCTATGGCTCAACTTGGATTTCTCGGACTCGGCATCATGGGCTATCCGATGGCCCGGCACCTGGTGAAAAGCGGCAACGAAGTCGCTCTCTGGTCGAATCAAGGCGAGAAAGCGACGCAGCTCGCTAAGGAGGGTAAGGCGACCGCCTGCTCGACGCCGAAGGAGGTAGCCGAACGCGCCGATTTCATTTTCTATTGCGTCGGCGATAGTGTCATGGCGCGTGCGGTCACCTGTGGTTCCGGCGGACTGATCGAAGGCGTTCGGCGCGGGGCGATCATCGCCGATTGCAGCACCATCTCGCCGGCCGTCAGCAAAGAAATCGGCGCCGCATTCACCGCCAAGGGAGCCCATTTCCTCGACACACCCTGCACCGGCTCAAAACCGGGCTCCGAAAACGCGACCCTGACCTTCATGATCGGCGGCGATCAAGCTGCCTACGAAAAAATCAAGCCGTACTTGGATCTGATGGGGAAGGTTTTCTACTATTGCGGTCCCGCCGGCCAGGGCCTGCAAGCCAAGCTCACCCAAAACCTGATCCTGGCGAACATCATGCAGGCTTTCGCGGAGGGGATGGTTTTGGCGACCAAAGGCGGCGTTCCGCCTGAGCTGATGCTCGACATCCTGAATAACAGCGCGGCGAAAAGTGGCCTGATCTCCTACAAGGCGCCGTTCATCCTCGCCCGGGACTTCACCACCAATTTCGCTACCAAATGGATGGCAAAGGACATCGGCTTGGCCCTGGAATCGGCCAAATCCATGGATGTCCCCCTTCCGGCGACCGCGCTTACCGAGCAGATGCTCCGCGCGGCCATTGCCAGCGGCTATGGGGAAGACGACTTCTGCTCCGCGATTCGGGTTTTGGAAGATTGGGCGGGAATCGAGGTTAAGAAGTAGTCGGAGCGGGGCCGGGACGGCCTGAGGACGCTAGTACTCGCGAGCGCGTACTATATGTATAACTTTCGGAAAACAAAGTACTAATACCATTCGTTCCCGGTCGCGCCCAAAAATTCTAAGGTGTTTATACAAAAAACTGTTGCAATCGGTCTGACCGTATACTAATATTGGAATTAAGCCGGGGAGGCAACTCCCACCAAAGCGAGACTAACCTCATTAAAGACCCCTGAAGCAAACCTCCCCGGCGCCCCTTTGGGGTCCAAGTAGCACAAAGAGGTTCAGGGTTCCGAGGCAGGTCGAAACCAGATAGTACCGCTCGATTAGGGGTAATGTTATCATCGGAGTCGAGTGACGTTTCTCACGCTTTTAGGATCCACGGGTTCAATCGGGACAAGCACTTTGGACGTAGTGCGCCGTTGGCCGGACCGGTTCGGCATTTACGCCCTGGTTGCGGGCCGCAACACATCTTTACTCGCAGATCAGATCGCCGAGTTCCGTCCTGAAGTCGCTGTCGTCGCCGACAACCGTGCTCTCGACGAACTTCGCCAAGCGCTTCGACGGAAGGGCATTGCGCCTCCGGAGCTTGCCGCTGGACCGCGAGCTCGTATCGCTGCCGCTTCGGCCCCTGAAGTCCGGATTCGTCATGTCGGCGATCGTTGGCGTGGAAGGCTTGGAAGCGACTTACGCGGCGGTTCGGCTCGCTAAACGGGTCGGGCTTGCCAATAAGGAAGTCTTGGTGGCCAGCGGACGTTTGGTCACATCCGCGCAACAGGCTTCTGGAGCCGAACTGATCCCGGTTGACAGCGAGCATAACGGAGCCCACCAGTGCCTGCGCGCCGGTCGGCGTGATGAGGTTACCAAGCTGATTCTGACCGCTTCCGGCGGTCCGTTCCGGGAAACTCCCGCGTCGGATCTGGTCCGCGTGACGCCCGAGCAGGCCCTGAATCATCCAACCTGGAGGATGGGCCAGCGCATCACTATCGATTCCGCAACGTTAATGAACAAGGGATTCGAGGTGATCGAGGCATGCTGGCTTTTCGGGCTACAGCCGAAGGATATTGAGGTGGTGGTGCATCCGCAGTCGAAAGTGCATGCCATGGTGGAGTACACTGATGGCAGTCGTGATCGCCCAGATTTCGGCGACGGACATGCGCATGCCGATCCAATACGCTCTGACGTATCCCGAACGCGCCGATGCGCCGGTGCCGCGGCTGGATTGGTCGCAAGCCGCCCGTTGGACTTTCGATCCTCCTGATTACAAGAAGTTTCCGCTTCTAAAGCTGGCCTTCGACGCTTACCAGGCCGGCGGATCGGCGTGCGCGACATTGAACGCTGCCGACGAGATTGCGGTGGAGGCGTTCTTAAACGGCCGAATCTCCTTTCCGGCCATCGCGGCGACGGTGGCTGAAACCCTCGAAAAAGTCCCGGTTCGCGAACCCGGTTCAGTACAGGAAGTACTCGAGATCGACCGGGAATCAAGACAGGCGGCTCGAAAAGTCATAGAATCGAGGTGGGGTGAAAAGCTTCCAACCGAAGCGGCGTTACGCGCGTAAGTAATTCATATGCACTTTTTAGAAAACATCTGGTGGTACCTGGTTCTGATCGGAGTGATGATCCTGCTCCACGAACTGGGCCACTTTGTAGCCGCCCGCTGGTTCGACGTAAAAGTGGAGACGTTCAGCTTCGGCTTCGGGCCGCGCCTGTTCGGCTTCAAATACGGCGATACCGACTTCCGTTTTTCCGCGCTGCCCATTCTGGGCGGCTATGTGAAGATGGCGGGCGACCAGCCGGGCGACGAAGAGGCCGCGGCCGATCCGCGCAGCCTGATGGCCAAGCCGCGCTGGCAGCGCCTGATCATCACTTTCGCCGGGCCGGCGATCAATGTGCTGCTCGCGATCGTGTTGCTGACCGGGTTGTTCATGCAGCACTTTCCCAAAGTTCCCACCCCGCGCGATCCGCTGGTCGGGTACGTGGTTCCTACCGGAGCCGCCGCCAAGGCGGGCATTCATGAAGGCGACCAGGTGGTGCAGGTGGACAGCATGGTGGATCCCAATTGGGAAGACATCGCGCTGAAGGAGATCGCCAGCGCCAATCGTCCCATGCAGGTGTGGGTGGTTCGCAACGGAGAAAAACTGCGCATTCCGGTGACGCCGCAGCTCGACGAAAAAGAAGGCTTTGGATACGCCGGATGGGATCAGCAATCCGACGTGCAGGTCGGCAGTATCGTGCCGGGAATGGAAGCGGAGAAAGTCGGGCTGAAGCGCGGCGACATTCTGGTCAGCGCCAACGGTCAGCCGCTACGGTCCATTTCGAAACTGCCTGAGATTGAGAAAGCTACCGATGGACGTCCGGTCCAGTTGGTGTATTCACGCGCCGGGCAGGAACATGCAGTGACGGTGACGCCGGTGAAATCCGACATCGATAATCAGGGCACTCCACACTGGATGATCGGGCTGACCGCGGAACCGAGAATCGAAATCACGAAGCTGCCGTTCACGGCGGCGGTGCGCGAGTCGTGCCGTTGGAACATGCAGAACGCCAAGCTGATTTTCCAGTTCCTGGAAGGGATGCTGGAGCGGCGGATGTCCCCGAAGTCGATCGTGGGACCGGTGAAAATCGCTGCGATGTCGGGCGACGCCGCGCGCGCCGGTGCTGCGTCTTTCTTCAGTTTGATGGCTGCCGTGAGCCTGAACCTGGCGATCTTCAACCTGCTTCCTATTCCGATCCTGGATGGCGGCGTGATCATGATGCTGCTGATCGAAATGCTGCTGCGCCGGGAGCTGGATCTGAAGGTTAAAGAGGCAGTGGTGAAGGTCGGGTTCGTGTTTCTGATGGTCGTGGTGGTGTTCGTGATCTACAACGACATCTCAAAAATTCTCCCAGGCTAGAATTTCGGCTAAAAGACCGCATTTCCAGCGTATCCTGGCACAATCGCGTTTGCCGATTTAGCATGATACGGCGGTATAATGCCGCATAGCCCGATGGAAACGCGCTTCGGTCAGGTCAGCGTTACGAGCAGCCCGCGCGGCGTCGCAACGTATCGCATCGAAGCATTCCACGACGGGCTGCACAAATACGCCGAACTCCGCGCCGGCGATCTCGACACTCTGCGCAACAAGATGCAGGCGCAGGCTTTGCAGTGGAACACGAGCTGGAATAAGCAATGCGAGACCGAAGCACGTGTTCAGCGGACGTACTTAGCGAAAGAGATGCGGCGCTTCCATCTTGAACAGCGCAAAGCGGCTGCGCTCGATCAAACGACGGACGCTCAACAGCTGCTCGAAACTCTTCGCACACTTCTTACGTCGGGGATTGAAATAGACCCAAGTTTTGACTGGAACAAGCTCAAAATAACCACACCGTTTCCCGAGGGTAAACCGTCAAAACCAGAGCTTCCACCGGAACCTCAACCAACGCCTGCGCCTGCTGGCCCAGACAGGTCGGCGTTGAAGTATCAAGCTAAGTTTTCGATGCTGGATCGCTTAAGCGCATCGCGAAAGGCAGCGAAACGCGCGGAAGCTAGCCGTGTATATGACGCTGATGAGGACGCTTGGAAAGCGATCTGTGCGGCCCTGATCGCCGAACACGAGTCCGAAATGAGCTCCCATCGCGGGTCAGGGTGGAAAAGCTGCGCGAAAAATATGTCGAGGCTGTCGCTGATTGGGAGACCAGGAAACTCTCCCACGAAGAGAAGGAGAGGGAACAGCACGCGAGCGTTGACCGACTTCGCGAGCGATACGAAGCGAAGATTCTGGACGCTGTCGTCGAATATTGCGAACGAGTTCTCTCGAACTCCGAGTACCCGAGCTGTGTTCCCCGTGAATTTGATTTTGATCTGAACCCTGATTCCGGCGTGCTGCTGGTGAATTGCAGACTGCCGGCTCCCGATGACATTCCGAGTTTGGTCGAAGTGAAATACGTCCAGACAACCGACAGCGTCACGGAAAAGTTCCTCTCGGAGGGGCAGAGCGCCAAGCTATACGACGACATTGTTTATCAGATCACACTTCGAACGCTTCACGAGTTGTTCTATAGCGATTCCGTCCGAGCCATCTCGACCGTCGTATTTAACGGGATCGTAACATCGACCGATAAGGGGACAGGAAATCAAACGACGGCTTGCATCTTGTCGGTGCAGGTTTCTCGCGAAATCTTTCTCGGGTTCAACTTGGCAAAAGTTGATCCGAAGACATGCTTTCGACAACTCCGTGGCGTCGGCAGTTCCAAGCTACACAGCATCACCCCAATCGCACCGATTCTTGAGCTTAGGCGTGATGATCGACGCTTCGTCGCAGCCCACGGAGTCGCCGAAAGCTTAATCCAAGGCTCCAACCTTGCCGTGATGGACTGGGAGGATTTCGAACACTTGATCCGGGAAATCTTCGAGAAGGAGTTTTCTTACAGCGGTGGAGAAGTCAAGGTAACGCAAGCAAGTCGCGATGGCGGCGTGGACGCAGTCGCCTTCGATCCAGATCCGATTCGTGGTGGAAAGGTCGTGATCCAGGCGAAGCGTTACGCCCACACCGTTGGCGTTTCGGCCGTCCGGGACCTCTATGGGACCCTTATGAACGAGGGCGCTAATAAGGGTATTCTCGTGACGACCTCAGACTATGGGCCCGACGCTTACGAATTTGCGAAAGGGAAGCCGCTGACGCTGCTCAGCGGATCGAATCTTCTCCATCTGCTGGAGAAGCACGGATTCAGCGGACATATAAACCTGACCGAGGCTCGACAGCTTGCGCACGAACGGTCGACACGAAATACGCCGTAGTACTTCAAAGTCCCAACCAATTGATCCGAACTCTACACTAAGTCCAGCCGCTTCAGCTTCATTCGATCCGCGCGGACATGAGCGAGATCGTAGTGCACCTGTTGGACAAGCCAGCTTTCGGCACTTCCGCCGAAGACCTTCGACAGCCTCACGGCCATCTCCGGAGATATGCCGCGCTTCTCGTTCACTAACTCCGATAGCGTCGTCCGCGTAACTCTGAGGGCGGCGGCTGCTTCCGTGATGCTTAAGCCCAACGGCTCGATACACTGACGAAGCACAAAGCCTCCGGGGTGTGGTGGGTTCTTCATCGGCATATCGTAGATAATCTAACTCCCCAGCGGCCGCAGACCGACGCCTGCGTCCTGCAACATCTTTGCGACCATCTCCGCGATCTTTGGAGCGCCGGGCGTGTCGCCATGGATGCAAATTGTTTCCGCATTCACCCGCACCGTTGCTCCGTTCGATGCCACCACTCCTTCTTTCTTTGCGATCCTTGCGGCCTGTTCGCCTGCCTTCTGCGGATCCCGAATCAGCGCGCCTTCAAATTTGCGTGATCGAAGGGTCCCATCGGGCTCATAGCGCCGGTCCGCGAACGCCTCTGCCGCTACCTTGAATCCCATCTCGCGAAACACTCCCAGCATCGGCGACCCGGCGAGCCCTACCAGCACTACGTCTTTATTCACACGCGCCACACCGTCTGCGATGGCCCGCGCCAAATCCGGCTTGTTCACGGCTTGATTGTACAGAGCCCCGTGCGGCTTTACGTGGACGATCGCCGTCGCATACGTCGCGGCGATTTCCGCCAGTCTTCGGACCTGTTCAGCGACCGTATTTGAAACCTCGCTCAGCGGCAGGTCCATTTCCAGACGCCCGAAATTCTCGCGATCCGGATAGCCCGGGTGCGCGCCGATGATCAGGTTCCAGCGCAGAGCTTGCTCGATGGTGGTCTTCATCATCGCCTCACCCCCCGCGTGCCCGCCGCAGGCGATGTTCACCGAAGTGATCGACCGCATCAGCGACTCCTGCGTTCCATCGGCGATGTGCTCGCGGATCTCCCCCATGTCGCAGTTCAGATCGATGTGCATCGCGATTTATTCCTGATCTTCAGTGACCGCCAGCTTCGGCACCACGGTATCCGGCTTGATGGGAGGCTTGCGCTTGTGCCATTCGGTGGCTCGCTCATAAGCATTCGCCAGCGCGAGCACCCGGCCCTCGGAAAACCGCGGGCCCGCGATCATCAATCCGACGGGAAGGCCCGCGGCGGTGAACCCACACGGAACCGAGATGGCGGGAATCCCGTAGACATCGAATTGGCCCGTATTTTCGAGCTCCGGATTACGAGGCTTGTCGCTTTCTTCGCGCTTGATAGATGCATCCACCGTGCGCGGAGTGTGCCTTCGCGTCGGTAGGACGACTAAATCGAAATCGCTGAACGCATCGTCGATGGTGCGACGGATCAGCTCCAGCTTCCACAAGGAGCGAACGTAATCCGCCGCCTTCGCGTTACCACCGTTTTGCAGCGATCGCCGCGTGGGGATCTGATAACGCCCCGCGCCATGCGTGAAATATTCTTCGTGATACGCATAGGTTTCCGCGTTCAGGCTGAGATTGCCGGTCGGCGGAAGGGTCACGTCCTTCATGCTCTTCGTCATCTTGGCGAGGACGCCGATGGCTTCGTCCACCGCACTCGCCACGTCGGCATCCACCATGTCAAAAAACGGCGCGCGCGGAATCCCCAGGCGCAAACCGGCAATGGGCTGCTTCATCGCCGACGCGTAATCTTCCTTGGCGTGCTCGACGCTGGTGATATCCAGACGGTCATACCCGGCGAGCACGTTCAGGATCAGCGCGGCATCTTCCACGGTCTTCGTCAACGGACCGCAATGATCCAGAGACAGCGTTAGCGGAACAATCCCGCGAATTGGCACCAGCCCGTACGTCGGCTTCAGCCCGACGGTCGAGCAGTACGATGACGGCGTCCTGATCGATCCGCCGGTATCAGTTCCCAACGCGCCGAAACACAGGTCGGTCGCGACGGCGGCGGCCGAGCCTCCTGACGATCCTCCGGGATTGCGTTCCAGCGCCCATGGATTCCGCACCGGTCCGTAATAACTGGTGGCGGATGTGCCCCCGAAAGCAAACTCGTGAAGATTCGCCTTGCCGATGAAGATCGCTCCGGCCGCCTTCAGTCGCGTGACCACCGGTGCGTCTTCCGTCGGCACGCGATCGTCGAACACGGCGCTGGCGGCGGTGGTCCGTATGCCGGCGGTATCGATGTTGTCCTTCAGGGCGATAGGAATGCCGTGCAGCGGCCCGCGAAATTTCCCGGCTTGCTGTTCGGCATCCAGCTCGCGAGCCTGTTTCAGCGCCTGCTCTCGCAGCACGGTGATGAACGCGTTCACCTTGGGGTTATACACCTGAATACGAGCCAGGCACGCTTCCACGAGCTGCGTCGGTGTGACGGCTCGCGAGCGGATGCGAGCCGAAGCCTCGGCCAGAGTCAGACCGGCCAGGTCGTCTTTGGTATCGCCCAGCGCCGCCATCGCGCCGAGCATGGAGAGAGCAAATCCGCGTCGAGTGACTTCGTACATAAGATCAAGATTAACTCGATCCCAGGGTCGACGAGAAAATCGGGCGACGGCTCAGACCGATCGCATTTTCGCGTCTAAAATAAAACCTGTGTCGGTACTCGACGTTCTCATCGGCAAACCGCTAGCTTCGAAAGACGAGCGCGCGGAGAAGATCGGGCCGGCGGCGGGGATTCCCATCTTCGGATTGGACGCGCTCAGCTCCGCTGCGTATGGACCTGAGGCCGCGCTCACGTTGCTGATTCCGCTCGGCGCTGCGGGGATCGCTTACATTCTCCCGGTCAGCTTCAGCATCATCACGCTGTTGGTGATCGTCTATTTTTCTTACCGTCAGACCATCGCCGCGTATCCAGGCGGCGGAGGGTCCTACACCGTGGCGCGGCAGAATCTCGGACCTTTCGCGGGCCTGCTGGCGGCGGGGGCATTGATGATCGATTATGTGCTGACCGTTGCAGTGGGCATTTCGGCCGGCGTGGGCGCGCTGGTTTCGGCGGTTCCCAAACTCTTGCCGCATACGCTGGTGATGTGCGTGGGAATTCTGGTCGTAATCACCGTGGTGAATCTGCGCGGCGTGCGGGAAACGGGCGTGATCTTCATGATCCCGACGTATCTGTTCGTGGCGAGCCTGTTAATCGCCATTCTGATCGGCGTTTCGAAAACGCTGCTCGCGCACGGGCATCCGCTGCCGGTGATTGCGCCTCCACACGTGCCGGCGGCCACCGCGATGGTGAGTACGTGGCTGCTGCTCCAGGTTTTCGCCAGTGGCTGCACGGCGATGACCGGCGTCGAAGCGGTGAGCAACGGGGTGAAGGCGTTTCGTCCACCGACGGGTCCCACGGCGCAAAGAACGCTGACGATTATCATCGCTCTGCTGATCGTCCTGCTGGCGGGCATCGCGTATCTGGTTTCGGCGTACCACATCGGCGCGACCGATCCGGGAAAAGAAGGTTACCAGAGCGTCCTCTCGATGTTGCTGCTGGCTGTTGCCGGGCAGGGATGGTTTTACTACGTGAGCATCGTCTCGATTCTGCTGGTGCTGGCGCTGTCGGCGAATACGGCGTTCGCGGATTTTCCTCGCTTGTGCCGGATCATATCGCATGACGGGTATCTTCCCCACTCGTTCGGATCGGTGGGAAGGCGGCTGGTTTACTCGCAGGGGATTTACGTGCTGGCGGTGCTCGCCGCGATGCTGCTGGTTCTGTTCGGCGGCGTAACCGACCGGCTGATTCCGCTGTACGCGGTGGGCGCGTTTCTGGCGTTCACGCTGTCGCAGGCGGGGATGGTGATGCACTGGCTGCGGCACCAGGGCAAGCTCCAGCACATTCTGGTGAACGGGCTAGGCGCCATCGCCACCGGGATCACGGTGATCGTGGTGCTGGTGGCGAAATTCATCGAAGGGGCGTGGGTCACTATGCTGCTGATCCCGGTGCTGCTGGGGGTTATGGGCGCTGTGCGCCGCCATTATCATACGGTCGCGTTGGCGACGGCCAGCCGCGCGCCGCTGGATTTATCGAATCTACAGGCTCCGCTGGTGGTAGTGCCGATCCAGAACTGGAGCCGGATCACACAGAAGGCGCTGCGATTCGCGTACACGCTGACGACGGAAGTGCACGCTCTGCACGTCGAGTCGACCGAGGAAGCGGAAAATGCGTTTTGCAACGATTGGATGAGCTACGCGGATACCCCCGCGCGCAAGGCGGGATTGCCGCCGCCGGAGCTGGTGGTGGTTTCGTCGCCATACCGGTTGGTGCTGCGGCCGATTATCGAGTACGTTCTGGCGGCGGAAAAGAAATATCCTGACCGTCAGATCGCGGTGGTGATTCCGGAGCTGGTGGAGCGGCGCTGGTATCATCACCTGCTGCACAACAAGCGCGCGGGAGTGCTGAAGACACTGCTGCTGCTGCGCGGAAGCCAGCGGATCATCGTGATCAACGTGCCGTGGTATTTAAAAGACTAGCGAATCACCGCTTGCTGGGCGAGTCTGTGGAAAGCCGGCGATTAACCGCTCCTTGCAGTCGCGGCTCGGGGTCGGCACCTCGACACATCAGCAAGGCATGCGAGCCGTGACCAAAGGGAGCGGTTAATATAGCGGGTTTTCCCACAGCCCCTGGCGCACGCGGCGCGGCTCATTCGAAAGATGGCGGAAATCGATTTACATGTGACCCTTTAGCGCGGCTTCGAGGGTCACATGATTTTCGTCGAGAATCGATCCGACGGCTCGCGCGAGAGCCGCGCGGGCTTTCACGTAGGCGCCCTTCGCGGCCACTTCAGACGATTTTGCCTGCGCCACCAGGCTCGCGTATTGAATCACGAAGAAGCTGGTGGACACGCCTTCGGCGTAGCGCGTCTGCTCGAGCGAAAGGGACTGTTCCTGGAGCGCCCGCGTTTCCGACGCCGCTTCATAAGACGCGCGAGCCCGGCGCATCGCGATTAGCGCGTCTTCCACTTCCACTTGCGCCTGATTGCGGAGCTGGCGTTCGCGAATCTGGGTCTGACGCAGCATCAGCTCGTCGCGAATCGCGTCAGCCTGCGCAATGCGATTGCGCAGCGGGACCGTGAGCTGAAGACCAATGGCGTACGTCGGATTCTTGCGCGTGGCGATCTGGTCGAGCACCGTGCCGAATCCGCCGACGAAGCGTGGGTCCGCCCCGATCACCAGCGGCTGACCGGCCAAACCGTTGTTCTGCGCCGTGCCGACCAGGTCGAGCTCGGGGCGAAGATTGTTGCGCGCGCCGGCCAGGCTGATTTCTGAAATATTCACCTGCAAGCCGGCTTGGCCGAGGTCGGGGCGAAGCTTGTAAGCCTCGGCCAGGAGCTGATCGATGGGTTGCGTTTCCTCAGAAGCGGGGACACTTAGCGTATCCGTGGGAATGATGTGAGCTGCTCGGATGTCCGCGTCCTCGTTGCCGCGGCGCGTCAGCACGTTTTTCATGATGGCTTCCTGCTCTTCGAGAAGTCCCCCGGAGTTGATCAGATCCTGGCGGCTGCCGGAAACCTGCGCGCGGGCGCGGCTCAGTTCCAGGGGCGCGAGCGTGCCCTCATCCACTTGCTGTTTGTTGTCGTCGTAAAGCTTCTCTGCGAAGGCAAGAGTCTCCTGCTTCACTTTCACATCCTCAGTCAGCGCGACCAGATCCGTATAGAGCCGCACGACGCCATAGACAACTTCGATCACCTGCTGGCGGAACAGCAGGCTGGTGATTTTTTCCTCGCCGAGGCTGATGCGGATAAACCGGTCGTTCAGTTTTCGGCCGAACCCGCGGATTAAGGGCTGCGTGACTGTGAGCGACAGGTCCGAATTGATATACGGGTTCACGGCGTTCTTCGGCGAGTTGGTGTTCTCCTGGGTGTTGTTGAACGCGACGCTTACATTGGTTCCGGGACTGAAGCCTTGCTGATAGCCGGCGTTGCCGGTCTGAATGTTGTTTTCCAGCGCTCCGATGCCGCTAGTAGTGGTGTTAGCGTTCAAAACCGTCTGGTGGGTCCAGTTGTAGTTCGCGAACAGGACCGGATCGAAGGCTGGAATTGGGGAGCCGTTCGAGTTGGAAATCGTGCTCAATACCGAGAGGTTCACTTGAGGCTCGGAGAGAACGCCCAGTTCAAGCGCATTGCTGGCGACCGCGGTTCCGGGTGTCGATTGAGTGGCGGCTTGCGTCACCAGCGGACTCAACGGGCCGCCGACGCCGGTCGGCGGTTGGGCGAGCGTGAACAGGATGCCGCGCGGCAATCCGCCGCCTTTGGAGCGCAGAGTTTCCATTTGCGCGATCGGAATCGAGTAGCGGCCAAGCTCGATATCGAGGTTGTTTTCGATGGCGAGCGCGATGGCGTCCGGCAACGAGAGATACAGGTTGCCGGCACGTATCAGGTCGTGAATTCGCGCGGAATTCTCAAAACTGGCGGGCGAAACTTCGCGGGCGGCGAAGGGGCGCAGCAGGCCGTGCAACCGGTCGGACGAAGGAGGAACGGATACCATCGGCGTCTGATCTTGCGGCGTCTGGTCCTGCGCCTGCAAGGCCAGGAGGAACGATAGGGACACTACGAGCGAGCGCTTCATAATTCTCCAGAAGCAATTAGGATAACGCGCTCGGCTGGATGTTCCGAACTATTCTTGACGCAGCGCCGCTAGAGGATCGATGGCGGTAAGCTGGCGCGCCGGCACGAAAGACGCAATCGCGGCGACGGTCAGGAACAACAGCGACACGGCGGCGAAGGTCCCGGCGTCGGTGGGGCTGGTGTCGTAAAGCAGCGACGAGAGCAGCCGCGTCAAGGCGATGGCGCCGGTGAATCCCACGGCGGTTCCCGCAATGGCCAGGGTCAGACCGTGGCGTACCACCATGTAGACGATGGATTCGCGCGATGCGCCCAGCGCCATACGGATGCCAAGCTCGTTGGTCCGCTGGCTGACCGACAACGCCATCACCGCCGCGATTCCGCAGGCGCTGATGATCACCGCAAGGCCGGCGAATAATCCCAGCAGAATCGCCGTCACGCGCGGCGAGGCCATGGATTCGTGCTCGAAGCGCTCAATGGTATTCACACGATCAATAGCGAGCTGCGGATCGACAGAATGTAGCGCGGCTCGAATCGCGGCCGCCACGCCCATTGGGTCGCCGGCAGTGCGCACTACCAGGTTACTGGCGAACCCGTTTTGCGCGACAGGGGCGTACACTTCATCGTGGACGGCGCGTTCCAGGCCATATTCTTTGGCGTCGCCCACCACGCCGACGATCTGGATCCATGTCTTGCTCTGGTCGAAGCTCATACGTTTGCCGATTGGATCCTCCGTGGGCCAACGGTGGCGCACCATGCTCTGGTTCACGATCGCGACTTGGACCGCATTCGCGTCGTCGTGATCCGTGAAATCGCGGCCCGCGACCATGGGCTGGCGAAGAGTTCCAAAATAATCCGTGCTGATGACCGTTACGTCGACCTGCGGTGCGGCTTCGCCCTTCGAAACCGGACGGCCTTCGATTTCGAAGAAGGTGCTGCCAGGCCCTTGAGCCACACCGGCTGGGTTGAACGGGAAGCCGGTCGCGGTGGCCACGGACTGAACACCGCTGACCTCGCGAACGTGTTGAATAATCGAATCGTTTAAGTTCGTCAGTTGTTGCGCCTGGGTGTACTTCGAGAAATTAGGGCTCAAGCGCATCGCCAGCACGCGATCCGGGCTGAAACCGGGGTTCTGGCTTTCAAGCTTGAGAAAGCTGCGAATCATAAGACCCGCGCCGATCAGCAGCATGAACGAAACCGCGACTTGCGCCACTACCAGCGCGCTACGCAGACGCTGACGGCCGCGGCTGCCGGTGCTGCGTCCACTGGCTTGCTTCATCGAGTCGCCAAGATTGTTCGCGGTCGAGAAAGCGGGGGCAAGTCCGAACACGACGCCGGTCAACAGCGATACCGCCAGGGTGAAGAGCAGCACGGGCGTGTCGATGCGGACTTCTCCGCCACGGGTTGTGAACTGTTCGGCGAATTTCACCAGCACCGCCATAGCGGCCGGCGCGATGGCCAAGCCCAGCGCTCCGCCGCCCAGGGCGAGCATGACACTCTCGGTCATAAGCTGGCGCACCAGCCGAAGTTTTCCCGCGCCCAGCGCGCTGCGAATCGCGAGCTCGCGTTCGACCTTCAACAGCCGAGCCAGAAGAAGATTCGCGACGTTCGCGCAGGCAATCAACAGGACCAGCCCGGCTGCGGTCAACAGCACCAGGAACGTCATTCGCGCGCGGCGCGTCAGATCGTCCTGTAGCGACGCGACGGCCAAGCCGTAACCGAAGCTTGCCGGATAAACGTCCGGATTCGCCTGCTCGATCTGATGCGCCAATGTGCTCAGGTCGGCTTGCGCCTGCTGGAGGGAAACTCCGGGTTTCAGACGCCCGAACGCGGTCATCATGCGAGCTTTGCGATTATTGATGAACCCCGCCGACGACCGGAACGGGCACTGCGACGTAGGCATATACACGTCGTTCTCAACCGGATATTGAGGGATCGGCGGAAGCACGCCGATCACGGTGTGCGGGCGATTGTTCATCTGAAAAACTTTGCCGACGATATTAGGATCTCCGCCGTGGCGCGCCTTCCAATACTCGTAGCTGAGGATCAAAACGGCATCCGCGCCGTGATCTTCATCGCTGTCGACGAAAGTGCGGCCCAACAGCGGCTTGACTCCCAAAACATCGAAGAAATTCGCCGAAACCACGGCGGTGTTGACGCGCTCCGCCGAATCGTTGGTCAGCAGCAGGAAATTCATGCTGTGATGTTCCACCACACCGTCCAGCGTATGATTGTGATCCCGGTAATCGAAAATATCCTTGGCCGCGAACGGAATTTCTTTCAGGCCGGCGCGCTGTGCCTGTTGATGCAGCACCACCAAACGTCCGCCGTTCTGATACGGAAGCGGTCGCAGCAGGACTCCGTAGACCACACTGAAGATAGCGGTGTTTGCGCCGATGCCGAGCGCAAGCGTGAGAATCGCGATGAGAGCAAATCCGGGATTCTTAACCAGCACACGAAGGCCGTAGCGAATATCTTGCAGCATGACCACGCTCCTCTTGAACAGGACGCGAGTGAAAACAAAATGGTGCGCTGGCGGTCGTGCCATTTTCACGACAAATCCTGCCAAACTGAAAACGTGCGCAGGGTTGTGTTCGCCGCGGTTCCACCCATTCAAATCCTCGATTTGACCGCGCCGTATGAGGTTTTCGCGCGCTGCGGCGGTTACCGTGTGGAGATGGTTTCAAGCGATCCGAAAGGGCTGGTGGCGTCAAGCAGCGGGCTGGTTTTGCTCGGCGCCGGAAACTATCGCAAGGTTCGTGGACCCGTGGACACCCTGCTGGTCCCCGGCGGCGATGGGGCGGAAGAGATTCGATGCGACGCGGCGTTTCTACGCTGGTTGAAAAGTATGAGTGGGCGCGTCCGGCGCATCGGTTCGATTTGCACCGGCGCGATGCTGCTGGGTGCGGCTGGAATCTTGGACGGCCGACGCGCCGTGACGCATTGGAAATGGTGCGGACTGCTGAGTAGCAACTTTCCCAAGATCCGCGTGGAGCCCGATCCAATTTTCATCAAGGACGGGAATGTGTACACATCGGCGGGAGTGACGGCGGGCATCGATCTGGCTTTGGCGCTGGTGGAAGAAGATCATGGCCAGCGTAAGGCGCTCGAAATCGCGCGCGACCTGGTGATCTTTCTGCGGCGGCCGGGTGGCCAATCGCAATTCAGCGGCCTGCTGGCGGCGCAGACGAGCTCGCGCCGTCCGATCGAGGATTTGCAGGCCTGGATTTTCGAAAACTTAACGGCGGATCTGAGCGTGGAGGTGCTGGCGGCACAATGTGGAATGAGTCCACGGCATTTCGCGCGGGTCTTTGCGTCCGAAAAAAAGGTAACCCCGGCGCGATTCGTGGAGCAGACGCGCGTGGACGCAGCTCGGGCGCTGCTCGGAGGATCGAAAGACGGCTTGAAGGAGATTGCGATGCGCTGCGGATTCGGAAGCGCGGACTCGATGCGCAGGTCGTTCGTGCGAATGTTAGGAGTGACGGCAAGGGAATATTCAGAGAGATTCAGGGCGTAATAAGTTGGCCGCTGATAAACACAGATGGACCGGATTAAAATTTTATCTGCGTGTATCCGCGTCCATCTGTGGCCAATTATACATGCCGACGTTCCGCCACAATGGTCACTTGCCGATCCTGCGCAAGACGCACAATATCCATCGCCAGCGCGCGCTTTCCCAAAAATGGAATTGTCCGGCGCTCCGGCTTGGTCAGGAAGATCTGCGTGACTCCGTTGCGGCGCGCGAAATCGACCAGCGCTTCCGCCGGGTTCGAGCTTTCGATCATGCGCGTCTCGATGTGCAGCTTGCGTGCGAACTCCAGGTGACGCTCCAGTTGCTCGCGATCCGGCGACGGGAGAATCGCCACCGCGAAACAATCGGCTTTCAGATAATCCGCCACGCGCTTGCCTCTGCGGATCAGCGCAGCGGCCGCCGGGGATTCGGTGACGTGAATCAGAATTCTTTCGGGATTCTCTGGGAGTTCCTCGACTTCATCCTGGCGAGTCTCCACTTCATGCGCGGTCTGCCGCAGGGCCATCTCGCGGAGCGCGGCCAGCGTCGGCTCCTTGAAGAAATTGTCCAGGGCGCGCTGCGCTTTATCCTGCCCGTAAATAACGCCGCGCTGGAGACGATTCAGCAGCGCACGCGGAGGCAGATCCACCAGCACCACTTCATCGGCCTGCTTCACCACCCAGTCCGGTATGGTTTCGCGCACCTGCACGCCCGTGACTTCGCGCATCTGATCATTGAGGCTTTCCAAATGCTGGATGTTCATGGTAGTGATGATGTTGATTCCCGCATCCAGCAAGACCATCACGTCTTCCCATCGCTTGGCGCGCTCCGAGCCGGGAATGTTGGTGTGCGGAAACTCGTCCACCGCGCAGATTTCGGGATGACGCGCGAGGATCGCCTCCGTATTCATCTCCTCAAACGTGCGCCCGCGATATTCGATGAGCCGCCGCGCGATGACTTCCAGTCCGTCCAGCTTCGCGATGGTGTCTTTGCGGCCGTGCGGCTCAAAGTATCCGACCACCACGTCGTGGCCTTCGCGCTTCAACTCCTGCGCCTCTTCCAGCATCCTGTACGTCTTGCCGACGCCGGCCGCGTACCCGAGCAGGATTCTCAATTTGCCGCGTGGCACGTCACTCATGCCGGCGACTCATGTGGGAACACGCGCACGTCGATTCCGTCCGCTTCCATGATCAGGCGCTCCACTGGGTTAGGTTTCCAGCGGTTCAGAAAGCCCGTCTGCTGACTGTGTCCCACGAAGATCTGCGTAGTGCCGTTGCGCGCGGCATAGTCGAGAATCGCTCCCACCGCGTCTTCGGCGTGCAGGACCTCCACTTTCGCGTTGGCTTCGCGCGCGGCCGCCAGGTTGCGGTCGAGAACCTCCTGATCTTCCAGGCTGAGATCGTCCTGCTGCACGTAAACCACGTCGAGCTGGCCGTGAAAACGGTCCGCCTGCTTGCGGCCGCGGCGAATCATCACGGAGGCGTTGGAGCGGGGCGTGATGCACACCAGAATGCGCTCATGCGTGCCGTAGATCTGAGAGATTCCCTGGCCGCGAAGATATTCTTCGAGCTGATGATCCACTACATCGGCCGCAAGCACCAGCGCGATCTCGCGCAATTCGGAGAGCTGCCGCTGAAGCTGCGACGGATCGAGGGCCGACGGTTGGCCGCCTTCCACCGAATGATGGACGCAATACTCGGGTGCCGCATCCACCAGCTCCAATTCATCGGCGGTGCGGATGAAGGCTTCGGGAACCGACTCCTTCACGGTCTTTCCGCGAATCGCTTCCACCTCTTTTTGCTTTTCCTGGATGAACTGGAGATTGATGGAGGTGATCACGTTGATGCCGGTGGCCAGCAGCTCTTCGACATCCTGCCATCGCTGGGCGTTTCTGCTTCCGGGCGGATTCTGATATGCCAAGCCGTCGATCAGGCACACTCCGGGATGCCGCTTCAGCACCGCATCGACGTCGATGGCCGGGCCGGCGGCGTTCGGAGGCGGAGGAATCACTTCGAAATTGCGCAGCAGATCCTCCACTTCGTGTGAAACCGCGGGTTGGCTCGCCGCGACCACAACATCCTGACCCCGCATCTTGCGGCGGCGGCCTTCGTCGAACATTCGAAACGATTTGCCGACGCCGGAGGCGTAACCGAGAAAAATTTTAAGTTTGCCCCGCTGCTCCTCGCGTTGCTCCGCTTCGACGCGTTGCAGCAGTTGTTCGGGCGTAGGTTTGCGAGCGACGGCCATAATTCTAGTTTAAGCGGACTGCAAAAGAAGAGGCCGCCCGAACCATCCGGGCGGCCTGTTTCTCGTTTGTAACGGTGGTTTAGTAGTCCATCCCGCCAGGGCCGTGCTCGCCGCCCGGCATCGGAGCAGATTTCTTCTCCGGGATTTCGGCGATCATGGCTTCGGTGGTCAGCATCAACGCGCTGATCGAAGCCGCGTTTTGCAGAGCCGAGCGCGTCACCTTGGTCGGATCGATCACGCCGTTCTTCACCAGATCCTCGTACACCGCGGTCGTGGGCGTTGAAGCCGTAGTTGGTGTCTTTGTGGGCCCGGATCTTCTCGATCACGATGGCGCCTTCATAGCCGGCGTTGCCGACGATCTGGCGAACCGGTTCCTCGCAGGCGCGGCGAATGATGTTGACGCCGATCTGCTCGTCGTGCTCGGCTTTGAGGTCGTCGAGAGCCGCAGCCGCACGCAGCAGAGCCACGCCGCCGCCGGGAACGATGCCTTCCTCCACCGCCGCGCGCGTGGCATGCAGGGCATCCTCGACGCGAGCCTTCTTCTCTTTCATTTCGGTCTCGGTCGCCGCGCCGACTTTGATCACCGCGACGCCGCCGGCGAGCTTCGCCAGCCGTTCCTGGAGTTTCTCGCGATCGTAATCCGAGGTGGTCTCCTCGATCTGCGCGCGCAGCTGCTTGATGCGGCCTTCGATGGCCTTCGCATTGCCGGCGCCGTCGATGATGGTGGTGTTGTCCTTATCGACAGTGACGCGCTTGGCGCGGCCCAGGTCCTTCGAGCTGGACGCCTTCGAGCTTGATGCCGGTCTCTTCGAAGATGGCCTGGCCGCCGGTGAGAACGCCGATGTCTTCGAGCATCGCCTTGCGGCGATCGCCGAAGCCGGGAGCTTTCACCGCGCAGGCATTCAGCGTGCCGCGCAGCTTGTTGACCACCAGCGTCGCCAGCGCCTCGCCTTCCACTTCCTCGGCGATGACCAGCAGCGGCTTGCCGCAACGCGCGATCTGCTCGAGCACCGGCAGCAGGTCCTTCATGTTGCTGATCTTCTTTTCGTGGATCAGGATGTAGGGATCTTCGAGCACGCACTCCATGCGCTCCGGATCGCTGATGAAGTAGGGAGAAAGATAGCCGCGGTCGAACTGCATGCCTTCCACGGTGTCGCAGCTCGGTCGTCATGGTCTTGGATTCTTCGACCGTGATGACGCCATCCTTGCCGACCTTCTTCATCGCTTCGGCGATGGTGTTGCCGATGGTCGTGTCGCCGTTGGCGGAGATCGTTCCGACTTGCGCGATCATGTCGCCCGATACCGGCTTGGAGAACTTCTTCACTTCCTCGACCACCGCTTCCACGGCCTTCTCGATGCCGCGCTTCAGCGCCATCGGATTCGCGCCCGCGGCCACGCTCTTCACGCCTTCGCGGAAGATGCACTGGGCCAGAATCGTCGCCGTGGTGGTGCCGTCGCCGGCGATGTCGGAGGTCTTCGAGGCCACTTCGCGCACCATCTGCGCGCCCATGTTCTCGAGCGGATCCTTCAGCTCCACTTCCTTGGCCACGGTCACGCCGTCCTTGGTGATGGTCGGCCCGCCGAACTTCTTCTCGAGGACCACGTTGCGGCCCTTCGGTCCCAGCGTGACTTTGACCGCGTCGGCCAGTTGATTCACGCCGCGCAGGATCGCCTGCCGGGAATTTTCGCTATATACAATTTGTTTTGCATGCCATTGTTCGTTCTCCTTATTAAGCCTTCGCTATCTTGGCCACCTCGTCAGCACGCCGAGAACTTCGTCCTCGCGCATGATCAGGTATTCGTCGCCGTCGAACTTGATATCCGACCCGGAGTACTTGCCGAACAGGATCGCGATCGCCGGCCTTGCACGTCCAGCGGGATCAGCTTCCCGTCGTCAGGCGCTTGCCTTTGCCGACAGCGACGACTTCGCCCTGCTGCGGTTTTTCCTTGGCCGAATCGGGGATGAACAACCCGCCGATCTTGCTTTCTTCCTCTTCGATCCGTTTGACCACGATGCGGTCGTGAAGCGGTCGAATATTCATAGTTCAACCTCCATCTTGAGAATTTTGCGTTTGAGAAATCTCGTTGATAAGTGGGCTCGGCAGGACCGCCGCAGACCCAAGCTCTATTATTAGCACACTCTGCCGAGGAGTGACAATACTTAGTTGTAAGCTATTGATTACATAGCTTATATTATGCCGTGATCAATACGATTCGCGATGTCGTTCGCGCGCGCAGTCGGATTTCGATTCGACGGTCGGGCATCAGTTCCGGGAACCGCTCGCCCCATTCGATCAGCACCACCGCCTCGCGATCGAAGATTTCATCGAGCCCGAGCGTGGCGACTTCCTCGCGCGTGTCCAAGCCGGTACAGATCGATGTGATACACGCGACCGCCGTATTCGTGAATCAGCGTGAACGTCGGGCTGGAGACATCTTCGGGTTCGGCCGCGCCCAGGCCGCTGACGATTCCCTTGGCGAGCGTGGTCTTGCCCGCGCCCAGATTGCCGATCAGCAGCACCACCGCTCGGCGGGGCAGCCGCGCGGCGATCGTGCGGCCGAGCTCGATGGTCTCTTCTTCAGAGTGCGTTTCAAACACACTCACGAATCGCCTTCGGAAGATAGTGCAGCAGATCGGTGGCGATCAGGCACTTGCTCGGTCAGCTCCGCGCGCGCCGATCTCGCCCGCGCGTCCGTGCAGCCAGACCGCGGCGCGAACGGCCGTCTCGATGTCGCTGCGGAAATTGGGCGACCATGCCGGCAGATCATTCCCGTGAGGATATCGCCCGTTCCGCCCTTCGCCATCGCAGGCGATCCGGTCGGATTGATCCAGACCCGCCCATCCGGCAACGCGATCAGCGTGCGATGCCCCTTCAGCACCAGGCACACGTTGCGCTCCTTCGCAAACCCGCGGGCAACACTCAGGCGATCCACCACTTTCGACCCGGTCAGCCGCGCCATCTCGCCCGGATGCGGCGTAAGAATCGTTTCGATTCCGCGGCCGCGAAAACTCGTGCCTGCGATCGAGTTCAAGCCGTCCGCGTCGATGACCATCGGCACGCGAACTTCTTTGAGCAGGCGTCCCAACAATGTCGCGATTCGGGCCCAACCCCGGTCCCACGGCGACCACGGTGATCTTTTCGAGTGAGAAATCGTCGAGCGGTGCCGACATCAGTTCCGGCGCTAAACGCGACGAATCCGAGCATGCGACCGTGACCAATCCGGCGCCCATCGCGCAGCGCCGCGAGCCCGGACATCGCCGCCGCGCCCGTTTTTCCAGGTGCTCCCCCGATCACCAGGACATGCCCGAAATCGCCCTTGTGCGTTTCGAGCTTGCGCGGCCCGAGCAGCGGCGCAAAATCGTGAGCTTCAGAAAGTTCAACATCGGAGTGCAATACATCCGGTGCGATGCCGATATCGGCGACGATCAGCCGCCCCACCGCGTCCGCCGCGCCTTCCGGCAGAAAATGCTCGATCTTAGGCGCCGCGAATGTCACCGTGATATCGGCGCGCACGAACTCCCCGCCACCGCCGAGGCCTGACGGCACATCCACGGCGATGACGCGAGCGCCCCGAATGGCGTTGATCGCCCGGATGCAAGCTAAGGCCGCGCCTGAAGCAGGTCCTTTCAGACCGGTTCCAAGAATCGCGTCGACGATGAGCGTTGGCTGGTCGATTTGAACCTCGGGCGATTCCGTCATCGCGACCACTTGCATCGCGGCAACCCGATCTTGCAGCAGGCGCGCGACCACGCGGCCGTCGCCGCCGTTGTTCCCTTTACCGCAAAAAATTACCACGCGCTGGAGCAGCAGCGGAACGTGCTCGCGCTCGATCACCTCGACGACGCGCCGGCCCGCGTTTTCCATCAACACCTCGCCGGGAGTGCCGCGCTCGATCGTGATGCGGTCCGCTTCGCGCATCTGCTCGGGGGTAAGAACGGGAATCACGGTTCCATTATGCCGCGAGAGTCGTTGTCTTCAATGAATACGATTGCGCTTAACGAACTCGCGATCCCGAGTAGTGCGGCGATCCACACGACGACCCGGTAACCGGCTACAAACGATTCTTCGATCGCCTGCCTGCCGCGGACGTCGGGCGATTCGGCGGCGGCGAGTTTCGGGCGCTGTTTGTCGATGCCATCCCGGACTTCGGCCGGCAAGCCCAAAGAATCCATCCGGCGGTCGAGCGCATGATTGAAAACGCCGTTCAAGACCAATCCGAGCACGGCGACCGCCAACAGCCCCGCAACGCGCGAGACCGCATTGTTCACTCCCGAAGCGATGCCGACGTGTTCCTTGGCGACGGCGTTCATCACCGTTGTGGTCAGCGGCGCAACGCTGATCGCCATGCCCAACCCAAGTACCAGGACGGCTGGAAAAAATGTGGTCCAGTATGAGCCTCCGATGTACGGCCTGGCCAGTAACGCGAATCCAGCCGCTGCAATGATCGGGCCGATGATGAGGGGTTTCCTGGCGCCGCAGCGTTGGAGAAGTCCACCAGACCAGCGCGACAGCAGGAACATCAGGAGGATCAGCGGGAGGAGCGCACCGCCGGCCTGCGTCGCGGTGTATCCCTGCACCTGGATCAAGTTCAACGGCAGGAAAAACAATATTCCGCTTAACGCGGCATACAAGAACAGGGTGAGCAGGTTCGCGCCTGAGAAGCTCCGGGAGCGGAACAACCCAAGCGGAAGCATCGGCGCGGACAAGCGGTCTTCGACCAACAGAAATGCAACCAGAGCGAAAATGCCGATGAACCCGGCGATGGCGGACGATTCGATGAAGGCATACACAATCCCGCCGAGGCCGATCGTCGTCAGCAACGAGCCCGGCCAATCGATCCGCAGCGCCTCGGCCCTTGCGGTGCTTTCCGGTATACGCCAGACGATCAACAGTACCGCCAGCGCGATCGGCAGATTGATGAAGAACACCCAGCGCCACGACGCGTGCTGCACCAGCCATCCGCCCAGCAGCGGTCCGATGGCGGCGGTGATCGAAGTGAAGCCGGACCAGGTCCCGATCGCGCGGCCACGCTCCTGGGAGGAAAACGAGGCGCTGATCAGGGCGAGGCTGCCAGGCACCAGGAGCGCTCCGCCGACGCCCTGCAAGGCTCGAGCGGCGATCAGTGAGGTAATGCCTGGCGCCAGACCACACCACGCCGATGCAAGCGAAAAGAGAATCACGCCGGCGGCAAAGACCTTGCGCCGGCTGTATAGATCGCCCAGAGATCCTCCCGTCAGGAGCAGGGCGGATAAGAGTAACGCATACGATTCGACTACCCACTGAACGTCACTGATGGTGGCGTGCAACCCGGCTTGAAGCGCGGGGAGAGAAACGTTCACAACCGTGCTATCGATGAAAACCATGCTCGATCCGAGGATGGACGCTACGAGCACCCATGAGCTGCTCGGGGAGGACTGACCGGCGGCGTCCGCCAGCATTACCGCTTCATCGCACGGAGGTTTCAACAGGCCCCCAAAAACATCTTGCCGTCGACAGTTTACTCTGCGAGTACTTTGTGAACGAACTGCACGGCCATCGAACCTTCGCCAACCGCTGACGCGACGCGCTTAATGCTTCCGGCACGAATGTCCCCTGCCGCGAAGACACCGGGAAGGCTGGTCTCCAGCAGATAAGGGGCGCGGCGCAGGGACCAGGCGGGCCCCAGCTCGGCTCCGGTCTTGATGAACTGCTTATCGTCGAGGGCAAGGCAGTCTCCCAGCCACGCGGTATTTGGATTGGCGCCCGTCATGACGAAAAGATGGCGGATCTCATGATTCTCGATTGAGCCTGTCTGAGTATCCCGCCAGCGAATTTGCTCCAGGCGGTCCTGCCCGTCGAGTTCCTCGATTTCGGTCCACGGCTTAAAGGTGATTTCCCGGCAAGCTTCGATCCGGGAAATCAAGTACCGCGACATGGTGTCTTCGAGCCCGCTTCTGCGAACCAGCAGATACACGCGCTTGGCGAATCCGGCGAGGAATATCGCGGCCTGGCCGGCTGAATTTCCGCCTCCGACCACCACGACTTCCTCGTTGCCGCAAAACTGGGCTTCGACCTGAGTAGCGCCGTAATATACGCCGACGCCTTCGAACTGAACGAGCTTCGAAAGATCCAGCTTGCGGTATCGCGCCCCGGCTGCCACCACTACTGCTCGGCCCCGGACCGATCCCCCGCCATCCAACTCGATCGTGTAAGGAGGGCATTGGCATTTGAGCGCGCGGGCTTGGCGGGCGATAAGAATATGCGCGCCGAATTTCTCGGCCTGCACGAACGCGCGGCCGGCGAGTTCCTGGCCGGTGATTCCCATGGGGAATCCGAGGTAATTTTCGATCCTGGAACTCGACCCCGCTTGCCCGCCTGGTGCGTTGCCTTCCAGCACCAATACGTTCAAGCCCTCCGACGCTCCATAGACCGCCGCGGCGAGTCCACTGGGACCCGCGCCCACCACGATCAGGTCGTATATCGCATCTTCGTCGATTCCGGTATTAAGGCCGAAGCATTCTGCCGCTTCCAGATTGCTTGGATTCCGAAGGACAAGTTCGCCGCGACAAATGAGCACCGGGATGTCGGTCACGCGAATCCCGAAATGATCCAGCATGGTCTGCACGTCCGGATCCCGCTCCACATCGACATACGTGTGCGGATGGCCATTGCGTGAAAGAAATGCTTTCAGGCGTAACGTGTCAGCGGAATGGCTGGATCCGATCAACACCGCATCGCCTACCGAGTTGGCAATGAGGTATACGCGTCGCATCACGAACGCACGCAGAAAAATCTCGCCGAGCGAAGCGTCGGTCTGCATGACCTGGCGGAGGGAAGCTCTGCCGAGCTCGAGAACCTGGCTCTCCTCGCGGGCGCGGCATCGGACCAGGCTTCTGCGGCCAGAGAGTTGATTTACTTCGCCGGTGAATGCTCCCTTTCCAAGGACCCTGAGCGTGCTTTCCTGGTGGTTCGAGACACCCAGCACTTCGATGCTCCCGTCGAGCACGATGAAGACACCATGGCTGTCGTCCCCCTGGTCGAAAAGAATTTCACCCGCTTGTACATGGCGCCGCTCAGCGAACTGCGCGAGCCGTTCAATCTGCGCATCGTCTAGCGCGGGGAACATCGCGTCGGTGGATTGTGGTGTTTCCGGCATCTCTTGAAGCTCCATCACCATAGGACTACATTTTCGTTTCTCGATCCAGGTACATCGGTCTTTTGCGAGCACGCAACCGCTTAACCGATGTTGCGGCGGCCCATACCCGAGCGTGCGAATTGATTCTATGTCGAACGGGCCCGACCTACTGACCACTAATCGTCACTTAGACTTGCGTGCTGAAGGTACTCTGGCTTTGCTCCGCGACTCGTATGCCGATCGGAGTGGAATAACAGTTGCGCTTCGAACACGGAGGCCGATACTCGGGCGAACCCAATTAAGGCGCGTGAGAGTCTAATTATTAAAGGAAAACGAGCATGGGTACAAAGCCAGCAGCGGAACGAGCTGATTCGACAGATTCTGACATCATTTTGAAACGCCGCCGTCAATATGAGTGCGAAGCGTGTGACTTCTCTGGCCACGAAAATGGCTTATACGAACGCCATCTCGCCTTTGACAATATCGTCGATGCAGCCGCTCTTGACTGGCGTGAGCGTTTTGAAGCTTTCGCTCGGTCAGTGCGCGATGTTCTTTCGCGACGCTGGTTGAAAACCCAGGACGCCTACGAGCGTCAAAACCCGAAGCGCGTCTATTACTTGTCGATGGAATTTCTGCTCGGCCGTTCCCTTGCCAACAACGTGACGAATCTGCTGCTCGATCCCGTCGTGCGGCAGGCCATAAGAGACGACGACATCGATTGGCCCAGCCTGCTTGACCAGGAACCCGACGCCGGTCTCGGCAACGGAGGGCTGGGACGCTTGGCAGCGTGCTTTATGGACTCCATGGCTACGATGCAGCTCCCCGCCTTGGGATACGGCCTGAGATACGAATACGGGATGTTTAAGCAGAGCATCGTGGATGGCTGGCAGCAGGAACGACCTGACAATTGGTTACGCCGCGCCGATCCGTGGGAAGTTGTGCGTCCTCACGAAAAGGTTGAGATAAAGCTGAACTGTACAGTTGACGTGCGTGAGGGACGTCTGCATGCGATCATGGGGCGGCCTTCTGTGCTGATCGGCGTACCGTACGATCGGCCCGCGGTCGGTTATGGCGGCAAGACCATCAACACCCTCCGTCTATGGTTCGCCAGAGCGTCCGACTCGTTCGATTTCCAGGTGTTTAGCCACGGCGACTTCGTTGCGGCGGTGGCGCAGAAGCTGGTCGCCGAATCCATCACGCGGGTGCTGTATCCCGACGACTCGACTAGCAACGGGCAAGAGCTGCGATTTGTACAGGAATATTTCCTGGTAGCGTGTTCGCTGGCGGACATCGTGCGGCGCTTCCGGCGTCTGCAACGCGGACTGGAATCTGCTTCCCGAGAAAGCCGCCATCCAGCTTAACGACACGCATCCCTCCATGGCGGTGCCCGAGTTGATGCGCATCCTGCTCGACGACGCCAACCTCGGGTGGGACCACGCGTGGGACCTGACGCAACGGACTCTCGGCGTATACGAACCATACGCTGCTGCCGGAGGCGTTAGAGAAGTGGCCGCTCGCGTGGTTCGAGATGCTGCTGCCACGCCACCTCGAAATCATCTACGAGATCAACCGGCGTCTGCTCGATTCAGTCAGGACGCGATTCCCCGGCGATGTTGGACGGGTGCAGCGCGTGAGCTTGATCGAGGAAGGCCCGGTGCAAGCACGTGCGTATGGCGAATCTGGCGATCGTTGGCTCACACAGCACGAACGGTGTGGCGGCAATTCACTCCGAACTCTTGCGCAAGACGACCGTCAAAGACCTGGCCGAGATGTTTCCCGAGCGTTTCAACAACAAAACCAATGGGGTCACTCCGCGCCGGTGGCTATTGCTGGCGAATCCCGCTGCTCGCCGGCGCGATTACCCAGGCGATCGGGGAAAGTTGGGTTACGGACCTCAGTCAATTGAAAAAGCTCGTACCCCTCGCGGAGCGACAAGGGCTTCCGCGACAGCTTCAGGAAAGTGAAACGGCAATCCAAATCTCAGTTTGCAAATTGGCTTAAATCCTCGCTCGGCCAAGATGTCGATCCGGAAACCATCTTCGATTGCCAAATCAAGCGCATTCACGAATACAAGCGGCAACTGCTGAATGCGCTGCGCATCGTGGTGCTTTATAACCGCCTTCGCGAGAACCCGAAGCTCCAGATTCCTCCGCGGACGTTTCTGTTCGGCGGCAAGGCAGCGCCGGGGTATCATTTGGCCAAGCTGATCATCAAGTTCATCGAAAACCTTGCCGGGACCATCGACGGCGATCCTGCCATGCAAGGGCGGCTGAAAGTTCTGTTCCTGCCTGAATATGACGTTTCGCTCGCGGAGCGGTTAATCCCCGCGAGCGACGTCTCGAACCAGATCTCCACCGCGGGTTACGAAGCCAGCGGCACCAGCAACATGAAGTTCATGATGAACGGTGCCTTGACCATCGGCACGCGCGACGGAGCCACCATCGAAATGGCGCAGGAAGCCGGCGAGGAGAACTTCTTTCTCTTCGGTCTGACGGCGGAGCAGGTTACCGAAAGCCGCGGCTGGTACAACCCGCAGTGGCACTATGACCACGAGCCTGAAACCCGTGCAGCCTTGGACCTGATTTTCTCCGATCATTTCAGCCGCTATGAGCCTGGAATCTTCGGGGAGCTGCGGGATACCCTATTGACCCGTGGCGATTACTATCTGCACCTGGCGGACCTTAAGTCCTATCTCGATGCGGATCAGCGGCTGCTCGATTTGTATTCGAATCCGGACGAATGGGCGCGGAAGGCCATTTTAAACGTCGCGCACTCAGGAAAGTTTTCGAGCGACCGCGCCATCGCCGAATATGCAGCCGAGATCTGGCAGGCTACACCATGTCAGGTCCCGTAAGCGATCGTCAGTATCGATGTAGAGGCAACAAGCAACAAAGGAGGCGTGATGAATCTCGGATTTGACCAGCCGCTCTATCTTCTGCCGTTTGACCACCGTGGATCGTTCCAGACCAAGATGTTCGGCTGGACAGGCAAGTTAACGGCGAGCCAGACAGCGGAGATCGTCGCGGCCAAACAGGTGATTTCCGACGGTTTCAAGGCTGCCCTCGCGGCCGGAGTGCCTAAGCAGAAGGCGGGCATACTGGTGGATGAGCAGTTCGGCGCCGCGATCCTCGGGAGGCACGGAAGCACTCTTTCACGACCGCTTGTCCGGCCGAAAAGAGTGGGGAGAAGAGTTCGATTTCGAGTACGGCGAAGATTTCGCCGCAGCACATCGAGGCGTTCCTGCCGAGTTTCTGCAAGGTTCTGGTGCGCTACAACGCCGGAGGGTGATCGAGCCCTGAACAGACGCCAGGCGGCGCGACTGAGGCGGCTATCCGGAATACCTCCACGACAAGGGCCTAAGCCGGTTCATGTTCGAACTGCTGGTGCCACCGGAAAGATCGCAACTGGCCCGGCTGAATGGGGACCAGAAGAGCATATGATCTCAACCTTCCGCCCGCGCTGATGTGCGCGGCGCATCGAGCAACTCCACGACGCTGACGTTGAGCCGGACATCTGGAAGGTCGAGGGGCTCGACCGTCGAAAGGATTGCGAGAGAGTTGTCGCCGCCGCGCGCCGTGACGGACGCGAAGAAGTCGGATGCATCATCCTGGGCCGCGGCGAAAACGACCAGAAGGTGCGGGAATGGCTACACGATCGCATCCGGAGTGCCCGGGTTCATCGGATTTGCGGTGGGCCGGACGAGTTTCTGGAATGCGCTCGTAGATTGGCTGGCAAAGAAGATCACGCGGGAAGAAGCAGTAACCAAAATTGCCCGCAGATACGAGGAGTTCGTAGACATCTTCGAACGTAAGGCGCAGGCGGCCTAATTGGGAATTGCCGCCCGACGGCGGGACTCGGTGACGAAATGACTAGGTTGACTCGACACTTGTGTCGACGTTTAGACGCTCCAAAGGCGACGGATCGTCTTTCAGTTAACCCGTGGTGCTCTGAAGACCGCTGGGGCGCCATGAGGGCGTGCGTTGGACCACACCGGCGCGAGACGCAATCGCATCCGGTCCCGGGCACGAAAAAGCCTCGTCTTTGTGGCGGGTACGGTCAGCCCCAACTTCGCTGCCACTTCTCGCAGCGACAGGCCTGAAACCGAGTACAGCGCGAATACTTCACGAAGATGCTTCGGCAGTTTCGCGACGGCGTCAGAGACGGCTCGCGCCATCTCCTGGCGCCAGGCGGCCTTTTCGGGACTAGGTGCCGGACAGGTGAGAACCTCTTGTACGTGGGCTCCGCGCATGTCTTCAAGTGTCAACCACGCGAATCGCTTTCCGGGCTCGCGAAGTTGCATGAGGCAACAATTCACGACAATGCGCGTGATCCAAGTCTTGAAACAGGCATCTCCGCGAAACTTGTGGAGGTGCCGGAAGGCCGATAAATATGCCACCTGCACTGCGTCTTGCGATTCAGCCTCGGAACGCAGCATTCCGCGGGCGAGGCGAAGAGAGGCGGGATAATGGCGGCCGAATAATTCGGCAAGGGCGGCTTGGTCTCCCTGTTTGCTCTGCGCGATGAGTTCGATGTCCGGCGTCTTATGCACGCGGTTACCATGGCAATCGGTGGGCCAAACAAAGTGTACCCGGTCACGGTCGGTTCAGATCCTCCGGCTGATTGGAACCATAGTTGCTAAATTTAAGGGATGAATGAATTATGACAAGACCGGCACTGGATTCCTTACACACACAGGTGGAGAAGCTCGCCTATCGTTTCTGGGAAGAACGAGGGCGACCATGGGGATCGGCCGACGTAGATTGGTTCCGCGCGGAAACCGAAGTGCGCCGCCGGCGGAGTGAATCGCCCTTTTATTACTTGGATTCAACCGAAACTCTGCCACTCGCGTCGATTGCGACGGAACCGGCCGAACAATGAAATTATCGTGTGATTCGGCCTCACTCAGCCAGGCAGGCTCGATGGAATCTCGAGTCGACATGTCGACTTTGCCTGAACAGGATGCGTAAATTCTGATCAACCATGCGCCGAGGACACATGCGATTATCCGCTATTGTCAATGCTCACTCATAGCGCAGCGCGACCAGTGGATCGTTTCGGGTCGCGCGAAACGCGGGAATGTAGCAGGCCGCCGCGCTGACAGACAGCAATACCGCGGCGACAACGAACATCGTTAGAGGATCGGCGGCGCTCACTGCAAATAGTAATCCGGCGAGTACGCGCCCGGCTGCCATGGCCCCCAGCAGCCCCGCGGCGAGGCCACATAACACAGGCGCCAATCCCTGGCGCAGCACGAGAGTATGCACTTCCGAAGCGGAAGCGCCCAGCGCCATTCGGATCGCAAGCTCACTTCGACGCTGTCCGACGGAATATGAGACCACGCCATAAGTTCCCAGGCTCGCCAGAGCCAGCGCGATTCCGGCGAATAGCAGTATCAGCGTCAATTGGAACCGCCGCTGCGCGACCGACGCGGAGACAATGTCATTCATGCTGCGAAATTGAGGAACGGGCAGTTCGGGGTCGAGCCGTCGGACTTCGGCTCGAACCGCGTTTTCGATGGCCGCGGGAGCGATTGCGGTACGCACGACTAGCGACATCCCCGGACGATCGCGCTGCCAGTACGGAACATAAACCGTTGGATTCGGCCGTTTCTGAAGATTCACTCCGCGCACGTCGCCCGCGACGCCGATCACTTCAATGGCTGGTCCGTTCGGATCCCGGGACGGCAGCGGCTCCAGCAGAATCCCATCCACAATGCGCAACATTGTGACGTTGGCGCCGATGCCAAGGCCGAGAATCAGAATCACCATCGCCGCAAATCCGGGATTGCGGCCGAGATTGCGGCGGGCGTAACGAAGATCGGACCAGAAATGCACGAAGCTCTCCCGATCCGAATGACGAATGACAGTGAATTCAGTTAGTCGCTCTTCCCCCAACTGAAGCGAGACTCGTCAGCGACGCGAGGGAAATCGCGCTGAACATCGCGATCCCATCGAAAACCCGTCATTTCCCGGCGGCGAGCTTCTCCGCGATCGCGTCATGGGGGCGCCCGATGGCGCGGCTGCCCCCGCCGCTCGGCTTCGGCAGCGAGCTGAACTGCGCGATCACCACGTGCTTTGCCGGATTGACATAGATATTCTGCCCGTAGATTCCCACGGCTTGAAACGCGTGATCTTCGCCCGGCAGCAGCCACCATTGATATCCGTAGCCGGTTACCGGACGGCCTGTCTTTTCGTTGATCCGAGGCATATTGAACGACGGCGCGGCGGTGGCTTCGCGCATCCAGGCCTCGCTGACGATGCGCTTGCCGCCGAGCTCGCCCGAATGCATGGCCATGAGGCCGAAGCGAGCGTAATCGCGAAGCGTGGCGTTGAAGCATCCGAACGCGCAGATCTCCGGCTGCTTCTCGCTTTCATAAACGAACGCATCGCTCTGCGCGCCGATCTTCTTCCATAGCCGTTCCTCTGCGTACTTGTTGAGGGGCATCCCGGTCACCTTTTCGAGCACGCCCGCGAGGATCTGTGTATTGATGCTTTGATAATGAAACGCCATGCCGGGCTTGCGCTCGGACTTGATGCCGATGCCGACCTGGCGGAACGGCTCCCCGCCACGAATCAGATCGAACAGCACGCGATGAATGTCGGCCTTGGGATCGAGATAATCCTCATTGAACTCGATTCCGGAGGCCATTTGTAAGAGATTCTTGATGGAACAGTCTTTATACGCGCCATCGCTCAGATCCGGAAGATAATGCGTCACCGGGTCGTTGACGTTGATCTTGCCCTCATCAACGGCAGTGCCAATCAGCACCGAAACGATGGACTTTTCCACCGACATGGACAAGAAGCGGTCCTCGGCCGAAGCGCCGTGCAGATACTTTTCGAAAATCACTCGATCGTCTTTGAGGACCAGAAATCCCTGGACGTCGGCCTGCTCCAGATACTCGTCGAGCGTAGATGTCTTGTCGTTGTTCGAATACGACAAGGAGAAAGGCCCCGCGGGTTCTTGCAGCGCGAATTTCTGCGCTGGCTTGCGAATCCAGTCCAGCCGCTGGTGCGGGATCTTGTCCATGTGGTGGAAGTAGTAAAAGCTATAGGGCTGGGACCAGTAGCTATAGGTATCGATCAGCATCCGCTTGGGATCGACTTTGTCGAAATCCAGTTTCGGCGCAGTCTCGTTCTTGGCGAATCCAACCAGCAACAGAAACGCTGCGGCAATCGTCAGGCGTCGCATATTTTCTCCAATCCGAGGATTATACCTTTACGGATCGCTCCGGCGACCAGCGAACACTAAAGTCGCTCACTGAAATTCAGCAGTGCCGGCCATCTACCGCTCCCCTGAAAATCACCCTTGGGTGGGCCGAGCCGAACCAAAGGGAGCGGGGGATTACGCTTTTCACACAAGCTCGTCAGGCCACTGGTTATGGCGACTTAGGATCGCGGCCGATCGAGTCGAGACTGGCGATCGTTTCTGCGGGAAGCCGTAGAGACGCAGCACTGAGATTCTCGCGAAGATGCCCGATGGAAGACGTGCCCGGGATTAACAGGATGTTGGGTGAGCGGTGAAGCAGCCAGGCGAGTGCTACCTGCATCGGGGTAGCTTGCAGGTCTGCCGCTACGGCGTCAAGGGCCGAGGACTGCAACGGAGTGAAGCCTCCCAGCGGAAAGAACGGCACATAGGCAATGCCTCGACGTGCAAGGTGGTCGATAAAGCTGTCGTCGCGCCGGCGCGCCACGTTGTACATGTTCTGCACGCATACAATCTCTGTAATCTTCTGCGCTTCGGCCAACTGCCCGGGACTGACGTTGCTGAGGCCGAGATGACGAATCAGCCCTTGACGCTTAAGCTCCGCAAGCGCGGTCAGCGGTTCTTCGATCGACTCCTCGGACGGCTCCATCATTCCTCCCACGCGGAGGTTGACGACATCCAGCGCGTCGAGTCCAAGATGTCGCAGATTATCATGGACGGCGTCGATCAGTTCCTGACGCGATAGCGCGTGAACCCAGGATTTGTCGGGCGGCCCGCGGGCGCCTACCTTGGTTGCGATCACCAGCCCGTCCGGATAGGGATGAAGCGCCTGTTTGATGATCTGGTTGGTCACATGCGGGCCATAATAATCGCTCGTGTCGATGTGGTTAACGCCCGTCGCAATGGCCTCGCGCAGAACCGTGATCGCGGCGTCGCGATCGCGCGGCGGTCCCCACACCTGCGGACCGGCAAGCTGCATCGCACCGTAGCCCATTCGCTGCAAGCCGATGGAAGTGCCGGAAAGTGTGAAGCGGCCACCAAGCTCTATCTGTTTCGTCATTTTATGTCTCCTATAGTCCTATACCAACTGCGGTGATCATTCTTACTGTGCTTAGATGAAGAAAAGTTCGATCAGGACTTCGCATTTGCCGCAACGCTCCCAAGCCCTTTTAGACCCGCGTAAATCGCCGGTTCAAGCCCGTTCGACTGCGAGCGTAGACGCGATTCTCAAAGCCACCATTCAGGTTTTGCTCCGGGTTGATCGCCTGTTCAGCGCGTGTGCCGTGATAAGGGTGCGTCCTCAACGGTCCGCTGACCGCTCTTCGAACAGCCGCGTAATGTCTGGAATTCCAGATTCCCGGGCGTACTCGGATAGCGGCCGGCCATCCGCGTCCTTCGTAGCGATGATCCCCGGATGCCGTTGAACCAGACGGCGAGTCCATTCGACATCGCCGGTTTTTACCGCGTGCAATAGATCGTCGATCTCAATCGCAAGAAATGCACCCCGTTCCCGCAAATGATGCAGAGCCCACCCGGCTGGCGTTGCCCCGAAACGGCGATCGCGCGCGTTGAGGTCGGCTCCGGCATCGCAAAGGAGGTCGATGAGGCGCCGATGGCCATGGAATGCAGCCACGTGCAAAGCCGTTGCTCCTTCTTTGTTCGAGGCGTGGACGAGATCCGGATCGGCAACAAGCATCTGTTGTGCGCTGGACAGATCCCCCGCTTCAATCGCGGCGAAGAAATCAGTGCGGCGATTCATGCCTGAAATTCTTTCACACTCCCGATTCGCATTCTTTCCACAGCTTTTCCCAATTCCACATTCCGTACGCCACCTTGTTCGGCAACGGGAACCCAAGCTGATGCGCAAGCATGCATACCTGCCCGCGATGGTGGGCTTCGTGAGCAAGCATGTAGCACAGCATGTCTGGACCAACCGGCCAAGGCTGAGCCCATCCGTCTCTGAGAAACTTTTCGACGCGGCCCCCGCCGTCCAGCGCTTCGGCGAGCATCTCCGCACAGCGAGCGGCGCTTTCGGCCAATCCCGCACGAGCCTGCCGAGGCGTGCAGTGCGCACGGTTGAGCTGGGGAGGAACCTTCAGATGCGGAGCGGTGAGCCTGACCCATTTGGTTCGCGCATTGTGCATGTGCGTGAAGATCGCCGCGATGGTTCGGGCCTTACCCGGCGGCTTGGCATTCCAGGCGGCAGGGTCAAGATTTTCGATGAGAATCTGATTCAGACGATCGTTCACGGCGAAGATCCGGACTGCGGCTCGGCCGAGTTGAGTGTGAGCCTTGGGTGGACGCGTGGTCACGGCTTACTGCTCCTTGACCCATAATACTTCCGCGTCTTTAGCCGCTCTCAGCAACCTTCATTTGAGGGCTATTTAGCTTCCTCTGGATGAAGATTGGCCTCGAAAAAATCGTCTACCCGCCGCCAAGCGTCTCGCAAGACGTGGGCCCGCGTGAAGTAGTGAAATTCGCCCGGGTACACCATAAAGGTCACCAGGTCGCTCTTGCCCTGTTTCAGGACCTGGTCGATCAGTCGAACCGATTCGAGATAAGGAACATTCACGTCGGCCGTGCCGTGGAGCACCAGCAGCGGCCTTGTCAGCCGGTCGATGTGCGAGATCGGAGACGCCTGCGCGTAGACGCGCGGATTCTGTTCCGGCGTGCCGATCCGGCTCGCGGTCCAGGAGCCGTGATACGGATCGTCGTAGTACATCGCGTAGTCGACCACCCCGGCTACGTCGACCGCTGCGCGAAACAGAGTGGGCTGATCCGTGACCGCAATCAGCGTGAAGAATCCGCCATAGCTCAATCCCCACACGCCGATCCGGTCCGGATCGACGTAAGGCAAGGTCTTGAGATAATTCGCGGACATCCAGGCGTCCTTTGCATCTTTGCCGCCGACATCCAGGTAGACGCCGTTGCGCCAGGCGCGCCCGTAGCCGATGCTTCCGCGGTAATCGGGCGCAAACACTACATATCCTTTTTGCAGCAAATACTGATGGAAGCTGTAGTACACCGCATAATTGCGCTGCACGTGCCACCCGTCGTAATTCTGATTGATGCCGTCGCCGTGGATCCACACAATCGCGGCGTGTTTTTTGGAGCGATCCAGATTCTTAGGGGATTTATATACCTGAGTACAGTATAGATTCTGAAGGCATAAAGCCCGCAGCGCTCATCCCGAGCGCTTTGATGTTGATGCTTGCATTGTGATCGCGGTCAAGCACGAGTCCACACTCACACGAGTGAACGCGCTCGCTTAACTTCTTCTTGACCGTCCGACCACAACCGGAGCAGATTTGCGACGTACCACGTGGATTGACCGGCACCACCCAACGCCCGGCGCTTTCAGCCTTGTACGTTATCTGGTGAATCAATATTCCCCACGCAGCGTCCATGATCGATTTGGCGAGATTGGATCTCACCATGTTGGAAATCTTCAGGTCCTCGTGCGCGATCAGATCGTAGTTCGCAACGAGCCATTTGCTGACGTGATGCACGAAGTTGTTGCGCGCGTCCGCTGCACGCTGGTGCGCCCTTCGCAGTACTTCACGTGCTCGAATCCGGTTCTTGGACCCGCGCGACTTGAGCGCCAGCCGCTGACTGCACGCTGCGATCCGATCTTCGTGCTGGCGCGTCCAGCGTGGATTTTCGATCTGCGTGCCATTGCTGAGTGACGCCAACGTAGTTAGACCTACGTCGATTCCGACAGGATTACTAACTACGCATTTCTCTGGGGCCTCGCCGATATCACAGACAACCGATGCCGTCCAGCGCTTCCCATCACGCTTGACGGTGCATAGCTTTGGCTTGCCATCGATCAATCGGCCGCCTCTTGCGCGGATGTCGCCAACGTTTGGAATTTTGATAGATCGATCCCGACAGACTGGCACACTAAAGCCGAAGGAATCGTAGCGATCGCGAGCGCGGAAGCGCGGGAAGCCAGCGTTGCCTGACTTTGCTTTCACTCGCCGAAAGAATGCCTTGAAAGCCCGATCTACGCGACGTAACGGATCACGCATGATGTCACAAGCGAGCCATTGGAACGTTGGATCTTGGCGCAGCTCCGTCAGTTCGTTTTGCTGGTCTCGGTAACTGATCGACTTGCGTTGAAGTTTCCATGCGTCTCGGCGCTCCTGAAGCGCAGCGTTGTACGTCTCGCAGTTGTCGGTCAGAATACGCTCCAGCATCGCCGTTTGTCCGGCGTTCGGTCGAAGTCGAAACTGGAACGTTCTCAGCATGCGCTGTACTTAAGTATATAATTCCCATTCTTAGGTACGAAAAGCCATCCTGGAACGGGCTGTCCATCCGCTCCGGGGAAATGAACGTACTCGGGCTCGACAAAAGCATCGCGGTCCATGCTGGCCGGCATGGAATCGGTGAGCCTGCGGGGGGTCGCTCCGGCTTTGGCTTCGATCGCGAACAGATCCGCGGAGTGGTGCGCATCCGAGTGTTGATATGCCAGCCGCGCCTCATCGAGAGACCAAACCGGCGCGATGTTGGTTCCACGGCCGGCCGTCAGATACGTTACCGTCGCTTGCGCGGGACCTTTACTCAAATCCGCGATACCGACGCGGCGGTCGCCGGGCTTGTCCGGTTCGTTGGCGTCAAACGCGATCTTTTTCCCGTCATGCGACCAGACGGGTCGCCAAGCCTCGAACTTCCCCTTGGTGATCTGCACCGCCTCGCCCCCCGTGGCGGGCATGACGTAGAGATGATCCCAACCGTCGCGATCGCTTAAGAAGGCGATCCACTTGCCATCCGGGGAGGGTTGCGCGGCGCTGCCGGAGTTGCCGGGAATGCTCCAGAACTGCTCCTCCACATCTTCGTGAAGCGGACGCAGAGACGCATTGCTTATATCGGCGACGTAAACCGTCCGCTTCTTGAAATCGGCGGACTGGCGGTCGAAAACCAGATGCGCCGGCATCCACCCAACGCGCGCCTTCGAACCCGACCGGAGTCTTCAACGCAACGGGATTTCCTCCAGCGGCGGAAACGACGAAAAGTTGCCCTGGCGTACGTTCCGTCACGGTATAGATGATCTTTGCTCCCGAGTATTCGGGGGCGTCATCATGACGAATCGTTCGCACGCCGGCAGAGTATGAAAGATGGGATCCATCCGGTGACCACGCGACCCCTCCCAGGCCAGCCTCATCGTGGGCCAGTTTGGTTTCTTTTCCGGTGGCCAACGAGCGTACACATAGATCGCTGCCGCGCCGCGCTCCCTGGGCGTCGCCTGGCCGAACGAACGCGACCTGATTCCCGTCGGGCGACAGAACGATATTCGTTTCAGGAGCCGAGGTGGTCCAGACGGCTTTGGGATCGCCGCCGGCGGCAGGCACCTGCCACAAATCGCCATCATGGGGAAAATAGACGGTTTTTCCGTCGCGGCTCCAGAATGCGCCTGTGACGGCTCCGGCAAGAAAATGCGTGAGAGCGGCGGGTTTGGCATTGCCAGAGGCATTGGCGACATACAAGTTGCTCACCCCGGCGCGATCCCAGACAAACAAGACATGCTGTCCATCCGGGGACCAGACCGGATCGGACGGGTGCCAGATGTCGATCAGGTCTTCGATCGTGAAGGACTTCGAGCCCGCAGGAGCGGCCTGAACCGCGATCGCCAGCGTCGCGGCGACGATTGCCGGAAGCGTGTATCTCATGTGGATTCCTTTCTTGCCGCCGAGTCCGCATTGTACAAGAAGCAGGCTCAGGAGGAAAGACTTCGGCATAGTATTCCGAAGGATATTCAGTGATCTTCAGGCTAATCAAAACACAGTTTGGCCGGGAGCGAAAATCTCCAAACGAGCCCCCTTCCAATCTGAATGCATTCGTCATATAGTTATTTAGCTTCTGTCAGCGTTTTGTAACGGTGAGTGGTAACGGACCTCGGTCGTCCTCATTCGAAAGGACTCCAACCATGCGTGTTACATCCGGGCTTCTCGCAGCAGCGCTTTTCTGTTTAGCCACGGCTTTCGGGCAAGTGGCGACCACCGGCAGAATCACCGGTGTGGTAACCGATTCCACTGGAGCGATCATCGCGGGCGCTTCGGTCAAAGTAGAGGGCTCGGCGTTAATGGCGGCGCGCAATGCCACCAGCCAATCCGATGGGAACTATCTGGTCGACCTTCTGCCGATCGGAAGTTATAAGGTCACGATCCAGGCCGGCGGGTTCAAGACATTCATCGAAACCGGCGTCGAACTGGCCGCGGGATTCACGGCCACGGTGAACGCGCGTCTGGACGTCGGCGCAGTTCAGGAATCGGTGACCGTCGCGGAAACGTCGGTGGTGGACGTGCAATCCTCGTCGTCCGGCACCACCTTTACTGAGGGGTTGCTGCAAAACCTGCCCAGCGGACGGGATCCATGGTCGACGGTGGAGCAGGCGCCGGGCGTCACATCCAGCACATTCGATGTTGCGGGGAATCAAAGCTATCAGCAGTCCTACATGCAGATCCACGGCAGCATGCCGGGCGAGGAAACGTATAGCTGGAACGGTTTGCGCCTCAATTGGCCGGGCTCGAACGGAGGATACACTTCGTTTTACGTCAACCATGACGCGTTGCAGGAGTTTCAGGTAGTGACCGATCAGGCCCCGGCCGAAGTGGGTGTTGGCGGCCTGTACATGAATCTGGTCACTAAGTCCGGTTCGAACGAAATCCACGGATTGTTCGCGGCATACTATCTGACCGGCGCGACGGAAGCGGCTGTGGATCTGCCCAAATACAACGGCGCCACGGTGCAGGCGGGAAGTCCTTTTGTGATGTCACGCGACACCACCGGCAGCATGGGCGTTCCGATTATCAAGGACAAGTTGTGGCTGTTCGGATCGTTCCGAATGTACGACATTCGAGAGGATATTCTTTCTGTACGAACGCAAAGCGGGTCACCGGTGAACGATATCGATCACCAGTGGAATGTCGATTCCCGTGCGGATTATCAGCTCAATGCGAAGAACCGGCTAAGCGCCGTGTGGCTGTATAACGAACAGAATCGCTATTTCCGCCGCGATACGGCGTACTCGTTCGTGAGCGATGCGGCAAGCTGGCGGCAGATTGAACCGGCCTACATTCTGGAGGGTCTGTGGACGTCGCAAATCACCAACGCCCTCACTCTGGATGTCCGGTTCGGATATATGCACCAGATTTTCCCATTGAGCTATCAGCCGACGGTGGCGGCATCCGCGATTAATACTGTCGATCTTTCGTTATCGACCGAAACGGGGGCGGCGCCATACAGCGACTCCAATCTGGCGACGCACACTCGCGGCGCGGCCACGGCATCTTACTATAAGGGCGGATTCCTGGGTGGCTCGCACAATTTGAAGTTCGGATACGAAGCCGGGACCGCCACCAACGGCTACACGTACGCCATCAATAGCGACATATCCGCCATCTACAACAATGGGACGCCGTACGAAGCGACCATATTCAACACGCCGCTCAACTACAGCGGAATCATTCGTGACGCTGCCGCGTTCGTGCAGGATGCCTGGCATATCGGGCATCGCCTGACACTGAATATCGGCGTGCGGTTCGACCACACGCGCAGCTTCAACCCCTCCCAGTCGAGTCCGTCGACGGGTACGTACAGCAACCTTTTCGGGGCGCGGACGTTCCCCCAGTCGCCGAACGTAATCGACTGGAATAATTTCGCTCCTCGGCTGGGAGCGGCATACGATCTGACCGGGAAAGGCCGATCCGTGATCCGCGGCGGCTGGAGCCGGTTCTATCGAATTGAAGGAACGGAGCTGGCGCAGGCCGTCAATCCGAATACGTTGAGCAGCCAAACTTACTTGTGGAATGGCGCCATGACCAACGCCGTTCCCAGCGGATTTCTCACGGGAACGCCGGTGGCGACGTCGGGCGGCGTGTTCACGACGGTCGATCCTCACTTGAAGCATCCCTATTCGGACCAGTCGAGCATCGGATGGGAACAGCAGCTTTTCTCGACGCTGTCGGTCGGCGCGGATTATTTTTATCGCAACAATCGGGATCAGATCGGACGATTGAGCACCGTTCGCCTGGCTTCGGATTACACCGCGATCACGACGCTGAAAGGCAGCCCGATCATGAATCCGCTGACCAACCAGCCGATCACGCTCTACAATTTGAACGCCGCGCAGGCGAGCCAGGTGAATTATTACGAAGTCACTAACATCCCCGAGTTGAACGCATATGGCTACAACGGAGTCGAGCTGTCGGCGACCAAGCGTCTTTCGAGCAAATGGATGGTGCTTGCGGGCCTGACGATTCAGAGGACCAAGGGCGACTACAGCGCGGGAACGCCCAACGCCCTCTCGGACGATTTCAACGATCCGAATCGCGACATCAATCGCCAGAACAATTATCTATTCCTGGATTCGACCTACGTTTGGAAAATCAATGGAGTTTACCAACTTCCCTGGAAAGTTTCCTTGAGCCTGAATTTCCAGCACTACACCGGCTATCCGTTCCGTCCCACGGAGGTCTTTACGGGCCTGACACAGGGCTCGGAAACAGTGGCTCTGCTCCCACAGGGACAGCTTCGTCTGCCGAGCGTCAACATGGCGGACATGCGCGTCGCGCGTCCGTTCACTTTCAAGGAACGATTCCGGTTTGACGTGATGGCGGATCTTTTCAACTTAGGCAATGCCAACACGATTACCTCTGAAGTCGCTTCGTACGGGGCGGTTTATTTGAAGCCGACGAACCTGCTGAATCCGTTTGTCGCGCGTTTCGGGCTGCGGCTCGCGTTCTAGGGCCCACGCTAAGAGGTCAGCTTCAAGACCCGCACTCCGCTATCGCCCACGTGAACCTCCGAAGTCAGTCCGATAAAGAGGCCATGTTCCACCACTCCCACCACATGGTCGAGCCGTTGCGCGAGTTCCTCGGCGGAAAATCTCGAATCGAACGCGCAATCAAGAATGTAATTGCCGCCGTCGCTATGGAAAGGCTTTCCGTCCGGATTTCGTCTGAGAGATGGCTTGGCGCCCAGGCTGGAAAGACGCCGTGCCGTCGTTTGCCATCCGAACGGCACTACCTCAACAGGCACCGGATCGCGGACCGCGAGGCGGTCCACCAGCTTGCTCTCGTCCACAATGATCACCAGCTTCTTGCTCGCGCTGGCTACGATCTTCTCGCGGAGCAGCGCTCCACCGTGTCCCTTGATCAGGTTCAGGCTCGCCTTTTCCACCTCATCCGCGCCGTCGATGGTGATGTCGACGTTCGGTTCTTCATCCAAGGTTGCGATCGGGATCCCCAGCGCGCGCGCCTGTTCAGCGGTGCGCTCCGAGGTTGGAACGCCCACGATATGGAGACCATGCTGCACCCGCCTCCCTAGATCGGTAATCGCGAACGCGGCCGTGGTTCCGGATCCGAGGCCCACGATCATCCCATCCGTAATCAGTGCGACGGCGGATTGCGCTGCCGCCATTTTCAGGTCATCTTCGTACTGGCTCATCTCAACAATTTTTACCTTAGTGCATTACGGAAGCGGTGAGCGGACCGTGACATGCGCACACCGCGGCATCTGCGTGAGCCTCAGGGCTTCGATCCGAAACAGTACAACGCTTCATCGGTTCGAACATAGATCCGGCCGGCCGAGAGCGCGGGCGTGGCGAAGGCGCCTTCGCCGAGATCGTTCACGGACATCACGTCCCAATCGCGGCCGGCGCGAAGAACGGTTATTTTCCCTTCTTCGCTGACGACGAAAATCCGTCCTTCGGCGGCCACGGGAGACGCGGAGTATCCGCCCAACGCGCCGGCGACACGGCCGGTCTTGAGCACTTCGCCGTTGGCCGGGTTGAAAGCGGTCAGGATGCCGCCGTTCTTGATGACGTACAGGACGCCATCGTAAACCAGCGGCGACGGAATCACGCCGGCGAAGCCTTTGTCGTAGCGCCACAGGTCGCGCGGAGCAGCGCCGTCGCCATCCAGGCGGACGGCGAGCAGGCCGGTGGGCCCGCCGGTGTGACGTCCCCACGCATCCCATTTGTCCTTGGTGATGATGCCGTCGCCGTTCCCCATGTACTTGCCCATCCCGGTGAACATCGCAGTGGTCTGGTGATCGCTGGTGTCGCCGGGGATGTTCTGGTATTCATCCGGAGTAAGCTGTCCGTCGTGATTCTTGTCCAACTCGTCGAGCACACCGGCGAAAAGACCGGGACCGTGATCCGCTCCATAGCCGAACGCGTAGATGGTGTCGTGATCCAGCACCGGGCTGGCGACCATTCCGGGGCTGAGACCGGGATGGCTGACTACCCGCTTTCCGTCGGTGACGCGATGAGCACCGTATTGGCCTTGGCCGGCGGTCAGAATCAGGGGGGCCGAGCTTCCTGGCGTGTAGAGCACGGGAGTGCCCCAACCTTCCGATTCCTGGCGCGCGATTTTCCACCGGATCTCGCCATTGCGCCGGTCGAAGGCGGCGATGTAAGAATTCGTGAGCTGGTCGGCGACCAGGATAATCGAGTCGCCGGCGACGATCGGCGAGGCGCCCAGGCCCATTGAGTTGGTGAAGGGACCGAGCGGCACTTTCCATCGGAGCTTGCCGGCCGCGTCATAAGAGACAAGTCCGAAATCCTTGAAAAACACGTACACGTTTTCGCCGTCGGTGACCGGAGTAATGGCGGCGGGGTTGTTGAGAAGATTGACATCCTGCTTGTGCGCGCGGTTTTCGACGCGCTCCCATAAGAGCCGGCCGGTGGCACGATCGAAACACTGGGTGATCAGCTTTTCCTTGTCGTAACCGGTGAGGAAGACGTGCCGCGCGCTGAGCACGGGAGAGGACTTGCCGGGCCGGACCGGTGTTCTCCAGATGACGTTTTGCGACTTGCCGAACTCGATCGGGAAGCCAGAGTCTTTCGATATGCCGGAGCCGTTGGGGCCGCGAAAGCGCATCCAGCCCTGGTCCAGCGCCGGGTCCTGACCCGGGGATGAAATGGCCAACAGAGCGAGTTGCAGCAAGCAGGCGCGGAGAAATCGACGTTTCATCCGCGGCCCAGTATAACATCGCGTCACCGTCACGCGGCCGCGCTGACATTTTTTCAGAAAGGATGACAGATGGGACGGTCAATCTGCGCAATGTCCAATGTAGGCAAGCGTTTAACGTCTTCGTGAACCTGAGCGATTAAGAGAATTGGAGCATGTCGATGAAAAAGATGAATGTCGCCCTTTTGGCCCAAGCTTTCGCGGTGCTCGCGTTTCCGATAGCCGCTCTGGCGGATCTCAACGGCACCGCGACCATCCCGGCCGGCGGCAATTTCAGCCTGGATCAAGGGGCGAACGTAGCATCCGGCGGAGATATTATGTTTACCGGAACCGGCATCGCCTTTGTCGGCAACGCGAAGGGGCTCGTGCTAAAGGGGTTTACCGGCACCGCACTGTATCCGAACGTGACCGAGACAATTCTAGCGGTATTCATCATCACCCCCGGGGCGTTTTCGTCGTCGCCCATCGCGGCCAGTTCCCTGGCGGCGGGGACGGCGTCGGGAACCATCATTGGGCTCGAGACGAACGGTACCAACCCCGCCAAGTTCCTGATTACCGCGCTCAGCAGCACCTCGATCAGCATTCAGTACACGACTTATCAGGCAGCCACCTCGGGCGGCACGCCCGGCGGACCGACCGTCACCGCCGTGATGAACAACTCCAGCATGATCCCGAGCGGGTTTCCCAACTCCGGGATCGCGCCCAGTTCGCTATTCGTGATTCAAGGCACGGGAATGGCGACGCCAGGAACCACGCCGGTCTTGCAAGATAGTACGAAAGGCCTTCCCGCGACGCTGAACGGAGCCAGCATTTCGGTCAGCGCCGGCGGCAAGACGTTCACTCCGGCGATCTGGTACAGCTCTCCGACGGCGATCGCGGCGGTTCTTCCCGCAGCTACGCCGGTGGGTTCGGCGACGCTGACCGTCAGCTACAACGGAGCAGCCAGTGCTGCTTTCAGCTTTAATGTCGTTACGAGCGCTTTCGGTATCGACAATTACAGCGGCAACACTGCGGTCGCGCAGGATCCGCTCAGCGCTACGGGAGCCGTGTTCACGCCAACCAGCTCGGCCAAGCCTGGACAACTGGTCACGATTTGGGGGACAGGACTGGGCTCCGATCCGGCCGACAGCGATACCACTTACACTTCCACACCGCATTCGGTAAGCACGCCGGTACAGGTTTACGTTGGCGGAGTGCCGGCCACCAACATCACCTTCGCGGGCGCTTCTGTTTATCCCGGCGTTTCCGTGATCCAGTTTTCGATTCCGGCGGGCGTGCCTAACGGGTGTTATGTTCCCGTGGTCATCGTTACCGGAACCGGCGCGAGTATCACGATCAGCAACACTCCGACGTTTGCGATCATGAACCAGGGCGGCGTGTGCAGTGAGCCGTTGTATGGGATCACGGGATCGCAAAGCACCACGGTCAACGAGACGGTGGGAGACGTGCTGATCGGGCAATTGGCGGAGGGAAGTGCGGGAACGTTCAACATCGCCGAGACGGTGTTCGAGAGGATTTCCGGAACGATTTTCAGCTCAGGGTCGTCTTCGTCGGGAATCGTCTCGATTGGCGGCTGCGTGGTCACCGAATACGTAAGCTCGTCGTCTGGCGGCGGCAGTTCGCTAAGCGTTACATACCTCGATGCCGGCACGATAAACGTTCAGGGACCGGCGGGGACTTATCCGTTGACCGCGATCAGCAAGGGAACCTACGATTCGCAACTGCCCGCGACGGCGATTCCGACCACCGGTGGCGCATTTGTGTTCAACGGCAGCGGGGGAGCCGACGTCGGCGCCTTCACTGCAACCGTAAATCTTCCCAATCCGATTCTGACCTGGACTAATCAGAGCGCGGCGGCGACCATAAATCGGGCGCAGGGCTTGCAGGTGAACTGGACGGGAGGTGGTTCGGGAACCTACGTATTCATATCGGGCAGCTCGGAAAGCAATGGCGTGGTTGCCGGGTTCTCCTGCTACGCGCCGCAAAGCGCGTTGCAGTTCACCGTGCCGCCTTATGTCTTATCGGTACTGCCGGCGGGCCAGGGAAGCGTGCTCCTCGAGAACATGACAAGTTATGCGCCGTTCTCGGCGCCGAACATCAACTACGGCTACGGGATCGGCTTCACCGGGATCAGCGTGACCAGCACGTATCAGTAAGCTACGACTCGTCCCTAAACCAGCCGCTTGGTGACCTCGAGACACTTCTCGATTTCGCCCGCGTTATTGAACAGCGCCGGCGCGATGCGAACTTGTCCCGACCTCGCGGTCACTTCGATATTGGCGGCCTGGAACGCCGCGCGAGCGGCCGCGACCGGCCGATCGCAATGGAACGTCACAATGGAAGACCGATTCCCGGGAGGAGTGAACATTCGATGGCCCTGTTTCACAAGCCCCGAATGGAGCTGTTGCGCGAGCCATGTCGTGTGTTTCTCGATCCGCGCGATGCCGATCTTTTCAAGATAGGAGAGGCTCGCCTGTAGCTGTGCGACCGCGCCGAAAGCGCGGCTGGTGCCCTCGAACTTCGCCGCGGTTTTTAAAAGTTGATAGTGATAATCCGGCTCGGCGCTCGCGACTGAAAATTCTCCGATCCGGTCGGATTGAATCTGGTCGAGGACGTTCTTGCTAACGAAAAACGGCGCGACCCCAAACTCCGCCATCAGCCATTTGTACGAGCCACAGCACATCGCGTCAACGCCGGCGGCGCGGACATCGACATCGATCGTGCCTACGGCCTGTATGGCGTCCGCATAGAATAGCGCTCCATGCGCATGCGCCAGGTCGGCGATGGGCCGCATATCGTGGCGGAATCCGTTCAAATGCGATACCCAGGCGACCGAAACGATGCGGGTGCGCTTGTCGACGTGCGGTTCGAAATCGCGGGCGGTCACTGCGCCGTCGCGGTTTTTCACAATTCGAAGCTCGATGCCGCGCGAGGCCTCCAGAGCCCGGTAGAGAACGAACTCCGTGTTGTAGTGCAGGTCGTCAACCACTACGTTGTCACCCGCCTTGAGACCGACACCATTGGCGATGACGTTTTCACCCTCTCCAGTGGAGTTGAGCAAGCCGATTTCATCGGGCGTAGCGTTCACGACGCGAGCGAACTGCACCCGAACCGCCTGGTTGGTAGCCATCAATGCGTTCAACTGCATGGGCCGCGCGCTTTTCCCTTCGAGGTATGCATGGCTCGCGGCGACCACGGATCGCGGTGTTGGCGCGATATATGCCGAGTTGAGAAAAATGTGTTCGGAAACGATGGGAAAGTCGGCCCGCACGCCGAGCGGATCCACGCCCTGGTCTGACTCGGGCTGCGCGCCTTGGACGCGTTCCGGTCGGATTGCTGCGGAGGTGGCGGCAGCAGCGATGAAGGAGCGGCGATCGATCGACATGTCGCTTCTCAAGAACCTGGGTTGCTTCTTTCCCCGCGTTTCGCCAATCTTAAGATCCCGCCGGCGGCGATCTGTTCGGTTGGCATCAACTGGAGCGTAACATTGCGCCCGGGTTAGTTCAATCGGCGCAGTTTTGGCCGCCGGGCATCGATCTCGATCGACAGGCCGAACTAATTCGAGGTCACAGGCTGGGAGTTACCCGCAGAGCTCGTTAATGTGACGATAATCGTCCCGATCTGAGTGGAATCTCCCTGAATCGTGAAGCTTTGCGTGTAGGTAAACTGACTGCCGTATTGCGTCGAATCCGAACTCTGGAACCACGGGGTGAACAAACTTCCCACGCTTACGGTTGCGTCCGGAATCTGGGCGGCGGTTCCCACGGGATTGAAATGGAACACCGCCTGAGTTACCTCGCGTGGCGTAGAGTAGCCCACGATGCTCAATTGGAGGCTGCCGCTGCTTCGCGTCGCGGTCACCGAGCGGATTACCGGCGCGGCTCGGGAGATTTGGATGACGACATCGGAGACTGGAATCGACGCTCCGCCGCCGGTGAGCGTCATATGGGCGCGAATGGCGCCGGAAACGGTGCCGGTCTGAATCAAAATCGGGGGGACTTGGGTCGAGTTAGCGGGAATCGTAAAAGAAAGCGTGCGTCCGCCCGCCGAGAACTGGATCGCCGGATCGTCGGAGGGATTCACAGCGTCCGGAGTGAAGGTCAGAGTCACTTGCCCCTGGAGTGCCAGCACGTATGCCGCTCCAATCGCAAAAGTGATCGAGGGCTGCTGCATGGGGCCGGTAGTGGCCGGGCCCGAGAACGTTACCGTCGGCGGATTCGGAACCGTGATCGTGAAAGTAGCCGCGCTGGACGCCACGTTACCCGGATTCACCACCGTGACCGCCGCTGAGCCAGGATTGGCGATCAGCGAGGCATCGATGGAGGCAGTCAACTGCGCCGTATTTACGACCGTAGTCGGTACCGCGTTGCCGTTCCAGTCCACTACGGAGGCAGACACGAAGCCGCTTCCGTTCACGGTTAGCGTAAACGTAGGTCCTGCCGCGACCGTGGAGGCCGGGCTCAGACTGGTGATCGTCGGAGGCGTCCCGGCACTGATCAAGAATCCGACCGGATTCGATTGTGTATTGTTGGGATTGACCACCTGAATTGTCGCGCTTCCGGCCTGCGCCAGCAGGCTCGCGGGAACCGACGCGGTTAACTGAGTCTCACTCCCGAAGGTGGTCGCCAAAGCGGTTGAATTCCAGTTAACCACCGCGCCGCTCAGGAAGCCGGTGCCGTTTACCGTCAGCGTAAACCCGGCCGCGCCGACGATTGCTGACGCGGGATTAATGCTGGTGATGGTGGGAGCCGCTGGAGTGATCGTGAACGTCGCCGTGTTCGATTGCGCCTGATTCGGGTTGGTGACCAGCACGGTCGCGCTTCCAGGCTGCGCCAGCAGGCTCGCCGGAACGGTGGCGGTCAACTGAGTCGCGCTGCCGAAGGTCGTGGCTAACGCGGTCGAGTTCCAGCTAACCACGGCCCCGCTCACGAAGCCGGTGCCGTTCACTGTCAGCGTGAACCCAGCCGCGCCGGCGATCGCTGAAGTTGGACTAATGCTGGTAATGGTAAGCGGCGTGGCAGTGATCGTGAACGTCACCACGTTCGACTGCGTGTTGTTCGGATCCAGCACCTGAATTGCCGCGCCTCCCGCTTGCGCCAGGAGTGTGGCGGGCACCTGCGCCGTGAGCTGTGTAGCGCTGCCGAAGGTCGTCGCCAGAGGGATCGCGTTCCAGTTGACTACTGCACCGCTCAGGAATCCCGTGCCATTCACGGTCATCGTGAACGCGGCGCTGCCCGCCACCGCGGAGGCGGGATTAATGCTGGTGATGGTGACTGGCGCCGGATTGATCGTGAACGTTACGGCGTTCGATTGCGTTAAATCGGGATTGGTCACCAGCACGGTCGCGCTTCCCGGTTGTGACAGCAGGCTCGCCGGAACCGTCGCGGTCAACTGATTCACGCTGCCGAAGCTGGTGGTCAGCGTGGATCCGTTCCAGTCGACGACGGAGCCGCTCACAAACCCAGTGCCGTTCACCGTGAGCGTCAGCGCTCCGCTTCCCGCGGTCGCCGAACTGGGATTGAGGCTGGTGATGGTGAGAGGTTTGGGCGTGATCGTGAATGTCGCGGCGTTGGAAACCGCTTGCGACGTATTCTGCACGCGCACCGTTGCCGTTCCGGCGGTGTTGAGCAGGCTCGTGGAGACCAGCGCCGTCAACTGGGTCGGGCTGGTGAAAAATGTCGTCAGCGACGTCCCGTTCCAGGTGACCACGGACCCGGATATAAAGTTGGAGCCGCTCACCGCCAGGGTAAACGTCACGCTGCCCGCGACTGCCGACGAGGGCGACAGGCCGCTAATCGAGGGTGCCGGCGACGGTGAGACTCGCGGTGTTGGAAACCTGCGGCCCGGGATTGGTCACGTTGACGCTAAGCTGACCTGGAGCGGCCAGCGCGGAGGCCGGAACGGTCGCCGTGAGCTGCTGCGAGGTGACCAAGGTGGTGGACGTGTTTGCTCCGTTGATTTGCACGGTGCTCGCGGTGAAAAAATTGGTTCCATTGATGGCGATGTTCACCGGCGTTGTCGAGGCGGCGACCTGCGTGGGGCTCAAGCTGGTGATCGTCGGCGCGGGGTAGTTTACCGGAAACTCCGCGACTCCGGAGGACAGGCCGTTAGGCTGCACCACAGTGATCCCGAGATTGCCGGCCGCGTTCAGAAAGCCTGCCGCGACAGTCGCGGTGAGCGTCTGGCCGCTGACATACGTGGTCGCTACCGGGGATCCGTTGACTTCCACGAGGCTGCCGGGAAAAAAGCCCGACCCGGTGCACGGTCAGCGTGAATGAGCTTCCGCCGACCACGCCACTGATGGGACTCAAGGTGCTGATCGCTGGAGTCGGGTAGCTGATGGTGAACGTGAGGGCATTCGAAACTCCGAACTCCGCGGTTACAGTGACGGAGACGCTTCCCGGAGTGGTCAGCAAACTCGCAGGGATGGCCGCCGTTACGAAGTTTGCGTTCGGGACCGACCGATGAAGGCCGGATCGTGGTTGGCGACCCCGAAGAGGGTGCCCAGTTCACGGCAAGACAAGGCGCGGCGGCGCAATCAAGAAGATTGGCGCCGTCAATGGTCATGGTGAATCCGGCGCTTCCGGCGATCGCCGAATTCGGATTAAGACTGGAGATTGTGGTTTTGGGCGCGGTCTGCCCGGCGACTGGAACGGTCGCCAGCGCAGCGGCTGCAAGTATCGAAAAGAAAGTCCGGCCGATGTTCATTGTCCGCCTCCGGACGCTTCGGGCGCCGTTATCGCCGGGATGAAAACGACTCGTGGGTTCACATCGTCGCCATCAAAAACCCACAGCGGCTGATCCGAAAGACCCCCGAGTTGGAATACCGCGTTGCCTGCCAGTCGCCCGATCGCCGACACGTCGCAGCGCGCACGAAAACACCGAGGGAGCATTTAGGCCGGTAAGATCGATTCGGACCAGTGATTGATCCACCGCGTTCCCCACTAAGCCCCACTGCGCGCTGCCCGAGACATTTACCGCGACCGGATCGCTGATGCCATCGGTTTGCGTCGCAATCACGCTGACCGCGGCTCCGGAATCGGCAAGCTGAAATTGCAGAATTTGATGCGCGGCTCGATCGGCAACCAGCGCCGAGTTGGAGTTTCTAAGAAAACTGATCGCGGAGGCCAGTGCAGCGGAGCCCACCGATTGCGTTCCGCTCGTCGCGCCGATCGCGTAGAGAAGCGAGGAGCCATCCGCGGCGGCGAAAGCCGCGAGCACCGTGCCGCCATCCGAGATTGCGATGGCTTGAAGACCGGCGCCGAGCGAGCTGATATCGATCTCCACGCTGATGCTCGGCGAATCCGGCAATCCGATTGCCAATTGGATCGTACCTGATGGCCCCACGAGCACCGCCGTTCGACCGGCCGGACTGAAGATCATCTTCGAAGGAATCCAGGCAGCACCGCCAACCGGGGTCGAAACCGGCGCGCCTTTCAGGCGAATCAAATACAACTGCGAGTCACTGGATCCGATTCCCAAGGCGAATTCGTGACCAGGCGAGACCACTGCCGACGAAAACGTAGTTCCCGCGTCCAGCGGCGCGCTGAAATGGGCGGCTCCTGGAAGCCCGATAATTCGGCGAAATGCTCCGGTGCCGCCGTCAAAGACCACGCCCAGCGTTGGACCTTGCGGCGCTTGCGCATGGGCCACGGCGCCCGCCAGCCATAATACTCCGAATAGAGTTCTGTTCAAGCGATCCTCCGAAATCATACGTTTCTGTTTTAGTGAGGCGGTCCCACCGAGCCGCTGCCGACCGTAACGGTAGGCGGAGCGCGAGGTCGTAGTTGCTGGAGAGGTTGGGGAACCGCCGCCGCGCGTCGCCGCGACGACTCCGGCCGCCACGGCCGCGCCCGCGATGACCGAGATGGTTATCCAGCGTGCGGTGTGCGTCACGGCTACGGAACCCGCGTTGGTCTGGCTGATGATCGCGTGCCCGGTCTTGCCCTGATAGGACGCGTTCACGCGGATCTCAAATTTCCCGGTCAAGTTGTTGGGACGTAAGCCGCGAGCAATCGCTTTTCCGTCGGCGTCCGTCACCGTCGAAAGCGTGTTTCCGCCTCCTACAAAGCTGCCGCCGGGTCCATTGCCCGGCAATGTGAACACCACGATGGCGCCGGGTATGCGGTTGTGGTTCTCGTCTTCCACCTGGACAATGGGCTCGCGCGCGGTGCGCTGGCGAATATTGTTGATCGCCTGATCGCCATCCAGGATGGTGATTTTGAGCGAGTCGGGCGGGCTGTCCTGAGCCTGCATGAGGGCCGCACCGGCAACCGCGATCGCCAACCAAATTCGCGCTATTTCCAGCTTACGCATTCGCCCCGCCCTCCAATGTCTGAGGAGTAGTATACACGTCCTATGTGTAATGAACCGAATACCGCAAACGTTGCAAATCTAAGGACCGCGCCTGACTCTGCCGTACAATAGATCGGACGATGGCGGGAAAAGATCAGACCGTCGAAGCTTTGGCCTCCGTACTTGGGGACAAATACGACATCCTTCACTGGATCGGGGGAGGAGGTATGGCGGAAGTCTATCTGGCTCGCCATCGCCTGCACGGCGGTTTATTCGCGGTCAAAGTTCTGAACGAATCGCTGGCGAACGAACCTCGCATCGTGGAGCGATTTCTTCAGGAAGCGCGCACCGCGGCGACTCTTTCGGGCCACCCGAACATCGTGTCGATCTTCGACATCGGCGAGGGCGGCGGGCTGCACTACATCATCATGCCGTACATCGGTGGCGAGGATTTGCGCCGCTATCTGGAGCGCGAAGGCCGCTTGCCTGAGCCGGAAGCTGCATTCGTGGTCGCCGAGGTCGCCGAAGCGCTGGTTTGGGCCGCCTCGAAAGGCATCGTTCACCGCGATTTAAAACCGGGAAATATCCGCCTGGACCCGTCCGGCCGCGTGATCGTTCTCGATTTTGGCATCGCCAAAGCGGGCGATCAGCCGCTGGGCCTGACCGTTGCCGGCGAGCGCCCGGGAACACCGTACTACATGAGTCCGGAGCAGATTCGCGGCGAAGTGTGCGACCAGAGAAGCGATCTCTACACTTTGGGAGTCATTTTCTTCGAGCTTCTTTCCGGAAAACGCCCCTTTGACGGCGATTCCTATCGGGCGATCGAGGACGGCCATCTGTTCGGAGCGGTGCCGGCGCTCGATACCGATCCGGGCTGCCACGCGATCATCTCGCGCTTGCTTCAGAAAAATCCCGATGATCGCTATCAATCCGCGCGGGATTTGGTGGCGGATCTCAGAACTCTCAGTTCGAGCCTCGCCGCGCCCACGTTGCGCCCTCAATTGGATGAATATTCACCGTCGACGGAAGATACGCCGTCAGCCGCGACGGGAAACCCGTACCTCCGGCCAACCGGTTGATGCCGCCGAAGCGCCGTTCGTCGAGCATGGTCTGGCTGGTGCTGGCGGCCGGGATTTTACTGACTGCGGGCGTGATCGGGCTTGCGTTTATGGCCAAGCCTGGCCAAGCCCAAAGTCGCCAAGGAGGAGAAGCCGGCGGAGATCCACAAAGTCGGAACTGCCCGCGACTATCAACGACGCAAACGGTACGATGATGCTGGTTCCGGCGGGGACATTTATCTTCGGCAGCGACGCGCCGGAGTCGCCTAACCGGCAGCAGACCGATCGACTTGAAAGCCTTCTACATCGATCAGACTGAAGTTTCCAACGAAGCCTACCGAAAGTTCTGTGATGCCACCGGTCACAACAAGCCGGATAATCCCGACTTCCTGCGGCAGCCCGGACCTTCCGGTTACGGGCGTCACTTATGATGACGCTCAGGCGTTCGCCCGATGGGCGTCTAAGCGTATCCCCTCAGAAGCGGAATGGGAAAAAGCCGCCCGAGGTAGCGACGGCCGCATGTATCCCTGGGGAAATGAAACGATGAGCTTCCCCGCAAACATTACAGTCTGTAGATTCGCTGCCTGAGCGGAAGAGTCCTTATGGAGTCCTCAACATGGCCGGCAATGCCTGGGAGTGGACTACCACCCCGTTCCCGGTCACGCCCCGCGAGGTGGAGGACATGAAGCGGGTGCTGGGAATCAAGTCGTTATCGCCGCAGTGGTATAGCATCAAGGGAGGCAGTTTTTCTCCTAATCAGGAAGTTTTTTTTCGCAGCTTTATGCGAAGAGGGTGGCCTGAAGATCAAACTTCGCCGTACATCGGCTTCCGGTGCGTGAAAGATGTCCCATAAATTTTGCCTGCTGGTTTCGTTCATGATCGGGTTCGCGGCGGCCCAGGATTCGGGCGTCTCGGCCCGGGATATGTTTTACTCCGCGGCCGATCTGGCCGGGAAAAAGCCTCCCACGGCTGATAAATCCTCGATCAAGAAGGCGCCTCCGCCGGCCAAGTCGACAACAGCTTCCTCAAAGGGCGGGACTACGGTTAAGGTGAACTCACCGGTTCTCGGCCTGCGCTATTCCATTCTCAAGCGCGACACGCCCGACCATTATGCGGAAGTATCGCCGGACACCGTGTTTCACGCGCACGACATCATCCGACTGAGCGTAATGTCGAACGAAAAGGGTTATTTGTACATCGTGCAGCAAGGCTCCAGCGGGACCTGGAGCCCGCTGTTTCCTGACTCGGCCATCAACGCCGGCAAAAACTCCAACTACGTCGAAGCCGGCCGGAGATACGAGATCCCCAGCGGGAAAGGCGAGGGCTTTGAAATGGATGAGCGCTCGGGCGAAGAGAAAGTCTTCATCCTGCTGATGCGCGAACCGGAGCCCGACCTGGACAAAATCGTGATCTCGCTGCGGCAAACCGGCCAGCGCCAGCCCTCTTCGGCGACTCCGGCGTCCATCGATAATTCCGTGATCCAGCAGTTGCGGGAACAGGTTCAATCCCGCGATCTGGTCTTCACCAAGACCGACGACGATGATAAAGCAGTGTATGTCGTCAACACCGGCGCCAAGTCGAATCCGGATTCGCGCGTGGTGGTCGACGTGAAGCTGAATCACAAATAGAATGCGGCTCTACGCGCAGCTTTTTCTGTTCATCCCGGCGATGGCGCTGTGCCAGACGCCCACCCGGATGGAGATCGTCGTCGAAAAGAAGACGGCGGCGGGAATCAAAACCATGGACCCGGAACATATCTTCGAACAAGGCGACTTGGTCCGGTTCCGCTTCAAGAGCAATTTCGCCGGTTATCTCTACGTCATGAATCAGAGCACGTCGGGCAAATCGACATTGCTGTTCCCGAAAGACGAAACCGGCCGCGATAACAAAGTGGAGAGCGGACACGACTATCTGCTGCCCGCTTCGGGCTTGGGGTGGTTCAAGATCGAAGGGCCGGCCGGGCATGAAGTCGTGTACTGGGTGGTCAGCCCGACCGATCTGTCTTTGCGCGAGCCGGCCACGACTCCGTCGATTCCGCCGGCGGTAGCGCCGCCACCAGATCAGCTTCCGCCCGGCGTCACGCCCCGCTGCGACGACACTGTTTTTCGCGCGCGCGGCGATTGCGTCGATACTTCGGCGGGCGTGAAGCCCGTGCCCAAACAGGAGACCGTTCCCGACACCCTGTCGCGCTTCGGCGCCGATCGCGACCAGGATCTGATCGTCGCCCGGCAGCAGAATCGGACGACTATTTCTTCACCCGACCATCTGAACGGTCCCGTGATTTACCAGTTCCACCTGGCGCACAAATGACCACGCAGAACTCGATGGGTCGCGGCGATCGCCTGTGCCGGTCTAGCGCTGGCACAAACGCCTCCCAAACCTCAGGAACGCGACCTGAAGCTTCACAAAGACGAGCCGGATCCGGAAGTTGCGGCAAAGGTGGGAATCCCGCGCAGCTACGCGCTGGTGATCGGAATTTCCCAGTACAAGAATCTACCCGAAAAAGGGCAGCTCAAATTCGCCGACCGCGACGCGAACGAGATCTTTACCACGCTGATCAGTCCGGAAGGCGGGCAGTTTCCCGCCAACAACGTTCATCCTCTGATCGGACCGCGTGCAACTCTGGCCAACCTTCGCCATGAGCTGGAAGAGTGGCTGCCGTCGGTATCGAAAGCGGACGATCGCGTTCTGATCTATTTCGCGGGTCACGGATTTGTAAGCGGCGGCCGCGCCTATCTGGCTCCGTATGACGTCGACCCCGGCAACATCTCGCAAACCGCCTATCCCATGGATGTCCTGAGCGAAGTTTTTGGCGCGAAAATCAAGGCGAAGTGGCGCGTCCTGCTGACCGACGCCTGCCACAGCGGGGCGATTCTGCCAGCCACGGATCCGCAGGCGATCAACCAGCGCTTGCAGAGTCTGAATCCGTCCGTTTTTTCGCTCACCGCCAGCCGCGATCGCGAGCAGTCCTTTGAAGGAACCAAATGGGGCGGCGGCCACGGCGTGTTCACGTATTACGTCTACCAGGGCTTGCGCGGCGAAGCCGACGCTTCGGGCGACGGCATCGTGACCGCGGACGAGCTCGCCGATTACGTGCACACGAATGTCCGGCGGGAGACGAATCAGTTGCAGAATCCGACGTCGGAGCGCGGCAGCTTCGACCCGCGCATGGTGCTCGCCTATAACCCGACGCACGTCAAAGTGCATCCGCCCGAAGGATCGAAGTTCGGACGGCTGGTAATCGAAAGCAACATGGACGGCGTCGAGGTGTTTGTCGATGGGCAATCGCAGGGGGTGGTGAACAAGTCGGCTCCGCTGTCGCTTCCTGGAATCGAGCCCGGAGTCCATAGCATTCGCGGCGTGAAGATGGGTTATGAGCCTTATGGGCCTACGGACCAGAACGTTTATCCCGGCCAGGACACCACGGTTTCGGTACGCATCACGGTGGTGCGGCGCAAGAATCAAGCCGCGGTGGAGGCCTTCGATAAAGGTCTTGCCGACTACACCGCGGGTGGCAAGCAGAATTATCAGAAAGCCGTGGATCAGTTCGCCAAGGCGTTGCAGGCCGATAGCGGCTACAGCCAGGCCGCGTTGTATTTGGGCAGTGCGTATAATGCCCTGTTCGATGAACAGAAGGCCGACCAGTATTTCCGCAAAGCCATCGAGATCGATCCGGATTATGTGGAGGCTCGCGCCCGCTACGGCGGCATGCTGCTCGACCGGGGCGATTTTGAAGGAGCCATCCGCCAGTTAAACGTCGCGGTGCAAAAGGAGCCGACCCATTCGTTCGCGCATTACCTGTTGTCGGTGGCCTACGCGCGCACGGGCGCTTTCGATCAGGCGACGCGGGAAGCCGGCGATGCGGTGCGCCTGACTCCCGCCAACGCTGAAGCGCATTTCTGGCTGGCCGAATCGATGAGGATGTCGGGGCAGTGCAAATCGGCGATTCCCGAATATCGCGAATACCTGCGCCTCAGTGACTTCGACAGCAAGCTGGCCGGCAAGCTGAATTACTACGTCCTCGGTTATCTCATCGGCATGGGAAAGAAGAAGCGAGCCGCGCAACACGACATCTGGATGGATCTGCGCAACGAAGCCAACTTCGGGTTGTGCGATTGCGAACGGCTGGCCAAGAGCTTCGACGAGGCGATCAAGTCGTGCCAGACCGCGCTCTCCTACGATGCGCAGGACCCGTTTTCGCATTATGCGCTGGGCGTGGTCTTCCTGGAAAAATACAACGCTGCCGGAAACGCCGGGCTGCTCGCTGCCGCCCAGCCTCATTTCCAGGCGGTGATCGATTTTAATCAGGATTCGGACGAGGCAGCGAAGGCCAGGAAGTATCTTCTGAACATCGGCGCGGTACTGCAAAAGCTCCAGCAATGACTTCTCCCGTCAACCCGCGGGCGTCTGATCCCTACCAGGATTTCAACGTCCGGCTAATCCACCATGGCAGGTACGTATACGGCGGCGATTGTGTGTACGGCGGCGGCCACGTCACGTAGTTCGACCGGGCCCACGCATTCTCCCGGATACCTGTTGGACTTCGCCGGAACTAATCTGGAGGTGAGAGAAACGATTCCTGAAGGAGAGATGAATGCAGAAGCGCAAACTTGGGAAGAGCAATCTGGAAGTTTCAGCCCTGGGGCTCGGCTGTATGGGGATGAGCTTTTCCTACGGTCCGCCCAAAGACAAACAGGAGATGACTGCCCTTCTACGGGCAGCCGTGGAACGCGGCATTACATTCTTCGACACTGCCGAAGTCTATGGCCCGTTCTTGAATGAAGAACTTGTGGGCGAAGCCCTCGCTCCCTTCCGCAGGCAAGTGGTGATCGCGACGAAATTCGGGTTCGATCTGAGTGGCAGCGATCATCGGCCGGGAGCGGCAGGCCTGAATAGCAGGCCGGAGCATATCAAGCAAGCCGTCGAGGGCTCGCTGAAACGGCTTAGAACCGATGTCATCGATCTGCTCTATCAGCATCGAGTTGACCCCAACGTGCCGATCGAAGACGTAGCGGGAGCCGTGAAGGATCTGATTCATCAGGGCAAGGTCAAGCACTTCGGTCTCTCTGAAGCAGGCGTGCAGACGATTCGCCGAGCGCACGCCGTGCAGCCGCTCACTGCGCTGCAGAGCGAATACTCATTGTGGTGGAGACGGCCGGAGGCGGAAGTAATTCCAACCCTGGAGGAACTCGGAATCGGTTTCGTTCCATACAGCCCGCTAGGAAAAGGCTTCCTCACAGGGAAGATCGACGAAAACGCGAAGTTCGACAGCTCCGACTTCCGCAGCACCTTGCCTCGATTCACGCCGGAGGCTCTCAAGGCGAATCAAGCCCTGATCGATCTGCTCGCCAGCATCGCAGACCGGAAGAAGGCGACACCGGCCCAGATTGCGCTCGCGTGGCTGCTCGCGCAGAAGCCGCGGATTGTACCGATCCCGGGCACCACAAAGCTGCATCGTCTGGACGAAAACATCGGGGCGCTCTCAGTGGAACTTACTCCCGGCGACTTGCGAGACATCGATGTCGCTGCCTCCAAGATCACCGTGGAGGGGGCCCGATATCCCGAAAGGCTGGAGCAGATGACCGGCCGCTAACAAGGGTGAAAGACAATGGAAATCAAACGAATCGGCTCGCAGCCTTCCGGCAAGGGACCGGCGGACTACTTTACAGGCACAGTGCGTATCGATCCGCTGTTTAATCCGCCCGCTCCGGCGCGAGTTTTGGGCGCCAGCGTCACCTTCGAACCTGGCGCGCGGACAGCATGGCACACACACCCGCTGGGCCAGACACTGATCATGACGGCCGGTTGCGGCCGGGCACAACGCTGGGGAGAACCGATCGAGGAGATTCGCCCGGGCGATGTGGTGTGGATTCCGCCTGGCGAGAAGCACTGGCACGGCGCCGCTCCGAATACGGCGATGCCCATTTCGCCATTCAGGAACAACTCGATGGCAAAGCGGTGGACTGGATGGAACAGGTCAGCGACGAACAATATCAAGGAGCATAATCGGTTATAAACAAAGGCTAATTCTGCCGTTTGGTAATGTCCCGGCGTATCATGGACATCCTGCCCCAAAGTCATTCCGGACGAAGCGAGGAATCTCCTATGATGTTTTGTCTACTCCGAGGTTCGGGTTAAACCTCATTGGCCTGCCCTGGATCCAGCGGCCACAGAGCCGCCGGAGCCGGAGCGAAGCCTGGCTGAGCGGAGCGGAGGCGTAGGCGGCGGGGTTGGGGCTCAAGCCGTCGCGTCCTCCGCCAGTACGAAGTTGGGGAAATCTTGGAAGACCCACTGGTACTTGAGCGTTCGATAGATGATTCCCAGAAATTTACGAGCCAGCGCGATGATGGCCTTCCCGGTACCGCGGCTCTTCTTCTTCCTTTCGTAGTAAGTTTTCAGATACGGGCTGAAGCGCTGTGCGATCAGGGCACACTGGACCAAGGTGGTTCGGCCCAGTTTGGTGCCGCGTTTGGTGATGCGTCCCGAGCGCTCGGTTGCATTCGAGTTGCTGATCCGGGGCACGATGCCGAAATAGGCGGCCAATTTGCCTTCCTCGGAAAAGTCGCCGATATCGCCGATGATCGACGGCAAGATGCCGGCGCTGAGCCCGCCGATCCCCTTGATCGAGGTCAGATTCTTGTGTCCGTCCAGTTTCTGGCTTTCCCGGCGGATGGTCTCTTCCAGCTCAGCGATGCTGTGATTCAAGCTGCGGATCTGTTGGACCAGAATTTTTAGCTCTAGCTCCACCAGCACATCCAACTGCGCTTCCAGAACGGCTTTCAGTCCCTTCTCGCTGGCCAGCGATTCCTTGCTGAGAAGGAGCCCCTGCGCCGAGAAAAGGTTGTTGATCTTGTTCTTGAGCGCCGTGCGTTGCTTGACCAGGGTGTCCCGCGTCTGCGTCAGGCTGGCGATCTGCGCGCGCGCTTTATCCTTCATGCGCACCTCCGGCAGCAGATCCTTGGCCAGATACAGCGCCAGGTTGCGTGCGTCGTGGGGATCGGTTTTCTTGACCGAATGCGTGATCACCTGGAACTGGCTGGCATTCACGGCCACCACACGCTTCACGTGCGGCGCCACCGCATCGTGAAACAGCCGCGTGTTGCCCGTCATCTCCACGGCCACTTCGTCGCTGGGCCGCAGCTGGTTCACGAACTTCGGCAACTGTTCCAGCTTCCATTCGGTTACGTAATTCCTTCCGTTCTCCAGCCGTGTACAGGCGGTGAAGCAGTTCCGGTGCAGATCCACTCCAATGTGTCGTGTCGTTTCCATACTTTCTCCTTCTTGGTTGAGAACCAAGCGGAGTAGACGGGCTTCGCGGCGGTCACCATTCTCCTATCCAAGGTCCGTTCCGGCCTTACGGTGGCGCTCCGGTCCCAGGTCTGACTAATCTGCTTTACGAGGTCAAAGCCTCACTTTCCTACGACAGCCTGTGACCTGTCTACTCCAGAGGTCTCCCTCTGAAGCCTACCGCTGCGTCCCTGAAACATTCATACCATCTGCTTTTGGTTCGGCTGTTATCAACGCTTTAAGAGCAGATCCCCCGCCGCGCTCGGCTGAAGCTTTTTATTTTCAAACCGAACGGTAATCTCACGAGCTCGCCACCGCCTAATGAGAAAGCAGGCAGTGGGTAGCAGACGCGGACCGGGGGACTGCGAACCCGCCTCCAGGCATTCTCGAAACGGCGAGGACGGAACTCAAGATGTGCTCTCTACGAAATAGGTTGGAAGAGCAGCGAGCGGCGGCAGAGCTGTCGTATCGCAATGCAGTCTCACTCATGAAGCAAGCGCGCGGACTGGAGTTTGAACGAGCCTGGCGGCTGGCCGAGCTCCGGCGCGTGTCTTTCCAACAGGCGCATCAAGCGCTTCACGACCACGAACAGGAGCACCAGTGCCGCGCTCGTGAAGCCGCTGCGACCAGGTCTTGAACGGCCCGATTGCGCCGGCGCCTGCTCGACGGAATCGTAAGGTAAAATTGAACTGGTAGAACGGACCGGCAGGAGTGACGATGCGACATTTTCCTCTTCTGGCACTGAGCGCGATTGCCTTTCTTGTTCCAGGGGCTCACGCCCGGGAGCAGCAGGATCTACGGGAACGAGTTCGGGATGCAGTGCAACGAACCGATAAGGATCTGGGAAATCTTGTGCATCGCGACAAGCTGAACGATCAACAGCGCGACCGGTTCGACGCGGCGGTAAAGGATCTGCACGAGCTCCGCGACGCCGTGGCGAACGGGCATTGGGAGGGAGAGCGGGATCGGATGGAGCGCGCGGCCGACAACATCGATTTCCTGTCGAAAAACGCGCCGATTGAAGAGGGCGACCGCCAAACCCTCGGCATCGACTTGTACACCTTGCGTGTAATTCTCGATAGCTGGAAGCCGTAGGACATCTTTCTCTCAAACGACCCGGTGCAACCATCTCAACGTCCTCGAGCAAAGCTCGAAATTTCGCACAAGACCCGACCAGATCTACGATAGCCATCGTTTTTCTCCTTGTTTGGACTTGGATTTCAATAACGACTTTCTGATTGTGGCCCTGATCCTGCCTGGTGTCGCCCCCAGATCGGTCTATGATTTGGCCCCTCGATGGTTGCGGGCGCCGATACCTAATTTGTGTGCCGGCTTTCTACCCCGAGTCCGATCGATATCGGAGCGCTTTCTCCCGAAAGGCGGGTACCGTTGGGCGGCGAGAAGATCCGTTACCACTGGGCGGCAAGTCGGCCAGCCGCCCTGGCCGCTGAAGCGGAGACGGCGGACGGACACTGAAGGCCGTCGATCGGGCTGACTCGCTGATTCTGCGAGCACGCTTGGTTGGCACGTCGTTTGCAGTTTGAGAGTTGTGCCTAAATCCAGGACCATAATCCTGACGGGCGCGTCTCAGGTAATCGGCGATGGCGCGATGAAAGCGTTCCTTGGTCGAAGTTACAATGTCGTCCCCAATTCGCCGGACTTCAAGGATTCCGACGTCGCGCCGGCCGAAAATCTCGTCTTGGTCGAAGGAAACATCGGCAGGGCTTCAAATTCAAAGGAGACATCATGGCAACACCGAGATTCGGGACTGCGCCAATGAAAGCGGCGCAGATTGGCAAGCCGGGAGGAGATTTCGAGATCGTCGAGCGCGAGATTCCCAAGCCGGGCGCTGGGCAGGTGCGCATAAAGGTGCAGGCCTGCGGAATTTGTCATAGCGACGTGCTCACCAAAGAAGGCAAATGGCCCGGCATCCAGTATCCACGCGTTCCAGGACACGAAGTCGCGGGCGTCATCGACGAGCTGGGCGCGAATGTTTCGGTGTGGAAGTCGGGGCAGCGCATCGGCGTCGGCTGGCACGGCGGCCAGGACGGCACATGTCTCTCCTGCAGGCGTGGGGATTTTCGCAATTGCCGGAACTTGAAAATTCCGGGTCTCAGCTACGACGGCGGATACGAGCAATACATGCTTGCTCCCGTGGAGGCGCTGGTCGCGATACCGGAAACCTTAAGCGACGTCGAAGCCGCACCGCTGCTTTGTGCCGGAATCACCACCTACAACGCGTTGCGGCACAGCGGTGCGCTCCCCGGCGACCTGGTTGCGGTGCAGGGCATCGGGGGTTTGGGTCATCTGGGAGTTCAGTTCGCTCACAAGTTCGGGTATAAGGTTGCGGCCGTCGGGCGCGGGTCCGAAAACGCGACGCTCGCGAAGAAACTCGGAGCGAGCGTGTACATCGATAGCGCGGCGACCAACGCGGCACAGGAATTGCAGAAACTCGGTGGCGCACGGGTAATTCTGGCGACAGCCCCAAGCTCCAAAGCCATGTCTGAGTTGATCGACGGTCTGGGGCCGAACGGCAAGTTGATGGTGATCGGTGCGAGCTTCGACCCCATCGAGGTGACGCCGATACGGCTCATCTCCGGAAGCCGGACGATTCAGGGCTGGGCCGCCGGAACGCCGGCGGACTCAGAGGACACGCTGCGTTTCGCGGAATTATCCGGTGTGCGCCCGATGGTCGAAACCTATCCGCTCGAAAAAGCGGCAGAGGGTTACGCGCGCATGATGAGCGGCAACGCTCAGTTTCGAGTAGTTCTGACAATGTAAAGGTGGCCGAGCGCTAAGAATCTTTGAGCAGAGGAGAAGATGATTTATGTCGCATCACTATTCCGGTCCGGACTTTGGCTTTCCCCATGGGGACGCCCGTCTCGACCTCACCGACTTGTATGCCTTCCCCAAGCCTGGGGATGTTGGCAAGTCGATCGTGATTATGAACGTGCATCCATCAGCCGGTGTGAATCCGTCCGGGCCCACGACAGCCGAGGCATTCTCGCCCAAGGCGGTCTATGAGCTTAAGATTGACACTGACGGCGACACCGTTGCCGATATCGCATACCGAGTGAGCTTTTCGTCCTCCGGAAGCGGGGCACAGACTGCGACATTGCGCCGTGTTGAAGGCGAGCAGGCAGCTGGAATAGGCGATGGCGGGCAGACCATCATCGAAGGAGCACCGGTCTCGACGGAGCGGGAGGCACGGGTGACGGAAGCGGGTGGCTACCGCTTCTTCGCTGGCTGGCGGAGCGATCCCTTTTTCTTCGACACGCAGGGTGCTTTGAACAATCTGCAGTTCACGGGTAGCGATTTCTTCGCTGAAGCGGACGTGTGCAGTATCGTACTGGAAATCCCCAACTCTGCGCTCGGCGTTGGGAAGCTTGGCCTGTGGCATCGCACCTTGGACGGCGCGACTGGAAATTGGGTTCAGGCGGACCGAGGCGCACGGCCCTCACAGTCAGTATTCCTTACGGGCACCGAGAAAGGCGCCTACCTCGCTGGCGAACCGGCGGATGACGCTCGTTTCGTCGCAGTCTTCGCGCATTCGCTGGAGCATACGGGTGGGTACACGCCCGAGGAAGCGACGAGGGTGGCGAGGACTCTGCTGCCGGACATCCTGTTTTATGATCCCAGGCTGCCGGCGTCCTACCCGGACAACGGCCGGGCACTCTCCGACGACGTTATGGATATGTTCATTTCGCTCATCACGAATGGCAAGATAACGCGAGATAACGTAGGACCGCACAAAGACCTTCTCGCCTCGTTCCCCTATCTCGGCGCGCCGCACAAGGCCCGATCCGCAGAGCTGGCGGCCGCGTAAGAGCGTACTCAACAAACGCGCCTCTTGCGTCAGATTCGATTCTTGCAGGATTCCCTATGAAACTGGTGGTTTGTGTCATGCTTGTCTCGTTTCAGTTGCTCGCTCAAACCAACGGAAAGGAACATCCCATGAAGCACCCGACGTTTTACCGCACGATCCAGATCGACGGGCTGTCCATTTTCTACAGAGAGGCCGGCGCCGAAAGACGCGCCTGTGATTCTGCTGCTGCATGGACTGCCGTCTTCGTCGCGGATGTTCGAGCCTCTCTTTTCGCGGCTTGCCGATCCGTTTCATCTGGTCGCGCCCGATTACCCGGGCTTCGGACACAGCGACTGGCCGGACCCGAAGAAGTTCGCGTACACGTTCGACCACTACGCCGTGATCATGGATCGCTTCACGCAAGCGCTCGGGCTCTCCCGCTACACGCTCTACATGCAGGATTACGGCGGCCCTGTCGGTTTCCGCATGGCGTTGGCTCATCCGGAGCGGATCGAGGCTCTCATCGTCCAGGACGCGGTCGCGCACAACGAAGGCCTGGGGGCGAACTGGAAGACACGGCGGGCCTTTTGGGCCGATCGCGCCGCCAACGAAAGCGCGCTACGAACGAATCTCCTCTCGCTTGCGGCCACGCGGACGCGCCATGTCGGGAACGACCCTAACGTCGAGCGCTATGACCCGGATCTCTGGACCGATGAGTTCTCCTTTCTCAACCAGCCCGGCCAGGCCGATATCCAAAGCGACCTGTTCTACGATTACCGGACCAACGTCGACGCCTACCCGAAATGGCAGGCATGGATGCGCGAGAAGCAGCCGCGCCTGTTGGTGATCTGGGGCAAGTATGACCTCTCGTTCGACCCGTCGGAGCCGGAGGCTTATCGTCGCGGATGTGCCGGGCGCTGAAGTTCACGTTCTCGACGCCGGTCATTTCGCCTTGGACACCGCAGCCGATGAGATTGCCGAATTGGTTCGAGGATTTGTATCTGCCGAAAAGGCCACGAAGCGCTAAGGCCACGGAATATCAATAACTTAAGCGAGTCCAGTCGCCGCCTTCAAGAAAGTGGCCACACTAACGGCGTTTAGGCTCAGCGGACTGTGGCTGCGAGCGGATACCTCATTCTTAAGGCCATCCCCAGGCAGCCTTGCGGTTTCCACTGACACACCGAGTCTCTTGCGGTGCACTTGCGAGGAACTCGCTGGGCACCCGCTCCTTCTCAGAAGGTAGGTGTTTGCCCTGAGGTATTTCGCGAAGCGGTTCGCGAATCAGGCCAAGCGGCCGGCCAATGTCTTGGGCGCGAGTGCTTGCACCCCCGGAGTTTACCGCTAGCGGAAAACTGTGTGAAACGCAATGCGTCAAGGAATCACGGTAGATCTAGGAGGCCCCGGAACGTAAGCTGCCTTTTCTGTTTGAATCGAATGGCAGTTGCGCTATTCTAAAACCGTCCATGATCTTCATTCGGTTCGCAAGAGGTGGTCTCCGTAAATGAAGGCGCATGCCTCGTCGTCCCAGCTAGGCATCCAAGTCCCAGCCCACTCAAGATTCCGGCTTACCTGATATCGAAACAGTCGTAATCGGTGCGGGGCCTTACGGGTTGTCCGCCGGCAGTTACTTCAAGTCCAAAGGTCTGGATGTTGCGATCTTTGGCGAGCCCATGAATTTCTGGGCGACCAAAATGCCGGCGGGGATGCTTCTGCGTTCGCCCAGAGAAGCGTCCAGCATTTCCCATCCGCGAGCCGATTTCACCCTGGATGCGTACGAAGAGGCGAGCGGAACGAAGCCGTTGAATCGCGTCTCTTTAGAGACTTTTGTCGCCTACGGAATGTGGTTCCAGGCGCAACTTACCCCTACGCTAGACCGGCGAAATGTCGCCGAGGTTAAACGAAGTGGATCTAAATTCAGACTGACGTTGTCCGACGGCGCGGTGATTACCAGTCGCCGGGTCGTGGTGGCCGCGGGAATCGGGCCCTTCAAGAAGCGGCCGGCAGCGTTCTCAGAAATTTCACACAGGAAGCTCTCTCACTGCTACGATGGTTATGATTTCAGCGAATTGCGTGATCGACGCGTTGCCGTGATTGGCGCGGGGCAAAGCGCTCTGGAGTCGGCCGCATTGCTTCGGGAGGCGGGGGCCAAGGGTGGAGGTGATCGCCAGAATTCCCGCGCTCCGTTGGATCGGAATGCACAAATGGTTGCATCAGCTAGGCCCGATTTCGCAGATCTTGTATTCGAAGCATGACGTTGGGCCGATCGGCATCAGTCGCTTGGTGGCGCACCCCAAATTGATGTTCCATGTTCCCCCCGGACTGAAAGATCGGATTCGAACGCGCGCGGTTCGCCCGGCTGGCGCTCCGTGGCTCATGCCGCGATTGCCTGGCGTAACAATCACCACTGGGAGAACGGTTCAGTCCGCACGAGAAGTCGGCGAGGAGGTGCAACTGGCTCTCGATGACGGAAGCGAACGGCGCGTAGATCATGTCGTGTTGGGCACGGGCTATCAGGTGGATGTCGCGCAGTATCACTTTCTCTCGAGAGAGCTTTTAAAAGAGATTCGCCTGCTCGACGGGTACCCAATTCTCGGACCGGGCTTCCGCGCCTCCGTCCCCGGGCTGCACTTCATCGGAGCGACCGCCGCGCGAACCTTCGGACCGCTCTTGTACTTTGTCGCAGGCACAGAATTCGCCTCGCGTGAGCTTACGTCTTACGCAGTTCGGAACCTCACTTGACAGCCAGCCGAACAAGAAACGGACCCGGAAGAGAACAGGTCGGCGCGCTGATTGTAGGGGGCGACCACCCCGGGCTCGCGGTCGCGCGGAGCCTCGGACGGCGAGGTGTTCCGGTTTGCGTCATTGACGATCTGCCTTGCGTTTCTTCATTTTCACGGTATGTAGCTCGCGTAGTAAGGGTGAAAGAGTTGCGAGATGAACCAAAGACTGTCAAGACGATTCTCGAAGCAGGGAAGCGCTTGAACCTGAAGAATTGGATTTTGTACCCCACTCGAGACGAGACTGTGGCTGCCTTCTCGCGTTATCGCAACGAGCTCCAAGAGTTTTTTACCGTTCCAACCGGAGATTGGGAGAGCATCGAATGGGCCTGGGACAAGAAGAAGACTTACGAACTTTGTGAATACCTGGGCATACCTTGTCCGAAGACCTTCACGATCGTCAACCCGGATGAGTTGCAAACGCTTTATCCTAAATTGCCGCTCGCGATCAAGCCTGCGATCAAAGAGAATTTCTTCTATGCAACCGGCGCAAAGGCTTGGCGTGCGGATACCGCCGAAGCGTTGAACGCTTTATACGAGAAGGCGCGCGCGCAAATCCGGAAGGAAGAGATTCTGATCCAGGAAATTATTCCCGGCGATGGATGCGAGCAATACTCCTATTGCGCGTTTGTCCGCAACGGTGAGCCGCACAGCACTTTAGTCGCCCGCCGCGCGCGTCAGCACCCGCGCGAATTCGGGCGTGCCGCGACGTACGTGGAAACCGTGGCGCTCCCCGCGATCGAGGAACTTTCAGAACGGTTTCCTGAGGGCGATCCGCTATCACGGTCTGGTCGAGATCGAGTTCAAGCGCGATCCTCGAGACGGCCGATATAAGTTGCTGGATGTAAACGCCAGAGCCTGGGGATTCCACGGCATCGGCCCGGCTTCGGGTGTAGACTTTCCGTACCTCCTGTTTGCCGACCAGATGGGCCTCGCGATGGAGCCGGCGCGGGCGAAGACGGGAGTGGGATGGCTCCGGTTGCTCACGGATGTACCGACAGCAATATCCGACTTTGTTCATGGAACCTTAACCCTTGATGCCTATATCCGGTCGCTTCGAGCGACGGGAACGGAGTCGGTTTTTAGTCGGGATGACCCACTGCCGTCGATCGCGGAACTGGCGCTCCTTCCGTATCTCTTCGCGAAGAAGTATTTGTGAGTTAGGTTCCGGTCACTTCCCGTTTCGGCTCTGGCCTCTTCGAACCAACCTGAACCGATTCGCATCGCACCCGACGCTTCTTATTTGACGTTGGTTGTGCAAGCCTGGTCGTAGGCCTTTTGACATCGATCTCAAAATCTTCTCCGAGAAGCTGCCGCTCCCCAAAAAGGCCCGGTCGGTCAATCCGATTCAATCAGTGGCCGTTCAGCACTGTCGCTGAGGTAACAAGCAAACAATTTCGGCCGGTTACCGCGTCGCCGTTCGCGTGCGATAACGATTTATCGGTGCATTTGCGAACTGCAAAGGAAGAAACCAATGGCAATCCCTACTCAGGCCGAGATCGAGGATAAACTTCGCGGCGAAGATCTCAACACATGGCTCGATTTGTGGCGCGCGGAGCAAGGTCCCGCCAAGCCAGCCGCGCTGAAGCTCATCGCCGCCGCGATTCCATTTCCGATTGACCAGAGCCTGCGGGTTTTGGACGTGGGCTGCGGGACAGGCGACGCAGGCCGCGTCGATTCATTCGCGATTTCCGCACGCGCGGATCGATTCCGTGGATCGGAATGAGTTCTTTGTCTCGCTGTGCGGCGCGGTCAATCGCCGCGATGGTATAGGCGGGCGGACGTGGGTGCGTGATCTGTCGGAACCAAACTGGCGGCGCGATTTGGCGAGCGACTATGATGTCGTGGTGGCCGTCAACGCCGTGCACTGGTTCAGCCTGGCAAAGGCCGCAGAACTTTTCGGCGACATCTTTCAGTCGCTCCGGTCAGGTGGCGTTTTTCTGCTTATGGAACCGGCAGGAGCGGGCCGCCGTTTGCACCCGGGTTCAACACATGGCGAAAGGAACAGCCCAGCCAGCACAGGTACGAAGATTGGCGGCGCTTCTGGTCGCGAGTGAATGCCTCTGGTGGGCTACGATTATGGCTTCCTCGGCGATCCTCCTGACGATCAAAATCGCATCGGTGACGGGCTGTCTGTGATGCAGTGGGTTGGTCTGCTCACGGATGCCGGCTTTGAGTCTATCGATATCCTGCTGAGAGACGCTGAAAAAGTAGTCCTGGCAAGCGTCAAGCCTTGATCGCCAGCACGGGCCGCTGCTTTTGATCCGAACGCTCGGTTTACGGGGATGCGACAGAAGTCGGCGCGTCAAACTGGCATTAGTCATCACCGGCCTTTTCTGGTTTGAAACAGCGACAAGTCGATTGCTCCGGCCATGGCCTGATATCCCGCGTCGCTCAAATGGAGATGATCGCCGCTGTCGTAGCGCGCCAGGATTCTGGCGGGATGCGCGGGATCTGCGATGATCTTGTCGAAATCGATCACGGCGTCGAAGCCTTGGCCGGTCCGGATCATCTTGTTAACTTCCTGCCGAAGCGCCTCACGCTCGGGGGAATAGTAGCCGGCGATCCTGGTCCCTTCAAACGGTGTCAGCGTTGCGGCGAAGATGAGCAACCCCTGGTCGTGGGCGCGTTCGGCCACCTGCCTGAGACCGGCCACGATTTCCTCTGCCGTCACCAGGTCCGAGATCGGTGCGTAGGTAGTTCCCGGTACACCGATATCATTTATTCCCGCGAATACGATCACGAATTTGACACCGGGCTGCGCCAACACATCGTGATCGAAGCGCGTCCGCAGACTCGGCAAGGCATACGCCAGCGGTCCCAGTCCGTTGTGAACCACGCGATTTCCTCCAATGCCTGCGTTGAGCACGGCAATTGAGTCGCGACGCTTCGTCGAGTTGAGCCGTTCCATCAGGATGTCCGGCCAGCGGCGGTTCGCGTCGCGGGTTGAGCCGGTGCCGTCCGTGATCGAATCGCCAAACGCGACGATCGCTTCCACGGGAGCCGTGCGTGCAACGTCTACCCCGACGAGAAAAGGCCACGACGTGATAGTTTGCGCACTGGCCGGAAATTCCCCAGCGGCGCTCGCGTCCCCGGGGGCAACGTAAGACGTCTGGAATGCGGCCCGATGCATGGTCTCTGCGGGAGTATCGGCGGGAAGAAAAATGCTCACCGCGAGATCGGACTGGGCGGGCGCCTGCAGTTTGACCGGATCGCTTACCATCAGCGCCCCTGGTTCAATCGAAACCGCGGACCGGCCCCCGAACGTCAGCGTCTGGTCCGAGCCCGCAACCAGGCTGGAGCCGGCGCGGCGCAACGCAACATGTGCCGCGCCAATCGAAAGCGGATGGGTTCCATAGACGTTCGAGATGCGGACGCGAACCGGGCCCCCGCTCACGGTGGTGTGGACAATTTCACGCAGGGTCTGATTCTTGAAGGACTGAAGATTGGTCGCGGGGCCGCCCGGACTCGTCTCCCAAGTCGCCACCCAGTGAAGATCCGCAGCATGGACAGCGACCACGGTCCAGAACGAAAGCCGAAGCCACGATTGCATCTCTGCAGTATCTCATCGAAAAGATGCCCCGGAACGGAGTTTGGCATTGACGGTCTGCAAACTGCGTCCGCTACATAAATGGGCTCGACATCGTAAAGAAGATTGGCAAAGGTCGAAAGCGCCTTGCCGCTAGCTCGTCGGCCACAGCGACTTCTCCGCGACGCGCCGCTATGTTCATCCGCAGGCACAGACGGTGCGGGCCGTGATGGAGCGCGCGCGGGCGGGAGAGAGCAGGCACAATTCTAACCACACTTCCGGAACGGCAATCAAGAACGTACATTCGAAAAGGTTGGTGGGCCCTGATGGATTCGAACCATCGACCAACGGATTATGAGTCCGCTGCACTAACCGCTGTGCTAAGGGCCCTTCCGCCGTCATCGTAGCAGAGTCACGAAGCCCCTGTTTCACATCCAAGGCACCTCGATCGACTCCGAGGACACACTAAGATTTTCAGCGCTTTCATCCTGACTATGTGAGTAAGCGTCGCCGGTTATTGACGAACGTCGTAGACGAAAAGGTTGTCCTGCTCTCGCAGGTACAGCTTGCCGCCTTGAATCACAGGATGCGACCAGCTCGGCTTGCGGACGTCCGGAATCTTGAAGGATCCAGTTTCTTTGTAGCCCACGGGCGAGGCTTCGATCAGTTTCATGACGCCGTTCTGATAGCGGAAATAGAGATGGCCGTCGGCATAGGCAACGGCCGCGGATCCGGTGGCGCCTTCGGGCCGGATATTGCCGCCCCAGCGTACCTTGCCGGTCATGAATTCGAGGCAGATGGGGAATCCGTTGTTGTGGCCGTGACCCGCATAGATATAATCGCCGAGCAGGATGAATCCACCGTGGTGATTCTGGAACGTCGGGGCGTTGAGAAAATAGACTTCCTTGGCGTCGACGCCGTCGCCGTTGCGATCGAGCTTTAGCAGCGCCGCGCCGGTTCCGTAACCGGTGGAAGAGAACACGTAGTCGCCGCGCACCACCGGCGTGGGGATATTCGCGACGTCATTGGCGATGCGATTGTAGTTCCACAGAATTTTGCCGTCACTCGCGCGAATCCCGAAGAGTCCGCGGCCTGCCAGTTGCACGTATTGGCGGACGCCCGCGGCTTCGGAGACGACCATTGAGGAATATCCGGCGCCGTTACTTCCCGCAGATCCGACACGCGCGCCGCCTTCCGCGCGCCAGATCTCTTTGCCGGATGTTTTGTCGACAGCCGCGATCAGCGCGGCGAAACTGCCGGGAGTAAAGAGCAGCTTGTCGCCATCGATGGTGGGAGACTCGGAGAATTTCCAATCGGACATCATGCGGCCTCCGAAATCGCGCGGCATGGATTTTTGCCATTTCAGGGCGCCAGTGGACGCATCCAGGCACGCGACTTCTCCCTCCGTGCCGATCGCGTAGACATTCGATCCGTCAACGGCCGGCGTTCCGCGCGGGCCCGGCGCGTCGGTATCCTCACTCCACGCCGGACCGATTTTCGTCGCCCAAACTTCGCGGCCGTCTGAAAGATTCAGCGCGAGCACATACTGGCTGTCGCCGCGGTCGCCCATGGTGTAAATGCGGTTCCCGGAGATCGCGAGACTGGAAAATCCCGCGCCCAAACCGCGAGCCTGCCACGCCAGCGGCGGACCATCGGCCGGCCAGGATTTTTTCAGACCGGTTTCGGTCGAAAGGCCATCGCGATTGGGTCCTCGCCAACCGGGCCAATCCGAGGCTCCAAGACAGGTGAGCGAAACCAGAAGGGCGACGAGTTTCATGCACTACCAGACGGGCTTGGCCGGGATATGTTAGCCGAACGCCAGAGTTAGAATTGAGCTTGGGCCTATGAAAACTTGCTTTGCGCTGGCCGTTTTCGTGGGCGTATTCTCAGGCGCACTCCGCGCCGACTTCGGGTTTCAGAGCAGAACCCAGATCACCGGTGGAACCCTGGTTCAGGATTTGCAAGCCAAGAAGCCGGAGGTGTTTACACAACTGATCAAAGGCCATCGCATGACGATTTTCAACAAGAAGCACGCCACCGTCATCAACCTGGACAATGACACCGTTCTCGAAATCGACTTCGCGAAGAAGACTTTTTTCTCGAAGAAGTTCGCGGAGATAAAGCAGAATCTTGATTCGGCCATGAAGGATCGAACGGCTTTTCAAGTATCGTCAAAAACCGGAAGCAACAAAGCCGTCGGCGTCTTGAACGCTCGGGAGCGGATAGTCACGATGACCAGGGAGGGCGCAGGTCCGCAAGGCGTCGCCCATATTTTCCTCGATTGCTGGACCATGTCGCTGCCGGGATTCGAGGAATTGGAGGATTTCCGTCACAGGCTGGCTGCGAAGCTCGGTTATGCGTTCGCGTTGGGCTTGTCGGAGATTGGAATGGCGAAGCCGGAGTTGCTTCCCGGTCTTGAAGAGCTGGCGAAAGTGATCGTTGAGGGCGATCACGTCTCTGTCGAAACCACGATTCGAATGGGAAGCGCGGATTCCGGTGATTTGGCTCCCACTGGCGATGCAGCTGCGCAAAAAAGCGGAATCCTTACCGAGACGTTAGGCCGTCTCGAAAACCTGGGACGAAAGAAGAATCGCGGCGTCGATCCAGGCGTAGAGTATCCCGGCCTATTGGCCGAGATCACGACTGAGCTGGGCAACTTCAGCTCGGCTCCCGCGGATGAGGCTAAGTTCAATGTTCCGCCGGGGTTCAAAGAAGTGAAGCCTTCTCATTAGTGTCCTGAGTCGGGACGCCCGTCATCCCGAGCGTGGCGAGGGATCTGCTTTTAAAGCGCCGGGCCGAACGAAAAGCAGATGGTATGAATGTTTCAGGGACGCAGCGGTAGGCTTCAGAGGGAGACCTCTGGAGTAGACAGGTCACAGGCTGTCGTAGGAAAGTGAGGCTTTGACCTCGTAAAGCAGATTAGTCAGACCTGGGACCGGAGCGCCACCGTAAGGCCGGAACGGACCTTGGATAGGAGAATGGTGACCGCCGCGAAGCCCGTCTACTCCGCTTGGTTCTCAACCAAGAAGGAGAAAGTATGGAAACGACACGACACATTGGAGTGGATCTGCACCGGAACTGCTTCACCGCCTGTACACGGCTGGAGAACGGAAGGAATTACGTAACCGAATGGAAGCTGGAACAGTTGCCGAAGTTCGTGAACCAGCTGCGGCCCAGCGACGAAGTGGCCGTGGAGATGACGGGCAACACGCGGCTGTTTCACGATGCGGTGGCGCCGCACGTGAAGCGTGTGGTGGCCGTGAATGCCAGCCAGTTCCAGGTGATCACGCATTCGGTCAAGAAAACCGATCCCCACGACGCACGCAACCTGGCGCTGTATCTGGCCAAGGATCTGCTGCCGGAGGTGCGCATGAAGGATAAAGCGCGCGCGCAGATCGCCAGCCTGACGCAGACGCGGGACACCCTGGTCAAGCAACGCACGGCGCTCAAGAACAAGATCAACAACCTTTTCTCGGCGCAGGGGCTCCTTCTCAGCAAGGAATCGCTGGCCAGCGAGAAGGGACTGAAAGCCGTTCTGGAAGCGCAGTTGGATGTGCTGGTGGAGCTAGAGCTAAAAATTCTGGTCCGAACAGATCCGCAGCTTGAATCACAGCATCGCTGAGCTGGAAGAGACCATCCGCCGGGAAAGCCAGAAACTGGACGGACACAAGAATCTGACCTCGATCAAGGGGATCGGCGGGCTCAGCGCCGGCATCTTGCTGTCGATCATCGGCGATATCGGCGACTTTTCCGAGGAAGGCAAATTGGCCGCCTATTTCGGCATCGTGCCCCGGATCAGCAACTCGAATGCAACCGAGCGCTCGGGACGCATCACCAAATGCGGCACCAAACTGGGCCGAACCACCTTGGTCCAGTGTGCCCTGATCGCACAGCGCTTCAGCCCGTATCTGAAAACTTACTACGAAAGGAAGAAGAAGAGCCGCGGTACCGGGAAGGCCATCATCGCGCTGGCTCGTAAATTTCTGGGAATCATCTATCGAACGCTCAAGTACCAGTGGGTCTTCCAAGATTTCCCCAACTTCGTACTGGCGGAGGACGCGACGGCTTGAGCCCCAACCCCGCCGCCTACGCCTCCGCTCCGCTCAGCCAGGCTTCGCTCCGGCTCCGGCGGCTCTGTGGCCGCTGGATCCAGGGCAGGCCAATGAGGTTTAACCCGAACCTCGGAGTAGACAAAACATCATAGGAGATTCCTCGCTCCACTCGGAATGATTTTGGAGTCGGTTAGCCCGGTATGAGCTTGTCAAAACTCGCGCGCGGACTTGGCGATCACCGACAGATCGCTCACACAAATCGGATCGCTCGAGGTCAAGCCGATGGCCAGTTCCGTCCCCATCATAAGCCCAAGCGAGCGCGCTGCCGTCATTTGCAAATCGAGGTACGATTTGCTGGCGATCTGGCTGGTGTGGCAACGCATCGCAGCTTCCCATTTTTCCGCGACGTCGGAAACGTCGATCATGAGATCAGGTACGCGTGCCAAATGGGCCGTGATGTTGTAAAACAGCAGGCTGCCGATCTTGTGCGCAGGCACTGATCGCAACTCGGTCAAACCGGCGTAGCGTGCAAGCCGGCACGCGTCGCGAACGAGTCTGGCAACTACGACGTGATCGGGATGCTGATTCTCGGCCGGATTCGGCGCGAGCACGATGTCCGGCCGTTCTTTGCGGATCTCTTGGGCGATGCGAATTGCATTTTCCGGGCGGTACTCAAGATGACAATCGCCGCCGAAGTCGAGAAAGTCGATGTCTGCTCCGCTGATCTTCGCAGCGGCGCGGGCTTCCTGTTCGCGTCCTTCGGGCGTTCCGCTGGAGCCGGCTTCGCCTCGAGTGAGCACCAGCATTTTCACGCGGGTTCCACGCATGACTTCTTTGATCAAGACCGGCGCACACCCGAATTCGATGTCGTCGGGATGCGGGCCGACGGCTAGAATGTTCACTTGAGAATCTCCTCGTAATATCGTTCGTATTGCGGGATGATCAGCGAGGTATCGAAGCGGGTTTGGGCAGTCCGGCGCGCGGCTGCGGACATCTGGTCGTACAGGTTGTCATCGGTGAGCAATTCGACGACTTTGGCGGCTTGGGCAGCGATATCGCCAATCGGTTCGAGAAAGCCGTCGACGCCGGGAGTGATCAGCTCGCCGACTCCGCCGGTTTGAGTTGCAACGGGAGGGACGCCGCACGCCATGGCTTCGAGCGCAGCCAGGCCGAACGCTTCCATTTCGCTGGGAAGTAAGAATACGTGACTTTGCGGGATCAATTCTTCCACATGATCGCGCTTACCCAGAAAATCGACGCGATTCGCGACTCCGAGCTGCCGCGCGAGGGATTCGGCGGGTCCACGCTCGGGGCCGTCGCCGACCATCCATAGTGTGGCCGGTGTCGACTTCACCACTTCCGCGAGGGTCCGGATGCAGTCGAGTGGTCGTTTCACCGGACGGAAATTGGAGAGGTGAAGAAGCCGCTTCTCCTTCGGCCGTCGTTCCGGATGGGGCCGGTAAAGTTCGCAGTTGACGAAGTTGTGAATGACACGAATTTCGTTGGCGACGTCGAAAACGTCCACGGTCTGTTGCTGCAAGTAGCGGCTGATGGCCGTAATTCCGTCGGATTGCTCGATAGAAAACTTCGTGATGGGAAAATACGACCGGTCGGAGCCTACCAGCGTGATGTCGGTTCCATGAAGGGTGGTAATGAACGGCAGTCGGCGCATCGCGGTCATCTGCTTCGCGAGCAGAGCCGAAATCGAATGCGGAATCGCGTAGTGGACGTGAAGAAGATCGAGATCGTAGCATGCAGCGACTTCGGCCATGCGCGACGCGAGCGCGAGACAGTACGGCGGATACTGAAATAGCGGGTACGAAGAGACTTCAACCTCGTGATAGTGGATACGCGGCAATTCCTCGTCGAGGCGGATGGGATTCGCGTAAGTGATGAAATGAATCTCGTGGCCGCGCGCGGCGAGCTCGCGGCCCAGTTCGGTGGCCACGATTCCACTGCCGCCGTAAGTGGGATAGCAGGTGATCCCGATTTTCATGTGCGCTATTTCAGGTTACGTCCGAACTCGAATTCCAGGTGCGATTTGATTACCAGGCGTGGTCCCGCCGGGGTGAGACCTACTCCAGGCCCGACGCTCCAGATCAGGTGGCGCGCCAGACGGATATCGACGCCGGGAAAGAGCTGATGCACTTGCCGCGACGCAGGTGCAAGGTCGGGCACTGAGCCCATCTCGCTGTACCACTCGAGATATGGCACGAATCTGTCGGAATCGGAATCGCCGTGGGCGACTCGAATGGCGGGTTCAAAGCTCCAACCCTCGCTAACTTCGTCGCCGCGGAGAGCTCGCGCGAATACGGGATTGAACACGAGGTCGAAATTCTTGATCCGTCGCTCAAGGATGGGCCGTATTTCCACGTGAGCCGTGGCGGCAATAAATTGCGGACGCGCGAAAGAGAATTCGACCACCAACCCGAGCTCGATCGGAAGTCCCCAGGAGGGTGGCGCATAAAAGTGCGGCAGCACGCGCCAGCCGGCGTACTCGAATCCCGAGCCAGGGAGCACGGCGTTGAGCTGCATGAAGCCCAGCGAGATCTGATCGGTGATGGCGCCGGTGAGTTCGTAAGTCATGTGAAGCTGGTCGTTGGTGGGGGCCAGCGTGCCGTTAAATTGTTTTGAGCCAATGGCCCAGTAATTCAGGTGCTGCTCTAGCGTGAACTGGCCGGGCTTCAGGGTTTCGTAATCGTAAACGTGAATCTCGAAGGGATCCTGGGCTTGGGCGTGGTTTACGAAGACGCTGATGAACGCCATTGTTCCCGCGGTTGCGCTGGATTTAACACTCAAGTTTTCTATCGTATCCGACTCTAGTGGAGCCTCGTTTGCGATTCCTCGTCAATAATGGGAAGGCGAGGTTTTTCGTAGCTGCGATGAAAAGAGATTGGTTTCGTTTCGGTGCGGCGTATTTCGCTTTGGCGATGTTGTTCGGTTGGTTTGCCGCGATTCAGCTTCGGCGCTATCCCATGGGCGCGAGCGAAGCGGTGGCGATTTACGGATGCTTGTTGTTGCTGTTTGCTTATTATCTGGCGCCTGGATTTGCGGCTCCTCGCGCGTGGCTTAAGGCTCGACTGCGCGGCGCAAATGGGGTCGCGCTGTGCTTGATTCTCTTTATCCTGCCCTACCTGGTTTATTGCGCAGGCACGCGGGATTTCCGGTGGCCTGCATTCGCGAAGCTTTTCGGGCTCGCCGCCGTGCCGTTCGGCTTGTTCGCCATCGCGCCGGTGCGCAACCCGAAGGGAATGAACTGGCAGGATGTGGTGGTGCTGCTGTGGCTGATGCTGCCGGTTCTTGCCGGGCGGCTCGCGGGGATCTGGAATAAGCCTGTGAATCTGGATTTCATGGCGCGGGTGTTTCTGGTGGGAGTCGGATCATGGAGCTTCTTAATCCTGCGAGGCCTGGAAGGATCCGGATACGAATTTGGCTTTTCACGAATCGTCGCTCGCGACGCGGCGGTTAATTTTGCGGGTTTCGCGATCCTGGCGGCGCCGCTCGGCCTAGCAATTCGTTTCATCTCGTGGAATCCACATTGGCGAGGATTGCAAGGGTTGGTTTTCGACTACGCGACCATTTTTCTGTTTGTGGCAGTCACGGAGGAGTTGTTCTTTCGCGGGCTGATTCAGAATCTTTTGGAAGGATCGCTGGCGTCGCGTTACGCCGCTCAAGGGATTACGTCGGTCTTGTTTGGACTCAGTCACATTCTTCATGCCCCGTTTCCGAATTGGCGCTATGTGGCACTTGCCACAATCGCGGGATGGTTTTACGGCTCGGCGTATCGGTCGCATCGGAGCCTGATGGCGTCGGCGGCGACGCACGCCTTGGTGGATAGGCTGTGGCGAACGTGGTTCACAGTAGCGTTCACGGCGGCGCGCGTATGAGGCCGATGACGGAGGCTCTGGTTTTTTCAGCCGGCGTGGCGGCGTTCACATGGCTGTTGCCCGTCATCGGATGGGGATGGGTGGCGATTCCGCTGCTGGCCGTGGCAGTTTCGTTTCGCGAACATTCGGAGTCGATCAAGTCCTTAGGATTAGCGGGGACGTCGTTTCTCCCGGCGTTGCGAATTTGGAGGGTCGCGTGGGCGGCTCCGGTCGTGGTGGTCGCGGGCTGGGGCTGGGGTCGAGTGCCTGACTGGACCGGCGGGTATCACGCGATGCTGTACTGCATCTGGTGCGTGATGCAACAACTCCTATTTCAAAACATGGTCGCGAAGCGGATTCGCAGCGCAATGGGCGCGTCTTGGAAAAGCTGGCTTCTCGCGGGGTCGTTGTTTGGAGTTGTCCATCTGCCCAATCCAGTCCTGATGCCAGCGACGGTGTTTTGGGGCGCGTTATCGGCATTTCTGTTCGAAGAGTGCCCCAGCGTCACCGCGCTGGGACTGATTCAGTTCGTGCTATCGACGTGTTTGTTCTGGGTGACACCCGTGAGTTGGAACCACAATTTTCGGGTCGGGCCAGGATACTGGCATTTTCATTAGGCCGGCAATGTGGTTTTGAGGCGAGCCACCGTCTCTGCTGGATCGCCGACTTCGACGATCAGCTTCTCGTAGCGCTCGTCCCGAAGGTCGATCACCACGGCATTTTCGGGTTTGTGGACGTCCCAAAAGACCCAATTTCCATGATGATAAAACGTGCCCGCCGCGATGACTCCGGGCAAATAAGTTCCGGCAACACGCAGACCCTTCCACCATGGTTCCGCGATCTTCGGGTCGGCATAGACGCGGACCACGTGGTGAATCGGGATCGCCAGGCGGCTCCGCAGCGACCAGAGCTTATCCCAACCCTCCACCTCGACAATTAGATTTCCTTCCGAGACACTGATGATCGTCATCGTAGTTTTCCTTTCACGGTAGGGCGACTTGGCCGCGGCGGACGCACTCGGAGGCGAACAGATACATTCCTGCCGACCAAGCCTGGTCCTCGGCGCCCATCGGCGATCCGGTTTCGCCGTGGTGCCACTCATTGAACTGTCCGAGATGATTGAGTAATGCGAGTTTCTCCAGCATTTGCGCAGCGGCGTCGATGCGGCCGGTCTTTACCAGCGCGGCGACGTAGAATCCGCCGAGGAACGGCCACACGCCGCCGTTGTGATACTGGTGCGGAGCGTTCAGAGTCGCCGTAGTAATCGCGCCAGTCAGGATCGCCGGGCCGAATCACCGGCGTAAGGCTGCGAAGAGGCCATGCTGTTCAGCGCGTGCCCGTCAATGAAGTCCAGGATGATGGCAGCTTTGCTGCTCGTCGGCGACTCCGGCAAGAATCGCGAGCAGGTTGCCGAACGAGTCGAACCACTCGCCCACGCTGCGAAATCCGAGATAGGGCAAGTAGTAGCGCTCGCCGGCCAAGTAGCAGTTTCTTGGGCATCCATCGCGGGCGTCCCAAGGAATCCTGCAACGGATTGCCTTCGGTGCTGAAGGTCAGCGAAATAGTGACGCAGAAGGTCGCCATCGCCGGCGTACCAGAAATACTGATTGATCCGAGTCCGAGACCGAATCCGCGCGCGCCCGCAGGCGTTCGGCTTCGTCACCGTCAAAGAGTTTCGCGGCGGTAGCGCAGCGCGAGCACATAGAGGCAATTGAGGTACAGGCCTTTGCCGCGCGTGCAGAACAGGTCCTGCCAGTCCGAGCTTTCCTGCATGCTGAGCAAACCGCTTTGATCCACATCCTGGTATTCATACCAGCGAAGAACTTCTCGCACCACTTCGGGATCGGGCTTCAATAATGCGCTGCCGATGACCCACCACAATCCGCCGTCGGCGTAGGCGCGGAAATTGGGATGCAGACGTCGCGCAATCGACATTGTTCGGAATCGCTCCGCCCGGTGCGCGGTGATCTCGAAGCAGGATGAGGCTCTGCCGAAGCGCGTCTTGAATCTGGTTGATCCTGCGCAAATCGAGCGCCCAGGCGAAGCGATCATGCTGTCGCGCGCCCAAATCTGGTGATGTCCCCGCGGCGCGGCCGGATGCTTTCAGGCCCTGCGGAGCAACAGCATCGCCGGAGCGATTCGATGGCGGCGCCAGTAAATGGCGTCTGATATTGTGCAACGCGACATTTTACCGCGGGCACTTCGCTCTGGCTACAAATGGCCGACCGGCTCCTGCATGTTCTGGCTGGATGCCTTGCTCGCCTCGCGGTCGAGAGACCGGCTGACGAGTTCCTTGGAGCCGAGGCCGACCGCCAGCGCCAGCGCCAGGACAATTCCGCCAAACAGAATCCCGAATGCCAGGCGAATGATGCCGCCTCCGATGCCGAGATGCTCGATGGCGATGGTCACGGCGAGAACCGTCACCAGCCATTTCACGCCGACGCTCAGCAAGGCGCGCATATTGCAGGTTCATATTGACGGCGCCGATCAGGACGCTGCGCGCGAGGAATCGGGCGATCGATGCTGCCGGCGACCAGCACCACCACCGCCGCCAGCACGTTCGGCAGATAGTCGAACAGGCGCGCGACCAATTGGGAGGTCAGCGTCCACGTCGAAAGCCGAAATGCCGACCAGGAACCCGATGAGCATGACCGTCCACGCGATCGCGCGGGTCACCAGGAGCGTGGGGCTTTTGACGGCGACCACTCCGCCAAGCCGGAAAGCCCGCATTGAGCCACCCGCCGATCGAAATCGATGCCGGCGAGCGACCGGCGCAGAATGGCCGCCAGAGCCCACGCGACCAGTGCCGCAACCAATAGCGCCGCCATCAGCGCCACGATGCCGGGCAACAGGCTGGCCAGCTGGCTTAACATTCTGGTCATCGAATGACTGAGCGCTTGTCCAACTTGATCCCACATATTCATCCTCCTCGGTCAAGCGGTTACGGGTTAAAGCGGTCGGGCCACCGCCAACGGGAAACCAGATAGGATTTGTTGGCCTCATATGCCCTGGCCAAGCGTTCGATCCGCGCCTCGACTTCCGCAGGCCCGGCGGTTTGCCATTTCGAGCGCATAGGAAGCGATCCATCCCAGATAGAGCGGCGTAATCGATCGGAGCAGATGATCGCGGCTGATGGTCCGAAGGCGGTGTCCGAGCGCGAAATCGTAAACGATGCGCACCCACAGATCGTCGGGCATGCGGAACTGATCCGCGGGCAGCCGCGACAACTTTCTCAATTCCAGCAAGGTGGTGGGAGGCAGAACCAGGCCCCAGACATCCTGAGAGGTTTTGAGCTCCCAATTGAAACGATTCGATCATGGCGGCGTACGTCGACGGTTTGGCCGTCTTCGGACAAGGGCTCCGGAGGAGCCGAATCCCGGCAGTGGCTTGGAGCCCCGAATGCTCTGCCAGAAGGCCGCTTGCCTTTCCATTTCGAGAAAGACAGGTCCCAGAACTTCCGCCAGCAGGGAACTCAGATTCGTCCAGTCGGTGGATGCGCTGCGTGCGCGCGCCCAGATGCGATTCGCAGATCTGGAAAGCCGCCGCACGCGGCGGTGGATGCAATCGACGCCAGCGGATTGCTTCCTCTCGCCGGAGCTGGATCCTGCCCAGGACCCGCTGCAGCAGCTTTCCGGAGAGTCCGAAATCGGGTCCCATCGGATTTTGAAGCTGCTCGCCGTAAAGAGCGCGGTGCAGCGGAGAAAGGATGCTCCGGTTGAGGAGGCCTTCCATCTTGTGGCGGGTGTAGCGCGGCGCCACCAGATCGAACCCCAGCTCCAGCACCGGCTGGACCAGCGGTAAATCCATTGATGAGTTGCGGACTGGGAGCGGGAGGCGATCACGCGCACGCGCGAACTCCCAGTTTCCCGCCGACGGCGAAAACGCTTCGATATGCGTTGGAGACTGCTTTGTTGCGGTGATCTCGGCGGGGCCGGGAGGCGCGCAGACGTGCAGGAAAAGACGGCCAGAGACTGGTCGTCCTCCGGTGGCTTCGGATCGGCGAAGCCGGCCGTGGGCCGTTATTGCAGACCACCACCGCGCGCGCAACCTTGGACAATTCCGCAAGAGCTTCGCGCGTCATCGGCAGCACGGCGTTGCCGTCCGTTGCTTCCTCCGCATGCTCCGGATCGAGAATGCCGACCACCAGGTCGGCGCCGCCGATTCGTTCGATGCTGTTCTAGTTCCGGCTGCGAGATGGCATCCAGTTCCACTCACGTCCTCCGGCTTCCAACGGAAGCGACAAGATACCCATCAATGGGATGCGCACCCAAGCGGGGCGATTATTCAGTTCGTACGAGAGCTCATACAGCGCTTTGTCCAGCAAAAAAATGGCGAGCAGTTTTCGAAAGTTCTCCTCGGACGCAGGGCAAGAATGGGGCGCCCTGAGCGGTAGCTGCGATAGGCGCGCAGAAACTCCGCGCCCATGGACCGCTCCCACAGCCGCGCCCAGGGTTCCAGACTCTCCCAATCCTCGGGCCGGCGCGCCGTATAGGCGATCAGGCCGCTGATACGCCGCATAACCCAAGGACCGAAGCATGCCGGCCACGTCTTTCAGCGGCGAAAGCTTGGCGCGCCGCTCGGCGATGGGACGCGCCGGCTCGCCTTCGAAGTCGAGGATGACATAGTCTGTTTTGACCTGCAGCACCTGGCCGAGATGATAATCGCCGTGAATCCGAATGCGTTGGCCGAGCGTGCCGTCTTCGCAGCCGCAAGACTGAAAGCTGTCGAGAATCTGTCTGCGCCGGCCCAGCACGAGACCGGCCAGGTCGATGAACTCGTCCGGCAAGCCCGGCGACGCTGTCTTTCAAGAGGTCGAGGACGCGAGCCGCCTCCTTGCGAAGACCCGGCGAGCAGGCTCTGCACATCGGCGGCGGCGACGGTTTCGGGCGTGAAGGCGGGATCGTCGGCTGGGGAAGCCAGCGCCAGGTGCAACTGCGCCGTGCGCTTGCCGAGCCTGGCGGCTGAGTCGAGCGCGATGCCGACATGGTCCCGCGCCAGCTGCGACGGTTCCTGTTCCGCGAGATCCATCAGATCCGCGGCGCCGCGCTCCGCCTTCCGGGAAACGGAACCGTGGCGCAGTTCTCGTAGTAGCGCGCCAGTTCTTCGAGAGTCAGGGTCCAGCCGTCGCCCTGGTTTGGCCACGAAGCCCTGAAGCATGGCCAACGTCGCCGGCTCTCCGTCCGCCGGCACGTACTCGATGGCGCCGGCAAAGGGCGGAACGCCGTCGAAATGCGCCTTCTCCGTCAGGTATCTTCCAATTTCGCAATCCGGATTCGGCCCGGGCTGCTGGCGGCGAAACAGTTTCAGGATGAGCCGATCGCCATAGAACAGCGGAGGTATTGCTCTGTTCCGCCGAGCCACGCCGCACGGCCAGGGACGTTTCCGAGGGACCGCGGAGAGTTGCGAAACTCCGTGCCCGGGTGCGCCTCGGATCAATCCATTTCGCGCCGTGCGCTTGTCTTGGCGTGCTCGATGAACGAGAGGAATGCCGCGCAGGCGCAATCGTCGTAGATGGCGTCATGCAGGAACCCAGCCGTCCGCCTGGAGAAATGGCGGGAGAAACGATGGCGTTCGGAAACGTCTCGCGCAACTGCGATCCGCATCCTTGCCAAAGGCCAGCCCGAGCGGGAGAAAGTACGTATCCGGCTCGCCTTTTTCGTACTGGACTTCCACCAGCGACCAGCACGGCCGTCTGAATCCGGGCAAAGCCATCCAGTCGGCGATTCTGGTGGCGCGGATGCGCCGGGCTTTGCCGCCGAACCAGCGCTGTTTCGGCAGGTACTCCGGAAGCAGCATCGATTCCAGCCGGTATCGTCCGGCCCCTTCCAGCAAGCGTTCCCAGGTATCGGCGACAGATCGGCGACGAAGTCCAGCTGGCTCGCTGCCGGCGTCGATCTGCTTCGGATTCGACCGTGCAACTCCAGCCAGAAGAAACCGTACGGCCCGAGCGTGAGGCGGTACGGCTGCTTGCCGATCGGCGGGAAGTCCACATAGCCCAGCATCTCCACCGGGGTCGCGCCTTCCAGTTCCGGCAACTCCAGGTCCACGGGCTGCGCAAATCGCGAAAGGTTGGCGACGCACAGCACCTGCTGTTCGTCGTCGCGCCGCAGATACGCCAGCACTTTGCGATTCGACGGATTCAGGAATTCGAGCGTGCCGCGGCCAAATACGCGAAACAGCTTTGCGCAACGCGATCATGTTGCGCATCCAGCTCAGCAGCGACGATGGATCGCCCTGTTGCGCCTCCACATTTACGGCTTCGTAACCGAAGATCGGGTCCATGATCACGGGGCTGTACAGCTTGGCGGGCGTGGCCCGCGAGAAGCCGGCGTTGCGATCCGCATTCCATTGCATGGGCGTTCGCACGCCGTTGCGATCGCCGAGGTAGATGTTGTCGCCCATGCCGATTTCGTCGCCATAGTAGAGGACCGGCGTTCCGGGAAATGAGAAAAGCAGGCTGTTCAGCAGCTCGATGCGGCGCCGGTTGTTGTCCATCAAGGTCGCCAGGCGACGCCGGATGCCCAGATTGATGCGCATGCGCGAGTCGGCGCTGTAGGCCAGATACATGTAGTCGCGCTCGTCGTTGGTGACCATCTCGAGCGTCAGCTCGTCGTGGTTTCGCAGGAACAGCGCCCACTGGCACGTTTCCGGGATCTCCGGCGTCTGCGCCATGATGTCGGTGATGGGCAGGCGGTCTTCCTGGCGGAGCGCCATATAGATGCGCGGCATCAGCGGAAAGTGAAACGCCATGTGGCATTCGTCGCCGTCGCCGAAATAGGGGCGCACGTCGGTGGGCCACTGGTTCGCTTCCGCCAGAATCATGCGGTTCGCGTAGCTCGGCGTCGATTTCCTGCCGCAGCTTCTTGATCAGCACGTGAGTCTCGGGAAGGTTCTCGCAGTTGGTCCCTTCGCGCTCCACCAGGTATGGAATGGCATCCACTCGCAGCGCGTCCACGCCCAGGTCCAGCCAGTAGCGCATCACGTTGAGCATTTCCTCGACGACTTTGGGGTTGTCGTAATTCAGGTCCGGCTGGTGCGAAAAGAAGCGGTGCCAGAAATACGCCTGGGCCACGGGATCCCACGTCCAGTTCGACTTTTCCGTGTCCGTGAAGATGATTCGCGCGTCGCTATATTTCTGATCGGTATCGCTCCAGACGTAGTAGTCGCGTTCCGGCGATCCCTTGGGCGCCTGGCGGGCGCGCTGAAACCAGGGATGCTGGTCGGAGGTGTGATTCATCACCAGCTCGATCATCACCTGCAGTCCCCGTTCGTGCGCGGCGCTCGAGGAAGGCCTGAAAGTCCTCCATGGTTCCGTACATCGGATGGACGTTGACGTAGTCGGAGATGTCGTAGCCGTCGTCTTTGAGCGGGGACGGAAAGAAGGGCAGCAGCCACAGGCACGTGACGCCCAGATCCTGAAGATAGTCGAGCTTCTGGATCAGGCCCGGAAAATCGCCGATCCCGTCATTGTTGCTGTCGAAGAAGGCGCGCACGTGCAGTTCGTAGATCACCGCGTCTTTGTACCAGAGCGGATCGGTCGCGCTTCCGGGCTTTTTCATCGGTATTCAAGGCGCAATAAACCGGGGCCGGGTGCGGCGTATTCGCGCTTCGCGCCAACCGTCTTTTTTTGCCGAAACACTCATCGGCCTGCGGCTACCGGCCGAACATCACCAGAAATGGAGCAAACTACGGACCACTCCTAGGCGTTAAATGCGCGTTCAGGGCTGAGTACTAAGTGATTCCGTACCTGATACCCGCAAAGTTTGCACGTAGAAAATTCTCAGTAACTAGAGCGTTTTCTAAGGTTAAGACCTTAGGCAGACTTTTGCGTTTCCATCGCAGAAGGGGCGCCGAGCGAGAGAAGATGCTCCGGTTCGAATCTTCGCGCCGACCATCGCGACGCCGGCATGAGGTGCACTTGATTGGACCAGCCGAGCAGTTCATCCAGGCGGCAGGATTCCACGATGCCGTTGAGAACATTACCCTTATCGGTCTTGATCCGAATTTCGACACCGCGCCCGAGGGGGACCTCAGTCAGGATCAGGGCGGTCCATTCTCCGATTGCTTCGAGGTTGCCTATGATCTCTTCAGCATGGCGGCGGGCGATGGATACGAGTTCAGAGCACAAATTGGGGTAGGAGGTAAAGCTTTCCTTCATACGGAATAAAGTGGCACTTAGCCTGCCAAACCTACAAGGGGGCTATCCTAGGGTTATGAGCGAGGTGTTATGACCGAGTACAGGCCCAGTTTATCCGGTTTCGACAAGCTGACCGGGACGATGACGCTGACTGGAGAGCGGTCGGCGGTCATCAAGCAGACTTACGTGCTGTTCGGTCTGAGTGTCGCGAGCGCTCTCGCCGGCGGCTACATTGGCGCGACCTCGGAGACGATGGTCCGTCTGTTTTCGAACTGGACCGGATGGATTCTCGCGCTGGTGCTGCTCAACGTGGTGCCGCGAATCGCCATCGCGGTACGGCACAATCCGGTGCTGGGCGTCGGCGCACTGGTGTTCGACGGATTCCTGTCCGGCGTCGCGATCTCGCCGCTGCTGTGGATCGCCAGCACGGTTGCTCCAGTTCTGATTCTGGCCGCCCTGATGATCACAGGATTCGTATTTCTAGGTGTGACGGCCTACGTCATGACGAGCGGAAGAACGTTCTCGGCTCCGAAGGGATTGATGACCGGGTTATTCTTCGCTCTGATCGGCGTGATGGTCCTGAATGGGTTTCTGCACATCGGGCTGCTGGGAATCCTGATCAGTTTCGCGGTGGGTGCTTTTGGTGTGTTCGTGCTGGTGTACTCGACGAGCTCAGTGCTCGGGACGCCCGACGCGGACAGCCCGATTCCAGGCGCGCTGATGCTGTTCGCCGGAGTTTTCAACGTATTCGTTGCGACACTGAATATCTTGCTGCGTCTGCTCGGCGGCGGGCGACGAAACTGATCACTTTACTTTAATACGCGGCGGGTGGCTCCATCTTCTTCAACTTGCGTAACTTAGTTAAGTGCGCGCGGCCCGCGCGCTAGCAAAGAACCCTCGACGGTGCCAAAGACGACCATTGAGGCTGCCTAGGTCTTGCCTCAGCGCATCAGCGCGGTTGATCCTTTTGGTGATGCTACTGCCGTTGCCATTTTGGCGAAGGACCGGTTTCCCGTCTTTCGCCGCTTCAGCAAGAGCATGAAGGCAAAGCCAAGCCGTCCCGATCGCCCTCGTGATAGCCGAGGTCTTGCGCGTGGATGATAAGGGCTTCGTCTATTTGTCAGTGAGCGGCTGCGAAAATCGTGGCCGACCAGCACTGCCTGCCGCTGGAGCCATTCGAGAAACACCAGGTGATCCGCAAAAAGCGGAGCACGATAGGGGAGGGGAAGCCCGCGCGCACGCTCGCGGCGAGCAGATTTTCAGCTGAAGAAGCTCGTCTTTCTATAGAATAAAAGCAATGAAGCGATCAAAGGATGGTGTGTCGCGAAAACCTCTCATCTTGTTTTTGATAGCCATCATGATGTTTGCGGGTCCGCTCGGCAACGTCCTGCTAGGCAAGGGCATGAAGCAAGTCGGCAGTCTGTGGGTCTGGCCGCCGCCAAAGCTGATTGCAACAGGGATCAAGATCTTCGGAACAGGATCGATCTGGCTGGGGATCGCCTCGCTGATGATTTTTATCGTGGCCTACATGCTGGCCCTTTCGCTAGCTGATTACAGCTACGTGCAGCCCGTCTCATCGTTTGCGTACGGTGTAGTAGCTCTGTTGGGACACGTGATGCTCGGCGAATATGTCTCTTGGTTGCGCTGCGCCGGGATCACAGTGATCTCAATGGGCGTTTTCATTGTTAGTCGTACCAAGCCTCAAACGACGGAGCACTTTTAATTGCCGCATTACGCTCTGCTGGCGTTGATCGTACTGGCGGGAACTGGAGGCGAGTTGTGCGTCTCCCGAGCTATGAAAGAGGCGGGAGAGCCGTTCCACCTTCATCCGAGTGCAATTTTGAAAACCATTTTCGCAGCCTTGCGAACTCCATGGATGTGGCTAGGGATCGGCATGATGGCAACGGCGTTTTTCGCATTGCTGGGCGCTCTGTCCGTCTACAATGTGAGTTTTGTGGTTCCGGTTACGGCGCTCAGCTACGTATTCGGCGCACTGGGCAGCACACTTTTTTTGCGGGAGCAGGTCACGCGGGGCCGCTGGCTCGGAATTCTGATGGTTGCCTTCGGAGTCACTCTCGTTTTTTTGGGAAAGAGTTAATCTGATCAAGGTCCCGAGGCCTGCGGAGGAAATTAGGATTTTGCCGAAGTAACCGATTGCCGGTCCTTCGCCGCTTCAGCAAGAGCATGAAGGGAAAGCCAAGCCGTCCCGGTCGCCCTCGCTCATTTGGAATGTCAAGGCGCGCATGTCTTCATTCAGGTGATCGAGTTTTGACGTCCCCACGACCGCGTGAAAATTCGGCGCAGTTTGCAATATGTAATTGAGCGCGATAACCGCCGGCGGAACGCTATACTTCTGGCCCAGAGATATGAGCTGACGTATCCTTCGCTCGTCCTCCGGCTTGCGTTCAACCGAGCGGCGGTCAATACATCCCTTTAGGTCGCCGCGCCCCAGCGGTGAGTAGGCAAGGAAAGGAAGAGCGTTTTCCCGAAGATAGTCCACATATGTCCGGTCGCGGGAAATGTTCTGCGCACCCTTCCACCGCTCCTCATCTTTGGCGGGGAGAGCGTTAAATTCGTTGCTCACCCACGGCACGACGTTTGCCTCCTGCAAGTAGGCGCGAAACTCCCTGAGCCTGGCAAGCGATACGTTGGAATATCCGATATTGTGGACCTTCTCGGACCTCAAGAGTTCAACGCTCCATTCGGCAATCGCCTGCGCAGGAACTTTCGGATCATCATAGTGCAATAGATGGACGTCGATGTAATCGGTGCCAAGGGCTCGTAACGAATCGTCCAGTTGGCGCAATAGCTTTTTTCGCGTCAGCGGGCCCGGGTGTCCGCCCTTCGAGATGATCCGAAAAGCGCCGCGACCCAACGGATGTTTCCTGACGAAGCGCCCGACAACCCCTTCGCTCCAGTACATCCTGGCCGTATCGAAGGAGTTGATGCCCATCTCAACGGCGCCGTTCAGGATGGCATCCGCGCGCTTTGTCGGAGCGATATTCCAAGACGCAAGATTCGGCACGGCGATCATCCAATCGGTGCCGAGAACTATTCTTGACATTTCGGATTTCATGTCGCTGCGTTAGATGTAAGTCTTGATCAACCGCTCCGCCAGGCGATGGGCGAGCGCCATGATCGTAAGCGTGGGGTGCTTCTCGCCGAGAGCCGGTATCACGCTACCGTCACAGACATAAAGGTTCTTACTTTTGAAATATTTCAGGTCCTTGTCGACCACGCCGCTTTTCGGGTCAGCGGCCATTCGGCAGGTGCCCACGTAATGAATGCCTGAGCCCGGAGGAGACCCGACGCCATCCACGATGTAACCGCTGGCTTTCCTTAGCATTCGGCGGCCGAGCGCGGCGAGCCGCCGGCCGTGGTCGGCCTCGATCTCTGACGCTTCGTAATCAATACGCACCTGACGTTGTCCGAAATGATCTACCCCATCGGCCAAAACGACCTTGTTCTTTCGCTGCGGAACGGCCGGGCTGTACAACACCAACGTCACCGCGCTCTTAAAGACTTGCCGGGAAATGGTTTCCAATAAGAATCGGGGCAACCGGGGCATTTCGGCCAGATAATAGGGAACTTTCAAGAAATCCGACCAGAATTGGGCCACGAACGGAAAGCGTTTCCCTTTGGAATCCTTGATCTGACCACCCAGCAATATGTGATCGCCATAACCGCGGTCTTCGTTCGCCGGCTTGAACCACAATCGAAAGAGACTGGTGCCGACGACCGCACGCGGGCTATCCTGCAAAAACTCGCCGACCTGCTCAGCTTTGCTCCGGTCGTCGGCGAACGAATTCAGCAGCAGCCGCGGCGATTCGATTGCGCCTGCACAGACGATGACCACGTCCGCTTCAATCTCGACGATCCGCTTGGTGCGTTCATCGATGGCCACGACATGGGAGATCGAGAACCCTTCCGCATTGTCACCGTCGACGGCCGTAAGTTTGATGGCTCTGGTATGTTCGAGCAGCCGAAAGTTCCGCAGCGTTCTTATCTCCGGCAGGAGATGCGTGGAGAATTTATAGACGCTGCCGGAACGGCACCCGCGCCCGCAATTGCCGCAGGCCACGCACTGTTGCGCAGAATCCGGCCGCAAGTCGACGGCTTTCCTGTTCTTCAAAAAGAAAAGATCCGGGCCGAGCGAGCCGGCGTTGCTGTCGATGAAAAGGCGGTCAATTTGTCTGGCGCTGCGGGGCGCGAGGAAGGATCCGTCCGGAAATTGACGCAAACCGTTGCGCTCACCAACCACCAATGCGAGCCGCTCGACCTCAGAATAGTGATCGGCAACATCGCCCAGAGAAATCGGCCACCGGCAGTCCTCATTGTAGGAGTGGCGGTTTGCAAAATCGTCTTCCGAATACCTCAGGCAGATCCCATTCCAGAGGTTCTGCAAGCCGTTGACGTGGTGAATTTGGTAGTGACGGAACCCGCCCTCCCGTGGACATTCCATGGAGCTCCGGCTAGGGGCGTCCGCGAGGAGCGGATGAACGAAATACATTTCCGGTTTGACCGGGAAAGTGGTATGAGGGCCTATTTCAAAATCGCCCTTTTGTTCAGGGCCCAGCCCGTTTTGAAATTCGGATTGCGCTGGAATACCGCCTGAGTTGATGACCAGCACATCGGCACCCGCCTTCGCCAGACGGTAGGCGAGGATGCCCCCGCCGGCGCCGGTACCGATCACGCAGAACTTCGCGCGAAGCGTCACCAGCGTCTCCGGGCCGAGCGTGCAAAAGCATCGCTGGCAAAATACAGGTACTCCACAAAATCGCAAAGCACCTTCAATTGGCCCCGGGCGAAATATTGCCGCGGCGTCATGTCAGGCGTCGCATTTTGCCGCCACGCCGTCCATAAAGGGCGGAGTTGGTCGTTCCGCTCCATGATCTCCGGAATCAGGCCGATGAGCGGCTCGATGCGGACGGCGTATGGCGAGACCTGGCAGAGTCGCTTGGCCAGCGAGTCATTTCCGCTCATTATTGGCCCATCATCCTAAAGGCCCATCCGAACGGCCATGGAGTCGCCTAAAGAAAACCCGCAGTCGCACCGTATCTCAGTTCCGGGATTGATAAGCCCACACTTCGGACAGTTCATAAATTACAAACAGGGCGGTCCAACCGTCAGACAATTAACTCAGCATTATTACACGCCCAAGTGCCATTTCGCTCACACCAGTTCGATTGTGACTCGGCGGCCTACCAACGGAGAAGGTGCGGGGTGGGCACAAGATTGAGCACAATCCCGAAAACGCCAAATCCGGGGGAAGGCGGGAAGTATCCGCAATTCAGTGAGGGTTAAGAGGTTAGATGGAGCCACCCGCCGGGGTTGAACCGGCGACCTGCTGATTACGAATCAGCCGCTCTACCAACTGAGCTAGGGTGGCCTCTTTGGTCAGAATATCACACACCCCTTATCGGGAACCGAACGCTCGATCTATCCACGATCGGATTAACGGACCCGCTTTCGACGGGAAGCGGTGGGTGCCCGGCAGCAGGTGAAACTCGACGTCGTCTGCGTGATGTTTCAGGCGGTCGGGAAACCCGCGGGCCACATCCGTGGGAAAATATTCGTCCTCGGAGCGGGAAATGTGCAGGAGCGGGGCTGCGACGCGGTGATATTTCGGGTCCTCCCAATCCTTGGGAACGCCGCCGCACAGGCCGATGACACCGCCTGCCTCGCCAGGATAGGTTCCGATGAAACGGTAGTTCAGGCCCACGGGTTGGGAAAAGCCCATCAGAACCGTGCGGCTCGGCGCGATGGAGAAGCGGGCGCGCAGGGTTGCCGCGACCGTCTGGACGATTTCATGATGCAGGCGGATGTTGAGTTCCGGGTGGCGCCGCGTACCCCAGTTGTAGCCGACTTCGTCGCTGGCCGGACTGGCGGAAAGGTAATGCTGATTCGGGCCGCGGAGGCTCGCGACGACGCAGTTTTCGCCCACGGTGGGAATGGTCAGGCGCAGCATCACCTCGGGACTCGATCCAAACCCGTGCATGGTAAGCACCAAGAGCGTGCGAGAATCGACATGTGGCGGCTCATGTAGCAGATAGGCGGTTTCCAGGCTGACGTTGACGGTTTCCAAATTAATCATGATAAAACGCCCCACGCCGTCGATATGTGCTTAGAAGGCAAATTGCGGAGCTAGAGATGAGTGTAACCCCGGAAGACCGCCATCGATCGCGAATTGGCTTTAACGCGCGTCGGCGGCGACGTCGAATTGCTGAAAGAGATCGCCGAGCTGTTCCTGGAAGAGTATCCCAAAGTGCTCGACGAGTTGCGGGCGGCAATCGCGCGGGGCGACGCCAAGGATGTGGAACGGACCGCACACGGGCTGAAGGGGTCGGTATCGAACTTCGGTGCGCGAAAGGCAGTCGAAGCGGCGAAAACACTGGAATCCATGGGGCGCGCTCAACAACTGGCCGAGGTGGGCCAGGTGATCCACACGCTGGAACTGGCGCTGGCGGCGCTCGAAACCCGAACTGGAAGCTTTGTAGACCCGCTACCGGGCGTACCTGCTATTATTGTGGTTGTTTCGTCCTCAGGCATGCCTTCCACTCTTTCTGAAATCGTCTGCGCGCACAGTCCGGATTCCGACGACGCCTACATGTTCTATGCGCTGGCGACGCAGAAGATCCGGTCTTCGATGGTGAAATTCCGCCATGTCCTCGAAGATATTCAGACGCTGAATCAGAAGGCCCGGCGAGGCGAGTACGAACTGACCGCGATCTCCTATCACGCCTATCCGCTCGTCGCGGACAAGTACGTACTGATGGCAGCGGGCTCGAGCGTCGGCGACGGCTACGGACCCATGGTGGTCGCGTCGCATCCAATGGCGCCGGAGGAGCTGAAAGGCAAGCGGATCGCGATCCCGGGCAAGCTGACGACGGCTTATCTGACGCTGCGGCTGATGCAGCCGGACTTCGAACCGGTAGAGGTTCCCTTCGACCAGATTCTGGACGCGGTGCGGGAGAATCGGGCGGACGCGGGCCTGGTGATTCACGAGGCGCAGCTCACTTACTCGAAGAGCGGGTTCCACAACATTGTCGATCTGGGCCGCTGGTGGAAGAATACGTACGGGCTGCCGCTGCCGCTGGGGGCCAACGTGCTGCGCCGCGATCTGGGACCGGAACTTTCGTCGGAATGCTGCCGTCTGATGCGGGAGAGCATCCAGTACGCGCTCGATCATCGCGAAGAATCGCTTGTATACGCGTTGCAGTTTGCCCGCGACATGGAGCCGGCGCTGGCGGAGAAATTCGTGGGCATGTACGTCAACCATTACACCGTGGATTGCGGGGAGCTGGTGCCGAAGGCCGCGCAAAAGCTGCTCGATTTGGGGTACGACGCCGGGCTGATTCCGCACCGCGTTACACTCGAGTTTGTACGGTGAAAACAACACTACCTCTACTCTTAGTCGTCACTTTTTCATGCGGGTTTGCGCTGGCGCAGGGTCCCACGGTGGACACCAAGCAGCGGGCCAAGACCGTCCGCGAGATGGCCAAGCAGGGGCCGGACGCGATCCCGAGAATCGCGCCGTACGTAAAAGATCCGGACCTGAGCGTCCGCATCGAGGCGGTGAAGGCGCTGGTGGAGATCGGCGGCCCGAAGACGCTGGATCCGCTGGTTGCCGCGACCGGCGATAACGATCCCGAGATCCAGATCCGCGCGACCGACGGCTTGGTGAACGTTTATCTGCCCGGTTACAGCAAGACCGGAATGAGCGGGACGCTGCAGCGCGTGGGAACGTCGATCAAAGGCAAGTTCACCGACACCAACGACCAGGTGATCGACGCTTTCATGCAGGTGCGGCCGGACGTGATCGAGGCGCTGGGGAAGCTGGCGCGCGGCGGGGCGAGCATCGAAGCGCGCGCCAATGCGGCGCGGGCGGTGGGCGTCCTGCGCGGGCGCGCGGCGATTCCGGATCTGATTGAGGCGCTGCATTCGAAAGACGACCTGGTGATGTATGAGGCGCTGATCGCGCTCCAGAAGATCCGCGATCCTTCGGCTGCGCCGCGCATTTCGTTCCTGCTGCGCGATCTGGACGACAAGATTCAGATCGCGGCGCTCGAAACCAACGGAATTCTTCGCAACAAGGACGCCGCGCCGGAGGTGCGCGACGCGCTGGCGCATGCCCGCAACATCAAAGTGCGCCGCGCGGCCTTAGAGCGCGCTGGCGATGCTCGGCGATCCGGCCGACCACGCCATCTTTCATGCGCGACTTGAACGACAAGGACGACGCCCTGCGCGCCGCCGCCGCCGAGGGCTTGGGCCGGCTGAAGAATCCGGCCGACCGGACCGCGCTCGACAAGGCGTTCACGCGACGAGCATAAGATGAACGCGCGCTTATCGGACGCTTTCGCGCTGGTGAACCTGGGCAATCTGGACACCGGCGAGTTCAGCCCGCTGCGCTATCTGGTGAACACGCTGAACATCCGGTCGTATCGGGATGTGGCGTCCGCGTATCTGACCGAGCTGGCGCGCGATCAGGCGGTGCGGGCGGCGATCTATCCTATGCTGACGCGCGCGACCAAGGATGAAAAGATCCAGATGAGCATCGTGCTGGCGCGTTCGGGCGACAAGGACAGCGTGCCGTATCTTGAAACCTTGTCGACGGATCCGGATGCGAGACGTCGCGCAAGAGGGAATCCGCAGCCTGCGCATCCTTGCGGGCGCGGCTGCCGTAGAGAGCTGGTCGCGGCAGATCGCATTACTTGGCCTTCTTCTGCTTCTGTTGTCCGACGCGGATCTTGAACTGCTTCTGCTGCGCTTCCTGGTAAGCCTTCCAGTCAAAGCGCTGGGCGGCATCCGAAAGATAGGTGTTCACGTCGACGTTCTTGGGCAGCACGGCCATCAGGCTGGCGGTCATCGCTCCGTCCGGGCTGGTGATGCGATACCGTTTTACGTTCGGAATGGACATACAGTTCTCAAGATAACATAGTTCTCGACTATGAACATCCCGATCGGAACCAAGGGCGAACATCGCCGCGTGGTCACTAGCGATATCGCCATTAATTTTCTGGGACTTGAGGGCGCGCGGGTGCTGGGAACGCCGTTTATGATCATGCTGCTCGAAATGACGTTCGCGCGATTCGATCGTGCCGCTGCTCGACGCTGGCTACGATTCGGTCGGCACCGAGGTAAATGTGCGGCACCTGGCGGCGACTCCGATGGGTATGGAGGTGACGTTCCAGGAGCGAAGTGATCGCGGTCGACGATCGGCGGGTGCGATTCAAAGTGGAGGCGTTCGATGAGAAGGAAGCGATCGCCGACGGGACGCATGAGCGATTCGTGATCCACGTGGAGCGTTTCGCTAAGCGGCTGGCGGAGAAAAGAGCTGATTCGGAGCCGGATCACCTGGTTAGACGGATCTTCCACCCAGGGAGGAGTCGCTTCCATCAGGCGGCCCAGTTCGGGCTCGAGCTGTTCCATCTTCTGTTTCATTTCCCAGGCGACTTTGCGATAGCTGAAGTGGCCTTTCACGCCGCTGCGCAGCGCGGGAGATGTATTCGGCTTCGGCGAAATCCATTTTGAACAGAAATCGCGAGCGGGCGGCGAAGGGCATCAGGTAATGCGCGTCGGGCCGTCCATGCCCGCCATCGCCGCGAACGTTTCCGTCATCAGCGCGTCGTACGATTCCTTCGAGTCCCGCCTCGACCAGCGCGTCCGGCGTGTCGTAGCCAAGACGGCCCGTGTAGGCTTGCCGGAATTGATGGCAGCGGCGATGCCGATGCAGGTCGCGGTAAGCGCCGATGTCCATCACGATGTCGAACGCGTAGAGCCCGCCGCGAAATCCGCGCAGCAGTTCATCGCGCTTGGTGCGGGAGCGCAACGCGACGTCGATCACTTCGTTGCGGCGGGCGGCGCTCCAGCCGGTGACCATGTCGTAGAGTTCGTGATAGGGCCGATCGGTCACCGGGTACAGCAGCGTCGCCGCGATATCGGCATGAGTGTCGATCGGCCGTCACGTAAATGGAACCGTCTCCGTACGCAGTTGTCCGGCGAGGCGGAAAGATTCTGACGGGCCCACAGTTTCGAGATCCTTCCGCGATTGCGCGTCATGCTCATCGGGATCGACATGGCGGGCGAGCGTCGGCGCGAGCGGCTCGCCGGCTGACGATTCCGTCCATACGCAGGCCGGGGGCGCCGCGCACGCCGCGGCGATTTCTTCGCCGATCTCGCGAACCTCGGCGTATTCGGACGCCTTCAGCCGCCGGATCTGCCGTTCCAGCGTGCGGATGCTGGTCACCTGACCGACTCCGGTCGGAATGCCGAAGAACAACACGTATCGCGCGACGTCGAAGGCGCGGGCGGCGATGTTGCGCTGGTACATGTCGGGCTTCATCTCCTCCGGCCGCGGCAGGCGTTCGGCGAGATGCTCGCTCATGCGTTTGTGAATCTCGTGATAGCCGGCGAGCAGCCGCTGCGGCCGCAGTGGCATATGCATCGTCTGAAACTCCGGCGGCGTGATGAATCCGGACTTCGAAAAATCCTGATAGCGCGAGGAGCGCGCCTGGCCGTCCCAAAGCTGCTCGTCTTCTATTTCGGTAGCGGCGAGCTCGGAGACACCTTCGAAGCACAGAATCACGTGGCCGAGATCGGCGATGGACGCGTGGCCGTACTGGAAGTAAAAGCTCTCCAGAAATTTCGCCGAATCGTGCGTGCGCACCCATTCGATGGAATCGCGAATCGAATCGGGCGAGCGGCTGTAGCGCGCCAGCGCATACGCGCTTTTTTCGGGCGGCATCGGAGAGACAGCCAGAACGCGAGGAGTTTTTGGGGAGCTCAAACGGTTATGATAGCTGGTTCCGGCATCATGAAAATCAGAATCAAGAAACTTCACGCCGACGCGACGCCGCCAGTTTATGCTCACGGCGCTGAGGAAGACGCCGGGCTGGATTTGCACGCGGTGGAGCGCGCAGTCCTCACGCCCGGCAACGCTACAAGCGGTTCCTACGGGATTGGCGATCGAGCTGCCGCCCGGTTACGAAGCGCAGGTCCGGCCGCGCAGTGGAATGGCGTTAAAGCATTCGGTCACGGTGAATTTCGGCACCATCGATCCCGGGTACCGGGGCGAAATTCGAGTGGTGATGTTCAATCTGGGGCATGCGGATTACGTCGTCGAAAAAGGTGACCGCATCGCCCAGTTGATTGTCGCGCGATACGAGGCCATCCAGTGGGAAGAGGGCGACCTTAGTACTTCGGAGCGGGGCGCCGGCGGATTTGGGTCCTCGGGCCGCTGAAACGTTTGGCGAGAGTCAGGTATCTACTGGTCAGACCGCAGCGTACGGATACGTCACCTCTGTGCGTTGCGAAAACTCGTCTCTTGGACGCCGGAGGGCGCGAGGTAGCTTTCATTCGTAATTTATTAGCTAACCTCGCGGTCCTCGGGACGCATTCTTTCGAGGCCACGGCAAACGGCCGCGGCCATCATAGCGTCGATTCAGATGGTCGACCAGTCTTTCTAAGGTCTTCATAGCCTCGGCTGTCGGCATTTTGCGTACGTGCTCACGCTTCGCCCAGTTTTCCCAACTCGACAGCATTTTCGCGTGCGCCCCCGCTTCTGTATGGATTTGCCGGGTGCGGACCAACAGCGCCTGCTCCAGTCGAAGAGCGAACTTGCCGGTCGCTTGCACTTCATCTCCGGCATCAACCTTGCTCAACAGGGAGCGCGATTCCTTATCGAGCGCACTGATCTGCCACGGCTGGCGCGCGCTTCCGATGGCCGACAACCGCGCGCCACAGTGCTCGATGAATGAAAGTGTCTTTGCGTGAGATCAGCTTCGCGACCAGCACATCTGGATGTTCCGCCAGCTCGCTGAGCGCGCGAAATATTTCGTGCGATCGGCGATGTGCCCACCACGATCCGTGGACCGGCTCGCCTGCAACCAGTGCACACACATTGGGCAGCTTCGCGTCGATTTTCAGCAGCAAGCCATGCTCTTCAAGCTGCGCGAGGATCGTCACTGAACCGGAAGTTCGACGTAAGTCGGGTATTTCGCGGAGCGGAAAATCTTCTGCGTAGCCGGCGGTAATCGGACGCGGCGGCCTTGTAAATATTGTCGACGAAGGTCTGCGGATTCCGGTCGATCAGCGGGAACCAGGTGCTCTGCACCTGCACCATGATGCGATGGCCGCGGCGGAAGGCATGATTGGCGGAGTGAATATCGACCGGAAATTCGTAAACCTTGCCCGGCTCCAGCGCGCTCCGGCTTCTCGAAGCTGTTGTGGAAGCGCGCGCGATACACTTCGTTGTCGATCATCAGTTCATAGCCGGGCAGCTTTTCGTCGTTCTCCGGATAAACGTCGATCAGCTTCACGATCCAATCGCTGTCGGAACCGGAGGTCGACGCGAACAGGTGCGCGACCACGTCGCCGGCGATCACCAGGTCGTCTTGCAATGGCGCGGTCTTCCAGCTCAGAACATCGGGGCGCAGGTCGACAAAGCGCTGATCCTCCACCAGCCACTGCGTCCAGCCGGAGTTGGACGAATAGGTCGGCGGAATCGGACGATGGCGATACGGCACAGGATGCGCAGGGTCGGAAATGTAGCTGTCGAAGGCGTTGTCGGAATTTTCGCGCGGAACTTCGAAGGTCAATGCGCCCGATGCGGAGGTGTAGAGCTTTCGCTTCTGGATTCCCTTCTGCGGCGGCCAGGCGTCGTATTTTTCCCAGGTATTGCGGCCAGTTTCGAACGCCATCGCTTCGGGCTGATGCAGCTGGCCCTTGTCCTTCAGCCAGTAGGCGAACCACGGCGCTTCGATCTTTTCACGAAAATACTTCGACTGATCGCCTGAGAAATCGATGGGACCAAGATTCTTTCCATCGCCGCCCCATCCCCCATGCCGCCACGGTCCGACCACCAGGTAGTTTTTGTGATCCGCGTCATTCTTCTCCAGCGTCTCGTAGATCTTCATGGGACCCCAGTAATCTTCCTGGTCCCACCAGCCGGCGACGTTGAGATTCGGGACTGACGTTTTCTTCAGGATCAGTTGCACGGCTTGCTGCTGCCAGAACGAATCGTAGTTGGGATGATTGACGAAATTGTTCCAGGTGGGCTTCTCGCCATGGAAATAGCGTTTGTCGATCTCAGAGAGCGGGCCGAGGGTCAGGTACCAGTCAAACGTGTCGTACTTGTCGAAATCAAACTTGTACTGCACCTTGCCGGTTTCCATGCGCGCGACGTATTCGAATCCGTAACTCAGCCGGAATGCGCCGTTGTGATGAAAATCGTCGCCGAGGTACATGTCGGCGGGCGAAGCCTGTTCGCTGGCGGCTTTCAAAGCGGGATGCGGCTCGATCAGCGCCATGGCCGTGAGCCATCCGCCGTAGGAGATCCCAAGCAACCCTGCGCGTCCGTTGTGATTGGGGACGTTCTTCAACAGCCAGTCGATCGTATCGTAGGTGTCCGATGCCTTCATCGATCGAATTGGGCTGCGAGCGGTCGCGCACCGGGCGCTGCATCACAAACTGGCCTTCAGATTGGTAACGTCCGCGAATGTCCTGCAAGACGAAAATAAATCCTTCGTCGGCCAGCTCCTTGTAGCGCGTGGCCAGAGTTCGTTCCGCTCTGCCGTTATCGAACCCATAGGGCGAACGTTCGATCAGGAACGGCAATTTTCCATTTGCGTTCTTGGGGGCGAAAGATCAGCGTGTGGAGTTTGACGCCGTCGCGGGCGGGGATCATAACGTCGGTCTTGTCCCACTCGGTTGGTTCCTTTTTCGCGCATCCCGCGAGGAGAAGAAATCCAAGCAAAGCAGCGAGTTTCATGGGGTCTAATGTTATCAGAGATAGAACAGACTTAGCCTGGGCAGCTTCGCCGATTCGAGCAAGCGGCGCTCCAGAAACTGCTTTTCGAGCATCGCGAGTTGATCGGCGGTCATTTTGCCGCGATACGGTTTCAGGTCACGATCGAGTGCCTGGCGAGCTTCAAACAGAGCTTCGTCGGTGGCCGTCGCACGGAGACGCGCGATCATTTTCTCTTCGATCGCGGTGAGGCGCTGCTCCAGTTGCTCCAGATCGGCGTATAACGAATTCAAATCGATAGCTTCGAGCGATGCGGCCAGATCCTCGTGTCCGGCAGCTCTCAGCGCCGCCGCATTGCGAGCCACAAACTCGCGGACATCGTCGGCCGCGAACGGCGGCTTCAGCTTCCTTGTTTGTCGCGGATGTGGCGTTGGCCAGCGCCTGCGCTTCCGTGGCGATCGCCTGCGTGCAATATGCCAGCGAGTTCACCATTTGAATGCGCGCGCGTGGAGGCCGGCTGCGCCATTTTTCAAACGCCGCGTCGATTCCGCGCAGGACCGCTTCGAGCGGAATGCCGGCATTCTTCCAGGTCTCGATCAGCGCCCAATCGAGCGGCGAAAGCAGAAACAGGCTGGTGCCGCGCGCACGCTGGAAATGCTCCTCGATTTCGGTGAAGTAGTTGAAGTAATTTTCGGTCATCCACGTGCACGCTATGCAGGACGAACACCGCCGGCGAGAATGGTGGTTTCCTTGCCGTCGTCTTCGCGAATTACCAGAAAGCCGGAAGGGTCCAGGCCGCAAGTGACTCCTTCAATCATGGCGCCATCTTTTTCGACGCGCACGCGCCGGCCTTCCGCGTAGCTCGACGCGCGTGTGAACATGCGCAAAATGGCGGCGGGGCCGTCATCGGTGAGGATCTTACAGCACGCTTCAATCGAGTTGACCAGGGAAACCAGCAGATCCTCGCGCGAGACGCCGCGCTTTCCTTCGAGCTTCAGCGACGTCGCCAGCGGCTCGATTTCACGCGGAAACATGGTGTGATTCACGTTGATGCCGATTCCGGCGACGATGGCGCTGCCCTCAAGCTGCGCCAGAATCCCGGCGCACTTGCGCCCGTTAATCATCACGTCGTTCGGCCAGCGCAGATCCGCCGCAAGCCCGGTGGCTTCGGCGATCGCTTCCTGCGTGGCGAGCCCAAGCGCCAGCATCAGAACCGGAAGATCGATGGGACCGATCGGCAGCCGGAGAACGATCGAAACATACAATCCCGCTTCCGCTTCCGAGTGCCAGGTGTGTCCATGCCGCCCGATCCCAGCGACCTGGCCGTCCGCGCCCACGATGGTTCCGGAAAGACATCCGTCGTGCGCCAGCCGCGCGGCGAGCGTCATGGTCGAAGTCACGCTCGCAAACCAATCGATATGGCGATCCGGCAGCCGGGCGCGCACGGAAGCCAGATCAAACGGCATAGATGCCACAGTTTATATCGACCGCGACCGCCGAGTGGGTGATTGATCCGGAGGAAATGAAATCGGGACCGGCCGCGGCGTATGCGCGCACATTTTCGAGCGTCACGCCGCCGGAAATTTCGGTTTCCGCGCGATGACCGATGAACCCGATCTCGATGGCGGCCTGCTCCGGCGTCATGTTATCGAGCAGCAGTCGCGCCGCACCGCAGTTCCAGCGCGTCTTCGAATCTCTTCGCGCGTGCGAACTTCGATTTCGATCGGCTGGTTGGCTGCGCGGGCTCGCTCGATGGCCGGACGAACGCCTCCCGGCGAGGCGAATGTGATTGTTCTTGATCAGCACGGCGTCGTAAAGACCCATGCGATGATTCACGACTCCGCCCGCCGCGGCGGCCATCTTTTCGAGCACGCGCAGTCCGGGCGTAGTTTTTCGCGTGTCGAGAATTCGGACGCCAGTTCCTTCCACCGCGGCCACGAATTTCGCCGCAAGCGTCGCGATGCCGGAGAGCCGTTGCAGAAAATTCAGGGCTACGCGCTCGCGCGACAGCAGAAGACGCGCAGGTCCGCGCACCAGCGCGAAGGGCTCATCCGCCGCGAGCGCAGTCTCCGCTCTTGTACCGCAACAGCGGAGCCTCGAACAAGACCGTGAGCAATTCGACGCCGGCCAGCGTCATGTCCTGCCGCGCGACAAACTGCGCCTGCGCTGGCAGACGCAGAGGGATGCAGGCATCGGTGGTGATATCGCCGGTCCCGAGGTCTTCGGCGAGCGCATTATCGATCGCGCGCTTGACGTCGGGATGATTTACGTCGAAGATCATGCTCCGTCGAGCGCGGCGCGATTCTTGGCGAGCTGCGCTTCATACTCGGCGAGCTTGGAGCGCATGCTCGTGACAACTTTTCCCGGCATTTTGCGCACGACATCCTCATTTTCGAGCTGACGCCTAGAATTCGCGATGACCTTTTCGAGCTGTTCAATCTCCTTGTTAAGCCGGACCTTGTCCACAGGCGCGAGCTGGTTCGGTGGAATGTCCAGCTTCACGGTGCACCAATTGCGCGCCGGCCCGTCTGGATTATCCGGGTCGGGACCTAAGACGCCGAACTGAGCTGTCGACGACGCAACTGAGACCGTTGGCGAGCCCGGAGAGCCGATGTTGAGTGTCACGTTTGCTAGCCGCTCGATCCCCGCCCGGAGCTGGACCAACTCGTTGTACCACCAAGGCGCGGCGTCTGTGATATGCGCGTTCCACCGTTTCCTGTTATCGCCTTCCACCTCGGCGCGGCGAACGCGAATGCCGGTAACAAGGGCTTGGACCACTCGAATGTCGCGCTCGGCTGTCGGATCGTCTGCGGTCATCGCTCCACTTGGGGTACAACTCGAGAGCGATGGATTTCCCGGGTCTTTCGAGTCGTTGCCACAACTCTTCCGTGATGAACGGCATCAGGGGATGCAGCAAGCGCAGCGCTTTTTCGTAAACGAGGTACGCGTAGCTCCAATCGGATTCGAATTTCTTGAATTCGAGATACCAGTCGCAGAACTCGTCCCACCAGAAGTGATACAGAGCGTTTGCCGCTTCGTGATATCGATGTTCCTCGAACGCGCGGTTCGCGATCAGCGCGCAGGCGTTCAGGCGGCTTCCGATCCAGCGATCGTAAACCGATACAGGAGCTCCCGCACCTTCTTTCGACTTGGTGAATAGCAGCCGCGACGCATTCCAGATCTTGTTCGCGAACGCGCGCTCGCGCATCGATGCGATCTTCGCTCAACGCGATATCCGCACCCGGAGCCGCGCTCACCAGCAATGCGAATCGCACAGCATCGGTGCCGTATTTCTCGTTGATCACCAGCGGATCGATCACATTGCCCTTGGTCTTCGAGATCTTCTGCCGCTCGGCGTCGCGCACCAGGCCATGGATGTGGACCTGGCTGAACGGAACCTGACCCGTCATCTCCATCCCGAGCATGATCATCCGCGCGGCCCAGAAAAAGATGATGTCGAAGCCGGTCACCAGCAGCGTGGTCGGATAAAACGCGCGCAGGTCCACGGTATCGTCCGGCCAGCCGAGCGTCGAAAACGGCCACAGGCCGGAGCTGAACCAGGTATCGAGCACATCCGTATCCTGCTCGATGTTCAGCGACCCGCAATGCGAACACGCCGCCGGGGTTTCGCGCGCGACCGTTACGCCCTTGCAAGCGCCGCAGTGCCACGCCGGAACGCGATGGCCCCACCAGAGCTGGCGCGAAATGCACCAGTCGCGGATATTGCGCATCCACTCGAAATAAGTCTTTGACCAGTTCTCGGGGACGAACGTGATGCGGCCGTCTTCCACGGCCTTGATCGCCGGCTCGGCCAGCGGCTTCATCTTCGCCCACCATTGGGTCGAAACCAGCGGCTCGACGATCGTCTTGCAGCGCTGGCATTTTCGAAGGCTGACCTTGTAAGGCTCGATTTTTTCGAGCAGGCCCAGTTTTTCGAGCTCGGCGACCACCTGCTTTCGAGCTTCGAAACGATCGAGCCCGGCGAAGCGGCCCGCCGCGGCGGTCATCTTCGCGTCTTCGCCGATCACCTTGATGCTGGGAAGATTGTGGCGCTTGCCCGCTTCGAGGTCGTTCGGATCGTGCGCGGGCGTGATCTTCACCGCTCCGGCGCCGAACTCGGGATCGGCCATGGTGTCGAGAACGATGGGAATCGCGCGGTCCATCAGCGGAAGTTGCGCGGTCTTGCCGCGCGAGCTCGTCCGCGCGTGGATCGCTGGGATGGATCGCCACCGCGGTGTCGCCGAGCATCGTCTCCGGACGCGTGGTCGCGACCACCAGCTTCACCGAACTCCCGTTCACCGGATAGCGGATGTGCCACAGGCTGCCGTCGGTTTCTTCGGGAATCGCTTCCAGATCGGAAAGCGCGGTCTGGCAGCGCGGGCACCAGTTGACCATGTATTCGCCGCGATAAATGAGGCCCTTGTCGTACAGGCGCACGAAGGCTTCGCGAACGGCGCGGGACAAGCCTGGATCGAGCGTGAAGCGAAGGCGCGTCCAGTCGACGCTGACGCCGTCGCGCTTCATCTGTTCGAGGATTCGGCCGCCGTACTGCTCCTTCCATTGCCACACGCGCGCTTCGAATTTCTCGCGGCCCAGGTCGTGCTTGGTCAGACCCTCCTCTTTCAGTTGCCGCTCCACCATGATCTGCGTGGAGATGCCGGCGTGATCGGTGCCCGGCAGCCACAGCGTATTCGACGCCGCAGCATCCGCTGCCAGCGCACCTGCGCGTCGATGATCGAATGCTCGAACATGTGGCCGATGTGCAGCGCGCCCGGTGACGTTCGGCGGAGGAATCACCAGCGAGAAATACGGCTCGCCCGGGTGCGCCTCAGGGCTGAACAGATGAGAATCCACCCACCAGTTCGCCCACACCGGCTCGAACTTCTGTGGCTCGTAGACCTTATCCAATGCTGGAGTCGACGCCGGGCTTTTGATCCATTTCCATGGGGGAATTTAATTTTAACAGGCGCTACTTCAACTCGACGATGGTCGCGCCGGAGCCGCCCTGTTCCGGTGCCGCGAAATAGAACTTTTCGACGTGAGGATTCTGTTTCAACAGATCCGCGATGGCCTTTTTCAGAATCCCCATGCCGTGGCCGTGCACGATGCGAACGCGTTCCACTTGCGCCAGCGCCGCGTTGTCCAGCATCTTGTCCACCTGCTCCACCGCGGCTTCCGCGCGCTGCCCGATCACGTTGATTTCGCGATAGGAAGCATCGAAGCTGGGCCCTTGCTGGAAGCTGACCGACGGACGGGCCGCGGAGCCCGACGGCGGAAGAACTTCCTCGACGTCCGACAGAGGAAACCTGCATCTTGAGAAAGCCGGCGTCCACTTCGATCAGGTCGCCCGCGAGCAGACGGCGGACCGTCGCCGGCTGCCGAATCCCTTTGAGTCGCACGCGCGCGCCCGGCTTCGAGTTTGAGTCGAGGCGTGGCGTCCTGGGCGGGGATGGCCGCGGGCGCGATCGTTTCCACCGATTCCTGATATTCGCGTTTGGTCCTGGCGACCTTCGCGCGGGCCTTCTGGCTCAGGTCGCCGAGCGTTTCCTGCGCGCGCTGCTCGAACTGCGCCGCAAGCGACGCCGCCTGTTGCTCCAATTCGCGAATCTTGGCGGCGTAGCGGCGCTCCCAGGTCTGTTCGAGCGAATGCTCGCGCTGCGTCGAGCGCCTGCGCGCGGGCCGCAATATCGCGCCGCTCCTGTTCCAGCGCATCGATGCGAGCGTGAAGCTCGGCCAGGAATTGCGAAACGTCGCGCTCCGTGGTGGTCATCCGAGAACGCGCCTCTGCGATCAACGCCGGATCGAAGCCAAGGCGGCTTGCGATATCGAGGCCCGCCGATTTCCCCGGGCGCGCCGAGCCGCAGAACATAGGTCGGCTCCAGCGTTTCTTCGTCGAATCCCATGGATCCGTTGCGAACGCCCGGAGTGGACGCGCCGTAGACCTTCATCGCCATCAGATGCGTGGAGGCGAGAGTAAATGCGCCGTGACGGCGGAACGCTTCGAGCACCGCGACTCCCAGCGCGCCGCCTTCTTCAGGATCGGTGGCGCGGCCCAGCTCGTCGACCAACACCAGAGAATCCGGCGTCGCGCGCTCCAGCATGGTCCGCAGCATCGACCATGTGAGCCGAAAACGAGCTGAGGCTTTCCTGAATCGATTGATGATCGCCGATATCGGCCAGGACTTCGTCGAACAGCGGAAACTCGGCTTCGGTCGCGGGCACCGGAAGTCCCGCTTGCGTCATCAGCGCGAGCAATCCCACGGTTTTGAGCGCCACCGTCTTTCCGCCGGTATTCGGACCGCTGATTAACAGCGTGCGCGTCGATTCATCGAGCGAAAGCGACACGGGCACGACCGTCTTTCCGCTGCGTGCGGAAAATGTCTGCGAGCAGAGGATGGCGCGCCTCGCGCAAGATCAACACGCGCGTTTCGGGCGGACTGAGCCGCGGAACCGTGCAATCGAAATCGATGGCGAACTCCGCTTTGGCAAACAGAAGTTCCAATTCGCCGAGCGCTGAAGCGGTCGCGGCGATCTCCACCGCGTGCGTTCGCAGTCGAGCGGTAAATTCACGCAGGATGCGATGAACTTCGCGCAGCTCCTCTTCGCGAAGCCGGACCATCTCGTTGTTCAGGTCGATGGTTTCCAGCGGCTCGACGAACAGGGTGTGGCCGCTGCCGCTGGCGCCGTGAATCACGCCGTCGACGCGCCGCTCGCGGCCGGTGACCACGGGGACCACGAAGCGATCGTTGCGGATGGTGACGAAATCCTCCTGCAGCGTGCCGTCTTCGTGATGCGCGCGCAGAAAACGTTCGAGCGATTGCTGAATCAGGTGCCGCTGCTTCTCGACTTCGCGGCGCAACCGAGCCAGCGCGACGCTGGCATGATCGGCGACGCTGCCGTCGGGAAGAATTTTCCCGCGCAGGTCGTTGACCAGCTCGTGCAGATCGACGATAGCGGAGGCGTGCCGGCCCAGGCGCGGAAAACGATCGCGGGCGGCGAGCAAAATTCCCCGCGCCTCCGCCGCCAGGTCGAGCAAGCGGCCGAGCTCGAAGATCTCCGTCGCTTCGAGCGTCGCGCCTTCGATGCGCAGCCGCGCGACGGCAGGTCCAGGATCGGCCACTTCATCGAAGCGGACCCGGATCGCCGCGCCGCGCGAGGCCGGCTGCGGCTGGGACGCCGCGCGCAGATACTCGATGGCTTCCGCAGTATCGGCCAGCGCGGATTCGATCGCAGCGCGATCGGAAACCGGCGTGACTTGGGCCAACTCGGATCGCCCCAGCATGCTGCGCAGATAGCGGCCTACCAGCGCCCGCAGCGCTTCGAATTCAAGAACGTTTTCCGCGTGCATCGAATGCTTTTTCTATAACTTCGAGGGTCCCTTCGGTCAGCCGATAGTTCGGCCAGCGAGCCGCGCGCACCCACTCCACGCGGCTGACGTCGTCCCCCGCGCGAAGCTCCCCACCCACCACTTTACACACGTAATCGACCAGAACGTAGTGATATTCGGCTCGCCCGGAGGCGTCGCGCATGATGCGCTCGAAGATTTCGAATTTCTCGACCGGCTTCACGCGAAGCCCCGTTTCCTCGAAAACTTCACGCTGGATCGCGTCGCCGCAGGAGCTCTCCGGTTTCCACCAGGCCGCCCGGCAACGACCAGTATCCCTTCAACGGCTCGCGTCCACGCTCGACCAGCAGAATCGACCCGCGCCGGAAGATCAAAGCGCCGACGCCCAGCAGCGGATGCTTCGGGTAGCGGCGGCTAATTGGAAGACCCTTTCACGCCGATTCTGACGCGATAGAGCGTGGATCGCGCGGTGATGAACAGCGTCTGCATATCGCCGTCGCCGAACGCGAGATTCGAGGGCGTCTCCGGCAGCTCAATATGGCCGATCAACTGGGCTTGCGGCGAGTACACGTACAGAGCCTTCGCCGCAACGTAGATGTTTCCTTTTTCATCGGTGCGAACGCCGTCGGGAACGCCAGGAATCTTATCGATCAGCACGCGTTCTCCGGAAGCCGCGCCGCTGCGATCAAGGTCGTAAGCGCGCACGCAGCGCGCATCGGAATCGCTCACGTACAGCGTGCGGCCGTTCGGCGAAAGCGCGATGCCGTTGGGCCGCGTCTTCCATTTCGCTACCAATTCCAGCTCGCCTTTTGGGCTGATATGAAACACGCCGTAAAAATCCAGCTCGCGCGTGTCTTCCTGGTTGCCGAAGGCGGGATCGGTGAAGTAAACGTGGCCGTCGTGCCGCACCACGATGTCGTTGGGGGCATTCAGCCGTTTTCCCTCAAAGCGCGACGCGAGCACTTCCTGCTTGCCGTTCTTCGAGGTGCGCGTCACGCGCCGCTGGCGAAATTCGCAGGTGTACAGCCGTCCCTGCGAATCGTACGGCATTCCCGTTCGGACCCCCGGGGACGCTCGCCAACTCCGAATCGCCCTTGCCGGGAACGAACTTGTGCAGCTTGTTGGTGACGGTATCGCTGAAAACCAGAAATCCTTCGGGCGACCACGCCGGCCCTTCCGCAAAATGCAAACCGTTGGCGACCTTCTCAACCTTGATATCCGAAAAATCCTGCGCGACGGCGGCCGCGGCGATCAATGTGAAGAGGAAACACGTCACGTTTCCATCCTAGCAGCGCTAATCTTTTTCTTCGCTTTTGTGAAGCTGCTGGGCCAGATAATTCTCAGGACCCATCTCGTGGATCGCGTGCAGTTGTCCCTCCAGATGATCCACGTGGTCCTCTTCCTCCGCCAGGATCTGTTCGAACAACGCGCGGGAAGCGTTGTCGCCGGCTGCTACGGCAATCTTGATGGCGCTGTTCAGATGATTCACCGCATGTAGCTCCAGTGCCAGGTCGCTCTCGAACATCGCCTTCACATTTTTGCCGATGTTAATGGGTCCGATATCGGTCATGTTCGGCGCGCCATCCAGGAACAGAATCCGGTTGATGAGCTTTTCCGCGTGCACCATTTCTTCAATCGATTCCTTGCGGTAATAGCCGCCCAGCCGAGAATATCCCCAGTTTTCACACATTTTGGCATGCAGGAAATACTGGTTAATGGCCGTAAGCTCGGCCTTCAGCGCTTCTCCCAAACATTGCAAAACCTTGTCGTTACCTTGCATCGCCGAGAATCTTATCAGATGTAACGTTCAACGCAGGATTCGTTCCGGAAACCCGTGGGCGACATAGCGGCGGCTCCAGGTGACGGTCGCGCCGTCTTTCATTGCGATTTTGTATTCGCCATGAAACCACGGCTGAAGCTGCCGAACGCTATCCAGGCGCACGATGGTCGAACGATTGACCCGCACGAACGACGCCGGATCTAATTTCTTCAACAGACCATCGAGAGTGCCGCGCAGCATGTGCGTCTTGCCCGATGCGTGCAGCACCACATAGTTCCGCGCGCCCTCCACCCAATCGATTTGAGCCACGGGGACCAAAAACGCGCGATCGTTTTCGGTCACCAGGACCCGATCCGCGTAACGCGAAGTAGACTGCATTTCAGCCAGCAGGCGTTGAAGTCTTTCGACCAGCGCATGGTCCCCCTGAGGTTGCCTCCGTTCCCGTACCCGTTCGAGCATCCTGCGGAAGCGATCTTCATCGTAGGGCTTCAGCAGATAGTCAAGCGCGTGCACCTCGAACGCTTTCAATGCGAACTGGTCGTGCGCGGTGAGGAAGACAATATCCGGCAGCGGCGGCTTCAGCGACGGCAGCTACCTGGAATCCATCCAGCTTCGGCATCTGCACGTCCAGGAAGACTACGATCGGGGTGCAGACGTTCGATCGCTGCGATGGCCTCCGCTCCGTCGTCCGCTTCGCCCACGACTTCAAAATCGGTCGCGGATTCCAGGTAGCGCAGCATCTTGCGCCGCGCCGGGCGCTCATCATCGACCAGCAGCAGTTTGATCGACATGAAACGGAACCTGGAGCGTTACCACCAGCCCGCCATCCGCGGCGTTCTGAAGGTCGATGTGATGGGACCCGCCGTACAGTGCGCTCCAGGCGCTCGGCCGTGTTCGACAAGCCCACGCCTTTGTGCAACGCGGCATCTTTTGTGCCCGCCAGCCCCGGGCCATGATCGCGAACTTCCAGGACCAGCGTGCCATTGGACCGATGCGCCCTGACACGCACATCCACGATCGACGATGCGGGTCCGCGCCATGGCGAATCGAGTTTTCGACCAGCGGTTGAAGCAGCAGCGGCGGCACCAGCGCGTTCCGGATATCCGCGTCCGCGTCAACCTGCACATTCAAGCGCTCCTCGAAACGCGCCTTCATGGTCTCGACATACAAACGCAGGAATTCCATCTCCCGCTCCAGCGTCACTTCCTGGGAGCCGCCCTGCTCCAGGCTCATGCGCAGCAGATCGCTCAGGCGCGCGATCATACGGTCCGCCACGCGAACGTCTTCGTACATCACCGAAGAAATCGTGTTGAGCGTATTGAATAGAAAGTGGGGCTGAAGCTGGAGCCGCAGATTGTGAAGCTGTGCCTGCGCCAGACTCTTTTCGAGCTGAGTCGCCCTAACCTGCGCATCGTAGAAACGAACGATGAACATCGTGATGATGTATCCGATCGCCTGGACGGGAAATTCCATGAAGTAACGCGTCGGCATGGTTCCGTAATCGTAAGGGCCCAGTCCGAATAGCGGAAACAACAGGACTCGCGAGCCCCACATGAATGAAGTTGCCGTGAACGCTGCCACCGTTAGCAGAAGCAGATGCTTGGGAAGATTGCGCAGCCAATGCCGGGCGTCCAGCGGATATCGGCGCGTAACCCAAATGACGGCCGGAACCCACATGAATGCGCTGTATGCGCCGGTGATTTCCTCGATCAGCTTGATCAGCGGCGACTCATGCTCCTGCCGCGTCAGCACGTCGAGATACCGGTAAGCGAACTCCAGCAAACCAAACGCGGTTGCGAATCCGAAGATCAGCAGCGCGAATCTGGCCCGGCGGCTCACACTAAAAACTATATCTGATCCCAAGCGATGCGTAAGAATTGCGGCGATACTCTCCGATAAAATCCGTCATGTCCCCGCGAATCCAGGCGAGCGCCGCGGTCGCGCGCCAGTGCTGTCCATAGGTTTGCGAATACTCGAAGCGAGTGAACGACCCTGCCGCGCGAACAGCGGCTGAGATCGCCAGGCTCCGGTTCGCGTCGATGGTCCAGCCGGCGCGGCCCACGAAGGATCGAGCAAATCCTCGATCCGGCGCGAATTCGAGCGGGTTTCCCTGCGCGCGTTAGAATTTCGCCGGCGTATCCGCCCACGAAGGACCACTCCTTCACCTGACGTTCAAGCTGGATCACATACAACGCGTATTGATCCGTGTCGGGCGTGGTCGAGCTGAAGTACGCGGCTTCGCCTTTGACCGTGAACCAACGCAGCGGCACAGCCGCATCCGCTCCATACAGCCGCAGCTCGGGATAGTAGCGCTGCAAGCCGGCCGAATTCGTCACGGCATCGAACGTAGTGGAAAAAAGCGGCAGATTGTTGAACCCGTCGAAGAAGCAGAACGAATATTCGTAACCCGACCCGACATGGTTCCAGCGAGCCCCATATTGCGACCCGCCGGGATAGCGCGCTCCCAGATCGTCAAGTGTTACTCCCTGAGCCTGCGCAGGCACGACGGTCCAGCGCTGATCGAGCAGCGGCGTGCGGCTCGGCGTAAACCAGGGCTGCCACACCAGATCGTAAGTGTTGTTACCCGATTCGATGGTGACCCGCGCGGCGATCACGCCCAGAAAATCGGCGTCGACCACGTTGCTGAGATAATCCTTCGGCGCGAATCGATCTGTGGGATTGAGAATGTCCGCCTTTCCCCATCGAATGAACTGGCGCCCGAGCTCGGCTGTGAATTTCCCCTTGTGAAGCGTCGCGCTGTAGCGCCGAAGCGAAAAAGCCGGCCTCTGGATCGACCGGTCGTCGAAATCGAGCCGCAAAGCGCGCTCCACCTGCTGGTGCGTATCCGTCGTGGCATCGACCGCTCCCGAAAGTTTCAGCCACGGCGTGACTTTGTACGAAACCTCCCATCGAAACAGGGTTTCGTTCACGATCTGCGCCGGGTCGTTAGGCGCAGTCTGAGGATAAAACGTGGTGCTGTTGTCGATAAAGCCGCGCTGCTCGAAATTTTGGGCCAGGATCGTGAATAACAGCGGGATCATGACTCGCGCCGCAACGCCTGCACCGTAAATTCGTCGTCCTTCAGCGGCAGATCGTATTCCAGCTTGTCGAACTTCAGAATGGTGTGGCTTTTTCGCCCGACGTCGAACACCTCGGTCGTGCGCGCCGTCCAGATTCCTTTCACCTGCTCGAAATCGCGATAGTCGATGACGCGCGCCAGGCCGTTCTTGTTGTAGGCCTCGACCTTGGTGATCGTGTAGTTGTCTTTCTTCACCCACATGATGGAATGCGTGTACTGCGACGATTTCCGCGGCCTCGATTCGATCTTCCACGCCCCGCCCTCCTCGCCCAGCAGCTTGAAATCGAACTGGTCGACGTCGCGTCTCCTCCAGATCTTCAAAGCTGAAATCTGTGCCGAAGAATCGGGTGGAGCGATCCTGCAAGGCGATGCGCTGGTCGCGCCCGATATTCGGCCGCCACATCCACTGGTCGCTGGCGCGATCGGGATGATTCACGATCAGCAGCGCGACGCCCTTCACCTCGGCGGGCGCCGTGAAGCGCAGCACAGCCTTGCTTTGTCCGAAAGATCCCAATCGCTCGAACACCCATTTCTTAATCGCGATCCGGCTCTCGCCGCCCATCACTTCGAGCGTCCCCTCATAGCGCTGCGAATTGGATCTCGTCCGTTTCTGGACCTCTTCAATGATCTGGCGCGGGTCCTGCGCGAACGCGGACGCCGATATCGCCAGCAGCAACAGCGTCAGCCTATTCATATTCCAGAGCCTCGACTAACGATCCTCGCACGGCGCTCTCAGCCGGCCCCAGCGCGGCGAGAAACGCGGCAAACAGAATCACCGGAGCCAGCGCCAGCGCGGTTTGGACCGGATAGGCATATCCGATATCGATGCCGATCAAATCGCGGCGCGCAATTTCCACGCTGTAATAAAGCTGAATCGCGCCCAGCGCCAGACCCAGGATCAGCCCGATCGCTCCGACGCCCATCGCCTCCATCCAGACCGTATGACGAATCTGTTGGCGCGTTCCGCCCACCGCGCGCAGCACGCCCGATCTCGCGCCGCCGGTCCGTGATCGAAACCGTCAGCGCGTTGACGATTCCCAGCACCGCCACCAGCACCGCGACCGCGATCTGCACGTAGGTCAGGCCGAACCACTGATCTGTAAGCCGAATCACGTAATTCCGCAGATCGCGATTGGTGAGAACGAACAATCTCTGCCGCGATCCGAAGGCGTCCAGAATCCGCTGGCGCACTTCGGCCTCCTTCGCGCCGGGCTTCAGATAGATGCGGAAGACGTTGACGGAATCGTCACGCCAGTACTGCACGAAAACGTCGCGCTGAATCAGAAGGCTGCCTTGCTGATCTGAAAAATCGCGCACGATACCGACCACCGGCAGCTTCAGCGTGCCCTCGGGCGCGGGGATTTCCAACATCTCACCCATGCGCACGCCCTGCAATCGCGCGAAGTTTTCCGACGCTAGTACGCCTTTGCCTTCCGCGGTCAGCCGGTACATCTCCTCGGAATCGCCTTCCACCGGCGGCAGTTTCGCCCGCCGCGCGAGCGAGCCCACATCGGTCGCCACCACCATGATCGGCGTATTCCTGACCAGCACGCGGACGCTGCGCACCAGTTGCACCTCCCCGACGCCGTCGATGGCGCGCAAGCCCTCGCCCAGCGATGCCGGAAACACGAAAGTTCGCGCGGTCACGCTTTCTGCGCGTGGTGACAAACAGATCTGGATTCAGCGCGATGCGCATCCAGTCCGAAAGCGAGTTGTAGCTCGACCGCGCCAGCCCGCCGAGCGAAATCACCAGCGCCAGCGACAGCATCAACGCCGCTACGGTGCCCGAAGTGCGCCGCGGCCCTTGAATCAAGCTGTCCGCGGCGAGCGCGCCTTCCACTGGTCGAATCCTGGCCAGCACGGGACGCAGCGCGCGCGCCAAGCCTAGCGCCATCGCCGGCGCGAGCAATACCGCCGCCAGCACCGCCAGCAGGTATCCCGCGTAGAAAACCAGCGTGTATCGAGTCAACGCCAGCGCGATCACGGACAACGCCGCGCAAACGATCGCCCAACGCCGCCGCACCCGGCTTTCGCCTTCGCCAAGCGATTGAAAACTGCCCTTTTGCAGCGCCTTTACCGGATCCACGAACGCCGCCGCGCGCGCCGGAATCACTGCCGCGATCAGACTGGTGAGCAAGCCCATCGCGACCGCGGCAGGGATCAGCCACGGCGCGATTTCGATGTTCCCGCCGCTCTGCGATACTCCATAAACTTCTTCCAGCAGCCCGCCGATATAGCCCGCCATCCCCCGCGCCATCGCGATTCCGAACGCGACTCCGGCCAGCGTTCCCGACCAGTCCCGTGATCGCGCTTTCCGTCAAGAAAAGCGTGCGAATCTGCCCGCGAGTCGCGCCCAGCGCGCGCAGAATTCCGATCTCCGCGCGCCGCTGCGTCACCGCGATCGCGAAGGTGTTGTAGATGATGAACATCCCGATGAACAGCGCGAACACGCTGGTGATGTTCGGACGCGAGCGCGTAAATTCGCGAAGTCGCCTCGAACTGCTGGCCGCGCGAGCTGGGCGGCTCAATCTGAAATCCCGGCCCGATGGCAGCTGCGCAGTTTCGCGATTCCCTGCTCCAGCGTCACGCCGTCCTGCAAAGCCATATCGATCCGGTCGAACCTGCCGCCCGCGCCCGAAAATTTTCTGCGCGGCGTAAATATCCATGATGGCCAGGTTGCCGCCGAACGCGCTCGCCAGGCCGCCGGGCTTCATGATGCCGCGGACGGTGAACACCCGCTCGCCGTCCATGGTCTTCATGGGAATGTGGCTGTTCGTTTTGAGCCCGCGCTGATCGGCAAACGATCGGGTGACGATCAGCGAGTCGGGTTGCGCCAGAAACACCAGCGGATCGTCGAGCGCCGTGTCCGCGCCTTCCAGATCGTAGTTACGCAGGCTGCGGTCGCCCAGCATATCGACGCCCAGAATCAGCAGATTGCCTTGATCCGTGGAGACCGTCGCTTCGATCACGGGCGAAGCCGCGCGCACCTCGCGAAACGTTCTGCACTTTTTCCAGCACGTCTTCTCGAAAACCCGGGCTCGCCCGCCGAAATCTGCAGCTGCGTCTGGCCCGGCGATCCGGTCGATGGTCTGGTGAAACGCCGCCAGCACGCTCTCGTTGGCGGTGTGCATCCCCACGAACACCGCCACGCCCAGAACGATCCCCGCCATGGTCAGCAGCGTCCGCAGCAGATGCTTGCGCGCATACGGCCAACTGATCAGCCGCAGCAGGATCATCGGCGCACGTCCTGAAACACGTGGCCGTCGCGAATATGGATCGTGCGCGGCGCAGCTCTCCGCGACCGCCGGATCATGCGTGACGATCAGCACGGTGGAGCCCAGCCGCTCGTGCAGGTCGCGAATCAGCTTCAGAATGTCAGACCCGGTTAGCGTGTCCAGGTTACCGGTCGGCTCGTCGGCAAGCAAAATCGGCGGATAAACGCTGAGCGCGCGTGCGATGGCGACGCGCTGCCGCTCGCCGCCTGAAAGCTCGTCGGGCAGATGGTCCATGCGCTCGCCCGAGCTTCACCAGATCCAGCAGTTCCTTCGCGCGATCTTCGATTTTCTTTCGCGGCCAGCCGCGCAGATGCAGCGGCAGCGAAACATTTTCCAGGCACGAAAGCGTCGGCAAGCAGATTGAAGAACTGGAAGATGAAGCCGATCTTGTCGCGGCGCACGCGCGTCAGATCGTCGTCGTTGAGCTTGGCCAGCGCCGCGCCGTCGATTTCGATCTCGCCCTCGGTCGGCCGGTCCAGCCCGCCGATCAGGTTGAGCATGGTCGATTTCCCGGAACCCGACGGCCCCACGATCGAAACCATCTCGCCGCGCTCGATCGAAAGGTCGACGCGCTCGAGCGCCGTCACTTTTCGCTTGCCGTCAAATTGTTTGGAAACGCCCCGGAGGTGAATCACCTGTTAAATACCATCATCACTCAGCGAACTAAACCCGCGCATTCGTCGTCTAAAACAGATATGGATCATACGTAAACAATTTGCCAAACCGGAGGGAACCGTCGGCTGGTTTGTGGGCCACTCTGATGGCGATGAAAAATGGCGACCGCAGCGAATGGGTGTTGGCGTTGCTCGACGTGAAACCGGAGGAGCGCGTGCTCGAAATCGGGTTCGGTCCCGGAGCCGATCTTGCCCGCGTCAGCCGCCAGGCCGCTTTTGTCGCGGGCATCGATCATTCCGACGTTATGGTGAAACAGGCGTCGAAGCGTAACGCCGCCGCGATCCGAGAAGGCCGCGTGCAAGTGAACCTCGGCTCAGCCAACCGGCTGCCGTATCCAGAGGCTCATTTCGACAAAGTTTTCGCGATCAATTCAGCGCAGTTCTGGAAGGATTCCGTGGGCACTCTCACCGAGGTCGGCCGCGTGTTGAAGCCCGGCGGATGGGCCGCGCTGGCGGTGCAGCCAAGGAACAAAGGCGCAACCGAAGATCATGCGCATCAGGCCGGCAAGGGACTCGCCGATGCGATGAAGAAGGCTGGATTCTCCGAAGTGCACTGCGAATCGCGGCCGATGAAGCCAGTTTCGACCGTATGCGCGATGGGTAAGAAAACCGCCTAAGGATTTGCACAGACGAAGTTCGCAGCCTCGTCGATGCTGCCCGTTCCCTTCCACTTCGCCACTTGCGGATACGGGCATAGCGGACGCGTCCGGTCGACCACTCGATTGGTCGAATGCGACGCGACGATTTGATCCGGCGGGCTGCCCTGGTCCGTCCAACGCTCCAGCGCACCGAGCGAATCGAGCGAGTTGGGGCCAGGGCCTCCGCCGCAATGATTCATGCCCGGCGCCAGGAACAGACGTGCGAAAGACTTGGTCTGCTCCGCGCCCATGACGCTCTCGACTTTTTCGTAGTACTCGACGATCCTCATCGGCGGCATCACCGGGTCGGCCCAGCCGTTATAGATGATCAGCTTCCCTCCGTGCTTCTTGAACCGCGACATATCCGGATCGACCGCATTGTGAATTTTCGCGAGCACCGCAATCGTGGACAAGTCTTTCGGAAGGTTCAGCGAACGCCAATCGTAATTCGGATCGCTCTTCTCGAAGGCCAGATAGCGCAGGAATTCCTGCTGGAACGCGAAATCGTACGGAGCCGCCGACGCGTTCTTCACATAGTCGCCAGGAAACGTCAGCAAGCCGCTCGGGAGCGCGACCGGCTGCACGTTGCCGAAAACATACGCGGCGTAATTCGGCGAGTCCTCATGACCGATCGGCATTCCTGGAAACACTCGCCGGCCGGGTCCGGCGTACAGCTTCTTCAACGTGTCTACCTGAGCCGAAGTCAGGCAATCTGCGCTATCTGCGCTCGCGCACTTCAAACTTGCCGGATCGAACTTGCATTTCTGGGGCTGAGAAATCAAACCGTCCTTCAACCCATCCTGCGCATCGCACTGCGCGACTACCGCTTTCGCGATCAGCGGCAATTTCGAAGCGGGAATATAGGTCGCGTCCGATTCAAGCAGCACCCTTTCGTTCCAGTTGAACTCCAGCATCAGCCCCGTGTAATCGACCGCCGGCGCACCCGCAATGATGCCGTCAAAATCCTCGGGATACCGCTGGGCTTCGATGAATGCCTGCTTCCCGCCGGTTGAGCAACCCACGAAATACGACTTCGCTAGTTTCTTCTCGTAAAAAGCTTGAGTGACGGCTTTCGCCGCAACCGTTCCGACGTGGATGCCGCGATCGAAAAAGTCGACCTTCTTGGTCATGCTGTTCAGCGCCCAAGTCGCATCCACGGCCGATTCAGCCTCATGACCAGTGTCCGTGTATGCCGATGCGTATCCTCGCGAGAGGACCTGTTTATTTGAGCGGCCCCCGATGAATCCACTGCCGCCGGCAAAATACAGCTTGCCGTTCCAGTCCTTGAGGGGCAGATCGACCTCGAAGTTCACTCTGTTGGCCTGCTCGCCGTGGATACCAGGCGTCGTTACGTAGCCGAGCACCTGGCAGTATGACGAATCGGTCGACATAGACGCCGCGGTGATCGTCGTGTCGGGAAGTTTCAGCGCGCGCATGTCGCCGCAATCGGCGGCGATGACGAAGGTGGCGGTCAAAAGGAGCAACAGGAATCGAAGCATCAGATTCATTATGCTAATCTCGCATGATGCGCGCTGGACCCCTCGCAGGCATCCGTGTCATCGATTTCGGGCGCTTCATCGCCGGCCCTTACTGCGGCATGCTTCTCGCCGACATGGGAGCCGATGTCATCCGCGTCGATCGACGTCAAGGCAGTGAGGATCGCTACACCGGTCCGGTGACGGAACAGGGGGAAGGCGGGGCGTTTCTATCCCTCAACCGCAACAAGCGCAGCCTTACGCTCGATACCTCCAAGCCCGAATCCGCGGAAGTGATTCGGCGTTTGGTGAAAAGCGCTGATGTGGTAGTCGCCAACCTGCCCATCGCAGTGATGACCAAGATGGGTCTCGATTATGCTTCGCTGCATGGGCTAAAGCCCGGCATTATTCTGGCGCGGATTTCCACGTTTGGCCCCGATGGACCTTACGCGAACCGTTCCGGCTTTGACACCATCGCGCAAGCCATGTCCGGCGCGATGAGCCTGACCGGGTTCCCGGACGGTCCGCCCGTGCGTTCGCTGGTTCCGTTCGCCGATTATGGAACCGCGCTTCACACCGCGTTTGGCGTGGTCGTGGCTTTGTATCATCGTGCGAAAACCGGGGAGGGTCAGATCGTCGACGGATCTTTCTCGCCACCAGCGTGACTTTCATACAGGCGATGCTGGCCGAAGCGAGCGTAACCGGAATCAAGCGTGAACAGCGCGGCAATGCCGGATTTTATTCCGCCCCCGCCGATACTTTTCGAACTCGGGACGGTTGGATCGTAGTTCAGATGATCGGTCCCGATATGTTCGCACGCTGGGCGCGGCTGGTCTGCCGCGAAGACCTGATCGCCGATGCGGAATTCGCCACGGATCTTCTTCGCGCCGACCATCGCGAAGTCATCGCTGCCGCAATGAAGCTTTGGCTGGCCGATCAATCGACATGCCAGGCACTGGCTGCCCTTGAAGCGGCCAGGATTCCCGCCGGGCCAGTGATGAAGCTCCCCGAAGTGCTCGACGATCCACAGGTTAAAGCACGGGAAATATTGCAGTTCGTCGATTATCCTGGCGCGCCGAAACCGGTGCCGCTGGCCGGCCCTGCGATGCGGCTTTCGGAAACTCCCGGCCGCATCGCCAGCGGGCCCCCAGCTCGGCGAAGCATACTCGAGGAAATCCTCGGCGAAATGGGCTATACCGATCGATGAGATTAAACTTCTGCTAGACGCAAGGGTGGTCTAGAGGTTAACAAATCACTAAACAGACTCTTTTTTCGGGACTGCCCCACTTTTCGTGACGCGCGCGTCTGCGCTTGTCATTAGGCTAGGGTACAATCTCGTTTCGTGTAACCGCTTGGCTGCGATCCTGAATTCGGGCTTTTAGTTTTAGTAAGAGGACCAACAGTCGTAAAAGGGGTGAAGTCGCATGAAAAATCCGATTTCCAGACTGGCCGCACTCTGCGCTTTGGGCGCAATATCAATTTTCGGCTCAAGCCTGTGGGAACCGATTTCCGGGCACCGTCAAAGATTCATCCGGCGCCGTGGTTCCTCGGTGAAGCTCACGCTCACCAGCACGGCACCAATGCCGACACTTACCACCACCACAAACCCGGAGGGCGAATTTCAGTTTCTGCGCCTACCTCCGACCACGTATTCGTTGAGTCGCGGAGGCGAGCGGATTCAAGAAGATCAATGTGCTTCGGTCCTGGTTCAGGTGGACCAAATCACGCACCTCGAACTGAAGCTTGAAGTCGGCACGGTCACCGAATCGGTTCAGGTGGAAAGCGCCGCGCCACTGCTTGAAAACGACAAGAGCACGCTGAGCAGCGTGGTCGATAGCCGCAACATCGGCAATATGCCGCTCAATGGCCGTCAGGCGCTTGACCTCGCGCTGATTACACCGGGCGTGCTTCCGACCGCAACCGGCACCCAGGTGCTGAGTTTCAACGTGGCCGGCGCGCGATCGCAGTCCAATATCTATCTGTGGGATGGCGTCAGCAACATGGATACGCAGGTGAATGTCTCGACCTGAACAACTTCCGCATTGCCGATGCGGTTCAGGAATTTTCGGTTCAGACGAGCGTCTCCACAGCGGAGTTCGGACGCGGCACCGGCGGACAGGTCACGCAGGTCACCAAGAGCGGCACGAATGCGTTGCATGGCTCGCTGTTCGAATACCTGCGCAATTCGGATTTGGACGCCGACCGACTTTTTCATCAACAAATCCGGCGGCACCAAGACGCCCCTGCACGCAACCAGTTCGGCGGCACCGTCGGGCGGACCAATCAAGAAAAACAAGACGTTCTTCTTCGCGTCTTACGAAGAGTTCCGGCAAGTGGCGCCGACGCCAGCAGCCGACGCTAGTGCCGACGGCCGCGCAGCGGGCCCGGTCACCGACCCGATCTCCGCGGCGTTGCTGAAGTTTTGGCCCAGCCGAACACCCGACCCGGCGCGAATAACTTCATCGCCAACGTCAGCCTCGAGCGACTTCGACTACACGGGCCTGATCAAGGTCGACCACAACTTCAGCGACCAGCGACATGTTGTCTGTCCGTTTTGCGGACTATCCAGGGCAGCGACGTTCACGCCCGGAGCGCTTCCCAACCTGAGGCGGAACCGGCAACGTGCCGGTAAGCCGCAACGGCGTGCTGACCGAGAATCACACCTTCAGCCCCACGGTGTTGAACGAGACTTCGCCTGGGCTATTCCCGCAACCAGACCTTCATCACGGTGCAGGACATCGGTCTTCAATGCCGCCAGCATCTTCCAGCATAACGGCGTGCCGCTGACCGGCGTAGTGGACGGAACCAAGAACATTCAGGACTCCGGTCTGCCGACTGTCGGCATTTCCGGCGGGTTTGCGTCGCTCGGCAGCACCACGAATCTCCCGCAAGGGCGCATCACCAACACCAGCGAGATTTTCGACAACGTATCGTGGGTCGCGCCCTTCGGCCACAGCAAACACAATTCCGCATGGGCTATCACATCCGCCGCGAACAGGCCCGGCGTTATCTGGACGGTACTGCGCGCGGATCTTTCAGCTTCCTGAGCTGGTCGGATTTTGCCGCGGGTCTGGTTAATACCTCGACGTTCCAGCACCGGCAACACCCTGGCTTACTGGGATCGCTTTCCGTGGGATGTTTACTTCCAGGATCAATACAGGATTAAAGACAATCTGACGCTCAACTACGGAATCCGCTATGAATACCCTCGGATATTTACCAGACCCGGAATGAGGCTGACGAATTTCATTCCCGGAGTCGGGCCGGTTCTGCTCGGCACGAATCAACTCCTTAGCATCAATCCCAACGGGCTGGGGCCGGCGGCGTCTGCACACCTCGGCTGCGCCTTCAAGCTCGGGCAAAGCGGAGTGCACATCCGACAAGAACAACTTCGCGCCCGTCGTCGGACATGGCGTATACGCCACGATTTCGCCAAGAGAATATTCGGTAACGACGATACCGTAATCCGCGCCGGATTCCGGGTCGGCTATGACGATATTTTCAACAACATTCCCGCCAACATGGGACTGAACGCGCCGTACAATCTGGGCACCACTCAGACCGCCGGCGTGACGCAGCCCGGAAAGTTTCCTGGGCGACGGGTTCAACCAGGCGTGCCGCTGGTGAAGCTGAACCCCAATGGCACGCCCCAGGTCGGCCTGGTCGGCTTCAGCGCCGAAGATCAGAATATCCGCAGCGCATATGTTTACCAGTACAACACCGGCATCCAGAGAAAGCTCGGCCAGAGCTTGGTCGATCGAGACGGACTACCAGGGCAGCGCCGGCCACAAGCTGGGCCTGTTCGTCGACTAAAACCAGCCCCACGTCATCGTGAATGACCCCACCATGCCCGGAAATCGGCCCCCAACGTTCAGACCTTCCCGTATCCGACGTTCGGACGCATCGGCATGGCAATGACATCGGCAATTCGAATTACAACGGCGTCGTGTGGATCCGGCCAAGTACCAGTCGACGAATGGCTATTTCCTGCAAGCTTCTTACACGCTATAGCCATTCGATCGACGACAACTCCGCGTTCTTCGGTTCTCTGGCGGTTGTGGTATCGCCGAACGGAGACTCCTCAACCTGGAACGTGGCAATTCGGCTTTCGACACGCGGCATCACGCCGTATGGTTTCGACATCGATGTGCCGGTGGGTCCAGGGCATCGCTGCATGGGCAGCAACAACATGTTCAATCGCGAAGTGTTCGGGGGCTGGCCGGCTACCGGAATTATCACCGCACAGACCGGGCAGCCGTTCACCGTATACGACAGCGCGCAGCGATTTCAGCGGGTTCAACCAATTCGCGGACCGCCCGGATTTCATCGTTCTCCGGCGCGCTCCCGACCAATTACAGCAATCCCGATGCCGCGTTCCAATCGCGGTCGCTGGACTGGGATATTTTTCTGCGGTTCCCCCCACCGGCCGTGTCGGCACAGCGGGCCGAAACGCTTACTACGGTCCGGCGACTGATTAACTGGGATTTCATGCCGCGGTCAAGGCATTCGCAATCACCGAGCGATCCGACCTGGCATTCCGCGCGGACTTCTTCAACATCTTCAATCACGTCAATTTCGCCAACCCGGGACACAACGAGGGAGCGCGCCACATTCGGAAAAATCACAGCCGACGTGGGTAGCGCGGTGGCGACGTCCGTGGGAACCACGGCTGGCGCAGTCGGCGGCCACGCGCCAGATTCAGCTGGCGTTGCGCTTGACGTTCTAAATCGCGAGTTCGTTGGTATTGATTCAAACGTGGCGGCGCCTTTTTGAAGGGCCGCCGCGTTTTCTTTTAGTCTTTTCCTTAACCTGGAAAGAATCATGGAGTCATTCGCACCCACACCTCGAACCCAGGTCCGGCGTTTGCCCAAACGCGGCGTCTACGACAAAGCCCAGGTTCATTCCATCCTGGACGAGGGATTCATATGCCATGTTGGCTTTGCGGTGGACGGCCAGCCCTTCGTGATCCCGACCGGATACGCGCGCGTCGAGGACAAGCTTTATATCCACGGTTCAGCCGCCAGCCGGATGCTGCGCACGCTCGACTGAGGGGTTGACGTCTGTGTCACGGTCACATTGGTGGATGCGCTGGTGCTGGCACGTTCCGGATTTCACCATTCCATGAACTATCGATCCGTGGTGGTGCTGGGGAAAGCTCGGCTGGTCACCGATCCGCATGAAAAACTGGAGGCTCTGCGCGCCTTCACCGACCATTTCGTTCCTGGCCGCTGGGATGAAGTGCGTCCACCGACTGAACAGGAGTTGAAAGGTACTAGCGTTCTTGTCGATGCCGCTCGAGGAGGTTTCGGCGAAAGTCCGCAGCGGGCCGCCAATCGATGAGGAAGAGGATTATTCGCTACCGATCTGGGGTGGTCTGGTGCCGTTGCGCATTCAGGCAGGCGAACCGATCTCCGACGGCCGATCGCCGGAAGGCGTAATCCCGTTCGATACTCGTCGGCTCACCAGGTTTTAGGCGGCGCTTCAATGGGACGTTTCGTTCTGCCAGGGCAGAAAGCGTTTCCCCGCCGCAGTCAGTTCCAGCATGCGCAGCGTGCCGCCGATGGGTCCCACGGATTGGCCGTCGACACTGATCTCCACTCCGGCTCCGTATCCCAGATGCAGCACCGCTTTTTCCGAAAAGTCGAAATCCCAGACCTCGCCCTTATTCATCACTCTCCCGGATAAGGGCTTGCCGTCCGCGTTCACGGATACCCAGCTCTTCTCGATGATGGAAACGTGCGCGTGATGGATGCCCGCAACGGCCGGAGCATGCGGCCGAGGTTTCTCCACCACCGGTTTCACAGGCGCGGGATCTACGGGAACGGGTGTTGGCGCAGGCGTCGCGACCGGCGTCGGCTCCGGCGTAGGGGGCATGGGCGGAACCTCTGACGGGACCGGGTTGGCGTGTTCTTAGCCTCGGCCTGGGGTGGCTCCGATTTCGCGTCTGTGCCGTGCTGCAGGACCGTAAACCCAATTCCAGCCGCAAGCACTAAGGCAGCCGCGAGCGCCAAAGGGACTTTCCATGACCGCTTTTCGTCCTTTGCGGGATCTCCCTTGCTCGTGGGTGACTTCGCTGGCTGCGGCTTGTGCCTGCGCCGGCCCTTGTTCCGTTTGTACTCGTCCTACGATTCGATCCAGCGCCTCCAGCGCCAGCATTCGCGACGCGACTTCCTCGCCTGCGAGGACCCGGCGCTCCAGATCCTCGATCATTTCGGAAACATATTCTCCGATTTCGCCCCGTTGCGAGCCTTTGGGAACCTGGTGCAGCCGTCCGCACGCCGGCGACAAACTTATCGCCTTCGGGATGGCAATGGCGAATCTGCGCCAAAACCACCTGATCCTCCACTTCGATTGCCACCAGTTCTTCCAGAACCAGCGTCACGTCGGACGCGAAGCGCATGCCTGTGGCGGAAACGTCCATCAGCCGGCAATCCAGCACCTCTGCGGGTGGACCTGGCAGAATTACGCGGATCGGGTAGAGAGACCAACGAGCGAGGCTCGGTACGATGCTCCATTTGCCACCTTAGTATCGGCACTTACCACGTACTACGTTAGAATCCGGCGGCAAAATTTCTGTGCTACTCACACCAGGAGACTGATATATATAGAGATACCGATGCCCCTCCGCCTGATCGCCTTATTCCTGATCGTCGTCTTGCCAGGTTTGTCCTATGGCTGGCGACGACCTGCTCCCCATCCCCACGACGCCCGAAAAGGCCCGTGACCGACACGTATCAGGGCGTTCAGGTGGTCGACGATTACCGATGGCTGGAGCCAGCCACGACTACCGAGGTTCATCAATGGAGCGATCAGCAGAACGCCCGCACGCGAGCCTACCTGGATCATCTTGCCGATCGCCCCGCCATCATCGAGAGTCTGAATCGGCTGGAAAAGACCGGATCGGTTCGTTTCTACGGCATGACATTTCGCGGCGGAGTGCTGTTCGCGATGGAAATGCAGCCGCCCAAGCTCCAGCCGTTCCTGGTGACGCTCGCATCGGTGGACGATCCCGCGTCTGCGCGCCCTGTCGTCGACCCGAACACGATCGATCCCAACGGGCTCGACCGCGATCGATTTCTATGTGCCCTCAGCTCGACGGCAAGCTGGTCGCGGTGTCGCTTTCCAAAGGCGGAAGCGAGGACGGATCGGTCTCGGTGTTCGAAGTCGCGACCGGGCAGCAGGTTCCCGGCGTCATCCCGCGCGTGAATGGAGCCACCGCCGGCGGCAGCCTCGCCTGGAACGCGGATTCGACGCGGCTTCTGGTACACTCGCTATCCGCACACCGGCGAGCGATCCGAGGCGGACTTGAACTTCTATCAACAGGTATACTTCCATCGCCTGGGAACGCCGGTTTCGGAGGACAAATATGCACTCGGAAAAGAGTTCCCGCGGATCGCCGAAATCATCGCTTCAGTCCTCCGACGACGGCCGCTTCGTGCTGGCGCGCGTCGCCAACGGCGATGGCGGCGATTTTCTGCATTACATGCTGACCGGGAAGGGCGATGGCATCAGATCACGCGATTGTCGGATCAAACTTCGGATGCGGAGTTCGGCCCCGACGGCTCGCTGTACCTGCTCTCGCATAACGACGCGCCAATGGGCAAGCTGCTGCAGCTCTCCGCGCCGATGTTTTCTCTCGGCACCGCGAAAACTGTAGTGACTCCAGGCCGGTCTTCCATCGATGGCTTCCTTGGCTCCGGGACGCATCTCTATATTCGTTACATGGCGGGCGGTCCCTCGAAGTTGATCGACAAAGAAGGCTCCAAATCGGAGCGTACCATCGACATTCTGCCGGTTTCCTCGGTCGGCCAACTGGTGCGCGGTCCAGGCGGACAGCTTCTGTTTGAAAACGAGAGCTTCGTCGATCCGTCTGCCTGGTATCGCTACGATCCCGCGACAGGCTTGGTGAAGAAGACGGGGCTGTTCGAGACCTCGCCCGCCAATTTCAGCGACTCCGAAGTGATTCGTCAGGTCGCCGTTTCGAAAGACGGGACCCACGTCCCGATGAATATCCTGCGGCGCAAGGGAACCAAGCTGGACGGCTCGAATCCCACGCTGCTGTACGGCTACGGAGGATACGGCATCAGCATGTCGCCCGCATTTTTCCGCCCGGATGCGCGTTGTGGCTGGATCAGGGCGGCGTGTGGGTGGTCGCGAATCTGCGCGGCGGCGCGGAGTTCGGCGAAACCTGGCACGAACAGGGGCGGCTCACGAAAAAGCAGAACGTGTTCGACGACTTCATCGCCTGCGCCGAATATCTGATCAAGACGAAATATACAAGTCCGGATAAACTCGCGATCGAAGGCGGCAGCAACGGCGGACTGCTGATGGGCGCCGCGCTGGTTCAGCGGCCCGATCTGTTTCGCGCGGTGGTGAGTCACGTCGGGATTTACGACATGCTGCGCGTCGAGACCTTCCCGAATGGCGCTTTCAACGTTACCGAATTCGGCACCGTGAAGGAGCGCGACCAGTTCCAGGCCTTGTACGCCTACTCGCCGTATCATCACGTGAAAGATGGCGCGGATTATCCGGCGGTGCTGTTTTTGACCGGCGATAACGACGGCCGCGTGGATCCCATGAATTCGCGCAAAATGACGGCTCGATTGCAGGCCGCGACGCATTCCGACCGCCCGATTTTCCTGCGCACCAGCTCTGGTTCCGGCCACGGCATCGGAACCGCGTTGAACGAACGGATCGAGCAGGACGCGGATGTATTCGCGTTCCTGTTCGATCAACTGGGCATGAAATAGCGATTCAGTCGCAGCGCAGAGCAATCAGCGGATCAACGCGGCTCGCGCGGCGCGCCGGCACATAACATGCGGCCATCGCCACGGCCAGCATCAGCACCGCGACGCCTGCATAGATCAAAGGATCGGATGGGCTGACGTCAAACACCAGGCTCGCCAGGAATCGCCGCAACGCAAATGCGCCTGCGAGCCCGATCGCTAGTCCCAGCGCGCTCAGCGACAGTCCGTAGCCGATCACCATCGCAAGCACATTTCCCGAATCCGCGCCCAGCGCCACGCGGATGCCGATCTCGCGCGTGCGTTGCGCCACCGACCACGACATAACCCCGTAAATCCCGACCATGGCCAGCACCAGTGCGAGCCCCGCAAATGCGGCCAGCATCGCCATGGTCCAGCGGCGTGAACTGGCCGACTCATCAAGCACCTGGTCCATAGTTCGAACTTCGGACACCGGCAGTTCCGGATCGACGCTCTGGATTTCCCTGCGCACCGGTCCAATCAGCGCTTCGGGATCGCCGGTGGTGTGAACCACCACCGAGAAGAGGCCGAGTGCCGGGAAGTAAAAGTCGAGACTAGGCTCCGAGTCGAGCCCGAACTGCTTCACATCGCCTACGACGCCGACAATGGTAGACCACGTCGGATTCGGTCCCCACGGCCCGGTGATGAACTTCAACCCGACCGGATCGCGTCCCGGCCAAAACTGCCGCGCCATGCTTTCATTGATGATTACCACGGGCTGGTTCAAATCGCGATCGCTGAACGCGCGTCCCGAGAGAATCGGGATTCGCATCGCACTGAAATACTGCGGGCTGACGACTCTTAGCTGGGCGGCCGGCAATGCGTCGGGATTGATCAGCGGACTCCCCGGCACGTTGAAGCGTCCCGCGTTTCCATGCCCAGCGGTCAAGGGCAGGGCGTTGGTGGTCGCGAAGAAATCGACGCCCGGCAGTCTCCGAACGCGTTCCTCGATGCGTCGAAATTCGTCGGATGGATCGCGGTTCGCCCTGAAGGAGACCCGCATTGTGAGTAATCCCTGGGGATTGAATCCCGGATCGACGTGCATCAGCCGCAGGAAACTCTTCATCAGAATTCCCGCGCCTGCCACCAGAACCATCGCCAGAGCGAACTCCACCACCACCAGCGTGGCGCGCATGGTGGACGAGCCTCCGCCGGTGACCGATCCCGATTTGATCACCGCGTTCGGATCGCTCCGCAGCGCCAGAATCACGGGCGCGAGTCCGAACACGATGCCTGTAATCACGGAGACGGCCAGCAAAAAGAGCAGAACCACTGTATCGAGTGGAGTCTCGACCGGCGAAAGCGCCTTCAACCCCGCCTCCCCCAGCGCAAGCCCGAGCGCGCCGCCAACACCTGCCAGAACCACGCTTTCGGTAAGCAGTTGCCGGGCGATCCGCCACGCCCCCGCGCCCAGCGCGCTGCGTACCGCGATCTCCTTCGCCCGGCCACTGGCGCGCGCCAGCAGAAGATTGGCGACGTTCCCGCAGGCGATCAACAACACCAGCGCGACCGCGCCCAGCAGCATCAGCAACGCGGGACGAACGTTGGCGGTCAGGTCGTCTTGAAGATTCGAGACCGTCATTCCCCATCCAGTGCTGGTTTTGGGATGCTCCGCCGCCAGCCGTGCGGAAAGAGTTTGCAGCCGGAGCGCCGCCTGCTGCGCGGTTACGCCAGCGTTCAGCCGACCAATAAATTCAGCCCCATGCCGCACCGGATTCGTAAGCTCATCGCCAAGCAGCGGACCCGGGGGAAGCCACAGATCCGCCCAGTCAGGGAATTTGAAGCCCGCAGGCATGACTCCGGTTACCGTAAATACCTCGCCGCCCAACCGTATCGTTTTGCCGATGATTGCGGGATCGCTCGCAAAACGCGTCCGCCACAAGCGATTACTCAGCAGCACCGAATGGGGCGGCTCGCCATCGGCAAACCCCGGCCCCATCGCCGGCGTCACTCCCAACACCCGCAGCAAATTGGCCGAAATGAATCCGGCATGGACGCTGAGCGCATCGCCTCCCGCCGCGGTCAGGTCAATGTCGTAAGAGATGAAGCGGAACCAGGCCGTTTCCGCAAACACATCACTCTGCTGACGCCACAAATCGAGCTCGGGAGGAGAGACACCGATCTTCGGGAACATGGGCAGGTTCTTATCCTGGGGCAGATACGTGTCTAACGCCACGATCAGTCTGGAGGGCTCGCGGTAGGGTAGCGGCTTCAGCAGCACCGTGTGGACCAAGCTGAAGATCGCTGTATTCGCCCCGATCCCGAGCGCGATCGTCGCCACGGCGACCGCGGCAAACCCGCGCGCGCGAATAAGCGTGCGGAACGCGTAGCGAATGTCTTGGAGCAGGTTGCCCATAGCTTTACTGTAGACGGACGACGCTCGGCTTGGTTTCGCCCCGGGTTTCGCCAATTGGCCGCAGGGTTGCTCTTATATCGGCCAGATGTCTCAAATCAAGACCAAACACTTGGGACCGATTAACTACGACGATAGTTCGGTCCTGAATTTCCCGGCGGGCCTGCCGGGATTCGAAGATCAAAATCAGTTCGTGATGGTGGAGCGGAAAGAGTCAGCTCCGGTGGTATTCCTGCAAAGCATGAAGACCAAGAGTCTGTGTTTTCTTGCAGCTCCCGTCAACGTGATCGACAGCAAATATGAGCTCTCCATTACACGCGACGATCTGAAAGTTCTCGGCCTGGAAGGGCCCGGTCCGTTTCAGCCCGGTACCGGAGTTATGTGTCTGGTCATTCTGGCGGCGCCACAAAATGGTCCATTGACCGCCAATTTATTGGCGCCAGTAGTCGTGGACGTCCGCACCCGGCGCGCCGTACAAGCCGTGCGGATCGATTCCCGCTACTCGCACCAGTTTCCGCTAGCGGCGCGACAATCGGCATGCTCGTAATCCGGCGCCTGCCCGGAGAAGTATTGATGATTGGCGAAGGGATCGAGGTGGAAGTCCTCGACAGCTCGCACTCGCAAGTAAAGCTCGGCATTCGGGCACCCAAAGAAGTGGTTGTGCTGCGCCAGGAAATCTTCCTGACTCAACAGCAGAACCAAGTCGCAGCGCAGGAGACCTCGCCCGCGGCGGTCAGCCGCTTGCTCGGAACGTTGCGTTGAAATTTTTCTCTTCAAGGTCTGCACGGTGGGTCCGATAAGCCCCATGTAGACCAGCCGGGAAAGGAATTCCGGCGCCAAATTTTTCAAGGAAAGAAGAAACCATGAGTTTTTCAATCAATACAAATATCGCGTCGTTGCAGGCCCAGAATTACCTGCGTATCGACCAGAACTTCCAAAATGAAACCATTAACCAGGTGACCTCCGGCCTGCGCATCGTCAATTCCGGCGACGATGCTTCGGGACTCGCGATCGCCAACGCCGACCGGTCCAATGAAGCGGTGCTGACGCAAGGCATTCAGAACGCCAACGATGGACTGAGCCAGTTGCAGATCGCCGACGGCGGCTTGAGCAACATCTCGCAGCTTCTCGATAGCGCCCGAACGCTGGCCACCGAGTCGGCCTCAGGATCGTTCACGGGCAACCGCGCCGTGCTGAACTCCTCGTTCCAGAGCATCATTCAGGAAGTCGATCGGCAGGCGCAGGCCATCGGTCTGAACCAGGGCGGCGTGTTCGCCACGAACTTGAGTGTGTTTGTGGGCGGCGGACAGGCCTCTAATGGAATCAGCGCCGCGACGAACGGTTCGGTTTCCGTCAATCTGAGCCAGGCGACCGTGGATGCCAAGAGCCTCGGCTTGGCAGGCGTGCAGGCAACCGGCGTCGCTGCGACTGACATCGGCACCGGCAGCGCCGACAGCGTCGCAAACATTCTGGCCAACGTTTCGAACCAGTCGACCGTCGCCAACAACACCACTACCTTTACATTCACTGGGCCGGGATTTTCCGCGACCAATGGCAGCAACGTTTTGAAAGTGGCTGTCAACCTGACCGGCGTCACCGATGCCAACACGCTGGTGACCGCCGTCAACCAAGCCATCCAGAATGCCGGCAATGGTTCCAGCCAGCAGGCGACCGCGTTCAAGAACGCCGACATTACAGCTTCCGTCAACACGGATTCGAGCGGCAAACAGCAGTTATCATTCAACTCCGCCAACACCGCATTCCAGGTTCAGGGCGACGATCAAGTGGCGAACGCGGTCATGGGCAACTTCCAAACGGTTGGCGGCAGCATCCTGGCGGCAACCGGCGTTTCGGCGAAGTCGCAAACCACTGCGTTCGCATTCGGCACTTCAGCGGCAACCGAGAGCGTAAAGCTTCGCATCCTTGGCGCTGGGCTGACCGGCGCTGCGGCCAATGACCTTACGGTCGGCCTGGTCGCCGCGGACACCGCGACCACAGCGGCCGCGAAAATCAATGCACAAATCGCAGCGAACGCCACGGTTGCCGCCACCGGTATCCAGGCCGTGGTCACCAACGGCGGCGCCGACATCTCCTTCCAAGGCCCGGGCGGATCCAGCTTCCAGGTGCTGGCGGCGGGTGACACCAACAATGCGCTTGGCCTGGGAGGTTTCTCCACTTCTTCGGGCGTCGGCGCAGCCGGGGCGGGCACCTTTGACTACAACACGCTCACGGCCGCAGCAACCACGCTGGCTGCCGGTTCCCAGACGGTTACGGTCTCCATGAACGGCGGCGCAGCCATCGACCTCGGTCCCGTGGCCAGTTCCGCTACAGTCGCCACCTCCCTTGCCAACTTGAATGCCGCATTCCAGGGCAATGCAGTCACGCGCGCGGCAGGTCTTCTGGCCAGCTCCGCCGACGGCGTGCATGTGACCATCTCGACCACTGCGGGTAGCGGCGAGAACTTCCGCCTCCAATTGGCCGGCGACGCCACCAACGACTTCGGTTTCGGCGTCCCCGGCGGCGGCGGCAGCGCCATGACACCGCTCTCCGGCATCAGCTCCTATACGGCGAAGGATACTGTCAATTCAGCGGGTGCACAGTCCAGCGTCAACAGCGCCGGCAACACCGATGTGTACGCCTTCACCGGCTTGCGCAATGTTGGCGACGCTCAAACGGTAACGGTCTCCGCCGTGGACGCCGCGGGCACCGCGCACTCCCTCAACATCGCCCTCAATACCGGCAATGCCGGCACTCTCGACCAGGCCGTGGCCACCATCAACCAGGCCATCCTCGCTTCGAACGATTCCACGCTAGAGCAGATCGGGGCATTCAAGGAACAGGGAACCACCGCCAGCACTCCCGTGGATGGAGCCGAAGGCATCCGGTTTATGAGCGCCGGTGGAGCGTTCAAGGTCAGTCTTGGCGCCTCCCCGATCAGCGCCGACGGCACCACCAATGTCGGACTCGCCGATGGCGGGACCGGCACCAACGGCGCCGGCGTGCTCAGTTCGGCCGTCGCGGGTACTGGCGGAACGGCGGACATCAGCAACATCAGCACGGCAACCGCTGCCGTCAATCAGTTGGCCAACTCGGTTCAGATCCTGGGCCAAGCGCAGGCTTCCGTCGGGCAGGGCGAGAATTCGATGAACTATGCCATCAACCTGGCCAATTCGCAACTGACCAACGTGACGGCTGCGGAGTCCGGAATCCGCGACGCGGATATGGCTTCGGAATCCGCCAACCTGACCAAGGCCTCCATACAATTGCAGGCCGGCATCGCAGCATTGGCGCAGGCCAACTCGGCCCCGCAGCAAGTGCTAACCCTGCTCCAACACTAGACTGAGTCTTAGAATCTCGAGGAAGTCCTTGAGCCATGCCGGGTAATCTCCGGCATGGCTCTTGTTCATTCCGGACGCGCACAGCCGGCAAGATTTTTCCTTATTCCAGATTCGACTAAAAAGTCACGAATCCTGCCGATAAGTAGTTTGTGAGTACCACTGCCGTTAACGTCCCCTTCACTGGCATCAGCCAGTACGCCACCGATTATCAGGCCGAGTTGAACAAAGCCGTCCAGGTCGCCACCATCCCGCTGACCCTGCTGCAGTCGAAGGACACTAGCGTTCTATCGCAGAAAACAGCTTTGGCGAGCTTGAATTCGACTGTCGCGGATCTTACTACCAGTTTGACCGCTCTCGGGAATCTCGCGTCCAACCAAGCCCTCGCCGCCAGCAGCTCCGATACCAGCGCCGTCACCGCAACTGCCACGGGCGCGACTGCGGCCACATCCTATACCATCAACTCGATTACTTCGGTCGCTGCCGCCGCGAATGAGACCAGTATCAAGAGTTACGCGGACGCCACCTCTACTCCCGTCTCAACCGGAACCATGACCCTGGCCGTGGGCGGCGTCAACACAACCATTCAGCTCACCGCCGACAATCTGAACACGCTGTCGTCGCAGATCAACGCAGCGAATGCCGGCGTTACTGCCTCCGTGCTGACCGCCAATGGCAGCAGTTCTTTGTCGATTGTCTCCAATACCGGCGCGGGAGAAATCCAGTTGTTCGACGGCGCATCCGCCAACGGCACGGACCTGCTGACGAACACCGGCACCGGCACGGAAACATCCGCCGCGACCTATGCCGACCCGGCAGCCACTCCCGTTTCCACCGGCACCATGACGCTGGTTTCCGGTTCGAACAACTACACGTTCCAGCTCACCAGTAACAGCCTGACCTCGCTCCGCGATCAGATCAACGCGCAAAACGCCGGTGTGACCGCATCCATCCTGACTACGTCCAATGGCAACTATCTTTCTCTGGCGGCCAACAACACCGGCGCGACAACGCTCCAGCTCTACGACGGCCGGGCTGCTACCGGTACGGACCTTCTCTCGGATCTAAACCAGGGCGCGGACGCCAAATTTCAGTTGAACGGCATCAACATCCAGCAGGCCGGAAACACGGTCAATTCAGTGATTCCGGGCGTGACGTTGAATCTTCAAGGAACCACCAGCGCCGCCACGACCATCACGCTGTCAAGCGATCCCACTCAGCTTTCCTCCGCGCTTCAGGATTTCGTAACGAATTACAACGCGGTTGCCTCCGCGGTCGCGGCGCAGGAAGGACCCTCCGCCGGGCCACTGGCGGGCGATTCGACCATTAATCAGCTGCAAACGCTGCTCAACCAGATTTCTGCGTACACCACTTCCAGCGGCACCGTGCAGAGTCTCTCGGACCTGGGCATCCAGTTCAGTGCAACCGGCCAGGCGTCTTTCAACCAGACGACCTTTGATTCGCTCAGCCAGACTCAGATTACCGACGCGTTCAAATTCATCGGGTCGGCCACTTCCGGCCTGGGCGCGTTCGCCGCGAGCCTAACCGGATTTAGCGACCCTATCAGCGGGCTGATCCAGACCGAAGAGAACGGCCTTACGCAGACCGATACGGACCTTCAGAACCAGATCTCGACCTTGAACACGCGTATCGGCGCGTTGACTGCCAGCCTGACCACCCAGTTTGAACAGGCCGACGCGATGCAATCCGAGCTCCAGCAGCAGCAGTCCGATCTTACGGCCGGCTTGCAGGGCCTCAGCCTGGTGCTGTACGGAAAGAATCTAAACCAAGCCTGACCCCGATGACGCTCGAACAAGCCAACGAATCCGCACTGGCTGCAGCCACTGCCGGCGATCTGAATCGCCTCGAACAGGCGCTCTGTGCGCGGGCTCACGCGCTCGCCGATTTGAAACGCACGCCTCCGTCGGTCGAGTTGGCTCGCCGGATGGAAGATGCTCTGAAAGCGGGCGAATCGATCTCCGATGCCATATTGGCCCTGAAACAGCGTCTGGGAATCGAATGCGCTCGGCTCACGCAGCTCGAATCCGGACTCGCCACGGGACTCGGTTTCTCTCGCCGGACGCGCTTCAGCTATCGCGGTTGAGTTACTTCCCCAGCCCCGCCGTCGCTTCGTCGATCAGATCGGCTTCCTTTATCAAAATGGTCCCCACGCGCTGGATCTGCTCGTCGGCTTCCTGCCAGCGCTTCTGCTCGATTGCCTCGCGCACGCCGGGAATCGTCTTCACGCCGTATCCGGTGTAAAAACCAGGCGCGTAAATCATGTGGCGAAACCAGGGACGTCCTGGCAATCCGGCCGTGTCTGTCAGACGCCGTTCGCTCTCGATCAGCTTGGCATTCACTGCTTTTGCGTTCGACGCCGTCGCCTTTTGCCGAGCCGCATCGTATTTCTGCGCGCTGCGAGCCAGGGCATCGATGCCGTTCTCCAGGGGAGCGAAATTCAAGTGCGGCGGAATCGGATTCCTGGTCGGCGCAATATATTGTTTCCTCGGATCGGCCGCTGCCGCGAACGCCCCCTCGTCGATCTCCCGATTCAACTCCTCGGTCTGCGCCCTCTGATCCGAATCGAGCTTCTTCAGCTCATCGATATACCCGCGCACGGTCTCCGAGAAATCTCCGAACTGGAACGGAAGCAGCTCCGCATCGGCCAGGCGCATCACCGCCGTTCCCGCGGTTTGCGCCAGGGCGCGTCCGTACACAAACTCCGTGTCGGAAAAATGCGTGAACCAATAGAAATCGTCGTAGATCGAATGGTACACGCCGCCTCCGCCGCCCTCGCCGCCGAAACCGAGGTTAATCGACGCGACTCCCAGATGATCGATGAACGCCGTGTAATCCGATCCCGAACCCAGCGCTCCGATGCGCAGATCCGGACGAGTCCGTAGCTCGCGCTTCCTATCCGCCCCGGGCGATCTTTCGATGCCGGCAAGCTGCGCGCGTTTCCACACCGTCAGCTTGGTCTCCGGATCCTGTATGTCCTTCATCACGCCGTTCATGAAATTCTCCAGCGTGTGCGACCCTTGCGAATTCAAGAATCCGCGCCCGTTGCCGTCCGAATTAAGATAAGCGACCGCGTGCCTCTCCAAATCTTCGGCATGCGTCTCCGCCCACTCTGTGGATCCGAGCAGCCCGGGCTCCTCGCCGTCCCAAAACGCATAAATGATGGTTCGTTTTGGCTTCCAGCCTTGCTTCAGCAGATCAGCCAAGCCACGCATTTCTTCCAGCTCCGCGACGGCGCCCGACAACGGATCTTCCGCGCCGTTTACCCACCCGTCGTGATGATTGCCGCGAATCACCCACTCATCCGGATATTCCGACCCGGGAATGCGCACGATCACGTCATACAGCCGCTTGATATCCCAGTTAAATTTCAACTTCATGTGGACTTTCGCGGGTCCCGGTCCAATGTGATACGTGATCGGCAGCGCGCCGCGCCAGTTTTCGGGAGCCACAGGACCCTTCAAGCGCCGCCAGCAGCGGCTGCGCGTCGCCATACGACATCGGCAGCACCGGAATCTTCGTCAGCGTTTTCGCTTCTGAAATCGGCAGCCGCTTGGCATCCGGGACCGCGCCGATTCCGGGCGTCAGCGGATCTCCAGGATACAGCGGCATGTCCATCACGCTGCCCCGCTGCGCGCCGTCGCGCGGACGATCCGGGCCATCTGGAAAAACGTCGTTCACGAAATATCCGTCGTCGCGCGGATCTGAATAGACGATGCAAGCTAGCGCGCCATGCTCGGCCGCAACTTTGGGCTTGATGCCTCTCCACGACGCCCCGTAGCGTGCGATCACGATTGCGCCGTTCACGGAAATTCCCATACGCTGAAGCACTTCGTAATCGGCGGGGATTCCGTAGTTCACATACACCAGCGGCGCGGTCGCTTCGCCGTCGATCGAATACGCGTGATACACGGGCAACTGCTCGCTCTTCTGATTCGACGTCGGGTCGACTGCAACCGCGGGTTCTTCAAGCTTCGCCGTGAACTTCACCGGCTCCGTCATCTCCACCAGGCGCTGGTTCGGCGTCGGAAACAGCACGTCGAAATTTTCGATCTTCGCGTCCAGCCCCCAGCCTTTCAGCTTGGCGAGCAGCCACTCGGCATTGTCTTTATCGTAGGGCGAGCCCACGTGATGTGGCCGGGCCGACATGCGCTGCATGTAGTCGCGCATATTGTGAGGATCGGGAATCGCGCGGAACTTCTCTTCCCAGGGATCCTTTCCGAGGTCGGCGGCAAATAAGGAAGCTGCGCATAGCAAAGCCAAGCATGGTCGCATGACCAAGAGTGTACAGCACGCCGCCGCGTTCCGTGGCGCTGTGGCCGTCCGGCAAAATGCAGTTATTCCGAACAATCGTGTGGTAATGTAGAAGCAATTTAGTCGTAACTGTAATAACTCTGCGGGGGTAAACATGTCGGTGAGTCAATATCTCTATGCTTTGATTCTAGGCAGCGCCTTGCTCGCGAGTGGCGCAGGCCTCACGCTAACGCAGGATAAAACCAACGCGCGGCCAGGCGAATCCGTAACAATAACGGCCTCCGGGGCCTCCGGGACCGTAAGCTGGGCGCTGACTCCAAAGGATAAGGGCACGTTGAGTCCGACCAGCGGAAACTCGACGACGTTCACCGCTCCCAGTGATTTTAAGAGCTGTTTTCAAGTCGCCGTCACGGCTACTTCCGGCAGTGATTCGAGAACGGCTTACATTGGCGTCGTGGCAGCGACAAATGACGAGCCGCAGGAATCCTGTGCGGGCGGCTCGATCGTCACCTCGGTCATCGGTTTCTCGCAAAGCGGCGGGAGCTCATCCGATGGCGGACAAAAATTCTTCTTCGATTTCTTCCAGCTTTATCCGCTCGCGGATCTTGGAAACTGGGCCAATCGAGCGGTATTTGGTCCGCAATTGCACTGGTGGGGCGACGTTCGAATCTCCAGCTACCCGCAGCAAGTGACTGCGCAGGTATCGCAGTTCGATATCGCCACGGCCGTCGGGAATCTTCCCGTAAATCAACTGGCCCAGTTCGGCGAATTTCGTACGGGACTCGATCTCCGCGTGGGCGGATTCAAGTTTCCGTTCCTTCCCGCTCCCGGCGCTTCGAGTGAGCGGACCTCGATCGGAGTTTTCGGAGGATTCGGTGCGCAGGGAAGCCTGAGCTCGCCGACTGCGGTCGCGAGGTTTTCAACCTCCCGCCGGCGAACACACCGCAGGCCAGCGCTTTTAATGCCGCATTTCCGAGTTCTTCCTATCCGATTCTGGCTTCGCAGGGAGTGCAGTATGTGGCGTTTACGCCGCCGGCGTCCGCCTGACTACGCGCTATTTCGATCCATCCGGCAAGCTGCGCGGCCCCCCTGCGATGTTGGCGGTCTCGTTCGGACAGAACGAATTGGTGACCGGAGGAATTCGCCAGGGCGTGGTCGGCACTTTCGAAGGATTCTACCCGCTCGCCATTCCGGGAACGCAGACCGTCGGCGTTCTTTACCTATTCGGCCGCGCGGACTTGCGGTTAGGCGGTCCCACAGCGCTGACAACTCCGATCGCTCTCACGCCCGCAACCATGACCAGCAATGGAACCACCGTTCCCGTTCCAGTGACGAATCCGAATGTCGCGATCATCGCGCTTCCCAGCAATCGGGATCGCTACTCGATCGGTATCGGCATTGATGCCGTTCAGATCTTCCAGGGCTTACTCTCCAAGACCAAGGGTAACTGAACCTACTGTTTCCACCAGCCCGCGATCGTATCGGGCGGCATTTTTGCGAGAACGTGCTCCGCCATTTCCTTCATCCGATCCGCGCTGCTCACCGGACCCGTGTAGCAGTGCCCCTTCGCAGCTCCATAAACGAAGAGTCCCTCGTAGTGCGGACTCTCCGTCTTCTTCATCCAATCTTGAAGCTTGCGCGTACCGTTGTTGAGGAAAAAATTGTCCGCATCGCCGACGTACACGTGCACTTTGTCGGTCAACTTCGGTCCCAGTTCCGGCCAGTTTTTCTCCAGATGATTCCGCAGATCGTAATGCTCCTTCCAATACTCGGCCACGCGCGGATTCATCACGCCCGTCTTCTTGTCCCATAGCGGATCGAAATAGCCATCTTCTCCTAGCGGACCGAATACCGCGGACCAGATGTCGAGCTGCTCACCCGATCGCCCGTGCGTTCCGTTAGTCAGCTCAAACCGGTTGCGCTCCTCGGCCGTTTGCCGGATCTGCCCGTTGATCTCGCGGCTGTTGATGGTCGGCACTTTGCGCCACTCGAATTCCTTGTAGAACGCGTTCTTGTCGTGATACACATCCACGCCTTCGACGTCTGAAAAATCCACCGAGTCCGGGCAATACGACCACGTGCCGCCGAAGAAATCGGGATGGAAAATCTGGAGCGCCAGCGATTCCCAGCCTCCCGTCGACCCGCCTGAAAGCAGCCGCGCCCACGGCTGGCGGATGATTCGGAACCGCTTTTCAATCTCCGGGATCAGCTCCTGCATGAAGGCATCGCCGTATGGACCGACATTCACCGAATTCACCGCGTAGGAATCGTCAAAATATGGATTCGGATGCTGCATGGTGACCACCAGCATCCGCGGAAAATCGTCCCGCATCCACTGGTTGTAGAATTCCTTGTCCGCCGCATCGAATCGCATCGGCGCAGCCAGCGAAAAATGCCCCTGCTCATACAGCACCGGATAGGAAATGTTGGTCTTGTCGTAATCGCGCGGTAGCAGCACCGTGGCTCCGATGTAGATGGGCCGGCCCCAGAATCGAGTCAGGATCTGGCTCTGAATCCGGAATCGTTTAACGAATGCTGTGTCCGGAGGCGGCTGCACCGGCGAAATTACCTGATCGCACACTAACGGGATCCGATAACCCTTGGAAGCATCCACGGTGATTTTCTTTGCGACGCTGAACAAGTTTCCCGGCGACCGGTTCCAGTGCTGACCCTCCCATTTGTCATCGTGCATCCACAGCACATGTCCGTCGGAGCGCCGAAACTCGGAATAGATATTGACGAAACCCTGCACCCAGTATTCCCCGGATGGGATCTCGGACAGACTGACTACTGGAGAACCCACATCCGTCGCGTCGATGATCGCGTTCTCGCCGGGACCAAGTTTCTCAATGTCACGGCCGAAGAACGGTATCCCGACGCGACCCACCTGAAGCCGCGGCTCGGGACTGTTTACGCGTGAGATCATCACGTAAACGCGCCCCGTGATTGGACCGGCATTGACCGAAGCGGGATAAGAAATCTCGAATCGCGTCTCAGCCGCGTTTAATGCAGCGGAAACCAGTGCGAGCCCGCACAGCAGCTTGATCATCCAGCCATTCTATTCGAAAACTAGTACTTAGGAAGGTAAGAACTGCCGGATGGTCCCGTAGACTGTCTTTACAAAGTTAATCGCGGTCTGCTCGGCCGCGTCCGCGTCGCGATCGAGCTCGGGGACGATCACCCGGATGATCGCGGTATCCGTACGATCGTAGCGAATTGCGTCGGCAATCACCCAGAACTTGGCTTTAAATTCGTCAGCCACCGCCCGGTCGCGCGATTGATACCAGTACAAAACCACCTGGCGCGAATCGCCATGCGAGATCGTGTATCGATTCACAGGAATCGGCGCGGCAGCGCCCACGTCGATCTGAATTTCGCTCGAATCCAGCTTCAGCCAGCCGTTCCCGGGAAGACAATTTTTTGGCGAATGCGGAGCCTTGCCATTGCGCTGGGATCGAAACGCCGCGATGTAAAAATCAGCACCGCGGCCGGTCTTCTCGTCCGCGTATATTCGCGTCAGAACATCGTCCGCTTTGAGGATGTCCAGAACTTCCTGCTCGATTACGCCCTGTTTCACCATCCTCCAGCTCCCGATGGTGGTCGGAAAATCCGCCAGCGGACGCCCCGGCGGGACCGCCTCCGGCCGAATCGAGCTGTATAGCAGCGCCCCTTGCAGAATCAGCAGCAACGTGACTACGCGAGCCGGCGTCGAATTCAGAAACTTAAGCACTAAGCTGCCGCCTTCCTCTCGAATTTCCATTTGTAGATCCGGTTGATCACCAAGTGCAGCCCTACCAGCATCACGCCGGCGATCAGGAAAATGACCCAGCCTTCCAGGCTGTGGAAAAATCCGTGCGCCAGATCCGGGTTCCACTCGGCCAGCAGAGCTGTGATCGTGACGCGGCCCGCGTTCGCCAGGATTGCGATCGGTACCACGCCCGCCAGCAGCGCCCACCGCATCCAGACCTTTCGATCGAACGCATAGCCGTAAACCAGCGACAGGAACGACAGCGATAGCAGACTTCGAATCCCGCTACACGCCTCGGCGACGTCCAGTTTCTGATCGTTCGCCAATTCCAATACGTTGCCGTCGCGAAACACCGGATGATTCAACCAGTCGAGCACGGTCTCAGCCACGCTGCTCGCGAATAGTTGCAGAGGAAACGTGATCTGGTTGTACACCACGGCCGGAATCGGAATCATGAACGGCAGCAGCAGCAACGGAAACGCCAGCTTCCGGACCACCGGAGTCCCGCCCATCACCAGCAGCAGGCCTAGCAGCGTGATCAGGAAGGAAGTCCGCTGCAGGAACAACTCGGCGCCCAATGTGCCGATGTACCCCTGCAACATCCCCCACGCCATGACACCGACACCCCACCAGGCCGGCTTCCATTCCATCGCAAGGAGATCCGCGCGCCGCTGCCAGGCGATATATCCAGCCACGAGCGGGACGAAAAATCCGTGACCGACGTCTGCATCGAGCGCCCATTGAATCACCAGATGCTTCAGAATCGGGAAGTACGCGGCGACCAGGAGGGCCAGGAACCAGCCGACGGCTACCCACGGTACCGGGCGGCTTCTGTCGGCGGACTCCTGCTCAGGCAGTTGGCCCGTGACCGTTGCCATTATTTTCAGTAAATCACAAATCGGGTGGATGCGTCCGACTTGAAAAGAGGTTAGTTCGCCAGCGGCGGTGCATCCGGCTTCAAGCGGTTCGTCACCCGAGTGACCAGGCGCCGAGGATCCAGCAGATGCTGGGGACGGAAATGGCGCTGCGACCACCGGTTGCCGGGCTCGAACTCTATTCCTAGGAAATACCCGATTTCGCGGAAGACGCAGTATTTCACTTTGCCCATCAGCTCCCCGTTGGGATAGCTGATCCGGAACGTGGTTCCGAGCGGCACTGGGCGATCCACTTGCAGGCAGGCGCCGGAAAGGGAAATATCCTCGAGGTTAGCCACTCCGCGCCGCGTGCGGCCGCTCTGGTCCTTCCACTTTACGTCCACGAGGTCGGCACACAGCATCCTCGGTTCGATTCGCCTATCCATCATATCTACTGACTCAATCGGCCCTGCACTGACGATTGTTTAGCTTATCGGCCCTAGACAAATTTGCCCTAAGTGCACATTAGGGGGCCCTTATTCATGTTACGCCAGTTGGATTGGTACCATGGCAACGTCAATGGCTCTCGGTCGTGAATGGCTGCAATTTCGCTCCCGCTTCGGACTGCGCGTGATTCTCATCCATCTCGCGATCATCGGCGTCTTCGGAATCCTTCTTCCATGGATGCGCGGAATCGATTTTCTCGATCCCGTCATGACCGCGGCCTATGCGTGCCTAGGAGTACTATTCTCAGCACCCGCCGTAGCCCAAGGATTCGCGCTCGACCGGCCGAGTTCAATGATGGACGCGGTCATTCGTATCACGCTCGCCGTCGCGTATGGCGAGGCGATGGCGATTGCAATTCTCCTCGCCGGATTCGGCACGGTTTACGCCGCCAACCGCTTCGCGTTTGCGCCGGAACTGTTGACGCTCGGCGAGGCCTGCGTCTTGGGGCTTGCGGCCTCGCTCGCTCTGGCTTCGACCGCGGCCTGGATCACGCTTCGATTTTCATCCGCGGTCGCGCGCAACTCCTTGCGAGTAATGTTCTTGCTTCTGTTGTACGTGTTCTTTCTAAAATCCCGCTGGCTGCCCGACGTCGCCGTCGAGGGCTCGATCATCAGCCTGGGGGTAGCGCTGCTAGCGATGTTTGCCGTTCGCAGACAGATCGGGGCCCGGCCGATAGGCGACGCCTGAATCAGGCTGTCCGGCGTTTTCGTGATGCCCGCTCACGGCGCCTGGGTACGTTCTGAGCATCAGGCTCTGAGCCTCGGAACGCAAGAAGACGCTGCGCGGCCGCGTGGCTCACCAGAGCTTGCAGACCGCGATGCACGGCCTCTGTATCCGTGATGGCTCCGCAGCCGTGTTTGCGTCTCTCAGAAGCTTGGCGTCGATATCCAGCGTCTTCTTCATGGATACAACCTTGCCACAACTTTTATTCGACCCGCAGGATGTTCAGAATGAACGCGTAGTTGAACGCCATCTCCTTCAACCTCTCATACCTCCCGCTGGACCCGAAATGCCCGCTTCCCATCTCGGTCTTCAGCAGCAATGGATTGGAATCCGTCTTCATGGCCCGCAGCTTCGCGACCCACTTCGCCGGCTCCCAGTACGACACGCGAGGATCGTTCAAACCGGCGGTCGCAAGTATCGCCGGATACCCCTTCGCCTCGACATTCTCATACGGCGCATAAGATTTGATGTAGTCGTAAAATGGTTGACCGTTGGGATCGCCCCACTCCTCGTACTCGCCCACGGTCAGCGGCAGCGACGCATCCAGCATCGTATTCAGAGCATCCACGAACGGCACCATCGCCACCACCACCGCGAACAGGCCCGGGCGCATGTTCGTCACCGCGCCCATCAATAGCCCTCCCGCGCTGCCGCCCATAATCGCCAGGCGGCGAGCCGAAGTGAACCTTTGCCCAACCAGAAATTCCGCGCAGGCAATAAAATCCGTGAAGGTGTTCTTCTTCTTGAGCAGCCGGCCATCTTCATGCCACGGCTTACCCAAGTCCGCTCCGCCGCGCACATGTGCGATCGCATACACAAATCCGCGATCCAGCAAGCTCAGCCGGTCCGATGCGAATGCCGGGTCCATGCTGATCCCGTAAGCTCCATAACCATACAGCAGCATCGGCGCCGAGCCATCTTTCACCAAACCCTTCCGATAGACCAGCGAGACCGGAACCTTCACCCCGTCCGGAGCCGTCGCATACACCCGTTCCGATTCGTATTTCGCAGGATCGTACCCGCCCAGCACTTCCTGCTGCTTCTTCAGCTCGCGCTCGCGCGTTTCCATGTTGTAGTCGAACACCGAATTGGGCGTCACCAGCGAGGTGTAGACAAACCGCAACACGCGCGTATCGTACTCGGCGTTCGCGCCAACTCCGGCCGTGTATACGGGCTCGCCAAACGCGATGAAATGCGTGTCGCCGGTGAGAAATTTGCGAATCCGGATCTGGGTCAGGCCGCGATCCCGCTCTTCGACCACCAGATAACCCTTGAAGGCCATGATCCCTTCGATGGTCGCGTCGTCCCGCTTGGCGATCAGTTCGTTCCAGTTCGCTTTCGACGGATCCTTCACTGGAGCTTCTACTACGCGAAACGTCTTGGCCGCATCGTTGGTCCGGATGAAAAACGAATCGCCGTGATGGGTAATATCGTATTCTGTCTCGTAAACGCGCGGCAGCACGACCTGAAAATCATCCGCAGGGCGATCCGCGCTGACATACCGGACCTCCGACGTCAGAGAGCTCCCGATGTTGATCAAAATATAAGCTCGGCTCGACGTCTTCGCAAGCTCCACGGTGAATCGTTCGTCCGGCTCGTGATACACAAGCGCGTCGGTCTTCACTCCGAGGCTATGACGAAAAATCTTAAACGGTCGCTTCGCGGCATCCAGAACCGTGTAGAAGAAGGTTTTGTTGTCGTTTCCCCATTCGAGCGAATAATAGGTGTTCGGAATCTCGTCCGACAGCAGATTCCCTGTGGCCAGATCCTTGACGTGGATGGTGTACTCCTCATCGCCGTCGAAATCGACCGAGTAAGCCAGCAGCTGGTGATTCGGGCTCACCGAAAAATTGCCGATGCGGAAATACTTCTTCCCTTCCGCCATTGCGTTCTCATCCGCCAGAATTTCCTCGGGAGCATCCAGTGTCCCTCTCTTACGGCAATGAATCGCATACTGCTTTCCTTCCTCCGTGCGGGCGTAATAAAAGTACTCGTCCCGCGGCACGGGGACGCTCAAATCCGTCTGCTTGATCCGGCCCAGCATTTCCGCGTATAGCTTGGATTGAAGCGCGGCGGTGCCCTTCATCATCGCCTCGGTGTAGCGATTCTCAGCCGTCAGATACTCAAACGTGTCGGGGTCCTTGCGGTCCCGCAGCCAAAAGTAGTTGTCGACGCGAGTATCGTTCAGCACGGTGGTCATTTTGGGTTCAATCTTTGCGATCGGCGGGGCAATCGACGAGTCAAGCGTCGTGAGCGTCAAAGTCATGTTGATACTAGTGTAGTGTGCCGTAAGTAATTGAACGGATTAGGCCGTGAAACAGTTCCGTACCACGTTGCTCTAACTAGCGAGGTGATCAAATGCGCCAGTTCGCATTTCTCTTATCCGCTACAATTGTTGCGATCGGCTTGACGGCCACCGCTCCGCAGGCGAAAGCTCAGGTCGGAGTCGAAGTCGGCGTAGCTCCCGATTGTCCCTACGGTTATTACGATGTTCCGCCGTATAACTGTGCTCCTCCCGGATATTACGGGCCGGAGTGGTTTAACGACGGCATCTTTATTGGCATCGGCCCATGGTTTCATGGCCCGCGCGATTTCCATGGCTATGTAGACAACCATTTCCATCCGGACCATGGCTATCGGGGACGCCTGCCGGAACGCGGTGAAAAAGCAGTCCCGGAAAAGCGTGTCGATGCGGCGCATTTTAAAGGCAACGAAATGCGCGATGCACATGGCCACGTGGTCAAACGGAAGTAAGCGTTCGCCTTTACGAGCTGCGCTGCAGGAAGAAATCCCAAGCGTCCTGGACGATGTCCCGCAGCGCGCTCCGCTTAGGTTGCCAGCCTAAGACCCGCCGCAGCTTTCCGGCATCCGCCACTAATTCCGCGGCATCGCCGTCCCGCCGGGGAGCCATCCTGTATGGAACCGTCTGCCCGGAAACTTCTTCCACCGCCCGCAACACTTCCATCACCGTCTGACCCTGGCCCGTCCCAGCGTTGAAGGCATCCGACTTGCCGCCCTTCATCAGATGCTCCAGCGCGGACACGTGCGCTTCCGCCAGGTCGCTCACGTGAACGTAATCGCGAACGCAGGTGCCGTCCGGTGTTGGATAATCGTTGCCGAATATGTTGATGGGCCTGGCCGCTCCTCAACGCTCGAAACAGCAGAGGAATCAGATGCGTCTCGGGATCGTGCAATTCTCCCAGCCCTGCCGCCGGTTCGGCGCCGCACGCGTTGAAATATCGCAAAGCCACGCTGCGCAGCCCGCCGAACCGATCCAGTTGGCCTAGAATCCGCTCGACCACGGCCTTCGTTTCCCCATATGGGCTGACCGGCGCAAAGCGGGCGTTTTCAGGAATCGGAACCGATTCAGGATTCCCGTACACCGCGGCAGTCGACGAAAAAACCAGCTTTCGCACGTTTGCCTTCACCATCGCGTCCAGCAGTGACAGCGTCCCGCCCACGTTGTTCGAGAAATACAGCTCCGGCTTCGCGGTGGACTCGCCTACCGCGATGTAGGCCGCAAAGTGCACAACCGCGTCCACGCCTTCAAGGCACGGCAGAAGCGCTTCCTTGTCCTGCAATCGAACCACGCGCAGAACTTCCTTGGGAACGCTGTCGCGATGCCCGCGCGAAAGGTCGTCGACCACGACAACCTCATATCCGCGGGCCAGCAAATGATGCGTCGTGATACTGCCGATGTACCCGGCGCCGCCGGTCACCAGGATTTTCGGCATCTGGGGCTACTGCTTCAGCGCTTTCTCGATGGCCGCATCCATCTGTTCCGGAGTGACTGCCGGCTCAAAACGCTGAATCACTTTTCCATTGCGATCCACCAGGAACTTGGTGAAATTCCATTTGATTTCGCCGCCCGTGGTTGGATTCGCGCCTGTGTCGGTCAGGAACTGATACAACGACGCTTTGTCGTCACCCTTTACCGAGATCTTCGAAAACATCGGGAAGGTCACGTTGTATTTGTTGGAGCAGAAAGTCTTGATCTCTGCATCGGTGCCCGGTTCCTGCGCCATGAAGTTGTTGGCGGGGAATCCAGCGATGACGAAGCCACGATCTTCGTATTTTTCATACAGCGCTTCCAGACCCTTGTACTGCGGCGTGAAACCGCACTTGCTGGCGACATTCACCACCAGCAGCAGCTTGCCTTTGAACTCGCCCAGCGGCACCGGCTTGCCATCGATCGACTTCATGGTGAAATCGTAAATCGAACCGCCCAACATGACAGACGACATGAGGCAAACGACTCCTAGCAGTTTGTTCATGCTCTCGATTATAACTGCGGCAGGGTCGGCATCGTAAACCGGGACTCAAGCTGCGTTTTTCGTTGTCGATACGGCTTAAGAGAAGTAAAACTCATGCGAACAAAATTGATGGATGGTTTCACGCTGGCCGTGGCGTCCCTATGTCTCGCCGCGCCGCTTTCCGCGCAGCTCACCCTCGGCGGCGAGGAAGCGAACATCAAGGTCGGTGTCGAGGGACAGTTTTGGGGCGACTGGAACCAGGATCCAATTTCCCGAGGCTACGCACAAAATCTGTACCTCCGCCGCGCGCCTCTCCTGCTGGAGGGAAACATCGTCGACAACGTATATTTTTTTTCAAACCGACGATCCGAAGCTCGGGCTCACGCCGAAGGCTCTCGGCTCCGGATTCATTATTCAGGACGCCTTCGTCCAATGGAAAGCGAGCACCGCGTTCCAGTTGGTTGGCGGACTCATGATGGTTCCTTCCTCCCGCAACGCCCTTCAGTCGACCGCAAGCTATTACACGCTCGACATCAGCCCTATCACTACGGTCAACAACACCGCGACCCAGTCCTCCGCGCTCAGGGATGCGGGGTTCGGGGCGGACGGGTTCTTCTTCGACGATCATTTGTTATACCGTGTGGGCGTTTTCCAGGGCGAACGGGACAGGAACGGTCGGGATTCGCTCAGAACAGCCGGATACGTCCAGTACGACTTTTTCGATACGGAAACTTCCTACGCTCTGGTGGGAACGGCCCTCGGGAAGAAAAAGATCCTCGCGATCGATGTCGGCGCCGACAATCAGGGTGCGTACCGCTCCTATTCGGCGAACGTAGCCGCGGACCTCCCGGTTCGCCACGGCGACGAGATCGGAGGCCAGGTTCAATATTTTCATTACGACGGACGGCAGAAGTTCCTCGCGATTCCGGATCAGAACGACGTTATGGTCGAAGCCGCCTATTACCTTCATCGCTTCAAAGTGCAGCCGTTCGCCAAGTTTGAAACCCAGAACTTCGTCGCCGCCGTCAACAACATCAAAGATGTGACTCGGTAGGGAGCCGACGTCAACTATTACATTCACGGCCAGAACCTGAAGTGGACGCTGCAATACCTGCGCGCCATCACCAACAACTCCATCGCACCCGCAAACGAGATTTCCATGCAACTTCAGCTCTTCTATTTCTAGTCTGTCCCCAGCCGTAAACCGCTGATTTCGCGTAAAAGCGTGGGTGTGGACAGAGCGGTCTGTCCCCTTTTTCAACAAGCTCCTGGGCGACAATGACAAAAAGACAAAGCGGTCATGAATTTGTCGCGTGTGCCGTATCAGCGCGCCACCTGTGCGGACAGGTAAAATGCAAGTCGATTGGATGATTCGATTGTGCTAATCGCGTTTAGCCTGTTATAATCGAACACTCGTTTATGGACATTCTACAAATGATCGCCGAACTCCAAGCCGAAAGAGCCGCCATTGAAGACGCTCTCCTGGTGTTGGGAAAGCTGGCACAGACCCGTGGAAAACGACGGGGAAGGCCGCCTTCATGGATGACGGCTATCCGCAGCGTCACCGGGTCTCCTGCCGCCGTGCACAAAACCCGGGTTCTCAGTCCTGAGACACGCAAACGCATGGCGGAAGCTCAGAAGAAACGCTGGGCCGCGTATCACAAAGCGAACGCGTAAATCAGCCGGTTCTCGCGGAGTATAGTGGGAGCATGTACCGCTATCTTCTCTCCGAGCGCGAAGGTTCTCTCGCAGTAGTCACTCTTAATCGACCCGAACGCCGCAATGCGATGTCGCTCGATCTCATGCTTGAGCTCATCGCTTGTCTCGATGAAATCTCTTCGAAGTCCGATGTTCGCGCCGTGATTCTTGCTGCTGCGGGAAAAGTCTTTTCTTCCGGCCACGACTTGAATGAGCTGGTAGGTGGAACCATCGCCGATTACCGCCGCATCTTCGACGTCTGCACTCAGTTAATGGCCAAGCTTCAGTCGATTCCTCAGCCGGTGATCGCACAGGTGCAGGGTATCGCCACCGCCGCGGGATGCCAGTTGGTGGCGACGTGCGATTTAGCGGTCGCCAGTTCCGAAGCGACCTTCGCAACTCCCGGCGTCAAGAACGGTTTGTTCTGCTCCACTCCGATGGTCGCCTTAACCCGCGCCGTCGGACGAAAGCGAGCCATGGAAATGCTGCTCACCGGCCGTCCCGTCGACGCCGCCAGCGCGCAATCTTGGGGACTGGTGAATCGAGTGGTGCCGCCCGCCGGTCTCGAAGCGGAAGCGCGCAAGCTCGCCTGCCAGATCGCGGAAGCCAGTCCATTTACCATTTCGGTAGGCAAGCAAGCGTACTATGCGCAGATCGAGCTCGATCAGCCGCGGGCTTATGCGTATGCGAAAGAGGTTATGTCCATGAATGCGGCAGCATATGACGCCCAGGAAGGTATCACCGCGTTCTTGGAAAAGCGCCCGGCCTGCTGGCAGGGCCGCTGATCACTCTATACGAATCTTTACAGGCGCTCGTGGGTCTGGCGGAGGCGTAGTCGAGCCTTTCACTTCTACTTGATCGCCCTCGGGAATCTTTCCATCGAGCTCGAAAGTCTTATTAATTTCAGCCACTTCCAGCTTCGACGCCTTCACCGACCCGCGCACCACGACCTTGGTTTCGCCGGGTGTGAATCCCACGCGTTTGATCGCGTCCCAGATCTGATCGACGCCTACTCGATTCTGCGGCCCGAGATCCAGCGCTACGGTCCCGGCCTTGAAGTCGACGTTCACGCGCTCTACGCCGCGCATTCTCTTGAACGCACCCGCCAGCGAGTCCGTACACGACTCGCAATTCATATCTCGAATGAAAACTTCGACGTGCAGGAACTCCGCGCGAAGCGCGCCGGCCGCAAGCCCGGCCAGAAGAAAGATCTTCAACACTTCCATTAGCATAGCGCCTTCAGTTTTTTTCCGGGATGGCCGATATCTTGGGTGTGGCTCCACTAACTGAGATCACGATTGAATCCGCGCCCGCATCCGCGGCTCTCAAGCGACGGGCGCTTCAATCCCTCGCGAGCTTACCGCCGTTCTCGGCGATTCTGAATCGCCTGATGGCGACTCTGGCCGGAGAAGATGTCTCGTTTTCAAAACTGGGCGATTTGATCGAAAAGGACACGGTGGTCGCCGGGAACCTTCTCAACCTGGTGAACTCGGCTTTATACGGACGGCGCGGCACCATCAATTCAGTGCGGCACGCGCTCGCGATTCTGGGTCTGAACAAGCTGCGCAATGCGGTGCTGGGCATGTCGCTCACGCGCATGTGGAATAAGACGCCGGTTCCGCAATCATGGTCGATGGCGCAGTTCAACATGCATTCCGCGGCGGTCGCGTTGTTAAGCGATTTGCTCGCGCAGCGGCTGACCGTCGATTATCCCGAAGGCGCGTTCGTCGCGGGCCTGCTGCACGATCTGGGCCGCCTGCTGATCGCCACCGGGCTGAGCGACCAATACTCGCGCATCATCGAAATGCAAACGGACGGCGGCATGGGTCATGTCGACGCCGAGCTGAAGATTCTCGGATTCACTCACTCCGAATTATCCGCCGACGCGCTGGCCGTCTGGAATCTTCCCGAACCGATTCGGGTCGCGGTACTTCATCACCACGATCGCACGCCGCAGAGCGCTCCCGGCCCGGTTCCGTTGGGACGGCTGGTGGAGTGCGCCGATCATTATGTCAACTCGCTGGGAGTTTGGATTATGCCGGAGACCGCGGATTGCACCGACGCCACACTGATTCAGACGCTGGGATTGAGTGAAGAGCGGCTGAAGAAAACGCTGGACGAGTTCAAGACGGAGTACGACGTAATGCTCCAGTTCTTCCGCTAAATCTGCCTAAACTACGTACCCTTTCCCCACGGGATTCGACCGTTTGACTAACGTTGAACCCAAATTACGGTATTCTAACAGGGTTGTCAATACTGGAGGGGAACCATGCGCGAGGTATTCATCGTAGACGCCGTCAGGACGCCGTTCGGACGCGGAAAAGCGGACGGGGCGCTGCATGGAATCCATCCCGTGGATCTGCTCGCGACAACACTCAAGAAGCTGATGGAGCGTTCGGGCGTTGCCGGCAGCGACGTTGAAGATATCGTCACGGGCTGCGTCACGCCGATCGGTGAACAGGGAGCGAATATCGGGCGTCTGGCAGGTCTTAAATCCGGCCTGCCGATTGAAGTGCCGGCATTGCAGCTCAACCGGTTTTGCGGCTCCGGCCAGCAGGCGATTCATTTCGCAGCGCAGGAAATCGCGGCGGGAGATATGGAGATTTCGATCGGCTGCGGCGTCGAATCGATGAGCCGCGTCACCATGGGTTCGGATTTTGCACTCTCGGATGAGTTTCGCGCCGATTTTCCGTTCGCTCTGCTGCACCAGGGAATCTCCGCCGAAATGGTGGCCGAGAAATTCGGAGTGAAGCGCGAAGAGCTGGACGAATTTTCCGCGCAAAGCCATTGCCGCGCCGCAGCCGCGCAGCGCAACGGCTGGACTCGCTGCGAGCTATTTCTTTTAAACGGTTTGGAAGCCGACGAGGGCGTTCGAGCCAACCCGGATCTCGCCAAGATGCGCGCCCTGAAACCGGTGTTTCGGCCGGATGGAGTCGTGACGGCGGGAAATTCGAGCCAGATTTCCGACGGCGCGGCTGCGGTACTGCTGGCAAGCGGCGATAAAGCAGATGAACTGGGCCTAAGCAAGCGCGCCCGCATTGTGGCTCGGGCGGTGGTCGGAAGCGATCCGGAATTGATGCTGACCGGTCCCATCCCGGCTACTCGAAAAGTGCTGGCAATGGCGGGACTGAGCGCCGACGATATCGATGCGTTTGAAATCAACGAAGCCTTCGCCTGTGTTCCGCTGGCGTGGGCCCGCGAATTGGGCGTTCCGCTCGAAAAACTGAACATCCAAGGTGGAGCGATCGCGCACGGGCATCCTCTGGGCGCGACCGGCGCGGCGCTGATGACCAAACTCGTGAATATCCTGGAGCGAACCGGCGGCCGCTATGGTCTGCAATCCATGTGCATCGGCTTCGGGATGGCGACGGCGACGATTATCGAGCGAGTCTAACGCCCGGTAAACGCGGCGGCGCGCTTTTCTAAGAAATGCGCGACCCCTTCCTTGAAATCGGCGGTGCCGAAGCTGCCTTTCATCTCCTGGATGGCGAGATTGAATGCCTCGTCCAGATTCTGGACCAACCCCGTGTAAATCTGGCGCTTCATAACGCTCAGGGATCGCGGCGAAACGGTATCGGCCAGCTCCCGCGCGACCTGCTGAACCGCGGGCAGAAAATTTTCCTCTGGAAAAACGCGGCTCACGAGTCCGACTCGTAGGGCCTCCTGCGCGTCGATGGTTTTCGAAGTGAACATCAGCTCGATCGCATTCGGAAGGCCGACTAACCTGGGCAGAATCCATCCGATGCCGTATTCGGCCACCAGGCCGCGTTTCGAAAAAATGACGGAAAACTTGGCCCTTTCGGACGCAAATCGAAAATCGCAATACATGGCGACGATGAGACCGAGTCCCACCGCGGGGCCGTTGATGGCGGCGATGATCGGCTTCGGCACCGAGAACAGCCACGCGTGCTTATGTCGAAAATCGGCACGCACGCTTTCGTCAATCTCCATCTTTGCTGTGAGACTCGCGCCCACGGCTTCGCGATTGTCGGCGACCCCAGCCAGGACGCTCAGATCGGCTCCCGCGCAGAATCCTTTACCGGCCCCGGTGAGAATAATGACGCGAACATTATCATCCACAGCGGCTCCACGAATCGCCGCATGTGACTTCTTCTTCCATCTTCGGCGTCCAGGCGTTCAGCTTGGCGGGACGATTCAGCGTGATGGTGGCGACTCGGTTCGAAACGCCATATTCGATCTGTTCAAAGGAGGGCATGGTGCTCAGCATATCATTGAGAATATGTCTGGTCCCCTTGACGGTATTCGTGTCCTTGATTTCTCGCACGCGCTCGCAGGTCCGTACTGCACCATGCTGATGGCGCAGTACGGAGCCGACGTCCTGAAAATCGAAGGGCCGGAAGGAGAAGTGGGACGAACCTGGGCGCCTCCGTTCACCGATGGCGAAGCGTCGTATTTCCTCGGGATCAATCCCGGTAAGCGCAGCGTGGTGATCGACCTGAAGAAGCCCGAAGGGGTCGCGTTGTGCCTGGACATGATCGAGCACTGTGACGTTTTGATCGAGAATATGCGCGTGGGAACGCTGGAGCGGCTCGGGTTGGGATATGAAGCGGCGCGGGCGCGGAATCCGCGGCTGATTTACTGCTCGGTTTCAGGCTACGGACAGACGGGGCCGTCGCGCGATGAGCCGGCGATGGATCTGATTCTGCAAGCTTCAAGTGGACTGATCAGTATCACGGGCGTCGAAGGCGGGGAGCGTGTTCGCTGCGGGCATTCGGTGGCCGACATCACCGCGGGGATGTTCGCGCTGATCGGGATTCTGATGGCGATCGAGGCTCGCCACCGCTCGGGCGTGGGGCAGTTCGTGGATGTGTCGATGCTGGACTCTATGATTTCGGCGATGTCGTCGAATTTCGCCTATTTCACGGGCTCGGGAATCGTGCCGGGGGCGCTGGGGACTCGATTCGGCGCAATCGTTCCATATCGCGGATTTGCGACTGCGGATCGGGAAATTGTGATCGCGGTGGCGAGTCCGAAGCTGTGGCAGGAATTCTGTGTGGCGATCGAGCGTCCGGAATTGGCGGAGCATCCGGATTATGCAACCAACGCATTGCGCGTGGCGAATCGCGAGGTGCTGGAGAAGCTGATCGCGGACATTTTTAAGACGAAAACCAGCTCGGCCTGGATTCAGAAGCTGAGTGCGCACGGGATTCCCTGCGCTCCGGTGAAGACGATCGATGAGGTGGTGGCGGATCCACAAGCGTCGCATCGTGAGATGTTTCCGGTCGTAGATGGTTTTCGAATAACGGGGCCTCCGGTGAAATTTTCAGAGACTCCAGGAAGTGCGACGCGAGGCGCTCCGGGGTTGGGTGAGCATACGGGGGAGATCTTGAAGGAAGTGCTCGGGATTGAGGATGGGGTCCTGGGTCGCTTGGCGGAGACGAAAGTGATTCATATGGCCGGCAAGGCCTGCGGCAAGAGATCAAAACCAGCGCCAGGGCTAGAACAGGATCGGACTAATGACTTCGCGTAAACGGGCGAGCTCACTCACGTTGTTGCGGAGCAGTTCGTGATCCCAGATCGTAGCGGTCCCATCGCGGCAGTCTCGCGCAATTTTTGAGCCGATTGTTTCGTATGAGCCGAGATTGGCTTTCTTCAGCTCCTCCGGCTCGCTCCAGGCGCCGAGCATAAACACCCTTTCCCTCAGGTGAGCGGGAATCCTGGCGTTGACGTAGTTCAGCCTTTCCGCGTCCTTGTCAAAATCGATCAACAACACCATAAGCCTGTTGGGATAGCGCTCCATATAGATGACATGGTCCGACAAGAACCCAGCCACCACTTGCGTCCAGCCGCCTGCAACCGGAAGCACCTGGATCCCCCTAAGTACCGAGGATTCCAGACTGAGGCAAAAACCGGTGGCTAACTGATGGTTCGCGTCGTCCTCGGGAAGCACGAGGACGTGCGGCTGATGCTTATTGGCGGCCATATCATTCAACGTCGCCGCGAACCAAAGCACTGATAAGGTCCCCACCGACGTTAATCTCGCCCAGAGAGCGGACTCGAGTCGGCTCAAGGTGGTTCTCCCGATAGAGCACTAGCGTGTTTTCGTCCGAGAAACTTCGGATCGCCTCGGAATTGTGCGACGTTGCGATAAATTGGCCACCGAGCTGGAACGCTTTACGAAGCGCCAAAATAAACTGCTTCACTTCTGACAACGCCAGAAAGTTATCAGGCTCATCCCAAAAACAAAGGACTGGTCCGTAGGCGTCATTGGCGGCGAGCACCAGCGCGCATACCATGAAACACTTTTCGCCGTCAGAAAGGTCCTCAAAAGGAAGCGTCACATTTCCCTGGTCGGTAGAAAATTGGATCACCAAACTACGCGAGTCTTTTCCGGTTGTCGGATTCTTGATGTCCTTCAGATCTGGCATTACCTGCTTAAGATAGGCGTCGATTTTCGAGTAGGCCGATGGGGCATATGCCACCAAACCAGAGAACCAAGCGCCGAAATCGGTTACTTGGACGTTTGGTTGCAGCGTCTCGTCTTTGGAGTCTCCAGAAATTAAGCTCGGCGTCGGTCGTAGAACGAGCATGCGGGCGAGCCACTGCTTGAAAACGAATATCGGATCGCTGGCGGATTCTTCCTGAATGATCGGCAGAGCAACCAGGTGCCAGTCGATTCGGAAATCTGCCTCCTTGTCTCGCCCCGATCTCGCAAGATGCACTTGCGCCAATTGCCGACTATAAATTGATCCGCCTCCGACCGAGAGTTTCTCCTCAAGCACGCGAAGCTCCTTGAATCCCTTTGGAAAATCAAAGGCGATCACATACTCGAAGGCCTTGGAGTCTAGCTCGACTTCGATTTCGAATCGGACAGGGACGTCCGTTCGTCCGCGGGCGAGATCTTTCGGCTCAATGAGGTCGCCTGTTCTGTTTGTACCCCGGGCAATCTTCTGCAGGATCTGCAGGGCGAGGCCGACCGTTGTCTTACCCGACCCGTTCCTTCCAATAAGCAGCACCGATGACTGGCGCGAGACGGGAAGTTCGAAGTTCTCAAGGCAACGGAAATTATGAATGTAAAGGCGACGTACCACAAACAGAATGATAACGCGCTTAGCTTACCCGTTTCGGAGGTCGGTTGTTCCGTCTCCGCGCTAGATGGGGCGGACGTCACCGTGGGCTAGCATCTCCTGGATTTCGCCGTCGGCATAGCCTAACTCCCGCAGCACCTCGCGAGTGTGCTCGCCGACTCCAGGGGCCAGGCGCGGAGGCTGCTTTTCTATTCCTTCCACGTTGATCGGATTCTCGATTGTCTTCAAACCCGGTCGAATTTCGGCGAAGACTCCGTTCTGCTCCATCTGCGGGTCCTGCGCGACATCCCAGGCTGGAGGCACCGGGCCCCAGATCAGGTCGTGCTCCTTCAGGACTTGGGACCAGTGGGACAGATCGTGTTCCGCGAAGGCTCGGTCCATGCGCTCGATCAATATGGCGCTGTTGGATTGGCGCGCGGCGGGGGTGGTGAAGCGGGGATCTTCTAACAAGTCGGGGAAATTCAGGGCTCGGCAGAGATTTTGCCAGTCGCGGATCGGATCCAGGAGGCAAAAGAAAATGCGATGGCCGTCGCGAGTCAGGTAATGGTTCACCAGAGGATTGATCGCTTCTTTGCGGGTCCATTTGGGCATGAAGTGGGCTCCGCAGAGTGCGGCCTGGATCAGGCAGGAGTTGGACCAGGCGCCGTTGGCCATCAGCGACGTCGTGACGCGCGAGCCTCGGCCGGTTTGCTGGCGCTGATAAAGAGCCAGCATGATTCCCGCGAACAGAGTCATGGAAGTCGGATGATCGCCCAGGCCGGCGGGGGATTGGACGGGTTCGGCGTCGCCATTGTGCATGTGGAACATCAGGCCGCTGCGGGCCCAGAAGGCGGTCGCGTCGTAGCCGGGCTTTTCGGCGTCCTCGCCGCATTCGCCGTAGCCAGTGACGGAGGCATAGATCAGGCGCTGGTTCAACGGAGAAAGATCCGAATATTCGATGCGGAATTTGCGCTGCGTCTGCGGCTGATGATTGGTGATGAAGATATCCGCGGTCGCGACCAGTTTCAGAAGCGCGCCACGGGCTTCTTCGTCGGCCAGGTCGAGCGCGACGCTGCGTTTATTGCGATCGTCGAGCAGCCAGCAATAATTCTGATCGGAGACGGGCATGCCGGGGACTCGGCCGAGATAACGATAGGGGTCGCCGTAGGGCGGACGTTCGATTTTGATGACGTCGGCGCCGAAGTCGGAGAGAATGACGGCCGCGGCGGGGGCGGCGATGTAGGTTCCGCAGTCGATGACGCGGAGACCGGAGAGGATCCCTGGCATGTCGTCGCATCAGAACATATGGGTCGCCGTGGTGTCAAATTTCAGAACGCCAGTTTGAAATCCATACCGGCGATCGCAGCAAGGCCCGGCATGGCGACTCCGGGGATCTCCTGATATTGCGTCGAGGTGAGATTCGTGAATTGCACGAATGGGGACCAGCGGCCGTGGCGATACGCGGCGTAGAGATCCCACAGGGCGTAGGGGTCCAGGCCGTAGCGCTTGATCGCGCCGACACGCGTGCGAAAGACGAATCCTTTGGGCAGGACGGCTTGCCAGAATGCGGAGGCGTTGTGGTTGGGGTAATCGAACGCGTACTTCGATTGTTCGCCGTTTAGAAGATCCTGGGCGCCGTGGAGAGCGGTGTAGCTCAGGTCGATCCACTGCGTTTTGGCGGCTCGAAACTTCAAGCTGGCAGTGGCGCCGGTGAAGTTGAGGTGATCGAAGTTGGTGGCCATCCAGATCGCAGTTGGTGACGAGCGAACGTAATCGATCCCGTTGCGTTCGCGATTCATAAAGACGCCGAACTGGCCTTTGATTCGCTCGCCGTGGTTCCACTCGGCGGCGGCATCGTAGCCCCATGCGGTTTCCGGTTTGAGGTAAGGATTGCCGAGGTTGGCGGGATCGGAATAATAAAGATCGGTATAGCTGGGCAGGCGAAAGGCTCGGCTGGCTGATGCGCGCAGTTTCCAGTGCGAGTTGAGCCACGCGCCTGCGGAGGCGGTGGGATTAAACTGGCGGCCTCCGCCATGGTAGATCTCCTCGCGTGCGCCGATGGTGAAGGAATAGCGCTTCAGGGCTCGCATATCGAGGGCGGTATAAACCGCGCCGTAATTGCGCTGATGATGGCCCAGGTTATTGCTGTCGATCTCGTCGCGAAAAGCTTCGCCGCCGTAGCTGATGGTCATGTTCTGGCGGATCCGGTTATGGCGTCGAAGAGCGGCCTGATAGGCTTCGGTGTAGTGATGATTGGTGTAGACGGCCGGATCGTCGCGCAGAAGGACAAAGAGATCGGTGTTGCGTCGGAATGCGAAAGAAGCGTCGGTATTTTTTCCAAGCGACTGGCGGAGGGAAGCGAACCAGGTGCGCGTGCGCTCCCAGGAATCGTAGGGGCCGTAGAACTGATTCGCGCCGTAGGGGCGATCGTTGTAGGCGAGAGTGACGTCGGTCGCGCCCAGCCAGGTTTTGAGATGGGAGATCGAAGCGAGTGAAAGATTGCGATAATCGCGATCGTCCATGAAGCCGGTGGAGAAATCGCGAGAGAAAGAAAGCTGTTCGGTCAGGTCTTGCCACACTGTAGTCAACGTCGCGCTTTCCTGATTGGTGCCGAAATTCCCGACAGCGGCGCGTAGATGCAATTCGTTCGACTCGGGCACGGCGGTGATGACGTTGATCACTCCGCCGACGGCGTCCGAGCCGTAGATTGCCGATCCGGCGCCTTTCAGAATTTCAAGCCGGCCGACGGAATCGGGAGGGATGGGAATGTTCAGGTCGAAATGGCCGGTCTGCACGTCGTTAATGCGGATGCCGTCGAGCAGGACCAACGTCTGGCCGAAATTGCCGCCGTGGATGGAGATATCGGTTTGAATGCCGTTGACGCCGCGGCTCTGGACGTCCAGTTCGGGGTCGAGGCGCAGGAAATCGAACAGGGTGTTCGACAAAAGCTTGCGAATGGTATCGAGCTCGATCACGTTGACGTCGCGGTCGGCTTCGTCGAGCTGCACGGGCTGATACACGCCCGTAACGATGATCGAATCTTTTTGATCTTGGGCCAAGGCGATTGTAGACAGCGCGAGCAGCAGGAGCGTTCGCATGGGAAAAGTTAGAGTGTAACAGCGCCGTTAGAGAGTTCGCGACGTTACTGGCTTGCTAAGCGGGTTACTGGGGGTTTGGATTGCCGCCGGTGGGCCCGGCCGGTGCGGAGGTTTGGGAGGTGGGCTGACCGGTTTGGCCAGGTTGAGCGCCTTGTCCGGTTGCGCCGAAGGTGCCGAAGGCTCCGGTGGCACCCGAAGCACCCGAGGCACCCGAGGCGCCCTGAGGCGTCGAGGGTTGGCCGGGCAGGCCGCTCTTCAGGTCGAAGATAAACTCCCATTCCTGATATTTTTGACGATCCTTGTAGATCTTGATGCTGGGTCCTTTGAACGTGCTGGCGACGCCGGTTAAGCCTCCTGCGGCCGTAGTGTTGTTGAACGCGGACGGGCTCGGCTGTGGCTGCGCAGGGGTGGTCAACTGGGTCTGAATCGCATTCAAGGCCGGATTCTGATTGGGACCTCCCTGGCCTGGAAACTGCCCCGGTTGCATCCCGGGCTGAAAACCGGATTGCATGCCCGGCTGCAGCCCGCCCGGCTGTCCCGAAAGGTTCGGCAACTGAATGGGTTGTCCGTTCAGGCCAGGAATATTTGGAATCTGGGGAGCCGGCCCGATTTGTCCATTTAGTCCAGGCTGAAAGCCAGCCGGGCCGGTGGCTTGAAATTGGCCCGGCAACTGACCCGGCAATTGGCCGGGGAACAAGGGTTGCGGCTGGGCGGGACCTGTGGGGCCCGACGCAGGGACATTGCCGATCGGCGGCCAATAGCGCTGATCGTTGGGATCGATATCGGCGGGATTAACGGGTGTGGATCCGGGCGCACCGCTCACCAGCGTGTTGTCGCTCGGGCGGCGCAGCACGGCCGCGTTGACTTCCACTGGGCCGCTGGCGCCGGAAGCTCCACTCGCGCCGCTCGATCCGCTGGCCCCGCTCGCACCGGAGGCTCCGGATGCACCGAGGGGAGCAGGTGGCTTCTGGACCAAAGAATCGGTCAACTGGCCCGCGCCATCGACATGGATCAGACGCCATTCGTCTTTTCCGGTCATCGGATCGATATAGCGGCGGCGAAGAAAGCGCTTGTCGTTGGTGTTTTCGAGATCCTCGATTTTCGAAGGGTATTTCTTGAATGCCACGAAATACATCTGAATCCCGCGCTTATATTGTTCGCCGCGATCGATCAGAAGCTGTTCTTTGTCGCGTTCGCTCTCGAATGCGATGCGCGGCATCTGCGCGTACAACATCAGCGCGATGGCCGCAGCCAGCAGGAACACGATCAGCATGGCAAATCCGCGTTCGCCTTTGTGCGCGGCTCTCATCCCGCCAACTCCTCAATCAGAGGGAGGGTCTGCTGATTTTTATTCGTCAAATCCTCCACTACCACCGAGTTTACTCCAATCCTGACAATCTTATAGCGGTTCTTGATCACGTCGTTTTCGCCGGCGACGGCGATTTCGTTGTCGCTGTCGAGGAAGAACGCGCGTTTCGCTCCACTCCTTGAAGAAAATCCGTAAAATTTGAGCGGAATGGGCGGGGCTGGAGGAGGGCCCGACGGCTTGGGCGGCTCGCCTTTGTCGGACACGCCTCCTGGCCCTCCCTTCGTCGCGCCCGGCGGCAGAGGACCAACATGGATTTTCGCGACGTCGGGGATTGGGGGCGGCGGAGCTTTGCCCCAGTCGAACACGCTGCCTCGGGGGCCGGGCTCGAGCGGAACCTCCATCAGCTTGGCCAACAGATCGAGCCGCAGGGTCGGATCGATCTTGCTGACGTCGACCCCTTCTTTCGGTTTCAGCGACGGCTTGAAATCCTCGACCGACCGGATTGCTGAGCGGTTGGCGACTCTTTGCGGGACCGCAGGCGAAGAGTTGGGGCACGGAACGGACCGGGGCTTGAACCGGCGCGACGTTTAAGGGCGACGTCGAGTGCGCCTCGGGAGCGGACGGCTCGCGAGTCCAAAAATACACGAGTACCGCGACCAAAAGCAATCCACCGAGGAAGGTTACTCTTTTTTTGTCCGCGCCGAGTTTCTGGGGGAGCAGGTTCATTGTCCCCCCGGCTGCGACGCGTCTTCGCGAACAAACGCATTGACTTTTAGGCTGACCGTCAGGATGTCGCCGGTTTGTTGCGGCGCCGCGGTCAGCGATTCGATCATCAGAAATTTCTTCGACCGGTCGATCTCATGCACTAAATGCATTACGTCCGGATAGGTGCCCTCGTAGGCGGCGACGATGCTCTCCACGCTAAGCGTATCGGAGCCTTCAATGGGCAGCATCGAAAAGGTGGTATCGCGAGCTTTGAGTTTGGTCTGGCTGGCGGCTTGTTGAAGTTCGCCGAGCAATGTAGAAGACGAAATCCGGTTCGCCAGAAAGTACTGGCTCAGGAATTGGTCGCCTTCGGTGCGTCCTTTATCGACCGCGGCCGCATGCTGGCGCGTAGTTTCGAGCACGGCCTGCTTGGCGCGAAGCTGTGCGCCCAGAGTCACGCGCTGGCGGTCCAGATCCTCGGCGGATCCACCCGGAGGAAACAGAACCAGTCCGGCGGCCACGATGTTGGCGAGCAGCAGAATGCCCAGCACCAGGCGCACCACGAATTGCGGGTCTCGCACACGTGAATTCTTAAAGCTTCTGAGCATAATTCACCGTGACGCGATATTGATACAAAGGCTGATTTTGCGAGGGCGGAATCGAGCTGTGTAACTCCGTGGGTCCAAACAACGGAGATTCTTCCAGCTGCTTAAAGAAACCGATCACCGCACCCGGCTCCTTGGTGCCGACCACCATGTCGAGCATCACTTCATTGCGCGAATTGATCTGCGGGAGGCGTACCTGAAATCAGTTTCACGTTGTAGGGCAGAACGCTTTCAAGATCCGCAAAAATCTGGGTCCAGCTAACGGATTTGCGAACCAGCAGTTCGTTCAGCAGCATGCTGCGTTCCAGGACGACGGCATTGGCCGGCTCGTGCAGGAAGGCGTCCAGCTTGGCTTGGTCGGCCGAGAGGCTGCGGAGCTGGCTGTTCAAGCGGTCTACGGCGATTCGCGATTCTTTGGCGCGCCCCCGTTCGGAGACGATCAAAAATATCAGGACGCAGAGCAATCCCGCGAGCAGCACAGCGCAGGCGCCGGAGGCGACCAGAATGGGCCGGTCCCGGCGGAACGGTTCGGTCGAAAGATTGACAGGGATGCGCATTCAGTTCTCTACCCGAGGATTAACCGCTCCCTATGGTCGCGGCTCGGGGTCGACCGCCTAACGAGCCGCGACCACAGGGAGCGGTCGGTACAGCAGATTTTCAGGTCGTTCGATCCCCGTCCCATTTTAATTCTCCACCAGCTCCAGGTATCCGAGCAGGCCGGCGTTGAACGGACCAGGAGCGCCGAAGCGGCTGCGGAGCGGTTCCACTTCGCATCGGAAGCTCGCCACGGTTTCGGGCGGGAGACCACAAAGAATCAGCTTGCTGACCGGAGCATTCAACTCGTCTTCAACATAGGCGAAGGTGGGATGCAGAACACCCAGGATCTCGTCTTCGCCCCCTTCATCAAGCGATACGCAGCGGAAAAGTTTGACGGTCGCCTCCGAGATCACAGCGACAGTCAGCGCCCGCCCGGAAAGTTTTACGACCACCGCGTTCCCGTGCCCGCGATACAGGTTCAAAGCAGCCAGAGCCGACGTCGTGACAACGCCGGGATGATAACCGGCGCTGCGAAACAGCGCTTCATAACGAGCCATAACCTCCATCGCGACCGTCACCGCCAGCACTTCGATTTTCTTCTTGTTGGTTCCAGGCTGAACAAAGTAGCTGACGGCCGCGGAATCGATATCGAAAGGGATGGTCTTCTTGACGCGAAAACGGACCAGGGATAGCTGCTCCTCAGGCCCTGACGGGAACGAATCGAAATCGAGAATCGAGACGCGGGCCGCATAGTCCGGGAGAATTACCGCGGCGGGCCGGCGCCGCTTCGATCCGGCTGCGGGCGACAGACGTTCCACCATGGACAGCACGGCGTCGGCGCGAAGCAGGTTATCTTCCACCGGGGACACGGTTAAAGTCCCGGGCTCGAACGGCTGAAAGCCGGTTTGGGTGCCTTGCGCGAATGCGATCCCGGCTTCAGAAAGCTCGAACAGATGGCTCGGAGGAGGATCCTGCACCAAGCTGCGAGATTTGTTTCAAGAACGACATCAGCCTTCGATAAACGTGACTTTATTGATCTCTTTCAGCGTGGTGACTCCGGTGCGCGCCTTCTCGAGAGCCGATTCGCGTAAAAACGTCATGCCTTCCTCGCGCGCGGCGCGGCGAATCTCGGAGGCGGGCCGCTTGCTGAGAATCAGCTCGCGAATCTGCTCGCTCAAATCCAGCAGTTCGTGAATCGCGCTGCGGCCGCGGAATCCCGTGCCGCCGCACTCAAAACATCCCGCGCCTTCATAGAATGTGACGCTGCGCCAGGTCTCCGGGTTTAGCCCGCTTTCGACCAGATATTCGTCCGGGGTGTCCACGGCTTTCTTGCAGTGCGGACAGATCACGCGGACCAGGCGCTGGGCCAGAATGCAGTTGAGCGCCGAGACGAAATTGTACGGCTCGACACCCATGTTCAGGAATCGGCCCAGCACGTCGAGCACGTTGTTCGCGTGGACGGTGGTGAATACCAGGTGGCCAGTGAGCGCGGCGTTGATCGCGATCTGCGCGGTTTCCTGGTCTCGAATTTCGCCGACCATGATTTTGTCGGGATCGTGGCGCAGGATGGACCGAAGACCGCGGGCGAAGGTCAGGCCTTTTTTCTCGTTTACGGGGATCTGCGTGATCCCTTTGATCTGATACTCGACGGGATCTTCGATGGTGATGATTTTGTCTTCGTCGTTCTTGATCTCGCTGAGGCCGGCGTACAGCGTGGTGGTTTTGCCGGAGCCGGTGGGACCGGTGACCAGCACCATCCCATAGGGTTCCTTGATGTAGCGGCGGAATTTGACCAGATCCGCGTCGGCGAAACCCACCACATCGAGCGAGAGTTTTGAAAATTTCTCGCTCATGGATTCCTTGTCGAGCACGCGAAGCACGGCGTCTTCACCGTGAATCGTCGGCATGATGGAGACGCGGAAATCGATCAGGCGGCCTTTGTAGCGCACGCGGAAACGGCCGTCCTGAGGGACGCGGCGCTCGGCGATATCGAGCTCGCTCATGACCTTGATGCGGGAAATGATGGTTGAGTGCCAGTCCTTCGAAATGGGCGGCATGGCGTAGTGCAAGGACGCCGTCGATGCGGTACTTGATGGCCACTTCCTGGTCGCGCGTCTCGATGTGAATATCGCTCGCGCGGCGTTCGAGCGCGTTGAAGATGGTGGTGTCGACCAGCTTGATCACCGGCGCGATGTCGGAATCGGCCGGCGCTCAGCTTGTCGATGGAAAGCGTTTCGTCGGAGTTTTCTTCTTCGCCAACAACGTCGAGCGTGAAGCCTTCGGTGACTTCTTCGAGGACGCGCTGGGATTGCTCGGTCTTCTTGAGCAGATCGGAGATCTGGGAAAGCGTGGCGACTTTGACGCGCAGCTTCTTGCCGAGCAGGACGGCCAGCTCGTCGATCAGGCCGAGGTTGCGCGGATCGGCCAGGGCGATTTCGAGCGAACCGTTATGGGCCTGAATCGGCACGAAATTGTACCGGAACATCAGGTCGACCGGGATGGAATGGAACAGGTCGTGATCGATGCGGGTTTCGCGAAGGTCGACGAACTCGTGATAGTAGCGCTCGGCCACGGCGCGGGCGCGCGCGGCTTCCTGGGTGGGGTCTACGAATCGATCGACAGTGGCCATGGGTTGCCCGGAGACACTCCGGTCCTCAGAGACTTAGACGCGCCAGGGCCCGGCCGCGTGCAAGACAAAGGTCGGCCACCGATACACGCCGCTTCACACAGATAAGTTCTTGGTTTTAGGTGCGAATCGAATCGGCCAGGGAGAAGATCGGTAAGTATAATGAAATCAATACAAAAGCCACGAAAATTCCCATGAAAATCATGATCGCGGGCTCGATCAGGCTCAAGGCGGCAGTGGTGCGGGTGGCGACGTCGTCTTCGTAAAACTCGGCGACGCTGCCGAGCATGGCGGGGAGAGCGCCGGTCGATTCGCCGACTTCGATCATGTCGATCGATAGGCCGGGAAAAACTTTGGTCAGACGCAGCGACGACGAAAGGGACTGGCCTTCCCGAACCAGCTTGGCGGCTTGCTGCAGGACTTTCTTCAACACCTGGGTGCCGAGCGAATCGGCAGCGGTGTCGAGAGCCTGCATCAGTGGGATTCCGCCGATCAGCAGGGTTCCGAGAACGCGGGAAAACTGGGCTACCTGGTATTTCAGCCAGACCTCGCCGGCGATCGGGATTTTCAGCAGGAAACGATCGATCCGCTCACCGCCGGATTCGGTTCGCGCCCAATAACGGAACGCGAAAATAGCCAGAACCAGAGTCACGAACCCGATCAGGATGTAGTTGCGGGCGGTAGTACCTACCGCAATCAGGATTTGAGTCGGCGCGGGGAGCTGGGCCTGCATGCTGGTATAGAGCTCGGCGAAATTGGGGACCACGTAAGTGACCAGGAACACAATCAAAGCGATCACCAGCGTCACTAGGACGGCCGGATACAGCAGCGAGACCATCAGCTTTTTTCGAACCGAAAGTGACAATTTCTGATACGTGATGAAGCGCTCGATAACCTCGCCGAGGGAGCCGCTGCGCTCGCCGGCGAGTACGGTGGTGACGTAAATCGGCGGAAAAACTCCTTGCCGCGCGAAAGCGTCGGACAGCAGGGCGCCGTTGCGGACTTCTTCGCGCACGCCTTTGATGTAAGCGGAAAGTTTGGGGTCGGTAAGGCGCTCGGCGAGCAGATCGAGGGCTTTCAGAATCGGCAGACCGGCTCGAATCAGCGTGACGAACTGCTGATTGAAAATCAGGAATTTCTCGACGTTCAGTTTCTTGCGGCGTGGTTTGACCGCGGCGGCAAGAGCGTTGATTTCAGACCGCGGCTTGACCGAATAGACCAGGAAGCCCTGCTGGGTATAGCGGTCGCGAACCTCGCGCTCGGAACCGGCTTCGGCGGTCTGCTGGTGGATTTCACCGCGCGCGTCCGCGTATTTCAGCATCCATTCGGCCATGTATATCCTTGAGGATGCGAAAAAGGGGATTGACCGCCAGCCATCGCTTATATTGACGCACAGGAATCGGCGTCGCGTGCAGGGTATCTTGTATAGATGAGGCAAGTTCGCATCGCCGTGGCATGCTGATGGCGGCGTTGTTGTTGCTCGCCGACGGGCCGGGATTTCGCAGCCGGCGGTCTTTCGATGAGCATTACGCCAAGCATAGCCACGAGTTTGGGAGTATTTCGCAGGCCGAGTATCTTAGGCTGGCGCAAGGACTGCGGGATGCTCCCGTGGGTGGTCCGATTCTCGAAGCCTTGAAGCCGGGAGGGGTCATCACGCGATTCGATCGTCGAACTGGTGCGTTCGGGGCTTACAATACAGACCGGACCATCCGGACGTTCTTTATTCCGGTGGATGGAGAGCGGTATTTCCGCAGACAGGCTACACGACCCAATGACTGACGCAGACCTTCAGAATTATTTGCGTGATAACGGGTATCCCGAGTATGTCGTAAAGGAAGGACGCCGCGGCCTGCTACGCCGCTGGCACCAGTTCGTTGACCAGACCGAACAAAAGTACAAGTTTGGACTGGAGGAGTATCGCAACGATCTGGACGTGCGGGCGATCCTGGCACTCGCGGGCGAGGACGACGAGGTGCGGGCGCTCGACAAGCGATTGAAGGCGCAGCTCAAAGACACCAAGATTCGCGTATGGGAGAGCGCCGCAGGGAATCCGTTCTGGGATTTCGGCTATCCGAAAAATGCGGGACCGGATCTGCTCGAGGACTTGCGGGGTGAGGGGTTACTGCCTTAACCAGGCGCTGCTGATTGGGTGCGAGAGATTCGAGTAGACTATCTTTGATGCGAATTCTCGCGGGTTTCGCTATTCTCGCGCCGCTGGTTCTGGCGCAACCACAAGTCAATCCGAACGATCAGGTCCTGAAGGCGCTGGACGACATCGAATGGCGCCTGAAGCTGAGCGACATCGCCGACGTCGATAAGATCGCCTATGCCAGCCTGCCGCTCGGCGCACAACCCGAATCCGACCGCTCCCGGCGCGGGCAATCCGCTGATCATCCGCGCGTACACTTTCATTCCGAAAAAGCTGGATCGCTCCAAGAAACAGCCTCTGCTGGTGCTGGCGCATCAGGGGATTCACGGCAATGTTTCGTCCGCCGAACTGGGCCACATCATGCGCGAGCTGATGGACCAGGGTTACTCCGTGATCGCGCCGGATTATCGCGGCATCAGCGGCTACGGCCAGGGCTTTTATCAGGAGATCGACTACGGCGGCCGCGAAGTGGACGATGTGTTCGAGGCGCGCCAAGTGGATGCTCGACACGTACAGCTTTCTGGATCCGAAGCGCGTGGGCATGATCGGTTGGAGCCACGGCGGCTTCATCACGCTGATGAACATCCTGCAGCACCCGGATGCATATGCCGTCGCGTATGCCGGCGTGCCGGTGAGCGACCTGGTGCTGCGCCTCGGCTATCAGACCGATCAGTATCGCGCGCTGTATTCGGCGCCGTATCACATCGGCAAGACGGTTCGCGACGACATCAAGGAATACGAGCGGCGCTCGCCGATCACCTACGTTTCGAAGCTCCAGACGCCGCTGCTGATCCATACCAATACCAACGACGAAGACGTGAACGTGCTGGAGGTGGAGCGTCTGATCACGGCGCTGAAGGCCGAGGGCAAGCAGTTTGAATACAAGATTTACGAGAATGCTCCGGGCGGGCCACATGTTCAACCGGCTGGATACTGAACTTGCCCGGCAGTCGCGGCAGGAGATTTATAAATTCCTGGCGAAGTATTTACTGAAATGAAGCTGATTCTCGCATTAGCGCTATTGACTGCCGCTGATCGCGCAGACCCCTCAGCCAGGTGGTCGCGGAGGCCGCGGCGGAGCTGCGCCGCAAGCAGCGGCGCGTCGGCGAGCCTTCCGCCGCACCAGCTCCCGCGACGCCCGCAGCACAGCAGGGTCCCGGGAATGATGAGGTTCTCAAGGGCATCGACGACCTGGAGTGGCGTCTGAAGATCAGCGACATCGCCGATTTCGACAAGGTCGCCTATACCAGCCTGCCTCCGCGCCGCAATCCGAATCCGACCGGCGCCGGGCGCGGGGAATCCGCTGATCGTCTACGCCTACACGTTCATTCCGAAGAAGCTGGACCGGACCAAGAAACAGCCCCTGATGGTGCTGATTCACGGCGGCGTGCATTCGAATTTCACATCCGAATCGGCGCACATCGTCCGCGAGCTTCTGGAGCAGGGCTACACGATCGTTTCGACGGATTATCGCGGCTCGACCGGCTACGGGCGCAGGGTTACTATCAGCAGATCGACTACGGCGGCCGCGAAGTGGACGACGTGTACGTCGGCATGCAGTGGATGCTGGAGCGTTACAGCTTTCTCGATCTCGAAGCGCGTCGGCATCATCGGCTGGAGCCACGGCGGGCTGATCACGCTGATGAATATTTTTCAGCATCCCGAAGCGTTCGCGGTCGCCTACGCCGGCGTGCCGGTCAGCGACCTGGTGCTGCGGCTCGGCTATCAGACCGATGCATATCGCGCGGAGTATTCCGCTCCGTATCACATCGGCAAGACGGTTCGCGAAGATATCAAGGAATACGAGCGCCGTTCGCCGATCACCTACGTTTCGAAGCTCCAGACGCCGCTGCTGATTCACACCAACACCAACGACGAAGACGTGAACGTGCTGGAAGTGGAGCGGCTGATCACTGCGCTGAAGGCGGAGGGGAAGAAGTTCGAGTACAAGATCTATCAGGACGCGCCCGGCGGCCATCAGTTCAACCGCCTGGACACCAAGCTCGCCCGTGAATCGCGGCAGGAGAGTGTATCAGTTCCTGGCGAAGTATTTGAAGCCCGGAGCATGATCAAGGATTCCGCCGTCGATTGGATCGCAGCCAGGCGCGTTCCATGGTGATCTCCGAAGGCGGGATCGTCGCCACCAGCCAGACCCTGGCGTCGCAGGCAGGCGCGCAGGTGCTGGCGCGAGGTGGATCGGCAGTCGACGCGGCCATCGCGGCCAATGCTGGTGCTGAGTGTCGTCGAGCCGATGATGTGCGGCATCGGCGGCGATCTGTTTGCGATTCATCGCGATGCGCAAGACCGGGGCTTGACCGGCATCAACGCGAGCGGCTATGCTCCGAAGCGCCTGACGCTCGAATCGCTGAATTTCGCGGTTCCGCCGTCGCGGCATTCACACGGTGACGGTTCCCGGCGCGGTGGACGGATGGTCGAAGCTGCACGCGAAGTTCGGGAGGCTCCCATGGGCGGATCTGTTTGCGCCCGCCATCTACTATGCGGAACGGGGATTCCCGCTCACCGAAATCATTCAATACGACTGGGAGCACGCGAACGCACAAGATGAACCGAACGGCGTGCATTGTTCTGGCGCGGCGGGCAAGCCCCGCGGTCGGGGAGATTTTTCGCAATCCGGAACTGGCGCGAGCGTATCGGATTTTGGCTGAACAGGGTCCGCGCGTCGATTGTATGAGGGCGAAGATCGCGCGCGGCGATGCTGAAGACGTCGGCGGCGCTCGGCGGTAAGATGGCGGCTGAGGATCTGCGCGAATTTTCGTCTGAATGGGTCGAGCCGCTGTCGATCGACCTATCGCGGCTGGACGCGTCTATCAGCTTCCGCCCAACGGGCAAGGGATCGGGACGCTGGAAATGCTCAACATCATGGAGCATTTTCCGCTGCCGGACATGGACCCGTTGAGCGCCGCGAGCGATTCACTTGAAGATTGAAGCGCAGAAGATCGCGTTTCGCGGATCAGCGGCGATACATCGCCGATCCGCGATTCAGCGACGTTCCGTTGAAAGATGCTTGTCGAAGACGTATGCGAAAGAGCGCGCGGCGTCGATTGGGCATACGATTTACTCTTGCCGCGGTCGATCGGGAGGGCAACACGGTTTCCTGGATCGAAAGCATTTCGGATTTGTGGGGATCGGGCGTGATTGTCGACGGCTTCGGCTTTCATCTGCATAATCGAGGAAGCGCGTTCTCGTCCGACCCGCGCATCCGAACGCGCTGGAGCCTCGCAAGCGGCCGTATCACACGATTATTCCCGGATTATGTACAGCGCGGCGATCGGCACATCGCGTTCGGCATCATGCGCGGGATGAATCAGGCGCAGGCGCAGGCGCAGTTCGTGTCGAACGTCGTGGATCATGGCATGAATATTCAGGCTGCGCTGGAAGCGCCGCGATTCACTAAGATGACGCTGGGCGGAAATGATGTTCGGATCGAAGGGCGCGTTTCGAAAGCGGCGATCGAGGAGTTGAGGGCTCGCGGCCATGAAGTGGAAGTGCTGGGCGATTATTCGGGGATGGTCGGCGGCGGGCAGGCGGTGATGCGCGATTCGAAGGCTCGGGTGAATTATGGCGCATCGTCGCCGCGCAAGGATGGCGCTGCGATTCCCGAGCCGGAGCCATACTGGAGGTGAACCATATGTATTTCCAACAGTTCTATCTAACCTGCCTTTCGCATGCATCCTACATGATCGGGTCAGAAGGCGTGGCGTGCGTCGTGGATCCGCAGCGCGACGTTTCTACGTACCTGGACGAAGCGCGGGCGCAAGGGCTGAGGATCGAGCACATTATTGAGACGCATCTCCACGCCGATTTCGTCAGCGGGCATCGCGAGCTTGCCGAGCGGACGGGCGCGAAAATTTATGTCGGCGCGCGCGCGGGTGCGAAGTTTCCGCATGTTGCGGTGAAGGACGGGATGGAGATTCGTTTCGGCCGCGTGATTCTGCGATTTTTAGAAACGCCCGGCCACACCATCGAAAGCATTTCGGCTACGGTTACGGATTTGGATCGCGGAGAAAATCCGGTGGCTGTGCTCACCGGGGATACGCTGTTCATCGGCGATGTGGGCCGTCCCGATCTGGCGCCGGACTTGACGCCGCAGCAGCTCGCGGGGATGCTATATGACAGCCTGCATCAGAAATTATTGACGCTTCCAGATGAGGTTGAGGTTTATCCCGCGCATGGAGCGGGATCGCTGTGCGGCAAAGCAATGCGGCCGGAACGGCAATCGACCATCGGCAAGGAGCGCGCCTGGAATTACGCACTCCGCCCGGCGACGAAGGAAGAATTCGTGCGGCTGCTGACCGCGGATCTGCCGGAACGGCCGGGATATTTTGCGCTCGATGCGGAGATCAATCGCAGCGGTGCGCCATCGGTGGAAAATCTGCCAGCGATCGCACAGTTGTCGGCTGAGGACGTGCTGGCTCGGCAGGCTGCGGGAGCGATTGTGCTGGACACGCGGTCGGCTCAGCAATTCGGCGCGGGCCATATTCCGGGAGCAGTGCATATCGCGCTCTCGGGACAATACGCATCCTCGGCCGCGACGATTTTAGGGCTCGATCATGACATTATTCTGATTGCCGAAGACGAGGAACATCTGGAAGAATCGCGGCTGCGGCTCGCTCGCGTGGGCCTGGAACGCGTAGTGGGAACGCTGAAGGGCGGAATGGCTTCGTGGAGCGGACCGGTCGCCGAGGTCGGGCAGATTCCAGTGGAGGAGCTGAGCCGCGAACTGGAACACGTGCAAGTAGTCGACGTGCGCCGTCAAGGAGAATGGGATGAAGGGCACATCGAGGGCGCGAAGCTGATTCCTCTGAATATGCTTCAAAAAAGGCTCGGGGAGCTGAGCCACGATCGTCCGATCGCGGTGCACTGCAAGGGAGGATATCGGAGCTCGATCGCGTCCAGCCTGATTCAGCGAGCCGGATTTGAGAATGTGATGAACGTAATCGGCGGGTTCGATGCGTGGCGGGCGTGCAAGCTGCCGGAGGTCCGACAAGTGCCTGCATCACACTGATACAATGTAGGCAGGCTATGCCTACAAAGTCGCAAGTGCAATATACGATACGAGGGGTTCCGCGCGAGGTGGATCGGGAACTGCGCCGCAGAGCGCATGAGCGCAAGGTCAGCTTGAACCAATTGCTGGTAGAGGAGTTGACTCACGCTACGGGCGCGCAACCGAAAAAGAAATACCGGTCGATTATGTCGCTGGTGGGGACTTGGAAAGAAGATCCGGAGTTCGATCGCATCCTTGAAGAGCAGCGCAAGATCGACGAGGATCTTTGGCAGTGAGAATCCTGCTCGATACGAATCGGCTAACGGACGCCCTTCGCAAGAATGAGGAGATTGCCAGACTCCTCGATGAGGCGAGCGAAATTTGGGTGCCGTTTATAAGTGTCGCCGAGATTAAAGCCGGTTTTCTGCTGGGCGGCCGCGCTAGCCAGAACGAGGGATTGCTTCAGGCGTTCTTACGATTGTCGGGAGTCGGAGTCCTGTTTGCGGATGGCGAGACAATGGAGGCGTATGCGCGGCTGTTCGCCTACTTGCGCCGCGCTGGTACACCAATTCCCACCAACGATCTGTGGATCGCCAGCCTGGCTGTGCAGCATCAATTGGCGCTGCTGACGCGCGATGAGCATTTTCGAAAGCTGCCGCAGGTATCCCGAATCTGATTATCCTTGGCCGCCCACGTTGCGTGATGCGACCGCCGTCGGGACAGTGCGGAGGGCGGCGGCGCGCTGTTTCTGGCGTTCCAGACGCAAGAGTTCGCGGCGGCGGCGGCGCTTGACCTGATCGTCGACTTTGCGCCAAAATTTCCGGAAATAATCGGCGGCCGAGACGATTCCAAACAGCATCACCGCCCACATCGCGAGCAGCGCGAATTCGTTTAGGTCCGGCCAGCGGATGCCGCCGATGACCAGAGAAATCGCGACGACCTGCGCGGCCATTTTGGTTTTTCCCAACTCGCTCGCGCGGATGACGTATCCTGACGCGGCGGCGATGGAGCGGAGGCCGGAAACGGCAAATTCGCGCCCGATGATGAGAATCACAATCCAGGCCGGGACGCGATGAATGTCGACCAGCGAAACCAGGGCGGCGGAGATCAGCAATTTGTCGGCGATCGGATCGAGCAGCGTGCCGACGGTGGTCACTTGGCCCCAGCGCCGCGCGAGATAGCCGTCGAGCAGATCGGTGACTGCGGCGGCCAGAAAAACACCCAACGCAAAAAACTCCCGCGTGACTGGAATCAGGCTCAGCCAACGCTCGGCGTAAGTCCCATCCGCCAACAGCGCCGCGACCAGCAGCGGGACGAAAAAGATTCGCAGAAGCGTGAGCAGATTAGGAAGGTTCATCCGCTTCCTAGATCATATCCCAGAGTTTTAGGAAGCGGGAATCAGGTATCGCTGTAGCCGCCGGCGGATGGATTCGGGCACATTGGCCTCGACTTCACACGAATCGCCGCTGTAGCGGGTGGCCAGGACTTCGGCATGTTCATGCAAGAGATGGAGCGGCGCGCCTTCGGCGATCGGGAAACGAAAGACGCAGGCAGAGAGCGGGTCGAGCGGCAGGACCTCATCGATTTTCTGGAGCAGCGATTCAAATCCGGCGCCGGTGACGGCCGAGATCGCCACTGCGCCGGCGGGCTGTTGTTCGGGATCTCCCAGGATTCGCCGGGCCAGCGCCGCGACGTCGGGTTCGCCGGGAATGAGATCGGCTTTATTGAGCACCAGGATTTGCGGAGTCGTACCCGCGCCGATCTCGGCGAGCGTCGCCAGCACGTGCGCGGTGTGATGCGCGGCTTCGGGCGAACTGGCATCCACGACGTGCAGCAGCAGCTCGGCTTCCACCACTTCTTCGAGCGTCGCGCGAAAAGCGCGGACCAGCGTGGTCGGAAGATTGCGAATGAACCCGACCGTGTCGCTGACCAGGGCGCGACGGTGCGAAGGCAGAGTGATGTGCCGCACGGTCGGGTCAAGCGTCGCGAACATTTTCGCGTCGGCCAGAACGCCCGCGCCGGTCAGGCGATTGAACAGGGTCGATTTGCCGGCATTGGTGTAGCCGACCAGCGCGATGGTCGCCAGCGGGACGGCTTGGCGCTGGCGGCGCTGCGTGGTGCGGCCGCCGCGGACACGGTCCAAGCTTTTTTCGATGGCGTGAATGCGCTGGTGGATGCGGCGGCGGTCGGTTTCGAGCTTGGTTTCGCCGGGACCTCGCGTGCCGATGCCGCCGCCCAGCCGCGACATCGCGGCTCCGTGCCCGGTCAGGCGCGGCAGCAGGTAGTTCAATTGCGCGAGCTCCACTTGCAACTTGCCTTCGCGCGTCCGGGCTCGGCGGGCGAAGATGTCCAGGATCAACTGCGTGCGGTCGAGAACCTTGACGTCCAGCGCTTTTTCAAGATTGCGCTGCTGGGTGGGCGACAGTTCGCGGTCGAAGATGACCGTATTCGCTTCGTGAAGATGGATGTGGCTCTTCAGCTCCTCGACTTTGCCGGAGCCGACCAGGGTGGCGGCGTCGGGACGCGGGCGGGACTGGATCAGGCGTTTCCGCGACGCGCGCGCCGGCGGTAGACAGCGAGAGCGGCCAGCTCGGCAATGGATTCGTCGGCGGAGATCAGCGATTCATCGACGCCTGAGGGAGCGTCGCTGCGAGGCCGCGGCCCGTGAGATCGCAGGCCGACCAGGAGGGCGATTTCTTCAGCGGCAAATCAGTTTTCGCGATTCCACGGCAGCGGAGCGCCGGGGATGCCGTGCGTTCCTGCGCTGGCGGCGTTGCGTGTGCGCGGGAGTGTGGAACGGTTTCGAAACCACCACCGTCGAAATGGCGTGTTTGAAAATCAGTTGTTCCTGATTGTTGGTTTCGAGAATCACCGAGTACTTGTCGAAGCTCTTAATCCGGCCGGAGAGCTTCACGCCGCTCATCAGATAGATGGTGAGAAAAGTCTTGTCTTTGCGCGCGTTGTTTAGAAATGCTTCTTGTATGTTTTGCGCCTGTTTTTCCATGGAGCATCCTTCCTTAGGCCTCTATGAGGGCCTTTTAAATTAGCCCCGCGGGGCGCCCGCACACGTCCGCCCCGTCGGGCGAGATAAATCTTGCTTCATCATACCGTAACGATGATTACGCGGTATGCGCTGGTGGCTCCCCTGATCGATCACCAGGCGCGCGATGCGTTCGCGATGAAAGGTCGCGTCGCCGAAAGCGATCTCGCTGGACTTGGCGCGGCGGTAATACAGGTGCGTGTCGTTCTCCCAGGTGAATCCCATGCCGCCCTGCACCTGGACTCCGCGATTGCCGACTTCGCGGCAGGCGTCGCTCGCATAAACCTTGGCGACGCTGACCGCCGTGCTGGCGTCCGGCTGCGCCGCTGTCAAGCATCCACGCCGCGTAAAATGCGGCCGAGCGCGAACTTTCTGTCCACACCAGCATGTCCGCGCATTGATGCTGCACGGCTTGATACTGGCCGATCGGCTTACCGAACTGCTTACGGGTTTTCGCGTATTCGACCGCGATATCCAGGGTCCGCTGCATGCCGCCGGTCATTTCGGCGCATAACGCGACCGTAGCGACGTCGAGCCCGTGGTCGAGAGCTTTTCGCGCCGCTTCGCCCCGCGCCAGCAGCTCGCCCTCGGCGCTGATCGAACACGACCTTATATAGACGCCGCGTCAGATCGACGGCGGGCATCGGCTCGATTTTGACGGTCGCGTCGTCAACGAGATACAGCGCCAACTCGCCGGCGTCTCTGGCGGCGACCACCAGAAAGTCGGCAGCGGCGGCATCCGGGACGAACCACTTTTCGCCGGTCAGAGCCGGCATTTTTACAGCGTCCGGGTCCCAGTTCGCGGTCGATTCCAGTAGCGCCAAAGTTCCTTTGGCTTTACCGCTGGCAATTTCGGCCAGATGCTTCTTCGATCCCGCGGCGTCGATGATCGCGCCTGCCAGCAGCGTGGAAATGAAAGCTCCTGGCACCAGGGCGCGGCCCATTTCTTCGGCAAGCGCGGCCAGCTCGACGTTGCCCAGGGCCAAGCCGCCGGCGTCTTCCGGAATCACGACGCCGAGGAAGCCCTGTGCGGCCATCTCGCCCCACAGTTTTTCATCGTGCGCGGTTTCGGTTTCCATGATGCGGCGCACTTCGCTCGCAGGGCACTCCGCGGCGAAGAATTTTCGCGCGTTGTTTTTTAAAATTTGTTGGGATTCGCTGAGTCCGAATTGCATTTGCAATCTCCTAGTAGCTCTTGGGCAGGCCGAGCACGAAGTGCCCGATGATGTTTCGCTGGATCTCCGACGTTCCAGCCTCGATGGTGTTGCCGCGGCTGCGCAGATAGTTGTAGGCCCACTGGCCTTCGTCAAACGCGTCGCATGCGCCGTGCGCGAGTTGCCCGTACGGTCCCATGATCTCCATGGCGACTTGCTGGAAGCGCTGGTTCAGCTCACTCCAGAAGATTTTCTGAATGGATCCTTCCGGTCCCGGGACGCCGGTTTCATTAATGCGGCTGAACGCGCGCATCTGATTGCAGCGCATGACTTCGATTTCGGCGTAGCATTGGGCCAGTTTCTGGCGCAGCACCGGATCCTGCGGCGGCCGTGTGGCCGTTGCGCTGCGATCTTGTGCGCGATCTCCACCAGGCGGTTGAAATTGCGGCGATAGTTCACTTGCAGCGCCGCTCCGAAAGTGCCGCGCTCATGCATCAGCGTGCCCATGGCGACATTCCAGCCTTCGTTCACCTTGCCGACGACGTTTTCAACCGGGACGCGAACATCGCGGAAAAAAATCTCGCAGAATTCGCTTTCGCCGCTCATCTGCTTCAGCCCGCGCACCTCGATGCCGGGGGATTTCATGTCGACCAGCAGCACGGTCAGACCTTTATGTTTCGGCGCGGCCGGATCGGTTCGAACCACCAGCTCGCACCAATCGGCGGCCCAGCCGTAGCTGTTCCAGCACTTGTGGCCGTTGACGACGAAATGATCCCCGTCGAGCTTGCCTTCGGTGGAAAGAGCCGCCAGGTCGCTGCCGGCGTTGGGTTCCGAGAATCCCTGGCACCAGATCTCTTCGGCGCTCAAGAATTTCTCGCAAGATAGCGCTGCTTCTGCGCCGGCGTGCCGAAGGCGATGATCGTCGGGCCGATCAGGCCGAGTCCCAACACGTTCGCCATGGGAGGGGCTTCCGCCCGCGCCATCTCCTCAATGAAAATCACCTGCTGCATCAGCGAGGCGCCGCGCCCGCCGTATTCCGTCGGCCAGGAGATGCCGGCCCATCCGGCGTCGAAGAGCTTTCGTTGCCATTGGCGCAGATAGGCGAAGCGGGCTTCCATCGATTCTTCGGCGTTACGACGCTGCACCCAGTCCTTGGGAACGTTGGCGGCAAACCAGGCGCGCACTTCATCGCGGAACTGAAGTTCCTGAGGGTTTAGATTAAGATCCACGTGTTGGTCCTTCGAAGGTCGAGTTTAGCATGTCGTTTTCCAAGGGGTTAGGCGCAGGTAAACTCACGTGTGCCAATTTCGTCTTGATAGGCATGAACAAAGCATTTTCCGCTCTCCTATTTGCTACAACGCTGGTTTGTGCGCAGCCTGCAAACCCCCCGGATCCAGCGACCATGGCCCAGCGTGAGGTCCAGTTCCTAACCAAACGTCTGACTCTGACGGCCGCTCAACAGGGGCAGGCGACTACGATTTTCACCAATCAGTTCACGGCCGACGTAGCGACGCACGCCAGCATGAAGACCGCGCGAACCGCGCTTCGGACTGCGATCGAGGCCAACAACTCGGCCGGAATCCAGGCAGCGGCGACCGAGATCGGCAACTATACCGCAACGCTGACGATAAGCGACGCAACCGCCCAGGCGGCGTTCTACGCGATCCTGACCCAGGCGCAGCAAACCACTTATAACCAGCATCCTGGCGGCATGGGCATGGGTGGAGTTCGGCCGATGGGCCGGTTCGGCGGCCGTCAGTAAATTATTTTTTGGGTCTTCGGAGGCGCCCGCCGCTCGCATAGACGCGACGCAGCAGGACGCCGGGGAGCATCTTCGTCGCGGCGACGATCAATTTATATCGCCAGCCGGGAATGACGAACAGTTTTCCGGCGTCCAGGCCGCGGAGCGATTCCTCGACCACGAAATCCGCCGACATCCACAGAGACTGCGGAATCGTGCTGCGGTCCATCCCCACGCGTGTCGTGAAATTCCGAGAGCGTAAATCCCGGGCATAGGGCCTGCACTTTGACTGCGAGATTTTTTCACGCTGCAGCTCGATGGCTAGCGCTTCGGTGAAGCGGTTCATCCAGGCTTTTGTGAGCGCAGTAACTGACGCTTTGCGGCGAAATCACGAAGCCGCCACGGAAGCGACATTGATCACGCCGCCTTGGCCGTGCGGAACCATGTTCGCCAGCGCGGCGTGCGTCAGCCGCATGGCCGCCATCACGTGCAGCAGGTGCATGTCCTTCTGGCCATCGTACGTCGGCTTCGTAAAAAAATCCCAGTGTTCCGAAGCCCGCGTTGTTCACGAAGCAGGGCGAGCCTGGAGTCCTTTTGAAGCCGATCGGCAACGCGTTCGACGTCGGCGTCGTAGACGAGATCGGCGACCATCGGCTCGGCTGAAACGTGATGCGTGGCGGCCAACTCGTCTGCCAAGCGAGCGCAGGCGATCCTCGCGTCGCGCGATCAACAGCAGATCGTATCCGCGCGCGGCGAGCTTGCGGGCGAAGGTCGCGCCGATGCCGCTGGAGGCTCCGGTGATCGCGGCTCAAGGGCCGTTCAGGCATGGCACGTGCTCCTTTTCTTTGAGCTTGGATCAGAGTGCCCGCGCGCGGCCCACTCGGCTCCGGCCAGCACCAGCATCGATGCGAGAAATCCCAGGAAAATCAGCGACACCGAATATTGAAAAATCCGGTATTCGGCTTCGAGCTTCCTTTGAAACCACGGCCAGACCAGCTTGTTGAAGTACTTCATCACCTCCAGCAGGATTCCGACTATGATGGCCGCCGCGATCACGCGATTCAACGGCGGGCGTCCGTTGGGCAGAAAGTAATAAATCAGGAACAGCACCAGCACCGCGATCGGCACGGCTGCGAGTTTGAAGAACAGCGACGGCAGGAATGCCGACCGCGCCGGCTCGCGGTTTGGTTTAAAGCGGTGAGAGCCATCGACCCGAGCGCAGGACGCCGCACGCGAAAATCAGCGCCAGGCTGACCAGTTGATTGCGGAAAAAACTTCGATTCTTGCGAATGCCCCACACGCGGTTGAGCGCGACCTCCAGCGGCTCGAAAATTCCATTGGCGGTGAACAGCAGCAGGATGATCGAAACGATCTCGATGGCGCCATGCGGCGGAAGATTTTCGTGCTGGCCTTTTGTGTACAGAAAACTGGTGAACGAGTCCGGAAAATAATCGCGCAAGGCCAGATCGATGGCACGCGATGGTCCGCTGTTCGTTGAACACCAGCCGCGAGACGCGACATCATGACGATCAGAAACGGAAAGAACGAAAGCAGGACGTTCGCCGCGACGGAAAACGCGTACACGTGGACCTCGGTTTGCATCCAGTAGCGAAACGTCGGGGCCAGCGCGGCGGCAACTCGTCGCATTCATACAGAGTAGTGGATACTCTGGAAGCAGGTGAACGTCGTTCTCATTTCGACTTATGAGCTGGGCCATCAGCCGTTCGGGCTGGCGTCGCCGAAGGCTTGGCTGCGTCGCGACGGCCATTCGGTGCGGGCCGTGGATCTATCCGTAGAAAGCCTGCCCGAGCAGGCGATCCGCGAAGCCGGAATGATCGCGTTCTATCTGCCGATGCATACCGCCACGCGGCTGGCGGTGCCGGTGATCGAGCGAGTGAAGCGGATGAATCCCGGCGCGCGCATCGTCTGTTACGGTCTTTACGCGCCGATCAACGCGGAACTGCTTGACGCGGCTTGGGGGTCGAAGCGATTGCGGGCGGCGAGTTCGAACAGGAACTGGTGAATCTAGCGCGCGGCGGCAAGCCGCGGCGAATCCGTGTCGCTCGGCCGATTGCAATTCATCACGCCGGATCGGAGCGAGTCTGGCCGGCTGCGGCGCGCGCAGCTGAACATGGCGATGAGATCGATGCAGGTCGCCTACACCGAAGCGAGCCGCGGCTGCAAACATCTGTGCCGGCATTGTCCGGTGGTCCCGGTGTATCGAGGGCAATTCCGGATCGTCGCAGCGCGAGATGGTGCTCGCGGATATCCGGCAGCAGGTCGACGATGGGCGCGCGGCACGTGACCTTCGGCGATCCCGATTTTTTCAACGGTCCCACGCATGCAGCCAGGATCGTGGAGGCGCTGCACGCCGAATTTCCCGAAGTCACCTATGACGCGACGATCAAGATCGAGCATCTGCTGAAGCATCGCGATTTGCTGAGTCTGCTGCGCGACACGCGGATGCCTGTTCATCACCAGCGCGGTCGAATCGGTGGACGACGCGGTGCTCGCCAAGCTCGAAAAGAATCACACCCGGCGCGATTTCTTCGAAGCGGTCGCGCTGACGCGCGAGGCGGGCTTGACTCTCCAGCCGACCTTCATCGCGTTCACGCCGTGGACCACGCTCGATGGCGTATCGCGACTTGCTGAGCGTGATCGCGGATCTGGACTTGGTGGAGAATGTCCCGTCGGTGCAGCTCGCGTTGCGCTTGCTGATCACTTCCGGGTCGCGGTCTGCTGGAACTTGACAGGATTTGCCCGTCGGTCCGTTCGATCCCAAATCGCTGGTTTATCCGTGGACGCATCCGGACCCCGAAGTGGATCGGCTTGCGCAGCCGCGTGTTTCGTTTGGTGGACCAGAGTCAGAAGGAGTCCTGCACGCGAAGCCAGATTTTTCGAGAGATCGCAGAACTGGCCGGGCTGTCTCTTGGAAAATTTCGACCTGATGCCGCGCGCGACGATCCCGTATCTCGACGAGCCCTGGTATTGTTGAGCGGAGCCAACCGAAGCGCAGGTTGCGCTTGTGTGATGAAGAGAGTTCTTACTGTTTCGCCTCCACCACCGGCTATCAGGTCCGCGTGTTTGCGAGCCAGCGCGGCGCATGGGGCTCGACCTGGTGCTCGCCACGGACCGCTGCCACGTGCTCGAAAATCCGTGGGGCGATAATGCCGTCGCCGTGCGATTCGAGGATCCGTCTGCCGGCCGTCGAAGCACTCGCGGCACGCGGACCTTTCGACGGCGTGGTCGCGGTGGGCGATCGGCCGGCATTCGTCGCGGCTCAGATCGCCGAACGACTGGGCTTGCGCTTCAGCCCTGCCGATGCGGTTCGCGCGGCGAAAAACAAGTTCCTGGCGCGAGAGCATTTCAAGGCGCCGGCTTGCCGACGCCGCGCTATTGGTTGAACTCGACCAGCGCGCGCATGCGATATCCGTGCGTGCTGAAGCCTCTCGGGCTTTCCGGAAGCCGCGGCGTAATCCGCGCCGAACGATGAAAGTGAGTTTGCCGAAGCTTTCGCGCGAATCCAGAAACTGGTCGAGCATGAAGAGGACCGATCCATTCAAGTCGAGGACTTCATTCCCGGCCGCGAGTTCGCGCTCGAAGGAGTGGTGACTGACGGCCGGCTGCAGATGCTCGCGCTGTTCGACAAACCCGATCCGCTGGATGGGCCGTTCTTCGAGGAGACCATCTATCTGACGCCATCGCGCGAGCCTCGCGAGGTTCAGCAAGCCATCTTCGACACCACGCAGCGCGCCGTGAATGCGCTTGGGCTTCACGACGGTCCGGTCCATGCCGAAATGCGAGTCAACGCCGCGGGCGTATGGATGCTGGAAGTCGCCGCGCGGCCCATCGGAGGGCTGTGCTCGCGCGGTGTTGCGATTTGAAGGACGGCGCGACGCTTGAAGAAGTGATTCTGCGCCACGCGCTCGGCGAAGATGTGTCGCGAGTTCCATCTGGCAAGCCGGAGCGCACGGAGTGATGATGATCCCCATCCCTCGCGCGGGCGTTTACCTGGGCGTGGATGGCGCCGAAAGCACGGAAGCGGAAGTAATCATCACCGCGAAGGAAGGCCAAACGCTGGTCCCGCTGCCGGAAGGAGCCAGCTATTTAGGCTTTATTTTCGCGCGCTGGAGCGTCTCCCGATCTGGTCGATCGTGCGCTGCGCGCTGGCGCATTCCCGGCTGAATTTCAAGATAGCGGTCGCGTTGCCTGTCGTAAGATAGAAACTTGTGAACGTCACCATTCTTGGAACGGGATACGTCGGACTGACGACGGGCGTGTGTCTCGCATTTCTGGGCCACAAGGTCACCTGCGCGGACGCAGTCGCAGAGAAAATTGCGATGCTCGAGCGCGGCGAAGTCCCGTTTCACGAGCCGCACGTGCAGGACCTGATCGCCGAAGCGCGGCCCAATCTGAAGTTCACCACGGATTACGCGCGTCGCGATCCCCGGCGCGCAGGTGATCTTCATCGCCGTCGGCACTCCTTCCGGGCCGGACGGCGCGCCGGACCTTCAGTATTTGCAGTCGGCGGCGCGCGGCATTGGCGAGCATCTCACTGGAAGTTTCACGGTGGTCGTGAACAAATCCACGGTGCCGATCGGCAGCGGAAACTGGGTCGGCTCGCTGGTGCGCGAAGCCTTCGAAGAGCGCCACGGCCGCAAGGCGGACGGCGTGTTCGCGGTCGCGTCGAATCCCGAATTTCTGCGCGAAGGCTCGGCGCTGCACGACAGCCTGTATCCCGATCGCGTGGTGATCGGCGCCGATGAACGGCATACCGCTGAGGTGCTGTACAGTTTGTACCGTCCGATTCTCGATCAGAAGTTTCAGGCGCCGTCATATTTGCCGCGGCCGGAGGAACTGGGCGCGGTACCGCTGATTTCCACCGACCTCGCTTCGGCCGAGCTGATCAAGTACGCCGCCAATGCGTTTCTGGCGCTGAAAATCAGTTACATCAATGAAATCGGCCTGCTGTCGGAAAAAGTGGGCGCGGATATCGCGCAGGTAGCCAAGGGCATCGGGCTCGATGCGCGCATCGGAACGCGATTTTTGCAGGCCGGAATCGGATGGGGCGGATCGTGTTTCGGAAAAGACACGGCAGCGCTGATCGCGACGGCGACCGAGTATGGTCTGGAAATGCCGATCGTGAAGGCCGCGCGCGAAGTGAACCGCCGCCAGCGAGAACGCGTCATCGATAAACTTCTGGGTGAGCTGAGAATCTTGAAGGGCCGCACGATCGGCCTGCTCGGGCTGGCGTTCAAGCCGCACACCGACGATCTGCGCGAGGCTCCGGCGATTGAAATCGCCCGTAAGCTGATCGAACGCGGCGCGCGCGTGAAGGCGCACGACCCCGTCGCCATGGAGCGGTTTCGACGGGACTATCCCGACTTGGCCTTGACATGCTGCGAAAATCCGGAAGAAGTCGCTCGCGATTCCGACGCGGTGGTGCTGGTGACCGAATGGCCGCAGTATCGCGAAATGGATTGGGAATCGTTGGCCAAGCTGATGCGCACCGCAGTCGTATTGGATGGAAGGCAGGTGCTGGATCCCGCGCGGATGGCGCGCGCCGGGTTCAAGTATTTGGGAATGGCGTGCTGAATATGCAAACTTATCGTTGGAGCGAAGTTTCCAGAGAACAGGTGAATCCGCTGATGGTCCGGCCAGATGATCCATGGCCAGACCATGACCATGGCCCGGATGGAAGTGAAGAAGGGCGCCACCGTCCCCGAGCACAGCCATCACAATGAGCAGATCACCAGCGTCGAAAAGGGACGCATGAAATTCCTGATCGGCGGCAAGGAAGTGCTGCTGGGCGCGGGCGAAACTCTGCACATCCCGCCGCACCTTCCCCACTCGGCCGAGGTGCTGGAGGATGCGGTCGTGGTCGACATATTTTCGCCTCCGCGCGAGGATTGGATTCGCGGCGACGACGCGTATTTGCGTAAATAGAAGGTGAGCAGCCGTGAGCTATCTGCGGCAAATCTTGGCGGATCCCGGACGACGCCGGGAAGGTTCGTCTGGATCTGGCGTCTCTCGATTTGGCTGCGATTCAGTTCCCCGGATCTGGAAGACGGAGCCGGTGCTGGACCGGTTGAACGAGCTCGCGTCGCAGTTGGGAGACCGGCTGCGAAATTTCAACGACGGCCGCGATTTCGTCGAGACCGCGCAGCGCTATCTGTTTCAGGAACTCGGCTTCCACGGCAATCGAGGACGATTATTACGATCCGCTGAATAGCTGCCTGAATCAGGTGCTGGACCGGCGTACTGGGATTCCAATCAGCCTCTCCGTGCTGTATATGGAGGTAGCCCGGCGCCTGATGATGCCTGTGTTCGGAATCGGTCTGCCGCGCCATTTCATCATCCAGTACGACGACGGAAATTACCAGACTTATATCGACCCGTTCCACGGCGGCCGAACCATAACACCGCGTGAATGTTTTGCGCTGGCCGGCGCGCCTGCCGCCGATCCTGCGCTGCTCGAACGAGTTTCAAGTCAAGACATGTTGCGCCGCATGATCCGCAATCTGCATCGCGGATACATGCGCCGCAGCGATTGGGTTCGCGCCGTCGAAACGCTGGATCTGCTGATGCTCGGACGCGAAGCAACGGCTCCCGGCGCAGGAGGATTGCACAAGCTCCGCGGAATGCTGTCACTGGAATTAAAGCGTTATCAGGCCGCCCGGCGCGATCTGGAACAATACCTCGCACTGGAGCCGGGCGCGGCAGATCGCGAGGAAATCCTGAAGCAACTAGCGGCGATTCATCACCGTCTGGCCAGTCTGAACTGAGTTACCAGCCGCTGGCCATCGTCCAGTTGAAAGATCGCTCTCCCCTCCACCATGCCGATTCGCCGCGCCACCGCATCGTGTCGACCCACAGCCGCCGCCCGTCGGTGCGGACGGTCACCAGTCCATCGAGATCCGTGCGCAAGGACCGCGGTGTGCCGTTCGGCGAGCCTCTTCATCACGTCCGGATGCGGATGGCCGAAGGAGTTTTCGAAACCATCGGAGACAATCGCCACCGAGGGCCTACCGCATCGAGAAAAGGCTGCGTCGAAGAAGTTTTCGATCCGTGGTGCCCTACCTTGAGTACGTCGGCATGAATTGTCCTCGCGTCTAGAAGCAGACGCGATTCCATGGGTCGCTCCATGTCGCCCGTAAGCAGGAAAGCGTGCGAGCCATACACGATTCGCAAGGCCAGCGAGTCATTGTTTCCAGGCTTCGGATTGACGTAACCCACCGGCGGCGACAGAATCTCGATGTCGCGCCTGAGAATGAGTAGGGCGCTGCCGCGCGTTTCTCGACTACGGGAATATGCAATCGAGCCGCGCGCTCCAGCACGCGATCCAGCGGATTCGCACCGACCCACAGCTCCCGTGGGCGAAAATTTTCAAGCAGCGCGCCGATTCCACCGGAGTGGTCCTCATGTGCGTGCGTCGCCACCAGCAAGTCGATCCGGCGGATTCCGCGGCTCCACAAATACGGCGACACGACGTCTTCACCGGAATCCAGGTTTGATTTTCGCTTACGCCCGTACTGCAGAAGGCCTCCGCCGTCGATCACCATGATCCGGCCCTCCGGAAACACCACCAGCAGACTGTCTCCTTGCCCGACGTCGATCACCGTCAGCTCCAGCATTCGCGGCACGATGGACGGGGGCCACGGGTGCCACAGCATCAGCCCGAACGCCGCCAGCACCGCGCCAATCGCCGGCCATTTCCACCACCTATAGTGCGACCAACATCGCCGCGGCGATCAGCGCTGCGACAAACGCGAGCGCCAGCCATAGGGGAGGATCCGCCACGCGCCAGTTCGGCTCCAGTGCGGCGTGCCAGGTGGCGATCTTTGCCGATAATTTCAGGAAAGCTCCCGCGATTCCCGCGACCCAGTGCCAGCCGGTGAAGATCGCGATGAATCCGAGTGGCACCACCATGTTCAGCAGCGGCACGATTAATAAATTCGCAGTCAAGCCGGTAAACGAAACGCGATGGAAATACTCGGCCATCGGCAGCGCGAGCCCGATCTGTACCACTGTCGAGACCAACGCCATTTCGAACGCGAACAATCCAAGCCGGAAGATCGCCACGAACAAACCGAGCGACCAACGCGTGGGCAGCCGCGTCCATAGCGACAGAGTTTCCGCTGCGAGCCGCAGCTCGATGCGGAATTGCGCCACGCGAGGCTCTAAATCCAGGTCAAAACCCTCATCCCCGACCGAGCGTAGTCCGCTCGCGTACGGACCTGATGTCGCGTGAATCAGCGGCGCCGCCAGCGTCCCGATCGCTGCCACACATAAGAAAGAAAGCTGGAAGCTCGCGTCGAATAATTGTCCCGGGTCCCACAGCAGGTACACCAACGCGACCGCTGCCAGCAGATTCATCACTCGCCCGCGCCGGAAGAAGAATCGCGCGACCAGGTACAGCGTGAATCCGCCCGCCGCGCGCACCACGGGCGCGGAAAATCCTGAAACCAGGGCATATACCCATGCGGCCGCCGCCGTGACCACCAGCGCCGGGATCTCCGGCATCGCGCATATTCGGAGCAGGAACAAAAGAACACCCGCCAGCACCGTGACATGTACACCCGAAATCACCAGTGCATGAAACGTTCCCGTGCGCCGAAAACTATCGGTCCATACTTTTTCAAGCTTTCGACGTTTCGCCGATCAGGACGGCTTCCAGCATTCCGGTGGAATACGTGTCGTCGCCATACAGCGACTCGATGCGGTCAATTGCGTGGACGCGCAGCGCAAAAACCGCCGCCATGAATCGCGATCCGCAGCGCCCTGGCAAAACGCGCGCTTTCGATCCGGATGCCATTGCAGCAGTCCAGAAAATATCCTGCCGAGCGAGGTACGCAGCGTAATCGAACGAACCCGGATTGTTGTAGTTGTGCGGCCGCCGCGCCCGGCCTTCGATCTCGACACGCTGCCCGTAATCGAGACGTTGCGGCGGATCGTCATCTTTCAGCGCCAGGCTCACGCGCGCTCGCGCACGCCAGTCGAGCTCCAAAGTGAATTGTTCGCGATCAGGCGAAAATACCGTAGGCTCGACGACGCATCCTTGAAGGATCACTGTCTCGCGCGATCCCGCGTCGATCTCAGGCGGTGGGCCTGGGCGATGCCATGCTTCGGCGAGCGCGCCGACGAAAATCAGTGCCAGAACGACACAAATTTTGCCAACCATGTTGGACTTGCCGAGCTGCGCCATTACGCCCAATAATGTGAACGCCGCAATCGGCCACATGGCTTCCCACGTTGAAAACGCTAAGCAATTTGCCGAGCAGGATCCCCGCGGCCACGGCGACCGCGGGCAACACCAACCGATCTCGATTGAGCCAGCCCCACACCAGATTAGTCGCCGCCGCCGGAGAAATTCTCTTTTTGGGAATTTCTGTCGATAGGTAGGGCATGATTAATCCCGTAACCAGTTCAGCGATCGCCAGTCAGCAGCCCGAGAACACCCACGTGAAGCCCCAGAGCCGCTCCGCCGCCTGCCCCGAAAGAAGACTCGGTCCAATTGAGCGACGCCGCGAAAGCAGCTACGAAGAGCGCCGGCGACGTGGACCACGACGGCGACAGCCATTAGTCTCTCCCGGCGGCTGGTCATGAGAATTGTCATGATAAGAAGGGATGTACCGCCTTCTTTTCGCAATCTCGCTCGCCGCCTCCGCCCACGCCGCGAGCTGGATTGAATACCGCATCGGCCCTTTTCGCGTCGTCAGCGACGCCGGCGACAAATCTTCACGCGATCGCCTCAATGAAATGGAGCAGCTCCGCCACGTCTTAGGCGTGATGCTCGGCAAGGACAGCCTCGGCGTAGGCGGACCGCAGCAGAGCCAGATCGAAACCATCTGGCCGATTCACGTCGTCCTGTTCTCGAGTACCAAGGAATACGGCCCGCACGCGCTCAGTCAGCCGTTCATTGAAGGCGGATCCGCGATGCTCAGCGCCTGGACCGCCGACGTTCCGATGCCGCGCGACTGGCTGCGTGCGCTGACTCGCGCATTGATCGATCAAAACGCCGGCCGCATGCCCGAATCGGTGGAAACCGCGCTGTGCGATCTTTTTTCCACCATCAAGGTCAACGGGACCAAAGTGATGCTGGGAGCCCCGCTGCCCGCCGGCGAGCTTCCTCCCGATCGTTTGCGCGCGTGGGCGAAAATGCAGCTCATCGCGACCAATCCCGATTTCAGCGGCAAGGCTCGCGTGTATCTCAACAATCTGCAAGGCGGTGGCGATCTGCTGCTCGCCACGCGCAACGCGTTCGGATTGACACCCGGCAAAACTCGATGAGCAAGTAGAGGCCTACGTCCGTGCCGGCAAGTTCGAAGCTGCGCCAGTTTCCGGCGAATCATTGAACCCCAATCTCGATTTCATCGAAAAGCACATCGACAAGGAAGCGGTCGACATCATTGTTCGCCGAGCTCGACCGCAGGCGGCAAAAACTTCCCGCCCGAAAGCCCTCGCGGACTTCTGGCCAAAGGAGACCGGCCTTCCCTGGAGCTTGCCGCGAAAGCCAATCCCCGCTGGGGCGAGCCGCATGAGCGTCTGGCCGCGCTCGAAACGAACTCCGCCGCAAAGATCAAGGAGCTGAAACTCGCCGCGACGCTCGAGCCGCGCAATGCCGCCTACTGGCAGGCGCTCGCCGAAGCGCAGACTGACGCGAATCTCTACGTCGACGCCGATAAATCCTGGGCTTCGGCCATGCGGGCAGCGCCCAACGATGCCGAGCGAAATCGCATCAAGCAGGTGCGCCTGGATCTCGACACACGCCGAGCCGCGTATGAAGCCGCCGAAAAGAAACGCATCGCGGCTGAGCAGGCGGCGGAATTGCAGCGTATCAAGGACGGCGCGGCCGCCGAAGTTCACGCCGCCGAGGAAGCCGCCAACAAGCAACTGGGCGGGCTGAAACCTGGCGAGAAGCCGATACAGTGGTTCGAGGACCCTCCAGGGCGAGAAACTGTCCGGGACGCTCGCGCGCGTCGATTGCCTGACCGGGGGGCCCATGCGCCTGACCATCAACATCGACGGCGGTGGTGCCATTCGTCTGATGATTCGCGATCCGAATCATCTGACGGTCCACAGCAACGAAGGCGTTAAGTTCGTGTGCGGCGTCCAGCGCCCGGCCCACAAAATCAGGGTGATTTACAACGTGAAGGCGGATGCGAAACTGAACGTGGTCGGCGAGATCGCCATGGTGGACTTCCCCTGATGCCGCGCATCCCGCTGCGATGGATCGCGATCAGCGTCTTTCTTTTTTCCTCGATGTTGAATTACCTGGACCGGTCCTTGCTGGCCGCGGTCGCACCCGCGTTGAAGCTGGAGTTTCATCTCACCAATCAGGATTACGGAAAAGTCGTTTCGGTATTTTCGATTCTCTACGCGACCGTTGCGCCGCTGGCAGGATTGTTTATCGATCACGTCGGTTTGAACGCCGGCGCGAGCATCGCGGTACTTGGTATGGTCGCTGGCTGGAGCCGCCACCGGACTCACGCTTAGCTTTCGAGGTCTGCTCGCCTCGCGCAGCGTTTTAGGAATCGCGGAAGCGGCAGGGATCCCCTGTTTTGGAAAGGCCAACGGTATTTATCTGGAGCCCAGCGAGCTCGCGATGGGCACCGCGTTCAATCAGATCGGCATCAGCCTGGGCCTGACGGCGGCGCCGTTGGTGGTCGCGTGGATCGCGCCGCACTACGGCTGGCGCGCGACCTTCATCTTTTCCGGCGCGCTCGGTTTAATTTGGGTGCCGCTATGGCTGATCACTGCCAAGCGAGTCCCCGCGCATCCGGCAAAAACCGTGCGATCCACGGTCCCGATCGTGGATCTTCTGTCCGACCGCAGACTGTGGGGACTGATGATTTCCACGGTCTTCATCATGTCGCTCTACACGCTGTGGACCAACTGGACCACGCTGTATTTCGTCGAGCAGTGGCACATGTCGCAGGAGCAAGCTAACGCGCGCTTTCGCGTGGATTCCGCAAGTGGTGGCGACCATCGGCGGATTTTTCGGCGGCTGGATCGCATTTCATTGGATCCGCGGCGGACTCGCAGTCCTCGACGCGCGGCTTCGCGTGTGTTGGATCTGCGCCATTGCCTCGTTGATCGCCACCGCCGCGATTCCGTTTATGCCCAACGTAGCGCTCGCGACGGCGGCCATCTGCATCAGTTCCTTTTGGGCGATCTGCGTGTCGACTAATCTCTACGCGATGCCGATCGATTTATTCGGCCCGTCGCGAGCCGCCTTCGGAGTCGCCGGTCTGACCTGCGCCTACGGTCTGATGCAGACGTTTTTCTCGCCCGCGATCGGCACGATCGTGGATCACGTGGGATTCACTACAGTCTGCTTCAGCATGGCCGCGTTGCCGTTGGTCGGCGTCGATAATTCTTCGCGCGACATGCCGCTGAAGCCGCGAATCAAGTCCTGGCTGTTCGCGCTGATCGGAAAAGACCCGGAAGCGGTTGTCGTCAGCTTTTGTTCCGGCGATGAAGCTCTTTCCCGCGCGATGTGTGAAGAGATCCGCCGCCTGGAGCCATCGCGCCGGCACTTTGAAGCCCATGCAAACGAATCCTGGCGCGATTTGCGCCGCCGCTTTCGCGGATATCGAATCGGCCTCGCGCCGGTGCTGTTTACCGGCGATGCCTCCTTCCGCGGGCTTCGCCGCGCTGCACTCCTGCTCGCGCCGACAAAAATTCTCGCGTACAACACCCGGCTGGAACGCCATCACTTAAGCTCGACCCTCGCGTCGTGGCTATTCTTGCGAGGCGTCCCGCTGGATCGAATCTTCCTGCGCCCGCGCTGGCTTTTCCCGTGGAAGCGCGACAAAACGATCAGACCCGATATCTCATCGCCTAGTCCAGGGCCGTCCGCGCGACCCGAAGCGCCGTTCGATCGCAATCCTCACTCCGTATTTTCCGTATCCCGCTTTCGCACGGCGGCGCCGTGCGGATGTTCCACCTTCTTCGCGAGATCGCGCGCGAATTCGATATCGTGCTGTACGCGTTTTCAGAAGGCTCCGAAACCGGCCTCGCGCCGGTGCTCGAACTGGTCACGGAAGTTTATCTGGTCCCCAAGTCGCGCTATCGCGAGCCACGATGGTCGACGCTTGGTTCCTCCCGAAGCCGGCGAGTATCGATCCCCCGCCATGCAGCGTCTCATCGATGCTCGCGAAACCGATTTACTACAAGTGGAGTACACGTATCTAGCCAGGTATGGCGGCGACATTCTGGTCGAGCACGACGTCACCTTCGATCTCTACGCTCAGGTCCATTCGCGCCGCCGGCGCCATCAGCTCCTGGTGGGATCGGTGGCGATGGCAGCGTTTCGAGCGTCGATTCACCCGGAAATTCCACCGCGTGGTCGTGATGTCGGAAAAAGATCGCTCGCTGTTGGGTATTGAGACGGCCCGCGTGATCGAAAACGGAGTCGATCTCGCCCGTTTTCAGCCCGATCCCGAGCGCCCCGGCCGCCGGGTCCTGTTCATCGGTTCCTTTCGCCATTTTCCGAACATTGAAGGGTTCCGCTTTCTGGTCGACCAGATCCTGCCCCGGACACAGGCCGTCGAGCTTACCGTCGTCGCCGGCCCCGACCCGTGGTTGCATTGGACCCACCACACCGGGACGCTGCGCCCGAATTTTGAAAATATCCGCATTCTCGAGTTCGTCGCCGACGTTCGGCCTTTGTATGCAGATACGAATCTTGTAGTAGTACCAACGCTGGAGTCGGCTGGTACCAATGTAAAGGTCCTCGAAGCGCTCGCCATGGAGCGCGCAGTGGTCTCGACCACGTCGGGCTGCGCCGGTCTTGGCCTGAATCATGGCGTCGATATCTGGATCGCGGACACGCCGGCCGATTTCGCCAGCGGCATTAACCACCTGCTCGAAGATGACGCTCTGCGATCGACCATCGCACACGCCGCCCGAGCCCATGCCCAAAAACATTTCGATTGGCGCGCGATCGGGCGGCGCCAGCGTCAACTCCTGCGCGAACTCCTTGACGATTCCATAACCCTTCGGCCCGCGCGCCCAGACGATCTTGCCGCCATCGCCGTAATCCAGGGAGCTTCAAGCTGGGAGCCGGCCGACTATCTCAAATACGAATGCACCGTCGCCATGGTTGACAATCAGGTCGCCGGTTTTCTGGCTTGCCGCCAAACCGCGCCTGGTGAGCGTGAGGTTCTAAACATCGCGGTCCACCCGGACTTGCGACGCCGCGGAATCGCCCGACGACTGCTCGAAGCCGAGCTCGCCAGCGCTCCGTGCCGCTAGGTTTCTAGAGGTTCGCGAGTCCAACAAAGCCGCCATCAAACTCTATGAAAGCCTCGGGTTCCGCCCCACCGGACGGCGTCATGAGTACTATCACGATCCCCCTGAAGCCGCTATTGTCATGAGGTTTTTTTCATGATATCGTCATGTTGCAGCAGTCGGCCGTCGGTGACCGGCTGTCTTTACGCATGATTACGACCCACCGAGCCCGACCAACCCGATCCAATCAGACTCGGCGTGGATCTCGCAAACCACATAGGAGAGTGTTTGATGGAGACTAACACGCAAGATGAATTGAAAGCGCATCTGATTGCGAGCAGCGAAGAGTTTCGTACTCTGGCTGCTCAGCATGCCCAGTTTCACAAGGAACTGGAAGTGCTCGAATCCAAATCGCATCTGACCGAACAGGAACAGATCGAAGAGGTTCGCTTGAAGAAGCAGAAACTGCGCCTGAAGGACCAGATGAACGCGATTCTGGCCCGTACACGGGCGCAGAATGTTGCCTGACCCTATCGGGTGCGCGTAAATTTAAGATCTGCAGCCGGGCCGCGATAAACGGGCCCGGCTTTCGTATTTTTAGCCCGAGGAGAAAGTGTGAGACCCATCACCCGCCGTCATGCTCTAGCCGCGACCGCTGCCGCCCCGTTTGCATTCGTCTCCGCCGCCAGCACGCAGCCGAACATCGTCTTCATCATGGCCGACGATCTCGGCTACGCCGATCTTTCCTGCTACGGCCGCCGCGATTTCACCACCCCAAACATCGATCGCCTCGCCGCTTCGGGCATCAAGTTCACGCAGGCCTACGCGAATTCCTCCGTCTGCTCGGCGACGCGCACCGCGCTCATCACCGGCCGCTACCAATATCGATTGCCCCTGGGACTCGAAGAGCCGCTCGCATCCCCGGTGCGCCATCACGGCCTGCCGCCCGAGCATCCCACGCTCCCTTCGTTATTAAAAAAGGCCGGCTACGGAACCACGCTGGTCGGGAAAATGGCATCTCGGCTGGCCCCCCGATTTCAGCCCGACCAAGAGCGGTTACGATCACTTCTGGGGATTTCGCGGTGGCCAGCTCGACTATTTCACCCACAAAGCCGGTCCCGCCAACACGGAAACGGACGATCTGTGGGACGATGACGCGCCAATACATCAAACCGGCTATCTAACGGATCTCCTCGGTGACCGCGCGGTCAAAGTGATCGGCGACTATGCCAAAGCCAAAAGCCCGTTCCTTCTGAGCCTCCACTTCAACGCGCCGCACTGGCCTTGGGAGGGCCCCGACGATGAAGCGGAATCGCAGCGCGTCAAAGCCCTGATCGATTTCGATGGCGGCTCGCTCGCGACCTACGCGCGCATGGTCCGCCAGATGGATCTGCAAGTCGGCCGCGTTCTAAAATCGCTCGATGACAACGGCATCGCGGACAACACCATCGTTGTCTTCACCAGCGACAACGGAGGCGAACGCTTCTCCGACACCTGGCCGTTCACCGGCAAGAAAACCGATCTGCTCGAAGGCGGACTTGCGGATTCCCGCGCTGGTCCGCTGGCCCGGCCACGTCCAGCCCGGCAGCACGACCACTCAAGTCGCGATCAGCATGGATTGGCTGCCGACGTCTGCTCGCCGCCGCAGGCACCGGGCCCGATCCGGCGTATCCCTCCGACGGCATGAATCTCCTTCCGGCACTAACGCAAAACGCGCCTCCGGTGTCGCGCAAGTTGTTCTGGCGCTACCGGTTCAACGCTCAGCGCGCGGTACGCGATGGCGACATGAAGTGGCTGCAAATCAACGGCAACACGTTTCTATTCAACGTCGTCTCCGATCCGCTGGAACGCGCGAATCTCAAGAATCGCCAGCCGGATGTCTATCGCAGACTGGTGAATGAATACGAAACCTGGAACGCCACTATGCTGCCCGGAAGATCCCCAAGCCTATACCCACACGTTTTATGATGACGACATGGCCGATCATTACGGCAACAAGCGCAAGTGAATACGTTTTATAATTAGGTTTCCCCCCGAGAAGAAGGATTTCCACCATGGAACCAAAAGCCGACGAAAAAGAGCGCAGCCGGGCCCTGGGCGCAACGCTGGGCCAGATTGAGAAGCAGTTCGGAAAAGGCTCGGTCATCCGCTTGGGTGCGCAAGCCGTGCAGGCCGTTCCCGCCATTTCCTCGGGCTCGATTTCCGTCGATTACGCGCTGGGCATCGGCGGATTCCCGCGCGGGCGCATCTCCGAAATTTTCGGTCCGGAATCGTCGGGCAAAACCACCGTCGCGCTGCAAGTGGTCGCCGAAGCGCAGCGCGTCGGCGGAATGGCCGCCTACATCGACGTGGAGCACGCCCTCGATCCCGCTTACGCCCGCAAGCTCGGCGTCGACGTCGATAATCTTCTGGTGTCTCAGCCGGATTACGGCGAGCAGGCGCTGGAGATTACCAACGCGCTGATCACCTCAGGTTCCATCGACGTCCTGGTGGTCGATTCGGTGGCCGCGCTGGTTCCCAAAGCCGAACTCGATGGCGAAATGGGCGACAGCTTCATGGGCGTTCACGCGCGCCTGATGTCGCAAGCCATGCGCAAGCTCACCGGCATCGTGTCGAAGTCGAATACGTGCCTGATCTTCATCAATCAGATCCGCGAGAAGATCGGCGTGATGTTCGGCAATCCGGAAACCACTACCGGCGGCCGCGCGCTGAAATTCTACGCCAGCGTGCGCGCCGATATCCGCCGCATCGCCGCAATCAAGGATGGCGAGACGGTCACCGGCAACCGCACCAAGATCAAAATCGTGAAGAACAAGATGGCTCCGCCGTTCCGCGAAGCCGAGTTCGACATCATTTACGGCGAGGGAATTTCGAAGGAAGGCGACCTGATCGACCTCGCCGTGGCGCAAAATCTGGTCGAAAAGAGCGGCGCCTGGTACAGCTACAAAGGCGAGCGCATCGGCCAGGGCCGCGACAACGCCAGGCAGTTCATGAAGGATAACGCCGACGTGAAGAAGAAACTCGACACGGAGCTGCGCAAACTTCTGAATCTGGTGCGAACCGAAACGCAGCCCGCGGCCACCGCTCCCGCGCCCTCCGCTCCTCCACCAGCCGCCGCCGCCCGCGGCCGCAGCTAGCGTCCCTGCAAAGTCATTCCGAGCGGAGCGAGGAATCTGCTTTTTCTTCGTTTGTTACCAGCGCTTTTTAAAGCAGATCCCTCGCGGCGCTCGGGATAACAGGGGTTGTGAGTATGACGACGCGGGCAGGCAATTATCCAACGTACGGAGCGTTGATCCGATACACGAAACTCTCGCGTCCGCTTCCGTCGATTCTCGACCCCGCGGGCACTCCGCCGATCTTTTCCACCGCCCTCTGCGAACGCAGATTCAGCGGACCAATCAGAAAAATGACGCTCTTCACGAACTGAAAAGCGTGGCGCAGCATCAGGTCCTTCATTTCTCCGTTGTAAACACCGCCCCAATGCGACCTGGCCAGGAACGTCCACCCGATCTCGATCTCGCTGTTCGCCTCATCGTAGGCGTGAAATCGCGACGACCCGATCACGCGCCCATCCTTCGCATCCATCGCAATGAGCGCTCCGCCAGACCCCAGCGCCTCCCGAAAAAATTCGCGGAAAACCTCTTCGCGATAGCGCTCCCGCGCCGGATGCTGCTCCCAAATCAGCGGATCGGAGGCCACCGCGTAAAGCGCGTCAAAATCCTCTGCCCGAAGCGGCCTAAGCTCGACAAGCTCACTTTTCAATGTGGGTTGGAGATCGAACGGCATGATGGTGTGAATGTACCGTAAAATAGACGCATGAACTACTACGGAGCTAAGGAACTCGCAGAAAGTTTTCGAACTGTTCGCAAAAATACTTTAACCATCGCCGAAGAGATCGGCGAAGAGCACTACGGATTCCGCGCAGCGCCCGATACCCGCACCATCGGCGAGACTTTGGTGCACATTTGCTACGGCTCAAAATTTCAGGAGCATGTTCACGGCATAGCCAAACTAAAGACACTCGAAGGCTTCGATTTTCCCGCCTTCATGAAGCCCATGATGGAGGCTTCGACGAAACCCCACACCAAGCTCCAGATTCTGACCTTGCTGAACGAGCAGGGCGAGCACTTCGCACACTTCCTCGAGGGCATGTCCGAGCATTTCCTGGGCGAGCACGTCGCCATGCCCGCGGGCGCCACGCCTGCGAGTAAAACCCGCTTCGAAATGCTTCTCGGCGTGAAGGAGCACGAAATGCACCATCGCGCCCAGCTTATGCTGATGGAACGGATGCTCGGAATGGTTCCGCATCTCACCCGCCAGATGCAGATTCGCATGGCAGAGATGATGGCCCGCGGCGCCGCTAAAACGACCGCCTGACGGAATGCGCGGCCGCGGTCGATTCGACCACTTCCAGTAATCTCGCCGCTTCAATCGGCTTATTGACGTAGCTGTCCATGCCGGATTCAAGGCATCGCTCGCGGTCGCCCTGCATCGTGTGCGCCGTCAGTGCGACGATCGGAGTGTATCCGCCGGTCTGCTTCTCGCGATCGCGAATGATGCGCGTGGCTTCCACGCCATCCAGGTCCGGCATCTGCACGTCCATCAGAATCAGGTCGAAGCGCTGGCGATCCAGCCACGCGAGCACTTCATGCCCGGTCACCGCCAGCGCCACTCGATGCCCGCGCTTTTCGAGCAGCCGCATCGCCACGCGCTGATTGATCGGGTTGTCTTCGGCCAGCAGGACGTGCAGGCTCTGCGGCGTCACCGTGCTGGTCCCGACCGCGGCCACCATGTTTTGCAGGCTCAGAGTATCGGTGGGCCGCTCGGGACCCGTTTCGCGCACCACGCCGAACTGCGCCGTGAAGTGGAACGTGCTGCCCTTCCCTGGCTCGCTTTCGACGCGGACCTTGCCGCCCATCATCTCGACCAGCCGGACGCAGATCGCCAGGCCGAGGCCGGTGCCGCCATATTTGCGCGTGGTCGATCCGTCGGCCTGCCGGAAAGCTTCGAAAATCAGCTCCTGTTTATCACGTGGAATTCCGATGCCCGTGTCGGTCACCGAGAAGTGCGCAAACAGTGAGTCTGCATCGCTTTTTTCCGCTTCGATGGCGATCGTCACGCTACCCGTGGCTGTGAACTTAATGGCATTCCCCACTAGATTCAACAAAACCTGCCGCAACCGGTCGGGATCGCCAATGACGTGGTCCGCCACGCTCTCATCGAACCGCACATCGAGCCTCAATTTCTTTTCCGCAGCTGCTACAGAAAACATTCTCGCCGTATCGTGCACGCATTGACGCAGAGAAAACTCGATCGGGTTCAGCTCCATGCGTCCCGCTTCGATCTTCGAGAAATCCAGCGCGTCGTTCAGAATCGTCAGGAGGGATTTCGCGGACAGACGAGCCGTTTGAAGGTATTCACGCTGCTCGGCTGTCAGCGGCATGGCCAGGGCCATATCCGTCATGCCCAGGATTCCATTCATCGGCGTGCGGATTTCGTGGCTCATGTTAGCCAGAAATTCGCTCTTGGACCGGCTGGCCTGCTGCGCCTCCTGGAGCAATCGCTCGATCTCGACCTTCTGTTGTTCGGTTCGCGCTTTTTCCTCGACGACGCGCTGCTTTTCGAGCGATAATTCGCGAGTTCGCTCCGTCACCGCGGTCTCCAGGCGGTTCTTTTCCGTTGCCAGCCGCCGCGTGCGCCGATACCACATGAACCGGCCGATCAAGAGCACGATCAGCACGTTTCCGATCCTGAACCACCACGTCAGAAACCACGGCGTCAGAACCTGGAATGAATACTTCGCGGGCTCCGTGCTCCACATCCCTTGCTTGTTGCGCGCCAACACTTCCAGCGTGTACTGGCCCGGCGGCAGCCCCGGGAAATCCAATTCGCGCTGCGTAGTTTCCGTCCAGTCGCCGTGGATGCCGGCCAAGCGATAGCGGAATAAGACGCTCGATTCCTGTACGAATGTCAGCGCCGCGTACCGGACTTGCAGGGAATTGCGCCGGTATTGAACTTCCGCGGCCGTTGCCGGATCCACGCTCTGATCGCCGAACTTCACCGAAGTAAACACCACCGTGGGTGGAACGCTCGCCGTCGTGGAAGCGGCGGGGCGAAAACGCGATAGCCCGCGGCTGGTGCCGACCCAGACGCCTCCATCCGCGTCCGCCATGAAGCCGTTGGTGTTGCAATCGTCCCAGATCATTCCGTCCGAACGGCCGTAGTGCCGCCATCGAGCGCGGTCGAAAACATCGACGCCGTGATCGGTGCCAGCCCACAACCACCCGCGCGCATCGAAGCCCAGAAACAGCGATTTATCGGACCGCAATCCATTCGAAGTCGTGAAATGTTCCAGGTGCGGCTTCCCACCCTCGAAGGTCATCCGCGTGAGCCCAAAGGCATCGTAATATCCAATCCAAAGCGAGCCGTCCGGATCTTCCGCGACATGCGCGACCACGTCCGACTTCAATCCGTTGCGGGTGTTGAAGCGTGTCTTCTGGCCTTGTGAGAATCGCACCAGCCCATTCGCGCCCGCGGCCCACACCACGCCGTCGCGGTCCATCATGGTCATGTGAAAGGTCTCATCCGGGATCAACGGTTCAAAGCGCATCGACCCGGCTTCCGCCCTGAAAAGCCCTTCGCGCGTCGACACCCATACGCGACCGTCGCGATCCACCATCACATGCCGGACGTAGTTGCTGGTTAATCCGTCGTCCTCACTAATCGATCGGGTTTCGTGCGTCCGCGTGTTCAGCCAGCGCAGGCCACCCGGCCAGGCTCCGATCCAGAGCGCGTCTTTCGGCCCCGCCGCCAGCGCGCGGATCATTTCGACACCAGTCAGACGCTGATGCCGCCACACCATGCGGCCCTTGCGCTCCTCCGCGTAATTCAGACCGAACTGCGTGCCCACCCACAGCCGTCCCGAGGTGTCGCGCGCGATCGACCAGATGGATTCGCGGCTCAGCCCTTCGCGATCGCTCCAGCTCTGCCATTCGTTGTATCCCAACCATCGCGCGAGTCCGGATCCCAACAGCCCGAGCCAGATCGATCCTTCGCGATCCTGCATCACTGCGGAAATATCGTTGGTCGTCAATCCCTGCTGCGCGTCCAGGATCTCCCAGCCTTGTTCGGTCTGCCGGGCCAATCCGCGATACGTCGGAACCAGCAGTTTCCCCGCCGGGTCCAGCGCCAGTGTCGGATAGGTATTCGTCGATTCCGGCAGCCCGCGCCGAATCTCGAACCGCTGCGATCCGCTCGCGCGCATATACAGCGACTTCTCGCTGCGGACCCACAGATTCCCGTCCAGATCCCCGAGAATCGCGTCCCAGCCCTCAGCGGGAAGTCCTTCCGCCGAGCCTACCTCCACCGCTTCTCCGTGCTCATAGCGGCACAAGCTCGAACCGCATCCGAACCAGACGGCGCCGCTTCCGTCGACATACACGCTTGCAGCCTCACCGGCCGGCGCGTCGATCAATTTGAACGGAGGTCCGGTCACCAACCCGCGTTCTGTCGCCAGATAGATACGACCCGCCGCGTCCGATGCGATCCCTTCGCGGCTTACCACACCGCGCGCGACTTCCATGGGAACTAGTTCAAACCGGTCTCCGCGCTTCCGCGCGAGTCCCGCCTGTGTCCCGACCCATAGCGTCCCGTCGATCGATTCGTGCAGCGATTCCACGCGAGCCCCGGGGAGTCCGTCGCTCTTGCTGAACCCCACGAACCGGCTGCCGTCATAACGATACAGGCCGTTTTGCGTCCCGACCCACAGGAATCCGGTGCGGTCCTGCAAGACGACGTGAACCGCCATGTTTTCGAGGCCATCTTCTTCGCCGTAAAACTTGAAATTGTAGCGCTGCGCGTACAGGCAGGACGATGCGATCAGACAGGCCAGTACTCGCTCACGCATGTGGCTATAAAATCGGCGGTTCTCATTGATTCCATTAGCCGTGTTAGTCTCTTTCCTAGGTGTCTAAACCTCGCGTTGCAGTCAGTCGGAGCCGGCGCGTTCGGCCGGAATCACGTTCGCGTCATCCGGGAAAACGAACAAGCCGAGCTCGCGGGCGTCCTCGATCTTGACCCGCAGCGCGCGGCTGCATTCGATTGCCCGGTATTCGCATCGCTGGAAGATCTTGCGGGTCGACGCCGACGCCGCCGTCGTCGCGACGCCAACCGTCACCCACGCCGATATCGGATGTCGCTTGATCGAACTGGGCCTGGACGTCTTGGTCGAGAAGCCCATCGCCGACAATCCCGCCGCCGCGCGAAAACTGGTCCAATCCGCGGCGCGCCACGAAAGAATTCTGCAAGTGGGGCATCTGGAGCGATTTAATCCCGCCATCATGGCGCTAGAGCGCGTGGTCTCCAGGCCGCTTTTCTTCGAAATACACCGCCTGAGCGAGTTCAGTCCCCGCAGCCTCGATGTTGACGTTGTGCTCGACCTGATGATCCACGACATCGATATAGTCCTGTCTCTGACTGGCCTGATGCCCGAGGAAATTCGCGCCGCCGGCATCTCCATTCTTTCTCCGAAAGTCGACATCGCGAACGTGCGGCTCCAGTTTCCCAGCGGCTGCGTAGCGAATCTCACCGCCAGCCGGGTCTCAACCGAGCGCGTGCGCAAACTCCGTCTGTTTCAACCGCACGAATACATTTCACTCGATTACAGCCGTCAGGACGCTGTAAGGTATCGAGTGAGTCCGCCGATGAAAATCGATTTCGAGGCTCTTCCGGTCGGGAAGAGCGAGCCCCTGCGCCTGGAGCTCGAAGGCTTCATTAGTTCCATCCAAACCCGTCAGCCTCCGCGCGTTACCGGCGAACAGGCGCTCGCTGCCTTGGATGTCGCAGCGGCGATCCTTGCTAAGATTGAAGAGCATGCGCAGCGGGTTGCGCAGGCGCTCAGCGCGCCGTAAGCCATTCAGCATAGTAATCTTGCCACGCTGGACGCGCGTCGTTAAATTCGGGCTACAAATGCCTTCAGCTATACGTGTCGCCGATCCGGTGGAACCTGATTTCCTGCGCCCCTGGCGGGAACCAGTCACGCCGCGGCTCTTTCTTCGGAATAGCTTAGGCTCTATCGTCATCCATGTTCTCCTGATTGTGCTCATCGTGTCCCTTCCGGACGTGGAAAGAGCTCCCTACGCCCCGATCATGACCGACGTCCACAAGGCGGTTCGTCTGGTCGCGCCGAAGTTCTACGAGCCGACCCAGAAGGCCCCCAACAAAGGCAAAGTCTCACGCGAGCTGGATGTTCGCAGCGCCGAGCCCGCTCCTCAGCCTCAGGCACCCCGTTATCGCGCTCCATCGCCGCCTCCTGGACCCATCGTGCAGACGCCGACCCCACTCCCCGTGCCAACAGCGGAGCCGCCAAAGATCGAGATCGCCGCAGCGCCTCCACCTCCGCCTCCCGCGGTTCCAACCACGCCGCCCAAACCTCCTCCGCCCCAGGATCAAACTGCTGAAAAACCGAAACTTGCGTTTGAGGACATCGCTTCGCAGCCAGTGCAGACCACGCGTAAGCCGAATTCTCCGGTTCCGGTGCCTTCGGCCACCGTACAGGACTTGGCGAGAGGCGCTGGCGGGGCCATGGTCGGGGACATCGGCGATAGCCTGACCACCATCCCCAACGTCAGCCAAAGTCCGTCCGCAGGCCGCATCGGCAGCAACTTACAGCTTTTGAGCGATGCCAAAGGCGTCGATTTCAAACCGTATCTGATTCAGGTCTTGACGGCCGTGCGCCGGAACTGGATGGCGATTCTCCCGGAAAGCGCGCGCCTGGGCCGGCGGGGCCGCGTTCTGGTTCAGTTCGCGATCGACCGCAATGGCGCCGTCCCTAAGCTGGTGATTGCGGAGGGCGCCGGCACCGACGCACTGGATCGTGCGGCCGTAGCGGCCATCAGCGCATCTTACCCGTTTCCACCCTTACCCGCCGATTATAAGGGGGACCAGATCCGTCTTCAGCTCGCGTTTGCCTATAATATGCCCACTAAGTAAGTAAGTGCCTATGGATCTAAAGTTTATAGCCGCTATGTCGACTTATGCCGCGCTCGGCCTTCTGGCCGGTTTCACGCTCACCGGCCGGATTCGCATTGCTACTTGGTTAATTCTAGGTCTTTTCGCGATCAAAACGTGGCTGGTGGTACTGAAGCGCGGTGAGAGTTAGAGTCCGGGCATATCCCGCCTGAGAATTTTATTAGGGCCCATCTAAGGTAAAGCATCGAGGTACGAACCCCTCCCTCCGCGATTACATTGCTATATACCAGCAGGTTGGATGGTTCTGGTTTCCAGAACAGTCCCCAACGTTTCAGTCTGGGAGGGAGAGGTGGGAAACAGGTCCCAAATCGGAACGGATGGATTCCGTGCTTCGAGCATCGGCCTAAAGTCGGTTCTTGATCGCGCGCTCGCCGTTCTAAGGTTTCCCTCTGATTCCAAAGTACAACGCTCGTTTGTTCGACCGCTTGTTGTATCGGCGGAAGGGCACGTTCGCACTAGAGGGATGAATTGGCCTGGGGCGTGCATTTCCAGAGGCGCCGGTGAATTGATTTAGGAGACAAGCCGAGATGATGACGATGACGAAATTCAAGACTGCTGCCAGCCCCGTAGCCGTGCGTGCGCTTCCTTCGAACGACGCCACAAGCCGGGGGCGAACCGCACCGGTCAAGCCGATGGGGATGTCCGCGACTCTGCACGCTCCGGCGCAGTCCAAGCCGGCGACGAATTCCCAGGCCGCCCGCCTGGCGCGCCGCGACCGTGTGGTCTTGGAGCATCTTCCGCTGGTGAAAGCCATCGCCGTCCGCGTTCACGAAAATCTGCCCGTCCACGTGGACCTCGACGATCTGGTTCACGCCGGCATCCTCGGCCTGTTCGACGCCGCCAACAAATTTAATCCGGAAAAACAGGTGGTCTTTTCGAGCTACGCCAAACATCGCATTAAAGGCGCCATCCTTGATAGCCTTCGCCAGCTCGACTGGGCCTCCCGCGATATGCGCCGCCGCCACAAACAAGTGGAAGCCGCGACGCGCGACCTTTCCTCCACATTGCAACGGACTCCGACCGAAGCCGAGGTCGCCCAGAAGCTCGGCATGGACGTAGATCGCTGGCGCACCATGATGCTCGACCTGCGTAACGTCGGATTAATTTCGGCGTCCACGCGATCCAACGAAAACGAGGACCTTCCCGCCCCCGATTTTCCAGGAAAGCCCGAAAGCCAACCCGATTCCATCTGCGCCCGCGAACAGCTCCGCAGCGTGCTCGGCATCGCGATGAAAACCCTGCCGGAACGTTATCGCAAAGTTGTGCTGTTGTACTACACCAACGAGATGACGATGAAAGAAATCGGCGGCGTGCTCGGAATCAACGAAAGCCGCGTTTCGCAGATCCACAAATCCGCGCTTGAGAAGATGGCGGTTGCTCTTCAGTCAAGCGGCATCACCTCGAGCCAGGCTTTCTAAATCACGGTTCCCTCCGTCCGGCGCGAGCCCGATTTGATTTCGGGTCCGCATATGCGTTAACCTCGAAGTTCAATGATTCTAGTCCTCTAAGCCTCGATTTGCCGATGCCATTTGAGCGGTGCTGACGCTCCACTCGACCGGTCTCGGCGGCTCTTCCCCTAAACGAGTCTCTGGAGGATCTTCCATGCAACAAGTTGTTTCGGAGAACCATGGCGTCTTCGCCTCGATTCGCGATGCTATCCGCGGCGATAGCCATCGCGATTTCACCAGCGAGCCCATCGGCCGCGCCATTGCCCTGCTCGCGATTCCGATGGTGCTCGAGATGGCCATGGAATCTCTGTTTGCCGTGGTCGACATGTTTTGGGTCGCGCATCTGGGCGCGGATTCGGTCGCGACGGTCGGTCTGACGGAGGCGGTTCTGACGTTGCTGTTCGCGGTCGCCATGGGTCTGAGCGTCGCTACGGCGGCGATGGTCGCGCGGCGGATCGGCGAAAAGAATCCCGCCGGCGCGGCGGAATCGGCGGCGCAATCGATACTGCTCGGCCTGATGGTCGCGGCCGTCACCGGATTCACGGGCGCGTGGTTCGCTCCCGAAATTCTGCGATCTGATGGGCGCGTCCGAGCTCGATCATCGCAATCGGCTCGGGTTACACGCGCGTCATCTACGGCGGCAGCGCCGCAGTGATGCTGCTGTTCCTGATCAACGGCGTATTTCGCGGCGCAGGCGATGCCGTGCTCGCCATGCGGGTCCTGTGGATCGCGAATCTGATCAACATTGTCCTGAACCCCTTGCTGATTTTCGGCCTCGGGCCGTTCCCGCGATTAGGAGTGCTCGGGTCGGGAATCGGAACCACCATCGGCCGCTCCAGCGGCGTCGCCATCCAGATCTGGATGCTGACGCGCGGCCGCAGCCGTGTCGTCGTGAGCGCGAAGCATTTCCATTTCCGACTGGACACGATGCTACGCTTGATCCGCCTCTCGATCGGCGGAATCTTTCAATACTTCGTCGGCATGGCGAGCTGGATCGGCTTGGTGCGCATGGTGGCGTCCTTCGGCAGCGTCGCGGTTGCCGGGTATACCGTGGCGATGCGCATTTTCATCTTCGCGATTCTCCCCAGTTGGGGCATGGCGAATGCCGCCGCGACTCTGGTCGGCCAGAATCTGGGCGCGCGCAAACCGGATCGAGCCGAGCAATCGGTTTGGCGCGCCGGTTTCTACAACATGATCTTCCTGGGCCTGGTGGCCGTGGTGTTCGTCGTCTTCGCGAGGCCGCTAGTGTCGATTTTCACGGACGACCCCAGCGTGATTCACGTCGCGTCTACTGCTCTGCGCGTGATCAGCTATGGATACATCTTCTACGCCTGGGGCATGGTGATCGTGCAGGCGTTCAACGGCGCGGGCGATACGTATACTCCGACGGCGATCAGCATCTGCACGAACTGGTTTCTGCAGATCCCCTTCGCGTGGTTTCTCGCGTTCAAGATGGGCTTCGGCCCGAACGGCGTATTTTCCGCCGTTGCGATTTCGGCGTCGATCTACGCGGTCGTCGCCGTGAGTGTGTTTCGCAGAGGAAATGGAAGGGCCAATTGATTTGAATGAGATAATCGTGTGTTAAGGTGCCCACCAAGACCCTCACGGTTCGCCAATTCTTCGGCCGCAAGGGACTGCTGTCCGACTGGCACCCGAATTACGAATATCGCGCGGGCCAGCTCGAAATGGCGGAAGCCGTCGAATCCGCGCTCTCCGATAAAAAGCATCTGATCGTTGAAGCGGGAACCGGAACCGGCAAGACGCTGGCCTACCTGGTTCCCGCGATTCTCAGCGGACGCCGCGTCGTCGTCTCGACCGGCACAAAAAATCTTCAGGAGCAGCTTTTCTTCAAAGACATTCCGTTCCTGGAAAAGCGCCTGGGTCCGCTGCGCGCCTGCTACATGAAGGGCCGCGCCAACTACGCCTGCCGCCAGAAAATCTACGACGCCGAAAAAGAGCCGGTGCTCGAAGGCCTGGAAGAGGTCGCCGATTTTCAGATCATTCGCGACTGGGAAAAATCCACCGAAACCGGCGACCGCGCCGAAATCAAAACTCTGCCCGAATCGAGCGCCGCGTGGGCCAAGATCGACGCCCGCTCCGACCGCTGCACCGGCCAGAAGTGCCCGCAATTCGAGCGCTGCTTCATCACCAAGATGCACCAGAAGGCGCTCGAAAGCGACCTCATCATCGTCAATCATCACCTGTTCTTCGCCGACCTGGCCGTGAAGGGCGACAGTGACGCCGCCGGCATCATCCCCGAATACGGCGCAGTAATTTTCGACGAAGCCCACGAAGTGGAAGAAGTCGCCGGGCAATATTTCGGCGTCACCGTTTCGAGCTATCAGTTCGATGAATTAATCCGCGACGTCGGGTGCTTTAGCGCATCAGAAGGACTTCGGCACCCATGAGCTGGATCGGATCCTGATCATGGTGGCCGATCGCGCGAATTATTTCCTGGGCCTGTTCGGAGCCGCCGAGGGCCGTACCGGCTTTCGTTCGCACGAGGCTTTTCTAATGAAGAACGAGGACGCCTATCGCGACGTCCTGGCCGGCCTGGAACTGATCGCGCTGCAACTCGAGTTGCTGAAAGCCGCGCCCGAGGAAACCATTCCTCTGACGCATCGCGCGCGGGAAATCGCGCGGCGCCTGCAATTCTGGATGGAAAGCGGCGACCGCCAATATGTTTATTGGATCGAAAAGCGCGGCCGCGGGACCTTTCTTCAGGCCACGCCCATCGACGTTTCCAGTCTCCTCGATGAGAAACTTTTCGACGCGGTCGATTCCGTAATTCTCACCTCCGCGACGCTGGCCGTCGCCGGTGAATTCGAGTTCACCAAAGTCCGCCTCGGCCTGCGCACCGCGCGAACGCTGGTCGTCCCCAGCCATTTCGATTACTCCGAACAGGCTCTGCTGTACGTTCCCCAAAATCTTCCCGACCCGCGCAGTCCCGCATTCACAGCCGCCGCCGCGCGCGAAATTATCGAGCTTCTGTTCCTCAGCCGTGGCCGGGCTTTCGTGCTTTTCACCAGCAACCAGCAGATGCGCCTGATCTACGATCGCGTTTCGATGGAAGTCCCCTACGAAACGCTTCTTGCAAGGAACCGGCCCTCGCAGCGCCTTGCTCGAAGAATTTCGCTCCACTCCCAACGCCGTCTTGTTCGCGACCGCTTCTTTCTGGCAAGGTGTAGATGTGCCCGGCGAGCAGCTCAGTTGCGTGATCATCGACAAACTTCCCGTTCGCCGTGCCCAGCGATCCCGTGGTGGAAGCGCGAATCGCGGCGATTCGCGACGATGGCGGCGACGCGTTCAACAGCTACCAGGTCCCGCAGGCCGCCATCGCGTTGAAGCAGGGTTTCGGCCGCCTGATCCGCAGCCGCACCGATCGAGGTGTGCTGGCGCTGCTCGACAATCGCATTTCCAAGACTCGCTACGGGCAGATTTTTTTCGACAGCCTGCCGGCGTACGGATTCACCACCAAACGAGACGACGTGGAGAAATTTTTCGATGTTTGAAGTTTCAGTAGAACAAACCTTCGCCGCCGGCCACGCGCTGCGCAATTACAAGGGCAAATGTGAAAACGTGCACGGCCACAATTTCCGCGTGCAGGTGGTGATCGAAGGCGAGCGCCTGGACGAAACGGGGCTTCTGGTGGATTTCATCGACGTGAAAGACGCGATGCGCGCCGTCATCGACCGGCTGGACCACGTTTTCCTGAACGACATCCCGCCGTTCGACGTGAAGAATCCCTCAGCCGAAAACATCGCGGAATATTTTTATGAAGAAATGTCGCGAAGGCTGGCAGCAACGCCGGTCCCCATCAGGATTCGCGAAGTGAAAGTATGGGAAACCGAAATCCAGAGCGCGACATATCGCCGTTAGCATACGGCATCGATCGGCGCGCCAATGAGCCGCGACTAAAAGGAGCGGTTAATATCGAGGTCCCGCGCTACCGGCCGAAATAGGCGGCGTTCTTCTGCGCGTAATCCGACCATTTCTCCGGCAGATCGTCGAGCGCGAAAATCGCCGACACAGGACAAACCGGAACGCAAGCGCCGCAATCGATGCACTCCACGGGATCGATGTAGAGCATATCTTCGGTGGCGAATTTTTCAGCGTCTTTTTTCGGATGGATACAATCCACCGGGCAGGCATCGACGCAGGCCGAGTCCTTGACACCAACGCAGGGTTCCGCAATCACATAAGCCATAGAAATCTCACTTGTAGCCTGGACCGTTCTGGCAGGGGGTGAAATCCATTTAACCACAGGGGGTCACTGGTGACAATCATCCTGCGTCCGATGGTAGGGACGGGCAGATTCGAACTGCCGACCTGTCGCTTAGGAGGCGACCGCTCTATCCATCTGAGCTACGTCCCCAAAATGTCTTTTACGTTTCCGATTGTAGCAGCGCCGCTGAGCAGTCTGGCCCCGGGTGCCTTGACACGCCCAACCCACGAGGCCCGTCTCGCCTCGGCCCGTGAGATGCGTTCGAGCCCGTTTCGCCGCCTCGCGCCATTGTTCGATCTCGATCGCAGCCCCGTAACGCCTTCTCGACCTTGAACATGCATTTTCGCCACATGATTCGCCTCAATTATTGTAAACTTGAAACATTTCCGCTATTGAATGTACCAAGGTCATAGGACGTAATGTCAAGCACAAGCTGGGAGGCTAATCGTGAGTGACTCGTTATATCAACGGTGGATTCCCGTAATCGGCCGATCGCTCGCATATCTTTGTGTCAGCGCAAGCGAATTCAAGGACGGAAGCCTCGGTCAGAAGGCCGGACTATTAGAAGTACTCGGCGTCGATCGCAAGGAGGTCGCAGCCATGCTAGGGTCTACCCCCGCGTCCATTACCGAAACGCTCAGAAAGGCGAAGACCAGCAAGAAAGGAGGGAGGAACATTGGCAAAACAACAAGGCGGAAAACACGTTAAGAAGTTAGCTCACCCAGCTGCTCCGGTCTCCTCCGAGGAGAAGATCGCCCGATTGCTTGGAATCACCGTCGTCAAAGAAATCGATAGCCGGGAGATCAGGCGACCTTTCTTAGATCGATTGGCTTTGATGTTGCCGACGTCGCGTCAATGCTTGGGATGAGCGAGAACCACGTTAAGGTGGCAACGCACCACGGACGGAAGAAGCAGAAGAAAAAGGGGCGGAGCGCTCTTAAGAAGAAGTAGTCGATGCCTGCCATCAACCAGAATCTCCTCGATCGCCTGGCTTCCAAGTTGGGCGTCAGCAAGGCGCGAGTGTACACAAAAATCCAAACTGTCGCTGCCGAAACGATGCTCGACCGCCACTTGGCAGCGTTAGTGTTGGCATCGAGAATGGGCGTCAACACGCAGAAGTACTCAACGGCGGATGAAAGAGCGACCATCCGCGGCTCGATTGGCTCAAACCGCAGCCGAGCATCAGCGGTAGCCGAAGCTGAGGCGCCCGATCAACCCAAGAAAAAAGCAGCAAGTCCAAAGAAACTCTCTCGGGTGAGGAGCACAAAAGACGATACGGTCTTCGTGGTCCACGGCCGCAACGACGGCCTCCGGAAATCGATGTTTGAGTTCCTACGGGCGCTCGGATTGAAGCCTCTGGAATGGGAGAAGGCCCTTCTGCTAGCGAAAGATGCGAATCCCCATATTGACGACGTGCTCGATACTGCAATGGCAAAAGTTCAAGCCGTTGTCGTGCTCTTCTCTCCGGACGACGAGGCACGCTTGAAGGCGCAATTCCAGAAGAAAGGCGACGGCCCAGCGGAGAAGCAATTGCGCGGTCAACCTCGACCGAATGTGATATTTGAGGCCGGGCTTGCGCTTGGCCGCCATCCCGACAAAACGCTGCTTGTGGAAGTCGGCAAGGTCCGGGGCTTTACCGACATTGCTGGTAAGCATGTCGTCCGGTTGACGAACGATTATGCTAAACGAAACGATTTTGCTAACCGGCTAAGAAAAATTGGATGCAAGGTTGATCGCGATGGATCGGATTGGACGAAGGCGGGCAACTTTACTGCTTGACCTCGTTGTTCTTGCCTCGCGATGGGCGAGTTCCTAGCCTCGGGCGGTAAGGCGTTTCCCCAGCGCTTCAGCCCCTTCTGCGCGATATCCCGACGATAGTGCATGCCATCGAAATGAACCTTCGCAACCGCAGCGTAAGTGTTGGCGATCGCGCCGGCGAGATCGGCGCCAGAAGCAGTAACGCTCAACACCCGACCGCTCGCCGTCTCCAGCCCCGTCGGGCCGATCTTCGTCCCGGCTTGAAAGACCTGTGCGCCGCAATCTTCGAGTCCCGTGGATCACATCGCCGGTCCGCACTTTGCCGGGATATCCTGCAGCGGCCAGAACGACGGTCACGGACGGCTGCGTGTTTCGAAAGAAGCTTCGCGCCTGCGAGGGTTCCATTCGCCGCGCACATCAGCACGTCGCCAAAGTCCGTTGAATCATCCAGCCGATGCATCAGCGCCTGCGTTTCCGGATCGCCCAGCCGCGCATTGTATTCGAGCACCTTCGGCCCATCGGCCGTCATCATCAGTCCCGCGTAGAGGAATCCCGTGAATCCAGTTGCGGCGATCGCGGGCTCGATAATCGTCTCCAGAACGCGTTGCGATTCTCTCGATGTGAGAATCCGCCCATCGCAGTAGGCCCCCATTCCGCCGGTATTCGGCCCTGTGTCGCCGTCGCCCACCGCCTTGTGATCCTGCGTAGGCTCGAACGCGACCAGGCTGCGGCCGTCACTGAGGACAATGAAGCTGACTTCTTCTCCCTGAAGGAATTCCTCGATCACCAGCAGCGGCCCCAATGAATGAATTGCCCCTTCAGCCGTCGTGCGATCGTGCGCGATGATCACGCCTTTGCCAGTTGCCAGGCCATCGGCTTTGATCACCACCGGATAATCGAATTGCGTCAAAGCATCGATGCCGGCAGCCGCGGATTCCACGCGCACGAATCGAGCCGTTGGAATCCCGAGCCGCTGCATGAACTGTTTCGAATAGATCTTGCTCGACTCTAGCTGCGCCATTTCTTGAGTCGGGCCGACAATGCGGCAGTCCCAATCCTCGGAACTGGTCGACGATTCCCGCCGCCAGGGGTCCCTCTGGTCCGACTACAGTAAGATCAGGTTCGACGGCACGGGCCGCCGCAAGATAATCGGGAGGAAAAAGCTTTCCTAATTGCGCGATGCCAGGATTTCCCGGCGCCGCGCAAATCGTGTGCCCTTCCCGCGCCAGAGCGCCACGCGATCGCATGCTCGCGCCCGCCGCCTCCAATGATGAGAATTTTCACGGTTCGAACTGCCAGTTTAACCCGTCAGGCTAGAATAGGGTGAAGTGGCGAATCGTTACGACGTGATTGTAGTCGGCGCCGGACACGCGGGCTGTGAAGCCGCGCGAGCCTGCGCGCGCCTGGGCCTGAAGACCGCGATGGTCACGATGAACCTGGATCTGATCGCCCAGATGTCGTGCAACCCCGCCGTCGGCGGAATCGCCAAGGGCCATCTGGTGCGCGAAATCGACGCCATGGGCGGCGTAATGGGCGAGGTGACGGACGCCGTCGGGATTCAGTTTCGCCTGTTGAATACCAGCCGCGGGCCAGCCGTCTGGTCGCCGCGCGCCCAGTGCGATAAGAAACAATATCGCCTGCGCATGCGCGAAATCCTGGAAAACGAGCCGAATCTCCGGATCCTGCAAGCCGAAGTCGCGCAACTGCAAATATCGGACGGAAAGGCCTCGTCGAGTCACCGGTGTTTTGTTGCGGGACGGCCGGACCATCGAGAGCGGGGCCGTTGTGGTCACAACAGGAACGTTTCTGAACGGCCTGGCGCATGTCGGAGAGCAGAAGTATAGCTGCGGCCGAAGCGGGGAAGCTCCCTCGAATCTTGCTCGGCGATCAGCTGCGGTCGCTGGGCCTGCGAATGGAAGCGCCTGAAAACCGGGACGCCTCCGCGTCTCGATGGCCGTACCATCGATTGGTCCCGCTTCGAACCGCAGCACGGCGACGCAGAGCCGACTCCCTTTTCGTTTCTTACTACAAAAATAGATCGCGCCCAAGTCCCCTGCCATATTGCGTATACTACTGAAAAAACACATGAAATCCTTCGCGACAGCATTGCTCGTTCGCCATTGTATAGCGGGCAGATCGAAGGAATCGGCCCGCGCTACTGCCCGTCTATCGAAGACAAGATCGTAAAGTTCCCGGATAAGTCCCGGCATCAGATTTTTCTGGAGCCGGAGGGTCTGGATACCTACGAAATCTACGTCAATGGCCTGTCCACCAGCATGCCGACCGATGTCCAGACCCGCGTGGTCGCGTCCATTCCCGGGCTTGGAAACCGCCGAGATGATCCGGCCTGGCTACGCCATCGAATACGACGCAGTCGACCCGCGGGAACTTACACATTCCCTTGAAGTTAAGTCTATTGAAGGCTTGTTTCTGGCGGGACAGATCAACGGCACATCGGGCTACGAAGAAGCCGCTTGCCAAGGCCTGATCGCCGGCCTGAATGCCAGCCTGCGTATCGGTGGTTCTGATCCGTTGGTGATCGGTCGAACTGAGGGCTATACAGGCATTCTGATCGGCGATCTGGTCAGCAAAGGCGCCGATGAGCCGTACCGCATGTTCACGTCTCGCGCGGAGTTTCGCCTGCACCTGCGCATCGACAATGCGGATGATCGTTTAACGCCCTTGGGTCGACGCGTCGGTTTGGTCATCTGATGAGCGCTGGTCGCTTTACCAGCGTAAACAGGCCCAAAAAGCGCGCCTGCTCGCATTGATGGAATCAGCTCGCGTCGAGGCCGGCTTCGAGGGGTTGGCCCTGGATGATCGCCCTACTCTGGCGGTCTGGCTGCGTCGCCCGGAGGCACAGAATCGCTCAGCTTCATGGCTGGATCGAGTCTCAGCTAGGTGAGCCTCCGATTCACGGCGTATTGCAGACTCTGGAGACGGAGTCGAAGTACTCTGGCTATATCGCTCAGCAGCAGCGGCAGGTCGACCGTTTGAAAGATTCGGAGCGTCGTAGCATCCCTCAAAGTTTCCGTTATGCAGGTATCCCGGGCCTATCTCGCGAGGTTCAGGAGAAGTTGGAGCGGGTTCGGCCGACGACGCTGGGCCAGGCCGGTAGGATTCCCGGAGTAACCCCCGCCGCAGTCTCGGTTCTGGATGTTTATCTAAGCTTATGTTCCGGGACCTCCTAGCCGCCCAATTCGCATCCCTTTCCGAACAACAGCTGGCGCAGTTGGAGAATCACTTCAGAACCCTGACGCAGTGGAACAAGAGGCTTAATCTCACTAGAATCGGGGCTTTAGAGGACGCCGTCCGTTTGCACTACTGCGAGTCTCTCCTTCTGGCGTCAACGCTTCCGCCCGGGCCCCTCCGGATCGCGGACGTCGGCTCGGGCGCGGGTTTTCCGGGCATTCCAATCGCGATAGCTCGTCCCGATTGCGTAGTCGCTCTGATTGACGCGCACCGTCGCAAAGCCGTTTTCTTGAGCGAGACATCCCGGGATCTTCAGGGAGTTTCGGTATTTCCCGTGCGCGCCGAATCATCGACGTGGCGGGGGGACTGGATGGTCGCCCGCGCGGTAAAGCCGAGCGAGGTTTTGTGGCTTTCGCTGGCGCCAAGGGCCGCGCTATTGATGAGCTCTGATGACCTCATCAACGTTCAGGCCCCTGACAGAGTCGTAAAAATTCCGGGCTCGATCAACCGAGTGATCGCGACGTTCCACGTGGAACATGGTAAGATCGACAAACATGGCTAAGGTAATTGCCATCACGAACCAAAAAGGCGGCGTCGGAAAGACAACGACCGCCATAAATCTAGGAGCATCATTAGCTGCCAACGATTTGCGGGTTCTGTTGATCGACTCGGACCCTCAAGGCAATTCTACATCGGGCCTCGGAATCGAAAAAGTCCCTGGAAACTTAACGTTTTACAATGCGTTGCTGTCCGGAGTGCCTCTGGAACAGACGATCGTCAAGACGGATTGCGATGGATTGGAGATTGTGCCTGCGGATAAGAACCTTGTGGCCGCCAATCTCGATATGGTGGATTTGCCGGACCGGGAATATCGGCTGCGGCACGCGCTCGCTCCGGTTCGCGACCGCTACGACTACATCCTGATCGATTGCCCGCCCGCGCTGGACTTGCTGACGTTAAATGCCCTGGTTGCAGCGGACAGCGTGCTAATTCCAATCCAATGCGAATTTTTCGCTCTGGAAGGGATCTCGCAGTTGATGGATACCATCGACCGGGTTCGCGAAGGGTTCGAGCACCCCCTTAAAATCGAGGGTATCTTGTTGACCATGTTCGACGAGCGGACCAATTTAACGCGTCAAGTTGCCGAGGACCTTAAAGAGTTCTTCAACGAGGAGGTCTTGTCAACCGTGATTCCGCGAAGCATCCGTCTCGCGGAGGCGCCCAGCTACGGTAAACCCATTCTTATGTATGATCCAGGCTCGCGCGGTGCGGAAAGCTATATCAAGCTCGCCAAGGAGATCCTCCGAAATGAACAGCGGAACCGACAAACCACGCAAAGCGTTGGGTAAAGGGCTGTCGGCTCTCTTGCCGTCGCGTCCGCCATCTGCACCTCCGGCCGTTGCTACATTCGCATCCACTTCGTCGGCGCCGGCGTCATTGCCGATCGACTCGATCCGGCCAAATCCGATGCAGCCTCGGACAATCTTCCAGCCGGAACGACTGGAAGAGCTGGCGGCATCCATTCGCGCCAACGGGATCATTCAACCGCTGATCGTTCGACGCAGCGGCGATTCCTATCAGATCGTCGCCGGGGAGCGCCGCTGGCGTGCTGCGCAGCTTGCAGGGCTCACCGAGGTGCCCGTCGTCGTCCAGGACGTGGCTGAAGCACGGATGCTCGAGCTGGCGCTGATTGAAAACATTCAGCGCGAGGATCTCAATCCTATTGAAACAGCACATGCTTATGAGCGTCTGCATCGCGAGCTTGGCTTGACGCATGAGGAGATTGGCCGGAGGACTGGCAAGGATCGGACTTCCATTGTCAATATGGTTCGCCTGCTCAAGCTGCCCGAATGAAGTTCAAGGCCTCCTTGCCAGCCAGCGGCTTTCGATGGGACACGCAAGGGCCATTCTCGGCTTGCCAACCGCCGAATTACAGATTGAAATCTCGGAAAAGGCTGCAGCGCAAGGCCTTTCGGTCCGGCAGGTGGAGGGTCTGGTTCAGCAGCTTACGTTTCAACGCCCCAAGAAGGGCGGCGCCAAGGGAGAATCCCGCCAGGATCCCAACGTGAAGGCGGCTTCGGATGATCTGGAGCGGGCTTTGGGAACCAGGGTTCGCATCGTCGAACTTAGCGACCAGCGGGGCAGGATCGAGATCGAATATTACTCCCAGACAGAGCTGGATCGCCTGTTCCAGCGCATTGTCGGATCCTAGGGTGGTGCCGGCGGCAGGAGTCGAACCTGCGACCTACGGATTATGAGACCGTCGCTCTAACCACCTGAGCTACACCGGCGCTATTTACCAGCGTATGCGTCGCGCTCGAATCGTGTCAAGTCTCGACAAATCCGTTTCTATTCAAAGGATCGCATAGTCTACAATCGCAATAGTGCTGGCCGTCGAATTCTCGAACGTTTCGAAAAGCTATTCCATCTATGCGACTCCGGGCGACCGACTCAAGGAGCTGGCTACCTTCAATAAACGACGCTTTCATTCCGATTATTGGGCGCTTCGTGACGTTTCCTTCGACGTGAAGCGCGGCGAAACGTTTTGTATCATCGGCGAGAACGGGTGCGGGAAGAGCACGCTGCTTCAAATCTGCGCCGGCATTCTGCAACCCACATCGGGAACTGCGGCGGTGAACGGCCGAGTCGCGGCGCTCCTGGAGCTCGGCTCGGGATTCAATCCCGAATTCTCCGGACGTGACAACGTTTATCTGAATGGCGCAATTCTAGGGCTTTCCACCAAGGAAATGGATCGTCGTTTTCCAGAGATCGAAGGGTTCGCCGAAATCGGCGATTTCATCAACCAGCCGGTCAAAACCTACTCAAGCGGCATGGTGGTCGACTGGCCTTCGCTGTCGCGATTCACCTGGATCCGGAGATTCTTTTGGTCGACGAAGCACTCTCGGTAGGCGACGTGTACTTCCGCCAGCGCTGTATGCGGAAGGTTCACGAGCTGCGGTCGAGAGGAATTACTATTCTTTTCGTATCTCATTCGACTGGAGATGTAAAGGCTCTCGGAGACCGCGCGATGTGGCTCGATCACGGCCGGGTGATGGCCCTTGGACAGACTGATCTCGTGGTGTCTCAGTATCTTGCCGCCATGGCGGCCAAGGATCGCAAGTACCTGGAGCATGAGCCACTTGCACATGAACCGCGATCTATCCAGACACCCGCTGAAATTATCGAGGAGATTCCTAACATCGACCACCGCTTTGGGGATGGACGGGCGGAAGTGATCGGAATCGGAATTTATGACGCCAAGGGTCACAAGCTATCGACCCTGGAACCTCGTACTACAATCGTAGTACGGATTAGTGTCCGCGCGAGGGCACCCTTGGACCGGCCTATCATCGGCTTCATGTTCCGCAACCACCTGGGGGTCGATTTCGCCGGAACGAATACGGCTCGCGAAGGCTATATTCTCCCGCCGCTGGCTGCGGACGAGGCCTGCACTGTGGATTTCTACCTCGACCTGCCGGCTTTGTACGCTTCGACGTTCTCCTTTTCGCCCGCTGTCGCGGACGGCACGCTGGACCATTACTCAATGTGCGATTGGATCGACAATGCCGTCGCGCTTCACATGGCGACCTCCGATACGCCCATTTACGGCCAGCTTCACATTCCGTGCCGGGTGGAGGTGAATTCCAGGATTACCGCTGAGGCGATGTCGGGGGCGCTCTCCGGAGAAATGGACTTGTGATTGAATTCACCGGCGAGCGCGTCATTCCCGGCGAAGTAAATGACGATCTCTGGGCGGAACACCTGGCGCGGTACGCGTTCGCATCCCGTTATGCCGGGCGTGGCCGTGCGCTCGATATCGGCTGCGGGACCGGATACGGCGTGGCGGAGCTCGCCGGACATGGGAGTTTCGCTGCCGGGGTCGACCCAGACGCGGACGCAATAGCCTATGCGCGTGCGCACTACCGAATCGCCAATGCGAGCTTTCTTCGGTCATCGGCTCAAGCGCTGCCGTTTGCGGATTGCGCTTTTCATTTGATTACGGCTTTTGAAGTGATCGAACATCTGGCAGACTGGCGCGCGCTACTCACGGAATCCCGGCGCGTGCTGCATCCGGACGGGATCTTTCTGGTCTCCACGCCGAACAAGCTGTACTACGCCGAGTCGCGGGCGAAGGATGGGCCGAATCCTTTTCATGCGCACGAATTCGAGTTCGCGGATTTTCGAGCCTGCTCTTTTCGGGTTCTATCCGCACGTCAGCATTCTTCTGCAAAACCGTCTGGAGTCTTTTCTTGTTTTCGCCCGCGGATCGTCCGCCGCAACCTCCGGACACACGGAACGACGGAACTCCTGGACCGCCGGAGGAAGCGCATTTCTTCATCGCTGTCTGCTCGGTTAACAATCGCTTCGACCCTCGCAGCTTTTTGTATGTTCCGCGCGCGTCGAATCTGCTCCGGGAACGGGAACAGCATATTCGTCTGCTTGAGGCACGAGCTGCGGCAAACCAAACAATGGCTGGCATGCCGTGATCGCCGACCACAAAAAGTTGTTCGATGTTCACGCCGAGCAGACCCGTCACCTGGAGGAACATAATCGTTGGGCGCTGAAACTCGATCAGGATTGGCGGGCGGCGCTCGCACGAATCGTTCAGCTTCAGGAGGAACTCAAAGCTGAGCAGGCTGCTGGCGCTGAAGTCGCCTTGGGTTATGAGCGCGCCGTCACCGAACTTCAGCAGGAGAATCTTCGCAGGACTGAATGGGCGCTCGAGACCGAACGCCGGCTCACGGGCGAACTGGCCAAGAAGAGCGAGGACCTCGCCGAAGCGGTTCGACTCCTCGATGCCGCCGAAGCAACCGTGGTTGAGCGGACCCTGTGGGCGCAGCAGCTCCACAAGCGGCTGGAGCATGCCGAGGCGCAGGTCCGTATGATCCGCGAATCGCGCTGGATCAAGCTCGGGCGCAGGTTTGGTCTGGGTCCGCAGGTGGATGGTTGATGCGGCGGACGCTGGCGACGTTATGGCGGCTTTTAAAGGCTCTTCCGCTGGCACTGATCGCGCCCATTCTGTTAATCCTGGCAGCGGCTAGCGCTCTTCTTGACCGATCTCATTGCGAAACTTCGGCCGCGAAAGCACCTCCCTCCCTCTACGCAACCCGCCACGCGCTCGCGCCAGCATCGTGATTCCCAACTGGAATGGGCGGGATCTGCTCGAAAAATATCTGCCGGCGGTGGTCGCCGCCGCGCAGCACTGCCCGCGCAGCGAAGTAATCGTCGTGGACGACGGCGTCCACCGACGGCAGCGCGGAATTCGTGTATCGAGCGTTTCCCGACGGTCCGGCTGATCGCGCTCGAAGAAAATCTTGGATTCGGCGGTGGCTCGAATACCGGATTTGAGCATGCGCGCAATGACGTGGTTGTTCTGCTCAACAGCGACATGCGCGTGGAACGCGATTTCCTGCAGCCGCTGCTGGATGGATTCACCGACGAAAACGTGTTTGCGGTCGCCTGCCAGATCTTCTTCTCCGACCCGGGCAAGCTGCGTGAAGAAACGGGGCTGACTGAGGGCTGGTGGCAGCAGGGCGGCCTTCGCGTGCGGCATCGGATCGAACCGGCGATCCAGCAGTTGTATCCCTGCTTTTACGGAGGCGGCGGATCGTGTGCCTTCGACCGGCGCAAGTTTCTGGAACTGGGTGGATTCGATGCGCTGCTCGCCCCGTTTTACCTGGAAGACACGGATCTCGGTTATCTGGCGTGGAAACGTGGCTGGAAGGTCATGTATCAGCCGGCGAGCGTCGTGTACCACGAGCATCGCGGGACCATCGGACGCAAGTTCAGCGACGGCGTACATTCAATCGATCCTCAAGAAGAACTTTCTCCTCTTCACGTGGAAAAACATCCACGACTGGCGGCTGTTGTTTCCGCATCTCTTGTTTGCATGGGCAGGGGCGATGTTGAGCTGGCTGTTTGGAGATTCGCCGGAACGCGCCAGCTTCTCCGGGATCGCGCGAGCTGCGCTGCAACTTCCGCGAGCGATGGCTTCCCGCATCCATGCGCGATCGCTCGCCGTGATTTCGGATGACGAGGCGTTCCGACGGCCTCTAGGCGGATACTTTCGCGACACCTTCGGTCCGCTTGCACTCGGATCGTCTGAAAGTCTTGTTCGTGTCGCCGTATCCGATCTGCCCGCCGGTGCACGGCGGTGGGGTGTTTATGTACCAGACGGTCCGCGAGCTGGCGCGACTGTGCGAGCTGCATCTCATCGTGCTGCTCGATTATCCGCACGAGCGCGAAGCGCATGCCGAGCTGGAGCGGATCTGCGGCTCGGTCGAATACATCGTGCGAATGGAAGGGCGGCAGAAGGCCATCGGATCAGCGGAACCGCATGCGGTTCGCGAATTTCGCAATCCGGACCTGGCGTGGCTGATCCACCGGCAGATTTACACACGCGAGATTGACGTGTCTGCAGCTTGAATACACGGTCCTCGGGCAGTACGCGGGACAGTTCAAACATATCCCCAGCATTCTGTTCGAACACGATATTTATTTCCAATCCATCGCGCGGCGGCTTCCGTACATGAAGAACTTGGTGGAGCGGACGCAGGCGCGATGGGAGTACCTGAGGTCGCTGCGATACGAGCTGCGGATGCTGCCCAAGCCCGGATCGCATCCAGGTTTGCAGCGCAGGACAACGGAGATTATCTCGAATCGTTCCTGCCGGAGCTGCACGGCCGGATCGACGCCGGGTTTCGCGCCGGCATCGATACATCGCTGTACGATTTCAAACCTGACGGCCGCGAGCCGTTCACGCTGCTGTTTCTCGGAAGCTTCCGCCATCTGCCGAATGTCGAAGCTTTGGATTGGTTCGTGCGCCAGCGTTCTGCCGCTGGTGCGCGGCGCGGAGCCTCGCGTGCGGCTGATCGTGATCGGAGCAGAGCCGCCGCCGCGGCATTCTCTGCCGGAAGCGCGAAGCCATCGAGCTGATCGGATTTGTGGAAGATGTTCGTGAACCGCTGGCTCGGTACGCCGCTGTTCGTCTGTCCGATCCTGAGCGGATCCGGCGTGCGCGTGAAATTGCTCGAAGCGTTTGCCGCCGGGATTCCGGTGGTTTCGACGCGGCTGGGCGCGGAGGGATTGGCGACGGTCGACGGCGAGATTTGCGCGCTGGCGGACGATCCAGAACGAGTTCGCCCAACGCGTGCTGGAGTTGATCGAAAACCCGGTGAAAGCGCCGAGATGGCGCGGCGGGCGCGCGCGACGTGGTTGAGCAAACGCGACATGCGGGCTGATGACGGAGCGGCTGGTGGAGTCGTATCGGTCAGGAAGTGCGACGGATGCGCTCCTGAGGAGTTACCGCGCGCTAGAGAGTCGAGTTCCGCGATCACACGATCCAGTTCGCCGATCACTTCGCGCGATTCCGTCCGATGCCTAGGGCGTCGCGCACGGCGCTGTAATACCAGAGAGTCCCTTCGCGGCCGCCCTTGAAACGGGACCACAGAGACTTCGCCGTGGACGCGGTATTCTTTCACCAGCGATCGGGCGTTATGCAATTTGTCGCACGCGCTGACCAGACGAACGGATCGAGGCTCGGTGCGAACACGCGCAATGTAGGCTTCTTTGCGCGAACGCGCCACGGCGGCTTCGGGACTTCATCGGTATCGGTGCAGCCGTCGACGATCGCGGTAACATGACGGCCCGAAGCGGAGCAGAATTTCTGCGCGCGTCGGCCTCCCCGCCCTGGTCCTCCACCGCGTCGTGCAACAGCGCGGCGATGGCTTCATCCTCGCCGCCTCCGTATTCGAGCGTCAGACCGGAAACGGCCATCAGATGCGAAACGTAAGGGATCCCGGAACCTTTGCGAACCTGGTTGCCATGCAAACGAGCCGCGTAGACCAGCGCCTCCTCGAAACGCGCGCTTAGCACTGCTTATTTGCCCTTCAGGTCCTTGGATAATTTGCCGGCGATTCGTTCGGCGAGGTGGTTCATTTCGCCGGGCGAAGTGTTCTTGGGGAGCACATAAAGGCTCCACAGGACGTTGCGGGTTTTGCGATCGACCAGAAAGATGGTTCCTTTGCGCGCGTGGGACGTTGGGACAATGTGCTTGGCGGGGGCGGACATAGCGTCCTTATCGGAATTTTTTGCGGGATCGGGCGGCGGCGTTTTGGGGGCGTAGAGCTCCTCTAGCCTGGCGTCGAGCGCGGGTCCGATGCGGTCGGTCAGAATCGCGTCGGCTCTCTGGGCGTCGGTGACCACCTGCAAGACGTTGTCGGTGGTCAGCCGGATCGCGAGGAACTGATCCAGGCCGTTGGCCATCGGCAGCAATAGACGGTTTTCACATCGGCGATTTCGGGGCCGGCCGCGCCTTGCGCCATCGCGGCGGCCAGCATCGCTACAAACAGCTTCATGATTCAATGATACACAGGAGGCCGTTACGTTATTCTGGTGCATTGGCTGAATGTACAAAGGCGCAGAGAATCACGGTCATCATTCCGTGTCTGAATGAAGAGCAGGGGATCGAGTCGGTATTGCGGCGGATGCCGGAGTTTGTCGACGAGGTGATCGTGGTCGATAACGGGTCGACCGACCGGACTTCGGAGGTCGCGAAGGGCTTCGGCGCCAAAGTGATCCGCGAGAACGTGCGCGGATACGGGCGCAGCTACAAGACCGGTTTCGCGATTTGCGTCGGGCGATCTGATTATCACGCTGGACGGCGACCACAGTTATCCTCCGGACGCGATCTCGTATTTGCTGGAAGCGTTTCTCCACCTGGATGTGGATTTTCTGAACGCGTCGCGTTTTCCGGTGCGGGATCCGCAGGCCATGAGCTTCAAGCACAAATTCGGGAATCTGGATGCTGTCGTTGGCGATGTCGCTGCTATATTTCCGGTGGGTGCGGGACTCGCAGTCGGGCATGTGGGTGTTCCGGCGTTCGATTCTGAAGGACATGAAGCTGGTGGCGGACGGCATGGCTTTTTCCGAAGAGATCAAGATTGAGGCGCTGAAGAGGCATATCCGCTTCGCCGAAATCTCGATTATGTACACGTCGCGGCTGGGGGAAATCAAGCTGAATCCGTGGCGCGACGGTTTTTATAACCTCTGGTTTCTGATCAAGAAGCGCTTTCACATGAGCGTCGCCGCCGTCGTTCCGCACTGGAACCGCCGAGACCTGCTCGGGGAGTTGCTGTCCAGTATGCGGTGCTCAGACCGTTCCCTTCGATGAAATCATCGTGGTGGATAACGGGTCGACGGACGGTTCGGTTGATATGGCGTCGCGGGCGGGGGCGCGGGTGGTGGCGCTGGAGAAGAATTTCGGGTTCGCCGCGGCCGTGAATCGGGGGATTGAAGCTGCGACGCGCCGATTGGATCGCGATACTGAACAATGACGTGACACTGGCTCCGGACTGGCTCGCGAATCTGCTGGCTGCCTCCGAGCGGGAATGTCTGTTCGCAACAGGGAAAATTCTGCGTACCGGGAATCCTTCGATCATCGATGGAACGTTCGACGAGATTTCCCGGGGAGCATGCGCCTGCCGTTGCGGATCCGGGAAGCCCGATTCCCAGGTCTGGAACCAGCCGCGGAAAATCCGCTTCGCTTCGATGACGGCGGCCTTGTTTCGCCGCGAACTGTTCGTGGAAATCGGAAACGCTGGACGAAAGGTTCGGTTCGTACCTGGAAGACGTGGATTTCGGACTGCGGTGCGCGCTCGCCGGCCACGACGGCGCCTTTGTTCCCGCAGCCGTCGCTTATCATCGCGGCAGCGCCACCCTGGGAGCGTGGAATTCGGACACGGTCCGGCTCATTGCGCGTAACCAGGTACTATTGGCACGAAAGCACTTCCGGGCTCAACCGCGTTGGCCGATCGTGGCTGGTCAGTTGCTATGGGGAGTGCTAGCCTTTCGCCACGCAGGAGGTATGGCCTGGCTACGGGGCAAGCTTTCCGGGCTGGCTGACAGCGACTACGGGGATAGTAGTGCAGAAAAAGACACGCAACCAGACAAGCTCCGAGCCATCATCGAGGCCAGTGAACAGGCGATTTTCGAGCTGGAGCAGCAGACCGGTTTCGACTGGTACTGGAGGGCATACTTCTGGCTGCTGCGGCGGTAATCGTCACCCACAATTCGGAAGAAGTGATCGAGACTTGCCTGGAGGCTCTCGCTAAAATGGCTCCGGGCCTTGCCCGATCGTCGTGGATAATGCGTCGACCGACGGCACACTTCAACGCTTCCGTGGCGGCATGGCCAAGGTGATCGCAAATCATGAAAATCGTGGATTCGCTGCCGCCGTCAATCAGGGCGTCGCTGCGACGGACGCCGAATTCGTTCTTATCCTGAACCCTGACGTGAAACTTCTGACTTCGGTTGACGCGCTGGTCGAGGCGAGCGAGCGCTACGGCTTGGCAGCCGGGAAGCTGACCGACTTGAACGGGCGCGCGCAGACCGGATTTACCCTCCGTCGATTTCCGACCGCGACGGCCCTGATTTTCGAGCTGTTTGGCATCAATCGTTTGTGGCCTTCGAATCCGGTGAACCGGCGATTATCGTTATCTCGATCGGTCGATCTCGACCAACCCGGAAGCGTGGAACAGCCGGCGGGTGCGTTCCTGATGTTCCGCCGCGACGTTTGGGAGAGGCTCGGCGGCTTCGATGAAAGGTTTCATCCCATCTGGTTTGAGGATGTCGATTTCTGCCGTCGCGCGATCGATTCAGGCTATCGAAATTCAGTATGTTCCGCCAGTTGTGGCGAGCCATCGGGGCGGGCATTCGGTCGGCCAGGCTGCGGCCGGGATGCCGGGCATGGTATTGGTGTGTTAGCCTTCTAAGATATGCATCCAAGCACTTCAGTCCCTTGGCTTACCGGGCATTATGCGCGGCGGTGGTGCTCAGTTCGGTTCCGCGGATGGTCGCGGGGATGATTCAGGAGCGAAGCTTAGAACCCATCCTTGTATATAGCAGGATTGTACGTTACGCAGGCGCGCGCCTTGTTTCGTCCAGAGGGCGCGGAGCAGTCTCGACGAATTCATAATCCATTCGCATGGCCTATAACGACTTAGTATCCGTCACCATCGTGACCTACAACAGCGGCCGATTCATCAAGCGGTGCCTGGAATCGGTGCTGGAGCAAAAGTACCCGAACCTGGAAGTGATCGTCGTCGACAACGCGTCGACCGACGGAACGGTGGACATCCTCGAGCAGTTCGAGGACAGTGCCGGATCTATTACAACGACGAGAACATCGGGTTCGCCGCGGCGCAGAACCAGGCCATCGGCTTGTCCTCGGGCGAATGGGTTCTGACGCTGAATCCGGACGTGCTGCTGCTGCCGAATTTCATCCAGGCGCTGGTGGACGCCGGGCAGATCGATCCCAAGGTCGGGACGGTGTGCGGGAAGCTGCTGACCATCCGCGCCACGTTCGACCTGCCCGAAAAGCAACTGGTGGATTCCACGGGCATTTATTTCACGCCCATGCTGCGGCATCTGGATCGCGGCAGCCAGGAAATGGACAACGGCCACTACCTGAATTTCGAATACGTCTTCGGCGCCACCGCCGCGGCGGCGCTGTACCGGCGCCAAATGATCGACGATATTTCGATCCTGGGCGAGTTTTTCGATCCCGATTTTTTCGTGTACCGCGAGGATGCCGACGTCGCCTGGCGCGCGCAGCTGATGGGCTGGCGCTGCATTTACACGCCGCTGGCGCGCGGCTATCACGTGCGCAATGTTCTGCCCGGAAACCGGCGCGCGCTGCCGCCGGAGATCAACATGCACTCGGTGAAGAACCGGTTCCTGATGCGGATCAAGAACATGACGCCGGATCTGTACCGGCGGAACTGGCTCTCGATCACGGCGCGGGATTTGGTGGTGGTCGGGCGCCTGCCTGCTGCACGAGCATTCATCGCTGCAGGGCCTTCTGGTACCTGGCGCGGAATTGGCGGCGCGTGGTGGCCAAGCGCGGCGAGATCATGCGGCGCCGGCGCGCGAAGGACGACTACATCGCCAGTTGGTTTTCCTACCAGCCGGTCAGCCGTCCGGCTCCGAAGCCGACTGCGCGCACGCTGGCCAAAGCGCGCGCCGCGCGGGGCTGAGGCCCCGGGCGCTGAGGAGTGAGATTCGCGATCGTCGGCACCCGCGGCATTCCGGCACGCTACGGCGGATTTGAAACCTTCGCCGAGGAGATTATCGACGCGCCTGGCCGCTCGCGGCCATCGGCTACGGTGTATTGCCGCGAGCGCTACACCGAACCCGAATATCGCGGCGTCCACCTGAAGTACCTGCCCACCATCCGCCACAAGTACTTCGACACCGTCGTCCATACTTTTCTTTCGACGCTGCACGTCCTGACCACCCGCCAGGACGCGGTGCTGTACTGCAATGCCGCCAACGCAGTGTTCACCTGGATGCCTCGCGCTCTTCGGAATGCCGGTGGCGTTGAACGTCGACGGACTGGAGCGGAATCGCAAGAAATGGAATCGCGCCGCACAGAGCCTGGTATCGCATGTCGGAATGGCTGGCGACATGGATGCCGACCGTCGTGATCACGGATGCCGCGCGTATCGCCGAATATTATCGCGAGCGTTACCACCGCGATTCGGTCATGATTCCGTATGGCGCCGAGATCGGGCCGGTCGAGACGACTGAAGCGCTCGATCGCCTGGGGTTGGAGCCTCGCCGGTATTTTCTCTACGTCAGCCGCATGGAGCCGGAGAACAACGCGCTGCTGGTCCGGGAGGCGTTCGAGCGCGTGGCCACGCCGATGAAGCTCGCTCTGATCGGCGACGCGCCTTATGCGGCCGACTATATCCGCCAGGTGCGCGACACGCGCGATCCGCGCATCGTGATTCCGGGCGCGATTTACGGGCAGGGCTACCGCGAGCTGGGGTCGCATTGTTTCGCGTATATCCACGCGACCGAGGTCGGCGGCACGCATCCGGCGCTGATCGAAGCCATGGGACGCGGCGCGCTGACGCTGTATCTGGACACTCCGGAGAACGCAGAAGTCGCCGGAGGTGCGGGAATCCCGTTCGATCACTCGAATCTGGCCGAGGTGTTACAGCGCGTTCTCGAAATGTCCGAAGAGGAGCGCGACCAGTGGCGCTCGCGAGCCGTGGAACGGGTCCGGTCGCGCTACAGTTGGGATGCGGTGACGGATGCGTACGAAAATCTGTTGACGGGCCTTGCGAAATGAGGAGCTGGGTGGAAGTTTCGCGCTCCCGCATTCGCGAAAATTATCGCGCCGTGCGCGCCCTGGTCGGCGATGCGGTCGAAGTGATGCCGGTGGTGAAAGCGGATGCTTATCGCCACGGCGCTGTGGAGGTTTCGCGGGTTCTGGAGAGCGAAGGCGTGCAGTGGCTGGCGGTTTCGAACGTCGAAGAGGGCATCGCGCTGCGGCAGGCCGGCATCGCGGCGCGCATTCTGGTGATGGCGGATTTTCTGCCCGAAGATCGCGGCGCGCTGGAATTGTTCCGCCTGACTCCGGTGATTCATACGCTCGAAGATCTCGCGAGCGTCCACGTTCCTTATCATCTGAAGATCGATAGCGGCATGGGACGCCTGGGGACTCGCGCGGCGCCGGAGGAAATTCTGCGTCATGTCAGTGCGGCGCCCGCGCCGCTCGAAGGCTTGATGACGCACTTCGCTTCATCCGCGAATTACGAAAGCTCGCAGACAGATGAACAGATCGCGTATTTCGAAGCGGTGCTCGCGGCGTTTCGCGCCAGCGGCGTGACCCCGCGCTATGTGCACATGGCGAGCTCCATACCGGTCGCGTACCGCCGCGTCGAAGCGTGGGGCAACCTGGTTCGGCCCGGCCATGCGATCTATGGCTACGTTTCGCCAGGGCGCGGGCCAGTCCCGCCGGCGGCACTCGAAGTTCGTCCTGCACTGACCTGGAAAGCGACGGTGCTGGCGGTAAAGGATCTGGAAGCGGGTGCGCTGATTGGCTACGGAGGCATCCATCGCGCCGCGCGGCCGACTCGCATCGCGGTTCTAGCGGCTGGATACGCCGACGGCATCCCGCATCGTCTTTCGAATCGCGGTAAGGTGATCGCGGCAGGAAAGCTCGCGCCGATCATTGGCGCGGTTTCGATGGATCTGACCACCATCGACGTAACAGCCTCGCCGAGCGTGCGCGCGGGCGATGCGGTCATTCTGATCGGATCGGAAGGCGAGGCTACCATCGACGCACAGCAAATCGCACGCTGGGCGGGGACGATCTCCTATAGCGTGTTGTGTGGGATCCACGCGCGAGTCAAGCGAGTGTATGTGGATTGAAGTGCTAGAGTGAACGATAATGGACGCGCGCACTTTGCTGGATACGTTGGCGCGTGCGCTTGACCGCGCTGGACTCGAAGTTATTCTCATTGGGAACGCTGCGGCCGCGCTGCACGGGGCGCCCGTAACCACTGTAGATTTCGATTTCTTCTTTCGGAAAACGCCGCAGAATCTTAAGAAACTGAAATCCCTGGCCAAAGACCTCAACGCTGTGCTGATGCGGCCGTATTACCCGGTTTCCGACCTTTATCGCCTCATAAGAGAAGACGATGGCTTACAGGCCGACTTCATGGCGACGATCCATGGTGTTCGTTCCTTCGCAGCCTTGCGCGCGGTTTCAGAGGCAATCGATTTTGGCGGCCACAGACTCCTTATCGCCAGCCTCGGCGCGATTCTTCAAAGCAAGCGCGCCGCGGGCCGACCCAGAGACAAAGCGGTTTTGGATATCCTGGAGAAGGCTCTGGATGAAGAAAAAGCGCGTAACCAGAAGACAAAAGCTCGCCGCTCTGAAGGCCGAAAGTGACCGCGAGCTGATCGACATGATCCGCCGGTTGCTTGATAAGCCGATGAATCAGCGGACGCATTTCCTGCGCAAGCGAATCGGCTTCACGGCTTCTTCGCTCTAGACGTCTAGGTTTCGAACATCCAGCGCGTTCTCTTCGATGAACTTCCGCCGGCTCTCGACGTCTTCGCCCATCAGCGTGGTGAACATCTTGTCGCTCTCCACGGCATCGCCTTCGTTTACCTTGAGCAGCGTGCGCGTCTCGATGTTCATGGTCGTTTCCCAGAGCTGCTCGGCGTTCATCTCACCCAAGCCCTTGTAGCGCTGGATGCTGACCTCGCGGGAACCTTCGTTCTTCACGTAGGCGAGCAGGTCCCGCCAGTTTGCCTGAACCTCGCGTTGCGTGTCCCTCAGGACAGTGAACGGCGGCAGATTGTACTTCGCCGATTGGCGCGCGAGGGTGCGCAGGCGGCGATACTCGGGCTGCCCGGCGAGCTCCAGATCGATGGACCGCTCCGCGTTAGTCGGATCTTTGTAGACCACCATCCAGGCGGAATGCTCTTCTTCGCGCTTCAGCTCGGCCTCAATCTTCGCGGCTTTCAGGGCTTCGAAGACGGCTTGTAGATTCTTCTGCTCACTGAAATCGGCGCGTGTGTCGAGCGCCAGGTTGGCGCGCGCCAGAACCTCAACCACCCGGGAATCGCGCAGGCGGCGTTCCAGGCGGCGCCAGGTGATCTGAAAATCGTCGAGCTGCATCAGGAAATTTCGCAGCTCGGTGCCTTCGAGGATCGCCTTGTCGCTGGTTTCAACTTTCAGGTTCTCGGTGGCGCGGCGCAGAATCTCGCGCGTGAATTCTTTGTCGTCTTTGATGTACTTTTCGGATTTGCCTTTTTTCACGCGATACAGCGGAGGCTGCGCGATGTAGACGTGGCCGCGCTTGATCAGCTCGTGCATATGGCGGAAGAAGAAGGTCAACAGCAGCGTGCGGATGTGGGAGCCGTCCACATCGGCGTCCGTCATGATGATGATTTTTCCGTACCGGAGCTTGGCGGGATCGAAATCGTCCTTGCCGATTCCGGTGCCGATCGCCGTGATCATGGCGCGAATTTCTTCGTGGCCCAGCATCTTGTCGTAGCGGGCTTTTTCGACGTTGAGAATCTTGCCGCGCAGCGGAAGAATGGCCTGGTAGCGGCGGTCGCGGCCGCCTTTCGCCGTCCCGCCGGCCGATTCGCCCTCGACCAGGAACAACTCGCACCGCTCGGGATCCTTCTCCTGGCAATCGGCGAGTTTTCCGGGCAGGCCTCCCGAATCGAGAGCTCCTTTGCGGCGCGTCAGGTCGCGAGCTTTCCGTGCGGCTTCCCGTGCGCGAGCGGCGTCGATCGCTTTCGAAACGATCTTCTTCATCACAGACGGATTCTTATCGAAGAACTCGCCCAGTTTTTCGTTGATGAACTGAACTACGAAACCGCCGATATCGGAGTTGAGCTTGCCTTTGGTCTGGCCTTCGAACTGCGGCTGCGGCAGCTTCACGCTGATCACGGCGGTGAGGCCTTCGCGAACGTCGTCGCCGGTCAGATTGCTTTCTTTGTCTTTGAACAACTGCGCCTGCTGACCCGCGGCATTGATGGTTCGGGTCAGGGCGCTGCGAAACGCCGTCAGATGCGAGCCGCCATCGACGGTGTTGATGTTGTTGGCGAAGCTGAACACCGATTCGCTGTAGGAATCGTTGTACTGCAGCGCCACTTCCATGGTCAGCGTGCCGCCGTTGGGCAGCTCGCGCTCGCCTTCAAACGCGATGGGTTTGTCGTGCAGCACGGACTTGCCTTTGTTCAGGTGCTTGATGAATTCGACAATGCCGCCGCTGAAGTGAAACTCCGCTGCGCGTGCGGGCTCTTCGCGCTCATCGCTCAGAGTGATCTTCAGGCCCTTGTTCAGGAACGCGAGCTCGCGCAGGCGCTGCGACAGCGTATCGAAATTGAACTTGGTGGCGTCCATGATGGACGCATCCGGCTTGAAGGTGATTTTCGTACCCGTCTTGCGGCCGGCCTTGCCGGTCTTCTCCAGCGGCGCCTTGGGCGTGCCGCGGGCGTATTCCTGAACAAACGTGCCGCCATCGCGCCAGATTTCCAGTTCCAGAACTTCCGACAGCGCGTTCACGCAACTCACGCCCACGCCGTGCAGGCCGCCCGACACTTTGTACGAATTCGAATCGAACTTCCCGCCGGCGTGCAGCTTGGTCATCACCACCTGCGCCGCCGAAACGCCTTCCTCTTCGTGAAGATCCACGGGAATTCCGCGGCCGTTGTCGACTACGGTAATGGAATCGTCTTCATGAATGGTGACGTTTATCTCGGTGCAGTAGCCCGCCAGCGCTTCGTCGACGGAATTGTCGACAACTTCGTAGACCAGGTGGTGCAGACCGGCTTCACCGGTCGAGCCGATATACATCGCGGGCCGCAACCGTACGGCTTCGAGTCCCTCGAGCACTTTGATACTGGTGGAATCGTAGGTCGGCGGAATATTGGTAGTCATGTTTCTTAAGTGCTGAATACAGGTTCAAATCCGCATCGGCATGATCACGTATCGATACGTGCCCGCCTTGTCGCCGGCCGGCTGCAGTTCGCCGGCGCTGTTCGGATCCTTGAACAAAAATGAAACCTGCGGCTCTCCAACGGCGCGCAGAAAATCCAGCATGTACTGCGCGTTGAATCCGATCTCAACCGCGGTGCCGTCGTACGTCGTCGGGATGCTCTCTTCGCTCTCGCCGGTCTCTGAGACCGAGGAATGAATCTTCACTTCACCCGGCGCGACACGCACGCGAATCGCGCGCGAGCGTTCATCGGAAAACTGAGCCACACTTTCAATCGCGGCGCGGAATTCTTCGCGTTCCAGCGTAACTGAGTTGGGCTGCTCCTTCGGAAGCACTCGTTCCTAATCGGGAAAATTGCCGGTCAGCTTGCGGCTCAGCAGCAGACGATCGCCGAGCTGGAAGAATAGATGATTATCGTCGCCTGAGAACTTCACGATCGCAGCCGGATCGGATTCGCCCGCCAGCTTCTGCAACTCCTGCATCGCCTTTCTTGGAAGCAATGCGCTGTATGCTGCCGCTGATGCCCGGAATGTCGCCGGAGCTTTCCGCAACGGCCAGGCGATGCCCGTCCGTCGCGACCATGACCACGCCGCCTTTGCGCAGAACCAGCTTCGCGCCATTCAATGTAAACCGGGATTCTTCAGCCGAGATCGAAAAAATCGTTTTGCCGATCATCGACGCCAGCACGCCAATCGGAATTTCCGCGAGCACTTCCGGCATCTGCGGCAGCTCCGGAAAACTTTCGCGCGACATCCCGGCGATGCGCGTCCTCGACCTGCCGCACACCAAGCTCGCCCAATGATTCTCCTGAATCTTCACCTGAACATCGCCATCGGGCAGCAATCGAACATAGTCCAGCAGACGACGCGCCGGAATCGTTCCGGCACCGCGCTTTCTTCACGCGCGCGGCGCAGGAACAGCGGATCCCCAACTCCAGATCTGTCGCCGTCAGATGAATCCGGTCGCCATTCGCTTCCACCAGAACGTTCGACAAAATCGGAATCGTCGTCTTCTTTTCGACCACGCCTTGCGAGAGGTTCAGTTCCCGAACCAGATCGGCCCTGCTGACGGTGAATTCCATGGACGGTTCCTTAGCTCTTCTTTCTAGTGTTCTAAATTATGTAGCTAGATAAGAAGAAGATTCATAGGGACTGTTGAAAAGTTGATTTCTCCCTAAATTATAGCAAGAACTCGGGGTTAAAGTCATCACCAGATGTGCGGAATCAGGGTGGTTTCTGAGCATGTTTCGATCGGTCAGCATCGTCGTCCACAGCGGCGCACAGGACTTCCTAGGGCCTGAGTGTGGAAAAAATGATATAAACTCAATGGATTGAGTCGATTATGCTGTGTATCAGTCTGTTCAAATCGGGATCCTTCTGGCGCAGCTTGTCGATCTTCTGGATCGGAATGAAGGACGGTGGTGTGGTGCTTGCCGCCGAACATGCGGCCGATCTCGGGCAGCGAGGATTGCGTCAGCTCCTTGATCAGGTACATGGCGACCTGCCGCGGATAAACAATGTTCCGCGCATTGGTCTTTTGCTTGAGCTGTGAGGGCTGCAGCTGGAAGCGTTCGGCGACCGCGCGCAGCACGGAATCCATGGTGATGCGGCGTTCCTGATTCGGGATCAGATACTTCAGAACCTGCTGCGCCATCGCCAGCGTGATGGGAGATCCGGTAACCGAGGAATACGCGATCAGTTTCACCAGCGCGCCTTCAAGTTCACGAACGTTCGACTTGGTTTTCGTCGCGATGTAGTTGCGGACGTCTTCCGGAAGAGTCACTCCTTCGAGTTCCGCTTTCTTGTCGAGAATCGCCATCTTGGTTTCAAGGTCCGGCGGCTGAATATCGACCATCAATCCCCATTCGAAACGCGAGCGCAGACGTTCGACCAAGCCGGGCGTGCTTTTCGGCGCCGAATCGCTGGAGATCACGATCTGTTTCTGATGATCGTAGAGCTCATTGAAGGTATGAAAGAATTCTTCCTGCGTGCGTTCCTTGCCGGCGAGGATCTGAATGTCGTCCACCAGCAGCACGTCGGCGGACCGATAGTGACGATGAAACGCCGGCATCCGATCGGATTTGATGCAGGTGATCATCTCGTTCATGAAGCGCTCGCTGGATGTGTAGACGATGCGCATGCCGGGGTAGTGATCCAGCAGCTCGCGCCCGATGGCGTGCATCAGGTGCGTTTTTCCCACGCCCACGCCGCCATAGATGAACAGCGGATTATAGCTGCGCGACGGGCTGTTGGCCACCGCGCTTGCCGCGGCGTGCGCGAACTGATTGCAGGATCCGACCACGAAATTGTTGAACTGAAACTTCGCATTGATCTGCCCGACCGCGGACGCGAAGATCGGCTCCGTCGTGAATCCAGCATCTGCCGGTGTCGACGGTTGAGGAAAGTGCGTAGACCGCTGGCTGTACTGAATGCTCTGCACCGACAGATTCAAATCGCGTACCACGCCACGAATGTCCTCAGCATATTCCTGCTCCATGAAATCCTTGGTCACCTGGTCTGGAACCATCACGCGCAGGACGCCCTGGTCCAGGCCTTCGAAGCTAGTGCGCATGATCCAGTTCTCATACGCTTGCGAACTGATCTTGGTGGCTAGCCGCGCCTTGATTTGGTCCCACACATTGGATCCCGAATCCATGGCCATGGCACTCGCTGTTCTGTGCATCACCCGTTATTACCCTCGTTATTGAATGGCTTGAGACGTACAATTCCCACATGATTTCCACAAACTGTGGAAAACCCGGACCTGCAGCTACCGATTCTATCTGGAACCGTTCGCCGTGAAAGCTAGGATGCTAGGCGCTGAAAACGCCCTCCGATTTCGCGCGACGGATCTCAGCATACCATAAAACGCGTGGCAGGCAACAACTAGTTTATTAAATTTAAAGCCTTTGTTTTTATGCAGTTTACAAGTACTACATCCGTAGCAGAACATTTCATCTGCAACCCGTTTTTCACATTCCATAGACCCGTTTTCCGACGCCGTTTCCCTGCCGCATCGGGACGCCGCGACGGACGAAGTCCGCGCAGCGGCCTTTGACAAACGGGCTGCCGGGGCGACAATGTTAGCTGCCCGGTTCGATTGTTTCTGGCGCGCGGGAGTAACTCAGCTGGTAGAGTGCAACCTTGCCAAGGTTGATGTCGCGGGTTCGAATCCCGTCTCCCGCTCCAAAACCCAGTTTCCTCAATCGCACTACATTCGCACAAGGCCGTCCCAACAGCGAACAGTGCGGACCGAAAGATCCTTATTATTTACAATGAGATACAATTGGCAGGGCGCGTGCGAATACCGGTTCGGACCGTAACGCACTAAAATCCTATTGGGGGACTTCTTTTTATGGCAATGGACGTAAAGCGCGAAGGCGTCGCAAAGAAGAAGATGATCCGGCGGATCATCATCCTGACGCTGACTGTGGCGGCTGTGGGGGCAATCAGCTGGCGGCTCTCGAAGCTGAAGCCGGCGGCGCCGACGGTGGAACGCGCCACGGTCTGGATCGATTCGGTGAAGCGAGGTCCCATGGTGCGAGACGTGCGCGGTCTAGGAACCCTGGTGCCGGAGGACATTATCTGGATCCCGGCGCTGTTCGACAGCCAGGTGGCGAAAATCGAGGCGCGGTCCGGCGACGAGGTGAAACCGAACGCGATTTTGCTGGTATTAAGCAATCCGGACATGGAAGAAGCGGCCAACGATCTCGAATGGCAGGTGAAGGCGGCCGCGGCCCAGTACGCGGATCTGAAGGTCCGGCTCGCAGAGCCAGACGTTCGATCAGCAATCGGTGGTGGAGGCGACGCTCAGCGACATGAAACAGGCCGAGCTGACCAAGGATCGGGATCAGGAACTGCTGAAGCTGAACCTGAAGGCCGACATGGACGTGAAACTATCCGTGGCGAATTGGGAGAAGCTGGTCGGCAAGTATAAGATTGAAAAGCAGAAACTGGATATTATGAATGAATCCGTAGATGCCCAGCTCGATGAACGCCCAGGTTCAATCGACAAGCTGAAGGCGCAATGGGCAGCTTAAGAAGAAGCAGGTTGACGAGCTGACCATCCGCGCCGGCATCGCGGGCAAGATGCAGGAAATGACGTTGCAAGTCGGCCAGAAGGTGAAACCCGGCGACGTGCTGGCAAAGGTTGCGCAACCCTGGAAACTGATGGCGCGTCTGAATATCGCCGAAACTCAGGCGAAAGACATTTTATTGGGACAAAAAGCAGAAGTAGATACCCGGAACGGAATCGTTGCGGGGCACGTAATTCGAATCGATGCGTCTATTGTGAATGGCACCCGGACGGTGGACTGTAAACTGGATGGCGCTTTGCCTCCGGGAGCCGTGCCGGATTTGAGCGTGGATGGGACGATCGAGATTGAACGCCTGGCCGACGTGGTTTTCGTGGGACGGCCGGTATTCGGGCAGCCGAACAGCTCGGTGAGCTTGTTCAAGCTGGAAGAAGACGGAAAGGGAGCCGACCGCGTGACAGTGAAGTTGGGGCGCAGCTCGGTGAACACGATCGAAGTGGTGGACGGGTTGAAGGTCGGCGATCAGGTGATCTTGTCCGACATGTCGGCGCAGGACCAGAATCCGCGCATTCGACTGAATTGACTTTGAGATTTCTAGGAGACCGCACATGCCCGATGGATTGATTCATTTGGAAGGCGTGACGAAGGTATTCGTCACGGACGAAGTGGAAACGCACGCGCTGGCCGGCATTCACCTGGATATCCAAAAGGGCGAATACCTGTCGATCGCGGGGCCGTCGGGCTGCGGGAAGTCGACGCTGCTCGCGATTCTGGGGCTGCTCGATTCGCCGAGCGACGGCACCTATATCCTGAACGGGAAGCCGGTGCAGAATTTGAAGCTGAGCGAGCGGGCGCGCATCCGCAACCGCGAAATCGGCTTCATCTTCCAGGCGTTCAACCTGATCGGCGATCTGACGGTGTATGAAAACGTCGAACTGCCGCTCACCTATCGCGGCATGCCGAGCGCGGAGCGAAAGAAGCGCGTGCATGAAGCGCTGGAGCGCGTGGGGATGTCGCATCGCGTGAAGCACTATCCTTCGCAGCTCTCCGGCGGTCAGCAGCAGCGCGTCGCGGTGGCTCGCGCACTGGGCGGCGACCCGTCGATCCTGCTGGCGGATGAGCCCACCGGAAACCTGGACTCGGCCAACGGCGAAGCGGTGATGGATCTGCTGCGCGAACTGCATCGCGGCGGCGCGACGATCTGCATGGTGACGCACGATCCGCGCTATGCGCGCTACGCGGACCGGAACATTCATCTGTTCGACGGTCGCGTGGTGGAAGAGAGCACGGAAGCGGCTTAAGTTTTATAACGGCTCCGCGCGGGATGGTGTGCCTGTGCGGAGCCGTACGTGTGTCTGGGCGCAACCTCACGACTTGACGGCGATGGACGAAGCAAACGCCGGCCTCACTCGCGGGATCGCGGCTCGCCGAAGATGCTCGTCAGGTCGCCAGTGATGTCGATCTCACGGCATCCCGGGGAATGCTCGCCGGAAACGGACAACATACGCAATTCCGCGGCGTTAGTCTCGCTAATGCGAAAGACGGTGGTCTGCTTGGATTCGCTCCATTCGACGACGATCTCTCTCGCCGGTGGGGACCCGGGGCAGCTAGCGACGCCCTTCCATTCAAGCAGTTCATGGTTCAATCTGGCTGCCAGGTCGTGATGACTGTGAGCTGCTTCCGATGTGCTCCACCGGGCGGCGTCGGCGTCGGTCAAATTCAGCCACTCGTGGACGAAGCCCCCGAACGACGGAGCAATGGGAGCCTCTCGAATCGCACGGCCGCCCTGAACACGGAAGCGCGCAATCGCTTCGCGTGCCAGCACTGCCAAATCGCCGGCTGACGTGCCGTAACGGAAGGTGACGGTGTCATTTTCGATTCCGATTGTCACCGGGTCGCCGGCGAACGCCGACACGCTCCGATCCAAAACGTTCTCAAGAGAACGCCCGTGCGAGACGTCGATCCGAAAAATGTTCCCGTTCCAATTGCTGGTACAGTTCGAAGCCACCCATGCAGAACCGATGATTCTGCCACGGCCGGGATCATCTTTTCCGACCGCCAAATCACGAAGGTGATAGCCGTGCGTGTAGCTCCGCTCCGCGTTGACTTGCGCCAGTCGCCGCAGGGGGTTGCGCTCATAGAGCACGACGGTGTCGTCGAAGTTGCAATAGCCACCGGTGTGAAATCCAAACTTGATCGCAAACAAGTCCTCAGCGCCAAGGGCGGGCTTAGCCTCTACCTCCCCGAGGAAACCAACGTAGGTCTTGTCGAACATGTCGTCAACGGAATTCGGGCCTTCCGAGAGCAAACCGACGGACTTCAGTTCGCCGTTCATCTGCGCCACGGTTGCGCCGGACCTCAGCCGGGACTCGATCCACTGCAGATACTCTCGTTGGATCGCCATGTACTGGGTGGCTGACAATCCCAAGCTCTTGTGACGTCGAAATTGTTCCAGGTGGCTGGTGAGGCGCGCTGTGTCTACCGGTATCTCGCCCGCGAAGCACGGGGCGTACAAAATCAGGACAGAGATGAGCCAGTGACGCATTCTCACATCAACTGTTCCGCGCTACTTGGGGTCGCCCGTTTCGCTTGCGAGCTTGCTTGCCAACGGGCGATCCTGACCTGAGTACTTGTTTCCCGCCTTGTTCCGGTACGAAACCGCAACTCGGGAAGAGAGCTGCTCAAATGTGAACGAGCAGATGCGCATGCCTGGATACAGAGCCACCGGCATGCGGCCAAGATTGCTCAATTCGAGCGTCGCTTTGCCCACCCAGCCGGGATCGAATAGACCCGCAGTGCCGTGGACGATGATTCCAATGCGACCGAGGCTCGAACGGCCTTCCAAGCGACCCAAGACATCGTCGTCCAGGTCCAGAGTTTCTTCTGTGATCGCCAGGGCGAATTCGCGCGGTTGAAGAATGAAGGGCTCGCCGTCTTTGACCGTGATGGTGCGCATCAGGTCCTGGATCGCCGTGCGTTCGCGGAGGTCTATGAAGGCGTGGCGGCTGTGCTCGAAGACGCTGAACTCGTTGCCCAGGCGGAAATCGACCGAGCAGCTTCCGAACTGCTCCGGCGGCAATGGCGGGATGATCTTGATCTTCCCTTCCGCAATGTACCGCCGGATATCGACATCTGACAGAACCATGTATATAGCTTACTTGGTGTACTTCTCCATCCACGCCATGATGTATTCGATCTTGTCGATGTAATGGCTGTTGTGGCCGTGGATGCCGTGGAATTCGTCGGGAACACGGACCAGAACCGACGGGATCTTCTGGGCCTTCAGTGCGAAGTACAGCTCCTCGCTCTCCGCGATGGGCGTGCGGCGATCGGATTCGCCGGTGATGACCATGGTTGGAGTCTTGAAGTTTTTCGCGAAATAGATCGGCGAATGCTCGATCAGCTGCTGCGGGTTGTCCCACGGCAGCGTCTTCATCCAAAGAGCCGAGTGCGTGTAGCCGCCGTCGGCGGTGCCGGCCTGCGTCACCCAATCCGTCACCGGATATTGCGAAACGGCCGCGGCGAAACGGTCGGTGTGCCCGATCACCCAAGCGGTGAGCAATCCACCACCGCTGCCGCCAGTAACACACAGTTTCTTGGGATCGATATAGCCCTTCTCGATCATCTTGTCGACGCCGATCATCAGGTCCTTGTAATCGTCGCCGGGATAGTGGGTGTGGATGATGTTGCCGAAATCCTCGCCGTAGCCGGTGGATCCGCGCGGGTTCATGTACAACACCACATATCCGCGGGCGGCCTGGATTTGCAGCTCATGCTGGAAATTCACGCCATACATCGAGTGCGGACCGCCGTGAATGTCGAGGATGAACGCGTACTTCTTCGACGGATCGAAATTGGGCGGCTTGATGATCCAGCCCTGCATGTTCTTGCCGTCGAAAGAATCGAAGGTCAGCTCTTCCACAGCGCCGAGCTGATACTGCGACATCAGGCTCTCGTTTACAGAGGTCAAACGAGTGGGCGGAGCCTGGCGATACGCAGGCAGAACGACCACGTCGCCGGGCTCCTCGGGAGTCGATCGCGTGGTGGCGATCATGGCGTTGTTGGCGAGTGTGAAATTCGCATCCAGCTCCTGCGTGCCACTGGTGACCTGCTTCACGGCTCCGGTTTCGACCTCGGCCGAATATAGCTGTGAATTGCCGTGATCTTCCACCATGAAGTAGATCATCTTGCCGTCCCAGGACCAGTGCGGGTTGCGCACATCGCGGTCGAGCGACGCGGTGACGTTCTTGGAATTGCTGCCGTCGGGGTCCATCAAATACAGGTGATTGACCGTGTAGCTTTGGAATTTCCAGTCGTGTCCGACGTAGGCGATCTTCTTACCGCCGGGGCCGGGAACCGGGTCGGTGTCCGGACCTTTGCGATTGGTCAACTGCTTGATCACAGTGTTGTCGTCAACCGAATAGGCGTAGATGTCGCCGCCTTCCAGGTTGTACTCAGCATCGGGAATGCGCGCTGTGGACGTGTAAATCCATTTGCCATCGGCCGACCACGAGAATTGGCCGTGGTTGTAATCGCCGCTGGTGATTTGCTTCGGCGCGCCACCGCTGGATGGGATCGCGAACACGTGAGTGTAGCCGGGCTGCAGAATGCCCTGGCCGTCGGCGGTCCAGCGCAACTTGGTAATCACGATGGGCGGGTCGGGCCACTTCGCGCCGTTCGGTTTCTCGGGCAGACGAATAGAGAAATCGTTCTTGGCGGGAACGCGAGCCGTGTAGCCGATCCATTTGCCGTCGGGCGACCATTCAATGTTGGACGGACCCTGTTGCAGATCGGTGATCTGCGCTTCCTGGCTCGAGTCGAGCCAGCGAACGTGAATCTGATTCTTGCCGCTGCGGTTCGTCAAATAAGCGATGCGCGTGCCGTCGGGGGAAATGCGAGGGGAGGAATCGCGGAAGGAGCCGGTGGTCAGAGGGCGGTTGTCTTTGCCGTCGCTCGAGACGATCCAGATGTTGCTGAGGCGCTGATCGGTCATCTTATCGCTCCAGCCGAGCACGTAGATGACGCTCTTTCCATCTCTGGTGATCTGGGGATCGCTGACGGAGCGCATCTCCCAGATGGTTTCCGTGTTCAGTCCGGGCTTGGCGGCGAACAGTGTCGCGGAAGCCATCAGTATCAAACCAAATGTGCGCATATTTTGTCCTCTTTTTACCTCTTGAATTCGTCCCACAGATTCGCGATCCCCGCCGATGCCGCGTCGCCTGGATGAATGACGATGCGGTACCGGAAATGAAGCGACGCGCCGGGATCGAGCGCGACGCCGGTTCCGCTGGGTTTGGCTCCGGAAAACGCGGTATCTCCGAAAGGATTCGCCGCGAACAATCCATAGGCGCGCACGTGCCAGCGGGCGCGGCGCGAGTTCGAAGGATGATCGAGAATCGCGATGCCCAGCGATTCGTTTCCGATCTGGCCTGAGTAATCGACCCAATCCGCGGGTTTGCCCCAGACGGCCTTTTCGTGCTCGCCGCCGGAGGAGCTGACGATCTTGCCGGGCGCGCCGGGAACGGTCCGGTCCGGCTTGCCTTTCTCCTTGATCACCTTGTCTTCCTGCAACGCGGGTACCAGGCGGATGCCAAGAACCCCGTCCTTCGCGTCGCCGAAAGTGACGTTCGTCGCCGCGGTCAGCGTGATGTCGAGATCGATGATGCGCAGGTCGCGCAGCGGGATGATGTGAGTGACGCGGGTCTCATCCAGAAGCTTGAGGCCGTCGGGACTCATCCATTGCGCGGCTGCGGTGAAGCTCCCCTCATGTTTGTTCATGGAGACACCGCTGATTTTCGTCACCACAATGCGGCCGCGCGGCGGCGGCGATTTGTAGGACGCTTCATTGTTCCAGAAATCGACGCCATTGACGTTTTCGTGAGCGAACCAGAGGCCGCGCTGATGCGGGTGATCGGTGGGTTCGCCGGCGACGGTTTCCATGGGGAAATGACGCGTAATCATGGTGCCGGAAGCGGCGCTCAAGGGCCACAGATAGGGCTTGGTGACTTCGTCGCCCTTGATGAAGAAATCGGTGTAGGGTTTGCCGGCGATCTCGACGTGGACGCGGGTGGGTTCCGAAGTAACCTTGATTTGGGCGATCGCGGTCGCAGCGATCAGGGCGAAGATCGGTGCAAGTCTCATCTGTAGCAGTACATCACAAATGAGGATCGGCGTGGGCAGGCATAGAATAGAAGTATGTCTGCTCATCCGGACCAAAAGATCACGCCGGAGGAGTATTTGAAGCTCGAGCGGGCGGCGGAGTTCAAGAGCGAATATTACGATGGCCACATGTATGCGATTTCGGGGGCGTCGTATAAGCATTCCATCGTCAAAGGGCAATCTGGAATATGAGCTCCGGAACCGTTTAAGGGGACACGACTGCACGGTATTGTCGAGTGACTTGAGGGTTCTGGTTGCACCCACAGGACTCTACACTTACCCGGATGTTCTAGTCGTTTGCGGCAAACCGCAATTTGCGGACGCGTTGCGCGATACGTTGACGAATCCACTCGTGATCATCGAAGTCCTGTCGGCATCGACCGAGCTTCACGACCGTGACTTTAAGGCGAGGCATTATCGAACCGTTGAATCGCTGCAGGAGTATGTCCTCGTTTCGCAAAAAGAGCCGCGAGCAGAGGTCCATCACCGTCAAGCGGATGGAAGCTGGGCGTTGTCTGACTTCGTCGGACTTGAAGCGATCTGCAAGCTGAGGAGTGTCGACTGCGAGATTCCACTTTCCGCGATCTACGATTCAGTCACATTCGAAGAGATGCGGCCTCCGCTGCTGCCATAGACTGCTATCATGACGGTAGGCGATCGCCACGCTAGGCGACCGTCTGCAAAGGAGCAGGGCAACCGATGTTTGGTACGATTGGCGTCCAGGAGATGGTCGTCATTTTCATCGTAGCCCTGGTTCTGTTTGGGCCGAAGAAGCTTCCAGAACTGGGGCGGACGATCGGAAAAGCGCTCACCGAATTCCGTCGCGCCTCGAGCGATTTGAAAGCGTCGTTCGAGCGCGAAATGCACAATCTGGAGCGGGAAACGGAGCTGGCCAAGACGCAAGCGGAAATCCAAAGCGCTCTTCCCACCAGCACTTCCGAATACGAGTATCCGTATAACGATTACGGCGAGTCGTACGACTATGCCGCAACCAATCCAACTCCCATCCAATTCAACGGTAAGCGCTTCTGAAGTTCCAGGCGCCGAAGAAACAGGCAACGTCGCGGCCACGCCCGAGCAGGCGGAGGCAGCGGCGCCGGCGGTGGAGGGAACTGTCCCTCGTACCGAATCCGCGCCCCAGCATACTTAAAGGAACGCGCTCGCGTAAGCACATGGATGAACCGAAGAACGGGGATTCGTCCCCGAATCCTAACGTCTATCCCGACGATCCGTACGGCGGGAGGGCGGCGGAAGTAACCGTCCCTCCGACCAAAGCCTTGACCAAGACGGGAGGGGGCGGACGTACGCCTCCTCCACCTCCGCCCGAGGATCCCGAGGATCAGGAGGATTCGGGCATGCTGCGCATGTCCTTCCTGGAGCATCTCGAAGAACTGCGGATGCGGCTGATCAAGGCGCTGCTGGGTCTGGGCGTCGCGTTCATGCTGAGTCTCACCTTCTGCATGCAGTTGTGGGACATCATCCGGGCGCCCGCGTTTGACGCGATGACGAAACTCGGGATCAAAGACCCGCACCTGGTGATCATCGACCCGATGGAAAACTTCATGATCATCTGGTTCAAGTTGCCCCTGGTGGTGTCGCTGTTTCTGGGGGCTCCGTGGATTGGCTATCAGATTTGGGCGTTTATCGCGCCGGGTCTATATAAGAAGGAACGCCGCTGGGCGATTCCGTTCGTGCTGACCACGGCTGGCCTTTTTATCATGGGCGGGATGTTCGCGTATTTTGTGGCGTTTCGCTATGGGCTGGCGTTTCTGCTTGGTATCGGACTGAGCGGCGGTGTCCAGCCGATGGTCACCGTCACGAATTATTTCGACCTGTTCGTGGATGTGATGCTCGGCGTGGCACTCGTATTCGAGATGCCCATCGTGATCTTCTTCCTGACGCTTCTGCGCATTGCTTCACCGCGCTGGCTGATGGCGAATTCGCGCTATGCGATTCTTGCGATAGTCATCCTGGCCGCCATCGTCACGCCGACGCCGGACGCCTTCACGCTGATGCTGTTCGCGGTGCCCATGTGCCTGCTTTATTTCGTGGGTGTGTTTGCGGGCTACCTGCTGGTGATGAAGCGCGAAGGCCGCAAATTCCCATGGGCGAAGGTCCTGCTATGGACTGGCGTGGTATTGCTGGCGCTGGCGGGATTCGTGTACTTCGAGGTCGCGCATTACCACTATCACCTGATCCGGCACTGGCCGTTTTTGAAGAAGTAGCTACGCGGGATTCTTGAAGAACCACAGAATGAAGTATTGATCTCCGGCGCCGTGCCGGTAGCGGGGCTCGAAGCCGCAGCGGCGCGCCATTGCACAGGCTTCGGCGTCGGAAAAGGGAACGCCCAGCCAGGTATCGTCAGGAGTGGTTTCGGTCCTGGTGTCGCCTTGCACCCAGAATTTGAACAGCGCGCCGGGACGCAGCAGCCGGTGGACTTCGCGAACGTAGTTTTCGATGATTTCGCGGCTGGGAATGTGCTGGAACACGATGGCCGAATAAGCAAAATCGAACTCGCCGGGCGGGATCACGGTCAGATCGCGGCCGTTGTTCTGATAAACGTGCGCGCCGGGGTAATCGGCGACGGCTTTTCGCGCGGCAGCCACCATTTCGCCGCTGATGTCGACGGCGTGGACCTCGCCGAACAGCTTGGCGAACGCGCGGGTCAAACGGCCGGCCCCGCACCCGATCTCCAGGATCCGCATGTCGCGAGGATCCTTGCCCTGGCAGATATTTTGCATGTCGGTAAGGATGTCCTCGGCGATTTGTTGCTCACCGGAGGCGAAAAAGGCTTCGTCAGTCCAGTCGGTGCGGCTGGTGTCGACGTAATGCCGCGCGTTTTCTTTCGCGCGCTCATCCCAGTCCTGGCGCATTCTTTCGAGCTGTTCCTCAATGCTGAGCTTAGTTTGCATGGTCTTGGGTGTGCTGCGGGACGGCTTGGGATTCCAAAACTTCAACAAGGTAACAGGATAGCAACTTCGCTGAAACGCATCTTCTAAATGGATTGGTGGACGGCGGGGGGATCGAACCCCCGACCTCTGCATTGCGAACGCAGCGCTCTCCCAGCTGAGCTAGCCGCCCACTTATATCACGTTCAATATATCACGGACGCCATTGAGAGATCGTTTTCGACATTCTTCGATCGTTAGCGTTCTCAACGCGTCGCATGGCAGCGAGAATTCTAGAGGATCGTTCCGCGCGCGAAAAACGTTGCAAGGCTGATTCGCTGGGCCACGTCAGGTTAACGAACGATCGGCCATGGCGCCGTCATCGCTAACGGCTGTAAGCGATCGATGTGCAAGAAATGAAATCGAGAAGAAACAAATGCGGGACGGCATGTCAAGATTACGGCGTCCTCCATCCGGATCCTGAACTTCGCTCTTCGGCAGAGGAGCGAAGCTTTTCGATAATCCGCTTCGCCGGTGTACTTTTTTTGCTTGCCCTACACGTCAAATCGAAGGAAACTAAGAATTCATGGCAACGGTACTGACAAACGGCGCTCAGGTCCGGGAACCGGCTGACCGCTGGACTACGGCTGAAGCCGCGGAGCTATACGACGTCGCGAGCTGGGGCAAGGGCTATTTCTCGGTCGGCGCGAACGGTCACATCTGGGTGCATCCGAATAAAGACCCGAATCGCGCGCTGGATCTGAAAGAGCTGGTCGACAATCTGCAACTGCGCGGGATCTCGCTGCCGATTCTGATTCGCTTCGGCCAAATTCTTCAACACCGCCTGGGTGAAATGCATCAGGCATTTCAAAACGCGATCGCCGAGCACAACTACAAAGGTAGTTATTGCTGCGTGTTTCCGATCAAGGTCAACCAGCAGCGGCAGGTGGTGGAAGAAGTCTTCGAGTACGGGCGCCCTTACAAGTTCGGCCTGGAAGCCGGGTCGAAGCCGGAACTGCTGGCCGTGCTGGCGATGGCCGACAACGATACGCCGATCATCTGCAACGGCTTTAAAGACGACGAGTACATCGAGATGGTCATGCTGGCGAGCAAGATCGGCCGGCGGATCATTCCCGTGGTCGAGAAATACACGGAACTGGACCTGATTCAGAAGCATTCCGCCAAGGTCGGGATACGGCCGGTGATCGGTTTGAGAATCAAGCTCGCGAGCCGGGGCTCGGGGCGCTGGAAATCGTCGGGCGGGTATCGCTCGAAGTTCGGTTTGACCGTCACCGAGGCTCTGCGCGCGCTCGAACAGCTCAAAGCCGCCGGCATGGAAGATTGCCTCCAGCTTCTGCACTTCCATCTGGGCAGCCAGATCACGAACATCCGGCAGATCAAGGCCGCGGTGATGGAAGCGGGCCGGGTGTACGTCGAATTGAAGCGCGCCGGCGCGGGGCTGGCGTACATGGACGTCGGCGGCGGTTTGGGGATCGATTACGACGGGTCGCAGACCGATTTCGAATCGAGCGTGAACTACACGCTCCAGGAATACGCCAACGATGTGGTGTATCACATCCAGAGCGTGTGCGACGAAGCCGAAGTGCCGCACCCGATCATCGTTTCGGAAAGCGGACGCGCCGTGGCGGCGTATCATAGCGTGCTGGTCTTCAACGTGCTCGGCGTGACCGGATTCGGCGACGGCGATACGCTGCCGGAGATTCCAGACGACGTGGAGCAGCCCCTCATCGACCTTCAGGAAACCCTGCGCGGGTTGAGCCAGAAGAATCTGCTCGAAAGTTTTCACGACGCGCAGCAGGCGCTGGATTCGGCGCTGAATCTGTTCAGCCTCGGCTATCTACCGCTGATTCAGAGAAGCTGGGCGGAGAGCATCTACTGGGTGATCTGCCGGCGCATTCAGAAACAGGCCAAGGAGCTCGACTATTATCCGGAAGAGCTGGAGGGCCTGGAAAGCGTCCTCTCGGACACGTATTTCTGCAATTTTTCGCTGTTCCAGAGCCTTCCCGACAGTTGGGCGGTGAAGCAGCTCTTCCCGATCATGCCCATCCATCGCCTGGAAGAAGAGCCGTTCCGCCATGGCATTCTGGGCGACATTTCCTGCGATTCCGACGGCAAAGTCGACCAGTTCATCGACCGTCGCGACGTGAAGAAAACCCTGCCGCTGCACTCCTTCAACGGTGATCCGTACTTCCTAGGCGCGTTTCTGGTCGGCGCGTACCAGGAGATCCTGGGCGACCTGCACAATCTGTTCGGCGACACCAACGCTGTGCACGCCAGCCTGGATGAAAAAGGCGCCGTGGTGCTGGAGGCCGTAATTCGAGGCGACACCGTTCGCGAAGTGCTCGACTATGTGCAGTTCCAGTCGAAAGCACTGCTCGAGCAGTTCCGCAAGGACGTGGAAGGCGCGGTTCGCGAAGGGCGCATCGGATACGAAGAATCCGGTCTGCTGCTGCGCTTCTACGAAGACGGACTGAACGGGTATACCTACCTGGAACAGTAAGCGCGTTTATAATCGTGATGCATGCAATTCATCACGGTTCTGCTATCCTCCGCGATTGGTTTTGCCGCGCTGCCTCCGCCGCCCGCGTTCACGCTGTCTGACGATGTTGTTCCCAGGAAATATACGGTCGATCTGACCATCGATCCATCGAAATCGACGTTCGACGGACGGGTGCGCATCGATGTTGAGCTGAAAAAGCCGGTTACGGTGATCTGGCTTAACGCGAAAGACATCTCGCCTTCGGAGACTACGGTTGGCGGAAAAAATGTGCCTGCGGAAGCGGCCGGAGGCGAATTCATCGGCATCGACCTGGGTGCGCCCGCCGGTCCCGGCCGAACGACCATTTCGATTCGCTACCGGGGCAAGCTGGATGAGAAATCAGTAGTCGGTCCGTATCGAAAGCAGGTCGGTGAGGATTGGTATGTCTTCACCACGTTCACTCCTATCGACGCCCGCCGCGCGTTTCCCTGTTTCGACGAGCCTAGATTCAAGACTCCCTGGGACCTGACCATTCACGTGAAGCAGACCGACAAAGCGTTCGCGAATGGAAAAGAGATTCGCGAGGTTCTGGAGTCGGGTGGGATGAAGGCCGTCCATTTCGCGGAAACCAAACCGCTTCCTACCGAAGTGGTTGCGTTCGCCGTCGGACCTTTTGACGTGTTTGAAGGAGCTAGCGCAGGTCACGGCACGCCGATTCGCGTGATCACTCCTAAGGGCCTTGGACCGGAGGGGAAGGACTGCCGCACAGGCGACCGTCGACGTGCTCCCGAAACTGGAAGCCTACACGGGGATTCCGTATCCGTTCGGCAAACTCGACCACGTCGCGCTGCCGGAAGGAGCTTTCGGCGCGGTCGAAAATCCCGGCCTGATCACCTATCGCCAGAGAGGCCTGCTGGCCGCGCCGGGAGAGGATACACCCGACAAAATACGCGCGATCCGCAGTGTGGAATCGCATGAGATCGGCCATCAATGGTTCGGCGATATGGTGACGCAGGCGACATGGGACGATGTCTGGCTCAGCGAAGGATTCGCGACGTGGTTTTCGGCGAAGATCATGGACGAGTTTCAGCCACCCACCCGAAAGCATCTCTCTGCCGTCGCCGCGCGCGACCGGATCATGACCACTGACGATTCGGCTCGCACGCGTCCCGTGCGCGTCCCGATGACCAGCCGAGAAGATACCAAGGGCGTTTACAGCCAGATGGTGTATCAGAAAGGGGGGGCGATTTTGTTGATGCTGGACGGATGGCTCGGCGAAGCCAACGTCCAGACCGGCCTGCGAGCCTATCTGAAGAAGTACGCCTTCGCAAGCGCGACCACCGCCGATCTGGAAGCTGAGCTGCGCAGCGCCGCTACCGCGGATCCCGCGCCGGTGATGGATTCGTTTCTCAATCAGACTGGGATTCCGGTGGTCCGTGGACAAATCCGCTGCGATCAACCGACCCTGCGAATCGAGATCGAGCAGACCAACGCTGCGCATCGCTGGACCATTCCCGTTTGCTGGCGAGCAGGCAATTCTTCGAGCTGCACGGTGCTCGACACTCCGCGCCGCGAGGTCGATCTCGGCAAGGGCACCTCGTGCCCTACGTGGATTTATCTGAACGCCGGTGCGACCGGTTATTACAGGACGGAGTGGACCGCCGCGCAGTTGAATACGATCGAGGACGCTCTTCCGCAGCTCAGCGCCGCGGAGCGATTGATGCTGGTCTACGATCTGCGCGCGTCGAAAGGCCGCGTCGATGGATCTGTATTGCTGAAGAAGCTAACCGCCGATTCCGAACCCGAAATCGCCAAGGCCGCGGGCGAAGCAATGCAGGCCAAGTGAGGCCTACTGCTTGTAGACGTCCTTCCATCCTCCGGTCGGAATCAAGACTCCTACGATTGCGCCGACGACCGCGCCGAACGGTGTGATGAGCACTTTGCCGAGGTTGTTGCCAAGAAAGCAGTGGGGACTACAAGTCGCATCTCCAGCCGCCCCGATCGCGAGCCCCGCGCCTGCCCCAATGCCCAAGCCGATCAGGGTGTTTCGCGCCCGATGGCCGTGTTTTTTCACCGAGACTCGCGTGATTTGTTGACGGTTGAACGTTTCACGGCCCGCGCTAGAAGTGAGCGTCAGCGAATCGTTGGCCGTAGTGTCCAGTTCTCCACGAATCGCGCCGGGCCGCGGACCCTTGATGCGGATCTCGGTCCCAGCCGCGATTACTTTGACGTCATTCCACGACTGCACTTGGGCGGGAAGCTGTAGTGCGAACGCCGCCAGGCACACCATCAACCGATGCAGAACCATCCACCCGCCTCCGAGGCTGCGATTTTATCACTACAGAGTCATGGTTGGAAGCGTGCGATCGCGCCTTTCGGTCCCACGGCCCAGCCCGCTGAGCCCGACACAAAACTCATGGCATTGAAGTCGCCGGTGCCGATCTGCTTCCAGGTCTTTCCCTCGTCGAACGAAATGTCCGAGCCTGAAGTGCCAATGGTAATGAACATTTTGGTATCGGAAACATACTCGACGTCGGACCGGAATCCGCCAGGGCCCGCTCCCTGAGGCTTCGCCCAAGTCTTGCCACCGTCCGAGGTCAGCGCGATGTTGCCCGCGGTATCGGTGGTCAACTTGTAGTCGCCGCCTACCGCGACGCCGTGCCGTCCATCGGAAAACGCCAGCGAAAAAATCCCTGCGCTCGCGCTATCACTGCGAACCGGCGTCTTCGCGACGGACCACGTCTCGCCTCCATCGGTCGAATGAAACACGCGGCCGCCGCCGGTTCCGAACCACACTTCGCGAGTTCCGCGCACGACCAGGCATGAGTTGCTGGCAGCGAACGCGCCCTCATTCGGAAGCGCTCCAGGAGTTTTCTGGCGCTTCCAGGTCTCGCCGCCGTCGGCTGTGGTAAGAACCACGAAATGACCATCCACCGGATCACCGAGGACGATCCCGTGGCTTGCGTCCCAGAACGCCAGCGCATCGAAGAATCCTTTTGGATCTGGATTCGTGTACAGCAGCTCCCAGCGGTCGCCGCCGTTGACGGTCTTGTAAATCCGCGAACTTTCTCCTTTGCCGATGCTCAACGCGATGGCGGTTTTTTCGTCGAACCCGCGGATGGCTCGGAAATCGGAATCGCCGGCTCCGGTTACCGTTCCTCTGCGCCAGCTCCGGCCGTCGTTGGAGAGAAGAAACGTACCCTTGGTACCGCTTGCCCAGATAACCGTCCTGCTCACCGCGCTCACGCCCCGCAGGTCGGCGGTGGTGCCGCTATGCTGCGGCGTCCAGGATTGTGCCAGGACCGCGCCCGCGAAAATGATGCCCAAAATCCATTTCATTGGTGACAGTGTAACGATTCGCGTGCCGCTCTATAGGTGTACTACGTGATATAGTACACCGTGTGATCCCGTTCCGCCTGACGTTCGAGGCAGGCGTCTCCATTTACGAACAGGTCGTCTATGCGGCGAAGAAAGCCGTGGTCTCCGGGCAGATGCGGCCTGGCGACGCGTTTCCTTCCGTCCGTGCTCTTAGCCGCGAGTTCAAGATCAATCCCAACACCGCCCACAAGGTGATTCTGCAACTGGTGGAGGAAGGGATCCTCGAAGTGCGCCCCGGCATCGGCACCGTGGTCGCTGAGCCTGCCGCGTCCAGCGCTTCCGAGCGCGGCACGCTTCTCAAAAAGGAGTTGGAACAAATGGTGGTGGAAGCCAAGAAACTGGGCCTCTCGCTCGACGAAGTCGCCGCGGCGCTGGCCCGGCATTGGAAACGTCTGGATGGAAAAAAATAATGACTGATATTTTGCGAACCATCGATCTTTCGAAACGATTCGGCCGTACCGCAGTGGTCGACCACTTGAATCTGGAGCTTCCTGAGTCGAGTATTTATGGCCTGGTCGGCCCCAACGGCGCCGGCAAGACCACCACCATCAAAATGCTGATGAACATTCTTCAGCCGACCGAAGGGCGCGCATTGGTGCTAGGGACGGATTCGCGCAAGCTGGGGCCGCGGGATTTCGCGCGCATCGGCTACGTCTCCGAAAACCAGGAGATGCCGCGACTGGATGACGGTCGGCTATCTCATGTCCTATCTCAAGCCGTTCTACCCGGCTTGGGACGATGCGCGCGCTTCAGAACTGCTTCGCCAGTTCGATCTGCCGCTCGATCGCAAGCTGAAGCATTTGTCGCGTGGCATGTGGATGAAGACCGCGCTTGCCTCTTCGCTCGCCTACCGGCCGTCGTTGATCGTGCTCGATGAACCGTTCACCGGCCTCGATCCTCTGGTGCGCGACGAGTTGATTGAAGGCGTGCTGGACGCCGCCGAAGGCGCGACGATCCTGATTTCTTCGCACGATCTGGCCGAAATCGAGACCTTCGCCAGCCACATCGGCTATCTGGATCGCGGCCGCTTGCAGTTCTCCGAAGAAATGACGTCGCTCGCCGCCCGCTTCCGCGAGATCGAAATCACATTCAACGCTCGCGCCGTCGATTCCCGCCAGGCTCCCGTCGACCTGGCTGCAAATCGAATCCTCATCGACCGTTGTCCGGTTTGTCGAGACTCAATTCGATGCAGAGCGCACGTCGCCGAGATCGGCGAGAGTTTTCGTCGAAGTGAAAGCGGTGTCGATGAATCCGATTCCGTTGCGGACCATCTTCCTGACGCTGGCGAAGGCCGCGAGAAAGGCTGCATGACGCATGAAACAGGCTCTGCACATTTTCAAGAAAGACGTCCGGTATCTTCGCTTTGAGATTGCTGCCGTCGCTGTTCTTCGTCACCGCGTTCACCATCTCCGCCCTTCGCCTTTCCCTGAGCAAGGGCTATGTCGACGTGCTCACAGGTTTCATTCTTCCCTTAGCGCTGCCGCTGGTGGGCTTGGTATCTGATCGTGCGATTAATCCATGCCGAAGCTTTGCCGGGTGACCGCCAGTTTTGGATCACGCGCCCGTATCGATGGAAAGCTTGCTGTGCGCCAAGGTGCTGTTCGTGCTCGCATTCGTAAATTTGCCGATGATGGTAGCCGACGCGGTGATTCTCCGCGCCAACGGATTCTCCGTTTTCAAAGAGCTCGCGGGCTTGGTCGCCGAGCAGTTTCTGATCACCCCGGCTCTTCCTGATTCCGATGGTCGCGATTGCAACGGTAACCACCGGGTTGGTGCAAGTGGTCCTGCTGGCCTGATCGTGTGGGCCGCACGCCATATTCCGCAGCTTGCGGTTTTCGATGGGCTCGGCTTTACCGGGCCCGGCGGATTGGGTAAGCACCACGGGCGGCTCTTGCCGGAGTTGCGTTGGTGGCGTCATCCGTCATTGTTGTGGCAGTATTCCCGCCGCAAAACCGCAATCGCACGCGCGTTCTGTGCCACGTGGCTTCGTTGTTGTATGCGGCGATCAGTGCCAAGATCGCCTCTTCGCATGGCTTATGCGATTCAATCGCGAATCACAAACCGCATCGACGCGTCATCGATTCAGATCAGCCGGCCGAGCACGGACCCGTGGTTGGTCCATCGAGTCGCAATGCGAGATGACTTTGTGGCGTTCAGCGCCCCTAAGAGTCCGCGGGATTCCCGCTGGGGATGGTTCTCCGCCCAGACGCTCTGACCGTGACGTTCGAAGCGCCGGACGGCGCTGTTTGGAAAGTCACTAGCGCCCTGGTCCCCGGGAAGCCTTGGCCCACCATTGGTGATCGACGGCGCGTTTTTCGAAAAAGTGCAGGGATCAGCCAATCCGTCTCCACGGCTCTGCGTTCGCCACGGTTCGGGAACAGAGGCGAACGGAGGTCCCCTTCACCGGCAACTTGATCGACGTGCCCGGCGCCGGACTGTGCGCGAGCATGCGCACAAGACTCTCACGCAGATTACCTGCCGGTACCCATTCAGAAGTCCGCGCGATGCCGTTACTCTGTTCGTTGGACCGACGGGTAAGATCCGTTGGGCGCGCCACTCCTATTCGCCGTTTCCGGCCGAGATCGACGACAGCCCGATCAGCATGTTCTCCGACAAGACTCTTCGGGACCTTTCGACGGCGCCGATTGTTGTTACGGCCGAGCCGCTCGCGCACATCCGGCGGGACTTCGAGATAAAAAACCTGCGCCTCAGCGACGCTCACTAAAAGTGAACCCGTAGCCGGGGCGCAGGTAATTCGATTACTGGAAGAGAATGTGCGTGGTCGTGCCCGCCACGCAGATGTCTTTGATCTGATGGTCGGCGCCTTCTTTGTAGCCGACCGTCGTGTAGACGTACTTGGCCTTGTTCTCTTCCACTTTGACATCGGCCTCTGCCGACGTTTTGCCCTGGTGAATTACCGCTTTGTTGTCTTTGAGTTCAAGCTTTGCCTCGCCGGCCTTGAAGCTGGTGCCGTTCACCACGGTCGCCTGATAGAGGTTAATCTTGAACGCGTTTTCGGCGCTGGCCACGGCCAGCGAAATCACGGACAACAACAGTAGTAAACGTTTGGTCATAAGTCTTCTTTCCTTTATGGTGTGAGTTAGGTTAACGCTGTACTCTTATTTAACGATGTTGATGGTGCGAAAGTTCGGGAGGATTCAGGAAAAACGTGCGCGAGGGCCTAAAAAAACAAAGGCCGCGTATCGCTGCTCTATGGCATGGAGCCTGAAGAACGGCGGAACGCGGCCGGAATCTTAAACTGAGGACAGGACTTAGCTGCTGCTCTTGGTCGAGGACTTGTGCCGCCCTTTTTCTTTCCCTTGGTGCTCTTCTTGGTGTTGGTGTCCTGGCCGAAAGCGACAGTGGCGGCGCCGAGGACGAGCGACAGGCCGAGCATCAGGCTCATGATCTTCTTCATTGTGATATTTCTCCTTGTGGTGTGTCGACGACTTCACGCCGTCTTTCAGGTCCCTATCATGCCAGCGGGACATGAAACCACTCTTAAGCGTAAATTAAAAGACCTTCATCGGGCGGGCCGGTGACGAGCTGCCAGTCCAGCGGCAAATGTCTTAGAACCGTACTTTAACTGTGAGAAAGCTGGGGCGCCATCTAAGGCGAATGAAAATTCAGATTTGACCCGCTCGTGGCGCGCAAGACGGGCCTTTCAAGCTCCTAATCTTTGAGCTTAAGGATCTGGTACACGTTACTGTAATCGTCGGTCCACGCCCGGAAATTCGCGTGCAGACTTTCGCGGCGGCCATATCCGCTCCCTTAAAGCTGAGAGTGTCGAACCAGCTCGCCCTGGAGGTCAGAAGCACCCATGTGGATGACGACATGTACGGCGCTTCTTCGCCTTCGTCGGAAACCGTCATGGCCGTCTTCGAGAAATACTGCGCGCCGCGCGCGCAAACCGGCTCCAGATCCAGATACCGGTTGGAAATGTGCAGCGCCAGAATGCCATCGGGCTTCAAGTGATGAAAATACAGCGGCCAGCGCTTCGCGCGTCAGCAGGTGAATCGGAATCGCATCGCTTGAAAACGCGTCGACGGCCAGCACATCGAAATTCTGCGGCTCCTGTCCCTCCAGCGTCAGCCGGGCGTCGCCCATCATGATCCGCTTGTCGGCCCGCGAATGCGGATAAAACGAAAACTGCGTCTGCGCGATCACCGGCACCAGCGGATTGATCTCATAGATGCGGTAATAATCGCCTTCGCGGCCATAGGTGGACAGGACGCCCGCGCCCAAGCCCGATCACGCCGACGCGAACCGCGCCGCCGGGCCCCTGCGCCGCGCGAATCGCCCGCCCCACGCCCGAATCGACGCCGTAATAAGACGTTGGTACGTATCGAATTTTGTCGTCGTCGATCACCTGCTCGCCGTGATTAATCGTGCCGTGCAGAAGCACGCGCTCCATGTAACTGTCGACCTTGTCGTCCCGCACGCTCAGCACGCCGTAGAAATTGCGCACCATCAACCGATAGCCTTTGGTGTCCTCATGCTCGGATCGTGCCAGGTACCCGGCCAGCACGCCCGCGCCGATCACCAGCACTGTGCGCAGCGGCCACGCGCCCAGCTTCGGAATCTTTACGTCCCAAAGCACGATGACGGCCAGCACCGCGGCATACCACCAGCCCCACCTGCAGTTCCAGAAAATCGTGAAACACGCGCGGCGCGACGATGGCGACAAACACACCGCCGACCGCGCCGCCGAGCGCCACCATCAGATAAAACAGCGTCAGATGCCGCGCGGCGGGCTTGCGGCGAGCCAGCTCGCCATGGCACATCATGCAGACCAGAAAAAGGCCGCCACAGTACCCCGGAATCAGCCTCTTGATCTGCATGTTCCCTTGGTCAACCCAAATCCCGTACGCCATTGCGCCCAGCGCCGGTGCGAGCAGGGGCAGGAACAGCCAGCGCCGGTAAATGCGATCGCTTTCAAACGCGAGAATAAACGTCAACAGATACAGCGCCAGCGGAATCACCCACAACAGAGGAATCGGGCGCGACGTTCTGGCTCAAGTGATTCGTCACCGAAACCAGCAGCGTGGACGCGCAGGCCGCCAGCGCGACCCACAGAATCAGTTGCCCGATTCCCGGCCGCGGCGAAACGTTGTCGAGCCGGCGCCGTCTTCGATTTGCTTTCCTTCTCTGCTGGACCATGCCGCAAACGCGCACATCGCCGCGAACAGAACATACGCCGCGCTCCACGTATAGGCCTGCTGCCGTGAGGTGAGTTTCGGCTCGACCAGGAAGGGAAAGCTGATCAACGCCAGCATCGACCCGAAATTCGACAGCGCGAATAGTCGATACGGCAATCCAGCTGCCGGACCGGCGCACGTACCAGGCTTGCAGCAGCGGGCTGGTGGACGACAGCAGAAAATAAGGCAGTCCGATGGTGACTGCCGAGCAGCAGCAGAATCCGCAGCGTCGGATCGCCGGCTTCCGACGGTTTCCACGACGGCGATGGAAGAATCGGCAACAGCAGGCAGCTTCCGGCCAGGAGCGCGGCATGAACGGCCATCTGTGCTTTCGGCCGCAGGAAACGGATCACGGTGTGCGCATACGCGTAGCCTGCCAAAAGCAATAGCTGAAAAAACAGCATCGCCGCGGCCCAAACCGCAGCCGATCCGCCGAACCACGGCAAAATGATCTTCGCGATCAGCGGCTGCACCTGAAACAGCAGGAACGCGCTCAGGAAAATGGTAACGGCGTAGACGGTCATTTTAAGATTTGCAGGATGTTGCTGTAGTCGTCGGTCCAGGGGCGAAAACCCGGCTTGGTCTGGATACGCTCCACTGAAGCGTCCCGAAAATTCTTGTTGTTCGAAAATCTTCGCGGACCGGCTGACCAGCACCCAGGTCGACGGCGAATAGTAGTCTTTTTCGTCGCCATCGTCCGCGACGGCGACGCCCGTCCAACCTAGATCGGCCGCGGCTTGTGCGACCACCGGCTCCAGGTTGAGATATCGATTCGAAATGTTGATCGCCAGCACGCCGCCCGGATTCAGATGACGCGCGTAGGTCGCATAGGCTTCGCGCGTAAGCAGGTGGACCGGAACCGCGTCGCTGGTGAAGGCATCCATCGCAAGGAAATCGAGACGTTCATCGGGCATGCGTTCCAGCGTCAGGCGCCCGTCCCCCATGAAAAGCTGCTTGTCGGCCGGGCACGCGCGAAAAAATCCAAATTCCCGATTGGCGATCTCCACCACCAGCGGATTGATCTCGTAATAATGCAGCGTATCGCCCGGGCGCGCGAGAGCTGCGGTGACACCCGCGCCGAGACCGAGGATCCCGATACGAATCGGGCCCGCGTCGCCCAAGGCGTGAATCGCCCGAGAAATGCCGGAGCCGCTTCCGAAATAGGACGTGGGGATTCGATCCGTCCCCGGCCCCAGAAGCTGAGTCCCGTGATTGATGGTTCCGTGGATCAGCACGCGCTTGCCGGTTTCGCCGGGAGCATCGGGATCGTCTCGAACGTGCAGCACGCCGTAGAAATTGCGCGCCGACAGAACGTAGTCGCGATTTTTCTTCACCTCCGCGCGCCCCAGGTAGACTGCAAATCCGATGGTCGCCAGCGCCGGCTGCGGCTCGCGCCCACGCGGGCCATGCGATCCCACACAGCGCACACCGTCAGCGCCGCGCACGCTATCATCGCGATCGGCAGCTCGACGAACGTATGGAACAAGCGTGGAGCCGCCAGCGCGACGAACAATCCTCCGGTCGCACCGCCGACCGAAACCATCAGGTAGAACCGCGTCAAATATCGCGGATGCGGCTTCCGCCGCGCTAGCTCGCCGTGGCAGACCATGCAGCACACGAACAGAGCCGCGCACAACGCCGGGATCAGGCGCTTAGTGACGTCGCCATTGTTCTCGTAAATATAATCGCCCCATGCGAACAGCGCCAGCGATCCCGCCAGCAGCGGCAGAAATACGATGCGGTTGTAGATGCGATCGCTTTCGAAGCACAAAATGAAGCTGAGCAGATACAGGCTCAACGGCGCGATCCACAACAGCGGAATCGGCGCGACGTTCTGGGTCAAATGGCTGGTCACGGCGAGCAGCAAAGTCGATGCGCAGGCCGCGAGTCCGATCCACAACAGCGAAGTTCCCAGTCCGGGTGCCGTCGCAGCTTTACCAGTCGCGCTTTGCATTGGGTCGACGCCTTTGCGGCTGTTTCCGTGCCGCCAGCGCGCAGAGGCCGCCGAACAACAACATATCCGAGCGACCAGGCGATCGCCTGATGGCGCAGCGCTAATCGAGGCTCGACTACGAACGGATAGCTCAACAGCGCCAGCATCGATCCGAAGTTGGAAAGCGCGAACAGCCGGTACGGCATCGCGCCGGCGTGCATTCGCAGATACCAGGCTTGCAGCAGCGGACTGGTCGCCGCCAGCAGCATGTACGGTAACCCGATGGTCGCGCCCAGCAGCAGCAGGATGCGCAGCGTCGGATCGCCCCCGCCCTCCGGCTTCCAATGCGGGGCCGGCACGATGGGAAGCGTCGCCAGGCTGCCCGCCAGCAACACGCCGTGGACCCACGTCTGTTGCCTGGCCTTCAGGTATCGGATCAGACAATGCGCATACAGATACCCGCCCAGCAACAGCAACTGAAAAAACAGCAGCGCCGCGCTCCACACCGCCGCCGATCCGCCGAACCACGGCAAAATGAATTTCGCGATCAGCGGCTGCACCTGAAACAGCAGAAATGCGCTCAGGAAAATGGTGGCTGCGTACAACGGCATCGACCGCCTAGGATAGCGTAGTCCGCCGCGTACCGAAAGAGAAAATGCTAAAACATCTGCCGCGCGCGTTCCAGATGAATGTTACCGGTCGCTGTTTTCAGGCGCACCAGCCGATGCGAATGGCCCACGTGCCCGCTTGCGAACTGGCCCCGATTGGCATCCCATTTCATCATGAGGGGAAATTCCGAATCCACCTGTCCCATGGCCGTTTCCGCCCTAACGTCCGCCCCGAGCGAAGGATTCATGTCGACATTCACGTCGCCGCGAACGCTATGCGCTTCTACATCCTGCTCCAGCAGATGCGCTGAAACCTCGCCGTCGACGGTTCTGCCGATGAAGCGCAGGCGCTTGGGCAGCCTGACTACGAAATCCACCCGCAGATCGTTGAGAAGCACGTCGCCGCCGCCGCCGTTTTCCCATCGAATATGCGCTTCCGATTCAGAAGTCGCCGCCATCCGGAATCCGCCGCCATGGCTGGGACGGCACTCGAACGGATGCTCTTTATTCGCGTTGGGATATACCGCGCATATGGTCACTCCGCCTTTGTGCTCAACCACTTCGATGGATACTTCGTCGGGATTGTCGGTGCCTCGCTTGGTGGCGATCACCTCAATTTCGTCGCCAGAAGCCGGCTCCGCGCGGACATTCCCGTTGACGTTATTGATTTCGACTACTTGTCCGCCCGGCACCCATCCATGCCAGCGCATTTCTTCCTGAACCGAAGGTGCACGCACACCTTCTAAGCCGGGCATGGCGAATACAGCCAGCGCTCCTATCGCAGCCATCGCGAGCAGCTTCATGGAGCCCTCCTTAGCTTTAGGCGAAATGAAGCACGTTAATTACCCTCCTAACCATTTGAGGCTATTCAGTTTGCAACTCATTAAGGTGTTCGCCTGTGGGACGGCCAAACCTGAAACCGGACAGAATGCAACGATTTGTAAAGACGTGTTAAGCAATCACTGTTACACTCGGACCTCGGGAGAGCGGAAATGACCCGATGCCATTCGGCCCAGGTCAACATTGGAAGAGTTTTGGCTCCTGTCGAAGATCCGATGATGGCAGGATTCTATACCCGCCTCGACGAAATCAACGCGCTGGCGGAATGGAGCCCCGGTTTCATCTGGCGGCTTCAAACCTCCGAAGGAAACGCGACCTATTTTCGGCCTTACGATGACGATCGAACTTTGATCAACATGTCGGTTTGGGAATCGGTGAGGCGCTGAGGCATTCCGTTTATCGAACCACTCACGCCGAATTGCTTCGCCAGCGGCATGATTGGTTCGAGAAGTTCGCAGGCGTGTACCTGGCATTGTGGTGGGTGCCAGCCGGCCATCGTCCAGGCATTGACGAGGCAAAAAAGCGGCTGGCTCATAGGATCGCAAGAGGTCTATGCTCGATAGAGCAATTCATCCAGCGCCGCTCTCATACCCGGAGCGATGTCGTAAGTGTAATCCTATCCGGCGGGATGCCGCTCTTGTCGCTCCTTAACTAGCTGCTGCGCCACGCAAAAATTTAGGATATCGCGCGTCTGCTGCCCGGCCATTCCTTTCGGGAGGACAGGATTGTAGTTGCCGAACGTCAAACTGCCATGAATTACGAGATGCCGAAGAACGTCCTCACCAGTGGGTCCTACTCTCTCAAGCGCCGCTCGCGCCAGCTCGTAGTGGTGCTGCTCAGCAGCTGTTCGCTTCGGCTTCGCGACGAGGCGCTCAATGGTCCGCTCTTTTTGCTGAATTTCATTCCCCCGCTCGGAAATCGTTGCGCCTAGCCTTCGGATTTCATCGTGGAGTCGAGCGTCAAGAGTCTGAGCGCCTCTTCTCATTGAAATGATGTAATTCCCTATCAGAGATACGACTAACCCAACTAATCCAGTCGCGATCGTCTGCCGCACATTGGTCATGCTCCCGATACCGTGATATACGACCTGGACCAGAACGGCGCCGCTGGCAACCAGCAGAGTAACCAACGTGGCCCACACTCGGTGGCCCGACAAAACGCTTTGAAGTCCTTTCGGGCGGCTTCGTGTAGTGTAAGCGTACGGCCAACCCAGGTTGACTAGTTTCGGCCAGTGGACCAACGAGCTGGGGTGAGATTGCCGACCTGGGAGAGTGTCCGCTGGTTTAATCCGGGCAGGACGTTGGAGAGGTAGTCTTTCACGGGTACGCCGAGTCGGCGGCAGGATTCCACCACCGAAAGAATCGACGCCACTCTCGGTCCGGCGTGCGCGCTGCCTACGTGCAGCCAGTTCTTGCGACCGAGTGCTACGGGTCGCATCGAGTTCTCCGCCAGGTTATTGGACAGCTCCACTTCCCCATGATCGAAACACCGCAGCAGCTTGGCCCACATATTTAAGGTGTAGGCAGCCGCTTGTCCCAGCGCGCTTTTGGGCAGCGCTTGCTGGGCCAGCGCCAGGCACGCCTCACGAATCTCCCGCAACCACTCCTCCGCGTATTGGCGGCGTTGTGCCTGGCGATCCTCCGCGCTCAAGGCGCGGCGGCGCGCATCGCGATCAATCAGAAACAACGCGTCCATGCGCGTGACCATCGCTACCGCTGCAGTATCTTGCGGATTCACTTTCACTGCATCGACAAACTTGCGCCGCGCGTGCGCCCAACACCCGACGTGCACCAGCTTGGGCCCGCCGATATCGTCGTAGGCCGCATAGCCATCGGTTTGTAAAATCCCCTCCCACTCGCTTAAGAACTTGCGCGGACCCTCACGTCCCCGACCCAAACAGAAGTCGAACACCGTCTCACCACCCGGTTTACCGTATTGCCATAGGTACGCCTGATGGTTTTCACCGCGCCGGTCATGCATCTGCACCGGCACCGGGGTTTCATCGGCCTGTAAATAAGATGCGGCGAGCAGGTCGCGGCGCATCGCTCTCACGATGGGCCCGAGCAGTTCGCCCACACGCATCACCCAGCCGTCCAGGGTCGCGCGTCCGATCTCGACTCCCGCCTCGCGCTCGATCATCACCGCTTGGCGGTACAAAGGCAGGTGGTCGCAATATTTTGCCACGATGGTGTTGATGACCACCGCGTCGCTGGCTAATCCTTTTTCGACGATGCGTCCCGCCAACGGCGCCGCCGTCACGGTCGAGCAGCGCCGGCAGGCTCGTTTCTCGCGCTTGGTCACGCGCACGAAGTAGCGCGCCGGCTCGACGTCGAGTTGTTCGCTTTCGTCGTAGCCAATCACCGCCGTTTCCTCCCCGCAGGACGCGCACGTGCGCTCGTTGCAGGTGAGGATGTGGGTGATGCGCGGCAGATCCTCCGGCAGCGGCTTGCGGCCCGGATGGGGCCTACTCTCTCGCGAGGGCGCGCGTGTCAGCGTCTCGCGCTGCGCTTCCGCTTCCACCTCGTCGCGTGTCGTGCTCGGTTCTTCTTCGGTCAGCAGAGCCAGTTGCAGGTTGCTCAGCGTTTCGCTCTTCGGACCCAGTTGTTGAATCCGCCGCTGCCGCAGTTCTTCCCGGAGTGCTTGGATTTCCAGCTGCGCCCAGTGCAGTTGCCTCTCCAGTTCAGCGATGCGTGCGGGAGCGTTCACGGTGGGAGAAGCTCTATTTTACGCGAGTAGATCAAAATGTTCCAGAACTTTTTAGGCCGAGCGCCGGTACCACTTGCGTGGCTGCGCTTGCTTCAGATCGAACCCGTTCACCAGCATCGCCAGCTCCTCGGCGCGCATGGTCACGCTGTGCTGTTTTTCACCGGGAGCGGGCCAACGGAAGCGGCCTTTCTCCAGACGCTTTGCGCACACCCATAATCCGCTGCCATCCCATACCAGGGCTTTCAAACGCGTGCGCGTGCGATTCGAAAACAAGAACACATGCCCACTCAGCGGGTCTTGCCCAAGCTGATCGCGCACGGCTCCGTACAATCCGTCGAAGCCCTTGCGCATGTCCACGGATTCCACCGCTGCGTAGATCTTGGTCGCCAGCCCCAGCCCGAACAACGGATCACGCCTCGGCGGCCCGAATCAGCCGCAGCAGGTCGGCTTCGGCGAATCCCCACGAACTTTCGATGCGCCGCCCATTGGCCAGCACCAATGCGAATCCTCCCCTGGGCTGTGTTTCCACGGCGATCTCCACCAATCTGGGCTTGTTCTTTCGAATGCGCCGCCAGTAGTCGAACGTGGTGACCGCAATGTTGTGCTTCCGACAATACTCGCCCCGAGTCATCCCGCTCTGAGTGAAACCGTCCACAATGCGTTGCTTCTCTTCCTTGCTGACCATGTGCCATTGTCGGCACGATCGTCCGATCGATCAAACACGGGTTCCTCAGACGGTTACCGTGTAGTCGCTTTTCGTAGTCTGATTCTACGAGTTTCGAGCCTTCGAATCCGGGCATATTCCATAGGCTACTCATTCCTCAACGCGACCACCGGATCCACCTTCGCTCCTCGCATCGCTGGAATTGCGCATGCGATCAGAGCCACTCCGGCCAGCACGACGAACGTGCTCACGAAGGTTGCCGGATCCGTCGGGGTGACTCCGTACAGGAAATTCGCTAGCAGCTTCGCCATGAATACCGCTCCCGCGATGCCGACGATCATTCCACCTAATACCATTCCCATACCCTGGCGGACGATGAGCGTCAAAACGTCGCGGTTTTTCGCACCCAGGGCCATCCGCACTCCGATCTCCTGCGCGCGCTGCGAAACTGAATATGCGATTACGGCGTAAATCCCGATCGCTGCCAGGAACAGCGCCAGCGCGCCAAAGAATCCCGTGACCTGTGTCAGGATTCGATCGCCGGCCTTCTGCTCTTCGATCGCCGCTCCGATGGTCATAATACGCGACACGGGTAGCATCGGGTCGATGTCGTGCACCACGGCGCGGATGGCTGGTGCGATCGTCATCGGGGTTCCTCTGGTTCGAACCACCAGGGTCATCGAAGTCGCGGGACTCTGCGCGAACGCGAGATACACCTGATTTTCGGGTGGCGCGGCGGGATAGTAATACTTGACATCCTTCACCACTCCGACGACAGTACACCAGGCATTCGTGTCCTTGCGGCTAAATCGCAGGCGTTTTCCCAGAGGATTTTCACCGGCGAAAAACCGCTTCGCCAGGGTCTCATTCACCACGACTACCGCCGTGGCTTCGCGCGAATCCTGCGCGGATATGGTGCGCCCAGCCAGCAGTGCAATGCTCATCGCCTCCAGATAACCCGGCGTCACGACGTTGTTTCTGACACTCGGCACTTGCCCGGGAGGCGGTTCCGGCTTGCCTTCCAGCAGCACGGGAGTGACGTTGCCGCCATTGCTGCCGGGAGTGAACATGGCCGCCGCGGCTCGTTCCACGCCAGGCATTCCCGCGAGCCTTTGGAGCGCGGAATCGTAAAACTGCGAAATGCTCGAGGCCGCCTTATTCTTCGAAAAAGGCTGCACCTCCGCCACCAGAACGCGTTCTCCATCGAAACCCAGATCGACGTGGAGCATCCGCACAAAACTGTTCGCCAAAAGCCCGCCGCAGATCACGACCACTACGGCCAGCGCCATTTCGCCCGACACCAGCATCTTGCGAAACCGATTCGCGCTGACACTGCCGGTTCCCCGTCCACCTGAGTCTTTAAGCATCGTGTTCACGTCGAACCGGGTGCCCTCCAGCGCCGGAGCCATACCGAACGCGAGTCCAGTCGCCAAGGCAATCGCCGCCGTAAACAAGAGCACCTGTGCGTCGATCTCGACACGCCCAAAGTTGGGCAGATACGCCATGGAACGCGCGGGAATCGCATGCAGCAGATAGGCGCCGCCGAACCGAGCGAAGAACATCCCGGTGACCGCTCCCGCGATGAACAGCAGCAGCGTCTCGCCGAGCTGTTGCCGCACCAGCCGCCATCGCCCCGACCCCATGGCCAGCCGCACCGCCATTTCTTTCCGGCGCGCGGTGGAGCGTGCCATGATCAGATTCGCGACGTTGGCGCACGCCATCATCAGAATGAACGTGACGATGGCGAAGAGAATCTTTACGGCGGGATTTCCGCTCTGCTTGTCGGTCTCCTCCTGCAAGGTCCTTACCAGCACGCCCCGATTCGTGTTCGTCGCCGGATACGTTTTTTCAAGCGAGGCCTGAAATGCGATCATCGCCGCGCTGGCACCCGCTGCGTCAACGCCTGCTTTCAGCCTGCCCACCGGACGCAGGTATCGTGTATCGCGCGCAACCAATTTTTCGGGCGAGAACGTCAACGGCGTAAATACTTCTGCCAGCCCCATAGGAATGTACTGGAAGTTCTCCGGCATCACGCCGACGATAATATTCGCCGCGCCATCGAGCGTGATTTTTCGCCCCAGCACGTTCGGATCGGACCCGAAGCGGTCTCGCCACAGGGAGTGCGCGAGTATGACCACGTTGTCGCGGCCGGGGATCTGTTCTTCTTCCGTAAATTCGCGTCCCAGCGCCGGCTTCACACCCAAGGCGCGGAAGAAATTGGCCGACACGTAGTAGCCGGCGATCTTCACCGGCTCGTCGACCCCGGTCAGATTGTAGCTTCCCCAAGTGGCCGCGGCGAGATCGTCGAAGATCCCCGATTTTTCGCGCCAGTCCTTCCAGTCGCCGGGAGAAACCGAACCTTCGGATCCAGTCTTCTTGTCAGTTTCGAACAGGAGGACAAGCTGGTCCGGGCTTGGGAACGGCGAGGGCCGGATGATCCAGGAGTTGACGAAGCTGAAGATCGCGGTATTGGCTCCAATGCCGAGCGCCAGCGTCAGAACCACGACCAGGGCGAAACCGGGGTTTTTGGAGAAATGCCGAAGCGCGAGTTTGAGACCCATGCCTTCCGAAGACGCAAACTCGCTGAGGTTTGTTCAGTCGGTGCTGATCCAGCCGTCGACGATCTTGATAATCCGGTGGCCGTAGGACGCGTTCACTTCGGAGTGGGTCACCTGAATAATGGTGGTGCCGGACTCATTCAGACGTTTGAAGACTTCCATGATTTCCTTGGCTTGGCTCGAATGAAGGTTGCCGGTGGGCTCGTCGGCGAGAATCACCTTGGGGTTGGCGATAATCGCCCTCGCGATGGCCACCAGTTGCTGCTGGCCGCCAGAGAGCTGGTTGGGAAACAGGTCTTTTTTACCCACCATTTGAAACTTGTCCAATGCATCGCACACGATGCCGTCGCGCTCCGACTTTTTCACGTTGCGATAGCTCAACGGGATGTCAAGATTCTCATAAACCGTCAGCGAATCGAGCAGGTGGTAACTCTGAAACACGAATCCGAAGTACTTCTTGTAAATCTCATCGCGGTCTTTTTTCTTCAGCCTGTGAATCGGATGATCCAGGAAATTGTACTCGCCGGTCCAGGCCGAATCGTGCATGCCGATCAAATGGAGTAGCGTGGATTTGCCAGCGCCAGAGGGTCCCATGATGGAGACGAACTCCCCGTCTTTGATATCCATGTTGATGCGACGGAGGACAAACGTCTTGGTCGGGCCGTGTTCGAAGTACTTTTCGATGTTGCGAAGATTGATCATGATCTCATTTCGAATGTTAACACTGGTTAGATTAGACACAAGCAACACAAAGGCCGTTAGGTGGTATTTGCATCCGCGGGTACGCCTGCTTCGCCGCTGTGGCATCTACTTATCCGATTACTGTTTCGCAGACCAGCCGCGAATGGACACGCCGTTCCCACATTCGGACACTTTTGAATTAGCGACCGCGTGGCTGCTCCAATGACTCCTTCTACCGCTTTGGCGGTGCGGTTGCACCAACGGCATGTATGAACCGCATTTGGTGCCCCCTGGTAATTACCGCAGCGCTTTTAATTTTCGCGAGCTGCACGCGAGACGGCGTCCCGCATATGGTTGATGCCGGAGGCTATCGGGTGCGCACGGTGACCCGTGGCAACGGTGCGCCCGCTGTGGTGTTCGTGAACGGCGGGTTCGGGGCAGCGCTTGAGGGATGGACTCAGGTGCAACTCAAAGTGGGACAGTTCACCCGCACTCTGGCCTACGATCGCGGCGGGACTTACAAGTCGGAGGCCGCGCCCCTACCACGCGACTCCGCTCACATCGCGCTTGAACTGCATTCGTTGTTGAAGCATGCCGGAATCAAGACGCCATGCGTGCTGGTCGGGGCATCGCTCGGCGGGATTCATGTCCGGGTCTTCGCCCATCTGTACCCTGGCGATGTGGCCGGAATCGTACTGGTAGATCCTACACCCGAGGATCTGAATACAAGACTCCAGGCGCAAGAACCCGTCGTATGGCAGGGCATCGAGCGCGAGATGCCCGATCTACAGCGGGAAATTGGCAGTAACGGGCAAGGCAGCCAGAGTGAGTCGAGAATCTAAACGCCGACCTTCAACAAGCGCGCGACGCCTGGCCGTTGCCCGCGGTGCCCCTCACTTTGTTGACGGCAACCCGCGCCGATTCGGCCGCCGGGACAAGAGTCGCTGCCATCAAACTCGAACTGCACCGTGAGTTTCTCGAACGAGTGCCGGGTTCAAACAAATCGTGACGGGCAATAGCCGGCATAATATGAGCGCCGATGAACCGGATCTGGTTGTCGCTTCCATCCGGGAGATGGTGGAGACGCAACGCGGGAAATAGCTGCTGTCCTGATACAATGCGACGTAACATGCGATTTTTCTGTGCTTTCGCAATTTGTGTTTTGGCCGGATGCTCGAAACCGAAGCTGGCGGCATCCATTCCACCAGCGCCGGGCCAGATGCACACGCAGTATGCGATGCGTTATATCGATGTAGCGGTCGGCACCGGGAAGACCGCTGAACCCGGCAAGGTGTATGTCGTCCAATACACGGGATGGCTGCTCGATGGGACCAAATTCGATTCCTCGCGCGACCGCCCGGAGCCGTTGAGCTTTGAGCAGGGCAAGCGCAAAGTGATCCCCGGATGGGATGCCGGATTTGAGGGCATGCGAGTCGGCGGAAAGCGGCGGCTGTTCATTCCGTATCAACTGGCGTATGGCGAGAAGGGGCGGAACAAGATTCCTCCCAAAGCCGAACTGATTTTCGATGTCGAATTGATCGACGTGAAGGAACCACCGCCGGCGTCGGCCGCGCAGTAACTAGAGTTTTTCTTTCAACATCCGATTGACGGCAGCGGGATCGGCCTGGCCTCGGCTGGCTTTCATAACTTGTCCGACCAGAAATCCTAAAACCGCGGCTTTTCCGCTGCGATACTGTTCGACCTGTTTGGAATTCGCGGCGATCACTTCGTCGATGATCTTGCCGAGTGCGCCTTCGTCGCTGATGGATTTCAGGCCTTCGCGCTCCATGATGGCTTCGGGAGAATCGCCGGTCGCGAACATTTTCGGGAAAATTTCTTTGGCCAACTTGCCGCTGATCTTTCCCTGCGCAATCATCGCGACCAGCTTTCCCAAGTTTTCTGCCGTTACCGGCGGTTCGGCGAAGCCCTCTTGTTTCATCAGGCCGGTGAGGTCTCCCATCACCCAATTCGCGGCGGCGCGGGGATCTCCGGCCACCGAGGCGACCTTTTCGAAATAGTCACTCATGGGACGCGTCAGCGTAAGCACTTCGGCGTCGTATTCGCGCAGGCCGTAAGTTTCGACGAAGCGGCGGCGGCGTGCGGCCGGGAGCTCCGGCATCCGTTCACGGATGCGCGCCAACCATTCGTCGCTGATTCGCAAGGGAATTAAATCTGGTTCAGGGAAATAGCGATAGTCGTGCGCGTGCTCTTTGCTGCGCATGCCCACGGTTTCGCCGGTGTCGACGTTGAACAGGCGGGTTTCCTGGGTCACTCGGCCGCCGCTTTCGATTAGCGCGACCTGGCGGGAGATTTCGTAGTCGAGGGCGTGCTTCAGGAATCGGAACGAGTTCAGATTTTTCACTTCCGCTTTGGTGCCGAACTTTTCCTGGCCGCGCGGCCGCACGCTGACGTTAGCGTCGCAGCGCAGATGGCCTTTTTCCATGTCGCAGGCGGAGACGTCGAGATATTGCAGGATCTGTTTCAGCTCGGTCAGATACGCGTAGGCTTCCTCGGAGCTGCGCATGTCGGGATCGCTCACGATTTCGATCAGCGGCGTGCCGCTGCGGTTGAGATCGACGTAAGTATAGCGATCCGAATCCTTGAAACCGTCGTGAATACTCTTGCCGGCGTCGTCTTCCATGTGGACTCGGGTGACGCCGACGCGTTTTCCGGGGATGTCTATGAAGCCGTGTTCAGCGAGAGGCTGATCGTACTGCGAGATCTGGTAGCCCTTGGGAAGGTCGGGATAAAAATAGTTCTTACGCGCGAAGATGGATCGCGCATTCACTCTGCAACTGAGCGCGAGAGCGGCTTCGATTGCGAGCTCGACGGCGTGCAGGTTCAAAACTGGGAGGGCGCCGGGAAGTCCCAGGCACACGGGGCAGACATTGGAATTAGGTTCGGCTCCGAAACTGGTGGGGCAGCCGCAGAAAATCTTGGTTCGCGTCGAAAGCTGGACGTGCACTTCGAGTCCGATCACCGGTTCATACTTGGCGATCGCGGCATCGAGCGTCATACTAGCGGACATGTGTCTTAATTATAAAGCTCTCCTGTTCGTGAGCTTTGTTTTGCGTGCGGCCGATGCCGACCTAGTGCTGCGGAACGGCCACATCTGGACCGGTGATCCGCAGAATCCTTGGGCGGAGGCGCTGGCGATTGCAGGCTCGACGATTGTGGAGGTGGGTTCGAACGGCGCCGTTCAGAAACAGATCGGCACGAAGACGCAGGTGATCGATTTAAAGGGGCGGCTGGCTTCGCCGGGATTCAACGATGCACATATCCACTTTCTGAATGGATCGCTGGGGCTGTTTCAGGTCGATCTGTTCAACGCTGGCTCGGTTGAAGAGATGCAGAAGCGGATTGCGGCGTATGCGAAAGCGCATCCGGACGAGAAGTGGATCACCGGCGCGGGGTGGGAGTACAACTGGTTTCCGGGAAACCGGCTGCCGTCCAAAGAGGATCTTGACAAGATCGTGCCAAACCGTCCGGTGTATTTGAAAGCGTTCGACGGGCACACGGGATGGGTCAATTCGGCAGCGCTGCGTGCGGCGGACATCAATGGCGCGACGAAATTTCCAGGGTACGGCGAAATCGTGAAAGATTCGCAAGGACGGCCGACGGGATGTTTGAAAGAGACGGCGCAAAGCGTGGTTACGCGACTCATTCCTCTACCAACGCGGGAGCGGAAGCTGGTCGCGCTGATCGAAGGGATGAAGCTGGCCGCGAAGCTCGGGATCACCAGCATTCAAAACGCGAGTGGTACGCCCGATGAGTTGTCGCTGTATGACGAATTGCTGAAAGAGAACCGGCTGACGCTGCGGGTTCGAGTGGCGATGTCCGTCGCGCCCGGCGATGACCTGAAGCTTCTCGAAACCTACGCCGCGCAGAAGCAGACGCACGAATGGATCATGGCTGCGGGCCGGCGCGATCAAGCTGATTATGGATGGCGTGGTCGAGTCGCATACAGCGGCGATGCTGGCTCCTTACGCGGACCATCCGGAGACATCGGGAACGCCGGTGTGGACGCAGGAACAGTTGAATCGGGTGGTGGAACGCGCGGCACAGCTCGGGTTGCAGGTGTATACGCATGCGATCGGAGACCGGTCCGTAAGGATGACGCTGGACGCGTATGAGCGGGTGAATCCGCGGGGCAAGCGGTTCCGGATCGAGCACATCGAAACGATCTCGGCCGAGGATTTGCCGCGGTTCGCGAAGCTGGGGGTAATGCCGTCGATGCAGCCGATTCATGCCGATCCGGAATCGGCCGATCCGTGGGAGCGGGCGGTGGGTCCGAAGAGAATGCAGCTCGCGTTTGCGTGGCGGGATTTCGTAAAGTCGGGCGCGAGCCTGGTGTTTTCGAGCGATTGGCCTGCGGCGATCAGCGTGGATCCAATTCGCGGGCTATATTGCGCGGTCACTCGGCAGACCATCGAAGGCGAGCCGGCGGGTGGATGGGTCCCGGAGCAGAAGGTCGATATCGAAACCGCGCTGCGGGCTTATACGACCATGGGGGCATACTCATCCTTTGAGGAGAATGTCAAAGGTCAGCTCAAGGCGGGAATGATGGCGGACGTGATCGTGTTTTCAGAGGATCTGTTTCGGATTCCGACGCGGGAGATTTATAAGGCTCGGGTGACGTTGACGGTCGTGGGTGGTCGGGTCGTGTATCGCGGAGAATAGCCGGCAGTGAACCAAAGGCTTCGGCCACAAAGCTCCGCCGGCGGCGCTACCATCAAACGCATGCGGACCATCACGACTCTTGCCTACCTGACCTTGGCGCCGATTGCGATTGCGGCGCCGCCTCCGGCCGCCATCGGTGCGTTTATCGCTCGCTATCAGGAATTGGGGCTGTTCAATGGCTCTGCACTGGTCGCAGACCAGGGGCAGGTCGTGCTCAAGAAGGGCTACGGGCTAGCGAATATGGAGTGGAATATTCCGAATGCGCCCGATACGAAGTTCCGGCTGGGGTCCGTCACCAAACAGTTTACGGCGACGCTGATCCTCCAACTGGTCGAGCAGGGGAAGATCGATCTGAATGCTCCGGTCACGCAGTATCTTCCCGATTATCCGGCTCGCACGGGGGATCGTATTCAGATTCGACACTTGTTGACGCACACCTCAGGGATTCCCGGCTACACCGAAGTCCCGGCGTGGGGCGAGAAGATGCGCGATTCTTACAAGCCTGAGAAGTTCATCGACTTTTTCTCGAAACTCGACTTGTTTTTCGAACCTGGGACGCACTTCAGTTACAGCAATTCCGGGTACTTCCTGCTGGGGGTGATTCTCGAGAAAGTCACAGGGCAGCCGTATGAGAAGCTGCTGCGCGAACGGATTTTCGCGCCCGCCGGAATGAACGACACGGGCTACGATTCGACTACGCCGCTGCTTCCGAAACGCGCGGCGGGCTACGACAAGACCTTCGATGGGAAATATATCAATACCGGATATATCGACATGACGCAGCCGTACTCGGCGGGATCGCTGTACTCGACCGTTGAGGATTTGTATCGATGGGATCAGACGCTGTACGCGGACAAGATTCTTTCGGCAGCGAGCAAGGAAAAGATGTTCACGCCGGGGCTTTCCAATTACGGCTTCGGATGGCAGATCACGAAGAAGGACGGCGTCACGACCATCGAACATGGCGGCGGGATTAACGGATTCAACACCGTCATCACACGCAATCCGGAATCGAAGCGGCTGGTCGTGTTGCTGAACAATACGGGTGGGGCTCCGCTAAACGCAATGGTGACAGGGATTCGGGCGATTCTGGATGGCAAAGCGGCGGAGATGCCGAAACAGCCGAGCGCTGCGGAGATTTATAAGACGTATCAGGCGTCCGGTCTCCAAGCGGCGCTGAAGCGAGCCGGAGAAATGAAGGCCGGTTCACAATATGACGCGGGTGAGGGAGAAATGGAACGGTTCGCGGGGCATCTCCTGCAAACCGGGAAGGCTGCGGATGCGCTAACCGTGGCGAAGATGATCGCACACGACTCACCGAAGTCGGTGGGCGCAGCCACAACGCTGGCTCGGGCAGAGCAGGCCAATGGGCATCGCGTGGAGGCGGTGCAGGCGTGGTCGAAAGCGATTGAGTTGAGCGATACGCCTCGCGCGCTGCTGATCTATACGGACGAGATTCGGAAATTGGCGACGCTTGACCGCTAAGTGACTGTGACGAAACGCACCCGTGGAACTAACGTATAGGTGGGACTAGGGTATTTGCTTAGTTGTTTATAGGCGAATCTCCTAGGATCTAATATGAAAGCAATCGTGAGACGATGAATTACCTGAAAATCTGATAAGGTTCCATACGGAGACAATGCCCATGAGCCGTCGCCCCTCACCGCTTCTCACGCTTATCAACATGGTGCTGCTGTCGGTTCCACTCCTGTTGGTTTCCCCTGCTAAAGCCTACGGATATGCCGATCCGGGCTCGGGGGCTTTTCTCTACCAGATGATCTATGCCGCGTTTCTGGGCGGGACCTTTTATCTACGCAAGTTGCTCAACCGGATTTGGGGTAAGCGCAAATAGCGCAGGACGCGGAGCTGGCCCAGGATGATCGCCGATCACGAGGCCGCTCCGCCTATTCGATCCTTTCGGGATCCGGCCGGAACGCTGTTTCACAAAGGCGATCAGGTTCTGCGGCAGGTGAACGCAGACGCAGCAGGGACGTTGGAAGCTTTTTTGAGGACTCGCATCGCGCAGGAAGCGACCGAGTGTGGGAAGCTGATCACATCCAGCCGTCTCTCGGAATGTCTGTACGAACATGAGCGGGTTGCGTTTCCGAGTTATCCCTACGAGTGGCCGGCCGAAATGCTGCGCGCAGCCGGATTGCTGACGATCGAGCTGGCACAGAAGTCGCTCGACGAAGGATTCGGACTCAAGGATGCGACTCCTTATAATGTTCTGTTCCGGGGAAGCCAGCCGGTGTTCGTCGATGTGCTTTCTTTCGAGCGGCGCGATCCGTTGCATAGCGCCTGGATGCCTTACGGGCAGTTCGTGCGGACGTTTCTACTTCCGTTGATCGCCAGCCGTCATTTTGGATTGCATCCGCATGAGACCTTGGCGTGTCACCGAGATGGTCTGGAGCCGGAGGCAGTGTACGGGTGGGCCAGTCCGCTGCGGCGGCTGATGCCTCCGTTCCTGAACCTGGTGACAATTCCGCGTTGGCTGGGCAAATCGGGCGAGGAACCGGTTTACCAACCGAAGCAGGAGGCATCGGCGGAAAAGGCTGCATTTATCCTGGGCATCCTGCTGCGGAGCTGTGAAAAGCAGTTGTCGAACGCGCTTGGAGCAGGCTCGGCGGATTCGACGTGGTCCAACTATCATGAGCAGAAGTCGCTGTACACGGCGGGACAGGTCGCGCAGAAAGAAACCTTCGTGAGGGAGGCGATCGCGCGGGCGCGTCCGCGAACTGTCCTGGATGTGGGTGCCAACGAGGGGCATTTCAGCATTCTGGCAGCGGAACAAGGCGCTTCGGTGGTGGCGGTCGATTCGGATCCCGTAGTGGTAGGGTCGATCTGGCGCAAGGCGTCGAAGCAGGCACTAAACGTCCTGCCAATGGTGGTAGATGTGACGAGGCCAACTCCCGCCATGGGATGGCGCAACCAGGAGTGCGCTTCATTTCTGGATCGCGCGCGCGGCCACTTCGACCTGGTGTTGATGCTAGCGGTTATACACCACATTCTGGTGACGGAACGGATTCCGCTGGAGGATTTACTCCGGCTTATGTGGGAAATTTCCCGCGAATATGTGCTGATAGAGTTCGTGGCTCCGGAAGATCCGATGTTTCAACGGATTGTCCGAGGGCGAGCGCAGCTCTATTCGCATTTGACCCGGGCCCGGTTTGAAGCCGCAGCCAGCGAGCGGTTTGAACTGGTGCGGTCCGAGCAGATAAACGGAATGGAGCGATGGCTTTATCTCTTTCGACGCCGGCACGCCAACGGCTAACCGACCTGCTGATCTGTTTTTCGGTCGGCAACCTGTGCTTTCTCAGGCGCTGGTACGACCTGGAACACTTGCAGGAGCGCGCCATGGATTATTACCGCACGGGGCCGGCGAATCCCGCGCTGCTGTTTGCGACCCTGATCGGCGCGCTGATCCTGACCGGAGTGCTATGGCTCGCATGGCGGTGGGTGCAGCGGGCGCCGGCGCCGTGGAAGCTGAAACTCGCGCAGTGCGGGTTTCTGCTGTTGCTGGCGCGGTCGCTTGAGTCGGTGCGGAGGTATTGGAATACCGACGGCGGAAACTACGACTTGACCAGTAACATCATGCTGCTGGCGATCGAGGCGATTCTGGCCGCGGGAATCCTGCTGGCTCTGACCGGAAATACCCGAGTGGTCCGTGCGGCGCGCCGGGTCGCGCTGCTTTTGACGCTGTTGTTCCCCTCGCTGATGCTCGACTTCTCGGTACGGGGGTTGAGCGCGGAACCAGCGTCTGCCTACGAACCGAAAAAACCGCTGGAGATGCTGCCGACTCCGCAGAAAAACCGCGTCGTGTGGGTTTTGTTCGACGAACTGGATCAGCGGATGGCGTTCGATTTGAGACGCCCGGCGGTGGAACTACCGGAACTGGACCGGCTGCGCGCCGAATCCTTCGTGGCGAATCGAGTAGAGCAAACCGCGGCCTGGACCACGCAGGCGCTGCCGTCCCTGCTCTCCGGGCGCGTGTATCAGACGGCTCAACTGGTGGGGGCATCCTCCTTGCGGGTCTTCACGGACGGATCCAAGACCGGCGCGGAATGGCACGACGAGCCGAACGTGTTCAAGAAAGCGCGCGCGGTGGGAGTGAACGCGGCGCTGGTAGGATGGCATCACCCCTATTGCCGCGTGTTGGGCGACAGCCTGGTGAAGTGCGTCGACGTGCCCAGCGGGCATCCTACCGCCGCACTGCTGCGCGAGACCAGTTCCGCGGATCAGGGTGTGCTGCGATCGATTCCCTTTCTCTTCCGGCTGCAGCTAAACAATCTAGTAGAGATCGTGAGCCCCAACAACAAGTACAGCTCCGAGACCTCGCGTGACGAATACGTGCAGCAGCGGCAACAGAAGCAGTATATGAAGATCCGCGATTTGGCGTATGCAACCGCGGCGGACCCGAATATCGGGCTGCTATTCGCGCATTTGCCGCTGCCGCATCCGTTTGGAATTTACAATCGCCAACGTCGCGACTTTACTCTGACCGATAGCCTGACTTACGCCGACAATTTAGCCCTGGTGGATCGTACGGTTGGCGAGCTGCGAAGGACGCTGGAACAAGCGGGCATGTGGAGGTCGACCACGCTTCTGATCACTTCGGACCATGGTTTGCGGCCCGACCTCTGGCGAGGCCGCCAGGGATGGACCCCGGAGTTGCAGCAGTTGACGGCGGGAGGACAATCCCCACTGGTGCCTTTTATTCTGAAGCTGCCGGACGAAAATCAGGGATTCGTGTATGATCAGCCGTTCTCGAATGTAGTTTCGGGCGACTTAATCATTTCGATCATTAAAGGGCAGATCCGCACGCCGGCGGACGTGGCGGAGTGGCTGGATCGGCATACCCAGGAAAAACGCGCAGCGCTTCCTCAAAAAGTTGTGAGATAATTCTCGGTTTGTGATATCCGATTTTCGGCATTCCTTTCGAATATTTCTGCGCGAGCCCGGATTTGCCCTGGTCGCCACCGTGGTGCTGGCGCTGGGAATCGGCGCGACCACGTCCATCTTTACTCTGGTCTACAAGCTGCTGCTGCAACCGCTTCCCTATCCCGATGGTGGGAAACTCGTCTGGATTTCAGGTGTTCCTCCGCGATCGGGGCAAGGAAATGTGGGCATGCTGGGCGGGGATTTTCTCGAATTTCGCGCTCGGAGCCGCTCCTACGAAAAAATCGCCGGTCTGATTCCCGGCGTGTGGATCGTCAGTGGCGGCGGCGATGCGGAAAGTCTGCCTGGTGCGCGAGTCACGCCGGGATTTTTCGAGACGCTGGGCATCCGGCCCGCTTTGGGACGCGTGTTTGTGGCAGACGAACATCGGCTGGGCCGCGAAATGGAAGTGATTTTCAGCGATGCGTTCTGGCGCAGACGATTTGGCGGGGATCCGGGAGTGATCGGCCGTCACGTGACGCTGGACGGCATTTCGTACGAGGTAGTGGGAGTGGCGCCGGCTGGATTTCCGCTCGCGGAGGCATACGATATGTGGGCGCCTTTGCAGATGGACTCCGGGCTGGCAACCGGGCGTCGCGGCCGATCCGTGCGCGCCTTCGGGAGGTTGAAGAGCGGAGTTCGAGTCGAGCAAGCGCAGGCGGAAGCAACGGCCTTTGCGGCCGACTTCGAGCAGAGGTATCCCAACGACAAGGGGTATACGCTCAAAGTGACAACGTTCCTGGATCGCGAAGTGGGCGGCGTCCGGCAAACGCTGTGGATTTTCGCAGGCGCCGTGGCATGTCTTCTGCTGATCGCGTGCTCCAATGTGGCGAGCCTGGTGCTGGCTCGCGGCGCGGTGCGAGTTCGGGAGATGGCAGTGCGGGCGGCGATCGGAGCCAGCCGCGCGGCTCTGATCCGGCAAATGCTGGCGGAGAGCATCGTGCTGGCGCTCGCTGGCGGAGTAGGAGGGTTCGCGCTAGCGGTCGCGGGAGTTCGCCTGCTTACGCAAATGGACCCTCGCGCGCTGCCGCGCGTGCAGGAGATCCATGCGGATGCAGGCGTGCTGGTGTTCACGTTTCTGATTTCCCTCGCGACGGCCGCAATCTTCGGAGTGGCGCCCGCGCTGCGCGGATCCCGCGTAAATTTGGGCGACGCTTTGAAGGAATCGGCTCGTGGAGGTGCGGGCAGCAAGCGGGCGAACCAATTTCGAGCGACGCTGGTCGTGATCGAAGTGGCGCTGGGAGTGGTGCTGATGGCGAGCGCGGGTCTGCTGACGCGCACCTTTCGCGCGCTTACACAAGTCGAACCGGGTTATCAGGTGAAAAATATCCTCACCATGCAGATCGCTCTGCTGGGTCCGCATTACCGAAGCGCTTCGGATTGCCTGCGGTTCTTCGACCGGCTTCTGGCCGGCGTGGAACAGATTCCAGGCGTGGAAGCCGCGGGAACCACCAACTGGCTTCCGCTGAAAACCGACAAAAACGCAACCGGCGTGTGGGTGGATACGCAGCCGGTGCGGACCGAAGATACCAAGGTTCGCCTGGACAATCGAGTGGTGACGCCTGGATATTTCGGCGCCATGGGTGTCCCGCTGCTCGCCGGGCGGCTGTTCAATCCGAACGATACCTCGGACGCCCCGCACGTGATGATCGTCAACGATGCGTTCGCGCGGGAATTTTTTCCGAACGGCGGGGCCGTGGGACATCGCGTGACGATGGATATCGGGGTTCCGTGGGACGCGGAGATTGTCGGAGTGGTGGGAAGCTTTCGCGATTCCAGCCTGGCGGAACCTCCGCAGCGCGAGGTTTTTACCGCCTACGCGCAGACTACCATCGCCGGGCAAACGCTGGTGGTGCGCACGAAAGGCGATCCGGCAACTTACACCGCGGTGGTGCGTGGCGCGATCGCGTCGCTCGATCCGGACGTACCGATTTACCAGCTCCGAACCATGCAGGCGCAAGTGGACGAATCACTGACGCAGCATCGGATGCGCGGTGCGCTGCTGGGAATATTTTCCATCGTGGCGCTGGCGCTCGCTTCGCTGGGGTTGTACGGAGTGATTTCCTGCGCGGTTGCGGAGCGGAGGCAGGAAATCGGAATCCGGATGGCGCTGGGTGCGGAGCGGGGACAGGTGCTTCGGTTAATGCTCGGCGGGGGATTGAGGCTGACGGCGTTGGGCTTGGCATTGGGGTTAGCTGGTGCTGCTGTGTCGACCCGGCTATTAGCGTCGTTTCTGTACGGCGTAACGGCGGGAGATCCAGTCACATATGCGGGAACGGCCGCGGTATTCCTCGCGGTCGCCGTGGCAGCAAGTTATTTGCCGGCGCGGAGAGCGGCTCGAGTAGACCCGATCGCGGTGCTGCGCGAGGAGTGATCTCCGGTGATGAAGGTGCGCGAAGTGATTCGCCTGCTTAAGCAGTACGGACCCCATACTCAAGAAGCCAGGCCTGAAATGAGACGTTATCCAGTTGTTATCGAACAGACGGGGACGGGATATTCCGCCTATTCGCCGGATGTGGGGCCGTTGGCGACACGGAAGAAGAGACCCGCCAGAACTTTCAGGACGCCCTAATCGCGCACTTCCAGGCTATGCGGGAAGGTGGGGAGCCGATCCCTGAGCCCCACACGTCGGTCGGCTACGTGGAAGTCGCCGCATAGCTTCCCGGCGACTCGCGGATCAGTTCGAATACGTATGGCGATGTTAGCGCAGTCGTTCGGTCCGCCGACTTACTGGCAAGCGACATAAACTCGGGTTATCGGAAGTCGCGCTAGTCGGAAGCTCACGAGACGCGGTTCAATAGAATGATGGTGATATTCTGTCGACGGATGGCTGTACAACGCTCCTTTTTTCGTACGGCGATCGTATTCCTGAGCATCACGCGAGTCCCAGTGGGGGCGCAGAACGGAACCGCGGCGGAGCCGCAATTTGAAGTGGCCTCGGTTAAGCCGAGCGCGCCCGGCTCGCGCGGTCCGACGATCTACAATCCCACGCGCGAGAGGTTTGCCATCACCAGTATCACTACGAAGAGCCTGATCGCCTATGCGTACGATGTGCGGGACTTCCAAGTATCCGGCGGCCCGAGCTGGCTCGGGTCCGACGGGTACGACATTGTCGCGAAGCCGCAGGGTGAAGCGAGCAACGAAAGGATACTGGCGATGGCCAGGGGCCTGCTTGCCGAAAGATTTAATCTGACGCTCCACCACGAATCCAAAGAAATGCCCGTGCTGGCGCTAACGGTTGCAAAGGGAGGCCCGAGGCTTCAGCCTTCGGTGGGCACAGGTGGCCCAGAGGTTAGGGGAGGGAGGGGACGCTTGGTCGCGCGGAAGGTGACGATGGGACTGCTCGCGGCACAGCTGGCGGGTCGCGTGCTTGGTCGCGCCGTCCTTGACCGGACCGGAATCGCAGGTGAATTCGATGTCGACCTGGAGTGGGCGCACGACGAGAGCCCGGACCTCGGCCCTTCGATCTTCACCGCACTGCAAGAGCAGCTCGGGCTCAAGTTGGACCCGCAGAAGGGCGTTGTTGACGTTCTAGTCGTAGATCATGTGGAGAGACCCTCCGCGAACTAACGCCTTAATAGTGAAAGCTGCTGCCGCTAGGTCATCAACCAGACCGGCAGAGGCCTACCGCGCGGACTCGCTTTTAGTAGACGATAAAGTATGTTATCGTCTACCGCGCGTATGTTGGCGCGCACGGAGCCTGCCGCCCAATCGGTAAGCAGGACGTTTTGATTCGGAACTACTTCTTTACGTGATCGCCGACCTTCACGTCGGCGGCGCCGTTGAAGGTTCCAACCGACGACTCATCGTCGACTTCCGTGATGGTCACGTCGCCGATCTGGGCATCCGTCCGGCGCAGGACACGGCCGGAGGCAGGGTCCTTAATCTCCTTGCCGGTACGGAACACGATCAGCTTATCGCCGACTCGAACACCGGCGATCTTGCCGAGGTTCAGGATCAGCGTCTTGCCGTTTACGTCCGCGACCATTCCATCCAGCGTCGGCGTCGGGAGCTTGGTTGCGCTGGCTTCGATCTTGGACGCGCATTCGCTTACGGCTTGATTGGTGGCCTCTCCGAGAATGGTCGCGCCGAAGTTGCTGCTGCCCATGGTCATGCCAGCGCCGGCCGCGCCGCCACCGCCACCACCTGCTCCGAGCAGGGTAGCACCGCCGCGCTTCGATTCGCCGTTGCCGGGCGCGGAGGCGAGGATCTCGCCGGTATTCACGTCAACCAGACGCGCAGTGATTTGCACCACTGCTTTTGCCTCTTTCTTGCCGATTCCGCCGATGCCGAATTTACCCAGGCCCGCGGCGCCTCCACCGATGCTCTTATTGCTGTCGTCGCGGCCAAACTGGGTGATGGACCCGATCACGATCGCGCTGACACCGAGAAGTTTGCCGATCTTCGCCGCGCTGGCCGGGTCCGCACGGTCGCTGTTGGAGAAATTCTGTTCCGCCATCAGCTTGTCGAGAGCCTTGCGCTCAATAACGGAAAACACGCCGTCGTTCACGAATCGATCTACCAGCATGTCAGCGATGCCCTTGCCAACGTCGACGTTGCTTCCGAAAATCTGGGCGGTCGCCGTGGAAACCGTCCCGTAGTCGAAGTTCATCACGGCGATGCGCTTCTTCACTGCATCCTGGGCGAACGCGAGTGTGCCAAATGCCAACAAAGCGATTAAACGACGCATATCCAACTCCCTCGGATCATTATACGCACATATCGGCGGACACGCGGATCAAATGTAGGGTTCCTGTAAGGTCCTTGCGGCAGCCGAACTGATGCACCATCCAAATCTGTTACCATTTGGTCATGACCGCTTCCCGCCTCGCCGTTCGTCCTAAACCTGAATGACCCCACGAGGCTTTCCACCCCGCCGGCCGAGAATCCGGGAGAACGTAAATGAAGCGATCCGCGCGCGTGAAGTGCGTGCCGTGTTTCCGGATGGCTCGGTTGAGGTCATGCCGACCCCGGCCGCAGTGCGCAAAGCCCAGGAAATGGGCCTGGACCTGATCCTGATTGCGCCCACGGCCGAACCGCCCGTCGCCAAGGCGATGGATTACGGCCAATGGCAGTACGAGAACAAAAAGAAACAGCACGAGGCCAAGCGGAAGCAGCACATCATTCAGGTGAAGGAGCTGAAATTCCGGCCCAACACCGACGATCACGATTACGACTTCAAGAAGAATCACGCCATTCGTTTCCTGCAGGAAGGCAATCGCGTGAAGGCCGTGGTCCAGTTCCGCGGGCGCGAAATCGCGCATACCGATCTGGGAAGGAAGCTGCTGCTGCGCTTCGCCGCGGATCTGTCGCAATACGGAGTCGTCGAAGGCTCGCCCCGCATGGAAGGCCGCAACGCGCACGTGCTGCTGAGTCCGGTGAAGGCTGCGGTGCCACATCCGCCCGCCAAGGAAAAGCCGCCGAAGCCGCCGGAGAATGGCGGGTCTTCCGCTCCCGCCGCGCCTACTGCGGGCTGAGCGTCGCCAGGACGCTTTTGTCGATCTTGGCTACCACGTGCACCAGCGGATCGACTAACTCCGCGATGTCGTAACGAATCGACGATCCCAGAACGATCGCGACTTCGTTCGGATCGAGCTTGAAATCGTCGGTGAGCCACTGCGCCAGGCTGGTGGTCGCGGCCTGGACCGCTTCAGGCAGCGAATTCCCGATCCCAGACGCCATTCGATACTGTGCGTTTTCCGCGCGTGGCATTTGCGGACCCTTTCCGCGGATCACATCGACGCTGAACGTGTATGCGGTAGACGTTTCGAGCGCGTCGCCGGTCAGCTCGCCATCGCCTTGCGCAGCGTGGCCGTCGCCCAGGAATAGCAAAGCTCCAGGCTGGAAAACGGGGAAATAAATGGTCACGCCTTCGACGAACTGGTTGTAGTCCATGTTGCCGCCCCAAGGTCCCAGGTAGCCGGAGCGAAAACTCTGTTGAGCCGGAGGCGCGACGCCGATGCATCCGAGCATTGGAATCATCTTGACGTGAAAATTCTTGAGCCGATCGGTTGGTTTCGAAAGCGAGGCTGTGCCGTGGTCGCGGTCGAGCTTCCATTCGCTCGAAAAATCCTTGTCGAATTTCAGGTCTCGCTGGTAATAGGGATTCAGCGCGCTGGCGACGATCGAATCGCCGCTTTCTGCGGTGTCGCGATTCAGGCGCAATCGAGTGATGTGGACCACCAGAGTATCTCCCGGCATCGCGCCTTCGACGTAGAAAGGACCAGTGAGTGGATTCCCGCCTGGAGAACGGCGTTTGCCATTTTCGTCACGCCCGCCCGCGTCGACGCTGTTCGTTTCCACGCTATCGCCCGGGAAGATGTGCATCACCGGCTGGATCGCCGAAGAAAAATAGTTGTGAAACTGAGTCGGAGTGAATTGAAGGGCGCGAGGCGTGGAGGGTCGCGGGACGGGACGATGCGCGGTCCATGTAAAATGGTCGCCGCCATCGGCGATGTCGCCTTCTCCGGAGAGTGTGCCACTGGCGACGGCGCCTGACAGGGTCGCGGTAACTTTCTTTTCCTTGTTCAGGAACTGAAGCTGAACGGTCGAGCCTTTTACGCTGCCCTCGACGGATCTCTGCCCCACACTGCCCGTGAGCTGGTCGCCGTGCGCCTCAAAGTTCGCGCGCATGGAGTCGCGCTGCGCGCCGTTGAAGCGAAGAAGAGTGAACTCCCATTCTCCAGTGAGATTCGCAGGCTGCGAGAAAGCTGCCGCGCAAAAAAGGGTCGAGACGAGCGCGAGTCGATTCATATACAGCAGTGTATCGGCTCGCGCTCGAAAAGGTTACCGCCAGCGTCCCTCGTGAAAGCGGTAACGGCCTCCGTGGTGCTCCCAATACGGCGAGACCCAGACGGCACGTGGACGCGGCGGGCGAGCCCAATTGCCTCCGACCCAGACGTAATTATTGCCTCGCCATCCCCAGTATCCGTTTACCCAAACGTATCCCGGACCGGGAGCGGGACCATAAGCTCTCCACGCGCAGCGGAGGAGGCGGTGCCGCCGCATAATACACCCCTCCCGCGCACCCGACCATTGTGGTTGCCGCAAACACAGCCGCTAAAAGCCAACGTTTCATCTTTACCGACCTCCCTATCTGTGAGAGGCGCGGTGAAGAGGCAGCGTTGCGGGCTTCACACGCTGTTAATGTGTAGCGTTATTCATCTGGCGTCACCGGCGCGAACACGGCATCGGCCATGGCGCGCTTCAAGGCGTCGATGCCTTCGCCGGTGACGCTCGAGATTTTGTAGAACGGAAGACCGCGCGTCGCGGCGAGATGCTCGAGCGCGGCGATTCGCTCGGGATCCTGCGCGGCGTCGAGTTTCGACGCGACAACGCAGCATCGGCTTCTCGATCAGTGATTGCGAAAAGCTGGCCAGCTCTCCCATCACGATCTCGAAATCGTGAACCGGGTCGCGTCCGGTGGCCTCGGAAACGTCGACCAGGTGGACCAGCAATCGCGTGCGCTCGATGTGACGCAGAAATTGCACGCCCAGGCCGTGTCCCAAGTGCGCGCCTTCGATCAATCCGGGGATATCGGCGACGACGAAGCTGCGATCCTCGCCCGGCGTTGACCACCCCGAGATTCGGCACCAGAGTTGTGAAAGGATAATCGGCGATTTTGGGGCGCGCCGCCGAGATGCGCGAGATCAGCGTCGATTTGCCGGCGTTGGGAAATCCCACCAGCCCGACGTCGGCGAGAAGTTTCAGTTCCAGGCGTAGATGCCGTTCCTCGCCGGGTTTGCCGTCTTCGTGTTCCGTCGGCGCTTGATGCGTGGAGGTCGCGAAACGGGCATTTCCACGTCCGCCGCGTCCACCGTGCGCGACGATGAAGCGATCGCCGGGAGTGGTGAAATCGTGAAGCAGCTCGCCGGTGTCGGCGTCGTAGACCACGGTGCCAACGGGAGTCGAGATTTCTTTGGATTCGCCATCGTGCCCGGTGCGATTGCTGCCTTCGCCGTGGCGTCCGCGCTGGGCTTTGTGCTCGGGATTAAAGCGGAAGTGGAGAAGAGTGTTGTGATGCTCGGTGGCGACCATGATGACGTCGCCTCCGCGCCCGCCGTCGCCTCCGCTGGGGCCGCCGCGAGGGACATACTTTTCGCGCCGAAACGCCAGGCAGCCGTTGCCGCCGTCGCCGGCCTTCACATAGATTTTAACTTCGTCGATGAACATCATAGGGCGGTGGTATCGTCGCTATTCGGTCCCTAGAGATGTGCCGACATCTTGCGAGTGCCGACCCCGAGCCGCGACCAACGGAAGCGGTGGATGTCGCTGGTCACGCGGACTCGTGCGAATTATTCGGCGGGAACGATGCTGACGAACTTGCCCAGGCGCCCGCGGTCGCGAAACTCGATCACGCCACTGACCTTTGCGAACAACGTATCGTCCTTGCCGAGGCCCACGTTATTGCCGGGCTTCATGCGAGTGCCGCGCTGGCGCACGATGATGGATCCGCCGGGGACCAATTGGCCTCCGAAGGCCTTCACGCCGAGCCGCTGTGAGTTCGAATCGCGCCCGTTTTTAGAACTGCCTAAACCTTTTTTATGTGCCATGTGAGTACCTCTTTATGCGACGATCTCGTTGACGTTGACGCGGGTGAAATTCTGGCGATGGCCGATGGTGCGCTTGTACTGTTTCTTGCGCTTGAACTTGAAGACGATCAGCTTGTCTCCGCGGCCATGAGCTTCGATGGTGCCTTTGACGCGCGCGCTGGCGACATCGGAGCCGGCCTTGACGGAATCGCCGTCGACCACCGCGAGGACGCGGCCGAACTCGACCTCAGCGCCTGGATCGCCGGCCAGAGTCTCCACTTCAACCGATTCGCCCGGAGCGACGCGATACTGCTTTCCGCCTGTTTCGATGACTGCGTACATAACACGTTCCTTAGATGGATTCGTATCTCTTGAAATCGCTCAAAACAGGTGCGGCGCACCCGTCGCGCTTCAAGAACCTCAGAAGTTTCAGCATACTACAGTGCGGCAGCGATTCGCAAAGCTGACCGCTGCGACTTGGCCTGTTACTTCGACTTCGATGCCGACGCTGCCGACCCCGCCGGGCGAAGCTGCGCGTCTTCCAGGCGCTTGGTTTCTTGCCAAGTGAACACCATGCGGTGGATCACGGTCAGGTTCCCAAGCACCGCGATCACCCACAGCACCGGCGCCATCCGGTCGAACAGTGCGCCGATAATCAGCAGCACCACGCGCTCCGGACGCTCCATGAAGCCGACTTTGCATTGCGGAATCGTATTTTCGGCGCGGGCGCGGACGTAGCTGATCATCACCGATGCGGTCATCGCGATCGCCGTGAGAACCACGTAGCCGAATCGATTGATGGACCCGTACCAGACCAGTAACCCAACTAGAAGCGCCACATCCGAGTAGCGATCCAACACGGAATCGAAGAATCCACCGAAGCGCGTCACGCGATTGGTTTCACGCGCCACGCGGCCATCCACCATGTCGAACAGTCCCGCGCCGATGATCACCGCGCCGGCCCAGCGGAATTGGCCGACGGCGAGCAGCGCGGCCGCGGCGATGTTGATCACCAGGCCCAGAGCGGTCAGAACATTGGGATGGATTCGCGAAAGCGCCAGCCCGCGGACGATCCAGTTAATGATTTTTCCGCAGACAATCCCGATCGCGCGCGTGTACGTCATGCTAATGTCCTGTTTGGTGAATCGTGATCAATTCTATAATCTCCATCTCCCGCATGCCGCCGGGGATCTGGATTTTGACTGTATCGCCCACGTGTTTGCCCAGCAGGCCGCGGCCGATGGGCGAGCTGGTGGAGATCATGCCCTTCGAGACGTCGACATCCTCGCTGGTCACCAGTTTGTAACGGATTTTTTCGTCCTTATCGACGTCGAGCACGACAACCGTCGATCCAAGGCCCACGCGGTCATGCGGGATCTTGGACATGTCGATCATCGAAAGCTCGCGCAGACGGCCGCGCAACTGGTTCAGGCGGGCGTTGACGTAGCCCTGCCGTTCCTTGGCAGCGTGGTACTCCGCGTTTTCACTGAGATCGCCGTGCGCGCGGGCTTTAAGGATTTCCTTGGGAAGCTCGATGCGAAATTCGTTTTCGAGGACCGCGATTTCGTCCTGGAGCTTCTTGATGAGTTCTTCCATCTCTTACGATCGCAGCTTGCGATAGCCGCTTCCGATTGCGATTATACCTCGCCCGTAAGGATGCTAATGGGCGGGTTCGGGATCGCCCCTGTGCAGGACCTTGCGCCGCATGTCCGGCCAGAATTCCCGCAGGACGTTGAAGCCCGCGTCGCTGACCACATTGATCGCGAACTTCTCCATCGTATCGCCGACCGTGCGGTTCAATGAGGAGGATAGTACAGATTCGCGAGCGCGGCCGCAGCCAGCATTCCCAGCGATTTCGGAGGTGTTGAAACGCTCTCCACCCGAATCGTCCGCGCGTGATCAGAACGCGAGTCATGGCGTAACCGGCTCGTTTCCATTTCGATCCGACACCCATGCGGAAATAACGCGGATCTTCATGTAATAGCGAAGGCAGAATTCCCTCGGTTATGTATGTGCTGATCGCGCCATCGGCGAAAGTCGCGCCATAGCGCTTGGCATAGCCCTGTGCGCCCTGGCCGAACTGGGGGTAAGTCGTTCTGAGCCTGATAAACGCCCGCGTAGACGCCGGCGATCACCCAGTTGAATGGATCGAAGCTGTCATGAGCGGCGATCATGAATTTCTCGCTGACCGATAGCAGGATCGGTACGCTTTCTCGGGCTGGTTGACCGCGGTGTAATTCGGCACGACGCCCAGGATGTGCTTGTCGTCCTTGGTGGGATCGGACTTCGATAATTCCGCAACGCTGAGTCTGTCTTTCGGGTCCGGAGGATCGGGAGCTTGCGCTCCGGCAAATCCTGCACACACGAGTGCCGCGAGCAGCTTTCCCATCGACTTAATTTGACGATTCTCAGGGCCCAAAGAGTACAGACCTACTTAGAAAGTTCCCGCCGCATGTTCTCAAGAGATTGTTGCATTGTAGCGTTTGCGGGCCACGGAGCAGCGTCCGGCGAAGCTGGAGGTAGGCTTTTGGCATATCTCGGAGAACAAAGGCACCAACTCCGGATCGCGCCAGCCTCGCCGCGATTCTTCGAGCATGATTTCGATGGCGTGCTGGTGCGTAAAGGCGGGTTTATAAGGACGGGCGGTGGTGAGAGCGTCGTAAATATCGGCGACCTGAAGAATCCGCGCCAGCAGCGGAATTTCTTCGCCTGCCAAACCGTCCGGGATAGCCGCTGCCATCCCATCGCTCGTGATGGCTGCGGATAATCGGTAGCACGGGCGCCAGGGTTTTCATCGGGCGGCAAATTTCCTCGCCTCGAATGGTGTGGAGGCGCATGGTCTGCCACTCTTCGTCGGTCAGCAGGCCGCGCTTGAACAGGATCACATCGGGAATGCTGATTTTTCCGATGTCGTGAAGATAGCCGCCGCGATACAGCGCGAGCTGGTCCTGCCGCGGAAGGCCCAGAGCCTGGCCGAGCGCGATGCTGTAAGTCGCCAGCCGCTCGCAGTGCAGGCCGGTGTATTTGTCGCGATGCTCGACGGACTGCGCCAGCGCGAACAGAATCGTCTCCGCTTCTTCGAGCGAATCGATCAGAGCTTTGTTACGAAGCATGGCGCGAATGCGGGTCCGCGCAACCGTGGGCTGTAGCGGCTTGATCAGAAATTCGTCCGCGCCGGATTCGATCCCGGCAACTTCGTTTTCAGATCCCTGGACGCTGGTGGTCATCAGGATCGGGATAAGCTGCGTCTTGCGATCGCTCTTGAGCATGCGGCAGAAATCGGGACCCGACATCTCTGGCATGACGAGGTCGACGACCACCAGGTCGACTTTTTCCCGTTCCAGAATCGCGATGGCAGCGGAGGGCCGTTTGGCCTCAAGAATCCGGTAGTTGGCGGTCTTGAGCATGGCTTTGAGCAAGCGGCGATTGAGGTCGATATCGTCGACAATCAGGATCACGGGTGCCTGGGCCGCGTCTTCGAGGACGCTCTCCCAGCGAGGCAAATGCATGTCCGGACGGAGGACGATGACTTCCTTGCCGGTTGCTTTTTTCGCCTGTGTCGACACGACCTTACCCTCTATCGGCAGCGGTCTAAGAAAGAATTACTGCAAGAACCGGGTAAGAATGCTGAGGACGTAGTTCTGGGTTTCTGGAATGTTCGGAACGCCGCCAGCCTGGTCGACTCGGCCGGCACCTGCGTTGTAGGCGCTGAGGGCCAGGGAAAGGTCTCCGTGGTACCGGTCAAGCAGTTGTTTCAATAACTTGCTACCGGCTTCCAGGCTTTGCTTAGGATCGAAAGGATCGCTCACCTGCAATTGTTCCTGGGTCGCGGGCATAAGCTGCATCAGTCCTTCGGCCCCTTTGGAGGAGACGGCGCAAGGGCGAAAACCCGATTCCTGCCGGGCCACTTCCTTGACCAAAGCTGCGTCGATTCCTGACTTTTGCGAGACTTCGTCGATCATTTTCGAGAGTTCGGGTTGCGGGACCGGGTCGCAGGGAATGGCGGGCGAAAGCTGCGACGGCGCTGTCCAAGGCACCATTGCGGACCCCATGGATTGGGCCTGCTTTCTTACGGAGATACGTTGCTGCTCGAGCGATCCAGCCATGGCCGCGCGCACCTGGTCGGCTTGAGAGCGCGCGTCCTGCGCGAGAACGAGAAACATCCAGACAATCACGATCAGGAGATCGGCAGATTGCGGCTATTTCTCCAACAGCCAGGCGCAATCTTCGTAACGGCTTTGGCCTCCGTCGTTTACACAGAAGCGGGCGGGATGCTCGGCTTTCCAGAGACTTACGCCCGCGTAGGCTCCATCGTTTCGAAGGGCGTAGAACTGAATATCGACTGCGGCGAGCCAGGCTTTGTCGTTGTTGAAATTGCGCGCGACTCGCTTCAAGGCGTCGAGACCGGCGTCTTTGGGCGACATCCCGTGGCGCATGTTCTCGACGATCGTGTGAGCGCCCGCGATACGGATATTCTCTTCACCGCGGCCCGTGGAACCCGCGGCTCCGACGTCTTGATCGACATACAGACCGGCGCCGATGATGGGCGAGTCTCCAACGCGGCCGGGAATTTTCCAGGCCATGCCGCTGGTGGTCGTGGTCCCGGACATTTCGCCTTTCGCATTCAGGGCCAGACAGTTGATGGTTCCGGTAGTGGGATGCAGGGCCTGATTCCACGCCCAGGCGAGCGTATCTTCGTCCGCGTGCGGAAAGATGCGCTTCAATTCGGCAGTCGGCGCGGGTTTCGACGGCGCGGTGTCGAGACCAGGACCCCAATTGGAGTGGCCGGCGCGATCGCGAAGCGATTGTTTCCAGACCATCCAAGCCAGGCGTGATTTTTCGGTCTGCAAAGATTCGGTGGGAAAGCCCATCGCGACGGCGAATCGATCCGCGCCTTCGCCGACCAGCATGACGTGGTCGCTCTGCTCCATCACCAGCTTGGCGATCTTCGATGGCGTTCGGCAACCGCGCATCGCGCCGACTGCTCCGCAGCGGCGCGTGGGGCCATGCATGACGCTGGCATCGAGCTCGGTTACGCCGTCTTCATTGGGCAAGCCTCCGTAGCCGACGGAAGTGTCCTCGGGGTCCAGTTCCTGAATATTGACGCCGGCGATCACGCAATCGAGCGTATCGGCGCCCTGTTTCATCATGTCCATGGCGCGCCCGGTGGCTCGAAGGCCGTTGGCGCTGGAGATGACCACCATCTTTCCGGTGGCGGCGCGGGATTGTCCCGCGTAGGCAAGGGCGGCTCCTGAGATGAAGAGGTCGCGTCGGCTGAGCATTGATGTGGCTCCTTCGTATGTTATATAGCTGCCTGCCCGTTTTTCGCGGCGCGCGCTTTGGCGAGCGCTCGCAAGCCTTCGCGGCGGCGGGTCAGAATCGCTTCTGCGTCGGGAGCGCCTAATACAACCGCCTCCATGTGCTTGCAGAACTCCGGCTCATTACTAACCCTGCGCATTTCGTCGAGAAAAGGCTGGATCTTGCAGAAGGTCCCGAAAATTTCGCCGTGCGCGGCGCGAAACGCGTCGGCATCGACTGCACCGCTGGTTACGAGCGAAGCAGCCATGTCCCAGTACCCGAGCACCATGCGAAACGCGGCATTTCGCTCCGAGCTTACCGCGGCAATGAGATCGGCCAAGCTCTCCGGGTTGAAGTCGATCAGAAACCAGGCGCGAGCTTCGCGAAGAACAGGCTCGCGGCGGAGTTCGAAGAGCTGAAGATTCAATTGCGCGCTCTCGAAGGGCGTCGGCATGATTTTCCATTATGACATCGCAGTTTCCGCGCGCCAGGCTGCCGTAAACTAGAAACTCATGGATGAAATCATTTCGCCCGCGAAGGCGATTGACGGCGTTATCACTTTGCCCGGCGACAAATCTATTTCTCATCGCTACGCGATGCTCAGCGCGATTGCGGAGGGTCCGAGCACAATCAGCAATTACTCAACGGGCGCGGATTGCCAGTCTACGTTGCGCGCGATGGAGGCGTTGGGGGCGCAGGTCGAGAGACGCGACGGGAAGATTATCGTCAGCGGCGGGACGCTGCGGGAACCTGACGGGGAATTGGATGCAGGAAATTCCGGGTCGACGATTCGCATGCTTTCGGGGATTCTGGCGGCCCAGCCGTTTACGTCGCGCATCGGCGGGGATGAATCGCTTTCACGGCGGCCGATGCAGCGCATCATTGGTCCGCTGACGGAGATGGGCGCGTCGATCGAAGCCCGCGACGGGAGGTTTCCTCCGCTCACGATTCATGGGCGGCCTTTGCACGGGATCGATTACACGCTTCCGATGGCGAGCGCGCAAGTGAAGAGCTGCGTGCTGCTGGCGGGGCTTTTCGCCAAAGGCGATACGATCGTCCGCGAGCCGGTTCGCACGCGCGATCACACCGAAATTGCGCTGAAGGAGTTTGGCGCCGATATCGAGATCGAAGGGCGGACGATTACCCTGCGTGAAGGAGCCAGGCTCACTGGTCGGGAACTGGTGGTTCCGGGCGATTTGAGCTCGGCTGCGTTCTTTCTGGTTGCCGCGCTGCTGGTGCCGGAAGCGAATCTGGTGATTCACGGGGTGGGACTCAATCCGACGCGATCGGCCCTGCTTGATTTTCTAGTGGGGATGGGAGCGTCGATCAAGGTTCTGGATGTGAGCCAGACCGGCGGCGAATTGATCGGCGATTTACGCGTGCGCGCGTCGAAAATCACGGGTGGGGTGATTGAAGGCCCAATGACGGCGGCGCTGATCGACGAAATTCCAGCGCTGGCGGTCCTCGGCGCGGCTAGCGAACACGGGTTGACCGTTCGCGACGGTTCCGAATTGCGCGTGAAGGAAACCGACCGCATCGCCACGATAGAAACCAATTTCCGGCGTATGGGCGTGAATATCGAAACGGCTCCGGACGGTTTTTACCTTCCGGGACCGCAGAAATTCCACGCAGCGGAGCTCGATTCGGAGGGCGATCATCGCATCGCCATGGCGTTTTCCGTGGCCGCCCTGGCCGCCGACGGACCGTGCCGGATTCGCGGAGCCGGAGCGGCGGGGGTGTCTTTTCCCGAGTTTTTTAGTACACTGCGTGAAATCGCCGGTTAAACGGTTTATATGGGAAATCAACACGACGCCGATTTGACGCTGCCGTGTCTTGTACACGATCTGAACAACGTTTTTCAGACGCTGGTGGAGGCTGCGGACCTGCTTGCATTCGACCCACGCTGGGCATCCCTGGCGGCCTTGATGCTGCGCACGGTGGAACGCGGGAAAAACCTCACCGCCAGCATTCAGAACGCCGAGGAAGGGGCTTTTCCTTTAAAAGGGATTCTCGCCAATGCGATTTCTTTCGTTGAGGATTCGCTCGTTGGCGGGCGCGGTCCGCAGATTCTTTTCGTACAAGATGTCGAGCCCGGAATCGTGCTGCGGCGCGGTTGGGCATGGGAGCGCGTGCTGGTGAACCTGTTCTCCAACGCGGTTCGCGCAATGCCAGCAGGCGGGACCATTCAAGTCCGGGCGCGTCAGCGCGATGGCGATACGGAAATCGTGGTCCGCGATGAAGGCGCGGGAATCCCGGCTGAAATCCTGGCCGATGTTTTTAAACCGCATGTTTCGATGCGAGGCGGCTCAGGTCTTGGCCTGCACATCGTGGAGACGATTGTGCGGCAGGATGGCGGCCGCGTGCTGGCGGCGAATCGAGCCGACGGCCTCGGGGCGGAGTTTACGATCGTCATCCCGGCTCGGGTGCCCAGCGCCCTGACCGCGAAAGTCTGAACGGTTTGTAATAAAACCGGACGCGCATGCGTCTGCCAGTATATGCGCCGGATGCTTGCCGCCGTTTTTGCGATCTGGCCGATCTGGGCCCAGGATCCGCTCGACATTGTGCGGCGTTCGCTCGAACGCGATACCGAGAACTTCGAGCGCCTGAAAGACTATACCTACCAGCAGCGTGAAGAGGATCGCGAGCTCGATCCTCAGCGGGAATCTCAAAAAGACTGAATCTGAGACCAGCGAGATTCTGATCATGGCGGGGCGTCCGTATGAGCGGTTGATCGCGCGCGACGACAAGGCCGCTTTCGGAGAAAGATGCTCGCAAGGAGCAGGAGAAAATGGATCGCGAGCTAGCGCGGCGGCAGAACCTGTCTGCGAAAGAGCAGGCGAAGCTCGAAAAGGAGCGCGCCGAAAACCGCAAGTTCCTGCGGGAACTTCCGGACGCGTTTTCCTTCCGATCTGCTGGGAGAGGAACAGATCAGCGGCAAACCGGCGTGGGTAATCGACGCTGAGCCGCGGCCCGATTTTCATCCCAAGGATTCGAATGCCAAGATTCTCGCAAGGTCCGAGGTAAGGTCTGGGTGGATCAAAGCGAATATCAGTGGGTGAAGGCGGAGGGCGAAGTTTTGGACACGCTATCGTTTGGCCTGGCGTTGTTTCGCCTGGCGGCGGGCGGGCGGATGAGCTTTGAGCAGACTCGCGTCAACGATGAAGTGTGGCTGCCTGCGCACATCTACATCCGGGCGGACGCGCGGCTGGCATACGTGAAGAAGATGCACGCGGAAATCGACATCACATATCGGGGTTATAAGAAGTTCCAAGCCGATTCGCGGCTGGTATCCGAGCCGGAAAAGTAGTCATACGACATCTCCCTATCCTGGTGCTCCCGCCTAAGATGATCTAAGGTTTTTCCCTGCCTCTGACGATGTTTGTCCAGCGAGAGATTTCCATTGAGACTTCCACTTCTATCTCTAGGAGTACTGCGTGTGCGAGCGCAAACTGGAAGTTTCGGTGACCCCGGAAAGATCGAGCAGCGGGCCGACCGGATCTCGGATCCGGTGGAGCGGTTGCGTTTTCTGCGATCTCAAGTGCAGAAGCCTGCCGAACCCCCAGTAGCAGTGGTGACGCTAAGGCCCGTCGCTCGCGCGCATCGCCGAATACCTCGCGGAGTCCGGCAGATCGCGTGGCTGGCATTGGTAGTCGTGATTGCGCTCGCGCCGGGGCCGAATCCGAAAGGGGCGGCAGAAACCTCGGCTCGCGAGCGAGGGCTGCTGGTGCCGAGGGCGGAAACTCCGGAATCGCCCGGGTCGGTGGAATGGGTGGTCCCACGAGTCTGGCGGGTGGATCGTTCTGAAAACACGGAAGTTTATAGCAACGGCCTGCGCGTCGACACAAGTTTTGTAGTTTCCAACCGGCCGCGTGCGGAGTATCCCGTTTATGCACTTGTGGGTGCATCGACGCCAGCGAAGACGGGTACAACGCCGGTCGGGATCGTGTATCACACTACCGAAAGCCACATGGCTCCGTTCGAGGAAGGGGAGAATCGGCACCTGCGGCAGTTCGGGCGCAACGTGCTCGAAGTGATCCGGCAGGGGCGCTCTTATCACTACGTAATCGACCGGTTTGGGCGGGTGTTCTCGGTGGTGAATGAGTCGGATGCGGCGAATCATGCGGGAGCGTCGGTTTGGGCAGGCGCCGAGGGAATTTACGTGAATCTGAACGATAGTTTTATCGGAGTCGCGTTCGAGGGGACGACGGATGCCACCGATGAAGTAACGCCCGCGCAGATCCTGGCCGCCAAAGTCTTGACCGAAATGTTGCGCTCACGCTACGGGATTCCAGCCGAGAATTGCGTCACGCACGCGCAGGTATCGGTGAATCCGCTGAACATGCGGGTTGGGAATCACACGGATTGGGCGCGCAACTTCCCGTTCGGGGCGGTGGGGCTTCCAAACAATTACGCCATTCCGCTCGCGAGTATTTACGCGTTCGGTTTCGAATATGACGAGGTCTACCTGCGCGCGGTCGGCGACAACGTTAAAGGATTGATTCTGTCTCAAAAGCAGCTCGAACGGCAGGCTGCCGCCGAGCATACTCCGTACTTGCAATACCGATCCATGCTTCGGCATCGCTATAAGGACATCGCAGCCGCTCTGAAGGAACAGAGCGAGGGAGGGAGTTAATATGTCTAAGAATTCCGCAGGACAAGCTCTGGGTTTGGACGTCGGCACCAGCCGGATCGTGGTGGCGCAGCGCGGAGGCGACGATTTTCAGTTTGAATCGCAGCTGAATGCGTTCGTTTCGATCCCGCATTCCAAGATTACGCAAGCCGTGCTGGAGCGTGAAGGGATTCCGCACACTCCCGTGGCGGGCGAGATTATCGTGCATGGGAACGAGAGCGAGAAATTCGCGGGCATTCTGAACGCGGAGATCCGTCGCCCGATGTCGCGCGGCGTGCTGGATGCAACGGAGCCTGAAAGCTTGCGCATGATCCGGGAGATCCTGACGTCGATGGTCGGGGCGAACAATAAAGAGCGTCAAAAACTGTGTTTCACGGTTCCCGCGGCGCCGCTCGGGGCAGAGGGAAGCCTCACCTATCATGAAGCAACGCTGCGGCAGATTCTGACGGAGCTCGGGTTCCAGCCGACGAGCATCAACGAGGGACTGGCCGTGGTTTACGCGGAACTGGAAAGTTCGAATTACACAGGGATCGGAATCAGTCTTGGTGGCGGGCTGTGCAATGTGTGCCTCGCATATCTTTCGGTTCCGGTATTGAGCTTCAGCGTTCCTAAGGCGGGCGATTTTATCGACGCAAGCTCAGCGTCAGTTACCGGCGAGCGCGCCAATCGTATTCGCCTGACCAAAGAGGATTCATTTCACTTCAATGGATTTTTCGCCGACAAAGTCCACCAGGTGATCGGTGTGTATTACGACGACATGATAAGGTCGCTGGTGAGTGCGCTAAAAGATGCCTTCTCCCGAACCAAGGATTTGCCGAAGTTCACACGTCCCGTACCGATGGTCCTGAGCGGCGGGACGACCATGCCTCCAGGATTTCGCGACCGGTTCGAGAAGCTGCTGTGGGAACAGGATTTCCCGGTCACCGTTTCCGAAATACGGCTGGCGCAGAATCCGCTGCATGCGACCGCTAAGGGCGCACTGGTTTACGCGCTGAGCGATCTGTAAGTCTAATTCGCCGGACCGGGACCGACCAGGGTCCCGAGCACGCGCTCCAGTTGCTGCAAGCTGAGAGGTTTGCTGACGAAATCGGTCATGCCGGCGGCCAGGCATCGTTCACGATCGTCTGCCATAGTGTTCGCAGTGGTCGCGATCACCGGAATCTCGACGCCGCGGCCGCCTGACGCGCGAATGCGGCTGGTGGCTTCAAAGCCATCCAGATCGGGCATCTGGCAATCCATGAAAATGGCCTCGTAAGGACGCTTGTCCCAACGCTCCAGTGCTTCTCTGCCGTTGCTGGCGACATCCACTTCGCATCCCAGTTTCTCGAGCAGCCGGCGAGCCAGTTTTTGATTGACATGATTATCGTCTGCCACCAGGACCAACCGCCGGGGCTCGGTTTCAGAAGGCAGATGAATCGCCTGCAGGCGGCTCAAGTCTTGCTCGATTTTCGGAGGAACCAGCGAGACTGGCAAGGGCAGGCGAACCCAGAACGTCGAACCTTCGCCTGGTGTACTATGCAGCCCGACGCTTCCGCACATCAGCTCGGCAAGCTGTTTGCAGATCGCCAGCCCCAGTCCCGTGCCGCCAAATCTGCGCGAGGTGGAGGAATCGGCCTGCACGAATTTGCCGAACAACTGCTCCTGCTTTTCTGGCGAGATTCCAATTCCAGAGTCGGACACGGAGAGCTTCCAGAACGGAACTTCCGGCTCTTGTTCCACCCTGACTCGAACCTTGCCGCGTTCCGTGAACTTCACGGCGTTGCCGATGTAATTGATCAGGATCTGACGGACGCGCGCGGCGTCGCCGATCAACACGTGCGGCGCCGATCGATCGAAGAAAAGCTGCAAATCGAGCCCCTTCTGCACGGCTTTGGGCCGCAGCATCAGAAGAGCGGAGTCCAGGACTTCGGCCAGGTCGAATGGCTCCGCGGCGATGGTCATCTTGCCGGCTTCGATTTTCGAGAAATCGAGAATGTCGTTGATGACGGTCAGGAGCGACTCAGCGGAAAGGACCGCTGCTTCCGCCCAATCGCGCTGTTCAGGGTCGAGGTCGCTCTCGGCGAGAAGATGCGTCATGCCGAGGACGCCGTTCATCGGAGTGCGAATTTCGTGACTCATGTGGGCCAGGAACTCGCTTTTGGCGAGATTGGCTTTTTCGGCGCGCGCTTTTTCCAGCTCGAGTTCCTCCGTGCGCTGCTCGATTGCTTCTTCCAAGCGTCGCTGTTCGCGGATGTGCCGGGCGAGATGCCGTCCCCAAAGAATTCGCACCAGGATGCTGGCGATCGCCCCGCACACCGACCAGAATGACCACGACATCCACCAGGGTGAGGAAATAGTGAAGGTGAGCTTCGCGGGTTCCGTGCTCCACACGTCCGCAGCATTGCGCGCTAGAACTTCGAATATATAGCTGCCTGGGGAGAGGTTCGCGTACCGGGCTTCGCTCTGAGTGCCTTCGATCCAACCCTGGTCGACGCCCTGGAGGCGATAGCGATAGACTCGCTCGCCGTTGTTGATTAGCGCGGGCGCGGCAAAGCGGACCACCAGATAACGGTCCGAGTAGGGGACCGTAATTTCAGAACCGGCCGTGAGCTGAGTGTCGCCCAATCGCGCATCGGTCAGAACCACGACCGGCGGAGGTGTCGGCGCGTTCGCACGGCGATGGAAGCGCGACAGGCCGCGGCTGGTTCCGATCCAGACAGTGCCGTCCGCATCGGCGAAAAATGCGCGTGAGTTGCAATCGTCCCACACGAGCCCGTCGGCTTGACCGTAATGCCGCCATTTTCCGGAGGTCGATACATGCACGCCGTTGTCGGTCCCGTACCAGATGGAGCCCGCGGAATCCGTACCGAGGAAAAGAGCTTGATTCGAGGGCGCTCCATCCTCAGCGGCAGTGGCGTGTTCGACTTTCCAGGTCGACCCGTTCAAGCTCAGCTTCGACACGCCCGGCGCATCGCCATAGCCGACCCAGATGCTTCCGTCTTTGGAGGCTGCGATTGGGCCCAGGTCGTTATTGCGAAGTCCGTCGTGAGTGGTCAACCGCGACCATCGGCCGTGATCGTAAGCAGCAAGCCCTTGCGTCCCTGAGGCGAAGATGGTTCCCTTGGAATCTTCGACGAGCGAATAAAAGACTTCGTTTTCGACCAGTGCGGGAACCTGCTGCTCGAGGAACCTGGGCATTCCGGAGCCTAGCGCAGACGCGCTGCGATACAGTGCGCCCCTGGTGGTGACCCAGAGGTAATTTTCGCGGTCCACCAGGATTTTCGGCTTGAACGCGCCGAGCTTGTTGTTGATTTGGATTTGCTCCGCGCGGCCGGATCGCCCGTCGATGTGCCAGACGCCGTTTTCCCCAGTTCCAATCCACAGCGAACCGTCTTGGGAATGCGCGAGCGATAGTACCATTCGCCCTGCGAATTCGGGCCGGACGCTCCAGCGCTGCTTGTCGCCGGAAAATGTCTGATTCGAAAACGCCAGACCCGCGCTGGTTCCCACCCAAAGCGTTCCGCGTGGATCACGGTCAATGGCCCAGATGGCTTCGTGCGGCAATCCCTCCGATTCGCCCCAACTGGCCCACTCCGCCATTCCGATCCATCGCGCCAAGCCCAGGCCCGCGAATCCCACCCACAACGAGCCCTCGCGATCCGCGAGCAGCGTCGAAACATCGGTTCGGATCAAACCCGAAGCGCGGTCGATGCGATGCCACTGGTGCTGATCCCAGCGCGCCAGTCCTTCGTTTGTAGTGATGATCGCGTCGCCGTTCCAGTCGATGTCGAGCTCGGGATCGCCGAGAAAAGGGGTGCTCGGAAGAGGCGGAGATGGCAGCGGCTCGAATTTGTGCGTGCTGTCGCGCTGCATCCAAACTGCGCGGTTCGAGAGCAGCCATCGCCGACCGTTGCGATCCATTTTGATGCTGCGCCACGGCGTCGCGGGGAGTTCAGGGGCAACGGGAATCAGCCGGTCGTTTTCCACCGCGCATAATCGATCGCCGCAGCCCGCCCAGATCTTCCCTTCCGCATCGCGATAAACGCTGTAGACGACAGCTTTCGGATTCGCGGCTACGGTTTTGGTGGCGGCGCCGCGCTGTATTCTGAGGCCATCGTCGCCGGCGAGATAAAGCGCGCCGCTCGAATCGGTAGCGATTCCTTGACGCCGGGGGGTTGAGTCAGTGGTCACCGTGACGAATTCGTGGCCCGAATAGCGTGCCACGCCACCGGAAGTCGCTACTAGCAGCGATCCGTCCAAATCCTCATACAAACTCTTGACCGCGTTGGCCGGAAGGCCTTGCGCGGGATGAAAAGCTTCGAAGTGCGTCCCGTCGTACCGAAAAAGTCCGTTTTGGGTGCCGACCCACAGGAATCCCGTGTGATCCTGCAACATGCAGAGCGGGGACAGATTGGTCAATCCGTCGGCTTGCCCATACAACTGGAATTTGTAGCGCTGCGCCGAGCAGATTTGGGCAAGCGTGAGCAGAACTAGCCCGAGCCTGCGTCGTAGGCTACATGGATTCATATAAATACGGGACACGTATCTATCGGCTACGTCTGGGGCTTGGCTTTAGGCTAAGTAGTGGTACGATAGCGAAGAAAGGGCGAAGTATGAATCTGACCTTGGGTTTTCCCGAGCCGGCGCAGGAACGGATGCTGGCGAAACGAACCGGCCTCGCGGGCGCGATCGCGCGATTCGAAGAATGGATGGCAAATCCGGACTCGCCCGTCCGGGCCATCAGGCGTCAGCCCGGCGCGGGCGGGCGATTTCGTCGATTTTCCTGAATCGCTCGCGCCTCCGATTCGGCAGGCCCTCGGGTCTCGCGGGATCCGGCGGCTTTACACCCATCAGGCTGCTGCATACGAACACGCAAGCGGCGGGCGCAACGTGGTGATCGTCACGCCGACGGCCAGCGGCAAGACGCTCTGCTACAACCTTCCCGTGTTGAACCGGATGCTCAAGGATCCGGGCGCTCGCGCCATGTACTTGTTTCCGACTAAGGCGCTGGCGGAGGATCAGCTTCAGGAGTTTCAAGCCGCGGTGGACGCCATGGGCTCGGAACTGCGCGCCTTCACCTATGACGGCGACACACCACAAGACGCCCGCCGCGCGATTCGCGAGCGGGCCAGCGTGATCTTCACGAATCCAGACATGCTGCACGCGGGAATACTGCCGCACCACACTAAATGGGCCAAGGCTTTTGAGAATTTACGCTATGTAGTCATTGACGAACTACATTATTATCGCGGAGTTTACGGAAGCCATTTGGCGAATATTCTGCGGCGGCTGAAACGGATTTGTGAATTTTACGGGTCGTCGCCCCAGTTCATCTGCTGCTCGGCCACCATCGCGAATCCCAAGGAACTGGCCGAAGCGCTTACGGATCAGCCGTTCGAACTGGTGGATCAGAACGGCGCGCCGTCGGGTGAGAAATACGTGGTGTTTTACAACCCTCCGGTAGTGAACCGGGCGCTGGGCATCCGCCGGAGTTATCTGAATGAGACGCGGCGCATCGCGCACGAACTGCTGGAACGAGGACAGCAAACCCTGGTATTCGCCAACAGCCGCCTGACCACGGAGGTGCTGCTCACTTATCTGAAAGACGATTTTGCAGGGGTTCGCGGGTATCGCGGAGGATACCTGCCGAAGGAGCGCCGCGAGATAGAGCACAAGCTGCGCGAAGGCGAAATTCGCGCTGTGGTCGCGACGAACGCATTAGAACTGGGAATCGATATCGGGTCTCTGGACGCGGTGGTGATGGCGGGTTATCCGGGGACGATCGCGTCGACGTGGCAACGGGCGGGCCGCGCGGGAAGGCGGCAATCGACGGCGCTGGCGGTGCTGGTGGCGTCCAGCGCGCCGCTCGACCAGTATATTATCGAGAATCCTCAGTATTTCTTTGATCGTCCACCGGAACACGCACACATTAATCCGGATAATCTGGAAATACTGCTCAATCATTTAAAGTGCGCGGCGTTCGAATTGCCAATTAAGGACGATGAGAAATTCGGCTCGCATCCCACGGCCGAGTTGTGCCGGTTTCTGGCCGACTTGAAGTTTCTGAATCGATCCGGCGATCTTTGGCACTGGACTTCAGACACGTACCCGGCCGACGCCGTCAACCTGCGTGCCGTCTCCAGCGACAACTTCGTGGTGGTGGATATTACCGGTGACCATCGGGTGATCGCAGAAGTATCTTTCCCTGCGGCCTTGACCACGCTGCACGAAAAGGCGATTTATCTGCACGAGGCGCGGCAGTTTCAAGTGGAGCGATTCGATTACGAAGGCCGCAAGGCCTACGTGCGAGCGGTCGATTCGGATTATTTCACACAGGCGATCGACTATACGCAGGTAAAAGAGTTGGAGGCGTTCGATTCGACCGCTGTCGCAGGCGGGTGCGCCGCTCATGGAGACGTCCGTCTTAATCGTCAAGTGGTGGGGTTCAAGAAGATCAAATTTTATACGATGGAAAACGTCGGCGCCGGGAATCTGTTCATGCCGGAGCAGGAGATGCATACGACCGCCTTTTGGCTGCATTTCCCCGAAGCATTTCTAGCGCAATTCGCGGACTTGACGCCTACCGAAAAGCAGAACGGCTTGGTGGGGTTGGGGTCGCTGTTGAAAACCGTCGGGTCGCTGCTGGTGATGTGCGACCCGCACGATTTGGGAGTTTCGATCACGGAAGCGGTCGCGGGAGGATTGAAGAGTTTCGAGCCGAATCTGTACCTGTATGACAACTATCCCGGCGGGATCGGACAGAGCGCGGCATTGTACGGGTTGCGGCGTCGGTTGATAGAGGGCGCGGCAAGTCTGCTCGCGTCGTGCAGATGCCAATCGGGATGCCCGAGCTGCGTAGGACCGATCGGAGAAGTCGGCGAGCGTGGAAAAGAAGTCGCTGGAAGAATTCTGTCAAAATTATTGGCATGACAGGTGCCGGCGAGACACATTCCGTCGCCAAGTCGTTTTTGGCAATTATCGCTTGCGCAAATGCCGCCATGGCACAGACCGGACCCGCTCCACGATTTGAGGACTATCCGGCAGCAGAGATTTTCACCGGCACACCTGCAAATCCTCGACTGGTTACTACTGAAGAACGAACCTTCCGGACCCGCATTCGGGAGGGAGTCAGCAAAGGGGCAGGTGTTCTTCGAGAGGGGCGCGAGCAGCCGGGTCCAAATTTCGCTGGCCACTATATCGTCATCACGTGGGCTTGTGGTTCGCCCTGCGAGATGATGGCGGTGGTGGATGCAAGAACCGGACAGATTTATTACCCGCCACTCTCTGAGAACAATCCCGAGGATCAACGACTGTTGTTGCCGTCTATCATCTTTCCTTTTATTGACGATCCTCACCATGCCCTGCCGCTCCACTCTGAGACCGAATTTCGTCAGAACAGTGAACTAATGATCGTAAAAGCCTGTCCCGACCCAGCCAAGGGGTGGACCAACTACACGCACTATTTTCTGTGGCGGGGCAATCGCTGGCGTCTTTTATCTCGAGTACGACTTGAGAAGATCGAGCCATGAGCAAGCGGCTTCCGACGCTATTTCCCAAGCAGTAATTTGTGGTGCCCGGGGCGGGACTTGAACCCGCACTCCCGTTGCCGGAAAAAGGATTTTAAGTCCTTTGCGTCTGCCAGTTTCGCCACCCGGGCACGTTTAAATATAAGCTACTTAGCGCGTTTTCGTTTCACAACTCTTAGAACTGTGGGGGAATTTGTGGGGACGCTCGGCCCCGCATCCATTCTCGCGATCGCGGTCTTCATCGTCTCGGTCGACGGATGTACGTACTTCTGAGAAACCGCGACGCTCGAATGCCCCATCAATTTCATTATCGTAAACGCATCGGCGCCTGTCTCGCCCAGGCGGGTTCCGAACGTGTGGCGGAGGGAGTGCAGAACGAAATCAGCAGGCAGGCCGAGCGCTTCCCGGACCGCGGCGTGTTGTTGATTCAGCCAGGTATGATACAGCGGCTCACCGTCTGGATTGCGAAACACCAGGCCCGACTTTTCGCGGTTGGCTTCGAGGATCTTCCGCACGCGATCGGTGAGGGGAACCGTCCGCGGGCGGCTGTTCTTGCTGTGGATCGGCCGGACGCGCAGGTATCCGGGGTTTTCCCTCAGAACGACGGCCGACCATTCCAACTTCAGAGCTTCCCCGACCCTGAGTCCGGTGTCGATCAGCACCGCGGCCAGGTCGCGCATCGACGCCGGTAGCGCCTTCAAGTATTTCGGCTCCATCTCACGGCTCAGAACGAACTCGCGCGAAATTTCGCCGCGGAGTAGTTTGATCACCGGAACGCGCCCGATGATCTTCCAGGCGTGCGCCATTCTCAGAAGTCTTCGAAGCGTCGCCAGCTCGCGATTGACCGACGCCGGCGACAGTCGCGTTTTCCGATTCGATAGGCTCTCGGTCCGCGCACGCTTGTACGCTTCAATCGCTTCCTCCTCGATCCTATCGAGCGTGACTTCCGCGAGCTTCCCCGCGAGCAGCCTGGTCACCTTCGATTCATAGAAGCTGATCGTCGCGGGCTTGCTCGCGCAGTCCATCCTGATCTGTTTCAGAAACAGCGGCGCGAACTCGCGCACGGTGGGCGCCGGCGGCCGGTCAACAATCCCGACTTCGCCCTTCGCGAGCTGCGTGCGGCGCGCGGACTCAATGGTCTTCGCGACGTTTTGGTTTCCCTGCTTGGTGGACTCGCGGATGCGGCGCCCCTTGAAGCTGAACTCGAACCAATAAACACCGCCCCGCTTGTAGATGGCCATCCTCAGCCTTTCGCGTCTTTCCATGTCCGGTCACAGTCGCTCTTGACAGCCTCGAAAGCCTCGTTTAGAGCGACGTTGCGTTCAAGCTGTGCCGCTGCGTGAAATGCACCGAGCATGTAAACCGCGGACAAGTGCGCACACTTTAAGGCCACGTCGAGTGATTTTAGAGAAGGGGCTGATCCGATTCCCAACGTCTCTGTTGACTGTTGAGCCAGGGACCGAACGTTCCCGTGCTCGAAGTCTGAAGCGTGTTGATAAAACATCGGGTAGAGCTCTGCTACTTCAATCGCCTCGCATCGTTGTCGCAAGTTTCGTTTGCACCATGACCCGCGCGGCTTCTTGCGGCCGTCGGTGAAGCGGTCCTTCACCTTCGAATATTCGGAATCGATCTCGTCGATTCGGTCCTTTGATGCTGCCGTCACCTCTGTTGGCGCGTACTGCCTGTAATAGTCGACTGTCTGTCGGAGCCGGATCCAATGAAAATCTAGAAAGTCGTTTAGCTCGCACGGATCTCGCCTGATGTACTCGGCGTTTACGGCCGTCTCGAACATGCTGCGCGCGATCCGCACGGCGTCGTGACCGTATCCATTCAGCGCCGGGGTCATAACCGCCCCCAACGAGTTGCTCACGGCGCCGAGCATAAAACGGAGAACGCGACAAAGCCTACCTTTCACTGGTTCGTCAAGGAACTGGTTCGCGGTCTTCATCAGGTTGACGGCCGCTGAAAAAAACTGCGGGTAGGCGTCATACGAGGTCTGCCAAAAGTGGGGGAATCCGGCTTGAACCCGCAATTTGCTGCGTTCCGTCGAGCCTTCGTTTGTTTTGGAGTTCGACTCGCCAACTAGCGGACGCGTTCGTTTCAATCGTTTTGATTTCTTAAGCCGCCTCTGTGACACAGTTGCACCTAAATGCCGCTCCCCGTCTCCGTTCCGAAACGAAGAAGTATAGCGCGGCAGGCGGGCGACGATTAACGGACCAAACATTCACAGTGCGACGTGTTGTAGGATGACGAAAGCCGCCTAGCTCCTGCAGGGCGACAAGCGGGCACCCCTGACCCGCTGGCGGCCAAATACCAACTCGGGGACGCAGCAGGGAGCGATGGACCTTTCCGAAATTTTCAACGACCCTCGCGCGAAGACGAAACTTGCCGAAGCGGAGCGGTGTATCCACATTGCCCGCCAGAGTGCCGTGCGGGATTGGGAGGCTTACGACCGGCACATCACCCCGCCAGCAGGGGACGAATACGATCGGGGACGGCGGGATGCAACGCGCCTACTGTTCGACGGGTATGCCGAGCTCGTGTTTGAGCGCGAACCTGACACCCAGACTTTCGTCGAATTTCTGCCGAAAATTCAGCAGCGAGTCGGTGTGGATCTGCAGGTCGAGTACGACGGTGAGGACCCCGCCCACAAAGGCAAACGGATCGCGCGAATCGATCTTCAGGAAGCCGAACTATGCCGCCTTGAATTGGTGGAGGCAGCCTGGAAGAGCCACGCTTCACTGGTCCAACGTATTCGGCGATACTTCCGACGTGGTGGTGTTCACAGGCAACGGCCCGGCTCCGGTGCCGTCTCGATCGTGACCAATTCCCCTGAACGAAACGGCGAGCAGGCGTGCGCCGCTGAAACAGTTTCGGAGCCGGAACCGGCAGCAGTCCAATCACCAGTAGCGCCAGTTAACCATGTGGATCTGCTGGAAAGTGTGCTTGAAAAACGGAAAGACACCACCAAGAAGAGATGGTTCGAGGACCAAGGTTTTGGCGGTTCGACGGGGCTCGATTGGCAGAAGCGCTACCGTGAGGGCGGACCCAAGCGGGCTACAGATAAGGGCGGAAGAGATGAAGAGATCGAGGCGGCCATTGAAAAAGAAGCCGTTAAGCTTGGTCTGATCGCTCGGACTCGATCTGGCGCTCAGACCAAGCTTTAGGTCTGAGCGATCGGACTAGCTCGGACCGGCTCGGACTTTACCAACTTCGGCCATGGCTGCATAATTCTGCCATGGCAATTGAGACTTATTCAGATGCAACCCTCCAAGATGCTGCGCTGACCGCTACCGCACCACGCCTCACGCTTCGAGATGGAGCGCGCTACCTGGGAATGACCGAGGAAGGCTTGCGCTCGATGCTGAAGCAACGGCGTGGTCCCGCGGTTCACAAGATCGGACGTCTGCTGAGATTTTCCCTCTCGGATCTGCAGGAGTTCGCCGAGCGGAATCGGAGACCCGCAGCGTGAGTCCCTCAAAAGAGCCGGACCCGTGGGTCAAGTCACGGGCCGGGTTCGAAGACAATCACCGCAGCGATGATACCCCAGCTTCCCCACAGTTGGGCTTGTTCACGACGAAAAGGAATCCGGCGGCCACATCGAGGCTCGCCTTCCAGGACGTGACCATTTCAGGCGTCCGCGGCCGTCACAAGCGCGAGCTGGTAGCCTGGCTCCGGTCTCAGAGCGTCATGATGACCAGCGCGGAAATCGCGCGCGAGTTTGGAATCGAACGCCACGCAGCCGCCCGCCGGCTGCCAGATGCCGAAAACGACGGCACGGTAAAGCACGGTCCTGTCAGGGTTTGCACGGTCACCGGACGCCCGTCGATCACCTGGGGAGCGACGTAGGCGTGATCGGCGGTGCGGATGGCTGAGAATTTCAATCCTTACGGCCTGCACGCGATTCGCATTCCGCTCGCGCTGGTCAACTACGACGGCGCTACAGCGACGTGCAAGAGCCTGTCATGGGGCGCGAAAGTGTTCTACGCTCTGCTCGCCTTCCACCTGGGACGCCCGAAGGCAGTTAATTTTTGCTGTCCGGGTATGAAAATGCTGGTCAAAGAAACGGGCGCATCGACCGATACTATCGGGCGATGGCTGAACGAGCTCATTGATCACGGTTTTCTACAACGGGTGCGACGGGGTCGCCAACCGGAGGAGTTCATCTTTCTCCCGCATCCGGTTCTGAAAAACCCTCCCGAGAAACCCGCCTCTGACTCCGCAGAGTTGCGGAATCAACACGAAACTCTAGAGCCGCAATCTTGCGGCGGTGACTCCGCAGATCCGCAGTTTCGATACCGCAATTCTGCGGCGCCGACTCCGCAGAATTGCGGTTCCCCTATATCGGAAGAAAACGTTCAGGAAAACGTACATCAAAACGTTCACGAAAACGTTCAACATCATCAGCGCGATGATGCTGCTTGCGCCCCTATGGAGGAAGAAGTTCTCGAACTCGCCGGAGTGCGGAAGAACGCCGCGAACCTGAGAGAACTGAGGAAGTTCGTTTCGGCTGGGGTCACAATCGAGCAGATCCGCGGCGGCGTCGCCCTCGGACGGTTGCGGCACATGAGCAACGCCGGGGCGCCCCCAATCGTGTCCTTTCGCTTCTTCAGGAACCCGATCGCAGACGCCGTCGAAAAGTACTCGGAGGAGCAACTGGAACACACGATACGCAGACTGAAGCGTGAATTGTCGCGTCAGAGCGCAGAACCCGATACGGGAAATTACAAGCAGCCGCCGGCCGAGGAGAAGGCGGCGCCGTCCGCGTCCGAGCCACTTGCCTCATAATCGACGGGAACGAATGACCACGAAAAAGACCACGAAGCCGCGGGAGCAGGTAAATTGAACATCCTGATCCGACCGTTGTCCGAAATCTTCCCCTACGAAAAGAACGCCCGCAAGATTCCACAATCCGCCATCGATGCGGTCGCGCGCTCACTCAAAGAGTTTGGATGGCAGCAGCCCATCGTAGTGGACACCAAGGGCGTTATCATCGTGGGCCACGTTCGCCGGCTCGCCGCGCTGCAGCTCGGTTGGACCGAGGCCCCGATTCACGTCGCCGACAAATTGACCGCGGCGCAGATCCGGGCATACCGGCTGATGGATAACAGGAGTCACGAGGAAGCGACCTGGGAGCCGGGCGTTCTCAATCTGGAAATGCTGGAGCTCAAGAAGCTCGACCTCGACCTGAGCTTTACCGGATTCTCCAGCCGCGAAATCGACGCCATCCTACGCCCGGCGATCGCAGGCGAGGACGACGCGCCGCCAGTGCCGGATACGCCGTTCACACAACCGGGTGACCTGTGGATGCTCGGGAATCACCGGCTGCTATGTGGGGATGCAACTGACCCGGATGCCGTGTCGCGCGTTTGTGGCGAAGCGAAGCCGTTTCTGATGATTACCGACCCGCCCTATGGCGTTTTGTACGACCCGACGTGGCGTGACGGCAAGGGCGGATTTTCAACAGCGGCCGTTATCCAGCGCGGCAAGGTCGTAAACGACGACCGGGTAGACTGGGCCGACGCGTATCGGCTCTTTCCGGGTTCGGTCATGTATGTATGGCACGCATCGCTGAAGAGCGTCGAAGCCGGCCAAAGCGTAGCGGATGCTGGGTTTGAGGTTCGCGGCGTCATTATCTGGCGGAAACAGCAGCCGCTTTTCGGCCAGGGACACTACCATTGGCAACACGAAGCATGCTGGTATGCCGTCAGAAAGGGCGCGAAGGCAAACTGGTGTGGTGACCGCAGGCAGTCTACGGTGTGGGACGTCCAGAATCTCAACCCGACCGGGAATCGTGACGAAGAGCGCGTCGGCCACGGCGCACAGAAGCCGGTGGAGCTCATGCGGCGCCCGATTCTCAATCACACCAAGTCGGGCGCTTGCGTGTACGATCCGTTCGTCGGCAGCGGAACGACGCTGATCGCCTGCGAACTGACCGAGCGGCGCTGTATCTCCATCGACGTCGATCCGAAGTGTTGCGACATCGCGGTCAAGCGTTGGCAGAATCTGACCGGCAAGCTGGCGCACAATCAGGATGGAGTGTGTTTCCCGGATGACTAAGAAAACGGCTGAGAATACTGCACCGCATAAAAAGCGTGGGCCGAAGCCCGTCGAAATCAAGATGGACCAGCTTGTCGTACTGGCGGGGATGCAATGCACCTACGAGGAGATCGCCGCCGTCTTCGGCATCAAAAAACGCCAGTTCATCGACCGGGTGAACGCCGACCCCGAACTGAAAGAAGCGATTGAGGAAGGCTGGGCCAAGGGTCGAATGAGCATTCGGCGCGAGCAGTTCAAACTTTTGCAGGACGGCAACCCGACCATGGCGGTGTGGCTCGGTAAGCAGTATTGCCGCCAGCGTGACCAGATCGGCATCGGGAACCCGGACGGCAGTGCGAACTCGAGCGCCGAAAATCTGGAAACCCGCGTGCTGCTCTCGATTCTCAACGAAGAGCTGAAGGACGCGCCCGAGGTGCGTTACCGGATCGCCCAGCGGTTGCACGCTATTCAACAGGAGTCGTCGAAGGTCCAATGAACGCGGTATCCGTGGCGCTGGCGCTCGATCCCGCACTGATCTTCAGCCGCGCTGGCATGACGCCGGATCCTTGGCAGGCGAATGTTCTGCGCGAGCGCGCGCCGCAGGTATTGCTCAACTGCTCGCGCCAGGCGGGGAAGAGTCAGACGACGGCAGCTATCGTGCTCGATGAGGCGATATCCAACGCGCCCGCACTCATTCTGGTATTGAGTCCATCGCTGCGACAGAGCGCGGAGAGCTTTCGCACAATCATGCAGCTCTACCACAGACTCGGTCTCGGCAGCGTTGCTCCAGACCAAGAATCGAGCCTTCGAGTGCAACTTCCAAACGGCTCGCGCATCCTGGCGTTGCCCGGTAAAGAGGGAACCGTGCGCGGATTCTCGAAAGTTGGTTTGCTTGTCGTAGACGAGGCGAGCCGGGTAGAGGACTCATTGTATCGCGCGATTCGGCCCATGCTCGCGGTATCCGGCGGGCGGATCGTCGTCTTGTCGACGCCATTCGGGAAGCGCGGATTTTTCCACAAAGAGTGGATGGAGGGCGAAGGCTGGGCGCGGGTGAAGATCACGGCCGATATGTGTCCACGCATCCCAGCAGCGTTTCTTGAAAACGAACGGCGCTCTATGCCGGAGAGCTGGTTTCTGCAAGAGTACTTCTGTCATTTCGCGGATTCGGAAGGCGCGGTTTTCCGATACGAGGATGTCGTCGGCGCGGTGACGGACAGCGTCACACCGCTATTCAACGCGCCGTCCGCGATCAGCAGCGAAATCAAGCCGTTACTGGTGAGCTGAGGGAGACTATGTCAATTTTCGTCGCAGGACTCGACCTAGGGCAGGCACGAGACTACAGCGCGCTCGTTATCACAGAAGCGACCGGCACGAAGCGCGGCAAGGCCTCGGAGGAAGTCCTGCCGTTCGCCGAGCTCGCGGTGCGTCACATCGAGCGCTTCCAGCTTGGAACGAAATACCAGGACGTAGCCCGTGAGGTCGAAGACCGTCTCAGACGGACGCCGGCGCCGCGCTACTTCGCGGTAGACGCCACAGGCGTAGGCAGCGCCGTAGTCGAGATGCTGGCGCGGCTGAAGCCCGCGGAAATCACGATTACGGGCGGCAACGCGGTCTGCTATGGCGATCGGCCGAATCAATTCCGCGTTCCGAAGCGTGACCTGGTGGGTGGCCTGTCCGTCGCTCTACAGAACGGCGTTTTAAAAATCGCCAAAGGACTGCCGCATGCGGAACTCTTGACGCAGGAGCTGCTAAATTTCAAGGCGTCAATCACCGAGGCTGGCAGCGATACGTACTCGGCCTGGCGCGAAGGCGTCCACGACGACCTGGTGTTGGCTCTCGCCATCGCGGTCTGGTATGCAGACCTGATTTTCCACGGGCGCGAGTATCAAGCCGAGCAGGCAGCCGAGTTGCGGCAGTTGAACGATTTGAGAGACCAGGCGAGGGTTAGAATCAGCAGATTTTGAGTCTGGCGGCCAGGGATTTTTTCGAAGTCGCTCGACATTCAACACATCCGACATACGGGCGCGTGGGGGTTATCGCGCCGAAGCTCGCGGCGGAAATCGCCTACACTTGAGGCAGGGGACGACCAATCAATGAACTTGAGACCCGGCATCTATCTCTTCCTCGCAGCGACCTGTGCCAGCGAAGCGACACCTGACATCAAGGTCGACGTTCCGGCCCACACGCACCAGGATTCGAAAGCGCCTCAAGGCCCGAACACGTATGCACTTTCGTTCGCGCACAATGGCGGAATCACAACCACACCGGTGGTAACCACGATCCTAACCACTGGGCGCTAAGGTTGTTCTCGGCCGCCTTTGGCGGCTTTTCGCCGCGATCCTAGGCGTGCGGAAACCCATCGATTTCCGTAGGGCTACGCGGCCTCGGAACGCGGCTTTGTTTTCGCGTCCGCGGCGGGTCCTTTTCGAGGGACGATTTCCGTACACTTGTACGCATCGACCACAGTCGAAACTGGAAGATTGAGCTGCGCGGCGATCGCCCGCCAGCTAAGACCCTCTCGGTCGCGAAGCCGGATGACCTCGTCGCGGCGAAAGACCCGCTTCGGCCTGCCGAGCACTTTCCCGTTCGCTTTGGCGGCCCGGACGCCGGACAGGGTGCGCTCTTTGATGATCTCTCTCTCGAACTCAGCGACGCCGGCGAGAATCGTTAGCAACAGACGGCTGGACGGGTTCGCCAGGTCCGTGTCGATGTTCTGGCTCACGGCCATGAACCGAACGCCGTAGCTGGACAGGGCCGCGAGCTGCTGACTCAAGTGGAGCACCGACCGGCCGAAGCGGTCGATTTTCCAAACGAGCACGCAATCGAACTCCCGCTTACTGGCGGCGCCCATCAGCCGATCGAGCGCCGGCAGGCTCGCCTTCGCGCCTGAGAAGCCCGCGTCGACAAACTCGATCGCAGCATCCCATCCGCGGCGCGCAACATACTCGCGTAGCTCGCGAAGTTGGACTTCGCAGTTCTGATCCGTCGTGCTGACTCTTGCGTAAAGGGCGGTTTTCATCGTTCGATCCTGAATTATCGTACAGGTTTTCCGAACGCTCTCAAATAGTACGAAGGGTTCAATTTCGCTTACAATCCACGATCATTCACTGCGACTCGACGGCGGACCCGCTGTTCGGCAACTATGCGGCCCCTGGGAGCTGATCCTTGGTCGAATGCCGAACTGGCGGCTCAATTCATGTTGAGGTCGAGCAATTTCCAGCGGCCGTCTGGCAGGCGTTGTGTCGCGCAAGAGTACTGCGTCCGGATCATGGCGCCGAAGCCGTTCTGAGCGTCAACAAAGCCGTCAATCCGGTATGGGCCGTCGTTGCTGCCGCTGATGCTTGTATCCCAAACGTGGCTAAACTTCGCTGTCGACGGAGCCTTCAGCCTACGTTCAATCCACTGTTCGCACATCGTCATCGCTTCCGCTGGGTGATTGGTTGCCTTGGCTTCTTCGCGACTTCGCGCTAAGGCTGCGTTGTACGCCGCACGCTGCTCCGGCGTCGCGGTTAGCCAGCGCCACAAGGCGACCGAGTATAAAAGCCCAATCAACAGAACGATGCCGAGAAGCACATGTTTGCCCTTCATGGGCAAAAGGATCGGACTTTGTGAAAAATAGCTTTAATTTCTCCTGATAAAGAATGCCGATCGGTCTGCCGATCTCCGGTGTATGCCTATCCATCTGTTACCGCTACTGTTCGGAGCCGCAGCCGGCCGGGCGACGAAGAAACCCAAGAAGCGACAGGCCGTGTCGAAGTACACGACGAAAGCAGGCAAAAAAGTGAGAGCCTACACTCGCAAACCGAAGTAAGATCGGAGCAAACTAGTGACGAGAACAATTCTGCAATGTGCGTCAACCGTGATCCTCGCCGCGTCAGTTCACGCCGGCCAGAAGATGGATGTGACGATCATCGATCGACGGGATATGGGATCTCGGTATTCGTACGTTGTGCCCGGCTCCTCCAGCACAAGTTCGACAGCGAATGTTGGTTGCCTCGGCGCGGAGAACAGCGCAAATTGTTCCGGTTCAGCGGCATCCACTACTTCGAGCACTCCTCCGCGCGTGATGTCATACGACGTGGCCGGTGCGACTCTCGCCCTACAATTGCCAGATGGTCGGATCGCGGTCGTAAACTGCGAGAGCAAGGTCAATTTGACAGATTTCAGCAGAATGAACCAGCAACGTCGTAGCTGCCGAATCCCACTCGTGAATAAAATCGAAGCGGATTTTGATGGGAGCAGCGCGAAGCTGAAGTGGCCCGTTAGCATCGATGGAAAAAAGTTTCAGTCTGAAAACTACAAGATTTTGGCTGTGATTGACAAGCCGTGAAGGGCCTACGTGCGTGGCTCAAGCGCGGTTTTCGGGTATACTACCCAACGTCCATGATGTGTGTTGACGATTGGCGCTAAGCAAAGACAGTTGAAGAACTATGAGCCTTCCAAATGATGTCATCTGGGAACCTCGATGTTCGGTCGGTTCGATTACTATCGGCGGCGGATTCGTGGCTGGCTCATCAAGCACCGATGCTCGGCAAAACGCCCCGAGCAAGGAGCTGATCAGTATGGAAGATCCGCCCCAGTCAAGACTCGAAGTTCGCCGGTTGACTCCCGGCGAATCACTCCGAAAGCCGCCCGCGGCACTCCGATCTGCGTAAATAGCGCGTGGACTTCGGACGCGTAGCGCTGCGACGACTTGAATCTTCCCGCTTGAAACCAATCCCGCATGACTGACGCATCGGCATCAAGGGTCGGAAGAAATTCGCGGCCATGTTCCAGGACCATCTGTGCTCGAATGTTGGACGACTCAAGGTGGTCAGAGATGAGCTCTGTCAAGTAGTACAGATTCCAGAGGCCCCGAACGAACGGAGCCTGCGAAAGTAGCATAGATCGCGCGCTCCCCTCCGTGCCAACATCGATGAGACAGAATCCGCGGCCATAATTACAGAGCAGGGCGGCCAGGAGAATCATCGTGACCGAAGCCAAGATTGCGGTTCCTTTTGTAACCAGTTCGCCTGATCCGGAGGTGCCGGAGAAGGCCCAGCGGCGCAAGTTCAGCGCGGAAGACAAGAAGCGGATTCTGGAAGAAGTGGATCGTGCCGCCGGGCACGGCGGCATCGGCGCCGTGCTGCGGCGGGAGGGGATCTATTCCTCGACGTTGCACGGCTGGCGGAAGGAACGCGATGCCGCTGTGCACAAAGCTTTCTCGCAGAAACGGGGTCCGCAGCCGCGGCGCAATCCGCTGGCCGGCGAAAACGAAAAGCTGCGCCGTCAGAATCAGCGTCTACAAGAGGAACTGGAGAAAGCCCACATCGTCATCGACGTTCAAAAAAAAGTGGCCAAGCTGTTGGGTCGTCCGATTCCAGAGATCCCCGGCGCGGAGAAGTGATCATGACGGCCCTGGATCAACTTCGTCCGTTAGTGGGAGTGAAGCAGGCGTGCCAAGCGTTGTCGGTTCCACGCGCCACCTGGTACCGGCGTCGCAGACGCCGTCTCTCTCCTGCTGTTTCTGTATTCCAGAAAAGGCGGCGGCATTCCCCACGAGCGCTCTCCGACCGCGAACAATCCGCGGTGCTGACGTGCCTTCATGAGGAGCGTTTTCAGGATTGCTCGCCGGCGCAGGTCTATGCGGCCCTGCTCGATGAGGGCCGGTTTCATTGCTCCATCCGCACTATGTACCGCTTGCTGGAAACGCATGGCGAAAGCCGCGAACGCCGGGATCAACTCACGCATCCGCCGTATCAGAAGCCGGAACTGCTGGCCACCGCACCCAATCAGCTGTGGAGCTGGGACATCACCAAGCTGCGCGGCCCGGTGAAGTGGACCTACTATCATCTCTACGTCATCCTGGATGTCTTTAGCCGCTATGTCGTCGGCTGGATGATCGCCCACCGCGAAAGCGCCGAGCTGGCTAAGCGGCTCATCGAACACAGCTGCCGCGCGCAGAATATCCCGCCCGGCCAGCTCACGGTTCACGCCGATCGCGGTTCTTCGATGAAGTCCAAGCCGGTGGCCTTGCTGTTGGCGGATCTCGGCGTCACCAAAACGCATTCCCGCCCCCACGTCTCCGACGACAATCCGTATTCGGAAAGCCAGTTCCGCACCTTGAAATACCGCCCTGGCTTCCCGGACCGCTTCGGCTCCATCGAAGACGCCCGTGGTTTCTGCCAGCCCTTCTTCCGCTGGTACAACTACGAGCACCACCATTCCGGCTTGGGTTTGATGACCCCCGCCGTGGTTCATCTGGGGAAGGCCGCCGACCTCCTGGTCCACCGGCAAGCCGTCTTGGACACCGCCTTTCAGGCTCACCCTGAGCGCTTCGTCCGCCAGCCTCCCAGACCACCTTCTCTCCCTACCGCGTCTGGATCAACCGGCCCCTCCGGAGGAGAAAACTCCTTAAACTTTCACGCCCCGTGTCTCATTTTTGTTGACACGCACCGCTCTTCGCCGCTTCGCCAATATCATCCGTTGTTCGCTCACCAACAAATTCACCTAAGGGCAATCCGAGCGAAAGAAACTCGGGAAGAAATGTCTCGTGGTGAACGACGTTGAACAGATGCCCAGCCATTTTGCCGAGGCTCAACGATGGATCTCCTAAGGCGCGTGCGCTCCACACCTCGTCCGGCTCCCAACCCAACACAAGCGGGTAGCCCGCGCTGTAAAGCTTCAGGTGTAGCAATTCGTGCACTAGCGCTGCTGCGCGACGATGCGACCGCATTTGAAGTTTAATGCGCACTTCGTCGAGTGCAACCTCGCGCTCAGGAGTGAGGTGCCTGCTGATTTCGTAAGTACTCCCAGCAATGCCCCGATCTTGCTCAACAATTTTGAATTTGTCGCCGTAAAAGCTCGCCATCTGATCGAACAACGCGAGCGCGACCGGCTTACTGCTGAGCAACGTTCGCGGATTCCACGATGGACGAATCGTCCGCGGACCATCAGGCGCGCCACAGCACTTTTTGAATTTCTTTTCGCTCCCACACGTGCAGGGATCGTTGCGCCCTACTTTGGCCATGGCGAGATGTCACTCGACCTTGGCGCTGGCTTTGGCGATGCCGAACGGCGCGTCCGATGTAGCCTCGCCGCGCACTTGGGAGTTGACATGGATCACCACGTGAACGGTTCCGGTCTTGCCGTCCGCAAGGATTTTCTCCCGCTCCATGATGTCTGAGCTATCGCTCGCGGTCACTTTCGCTTTTTGCGCTTCGAGGTAGGCGAGTATTCCCACCGCGGCGGGGAACGAATCGTGATAAGGAAACTTCACCTGCTTCTGTTCGGTCGAGCCGCTGGCATTGGTGAAGGTGAGATTCGCGTACTTCGCCGTTCCGTCTACGTCGTACTCCACCATCCGAATTTCGAAAGGGCGGCTCGACGAAGCCGCGAGCAGGATCAAAGTCGGAACCGCCAAAACCACGCGCATGACCGAAACCATCGGCGGATTGTCGAAAACCCCGTAGGCCGTCGCTCAGTCCGCAACGCAGGTAAAGCCGGCCAGCCTTCGGAGGTAGTCTACTGACCCCACCAGCGTCGACGCCACGGCGCGCGCCCAAGGCGTCAAAGCGGCGTTCTTGCTGTGGTGGGTGTGGTGGCTTTTGTGGGGGGTGCCTCTAAGTTTCGAGTGGTTAGCAGTGGTCAGGTATGGACGGCACTTTGCGGATAACGTGCCTATTAATCAGGCAAATAGCGGACAATGATGGACTTGTCCGAAAACCTGCGGAAGTTTGCGTATGGGATTTTAAGTCCTTTGCGTCTGCCGATTTCGCCACCCGGGCACGAGTATCCTTATTGTAGCGGAGAGAAAAAAGCGGGCCTCTAACCACTACATGAATATCCCAGTACGGGTATCGAGTGTGCCCAGAATAATCCTGCTTTTGGCGATCTGCGCAGCCGTTTTCGGACAGACGGTGGACCCGGCGTACGCTCTGCTCGATAAAGCATACGAAGCGCTGCGCGCGAAGGACTACGATCGCGCGATTGCGGGGTTTCAGCAGGCCATCGTGCTGGCGTCCGATCGTGCTTCTATTCGCAAAGATCTGGCTTACACTCTGCTGAAAACAGGGGAGACGGAAGCCGCGCGGGATCAGTTCGCCGAAGCGATGCGGCTGGATCCGGGGGATGAGCATGTCGCGCTCGAATACGCGTTTCTGTGCTATGAGACCAAGCAAGCGGCGACCGCGCGGCGTATCTTCGACCGGTACCGCCAAACGGGCAATGCGACGGCGGCGCAGGCCTTTGAGAATATCGATCGACCGCTGCGCGAAGGGATCGAGCGATGGACCACGGCTGTAACGCTCGATCCCGGCAATTTCAGCGCGCACGAGGAGTTGGCGAGGCTCGCCGAACAGCGCGACGAACTTTCGATTGCCGGCGGACCATTACGAAAAAGCGTGGCGACTGCGGCCGGACCGGCGGGGTCTGCTGCTCGATCTGGGTCGCGTGTGGAAGGCGCTAGGACGGAATGAAGAAGCGATGGCGGCATTGCTCGCGGCGTCGCGCGGGGCTGAGCGCGATGGTCGCCGAACAGGCTCGCGAACTGTTGCCGGCGCGCTATCCGTATGTTTACGAGTTTCAGAAGGCGCTGGAACTCGATCCCATCGAACGTCGAGCTTCGGCGGGAGCTCGCGTATCTGCATCTGGAAATGAAGAATCGCGCGGAAGCGGCAAAGGAGTTTGCAGCGGTGGTGGAACGCGCGCCGGACGATCTGGCTTCGGTGACGCAGCTCGGATTGCTGCGATTAAGCGAAGGGGATCGGACGACGCGTTGCCGCTGCTCGAAAAAACCTTGGCGGGCGAGGACCAGGAGCTGGCGGATCGCGTGCGTGCGGCGCTCAATATGCCTCAGGCGCTGGCCCGGCGGCCAGCCGAAACGCGAGCCAGCGCTCCCGTCGAGGCCCGCGAGCTCGCCTGGAAGAGTCTGGAACAAGGCTATCTCAAGGACGCGCTGAAATATCTGCTGATCGCGCATGAGCAGGATCCGCTCGATTTCGAAGTGATGTTGAAGCTGGGCTGGACGTATAACAATCTCAAAGACGATTCGGAGGCGGTGCGCTGGTTCGATCTGGCGCGGCGCAGTCCGGATGCGAAGATTGCGGCGGAGGCGTCGCATGCCTACAAGAATCTTGAGCCTGAGTTTCAGCGATTCCGCACCACGTTCTGGGTATTTCCGACGTTCTCCACTCGCTGGCACGATCTGTTCGCGTACTCGCAGATCAAAACCGAGCTGCGCTTGCCGCACTGGTTTGTGCATCCGTACGTTTCCGCTCGATTCATCGGCGACTCAGAGGGCGCGGTGAACGTCGCGAACCTCGGTCCGCAGTATTTGTCGGAGCGAAGCGTGATTCTGGCGTCGGCATGGCGACTCAAACGTGGCACGGAGCTACAGGCTGGTTCGAAGCCGGCGAATCGCTGCGCTACTCGCCGAGCGTCTCGGATCCAGGTCGAGTCGTGCCCGATTATCGCGGGGGTGTCTCATACGCCAAAGGCTTCGGCAACTTGCTGGCGCGCGGCAAGCACGGGCTTGTTCGCGGAAACCAACGACGACGGCATCTTCGTCAGCCGTTTCGGAAACGATACGCTGCTGTACTCGCAGAACCGCACCGGCTACACGTTTCGCTCGACGGAGAGCTTTCTGGGATTTCATGCGCAGTTCTTCTGGAACTGGAATGCGACCGTGGACGCGCTGGGCCAATATTGGGCGAACTACGTCGAGACCGGACCGGGCGTGCGGTTCCGGTTCGAAGGGATGCCGGGCCGCTCCTGTTTTCGGTGAGCGCTCTGCGCGGCGCGTACTTGATCAATCAGGGCAATCCGCGCGGACCGAACTTCAACGACTTGCGCATCGGGATCTGGTATGCGTTCACGAAATAACGCGATGTGGATCGTCGCGTTGGCATGCGTGTTCGTATCGCGTCGCGGAACCGGATTTACATTTCACGTGATGGGAGAAGAGCCGGGATCGTGGCCCGCGATTTTGTCGTCGGTCGGGCTGGTGGATGGTCCGCTCGGCGGGCGCGGGCGTGGTGGTTGCGCCCGCAAGGCACAAAGGCCGATCCGGCGGAATGGATCGCGCGCGTCGAGAACGGGACGATCCTGATTCTTGAAGGCGATTCGCCTCTGGCGGCCGCCTTCGGATTCCAAACCTGCTGAAAAGCGACACGTGATGGCGCGAAGCGTCGGAGGATATGCACGCGCCCAAACTGCGAATCGTCTGGGAGAAACCGCTGGAGCTGCCGGTTTTCGAGATGCCGAAAGAGGCTCGCGTGTTTGCGCGGGAGCGATGGCTCGGCGCGCCGCTGATGGCCGGCTTCCGGCGCGGCGCGGGCGCGGTGTTGTGGGTGGCCGCGCCGCCCGGGCCGCAGGGATACGAGCGGTTTCCCTACCTTACGCAGGCTCTGGCGGATCTGGGTTTTGAGGCGCCGTTCCGCTCCGCAGCGATTGTGGGCGTTCTTCGATTCGGCGTATCGATCGCGTGTCGATCTGGATTATTTCGCGGCGCGATGGCGCGCGGCCGGCATCAGCGCGCTGCATGTGGCCGCGTGGCATTACTGGGAACGCGATCCCGAGTCGGACCAGTATCTGCGCCACTTGATCGACGCCTGCCATCGCCAGGCGAATTCTGGTTTACGCGTGGCTGGAACTGCCGCACGTCAGCGAAAAGTTCTGGGACGATCATCCGGAGTGGCGCGAGAAGACGGCGCTGTTGCAGGACGCGCAGCTCGACTGGCGCAAGCTGATGAATCTGACCAATCGCGCGGCATTCGCGGCGGTCGCGCAGGGGCTGCGCGATCTGACGGCGCGATTCGATTGGGACGGCGTGAACCTGGCGGAACTGTACTTTGAATCGCTCGAGGGGCATGACAATCCGGCGCGATTCACGCCGCATGAACGACGACGTCCGCGCCGAATTTCGCCAGAAGGCCGGGTTCGATCCGCTGGACCTGTTCGATCCGCAATCGCCGCGGCATTTTTCGAAGAACGCGCCCGGGCTGTCGCAGTTTCTCGAATTTCGCGCCGAGCTCGCGCGCCGCCAGCAGGCGGAGTGGATCGCGCAGATCGAAGCGATCCGCAAGACCAAGCCGCAGCTCGACCTGGCGCTGACGCACGTCGACGACCGCTTCGATACCACGATGCGCGAAAAGATCGGCGCCGATGCGTCGCGCGTGCTGCCGATGCTTTCGCAGCACGATTTCACGTTTCTGATCGAAGATCCGGCGACCATCTGGAACCTGGGCCCGCAGCGCTATCCCCAGATCGCCGCGCGATATCGGCCGTTGACGGCCGTGCAGGAGAAGCTCGCCATCGATATCAACATCGTCGAGCGCTATCAGGACGTTTATCCGACCAAACAACAGACCGGGACGGAATTGTTTGAGCTGGTCCACGCGGCGTCGGCGGCGTTTCCGCGCGTGGCGTTGTATTTTGAAAACTCGATCTGCGCAAACAGGACTGGCCGCTGCTCGCCTCGGCGGCGTCCACGGTCGATCGCGTGGAGAGAGTGGGCGGAAAGCTGGTGGTCGACTCGCTTGCGCGGCGCTGGGATTCCGTGGCAAGGTCCGGCGATGGTCGATGGGCGGTTGTGGCCGTTCGCGAATGATTCGACGGTCTGGCTGCCGCGCGGCATGCACGCGATCGAGCCGGCGGGAAACCAGCCGCCCTACCGGCTGCTCGATTTCAATGGCGATTTGCGATCCGCCTCTGTGATTGCGGGCGGGATCGAATTCGCGTATCAGAGCAGCGCGCGGGCGATGGCGAGGCTGGAACGTGCACCCGAACGCTGGAGATCGACGGCGCAGAGTCGAAGCCGGAGATTGCAGGCGACGTACTGATCCTGCCTCGCGGACAGCATCTGGTGACCATCGTCCAGTAGTTATCCTTTTCCGAGGTAGAAAAACCGCGCGATGAACAGCGCCGCGAGCAAATAGACCAGCCAGTGCGTCCGGCGAAACTCGCCGCGCAAGATTCTGAGCAGCGCATACGCGGTAAAGCCGAACGCAAGTCCGTTGGCGATGCTGAACGTCAGCGGAATCATCACCAGCGTAAGAAACGCCGGGATGGCCACGGCCGGATCTTTCCAGGGGATCTCGCCGATCTGCGACATCATCAGCGACCCGACCACGATCAGCGCCGGCGCGGTCGCCGCCGCGGGAACCGCCCCCACCACCGGCGCGACGAACAGCGCGACGACGAACAGCAGCCCGGTGACGATCGCGGTGACGCCGCTGCGCCCGCCCGCCACCACGCCCGCGGCGCTTTCGATGTAGCTCACCACCGTCGACGTCCCGGCGAGCGAACCGGCGATGGTCGCCGATGCGTCCGCGAACAGAATCCGCCGGATGCGCGGAATGCGGTTGGTCCCGGATCAAAGAGCCCGGCTTTCTTGCCGACGCCCACCAGCGTGCCGACGTTGTCGAACAGATCGACGAACAGGAACACGAACACGATTTCGACGAATCCCAGCTTCCAGGCCGCGCGAATGTCGAGCTTTCCCGCGGTCGCCGCGATATCGGAGAAATGATACGTGTCGGGCGACCACTTCACCACGCCAAGCGCTGCGCCCAGAGCGTCGTCGCCAGAATACCGATCAGCATCGCGGCGCGAACGCCCCACGCGAGCAGCGCCGAGATCAGCGCAAGCCCGAAGACCGCGATCAGAACGTTCTTGTCGCGCAGATTGCCGAGCGTCACCAGAGTCGCGGGGCTCGGAACGACGATCCCAGCGTTGCGCAGGCCGATCATCGCGATAAAGAGACCGATCCCGGCGGCGACGGCGGCATACAGCTCGCCAGGAATCGCCTCGACGATCAATTGGCGCACGCCTACCGCGGTGAGAATCAGAAACGCGACGCCGGAGAGAAACACCGCGCCGAGCGCCGCTTCCCATGGAACGCCCATGCCTTTGACCACGGTGTAGGTGAAATACGCGTTCAGTCCCATGCCGGGCGCGAGCGCGATGGGATAGCGCGCGAGCGCGCCCATCAGGATGCTGCCGAACGCCGCACAGAAGCACGTCGCCGCCACCACGGCTTTGAAAGGCATGCCCGCTTCGTGCAGAATCGACGGATTCACGAACACGATGTACGCCATGGTGACGAAGGTGGTGGCGCCGGCAACGATCTCCGTCCTCCAGTTCGTGCCCAGCCGGTCGAATTCGAAATACTGCTCTAAACGGCGGAGCATCACTGTTCCTCAAACGCGGCCTTGGCGCGCGCGGCCCGTGCAAACGCTTCCTTCAGCCGCATCCGGCCCGCAACGTCCGTTCGAGCCGCTACGGAGTTCATCATCCGCGTGAGCTCGGCCATCGTTTCGATGAAATCCCGGCTCATCGATTCTCCACGGTCTTTGTGGAATTCGAAATTCATCCAATACTCAGCAAGAACGTCTGCGAGGCCTTCACCGAATGATTTTTCCGCCGCCGTTGATTTAAGAAGACTCGCGTAATCTTCAGTCGCACGCGTCATTCGAACCGAGTCCTTACCTGCCTCGCCGATTTGCGACGCATCCTGAGCGAGGAAGTTCCGCCAGTCGCTGTCGGGGGCCTTCGAGGCGAGTGTCTCCAAAGCTCCGCGAACTGCGCGAGCCAGCAGCTCGAGTTGGGCTTCGCCAGGCGTGGGGTGCGAGGCGAGCATGCGTTGATGCAGGGGCTCCACGGGAACCCATAGCTCATCGGTGAAGCGTGCATCGGAGGCAGCCAGGATCCGCGAAAGAAGCAGCGTGACGATTGCAGCGCGGCGCATGGACCCGGTTAGGGTAACAGATCCAGTGGCACGTCAACTTTACTTTTCTGTGAATCGCCTCGCACGTTCGAAGACTTCACGAAGCATTTTCGCCGTCAGCTTGCCCGTCGACGTATTCTGTTGGCTCGGATGATAGGAGCTGATCAGGATCGGTAGCCCCGTTCCGGTGTGATGCTCGCGATCATGCCCGAAAGTGAATGCGGAGCGGCTACGAATCACGCCGCGATCGCGGAGTATCGCCAGATACGTATCGAACGCGATCCGCCCGAGAGCGACCACCACGCGCAAATCTTTAAGCAAATCAAGCTCGCGTTCCAGATAGGGACGGCAATGGCGGAACTCATCGAGGGCCGGTTTATTATCCGGCGGCGCGCAGCGAACCGCGGCAGTGATGTAGACACCCGTTAGCGTCATGCCGTCGTTACGCGAAATGCTTTGGGGTTGCGATGCGAAGCCGGTTTCATACAGCGCGCGATACAGAAAATCGCCGGACCGGTCGCCAGTGAACATACGACCCGTGCGGTTGCCGCCGTGCGCAGCCGGCGCGAGGCCGATCACCAGCAGACGGGCGAGTGGATCGCCGAAAGGGGGAACCGGCTTGCCCCAGTAGTCCTGGTCGCGATAAGCTCGCTTCTTCACCTGAGCGACTCGCGTGCAGTATTCGCGCAGGCGAGGACACAGCTCACAGGCGATCACTTCGCGAGCGAGGATTTGAAGCTTGGTCATCGGAGGCATTCTAAAAGAAAAATCGCCCGCCGGGCGGTTTGCCGGGCGGGCGGAAGCGCGGTGGATCGACCGCAAAAATTTACTGGCCGGGATACCGGCCGTTGTCCGAGGTCCGCATCTGGCCGAGTTTGACGGCCATCGACTCGCTGCAAGCAGGCAGGCCGCCGCGGAAGCCGCGTTCGAACATGAGCACTCGTTCGGCTGCCGGGCCATGGGCATGATCGGAATTGAAGGGCGTGTTCGGACCGTCGCCGCCGAGCTTCAAAGCGAACTCGCCCTCTTCGAAATCGCCCGGCTCCAGGTTCTTCGCGGCCGCAGCGTAAGCCGTTACCACTCCAGCGAGACAATCGGCCAGGTTTTCTCGATTGTTGGTGTATGTGGGATTCACGTTGAGCATATTCGCCGCCGCATGGCCCATCTCATGCGCGAGTACTACGATCGGAGCGTAGTCGCCGTCGGAATGAAGCTGATTGCCGGTGTACTTCATCATCTTGGTCAGGAAGACGATGTCGTAATAGACAGTGTTGTCCGCGGCGCAATAGTGGGCATTGTTCGCCTTCAATTCGCCGCAGCCGCTCTTCGCAGTATCGACATAGCCAACCATTTTCGGCGCAGGATACCGGTAGCCGCCGCGGGCGAAAATGTCGCGCCAGGTGGCTTCGAAAAATTTCGATGCCATGTTGACCTTGTAAGTCATTGCTTTCGCGTCATCCTGGGTGATCTCAAGCCCCTGCCCATACGAAGCGGCGCCCGCCATCACTGCGATCACCGCCGGAAACATCACGATCTTGGCTCTGTTCAGCATCGTCTTATCCCTTCCTTACCGAATGGGCGAAATCCGAGAGGACGAATTAGCGTCTAGTGCAACTTTTTCGGATCGTCCGGCTGCCACCGTTCGGTAGAATTAGAAGCAATGATCGCCAAAGTCCGCAAAGCGGTGTTTCCCGCTGCTGGGCTGGGAACCCGTTTTCTTCCCGCCACCAAGGCTCAACCGAAAGAGATGTTGCCGCTGGTCGACAAGCCGTTGATTCAATACGGCGTCGAGGAGGCGATGCAGTCCGGCGTCCAGAACATCATCATCGTGACCGGACGCGGCAAGACCGCGATCGAGGATCATTTCGACGTCAGCTTCGAGCTGGAACATCTGCTCGAAACGCGCCACAAGAAGGACCTGCTGGCGACTGTGCGGGCCGTATCGGACATGATCGACGTGTCCTACGTCCGGCAGAAGGAAGCGCTGGGTCTGGGCCACGCCGTTCTGCGGGCGCGGGAACTGGTGGGCGGCGAGCCGTTCTCGGTGATCCTTTCCGACGACGTGATCGACGCCGAGTCCCTGCCTGCGCCAGTTGCTGGACGTGTACGAGTTCTACGGCGCTCCGGTGGTCGCGCTGATGGAAGTGCCCGGCGAGCACATTTCCGCATACGGCGTCGTGGATGCCGAGCCGGTGGCGCACAACGGCGGGCGCGACCGGCTGTATCGCATCCGCAACATGGTGGAGAAGCCGAAGGCGAGCGAGGCTCCGTCGAACCTGGCGATCATCGGCCGCTACGTGCTGACTCCGGAGATTTTCGCATCGCTGGATGCCGTCGAGCCGGGTAGCGGCGGCGAGATCCAGTTAACCGATGGCCTGAAGCACGTGCTGCGCAGCCGTCCGATTTACGGGTACCGCTTCGAAGGCAAGCGCTACGACGCCGGCGATAAGCTTGGCTTCCTGAAGGCGACGGTCGAGTTCGCGCTGAAGCGCTACGACCTTGGCGAGGACTTCCGGGCGTATCTGAAGGGCCTTGACGTTATGATCCTTGATGACAAAGTCGCGCTGATCACGGGCGCTAGCCGCGGCATCGGGCGGTCGATTGCCGAAGTTTTCGCGCGCGAAGGCGCGAAGGTTGTGATCGCGGGCCGGAAGCAGGAAACGCTCGATCAGGTTGCTCGCGAGATCGGACCCGCCGCGAAGGCTGTCGCCTGCCACGTGGGACGCGCGGACCAGCTTCAACATCTGGTCGACACCGCTACGCGCGAGTTCGGGCGCATCGACATCCTGGTGAACAACGCGGCAACCAACATCGCCCAGGGCCCGTGTCTCGAAATGGATGAGGGCCAGTTCGACAAGATGGTGGACATCAACCTCAAGAGCACTTTCCGCCTGATGAAGCTGGTGGCGCCGGGAATGTGCGCGCGCGGTTCGGGGTCGATAATCAACATCGCGTCGATCTCCGGTCTGCGGCCGCAGTTCCACAGCCTGCTGTACAGCATGACCAAAGCAGCGCTGATCATGATGACGCAGTGCTACGCGGTGGAGCTGGGGCCGAGCGGCGTGCGCGTGAACGCGATCGCGCCCGGGCTGATCCAGACTGCGCTGAGTGAATATTACTGGAAGGATGACGAGCGGCGCGAAAAACAACTCGGCGCGCAGCCGATCAAGCATCTTGGCCAGCCGGTGGAGATCGCCGAGGTGGCGCTGATGCTGGCGGGCGAGGGATCTTCGTACCTGACCGGGCAAACGCTCGTCGTGGACGGCGGGTACTTGTTATCCTCGATGTAGAGGCTCCTCAAGTGCGATTCTCCTGTCTCCCACTGCTTGCTTCCGCCGCTCTGGCCGCGTCCCCAACTCTGATCGACAACGTGCGCGGCGCGATTGCAAACAACGATTTTCGCAGCGGCGCTGAAATACTTCAGACGTATCGAAGCACGCGCGGTGTGACTCCTGAATGGCTCGAAGCGCTGAGCTGGATGGGCCGCGGAGAATTGGCCGCGAAGAATTACGATCAAGCGGAGAAATACGCCGGCCAAACCTACGAGCTGTGCGTCGCTGAGATCAAGAAAGTGCCGCTTGACCGGAATCGCCTACCTGCCCACCGCGCTCGGTGCGGCGATCGAGGTGGAGGCCAACGTTCTGGCGAGCGCGGAACCAGCGCAGCCGAAGCGATCACATATCTGCAGGATCAGCTCAAGACATACTACGCAACTTCGATTCGCGCGCGCATTCAGAAGAACATCAATCTCTTGTCGATGGAGGGCAAGCCGGCGCCGGCGCTGCAGAGCGTGACGCTGGCGAAGGGCAAGCCTGTGCTGCTGTTCTTCTGGGCGCATTGGTGCAACGACTGCAAAGCCGAGGCTCCGATTCTCGCGCGGCTGAAATCCGAGTTTGGCCCGAAGGGTCTGGAGTTGGTCGCGCCCACCCAAAAATACGGTTATGTGCAGGGCGGGATTGAAGCGCCGCCAGAGGCCGAGCTTCGTTACATCGAACAGGTGCGGCAGGAACGCTATGCCGACATCATCACGACGCCTGCTCCGGTGAACGAAGAAAATTTCCGGAGATACGGAGCCAGCACCACGCCGACATTGGTTCTGATCGATCGCGCGGGCATCGTGCGCCTATATCATCCGGGCCGGATGACGTATGAAGAGTTGCGGCCATTGATCGCGAAGCTGTTCCCCTCATCCTCTTAAGAAGGTCGATCCCAAATAAAAACGGCCCCGATTTCTCGGGGCCGAATGGATTGAACTCGAACTTGTCGAGCCTGCTTGGACTACTTCTTTTTCTTCGGAGCAGCCTTTTTCTTCGCAGGCGCTTTCTTCTTCGTTGCGTTCATCATCGATTGATTCTCCCTTTACATCAAGATTCGCGCCACTCATGAGAGAGCGCGGTTGTGTCCCCTTTATAAGGTTCTTTGCGGCGAAAGTCAAGAAAAAAATGAACGATGCGTCCGCGAACGTCGGCCTCGCGCGAGTCGTCCCGATCGCGTCAAAACGCAGCGAAACGTAGTCGAGTAGAATTGTTTTAGTGTTCCGAAGCCCTGATCATGCGGGTGCGGTGAACCTCGGCGGGAAGTTCTTCGCCGTCGCGTCTTGCGTCGCGATGTTGTTCGCGGCGACGGGTTGTGGACGCCGAACGTCCGCGCGAATTCCTGCCGCCTGCGAGAATCGGCGACACCGAAACCGGAATCGCGAGCTGGTACGGCGAGCCATACAACGGACGACGCTCCGCGTCCGGCGAGATCTACGACATGGAGCAGCTCACCGCCGCGCATCGAACGCTCGCCTTCGGAACCTGGCTCGAAGTGAACGATCTCGATAACGGAAAACAAGTGGAGGTTCGCATCACCGATCGCGGTCCGTTCGTCAAAGGACGAATCATCGATCTCTCTCTCGCCGCCGCGCGCAAGATCGACATGGTCGGACCCGGCACGCGCGCGTCCGATTGAAAGTGATCGCTGCGCCGCGAACCTGAAACCGTCGCTGATCCGCCGGTTCGAAGATCCAACAGCTGAAAAGCAGAACGCCGAGGATCCGGCCAAGCGATACGCGGTTCAAGCCGGCGCGTTCTCGACTCGTGATCGCGCCGAATCCTTCGAGACTTCGCTGCGCGAACAATTCCAAGATGCGCGGGTGGTCGAAGCGATCGACGGTTTGGCGAGTACTGGTGGGACACGGCATTGACGCTTGACGACGCTAAACGATTGGCGGCGAAGGTACGAGACGCAGTCGGCGACGCGATGGTGGTTCCGGATCGATAACCGTACCCGCATCCGAGGGTATTTCTTACCCCAACGGACTTACCCTACGATCTCAATCGGTGGGTGTTGAAGAAGTTTCAAATCGACCGTAGAGTTTATCTTTGCTCAACGCACTACAATTTAAAGCCAAAACGGCAATGCTGCCAACCATGGACGAGACCAGGCCCGTACTGGTGGGGCAGTCGCCCCGCACCCGCCAGGTTCTGCATCTGATTCAGAAGCTGGGAAAGTGCCGCTGGCCGGCGTTGCTCCTCGGCGAAACCGGAACCGGTAAGGAAGTGGTCGCGCGCGCTATCCATAATGTTAGCCCCGCGGGGACCGTTCGTCACGATCGACTGCTCCGCCATGGTCGGTCCGCTCATGGAAAGCGAACTGTTTGGGCATGTTAAGGGTGCGTTCACGGGCGCGGCGACCGCCAAAGTCGGCTTGATCGAAAGCGCCAACGGCGGAACGGCATTGTTCGACGAAATCGGCGAGCTGCCGCTCGATTTGCAGGCGAAGCTGCTGCGCGTATTGCAGGAGAAGGAGTTCCGCCCGGTGGGCTCGGTAAGCACGAAGCGCTCGGATTTTCGCGTCATCGCCGCGACCAATCGCGATCTGGCGAAGGAAGTGGAGAAAGGGACGTTCCGTCGCGACCTGTATTTCCGTCTCAACGTGATTAACATCTCGTCTGTCGCCGCTGCGCGAGCGCCGCGAAGATATTCCCGCGCTGATCAACTACTTCCTGGGGCGCGTGGGCGGAAATTACTCGATCACCGCGGAAGCCATGGAAGTGATGCTGAACTACGATTGGCCAGGCAACGTTCGCGAGCTTGAGAATTGCATCCAGCACATGGTCGCGATCAATTCCGGGCCATTGCTGCATGTAGCCGATCTGCCGTCGAACCTGCAGAATTTCCTGCTACAAAGAAAATCCCAATACCTGATGGCGGCTGCGGGTTCGGTTCAAGCGGGTCCTGCCCCGAGTGAACCAACCGAGCCGGGCTCGTCTCCGTCGCCCTCGCCGATGCACAGCCTTCCGGGGGTGGTGCCATTGATCGAGCTCGAAAAGCGCGCCATTCTGAACGCCCTCGAGTACACCAAAGGCGATCGCGCGATTGCGGCGCATCTTCTTGGAATCGGACGAACCACGCTGTACAGAAAGCTGAAGGAATATCACCTGGAGGATTAATCGAGTACGACGAACCTGTTTGAGACGATCCGGCTCTCCGGCACACTAAATACTAGCCAAGGGGCCACCAGACCATGACTCTCCGTGTCCTACTCGTCGAATCCGAGCCGGAGGATGTCATCTTCCTGTGCGATGTTCTGACTGAGATTGAAGAGGGCCGATTCTGGAACAGTTGGGTGCACATCGAAACCCTCCACGCGACTTCCTGGAGTGAAGCTTGCGCGGTTCTGGGACACGAAACCATCGACGTAATGCTGCTCGATCCCGATGTGGCGGATAGCCAGGGCGTCGAGACGTTTCGCCGCTTGCAGGCTGCCGCCGAGCGTATTCCGGTTGTGCTGCTGATCGGGCCGGAGGACCAGGATATGGCGGCGCGGCTGATTCGCGAAGGGGCTCAGGATTTTCTGGTCAAGAAACAAGTGGACCCGGCGCCGCTGGCCCACGCGATGATGGGCGCGATCGAACGGCATCGGTTGTTGGCCGCAATGCGCGCAGGCGCAATCACAGATTCTCTGACCGGCCTGCCCAACCGCAGCGGCTTCCTTACTTTCGGGGATCGTGACCGCAAGCTGGCGGAGCGCCTGCGCCGGCGTCTGATGATTCTGGTAGCCGAGCCGAACAACCTGGGCGAATTAGTTCACGCCTTCGGCCAGCAGCGCCGCGACTTGGCGTTGGTGGAAGCGGCGGATCATCTGCGCAGCGTCGCCGGTCCCACGGATCTGGTGGCGCGCATTGGGGACGCTCGATTCGGCGTGGCCGTTTTCGAAACCGATTTCGAATCGCTCGAAGAAGCCTGGGCGAGAATCCACTCGAGTGCGCTCTCGCACCGGATCTCGGTCGGAGCCGCGATTTTCGATGGGGATCGCCCGGCTTCGCTCGACGTGCTGCTGGAACAGGCCGCGCTTGACCTGTTTCCCAACGCGCTCGCGATGCGGCGCTAGCCACACCGGTGGGATCATAGCAATTGCTTGCCGATTGCTCTTGACGCCTCCTACAGCCTCGGCCGAAATCTATCGGGTCTTGGGGTTTATTCCCGCCGGATTCTATTTGGCCTGGCGAACGCCCACCGCGAAGAGGAATTTCTGTATTGTTACCGGCCGCATCGTTTCCTTCGGTCCTATCACGAATCGATTCCCGCTAATGCTTTTCGCCGGCTGCTAGTCGGCACGCCGCCCGGGGATTTGTTTCACGCGCTCAGTCAACGGCTTGACGCGCGCGGCCGGCGCACCGTCTGCACGTTTCATGACCTGTTCGTCATGACCGGCGACTATTCCACTCGGGAATTTCGCGATCGCTTCGCCGCTCAGGCGCAACGCGCGGCCGAATCGAGCGATCTGATCATCGCAGTTTCGCGATTCACGGCGATCACAGGTCGAACAACTTTTGGGCGTGCCAGCAGCGCGCATTCGAGTGATCCCGCACGGGGTCGACATGCCCGCGCCATCCGATGTTCCGCGAGAGAACCTGGTTCTGTTTGTCGGCGCGATTCAGCGTCGCAAGAATATCGCGCGCCTGGTTCAGGCTTTCGAGCAATTGCCGAACGGCTGGCGGCTCGCGCTGGCTGGCGCTCCCGACGGTTTTGGAGCGGCGGACGAATTGCGTGCCGTCGAACAGAGTCGTCGCCGCGAGGCGATCGATGTGCTCGGTTATGTCTCGCATGACTGAGCTTGATCGGCTCTACCATCGAGCTCGGATCTTCGCATTTCCGTCGCTCGACGAAGGCTTCGGGATGCCGGTGCTGGAAGCGATGGCGCACGGTGTTCCGGTAATCACCTCCACTCGCTCCGCGCTGCCGGAGGTCGCAGGCGACGCCGCGTTGCTAGTCGATCCCGTCGACAGCGATGCCATTGGCAGTGCAATGTTGAATCTCGCTTCAGATGAAGCTCTCGGCGACGAATCTGGCGCGCCGAGGGTCTGGAACGAGCACGCCAATTCACCTGGGATTCCGCAGTTGAGCGGACTTGGGGTGTCTATCAGGAAATCTTACTCGCGTGATCGCGACAGCTCTTCACGCTCGACGTGCGCCGCGCGCCGCAGCTCGCCGATCCTCGAGCCGGTTACAGCGAGCGCGACCGCGCCGCCGATCAGCAGCGGAAGCGTGACGATTCCCCAGAGCACCAGGGAAAACCGCTCCGCCTCCACAGGGACCACATTGAAAATCTTGACCAGGCTCTCTTTCGTGAGGAGCTGGAACAGCCCAAGATTGCCGGGCGCCTGCGGCACCACGCTGCCCATCCGCAGAATCACCATCAACGCGAAAGCTTCCTTCAGCAGCAAATCGTCGAACCCGTAGCCTTTGAACGACGCATAGATCGGAACCACCTGAAGCAGCAGATAAGGAAGGCTCTGCAGGAACGCGAAGTACAGGTAGCGCGAATGGCCAATCAGGCTCAGATCGTCGATCAGAACGCGGACGTGACGTTTCCACGATCCTCCAGCCAGCGCGGCGCGTGCCCGATGCCTGCGAAACATGGCCACCGCCAACAACAACGCCCCCGCCAATACGACGCTGCCGAGCACGTATCCGCTGCCGGTCAGAAATCGCATGTGCGGATGCGGCACGATGCGCAGGGCCAGGAACAGGCAGGCGCAGAGCCATACGCCGTCAAAAATTCGTTCGATGATGGCGCTCGATATGGAAACCGAAAACGGAAGCGCGCTCCAACGCGAAAGCAGGTAGCAGCGTACCAGTTCGCCTGCGCGGAACGGTAGCACTTCGTTCGCGAACAGCCCGACATAGATGGCTCTGACGGCGTGCCAGAACCCGACCGGCTCAACCGGGTGCAGCAGGAGACTCCATCGCCAAGCCTGCCAGCTATAAACCGCGATGTCGGCCGCGACGGCCAGCGCGACCCACCACCAATTCATGGTCGCGAGGTCGTTGATCAGCGCTCCGAGTTTCACGTCGCGCAGGGACCAGACCAGGCAGGCGGCAGAAAGGATGTTGGCTACGACCAAAACCACGCGTGTGCGCGTGGCGCCGGAATTGTTCTCACCCAAGCAACCATCATACCGTCTATGCCGAAAGAAACTCGCGAATATAACGATTCACCAGCTCCGGCTTCTGGTGGACGATCCAGTGGTTCGCGTCGGGGACGCGGCGCACGGTGAGATCAGGCACAAATTGATCCAGACCGTCGAGATTTCCGGGCAGCAGCGCCGAGTCGCGCTCACCCCAGATGACCAGCGTCGGCACGCGGACGGTGAGCGCCGCGACGTCAACTACCGGTTCAGGCGCGGCGTTTCCCGGGCCGGCGGCAGCATCCTCGCCGCGCGATAGTAATTCAAACCGCCGGTCAATGCTCCCGGCCGCGACCATGCCTCTACGTACGCACGCTGGTCCTCTTCATCGAAATATCCGCGTTTCAAACCGTGAGTCAACAGCGCGTCGATCAGGTACCGATAGTGGTCGGGAGTCAAAATTTCTTCGGCCTCTGGAGTGCAAAACATCCGCATATACTGACTAGCTTGCTGCTGCGCGGGATTCGAGTGTAGTTCACGGACGAAGACGCCCGGGTGGGGCGCATTGATGATGATCAGTTTCTCCAACAGGTCCGGATGCGCCACGGCGAACGCCCACGCGCCTGCTCCACCCCAGTCATGCCCCACCAGTACGAATCGTTTCGCGCCCAAATGATCGGCCAATGCGCGCAGATCCTCAACCAGATGCTTTACGCGATACTGCTCGATGTCACGCGGCTTTGAAGTCAGATTGTAGCCGCGCAGATCGGGCGCGGCGGCGAGATGATCGCGGCCGAATTCGTCGATCTGCCTGCGCCATTCATACCAGAACTCCGGGAAGCCGTGTGCGAACAGCACCAGACGGCCCTCCCCGGCTGTGACATAATGCATCCGAATACCATTCAGTTCCGCGAAGTGATGTTCCATGGATTATGGATTAACGTGTACGACTATATCGTGATTGGCGCCGGAAGCGCCGGATGCGTACTGGCGTCGCGTCTTACCGAGAATCGTGACGTGACGGTGCTGCTGGTGGAAGCCGGCCCTCCCGATCGCCAGCGCGAAATCCACATCCCCGCGGCATTCTCGAAGCTCTTTAGAACACCCCTGGACTGGAATTACACCACCGAGCCTCAGGAGCATCTAAACGGCCGCCGCTTGTACTGGCCGCGCGGAAAGATGCTGGGCGGATCCAGCTCGATGAACGCAATGATCTATATCCGCGGACGCCGCGCCGATTTCGACGTCTGGCGCGACCTAGGGAATCCCGGCTGGGGCTTCGACGATCTGCTGCCGTTATTCAAATCCGCCGAATCGCAGGAACTGAGCATTACCGATCTGAAGTGCGTCAACCCGCTTTCGCGCGCGTTCGTCGAAGCCTGCGAGCAAGTGGGCATCCCGCCCAACGCCGATTTCAACGGTCCGTCGCAGGAGGGCGCAGGCTTCTATCGAGTCACGCAAAAGAACGGCCGGCGATGGAGCGCGGCCGACGCCTATCTGAAACCTGCGATTCGCCGTGGGAACCTTACGGTTTGGACCGGCGTTCAAGCCACCAGAATCCTGTTTGAAAACGGACGCGCCAGTGGAATTGAATATGCCCAGAAAGGAACCACGGGCCAAGTTCGGGCAGTTCGCGAAGTGATTCTGGCCTCGGGCGCTATCGGGTCGCCGCAAACGTTGCTCCTTTCCGGTATCGGACCGGCGGGACACCTTGAAGGGCTGGGAGTCGCCGCGATCGCGGATCTTCCCGGCGTCGGCGAGAATTTACAAGACCACCTCGCGGTGGTTATTCCGTACTTCTGCAAGTGTCCAGTCTCGCTTACCAGCGTCGAAACTCTGCCGAACCTCATCAAGTTTATGATCGGCGGCAACGGCCCGCTGACGTCGAACATCGCGGAAGCGGGAGCGTTCGTCAAATCGCGCCCCGACCTGGCCGAATGCGATCTGCAATTCCACTTCGGCCCCGTACATTACGTCGATCACGGATTCGCTAAACCCGGAGGCCACGGGTTGAGCCTGGGTCCCACGCTTCTGACACCGAAAAGCCGTGGCAGGATCACACTGCGTTCCCGCGACCCGTTTGAAGCCCCGGCCATCGATCCGGCGTATCTTTCCGATTCCTCCGATCTGGCTCCGCTGGCGCATGGAGTAACGCTTGCGCGCCGCATTGCGGAGGCGAAAGCACTCGAGCCGTTTCGCGGCGCACCCGTATTCGAACAGGACGATCCTGAAGTCTACATTCGCTCGCGATCCGAAACTATTTATCATCCCGTCGGAACCTGCAAGATGGGGCAGGATCCGATGAGCGTGGTCAATGCGCGTCTCGAAGTGCACGGCGTCGCCGGACTGCGCGTCGTCGATGCATCGATTATGCCAATCATTGTCGGCGGCAACACGCAAGCGGCAACCATGATCATCGCGGAAAAAGCCGCGCGCATGATCAAGGAAGGCTAGCCTCGGATTACCAGGCACGAGGCAATCATGTCGTGCAGCGCCTGCTTCTTTTGCGTGAACGCTGCCATGATGAAACCGATGTGCAGCAGCAGCGCCGACAGAATCTTGCTGAAGTATCGGATGGTGGCGGTCCCGAACGTGATCCGCTCGCCGGCGAGGCCCGTGACTTTCAGCCCTAGCGCCCGTTTTCCGAGCGTGGCCTGGTAGGACGAGCTTTCCATCAGGGCATAATACAGCCATCCCTCCGCCAGTACAACCGGAACAATGAAAATCCACACACCGAGGATTGCAAGGGCCGCCGCACCGGTGAAAAACAGCGGCGCGATGATCAGGGAAATCAGAACCGGGAACAGCCCTAGCAGAAGGCAGTCGATCAGGTAAGCCCAGAATCGCAGCCAGAATCCGGCGTAACGAAACTGCGAAATGGCGGGCGCAATCGCCACTGAGGCAACGGCTGCGCCGCACATCTTGCAGAACTGCACTTCATCGGGGTTCTGTCCGCCGCATCCAGTGCAGAACATTCGGCTCAGTATAGCAGCGAGCGCTAAGTTGCCACGGCTTCCAGGCTTTTCAGTTTCGCGGCGAGCGTAGTCCGTTTCAACCCGAGCATTTCCGCCGCCGCCGTTTTATTTCCGCCAGCCCGCTGTAGAGCCTGTTGCAGAATCTGGCGCTCGATGCCGCCGACCGTCCGTTCGAAATCGAGCCCCGTATCAGGCACGGCAATCGGAGCCGAAACCGTTCTGGTGGTTGTCGATAGCGCGAAATCGGATGCATACAGGACCTCGCGTTCTCCACTGAGAGCCACGGCCCGCTCCACAGCGTTCTCCAGCTGACGGACATTTCCCGGCCAGGAATACGCGCTGAGGCGGTCCAGAGTTTCCGGGTCTAGCCGCCGCAAGGGAATCTCCTCCTGCCGGCAGATCTTTCCCAGGAAATGACACGCCAGTGCGGGAATGTCTTCCAGTCGATGGCGCAACGGAGGTGTCGTGATCGGCACCACGTTCAGGCGATAATACAGATCCTCACGAAACTTGCCTTGCTTGATGCGTTCGGCCAAATCTACGTGAGTTGCCGCGATCAGCCGTACGTCTACGCGAACCGTCTCGGAACTGCCGACGCGCTGGAACTCGCGCTCCTGTAACACGCGCAGCAGCTTGGTTTGGGTGTCCAGCGGAAGATCGCCGATCTCGTCAAGGAACAGCGTCCCGCGATTCGCCTGCTCGAATCGGCCGACGCGCTGCTGGATCGCGCCGGTGAAAGCGCCTTTTACGTGTCCGAACAACTCTGCTTCGAGAAGCGTTTCCGGAAGCGCGTTGCAGTTGACCGTGACCATCGGCAAATGCGCGCGTGGGCTGGCCAGGTGAATCGCCCGCGCGACCATTTCTTTTCCCGTCCCGGTTTCGCCGGTGATCAGAACCGTGGACCGGCGTCCGCCCACCAACCGAATCACCTCCACGGTTCGCAGCATCGCCGCGCTCGACCCCACCAGCAGCTTCCGCCACCGCTCGATGCCGGCCTCGGCTTCGCGCTGGCCGCGACGCAGCTCTATAACCGCCTCGACCATCGCGATCAACCCGGACTCTTCTTTCACCACATCGTGCGCGCCGAGCCGCACATAGCGAATCGCGTCGGCTACAGTTGCGGTAGGATCGTAAACCAGAACCGGTGCGTTCGCGCGTCCTCGCGACAGATCTTCTACCAGTTCTTCTACTGTTCGGTTCAACACCGGTGCCGAGATGACCGCCGCGTCGAACGCATCGAGAGACGATCCGACTGTCCAGCAAGCAGGCAGATTGCCAGCCTCGGGTCCGATCCAAAGGATGTTAGGAGAATCGTGCGCCAAAATTTTGTCTCCGACCGTTGATCGGCAAAGTTCCCGCGGTCAAACATCCCGGATATTCCGTAGGCCGATGAATCGCCGAGTGATAGCTACCGCGCTCCCCGATACTGGAACGGCGTGGACCCCACCGCCTTTTTGAACATTGAGATGAACGCGCTGGTGCTGCGGTAGCCGGCCTCGAGCGCGACCGTCGTCACAGCCTCACCTTCGGCCAGCAAACGCAGAGCATGCAGAAGCCGGAGTTGCTGGCGCCATCGTCCGAGGCCCATGCCGGTTTCTGCACGGAATCGCCGTTCCAGCGTACGCTTACTTGCGCCTGAAGCTCTGGCGATCCGGTCGAGAGACCCTGTTTCCCCCGGTTCTCTGCGAAGGATTTCCGCGGCTTTCAATGCTCTTGGATCGCGCGGCATCGTCAAATCGAGCGGCGCTTCCGACCACGTCTTGATCTGATCCAGCATTACGCCGATCAAGCGGGCATGCGCGGCCACGTTACGGTCCAGCGATCCGATTTTGGTCGCGTGCAGAATCAGCTCGCGCATCAATGGCGACACATTCACTACCGAGCACGCCCTTGGCAGCCGTCTCCGTGCGAACGCTGGGGCAAAATACAGAGTGCGGATCGAAACCGCGCCCGACATCTGAATCGAGTGTGTAACGCCGGCGGGAACCCATACGCCTCGTTCCGGCGGCACCACCCACGCGCCGCGCTCAGTGCGTACCGTCATGACTCCGGATGACGCATAGATCAACTGGTTCCAATCGTGATGATGCGGCGGGATCGTGTATCCGCCGGAGTGGCCGAATGCGAATGTACGCACGACGATTCTTGGAACTTGGCGCATTATAGGTATTTATTGTCATAGTATCGTAAGTTCGCCAATGATAGACAGCGTATTCTGAACATCATGCCAAACAACGTTGGACGTTTCGCCATCCACGCAGACGACGTGTCCCGCGCACGCCGCTTCTATGAAAATGTTTTCGGTTGGAAATTCGAGGCCTGGGGACCTCCGGATTTTTATCTGGTTACTACCGGCACGCCGCAGAACCCGGGCGTCGGAGGTTTGCTTCAGAAGCGCCATGAGCCGCTTACCGGAACCGGTCTCCGTGCATTCGAGTGCACGATTACCGTGGACGATGTGAACGCCATCGCGAAAGCGGTGGAGCAAAATGGAGGTCGAGTAACCATGCCGAAGGCGGTGATCCCGACCGTCGGTTGGATCATCCGGTTCTTCGATACCGAAGGCAACGTGGTCTGCGCCGGTCAATACGACGCGAACGCCAAGTAAGCCCGTTTAAGCCTTATACATGTACTTGATGTTGGATTTGAACACCAGCAGGTTCGGCTCGCCGTCGCGATTCACTTTCAGGCAGGTCTTGTCGTACCACTCGATGACGCCCTTCAAAGTCTCGCCGTCTTTCAGCACGATGGTCATTGGCGTCTTCGACTGCATTTGCTTCAAATAATAGAAGTTCTCGGCATTGGTCTGATCTGGGGGAGCGGACTTCTTCTGACCGTCCTTGCGGATTCGATTGTCTTTGATCTCGTTAAGAGAGGGGCGGATCAACTTGCGATTTGCGGGCTCCACTGCTTCGCTCCTTCGCGAATGATGAAAGATGGATGGAACTACCTATCTGGTTCTTTGATAACACAGCGGTCGCGAGAGTGCAATTCACGTTAGCGTGAACGGAGCTCGATTACCAACGCATCCAGCGCAATCGACTTTTGGATATTGCGCCGCACCAGATCCATCAATTCGTCCACCTTCTGGACCGCGGAGCGCAGCCAGTCGAAAGAAACTCGACGGGCCAGCGCTGCCAGCTCGCCGCGAATGTCGTCATTCCGGATCGTCGGCACTCCATTCGCGAGCCGAACCACATCTGCAAGCAATACATACAGCACTTCGAGGTACGAATCGAGCTTTTCCGTCCGTCGCGCGGCGATCGAATCCGAGTGCTTCAACCATGCTCCAAAGGGTTGCGTCCCGCTGGCGACACTCAACAGGGCGAGCATCGCCGTGCGCCGCCGGTCGTAAGCTTCAAGGTCGATCGAAACCGCCAGCCCAGGAGAACCCTCAGCCAAAGTTCGTCTTCTTTCCGGATCGTTCAAGCCTCGAAAGCCAATAAATTCACGCATTTCGGCGTCGGACAGAGGCGAAAGCCGGAACGGAATCGCGCGCGAGCGGATGGTCGGCAGAAGATCGAACGGATTGCGCGCCGTCATGATCAAGACCAGGTGCGACGGGGGCTCCTCTAGCGTCTTGAGCAGCGAATTCGCGGCTTGCTCATTGGCGCGATCGATTTGATCGATCAAGAAAACTCGCCAATTACCTTTCAACGGTTTCAGCGGAGCCCGATCCCGCAGCAGGCGCATCTGTGGAATCGTGATCTGGCGCAACGGGCCATCCGGCGCGAAAGTCACGAAATCGGGGTGGGACCCGAATAGAAGTGGATCTTCGTTGCGCTTTTCGGCAGTCCATTTTTCACGATCTGTTATCAGCGCAGCGTTCGATTCCAGGCTCAAGTCGTCCTGTTCGATTTTCTGCGCATCCCCTAACAAAAGAGCCGCGAACCGCCTGGCGAGCGTCGCCTTTCCGACGCCTTCCGGACCTGAAAACAACAGGGTCTGGGCGACTCTGCGCCGGGAAATCATGTCCTCCAGCGCAGATGCCGCTTCGCGATTACCGAAAAAGTTCTCCAACCCTCAAGCTATCATGCCGGATAAGCGAATAGAATAGTGAAAGAGGGTCATCCATGTTTCGAATCCTCGTGACAATTTTGGCATTTGGGATCACCGGCGTTGCGCAAACGCGAACGCCCGTAGTGGTCGAGCTATTCACCTCAGAGGGCTGCTCGAGCTGTCCCCCGGCTGACAATCTCTTAAGTCGCCTGGTGCGGTATTTTCCGGATATCGATGTGATTGCGCTGAGTGAACACGTCGATTACTGGAATCATCTCGGCTGGAAGGACCGTTTTTCGTCCTCTCTGTACACGGCTCGGCAACAGGATTACGGACGCATGTTCCGCCTGGAGAGCGTCTACACGCCGGAAATGGTCGTAAACGGGCAAGCTGAATTTAATGGATCGGATGAGATCCGCGCGCGCGATGAAATTCGCAAGGCCGCCCAGGGAGCCAGGGCCGCCGTGGACCTCTCGATGCTCAACGGCGTGGCGCATCTCAAGATCGAAAAACTCCCCGAGGGGACACGCAACGCCGATATGTTCCTGGCCGTCACGGAGACGAACCTTGAAACTACGCCCGTCGCTGGTGAAAATGGAGGCCGCAGATTGCGCCACACAGGAGTCGTGCGAAGCCTGACCGGAATCGGTCACCTGGACACCAGGAAAGCCGCGAGTTATAGCGCCGATGCGCGAGTCAATCTGAATCCCGAATGGAATCCCCAGAATTTGAAGCTGGTGCTGTTCGTCCAGGACCGGTCCACGCGAAAGATCATCGGCGCGGCCACCGCGCATCCCTAAGTAACCGGCGGTCTTCGCCGATGCCAGTCGGTCTGGCTTTGAAACGCGTGCCCCATGGCGATCAACTGGTTTTCATACCACGGCCGCCCGACCAATGAAATCGCAATCGGCATCTGATCCGCAAACCCGCACGGCAGCGAAATTGCGGGCAGTCCGCACAAATTCCCGGCGGGAATCAGCCCACTCAATCCGCGCGATTTCGGCCGCGGACCCTCCGGGGTCCGGTCGAGCGGCTCGGTAATCTTCGACGCCGGCGCCAGGCGAGTCGGCGTCAGCAGCAGGTCCACGTCAATGAACAGGTCCCGAAAAGCCTCCTGAACGATGGTGCGGATGCGCATCGCTCTCAGATACTCGATGGCCGGCAATTCGAGCGACGCTTTCATCCCCGCGATCTGCCGTTTGTCGGCGAGCTGATCCACCTTGCCGCTGCGAATCAGATCTTCGAAGACCGATGCAGCCTCGCCGTTGCCGATCGTGTTCGTCAGAGCGCCATACGGGAAGTCCGGAATCTCCACTTCCTTCATCTGCACGCCCATCGCCTTCACCACTCCCAGCGCGTTCTGAAGATCGGGCCGCGCGGAGGCGTCGGCCCACTCCTCGAAGTCCACAGGTGCGTAGCCGACGGTGATCTCCTGGGGCTTGCGCGCGAACTGGGGCGCATAGTAGAAACCTTTTCCGGCCGACCCCGGGTCCTGGCTGTCCGCTGCCCGCGATCGCTTGCAGCACCAGCGCGCAATCTTCCGCCGACCGGCACAACGGCCCGATTTTATCGAGCGTCCAAGATAACGCCATCGCCCCGCGACGGCTGACTAAACCGTAGGTGGGACGCAATCCGGTGACTCCGCAGAACGCGCTCGGCGTCAGGATCGATCCCGACGTTTCCGATCCGAGCGCGAACGTAACCAATCCCGCTGCCGTCGCGATTCCCGATCCGCTCGACGATCCACCGCTCCATCGCGTGCGATCCCACGGATTCAAGCCCGGTCCGGTCAGCGACGCCGAGGGAAAACGGTAGCCGCCTGCGCCCGCCAGCTCCACCATCGCAAGCTTCCCGATCAGGATCGCGCCCGCCTTGTCGAGTTTCGACACCACTTGCGCATCTTCGTCAAACACCTGGCCGGCATAGGGCCTGGCGCCCCACGTGGTCGGCTGGCCATGCACGGCGATCAGATCCTTAACGCCGTAGGGGATCCCCTGCATCGCGCGATACCGCCCGCGCTTCAGTTCCGCGTCGACGTCCTTCGCCTTGCGTATCGCTTGCTCTTTCAGCGACAGCGCCAGCGCGTTGTAGCGCGGACCAATCCGTTCCAGGCGATCGCAAAACGCGCGCGTCAACTCGACGGCCGAAAATTCCTTTGCCCGCAGTCTGGTGGTGAGCTCGCTGATGCTCGCAAAGAAAACATCATCAGGAGGGGTCGCCATCTTTTTACGCTTTGAAGTGGAATGCCGGCTCGGTTGCCATCGGCAATTTGACCTTTGCGAGCTGTTGCGCGCTATTCGCCATCTGCTCATGCACGGTCTTCGAGTCGTCGTCCGAAGTCTCTTGAGGAGCGGCGGCAGCGGCTACGGCGGTTCCGGCGAGCATTCGGGCAAGCGTTCGACGCGTCACATCCATGTGCACATTATAGGTGGAAGCGACCGGTGAAAAGACGGGGCTACGCGACCATCGCGGCATGTCCGGACGCCAGCGCTTCGATCGCGGCCTTCTCCATCACCCCCCGCGGAGCCGTTTCGCCCGTCCAGATTTCGAATTGCCGAGCGGACTGCTCCAGAAACATCTCCAGCCCCGGAATCACGGTCGCTCCCTGATTCTTTGCCTTGCGCATCAACAGCGTTTCGAGCGGATTGTAGACCATATCGAAAACCAGCTTGGCGGGAATACGGTCGGTGAAAAAGCACTGGTCGACTTTCGGAAACATCCCCAGTGGCGTCGCGTGAATCAGCACATCGAACATGCGCGCCTCGGCCTGCTCCCGCGAAAGGGGCTCCGCATCGCAGGCTTTGGCGAGCGCGCGCACGCGGTCCAGGTTGCGACCGGCGATCGCGAGTTTGGCGCCGGCTTCAGCCAGTGCGTAGGCGGCTCCGCGGGCCGCGCCGCCGTTGCCTACTACCAGCACCGACGCTTTCGCGATTCGTGTGTGGCGCGCCAAGGGCACCGTAACGCCATAGACGTCCGTGTTGGTGCCGCGCCATTTCCCGGCCTTGCGCCAAACCGTATTCACGGCCCCGATGCGCCGCGCCAACGGATCGATCAGATCCAGATAACGAAGAATCTTCTGCTTGTGCGGAATCGTGACGGCGAATCCGGCCAGCGGCAGCTTATCGGCGAGCAGCAAAAAATCCTTGAGCTGAATTGCCTTCACCAGAAACGGCAGAAACACCGAGTCGGCGCGGCGGGCTTGAAACGCGCGATTATGCACCGCAGGCGAAATCGAATGACGCACCGGATCCGCCACGACTCCGTAAACTTTCGCGTCGCGCGTGAATTTTTCCACGCGATACAGGTGACGAAGCTGCCGCGCGCTCACTTGTCCCGCCGCGGTTCCTTCAGCGGCGTTTGGCGTGGCGTATGTGTACAGTCCCCCTACTGCGGTGGAAAGCACGCGCGTGGGGAAACCCGCTTCGCCCATCGCCAGCAGGACCATTGGTGTTTTCGACGTCCGCGCCAGCGCCAGCACGCGATAATTGTCCGAAGGCTTGCGCGCGGTAGTGACCACTTTATATCCGTCGGACGGAATGCGCGCCATCCGACGCAGCACGCCGTCGAGCGGGGGCGTCCCGCCATAGTTGTGATACGAGATCAAGAGATAGGCCTGGGAGCGAACCGATTGCAGTCGCTCCACGCAGTTTTCCGCGCTTTCGATTTCGATATCGACGGCCTGCGCGCCGGCTGCGATCGCGGCCTCCAGAATTCGCACCTGCTGCTCCACGCTGCCGTTATAGCGGCCATGATTCTGATGGCGGCGGCAAGTCGCCAGGATCGTGCAATCGGAGTGCCTCGCTAGAAATTTACGAATTGCGGCGATGCCTTGCTCCGGCGAAGGCAGATAGTCGATACGAAACTCTAAGAAGCGTTCGCCTGCATCGTATTCCTTTCGCGCGTGGGCGAGCAGAGTTTCAGCGTCGGGCAATCCGAGTGCGATGCAGATGCGAGGCAGTGAGATCCGCTGGGGCATTCAGCGTGCAGAACAGCATACCACACGCGCTTTCTTTACAATCTGGCCTTCGGTTTGGTTAGAATTCTTTCGGAAGCTAGTCTTGGCCGGTGCTGGGCCTGGTCTTCAAAACCAGCGTGGGGTACTTTGTGCCGCAGGTGGGTTCGACTCCCACTAGCTTCCGCCAGAATTCAGGCAGCCGGGCAGGTTCAGGTTTCTCACTGCCGTGCCACTGCCTCGGGGCTACGCTTATGATTGAGGCGTCGTGCCTGTTTCCGATCCAAACCAGCCCGGCGTCCTTCGGGTCTTCACCTCCCGCCGGGAAACGCGCGCCTTCTACGATAAAATCGCCGATGTCTATGACTTTCTTTCAGAGCGAGCCGAAGGTCCGGTTCGCGCCGCGGGAGTCGAGCTTCTCTCCGCCTCGCCTGACGAACGCGTCCTCGAGATTGGTTGCGGCACGGGTCACAGCGTGGCGGATCTCGCCAGCGTGGCTCGTCAAGTCCTGGCGATCGATCTGTCGGAAAAGATGTTACAACGATCCAAGGCCAGTCTGATGCAGCGCGGCGTCGCCGACCGGGCGCGTCTGATCTGTGCCGATGCGGCTCATTTGCCATTGCGTCCGGCGGCGGTCGACGCCGTGTTCATGAGCTTCACGTTGGAGTTGTTCGACACGGCTGAAATTCCGGTAGTGCTGGCCGAATGTAAACAGGTCATCAAACCGAACGGCCGTATCGTCGTGGTGGGAATGTCCAAGAAAGGACCCGGCGGACTCCTGGAAGAAGCCTATGAATGGTCGCATCGACACTTCCCGAATTACATCGACTGCCGGCCGATTTTCGTGGCCCGAGCTCTTGAAGCCGCGGGGTTTCGAGTGATCCAAAAAACGATGAAACAGATATGGCTGCCGGTAGAAATAGTGATGGCCAGGCGTGAACCCTAGCGCCTCCACACCGCAATGTGCACACCCGCCGGCGCTGTGACGTGCGCCATGTCGAGGTCGTCCTTCACGATCGGAACCGTAATCGCATATTCGACCGGAGCCGACGGATAATTCGGCGTGATCGAGATCCTGATGCTATTGCTGGACTGCGCGGCGGGTAAACGATGCTCTGCCACCGTTACTTTGCGCGTCGCATCCGCGAAAGATCGAAGCAAAGTTGCCAAATCGGTTTTGTCGCACGTAATCAGCGCTTCCCGAGTCACCCGGTCCCCCGATGCGTACGTCAGCACCGCGACTACATTCGGCGCCCGAAGCCTTGAGTCTTTCACATCGTCGTCCGGCACCTCCAATCCCACATAGCGCAATTCCTGAGTCTCCACGCCGATCGACAGCGAAGCCAACGGCGTGTACGTATCGAACAAATGCGCGGCATTACCCAGCTTGTAAACCGACCACCACTCCACTTCTTCGAGCCCTCGCGACAGCACCAGAAGCTGGTTGTTGACGGTTCTCGGGTCGACTCCCGACGCGGTCAACGCGTAGACCGGTTTCTGTTTCAGATCGACGCCCAGCGGCCACGCCTGAATTGTAGTGGACGCTTCCATTCCAATCTCATCCACCACTTCTTTGGTATGGGACATCTTGCGCAGGATCAACCGCTGGTCTTGAGGCAGACCGGGGATTGCGTTGCCAGTAAGCTCGTAGGCGACGTTGGTGATCTCAATCGCCTGCTCGCCGTCTTTGACGCTATATGCCATGGTGGATGCGGACTGCGCCTGAACCGGATTCTTCTCGCCCCTGCGCGGCGGTTGCGCCGATAGCATCGCTGCCAGCCCGATCGTCAGCATGGCCTGTTTCATGTTCCCCGTCCTCCCGATTATTTCCAGGCGCCAAGCAGCCGTCGCACCAGCACCAGCTGTCCCAGATGATACGCATTATGGTCGGCCACCAGCAACGCTTCACGCAGAAGAGTTTGACCTTCGCCATGCGGGATGCGCGCAAATAAATCCGTGGACGGATCCGCTACCAGCGCGCACATCGCCTCCAAATCCTGTTGAAATGCCTTCACGCTCTTGGTCCACGCGGCTGCGCTCGGCGGGGCGGGAGTTTTTGGCCAATATCCCTCCGGCCACTTGGGTGATTCATGCTTTGGATTGCGGCTAAATTCCAGAATGTCCCGCTGCGCCAGGCGCAAGTGTTCCAGCAGTTCCCATGGCGAATGCGGCGAGCCCCTGGGCCGTTTGCCGCGAAGCGCCACCGGCAAACCCTTGACCGCCGCATCGAACCCAAGATGCGCTCCGCCGTCCTTCAGAAGATAGAGCACATGATCGCGAAGTGATTTGTCATCCATCCCTTCATTCTTGCACCGCGGCTGTCAGAATGATCTTCGAAACACTTCGAGATAGTAACGGGACTGAGGATGATAAGATTCGGCCGCCTCATCCCACCGATATTCCGTGTGATCGTTGGTCAGGCTATCGGCCACGCCGACGCGCCGGTAATGGCGCGGTCCATACTGCGACCACCAATCGAAGATGCGTGTTGGGGAATGCGCATCTTGCAACCACGACTCATATGCCACGACCCGCACGACGTACTGGGGCGCCGCCGCTTCCACCTCGCGGATCATCTCGTTTTGCATCGTCAGCGCATAAGGCTGATCCTCCATCATTCCGTAGGTGTAGATATACGTGGTCGCGGAATGACGGTCTGCGTAGAAATAGATTTCGGGCTCGGACCCGAGCACGGCGATGCGAGCATCCTTTGTCGAATGCGCGCGAATGTAGGCGGCCACCGGAATCGCTTCAGGAAACAGATTGCGATCGTAAAGCTCGCGGCAGGCTTGAAGCGGAGTCATGCGGAACAAAAAGTCGCGCTGCACGGCGACCGACCAGACTAGCGCGGCGCCAAACAGCCAATACGGCCACCGGCTGTGAAAAGCCGTGTTCGCCACGGTTACCGCCGCTCCCGCCAGCAGCGCAAGCGCCGGTATCATCAGGACATAATAGTGCTCCCGAAAGTACAACCCCGGACACACCGCCAGGATCGAGAAGACCAAAAACACGCTCACGAACGTCGCGGTACTCTTGTTCCACTTCCACCAGACCAGTATCAAGCCGGCCATCGCCGCGATCCAGATGCCGATGTTGTCTTCAAAGAAAGCCGGGAATGTACCTCCCAATATTTCCCATCCCATGCTGAGTGAGTTTTCGGCGGCATAAATTCGCGCGTAGGTGAAGGTTTCAAACCAGAATCGCGAGAACACGCCGGCTCGCCACAGGATCAGGCACGTCAGGGCGAATGGAGTCGCAGCCGCCGCCGAAAACAACGCCACCTTCTTAATCAGCGCGAGCCACTCGCCCCGTTGATGGCTCCATTGGAGACCAGCCAGATAGACGATGCCGAAGATCGTGAACAAGCCGCCAGCCTGCTTCATCACGAACGCCACTCCGAGCAGCAACCCGGCGCCACATAGAGTGGATAATCGCCCCGAATCGACGAAGCGCAGCAGCAGGAGAATTCCCGCCAGCGCCGGAAGCATCACGAAGTGTGTGGCGTGGGCCTGCGTGCCCATCACGCTGGCGCCCAGGGACATCAGCGCGTAGGATGCACACGCGACCAAGCCGCCGGCCACCGAAAACAGCCGCTTTGCCAGCAGAAAAACCAGCACGATGGTGACGGCATTCACCAGCAGAAGTCCCGTGCGAATCGCACCGGTAGTTTGTCCAAACGCTACCAGGATCACGGCATAGGCTGCATACGTTCCCGGAAGCTTCATGTTGGCTGCCAACAAATACGGAGGAATGCCCTGGAGCATCAATTGCCCTGCGTAGGCGTACTCGCCTTCATCGCGCTCCAGCGGAATTTGGAGAAGGCGAACGCGGATGCTGGCCACGGCCACGATCACCAGCAAGACTGCGACCCACGGAGCCCACTTCATTTATATGTATGAGCCTACAACAGGTGTATTATGTCCATCATGTCCCGGCGCTTGTTCTTCGCCTGCATCCTTGCGATGGCCGCGAACGCCGCCGATCCCGATGCTGAACGCAACGCCCGCAAGGCGATGGGCCAATTCATGACCGCGTTCAACTCGCGCGACGTGCAGGCCTGGGCTGCGACTCTTAATTATCCTCACGTCCGCTTCGCCAGCAACCAGGTCCGCATCTACAATACTCTCGAAGATTTCGTCCGTGACAACGCCAATTATCCTCAGCGGCTGGCGCCTTGGCACCACAGCCGATGGGAATCCATGAACGTGATTCAAAGCGGGCCCGATAAAGTCCACTTCGCCGTCGAATTCGTCCGTTACGACGCTTCCGGCAAAGAAATCGGCCGTTTTCCGTCTCTCTACGTTGTTACGTTGAAGAACGGGCACTGGGGAATCCAGGGCCGCTCGAGCTTCGCGCCTTAAAGAAACTCCGACGGCAGAAAGAAGATCGATCTTCCGCATTGAAAACACGGCACTTCGGTTATTGATGATTTCTTGAGAACTCGAAGCGCCGAGCATGCATCTCATCCAATGTGGGATCTTCCGACATCCTCCGTGCCTGGTACAAGATCTTGAAGGGAGAGCGGCCCTCCCTCTCGATCGAAATCACGACGAAATGCCCCCTTCGCTGTCCCGGCTGCTATGCATACGACGAGTCGCACCTGGGCGACGGACTCACCTTGCGCAGCCTTGCTGACCGCCAGGGCGATGAACTAATACGCGGCGTACTTGAGGTAGTCGATCGTCTTCGCCCGCTGCATCTTTCGATTGTCGGCGGCGATCCTCTTGTCCGCTATCGCGAGCTGGAACTGCTGATGCCGCAGTTGCTGGATCGCGGAATTCATGTGCAAGTGGTTACCAGCGCCTTCCGCCCGCTGCCTTCGACGTGGAAGAATTTTTCCCGGCTGACCGTTGCGGTCTCGATCGATGGGCTGCAAGCCGAACATGACATTCGACGCGCGCCCGCCACCTACGACCGGATTTTGAAGAACATCGCCGGCCAGCGCGTCACGGTCCATTGCACCATCACGCGGCCGATGATGGAGCGTCCCGGCTATCTGCGCGAATTCCTGGAGTTCTGGACCCCGCGCACGGAGATTCAGCGCGTTTGGTTCAGTCTGTTCACACCCCAGATCGGCGCCCAGTTGCCTGAAATCCTGGACCCTGCCGCTCGTCAGCGGGCCGTCCGCGAGATGCTCGCCCTGCGCCAGGAATTTCCGAAGCTCGATATGGCCGAAGCCCTGATCCGCCAATTCGCCTCGCCTCCCAAGAGTCCGCGCGACTGCGTGTTCGCCCAGACCACGGAGACGATCTCCGCGGACCTGAAAAGCAAGATTGTCCCGTGCCAGTTCGGAGGCAATCCCGACTGTTCGTCGTGCGGATGCATGGCGTCCATGGGGTTGGCCGCAGTCGCCGATCATCGATTGGGTGGCGTAATCCCTGTCGGCTCCATCTTCCGCGCCTCGCTCGCAATTGGCAAGATGTTTGCGGATCCGGTGGTCCCGCCTCCCGCTGAACTACGCGTATTGCAATAACGCACTGAAGACATCTGCAAAAATGGAAAGGTTCGATGTTTTACCTTTTCCATCTTTTCCGCTCCTTCCTGCCCCTACACAATCCCATCGGCTTTGGAGCCTCCGATTTCATCGAGCTGGCTATCGCGATCGCGTTGGTTTCGCTTGCGCTCACCTGGCGATCCTGGATCGGCTTCGCATCCGCGCTCGCATCAAGAACCGCGCTCTGCATGCTGATCCTGGCGGCTCTGCCCGTCGTTCTCCGTTTGATGCTTTTACCCGTCCATCCCATCCCGACGCCGATGGTCACCGACGAGATGAGCTATGTTCTTCTCGGCGACACGCTCTCGCATTTCCGGCTCACTAACCCGCCGCACCCGCTTCACCAGTTTTTCGAAACCTATTTTGTCCTGCACCAGCCGACTTACAGTTCCATTTATCCGCTCGGTCAAGGGATCGCTCTCGCTATCGGCAAAGTCATTTTTCACAATCTCTGGGCCGGCGTAGCGCTTCAGATCGCCGCTTTTTGCGCCCTTTGCTACTGGATGCTGCGCGGCTGGACCACGCCCGGCTGGGCGCTGGTCGGCGGCCTTCTCGCCGTAATGGAGTTTGGCCCTCTGAATCAATGGATGAATACCTTCTGGGGCGGCGGTGTATCGGCAGTCGCCGGCGCTCTCACGTTTGGCGCCCTTCCCCGTCTCCGCGAATCCGGCCGGATGCGTGACGCCGTGATTCTGGGCGCTGGCCTAGGACTGCAACTGCTGGCGAGGCCCTTTGAGTCGATCTTTCTGTTGATGAGTGTTTTGCTGTATTTTCTGCCCGCGCCCCGCAGCCTGTTGAAATTCGCGCCAGCCGCGATCCTCACTGTGCTTCCCGCCATTGGCCTCACCTTGCTTCAGAACTACCGGGTAACAGGAAGCCCAACCACGCTCCCTTATATGCAGAGCCGTTATCAATACGGCATCCCAACGACGTTCGTCTTTCAAGCCGAGCCAATGGCACATTTAAAGCTGACGCGTGAACAACAGCTTGATTACGACCTTCAATCCTATGCGCACCAATCCAACCCGCCCGGTATCCGGGCCTATTTCGCCCGTCTCGCGAATCGAGCGCGTTTCTACCGCTTCTTCTTTCTCGCTCCGCTATATTTAGTGCTCCCTGCAGTACTATTCACCTTGCGCGATTTCAGGTATTTATGGGTCGTGTTGACGCTATGCCTCTTCTCCGCGGGAACCAACCTTTATCCGTTTTTTTTCACTCATTACATCGCTGCCGAGGCCTGCCTCTTCGTGCTCCTAAGCGTCGTCGGGCTCCAACAGTTAAGCGTTTTAACCATCCGGGGACAAAATACCGGCGCGGATGCTGCAAGAGTCATACTCTTTCTCTGCGTCGCGCACTTTGTCTTCTGGTACGGCCTCCACTTATCCGGCAATCAGGACTTCGCCGAATATATGTGGCGATACGAAACTTGGGACGTAGTGAATCATGGAAATCCCGACAACTATCTATCTATTCACAATCGTCTCAACGAAGCACCCGGCCGCCAGTTGGTCTTTGTCCGCTACGGACCCTCGCATACCATTCGAGAATGGGTATTTAACGACGCCGATATCGATAGGGCGAAGGTTGTATGGGCCCGCGATCTCGGCGAGCCCGAAAATGACAAGCTTCGCCGCTATTATCCCGATCGCACCGCATGGCTTCTGGAACCGGATGCTAACCCGGTAGCCCTGGTTCTTTATCAGGCTCTTCCTGACCAAATCACGCAACAAGAACCTGAAAAACCCTCAAAGCCGAGTGAGAAGAAGGCCCATCAGCCTTTGAAATTCGAGGAAGTGAAATAGCCGATGCCATTTCAACCTCTTCAAAATCCCATCGGCTTCGGAGCCAGCGACTTCATCGAGCTGTTCTTAGCTTCGACGCTGGTGCTGCTGGTGCTTCTCTGGCGCCCGTATATTCGTCCTTTTTGTCTGAACTTGTCCACTCGAACAGCCGTGTCAATGCTAGTGCTGGCGATACTTCCGGTTGGACTTCGCTTGCTTCTCTTAACTCACCATCCCGTCCCTACACCGGACATTTATGATGAGTTCAGCCATCTTTTAGTGGCCGATACACTCCGGCATTTCCGCTTCGCAAATCCGACTCACCCGCTCCACCAGTTCTTCGAGACTTTCTTCGTCCTTCAGCAACCGACCTACAGTTCCATTTACCCGATCGGACAAGGGATCGCGCTGGCAATCGGCCACGCCTTATTCCGTAATCCATGGGCCGGCGTTCTTCTCTCTACTGCTGCCTTCTGCTCACTGTGTTATTGGATGCTAATAGGTTGGACGACGCCACTATGGGCGCTTGCGGGTGGATTTCTCGCGGTGATCGAGTTCGGTCCGCTCAATCCGTGGATGAACAGCTATTGGGGTGGCGCGTTCGCCGCCGCGGCGGGATGTCTGGTATTTGGTTCCATGCCCAGGCTAAAGGACACTGGCCGTTTGAACTACGCAGTCTTGTTAGGCCTCGGGCTCGGTCTTAGCCTGCTTACCCGGCCGTACGAATCGATATTCCTGACGCTAAGCTTAATTCTGTTTTTCTTGTCGGTGTGGCGTCAGCTCACTTTGCGCGCGGCGGCTGCGGTGATCGTCGCAACTCTGCCAGCCGTCGGCGTCATGTTACTCCAGGATAAGCAGGTCACCGGCAACTGGCTGACGCTTCCTTATGTGCTCAGTCAGTATCAGTATGGCGTTCCAGCATCCCTTACTTTTCAGCCAAACCCAGTTCCTCACCGCGAGTTGACTCCGCAGCAGGAAATGGAGTATAAATCGCAACTGGCTTTCCGCGATGGCGACAAAGAGACTTTCAAGGCCTATCTTCTTCGTCTGGAATATCGCGTCCGCTTTTATCGCTTTTTCAGTCTGCCATCCCTCTTCGTCGCCTTACCGTTCTTCTTATTAGGCTTCCGTAAGTATCGATTTACCTGGCTGCTCCTGACGATTGTATGCTTCGCGCTAGGTATCAACTTCTTTCCAGCGTTTCAGCTTCACTATCTCTCCCCCCTCACCTGTATCTTTCTGCTCGTCAGCATTCTGAGCCTGGAGCGATTGAGCAGCTTTGGCCGAGGTGGCGCTGAAGCCACTCAATTCGTCGTATTCTTATGCCTAATCCATTTTGCATTGTGGTATTCACTTCACCTGTTAGACAATCGCGGATTTTCTCAAGAAGTGCGCCAGTACGAAACCTGGGACGGCTTGAATCACCAGAACCCGCAACGCCGAATCGTCGTGAAAGAACAGCTCGCGAGTCTTCCTGGAAAGCTGCTTGTTTTCGTACGATATTCGCAACGTCACATCTTTCAGGATGAATGGGTTTATAACGAAGCCGAGATTGATCGCGCAAGAATCGTGTGGGCGAGGGACCTGGGTCCGCAAGAAAACGACAAGCTCCGCACCCATTACCGGGATCGGACGCCATTACTGTTGGAACCCGATGTCAGTCCACCGGAACTGACTCCCTACGAGCCTTAACGTTTATGCACTAAGACCTTGGCTCCGGAAAGAGGATCGGCGTAAATCCGTTCGAAATCCGTAAGCGCTGCCTCGTCGGTGTACATGTCGATCACTACATAATCGCCGGACGTGTCCAGCGGGGCGAAGCGTCCCTCAACGGGCTTCCAAGCTGTGATCGAGTACATCTCGCGATAGAAATTCAAGCTGGAAACCAGCGCCCAAGATGCCGTAATCTTTAGGTCGCGATTCGCCAACGGCCGGTTATGGATGAAATTGGCGATCCGCTTTGATCCCGAATCGTACAGCCAGCCGCCATAGTATTCGGTCGTCAAGTGCAGAGCGAACTGTGCGATCAGCGCAAGAAAAAAGGCCAGATAGACCACCGAGACCACACGCCAAGATTCTTTAATCAACAGGCATCCGGAAAATATCAACAGCGGCCAAAAGTAAATCGCAGTTCTCGCCACCGGGTACGGCATCCGCAGGACGCGATGCAGCGCTATCAGAATCGCAATGCTTACTAACGTAGCAGCGCCGAACAGAAACATTTCTTGCGAAAGTCTCCGTCGAGCGAGCATAACCACGATCAAACCAATTAGGCCGAATATCGCGAAGCGAAAAACCGGGTAGAGCCATCCGAAAAAGTTGACTCCGGTCCGCCACACGTTGTGTCCCGGCGCGAACTCCCAAAGCGAGCTGACGGCAAAGTTCTTTAAGCTTTCGAAAATAGAACCGTAGCCGAGATAAAACTCCTGCCCGGCGGCGTGAGCCAGCGGCCCGCCGTTGATCGCGGCTGCAATCACGACCTCCGGCACAAGAGCCATCAGTGCCCGCTTGCCCGCCAGGATGTTTAATGCAAGTACCGGCACCACGAACGCAAGGTTCGCGCCCAGACACAACCCAAGCAGCGCCCCTGACGCAAGCGGCGAACGCGATACAAGGTACCATGCCCCCAGATACAGTCCTAAAGCCAAGCTGTATCCGCGCGCCATGGAACACAAGTCCAGCACGAACGGATTCAGCGCGAGCAGGCTCACCGCCAGCAACATCAGCCATCCCGGACCGAAAAGCTGCCGGCTGATTACGAAGATCATCGCGAAGTACAAGAACCCGCCCAGCAAGCCGGGAATCCGCAGCGTCAATTCGGACAACCCAAACGCCCCGACGCTCGCCTTGCACATCAGACTGTTCAGCACATGATGATTAGCTTCATAGGTTGAAAGAACTTGACGAAGCGGCGGCTGCACAAAAGCGAGATAAGTTCGCGCCTCGTCGATGGTGATTGCGGAAGAGCACGCCCGGTACACGTTCACCATCGACAACAAAATAAGCAGGCCGAGCGCAGCGCCCTCCGGGATCTTGATTCGCAGTGCCGGCCGCATCTTGCAGTTCCGCTCCGATCTGTTTACCCTAACAGGAAATGACGCGACTAACTTTAGTGATCTTGCTCTCCTCCGCCTGTGTCTTCGCGCAGCAAAAGGCCTCTGCCGAAAAGGAAGCCGCTATGAAGGCCGACATGGCCGGCCAGATTGACGGCATGAAGAAGCAGGCGCAGGTCATGGTCGACAGCGTTTTCAGCTTCGGCGAGCTGGGCTTCCAGGAATTCGAGACGTCAAAGTACCTCAGCGCCATCCTCGAAAAAGAAGGATTCAAAGTCGAGCGCGGCGTCGCCGGAATTCCCACCGCCTTCGTGGCCACCTGGGGAGAAGGCAAACCGGTGATCGCGCTCGGTTCCGACATCGACGACATTCCACAAGCATCGCAGAAGCCTGGGGTCGCCTATCACGATCCCTTGATTGAAGGCGCGCCCGGTCACGGCGAAGGACACAACTCCGGGATGCCGTTGCAAATCCTCGCGGCGCTCGCGGCGAAGCGTGTCATGGAACGCGAACACTTGAAAGGCACCCTCAAGATTTGGCCCGGAGTCGCCGAGGAGCTGGTTGGCGCCAAAGCCTATTTCGTTCGCGCCGGGATCTTCAAAGATGTCGACGTGTGTCTGTTCGCGCACGTCGCCAACGATCTGAACGTCTCTTATGGACCCACCAACGGCAGCGGCCTGGTTTCGGTCGAATATATGTTTAAAGGCGAAAGCGCGCACGCTGCCGGTGCTCCGTGGCGGGGCCGCAGCGCACTTGATGCGGTCGAGCTCATGAGCGTCGGCTACGAATTTCGCCGCGAGCATCTGCGCCTGGCCACTCGCGTTCACTATGTGATCACCAACGGTGGAGATCAGCCGAACGTCGTGCCGCCCAACGCGTCCATCTGGTTTTATTTTCGCGAAGCGGATTATGACCACATCATGAACCTGTGGCGCATCGCCGACAACATGGCGCAGGGCGCCGCGCTTATGACCGATACCACTTACACCTCGCGCCTCCTCGGCACGCGCTTGGCCTGGATATTTCAACCAGCCGATCGCCGAAGATATGTTCGCGAATATCAAGAAGGTCGGCCTGCCGCAGTGGTCCGAACAGGATCAGGCGCTCGCCAAGGCGTTTCAAGCCGAAATGAAAGTTCCTGTTCGTGGACTGGCCACGCGAATTGGCGAGCTGCGTCCGCCGCGCCCGCAAGCCAATGCGAATGGAGAAGAAGGTGGTGTTGGACCCACGGGAGGTCCTTCCGACGACATCGGCGACATTTCGTGGAACGTGCCAACGGTTACTCTGCGCTACCCGTCGAACATTCCCGGCGGTCCCGGCCATAACTGGGCCAACGCAATTTCGATGGCGACGCCGATCGCGCATAAAGGCGTCGTCGCCGGCGCGAAGGTGCAGGCCATGACCATCCTCGACATCCTTCTGCATCCCGAGTTAGTCCAGCGCGCGTGGGATTACTTCAACAACGTTCAGACCAAGGACGTGAAATACAAAAGTTTCCTCCGACCCTACCGACCAGCCCGCCCTATTCCTGAATCAGAAAATCATGGAGCAGTATCGCGAGCGCATGAAGGCTTTCTACTACAACCCGCGAAGTACGACACGTATCTGGAACAGCTCGGCATCCAGTATCCGACCGTTCGCCACGCTCAGTGACGCACTGTCCAGTCATATTGCGCCAACGGCCTGATCGATCACGTCCGGCAAATCCGCCGGTAATAAAAATCGTTCTGCGACCAGTTGCCGCGCCGCAACAGCCGTCTTCCCCAGGAATTGCGCGCGGCTCGAGTATACCGCTCCTCGATCGACAATCGGGAATCGCCCTTCGCTCTCTGGGCGCGCGTCGGCGCGAACGGAAACACCGATCCCGCCTCGCCATTCAACTGATCCGCCGACCCCAAACTCGCCGCGCGATAATTCCAGCCCGAATACGTCGCCACCGGCACTTCCACCGCAGGCATTCGTATCCCCGCGCGAGCATTTCCATCCTTGTCGACCGCCGGCACCAGTCCCACAAAGCGCTTCCCGACGTGCGGCGGCTCAAATCCGACAATCCCCCGCGCGAAATCCGGCCCGAAGTCGAGCCGATACGTAATCAGCATCGGCGGCGGAAAACGCACACCCGGAATCGTCGGCCATCCCGCCGCTTCGGGCGTTGTCAGCGTGCCGTCGGAAATTTTCGGATACCGGCTCGGCGGCGGTGCGATTCCTTCCACCACCCACGCGTCCATCGCGTGCAGCAAAGCGCGCAGAATCGGGCTGCGATCCAGCGGATTCAGTGGAGCCGCCGTGCCATTCACCCGCTCCGGCGGCCACGGCCCGATAAAATGCGGCCCCGACGCGATCACGTAAATCCGCGAGTCCGCCGGAGGTTCGATATCGCGCTGCCCCGCCGGGTCGGTATGAATCAGCGACCCCGCGCGATTGAAATATTCCGAATTGCTCAGCACATGAAACATTTTCGGCCGCACGTGCCGCGCTTCAGCCCGCGCCAACAATGCATCTGTTTGTCCCGTCTCCGGATCCGTCTCCGGACCGTCGGTGAACGGAAACATATCCACGGGATAGAAAATGTTGAAAAACTGTTCCGCATCGCGCGAAGCCTGTGCGAAACGATGGTTGAACGATCCTCGCCCAGCTCCGCCCACTTCGTCGATCACGCCGTCGAACACCTGCCGCCCAGCTTCGTCTTCGTTGAAGCCTTCGTACAGAAAATGCCTCAGAAATCGTCCGCTCTGCGATATTCCCCATCCATAAGCGACTCGCACCCCGCGCAACGGATTCGCCTCGCTCTTGTCATATTTCAGAAAACTGATCAGATCCCGCGTACCAGTCAGTCCGCATCCCACCACTCTCGGCTCCCGCGCGCGATAAATCACGTCGTAAATGCGCCCCAGCTCGAAACCACCATCCAGCGCGACACTTCCATCGCCCACAAATCGCCACTTCTCCCGCGCGATTCTTTGCGGTGGATCCGTCGGCCGGTCACGAACCGTCATCACGTGCTCCGCGCTTTCCGGATTTTCCACCGGATACGCCCGATGCCCGCGATCCGCCAACGGCTGCGTCGCCGAGTTCGTATTCGGTATGAAATTCCCCCGGACCAGTCCCGTGATCGGCTTCCCATGATCGGTCGCGATCGGCATGTCCATCCGCATCATGCCCTCGGGAACGTCCCATTGCCAGCCCATCCACAGCAGCGAATATCCCTCATTCATCAGCAGACCATCGCCGAACTCCGCGTCAGTCTTGGGGTCTTGGCTCGCATGCGCTTTCTGAAAGACTCGCAAGGTCGCTTTCCCGCCGCGATTCCCGACTTCATACAGCACCCTGCCATTTCCGCGCGAAGCGTCCACCGGTTTCAGCAAATAGAAATCCGCGGTGAATTCCACTTCACCGCGCGAATTCCTCGGCGCCAGCCCCAGGTCCACGATTCCGGAATTCAACGCCGCCGCCGGATCCAGCGCAAACTCCACTTTGCCAGCCAGCTTCTCGTATGGACCCGCCAGTCCGAACACTTTTCCGTTCAGCACCGCTTCCCGCCGCTCCACCCGCAGTTTGACCACCCGTGCCTCCGCGACTCCCGTCAGAAACGTCAAAAGACCCACGCCGGCAACGAATTTCCGAATCATGCGCTGAGCGCTTTCGCGATGAACGGCCATCCGCGGACTCCGTGAAATTCATGGCCGCCAGGAAAGATCTCCTGCTGCGCCGCCTCCGCCGCGCCGAACATCTCATAAATCTTTCTTTACCCTGGCGAAGCTCTCCCGAGTCGCCGGCGGAGGAAAAATCGGATCGTGGTCCCCGCCTTCTGAAAACAGCGGCCGAGGCGCGATCAATCCCGCAACATCGTACATTTCCGCCCAATTCAGAATTCCCGGAACGTAGTTGTCCATGCAGTGAGACATGCTCATGATGCTGGCTCGAAACGTGTTCAGGTATCCGCTCACCAGCGCCGCTCGAATGCGCGGTTCCAGCGCCGCCGAAAACAACGCGCACGTCCCGCCGCCCGAAATACCCACGCAACCCACTCGTTTCGCGTCCAGCTCGCTCCGCGATTCAATCCAGTCGATGGTCCGCATCACGTCGTACACGCGCCATCCGATCATCGTCTCACCCAATAGCAAAGCCGATCCCGCGACCGGCTGGCACGCATACGCCGCCGGTCCTTTCACTTTCGTTAGCGCATCCCGGCGGCAGCCGAACGCCATCGGTTCAATCGCGACCGCCGCCAATCCGTGATCGACTGCCTGAAGCGCGAAATCGTACTCGTACCCGGACCTCCGATCCCGATCACGCTCCGTGTTCATCGATGCCGACAATATCATCCACACCGCGCCCATGGCCGGGATTGCACACCACCGTCGCCATCGGCCGCGTCGCCTTCGCCGGAGTAATCAGATATCCGAGCACGCCCACACCCGGCCGGCTCTCGAACACAAATTTTTCGCGCTTGTACGTCGGAAATTCCCGGACGTCAAGCGTCTGCGCCTTCAAAGGACCACCGGTCGCCGGCAACCCGCCGATCAACTCCACAACTTTCGCGCGCAACTGTTTTTGCCACGCTTCGGTTTGTTTCCGCGTGGATCGCCTTAAATGTCAATTTCAGCGGAGCCGAATCATGCCTCTGCATGGTCCAAGCGACGGGATCGAACGTCTTCGCGTCGACATTGGCTCCTTCAAGAGCCCCACCGTAAGTCTTCTCCGCCTCCTGCGCCGATGCCGAACCCATCCCCGCAGCGGCAGCCAGCGCCAGCTCCCGACGCGTCATTCGAATGCTCATGCCAGTTCTCTCCAAGCGATCCTACGCGCTTAACTTACCAGAAAACCGTCGGCCGCACGCGCTACGGTTGGCCTATGGTCATGAAAATCCTCGGTGTTACGTTTTTCTATGCGCGGTTAACGCCCAAAATCCCCTCAGCACCGACGCGCGGCAAGCCTATACCGAAATGAAGAACAACATTCTGCGGTCCGCCGAGAAGATGCCCGGAGAGAATTACAGCTTTAGGCCCGTGCGCATTAAAGGCTTGGTTCCCGTCGACAGAAGGCCAGTAAGCCTTCGTTTCATGAATCGTCTTTCCGGCTCGGAACAGGAGCAATCGCAGCGCCGCGCGAAAACACGCTGCCGCTTCCTCCATCCGTCCTAGCTCGACCAGAAGATGCCCGCGCACGGCTAACCGCAAGAAATAGTCACTTAACTTGGGATTCGAATTCAGCGGACTCGATAGCCGCCAGCGCTTCCGCCGCGCCCCGCACCTTCTCAATCGCCACCGCGCGATTCAGCATCACCACCGGCGACGGGTTGATCGCCAGAAGCTGATCGTACAAGCCCAGAATCATCGGCCAGTCGATCGACTGCGTATCCGCCGCGCGCGCGTGCGTCGCCGCAATCGCCGCCTGCACGTGATACTCGGAAACTTCCTCGCCCGCGATCGACCGGCTGAAGTGATGAAATCCCAGCGCGATTAGCGGTTGATCCCACCGGCTGCGGTCCTGCGCTTCGAGCAACACCAGATCCCCCGCCTCATCTACCCGAGCCCTCCAGCGCGCCGCTTGAAACGCCATCAGCGCCACCAACGCATGCACCTTCGGAACCGCGATCGACGAAGATGCCACCAGCCGCGCCAGGCGCAGCGCTTCCAGGCACAAATCCTGGCGAATCAAGATCCTCGCCTTCATGCGCCGCGTAGCCTTCGTTGAACATGAAATACAGAACATCCAGTACGCTCTCGAGCCGATCCTTCAACTCCGTCGCCGGCGGCATTTCGAGCGTCAGCGAACCACTGCGGATCTGCCGCTTAGCGCGCACCAGCCGCTGCGCTACCGCCGTTTCGTCGGCCAGGAACGCGCGTGCGATCTCCCGAATGCTGAATCCACTCACCGTTTTCAGGGCCAGAGCCACGCTCGAATCCCGCGACAACTCCGGATGGCAGCACATGAAAATCATCCGCAGTTCGTCGTCGCCAAGCTGCTCTTCGACATCCGGATCGTCCGGGGTAGCCGCAGCCGAGCGATACAGTGCCGAGACCACTTCTTCCGTTTTCTCGCCCAGCAGTTTCTTATGCCGAACCGTGTCGATCGCGAAGTTATGCGCCACCCGATAAAGCCACGCCGCCGCATTTTCCGGCGGACCCTGATATGGCCACGTCTGCAGCGCCCGCACCATGGCTTCCTGTACCGCATCTTCGGCAAATTCAAGATGCGCGGGGCCGAACAGGCGCGTGAAATGCGCCACCATGCGCCCGGATTGGCGCCGGAACAGGTGCTCCAGTAGTTCGCTCGGCATCGCTACTCAAGAGAGTAACGGACCGCGAATCCGGGAATCGACAATCTAGTTTGAAAATTCAGCGCGGCATAGTCCAGGGTCTTGGGCAGCCTATGGCTGCCCGAGATCCCGATGCGGCAGCCCGCATACGTCCCGCTTCCACCAGGAATCGTATCACCGGGAGAGATGATATTCACCGCGTGCTGCAAGCTTTCCACGACTTCAGGGTTTCCGCAAACAGCGGATAGTACTACGGCCCGCTGGATCATGGTACGTCTTCTTCGAGAGTACTCTAAGGTCGAGCCCGAACTTCAAGTGGAGAATCCACCTATCCCCAAATGTCGCCGACCGTGAATCCCTCGGGAAACGGATCTTCTGGATCTACAACATATTGCGCGAACCCCGTGATCCATGCCGACCCGGATAGCGTCGGGATCACCGCCGCGTAAGACCCCACGCGCGTCTCCTCAACAAGTCGCCCCGTGAACGTAGTCCCCAAAATCCCTTCATGAACAAAATCCCGGTTCAGTCGCCAATTTGCCCTTTGCATACAGCGTCGCCATCTTCGCGCATGTCCCCGTCCCGCATGGCGACCGGTCAAGTGCCCCGGTCCATGATGCAGGCCGCGACCAATCCAGTTCTCCGGTTGAAACCACCACCGTATTCCGCCGATGCGCGCCAGCGCCGAAAGCCGGTCCCGAAAGCTGCGCGATCGTCACTCCCGCGATTCCCGGATTCTCTGGATGCACCACCGAAAGTTGCTCGCGCGTCGCGGCCTTGATCATTTCGGCCACGCGAACAATATCGCGAGCTTCATCCGGAGCCAGCCGGAATCCCAGCGGCTCCGCGTCGGCGATGACGTAAAACATTCCACCATACGCGACATCTACGGTCACCGTGCCCAGCTCCTTCACTTCTACCTTGGCATCCAGATGAGTCGCGAAGGCCGGCACATTGCGAAACGCCACCTGCTTCACTTTGCCGTCGCGCACTTCCGCCTCGACGCCGATCAACCCCGCTGGAGTCTCCAGCTTCAACCTTGTGACCGGCTCTGTCGCCTTCACCATCCCCGTCTCGATTAGCACCGTTACCACGCAGATCGTGTTGGTGCCCGACATCGGTGGATATTCCACCTGCTCCATGATCACGAACCCGGCATCGGCCTCCGGATGCGTTGGCGGAAGAATCAGGTTGCAATTCGCCGCCGGGTATCCACGCGGCTCCCGCAGCATACGCTTGCGGATATGGTCCGCGTGAGTTTCGAGATAGACTTTCTTCTCGAACATGGTCCTGCCCGGGACGTCGAGGACCCCGCCGGTGATCACGCGCCCCGGCTCCCCGCAAGCATGCGCGTCCACAGCCGTAATCATGCTGGAGAATCTCATCTGTGTGAATTCTGAGTGTATCTGTGGCCTAAACGACCCCGCGAATCATCCCGCCATCCACCTGCAACGTCGCGCCCGTGATGTACGAAGCCGCGTCCGACAGCAGAAAGACCGCCGCATTGGCGAACTCCGCCGGATCCCCATAGCGTCCCATCGGAATGGTTCCCTCCATGCGCTTCTGCTGCTCCTCAATCGGGATACCCAACCGCTTGCTATTCGCCTCGTCCAGTTCGCGCAGCCGATCCGTGCTGATCCGCCCTGGAATCAATTGATTCACCCGAATCTTCTTCGACGCCAACTCGATTGCCAGCGTCTTGGCGAGCGACGAAACCGCGCCCCGCAGAATATTCGAGAGCGCCAGATTCGCGATCGGCTCCTTGATCGACGAGGATGTCGGAAGCAAGATCGCGCCGCCGCCGCGCATCGCCATCGACGGAACGGCAAGCCGGATCATGCGAACTGCGCTCATCAGCAGCAGTTCAAACGCTCGCTGCCACGCCGCGTCGTCGAAAGAAAGCGTCGACCCCGGCGGCGGGCCGCCCGAATTGGTGAATAGCAGATCGATCCCTTCGAACCGGTCAAGAGTCGCCTGATGCCAATGCGCGATGTCCTTCACCGACTGCACGTCCGCCGCCACCGCCAGCACGGTTCCGCCCGTTTCCTTCTGAATCTTCTGCGCCGCGGCTGAGATTGCCTCCGCATCGCGCGACGACATCGATACCATCGCCCCTTCCTCAGCCAGCGCGTGCGCCACGGCGTATCCCAAGCCGCGGCTCGCGCCCGCGACCATCGCGATTTTGCCCGTCAAGCCGAGATGCATTCCACGCTCCGATTCTGTTCGATCCACGCCAGCACCCGATCGAGCGCCGCCAGCGTCGGCGCATCGAGCTTCGCACCCGGAGGCCGAATCGCCGCGCTCTTCAGCGCGCCACGCCGCTTCAGCACTTCTTTGCGAATCGCCATCCCTATGCCTTCCTGAAACTCGAAGCGCATGAGCGGCACGTTTTTGTAAAACATGTCCGCCGCCCGCTTCAAGTCACCCGATCGGAACGCGCTGACAACTTCGACCAGAATTTCGGGATAGGCAAAACCTGTCATCGCCCCGGTCGCACCGGCCATCAGCTCTTCCAGAAGAAAAACGCCGCCCAGCCCGCCGAAAATCTTCACGGGAATCTCCTTCACCGCTTCGAGAATCCGCGACGTCTTGAACGGCGTCGGCGGATCTTCGAGCTTAATGGTACGCGCCCGCGGAACCTCCCGCGCGATTCGCGCCAGCAGCGCCGGTTCCATCGTGAATCCGGAGATCGGTGGAAAGTCCTGCACGACAATCTCGATGTCGACGGCATCCGCGACCGCCGCGAAATGCCGTACCACCGCGTCCGAATTCAATTTCGCCATCCGCGGCGGACTGATCATCACGGCGGCCGCACCGGCCTTCTTCGCGTTGCGAGTGTATTCAATACCAGTGTGCAGCCCTTCCGCGGTAGTCCCCGCGACGATCGCAACCCGCCCAGCCGCGTGTTCGATCACCGTTTCCAGCACCGTTTGCCGCTCCGATTCGGTCAGCTTGGCGACTTCCCCAGTCACCCCCAGTGCCGTCAATCCATTCACGCCGCAGCGGATGAACAAATCCACCACCCGCCGCATACTTTCGAGGTCCAGCGATCCGTCGTCAAAAAATGGCGTCGGCAATACCGAATAAACGCCTTCCACCTATTCGCTCCTTAATTCCGTTGCCAGCCGCGGATAAACGCGGATGCACGCAGATCAAAAAAGTGCCTTTATCCGCGTTCACCTGCGTCCATCCGCGGCCCAACCTATAAAACGGCCGTTTCCTCAATCAACCGGCCCTCCGCGAACCGGTTGTAATCCAGCAGCTTTGCGTCGATCAAATCCGTGGTTCCGGTCAAAATTAGATCCGCCAGAATCTTGCCCGTGGCCGGAGAATGCATCACTCCGTGACCGCTAAACCCGTTGGCGAGATAAAACCCGGCGATCCCAGGCGCTGCTCCTAACACCGGGTGATGGTCTGGCGTCATCTCATACAATCCCGCCCACGCGCGCGACGGATTCACTTCCGCTTCCTCCAGCACCGGAAAGCGGTGCACGCCGCGCGTCAGAATTTTTTCCACGAACGCGCGATCGAAATTCGTATTGAAGCTGGTGGTTTCGTCGGGATCGTTCCATGCCATCAATAATCCCAGGCCTTCCGGCCGGAAATGAAATCCCGTGGTCATGTCGATGGTCATGGGAGCTGCATGGGAAATCTTGTCGAACGGTTCGGTCGGGACCAGCATGCGCCGCAGCGGTTCCACCGGGAGATCCAGTCCCGCCATTTTCGCGACTCGCGCCGACCACGCCCCCGCCGCGTTCACCACCGTTCGCGTCGATACCGTGCCCTGCTCGGTCTGCACTCCCGTCACGCCCTGGGCATCTCTCACGATTCCCGTTACCGCGGCCTCTCGGATCACCTGCGCACCCTGATCCTCGGCGCGCAGCGTGAATCCGGTCATGACGCTGTAAGGATCCACAAATCCATCGGTAGAACAGAAACTTCCGCCTATAATATCGTCGGCGCGGACCTGCGGCACCATACGGACAATATCATCGGTCGACACTAATTGAACCGTTTTCAGCCCCGCTGCCACCTGTAATTCGTAATTCGCCCGCAAATATTTCATGTGGCGCGGCTCGTTGGCCATAAACAGGTATCCCTGGGATCGGTATCCCGATGGATACCCCATCACCTGCTCGAAATCGTGAAAAAACGGGATCGAGAACAGCGACATCTGGATGCTCGCAATGGTTGAAAACTGGGCCCGCACGCCGCCCATGCTTTTCCCGGTCGACCCTTTGCCCTGATGGCTTTCCCGCTCCAGCACGACGACATTGCGGCAGCCGGCTTTGGTCAACTGATACGCGATGCTCGATCCGACAATGCCGCCTCCGATAATCACAACATCTGCCGATGAGACCACTTCGACAGTTTACCCTTTCGGACCTTACTCAGGTATACGCTCGATAGGCAAGGGGTCATACAGGCATTAAACTGAGTGAGGTTTGCCGACGTGACGGCTGATTTTGGAGAGTGACACAGCATGGAAAGATGCCTGGATTGCAATTCGACGCTGAAAAAAGGTGAAACCGAATGCTGGGCGTGCGGCCACATTGTGGCTGGCAGCCAGCCGTCCTCCAAAGCCAGCGGTCACTTTTCTAAGGTGATTAATTTTTTCCTGTATCTCTCCGGAGCATTCACCATCGCGTCTTTGTTTTTCGATGCGACGCCGCCGTTTTCGCGATGCCTGACCGCAACCGTAGTTCTGTTCCTGGTCAAGAGCTCGATGGGCCAGATGCTTCAGAAAGACGACAAGGAATAACCCGTCCCTCGCCCGAGTAAACGTTAAACCGTCCTTCTCTGACAAAACCCGCCAACGTCATCCCGTAGCGCAGTGCGACTTCTACCGCCAAGCTCGAAGGCGCACCCACGGCCGCCATCACCGCGATCCCAGCCATCAGCGCCTTTTGCACGAGCTCGAAACTCGCGCGCCCGCTAACCAGCAGAATGTGTCGACCCAGCGGAGTTTTTCCGTCCAAGAATGCCGCGCCGATCAGCTTGTCGAGAGCATTGTGCCGGCCGACATCTTCGCGAACGTCCAACAGTTCGCCGCGCACATCGAACAATGCCGCGGCATGCAATCCGCCGGTTCGATCGAACACGGCCTGTCTGGCTCGCAGCGTATCCGGCAAACGGTGAATCACGGCGGAATCAACATGTGGCTGGCTGCGGTCGAGCATGGGACATTCGGCTGCTTCCAGCGCCTGAATCGATGCTTTTCCGCACACCCCGCAGCTCGAACTCATGTAAAAATGGCGTTCTAGGCGCTCGAAGTCGATCCCCGTTTCATCCACCAGTGAAACCGCAGCCACGTTCCGATCTGTCACGGAAACGGAAGAAATCTGCCCCCGATCCTTTACGATTCCTTCGGTAAATAGAAAGCCCGCCGCCAATTCCCGGTCGTTTCCCGGAGTCCGCATGGTGATCGCGACATTCTTCCCATTGAGGCGGATTTCGAGCGGCTCCTCGACGGCGAGAAGATCCTGCTCCATCGTCGACCCGGCGCCCTCCACCTTTCGGATCGGCACCGTAATGATATTCCGCTTCATAGCTCTGGACTAAAGTATAATGTGGGTGACTGAAAGAGGGACCAAATGGAAGGCTTGTTCCAACCGATGCATTTGCTGATCATCCTGGTGGTGGGTGTTCTGCTATTCGGACCGAAGAAAATTCCCGAGCTCGGAAAAGGTCTCGGCGAAGGGATCCGCGGCTTCAAAGACGCCATAAAACAGGCCACGGAAGACATCAACAAGCCCGACCAGAAGTAATCTCAAACCAGGAACGGATTCCGTTCTTTTTCCCGACCAATGGTTGTATTAGGCCCATGTCCTGGAACTACCACCGCATCTTCAGGCAGAGTAAGCAGCTTGGTATGAATCGATCGTAGAATCTGCCGGCCGTCCCCACCCGGTAAGTCTGTTCGCCCAATCGAATCCCGAAACAGAGTATCTCCAGCGATCAGCTTGTTCTCCCCTGGGATCCAGACTGAAATACTTCCCTGCGTATGCCCCGGAGTCTCCAGAACGTGAAAAGACGTATCCCCCAGCACAATCGAGTCCCCTTCCCGAGCCTCTTTATCGATCTGCGTGTGCTCCGGCGTTTTCATTCCCAACCATCCGGCCTGCACGTCCAGATGATCGTATAACTCCTGATCGTTTTGATTCATATACACCGGAGCGCCGGTAATCGCTTTCAGCTTTGCCGCGCCGCCAATGTGATCGATATGCGCGTGCGTGATCACGATCGCCTTCACCTTCAGCCGGTGGCGCGTCAGGATTTCCAGGATCTGGTCAATATTGTCGCCGGGATCGATGACGATCGCTTCCCGCGTCTGTTCGTCCCCGAAAATCGAGCAGTTGCATTGCAACATTCCCACCGGCAGAATCTCGTGGATCATCTCCTCGATTGTATACTCGGGGTATGGATGCAGCCCTTCCGCTCGCGATGCGTTGGCTGCACATCGCCTCCGTAATCGTACTGCTGGGAGGGGTTTTTTATGCCCGCGTCGCCGCCGGAGAGATGACGCCTGCCTTTCGACCGATGGCATATGCCGCCATAGGTGGAATCCTTGTCTCGGGATTGTACAATTTTTTGAGCAAACCCGCCTATCCTCCGCACTATCACATGTGGATTGGCATCAAGGTACTTCTTGCGCTGCACGTGTTCGCGGCGGTCATTCTATATCGGAAAGGAAAAGAACGGGCGTTGACCGGTGTCGTTATTTCCGGCGCCGCCATCGTCGCCATTTCGGCTTATCTCAGGTGGCTGTCTCTCAACTTCAAATAACGCCCGGGTATCAGGCTTTGCGCGAACACGCAGCCTGGCTCGATCTGTCCGCACGGGGCAAAATCCGCGCAACCGGCGAGGATCGCGCGCGCCTGCTTCACGCCATGACCACCAATGACGTGGAGCATCTGAAACCCGGCGAAGGCTGCTACGCGTTTTTCCTCAACGCGCAAGGGCGCATTTTAGGCGACGTCAACATTCTCTGTTTCGACGACCATCTTTTGCTCGACACAGAGCCCGAAACTCGCCAGAAACTGTTCGAGCATCTGGACCGCTACATCATTGCCGACGACGTAACCATTGAAGACGTAACCGGCTCGATCGCGACCATCGCTGTCGAAGGCCCAACCGCGGCTTCCGTGCTTCAAAACGCCGGCGCGCCCATCCCCGATCTTCAAAATTCCTGGGTGAGATGGGACGCCCGTACCGTCGCTCGCATCAACTCGACCGGATCGGAAGGCTTTTTCATTTTCGGACCCGCGGCCGAAAAACAGGTGTTGATTAATGCTTTAGCGATTCCCGCGGCGACGGCAGAGGAAGCTCGCATCGTCCGCATCGAACACGGCCGGCCGCGCTATGGAGAGGAAATCACGGAACGCAATCTGGTTCAAGAGACCGGCCAGTTACACGCCGTCCATTTCAATAAAGGCTGTTATCTCGGCCAGGAAATTGTCGAGCGGGTCCGCAGCATCGCCAAAATCCATCGCGAACTGCGGCGGGTTGAGCTTGATACCCCGGAACCCGGCCAAATGGAAATCATGAGTTCCGCCGTTTCCCCCGCGACGGGCAAAACCGTGGCGCTCGCCTACGTAAAGATCGAGAGATCCAAGTCTTAAGTCAGAAACGACTTGCCGCAGCTGCAGTGCCGCTTGGCGTTGGGGTTGACGAACACAAACGCGTTTTCCATCAGCGATTCGGTATAGTCGAGGGTCAGCCCTTCCAGATATTTGTAGCTCTTGGGGTCGACGAACACCTTTACACCGTTGTATTCAAAGACGTTATCGGTCGGCTTCGGCTGCGCTTCGAGCTTGAATTTATAGCTCAAACCCGAGCATCCCCCTCCAACGACGCCCAACCGCATCCCGCCTTCGCACTGATTCTTATCCATCAGCACTCGAATCCGATTTGCCGCCTGTGGAGTCACTTCAATCATCTTGATTCCCCATTATCGCCGATGGCGTAAACCGGGCAACCGGCCATTGCTTCCTGGCACTGCAATTCCTCTTCCGGGGTCGCTGGCTGCCTGAAAACATAGGCATGTCCGCTGTCATCCACCCGAAAGTTCGCTGGCGCCACAGCCACGCAAAACTGTGACAGAATGCAGGTCTGGTCGACGTAGTATTTCCCTGGAGCATTGTCAGGCCACTTCTGTTGTTGGTCCGCCATCGACTCTATCTTATCGCAATCTTGACTGATTAGTACAGTTTCGCTAGAGTGGAATTGAAAGACCTTCATGAGCACGCAAATCGACACGATCGAATCCCTCGCAGAACGCGAGTACAAATGGGGTTTCGTCACCGACATCGGGGCCGACACGGTCCCGCCCGGCCTGAACGAAGACGTCATTCGTGTGATCTCGGCCAAAAAACAGGAACCGCCGTTTATGTTGGAATGGCGGCTGCGCGCCTTCCGCCACTGGCAGACCATGACCGAGCCGACCTGGCAAAACGTCCACTACCCTCCCATCGATTATCAAAGCATCGTTTACTACTCTGCGCCCAAGTCGAAGAAAGACGGCCCCAAGAGCCTCGATGAGGTCGATCCGGAGTTGCTCAAAACCTACGACAAGTTAGGGATCCCGCTTCGCGAGCGCGAGATGCTGGCGGGAGTCGCGGTGGATGCCGTTTTTGACAGCGTTTCCGTCGCCACCACCTTCAAAGGAAAGCTGGCCGACATGGGCATCATCTTCTGCTCCTTTTCCGAAGCGGTCCGCGAGCATCCGGATCTGGTCAAGAAGTATCTGGGCTCGGTGGTGCCGTTTTCCGATAATTTCTTCGCGGCCCTGAATGCCGCAGTCTTTAGCGACGGATCTTTCTGCTACGTCCCCAAAGGCGTCCGCTGCCCGATGGAGCTGTCGACGTACTTCCGCATCAACGCCGCCAATACTGGACAATTCGAGCGCACGCTGATCATCGCCGACGAAGGCGCTTATGTCAGCTATCTCGAAGGCTGCACCGCGCCTATGCGCGATACCAATCAACTCCACGCCGCGGTGGTCGAACTGGTGGCTCATGACAACGCGCAGATCAAATATTCGACGGTCCAGAACTGGTATCCCGGCGATAAAGAAGGCAAGGGCGGTATCTACAACTTCGTCACCAAGCGCGGCAAATGCGCGGGCGTCAATTCGAAGATTTCCTGGACGCAGGTGGAAACCGGCTCGGCGATCACCTGGAAATATCCGAGCTGCCTGTTGCTCGGCGACAATTCGGTGGGCGAGTTCTATTCAGTCGCGTTGACCAACAATTACCAGCAAGCCGATACCGGGACCAAGATGATCCACATCGGCAAGAACACGCGCAGCACCATCGTTTCGAAAGGCATCTCCGCGGGCCATGGACAGAACACGTATCGCGGAGCCGTCAAGATTCTTAAGAGCGCCACCAACGCACGCAACTATTCGCAGTGCGATTCGCTGCTGCTCGGCGACAAGTGCGGCGCGCATACGTTTCCATACCTCGAAGTGAAGAACACCTCCGCCACGGTGGAGCATGAAGCGTCCACTTCGAAAATCGGTGAAGATCAGATCTTCTATTGCCGCCAGCGCGGGATCTCGACCGAGGACGCGGTCTCGATGATCGTCCACGGTTTCTGCAAAGAAGTGTTTCGCGAGCTTCCCATGGAATTCGCCGTCGAAGCACAAAAATTACTGGGCGTAAGCCTCGAAGGGAGTGTCGGTTAGTGCTCGAGATTCGTAATCTTCACGCGCGCGTCGGCCAGAAAGAGATCCTCAAAGGAATTGATTTGACCGTGAAGGCCGGAGAAGTCCACGCCATCATGGGTCCCAACGGCTCCGGCAAGAGTACGCTCGCGCAAGTGCTGGCCGGCCGCGATCTGTACGTCGTCACCGAAGGTCAAGTGCTCTACAACGGAAAAGACCTGCTGGAAATGTCGCCCGAAGATCGCGCTCGCGAAGGCGTTTTCATGGCGTTTCAATATCCCGTGGAAATCCCCGGCGTCAGCAATCTCTATTTCCTGAAAGCGGCGCTCAATACGATTCGCAAGAATCGCGGCCTGCCCGATCTTGACGCCATGGATTTTCTGGCGCTGGTAAAAGAGCGCATGAAGATCATGGAAATGGATCAGAGCCTGCTGAATCGTCCTGTCAACGCTGGATTTTCCGGCGGCGAGAAGAAGCGCAACGAAATTTTCCAGATGGCCGTGCTGGAACCCAAGCTCGCGATCCTGGATGAAACCGACTCAGGACTGGATATCGACGCCCTGAAAACCGTGGCCGCGGGCGTGAACGCGCTGCGTTCGCCGGAGCGATCCATGATCCTGGTGACGCACTATCAGCGTTTGCTCGACTACATCACCCCCGATTTCGTTCACGTGCTTTCGGACGGCCGTATCGTCAAATCCGGCGGCAAAGAACTGGCGCTGGAGCTCGAAGCGTCCGGATACGCTGGCCTCGAATGGGAGACTGCCGATGCCCGTTGAGCAGGCAACTCTGGACGTATCGTCATATTTGACGAGCTTCGAACGTGCGGCGAAGCTGCGTCCCAGCGGCCCGCTATGGCTGCATGAGCTACGCGATACGGCCATGGAATGCTTTACCGAGCTGGGCTTTCCCAGCACGCGCGAAGAAGACTGGAAGTTCACTAATCTCAATGCGCTGATGCGAACCTCGTTCGAGCTCGCGCAGCCTTGCGAAACGCGGCTGGCTGAGGATCTTCCCTGCGATGGTCCCTGTCTTGTGTTCGTGAATGGCTGTTACGTGCCTACGCTGTCCGGACAGGATGCGGCTGCGGGCAATTTGCGTGACGCGCCGCCTGCATTTCTCGAACGCCACCTGGCTCGCTATGCGGATTTTCGGAAGCATCCCTTTGTCGCTCTAAACACGGCATTTCTTGGCGAGGGAGCTTTCGTCCACATCCCGGCCCGAGTCATCGCCGAACGCCCCATTCACATCGTTCACATCTCTACGAGAAGCCGGCCGGCTCAGGTTTCGCATCCGCGCAGCCTGATCGTGGTCGAGGCCGGCGCGCACGCTTCGGTAACGGAAACTTACGTCGGCGCAGATGAATATTTCACCAACGCGGTCACCGAGATTGTCGCCGGCGAAGGCGCGATGGTCGAGCATTCGAAGCTGCAAATCGAATCCCTTCACGCATCTCACATTTCCAGCATCCACATCCGGCAAAGCCGCGGTTCCGTTGTCACTTCCCGCTCTTTCGCGTTCGGAGGGGCTCTGGCGCGAACCGCGATCGATGCCGTGCTCGAGGAAGGCTGCGAGTGTACGCTGAACGGGCTGTACAAAGTCTCCGGCAAACAGCATGTCGATACGCGTACATCCATCGACCACGCGAAACCCAACGCCGCCAGCCATGAATTGTACAAAGGCATTCTGGACGGCCATTCGAGCGCGGTTTTCAACGGGAAAATCATCGTGCGCAAGGACGCGCAGAAGACGGACGCCAAGCAGACCAACAAGAACCTGGTGCTCTCCGAGGACGCGGTGATCAACACCAAGCCGCAGCTCGAGATTTTCGCCGACGATGTTCGCTGCACCCACGGCGCGACCATCGGCCAGCTCGACGAGGAAGCGATTTTCTACCTCCGCAGCCGTGGCATTGATCGCGAGCATGCCCGCAAAATGCTGCTGAACGCGTTCGCGCACGAAATTATCGATCAGATCCGGTCCGAAAGTTTTCGAGATTATGTAGGAAAACGGTTATGACCACCGCCGCCCGAGCCTTCGACGTCACCGTGCTGCGCGAGGATTTTCCGATCCTTCATCAGACCATTCATGGGCATCCACTGGTGTACTTTGACAATGCCGCCAGCAGCCAGAAGCCACGCCAGGTGATCGACGCGATCAGCCGGTTTTACAGCTCCGATTATTCGAACATCCATCGCGGCGTTCACGAGTTGAGCGAACGCTCCACGCGCCTGTATGAAGACGCGCGGGTCAAGGTCCAGCGCTTGATCAACGCAGCGCACGCGCACGAAATTATTTTCACGCGCGGGACCACAGAGGGCATCAACCTGGTGGCCTGGACCTGGGGCCGGAAACACATCGGAGCCGGCGACGAGATTCTGATCACCGCGCTCGAACATCATTCGAACATCGTTCCGTGGCAGATGCTCTGCGAAGAAAAGGGAGCCACGTTACGCATTGTTCCGGTGAACGACCAGGGCGAAGTCAGCCACATCGAATTGACCGATCGCACCAGGCTGGTCGCCATCGCGCATGTCTCGAACGTGCTCGGAACGGTGCTACCAGTTCGCGAAATCGTCGCGCAGGCGCATCGCCGCAACATCCCGGTGCTGGTCGACGGCGCGCAAGCCGTTCCGCACACCAGGGTCGACGTCCAGGAATTGGGCTGCGACTTTTACGTTTTCTCAAGCCACAAACTTTACGGCCCCACCGGCATCGGGGTTCTATACGGCAAGACCGAACTGCTGAATGCGATGCCTCCTTATCAAGGCGGCGGGGACATGATCCGTTCCGTCACGTTCGAGAAGACCACCTACAACACGCTGCCCTATAAATTCGAAGCCGGAACGCCCGATATTGCGGGAGTGGTCGGACTCGGTGCGGCGATCGATTACGTGAACGACGTTTCTATCAACAACATCGCCACTTACGAAGCGGAGCTGCTGGCATACGCAACCAATGCATTGCAGAAAGTCGAAGGCTTGCGGATCCTCGGGACGGCAAAGCACAAGGCGGCTGTGATTTCGTTCGTTCTGGATCAGATTCACCCTCACGATGTCGGGACAATTCTCGATCGGCAGGGAATCGCGGTACGCACCGGGCATCATTGCGCGCAGCCGTTGATGGAGCGCTTTGGCGTCCCGGCGACCACGCGCGCGTCGTTTGCTTTCTACAACACCCGTGAGGAAGTGGACGCGCTGGTCGCGGGGCTCGCCAAAGTGAAAGAGGTGTTCGCGTGATCGACGATTTATATCAGGAAGTGATCATCGACCATTCGAAGAAGCCTCGCAACTTCGGGAAGATGGAGCATTGCAGTGCGAAAGCCGAAGGCTTCAATCCTCTATGCGGCGATCGTCTGACCTTGCAACTGAATCTCGAAAACGACATCGTGCAGGATGTTCGATTCGTCGGCAATGGCTGTGCGATCTCCATGGCGTCGGCCTCGCTGATGACGGAAGTGCTTAAGGGGAAGACACGCCAGGAAGCGGAAGCTCTGTTCCAGAAATTCCATCTGTTGCTCACCACGGACTCGGGTAAGCCCGAGGATCTGGGCAAACTTGCGGTGTTCTCCGGTGTGCGCGAATATCCGGCTCGCGTGAAATGCGCGACGCTGGCATGGCACACGCTGCACGCGGCGCTTGAAAATTCCGCCGAAAAGGTGTCGACGGAATGAACGAGCTGGAAACCAAAGTCGTCGACGCGCTGCGCGGTATCTACGATCCGGAGATTCCGGTGAACATCTACGAGCTTGGCTTGATTTACGATCTGAGCGTCTCGCCGGCGGGTGAAGCTCGAATCAAGATGACGTTGACCGCGCCGAGCTGCCCGGTCGCCGGGATTTTGCCGGGGCAGGTGGAAACCGCGGTGCGAGCGGTTCCGGGTATCACGGACGCGAAGCTGGAACTGGTTTGGGATCCGCCATGGGATCGCGACAAAATGTCCGACGCGGCGAAACTGGCGCTCGGATTCGATTTGGGTTTTGACGTAGTTCCCGCGAGCAGATTGGGATCATGAAACTCACCGCGCACGAAGAATACGGATTCCGCTGTCTGGTGCAGATCGGAAAGGGCGGACCGCTGACGATTCCGGAAATCAGCGAGGCAGAGGGCATTTCGCCGTCGTACACCGCGAAACTGCTCCGAATGCTGCGGCGCGGCGGATTCATCACCAGCGCGCGCGGCAAAGTCGGCGGCTATTCGCTGGCCCGGCCCGCGAGCGGGATCGTCGTCGGCGAAGTGCTGGCGGCGCTGGGCGGCAAGATGTTCGAGAAAACTTTCTGCGACAGCCACGCCGGCCAGGCGCATATTTGCGCGCACACCACCGATTGTTCGATTCGCACGCTGTGGAGCCGTGTGCAGAGCGCGCTGGATGAAGTGCTGGGCAAGACCACGCTTCAGGACGTGCTGCGCACGGACGACCACATCACCGGTCTGCTCACCACGCTCGCTTCCTCGGGCTCTCTTTCGAACATTGTCTAACGAGAATCTGGTCGACCATTTCGTCGATCGTCACGTGCGCGAAGGACGTGGAGCGAAAACGGCGATCGTGTGCGATGGACGCGCGTTTACTTACGGCGAAATCGCGGAGCAGGTGAATCGCGCCGGCAACGGGCTGCGCGCCTTGGGCGTCCAAGAAGAGCAGCGCGTGCTCCTGTTGCTGCCGGATGGTCCCGAGTTTGCGGCGGCGTATTTCGGCGCGATGAAGATCGGCGCAGTCGCCGTCCCCACCAGCACCGCGCTGCGCGCGGCGGATTACGAATACTTCCAGGAGGAGAGCCGCGCGAAGGCGCTGATGGTCCATCCCTCGCTTCGTGAATTGATTACTCCCGGGCCCCGCGTGATCGTGATGACCGACGGGTGGCTTGCGGCGCAATCGACCAAGCTCGAAACGACGCCGATGCGAGCCGACGATGCCGCGTTCTGGCTGTGGACTTCGGGCAGCACGGGGACTCCGAAGGGCGCCATCCATCGCCACCAGGACTGGACACATTGCTGCGAAGGTTATGCGCGTGGTGTGCTCGGGATCCATCGTGAAGATCGGACGTTTTCCACGTCGAAGCTGTTTCACGCTTATGGACTCGGCAATGGACTGATGTTTCCGTTTCACGTGGGTGCGACGACCATTCTGCATCCTGCGAAGCCACAGCCGCGCGCGATTCTGGAACTGGCGCAGCACTCCAGGCCGACATTGTTTTTTTCAGTACCGACATTGTATGCGGCGATGCTGGATGTGCCGGAATCGTTCGACTTGAGCAGCGTACGGCTGGCGATTTCGGCTGCGGAACCCCTGCCGGCGGAGATTTATCGACGCTGGAAACAGCGATTCAACATCGAAATTCTGGATGGGATCGGATCCACGGAGGTGCTGCATATTTACCTGTCGGCGCGCGCCGGGAAAGCGAATCCGGGGAGCACGGGGCAGGCGGTTCCGGGCTACTCGATTCGCATCGTCGACGAGCACCAGAAGGATGTCGATCCTGGGCGGATTGGAGATCTTCTGGTCCGCGGGGAAAGCACGGCATCGTGCTACTGGAATCGCCGCAAGTTGAGCGCGCAACGGATGCTGGGTGAATGGTTTCTGAGCGGCGACAAATATTGGATGGACGGCGACGGCTATTACTGGTATGCGGGCCGGAGCGACGATATGTTTCGCGTTTCAGGGCAATGGCTGTCGCCGGCGGAAGTGGAGGCAGCGCTGGCGGAGCATGCAGCCGTGCTCGAAGCGGCGGTGGTCGCCTACACGGAATCAAATGAGCTGCACACGCCGAAAGCGTTCGTCGTATTGAAAAACGGGTTCACGCCGAGCGATGAGCTGGGACGCGAGTTGCAGGAATTCTTGAAACAGCGCATCACTCCTTACAAGTATCCCCGGCGCGTGGAATTTCTCGCAGAACTTCCCAAGTCGGCGGCGGGAAAGCTGCTGCGCTACAAATTGCGACAATAAGAAAACATGATGAACTTTACCGAGCTTTATATTGACGGCCGCTGGCAAGCTCCGGCGGGCAAAGGGAAAATCGACGTGCTCTCGGCTTCGACTGAAGAGGTCATCGGGTCGATTCCGGAAGGCACGGCGGAAGACGTGAATCGTGCGGCCACAGCCGCGCGGCGCGCATTCGATGGCGGATGGGGCGAGACATCGCGCGAGGAGCGCATCGGATGGCTCGAGAAAATTGCGGCGGCGTTGAAAGAGCGCACCGAGCAGATCGCCAAAACGATCGCGATGGAAGTGGGATCGCCGATCGGGTTTTCGACCATGATTCAAGCCGGTTTGCCGGTCACGGTGACGTCGAGCTACGTGCAAATCCTGCGCGACGCGAAGCTGGAACATGAAATTGGAAACTCACTGATCGTGCGCGAGCCGGTGGGAGTGGTGGGGGCGATTACGCCCTGGAATTATCCGCTGCACCAGATCATGGCGAAGGTCGCGCCGGCGCTGGCCGCGGGATGCACGGTCGTCTTAAAGCCGAGCGAGGTAGCTCCGCTGAATGCGATGTTGCTGGCCGAGGCGTGCATCGCGATCGGACTGCCCCCGGGCGTTCTGAACATCGTCACGGGATATGGGCCGGTGGTAGGCGAGGCGATTGCCACGAATCCGCAAGTGGATGCGGTGAGCTTCACAGGGTCCGTTCGCGCAGGGCGCCGTGTCGCGGCGCTGGCCGGGGATTCCATCAAGAAAGTAACGCTGGAGCTGGGCGGGAAATCGGCGTGCGTGATTCTCGAAGATGCGCCGTTTGAAAAAGCCATTCCGAACGGCGCGCGCAACGCGATGTTCAACTCAGGTCAAACCTGTTCGGCATGGACGCGGATGCTGGTTCCCAGGGCGAAGCAGCAGGATGCAATCGACCTGGCGGCGAAGGCGATCGGCGCGCTGCCGCTGGGAGATCCGCTGGATGCGGCGACCCGGCTCGGCCCGCTGATTTCATCGACCCAGCGCGAACGCGTGGAAGGCTACATCGCCAAGGGAAAGAGTGAAGGGGCTCGACTGGTGGTGGGCGGAGGGCGGCCGCCGGCATTTTCGAAGGGCTATTACGTCGAGCCGACCATTTTCGCGGACGTGAAGTCGCCGATGACCATCGCGCAGGAGGAGATTTTCGGCCCGGTGCTTTCGATTCTTCCTTACGATTCAGAAGATGAAGCGGTGCGGATCGCGAACGACACGATCTACGGATTGGCCGGCGGCGTGTGGTCGGGTGATGCGGAGCGCGCGATGCGCGTGGCTCGGAAGATGCGCACCGGACAGGTGGATATCAACGGCGGGAAGTATAACGCGCTGGCTCCGTTCGGCGGCTACAAGCATTCGGGCATCGGGCGCGAGATGGGCATGTACGGGCTGGAAGAATATTTGCAAGTTAAGTCGATTGCCCGATAAGTCGGATCTCTTCGAACGGATATTCGCCCTCGATCGAGATTAGGTTGGCGTCCTTGAGCAGTTGAAGATGCGCGTACATCGCGTCCACGTCCAAGCCGCAGGCCTCGTGCAGCTCGGGCAGGCTGGCGATGCCTGGACTCTTGGATCGCAGCGTGCCGTGCGCGATCTGGCTTTCGATCAAAGCTAGCAACTGACGTGCCGCGGGCGGCAGATCAGTTGAAGCGGACATATTCGAACTCGATGGGCATGCCGTGGACGCCACGTACGGGCGGGGCGATCCAGTTGGCGAATTTTCCAGGCTCCACCACGCGCGTCATCAGCGATTCGATGTAAGCATGGTCGGCCGGCGTGGGTAGCCACCGATCCGCGTTTGCGTTCCATTCAGCCTCGGTGATCACGTGGCCATCGGGCGTGATGGGATGGCCGGCGAAACTCCCTATTTTTCGATGAAAACCGATGTGCGGCAGAGTGAAGCGAAAAGGGATGTCATACTTCTGAGGAATGCGGTTCCAACGGTCGAGTCCGGCCTGGACTTCGTGAATGTAATCGTCGCGCAGACGCGCGTTGAGGGCCGTCAGCGCCGGCACGTTTTTCGTGACGATGGCGCCATCGACCAATTCGTGCACAGCGTACTCCGATTCCGAAAGCTTATGATCGTCGGTGAGTTTGCCTTCCTGAAAGCGACCTTTCAAGCCGGTGGTGAAATACGTCGCGGCGTTGGAAGATAGCTCGGAGCCATACAGGTCGAGCGTGATGCTGTAATGAAAATTCACGAACTTCTGCACGGTTTCAAGATCGATCGCTCCAAAACGGCGGACGTCGGTGCTTTGATGCTGGTGCATTAGCTGGCAGGTCCGCTCGATGACGCGCGCAATTCCGGATTCGCCGACAAACAGATGATGGGCTTCCTCGGTTAGCATGAATCGGCAGGTGCGCGATAGGGGATCGAAAGCGGATTCGGCCAGCGATGCCAACTGATACTTGCCGTCGCGATCGGTGAAGAACGCGAACATGAAAAATGCGAGCCAGTGGCGGGTTTGTTCGTTGAAGGCGGTTAGGATGCGGGGATTATTCAGATCGCCGGAGCGGCGTTCCAGCAGCGCTTCCGCTTCTTCGCGGCCATCGCGGCCGAAGTAGCGATGTAAGAGATAGACCATCGCCCACAGGTGCCGTCCTTCTTCGACGTTCACTTGAAAAAGATTGCGCAGGTCGTACATCGATGGCGCGGTCATGCCGAGCAGGCGCTGCTGTTCCACCGACGCCGGTTCGGTATCCCCCTGGGTAACGATGATCCGTCGCAGTGTCGACCGGTATTCGCCGGGAACTTCCTGCCAGGCGGGTTCGCCTCGATGATCGCCGAAGGGGATCGTGCGGGAGTCGTCGCGGGGAACGAGAAAAATTCCCCATCGGTATTCGGGCATGCGCACGTAGCCGAAATTTGCCCAGCCGTCCTTTTCGACGCTGATTGCCGTTCGCAGATAAACTTCCAGGCTGGAACTGTCGACCGGACCGGTCTGATTCCACCACCCGAGGAATCCAGGCTGCCATTTTTCGAGCGCGCGTTGAAGCGATTTATCACCGGCTAAGTCGACATTATTGGGAATCAACTCGTTGTAATCGATCATGAATTATGTCCGTTCCCAATCGACTTTAGGGCGAGCTCCTGTGCCATAGACCTTTAATGCGCCGTTCGGCCCGGAGGCGTTGGGTCGCGTGAAGACCCAGTTTTGCCAGGCCGACAGCCGCCCGAAAATTCGCGTTTCTATAGTCTCGTCGGGCCCGAAGCGGAGATTGGCTTCGAGGCCGGTGAGAGCGTCTGGAGAAAGGTTAGTGCGTTCCTCGATGGCGAGCCGGAGTTCGTCGGCCCAATCGAGCTCATCCGGGGCGAAGGTTGCGAGTCCGATCTCGACGGCCTTTTGAGCACCGATACGCTCCCCGATTAGTTCTTGAAGTGATTGATTTTGAAGACGAGGAAGATGATTCACACCGAACAGGGGCCCGAAGTTCATCCCCGACAGAGTGACGTGGGTTTGGCCGTCCAGCATGTAGACGCGGTCCGACGCCAGAGCAAGTTCCAGGAGAGTCCCGGCAAAGCAGGAGCCCTGGTCGATAACGGCATAGAGCGATCGCGCAGAGACGTCCAGACGGGCGAAGGTGCGCCGCAGTTTGCCGACCACCTCGTGGACAAATCCGTCGGCGACGTGGTCAAGTAAGTAGCGATCCACCTGCAGACTCGTGTCTAAATCGCCACAAGTCTTGAGAATCCAAAGACCTATTTCGTGCTCATTGGTCCGTAAATCCAGAATTGCATCGTCTAATTCACGGGCCATTTGTAATGGCCACCAGGCGGCGGACGGCTGGAATTCAGCGTTCTCGGGTCCAAGGATGGTCAGCGTGGCCGTTCGGCTCACGTGGTCGAGTTTGACGTCGACGTATCGATAAGGGCGATGCAAGGGAGTCAGGACGACGGGCGGTGCGTCACTTCGATCGCTCTGGTCGGCTAATTCCAGAGCGCGCGCTCTTACAAGGTCGCTGAAATTCTGCGGTTTGGCGATTTCGTCGACCAGTCCCCAGAGCTTTGCGCGTGGCGCCTGAAAGCCCTCTGGGGTGGTGCAGAAAACATCGGCGCGGTCGCGGCGGACTCGGCGTTTATCGATCAATCGGGTCAAGCCGCCCGTGCCGGGGAGGACTCCCAGGAGCGAAACTTCGGGGAGACTTACGGTCGAGCTGCGGTCGTCGATCAGGATGATTTCATCACAGGCGAGGGCGAGCTCATAGCCTCCGCCCGCGGTGGATCCGTTGCACGCTGCGATGAATTTCAGGCCGGAGTGCGCGCTGGCGTCTTCGATTCCATTGCGGGTTTCATTGGTGAATTTGCAAAAATTCACCTTCCAGCCGTGGGACGAAAGCCCGAGCATGTAAATGTTCGCGCCGGAACAGAAGACGCGGGGCTTGGCGCTGGCGATGATGACGCATCGAATTTCAGGACGCTCGAAGCGAAGACGCTCGACAGCGTCGTGAAGCTCGATATCGACGCCGAGATCGTAGGAATTGAGTTTGAGCGTGTAGCCGGGTCGGATGCCCCCGTCTTCACGAACGTCCAGGGTCAGGGTCGCCACAGGGCCGTCATACGAGACACGCCAGTGTCGATAGAGAGACGGATCGGTTTGAAAATCGACCGCCGCCAAAACCTGATCCATGCGCAGATTATAATGCACTGCTTGGCGAACTTTATAGAAATTCAGGGGCGCCGGATTGAGTATCAGTTCGAGGCGCACGGGAACCCGGTGATGGTGTTTTTGCATGAAGGGCTTGGGTCGCTGGCGATGTGGAAGGATTTTCCGTCGCGGTGCGCACGTGCCTGCCAGTGCGACGCGTTGGTTTATTCGCGGTACGGATACGGGCGGTCGGAGGGGCTAAACGGCGCGCGCGCGGTCAATTTCATGCATGAGGAGGCGCTGAAAGCGCTGCCGGAGTTGCTCGGGAAGCTGAAAGTGCAGCGGCCCGTATTATTCGGACATAGCGATGGGGCTTCTATCGCGCTGATTTACGCGGCGGTGCATCCGACCTCTGGGGTAATTGCGCTGGCGCCGCACGTGATGGTGGAGGAAGTCGCCATCGTGAGCATTCGCGAGACCAAGAAGCTCTATGAAACCACCGATTTACGCGGCAAGCTTGCCCGCTATCACGACCATCCGGATGCCGCATTTTGGGGATGGAACGATATCTGGCTGAATCCGGAATTTCGGGCGTGGAACATCGAAGAATATCTGCCGAAGATAAAGTGTCCCGTGCTTGCGATTCAGGGATTTGAGGACGAATACGGGACCATGGAGCAGATCCACCGGGTGCAGGCTGGAGTTCAACGGGTCGAAGTGCTGAAACTTGAAAAGTGCCGGCACTCGCCGCACCGCGACCGGCCGGATGCCGTTATCAATGCGGCTTCACGGTTTGTTCATAATCTGGGAGATACGCCGAACGGCACAGAGACGCACCGCTTGCGGCCATCTAAAATATAGACATTAGGAGCAGTGCGAAGTGTGGATTGTCAGAGTAGCGCTTAACCGGCCGTATACCTTTATCGTGGTCGCGTTGCTGCTGTTGCTGATCAGTCCCCTGGTAATCCTGCGGACGCCTACCGATATCTTCCCCAACGTAAATATTCCAGTAGTAGCGGTGTTGTGGAACTACACGGGTTTAAACGCCGAGGAGATGGAAGAGCGCATCACCACGGGGTTTGAGCGGGGCCTGACGACGTCGGTGAGCGACATGGAGCACATCGAGTCGCAGACGGTTAACGGGCGCAGTATCGTCAAGGTTTTTTTTCACCCAGCGGTGAAAGTAGAAATGGCCGTCGCGCAGGTGACGGCGCTGGCGCAGTCCAGCGTTCGCCAGATGCCGCCGGGCACCACTCCGCCCTACATTCTGGTTTACAGCGCGTCCAGCGTGCCGATTCTGCAACTGGGGCTTTCGGGCAAGGGATTGAACGAGCAGCAACTGTTCGACTTCGCCACGCAACAGATCCGCACCTCACTCGCGACCGTGCAAGGCGCGGCGATCCCGTGGCCCTATGGGGGCAAACAGCGGCAGGTGATGATCGACATCCGGCAGGACCTGCTGCAAGAAAAGGGATTGTCGCCGGCGGATGTCGTAAACGCAGTGAGCCAACAGAATCTGATCCTGCCGGCGGGAACGTCGAAGATCGGGCAATTCGAATACGACGTGGACCTGAACAGCAGTCCGGCGCGTGTGCAGGAAATGAACGATCTTCCGATAAAGGCGGTCGGCAACACCACGATTTATATTCGCGACGTAGCGCATGTGCGCGACGGCTACTCGCCGCAGACGAATATCGTGCGGAGAGACGGGCAGCGCGGGGTTCTGTTGACGATCATGAAGGTCGGCTCGACGTCGACGCTGGACATCGTCAAACAGGTTCGTGACGCTCTGCCTGGGATCGCATCCACGCTGCCGCCGGAACTGAAAATCGATCCGATTGCGGATCAGTCGGTGTTTGTGCGCGCGGCCGTGAACGGCGTGGTTCGGGAGGCGATTATCGCGGCCTGCCTGACCGCGGCGATGATCCTGCTGTTCCTGGGAAGCTGGCGCAGCACGCTGATCATCGCGATTTCGATTCCGCTATCGATTCTGACGTCGATCTGCGTCATGAGCGCGCTGGGAGAGACCATCAACATCATGACGTTAGGAGGGCTGGCGCTGGCCGTCGGCATCCTGGTCGACGACGCGACGGTGGAGATCGAAAATATCCATCGCAATCTCGGCTTGGGCAAAGGCGACGTAGTGCAATCGATTCTAAACGGCGCCGCGCAGATCGCGGTCCCGGCGCTGGTTTCGACGCTGTGCGTCTGCATCGTGTTTCTGCCGATGTTTTTCCTGACGGGCGTGGCCCGGTATTTGTTCGTTCCGCTGGCTGAGGCGGTGGTTTTCGCGATGCTCGCGTCATATGCACTTTCGCGCACGCTGGTTCCTACGCTGGCGATGTACATGCTGAAAGTGGATGACCACCATCATGTGGAACCGTCCAAATGGAACCTGGCCGGGCGATTCCGGGACGCGTTTGAGAGAGGATTCGAGAAGCTGCGCAACGGGTATCGCAACATGACCGACAGTTGCATCCGCGGGCGATACGTGTTCGTTCCAGGTTTCCTGGCGGTATGCGCGGCTATCTTTCTGCTGGTTCCGTGGCTGGGACAGGATTTCTTCCCGTCGGTGGACGCCGGGCGTTTCGATCTGCATTTCCGCGCCAAGTCGGGAACGCGCATCGAGGAAACGGCCAAGATCGGCGACCTGGTGGAAGCCGAAATCCGGCGCGTGATTCCGGAGCACGAGCTGGTCAACATGATCGACAACATCGGGCTCCCCTACAGTTCGATCAATATGTCGTACAGCACTTCGGCTCCCATCGGAACCATGGATGCCGATATTCTGGTCTCGCTTGCGGACGGCCACCGGCCCACCGAGGATTATGTTCGCGAGCTGCGGGAACGGCTGCCGCGCCAGTTCCCCGGGGTTTCGTTTTACTTCATTCCGGCGGACATTGTCAGCCAGATTCTGAACTTCGGGCTGCCGGCTCCGATCGATGTACAGATCGGCGGGCCGAACTCGGAAGCGAGCCGCGAATTCGCCACCATGCTGATCGACCAGATTAAATCGGTTCCCGGGACCACCGATCTGCGGATCCATCAGCCCTTCGATCAGCCGAAACTGCATATCATGGTCGACCGGACCAAGGCGGCCGAGAGCGGGTTCACGCAACTGGATATAGCCAGCAGCGCGCTGGTCTCACTGAGCGGCAGCTTCCAGACCACACCCGAGTTCTGGCTGGATTCGCGAAACGGTGTGAGCTATAGCGTGGTGACACAGGCGCCGCAGTATACCTTGACGTCGCTGAACGATTTACAAAACATCCCGATCTCGTCGGCGTCGCTTCACAAACAAGAGATTCTTGGCGATGTGGCCACGACGAATCGCGGCGCGGGCCCGGCGGTAGTTTCACACTACAACATCCAGCGGGTGATCGATATTTTCGGGTCCGTGCAGGATCGCGACCTGGGCGGCGTGGCGGCGGACGTCAATCGAATCGTGGATGCCAACCGGCACAAACTGCCGCGCGGAACGCAGATCACGGTGCGCGGGCAGATCGAGACGATGCAATCGTCTTTTATCGGCTTGCTGGGCGGCCTGGTGCTGTCGATCGTTCTGGTATATGCGCTGATCGTAGTGAATTTCCAAAGCTGGCTGGATCCGTTTATCATCATCACGGCTTTGCCCGCGGCGCTGGCTGGCATCGTGCTGTGCTTGTTTGTCTGGCACACGCCGATCAGTGTGCCGGCGTTGATGGGGTCGATCATGAGCGTCGGCGTGGCGACGGCGAATAGCATCCTGGTGGTGAGTTTCGCCAAGGAACGGCTGGCGGAGGGAGCGACGCCGCAGCAGGCCGCGCTCGATGCAGGCTTCGTTCGTTTCCGCGCGGTGCTGATGACTGCGCTGGCCATGATAATCGGTATGGTTCCCATGGCGCTAGGGTTGGGAGAAGGCGGCGAACAGAACGCCCCATTGGGGCGGGCCGTGATCGGCGGATTGATGTTCGCCACAGTTGCTACTCTATTCTTTGTACCCACCGTTTTCAGCATGCTGCACCGTGTGCGGGCGGTCCCCAAGAGTTAGAACAAATTTATACCAATGGCTCGAACGGTCAAACTCATCTTCCTTGCCCTGGCGGTAGTGCTGATTGCCGGCGCGGTGGTAGTCCGCGGAATCACGTCGCGAATCAAAGTTGCGGCGATCGTGAAGAAGGAAACACTGGATCTCGCGGTGCCGAGCGTGGCGGTCATCCATCCGAAACGGGGCGCGATGAAGGACGAAATCGCGCTACCGGGCAACATCATGGCGTTCATCGATTCGCCGATTTACGCGCGCACCAGCGGATACCTGAAAAAGTGGTATGCGGACATCGGGACGCACGTCAAGGCCGGGCAGTTGATCGCCGAGATCGAATCGCCCGAAGTGGACCAGCAACTCGATCAGGCGCGCGCGACCTTGGCGACGGCGGAGGCCAATCTGAAGCTAGCCGAGTTGACGTTGAATCGCTACCAAGGCCTGCTGAAACTGGATGCCATTGCGAAGCAGGATGTGGACAACGCCGAAGGAGCTTACGAGGCGGATAAAGCGACGGTGGCATCCAATGCCGCCAACGTAAGGCGTCTGGAGCAACTGGTTTCCTTCGAGAAAGTCTTTGCGCCATTCGAAGGCGTGATTACCATCCGCAACACAGACATCGGCGCGCTTATCAATGCGGGGAATGGGGGAACGGCGCAGGAGTTGTTCCACATCTCCACCACCAACCGGCTAAGGATTTTCGTGAGCGTGCCACAGATGTACTCGCGCGCCGCGGTGCCGGGAGTGATGGCGACGATTACTCTCGCCGAATCTCCGAGCCGGAAATTCGCAGGCAAAGTAGCCAGGACGGCGGAAGCCATCGACCCGGCTACACGGACGCTGCTGACCGAAGTCGACATCGACAATCCGTCGGGGCAATTGATGCCGGGGTCCTACGCAGAAGTCCATTTGAAATTGCCGTCAGAATCGGCCGCTTTGATTCTGCCGGTGACGGCGCTGATCTTCCGGGCGGAGGGGTTGCAGGTCGCGGTGATACGAGGAGGAACCAAAGCCGAGTTGGTTCACATCACCTTGGGGCGGGACTTTGGGACGGAAGTTGAAGTTACAAACGGTATCACCGCAGAAGATTCGGTGGTGGTGAACCCGCCGGATTCGCTGACTTCAGGCGCCGCAGTCAGAGTCGACCAACACAGCGCAGATCAATGATGCGTATCCACGCGGAAGTTCGAACCGGGAGTTCGATTTCCGCGCGGAAACGCAGCGACCGAAGCGATTATCGACGTCCGCCGCGATAGCCGCCGCCACCCCGATATCCGTAGCCACCGCGATAGACGTTACCACCCCGATATCCGTAGCCGTAGCCGCCGCGATAATAACCGCGGTATCCGCCGCCGAAGTACAATCCGCCGCCGTAATAACCCGGGTATCCGTAGCCATAGCCATACCCGTACGGATAATAACCATACGGATACGGGGCAACGTACGGATAAGGCGCAGCGTACGGCGCCACGTAGGGTACCGGAGCCACAGGGACTCCGACGCCAACTCCGATCCCGAAACGCGGGCCCGCAAACAGTGAGCTTCCCGCCAGCAACAGGATTCCGATGATCTTTTTCATTTTCTTCAGCCTCCCCACTTCTATCTAAGCAAGCCGCATGCCGTTTCTAATTCATTAAAACTAAAGAGCTAGTGCGTTCCTTGGACGGTTGGACTCCACCGGCCCGGTGGTTTTCGGCCACCCGAACCGGTGGATTCCGAAATTAGCGATGCCATCCACGGACGTAGGGGTGATAGACCGGTCCGTAATAACGCGGCGCGACATAGGCAGGGCGCCAGTAGCGCGGTCCAACCACGTACGGATACGGCGCGACATAAGGAACAACCGGTGCGGGGTACGTCACGACGGGTGCCGGGGCAACGGGGACGATGGGCGCTCCGACTCCAACTCCGATAACAACACGCGGGCCCGCGAAGAGAGAACTTCCGGCCAGTAGCAGGATTCCAATCATTTTTTTCATTTGCTTCGAGCCTCCTGGCGCCGTAGTAAGCAAGCTGCGTGCCATTTTTAATCGATTGAAACAAAGGCATTAACGCGCCAACTAAGGTGGCTGGAGATCACCGGCCGCTGGTGGTTTTCGGCCAAATCAGCGAGTTGATCGGGATAGAATAAGATCCAGCATGAGCGACGGCAAGATCACTCGGCGACAAGCGGGACAAATTCTAGGCGCGGCGGCGATGGCGGCGGAAACGTCGGAAATCTGTTTCCTGAGCGCGATTGAGATGGCGGGATTGATCCGGCGCAAGAAGCTGTCGGCGCGGGAAGTCATGACGGCTCATTTGAACCAGATCGAGCGGGTGAATCCACGCGTGAACGCGATCGTCACGCTGGTTTTAGATCAGGCGGCGGAAAATGCTCGCAAAGCGGACGACGCACAAGCCCGCGGAGGGACGCTGGGTCCGCTGCACGGGCTGCCGGTGGCGCACAAAGACTTGATCGAGACGGCGGGGATTCGAACCACATTCGGATCGCCCATCTACAAAGACAACGTGCCGACCGTGGACGCGATTCTGGTCGAGCGGATCAAGCGTGCGGGCGCGATTACGGTGGGCAAAACCAATACGCCGGAGTTCGGCGCGGGATCGCAGACGTTTAACACCGTGTTTGGAGCCACGAAGAATCCCTACGATTTGACCAAGACATGCGGTGGATCGAGCGGGGGCGCGGCGGTGAGTCTGGCTTGCGGAATGGTGCCGCTGGCCGACGGGACCGACCATGCGGCATCGTTGAGGAACCCTGCGGCGTTTTGCAGTGTGATCGGATTTCGTACCGCGCCGGGCCGCGTCCCGCAAGTCGCGAACGGCAACCTATGGTCGACATTGAGCGTCGCGGGTCCGATGGGCCGCACGGTAGCCGATGTCGCCCTGCTGCTCAGCGTGATGGCGGGACCGGATCCGCGTAGTCCGATCTCGATCAGCGAGCCGGGATCGAAGTTTGCGGGCCGTCTTGACCGGAATTTCAAGGGCGTGCGCGTCGCGTGGTTTAGGAATTTAGGCGGCGTGCCGTTCGACCGGCGCATTCTGGAAGCGGTCCATGCTCAGCGTAAGACGTTCGAGTCGCTGGGCTGCGTCGTCGTGGAAGCGGAGCCAGATTTCAGCGGGGCCGACGAGGCCTACAACACGCTGCGCGCCTGGGGATACGCCGCCAATTATTCAGAGTTAGTGCGCACACATCGCGACCAGGTGAAGGACACGATTCAGTGGGAAGTAGAGCGCGGGTCGAAGCTTACGGTCGCGGATCTGGCTCGCGCGGAGATGCTGCACGGGCAGGCATGGAACCGGATGCGGGTGTTCATGGAGAAATACGAGTACTTCATCCTGCCAAGCACGCAGGTGCCGCCGTTCTCTCTCGATCAGCCGTACATCACCGATATCGAGGGCGTGAAAATGAACTCGTATATCGAGTGGATGAAGTGCTGCTACCTGATCACGCTGGTGGAATCGCCGTCCATTTCGATGCCGTGCGGATACACGCCGGAGGGGTTGCCGGTGGGGCTGCAGATCGTCGGTCGGCATCGGGATGAATTGGGCGTGCTGCAACTGGCGCAGGCGTTCGAACAAGCGACTCGATCGACTTGGCGCCGGCCTACCGTGTGACCAGGAACACGGCGACTTCGGCCATCAGGTTCGGCATCAATTTGATCTGGCGATTGCGGGACAGGAAGATTCTTCGTTCCACGCGCCACTTTTCCTGCTGAGTCAAGGCCTCAAAATCGAGGACCGTAAGGAAATGGATATTCGGGGAATCGTACCAGTCGTAGGGGAACAGCTTGGTTTGCGGCGCGCGGCCGCTCCATAAGTGTGCGGCGCGAACGCGCCAGTGGCCGAAGTTCGGGAACGCGACGATGGCTCGGCTGGCGATGCGCAGCATCCCGCGGAGCACGTGCAAGGGATTGCGAGTCTCCTGCAACGTCTGGCTGAGGATCGCGTAATCGAAAGCCCCATCGGGATAATCGTCCAAAGCGGATTCGAGGTCGCCCTGGTAGACGGACACGCCGCGGGCGATGGCTTTTTGCACGCTGGGCCCGGTCATTTCAACGCCGCGTCCGTCCACCCTCTTATTTTCCTTGAGCCATGCGAGCAACTCGCCTTCGCCGCAGCCGAGGTCCAGAACCCGCGTGCTAGGTTCGATCAGCTCGCCGATGATGGCGTAGTCGCTGCGTCCATACAGCTCAAGCATGCGTGCTCGCCAGGAAGCCGCGCACCAACTCAGTTTGTTCGTCTGCTTCGAGCAGAAAAGCGTCGTGGCCGTAGTGCGACTCCAAGTTGCAGTAGGCCACGTCGCAATTCCGGCTGCGGAGAGCGCTGACGATTTCAAGCGATTGGTAGCTGGGATACAGCCAGTCCGAAGTGAAACTGATGACCAGGAAGCGCGTTTTTACGCGCTCAAATAACGATGCCAGAGCGCCTCGCTCGGTAAGGTCGAAAGTATCCATCGCGCGGGTGATGTAAATGTAGGAATTGGCGTCGAAGCGGTCGACGAACTTGCTCCCGCGGTATTGCAGGTAGCTTTCGACTTCGAACTGGTCCGGCGAGCGCAGCCGGCGGCCGAATTTCTCGCGCATGCTTTCGTCGCTCATGTAGGTGATGTGGCCGACCATGCGCGCGACCGATAATCCGCGGGCAGGCGGATGGCTTTGATAATAATTCCCGTCATTCCAATCGGGGTCGGCCATGATCGCCTGGCGGCCCACTTCGTTGAAAGCGATCTGCTGCGCGCTATGACGCGCGGTGCACGCGATCGGGAGGGCGGCCGCGACGCTCTCGGGATACGCGACGGCCCACTCCAGGGCCTGCATGCCTCCCATGGATCCTCCCGCGACGGCTACCAGGCGCGGGATGCCCAGATGGTCGATCAGCATCTTTTGTAGCCGAACCATGTCGGAGATGGAGACGGTGGGAAACGCCATGGCCCAGGGACATCCGGTCGCGGGATTGATGGAGCCGGGACCCGTAGTGCCGCGGCAGCCCGCAAGGATGTTTGAGCAGATGACGAAATACCGATCCGTGTCGAAGGCTTTACCGGGGCCGATCATGCTGTCCCACCAGCCGCCTTCGCCAGCCGCGTGTGCGTCGCCGGAGAACGCATGGGTGGCGAGAATCGCGTTGTTTTTGGCGGCGTTCAGAGTGCCGTAGGTTTCGTAGGCGACTTCGACGGGTGAAAGAATCACGCCGCAATCGAGCGGAAGCTGGTCGAACGTGGCAGTGGCGACCTCGGTAATCATGTGGGAATCTCTATTTTATCGCGGTCTGCTCCAGCCGGCCGATCAGTTCGCGGAATGCTTCAACGCTTTTGCGGTCCGCAGTGCGTAAAGCCTCTGATTCCAAGGTTTCCAGGTGCTTGTGAATCTTCGCAGCTTTCGCGGAACCGGACCGGGTTAGGGCGACAACGAAGGAGCGCCGGTCGTGCGGGCTGGGCTCGCGGGTCACCAGGCCGCGTGCGACCAGACGGTCCAGGACGCTGGTCAGCGTCGAGCGTTTGTGGGCGAAAGCGCGATGGAGGTCAGCGATGGTCGAATCGCCAGATTCGGCGAGGTGACACAGAATATGGGCCTCGGCTTGATTGAGATCGGGAAAATGGCGCTGGATGAACAGTCCGATCCGGTGTGTGGTGCGATGGATTTCGAAGATGAGTCGCAGGTTCATCAGCTTTCAGCATACCTCTTGACGACGATAATACGATATCGTATAGTTCGTTATTGAAGTATCGGGGAGTGCAACCATGACCGACGCTGAGTTTGCGAGTGCGTTTGAGAATTGCGAGCTTTCGAACGAATCGTTTCATCATCGCGATCACCTTCGCCTGGCGTGGATCTATTTAAATCGTTACGGCGAAAAAGAAGCGGCGACAAGGATTGCTGTGTCCATCCGAAACTTCGCGGCCCATTTTGGAAAGAGCGACAAGTATCACGAAACGCTTACCATCGCGTGGATGCGCCTGCTGGCGCACGAAGCGAAAAGCAGCTTCGAGGAAACCCTGGCGGCCGCGCCCATGCTGCTTGAAAAGAACACGTTAGACGAGTTTTACTCCCAGGGTTTGTTGCAATCGGAACGCGCGAAAATTAAATTCATCGAGCCCGATCTGAAGCCGCTGCCTTAAAGCTCTAGCGCGCGTGCCGCGCGGTGTGGTGAAATGGAGCTTACTCCCACCAGTCTGGAGGCTTCGAACACACTTGAACCCTGCGGTGCTCGCCCTGGAAGACGGCACGGTCTTCGAGGGCATCAGTTTTGGTGCGCCCGTCCAACGCGCCGGCGAAGTGGTATTCAATACCGCGATCACCGGCTATCAAGAGGTTTTCACCGATCCTTCCTATACCGGCCAGATCGTAGTGCTGACCAACCCGCAGATCGGCAACTACGGCGCGAATGAGGCGGACAACGAATCGAAGAAGCCCTACATCGAAGGGCTGGTGGTGCGCGAATTCTCGCCGCTGGCAAGCAACTGGCGCGCGGATGAGACGGCTCAACAATTCTTGACTGAGAACCGCGTTCCGGTGATCGCGGGGATCGATACGCGAGCCTTAGTGCGTCATCTGCGATCGCGCGGCGTAATGCGCGGCGTTCTCTCTGCTGCGTCAACCAATGGGAAGGAGTTGGTCGAGCGCGCAAAGCAATCGCCCTCGATGGCCGGACTCGATCTGGCCACTCGAGTATCCACGCCGGCCGCCTATGAGTGGACCAAGAAAGCAGATCCCTGTTCACCATCGGAGCTTGAGGGCGAGGCGGCTGAGCCGCGCTTTCGCGTCGTCGCTTACGACTATGGGATAAAACACAACATCCTGCGGCGGCTGGTGCAGGTGGGATGCAAGCTGACCGTGGTGCCCGCTGGAACTACGGCTGAGGATGTGCTCGCGTTGAAGCCTAATGGGGTTTTCTTGTCGAACGGTCCCGGCGATCCGGAGCCGCTGGAATTTCAAGCCGCGCAGGTGCGCAATCTGGTGGGCCGCGTGCCGATTTTTGGCATCTGCCTGGGGCACCAGATTCTCGGTCTCGCGCTCGGCGGCAAAACGTACAAACTCAAGTTTGGACATCGCGGCGCGAATCACCCGGTGTTAAATAAGATCACCAACAAAGTGGAGATTACCTCCCACAATCACGGCTTCGCGGTCGACCCCGATTCCCTGAATTTGAATCGACTGGAAATTACTCACACGAATCTGAACGATGGGACACTCGAAGGGTTCCGGCATCGCAGCGATCCCGTTTTTTGCGTGCAGTATCACCCCGAAGCTGCGCCGGGTCCGCATGATTCGCGCTATCTTTTCGACGATTTTGTGAAGTTGATGGAACGCTGATGCCACGCCGCGACGACCTCCATCGAATCCTCATCGTCGGCAGCGGGCCGATCATCATTGGGCAGGCTTGCGAGTTCGACTACTCCGGCGCACAGGCCTGCAAAGCGCTGCGCGCGGATGGGTATGAGGTGGTCCTGATCAATTCGAATCCGGCCACCATCATGACCGATCCGAATCTGGCCGACCGCACTTACATAGAGCCGCTCAGTGTCGACTTCGCGGAAGAAATTATCCGCAAGGAACGCCCGGATGCGTTGCTTTCGACCGTGGGCGGGCAGACAGGCTTGAATCTTTCGGTCGCGCTGGCCGAGGCGGGCGTGCTTGATCGCTATGGTGTGGAGCTGATCGGCGCGAAGATCGACTCGATCAAGAAAGCGGAAGACCGGCTGTTGTTCAAAGACGCGATGCGCAAGATCGGTCTGGACCTGCCGCAGTCGCAATTGGTAAACAACGTCGCAAAGGGCCTGGAATTTGCGGCCAGAATCGGATATCCGGTGATTCTGCGTCCCAGCTTCACGCTGGGCGGCACCGGCGGCGGCATTGCCTATCATCGTGAGGATCTGGAAGAGATTCTGGAACACGGTCTGGATCTGTCACCGGTCCACGAAGTTTTGATCGAAGAAAGCGTGCTGGGTTGGAAGGAATTTGAGCTGGAGGTGATGCGCGATCTCGCAGATAACGCGATCATCGTCTGCTCGATCGAAAATTTCGATCCGATGGGCGTGCATACCGGCGATTCGATCACGATTGCTCCCGCGCAAACCCTGACCGATCGCGAATACCAGATGATGCGCGACGCTTCGCTGGCGTGTCTGCGGGAGATCGGCGTCGATACTGGTGGGTCCAACGTGCAGTTCGCCATCGACCCGAAAACGGGACGCATGGTGATTGTGGAGATGAATCCGCGCGTATCGCGCAGCTCCGCGCTGGCCTCGAAGGCCACAGGGTTCCCCATCGCCAAAATCGCTGCGAAGCTGGCTGTGGGTTATCGCCTCGACGAAATCAAGAACGACATTACGCGCAAGACTCCTGCATGCTTTGAGCCGACCATCGACTACGTGGTGGTCAAAATTCCACGCTGGCAGTTCGAGAAATTTCCAGGCGCGGAGCCCGTGCTGGGCACCCAGATGAAAAGCGTCGGCGAGGTGATGGCCATCGGGCGCACGTTCAAACAGGCCCTCGGCAAAGGCATGCGGAGTTTGGAGACCGGAAAGGCCGACGGGGCGGTGAAGTACGTTCCCGATCTAATCGAGCCGCGGCTGATCACGCCCAATCCCGACCGGCTCGGCTACATTCGCTTCGCGTTTGAGCGCGGATACAGCGAGGATCAGGTGCATGCGCTAACCTCGATCGACCCGTGGTTCCTGCGGCAGGTGCGGGAGATGGTCGATTCGGAAAAGGATCTGTCGAATCTTTCACTGAGTACCGTTACCCATGAGCAGCTCCGGACCGCGAAGCGCGACGGGCTTTCGGATTCGAGACTCGGGCGGGCGTGGGGCGTGGACACGGCGGCGGTGCGGGCGCGGCGTAAGGAGTTGGGCGTCACCGCGGTGTTCAATCGCGTCGATACCTGCGCGGCCGAGTTTGAGAGCTTCACGCCGTACATGTATTCGAGCTACGAATCGGAGTGCGAAGCGGCGCCCTCCGATCGCAAGAAGGTGGTGATCCTGGGCAGCGGACCGAATCGCATCGGGCAGGGCATCGAGTTCGATTACTGCTGCTGCCATGCTTCCTTCGCGCTTCAGAAATTCGGCGTCGAATCGATCATGGTCAATTGCAACCCGGAAACCGTGTCCACGGATTACGACACCAGCGATCGTCTGTACTTCGAGCCGTTGACCCTCGAAGAAGTTCTGAATATTTGCGACACGGAGAAGCCGGACGGAGTGATCGTCCAGTTCGGCGGGCAGACTCCGTTGACCCTGGCGCTGCCGCTGAAAGCTGCCGGCGTGCCGATCATCGGCACCGATCCCGAAAATATCGATCTTGCTGAAGACCGGAAACGATTCGGAAAGCTGCTGGACGATCTGAGAATTCCCTCGCCCCAAAACGGATCGGCGACCAGCGTCGATGAAGCAGTCACGGTGGCGCGGTCGATCGGATTTCCGGTTCTGGTGCGTCCCAGCTACGTGCTGGGCGGCCGCGCGATGGTGATCGCATACGATGACGACACGGTACGGCGCTACATGCAGGAAGCCGTGGTGTTCTCTCAGGATCGTCCGGTGTTGATCGACCGGTTCCTGGAAGACGCGACCGAAGTGGACGTGGACGCGATCGCGGATGCGAGCGGTACGGTGCTGATCGCCGGCATCATGGAGCATATCGAAGAAGCGGGCGTGCACTCCGGCGATTCTAGCTGCGTGCTGCCGTCCACTTCGCTGACCGACGCGGTACTCGAGTCCATCCGGAGTTACACAGAACGACTGGCGCGTGCGCTGCACGTCATCGGACTGATGAACGCCCAGTACGCGGTGAAAGACGGCACGGTTTACGTGCTTGAGGTAAATCCACGGGCCTCGCGCACGGTGCCATATGTCAGCAAAGCGACCGGCGTGCCGCTGCCGACCATCGCGGTCGGTGTGATGCTGGGGAAAAGCATCGCTGAGCTGACGGATGCAACAGGCGTCCTGAAGGTCCCGCAATTTTTCGTCAAGTCGCCGGTATTTCCGTTCAATAAGTTCCCGGGCGTCGATCCGACGCTAGGACCGGAGATGCGCTCGACCGGAGAAGTGATGGGCGTCGGGGAAAACTTCGGAGAAGCATTCGCAAAAGCCCAGTTGAGCGCGGGGACTCCATTACCGGACAAGGGGCGCGTGTTTCTGAGCGTCAACGATCGGGATAAACCGGTCGCGGTGATGCTGGCCCGGCGGTTCACGGAACTCGGGTTTGAGGTGAGCGCGACGCGAGGTACGGCTGCAGCGATTCGCGCCGCCGGAATGCTGGCGAAAACTGTGTTCAAAGTGAACGAAGGACGGCCGAACGCTGTGGATCTGCTGAAAGCGGGCTCGCTCGATCTGATCATTTACACGGCGACCAGCGGCGCGCACGCATTTGCGGATGAAAAAGCCATCCGCCGCACCGCAGTGACGTATCGAGTGCCGTGCATCACTACCATGAGCGGCGGCAAGGCTTCCGTGGAGGCAATCGCCTCCAGGCGCCGCGACCCGATTCGCGTTTGGAGTCTGCAGGAGATCCACGAGACGGCTGCGAAGGGCTCGACTTCGTAAGCTCGATTATCATTGAAATTAAATGGCAGAAGTCAGACGCCGTGATGCTCGACGGGAAGATCCGGTCGAAACCATTGCAATTCCGCAGGAAGAGCAAGAAGAGACGATTGAGCCCAAAGTGTCGGCCATCCTGATCGGGTTCAATCAGGCAGTGGCGTTGCGCCGCGCGATTCAGGCGCTCGAACGCAGCCACGATCGCGAGCACTTGGAAATTCTGGTGGTCGACTGCGGCAGCCACGATGAAAGCTCGCAGCTCGATTCGGAGTTCGAAGGCATCACCATGCTGCGCCTGCCGATGCACCTGGGAGCGACGCGGGCGATGAATATCGGCACGCGAACGGCGAAGGCGGGTCTGCTGTTTTATTTATCGCCGAATGTCGAGGTGGCGCCGGATACTGTGATCAAGCTCGCCGAACGGCTGGAAACCGACCCCGACGTAGCGGGCGTGTGCCCCCTGTTGAGCGGTCCGGATGGTCGCGTGGTCTCGCGGGATCATCGAATTCGCGCAATGCTGGCTGGGCAGGAATCTTCGGTGGAGATCGACACAGCGAAGGACTGCGTCGAGATGGAGCATCCGGGCCTGGACGCGCTGATGACTCGGAAGCAGTTCATCAAGAGCATGAATTACTTCGATGAGCGCTATGGGCATTCGTGGTCGGACGCGGACCTGGCCATGCAGGTCCGCCGGGCGCAGAAAAAGATCAAGCTGTATCCCTCGATTCGCGCGACGTTTTATGACGCGCCGGATTCGAACGCGGGAGATCCGCTGTATGAGGCCGACCGGGCTTTGGGCGCGGCCGCATTTGTCGGCAAATACGACGGATTTTTCGCGGGCTTGATGTTCCGCATCGGCGCGATCTTTCGCGCTCTGGGACGGCTTCAATTTCGGCAGATCGGCGCGCTGGTGAGCGGACAGAAGCTGGACGGCTCGCAGGCGATGTAGTGACTAGCTACTGCGGGAGCGCGTACTCGATATCGTAGAAGTGCTTCCCGCCCTCGATTTTAATGGTCATTTGGCCCGCAATCCCCACAAGTTGGCCGGTGCCGGAGTCGGGCACGATGGTAACCGTCAGCGTCGGCTCACCGCGATTCATGATTCCGCTATGTTGGAGAAAGAAAGTCCCGCTGCGGCCTTGCAGAGTTCCCGTCACCCGTTCGATCGCGACATAGCCGGCCGATCCTTTCACGTCCGTCATCGCACTGAGCATTTGCCCTTTGCTGGTCGCCACGAGATCGCCGTGGAACTGCTTGTCGATGGTCATCCTCCCCATGGTTGCGTCTTCAAACGCGCCGTCGGGCGTTTGCGGAACCAGCTTCACTTCGAACGTTCCTGTTGCATGATGCGACATGACTGCCTCTTTCTTAATCGACGATGGAGTTTGCGCGTAACCGAGGCAGCCAAACCAGCAGACGGCCGCAATCAGACCGGATATTTTCATCTTCGCTTCTTACTAGACCACGAAGGACCGCGTGATTGCGCCCACCGAGGGTGTTCCGCATTGCTTCATTGCCAGCGTCAGCTCGGCTCGCAGGATGTCCAGAACCCGCTCCACGCCAGGCTGGCCAAAAGCTCCCAAGCCCCACAGATATGGCCTGCCGACGCCGACCGCTTTTGCGCCCAGCGCCAGCGCTTTGAAGATATCGGTGCCGCGGCGGAAGCCGCTGTCGACCAGTACCGGAATGCGGCCTCGCACCGCGTCGATCACTTCCGGCAGATCTTCGATGGTGGCGCGCCCGCTCTCCGCGGCTCGTCCACCGTGGTTCGAAACCACGATTCCATCCACGCCGTGTTCGACGCACAAGGCTGCGTCTTCGCGAGTCACGATACCTTTCAGAATCAACTTCATCTTGGTCAGGTTTCTGACTCGCTCGACGTACTCCCAAGTTATCGTCGGCGGATTGATCCCGGCTTGACCCAGACCCTCAAACATCGGCTTGGCACGCGGATGGCACGAAGAACACTGACGCGTATCCGCTTTGGCCATCCGCGTCTGCGTTTCCGTGTTGCGGCCGCCGGTTAGATCAATGGTGAAGACCAGCACCGGGCAGCCGGCGGTCTCCACGCGACGCACCAGCTTTTCGGTATCTTCCCATTTGGTCGGCGCGTAAAGTTGATACCACGGTGGATGTCCCAGCGCCTTGGCAACGTCCTCGACCGATGTCGAGGTCTGGGTGGATAGCACTTGCAGCGTCTTCTTCGCCTGCGCGGCCCGTGCGACGGCTAGCTCGCCGTCGGGATGATAGGCCTTCTGGCTGCCACAGGGACAGATAAAGATCGGCGTCTCCCATTTCGTGCCGAACAATTCGACGGAAGTGTCGACGTGACTCACGTCCACCAGGCGGCGCGCCCGCAACTGGATTTTTTTGAAGCCTTCGCGATTTGCACGCAGAGTTGCGTCGTCGTCCACACCGGTGGTCATGTAAGCCCAGTGAGCGATCGGAATTGCACGCCGCGCGGTTTCTTCGAAATCGAGGACGTCCAAGGCATCTTTCGGACTTGCGATCACATCGCGCTGCGCCAGCGCCAGAGGACTGGCGGCGAGGAAGCTCAAGAACTCGCGTCGTGAATTCATAGGCACTATCCTATCTAAGTTTTTTCACCTAGCACCCTAACTTTCTTACCATGCCCCTCCGATAGAAGGTAAGCAGGTTGCCCCATATGCACATGGAAGCATTTCTATGGATGTTCCTCCCCGTTTTCGTGGCGGGCGGGAGCGCTCTTTTATCCTTCTACATCATGCAGGCCCGGATGGAGGTTGCTCTGGCCAAAGAGCGCGAATCGCTCGCCGAAGCCCGCGCGACCATTTCGTCCCAGCGGATCACGATGGAGGAGCGGATAAAAGCCACGGAAGAGTCCACCAAGCGGCACTCGCTCGACGAGTTCATGCAGGATTTTCGAGTAGAGGAGCGCAGCTACGTCCGGGAGAGCAAGTCCCTGACGTCGGCTCGCAAGAGCATGGTGATGCAGGAGCGGCTGTTTTTCCGTAACATCCCTCTTTCCAACTGGATCGAGCATGAAATGCTGATCGAAGAAGGGCGCGACCTGGATCAGTTGCCTAAAGAATCGGCTTTCGCGGCCGCTGCGCTCGGGGGCGATGGCCGGCTTCCGATTTCGAAGTTTCTCGATGACGTGAACGTCACGCATCAGGCGCCTCCGGACGCCGGAGTGCTGGTGGCCGCTCGAATCCCGGCATTCGGGGCGCAGTAAATCCTTCGTTTTCAGAACCTAAGCCCACTGTAAACCGGCCTTTCCGAATCCCGTCCTGAAGAGTATGATGGGGCTGATGGCCGAGCCTCTATTGGCTGAGAAGTCTGATCCCGGGGCATTACGCGACTTCAATGCGTGGATGACGTCGGAGCAGAGGCGTGTTTATTCGTTGTGCCAGCGCTTCCTGCAAGATCGGGATGAGGCGGATTCGGCCACTCAGGACGTATTTCTTAAGGCATACCAGGCGCTTAAGCGCGACGACGCGGTGGAATTGGACGATCCGGCGCGCTGGATTACCCGAGTCGCGGTAAATACCTGCCTGGACCGGCTGCGTTCCCGCAAATGGCAATTCTGGCGGCGCAGGCCGGCGCATGAAGATGAACAGGCGATTCTGGCGATGGCGGAATCGATGGCTCCCGAAGCGGAAGATCGTTGTTTCGCTGGAGAAATCGGGCGGCGGCTGAATCTGGCGCTCGAAAAACTGTCGCCGCGCCAGCGGGCGGTGTTCACGCTGCGGCATTTTGAAGAAATGAGCCTGGAAGAAATTGGTGCGACGCTGGGCTTGGACGTGGGTACGGTGAAGGCGCATATGTTCCGGGCGGTGGCAAAGCTGCGCGAGGATTTGCGTGATGTTTACGGGGGAGCCAAATGAGGCATCTGACGGACGACCAGTTAATCGACCGCGTTTACGGCATAGAGCCGGACGGCGGCAGCGCCCATCTGGCGGAGTGTGATGTGTGCAGCGCCCGATGGAGCGCGTTTGAGCAGCGGCATCGCGAGATGATCCCGGCGAGGCCGGTGGCGGCCGAGTTTCTGACCTCGCAGCGCCGTAAAATTTATTTACGATTGGACCAACAGCCTGGCACTCGCTTGAAGTGGGTGCCGGCTCTGGTGGCGGCGTGCTTGTTGGCGATGATGGTATTAGTGCACCGGCCGGCTCAACCCCCTGCACGTAATCCGGACACGGGCGACGCGCAGCTATTCTCCGAGGTGTATTCGATGGAGCAATCGACGGAGCCCCGCGCGGCGTCCCCCATCCATGAGCTTTTCGAGGATAATCAGTAGTCTATGCGCTTGTGGCTGATACTTGCGATTCCGGCCTTGCTATGTGCCCAGCCGCGCGGTCCGCGCCCGTGGTGGGATGGCCAAATCATCAAGGATCTGAACCTTAGCGATGCGCAGACCAAACAGATCCAGCAGACCGTCCATGACTTCCGGCCCCGCATGATGGACCTTCGCGCGACCGTTAATAAGGCCGAGAAGGATGTCGAGACCGTCTTCAACGAGGATCCCGTGGATGAGGCCAAAGCCAATGACGCCATCAATCGTCTGGCGACGGCGCGCGGGGAACTGACTAAAGCGGTTTCGCAGATGGACCTGAGGTTCCGGATGACCCTGACCGCGCAGCAATGGCAGGATCTGAAGCAGCGGCAAAGAGGCTGGCCGGACCGTCCAGGCGGGCGCCGCCGCGGCCCGCCGACTCCGGTCCCGACCCCGCAGGCGAATCAGAAATAGCGACCCGAGTTGACATTCCTCGCCGCGCCGGGGTATCTGTTAAATAGGCTAATGGCGCGGTAGCCAAGTGGTAAGGCAGAGGTCTGCAAAACCTTTATTCGTCGGTTCGACTCCGATCCGCGCCTCCATCCCAACCCTGTTCCACTGGCTGTGAAGTTGCGCGAGCGGAGGTCCATCGCTGCCCGCTGTTCTTCCCTCTCGGATCCAATCGCCTTCACGAGGTCGTCAGGACTTGCGATCTTGAGAGACGAATTCGGGGTTCTCATTGCGAGCGTGCTCGGCTGGCATTTTCACGTCGTTGCTTCCAGTTTAAGTACATGGTCGAAAGTCTCCCGATCACGTAGTACTGTAACGGGCCGTAAACAGGTGCCTCAACGTAGGTTTCGGAATAGTCACTATGCTGCCTGTCGCGCCACGCCTGCATATCTATAACCGTCCATTTCTTACAAACTAACTTCCCGCTTTCGGCCTGCCGTTGAAGAAATGCTTCGAGCGTTTCCTTCGTTTCCAATGCTTCTTGAGAGAGTTGGAAATCTCTGAAGATTTTGACCTCAAAATCCCGGGGATGTATCGGTACGATCTCGTCCCTCCCATCCTCATTCTGAAAGTCGATAACGAATCTGACGTTTCCGCCGATATGCTGCCCCTTGTAGGTGCTTCGGACTGGTCGTATGACCGCCGTCAGGTGATTTCGAAGAAAAGTGATTGTTGGAGTCCACCTACGTATCTCCAAAGGCACGACGTACTTGCCATCGCCAGTTGACAGCACAAGCCGTAGCTTTGTCTTTCTAGCCCCCAAAAGCGGACGGAGGCTGATTCGTTTCAAATTCACGCTATAGAACTCAATCGGGCCATACTCTTTCCGGTAAGTTTGAAATGCCCCCAGGACCATCGGACTTGTTTCGAAATTTTCGACCTCGATGTAGTAGTTGGTCCCGGCTCTCAGGTAGATAGCAAAAACCGTTATGGCTCGATCCTTGAGATTCTCAATGACCAGAGACGATAGATACATGTCATTGCACGCAACACTGGACGTCGTGCTGAATGACCCCCTGACGTACTGCCCGGCCTTTCGCCGATAGTTCATCAACGCTACAACGAACGCAAGAACGGAAACGCACAGCGATAGCGCTGCAAACGACAGGGCAGCAATCGTGTAAGGGGATGCAGCTGGTGCGTTCGGCGTATGAACCAATTCTGCCAAATCGCGAGGATTAACGGTTCGCGGCGGATCCGCGCCTCCAGCCTGACCGTTGTTGCTGGCGGTATCAGGCGACGCGACCGTCAGCGTTGCTTCGCTATTCTGTAACCGTGCCAATCAAGGTTCGGGACGTCATCAAAGAGCTCGAAAGAGCTGGCTGGACTCACACACGGACCAAGGGGAGCCATCGAGTTTTCAAGCACCCGGACGGTCGGACCACCGTCGTGTCGGGCCAACTCGGCGATGACGTGCGGCAAGGAACCTACAAGGCGATTCTCCAGCAGACTAAAATCAAAGAGGGTTCCCAGTGACGCGGAAATATTCACTTCTGATCGAAGGCGATGAGTCCGGTTACAGCGCGCATGTTCCTGAACTCCCCACGATTCTTGTGACCGGAAAAACCATCGACGAGTTGACCCGGCGCGCCACGGAAGCGATTCAACTGTGGTGGGAAAGCACCGAGCCGGCTGCGTCTCCAACCGCGTTGCGAAAAGAAATCGAAGTGGATCTGCCGATTTAACGCAGCCAAAAGTTTTTCGCAACCGAGAGTCGAGACGTATAATCAGACACCATGAGGATCCGTTTGTTTTTCCTGCTCTTCGCGGCTGCCGCGGCGCAGGATCTGGTGCTCATCAATGGAAAGATCATTACCGTTGACGCGAAGGATTCTATCGGCCAAGCCGTGGCGATTTCGGGAGGCAAGATTGTCGCGGTTGGCTCCAATGGCGCTGTGAGAAAGGTCGCCGCCAAAGGCGCTCGCGTCATCGATCTGCACGGTCGCGCCGCGACGCCTGGATTGATCGACACGCATTGCCATTTTCAGGAAGTCGATTCGCTTTATTCGATCGACTTGAGCGATCCGTCGATCACGAAAATCGACGACGTGCTTCAGCGCGTGCGCGCGAAAGTCGCCACGCTCAAGCCGGGCGAATGGGTGCGCGGCAGTGGCTGGGATGAAGGCAAGTTCGCGGAACGCCGCTATCTGTATGCCTCGGATCTGGATAAAGTCGCACCCGACAATCCGGTTTATCTGACGCAGACCACCGGGCATTACGGCGTCGCGAACAGCTACGCGCTGCGGCTTGCGAAGGTCACCGGCGACACGAAAGATCCTCCGGCGGGAACCATCGATCGCGATGCGCAGGGCCGGCCAACGGGCGTTCTGAAGGAATCCGCGGCGGGGCTGGTGAATCGTCTGGTTCCGAGGTTCACGCGTGAGGAGCAGCGCAACGGACTTCTGAAGATCATGGCGGATTTCAATCGCGAAGGGATGACCGCCGCCAAAGATCCGGGCATCGGCCAGGACAAGTTCGATCTCTATAACGAACTTCGCGAACAGGGCAAAATGTCCGTGCGCGTCTTTGCGTTGTGGAGCGGCGGGAGAACCATGGAGTCCGCCACGGCGGTCCTGAAAACGATGAGCGCTCTTCCGAAGCCTCCGGAATCGTTCAGCGACGGGATGCTGATTTCGGGTGGTCTCAAAATGTTCATGGATGGCAGCGGCGGCGCGCGAACCGCGTGGATGCATCAGGATTGGAATAAGAATTACAAAGACAAAGACACCGGAAACGCCGGCTATCCCACCACCGATCCGGAAGTGTACCGGCGCATTGTCAAAATGTTTCACGACGCGGGCTTCCACGTCAGCACGCACGCCATTGGCGACCGCGCGATCGACTGGGTGGTGGACACCTACGCGCAGGTGCTGAAAGATCGTCCCACGCGCGGCCTTCGACACGGAATCATTCACTGCAATACCCCTAGCGATCACGCCATTGAAGCCATGGCGATGATGCAGAAGCAGTACGATGCAGGCTATCCGGAAGCACAAGCCGGATTCATGTGGTGGATCGGCGATAACTACGCGGGCAATTTAGGACCGGATCGCGCGGGGCGGCTGATGCCGTTTCACACTTATCTTCAGAAGGGCATGATTTGGGCGGGAGGGTCGGACTATTCGGTGACCCCGTTCGCGGCGCGCTACGGGCTGTGGTCGTCGGTGGTGCGGAAGACGTTGAACGGCGTGTATGGCTCGCAGCCGTTCGGAACCTCGGAATCGGTGGACGTGCACGCCGCGCTGAAATCGTACACGATCTGGGCGGCGCGGCAGTTGTTTCTCGAAAACCGGATCGGCTCGATCGAAACCGGCAAGGATGCCGACATTGCCGTGTGGGATCGCGATCCGTACGGCATTCCCGGCGACGATCTGAAGAATCTCAAGTGTGAGCTGACGCTGCTGCGAGGAAAAATCGTCTACGAAAAGCAATGACGGTATAATGTCGCGATGCGAACCCTTGCAGCCGCGCTGATCTGCTTGACCCTTCCCGCGCTTGCGCAAACCGGCGCTAAGAACGGCGAGTGGCGGACCTATGGCGGCGACCTCGGACATACGCGCTACTCCGCGGTCGATCAGATCAACGCGTCGAATTTCAATCAGCTTGAAGTGGTCTGGCGGTTCAAGACGGACAATCTCGGCCCTCGTCCCGAATATCAGTTTGAATCGACGCCGCTCGAAGCAAACGGCGTCCTCTATTCCACTGCGGGGACCCGCCGCGCTGTGGTCGCGCTGGACGCCGCGACGGGCGAATTGTTATGGGTCCACGGCGAGCATGAAGGTGCGCGTTCGACGAACGCTCCGCGCCAGCTTTCGGGGCGGGGCCTGGCGTATTGGACCGACGGGAAGCAGGAGCGGATCCTTTATGTCACTCCCGGCTATCGGCTGGTCGCGCTGGACGCCAAGAACGGCGCGCTAATTCCCGGCTTCGGCGTGAATGGGATCGTCGATCTGAAGCTCGACGACGACCAGGAAATCGATCTCGAGACCGGCGAAGTGGGCCTGCACGCGACTCCGATCGTCGCCAAAGATGTCGTCATCATCGGCGCGGCGCATAAAACCGGCGGCGTCCCGCGCACCATGCGCAACGTGAAAGGCTACGTTCGCGGGTTCGACGTTCGCACCGGCAAACGCTTGTGGATTTTCCACACCATTCCGAAACCAGGCGAGTTTGGCCTGGATACGTGGAAAAACGATTCGTGGTCCTACAACGGAAATACCGGCGTGTGGGCGCAGATTTCGGTGGACGAAGAGCTCAACATGGCGTATCTGCCGGTGGAATTGCCAACCGGCGATTATTATGGCGGACATCGCCCCGGGAACAGCCTGTTTTCAGAAAGCCTGGTGGCGGTCGATTTAAAAACCGGCCAGCGCAAGTGGCATTACCAGCTTGTCCATCACGGCATTTGGGACATGGATATTCCCTGCGCGCCGATTCTCGCCGACATCACGATTAACGGACGCACGGTGAAAGCGGTGGCGCAGCCGACGAAACAGGCGTTCCTATACGTTTTCGATCGCGTCACGGGAAAACCCATCTGGCCGTTTGAAGAGCGTCCTGTTCCGCAAGGCGATGTGCCGGGAGAAGAGTATTCGCCCACGCAGCCGTTTCCTACCAAGCCGCCGGCTTATGACCGGCAGGGCGTTTCGCTCGACGATCTGATCGACTTTACACCGGCTCTGCATGAAGAGGCGCGTGAAGCTGGTCGCGAAATACAAGCTCGGACCGCTGTTTACGCCGCCGGTGGTGAGCAAGCTGGAAGGTCCGCTGGCGACTCTGGTCATGCCGGGTAGCTTGGGCGGGACCAACTGGCCGGGCGGTTCGTACGATCCCGAAAAGCACGTTGTGTACGTGTTTTCGCAATCCGCGATTTCTCCGCTCGGGCTGGTGCCGCCAAAGGACGCGAAGATGTCGGACATGAATTTCGTGCAGGGCAACGCTGCGACTGGCGCACGGCGCACCGGAGGTGCAGGTGCGGTTGCGGGCGGAGCCGACCGAGTTGCGTCGGGCGAAAGTGCGGGTCCGGCGCTGAGCGTCCAGCGTTTGCCCCTGGTGAAGCCTCCTTATGGACGCATCACGGCGATCGACCTCGATCATGGCGAGATTCTCTGGCAGATCGCTCACGGCGAGACGCCGGACGTGGTTCGCAATCATCCTTTGCTGAAAGGCCTCGATATCCCGCGCACCGGCCGCCCGGGGATTCTGGGTCCGCTGACGACCAAAACGCTGGTGATCTGCTGGAGAAGCTGGTTTCTTCACCACGCCATCCGGTGCTCGCGGCGCGATGTTGCGCGCTTACGATAAAGCTACGGGGAAAGATGCCGGAGCAGTGTACATGGCGGCTCCGCAAACCGGCTCGCCGATGACGTACATGCTCGGCGGGAAGCAATATATCGTGGTTGCGATCGGGGGCGCGGGATATTCTGGAGAATTGGTCGCGTACCGGCTTCCGGATTGACGTTTCAGCGCACGGTGATAGTGAAGTCGGCGCGCGTCGACAACTGCCCGTCGTTTGCGGTGGCGCGCAGTACATAGGTTCCCGGCTGCTCGAAGTGCGCGGTCGCAACGGCCTTCCCTTCGCTCACCGGCATCGGACCCGCGTGGTCGAACGTCACCTTCGCTGGCCCGCGATATTCAAGCCATGTCACCGTCAGCCGACCCGCCGGACGCGAGCTGGATCCGTTGCTCTGGCCGGGCGCATTTGACGAAGCGTGCTGAGCCGCGAGGCGAGGTTTAGGAAGACCGTCGTCCGTGACCAGCGCGGTCAGCGTTACGGGAGCAGCCGCCGTCGCGCGATCCACCGGTGCGACGCTGATTGTCGGAGGCTGATTCGGATCATCTTCGCCGCGTGTAAGGCCTCCGCGGGTCATGATCATCCGCTCCGTGATTTCTTCCTCAGGAGTTAACTGCCCGAAGGCTTTTTCGGTGCGGCCGTGCGCGGTGATGGTCCAGATCAGCTCCTTCTGCTGGCCCCAATCTTTCGGAACCTGGACTTTAAAGAGAAACGCCTGGCGGCGCGGAACAAAATACGTCGGCTGGCCGCGATCGGGACCGCCTGGCTCCACGTTATTGTCGGGGCCGGGCGGGATTGAGAGTTCCTCCTTATAGTTCCGATTCAGATAGCCGAACACCATGGTGAACGTGCCGTCCGAATTGCGCAGCCAGCCTTCGTAGGTTGGCTGCACGTCCTGACCCGAGGAAAATCGAGTCTGAGGAATATAGGCCGGCGATGGCGGCTGTGCGACCAAGGCTAGAGCCGCCAAGAGCAACGTTAGAAAGCATCTCATCGCTGACGGGCCTTCAATCGTTGCTGGTATTCGGCTTCGTCCAGGTAATACAGACTGACCCAAGCGAAGCTCATCTCATCCACGGTTCGCAGTCCATAGCCGACCCAGTTTTTCGGATTCGGATTATGCGGATTCTGATCCGTATTGTCGTGCCAGGTGGTCACATGGATCACCGTTCCGGCGGGAAGCAGCGGCGCGACGTCCTCCGCGTAAGGATAGGTCATGCTCCATCCGAACTGGTAATTGCTCACGCAACTGAGTGTTTCGGTTCGCGCGGCGCCAGGGCGCGCCGAATCGGATCGCATATCCGGAAAAATCGCTTCCATGCACTGGGCTTTCCCGCGAGTGTGAAAATGCGGCTGGAACGCGGAAAGTACGGCTGGTCTCTGCAACCGGAAATAGCCGTCGCTGCGGACCACTTGGCCTGCGGGAATATCCAGATCGAACACCTCGCCCATGTGCTGGGTAAAGGCGATGTGCTGAGGAACCATGCCCTTCGGATACAGTTTCAAGCCAAGCGAAATGCTGACCGGAGTCTCCGCGCCATCGGGATGAAGATGCAGATTGAAATGAATCTTCGATCCAGCCTTGATCACTCTTCCCGCATTGGACGGAAAAATGTCGGCATTTTTCCCGACCGCGTATTCGTTTAAAAACAGGCCGACCGGATCTTCTTCCGGGTCCTCGATCAGGCTGGTGTCGGCGTGATGGACCACCTTGAAACCGACGTCGGGCTTGGTTTCGACGGCTTGCACATACAGATCCTCAGAGAAATGCGGATCGACGTCGATGTCGTAATATTCGTCCTGCCCTTTGGCTTTCAGCGTGTACGGACGCGGCATGGAGACGATCAGATCCGGTTTGCCGATGTGCCATTTATCGAAATCGCTGAACTGGCGCGGAGCGGGAAGGTCGGCGGGATTTCCTTCGGGCGAACCATGATCCACCCAATTTGTGATGGTTGCAATCTCGGCGTCGGTAAGCGACGGATCGTCTTTAAATTTGTTGACCCCCACATTGCGATCGATATGCCACGGCGGCATCTCGCGGCGGATCACCTTTTCTTTGATCGATCGCGCCCATGGACGCGCGTCTTTGTAAGTCAGCAGCGACATCGGTGCGATCGACCCGGCGCGATGGCAGTTCTGGCAGGCGCGCTGAAAAATGGGCGCGACGTCCTTGGAAAAGGTCACATTGGCAGGCGTCGTGTCCGCGGCGAACGCCACTGGAACTGCGCACAGAACAGCCAGAACGAATCGGCCCATGGAAGCCTCCACTCAAGCTTTCTCTCACGGGCGACGGCCGGTGTCAAGCTCGCGCTATTGTGGCGCAGTTTGGTTCAGGCCGCGCCTCCGGCCGCATGCTGCGCATGGCGGCTCATGGCCGTGTTGTGATGAACCTTGCGAAGCCTCAACTGAAGCCTTACTCTATGTATTCCCGGAGGTCTAATGACGTGCATCTGAAAATCTTCAGCCGCCTCGCCGCTTGTTTCCTTCTGTGCTGCCTCCAGAACGGCTGGTCGCAAGACGATCTGGAGCGCGGCAAGAAGCTTTTTCAGGCACATTGCGCTCTGTGCCATGGCCAGACCGGAACGGGGGGCCGCGGTCCCAACCTCGCCCAGCCGACGCTGGCCCACGCGCCCGACGATGAAGCGCTCGCCAAGGTGATCAGAAAGGGATTCCCGGCACCGAAATGCCTGGCGCGTGGCAGCTCACCGATCAGGAAGCGGGGCTGGTGGCAAGCTATGTGCGCTCGCTGGGGCGCGTCGCCGTGGTTGCGCTTCCGGGCGACTCAGCGCGCGGTAGGGCTCTGTATGAATCGAAGGGCGGCTGCGCCGGCTGCCACATTATTCACGGCGCCGGATCGAGCATCGGACCCGAGATTACCGATATCGGCGCGCGCCGCAATGCCGACTTTATCCGGGAATCGTTAGTGAAGCCGGGAGCCTCGGTTCCTCCGAGCTTTCTGATGGTCAAAGTGACCACGCGCGAAGGTAAAACCGTCGGTGGTATGCGAGTCAACGAGGACACGTTTACTATTCAGATCCGGGACGCCGCCAGCCGCTTCTATTCTTTCCGAAAAAGCGACTTGACCAGTCTCGAAAAAGAGCTCAAACGTCAGCCTGATGCCCGCTTACGATACGAAATTCACGGCGGCCGAACTGGACGATCTGATCGCGTATCTGGCAAGTCTGCGAGGTGAATCATGAAACGTGTCGCGGCATTTCTGCTTGCGGCCGGATTGGCTGCTGCGCAAGTTTCGTTCGATCGAATCCGCAAAGCTGCGTCCGAACCGGGAAGCTGGCTGACGTACTCCGGAAATTACGAGGCGCATCGCTTTTCCCCACTCACGCAGTTGACGCCGTCGAATGTCGCGGGGCTGAAACCGGTTTGGATTTATCAGGTTCGTCAGCTTGGCGGCGTGGAGGTGACGCCGCTGGTGTTCGACGGCGTAATGTACGTGACCGAGCCGCCGACGGCGGTCACGGCGCTCGATTTAAAGACGGGGCGTCCGTTGTGGAGATGGGTGCGGACGCTGCCGGCCGATTTGCAAACCATCGGCTTCGGAAAAGTGAACCGTGGAGTGGCCGTGCTGGGCGACATGGTTTACGTCGGCACGCTGGACGCGCATCTGGTCGCGCTGGACGCGAAGTCGGGAGTGGTCCGTTGGGATGTGAAGGTCGCGGATTACAAATCGGGCCATTGCATCACCGTGGCGCCGCTGGCAATCGACGGCAAAATCATCACGGGAATCAGCGGCGGCGAAGCGGGGATCCGAGGATTCATCGACGCTTACGACGCCAAAACCGGCGCGCGTTTGTGGCGCTTCTGGACCATCCCCGGTGAAGGCGAGCCGGGCAACGATTCGTGGCACGCGGCGGGTTCGTGGAAAACCGGCGGCGGGTCGACCTGGGTGACTGGATCTTACGATCCGGACCTGAAGCTGATTTACTGGGGCGTCGGGAATCCGGGGCCGGATTGGAATGGCGATCCGCGGCCCGGCGACAATCTGTACACTTGCTCGCTGGTCGCGTTAGAGGCCGACACGGGAAAATTGCGCTGGCACTTCCAGTTCACGCCCCACGACACGCACGATTGGGATGCGACGGAAATTCCGGTCCTGCTGGATACAGTCATTCGCGGAAAGCCGCGCAAAGTGGTCGCGATGGCGAATCGCAATGCCTTTTACTATCTTCTGGATCGCCAGACCGGCGAGTTTCTTGTCGGGACACCTTACGCCAAGCAGACTTGGGCGAAAGGACTCGACGATAGCGGTCGTCCGCATGGTCCTGCCCGGCACCGAGCCCACCGAGGAAGGCAATCTGATCTGGCCGAGTCTCCAAGGCGCGACGAATTGGTTCAGCCCGTCTTACGATCCGGTGCGCAAGCAATTCTACGTTGCGGTTCGCGAAATGAGCTCGTATTACTACAAGGGCGAAGCCGAATACAAACCGGGGACGTTCTTCGCAGGCGGAGGCGAGCGGGCGCTGAGCGGTGACGATGCCTGGGGCGCGATTCGCGCGATTGGACGTCGCGACCGGAAAACAGAAATGGGAGTTTCGCCTGCAATCGCCTCCGTGGGTCGGCGTGATGGGCACTGCGGGCGGACTCGTTTTCGGCGGGTCGGGAGAAGGGAATTTTTACGCGCTGGATGCCATGACCGGGAAGCCTTTGTGGGACTTCCAAACCGGCGGGTCGATGGCGTCGAATCCGATCTCTTTCCTGATCGACGGCAAACAGCGTGTCGCGATCGCGGCGGGGCACGCGATCTTTGTTTTCGGCCTTTAATCTCAAAAGGGTGATATGATTTCCCGAGGCCTATGACACTCAGCTTACGTTCCGCCTGCCTGTTCGCGGCGCTTTCCTTTGGAGCCGGGGCGCTGCTCACCCGGGAAATCACCGTGCACGCCCAGAGCTCACGCGTGTTCGAACTGCGCGTTTATCATACGCTGCCAGGCCGCTTGCCTGCGCTGGAATCGCGATTCCGCGATCACACCATCACCATCTTCAATCGCCACGAGATGACCAGCGTCGGATATTGGGTGCCGCAGGATTCCCCGCAGAAAGAAAGCACTCTGATCTACATTCTGGCGCACCCCAGCCGCGAGGCTGCGAAAAAGAACTGGGCCGCGTTTGCGGCCGACCCGGAATGGAGAGAAGTCTCAAAAGCCTCTGAGGCCGATGGCAAGATCGTGGAAAAGGTCGACTCCACGTATATGAACCCCACCGATTATTCGGCGATGAAATAACCATGTCGCAACCACATGGAGCGTCGACTGCCAAAACCAAGCCTCGCGGGGTATATTATCTGTTAATGGCGACTTTTAGAAACACGTTCTTCCTCGCGGCTGTGTTGCCGCTTTGCGCGGCGATTCAGGAGCCGATTCACGTCGAACAAGGTAGCTTGGCCGGAATTGCCGGAAATGATGCCGAAGTGCGCGTATTTAAAGGAGTTCCTTTCGCAGCGCCGCCTGTCGGGGAGCTTCGCTGGAAAGCCCCAAAACCCGCGGCTGCCTGGGAAACCGTCCGAACGGCCGGTAAGTTCTCGGCGAATTGCATGCAGCGGCAGGCTCCCAATTCAACTCGCGAAGTCAGCGAAGATTGCCTGTATTTGAACGTCTACACTGCCGCGAAAGCCGCCAAAGAGCGCCGCCCGGTGATGGTCTGGATCCACGGCGGCGCTCTAACCTCAGGTGCAGGCTCGCTTTACGACGGCGAGGCGCTGGCGAAAAAAGGCGTGGTGGTAGTCACCGTGAATTACCGCCTGGGCGTGTTCGGTTTTCTGGCGCATCCTGAACTGACCAAAGAATCCGACCGCAACGCATCGGGAAACTATGGACTGCTGGATCAGATCGCCGCGCTCGAATGGGTGCAGAAAAACATCGCAGGGTTCGGCGGGGATCCGAAGCGCGTCACGATCTTTGGAGAATCCGCGGGGTCTTGGAGCGTGAATTATCTGGTCGCGACGCCGCTGGCTCGCGGGCTGTTTCAGAGAGCCATCGGAGAGAGCGGAGGCGAGTTCGCCCCCGCGCGTAAGCTCGCCGACATGGAACAGGCGGGGGTGAAATTCGCTACGGCCGCCGGCGCGACATCGATTGCGAATTTGCGGGCCAAATCCGCTGAAGACATACAGAAAATGGGCGGATTCCAGACTGCCGCGAATGTCGACGGCTGGCTGCTTCCGGAAGATGTCCACACCATCTTCGCGAAAGGCAAACAAGCCGATGTCCCCATGTTGATTGGATCCAATAACGATGAAGGCACCATGTTCACGCCCGCGACGGTGAAATTGACGTCGTTCCAGGATCTCGCCGCGCGCAGGTACGGAACGAACGCAGATGAGTTTCTGAAGCTGTATCCGGCATCGTCGGATCAGGAAGCCTGGGCTGCGCAAGCCGCCAGCATGCGCGATCAGACCTTCGGGTGGGAGATGCGTACCTGGGCGCGAATGCAGACCAAGACAGGAAAATCCAAAGTCTATCTGTATTATTTCAGCCGCGTGCCGCCCGGGAAGCATCGCGCTTCGGGTGCGTATCACGGCTCGGAAATCGCGTATGTGTTCGATAATTTGAAAGTCGCGCCATTCGCCGGCGGCGAGGAGACGCCTTGGCAGGATACGGATCGCAAACTGGCTGAGGCGATGTCGTCGTATTGGGTAAACTTCGCGACGACGGGAGATCCCAATGGAAAAGGTCTGTTGAAGTGGCCGGCATATAAAGCCAAGGATGATCTGTCCATGGGATTTGGAGATCAGATTCAAGTGAAGCCGCTTCCGCATAAAGAAGCGCTGGATTTTCTGGATCGCTATTTCGATCGTTTGCGCCAATCCCCGCGGCCCGCGGCGAGCGGCAATTGAGGACTGATTGACGAATGACTCGCAGTCTGTTACAACGTCTTGACGGGCGAAAAGTGGAGAACTCAATCTGATGGTACGTTTATCGAAGATTTTAATGGCCGCCGCGGCGGTCATCTTAACTGCGGCCGGGCAAACTGCAACGGCGTATAAGGCCCCTCACGGTCCCGACGGGCATCCCAACCTGAACGGGATCTGGCAGGCTATGAACACGGCCAACTGGGACCTGCAGGATCATGTGGCGAAGCAAAGCCTGGTGCTCGAAATGGGCGCCGAAGGAGCAGAGCCCGGCGGTTTGAGCGTGGTGGAAGGCGGAACGATTCCTTATCTTCCGGCCGCACTGGCAAAGAAGAAAGAGAATTACGAGAACCGCCAGAAAATCGACCCCGAGGTCCGATGCTATCTGCCGGGCGTGCCGCGTGCGACCTACATGCCGTACCCGTTCCAGATTTTTCAAAGCCCAAAGGCGATTGCGATCGCGTACGAGTATGACGGGGCTTTTCGAAACATTTATTTGAAAGACCCTGGTCCGGCTCCGATCGACACTTGGATGGGACAGTCGGTGGGGCGTTGGGAAGGAGACACGCTGGTCGTGGATGTGACGGGCATGGACGAGCGGACCTGGTTCGACCGCGCTGGAGATTATCACAGCGACGAGCTGCACGTGATCGAACGCTACACGCTGCGTAGCCCCGAAGTTCTCTGGTACGAAGCGACCATTGAGGATAAGAAAGTCTATTCGCGTCCGTGGAAGATCAGCATGCCGCTGTACAAGCACATGGAGAAGGACGCGCAGCTGCTGGACTTCAAGTGCGTGGAATTCGTCGAAGATCTGATGTACGGCCAATTCAGCAAGAAACCGAGCAAGTAACGTGCGTCAATTCTGCGCGATCCTCATGGTCATCGCCGCCGGGCCCCTGCTGGCGCAGCCGGCGAAGTCCTGGGTCGCGCCGCGCACTTCCGATGGCCATCCCGATTTACAAGGCCTCTGGACTAACGCAACCATTACTCCTCTGGAACGGCCTGCCGCGCTAAAAGACAAAGCGACGCTTCCTGAAAAGGAAGCGGTCGCCTATGAAACCCGTGTGAGCACGCAGTTCGATACCGAAAGACGCGGCGCCACACCGGAGCAGGATCGCGATGGCGCATATAACCGGCTTTTTCTGGACCGCGGAGAGAAGCTGGCGAGAGTGGACGGCGTGGCGCGCACGTCTCTGATCGTCGACCCGCCGGACGGCAAAGTTCCCGCGCTGACGGAAAAAGCTCGCCACCGGATGGCGGAGAGGCTGCGCAATTCCTTCGATAGCGTGAAGGATCGGCCGCTGGGTGAACGCTGCCTGCTGGGATTCGGGTCCACTTCGGGACCGCCGATGCTTCCGGTGCTATACAACAACAATTATCAGATCGTCCAGACCCCTGGTCAGGTGATGATTCTGATCGAGATGGTGCACGACGTCCGCATCATTCGCACTGACGGGAGCCCGCATGCGCCTCCCGAGGTCCGCAAATGGGTGGGCGATTCGATCGGCCACTGGGAGGGCGATACCTTGGTGGTCGACACGACCAATTTCACCGACAAAACCCGGTTCCGTGGATCGGGCGAAAACCTGCATGTGATCGAGCGCTTCGCCCGCGTCGATCAGAACACCATTCTATACCGGGTTACCATCGACGACCCGGAAAGCTTCGTGAAGCCGTGGACGCTAGAATATCCCTTCCTGGCGACTGCGGGTCCAATTTACGAATATGCATGTCATGAAGGGAATTACGCGATGCCGGATATCCTCGGTGGGGCTCGCCGGCAAGATAAAGAAACAGGTAAACTGAATCATTAAGGAGATTGTTAGAGATGAGAACCAAGCTCATGGTTGCGGTTGGAGTGGCCGGACTGTTCGCGATTACCGCGCCGGCCTGGGCGCACCACGCTTTCGCCGCGGAATTCGACGCGAAGAGGCCGGTCCACTTGGAGGGAACGCTCACAAAGGTGGAGTTGATCAATCCTCATTCGTGGATCCACATTGATGTAACGGGTCCGGACGGCAAGGTGACCAACTGGATGGTCGAAGCCGGCAGCCCCAATGTGCTGCTGCGGCGCGGATTCAATAAGAACACGATCGCAATCGGGACCAAGGTGGTCGTGGAAGGTTACCAGTCCAAGGACGGCTCGGATCGCGCCAATGGTCGCGATATTACGCTCCCGAACGGCCAGAAGCTGTTCCTGGGATCGCAGGGAACCGGCGCGCCGTACGAGAGCAAACAGGATAAGCAATAGCTCCAGCAACCGCAGGCTCTATGGTCTCCTTATTTGAGGGGACCATAGCCTCGCGTGTTTCTAAGAGAATCCGATCCACCGCCCGCCGATCCCCACTCCAGCCCACAGAGTCAAAGAAACCAGCGCGACAAGTCTGCATCGTAGCGGGCCGACACGCTTTTCGTCCGCCATGGTCACGCTCCGTTGAATCGTGAAGGTGAACAGAATCGCCAGCAAAAGCGACGACATTTTCACCCAAAATGCCTCGCGATAGTAGCACTTTACCGCTTCCGCAGTGAACTGAAGGCTCCCTGTGATGAACATGAAGATCAGGCTTCCGATGAGCCACGGCTGGGCATCGGAGGCTACTTGGCGCACGGGTTGCCTGTTCAAGCCGAAACCCAATAAACGCAGGTTGACCATCAGGACGGCTCCGCCGATCACGGCGAGACCCATGAGGTGAAAAGATTCGATCACGGGAAACATCCACGTGGATTGGCGTATCGCTTCACCGACCCGGGTAGCCTGAAGCAACTGAAAGTAGTGGAGGACCATGAGCTTACCAGTTGTAGGCAATCATGCGGCCGGCGACCACGATCAAAGCCCACAAGAATAACGACACGCCGCCCGCGATTCGGGCCCTCCTGGGTGGCACGGGATCCAGGTCCCATTCGGCACGTTTGCGGTTCACCTTCGTGTGAAATACGAAAACGTTCAAGCCGGCCAAGATCAGCAGCAACACTTTGATTCGGAAGAAGATGTTCTGATACGTCCGGACCGGTATACCGTAAAACAGCAACACTCCGGTGATCACCATCACGATGAATCCCGCGAGTGTCCAGGGAAACAGGCGGTCGGCCACTTCCGATACCGGCGTATCTCGCATGGCGATTCCGAGCAGGCGCAGGTCGAGCATTACGGCGAACCCCGAAAAGAGCGTCAGGGTCAGCACGTGGATCGACTCCACTACGGAATACGCGTAAAGGGATTCGTGCAGCGCGACACTACCTGGCGTATTCGCAAGCCACTCGCAGAAAGGGAGCAGAGACAAGAATCCTATTTAAATTGGCATCCGGAGCGTTGTCAAGCTTTTGACGTAGATGCTTAGATGTGCTATTCGATACAATGACGGAGAGGAAGATTTCAATGAGTTACCGATTTCTTGATGTCGACGACCGCGATCGCGTTTCTGGCTGCGGCTTCACTTGTAGCCCAGTCTCATGACGCAGCCAAGCCTGCTGCGAAAGCCAAGAGCATCCCGAGAGCTCCCGACGGCCATCCCGATTTGCAGGGTGTCTGGACCAACGCCACCATCACCCCGATGGAACGGCCCGCGGCATTCGCGTCGAAACCTACCGTGAGTGATGCCGAAGCCAAGGAATGGGAAACCAAGGATGCCAAGGAACTGAATGCGCAGGACGGCCAGTCCGACGGTCCACTGATCGCGGCTGCGGGATCTTCCGGCACGGGCGGGTACAACGTGTTGTTCGTCGACCGCGGGTCGGAACTCGCTCGAGTGGACGGCGTTAAGCGAACCTCATTGATCATCGATCCGCCGAATGGCAAGATTCCTCCTACGACGCCTGAAGCGAAAGCGCGCATGAACCAGATGTTTCGGTCATTCAACAAGTTCGACGATGTGAAACAGCGCCCGCTTTCGGAACGCTGCCTGATTGGGTTCGGTTCTACGTCTGGGCCCCCGATGCTGCCGGTGCTGTACAACAACAACTACCAGATCGTGCAGACTCCCGAAGCCGTGATGATCCTGGTGGAGATGGTGCACGATGTTCGGGTGATCCGCATGAATCAGCAACACGCTCCTCCGGACGTCACGAAGTGGTTGGGCGATTCCGTGGGTCACTGGGAAGGCGACACGCTGGTGGTCGACACCATCAATTTCAACCCGGAGAACCGCTTCCGCGCTTCATCCGACAAACTGCATGTGATCGAACGCTTCCAGCGCGTCGACGACAAAACGATTCTGTATCGCGCGACCATCGACGATCCGTCGACGTACACCGGGCAGTGGACGATCGAGTATCCGTTCCGCGCGACCGCCGGCCCAGTCTACGAGTACGCCTGCCACGAAGGCAACTACGCGATGGAGGATATCATGGGCGGGGCTCGCAAGATGGAAGCGACCAAGGATAAGAAATAGGTTCTTTGTAGCCGGTCGACGGTCCCGGCTGTGGTCTGGTTTCGCTTGTGCGTCGATCACCCGGCTTTAGTCGCCGCGCAATTCCACCATCACCGCGCAGCGTGATGACATCTTTTCTCAAGATGAATGAAATGATCACAGCCGGCGGAGTTTTCTCGCCTTGAGCGGATCGCTGGCGGGTTTGAGCGCCTGCAAGAAAGGCGTACCCAGCGAAATCGGCAAGCCTATGAGCGCGTATGGCGAACGCTCGCCGTATGAAAAAGCCATTCGCGATGTTCGGGAATCGGTTACGCCCGGAACCGGCTCTACGCGCACCCCACTTCAGGATCTGGACGGCATCATTACGCCTTCTTCGCTCCACTTCGAACGCCATCATGCCGGAATACCGGACATCGATCCCGCCAAGCACGAAATTCTCGTTCACGGATTGATCGAAAAACCGCTGGTCTTCACGATGGACGATCTGCGGCGCTTCAGTTCCGTTTCGCGAATTCATTTCATCGAGTGCGCCGGCAACAGCGGAGCCGAGCAGGCCGGGAATCCGCAGGCGACTCCGCAGTTGAGCGCGGGCCTGTTGAGTTGCACCGAGTGGACAGGCGTCCCGCTCTCCGCGCTGCTGAACGCCGCCGTTCTCAAACCGGAAGCCAAGTGGATCGTCGCGGAGGGCGCGGACGCCTGCCTGATGGCCCGCAGCATTCCGATTGAAAAGCGCTCGACGACATCCTGGTCGCGTACTCGCAAAATGGCGAGGCTCTGCGCCCCGAGCAGGGCTATCCAGTTCGCCTGGTGGTTCCCGGCTGGGAAGGCAATATCAATGTGAAGTGGTTGCACCGGATTCATGTGCTCGATCAGCCTTCCATGACTCGCGACGAAACGTCGCATTACACGGACCTCATGCCCGACGGCAAGGCGCAAATTTTCACATTTCCGATGGAAGCGAAGTCGATTATTACGCGTCCGGCGGGAGGGCAAAAGCTCGCTCATGGTCCCGGCGTTTATGAAGTGACCGGATTGGCGTGGTCGGGCCGCGGCAAAATTCAGCGGGTTGAGATTTCCGTCCGATGCGGGCAAGACTTGGCACGATGCGGATCTTCAGAACCCAATTCTTTCCAAAGCCGCTACGCGTTTTCGATTCAATTGGACGTGGAACGGCGCGCCATCGGCGCTTCAATCGCGCTCAACCGACGAAACCGGGTACGTGCAGCCGGCGCTTGACGATCTGGTTCGGGTGCGCGGCCGATTTACCCAGTATCATTGCAATGCGATCAAGACCTGGTACGTCCACGAGGACGGGAGTGTCTCGCATGTGTAGAATCGCCGCTGCGTGGATGTTTTCGGCGGCATTGTTCGCACAGACCCCTGGCCGTCCTGCGACAGAAGCGGAGATCAAGGCCAAGAATTTTACCGTTTTGCCGAATGGAGCTGGTCTTCCGGTGGGCCATGGCGACGCCGCCCAAGGGAAAATCATTTACGAACAGAAATGCAAAGAGTGCCACGGCGAACATGGTGAAGGGCAACCCGGGAAGTATCCAGCTTTGGCCGGCGGAGTCGGCAACCTGACATCGCTGAAGCCGGTGAAGACGGTTGGCAGCTATTGGCCCTACGCCACCACTTTGTTCGATTACGTTCGACGCGCGATGCCGTACGATCATCCGCGAAGTTTGTCGGTTGACGAAGTTTACTCGGCCGCCGCGTACGTTCTGTTCTTGAGCGGAATCGTGACCGAAACCCAGGAGCTGAACGAAAAGACTTTACCGCAAGTCAAAATGCCGAATCGTGACGGATTCGTCCCTGACGCCCGTCCCGACATCCCGGCGCATAAATAACAAGGAGAACTAGAGTGAAGCGTTTCTTGATTGAACGAGATATCCCTGCGGTCGGCACGCTCGACCGCGAGCAACTGCGCGAGGCCGCGAAAAAGTCCAATAGCGCCTTGCATCAGCTTGGTCCCGATATTCAGTGGGTGGAGTCTTACGTAGCTGCCGACAAGACGTTTTGCGTGTACCTTGCGAAAGACGAAGCGATCATCCGCCGCCACGCAGAGATCAGCGGATTCCCCGCAACGAAGATCACTGAAATCCGGAAGACGATCGATCCAACCACCGAACATCCATAAATCGAAATGAGCTGAATCACTTTCACAGATTCTGTTGACCGGCCGAAAAGCCGCTGATATTCTGGTTGTACATAGACCGACCGCTCACGTGCAAGCGTGGGCGGTTTTTCTTTTTTGGAGGACACAATATCGATGACATCTGAGATCAACGGCGTCCGAATGTATTTCGAACTTCGAGGCACCGGCGAGCCTCTTCTTTTACTTCACGGCTTTTCCGGAACCAGCCAGGATTGGAAATCGCTGCCGAGCGAATGGACCACCGATTTTCAATTGATCGTCCCCGACCTGCGCGGCCACGGCCGCTCCGCGACTCTGTCTAAACCGTTTCGATTCGACGACGCTGCGCAGGACATGCTCGCTCTGCTGGATCATCTCGAAATCAAATCTTGCAGCGGCCTGGGAATCAGCGGCGGCGGCAACGTTTTGCTCCACGTGGCGACGCGACAACCCGAACGCGTCAAAGCCATGGTGCTGGTCAGCGCGACGCCGTACTTTCCCGCGCAGGCTCGATCGATTATGCGCCAGTATGCGGACAATCTGCCGGAGGCGCAGTGGGAAGTCCTGCGCCGGAATCATCCCGGCGGCGATGAACAGATCAAGGCGATTCTGGCGAGCACCACGTCGTTTGCCGACAGTTATGACGATCTGACGTTCACTCCTCCTCATCTCGCCACAATTCAAGCGCGCACGCTCATCGTTCAGGGCGATCGCGATCCGTTTTACCCCGTTGAGCTTTCCCTTGAAATGGCGCGAGCAATTCCGCGCTCCAGCCTATGGATCGTTCCGAATAGCGGTCACGGTCCGGTATTTGGCGAGCGATGGCCGGAATTCGTGAAAACCGCGCACGCCTTGCTTCGCGAGCTAATCCGCGCGATTGCAATTCTTACCCCCTGGCGACTTCGACGGCAAAATATACCTGCAAATGCCGGTCAACTGTCCTTTGAATCGATTGAAATGGCAGGGGTTAAGACCAGTTCCGGTCTTGGCCTGCCGAGATGCACCCATTATGCTGCGGAGCGGCCTCGATTAGGTGTTAGCCGCGTGATCCCGACGAGAATGTGCATTCAGGATCAGCAACCGAATGCGGCTAACTTTCCGGCTATCGATTTCATTGATTTGCAGCGTGGCCGCGGTGTCTCTGATCCTGGCCTATTGGCAGACCCGCGCCGACATGCGCAGCCTTAATCGTGAGCTGGAGCGCCACGCGTTGAGTTCTGGCTGAATCGGTTGCAAAATCGGCCGAGCCGCTGGTGGAGAAAAACTCCTATCGCGACCTTCAGCGCCTGGTTGACCGGTTCAAGGATCGCGAGCAGCTCGCGGGCATCGCCGTTTACGGCATGGGAGGCGAACGTGCTGGCCGTAAGTTCCGGCCTCAAGGCGCACCTGGATCGGCTGCCCGCGCCGGCGCTGCAGGCACTGGAAGACGGCACGACGCATCAGGCGTTTCTCCTGGGTCCGGAATCGATGCAGGTCCCGATGCACGTGGTCGCACTTCCGCTGCGCAGCGACCTGACCGATCATTGGAGTGCTGGCGGTCTTTCACGACACCACTTATATCGACCGGCAAGCTGCGGCGTTGTGGCGCCGCGCGCTGGTGGGCGTGGCGATTCAAACACTGTTGATCGGGTTCATCACCTTCTTGATGATTCGCTGGGGCTTTGGCCGCCCGCTGGTCCGCATGACGCAATGGCTGCGCGAACAGCATACCGGAACCTCCAGCCGAGCGTCTCACATATTTCGGAGCCCGGAGAATTCGAGCCACTGACGCGCGAAGTGACTCGTTTGGCATCCAGTTTAGTCGCCGCTCGCGCGGCTGCCGAAGAGGAGGCTCGACTGCGTGAATCGGCCGAATCCAACTGGACCGCCGAGCGTCTTCGCGTCTTCGTGCAAAGCCGTCTCGGCGGCGACCGTTTGTTTGCGGTCTCCAATCGCGAGCCATATGAGCATGTCCATACGCCGGACGGAATCCGGTGCGTGGTTCCCGCCAGCGGCCTGGTGACGGCGCTGGAGCCGGTTCTGCGCGCCTGCCACGGCACCTGGATCGCGCAAGCCACTGGCGACGCGGACGACCAAGCCGTGGACGGAGCGGGCCGCGTGCGCGTTCCGCCGGAACATCCTCAGTACACGCTCCGGCGGATCTGGCTGACTCCGGAGGAAGAGCGAGGCTTCTATCTCGGCTTCGCCAACGAAGGATTATGGCCGCTGTGCCACATTGCCCATACGCGCCCGACGTTTCGCGTGGACGATTGGGAAGTGTATCGCGAGGTGAACCACAAATTCGCCGACGCGGTGCTGGAGGAGATTGCCGAGGAGCAGATCTCCGGTGGTGTTGGTGCAGGATTATCACTTTGCGCTTGCTGCCGCGGATCATCAAGCAACGCCGCCCGGATGCGCGCGTCGCGATTTTCTGGCATATTCCATGGCCCAACTCCGAAGCGTTCGGCATCTGCCCGTGGCAGCGTGAGCTGCTCGACGGTCTGCTGGGCGCGGATCTGATCGGCTTTCATATCCAGGGACATTGCAACAACTTTCTGGATACGGTCGATCGCGCGCTCGAATCGCGTATCGACCGGGAGCGCTTCGGCGTTCTGCGCGACGGCCATCTTACGCTGGTGCAGCCTTTCCCGATCAGCGTCTCGCCCGACGACGCGGACGCCGGCGCTCGCAGAAGATCTGCCGCACCTGGAGCGTGCCGCTCTCTTCGAAGACCTGGGCGTGCAGGCGACTGCATGGGGTGGGCGTGGATCGCATCGACTACACCAAGGGAATTCCCGAACGATTTCGCGGCATCGAAGCCTTCCTCGAAAAATATCCTGCTTATAAGAACGAATTCACCTTCGTGCAGATCGGCTCGCCCAGCCGCACGCAGATCGAGCGCTATCACGACGTGATGCAGGAAGTGGTCCAGGAAGCCGAGCGCATCAATCGGCGATTTCAGACGGCCAGTTGGAAGCCGATCGTCTTGCTCCCGCGCCAGCACAGCCACGCGGAAATTCTGCCGCTACTACCGCATGGCCGATTTTTGCATGGTGACGTCGCTGCACGACGGCATGAATCTGGTGGCGAAGGAATTCGTCGCCGTCGCGCAAGGACGAGCAGGGCGTGCTGATCCTGAGCCGGTTCGCCGGGGCCAGTCATGAACTGTCCGACGCGCTGATCGTGAATCCCTTACAACACGGAGGAACTGGCCGGTTCCATCCATCGAGCGCTCGAAATGCCGCCGGAAGAGCGGCGCATCTCGCATGCAGCGCATGCGCGAGATCGTGCGTGAACGCAACATCTACGCTGGGCGGGCAGCCTGATCGGCGGGCTGTGCGCGATCCGGACACCAGGCAGCGGCGTCCGCCACCGGTTCATACCGCCGTTAGTTACCGTGACTTATGCGCCACCTGTTCGTTCATTGGAGCCAAATCAGCGCCGATTGCGGTCCGCCAGCGTGATCGCGTTATTCCTGGATTTCGACGGGACTCTGGCGCGCCTGGCGCGAAGGCCCGACGAAGTATTGCTGGACAGCGCCAGTCCGCCAGGTGTTAGCCGCATTGGCCGGAGCCCGCGTTTCCGGATCTGGGTGATCAGCGGCCGCCGGCAAGCCGACGTCCACGCCAGGACCCGCGTTCCCGGCATTCGCTATCTCGGTCTTCACGGCTGGGAAGGCCGAGGCAGCGCTCTGGCGGGCGAAACGCAACGCGATTTGCCCGTTCTAATGGCTCGCCTTGAGGTCTGCCTCGGAAACATCCGCGGCATGTGGATCGAGGACAAGCAGTATGCAGTCGCGATTCATTACCGGGGCGCTGCCGCGTCCGACATCCTGCTCTGTCGTCTTAGGCTGAATCAGATCGTCGAGCCGTTTACGCAGCGCTTCCGGATCGCGCACGGCAAGAAAGTGTGGGAAATTCTCCCGCGCGCGCTCGAAGACAAAGGCGTGGCCGCCAGACAGCAGCTTGCTCGCTTGGGCGATCATGCTCTTCCGGTATATGTAGGCGACGATCAGGTGGACGAACCCGCGTTTGCCGCACTGCGCCAAGGCATTACAGTTCGCGTCGGAAGTTTCAGCCGCTCGCACGCGCGGTATCGTCTTGGCGGCGTCCCCGATGTACGACGGTTCCTTCAGAAACTCCTCGAATTGTAAAGATTCGTTACAATTCATCCCTTGACTGAACGGACGGTAAGTCTTCAAACTGGTTATAACTGTTCAAGGAGACGAAAATGACGAGACTTCGCTTGATGTTGGCTGCGATTCCGGTCCTGAGCGCGGTGTGCGCCGCGCAGACGCCGACCTTCACCGGAGATGTCGCCGCGATTCTCTACAAGAATTGCGCGGGCTGCCACCGCCCGGGCGACATCGCGCCGATGTCGCTGCTTACCTATGAACAGGTTCGGCCTTGGGCGAAGTCGATTCGCGACAAAGTTTCCTTGGGATTGATGCCTCCGTGGCATTCGACGGATCCGCATGGGACGTTTTCGAACGACCGGCGGCTGACGGACAAAGAACGCGATACCCTGCTGAAGTGGGTGAGCGCGGGCGCTCCGGAAGGCGATCCGAAGCTGCTGCCGCCGCAGCCGAAATTCACCGAAGGCTGGGATATCGGCAAGCCGGATGTCGTCCTGAGCATGACCAAGCCATATTCGGTGGCGGCCAGCGGCACGATCAACTATCAGTATTTCACCATCCCCACGAATTTCACGGAAGACCAATGGGTGCAGGCGATTGAGGTTCGGCCGGGGACGCGCAGCGTGGTGCATCACGTCCTGGTGTTCATGCGTGAGCCTGACGCCAAGAGGCCGGTGCCGGCGTACATTCCGGTGGTGCCGAAGCCGCTCACCACGGCAAAGCCTGGCGATCCGGAACGTCCGCAACAGGCGCGGCCGGAAGGCCCCGGCACGTTGATCGCAACCACTGCACCGGGTACCAATGCAATGACCTTCGAGCCGGGCTCGGCGATTCGGATCAAGGCCGGGGCGACGCTGATTCTGCAAGTTCATTACACCGCCAACGGCACCGCCGCGACGGACCAGACCAGCGTCGGAATGATCTTCGCTAAACAGCCGGTGACGCGCGAGATCCGCAACGGCGCGTTCACGAATGTGTTCCTGAAACTGCCCCCGGGCGCGGACAATGAGGCTGTCGAGTCAGCGATTCAGTTCACTGAGGACGTGCATATTACCGCGCTGTTCCCGCATACGCATCTGCGCGGAAAGAGCTGGGAATATCGCATGGTCTATCCGGACGGGCGAACCGAAAAGGTTCTGTCTGTGCCGAAGTACGACTTCAACTGGCAGACCTACTACGTTTTCACGACTCCGCTCGCGGTGCCGAAAGGCGCGCGGCTGGAGGCGACCGCGCACTACGACAACTCGGCTGCCAATCCGTCGAATCCCGACCCGAAAATTGAAGTTCATTGGGGCGAGCAGACCTGGCAGGAGATGCAGTATTCGGGCATCACCTATTACGTCGATGACGCACCCGCTGCAACAGGGAACGCTCACTTACAGTAAAGCTGGTTAGCGTAAGATCCGCGACGATCCGCCTTTTGCGAACGCGCGGACCTGGTCGACCGTTGCCATGGTCGTATCGCCAGGATAAGTGGTCAGAAACGCACCGTGGGCCCAGCCTAACTTAACCGCCTGCTCCGGCGATTCACCGGTCAAAAGCCCGTAAAACAGACCGGACGCGAACCCGTCGCCTCCGCCTACTCGATCATAAACGTCAAGCTCACAGGTGGGAGCTTTGCAGATCTCGCCGTTGATCCAGGCAACCGCGCTCCAACTGTGCCGATTCGTGGAGTGCACTTCGCGAAGTGTTGTCGCGATGACTTTGAGTTGCGGATAAATTTTCAAAACGCGCTCGATCATAGCGAGAAACGCGGTGGGGTCGAGCTTGGAGTCGCCGCTGACCTCGGGCCCGGCGATGCCGAGCGCTTTCTGAAGGTCTTCTTCGTTTCCCACCAGAACGTCGACATCTTTCACGATTCGGCCCATGATCTCGCGGGCGCGTGCCGGGCCGCCCCAGATGTTCCACAACTTCTCTCGGTAGTTCAGATCAAAGGAAACAACTGCGCCGGCCTCGCGGGCGGCTTGAATGGCTTCGATGATCAATTCGCCGGTGGTCGCCGAGAGGGCCGCGAAGATTCCCCCGCTATGAAACCAGCGGACACCGGTGGCGAAAATCGAGTTCCAATCGAAATCGCCCGGCTTCAACTGCGCTGCGGCTTCGTTCGCGCGATTGTAGAACACTACTGGAGGGCGCACGCCCTGGCCACGGTCGCTGTACACGGTCGCCATGTTGGGACCGTTCACGCCGTTGTGCTCGAACATCTTATAGATTCCCTGGACGCCCATGGCGCGAGCCTGCCCGGCGATCAGGTCGCCGATGGGATATTTCACCATCGCGGTGGCCACGGCGGTCTTCATGCCAAAACAGTCGGCGAGATTCGCCGCGCAGTTGAACTCGCCGCCGCTAACGTGGATCCGGCATTCGGTGGCTTTTCGAAAGGGAATGATGCCGGGGTCCAGGCGATGGATTAAAGCGCCGAGAGAGAGAAAATCCAACGCGCCATCGGCGCGAATCTGAAAGACATTTTCACTCATTTATGCTTTTAGGCGCGGGCGCTCCCGCCGGACGAAATCGGTATCCTGACGGGGTTCGCTGTCGCATTCGATTGCGATGGTTGTGACCGGCTCGTCGGGAGCGCGCGCAGGCAAATTAAGGAATCGAACGCGAAACTTGTCCTGCTCGAACTTGACGGGGGTCCCGGTTGCCAGCAGGCGCGCCGATTTCACGGTACTCATCAAGCCAGCCATCGTGACGGTTTCGCCGGGCCAGAAATAGACATGCATATACAGGGTGTTGCCATGGCGCGTGAAGCTTGCATAGTTCGAACGGCTCGGCTGGCATACCTCGGTGTGATAGATGGATTCGCCATTGCGGTCCGTCCACTTGCCGACCGACGTGAGGATGGCGACGGATTCTTCCGGAATCGAGCCGTCGGGCTTGGGGCCGATATTCAGCAGATAATTCCCGGTATCGCGAGCGCAGGTGATCAGGTTGCGCACGACGGTTTTGGGCGTTTTCCAGTTGTCGTCCGCTCGCTGATATCCCCAGCTATCATTCATCGTCATGCAGGATTCCCAGGCGCGCTTGTCGGCTTCAATGCGCTGCTCCGGAGTCGCGAAATCGCCAGGGAGCTGATTGCGGTTGTTCACGATGATATTCGGCTGAAGTTTGAACACCATTTCGTTCATCTTCTCGGATTCCCATCCCCTTGCATCCAGCGGCCAGGACACGTCATACCATAGAACGTCGATGGTGTCCGTAGTTGGTGAGCAGTTCCCGGATCTGGCCGTGGATGTAATCGACGAAGCGGCGGCGCGCCTGCTCGTCCGTGGCGCAGCGCGCGCCGTCGGGATGATGCCAGTCCATCAGCGAATAGTAAAAACCGACCCGGCGGCCTTCGGCGCGCGCGGCTTCGACGTACTCCGCCACCAAGTCGCGGCCGGGACCCTGCTTGGGCGCGCAGTAATCGGTGAGCTTGGAGTTGAACAGGCAGAAGCCTTCATGGTGCTTGGTGGTCATCACCATGTATTTCTGGCCGGCCTGCTTGGCGAGCCGCGCCCAGGCTCGCGCGGCGTTGGGTTTGGGTTTAAAATTGCGCGCGAGCTGTTCGTATTCGGCCACCGGAATACCTTCGTCCTCCATCACCCATTCGTGCCTGCCCAGGGTGCTGTAAAGGCCCCAATGGATGAACATTCCGAAACGCGCTTCGTGCCACCATTGCATGCGCTGTTCCCGATTGGAGTCGCCGGCAGCGGCCGTGGAGGTTTGGGCTGCGCCAGCCAGGGCCGCGCCAGCGCTAAGGAGTTGAAGGTAGTCGCGTCGGGTCATCTGATTCTTACTGTTAAGTAGTGGCCTTGATGACTTTCAACAAGCCCTTCGAGCGACTCGCGCGTGCTTTCGAGCTTGTTGCCATCGGGACGCTTGTAATGCGTCTCGAGCGACATGGTGTTATCGTATCCGTCCCGCCGGAGCGCTTGAAACTGGCCGGTCCAGTCGCACAATCCTGCGCCGACCGGAGCCCATTCGAGTTCGCCCTTGGCGTTCTTGCGCGTGTCCTTAATGTGCAGATGCGCGAAGTATCCTTTGACCGCGGCGTAACCTACCGAATAAGGATATTCGCCGAGCATGACCGCGTTGCCGGGATCCCAGACTCCGCGCAGGTTGGGGGAGTTAACGTCCTTCAGGATCTTCCCCAGCTCTCTGCCGGTACCGACGTTGCAAGCATGCTCATTTTCGAGGACCAGGATGATGTCGTTCTTCGCGGCGAGCTGCGCGGCCTTGGCCAGCCGGTCGCGGACATACGGGTAAGCCTTCTCCGGCTCGTTCACGCGCCAGTAGCTGAAGATCCTGACCTTGTGGGTTCCGAAGAAACGCGCTAGTTTGAAAGACTCATCGAGAAGCTTGTCGGCGTCCTCCTCAATGTAATTTGCGTTATAGCTATCGCGCTTTTCACCAGCCTTGGCGGGCATCTGCGGCAGGTTCCACTTGAAGATCGGCGAAGCGATATCGCTCACGCTCACGTTATGTTGCGCCAGCATCTTCTTGGCGCGATCGAGGTCCGCCTGCGGCAGACTCATGATGTTCTTGCCCCAGATCACACGGAATTCGGTTCCGTGCAAGCCGTAGCTGGAGATGAATTCGAGGGCAGTTGCCAGATCGTCGCTGATCTCGTCGGAGATGATTCCGAGTTTATAGCCTGCGGCGCGGTTCGCATCCTCGGCCGACAGTTTTAACGCAGCGCCGGCTGCCAGTGAGGATTGTAGAAGCTGTCTTCGCGTCATGTGCACCTCTATTGAAGTTATCGATAACGTTCAATGCAAGTTTACGCGCGTTAAGGGGCGGCATGCAACGCGCCGGATGATAAGGTCACGCCGATGCAAATGATCGTTTATTAGAATGCGAACCGGGCCTGAAACTCCAGGCGGCGATTGTTCGCGCTGTCGGCGTAGGCGCCGGATCCGACCGCAATTTGATTCGACTGCCCGAACAGAGGCGAATTGATATTCCCGATGATCGGGCCCGGATTCAGGTGATTCAGAAGATTGCGGGCGGAGATCGACAGCGTCAGCGCGTAAGGCGAATCGGTTTTGCCGCTGCGAGGCTCGCCGAAATGGAAGGTCCTGGCCAGGCGCAGGTTCACGATGACCAGACCGGGACCTCGCCCATAGTTGCGCGGGACCAACGGCTCACCGGGCGACGGATTCGGATCGAACAGACCAAAGGGAGTCGAAATCACGCCAGGCTGGTTTGGACTAGAAGCGAAGGCTGGGCGCGCGGTCAAGAGCGTGTCGCCATAAATATCCTGGCTGGTGACGATGTTGAACGGCGCACCGGATTGCAAAATCACGAAGGGATTCCATTGCAGCCCCCACTTGGCGGTGATCGAGCCGCCAAGCGATGCGCGATGGCGGACGTCGTTCGCCGCCGGGCCATACTCGCCAGCCATGCTGTACTGATTCGCTGGAAACGTATTCAAGCCATCCGTGTCGCTGCGCGCATAGCTGAGCGAGTAGGAGCCGAACAGCGAGATTTTCGTGTTAGGCCGCGAGTTTAGATTGAATACGAGCTGGTTCTGGTTGTAAAGGCCAGCCGATTCCATTTCATAAATGGGTCCTTCGTTCGGATAAGGATACACGCCGCTGCCCGCGACTCCTGTATAGCTTCCCGGCAGCGGAGCATTGATGTTGCGCGAAAGCAGCTCATGCAATCCATGCGAGTTCGTGTAGGTCATCGCGAGCGTAGATTTCTTCGGCAACTGCCGTTCCACCGCGATCGACGATTGGATCAGATAGGGCGCGCGCAACGACGAACTGATGGTGTGGATGGTCTGCGGGGAGCTTTGAAGCGAGGTGAGCGAAGGAATCGCGGGATACGTGTCGGGATCGATCAGGATGAACTGTTGCTGGTTCGTCCCGTCATAGCGCTGGGCGATCAGGACGTTCTGTTCCGAAAACCGGTCATAGAACATACCGAATCCACCGCGAATGACGGTGCGCGGCGTAGCGTTCTGGGCGGAGCCTCCGGGCGCCCACGCGAAAGCCAGTCTCGGAGCGACGTCCGACCGGTCGCGGATGTTTTCCTGGGTTTCATAGCGAACGCCCAGGCTCAGCGTCAGGTTCGGCTTCAGTTTCCAGTCGTCGCCCGCGAAGACTCCGATATCGGCGCCGCCCACGTATACGACGGGGTTGCCGGTGTTGATCAGGAACTGGCCGGCTCCGCCACCCAGGGAGCGGATCTCCTGCGGAGTGAGCCCCATCTGCTGAAACAACAAAGTCCGGCGATATTGTTCTATCGAGCTGATCGTCGCGCAACCGGCCCCGTCGGGAGCATCTTGATTACAAACTACGCCGGGAACTACCGGCTGATTATTCGCGTTCAAGATCGGGGCGTAAGCGCCGCCGAAGATATACATTCCGTTGAAATTTTGTTGGGATGTGTCCTTGATGGAAACAGCGCGAAGCCGCGCGCCGAATCGCAACGTGTGCGCGCCGTGGACGGCGGTGGTGTAATTCTGCACTTCGTAATGATGATGAATGTAATCGTGGAGACCGGCCGACGCTCCACCGGTATTAAATGAATTCGCAACCGAGATCGACGGGTCCGTGCTATCGGGAGTCTGCGACGAATTCTGATGGCGGAACTGGAATCGCGTCTCGTTGATCACGTTGTTGCTGATCGCCGCGGTCTCGGTGGCCTGGATCGAGTGTTCCATCAAGGCCGAATGATAGGATTGCGAGGGAAGCGTGAAGTTTCCGACGCCGGCGTTCTCCGATGTGTTCAGGTTCGGCTCATAGCGCACCATCAGAGTGTGCTTTGACGTCAACTGGTAGTCCGCGCGAGCTCCTACATACAGACGCCGCAGCGGGCTCATGGTGACTTGGGTAAAAGGACTGACGATCGCAAGTGTCGACGGATTCAACGTCACAGCGTTGATCACCTCGCCGTTATCGATATTGCGTTTGTCGACGTTCAGAAAAAACGAACCCTTGGAATTGAATCGGCCGCTCAGGCTGCCGCCGAAATCCTTAAGCTCGAAGGGCGCTTTCTGGGTCGCGTAGGGATTGCGGGAATTCAGGGTGCTGGTTCCGTCCGTGTAAAACACCTCGCCGCGAAGTAGATCCGTGCCCGGCTTGGTGAGAATCTGGATGTTGCCGGTTCCCAGCGTGTCGAACTCCGGAGAGAAAGGATTCTGATTGATCCGGACTTCGCGGATCGCGTCTTTGCTCGGCAGCGTGCCGTCGCCGGCGGTGAATCCGTCGATGAAAATTTGTCCTCCATTCAATCCAGCGGCCGGTCCGGCCAGGGCCATCAGGTCCGTAATCAAATCGTCTGGATCATCTGAGATCGCATCCAGATCGTCGCTACGCATCACCTGCGCCCCGGCGCTCTGACCGGGATCGGTACTGACGACGGGTGCGATGGTGTCTGTCACGGTGATCTGCTGGCGCTCCAGCACCAAACTCATCTGGATGTTGAGGATTGAAGTGCCAATCGAGATGTTCACCGCCGCCGGGTTTCGTTGCGCCAGTCCAGGAGAGGTGACTTCGACCGAATACGTGCCCGGCGGTAGGCCGGCCAGGACATATGTGCCGTCATCACGGGAGGTTGTGGTCAGCGGCTGGCCTCCGTCGCGCACGGCGGTGATCGTCGCTCCCGGGATGGCGGATCCGGATTGGTCGGTAATCGCGCCTTTGAGGATGCCGGTGGATTGAGCTGCCAGATTGAGTGAGAGAACGAGAAGCGCGGCGGCGAGTTTCATCTGCGTTACGGCGGAATTTATCAGTCTAGCATCGTCTTAGCTTCCGCCAGTGTTTTATCCTGGGGTAGATTTATGGGAACCGCTCCTCAACTGACTCCCCGCATCGATCCTCGCCACGCGTGTTTCCGGCTCGCTGTTCGGCGATCGAGGATTCACCGCTACGGTGTATATGCGGAGGAATCGATTCCCGCGAATCGCAAGGTGATCGAGTACACCGGCGAGCGCATCAACCGGCGCGAGGCGAAGCGTAGAGATCAGAGCGCGTTTACCTATCTGTTCTCAGTGGATGCCTATTGGACGCTGGACGGACTAGTGGGCGGCAGCGGAGCCGAGATCATCAATCACAGTTGCGATCCCAACCTGATCAGCAGAGTGATGAAGGGGCACGTCCTGTACATGAGCCTGCGTGAAATTTGCGAGGGCGAAGAGTTGACGGTCGACTATAATTTCGCAAGTTCAGCCGACAAAACCTCCTGTTCGTGCGGCGCCGCGGGGTGCCGGGGTGTCATTGAACAGCGCAGGCGGTGAAGCCTACTTCACTTCGACGATAATCATTTCGAACTTCTTCGAGCCGAGATTCGTTGCGGCGTGCTTCACAGGAAGGCTCCACAGCGCCTCGCCTGCCGAGCCATCAAGTTTGCTGCTGGTCCCGTCGGCTAACTTCACCTGCGCGTGAATGTCGGTAAGCAGAATGGCGACCCGGCCGGCTCCCACGTGCTCATGCATCTTTTCCTGCGCGCCCGGCTCGCGCCAGCTTCGGAAGACGCGAACCTGAGGGTTTTCAAACAACAGCACGTTGTGCTCAGGGTCAAGCGTTACAGGATCGAGCGCGGGCGAACGCGGCGGAGGCGTCTTCGGCGCCGGATTTTTCAGCTCGATCTCCACGATGCGCATCGGGGCGTTTCCCGAATTCTCGCTGATGTGCTTCCCTCCTGCGGGACTCCATGTCACTTGACCAGCCGCGTAGCGGTTCACTTCCACCAGCCCGCGATCGGGATGTACCGTCATCTCGCCCGCATCCAGGTAGACGATCACGCGATTGTAGACGTGCTGATGCAGGGGCGTCTTCTGATGTGGCTGTTCGAGTACTTTGAGAACTCGAACAGCCTGTTTGTCGATGGCAACGCGGTCGTCCGCGGCCGCGACGCAGCTTAGGAACAACAACGCGGCCAGGATTCGAGTCACGAGTTACTGCGTGTCCTTCGGCAAGGCGCTCGACAGCCATTCGCCGAAATCGTGCTTCAGTTTGTTGTGAGAATCGCTGTCGATGTACAGCATGTGGCCGGCCTGGTAAAAATTCCAGGTGATGTTCTTGTGCATCTCGGGATGCAGCGACATGTGGTTGAACGTATACTCGACTGCGTAATAGGGCGTCGCCAGATCGAAGTAGCCCGCGGCGATCATTACCTTCATATATGGATTCTTCGTCATGGCGTCGCGCAACATCGCGGTGGTATCGCCGAAACCATTCTGGACGCCATAATCCCAAGGCTGAATGCCACCGCTCGGATAGTAGTACATATCGGTCTTGTAGCCGAGCTCGCTCCGAAGGTATTCCGTGAACACAGCCGTGAACGGCGGAGTGATCAGACTGCTGGATGGATCGAACTCACTGGTCTCACCCGTGTTCAACGATGCAGGAGCGGTGAGGCGTCCATCGTAGCGCCCGATGGTCTCATGCTGATCCCGCATAAGCTGGCGCGTGAAATGCCCGACGTCCCAACGTAAATTGCTTTCGTCGAGATACCGCGCGTCGAGACCGGTATAGCGGGTGAGCTTATCCATTACGGTCTTGCGCTCCGCAGGCGAAAGATCGTCGCCCTTGCTTAGAGCCGCAGCGTACTCGCTCAGCGCGAACCCTTCTACTTCTTTCAAGAACGACTTAAGATCCTTGCGCTGCAAATCCGCCGCGACCTTCTTGTGATAGTAAGCGTCGGCGGCGTACGTGGGCAGCTCCAGCTCATATACCAGATCGTCGCTGCGGCTCCAGATGGTTTCGAGATTAAGCGTGGTGCCCACCAGTACGATCCCGTTGAACGCGATCCCCCGGCCGATCAAATAACCCGCGAGCCCCGCGGCTCGGAAGGTCCCATAACTTTCGCCGGCGATAAACAACGGCGATAGCTGGCGATTATTCCGGACCAGGTACATCCGAATAAATTCGCCGACAGACTGAATATCTCCTTGCACTCCATTCATCCGCCGTGCGATCTCCACAGTCTTGGCCCGGCTGTATCCGGTTCCCACAGGATCGATGAAAACCAAGTCGGTCTGGTCCAGCCACGTGTCCTGGTTGTCCTTCATTTGATATGGCGGAGGCGGCATGCTGCCGTTCGGCATCAGCTTAGGGCTGCGTGGACCCCAGCCGCCCATGTGTACCCACATCGAAGCGGAACCGGGACCTCCGTTGAAGGAGAACGTCAACGGCCGCTTGGCGGCATCGACGCCGTCCATCGTGTACGCCATATAGAAGATATGCGCTTCGGTTTCACCGGATGCGTTCTTCAGCGGCATCTGCGCCACAGTCGCGGTGTAATTGATGGTCTTGCCACCCACTTGAACCGAGTGATGTGTCACCACCGGGGTCTCATCAATGTCGCCCCCGACGGCTGGACCGGGACCAGGAACTCCTCCACGTCCGCGCCCGCCTGGCTGCGCGGCAGGCGGTGCTGGAGTAGTCGTTGCCGGAGTTGCAGGCGTCTGTTGTGCCGCTTGCGCCTGACCTGGGCGTCCCTGGGCCTGCGCCTGCGGAACTTCTTGCGCGAGGAACAGGAGCGCGAGGGGAGCAATAAACAGAGTTTCGCGTTTGAAAATAAGATTGGACATTGCCTAAATCATAATTCAAATGCCGATCGCCGCGCGAGAGGTGAGGCCGTCTCCCGAAGTTCCTGAAAGTGCGATATCTTAGGGCAATCGGGATCTCATGAGACTTGTGCTTGCTATCCTGTTGGCCCTGCCTCTGGTCGCTCAACGTGGTGGAGGACGGGGCGTAGCTGATGCCGCCGCGAAGCCCGAGACTGGCATTCCCGTTACCGATCCGCTGATCGTCGAAAAGTGCAGTTCCTGCCATGCCAAGGACGACAAAGGCAACCTTTCGCGGATTTCCTGGGAGCGCACGACTCCGGAAGGCTGGGAAGAAGCCGTCAAGCGAATGGTCCGGCTGAATGGTGTTCACTTGACGCCTGAGCAGGCTCGCGCGATCGTCAAAAGCTTGAGCACAACTCACGGCCTGGCGCCTGAGGAAGCCAAGCCTGTGATGTATATCCCCGAAGCGCGGCTGATTGACGAAACATTTCCCGACGATACGGTTCGCGGCGCATGTGGGGTTTGCCATGCGATGGGACGTGCGCGGTCCTGGAGGCGATCGAAGGAAGATTGGAACCTGTTGGCGTCGATGCATAGCGGTTATTTCGCGGTAGCGGATTTTCAGGCGCTGTATCGCTTCATGCCGCCCACGGATGCGCCTCCCCCGGCTAACGGTCCTCCGCCTGATCGCCGGCAGCCGGTCGATGTCGCCGTCGAGTACTTAGCGAAAGAGTATCCCTTGACGACGCCCGAATGGTCCGCCTGGCGCGCCCGCATGCGTGCGCCTAAACTTTCAGGGCGATGGATCATCTCGGGCTATCAGATCGGACGCGGACCGGTGATCGGCGAAATGGTAGTCGAGCCCGGTGCGGCTGAGGACGAATTTACTACTAACGTCAAGCTGACCTATATAAAGGATGGCTCGTCGGTGACGCGCAATGGAAAATCGGTTGTCTATACGGGCTATTCCTGGCGCGGCAAATCGCAATCGAAGACTCCGTCCGCTCCAGCTCCCGGAAATGCGGGAGGCGTGCCCGCGGATCTGCGCGAAGTCATGTGGATTTCGCAGGACCAATCCAACATGGAAGGCCGCTGGTTCTGGGGTGCCTATCAGGAATTCGGATACGACGTGAAGCTGGAGCGCGCCGGCGATGCACCCCTGATCTCAGCCGTCGACAAAACCATGCTGAAAATCGGGTCAACCGCGCAGCGCGTTCGCATTTTCGGCGACAATTTTCAGAAAATCACCGCCGCGGATGTTGATTTTGGCTCGGGCGTCACCGTGAGACGGATTGTCGATCAGACCGCGCAGCAGGTGACCGTGGAAGTGGACGTCGACGCGAAAGCGATCGTCGGAAAGCGCGATGTTTCGGTTCGCCGCGCAGTCGCGCCGAATGCGATCGCCGTTTACGACAAGATCGACTACATCAAGGTGAAGCCGGAAACTTCGCTCGCGCGGCTCGGCGGAACGACGCACCCGAAAGGGTTCCAGCAGTTTGAAGCGATCGCCTACAATCGCGGTCCCGACGACAAGCCGAACACGGCCGATGACGTGGAGCTTGGTCCCGTGGATGCGGAATGGTCCGTGGAAGAATTCTACGCCGTTTATGGCGACGATGACAAGGATTTTATCGGCACGCTGAGCCCCTCGGGATTCTTCACGCCATCGAGCGAAGGGCCAAATCCGAAACGCAAATTCAGCCGCAATAACTACGGCGACGTGTGGGTGGTCGCCACTTATAAAGGTGAAATGGGAAAAGACGGCAAGCCTCTGACCGGAAAATCCTATTTGGTAGTGGCCGTGCCGCTGTACGTGCGATGGGACCAGCCGGAGGTGGCGCAATGAGCAAGTACCGGCTGGGAGAATTTCACGCGTTCGAGGGCGGCGGCCGCCAATATCTGTATCTGGTCCCGAGCGCCGGAATCTTCGAGCTAGATTCGCCGTCGTTGGCCGTGCTTCGCCGCCTGGAGCAGGGCGAGGCTTCCCGCGCCGACCTCGCGGCTATCGCCGATGAGGACGTGATCGACGAATTGCATCAGGCGCACGCCATCATCACCGATGGATTCGCGGCGCCGCCGCTGCAGAATCCTTCCGCCGATTTTCCATTGCAGACGATGGTCATGAATCTGACCAACCAGTGCAATCTGTCGTGCCAATACTGCTACGAATTCGGTGAGGACAAGGTCGCGACACCGGAAGGCAAGCCGAAGTTCATGGATTTCGACACGGCGCGCGCATCCGTGGACTACCTGTTCACCAGCTCCGCCGGCCGCCGTGCGATTCACATCACCTTCTTCGGCGGCGAAACGCTGATGAATTTCCCGCTGCTGAAACAGGTGGTGGATTATGCCTCCACCAAAGCAGCCGAGCAAGCCCGCAGTATCGATTTCAGCCTCACCACCAACGCGACCCTCCTGACGCCAGCCATCATCGATTATCTTTCCGAGAAAAGCATCGGCGTCACGGTGAGCATGGACGGCTCCAAGGAATCGCACGACAAATTCCGCGTCTTCGCGAACGGCCGCGGCAGCTACGATATCATCGAGCCGCGCGTGCGGGCGCTTCTCAAGAACCACAAGACGCGGCCGATCACGGCGCGCGTCACCATGACTTCGCAGGCGATGGACGTGCTGGGGACGTACAAGCACCTGAAGCACGATCTAGGTTTCCACGAGGTCGGTTTCGCTCCGGTAACCACTTCGCCGAACCGGTTGTATTCAATCAATGAACGCGGTCTCGACTCGGTGCTCGACCAGTTCCGCGCGCTCGCCGCCGAGTATCTCGACCATGCACTGCGCGGCGAGCATCATGGATTTTCAAACGTGAGCGACACGCTCGCTGAACTACACCAGGGGGTCAGCAAGTCGCATCCGTGCGGCGCGGGACTGGGCTTGGTCGGCGTGGGACCGTCCGGCGATATCGCCCCGTGCCATCGTTTTGTCGATTCCGATACGCACACGCTGGGTCATGTTTCCACGGGGCTCGATCGCGCCAAGCAGAACGATTTTTTGTCGCGCGGTCACATTCATTCGAAAATCGATTGCAGCACGTGCTGGGCGCGTCCCGTTTGCGCCGGCGGCTGCCATCACGAAGCCTACGTCCGCTATGGCGACACCGGGCATCCCAATCTTCATTACTGCGACTGGATTCGCGGCTGGACCGATACCTGCCTTGAAATTTACGGCTCCATCGCCGCTCAGAATCCCGGTTTTCTTCAACATTTTGCCGAAAGGAAGGCTGCATGAAACATCTCCGCGCCGTCAACCAAAAAGCTCGCCGGATCGAGGATTATCTCGCCGCCAATGACGATGTCGTCGGTCTGCAGGCGCCCGCGGGCCAGCGGCCGCATGTTCCGATGGGCTGCTCGCTGGTTTTCTCGCCAGGATGGGAAGTAGATTCAGCGGGCGGCACGGCCGGTCTGTGCCAGCCCGTCGAGCGCGACCTGTACGACTGCTACATCACTTGTTTCTGGCCCGCGCAGGTCCCGGATCACCTGAACAATTATCCCGACTGGACGGCGAAGTGCGCGGCCGCGACCAAAGACTGGCGCAACATCGACTTGGTTTTTCCATGAGGGACTTGGTTTTTCCATGAGATTTGCACTGGCAGTATTGCTGGCGACGTCCGCGTCCGCGCAGGGGACGCTCTTTGTCGGAACCTGGCCGCATACCATCCACGTGGTCGACGAGGCGAAACAGAAGGTCATCGACAAGATCGACCTGTCCACCGGCACTCCTCTCGATATGACCTTGTCGGAGGATCGCAAGACTCTGTACATCGAAACGCTCGAGAAGCGCTGGGTTCGAAGTGATCGACGTAGCGACTCACAAAGTCACCAATTCCCTCACGTTGAACGAAGGCTCGAAGAAGTATCGCTTCAGCGCATGGGCTCCCGATCCCGAAGGCAAGCTGATCTACACGCTCTACCGGACTGTGGAGAAGAAATCCGACCGCTTCGAGGTCGATCGCAACACGAAATTCGGCGTGATCGATCTGGCGCAAAAGAAAATCGTCCGCACCGGCGACGTCCCCAAGGATGAGGAGCAGGTTGGCTTCGGATTTGGCGGCGGAATGCGCTTTTCGCCCGACGGGAAATTTCTGTACGTCTTTCGCAATGCCGTTTACATCTTCGATACCACCGACTTCAAAATGGTCGATAAGATCGATCTGTCAAAGCCGCAGTTTCCAGGAATGGCTAGCCTCGGCATCGGCCGGGTTCTCGATTCAATTCAGGAACCCGGAATGCTGATCAGCGTGTTTAACTCGCAGGACCCCGTGGTTCACCGGAGCATTTTCGGCATCGCGCGTTTCGACCTGAACAAGCGAACTTTCGATTTCACGCCGGTGGGCCCTCGGCTACGGGCATGACCGGATTGCAGGTGACGCCCGATCGCAAACGCGGTTACACGGTCGCGTTCAACGGGCAGGGCGGAACCCGGCGCTGCGAATTCTGGGAGTTCGACCTGGCCAACAACAAATTGATTCGCAAGCAGGAGTTCGACGGGCGAGCGCGCTTCAGTTTCGGTATTTCGAGCACAGGCAAAGAGTTTTATATTTTCGGCGCGGGCTACACCGTGGAAGTCTACGACGCCGCTTCGATGCAGCTTCGCAACACCATCGACCTGAGTGCGGACATCACCTCCGGCATGGTGGTGGTTCCCGCCACGCGGTAAGCGTTGCTCGATCTTGGCGGATACAAGCGGGCGCTGCGCTTCATTGCACCCTACTGGCCCCGCCTGGTATTGATCCTGCTGGCCGGAGTCGCCGCGACCGCGTTTGGTCTTGTCCAACCCTACATTTCGAAACTGCTCATCGACGATGCCCTTCTCAAACGCGATCTGCACATGCTGATCATCGTCAGTGCGCTGATGGTCGGCGTTACGGTCGTCGGCTTCGCCCTGAACATCCTGTCGAGTTACCAATACGTCCGCGTCTCTGCGATGGTCCTCTTTGATATGCGACTCGCCCTGTACCGCCATTTACAGACGCTTTCCCCGCGCTTCTGGGCTCAACGAAAATTAGGCGACGTGGTTTCGCGCATCAACAACGATATCGCGGAGGTGCAGCGCGTCTCCGCCGACAGCCTGCTCAGCGTCCTCTCGAATGTCGTGTTTCTCGCCGGTAGCGCGTCGATCATGGCGACCATGAGTCTACGTCTCTTTGCCCTTAGCGCCGCCGTGATTCCCGTCAGTCTCTGGGCCTTGAAGCACTATCAGCGCCGCTTGGCGGATCGCGTCCGCACCGTCCGTGAACGAAGTTCCGACATTGGCAGCTTTCTGCTCGAAACGCTGCTGGGGATTCGTCTGGTCGTCTCCTCCCACGCCGAAGCGCGGGAGGCGGATCGATTCCGGGAGCGCAACCGGAGCTTCGTCGACGCTCTGATGCGAATGCAATTGACTGCGTTTTTGAGCGGAGCTGTGCCGGGAACTGTGCTGACGCTGTCCACCGCGGCGATTTTTCTCTACGGCGGCAAGTTGGTGATCGACGGCGCTCTCACCACCGGATCGCTAGTGGCGTTGATGGCATATCACTTGCGCCTACTCGCGCCGGTGCAAAACTTGATGAGCCTGTATACGAACCTCGTCTCCGGCGGTGTCTCCCTGACGCGTGTCTGGGAACTTTTCGATACGCACGCCGAAATCGTCGAGCGTCCGAATCTTAAGCGTTTAACCGAAGTTCGCGGCGAGGTCGAGTTCGATCACGTCTCTTTCCGCCACGCCGCCGATGACGTTCTGGTGGATCTTTCTTTTCGCGTGCCTGCGGGAACTATCTGCGCGATTCTCGGCCCCAGCGGCGCCGGGAAATCCACAGTCGCGGATCTTCTGGTTCGCTTTTATGACCCCGATGCTGGATCGATTCGCATCGACGGCCGCGATCTTCGAGATCTTGCGCTCGCGGATCTACGACGCGTAGTCTGTCTGGTGGATCAATCCCCGTATCTATTTCACGCCAGCGTTCGCGACAACATCGCTTACGCCCGGCCCGGCGCCTCTGATGACGACATTTTTGCGGCTGCGCGCGACGCCGCGATTCACGACCGCATTCTCGCTCTTCCCGAGGGTTACGAGACCATCCTCGCTGAGCGCGGCCAGACGCTGAGCGCGGGTGAGCGGCAACGTATTTCCCTGGCTCGCGCGTTGCTTGCGAATCCGAAAGTGCTGGTGCTGGACGAACCCACCTCCGCGCTCGACGAAGCCAATGAACGCGCTATCGCCGCGACCTTGCTGAACATCGCGAGCGGCCGCACCGTAATCCTGATCACGCACCGGGCCTCACTGGCGAAAATCGCGCAGCATACCGTCACGTTATGAAAATCGCGATCGTCGATAGCGGCATTCATCCGGGGCATCCGCATGTAACCGGAATCGCCGGAGGAATCGGAATCGTAACGGACGACTATCTCGATCGTCTGGGTCACGGAACCGCAATCGCGGCCGTGATTCGCGAAAAAGCTCCCGGCGCCGAACTCTACGCCGTCAAAGTATTCGACCGTAAGCTCTCCGCGAATATCGACGCTGTCGTGCGCGCCCTCGATTGGTGTGTCGAGCATCGCATGGACGTGGTGAATCTAAGCCTCGGCACGTCGAATCCCGCTCACCGGCCGCGCTTCGAATCCGTTCTCGCCTCGAACTCGGTAATTGTCAGCGCGGCACACCTGTTGCCGGGAAATCTTGAAGGAGCGGTCGGCGTCGCGCCCGACGAAGCCTGTCCCCGCGACGTATATCGTTATCTCAACGGGATCTTTTATGCATCGCCATATCCGCGCCCAATCCCCGGGGTGCCGGTTGAGAGAAACCTGCAAGGCGTAAGCTTCGCCGTCGCGAACATGACCGGATTCGTCGCCCGAGCTCTCGCGACTTCCCCATCCGATGAGCTCCGTGCGCGCCTGATCTCGGGCGCGATCGCCACGCCCTAAAGGTCGGCGTTACGATAAAGACATGCTGAAAGGGCAAGTCGCGGAATCGCTGCGAATGGATCCGGCGCGCCAGATTCGCGCTCCCCGGGGCTCGAAGCTCACGTGCAAGAGTTGGCTCACGGAAGCTCCGTACCGCATGATCCAAAATAATCTGGACCCCGAAGTCGCCGAAAACCCGGCGGCCCTCGTCGTCTATGGAGGAATCGGTCGCGCCGCACGCAACTGGGAATGCTTCGATGAAATTCTGGCGCAGCTCAAGAAGCTGGATTCGGACGAAACTCTGCTGATTCAATCGGGCAAACCCGTAGGAGTTTTCAAGACTCACGCCGACGCGCCGCGAGTCCTGCTCGCCAATTCGAACCTGGTTCCCGCCTGGGCGACTTGGGAGCATTTCCACGAACTCGATCGCAAGGGCCTGATGATGTACGGCCAGATGACCGCCGGAAGCTGGATCTACATCGGATCGCAAGGCATCGTTCAGGGCACCTATGAGACTTTCGCCGAGGCGGGCCGAAAACATTACGGCGGCGATCTTCGCGGGCGTTGGATTCTCACCGCTGGTCTCGGCGGCATGGGAGGGGCACAGCCGTTGGCCGCGACCTTTGCCGGAGCGGTTTCGCTTGGTGATCGAATGCCAGCAGTCTCGCATCGACTTCCGCCTCCGCACTCGGTATCTTGACCGGCAGGCAGCGAATCTCGACGATGCACTCACCCTCATCAAACGCCACTGCGAACGCAAGGAAGCTCTATCGATCGGATTGCTGGGAAACGCAGCCGAGGTTCTTCCTGAACTCGTCAAACGCGGCGTCAAGCCGCACCTGCTGACCGATCAGACCTCGGCCCACGACCTGATCAATGGATATTTGCCCGTCGGCTGGACCGTCGACCAATGGAAAGCGGCCGTGGAAGATCCAACGCGGCACGCCGAACTTCGCGACGCCGCCGCGCGATCCTGCGCGGTTCACGTGCAAGCGATGCTCGATTTTCACAACATGGGCGTACCTGTTTTCGATTACGGCAACAATCTCCGCCAGGTCGCCAAAGATCAGGGCGTCGCCAACGCGTTCGACTTCCCCGGATTCGTTCCCGCCTACATTCGCCCGCTGTTTTGCGAAGGAAAGGGCCCATTCCGTTGGGTCGCGCTCTCGGGCGATCCCGAAGATATTTACAAGACCGATGCAAAAGTCAAGCAGTTGTTCCCCGACAATCTACATCTGCATCGCTGGCTCGATATGGCGCGTGAGCGCATCGCGTTTCAAGGACTGCCTGCGCGGATATGCTGGCTGGGTCTCGGCGAACGCCACGTCGCCGGTCTCGCATTCAACGAAATGGTGAAATCGGGAGAGCTGAAAGCGCCCATCGTGATTGGCCGGGATCACCTCGACACGGGATCGGTCGCCAGTCCGAATCGCGAGACCGAATCCATGCGCGACGGCTCGGACGCCGTCTCGGATTGGCCGCTGCTCAACGCGCTGTTGAATACTGCGGGCGGCGCCACGTGGGTCAGCTTCCATCACGGCGGCGGCGTCGGCATGGGATTTTCGCAGCACGCCGGCGTGGTCATCGTGTGCGATGGCACTGATGCCGCGGCGAAACGCATTGAACGCGTGCTGTTCAACGATCCCGCCACCGGCATCATGCGTCACGCCGATGCTGGCTACGATCTGGCCATTCAGACTGCCCGTAAGCATAATCTGAAACTCCCGCTGCTTCCCAACCAGGCGTCATGATTCAAGTGGACGCGCTTCCCGCGATCCCGTGGAGAAACGGTGGCGGCGCCACTCGAAATTTAGCGGTCGAACCAGAAGACGCCGGCTTCGACGATTTCCTATGGCGCGTGAGCATCGCCGAGGTAACGCAATCCGGTAGCTTCTCTCAATTTCCAGGCGTCGATCGGACCATCGTTCTGTTGAGCGGCGACGGCATGGTCCTACGCTCGGCTGATGGCTCCCAGTTCGCGTTGACCACTCCCTTCGTTCCCCACGATTTCCCTGGCGAGACCGCCATGGACGCGACGCTGACCGGCTCCGCTACGCGCGATTTCAATGTCATGACGCGCCGTGGCCATGCTCGCGCCATCGTCCAGGTGTGGAGGAACGGCGGTATCGTATCGTGCGACGCGGACCAAGCGGTGTGGTATTGCGCTCACGGACAATATCGATTTCTTGGGTGCGCTGGTTCCTGCCGGATATGTGCTGCGAACGCGCCGGGTCATGGCTGGCGTACGCCTCTTCGCCGAAACGCCGGACGCGATCCTGATCGGCGCACTGATCACGTTAAAAGGGTCTGAATGAGTCTCATCGCTGTGGCGCAACGCGCGCCTTTGTCCATCCGGCGATCCTGGAGAAGTCATAGAGCCGGGCGCAATCGCCGTGCAGGATCATAAAATAGTCTGGATCGGCGACGATCGAGAAATCCCAGCCGCGTTCCTTACAAGCACGCAAAGTCAGCACGATCTTCGGCGAGCCTGGGTCACGCCCGGCCTGATCGATTGTCATACGCATCTGGTCTACGCAGGCAATCGCGCTGGCGAATTTGCCCGGCGTCTTTCCGGCGTCAGCTATGAAGAAATCGCCAGAGAGGGCGGCGGCATCAATTCTACCGTGCGAGCTACTCGTGCAGCCACGGAAACGGAGCTCTTCGCCCAATCCGCGCGCCGCCTGGAAGCGTTGCTCGCCGAAGGTGTAACCGCCATAGAGATAAAAAGCGGTTACGGCCTCGAGCTCGAAACAGAGCGCAGAATGCTGAAAGTCGCGCGCCGCTTGGGCAAGTCCTACCCGGTCAGCGTGTACACGACCTTCCTCGGCGCGCACGCCCTTCCTCCAGAATTCAAAGGCCGAGCGGATGATTACATCACGCTGGTGTGCGATCGGATGCTCCCCGAGCTTCATCATGAAGGCCTGATCGACGCCGTCGACGTCTTCTGCGAGAACATCGGCTTTACTCTCGCGCAGACAGAGCGGGTTTATCAGAAGGCATCGCAGCTCGGCCTTCCCGTGAAAATGCACGCCGAGCAGCTTTCCAACATGGGAGGCGCTCGCCTCGCCGCGCGCTATCACGCGCTCTCCGCCGACCATTTGGAGCATCTCGATGAATCCGGCGTCCTCGCCATGAAACAGGAAAATGTTGTAGCTATTCTGCTTCCGGGCGCCTTTTATTTTCTGCGTGAAACGAATCTGCCGCCCGTCGAACTGTTGCGCCGCCACGGAGTTCCCATCGCGATTGCCACGGACAGCAATCCCGGAACTTCGCCGACGACTTCTCTCTTGCTCATGCTGAACATGGCTTGCACGTTGTTCCGAATGACTCCGGCCGAAGCGCTGCTCGGTGTTACGCATCATGCCGGACGCGCGATTGGAAGGTCCGAAACTCACGGTCAACTCGCGCCGGGCCGGTTTGCCGATTTCTGTGTCTGGGATGTCGAACGTCTCGAAGAACTTGCCTATTGGAGCGGCTTCAACGCCTGCCGATTCGTGATGCGCCACGGCGCGATCACGCGAGGCTGCGTGTGACAGATCACGCCCTGTACGCCGCGGATGCATTGCTGCCGGAGGGATGGCGGCGGAACGTGCTGCTTCGATGGAGCGCCGAAGGCTCGCTGTTGGCAGTGGACGCGGAAACGAAAAAACCCGCCAATGTCGACCAAGCCGGTGGACCCGTCATCCCCGGGATGCCTAATCTCCATTGCCACGCATTTCAGCGCGCCATGGCCGGCCTCGCCGAATTTCGTGGCGACTCTCAGGACAGCTTCTGGACCTGGCGCGACCTGATGTACAAATTCGCCGCGCGCATCACGCCGGAAACGCAATATGCGATCGCGCGCCATTTGTACATCGAAATGTTGAAGGCCGGCTACACGTCCGTGTGCGAGTTTCACTACATTCATCACGGACCCGGCGGCATTCCATACGACGACCCTGCCGAAATGGCCGCGCATATCGCCGCGGCTGCCCGCGACGTTGGAATCGGTCTGACGTTCTTGCCGGTTCTGTACCAATACAGCGGATTCGGCGAGCGCCCGCTCCGCCCGGATCAACTGCGATTTGGATCAGGCCCCGAATGGATTCTCGATCTGGTCGTGCGGCTGATGAAAGCCGGAGTCCGTTGTGGAGTCGCGCCGCATTCCTTGCGTGCCGTGTCCCAGGATTCCCTTCGGTCTTTGCTCGATGGGGCGGACGGTATCGATCCGACCACCCCCGTGCACATCCATATCGCAGAACAGGTTGCCGAAGTGAAGGATTGCGTCGCTCATACCGGAGCTCCACCGGTTGATTGGCTGCTGGATCATTTCGATGTTGACGATCGATGGTGCCTGGTGCACGCTACCCACATGAGTCCGACAGAATCGTCTCGCTTGGCGCAGACTGAAGCGACCGCCGGTTTGTGTCCCACCACCGAAGCCAACCTCGGCGATGGTGTTTTCGATGCCGAGGGATATTCTTCAGATGCCGGACGTTGGGGAATCGGTTCGGACAGCAACATCAGCGTGTCCGTCGCTGAAGAGCTGAGGCTGCTCGAATACGCGCAGCGCTTGCGTCATCGCCGCCGTAACGTGCTGGCCGCTTCCGAAACCCCCGAGGTCGGCCAAGCCTTGTACATCGCGGCGGTGGAAGGCGGTGCCGCCCCCAGCGGCCGGTCTTTAGGCGGTCTGAACGTCGGCCAGAGAGCCGATTTCGTGATCCTCGATGAATCGCATCCCAGCCTGGCCATGAAAGCGCCGTCCCAGATGCTCAGCGGATTCGTGTTCTGCAACCACGGTCCATCCCCAATTCGCGATGTTTTCGTCGGCGGACAAAGGGTAGTGAGCGAACAGCGCCATTCCGCGGAACGGGAAGCAGCAGAGGATTACCGGCAAGCGCTGCAATCCCTGATTCGATAAGCGTCATTTGCCGGAGCCGCGAAGCCTGAGGCAATTCTCCTGGCTCTCCCTCGCGCCCGGAAAATCAGGCTGCAAACGCAGAACCTCCGAAAACTGATGGGCCGCCTCGTCGAACTTGCCCAAACTCGCGAGCGCGGCTCCTAAATTAAACCGCGCATTTTTGTAATCCGCTCTCAGCCCGATCGCAGTCTGGTACTCCCGAATCGCATCACTCATCCGATCTTTTTGAACGTACGAATTACCCAGATTGAAATGAGCTTCCGGATTCTCCGGTTGCAACCGGACGGTCTCCAAAAACTCCGCGATTGCCTCATCCGCGCGTCCTTGTAGACCGTACGCCCGCCCGAGATTGTAGTGCGAATCCGCGTGATCCGGCCGGAGCCTCACCGCCTCCTTCAGATGAATCAAAGCTTCGTCGAACTGCCCTTTGTCAGCCAGAATCGCGCCCAAACCATTCTGCGCGTCCGGATCCTCCGGATCGATCTGAAGCGCGATCCGGTATTGAGTCTCCGCATCCGACATCTGGTTGCGTTTACTCAGCACCGAAGCCAGGTCTACTCGAGCACGGACCGCATTCGGCCGCAGGCGAAGGGTTTCGAGAAGATGAGGAATCGCCTCATCCACCCTACCTGCGTCCAATAACGCGTCGCCCAACGCGCTCTGGGCGACGTAATTATCCGTCGTGACATCCACGGCGCGCTGATACAAGCGAATGCTGTTTTGCCAGTAATCCAAATCGAGCCAGGTAACCGTCGTCCATGCGAGACACAGACCGCAGCACACGCCGATCACGGTAATCCTCGCTTGCGGCCAGCGTTCGACCACCTCCGCCGCTCCCCATGCCAGCACGATGGAAACTCCGATCATCGGTATGTATGTGTACCGGTCGGCGTGGGGCTGAATTCCAACTTGAATCAGTCCGATCACCGGCACCAGCGTCCCGACGTACCAGAGCCAGCCGACGGTCACGTAAGGACGACGCCCAGCTACGCGGAGAGCGAACAGAGTAACTCCCAGCAGCAGTGCCGCGGCGCCCATCCATTGCCAGTCTTGAAAATCGATCGAATAGGGATAATAAACCGCCAACTTCGCCGGCCACATGAAGCTGAAAATATAGACGACGTACGAAATAAGACTATTTTCGATGCGATACTTGAGCGGAACCAAAACCAGAGTGAGAACCGCGCCTCCGCTCTGCTGCACCAGATACGTCACCACGGATGATGCGGCGGCCAGAATCAAAAGCGGAATCTTTTCCACCAGAAGCTGAGAGATCGTTTTCCCGCTCTGAAATCGCCTTAACGGCCACAGATCGAACAAGAGCAGAACAAACGGCAGCGTCACCAGCATAGGCTTGGACATCAAGCCCACACCGAACGTCGCTACGACCACCAGGTATCGCAAGAGCCCGGGCCGCTCGACATAATTCGAATAGGTCCACAGAGTCACGATCCAAAATAACCCGCTCAGTACGTCTTTCCGCTCGGCGACCCAAGCAACCGATTCAATATGCAGGGGATGCAGCGCGAAAATAAACGCTACCAATGCGCTACGCCAGCGCGCGCCGGTGGTCCGCCTGAGCAGCGCGAAAAGCATCAGAGTGCTCGCCGAATGGATCAGCACGTTGGTCAGGTGATGAAGGCCGCTTTGCGACCCGAATAACTGCCGGTCCAGCATGTGAGAAATCCACGTGACCGGAAACCAGTTCGCCGCGTAGCCGGTGGTGAAAGCCCACCGGAAACCGTCCGCTGTCAGCCCACGCAGCACGTGCGCATTATTAACGTAGTCCGGATCATCCAGGCGGATGAATTCAAAATGAAGGACGGGACTGTAAATCGCCAGGACCGCCAGCAGCAGGACCGAATAAATCCCCAAGTCGCTTCGCCCACTCGCCGGCAGCGGGATCTTGGCCTTTTTGTTCATCGCCGCCGGAAGAGTAGCGTCAAATCCAGCTCGTCTTCCGCCGACTTGGGACCATCTGAGTCGTCATCCGCTTTAAAACCCATGTGGTACTCGTCCCGGCCAACGTTGCGTGCGTAGCGAACCATGCCCGAAATCCGCATCCCTCGGCACATGATCTCCGCGTGAGTGTCGGACGTCACCGCGACGGACCCGCTGATCCGCATACCCGACTTCGAGACATCCAGGATGGTAACCACGTAAAGGCCGCCGCGTTCCCCCGCGATGCGCATGGTGCAAGGCTCTTGGACATGATATCGGGTGTCCCTGCGTTGATCCATGGTTTCCGCGCGATGGCGGGGACCGCTATGTACCGCAATCTCCCGAATTGTACCATCGAAACCTAAAATAGACTCTATAAGTTAGCGCGACCATCGATATGTCGAAATAGCCATGGCCCCACTGCTGACCGCCGGATTCATCACCCGCCAGCAAGCTCTCCAAGGCGTGGAACGGCTGCCGCAGTTGTCTCCGATGATGATCCACCTGCTGGCGCGTCTGGCGCACCGTCACTGCGACATCCCGGAACTGACGGCCGTCGTAGAGAAGGACGCGCTGCTGTCGGCTCAAATCCTGCGTCTGGCGAACTCGGCCGTGTTCGCACGCTCGCAGCCGATCATGTCCGTCAAGCACGCGGTCGCCCGGGTCGGCCTCACCGCGATGCGGAAATTTGCCCTCACCTCTTCCATCTCCAACTTATTTTCCAGATTTCGGACCGCCTCCAGCTTTTCCATGACGCGTTTCAATCTTCATGCCGTCGCGACCGGGACCATGGTTGAGCTGCTCGCCGAGGAGCTGCCCGTCGAATACTCGAAGGGCGCCTTCGTCGCCGGGCTCCTTCACGACGTCGGCAAGCTGCTGATCGCGGCAATCCTCCCCAAGCAGTACGACACGATCCTGGCCGTGAACTCCGTCAGCCGCAGTCCGCTGATCGAGTCTGAGCGGGAAATTCTTGGAGTTGACCATGCCGAATTGTCCGGCTTGGCCATTTCCAGGTGGGACTTAGAAGCTCCCATTCAATGGGCCGCTGAATATCATCACAAGCCCGTCGAAGCTATTGAAGTGGAGCGAGTTGCGGAAGGAAAGCTCGGATTGAGCATGGTGGTCCATCAAGCCGACGCTTTCGTGAATCACCTGGGGATGTCCGTTACGCCTCCGCGACTACGCTACGGATGAGCCGTTCCTCGAATTTCCCGGTTTCGTCTTTTCCCGAGAGAGCGTCCTCAAACGATTCGAAATCGAGTGGCAGACGCTGGGCCACCTTTTCCGGTAAATCACCGCCGCGGCTTCCGCTGCTTTCGCGGATTGCTCAACTTGTAGATATACGCCAACACTTCCGCCACGGCTCGATACAGATTCGGCGGAATCTCCCTGCCCACGTCCACCGATTTATACAGCGCCTGCGCCAGCGGCGGATTCTCCACCAGGGGCACGCCATTTTCGATGGCGATCTGGCGGATCCGCAGCGCCAGGTAGTTCTTGCCCTTCGCCACCACCACCGGCGTATTCATGGTGTCATGCCGGTACTTCAACGCCACGGCAAAGTGCGTCGGATTGACGATCACCGCGGTCGCCGTCGGAACCTGCTTCATCATCCGGCGGCGAGCCAGGTCGCGCCGCAGCCGCTTGATCTTGCCTTTGACGTGCGGATTGCCTTCCATGTCCTTGGCCTCGTCCCGCACCTCCTGCTTGGTCATCCGCAGTCCCTTGGTGTATTTGCGCTTTTGGCGGAAAAGATCCACCAGGCCGAACACCAGGAACACGCCAGCCGCCTTCCACAGCAGCTCCTTCATGGAACCGGCTACTTTCCCCAAGCCGATCTCCAGGCTGGCGAACGGGAGCGATAGAAAAATCTCCGCGTTCTGCTTCGCGATCACATAAATCGTTCCGCTGAACACGACCATCATCGCCGCAGCCTGCAGCAAAGAAGCCGGCCCCTGGCTGACCACTTGCTGGATCTTCGTGAACGGTTGAAAGCGCGAAAAGTCGGGTTGGAACTTCTTCAGGCTGAACCCCATCCGCGTCACCGCCAATTGGACGCTGATGGTGGTCAGCACCGCGGCTCCCGCCAGGAACGAAAGGGGAACGAACACCCGTTGCAGCATGTAGCCCAGGATTCCCTGGAGCCGCGTCGGGTCCAATTCGCCCCGGAACGCCGCCTCCAGCGAATCGTGCATCATCGCCTTCATGCCGGACATCCACCCAGGAAAGAACGCGCCCGCAATCGTCACGAACACCAGGAATTGCCCGGCCGTGACAATTTCACGTGAGGATACAAACTGGCCCTCGGTGCGGGCTCGTTCAAGCCGTTTGCCAGTTGGTTGTTCGGTTTTACTCGAATCCGCCATCCGCGCGACCTCAGGAAGAAAGCAGGCCGCGGACCACTTGCAGCACCGGGCCGGCGGATTGCGTGAAAACCTTCGGGAAAATCGACACCAGCCAGGCCAGCAGCACCAGCGACAGCAGCATCTTGATCGGGAACGACAGCGTGATCAGGTGAAGCTGCGCATTCAGCCGTGCCAGCAGCGCCAGGGAGATCTCCACCATCAGCAGCAAGCCCAGCAGCGGCAACACCAGCCGCAAGCCCATCACGAAAATCATTCCGCCGAGCGCGATCAGCGCGTGGACCATCGTGGGCGAAGCCACCAGGTGCCCCGGCGGATGCAACGTCAGGCTCTGCGCGAAAATCAGAAGCACTTGCCGGTCGAGGCCGGTCGCGAAAAACAGCAGCCCCGCGCGATAGCTGCGCGATCGATCAGCAGCACGCTCGAATCCGCGCCGGAATTCGGATCGATGGTGGTCGCGAAACTGTAGCCCGCTTGCAGACTGATGATCTGCGCGCCCATCTGAAATCCCTCGGTGAGAAACGCCACAGCCAGTCCTACGGCGATTCCGACTCCGGCCTCGGCCAGAATCCATCCCATCAGGATCGCGATGTTGACGCCGCGCGGATCGATCGCCGGCCAGCTCGGAAACAGTACGAACGTCAGGCTTACCGCGAGAACCGCTCGCGCCACCTCGGGCCCGGATTTGATGCCCGGCAGCGGCACGTAGATGAACGCACCGGACACGCGCGCCAGAACCAGGAGAAACGCGTACAGAGTCCCGATGTCCAGCTTCAGCTCAGTGGCCATAGCGGGCGATCTGGTCGAAAATGCTGGACGTGTAGGCGATCCAATGCTTGATCATCCACGGCATCAGCACGCTGAATCCGACCAGAAACGCGCCCAGCCGCGGAAACGTGCTGAACGCGTTGTCCTGCAGCGACGTCGCCACTTGCACCATGTTCATGATGATGCCCACCGCGAATCCGATCGCCAGCAGCGGAGCGGCCATCCAGAACGCGGCCATCAAGGCCTCATGAATCATATGCACTGCGGATTCGGGAGTCATAGTTTTTAATAGAAGGATTTCACCAGCGAGCCGACCACCAGGTTCCAGCCGTCCACCAGCACGAACAACAAAATCTTGAACGGCGCGGAAAGCATCACCGGCGGCAGTTGCACCATGCCGATCGACAACGTCACCGACGCCACCACCAGGTCGATCACCAGGAACGGCAGAAACAGCATCGCGCCGATCTGAAAACCGGTTTTCAGCTCCGAAAGAATGTAGGCCGGCACCAGGACCTGCAGATCCAGATCGCCGGCATTGCGCGGCGCCGGAGCTTTGGTCATCTCGAGGAACAGCTTCACGTCTTTTTCCCGAGTGAAGCGCGAAAGAAACGCTTTGATCGGCTTCGCACCCGCGTCGAACGCCTGGCTCGCGGAAACTCTGCCCTGGTCCATCGGCTCCCAGGCATTGTGATACACATCGGTGATCACCGGCTGCATGATCAGAATCGAAAGAAACAACGCCAGCCCGACCAGCACCTGATTTGATGGAGTGTTCTGCGTGCCGAGCGCCTGCCGCAGGAAATGCAGCACGATCGTGATGCGCAGGAACGGCGTGATCGACATCACCACCGCCGGCAGCAGCACCATCAGCGTCAGCGACAGCGCGATCTGCATCGGCAGACTCAGCGACCCGCCGGAGCTGGTAACGCCGATCTTGGAAAGCGGCGAATCGGACGCGGGCGCCGCGCACGCAAGCGCGCCAAATGCCGCGCCCGTCAAGAAATCTTCTTCAGCATGTTCGTTTAGTGATCCAGTTGTCGGAAGGCCCGGCGCCGGGGCCGCGCTCTCCAGCAAATTGCAGCCATTTGGCGAAAGCGCCACCAGCAGAGTCCGATCCTCCAGGCGCACCAGATGCAGCGAATGATGCGGCGTAAGCACCAGCCGGTCGATCACTTCGAGTCGCGGCCGGTCCGTCTTCGCGTTTTCCGCGCGACCCGACTGCGCTGATCCGCGCCCATCCTTTGCGCTTCAGGAGCCACACGGATCCGCACAATAGGCCCAGCACCAACGCCACCGCCAGAAGTTGCTGCAAAATCTCCATCGTCTATTCGCTCTTCTTGTTCTTGAACCCACTCAGCCGCACCGCTATCGATCCGCCGATCCGCACCAGCTCGCCGGAAGCGAACAAAGTGCCTCCGGCATACACGTCGACTTTCGATCCCACCGGGTTGGACAGCTTGATCACGCTGCCCGGGCGCCAGAGCGAGAATATCGCGCACCGCCATCGAGCACCGCCCCAGCTCGGATTCCACCGGCAAGGGGAAGCATCGCATAGCGGGCGATCTGTTCGGGAATCGCCATTACGGATTAATCGCGAGCAGCGTCTGATCCATCTGGTCGATGGTCGTAATCACCTTGGAGTTCGCTTCGTACCCGCTCTGGAACACGATCAGGTTCGTGAACTGCGGTCGCCATATCGACGTTCGACGCTTCGAGCGATTGCGCCATGATGGTTCCGCGCCCCGCCGTTCCCGCCGCTCCCGAAGTCGGCGTAATAGTGGTCGAGCTCGCCGTGTAGCCGTTGCCCGGGAGTGGCGATCAGCGAATCCGGATTTGAGATGGCGCCAGCGCCACCTGCGCCAGCGTCTGCGTGGTTCCATTCGAGTAGTTTGCGACGATGATGCCGCCGTTTTGCATGCTCACACCCGTGACCGTCGCGGCTTGCACGCCGTCCTGCGTCGTGCCCGAAGACGCCGATGTCTGCGCGTACTGGGTCACCGTCGGATTATTGTTCGAGTCGTATAGATTCCAGTTGATGTTGAGCGTCGCCGCGCCGTCCGCGAGCGCGTGCCATTGGTGATGTTGACCGTCCCCGGCGCTGCGGGAGTCTTCAGGTTCCCGTTGGAGTTGAACGCCAGCGTGCCTTTCGCCAGCGATCGTCTGCGTGCCGGCCTTGCCGCCGGTCAGATCCTGGCCGGGAATGAAACGTTATAGCTCCACGCGTTGGCGCCGGTATTGGTGAACGTCGACTTCAGCGTGTGCGTTTGGCCCAGCGAATCGACCACTTGAATCGGCGCCGAAAACGTGTCGCCCGTCGCCGCGGCCGCGTTCAGATTCGCATTCAGCGATCATGTTCTGCGTCGCCGAGGCGGCTGTGAGGAAAGCAGCGGCACGGTAATGCAGGTCAGTGTTCCGGAGGGATTCACTACTCCATTCACGGCTTCCATCCCTGCACCAGATTCCCCGCCGTCGTCACCAGTTGTCCCGCAGCGTTCAGAGAGAAACTGCCGTCCCGCGTATACGCGGTGGCCCCGATGCTATCCTGCGTGACGAAAAAGCCGTTGCCCTGAATCGCCGCGTCCAGCGGCCCGCTGGCGGTCTGGATCGTGCCTTGCGTGAAGTTGCGACCGGTAAGGTGGCGCCCACGCCGTCGCCGATCTGAAGCGATTGCGTGGCTTGCGCCATCGCATCTTCGAACTGCACCGGTTCGCACTTGAATCCTTGCGTATTCATGTTGGCCAGGTCGTCGCCCACCACGCTCAGCGCGGTCGTATTGGCGGTCAACCCTGAGAGTGCGGTAGAAAAAGAACCCATGTGATTTCTCCTTTAAGAACCTGTTGTCGAGTGATGTGGCTGTAGTTTGATTCGTGGTTCCGCTGCGTTGCGGCCGTATCCAGTTGCGAGACATCCTGCCGGATGCCGATCAACTGCTCCAACTGGCTGAACGATGCAAGCTGCGTCAGGAACGTCGTGCTGTCGATAGGCTGCGTCGGATCCTGATTCTGGATCTGCGCGACCAGTAGTTGCAGAAACGTGTCTTCGTTGCCGAGCGCGTCGGTGCTGGCTATGGCCGCCGCGGTGGACGCCGCGGTTTGACTCGGTCGGCGGTGGTCGGAGGGAGGGAAGGCTGGTAATGGCGGAACTCATGATTCAATCTCCTGATCTCAAACGGTATGGCCCGACGAGGGCTAACGCGGGCGATGTCGTGGCCGGGCTGCCGATGGAATCCTCCATCGCTTGCACCCAGCGTGGTTTTTTCGAATTTTGCGAATCGCTCTCGGAATCCTGCGATCCGGACTGGTTTCTGGAGCCCTTTTGATCCTGCGTCTGCTGCCGGGTCGCGTCCTGCTGCGAAGACGATGCCTCCGCGCCAGGACGCCACACCTCCGCGCGAATCCCGGCATGATCCATCCGGCCGACGAAATCGTTCAGGCCGCTGCGCAGCGTCTGTGCCATTTCTCCGTCCGACGTGCGAATCGCCACATGCACTTCGCCGCCGCGCTCCACGAATCGCACATCCATGCCTCGTTCCGACGCGTCGGGCAATTTGATCGTGATGTCGTGACCGGATCCCTGCGGCTGTGCCGGCATCTCAATCAGCGGCTGCATTTGCGTCGCTGCTTGCGAAGCCATGGACGCGCCCGCCCCCGTGGCGCTCTTCCCCGCCGCCGTAGTTTCAATAGCGCTTGAGCCCGCGGGCGCTGGAGGAGTGAAAGCCGGCTCGGCCTTCATGAAATGTTCCGGCGCGGGATCGGCGCTCACTTTTACGCCCGGATCTTCCAGAACCGCGTGCCGCCGCCTGTTTCTGAAGCGTATTCTGCCCGTGGGATCGGCCGTCGCCCGCATCCGCAGGGGGAGCGTCAGCCGCGGGCGCGTCTGTTGCCGGTGCTTCGGCGGGCGTAAGCTTCGCGGCCATCGCGATTGGCCCGGTGGACGCAGGCGGATTCGCTTTGAAGTCTCGATCATGGGAAGCGTGGCGGCGCGCTCAGGTTGCGCGATTACCCGCGGCGGGTGCGGACAGTGTCGTTCTCTATTTCCGTGCTTGCCGGGCTGCCGCGACGGGAATCGCGGACTGAAGCTGCGCGGGCGCGCTGTCAGCCGAATTGCTCGCGCCCTGCGCCGCCGGAAGCGCGGGCATCCGCAACGAAACCATTTCGCGCGATCGTGAATACACCGCGGCAGCCTGGCTCGCTGCCGTCATGTTTTTCGAATCGTCGGATTGCTGACGAATTTCCCTGCGAGTTGCCGGAATCGTCCTGCGATGTGTTTTGATCCTGTGCTACCGGGATCTTAGCGGCCAGCGGCAGCACCTCCTGAGCGTTCGCTGGCGTGTCGGCGGGCAACCGCCGCGCTGTCTGTGCCTTTCGTCTTGGTCGAATCGCTCCGCTGGGTGGAATCTTGCTCGGAGCCGTTCGAATCGACCGACTGCGGCCCGCGCGACACGCTGGATTCGATGCGCTCTGCGCCGGAATTCGCCGTGGCCTGCGGAATAATCTCAGGTCCCGATTGCGGCTTGACGGGCGGGAATCGCTGACGCACGGTTCTGTTTAGCCGTCTGCCTGTTTATGGCGTCTTGCCGCGAATCGTTCGAGTCATCCGGATTCGGCCCGCGATATTCGTGCAGCATGGAGTGGAAACTGGGCGTCGATTCGCTATCGCTTTCGCGAATGGAGGAGTTGTTCTGCGCCTCCATCGACGCCGCTGCGCTTGAAGCCGCGCGCGACGATACCGGATTCGCTGGAATCGAATCGCGGCGTCGCCGGTTGCGCCGCCAAATGAGTCATGGCTCTCATCGGTACGGGCCGCATGAATGCAGCTTGCGTGCCAATCGATCCATGCTCGATTTTCAGAGAGTTAGGATTTCGACGCCGTCGGGTCTCCGGCGAACTTCGTCGGGAATCCGACGAAGCAAACATATTCGGTTCGTCTTGTCTTATCGCAAATTCTTCTGAAGATTCGAGAGAAATCGTGATTGGCGGTTTGGCCGGGCAGTTGCTCTCGCTCTGTTTCGAACTATGGATCAAGTTGCCGTCACAGCCGCCAGCGGCATGCGTGCGCGAATGGATGCGCTCGATATGCTGGCCAACAATCTGGCGAATTCCACCACCGGCGGATTCAAGCTTGATCGCGAATTTTATACCTTGTTCAGCGCCAGCGACGCCGCGCAATCCGGCAGCGCAGGTTCGTCTGCCAGCCTGCCCCAAGTCAAAACCCAGTGGACCGATTTTTCTCAGGGAACGCTTCAAGCTACCGGCAATCCGCTGGATTTGGCTCTCGCCGGCAAAGGATTTTTCACCGTGAACGGACCCACCGGTCCGCTCTATACCCGCAACGGGAGCTTTCAGTTGTCCGCCTCGGGTGAGTTGACCACCCGCGAAGGATACCCGGTCGGCCACGGCCGACAACAAAACTATTCAGGCCCAGCCGCAGGGGCAGATCACGGTGGGCACCGACGGCACGGTCGCGCAGAACGGCCAGATCCTCGGCCAGATCGCCGTGGTCGATTTTCAGGATCCGACCGTTCTGGAAAGCTGGGCGGCAACTATTTTGTGAATACCAGCAAGACCGCGAAGCCGGTTCCGGCAGCCGACACTGCCGTCAAACAGGCGCAGATTGAAGCTTCCAACGTCTCGCCGGCCGATTCAGCGGTGCGTCTGGTCGGAGTCATGCGTCAGTTCGAAATGTTGCAGAAAGCCATTTCGCTGAGCGCGGATATGGACAAGAAAGCCCTCGACGAAGTGGCTCGCGTAAGCGGCGTAAAGGATGAGGAGAACCAATAGATGATCCGAGCTTTATTCAGCGCCGCCAGCGGCATGAACGCCCAGCAGATGAACGTCGATAATATCGCGAACAATCTCGCCAACTCGAATACCGCGGGATTCAAGGCGCGCCGCGCCCAGTTTCAGGAGCTGATGTATCAGAACGTGAGCCAGCCCGGCGCGCAAGCGGGCCAGCAATCGATGGTGCCCACCGGCCTCCAACTCGGCCTGGGAACGCGCGCCGCTTCGAACGAGATTGTTTTCACCCAGGGCGACTTCTCCCAAACCTCCAACCCGCTCGACGTGGTCATTCAGGGCAACGGATTTTTCCAGGTTCTTCTGCCGAACGGAACGCTCGCCTACACGCGCGCCGGCCAATTCCAGGTCAACAACGCAGGAGGCGTCGTGGACGCCAACGGCAACCTGCTTCAGCCCAGCCTCACCCTGCCGCCGAACGCGCAATCGATCACCATCGCCACCGATGGAACCGTCAGCTTCACGCTGCCAAATCAGACCGTCGACGCAAACCGCGGGGCAGATCCAGTTGGCGACCTTCATCAATCCGGCCGGCCTCAACAGCCTGGGGCAAAATCTACTATCAGCCGACCACAGGCCTCCGGCGATCCGATCGTCGGCACGCCCGGCAGCGCGGAAGGGCTTGGAACGCTGCTGCAAGGCTACACCGAGCAATCCAACGTGAGCGTGGTGGACGAATTCGTCAACTTGATCGTCAGCCAGCGCGCTTATGAAGCCAACTCGAAGGTGGTGAAGGCCGCCGACGAAATGTATCAGGAAGTGAACAATCTCTCCAGATGATCATGACTCTTCCATTTCTCATGGCAATATCCTCTCCTCCCGCCGGGTGCCTGGCGATCGATACCGAAACCGTGCTCGCGCGCGATATCGCCGCGATCGTGCCGGCTTTCGCCACTGTACCCGGCGACTCTCTGCTCGGGTTTGTCGCCACTTCCGGCGCGCCGAGAATCTTCAAAGGCATCGAACTGGAGCGCATCGCGAAAAATCGCGGTGTCGAGGTCACGGGGCTCCCCGATGTCTGCGTCGCCCGGCGAACCTTCATTCCGCAGCCTGAACAGATTCGCGAAGCGATGCTCGCCGGCTTGGGCATTCCCGGCGCCAAAATCGAAGTTCTCTCTTCCGTCTGATCGCGCCGTTCCCTCCGGCCAGCTGGTCTTCCCGCGCAGCGGCTCCAGCCCGGACTGAATACCGAAGTCGTCTGGGCACGGATACGTCCACTATGGCGAGAACGGCAAGTTTCCGGTGTGGGCGCACGCGCGCATCACCGCGACCATGACTCGCGTCGTCGCCAACGTGAACATTCCCGCCGGCAAACCGATTCAGAGAGAACAAGTTCGCCTGGAAAGCTGCGAGGATTCGCCGCTCGACGAAGTTACCGCCCGCAATCTCGATGAAGTGGTCGGATTTGCCGCCACCACCGCGCTGCGCATCAATGTTCCCATCCGGAAAACGCAGCTTGAACGTCCCGCCGATGTCTCTCGTGGCGATTTGGTGAGAGTCGACGTTATCTCCGGCGGCGCCCACCTGGTTACTGAAGGACGGGCCGAATCCTCCGGACGCAAGGGCGCCATGATCCTGGTGCGCAATCCTTCCAGCGGCAAGGATTTCCGGGCGCAGATCACGGGAAAAGGTCAGGTGACCGTGCAATGAAGCGCATCTTGACCATCCTGATTCTCTGCTGCGCAGTCGCCTCACGCCCAGAAACCGAACAAGAAAAAGAGCAGCCCAAGCCGCCCAGCGCTCTGGATAAATACATTCAGGAAGCCTCGCGTGCCGCTTGCCTCAAACGGCCAGGTCGCTGAAAACGGATCGCTATGGTCCCCGGCTGCCCGATTTTCCAATCTCGCCGCCGACCTGCGAGCCCGCAACGTCGACGATATTGTCACCATTGTCGTGGCAGAAAGCGCCAACGCCGTAAGCACTGGTGAATCTAAAACTTCCCGCGCCTCAGCCGCGCAAACCAATATCACTCAGCTTCTGAAACCGACCAATCCCACCGGCGCTCTCGCGAATCTGGTCAACCTCGGATCCTCGCAGTCCCTCGACGGCCAGGGCACCACCAGCCGGACGACGACTTTGACAACTACCATCTCGGCTCGTGTCACGCACGTCCTGGTGAACGGCAATCTGGTGGTCGAGGGCACGCGGAATCTGAACATCAACTCCGAAAACCAGGTGATCACCATTCGAGGCGTGGTCCGGCCCACCGATCTCGACACCACCAACTCCGTCGTCTCCGCGCGACTGGCGCAAATGGAGATTCAGGTCAACGGAAAGGGAGTGGTGAACGACGCCGTGCGCCGCCCGAATTTCTTATATCGATTGCTACTGGGCTTGTTGCCCTTTTAGGAGATTTCTCTCGTGCTTCTCGTGGCTACTTTCGCTTGCTTGTGCGCCTCGCCGGTGGAGCTCAAACCGCCCGGCCGGCACGCGCCTGAAGGAACTGGTGTCGATTGAAGGCGTGCGCGATAACCACCTGATCGGGTACGGACTCGTGGTCGGCCTGGCCCGCACCGGGGACCATCAGCAGACGATTTTCTCGGCGCAGAGTCTCGGAAACCTTCTCCAGCAGATGGGCGTGTCTATTAATCCCTCGGCTGTGCTCGTCACCAACACCGCCGCAGTCATGGTCACCGCGTCTCTGCCCGCGTTCGCCCAGCCCGGAACGCACATCGACGTCAACGCCGCTGCGATCGGCGATGCCACCAATCTTCAAGGAGGGCAGCTCTTGCTGACCAGCCTCAAGGGTGTCGATGGACAGGTCTACGCTCTCGCGCAAGGTCCCGTGGTCACCGGTGGATTCGTCGCCGGGCGCGGCGGAAACAGCCAGACCGTCAACCACCCTACCGTCGGCCGCGTTCCCGAAGGGGGCAGCGTAGAGCGCGCCTCTCCTTCCATCGAGCCCAAGGAGAGCGTCAAGCTTCAGCTTCATACTCCCGACTACACCACCGCACTGCGCATCAGCGCGGTAATTAATTCGAAATTTGGGTCTGATGACAAGCCGCTCGCGAAGCCCGAAAATTCCGCTGTGGTCGGCGTCGCCATTCCCCGCGGCCTTCGCCGGCCGTGCCGTCGAGTTCATCGCCGGACTGGAAGCGCTCGAGGTGCAAGCCGACCGTCCCGCTCGCGTGGTGATCAATGAGCGCACCGGGACTATCGTAATGGGTAAAGAAGTGCGGGTCTCACCGGTCGCCATCATGCATGGCAATTTGACTGTGGAAATTCAAACCGTCGAGAACGTTTCTCAGCCGAATCCTCTCTCGCAAGGCAAGACCACCGTGACTCCGCAAGTCGCGACTAACGCCAAAGAAGAGAAAACCAAGAGCGTGGTTCTTCAAAAAGGAGCCACCGTGGAGGAACTGGTCCACGCGCTGGGCGCCATTGGATCCACTCCCCGCGACGTGATCGCGATCCTGCAAAGCCTGCGCGCAGCCGGGGCGCTCGAAGCCGACATCCTGGTGATTTGATGAGCTCCTTAATCAGCGGAGTCCTCACCTCCGGCCTGGGCGCATCCAGCAGTGCGGATAATAAGAACAGCCCGCAGAAGATCGGCGAAGCCGCCACTCAGTTCGAATCCTTGCTGATCGGCCAGCTTCTCAAGTCGATGCATGACGACGAGGATGGCGAAGGATGGCTCGGCACCGGGGACGATCGCGCCGCCAGTTCCACACTTGGGTTGGCCGACCAATACCTGGCCCAAGCCATGTCCAAGCGCGGAGGCATCGGGATCGCGAAATCCGTGGCCGCGGGTCTTTCGAAAGCGGCTGCTAACAGCTCCAGTCCCGCGACGCAGCCGCAGCCGCAGGCAAATTCTCCGAATACGCCGCGTACGGATCATTGACGATTCGCGGCGATTCCACCGCCGGTTCCCGCTCCGGGGTTTCGATCCGCGCCTCCGCCACGTGTTCCTGTTCGAGAACGCGCCGTTTCACTTCTGACCACGTGTCGGCAAGTGTCGTGAGAATCGACAGCGCTTCCCGGAACGCCTGCTCGGATTGCTCCGCATGACCCGCCACGATCCGTTGCATCGAGTATGCATACAAATCCGCCAGCGTCTTGGTGAACGGCGCGTTCACCGAGTGATCCAGGGCGAGCACCAGTTCGCCCACCGCTTCTTCGGCTTTGCTGACCGCATACGCCCGCGCGAAAGCGTCGCGATTCCGCAAGTGCGCGATCGCCGCGTTCAGGTTATCGATGGCCACCTGATACAGCATGTGCACGATTTCCGTGGGATGGGCGGAGAGGATTCGCCCTTCCACGTAACTTCGCTGCGCTTGCTCTAAAATCTTCGCGTCCATCGTCGCCCTCTCATATCGAGCATTTTGGCGGCGAAGTAGAGAATTTATCAATCGACTGACGAGCGAAGCCGGGTGTCGGATCTTCACACGGAATCGTGAGGCAGCGTTTAGTACTTTCGCAGCGGGGGGCCTATGTCTTCAGGGGGTTACCGAGGGCTTATCGCAAAAAAATTCGAGAACGATAGTTTATTTCTGTAAATGTGTGTAATTGGGCTAAGTGGTTCATAAACCCAGGGGGTATCCCCGACGATAGATGGGTCTAAGCAAGGGTTAGTAGCAGTTCGCCGCACGCCAACGGTGCAGAGTTTGGCGCTTATTTTTAGAAGGACAACCATGCCCAGAGTTTTGTGGCTGCGATCTCACGATCGCATTGAGGAAGCTCAGTCTCTTGAAAGAACTACAGGACTAAAGATCGAATCCGCCGTCGCCCTCCATCCGGAGTGGAACGGCTTGGCGAGCCGGATTCAACTCGTCGTGGTCGAGCTGCCCATCGCGAATTCGACCATCGAGCAGGTGCTGTCGGAGGCACAAAACGCGGTAATTCCGATTCCTGTAGTAATTTACGATCCGGAATCGATTCTTGACGAACGCATCATCCGTCCGCCGATGACGGTCTTCCGGCACATCACCGGCACACTCAATGCCGCCGAGTTTTCCGGCATTGTGAACGCAGCGCTGGAAGCGGGCGTTCAGCTTCAGAAAGAAGCCAGCCAGTCGCGAGAACCTTGGCGGGACCTGCTGGTCGGAGAAAGCCAGCCCATGCGCGCGCTTCATGCCATGATCCGGCTGGTCGGTCCGCGGCAATCGACGGTCTTAATCACCGGAGAAACCGGAACGGGCAAGGAAATGGTCGCGCGCGCCATCCACATGGCCAGCCGCCGCGCCGGCAGCCGCATGGTTTCAGTGAACTGCGCCGCGATCCCCGAAAATCTGTTTGAAGCCGAATTGTTCGGCCACGCCAAAGGCGCTTTCACCGGCGCCGTAAACGATCGCATTGGCCGCTTCGAGCAGGCCCATCGCGGCAGCATTTTCCTGGACGAAGTGGGCGAAATCCCCATCGAAGTGCAGCCCAAGCTTCTACGCGTGCTTCAGGAGCGGGAACTGCAACGCGTAGGCGGCTCGAACGACATTCAGATCGATACGCGCGTGATCGCCGCGTCCAATTCGGATCTGGAACAGGCCGTCGGCGAAAAGAAATTCCGTGAAGACCTGTTGTATCGCCTGAACGTCGTGCCGGTTCGCGTGCCGCCACTGCGCAGCCGTACGAGCGACATTCCCCTTCTCGCCGACCACTTCATCGAAAAAGTCTGCCGCCGCGAATCTCTGCGCTTGAAGAAACTTTCTGCCGATGCGTTACGCCGTCTGACCGCCTACGAATGGCCCGGCAACGTGCGCCAGCTCGAGCACGCCATCGAAATGGCCGTGACGTTCGCCGGCGATCGCACCCAGCTTTACGCTGGCGATCTGCCGCTGCCCGAATCGAAGCCGCTTCCCAGGGTCGCGGGCGCGCCTGAAATTTCTTTTGGATCCGACAAAGTCAATCTCGGCGAAGTGATGGGCAACGTCGAACGGCTTCTGCTTCAGGAAGCGCTGCGCAAATGCGATGGCAACAAAGCCAAAGCTGCCAACATGCTGGGAATTCCCCGCACCACGCTGGTTTATCGCGTAAAGAGTCTCGAGGGCTGCGCGGCATAAGAAGTTAAGGAATAGATTTAAGTGTCTTCGCAGGCAACAGCAGTCGCGATCAAGCCGGGTCCCAGCCGGGGAGCCGCGCAGGACGCGTCGAAGATTTCAGTCGGGTTCGGCGAACTCGGCGTCCCTGTTGCGGTTGTCGCCATCATCATCGCGCTGATCATGCCGATGCCCGGCGCTCTGCTGGACTTTTTGATCGTCGTCGACATCATGCTGTCAGTGATCGTGATGATGGTCGCCGTCTACATCCGCCGGCCGGTGGATTTCAGCGTGTTTCCCACTACATTGCTTCTGTTGACGTTGTACCGCCTGGCTCTCAACATTTCTTCTGCCCGTTTGATTCTCCTCAATGGCAACACAGGCACCGCGGCTGCTGGTCATGTGATCGAAGCCTTTGGAAGCTTCGTGGTAGGCGGGAATTATATCATCGGAGCCGTAATTTTCCTGGTCCTGATCGCCATCCAGTACGTGGTGATCAACCATGGCGCAGTGCGCATTTCGGAAGTGACCGCGCGTTTCACTTTAGATGCCCTGCCTGGCAAGCAGATGTCCATCGATTCGGATTTGAACTCCGGTCTCATCGATGAAACCGAGGCGCGCGCCAAGCGAAAAAACCTTGCCGCCGAAGCCGAATTTTATGGCGCGATGGACGGCGCATCGCGATTTACGCAGCGCGATGCCGTCGCCAGCATTCTGATCACTGGAATCAACATCATCGCCGGCTTTCTCATCGGCGTTTTTCAGCATGGCATGGAGCTGCGCCACGCGCTTGAAACGTATACCGTGCTCACCATCGGCGATGGTCTGGTTACGGTGATTCCCGCGCTGATGATCTCGGTTTCCGGCGGTCTCATCGTAACGCGCACGGGCTCCGACGCGAGCCTCGGCGCCGAATTTCAAAAACAGGTTCTGGGGAGCGCTCATCCCATCATGCTGGCGGCCGGCGTTCTCACCGCATTGGCCGCGCTGCCCGGTTTACCCACGGTTCCGTTCCTGGTTCTCGGCAGCGGACTGGGGGTCGCGGGGTGGCGCATGCGTCGAAAATCCGCCGCTGCTACCGAAGTTTCGACGGCTGCGGCCAAGCCCAAAGAGAATCTGGACGCATTATTGAAAGTGGAAGCCCTCTCGGTGGAGGTCGGTTTAGGTCTTGTCAGTATCGTCGAGCGCGGTGAGCAGTCTCCTCTCCTGCAACGCGTCGCCGGCATCCGGCGCCAGCTCGCCACACAGCTCGGTTATCTGATGCCGCCGGTCAAGATTAAAGACAACATTGCGCTCCGCTCGCGTGAATACGTCATCCAGATGCGCGGCAATGAGATCGGCCGGTTTGAGCTGCTGCAAGGCCATGAATTGGCCATTCCCAGCGGGAATCCCGATAAATCGCTGCAAGGAAAACCCACGCACGATCCGGCGTTCGGCTTGCCCGCGATGTGGATCCGCAGCGGATCAAACCGATAAGGCGCGGGCCAGCGGATACACGGTGGTCGATTCGGTCAGCGTGATCGGAACGCACCTATCGGAGCTCGCCAAGCGGCATGCACATGAGCTGTTCAGCCGGCAGGACGCCAAGACCTTCTGCGATCGGGTCTCGCAGGATAACCCCAAAGTTGTCGAGGATTTGGTTCCAAAACTGCTACCACTGGCCACAGTGCAACGTGTCATTCAAAATCTCTTCCGGGAACGTGTGCCGATTCGCGACGCCGTCAGCATTCTCGAATCGCTGGGCGAAGCTGCGCAAAGCAGCAAGAATCCGGTATTGCTTACCGAATACGTTCGCCAGTCCATTCGCCGCGGCATCGTGCAGTCACTTCTGAACTCGCAAGGCGAGGTTCCGGCATATCTGCTGGATCCGCACATCGAGCGCGCGGTGGAAAGCGCCATCGAGCATGCCGAGCTGAACAGCGTTCTGCACCATGCCGCCGGAAACCATGCGCGACATCGTCGGGCGAATCGGGAGAAAGATCGAAAAATCCGAATCCGCGGTGGTGATTTCAAGCGCCGGGTCGCGATATTTCGTCCGCCAGATTGTGGAGCCCGGCTCTACCGAATGTAACAGTCCTTTCGCACAATGAGATCCCGTCTGAAGTTAAGGTGCGTTCGCGCGGGGTGATCGAATGAGAATCAAATCCTACCTGGCCAAGACCGTAGACGATGCCATCGCGCAAGCGCGGCTGGAGCTCGGCACGGAAGCGCTGCTGCTGAACACGCGCAAAGTGGCGGCGCAGCGCTATGAAGTGATGTTCGGCTGCGCGGAAGAGCAGCCGGTGCATGGCGATCGAAGAATTTCGTCCTGCGCCTGTTGAGCCCGTCAAGAAGTTTGTCAAACCAGCGCCAAAACCGGAAGCTGTGCCCGCGCCCCAGCGCGAAATTTCTAACCCTGGACTTGAAAAACTTCAATCGCAGATGGACGAGCTTCGCAGCTTGCTGTTGCGGTCGTCTTTCGAGCGCAGCGGAATCGGCCGCACGGTTCCGGAATTGGTCGACGTGTATGGCCGTCTCCGGATATCGGAAGTGGATGCGTCGCTCGCCAAAGATATCGTGGATCGTATTGAAGCGCTGATGGACACGGATGCGTATCTTCACGAACGACGGACCGGAAACTGCCAATCGATGGAAGGCTTTACGCTTCGACGCGAAAAGACTGGAAGAATTTGTGCGCGCGGAGATGCAGAAACGCGTGAAAATCGACGCCAACCTGGGCGCTGCGATCGCGTCTAGTGGGCCCGACTGGGGCGGGTAAAACCACTACTCTGATGAAGATCGCGTCTGCCCAGAACACTCCGGTGCGGATGTTACCCCTGGTGACATCGGGGGTTGCAAGCCTGGTGCAATTGCAAGCCTTCGCTGCCAAGTCAGGAATCCGATGTTCGCCTGCGACGGTCGAATCGCTTTCGGAGATGATCGCCGAAGGGTGCCGGAACGCGATGGTACTGATCGATACGCCGGGCTATCTGCCGGATGGCGCCGCGGCTGCGGAGATTCTTGCGAACGCCGGGATCGATGTGCATCTTAGTGGTGCCCGGCTATATGCGCGCCGGAGATTTGCGGCGCTGCATCGAAAAATACAAGATTTTCAAGCCTTCCAGGCTCCTGGTAACGAAACTCGACGAGACGGAAGTCGATCGGCGCGGCGGTTTCGGAGGCAGCGCGCACTGGGTTGGGGCTTTCCTTCCTGACTAGCGGTCCGTCGACAACCGGCCAGATTCGATCCGGCGTGTTTAGAAGATCTGGTCGCTTTGGCGATCGACCAAGAGCAGGTCCGGGCGGTGTGCGCGTAAGGAACTGAATGGCGACTTCCAGCACATTTGCGTATACCGAGAATCCGGAGAACCAGGCAGCCGAGCGCGAACGGCTGATCATGGAGCATTTGCCGCAGGTTCGCTGGATCGCTTCGCGCATTCATGAGACGGCTTCCCAACAATACGTTGCTGGAAGACTTGATCTCTACGGGAATCGTCGGCCTGATCAATGCGATCGACGGCTTCGATCCCAGTTACAACGTGCAGCTCAAGACTTACGCCGAGCACAAGATTCGCGGGGCGATTCTCGACAGCATTCGCGGCCTGGACGGCGTGCAGCCTCACAAGCGCAAGCGGATGAAAGAGATCCAGGCGACGATGGAGCGCTCTGGAGCAACGCTTCCAGCGTGCTCCGACCGAGGAAGAGATTGCCGCCGAACTCGGCGTCAGCCCGACAGGAATATCGCGAATCGCTGCTGGAGCTGAGAACCATTACGGTCGGCAGCCTGGATTCGACGATCGGGACGGCGATTCGCGAACGCTGATGCATTATATCGCGGATCGCGAAGATAATTCACCGGCTCGGCTGCTGGAGCGATCCGAACTCGAAAAACTGATTGAAGAGGGCCTGAACAAGATGCCGAAAGTCGAACGCATCGTTCTAGACCTGTACTACCGGCAGGGGTTGAATATCCGCGAGATTGCGCCGACGCTGGATTTGCATGTCACCCGAATTTCGCAGATCAAAGCCCAGGCAGTTCTGCGACTTCGCAGTTACATTGAGCGGCGTTGGCCGTCTGACCGGGGAGTCTATTAGATGATGCAGATGCCTGAAGCGTTAACCGCGTTCCTGGATGCCCTGATGGTCGCCCTGAAGGGAGATTCCTGGTCGCCGGAATCCCAGCCTGAGGATAGCGGATCTTCAGTGGTGGTCCTGCGCGCTTTCGGTGGATGCGGCGTGCCGCTTCATGGCGGGCGCGTCCATGGAAACCTGGAATGCGTTAGAAGTCGAAGCCAACGACGGGTTTACCCAGTTCGCCGGGGCGGTTCAGGAAGCTGCCGCGGCTGCGCGATTCGGATCAGGTGTGCTGTGCGAGGGGATGGAGCGGTCGGATCAGCCGGAAGACGAAGACTGGACCGCCGTGGTATTGAAGATCTCGTCCGAAGAATCTATCCAGCTCCTGATGAGCGCCGGAATTCGTGGAATCGTTCGGCGCGGCGCCGGAAACCGCCGAGCCGGTTCCGAGCAGCATGTGGCCGGGGCCAAGCCGATCTTTTGATGAATGTCGAGATTCCGGTCAGCGTCTCACTGGGGCGAAAAGAGATGCGTATGAAGGACCTGCTGGGGTTAACGCATGGCTCAATTGTCGAGCTGGATCAAGAACTTGGCGACGACGTCGAGATCCGGGTGAACAATTGTGTGATCGCCAAAGGCGAAGTGGTAGCGGTGGATGGGAACTACGCGGTGAGGATTCTAAAAATGGTTACAAACGGCTCCGGGGCCGGCTATCAGGAGGATACCTTAGAATGCTCCGCGTAAATTTTCTATACAAATCCCGGATTGTTGCGATATGTAGAGGGCAACAGCGGTGAAGATCCAAGAGAGTGACCTCTTGAACATTTCGAAGCCACAATCCGAGCGAGTTTCCGAGACTCCCAACTCGAGCTCCAGCGCCTCACGGCGGGTGACGAGCCCGGGGAGCGGTACGGACGGCATCGATCTGGGAAGCCAGCTCGGGCTGGTCTCCCAAGCGCAAGATGCGGGCACCGACAACACGGCGGCGCGCATCGAGCAATTGCGAGCGTTGGTTCTATCGGGTCAGTATCAAGTGGATAACAACGCGTTGAGCAAGTCGATCGTCGACGCAACCCTCAAAGGCGACTGAGGTATACGGATGACCCCTCAGGAATCCTGCCAGGCCGCGGAAGAGCGGATTCAGGCGGCGCAGCAACTGATGCTGGATCCTCGTCCAGAGACGATGGATCGGTGCCTGACGGAACTGGGCCGCGTGGTCGCGATTCTGGAGAACTTGGCGACGGGCAACGCTCGCGACTGGAACCCCGAAATTCAGGCGGCATTTCTGCGGTTGCAGGCCGCCAATTCGCGCTTGAAAATGCAGATCGAGCACGCGTCGAATTTCTGGCGCGGCTGGATCCAGATGCGGATGGGAACCGGATACACGCGGCAAGGTCTGCCGGAATTGGCGCAAAGCGAGACCCGGGAGCTCGATTGAGGCTTAAAGTATGGGCGGCCTTTTAGGCACTCTAAACAGCAGCGTGGACGCGTTGCGCGCGTTCGAGAACGCGCTGGCGGTTTCGCAGAACAACGTCAGCAACGCCAACACGCCCGGATACGCGTCGCAGACGGCTACCTTCGAAGCCCTTCCGTTTCAGCCAAATGCGGGATTGACCGGCGGCGTGACCGCGGGCCCCAACCAGAGCACCGACAGCCAGTATGCCGATCAGGCGGTGCGGAACGCAACTGGAGCTGCAAGGCAATGCGACGGCGCAATCGACGGCGCTGTCATCGATTCAGTCGCTGTTCGACGTTACCGGACAGAGCGGGATCTTGGGCGCTTTGAACAATTTGTTCCAGAGTTTTTCGGCGTGGAGCGCGACGCCGACCTCGTCGGCTACCGAGCAATCGGTGCTGAACAGCGCTCAGGCCCTGGCGCAGAGCTTTCAATCCACCGCGAGCAGCCTGTCGCAGACCACGAATTCCCTGAATCAGCAGATCACATCCGACGGTCCAGCAGATCAACACGCTTGCGGCGTACGATCGCGAACGAGAACGCCGCCATCCAGCAGACAACGATACCGGACGCCGGCGCGGAAGCGAATCTGCATGCATCGCTCGAATCGCTGGCCGGGTTGGCGGACGTAACGGTGCAGTTCGCCTCGAACGGTACGGCAACGGTACTGCTAGGCGGGCAGACTCCGCTGGTGATCGGGTCACAGCAGTTCAATGTCCAGGCGAGCTTCACCGATCCGACTCCGGGGCCGAACGCGAATGCGGTTCCGGATGCGCATATTCTGGATTCGAACGGAGACGACATCACCAGCCAGATTTCCCAGGGAACGCTTGGGCGGTTTGTTGACGGTGCGAAATACGGTGCTTCCGTCGCTTCAGGGCGACAGCAACCAGCAGGGCGCGCTGAATCAACTGGCGCAGCAGGTGGCGGATCGCGTGAATTCGATTCTGACTGCCGCGCAAACCACGTCGGGGCAGCCGGGAACGGCGCTGTTCACTTACAACGCGGCCAGTCCGGTGGATGTGGCGAGCACGCTGGCGCTGAATCCGAACGCGACCATCGCTACGCTGGCGCCGACGGATCCGGGTCCTCCAGCGGTGCAAAACGGCGCGGCGCTGGCATTGTCGAACCTGGGCAATTCGACCAATGCGGCGGACCAGATTAACGGGCAGACCATCCTTCAATTTGCGGCGGTCCACGGCGACGCAGGTAGGGCAGCAGGCTTCGGACGCGCAGAACAATGAACAGCTCTATGCGCAAACGCTGAGCCAGGCGCGGGCGGCGCAGGATTCTATTTCCGGTGTTTCGCTGGATGCGGAAGCCGTGCAGGTTCTTCAGTTGGAAAAAGGGTATCAGGCAGCCGGGAAAATGGTGAGCGTGATCGACAGCTTGACTACCACGCTTATCAACATGGTGACCGGGTAATTATTATGATCCAGAATTTAGATATCGTCGGCCAGCAATTTCTGGCGAACCTGCAGTCGCTGAACAGCCGGTTGTCGACCACGGAAGCAGCAGCTTTCCTCCGGAACCACGCTCAGCAAGCCGTCGGACAATCCGGGCGAGCTCGGCGACGTGCTGCAACTGGAATCCCAACTGGGAAGCGTCAACCAGGTTGCGACCAATCTGAGCCAGGTGTCGGGATCGGTCAACACGGCTGAGTCGCGCGCTTGAAACAGCGACGCAGTTACTGGAACAGGCCACGACGCATCGGCGAGCAAGGCGCGAATAGCACGACCTCGGCCAGCACGCGCACAGGGCCTCGCGCAGCAGGCGCAAAATATTCTGTCGGAATTGGTGGGCGCTGAGCAACACGCAGTTCGACAACCAGTATGTCTTCAACGGCAACCTGGGCACGCCGCCGTATCAGCTGGATTCGACCAGCCCGAACGGCGTGGATCGATTGAATACCGCGCCTCCGGGAAGCTTGATCCAGGACGCGACCGGGATCACATTTGCCGTTTCTGAAACGGCGCGCAGTCCATTTTCGATAATCGCAATCCCGGACGACAGCCTGGCGTCCAACAATGTGTTTGCCGCCGTGAACAGCCTGCAAGTTGCGCTGACGAATAACGATCAGGCGGGGATCACGAATGCGCTGAGCTCGATCCAGACGGCGCAGGATTATATGTCCCAGCAGCTTGCATTTTACGGATCGGTGCAGGACCAGATCACGAATGCCACCAGATATCGCGCAGAAGTTCCAGCTTCAGGATCAGACCTCGCTTAGCGCGTTGACGCAGACGAATACCGCGACGGCCGCCACGGATCTGACTCAGGAGCAGGCCAGCTTGCAGGCGTCCTTGCAGGCGGAGGCTTCGATGCCGAAGACAAGCCTGTTCGACTTCCTTTCCACCACGACTACGGGATAGTTTCGGAGCGCGTATTATTTCTTCGCCGAGGCTTCCGCTGGCGGGGTCTTGGGCTTTTTCGCGTAGTGATTCATGATCACGATGTCTACGCGGCGATTCTTGGCGCGGCCTTCCGGGCGTGTCGTTGGTATCTTCCGGTTCATTTTCCGCGAATCCGACGATGGCGCAACGTGTGCGGTCGACAGCGAAGCGGGTGGTGAGGATCTCCATCATCGAGATACTGCGGGCCGCGGACAACTCCCAATTGCTGCGGAAGCGCGCGGTGTGAATGGGACGAGAGTCGGTATGGCCTTCGATCCGCAGAGGATTTTTCACGGCGTTCAGCGCGTCGGCGAGCTTTCCGATGATGGTATAGGTGGCCGGGTCGATCACATCGGTGCCGGAGGGAAAGAACGCGGTTTGTTTCAGGCTGACCACCAGGCCGCGAGGCTCCAGATTAATCTCGACTTTGCCGTCTTTGATTTCGGCCTGAAGTTCGGCCGTCAGGCTTTTGAGCGATGGCGCGAGCTCGACGACATCGTCCGGCTGGAGCTTCCTTGGCGGCTTTCTGGGCGCCGCCGGGACCTTTCATCTGCGCGTTGCCCTGGCCTTTGTCGTCCACCGTTCCGCCCAGGATTTTAGCCACGGCGGGCGGCACGCCTAGGGATTTTCCGTCGGCGAGCGCTTTTTCCACGGCTTCGGAGATTTGTTTGGCTCGCGATTTGTCGGTTTGAGAGGACGCGAACATCACGACGAAGAAGGCGAACAGCAGCGTGATGAAATCGGCATAGGACACGAGCCAGCGCTCGTGGTTTTCATGGGAATCGGAGTGACGGCGTCTGTCCATAGCTCACTTACCCGCGAGCCGCGGCGGGGGCTTCGGCTCCGCTGGCTTCGGCGCCTTTGGCTTTGGACTTGGAGGATTTCTTCACAAACGCTTCCAGCTTGACGCGAATCAGCTTCGGATTCATTCCTTCGAGAATGGCGGAGACGCCTTCGAGAAGAAGTTCCTTCAATTGCGTGTCTTTGGCACTGCGGCTCTTCAGTTTGTTCGCAGCGGGAAGGAAGAAGATGTTCGCGACGGCGACGCCATACACCGTCGCCACGAACGCGATGGCGATGCCGCGGCCGACTTCCTCGATATTTTCGAGATGCTTCATCACCTGGATCAGGCCCAGAACGGCGCCGATGATGCCGATGGTGGGCGCGTAGCCGCCGGCCGCTTCGAAGACTTTTGCCTCCGACTCGGCTCGCTTCTCGGTTTGATACAGCTCGAGCTGCATCATTTTGTGAAGCTCCTGAAGATCGGTGCCGTCGACGGCGAGGGTGAGCGCCTTGCGCAGGAACGGATCGTCGATTTTGTCCAGATCTTCTTCGAGCGAGATGATGCTGCTCTTGCGGGCTTTGGTGGCGAAGGCGATGACGGTCTCGACGGCTGCGTCCAGGTCCAGGACTTCTTCCATAAAGACGTTCTTCAGGCCGCCCAGGGCGCCGAAGAGCGATGAAAGCGGCGAGGTAACCATGACCGCGCCGATGGTTCCGCCGAGGACGATGATCGCGGCGGTGATCTGGGTGACGTCGGAGATTTTGCCGTTGTCGAGAATCAGCCCGCCGAGGATGCCTCCGACGGCGACGACCAGACCGCCGATGGTGGCGAAATCGGGACGCATGGAGCGAAGCTTCGGCTTAGCTTCGGCTTTGTTATCGGCCATGCGACGAAGGCTCCTGGTCTAACCGTGGGCTGGAGCCTGAGTTAGGACAATACAATTCTTTACTAAAGATGGTTCTGCGAAACGCGATCACGCGTTCGACGATTTCCTCTGCGGTTTCAAGCACCATAAATTTTTGGCCGGACGTAAGCGTCACCACCGTGTCCGGGGTCATCTCGATGTGGTCGATCAGATCCGAATTCACGATCAACGGAATGTGGTTCAACCTAGTCAGTTTTATCATTGGCGACCAACAATTTGGCAGAGTATATATCGATGAGAATCGGAGATTGTTTATCCCAAGTGGCGTACTAAGGAGTCCTAGATTGGACCGGGCGGGCCTAAAGTGATTGCACTAGCCAGCCGATGTATTCGGATGACAGGGATGAACCAGGCCTATAAAGCGTCGACGCTGGAACTGGGGCGCCGCGATCCGGCGAACCGGGAGTTCCGGGCGATCAAAGGCGCGCACGAAAACTTTGCGCGTGGCTTGGCGAACGGCGCTGTCCGGGCTGCTGCAAGCCGAAATTCGCGCGGAGCTGGGCGAAATGTCGTTGGTAACGGCGGGCGATTATCAAAAATCGCTGCGGGGGCCGGCGTGCCTGATCCGGATGCAACTTCATCCCACGGCAGGAGCGAATCATTCTGTATCTGGATTGCGCAGCCGCATTCGGGCTGCTGGAGTTGTTGCTGGGCGGCAAAGGCGGGCACAGCAAAGTCGAAAATCGGGAGCCGACCGAAATCGAATGGAGTTTGCTCGAAGAAGTAGTGCGCGTGATCGCACGTGCGCTGGGCGAGGCGTGGCAGGTGTTCCACGAAGTCGATTTCAAGGTGGAATCGCTGGAGAGCGATCCGGCGCGGCTGCCGAATGCGGACGCGGCGCTGACCGATGATGCGCATCGGATTCACGCTGGCGCTCGAAGAGCAGACGGGAAGCGATGGAGATCGCGGCTCCACAAGCATTTTTTGAATTGCCGCGCGCCGCAGGAGATTCCAGAATCGACGGACGAACGTCCAGCGATGGAGGAAATTCAGCGAAATCTGGAGTTGCTGGAGGATGCGGCGGTCCATCTGGAAGTAACGCTGGAAGGTCCCACAATGGCGTTCAGCGATCTGACCGCATTGAAGACTGGACAGGTGGTGAAGTTCGATTATCCGTTGGGGAAACAGCTTCAGGCGCTGGTGAACGGCAGCGTGCCGATCACCGGCCACATCGTCAGTTCCGGGCGTAAGCGTGCATTTCAGGTAGAAGAGCTTCCTTAATAAAGAAGGGGCTCGGAACCCGCGGGTTTTGGGCCAGGTGGCGAAGAAGATCGAGAGACGCTTTCAGATCCTCGCCGGATTTCGGACTGTCCATCCAGTAGCGGATCATCGCGGCGATTTCCTGCAGCAGCTCCATGCGTTCCTGCTCGGCGTAGGCCAGGCGTGCGGACTGGACGCCTTCGCGCGAGGTCCAGGGCGGACCGCAGCCGGGAGAGGTCGGCGCTATTCCACGCGGCCAGCAGCAATCTCGCGCAATGTCCGGAGCACACTCAAAGTATTCATAGCGGTTTCCATGTGCGAAAGACATATCGATGAAAGCGCGGCGAGTGTGCAATCAATTTAAGGACTAATTTGAACGAGCCTGGAACCGGGCGGCAGGGGCGTACCGAATTTGCGAGGCGCTCAAAAAAAACTGAAATTAATTCGCGCGTCATCGAAATGAATAGCGCCGCTGAGAAACAAATGAGTCAGCCGGTACGGCGTGATGCCGCAAATCAAAAGTGAGAAGGATGTGAAGCATGTCTCTTTCGTTTCAAACTAACGTTACGTCACTGGTGGCTCAGCAGAACCTCGCAGTGAACACGAACTCCCTGGACAACGCCATTACCCAGTTGACCTCCGGTTTCCGCATCAACAGTTCCGGCGACGATGCGGCGGGCCTCGCGATCGCGAACGGGTACCGCGCCAACGTGACCGAGCTGCAACAGGGTGTGCGCAACGCTAACGACGGCACGGCGATCTTGCAGACGATCGACGGCGGTCTCAACAATATTTCCAACATTCTCGATCAGCTCCAGCAGCTGGCGACGCAGTCGGCTTCCGGCACGTTCTCCGGCGGCACAGCGGGAAGAACCACGCTGAACAACGAATTCCAGACGCTGCTGGGCGAAATTAACCGGCAGGCGGCGAACATCGGCCTGGCCAGCGGCGGCGGCACGGGCGGCGTCTACAACGCTTCGATCTCCGTGTTCATCGGCGGCGGCGACAACCAGACCGACTCGGCGGTTTCGATCAACCTGAGCGGTTCCGGCAACATCGTGGACTCGAGCGGACTGGGCATCTCGACCGATGCGATCGACACCATCCCGCACGCGCTGACTGCGTTTACCGACATCACCACCGCGATTCAGAATCTGGGCGCGGTGCAGGGCGCGGTCGGCGACGGCGAAAACGACCTGACCTACGCGATCGGTCTCGGCCAACTCGCAGATCACCAACCAATCGGCGGCGGAATCGAATATCCGCGACGCGAACGTCGCGCAGGAAGCCGCGGCGCTGACGCAGTCCCAGGTGCTGCAGCAGTCCGGCGTGGCCGCGCTGGCGCAGGCGAACGCCGAGCCGCAAGCGCTGTTGAAGCTGCTCGCTTAATCGCAAGGCAGGCGTTAGAAAGCTAACGTCTTTCGAGAAATGGGCCGATCCTTCTAAACGGGACCGGCCCAACTCGTTTTATTGAGAGCTTTTGGGGGATTGAATGGGAACCACTTCCAGCGCAGTTTCGTCGCTCTTGCCCAGCACATCCACGTTTAACGGCACCAGCCAGTACGCCGCCGACTTGCAGCAAGCCATCACTCACGCCGTTACGATTGCGTCGATTCCGCTCACAGAGCTGCAAACCAACCTCGGCACATTGCAGGGCCAGACCAGTGAAGTCAGCACATTGCAAAGCGATTTTACAGCGATTCAGACCGCGATCCAGAACCTGGCCACGGCCAGCGGCGGGAACTCCTTTGCGGCTTCGGTCGGCGGATAACACGGTGGCGTCGGTTTCCCTCGATTCGAGTGCGGCGGTTACTGCGGGCACGTACGATTTGAACGTGATCAGCGCCGGGATCGCAAACGACGACTTTGAGCAACGCCGGCCTCCTGACTGTTACCGACCCTTCTTCAAGCTCGATCAGCACATCCGCAAGCTATACGCTGAGCGTTAACGGGACGAATTACACGGTCATCGCCGACTTCGAATACTCTGAATGCGCTGGCGCAGGCAATCAACCAATCGGGCGCGGCGGTGAACGCGACCATCGTCAACATCGGAGGGCCATCGTCGCCGGATTACCGGCTGTCTCTGCAGAGTACAGCGCTGGGCAACGTCGCGATTCAGCTCAGCGACGGCACGAATAATAGTTTGTTGACCACGCTCACCACGGGCGTCGACGCGCAATATCAAGTGGATGGGCAGCCTACGCCCACTCCCATCTCCTCCAACAGCAGCACGGTGACGATCGCACCGGGCGTCACCGTGGACCTGCTGAAGGCCGGCGATACCACGGTGTCGGTGTCGCCGGATTCGACCGCGACATCGAACGCTTTGTCCGCGTTCGCGACGGCTTACAACGCCGCGGTCACGGAGCTGGGCAACAATCACGGAACCGCGGGCGGGGCGCTGACGGGCCAGAGTATCGTGTTCGATCTGGAGCAATCGCTGCGAGGCATTCTGAACTACACGACTGGCAGCGGCAACGTGCAGAACCTGACATCCCTCGGCTTGACGTTCAACTCGGACGGGCAACTGGAGTTTAACCAGTCGCAGTTCGACAGCATTTCCGCGACGGATCCGAACGATGTGGCCGCGTTTCTGGGCAGCGCCGGTTCCGCATCCGCGCCCGGGACCGGATTTCTGGGCACCGCGAGCAGCGTCCTGACGGGGCTGGAAGATCCGATCAACGGAATTTTTGCGCAGACTAACAATTCCCTGAATCAGCAGATCAATTCCGATAGTCAGGAAATTACGGACACGCAGAATCGCATCACGACCATGCAGAATACGCTGACTGCGCAGATGACGGCGGCGGACGCCCAAATCGCGCTGCTGGAATCTCAAGTTACTTATTTCACCGGTCTTATTCACAGCGACCCAAGATGCCATCCAGAGCCAAGGATAAATTCCGCGCCGCGATCAACGCCGGTGCTCCCGCCAGCCAAACCGAAGCAGCTTTGGATGAGCTGCGGCGCGACGTAGAATCGTACTGGCAGGCCGCCTCGGCTGCGGAGCGGCAGGTGATCGCCAAAGAGATCACATCGTTACTCGAATGGGCGCGGCAGACGATCCTCGTTCGGCGCGCGCATGCGCAGAGCAGACTGGCTCGGCTTACGCGCCACGGCGCTTATGTGCCCGCGACCTCGCGACGGCTGGCGCTGGTCGAATTCGAAGGGTAACGCGCCCCCAAAGTGGCGGAGATTGGACGATTACCGTTCGATTTGCGACGCCCTTCCGGCCTTCTATCCCTGAAATGAGTGAGTTAGCCTTGGCACACAAGTTGCATTCCACCGGGCATCGTGTTCGAGGGTGTCGCCCAAAATTTCGATCATTACATGACTCTGTTGAGCGCCCGCCAGAAGCTGGTGGCGTCCAACATCGCCAACGCCGACACGCCCGGATACAAGACCCAGGACATCGACTTTCGCGCTGAGTTCGAAAACGCGGCGTATGAGAATCCGCCGGGAGGGCAGACTCCGTCGGTGATCGAAGCGGAGGGTCTTCCGGTCAAGGCGGACGGCAACAACGTGAATCTGGACCGCGAGGCGCGGCTGCTGGCCGAAAATGCTCTGCGATTCTCGATCGCGTCCAGCTTCGCGCGTTCGGAGCTTGCCTCGGTGCGATCCGCGATTCAGGACGGTAAGGGCGCATGAGTCTCCTCTCGGCATTGTCTGTCAGCGCGTCGGGAATGTCCGCGCAAAGGCAGCGCACGGAACTGCTGGTGGAGAATCTCGCGAACGCTGAAACCACACGAACGCCGGAAGGCGGTCCGTACCGGCGCAAGGATGCGGTGTTTGAGTCAGATCCTTCGGCATCTCAGTTTTCCTCGCTGTTCGAAAGCGAAATGAACCAGGGTGGGGTGGGCGTGCGCGTTTCGCAGGTGATGACGGATACGCGCGACCCGATAAAGCGCTATATGCCGGGCCATCCGGACGCTGATAAAGACGGCTACGTCGCTTTCCCGAACATGAATCCGGCGGAGGACATGGTGGACCTGATGGGTGCGTCCAGCGAACTACCAGGCCAACGTCTCGGCGGTTTCCGCGGTGAAGGACATGATCCAGAAATCGCTCGAACTGTTCAAATAAGCCATGTCGATGAAGATGGCCAGACATTAGTCCAATCGCGCCCATCGCCGTCCCAGAAATGGGGTCCACCAGCGAGGCAACCGGGAGCGGCGGAATTTCGTTCAAGGATGTTTTGGGCAGCGCGATTCAGGGTGTGGAGAGCGCGCGCAGCAGCGCCGACCAGATGGTGTCGAAATTTCTTTCGGGCGAAGGCGAGGATCTGCACTCGACCATTCTCGCGTCGCAACGCGCTGAGCTGGAATTTCAGATGTTCCTGCAGGTCCGAAATAAGGTGGTCTCCGCGTATCAGGAAGTCATGCGGATGCCGATGTAGCGGGAGAACCGAACACGCCCATGGATCAGATCAAACGTTTGCTGGCTTCGCTTTCGGTGCGGCAGCGCTGGACCATCGCCATTGCGGTGGTGCTGGCGGCGGCGGGCATTTACGAGCTTTGCGAACTGGCAGCGAGAGGCAAATTTCCGGCCGCTTTATAATCGCTTTGGCTCCGGAAGACGCTTCGGTGGTGGTTCAGAAGCTGAAGGAATCCGGCACTCCATACCGGATTTCGAACAACGGCACCACCATATCGGTTCCCGAAGAGAAAGTGGCTGAGCTGCGCCTGGAAATGGCCGGCGCCGGCGTGCCCAAGAGCGGACGCATCGGATTCGAGATTTTCGATAAGACCAACTTCGGTATGACGGATTTCGCCGAGCACGTCAACTATCGGCGCGCGCTCGAAGGCGAACTGGAACGCTCCATCATGTCGGTGGCGGAAGTGGAACAGGCGCGGGTTCATATCTCGCTTCCCCAGGAATCCGTATTTCTGGAAGGACGCCAGCCGGCGAAGGCCAGCGTGCTGGTGAAAATCCGGTCTGGCGCGACGCTGCCCGAGACCGCCATGCCGGCGATCACGAACCTGGTGGCAAGCGCTGTGGAAGGACTGGGTCCGGAGAACGTTTCGGTCCTGGACATGCGCGGCAATTTGTTGAATCGTCCTAAGAGGATCGGACACAACGGCGACGAATCGTCGGATGCGGCGCTGGAGTATCAGCACAAGATCGAGCAGGATCTGGCCGCCAAACTGGATTCGACACTCGAACCGGTAGTGGGAGCCGGGCGATTTCGAACCGCGGTTTCGGCCGAATGCGACATGAACAGCGGCGAGCAGAGCGAAGAAAGCTTCGATCCGACGCATTCGGTGATGGTCAGCTCGCAAAAAACCGAGGATGTTTCTTCTCCGACGCACGCGGCGGGAGGGATTCCGGGTACGGCGTCGAATCTTCCCGATGCGGCTGCGCGCGCCTGCGACCACCGGCGGCGGAACATCGCGAAAAACGGAGAGCGTCAATTATCAGACCGCGCACACGGTGAAGCGGACCGTACTGCCGCAGGGGGCGATCAAGCGCCTGTCGATCTCGGTACTGATCGACCAGGATGTGCGTTGGGAGGGTAGCGGCGCGAATCAGAAGCGCGTTCTGGTTCCGCCGACACCGGAACGGATCAAAGTGATTCACGATCTCGCGGTGGCGGCTTCGGGTTTCAAGGCGGATCGCGGCGATCAGTTGATTGTCGAGAGCCTGCCGTTCGAGTCGACGCTGAATCTGGATCCTCCGAACTCGGCGCCGGTTCCGGTCGCGCCGAAGAAGCTTTCGCCGATGGAGCAGTTGAAGAGCGATCCAAAGATGATGGCGGCACTCGCGGCGATCTTCGCGGTGGTGATCGCGCGGTGTCTTCTTTGTGGTTCGCAAAATGATGAAGGGTACGCCGCGAAATTCAGTGGAGGTCCGCATGCCACAAGCGCTTCCCCAGGGAACGCCCGAATCCGGCTTGCAGCGAACCGCGGGAGGCAACGAAGCCGAAACGTGGGCGGCCCCGCAAGCGACCGGCGGCATACCGCTGGGTCCCGGCCAGAATTGAAGCTCTGACGAATCAATTGCGATCCTCGGCGCAAAAAGACGCCGAAGCCTACGCCGGCGTTCTGCGCGGCTGGCTGAAGGAAGAGAGGGCGTAGCGGATGGCTACGGCTGGGATGGCGCCGGCGCTGACCGGACTGCAGAAGGCCGCGATTCTTCTGGTCGCGCTGGGCGATCAGGCGTCGGCAGAGATGCTGAAGCATCTGAGCGACGACGAAGTGCAAGCTGTGACGGCGGCGATCGCCACTCTGCCTCCTGTGTCGACGGAGCAGGCCGAAGCGGTTCTGGATGAGTTTCGAGCGGCGACGCAGGCCGCGCTGCACGTGGGCCATGGCGGGCTTAATTACGCGCGGCGAATCCTGACCAGCGCTTTTGGACCGGAGGGAAGCAAGAAACATCTGGACCGGCTGCCGAAGCAGGATAAAGAAGCCGCGAACCACGAACTGGCGCGCGTCGATCCGCAGCAACTCGCGCGGTTTGTGCGCAGCGAACATCCCCAAACAGTGGCACTGATTCTGTCGCGGCTGAGTCCGGCGCAAGCGGCCGCGGTGCTCGGCGTCGATGGATCAGGAATTGCGCGTCCGACGTCACGCTGCGGATTGCGCGTCTGGATCAGATTTCGCCTGCGGTGATCCGGAAGATATCGGCTGTGATCGGAAAGAAGCTGCAAGCGACCGGAGAAATCCAACGCGAGCCGTCGGGTGGAGCGCGTGCGGTGGCGGAAATTTTCAATCAGCTCGATTCCACGTTGAGCGAGGAAATTCTGGCGCAGGTGAGCGAGCTAAACGCGGAACTGGTGGAGGAAATCCGCCAGAAGATGTTCGTGTTCGAGGATCTGTTGTCGATCGATTCCAATGGAATCAAGGAAATCCTGGGCCGCGCGGATCGCAGACAGCTCACTGTCGCGCTAAAGGGCGCGAGCGAAGAGATGCGGCGTCACCTGCTGCAAGGGATGTCGCCGCGCGGCGCCGCCATGCTGCTCGAAGACATGGAGGCCATGGGTCCGATCAAGATCCGCGAAGTGGAAGCGGCGCAGCAGCAGATCATCGCGGTGGTCCGCCAGCTGCAAGGCGAAGGCATCATCAGCCGCCAGAAGGGAGGCGGTGGCGGCGGAGATGAACAGTACATCTAGAGTCCTCCACGCGCGGGAGCAGAGCGGAGTCAAGCCGATCTGGTGGCGCGACACCAGCCCGCCTCCTCCCACGCCACCGCGGCACCGCGCGCCGGAACCGAAAAAAACCGAGGGACCCGTTGGGGTCGATGTCGAACGAATCGAGCGGGAAGCGTATCAACGTGGGTTCGCCGAAGGCCAGGCGGTGGGGAAGAATCAGGCCGCTGCTGAGATCGGTCCGGTGATCGAGCGGTTAAGCCGCAGCCTGGCGGAACTTGGGTCGCTACGGTCGCGTATCCGGCGGGACGCAGAGAAAGACTTGCTTAAACTATCGATTGCGGTCGCGCGGCGCGTACTGCATCGGGAATTGACGCTGGATCCGGAGTCGATTGAAGGGTTGATCAAGGTTGCGTTGGAGAAATTACAATCGCGCGACGCGTGCCGGATCCGGGTACATCCGGAGCAGGAAGCCGCGATTCGTGCGGCGCTCGAGCGCGTCGCCGACATCGAGCAAGATGGAGCTGATTCCGGACGGGTCCTTACAACCTGGCGATGTCCTGCTTGAAACACAGCACGGCACGATCGATGCGTCGATCGAAACGCAGCTTCGGGAGATCGAGCGCGGGTTTGCGGACCGGCTCCAGCGATGACGACGGCCATGGGAACGGAAAACGAAGATCTCATATCGCTAGACCGCTACATTCGGGACCTGGATCAGATAGAACTGCTTCCCTGGCGCGGCGAAGTGACGGCGACGGTGGGGCTGCTGATCGAATCGCACGGACCGGCGGTGGCAATTGGAGATTTTTGCGAAGTGTCGACGGGCGACGGGCGCAAGATCCGGACGCAGGTGATCGGGTTTCGAAACGGCCGCGTGCTCGCGATGCCGCTCGATGAGCCCGAAGGATTGCAGCTGGGCAGCAAGCGTCACTGCGCGGGTTCAAGATGCTCGACTCGGCGTTGGTCCGGGATTGCTGGGGCGCGTGCTGGACGGCTTCGGACAGCCGATGGACGGCGGGCCTCCGATTGAAGCCGCCGCTTCGTATCCCTTGTATTGCGCGCCGCCGAATCCTTTGCAGAGGCGGCACATCACCGAACGGATGGTGACGGGCATCCGCTCGATCGACAGCCTGCTGACGTGCGGCAAAGGGCAGAGAATCGGGCTGTTTGGCGGAAGCGGGGTCGGGAAAAGCACGTTGCTCGGCGCGATGTCGCGGAAGAATTCGACGCAGGTGAGCGTGGTCGCGCTGATCGGGGAGCGCAATCGCGAAGTGAAGGCGTTTCTGGAGCAGGAACTGGGACCGGACGGGAATGAAGCGGTCGGTGGTGGTGGTCGCCACGTCGGACCGGCCGGCGCCGCTGCGGATTCGCGCGGCTTTCGTCGCGCTGGCCGCGGCTGAATATTTTCGGGATCAGGGCGCGGATGTGCTGCTGGTGATGGATTCGGTGACGCGGCTGGCTATGGCACAGCGCGAGATCGGTCTGGCGGCGGGCGAGCCTCCGAGCCAAAAAGGTTACACGCCGTCGGTATTCACGCTGCTGCCGAAGATTTTCGAGCGGGCGGGAAATTTTCCGACCGGATCGATCACCGGATTTTTCACGGTTTTGGTGGAAGGCGACGACTTCAACGAACCGATTTGCGATGCGGCCCGCGGCATCCTGGACGGACATTTGATTCTGTCGCGGGAGCTGGCCTCGGCGGGGCATTACCCGGCGATCGACATCCTCAATTCGGTCAGCCGCTTGGCGAATAAGGTCACGACGCCGGAAGAGATGCAGGCATCGCAGAAACTGCGCGAGGCTCTAGCGTTGTACCAGCACTCGGCCGATCTGATTCAACTGGGGGCGCATGTACAGGGCGTGAATCCGAAGCTCGACCAGAGTATTCGCGTGCGCCCGCAGATAATCGACTATTTGCGACAGACGCCGGATACGTATTCGCCCGTGGATGAGACGCGGGCCGGGTTGTTCTCGCTGGCGAAGCAATTGTGAAGACGTTTCGATTCCCGCTGCAACGGGTTCTCGAGTGGCGCGCGCTCCGGATGCGAACCGAAGAGGAAAAACTCGCGGCGCTGCAACACAAGATGGCGGCGCTGGTTCATCGGGAGAACGCACTGATCGCGGCGGAGTTGAAGGCTGAGATGGAATTGTTGAAGCTGCCCGCCATCGGCGGATCGGATTTACAAGCGCTGGCGGCGTATCAGGTCCGCGTGAGGAGCTGAGCACGGGAGCCTGCGCGCGGCGCGGGCGCAGGTGGACAAGGAGATCGCGGAGCAAAGGAAACAGCTCCTGAAGGCTCGCAAGGATTTTCGCGTGCTGGAGAAACTGAAGGAGAAGCGCTTCAAAGGGTGGGTCTACTTGAGCGACCGCGAGATCGAAGACAACGCCGCGGAAGCGTACATTTCGCGCTGGTCGCAATCGGAAGGCAGGCAGGTATGAACATCTTCATGCTGACGGAAACCAACAGCGGCTGCTACAAATGGCGCAGCGCGATTCCGGCGAAATATCTGCGCGCAGCGGGGCACAAGGTTCAGATTTTCGCGGAAACATCGGAATCGTACGAAGCGCCAGACGTCATGGTGTTCTATCGCGCGCATTTTGGCGAAGCGGTCAAATTGGTCGACTGGTGCAAGCGAAACTCGATTCGCGTCGTGTACGATACCGACGACGCGCTGGACCTGGTTCCGCGCGGGAATCTCAATTTCAAGTCGCTTCAGGATCGCATTCCGTTATACGAGTTTCTGCTGGAAGCGGCGGACTTGGTCACGACGACCACCGAAACGCTGGCGGGCCACTTGCGGCAATGGAACCGGAACGTGGCGGTGATTCCCAACAGCGTCGATCCCGAAGAATGGCCCGCTCTGTCTCCCAGGCAGAACGGCGAAGTGCGCATCGGCTGGACGGGAAGTCCCACTCATTTCGACGACTTGGCTGTCGCGCTGGATGCGATTCGCGAATTGCAGAAGAAATATCCATTTCTGTGGGTCATGCAAGGCATTTGTGCCGAATCGACCTTGCAGGAGCTATACGATTTTCTGCGCGTGCGCTGGGGAAATAAGTTCTTTGAGACCCCGATGGGAAAGCCGATCAAGCGATTCATGGAGAAGCTGAACGGAGTGCGGTATGAGTTTCATCCGATGGTCTATCTGGAAAAGCATTCGGCCAAGGTCCACGATCTGAAGCTGGATATCGGCATCGCGCCGCTGACCGACGAACTGTTCAACCGGCATAAAAGCTGTATCAAATACTACGAATACGCGATGACCGGCGCGATTACGATCGCATCGCACGTGCTGCCTTACTCGGCGGAAGTTCCTACCACGGCAAAGAATACGCGCGAGGCCTGGAAACAGAAGCTCGAATGGGCGCTCAATATCGACCGCGAGCCGGTGTGGCGTGAGCAGCGCGAATGGGTCCTGGAGCACCGCAACATCGAAAAGAACGTCGAGCTGTGGGAAAAAGTCCTGGCCGGCGAATCCATCGACGCGATTCGAACGCCGGAAGCCGCGTTGCAAGTTTAGCGAAACGCCCAGCCGAGCGAATTCACTTTGACGACGAATTGAAGTCCGAACACGTTGTCGCGCGTTCCGCTGCTTCCTTCGGCATGCAGGATTTCGTAGCTTGCCTTCAGCAGTTCGTTGCGCCCAAGCCAACTGCCGGCTCCGAATTCGTAGGATTGCAGCGTCGGCGAAAACTGGTTCGCGGATACCCCGGATTTGTCCACGACGCTACCGCTGTGTAGCCAGCCGGCGCGCATCGCAAGATAGAGGCGAGGCGTGAGCACGCGTTTCGTTTTCGGCGTAACCGGAGGTCATAGACGGCGCGACCGTAAAATTCGGAGAGTCGAACCAGAACCGTTGGAACTCGCCATTGACGCTCCAGCGTCCGCGAGCCCACTGCGCGTCCGTGCCGAACCCACTGGCCGGGAAGCTGCGGACCGTGGTCCCGGCGGGCAGCAGCGGCGTCAGACTATCGTCCAGGTAGGGGCCGCGAAATCCCGAGACGCCGACGCGAAAACCTTGGCGAATTGTGTAACCCGCCCCCGCGGTCCACTGCGCGTAGGTTCCCGCGGAGCTCAAGCTCTGTGGACTTGCGGGGGAACCGCTGGTCACTTGGAGGCGACCGTCGAATCGAGCCGCGGACAGATCCATTTCGATACCGGGCAGGCTGTAGAGCGTGACCGGAACTAATCCAGGTCCGCCTCCGGGCGAGCCGCCACATGCATTCCAGACGTATCCGTAGTACTGTGAACGAAATCAGCGGTCCCACACGGAATCTGATCGGCGCGAAGAGGAATTTCGGTGATGTAGCCGAGCGGTTGGTCGAGAAGTGGATTTTCGGCGTCATCATAGCGCGATCGGAAATGCGCCGAACGCAGAAGACAGACGGCCGGCCTTGATCACCATCGCAGCGTTTCCTCGACGCAGCGAATAACCAATGAAGGCTTGAAGCACATCGGTGTAAATGTCGTGATCGGGATCGAAGGCGTCGTAGTAGAAATACGGCGCCAGACGGATCTGAAGTGCGCTGTAGACGAACCAGTGCGATCCCAACTGGATGGTGGGACGCAGTACGGCACGGAATCCGCCAGTGTAGGGCGAACCCGGACCTTCCAATTGGAGACGCTGCGTATACATGCCGCCCGCGCTCAACGTCATGGGAATGCTGATGCCTGACTCTGCGTCCTGGCCGGCTATGACAGCAGCGGAGACGGCGCCGAGAAGAATCCATCGGGTCAACATATGCCCGCCTTCACGCCGCTGATTTCAATATCGGAATTGGTCTCTTCGACTGGAAGAGTCAGAGCAACACGGAAAGTCGACCCTTGTCCTTCGCGGCTTTCGACGGCGATGGTTCCGCCCATCATCTCCACCAATTGCTTCGCGATGGTGAGCCCAAGGCCGGTTCCACCGAAGCGCCGCGTCATGGATCCATCGGCCTGGGTGAATTTTTCGAAAATCGCGTCGAGCTTTCTGAGCGGGAATTCCGATTCCGGTATCGATGACCGATAGGCGCAGTGCCGCTCCGTCTTCCGAGCGTCCACGGCATTCGACGCGAACCTCAACGCGCCCGCGCTCGGTGAACTTGATGGCGTTGCCAATCAGATTCGTCGCGACCTGGCGGATGCGTCCTTCGTCGCCGATCAGCCGCTCCGGTGCGCCTGCGTCAAAATACGTGGACAGACGGAGACCTTTGGCGGATGCCTGCGTTGAAAGCAGCGCGAGCACGTCCTTGAGGGTGGCGCACAGGTCGAACGGAGCCGGGCTCAGGACCATTTTTCCAGAATCGAGCCGCGCAAAGTCGAGAATCTCGTTGAGGAGAAACATCAGGGAATCGGCCGAGCTGCGAACGGTGGCGGCGTAATCGCGCTGTTCTTCATCGAGCGTGGTCAGCAACAGAACTTCCGTCAATCCGATGATGCCGTTCATCGGAGTGCGGAGTTCATGGCTGATATTGGCCATGAACTCGCTCTTGGCCTTGTTGGCCGCCTCGGCGGATTCCTTAGCTTGTTCGAGTTCGGCGCGCGAACGTCGCTCGGCCGCCGCGACGCGATTGAAGGTATCCGCCAGCAGGCGCAACTCGCCGGCGGCTTCACCGGTGCCGATCTGCTCGGGAAACTGGTTGGTGCGTTCCCCACGCTGCAACTGGGCGATGAACTCGCGCAGCGGTTTGGAAACAGAACGCGAGGTGACGATAGTGAACAGCAGCGCCATGATTACGCCGGCCGTACCGATCTTGACCAGGATGCCGAGCCATCCCGCCGTGAAGTCCCGAACCGCGGCGTCCAAGGAACGCACCGCGAGAAGACGGTAGCCGGGTCCCAAGCTGCCTTCATGCACAGGGAGAACCAGCTGCGTGTCGCCACCGGGATCGATCTCGCATTCGGAATCGAATTCGCGGCAGCGCTTCGCGATTTGTTGCTCGAATGACGCCCATGCGCTGTTCGGCAGGGTCGCGCTGAGCACGTGTCCGTCGCGCAGCAACACTGCGTCACCGCCAAGATGATAACGAAGCAGGTCGAATTTGCGGCCGATGAGCAGCCGTCCGATCTCGGCGCCGTCGATTGCGATAGGGGTGGTGGAAAGCTCGTAAAGCTGGCCGCCGGCATCAAGCAAAGTGGGCTGGCCGGAAATCTCCGGCAGTCCCCCGGCAGGCGCGGCCGCACCGGCCGTGGCGACCACGCGGCCCTTCGAATCCGTGACCGCCAACAGATCGTCCCCAATCAAGCCGCGCATCTCGCGTAGCTGCGCTTCGATGGTGCGGCGCACTTCGGCGGCGCTTCGCGGATTCGATTCGGCTTCGCGCAGCAGACCGACGGCTGCTTTCAGTCCCGCGCTTTCCGCCAGAACGCCGACGAACTGGTTGATCCGCCGTGACGATTCTTCGTTGGCCCCGACAATCAGCTCCTCGGACTGACGCAGGGATTTCTTCAATCCATCCTTTACGCGTTGCTCGACCATCGCATTGATCGCCGAAAAACTCGCGGCCAGCACCACGCAAACGGGAAGAAATGAAAAGAGGAACGCCCTGATGGTCAGCGATGCGGATTTAATCACGGGCGCTGCCCCGTGTCGACAGGAACGCGGACGGTCACCTCCGCCCTGCCGCTTTCCGGCACATCCACTTCGGTTTGAAAGGTCCCCGCAATCTTGTGCCACACCATCACGCGGTAATGACCGGCGGGAATGTTGCTCCACGAAAAACTTCCATCGGCGGCGGGCTTGCCATACCATGGGCTGGCAGTGACCACAATCGCCGCGTACATATTTGCGTGGATGTGGCAGTAGACCTGTACGATCCCTTCACGCGTGAATTTCACCGCTCGGCTTTGCCCTTTCGGAAAGAAACCGAGGTCAAATGACTGCGCACGAGACAAGGAAAATACATTGTGAAAAATCGGATCCTCGTTGGGAAATTGCACAGTCGAACCAACCGGAATCACCACGATGTCAGGCTCGAAACGGCCGTTGCGCTGCTCGATTACGGCGGTCTGAGGAGGGTTGGAAGGGGATTTGCCGCCCTCCAGAATAACTATCATCCGGTCGAACTCGTTTACCGGATCTGGATCCTGAATGGCGGCCTGCGCGATCGTCCCTCGAAGATCGTAAACTGCCGGCGGGAGCGCTTTCTTGGTGAGGTGCTTGGTGACCAGGGTGTGGCCGGAGATGTCGCCGGAAATGCCTGGCAAAGCCAGCGCCAAGAAGCTTGCGGCGAATCGTGGCAGACCCATCTGACCTCCTTTTGCGCTTCCCCTATAAGGTCTCAATCGACCGTAATACTGCCCGGCAATAGAGGGATAACGGCGCGTTAAATCACAACAAAAACCTGCTAACTGGACACGACTGCGGCCGGCGCCAGAATAAAGCGGATCCGGGCGCGCGGCGGCAAATTCGATAGTACCGAAGAGTGGTGAGTGCTATCCGAGCCCCTTAATCATTGCCCTAGTTAACTTTCTCGCAACTGCCGATAACTTACGGGTATCCTTATGCAGGAGCGATCCGCCGCAGTACGCCTGATGACGAAATGGTTAAAAGTCCATAGGTCAGCGGTGGTTGCGGGAATCGGCTGCATCGCCACTTGCTACGCGCTGGCGACGTATTTTTGGACGCCTCAATCCGCGAGTCGGCCGCTAATCGTAGGGTTCCAGAATTCGCCCCCGTACCATTTTCCGGATGCTAACGGGAAACCCACGGGTCCGACCGTGGATGTTCTGAAGGGAGCAGCACGTCGAAGGAATATTCCGCTCGAATGGCGGTATTCACCCGAGGGACCCGAGAAGGCGCTGTCATCGGGCGCCATCGACCTGTGGCCAATGGTCGGGGATCTGCCGGAACGCCGGTCGTTCATGTACATCAGCGGGCCGTGGGCAAAAATGACCTACGTTCTGCTATTTACTGACGCCCTGCCCTTAAAAAAGCCGGAAGACGTGGCCGGAAAAACTTTGGGGGTTTCGAGGATTACTCTGGATGGCCGGATTGCCCGCACGCGTCTGTCGAGCGCCGACGTAGTGAGCGAGCCCACCACGGCGGGGGTCATCGCGGCCGTTTGCACCGGAACGGTGGAGGTGGGGCTGGTGGCGCAGAGTTCGCTGCTCGAATCGCAATCGGCGGGATGCCCCAGCCGGGAACTGCACGCGATTCCCCTGGATGACGCTACTTTCTGGTTTGGCATCGGGGCTAACAAACAGCGCCGCGAGGCGCGCGCCGCGGCGGACCTTCTACGCGAAGAGATTGGACAAATGGCCACCGACGGGAGTCTCGCCGGGATCGATTTCCGTTGGCATACCAGCATCGGGACTGCGGCCAGCACGATTTTCCAGTACGGGCGCGCGCGCTTCTATTCTTTCCTTCTGTTGGGCGCGTTTGCCGTGCTGCTACCGCTGCTGGTGATGACGTTCTGGCTGACCCGCCGCCTGCGAGTGGCGCAACGCCAAGCGGAAGCCGCCAGCCAGGCGAAGAGCGATTTTCTCGCCAACATGAGCCACGAGATCCGGACGCCGATGAATGGCGTGATCGGCATGACGGGTCTGCTGCTCGACACGGATCTGACCATGGAGCAGCGCGAATACGCCGACACGGTGCGGACTTCGGGCGAAGCGCTGCTGGCCGTAATCAACGACATCCTGGATTTCTCGAAGATCGAGGCCGGGAAGCTGGCGATCGAAACATTCCCGTTCGATCTGCGCCTGGTGGTGGAAGAAGTTGCGGAAATGCTGGCGCCGAGGGCCGAAGACAAGAACATCGATCTGGTCTTGCAGTATCCGCCGCACGGTTCCGTTCCGCTTTCTGGGGGACGCGGGCCGCATCCGGCAGGTGGTGACCAACCTGGTGGGCAACGCAGTGAAGTTCACGCATCACCGGCCACGTTCTGATCGGCGTCGATTACGAGTGGCAGGATAAGCAGATGGCGGTGATGCGGATCTCGGTGGCCGATACCGGGAGTCGGGATTCCGCAGGAAAAAATCGAATGCCTGTTTCAGAAGTTCACCCAGGCAGACACTTCGACGACCGCGCAAATACGGCGGCACCGGCTTGGGACTGGCTATTTCGAAACAACTGATCGAGCTGATGGGCGGCACCGTTCACGTGGAGAGCGTGGTGGACGTGGGCTCGAAGTTCTGGTTCACGATGCCGCTTCAGTTCGACGGGCAGCCGGGCGCTGCTCCGGTGCCGATGACCGAGCTGAAAGGCTTGCGCGTGTTGATCGTGGATGACAACGAAGTGAACCGGCGCGTGGTCCACGAGCAAATCTCCAGCCTGGGAATGCGCAACGGCAGCTATTCGTGCGGAGAAGACGCGCTGGACGCGATTCGGTCGGCCAAGCGAAGCGGCGACCCGTACCAGATCGTGATCGCGGATTACAACATGCCGGGTATGGACGGGGCGGCGCTGGCGGCCGCGATTAAGGCCGACCCGGAACTGGAAGGCACCGCCGTGGTGATGCTGACTTCCGTGGGCCATTGGAGGGAATTGCGCGAACTGGAAGGGGCCAGCATCGATGCCTGCCTGGTGAAGCCGGTCCGGCACTCGCACTTGTCGAGCACGCTGGCGAACGTCGTGGTCGAAGGTTCGCGATAAAGCCGGGATCCCGGCGGTTACCATGACCCGGCCGACCGTGCGGCATGCGAATCCCAATCCGGCGTTGAATGGACGATTCGCGAACGTGCCAATTCGGGTGCTGGTCGCCGAAGACAACGTTGTAAATCAAAAAGTGATTTCGCGCATGCTGGAAAAACTAGGCGTGCGCGCCGACGTCGCGGCTAACGGACGGGAAGCCGTCGAGATGATCGAGCTTCTGCCTTACGATCTGGTGTTCATGGATTGCCAGATGCCGGAGATGAATGGCTACGAAGCCGCAGCCGAGATCCGGCGGCGTGAGAGCGCGGACGAACGCGTCACGATTGTCGCGATGACCGCGCATGCGATGATCGAGAGCCGGACGCAGTGCCTGGAATCCGGCATGGACGATTTTGTCGCCAAGCCGGTGATCGTGGAAGAACTGATCAACGTGCTGGCACGCTGGACCGCACCGAAGCAACCGGTCGAGTCCTGAAATGCGAAAAGGGGCACCCGGCGGCGCCCCTTTCGATCTCTTTCAGATTATCGACTTACCAGCGATTGTTTCCACGGCGCTGTCCGCCGCCGCCGCCGCCGAATCCGCGATTCTCCTTCGGACGCGCTTCGTTCACTTTCAGCGCTCTTCCGTCGAACTCCTTGCCATCCAGTTCCTGAATGGCGCGTGCCGCCTCGGCATTGCCGCTCATTTCCACGAACCCAAAACCTCTGGACTGTCCCGTATCCCGGTCCGTGATGATATTCACACGTTCAATAGCTCCGTAAGGCTCAAACAGAGCCCGAACCGAGTCCTCGGTTGCGCCAAAGCTAAGATTTCCAACAAAAATATTCTTCATTTCCTTTTTCCTTCTGAGTGTTCAGAACAATGAATCGGGGCAGGATCGGACAAAGCGGTTGGACTGGAGAGTGTCACTGGACCGGACAATGTGGAAGATGCCTTGAATCAGCAAAACTGACAACTACGCCGCTATTGTGCCACGAATTTGCGATCAATGCAAGCATCATCTCCCCTTTGGAATAAATAGTTTAGTGGGGGAGGCAGAGTTTTGTAAATTGAAATTGACAATTGTCGGGCTCGGTGCGGCGCTGGCCAATGCGGCCCGGCGCGGGCCCATTTTCTGTCTGTAACTCGGCGAATTTCCAGATTCCGATCGCGGATTATTCTCTGGATCCGCCGGCGGCGTGCTTTTGAACTTCAGGCTCGGCGGGTTCAGCAGGTTTTCGAACTGGGGCTTCCATTTCCGTAGGACAACCATTCGGACAAAGCAACCACGGGATTCCGTCGCGGTCCTCAAGCTGCATGCGCTCGAAGCAGAAAGGACACTCGACCGGTTCCGTTAGGTCCATTAGCTGACCGAAAGACTATCACGATCCAGCGTGGGTGGCAAAGGATACGATTGCGATATAGTTCCAAACATGGTCTGGGCCCGTGACCAGCGCTTCGTAGCCGTCAAGATTCCCGTCCGACGTTGCAGCGGATCCGTCGTGAGGAGCGCGCTTTCAGCAAGAGCCGAAAGCGCCGGGCGCGTTGAACCATCCGAATATCGTCACCATGTTCGACGTCGGCGACGGCGAGGGACGCGCTTATCTGGTCTCTGAACTGGTGGAAGGAGAAACGCTCGATCGCGGGCCGAAATCGGTTCGCAAAGCGATCGACATTGCGACGCAGGTGGTCGAAGGCGTGGCCGCGGCGCGCCGGTTGAGAATCGTCCATCGCGATTTGAAGCCGGAAAACGTAATGGTAATGGCGGGGGACGGCTAAGAGTGCTCGATTTCGGCTGGCGAAACAAAGCTCCCAGGCACGCGACGGGGCTCAAATAGCCGTGGTAACTTGTAGGATAGCTTTTCCTTTAGGAGATCACCGATGATCCGACTGAAAATTAACGGCGTTAACCGGCAGTTCGACGGCGATCCCGCAATGCCGCTGTTGTGGTATCTGCGGGACATGCTGGAGCTGACTGGAACGAAATTCGGGTGTGGCATCGCGCAATGCGGCGCGTGCACCGTCCACATCGATGGAAAGGCCGCGCGAAGCTGCGTGATGCCGATGAACGATGTGGCCGGTAAGAGCATTACCACCATTGAAGGTCTGAATCCGAAGGCCGACAGCGCGATCCAGCGCGCCTGGAGGGAACTGAACGTTCCCCAGTGCGGTTACTGTCAGAGCGGCCAGATCATGCAGGCGGCGGCGCTATTGAAAGATAAGCCGAAGCCGACGGATCACGACATCGATGAGGCCATGCGCGGCAACATCTGCCGCTGCGGGACGTATCAGCGTATTCGGGCGGCCATCAAGACTGGCCGCGGGGGTGAAGGCATGAGCGAGATCTACGTAGTCAACCGGCGAGGATTTCTCGGAAGCATCTTTTCGGCGGGCGCGCTGGTGATTGCCTCGCGCGTTCTGCCCGGCGACCTGGAAGCGGCGCAGACGGTCGATGAAGCCGCGTGGCATCCCAGCGTCTATCTGGGCATCGAGCCCGACGGGCGCGTGATTATCGTCGCGCACCGCTCCGAAATGGGGACGGGCATTCGCACCGCGCTGCCCATGGTGGTGGCCGACGAACTGGAAGCCGACTGGAAGCGCGTGAAGATCCAGCAGGCGATCGGCGATAAGAAGTACGGCGACCAGAACACCGACGGGTCGAACTCGATTCGCGAGTTTCTTCCAGCCGATGCGGGAGGCCGGCGCGACGGCGCGCATGATGCTCGAAAGCGCCGCGGCGTCGAAGTGGGGCGTGCCGGCGTCGGAGTGCAAGGCGCAGAATCACGAAGTGGTTCACGCCGGAAGCAACCGCAAGCTCGGGTTCGGCGAACTGGTTTCGACCGCCGCGACGCAGCCTGTCCCGAAGAAAGAAGATCTGAAGTTCAAGGATCCGTCCCAGTACCGCTACATCGGCAAGAATATCCCGATTACGGATCTGGACGACATGATGGCCGGGACATACCGTTTTCGCCATGGACGCGCGCAGGCCGGGAATGGTCTACGCGTCGATTGAGCGTTCGCCGGTACTGGGCGGAAAAGTGAAGAGCGTCGACGATTCGGAAGCCAAGACGGTCGCTGGCGTCTCCGACATCAAGACTATCGATCCGTTCAAGCCGCCGTACATGTTTCAGGCGCTGGGTGGAGTCGCCGTGATCGCCAACAATACTTGGTCGGCGATGCAAGGCCGCAAGAAGCTGAAGATCGACTGGGATCTGGGCGAAAACGTCAAGTACGATTCAGTCTCGTATCGAAAGACGCTGCAAGAGGCGTCGCGGAAGCCGGGCGCAGTGGAACGTCAGGTTGGCGACGTGGACGCCGAGTTCGCAAAAGCCACCAAGTTCCACGAAGCGGATTATTACGCTCCTCATCTGGCGCATGCTCCCATGGAGCCGCCTGCTGCCGTTGCCGAATATAAGGACGGAAAAGTGGAGCTGTGGGCGGCGACGCAGAATCCTCAAGCGGTACAGCAGACGGTCGCGGCCGCGGTCGGAGTGAAATTGCAGGATGTGGTTTGCAATGTGACGCTGCTCGGTGGCGGATTCGGACGAAAGTCGAAGCCGGATTACTGCGCCGAGGCGGCGATTCTATCCAAGCAATTGGGCAAGCCAGTGAAGGTGGTCTGGAGCCGTGAAGACGACATCCATTTCGACTACTTCCATTTCTGCGCGGCGATGTACCTTAAGGCTGCTCTGGACGATAAGGGCCGTCCTACAGCTTGGCTGGGGCGTAGCGCGTATCCTCCGATGCTGTCGCAGAACCAGTTGCGCAACGGCGGGCTGGGCAGCATGGGCTGGACCGACATACCGTTCGACATTCCGAATTTCCGCGCTGAGAACGGTGCGGCGGAGGCGATGGTGCGCGTCGGTTGGCTGCGTTCGGTTGCGAATATCCCGCACGCATTCGCGGTTCACTCATTCGTCGATGAGCTGGCGGCATTGGCAAATCGCGACCGGGTCGAATATCTGCTGGAGATTCTGGGCAAGGATCGCATTATCGAAACTCGCCCCGCGGCGCAGCAGAACCGCCCGAATCTGTACCCGATCGACACGGCGCGCACGCGTCGCGTTCTGGAAGCGGTCGCCGATCAATCCGGTTGGGCGAAGAAGAAATCGGGCAACGGACACGGCTGGGGTATCGCCGTGCATCGCAGCTTCATGAGCTACGTGGCGACGGTCGTTGAGGTTGAGGTCGCGAACGGCAAAGTGCGGATTCCGCGTGTCGATACTGTGGTGGATGCCGGTCTCGTGGTTCATCCGGATCGCGTGAAGGCGCAGTTTGAAGGCGCCGCGACGTTCGGCGCGGGTCTGGCGATGTTGGGCGAGATTACCGCGGCGAACGGGCGCATCGTGCAGTCGAATTTCAATAATTATCAGGTCGCGCGCATGGACGATGCTCCAGTGGAGACGCACGTGCAGATCATTCAGTCGACGGCTCCGCCGGCTGGTGTGGGCGAGCCCGGCGTTCCTCCGATTGCTCCTGCGATCGCAAATGCGATCTTCGCGGCGACTGGGAAGCGCATTCGGGAACTGCCGATCAAGAAACAACTGGCGTAAAAAAGTGGGCTGCCAAAACCACCGGCAGCCCACGCGCCAAGAAGAAAACTACCAGGTGAGCCTTCCGGTCAAGGCGATACGCCGCGAGTTCGTGTCGGTGCCGCTGTAGTAACCGAACGTCGACGGCGCGGACAAGCTGACGCCCATCTGACTGAACGTCGTGTTGTTGAACACGTTGAACACCTGCGCCTGCACGGTAAATTTCATTCGCTCCTTCAGTTGGAAACTGCGGCCGAAGATCATGTCCGACTCGATCAGCGGGTTCAGCCGGAATACGTTGCGCCCCAGGGTTCCGAACTGGCCGACCAGAGGCTGCGCCAATCCTGAATTGGTCACCAGGTTTGGATTTGCCGCTCCGGAGCCGGGGTTCGGCTGGAAGGGCAATGAGATCGGGCCGACCACATTCGGCCGCTGCGCCCCGTTGCCGCCGATCAGCAACCCATCGGTGACGCCCGCAACGGTGCCGGCTAGCAGATCGATGGGAAGTCCGCTTTGAGCCTGGAAGATCCCACTGAATTCCCAGCCGCCCAGCACGGTGCGAAGCATCGGACCGCGCATGTTCTTGGCGCTCGAAATGAAGGTGTGCGTGATTACCACGCGCTGCGGGATATCGAACGACGAGACCGAGCGGTTGTTGCGATTGTTAAACGGATCCTGCTGATTCGGAGTATCGTTTTCGAGAACGCCCAGCGCGTCGGATACGTCGTCGATCGATTTAGACCACGTGTAAGCGACGCTGAACGCGTACCAGTCCGCGAAGTGCCGTTCGGCGTAAGCCTGGAGCGAATTATAGTTTGAATTCGCCGAGGAAGTGACCACGCTGACGCTGTTAAAGCGTCCGTCGATGCGGTTGCTGCGGGTGGTGGAACCGGCATTCGAGGCTGCGAAGACCGACGAGAATACGCCGGCGGCCTGCTCCGCTTGCTGTTGCGCGAGCGTCGTGGGCAAAGTGAACTGTCCCGGGAGGATGAAGTTTAGCGGCTGGGTGCGTTGCAGATACGTTCCTTTGCTCCCCGAATATCCCAAGCGGAGCAGCCATTTCGAGAACAACTCGCGCTCGACGGTCAAAGAGTACTGCTGCGCCTGCGGGTTCTTGAGATTCGGATCGATATAGGTGACGTTGCCGAAATTCAGAATGTTCGTACCGAACGTACCGACGGATGCGGCTCCCTGGGTTTGGAACGCCGACGTTCCGGCGAGAATATTGGTGAGGGAGTTCGCGCCCACGCCGACTTGCCCCTGCGACAGCGTGAAGTTATACATGAACGGCGGGAGGAAGCGTCCGTTGGTGATCGGGTTCAGGTAAATGAAATCGTAAGCGATTCCATATCCACCGCGAATCACGGTTTTTCCTCCGTGCGGATTCCACGCGAAGCCGAATCGCGGGCCGGGATTGTAGTTGGTCTTGAAATAGGATCCACCGGTGTAAAACGAACCTAGCGGACCGGTGCCGGCTCCGCCCAGCGGGGTGGTGGTTTGGCTGATGTTCAGGTTCGATAGAATACCGTTCACCTCGTTCACGCCATTCGCGATCTCTTCACGAAAGCCAATGTTGAGCGTCAAATTGTGGGTGACCTTCCAGTCGTCCTGCACAAAGAAAAATTCATTCCAGACGCGGTCTCCGCGATGCGAGTTGCCGAAGTCCTGGGTGTATTGAAATGGATTCCCGGCCAAAAAATCGGACAACGAGAGAAACGTGAGGGTGCCGTTCACGTTGTTGTCGAAGAAACTGTTGGCCTGGATGCGGTCCAGTTCGCCCCCGAACTTGAGGGTGTGGTTTCCGATCACATGCGTGACCGTGTCCTGATACTGATAGGTATTCTGAATGCGGCCCTGCGGCAGAATCGGATCGGTTCCGAAGTCGGAGATCGATGCGTCGGCAAAGACGATTTCCGGCTTTCCCGTATTGTTCACAAACGGCGGAAACTGCGGCGCACTGCGTCCGTAGGAAGTCAGGAAATTGTTTACGGTAGATGGACCGAAGGTGTGTGTCTCCGTCATGGTGCCGTTCCACACGCGATTGCTGGAGCTGGCGCCGTTTTGGATCAGGTTCGAATTGATGAACGTATTGCCGGTGCTGTCGGCATGCGAGGATTGCTCGCCGAAGCGCGTGTAGAAATAGTCGGCCCCGGTGATGTTCCAATCCACGCGTCCCGAGTAGGCCAGTGTGTCGGTCGCGTTCGGCGCCACCTGCGTCACCGTTCCACTGGAACTGAGCGGCACGTTGTATTCGGTGATAATCTGCTGTGCGATCGGGCTTGCCCCCGCGATCTGCGCGGGTGTGGGAACCGTGGCAACCCGCGTGCCTCCCAAGCCGCGAATGGTGTTCTGTTCGTAGGAGCCGAAGTAAAACAACTTGTTCTTGATGATCGCGCCGCCCGCGAACGCGCCCCAATCGTTGTTGATATTCGGCGTGGCGGAGCCAGTCCGGTCAAAATAATCACGCGTATTCAGAAATGTATTACGCAGGAATTCGAACATCTCGCCATGAAAAATGTTCGAGCCGTTGGTGGTCAGAATCTGAAGCTGCGAACTCGAGTTGCGGCCGAACTCGGCGTTGAACTGATTGGTGATGAGGTTGAACTCCTTGATGGCGTCCAGCGGCACGGTGCCCAGTCCCGCCGCGCCGGTGGTGCTCACATCGGTGGAAGTGGCATTGTCGAGCGTAATGTTATTGGCTCGCCCTCGTCCGCCGTTGGAATTGTAGCTGCCAAGCCCGAGGAACGGATTGTTCGGAGTCACTGGAACAACGCCAGGCGAAAGCGTGGCAAGACCCAGCACGCCGGAGGTCACCAACGGCAGATCGGCAATCGCGTTGGAATCCGTGGTCTGTTGAAGCTGGGCGTTCACCGTGTTAATCGTCTCAGCTTGTTCGGTAACCTGCACCTGTTGGTTGGCTGTCGCGATCGTCAGAGTGATGGGCACCGTCGTCGGGGCTCCGCTGACCACTTGCGCGTCGACGGTGACGGGATTGAACCCATCGCGGGTGACTTTCACTTCATAGCGGCCGACCGCAAGCTGGCTGACGCGAATCGAACCGGTTGCATCCGTCGAGACGGCCCGAGTGGTGCCGGTATCGAGGTCTCTCACCGCGATGGCGGCATTAGGAACCCCCGCGTGCGTAGCGTCCATTACGTTGATCTGAAGATCACCCGTGATCTGTGCCCGGAGGCATAGCGCGGCTACAAACGTTCCGAAAAATAAAACGGTTATGTTTTTTGGGATATGAATGGTCATAGTGTTCCTGCCAAAATCGACGCACTTCTTGCCAGAATGCATACCTGCATTCTTCGTTACAGGTCGAATCCGCGAGACAGTTAACCGTTAGATGATGATGATCGGGAGGGAAGTTTCAACAAAATGCTGAAAGTTTTCACGCGAAAATACAGTCGCGTATGTATTGACGCGTATCCCATCGGCATACCGCCGGGGAGTAACTTATTGTTTGGGAGGGTCGGCGATAGTGCCGCCGAGGCCGGCGTAGGTTTCCTTCACCTTCACGACCTTCGCACCGTTGAACGTAACGAACGTGACACGCCCGGGAGGCGTGCCGTAGATCCAGTCTTCGTACTCCACGCCTTCCTTCGTTTCGCGGGTCTTATGAACCGGTTTACCGAGCGCCATCACCACTTGATCGCGATCCATGCCGACAATCACCTTCTTGTTCTCGATGGCGATCTTCACTTCCGGGGGAATCGTCTCCGCGTACTGTTCGGTTGCGCTCTGCTGATTGAAGTCGAGCACCGGAGCCAGCATTTTCTTCACGTCCGCCGAGGTTAGTTCTCCGATCGGTTCTGCGAAGCGCAGGGCAATCGTAGTACCCGCCGGCGCGTTCGTCGGCTGCCCCCCGTTGATGGGCTGGGTCGCGCCGCCCATGCCGACCGAGATGTGATCCTTCCACGATTTCGCTCGCGCGCCATGATTGATTTCGAGAATGATCGCATCCTTCTCGATGTCGACGTGCGTGACCTGAACCAGGTCGCCGACACGTCCGCACGGACCCAGCTCTTTGTGCGCGGCGGCCCATTTGTCCTTGTCGTAGGTGCCGTCGGTCTGGACGTCGAGAGGCTTCTTGGACCGCGGCAGCGGGACTTTGACGGTTGCGTACTCGGCCATCAATCCGCGCATGATTTCGACCCGCTGATCGATGGTGAGCTTGTGCTGATCCGCGTACAACGAAGCGACGGCCACGAACGCCGTCAGAACACGGGGAGAAATGTTGGCCATATTACTACCTCAGTTCTCAGACCGCTCCGGAAAGAGCCGCTGTACGGCGAAGAACAGCGCCACCACGACCAGGGTCGTCAGAACGCCTCCTTCGGGACCGTAAGCGCCGCCGCTCCACAAACCGCCTACTTTCCAGTGAAGCGCGTATCCCGTGACTCCCATTGTAAACCCGCTCAGATTGGCCCCGAACAGGGGCAGAGTCACGTTCCACCCGAAGTGCAGACCGATGGGCAGCCACAGCGCGTTGGTACGCAGGTACGCATAGCCGAACAGGACGCCCCACAGCATGGTGTTAACTATTCCGAGCGCGTTCGAGTTTTCATTGGTCAAATGCGCCACGCCGAACAGGACGCTGGTCGGGAGGATGGTCGCGAACGGGCCAATGGATCGGACCAGCAGTTGAAAAGCATAGCCGCGGAACAGCATCTCCTCGCCCGCCGCGCCGAATAAAAGCACCAGGCTGACGAACCCGAGGCTCAACCATGGATGTTCCGACCCCTCAGTGGGCTGGAAATTCGCAAAACCGGCGGCGAGCGGGCCGGCGAGGATCACAACCGCCGCGCCCGCCGCGACGCCGACGCCAATGAAAAATTCCCGCAGCGAAAATTCAGTCCAGGCCAAGCCGAGATCCGAAAGCGTCCCGCGCTCATAAATCCGCACTGCGATCGTATTCGCAAGAGCCGCAGCCGCGAACACCGACAAGGCCGACGTCACCATAATGCCGGCGACGGGATTCATAATGATCGGAAACAGCACCACGCCGAGCCACCCGATGACGGCGAAGAGCCCGACGCGCAGCGCGATGCCCGCTTTGTCGATCTTTTGATTCGGACTGGGCGTCATGAGGCGTTCTGCGTTCGAGCCCGATTGAGGATGCGTACATGCACGCCGCGGCGCGCGACGCTCACTGGCAGGACCGATGCACCCTCGCGCCGCACGATCGCAGCAACACGCTCGCGAGCTTCGGGTTGCACCAGAAACAGAACGCATCCACCGCCTCCGGCGCCGCAGACCTTCGCGCCAACCGCGCCTGCGCGTCGAGTTGCCGCTACTAGTCGATCGATCAGCGGAGTTGAAATCCCAGGCGCATTCTTGCGCCGGTGCGACCATTCCTGGCGCAGCAGGCGAGCGGCCTCGTTCCAGTCGGCGCGCTCCAGCGCCTGGCGCATGCACGTTGCGATGTGGGCGATCGCTCGAAAATTGCCATGAACGGTGCGATTTCCGTCGATGTAGGCCTTGGTCACCTCCCAGTTATTGATTCCGGAGTTGCGCGGCTCGCCGGTGTAGGCAAGCACGATGCGGCGCTCCAGATCTTCAGGGTCAACCTCGATAGGTACGCGCCGGATACCGCCGCAGCCGAGTTCGATCGCACTCACTCCGCCGTACATGGCTGGGTAATAATCCTGGCAACCGGTGGGCACGCGAATCAGGCGGGCTTCGAGGTTCTGAGCAATCTCGCGCAGTTTTTCGATCGAATACCCGCAACCGAGCCAGCGATTGAATGCACTGGTCGCAGCTATGATCAGCGCCGAGGATCCGGAAATTCCCGCGCCCGCGGGCGCCTGCGATCCGGTTTCAAGATGAAAACCGGATGGAGGGCGGAAGAAGCGAATGATTTCAGCGGCGAGCGGCAGCGGATGACGCTTCGCATGCAGCAACGCGTCGAGAGAAGGGTATGCGCATTCGCGATTGAGATCACTCGAGCGAATCGTGATGCGGGAATCGGTTCGCGGCTGGATGGAAGCGTAAGTGTATCGGTTGACGGCAAAATTCACCGTCACCGCGCCTTCGTGGAAAAGGTACAGCGGCCAGATATCCAGCGTGGATCCAGCCAGGTCCACGCGGCAAGGCGCTTGGGAAACAATTTTCATTTAAGCGACCGAAGCATCGCTTAGTATACCGACAAGGCGTTCAGCGATCTTGAGAGTCTGATCGTCATGATCGCGCTCAGGATTGAAGTTCGCGATAGTGGCGGCCGCTATGGGAACGGCGGCGGCGATCACCGGAATCGCGGCGTACAAATCTTCGGGGGCGAGCCCTCCTGGGGCGGAAAAATTCACGCCCGGCGAATACTGCGGATCGAGTACATCGAGATCCAGATGCAAATAGATCGCGGAAACGCGCTCAGCCAATTCCTTCAGTGCGCGGGGCAAATCCGCGAGGCCGATCACACGGATTGCGGACCGCTCCAGACGGACGCGCTCCTCGGGGTCGAGGCTGCGCGTGGCGACCAGCAAAACGTTCGCTTCGGGAATCGGTTGCGCAAGTCCGATCCGCTGCCGCAGATCTTCATGACAGCTTCCAGTCGCGACCGCCAGGGACAAGCCTTCCAAAGCCCCGCTGATTGTGGTCTCGGGCGTATTGAAATCGCCATGCGCATCGAACCAGACGATCCCGATCTTCTTTCCGGCAAGCCCGGCCAGCGTCCCGACACAGGAATTGCAATTGCCCGCCAGAACCAGCGGAGCGCTTCCATGACCGGCGACGGCGCGTGCAAGCTGTGCGTTCACATCCGCCAAAGCATCCAGTTCGCCGGCCGCGGAGTTCGAACGCTCGACCATCCGACACTGCCGGTTGAGCGATTGAAGAATCTTCGTCGGCCCGCGTCCCACTTCCACGTCGCGGCGCCCTAAATGATAAGGAACGGCAATCATCTAAGCCACAGTGTATGCTGAAGTCGATGCATCCCCAACAGCCTGCGCCCAAGATTCAGCTTTCCAACACCAACGACTACCGTGAAAGCTACGCGAACAGCGTACAAGTGCGCGTGAGCCTGTGGGATTTCTATCTGATGTTCGGCACCATCAATCAATCCTCTCCGGACGCGGTCGCGATCCAGAATTTTCAGGGAATTTTTCTAAGTCCGCAGCAGGCGAAAGCACTGTCGAACATGCTGGCGCAAAATGTCCAGCAATACGAATCCACATTCGGCGAAATCAAGCTGGAACCGCACACGAGCCCGGTGATCCAGTAGCGCGTGGGCTCCAAAACGCGAGCCGCCGGCATTTTTTTCCTGGCGTTCACCGCGCTGATGCTCGCGATTCATGCGCCGTATCTCAAGCTCCCGTTTTTTTGGGATGAACTGGGCCAGTTCGTTCCTGCGTCGCTCGATCTATATCAATCCGGCGCATGGATCCCGAAATCGACCTTGCCGAACGTGCATCCTCCGGGCGTTATGGCATATCTGGCGCTGTTTTGGAAGATATTCGGGTTTTCGATACCGGCCACTCGCGTGGCCATGGTGCTGGTTGGATCGGCCGGGGCGCTATTTTCGTTTCTTCTGGCGATCCGGCTGTCGCGCGATCTGACCGGCGCCCCGGCGTTCGCGGCGGTGCTGTTTCTGCTCGCGACGCCCATGTTTTACACCCAATCGATGATGGCGCAGCTCGATATGCCCGCCATGACGTTCACCGCGCTCGCCCTGTCTGTTGTTTTTCGAAGACCAATTCGCGTGGTGCGCGTTGGCATGCACCGCGCTGGTGCTGGTGAAGGAAACAGGAATCTCGACACCGTTTGTGCTGGCCGCGTGGCTGTGGATTCGCGGAAGGCCGCCGGCGGGAAGCGCTGTACTTTCCTTGCGCCCGCATTCGCGCTCGCGGGTGGCTGCTGTATCTGCATCACGGCACGGGCCATTGGCTGGGCAACGATGAGTTCGCGCGCTACAACGTAGCGGATTCGCTCCAGATCGCGCACATCTTCGGGACGCTTCAACGCCGCCTGTATTTTCTGTTTATTTCTGACGGCTTGTGGATCGGGGCGATCACGCTCTTCGTCGGCGCGCGCGTGCTTCGAGGACGTGACTGGAATATCGCGTTTCTGGTCGCCGGGGCGCAGATTCTCTTAGTCAGCGTGTTTGGCGGCGCGTCGCTTGACCGTTATGCGATGCCGGTGTATCCGGTGCTGTACGCCGCGATGGCGGCTGCGGGATCGGTCTATCCGTCGAGTTGGCGATGGGCCACGCAAGGGGCGATGATTTTCTTGCTGGCCATGGGGCTGTATTGGAATCCGCCGTATCCGTTTTCGTTCGAGAACAATCTGGCCATGGCCGACTTCGTCGAGTTGCATAAGGAAGCGGCCAGTTATCTCGATGTCTTGGCCCCCGGAAAACGCATCGCCAGCGTGTGGCCGTTCACGGATGAGGTCCAGCGGCCCGAGTTCGGATACACGCGGCATCGAATGAAAGTGCTGAAAGCAGAGGATTTTCGGCTTACCAGCCTGGCCAACCTGGACCCTCACAACTTCGACGTTCTGGTCGTGTTTTCCCGAAACTGGGCGCTGGATGGCGGCGCGCTGGATTATGAGTTCGTGCGCGCGTACTTGCGCCGGAATTGGGGCTATTACACGCAGGCGACTCCCGATGAAATTCGCGCCGGGTTAGGATTTGCGCCCGTGTTGAAATTGACGCGGCGCGGCCAATGGGTAGAGATATACCTTCCGCAGTGAGTTTGTTAAAATGAGGCTTCTCATGCGAGTCGGCGTCGTCGTCTTCCCGGGCAGCAATTGCGATCACGATGCCTGGTACGCGGTCACCCGCAACCTCGGCCAGCAGGCGGAGTTCATCTGGCACGATTCCCCAACACTCGGCCAAGTCGATGCTGTGATTCTTCCTGGCGGGTTCTCTTACGGCGATTATCTGCGCTGCGGAGCGATCGCGAAATTCTCTCCGGTGATGATGGCCGTGAGAAAGTTCGCTTCGGAAGGCGGGCTGGTGCTCGGGTTGTGCAACGGATTTCAGATTCTGACCGAAAGCGGCTTGCTTCCAGGAGCGCTGCTGCGGAATCGCGATCTGAAATTCGTCTGCCGGCCGGTGACGCTGCGCGTCGAAACCACGAACACGCCGTTCACTGCCTCGGCTTCACGCGGCCAGTTGCTGCGGATTCCGGTCGCGCACGGCGATGGTTGCTATTTCGCCGATCAGCGGACTCTCGACATGCTCGAAAAAGAAGATCGCGTGGTGTTGCGCTATGTCGATAATCCCAACGGAGCGCTGCGCGACATCGCCGGGATTTGCAATGAGCGCCGCAACGTGATGGGGATGATGCCGCATCCGGAGCGCGCCTCGGACATCCTGATGGGATCGACCGATGGCCGCGTTATTCTCGAAAGCATGGTGCAATCGCTGGTGGCTGCTGCCGCATGAGCGATCTTCCGGCCTCTGAGCTCGCCAAAGTACGATCCATCCTGCAACGCGAACCCACGGAAACCGAGCTTGGCATCTTCACGGTGATGTGGAGCGAGCACTGCTCCTACAAGAGTTCCCGTCTGCATCTCAGGAAACTTCCCACCAGCGGCGAGCGAGTTTTGCAGGGGCCCGGCGAGAATGCGGGGATCATCGATATCGGCGACGGATGGGCCATCGCGTTCAAGATCGAATCGCACAATCATCCCAGCTTCATCGAACCGTTCCAGGGCGCGGCCACCGGTGTCGGCGGCATTCTGCGCGACATTTTCACCATGGGCGCGAGGCCCATCGCCGTGATGGACGCGCTGCGCTTCGGGCCTTTGGATCAGCCGCGGAATCAGCGGATTCTGGAAGGCGTGGTTAGCGGGATCGCGCACTACGGCAACTGTTTTGGAGTCCCGACCGTCGGCGGCGAGTGCGTGTTCGAGCCCTGCTACAACGGCAATCCGCTGGTGAACGTGTTCGCGCTGGGCGTGTTTCGCCACGATGAAATTTTTTACGGCCGCGCTTCCGGCATCGGCAACCCGGTGATTTACGTCGGCGCCAAGACGGGCCGCGATGGAATCCACGGCGCGTCCATGGCGTCGGCGGAGTTTACCGAAGAATCGAAGCAGAAGCGGCCCAACGTGCAGGTGGGCGATCCGTTCATGGAAAAGTTGCTGCTCGAAGCATGCCTGGAAGCCATGCGAACCGGCGCGATCGTCGGCATTCAGGATATGGGCGCTGCCGGCCTGACTTGTTCAACTTGCGAAATGGGCAGCCGAGCTTGTACCGGAGTTGAAATCGATCTCGCTCTGGTCCCGCAGCGCGAAACCGGCATGACGCCTTACGAAATCATGCTTTCCGAATCGCAGGAACGAATGCTGCTGGTAGCCGAAAGCGGCCGCGAAGACGAGGTTTTCGCGGTTTTTCGTAAATGGGGCCTGGACGCGGTGACCATCGGCCGCGTGACCGATGACGCCATGCTGCGCGTGAAAAATCATGGTGTGGTCGTCGCGGAGATTCCTAATCGTGAGCTGGCCGACGAGGCTCCGCTGTACGATCGTCCACACAACGCCGAGCCCTATCGTTCCGCGCCCATGGCTGCGCCCGCGTTCGCGAGCAGCGATTTGCAGGGCGATCTTCTTAAGATCCTCGCCTCGGGCGACGTTTGTTCGAAGCGCTGGATCTGGCAGCAGTACGACTACATGGTTCGCACCAATACGCTGGCCGGCCCCGGCAGCGACGCCGCCATCGTACGGATTAAGGAAACCGGCACCAGCATCGCGATGTCGCTCGATGGAAACGGGCGCTACTGTGCGCTCTCGCCGCGGGAAGGCGCGCAACTGATCGTGGCCGAATGCTGCCGCAACCTTTCGACGGTGGGAGCGCTTCCGCGTCGCAGCCACCAACAATTTGAATTTCGGCAATCCGGAGCGGCCGGAGATCATGGCGCAACTGGTTGAATCGATTGAAGGAATCGCCGAAGCCTGCCGCCATTTCGAAACGCCGATCACCGGCGGAAACGTCAGCCTGTATAACGAAACGCTGGGAGAAGCCATCTGGCCGACGCCGGTGCTCGGGATTGTCGGCCTGATGAAAACCGCTTTGCCGGTCACTATTCCCTTCAAAGAGGAAGGCCGAACCGTGGTTCTGCTGGGCGGCCTCGGCGACTGTGACGCGATCCGCTTCGGAGGAACGCAATATGCCAAGGTCGTGCTCGACCAGTTATGGGGTTTGCCGCCGGCGTTGGATCTTGACTACGAAAAGCGCCTGCAAGCCGCGATTCGCGAGATCGTCACTGCGGGAATCGCGGAATCGGCGCACGATCTTGCCGACGGCGGCCTGGCCGTCGCGCTGGCCGAGTGCTCCATGGGAAGCATCGGCGCGTCGATCGATCTTTCTACCTCGCTCAAGCCCGAAATCGCCTTATTCCACGAAGGCCCGTCGCGAATTCTGGTGTCAACCGCAGTGCCGGAGCAAGTGGAGCGCGTCGCCCATGCGCATGGCGTCGACGCAGTACGCATCGGAGTTACAATGAAAGAGGAATTACGGATCGGTAACGATTCTATGACATGGATCGATTGCCCGGTCTATCGTTTGCGCGAGGTTTCGGAAGGCGCCCTCGAGAATCAGCTCTCATTCACTCACGTTTGATGTGAACCATGTTTGAAGTAAACGTTTGAAGTAAACAATGTTTGACGAACTTCACGAAGAATGCGGCGTTGTTGCCATCTACGGTCATCCTGAAGCGGCGAATCTCGCCTATCTAGGCCTCTACGCGCTCCAGCATCGCGGCCAGGAAAGCGCCGGCATCTGTTCGAGCGACGGGCGCGCGATTCACTCCCATAAATCCATGGGGCACGTCGCCGATATCTTTACGCCCGAAGTTCTTGGCTCACTGCCCGGCGACCATGCGATCGGCCACACGCGCTATTCCACCGCCGGCGATTCCGAATTGTTGAACGCCCAACCGTTTTCGGTGGCTTGCAACAAAGGACGTATCGCGGTCGCGCACAACGGTAACATCACGAATGCAGCGGAACTGCGGCGCGAACTGGAACGCGACGGCTCCATCTTTCAGGCTTCGAGCGACACGGAAGTGATCCTGCACCTGGTGGCTCGTTCGCGCGAACGTACGCTGGCCGGTGCGTTGCGCGAAGCCATGTTGCAACTGGAAGGCGCGTATTCACTGGTTTTTCTCGCCGAAGACCGGATTCTGGTTGCGCGCGATCCGCACGGATTCCGCCCGCTCGCTTTCGGCCAGAAAGAGCTTTCTGGGGGCCGGATCTGCTACGTGTTTGCCTCGGAAACGTGTGCGTTCGACTTGATCGACGCGGTTTACCTGGGCGATGTCGATCCGGGAGAAATGGTGATCGCGGGTCCGGAAGGAATCACGCGGGAGCGTTACGCCCCGGTTCGCGACCACTCGCAGTGCGTTTTTGAACACGTATATTTCTCGCGTCCGGATTCGATCGTCTTTGGCCGTCCGGTGCAGGAATCGCGTGAAAACCTGGGACGGCTGCTCGCGCGGGAATCGCCCGTGGATGCCGATGTAGTGGTCCCGGTGCCCGACTCGGGTGTGGCCGCGGCCATCGGATATGCCTCCGAATCGAAGATCCCGTTCCGGCAGGCGCTGATCCGCAATCATTACGTAGGCAGGACCTTCATCGAACCCTCGCAGGCGATTCGCGACTTCGGCGTAAAGCTCAAACTGAACCCTGTTCGGCACTTGCTGGAAGGCAAGCGCGTGATTCTGGTGGACGATTCGATTGTGCGCGGGACCACCAGCCGGAAAATCGTTCGCATGGTTCGCGGCGCGGGGGCGCGTGAAGTGCATCTACGCGTTTCCTGCCCCCCCACGATTTCGCCGTGTTTTTACGGTGTCGATACGCCGAGTCTGGCGGAACTGATCGCCGCCAACAACACGGTAGAAGAGATTCGCCGCTTCGTGGAAGCTGATTCTCTGGCGTATTTGTCGCTCGAAGCGCTGCGCGAGGCCGTCGGCGACGATCGCCATAACTACTGCTACGCGTGCTACACCGGCAATTATCCGACCGAGCTGGTCAATATCGAAGAGTTAATGGCGACCAAAGACCGGCGCTGCTGACTTGCTTCCGTGACCTCCGCCGTTGTCTAATGCATTTTTGACCACCGCGTCTACCGCCGCACCCCTGAGTTTCCGGGAAAACCGGTTTTTGCAATGGATTTGCGCCGGGATGTTCGTTGTCATGGCGGTCGCCGCGTATCATCCGGACAAGGTTTTCGATTGGGCTCTCGAAAACAGCTTGGTTTTTTGCCTCATCCCCGTATTGGCGCTCACCTATCGTCGTTTCACTTTTTCCGATCTCTCGTATTTGCTGATCTTTCTTTACCTGGCGATTCACGAATTCGGGGCGCACTACAAATATTCCGACGTTCCGCTGGGAGAATGGATGAAGCCCTGGCTGCACACACAGCGAAACGATTATGACCGCGTGGCGCATTTCAATTTCGGATTCCTGCTGGCGTATCCGTTTCGCGAGATTGCGATGCGATCGATGCGCGTGAAAGGCAACTGGCTGTACTTTCTGCCGGTCGAATGCACGCTCTCGCTCAGCGCGATCTACGAGATTCTGGAAGCGCTGATGGCCAATATCTTGACGCCGGAGCGCGGCGAAGAATTCGTCGGAATGCAAGGCGACATGTGGGACTCGCAGGAAGACATGTTCATGGCAGCGCTGGGCTCGTTGATCGGTGTGTTGATCATCGCGGCCATCGTGAAGCGCCGGGCATCGCGCTCCAAGCAGGACCGTGCCGCCGCGTACGCAGTCAGCTCGAAGTAAACTGGAAGTTAGTCGATGCCAGCAACTATCTCTTCCTCTGCGCTCGCCGTACCCCATTCGCGAATTCGAGAGCTCGCCGAACTTGCCATGGGGATGGACGGAGTCTACAAGCTCTATTTCGGCGAATCGAACGTTCCGACGCCGGATTTCATCAAGCGTGCCGCTCAGAAAGCCATGGCGGACGGATACACGTTTTACACCGAAAACGCGGGCTTGCCATCGCTTCGAAAATCGCTTGCGCGTTATTACTCGGAGCTTCATGGAGTAGAGCTCGATCCAACTTCCGAAATCTCGGTCACCGCGTCCGGTGTGCAAGCGCTGAACGTCGCGATCCGTTGCATGCTGGATCCAGGCGACGAAGGGATCGTCTTGACGCCATCCTGGCCCAACGGCTCGGCCATCATCCAGATGGCGAACGCGACCTGCCGTGAAATCCCTTACGTGTTCCACGATGGGCGTTATGTGATCGATTTCGATGCGCTGGAACGCGCGGTCACGCCCCGTACGCGGCTGCTGGTCTACACATCGCCGTCGAATCCGCTCGGGTGGGTGGCAACCGAAAAGGATCAGGAGCGTCTGCTCGAATTCAGCCGCCGCCATGATCTGTGGCTGATGGCCGACGAAGTGTACGAGCGGATCTATTACCCGGTTGGCGAGGCGCCCAAGGCGAATTCGATGAACTCGGCTCCGTCGATTTTGAGGAAGTGCACGCGCGACGACGCGGTGGTCGTGATTCAGTCGTTTTCAAAAGCCTACTGCATGACGGGTTGGCGGCTGGGGTGGCTGGTCGGCCGAAAAGATCTGGTGGCTCGCGCATCCACGCTCACAGAGTACGTCGTTTCGAACGCAGGGAGCTTCACGCAGCGCGCCGGCGAAACTGCGCTGCTGTGGGGTGAAGATCTGATGCGCCAGATGGTTTGCCGCCTCCGCGAGAATCGCGATTTCTGCTACGGCGTCCTGAGCAAAGTGAAGGGCGTGAAGATGCCGAATCCCGATGGCGCGTTTTACCTGTTCCTGCGCATTGATGGAGTCACGGATTCGTTCTCGTTTTGCAAAGAATTGCTGATGGAAACTAAAGTCGGCCTCGCACCCGGCGTCGCGTTCGGCGCCGGAGGCGAGGGCAACGTACGAATTTGCTACGCGTCGGACCGGCCGATTCTCGAAGAAGCGATGGCCCGCGTAAAACTATTCATCGAATCGCGGAAGTGACTCGGAGGCTCGCGCCTCGATCTTCTCAATCGTGGTCTGCGCCGCGTGCGATAAGCTGATCGCGGGCATCAGACCGAAGCCGCGGCCTTTGGAGGAAACCAGCTCCGTTTCTTTCGCGGCGATTTGCGCGTAATGCTGGTAAGTCCGTGGTATCTCCCAAGTCGCCGATCGCGACCATGGCCGCCAATCGATCGGACACATCGGGCTTCTTGAGCAACTCGCGAGCGATTTGAATCACACGCGGATCGTGGAATACCCGCGCCCGATTCAGCGCGGCCGTGCCGATCAAACCTCCATCTTTCGCGATGTCGAGCAGGAACGGCAACACCACGGGATCGCGATAATTGGCCATACCTTCGATCGCATTGGCCGCGACCACTAACTGGCGGTCTCGCGCGGCATCGCGCAGTAAAGAAAGCAGATCGGGCCGCTCGAACCCGCCCAGCTCGCGCGCAGCGATCGCGCGCACTTCGAAGTCTTCATTGTCGAGCGCGGACTTCAGCTCTTCCACCGCACCGGCTTTTCGCAGATTTGTGCCGGCGCAGGCGCGCAGCACTGGATCGGGAAGGGCCCGGCGCATTTCGGAAACCACCAGCGGAGCCGGAACGCCGCGCAGTTCGAAACAGGCGTCATTGCGCTGCGCGACCGTCAACTTGGGGTCGGTCATTCGACCCATCAGCGCTAACCAAAGAATGAACTGCATTACTCGGCCACCTCCTTCAAAGCTTTTTTCGCGACGGCGGCCTGGCGAAGATCGAAATGTGGGTTGAGCTCCAGCGCCTTCTTCAAATACGTCTTTTTCTGAGCCGGATCGCGAGCGATCATGCCGGCGTGAAAGTAAAACATCGGTTCTGGCGTGCCCAGCTTCAATGCTTCTTGAATCGCCTTCTCCGCCTCAGCGACTTTGCCATTTTTGTACAGCGCCCACGCGAGCGTGTCGTACGTATAGATGTCGCGCCGAACATTCAGCTCGGCTGTCGCGAGCTCCAATGCCCGCTCAACATGCAGATCGTGGTCGGCATAAATCATGGCCAGATTCCGATTCGCCGTTTCGCCATAGCTGCGACCTAGCTTGTCGGTCAAATCGACCAGATCAAGCTGATCTTTCGCCTTCTTGGTTTCTCCGGTGGCAGTGTAAAGGTCGTAGAGCGCAGCGGCATAATCCGGAAGCGGAGTGGATGCCTGGGCGCGCTCGAAACTGACGATGGCGGCTTTCAAATCGCCGCGCGCAGCTTGTGAACGGCCCAAGCCGGCGTATCCCGGATGATATCCCGGAAACACTTTCACAGCCGCACCATAAGCTTGGCCCGCTTCTTCGATCCGTCCGCTCTTCATGAACAGATGACCGAGTTCCACCAGGCACCACGCAGTGTTTTCAGGCGAGGAACTGCCGGCTTTGATGGCTTGCTCCATGATCGTGATCGCGCCGGGCATGTCGCCGGCCAGGAACCGATACCACGCCGCGCGATTGTAGCTTGAAAGATCGGGGCGCATCGTGACCATCTTCTGATACGCGTCGGCGGCATGTTCATAGTCGCCAATTTCAATCAATGCGTCGCCTAGCGTGCCCCAGTTCCAGGAATCCTCGGGCGCGATCTTGGCCAGGTCGCGCGAATACTCTGCCACTTTCTTGAAATTGTGGCGCTCGAGTTCGACTTCGCTGCGCAGCCGCAGAGCTTCATAGTTCTGGCTGTCGCGCGAGATGACATCGTTCACGATCTGCGAAGCGCGATCCAGATAACCGAAATCGGTGGTCTCGCGCATCTTCTGGATATACGTGCCCGCCAACAGATTCGCGTAGTGCAGATTCTCAGGCTGCGCGGCGGTCAGAGCCTGATACATCTTGATGCGCTCGTCGGTTTTCAGGCGCGCGACCTGATCGGCGAGAGCGCGATCGGCGTAAGCGTTCATCAATCGATCGGGACCGCCGGTCTGCCCGAAGGCAGACACGGCGGCGATCATGACGATCAGCGAGCGTTTCACTGGCCCGTCACCATTCCACGACCATTGGTCCCATTCTGCTGGCTATGCGAATAACCGGCGTGCGGAGGCGCGTGGAATGGGAAATGATCCAGGTTCGGAACGTCGTTCGAATTGACGCCGTCCCCCAGCGGCGGAGCGTTCTGGAACCCCGGAACCAGAACGCCCGCCAGAGCGCGGAAGCCGATGTCGACCACATCGTCACCGATGCGCCGCCCTCCGAACGGCCAACCCGCGTTGTCGCCACCCAGAGGTCCCAGGCGACTTTGCTGCGCCAGAGGCGTAGGAGCGATGGTCAAATCGATGCGCGTAATATCCGGAACGTAGACGCCCAGCAGATCGTTGCGAGGCGCCGGCGGAACCGACAAGCCGAACACGCCGTTCAGGATTCCGCTGGCGAAGAACGGATTCCCGATGAACTGCGCGAATTGTGCGTCATTGGCAGGCTGGCTGCGGTTCCAGTAATCCTTCATAGGCAGCGGAATCAGCGCTTCCACGGTCAGCGGATTCCCTACGCGGTCCACTTGCACGTAGTCGCCGAAAATACAGCGGATCCTGCGGGCTGGGACGCACCGTCACCTGCTGGCGCATGGTCGTCGCCCACCCGCCGATCTTCGCAGTCGGGCTGGCGGGATCGGTGGGAACGCTGCCGTCGGCGGTCGCCATGCTGATCGGCATCTCGACAGCGATCAGGCTGATGTTGTAGCCGGCGAATCCATCCACAGCGGCTGGGAAAGCCGCGCCCTGCCCTTGATCCGCGCCGCCGGTCAACACCGGAGCGGGTGAACGGAAGTTCAGGAAGTCGAACGTCGCGCCGGAATCGAAGTAGAACGCGTCGTCACGAGGCCCCGCGAACACGCGCATCCCGTTGGCAAGCGTGAACACGCTGGGCTGCCCCAGATTGGCCTCATAGCTCGGCGTGGCCTTCGGACCTTGATTCGGGGGCGCGACCGATAACGCGTGCCCGTGCATATCGGTTGTGAATATGCTGGTCACTCCGGTTTTCAGATTGCGTACCACAACGTCGTAGGTCTGGTACAGCAGGATCCCGGTGCTGTCGATCGACGTGAGCGGGCCCAGATACGACAGGAACGTAGCGTTCTGCCGCAGCGTGGTGTTGAACACGAAATCGACCACCAGGTCGGGATTGCCATCCAGACCTCGCGAGTTGTTGATGTTAAAGCGATACAAAACGCTGTCCGAGAATTTGTAATAGCTCGGTCCATTGTCTGGATTCTGGAAGCCCTGGACGCTCATGCTCATCACGAGACGGTCCGATTTGCCTTGCTCATAACTTCGGAAGATATAGAAGTCATTGAGGTTGGCGGTCTGGTCTTCCAGCAACAGCGGGCCATTGCGATGGCTGGCCGCAAATGCAGATGCGGCCAGCGTGCACGCGATGACGCTGAAACGAAAAGTTGATTGATTCATGCACTCCTCCCTTTCGAGGTTGTGTTTTCGAGAGGTATTACGTAAGCGAGGGGCGAGCGGATTTAAAGCATGTCGACGATTCGCTGGCGCAAGGTTGCCGTTACCTCTCCGCGATCGCGCAGGGTCAGGCCCGCGGTCGGAATCGGCTCGCCGATGCGGAGGGTCACGGGTCCAGAGCGAAACGTCGCGGATCCCATGGCGAGGATGTGGCGCGTCCCCACCAGCGCGATCGGCACGATGGGCACGCCGGCTTTAATCGCGATATAAGCGGCGCCTTCCTTGAATTCCTGAAGGACGCCATCCATCGACCGGCCGCCTTCGGGAAAAGCAAGTATGGAGACCTTGCGATGGTGGATCGTCTGCGCCGCGACACTCAGTGTTTTGACCGCAGCCCGCGGATCTTCGCGGGGCACCGGAATATGGCCGGCCTGCATCAGGTGCGTACCCAGAAGCGGGATCTTGAAGAGGCCTCGCTTGGCCATGAACCGGAACTGCACGGGAATATGGCTGAGCACCACCGGAGTATCCATGTAGCTGAGATGATTGGACACAAAAACGTAGGCTGAGTTGGGATCGATTCTCTCCAATCCTTCAACCGTGACCCGTACGCGGGCGATCTTAAGGAGCGATCGCGCCCAAACTCGCGCTACGGCGATCATGGCGTGGCCGGACCCGTCAAAGATCGACAGGACCAAGCTGACGGAGCCGCACAGAATGGTCGAAGCGATGATCAGTGGATCGACAAAGATCAGGCTCCAGAGGAACGCCATCGGTTCATTGTACGAGGACTTCCGGATTCACCACGTTGATCGGCGTGCCTGCGCTGAACGCAACGATCTGGTCGAAGATCTCGGCAAACTGAATTTCGTATTCGTCGCGAGTGACGTAGCCGATGTGCGGCGTGCACACGACGTTTTTCATCTCGAGCAACGGGTGATGTGGATCGCGAACCGGTTCCTCTTCATAGACATCGACGGCGGCCATGCCGGGACGCCCCGCTTTCAACGCACTCACCAGCGCGCCAGGCTCGATCAGTGGCGCACGGCTGGTATTGACCAGCAGCGCTGATAGCTTCATGCGTGCGAGATCGCTCGCTTTTACGATTCCTCGCGTCGCATCCACCAGCCGCATGTGCAGTGAGATAACATCGCATGCTTCGAAAAACTGTTCTTTGCTGGGCGCCGCAAGATATCCGTCGTTCTGTGCCCGAGCGAGAGAAGCTTCGCGTGCCCATACCAACACCTTCATTCCGAAGGACTTCCCATAGCCGGCCACCACGCTTCCGATCCGCCCGTAGCCATAAATCCCAAGGATCTTTCCGCGCAAGACTCTGGCCGACGCCGATCTGCCAGTTCCCAGTCTTGAGTGCGGCCATTTGCTGAGGGATCTGCCGCATAGCGGCGAGGACCAAGCCCCAAGTCAGTTCCGCAGCTGCGTAGGACGGCGTATCGGCATGTTGGCTCGACGACACCACGATCCCGTGCCTGGTGCAGGCGGCGATGTCGATGTGCGGGTACACGCTGCGCTGGCTGATCAGTTTCAGTTTGCTCAGCCGGTCGAGCAGCGGAGCCTGAATCTTGGTCCGCTCGCGAATCAGCGCCAGGGCTTCGGTGTCTTTCAGGCGCTCGGCGAGTTTGTCGATGTCCTGTACGTGATCGTTCCAGATCTCGACCTCGTGGCCCTTCAGCTTTTCAAAACACGCGAGCGTACGAAGAGTATCGTGATAATCGTCAAGGATCGAGATTTTCATCGACGCTTGCGATCCTTAAGCAAATCCAAGCCCGATGCGGTAATCCGGACGATAGAGCGCCCGTTGACGGATTCCATCCTGACCAGCCCACGATCGTTCGCATCTTCCCAGATCGGGAATTTGGGGCAGGACGTTCGCCAGGCGTCCATCGTTTCCTCGTAGGTTCTCTCGCGAACTGTTACCCACTCCAGAAGATCGAGAATCAGGGTTTCAACACCGTCAGACATCCGATATGTCTTACTATATCGAGACTCAAAAGTGGAACGCGAGACCGAAAAGAAACACGCCATGGTTGCGCCCGACCGTTCCACCAAGCCCGGCGGTACTCACAAAATCCCGGGCTTCGCCGCGCAGACTCAACCAACGGGCGAGCCGCAAGATCGATTCCGCCGCCGAAATCGAAGGCGGGATGAAAACTAGTGGCGTTGGTCGCCGTGACCTGTCCGTTGACCACGGAGTCCCGTTCATTGTAGGTAGCGAGGCCGCCGCCCAGCGCGGCATAGAATGAGACGCGCGTTCCAGTGGGAATTTTATAACGAACGCCCGGCGTGAAGTAATAGGCGCTGCGATTCAAGCTGGACACGCTGCCTCACCGATCTCATGAAGGTTCCGGAGACGTTGAATGACGAAAGTCAACGGCGTTTCAAGGTAGAGGCTTCCTGCCTTGGTGGAAGTGAATTGATAGCCGAAGCTGAACTGTTGCGTGAACCCGGCTGACCCGGTGACAGTCGCGGAGCCACCGGGTCCGGCGACCACGGCGCCGGAAGCGTGAGCGCGACCGAACATAAAACTGATGTCCATGTTCTGCACTCCTTGTGCGAAACGAAGCCGGAAGTTACCATCGATCAGCAACAACACCGTTCTCATGAAGTTGCACCTTTCGAAACATGTTAGACCGCGTGCGTCGTAAGGAATAGCAGATTCTTATGAGCGGCGTGAATCACAGGATGGATGGCGTGGCCGGAAATGATGCCGCTCATCGGCTGGATAAGCCGCTCATCGGCGAATCGTTGTCTTGACGTGGCACGCTTTTTATACTGGACGCGAGCCGATGCGCCGCGCCGTAGCCATCTTACGATCTTGGTTTCGTGCGTACAGGCCTACGCGGCTCCGCGCACATCGTGGAACAAGATCCGGTATCATGGCGGCACCGTACAAGTAAGGGTTGACCCGTGGGATTGGAACACGGCGATCTCGGTGAACCCGGACGCGATCATGCTCACGTTCTCTCCGAAGGCGACTGTGCGGATCAAGCCGTCTCAGGTCCGCTCGATAAGCTACGGACAGGAAGCGCACCGGCGCGTCGAAAATGTGGTCGCGCTGGGAGTGCTGGTGGGTCCGTTCGCGTTGTTCGGACTGCTGCACGTCAGCCGGGATCAGCTGGTCGGCATCGTATATGATACGGACGACGGAAAACGGGGCGCCGTGCTGCTGGAGAGCCCGTTCGCAATGGCGATTCTGGCGGCGTTAAAAAATGTCACAGGGAAGCCGATCGACGTCGCGCCGTGATGCGGATGGTAACCCAAGTGTTGGAAATCGCTTTATATAGCGCGTCGCTGGTTACGTTCACGTTCGGGGCGCTGACATTCCTGGTTCTCGTTGTAATGTACTGGCGGGATCGGGCCCGCCGTCGCGCGCCGGTGCTGGCGGCGTTTACGCTCGCGCTGGCCGCGTCGTTCGTGATCAATCTGACGCTGCAGATCGTGTGGATTCCCGCTTTCGACTTCGCGTTGCGTGTAGTCACCAGCCTGCTTCCTGCTTTGATTTTCCATTTGGTATATTCGCCGGAGCAGCGTCATCTTCCGGCCCCCAAGGTGTGGCGATGGACCGTGATTGCGTTCTATCCAGCCAGCCTGGCTGTGGGACTGAACGCGCCCGCAATCGCATTGGCCGCGGGCGCGGCACTCGGACTGACGGCACAAATCGTATCGCGTCGCGTACTGGATGCGCACGCGCGTCATCATCGCTTGTGGATCGGCGCGATCCTGGCCATGATCGTCGGCGTTTCCGCGATCCAGATCGCCTCGAATCCCAGTCCATGGTTCAGCCTCTTGCCGGATTACCTGGTGCTGGTGCTGTTCTCGGCCACGCTGTATTACGAAGAGCGGCTGATTTTCTTCGATCTGGTGATCAAGCGCGGCGCGATGTTCCTGGTCGCGCTGACGGGGCTGACGATCTTTTCAGCGATTTGTTTCCGGCTGCTCGGCGAGCCTCGGCTCGATTGGATGAAGATGTGGGTTTGCGCGCTGGCGCTGACGCCGTTCTGGCTCGCGGCGCCGTGGATTTACCGGCGGCTGGAGAATTTCCTGGACCGGGCCTGGCTCGGCCGGCGTTATTCGATCGAAGAAGCCGAACAGAAATTCACCGAAGATGTACAGTCCGCCGGTTCCGAGACCGACCTGCGTGAGCAATCGGCGCGAAGTCTCGATGAAATCTTTGGGTCCAAGGCCGATGTGTTGTTTGACCACGAAGAAGTGGCCGGAACCGGCATCGTCGTCGAATTGGCGCGGGACGGGACTCGACTCGGGCAAATTCGTGTCAACGAGCGGCCGAACGAAGCTCCTTTCCTTAGCGACGATCACCGTTTGCTTCGAAGTCTGGCGCGGACGCTGGCCGTGGTGCTTCAAAACGTGCGTTTCCGCGAGCGGCAACAGCAACAAGAGGAGCGCGAACAGCACTTGCGCCTGCTGGCCAGCCGCGCCGAGTTGAAAGCTCTGCGCGCCCAAATCAATCCGCATTTTCTGTTCAACGCGCTGAACGCAATCGCAGGCCTGATTGGCGACGATCCGCAGTTGGCGGATGAAACCATCGAGCGGCTGGCTCGCGTATTCCGCTACGCGCTCTCCAAATCCGAAACCGAGTGGGTCCGGCTGGACGAGGAAATGGAGTTCGTGGAAGCGTATCTGCTGATCGAACAGGCGCGTTTCGGCAAGCGATTGCAAGTCGAGATGAACATTGAAAACTCGGCTCGGGGCGTACCCATTCCGGCTGTTTGCATTCAGCCGCTGGTGGAGAACGCGATCAAACATGGCGTCGCGGCCATGGAGGGTCCCGGCAGAGTGGCCGTGCGAGCCGGTATCGATGGCGATCGCGTGCGCGTCGAGATTTTCGACAATGGCTCGGGATTTCCGCCTGATTTTTCGATCGGCAACGCAGGGCACGGGCTGCGCAACATTTCCGACCGCCTGACCGGTTATTATGGCGCTACTGCCCGACTGTGGTGGCAAAATGGCGGCGGGGGAAATCGGGTGTTCGTGGAGCTTCCGGTCGTTCGATCCGTGGAAGCGAATGGCAATGCGCGTACTGATCGTGGATGACGAAGCGCCCGCGCGAGCGCGGCTCCGGCAGATGCTGGCGTCCGAGCCGGTGCTCGAAATCGTGGGCGAAGCCGAAACCGGCACGCAAGCGATGAAGCTGGCCGTCGATCTGAGGCCGGACGTGATTCTGCTGGATATTCAGATGCCGGGTTGTAGCGGGATCGACGTAGCGGCTAGCCTTCCGAAGCCCCGCCCGCACGTGATTTTCTGCACCGCGTTTGAGCAGCACGCCGTGGATGCGTTTGAGATCCACGCGCTGGATTATCTTCTGAAACCGATCAGCCGCGTACGCCTGAAGCAAGCGTTGGATCGCGCCCGCGAGACTCCGGTGAGCGCAAACGAATCGGAAATCGACGAGGCGATCAAGAAGGCAGGCGGCGACCAAGTTAGGTTTCTGGCGAAAAAAGCCTCGCGCTACGTGGTGATCGGCGAGGCGCAGGTCTTGTATTTCTGTTCCGAAGACGGACTGACGCGCCTGGTCGCGGAGAGCGGCCAATATTGGATGGACCCGACGTTGAACGAGCTCGAATTGCGAGTGAATCCGAAACGATTTTTCCGGATTTCACGGGCCGCGATGATCCATCTGAATGCCGTCGAAGAAGTCTTCCCACTGATGGGCGGATCTGGGGAGGTGCTTCTGAAAAACGGCCAGCGCCTGGAAGTAAGCCGCCGCCGTTTTCGTGAATTACTACTGGCGATTGAAGGTACCTGAACATAGCAAGGTCGTCTTTTTTCCCAACTCTCGCGTCAGTGTTGCAGATGCGACTTGCGCGCCTGTTCTCTTGGGTCTTCGGCATTTTCTTCGAATTCTCGTGCCTTTTGATTTTTCTCGTGGGGTTCTTAGGCGATCCGCCACGCGACACAAATCGCCTGCGGAGGGTCGGCGCAACGGCGCAAATCGACGCGTTCCTCGACGCGCTCGAAGTGTACAAGAAAGATGTCGGCGCGTTCCCAAGCAGCTTGGAAGACCTCCGTTTTGATCCGGGCGTGGGCGGCTGGAAGGGACCATATCTGCCGAGAGACATCCCGCGAGATCCGTGGGGCACGCGGTACTTGTATCGGGCCAGGCCAGACGGAATTCCGGAGATTGTATCTTTCGGAGCCGACGGAAAACCCGGCGGCGAAGGCCTCAACCTTGAAATTTCCAGTCTCCACCGTTTAGATCCCGAGCCACGGACATGGCGCGCTGTCGCGGGCGCCGCTCAAGTCTTACTCACGGTCTTGGCGGTCGTTGGGCTATTCGGATATCCCTTGTGGCTCATCCGCCGCGTTGAGGAAATAGGTGTCACTCACTGAAAAAACGCCAAGGACCGCTATCCACGTCGAAAGTCTGATCGGCATGCCGCTCCAGGTACCAGCACGGAGTATCGTTGTAGTGCGGAAACATGGAGTGCACGCACTCTTCCATCTTCGGCAACTCGGTCCGCTGTTCGATTCGCCGATTCTTCAAATGAATCGCATAGCGCCGATGGACTTCAACTTGTCCGAACGCGTCCGAAGGCTGTGCGATTTTGCGCCTCAGGAGTAGCCAATCGACGGTCCACAACATCGCCGCCAGGAGAAGGATCACCACAAGCCCGCGCGTTAAGTATCTCCGGACGCGTTTTCCCATTCTTTATTGAGCGTCTACTCGGAACTTCTTCGCCGCAAGTACGCCGAGCACCACGAAAAGCACCAGAACTAGCCCCTGCGCGATCCGAATGGCGGCTCGGACCCCGTCGGAGCCAGTTCATGCAGCGTCGGCACTTTCAGGAACAACTGAACCACCAGCACAAAGACGTTGAAATACAGGGCAATCACGGCGGTGATTGCGTAGGTCCTGAGCCAACCGCCGGCAAGATGAAATTTGTAGCGCGCGAGAATCGCAATCGCGAGGACGATCAACGATAGAATCCCGATCGCATGGGAGGGCAGGAAATGAGGCGCCGGCAATAAGAATCCGGTCGCGCTGGTGGCTACGGTGGTGATCAGAAACACCATAGTCCAGCCGTCAAGCCGCTTCGCGCTGAGCATCCCGAACACGACGACAAATCCCGAGACGATTCCCACCAGGCTTAACAAGACATGCACCAGCGTCATTCCAGACATGGCGACAACCATTCGTCCTCCTTTTTGCCGGCGTTTCGAACGACCAAAGATAACATAGGCGGCCGCGTCCTGGTACTTATGTAGTATGAGCCGAATTGAACAGGACTCGATGGGTAGCATCGAAGTTCCGGACGATCGTCTGTGGGGCGCGCAGACCGAGCGCTCGCGTCAAAATTTTCCGATCGGCGCTAGCCGATTTCGTCTGGGGACGTCCGGTGATCCGCGCGTTCGGGCTTCTGAAGAAGTGCGCGGCGCTGGCGAATCGCGAACTGGGCGAACTATCTGCCGAGAAGGCAGATGCGATCGCACGCGCCGCGCAGGAAGTGATCGACGGCAAATGGGACGCCGAGTTTCCACTGGTGGTTTTCCAGACCGGCTCCGGAACGCAAACCAACATGAACGCGAATGAGGTGATCGCCAACCGGGCGCGCCAGCTTACGGGCGTTACGATTCATCCCAATGACGACGTCAATCGCGGGCAGTCGTCGAACGACGCGTTCCCGAGCGTCATGCACATCGCGACTGTGGAGGAGATCGATCACGTGCTGCTTCCGGCGGTAGGCATTCTGCGACAAACTCTGGCGACGAAATCGGCGACGTTCGCTGATGTCGTGATGATCGGCCGCACGCACCTACAGGATGCGACTCCGATTACGTTGGGCCAGATGATTTCGGGATGGGTGGCGCAGATCGACCAGGCGATTGAGGCTATACGATATGCAACCAAGGCGCTCTGCGAACTGGCGCTTGGGAGGAACGGCGGTCGGCACCGGATTAAACGCGCGTCCCGACTTCGGTGAAACCGCCGCACGCCTCATCGCCGCCGAGACAGGAGAGCCGTTCGTGTCCGCGCCGAATAAGTTCGCCGCGCTTTCCGCGCACGACGCGATGGTCGCCGCCAGCGGGTCGCTGCGAACGCTGGCCGGAGCCCTGATGAAAATCGCGAATGATGTTCGCTGGCACGCCTGCGGCCCTCGCGCAGGCATCGGCGAACTCAGGATTCCCGAGAATGAACCCGGCTCCTCGATCATGCCCGGCAAAGTCAATCCCACGCAGTGCGAGGCGCTGACCCAAGTGGTGGTCCAGGTTTTCGGAAACGATCATGCCGTTGCATTTGCAGGCTCCCAGGGCAATTTTCAACTCAATGTATATAAACCGGTGATGTTGCATAACGTGCTCGAATCGATCGAACTGCTAGCAGAAGGGTGCCTCTCGTTCGAGGAGCGCTGCGCACGTGGGATCGAGCCCGATCGTGCAAAGATTGGGGAGCACCTTGAAAACTCACTGATGCTGGTGACCGCGCTCAATCCGCACATCGGATACGAAAAAGCCGCGCAAATCGCCAAGGCCGCCTATCGCGAGAACAGCACATTGCGAGAAGCTGCGATCCGGTCAGGCTATGTCACTGCCGGACAGTTCGACGAATGGGTAAAGCCCGAGGCCATGACACACTCCTGATGCCAGTTTTCACGGCCGGCACGTTCGAGCCTTAGGCCCCAACTCCGAAGGTAACAAGGCATACGCCGCCCCGATCCACTCGCATAGAAGCGGCCGTGTGTCGCGAGGGTCGATAATCTCTTCGATCCCGAACGCCTCCGCCGTGCGCAGCGGGGAACGGAACTGATTGAGCGAGTCTTCAATCTCCCGGCGGCGGGCGTCGGGATCGGGCGAGGACTCGATGTCGCGCCGGTACGCCGCTTGCACTCCACCTTCAATTGGCAGCGATCCCCAATCGCCGGACGGCCACGCATAGCGCAGGTTCAGCCCTTGCGCGTTTCCATGCCCCGCCCCGGCCACGCCGAAGCAGCGGCGAATCAGAATCGAGATCCATGGCATGGTCGCCTGATACACCGCGACCAGCGCGCGTGCGCCCGCGCGAACCGTTCCCGCGCGTTCCGCCGCGCTGCCGATCAGGAACCCTGGATTATCGACGAAATTCACGACGGGGATGTGAAAGGTATCGCACACGTCCACCAGACGGATCATCTTGTCGCACGCAGCCGCGTTCGGCGCTCCGCCGCCCTGTTTCGGATCGTTCGCAATCACACCGACCGGATACCCCTTCAGCCGCGCGAGCCCGGCCACCAGCGGCCGCCCGTAATAAAATCCGATTTCAAAAAACGATTCGCGATCGAAAACCAGATTCAGAATGCGCCGAACGTCGAAGCTGCGCCGGCGGTCGCGCGGGATGATCGAGATCAGCTCTTCTTCGCGCCGTTTCGGGTCGTCCGAGGCAACCGCGCGCGGTGGAACTTGCCAGGCGCTCGACGGCAGGTAAGAGAGAAAACTGCGGATCATCGAAAACGCCTCGTCTTCGCTTTGCACCTCGTTGTCGACCGCGCCGCTGCCGCGCGCGTGAATCTCGTGGCCGCCGAGCTGCTCCTTCGAAACTTTCTCCCCGACTCCGCGCTCCACCACCGGCGGCCCAGCAACAAACAATTGGCTCGATCCGCGCACCATCACTGAAAAGTGCGATGTAACCACCCGCACCGCGCCCAGTCCCGCCACCGGCCCCAGGCACGCGCCCACTACCGGCACTTCTCCCAGCATCGCAGTGATCGTGTCCCAAGCAGGGTTGGCGGGAACATACGTGCGACCGATCTGCTCGATGGTCTTCACGCTTCCCCCGCCGCCCGTGCCGTCCACCAGGCGGATCATCGGCATGCGCAGACCGCGTGCCACCTTCTCGGCGTGACCCATCTTGTTGCCGATCGAAGCATCGGCCGCCCCGCCGCGCACGGTAAAATCGTCGCCGCCGACCACCACGGTGCGTCCATCGATGCGTCCCGTGCCAGCGACGAAGTTCGACGGCGTGAACGCGATCAGGTTGCCCTGCGAAGCGTACTTGGTCTGGCCGGCCAGAGCGCCCGATTCGTGGAACGAACCGGGATCGAGCAACCGGTCGATTCTTTCGCGAACGGTCAAGCGACCCGCGGCATGTTGCCGCTCGATATTGGCGCGTCCGCCCATCAATCGCGCGAGTTCCTCGCGCCGGCGGATCTCATCGAGTTCTGGTTGCCAGCTCACCTATAAACGATCATTGTACGCGCGCACTCTACTTCCCCGAAGCCGCGGTGATCTTCAGGCTCGCCGATGGAAAGGTGGGTAGCTGCGACACGACGACAGGTTGCAAAACCGGCGAGATGACCGCGCTGAGCACAGGTCCAAGCGTCACGGTCTGCACGCCCGTCGGAAAATTCGCCGGGACAGTGAAGTTGATCTGCGTCACGCCGACGAGGCCGGGCGGAACGCCGATGAATGTAATGGGCGCATTCATCCCCCCGATTGTCAAAGTGTAGCTGAACCCCGGTTTGGGAAGATTCTTCGTGGCAGTTCCTGACGGCGGAGGGGCGCCCGTCGGTAGAAACGGTGTAACGTCGCCGTCGCCGGTCATAAACGCCGTGGCGGTCTGCCCCGCGCGAGCCGTATTGGTAGGAGCCAGGAATCCGCCCGCATCCGTGAAGAACTGAGGCGCGGCAACATTGATCGGCACCAGGTACGCGCCGACCTGTCCGTTATTGTTCACACCCAATACCGCGGTTCCGATGCCAGTTTCATACGGGATCTGAACAGTGAGTTCACCCGATGCGATCGAATAGATCGGAGCTGTAATGCCATTCACGGTCACGGAGACACCTCCAAGTGATTCGGCGAGCGGCAGTCTGGACGGAGCTTGCTGAGTGGGAGCAAGATTCGATCCCTTGATCACCGCCATCGCCCCGGGCGCTAGAACCGGGTTGACGGCAGCGGCGTTGGACACGCTGTCGATGGTCATCGCCGATGTCCCACCAACCACAAACACCACGCGTACATTCGCAATCGCCGTGCTGGATTGAATCACCAGGGTCGCATCGTAAACTCCATTCGAAAGCTCCGCTCCCGAGGCTTGTACGGTCAACTGCTGCGCCTCCACCGTTCCGTTGACCTGCACCAAGCCCGGCGAAACGGTCAGCCAACTCGAAGCGCGGCTCGGCACCACTGAAACGTTCCACGGCGATGAGCCGCCAACCACGGTCACGGTAGCCATGCCGCTTTTCGACGCGGCATCCCCGAGGATTTCGACGAACTGCGGCGATGCTGAGAGCGTCGGCTGTCGAAACGCGTCCGCGGTGGCGAACGGGGCAGACGCAGTGATGCTCACCGTCGTTCCGATCTCGCTCTCAGCGGTGAGCTGCGTAGTCGCGTTCCCGGGATCGTTCGGCCAACAGATCGTACCCACGAGACTTCCATACGGAGCGATTCGAGTGGTTCCAAACAGCCCTTGAATCGAAGTGCTCAGATCGAACGCTCCCGTTTTCAGAGTCTTAAACAAGAATAGGAACCCGCTGGTCTCCTGAACCGTCAACTGTTGCGAATATTGGCACGACGCGCCGGCCTGCGGATTCTGCTGCACGATCGTCGCGACATTCAGGGTCAGAGCAGGCAAAAAGCCCGGTCCGCCGGGACCGATAAACGGCACCGTCAGATCGCGCGACCACGTGGTCCCATTCGCATCGACGCCGGAGAAGTGAAAGTCCCGATTCAGCGGCACCGTGAGTCCCGTACCCTCGAGCGACGCCGTGATGGTCCCATGCGCCGGAATATTTGTGCTGTTAAACGCCGCGAGGTTCGAAGCCGCGCCGTTGATGGTGAACCCCGTAAGCTTCGTCGCGACCCCAGCTTTCTCGGTAAGCGTCAGCGTGTAGGGCCAAACCGCGACGCTCTGATTGACCGGATCCGGATTCACGGACGGTATCACGAACGATCCCGATGCGGGAACAATCACCTTCACCGCCGCGGTCCCGGCAGAAGCACTGTAAACGCCGTCGCCGCTGTAAAGCGCTGTGACAATCCCGCTTCCCGCCGCGATCAGAATGCCCTGCGCAGACACGGTTGCCGCGCCGCCGGTGAGCGTTGCGGTGCCTAACGAAAGGTCGTCCGTCATGAACGTCACCATCCCCGTCGGCGGCGTTTTCCCTCCGGTGACCGCAGCCACAAGCTTGACCATATCCGTCACGTTGTAGCTGGTCGGATTTGCGCTCAACGAAGTCGTACTCGATGTGCCTGTCGACCATTCCGTGGCCAGATTATTCACGTTGATCGAGCCGAGCCCGGTGGTCAAATCGTAACCCGGTCCTGCGTTATAGCCGAGAAAGCCGTTGATGCAGCTCGGGCTCCCTTGCTCACACGAAATATCGTTGTTGCCGGACGTAACATCGTGAAAAACATCGCTGGTCGCCTGCGCCATCCGATACAGGGCCGGATTTACGTTCCCCAGTCCCGGCTGCGACAAGGTTCCATTCGAAACCAGATACTGATTCATCAAGGCGACGATGGCCGCAAAACTAGGCGTGCCGACGGAAGTCCCGCCGATGATCGCGAAAGTACCCTCGGTCGCCACTTCGAATCCGTCGTGATCCGGCGACGCGGCCAGCGCTACATCGGGGATATCGCGAGCGTTATCGTTTGGAACCCCAGGTCCCGTCTGCCAGACCGGTTTTGAAAAGAAGACGCTGGCCGCGCCTCCCGATGCCGCAGGCGAGTGCCGCTCCGCCGAATCGTTCCACGCGACCTCTGGAATATATGACAGCGCCGATCCGTCGTTGGCGTCGTTGGTGGCGACCCAGTAGGTTCCGCTCCCTTCGTTGAAAGTGGTGCCTCCGATAGCCGTGATTTCGGGAATCGTCGCGGGAAAACTGCCGGTCAGGCCTTTCGATGCCTGTGGTGTAGGCGACGTGATATCGCAGGTAGCGGCGCCCCAATCGCCCGAAGAGGCCACCCAGGTGATTCCCTGGGCGTTAGCTTGCTGCGCCACCACGCGAAGCCCCGGTTGGTTAGCCGCCTCGCAGCCCCCGTAACTCATGCTCACCACTGGCGCCAGGTTCTGGTCGATCGCATATTGCGCAGACGCGAAAACGTCCTGCGAATAGACATAGATGATGGTCGCGTTGGGAGCCACTGCGCCCGACCATTCCAGGTCCAGGTCCGCCTCTATAAGATCGCCGGTTATTCCGGGATCGGCGCCGAACAACACCATCTTCGGATCCTTCGCCGCCAGCTTGAATTGCGCGCGAAAGGCCCGAAGGTCGGACAAAACCACATCGGTTTGCCCCGCGATGGCGATCTTCTGACCGGTGCCGTCGATCCCCGCCTTGTAGAGCGGCGCGATGTTGTAAATGGTCGCGAAGTCTTCCGGCACAATGAAGTGGCTGCTGCCGCTGTTATATGCCGGAGCCGTTGACCTCATCGCCATCGGCTTCAGTCCGAAATCGTTCAGTCCCGTAAAGCCGCTGACCACCCCCGCCAACGCCGCCGGAATCGACGGATCGGTCGAGTTGGCGATGTGCGACTCGCCATTCGAAACATAGCGATGTATCTCCGTGTGCAGCGCGCTTCCCACTTGCGCTGCCGTCCCGCTGAAGGTGATCCAGTGGCGCCCTCGCGCAACCTGATTGACGGAAAATCCCTGCGAGCTGAGCCATCCCGAGACCTTTTGAAGATCGCTGCCGCTCAACCCGAATCGATCCGCGAACTGTTCCGGCGTGAGCCACTGGTGATAATTCGGCGAACTTTGACTCTGCTGTTCGGCCAGAAATGACTCAAGCCCCCCCGCTGGTTTCAACACCACCGTAATCAGGCGGAGTTCCGTTTCGGGCGCGACTGGCCCTTGATCGAATCGAGGCTGCGCTCCAGGATGAATATGACCCTTTAGCACCACGGTGGAGCCGGGATCCACCGGTGCCGTAATGCGATCGTCAGCGGCGGCAGCGATGGCCGCTAACAAAACGCACAGAAAAATCCCAATCGAAAAATTATAAATGCGCACAAATCCCCTTTAAGAACGGATAAGACGCCCATTGTATCCCAGGATCGCGTGACAGTTCTGTGATTACCGCGAGACGTGTAAGCTTAGTTTGTGCCCGACATTCTCACCGAAGTCCGCGACCGCGTAGCCTATCTGACGTTGAATCGTCCCGAAAGACTCAACGCCCTCAGCCCCGATCTTCTCCGCGAATCCATCGCGTCGCTCAAGGACTGGGGCCGCGACCCCGCGATCGGCGCGATCGTTGTGACCGGCTCCGGCCGAGCCTTCTGCGCCGGCGGCGACGTATCCGCCATGGCGCGCGATAGCACGGAAGACTTGACGCTAGAGCAGCGTATCGATCGACTCCGTGAAGCCCACGATCTTTCCTGGCTCCTGTACAATCTGCCGAAGGTGACCATCGCAGCGGTGAACGGACCCGCTGTCGGCGCCGGGCTCGGTATCGCCCTCGCCTGCGACCTGCGCTTCGCGTCGAATACCGCGAAATTCGGCGCGGCCTATGCCAAGGTCGGTTTCGGCGGCGACTTCGGCACCACGTGGCTGCTTACTCGCTACGCCGGAGCGCCCAAGGCGAAGGAGTTGTTCTTTCTGGGCGAAAACATCGATGCCGCCGAAGCGCACCGCATCGGCTTAGTGAATCGTGTAGTCGAACCCGATCGCCTGGCACCCGAAGTGGCCGAAGCCGCCGCGAAAATCGCCCACGGCCCGCTCACCAGCTACCGTTACATGAAGGCCAACGTGAATCTAGCGGCCAGCGTCGACTTCCGCGCTTTGCTCGATCGCGAATCGGAAACCCACCTCCGCTGCGGCATGACCGAGGACCATCGCGAAGGTGTGCGCGCCTTCGTCGAAAAGCGCCCTCCGAAGTTCACCGGACGTTAGCGCGAACTCATTCGACTCTTCGTGCGTATACTGTTCTAGGGGAAAATCCGTGCAACAGCATGTGAAGGTTCTGGCGGTCCTGCATATCGTACTCGGCGGCCTCGGTGTCCTCGCCGCCCTCATCGTGATGTTGGTTTTCGGTGGGATCGCGGCTGTTCTCGGTCTGTCTGAACAAACCGCAGGTGCCGGCGACATCGCTTCGCCATGGATCGGCGTCCTCGGGGCGGTCATCATGATCGTGGTCCTGGTAATCTCGCTCCCCGGCCTGATCGCGGGGATCGGCCTGCTCAGCTATCAGCCCTGGGCCCGCATCCTGACCATCGTCCTCTCGGCTGTGGAGCTCCCCGCGTTCCCCATCCACACCGCTTTAGGAATCTACGGCTTGTGGGTTCTGCTTTCGAACGAAGGATCCGCTCTTTTCGCGCGTCCGGCAACACCAGCGCGAGCCTGATCAAACGATTCAGTTCGGCACCACTCCGCTGACCGTAGTTGCCGCGAAGCTGACTCTTTGCACAGTGACACTCATCCCCATCGGGAAAGATCCCATGACGTTGCACACGAATCCGCATCTTGGTTCCGGGAATACTTGATTCGGCATCGTGTCCGCTGTCACTCGTTGCGGCTCAAGCCGCGAAAGTGCCTCATCCATGCTAAAGAAACCCCAAATTTGGCAGTACCGGGACTCCAGTACGAAGGTCTGGAAAAACCCGTACTCACGGGGGATTTTCAGATGTCCCCCTAATCCACCAAACTTGGACCAATGAGAGCCATCCTGATCTGCCCGAACCCGGAGTTGAGGGCCACTTTCGAGAACATCGTCAGCCTTCACCCGCAGCTCAAGCTCGCGAAGTCTCTGGATCAGTATCCGGAGGCCGGATCGTTCCGGCGTATCGTGCGCCTCTGCGCTCCGGACGTCGTCTTTGTCAGCGTCGAAGACTCCGAGGCGGCGGAGCGGATCACGCATCAGTTGGACACCGAATTTCCTTCGCTCCAGCGCGTCGCCCTCAGCGCGTCGGAGGACCCGGCGACCCTTCGCCTCGCCTTGCAGCTCCGCATGGCCGAGCTCGTCTCTCCGCCCATCGACGACTACAACTTCTCGCGAATCCTCAAGCGCCTCCACGACCATCTGGAGCGCCACACCACCACGTTCGGCGACCCGGGTCGGATTTTTGCCTTCATGCCTGTAAAAGGCGGAGTGGGCGCGTCCACCATCGCCGCCAACACATCCCTGGCGTTCACCGAAATGGAAGGATCCAGCGTCTTACTGGCCGACTTCGACATCTATTCCGGCATCACCGGATTCATGTTCAAGACCGAACACGATTATTCGCTCACCGACGCGATTAAGCGGAACAAAGAGCTCGACGACGAAACCTGGCAGCGCCTGATCCGTAAAGCGGGAAAGCTGGACCTGTTGCTTTCCGGCGCCCCGATGATCGACGAGGTCCTCACCGGCACACAGATCGTCCCTATTCTCGATTTCGCCCGCCGCACGTATTCCATGATCTGCGCCGACATCTCGGATTCCTTCGATGAGCGTTCCCTCGCGGTTATGCGCGAAGCGGACAAGATCTTCCTGGTCACCACTCCGGACCTCGCCAGCTTGCGCCTTGCTCGATTGAAGGCGTTCTGCATGCGAAAGCTGGAATGGGAGGACAAGACCCGCCTGATCGTCAACCGCGTCACTCGCCGGATGGAGCTCTCCATCGAGCAGATCGAGGAAACTGTAGGTCTTCCGGTCTACGCCACGTTCCCCTGCTCGTACGCCGACGTAACCCGAGCGACTCGCAACGGCGAAGCCTCTCCGAAATTGGCTCCATATGTGAAGGCATTCGTCGAGAAGGTACTCGACAAGAAGGCCCCCGAACCCAAGCGCCCGCGCTTCATCGAACGCTTCGCGGTCGTCCCGGCCCGCTACGAATTCCGGTAAGGCAACTGGGCATACGAGCGTAGTTCGGAACAATACGCCGCTCTAGAATGAAGGCGTGAAGGTCCGGGACATAGTGAGACTCGTGGAGACCGACGGTTGGAGGCACGTTCGTACGACCGGAAGCCATCGACATTACAAACATCCGTCGAAGCCGAATGTCGTGACCATCCCAGGACACGCCGGAGACGATGTGCCAAAGGGTACACTGAAGTCGATCCTACGAGCCGCTGGATTGGAGAATAAGCAGTGACCATGAAATACGCAGTCGTCTTCGAGCAGGCGGAGAGCAACTGGGCAGCCTACGTTCCCGATCTGCCAGGTTGTATAACCACCGGCAAGACGCTCGAAGAGACCGAGACCAACATCCGGGAAGCGATCGAAGGACACCTGCGAACCTTGCGGGAGTTCGGAGACCCCGTCCCCCCTCCGACCAGCGTCGCGAAAGAGGTTGAAGTCTCGCCCGCGGCCTGATCACTAGCGCGTTACCGAACAGGGCTGGAGCCGGGGAAAAAGGGGTCAGCCTGAACTAATACCTTTTGCGAACACCAAAAAGGGGTAAGTTCAGTCTGACCCGCTCCGCTCGCGAAATATGTGGGCGAGCGATGCCTTGTGCGGCATGGACCTCGCCCAACAGTGCCGCCTTCGGCCACGGACCCCATCCGACATGCCGACCGACGCACGAATTGCGCGCGGAAGGTGCCGATACGGTATGTCGTTGCCTATTCGACTGCTGTACAATTTTGGTGGTCCGCATGAACTCTGGTATCGAAGGGCTCGCATCAATTGGCGATATCGCCAGCGTTCTCGGGTTGATCGTTTCGATCGCCGGCTTCGCATGGACCCTGATAGCCGTAGCTAAGGCGAAGCAGGTAGCCCAAGGTGCCAAGGAGGCAGCCGAGAGGGCGCGAGCCGAGATTCTTAAATCGAACAGCATGGTTGAACTCGCGTCGGCAGTAGCAGCGATGGAGGAGATCAAAAGACTCCATCGGCAGGGTGCGTGGCCTCTCCTCCCGGACAGGTATGCCAGCCTGAGAGAGGCTTTGTCAATGATCAGGACGATGAGGCCCGCGATGTCGGATGAACACCAGTCCGTATTTCAGGGTGCGATCCAGCAACTTAGAAGTATTGAGGACAAAGTTGAGCGAGCTCTAGCGACAGAACAGACGCCGCGCAACGTTCCTGCCTTAAACAAAGTCATTTCGCTTCAGATCGACAAGCTTACGGAAGTACTTACGGTGATGAGAGTGGGAAACGATGGCCAATAAAATCCATGTTTTAGTACAGAGACTCATTGATCGGACCGAGCAGGGAAAAGTCGCTTGGGAGATCACCCCGGACCACGGAACCTACCAAGCGTCATTCCCGAACTATTCCGTGCGTATCCTCACGCGGACGCAATACGCAAGTTACGGCCCCTCTACTGACTTTGTGCTGACCATCCACGATGAGGGCGGGGAGATGGTCGATGAAATCACCGATATCGGCCTCAAAGAATCTGGGTTTGAGGACGCATACAAGCGAATGGAGCACTTGTACAACGAGGCGCGCCGTAAGGCGATGGGCGTTGATAAAGTTATCGACGATCTCCTTTCTGACCTTGAAAACTGAAGCTACACCATATCGGAAACTTCTACAAGCCAAGCGATTCGGCGAGAGCGGTTGCAGGCGTGAGTCGGATGATCGCGAACCGCTACGAGAGCCCATTTGCGGACGGCCTGTACTCGCCCTATCGCGCATTCCTTCGCCGCACCAGCCGTTTCCACGACGTCCGCTCGATCGTCGGTGGACGAAACGCCTGTTCGATCAGCGCCGCCTGCTCCTCCGTGTGCCGCTTCAGCGATCCCGGAGCGGTACTCGCGCTCTCCGGGCGCCCCGCGTAGCCGATCTGCCGGTGCTGCGCCTGAACCATCGGCTGGATCCATCCCCGCACGAACGCCCACGCGCCCATGTTGCGCGGCTCCTCCTGCACCCATACCACTTCCCCGGCCGCCGGATACCGCGCCAGCATTTCCGCGAACTCGGCTTCCGGGAAACGGATACAGCTGCTCGATGCGGACGATGGCCGTGTCCGTAGCCTTGCGCTCATCGCGCGCCGCCGCGAGCTCGTAATAAATCTTGCCGCTGCACACCAGGATCTTCCGGACCGCGTTAGGATCCGAGATCGTCGCATCGTCCAGCAGCGGCTGAAACACGCCGCTGGTCAGATCGTCGACCGTCGAAACCACTTTGGGATGCCGCAGCAGGCTCTTCGGCGTCATGACGATCAGCGGCTTTCGCAACCCGCGGCGATCCTGTCCCGCCGTGCATCTGGCGGCGCAGCAGATGGAAATACTGCGCCGGCGTGGTGCAATTGGCCACGCGCATATTGTTTTCCGCGCAGAGTTGCAGGAAGCGCTCCAGGCGGGCGCTCGAATGCTCCGGACCCTGGCCTTCCTGCCCATGCGGCAGCAGCAGAACCATGCCGCTCGGCTGCCCCCACTTCGATTCCGCGGCCGCCAGAAACTGATCGATGATCACCTGCCCGCCGTTGGCGAAGTCGCCGAACTGCGCCTCCCACAGCACCAGCGTCAGCGGATCCGCCACGCTGTAGCCGAACTCGAAACCCATCACCGCGAATTCGCTCAACGGACTGTTGTACACCTCGAACCGCGCCTGATTCGGCGCCAGATGCTGCAGCGGCACGTACACGCGATCGTTTTCCGCGTCGTGATACTCGACGTGGCGCTGGCTGAAGGTTCCGCGGCCGCTGTCTTCCCCGCTCAGCCGCACCGGCGTCCCTTCCAGCACCAGGCTTCCGAACGCCAGCGCCTCCGCCAGCGCCCAATCGATCTGCGCGATCCGGCCCGCGCAGCGTCTCGCGCCGCTTGTGCGATGAACCCGGCCAGCTTCGGATGCAGATGAAAATCGGCCGGAAACGTCGTGATGCCATCGATAATTCGCTCCAGCACTTCGCGATCCGGCGCCTCCGACGGACTGATCCATCGGAATCGACTCCGCCGGAATCGCGCTCAACTCCTGCAGCTTCGTAATGTTCCTTGTGTTTCTGCGCCTGGTCGTAAATCGCGTAAAGCGCTTCTTCTGCTGCTTCGCGCCATCGCTTTTACTTCGCCGGCGGTGACCAGCCCTTCCTGTTCCAGCCGCTCGGCGTAAATCGCGGTCACCGGCTTCTGCGCGCGGATCTTGCGATACAGAATCGGCTGCGTGTAGCTCGGATCGTCGGCTTCATTGTGGCCGTACTTCCGGTAGCACACCATGTCGATGACCACGTCTTTATGGAATCGCTGCCGGTAATCGTAGGCGAGCTGCATGGCGCGCACGCACGCTTCCGGGTCGTCGCCATTCACGTGAAACACCGGCAGCCGGAACCCAGCGCCACGTCGGTGCAATACGTCGAGGACCGCCCGGCCTCCGGATTGGTGGTGAACCCGATCTGATTATTCACCACGATGTGCACCGTCCCGCCGGTGTCGTAGCCGTCCACCTGCGAGAGGTTCAGGGTCTCGCGCGACCATCGCCCTGCCCCGCCATCGCCGCGTCGCCGTGGATCAGCAGCGGAATCACGCGCTCCCGATCTTCGATCGCCCAGCCGGTCCTGCTTCGGCCGCGACAGCCCTTCCGCCACCGGATTCACCGCTTCCAGATGACTCGGATTGAACGCCACGGAAACCGTGATGTCTTTGCCGCGTCGAGGTCTTGTCGCACGCCGGTCGCGCCCAGGTGATACTTCACGTCGCCCTGGCCTTCGATCGATTCGCGGATCGACATCGCCGTCGAACTCCGAAAAAAGCTGCATCATGCTCTTGCCGACGATGTTGGCCAGCGTGCTCAACCGTCCGCGATGCGACATCCCGACGACGCATTCCTGCACGCCGCCCGCGGCCGCCGCGCTCCAGCAGCTCGTCGAACATCGCGATCATCGATTCGCCGCCTTCGAGCGAAAATCGCTTGTGCCCCTTGAAGCGAGTGGTCCAGAAACAGCTCAAATCCTTCGGCTTCGATGACGTTCTTGAGAATGCGCCTGCCGCGTCGCCGGTTCCAGCGGCCACTGATTCGCCGACGGCTCCATGCGCTGCTCCAGCCACTTGCGCTCCTCGGGATTGTCGATGTGCATGTACTGCACGCCCATCTTTCCCGCGTAGGTAGCGCGCAGCCGGTCGAGCAGCGCGCGCAGCGTGGTCACGCCGAACGATCCCGCGTGGAACGTGCGATCCAGATCCCAGATGGTCAGCCCGTGCGCCGACGGCTCCAGATCCGGACTGCGGCGGACGAGTGCTGCCCAGCGGATCGAGATCGGCCTCCAGATGCCCGCGCTCCCGCCACGCCTGAATCAACCGCGCGACACGCGGCCTGCTTCATCGGATCGGCATTGATCACCGGCGCCGTGGCCTGGTCCGGCTCCCAGCGCAGCGGACGCGCGGAAATGCCCGAGATCCGCGAAACACTTCTTCGTAAAAACCGTCTTCGCCTTCGAGCAGCGCCTGCATCCGCCCCAGGAACACGCCCGATTCCGCGCCCTGAATCACGCGATGATCGTAGGTGCAGGTCACCGTCATCACCTTGCTCGATGCCCAGCGAGATCCGCATGTCTTCCGGCACGCCGCGATACTCCGGCGGATAATCGATCGCGCCCGTCGCGATGATCGCGCCCTGCCCCGGCATCAGCCGCGGATTCGATCCCATGGTCCCGACGGTTCCCGGATTGGTCAGCGAAATCGTCGTGCCTTCGAAATCCGGCAACAGCGAGCTTGTTGTCGCGCGCCCGCGCCACCAGATCGTCATACGCGGCCAGGAACTCCGCAAAGTTCATCGCCTCGCGCGTTTTTGATGTACGGAACTTTCAGCGATCGCGCCGCCGTCCTTTGCCCGCCACATCCACCGCGATGCCCAGATTCACGTGATCGTCGCGTCACGCGGAACGATTCCTCGCCCTGCTCCGAAAAAGCCTGATTCAGCGCCGGAATTTTTTCGAGCGCCTTCACGATCGCCCACGCCATCAGATGCGTGTAAGAAAGCTTGCTCTGCCCCGCGAGCGGCGCGATGCTGATTGATGAGCGCGCCGGTTCTCGTCGATCACTTTCACCGGCATCACGCGCTGGCTGGTGGCGACCGGGATCGTCGAGACTCGCCGTCATGTTCTCGGCAATGCGCAGCGCAGGTCCGCGCAGCGGAACCAGATGGTCGCCCGGTGCAGGCGCTTTAGGTTCTTCGCGTTCGACATGTTCAACGACACGTTCGACAACAGGTTCAGCGACAGCCGGCGCGCCGTTGGTGGTGGTTTGGCCGTTGGACTCAAACACATTTTTCCAGCCGGAATCGACGGTCTGTCGGTCGCGCAGATACTGGTGATACAGCTCGTCTTCTAGCCAACTGTTGACGCTTGGATCGGGCATGCAAGGTTCCGTTTACCATGTTAGCTGATGGCTCGCGTACTGATCTTTTCCGACATCCACAACGATGCCAAGGCACTCGAAAAGTTGATGGACATCGAGGCCGACTACTATTTCTGCGCCGGCGATCTGGTGAGCTGTTCACGCGGTATCGACAAGATGGCCGAGGTTCTGAAGCGCCGGGCGATCGAATATGTTTTTGCTCCCAGGCAATCACGAGTCCGAAAAAGACATCGAATCCGTTTGCGCCAAGCACGGCTTCGTCAATTTTCACGGGGGTCTGGTGAATGTCGGAAGCAATACCATCGCCGGCCTGGGATACTCGAGTCCGACGCCTTTCAACACTCCCGGCGAGTACACCGAAGAAGAGCTGGCCGCACGTCTTGAAAAGTTCGCAGATGTGAAACCGTTGGTGCTCATTTGCCACGCCCCGCCGCTGAACACCGCGCTCGATCGAGTCAAAGAAGGCCTCCACGCCGGCAGCCGGTCCGTCCGCGAGTTCATCGAAAAACACCAACCTATTCACTTTTTCTGCGGCCACATCCACGAGGCTGAAGGACAAGTGATCCAGATGGGCTTGACCCGGGCGATGAACGTCGGCAAGCGCGGGTATTTGCTGGAGATCTGAAAATGGAGCTAACCAGTCTTGGACGGTTGATTGCGGAGCGCGAGTTTTCGGTGGTCGGCGGTATCCAGAAGGTGTCAGTTCAACTCGGCGCTCCGCAGCCTTTTGACGAAGCGTCCGGTTACTACTGCCCGTACCGAATCGTCGGATTGGGAAGTGACAAGATTCGGTACGCTGCCGGCGTCGATGCGTTTCAAGCGCTTCGGTTGGTGATGCTTATGATTGGCGCAACGATCGAATCCCGCGCAAAAGAGACGGGCCTGAAGCTGACTTGGGAGGGGGAGGAAAATCTCGGATTCCCGACCGAGTAATCAACGTGTTCTCGCAGTTAATGTCCACCTGCTAAACTTATGAAAGAATGACCCTCGACGAATTGGAAAGAGAGTACGTTGCGCTCCGCCAGCAGGCTGAAGCTGTGCGGAGCTATCTTTGACGCTCCCGCCCGCCGCACTCAGTTAGCCAAACTCGAAGAACAGACCCACGCTCCAGATTTCTGGTCACAGCCCGAAAAGAGCCAGAAAATCATGCAGGAGCGCAAGCGTCTGGAAGAGCAGATCGACCAGGACACCAAGATCCTGGCGCTCACCTCCGACCTCGACACCCTATTCGAGCTCGCGCGCGAAGGCGAGAACGTCAACGGCGACATCGAACGCGAAATGCACAGCTTCGCCGGCGAACTGGAGAAGCTGGAAACCAAGATGCTTCTTTCGGGCGAAAACGCCGGGCGCAGCGCCATCGTTACGATACATCCCGGCGCGGGCGGAACCGAAAGCCAGGACTGGGCCGAGATGCTCCTGCGCATGTACCTGCGCTGGGCGGAACGCAACGGCTTTGAAACCGTCATCACCGATCGCCTGGAAGGTGAAGGCGCGGGCATCAAATCGGTGACGTTCGAAGTCAACGGCGAGAACGTGTATGGATTGCTGCAGAGCGAAGTCGGCGTGCATCGCTTGGTCCGTATTTCTCCGTTCGACGCCAATGCGCGCCGGCATACTTCGTTTGCGTCCGTGTTCGTCTATCCGCAGATCGACGACGAGATCAAAATCGACATCAAACCGGAAGATGTACGCGTGGACACCTTCCGCGCGTCGGGGGCAGGCGGGCAGCACGTCAACCGTACCGATTCTGCGATTCGCATGACGCACATTCCCACCAACATCGTGGTGCAGTGCCAGAACGAACGCAGCCAGCATAAGAATCGCGCGTCGGCGATGAAGCAGCTTCGCGCCAAGCTGTATGAACACGAGATGGACAAGAAACGCGCCGAAGATCGCAAAATGGAGGATACCAAGCTCGAAATCAACTTCGGCAGCCAGATACGAAGCTATGTGCTCGCGCCCTACCGGCTGATTAAGGATCATCGAACCAAGCTCGCCATCGGCGACGTGGATCGGGTGCTGGACGGCGACCTGGACGCGCTGATTCACGCCTATCTGGTGTTCCGGAAGACCGGCAAGACGGCGGCGGATGGCAAGGATGTCAAAGACGATATCCCTGATTGAGGCGGCGGAGCTGATCCGCCAGGGTGAGTTGGTCGCGTTCCCGACAGAAACCGTGTATGGCTTGGGCGCGAATGCTCTCGATGCAAGAGCGGTCGCGAAAATCTTCGAGTTGAAGGGCCGCCCCGCAACTAGTCCACTGATCGTGCATGTTGCTTCGATCGACATGGCGAAGCGCTATGTGAGCGAATGGCCGCGCCAAGCCGAGGAGCTCGCCACGCGCTATTGGCCGGGGCCACTGACACTCGTGCTGCCGAAGTCGGCGGAAATTCCGGAGATAGTAACAGCGGGCCTTTCTACGGTCGGAATTCGCGTACCCGCACATGCCGTCGCTCTACAACTGATTGAAGTGGCGGGCGTTCCGATCGCCGCACCGAGCGCGAATCGTTTCTCGGGACTTTCGCCGACCACCGCCGATCACGTGCGCGAGGAATTCGGCGATAGTGTCGCGATTCTGGACGGCGGGCCGACAAAGGTCGGGATCGAATCGACGGTAGTGTCGCTGATGGACGGGAAAATGACGCTGCTGCGGCCGGGCATGATTTCGTTCGGAGAAATCCAGCAGGCGGCAGCCGTTGCCGGAGAATCCCACCCAGCGCCGGGGATGCACGCCAGGCACTATAGTCCCCGCACGCGGCTGCTGCTGGTCGCGGGTCCAGACGACCTTCCCGATCGCCACGGAGCATACATATGGAGGAAAAAGGCAGGGTTGACGGCGCGGAGCCTGCGAATGCCAACGGACGCGGCTTCCTACGCCGCTCGCTTGTACAGCGCGCTGCATGAGCTGGATCACGAAGGCTGGCCCTGGATCGCGGTAGAAGCTCCGCCGGATACGCCGAAGTGGGCGGGAATTCTGGACCGATTAAGGCGCGCGGCGTTTCAATAGCGCTAGCGAGCCACGCTCATGATCGAGCCGCGCTCAACGGTAATCGTTGTGTTGGAACTCGGATCTGGTCACGGGCGCGAAGAACAGATCAAATTGCCACAGGCAACCGTCCCGCGGCCGGTGAAGGACGTCGCAGATGTCGATGCAGCGAAATCCAAGACCCTCCAGATAGGCGCAGAATTGCGGGAATCTCAGGCACTCCTGTGCGATATCGAAGTTATAACTCTCTATTACAAGGAGCGAACTTTGTGACAGAACGCGTGTGGCGCCACTCAGAATAGGGACTTCGAATCCGTGAGTATCGAGTTTCAACAAGAATGGCCCACGCAGCCGTCGATTCTCGATTTCACTATCCAGAGGCGTCATTGGAACAGAGATACAAACTCCACCGGTGGGCGTTTCGCTCGCACGGCCTCCAAATGGGTCGTTCGCGTCAAAATAAATCGTTCCATTCCGAGGTCCGGCGGCGGCAATGACGTACTGAACCCGGGGACGCTCGGAAACAAGGTTGATCAACCCTAGCTCATGTGGCTCCCGCTGCGCCTCCACCAAAAGATATTCCGCATTCGGCCATCCCAACAGTGCCAACCGCGTCCAAGAGCCATTAGAGGCTCCGACGTCGATAACCGTGTTTACTTCGGTGCTGCCGGCCCACTTTAGCAGCGTCGCCGCCATGGTATTGGGCTGCTCGTCCCTGGTCAGTCGATATCCACGCCGTTTCAGAAGGCTGATGAACAGATTCTTGGCGATTTGCATGTCGGCCACTACCCTTAAGTTCCTCTGCAGACAGGTCCGAATCGCCTTAGCGGGTCACGAAGACCGAACTGACGAATTTTCAACCATGGTAACCCTTCTTTGGAAGATTGATCTTCAGCCTCGAAAGAAGATCATTCCAGAACCGGGTTCCGACCGCGCTTGCATCGAGTAGTACCGGCGGCTTACTCTACCGGACAGTGCTTCAGCCCCTGAAGAGCGGTCGCGCCTTGATGGAGGAGATCGACCGCACCATCTCGCCGACTCCAACGCTCTGGTGGCTGGGACAGAGCGGATTCGTCGTTCGCTTTGCAAGCATCACCTTCTACATCGACCCGTGTCTTTCGAAGCGTCCGGACCGGCGCATCGCCTCCCCGCTCGACGCGGCTGATATCAAGAATGCCGACCTGATTCTGGCCACGCATCGCGGCCACCTGGATACTCCGGCATTGATCGCGCTGCTCGAATCGTCGAAACGGGCCAAGCTGGTGCTCCCCAAAAGCGCCGCGGATGAAGCGAACGCAGCCGGGATCGCTTATTCGCGCATGACCACTACCGACGCCGATCTGCGCATCGAGTATTTCAAGGACAATCTTTACGGGCGCGTGTACGCCGTGCCGTCCGCGCATCCGCAGCTCGACTACACTCCGGCGGGAGGGTATCCATATCTCGGATATCTGATCCGCTTCGGCCGCTGGACGATTTATCACGCGGGCGACTGCGCTTTGTATGAAGGGATCGTGGACCGATTGCGCCCGTTCAACATCAGCGTTGCGTTGCTGCCGGTGGGCGGAAAGAATTTTTCCGTAGGCGAGGCGGCGCAGCTTGCCTCGGACATCGGCGCGGGGTGGGTGGTGCCGATGCACTATGGGACGATCGGAGAAGATGGGGGCGAGGAGAATGACTTTATCGCTCACATGCTCGGGCAGAGGCCGGAGTTGCAGTTTAAAGTCTTTGAGTGCGGCGAGAAGTGGACGGTGCCGGAGGAGTAATCTCCGCGTGTTCAAATAGTTCATATGGACGAGTCAATCATCAATCTGACGGTTCGTCTGGAGATCGCTACAAAACGCGATGGCGACAAATGGATCGCTTGGTGCCCGCCCTTGGATGTGTATAGCCAGGGACGGTCGCGGCGCCATGCCATCGCTTCTTTAAAAGAAGCTGTCGAGCTATGGTTTGAATCCTGCATTCAACGCGGCGTCCTGGAGAAAGCGCTCCGCGAAGCCGGATTCAAGCGAGTAAAACCGGGAGAGAAACCTTCTGCGGGAGCCAGCCTTGTCCACGTTCAGGCACGGCACGCCAAGGCCCGTGCCGATCTTGCGTCGGACTATATCGACGTATCGGTCCCAGCTTATGTAGCCGCTCATCTGCTCGAACTAAGTGCGTCCCGTTGATTGGAAAGAGCTCGTTAAGCTGTGCGAATCACAGGGCTGCCGTTTTGACCGGCAGAGGGGCGATCATTACATCATGATTCGAGAAGGCTTGCACCGCCCGGTGGTGATCCCCAAGAAAAAGGGACTGGGCTGAAGACATCGTTCTTGGCATCGGACGGACTCTCGGACTCAGCCGGAAGGGGATCGAGGAACGTCTCGGCATGACGCGTCGGGCGAGACGGAAAAAGGAGTAAGTCAATGCGTCGTGCTAAAATGAGGGTCTCCTGGAGTTTCTGTGAAGCGACAAACCCGTAAAGATCTAAAGACCGACAAGTTCGCCCTGGAAATGAAGCACGGCTTCGATTTTCTCAACGTCCATCGAACTGAGACCATCCGCTATGCTCCATCGCTCTGGCCGTGATTCTCATCGCCGGCGGGATCTATTTCTACATGAAATATCAGGCCGGCGGCGCGGGAACAGGCGCTGGCGGAGGCGATGCGCATCGATAACGCGACGGTCGGAAATGCGCCGGCGCAGCCCGCGCTGCTCCATTATGCGACGCAGGCTGAGAAAGATACCGCTCGCGCCAAGGCGCTAACCGAGCTGGCGGCGAAAGTATCACGGGACCGAGGAAGGGTCGATCGCGGAGTTTTATCTGGCCTCCGATGCCGCGGAAAAAGGCAATGTGGCTGAGTCGGAAAAGCGCTTCAAGGACTTAGTGGATTCGGCGCCTAAACCGCTGGCGGCGCTGGCTCGGCTATCGCTCGCGAGGAGTGTATGACGCGGAAGGCAAATACGACGATGCGATCAAGACGCTGCGCGAAGCCATGGCAAATCCGACGGTGACCGTTTCCAAGGAACAGGCCGAAATCCAGCTGGCCGCTCGAGATCGGCAAGAAGAATCCGGACGAAGCGCGCAAAATGCTGGAGCCGATGCGCACCGACCGGACTCCCGTCAGCCGCGCGGCCGTGCAGGCGCTCGGCGACCTGAATCCGAAATAGTGTCCGCTTGCCCGTTTGCGATTTCCGGTGGAGCGCGGCCGTGGCCGCCGCTACCCGGAGCTTCCCCATCCCTATCGCAACGAGTTTCAGCGCGATCGGGATCGTGTGCTATATGCGCGGGCATTCCGCCGCCTCGAAAACAAGACGCAGGTTTTCGCGCAGGGCCTCTCCGACCATTTTCGCAACCGGCTGACCCATACCATCGAGGTTTCGCAGATCGCGCGAACCGTCGCCGGGGTACTTGGCTCTGGATGAGGATCTGACGGAAGCGCTTGGCGCTGGCGCATGATATCGGGCATCCCCCGTTCGGTCATGCGGGCGAAGCCGAGCTCGACCGGTTGATGCGCGGCTTCGGAGAGCGCTTCGATCACAACCTTCACGCGCTGCGCATCGTCGAAACGTTTGAGAATCCCTACGCGCGGTTTCCGGGGCTAAATCTGACGTTCGAGGTGCGCGAGGGGATCGTCGAAACATTCGCGCGATTTTGAGCCGGGCGAGATTCCGGAGCTGGATGAATATCTTCCGGGCTTGCGTCCGCCGCTCGAAGCGCAGTTGATCGACCGGTGCGATGAGATCGCGTATAACACGTCGGATCTGGACGATGGATATTCGGCGGGGCTGGTTTCAATCGACGAAGCGCGGCGCTCGGTCGACAAATTTCGCGAACTGGATGAAGCCGCATCGATGCAGTTTCCGGGCGCGCCCGAACGCGTGCGCATGCATGAGATCAATCGTGGATTGGTCAACTGGCTGGTGTCCGGATTGATCGAAGGGACCATAGCGGCGGCTCAGGGATTGCAGAGCGTTGACGCTGTTCGCGCGCATGAAACACGAGTCGCCCGATTCTCGGCGGAGACCGAGGCTGGTACCGGGCAGTTGAAAGGACTACTGCGGTCGACGGTTTATCAAAGTGAGGGGCTGGTGGAGGCGCGCGGGCATTCGACGGCAATGATCGGAGCGCTGTTCGCGAAGTTCATGGAGCGGCCAGAACTGTTGCCTGCCAACTACTTGGAGGAATCGGCGGACGAGCCGGTGCACCGCCAGGTGTGCGATTACATCGCGGGAATGACCGACGGGTTCCTGTTAAAGACCTGCGCGCAGATGAAGCTCCTTTAATTAGTCAACTTTTGGTCTCATTCGGCGTTTAATAGAGGAGAGGCCATTTTGGATGCGGAAGTTTCTGGCGATTGCGCTGACTCTGTTTTGCGGGTGGGCGCTGCCTGCGCGGACCATCAAGAAGGAACCGAAGGTCGATTACTCGCAGTTCCAGAAAAAGCTGTCCAAAGACGATCAGATTCTTCATGCGCTGGACCGTCTGACGTTCGGGCCGCGGCCCGGCGATGTCGAGGCAGTCCGGAAAATGGGTGTGAAGAAGTGGATCGACCTGCAGCTTCACCCCGAGCGCATTCGTGAAAATCCGGAATTGGCGAAGAAACTGGAGCCGCTGGAATCGCTGCGCATGACGCAGGCAGAAACTGCCAATGCATATCCCACGCCGCAGATGATTCGCGCCGTGGCGCTGGGCAGGCAGGCGCCTGCCGGACGATCCGATCGCTCGCGCCGCGGTGGAAAGAATCGCGCGGCGGGTGCGAGTCAAGAAAACCGATGAAGATAATGCTCCGATGGAGCCCGTGGTTCCGCTGACCGATCTGCTGACCCAGGATCAGATCAAGACGCTGCGCAGCGGGACCATCGATCAAAAGAAAGAGCTGATCGATTCGATTCCGGACGACAAGGTGGACGACGTGGTGATCGCGATGCCTCCGCCGATGCGTAACCAGTTGATGGCCGCGGCGAATCCGGTCTTGCGGCGCAAGCTGGTGCTGGCAAATCAGCCGCAGGGCGTGGTGTTTTACGATTTGGCGGAAGCCAAGCTGTATCGCGCGATTTTGAGCAACCGGCAGCTTGACGAGGAATTAGCCGATTTCTGGTTCAACCACTTCAACGTGTTTTTCGACAAAGGCGCGGACCGCTTCATGGTAACCGCCTATGAGCGCGACGCGATCCGGCCGCACGTGCTCGGGCATTTCCGCGATCTGCTGGAAGCGACAGCGTCGAGTCCGGCCATGCTGTTCTATCTCGACAATTGGGAGAGCGTCGCGCCGCCGCCGGCGAACGCGCGCAGCCGCGAATAACCGTCCGCAGCGCGGGCTGAATGAAAATTACGCGCGCGAGCTGATGGAACTGCATACGCTGGGCGTCGACGGCGGGTACACGCAGAAAGACATCATCGAAGTGGCGCGCTGCTTCACGGGTTGGACCATCCGCAATCCGCAGCGGGGCGGCGATTTCTTCTTTAACGAGCGCGTGCACGATAAAGGCGAGAAAGTGGTGCTGGGCGTCAAGATTCCGGCCGGCGGCGGCAAGGAAGACGCGGAGAAAGTGCTGGATATTCTGGCCAATCATCCTTCCACCGCGAAGTTCATTTCGAAAAAGCTGGCGCAGAGGTTCGTGGCCGACGATCCTCCGCCGGAGTTGATCGACAAGATGGCGAAGACGTTCACGAAAACGCACGGCGATATTCGCGAAGTGATGAAGACCATGCTCGAATCGAAGGAATTTTTCTCGACGGGCGCGTATCGTGCCAAAGTGAAAACGCCCTTTGAGATGATCGCGAGCGCGATTCGCGCGACCGGCGCCGAAGTGGATTACGCGTTTCCGCTCGCGCAGCAAATCGGGCAGTTGGGCGAGCCGCTGTATCGCAAAATCGAGCCGACCGGTTATTCGAGCGCGAATGCGGAATGGGTCAGCTCGGCGTCGCTGCTGGGTCGGATGAATTTCGCGCTGGCGCTGGCGCAGAACAAGGTGCCGGGAGTGAAAGTGGACGCTTCGCAGTTCGCTGACGATCCGCAGCAATCGGCGCGGCAGGTGCTGTTCCACGACGCAACGGAGCAGACCCAACAGGCGATCGGGAAGGCCCTGGCGGATCAGAAGGACAAGAATCCCCATGCGCAGACGGCGGCGTTGGTCGCGGGACTGATGATCGGCTCACCGGATTTTCAGCGAAGATAGTAGGAGTAACAGCATGAACCGTAGAATTTTCTTGAAGAGCTCGGCGATGGCGATGTTCGGAGTCGGGTCGACGCCGGTGTGGCTCTCGCGTGCACTGTACGCGGCGGATGCGCCGAGCCCGCGCAAGAAAATTCTGGTCGCGATCTTCCAGCGTGGCGCGGTCGACGGACTCAACGTCGTGGTTCCGCACGGCGAGCAGCGGTATTACGATCTGCGCCCGTCCATTGCGATTCCGCGACCCGACGCGACCGCGGATTCGGCGATCGACCTGGATGGATTTTTCGGGCTGCATCCGTCGCTGAAGCCGCTGAAGCCGATTTACGATTCGGGACAGCTCGCGATTGTGCATGCCGTGGGATCGCCCGATCCGACGCGGTCGCATTTCGATGCGCAGGATTACATGGAATCCGGCACTCCCGGGCGCAAGGCGACCACGGACGGCTGGTTGAATCGTGCTCTGCCGCAGGAAGAGCAGAAATCGCCGGTGCGGGCGGTCAGCTTCAGCGCGGATCTTCCGCGCACGCTGCGGGGACACAACGACGCGGTCGCCATCGCCAATCTGAACGATTTTCAAGTGCGCGATGCACGCGGCGCGTCCAGCTTCGAATCGATGTACGCGTCAACCATGGACAAGGTTCTGAACGGCACCGGACGCGAGACGTTTGAGGCCGTCAAGATCATGCAGGCGATGCAGAAGCAGGGCTACACGCCGGCAAATAGTGCTCGCTATCCGGGCGGAAGGCTGGGGCAGTCGATGAAGCAGATCGCGCAGCTGATCAAGTCCGACATCGGGCTGGAAGTCGCGTTCACGGATGTGGGCGGATGGGATACGCACGTCAATGAAGTCGGCGCCAAGCCGAGCCAGGGGCAGCTCGCGAATCTGCTGAACGATTTCGGCCAGACGCTGGCGGCGTTTTATCAGGACTTGGGGGATCGCATGGCCGATGTGACCGTGGTCACGATGAGCGAGTTCGGAAGAACCGCGCGCGAGAACGGCAATCGCGGCACGGATCATGGGCATGCCAATGTGATGCTGGTGGTCGGCGGCGACATCAAGGGCGGCAAAGTTTATGGCGATTGGCCGGGGATGGCGCAGGAGCAGCTTTACGAGAATCGCGACCTGAACCTCACCACCGATTTCCGCGACGTGCTGGGCGAACTGGTGACGCGGCATTTGGGAAATCGCCAGATTGCGTCGGTATTTCCCGGATTTGCGGATCCGAAGTTCCGCGGCCTGGTCGCTTCGTAATCCTGGTTTTCGTCCTATTCAGGCAGATTTGCCGTAATGTTTCGCCTCAATGAGCGTAGTATTGTAGTGTGAAGCCATTTGCGCTCTTGTTTCTCGCGGCGCCGATTGGTTTTTCGCAGTGGTTCTCTTTCGGCGTGAAGGCCGGCGTTCCCGTTACAGATTTTGGCGTGGCCCACCCGGATGCCACCAACACGTACCTTGTAACCTCCACGACGAACCCTTACGTTGTTGGCGGTACCTTCGAGGCGCATCTTCCGCGCAACTTTGCGGCTGAGTTTGATGCGCTTTACCGGCATTTCAGATTTCAGGATCAGTACTTAAGCAACCCAATGACCTTGACGAACGAGCGTGTCAGCACGGGTCTTTTGGAATTTCCACTGCTCCTGAAGTATCGTCTTCATGGAAAGGTTATTCGCCCGTTCGTGGACGGCGGGGCATCGTTCGACAGGCTGATTGGACTCACGGATTCGTTTGTCAACAGATCAACACTGCCGTATCCTCCGGAAAGCGGAACAAGCTCAACCACGGGGGCGCTTCTGAACACTACAGTCCCTGGATTCGCCGTCGGCGGCGGTGTGGATGTACACGTCGGTTTCCTTCACCTTTCGCCGGAATTACGCTACACCCGCTGGGAATCGCCGCACCTCTTCAAGAGCAATCAGAACCAGGCCGAACTTCTTCTCGGAATTACTTATTAGGCTTTACATCGACTTAAGCGGTCCTTACGTAATACTCTGTCACGAATGGCCGATATGAACATTGGGACAAGGAAAGACCGCTGTTTATGTTCTGGTTATATCTGCTCGGGATCGTGACCGTCTCTTAATTGTTTTGAGAAGAGTCCTCCACCGCCAGGCGCCGCTCAACGACCAACTTTTTTTGAAGCAAGTAGCGATTGAGCATGTGCAAACGGGCGTCGCCTGGGTGCGCGCCGATTCCACCATCGGTTCCGTCAATCATTCGTTCGCTCAGACGTTCGGGGCCGCTCCAAGTCAATTGGTTGGAAGGGAATGGCTGAAAATGTTTCCGGTTGACGAGCATTACCGCATCCGGGATTCCTTCAGCCAGGCGCTGTTGTCCGGAATGGCTTCGCTGGACCTGGCCGGCGAGCGGGTGGACGGCTCACGGATCTGGATGAATGTACGGCTGATCGCGGTACACGATCACAAGATGCGATTCGTGGGACATCATTGCCTGATTCAAGATCGGACCTATGAGCGGGACCTGGAAGAGCAAGTGGCCAGGCTGGAAGCTGCCGCGTCGCCTACCGGGCGTATTCTCACCGTGCTCGACAGCAGACATGCCATGACGCGGGGCTAGCGTAAGAACAGCATCACGGCGGTCGGAATCGCCAGGAGCAACGTCGCACTAATCGCGAAGATCAGGACCAACTGCCACGGCGTCAGCCGCGCGACGAAACGGGCGCGAAGCGGTAACGGCTGTTCCGGAAGCGGTCGATTCACCTGGCGCGCGTGGAACATCCCGGCGAGTAGCAGACGATCGGTGCATTCCGGACAATCAACCAGATGTGCCTCGAAGGTGGCGCGCTCCTGCGGCGAAAGCGCGTTTTCAATATAGCGCGCCGCCACCGAATGCTCGTCGATATAACGATGGTCCATGACCAGATTGCGGTATCCCACTGATTCATCGGCATTTCCATGAGTATTAAGTAGGCCCTACTCCTTGGGGGCGATGCCGAGGGCTTTCATTTTGCGATACAGATGGCTGCGCTCCAGCCCCAGAAGCTCCGCGGCGCGCGTGACGTTGCCCTTCGCCTCTTCGAGCTTCTTGAGAATATAGTCGCGCTCGGCGGCTTCGCGGACTTCCTGAAGGCTGCCGAATTGGTCCATGGGCCGGTCGAAGACGGCGCGGCGGGCGCGATCGAGCGGGATGTGGCGCGCGTCGATCCGGGTCTGCGGATTCATGATGACGATGCGCTCCATCAGGTTGCGCAGCTCGCGCACGTTGCCGGGCCACGGATATTCTTCCAGCACGCGCAGCGCTTCCTCGGTCAGCTCCTTGGGCTTGCGGCCGTAGCGCGCGTGAATTCGCGTAGAAAATGATCGGCCAGCAGGCGAACGTCCTCGATGCGCTCGCGCAGCGGCGGCACGTGAAACGGGATCACGTTGAGGCGGTAGAACAGATCCTCGCGGAAATTGCCGCGCTCGATCTCTTCTTCCAGGTTCTTGTTGGTGGAGGCCACCACGCGCACGTCCACTTGAATCGATTCGGCGGCGCCCACCGGCTCAAAGCGCTGCTCGTCCAGCGCGCGCAGCACTTTGGCCTGGGTCTTGAGAGACATGTCGCCCACTTCGTCCAGGAACAGCGTGCCGCCGTCGGCCTTGTGCAGCTTGCCGATCTTGTCTTCCACGGCGCCGGCGAGGCTGCCCTTGCGATGGCCGAACAGCTCGCTTTCGATCAGTTCTTCGGGGATCGCGGCGCAGTTCACTTCGACGAAGGCCTCGCTGGATCGCGCGCTGGCGGCGTGAATCGCGTGGGCGATCAGTTCCTTGCCGGTGCCGCTCTCGCCGAAAATCAGCACGCGGCCGTTGGTGGCGGCCATCAGCGAAAGCTGCTGGCGCAGCGCTTTCATCGGCACGCTTTCGCCGATGATGCGCGGCTTGGCGTCGCCGGAATCCTTCAACCGGCTCAGCTCCAGCTCCAGGCGGCGCTGCTGGACGGCGTTGTTGAGCACCACGATGACCTTCTCGATGGTCAGCGGTTTCTCCAGAAAATCGAAGGCGCCGAGCTTGGTGGCTTTCACGGCGGTTTCGATGGTGCCGTGGCCGGAGATGATGACCACCTGCGGGCGGTCGGCGAAGGGGATCTCCTGAATGCGCGCCAGCGTTTCCATGCCGTCCATGCCGGGCAGCCAGACATCCAGCAGCACGACTTCGTAGTTCTGGCGCGCGAGTTCCTCCAGGCACTGCTCGCCGCTTTCGACCGCTTGGCAGGTGTAGTCTTCGTCTTCGAGCACGCCGCGCAGGGATTCGCGAATGCCGGGTTCGTCGTCAACAATCAGAATGCGCGTGTTCTTCACGCGCGGATCTCCGCTTCAGCCGCTTCAATGGCGACGGTGGCGGGAACTTCGACGTAGAAGCGCGCGCCGGCGGGGCGGTTATCCTCCACGCGAATGCGCGCGCCATGCTCGGAGAGAATGTGATTCACGATCGCCAGGCCGAGGCCGGTGCCGCGGTCCTTGGTGGAGAAATACGGCAGGAAGAGCTTTTCCTTATCGTCCGCGGAGATGCCGCAGCCGGTATCGGCGACCAGCAGCTCCACCGATTCGCGCGAAGTGGCGCGGGTGGCGACCAACAGGCGCTTGACCGGCGAATCGCGCATGGCCTCGGCGGCGTTGTCGACCAGGTTGACGACCACGCGCTTGAACTGCTCGGGATCGACGTTGACAGCGGGGAGGTCGGAGGCGAGATCCACGCGCAGATCGATGCCGTCCAGCCGGCCGGCGAAGACGTCGAGCGCGGTGCGGACGATTTCGTTGAGATCGCTGGGCACCGGCTGCGCGGCGGGGAATCGCGAGAACTGCGAGAATTCGTCGGCCAGAGTCTTGACGGATTCGACTTCGCGCGAAATGGTCGAGCGAGCATTCGCGCAGGATCCGCTGCGATTCGGGCGTGGAGACGCCCCGATCGAGCTGGCGGGCGATGCGCTCGGCGCACAGCGCGATGGGCGTCAGCGGATTCTTCAGTTCATGCGCGATGCGGCGGGCCACCTCATGCCAGGCCGCGGCCTTCTGCGCGCGCAGCAGCTCGCTGGTGTCTTCGAGGACCAGCACGAATCCGGGAGCGGCGGGGTGGCGCGCGGGCAGCGCGGAAACGGTGACGGCCAGATGCAGGACCTGCTGCGGCGATTCGAGATCGATCTGGCTGGCGGCTACGCCGGTGCGGCTGGCGCGCTTCATCAGGTACTCGATTTCGGCGACGTCGCGGGGCGGAAACAGATCGCCGAGGCGGGCGGCGCGGGTAATCTGTTCCTCCGGGAACAGGCCGTGCAGCGCGCGGTTCACGCGCTGGATGCGGCCGTCGGAGGTCGAGCGAGATCACGCCGGTGGGAATGCTTTCGAGAATCGCTTCGGTGAAGCGGCGGCGGCTTTCGAGCTCGCGGCTGTTGGCTTCGAGCTCGTGCATCATTTCGTTGAAGGCGCGGACCAGCGTGGCGAGCTCGTCGATGGCTTTGATCTGGACGCGATAGCCGAGGTTGCCTTTGCGCACCTCGCTGGCGGCGACCAGCAGCGCGGAGATCGGCACGCTGATCTGGCGCGAAAGCAGCAGAGCGATCCAGGTCGCGACGAACAGGATGAACAAAGCGATGAGAACCAGGAACAGCAGATACAGCTTGCGGATGTTTTTCTTTTCGGCGGCGAGCTGGTTGTACTCGCTCATGTACCGCTCGATGTCTTTTTCCTGCGATTCGAGATCGATCGCCGCGGTGGACGCCGATGAGCAGCGTGCGTCCATCGCCCAAGGGCGCGCGGGCTTCGAACAGCTTTCCGGTGGCCTCGTCGGCGGGGCACAGATTGGCGGTGTCGTTGTTCGATGGATCGCAGCTCCGCGATGCGGTTGTCGGCGCACAATTTCGCGAAATCGGCGGACGCGGTGCGCAACATCGGGCAACGTGGCGAGCCAGTTGGCCAGGGCCTGCGCGCGATCCTGCACTTCTTCGTCGAGGGCCGCGGCGGAATCCACCAGATTGGTTCGGACGCCTTCGGCCGGGCGGCTGAACCATTTTTCGACGTTGCGGTTCAGGATCACGTAGCTGAACGCCAGCATGAAGACCACCGGCAGAAGGCTGAGCGCCAGCGCGCCAAAAACCAGCTTCGACTTGATGCGCGAGCCTTCGCGGTGGCTCTGGCGCTCGATGTACAGCTTCACGCCGGTGCGGAACAGCATGAAGCCGAGGGTCACGGTGAGCAGGAAAATCAGCGTGGAGATGGCCCAGAAGACGAACGTCTGCGAGGTGTTCGCCGGTCCATATTCGCCGAAACTGAACGAGACCTGCCAGACCACCAGCGTCAGCAGAATGGCGAGCAGGACCAGCCCGGAGCCGAAAAGGTACCGCTTGCGCATAATCACTTCAATTATAGGAGCGGAAGGGCCTGCCAGAAATCGCGAGAGGATTTCTACGTTCGCGCCACAAATGTTTGGATCGAGTCGTGAGCAGTCCGCTGGCCGTGCCCGTCGAAGTGGTCGAGCGCCGGATCTATCTCATTCGTGGTCATAAAGTTATGATCGATTCGGACTTGGCCGAGCTGTATCAGGTCGCAACCGGCAATCTTAATCTGGCAGTCCGCCGCAACGCCGATCGATTTCCCGAGGATTTCATGTTTCAGCTCACGCAAGAGGAGATGGAGATCTTGAGCTTGCAGACTGCAATCTCAAGATGGGGCGGCCGGAGGTACCTGCCCTACGCCTTTACAGAACATGGAGTTACGATGCTATCCGCGGTGCTCAAGAGCAAACGGGCCATACAAATGAGCATCCTGGTGGTTCGCGCGTTCGTGCGATTGCGGGAAATGGTGGCGTCCAACAAAGAGCTGGCGGCAAGGATGGAGAAGCTGGAAGCGACGCAGAAGGATCACGCTTCGGTGATCAATATACTGGCGGAGGAGATCGACATGATGAGAATGCTGCCTCCGCCGGCGGGGCGGCGCATCGGGTTCAAGGCCGACTAATTTTCTAGAGATCACCAGCGCCATCGCCTGGCCCGCCGTGTGGGTCAGCGTAAGCGAAATGTTGCGCATGCCGCGGCGCTCCGCGATCTCTGCGGCCTTGCCGTGAAACGCGAGCGTCGGGCGGCCGGAGGCGAGGTTGGTCACCTCGAAATCCCGCCACGCGACGCCGCGCCAACCGGTGCCCAGCGCTTTCATAGCGGCTTCTTTAGCGGCGAAACGGGCTGCATAGCGCTCGAATCGATTCGCCTTGCGCTCGGAGTAGGCGACTTCGGCGGCCGTGAACACGCGATTCTTGAACCGGTCGCCGTGGCGCTCGATCGCGTCGCGCATTCGGCCGACGTCGCACAGGTCGATTCCCGTGCCGACGATCAAAGCGAGGCTCCGGTGGTGGTGATGGTCAGGCGGCCGTGCTTAACGCCCTTGGTGGAAATCAGCGCGTCGGCGATCTTTTGCACCAGCGACGCTTTTCCTTTGAGCACCAAAACTTCCAGGCAGTGGTCGTGATCCAGGTGCACGTGCAAGCGTGGAGAGCACGTTGTGGTAGCTTTCGTGCTGCATGTCGGTGAGGCGCTCGGCAAGCTGGCGCACGTGGTGATCGTAGACCAGCGTGACGGTGCCTACGACGATGCTGTCCGGACGCTCGGCCGTTTTTTCGATGAGGGCTTCGCGGATCAGGTCGCGAAACGCTTCCGAGCGGTTGGTGTAGCTGCGGCGGGCGATAAGATCGTCGAATTTCTTGAGCAGATCGGAATCGATGGCGACGCCAATCCGACTGAGTTCGCCCATTCGTATAACAATGTAGCGCACGAGCAGGGCGTGGCACGCTTTTTAGAATCGTGATACGAATAGAGTTGCCAGAATGCATATTCCGGACGGATTCCTGAGTACCTCCCGTATGGGGCGTCTTCGATGCGGTCGCGGTCCCGGCTGTGGGACTGGTGGCGCGGCGCGCCCAGCGGCAAATGGAGGATCGAAAAATCCCGCTGCTCGGCGTGATGGGCGCGTTTGTGTTCGCGGCGCAGATGATCAATTTCCCGGTGGGGCCGGGAACCAGCGGGCATCTGGTGGGAGGGGCGCTGTTGACGATCGCGCTGGGACCGGCCGCCGCATCTATCGTGATGACGGCGATTCTCGCGATCCAGGCATTGGTGTTCCAGGACGGCGGAATTCTCGCGCTGGGCGCGAACATCTTCAACATGGCGATCGCGGGAGTGCTGGCGGCGTATCTGCCGTACCGGTTGTGGGCCAACGTTGTCGCGTCCGTTCGCGATTTTCGCGGCAGGCGTGCTCAGCGTGATGACCAGCGCATGCCTCGCGCTCGCGGAATTGATGATTTCCGGCGTTCCGATGCCGCCGCGCGTGCTGTGGGTGTCGATGGGCCTGTTTTTGATCAGCGCGGTAATGGAGGGCGCGATTACGCTGGCGGCCGTGCGGGCGATTGAGCGGCTGAATCCGGCCTGGGCGCGATCGCCGAAGGGTGCGGGGTCGCGCGTGGTCGCGGCGATGGCGATGGCGCGGTGGTGCTGGCGGTGGCGGGAATTCTGGTCGCTTCGACGAATCCGGATGGCATACGAGCAACTGGCCGCCTCGCATGCTCCCGCATGGATGCATGCGCCGCTGGCGGATTATCAGGTGCACGGGATCGAATCGGCGTGGCTGCGTCGCGCGGCGGCGGGGGTCGCGGGCTGGCTCTGATTTACGGCGTCTGCGTCATGACCGGGAAGCTGATCGGAAAGCAGAGGAACGCGTAGCTTGCACCATGTCGTGGTGGAGCGCTGGAGCCGCGGGTCGAGCCCGCTGCATGCTCGCGACGCGCGGGCCAAGGCGGGGGCGTTACTGGCGTTTCTGATCGCGGTTTCGACCACCGCGCCAGCGGGCGCAAGCGGCTTTTGCCGCTTACGCGGGATTACTGGCGGTGGCGATTCTGGCAGCGCGATTGCCGTTGAGCGCGCTGGCTCGGCGGGCCGCGCTGGTGTTGCCGTTTTCCGCAACGTTCGCGTTGCTCACATGGTGGGCGGGCGATCCGGCTCGCGCGATCGCGCTGGCCGAACGAAGTTTTCTATGCGGGTTGGCCGCGCTGCTTCTGATCGCGACTACGCCGGCTAACGCGCTGCTTCATGGGCTTGAGTCTTTGGGCGTGCCGCGGGCGCTGATCCTGGTGATTCAGTTCTTATATCGCTATCTTTTCGTGATTTCGGAACAAGCCCAGCACATGCGCCTGGCCGCGAGCAGCCGCCGGAGGTCTGAGTTTTCGCGCTGCCGCCGGAGCCTTGGGCGCTCTGTTCGCGCGATCGTGGGAGCGGGCCGACGGCATCTATCAGGCGATGCTTTCGCGAGGATTTTCCGGGTCGCTTTCCGATGATCTCCACGGCTCGCTTCGGCGCAATGGATGCGGCGTTTCTGTGCGCGGCGATCGCTGCCTCGGCGGGGATCCGGCTCGCGCTATGAGCGTCATCGAAGTGCGCGGGCTGCGCTATCGATATCCGGATGGGACGCAGGCACTGGACGGCATCGATTTTCACCTGGATGCCGGCGAGTGCGTCGCGCTGCTGGGAGCCAACGGATCCGGCAAGACGACGTTCGTGCTGCATCTGAACGGGCTGCTCGAAGGCGAAGGTTCGGTTGAAGTGTGCGGGATGCCGGTGCGGAAAGATACGGTCGCGCAAATTCGTAGCAAGGTCGGGCTGGTGTTTCAGGATTCGGACGAACAGCTGTTCATGCCGACCGTGCTCGAAGACGTGGCGTTCGGGCCGATGAATCGGGGCCGATCGAGCAACGACGCGATTGCGCAGGCCCGGAAGGCGCTGGAACAGGTAGGCATGGACGCGGCGATCCACAAGGCGCCGTATCATCTGAGTAGCGGAGAGAAACGGCGCGTCGCGATTGCCGGAGTGCTGGTAATGGAGCCGGAAGTTCTGGTGCTCGATGAGCCGACCACGTCGCTGGATCCGCCGGGGCAAGTCGATCTGGCTCGGTTGTTGCGGAACCTGCCGCAGGCGAAATTGCTGGTGACTCACGATGTCGCGTTCGCGCGGGCGCTGGCTTCACGCGCGGTATTTTTCGAGCATGGGCGCATTGCGGGGGAGGGGACCGTGGATGAAGTTGCTCGGCGATTCGAGTGGGGATTCGATAAGGTGAACCAGGTCGAGCGCGGCTAATGATTTCCGGTATTTCGGACGATGAAGTACCATGCTCGCGGCTCCGAATTCTGCTGGCGCAGGAGACACGCTGGCGCTCCCGCCGCAAACGAAAAAACCACAGACATTTCTAGAAATCTTCGGGAATCTCGGCATGACCGCGCTGAAAGTGTCGGGCGGTTACATCGCCTTCGTGGTACTGGCGACCGCGATTCATTTCCCTTATCACGTGGACGAGCTTGGAGCACCGAAAATCCGCAAGGAGGCCGGAACGTTCTACGCGGACATTTATTCGCCGCCCGCGGTAACACCGGAAGCCCCCGCGACGGCTGAGGATTCAAAATACGTAAAAATCGCGCGCGAGGCAATCGAGAAGAACCGGATCGTCCCGAGAATTACCGCGTTCGCTAAAGAATACGGCCTCGCCGATAAGCGCGTGCTGGATGTCGGCGCAGGAACCGGCTACTTGCAGGACGTCGTACCGGATTACGTAGGACTCGACATTTCGCCCTCGGCGCGCCGGTATTTTCACAAGCCGTTTGTGGAAGCTTCGGCGACGGACATGCCGTTTCGCGACAACGAATTCGACGCGCTATGGTCGGTGTGGGTTCTGGAGCACGTGCCCAAGCCCGAGCAGGCTCTGGTTGAAATCCGGCGCGTCACAAAGGATGGCGGCCTGTTATTTTTAGAGCCTGCGTGGGGCTGTCCATGGTGGTTCGCCCAGGGTTATGAGGTTCGGCCCTATTCGGATTTCGGCGTGACCGGCAAGATGAAGAAGGCGAGCCTCAACGTCGTGGCGTCGCCTTACTATCAAGGCGCATCTCTAATGCCGATTCGCCTCTTGCGGCAAATGCAGGCGCGCTGGTCGGGCGAGCCAACCCGATTCCACTACCATCTGCTTGAGCCGAACTACGAGCAGTATTGGGTTGCGGATTCCGACGCCGTGAAACGGACTCGACTACTTCGAGATGTTGCTGTGGTTCACCTCGCGCGGGGACGAGTGTTTGAATTGCGACGCGGCGCCGAGCGGGATTTCAAGAATCTGATTCTACGAATCCACAAGAAGTAAACGCACTACTCGTCGCAGTCTTTATCCTTGTTCGTCGTCATCTCTTCATCACAACACTCATCTGCGCATTTCTGGCAGCAGGATTGCAATGCTTCTTTTCGCACATCCCTTCCGGCAGTCGTCGCAGCACTTCTTGCAGCACTCGTTTTCCCAGATCGTGTAGGCTGGAAGCTCCAGGACTTTCACCGGTGTCGACGGATCGTCACTGGTTATGACGAGTTCGGCGAGCCGCGCGATTCTTTCCTCGGCCTTATAGCGGATAACCACCGACAGACACGAGCCCGGATGCAAGCGTCGCCGGGAACGGATTGTTGATCAGCTTCCAATAGCGGCTCTTCCGCTTGAACGCCACACTAGTTACATGCAGCTTGCAGTCGCCGATGTTGCAGATGGCGATGGTGCGCTCCTTGCAGCAGCAAGCCGGGACGCCGCCGAAGCACGTCGAACCCGTGACCGCCAGCTTTCCCGAAGGGGCGTCGCCCGATACCTCGATGGTGTGCGTCCCCGACGGATCGTTGCTGGTGATGGTAAGCGTCGCGAACTTCGCGCCGAAACTGGTGGGCTCGAATCGCACCGGCAGATGGCATCGCATCGCCGGGCCCGATCGAAATCGGGTAGTGCAGGACTTCCGGCACCAGAAATTCCGAAGAGGACGAACGTGACTCCGCTAATCGAAAGCACGCATTTCCCGCTGTTGCTCACGATCAGCGGCTCGTCTCGAAACGAACCGACACAGACGTGGCCGAAATCGCCCTTGTCGGCGAGCACCAGCACCAGCCGAGGCGCTTGTCCGGTGCCCGTAACCGTGACCTTGTGCGGCCCGAACAAATCGTTGCTGAAGATCGTCACCGTGGCCGCCTTCGAGCCGACGCTGGTGGGCCTGAACCGGACGATCACGTCCATGGAGCAGCCGGGCGCCACCGCAAGCGGATAGGAGGCCACTTTGGGCGCCAGGAAGTCGGCCGACGACACGGTGATGTTCGAGATCAGCAGCATGGCGAAGCCGCTGTTGTTGATGGTGAGAATTTCGTCGACAAAGCTTCCGACACAGGCGTCGCCGAAGCCGCCGTTGGCGATCGCGGTTTCGATGATCGGCGCCGGCGCGAGAGCCGCCAGGAATCGAAGACCGTTCAGGCTGCCCCAGCCGGTAACCGGATCCCAGCCGATGTCCGCCGTGTAGACCGGCGCATCCGGAACATAACTGGAATCGTTGTCTCCGAAGGTGATGTCCTTGCAGATCTGCGGGCCGTATTGATACAGGGTCGGATTAAGGAAACCCGACGTTTCGCCCCAGAAAAGCATTGATCACCGCGACCAGGCCGGCGTAGAGGGGCGATACAGCGCTGGTTCCGAAAAGCTGATTCGTGCCTGGACCGCCCGAGCCATTGAAGAAGAAGCCATCCATACCCACCATGCCGGCGACGTCGGGTAGGCCGCGGCGCACGCTGCCGTCGTTCTTGGAAATGGGCAGGACCCCGGCGGCAGTCTGGTAGGACGGGCGTCGGGAAGGTGTCGCTGACGCCTCCGCCGGTGGCTTCGTAGACGCCGCTTTGAAACTGAGATGCGGTATTGCCATCGCTCCAGGTAAACTCCTCCCATGTGACCGGCGTAGTGGCGCTGATGTCCCCGACGATGGTCCCGCCGCAAGACGTCACCCAGGGATCCGAGTTCGGATAGCTGACATGGCAATGCTTGTCGACGATCTGATTGCCGGAGCCCCAGTCGCCGATCGCCATGAATACGGAGATGCCGCGCATCGCCGCGTTTTGCATATAGCCGGACAAAGTATTGGAAAGGGTCCCGACTGGTGGAAGGATTGCCGATGGTGCGCGGTATCGTCGCTCAGAGTCAGAATCCAGCTTGCCGAGAGTACCGACGGCGGATTATCGCCGGCGTGCGGGAAGATTGCGCGGTCGAAGAATGCGACCCATCCAGCCTCGGAATCCTCCGTGAAATAGACGTTGATATTGCAGCCCTTGGGCAACCGCGCCGACAACGGCCACGTCCAGCGTGCACTCGATCACGCCCCCGCCAAACGGCGGGCCGCCGGTGACAAGGCGCGGTGTTGTTGGTGTGTCCCAGCAGTCCGATATCGGCAAGATTCGGCGGAGTATCGAAGCCCGCAGGAAGGCTCGCGATGAATTTCGTGATGTCGGAGTGCAGATACGCGGCTCCGTCGTCGGCAGCTTCAAACAGGCCGACCGTCTGGCCCGCGGCTGAGAATTCGGGGAAGTCATACAGCTGCGCCACCGTTACAGGGGAAAGATATTGCGCGCCGGCCGGGTCGCCGGTGCCGGTTCCAGCGGGTCCGCCGAGCCGGCGATTGTCGAGCCCGATAACCGCCGTGACAATGCCGACAAGCTTCGGAGGAAGGTGAACTGGTCCTTCAAATCCGCGATGGACGTGCTCTCGAATCTCGGAGCGAACTTCGGTGGGACGCTCGCCTCGCTTTTCGATGCGCCGTTCTACAAACCTGCGCGGGCGCTCGATACTGGTTGAGCGTGATGCCGAATGCCGCATTGATTTCGGCGGCGGTGCCTTCTACTTCGATGCGTCGCTTTCCGGCGTGAGATCTCGATGATGGTGAGATGTTCGGACTTGAGAAAGTCGACTACCGCGTCAAGATCTTCCGCGGTCGCTCCGTAGGATTCGAAGAATTCTTCCTGGGATAGATATTTGCGTTTTTCCGGAGGGGTGTTCTGCCAGTGGTCGAAATCGTGAGGGGCGGGACCGTCGGGCCGCTGCCTCAAGAGCACGGTAAAGCGAATGCGTTCGGTGGCTGCGAGCGGGCCAATCTTAGAAGACCCGGGAACCTGCGGACGTTCGCTGCCGGGGAGCGCTTTTTTCGGAGAGTTTGCCATAGCGTTTCACCTGCCCTGATAGTGATGGCCGGGGAGCGTGGCGTTTCAGGACTAAGGCGACGTTCGTTTACGACGCGGGTGTTTCTAGCACGAAAGTAACCGGGCCGTCATTGGTGAGCGACACTGCCATGTCGGCTTGAAACACGCCGGTCTCTACGCGAGTCACGGTGCGTCGCGCGACCTCGACAAATGTTCATACAATGCACGAGCCTGTTCGGCGGGGGCGGCTTGATCGAAGCCGGGGCGTCGTCCTTTGCGGCAATCGCCATATAGAGTGAATTGCGAAACCACCAGCAAAGCTCCGCCGGTATCAAGCAGGCTGACATTCATTTTCCGGCGGCGTCGGAAAAAATGCGGAGGTTTACGATTTTTTCGGCGAGCAGGTCGGCATCGGCAGCGGTGTCGGTCTTGGTGACACCCAGCAGCACCAGCAATCCAGGACCAATTTCTCCCACCACAGCCTTCTCTACTTCCACCCGCGCGGCGGTTACTCGCTGTACTACTGCCCGCATGGTCGTAATCCTTGTCTCCTGCTTATTGGAATTTTTTCTAAGGTGGTTGCCTTATCGAAACACCGGTACTTTCGACAGCATAATGGCATTAGCCACATGATTTTTAACCATCAGCGAAAGCGCAGAACCATACCCGGCGGCTACTTCCATCTGGAAGATGAAAAAACCAAGACTCGCGTCTCCGGGTACGGCCACGGCGATCAGATCAAACTGAAAGATGAGTATGGGAACATATGGCGCGGGTCCGCCGAACGGGCGTCCCACGATAGTTCCATCATGTACCGCTTTCACGACGGAAAGGCCGCACTCTGACCGGCGTTTCCGAAAACATGGTTGTGATTCTGCGGGACGAAAAGGGCAACACGTGGAAGGGTTTCATCGATTGACCGGCGTTTAATGGATTGTCCCGGCGATTCGTTCAGCAACTCTGGATTCGCTCGCTTACGCGCGCGGCTCAGACGGCTCGATGCGGCGGCACATCCGGAGCGCACTAGCCGCCGCCCCCGATTTCGAGCACCATCTGCCATAACAATTCCACGCCGTCCTCCAAGTTTCGCGGAGAGATGCGCTCGTCGTTGCCGTGCTCCCGGCTGTCGGCGTCCTTCGCGGACGAAAACCGGTACGCCATACACGGCCATTCCGTGGGAGCGCAGAAAACTGCCGTCGGTGGATTCGCGCGCCATGTAGGGAACCACCACATCATGCGGATATACGCGCGCCACGGCGCGCTCCATGGCGTGGTAGAGCGGAGTGGTCATGGAGCTTGGCTCGGCCGCGGGCATCTGCTGGCCGGGCGCGAGCGCGATGTCGACCGCGGGATCGTTGATCACCTGCTTGAACCGCGCGATGACTTCTTCCCGCGTTTCGGTCGGCATCCGGCGAACATCGAGCTGCGCTTCGGCCGAGTTGGGGATCACGTTGATTTTATTTCCGGCACGCAGCATGGTTGGAACCACGGTCGTATGCAGCATGGCGTCCAGCTCGGGATCGTGCGCGCGAATTTGTGTTGCGGCGGCCTGCGCGGTGGCAGGATCGTCCAGCTTGCGGCGGAGAGGATCGAGCCAGGCATACTCGGGCAGCCTTGCTGAGTTCACGAAAATAGCGTCGCGTAGTCGGGTTCAGCCGGACCGGCTCATCGGCGCGAGCGAGCTTGTCCACTGCCTCCACCAGATGCAGCACGGCATTGTCGGCGCGCGGCATGAGACCCGTTGGCGGCCGCGCCTTTCGCGGTCAGGATGATTCGCGTCGGAATCTTTTCGGTGGTGGTCACCTCGAAATAGCTTGGGGCCGTCCTTGGTTTCGAGGATGGATCCGCCTTCGTTGATAGCGAACTCGGCGTCGATGCGGTGTTGCGGCTGCAACATCCACTCGATGCCGGTCGAACCGGATTCGCCGTCGGCTTCGGCCAGAAGAATCAGGTCCCGGCTCAGCTTGATATTGCGCCGCTTGATCTCGATCATCACGGCGAGCTCGGCCGCAAGCAGGGATTTGTCGTCTTGCGTGCCGCGGCCATAGATGTAGCCATTGCGATTTTCGGCGCTGAAGGGATCGACAGTCCACTGGCTGCGGTCCGCGGGAACGACGTCGCTATGCGCCATCAGGAGCAGTGGGCGTAGCTTGCCGTTGCCCTTCAACCGCGCCACGAAGTTCTGCCGCCGGGGATCGCTGCCGGTCAGTTCGCAGGGAATGCCGTGGGAGTCGGCGACTTGTTTCAGATATTCGGCGACACGATTCTCATTGCCGGGGGGGTTGGAAGTATCCAGGCGAACCAAGTCGATCAGGTACTGCCTCGTACGATCTCCCAACGGCCGATTGTCGTCGGCGGCGACCCCGAGCGCCGCGAAGGCACCGATCAAGGCGCAAATACGCCACATTTAAACAAATGTTATCACGTCACGTGAATCGGGCAGAAACCAACGCGACGTTTCTGTCGTTGCGGTTCGGTCACAAATGTCCGATAATTGCCTTCGTGAGGGGCGCCGAGTTTCTGAGAAAGATCCAGGCACTCGGGGCGAGAAGGGGCATTTCGGTTCGGTTGGAAGCGAAACGCGGCAAAGGCAGTCACGCGTTACTGTATTTCGGAGGCGCGCGGACGGTGCTTCAGGATCTCAAGCGGGAACTTCCGGATGGAACTTGCCGCGCGATGTTGCGGCAGCTCGGCCTGACGCCCAAGGATCTTGATTAGGGGGAACGGCGATGCGAAATTTCGTTTATCCGGCGATGTTGACTCCCGACCCAAAGGGAGCCTTCACGGTCCGATTTCCGGATCTGCCGGAGGCAATCACCAGCGGTAAAGACCGCCCTGACGCGCTGGCCCAGGCATACGACTGCCTGGAGGAAGCAGTTGCAGGACGCATCGCCGATCAGTTGGACATTCCCCCGCCGTCCGCGCCGCGGCGGAAGCAGATCCTGGTGCCGCTAACGGCGCCCATGGCCGCGAAGGCGGCGCTGTATCTGGCGATTAAGGATGCGTCGCTGTCCAATAGCGAGCTCGCGCGGCGGCTGAAAGTGGACGAGCGCGAAATTCGCCGCATGCTGGACCCGCGTCACGCCACGCGGCTCGGGCGGATTCAGAAGGTGCTTGAATTTCTGGGGAAACGCCTGCTGGTGAGCATGGACAGCGCGGCGTGAACCGTTATTTCACCAACACCAGTCCCGAGATCATATCGAAAAACGCGAGTCCCGTCACCGCCAGCGTGATTCCCGCGGCGACCTGCCAGAAGCGCTCCATGACGGAAGATTGAGTCGGCATACCGGCGAGGAACCCCATCACGAATCCGCCCGCGAGTCCGCCGACATGGGCCGCCCAGTCTGTGCCGGGAATCACGCTCAGCACCAGACCGTAGATCGCCCATCGCATATACACTTTGCGCACCGCTGCCCCATACGAGGATCGTTCGCGCACCCCCATGGCGATCATCGCGCCAATCAGTCCAAAAATCGCCGCGGAGGCTCCTACGGAAAGAGCCGGCAGCAGATAGAGGCTGGTCAAGAAACCCGGTGACATTGGAAAGAGAATAGATCACCAGATAGCGGGCTCCGCCGTAGCTTTCTTCCACCTGCCCGCCGATATCGAACAGGACCCACATATTCATCAGAATGTGCAGCACGCCGCCATGAAGGAATCCCGCCGTGATCAGTCGCCACCATTGGCCGGCTGCGATCGCCGGACCATACTTGGCGCCGAACTCGACCAAGGTTCGTCCATCCAGATCCGAGCGCCGTGCCGCCGCTGCGCATGCTGTACAAAACGGTGGCGATATACAGGCCGGTATTGACCAGCACAATCAGCACGGTGATAAAGCGCGCGTGAGGGATCAGGCCGCCCAGCGCGTCCGAGGGCGCGCGTGAAACGTACGGCTTCGGGCTGACTGCCGTTATTGCAATACGGGCAGATCTTATCGTCGGTTGTAATGAACGCCCGGCATTGCGGGCACATGCGGCGCTTTTCCACTCACTCAATTGTAGCGGTCCGCCAGCCCCTCACCCACATTCGAAGTGCTGCTACAATCAAGAGCGCGGTGCGCGATGGCGATGACCGAGCAACAGCTTCGCGAGGACATGGTCCGGGTGGGGCGCTTCATCTTCGACAAAGGATGGGTGGCGGCCAACGACGGCAACATCACCGTTCGTCTGGATGAGCGCCGCATTCTGGCCACCCCCACCGGCATCTGCAAGGGTCATGATGCAGCCGGACGACCTGATCGTCTGCGATCTGGAAGGCGAGAAAATCTGCGGGGAGCGCGAGCGCACTTCGGAAATGGGCATGCACCTGACCATTTACCGGATGCGCCCTGACATCCGAAGTATCGTTCACGCGCATCCTCCCGTCGCCACCGGATTCGCGGTAGCCGGGCGCGCGCTCAACCTGGCGCTGCTGCCCGAAGTGGTGATCGGCCTGGGTTCCGTGCCGCTGGCCGAGTATGGACTGCCTGGCACGCCCGCGCTGAGCGAAGGGATGCGTCCGTATATCCCGAAATACGACGCGCTACTGATGGCGAATCATGGAGCGGTGGCCTACGGCGAAGATGTGTTCCAGGCGTTCTTCAAAATGGAAACCGTGGAGCATTTCGCGCGCATCACGTTAGTGGCGGAACTTCTCGGTGGTCCGAAGGTACTGCCGCGCGTGGAAGTGCAGAAGCTGTTCGATTCGCGCGCTCGCTATCGCGTGAAGTCGCGCAACCATTTCGAGCCGGGATCGCCGATGACTGCGGAAGATATGCCCGATGCCAGCGAGAAAATCGAAATTACGCGCGAGCAGCTTCTGTCGATCATCGACGAGGCGTTGAAAGTTCGCGGAGCATTCTGAACCGGAGGGTGAATGGGTGAAGCACTGGGCATGATCGAGACCCGCGGACTGGTAGCCATGATCGAGGCTTCCGACGCCATGGTCAAGGCGGCAAACGTGCATCTGGTCGGCTGGGAAAAGATCGGGTCCGGTTACGTGACGGCGCTGGTCAGAGGCGACGTCGCGGCCGTTCGCGCCGCCACCGATGCCGGAGCCGCTGCCGCGCGCCGCGTGGGCGAGCTGATCTCCGTGCACGTCATCCCGCGCCCGCATCCGAGTCTCGAAGACGTTCTGCCCATCGGCAAAGCAGCGTCGAAGTAGATCCTCATGATTCTCGGGCGGGTCGTCGGCAACATTGTGGCCACGCGCAAAGATCCGCGCCTGGAAGGCTTTAAGCTGCTGGTGGTGAAACCGGTAGCTCCCGACGGGAAAGAAGAATCCGGCTACGTAATCGCCGTCGACACGGTGCAGGCCGGCAATCGCGAGCTGGTGATCGTCGTTTCCGGAAGCTCGGCCCGCATGGCCGACGGTTGCAAGGACAAGCCCGTGGACGCCTCAATCGTCGGCATCGTCGATTCGGTCCGGTTGGACGAAAGGTGATCGGATGCAAATCGGCAAAGTGGTCGGCTGCGTGTGGGCGACAGTGAAGAACCCGTCGCTCGAGGGGCAGCGACTTTTGATCGTCCAACCGCTGACGCCGGAGCTTCAGGATACCGGCAAGCAGTTGATCTGCGCCGATGCGACCGGCGCCGGCGCGGGCGAGCTGATTTACTGGTGCCGCGGTAAAGAAGCCAGTTTCCCGTTTCTTCCCGCCGAAGTACCCACCGAAGCGACCATCGTCGGGATCATCGACCAGGTTCGGCGATGTTGATCGCGCGCGTGATCGGCGACGTGGTGGCTACGCATAAGCACGCGAGCCATCACGGGCAGAAAGCGCTGTTGGTTCAGCCGTTGAATCTGGACGGCAGCGATCGGGGCGTGGCGGTAGTGGCCTTGGACGCGGTCGACGCAGGCGTAGGCGATCGCGTCCTGCTGGTGACGGAAGGATTCAGCGCGATGACTTCCGTGGGCCGGCCAGAATCACCCATCGACATGGCTGTGGTCGGCGTGATCGACCACGTGGACATCCTTGCGGCTCCGGCGGGCTCGAAAGACGAATAGATAGCTGGCCAGCGCGCCGCCCGCCAGCAGCTTCATGATCTCGACCCCGTAATGGATTTGTTGAAGCGCCAGATACCGGATCATGGTGCTCTGCGTGGCGCTTCCCGGCAGAAAATCCGTTTCGCGGCCCTGGTAGGTCAGTTCCGCACTCAAGCGGAGCTGGAACACCGCCATCACCAGCATCACGCCGCACAGCACCAGCGGGGCGACGCGCTTCTGGGTCGCCAGCAGCAGGCATAACCCCAGGATTGCTCCCAGCAAAAGCTGCGCTTCCAGCCATAAACGCGATTCGTGACGCGTCTGTTCAGACGCGGCGTGATGCAGCAGAGCGTACATGCGGTCCCATCCCAGTTGCCGGGTCATCGAATCGACGGGTGGCAGGGGCAAGGCCATCACCAGACTTGGAGTGCGCAGGTTTTCGATCGAGACAAACATCATGAAGATGCAGCCCGCGAGCCAGGCGCCCAGGATGAAGGCTGCGATCCGTCGAGTATGCACGGCTTCTCCAGTTTGCCATGGAAGATCACTCCTGCCGCAACGCGATCGCGGGATCGACGCGGGAGGCGCGGCGGGCAGGTCCATAACTCGCCGCCAGCGCGACCGTCCCCAGCAGCGCCGCGACCACCGCATACGTCAGCGGATCCGTCGGCTTCACCTCGAACAGCAGGCTGCTCAGCAGACGCGTCGCGGCCACGGCTCCGGCCAAGCCGATCGCAAGTCCGATCGCAGCCAATGTCATTGCGTGGTGCAACACCAGCGCGACCACGTCGCCCGCGCTCGCGCCGAGCGCCATCCGCAAACCGATTTCGTTGGATCTCTGGCTGACCACGTACGCCATCACGCCATAAACCCCCGCCATCGCCAGGCACACGGCGAGCCCCGCCAGGATGCCCAGCAGCAACGTGCGAAATCGCGGCGCGGAGACGTTCCTCGCAAGCGACGCCTCCATGGTGGTGAACTTTACCGGAACATCGGCCGAATGATCGTGAATCGTACGGCGCAGCGTTTCCGACAGCGCCAGCGGTTCCGACGACGTGCGCACGATCACGTTAAGCGCCGTCGCCCACCGGGATGCTGCTGGTAGGGCATATAAATCTCCGGTTCGGACTTGGACGCGGGGCCGTATTGGCGAACGTCACCGACGATCCCTACAATCGTCATCGGTTTCATCGAATCCAGCCCGCAGAAGATCGAACGTCCGACAGGATTCTGACCTGGAAAAGATTTTCTCGCCAATTCCTCATTGATCACCGCCGCAAACGGAGCCTCGGAGGTGTCTCGATCGCCCAAGTCACGGCCCGCTTTTAACGGAATCCCCAGGGCGTTGAATGCGCCGGGTCCAACCACCGAGAAAACAGCCTGAGGGGCATGCACGGTGAGCTCGCTCGGAGGCGGCAGATGATCGATCCAGTAGCCGCCATTGGAGTGAACCGAGCCGGGTGTTGCAACCTCCGTCCCTACCGCCGAAACGCCCGCGATGGTGCGAACATCGGGGACCAGGTCGTTATAAAAACGCACAGCCCGGAGGCGGCCTTCCTCGCCCGAAGCGGGAAAGCTGGTTTCCGCCACCAGGATTCTTTCCGGCTTGAACCCGTTATCGACGTTCAGAAGCGCCTGAAAACTGCGCACCAAAAGACCCGCTCCCGCAAGCAGAACAACCGAAAGTGCAATTTCCGCCACCACCAGCGCATCGCGAAGCCTGCCCGCGCCGCCGCCCGTCACGGACCGCGCGCCGCCTTGCTTCAGCGAAACATTCAAGTCCACCTTGGACGCTTGCAACGCCGGCGCGAGGCCGAACAGAACACTCGACCCCACCGAAGTCAGCAGAGTGAACAACAGCACCCAACCATCGGTGCCGGTTTCGGCGAGCCTGGGAACATTCGACGGCGCCAGCGCCACCAGCGCTTGGGCTCCCCAAATCGCCAGGATCAATCCCGCAGCGCCGCCCGCCAGCGCTAGCACCATGCTTTCGACGATTAACTGGCGCACGATGCGGCCGCGGCTGGCGCCCACCGCCGCGCGGATCGCCATCTCGCGCGTTCGTGACGTAGACTTGGCCAGCAGCAGATTCGCCATATTCGCGCACGCGATCAATAGGACCACACCGACCGCGCCCAGCAGCATGTACAGCGTGAGCTTGACGTTGCTGACCAGCGTGTCGAGCATCCGCTGCACCACCACGCCTTTTCCTTCGTTGCTTTGCGGATACGCCTGCTCCAGCCGCGAGGCGATGGAGCTCATCTGCGCCTGCGCATTTTCGATACTTACGCCCGGCTTCAAGCGTCCGATCACAAAATAGTTGTGCGCGCCGCGATGCGTGTTCTCCGCAAAGATAGTGTTGGCGGGATACCAGATGTCGGTTTTGTCGGGAAATTGAAATTCCGCCGGCAGGATGCCAACGATCGTCAGCGTCTTATCGTAAACCCGCAGCGTCCTGCCGACGGCGTTCTGGTTGCCGCCGAAAACACGCTGCCAGTAGCCGGAGCTGATGACGGCCGCCCCGCCGCCCCCCGGTTTCTGCTCCGGATCGCTGAAAAAACGGCCAGCCAGCGGCGTCACGCCGAAAACCTGAAAAAACTCAGGGGTCACGCTGGTCACACGCGCATAATCGGCAGCCGCTCCGACGATGACAGCGGTCTGTTCGCCCGCGTAGTAAGCCATCGCGTCGAACCCGGTGTTCTGATCGTGCCAGTCGTGATAATCCGGCGCCGAAACGAAGTTACTGGCCGATCCGCTCTGCTTCCAGCGATTCTGTAGCGTAACGATACGGTCCGGATCGCGATACGCCAGCGGCTTCAGCAGCACGGCGTTGACCACGCTGAACACGGCTGTATTGGCGCCGATGCCGAGCGCCATCACCATAACGGCCAGCAGCGTAAATCCAGGCGTCTTGCGCAGGTTTCGCAGAGCGAATTTCAGATCCATGCTCTTCAATACCGAAAACGCTCGAAACCGTTACGCGATCCCTGAGAGCTCGTTGAAAAAGGGGACAGACTACTCGGTCCCGAGTCGCAAACCGCTGATTTCGCGCCGGAGCGTGGCCGCGGACCAACGGTCTGTCCCCTTTTTCAACAAGCTCCTACAAAACGAGAAGGGGAACGTTGCCGTTCCCCTTCGTCGCGTCGTTCAGGTTTAACTCTGGGATCGTGACTTCTTGGTCCCCTTCGCATCGGGGACCTTCAGAATAGCATTTAATCGCGCGTCGTCGCTGCCCACACGATCCACAGCGCGGTGCAAATTCCCATCGCTAGCCAGGGGCTGAAGGGAGCCACGATCGCCGCCAGCAGATACAGCGGCGGTCCGGCCCAATAACTCCGCCGCAGGCGGCGAATCGTAGTAGCTGGCGCATCCGGATCGACAATCGACGGCCGGAGCGCCGCCAGAAGCATCAGAAGAAAAGCGATGCTGATTCCCAAAAATATGCCCGCGTATAGCGCGCACGCAGCCGGAGCGACCGGCGTATTCAGATATTCGGCCACCATGGCGGTGGGAAACGGCACCACGGTGACGAAGAACAGTAGCAGCCCATTGGCGAACAACAGCAGCGGGTCCGTGCGGCGCACCCAGCGAAACACCGTATGGTGATGCACCCACATGATCAGGACCGAAAAAAAGCTGGTGATCACGGCAAAATAATCCGGCCATTCATGCTCCAGGCTGGCCCACAGCGATGCTGAGGCGGGCGAGGAGAGATCATTCATGTGCGGGATCTTCAAATCCAAGGCGAGCAGAGTGATCGCGATGGCGAAAACTCCATCGCTGAAAGCGTCCAGGCGGGAAGTATCTTTACGGTCCAGCGGTGTCAGCACCGCTGAATTATAGTACGGGCTAGCGGTCTCTTAGCCGCTCCACCTGATCCAGAAGATCCCTTGCGTCTTTCGAACCGGGATCTTCTTTCACCAATTTCGCAAAGTCCTGCTCGGCGAGCGAGAGGAGCCCCATGCCCTGTTCCAATTGGCCGATTGCCTTCGGACCCACATTGGAGGACCTGGCCTCCGCCAGCTCCTTCTCGCTCGATTCGCTCAGAACCCGGAACGAAGCTTGCTTTGTCTCGACCGCGGTGCGGACCTCCCAGTTATAAACCGCGCCGCGGTCGAGAACGACTGGCACCAGCCAGTGATTTTCGGCCATCGCGGGACTATGAATGATTTCGCGATGCGCCGAATCGTATAAATAAACCGTAGTTTCCCCGTTAGTTGCTTTCCAGTGAAGAATTGGCTGCCGCTCCTCGACGACTTCGGAAACCGGATAAATCAGGCCCTTATCGCGCGTCTGCGGCAGGTCGCGAATCGCCTCCGGCTGCAAAGCCGCCGTCACACCCGACTGCGGGGACTTTCGAAACGCCAGCGGGCTCAGGATCAGCAGTACTGCCAGTCCCGCGGTGATCAGTCGCGAACTGCGGGGTCCGAAAAAATCCCCGGATCCGTTCGCCTAATGTTGGAGCGGGCTGCGCCGGGGGCGTGATGACTGCACTCATCACCGGCGCATATTTCTCGTACGCCTTTAACTGCTCTGCGCAGAATTCGCACAAGCCGATATGAGACATTACCAGTTCGCGCTCGTCCGAATCCATAGTGCCTTCCACCCAGGCGTCCATCTGCTCATAGGTCAGGTGTTCATCGCGGGCTTCGAAGATTGAGGACAATGTCGTAGTCCCGGAAGACGGCAATCTCCGCCAGTTCGGTTCGGCATGGATCGCAGGAAGCCAGAGTGCCCGTCGACCTCTACCAGTTCGGCTGGAAGGAGTGCGCGGTCGCGATACTTAAGAAGTTGTTCGCGGCTGAGATGTTTTTCCATCTTCTTTTTTCTCCTTCCACATGAATGACGGCGGGCTTGAGCAGGAAGATTAGCGGATGTCGCCTTTTTGTAGATCTTTTTTTCCAGTGAGGGCCTTGGCCAGATGATTTTTCGCTACCATCCTCAAATTAATGACCTTTTGCGCGGATTCAAGCCCCATCACCTGGGCGATCAAGCTATCGTCGAGCGGCAGCAGGTTCCAAATGGTGGGAAATCGAAGCCGAGGGTCAGGAATCGATTCGAGGGCTAGAACACGCCATAAAACCGCGTAGTGTTCGTCAGTAAATCCAATGATTGCTTCAATTTGCGCGACAGTTGCAATTCCGTTGGCTACGAAAACAGCCACCTCGCCACGATCTGGCCCGTCCTCCGACGATTCGGCGCGAGGTTTCTTGCCTTGCGATCCCTTCATCACCGGTGGATTCAGCAGAAACGGAAGCACCCACCGTTTGGGCATTGTTTTCAGTTCGTTCCATAGCTTGACGAGCTGTTCCCGTCACCGCCAGCCGAACGTCGGGGCGAGGCTCGGGCGGCAGGAGGGTCCCAAATCCGGCCGTCTTCCCCTTCGGGAAACGCCATTTCGCGGGAGCCTTTTACACCAAACAGCACGCCCGCGATGGAAACCAGCTCGTCGAGCCGGATCGGGCCCTTCAAATATTCGAAAAAGCCATGTAGCAGGCGATCCCAGGCCGACGCATCCAGCTGATCCACCATTTCGAGTTTGGGTAGCGCGTCAGCGCCGATCCGGCGGGGTTTCTCCAGCAGCTCGCTCACACGGCTCCCCTGCGCCATGATGTATTCTTTCCAGGCGGCCGGCCCGCAGATCCAACCAAGCTGCTCATCGATCTGCCACATCGCCCAGCCTGGCTGCTTTTCGGAAAAAACGGCTCAGCCGGCCCTTTAAGATCCGCCCAGCCCGGATTATGAACGCGCCAATAATCGCGGCAACTGTTGCGCGCGATGGTAGCGGCGTAACCAGCGGGATCGTCAATTCGGGAGCCGCCGGAGATCGCCTTGATAATCTTAACCGTGGCGTTCTGATAGATATCCCAGGCAGTTTGATGCTTTTCGCTGGATTGAGCGGAATCGAGCCGGACCCCGAATCGTCTTTCGATCACCTCGCGCGCTTTCGCGTCCATTTGTCCAAACAGGCGGCCTTGGGCTTCGGAGAACGGCGCGCTCATTCACGTTAGGATACGACGTTTTACAACACCGGAAGCGGACTTAGCCGCGTCCGCGGATGAATTCGTAGCGCTCCAGGGTGGCTGCGAAGGTCTCCTCCGGATCGTTGCGGAGGACCTTTCCTACGCAGCGCAGGCGGACCTCGGAACGCGACCCTGGCGTGGTGGGAAACGTGATCATATATTCGATGGGCTCACCTACTTCGACCGGCGCAGGAGTCGTGAACAGGACCCCGGAAGAACTGACGTTCCTGGTCTCGCCGGCGGGTTTGCCGTTCCCCCCGGCGCGAATGAGCTCGAACGGAAGGTGCAAGTCAAAGCGTTGATTCTTTCGTTGTTCGATCACAGTATTTCGACTCTAAAGCTTGAATTGTCTAAGGTCAAGAGGGTATAGCCCTAAGTGGAACACCTGCGGTCATGGTACGAAATTACTATTTGGTCAAATCCTCCACGCGTTCTAAAGTAAAAATCCGGCAGTTCCCGAACTTGGAAATCCGGTAATAGATGCGCACCGGCACTTCCTCGTGACGGGCGAGTGACCAGATAGTGGTCAGCCGTTCTCTTTGCATGGCCCGATTATGCCGGGCAAGCCGCGCCGCGCGCCCTGTCAAGCGAACCTGCATCGATTTGAATCGAAAGCGGGTTCGCCGGGGCCGGATTTCGTGAGTATGGGAAAATAGAGTTCTTGCTAGACCGTATTACCGTGCACGGCGCACGGCAACACAACCTGAAGAATATCGACGTCCAGATTCCGCGCAATACCCTTACGGTGATTACGGGGTTGAGCGGATCGGGGAAGTCGTCGCTTGCCTTCGACACGATCTACGCCGAGGGCCAGCGGCGCTATGTCGAAACGTTATCGCCCTACGCCCGCCAATTTCTGGATCAAATGGAGCGGCCGGAAGTCGATTCGATCGACGGCTTGAGCCCGGCCATTTCGATCGAGCAAAAAACCACGAATCGCAGCCCGCGTTCGACCGTGGGGACGATTACTGAGATCTACGATTATCTGCGCGTGCTTTATGCGGCGATCGGCGTGCCGCATTGCCCCAACTGCGGAACGGAAATCTCGCGCCAGACGACGGATCAGATCGTAGAGCAGGTGCTGGCGCTCAAGTCGCAGGATCGCGTGATGATTCTGGCGCCGATCGTGCGCGGTCGCAAGGGCGAATATAAGAAAGAGCTGGAAAAACTCGCCCGCCAGGGATTCGTTCGCGCGCGCATTGACGGCGTGCTGCGTTCGCTCGATGAAGAGGTCACACTCGACCGGCGCAAGAATCACACCATTGAAGTGGTGGTCGACCGTCTTCTGATGAAACCCGACATTGAGAAACGGCTGGAGGCGTCGATCAAAACCGCGACCAAGCTTGCCGACGGCCTGGTAACGGTCGCGGTGGTGAATGGCCCCGAAAAGCTGTATTCCCAGAAACTGGCGTGTCCGGATTGCGGCGCGAGCGTGCCCCAGCTCGAACCGCGATCATTTTCCTTTAACAGCCCGTTCGGAGCCTGCGAAACGTGTAGCGGACTCGGCAGCAAGTGGAATTTCGATCCCGCGAAAATCATTGTCGACCCGTCGCGGCCGCTGCTGGATGGGGGCCTGGGACCAGGCGGAAGTTCCAGCTACATGTCGCACGCGATTACGACGCTGGCGGCGAAGCACAAGATCCCGCTCACCAAGCCATTCGCCGAGCTGCCCGCGAAATCGCAAGCCATATCTGCTCGAAGGCGCGAACGGGCAAAAGGGCGTGCTGGCGATTCTTGAATCCTACGTGCTGGACCCCAACGCGAGCGACACTTATCGCGAATGGTACATGCAATACATGTCGCCGTCGACCTGTCCGGATTGCCACGGCAGACGCTTGAAACCGTCGAGCCTGGCGGTGCGAGTGAATGGGTTGACCATCGCGGAGCTGACCAAGACTTCGCTCACTCGCGCGCTCGAAACGGTGAAAAGCTGGACCCTGACCGATCGCGAGCGGCAGATCGGCGGACGTGCGGTGGAGGAGATCCGCAACCGGCTCGAATTTCTGATCGCGGTAGGACTCGACTATCTGAGCCTGGAGCGATCGGCGGCGACTTTATCGGGCGGCGAAGCGCAGCGTATTCGCCTGGCGACGCAAATCGGATCGAAGCTGCGCGGCGTGCTTGTATGTGCTCGACGAGCCGTCCATCGGCCTCCATTCGCGTGATAATCACCGGCTGCTGGATTCACTGGCGCGGCTGCGCGATCTGGGCAATACGGTGCTGGTGGTGGAGCACGACGCGGAAACCATCGAACGTGCCGATTATGTGATCGATCTGGGCCCCGGCGCGGGCCGCTTGGGTGGAGAACTGGTGGCTCAGGGAACTCCGCACGACATCGAAGGCGACAAGAAGTCGCTCACCGGGCAGTATTTGAGCGGCGCGCGCAAAATCGAGATTCCCTTCGAGCGCCACGCGGCATCGGATCGAAAGATCGTGATCCGCGGCGCGGCCGAGCACAATCTCAAGAAAATCGACGTGGAGTTTCCGCTGGGTCTGTTCATCGCGGTGACCGGCGTCTCCGGCAGCGGAAAATCGACCCTGGTGAACGACATTCTGTATCGCGCGGCCTCGAAAGAAGTGTACGGATCGCGCACCGAGCCGGGCGCGTACGAATCGATCACCGGATCTGGATCTGATCGATAAAGTGATCGAGATCGACCAATCGCCGATCGGGCGCACGCCGCGCTCGAATCCCGCGACGTATACGCAGGTGTTCACTTTGATTCGCGATCTGTACGCGAAGCTGCCCGAATCCCGCGAGCGCGGCTATAAGCCGGGCAGGTTCAGCTTCAACGTGAAAGGCGGGCGGTGCGAAGCCTGCCAGGGCGACGGCTTGAAGCGCATCGAGATGAATTTTCTCCCCGATGTGTACGTCACCTGCGACGTGTGCCGCGGCCGGCGCTATAATCACGAAACCTTGCAGGTGAAATACAAAGGCCAGTCCATCGCGGATCTTCTCGAATCGCCGGTGGAGGACGCGTTGAAGCTGCTCGAAAATATCCCGCAGATCAAGGCCAAGCTGGAAACGCTGGTGAACGTCGGCCTGGGATACCTGCATCTGGGGCAATCCTCGACGACGCTCTCGGGAGGCGAAGCGCAGCGCATCAAACTGGCGCGCGAGCTGAGCCGGCGGCAGACCGGAAAGACGTTGTATATTCTCGACGAGCCCACTACAGGGCTGCATTTCGAGGACATTCGCAAGCTGCTCGACGTCCTGCGCAGCCTGGTGGACCTTGGCAATACAGTGGTGGTGATCGAGCATCAACTGGACGTGATCAAGACGGCCGACTGGATTATCGACCTTGGCCCGGAGGGCGGCGAGCGTGGAGGAACGGTGGTCGCGGCCGGGACACCGGAGGAGATGCTGAATCATCCCAAGAGTTATACGGCTCAGGCGCTGAAGGCGGTGTTCGCGGCTTGAACTATGAAGTCACGATCGACGCTGTCGCAGAGCGGCCGGTGGCGGCAGCGCGGCAGCGCACTACGTTCAAAAAGATCGCGCGAGAGATCGGGGACTTGCTGGTCCGGCCGTGGGCTTTGATCAAAGAGCACCGCGAGTCCGGATGAACGGCGACAACGTGGCGATCTATTGGGACGAAGCGGGCGGCGGATCCGTTGAAGTGGGTGTCCAGGTGACCAGGCCTTTCGAGCCGACAAAGGAAGTAGTGTGTTCGGCGACGCCTGGTGGAACCGTCGCGCGGACGGCGCATTTCGGTCCCTACGATCAGCTTGGTCCCGCTCACCAGGCGGTGCGAGACTGGTGCAAGCTGAACGGGCGCGAGATCGCGATGCCGTTCTGGGAAGTTTACGGCGACTGGAACGACGACCCGTCCAAACTTCGCACGGATGTCTTTTACTTATTGAAATGAGCCGGTATCGCGAGAAGCCGATGTCATTCGATGGGCTGAAGACAGTGCCGATCGACGCGCGCGGAGGCAAAGTTCGCACGGCAGGATTTCGGGCGGCCGTATCAAGGCGGAGGAGTCACTGCGTGGATCGATTCTCTGCCAAAGATCCTGGCAGGAAACGCGTTTCGCGACATGATCGGTGCGATTGCGGCGCGCGCGCGAACAGAAACGAGCATTACTGTGGGGACTGGGCGGGCACGTGGTGAAATGCGGGCTTGGCGCAATTCTGGTGGACCTGATGCGCCGAGGATGGGTGACCGGATTCGTCATGAACGGCGCTGCATCGATTCACGATTTCGAAATCGCCATCGCCGGGCAGACCAGTGAAGACGTGGAAGCAGTTCTGCCCGACGGCCGTTTCGGCGCGGCTGAAGAGACCGGACGCGAAATGAACCTCGCGATCGCTGAGGGGAATCGCGAAGAGCTGGGGATGGGCGAGGCTCTGGGGAAGCGCATAGTTTCGCTCGCGAAGGCCGAGTTTGCTCCGTCGAGCATTCTCTATGGCGCTTATCAGGCCGCGACGCCGGTGACGGTCCACGTCGCGATCGGCACCGATACTCCCCACATGCATCCCGCGGCGGATGCGGCTGCGATCGGATCCACCACGCATCGCGATTTTCGGTTGCTGTGTTCCTTGGTACGCGGGCTTGATCGCGGCGGCGTGTATCTCAACCTTGGCTCGGCCGTGATTCTGCCCGAAGTTTTCCTGAAAAGCGTTTCGGCGGTGCGCAATCTCGGACATCCGCTGGCCGATTTCACGACGGTGAATTTCGATTTTTTGCAGCACTACCGCCCGCGCGTGAACGTCGTCGAGCGACCGCATGCGCAAAGCGGCGGGCACGGCTACTCGATTACCGGGCATCATGAGCTGATGATCCCGCTACTGGCGGCGGCTTTGGTGGAAAGCGGCACATGACGCCTTCCGATTCATTGAGCAGGATCGAGGAGCCGCGGCGCATCCCGTTCTGGGGTTACGAGGATCTCGCGCTGCTGCTCGGCGCGGTGATCCCCAGCCTGGCCGTGGCGTCCTTACTGATGCGAATTTTCAAGTTCACCAACGCGGGAGTCCGCACGGTCGCGTTCGAGTGTTTGTTTTACGCTTTGTTGCTGGGGGCGATGTATCTGCTGATCGCGTGGCGTTACGGCGAAGGATTCTGGCGATCGTTTCGGTTGGACGTTCGCGTTCCGTTGGGCATGGGCACTGATATTGGCCGGCCCGCTACTTGGCAATCAGCCTTTCCTCGCTGGGGGTCGCTCTGCATGCGCCACCCGAGCCGGTGATTCAGGATCTGATGACGGATCGCGCGTCCATGGTCGCGTTCATGATTTTCGGGGCGCTGATCGGTCCGGTGTTTGAGGAACTGACATTCCGGGGATTCGTGCTGCCGCTGCTCGCCAAATCGATGGGCGAGTGGCCGGGAATTCTGCTGACGGCGGCTTCCTTTCGCTCTGCTGCATGGCCCGCAGTATCACTGGTCCTGGCAGATCATTTTGATCGTCGGATTGGCCGGCGTGCTGTTCGGATACACGCGATGCAAAACCGGCTCGACTGCGGCGGCGGCCTTGGTCCACGTCGGATACAACGGGACGTTATTCGCCGCGTTTCTCGTCCAAAAGGGAATGTAGCGGAGCTATTTTCTTCAGACCCGGCAGCCCGCCGAGCGACGGCGCGAGTCGCACCGCCCGCAGGATCGATTCCGAAACCGCTTCGGCCGCCGCGACGCCCAGCGAATCGATGGGAGCCTTCGCGTCGCCGAGCGATAACGCGATCACCAGATCGCCGTCCGACATCGTGTTCACCGGGTCGATCGCGCGCGCCATGCCGAGCGACGCCAGTTGCGCCAGCTTGGTCGCCTCCACTTTGCTGAGCGACGCGTTGGTCGCGACCACAACCAGCGTCGTGTTCTGCCGCGAAGGCGCAGTGCGGACGCCGGCTTTCATCGCACGCGCGCTATCGGCGAATTCCATGCTTGTCGGCGGATCGCCGCGCGCCCGCGACGATGGCTCGCGTGGCCGGATCGCGAACATCGCCCACCGCGTTCACCGCCGCCAGCGCGGATACCATCACGCCTTTGTATTGGCCTTCCAGCTCCACGGTGAACGATCCGATGCCGGATTTCATGGCCTGCTTCATGCCGAAGTACTTGCCGACGGTCGCGCCCGTGCCCGCGCCGATCGCGCCTTCCACCACGGCGTTGTCGGTGGCCGCGGCAGCCGCCGCTTCGCCCATCTCGCGCGTCGGGCCGAACCGCGGGTTTGCCGATGCCCAGATCGAACAGAATCGCGCACGGGACGATGGGAACATGCAGGCCGGCCGAACTCGAATCCGACGCCCTTGTGCTCCAGAAACCGGCGCACTCCGCTGGCGGCTTCCAGGCCGAACACGCTTCCGCCCGCAAACACCACCGCGTGAATCCGCTCGGTCACATGCATGGGATTCAGCACGTCCCACTCTTCGGTGCCGGTGGCCGAGCCGCGAATGTCGCCGCCCGCCACCGCGCCGGTCTCGCACAGGATGACCGTGCAGCCCGTCAATCCGTCATAATCGGAAGCGTGACCCACCAGGATCCCCGGAATATCGGTAAGACCCTTCATCGGTACTCACAGGTTAGCATCGCCGCATGTTGTCGAAAACGAAAACGGGGGATGCCGATTGCTCGACTTTCTAAAAGCCGCCGGTCCAGGCCTTTCAGGATTTCATCGTTCTGAGCGGCCGGGCCGTTGGGCAACGTCTTCCGGAGCCCGCACTACGTCGACGACATTCTGCATCCAGATGGACACCATCGGCGTGGGATCGCTGCTCATCGTGATGCTGATCGGGTTGTTCAGCGGGCTGATCATGGGCATCGCAGATGGCGCGCGCGCTGGCCACCTACGGCGCGCAGGGGCAGATCGGACCGATCGTTTCCATCACGCTGATTCGCGAACTGGGTCCGGTGCTGGTGGCGCTGCTGGTGGCCGGACGCAACGCCAGCGGAATCGCCAGCGAAATGGGCTCCATGAAGGTGACCGAACAGATCGACGCCATGCGCGCGCTGGGCACCGATCCGATTCAGAAGCTGGTGACGCCGCGGCTGATCGCGACCGCGGTGACGCTGCCGCTGCTGACCATCATCGCGGACTTCATCGGCCTGATCGGCGGCTATATGGTCGCGAACCTGAAATTCGACATTCGCTTTTCGCAGTATTGGTCACTCCGGCCTGGCAGATCCTGGAATACAACGACGTGGTGCAGGGACTGGTGAAGCCGTTTTCCTTCGCCATCATCATCGCTCTGGTCGGCTGCTTCTACGGAATGCGCACCACCGGCGGCACGGAAGGAGTGGGCCGTTCCACGACCAAGGCGGTGGTGGTTTCCTCCATCTGGATCTTCGTGGTCACCTTCTTCATCGGTCAGATTTTCATCAATCTCTGAGATGGCTGCAGCGATTCCACTGTCGTCCGTTTCGAAGACGTCAGCGTGTCGTTTCGGCGACACCCCGGCGCTGGATCACGTTTCGTTTCGAGATGCGCGCCGGCGATTCGCGCGTGATCTTCGGCGCCGCCGGCAGCGGCAAGACGACGCTGCTCAAAACCGCTCTGGGACTGGTGAAGCCCGACTCCGGGACGGCTGTATCGTGTTCGGCCAGGACGTCACGAACCTCAAAGAGAGCGACTGGTTCGACATCCGCGCCAAAATGGGCATCCTGTTTCAGGAAGGCGGGCTGTTCGATTCGATGACCATCGCCGAGAATGTCGCCTATCCGCTGCTCAATCAGCGCGGTCCTCAGCGCGCTCGCTTCAGAATCAGGACGGCAACGTCGACTACAAGAGTGCGCGAGGCGCTGCGCTTCGTCGAGCTGGAGCAGACGCTGGATAAATTTCCTAGCGAGCTGTCCGGCGGCATGCGCCGCCGCGTCGGGATTGCGCGCGCGATCGTGACCGAGCCGCCGCTGCTGCTGTACGATTCGCCCACGGCCGGCCTGGACCCGATCACCGCCAACACCATCGTCAATCTGATCTTCAAGGAGCGCGACCTGCGCAACGCGGCCATCATTCTGGTGACGCATCGCTCTCAGGATGGGCATCTGATGGCGAATTTTCGCTACAATCCCAGCAGTGGACAAATTGAAGCGGCTCCGCAGAACGGGGAGCAGCCGGTGAAGACAGAATTTTTCGTCATGAAAGAGGGGCGCCTGGTATTCGCCGGTCCGCAGCGGGAGTTGAAAGCTTCGCAAGATCCCTACGTAAAGAAATTCGCGAAATAGATCGGAGAAGGGGCAGACAGACATAACTATGGCGCAACAAAGCAGAGCCAAATGGGCGGAGTTGCGTGTGGGAGTGATGGCGATCGTCGCGCTGTCGATTCTCGGGTACCTTATCTTCCTGCATTTCCGGCACGGGCGGTTTGTTTCGGAGCAAGTCGAATATTTACACCTATATGGACGACTCCTCGGATCTCGCCGAGGGCGCGCCCGTGCGCCTCAACGGCTTCGCAGTCGGGAAGGTCCGCAAGGTCGGCCTGTCGGGATCCAGCGAGCGCGGCGGGTCATCAAGATCGACATGGAGATCGAAGACCGGTATATGTCGGCGATCCCGGTGGACTCCGTCGCTCAGATCTCCGCCGGCAATCTGCTGGGAACCAAGTATATCAACATCACTAAGGGGCAAAGTCCGGCAAACGGTGAAGAACGGCGCCGAAATCCGCAGCGAAGAACTCACCACCATCGACAATTTCGTGAAACAGGGCAACACGGCGCTGACCGCGTTGCAGAAGCATCGTGACCAAGATGGACGCCATCGTCGGTCAGGTTCAGATCCGGCAATGGAAACATCGGCAAATTGCTGTTCGACGAAACGTCTGTACAAGAAAGCGCAATCGCTGCTGGATGAAGCGAACAAGCTGATCGTGGCGCTCAATTCGAACAAGGGCACCATCGGCAAGCTGATGAACGACGACACGCTGCTGAACAGCGCCGCAGGACTCCATTGCGCGCCTGAATCGCCTGATGGATGGACTGGAACACGGCGAGGGAACCTCGGGTAAGCTGCTGAAGGATCCGGCGTTATATAACGACTTCCGCAGCACCGTCGCCGATTTCAGAAAGACCTCGGCCAGGCAAACGATATGCTGGCACAGGTGAACTCCGGCAAGGGCGATGTCGGCAAATTGCTTCAAGAGCGAAGAGCTGCACGACCAGATCAAGAACACCATGGCGCGGCTGGACACGCTGCTCGACAAGATCAACAGCGGGCAGGGAACTATCTGCGCAGCTGCTGAACAATCCGTCGCTGTATGAATCGCTCGACGGAACCACGCGGGAGATGCACGGGTTGATGAAGGACTTCCGCGCCAATCCGAAGAAGTTCCTGCACATCAAGCTGGGCATGTTCTAGAGTGGTCCCCACGCGGGTACGCAAACTGGTGGTCAACGCCGACGATTTCGGCTTCACGCGCGACGTCAACAGGGATCGTCGAAGCGCATCGCGACGGCATCCTCACCGCGACCACGCTGATGGCCACCGGCTCCGCATTCGACGAAGCGGTGAAGACTCGCGAAGGAGAATCCGTCGCTCGATGTGGGGTGCCACCTGGTGCTGGTCGGCTCGCCCGGATTTCCCGGACACGGTCACGAAGCTGATTTTCATCGATTCGAGAAGATTCGCGTTTACGACCAACTGAAGGCGCAGGTGCGCAAGGTTCGACGCCGGGCTGCGGCCCACCCATCTCGATACGCATAAACATACCCACCTGCTGCCGCCGGTGCTGGACGCGGTGGCCCGCCTCTCGGAGGAATTCAGCGATTCCATGGGTGCGCCGGCCGTTCGATTTCCCGCTGCAACCGGGCGGCGTCGGCTTAACGAAGCGCGCGGTCAGCGCGGCGATTCGGCTTGGTGCGCGGGCGGTTCGAGAAGGTACTGACGCGGCACGGCTGCCGTTCGACAGATCACTTCGCGGGCTTTCAGATCACCGGCAATTACGACGCCGCGAGCCTGATCTCGCTGATTCGCGCGCTGCCGGACGGGTCGACCGAATTCATGTGTCACCCGGGCCGCTGCACGGATGAGCTGCGCGCGCGCGCACGCGATTGAAAGAGAGCCGCGAGCAGGAACTCCGCGCGCTGACGTCGCCCGAAGTGCGCGCGGCGCTGATCGAGGCCGGCGTTGAACTGGCGAGCTACCGCGAACTCTGATCGACGGCAAGCAAGGGCGCGCCAGAACGGATACCGCTCATGGTCTGCTCGACCAGCGTGTCGATCAGGTGGTTGCGTTCCACCCAGGGAAAACGCGGGTGCGCAATCAGCAGCGAAGTAAGCCCGTGAATCGTGGCCCACACGGCTTGCGCCGTCGCTTCCAGGTCCGTGACTTCGAAGTGGCGTTCTTCCACGCACTGCGCCAGCGTACGCCGCAGATGATCGAACGCCTTCTGCCCCATATCATGCGAGCGATGGCACGCTTCGATGTCGTCGAAGGGCTCCGGCATCATGAATGCGACCTTGTAATGATTCGGATGTTTCAGCCCGAACTCGATATAGGCGCGCAGCCCGCGCCGTAGGCGCTCAACCGGATCGGAAACGCCTTGATCGAGAGCATTCTGCTTGCGCACCAGCCGCGAGAAGGTTTCCTCGCAGATACAATCGAGCAGATCGGATTTGTCCTGAAAATAAAGATAGATAGTGGTGGGAGAATACTCGATCTTCTCAGCGATCTTGCGCATGGAGACGTTCTCAAAGCCCTCCCGCACAAACAGATCGCGCGCGGCATCCAGGATCTCCTGCCGCAGTTCCTTCTTTTCCCTGGCTCGCCGTTCTTGTACACCCATGAGTTAACGCCGTTAAGTTTATGAGAAGTTACGGCCTGATGTCAAGTCGAACCATGGTATCTTCAAGCGATGAAACCGCTTTTTACACTTCTGCTGGTAGTGCCGTTGGCCTTCGGCGCGGAGAATGTCTCCACCTTTTCGATTGTCGCCTACGATGCTGCTGCCGGGGATTGGGGAGTCGCGGTTGCGTCCCGGTACTTTTCCGTGGGTTCCGTCGTGCCGTGGGCAGAGGCGGGTGTTGGAGCCGTTGCCACGCAGGCCAATGTCAATGTCGGCTATGGACCGAAGGGAATCGAGCTTTTGAAGCAGGGACTGACCGCGAAACAGGTGCTCGACCGGCTGCTCGCCGAAGACACATTCGAAGGGAAGGACGGACGGCAGGTGGCGATCATCGATTCCAAGGGCAATATTGCCGCGTACACGGGGCCGAACGCGCCGAATTGGGCCGGCGACAGGCAGGGGAAAAACTGGTCGGCGCAGGGGAATATTCTGGTTGGGCCGCAGGTGCCGGAGGCGATGGGGAGGGCGTTCGAGGCGACCCACGGCGAACTGGCGGAAAAGCTGTGGGCCGCACTCAAGGCAGGCGATGCGGCGGGCGGCGATTCGCGCGGGAAACAGTCGGCTTCGATGCTGGTGGTCCGCAAGGGCGGCGGGCGCAACATCAACAACGATCGCTATATTTACATCAACGTCGACGACGCGCCGGATCCGTTTCCGGAGCTGCGGCGTCTGCTGGACATCAATCTCGGCCTGCTGTATCAGGAAAAAGTCGGCAAACTACTGAGCGCGAATGATTCTCGTGGAGCGCGCGACGCCGCGCAGACCGTGGTCCGGTACATGCCACAGAATAACCAGGCTCGCATGACGCTGGGGATGCTCGAGTATCGAATGGGGAATAAATCTGCGGCGTTGGAGGATTTGCGGAAGGCGCAGTCTTCGGATGCGACAAACTTCAAGCACCGGTTCGACCAGATTGCGAACAGGCCGGACTATAAATCGATTCTCGACGATAAAGAATTTCTGAAATCGCTGTTCCCGCAGTAGTCACTCGTATCTAAGAGCGACCATCGGGTCAACTTTCGTCGCCCGGCGCGCGGGAATATAGCACGCTGCAAACGCGACCATCGAAAGCAGTAGCGCGAGACTCACGTAAGTGAGCGGATCGCCTGGCTTGATTTTCGAACAGCAGCATTTCCAAATAGCGGGATAGCGCGTAAGCGCCGGCCGCTCCAGCCAGGATTCCGGCGCCGACGATCAACATCGCGCGGGTAAAGGCCGGGCGCCTGCCGAGCGGGCGAAACGCGTAACGCAAATTGTTCATGTGAGCCTTTTCTAGCCACATCCGGGCGTTTGCTAGGTATGATCTTCAGACCGACCTTCTATCCGCTGGCCGCAGCTACGGTGTTTTTCGTGTTTGGGCCGCTTCGCGCCAATGAGCGGATCGACATTCTGCTCGAAAACCCGACCATTAGTGGCGGATGCCCGGCCAGAGTTCATTTCGCTGGCCGGATCCATCCATATGCGCCGGGCCCGGTGGTTTACAAATTCGTTCGCAGCGATGGGGCCAACAGTCCCGAACATACGCTGGAGTTTCCGCGGCCGGAAGCCAAACCCATCTCGTTCGATTGGCAATTGGGCAAGTCTTATTCCGGGTGGGTGCAACTGGTGATCCTGTCGCCCAATCGCGAGCAGACCGCGAAGCGCACGTTCCAAGTCCGATGTCCGTGAGCTGACGGTTCTGATCATTCGTACCTCAAGGCGACCAGCGGATCGACTCGGGTCGCGCGCCATGCCGGAACCAGACACGCGGCCACCACGACGATGACAAAGATACCGGCTACAGCGGTGAACGTTACCGGGTCGTGCGCTGTAATTCCGAAGAGATAACCGGCCAACAGGCGCGCTACTCCCAATGAAACTAGGGCTCCCAGCGCGATCCCGATGGCGGCCATGTTCAAACCGCGCCGTAGTACCATTCCAAGAACATCGCCGCGCATCGCGCCGAGCGCCATTCGGACTCCGAACTCCTGCGACGATTCGGTTACCGAATAGGAGATCACTCCGTAAATCCCGATGGAAGCGACCAGCAGAGCCAAGCCCGCGAACACGCCTAGCAACGTCAGCGCGAAGCGGCGCGGGGCGACGGATTCGGCCATCAGGGATTCTTCAGTCGCGACGCCGAGCAGAGGGCGGTTGGGATCCATCGAACGCAGTTCGCCGCGGACGGCGGAGACGAGCGTAGTCGGGTCCAGGCTCGCGCGGACCATCACGGTCATGCGCGGGAACGGGAATTGCGGATAGGGGACGTACACGTGCGCTTTGGGAGCGGTCGTGAAGCCTTCATGATGAACGTCGGCGACGATTCCCGCGATGGTGTAGTAGGTTGTGCCGTCGAAGGTTACGCGATGCCCCAACGGATCCTCGGAAGGAAAGAAACGGCGCGCCATGGCGTCGCTGACCACGACAATCTTGGGCGCTTCGCGGGAATCCGCGGGCTCGATCCATCGGCCTCGCAGCAGATGAATCCCCATCAGATTGAAATAACCAGGGGTTGCGGCATTGACGAACGCGTCCTGGACTTCGCTGGACGCCACCGCCGGACGGCCTTCGATGGTAAAAGAAAGCTCGTTGCCGCGTCCGCTCATGGGAGCGGCGTTGATGGCGGCAGCTCCCGTGACGCCGGGCAGGCGTGCGATGCGATTCACGAATTCTGAGAGGAAGGAGATCGCGCGCGTGGGATCGTTAGGCGCTACGGGCAGGCGCACATCCGCCGTGAGAATGCGCGACGGTTCGAATCCGAGAGGCACGGCCTGCATGGTCCAGAAGCTTCGCAGCAGCAGCCCGGCGGCCACCAGCAACACCAGCGTCAAGCCGACTTCCGAGATCACCAGCAGCGCTCGCGACCGGCCATGTCCCAGCCCGACGGCGCCGCGTCCGGCCGCTCTCAGGGATTGGTTCAGATCCGTTCTGGCGGCTTGGCGCGCGGGCAGTACGCCGAACAGAACACCAGTCGCGCACGCGGCCACGAACGCGAATAGCATCACCCAGGGATCCAGCCGCACATCGGCAGATCGCGGAATGAAAGCCGATCCAATCGCCAGTATGCCGCGCATTGTCCAGATTCCGACAAATAGTCCCGCGATTCCGCCCAGCAGCCCGAGCGTGAGACTTTCTGTAAGCAATTGACGGAACAGCCGCGATCGCCCTCCGCCAAGCGCGGTTCGGATTGCGAATTCTTTGCGACGTTCCATCGCGCGGGCGAGGGCGAGGTTCGCGACATTTGCGCAGGCGATCAACAGCAGCAGCGCGGCCGACCCCAGCAGCAGCCACAAGGGCTGGCGAACGTTGCCCGAAATGGCATCCGCGAGCGGAACGGTTTCGAGCGTCCATGCGGCGTTGAAGTTCGGATACTGTTTGGCGAGGCGTTGCGCGATGGTCGTCATCTCTGCTCGCGCCTGGCCGACGGAGACGCCGGGTTTGCGCCTAGCGATTACGCGTAGAAAATCGGCACGGCGCGCAGGAGGAAGATCGGCTTTATGAAGAGTGCTCCAGAATTCGGACGGCCGGCGTCCATCGTAATCCGGATCGCGAAACGAAGCCGGCATGATGCCGATGATCGTTTCAGTCCCCGAGCCGAGCCGGAGTTGCCGCCCCAGAACGTGAGGATCGCTGCCAAAACGGCGCTGCCACAAAGTGTCGCTGATAACAATAACGTCCCGCTCGGCATCTTCGGGAACAAAACTGCGGCCGATCACGGCAGTCGCGCCGAGCAGGTCGAAGTAGTTGGGGGTTACGCTGGCGCCGAACAGCAACTCGGGCTCGCCTTCTCCGGAAAGCACTCCTGAAACTCCAGAGCGCGCGGCCATGCGCTTCAAACCCTTGACTCTGCTGGGACCAATCCTGAAAATTCGGCGGCGACGCGGGTTCTCGCGGAGCGTTCGCCTTGAAATTCGATTCCCACAGCGTCATCAGGCGGTCAGGATCGGCATACGGCAGCGGGCGAAGCAGCACGCCTCGGATGATGCTGAAGACCGCCGTGTTCGCGCCGATGCCCAGGGCCAGCGCCAGGACCGCGACGATCGTGAATCCAGGCCGGCGGGCGAGCATCCGGCACGCGTAACGCAGGTCATGCAAAAGGGTCTGCATGGACGTAAAGACGCGGCAGTACCCAAAGTGTTGGGAGGAAAGTATTAATTTTTTAGCAGAACCGTGATCAGCCGACTTCGCCCAGCAGAGTCTTCAACTTAGCGTGACCGGAGCGGCTGACCGGCAACTGCGTGCCGTCGGCCAGAACCGCGACCCGGCTGTCCTTCGTGTACGGCTCGATGCGCGCGATTCGCTCCAGGTTCACGATGTAGGAGCGGTGAATGCGGACGAAGCGTTTCGGGTCGAGCTGAGCTTCGATGCTCGAAATGGTCTGCTGCTTCAGATAGTTCTTCTTTTCGCTGCGCAGCGCGATGTAATCGTCCTGGGCTTCGACGTAATCCAGCTTGTCGAGCGGAATGATGTGCACTTTCGCGCCGTCCTTCACCACGATGCGTTCGAGTTTCTGCTCCGGCGGACGCGCTGCGGCCGAAAGCTCCGTCGCTGAGATTTTTTGCTGCGGCGCCGGATTCCCCAGGCGCTGGCGCACACGATCCAGCGCTTTGCGAAAACGGTCCTGGCTGAAAGGCTTCAGCAGATAATCGACCGCGTTGGCGTCGAACGCGCGCATCGCGTACTGATCGTAGGCCGTGACGAAAATCACGGCGATCGACGGGATCGATCAGCTCCAGAACCTCGAAGCCGTCGAGCTTGGGCATCTGGACGTCCAGGAAAACCAGATCGGGCTTGTGGTCGGCGATGGATTTGACGGCTTCAAATCCGTTGGCGCATTCGGCCACGATCTCGACGCCGCCGGATTGCATCAGGTATTCGCGCAGACAGATGCCGGCGCCAGCTCTTCATCGTCGACGATGGCCGCGCGGATCGCGCCCGAGCGAGGCGCGAGCTTCGGCTGGGCGCTCCAGATTGTTCAGGTCGATCTGCAATTCGCGCGCGGATTGATAGCGGCGGTCGCGATCTTTCTCCAGGCATTTTCGGACCAGCCGCTCGAATTCAGCGGGCAGCTCATAGTTGAGACGCGCCATCGCCTCCGGCTGCGCTTCCAGAACCCGCGCCAGCGTTTCCTGCGGGGTCGCCGCGGTGAACGGGAGCCGTCCGGTGGCCATGCGATACAGCACCACGCCCAGGCTGAACAGATCCGTGCGGTGATCTACGTTGCGGCCTAGCGCTTGCTCCGGGCTCATGTAGGAAACGGTGCCGAGAACGACTCCGCCGCTGGTCATGAACTGCGTGGCGATGCGGCTGGAGGAATCCGGGGCATTGTCGTCGGCGATGAACTTCGCCAAGACCGAAATCGAGCACGGTCACGTGGCCGCGCGGTCCGATCATCAGGTTCGCCGGCTTGATATCGCGATGCACGATGTTACGCGCGTGCGCCGCTTCCAGCGCGCCAGCCACTTGTGACGCCGATCGAGACGATCTCGGCAAGCGGCAGCGGATCGCCGGTGAGGCGGGATTCGAGCGTCTCGCCTTCGATGTATTCCATCGCCAGAAAATGCAGGCCGCCGGATTCGCCAATTTCGTAGATGTGCGCGGCGTTGGGATGGCTGAGCGCGGATGCGGCTCGCGCTTCCAGAAGAAAGCGTGCCAGCCGTTCGGAGTCGGCGGCGACCTCGGGCAGAAGCACTTTCAGCGCGACTTTTCGCAGCAGACGCGTGTCTTCGGCCAGAAACACTTCGCCCATGCCGCCTGCGCCGAGTTTGGAAACCACGCGATAGTGGGCCAGCGTTCGAGCCCGGCTGAACGCTCAGGCTCAAGCGGGCCTCCGGCATGGGACGACTAACTCGGCTCGGAAATGATTCTGATTGGCATGCGCGGTGAGGCGAGCAGCGGGACCGAAGCGCGTTTCCAGGCGGCTGCGGACGTTTCTCAATCCCAGGCCATGGCGGCGCGGCGCCGGCGAATCGGGATCGAATCCGTTTTCAACGCTGATTTCCAGAATACCGTCGACCACGTGGCCCTCCACTTTGATTGTGCCTCCATCCACCAGGGTCGCGATGCCGTGCTTGACGGCGTTCTCGATCAGCGGCTGAAGCACCAGCGGCGGCACCAGGCACTCCGAACAGTCGTCGTCCACGTTCATCTCGACGCGTAAGACGCGCGCCGAAGCGGACCTGCTCAACGTCCAGATAAATGCGCGCGAGTTGCAGCTCTTCGCGCCAGGAAATGCTTTCCCGCTCACCCAGGCCGAGCGTGTTGCGCAGAAAATCCGATAGCCGAATGCACATTTCTCGCGCGCGCGCCGGATCGACGGTGGTCAGCGCGGTGATCGAATTCAGACTGTTGAACAGAAAATGAGGATTGATCTGCGCTTTGAGCGCTCGCAGTTCGGCCTCGCGGGCCTGAAGCGCGGATTCGCGCGATTGTTCCACCGCGAGCAGCATGTAGTGCAACGCGACCGACAGCGAATACAGCAGCAGACCGACGACGATCAGGTGCGGAATCTCCGGGCGAAGCTGCGCGCTGGCATCCAGAAGATAAGCGATCAGCCGCGCCATTTCGACCCAGATCGCGCTGGCCAGCAGCGGCGCGCCGATATGGTTCAGCGGCCAGCTTCAACTTGTCGCCCGATCGCAACGGCAGTTGCCGGCATACGTACCAAGGCGTCAGGCAGACGAACGCGTAAAACAGGCAGAGCGGCACCGCGATGATAAACGCATCGCGCCAGGCGAGCGTTCCCGGCGTGCGCAACAGCGCGGCAAGCATCACGGCGATGAAAAGCCAGAGGCCGATGTAAGCCGCAAAGCGTGTTTTCTTCGCAAAAATCGGATGCATCGGGGTTAGTTCTTCACGTTAACGCCACCGAAGACTGCCGCGCCGGTGACGATCAAAACGGGCTGCTTGGCATCGGTCCGCGGAGGCGGGTGGGTTTCGTCGTTGAAGCCGCCAAAGATCCCGCTGCCGCGCATGATCACCAGCCAGGAGTCCGGCACTCGGATTTCGATGCCGCCGAAAATCGCGTTGGTTTCAATGCGGATCTCGTCTTTGGTCATGCCGGCGCGGCTCAGGTCCAATTGGACGCCACCGAACAGAGCGAGAATATCGCCGCCCGCGAAATCCTGAGAATCGATGCGCCGGTCCGCGCCGGAGAAAATCGCGTCGATCTTGACGGAGTTCTGCGCGTAGTAACTCGAACGCCTGCGTCCGCGCCCGGTTTCGGAATCGCGTTCGCCATCGCTTCACTCACCTTCGCATCCACGGAGCGCCGTATGCCTTCATGGAAATCCCAATGCCACGGATGCTCGGAGTCCAGCCCCCGAAGAAGCATTCCGATTCCGATCGCGATCAGGATTACCGGCCAGAAGTAGTTCCAGATCACTACGTGAAACAGGCCGAGGTTGCGAGCCAGGAATACCGCGCCTACTAAAGCGACGATCGCGCCGTAGATGCGGCCGCCGAATCCCCATGCGCCAACCACTCGTGACAGGCCGAATACGATCAGAATGACCGGCCAGTAATCCCACAGGTCATCGACGTAGAGGATTCCCAGGTTCTGGAGCAGCAAAAGGATGCCGATGCCGGCCAGAAGGAAGCCGATGAACATGCCTCCGCCGATGTGCCCGCCGTGGAACTCGCGGCCGGCCCAGCGCTGCCGTCGGCGCTCCATCTTTTCTTCCCAGCGCTGGCGGCGGCGTTCCCAGCGATCCGGTGTGTCTGACATCGCTATAACCCTTCCGTAAGCGATGTTAGCAAGCTTAACCCCTTTCAAAGCAGCAAATTCGGCGAATGACCGGTTTAGGCCGGTGAATCACCGGTCAAACCCGAAAGGAAGGTCCGGATCTCACTTTCCAGGCCGGGAGCGCACGCGACGGCGTTGCCTGCGTAGATGGTCCGTGCGCCGGTGAAGCTGAAAAACACCGCGCCGGCTTCTTCGAGGACCACCTGGACGGCCGCTAGATCCCACGCGGCCGCTTTGGGTTCGATCCACACGTCGGCTTCGCCGGCGGCGACCATGATCGCGTCGGGAGTTCCTCCCAGACAGCGGAAGGCCCAGAAATGGCTCGCCCAATCGAACAGCCCGCGCGCGATCGGCATCTTGCGGATACGGTTCAGGCTGTTTACGGAGAGGACGGCCAGGCGAACGATCGGCGACCGCGGAAACGCGCAGCCGTGCGTCGTTGCGAAACGCGCCTCCGCCGCGCGACGCCCAGGAGGTCTGATGAAGCATGGGGAAATGAACCACGCCTGCGACTACCTCGCCCGCTTCTTCGAGACCGATCAGAACGCTCCACAGCGGGTTGCCGCGGAGAAAATCGCGAGTGCCGTCGATGGGATCGATCAGCCAGCGGCGTCCGTTCGCCGACTCTTTACTGGAACCTTCTTCGCCGAGAATACCGTCGGCGGGAAACGAGTCTTCAAGCGCGCTGGCGATCAGCCGCTCGCATTCGCGGTCGGCGATGGTGACCGGCGAATCGTCGGGCTTTCGTTTCGGCCTGGACGCCCGCCGCCTGATGCCGCAACGCCAGCGCGGCGGACCGCTGCGGCGGCACGGCGCGCGATTTCAATCTCTTTTTCGAACCTCATTTCCTGGCATGGTAGCATTGTGCCGAATGAAGCCCCGGACCGTTTACACAGTGCTCGAAGAGACCGCGCAGGCTCATCCAAACCGGACCGCGTTGCAGCAGCCGATGGGAGGCGGAAAGTACAAGTCGTGGACCTGGAGCGAGTACCGCGATACGGTGCGGCAGGTCGCCGTGGGGCTGCGCGCAGATCGGCATCGCGAAAGGGGAGATTGTCGCGCTGCAATCCGAGACTCGCGCCGAATTTTATTTCGCCGATCTGGCCTTGATGGCCTGCGGGGCGATCGCCGCCGCGATTTACACCAGCCTGCCGTTTGCCGACCAGGTGCGGACGCTGAAAGCCTCGGATGCTCGCGTCGGTTTTCGTCGAAAACGTGAAGGCGATGAAGGGTCTCGAGAGCTGCCGGCGAGCACGTGAAGTGGATTCTATTGACCGGCGAGGCTGAAGGCGTCATGACGCTGGAGCAGGTTCGCGCGTTGGGCGAGAAGCGTCTTCGCGAAGATCCCGAAGCGTTTGAGCGCATTCGATCAGAAGTAGACGAAACCGATCACGCCGTGCTTTACATGACTTCCGGCGCGACGGGCGAGCCGAAAATGGGGCTGGTGACGCAGCAAGCGCTGGTCGCCAATATGGATCACGCGCCTTTCGTGCTTCCGCTGACGCCCGAAGACGTCACCATCGCGTTTCTGCCGTCGGCGCACATCGCGCAGCGCGTGGTGGTGGAACTGGTGCCGATCCGCCAGGCGAGCTGCGTGTGGTTTTCGGAGGGGCTTGTCGAAGCTGCCGAATGAGATCCGGTCGATTGGGCCGACGTTTTTCCTGGCTCCGCCGAGCGTCTGGGAGCGCGTGTTCTCCACCATCTCCGCGGAGATCAAGAAACGGCCGGCCGCGATCCGGAAGTTGTTTTACCTGGGACTGGGCGTAGGCTCCGAGGCGAGCCGATTGCGCGAGGCGGGCAAGCCCGTGCCGGCTTTCATGCGCGCGTCCCTTGGATTCTTCGATCGCGTGGTGTTCCGGAAAATCCGCCAGAGGCTGGGCGGACGCATCCGCATTGCCGCTTCGGGAGCGGCGCCGCTCGGCAAGGAACTGGCCGAGTTTTACGCAGCGATCGGCATGCCTCTGATCGAAGGCTACGGCTTGACGGAAGGCGGCGTGGTGGCGCTGAATCCGCTGGATCGGCCGAAGTCGGGCAGCATCGGGAAATTATTGCCCGGTTTCGAGGCGCGCGTCGAAGAGGACGGCGAGCTGATGCTGCGCGGCCCGTGCCTGTTCAGCGGCTATTACAAGGATCCCGAAGCGACCGCGGCCGTGCTGCGCGACGGCTGGCTCGCGACCGGCGATATCGCGGAGGTGGATGCGGAAGGCTACTGGTACATCACCGGCCGCAAGAAGGACCTGATTGTCTCCTCGAACGGGAAAAAGATTTATCCCGCGCGCATCGAAGTGCTGTTCAAGCGCGAGCCTGCGATCAATCAAGTGCTGCTGATCGGCGACCGCATGCCGTACGTGACCGCGCTGTTCACCGTCAACGGAAGTCCGCGGCGAGACGCGGGCGGCGGTGGAACAAGCAGTGAAGAGCGTGAACAAACAGCTCGCCTCCTTCGAGCAGATTCGGAAATTCAAGATTCTGGAGCGCGATTTTTCGATCGAACAAGGCGAAGTGACGCCGACCATGAAGATCCGCCGCAGCCGCGTGCTCGAGAATTATCGCGCGGCGGTGAGCGAGATGTACATGGGGAAGGATATCGAGTAAAGCCCCTCTACAATAGAGGGAGTGTCCCATCAAATCACCCTGATTCCGGGCGATGGTATTGGCCCGGAAGTTGCCGCTGCCGCGCGGCGAGCCGTCGATGCAACCGGCGTTCGCATCGATTGGGATGAGGTCGAGCTGAACTCGAACGTCATCCTCAAAACCGGTCATTCCTTGCCGCAGCACGTCATCGATAGCCTGGAACGAACCAAGGTCGGCCTGAAGGGTCCCGTCACGACGCCGATCGGCGAGGGATTTTCGAGCGTCAACGTAGCTCTGCGCAAGAAGATTGGATCTGTTCGCGAACGTGCGGCCGGTGCGATCCCTGCCCGGCGTGGTTTCGCGGTTTCAGGACACCAAGATCGACATGGTGATCTTCCGCGAAAATACCGAGGATCTGTACTCCGGCCTGGAACATGAAGTGGTGAAAGACGTAGTGACCAGCCTGAAAGTGATCACGCGCGTCGCGTCCACGCGGATCGCCGAATACGCGTTCGCATTCACCAGCGCTACCGGACGCAAGAAGGTGACGGCGATCCACAAAGCGAACATCATGAAGCTGGCGGACGGCCTGTTTCTGCGCTGCTGCCGCGAAGTGGCGGCACGATATCCGGGGATCGAGTATAAAGAGCTGATCGTCGACAACGCAGCCATGCAGCTGGTGATGCGGCCGGAAACATTCGACGTCCTGCTGCTGCCGAATCTGTACGGCGACATCGTTTCGGACCTGGCGGCTGGACTGGTAGGCGGACTCGGGATCGTGCCGGGCGCGAACATGGGGGAACGTCACGCCGTCTTCGAGGCGGTGCACGGATCGGCTCCGGATATCGCCGGAAAAGGGATCGCGAATCCGACCGCCATGATGTTATCCAGCGTGCTGATGCTGATCCATCTCAAGGAGACTGGAAGCGGCCAACCGCCTCCAGTCCGCCATCGAGAAAGTCTACGCGGAGCACAAGCACTTGACGGCCGACGTAGGCGGCGCCGAAACGACGAGTCAGTTCACCGACGCTGTGATCCGCGCGATTGGTTAACGCTTACAGGCCTTTTTTCGCCAGAAACTCCACCAGATCCACGACGCGCATCGAGTAGCCCCATTCGTTGTCGTACCACGAGACTACTTTAAGCAGGTTCCCGTCCAGAACCTTGGTCAACTGCGAATCGACGATGGAGCTGTTCGGGTTGTGCATCATGTCCGTCGACACGACCGGGTCTTCAGTGTAGGCGAGAATCCCCTTCATGGGACCTTCGGCGTTGTGTTTCAGCGCGGCGTTCACCGCTTCGGCGGTAGTGGGCTTCTTTAGCAGCACTACCAGGTCGACCACCGACACATTGGGTGTGGGAACGCGCATCGCGTAGCCATCGAGCTTGCCTTTCAGCTCCGGCATCACCAGGCCAATGGCCTTCGCCGCGCCGGTGGTAGTCGGGATCATGTTGATCGCAGCGGCGCGCGCGCGACGCAGGTCTTTGTGCGGAAAATCGAGCACGTGCTGATCGTTGGTGTAGCTGTGAATGGTCGTCATCGAGCCTTTTTCGATGCCGAACTCGTCGTGAATCACTTTGACCACGGGAGCCAGGCAATTCGTAGTGCAGGAAGCGTTCGAGATGATGTGGTGCTTCGAAGCGTCGTATGCCTGGTGATTCACACCCAGCACGATCGTAATGTCTTCGTTCTTGGCGGGCGCGGTAATGATCACTTTTTTCACGCCGCCCCGAAGGTGCTTGGCAGCGTCCTTGGCTTCGGTGAATTTTCCGGTCGATTCGATAACGATCTGCGCACCCAGACCCGGAAAGTCGATCTCCGCCGGATCTTTCGAAGCAAAAATCCGGATCTGCTTCTTCCCGACAACAATCGAGTTGCCTTCCACGCGGACGTCTTCATGAAGCGGCCCCAGGATCGAGTCGTACTTCAGCAGGTGCGCGAGGGTCTTGGTATCGGTCAGATCGTTCGCGGCGACAAAATCGATTTCGGGATTGTGCAGCGCGGCGCGCAGCACATTCCGGCCGATCCGGCCGAACCCGTTGATTCCAACTTTGATGGACATGTAGTCCAGTTTAACGAATCACTTCGCGGCAGGATTCCGGGCTTTGCGGGCTCAGCTACCATTCCTTTTTCATTCAAGATCACTAGATCGACGCGCCGGTTGCGAGCACGGCCTTCCTCGGTATCGTTCGAGGCGACGGGTGCAGTGTCCGCATATCCCGCGATCGACATGCGTCCCGACGGAACTCCGCAAGACGCGAGCATTTCCATTACGGCGATGCTACGTCCAGCCGACAGCTCCCAGTTGCTGCGAAAGCGCGCCGTCTTGATGGGGATGGCATCCGTATGGCCCTCCAGCCGGACTGGATTCGGAAGTTTCTCGATCGCCTCCGCCACTTTTTTCAAACCCTCGACGCCATCCGCGGCGATGACGTCTTCGCCGGAGGGAAACAGCGCGGCTTGCTTGAAGCTGACCACCAGCCCGCGCTGCTCCATGCTGATCTGAATCCGCCCTGCCTCGATCTCCTTCTTCAGCTCTTCGCTCAGAACCTTCAGCGATGGCAATAGCTCGGCGACTTTGGGATCTTTCTTCTCCTCCGCAACCTTGACCGCTCCGCCAGGTCCGCGCATCATGGCGGCTCCCTTGCCGGCATCCTGGATGGAGCCGCCCCACAGGACCGATACCAGGCTGGTGAGCTTTCTCGCCTTCGAGAGCGCGCTTCACGGAGTCCGACACTTCCTGCGCGCGGCCTTTGTCGGCTTGCGAGCTGGCGAACATCACCACGAAGAACGCGAACAGCAGCGTGATGAAATCGGCATAGGAGATCAACCATCGCTCGTGGTTTTCGGCATGCGGCACTTTGCGTCTTCGGGCCATGGTGATTCGCCGATCAGGCCTTGACCGCCTCCTCGATCTTTCCAGCATTGGGAACCGCCTCTTTCGCCTGCTCGCCACCCTGTTTCGCCTTTTTCGCGACGGGCGCAGGCCCGCTGTATGCGTTCAGCTTCAGCCGGATCAGCTTCGGATTCAAACCTTCGACAATTCCCGAAATTGCCTCGATGATCAGTTCTTTTCGATGGACCTCCGCCGCCAGACGCGCTTTGATCTTGCTCCCCGCAGGCAGAAACAGAAGATTCGCGGCGCCCACTCCATACACCGTGGCGACAAACGCGACCGCAATGCCGTGGCCTACTTCCTCGATATTCGCCAGGTTCTTCATCACCTGGATCAGCCCCAGAACGGCGCCGATAATGCCTATCGTTGGCGAATAGCCGCCCGCGCTTTCGAAGACCCGAGCTTCGGCTTCGCCGTGATGCTCTTCCATTTCGATTTCAAGCTCCAGCATCTTGCGGATCTCCCCCAAGTCGGTTCCATCCACGGCCAGGTTCAGAGCTTTCTGCAAGAATGGATCCTTGACCTCGTTCGCGTCTTGCTCGAGCGAAACGAGTCCGTTCTTTCGCGCCTTGGTGGCGTAGCGAATCACTTCTTCGATCAAATCCCCGAGGGGGATGGTCCGGTCACGAAAAACACCGGTCAGAGCCCGCAGCGCTCCGATGACAACTGGGATCGGCGTAGAAATCAGAACGGCGCCGCAGGTTCCTCCGAACACGATAATCGCCGCCGTGATCTGGGCGATATCCTTGACCTTTCCGCCCTCGATCAGGAATCCTCCGATGATTCCGAACAAAGCCACAGCGACGCCGGAGACGGTGGCCAGATCGAGTTTGCCGTCTGCGGGTTTCGTGGCGGCCGCAGCCGGCTTGGCGGGCTTGACTGGCGTGGATGTGGGTTCTTCTGCCATGGCTCAGTCCTGCGGTCTGCGCAAATCGTAGGGGTGAATCGACCGGCGGAACTCGATGACCTTGCGGACCACTTCTTCGGTGGTCTCCAGCACCAAAAACTTTTGTCCGTTGATGAGGCTGATCACGGTGTCCGGCGTGGTCTCGATATGCTCGATCAGGTCCGCGTTCAGGACCAGCGGAACGTGATTGATTCGAGTTAGCTGGATCATCTCCAGTTCCGCATCGTTTCGCGGAACGCCCTTTCAAGGTGCTTATCGGCCAGGGGAGCGGCGATTAGAGGATCCGGAAATTTGGAGCTGGAGCTCTACTTCAGCATTTCGGCAAGGTCGCGCAGTTCTTTACGGACCGTGTCGAGAAGAGAAGTAGAAGCGATCGGGAAAGAGTCCGGCTTGGGCGACGGCCGGCTTGGCGGCTTTGGCGGCGCGCTGACGCCTCAGGCTTCGAACGCGTGTCCAGAAACTTGCGGGCGCCTTCGATGGTGAACCGCTTCTCGTAAAGCAGACGCTTGATCTCCAGAACCAGCTCGACATCCTTGCGACGATACAGACGGTGCCCGGTGCCGGACTTGCGTGGTCCCAGCGATGGAAATTCGCTTTCCCAGAAGCGCAACACGTAAGGCTTGATGCCGGCGAGGCGGGCGACTTCCCCGATCCGGAAATACAGCTTGTCCGGAATTTCGTGCGTCGGCTGGATTGGAGCGTTTTCAGTCGCGCTCATAAGAGTACCCTTATCATAATGTCTTCGCTCGCGGGAATCCATCCCGTCCGGGAAGCCCTCCGCGCCGGGCGTCCGCTAGAACGGGTTCTGATCGCCAAGGGAGCCGGTGGGCCCCGGCTGCAGGAATTGATCGACCTGTGCCGCGAACGCGGGATTCCCGTGCGTTTCGAATCGCGCGAGCATCTGGATCGCGCGGCTGGAAGCGCGGCCCATCAGGGCGTGGTGGCCTTTGGAGCAGCCGAAAAATACGCGACCATCGAAGAAACTTCCGCCGCCGGCGGTTTGCATGTGGTGCTCGACGGCGTCGAAGATCCGCACAATCTGGGCGCGGTGATCCGCACCGCGCACGCCGCCGGTGCTGCCGCTGTGGTGATTCCGGAGCGGCGTGCGGCTCCGGTGACCGACGTCGTGGCGCGGGCCGCGGCGGGGGCGCTCGCGTATCTGCCGGTAGTGAAAGTGGTCAACGTGAATCGAGCGCTTGAAGAATTGAAAAAGCGCGGCTATTGGATCTATGGGCTGGACGAACGCGGCGATCAGGATTACACGCAGGTGGAGTTCACCAAGCCCACCGCGATCGTGCTCGGCGGCGAGGGCAAGGGGCTGCATGAGCACGTCGCCAAACATTGCGACTTTCTGGTGAAGATCCCCATGGCCGGCCAGGTTGCGTCTCTGAATGTCAGCGTTGCGGCGGGCGTCGTGTTGTTCGAATGGCGGCGCCGCGCTACTGCATCGTGATTTCGAAAGGCGCCGACTGGGCGCTCTCTTTGCCGTTCACGCCGACAGCCGTCACGGTGTAACGGTATCTCTTTCCAACCTGCACGGCGTGATCGCTGTAGGTCGGCGCGGCGATCAAAGGAGCGATCTTTTCAAACGGACCGCCGTCAGTCGATCGATATATGTTGTATCCCTGGAACCGCGGGTCGGTGTTGCGTTCCCAGGAAAGCTCGACGGTGTTGGTTCCCAGCTCCGCTGTCAAGTCCGGCGGGAACCGAAGGCGGAAATTCGTCCACGGGCGTGATTTCCTGAGGGCCCGCGACGTCGCTCTGTTGCAGCTCGCCGGCAGCGGCTTGGACGTAATACTGATATCGTGTGCCGAATTCGGTAGTCGAATCGAGCCATTCCTGCTTATCGGTATCGCCGAGTAGAGCTGGTGGTTCATCGCCGACGGCGCGGAACAGCACGTATTTCGGCGCCGGTCCATGCCACGTGATCGACACGCCTTCGGGGGAATTTTGAACTTTCAGATCGCTGGGTGTGGCAAGCGGCGGGTCGATGGGAAGATTCCGCACAATCGACCAATCCGAGGTCTTGCCCTTCGGTCCGGTGGCGCGGACGGCGATGATGACGGTCTTTCCAATCCACTCCCGCGCGGGAACTTCGCTTTTCAAGGGTCCCGGTCCAGTCGCGGGAACGTCGTAGCGCTTCGCGCCTGCGGCCCACACATTCTGATTCCAGGGATTGGGTGCGACGCCGACACGCAGTTCCACCGATCGCACGCTCTTCAAAGGCAAGCCTTCGGTGGTCAAAGCCGGAAGGGTGAACTGCGCCAGAATTTTATCGCCGCGCTCGGCCACCGCGAGGTCCATGACGCGCTGCGGAAGATCCAATGTGGGGGCCATCGGCGCCCCCGAATATCCGCAGCCGGCGAGCAGCGCGGCCGCCGCGAGATACACGCGCTTCACAGAATATACCGGCTCAGATCCTGGTCCTTGACGATATCGGCCAATTGCTTGCGCACGTACACCGCGTCCACTTTCACGATCTTCTTTTTCAGGTCTGGTCCGTCGAAGGAAACGTCTTCCAGCAGTTTTTCGAGAATGGTATGCAACCGCCGAGCGCCGATGTTCTCGGTCGATTCATTCACGCGCGCCGCAAACGCCGAAATCTCCTTGAGCGCGTCCTCGGTGAAGGTCAGCTTGATTCCTTCGGTATCGAGCAGCGCCTGATACTGCTTGATCAGCGCGTTTTTCGGCTCCTTGAGAATTCGAATAAAATCTTCCTCGGTTAGCGATTTCAACTCGACGCGAATCGGGAAGCGGCCTTGCAGCTCGGGAATCAGGTCGCTCGGCTTCGAAACGTGAAACGCTCCCGCGGCAATGAATAGGATGTGATCCGTCCGTACGAACCCGTAGCGCGTGTTCACGCTGGTGCCTTCGACGATCGGCAGAATGTCGCGCTGCACACCTTCACGGCTCACGTCGGGTCCATGGCCGGCTTCGCGGCCCGCGATTTTGTCAATTTCGTCCAGGAATACGATGCCGCTGCGTTCCACGCGTTCAATCGCGACGCGCGTCACCTGGTCCATGTCGACCAGTTTTTGCTCTTCTTCCTGAACCAGGTAATCGAGGGCTTCGCCCACGCGCATTTTGCGCTTGCGCGTGCGTCCGCCAAATAAGCCCGGCAGGACATCCTTGAGATTGATGTCCATCTCCTCCATTCCTGCGGCGGTGGAGACTTCGAACGTGGGCCCGCGTTCTTTGACGTCGATCTCGACAATGCGGTCATCGAGCTTGCCCGCGCGCAGTTTTTCACGCAGCTTTTCGCGCGTGCGGTCAGCGCTTTCGGTGGGCTCAGGCTGCGTCGGCATCAGCAGATCGAGCACACGCTCTTCCGCGTTCCGTTCGGCGCGTTCGCCGACCTCGCTCAGCCGATCTTCGCGAACCATGTCGATGGCGATCTCGACCAGATCGCGAATCATCGACTCGACGTCGCGGCCTACATAGCCAACTTCCGTGAACTTGCTCGCCTCCACTTTCAGGAACGGAGAGTTGGCGAGCTTGGCCAGACGGCGCGCCAGCTCAGTCTTGCCGACTCCGGTGGGGCCGATCATGAGGATGTTTTTGGGCATCACCTCATCGGCCATCTCCGGCTCCAGCTTCTGCCGCCGTATGCGATTGCGCAGCGCGATGGCGACGGCTCGCTTGGCGTCGGCCTGCCCGATGACGTACTTGTCCAGTTCGCGGACGATTTCGCGCGGAGTCAGCTCATCCAGAACCGGTGCGTCTTCGGCGGCTTGCGCGGGAAGATAAATGACCATCAGCCGAGCTCCTCGTAACCAACCTTATCGTTGGTATAGATGCAGATCTTTCCCGCGATGGCCATTGCCTTCTCGACGATCTGGCGTGCGGAAAGTTTCGTATTTTCCATTAGTGCGGTGGCGGCGGCCTTGGCGAACGGCCCGCCGGAGCCAATCGCGGCAATCTCATCGTCCGGCTCAATCACGTCGCCTGTCCCGCTGACAATGTACATGTTTTGCAGGTCGGACACCAGCAGGAGCGCCTCCAGATGCCGCAGCATGCGGTCCGTGCGCCAATCTTTGGCCAGTTCGACCACGGATCGAGCCAGGTTGCCGTTATGCTGCTCCAGCTTGGTCTCGAATCGCGCGAACAACGCAAAAGCGTCCGCAGTAGAACCAGCAAAGCCGGCGATAATCTTCCCGTTATACAGCCGCCGCAGCTTTTTCGCGGAAGCTTTCAGAACTTCGGATCCGAGAGTCACTTGCCCATCGCCGGCCATAACCACTTTTCCATCCCTGCGGACACACAGAATGGTAGTGGACCGAATTCTCCTGTTTTCTGTCACAAATTTAAGTGTGGCACAGTCGTCCTGCAATCGCGATGTGATCGTATGGTATTTAATAGCGTGGGCGAAAACTTCAAAGCGCTCTTTCTCTTATACGCTCAACCGGTTGCAGCCATAGGGCGGATTCTGGACCGCGGGCGCATTTGGTTTGCCGCGCTGGCGGCGGTGATCGTTTCGCTGCTGCTCCACGCTCGCGATATTCCGCTGCGATTGCCTCCCTCCGCGATGCTGCGATTCATTTCGTGGTACCCGGGCAGTTGGCTGGCGCCGTTATTGGTGATTGCCGCAGTGGTGATCCCAGCGATCCTTCTGGTGCGTGCGATCGCGGGATTCGGCAGCTTCGCTATCCTATTCAACGCCAACTACTTGCCATTACTGATGTGTGGGTTGATGTCATGGGCGGCGGCGTATTTTCCGCTGGCGCTGATCCGGTCTTTCACTGATTTGCCGGTCTACGATCCGCTGATTTACCTGGCTTTCAACGTCTATTTCACTGTTTTGCTGGCATTGAGCGTCCGAAGCGTGTTCGGAACCGGATTCGCAGCCGCGGCCGGAATGACTATGGTCGCGTGGGCCGCGGGAGTCGGGGGTGCCGAGCTGATGACGCTACTCGGCGGGATGCTGTCTTTCCTGGCGTCGCCGCTCATTCTGATTTATTTGTTCATGCTGTTCGGCACGCGTCTCAGATCGTTTGGCGACGGGTTGCGTTCGCGCCAGCATTTCCAACAGCAACTGGAGATTTCAACCAATAACCCACATGACGCCGACGCGCACTATCAACTTGGCTTGATTTATCAACAACGTCGGCAGTATACCGACGCGATTGGGCGCTTTGAGAAGGCGGTGGCGATCGATCCCACGGCTGCCGATGCACATCTTCAACTGGGCGTGATCGCGCGCGGGCAAAAGCGGTTTGAAGACGCCATCAGTCATCTGCAAACGGCTGCCAGGATCGATGATAAGCTGTCGCAAAGCGACGTCTGGCGCGAATTGGGCGCGGCCTATTTCGGCGCCGGCCGCCTGGATGAAGCCATCGCGGCGTTGAAGAAGTACGCCGACCGGCGTCCGTATGACCCGGAGGGGTTGTATTGGTACGGCATGGCGCTCAAACAAAAAGGTTTAACCGCCGAAGCGCGCGAAATGTTCGATCGGTGTGTCGAGGCTGTCAAGACCATGCCGTCGCATCGGCGAGCTCAGGTTCGCGAATGGGGTACGCGCGCCAGGCGAGAATAAATCGAGCTGGCGGATGAATTCGGCGCGCGCGAGCATTATAGTGGTCATGAAACTCACTCTATGTCTGCTGTTAGGAGCAACTCTCATGATGGCCGCCGATGAACCGCCCGCCGTCGGAAGCAAGGCCCCGGATTTTAAGCTGAGCTCGCAGGAAGGCACGCAAGTCAGCCTGCACGATTACCAAGGCAAATGGGTGGTCCTGTATTTCTATCCGAAAGACATGACGCAGGGCTGCACCATCGAAGCGCATAATTTCCAACGCGACCTGGGGCAGTACGACCAGAAGCACGCGGTGATCCTCGGCGTCAGCGAAGACACCGTGGATTCGCATAAAGAGTTCTGCACCAAGGAAAGCCTGACGTTCAAGCTGCTGGCCGATTCGAATCACGAAGTGGCGCCGAAGTACGGGTCCATCATGGAGATGAAAGGGTGCGCAGTATGCGGCGCGCAACACGTTCATCATCGATCCGAAGGGTATGGTCCGCAAGGTATTTCTGAAAGTGAATCCGATGCCGCATAGTGGCGAAGTGCTGGCCGCACTCGCAGATTTGCAAAAAGGTTCCAGCGAGTAGTTTACGACTAGTATTTAGGTGTGGCGACACGACAGGATGAATTTGAGCGGATCGCGATGCCGCACACGCGGAGTCTGCTTCGTGTCGCCCGCAAACTGATCGCCGATCCCGCCGAGGCCGAGGATCTCGTGCAGGAAACCATGCTCTCGGCCTGGCGCGGATTCCATCAGTTCCGCGCCGGAACGAATCTTCGAGCCTGGTTATTTCGAATCCTGATCAATACGTTCCATGCGCGGGCCAGGAAAAAGAGGCCGGCTCTGGTTCCATTGGCCGAGCATGATCGTCCACTCAAAGCGACACTTCTGGCGTGATCGAGGTCCAACAAGCGCTGGAGGATTTGCCGATCGAGCAGCGGACTGTGTTGCTTCTCGGCTGTCGTCGAAGGGTTTACGTGTTCGGAAATCGCCGAGATGCTGGACGCGCCGATCGGCACCGTGATGTCGCGGCTGAGCCGGGCGAGGCAGGCGGTGCGGGATCGCTTGGCGCCTAAATGTGTGGCAAAGGATGCTTCATGAACTGTGCAGAAGTTCTTGAGAGATTACCGCCGTACCTGTCCGGTGAGCTGGACCGCGAGAGCGCAGCTGGCGTGCAAGCGCATCTCGCCGCTTGCGCCGGATGCGCCCGCGAGTTTCGGCAGCAGACCGAAGTTCGACGATCAGGTGCGGCAAGGAATGCTGGCGGAGGAGCTGGATACTCGACGTTTGGATGCGCGAATCCGGCGGCACATCACAGGCCGGCGTGCAATACGCCGCTGGATCGGTATCGCTGCCGCGGTCGTCGTGGCGCTGGTCTTGACGGCTCTGGTCTATCGCTTCACGGCCGGCGCAGGTAGCGTGTATGCGGCCGCGGCGCGCGATCATCGCAGCGAGGTGATCCTGCACCAACATCGGACCTGGTTCACGGACCGGGCGTCATTAGAGTCGCTCGCGGCTCGGGAGGGCGTGGCTCGGTCTGTGGTTTTTAATCTCGCGCCTGCCGGCTATCATCTCGACCGCGCGAAGTTTTGCCGCCTGGCCGGCAACGTTTTTCTGCACCTGGTTTATTCCGACGGCACGCAGGAATTTTCAGTTTTTCTCCGGTCCCGCGACGGCTCGGATGTGAACAGCGTTCAGAGCGTCGATCTCGCGCAAGAAAAGCTAGCCGTTTTCCGGACTGAACGCCTCGACGGTATGATCGTCACGGCCGGATCCAATGAAGACGCCTTGAAGTTTGCCCGCTCCGCGCAAGCAGCGCTCTCGCCTGGCGTCCTGTAGTCAAGTGTTCCAGTGATAACAATAGTGGCTTTGACCGCTCCCAGTGGCCGCGGCTCGTGTCGAAAATTTGCTGCGACCACAGGGAGCGGTTAATCCCGTGCCGTTAGAAGGAACCCAACTAACTAATGGAATCGCTGGGACACCTTACTAGCGCATTAGACCGCACCGCCGAGACGTCCCGCGGAATACAGGCGGCGATCCATCGGGGAAAGCCGGCGTTCGGCTCCCGGGGCGAGAAGCGGTGTATGCGCGACGTCGCAAAGATAATTGGGGATTTCCCAGACATGGCCCTCGCGCGTGGTCCAGGGAAGGCGGTCGAAACGGCGTAGGCTGACCGGACGCGAGTAGGTTCTGAGGGTTTTCTCGCCGGCCGGATTGAAATAATGCTCGAAATAGGACATGGCCAGTTCACGAATCGTGCGATAGACAGGCTCGCGCGAGCGGAGGCCGCTGTAATCGGATTTGGCCACCGCTCCCCAGTATCCTTTGACGCGATACACGGCCAGGACATGATCAGTGTCGCGGACGGCCTCTAAATCAACCAGAAGCGGCGGATACCCAAGCATTTGTAGAGCAAGGGCGCCCACCAGCGCGCCTTCCATGCAGTGGGCGACCTGTTCGCGCAACACCATGCGAGGGGAATAGCAAGTCTCGCCGTGTGGCTCCGTGTTATAGGCGATCTGGTCGAGGAAATGCTGAATTTTCGCGGGAGTGGTCAGACCGCGCAGAAGTTTGCGCTCGCGCGCGTCGAATCCGTTGAGCGTCATTTTACTTTTACGGTCACCTTTTCCGAAGCAGTGTCGCCGGATTCGCCGGTCGCGGTGACGGTGTAGACGGTGGTTTTGTTCGGCTGGTCACCGACGCAGCCGACGCCGTTGCTGTGGGGCGGAATCCACTCGCCCGGGTGAATGGTAACGTTTACGGCGTTGCTGGCATGGAAACAGACCGTTACCTGTTGGCCAGGCGAAACCTGGATCGAGCTGACCGTGACGTCGACAAGCTTCACGGCGGGCGGTCCGGGCTGGACGGTGATCGACTGCGAGACTTGCTCAGTTCCGCGAAGTGCGGTCAGCGTGTAGGTGACTGGTTTCACTGGAACCAGATCGAAGCAGTGGCTCAGGGCGGGCCATACTTTCTCGACCGGCGGATCGAGCCGGAGCTCGGTTGCGTTTTCGACTCCGTAGCAAATCAGAGTCTTTTCGCCCTTGGGAGGCTTGGTGGGCGACGCGTAGAACTGCGTGATGCGCACGGGCGAGGGAGGCGCAGGTTTCTCGGCCGGCTTGGCGGGCGGCGCAGGAGCGGAGCAACCGGCCAGGAGTAACGCTGTTGTCAAAAGAGTCAACCGAAATGGCACATGATCATTGTTATATACTCACGAAAGCGAATGCCTGACTTACGACTCGGCGATGTCATCGACGACTATTGCATAAAATGCCGCCGTTTGACGAATCATTCTATCGTTTCTTTGCTTAACGGCGCGGCGGCCAAGGTGCGGTGCCGCACCTGCTATAGCGATCACGACTACCGGAATGAGCAGATTCCGCCGACCAAGAAGGAGCTGGCCAAGCAGAAGGAATTGTTCAACGCAGTTTTGGCCGGGGTCGCACCCGCGGGAGTGCCGGAACTGGTCCCAGACCCGGCCGTTGATCCGGTAGAAGAACCGCCGGCAGCGCCTCCGGCTCGCGGGAAGAAGAAAAAGTAACTATTCCTTCCGGGTTTCGTTGCGCAATTCGCGATGAACCTCGTCGATCACGACTTCGCGATCTGTGCTGCTCAAGTCTTTTTGCAGACGGCGCAGAGCCGCGCCCACGACGTCGCGATGATGCAATTTCGATCCCAGCGATTCAGACTGGCTGAGTTTCAACCACAGCTCGTGCAGCAGATCGACGTCTTCAGGCCACAGCCGCGGTGGATGGGGACCGAGGTTCACGTAAGTTGACGGGCGATCTCCGCTGATCACCTCGAGTGAGAAAGGATGGCGCGGCTCCGGCAAGGCTTCCCAGGCGAGGCCGATGCGGCGCGCTAATTCTTCCGATTCCATGCGGGCGCTGACGCCGGTGACCAGGCGCGACGCGCGCAGACTGTTGGCGGCTTGCGCCAGTGCGTCGAAGGGGTTCACGGCGGGCACCACCAGCAGCTCCACTGGTTTGCCTTCTTTTTCGGCCATTTCGACGACGTGGCTGAACAACTCCTTTTCGTAGTCGCTGAACATCTGCGCGTCGGAGAGCTCGTATTCGCCCGCGCCGGTGGAGATGGGGCGCACGGTCATCACCACAATGTCGTGGCGGCGAAGATTGGTCTTTTCGAGAACGCGCTTCAGATGCTCCATGCGATGGTAGTCGCGCACGGCCACCAGGATGCAGCCGGGACGGGCGTGCAGGCTGGTGGAAATTTGCGCCTGATGGTCCAGGTTGAACTGCTCGAGTCCCTTCTTCTCGCCGCTTTTACGGCGCAGATTTACGCGCTCGGAAACGGTGAAGATGACGAAGAAGACCAGCGTGAACGCGACACCGTACTTGGTCGCGATCTGCTTCGAAAAGAGGTTCGCGACGGCGACGAAGCCGAGCACGGCGGTGACGATCCCAAGTCCCACGGGAATCTCGCGGCCCGCGATGTGGAAGTTTAGCGGGACTTTATACTCCTGATCGCTGCGCTGGAAGCGGAGCACCATCACGCCCAGGGCTTTCATGAAGAAGCTCCACACCACGCCGAACGCGTAGGCTTCGGCCAGGATGGTCATGTCGCCGCGGCTTCCGATGATGGTGGCGATCTGAAGGATCGCGATCATGTTGATGATGCGGTAGGTGGTCCCGTATTTGCGTTGCGGCTTGCGGAACCAGGGCAGCAGCACGCCGTCTTCAGCGACGCGATTCAGCACGCCATTGGCGCCGATGATCGAAGTGTTCACCGCGCCCGACAGAATCAGACCGCCGACGATCACCACGAAAATGTGGAAGCCCAGCCGCAAGAGGTACGGCCCGCTGAGATTCATCGCGAGACCGCCGATCAAATTGGCGAAGTACTTGGAACGCTCCTGATCCGGAATGATCATTCCGGCGAAGATCGTAACCACGCCGGTGCAGATCACCGCGTACCAACACACCAGGTTGGAAGTGATGCGCAGATTCTTCAGCTTCGGGATATGCGATTTCGCGGTACACCTGCGCCAGCGTCTCGAATCCGCTCATGGACAAGAGAGAGTGCCCGAACGCCACGATGATCATCACCATCGGAATTTGAAGCCAGAACGTTCCGGCGAGCCATCCCTGGGCATCCGGAGCGAAATGGATGTTCGATGGAGTGGGCGCGGGCGGCAGCGTCCAGCGGTCCTTCAGAAAGATGGTCAGCGGGCACCAGACCAGCAGGATGGCCACCATCACGGTGGTGATCTGCATGATGCGCAGCGCCTTGCCGCTCGATTCATGCACGCCTTTGATGTTGGCCCACCAGAAATAAATGGTCACCAGCACGGCCATGCCCGCGGCGAAGGTGTTGGGGTCGACGTGCGAAGTTTTCGTGGAGCAGATCGCTGATTTCGTTGAGCAGCGCTCCCAGGTATTGGCCTGCGCTGACGACGCTGATGGGCCCGGTGAGGATGTAATCGAAGACCAGCGAGGAAACCGAGAATTTCGCGGCGACCGGTCCCATGCTGTCATGCACGACGACGTAAACGCCGCCGCGCACGAACATGCTGCAGCTTTCCATGTATACGCTGCGTACCGCGAAACTGAACAGCATCACTCCCAGGACGAACCAGGGAGCAGACTTGCCGACGGCCTGCTCGGCCGCGCCGCCGGCGTAGAATGCCGAGGACGCGAGATCGCTGAGAACGATGGACGCGCCACGCCAGAAGCTGATGAAGGAGAGCGCTACCGTCGTCGCGACTACTACTTTCGGCAGCGCGGACGACGGCAACTGGCCGTCTTGAGAGGACATCCTAAGACATCCATTCTACGACGCGAACGAAAGCGCCGCGCGGGGAGCTCAATCCGATTCGCGCAAAGTGCGCATCGCCAGTACCAGTACAATTGCCCCGTAAATCGCTAGTGCGAGAAGCTGCATGCGGTTTTCGAGCAAAGTCGAACCTGGCTGGATCAAGCGTTGAATCATTTGATTCGCGTAGTAAAGCGGCGTCGCGTGGGACAAATATTGCGCCCATCGTGGCAGGCGATCGACGGAAATCACCAGCCCGGAGAGAAAGATTCCCGGCACAGTGACCAGCGGAATGAACGGAAGCACCTGCCCTTCGCTGCGCGCGAAGTTCGAAACGAAAATCCCCAGGCAGATGCTGATCACGGCGAGCAGCCAGATGACGAAATAGATCGAAAACAGCGTTGAGATGCCGTAGCCGAGGCTGAACAGCCAGCTCATCTCACTCAGCACCAGCAGGCTCTGCAGCGTCGCGAGGCACGTATAGGCCAGCACGTAGCCGCCGATGATGCCTGCGGGCGTGTAGCCATTCACGAAAATGCGGGCCAACGTGTGCGCGGTGCGTTCGCGAACCAGGACGATGGCGCACAAAATATAGGTGATGAAGTGAACCACGAAGGCCCCGATGGGAACGACGAACGGAGTGGGATCGAGAAATCCGATGTTCAGGCTGGCGAGGGCGACTTTGGCGATGTAGATGGTCAGCATCGGCGCGGCGAGCGAGAGGAATAGAAATCGCCGATCATGGAGCAGTTGCCGCAACACACGCTGCGCCACCGCGAACGTTTTAGGCATTTTTCGTCTTTATGAGATCGAGGACCACGTCTTCGAGAGTGTCGCGCTCAATCTCGATCCGGGTCACGGCGTGATCGAGGCCATAACGCTGTAAAACCTGCGGGAGAAACTCGGCGTAGTTGTCGAGCGTCTCGGTGGTGGTTTCGGCTCCGTGCCAGATGTGGATTCGGGTTCGGCCGCGGTGCAGAAGATCTTTCGGCGTGTCGCAGGCGAGCAGAGTACCGTTGCTAAGGATGCCGAGGCGATCGCAAAACAGCGCTTCGTCCATTTGATGAGTGCTGATCAAAAGCGTGACGCCGCCACGTGCGAGATCGCGGAAATGCTTCCAGAATTCGGCGCGGAGGCGAGGATCGACACCGGCCGTCGGCTCATCGAGCAGCAGAATGCGCGGTTTATGGACCAGTGCGCAGGCGAGCGAGACGCGCTGCTTCATGCCTCCGGAGAACGTGTAGACGGGATCGTTCTGGCGGTCGCGAAGGTTGGTGAAATCGAGGATGTCTCCGATAGTCTGCTCGGGATTCTTGCAGGTCGTGCGCGCGGCCGAAGAAGCGGATATTGTCGCGCGGCGAAAGATCCTCGTAAAGCGCGGGAGCTTGCGGCATGTAGCCGATCTGGCCACGCGCGGATCTAGGATCTGCGCCGAGCACGCGAACGGCGCCGGAAGTTGGGCGGGTCGAGCCGGTCAGCAAACGGATCAGCGTGGTTTTTCCCGCGCCGTTAGGACCGAGAAGTCCGAAAATCTCTCCCTCGCGAACGTTCAGCGTGACGGTTTGAAGAGCGTCGATACGCGCGTATCGTTTCGAGAGCTGATCGAGCTCGATGAGCACCGTTTAGCGCGCGAGCGCTACCGCGAGCAGCAGGCCACGTTGAGTACCGAGATAAGAATCCTTCGTGTCGAACATTTCGCCGAGCGAATGCGCGCCGCTCCCGCTGCCTCCGCCGCCGATGGTGATGGCGGGAATGTCCAGGTTCATGGGGACATTCGAATCCGTGGACCCTTCGCCGAGCCTGCCCGGAGCGCCGAAAACCTTGGTGACGGATACCGCCGTTATCACGATGGCGGAATCGGCCGAAGTGTGGCCCGCGGGACGCACACCGACCAGTTCCGGCGAAACCGAGACCGGTCCGCGATTGTTCCAACGTTTATTCTCTTCCGCGACGGCTTCCTGAACGGCCGCTTTGAATTTCGTGTTCACGGCTTCGAGAGAATCCTTGTCGGAGGAGCGCATGTCGACCTCCATCCAGCATTCGAACGGGATCGCGTTGACCGACGTTCCGCCGCCCACGCGGCCCGACGTTGAAGGTCGTCTTCGGATTGGTGGGAACCTCGAAATTGTCGATCTTGGCGATGGCGCGGCCCATGGCTTGGATCGGGTTGGCCATGCCGAACGCGCCGAAGCTGTGGCCGCCGGGACCTTTGAACGTGACGCGATAGCGATAGCTGCCGACGCCGACATTCGTGATGCCGAGGCCCAGGCCGTCGACGGAAATGAATTTGTCGATCTGGCCTTTCAGGCTGTCGGCGAAAAGATTCTTGGTGCCGCGCAGGTCGCCCAGGCCCTCCTCGCCGACATCGGCGACGAAGGTAATCGTGCCGGGCGTTTTCACTTTCGCCTCGTTCAGCGCCTTGATCACGCCCAGCACAACCACCAGACCGCGGCAATCGTCGCCGATGCCGGGGCCTTTCAGCACGGTGCCGTCGCGCGTGACCTTCACGTCGGTTCCTTCGGGAAACACGGTGTCAAGATGGGCCTGAAAAACCAGGTTGGGATGCGGCGACGCGCCGGGGCGGACGCCGATCACGTTGCCGGCTTTATCGATCCGGACGTTTTCGAGGCCTTCCTGTTTGAACAGACGCTCCAGTTCCTTGCCGCGCGCTTCCTCGTGAAACGGCGGCGCGGGGATTTCGCAGATGCGGATCTGCTCGTCGATAAAATGAGGCTCGTTGCGTTTTACGGCGTCGAGAGCGGCTTTCACGGTGGGATCTTCAGCCAGGCGGGCGGCGTCTTGCGCGTTCGCGGCGAGCGCCAGCACAGCGGTCAGGAATACAAATCGCATAGGAAGAGCGTAACACTTGAGCTGACATGGTTATTAACCGGCCTGGACATGCCGTAGAATGGGTTAGAAATCTGTGCCAGGCCTTCAGAGGACCTTCATCGCGTCAGGAGAATTGTGTTGTGCCTTTATCCGCTACGCTGGCGGTTGCTCAGAGCGGATTGACCATCGCGCCCGCTACGCTGCCTTATGGCGCTTGTCGGTAACGGTTATTCGGCGATCATCAATTCCAACGGCAGCCCTCAGACCACGTGGAATTTAGTGGCTGGGAGCTTCCCGCCAGGGTTGGCGATCACTTCCGCCGGTAGCAGCGCTACGGTCTCCGGCACACCCACCACGACCGGGACATACCCTTTACGGTCAGCGCGACGGATCCTCAACGCAACGGAGCCGCCACCTCTCAGCAATTCTCGATCACGATCGTGCAGATGTTCCCGGCGTCGCCGCTGCCTAACGCGGCGATCAATGCGCCATACTCGGACCGCTTCACGATTTCGTTGGTTGGCAGCTTCATCTGGCAGAGCCTGAATCCCCCGCCAGGCCTCAGCATGAGCCCACAAGGCACGCTCTCTGGCAGCGCCGACCATGACCGGAACCTTTATCATTCAGCGTGATCGCCACGCCGATCGAGACCGTACAACGTTTGTCGGTCCGCCGGTGTCGGCTGAATTTCAGCTCACGGTGATTCCGGGTCTGGTTTTTACCTCTTCGGTGATTCTGCCGAACGGAGTGGCCGGGCAAAAATATTCGTACGCGATCCTGTTGCCGCCGGTGGAACACAGCCCTACACGTTTTCGCTGGAGCCGTCCGGTTGTGATCCAGAATGTGTTTCCGCCGAATCTGACCCTGAGTTCGGGTGGATTGATCTCGGGCATTCCCACCAGCGCCGGCTATCTACGGCGTGACCATCGATGTGACGGATGCGAACAAGATCACCATCAGCGCCTATTTCCAGCTCACGATTGCCCCGCCGTTATCGATCAGTCACTCCGTCGCCGCTTTCCACGGCCACTTTGCAGGCCGGCTATCCCCAATCGATCACCGCAACCGGCGGAAATCCGCCTTACACGTTTTCGCTGGCAAATGGATCGGGCCCGATCCCGCCTGGCATGACGCTTCAATCCAACGGATCATTTGCCGGTTCCCCGACCGTCACCGGACTGTACACATTCACCGGTATTGACCACCGATAGCGCCGGCTACACTGCCACGAAGCAATTCCAGCTTACGGTCGCGCCCGCCGGAGCGTTGCTCCAAGTCGCGCCACTTCAGATTCGTTTACCGGCATTGCCGGAGACACCGATTTTCCTCCGACTCCTCAAATGGTTTCGATCGTCGCGCCCAGTGGAGCGCCCGTGAATTACGCTGCGACGATTCAGGGCGCGCCTGGCGCTTCGATCCGCCGTGGCTAACGATTGCTCCGGCAACCGGTGCCACGCCTGGCGCCTTGTTGGTTAGTGTCAATTCCGTCTTTACCAGCCAGGGAATCGTGACGAAGCTCACGCCCGGCAACTATCCTGCGACCATTCAAATTACGGTTCCGAACAATACCAGCCAGGCGCCGATCACGGTGCAAGTCAGCTTCACCGTCACCGCTGGGCCACCAACTGCGCAAGTGGTCCCATCGATGCTGCGCTTCGCGGCTCGAGCCGATGCTCCGTCGACCCAGGAGCAGGTAATCGTGATGCAAGACAGCGGTGGAGGCGGTGCGCCCACCGCGACCGTGGTCGGGAACAGCCCGTGGATCACACTTCCCAAATCGAGCAGCAGTTTGAGCGTTCGTGTTGACGCGAACTCGACCGGCCTGAGCGTCGGCGATCACCACGACATCGTCAGGCTCGCCAACTCTGCCGGCACTTTCGACGTTCCCGTCTCATTATTCGTCGCCCGTGCGGGCCCGATAATGTCGCTCGAGCGTCACAGGAGTGCGATTTCAGTCGCGCCAGGGTGCGGGGACGACGGAGGGGCAGGCAGTCACCGTATCTGAACCTTGGCGATCCGGGGTCGACCGTGAATTGTGCAGTGGATATGCTGAGCGGAAGCGACTGGCTCACGCTTGGTTCCCGAGTTCGGGTACCGCCACGCCGTCGCAACCGGGCAGCTTCCTGTTGATTCCCTCCGCCAACACCGCGAGCCTTCCTGCCGGCCCGCAATACGCGTTGGTGCGCGTCAGCGATCCTCAATCGCAGAACTCGCCGCAGTATGTGGTCGCGGTGCTCGATAATGAACCCGCGACCTCGCTCGCGCTGCCCGATCCGGTGCCGGGCGGGTTGTATTTCGCCGCTACTACCGGCGCTCAGATCATTTTCGTGAACACCAGCAGCAGCACGCCGGTGCAGTTCGCGGCGTCCGCCGCCACTTCCGACGGAGCCAACTGGCTGAGCGTGACGCCCGCCAGCGGCAACACGTCCACTTCAAGTGCGGGACAGCTTTCGGTCTCCATTACTCCCGGTGCGGCAGCCGGCCCCGGAATCTATCATGGAAGCGTGAATATCGCGATTGGCGGAGCGCTGCGGGTGGTCAACGTGACGATGGTCGTGCCGAACCCGGGGACGGTCAAGCGACCTTGCGGGCTGACACCACGTCTTCCAGTTGTACTCCGTCTCATCTTGCGATCACCCAAACTGGATTGGTCAACAATTTCGCAGTTCCCGTGGGCTGGCCCGCTTCGCTGATCGTGCGATTGAATGACGACTGCGGGAATCCGATTTCGAATGGTTCCGTGGTGGCGAGTTTTTCGAACGGCGATCCACCGCTGACGCTCCCGGGCGATGGCAACACCAACATTTATTCGGCGACGTGGCAGCCGGGCGCGATGTTCTCCGAAATGACCATCACCGTCTCCGCCAGCGCCGGCACGCTGCCGCAGTCCGTGCAGCAATTCACGGGCACGGTGAGCACAAACGCGACCCCGCCGCCTTCACTAGTCGCCAACGGGGCGTTGAACATTTTCTTCGACAACCCCACAGCCAATGCCGCGGGACGAGCGCTCGCGCCCGGCGGAGTGATTCAGGTTTATGGAAGCGGATTCGCTCCGTCGCTGATTTCGCCCGGCGTTGTTCCATTGCAGAACCAGATCAGCGGCACGTACATGCTGATCGGCCCGACCCAGGTTCCACTGTTCTTTGTTTCAGGCACTGTGTTGGCCGCGCAGGTTCCATTTGAGATTCCGCCCAACCAGCAATATTCAGCTATCGTCAGCGTGAACAATGCGCTGACGCTTCCGGAAACGCTGAATATTGTTTCGATGCAGCCGGGTGTGGATTTCAACGTCGCTGATCAGACCGTCGTCGCGCAGCGCCTGGATGGATCATTGGTTTCGGCGGCGAATCCCGCTCATCCGGGCGAATCGCTGACGCTTTATCTGGCCGGCATGGGCGCTACGGATACCGCCGTCGTCAGCGGCTCGCCTACTCCGCCGCAACAAATCCTGGTCACAACGCAGCCGATTGTGACACTCAATGGCGAAACCGTGAATGTCGGATACGCCGGACTCACTCCGACCGGCATTGGACTGTATCAGATCAACTTCACCGTTCCGAACGATGCGCCGGCGGGTCTTCTCGATCTGGTGATCACGCAAGGCACGGTAGCCGCGAACGCCACCAAGCTGCCCGTCGGATCTAATTGACGATATACGCCCGAATCAGCTTGTCGACCTTCGGATACTCGCGATCCAGATACGCGTTTCCTTCTTCAAACATGCGGTCCTGATGCCCCGCGCGCATCCCGCCGCCCGAATTTTCTCCGTACCCCGAGTACAGTTTTTGAACCACGTCCATTCCTTCGACGACTTTGCCGAACGGCGCAAATCCCTGCGCATCCTGCTGCGAATTATCGCCGAGGTTGATGTAAAGTTCCGTGGCGCGCGTTCCGGGCTTGGTGAACGCGAACGCCACGAATCCCAGCTTGTTACTTTGCCTCACCGGGTCGTCTTCGATGGTGCGATTCCGCCACTTCAGCGCGACCTTCGGGTCGCCCGCGATGCCGAACTGCACCCACTTCCCTGCCACGGTGCGGAAGAAGCGCGAATCGTCGAAATATTTCGCGCGCACCAGTTCGTAGAATCGATCCGCGCCGAGCGGAGCCCAATCGCGATGCGTTTCAATCACGAAATTGCCCGCGCTGGTTTCGAACTTCACTCGAAAGACGTTCGGAGCGGCGGAGCCCGTCGTGATCAGTCCTAGCAAATAAAGGCAGACGATGCGCCGACCCATTCCAGATCCTGGTTGTGATCCACCCCCATCATCTTGCCCCGCCCCATCCGGATGATCGTAGTCACCGCGCGCAGATCGTCGACCCATAGGTACATCATACGGATCTCGGCCTTGGTCGGGCCGTGGGGCGTGTCTACGAGAGGGCGCGAAATCGACACGTTCTTGAAGAATGTATTGCGACCGGTCTTGAATTTTGTCGATCTCTTCGCGCGAAGGCCCAATCACCACTCCAAGCCCCGCAAACGAATACAGCGGCTTCAGCACCCAGTTTTGAAGATCATGCGGAGCGCCTTCGCTCAGGAAGTGCGTGCGCGGAACGCAAGTATGCTTCAAGAAAGGAATCGAGAATTTGCTGATCCGGAAATACCAGTTCGGATGTCCCGGCCCACTCGACATCCAGATCGTCGCGATAATCGAACGGCGTCTGGATTTTCCGCCGCACCAGCTCATCGACAATGACGCGATTGTAGATCCGCTCGATCGGGACGCCGTCATGAAATAGCTGCTGCCCGCGCTTCTCGACCTGCGTGATGCAAACCGTCTTGATCCCCAGCATCTTCTCGGTCAGCAGAAAATCCGGCAGCGTCTTCTGATTCCGCGGATCGATCTCCAGGAGCACGACATTTTCCGCCGCGTGATCGCCGAGCACGGCGCGCCGAAACAGGTCGACATACGACGGATCCAGTGCCTGATCGAGCCCATATGCTTCGCGATACGTGCTTTGCAGAAACGGCTGATAGGCGTATAACGACGGGAAAGCTTGAATCTCCACCAGCTTTGGCTCCAGCTCGGCCGTCAATCCGAAATCGACCTGAACGAACAACGGCCGCGCATCTTCATTCGGCACGCGGTATTCGGCGGCAGCGTTTCCTCGGACCGCGCCAGGTAATCGGGCGTCATCAATTGGCCGATCAGCTCCGCGCCGTACGCATCCATTTTTTCGAATAGCGCACGCGGCAGAAACACGGGAGTCTCGCAGTTGCGAAACTTGACATGCGTCCCGCAGCCATCGTCGAGCAGGCGCAGGAAACGCCGGTATTTTTCTGGAGTAAATTCGCGATTGAAGCGCTGCCGCAGCTCCGGGATCATTCGATCAGAAACGTGCCGGCCCGCATGATCTGCCGGTCGTCCGCCCATATGTCGAACTTCGTTCCGACGACGTCGATGTGTGTCGACGAATCCCATTCCGCGCCCGTGTGCGCGCCATATGGATTCCCAAACGCGATGTGAATCCCTGGTAGTTTTTCATCCTGCAAAATGTTGCCAATCACGCCGCGGAGTCCAATGTTCGTGCCGATCGCGAATTCGCCCACGCGGTCGCTGTTCTCATCGGTGTGCGTGTAGCGCCAAAATTCATCCTGCAATTCCCGGTTCGACGAGTGCACTTCCTTCAGCCGGTTTCCCTCGATCTGAATCGTCAGCGGGGCATTTTTCAGGTCCCCATACTTCGCACAAAGGTAATCCCCCACCACGCCATCGATTACGAACGTCCCGTTGACTTCGCCGGGAGTCGTGAAGATCTCCCCGCCGGGTAGATTGCCCCACTTCTTGGTCGAAATAATTCCGCTGGTTTTGATCCACTTGTAGTTGTGGTTCATATCGGCCACCAGATCGGTCCCGGCGGCGGTACGTGCGCGAATCACCTGCGCCGATTGCGCAATGTTGAGCACCTTCACGCTTAGATCGTCCACTTTACGAAAATCGGCGCGCATGCCTTCCAGCATGATACGGCGCTCGATATTCACCATATGTGCATGACGAATGCCCAGCCGGTTGACGACGTTGGTCATCTTCATACGCGTACGCAACTCATTGGTTTGCGCGACCACCGCGAAAATACTTACGCGGCTGGTTTCCAAGTCGTCGAGAATCGCCGCTGGCATGTCGACCAACGGCCTCGGCGCCAGCTCTTCCAGCACGAAAGCCTTGTACGGAGCGTCCACCTTATCGAGCTCTGCCGCCAGGCTCGCGGCAATCTCCAGGCACGCATGATCCGTAATCAGCGTGACTTTTTCATCGGGCTGAATCCGCAGGCATACATGCACCGCGTTGTGCGCCCCCGGAATATATTCGGGATCAAACGGAACCGTGCGCAAATCGCTCATCAACCGACGACTCCGTTTCTTCAATGATGTAATCCACCACTTTGGTCAAATCTCCTGTTTCGTTAAATACCTTCAACTGCCGGTCCGCGCCGCTGCCCGTTTCGAGAATCTTGCGAATCCCGTTGACCTCCTGGCGCGATCCCAGCTCGTCGACGACATCGTCGACAAACGCCAGATATTCTTCCATCAGGTCGCGGACCGGAACTTCGGTCTGCCGACCGAAATCGATCAGCTTGCCATCCAGCCCGTAACGTGACGCGCGCCACTTATTTTCCATGATCAGCGCGCGCCGGTACAGGCGGAATCCCTGATTCGCTTCGTAAAGTTTGTACAGCTTCGCCACCGTAGCCTGAATCAAAGCCGCGATCGAGATAGTTTCGTCAAGCCGCATCGGAATATCGCAGCATCGGAATTCGAGCGTCGGAAAATTCGGATGCGGACGAATGTCCCACCAGATCTTCTTCGCGTTGTCGATGCAATGCGTCTTCACCAGAAGATCGACGAAGTTCTGATATTCGCCGTAGCTCGGAAAATAGTCGGGGATGTTGGTGCGAGGAAATTTGTCGAACACCTTGCAACGATACGATTTCAGCCCCGTATCCATCCCCAGCCAGAACGGCGAGTTCGACGACAACGCCAGCATGTGCGGAACGAAATAGCGCGCGGCGTTCATCAGATGGATCGCCGTCTCGCGATCTTCTACTCCCACATGCACGTGCAGCCCGAAAATCAGGTTGCCGCGCGCCACCGTTTTCATATCCTCGACGATGGTGTAGTAGCGTTCATCCGGATAGATGCTCTGCTTGCGCCAATCCGCGAACGGATGCGTGCCTGCTGCGCCCAGCCGCAACCCGTTGTCGCGCGCGAGCTGAATGATCGCGCAGCGCAGCTTGCGCACCTCCTCGCGGGCTTCGCCGATATCGCGGCAGATCCCGGTCCCCACTTCCACCACGCTCTGGTGCATTTCCGGCTTCACCATTTCGTGAAGCTGCGTCTTGCCCTTCTCGATAATTTCCGAGTCGATGTGCGACCGCAGGTCGCGTGTTACGGGATCGATGGTCTGATACTCTTCTTCGATGCCGATGGTGAAGCTCGGTCGCATGATTCACCCTCCGTGAGCAGTGAGGAATCGAGCCCAGCGCATCTCGACCGGTACCGGGTCCTTCAACGCTTCTTCGACGGCAAACTCGGCCACCGCGTCCACGATCCATTGAAAATTCTCCGCGCCCACCGACGAATATTCCGCATCCGGGGCGGGATTCAAAAAGTCGATCGCATACGGAATGCCGTCTTCCACGGCGAATTCCACGGTGTTCAAATCGTACCCCAGTGCGCGGCACAGCTTCAGGCAATCGTCCACTACGCGCGCATACATCGCCGGATCGATGGGCGGACCATCCAAGACATAGCGATGCGCATGCGGACGGCGTGGATCGTATCGCATCACGTGCACTTTCTTTTGCCCGACGACATAACACCGGAAATAATCTTCGAACTGCACCGCGCGTTGCAGCGTCATGCACAGATCGCCGGTTTGATCGTACGCTTCAAAAAGTTCCTTGGGATTGTCGACCTTGTACACGCTCTTCCATCCGCCGCCGCTATAGGGCTTCAGAAACGCGGGGAATTGCACGTATTCGAAAATCTCGTCCCAGTTGAGCGGATAAATCAAGTTGCGCATCGACTGCGCGGTCGTCCCCGGCGGATGCGATTTATGCGGCAGCAGCACCGTCGGCGGCACCGCGACGCCGATCTGCGACGCCAGCGCGTAATTAAAAAATTTATCGTCGGCTCCCCACCAGAACGGATTGTTGATCACCGTGGTGCCCGTCAACACGGCGTTCTTCAAGTAAGCCCGATAGAACGCAATGTCGTGCGAAATGCGGTCGACGATGACGCGGTATCCGGAAGGCTCCGCCATTTTGATGCCGCCGATGTGGACGTGCTCGGCCAAAACTCCGTCCACGTGCATCGCGTTGATCCGGTCCACCAGCGCGACTGGGAAGGTCTGTTCCATTCCGTAGATGATGCCGATTTTTCTCATGCTGTCAGGCATGGTACCGAGTCCCAGGGAGCGAGTCCAGTGGACCTTCAAAAAAATTTCTCGGTCATACGCTGCCACCACGGCCAATCGTGACCGGTGCCGTCGCCCCACACATCCAGCCAGTGGGGAATGCCCTTCGCGTCCATGATCCCCGACAGGCGCCGGTTTTCCTCCAGACAAATATCGGTCTCGCCGGTCGCCAGTACGATGCGCATCTGCCGATACCGGTCCAGATACCAGGGGTCATTGAGATTCGGCAGAAAATCCGGAGGACAATTGTAGTAGCAGTTATCGTCGTAATATCCGTTCAGGAATTGGTGGATGTCGAATGCGCCGCCCATGCTGACGCAGTAGTTCACCAGATCCGGATGCCGCAGCGCGAAATTGACCGAATGATAACCGCCGAAGCTGCATCCCGTAACGGCCACTTGCGGCGACGCGTTGCGCGCGCGAATCAGCGGAATGACTTCTTCGACTAAATACGAATCGTATTGCACATGCCGCGCGGCTCGATCGGCCGGAGGCACGGATTTGTTGTACCAGCTCTCCGCATCCACCGAATCCACGCAGAATGCCTGAATGCGTCCGCTTTCATACCGATCGCGAATCGTGTCGATCATGCCGCGGCTTTCGTAATCGAAGAAGCGGCCCATCGAGGTCGGAAACACCATCAACGGCATGCCCGAGTGCCCGAAGACGAGCAGTTCCATCTCCCGCCCCAGGCGCGGGGAAAACCACTTGTGATATTCGCGGTTCACAGCTTCAGCAGCGCTCGCAGCCGCTTCGTCTGCACCCGGCTCACTGGAATCTCGGTCTGCTTCTTGTCATCCATCCGCAGTTGGAAGCTCGACTTGAACCACGGAATCACTTCTTTGATGCGATGAATGTTCACCAGATACGATCGATGCACGCGCCAGAACATGTCCGGGTCGAGATTCGATTGCAGCTCCTCGATGGTGCGATAATTCGACTGCCCTTCCAGGCTGCTCGCGACTACGGTGATCAGTCCGTCGTCGATGGTCGCGTAAATCACATCCTGCGCGTCGACAATGAAATTCCGATGATTGCTCTTGATCAGCAGCTTGGTGCGTTGCAGCGACGGCTTCAGCGGAGGCGGCTCCGGCTGCGCCGTCTTCGCCCGCTCCGCGATGCCCTTTCGCGCCCGATCGATCGCCAGCGCCAGCCGGTCTCGCTCCACGGGCTTAAGCAAATAGTCCAGCGCTTCCCAGCGGAACGCTTCCACTGCGTATTGATCGTAGGCGGTGGCCATCACGAAATACGGCAGCGGAATATTTTTCTCGCGCAGCTTGCGGATCACGCCCATTCCGTCGAGTCCCGGCATCTGCACGTCGAGAAACACCAGATCGGGTTCCAGGTCTTCAATCAGCTTCACGGCTTCGAGGCCGTTGGAAGCGGTCGCCACGATATCGACGTCGGCGAAATCTTTTAATTGATAAGCCAGTTCCTCCGACGCGAGCTTCTCATCATCCACCAAAATCGTGCTGATGACGGCTTGGGTCGCCGCGCTGGTCGCGCCTTTGAGCATAAAGTGCTAGTATATATTACGTTAGCTCAAAGTCCCTCCAGCCTGCGCGCCCACGCGCGCCGGAAGAGCAAACCTGAAGGAGTAAAACGGCTTTGTCGGCATCAGACAACGTCCAGATTGCGCCTGCAAACGGAAAGCTGGGCGTATTGATTCCCGGTATCGGCGCGGTTTCCACCACGTTTATGGCCGGTGTCGAAGCGGTGAAGCGCGGCATGGCGGCGCCCATCGGCTCGCTCACGCAGCTCGCCACCATTCGCCTGGGGAAACGCACCGACAATCGCACGCCGCTGATCAAGGATTTTCTTCCGCTCGCGGGATTGAACGATCTGGTCTTCGGCGGCTGGGATATTTTCGAAGATACGGCGTATGAAGCCGCGCAGAACGCCGCGGTGCTCGAGAAGACTCAGCTCGAGCAACTCAAGGAGCCGCTTTCGAAGATCCGTCCCATGAAAGCGGTCTTCGATCACGATTACGTTCGCCGCATGAACGGTCCCAACATCAAGCAGGCCGCCACGAAGATGGACAAAGCGGAAATGCTGATGGAAGACATCGCGCAGTTCCGCAAGACCAACGATGTGGCGCGCATGGTGATGATCTGGTGCGCCTCTACGGAGGTTTTCCATCGTCCCGATGCGGTTCATCAGACCCTCAAGGATTTCGAGTGCGGCCTGATGAAGAACGATCCGGAGATCGCGCCCAGCCAGATTTACGCCTACGCCGCGCTGAAATCCGGCGTTCCGTTCGCTAACGGCGCTCCTAACCTGACTACGGATACACCAGCGCTTCTCGAACTCGCGCGCGAGCGCAACGTTCCGGTCTGCGGCAAGGATTTCAAGACCGGGCCAGACCTTCATGAAGACGCTGATCGCGCCGGGCTTGAAGATGCGGATGCTGGGATTGAACGGCTGGTTTTCCACCAACATCCTCGGCAATCGCGACGGCGAAGTCCTGGAAGATCCCGGATCTTTCAAAACCAAGGAAGAGACCAAGCTCAGCTCGCTGGAGCAGATCCTTCAGCCCAAGCTCTATCCGGAGTTATACAAGGACTTTTATCACGCCGTCCGCATCAATTACTATCCGCCGCGCGGCGATTCGAAAGAAGGCTGGGACAATATCGATATTTTTGGATGGCTCGGCTATCCGATGCAGATCAAAATCGATTTTCTCTGCCGCGATTCCATCCTCGCCGCTCCGCTGGTGCTGGATCTGGTTCTGTTCATGGACTTGGCGCAGCGCTGCGGCATGCGCGGCATCCAGGAATGGCTTTCGTTTTACTTCAAGGCTCCCATGACGGCGCCCGGCCTGTATCCTGAGCACGACATCTTCATCCAGCTCATGAAGCTGAAGAATACGCTTCGATGGATGCGCGGCGAGGATTTGATCACGCATCTGGGGCTTGAGTATTACGACTGAATTTCGCTAATTATTCCGTAATTCCCGCATGAATTGCCTGGTTATCGGAGGGACTCGGTTCATCGGCAGGATGTTGGTGGCCGAACTGCTGAAGCAGGAGCATGCCGTCACGGTGCTGCATCGCCGTCCGCGTCATGACCTGGGCCGCCGCGTAAAGAATCTGGTCGCCGACCGCAACGACGGGCAGGCCATGAAGGCCGCGCTGGCCGGGAAGAAATTCGATGTCGTTTTCGACAACGTCTACGACTGGGAGCGCGGGACCACCGCCGGCCACATCGAAAGCTCCGTGCGCGCGTGCGGCGGCAATCTCCATCGTTACATTTTCATGTCGAGCGTGGCCGCGTACGGCGACGGCTTGAATCATCACGAAGGCGACGCGCTGGCGCCGGACGACGCGCCGGAATTGTACGTGCGTAACAAGGCTATGAGCGAGCGAGCGTTGTTCCGTCTGCATCAGCGCATCGGCCTGCCGGTGGTGACGCTGCGCCCACCTTATATATATGGCCCGGGCAATCCGTTCTATCGGGAAGCTTATTTCTGGGATCGTCTGCGCGCTGGCCGCTCGATCATTCTTCCTGGCGACGGCCGGCGGCTGATGCAGTTCGTCTACGTGAAGGATCTGGTCCGTGCTGCGTTGAAGGCGATGGATGAGCCGAACGCCATCGGCCACGCGTTCAACATCGCGAATCCGCGTCCGCTTTCGCAGAGCGAAGCGGTGGAAGCGTTCGCGAAGGCCTGCAACAAGCCGGTGCGAGTTCGTCCGCATCCCGCGCGAGTATATTTTGCGCGCCGGCGGCCATCCCATGGGACCGAAACTGTATTTCGCCGTGTATTACGACATGCCGCCGATCACGCAGGTAACCGCGAAGGCGCAGCGCGTGTTGAAATTCAAGCCCACCGATTTCAACGTCGGGTTGAAAGAAACCTATCGCTGGTACCTGCGCCACAACTTGTTTCCGAAGCCCGATTTCGAGTTCGAAGACAAGCTGCTGGCCAATGCGCCGGTCATGATCCCGGCGAAAGCCTGAGCGTCTCCGCGGCCAGCTTTCGCGGTATTCGAGTGAATCGTCACGGTATCTTGCACGTCGACCGCGTAGCCTCCCGCCAGCGTCACCGCGACTTTCGCGCCGTGTTCCCGCGCGACGTCGAACACCAGACGGTCACGAGCTTTTAATCCGTCGATCGTTAACGAAAGCCCGCCGAGCTGATCCTCGCGATACGGATCCGCGCCCGCAACATACATCACCAGTTCCGGCTTGAATTGACTCATCCCTTTGCGGCACGCCGTGCCGAGTTGATCGAGATAATCCGCGTCCGTGACGCCGTCTTCCAGATCGACATCGATATTCGAAGGCGGCTTGATGCTCGGATAATTGTGAAACTGATGGATCGACAGCGTGAACACCGTCGCGTCGCCCGTAAAAATCGCGGCGGTTCCGTTGCCGTCGTGCACGTCGCAATCCACCACCATCGCCCGTTCGATCAATCGTTCCTTCTGCAACTTCCGTATCGCAACCGCGATATCGTTGATCGCGCAAAAACCTTCCCCATGCCCCGGAAACGCGTGATGAAACCCGCCGCCGATGTTGAACCCGATCCCATCCTGAAGCGCCAGCCGCGCCGCCAGCGTGGACCCGCCTGCGGCCAGCCAGAACGCGTTCACCATCTTCTGGGAATACGGAATCTCGAGCTTCAACAACTCAATGTAGTCGAGCGTTCCATGCTTTAGTCTCGTGATCCAGCCGCGGGTGTGCACCAGCATCAGGTCTTCGTCCGAGGCCGGCTCAGGCTGAACGAAGTCGGCCGTGCTCGGCAAAACCGTCCGACAACAGACGGTCCCGGATCATGCGGAATTTCTGCGACGGGAACACATGCGAGCCGAGATTCAGGTCATAATCGTCGTGATACACCAGCTTAAACGGCAACAATAGGCTTTTCCTCCGATTGAAGCGCCGTCACCAGCGCCGCGCCGTAAATATCGTCCGCCGAGCAGCCTCTCGACAAATCGTTGAACGGATGCGCAAGTCCCTGCAAGAATGGACCGAAAGCAGCCGCTCCGCCCAGCCTCTCCACTAGCTTGTAGGCAATGTTACCACTGGTAACATCGGGGAAAATCAATGTGTTCGCGCGGCCTGCCACGGTCGACCCGGGAGCCTTGGACGCACCGATGGATGCGACCAGTGCCGCGTCGCCTTGCAACTCGCCATCGGCGTCGATTTCAGGGGCGCGCTCCCGCAGGATTCGCAGCGCTTCGATCATCTTCTCCGCAAATTCGTGGCGTGCGCTGCCCTTGGTTGAGAACGACAGCAGCGCGACCCTCGGCATCGCTCCCATCACTGTTCGGGTAGAACGGGACGTCGCGATGGCGATTTCCGCGACTTCAACCGCCGACGGGTCGATCACCAGCGCGCAGTCCGCGAACGCCAAAACGCCTTCGTGACCGAAAGAGCGATCCTGTACGCACACGAAAAATACCCCGGAAACATTGTGGACGCCATCCGCCGTCCCGATGCAGTGCAGAGCCGCGCGCACGGTTTCTGCCGTGGTAGTCACTGCTCCACCGACGCCGCCATCCACCTCGCCCGCCGCGACCATCAGCGCCGCCCGATACAGCGGCTGGCGCGCGATGCGTTCGGCTTCCATATGGGTCACGCCTTTGAGCGGCGGCGTTCATGGTAAAGTGCCGCGAGCTTCGGAGAATCGACTTCGCCCGGTCAGCAGGACTCGGCTCGATCAGTCCATCCATCGCCAGCCGCTCCGCTGCCTCTTGAACGCGCGGGTCGTCGCCTTCGGGGAATACGATTTTCTTGCGCCCTGGGACTCGCCTCAGCCGGTCAACGTGACGCGCCAGGAACAGTTTCGCCGATTCCGGCGGATACGGGAGCATAGATACAATCATAGTGACTTGGTGATTCTCACAGTCGGCCACTCCACGCATCCCATCGAAGAATTTCTGGAGATTCTCAAGGCGCATGGCGTCGAGCAACTGGTGGATGTGCGAACCATCCCGAAATCTCGCCACAATCCACAGTTCAATTCCGATGCGCTGGCGGAGTCGCTCGCCACGCGCGGAATCGCGTATGTGCACATGCCGGGCCTGGGAGGATTGCGGCATGCGCGCAAAGATTCGATCAATCTCGGCTGGAAGAACGCGAGCTTTCGCGGCTATGCGGACTACATGCAGACTCCGCAGTTCCGGAGAGTCTCGACGAACTGATCTGGTCTCGCGCGGGAAAAGCGAACGGCAATCATGTGCGCCGAAGCCGTTCCGTGGCGCTGCCATCGATCCTTGATCGGAGACGCTCTGACTGCGCGCGGCATCGCCGTGGAGGATATCCTAAGCGCGACCAGCCGCAAGCCGCACACTTACACGCCTTTCGCCAAAATCGAGGGCGAAGTGGTTACTTACCCGGGTTTGCCTCTGGCATGACCGGCGCGTAGTAGCCGTGGCGCGCGCGGACTACCAGATCCTTGCGGCCTTTGACCTTCACTTCCACCGGATGATACAGGCCGTCGGTCTTCAGCGGCTCCGGACGATACAGCACGTTGTACTGATGACGCAGCTCATTCGCGATATTTTCGAAGGATTGCGTCAGGTCCTTCGCCTTGAACGGGAAGAAAACCTGGCCGCCGGTCTGCTCGGCGAAATAGCGCAGGACTTTGTCGCCATCCTCTTCGATGCCGGTGATGTTGGTGGAGATCGTATAGATCACCGTATCGGATTTGTGCGCCATTTCGAGCGCCTGATCGCGCGTGTAGCGGCTGTTGTTGTCGTCGCCATCGCTCAGGATGACCATGGCGCGGCGGAATTTGAATAGCGGCTGGTCCTGCATCAATTTGTCGCGGCAGGCGAAGAAAATCGCGTCGTAGAGCGCCGTGCCGCCGCCGGCGCGCAGGCCGCGGATCGCTTGGTTGAGCTTTTCGGTATCGTCGGTCAGGTCGGCCACCAATTCGGCGGTCGAGTCGAAGCTGACCACCACGGCTTTGTCCTCATGCGCGCGAATCACGGTATCGACGAAATCGGTCGCGGCTTCCTGCTGGAATTTGAAGCGCTCCCGGATGCTGTTGCTGGTGTCGATCAGGATGGCCAGGCGCAGCGGCAGATCGGTTTCCGCGGCGAACTCCATGATCGATTGCGGCTTTCTTCGATTCGTAGATCTCGAAGTCCGGCTTGGTCAGATTGGTGACGAAGCGGCCCTTCTTGTCCGAGACCGTGAACAGCAACTGGACGCGGGTGACTTCCACGTTGATGCGCGATGCTGCGTCGTCCTGGGACTGGGGCGGCTTTGGGCGGCTGTGCGCGCACTTGGGAAACGACAGTTAAAGCGAGAAGCGTTACGACTGACTACGTATTTCATGCGAGTTACTTTAAATTATAGTTCGCCGAGCCAGCGTTGCAACTCCTCGGGGAGCGGGGCTTCGACGGTAACGCGCTCGCCAGACGCGGGACTGGTGAACGTGATCGCGCCACGCGTGCAGGAAAATTCTCGCAGCCGGGCGCGCGCCGTACACGCGATCGCCGGCGACCGGATGGCCGAGGCTCGCCAGGTGCGCGCGAATCTGGTGCGTGCGGCCGGTCCCGATGCGGACTTCGAGATAAGTGAACTTTTCGAAGCGCTGGAGGACTCGATATTCGGTGAGCGCCTCACGCCCGTGCCCGAGCCGAGCCGTCATGCGCGTGCGGCGGACGGGATCGCGCGTAATGGGCGACGTGATGCGTCCCGATTCTTGCTTGATGGTCCCTTCGACCAGAGCGAGATAAGTTTTTTCCACGGTCCGTGCCGCGAATTGAGCTGCCAGCGCGCGATGCGCGGCGTCGGTGCGGGCGACTAAGAGAACGCCGCTGGTTCCCGCGGTCGATGCGATGGACGATGCCGGGCCGCAGTTCGCCGCCGACTTGCGAGAGCGAAGCGAAGTGATGCACCAGCCGATTGACCAGCGTTCCCGAGTGCGCTCCGGCTCCAGCATGGACGGTGAGCCCGGCGGGTTTGTTGACGGCGATCACGGCGGCGTCTTCATAGAGAATTTCGATCGGCAAATCTTCAGCCGCGGCGCTGAGCGGAGGAAGGTCGGCCGGGAAAACTTCGATCTTCTCGCCACCGCGCAGGAGCAGAGGACGGTTTGGCGGCAGCGCCGTCGACCAGGACGCGGCCGTCTTTGATCCACGCTTGGAGCCGGGAGCGGCTGTGCTCAGGGAGCTGTTCTTGCAGGAAATGGTCGAGTCGTTTCCCGGGGTCGGCGGTGAAGAGCAAGGCCAAGACTGATGTTACGTTGCAGACGATAACATACTTTGTCGTCTAATAGAAAGAGTGGAGGTCTTATGACAATGATCGAACTTACCGACGAGCAGGCAGCGGCGCTGAGAGCAAAAGCGGCTGACGGAAGGCCTCACCCTGGAAGCCTGGTTTAGGAAACTGGCCGGAACGGAGAACGGTCCGGCGGCTGAGAAGCCGCTGCGGCATATTGCCGATATCATCTGTGAAAACATGCAGAGCGTTCCGCCTGAAGTCATGGCAACCATGCCTGAGGATGGCGCGAGTCGGCACGACCACTACATTTATGGCTGGCCAAAGAGAGACGAATGACGGCGCTTTTCGCCGACACGTTCTACTGGATTGCGCTGGCGGATTTCAACGACAGCGCTCACCTGTGAGCGTTGGCGCTTACATCGGAGCGAGCATCTTCGCTGCTAATTACCACCGATAAAGTGCTGGCAGAGTACCTTACGTTCTTTGCGATGGCTCCCGAGCAGATGCGGCGCAGAGCGCTTACAAAAGCCCAGCGAATTCTCGGGGCGCCTGGAGTCCGCGTCATTCCGCAGAGCCGAGAGTCGTTCCTTTCGGGCATGTCTCTTTACGGAGAACGACCGGACAAAGGCTATAGCCTGACTGACTGCATTTCCATGCAGACTCAGCGGCGGGAAGGGCTAACCGAGGTTCTCACCAACGATCGTCACTTCGAGCAGGAAGGGTTTCGGCGCGCTGTTCCGCGATTCGTAGAAATGGCGACGCGGGGGGCCGCGCAGGTAAACTGAAGTTGTGCGGGACACGGATATTCACATCGTCTCCAATGAGGCCGGGGAATCGACGGCTGTAATTGTTCCCATCGAACTTTGGCGCGAAATCGCTTCAGCGGAAAACCGCGCATCTGTTGAAGTCCGAGACGATAACAGCGTATCAGGCGAAGAGAAGACGGCCCTTGGGCTCCGGCACAGGACGACCCAGTTCGCGAGCCGTCTCAATCCATTCCGAGATGACGACCTCGGCGTTCGCGATGGCCGCCTGTCTGGAGGGTCCGTCCGCGATGCATCCCGCCAGCTCCGGCACCTCCGCGATAAATGCGCTGTCCTCTTCGCTCCAGACAGGATAATCTCGTATTTCGTCATTTGATCCCTTCGCGATCTATATCGAACCAGCACCGCTCGAACTTGTTTGCTTTGCCAACGAGCCGCGGGGTTGTAAGATTGAGGATCTCCGTCAGGCCCGGCCTGGTAAGAATATGATGACTGCCCTTCACACGCTCGTCGAAACCAAGAGCCATCAGAAGCGAGCGCAAGTCCTCGAATCGAATGTTGGCGTCCGCAGTTCCGCTGAGTACCCGGATTAGAAGTTGCCTACGCACAACTATGAAGCCGCCGCTTCCGTGTGATGGCGGCTGTACACCAAATAAATCACCATCCCGATCGCGAGCCACACGAAAAATCTGATCCACGTCAGCAGCGGCAAGCCCATCATCAGAATCAGGCAGCAGACGATCGAGAGAATCGGGACCAGCGGCACCAGCGGCACTCGGAACGATCGCGGACGGTCGGGCTGCTTCCTTCTCAACACGATCACGCTCGCGGCGACGATGATGAAGGCGAACAGGGTGCCGATGTTGGTCAGCTCGGCGAAAGTGTCGATGTCCCACAGGCCGGACGGGATTCCCACCAGCAGGCCCGCGATCCAGGTGCCGATGTAGGGGGTTCGAAACGTTGTGTGCACCTTGCCGAAGAAGCCGGGAAGCAGGCGGTCGCGCGACATCGCGAACCAGATTCGCGCCTGGCCGTATTGACCGACCAGCAGCGACGAGACCATGCCGGTCAGTGCGCCCGCGCTGACGATCAGGCGAATCCGGTTGTAGCCGACGTTCTTCAGCGCTACCGCGACCGCCGAGTTCGGGTCCAGCGTCTTCCAGTTCGCGATGCCGGTCAGCACGATCGAAACCGAGCCGTACAGGATCGTGCAGATAATCAGCGTCGCGATGATGCCGAAAGGAACGTCGCGCTGCGGGCGGCGGCACTCTTCGGCCGCGGTGGAGACGGCGTCGAAGCCGACGTAGGTGAAGAATACGATGCTGCGCTCCGCTGACGATTCCCGCTAAGCCGTGCGGGGCGAAGGGATGGTAATTCGCGGTGTTGATGGCGCGCAGCGCCCCCAGGCTGAAGATCGCGATGGCGGCGATCTTGATGAACACCATGGTCGTGTTGGCTTCGGCGCTTTCCCGGACGCCTCGCACCAGGACCCAGGTGACCGCCAGGGTGATCAACAGCGCGGGAAGATTATAGATGCCGGCTGGCGTGCCCGGGGCGGCGAACATCGGGTAGGCGATGGCGGGCGGAAGATGGAAGCCGAAAATGTTGTCGCCCAAGTCTTGCAGATACGCGGAGAATCCGACGGCCACCGACATGTTCGCGACCGCGTATTCCAGAATCAGGTCCCAACCGATGATCCACGCGAAAATCTCGCCCAGGATCGCGTAGGCGTAAGTGTAGGTGCTGCCCGCGATCGGGATCATCGAGGCCAGTTCGGCGAAGCATAAGCCCGCGAACAGACAGGCGACCAGCACCATCAGGAACGATACGATCAGCGCCGGACCCGCGCCGGGCCGGCCGAGCGATGCAGCCGCGCTCTGGCCGTGCATGAGCATGTCCAGCACGGTCGCTTGCAGAGGCCGGGATCTTTCAGCTTGCCTGCCGCAGCGGTTCCGGTGACGGTGAAAATGCCCGGAGCCGATGACGATCCCCACTCCGAGAAACGCGAGCGCACCAGGGACCCAGGGTCTTCTTCAAACGGTGCGACGGGCTCTTCCGACGACGCGATCAGTTCGTCGATCGACTTGGTCTGAAAAAGCGACACGCGAGGCCGGTTAGCGCTTGCGCTGGCCCTTAGCCATCTTCTTCACTTTGCGCTTTTGCGATCCGCGCGCGACGTCGGCGGCGCGTGGGCTTAATGGCGGGAGCCTTCTTGCGCGCGGCGCGCTTCAGCTTCTTGCGTTCGGCTTTATCGGTAATTTTTTTCGTGTTCATTCGATCTTGATCCCTGCGTATTTCGCAATCAATTTCTTCAACCCGTATCCGGGGAAACTCACCGTGACCTTGGTATCCTCGCCCGAGCCTTCCAGGCGAAGCACCGTGCCACGGCCGTACTTGGCGTGCTCGACCGTCGAGCCGGGGCCGAATTTCTTGGCCGGCTTTTTTCACCGTCGCTGGCGGTTTCGCTGGGCGCTGGCGCTGCTGCTGCCGCGGTCCGATTGTCGATTCCCTGCGGCGCCGGCATTCCTCGCTCCGCGAAAAACTGCCGGATGTTCTCCACCGAGTTATAAGTCTTCCCAGTATAGAGGTTCCGCCGGGCGGCGTCGCGGACCTCGTAGCGCTCGGCGTACAGATCGACGTGGCCCCGGTCGCCGCGCACGCGATCGAGCAGCGTCGCGCGGCACTTCTTTCAGGAATCGCGAAGGGATGGATGGCTCGGGCTGCCCTCCGCCGAAGCGGCGGCGATAGCGCGCCCAGCTCAGATACAGCTTCGTTTCGGCGCGCGTCATGCCGACGTAGCACAGGCGCCGTTCTTCTTCCATGCCGCGATTCGGAATCGAGCGAGCGGCTGTGCGGGAACAGGCCTTCTTCCAGGCCCGCGATGAACACGACCGGAAACTCCAGTCCCTTGGCGTTGTGCATGGTCAGCAGCGAAACGGTGGCGCGCTCGTCGGCCGAATCGGCGTCGGAGACCAGGGCGGCGTGATCCAGAAAATCGCGCAGGGTTTCGCCGCGCTCGGAGGCATCGGCGGCGGCGTTCAGCAATTCGTCGAGGTTCGCCAGGCGTGTGCGCGCTTCTTCGGTGCCTTCTTCTTCCAGCATTTTCCGGTAACCGGTGCGTTCCAGGACCGCTTCCAGCGTTTCGGCGACCGGTCGCGATTCCAGGCCGTCGGCCAGTTCCTTCATCATGCGATGAAACGCTGCCAGGGCGGCTTCGGCGCGCGGCGGAAATGCCGTTCTTCGAGCATGCGGCCGAGCGCGGGCCATAGAGCGACAATTCGATGCGCAAGCGCGTACTGCTCGATCTGCTCCACGCGTCGTGCGCCCGATGCCGCGCGCCGGAACGTTGATGATGCGCAGCAGGCTGATCGAATCCTGCGGGCTGACCAGGACTTTCAGATACGCCAGGATGTCCTTCACTTCGGCGCGCTGGTAGAAGCTGAATCCGCCGACCACCACGTATTTCCGGCCGTAGCGGCGCAGCGCTTCTTCGATCTGGCGCGATTGCGCGTTGGTGCGATACAGAACCGCGACGCGATCGTCTGGGATTGCGCGCCAGCGCGGCTCTCGATCGTGTCGGCGATCTACAGAGCTTCGTTTTCGGAATCGGGCGCTTCGTAAAGCGTGATCTTTTCGCCCGTCGCGGATTCGGTCCACAGCGATTTGCCGATGCGTTCGGTGTTGTTCGCGACCACGCCGTTGGCGGCTTCGAGAATGTTCTTGGTCGACCGGTAGTTCTGCTCCAGGCGGATGATGGTCGCGCCGGGAAAATCGCGCTCGAAATCGAGAATGTTGCGGATGTTGGCGCCGCGCCAGCCGTAAATCGACTGGTCTTCGTCGCCGACCACGCAGATATTCTGGCGCTCGGCCGGTCAGCAGCCGCATCAGCTCATACTGGCTGCGATTGGTGTCCTGATATTCGTCCACCATGACGAATTCGTAGCGCCGGTTCAGGCGCTCGCGCGTGGCGGCGTCGTGAGTGAGCAGGCGGACGGCTTCGAGCAACAGATCGTCGAAATCGAGCGCATTCGATTCGCGCAGCCGGGCTTCGTAGTTTTCATACACGACGGCCAGACGCGTGGTGATCGGGTCGGTGGCCGCGCGGGCCATCTCGTCGGGCGACTGTTTGTGGCTCTTGGCGTGGCTGATTCGCGAGAGCGCCGCGCGATGCTGCATGAACTTGTCGTCCAGGCCGAGCTGGCTTGTAGACGCCCTTGAGGATCGAGATCTGGTCGTCGTCGTCGTAGATCGTGAAACGGGTGGTGAAGCCGGGGCGAATCGACGCGAGCGGGGCTCCTTCGCGGCGCAGCAGCCGGACGCAGAAGGAGTGAAACGTGGCGACCGTCGGGCCGTCACCCGGGATGCCCGGCGACCAGAGCCTTGACGCGGTCGCGCATCTCGCCGGCGGCTTTATTGGTGAAGGTGACGGCCAGAATCGCCCAGCCGGGAACCCGATGAACGCTCATCAGATGGGCGATCCGGTGGGTGATGACGCGGGTTTTGCCGCTGCCGGCGCCGGCCAGCACCAGCAGAGGCCCTTCGACGTGCTGAACCGCCTCGCGCTGGCGCGGGTTCAGCCCCTCAAGAAAATCCATGGAACTTGATTTTAGCATGCGGATTGTTACCCGCAGTCTGGGGTACTAAATACCCTCATATTGGGTGTTGAATCGACTATCGGTACCATACAAATAGGGTATGATTCCGAAGACATCCCCGAGACGCCTGGAGTAATCCAGGCGAGTTAACACCTCCGGAACGAAAAGCAGTTCTGGACGATCTGATTTCTGCCTGGAGCGTTACTGCCGTTCACAACCCGGCGCCGCCTAGGCCGCCCGGTTTGCGAGGGCGGACTGCTGGAGGCACCGTCCGAACCGGCTGCCGCGCCAGAGGTTTCCACCGAGCCGCGTCTAACTGTTGTAACCTGACAGTGAGCCGGTGCGCCTTTCTAATTGGACAGATTGGATTTTGACCACCGTCGGGCCACTCCATTAAGGGCATGAGGCGGTGGCCATGCTGGTTGAGTTCGAGCTCATAGAACGGGCTCGAAGCGGTGACGATGGCGCGTTTAACCAGGTGGTGCAGGCGTACCGGAAGCGGATCCTGGGTACGATCGCGCGTCTGATCGGCCGGCCGGAGGATGTGGAGGATGTCGGGCAGGAAGTTTTTCTCCGGCTTGTATTATTCGCTGGACCAGTTGCGGACGGCGGAAGTATTTGAGCCGTGGCTGTACCGGCTTGACGGTGAACGCGGCGTATGATTATTTGCGCCGCCAGCGGCGCCGGCAGGAAAGCCGGATGTCGGATCTGAGCGAGCAGCAGGTGATGATGGCGGACGCGGCGGCGGGCGGGAAGCAGCGGCGAGGAAGAGCAGCGGCGGACGAAGGTTCGGGAACTGGTCCAGTCGCTGCTTGAAAAGGTCACCGAGGAAGACCGGATTCTGCTGACGATGAAGGAAGTGGAAGGGCTTTCGCTGAAGGAACTGGAAAAGATTTATAGGGTGAACGAGAATGCCCTGAAGGTGAGATTGTTTCGGGCCCGGCAGAGGGTGCTGAAGGCTACGAGACGGAAGGCGAGTGACCCAAAAAGGCACGGGCGTAGAGGTGTAAAATGGATCGCATGCCAGACGGTGACAAACTCGACGCGCTGTGGGTGGAGTACCGGAACGCGTGCCCCGATCCGGAAGCGGGCGCCGGCTTCATGCCGGGCTTGTGGCAGCGGATCGAAGCGCGGCGTTCGTCCAACCTACCATCTTCCGCTGGCTGGCGCAGGTGTGCGTGGTGGCGACGCTGGCTCTTACCGTGGTGATGGGAGCGGTATTGATTCCGCGCCTCGAAAAGGCGCCGGTCTATAACGCCACTTACGTCGATGTGCTGGCGGCGAATCATCCCAACACGTACGTGGATATTTTCACCGGCGATATCAAATGAAGTTCTCGCGCGCGGCGATCGCGTTTTACATCGGGCTGGTCTTCGCCAGCGGCGTGGTTCTGGGTGTGTTCGGGCACAGGCTGTACGCGGTTTCGACGGTCAGCCAGCAAAGCGCCACGAAGACTCCCGAGGAGTTTCGCAAGAAGGTCATGGCCGAATATCAATCCCGCCTCAAGCTGACCGACGATCAGGTCGCCAAGTTGAACAGCGATCATGGATGAGACTCGCGCGCGGGTCGAAGAAACCCGCCAGAAGATGCATCCCGCGTATCAAAAGATCCGCGAGGAGCAAAACGAGAAAGTTCCGCAGCTGCTCTCGCCCGAGCAGCAGGTGGAGTACGACAAAATGCGGAAAGAGCGCGAAGAGCGGCAGAAGCAGAACGGACGCGGCCCCGGGCCGGGACTCTAATTATTTCGTGACCGGCTGAAGCTTCTTGCTTGGCTTCGGCAGCTTCTTTCGCACCTTCTGATATTTCTTCTGGAAGCGGTCCACGCGGCCTTCGGTGTCGATCAGCTTCTGCGTCCGGTGAAGAACGGGTGGCAGCTGGAGCAGATTTCCACGCGGATGTCGCCCTTGTGCGCGGAGCGCGTCTTGAACGTGTGCCCGCAGGCGCAGATGACGTTGACTTCTTCGTAGGCGGGGTGAATGCCGGCTTTCATAATGTGGGAAACCTCAGTTTAACACAGAGTCAAATCTACAAAACCCCGACGCGGCCTTGAACGGACCGCGCGGGGCTCGTTTTAATCAGAACAGACTCAGCTTCGCGTGAGAGGGCCGGTCCACAGGAGCAGCGGCCTCGTCACTGAACGAAACCTGAACGTTAGGAGAGTCGACTTTAAGAGTCGGCCACCTCACGCGTGGTTTGAGTGCAGTCTTTACTACCAGGTATCATTCGACTGGACCACCTCCTTTCTCAGTGATGCCCCCATCATAAGACGGGTGGTCGGAAACTGTCAACCGATTACGAATTCGTTACTGGCTGAGCGTGAAATTGACATCGATCTGCGTGATCACTTCCACGGGCTCGCCGTTCAACAGTGTCGGTTTGTAGACCCATTGCTTCACGGCATCGGTAGCAGCCGGCGACCAGCAGGGGGTGGCCCGACATCAACTGAAGGTTCTGAACGGTTCCGTCCTTGCCGATGATCGCGGTGTATTGAACCACGCCTTGGATGCGCGCTTGCTTGGCGAGCGCGGGATAGGCGGGCGTCACTTTCAGAATCAGGTTTTCCGCCTGAACATTGCCGCCCACGCGAATACGCGTCGGAGTCGCGCCCGTGGTCGCGGCAGGTATGTTGTGCACGGTACCGATAAATTGCGGCGACTGGGCATTTCCGACGCCAGTTCCGACACCGCTTCCAACTCCGGATCCGATGCCGCCTCTCAGTCCGCTCGCGACGCCTTGCGACGGTATACCCAAGGTCAGATTCACGGTGGCTTCATGCGCTCCATTAATCGAGATGTTGCCGCGGAAGTGCTCGTCCACCTGTTGAGCGGCTTCAAGGACCTTGCGAAACGTACCGACCGTAATCTGATCGCCTTCGCGCACCGGCAAAAGGCTGCGAACTTTCTGTTCGACGTCCGGCGGCACGCCCGCAAAAACGATATTTTTCAATAGCGTGGATGTTTGCGGAACCTGCAACTCCAGCAGGGTGGCATTCGGCTTCGGCGTGGGAAGCGCGTCGAACTTCACGATCACGCGGACCGTGGATCCCGCGCTTCCGGCCGCATAGTGCCATTGCAGGACGCTACGCAGGACCGGTCTCCGCAACTCGTCGGGTCCGCTGACGACGCGGGCGTCGGAGACTTCGCCTTTTGCATCGGTCGTCGCGTCCACCACCACGGTTCCGCTGGCGGTGACGCCTGCGCCGCGGAAAATCGGCGTGCGATGCATCAACAGGCCGCCGGCATCGATCGTGATTGCGGGGTCGTCTCCCAAAATCGCGTCGGCCGATTGCGGAGCGGCTTGCGCGGGGCTTTGCAGCGGGAAAAACCACACCGCGATCGACGCGGCGGCCAGCACCGCGGAACCGATCGTTGTGAGGCTGGCGAACAGACGAGCTTTCGACATAGGGGTCTCCTTCAAAACCGCGGCCACCCGCGAGGCGAGCTGGCGTCTCTTCAAAAATAAGGGAGCCGGCGCAACGTCCGACCCTCGATAATTCGGCCAGGCAATGCGTTCGATCTTCAGCTCGGCAACGGCGACCAGTGCGTCCAGGTATCGTTCGCGATCTCGCGTCAGGCCGATCACTTCCAGATCCACCGTCTGTTCCCGCGCAAGCTGAATCTGGCTCAGCACGAACCAGATGGCAGGATGGAACCACAACGCCGCGCGCAGAATTTCTTCGGCGATCACGAAAAGCCAATCGTGGCGGCGGACATGAACCAGCTCATGACACGCGATCGCTTCACGCATGTCGTCGGAAAATTCGTCGATGCGCGAAGGCAGAAGAATCGACGGGCGCAGCCACCCGAACGTCACCGGACCTGAAATAGTGTCGGACCGATACCACATCACATGCGAGCTTTCAAAGAGCACGGGAGGATGAGTCAGGACGTGCGCGGCCATGCGATGACGGCGCAGACGCCGGAACCCGATCGCCATCCATAAGACGCGCAACATGGCTCCAGCGGCAATGAACACGAGCAGATATTCGCGGCGCCAGACGAATCCTGGACGCGGAGTCGTGTGCGGGGTCACTAAGATAGGCGCGGCGGTGAGCGGGCCGTAATTCACACTGCCGTCGACCGCATGCATCCACGGCTCGACCACCGGCAGCAGGATCGCCATAACCAGAATGCCCTGCCAGAAGAAGAGGCGCGCGCGCGGAGACTTTATCGTCAGCGCGGCTCCGGCTGCAAACGCTACCAACACCGCGACCTGTGCGGACCAGGCCAGAAGATTATCCAGCAGCCAAGCAGGCGTCATCACTGCCTCCGTGCGGTTTTGATGGTCCGGCGGATTTCCTCCAGATCCGTCTCAGTTAGACGCCGGTCCTCGACTAAATGTGCCAGGAGGGGCTCGGCCGATCCGTTGAAGACGCGATCCAGGAATTCGCGCACCATGGAGCGAATCACCTGTTTCTGGGGCTGGGCCGGGCGATAAACGTAGGCCCGGTCCCCCTGCTGCTTCTTCAGATACCCTTTCTGTTCCAGGATGTTCATCATGGTCATCACGGTGGTGTAGGCGATGCGTCGATGCTCCAGCATGGTTTCATAAACCTGCCGGACGGTGGCGGTGTCTATTTTCCAGATGACCTTCATGATTTCGAGCTCTTGTTCGGTAAGAGTCGGTTTGGAGGGGCGCATACGATGAAATTAGTACGAATTGAATCGCATGTCAAGTATTGACATCCTAATTGTATCGTACTAATGTTTTAGTATGTTTGAACAAAGCTTCGTCGAACAACGGAATCAGACCCGCAAAGGGGCTTCGGTATTCGCGTCCTTCGTCATGCAAGTACTGGTAATCGTAGTCTTCGTGCTGATTCCACTGATCTATACGGAAGTGCTTCCCAAAGCGACGCTCATGACCGTCCTGATGGCTCCTCCTCCGCCTCCACCGCCGCCGCCCCCACCACCGAGGATGCCCGTTAATTCGTAGAAAGTAGCGACTCTCAAGCCCCCGGCCATAATGAGCCGAGGGTTGATTTTTCCGCCAAGAAAAAGGAGAGAGTCGCTATGAAGAGACAATACCAGATCGAACGGCAACGAGCCGTGCAGCAGTTTCGCCGGATCGCCACCGAACAGAATCCCAACATTCAGATGATCCTGCCGCTGGCCGACATTGTCGGCCTGTTGCAGGAGGGCGTGGGTAACTTGCTGCGCCACGCCGGCCTCGAACTGATGCACCTGGTGATGGACGAGGAAGTGAAGTCGCTGGCCGGCGAACGGCATGAGCAACACCCCGGACGGCGCGCGCACCGCTGGGGAAAGGAAGACGGCTACTGCGTGGTGGATGGACAGAAGGTGCCGGTCCGCAGGACGCGGCTGCGTACTCGCGACAAACGCGAACAGCGGTTAGGCAGCTACGAGCTGTTCCAGCGCAGCGGTCCGATCCAGGCCAGCGTGTGGGACAAGATGATGCGCGGACTTTCGACGCGGAACTACGGCGCGGTGGTAAAAGACTTTCACACCGCCTACGGCATCGAAAAGTCGGCGGTGAGCGAAAACTTCATCGAGGCCAGCCGGGAGAAGGTGAAGCAGTTGATGGAGCGGCCGCTGGGCAAGTTGCGCCTGTGCGCGGTGCTGATCGACGGCACCCCGTTCAAGGACCGGCAGATGATCGTGGCCCTTGGTATTGGCTGCGACGGACGCAAAACGGTGCTGGGTATTCGCGAGGGCGCCACCGAGAATGCCGCGGTGGTGAGCGCGTTGTTGAGTGAACTGGTGGAGCGTGGACTGGACTTCTCCACTCCGCGGCTTTACATTCTGGACGGCGGGAAAGCGCTGCACGCGGCGGTACGGCGTCATGCTGGCGCGGCGGCCTTTATCCAGCGCTGCCAGGTTCACAAGAAGCGCAACGTGGTGGATCACCTGCCTGAGGAACACAAAACCGATGTGCGGAGGAAACTCCAGAACGCCTACGCGATGGCCGACTACGCCGACGCCAGGCGCGCGTTGGAGCGTCTGCATCGCGAGCTGATGGATCTGAATCCGAGCGCTGCGCGCAGCCTGGAGGAGGGCATGGAAGAAACGCTCACCGTTCACAAGTTACGCGTCCCGGATCAACTGCGCCGGACGCTGTCCTGCACCAACATCATCGAATCCGCGTTCTCGATTGTCGAGACCGTCTGCCGCAATGTGAAGCGCTGGCGGCCAGGAGATCAGATCGAGCGCTGGGTCGGCTCGGGGCTGCTGGTCGCCGAGCGCCAGTTCCGCAAAGTGATCGGCCATCGCCAGATTCCGCTGCTGCTGTCCTCGATGGCCAATGCCATTTCCAAGAAACCGATTGCGAAAGGAGCCGCCGTCGCGTAGTCTATGAGCGTCGAGAGTCGCTAACTTTCAACGGAGTTCCGGGCAACCTCCCCACCACCGCCGGTGACTCAGAGAGTGGTTAGAGTCCCTCCACGGCAGTTCGACGGCCGACTGTTGGCGCCGAAGAAGATCCCGGACCAAGTGGCAATGCTTCAAGAAGACAGCCTGCCGCCTCTGCCTTCGGGCATCGGCGTGGTCGGGAGCGTTCCGGGCGGCACGGGGCTGCCGAACGGGATGATCAGCGGAATCATTAATGTAGCTCCAGCCGCGGCGCTGCCTCCGCCGCCAGTAAAAGAACCGGCCAAGCCCGCGCTTCAACGCGTCACAGTCGGCGGGCAGGTGCAGCAGGCGAAGCTGATCCGGCAGGTGAAACCCGTGTACCCTCCGCTGGCCAGGCAGGCTCGCATCTCGGGGACGGTGCGATTCACAGCCATCATCGGCAAGGACGGAACCATTCAGAACCTCCAGTTGGTCGGTGGGCATCCTCTCCTGGTTTCGGCCGCGAGAGACGCAGTGGCGCAATGGCTGTACAAGCCGACCATTCTGAATACCGAACCAGTGGAAGTGATCACGCAGATCGAAGTGAACTTTGTACTAGGCCAATAGATTCAGCCATTCCTTGACACGCGCGCGGAGACTGGAGCCGTCGGACGGGAACAGGTCCCCGATCACGGCTACGGAATCCGCGCCCGCCTGGATCACGCTTCGAGCATTCGCGCGCGTGATTCCACCGATTGCGACCAAGGGGCGATCGGTCAGCGAACGCAGGCGGCGCAATTCGTCCACGCCGACCACGGGATCTGGATTGTCCTTGGTAGTAGTGCCGAAGATGGGTCCCAGGGCAACATAATCCACTGGCTGCGATGCTGCGGCACGTAGTTGCTGTTCATTGTGCGTCGAGTAGCCAATTTTCATTTCGGCACCAGTGATGCGTCGCGCGTCCCCGGGGGGAAGGTCGGTCTGTCCCAGGTGCAGAGCAGCGCCGGTCAAAACTGCCAGATCGGCACGATCGTTGACCACCAGGAGCGTGTGGGTCTGGCGGCATAATTCGGCAATCTTTTCTAGCTCCACCAGTCGCTCGCGGTCGAAAAATCCCTTGCATCGAAACTGAAGAATTCCTGCGCCGGCCTCCAGAATTTCGCGAGCCGCTTTCAGTGGTGAAATCTCGCGCTGACGCGCTGCTTCAACGTCGAGAATAGGGTAAAAAACCGGAAGCATTCGAATTCTCTATCATAAAATAATCATTTATTATTCGGGATGAATGCGTAACGGTAAGTTAACCGCCGCGGAGTTAATGAGATGTAAAAAATTTGTAAAAACGCAACGTCCAATGGTTCAAGCGCAACGCCCGTGCCTCATAATGGTCGCAGTCAGAAATTCTCAGGGGGTTTATCTGTGATTCGCAAGTCTGCGGCAGCGGTTCATGCCAATGGTTCGCACAGCGGTTCGGGTGGAACAGCCCAAAGTCAGTTAAACCATGATGATTGCCCGTGCATGGAAACTTCCGGCACGGTGGTGGCGATGCGTCACGTCCCCGGCTTCCGGGTGATCGAAAATCATTATCCCGCCGGGCTGGAACTGGCCCGCCACGTTCATGAAAACGCGTATTTAAGCTATGTTCTGGAGGGTCCGTACGGAGAATCGTACGGAAATTCGGCCACGGTCACTTGCGCTCCCCGCGTGCTGCGGTATTTGCCCCCGGGGCTGCCCGCACGCCAACACGTTCGATTCAGGTTCGCACTGCCTGGTGGTGGAAGTCGACCGTGAGGCGCTGAAGCGGGTGAATGAACACACCACAACGCTCGACAAACCAGGCGAGATTCAGGGTATCGGGTCCACCTGGCTGGCGCAGCGCTTGTATCACGAATTCCGGCAAGGCGACGAGCTGGCTCTGGTTTCTCTGGAAGGGATTCTACTCGAAATGCTGGCGGAGGGCGCGCGCCACGCAGGCGCGACGGGGCCGGTGGCGGTAATTCCACGTTGGCTGCGAATCGCACGCGAATACCTCGAAGCGAATTTCCTTCGTCCGCTCAGTCTTGCGGAGATCGCGGGAGCCGCGGGCGTTCATCGAGTGCACCTGTCGCGCGAGTTCCGCCGCTACTTTTCGACCACGGTAGGCGAGTTCCTGCGGCGTAAGCGAATCGAGCACGCCTGCCACCTGGTCTCGACAACCAACACGGCGCTGGCAGAGATCGCCATGACGTGCGGATTCTCGGATCAAAGCCACTTTTCGGCGACCTTCCGCCGCCAGGTCGGCTTGACGCCGGCGCGATTCCGTCAGATGGCGCAGGCGCGCTAGAAATTTCAAGTTCCTTCCTTCCACCGGCGCGAGCGAAATAAGGCTCGCGCCTTTTTTTATTTGGCGATACTCCAGACGCCGACTTTGAGATCGCCCAAGGACGAAAATTCACGCCAGAAGTAGCGGCCATGCAGTTGAGCGCTGAGTTGATCGAAAGTGCCCAGGGCGTTGTCAGATCTGAGCCAGAGCACGTATCGGATGTGATTCTGCTCCAGCCACTGGGCGCCGTCGGGAAGGGCCGCGCGGTAGAAACGATCGACGTCGCCATACCGTTCATCGATGTCGGGACGATATCCGCGCCAGATATCCTCGTGATTCGGCCAGCCGAGGAACGCAGTCTGTCCGGCGAAGATGGTCAAGACTGGAGGAGCTACGTAGGAACGGTCGGGAATCCGCTGAAGGACAATCGAGGGCGGCTGCGATGCGAGAAAATCCAACGCTGCGCGTTCCGGAGGATCGTCGCGGATCCACGCAGCGCCGTCCATTTCGCCCATGTGACGCTTCGGCACATTGAAGAAATGTCCGGCGAGTTCGCGTGCATAGACGCACACTAGCAGAAGAATGGCGACGGTCCCCCAGCGGCAGATTCGTGATGGAGAACGCAGATTGATGGCTCCGATCACGAGAAGAGTACCCGAGTAGACCCATGACCACCACTTGAGAACCGTGTTGAAACGCTCGAACTTGCCGGCATAAATATCGTCGACGAACAGGAACTCGGAGAGAGCCAGCAGCGCGATCCAGACGACACAAAATGCGAGCGACTGGCGCGTCCGCTCCCCAAAAAGAAGATGCAGCAGCAACAACACCAGCACCGGATAGAACACCAGCAAGCCGGGTAGCAGGGGGGTATGCATACCGCGAGGAACGAAGCGAATCGCGTTGTGCAGCGCGACGGATTGCGGTGCGAAGCGAGCCAGGAATGGCTCGATCAACACGAGCGATATGCCCGTACCGGATGCGAGCGCGGTCCAAGCGATCGGCAGGCGCACCCACGCGCGGTAATAAATCCACGCTGCGGCGAGAAAGAGCTGAAGGGGAAGATCCCACGCATTAGACGCGATGGTCAACGGAACGGTCGCGCCTAGAACGAAGTGCGCCTCGGCCACCGATTCCTGCGCTTCGATCAACGCGATCGAAAGGAGCGCGAGCGTTAGAAAAAGATAACCGCTCAATGGCGGATGAAAATCGCCCAGACTTGCCAGGTAAGAAAGAAGCTCCACCGGAAGGTCCAGCGAGCTCTCGGAAACATGGCTCTTCTGGACCATCCACCGGCCTAATGGGCGAGTCGCATCGCGCGGAGTGAGAGCACTGCCCATGAAGCGGATGCTCGAATGCAGCGCCGGCGATGGCATCACCTGGTGGATGAACGGAGAGACTCCCGTTCCTCCAAACAACAGCGCCAAAGTGAGCAGAAGCGCAGGCAGGCGTCGTCGGCCCACCAAGAGCCACGCGGCCCCGGCGCCAGCCGTGACCGCGCAAGCGATCAGAATGCAGATCGCCAGGTTATACGCGGTGCCCGCGGGCATTTCGAAGATACGCCCCATCAGCGCAGCCGCGTAATGTTGCAGCGCGTAGTACATGTCGAACGGATACGGAGGTAGCCAGCGATCGACCGGCGGAAGCTTTCCGCCAGCCAGATAATTCGCGACGAAGGTGACGTCGGTGATTTTTTCCGACGACGCGTCGATATCCGGAAATGCGTAGCGCCACGCAAGCGCATACGCGAAGGTGGCAGAGAACACGGCCTCGGTCGGCCAATTCTTGAGCAAGACTCGCCAGTGCCGGACGATCATCCACAGAGACGCCGCGCTGGTGACAGGCCACGCCCAATGAAGCGATCCGAGTCCAACAAAGTGCTCGACGAAAAAGGGGATTGCGGCGAAAAGGGGCGAAGCGGATCGCGCCAGTACCCAGGATTTGAAGAGCCGCCGGGTCGCCAGCGCCAATCCGGTCAGATTCACCAGCAGCAGCGCGATAAGCGTCAGGTTGGCGAGATGAACCATGGCCGCGGCGAAATTATTATCGCACTCGGCTTGTTTAGTTCACAAAAATGTTGGCTCCGGCTTGGGTGGAGGCGGTTCCCACGGTCACCACGACGGCCATGGCTCCCGGTGCGATGTATCCCGCAGGCACGCGGGCGTTGATCTGCAACAATCCCGGATAGCCGGTTACCGGACCCGCATACAACACCTCGGCCGCATATCCACCGATGGCGACCGAAATCGGCAGACCAGTCACACCTTCACCGGTTCCAAAGAAGACCACAATGGACCCTGGCGACGCAGGATTCGCGGCGGTGTTCGGCGTACCGTCCTGGTTGGATGCGATCAGGTTTCCCGAAGCGTCGACATATAAGGCCGGCGCAGCGTCAACCACGGCCGCCGGAATCTGCGCGAGCAGATTGCCCTGATCCAGAATCTGAATGTTGACGCTCGGCTGACCCTCAATCTCTGGCGGAACGCGTACTAGCAGAGCCGAACTGGTCAACGAAACGACGGGCGCGGAGATAGTCCCGAACAGAACTTGAGTTTGTGCCGCATCGGATGTGCCGAGCCCAGTGCCAAGCAGGTCGAGCAGCATTCCCGGCGCCAGCGGTCCTGGCTGAAGGCTAGCCGCGTTAACGGCGCCCACCAACAGAACCGGTGCGACATGCACCGAGGGTCCAGGAGTCAGGCTGCGAACACGGTTGTTTTTAAGATCGGCGACATACAGCAAACCGGCCGGTCCGGACGCGACATCCCACGGAAAACTTAGTTCAGCGGAAGGCGCATAGCCGCCATCGCCCAAAAATCCCGCCGTTCCCGTACCCGCGACCACAGTGATCACACCAGTGGGGTCGACGCGCAGCACCTGTTGCAAGCCGGTATCGGCGACGTAGACGTTTCCGGCGCTGTCGACCGCAACGCCGCGGGGAATATTCCACACGCCTTCGCCGATCAGAGTCAGCGCGCCGGCGGGGGTCAACTTCTTCACGTGCGGACCGCCCGCTTCGGTGAAGTACAGATTTCCCGCGGCGTCGAACGTCATGCCTCGCGGATTCTTGAGATTCGCGACGATGGTGGTCACCACGCCATCCGGCATCGCTTCGAGAATCGAGCCGGTATCCGCGATGTACACGTTTCCCTGGCCGTCGGGTACCGCATACACTGGCGCGGTGAGGCCTGCGCTAGGGAAGGGGAGCATGGTACCCGACGTGGAAACAATGCGGATCCGTCGATTGCCCGTATCGGCTATATACAGGTTGCCCTGTGCGTCCGCGGTAACCGACGATGGCGCGTTCAGGGTGGCTTTTACAGCCAATTCGTCATCGCCGCTGTTGCCGGCAGCCCCAGTCCCGGCGACGGTCGAGATGGTCCCATTCAGCGCTACGCGGCGGATGCGATTGTTTTCCCGGTCCGCGGCATATAGGTTGCCGAGCGCGTCTGTCGAGACGCCGGATGGTTGTTGAAGCAGCGCCGCCGTTGCGAGTCCGCCGTCGCCATAGGCGATATTGCCTCCGCCCGCCACCACCGTGCTGGGACCAGTGAAGGAAATCCTCTCGGCGACTGTTACATTGGCTGCATAGAGATAACCGTCGCTGCCGAAACATAGATCGTGCGCGGCGATGGCAAACGCTGACGCGTTGCCATTGCTCTGGATCGCCAGAATCTGGCCGGCCGCTTGATCCGCGATATAAAGGGTTCCGAACGAGTCGGAAACGATGCCCGTCGGCAACGACGCGCGCGCGATGGTCGAAATCGAGCCATTGGACACTTTACGAATCAAGTGATTCTGCGTGTCCCCGATGTACAGATTCCCCAGGCGGTCGAACGCGATCGCCGCGGGATATGAGAGTTGCGCGCCGATCGCGGCCGTCCCGTCTCCCGAATAGCCCGCGACCCCTGTTCCCACAGCCGTAGTCAGGGTCCCATCCTGCGCCAGCCTATACACGCGCTGCCCGCCAAAATCGGATATATAGACCGACCCGCGGCCGTCCCAGGCGACGTTGCGCGGAGACGCAAGAGCAAGCATGGTCGCCGCAGTGCCATCATTCGATCCGCCCGCGGGAAGCGATCCACCGCCCGCGACGGTAGAAATGACGCCGCTTGTGTCGACGCGCCGTACGCGCGCGTTGCCCAGATCCGCGATGTACAGATTCCCGGTTCCGTCCAGGGCGATTCCGTAGGGCGAATTCAATTGCGCCGCGCTGGCGGGCCCGCCATCGCCCGAAAATCCGGCGAACCCGTTGCCAGCCAGAGTCGTAATCAGACCAGCCCGGGTCACCTTGCGCACACGATGGTTCGCCGCGTCGGAGATATAAAGGTTGCCATTCACATCGGCACAAATTCCCTCGGCTTGAAACAAAATCGCCGATGTGGCAGGTCCGCCATCGCCCACCCAACTGCTCCCGGCCACCGTCGCGATGGTGTAGGAAACATCGAATCCGGCGGCAGTCGCCGCGCTGAGCAGCGATAAGGCGAAGAAGGGGCGCATAACAGGAAAATTCACGTTCTTTACTCAGTGCGGATTGCACGGGAATTCTCTCAGCACGTGTAGCCGGGGCGATGAGAAAAGTGTGAGTACTTTTACACGCTTCTTCGCCGCCCTGCTCCTGACTTCCGGCTGCGCATTCTCGCAACCCGCGTTACATTTCAAAACCCGGTCGATCGAAACCGCTTCTGGCGCGCCCGTAGCGAACCTCCGCAGTCTCCACGCGTCGGGTCAAGGGCACTTGCTATTGCAATTTGAGAATCAACCGTCGGCCGACGTTGTTGCCGAGTTGAAAAACCGGGGCGTCAACGTCTTGCAGGACGTCCCCGAGAATGGACTACTGGTCCATATCGACGGTCCGGTCGGTGTCATGGGATTGGGAATTCGATTCATGTCGGCGCTCGATCCGGCCGATAAGATCAGCCCGCTGGTCACGGCGGGAGGATTCGTGCTGGTCGAATTTCATCCGGACGTCGATACCAATACGGCGAACTCGCTGGTACTGAATCTGGGGATCACGCCGCTGCCAAATCCGGATCTTAGCCCGCATCATGTACTGATCAATGTCGCCGACTCCACCGAAGTCGCCGCGCTGGCGAATTTGGATGAAGTGGCGTACATTTTCCCCGCCTCGAATGCGCTGGTGAACGGAATCGCCACGCGAGCCTGCGCCGGCGCCTTGACCACCAATGGAACCACTGCCCAATCCATCCCGACCTACGGCGACGGATGGGACGGACCAGGCCTCGGTTCGGCCACCCTCACCTATGTGTTCAGCCAAATGACGGAAAAGCTGCCTCCGGCGGCCGCGCAAGCGGAAATTCAGCGCGCGATGGCGGAGTGGACGAAAGCAGTGAAGGTCACCTGGCAGCAGGGCACCAACCCGACCGGCTTGCAGACCGTGAACATCCTTTTCGCCGCTGGTGCTCATGGCGACGGTTATCCTTTTGACGGTCCCGGAGGGGTTTTGGCGCACACGTTTTATCCCGCGCCTCCGAATCCGGAACCGATCGCCGGCGACATGCACTTCGACGATTCGGAAAGCTGGCACATCGGCGCCAACACGGACCTGTTCAGTGTCGCCTTGCACGAGCTGGGACATGCGCTGGGCCTCGGCCATGCCGACGATCCGAATGCGGTGATGTATCCCTACTATTCAATGCACACGGCTCTTTCGACGCTCGACATCCGCACCGTGCAGACGTTGTATGCGGCGCAAAATGCGACGACGACGCCTGCTCCCACGCCAACAGCTCCTGCGCCGACTGCGCCGCTGGTCTTGACGGTTAATACGACTGCGACGTCCACGACCGCTGCCACAATCAATCTCTCAGGAACGGCCTCCAGTGGAAAAGGAGGAGTGGTCGTGTCGTGGTCCGATAGTCAGGCTTCGGGGGTCGCTCAGGGATCCAGCCCGTGGACGATTACCGGCATTCCTCTGGCGATGGGCGCGAATTCGATCACCATTTCAGCCGGCGACACCCTCAGCCGAATCTCGCAGACCATGACAGTGACGCGCACAGCAGCTTCATCGCCGACTCCGACGACGCCGGCCGACCCGGTGACGCCAGCAACTCCAACGACTCCGACAGTTGGCGGAAAAGATACGACGCCACCCACGCTCACGATCAATTCGCCGTCGTCGACGAGCATATCGACTTCAGCGGCATCGATCGCGTTCGGCGGAACCGCGAGCGACAATGTCGGCGTGACGTCCGTCACCTGGTCGACCAACACCGGCACTTCCGGCACGGCCGCGGGCACCACTCAGTGGACCGCTTCCATACCGTTGCTGGTGGGCTCCAACGCGGTGACGATTCGCGCGTCCGATGCGGCCGGAAACGTCGCGTGGCGAAGCGTCGTAGTCAGCAGACAGTAGTTTTCCGATCGGCGCCTATCGGCGTTGATCCGCGGCTGCGTCTCCGCTCGTAGCTGGACGTCCAGACTTACCCGCATTCAGCGGCATGGAGCGAATCCGCTCTCCCGTCGCAGCGAAGATCGCGTTGGCGACCGCCGGCGCAATCGTGACGATCGGAGTTTCACCGGCTCCGGCGGATGGCAGGTCCTTGCGATCCAGCAACACCACGTCGATCTGCGGAGCATCGCGGAAACGCGGAACACGATACCGTGCAAAGCGAGGATTCAGAATCTTGCCGTCAGCAAAGTCGATGGCTTCAAACAAAGCTCCGCCCAGCCCTTGCACGATGGAACCTTCCACTTGATTCTTCAAGTGATCGGGATTCAGCACCGCGCCGCATTCGAATGACTCGACTACGCGGATCACTCGACTCGCGCGACCTGCCTCGCATCGCACTTCGGCGCACGCCGCCACGTAACTTCCTTTTTCGAACCCACCGGCGATCCCGAAGCCCACGCCCGATTCCGGTTTGCGCTTGCCCCATCCGAAACGATCCGCGGCGGCCTGAAGCGCGGCTCGGAATCGGACGTCCTTGAGATTGCGCAGTCGGAATTCGAGCGGATCGACGCCGGCCAGCGCCGCCAGTTCATCCATATGAACCTCGCGCGCGAAATGATTCGCGGTCGCCGCCAGTCCTCGATACGAGCCTTGCCGCAAGGGATACTTCGATGCGTGAAACACGATCTTACGGTTCGGGATGTCGTACATCGTGTTGATGCCCGAAGTGCCGGAGTTGTAGTTGTGAAACTCCCACGCGGTGATTTTTCCGCTCTGATCCACGCCACTGCGCACGTCGATCACACCCGCGGGCCTGAAATAGGCCCACGTGAATTCTTCCTCTCGCGTCCACACCACCTTCACCGGCTTCCCCGCAGCTTTGGCGAGCCGCGCCGCCTCAATCGCGGCTTCGCCGGTGTGTTTTCCTCCATAGCCCGAACCCGTATCCGGCATCAGCACGCGCACGTTCCGCTCCGGGATGTGAAAGGCCTCCGCTAGTTCGCTCTGGACTCCAAAGGGCCGCTGCGTGCCGGTCCAGACGGTCAGTTTGTCGCCATTCCAATCGGCAACAGCAGCGCGCGGCTCCAGCGGAGCATGCGCGATGTAGGCGATGTTGTAGCTCGATTCCAGCTTGTGAGCTGCCGCGGCCAGACCTTTCTCGATGGACCCAATTTCGTTGTCCCCCGCCCGGCCGCGTTCATTGGGCACCGGCTGCTTGAGATCGGTGAACAGCGTCTTCGCTGAAGTCTGCGGCTCCGCTTTCCACTCAGCCTTTAGCGCCGCAAGTGCCTGTTCCGCGGCGAACGGAGTCGACGCTGCTACGCCCGCGAACTCGTTATCATGGACCACGGTCACGCCCGCCATCGACTGAGCAGCGCCGCTATCCAGTGAAACTAATGTCGCGTTGAATTTTTCGGGACGCAGAACGCGTCCATAGAGCATTCCCGGCAGGTTCACGTCGGATGCGAAGCGATGCCGGCCGGTAACCATCTCGCGTCCGTGAACCTTCGCCACGGAAGTCCCCATGACCTTCCATTCGGCAGTCGGTTTCGGCTTCGCCGCGCCGGTAACACCTTTGACCAGCGTCTCGCCCTTCGCGATCCCGGCAAAATCGATCGATTCCCACGGTCCCGCTGGCAGCAATTCCCGAGCCGCCGCTGCGGCTTTGCGAATCTGCGGCACCATTTGCGGAGTGGTCATGCTTCCGAACGTGCCCATGTCGTAAGGAACCCGCTCCGTGTCACCCATCACCAGTTCGATGGAAGTCAGCGGCGCACCAAGCTCTTCAGCCACGGCCTGCGTGAGCGACGTTCGCGCGTTCTGGCCGACCTCAACCTTCCCGGTGTAGACCGTCACCGCGCCCCTGTTGTCGACGTGCAGCCACGCGGCGATCTCCTGCGGCGTAGCACGTCCGCCGCGCCGTCCGCCTCCCGATTCCTGTGCTTTCGCCCGCGCAAGGAACGAAACCACGACGATTCCGCCGCCCAGCGCTTTGAAGAATCCTCGGCGATCGAAGGAAAAATTGTAAGCCGGCCCTTCGAGCAATTCGTAGCGTTCCGGTTCGATGGGGATCATGCCGCGTGTCTCCTCATCTTCCGCGCCGCCAATCGCACTGCCGCGACAATCCTTGGATACGTCCCGCACCGGCAGATGTTGCCCTGCATGGCTTGCAGGATTTCCGCGTCGCTCGGGTTCGGGTTCCTTTGAAGCAGCGCCACTCCCGCGACGATCATTCCCGGTGTGCAGTAACCACACTGCATAGCGTCCGTTTCAAGAAACGCCTGCTGGAGCGGATGCAGCGCTCCCCGGTCTTCGATTCCTTCAATGGTGGTGACATGCCGGCCCGCGGCTGCCGCCACCTTGGTCTGACAGGATCGCGCGGGCTTTCCGTCGATCATGACGGTGCAGGCGCCGCACTGTCCTTCTCCGCACCCATACTTTGTGCCGGTCAGATCCAGTTCATCGCGCAGAGCGGTCAGAAGAGTTCGTTCGGGCTCGGCCTCAATCTTGTGGCTGGACCCGTTCACGACGATTTCGATGGTTCGTGCCATAAGCTTCTCGGTTTGAGTATATACCCGTGAGTGCAGAATGGATGATATACTGAGCTTCGGAGTTCGCTAGCCGTGCGGATGGCTAACGTACTGATTCTTCGGGGCGTGGCTCAGCCTGGCTAGAGCGCCTGGTTCGGGACCAGGAGGCCGGTGGTTCGAATCCACTCGCCCCGACCAATTCTTTCAATAATTTACAGGTAGTGGCGGGGCAAACAGCCCACCCAACTGCCCACCCAGTTGCAAAGTTGCGGCCGCATCCGTTCGTCCCTATACTGCGGGCATGGCGAAGAACGCAGCCACGCATCCCTCCCCGGCGCCTTCTCCTGCCAACCGACCCGCCGCTTCTGGCCCTGCACTCGCTCCCGTCATCGAGATCAACGTTCGCCACATCGGCCGCACGCCACAGCCAGAGAAGCTGACTGGAAGCGAGGCTCCGGAGGGCTGGATCAAGAAGATTGACCGGCCACGCGAAGGCAAGGTCTGGGTCGGCTTTTTCCATCTCTACGTCGCGGACCCCTCCGGCAGGGCCGTTCGCAAAAAGAAGGAAAAAACGCTGGGCCCCGCCACAATGCCGAAGCACGAGGCCCACCAGAAGCTTGCCGATTACATCGAGGAGTACACGGGCAAGCTCATCCACCAGGGAGAATCCATCGAGAGTTTTGCCGAGCTTTGGAAGGCGTTCTCATCGGTGAAGGCGGGGTCCTGGGGCAAAAAGATGAGAGAAGACATGAAGTACCTGTTCGACAAGCACGTGCTTCCCGTCCTCGGCCAATACTCTCCCCGCAAAATCACGCTGACTCCGCTTCAGTTGCTGGTGAACAAGATGGCGGAGGATGGGTACTCGAAATCCGCAGTTAAAGCATATTCGCACGTACTTGAAAGCTTGCTTTGAATACGCGATTGACGAAGATCTGATTCCCAAGAACCCCGCTCGGAAACTCGCACTGCCGAACATCCACAAGAAACCTTGCGAGAGGTTTCTCAGCGTCGAGGAGGTGCAAGCCCTCCTGACGGCAGCTTCGCCGCGGGAGCACCTCGTGGTGCGGATTCTCGCTGTGTGTGGCCTGCGACCGGGTGAGGCTCTCGCTTTGCGCATTGACGACTTTGAAGGCAACCAACTTCGCATCGATGAAGCGCTGAAGGAACGGCAGTTGGGAGAGGATCGGTATTGGCGATACGAAGACGGACGAGAGCGACAGCTACGTGCCCATACCACCTGATCTCAGCCGCGAGATTGCGGAATGGATCGCAGTTCATCCGCAACGCGACAATCTGCGGGCGTTTCTCTTTCTCAATCGCAGAGGAACGAGCCTTCAGCGTCGGCAACTATCTAAAGAAACAACTGAAGCCGCTCGCGAAGAGTGTCGGCATCCCAGATCTGACACAGCAGGCGTTCCGCCGCACATCCTCCACGCACATCCAAAAACACGGCACGGTCAAGGATATGCAGCGTCACCTGAGGCATTCGGACCCAGAGACGACGCTAAAGCATTACGCCAAGGCCATTCCCGAGAGCCTGCGCGCCGCGGTCGCAGCCCTGGATGCGCAGATCACTGGAACGCCTGATGGCCCGAAAGCGGCGGCGGCAACTGCAAAGCCTTCGACGGAAGCTTCGAAACCCCGGCTCCCCAGGC
>CAVTSS010000016.1:0-50421 GCA_963737495.1 Terriglobia bacterium
GGTTGTCCGCATCAATCGCAAGCCGTCTCTTTAAACTTTCGCGCGCCGCGCAGAGGGTGAACGGCTTCGACGAATCCATCGCACCACAGAAATAATGCTTCCGATCACGCACAGCGCTGAGAACGCTTCCATAAGCCACAAGAACCCCGTCGAATTCGCGATTTGTAGAATCTGCCGATGCAGGCGAAGCGCGGCATAACCCACTAAGGTGAAACGCGCCGCGCGGGCGGCGAGAACCACTAAGATGAGCCGGATTCGAGGATATTGAAGCGCGCTCGCTGCGGCAATGATCGCCGTGAACGGAAACGGAGGCGGCGCGAGACTCGCTGTCACCAGCCCGATCGCGGCATGCTGTTTCATCTTCTTCTTCAGATAACTCAACCGCGGCTGCGACATTAGCTTCTTCAGGCCTTCTTCGCCGCCTTTGCGAGTCACCAGGTCCAACAACAAGACTCCTATCGCCGAGCCGACGCTCGCCGCCAGAACACAGATGAAAAAGTTGCCGTGATGGTGCGCAATCAGCGCAATCAGCAGTAGATCATTACCGATGGGCAGAAACAGAAACGACGAATCCAAAATACCGAGCAGGACGAGTCCTGAGGCTCCCAGGTGAAGAAAAATCCGAAAAACCTGGTGGATGAGCACGTGCACGACATAAACGCAGCACGTAGCTTTCCAGTGTCGATAGGTTACACCTTCGAATCTTTTTTTCTTGCATTATGTGTGCGATTCGGCGTGTAACCTCCAACCAGACAAATGCATCTTGTCAATTGCGAGGACGGTTGAACCGGTAAACGGCGCTTCGGCCGAAGCGTAGAAGATCCTCGAAAAATTCAAGACAACAGGAGAATGTTTTTATGAAGTCCATCCAGAGGACCCTCGGTATCGCTATGTTCGCGGTGGCCTTTGCGGCGTTCGCCGCGGCAAACCCGGTGGCCACGAAGTCGAATGAGCCGGCCTACAACCCTTCGACCGTGGTCAACGTTTGGGGCACCATCACCGCCGTTCGGCAGGCGCCGGCGGGAAGTCCGCTCGAAGGAGTGCACTTAACCGTCAAAGCCAAGACCGGCACGTTCGATGTTTATCTCGGGCCGGCCGATTTTCTTCGAATCTTCAAAACCAATTTCCCGGTCGGCTCAGAAGTCGAGGTAATGGGTTCCAAAGTCAAAGTCGACAATGCCGACGTGATTCTGACTCGCGAAGTGGGAGTCGGATTCGCCGACATCACTTTGCGTGACGCCAGCGGAATGCCCGAGTGGAAGAGCTGGGGCGTGGAGATCGACCCCACGTTGGTTCGATAAACCTGAAACCCGGGAGCGGGAATGCTATCGTGAGAATGTGGTTCGATTCATCAGTGAATTGAATTCGCGCTCCTGATCATGGCTGGTTTTTCTTCGCACGCTGCTGCCGCGTCGTACATGGATGTCGAGTATGGACGTCCCGCCGGCTGACAGTCTGCGAATGGATATACATGTTCCCGATGGCCGCGGACCGTTTCCCGCGGCCATCGTCGTTCATGGAGGGGCTTGGGTGGCGGGCGATCGAAAGCACAGCGTTCAGCCGCTGTTGCAACCGCTCTCCGATGCGGGATTTGCCTGGTTCTCGATCAGCTACCGGCGCGTGAATCCGGCGGATTACGGATCCAAGCCCGCGATCGCCACCGCGGCATTGCTCGGAGGCGCGGTGGACGATGTGCGCCAAGCCGTCGCTTTCGTGAAAGAGCACGCCGCCGAATATCAAGTGGACCCGAGCCGGATCTCTCTGGTCGGCGAGTCGGCCGGCGCGCAGCTCTCTGCCATGGCGGCGCTGAAACCGGGGCCCGATGGAAACGTGGATGCCGTCGTCGGATTATACTGTCCGAGCGATCTGGTGACTCTGATTCAGACCATGCCATTCATCCCGGACTCCCTGCGGCAAGCAGTGAAAGGTACGCCCTTCGAAGGCCTGCTGTTCGCATATCTGCGCGAATTGTCGCCGATGAACGCGGTTCATCCCGGTGCTCCGCCGTTCCTGCTGATCCATGGCACCGCGGATACCGTGGTCCCGTTCCAGCAATCCGTGGATATGTGCAACAAGATGCGGCAGGCCGGTGCGAAGTGCGACGTCTATCCGGTCGACGGCGCCGGTCACGGCCTGAAATTTTGGGAAGCCGCCAAACGGCTTACCACCTATAAAGGCGCAATGATCGACTGGCTCAAGCGACGGGAACCTGTGTTACCGTCTGAGCAATGAGCCTGCATCTGAAACGATTCGCATCCGCATCCTGCCTCCTGTTTTTCGCCGCCGCAAGCGCGCCGGCGCAAGCTCCTTCCATCGATTGGGACAAACAGAAAACCGAAATTCTGGCCCACTACCGCGCGCTGGTGCAAATCGATACCCGCGAGCCGGAGGGTAATGAGACCAAGGCCGTCGAGTATCTGAAGAAGGTCTTGGAGGCCGAAGGGATTCCCACCAGGACCTTCGCGCTCAATCCCAGCCGCGCCAATCTGGTCGCGCGACTGAAAGGCAACGGGAGCAAGAAACCGATTCTGATTCTCGCCCACACGGATGTGGTCGCCGTTCAGCGCGAAAAGTGGCCGGTGGACCCGTTCGGCGCGATCATGAAGGACGGCTACATCTGGGGCCGCGGCACGCGCGACGACAAGCCCAACCTCGCTGCGAATCTGATGGTGATGCTGCTGCTGAAGCGCGGCAACGTGCCTCTCGACCGAGATGTCATTTTCCTGGCCGAAGCGGGTGAGGAGGCCGATGTCACCGGCGTCGGCATCAATTTCATGGTGAATCAGCATCTCGACGAGATCAACGCCGAATATTCCCTCACCGAGGGCGGCGGCGCGACTCTCGAAAATGGACGCGTCACCAGGGTGAGCCTGGGCACGGCCGAGAAGGTCCCGGCGCGAGTCCGTTTGGTCGCCACGGGAACTTCCGGGCACGGCTCGGTTCCGCGACTCGACAACGCGCTGATTCACCTGGGCGCCGCAGTCGCGAAGGTGGGCCGCTGGGAAACGCCCATGCGGCTGAACGACACTACGCGAACCTATTTCGAAAAGCTCGCTACCATCAGCACACCTGAGAAGGCGGCTCGCTACAACGCTCTTCTGAATCCGGCAGCGTGCCGCGGCCGCTCAGCGTGAGCTCGCCGAAAAAGAACCTGGCCTTTATTCCATGTTGCGAACTTCAGTCGTCCCCACCATGATGAAAGCGGGAGTCGGCCCGAACGTGATCCCTTCGGAAGCCGAAGCGACCCTCGACATCCGCGCGCTGCCGGATGAAGATATCCCGAAATTCTACGAAGAAATGAAGCGCGTGATCGACGATCCGGCGGTGAAGATCGTGCCGTTGCCCGCGACGCGTCCGCCTTCGCCCGCCTCGCGCCTGGATACGGAAATGTATCGCATCCTTGAACAAGTCAGCCGGCAAGATGTACCCGGGCGCGACGGTACTGCCGACCATGTCCACCGGCGCAAGCGACAAAGCGCAGCTCCGCGCGAAAGGGATCCAGAGTTACGGGATCGGACCTTCTGCGACCGAAGAGGACAACATCAATTACGGAGCGCACAGCGACGTGGAACGACTCTGGAACCTTCTCTCTACAACTTCGTTGAATTCACTTGGAACGCCGTGACCGCAATCAGCGTTCACAAGTGACCATGTCGATCATTGTAGGCGGCGTTTTAGCATTTCGGCAGCTTAACGAGCCGCGACCGCAGGAAGCGGTGGATGTCGCGGGTTTTCACACAGACTCAATGGCAATCAGAAAGCACGCCGAGTACGGGGCGACTATATTGAAATGACCGGGGCAGTCCGCTAGGCGCTCAATATCTGTTGCGCCGCCCGACGCCCTTGCATCAGCGCTCCCGTCGCGTTCTGATGCCCGTTTAATTCAGCATGGGCGATGGCGATCCGGCCGAAGCCTTTCTGCACGATCTCCCGCGCCGCTGGTTTTCCGTCGCGGCCATAGTAGAATCCCGGAGGCTGAATCACCCTCGCGTGTCCCCAGCGGTTCAGAATAATTCCGGCAATGTCCTTCGCGGGATCGAACCCCGCGTCGCGGAATAGCATCGTCATTTGCGTGCGAATCTGGCGTTCGTAATCCGCATAGCTGGTCGCGAGCATCCGCTCTCTGCCCAGGTTTCCCTGCTCGCCTGCCGGCCGACCGGAAGTGTACAGGCCCAGATAGAAAGTCAGCACAGTCGGCCGGTCAGGATGCAGCGGCGGATGATACGAACCCGCCACCATATTCTGCCGAATGTTGCAGGACCATCCGAACTCGCCGTTGAAGTACCGTACCGCGGGCGCTTCCAGTTTATAGAGGAAGCGCCAGTTGGTCAGCGCGACGTTTACGCTCATCGCCGGGGCATATTGAAACTCGTCGTACGCGGCCCGAATATTGGAAGGAAGATCCGCGATCGTATGCCGGTTCACCCAGCCCGCCGACGCCACCACTGCTCCTCGCGCCCGGGTGCGATAGAGCTTCCCGCCTTTTTCGTAGACGACCACCACGCTGGAGCCTTCGTGCGCCACGCGGATCACCGTCGCGCTCAGCCGGATGCGCGTCGGCGCATCCTTCTTATCCAGCGCCCCGAAACGAATCGACTGATTCAGCACATCCGTGAAACTCAACTCGCCCGGCATTGACTCAGGAATCAGGGACCGGACCAGGTGCCGCGCAAAAGTAGTGTTTCCGCCAGGAAAAGAAATCGTCGCCCGCGCGCTCATAGGACTCACCAGATTGTGCCCGGCGCGCGCACAAACCGCGTCTGGACTCGCGCCGCAAATCAACCCCACCACTGGCTCGACGAACCTGGTCACCTCGGGACTGAGGCCCAGATCCCCCTCGATATATTGCTTATAGGTGATCGTGTCGAGATGCCGCCGGACCTCCTCGTTCCCTCCCGTAGTCGTCCGCCATTTCATCAAATCCCGTTTCACGCTTTCGGAAAACGGAGCGTCCTTGAGTCCATTCGCGAAAATGTTGCGAGCCCAAGCGTGTTTCGGCTGATCGAAAAAATATCCGACATCCACTTGCGTGTCGTTGATACCATCCATGTGCGAATAGTTGTCGCGCGGAATGCGCAGCGGCTTCAAGTCGCGATCCCATTCCTGCCAGGTGAACTCGCGCGGGATTTTCAGCTCGGTAAACAGCTCGTCCATCTGCGATCCCGATCCTTCGGCCGGAACGCCGAAATCGTTCGAGGCCTGGGGGCCGATCAGCCGCTGGCCATTCACCATGAATTCGTTCTGCTTGCAGTGCCCTCCGAACATGGGATGATTCTCAAGAATCAGGCAGCGCTTCTTCCCGCCCGTGGCCTTGGCGAAATAGTAAGCCGCACCCAGTCCGCTTAATCCGCCGCCGACGACCAGCAGATCGAACGATTCACCGGTATCCTCCACGTTCGGTCCGAGCGCGTTGTAAGCTCCATCGCGCAGCTTGTGCCCGACCGACAGGACAGGCCAGGGGTCGCCGTTCGACGCGGCGTAATCTCCGACGCCCCCATAGCCGGTAAACGTGTCTCTCTCCTGCGCTGGCGCCGGCTGGTTCAGCAGCGCCGCGCCGAATCCGAGCAGCGTATTGTTGAGAAAATCCCGGCGCAGAATCTTGGCGCCCATGCCCAAATCTTTGTCGCCCATCGACTTCTTAGCTTAGCGGAATCGATATCATCTGAAGCTAAATCCTCTGGCCACGCCTGGAAAGCGTAGAATTGAGGGTGAGCATGGATTCCCGCCGGACCACGGTCAGCCTCCTCACCTTCGCCGACGATATCTATTGCATCGGCCCCAGGCGTATCGCGGCGCAGCTCAAGCGTCATGGATTTAGCGTCAATCTCGTCTTCCTTCAGCCCACCGATCTGTGGGGGCAGATGAAGCAGCGGTTCAGCAAGCACTACGACGACGACGATTTACCGGAATCCGTCTATCAGCAGCTCATTTCCATTTGCAAAGACAGCGCCGTGATCGGGATGAGCGTGTGGACACACCAGGCCGACCAGGTCACGCGAGTCACGGAACGGCTGCGGAAGGAATTGGATGCGCTCCTGGTCTGGGGAGGCATTCATCCCACCAGCTATCCCGAAGACGCGATCCAAGCCGTCGACGCCATCTGCATGGGAGAAGGCGATGTTAGTTTCCTGAATCTGATTGAAGCCGTTGAAGAGGGCCGCGATTACCAGCGCACCGCCGGGTTCTGGTTCCGTGACGGCGATCGCGTGATTCGCAATCCCGGCGAACGGCTGGTCGAAGACCTGGACGACTTCCCCTTCATGGATTTCGAGTTCGAGCAGCACTGGGTGAACGATCAGGGCGTGCTTAAGCGCATGGATCTGGCGCTGATGAAGAAGTATTACGGTTCCAAACTGTGGAGCATGTTCAGCCAGGGGTGCCCGTATAAGTGCACGTTTTGCTCAAACGATGTTTTGATAGACCTGGACAAAGGGTATCGCCGTTTCCGCAAGCACTCGGTGGACTTTTTCCTGGCGCAGTTGAATTACATTCTTTCCAAGTATCCGCACATCCGGAACATCGTGATCGACGACGATGCGTACATGTTTCTGCCGCTCCATACGATTCTGGAATTCGCGGCGCGATACAAGGAGCAGTTCGACATTCCATTCTTCGTGACCGGCATCATTCCGGCTTCCATCGACGAACGGAAATTCCAGGCGTTGATCGACGCCGGCATGATCAAGGCGCGCATCGGAGTGCAATCCGCGAACCGGCGCATCATGAAGGAAGTCTTCGTCCGGCCGCAGCACGATCACAAGCTGCTGACCGCTTCCGAAATCGCGTATAAGAACCGTAAGAAGATGGCGCCGTTTCAGTACGACTTGATCGTGGACAATCCTTGGGAGCATCCCGAAGAGTTGAAGGATACCTTGCGCCTGGTCGCGTCCCTGAAACCTCCTTATACGTTCGCGATCAATTCGCTCACGCTGCTGCCGGGAACCACGATTTACGACATGGGAGAAGCCGCCGGATTCACCGAGAAAGATGAAAAGATCACGCTCGCGTCTTATGTGAATTTCATGCCGACGGAGCTGAATCTCACGCTCGCGATGCATAACATCTTTCGCGTGCCGGCATTCTGGATGCGCCGCGTGCTCGCCCGTGAATACGGCGAACGCACCGTGACGATGAAGCAGTATCCGCGGTTGGGACGAATCGTTACCACGCTCGGGGTCGTGAAGAAGATCATGCACGGGCTGGCGCGAAAGGACATCTCGGCGATTCCGCGTCCGCTGGACGTCATCGCCGGCCGGATTTTCGCCGGGAAAAGAGGCCGCAAGGATGGCGATCTGCGCGTTCCCCGCGAGTTCGAACATTGTTTGCCGAAGCCCGGTCCCGCCAAGCTGAGGCGGGCCGCCGCGATGGCGGCATCGGCAAGCGGATCGCAGCTGATTCCACAATCGGCTCTTGCAAAGCGGGTTCAGCGGGATTGACCTTCGATGTCCGCGAGCGTGCGGCAGCGGATGCCGCGATGTGCCGCTAAGTTATACATTTTAGAAGGACTTCCTTGCCGGTCCGGTTCGCACGCCTCGAAATCGGCAGAAAAGCTTGGCGCGGTTGCTATTCTGTAAGGAGATGCAAAAGCACCAAGCGACCCTTTCGGCATTCCAGTTCAGGCGAGCCAAGGCAGACCTCATCCAGGTTTTCAATGAAGGCTCGTACCTGATGGCGGAGTACAACGAGCGTACCGGTGTGGTTAGTTGGCAGCGGCTGTTACTGGCGGGACAACGGGAGATCGTAGAGAAGTGGCTTCGCGAGCGCTATCCCGTTCAAGCGCCGGCCCCTGTAGTTGCTCCGCCCGCCGTGAAAACCCGGAAAACGGCGCGGCCCCACCGCAAGCGAGTCTCGCGATAACTCAATGCGCGCGCTTGAAGTATTGCACCGCGCGTTCATGCCGTTCCGCGGCCGCCAGACTCTTGAAAGTTCCTAAATTCTTACGCCGGCCGGTTTTTGCGTCTTTCTTGCGCGAATACAACCGATACTCTCCCGACTTCAATTTTCGGATCATCGCGATTCCTTTAGGCCGCGGGCGACAGCGTCGACACGGACGGATTCTTATGCCGTGTAATCCGCAGTCGACGGCGGCCGGCCTGTAATCCCAGCCCGAACATCAGCACCGATACCAGTACGACGCTCGAAACCACGGCTACGCTCATCACCGGAACGAAAAGCAGGAATGCGGCGATCGCGCCGGTCAAAAGAGCGGCCAAAAAGATCGAGAGCAGCATGATCAAATTGAATTTCATGAGTATCTCCGAACCATGGCGGCGGGAACGGATCCCGCCGCCACGAGAGGAACGTCAGTGCCTGGAGTGCTGATGCTCGGCAGGCCGCGCAGGCCGGCCCTGCGGCATGTCGAACTGATTCGCCTTCAACCAATCGTCGGCTCTCTTTTGAGCCTCTTCCTTGGCGATTCCGTAACGTTCCTGCAGCTTCCCGATCAGGCTGTCGCGTTGTCCGTTAATCACTTCCAGATCGTCGTCCGTCAGCTTGCCCCACTGCTGCTTCAATGCGCCTTTCATCTGCTTCCACTTACCCGTCATTTGGTCGATATTCATTGCGTGACTCCTTTCGCGATTTATAAATGGGCCGACGTTGCGTAAGAAGCAAGATCAATGCCACGAACGCAGTTTGAGCAACTTCCGAAGAGCGGCGCGGGATTTGGTGCAGTTTTTACCGGGCTCGCGCAGCCGGATTTGCCGGAGAGCAGAAGACGCCCGGCTAGTGATGCTCGTGACGCCACTTCCAGTATTCCTGCTGCTCGTTGTGATTCAGCCTGCGAAAATCGCGATGCGGATCCCGGTGAGTTTCTACCGCCCAGCGGTTGTAGTAACCGACCTCGCCATCGTTCCACACGTGATAGTCCGAATAGTATGGATCATAGACGCGGTACCCGACACCGGCATGAACCGCGCAGCCTGCGATGAGGACTGTCGCGAACAAACCGGCGCCCACCAGCATGCGGCGCGATATTTTCAGAGTCGAACTCATATTCCCTCCCTTATAGCCATGTGCTTGGCGCAAAGCGCCAGAATCTCGCGGGCAAGCTCCAGGCAATCCGTCAACGTCGAAGGCTTCAGCCGGTGGGTAGCGCCCAGCTCCAGGATGGTGGACTTGTCCCTCGGAGTCGGGAGGCTGGATAGCATCACGACGTGAATATGCGCCAGGACCGGCGCGCGTTTGATGGCCCGCAGGACCTCAATGCCATCGTACTTTGGCAAATGCAGGTCCACCAGGATCACGCATGGATCTGGACTCCTCGACCCAGTCCGATGCTCCTCGATAAATTGAAGCGCGGCTTCGCCGTCGGAAAGCACTTCCAGAACATAAGACTCTTCCTGCTGATCGAGCGCGTGACGGAGCCATTCAACATCGGCGGGATTGTCCTCCACCACCACGATACTCGCGGGTTTCCGATGAATTTCGGTCATTTTGGCCTCTTAGACCAGCCGGATCTCTGTAGGGGGAGCTCAACAAGGGGAAGTTTAGTCATGCTTTTTCTTTGATCCCTCGTCTCGGATGCTGGCCTGCTCACGAACGGTGCGGAACTCGTCGTGGAGGTTTTCCAGTTGCTCGTCGCTTAAGCCCTCCATCTGGACCAGCTCCGTGCGAGCCGTTTTAATGGCGCGGATTAACTCATCCAGTTTCATCTGGATCACCGCTGTATCCCGGTTCTGAGTGTTTTGAATCAGGAACACGATCAAGAACGTGGCCACCGACGTCGCGGTGTTGATCACCAGTTGCCACGTATTCGAAAAATGAAAATATTGTCCCGTAGCAAGCCAGAGGACCGTGATCACCACGGCCGCCAGGAACGTGGGACCCGATCCCACAACTTGTGAAGCCTTGAGCGCAAGCTTGCGAAAGAACATAAAGTGCAAGTACTGTTCAGAGCGCTTGCGGCCGGGCGAATAGCAAGATGACGACCACGATCAAGAGAAGCGCACCTCCGCCGCTCGGGTAGTAGCCCCATCCCGCGCTATAAGGCCACGTCGGAAGAATCGCCAGAACCAGAATCAGAAGAAGTATCAAAAGAAGTATGCGCGACATAAACGGTATCCTTTCTAAGCGGCATTGCTCACCGTGTTGGTGTCTAATTGATCCAGAGCGTCCATCAGCCGTTCCAGGCGGACGGCACGGCTCTGCAATTCGCGGAGCGAGAGATGAAAGGCGGTTTGCGCTTCCCGCGGAGCGCTCGCCAGCGCGCGAAATCGCCGGTCCAGATTTTCTTCCAGGGTCTGCAACTGGCCGAGTGCGACTAAAATCATGCGCTCGATTTCTCTGCGGCTTACCATATGGTCCCCTTTCGCAGATCCTATTTGCAGGTCTCGGGCCGCAACGTTAGCCCGTCACATTTTGAACGACTTGAGGTGATGCGCCGCTTTGGAGGATCGGCAATTTCTGCAGAATTCGCGCAGGCTTCACAGCCCGTTCACTCTTGCGTCTCGGAAACGCGGCCGGGTCGACGCGGTCTAACCCCACGAATCGCGCTTTCAAAAAAGGAGACGGCCTTATGGATTCAGTTCGCGAATTACTTATTGACGAAATGAAAGATTTGTATGACGCCGAGAAGCAGTTGGTAAAAGCCCTTCCCAAGATGGTGAAGGCGGCGTCCAACCAGGAGCTCAGCCAAGCTTTCGAGAATCATCTCGAACAGACTCGCGGCCATGTACAGCGGCTGGAACAAGCGTTCGAGCTGTTGGGCGAAAAAGCCAAGAGCAAGCCATGCGCGGCCATGAAGGGCTTGATCGAAGAGGCGGGAGAACAACTCGAAGAGGGTCTAGACGGTCCGCTGCTCGATTCGGCGATTATCTGCGCCGCTCAAAAGGTTGAGCATTACGAGATCGCGGGTTACGGTACTCTGAGCGCCTGGGCAAAATCCCTCGGCCTGGATGACGTGGCCGCTCTGCTCGATGAAACTCTCTCGGAAGAGAAGGCCGCCAACGAAAAGCTGACCGACGTTGGCGGAGAAGTGTTGTCGGAAGCGGAAGCCTCCGAGTCCGGCGCTCCAAAAAAGGGAGTTGCACATAAAGGTGGGGAGGAGACCGCATCGCGGAGGCGCACCGGTTATTCCCGAGTATGAAGCCAAGCGGTAAGAGGGCCGCATTAAGAAGGGCAACATCGTGCTCTCTGTGCACGCGGACAATTCCGAGTGGATCGACAGAGCGAAGAAGATCCTGGAAGCCACGGGTGCGGAGGATATCGCCTCCAGTTCCGAGGCCAAGGGCGACTATGCCAATTCTAAGCGGCCGGCTGTGAAGTACGGAGACTGAGACGGGCAGCGACGACGCGGCGGCGGGCAGCGGAGGGGTGTCCGCCTCACGTCCAAACATGCATCGAGCCCGTACAACGATAGCCGACCTGCTCAAACCTCACGCAAAAGCATTGGCGCTCGGGCTCTTAGCCGTAATCGGCGAGACGGCGGCCAACCTGCTGGAACCGTGGCCGCTGAAAATTGTTCTCGATAATGTCTCCAAAGCTAAACCCCTCCACGGCTGGCTGAATCACCTCATCGTCTCGCTTGCAGGTCCTGACAAATATGCGTTGGTGAAGTTTGCCGCACTGGCGGTGATTGGCATCGCGATCCTGGGGGCGCTCTGTTCCTATGCCGAAAAGTATCTCACCACCAGCGTCGGCCAATGGGTGATGCATGATTTGCGCCGGACGCTGTATGCGCACATCCAACGGCTGGGCTTGGCGTATCACGATCAGACACAGACCGGCGATTTGATCAGCCGCGTCACCAGCGATATCGACGCGATTCAGAGTTTCATCACTTCAGGTCTGCTCAGCACGCTGATCAACGGCCTGACGCTGGTGGGCATGGTCGCCGTGATGTTTTACATCAACTGGCGATTTACCCTGATCGCGCTTTCGATTGCCCGGTGTTGTTCGTGGTCGTGTTTCGTTATACGCGCCTGATTAAGAAGGCTTCGCGCGACGTCCGCAAGAAGGAAGGCGAGATTGTCCCAACGCGATCCCGTAAAATGCGCCGGCGGGTCTCTCTCTTTCTTGGTTGCCTGATTCTGGCGGGTGCCCAGGCGCCGCCGGGCAAACTCGAGCTGCCGCTGAAGGCGAAGTCGGTTCGATTTGCCGTAATCGGCGACAGCGGGACTGGCGAAAAACCTCAGTGGGACGTAGCGAGCCAGATGGCGCGCTTTCATGAGTCGTTTCCGTTCGAGTTCGTGCTTATGCTGGGCGACAATATCTACGGTGGTAAGAGCGCGGCCGATTTCGCGCGAAAATTCGAGGAGCCGTACAAGCCTTTGCTGGATGCGGGCGTCAAATTCTACGCATGTTTGGGAAATCACGACAATCCCAACGAACGTTTCTACAAACCCTTCAACATGGAAGGCCAACGTTACTTCAGTATTAAGAACGGCAACGCGGAGTTTTTCGCGTTAGACAGCAATTACATGGATCCGCAACAACTCGATTGGCTGAAGGATCAGTTGGCGAACTCGCGCGCGGATTGGAAGATCTGCTACTTTCACCATCCTCTCTATACACACTCGAAATTCCATGGCGCCGACACAGATCTGCGCGTGCGAATCGAACCGATATTCGAAAAGTATGGAGTGAACGTGGTTCTGGCCGGTCACGAACATGTTTATGAGAGGCTCCAGCCACAGAAGGGGATTTATTATTTCGTATTGGGAAATGCAGGTGAATTGCGGTATGGGAACCTTGCGCCGTCGGCCGACACCGCCAAGGGCTTCGACCGGGACCGGACTTTCATGCTGGTGGAGATTGCCGGCGATCAGTTTTATTTTCAGACCATATCGAGAACCGGGGCAACGGTGGATTCCGGCGTTTTTTCACGGCAGGGAAGCCGCCAGGAATAAAAAACCCGGTGCGCGATCGGGGTATGGCTCAAATTCATCGCCGTGGCTTCGTCGGTCCGTTTGCATTGGCTCCCTGGATGATTGATGGCGGCTACGCCTCGGGAAAGACTTGCGCCGCAATCGCTTTGAACTCGGGGTCCCCTTCGAGAAGCCGAAGGCGTGGGTCGACGTTCAGGAAGACCAACCACGGTTCACGCTCTTCTAGCGCAGCGTGGAGCAACTTCAGCGCTTCCTCGCGGTTTCCCGATCCGAGCTGCACGATGGCTTGGTCATAAGTCGAGATCCAGACGCCGCGGCCGCGCAGCTCCTCGATTGTTTTCGCTAGTTGCCGCACTTGCTCTGGTTGGTTAGAAAGGGCGTAAACGTACGCCAGCGATGAAAGCACGCGGGGCGATCCCGGGGTTGCCTGGTCGATCCGCGTCAACAGGTCCACCGCGGCTTGCAGCCATCCGACCGCCACCAGCGCCAAACCGCGCGTCCACTGCAGCCAGTTGGAGCTCGCCTCCTTGTTCACCGGCTGCTCCGTCAGCTCGAGCACGGCGCGATGTTCTCCGGCGAGATACAAAGCCAGGACCTCAGCCTCTTGCAGGAATGGGGCAGGCGCCAGATCCCGGGCCTGCGCGATCTCTGCCTGGGCCGCGGGCATTCGTCCGGTTGGAATCAGAACGGCCAGGGCGCGCCACAAGTGTCCGGCGCCCGAATACGGGTCGGTCTCGATCGCTTTTCCAAATTGTGATTCTGCCGCCTGCCACCGCCATTCGAAAAACGCCTCTGCCATTCCAATGCACAGATGCGCTTCCGAGCCCATTTCATCCATTTCGAGCGCGATCTTCGCCGCGCTGCGGGCAGCAGGCCATGCTTCGCGAGGACGATGCAGGCCAAGAAACGCCTGCAAGGCGCGCACATTCGCCAATCCACTATGTGCGGCAACTAAACGCGGATCGCCTTCGATGGCTTCCTCAAAGAGCGAGGCGCTTTCCTCCAGAGCTTCGGCGGTAAACTTCGCGGCCAGAAATTTTGCGCGCGAGCAAACATTGCGAGCGTGTACCTTTTGCTCAATCTCGGTTTGACGGCTTTCGCGCGTTTGAAAGCGAGGAACGTATTGTCCTTTTGGAAGCTCGATGACCAGGGCGTCTTCGCTGCCGCCGTTGCTGTAGTATTCCTTCAACTTCGCGCGGAGCCGGCTGGCCATGACGCGAACCAACGAATCCCGCCGCGGATCGTAGTTTCCCGGTTTGTTCAGGACTTCCGTGCCGATGACATATTCCTTCAAAGCCTCGGCATTTCCTTGCAGCGTTTGTTCTACCGTGAATTGCAGCAAACGGCGTAACTTCTTCGAACGTAAGAATTTCTGGTCGGCCAAGATCCGCGCCAATTCGTTTTGAATCGCTTCGGGCGAAAACGCTTCGGGCAGGAATTGTTGTAATTCGTCACGTTTCACTGCGTTGCTCTGAAAGATAGATGGTTGTGCGTGGTGCTATGTGACATCTGTCTTGAACGGAAAGAATTGCATGTTCACGGTCATGGCGCTTCGAGCATGCGGATCACTCCCTGCTCGGTTTGGCCGATCGCCCTGGCCAATGCCACTTTGGCGAGATTGAAGGCGTACAGCGCTGTGATGTAGTCCTGTTCAGCCGTGGCCATCGCCTCCTGTGCTTGCACTACTTCGATCGTGTCGGCGACACCGGCGCTAAACCGGTGCTGCGCTTGCTCAACCGTGTCCGCCGAAAGCGTCCGGCTGGATTCGGCGACTTTCAACTGCTGAATGGCCGTGTTCAGGTCCAAAACCGCATTGCGCACATCTTGTTCGGCTCGGCCCTTTGCGTCACCGTACTCGGCTTTTCGCTGCGCCAGCGCCGCATCGGCCTGAGTGACGTCGGCCCCGATCCGTCCAGACCGCATGATCGGGATGCGTACGCCGCCGGTCGCCGTGTAGGTCGTACGCGCGTCGGTCTTGGGATTTATACCGATGGCTCCGTAATCCGCGGAAATCTCGATCGATGGAAGATACTCACCGGTCGCCGCGTTTCTCGCGTACTGGGCCGCCTTAACTTGAGCTTCGGCAGCTTTCACGTCGGGGCGCTCCTTCCAGGCTTGCTGGATCAGGAGGTCGATGTCGGGTTGAGGCGGCTCGCGATACGGAATCGCGGTGGCAAGTGTAAAGACCTGGGCCATTGGTAATCCAATCAGCCGGGCCAGGCTGATCTTTTGTTTGTCGAAATCGTTCTGGAGAGATGTGAGACGCAGTTGCTGCGTCTGCAACTCCACTTGGCTGCGGTTTACGTCGATACGGGCGTTCAGGCCGTTTCGATTCCGGTCGAGAGCCTGTTGGAGCACGGCTTGTGCCGTTTCGATCTGCGCCATCGCGGTCTTAATGCGCGCCGTCGAGGAAATGAGTTGCAGGTAGGAGCCTGCCACTGCCAGCGAGATCAAGTCCCGGCTGTCCTGAACGGATAATTCCGCGGAACGAGCGTTTTCCCGGCTCGATTTCCAGTTCCGGACGCCTGTCGCGCTGAGGCTTTCCGTAAACGTCCCGCGGGCGTCGAAATAGTTAAATGGACCTACCACTGTTGGAAAATTGAATCCAGGGACATGAAACCGAAATCCTTCCGCGGCCAGGTTGATTTGTTGAACCGTTTCCGCGATACGGCCGTTGATGTCGGGAAGCAATTGAGCCGCGGCCGATTCTCGCAATCCTCGCGCTTGCCGCACCGCCTGCGCTGCACTGATCGCACCGAGATTGTATTGAATTCCCCGCCGAACCGCGTCCTGTAGGGTAAGGGACAGAGGCTCACTTGTAACGTTTCCGTTCGGGACGCTGCCTTGATACACCCCCTGAATCTGTATCGATGGATTAATCGTGCTGACGGAGGTTGCTCCTTGACCCGTCTGGGGTAACTGCGCGGGCACCACACTTCCGCTCTGCTGCCGCCCCGATAGCGGGAGCGGTTGCGCCTGCGGTGCCGGTCCCGACTGTGGCGGCGCGCCGAACTGAGCGTGCAACACAAAAGGAGCCATCAACAAGAAGAGCAGATTGGTTCGGGTAGGGATAACTCGGTTCTCCTCCCGGATAGATTGCTGCGGCTTCGTAACGTTTCGCGCCGGCGATATTGAATCTGCCTAATTCCCGAACTCTACGGTAACGCGCAGGCCAAGCGGAAGGGCATTGGCGCTATCTTCAAGTTGCGCCGTGATCTCAAGGACATCGCGATCGCTTTTGTCCGCCGGATCACCCGTGAGCACGGACTTCTTGCCCATCATCGGGGATATTCGCGTAACGGTGCCTTTGAAGGTCCGCCCGGAATAGGCTGCCGAAGAGATGCGCACTTGCTGCCCAAGGTGCACGTTGGCCACATCGCGCTCATCCACTTCGGCGCGGACCCGGCGGCCGTTCAGATCGGCCATGGTGAGAATCGGCCGCGGGGAACCGAGCGCGAACGATTCACCCTTGTTCAGGAATACCCGCAACACAGTGCCGGTGATCGGGGCTCTGACGACGCACTTATTCATTCGCTCCTGCGCGAGTTTGATTCGATCGGTGGCGGCGTTCACATCGGCATCGGCTTTGGCGACCTCCTCCATAAGAGGTCCGGCATTGACCAGCGCCTCATTACGCTGCGCGCGCTGATATTCCGCGGCAGCCACATCGCGATCACGGCGGGCTGCGTCGAAGGAGGCGCGCGAAATCTCGCCCGCGTCCGCAAGTCCTTTCAGGCGATCGAACTGAGCGGTGGTTTGGGCCAGCACCGCTTTGGCGGCCGCGGTATGTTGAGCCGCCGCATCGCGCTCTTCCTGGCGGCTGCCTCGCATCAGACGCGCGCGCGCCTGAACCAGGCTCTCTGCCTCAGCCGTAGCGACCGGCAAGGTCGACTGCAGATCCTGGCAATCGAGCTCGGCGACAACCTGCCCGCGCCAGACCTTTTGACCCTCGTGGACCATGATGGAACGGATGACCCCGTCCGTCGCCGCACCCACGTCGATGGTCTCGGATTGCCCTTCGATTCGTCCGGGACTTGCCAGCTTGATCGAGCGGGAGCCATCATCCGGCACCGGCCGGATGGAGGCGCTGGTTGGGACCGTAGTAGGTCCGTAGATGACAAAGGCGGCTGCCAGAAGACCGGCTACACCAATGAGTACTCGAAATGACGTTCTTCGCATTGAATGTTTCTCCTGTCCCCGACCGGATGGCCATTCTCCAGGAGAATGGTCCGGTGCGCAAATTGATTCCAGCGATGGTCGTGCGAAACCACCACAACAGTGCGACGATGCTCCACGGCAAGGCTTCTGAGAATCTGGCTGATCTGCATGCTGGCCGCCGCATCCAGCGACGCCGTCGGCTCATCGGCGAGGATGATAGACGGATTCAACAGAAGCGCGCGGCCGATGGCGACCCTTTGCTTCTCCCCGCCGCTTAATTCGTCCGGTTTCAGCGCAGCTTTCTTGGCCAGACCGAGATCCGCCAGCAACTGCTTCGCGATCTGAACATATCGATGGCGGCAGCCGGAGATGTCGGCGCTGACCAGAACATTTTCGAGGGCCGGCAAAGCTTGAAACAAGCGGAACGCCTGGAAAATAAATCCAATGTGCCGGCGCATCCGCGTTTGCTCGATCTCGCTCAAACGGCTCACCTCAGAGCCGCCGATGAAAACGGATCCTGCATCCGGCCGGAGCAGGCACCCGAGCAGGGAGAGAAGCGTGGTTTTACCGCTGCCGGACGGTCCCATCACCAGCGTCAACTCTCCCGGAAGAAAGGAAAGCGAGGCTCGGTCAAGCGCCCGCGTGCGATTTCGCCTGGGTCCATAGGAGACGCTGACATTTTCTACTGCGAGATGGCGGTCAGGCACGGAACACCTTCGCTGGCTCCACGGCAAGGGCCGCGCGAACCGAGAGAATGGAAGCGATGATGCAGATCGCCAGAGCGAGCGGAAAGATCGCCCACGGCAACCACGAAGGCGTCGCCAGCCACGGGATTACGGAGCGGGCCTGCCGGATCAGCGGCGCGCTGAGCACCACGCCGAGCAGGTATCCGGCGATGCCGCAGGTGATCGCGTGTCCGACGATGACTTGAATCACAAAACCGTGGCTCGCGCCGATCGCCTTGAGCGTGGCGAATTCTTCGATACGCTCCATGGTAGTGGCGTAAACAGCTTGGGAAACCACGGCAAGACCGATAATGAAGCCCAACAGGGCCGCGGCGAGGATGGCGCCGCCCGCGCCAGTCTGAGACGTCCAGTACACTTGCGCCTTTCGGGCGAATTCCGCTTTCGTCCAGATATCGGCGGTTGGCAGCCGGTCCTTTAGGCGTTGCTTGACGTCCTCAATCGCCGCGCCGGCCTGCGTGCGCACCAGGATGAACATAGTCTCGGCCGGCCGCAGGTCCGCGTACCGGGCCGCATCCGGATAAGACGTGAACACGTATGGTGTTCCCAGGAAAGAACCGAAGCCGTTCGTCTTGCCGACCAGGTTGGCGCGCCGGTCGTTAATTTCCACCGCGAGTGGCATCTGTCCGGCGGGATTTAACAACTGGCTGCTGCTCTCGTCGATCAGCAGTGATTCCGGTTTGACAGCGTTGGCTCCGCCGGCGACTTTCGGCAGCGGAAATCGCGGCCCGACGCCGGGATCCGCGCCAACCATGGTGACAAGCTGTTGATCGCCCGTGGTTTTTCTGAATTGCACGATGCGCGTGCAGATGCGGCTGGTTTCGGCTACGCCCGGAACGCTGTGCGCCAATTCGACAAAGCGGCGCTCAATGCTGACCGGAAATTCAAAGCAGGTGGCCCCGCGCCCTACGATCCAGATATCGGCGTCGCTGGCATCGATGATTTTGGAGGATGCCGCCAGAAACCCCGCCAGCAAGCTGCCCTGAATCAGCATGAGCAGCGTGGCGCAGGTGATTCCGAGCACGGTCACCAGGAAGCGCATCCTGTCATGAGCGATGTTGTGCCAGGCCAGTCGCATGGGCGGTTATCTAACTACCGGGCGCCGCGGCGCAAGCAGCTTAATCGGGTTGGGAAGAAAGAGACCGGTACGGGACCGATATTGTTGATAACTGCCGGACAAGGGGCTGCGGGTAAACTTTTCCTCCTCCAGCATCGCCGCACGAATATAGATCACCAGCATGACGGCGACAGTCGGCAGAAGCCACATCTGCGCGGTGGCGACGAACCCGGCTGCCCAGGTAAGCAGGTACGAACAATAAAAAGGATGACGAATGAAGCGATACGGTCCGTGATCCGTCAAATGCACCGGCGCATCCGGTGAGAACGCCGCCGACAGCGGACGCAGCGCATTGCTCCACAGCGCCCACCAGAACAGCGATAACGCCGACAAATAGAGCAGGGCGGCGCAGAGCCCTCGCTTCCAGGCAATCACGGGAGACAAAGCGATGGCGGCGAAATGCAGAATTGCGAAGGCGATTCCGCACGCGCTGATAAGCTTCATTCCCGCGTTGGAACCGGCCGGCCGTGCGAAGAATCTCCGCATCGCCCACCCGAAACTCGCCAGGCACGCCAGCAACAGAATTGCAGAGAGAATGGACCATGCGAATCGCGTCATTCCGCTCCTGCCTTGCGTCGCATTGGCGCGCTAACACGTGGACTTAGACGGTCAACTCTGGGAGACAAGCCAATACCCATTAACCTAACCAACGGCTGTCTGCCGTAGAAACTGTATGGTTTGACCAGCCGGCGGCGCTAAACGCGCGCGGCCTCTCCGCTGCTCGCGGACGATTCGTGAGCACTGGCAGGGAAAGAATTTCGGACTCTAACCGCTCGATGAATCCCGCATACCTGGGATTCGGGGCCCACGAACAAAACCGGAGGATTTCAATGTCCCGTTTGTACTGCGGATCGTAATATGGGGGCAATGCCCGCTGACCTCGTTCGAGAGACCGGCCACCGATTCGTCTCAAGATGGATGCCGAGCAATTGCCGTGGTTTGCAGTGGTGATACCGATAGCTCCGCCCAGTTTCCGGGCAAGCGCGTACATCACGAGAGCCATCCGTAGGGCCTCGCTGGTGCCGTGCAGACGCTCCAGCAACGCCCAGCCTCCCACTTCGACGTAAGGAAGGTTAAAGCTGCGCGCCAGCTTGAGTTCATCCTCCACCGCATCTTTAAGATGCGAGCCCCATTGCGGACACCGAGCCAGGCTCGAATGCGCGAGGCTGAGTTGCGAGAAATCCACATCGCTCGGATGTTCGCGATACCGCAAGCAACCGCAAACCTGATCGTCCTGGTCGAGCACCAGCAGATGCCAGCTTTCCTCGTCAATGGGAACCTGATGGCGGCCGGCGGTGAGTTGACTTGCTTCAATCGCGCCTAAGCGCAGATACACACCACCTCGCAGACGCTGCGTCTCGGCGAGCCTATTTTGATAGCGCTGCCAGTCAGGCTGTACTTGCGCGAATCGAAGGAGTCCCTGCGAGGCCGCAGGCCCTAATAATATTAATCGTCTAGATGAGCGATTCAGCGGGCTCATCCGGGGATAATTCGCGGACCGCAGGCTTCGATACAGCATTCAAATAATACTTTCCCTCTGCAACTTGTAACGTTACATCTACGACCTTAAAGCTTAATAATTCAGCGGCGAGTTGCGGGGAAATTGCATTTCCTTAACCAAAGTGCTCGGCATATCAAACCTTTTGTTATTAGTTCGATACCTTGTCAGTCGCCGCTCGAACTTACTAAGTCTCGTTCGTTCTTACCGTACGACCGGTAATATGTTCCGCTGATACGGTACCAAGACTCGGTGGGAACTTTAGACCTACAGACCGAGGCATTCACCTGATTTTAGAAAATCGCTGAACGGGCGATAGTCCTATTGACTGAGAGGTTCCATTTGAATTTAGTGGGCCGAGATGGCATGAAGGCATTTGTTCTACTTGCACCCCCCCGGTGTCACCGGAGGCTGGCTCGACAAGTGATCGGAGACGCGTCGGTCCACCAAGAGTTCCTGGCAGAGGCGCAGCGGCTGAGAGGTAGAATTTACGTCGGCGATGGAGCCATCCATTCCAGCGATCTGACCGATGACGGGCGCCATGTGCAACCGGCCGATGACGCGAGCTGGCACCTGTTGACGATCGACGAACAAACTCGCGTCACGGCGTGCATCAGATATAACGCGCACAGCCCCGGCGCCGCATTTTCCGACCTGGCGGTGTCGCGTTCGACGGTCGCGCGGTCCAAAGTGCTGGGCTCGGCCGTCCGTTCCGGAATTGAAGCAGAGTTGGAAATCGCCCGACGGCGAGGCTTTTCCTACGTGGAATTGGGCGGATGGGCAATCAGCGAGAAACTCCGCCACACGACGCAAGCAACCAAAACGTTGATTAGCGTCTATGCGCTATCCCAACTGATGGGCGGAGCGTACGGCGTGAGCACCGCGACCACGCGCCATGGCTCGTCGTCCATCCTGAAGCGGATTGGCGGAGCGCCGCTGAGGTTCAGAGGCGTTGAAATTCCTCCCTATTACGATCCGCACTACGGGTGCGACATGGAGTTGCTTCGCTTCGATTCCACCTCGCCAAACCCGCGTTATGCCGGATGGATCCGGGAGTGTTGCGCCGCGTTGCGCGACATACCCGTGATTTCCGCCGAGTGCGGCGAAGGATCAGAGTGCGCTCGGGGCGCGTTAAGGGACGGTTCGGAGTCGTTCAGGCACGCGGCAGCTCCCGCACGCCTGGCGTGCACGCCCGCATAAAAAAAGGGGACCCCGTTTGGGCGAAATTCGCCCTCCGGAATCCCCGGTATCAGGTGCCAAGCATGATCGTCGGGCGGACGCGCCGCCTTCGGATTCTTAACCTTTCGAGTTACGCCGACGACGACCAATCAGTCCGACGGCAACCAGCCCGAAGCCCATCAACGACAAGCTCATCGGCTCGGGAGTCATCGTCGTTTGAATCGTGAGCGTGCCATTCTCTCCATAGCCATTAGTTAGCGTGCCGCCGGACTCGAGCGCCGCAAGTACTTGCTGCGGGTTCATGCCGACGATCGGTTCCGCGAAGCTGCCGATGAACGGAGCGGTGCTGGGGCTATCCCCTGCCACGTTGTCGTGCACTACTCCCAGAAAAGAAAACGAGGCTGTGGTTGTATTGGAAGTAGTGTTGTAATCGAGATTGAAAGCCGACAACCCCCCCAGGTTGTTGGCATTCGCGTACGCCGGACTGGTGGGGGTGCAATGGTTCGATCCCGCGCAAGTGGCCGATGGAGTGTCCGTTCCTTCCGGAATCTCCGTCAAATCGAGCGTGATGTTGGTGTTTGCCAAGAATGTGATGAAATCGGCCAACGTAGCGAACGGCGTATCCTGAATCGGTTGTCCGGCTTCTGTGATATTCATGATTCGGCCGAACGTACCGTTGTAGGGGGCGAAAGTATCGGTGGAACTACCAACCGAAAAGTCGCCGGTCCCGGTTGCGCACGAAGTGTCCCCCGGTTGGTTGCAGGACCATATCAGCGAAATTGCGCTGACGGTCGCGTCGCCCGTAAAAACCAGGCTGCTCCCGTTTTGCAATAGAGTTGCTGCCATCGAAGGAATCGGCAACAACATCAGAATCGCAAGCACCGGCAGCAGATCCGCGCATTCAGCGTCGGTTTTCCCGCGGGGTTTTCGAGTGATTGACGCTGAGGCTGAAACTACTCGAGGTAGATTAGCCCCAGAAAAATTTAATACTTCCATAGTGTGTTCCTCCATACCATCGAGACTCCCCGATGCCCTTGTGTCGATTGGCCAGGCTTGACAAACGCCGCAACTCTCAGCTTTAGAAATTTTCATCTCCGACTTTGCGAGCCCCAAGCGTCTAAGGCTTGACCTACGAAAAATAGAGTGGACTTGAGGTATTCTGTTTCAGAAAATCCGCAACAACACGGAAAAAAAGTAAGGCATTTATTGTGTTGCGTTACATATTTACAGCTTCGTTATGTGACGTTACAGCTATAGAATTCATGTGACGTTACATTAGAACGAGTGAGCTACATAAGCTGCTTATATATAAGGCATTAAATGGGAGGTATCGAAGCGAGGTTACTTTTCGGTTCGGCGCTACATCCCGGGGATGATACAATGACGCCTGCCTATGACTATGAATCCTCTGATTCTGGCAGCGATGGTCGGAGTGACGTTGGTGTGCTCAGGCTGGGCTCAAGACGCAGAAAGTCTCTCGACTCCTGGCTTCCACCATCTGCACCTCAACTCAACCGACCCCGGCGCCGCGATAGATTTTTACGTAAAGAATTTTCCAAGCACAGCCAAGTCGACCTGGGGCGGCATACCTGCGCTGAAAGCCGGAAAGGTCTACATTCTTTTTACGAAGGTCAACTCGCCGCCGGCGTTAAATCCGCAAACCGCGATCTGGCACTTTGGCTGGCATGTCACCGATGAGCGCACAAGTCTGCATCGGTTTCAGGAAATCGGCACGCGGGTTCTGCCTCTCTACACCGGCGACGGCGATGGCTTCGTTTACGTGAACAGCGACACCTGGCCGGGCGCGGGCGGACCAGGCGGGGCCTTGGGGCGGACCCAATCACAGATCGCCGCGGCCAAAGCCCAGGGAATCCAGCCTAAAGGCGGCGCTGGATTCAGCTACGTCTCGGGTCCCGACGGCGCGATTATCGAATACCTGGGCAACCAGCCGTCCGAACGCTTCAACCACGTCCACATGTATCAGGACGATCCGTTCTGCGCGCAGCTTTGGTACCGGAAGCACTTGAACGTCCCGGAAGGCGGACGTGGGCCGCAGCACACCGACGCCGATTGCAAGCAGGCGCGGGGCGCAGAGCGCAGTTGGCCCGCGCTCGAAAAGGAAGGCATGTATCGCGTGCCGCAAGCGGGTGTCGCCTTCGACGATGTGGCTTTGAATTGGTATATGAATCAGGGAGACTCCCCTCTGGCGCCGACGCGCGGGCATCTGGCGGATCACTTTGCCCTGAGTGTTCAGAATCTGGAGGCGTGGATCGCCAAGCTTCGAAGAGAAAACGTCAGGTTCTTGCAGAGCGAATATAGGCTCGGCGATACGCGCGCGATTATGATTGAAGGTCCCAGCCGGGAAGCCATCGAGTTGGTGGAAGTCAAGTAACTTAGAAACACTTCCCTCCTGAATACCTGAGAAAATTGTCTTCGGATGGCAATTTCCTACGACGCAATCATCATCGGTACGGGGCAAGCAGGCCCGTCGCTAGCCCGCCGGCTCGCTGGCGCGGGGATGAAGGTCGCCATCGTCGAACGTGGCTTGTTCGGCGGAACTTGCGTGAACACCGGATGCATTCCCACCAAGACCATGATCGCGAGCGCTTACGCGGCGCAGATGACAAGACGTGCGAACGAGTTTGGAGTGGATGCCGGCCCGATTGCGGTCGACATGAAACAAGTTAAGGCGCGAAAAGACGCCATCTCCGGAAAATCGAGAACCGGCGTCGAAGCGTCGCTCAGAAGCCTGGCGAACTGCACCGTATACCAGGGACACGCGCGGTTTCAGTCGCCGACCGAGGTCAGCATAGGAGAAACCGTTCTTTCGGCTCCCAAGATTTTTATCAACGTCGGCGGCCGAGCTCGCACTCCGCCTCTTCCGGGAATCGATCAGATCGACTACTGGACCAATTCGTCCATAATGCACGTCGATTTTGTTCCTCCCCACCTGCTGATCGTGGGAGGCAACTACGTGGGCCTCGAGTTTGCCCAGATGTACCGCCGCTTCGGAAGCGAAGTGACCGTCATTGAAATGTCGTCTCGACTGGCTTGGCATGAGGACGCGGATATTTCGGCCGAGATTCAGGACATCCTCGTAGGGGAGGGAGTTCGCATCGAACTCAACGCGAAATGCATCGGGTTCTCGAAGGCTGCCGACGGGATCTCGGCAAGCCTCGATTGTTCCGGCACGGAGCGCTCGGTTACCGGATCCCACGTCCTGATCGCTACCGGCCGCCGTCCCAACACCGACGATCTCGGCCTCGACAAAGCCGGCGTCGAGCAGGATCAACGCGGCAACATCACCGTGGACGATGAGCTTCGAACCAATGTCGACGGCATCTGGGCGCTCGGCGATTGCAACGGGAAAGGCGGCTTCACGCACACTTCGTACAACGACTTTGAAATCGTCGCGGCCAACCTGCTCGACGGCGATCGACGGCGAGTGTCGGACCGCATTACCGCATACGCGCTGTACATCGATCCGCCGCTGGGAAGGGCCGGGATGACCGAGGCGGAAGCCAAGAAATCCGGTAAACGTCTTCTGATCGGAAAACGCCCCATGTCTCGGGTGGGACGCGCCATTGAAAAAGGCGAGGCCCAGGGCTTCATGAAAGTCGTGATCGACGCGGATAACAAGAGCATCCTCGGGGCGGCGATTTTAGGAACCGGCGGCGACGAAGCCATTCATTCCATCCTCGACGTGATGTATGCGAAGGCTCCTTATACGCTGATCCAGCGGGCCGTGCACATTCACCCCACTGTCTCCGAGCTGATTCCCACCATGCTCGGCGAACTGACCGCCTCGTAAGCCTTCGGTTCCGGAGCATGAATCGTGGAATTTCCTCGCGGCTTTCTACTCCGGCATCGATTATTTCAGGCCATCCGTTCATGCACTTTCATCCGATGATGGGGTCCGGCGTTGAAGCGCGACGCCCGCATCTCTAAGATCGCGCGAAGTAGCTTATCGACTGGCTCCGGGACCGCTGCGAGAGCCTCCGTAGTCCTGCTGCCCAGATGCCTTAATCGCGATCGTCAAGCGGGCTGGAACCGAGAGTACCGCCGGTACCCCTTCGCGATCGAATCTAAAGCGGAAATGAATTCTCTTCCCCAGCGTCTCCTCAGAAGAGTTTCATTGGGCCGCTCCCAGTCTGCGGGTGCTGAATCGAAGTGCAGAGGTGCGGAGGTTGTTCTTTTCGCAGACCGGGCTGCCTCATTTGGGCGTTGTCAACAATTGTGCGGAGACAAATTTATGACCGAGATGGGAGGTATAGAGAGGTGGGCTTGGGGTGCGGCTATGGCTTGCGCACTCACTTTTGTCGTGGCAGATTCGCTTCCGGTCTGGGCCAGTTCCAACCGCTCCCCGCAGACGGGGTTGGAGGTCCGGGAAGATTCGGGTTACCTGCGGATTACCTGGAGCCGTGCTTTAATCGGGAGCGGCGCGACGCTTGAAATTCTGGACGGCAAGGCGAAAACGTCGGTCGCCGTCCCGCCGGACCTCGCCAGCGCCACATACAAGCCGCGCACCGGCGACGTCAAGATCCGCCTGTACGTAGACACCCGCTTCGTCCAACCGATACTCGAACGCCATGAGCCCGATCTTCGGGAACTCGAGACGGAGGCGGAAAATCTCACGGGCCAAAGCGCGATCCAACGGCGTCGCATCGTGGCGCTCGAACGGGTGCTTGAACGAATCGGCGAAATCAGTTATTAAAGCCCGGAACGACAAAAACTGCACTCTGCCGACCGGCAACTCCGGGCGCAACGCCTCGAATTACAGTAACCATTTCAGTCTCTTAGCGATGGTTTCTTAAATGCAAGCCGCCCTAGTGTGACATTGACGAGATGGGCTGATAAAAGGGCAACGTTAACCGCATGGTTCGCGCTTCTGGCGCTGAGTGCGGCCGCCGCGGATCTCAAGCCATCAACATTAGAGGCATGGGATCAGTATGTTCAAACCGCAAACTCGCGCCTTCAGGAGCGTCTTCAACCGGGTGGCTGCTTCTTGTGGATCGACGAATCTCCCGAACGCGCGGCGCAGGTCCGCAACGGACAAATTCTGATCTATCCGGTTGGTCCGCACACTCCGAAACGCGTCCCGGGCGGACTGATCCACGATTGGGGGGGCGCCGCGTATTATCCCAACGCGAAGATTCAGGATGTGTTCCGGGTTACGGGAGACTACGCCCATTACAAGGACATCTTTCATCCTGGAGTAATTTCGGCACAAACGATCGGCTCCCGCGGAACGGACCGATACTCCATGACCCTGGCGGACCATGCGGTTTTTCAGCATAACGCCATCGAGGGTGAATTCGAATCGAAGGCGGTCCGGGTGGACGCGCACCGGTGGTACAGCATCACCTGGAGCACACGCATGCAGCAGATCGACGACTATGGCGAGCCTGGCGAGCACCAGCTTCCCGTTGATTCGGGCGATGGATTTATCTGGCGGCTTTACAGCATTACCCGCTACGAAGAACGCGACGGGGGAGTCTACGCCGAAGTGGAGGCGCTCGGATTGAGCCGCGATATTCCAGCGTCACTCCGCTGGGCGATCGACCCCATCATCCGGCGCATTTCGAAGAGTTCCCTGATGACGTCGATTCGCCAGACGCGCGACGCAGTTGACACGACTGCCGCCCGAGGTCCTGCCGCGCCGAGCTCGCTTTCGACGTCATTTCGACAACGCTGAACTCTCCACAGATTCCGCAAGAAATCACTTACTATCTCTGGTCCCAGGTATGGATCAGTCCGCGTTCCCTCTTGATCGTTTGCCGTCCACTCCGCAATCCTATCTGGATAGCCGGGCAGCGTCTTGTGAAAACACTCTTCATTCTCCGGGTCCAAAAACACGAGGCGGCGGTATTGAGTAGAAACTAGATCTAGCGGCGTCCTTTGCCCTGGTCTGGCGCTCCGTCGGGTCCGGATTTTCCACGACCGCGCCCTGGATTAGGCGGCCTTTTCTCAGCTTCGATCACCAGTTGCTTGTCGCAGACCTGGGTCTTGAAATCGTTTACATCGCGGCAGTTGAAACTGAGCGGAGTATCTTGCTGCGGCTTCATTTGCAGCCGGTCGAGCTGGACCTTGACCGCGTCATTATTGTAATCGGCGATGCTATAGGCCACGTGATCGAGCGTACCGAGTTCGGCCGAGGTTTTTCCTCCGGCGCGGCTCGCCGTGGGAATCCAGACCGAATCGCCTAACCACATGTAGACGTCCCGGCCGGAGTCGTGAGAGATTCGTAGATCCAGCAGGTCCTTGTACCAATCGCGCAATTTGGGGTAATCGGCGGAATTTTCGACCACGTGATTTGCGCTAATCGCTTTCCAAACCTTCGGCGCTTCCGTCGAGGGAGTCGGGCGCTTCATGTAGTTTTTGGCACACACGGCAATATCGAAACCCTCCAGATCCTTAAACCGGAAACACTTGTCGGTATCGGATACGGGGTTTAGGCCGCGGCGCTTCAATTCCGCTTCCACGGCTTTCTTGTCCCACCGATCGATGGTGAAGGCGAAGTTAATGATCTTGGCTTGCGTAGCCCCGGCTGGCGCTTGGCGCATGATCATGCAGGTATCGCCGCCCGCATCGCTGTACCACAAGTGGGCTTCCTTCGCGGTCCGGTGATCGATCTGCATGCCGAAGACTTCGTGATACCAGTCGCTGGTCTTCATGAGGTCGGGCGCGACATAGACATAATGATTTACCCAGGTCGCCTTGAGTTGCAACGGGGCTTCGTCCTTTGCGGCCGCGACCGGCAACGCCGCGGCGAGCGCAAGAAGCTGCCGGCGGGTGATCCTGCCGGCCTTGAAATCCTGAGTAAATTTTTCCATAGGTCGATCTCCAATTCTAGAGCCATCCGATCGTATCAAACTCGCGGCGATGGCCGCCGCTGAAACGTTAGTTCATAAAATTGTTTAGAGATCGAAATCAAGCGTTAACGGTTTTCCTCTTATGTTATGGGCAGTGAACCAACGCGTAAGGGAACCGTTTCCACTCTGGCCGGACCTTCGCCCGAGCACGGAACTCGGCGAGAGGCTGCTGGCTTCGACTCCGTTCTACGGAATCGGAAGCGTGGCGGAGAAACTGCTCTCACTCGACCGGCTTAACACGGTTTATGCCGGAGCGGCTCAGCAACCCGACGAGCAGTCATTTTTTGAGAGTGTCCTGGAACGCCTCAACATTACCTATCAGTACGCACCAGAGGAACTCGCGCGGATCCCTGCGCATGGACCGGTGGTCGCCGTTTGTAATCACCCGTTCGGCTTGGCCGAGGCGCCGGTGCTTGCGTCCCAGTTGTTGAGAATCCGGAAAGACGTGCGGTTTTTGGCCAACTCGCTTCTGGGCGAGATTGACGTAGTGCGCGACTATCTGATTCCGGTAAATCCATTTGGCGGGCGAGACGCTACCAAATCGAATTGGAAGGGAGTGCGCGCGGCTGTCGAATGGCTAAAGCAGGGCGGACTTCTGATCGTGTTTCCGGCAGGCGAAGTTTCGTCCATGCGCTTTCCGGACCTTCGCATTGCCGATCCGGCGTGGAACGATTCGATCGGCCGCGTGGTCCGCCTCACCTCCGCCACCGTGGTTCCGATTTATTTTCACGGTACGAACAGCACAGCCTTCCATCTCGCTGGACTGGTTCATCCGAGCCTGCGCACGGCGTTGCTGCCTCGGGAGCTTCTACATAAGAGCGGCCGAACGATTCGTATTTCGGTCGGCGCACCGATTCCGCCGGGGACCCAATCGCGTTTCTCGAACCATCAGTTGACGGCTTACCTCCGAATGCGAACGGAGCTGTTGCAGACCCGGAAGACGCAGCCTCGGCCGCAAAACCGCAAGCCGATCGCGGCGCCAACGGACCCAGCCCGTCTCCGCGACGAAGTTGCTTCGCTGCCCGCACTGGTAAGCACCGATTCGCTCCAAGTCTTCGTGGGCGCAGCCCACCAGATCCCGCACACGCTGCTCGAAATCGGGCGCCTCCGCGAAGTTGCATTTCGCGCGGTCGGCGAAGGTACGGAACGAACGCGAGACCTGGATCGATTTGACGAATGGTACCGGCATTTGTTCGTGTGGAACCCCGAGCGCAGCGAAGTCGTCGGCGCGTATCGAATCGGGCTGGCCGATACGATTCTCGCGAAGCGCGGCCCGCGCGGGCTCTACACCAGTACTTTGTTTAGATTCGAACCGAAATTCCTTGAGAGACTAGGCCCGGCGCTGGAGCTTGGACGATCTTTCGTGCGCCCGGAGTATCAGCGCGACTATCTCCCCTTGCTGCTTTTATGGAAGGGCATCAGCCAGTTCGTGGTGAAAAATCCGCGCTACCGGACTCTATTCGGCCCCGTCAGCATCAGCAACGATTATCATGCGATCTCACGCGCGGTGATGGTCGAATACTTCAAAGCGCATCGCGATCCGGGGCTCGGCTGGAAGGTTCGCCCGAAGCAGCGCTTTCAATCCCCTTCCCTGCCGGGTTGCGATCGCAACGCGATGGGGTCGCTCGCCAGGGACGTCGGGGAGCTTTCCGCGTTGATCGCGGATCTGGAACCCGATAAAAAAGGAGTTCCGGTTCTGCTTCGCCAGTACCTTAACATGGGCGGTGTGGTCCTCGATTTCAACCTGGATCCGCAGTTTTCAAACGCGGTTGACGGACTCATTTTCGTGGATTTGATGAAAGCGGACCGCCGCTTGTTGAGCAGATACATGGGCCGCGAGGGATTAGCGTCGTTTTACGAATATCATCGGGCATAGCCGGTTCGCGTCATCGAATCGAAATATTTCTGTGACGCCACCCTCACTCACTTTCGTTATTCTTGGACATCCCATGCGACACCTCAGAACTCTCGTCATTTTTGCCGGCGTTCTCGCGGCGCAAACTCCCCAAGCGATTCCCGGCGGTTATTCGCTTCCAAACGGCTGGAGGCTGACGCCGCTCGGAAAATCTCTCGAAACCAACGATATGGTTCTGAATGCGACCGCGGCGCCTGACGGACTCGCAGTCATCGCGATGCATGCCGGCTACAATCCGCATGGACTGGTCGTGGTGGATACAAGGACCGAAGAAATCGTACAGCGAATTCCGCTGAAGTCGGCGTGGTACGGCCTCGCCTGGAGTCCCGACGGGAAACGCCTCTTCGTTTCCGGAGGCAATGCGAACGCCACGAAGGGGCCATCCACCCGTGCGCCGATCTATGTTTTCGATTACGCGAACGGCCGTCTTTCGAACGAACCGGCCGCGCAATTGGAAGAGACCGTCGACACGAGCCAGCTGTTCTGGTCCGGCGTCGCGCATCATCCGAAAAAGAATGTTTTGTACGCCGCCAATCGCGGCACCGGTTTCGGAACGGGAAACATCGTCGCGTTCGATTCCACCAGCGGCAAGCTGCTCGGGCGGATTCCCGTAGAAATGATCCCTTACGATCTTGCCGTCAGCGAAGACGGAAAGACGCTCTACGTCTCGAATCTAGCGAGCAAGTCGGTCAGTGTGATCGACACTTCGGCTATGAAAGTGATCGCCAGCATCCCGGTGGGGGATAACCCGAACCAGATGGTTCTTTCCACGGACGGCCTGCTGTATGTGGCCTGCTCAAACGACAACAGCGTGGTCGTGGTCGACACAAAAACACGTTCGGCGATTGAGAAAATTTCGACCACGCTTCACCCGCACGCGCCCGAGGGTTCTACCCCAACGCTCTCGCGCTCGATCGCGCCAATGGACTCCTTTACGTCGCCAACGCCGATAACAACGATATCGCCGTGGTGCATGTTGCGGGTCGCGGCAAGAATGAAGTCGCGGGATTTATCCCCAGCGGCTGGTATCCGTCTGCATTAGCCTTCCTTCCCAAGCAACAGAAGCTTTACATAGGCAACAGCAAAGGCAGCGGATCGTACTCGAATTTGCGCGGTCCCGAGAGCCCTCTTCCGCCTGGACCCGAAGGCAACGGCAGCATCAAGAGCCTGCAACGGGGCAGCGTCGAGATCGTCAACGTCGCCAGTCTTCGCGCAGAGCTCAAGGCCCTCACCAAGAAGGTGATCGAAAACACGCCCTATAACGATTCACAACTCGCACAGGCCAAGGAGCCCACGGAACCGACCATCGTTCCCTCCAGCGTCGGCGCGGCATCCCCGATCAAGCACATCCTTTACATCATCAAAGAAAATCGCACCTACGATCAGGTGTTCGGCGACATGCAACGCGGCAACGGCGATCCGCGGCTGACGATTTTCGGGCGCAAAGTGACGCCCAATCAGCACGCGTTGGCCGATCAGTATGTTCTGCTCGACAATCTCTATTGCGACGGTGAAGTGAGCGAGGATGGGCATTCCTGGTCGAATGCCGCGTACGCCACCGACGCCAACGAAAAGCAGTGGCCCGTCACCTATGGCGGCATGAGCAGTTCCGACCGCAACTATGCGTATCAACCGAGCGCCGGAAACATCTGGGATGTCGCCAGGCGCAAAGGACTTACGTATCGAAGCTATGGAGAATATGCCACCCGCGTCAGCGACGGCACGCCGTATGAGGCGTCACCCAACGCTCCTGGACTGGCGGGCCACGTCGCACCTCATTACAAACGGTTCCCTGCGGCCCGCGACACCGAAAACGCCGCCGAGTTCATTCGCGAGTTCGATCAGTACGAAAAAAATTACGACAATCCCGATCCCAACAAACGCCTGCCGAATTTCATGGTGATGGCGCTGTCCGAGAATCACACCAACGGCACACGGCCCGGCAGCTTCACGCCGGTCGCGATGGTGGCAAGCAACGATCTCGCGGTGGGTATGATCGTCGAGCGAATCAGCCACAGCAAGTATTGGCCAGAGACGGCAATTTTCATCATCGAAGACGACGCGCAGGACGGCCCGGACCACGTCGATGCTCATCGCACGGCTGGTCTGGTCATCAGCCCGTACGTGCGGCGCGAAAAGGTCGACAGTACGCTCTACAGCACCAGTTCGATGCTTCGCACCATGGAACTGCTGCTCGGCCTGCCGCCGATGAGCCAGTACGATGCCGCGGCAACGCCGATGTATATGACCTTCGGCGCTAATCCGGACCTGACACCGTTTAATCACCTAGTGGCCTGTCGCAGCGAGTTCGTTAGCATGGCTGGATTCTACGGCGAACATCGTTGTATTTCCATTTGAAGGGACGGGCAGTTTTCGAGTAGGCGCGAATGTAGCGGAGGAGCTTTCGTGCCAGATCGCGGACCGAAGTGAAAATGCCGCGAGCGATGACTTCACGCTCCAGCCTTGCGAACCAGATCTCGACCTGATTGAGCCAGGAAGAATAGGTGGGGGTGAAATGCAGCTTCACGTTGGCGTTTCGCTCCAGGAATGCTTCGACCTGGTTGGTCTTGTGTGCGGACAGATTATCCAGAATGATGTGAATCTCCTGGCCCGGCTTGCAGCCGGAGACGACTTGTTCCAAGAATCCGACGAACTCCGCGCTGGTGTGCCGCTCGGCAGTCTTGCCCTGCACCTTGCCGGTCTTTACATCCAGCGCCGCGTACAGCGACAAGGTGCCATTGCGCCGATACTCGAAGCCGTGCCGTTCCAGCCGTCCGGGCGACAGCGGAAGCACCGGGTCGAGACGATCCAGGGCCTGAATGGCGGTTTTTTCATCCACGCAAAACACAGCCGCATGCTGCGGCGGAGTCAAGTACAGTCCAATCACGTCGGCCGCCTTGGTCTCAAAATCCGGATCGTCACTGGCCATATAACGTTCCAGTCGATGGGGACGCACATCGGCTTGGGCCAGAATCCGCTGAATGGTATCTTTACTGACGCGGAAGCGGCTCGCCAGTTTTCGACACGACCAGTGTGTGGAACCGTCTTTCGGTCCTTCTTGGATCGCGGCCAGTACCTTGGCCTGCAGTTTCGGCGTCCTCACCGAGGGCTTCTGTCCGGGATGTCGTTCCTCCATCAGCCCAGCGATGCGACGTTGCCGAAACCGTTCCTTCCACCGCGCAATCGTAGGAGCCGTGGTGTCCAAAAGCTCCTGGATCTTCTGATAGGGAACGCCATCGGCGAGCAGCAGAATCATGCGCGCTCTGAGAACATCGCCCGCCGGGAGCATCCGCGATTGCGTCATCTGCTGGAGTTCTCGCCGCTCATCTTCGATCAACGTCAAAGGCTCGGCACCAAAGGGCATACTTCTAAGGCGCCGGCCCAATGCTAATAGTTACTCGGAGACGGGCCACTAGTGTCGTGTCCCGGAAATACGTGAACAAAGGCGGGCGATTTTGCCGAGAATGGAATCGGCCGTTGCGGTCCAGACGAAAGGCCGCCGCGAGCGGTTGTAGTGCTGGACGAAAGAGTCGATCTTGTCCACCAATTCCTTCACGCTTCGAAATGAGCCTCGGCGAATCGCCCGCTGGGTGATCAGCGCAAACCAGCGTTCCACCTGATTCAACCATGATGAGTAGGTCGGCGTGTAGTGAATCTGATAGCGGGGCCGCTGCGCCAGCCACGTTCGTACTTTCGGATGCTTGTGGGTAGCGTAATTGTCGACGATCAGATGAACGTCCAGTTCTGGCGGGATGCAGTCGCCGAGGCGGCGCAGAAAGGCAAGAAACTCCTGATGCCGGTGTCGCGGTTTGCATTCGGTGAAAACGGTCCCAGTGGCGATATCCAGCGCGGCAAACAAAGTGGTCGTCCCGTGGCGGACGTAGTCGTGGGTGACGCCCTCCACATAGCCGAGTCCCATCGGCAGGACCGGTTGCGTTCGATTCAGCGCCTGAATCTGGCTCTTTTCGTCAACACAGAGCACCAGCGCGTGATCGGGCGGGTTGAGATAGAGCCCCACGATATCGCGCACCTTCTCGATGAAAAACGGATCGGTGGAGAGCTTGAAAGTGCGCGTGCGATGGGGCTGAACGGCAAAAGCTTGAAAAAGACGATGAACGGTGGACTTAGAAATCCCGCTCTCCTGGGCCGCTTCCCGAACGGTCCAATGGGTTCCGGCCTTGGGCTTCCGCGACAGAGTTCGTTTCAACAACGCCGCAACCTGCTCGTCTTCGATGGAACGCGGACGGCCTGGGCGCAGTTCATCGTACAATCCTGGCAGGCGCCGCTCGATAAACCGGCGTCGCCACTTCCCAACGGTGGCGTTGGTCCACTGGAGACGGTTTGCGATCTCTGTGTTACTGGCGCCTTCCGCCGCCCAGAGCACAACTTTTGCGCGGGCCACAATGGCGTGGGGCAGCGTGCGTGATTTCGTCAGACTCGACACCTGAATCCGCTCGTCCTCGCTCAGAACAAGCGCGGTTTTGGGGCGACCGATGGACATTCCCCAGCATAAGACTGGCTTGATCTTATGTCAACTACTTATGGGACATAATACTAGATGCGCACGTCGATTTGAACGCGAAGAACACGCAACGGGCCTGGGGCGCGAAGGAATCGAAAAAAATGGATTTCGACGACGTCGACCGCAACCCGCCGTTCCTCCTGAACGAGATCATCTGGCGCAGTGTAAAAGGCGCCGATTCGCCGATGCCCCTGCCGGTCCACCGGTACCAGAACCAATAGCGGTCATTCACTTGCTCTTTCACATTGAGGACCGGATACAATGTAAAGTCGAGGTTCAAGTCTATGCACTGCCCTCTCTGTGCGGCCCTAAGTCGTGAACACAGTAATGAATGCGAAGCGGAGGCCTCCGCAACTCTAAAACAACGATCCCAATGGCTTTCTCAGCCCGGCGTTCAGGACAAGCTGGATCAGGCGGTCCTGGTCAGCAGGAAGCGCCAGGCACACATCACTTCCAGACTCAACCGGCATCGCGCGGAGGTTCATTCGGCGGAAGTAGCCGAAAAATCGGCGACCGCCTAAGTTCCTGACACGCCAACGGCTTTGACCGAGTGCAATCGGCGCCCGCTGGAAGCCTTTTTCTTTTCTTTCGCGCCACGGCCCCAGCTTGCAATCTTGGCGAGCTCCCGCTCGGGCCGCTCTTCAATTACGGCGAGCGCTCCTGCATAAATGCTGCCATCGTTGCCGTCGAGCGATATCGAATCGCCTTCGTTCAGGCTTCGCCCGCCGATGGTGCAGGTTCGCCGATCCGGATCGATCTGTAAATCGGTACATCCCACCAGGCATACTTTACCGAGTTGCCGGGCGACTACAGCGGCATGCGACGTGCGCCCGCCGGATGCGGTCAGGATACCCTGCACAGCCGCGATGCCGGCAATGTCGGCCGTGGATGTTTCGCGCCGGACCAGAATTGCGGAGTGACCCGCCTTCGTCATTCGCTCAGCCGCTTCAGCGTCCAGCGCGATTGCTCCCGCAGCGACCCCAATGCCTCCGATCTTGGCCTGCGCCAGCCGTTGCGATCCGGGAGAAGCCAAGCGGGTCCGCGCCACAGAAGCCAGATCGATCCCCGCTAGGAGCGAAAGAGCCTCGGCTGGCTGGAGTAATCCTTCCTCGACCAGATCGACCACAATTCGCAGCGCAGCCCACTGGGTTCGTTTGGCGCTGCGGGATTGCAACAGATATAGAGTCCCGTTCTGGAGCGTGAATTCGAAATCCTGGACGTCGCGAAAAATCGATTCGAGGGCTTTTCCGGTCGATTGCAATTGCGCCCAGGTTTCCGGCAGCCTGGTGCGAAGCTTGTCCTGATCCTCCAGCACCTGGCGGCCTGCAACCACGTCTTCTCCCTGCGCGTTGAACTGAAAATCCAGGTACAGTTCGGGATCACCGGTGACCGGACTGCGCGTAAACGCAACGCCCGATCCCGATCCTCCACCGGCGTTGCCGAATACCATGGTTTGAACCGTCACCGCCGTGCCTGCCTCATCGTCGATCTGGTTCAGTTTGCGGTACGCGACGGCTTTGGGCGAGTCCCACGAGCGTAAGATCGCAAGAACCGCCCGTTTCAACTGGTCGCGCGGATTCTGTGGAAACGGCGTGCCCGCGAGATCCGCGAACTGGCTGATCATCTCTCCCACCAACTGGCGCAAGCTTCGGAAGTCGAGTTGACGCGCCGTTTCCGCCTCCGCGCTAGCCAATGCTTTTTCGAGCAACTGGTCAAAGGGTTGTCTGGCGAGCTGACACACCACTTCCGCATAACCTTCCACCAATCGCCGGTAGCAGTCCCAAGCCAGACGGGGATTGCCGGTCAAGCGGATCAATCCTTCCGTCGTCTCCCGGTTCAGCCCGACATCCAGGACGGTTTCCATCATGCCGGGCATCGACACCGCGGCGCCGGATCGGACCGAGACCAGGAGAGGACGCCGGACCGATCCGAAGCCGAGGCCGCTCGCGCTCTCCAGCCACTCCATGCCTTTCTCGATCGCTTGGCCGAGACCACCGTCTTCACCACTTCGAAATCGGCGGCACCAGCTGGTCGGCAGCACGAAACCGGCCGGGACGGTCAAATGCTCGGCCGCCATCCGCATCAGGTTCCAAGCTTTGTTTCCGACTTCCTCAGCGCCGCCCGGGGGCAAGGGCGCCCCCGGCGCGATCGGATAAAACGGGATGGCCGCGGGATTCCGCATCAGGCCGCCAATACCTTGCCGAGCAGATAGTCCCGCGCCAGGAGGCCGGCCCATTTCAGCGCATCCGCGGCCTCTTCCAGGCTGTGCGCCATCGCGATGTAGACATGCAGTTGCCGGAAATTCCGGGCATGCTGGACCGCCGCGAACGTCAAAGCACGTTCGGCATCGTCAGCCTGATGTTCCAATCCTGCCAGTGCATCGATGGCCGTCAGGAAATCGCCGGCGTCTTCCCGTGCAGCGCCTCCGCGTCCGCGGTCGACATGAACGGCGTGGCTTAGCGCCTTGATCCACTCCTGGGTCGCGTCCGTCAGTATGTCGGCAAGAGTTCCCAGGGCGTTCCATGCCTCGCCATCGGGCTTGCTGTCCATCAGCAACTCCAGCAGGAACGCGACTTCTTCAAGCCCGTCGGCGGCATCGTCCGCCGTTTCGACGATGCGGAACAGCGCGTTGTACTCGGGCCGCCGGCGGACCGCATCGCGGCTCGCGATCACCAGTTGATCGGCGTCATGTTCGAACGCGCGTGCGCGCTTCGCCAGTTTCCGGTAGCTCTGCGGGCCAGTCACGCCCCGAATGGCGTCCCGCACCAGGGATGCAATCTCGAACACGATCCCCGCGTGTTCGTTCGCCAGTTGCAGCAGCCGTTTTCCTTCGCTGCTGAAATGGACTTGCAGTTCCGCGCGTATGCGATCCCGCAGCAGACCGAGCGATGGATGTTCACGCAGGGCTTGCGTCGCCTGACGGAACACGAAGCGTACGAATTCCATGGCTGGCGCGTCGCCTAACACATCGCATAAGCGGTCGCCAAAGTGCATCGAAGAGCCTGCGGTTTCTTCAATCGCCTCGTTGATCAGCCGCGCTCCGCCGGCTTCGAGAAAACCGCGATGCCCAATCTCCTCCTGGGCCGCCCATGCCAGCAGTTCGACGCGAATGGTTCCGCGCAGAAAGCCGCGCAACTGCTTACGGGCGCGATTCCAGTCGATCAGGAACACCAGGCGCGAGCCAAGAAAGCTGAGATACTCCAGTAGCGCCGCGGGCGTTTGCGCGTTGAAAATGCCCGCGATGATCCGAAAAGTGTCGCCGGAAGCTTCCAACTGCCTGGTTTGATCCGTCTCCCAGACAATGGCGTGCGGCTTGAGCATATCCTGAAAGAATCGGATTCGCTCGACATGAATGTCGGCGTAAGTGATGCGAACGCGCATCCGCTCGACATGGATCACGATGACGTGCGCATCCGTCGTGCCGAGATCATTTTGGATGACGAGTTTGTCACCCACGCGCGTCGCCGTGGTGGCGAGGCCGGGATGTTTGAACTTCAAGGGCGCGGTTCGATTCAGCCCTTCCATAAACGCCGTGATCAGCGGCCGGTCCGTGTCCTGAATGCGATAAACCAAGGCGCCGTCCAAACTTTCTTCGGCGAGCTCCGCCTGCATCCGGTTGAGAACCTTATGCAGATCCATCACAAGCTGGTGAACGCTGTCCGTTTTGCCTTGTCCGGCCCGTGTGATTGCATCCACGGCACTCGCTGGAATCAGATCGCTCTCCGGCACGGGAAGTTGCGCCAAAAGACGCTCCATGCGCTCGCTGAACTTAGCGCCTCTGCCGGCCAGAACTGGCGTCGCCATTACGCGCAGGTCTTGCGCCATTCGCGCTAGCGTTCTGGCGCAGCCGGGCAGCCGGTAGCGCCCGTTCTGACGGCACGAGTTCGCCGCCATGTCGTCAAAACCGGGTTCGTCGACACCGCAGGCCAAGCGTTCCTTCCGCAAGGTGGCGGGACTCGGATCCGGATGGTCCGCATGCTCCGATGCGATCTGCAAGAGCGAGAAATAGTACTTTAATCGATCATTGGCCGCCAGGGCCGCGTTCACCGCACTCGATCGTTGCAGCTCGGTTTCGCCGATCGCCTGCAGGACCTGCGTCTTCATACGGATGTTGATTGCAGTGCATGTCGCGAACCAACTTGCATCCCGCCCAGCCGTTATGGATTCGTAACAAACTGCCGCGGCCCGGTCAGACTGTGAGTTTCTTCCGCAGTTCGGCGATCACTGTTTCGAAGGCCTGCTTCAGTTCCGGAACCGTCGGATCGTAACTGAACGTGAGAACCGCGTGTTGAGAATGCGCGGTCATGGACTGCCCGTGGGACGGAATCGTGATGGGCTGAAATTGCTCGCCGTAGAATGCCTTAAGCCAGCGGAATCGTTCCGCGGTGCAGATGCAATCCCCATCGAAGCGGAGCCCGATCACGGTAACATCCTTACGTTGATCGCGCACATACGCGAGATCGTCCTGACTGATCCCCAAGGCGTCCTGCGCCGCTTTTGACGAGCCGAAGGGGAGCGCCGGCTGGCTCAAAATCGCCGCGTGCACCGACGGCTCCCGCAGCAGGGCAATGGGAAAGCCGCCCGTCTCGCACATTCCGATCACGCCGACCGGATGGCCTTGATGACGCGCGGAAATTTCGCGGCACATCGGCCGCAGCCAGCTGATTGCATGGCTGTTCCCGTTCTTGGCGAAACAGGCGATCTGGCCGCCTACGCAGCTCTCCAGCCCATTGATGACGAATCGATTCTGCGCGGGTCCTCCGAAAATCAGCGGCACGTACACGGTGAAATGCTCCGCGGCGACGCGTAATCCGAAGTCCAGGTCGGCCGGCGAAAGTCCTGTGATTTCATGGAGAATCACGACCGGCGGCCCGTCCGTCTTGGTATAGAAGACGCGATGGTGCTCCGGGCCTTGAACCGGCAGGCCAATCTCGGAGTATTCGCGAGGAATGTGAGATTTGGCCTGGAGCGCGGCGGCGAACGGCATGAGCAGCGCTTCTCTACGTGTCAGTTTCATCTGATGTTCAGCCTCTGCAGCGGTCGAGTTCTCGGCGTTTGAAGCGACTCTTTGGAAAGAAAAAATTGAAGAAAATTGAACAGTTGAGGCCGGAAGATATCGCTGTGATCCGGCACAATCGCCACCGGAATTTTTGCGATCCAGTAGGGGCTGTGATTCCAATAGGGCATTCCCGGCATCGGAGCCGTCGGGACTTCGCAAAAGTGATACGGCGCGGGATTGCTGGACCCGAGGTGGACCTCAACTTCGCCTTCCGCGCAGCCATGCAGCCGGACCTGATGACTATGCAGAGCCGGAATGTTCGCGGCGCTGTGCGTGAAATAGGTACTCTGATTTGGAATCTCGGGTGGATCGGCTGCGTCGCCGTAGTCCCGGGTCTTCATCGTAAATCGCTCCGCGGTTTGACCGATCGGAAGAGCGATGGACGTCGCGGCATCCCCCTCCGACGTGATCGAGAGAAACAGCGGAGAAGCCTCGGGTTGATTCGATAAATCCGGCTTATCCGGATACCCGGGGTACGTGCGATCGTACGTGATCTGGTGGCACTTCAGGAACTCGAGAAACTGTTTAGCGTCGGTGGCGGGCGCGGCCTCGTTCAGTAGCACCGTAAGATCGGGGAAAAAGCGGCTGTCTATCGTTTTCTGAGCGGACGTCGCCTGGCAACCGGGATGATCGCCGTCCACGGCAAGCAGCGAGCTTTCAAAGTATGAAGTCATTACTTTCTCGAGCACCCTGCCCCCAAAGGAGTGCCCAATGAAGATCAAGTTGGACTTCGCGGTCGTGGTCGGGTTGGGAGCGGCTGCACTCGGCGGCGGGCCCTTCACCGCGCGAATGATTCGATATAGGGCTTCCTCGAGATTAGGTCCAGCGACGCGCAACGTCGCGTCCGAGCGGAACCAGTAAGTAAGGTCCTGTCCGACCTTAACCGAAGCTCCGCGCCATCCGATGTAAATCCCCATGAGCGGCGCCGGAGGATCTCCCGGTGCCGCGCTGTGTGAATAGTAGTCGTAAATCTGGTGCAGGAAGACCTGAAAGCCCGCGACGTTGTTGGTGTTGTCGGCATTGTTTTTCCAGCCGTGAATGAACAGGACGTAGTTCGCGCCCACCGAATGCAGTTCCAGGTCTTGGATCCTTGCAATCGTCTGTTCCAGTTCCGGACGAATCATAGTCTTGCGATCAGTGCATTTCGGGTCGTTCAGTTGGCACAGATGCTGGTCGTACATTTCGCCGTTGTCGTCGAACTCAACGTAGGCGAGCGTGATGTTGGGATTCCCAGGCAACGTCATCACCGGCGTCGCCTCGTGATACGCCTTCACGGGATAGCACGCGATTTCGACTACCGCCAACGCAAATAGCGCCAGCAAGGACGCAATCTTCATTCCGGCAGCCTCATTTCTTGGGTAATTTCGGTGAAAACCATTTGCCGAGCACCCGGAACACGTCCGGTTCGAATTCGAAGAATTCGGCGTATGCCGCCGATCCTCCGAGCGACATCGCCGATCGCTTCAACGCATCGGTGACCGTATTCTGTCCGTTGGGATAGAACGCCATCCCCGAGAATCCGCTGCTCAGCGCCCCCAGCACCGTGTGCGTGGCCGGAAGCGTCCGGCATCCACGGTTGTCGACGAACAAAGTCCCGGCTGCATACAAAATCCGGTCGAGCGCGTTGGTGGCACCGGAATGTCGAGGCCGAGGGTCTTCGTGGAAGGCGAACGCCGCGAGATATTCCCCCGTTGCTTTCGCCATACCGGCGGCGTAGCGAGTCCCATAGCTGATGGCATATCCCTGAGGCCCCCGACCCCACTGTGGCGGATCGGTTTTGAAGACTTGAGCCCAGCCGGCGCCCAATCCGGCGCCGAACACCGCCGAGACGCTAAGCAGGTTGCTGGCATAGATGCAGGCCCGCTGTTTGGGCTGAAGCGGGTAATCATATTGAAGCCGATAATCGTTGCAGACCGGTATCGGCGGCGCAGGGGGCGGAGCCTGGGCTTGGGCCTGAGGCTGAGTCGCCTGGCCATCGGGCTGGTCGGCCCTCCAGCCGGGAAACACAAGCGCCAACACTGAAATGGCAGAGTACAGGATCATGGATTTGACCGTTGCAAGTTAAGTGCATCGTCCCCGATGGGCGTTTCAACTCTCGACGAATCTAAGACAATTTCCTAAGGCGAAATCGGGCCGCGGATTCTTTCCCAATCGGTCCGATGTGATAGTGTAAACTCCTGAAATCGCTCGAAACGCCAGTGGAATCGAGGTTCGACGAATGCCACGGATGAAATTATGGAGAGCGGCGATCGGAATCCTGGGCTTTGCCGGCCAGCTTTTTTCGCAGGCTCCGCAGACCACCGCTGTGCGAGCCGGCCAAATGTTCGATCCAAAAAGTGGCCAATTGCTAGGGAATCAGGTCATTCTCATCCAACACGACCGGATCACCGCGGCCGGGCCGGCCGCAAGCGTCTCGATTCCTGCGGGCGCCAAAGTGATCGACCTGAGCCGCGCAACTGTGTTGCCGGGATTAATCGATGGCCACGTTCACCTTACCGACGCGGCAGGTGGGCTGCAGCACCAGATGCTGGTCGCAGTGCACAGCGCTACCGAAAGTCTGCGGGCCGGCTTTACGACCCAGGTCTGCATGGGCTCGCATGGCGGCGGGTACGCCGACGTGGAGCTGAAAAAAGCCATCGAATCCGGCCTGATTCACGGACCTCGGCTGATCACCGCTGGACCGGTGGTCGAGATTACCAGTCCCGCAAACGCCATCTTTCCGCTGGAGTTTGAACCATTCGAACCTTCCCTGATCGCGAATGGAGCTCAAGGGATGCGCGAAGCCGTGCGGGAACTTGCTCATTACGGAGTCGACCACGTGAAGATCATGAGCACCGGCCGTTTTTCCTTTAAGCCGGATGGACAGATGGTGAACGAAGCGTTGCCAAATCTGGAGGAACTGCGTGCAGCGGTCGATGAAGCACATCGGCGGGGCATGTGGGTGGCAACCCACACTTATGGCGGTGACGGCCTCAAGTGGGCGATTGAGGCGGGCGTCGACAACATCCAGCATGCCGTCGCGGCCGACGAGTCGGATATAAAGATGTTCGTTCAGAAAAATATGCCGATCACTTCCACGATCCTGGATCAACGCCAGGACGAGCCGGGCGATCTGGCTAAATGGGCCCCTACAGCCGCTGGCGGCTGATGCGGGAAACCTGGAAGAAAATGCTCGACGCGGGTGTGAGGCTCGGATTCGGAAGCGGAGCGGCCCCGCCGCCGGGAAGGATTTTCAATTCCGCCTGCCAATGCTCCCATGGCGTGCAGGGCGAAATGTTCCCGATTTTCGTCAGTTGGGGCGCGACGCCGGTCTACACTCTGCGGATGGCGACCACGGTGAACGCGCAGATCATCCACATGCAGGACAGCCTGGGCTCCATCGAAAAGGGCAAGTTTGCGGATCTGATCGCCGTATCGGGCGACCCGTTGCAGGACATCACCGAGATGCAGCGGGTCAAATTCGTAATGAAAGGCGGGGTCGTCGTCCGTGACGACCTGAATGCGAAATAAAATGGACACCGTCTCAATGAGCCGCCGTAACGCTAGTGGCTTGGCCGCCGCATTTGTGTAGGTCCTGCTATTCTTTCAAGCGGGGGGTTGCATGAGAAACATTTTCTTATTGACGGCGCTTTTCGCTTCGGCCGCGTTCGCCGAAACGTATACCGGTGTAATTTCCGACGACGCGTGCGGCGCCAAACACACGGCCGCTACCGCCGCCGATCAGCGCTGTGCCGCGAGCTGCACCAAAAGCGGCGGCAAGGCTGTTTTCGTATCCGGCGATAAAGTGTACGCGATCGACAACCAGGCCGTGGTCAAAGGACACGAGGGCCAGAAAGTGACGATCACTGGCACCATGACCGGCGAATCCGTCCATATCGATTCCGTAAAATAGCGTCGCGCCCACCAGCGTCGATGCGGCGTCTTCAGTAAGATGAACGAATGTTCCGCAGCTTCGCACCTGGATGGAACCTTACAACGGAGCGACCACGCAAACGGGCGCCGTGATTACCGTGCAGCACTAATCCGCTTCGCGCAAACTGTATAGATGCGGAACTTTGACGATCTCTCCGAGCGCGAAATGCTCGCGCTGGCGATTACGCTGGAAGAGGAAGACGAGCGCGTCTACGCCGACTACGCGGAGGGTCTGCGCGAAAACTTCGCCGCCTCGGCCGCCGTGTTCGACGGAATGCGCGAAGAAGAATCGGGTCACCGGCGCAGATTAATCGAACTGTTCCGGCAGAAGTTCGGCGAACACATCCCGCTGATTCGCCGTCAGGATGTCAAAGGTTTCGTGCAGCGCAAGCCGGTCTGGCTGATCCGGCCGCTGCGACTGGAAGAAGTTCGCAAACAAGCCAGCACGATGGAGGTGGAAAGCCGCCAATTCTATCTGAAAGCCGCCGCGCGGGCGAGCGACGCCGGAATCCGTCAATTGCTGGACGATCTGGCGCAGGAAGAATATTCGCACGAAAATCGCGCGGAGGAGTTGGAGAAGAATCTGCTTCCGCCGGACGCCAAGCAAGCCGAAGACGAAGCACGGCGTCGATTGTTCGTGCTCCAGATTGTGCAGCCGGGCCTGGCGGGATTGATGGACGGGTCGGTGTCGACGCTCGCACCCGTGTTCGCGGCGGCGTTGGCCACGCACAGTTCGTGGGCCGCGTTCGTGGTCGGGCTCGCGGCGTCATTGGGCGCAGGCATCAGCATGGGATTCGCCGAAGCGCTCTCCGACGACGGTAGCATGACCGGCCGCGGACATCCGTGGATGCGCGGCGCGATCACGGGATTAATGACTGCTCTCGGTGGCATCGGCCACACATTGCCGTTTCTTGTGCACGATTTCCGCGTCGCCATGGCCGCGGCAGTAATCGTGGTAATCGTCGAGCTCGCAGTAATTTCCTGGATCCGTCATCGCTACATGGAGACGCCGGTGTGGTCAGCCGCAATGCAAGTCGGTTTAGGCGGTGCACTGGTGTTTCTCACCGGTGTGCTGATCGGCAGTTCTTAATCGTCTCCGCCTCAAACGACCGGTTACGACTCTTCCAAGCCGCGCGCGTAAGCAAGCGAATCCTTCTGACAACAAAATGCCCGCGACAAGTCGTGTCCGATTACCGCCGGTCCCCGACTGCCGCGAGGCCGATATCCTATCCTCAAGGAAGCACGCGACCAACATCAACGCACTCATGGAGGTGAAATGCGATGGTTGAACTGGCGAAACCGAAGGGTGCTCGGCGGGGTCCGAAGCTGGCTCGATTTCTGATCACGCTGGCAATCGTCGCGGTTCTGGCGGTGGCCGGATACTACCTATGGAAGTACTTCAACACCTACGAGACCACCGACGACGCGCAGGTCGACGGGCACATCAACGCGGTCAGCGCGCGAATCAACGGGAACGTCGTGGAGGTGCTGGCGGAGGACGAGAAATATCGTAAAAGCGGGCGACGTGCTGGTCCGCATCGATCCCAAGGACTACGAAGTCGCGCTCGCCAAAGCGGAAGCCGACCTGGCCGACGCCGAAGCGGCCCTCGAAAGCTCGCGCATCGACATCCCCATCACCAACACCAACACGTCGAGCCAGTTGAAGACGGCGAATTCCGGCCGCGCCGACGCGGTAGCTGCGTCTGAACGGCGCCGAGCGCCAACTCGCCGCCGCGCAGGCGCGCCTGGAATCCGCACGCGCCCAGGTGCGCGAAGCGGAGGCGAACCTGACCAAAGCCAGCGACGACGTCCGGCGCTACAAGCTGCTGGTCGACAAGGACGAGATCCCCCGGCAGCAGTACGATACCGCCGTCTCGGCCGCGGCCGCGGCCCAGGCCACGCTGGATGCGCGCAGACGCGGCGGTTCGCGAAGCCGAACAGAACATCGTGGTGGCGCAGAGCGCCGTCGAGCAGGCCAAAGCGCGGATCGCCCAGGCCGATGCCTCCATCGAGTCCGCGCTGACCGCGCCCAAGCAAGTGGCCGTCAGCGAGGCGCGCGCGAAATCCGCTCTGGCGCAAGTCGCGCAGCGGAGGGCGCTGCTCGAGCAGGCCAAGCTCAACCTCAGCTACTGCACCATCGTCGCGCCGGTGACCGGGATCGTCGGCAAGAAAACCGTGGAACTCGGAGAAAACATTTCGCCCGGCGAGCAGTTGATGGCCGTGGTCCCGCTGGACGACATCTGGATCACCGCGAATTTCAAGGAAACGCAACTCAGCCGCATGAATCCCGGCCAGCGCGTCAGATTCAGCGTGGATGCCTACGGCAAGGAATACACCGGCAAGGTGGAGGCCATCGGCGGAGCCAGCGGATCGCGCTTCAGCCTGCTGCCTCCGGAGAACGCCACCGGCAACTACGTGAAAGTGGTGCAGCGCATTCCCGTGCGCATCAATCTCGATCCCGGCCAGAACGACGATCACCGTCTGCGCCCCGGCATGTCGGTCGATCCCAAGGTGTACGTCGAGTAGAGAGAATGTATGGCCGACGCCGAACCGAAATCTGGAAGCCGAAGTTCAATCCGTGGCTGATCGCGGTTGTGGTCGCGATGGCCGCGTTCATGGAGGTGCTCGACACCAGCATCGCCAACGTGGCCCTGCCGCACATGGCCGGGAACCTGGGCGCGAGCAACGACGAAAGCACCTGGGTGCTGACTTCCTATCTGGTGTCGAACGCCATCGTCCTTCCCATCAGCGGATGGCTCGCGACGCTGTTCGGCCGCAAGCGCTTTTTCCTGCTGTGCATTTTCCTGTTCACGCTCAGCTCCCTGCTGTGCGGCGCCGCGCCCAGCCTGGCGATGCTGATCCTGTTCCGCGTGATGCAGGGCGCGGGCGGCGGCGGGCTGCAACCGATGGCGCAAGCCATTCTCGCCGACACGTTTCCGCCGCAGAAACGCGGCCTGGCGTTCGCGCTCTACGGCATCACCGCCGATCATGGCGCCCACCATCGGCCCGACGCTCGGCGGCTGGATCACCGACAACTACTCCTGGCGCTGGATCTTCTACATCAATCTGCCGGTCGGCATGCTGACGTTGTTCCTGGTGATGCGGATGGTGGAGGATCCGCCGTATCTCACGCCGCACCAGGACGCGCGGCGTTCGCGTCGACTACATCGGCATCGCGCTTCTGGCGCTGGGCGTCGGCGCTCTTCAGGTTCTGCTCGACAAGGGCCAGGAAGACGATTGGTTCGGTTCGCACTTCATCGTCACGCTGGCGGTGATCGCGGCCGTCTGCCTGATTTCGCTGGTCGTCTGGGAGTGGCGCCACAAAGCGCCGATCATCGACGTGCGCATGTTCAAGAGCTTCAACTTCGCGGTGGCCAGCCTGATGATGTTCATCCTGGGCGTTCTGCTGTTCAGCAGCCTGGTGATGATGCCGCAGTTCCTGCAAACGCTGATGGGCTACACGGCGGAATCCGCCGGGCTGGTTCTTTCCGGCGCGAGCCTGGTGATCCTGTTTGAGATGCCGATCGTCGGGCAGCTCACCACCAAAATCCCCGCCAAGTACATCATGGCGTTCGGCTGGCTGTGTCTCGCCTGCGGGATGTATTATTCCACCATGCGGCTGGATTTGCTGATCAGCTTCCAGGTCGGCGGCCTGGCTGCGGGTGGCGCAGGCCTTCGGCCTGGGCTTCCTGTTCGTGCCCATCACCCTGGCGGCGTACATCGGGATTCCGCCGCGAGAAAGGCAACAGCGTTTCGGGCTTGATGAATTTCATGCGCAATATCGGCAGCAGCGTCGGAACCTCCATGGTCACGACGCTGCTGGCGCGGCGCGCGCAGTTTCACCAATCCGTGCTGGCTTATCATGCCACCAACTACGATCCGGCGTTTCGCAATCAGATGAGCGGGCTGAGCCAGCAACTGGTCCACGCCGGCGCCACCGCTCCCGATGCGCAGGTGCAGGCCTATGGGCGCGTCTACCAAGCCGTTCTGGTGCAATCGCAGACGCTCGCTTATATCGACACTTACATGGTGCTGGCGGTCGCCGCCGGCATCATGTTCGTGCTCGCGTTCATCGTGAGGAAGAACGACCCGGGCGGCGGTGGAGAGGTCGCCGTCGGCTGATGGCAGCTGAGAGACACCATGATCAAAGTGCTGACGATCGAGCGCGAATACGGGAGCGGCGCGGCCGACATCGCCCAGAAGGTCGCCGAGCGCCTGGGCTGGAAGCTGTGGGATCAGTTGCTCACCACCGAAATCGCCCGCCACCTGGAGTGCGACAGCCTCCACGTGGAGCAGCACGAGGAGCGCCGCGACCCGCTGTACTACCGCCTGTTCAAAGCCTTCCTGCGCGGCAGCTTCGAGGGAAGCCAGAACGCGCCCAGAATGAAAATCGCGGACGCCGAAGGCATTCGCAGACGTCACCGAAAAGCTGGTCCGCGCGGCCGCCGCGGAAGGCAACTGCGTCATCGTGGGCCGCGGCTCCGCCTACTATCTGCACGATCGCGCCCGATGCCTTCCACGTCTTCGTCTACGCGCCGTTTGAAGAAAAAGTGCGCCGCTTGCAGCAGACCGGAAAGAGCGAAGCGGAGGCCATTCAGCTGGCCGAAACCGTCGATCTCGACCGCGCCGCCTTCATCAAGCAGTACTTCGGCGTGGAATGGCCACGCGCGCCAGTACTTCCACGTCATGATCAACTCCGCCTTTAGGGGACGCGACGGCCGTTCGGGTGATCCTCGACGCCATGGCAGCGCTTCAGAAGGCTTGATCGCAAAACAACATTTTCTTGCCATTCTGTTGTCATCATCGGATGCTAAACATGTTTTGGCATGGAAGCATCCGATGCTCTAAGGCAGCTTTTCGCCCATCCGTACGAATCGCTGATCGCTAAGTGGAACTGGAAGTCATCGCTTTTCAGTTCCACGCTTCGCGCGATGATTTTTTTGTGCGCGAATCTGACGGCAGGTTGGCGCGCGGCTACGGGTGCGATGCTCGCGGAGTTCCTGTATCGCGGGATTTCGGCGGGATTCTATGGCGCAATCACGCAGGCGTTGCGAGAAGCTGAGCCTGCGGGTTGCTGCCGTGACGGCCATCGTCGTGGTGCCGCTCCTCTCGCACTCGATCGAATTGACCATCCACGTTTTGAGAGGGACGCCGAAGATTATCACCAGCGTGATCGCCTCGGCCTGTTTCACGATCGTGTCGACTCTGTTTAACGTTTACGCCATGCGCCGCGGAGCGCTGGTGGTCGGCAAGGACAGCGACACCGTTCGAGGAGACTTGAAGCGCGTCCCGATGCTGATTTGCGGATTCGTAGCCGCGGGACCGGTAGCCTTATGGAAATGGATGGTTCAGGCGAATACCGGCGGCCGTAGCGCAATCGCTCCCTTAGAGCGGAGACAGAACTCATAAGCGTCGTATACCTGATCGAAAATGCGATTCCAATAGCGGCACAACGCGAATTCCGCGCCCGCACGCCCATGAGGTCGCGCATCTGATGATCTTTTGCAAGCTCGACGACGCGGTTCAGGAACTCGGTCTCGCCGGAACACGAGAATCCCGTGACGCCATCCATCACCAGGTATTTCGGCCCTCCGCCCGACGTCACCACCGCCGGGACTCCCGAAGCGAGCGCCTCCAGGATGACGTTACCGAACGTATCGGTGTGCGATGGGAATGCAAAAATATCCATGTTGGCGTACGCACGGGCCAGATCCTCGCCGTACAGCAATCCCGCCAGTTCCACGTTCGGCACATTCTGCTCCAGCCAGCCGCGCTCATGTCCGTCTCCGATCACCGCGATTCGAAACCTGGAAATCGCCGGCTTCGGTCAGGGCGTTGGCTACGTCGCGCAGAACGCGGACGCTTTTTTCAGGCGACAGCCGGCCCACGTAGCCGACCGTCAGAACGTCGTCTGCGCGGTCGCGTTTTTCTGGCGAGAACAAGACCGTATCGACACCGCGCTGCATCAGGAACGCCGGTCTTCCCGTGCGCTGTCGAAGCATGCTCACCAGCTCGACGTTCGGCGCCAGTAGCACACGGGCCAGCTGATAATATCTGAGGCTGAGCGCCAGAATAATCTGTTGTTCAGTGAAGCTGGCGATGCTCTTCGAAAGGGCATCCGGCAGGAAGGACAGCGCATTGGACAGCCTCGCGCGCCGAATTCATGAATGTTGGTATGCCACGACGCCACCAACGGGAGCCGGAGCTGATGTGCCAGAAGCGCTCCCAGCATCCCCACATCGCTGGGACCGGTGATATGAATCAATTCTGCGCCGAATTGTTTCAATCGTTCGGCCGCGATTCCCCGATAACGCATCAGGAAGAGGTCGAACGACATATCGTGCTCCAGGCCGATGCCGACGGGGCCGCGCTTGAGTCCAGGCTACATACGGGACCGTCCGCGGCCCAGCGGGTTTCCGGCCCTGCGTGAACGTTTAGGAACGGCAGCCCGCGGCGGCGCGCGAACGCATCGAAATGCGGCTGGTATGCGCGACTCCATTCACCTCGTGAAAAGAATCGGTGAAGAACGCGACGCGTGGAGCCGGGTTCATGACACCGACTCCCGGCCGTCGGCCAGCGCGAGTCGAAGAACACTGCGTACCTGAGGATGTTTCGTGGC
>CAVTSS010000017.1:0-53427 GCA_963737495.1 Terriglobia bacterium
GAAGAGAATGCGATGGATTTCGGCGGTTGGCCTAGCGGTCGGGTGCCTCGGGTGGTGCGCGGCGTTTCGTAACGACGGGTATTTTCGAGATCGAGTGTCGTGGATCACTGACGTGCGGCGCATCAGTGCGCGAACAGCGCGGGACGTGAATGCCGGATTTCCGCGAATGGGTCCGGGAACGCATGTTTACGTGAGTCACGTGCCTGACGCGACACCGTGGCTATTTGTGGCGGGCCCGTGCAGTTATCTGCGAATCGTGAACCGCGAGGAATCGATTACGTGCGTGCTGGACGCGCCTCGCGCGACGTATGAAAAGGACGCGGGTCCGAAATATTTGGTCGATTATCGCGAAGACGGCTCGGTCACGCTGCAATAACTACTTGCGCGGCTGTAGCACCTTCGGCGCCGCGAGATACCCGACGATCAGATCTTTCTTGATGTCGTTTACGACCAGCTCATACGGCTGCGCGGCCTTCGAGAGCAGGAACTGAACCGGCTCATTCACCGATTTGTCCTTCTTTTCGACGCGTTTGTCGTCCGCGATCACTTCGATGGTGTACTTGTTGTGCTTCGGATCCGTCGCCCGCAACAACACCGCGATATCGCCGACTTTCTGCGGAGCCTTGCTCTTGGCGATTTTGAATTCGGTATAATTTCGCTCGCCCAGCTCGCGCAGCGCGGCCAACTCCTTCCCGTTGGTCGCGATCAGCCCGCTCTGGACGCCGAGGTCCCCGCGAGTGCTCTTCAAATCCGCGATGGTTTTTTCCAGATCCGACTTGGTCTTGGCGACGTCGGTTTTCACTCCACCCACTTCGGTCGATACCTCGCCGATCTTGGCGTTGGTCGCGCTGGCGTCGCTCTTCACCTGGGAAACTTCGCTGCTCACGCCCGCGATCTGCTTGCCTTGCTCTTCCTGCATCTTCTGGAGGCGCGCGGCCAGGGCGTCCGCGTGCGCGCTCGCTTCGCTCTGCGCCTGTCCGCTCAACTGCGCCGCCTGCGCGCGGGCCTTGTCGAGCTCTTTCTTCAACTGCTCCATGTTGTGCTTGCTGGTCTGCACCGTCACCGACGATGCCTCGTTCATCTTGGCGATCTCGGTGGAAAGCGAATCGCGAGTCTCGGCCAAATCGCTCCGTATCTGACTGATTTGGTAAAACAGGTAGATCGTGGCGCCCAGCAGCGCGATCACGGCTCCGAACAGGATCGGGATTTTGACGCCCGTTCCCGGCGCCTGAACGATAATCGGCTGCGGATTCGGTGCCTGCGTGGGGGCGGCAGCACTGGCGGGTGGTTCAGATACCGGACGTTTTTCTTGTGGAAACAACATGATACAAGCGCCTCCGCTTTTGTTAGTCTAACACTCTATATTCATGAGATGTAAGAATAGGCTCAACGGGTTACATGGATTTCTTCACCACCGCCGGTTTGGCGAAATCCAGCAGCTCCTGTTTGGGAAATCCGGGCTCGAAACAGCGCCGGCAGCGAGCTTCATACATTCCCGCCGCGCCCACGACGATCAGGTCGTTCGATTCCACCAGACGCTGGGTATGCTTGGCCGGATTCCCGCAGCGCATGCAAATCGCCAGCGTTTTGGTGATCGATTCCGCCAGGCACAACAGTTCCGGCATCGGCGTGAACGGGCGGCCAAGATAATCCGTGTCCAGACCCGCGATTAACACCTGTTTCCCTGAATCCGCCAGTTGAGAGGCGACATCCACCAGCTCGATTCCGAAGAAATTCGATTCGTCTATGCCCACCACCTGCGTGCGCCAATCGAGCTTGGTGAGGATCTCGCCCGCATTCGCCACTGTTTCGGATTTCATGCGCTGGTCGCCATGTGAGACGATTTCGTCATGCGCATAGCGATCGTCCAGCACGGGTTTGAAGACCTGCACGCGCTTGCGCGCGATCCGCGCCCGCCGCAGACGGCGGATCAGCTCTTCGCTCTTGCCCGAAAACATGGGACCGCAGACCACTTCGATCCAGCCAATGGGACTGGTGACGATATCCATAAGAAAGACTCCAGAATACAGGAGACCGGAGAGCGAGTGTGATCCGCTGTCTGGGCGGCCGCGTGTTGAAGCCCGAAATTCTCGACACGCTGCCCCCCGATCAGGCCCGAGCGAGCCTCGCCGATCTTACGCGGATCAATAAGACTTGGGGCGGACATAGCACGCTTGGTCGTCTTATGCGCGAGGTGGTTCGACCCGATGAGAAATTCTCGTTCCTGGATGTGGGCGCAGCTTCGGGAGACATGGGCTCATGCGTTCGAGCCTGGTATCCCGGCGCGAGTGTGACTTCGCTCGATCGTCTGGAATCGCATCTGGCGGCAGCCCCGGGGCCGAAGGTCGCGGGCGATGCTTTCGCTCTGCCATTTGCCCCGAAATCGTTCGATTTCGTGTTCTGCTCGTTGTTTCTGCATCACTTCACGAACGAAGAAATCATCCGATTATTCCAGGAATTCGCGACCACGGCGCGCCGAGCGGTTTTAGCGATCGACCTGGAACGCAATCCGATCGCTTACTATTTCATCCCCTGGACGAGATGGATTTTTGGCTGGGATCCGGTTACGGCAAACGACGGTGCGATATCAGTCGAAGCCGCCTTCCACCCGACCGAACTAGAATCCCTAGCCCGCGCCGCCGGCCTTAAAAATCCTCACGCCCAAACCTTCCACCCCGCCTTCCGCATCGCCCTGCACGCACAAGTCTAGTGAAACAAACGCGTTGAAAAAGGGGGCTGACCGCTCTGCCCCAAGACGCACGACCCTGCCAAATCGGACCCCAAGAGGGGCATGGTTGCTGTAGAATTTGATCAGGCCGTCGGGGATAGCGTGTAACCGGGCTCGCCACGATTTCACAGCAGTGCAGGTTGCTCCTGTTTCTCAAGGTGGAGGTGACCGTTGGGCATGTATGCGAAGTATGTTTTGCCGCGCGTTCTAGATCTGGCAATGCGGAAAAAGGACCTCGCGAGCCTGCGCGCGATTTGGGTTTCCCAGGCTCGCGGCGAGGTGCTCGAGCTGGGCCTCGGCTCCGGATTAAATTTGCCCTTCTACTCACCCGGCGTCAGGCGCATCTTAGGTGTTGAACCGTCGCTGGAAATGCAGCGAATCGCCAAGACGCGACTGAAAACAGACTGCGCCGTGGAATTCCTGTCGCAATCCGCGGAGGACCCGCTGCCGCTCGCCGAGGAAAGCGTCGACACCGTTCTGTCCACTTGGACTCTGTGTACGATTCCGGATGCCCCCCGCGCACTCCAGCAGATGAGGCGGGTTCTGAAGCCCGGCGGCCATTTCATTTTTGTCGAGCACGGCCGCGCGCCGGATTCGAGCATCGTCGCCTGGCAGAACCGGCTCAATCCGGTGTGGAATCGCATTGGCGGAGGTTGCAACCTGAACCGTAAGATCGTGGACCTGATCGAGGACGCGGGCTTCCGCATCGCGGAGCTGAAAACCGAATATCTTCCCGGCCCGCGTCCCCTCACCTACACCTATCAGGGGCGCGCGGAGAAAGCGTAACTCGCTGCTCCACGCTTCCGCGCCAGCGCGGACGACGGTTACTTTCCCAAATGGCTATTTTCACGAAAGGGACGGAACTGTACATCCCCGTATTTTGCGAGTCGATTCGCGGCAAGGGTTTATGTGGATCGTTTTACGTATTTTCTCGCGGGTCGATTCTGCCTACCCCCCTCGTCCCCAGGAAAGCCTGACCTCCAGGATCCCCAAGTCCAAGAGTTCGCATCTTCTGAGAAATCTCCGCCTAGAGGGGCTTCCGCGAATCTGACGATGTGGTGCGAGTCCCCGGTGCACCCTCTGTGGTAATTTATAATTCGTTTAATGCCGGTTACACTCGAAGAAAATGAGAAATACCGCCGCTTTGTTAGCGACATAGCAGTGGAAATGGGAGTTTTTGATTTCGACGGTGAGCAGATCGTCTGGCATTATACGAATGGTCCCGGATTCCTCGGCATCCTGCAATCATCAACCCTCTACGCAACGCAGGTGGCGTCTCTGAACGACGCAAGAGAGACAAAATATGCCAGCGATCTATATAGAGACGCGGTGAAGGACTTGATCGCAGGGAAGACGGACGATGCCGAGGCAACTACCTTTCTCAATAGAGTGCTCGAATATGTCAAGGAAGATCCGAACTCGCCAACGCACGGAAGTAGCAAGTTCTTTGTGACGTGCTTCAGCGCGGATGAGGATGAATTGACTCAGTGGGACCGATATGGCGGAGACAATGGGTACGCAATCGGCTTCTTGGCACGCGGTCTACTTCGCGAGCCGTCCAGCCGTCTTTATCGGGTTGTTTACGACCGAGATAAGCAAGTTCGCGCGGCCCAAAAAATAGCCGAGGGCACCCTCATGTTTTTCTTGGAGAGTATCGACGAAGAGCGCGCGAAAGACCTCGAAAAGTGGAGCCGAGACTTTTTCGCGGCATGGGACGAGTGGGTATACAAGCTCGCGCCGTTGGCTAAAGATGCAACCTGGCGGAATGAAAACGAATTCAGGATCGTTCACGAACTGAAAGTATCGGAGTTTCCGCAGGTCAGATTCGCCCAGAAGAAAACCATGATGTCTCGCTACCTTGCGTTGGACACTCCAAGTTGGCTAAAGTGGCGATCACCTCGACTACCGATCGCTAAAGTCTTGATCGGGCACGGCAACCACCCATCGTTTACTGCCGTCAGCGTTCGCCTGCTACTAGATCAAATGGGATACGTGGGAGTGCCGGTAGAGATGACAAAGTGCTCGCTCAGAAGAGCCTAAACAAAGTGACGGTCAGCAAGCCCCTCCTTCCTGTTTTGCCGAGAGGCACGTCCTGCGCGTAGCAGGTCCGTTTTCAGCACCCTGCTACCACCCCTGAGCTATAATCTGTTGGGAGGACAATGAGCAAAGAAGACAGTATTGAAGTCACTGGTACCGTTGTTGAAAAATTTCCGAGCGGTCTGTTCAGCGTGCAGCTCGATCAGGAACGCACCGTGCTCGCACATTTAGCGGGCAAACTCCGCCGTAACCGCATCCGCGTTCTCGCCGGCGACCGGGTCACACTTGAGCTTTCGCCCTACGACTTGACCAAAGGCCGCATCACCTACCGGCACAAGTAATTCCGACCCCAAAGATCGTCGCCCTCTCAACGCCTTAGCGATCCCACCAACGCCATCCCACGCCATCGCACGCTTATCATCAGGGCGAAGGAGACCGCCCGAGTGCGACCCATGTCCGCGAACCTACGGCCACGCCGGAATGCCGCTGCACCGGACCTCCTGCGCGACCTCGCCAGCCGCGTCATCGGGCAGCCGCGAGCCATGGAGCAGATCGTTCCTTACGTGCTGATGTTCCAGTCCGGCCTCGCACCGGAAGGCAGGCCCGCCGGCGTGTTTCTTCTGCTCGGGCCTACTGGAACCGGGAAGACGCGCACGGTGGAGGCGCTGGCGGAAGTGCTCCACGGCAGTCCCAAGAATCTTCTCAAAGTCGATTGCGGCGAGTTTCAAATGGAGCACGAAGTCGCGAAGCTGATCGGCGCGCCTCCCGGTTATCTGGGTCATCGCGAAACCACGCCGATGCTCACGCAGCAAAAGCTGGGCGCGGTGGCGAGCGAGGACTCCGCGCTTTCCCTGATACTGTTCGATGAGATCGAAAAAGCCGCTTCCAGCATGAGTCGTTTGTTGCTGGGGGTGCTCGATAAAGCGATTTTGCGGCTCGGCGACAATACCACGGTCAACTTCGAGCGATCCCTGATTTTCCTGACTAGCAACCTGGGGGCTCGCGAAATGCGACGTGAGCTTCATCCCGATTTCGGCTTCGAATCCCTGCTGCCGCCCGCGCGGCGAGACGTCGCGAAAAAACTTCAAAGCATCGGTGTCAGTGCGGTGCGCCGCAAATTCCCGCCCGAATTCGTGAACCGCATCGACGCGGTGATCACGTATCAGCCGCTCGAAGCCGAATCCCTGCGCATCATCGTCGACCAGCAGATCGAGGAGCTGGAGCGCCACATCGAATCTCGCCTCGACGAGAACGCGTTCGACATTTCGGTCGACAAGACTGCCCGCGAATTCCTGCTGCAAAGGGGCACCAGCGTCGAATACGGAGCCCGCGAGCTGAAGCGAACGATCCTTCGTCACCTGACGCAACCTCTGGCTGCGATGGTCGCCGCGGGGCGCATCGACCCGGGTGCATTGATTGAAGTCCGTCGATCGAAGGCCGGCGACTCCCTGGAATTCGACTAATAATCCTTGACTCGTGGAGGCATTAGTGCTAGTTTTCTAGCATGATGCTGAGACTGAGCCGGCGTGAGCGGCAGATCATGGACATCCTGTATCAGCACGGCAAGGCTTCGGCCGCCGATGTGCGGAAAGCTATGGACGATCCGCCCAGCTATTCCGCTGTGCGCGCGATGCTGCGGGTGCTCGAAGAAAAGGGGCACGTCCGGCATCAGGCGGAGGATGTGAAGTACGTCTACGCGCCGACGGTACCGCGCGACAAAGCCAAGCGGTCGGCGGTGAAGCATCTCATGGATACATTTTTTGCAGGATCGCCGGAGCAGGCGGTGGCTACGCTGCTGGATGTTTCGTCGACGAAACTGACGCGAGAAGAACTGGATCGCATGAGCGCGATGATCGAGCAAGCCAAGAAGGAGGGCAAGTAGATGGGCTCCATTCTGATCGGTGTGGCGTGGAAGAGCGTGGTGGTTCTGGCGGTGGCCACGGCGACAGCGCTGATGGCCCGAAGGTGGTCGGCGGCGGCGCGGCATTTGATCTGGACGGCGGCGATGCTGGCTCTGCTGGCACTACCGCTGCTTTCGTTATCGCTGCCGGCGTGGCATGTGAAGACGGATGTATGGGCGATCGCCCCGGGAGTGACATTCGTGTCGGACGTTCTGGCGGGTGCGGAATCGGCGCCGGACTTGGTTGCGAAGGGAACGTCGGGGTCTTCCCTGCCCGCGCCTTGGCGGCCCAACTGGGGATGGATCGCGGCGCTGATTTGGGGTGCCGGAACGACTTTCGGATGCGTGCGACTGATGGTCGCGCTGGCAGCGATGTGGCGGCTCAAATCTAAATCGAAGAAGTTTGAAGAGGATCTGACGGCGCTTGCGCGGGAGATCGGAATCCAGCGCGAGGTCGAGGTGTTGGAGACGCCGGCGGGTACCATGCCGATGACGTTCGGATGGGATCGACCGGCGATTTTTCTGCCGTCGGATGCTTCGGATTGGAGCGAAGAACGTCGGCGCGCGGTCCTGTTGCATGAACTGGCTCACGTGAAGCGCGCGGATTTCGTCACGCAGTTACTGGCCCGGCTAGCGTTGAGTTTGTACTGGTGGAATCCGCTGGCGTGGACGGCCTGGAGCCAGTTCTTGAAAATGCGCGAGCGCGCGGCGGACGATCTGGTGCTGGACGCGGGAACGCGCGCTTCGGATTATGCGGGACATTTGCTGGAGGTGGCGCGGTCGAGTCGCGTGATTGCTACCGCGGCGGTCGCGATGGCGCAGCCTTCGCAACTGGAAGGGCGGCTGATGGCGATTCTGGATGCTCGGGTGAACCGCAAGTCGCCGGGACGGGCAGCCGCGGTGGTGATCGCACTGGCGGCGATCGGGGTGGTCGCGCCGGTGGCGGCGATTCATGCGCAGGATACGCAAGCGCTGCCTGCCGATGTCGACGCTACCATTCGGGTGGCAACGGGACAGAAGAATTTCGAAATGCTGGATCGTGTGGCGGCCGCATTTATCCAGGCCAAACAGTATGAAAACGCGCAGAAGGTGCTGGAGGCAGCGCTGACAGTGCGGGGCGAGGTCGCTGGGGAACAGAGCGCGACGTATGCGGATGGGCTGATGAAGCTCGGCAATCTGGCGCAGATGTACCGCGGCAGAAATGCCAAGGGTTATTACGAGAAAGCGGTCGCATTCGGGCGACCGGCCGGAGACGGCCCCGGCGCTGCTGTACCTGGGAATCATTTCGGCCCAAAAGGAGCCTGTTCAGGCGGCGGACTATCTGCAACGCGCAATCAACGCGGATCCGAAAGGGCCGAACGTAGCCGAGGCGATGGCGTGGATGGGAGTGGCTCGCAAGATACAGGGCGATCCGGTGGAGGCGGAATCGTTACTGAGCCGGGCGGCGTCGATGGATTCGGAGCCGACTCCCAGTCATGCGCTGGTGATGGAAATGTTCGCGGATTTCCTGAAGGGCGAGGGGAGAGACGGCCGAGGCGGAGTCACTGCAGGCTCGCGCGTCGCAGATTCGCAAGGACCATGTCGCGTCGTTGTCGCCTAAAGTGACGGACAGCCTTATGGCACAACGGATCGGCAATGATGTTAGACCTCCTTCGGTGATCAGCAAGGTGGATCCGGAGTACTCTCAAGACGCGCGGGTAACGAAGACTCAAGGGACGGTGAGCTGAGCGTGACGATCGGAACCGACGGGAAAGCAGGCAACATTACGCTGAAGCGCGGGATCGGATACGGGTTGGACGAAAAGGCTGAGGAAGCGGTTTCGAAGTGGCGCTTCAATCCCGGGACGCAGGGCGGCGCGCCGGTGCCGGTGATCGCGACCATTCAAGTCAACTTCCGGCTGCTGTAGTTCCCTTTTCGGCGGCCTTGAGGATCGGGTTCGGCACTTCGGCTCCCAACTTGCGGAGACGCAGCGAATAGAGATTATTTTGCTCGATCTCGTCCGCGGCTGCGATCATGGCGTCCAGATCGTCGGCGGGCCCGATAAATCGTCCTGAGAGCACATCGGCCTTGCCCGAGGCGAGCGTCAACACGAGTTGCGCGGCTCGTTCCGGCGGGAGATTCAGGCCTTCATCGAAGATGCGCGGATAACCAGGGAATATACTTTTTTCCATCTGCGGAGTTTAGTGAGGTCTCAGACATCGCCGTGCGCACGGTTCCGGGTGAAATGGAAAAAGCGGCGATACCGAAGGACTTCAATTCCAACGCCACGCATTCGGTAAAGCGGATCAGCGCGGTTTTGCTGACGCCGTAGCTGGAGAAATTGGGGGTCGGGAAAGGTGCCTCCTCCGCTTGAGACATTTACGATGCGGCCGCGGCGTCGCGCGATCATGCCCGGGATCACGGCTTCGGTGGTGAGCAGCGGTCCTTTCAGATTCACTTCCATGGTGCGCCACCAATCTTCGGCTTGAGTTTCCGAGATCGGGCGCAATGGACCGATGATGCCGGCGTTGTTGACCAGAAGATCAACGGCACCGATTTGCTCGAATACCCGCTTCACGGAATCGGATCGGCAACATCGCAAGGATAGGCCTACGCGCGTCCACCGGCGGCATGAATCAGCGCGACCGTCTCTTCCAATTCGTTCACGGATCGCGCCAGGACTGCCACGGATGCACCATGCTGCGCGAGAGTTTCCGCAATCGCACGGCCGATGCCGCGGCCTCCGCCTGTGACGACGGCGACCTGATCTTTCAATGTGACCATACGGCTCATATTAGCGAATCAGCAAGAAACGGATGGAAGGAGATTTCGAGGATCGGCTTATGTTGATAGCAGATGGAACCAACAGCGATCGAGGGACTGTGGCAGCGTGGATACGGGCGGCTCGGCAAGATTCTCAAGCGAAAGGAATGCGAGGCGTTGCGGGAATTGTATTCCGATCGCGGACGCGTTTCGCAGCCGGATCGATATGGCTCGCTACCGGTTCGGGCGCGGCGAATATCAATACTTCGCGTATCCCCTACCTGCGAAGGTCGCGGAGTTGAGGGAGCGGTTCTATAAGGATCTGGCGGGCACGGCTCGGGAATGGATGGCGGCGCTTTCGCTCGATGGGGAATTTCCGGACGAAGCTGTCTGAATTCCGGAAAAATGCCATGCGAGCGGGCAGAGTCGGCCGACGCCGCTGATGTTGCGTTATCGCGCGGGGGATTTTAATTGCCTGCATCAGGATTTATATGGAGACTTCGTGTTTCCGTTCCAGGTGGTCGTGTGCCTTAGCCGGCCCGACGACGAGTTCACAGGCGGAGAGCTGTTGCTGGTGGAGCAGCAGCCGAGGGCGCAGTCGATCGGACATGCGATCCGGCTGGAGCAGGGCGAAGCGGTGGTGATCACGACCCGGTACCGGCCGGTAAAAGGATCGCGCGGATATTACCGGACGAATTTCCGTCATGGAGTGAGTCCGGTGGCGACGGGGGAGCGGTATACGCTCGGAATCATTTTTCATGATGCAGCTTAAGAAGGATCAGTATGACCAAAACTGCAAAAATTCGAGAGCTGTGCCGCTACATCGAAGCACATAGCGAGGAGCCATTGAAACTGGAAGATCTCGCGCGCCGCGCGGGTCTGAGCGCGTTCCACTTCCAGCGCAGTTTTAAGGCTGCCGTGGGTTTGACGCCCAAGCAGTATCAGGAAACGGCGCGATTGAAAAAACTGAAAAGGAGCTTGCGAACCATGGACGTGACGGCGGCAGTGTATGAGGCGGGATATGGATCGTCAAGCCGGGTGTACGAACGCGCCGATACGCGGCTGGGAATGACTCCGAAACAATACCGGCAGGGCGGGCGTGACGTAACCATCACTTACGCGGCCGCAGAATCGCCAGTGGGCGTCATGATGATCGGGGCGACGGACCGGGGGTTGTGTTTCATCCAGTTCGGAAATTCAGAAGAAGAGCTTTTGGTGGAGCTGCGCCGTGAGTATCCGGCGGCGGAAGTGGAACCAATGCGGAAGCCGTTTTTGCCGGAATTTCAGGCGTGGATGGCCGCATTGACCAGGCATCTGGCCGGGAAACAGCCGGATTTGACGCTGCCGCTGGATATTCGGGCGACGGCGTTTCAGATGCGCGTCTGGAATTACCTGCAATCGATTCCGTATGGCGAGGTGCAGTCGTATGGCGAGGTCGCTAAAGGGATCGGGCAGCCGGCGGCAACGCGGGCAGTGGCGCGGGCCTGCGCGAGCAACCGTGTGGCGTTGGTGATCCCCTGCCATCGCGTGATTCGGGGAACCGGCGAGCTGGGCGGATATCGTTGGGGACTGGAACGGAAGCGGGTGCTGATCGACCGGGAGCGCCGGGTCACGAAAATCGCAGCCAAGCTGTCATAGGGTCGCGAAAATCGCGACCAAGCTGTAATAATCGATGCTGTGCCCTGTCTTTAGAGTGGACAGGAGGCTTACGGTATCGTGTTGCAGGCGCTGGGGGAGGTTCCCGTTTCGACGATTCCCAAACCGCTCGATCAGTTGTATGAGTCGCATCATGCCATGGTGTTCCGCACCGCGCATCGGATCACGGGCAATGCCGCGGACGCGGAGGACGTGGTCCAGACCGTTTTCCTGCGGATTCTGCGGCGCGATTCGACGGAGACGATCGAGAATCCGGAAAGCTACCTGCGGCGATCGTCGGTGAACGCCGCGCTGGACGTCGTTCGCGCGCGGCAGGCGGATAATACGCTGGAACTGGAACGATTCGCGGCGAGCGGATCCTGTACGGAGCTGCGCGATTTACGAGATACGCTGCGGCGCGCGCTGACCAAGCTGCCTCCACGCACAGCAGAGATGTTCGCGCTGCGGTTTTTCGAAGGCTACACCAATCCGGAGATCGCGAAGCTGATGGGATTGTCGCAGATTGTGGTGGCGGTGACGGTGCATCGGGCCAGGAAAAAGATGCAGCAAGAGTTGACCAAGGGAGCTGCGAAATGAATACGCGGGATTTCGATCGGTTTGGTAGAGTCGATTCGGACCGAAGCAGTTCCTGAGGAGACGGTTCGCGAGGCTTGCGGGCGCGTGCGGGAGCGGATCGAAGCGGAACTGGGCGAGGCAAGCGCGGCGGGCCGGCTGGAGTCCTGCGCGGACTTTCGCAGCCTGTTTCCCGGCGTATCGTAAAGGGTCGTTGAGCGAGGCGCGGCGGATGCTGGTGGAGGATCATCTGCATTCCTGCGTGGCGTGCCGCAAAGCTTTTCAAGGTTCCGGCAGGGTGGTGACGATCCCCAACGTCACTGACCGATCCCTCGGCCGGCGCGTCGTTCCCTGGGCCATGGCTGCGGCCGCGGTCGTGGTCCTGGGGATCGCGCTGAGACCGGCGATTCAGGGCGGGCTGGACCGGATGATGGCGCCATCGGGAGCACGGGCCACCATCGCTTCGGTGCAGGGCGAGTTGTATCGGGTGACCGACGGCGGTTTGACGCTGATCGCGGCGGGCGCGCCGGTGGCGGAGAACGAACAGATCCGAACTTCCAAGGGGTCGCGCGCGGTGGTGCGGCTGCGCGATGGATCGACGGTCGAGATGGCGGAGCGCAGCGATCTGCGCATCTCGGAGCGATGGAGCGGAAAGACGGTTCGGCTGGAGCGCGGGTCGGTGATGGTGGAGGCGGCCAAGCAGAGGCGCGGACGCCTGGAAGTGGCGACCGCGGATTGCCTGGTTTCGGTGAAAGGCACGATTTTCGAGGTCAGCCGCGGGACAAAAGGCTCGCGCGTATCGGTGGTGGAAGGCGAAGTGAAAGTGGATCGCGAGGGCGCGACGGATCTGCTGCATCGCGGCGATCAGACGGCGACCAACGCGAGCATGGCCAATACTTCGGTAGCCGAGGACGTCGCCTGGAGCGCAAATTCGGCGAAATACCTGGCGCTGCTGGGCGAATTGTCGGCGATCCAGAAGAGGATTGAAGCGATTCCGGGGCCGGGGTTGCGCTATGAATCGAAGCTGGCGGCTCTGCTGCCGGCAAATACGATGGTGTTCGCGGCGATTCCGAATCTGGGCCCGACGCTGACGGAAGCCACCAACATTTTCGAGGAGCGCGTGGAGCAGAGCGCGGTGCTGCGGGAGTGGTGGAATCAGAAGAACTCGCAACAGTTGAAGGCGATCGTCGACCAGGTGCGGACCTTTAGCGATTATCTCGGCGACGAAGTGGTGCTGGCGATTCCGGCGGATGCGCAGGAGCCGATGCTGATTGCCGAAGCGCGAAAACCGGGGCTGCAGGCATATCTCGAACAGCAATTCGCGACGCTGCGGGCAGCCGGGCAGACTAGCGTGCCTCAATTGATCGAAAATCCGCAGACGACGCTGGGCCAGTCCCGAATATCGGTGATGGTGCATAAAAACGTGATCGCGGTGGGAAGCGCGGATCATGCCTTGGCCCGGGTTGCGGCGCTGGCCGATTCGGGCGCGAACGGCGGATTTCTGGCGACTCCTTTCGGGCAGGCAATCGCGCAGCGCTATCAAGCCGGAGCGGGATGGATTTTTGCGGTCGACATGGAACAAATTGTCGCGGGGCACGTACCTCAACACGTGGCTCAATTGCAGAACGTGACGAATCCGGCGAAGATTGGCGGGATGGATAACGTTCGCTATCTGATGATCGAGCGGAAACAGAACCTGGGTCGCACGGAGAACAGCGCGGCGCTGAGCTTTGAGGGAGAGCGACGCGGGCTGGCGAGCTGGCTGGCGGCGCCGGGTCCGATGGGAACGCTCGATTTCGTGTCGCCGGAGGCAAGCTTTGCGGGTTCGTTCGTGCTGAAGAATCCGGGGACGCTCTTGCAGGAAGTGATGGCGCTCGGCGGCTCACAGAGCGGGATGTCGGCGGTGTTGAGCGAATTTCACTTGAACGAAATCGCGGCGAATCTGGGCGGCGAGATGACGGTGGCCGTAGACGGGCCGCTGCTTCCGACGCCGAGCTGGAAAGTCGCGATTGAAGTGAACGATCCGACGGCGATCGAGAGCGCGGTGGAGCAGGCGGTGACCGCATCTCAGACGGATCATCCGGAAGCGGGTCTGAAGATCACGCCAAGCCAGGTGAACGGACGCACCTATTATTCGCTGACTTCAACGCGCGTCAGCTACGAGATCGATTACGTGTTCACGGACGGATATTTGCTGATCGCGCCGTCGGCCGGACTTGCTGACCACCGCGATTCAGGACCGGACTCGCAGGCATTACGCTGGAAAAGTCGGCCGCATTTCGCGCGCAGTTGCCGCAGGACGGCCACGTGAATTTTTCGGGACTCCTGTACTACAACATGGGTACGCAAATCGGGCCCGTGGTGGATCAGTTGAAATCGAGCGGGCTGATGACGCCGGCGCAGCAGCAATCGGTCGCGTCGCTGACGGCGAATCGCGAACCGGGATTGATTTACGCCTATGGCGAGCCGGACCGGATCGTGGTCGCCAGCCGCAGCGGGTTTTTTGGCCTGGGACTCGATACGCTGGTAGGATTGAATGCCAAAGGGGCCGGGGCGCTGCCGCAATTGCTTCCGTCGATTTTGACTGGTTCGCTTGCGCAGCACAATAAGAATGCCGTCCGTAATTGAACTCGATGGGCTGGGGGTGCGGTTCGGGAATCGCCAGATTCTGACGGACCTGCGCGTATCTCTTATCCGGCCGCACCATCGGGCTGCTGGGTCCCAACGGAGCCGGCAAATCGACGCTGATCCAGACGCTGCTGGGATTCTGCCAGCTTTCTTCCGGCACCGCGAGAATTTTCGGTCACGATATTCGCAAATCCATTCGCGAGATCCGCACGCTGGTCGGCTACATGCCCGAAAACGATTCGTTCATCGCCAACATGACCGCGGTCTCATTTATCCGGATGATGGCCGAGTTGTCGGGTCTGCCGCCCGACGCGGCGCTCGAACGCGCGCACGAAGTTTTGTTCTATGTCGGTCTGGGCGAGGCGCGATACCGGCTGCTGGGAACGTATTCGCTGGGCATGAAGCAACTGGCGAAGCTCGCGCAGGCGATCGTTCACGGGCCGCGGCTGCTGATTCTGGACGAGCCCACCAACGGTCTGGATCCTCCCGCGCGGCAGCGCATGATCCGGCTGATCGATGAGATGAAGGACTCGGGCGAGATGCATCTGGTGCTCTGCTCGCACCTTCTGCGCGACGTCGAGGAGACCTGCGAAGAAGTGCTGATCCTGAAACAGGGCCGCATCGTGCATTATTCGAATCTGGAGGAAGAGCGCAAGGCCAACAAGCGCTTCGTCGAAGTGGAGACGTTCGGAAACGATGCGGGATTCGCGGAGGCGCTGGCCGCGCTGGGATGCGAGTGCGCGACGGCCGGCTTCGGGCGGCTGAAAATGGTGCTGCCGGTGGACTTCGAGATGCGGGAGATTTATCGCCTGGCCGCCGAGCGCGACTTGCAATTGCGCCGTCTGAATTACCGCCGCGACACGCTCGAAGATATTTTCCTGAAAGCGATGGAAGTTTAAATGGCGGTCTATAAACGCGACTTATAAAGGCTACTCGGGCACGCTCACGCCGGCTTGGTCGCGATTCATGATCCTGCCGCGATACAGCATCGCGAGGCTGCTGCAATCGCGGTTTCTGGTCGGATTCCGCATTCTGCTGCCTGCTGTTTCCACTCGGCTGCGCGGGACTCATTTATCTGTCGCACAATCTGTCGTTTCTGAAAACGTTCAACATTCAGGCCGGGAATTTATCGAGGTGAACGCGAAGTTCTTCCTGGTGGTTTCGAATATTCAGGCGGCCTTCGCGTACTTCATGACCGCTTTCGTCGGCCCGAGCCTGGTTTCGCCCGACCTCACCAACAACGCGCTGCCGCTGTATTTTTGCCGCCCGTTCTCGCGAACCGAATACGTTTTGGGAAAGATGAGCGTGCTGATGTATACTGCTCTCGCTGATCACCTGGGTTCCGACGCTGATTCTGTTCGTCATTCAGGCGAGCCTGGCGGGCTGGGAATGGACTCGCGACGAATCTGTGGATCGCGGGCGCGATCTTCATCGGGCCGCTGATCTGGATCACGGTTCTTTCGCTGATCGCGATGGCGATGTCGGCGTGGGTGAAATGGAAAATCGCGGCGGGCGCGCTGATCCTGGGCGTGTTTTTCGCCGGCGCGGGATTCGGTGCGGCCATCAACGCGGTAATGCGAACCAACTACGGCACGCTGATCGATCTGACCCAGGTCAATTACACCATCTGGTCGCATCATGTTCCGCAATCAGGACGCCGCCACCGGCGATCGACCTGATGGACGCGTGGAATGCGCTCGCCGTGGCGTGCGCGCTGTGTCTGTGGCTGCTGGTGAAAAAAGTTCGCGCGTTTGAGGTCGTGAAGTGACGGCTCCGCCTCCCATCGAGCATAGCCTGATCCTGCTCGAAAACGTTTCGCGCTTCTATGGCGAAGTGCTGGGCGTGAATCGCGTCACGCTCTCGATTCCTCCCGGGATCACCAGCATGGTGGGACCGAACGGGTCCGGCAAAACCACGCTGATGAACCTGATGACCGGTCTGGTGCGGCCCACGCGCGGCACCATCAAGATCGCGGGCGTCACTCCGCAGGAGCCCGAGAAGCTTTTTCGGATCCTCGGATACTCGACGCAGTTCGATTCATTTCCGAAGGGGCTGACCGGATTCCAGTTCGTCTACCCGTTTCTGCGCCTGTTCGGCTGGGATCACGCAGAAATGCGAAAAGATGGCGTGGAAATCCATCGAGCGCGTCAACATGGTGGAAGCGGCGAATCGCAAAGTCGCCGGGCTACAGCAAAGGGATGCGGCAGCGGATCAAGCTGGCGCAGTCGATCGCGCACGATCCGCGGGTTCTGATACTGGACGAGCCGCTGAACGGCCTGGATCCGCTGGTGCGCGCCGAAACCATCGCGCTGTTCCGCGAGCTGGCCGCTGAGGGCCGCCACGTGATCGTATCGAGCCACATCCTGCACGAAGTCGACATGATCTCCGACCAGGTGATCTTGTTGAGCAACGGCTACGTGGTCGCCGAGGGGAAAATTCAAGGCGTGCGCAGCGAGATCAGCGAGCATCCAATGCAGGTGCTGATCCGCTGCGACCGTCCGGGCGAGCTCGCATCGAAGGTATTCGAACAGGATCACGTGGTGGAAGCGCGCATCCATGCCGACGGCGGCGGGCTGCTGATCAAGACGCGCGACGCCGGGCGCTTTTACCGGATGCTGAATCACATCGCGCTGAACGGGATCGAGATTGAGAGCATCAGCCCGGCCGACGACAACGTCAATTCGGTCTACGAGTATTTGATCGGCGGCGAGGAGTCGACCCGATGAACGATCTCCCGATCGGCCTGTGGTGGGCGCAGATTCGAGCCGTGGTCCGGCTGGAGATGAAGAAAACGTTCTTCGCACGGCGCGGCCTATGGATATACCTGTTGGCGCTGGCTCCGGTGCTGCTGTACCTGGGCCATTCGTTCAACGAGATGCGCCTCCGCGAATATAACACTGAAATGGCGGCGGCTCATGCGGTTTCGACCGAGGCGCTCCGTTCGATTAGACCCGGGATGTCGACGTCGGAGGTGGAGGCCAAGGCCGGAACGCCGTATACAAAATTTACGTTCCGCCGGCGGGACCACGAACGCACCACTTACGGCTACACGGACGGCGAGACGAATTATATTTTCTCGTTCGTGGACGACGAGCTGGAAGGGATCAGCGAGCGTACGCGTCCCGGCCTGGCGCAGGATTCGCTGATCTTCGCCACGGTATTCCAGTTTTTCTATCTGCGCCTGGCGATTTTCTTCGGCTGCGTGGGCGTATTCATGAACCTGTTTCGCGGCGAGATGATCGACAAGAGCCTGCATTTCTACCTGCTCGCGCCCATCCGCCGGGAAGTTCTGGTTGCCGGGAAATATCTCGCGGGCCTGATCGCCACGGTCGTGATTTTCACCACTAGCACGGCGCTACAGCTTTGGGCGGCGACGTTGTATCTCGACAAACGGCGTGCTCAACGATTACCTGCACGGCGCCGGGATGGGGTCACGCCGCCGCGTACCTGGGGGTAACGGCGCTCGCGTGCCTGGGCTATGGAAGCGTGTTTCTGGCGGCGGGCTTGCTATTCCGCAATCCGATGATTCCGGCGGCGACGGTGCTGCTGTGGGAAAGCGCGAACATATTTCTGCCGGCCGCGCTTAAGAAGATCAGCGTGATTTTCTACTTGCAGTCGCTCTGCCCGGTGGTGGCGCCGCCGGGCGGGGATGTCAGCGGCATATGGGCTTTGCTGGTCTCATCGGCCGAGCCGACGCCGGCGGCCATTGCCATCGCGGGATTGTTCGCAGTGACGGCGCTGGTGCTGGTGGCGGCGAGCCTGCGCGCGCGAAAACTCGAAATCAACTATGGGACGGACTAGGTTGCAGCGGCACTGCCGCGCCCGCGGCAGGTTCCGTGAATTCGACCCCGATCACGTATTTCCCGCTTTGGCGTAGACAGTAACGAACCACACCCGCCTGGCCGAAGCCCGGCTGCTCCGACACCACGCGAACTTTTCGGAAAGTCTGAACCGGAACCGTAGCTTTGATGCGCGCTCCGGTGCGCGACAGATTCACGCATTCCGCCTCTGCGACTCGACCCGAGCCGTCTTCCCAGCAGAGCTGAACCTCCACTGAACAATCGCGGCGGAGAAAGTCTCGTCGATCTCCAATCGCCATAACTTACGTCCCTTCATGGGCGTTCCTCAGAACCGTGCCCACACTCGTCACATCGGTACGCGTCTGTAACGGAATAAGCGCTAACAGGAAGGGAATCCCCTTAGTAGATCGGGGAAATTCTACTTAACCGGTACTAAGTCATGCGGCGAAACGACACCACCGGCTGTTTGCGGCGCGCATCGGCGGTGCTTTCGACGGACGCGGCTTTCCCTATGGGAACTACATCGTAATCGTAAATCCCCATCCGTGGGGGTTCAAATGGGGTACGAGGAGTCGGGGGAGCGACTACCCGCTTGGCGACGATGGTCCAACAGCCTTCCAAAGTATCCCCGATCGCTTTATCAGAACGGGATCGAAGCGTTTTTTGTTGCATAGCGTGAATGTTGTTACTTTAATTGTCTCACGCCGGCCCCACTGCCGCGGCGCCGGATCTCGGCGATCAGACGTTGCCTGCCGCGCCGGCATTCTTCGGCTTCTTCGTCGGCGCGCTTTCGGCGGGCGGCATATTGATCCTCACTGATCTGTTTCGCCAGGCGGCTATTGACCAGAGCGGCAGTCATCGCGCGGAGTTGCTTGCTGAAGGCGCGGTTCTCCGCTTCCGACTTCATGACTTCCGCCAGGGTCCAGTAGGAAAGATCTTCGGCCATGGGTTGCATCACTTATCAGATCGACAGAGGCGGCGGGGAAGGACTAGGCCGAGGCGGTAATTCGTTGGCTCCATGCTAAACTGTAGGTGGTGCGAGGCGCGCGACGAGCGCAGCTAAGCCGCTGATTGCAAGGGCCCGTAGCTCAGTTGGTTAGAGCGCCTGCTTGACACGCAGGAGGTCACAGATTCGAGTTCTGTCGGGCCCACCACGTCTTGAGGATTCATCCGAGATTCATTAGGGAAGGAAAAATCCCCGCTCAGGCGGGCGTGAGCCGGAGGCCCGAGCGGGGACAATCTACACTCTGCGGGACATGCCCGCGACTAGGGATACGAGGAACAACACCAGGAATATAAAGAACAGGATCTTTGCGATTCCCGCCGCTGCGACCGCGATTCCGGCAAAGCCGAACACGGCCGCTGCCAGCGCGATGATAAAAAACACTACAGCCCAATAAAGCATGTGGTCTCCTATATTCGCCTTTCTGATGGCCTTCTTCAGCGTGATGCTTCATGACGGTGCGGGCCGCTACTTCTTTGGCTCGTTTGCCGTAGCGGCCCGATTTTTGTGCGCTTTCCTTGACGTGCTCGTACATCCGCTCCTCTTTGGGGCCGACGCCGCGCAATGGTTTCTTGCCGGGCATTATTTCTCCTTACTCACCTTTCTTATAAGGGAGCGTAGCGGTTCAGCTCATCGAACAAGGGTTGAGCGATGGGGGGGGGCTGGACTTCGCCACGCAGAATCTCTTTTTGCGTCACTGGCTTGCCGTAGATTTTCGCGTTGTCGTCGTTGTCGGGACGTAGCGTCGCGCCCTGCAGCGAGATTCCACCAAAGACTCCACGCGATCGCGACCACGCCAGCATTTCGGCGCGCATCATGGCATCCGTGTTGGCTTCCGCGGAACGGCCCACAGGACCCGCCATCACGCTCGCGTCGCCGCCGACGGTGAACTTATCGCGCATCAGTTTTTCCTCGCCGCAGTGGTTCATGACGACGAAAACGACGTCGGTTTCGCCGGCGCCGATCTGCAATCCGATGCTGCCGCCTTCGATGCGGATGGTCGACGGCGCGCTCCAGCCGGTCGCATTCGCCAACCGGCAGGTGAGCTCACCCTTGCCGTACTTGGCGCCGACGATGAAGCCGGCGCGCTTCAAATTGGGAACAATACCCACGCACTGCGCTTTCTCTAACAGGTCGCGGGGAATGCTTCGGTCGCCTGCATCCATGATTTCGTGCAGGACATTCGCCGATTCGCGGATGCGTTTGCTGTGTTCATCCATGTCTTTGTCCGCGAACATCGGCATGGCGATTAGAACACTCAGTAGTAGTGCTTTCATTTGATGGCCTCCTCGATTACAGGTGATTGAAGTGTTTGATTGCGGCTCACGCCGCTTCATATTCGTCCAGGTCGAACCCCTGGCGTCCTCGATTCACGATCGGTTTGCCTTCCAGACGCGACCGCGCGTAACGGCGCGCGCGCAGCAGTCTGATGCGGATTGCGGTTTCCGACACGCCCTGCTGCTTGGCGATTTCTCCAGTGGTTACGCCGCACATGTTCTGTTCCAGCAGACGACGGTCGCTGGGGCGGCAGATTCTCAACACGCGGGCCACGTCGATGGCGGCCATATCGATGGCGACGGTCCGGTCACGCTTGTCGCGCAGTTCAACCAGAGACCGGTTCAGAAGCTCTTTGCGAATCAGTCCGCGATACACGTTGAGGGCGATCGTGTTCACCCACGTCACCACCAGGCTGTCGTCACGGAGCTGGCTCAGCCGCTCCCATGCCCGGACCCAGGCCGCTTGTGCGACTTCACGGGCGTGATCTCGCTGTACGCCTCGTGACAGCAGGAAACGAACCGTGAGGTCGAATCCACGCTGATACGCTTGCCCGTATCCTTCTCTCGTCATTTCAGGATTGTTGCTCCTCTCAGAAGAATTTCGCGCTCGCGCTATGACGTTGCACTTGAGGTACCAGGGGACCTAAGACATGCCAAGTGAATCCCTTATACCGATCGAAACAAAATCTGAGCCATTTGATCGAGCAAATTTTACTTTTCGTTGCAGAATCTGCGTCTCCTCTCACGCGAAACGTTAACGGATTTGCCGCATTAGAGCGCGCAAGATTTGCCGCTTTAGAAAATTGACGATACCGGTAGCGGATCGAGTGATCCGCTATCGTTATGAGGAGAAAAACTTCTATATGCGGTGAGAATCGACCGGACGAATCGGTTCTGTGTCTTCGAGATTCTCTCTTGAGTCGAGCAGATCGGATTCCTCTCTGATGCGTTGCCGGTGTTCGAGCACTGCGGTTGCCCTGGTTCGCGGCAGGGGTTTCTCGCTGGCGCCGAAGTCCGCTCTGGCTTCCCTTCGCGCGCCGATATGCTTCGCGCCCGTCTCGCGCAGAGTATCCTCCGCCCGTTTTTTCCAGTCGGTGTTGTCGCAGTGAACGGACAACAACACGCCGCCCCTCCGCGTCCGGCCCTCGTAGCGGATCGCCTCATATTCGGGAGTGGCGCTGCCGATCAAAGCTCCGATCACAAGTCCGAGGACGCTTCCTGCGCCGGCTCCGCTCAGCACGGCACCGAGGACGCCGACCGCCGTGAACTGCGCAAGCCAGGGAACGGTCGCGAAGTCGCCACGGGATACGAGCCATCCCAGGCAGGCGCCGATGACGATTCCGACAAACGCGCCGAAAGCGGCACCTTCCGGCGCTTTGGTTCGCTTCTCATGCGCAAGATCTTTAGACCCGATATTGTCTGGAACCAGAATCGAGCTGTCGGTGCTGCGAAACCCGACGCGCGTCAGAGCGTCGGCGGCTTCTCCGGCACTGACCTGGTCGGTATAAATTCCAAACGCTGCAATGTTTCTTGCGGCCATAGAAATGTACTCCTGTTCTATTGATTCGCTCCGGTATGCACAGCGGTGATGCTGGTTCCGATGATTTCCCCGGACACCACTAATTCGACGCGCCGGTTCAACTGGCGGCCTGCCGCGGTCGAGTTGTCGGCGACCGGGAGAGTTTTTCCGAATCCCTGCGCTGTAACGTTACTGGGCATAATTCCCTGCTCCACCAGATAGGTCCGGACGGCCTCCGCCCGATTTTCGGAGAGCTTCATGTTGTATTCGTCGCTGCCGACGCTGTCGGTATGTCCTTCGACCTGGATCTTCAAACCGGGATGCCCCTCGATGATTCCCGCGACTCGCGCCAGTTTTTCACGCGCGCCGGGGCGCAGCGTGTACTTTGCGGTATCGAACAAGACATCCGACATGTTCACGATCAGCCCACGGGCGGTATCGCGAGTCTGAAGAATCGCGTTGAACTGATCGAGCAGTTGCCTCCGAAGCTGCGCCTGATCCTGTTCCGCTTTCTGTCGCAGGCGATCGGCTTCGGCCGCGGCGAGGCGCGCCTTCTCGGTCTCGGCGGCCAGCTGCTGTTGTTGCGCGAGGGCCGCCTGCCGGGCGGCGTCGGCTTCCTGTTTTTCGTTCAGCGCAGCCAAACGGGCGGCCTCCGCCTGACGAGCTGCGTCTAGAGCCTCCGCCTTGCTGCGCTCCGCCGCCATGCGATCGGCATCCGCCTTGGCTCGAAGATTCCGCTCCTCGTCCGCTTTCTGGCGCGCGATTTCCGCACGCTGTTTTTCGGCATTTTCACGCGCGAGCGCGGCCTGGCGTTCAGTCTCGAGCTGCTCGGCCTGTTCGCGCCGAAGCGCCACGACTCGTGCATCCTCGGCGCGAACCGCAGCTTCGCGAGCCATGGTGATCACCGGTTTTTGCCCCGGCTTCTGATCCTGATATTTCTCGGCTTGACGCAGAGCGGAATCGGCCTGCTGATAACTTTCCTGCGCGTATTTGTCCGCGCCCGCAACGCGTGCGAGTTGAACCGCATTCTCGGCTTCATACAGCTCAAACGGATATTTCTTGCCGACCACGATCGGCGCAAAACCGGGGGCCCGGCCTTGCATCGTATACATGCCGCGCGGCAGAAGCTCATAGCGGGCGTTGATGGTCTCGATCACTCCCTGGGTATCGGGTCGAACAATGTTTTCAAGCACCACCACGTCGCTCGGCTGCGTGACCGCGTAGTAGGGCTCCGCGGTTACGATCATGCCGAAAGTCTGAATGTCGCTGGTGGTTTCGATTTTGCTGCTGGATCCAGCACCGTAATGATCGAGAGTCAGCTCTCCGAGATTAACCGGCCGGCCATCGGGAGAGATCGCCCACAGAACATAGGTCAGATATTCCGGCCCATAACCCGTGGGCTGCGGAAGATCTTTGAACTCGGCCGACACGTGAATCACCCCGCGTTCGCTTTCGACGGTGGCCCTGCCCTTGGCGGTCGGCATCAAGGCCGTGCCTTGAAAATCGATTTTAGTTGCACCGCCGCGATGCAGATAATTTACTGCCGCAGTCGTTCTGGCAACGACTTCCACGCGGAAAATCGGAGTGGGTTCCACCTGCTCCGGCGCTTTCTGCGTTGGGTTCGGAACTTGCGCCGAGAGTAACATCCCGGACATCAAGTTGATCGCGATGATCGCTGATCGTTTCATGCGATGTCACTTGCAACTCAGAGTCCATGCAAAAGACACCTGCCGTATCAGATATATCGAAGGCATATGTTAGAAAATGACCGGAAAAAGTTTCGCGAAACAGGCGCGAAATGCGGATTGGTTTGCAGGCCTTCCGTGGAAGATCAGGAGCCAAATTCTGCAACGCAGAGCCGTGAACCGGCTTAGGCTTGGCGCAGAGCCTGAATCGGATCGACTCGCGCAGCGCGGCGAGCGGGCACAGCGCTCGCGATGATGACGATCAGGCAAAACACGAGCAAAACGGCGCAGATGGTCAGCGGATCTGTTCCGCTGACGCCCGCAAGAATCGAGCCGGTGAGCCGGCTCAGGCTGAGCGTTAGACCCACTCCGATCAGAATGCCTGCGGTCACGAACAACAACGACCTTGAGAGCACCATCTGAAGCACTTGCGCATATCGGGCCCCCAGAGCCATGCGGATTCCGATTTCACGAGTCCGGCGGGCCACGATGAAATGCAGGACGCCGTAAATTCCTACCGCCGCGAGCAGCAGCGCCGTGATTGCGAACGTTCCCACCAGCGAGGCTCCCGCTTGATAAGTTGAGACAGTGCGATTCAGGAATTGCGGCATATTGCGTACACCGAACATCGGTAAAGCCGGATCGAGCGCGCTGACCTGTGCTCGCAACAGCGGCACCAGTGTATCCGCGTTCGCCTTGGAGCGCACCAGCACGGTCACCTGGCCTTCGTGAAACTGGGTGAGCGCGGTGAATACGTACGGGGTCGCCGGCTCGCCGAAAGTAAAATATTTTCCGTTCTTGGCCACGCCGATCACTTGATACTCCGGGCCTCCCGGTTTGGTCGAGAAGCGGCGGCCGATGGCTCCATCGCTCGATTGCCAGTAGCGGCGCGCCATGGTTTCGTTGACGACAGCCACCGGCGTCGATGAGGCGGTATCGCGGTCGTCGATGGCGCGTCCCGCGACAATCTGCGTTCCCATGGTTTCGAAATAGCCCGGGCTGACCGTGCTTCTGCCGGTCAGATTGCTCTCTTGAGCAGAACGGGGCACATAGCCTTCGGGATAGACCGAGATCGGATTCTGATAGGCGTCGAGAGGGAGTGGAAATGCGACCGCCGCGGCGTCCACGCCTGGAATCGAGCGCAAACGGCTGATCAGGGTGCGCTCGAAAACCAAGCCGCGTGCCTGATCGTAGCCTTGCAGATCGAGATTCACGCCGAACATGGTGATTCCGGTGCGATAGAATCCCGGATCGACGCTGCTGGCAAACTGCATGCTGCGCAGGAATAATCCGCCGCAAATCAGCAGCACGCAAGACAAAGCGACTTGCCCCATCACCAGCAGATTTCCCGAGCCGATTCGGATACGGCCGACATGGAAGGATCTGGTTTCCCCTTTCATCGCAGAGGCTTGGTCGACTTTCGAGGCTCGCAGGGCGGGAATCAGTCCGAAGATCACGGCGGCGGCCAGCGAGATCAGGATGGTGAACGGAAACAGACGCGGATCGAGACGCGAATCGTATTCGAGATCGGTGGTCTGAAAGTCGAGCGTGGGATAGAAATTCCGCAAGCTGTCGCCGAACCACATCGCGAGCACGATTCCGAGCGCGCCGCCGGCCAGCGCGAGCAGCACACTTTCGGTAAGCAATTGGCGCACAAGCTGAATGCGGCTGGCTCCAACGGCCATCCGGATCGCCATTTCCCGGGCTCGGCTGGCTCCGCGCGCGAGCATCAGATTCGCGACGTTAGCGCAGGCGATCAGCAGAACCAGAATCACCGCCAAACTCATGATCGCTGTGGTCGCGGGGAGAAGTCACGTGGTGAACAGGAACGGCTGCGTTCTGGCTCCGCCGGGCATCAGGTGAACTGTGTAGTCTTGGTTAGTCTTCGGAAATTCAGCCGCAAGCTGGCGGGCGACCACGTTCATCGCGGCTTCCGCTTGAACTCGAGTGACGCCGGGCTTGAGCCTTCCACGCACGTTCAACCCTCGGTTGCCTCGCTCATTAAGGAAATTGCCGTACTGGGCGGCGATGGTGGGCTGCATCATCACCGGAACCCAGACGTCGGGAATGAAGTTGAAAGCTACTGTGCCGTTGAAGCCATGCGGTGCGACGCCGACGATGGTGAAGGGATGGCCATCGATTTTGATGGTCTGCCCGACGATCTTCGGGTTGCTTTGAAAACGGCGCTTCCAGAAGTTGAAGTTCAGGACGCAAACTGCTTTTGCCCCGGGCACTTGATCTTCATCTGGCGCGAAACCGCGGCCGACCACGGGGTGCACGCCTAGCCCGGAGAAATAGTTGCCGGTCGCGACTTCGCCCCAGATCAGTTCTGGTTTCTCGCCATCGGTCATGCTGAGAGGTAGGCCACTTGAGCCGATGATGTCTGAGAGACCGGTGTCCTGCTTGCGGTAATCCAGCAATTCTGGATAAGAAAATTTCTCTGTGTTGGGACCCGAATTGGGCGTCGATTGGTAGATCGCGACCAGCCGGTCTGGCTGATCGACGGGCATGGCGCGCAAGACAAACGCGTTGACGAGCGCGAAAATCGCTGCGTTGGCGCCGATCGCCAGAGCCAGAGAAAGAATTACGACGGCGGAAAACCCAGGCGATTTCGCGAGAACGCGAGCGCCGTACTTCAAGTCCCTCAATAAGTTCCCCATACGCATGGCGCATGCACGCCGGCAGCCTAACTTAAAGTCTACATAGAGCATGATTTACGCGACGGCGAACTGTCCGGGCGTGGGACGGCCTGTGTCGATTCCGGCTCGCCGTAACCAATTGGGGGTTGCAGCGTCTCTTACGGCAATGTTTAACGATATTCGCTTCGGCATCCGGATGCTCCGGCGCAGCCCGGGGTTTTCCCTTCTGGCGGTTCTGTGCCTGACGCTGGGGATCGGCGCGACCACATCGGTGTTCAGTTGGATCGAGGGAATCCTGCTGCGGCCGTTCCCCGCAGTGGCGAATCAAGACCGGCTGGTGGCGATGGCGGGGACCGATCGCAACGGTCGAACCGATGTCTCCTGGCCAGATTTTCAGGATTTTCAGAAGAACTGTACGGGCGTGGAGGCGTTCATCGCGGAGCACATTTTCGGAACGACGCTGAGCATCGGGGATCGAGCCGACCGCGCGACCGGCAGTGTCGTTTCGGCCAACTATTTTCAAGCCCTGGGGATTCGTCCGATCCTGGGGCGCACATTTGATCCGAGCGAAGACGTGGGGCGCAATGCTCATCCGGTGACGGTGATCAGTTATGAGGCATGGAAAGACCGTTACCACGGCGATCCGGAGATTATCGGCAAGACGCAGATGATGAATGGCGCGCAGCACACCATAATTGGCGTGACGCCGGAGGGATTTTTTGGCACTTTTGTGGGTTATTCCTTCCACTACTGGGTCCCAGCTTCGATGGAAGAGGTGTTCGAACCGGGCGGGTACAAGCTGGAGAATCGCGCGGCTCGCTGGGTGGAAGGATTCGCGATGCTGAAGCCTGGCGTGTCGATCGAGCAGGCGCAGGCGGAGATTTCGGCGGTTGCCAACCGGCTGGAGTCGAGCTACCCGTCGACCAACCGCGGGCACGGGATCAGGCTATATGCGCTGTGGCAGACTCCGTTCAACAATGCGGGGACTTTGCTGCCGACGCTGCGAATTTCGTTCGTGGTGGCTTGCTTTGTGCTGCTGATCGCGTGCGCGAATGTCGGCAATCTGCTGATGGTCCGGTCCTTCGGGCGGCGGCATGAGATGACGGTGCGGCTCTCGATGGGGGCTGGGCGTTGGCGGTTGTTGAAACAACTGCTGACTGAGGGATTGATTCTTTCTGGCCTTGCCGCTGCGGGAGGTTTACTGGTCGCGAACTGGTGTCGCAATCTGATCATGCTGCTGTTTCCGCCGCGGCCGGGAGTGATCGTGAATCTGCCGGCCGAGATCGACTGGCGGGTGCTCGCGTTGAGCGCCGGGGTTTGCCTGGTCTCGACGATTCTGTTCGGGCTGGTTCCGGCCATTCAGGCGAGCAAGATCGATCTGGCAGCCGCGATGAAATCGGATTCGGGTGGAGTCGTGGGTGGACGCGGCAGGGCTTGGATCCGGTCGGGCCTGGTGCTGGTTCAGGTTTCGCTGAGTTTCGTCTTGCTGGTGGGAGCGGGGTTGCTACTTCAGAGCCTGGAGAAAATGCGGAACACGAGCCCGGGTTTTTCGACCACGAACGTTCTGACCACCGGAGTCGATCTGGTGTCGGCGGGCTATGATGCGACGCGAATCAGGAATTTTCAGGATCAGTTGATTACTCGCGTGCAGGCGCTGGGTGGAGTCGAATCGGCTGCGTGGTCGCGCATCACGCCGTTCAGCTATCGCGGGTATTTTCCGGCTCCGATCGCGGTGGATGGATACGTGACGGAGCCCGATGAGCAGCCGATGGTCGAGTACAACGAGGTTGGTCCCGGCTATCTGGCGACGATGGGGATTCCGCTGGTCGCGGGACGCGAATTTACCATCGCCGATAACGAGACGGCTCCGCCGGTCGCGGTGGTGAGTCAGGCGATGGCGACCCAGTATTGGCATGGCGCCGACCCCGTGGGAAGCCGGCTGCAGGTAAAGGGCAAGTGGATGCAGGTGGTGGGAGTCGCGAAGGATTCGAAGTACCGGAGCCTGCTGGAGACGCCTAAGCCATTTTTCTACGTGCCGATGCGGCAGGGTACAGCGGGTCAGAATCTGCAAATCCGAACTGCGCTGGGGCCGCAAAGGATGGCTAATGTTCTGGCGCGGGAGGTGAAGGCTCTGGACGCGAATCTGGCGCCGTCGGAGGTGATTACGATGCGGGAACAGGTCGACAGAATGACCTGGACGCAGCACGCGGCGGTCAGCCTGCTGGGGATTTTTTGGCGGGATCGCGCTGGTGCTCGCGGGGATTGGGCTATATGGGGTGATGTCGTACGCCGTGTCGCAAAGCACCCGGGAGCTGGGGTTGCGGATGGCGCTGGGCGCGAGGGCATCGGATCTGCTGCGGCTGGTGATGTCGCAGGGCGTTGCGTTGACGGCCGGCGGGATTGTGCTGGGTGCGACGGCGGCGCTGGGGTTGACCCGGCTGATGGGGGATTTGTTGTATAAGGTGAGTCCTCGCGATCCGGTGGCGTTCGGGTCGGCGTTTCTGGTGATGACGGTCGCCGCTTTGGCGGCTTGTTTTCTGCCTGCGTGGCGGGCGACGCGGACGGATCCGGTGCGGGCGCTGAGGGATTCATAACGAACATGGATCCTAACCAGTGCGGTGTAACTGAAATGTGCAATTGCGCTTCCGAATGGCGGGCAGGTCACTTGGGCCTTGACGCTTCTTCAAGTCAGGGCAACAATGAATATGTCAATCGGCCTTTTGGTTTCGGCCTGAAGGTCGATTGGAGGTGCCCCGTGCCGGATTCGGACCGGCGTCCTTCAGCTTAGTAGGCCGACGCTCTATCCATCTGAGCTAACGGGGCACAAAACTTATTTAGTTCCATCATTTGGGCTTAAGCGTCGGTGGAACTTGAACCGGAACTGGCGCGACCGGCGCGGCCGCAACGGGTCGAGGGATTGGTGCGGTCGTTGGAGCCGGGGCTGGCGTCGGCGCTGGCGCGGGAACGTTGAGTTTGTAAGCTACCTTTCCGTCTGCTTGGGGTATCGCCTGCGCCGTCTGCTGCTGCACCAGCCGCTTGAGTACCGAGTGAATTGTTGCCATTACATTCGCGTGCTTGGATAGATCGTATTTCCTACCTTCAAGCGCCGTTCTCATGGCCACGGGCAGAAACACTACTTGCGGTGCGGATTGGAGAACCTGACGGATGTTTTCGGTGATTCCGGCATCTAACGTGTCCGACTGTTTGATCAGCTGTACAATCTCTGTAACTTCTTCATTCAAAGTAACTTTCTCTTCTGCGAGCGGCGCAAGAGCGTTCATCACTTCGGCCAGACGGCTCATTTCGCGCCCTAATTCAAGGACCTTGCGCTCGGCAGTTTCGTGATCGCCTTGAAGCGCATCCATCTTGTTTGCAGCGTCTTGAAAGGTCTTCTTGTAATCCATTAAGCGTAATGTAGCTTATGCTTAAAAATAAATCAAGCAAAATCGTTAAGCAGGAGTTGAGCGACGGGAAGAACTTGAGAGGTTTGAGCACTAATCGAGAGAGAAAGCGGAATCTGGAGGGTCTGGTGTGGCCAGCTATAAATGCCATCAACGCAGGTTCGGTGGAATAGCCTGTTCAGTGGAATAGCCTTGTCGCCGGGTGCTGCGTCTGCTATATTTCGGTCTGCATACCTATTTGCCCACCTGAAAGGAGACGGTTATGAGCTCCACTCACGAAGAGGTTAAGAAGAAACGAAAAAGCGCATTTTCCAGGCGCGGGTTCCTGCAAGGGCTTGGCGCGGGAACGGGAGTGCTCGCGACGGGCGTGCTGGAACCTGAAATTGCGGAGGCTGCGCCATCGACGCCCCTGCATGGGCCGGATGCGGTCGCGATTACGCTCGATATCAATGGGAAACCTTCCAAAGTGACGCTGGAGCCGCGGACTACGCTGCTCGATGCGCTGCGTAATCATCTGGACCTGACCGGGGCCAAGCGCGTGTGCGACCGCGGGACGTGCGGGGCTTGCACGGTGATCATCAATGGGAAGGTCCAGTACAGTTGCACGGTGCTCGCTATCGACGCGCAGGGCAAGAAGATTCAAACCATCGAAGGGCTGGCCGAGCCGGGCAGGATGCATCCGGTCTCCGAAGCGTTCTGGAATAACGACGCGCAGCAGTGCGGTTATTGTACGCCGGGATTCGTCATGGCTTGCAAGGGATTTCTGGACCGGAATCCAAATCCGAAGCCGGAGGATTTGAAGAAGGGGCTGGGCGGCAATCTGTGCCGCTGCGGAACCTATATGGGGATTCGCAAGGCCGTGCTGGAAGCCGCGGCGAACATGAAGGGAGGCTCCCGTGCCTAATTACTCCTGGCCTCCGATGGACAAACGGCGGGTGATGGGGCATCCGCTGAAACGGCTGGACGGTCCCGCGAAATCGAGCGGGCGGGCGAAGTATAACTCGGACATTCATCCCAAAGATCTGCTGTTTGGGACGCTGCTGACTTGTCCGCATGCGCATGCGCGGATCACCAGCATCGACATTACGCGCGGCGCAGAAAATTCCCGGCGTTACGGCGGTTCGTGCGATCAAGAAAGCCGGCGATGAGATTCAGTGGGCGGGAACCGAAGTTGCCGCGATCGCCGCGACGGATGAGGAGATCGCTCGGGACGCGGTGCGGGCAATCAAGGTCGAGTATGAAGTGCTTCCGCACCTGGTCCATGAGCAGGACCTGGCGAAGGCGGGGACTCGCGCCAAGGCTGCGGGCGAGCAGACGGTCGGTGATCCGGACCAGGCGTTCAAGCAAGCCGAGGTGACCAGCGAGGGCGAATACGGGTGCCCGGTGCTGACGCATTGCTGCCTGGAATCGCATGGGCAGGTGGTGCAGTGGGGGCCGGATAACAAGATCGAATTCTGGCCGTCGACGCAGAACGTATCGGGGATGCCAACCGATTTGGGGCGGTCGATCAACGTGCCGGCCAGCCAGATCCACGTGCACATGGATTACATGGGCGGCGGATTCGGCAGCAAGTTCCCGTCGGATCTGTGGGGGCGCGAGTGCGCGTTTCTTTCACGAGACAGCGGCGGGCGTCCGGTGAAGCTGTTCCTGGATCGTGCGACGGAGCTGATGATCGCGGGCAACCGGCCATCGCTGTACGCGAAGGTCAAAACGGCCGCGAACAAGGACGGGACGTTCGTGGCGTGGGAATCGCAGTCGTGGTCGACGGGCGGATATTCGCCGGGCGGCGTGAACGGCAGCCTGTTTCCGTACCTATATAACAAGGTAGAGAACAAGCGCATCAATCACAGCGCGGTGTCGATCAACGCGGGCGGGCAGCGGGCGTGGCGGGCGCCGAATCATCCTCAGGTTTCGTTTGTTACCTGCTCCGCGCTGGACGATCTGGCGGCGAAGGTCAATATCAGCTCGCTCGATTTCTTCCTGAAGAATGTCAACCTGACGAATAAGCCGGCGGTGTATACGGCTCAGCTCGAAAAGGCCGCGGAGCTGATGGAGTGGAGGAAGAACTGGCATCCGAGGGGCGACACGACGCCGGGTTCCGTGAAGCGCGGGCTCGGGTTGGGAGTCGCGTTTTGGGGCGGACTGGGTCACGACAGCCAGTGCCGCGTGACCATTCATCCAGACGGAAGCGTTGACGTCGATCTGGGCACGCAGGATATCGGCACGGCTACGCGAACGATGGTCGCGATGGTGGCAGCGGAGACGTTCGGGTTGACCATCAACCAGATCAACGTGGGGCTAGGCGATACGCAATTCCCGCCGTCGGGCGGATCGGGCGGATCGACCACCATCGGCGGCGTTTCGGTATCGTCTCGCAAGGCGAGCGTGAATGCGCTGGGCAAGATTTTCGACATGCTGGCGCCGACCATGGGCGTAAACGCCGATCAACTGGAAGCTGTCGACGGCCGAATCCAGCAGAAGGGCAATCCGGCCAACGCGATGACCTGGCAGCAGGCGTGCGCCAAGCTGGGGACGCAGACGGTCTCTGAGATGGGCGAAAATCTGTCGCGCAACGCGTTGAAGGAAGGGCTGATCAATCAAGGCGCGTCGGGCGTGCAGATGGCCGACGTTAGCGTCGATACCGACACCGGCATCGTGAGGATCAATAAGATCGTCGCGGTGCAGGATTGCGGACTGGTTGTAAATCCGACCACGGCTCGCAGCCAGATTTACGGCGCGTGCATCATGAGCGTCTGCGGCGCGCTTATGGAAGAGCGGGTGATGGATCAGCAAACCGGTCACGTGCTGAACGCCGATATGGAGTTTTACAAGCTGGCGGGCATTAACGACATCGGTGAGATCGTGGTGCATCTGGACATCACGCCGGAGAACGACGCGCGCGGCATTATCGGGCTGGGTGAGCCGCCGACCATCGCGGGAATGGCGGCCATCGCCAACGCGACGGCGAATGCGATCGGCGTGCGCGTGGGGCACGTCCCGTTGACTCCCAACCGCGTGCTGGCAGCCTTGGGCAAGGCCGGCTCGCAAAGGAGGATGGCATAAATGGAACGCTTCGAATACGCGAATCCGTCGACTTTGAAGGAAGCGACGGCGCTGCTGGGCTCGAATTTTACTGACGCGCAGGTGCTTGCGGGGGCACCGATCTGATCAGCATGATGAAGGAGTATCTCATCACGCCGAAACGCGTGGTGAATATCAAGGAGATCAAAGAACTGGGCGGAATTTCGAAGGGTGGACGGCGGCTTGCGCATCGGCGCTACGGTGACGTTCGACGAACTGACGCTGAATCCGCTGGTGCGCGCGGATTTTCCGTCCCTGGTTCAGGCGGCGCTGGGCGTCGCGAGTCCGCAGATCCGCAATATGGGGACGGTCGGCGGCGATCTGTGCCAGCGGCCGCGCTGCTGGTATTTTCGCGGCGGCAACGGGCTGCTGGGGATGAAAGACGGCAAGAGCCTGATTCCGGATGGCGAGAATCGATATCACGCGATTTTCGGCGGCGGGCCGGCGTATTTCGTCAGTCCGTCGAGCCTTGGGCCGGCGCTGGTGGCGCTGGGCGCACATATGAAGCTCGCATCGGCAACAGGATCGCGAACCGTGGCGGCTGCCGACTTCTTCGTGAATCCAACCAGCGATACGCAGCACGAGACCGCGATTCATCCTAATGAAATCGTGACCGAGATCGTGATTCCGATCGCGCAGGAAGCCAATGCGACTTACGAGGTTCGTCATAAAGACGCGCTCGATTGGCCGCTCGCGACGGCTTCGGTGGCTTTGAAGGTGTCGGGTTCGAAGGTCGCGAGCGCTCATGTGGTGCTGGGTCATGTCGCGCCTACGCCGTGGTCGGCCGCGTCTGCCGCGAAGGTGCTGACGGGTCAAACGATCGACGAAAAGACCGCCGAAGCCGCGGGCGAGGCTGCGGTGGAAGGCGCGCGGCCGCTTAGCCAGAACGATTACAAGATTCAACTGGCGAAGGTCGCCGTCAAGCGCGCGCTGCTGATGGCGGTGCAGAAGGCTTAGTGTATGGAGTATTCGGGCACTTCCCGGATCGATGACGACCGATGCATCGATCTGCGCTGGAAAGGGCTGTACATCGCGACCGAGTGGGACCCGTCGATGCCACATTCGGGCGATCGGGCTTTTTGGTGCCATAAGACGCAGCAGTGCATCGGTCCGGATGGAAAGATCGCGGACGATTACGAGTGTAACGAGACGCGGAAGTGCTATCAGGCGCTTTGAAGGCTTGTTGAAAAGGGACAGACTACTCTGTCCCCCAAAGGCGCAATGTGATCTTCAACAGGCGCTGGCGCGTGGACAGAGCGGTCTGTCCCCTTTTCAACAAATCCGTAGAGTGCTAAGGTGAGGTTATGAAGATGCTTTCTCTTCTTGCGATTTCTTCGCTCGCAACTTCTCTGGTGGTCGCGGCGGAAATTCCGGGCAACAGCGTGCGCGGCGAATATATCGAAGCGCGCGATGCCGACGTCTACACGGGGCCTTGCTTTGCCAACTCTGAAGTAGAGTTGACGGGCAATCTTGCCGTGATGGGCTGGAAGATCGAGAAGGGCTCGTGGCAGGGCGTTTCGCTCGACGGCTTGTCGGTGATGGGAGTGATTCGCGCGGCCGGGACCCTCGGCGACGTGATGCATTCGGCGTATCCGGTGAAAGCCGTGATCATCGTCGACGAACGCGCCGATGTCGAGCAGCGCATCGCCTTGCAGCACTTCGCGCAGCGAATGAGCGGCGATCTGCTGACCGATGTAGTTCGCGTCGAATCGCGGCCGATTCAATTTTCAACTGCGGACCTGCACAGCCGCGTCGTCAAGATGACCGCCGGGGATCTCGCGCAGGTGGCGACGCGCGCCCTGGAAGACACGGATCAGATCTGCCACAACGAAGCGGTCTGGTATGAGCCCCTGACTAAGCTGGATCACGCGATGGTCGCGTATACGGTGCAGGAGTCGTATCAGGGCCAGGGGCTCGGCACGCAGTGGAGCTATCCCGGACAGCGCAGCGCGTTCGTCGGGACATTCCAAATCCAAGACTGAAGATTGCGGATCGATCACATTCAATTAGCCGCACCGGAAGGCTGCGAGGCAGCGGCGCGGGAATTCTATGGCTCGATTCTGGGGTTGCGGGAGATCGAGAAGCCGGCATCGCTGCGCGCGCGCGGAGGCTGCTGGTTTGAGTGCGGCAGTCATCAGGTTCATATCGGCGTTGAACGCGACTTTCGGCCTGCGAAAAAAGCTCATCCGGCATTTGCGGTTGCCGATCTGAACGGATTAAGGGAGAGGCTGGTCACGCACGGGATCGGCGTGATCGATGACGAAAATCTTCCCGGCACGCGGCGGTTTTACGCTCACGATCCGTGGGGCAACCGGCTCGAGTTCGTGGAGGACTCAGTCTGATTCGCCGCGGACCAGATCCTCATAGCTTTCGCGGCGGCGGATCACACGCCAGGTAGCGCCTTCGACCAACACTTCGGCCGCGCGAGGACGCGCGTTGTAGTTAGAGGACTGCACGAATCCGTAGGCTCCGGCCGTGCATATAGCGAGCACGTCGCCAGGCAGCGCTTCCGGCATTTCGCGGTCACGGGCCAGAAAGTCGCCGGTTTCGCAAACAGGACCTACGACGTCGGCGCGAATGTTCGCGGCGTCGGTCTGGCGCACGGGAAGGATCTGGTGATAGGCGCCGTACAGCGCGGGGCGAATCAGGTCGTTCATGGCGGCGTCAACGATCACGAACTCCTTCTGTCCGGTTCGCTTCCGATAAAGCACGCGAGTGAGCAAGACGCCCGCGCTGCCGACGATCGACCGGCCGGGCTCGATCAGAACGTGCAGACCGCGGCCTGCGAGCTTGGCGCGAAGCTCGCCAACGAACTCTTTGATGGCAGGCGTAGATTCCTCGGGTTTGTACGCGATTCCCAAGCCGCCGCCTAGATCCGCGTGGCGAATGTCGAAGCCTTTGGCGAGCAGACGGTCGATCAACGCCAGCACCCGGTCGACGGCTTCCATCGAAGGCTTATAATCCATTAGTTGCGAACCGATGTGGCAGCTCACCCCTTCGAGAAGCAGATTCTTGTATTCGCGCGCGCGATCGTAGACCGCTTCTGCCTGATCGATGTCGACGCCGAATTTGTGCGCCAGCTTGCCGGTAGAGATATAAGCGTGGGTAATCGCGTCCACGTCGGGATTCACGCGCAGGGCGACACGTGCTTTCACGCCGCGCCGATGCGCCAGCGCATCGACTAAAGCGAGCTCCGGCTCGGATTCGCAATTGAAAACGAAAATTCCCGCGGCCAGCGCTTCTTCGATCTCGGCTGCGGTTTTGCCGACGCCCGAAAATACGACCGTCGCCGGATCGCCGGCGGCTTTTTTTACGCGGTACAGCTCGCCTCCCGAAACGATGTCGAACCCGGCTCCGGCAGATGCCAGCAGACGCAGCAATGCCAGGTTACTGTTGGCCTTAACGGCATAGCACACCGTGTGGGGGACGTCGCCGAAGGATTCGTGATAGGCGCGGAAATTTTCGAGCACCATAGCGGAGGAGTAGACGTAACACGGCGTGCCGGCACGCGCGGCGATCTCCGCCAGCGAAGTGTCTTCACAATATAGTGCGCGATCGCGATATTTCATCAGCACACTTTCATCACGACCACCGACTGATCGTCGGTGATCGCCGTGCCCTCGCGAAACGCGTCCAGATCGGCGAAAATCGCGTCCGCGATCGCCTTCGGCGAATCGGCGCCATGCTTTTTCAGAAGACGATGCACGCGTCCACGAGAGTAATCCTGTTCGTTTGCGTTGAGCTGATCTTCCACGCCGTCCGAATAAAACAGGATGGTGTCGCCGATTTCGGTTTCGATCGCGACCTCTTCATAACGTCGATCTTCCAGCAGGCCGATCGGCACGCCCTCCGCTTTCGGTTTCAGAATTTCTCCGTTGCGATAAATGACGGGCGGCTCGGCACCTGCATTGCAGATCGTCAGGCGGCGGGGACGGGGCTCCCACAATGCCACTAAAAGCGTCGCGTATTGTGCGTCGACTTTACGCTCGAGAAGGGTTTCGTTCAACGATTGCATCAGCACCGCTGGACTCCGCCGGCGTGGCGCGAGGATTCGCAGCAGCCCGCTAATCAGGGCTCCATACAACGCGGCGGCGGCGCCTTTGCCGCTTACGTCGCCGAACGCGATCACCGCGTAGTCGTCGCCATGATCGAAGAAATCGTACACATCGCCGGAGATTTCTCGCGCCGGGCGGGCGCGGATGGCCGTTTCCAGACCGCGCAGCTCCGGAGCTTCGCGCGGCTGCAAAACGTGTTGAAGTTTGCGCGCCGCTTTCAGATCCTGCTCCATGCGCTGTTCGCGCTGGGCTAGAGCTTCATACAGCCGCGCGTTTTCCACTGAGCTGGCGATCTGCGGCGCCAAAAGCGAGAGGGTCCTCTGATGATCCTCGGTGAAAAATGCGATCCGGTCGCTTTCCACATCAAGGACTCCAACGACGCGGTCCTGAACGACCAGCGGCACGGCCAGCTCGGAGTGAATATCCGGGTGCGATGCGATGTAACGCGGATCTTCCATCGTGTTTAAAACACGCACAGGCTCACGTGCTTCGGCGGCCGCTCCGGTAATTCCCTTCCCCAGCGGGATGTTATCGAGATTTACGCGCTCATCGTAACGCACGCTGAAGCGGTGGCGAAGCACTTTTTTCTCAGCGTCCACCAGGAAGATGCTGAACGCATCGTAATTGATCAGCGCCCGGATGGTCGCAGCGATTTTTCCGAGCAACTCATCCAGGTCGAGAATCGAGCTGAACTCCTGCGATAGGTGCGCCAGCGTCCTCAGCGTCCGGTTCTGGCGATCGACTCTGCGATACAGCCGGGCATTGTCGATAGATACCCCGACGCGCGTGGCGATCAAGCGCAGCAGCGCCCGGTCTTGCTCCGAATACGCCTTCACGCGGGTCGATTGCACATCCAGCACGCCCACCAGCTTTCCGCGCGCCAACATCGGTACAGCCAGCTCACTGCGCACCGCGTCGAGCGCATTCAGGTAACGCGGGTCGGTTCGCACGTCGTCGACCATCACCGGTAAGCGCGTCGCCGCGGCGACTCCCGTGACGCCTTCGTTCAGGCGAATGATCAGGCTCCGCACCAGTTCATCGCGATGCCCGATGGCGTGCCGGATTCGCAGGACCTGGCCTTGCTCGCTATACAGCAGGATCGCGAACAGATCGTAAGGGACCACCGTCTTGACGATCGCCGCGACGTTTTCAAGAAGCTTGTCCAGATCCAGCGTCTCGGAGGTAACGCGCGACACTTCGAGCAGAAAGTCGAGCAGCTCGGCGCGCTCGCGAAATACGGCGGATTTGCGAGGCGTGGCCACTATCCCGCCGTGGCCTCGACGATTTTCACACTCGCGCTGGCGCCGATACGAGTCGCGCCGGCAGCGGCCATGTTTTTCAGATCTTCCAGCGTGCGAATGCCTCCCGAGGCTTTGACGCCCATTTCGGCGCCGACAACCTGGCGCATCAGCGCGACGTCGTGCACGGTGGCTCCATGGGGACCGAAGCCGGTGGAGGTTTTCACGAATTCGGCGCCCGCAACCTTGGCGAGCGTGGACGAGATGATCTTCTGATTGTCGTCGAGCAGGGCGGTTTCGAGAATCACCTTGACGATCGCGCCGCCCTGGTGCGCGGCATTCACGACGGCGCGGATATCCTCACGCACGGCGTCGTAATTGCCGCCGCGCAGCTCGCCGATGTTGATCACCATGTCGATCTCCTGCGCGCCGACTCGAACCGCCGCCTCAGTTTCGGCGACTTTGATCGCGGTCGTATTCGCGCCCAGAGGAAATCCCACGACGGTGCAGACCTTCACGGGAGATCCGGCCAATTCGCGCGGCCACCAGCGACGCCCAATAGGGGTTCACGCAGACGCTTGCGAAATTGTACTTCCGCGCTTCTTTGCAGAGCTTGCGGATGTCGGCCGCGGTGGCTTCCGGACGCAGCAGCGTGTGATCGATGGTCGCGGCGATGGCGGAATCGATGTGAGTCAGCTTGTCGCTGGCGGAAAGGCGATCGGCGCCCGCGGCAAGAATCGCTTTCGATTTCCCAGCGCAGGTCTGCGGGCAGCGCTGCTGGCATCCCGGACAAACCACGTCAGGAATGTTCAGGCCCTCGCCCTTTGGAGCGGGCGATCGCGCCAGAAGCTCGTCTCCGATGCCTGCCACCAGCAGGTCTAATTCTTGCGTATCCACCTGAGTCTGTGTCTTGGGCGCGGCCGTTGGATGCAGGCACTGACCGCGCTCGATATCCTTGATTTTTTCGACCCGCGCGGCATGCCGGCCTCCCCCGAACGGCGTCGTGAGCCACGTGCGGAGAACATCTTCGGCCTGCGTTTGGGTCAACAGCCGCCCGCCCAGCGTCAGCACATTTGCGTCGTTATGCTCGCGGCTGTTTCGCGCGGACGCCCTATCGTAACACAGCGCCGCGCGCACTCCGGCGAACTTATTGGCCACCATTGCCGACCCGATACCCGCGCCGTCGATGATCATCCCGCGCGCAGCCGCGCCGGATGCGACCAGCTCCGCCACTTGTCTTGCGATATCGGGGTAATCTACGGGCGTCGCTTCATTGACGCCGACGTCGCGCAAAGCGAGCCCATATTCGTGAAACATCGGCAGCAGCTTCTGTTTCAGATCGAATCCGCCGTGATCGCAGCCGATGGCGATAGTCCGTTCCGCTGAAACAGGGGCAGGCGATTCGCCTTTCGCCAGTTCGATAATCTTCACGCCTCGAGTTTGAGCAACGTCACGAGCCGACGGCGTCACGATCGCGCCCGCGGGAACGCGCAGCTCTCCCGAGTCGGGAATGTCCTGCTCAGTGATCACTGCACGCATAACTGTCAGTCTACTCTGCCTCCGGTGATCACGAGTACGACGCTCTTCCCCGCCAGCGATTTCATCTGAGCCAGCGCCGCGAGCGTAGCCGCGCTGGTGAACTCCGCGACCAGTCCGGCTTCTTCGGCGAGCAGCTTCTGCGCGGACTCGATTTGCGAGTCCGAGACCGCGATCATCTCGCCGTTAGAGACTTTTAGCTCGCGCAGCAGCCGCAGCGCATTGCGCGGCCGCCGCACCGCGATAGACGCCGCGGCGGTCTCCCCTTCCGGCGCGGATTTCCCGCTGAATCTCGCCACCATCGGCTGGACGCCTTGCGCCTGGACTCCGATCAGGCGCGGCAAACGCGTGATCATTCCCATTTCCCGCGCTTCGCGAAATCCCTTGCCGATCGCCCCCAGAGTGCATCCGTCGCCTACGGGAGCAATCACAACGTCCGGCGCGATTTCAGCGGCGATCTCCAGCCCGCACGTCTTTTTTCCTTCCACCAGGAACGGATTGAACGCGCAATTGCGGCTGTACCAGCCATGTTCGCACCCGGCCTGCTCAGCTTCCTGGAAGGCCTGATCGTAGTTGCCGGTGGAGACGTGCAGATGAGCGCCAAGCCGCTTAAGCCAATCGAGCCGCACCGGTGACGCATAGCTCGGGACGAAGGCGTGACAACGGATGCCCCGATGAGCGGCGAATGCCGCCAGCGAAATTGCAGCGTTTCCCGCCGATGCGCAATAAACCGCGCTCGCGCCAGACTCCGCGGCGAGCGTCATAGCGATTGTCGTTGCCCGGTCTTTCAGACACCGGGTCGGGTTGCGAGTCTCGTCTTTGAGAAACACATTAGCCGGCGCCGAATCGCGTCGCCAGTCTTGGCGCTGCAACCAGCGCGGTTGCACCGGCGGGTAAAACAGGGGCTTCGTCGCGAACGGGCAAAAGCGGGAGGTAACGGAAGATGCCACGACGTGACGCGTGGTTCGAGAGCGCGTCGCGCGCGGCTGCGTAGTCGTAGTGGACGTCCAGAATTCCAGGATCATCCCCGGTATCGCCGCACTTTGGACACAGATACGCGCGCGGGTCCATGGGAAATTGTCCGCCGCAGCGAAAACATTCTAAGTGTGTAACGAACACCGTCTTATTATGATGAATAGATGGAAACCATCGCTCCCCCCTCCGTGGTCGATCTGGAACGGCAGTATCTGTTGCAGAACTATGCGCGTTACCCGCTGGTGCTCCATCGCGGGAAGGGATGCTACGTTTACGACACGTCAGGGAAGCGCTACCTGGATCTGATCGCGGGCATCGGCGTCAACGCCTTGGGCTACGCGCATCCCCGGCTGACGAAAGTGATCCGCGAGCAAGCCGGGTTGCTTCTGCACACTTCGAATCTGTATTACCACGAATATCAGGGGCCGCTTGCGGAGCGCGTCGCGCATGCCAGCGGACTCGATCGCGTGTTCTTTTCCAATTCCGGCACCGAATCGATGGAAGGCGCTCTCAAGATGGCGCGCTCGCACGGGCGCAAGATCGATCCGGAGAAGATCGAGCTGATCGCGCTGGACAATTCGTTCCATGGCCGGACGTTCGGTGCGCTTTCGATTACCGGGCAAGAGAAGTATCGGCGCGATTTCGAGCCTTTGCTTACCGGCGTGCGCTTCGTTCCGCGCAACGACATCGGTCGCTCTGGAACAAGCTGCCTGCTCACGGACCGCCGCGATCGTCTTCGAACTCGTGCAGGGCGAAGGAGGAATTTACCCGCTGTCGAGCGAGTACGTTCGCAAGGCCCGCGAGCTGGCCGACCGCCACAACGCGCTACTGATCTTCGACGAAATTCAGTGCGGCGTGGGCCGTCCTGGAACCTATTTCGCGTATCAGATGCTGGAACCCGTGGTGATGCCGGACATTATGATCGCCGCGAAGCCGCTGGCCTGCGGGATTCCTCTTGGAGTGATCGCCGCGAATGAGCGCGCGGCGGCAAGCATCGGAAGCGGAATGCACGGTTCCACGTTTGGAGGCGGCCCGCTGGCCTGCCGCGTCGCGCTCGAATTTTTCGATATTCTCGATCCGCTGCTGCCGCAGATCGTTCACGTCGGCGGATATTTCCGGATGCGGCTTACGGAGCTCGCCAAGCGCTTCACATTCATCAAAGAGATCCGCGGTTTCGGACTCATGATCGGAATCGAGTTGGACATGCCGGGCAAGCAGATCGTCCTCGACGCGATGGAGGAAGGCGTCCTGATCAATTGCACTCACGAAAACGTCCTGCGCATGCTGCCCCCGTACATTCTGACGGAGCAGGACGTGGATCGCGCAATGACGGTCCTGCTTAAAGTATTCAAGAAAGCCAAACCCGAGTAGCACGATGAATTCGATTCCCGCGGCCTTAACCGGCGCGCGCCTGCTCAGTGCGCCTGCCTGGAACAAAGGCACCGCGTTCACTGAAGAAGAGCGCACGCGTCTGGGTCTTCACGGCCTGCTGCCGCCGTACGTCGAAACCCTGGATGAACAGGTGGTGCGGGCGTTCACGGCGTATCGCTCCTACGACAAGCCGATCAATCGTCACATTTATTTGCGGGCGCTTCAGGACAACAACGAAGTGCTGTTCTACCGGCTTCTGCTCGACCATGTGGAAGAGACTATGCCGATCGTTTACACACCCACGGTGGCAGAAGCGTGCATACACTTCAGTCATATTTATCGCCGTCCGCGTGGCTTGTTCATCTCTTATCCCCTTCGCGAATCCATTCCGGAGCTGCTGCGCAACCGTCCGCATCCCGAAGTGGACGTGATGGTAGTGACAGACGGCGAGCGCGTGCTCGGTATCGGCGATCAGGGCGTGGGCGGGCTCAGTATTCCCATCGGGAAATTATCGCTGTACTCGCTGATCGGAGGAATCCATCCCACGCGGACGCTGCCGATCGTGCTCGATGTAGGCACCAACAATCACGAAATCCTGCGCGATCCGACGTATCTCGGCTGGCATCACGCGCGTGTACGTGGGCCCGAGTACGACGATTTCATCGAACAATTCGTCAAAGCCGTGAAACAGGAGCTGCCGAACGCCTGCCTGCAATGGGAGGATTTCGCCACGCCGCACGCGCGCGGCATTCTGGATCGCTACCGGGATGAGCTGCTTACCTTCAACGACGATATTCAAGGCACCGGCGCCGTGACCCTGGGCGCGATTCGCTCGGCGGTCAAGGTGATTGGAAAAACCATGCAGGACCAGCGCGTGGTCTTCCTGGGCGCCGGTTCGGCGAGCATCGGCGTCGCCGATTACCTCCGCGCCGCGATGATCGAAGACGGACTGCCGGACCAGGAAGCACGCGCGCGCTTCTGGATCGTCGACAAGGACGGTCTGCTGCATGACCGCAGATCGGACCTTACGCCGGAGCAGCGCGTTTACGCCCGCAGCGATACGGGAAGCCGGACGCTCGGCGGCGTGATCGGCAATATCGAGGCGACCATCCTGATCGGACTTTCTACGGCGCACGGCGCATTCACGGAATCCATCGTCCGCGAGATGGCTCGCAAAACCGAGCGGCCGATCATCATGCCGCTATCGAATCCCACGGAGCGCTCTGAAGCCACGGCCGAGGATCTGATTCAGTGGACTGAGGGGCGGGCCCTGGTCGCCACCGGATCGCCGTCCGCGCCGGTCCATTACGCCGGCCGCACCATACGGATCGCCCAATGCAATAACGTTTACATTTTCCCGGCGGTCGGACTGGCAACGGTAGCATCGCGCGCGCGCCGGGTGACCGACGGAATGTTCCTGGCGGCGGCGCGTGCTTTGGCCGATCACTCCCCTGCGCTGAAGGACCCGGCCGGGCCCCTGCTGCCTTCGCTGAAGGCTCTGCGCGGCGTGACAGTGGCCATCGCGTTCGCCATTGGACGTGAAGCGCAGCGTGCCGGGGTCGCGCCGGAGTCGACTCCGGAGAAATTGCTGGATGCGGTGACCGCCACGCAGTGGACGCCGCAATATCCGGCTCTGTAAGTCGCGACTTGCTGTAAACTAAAATTGATGCGCTCCATCGGGCGGTTTTTATTCTGGGATTATCCGCGCGCCAGTTGGCAGTACGACGTGATGGTCGGACTGATCCTGATGTTCATTTTCTTGATGCCGCGCGACGTGTTTCGAGATCAGCCGAAGGCCGCGGCGGTCGTGATGCTGCGCGGCGGATTCTGGATCGAGCCCCAGGTGCTCGCCGGAGTGCCCGATAATCAACTTCTGTCGAAGGCGAGCGCCGTAGTCAACGCTCGTTACAAGACTCGCACCACGATCAGCAGCGTAGAGCCGGTCTACGACGAAGCCGAGCAGGAAATCAAAGGCTACATGGCCTTTACCAAGCCGTGAATTATTCGCGCGTCTTGTTGTGTGCCGCGACGCTGATTGCGCCAGCGCTTCGCGCGGATTCGCTGGATGAGATTCTCCAGAGAATGGACGCATCCGCGAAACGATTTAAGTCGGTTACGGCCAAGCTGCACCAAATCGAGTATCACGCGATCCTGAGCGAATCGACTTCAGAGGACGGAGAGCTGCGTCTGCGCCGGGTCAAGAACGAATTGGCCGGCGTGCTGATCTTCAGTCCGCCCGATCCACGAACCATCGCGTTCGTAGGGCACAAGGTGGAGGATTATCGCCCGAAAGCCAATGAGGTTACGATCTTCGATGCGGGCAAAGATAATATGGCGAAGATCGATCAGTTTCTGCTGATCGCATTCGGCGCCACTTCCGGAACTGACTTGAAAAACGCTTACGACATCAAGTTCGCGGGTACGGAGAATGTCGGCTCGGTGTCCACCAGCCACGTGACGCTGGCTCCGAAGTCCGAGCAGGCGAGAAAGCTCGCGACACTGATCGAGCTGTGGTTTCCCGACGGGAGCTCGAACGCGATCCAGCAAAAGGTAACGCAGCCGACCAAGGACTACATGTTGACCACGTACTCCGACATCAAGCCCAACCCCGCGCTGCCCGACTCCGCGTTCGAGCTGAAGCTGCCCGCCGGCGTGAAAACCATCACGCAGCACTAGCGGCGGCTCGGAACTATGCCTTGCCGGCTTCTTCCTTCTTCAGCTTCTCGCGCTGCTCTTTCAGGATCGCCTTGCGGCTGAGCTTGATTTTGTTGCCTTCGAGCGCCAGGACCTTCACCAGGATCTGATCGCCTTCGTTCAGCTCATCGCGCACCTGCTTGATGCGGCTCTCCGAAATCTCGGAGATGTGCAGCAGGCCGTCGGTGCCCGGGAAAATCTCGACGAACGCGCCGAAATCGACGATGCGCACCACTTTGCCCAGATACGTCTTGCCGACTTCGGCCACCGCGCAGATGTCGGTGACCATCTGGATCGCGCGATCGGCGGCGGCGCCGTCGGAGGAGAAAATCTTCACGCTGCCGTCGTCTTCGACGTCGATCTTGCAGCCGGTCTGCTCGACGATGCCGCGAATCACCTTGCCGCCCGGTCCGATCAGCTCGCGGATCTTGTCGGTCGGAATCTGCATGCGTGAAGATGCGCGGCGCGTACGGCGACAGCGTCGTGCGCGGCGTGTCGATCACCGCGTTCATCTTGTCCAGGATGTACAGCCGCGCCCGGCGCGCCTGCTCCAGCGCTTCCTTCATGATGGCGTGCGTGACGTTCGGCACCTTGATGTCCATCTGCAGCGCCGTGATGCCGTCCTTGGTGCCGGCGACCTTGAAATCCATGTCGCCGTAATGATCTTCGGCGCCCGCGATGTCGGTCAGCACCGCGTAATCCTTGCCTTCCATCACCAGGCCCATCGCGATTCCCGCCACCGGGAGCCGAAATCGGCACGCCCGCGTCCATCAGCGAAAGCGTCGCGCCGCACACCGAAGCCATGGAGCTCGATCCGTTCGACTCCAGAATGTCGCTGACCACGCGCATGGTGTAGGGGAACGCTTTGTCGTCCGGAACCACCGCGGAAAGCGCGCGTTCCGCCAGTGCGCCGTGTCCGATTTCGCGCCGCCCGGCTCCGCGCATGAATCCGACTTCGCCCACGCTGAACGGCGGGAAATTGTAGTGCAGCATGAAGCGCTTGGAGGTTTCCGAAGAATCCAGCAGCTCGATGCGCTGCTCGTCGTCCTTGGTGCCGAGCGTCGCCGTCACCAGCGCCTGCGTCTCGCCGCGCGTGAACAGCGCCGATCCGTGCGTGCGCGGCAGCACGCCGACTTCGATGTCGATCTTGCGGACTTCGTCGAACTTGCGGCCGTCGGGACGGCGGCGGTCCTTCAGCATCTCGTCGCGGAAAATGCGCTCTTTGAGGCGATCGAACAGCTCCTTGCCTTCGGCCTGCTGCTCTTCCGGCAGCGCCTCCATGGCCTTCTTCTTGCACGCGTCGATACGCGCGTAGCTTTCCAGCTTCTCGTACTTCTGCGTGTTCATCGCGTCCTTCAGTTCGACGCGGACCGGATCCGCGATCTGGTCGTACAGCGTCCTTATTGATGGGCGGCGTGACGAACTCCTTCTTGGTCTTGCCGGCCTTCTTCATCAGTTCGCGGATCGCCGGCGCCGATTTTCTTGCAGCACTCGTGGCCGAACTCGATCGCGGCCAGCACTTCGGCTTCGGTCGCCTGCTGCGCGCCGGATTCCACCATCACGATGCCGTCTTCGGTGCCCGCGACCACGATGTTGACCTTCGAGGCCTTGGTCTCTTCGTAGGTCGGATTCGCGATCAGCTTGCCGTCCACCATGCCGACGCGCACGCCGCCGAGCACATGCGCGAACGGAATATCGGAGATCGCCAGCGACGCGCCCGCGCCGACGATGGCGAGCGTGGAGGGATCGCGCTCCGGATCGGCCGAGAGCACCATGCCGATCACCTGCGTCTCATGCGAATAGCCTTCGGGGAACAGCGGCCGGATGGGCCGGTCGATCAGGCGGCTGGTCAGAACTTCCTTTTCGGTCGGCCGGCCTTCGCGCTTGATGAATCCGCCGGGAAAGCGCCCGGCGGAGTAAGTGTACTCGCGGTAATCGACGGTCAGGGGGAAAAAGTTCGCGCCGGCTTTGGGTTCGTCAGCGGTACAGGCGGTCACCAGGACCACCGAATCGCCGGAGCGGACAATCACCGCTCCGTTGGCCTGCTTGGCCATCTTCCCGGTTTCGAGCGTGATGATCCGGCCGCCGCCGAGATCCACTTCAACGGAATGCAACATGTTTGGAAACGTCCTTTAATCTTCTATTAGATCAGCAGTCGCCCGCGCCCTGTCACGGGTCGCGCGAACGCTGCTTTGACTAAGAGGAGACTGGAGATGTTCTGCGGTGGGCCGGCCGACATCAGCCGGTTCTCGAGAATCGATTTTTCGATGCTAGCGACGGATGCCAAGGCTCTGGATCAGCGTCTTGTAGCGCTCCGGACTGACGGCTGCGCAAATAATCGAGCAACCGGCGGCGACGCGCCACCATCTGCAGCAAACCCCTGCGCGAATGATGGTCTTTCTTGTGCGTCTTGAAATGCTCCGTCAACTCGGAAATACGCCGGCTCAGGATTGCAACCTGTACCTCTGGCGAGCCCGTGTCCGTCTTATGGACCCGGAACTGCGAAATCACTTTGATTTTTGCTTCGCCCGCCAGTGCCATTCGAAAATCGATACTCCTCGTCTTTTCTTAATCGCTTTTGTACCGTTTCAGAATAACACAGATCCGTGCATTTGCGTTAGACTGGATGTTCTCATGATTCGAGTGACCGTCAGCTACCCCAATCAGCCCGGCTCGCGTTTCGACCTGGATTACTACCTGGCCAAGCACATGGCGATGGTCGACCAGAAACTCGGCCCCCACGGCCTGAAGAGCTGGACTGTGGAAAAAGGGATCAGCGGAGGTGCTCCCGGTTCCGCCGCCCGTTATCAGATCCAGGCGAACTTGAACTTTGAAACCCTGGAAGCGATGCAGAAGGGCATGGCGGCAGCCGCGCCCAGTCTGATGGCCGACATCCCGAACTTCACCGACGTGCGCGCGGATGTCCAGATTTATCAAGTCCTGAAGTAATCCGCGGCGTCGCTTCACTGTGCTAGGCTGAATCTTTCATGACCCAACCCGCGCCCCTGAGGACCACTCCGCTCAACGCGACCCATCGCCGCATGGGAGCCAAAATGGTCGATTTCGGGGGCTGGGACATGCCGGTTTCACTATTCCGGCGTGATCGACGAACACAACGCCGTGCGGCAGCAGCGTGGGCCTGTTCGACGTCAGCCACATGGGCGAGATCGAAGTTCGCGGACCGGAGGCGCTGAAACTGGTCGATCACGTCGCGACCAACGCGGCGGCGAAGCTGAAGATCGGCCAGGCGCATTATTCGGGCCTGCTGTACGAGCACGGCGGATTCGTCGACGACATCCTGGTCCACAAGGTCGCCGACGATCATTTCTTCCTGTGCGTCAACGCGTCCAATCAGGACAAAGACTACGAGCATATCGCCGCGCATAACCAATTCAATTGCACGGTCGAAAATGCGGGCGACCGATACGCTCAGATCGCGGTGCAAGGCCCGCGCGCGCTTGAGACGCTTCAGAAGCTGACGCCGGTCGAGCTCGCGCCGATCGCTATTACTGGTTCACCGATGGCACAGTTTCCGGCGCGAAGGCGCGAATCGCGCGCACCGGCTACACCGGCGAAGACGGATTTGAGATCTACGTCGCGCCCGCGGAAGCCCCGCGCTTGTGGGACGAGCTGCTCGCCGCCGGCGCCGAATTCGGCATCAAACCCGCCGGCCTGGGCGCGCGCAACACGCTGCGCCTGGAAGCGAAGATGGCGCTTTACGGCCACGAAATCGATTCGACCATCACGCCGTGGGAAGCGGATCTCGCCTGGATCGTGAAGCTCGACAAAGGCGATTTCATCGGCCGCGACGCGCTGGTCAAACAGAAAGAGCAGGGCATCACGCGCAAACTGATCGGATTTGAAATGCAGGGTCGCGGCATCGGCCGCGACGGTTACGAAGTGTACATCGAATGGCGCGGCGGCGGGCTGGGTGACCAGCGGAGGACCCGCGCCGACCCTGAACAAGAACATCGGACATGTGTTACCTGCCCGTCGACCGATGCGAGATCGGCCGCGCCATCCACGTGATGGTGCGCAATCAGCCGGTGGAGGCGATAACGGTCCCGACGCCATTTCTATAAGACGAGCGAAATAAAAATGTACCCAGAAAACTTCCGCTACACCAAAGAACACGAGTGGGTGAACGTCGAAGGCGACACCGGCACCATCGGCATCACCGACCACGCGCAGAAAGAATTGGGCGATATCGTCTATGTCGATTTGCCCAAGGTGGGCGCCACCGCCGAAAAGGGCAAGACCATCGGGTCGGTCGAATCGGTGAAAGCGGTGAGCGACATTTATTCGCCGGTTTCTGGCGAAGTGGTCGCGGTGAACGATCTGCTGACGGCGTCGCCCGAAAAGCTGAACGAAGATCCGCACGGGGCGGCGTGGCTGGTGAAGATCAAAATGTCCTCACCCGATGACGTTGCGGATCTGATGTCCGCCGAGGATTACGAAAAATACGCCGGCGCGGAATAACGACTCAACCGAGAGCCGCGACCAGAACTTCCGATTTGACCGGTTTCGCCAGCACCTGATCGATCATCCCGGCTTCCTCCCGGCCATCCAGATCCACAGGATTCCCGCACAACACCACAATGCGCACGCCCGCGGCGTGAAACTCGCGAATCAGCTCCAGTCCGTCTTCAAGGCGAGGCATTCGAAGGTCGAGCACCGCCACATCGGGATGTGGCGCCGCGCGCGCCGCATCGGCATCCTGTGCGGTCGATACCAGATGCCCGCGCCGCTCCAATACCAGTTTGCGAATCTCAAGCGCCGCCGCATCGTCGTCGACCACCAGCACGTGCGCCATCAGGAAAATTTGATGCCCGCGATGACCAGTTGCGGCATGGCGTGATTCCAGCTTTCGGGGAGCTCATCGAAGGGCAGGCGGAACGATTTGGTTTCGCCCGGTTTCAAGCCGCCCATGCGCGGGCTCACGATGGGCAACGCGTTGGCGCAGCACCAATTGCCCGTAGGCGTCGTAAAAGATGCAGTAGATCTCGACCATGTCCAGGTTGCGATCGCCCGGCATTGGCGATCTTGCCGTCGATCTCCACCACCACCTGTTTGAAGTAGCTTTCGTCGCTTTCATTTCCACGTCGCTCAATTGCAGATTGCGCACGTACGCCTTGGCTTCCGGCGTAAGCGGCGAGATCCCGCGCCGGCCGGCTGGAAGCGAATTGCAGATAGTAGAACAGCGCCGCCGCCGAGCACGCACCACCGCCGCGACAATGTACACCGGCAGCCCGATCACGGCTGTTTCTCTGGTTTCCGGAGCGAAGAAATTCAATGGCCACTGATGGTCATCTCCCGGATCAGAATCGTGGGCGACGCGATCGAGCCGCGAAATTCCAGGTCCGCGCCGACCTGCTCCACGTCCATGAGCATCTGTTTCAGATTTCCGGCGATGGTGATCTCCGAAACAGGATACGCCAGTTCGCCGTTCTCGATCCACAGGCCCGCCGCGCCCGAAGAATAATCGCCGGTGACGGTGTTGGCCGCCGCGCCGATCAGCTCGGTCACGTACAGGCCGCTCTGCAAGCCGCCGATGATTTTCTCCGGCGCGGTCTCGCCCGCGTCGATGTAGAAATTTCCAGGCCCGACTCCGGCGCGCGCCGCTAACCCGCGCGACGCGTTGCCGGTGGTCTTCAGTCCCAGCTTGCGCGCCGTGTAGGTATTCAGCAGATAGCTCTTCAGCACGCCGCGCTCGATCACCACCGTCCGCCGCGAAGCGACGCCTTCATCATCAAACGGCGAACTGCCGAACAGGCCCGGCATGGTGGCATCGTCGATGATGGTCAGCGCATCCGACGCGATCTTCTCGCCCAGCTTGCCGGCAAGAAACGAGGCGTGGCGGTAAATCGCGGACCGCTCACCGCGTCGAACAGATCGCCCAGCAGCGAGCCGCGCCGTGCGCGGCTCGAAGATGATGGGAGCTTTCTGCGTCGCGAACTTTCCGCGGATTCAGCCGGCGCAGGGCGCGCTCCGCGGCGCTTGCCGCCCGACTTCCTCCGCGCGTTTCCAGGCCGCGCGGCCGTCGCGCGATGACGTGATACCAGTAGTCGCGCTCCATCGATCCGTTCGTCGCTTGGCCACCGGCGCACGCTCAGCCCGCAGCTCGAAGTTCGGTAGCAGCCCGCGAATCCGCGCGAATTGGCGAATACGCGCGACCCATGTTGGAATCGAAGGACGCGCCCTCCGAATTCTGGATGCGCGGATCGGCGGCGAGCGCAGCTTCCTCGGCGCGCTTGGCCTGGGCGATCTTCCATTCCGTCTCCATCCGCGCCGATGGCGGGATCGTACAAGCGCAAATCCCCGTCGAATTTCGCCGAGATCGTCCGGCTCGGGCAACCCGGCGTGCGGATCTTCGCTGGTGATCTTGGCCAGATCGAGCGCCGCGCGCACCATGCTCTCAATGCCGTCGCGCGAAAGATCGGAGGTGTACGACGATCCGCGTGCGCTGCCCGACCAGCACGCGAATTCCCGCTCCGCGCGAGCCGGCTTGCTTCAGGCTCTCCACTTCGCGCATGCGAACGCTGGCGGAAAATTCTTCGCCTTCCGAAATGGTGCACTCGGCGTCGGTCGCGCCCACGTTCGAGCGCGCGCTTCACCGCGTCTGCGCGATTTGTTCGAACTCGCTCATGCGGCCGTTCCGCCTACTGTCATCCGGTCGATCTTCACGGTCGGAATGCCGACGCCCACCGGCACGCTTTGCCCTTCCTTGCCGCACACGCCGATGCCTTCGTCGAGCTTCAGATCGCTGCCCACCATGCTGACGTACTTCAGCGCCTCCGGACCGTTGCCGATCAGCGACGCGCCGCGCACCGGCCGCGTCAGCTTGCCGTCTTCGATCAGGTAGCTCTCGTTCGCCGAGAACACAAAATTGCCGCTGGTGATGTCCACTTGACCGCCGCCGAAGGTCGCGCAATAGAGTCCCTTCGGCACCGACTGCGGATGATCTCCGCGGGATCGCTCTCGCCCGCCAGCATGTAGGTGTTGGTCATGCGCGGCATGGGAATGTGCTGATAACTTTCGCGCCGTCCGCTGCCGGTGGAGTGCGACTTCATCAAGCGGCCGAAAGCTTGTCTTGCAGATAGCCGCGCAGCACGCCGTTTTCGATCAGGACATTTTGCTGCGTCGGCGATGCCTTCATCGTCCACGTTCAGCGATCCGCGCCGGTGCCGATGGTGCCGTCGTCGATCACCGTGCACAACGGGCTGGCCACCTGTTGCCCGACGCGTCCGCTGAACGCGGAAACGCCTTTGCGGTTGAAATCGGCCTCCAGGCCATGGCCCACGGCTTCGTGCAGCAGGATGCCCGGCCATCCGGGGCCGAGCACCACCGTCATCTCGCCCGCCGGCGCGTCGACCGCGCCGAGTTGCACGATCGCCTGCCGCGCGGCTTCGCGGGCGAAATGCTCGGGCGTCTTTTCGTTCAGGAAGAAATCCAGCGTCACGCGCCCGCCGCCGCCGGAGTAGCCGCTGCTGCGGATCACCCGTCGCCCTCGCGCGCCAGCACCGCGACGCCCATCCGCGCCATCGGCTGCCGGTCGAAACTCAGGCGGCCGTCGCTGGTCGCGACCAGCACTTCGCGGAGCTATCGGCATAGGTGGCCTGCACCTGAAACACGCGCGAATCATAGGCGCGGGCCGCGTGATCGGCGCGCTTGACCAGATCCACGCGCTCGGCGAGACCCATCTCGTGCGGCGAGGTGAGCATCGGATACAGATCGTGCTGCGCGCTTCCTCGAAGCCGGTCTTGACGATGCTGGCCGGTCCACGCGCGATCAGCGCGGCCACGCGCGCGGCTTTGCGAATTTTCTCCGGGCTCAGATCGTCGCTATAGGCGTAGCCGGTGCGCTCGCCCGCGATCACGCGCACGCCCACGCCCAGCGTCACGCCCTCGGTCGCGCTCTTGACGATGCCTTCGTCGATGCCGATGGAACTGGTGGAGAGGTATTCGAAGTACAGGTCGGCGTAATCGCCGCCGGCCGAAAGCGCTTCGCTCAGATAGCGCTCAAGATCGTGCTCCGTGATGCCGAATTGCGCGCCAAAAAGGATTGGGAAAGCCTCACACTTCGAGCGTATCACGCGTGACAATTCAGACCACATGCGCCGAGCACCGAGAATCGTGTAAATCAGGGTCACGGCGGCGGCCACTGCAGCCCGGCCAGAAAGATCGACCCGGCTTGCGTCCTCAGCGAGGTTGGCAGTTTCTCGATAAACCCTGGCGCTTTGGCCTGCCCCAACGGGTGGGGACATGGATTAACCGAATCGTGAGTCGGGTGAGTATATCTAATATCGTCGCAAGCCAGCGAAAGATTGGCGGGCCGCTGCGCGGGAGCCTTCGCCATGCACCGTTCGATCAGGTCGATCACTGGCGGTGGCAATCTCAACGTGCAAAGCCGCTCCATGTCTCTCTGGCTGAGAAAGAAACGTTTTCGAAGATTTTTCCACCGAGTCGCCGTTCACCGCTTTGGCGCCCGACAGCAGCTCGAACAGCAGCGCCCCGAACGCGTACACATCCGCCTGCGACCCAGTGAGGGCCCAAGCACCTGCTCGGGGCGTGCGCACCGGTAGGGTGGGCACTCCTGTACACGCCGCGAAACGCGTTGATAATCAGTGGATTGGTCCTGGTGTGTACGGGAGTGCCCACCGTGCGTCCGAACCGACCCTCAACCAATGTCAAGCATCCATTCTCCCAATGACAATTCGGCCGACGTTGTCGTAATCGGCGGCGGGCCGGCCGGCTCGACGACCGCCACGCTGCTCGCTCAGCAAGGCATCCGCGTCCGGCTCTTCGAGGTGCGACTGCTTCCCGCGATTCCACATCGGCGAGTCGCTGATTCCTGAAACCTATTGGGTGCTCAAGCGGCTCGGGATGCTCGCACAAGATGCGGGCCAGCCCG
>CAVTSS010000018.1:0-325158 GCA_963737495.1 Terriglobia bacterium
CATACTACAAAGTGCTCTAGTCCCTTCCAACACTAAATCGTTTGTGATCGCAATCACCAAATTCCCCCTGAGAAATGCACTGCGAAATGCTCACGCAGGGGAAGATCCATCACCCGAAACCGGCGAATTCCTGCAGCATAAGGACTGTAACTTACTGTAAAAGAACGCGTTATGGTCGTTAACCGAAGAACGGACGCCTTGCCCCAAACCGCTTCGTGCAAGAACCAGATTACAGAGAACCCCTGAATCCCGTAATAGGATCACATTAGATTTTTGCAGGTTTTGCATAAAGTTTTTTCTTGACGATGGGTGTCGTTCCGCTATATAGCATTCGGCGGAGTCTTCACGGACGGTAAATACATTGGCGATCCGGCGGTCTGCTCCGCATACCGCAATGCCACACCCGGCGATGCCGTGCAGCTTTTTGCCACGGCCGGTCAGACTCGCCGGCCGGTGTGCTGGTGACGCAGTCCCCGCTTAGCGGGGTCACGATCACCATCGGGACGGTGACCTCCCGGCGGATTTCGCGGCCCTTGTCGCGGTCGGTGAGTTCCAGGTGAACTTCACCGTGCCGCAGAGTTCGCCAAGATGGCCGCGGGGTCCTATCCCCATCGCCCTCACGATCAACGGAGTAGTCTTCACCGGCGACGATCATCTCCGTCCCGCCCGGCCGGTGGTGATCCGATCCAACCGTAGCGGAGCGAGCGTTACGGCATCCGGCCGGTCCGCAAGGTAAGGATAAGCCCCATCACCAGACTTCATTCTGCTGCACCACTCCGCGATAGACAGCTTCGGATTGCCCGATCGGATCGCGCACCGTCGACGTCACGATGCGCGCATCGGGCAGAGTCACCGGGTACCCGCTCATGTTGATGACCATGTCGAAGGACTCAGCCATAACCGCTTCCAGGCCCTTGGGGAAGTGTCCTTCGACATTCAGATGGCGCTCCGCAAGCACCTGTTCGGTAAGGGGAGCGATGACGCCCGCTGGGCTCAGCCCGGCGCTCCGTCGTCCAGGATGTCCCGCCGTAGGCTCGCGCCAGAGCTTCCGCCATCTGGCTGCGAAAGCCCGCTGCGTCGTAGCAGCTTAGCTCCTTCACCGAAAGCCGTGTCACCAGGTTCGTCGACGCTTGCACACTCCAGTCGAATTTCACTCCCGTGCGCAGAATCGCTTCGGCGATTTCGAGGGCGCGCTCCCGATCGACCAGAAAATTATCGTCCACCACCCACAGCAAACTGAGTCCGTAGCGTGTCACCAGATCGGTAGTCTCTTCGGCCACCTGCGCCGCCGGAAGCGCATTCCATTTGCGACCGTAGACGCCCGCGTTGGTGCAGTATCCGCAATTGTAAGGGCACGCCAGACTGGTGATGTACATCGCCCAACGACGCCCGCAGATCCGCTGGTAAGCGTCGAAATCCGCCAGATGATACGCCATCGGCGGCATTTCGATAATCGGCTTCAACGCGCGAGGCCGATTAAACACCATCCGCCCGTCTTGTTTGTACCCGACACCCTCGATCCCCTCAAACGATTCGTGAGCCTCAATGCGCCGTACGATCTCGACCATCGCCTCGTCGCCCTGGCCCTTGCATACGACGTCGACGTAATCCGCGGCCAGCGTCTGATCCGGAAGCAGAGACGGATGCCAGCCGCCGAGCACTACCGGCAACTCCGGATAAAGCCGCCTGCACTCTTTTGCGATTTCGACGGTCTCGCGAATCATCGGACCGGTGACCAATGAAACCGCCAGGCACAACGCATCGTCCAGTTCTTCGATGACTCGCTTTTTGAAATTTGGAGTTATGGTGGAATCGATCAGCCGCACTTGGTAGCCGGCGCGCAGCAGCGGCGTCGCGAGCGAAAGAATCCCGAGCGGCGCCGTGGCTTCGGTGCTCGAAAACGCGGGGAAGAAGAAGACAACTTTTTTCGATTGCGATCGCACCTGGCGCTCCTGCGGATATCTTCGTATAAAGGCGGATGCACGTGATAGAATCATTGTTACCCCTGGAATTGGCGCCTTCTCCACACTGTCAGGAAATGTTTTATCCGCTCGGCTTCCCGATGGTCGTGTCGAGCAATTCGGACGCGCCGGTCCGCGCGGCCCGCCTGGAATGGTCCGAGTGGACGCCAATCCTTCGACGAACCGCCGCTGGTTTTGCATTTCGAAGTTTCACCCGGTGAGGCGCCCGCGTCTCGCTCCACGGAGTTTCACGCGCACGGCCATTTGTTCGCATTCATCGCTGACGCCAGGAATTTGGGAATCTGCGATACGCAGACGCGCAGCGGAACTGCGTGGATCACCGAAGCCGTAGTCGCAGACGTGCCGTATTTCGTTTACCATTTTCTTGAATCGATGGCGCTGGAACTCATCGTCTCCTTGCATCTGACGCCGTTTCACGCCGCGTGCGTGGCGCGTCAAGGCCGAGGCGTGCTCTTATGTGGAGATTCGGGCGCTGGCAAGAGTTCTCTCTCTTATGCGTGTGCGCGTCGCGCGTGGAATTTCGTGAGCGACGATGCAAGCTATCTGCTTCGCCGACGCGCGAAAGAACGCCTGGTGCTTGGCCATCCGCATCGTGTCCGGCTTCGTCCCGATGCTCCACGATTTTTCCCGGAACTCGCGCGGTATGCTCCGGCGTTGCGCGGCAATGGAAAAATCGGCCTGGATCTGCGAACGATGGCATTGCCCGGAATCGCTACAGCGCGAAGCACGCCAAGTCGACCGCATTGTGATCTTACACGAGGAGGAAAGCGGTCCCACGCGTCTGACTCCGCTCGAAAAATCGCGCCGCACGTGCGATCTGCGAGCCGATATTTTATTGGTGGGATTCGCAAATTTCGGCCGGAACAGCAGGCTGGATTCGACACACTATTGGAAGCCAGCCAGGTGTTTTCACTCGAATATTCAGACCTGGACGCCGCCATCGATCTGTTGGAATCATGACGCCCGGCGTGCGAGCCATCTTCGATGCGCTGCGCTTCGATCGCACGACATCTGCGCCCTCAGCGGCCTGACTCCGGACGATCTCGCCTTCACCGATCGCGCCCAACTGACGCCTTTGCTTTCCCGCTTCGAGTTTGACGCAAGTTCGCGCAGCATGTCGAAGGCGCTCTCGCGCGTAACACAATTCGAGTCTCGCGCGTGGCCGAAGCATACCGGGAAATTGCCCCCGCCTTCGATCACGTGGTCCTCAAAGGCATGACCCACGTGCCCGACTTCATCGAGGATCCGCGCCTACGCGTGCAGTATGACCTGGATCTCTACGTTCCACCCGCGCAAAAAGAAATCGCTCGCGATGCGCTGCTGCCAACTCGGTTACGAACCCATTGGCGGAATGGAAGGGCTCGCTATGGACCATTTGCCGACCATGGTTCGCAAAACCGGCTGGCAGTGGCGCGGCGACTACTTCGATCCCGATCTTCCGCCCGCCGTGGAAGTGCATTTCCGCTTCTGGGACTCGCCGACGGAACGCCTTCCAGCCGAAGGCCTGGACGATTTCTGGGACCGCCGAGAAGGAAATCAACTTACGCTTGTGGACCGCCTCGGTTATGCGGCGCTGCATCTCACCCGGCATCTGCTGCGCGGAAACGTCAGGCCGTCGCATGTCTGGGAGATCGCGCGATTCCTCCACACTCACCAAGACCCGTCATTCTGGAACCACTGGAGCGAGCTGCATTCGCCCTCGTTAAGGCGCATCGAAGCGGTGGCATTCCTGCTCGCGAAAGAATGGTTCGCCTGCTCGCTTCCGGATGCCGCCGTAGCCGAAATCGCCGCCTTCCGACGCGCGCTCACCGATGGTTCGAGGTATATCGTTGGTCGCCCGTCGAAGCGAATTTCAGACCAAATAAGCATGAACTCTGGCTGCACACCAGCTTGCTCGACTCCGCGGGCGCCCGCTTCGACGTCCTTCGCCGCCGTCTGATTCCCGCGTCGATTCCCGGCCCCGTGGACGGCGTTCATCTCCCGAACGAAGAAATGACCATGGCACGAAAAATGAAAAAGAACGCCCGCAACGCCGCGTACGCCGCATCTCGCGCCGCGCATCATTTCCGCCTATTTTTGCCGACCGTCGGCGAAGGCGTCAGATGGTGGCTCCGCCCATGACGGATTCGGCGTTGGTCAATACGCCGCCTGCGGCCGCGAACTCACGCAGCGTTCTCGATCCATCGTCTTCGCGCAAGCTCCGCACCGCGTCGGTCACCAGTTCCACGCGTTTTCCGGTTTTGAGCAAGCCGAACGCGGCCAGCTTAACGCAGATTTCCGTCACCACGCCATAGACGACGTATCGCTCGGCGGCCAATGCATTAATAACCGGGCCAGGTTCACGTTGGTGAAGCAATCGAACGTCTGCTTCTCCAAAAGAATCTGCGCGGCGATTCGATCGCAAGACAACGTTCGGCGCCACTACTCGATTCTCGATCAGCGTCACCGCAGGCTTCTGCTGACCCGTGGTGCCAACGACGCAATGATGCGGATACACGCGAAACTCCGGGTCGTCTTCACTGTGCGCGTCCATGGTCGAAATGATCGTCGCCCCGTGGGAAGCGGCGAAACGATTCAGCGCCGCCACGCGGCCAAGAATCGTCTCCGCTCCCGGAGCATACAGCGCGCCCGCCGGAAACAAAAAATCGATCTGCGTATCGACGTCGAAGAAAACCGTTTTCACCCCGCCACTCCCTTGCTGACCCGTGCATACAGGCATTCCAGCTCCGCGCTGATATCCACTCTCCATGCATCGGGACTTTCGAAGAGACTGTGACAGGGCACCGGCAGCCGCGCCAGCCGCTCGGCGGCATACGAACGCGCCTGCGCTGCCGAGGGCAGCGGCTCAACCAATCGTCCGCCGATGATCACGGGATGCAGCAAAGCTTCGGCGGGCTCAGCGCCTTTCGGGCACGAGGGACATTCGCTCGCACGCGACAGCACGTCGTGATCGGCGTATCGGAAGATTTGCTTCGCACCGGGCAGCGTGCGCTTATCCGCGCTCAGTTTCAACGTATATCGTCGATGCCCGCATGTTCCAGCTCCACCAGTTTATAAACCACCCCTAGCGAAGCCGCATCGGCCGACGTAGCAAGTTCCGTACCGACGCCGAAACTGTCGATTGGCGCTCCGGCAGCTACCAGCTCATGAATTTTGTGCTCGCTCAAGTCGCCCGTCGCCATAATTTTCGCATCGGTGAGACCCGCATCGTCGAGAATCTTGCGAACCGCGGGCGCAAGCTCTACCAGATTGCCGCTGTCGAGACGAACGCCCCACAGTGGACGCCCCAACTCGACCGCGCGTCGCGCGCCTTCGATCGTGTCGTAGGTATCGATCAAGTACACCGTGCTTTCGCCGAGCAGCTTCTGGAGCTGCGCGAACGCCTCCCGCTCATGCGTGAACGACATGACCCAGGAGTGCGCGCAGGTCCCGAAAACCGGAACGTCGAAGCGACGCCCGCTCTCTGTGTTGCTGGTGCCTTCACAGCCACCGATATAAGCCGCTCGACCAGCCAGCACGCCTGCGCCGGGCGAATGCGCTCGACGCGTTCCAAACTCTACCACGCTGCGTCCGCGCGCGGCTCTCACTACTCGCGCAGCTTTGGTCGCGATCATGGTCTGGAATCCGATGGTGGAAAGCAGGTATGTTTCCGGGATCTGCGCTTCCACAATCGGCGCGCGCAGCGTAAGAAAAGGCTCGCCCGCGAACAACGGCGTCCCTTCAGGGACCGCGAATAAATCGCCCGTGAAGCGCAGCTCGGCGAGCATGTCGAAAAACGCCGTGCTCGTATGCGCGAAATGGGGCAAGGAACGGAGATAGGAAATTTCTTCCGGTCTGAACCGCAGATTAAGAAGATAATCGACCGCCTGCTGAAGGCCCGCGGCCAGCATGAAAATTCCGGTTGTGGAGGAAGATGCCGGACAAACAGCTCAAACGTCCCGCGCTCGGCGGTCTTGCCGGCCTCGAAATAGCCGGCCGCCATGGTGAGCTGATAAAGGTCAGTAATCAGCGCACGGCCCGGGGCGTCGCTGATTTCCGGGTCCACTATTTCTTCGGCGCCGGCGCCGGTTCCTTGATGTCGGATGCGGCTGAGCGCAGATCCTTCACTGCGTTTTCATCGACCTCGTACTGCGCCGCTTCGCCTTCGCGCCGCGCGATGAATTTCGCGCCCGCTTGCGAGATCTGCACTTTCTCGGTGCGCTTTCCCGTCGTTCGAGACTACAGTGATCTCGATCAGCGGCGTGGTGAATCCCGTATCGACGAATTTCGTGGCAGCCAGGTCGCGCAGCTTGTCGATAAACGCCTGGATGCTGGTGGAATCCATCTGCTTGCCGCCGGACATCCACTTGTCGCCGGATTTGTCGTACGTCGCCGTCTTCGCGCCGTCTTTGAATTCGATCTTAGTCGGATCGGAGAACCCGAAATCAAACAATTTCTTGCTGCGGAAATCGTCAAGCGACTTATCCACGCCCTCGCCCAAATCCTTGGTGACTTTGTGGACGCCTTCCACCACGCTCGATTTCGCGTAGTAATCGTCTTTGGATTTCCGAACTTCCAGCGTCTGCGTACCGGTCGCATCAGTGACTTTCGCCACCGCTACCGGAGTCGCAGATGCGAACGTGGCCGCGAATTTCTTGGCGTCTTCTTCCGATACGTTCGTGTCCATCTGCGCGTCGCGCAGTTTCCGGACCAGCTCCTCCACCTGGAAGCCATCCGCGCGCAGCGGCTTCGGCTTCAGGATCTGCCACTCATTCTGACCCACGCGCCCGAACTCGATATCCTGCTTCTTCGCGTTCAATTCCACGCGGCTGATTTTATCCTGATCGAACGTCATCAGCCTTTTGTCGCGCAGGTCCTTCGAAGCTTTATCCAGCGAGTCTTTGTTCCCGCTGATCATCGTGAACAGCCGCGGATCGCCGTCGACCTTCGCGTAAACATCACTGCCGGTTGGAGTTGCGTCCCCGATCAGCAGCTTCATGGTCTTGCCGTCTTTCAGCGAAACGGTGACCTCATCGGCGGGAGGCGCCAGCCCGTAAGATGCGAGGTCCGTTACGTTCTCATCGATCACACGGTCCGCCGTAAGCGCAGCCGCCGAGCTGACCACGCCGTTCATCGCCGCCTGATCCACAGCCAGCGGCTTGGGCGCCGTGATGGTCCACTTCCCGGAATCGTCCTTCTTGACGATGGTGTCAGTCCCATCGCGTTTCTTGAACTCAATCTGACGAACCGCGTCTTCCTTGAACGTCAGAATCTTGATGGAAGTATCCGGCGTGGGCTTGGCGGCTTTCGCGGCTTCCGAGCGATTGGACCACCATACCGCCCCGCCCAATCCCGCCAGCAGCAACGCCGCAATCAATAAACGAACCGGCTTCATGCGATTGCCCTTAACGTCTCTTCCACCACACTCCCACGCCCGCCACGACGATCAGCAGCGGGATGAACACCACGCTTTCATAGAAAACGAGATTCATTTGGCGCGTCGTCAGCGTCAAACGGCGATCCTCCGGTTCCTTCGGTCGGATCGAAATCAGGTCTTCATCCGAGGAAAGCCAGTTCATCATGTTCATCAACAGGTCGCGATTCCCGTTGAAGCGTAGGAATCCGTTCGCGATCCAGCGCGACGAACCGACGGTGACGAACCGTCCGTTTCCGCTTTCCTTTCCCGTCGTGTAAGTGCCAGCCGCGCCCAGTGTCAGCGGGCCCTTCTTATCGCTGTTCGACGGCTTAATCTCAGGCGAGGAAAGATTCATGGTCGCGAAACTGTTGTCGGTGGTCTCGAACAGTTTCTCGACCGTCGTCTTATCGCCGTTCTTGGTCTCCAGCGATCGCGCGATCGGAAACAGCGTGGGAGTATCTTTCATCTCCCGCACAATCGCGTGCGACTCGTAGCTGGCCACCAGCGGATACTCGGGCGACGCGCCGAAAAGCTGGCCTACGCCGCTCGTGTCGATCACCAGGTCCCTGTCGAAGGTCACGCCCCAATTGGCGACTACATTCGTGAACGCTTGATTCTCATCCACTTCCATCTGGGCAAACTTCAGCGGAGGATCCAGCATGATCAGCGCGCGCCCGCCGCCTTCGACGTAATTCTTGATGGCGTCCACTTCCGGCTGCAGCATGTCGTGCACCGGTCCGCCGATCACCAGGATCGTGCAAGTTGCGGGGATATCGGCCTTTTGGATCAGCTTAAGCGTGTCGGTCTTGTAGTTGTTCTTCTCGATCAAATCCTTCACGCCGGAATAGCCGTCGCGATCCGTATCCGCGAGCGCATGTTCACCCGAACCGAGCGTGAAACACGCCATGCGTTCACCGCCCTTCATCGCACGCACCATCGCCCCGGTAACTTCCTCTTCAGTCAGCGATTTGGCTTCCTGCATCCGGCTCCCCGAGGAGACCTGAATCGTCCCGTACGTCTTCACCCCGGCGGCGATCGCAGCGGTCTTCTTTTTGTCGACGTCCTCATACTTCACGCTGATATTCGGGGACAGATTCTGGTACCGGTCGAGCAGATCGTGCGCGCCCTGAAATGCCGTCGCCTTGTCCCAATAGGTGATCGTGACCGGCTGCTTCAGGTTCTTGGCGATCTTCAGCGTCTGATCGGAAAGCGTGAATTTCTTGGTTGACGTGGTGTCGTATGTTTTGTCATAGCGCTTGGCGAGAAAATTCAAGCCGCTTACCACCGCCACCACGACCAATACATAAGCGATCGTGTACGCCGTGAACTTGGTTTGGCGAGCCTTGATCCAGGAGTTGTTCATATTACGCTCTCCACCGCAGCGACTCCATCGAGCGCGCCGTCAAAAACAGTCCGATAAAAATCACTGACAGGTAGTACACAATATCCTTGGATTCGATCACGCCCTTGCCGAAGGAATCGAAGTGTTGCAGCACCGAAAGATATGAGATCACTTGCTCCGTGACTGAGCTGCCGAAACTCGACACCCAGTCGAGAACCCACAGCAGCAGGCACACGGCGAATCCGGCGACTCCGGCCACGATCTGGTTCTTGGTGCAATTGGAAATGAACGTCCCGATCGCCAGCAGGCATCCGCCTTGCAGCAGCAACCCTAGATAACCCACCAGGATCGGCTTCCAGTCCGGCTGGCCATAAATGAAAAGAACCGACAGGCTCAGCGCGGAGATCGCGAGCATCGCGGTGTACAGCACCATCGCGCCCAGCCATTTTCCGAGAATGATTTCCAAGTCCCGTAAAGGCGAGGTCAGCAGCAGCTCTATGGTTCCGGTGCGCTTCTCTTCGGCGAACAGCCGCATGGTGATCATGGGGATCAGGAACAACCCGATCACGCTGATATTCGAAAACAGCGGCCGCACCACGTATTCGTTCATATCCATGGGGAAGGATTGCCCCATCATGGCGCTCTCCATGCCGCGCCGGACGAAGAACATCACGGCGACATAGAAAAAGTACCCGGAGATCAGAGCGAAAAACGCCATCACACCGTAGGCGATCGGGGAGCGGAAATAGCTGTTCAATTCCTTTCGCGCGATAGTCAACGTATTCATTTGGTTTCTCCGGCGGGTTCCGCGACGGGAGCCTCTTTCGGCTCCTCTTTCACATCTTCAGGCGTCGCGGTCAGTTGCAGGAAGATTTCTTCGAGACTCAACCCGACTGCGTGCAATTCGTTCAGATTCCACCCCGCCTCGACCACGGCGCGCGCCAGGCCCGGACGCACATGGCGTCCTTCCAAACTTTCGACGATGAAATGAAGCTTGCCTTCGCGTTGTTCCTTGGGAATCACGCGGCAGACGCCCGCCACCTGTTCCAGGCGCTGTCGCACAGATCCTGGATCCGGCGTGCCGTTGGCCGCAGCCACTTCCACCGCGACGGTTTCAGCGCCACGCAGCCGGCTGGTAAGATTCGCCACCGTATCCAGAGCGACCAGCTTGCCTTTGGCGATGATAATCACTCGTTCGCACGTCTGCTCGACCTCGGGCAGGATGTGGGTGGAAAGAATAATGGTATGTTCGCCGCGCTCGGCCAGGCCCTTGATCAGGTCGCGCGTCTCCAGGATCTGATGCGGATCGAGACCGGCCGTCGGTTCGTCCAGGATCAGGACATCGGGATTATGAATAATCGCCTGGGCCAGCCCGACGCGCTGCCGGTAGCCTTTGGATAGCTTTCCGATCAACATCTTACGGACATCGGAGACGGCACACTTTTCCGAAACTTCGAGAACCCGTTTGGTCAGATCGGCCGACGGAACGCCTTTGATCCGTCCCACGAATTCGAGGTACTCGTGCACCTCCATATCCGGGTAGACGGGCGGAGTTTCGGGGAGGTAGCCGATGCGTTTCTTCACTTCCATCGGCTGCTCGAGCACGTCAAATCCGGCTACCGACGCCGAACCCGAGGTTGGCGGCAGAAAACAGGTCAGGACCCGCATGGTCGTGGTCTTCCCGGCCCCGTTGGGTCCCAGAAAGCCGACAATCTGCCCTTTGGCGACCTCGAACGAAATGTTGTCGACCGCAATTTTACGGGCGTATCGCTTGGTAAGCCCTTCGACTTTAATCATAGAATTACTCTGGACGAGCTGATGCGCTCTTTGTGAGTGCGAACAACACTACATCATAGTAAGCCGACATCTTACTGTCAATCGAGGCTGGACTTGACCAGCGGATTCGGAAACGAGTCGGCATCTTCCGGGCTCGACCGGTGCAAGCACTGAAAATCCTTCTCGATCAGCACGAATAACGGTCCACTCGTGCCTTCAATACCCACCTGATCGCTTTCGATCCAATGAGTTACGTCGTGTCTCGGAAGCGTCACTCGGATCTGGCCGTCCCGGAAAACCGCCTCTAAGGCGGTTGCCGCGCTCGACTCGAGAGTGTAGGTCAGCGTCTGCCCTGGTGCAAACTTCACTGTTTCCTGGACCGATCCTGTCTCCGCCAATCGCTGCACTTCGGACTGGCTCACGCGTAGCCGTAACTGATTGCCATGCAAGCGCAGTTTCATGAATCCCGGTGCACCGTTTGAGGAGTGAAAAGCCGGCACGCAGACCGCGATGTATTCCGCGCCACGGGGCGTACTGTAGCGTATCCATTCGCCGCGTCGCGCGACTACGGCCTGTCCCGCCGTTACTTCCAGGACTCCGCCTTCGTGCTCCACTTGCAGCGCGCCGCTCAGAACCACGGTGAATTCATCGAAATCGGGGCGCTGCCCGGGCTCGGACCAACCCGACGGGCTATGCATATGCGCCACGGACGCCTGCCTGTCGCCGGAGTTGACGCATCCGATGTACTCTTCCACCAGTTTGCCGCCGGGAACCGGGATCGGCGTGGGTTTTGCGATCAGAGTAGGCATGGAACGTCCAGTGTAATGGAAAAGGGCCGGTGACGGAATCACCGGCCCTCAAGATTGACTGAATTTAAAAAATTAGAAGCTAAACCGCGCGCCAAACTCGCCCGAGAACGACTTCGGGATAATCGCGCTGGATGCCGCGATGAAGTTCGTCGGAGTTTCAAATGTCGCGGTGCGTATGTTGGTCCCGTAGCTGGTGCCGAAGTTCGCGCGGTTGGTCAAGTCAAATACCTGGAAGAATATCTCCAGCTTGCCCCTCTCCTTGATATTGAAGAACCGGCCGAAGCGCGCATCGAGCTGGAAGAAATCCTCGCCGCGGATGTTGTCGTACGGCACTTGCTCGCAGGTGTTGGCCGCCAGGCATGCCAAAAGCTGCCCATCCGAGTAGCTCTTGGTCCCCAGGAGATTCGTTGGATCGCTGTTCAGCACGATCGTGTGCGTAGTTCCTTGTCCGCCGCCGAATCCGTACACGTCGCTGATGCCTTCCACGGTCGAGTAAGGACGCCCAGTCGCCCACTGCATGATCGGCGAGGCTGTAATCTTGAACGGCAGGTTGAACACGCCGCTGATGAAAATCCGATGCGTTTCGTCCGCTGGCGTGGGACCCAGATCGTGGGGAGCGAACCAGTTTAACTCGTCGGTCGGGCCATTGCCGAATGCCGCCGCCTGGCCGTTGTAGGCCAAGCCGCGCGACAGAACGTAACTCGCGTTGATCGAGAAATTCTTCGACAGGCGCTTGCGGTAAGACAAGTTCATGGCATCGTAGCGGCTGCGTCCGATGGAATCGTAATCCTGAATTTCGCCGAGTACCGGCAACCCCGCCGCCGCCAACGGCGCATCCGTATTGCGGACGCCATTGATCTTCGGATTGATCACGATCGACTTGCTTTCGTGCAGGCCCAGCTCGTGGATGTATTCGACTTCGATCACCGAGTCGCTGGTCACCTGCCAGCTATACCCGCCGTTCGCCTGCTCGCTGTACGGATTGCGATAGGTCTGGTCGACCAGGCGCCCGGTGGCGCCGGTTGGCAACTGCGCTCCGCCCGGAAGTTGCGGCGGAAGAGGATCGGCGCCGAAGCGGTAATTCTGGAGCAGTTCGCCGCTAGGCAATGCGCTGGAAGTTCCACTGGTGGTTCCGGGTGCGACGCTATTCGAGAATGTCACGGTGGAGAACAGCGAAGCGTTTGCCTGTTGCTCCATGAACAGGGTAATGTTTTGGAAGATCTGGCCGTAGTACAGGCCATAGCCGAAGCGAACCACGTGCTTGCCGCCGCCCGTCAGATCCCATGCCAAGCCGAGGCGTGGGCTGAAATCTTTGTTTTCATTGGTCGGAACGTGACCCGCCCAGGGACTGTGGATCGCCTCCAGTTCCTGGAACGCGCGTGCGCTGCCCTCGATGTTTCCGCCGTTCAAGTTAATATCTTTGTCCCAGCGAACGCCGAGATTGACGGTCACGCGGCGGTTGACCTTCCAGTCGTCCTGGAAGTACAAGCCGACCATCTTGTTATGTTCCGCGAAGTACGCGTTCCCGGTCGTTGCTTCCGTAATCGACTGGACCGCGCCTGGAGTCTGCAAACCCTGCGGATATTCCGCCTTGTTAGTCAGAATGGTGGTCGGATCGTCGAAGAAGGTGAACACCGGCGTCGGATCAGTTACGAAGAAGCCGCCGACGATGGGCTCCCAAAGGTAGTCGAAGCCGAATTTGAAGGAGTGCTTCCCTTTGTTGATCACCATGTCGTCTTTGAACTGCCACTTGCGCTGGTAGCTCTGCTGCGGGACGTTCGGATTGGTGCCTGCCGACAGATCCGGGAACGTCAGAGTGGGAACGAACTGATTGGTGTCGATCAGGTTGTTCCAATACTGGTAGCCGGCTGTGAAGGAATTCACGATGTTCGGAGACAGCACCGAATTCCACGATCCGTTGGTGACGATGAGCTGATTGGTGGTGTAGTTGGTCTGCGATCCATCGCTGGTGGATCCCGCCTGGTCGTTCAATCCACGATTATTTTGATTCGAATAGCTGAACGAAACCGTGTTCTTGTCGTCGATATGATGGTCGATGCGGCCGTTATAACGCCAGTCAAAATACGGCTGCGCGATGGTCTGCACCGGAGTCACGCTGAGGCCGTAGGGCAGCGTAATCGCGGCCAGGGCCTGTGCATTCGTGTACGACAGGCCCAGGGTGTCGATGCTGGTGTTCACGCGTTCCCGCTCGATCGCGAAAAACAGGAACGTCTTGTCCTTCTTCACCGGTCCGCCGATCGACCCGCCGAACTGCTGGCGGCTGAACGGAGCTTTCTGGCCGTTGCCGCCATTGGCGGTCTGCTCGAAATAGTTCAGCGTTTCGAAGGCGGCCTCCTGATCCTGGAAAAACAGCGAACCGTGGAATACATTGGTGCCGGATTTAGTGATCAGGTTCACCGCCGCGCCTTCGCTGCGGCCATTGGCCGCCGAGAAACGCTGCGTGGATATGTTGAACTCCTGCACCGCTTCGAGCGGAAGCTGCATCACCGGTCCGCCGACGGTGTTGTCCTTGTCGTCGATGCCGTTGATGGTTACGTTCACATTGCGGCCACTCGATCCGTTGGTCGCGAACACGCCGATGCGCGCCTTGGTCGGATCATAGGATGGCACCGGACGCGCGCCCGGCGCGAGAATCGCCAGGTTGACGAAATCGCGTCCATTCAGCGGAATATTCTCGACTTCAGTGGGCGTGATCGGCAGGCTGACGTCGGTCTTCTGCAAATCGACCAGCGCCGCGCCGGCCGCTTCCACCGTGATGGCTTCGGCCTGCTGGCTCGGCGAAAGCTGAGCGTCGATCGTCGTGGTGCGCGAAACGAACAACTCCACGTTCTCGTACACGCCGGTGGCGAAACCCGCCACGCTGACGCGAACCTCGTAATGGCCGGCCGAGAGCAGATTGAACGAATATGTGCCACTTCCACCCGTCTTGTCCTCACGGACTTGGCCGGTTTCCTTGTTGGTAATTTTCACCGCGGCGTTCGGAATCACCGCGCCGGATTTATCGGTGACGGTCCCTTGCAGCGTCGCGCTGGCGGTGATCTGCGCCGCTAAATTCCCCGTGCTCAAGAAAGCCAAAAGCACGAACGAAAACAATAACCCTATGCGTTTGAGCATAACCCCACACCCTCTCTTAGTTTGATAATCAAATTTCCCCTTGGCAGCCACAAACCCGGTACTGCCGTCCACTACCCGTTCCAGTTAGCGTATTCCCAATCGAGTTAGGTTGTCAACATACGGTTAACGGGAAGACGTAAGGGATTGTAAGTCATTCATAACGGAGCGCTTCCACCGGAGCGATGCGAGTAGCGCTGCGGGCAGGGTAAATCGTCGCGATCAGGCTTACGGCGAGGGCGGCCGCTGCGATCCAAAGCCCGTCGGTCCAGCGAGCATCGAACGGAACATAAGCCAAGGAATAGACTTGCTCGTCCAGCGGCAGCCAGCGGTAGCGATCCGCAAAGTAACACAAGGTATATCCGACAATGAGTCCGATGGTGGTGCCGACCGCCCCGATCAAAGCGCCTTCAAATACAAAAATATTACGAATCTGTTTCGCTCGGGCGCCCATGGACATCAGAATCGCGATGTCGCGGTGCTTTTCCATCACCATCATCACCAGCGTAATTAGAATGTTCAACGCGGCTACAATCTGGATCAGGCCGATGGTAATCACCGTCACAATCCGCTCCATTTTCAGTGCGTTAAAGATCTGCCGGTTCTGCTCCTGCCAGGTTATGGCAGCCAGTTTCGGCCCGATGATTTTTTCAGCTTCGCGCTCTACTTCATCGGCTTTGTAAACATCGTCGAGCCTGAGCTCGATGCTGTTGACTACGTCATCGAGCCCAAACTGCTTCTGCGCCACCGCCAGCGACGTGAACGCCCAAGTGTTGTCGACGTCGTAGAAGCCGGTCTCAAAAATTCCCGAGACCAGGAACTTCTGGTGGCTCGGCACCATCCCGAAAGGCGTCAGTTTACCGTTAGGGATAATCAGTTCCAGCGGTTTGTTGACGACTGCGCCCGTATAATCGGCGAGTCGCGCGCCCAACATGATTCCCGGCAGCCCCGATGGGTTGCGCAACCCGTCGACGGAACCGCTCTTCAGGTTGTGCCCCAGCGCGTCGGGCAAGGGAACGCCGGGGTCGAGAGAGACTCCTTTAATAATGACTCCAGTGCTTCGCGCGGGGCCGTTGATATAGGCCGGATCATAAAGGCCGGGCGTCGCGCTGATGACATGGGGGAGCTTTGCGAGCTTGGCGGCAATCTGTTCCCAGCCTTCGATTCCTTCGGCCGGTTCTTTTTCCTGAATCGAGACCGCCGCCGTAGCGCGCAGCAGGTTCCTCTGAAGGGAGCTGCTGAAGCCGTTGGTGATCGCCACGGCGATGACGAGTGCCATCACTCCTGCCGCGACGCCAATGACGGAGATCACCGTGATGACGGAGATGACCACCTGTTTGCGTTTTGCCCGGAGGTATCGGCGCGCTATGAAAAACTCGAACATTCAGACACCGCTGCGGCGAAGCCTGTCCGCGATTCCGATCTCGCCCTCCGGCCGCAGCAGTGGGAACAGGATGACGTCGCGAATCGATTTGGAGTTGGTCAGGATCATCGTCAAACGGTCGATGCCGATGCCTTCGCCGCCGGTGGGAGGCATCCCATACGACATGGCGCGCAGATAATCCTGGTCCATCTGGTGCGCCTCTTCATCGCCGGCTTCGCGCATGGCGAGCTGCATTTCGAAGCGGCGGCGCTGCTCCTGTGGATCGTTCAGCTCGGTGTATGCATTGCCGATCTCCATGCCGGCTGCATAAATCTCGAAGCGATCGACGAAGGCGGGATCTTTCTCGTTGTTTTTTGAAAGCGGGGACACTTCCACGGGGTACTCGTAGATCATGGTCGGCTGGATCAGCGTCGGCTCGACTTTCTCGAAGGCTTCCACCAGTGCGTGACCTTTGAGTGAAGCGTCTCCGACGGCTTCGCGCATGGTCATCCTGCGCACGTTGCCGAAGTCGAGTTTTTCGCCTTGATATTCGACCACGGACGATCCAGTCGCATCGATCGCGGCCTGATTCAGCAACTCGGCCGAAAGATCCATCAGGCCCTGATAGTCGGTGTAAGCCTGGTAAAACTCGAGCATGGTGAATTCGGGATTGTGCTGGGTGGAAATACCCTCATTCCTAAAATTACGATTGATCTCGTAGACGCGTTCCATTCCGCCTACGATCAGACGCTTCAAATACAATTCCGGAGCGATGCGCAAGTACAGGTCCATGTCGAGCGTGTTGTGATGCGTTACAAACGGGCGGGCGGTTGCGCCTCCATACAGCGGCTGCATCATGGGCGTTTCCACTTCAACAAATCCGTGAACTTCCAGCTGTCGCCGGAAGGATGCGATGATGCGGGCGCGCGTCACGAAAATCCGCTGCGATTCGGGATTCGCGATCAGGTCGAGATAGCGCTGGCGATAGCGGATTTCGACGTCTTCCAGGCCATGCCATTTTTCGGGCAGTGTCAGCAGAATCTTCGATAGAAACGTGATCTTCTCAGCGTGGACGCTCAGCTCGTCCGTGCGCGTGCGAAACAGGTAGCCGTCGATACCTACGATGTCGCCGAGATCCAGCATTTCGTAGAGCTTGTATTCGTTCGGGGGCACCGCATCCTGGCGGACGTAGACCTGCAACTTTTCTCCGGATTGCAGCAGGTGCATGAATCCCGCTTTTCCCATGCGGCGGATGGTCAGAATCCGGCCGGCGATGCGCACTCGCGGCTTATCGGCAAGCTCTTCCGCGGTTTTCGCGCTATATTCGGCGAGAATCGCTGGGATGGTGTGCGTAAACTCGAACTTCTGGCCGTAGGGGCGGAATCCAAGGGCGGCGATGTCGGCGGTGCGGCGCACGCGCTGGTCGAAAAGATCGTCTTCAAGGGACATGTGGGATTCTTCAGCTTAGCGCCGAGAACTACCCTAGCGCCGGACGATGACTTCCCGCAGGTGATCGCGCGTCAGGAAAAATTTCACCGACTCGAAATCCTGAAAAAGTTTTTCGAGGCTGCGATTGTTGAAGAACTGGGCCGGCTTGCGTTTCCCGCGAGAAACCAGTTGGATGGTGCGATGATCCGAAATCCGGTAAGCGTAGGTAGGAATCGTGTCCACGCGTTCCTCGGTGTGAAAGAACGCCAGCAGGCTCGCGCCGGGACGCAGCATGCGATGGAGCTTCTGAACCACGGTCAGCAGCAGCGGCGCCATTGACGAATTGAAGCGTGTCCCACACCAGAATGCCGTCGAACTGCGCATCCGGGAAGTTCAGCGCTGTATCCAGAAATTTTCCGCTTTTCAGTGGATTGGCCTGGTTTTCGTAAAAATCGCCGTCGCCGAAACACTGATCCAACTGATGCACGAAATCGTCCGAATACAGACGATGCCCGTAGTTGGTCAGGAAGCTGATGGTGGCCTGACTGGCTCCGGCCAAGTCCAGGATGGACAACCCGGGCCGCTCTTCAAGAGACGAGCAAAATTGATCGAGGCCGTGACTATGCCGGGTCTCCAACGAGGGTCACCTGTCCGCCGCCATCAGGGCGGTTTGCCGGAAAAGCCAATCAGCGCTTGTGATCGCCAGCTCCTGCGGCCATCGCAGGGGAGCTCGCTGCGGGCGCGGACGCCACCGGCTGCGGCTTGGGAGCGGGCTGCGCGGCCGGGCGCGGCGCTTCCGCGCGCACGATATCAATATTGCCCTTGAAATAGGCCCCATCTTCAATCACGATGCGGGCGGTCCGGATGTCGCCCACGAGTTTGGCTTCCTTGCGGATGTCGATTTTGTCCGAGGTTTCCACGTTGCCGTGAATGGTCCCCAGGACCACGATCTCGCGCGCCTTCACGCTCGCGTTCACTTTTCCGTTGGGACCCACGGTCAGCCGGTGCTCTTGCAGCTCGACGGTTCCTTCCACCTCACCGTCGATGGTGAGGTCTTCCCGGCTGAAAATCTGTCCTTTCACAAGCACGGATTTGCCGAGCACAGCCTGTCCTCCGCGATGCGCCTCAAAATGGGGCTCGTTGGCGCTGCTGCGTCCTGGGAGTGTTGACATCGGAATTCCCTCCTTCGCAAGCTCGGACGAGGTCGGCGGGGCCGAGGCCGGCTTGAATGTATTCTGCTCTTCTTCTTTGCGGCGGTTCCACATGGCGGATCGCCTCCCTTCCATAAATCAATCGGCGCCGCGCGGCCCTCCGACGCCGCAACGCGACCGCTCATCTATACTACTACGCTCCAGTCGCATGCGGCGGCTGAGTTCAAGTGAGCCTTGGAAGATAGTTCACGGATTCCAAAACGTTTCACGCGAATCGGCGGCACGATTTGTCACGAACGTGTAATAGATCCGAGCCTGAAGCCATCGACTACAATCGAGGTGCACCTTCTCGAAACTCACATTCCGTCCCCAGGAGGCTCGGCGAAGATGTCTTCAGCTTCTACCGGAACCACTGCGAGCGACCAGCTTTGCATCAATACGATCCGGACGCTGTCCATGGACGCGGTCCAGCAGGCCAACTCCGGACATCCGGGCACGCCCATGGCGATGGCGCCGGTGATCTACACGCTGTGGCAGGAGTTCTTGCGCTTCGATCCCGACGATCCCATTTGGCCGAATCGCGACCGGTTCGTGCTCTCGATCGGCCACGCCTCGATGCTGCTGTACTCGGTGCTGCATCTGGCGCGCGTGAAGGCGGTGAATCCGGAGTATGAGCAGCTAGGCACGCTGACCGTGTCGCTCGACGACATCAAGCGGTTTCGCCAGCTCGACAGCAAGTGCCCGGGGCATCCGGAATATCGCTGGACCTCGGGAATCGAAACCACCACGGGACCGTTGGGTCAAGGCGTCGCGACCAGCGTGGGAATGGCGATCGGCGCGCGCTGGATGGCGAATTATTTCAACCGTCCCGGGTTTGAAATGATCGACTACGACGTCTACGCGCTGTGCGGCGACGGCTGCATGATGGAGGGCGTCAGCGGTGAGGCGGCGTCGCTCGCCGGGCATCTGCGTCTGAGCAATCTGTGCTGGATCTACGACAACAACAAGATCACCATCGAAGGCAATACGGCGCTGGCGTTGAGCGAAGACGTCGCCACGCGATTCATGGCTTATGGCTGGAACGTGACACGCGTCGGCGACGCCAACGATCTGGCGATGCTGGCGCGCGCGTTCGAGACTTTCAAGAAAACCGTGGATCGGCCGACGCTGATCATCGTCGACAGCCATATCGCTTACGGCGCGCCGCACAAACAGGACACCAGCGCCGCGCACGGCGAGCCGCTGGGCGAGGAAGAGATCAAGCTCACCAAGCGCAACTACGGATGGCCGGAGGACGCGAAGTTTCTGGTGCCCGCCGGCGTCTACGAAAAATTCGACGAGAAACTGGGCGCGCGCGGCACGGAGCCTGCGCGCCGCGTGGATGGAAAAGTTTGAAGCGTACAAGGCGAGCCATCCGGACCTCGCCGATCATCTATACCGCATGCAGCATCGCGAGCTTCCCGAGGGTTGGGAAAGCGCGCTGCCGGTGTTTCCCGCGGATGCGAAAGGGCTCGCCGGGCGGCGATTCTTCCGCTAAAGTGCTGAACGCGGTGGCGCAGAAGGTACCCTGGCTGATCGGCGGATCGGCGGATCTGTCGCCGTCGACGAAAACGCGGCTCACGTTCGATGGCGCGGGCGATTTCGAAGCCGGGCACTACGACGGGCGCAATTTTCACTTCGGGATCCGCGAGCACGCGATGGCGTCGATCTTGAACGGCCTGTCGCTGACGAAGATTCGTCCGTTCGGGTCGGGATTTCTGATTTTCAGCGACTACGCGCGCGGGCCGATTCGTCTTTCGCGCGCTGATGGAGCTGCCGGTGATCCACATCTTCACGCACGATTCGATCGGCGTGGGCGAGGACGGGCCGACGCATCAGCCGGTGGAGCAGTTGGTCTCCCTGCGCGCGATTCCGGGACTGATCGTGATCCGGCCTGCTGACGCGAACGAAGTGAGCGAAGCGTGGCGGGTGATCATGAAGCTGCGGCATGAGCCGGTGGCGCTGATCCTGTCGCGCCAAAACTGCCCGACGCTCGATCGAACAAAATACGCGGCCGCGTCAGGGCTGGCTAAAGGCGCATACATCCTGGCCGATGCGCCCGGCGGCGCGCCGGAAGTGATTCTGATCGGCACAGGGAGCGAAGTTAGCCTGTGCGTGGACGCGTACGAAAACCTGCTGGGGCAGGGAATCCGGGCGCGCGTGGTCAGCATGCCTTCCTGGGAATTGTTCGATCACCAGCCGCAGGCGTATCGCGACAGCGTGCTTCCGCCCGGCATCACGGCGCGCGTTTCGGTCGAGCAGGCGTCGACCATGGGCTGGAGCCGGTATGCGCACGCCAACATCGGCATGACGACGTTCGGAGCGTCGGCGCCGTTGAAGGAATTGCAGCGAAAATTCGGGTTCACACCGGATGCGGTGGTGACGGCGGCCAAGAGCGAAATCGAGAGGAGCAAATCATGAATCCCCTGCAGAAGCTGGCCGACTACGGGCAATCGATATGGTTCGACTATATCCGCCGCAGCCTGATCACCAGCGGCGAACTGGCGCGCCTGATCGCCGACGACGGCCTTGCGGGCATGACGTCCAATCCGTCGATTTTCGAGAAAGCCATCACCGGCAGCACCGATTACGCGGATTCGCTGGCCGAGCTTCAAAAGCAAACGGTGCTCGACGCCATGACCGATGTATGAGCGGCTGGCGATTCCCGACATCCAGGCCGCGGCCGACGCCTTCCGCCCCGCGTACGAAAAAACCGGGTTTCGCGACGGCTACGTGAGCCTGGAAGTTTCTCCGTTCCTGGCGGCCGATACCGGCGCGACCATCGACCAGGCCCGGCGGCTGTGGAAAACGGTGGGGCGCGAAAACGTGATGATCAAGGTCCCCGGCACGCCGGAAGGCCTTCCCGCCATCGAGCAGTTGCTGAGCGAGGGCATCAACATCAACATCACGTTGCTGTTTTCCCAGGATGTTTACGAAAAGGTCGCGCTGGCGTATCTTTCGGGCCTGGAAAAACGCGTCCGGCGATCTGAAGAAAATGGCCAGCGTAGCCAGTTTCTTCGTCAGCCGCATCGACACTCTGGTCGACTCGATGGTCAAAGCCAAACTGAAGACGGTCACCTCGGCATCCGAGCGCGCGCTGCTCGAAAGCTTGTTGGGCAAAGTCGCGATCGCCAACGCCAAGCTGGCCTACCAGCGCTACAAGAATCTGTTCCGGGGGCCTCGATGGGACGCGCTGGCGGCGCGGGGCGCACACGTGCAGCGGCTGCTGTGGGCCAGCACCAGCACCAAAGATCCCACTTATCGCGACGTGATGTACATCGAGGAGTTGATCGGGCCCGACACCGTGAACACGATTCCCCCGTCGACGTTCGACGCGTTCCGCGATCACGGCAAGCCGCGCGCCGAGCCTGGAAGACGACGTGGTCGGCGCTCACGACACCATGGAAACGCTGGCGAAGGCGGGCATTTCCATGGCGGACGTCACGGCGGAGCTGCTCAAGCAAGCGGTGAAGCTTTTCGCGGAGGCGTTCGACAAACTGCTGAACGCGGTGGATACGAAATGCAAAGTCGCCGTCGGATCCGCGGTGGATGCGCAGACGTATTCGCTTTCCGCGGATCTCTCTAAGCGCGTCGACGAAGCGATGGAGGACTGGCAGATCAAAGGGAAAGTCCGCCGTTTGTGGGAGCGCGACGCATCGTTGTGGACCCGGTCCGATGAAGGTCAGTGGCTCGGCTGGCTCGGCATCACAGAAGATCAACTGGCGCAGAAAGCGCATCTGGAAAATCTCGCCGCGGAGATCAAACAGGCGGGATTCAAGCACGCGCTGCTGCTCGGGATGGGCGGGTCCAGCTTGTGTCCGGAAGTGCTGCGAAAATCTTTCGGAAAGATCGACGGGTACCCGGAGCTGCATGTCCTGGATTCCACCGATCCCGCGCAAGTGAAGGCTTTCGAGAATCAGATCGACTTGGCGAACACGATTTTTATCGTGTCCAGCAAATCCGGTTCCACGCTGGAGCCGAACATTTTCAAACAATATTTCTTCGAGCGTGTGAAGCAGACTGTCGGCGCGGAAAAGGCCGCGAGCCGTTTCATCGCCATCACCGATCCCGGTTCGAAGATGGAAAGCATCGCGTCGGGTGACGGATTCCGCCATATTTTTCACGGTGTGCCGAGCATCGGCGGCCGCTACTCCGCGCTCTCGGATTTCGGCATGGTTCCGGCGGCGATCATGGGGATCGATGCTCCCGCGTTTCTCGATCGCGCGGATGTGATGGCCATCTCCTGCTCGCATTGTGTTCCGATTCAAAAAAATCCCGGCGTGATGCTGGGGTTGATTCTGGGCACGCTCGGCAAGAGCGGGCGCGATAAAGTGACCTTCGTCACTTCGCCCGGAATCTCCGATCTCGGCGCATGGCTCGAACAGTTAATCGCGGAATCGACGGGCAAAGACGGGAAGGGACTGATTCCCGTGGATCGCGAGCCGGTGGCCGCGCCCGAAGCTTATGGAAGCGATCGCGTGTTTGCTTATCTGCGTTTGCAATCGGCACCGGACCAATCGCAGGACCGCGCCGTGGACGCTTTGGCGAAAGCCGGGCATCCGGTGATCCGCATCGAAGTTTCGGAAACGCTGAATCTGGGCCAGGAATTTTTCCGCTGGGAGATCGCGACTGCGGTTGCGGGTTCCATCCTGGGTATCAATGCATTCAATCAGCCGGACGTGGAGGCGAGCAAGATCGCGACCAAGAAGCTGACCTCGCAATATGAATCCACCGGGTCGCTCCCGCCCGAAAAACCGTTCTTCAGCGCCGGGGGGATCAGTCTGTTCTCGAACGATACGAACGTGGCTGCGCTTGGATCGAATACAACGCTCGCCGGTTATCTGCGCGCGCATTTGAACCGCCTGGGCGCGGGCGATTATTTCGCGCTGCTCGCGTATGTCCAGATGAACGCGGCGCACGACGTGGTCCTGCAGCAGATTCGAACCGCGGTGCGCAATCGCAAACACGTCGCGACGTGCCTCGGATTCGGGCCGCGGTTCCTGCACTCCACCGGGCAGGCATATAAAGGCGGACCGAACACCGGCGTGTTCCTGCAGGTGACTTGCGATGACGCCGCGGACGTGCCGGTTCCGGGCCAGAAGTACACTTTCGGCGTCGTGAAAGCGGCGCAGGCTCGAGGAGATTTCGAAGTGCTGGCGGAACGCAAGCGCCGCGCGCTGCGGGTCCATTTAAACGATCCGGCGGCGGGCCTGGAAGCATTGCACGCGGCCGTGATGGAAGCACTGGGATAATAGGAGACCAATGGCAACTGAGATTCAACATGCCGCCGCCCATCGCGGCGACCCCTGCGCGATGGTAATCTTCGGCGCCGCAGGCGACCTGACCAAGCGCAAGCTGATTCCCGCGCTCTACAACCTGGCGAAAGAACATCTTTTGGCCAAGGAATTTGCGCTGATCGGATTCGGCCGCGGCGACAGCAGCACCGAAGAGTTCCGCAACAAGCTGAGCGGCGAGATCAGGCAGTTCGCCACCACCGACGTGGATCCCGACCTGTGGCACTGGTTTTCCGAGCGCATTTATTACGTCCAGGGCGATTTCAACGATCCCCAGGCGTTCGCGCGGCTCAAGCAGCAAGTGGATGCCGTCGAGCGCGATCACGGCACCAAAAACTGTTTGTACTATCTGGCTACCGCTCCGCAATATTTTTCCACCATCGTCCAGCAATTGGGTGCGGCGAAGATGACCGGCGAAGAGGGCGGGTGGCGGCGCGTCATCATTGAAAAACCGTTCGGACGCGACTATGATTCGGCCAATCGTCTGAATCGCGAGATCCGGGAAGTCCTCGACGAGAAGCAGATCTACCGCATCGATCACTACTTGGGAAAAGAGACCGTCCAGAACATCATGGTGTTCCGGTTCTCGAACGGAATCTTCGAACCGATCTGGAACCGCCGCTACATCGACCACATTCAGATCACCGTTGCGGAAACCGTGGGCGTGGAGCGGCGCGGCGGCTACTACGAAAGCTCCGGAACGCTGCGCGATATGGTTCCAAATCACATTTTTCAGCTCATTTCCCTGACCGCCATGGAACCGCCCATTTCGTTCGATGCCGATGTCGTGCGCGACGAGCAGGCCAAAATTTTAAAAGCGATTCCGCCCATGGCGCCCGAAGAAGTTTTGACCCGAACGGTGCGCGGTCAATACGGCGACGGCTACTGCGGGGCGGAACATCTGCCCGCGTACCGCGCTGAGCCCAACGTGTCGCCAACCTCGCGCGTCGAAACGTACGTTGCGCTGAAGCTGTTTATCGACAACTGGCGCTGGGCCGACGTGCCGTTTTACATCCGCACCGGCAAGCGCATGCCGAAGCGCACGACCGAGATCACGATCCAGTTCAAGCGCGCGCCGTTTCTGCTGTTCCGCAAAACGACCGTCGAGGAATTGACCCCGAATCGCCTGGTGATGGCTCTACAGCCGGACGAAGGCATCGCGCTGAGCTTCGGGGCCAAGATTCCCGGCCCGATCGTGCGCATCGGTCCCGTGAAAATGGATTTTCAATACAAGGATTATTTCGGCACGACGCCCAGCACGGGGTACGAACGGCTGCTGTACGACTGCATGCTCGGCGATGCGACGCTGTTCCAGCGATCCGACATGGTGGAAACGGCGTGGAGCGTTGTGGCGCCCATTCAGGACGTGTGGGAAGCACTGCCGCCGAGGAGATTCCCAAACTATGCCGCCGGCACCTGGGGTCCGGAAGAGGCCGACGAGCTGCTGACTCGGGATAATCGGCACTGGACCGTAAACGAATAGGGTCTAGGCTTCGTACTTTTCGAACTCGAGCTGATCGCCCGCCACCGTGCCGGTCGCTTCGGCGGTCCCGGCCGGCAGTTCCAGAACGGAATGCGCTCGCAGACTCAGCGAGATCCGCCCGCGGACCATATTGGGCCGTATCTTCAAAACTTTCTTATGGCGATTCAGGAACAGCACGTCGATCGGAAACTTCATCCCGAACGTGTGGACCCCTTCCGAAGGCGCGATCCACAGCCCTTGGCCGGGGTCGAGCTTCGTGTGCTTCAACAGACCTGTGCGCCGTTTTGCGCTGGTGTCGGCGATATCGGCGCTGTCCGCCAGGACGCGTCCTTTGGAGTTGGTAATTCGCAGCTTCAACAATCTACAATTGAAGCATGGAGCAAGCAAGCGTGGAAAAGGCAACCTTCGGGGCCGGCTGCTTCTGGGGTGTGGAAGCTGCGTTCCGGCGCCTGGCGGGCGTAAAGTCGACGCAGGTCGGATACATGGGCGGCTCGCTCGAAAAACCGTCCTATCAGGATGTATGCACGGACCAGACCGGCCACGCCGAAGTAGTCGAAGTGACTTTCGATCCCGAGGTCCTCAGCTATCAGGACGTCCTGCGCGTGTTCTGGGAGAATCACGACCCCACGCAGAAGAATCGCCAGGGTCCGGACGTGGGCACTCAATACCGGTCGGTGATTTTCTATCACTCGCCCGAGCAGGAAGAGGAAGCTCGGGCTTCTTTGGAGGCGATCCAGCCGTTTTTCAAGAAGCCCATCGCGACCGAAATCCTACCGGCGACCGATTTCTGGCGCGCCGAGGAATACCATCAGCAATATCTCGAAAAGCGCGGCCTGTCGCACTGCGGGTTCTAGGACCGCAGTAAGCTGGCGTGCTTGAGCGCGCCGGGATGCGCGGCGAGGAACTTCCATAACCAGCCACCAGTGAGATTCGTCTTCAGCGCTTCCGCGAACTGATCCGGCGAGAGCATCTTCACGATCTCCAGGCGCTGGTCCCACTTCCGGTCATCCCAGCCCGCAATGCGCTTGTTGATCCGATGCGCCAGCCGTAGATCCGCGCCATAGCGTTTGCGCCATCGCCTCTCAAACTCGGCGAGCGCCCGGCGCGACGTGTCGCCACGCTCCAGCGCATCCGCGGCCACTTCGCCCGCCATGCGGCCCGCATAAATCGCCCACCGGATCCCTTCCCCGAGCAGGCTCGAAGCGTGCCCCGCCGCGTCGCCCGCGCCGAGGATTCCATCGCCCGCGTAAGCGGTAGCGAAGCGTTCGGACGGGATCAGGCCGGTGTGATGCTCCACCGGCTGTGCGTCCTTCAACGCCGGCAGCGATGCCACGAAGCGATCGAGGTATTCTTCCGGTTTCGCGGAAGAATCCGGATGAATCACGCCAATGCCGGCGCGAACGCGATGACGGCCCCAGGGAAACACCCACGCGTATCCGGAAGGCGCGATCTCGCTTCCCACCGACACGATCGCCTCGCGCTGGTCCCATCGCGGCGCGACCAGATCGTATTCGGAGCCAACGCCAAAGCGCCGGAATCCGGGATTCAAACCGGCTTGTTTCAACAGAGTCGACCGGTAGCCGGTCGCGTCAATCAGCACACGGCAGGAAAACTCAGCGTCCCGAGTGCGAACTCCTGTAACGGCGCCGCCATCCAGGATCGGTGCCGTAGCAGCGGTTGCCAGCCGGATGCGCGCGCCCGCTTCGATGGCTCGCTCGGCGAGAAACTGGAACACGGCGCGCACATCGATCACGCACAGCGCTGGCTTTGAATACTCGAACGCCGCGGAATTATTGGGGGAAATAAAACGGACGCGCGAAATCGGATGGTACAGACGGCTCGGGATGCCCAAGGCGTCTAATTCGTCGATAAAGCTGCCGCCGCTGGTGCGGATAGGCGATCCGATCTCGTGGTTCTGCTCCAGTACCATCACGGAACGCCCACGCCGTGCCAAAGTTTCCGCCGCAGCCAAGCCGGCGGGACCTGCCCCGGCGACAACGGCATCCATCGCATTCAGTGGCATCATCTTATGTAAGGGGGCGTATGTCGCTTTATGGTACCAGAGGATTTGTGTTATCCTGCTGTTTTCTTAATAGCTTGGGTGGGAATTTGGAATTTGTCCGGAAGGTCTCCCTGGAAGTATCGCCGTGTCGCCGTTTCCTCAAATTCATCTGCTCCTTCAGCGATTTTCAGCCAAATGGAACCTTCCGGCTAAGGCGACCTTAGCAGGGAATTAAGGGAACTATCCGGCGAAATTGTAAGAGCAGCCTCGATTGCTGAAAGTACTAGAACCGCGTATCATCGGGACGGAATGACGAAACTGGAGCCTATGGAAACTATGGACGCCCCTCTCAATGGCAGCCCGGAGGCATCGGAAAAGAAGAAGGCGACGGTGCGAATCCTGATCGCCGACGACCATCCGATTGTCCGCGACGGCCTCAAGAAACTGCTCCTGCTGGAAGACGATTTCGAAGTGGTCGGCGAGGCCGGCGACGGCCGCGAAGTGCTGGATAAGGTTCAAGAGCTGGACCCGGATGTGCTTCTGCTTGACCTGCGTATGCCGAATCTCGACGGGCTTTCGACGCTTCAGGCGCTGCAGCAATCCAATCGGCGCACGCGGGTGATCGTGCTGACCGCTTCGGAAGACAAGAACGAGTTCGTGCAGGCCATGAAGCTGGGATGCAGTGGCATCGTTCTGAAGCAGACCGCGCCCGATTTGATCGTAAAGAGCATCCGCAAAGTGCACGCCGGCGAAATCTGGCTGGATTCGCACACCACCGCCGCTGTCATGCGGCAGTTCCAGACCGGAACCGAGAGCAGCAACGCCGCGCAGAGCGGCAAAGGACGCGAACGCAGCCCGCTGAGCGCGCGGGAGCGCGAAATCGTGGCGCTGGTCGCGCAGGGGTACAAGAACAAGGAGATGGCCGAGAAGATGTTCATCAGTGAACAGACGGTGAAGAACCACCTGCACAACATTTTCGACAAGCTCGGCGTTTCCGACCGCTTGGAGCTGGCTCTGTATGCGATCCACAAAGGATTGCACCTGACCGGCGAACCCGCGCCTCGCTAAGCCGAGAAAGATAGACCCGGTCGCGGCCTTTCAAATGTCAGCGGTGACCACGAGCCGCGACCCGAGGAAGCGGTCGGCATGGCGGGTTTTCACTCAAACCAACGAAGCAGGCGATTTAGACCGTCTTATCCTTCGCGTAACACAGCGGATTCAGCGCGCATGCGCCGCAGCGCGGATTCCGAGCCGTACATAAAGCGCGTCCATGCAGAATGATCTGATGCGAGAAGAGAATCCATTTCTCTTTCGGAATCGTTTTCATTAAGTCCTTCTCGATTTTCACCGGATCCGTCTCTTTGGTCAGATCCAGGCGCCGCGAAATTCGCTGGACGTGCGTGTCGACCACGACTCCCGACGCAATTCCGAAAGCGGTCCCCAGCACCACATTCGCCGTCTTGCGCGCCGCTCCTGGGACCTTCAACAGATCCTCGATGGTGCGTGGAACCTCGCCTCCGAAATCGCTCAAAATTCGCTTCGCGGCTCCAATCACCGACTTCGCCTTGTTGTTATAGAACCCTGTGGAGCGGATATCCTGCGCCAACTCCTGCTGACTGGCATTGGCGAAATCCCGGATGGTCGGGTATTTTCGAAACAGGCCCGGGGTCACCTCGTTCACGCGTTTATCGGTGCACTGCGCGGAAAGAATAGTCGCGACCAGGAGTTCCCACGCGTTCGAATGATGCAGCGCGCAGGTCGCGCCGGGATACATTTTGTCGAGGGTGGCAAGAATTTTCTTCACGCGAGCTTGCCGCTCGGCGGCAGTTTTGGGGCGGGTGGCCATAGGCAGCATCATAAACGAGATTTGGGCTCTCTCTGTTAAGCGGCGGTCAGAGGATCATTGGGGAGAGGTCGCGGCCGGCCATGCCGAAGCAAATTCCACTCCTTGATTCGCCCACTGAACACGATCGCACGGCGGCCGGCGCGAAGCAGTGAACATTACTTCCGAGAGCTCTGCTGCGGAGCGGGCAGGTAGCTTAACTCCGGCAGGAACCGATACACATCCCGCTTCCTGCTGATCGCCATCGCGTTCGCCTTCGCTAAATACTTCTGATATGATTCCGGGGTCGACTCTCCATCGAACTCCGCCCACTTAGAAAGGCCGCCCACAATCATCTCCTGTCCCGCGTAGTCGCCGAACGCGACATTGCCGATGTACAAGAACTTCCTCCCCATCTGTTTCTCAGAAGGAAGCAGCTCGTTTTTTGCGAGTGTCCGATACTCGGCCCCTTTTCCAAGCTGGAGCCGCAGCCACGTAACCTCGACCATCGGCGGCAGCGGTTGGCCTGCCGTCGTATTCAAGTCCGGAGGAATCGTCACGATCACCGTGCGCGCCGTTTCCACATAACTCGTAATCCGCGGGCCGATGCCTTGCAGACTCGCGCGATCCTGCTCTGAAATGCCGGAGTCGTAGGGATGCGGACTTGAATCCATTTCCGCCCATTTCATGAAATTGTCGACCCGGGCATATTCGTGGTCGCCGGTCAGGGAAACCCACGCGCTTATTGGGTGACGCGACGAGGCTTTCTTCAGAACGCCCATGTATTCCTTAACGGCGGCCTCGTAATCGGGAACGCGGTCGGATTTGACTTTGCTCAGCAGAATCCGCTGAATGGTTGGCGGCTGTTGTTGTGCGATGACCGGCGCGCTCACCGCGGCGACGGCAAAGAGGGACACGGTAAATCTTAGACTCAAAATCATACGGTTCCTCCTGATCGGCGCGATATTATCACAAACGACACCTGCGGCGTGCCCGCTAAACTTGAACTATGCAAGCGGGAACGCCGAGCCGGACCGCGCTCGCCGCGGCAGCGCACCGGGCTGCTCATCAGATCCTGGAACAGGGCCGCATCTTTAACGATCCACTGGCGTTACGCATCCTGGGCGAAGACGCCGAGACCGTGGTTCGCGACGCCGAAGCGCATCCGTCGCGGCGCAGAAGGCGAATTTTCATCGCGGTTCGGACCCGTTTCGCCGAGGATTCCTTGGCTGCGGCGGTAGAGTGCGGCGTGAGTCAACTCGTCGTGCTCGGCGCGGGGCTCGATACGTTTGCGTATCGAGCCACGCCAAAGAACCTGCGCATTTTCGAGGTCGATCATCCCGATACGCAAGCGTGGAAGCGGCATAGGCTCGCCACGGCCAGGATCTCCGCGCCCAGCTCGCTGACCTTCGCGCCCGTGGATTTCGAACGCCAGACTCTGGCGGCGGGATTAGAAGCCGCCGGCTTCGATCCGGCCCGGCCGACCTTCTTTACATGGCTTGGCGTGGCGCCGTATCTTACGGAAGCAGCCATCTGGTCCACACTGAGCTTCATCGCGAATCTGCCCGGCGGCGCGCACGTAGTCTTCGACTACAGCGATCCGCCCGAGTCGCTGTCGCCCGAAATGCGCGCCTTTCACGACCGGCGTGCGGCGCACGTGGCCGAAGCGGGCGAGGCGTGGCTGAATTATTTCGAGTCGAACCAGCTTCGGGCCAAATTGATCGATCTCGGGTTCCGCGAGGTAGAAGATCTGGGACCTCCTCAGATCGCGGCTCGCTATTTCCCTCAGCGCCCCAGTTCCATGCCTGAAAAAGGCGGCCATATCGTGCGGGCGAGCGCTCGCATAGCCATATAATCAAATCTTGCCGCTGCTTACGCTCACCATCGCCGTGGAAGCGATCGCCGGAGCGCTGCTGATCGGGCTGCTGATCGGGGCCCAGCGCGAGGCCGCAGGAGGCGAGCACCACCCCGGCCTCCGCGATTTTCTGGTGGTGTCGCTGGTTGGGGGCGTGTGCGGAATCCTGCAAAATCCCTGGCTAGACGCCGCGGCTTTGCTTTCCGTCGCCGCCGTTTTCGCGGTGTTTCACTACGAAGAGCGCAAGGAACGCACCGGGATCACCACGGAACTAGCGGCGATCGGGACGTTTGTGCTGGCGCTGCTCGCGGCGTCGTATCAATATAGCTTCGCAAAACCGCTGGCTGCGGGAGTTGCGATCGTGGTCGCGATTTTCCTGGAAGCCCGGCAGCGCCTGCACACCCTGCTTCGCGAAACCATCACCGAGCAGGAATTTAACGGCACGCTCGCATTCGTGGCCGTGGTGCTGGTGATCTATCCTCTGCTTCCGGCCGGTTTCTTCGGGCCGTATTCGTTCTTTTCGCCGCAGCAGGTATGGAAATTCGTGATTCTCATCTCGTCCATTTCGTACCTGGGCTATTTCTTCGAAAAATTTCTGGGCGAGGAAAAGGGACTGATTTACACCAGTATCCTGGGCGGCCTGGCGTCGACCACCGCGGCGACGCTGCGCTTCGCCAAGATGAGCAAGCAGCGGCCGGAGGAAGCGATCGGACTGTGGCGCGCTTTCGTGGTCGCGAATACAGTACAGTTTCCGAGGACGTTCCTGATTCTAGCCGTGACGAACCAGGAGCTGGCCTTGGCATCGGCATGGCCGCTGGCGGCGATGATGGCGACCGGGATGATCCTGGCGGCAATTCTGCGCCACTGGCCGCACAAGGCGGTGACTCAGATCGCGATGCAATCCGGGAACCCGTTTACGATCGGGCCGGCGCTGCGCTTCGGCCTGCTGTTCACGGCGGCGGTATTCATTACCAAGGCGGCGATGGCGCGGTTCGGGCCGAGCGCGTTGTATGGAACCAGCCTGGTGGGCGGCCTGGTGGACGTGTCGACCGTGATCGCGCCCGCGGCGGATATGCTGCGATCGCACACGCTTTCGATCGGTGTGGCGGAGGCGGCGGTGCTGCTGGCGCTGGTCTCGAATGCGGTATTGAAGATCCTGGTCGCGCTGCCGGGTACGGGTTTGTATATCCTGCGCGTCACCGGCACTTTTGTTCTGTGGACGCTGGTCGGGGGCGCGGTGTGGTGGTTTACGGCGAAAGTTTGACGACTCCGCGCGCCTACGCTAGGATAGGTGTGCGGGGTGGAGCAGTCTGGTAGCTCGTTGGGCTCATAACCCAAAGGTCGGTGGTTCAAATCCACCCCCCGCAACCAAAAAGATACATCTACTTTGGGTTTGCCCCCCTCCCGAATTTATTTATCCGCATCTACACACCGTATGTAATCCGAGCGTCAAGAGAATGTGCGGCGATTAGTCAAGTGGTTCTCGATCTTCGTCGGGCTGCTGGCGGTCTTTGTGACTTATCGCCTCATTGCCTTGACGCAAAGTGGGGAGATGGCGTGGTTCGTCCTCGACCGTAAAGCAGTGCTCCTAGAAGACGGGCAACGAGTCGAGGGTTGGGTGCATCGGGAATGGAAATACGGATATTTCATCGTGACTCGGGAGGATGGTTTTGCCGGAAGAGAATCATATCTAGTGTCCCCGGGTGGCAGGAAAGGCCCTTTCGTCGAAGGCTGCGATGGATGGACGGCGGCACGTTTGCCAGTTTTGCCTTTCCCGGCATTTGTATCCGATGCCCTGCCTTGTCCTGGATGGCGGCTCCCCGAACACCCCACGCACTACGGTCCAGCGACTCTAAGTTCAACCTCATTGGAGTTCGTGAACGAAAGGGGACGGAGAGTGCAAGTTTCTTTTTAGAGAGCTATCGTTAGCGAACAAAGTTAGGGAAAACCGCAATCTGAATGCGTTCGGAGCGTTGCAGTCCCCCGCAACCAACAAAGGCTCTCGGTACACTGAAGCCATGAGCACCGCCCGCTACGTCCATTGGCAAGATCAAGGCATGTGGCTCGGCTATTTTGAGGAATTCCCTGACTACCTGACGCAGGGTGAAACCCTTGAGGAACTCCAAGAGAATCTGCGGGATCTTTACAAAGACCTGACCAGCGGAGAGGTCCCCGGGGATTCGTCGGGTTGCTGAGTTGCCGGTTGGATGAAGGAGGCGGACCTGATCCGCAAGCTGGAAGAAGCGGGCTGCGAGTTCGTCCGGCATGGCGCGAATCACGACTGGTATCGAAACCCCAAGACGGGTACGTCTCAACCTGTTCCCGCCACCGCGAGGTCAACGAGTTTTTGGCAAAACACATCCTGAAGAAACTCGCGAATTGAACGACTTCGGTTTCCGCGCAACCTCTGGCGTCGAACGATCCGGCCGCAGAAGGCGTTATGAATAGCCTCCAAACAGGCCCCGCAACCAAGATACAATCCAGCTACGGTTCCCTCGTCAGGTCCACCAGGGTCCGTTTGACGAGCGTAAATCGATCGTCCTTCCAATTGAAGTAGTAGACACCACACTCGCTTCGAGCCACCTTGCAGGCGTTGCGCAGGATCATGCGGCTGCTCTGTGGCTCGAAGTCAATTTCTCGATCTCCTAACGTATCCATCGGGACGTATAACTCCGTTCCCGCTCCGCTTAACGGCGGACTGTAGACTTTGCCTGTCTTGGCATCGATGATCGCCATCATCAAACAATCGGACCCACAACCCCAGCGGATCACGAAGTAGTGGCCTGCGAAGTTTGGACCTGAAGCCTTGATTGGATTCCTCCAGCTTCCATTCCAGACGCCCTCGCCGTTCAAAACCCCATCGATGATCCGGCTTCGGTACCGCCTTTGCTCGGCGGTAGCGAGGACCGGTGGGGCGGGCTGACCCCGGAAAATCTCGCCGACCGGGTAATCTTGAAATCGTGGCGCTGAAGCGGACTTCGCCACTACCCCTTGGGCTGCGGCGGCAGAAACGGCGAGCATTACCAGGACGCCGAGTTCCATCAGTCTGCCGATCATGGCCCTGATTCTACTGCAACGCGATCAGCGCGCCTTCCGCCGTCGGCAAAACACAGTTACACATATACTGTGTATATGAAGAACATTACGCTGAGCGTCGACGAAAACGTACTCGCCGCGGTGCGCCGCCATGCCGCCGAACATAACTCGACCGTCAACGCCCTGGTCCGCGACTACCTGACAAATCTCGCCGCGCACGACGATCGAGCCAATCGTGCCCGCGCCCGGCTGCGTCAGTTGAGCAAGGAATCTCAAGGGCGGCTTGGCAGGAAAACCTGGTCGCGGGAAGAGTTGCATGACCGCTAATGTTTTTTTCGACACCAACGTCCTCGTCTATGCTGCGATCGGGACCGGCAAAGACGCACGCAAGCAGAAACGAGCCCTTGAATTGATTGAATCGGAGGATTTCGGCACCTCCGCCCAGGTCTTACAGGAATTCTTCGTCACCGTGGTAAGGAAGGCGTCGCGCCCGCTCTCTGCTGTACAAGCCATGGAATGGATCGAGCAGTGGATCGAATTTCCTTGTCAGAGCATAGACCATCGATTGGTGCGCATTGCCATCGAGTTATCCGAACGATACGCGATTTCCTACTGGGACGCGGCGATTCTTGCGGCGGCCGACGCTCTGGGAGCCCACACGGTCTATTCCGAGGACCTGAATGACGGCCAGCATTACGGACGGGTGCGCGTGGTCAATCCATTCGTGTGAATCAAGCCGCGGCGCTATTTCTTGGTGGCTTCCGCCTCAGCTTTGCGAGCCCCGCCCAGGATATCTGTCATCGCGTAATTCCCCTCATGGCAGGCATATTCGTAAACGTTATCTTTCGTCGCAAGGAACGGATATTCCATGGTCCACGGCTTGGCGAACGTCGCGGGATCGTCGATGGTGGCGCGGTACAGAATCGTATTCGCGTCCACGCGCCTGAAGCGCTCGGTCACGCGCAGGTTCTCGGAAGCGCCGCGGAATCGATTGCCTGCGTGGAAATTCGTGGTTTCCACCACCAGAGTATCGCCCTCCCAATGGCCAATCGAATCGCCGAACCACGGCGTGATATCTTTCGGCGCGTGCGTGCTCTTCATCCGGATGATCCGCGCATCGTGCACCATTTCGACCAGGATCATCACGTACTCCGGCGTCTGCACGATCTGATAATTGTTGTTGTACAGCACCGGCATCATCGGCGGACCGCCGGTAGACCCGAAGCCGATAATGCACCGCTCGCTTAGCGGACGCCGCTTGACATCGTCGAAGGCGCCGCCCTGCGCGGCTCGCACTTGCGGCTGCCGATCGCCCTTATACGGAATCTTTCCATCCGGTGGATCTACGATCAGCGAGGTCCGCTTCACTCCATCGACGCGAGCCAGCTGCGATCCGCGGTCGATAAACAGGTTGTTGTAGGCGCCCACGGCCGTCTCGCCCGATCCCGAGCCCGCCCGGACCAGCAGCGGAGCCTCCGGGTCGTCAATGTCGTTGGTCTTCACGTCATTCTTTTCGTACTTTTCGGCTTCGGCGTCGCTGGCCGTTGCTTTGCCCGCGAAAACCGCGGGACGTTCTATCGGGGTCAAGGTGGCGTTGGTCCAGTTGCCTTGCAGATCCGGATGCCCGTCCGGAGCGCGCGGAATCGTCCACGTGTTTGTTTTGGCCGCTGCCGTGGGAGTCTGCGCGCCGGCGGGAACCGTCAGCAGCGCCAGCAAAGTCAAAAATCCGGCAAATCGAAAGCGCATATTGGTTGCATTGTATTACGTAAAAGCCTGGCGTGGTCTTGCGATCCGCGAACGTGATCTAATGCCGTTATGCGTACATGTTTCAAGGTTCGAAGAATCCAAACCGCCTTCCTGTTTTTGACGATTGCTGGTCTGGCGAGCGCACAGGCGCGGGACTGGAATAAGCCGTTTCCGGCGCACAAAGTGATCGGCAACGTTTACTTCGTCGGGACCGGCGAGCTCGGCTCGTTTCTGATCACCACCCCACAAGGCCACGTGCTCATCAACAGCGATTTCGAAACCACAGTACCCATTATCCGCGCGTCGGTTGAGAAGCTCGGTTTCAAATTCAGCGATATCAAAATCCTGCTGGGCAGTCACGCACACGGCGACCACATGGAAGGGGACGCGCTGGTGAAAGAATATACCGGCGCGAAAGTGATGGCGATGGAACAGGACGTTCCGGCGCTTCGAAAAATGAAACCCGGCGGTAAGGAGCATCCGATCGACCGGATTCTGAAGGATGGCGATGAGGTTAAGCTGGGCGGCACGACCCTGGTCGCGCACCTGACCGCCGGCCACACGAAAGGCTGCACTAGCTGGACTTTGAAAACGCAGGAAGGCGGCAAGACGTACGACGTGATCATCCTCGGGAGCATTGGCGTCAATCCCGGATACATTCTGGTGAACAACAAGGATTATCCGCAGATCGCCGACGACTACATCCGCAGCTTTAAGACCCTGCGAGCCATGCACGTCGATGTGTTCCTCGCCTCGCACGGCAGCTTTTATAACCTGGACGAGAAGTATCCGAAGCTCGGCAAGCAGGAGGCGAATCCGTTCATCGATCCCGCCGGCTTTCAGGCGCACATCGATTTGAAAGAGAAAGAGTTTTACACCGAACTCGAGAAGCAGAAGAAAGCCGAATGATGGAAATGTACGTTTTCGCGCGGTTTCACGCGCGTCCAGGCCAGGAGAAAGCGTTGGAGGACGCAGTGGCCGCCGTAATTCCTCCGACTCGCGGAGAGCCGGGCTGTGTTTCGATCCACGGGTTTCGGTCGATCAAGGATCCGCGGCTTTTCTACATTCACTCGCGCTGGAACGGCGAGAATGCATTCGACCTCCACCTGGGATTGCCGCATACCGTGCGTTTTCTCGAAACCATCGAATCGCTGCTCGATCAGCGCGAGGTGACGCGGGCCGAGATGATGGTTTAAATTGCGGTGTATCCTATATACAACCGTCACGTGATCCGGTCTCCATTGGCCTTCGTCCCGCCTCGATAAAGGAAAAAAATGAAACACTCGACGGTCTGGATTCTATTCGCCGCAGCCAGCTTTAGCGCATGCGCAGCCGATCTTCAAGGCGATTGGATCGCGGAGATCTCCGCGAAGGGGGCCGAAACGCAGTATGCCCGCGTCAAACTGCGCGTCGATGGCGCTTCGATCGCAGGCGCGTGGAATCAACTCACGGTAGCCGGATCGGCGAGCGGCGATCGTCTGAATTTATCGTTACAGCGTAACGGTTCTTCAGCGGGCGCGCTGACGGCGGCGGCAAGCGGCAGCGGATTTTCAGGCGAAGGCCACATGACCATTGGCGGACGCGGAGGCGGGCCGGAAAGTCTCGTGACGGTGAAGCTGAAGCGTCCGGCGATGCCTCCATCTGGCGGACCGCGCACGCTCAACTTCGAGCCGAGCGTCTTTTACGGATATTATTCTGCCGCGAATCCGCCGGCTTTGCGAATTTTTCCAGGCGATACTGTGCGCACGCGGACCTTCGACCAGAGCGGCCGCGATAACGACAAGCGCACTCCCGGCGGCAATCTCGAAACCGGGCCGTTCTACGTTGAAGGCGCTCTGCCCGGCGACACGCTGGCGGTCAAGCTGAATCGGGTTCGGGTGAATCGCGATTCGGCGCGGCAGGGCACCCGTATCAACGGCAGGACCGTTACGCCGGCGTACGTCGCGGGCGCGCAATACGATTCGGCGTTCGACGGCGAATGGAAACTCGACCGCGAGAAAGGCGTCGCGACGCTCGCGCACCCGACGCCTCGGATGAAAAATCTCACGGTCCCGATTCTTCCCATGCTTGGATGCATCGCCACGGCTCCGCAGGGCGATCAGGCATATCGCGGCACGGATCTGGGTCCGTTCGGCGGCAACATGGATTACAACCAGATGGGCGAAGGCGTCACGCTATACCTTCCTGTGTACCACCCCGGCGCGCTGTTGACGATGGGTGATGCCCACGCGGCGATGGGCGACGGCGAACTGACCGGCAGCGCGCTGGAAACCTCGGTCGACGTCGAGTTCACCGTGAATGTGATTCCAGGATTCGCCAGCGCCGGTCCGCGCTTGGAAAACGCGGAGTACGTGATGGCGATGGGCGTCGCAGGATCAATCCCCGATTCGATTCAGGTCGCCACTACGCAACTGGTCGAGTGGCTGAAGCACGACTACAAACTCAGCGACAGCGAGGTCGCGGTGCTGCTGGGTGCGGTGCTGAAATATGACATTACCGAAATGGTCGACCCGCAGTTCAACGTGGTCGCGAAAGTCCCGAAGAGCGCGTTGAAGGCTTTCCAGTAGCCGTTATTTGACCGTCACCCATTTGGATTCGTACCCGCGCGGAATCACGTAGCGGCTGGCATTGGTTGCGAAGAACTGCGAATCCTCGGGCCATCGGTCGCTATGGTCTGTAAGCACCGTTTCGTTCCTGGCGCGATCGACCTGGATGTGCAGAGGCGAGGCAACGCCGTTGATCTCCACCACATCGAACGCAATCGTTACCACAAACACGGGTTGAGGAGACTTTTCCAGCCGATGTGCCAGATTCAGGATACGGCCGCGCACGCGAGTTCCTCTATCCAACAAAATGTTGAACGAATCCTTGGGGATGACGGGCTTGGTAACGGTCGCTGAGACCAGATCCCCTGCGGCCGCGGTATCCGTATCAATCGGATCGTCAAGAGCGAGCACCATTTGCACCTTCTCCGGCAGGATCGATGCGGCTTTCACGGGCGGCGTGAGCGGCGGGATTTCGGCCGCGCACGCGGAATATGAGATCGCGTTCGTCGTTTCGCCGGTATCGATCAGCACGTCGCGCGATTCGGCATGCCGCGGCAACAGAAAGTCCTCCGCGCCAATCCGGACGCGGTGGTAGTCGATGGTAGAGGACGTCTCGCACATGTTGGTTTCCGCGGCCAGCGTGCTGGTTTCCACGGTAAATCTTGCCAGATCGAGCGATTCAGGATCGATGAGAAACGAGCCCGCGTGCGCGGTCGGAACCCATTTCTCGCCTGCTTTGACGACCTGATGGCTCACCTCGGTGTTCTCGCGAAATCCGTAGGCAAGCTTCCCGCTTCTCTCGCCAAGGAACTGATAGCGGGCTTCGGGATTTACGAACAGGTTTCTATAAAAAGCGCCGAACGCGCCGGTGCCGATCGGACCCGTGGTCAGAACCGATTCGAGATCGTGCAACTCGTACTTCAGCGGATCCGCCCACGCAAAAACCTCTCGCCCGTCGATCATCATGACCTTCACGCGGATGCGATCCGTGGCGTACAGCTTCATCTTGTAGCGCGCCTTCTTGCGGTCGATGCCGATCTGCTCGCAGGACGGAGTCCCCTCGGGAGGATTTGCGCGCTTGAAGTAGCTGCGATCGATGGTTTGCGTGCAGGAAATTCTCGGCAGTTGCTCCGCGGCTTCGAGGACGTGCTCGCGCGCCTCCACCAGGATGTTACTGAGATCGCGTTCTTGCGCGTAGAGCGGCAGGATCGCCAGAGTCGCCCAGAAACGTCGCACGCAACCTCCGTTGCAGATTCTATCGAATCATGAACGTCGCCCGAGCAGCCGCGAGCGGGCGAAATCCGAGATACTGCGCGCGCCCTCCGCTTTTGAGATCACTTTCAGGCACTTGTGCTCGTCTTCGGTGAGACGAATCAACACCACTTTATCGCGGCGCTTGCGATCTGAAAACGCCTGGGCGCCCAGCGTCTGAAACTTGTACCGCCATTGCCGTAACAACACCGGAGTGATCCTGCATGAGCGCGCCACTTCCTTCAACGGTGTCCCTTGTTCCACGCGCCGGACAGCGGCTTCTCGGAACTTTTTCGTGAACTTCTGCATGCCGTCGCGAGCGAACGCCAGCGCGCCCCATTCGCGGAATTCATCCCGCCATTGACGCACCGCATCCGCGCTGAGGTTGTGGATCCGAGCCAGTTCCTTCACCGGCGTGCCCGATTCCACGCGCCGCGCGACGGCTTCCTTAAACTCCTTCGTGAATTTACGCCCGGCTGCCATCGGCGACGATTAATACGCTCCCCGAGCCATCAACACCGCCGCCACTGTTCGCGCCAGGATGTACAGATCCAACCACGGCGACCAGTTGCGGATGTAGTAGGTGTCCAGCGCCTCCTGCACTTTGACGTCGCCTTCGCTGCGCGCCGATACCTGCCACAATCCGGTGAGCCCCGGCAGCACGCGTGTCCGCAAGGTGCGAAACTCCGGCGGCAATTGCTCCAGGTGATAATACGGAAACGGCCGCGGACCCACCAGGCTCATCTCGCCTTTCAGCACCGTCCAGAGCTGCGGCAATTCATCCAGGCTGGTTCGGCGCAGCAATCGCCCGATCACCGGCAACACGCGCGGGTCATGCCTCAGCTTGAAATAGCGCGTCCATTCCTGGCGATCTTCGGGATGAGATTCCAGCCACTCTTCGAGCAGGCGGTCGCCATCGACATACATCGTGCGCAGTTTCCAAACCGGAATGCGCCGCCCGTCGAACCCTTCGCGCATCTGCCGGTAGAACACGGGACCCCGGCTGGCGAGCTTGATCCACACCGCGGCCGCGGCCACCAGGGGAAGCGTGCCGATAAAAAGCGGAAGTCCCACGGCGTAATCCATCAGGCGCTTCAGCTTGTGATTACGCCCGATGAGCAGGTTCTTCTTAATCTCCAGGCCGAGACAGCCGCCGAAATCGCGCGCCGTCACCCACAGGCTTGCGACGCCGGTCAAATCCGGAATCACGATGACGCGGGGAAAGTTCAGCTCCTGCAGCAGCCCCGGTAAATCGTCCTTGCCGAGATCCGCCAGCGCGACGATGGCGGCTTCGGCTCGTCTCTCGAAGTCCGGCGCGAGGCCCAGCGGCCCGGCCACCGGAATCCCTTCAACCGTCGTGTTCCAAGCTCCAGGTCGATTGTCGAGAAAAGCCACGGGAACGAGCCCCAGATGCGGCTCCCGTGCAAGCGTCCTCGCCACCAGCCTCCCGGTTTCCCCGGCCCCGATCATTACGGCGGGAATGCCCCAGCGTTGGTGCTTCATGAGCATCGAGCGGGCCATCATCTCGGCGAGCGGAGGAATAATCAGCGCGAACACGAGCGTCGCCAGCAACACGCCGCGCGACAGGACTCCACGCTCGACGATGTTGTCCCAGGCGACCAAGCCACCGAAGACAGCAAACGTCGCGAGCATCCTGCGCCGCAGCCGCTCCACCGGCCCGAGCAGGTATCCGGGATACAGGCCGAGTTGATAGTGGACGACGGGCAGCAGCAGAATCGCGAGCGCGACCCCGAAGTATTGTTCGACTTCGATGTCCGCGACGAACAAAGAGGAGAGCATGCGTCGCATGGTGAGTCCGAGCACGAAGGCGGTCTCAAGTGAAAGCGTGTCGACGACCGCGATCGTCCACGGTGCCCAAAGCGTCGTGTGCACCGGAGGAAAGACGATTGCGGGTCGGACAGCAGTGCTCATACCGGCTTGGCCGCGGAGGCGGGAAGACCGGGCTCCTGGGTGTAACGTTGGCGCGGAGCGACAGCGTCGTAGATGAGGCAGGTCTTGTCCACCATCGCCTGGACGTCGAAGCGTGACGCCGCCTTACGGGCGGCTTCAGACATAGTCTTGTGGAGGGTCGGCTGGTCCAAAATCCGAAACACCAGTTCCGCGAACTGCTCCGCGGACCAAGGGTCGCAGATGTAGCCCGCTCCTCCGGCCGAAATCAGTTCCTCTGCCGCCCCGACGCGAGTGGCGACGATCGGCACGCCGGACGCGGCAGCTTCCAGAAGAACATAGGCAGCGGCCTCGGATCGGCTGCAGTGAGCCAGAACATCGAACGCTGTCATGTGCACCGCGCCGTCAATGGGACCGGGCCAAATAACGTCTTGGTCGATTCCCAACTGCATTGCCCGGACCTTTAAGACATTTTCGAGAGGGCCGAACCCGATCATCACCAACTTTGCCGGCCGGGACAACCGTTTTCTTACCAACGCGAACGCCTCTAACACCCGAGCAGGCTCCTTCTGCTCACAAAACCTTCCGACGTAGCCGACACAACGAGCATCTGCCGGAATACCAAGATCACGACGAATCTCAGCCCGCATTCCGACCCGCATTCCCAGTTCGGCCGTGTTCACTCCGTTCTCGACGAGCGCAAGCTTGGATTCTGTTAAGCCGGTCGCTAGAGCGCAGCATCGCTCCTGCTCGGAGACAACAATTACCTTGCTTGAGAGCCGCGCGAGAAATGATTCGAGAGCACACACTGCCCATCGGCTAAACCCGCGGAGGCCAGGATCCATTGTCATCAGAGCATGAGGCGTATATAGTCGAGCTGCAACACCAACCCGTGGAAGCAACCTGGCGATAAAACCCGCCTTCGTTGAGTGCCCGTGAATGATGTCGAACGGTCCCTGTCGGCGCACGTAACGGAACAGCCGCCAGAAAGCCACGCTGTCGCTAAGGGTGACTGCACGACGGATGTGGATTTCTCGCACTCGAATCTCAGGCCGCTCGGACCGCAGTCGAGCGAGGCCGAGGTTGAATTGATTGTCGGCGCGAAGATTGGAATACACCAGGTGCACCTCGCTGTCCCGCTCCGCTAGTCCCCTCGCAAGATCAAGGATGTGGCGGCCAGTCCCACCGAGCGACGCCTCGAGGATGAGGAGAATTTTTCGCGCGGCGGGTTCACGCATAAGCGGCCAGCCTTGCGTCCTGGGCGAAGCGTGCCGGCAGGCTGATCAGGAACCAAACCATCGCCAGCAACACGGGCATAATCTGCAAGCGGAATCGGACAGCCGTGCCGAGGTCCTTATAAGTAACCAGGCTGTAGGCAAGTCCCCAACTGATCAACAGAGCAACCGCCCAAAGAAAAAAGTGATTGCTCCAGTATTGACGCCGAATTTTGAGCACGGCCCAGACGCTGAGACACAGCAAGATAAGGTCCTCGGTGCCGGCAACTTCGCCCAGAAAGTGCGGCAGATCGCCGGGAAGCGGGCGGAAGTACGCGGCAAAAACGCTTTGTGGAGTGAACAATATTAGATCCGTTAACGAATTCAGTTCCATATCCGGATGCAACGCCGAGTTTGCCTTGTCCCAGCCGCGTGTGAAGGATTGGGTACTTGCGAAGAGATCAGCGCTTGGGTCAATAGACAGCCGATTCGCGGTGGCTGGAGCGAGAACCACGAGAAGGCAGATCACGATGGAAACCGTTGCGACCCGCCATCCGACGTGGCGAATCCTTAATGCGAAGAGCAACAATGCTGGTACCAGGAGTATCGGTCCCATCCAGACACGAACCACGCTTGCCAATCCGATTCCTGCGATGGCGGTGAAAAGATGCTTGTGCTTGGAAAAAGAAATGACCTGGATAAGCGCCCAGACGTGAAGCGCAATGCCAAGAAGAACGACAGGATCTTTTCCGAGAATGGACGACCAGAATAACGTCGAAGGGTACAAACCGAGAACCCAGAACATCCAACGCCGCTCAGCCTTCGCCAACGCGACGGCCGCCCGATAGAGAATATAGATCGCGGCCAGACCAGCGTAGCCCGAAGAAGCCTTCATGGCATGATACGAATCTGGTCCAACGCCGAGATGGAGGGCACCCAACAACATCACAAAGTCGTTGCCGCCCTTGAGGATCGCATCCAGGGGATTTGCTCCGGCTGAGTGCGCACCGTTAAAGTAGACCCAACAATCCAGACCGACATAGTGCTCCTCGTAGGGAAGCATGATGATGAACATCACTGCGCAGCGGATGACCCACATGACGAACAGCATGATCCGGTCGCTGAGGCGCACAGGCCACATGAATATCAACGCCGAGAGAAAGGCCGCCCAACCTACACCCTTGACGTAATCGAGATAGACGTCGTCGGCCGGAACGTTCACACCGGAGCGCTCCACAAAGCGAGGAAACTCGGGCCAGACGATAAACGATACGATGAGGCAGGTGGCAGCGAGCGCGAGGATCACGACGAACCAAGTGGAAATCCGCATCGCTACTCAGCCTTAGCGTTGCGCCCGTAATACTTGCTGTAGTGCCCGTAGTAGTAGTAATACCCGGCGCTCACTTCCTTGTGGACCTCGTTCAACACCACGCCCACTAAATTCGCCCGCAGCCTTGCCAGCGTCGTGATCACCGAGCTCAGAGCTTTCCTGCTGGTTTCGCCCGCGCGCGCCACCACGATCACTCCGTCCACCGCCGTCGCCATCTGCAACGGCTCGGCGAAACCCAACAGCGGAGGCGCATCGAGCACCACCAGGTCGTACTCGCGAGTTGCTTCTTCGATCAGCTCCGCCAAGTCCCATGCCCATCAGATCCGACGCCCGGCGCGTCGGAAGGACCGGCCGGCAGAACGTCCAGGCCCTTGGGATCGTCCATGCGAATCACCGCGTCGCGCCAGGAAATCTGCTCCAGCAGCACGTTCGCCAGGCCCACGCTGTTCGGGACCTGATACAGGCGGTGCACGCTCGGGCCGGCGCAGGTCGCCGTCGATCAGCAAAGTTCGTTTGTGCTGGCTCGCGTGCGTCGCGGCCAGGTGCGCGGCCACGGTCGACTTGCCTTCCGATGGCGACGCGCTGGTCAGCAGAACGCTTCGCAGGCGGCGGTCGAAATCGGTCAGCAGGATCGAATTGCGCAGCGTGCGGATCGCCTCTTCGTAGGTCGAAAGGATTTGCTCGTGCTCGGCCGCATGCACCAGCGCGCGTGGCTGCTTTCCCATTTCCGTTGCCATTCGCGTGCCCGTTGACTGGCCGCCATGGATTGAATCGGACTCAGGCGGCGGCGCCAATCCTTCACCGCGGGCAGCGAGCCGATCACGTCCGCGTTCATCAGCCGGGCCACCTGATCGGGATCGCGAATCGTGTTGTCGAGCACATCGGACAGCACGGCCGCGCCCACGCCGAGAAACGTCGCAAACAGAAACGCCAGCAGCGCATTCAGCCAGGTCTTCGGAAACACCGGCTTCAGTCCGGGGCGCGCCGTATCGGCGACGCGAATGGAGCTGTTCTGGAAGCTCGCGTTGATGCCGGCTTCCTTGATTTTCCGCACCAGCTCTTCGTACAGTTTCTTGTCGCTCTCGGCTTCGCGCTTCAGCGTCTGATATTCGAAAGACCGCGCATTCAGGCGATCGAACTCGGCCTTGGTGTCCTTCACCGCGGCTTCCAGCATGGCTTCGCGATTCACGGCCTCCTGATACTCGACCTCGATGCGCTGCCCGATGCTGTGGCGCGTCGACTCGATCTCGCGCTTCCAGCTGCTGGACTTTAGTCTCAGCTTTCTTGTATTCGGGATGGTTGATGCCGTAGTGGTTCTTGACTTCGGCGAATTTTTCCTGTGCGTCGTTCAGATTTTCGGTGAGCTTTTTCAGCGCTTCGCCTTGCGTCGAAACCTGCGCGGCCGCGAGCGTGCCGTCTTTCACCGAGTTATACGCGGCTTCTTTCTTGACCCGATCGGCCTGCGCCTTGGTGTACTCCTCATTCAGCTGGAGCAGGCGCGCGGAGATGATATTGGTCTTCTCTTCCGGATTGATCACGTTCAAATCGCGCTCGAAGCGGTTCAAGCGCTTCGCTCGATTTTTCCATCTGCGCCTTCAGCTCCTCGAGCTGGCGCTCCATGAAGTCGCTGAGGCTCGCCGTGGCTTTGTAACGGATCCGGTAGGTGTGCAGCAGATACTGCTGCGCGATTTCATTGGCGACGTCGGCGGCGAGCTGGCGGTTTTGCGATCGATAGCTGATCAGCAGCAGGTACGTGTTCGGCGGACGCGTGACTTTCAGATTTTTCAGAATCACCGGCGCTTCGAGACTGGTCGCGGATTTATCGATGGCTTCTTCCAGCGCGTCTTTTTCCACTTCGCGCAAGCGGAATTTATCCACCACCGGCCGCAGCACCGAATCGGATTGAATCAGCTTGACCTGCGTGGCCAGGAACTGATCGGCGTCGTTGGTGACGTTCTGCAAGCGCTTCCTGGCCCAGAACGCCGGTGGGCATTTGCCGGTCGATATCGATGGTCACGGTGGATTCGTAAATCGGAGTGATGCGCAAGGAAACGACCAGCGTCGCGAGCACGGTTCCGGCGACGAAACCGGCGATTTTCCAGCCGTGGCGCCGCAGAATCCACAGGTAATGCGCGAGCGGAACATGCGCCGGCTGCGGTGCATATTCCACGTCCAGAACCGGCGCCGGCGGCGCCGACGCGGATGGTTCCGGCACCGCGGGAAGATTAGGTTCGAACTTCTTCATGAAATCAGTGCCAGATCAGCAGTCCGGACGCGGTGGAGCGCCGAACATGGTAATGCGATCGATCGCGGTCATGGTGTTGCGCTTGGTCTTGTTGTCGGGAATGTACAGAAGGTCGTCGGCTTCGAGCGGCACGTCGGGGGATTTTCGCTGCATGATCTTTTCGAGCTCGATGGGGATTTCCTTCTTCGGACCGGCGCCATCGCGGCGATACACATACGCGAACTTCGCCGCGTACGGCAATAAGCCTTCCGAAAGCGCGACCACTTTCAGCACGCTTTCATCGGCCGGATCGCGCACCGGGAACGCTCCCGGCTTGTGCACATTGCCGACCACAAAAATCTTGCCTGCTTCGGGCACGCGAATTTCTTCGCCGCCGTGCAGCGCGTAATTCACCGCCGGATCGGCGTCCTTCATCAGGCGCTTCACGGGAATGCGCTCGACTTGATCCGACCGGGTCAGCAGAATCTCGGTCCCGGCGTCATTGGTCAACCTTCCGCGTGAGCCAGCGCATCGAGCACGGTGACCGCGCCGACGGCCTGAAACGTCAGCGGCTTGCGCACGGCTCCCATCACCGCGATCGGACGGCTGTGATATTCGGCTACCGTGACTTTCACGACCGGATCCACCAGGATCTGCTCTTCTTTCAGCGCTCCGGCGATGCTCGCTTCGAGTTGGCCCGGAAAAATGCCGGTCGCGGCGATGCCCGTTCTTCAACAGCGGCAAGTGAATCGTCCCGTCGGTTTCGACGCGAACCGTGCGGGTCAACTCCGGCGCGTCGTAGACGGAGACGGCGATCAGATCGTCGACGCCCAGCCTCTGCGAGGGCAGATTCGCCTTGCCGGCATCCTCCATCAGGTTCGGCCGCGCCTGCGCTAAACATAGCGCCGGGACGAACGCGGCGAAAACCAGCGATCCGCATCAGTTCTTCTCCAGCAGGTCCGCCAATCGCGCCACTGTCGATCGCAATTCCATCAACTGCGTGTCTACATGACTGTCGCCCAGCGAGCCCAGCAGCTTCGCGCGTGCAAACTCCGACATGCTTCGCGCGCCGCTGGATGCCGCTTGCAGTTCGGCGTACTCGTCCTGGGTCAAACGGAAAATCAGTATGCGATTACGAGGCTTATTGAATGGCCATAAACATCCACTCCCGCGCCGCACAATCGATGCGTGGACGCAAGAATTCATTCGAACTCGCCGGGGGAGGAGTAAAAATCGCGTCCGCTGTGAGCGGACCACTGGGGGAAGCTCAATCAGTTTATATTGGGACGTAATACAAGTCAAGATGAAACTCGCAACATTGCTATCCTGAGAAAGTTCAGAAAAAGGAGGAGTCTCGTGACAGGCTTGAATCGCTCCTGGTTAATGGTCTTGATGTTCGCCGGATTCGCCGTCGCGGCGCAGCGCGTCGAACTGCGCGTCATCTCCGGCCGCGCCGATATGGTCACTGGAGGCGACGCCCTGGTCGAGACCAACGCTACCGCCACAAAATTTAGCGCTACGCTGAACGGCGAAGACATCAGCAAGTCCTTCCGTCCCGGAAAAACCGCCGGGATGCTGATCGCTCACGTGGAAGGGCTCAAGACCGGCAAGAACCTGATCGAAGTGAAGTCGGCCAAGGGCGCAGCGAAACTGGAGCTGACCAATTATCCGATCGCGGGTCCGGTCTTTTCGGGACCGCATCAAAAACCCTTCGTATGCCAGACTGAACAGGCCGGCTTGGGCGCGCCACTCGACGAGGATTGCACCGCGAAGACGGCCGTAACCTATGTATACAAGTCGACCGAACCTCCTCCGGCCGGTGGACGGGGACGCGGCGGCCAAGCTCCCGGCGCGCCGCCGATGGGTTTCAAGCCCTTCGATGCATCCGGCCCCCGCCCCGCCGATATCGCGCAGACTACGACCAGCGATGGCAAATCCGTCGACTACATCGTGCGTCGCGAACGGGGCACCATCAACCGCGCGATCTATGAAATCGCGATGCTCCATAATCCCTCGGCGCCCGCGTCCGATCCATGGACTTCGAGCGCCGGCTGGAATGGGCGTCTGGTGTATTCATTCGGTGGCGGATGCGCGGCGGGCTACCGGCAGGGTTTGCCCGGCGGCGCGGTGACCGATGAATTCCTCTCGAAAGGCTACGCCGTGGCCGTATCGTCGCTCAACGTGTTCGGCAATAATTGCGACGACGTGATTTCGTCCGAGACCGCCATGATGGTGAAGGAACATTTCATCGAGGAGTTCGGCGTTCCGGTTCACACCATCGGCACCGGAGGCTCGGGCGGCGCGATCCAGCAATATATGATGGCGCAGAATTATCCCGGGTTGCTGGACGGTCTGATGCCGCAGGTCAGTTTTCCCGATAACGCGATTTTCGAAAGCGTGATCGATTGTTCGTTGCTTGATCGCGCCTTCGATGCGATGAAGATGCCGTTGAATGACGATCAGAAAACCGCGATTTCCGGCTATGCGACCTGGAAAACATGCAGCGCGGGCTGGATGTCGAACGGCGCGGTGACCAGTCTCGCCAACAATCAAGTAAGAGCCGCGGCCTGCAACGCAGCGATTCCGAAAACACTCGGGTTCGACCCGGCCGCGAATCCAAACGGCGCGCGGTGCGATTATTTCGACGACCTGGTCAACGTTTATGGCAAGGATTCGAAAACCGGCGCGGCCCGCAGGGCTCTCGACAATGTCGGCGTGCAATACGGCCTGGGAGCCTTCAACGCGAAACAAATCGGCTTCGATCAGTTTCTTGAACTGAATCGAGTAATGGGCGGCCACGACGTGGACGGCAATATTGTTCCTGCGCGCGACGTCGCCGATCCCGCGGCGCTGAAGATCGCATATCAAAGCGGCCGCGTCGATACCGGCGGTGGCAGCCTGGCCACCGTGCCGATCCTCGATACGCGCGGCTATTTCGATATGTCGGGCAACTTGCATGACCGGTTCCGGTCCATGGTGATCCGCGCGCGTCTCAAATCTTCCAATGGCAGCGCCGACAACATGGTGACGCTGATGTTCCCGCCCAGCGGCCCCTCGCCACTGCGGCCCAGCGAGATGGTGGAGGCGATGAATCAGTGGCTCGACAACATCGATCGTGATACGTCGAACGCCAGCGCCTCGGTAAAAGTTGCGCGCGATAAGCCCTCCGGACTCACCGACGCCTGCTGGACTTCCGAAGGCGAAAAGATCGTCGAGACCCTCACCTTCGATGGCAAAGGCCGCTGCAACCAGTTATATCCGGCCCATTCTGACCCGCGCATCGTGGCGGGAGCTCCGCTTGCCGACGACATTCTGAAATGCGCGCTGAAACCGATCGACGTCAAAGATTACACCCAGCCTCTAACGGCCGAGCAGATGATGCGGCTTAAGACGGCCTTCCCGCAAGGAGTCTGCGACTATACCCGCCCAGGCGTCGCGCAGCAGCGCGTTGAAGGCGTCTGGCACCGATACTGATCGAGCCTATCGCGCCAGACTCGTTTCCATGCCAAGGGTCGAAATCACGCGTTCACGACCGCGACCGCCTCGATCTCGATCAGCCACTCCGGCCGCACCAGGCTGCTCACGAAAACGAATGTGCTCACCGGCGGCGCCTGCGTATTGAGGTATCGGTCTCGAATCTCCCGCACCACCGTCATATTGCCCCGATCCACGCGATCGACGCAGAAATAGTTGAGCTTCACCACGCCCGCGCGAGTCCGTGCGAAGAGTGCCGATCCACCGCTCCCTACGTTCGCGGCCGGTGAAGGTGCTGAAATTTGAAAGCGGCCACCACGAGCCGCGACCAAAGGGAGCGGTTAATATAGCGGGGTTTCACGCAGGCTCCCAAGCAAGCGGACATTTCCAGGAGGAGTTTCAACGGGGGCTTTGCGGGCGGGTTTGTTAGCCGTTTTACTTCTTTGCGTTGGTAACCTGGCCGCTGGTCGGATCCAGCAGCACCGGTCTGGTCCGTGGCGCGGACGTGAAATCGAAGCTGTCCAGGATGCTGCCGGCCAATGCGTCGAAGGATTGATCGCCGATCTGCCCCAGATCCCAGTTGTCTTCGATGAAGCGCAGGATGGAGGACGTGTCGGTCAGCGCGTGGCTCACGTAGTTTTGCTTTGCGTATGGCGAAATGACCAGCAGCGGCAGCCGCGTCCCGTACCCGCAGCGATCCAGATAGGCGCCCGGCGCGGGAGTTCCGCACATCCCGGCGGGTCCGGCCAGCGTGTCATTGGCGGGGTCGTTCGATTGACTCACGATCGGCGGCATCACGTGATCGTACCAGCCGTCGGAATCGTCGTAGGTGAGCAGAATCGCCATCGTATCCCATTCCGGCAGCTTCATGATCGCGTTGATCGTGTTGACCAGAAAAGCTTGCTCCATCAGCGGAGTCGAGTTGGCCGGATGGCCCGTCTCCGACGAAGTGGCTTTCAGGAAAACCACCGCCGGGAAATTACCCGTGTTCACCGCGTTCCAGAAATCGGTCAGCGCGTATTGATGATTCGCCTGGTCCGCCGACGTGCCGATCGCCGAAATCGAGATCGGCGGCAAATGGTGCTGATTCGACGTGCTCTGGTAATACTGAAACGGATCGTAATGGCTGTTGTATGCGGATCCGCAGGACGCGAACGGCAGCGGCTGGCTGTTGGCCGACTGCGGGAAATCGCCGTAGAACCACCCCCATGACACGCCTTTCGCATTCAGCAGATCCCCGACGTTCATGCCGGTCATGGTCACGGGCGTTCCGTTGGCGGTAGTCACACAGTCGTCCACACCCGCTTCGACATTCGCGATCACCGACCCGTTCGCGACCTTTCCTTTGATGGTCGTGACGCTCGTCGTGTGGGTTTGCCCAGAGACGAGATTCAGGTGCCCCATCACAGTGGTGCCGAATTCGGTGTCGAAGAAATTATCGCTGAGTGAGTAATGTTGCGCGTAGTTCCACAATGCGGTGACCGTATTTCCGTCGTAATAGCCCATGCTGAGCGCCGGCGTGCACCCAGTACCCGCGGCGGCGGTGTTTTCCGGAAATTTGTCGAGCAGGCCGTTGTGGTACGCATTCTGCTCGTCGCTATAGTGATTATCGTTGTCACACGTGAGTTCCATGCTGCGGTCCAGCCGGAAGGGCTGCGTCGAGTTGGGATTGTGTGTCAGCAGCATGGGAGTCAGACTGTTCACCCAAGGCGTGTTCGTCGCGGCAGTGAACGCCGGCTCGCCCGAAGGATTCGCGGCGCGAGGATAAGTGCCGAAGTAGTGATCGAACGAGATGTTCTCTCCAAAGATCACGACGACGTGCTTTATGGGAGTGGTCGTGCTGCTATCGGCGTCCGTCGCTAGCACCGCTTGCGCGGCAAGAAGAGTGGCGATCGTGAGTCTGAACATGGATTGTGGGAGTTAGGCAAGAGCCTATCGAACCCAGGTTTCAGGCTGATGAACGCCGCATGACAATGATTTTTAGACTGGTCTCTAACTCGAGTGATGCATCTCGTAGAGCGGCGATAGCTCGCGCAGCTTCTGGACCACTTGAATCACTCGTCCAGCTACGTAATCCACTTCTTCTTCGGTGGTGAACCGGCCTAGCCCGAATCGAATGGACGAGTGCGCCCGATCGTCACCCAAGCCGAGCGCCTTCAGAACATGACTCGGCTCGAGCGTCGCCGAAGTGCATGCCGAACCGCTGGACACCGCGATATCATTGATTCCCATCATCAGCGATTCGGATTCGACATACGCGAAACTCATGTTGAGATTATTCGGCAGCCGGCTCTCCATGGTTCCATTGACGTACACCTCATCGAGCCCCGCCATCAAGCGGTCCTTCAGCTTGTCGCGCAGACTCGCCAGCCGCCTCGATTCTTCGCGCATCTCCCGCATCGCGATCGCGCACGCTTCGCCCAGACCGACGATTCCCGGCACATTCAGCGTCCCGGAGCGCATCCCGCGCTCATGCCCGCCGCCGTCCATTTGCGGAGCGAGCTGCACGCGCGGATCGCGCCGTCGGACATACAGCGCGCCGACGCCTTTCGGCCCATACATCTTGTGCCCGCTGATCGAGAGTAGGTCGAGATTAACAACATCGATCGGAAGCTTGCCCGCTTGCTGCGCGGCGTCGGTGTGCACCAGCACTCCGCGCTCTTTGGCGATGCTTCCGATTTCCGCTATATTTTGAACCGTTCCAGTCTCGTTGTTTGCGGCCATCACGCTCACCAGAACGGTCCGATCGGTGATTGCGTTGCGAAGTTTTTCGAGATCGAGCAAGCCGTCGCGCTCGACCGGTAAATACGTCACCGCGACGCCTTCCGATTCCAAGTGCTTGCAGGTGTCGAGGATGGCCTTGTGCTCGGTCGTCGCCGTGATAACCTGGTCGCCCTTTTTCGCGATACCCTTCAGCGCCAGGTTATTCGACTCGGTGGCCCCGCTGGTGAAGACGATCTCTTTCGCGTTCGCGCCAATCAACGCGGCCACCTGTCTTCGCGCCTTTTCGACGGCCTCCTCGGCCTGCCATCCAAAACTGTGATTGCGGCTGGCTGCGTTGCCGTAGACGTCGCAGAAATAAGGACGCATCGCCTCGAATACGCGCGGATCCACTCGCGTAGTCGCGTGATTATCCATGTATATCGGCAACTTCATCGGTTAATTCCTGGTGATTTGGATGGCTGGAATCAAGTTGGTGTCCTGCGAAATGTCCGAAATCGTGATCCCCGACAGCAGGTTCAGGATGCCTTCATGCACTTTGCGCAGCGGTTCGCGCACCGGACAGAGATCGCTTTGATCGCATTCGGCGTGTTCGGTGAAACAGTGCGTCAGAATCACCGGACCGTCGATGGTCCGGATCACTTCGAGCGCGGTGATTTCATGCGGATCGCGCGCCAGGCGGTACCCGCCGCGCGTCCCCTGCTCTGACACCAGAAGCCCGGTTCGCGCCAGCTTTTGCAGGATTTTCGATAGCAGCGGCAAGGGAATCCGGTAGGCCTCGGCGATGTCCTTGGCGCTGGCGCAGCCACGGCCCGTCGCCAAGTGGCGCAGCGCGATCAGCCCGTAATCCGCCTTCTTGGTCAGCTTGAGCATCTAAGACCGATTCGGTCCTGAATCATTATAACGTGAGTGCGATTTTCCAGCCGATGGTTGAGGTCCGGAGTGGAGCTGGCGGAGGGGCTTGAACCCCCGACCCTCTGATTACAAATCAGATGCTCTACCAACTGAGCTACGCCAGCCCGCTTGTTTTCCATTCTACACTCGGGGTGTGTGTGCGGTATACTGAACTTTGCGCCTGATCCTTTTGCGCAAGCGGGAGCGCGGGCGAAAGTGGACAGGTGGGTGAGTGGTTAAAGCCAACAGACTGTAAATCTGTCAGCCCTTGCGGCTTACGAAGGTTCGAATCCTTCCCTGTCCACCAAAAGGTTTTTTAGAGTTCGGCCGTTGTAGCTCAGTTGGTAGAGCGCGTCCTTGGTAAGGACGAGGTCACCAGTTCAATCCTGGTCAACGGCTCCAGATTCACCGTACACCAATCACACACACTGATCAAACCGGGACACTCATATGGCGAAGGAAAAATTCGATCGCAGTAAGCCGCACGTGAACGTCGGGACCATCGGTCACATCGATCATGGCAAGACAACTTTGACGGCGGCGATCACTAAGACGCTGGCCAAGCATAATCCCAAAGTCAAGTTCCGGAGTTTCGATTCGATCGATAATGCGCCGGAAGAAAAAGCCCGCGGCATCACGATCGCCGTGGCGCACGTCGAGTATGAGACCGCCAAGCGGCACTACGCCCACGTGGATTGCCCTGGTCACGCCGATTACATCAAGAACATGATTACCGGCGCGGCCCAGATGGACGGCGCCATCTTGGTGGTTGCGGCGACCGACGGTCCGATGCCGCAGACGCGCGAGCATATTCTGCTGGCCCGCCAGGTCGGCGTGCCCTATATCGTGGTCGCGCTGAATAAGGTCGACATGGTAGACGATCCGGAGCTGCTCGAGTTGGTCGAGCTGGAAGTTCGGGAATTGCTGACCAGCTATGGATTCCCGGGGAACGATCTGCCGGTGATCAAAGTGTCGGCGCTGGGGGCGCTGAACGGCGAAGAGAAGTGGGAAAAGACTGTAGATGAGCTGATGGAGGCCGTCGATAGTTACGTTCCGATGCCGGAACGCATCATCGACAAGCCGTTCCTGATGCCGGTGGAAGATATTTTCTCGATTCAAGGCCGCGGGACGGTCGTCACAGGCAGGATCGAGAAGGGGATCTGCAAGGTCGGCGAGGAAATGGAGATCGTCGGATTCACCGATACTCGCAAGACAGTGGTGACCGGCGTGGAAATGTTCAAGAAGCTGCTGGACGAAGGACGCGCCGGGGACAACGTGGGCCTGCTGCTGCGCGGGATCGAAAAAGATGACGTGGAGCGCGGGCAGGTGATCGCGAAACCGGGGTCGATCAAGCCGCACAAGAAGTTCAAGGGCGAAGTTTACGTTCTGAGCAAGGACGAAGGCGGGCGGCATACGCCTTTCTTCAAAGGATATCGTCCACAGTTTTACTTCCGGACGACGGACGTGACGGGAGTCGCGCAGTTGCCCGAGGGCATGGAAATGGTGATGCCCGGCGATAACGTGAGCCTGGAGATTGAGTTGATCACTCCGGTCGCAATGGACAAAGGGTTGCGGTTTGCGATTCGCGAAGGCGGTCGCACGGTGGGGGCGGGCACGGTGACGGAGATTTTGAGCTAAAGAGGATTTATGGCACGCGAACAGATCACGCTGCAATGCACGGAGTGCAAGCGGAAGAATTACACCAGCATGAAGAACAAGAAGACTATGACGGAGCGGCTGGAGATGAAGAAGTTCTGCCCGTTCTGCCGCAAGCATCACGCGCACAAGGAGATCAAGTAAAGCGCTCGCGCCAGGAATGCTAAACTGAGGTTGGATTCCCAAGGAGGGGCGTAGGTTTAACGGCAGACCAGCGGTCTCCAAAACCGCGAGTGGGGGTTCGAATCCCTCCGCCCCTGCCACCCCCCTTTCAGGCGGTTTTGGCGCGATAGGCGCGAGATGGACCGGATTCCACGTGTCCAGAGGCGCGAGGCGGACCGGGTTGCACGTGTCCAGGGGTCCGAGAGTTTCCAAGAGTCGAGGAATATATGGCTGAAGAATTGAGTTTTCCGCAGCGGGCGGTGGGTTGGCCGGCGCGGGTGAAAGAATACGTCGAGGAGTTGCAGCTCGAGATGAAGCGCGTCACTTGGCCCTCCTGGAAGCAGGTGCGCGCGACCACCGCGGTGGTGATCGCGGCCATGTTCGCATTCTCGCTGTACTTTTTTGTCATCGATAATGTGATCCAGCGCGTGGTTACCAAGCTGTTCGATACGTTTACCAAGTAGAAGGCGATCCGATGCCAGACGACATGCTTCCCGAGGACGAAACGCCGGTGACTTCCGCCGAGCCGGAACCCGAGGTTCCCGCGGCGGAGGCGGCTGAGACCGTCGAACTGCCCCTTTCGACCAAGAACTGGTTCATTATCCACACCTACTCGGGGTTCGAGCAGAAGGTGGCGGATTCGCTGAAAAGCCGCGCGGATGCGTTCGGGTTTGCCGACCAGATCGGCCAGATCCTGATTCCGACCGAGGAAGTGATCGAGCTGCGGGCCGGAAAAAAGGTGACCAGCAAGCGGATGCTGTATCCCGGATACGTGCTGGTTGAGATGGACATGAACGACGAGCTGTGGCACGCGGTGAAAGCGACTCCGCGGGTGACCGGGTTCGTGGGCGGCGGAAATATGCCGGTGCCTCTGTCGGCAGACGAAGTCAATTCGATTTTGTACCGGCAGGCGAGCTCGGCGGAGCGTCCGCGGCCGAAGCTGAGTTTCGAGAAGAACGAGAATGTGCGGATCATCGACGGGCCGTTCAGCAATTTTTCGGGGAAGATCGACGAAGTCAATCCGGAGCGGAATACGCTGCGGGTGCTGGTGACGATTTTCGGACGCGCGACGCCGGTGGAGTTGGATTTCTTACAGGTGGAAAAGATTTAAGCCATGGCTAAAAAAGTTACAGCGCAGGTGAAGTTACAGATTCCCGCCGGCAAAGCGACGCCGGCGCCGCCCGTGGGCACGGCCTTGGGGCCGCAGGGCGTCAACATCATGGAGTTCTGCAAGGCGTTCAACGCCAAGACTTCGGCGAAGGATCAGGAAGGGCTGATCATTCCGGTGGTGATCACGATTTTCTCGGACCGGTCCTTCACGTTCATCACCAAGACTCCGCCGGTGCCGATTCTGATCAAGCGCGCGGTGAACCTGGCGAAGGGGTCGGCCGAGCCGAACAAGAACCGCGTCGGGAAGATCACGCTGAAGCAGGTGGAAGAGATCGCCAAGATCAAGATGCCGGATCTGAACTGCTTCACGGTCGAGGCGGCGATGAACTCGGTGAAGGGCACGGCGCGATCGATGGGCGTCGACGTCGTCTAGATGCGAACGCTGGCAGCGGCTGGATGCAAAGCGCTATAGCAACGGCCTAGTGATTGAGGTCGATGCCGAGCTTCTTCAGCTCTTCGGCGTAGTAGCGCCGGTGGAGCAGATCCCACTCTTCGGTGCCTTCGGAGATTTCGCGCTTTTGCGTGCGGATCTTGGTGCGCGCGGCGCGGTCGACCTTCTCCTCGGTCTGCAGCAGCTCCGTCATCACCTTGACCAGTTCCAGGCGAACGTCGTTGGGATCGCGCTTGAGGCGGAATTCGCGGCTCTTGCGCAGCGCGGTGACGATCTTGTGGGAGATGTCGTTGATCTTGTCGCGCGACAGCTTCATCTGATCGCCGGTGTCGCGGCCGGAGGCGCGGATCACTTTGCGCTGCGTGATCAGCGTGTTCTTGATGCGGCGGAACATCTCCTGGTAGCTGACGCCTTCGCGGCGCATGTACTCGCTGTACTGGCTGAGCAGGTCGCGCACTTCGTCGTTGAGGCGATCTTCGACGGCCAAATCCTCCTCAATGACGGTGGCGATGAATTCGGCCGCGACCTGGGAGTCGGTGGTCTCGATCCACTGCGGGGTCAATTTGCGGATGATCTGGCGCGAAATATAATCGACGAATTCTCGAGCGAGCAGCATTTCCTCGATCTTAGTCTAACAAGAACGCGCCCTGAGACGAGCATCAGTTCGGAGGATCGGCGGCTCGAGCCGCCGCGATGGTCGCGCAGAAATTCGTCGTCGATGGGTTTGCGGCCGCGAAAACCCTCCTCGGTGCCGTGCCAGAAGCCGATGCGATCCTCGCCGAGCTTCCAGCACAGGCATACTTCGCGTCCGTGATAGAGACACAGAAAATCGATGAGGCCGATGTCCAGGTCCTTGACCAGGGCGCCGGACTGCTCGACTTGATCGAGGGCTTCTTTGAGCGCGGCGGCGCTGGTGTCGCGGCGGGCGCGGAGGGCGAGATAAGATCCACGGTCGATGCGGGCGCCGCCGGAAGTGCGGATATGCTGCACGGTGCAGGTGAGTTCGTGGTCGGCTTTCCGGTACTCGGCCTTGTGGAACAGGGCGTCGCGAAGGGCGCGCTCCACTTGGGGCAGCAGGCGCTCGCATTCGGACACGGTAAAGTAGCGGGGCACGATCTAAACTAATAATAGAGAAAAATGAGCGAATCCGATTTTCCCTTACCACCACCGACGTTCGAGTTTTTGATTTTTTCGCTGAAGATGCAGGCGGAGATGCGGCTGGGACTGCTTGCGCGCGCCGGATGAACCCAAGGAAGCGCCGGATCTGACCGGCGCGAGACACGCCATCGACATGCTGGCGATGCTTCAGGAAAAGACGCGCGGCAATCTGGCGGTGGAAGAGCAGCGCATGATCGAGAACTCGCTTACCGAGCTTCGCTTCCGCTACATGCAGGTGACCGAAGAGGTACTCAAATCGAGCGCGAAAGCGGAATGAGCGGGCCCGCGATTCATATCACGGTGCTGGGGTCCGGGACCAGCTCCGGGGTGCCGACGATCGGGTGTCCGTGCGCGGTGTGCGCATCGGCGGACCCGCGGGACCGGCGGCTGCGGCCGTCGATTCTGATCCGGTACGGCGATAAAAACGTCGTGGTCGATACGGCGCCGGACTTTCGGGAGCAGGCGCTGCGGGCGCGAATCGAACGGGTGGACGCGATTCTGTACACGCACGCGCATGCCGATCATATTCTGGGTCTGGACGACGTGCGGCCGTTCAATTATCGCCAGCGAGCCGCAATTCCGATTTATGGCTTAGAGGAGACGCTGGCGTCGATCCAGCGCGTGTTTCGATATGCGTTCAACGACGGGCCGACGGAATCGACGGTTCCGAAGCTGGAGACTGCATACGCTGGATGGCGAGCCGTTTGAGCTCTTCGGCCTGCAGTTTACTCCGATCCGGCTGCCGCATGGAAAAACGTCGGTCGTCCTGGGGTTCCGGTTTGGTGCGGCGGCGTATTTGACCGATCACAGCGATATTCCCGAAGAGGCGAAGGCGAAATTGCAGGGACTGGACGTTTTGTTTCTGGATGCACTGCGGCATCGGCCTCATCCGACGCATTCGACCGTCGAGCGGAGCCTCGAGTGGGTGAAGGAATTGAAGCCGGGGCGAGCGTATTTCACGCACATCTGCCACGATCTGCCGCATAAGACGACCGAGGCGTCGCTGCCGGAGAATGTGCATCTTGCGTATGACGGGCTGGAGATTGAGGTGTGATGCAGTGTTGCTCGGAGCGTCGCAGAGGCGGCTCAATTCGGTCCGTCGGGGGTGACGATCGGAAATTTCGACGGCGTGCATGCGGGGCATCAACATTTGTTCCGCGAAGTGGTGCAGGCGTCGCGAGAGCGGAGAGTTCGGCCGACGGTGTTGACGTTCGATCCGCATCCGGCCGCGGTGGTCGCGCCGGAGCGAGCGCCCCGGCTGCTGACGACCGGCGAAGAGCGCTGCGAGTTGATGGGAGCCGAAGGGATTGAACGGGTGCTGATCCTGCCGTTCACTATGGACGTCGCGCGGCTGAACGCCGGCGGAGTTCGTGGAACAGATCCTGGTGCGGACGCTGGGCGCGAAAATGGTGCTGGTGGGCGAGAATTTCCGGTTCGGCCACAAGCAGGCGGGCGATACTCGGATGCTGGCGGAACTGGGACAGAAGTATGGATTTGAGACGCGCATCGTCGATGCAGTGAAGTGCCGCGGGCGCGTGGTGTCGTCGAGCGAAGTTCGGCGCGCGATTGAAGCGGGCAATGTCGCGCTGGCGTGCAGGCTGTTGAATCGTCCCTATGCGTATTTCGGGCGAGGTGGTGGAGGGGCGTGGCGTGGGATCGAAGCAGACCGTGCCGACGCTGAATTTGCGAACGGACGCGCAGATTCTTCCTCGCAATGGAGTGTATATCACGCGGACCAGCGGGGATGGGCGGAGATGGAACTCGATCACGAACATCGGGTATCGGCCGACGTTCGGGGACGATGACGCGCTGAGCATCGAGACATTTTTGCTGGAGCCGCTGAACGGGGAGGCTCCGAAGACGATTCGCGTCGAGTTTCTGCGGCGCGTTCGCGACGAGCGGAAATTCGAAGATGCGGATCAGTTGAAGGCGCAGATCCTGCGCGATGTGGGTCGCGCGCAGGCGTATTTCCGGCGGCGGAAACGATTCAGCATGGCAGTACAATAGGAGCCAGCATGCCAACTATCGAAGAACTTCTGGGCGAGAAAGCTCAATATCTGCTGGGGTTCAACCAGCCGAAGATTTCCCGGGACCGCCTGCATCTGCCGGGGCCGGAGTGGGTGGACCGATCGTTTGCGGGGTCCGACCGCAATAACCGGGTGCTGGTGAATCTGGAAAGAATCAATCGTCATGGAAGGCTGGCCGGGACGGGCTACATGTCGATTCTTCCTGTGGATCAGGGGATCGAGCATTCGGCGGGCGCAAGCTTCGCGAAGAATCCGGATTATTTCGATTCGGAGAACATCGTCAAACTGGCGATCGAGGGGAGCTGCAACGCGGTGGCGTCGACGTTCGGCGTGCTGGGATCGGTGTCGCGGAAATATGCGCACAAGATTCCGTTCATCGTGAAGATCAATCACAATGAGCTGCTGACGTTTCCGAATAAATTCGATCAGGTGATGTTCGGGACCGTGAAGCAGGCTGTCGATATGGGCGCGGCGGCGGTGGGCGCGACGATTTATTTCGGGTCGGAGGAAAGCACGCGGCAGATCGTCGAAGTGAGCACGGCGTTCGCGGCCGCGCACGAAGCGGGACTGGCGACCGTGTTGTGGTGCTATTTGCGCAATCCGGCGTTCAAGAAAGACAAGGACTATCATGTCTCGGCGGATTTGACGGGTCAGGCGAATCACCTGGGCGTGACGATTCAGGCGGACATCATCAAGCAGAAGCTGCCCGAAAATAACGGCGGATACACCGCGTTGAACATGGGCGATTCTTCGTACGGGAAATTCGACAAGCGCATCTATACGGAGCTGGCGAGCGATCATCCGATCGATTTATGCCGGTATCAGGTGGCCAATTGCTACATGGGCCGGATCGGGCTGATCAACAGCGGCGGCGCGTCGGGTCAGCACGATCTTTCGGATGCAGTGACTACCGCGGTGATCAACAAACGCGCCGGCGGGATGGGATTGATCTCCGGGCCGCAAGGCGTTTCAGCGTCCGATGAAAGACGGCGTCGCGCTGCTGAACGCGATTCAGGATGTGTATCTGAGTCCCGCGGTCACGGTTGCGTAGCGGCGAATTTAACGCCCTCCCATCGCGCGACGACGGCGGACGCGAGACAGTTTCCCAGCACGTTCACCGAAGTGCGGGCCATATCGAGCAGCGCGTCGATGCCCAGCAGGAGCGCCACTCCTTCCGCCGGTAAATTGAAACTCGCGACCGTGCCGGCCAGGATCACCAGCGCGGATCGCGGGATTCCGGCTACGCCTTTGCTGGTCAGCATCAGAGTCAGCATCATGACGAGCTGCGTTCCGAACGACATGGGAACGTCGGCGGCCTGCGCGATGAACACCGACGCGAGCGAGAGATACAGCGTGGTTCCGACCAGATTGAAGCTGTAGCCGGTCGGCAACACGAACGCGACAATATGTTTCGGAACGCCGAAGGCTTCCATGTTTTCGAGCGCCAGCGGCAGCGCGGCTTCGCTCGACGCGGTGGAGAAGGCGATGAGAAACGGCTCGCGCGCGTATTCGATAAAGCGGCGGATAGGGATTCGCGCGATGACGGCGGAGGCTCCGAAAACGGTGACGACGACGATGGCCTGCGCGACGTAGAGAGTCGCCACCAGCTTGCCGAGATTCAGCAGGACGCCGATGCCTTTTTGTCCGATGGTGGCGGCGATGGCGCCGAAAACGCCGAAGGGCGCGAACAGCATCACGTAGTTGGTGAAGCGGAACATCACTTCGGCGAGCGAATCGCAAAACGCGACTACGGGCGCTGCTTTGGCTCCGATGGTCGCGCAGGCTGCTCCGAAGACGAATGCGAAAACTACGATTTGCAACACGTCGCCGCGGGCCATCGCGTCGATGATGCTGGTGGGAAAGATGTGTTCGATCATCTGGGAGACAGTGTTGGCTTGCGGCGAGTCCCGCGGCCGGAGCCTTGGCGAGTTGCACGCCGACGCCCGGCTTCACCAGGTTCACCGCGGCCAGACCGATGAACAGCGCGATGGTGGTGACAACCTCGAAATACAGAATCGCTTTGCCGCCGATGCGGCCCATGGTCTTGATGCTTCCGGTTCCGGCGATACCGACCACCAGCGTTCCGAACAAGAGCGGCGCAATGATGGATTTAATCATGCGCAGGAAGATCGTACCGAGCAGCGCCATTTTCTGCGCGGGTTCGGGGAAGAACGCGCCGAAAGCGACGCCCGCGACCAGCGCGATCAGGATCCAGGCGGTGAGCGACGGTTTTTTCACCGGCCGCCCCATTTGAGTTTTTCGCGCAGCACGTCGAAGAACATCATGTCGGGCGGCTGAATCAAGCTGATGGAATGCTGGGAACGGCGGCAGACCACTCTGTCGCCGGTGCGAAGGAGTTCGCCCAACTGGCCGTCGATGGTGAGGTACGTGGCCTGATCGTCGCTGCGATTGATCACCTCGATGACGCTTGATCGTCTAGCACGAACCGGCCGATTGGTCAGCGTGTGGGGACAAATCGGCGTGACGGTGAGCGCGGCCACGCTGGGGAACACGATGGGTCCGCCGGCGGAGAGCGAATACGCCGTGGAGCCGGTGGGCGTGGCGACGATCAAGCCGTCGGCGCGATAGACGCACACGAAATGCCCGTCGATCTGAACTTCGAGATCGATCATGCGGGCGATCTCGGACTTGGTGAGCACCATGTCGTTCAGAGCGTCGTAGCGGGCCAGGCGGTCGCTGCCGCGCCACAGCTCGCATTCGAGCATGCGGCGATGCGCGATGCGGAAATCGCCGCGGAGGGCGCGCTCGAGCTGCGGATAAATTTCATCGACAGTGATGGCGGTGAGGAATCCGAGGCCGCCGAGGTTTACGGCGAACAGCGGAATGCCGCGTGCCGCTGACGGCGCGCGCGGCGGAGAGCAGAGTGCCGTCGCCTCCGAGAACGATGACCAGGCCGGCGCCTGGCCGCGATTCCTCCGCGAGCCATGCCATCGGAGCGGCCGGCGTACTGCGCGGTTTCGGTATCCAGGCGGACGGCGAGGCCGCGCGCCGTCGAGCCACGCGATCAGTTCCGGCACCAGGCGGGCGGCCAGATCGCTGCGCGGCTTGGAAATGATCCCGACGGCGTTAATGGTGGGCATAGAGCAGGAACTCCCGATTGCCCTCGGCGCCGAGGATGGGACTTTCGATGATCTCCGCGTGGAAGCCGACGGCCTCGACGGCCGCGCGGACGCGATCGCATGCGGCGCGGTGCAGTTCGGGATCGCGGACGATGCCGCCTCGGCCGACTTCGTCGCGGCCTACTTCGAATTGCGGTTTGACCAGGATGACCATGCGAGCGTCGCGGGGCGAGCAACGGGACGATCGCGGGGATCAGCAGCGTGGTCGAGATGAAGCTGGCATCGCAGACGGCGAGATCGAACTTTTCGGGAAAATCGGCGGGCTGAAGATAACGGGCGTTGACACCTTCCAAAACGGTCACGCGCGGATCGTTGCGAAGTTTCCAGTCGAGCTGGCCGTGGCCGACGTCGATGGCCCAGACTCGTGCTGCGCCGCGTTGCAGCAGGCAATCCGTGAATCCGCCGGTGGATGCGCCGACGTCGAGACAGACCAAACCGCGGACATCGATGGAAAAATGATCCAGCGCGGCCGCGAGCTTCACTCCGCCGCGGCTGACATACGGCATGCGTCCCAGCACTTCGATCTCGCTATCGGCGGCGATGCTGTGGCCGGGTTTGTCGCTTTTCTGGCCGCCGACCAGGACTTGGCCCGCGAGAATCAGGGCTCGCGCTTTTTCGCGAGAATCGGCCAGGCCGCGCTCGACCAGCAACTGATCCACGCGGATTTTCTGGGGCGTTCTTCATCAAAGTGACGCTCATGTGGTGCGCCGGACGATGAAATCCGCCAGCTCCCGCAGGCGCATGCCGCGATCGTCGAAGGGCTGGAGTGCCAGATGGGCGCTGATGCGTTCTTCCTCCGCCATTTCGCGAGACCGCTCAATCCCGTAGACGGCCGGAAACGTGATTTTATTCTGCTGGGCGTCCTTACCCGCGGTTTTGCCGAGGGCTTCGGAAGATTGCTCGACGTCGAGAACATCGTCGACGATCTGGAACGCGAGGCCGATGTGTTCGCCGAAGCGGGTGAGCGCATCGAGCTGAGTCGGCATCGGCGCCGGCGTAAATCGCTCCCATGCGAACGCTGGCGCGCAGGAGAGCCCCGGTCTTGGCGCGATGAATGGAGTCGAGAAGCTCAGCGGTGGGAAATTTTCCTTCGCCTTCCAGGTCGTTGACCTGGCCGCCGATCATGCCGCCTACGGTGCCGGATGCGACGGCGAGCTCGCGCACCAGTGCGATGCGGCGTTCAGCGTCGACGTTTTCAAGCTTGGCGAGGACCTCAAACGCGAGGGTCAGCAGAGCATCGCCGGCGAGGATCGCCATCGCGTCGCCGAAAACTTTGTGACAGGTGGGACGGCCGCGGCGCAAATCGTCGTTATCGAGGGCGGGCAGATCGTCGTGAATCAGCGAATAGGTGTGAATCAATTCGAGCACGCAGGCGGCCGATTCGACGCCCACGGGCGCGTCGGAGACGGCTTCGGCGGAGGCGATGGCCAGCAGCGGACGGACTCGCTTGCCGCCGGCGAACAGGCTGTAGCGCATGGCGCGATGAATGATGGAAGGATTTTCGGTTTCCGGCGGGACCCAGCGGTCGAGCGTATCGTCGACGCGCCTCTGGTGGGAAGCGATGTAGTCGGCAAGGTTCATTTGTCGATGCGGAAGGGCTGTGCCTGCACTTCGCCAGCGCGGCGCATGAGAATCTCGACGCGCGTTTCGGCCTCTTCGAGCTGCTTGCGGCAGGTCTCGCTGAGCTTCATGCCGCGCTCGAACAGCTCCAGCGCTCGCTCCAGCGGGAGCTCGCCGCTTTCCATTTCCTTCACGATGGTCTCCAGTTGCTGAAGACCGGCCTCAAAACTCAACGGCGCCTCGTCCGGCATCCTTAGATTATGCCTTGTTGGAGAAACCCGTGGGTCACCGATACGGTCCAATGGCGGCCGGAAGCCCGGCTCGCGCAGCCCGCGAACCCGCCTGCGCCGCCTCTGCGGTGCGGAGAGTGCTAATCCAGTGCTGACCGAATCTCATCGTGCCCCATCTTAAGCGCCCATGACCGCGGACGTGCCCACGGCTCGCCATCGTTCTCGTCCGGGTCCGCTCCGCGTTCGAGAAGCAACCTGACAAGCTGGGTCCGCCCCCAACGGCACGCCCAACCCAGGGGAGTGCTTTTGAGGATCTCGTCGCGCTGGTCCACGCGTGCGCCTGCGTCGAGAGCCGTGCGCCCAAACGCCACTACTTCGTCGTCTGTGATCCAATCGCCCATCGCCGCGATTTCGTGCAGAATGGTCCGTCCAAACGAGCCCGTGACGTTCACATCGCATGCTTGAAGAATGAGGCGGAAACACGCCAGATAGCCTTCCCGGTCGAAATCCTTGTTGCCCGCATACAGCCACGGAATATGATGCCAGAAGGAGAGTGGCGATGCGAGCATGCGAAACCAGCGCGGGTCGTCGCGAGCCCAATCGATATGCCCGAGCGACATACGCACGATCTCGCTGGCGCCTCCGTCGGCGCCGAAGCGGAGCAACTCTTCCGCAAGCGGCTTGTCCGCCGGCTTCGCGCCTTTCGGCAATACGCCGAGTTCGTCGTCAACCAGCATTTGCCGCACGAGGCCGGTCTGGCGATAGAGGGCTGCGGTGTCGCCTGTCACCACGCCACCACGGCTCCGCAGTAATTCCACCATATCCCACTGTTTGTGGCTGAATGCGCTATGCACGGGTGATCCGCTGGAGTCGACATGCACGTTCGGATTCGCGCCGCGATCGAGTAGTAACTCGGCCATCTTCCGGCGGCCCAAAGCCGCGCAATTCCACAAAGGATAACCCTGCGAGTATGCGGTCCAGTCGCCTTCTCCCGACGAGACCCGCTCATCTGGATCGAAGCCAAGGTCGAGAAGGAATTCAAAAACCTCAATCCGGTCGCTCTGCACCGCGACCGTAAGCAGGCCCCCGCCTTCCCAGCGAACTTGATTTGATAGTTTGCCTTCCAGGTGCCGCGCGCGCAGCCATTCCACGTCACCGTTCGCAACGGCGTCACCGTTCGCAACGGCGTTACGGTCGATGTCGTCACCGAACACTGGCTCGGCCGTCACCACCGGCTTCTTTTCGAGCGCTCCTCTGCGACCCTCTTCTTCCTCGATAATGGCGACGATCTCGTGGTACCCGCGCTCGTGTGCCAGGGTCCAGGCCGACGTCGCGTCCCGATGTGGATCAATACCCGCACGCGCGTCTGCGCCGTTCTGCATCAGCAGCCGTACGATTTCCGGCCACCGGTTCATCACTGCGTGATGGATCGCGCGATGCTCGTCTCCGTACGACAAGGTCATATTAGCCAGCTCGGGTCGCGCCTTCAACATAGTTCGTATCGGCGCAATGTCACCGGCGCTTACCGCCTCTACCAGGCGTCTGATCGTCACGCCATCGACGTAAGCCTTCAGTTTGGGCCAGCTCTCAAACCCGTAGCTGCGTGCCACCACCAGCTGGGCATCGTGCAACGCGAACGTCGCGGTGTCCGCCCTATCGTAGTGAGCGTTGATCTCCGCGGCCGCGGTGGCATCACCCTTCGCAAAAGCGTTCAGCAGTTCCTTCGCCTGACGCTTAAGCTGTTCGAGGTCCGGATGTTCCCTCATCCCGCGGTTTGGTAGTTTTTGCTTCACATGAGCTCCTTTCCTTAAGGCCCGGTGTCCGCTAGCTCGGGCAGAAAAGAGTTCATTCCTCAGACCGTCGAAGGTTGCTATTCAGTGGGACGCAGTCCCTTTCCGCGGACCCGGAGGCGTTCTGAACCAGCCAGGACGTAGCATAGCATGACGGCGTCACCGGCCTCAAAACTCAACGGCGACTCGTGCAGCCCGCGAACCCGATGCGGATAGCGCGCTTTAAACTATTGCTGTTCGTGGCCAGTTGCCTTTCGAACGAGTTTGCCCGCTCCGGTAACCGCTGCGGCGTCACCGCGGGTCGATCGGTAGGCGTTCGGCGGAGCGCTACTGTTGAACAGCGAGAACCACATTGCCCGGCGATTGCACGCTGTTCACCGATGCCAGTATCGGGAAATCCCCGTCCGGCATCGACTCCGGGATCTGAATCGCGATCTGATAGACCGCCGGATAACTACTCAACACCGCGCCGAGCACCGGAACTGAAGTTCCGCCAAGCGTAACGCTGACTGGATTCTGCGTCGGCGGCGCCACCAAAGTTGGAACCTGCCCGGCAGGCACAACCGGATTGGTCGGCCCAAAGCCGGTGCCCCAGAGAATAATCACGTCACCTGGCTTCGCTGGAACTGTGGTCAGTCCGGGAATAGTCCCGTTCTTGACCGCGAAGCTGGAGTCCAGATGGGTAGCGACTGGCTGATTCCCCGGCCACGGAAAGAAGGCCGGACTGTACAGTTGCGAATTCGCCGCAAATGGAGCGCTCGAGCCGAAATCCGTCGTCACGACCACCGCCGCCGGACCAATTCCCACATCCGGAGCCTGGACGTTGATCAGTCCAGGCGTGATGGCATAGATATAAGCCAGCTTGCCTCCGATCGTGACCTTCACATCATCCAGTTGTGTTGGAAGTTGCCCGTTAAAGATCGCCGTGCTCCAATCATCATAGGGAAGGGGTGTGAAGTTCGATCCATAGATGGAAACGAAAGCTCCGGAAGCAATACCGGACTGGCCGCCCGCGGCATTGACGACGCCCGTCACGACAGGAGTTCCTAGCGGATTCGGCGCGTGGGGCAGATAACCCTTTACCTTGCCTACAGCCAGATAATGGGCGAGGCCGGTAGGATATTGCCCCGCTTGAACAGCCGCCGCTGCATCTGGGTAATGCCTCAAGTAATAGAACTCGTTGAAGCCAGGCGCGCCTAGTGAGGCAGGATCCACGAAGTTCGGCCCGGTGCCGATCGCTCCGTTGGCAACCACTTTATATAGGTTGAGTCCTGTCGCCGGGCAATACTCCACCCCACATCCACCGACCGATTCGAAGACGATGCCTTCAATCCGTTGGCGATTTACGACCGTCGGTATGAATGCACCCAGACTCCACTGGTGACCATTAGAGGGCGTCGTCGTGACAGCCGCAAGGAGTTGGGCCCCGTCTACAACCTGAAAGGCGCCCGTGCCGTCATTGAGAAATACCGTCGTGCCCCACTGCCCACCGGTCTGCGCGCCGTAAGCTTTGGTCGTATACAACCCGACGATGTCAACAAATCCGTCGTTGTTGATGTCAATGGGCATTAACGAGAAATAGTGAATCCTACCAAGGTCTTGTGCAGTCGACCCCGACGTTATGTCTGTGAAGCTCCGCTTGCCTTGGTTAAGCAGAACCTGAATGCCCATATCGGCGAAGACAATTCCCCCGTTCTCAAAGATGTTTTGATATCCTGGCTCATTCATGTCCGTGATTGCGCCAGGTTGATAGGTGATTGACTGCTCTTCAGCCGCAAAGATATCCGGATAGCCGTCGTTGTTCAGGTCCGTGACGACTACAGGCCCGAGGTCGGTGCACTTTACGACTGGTGCATCTGAAGTAGCGCAGTGGCCGAACAATCCGTCGGGTAATTGCAACACGTCGGTCGATGCATATCCGTTCGAGTCACCAAACAAGATCCGGGAATTCGGGACGCCCGGTATAGGTGCTGCACCTAAGAGCAGATCCTGCTTGCCATCTTTATCGAAATCTTCGATAACCATCCAGTCGTTAAGTCCCAGATTGGTCGGATTCGTCCACAAGGAAGGAGCAATCCAATTTCTTTGCGCATCAAATCCGTTGCCGTTCCATCGAAGCAGGGCCGTATTGGCCCCTTGTTGGTCGTCGGGCAGAACAATCTCGACCCGGCCGTCCCCAACCAAGTCTCCCACTGCAAGAGAATATGAGCGCGTTGTCTGGAGGTCGGCAGGCACCAGCGACGAGACATTTTTATACTGGCCGCCACCCATGTTGAGCGCGATGCCAATGCCGGAACCCATTGGCGTAGGGGTCCCGTCTGAACCAGCATCGGCAAACAGAATGTCTTCAAGGCCGTCGTTGTTGATATCGGCGAATAGCGTCGTGGGAGAGTGCTTAACCGTCGGGGCTCCGAACGGGAAAAAATCGGAGGTGGCGACGCGCATCCCGGAACTAGCCTCGATCACGATTGGCTCTAGGGGAGTCTCGCTTGGTGGGGGGGGGGCTGTGAGCGTCAAGATTATCTCCGGGTAGCCGTCGCCATCGAGATCCTTTGCTACTGTGCTTCGAACATTGGCGCTCGCCGGCGTCAACAGTGCGAGGCCGTCCGTGAGCTGGAAGCTTAGAGGGCCCGCTGACACGACCGTTGGACCCTCTGCGTTTTCCGAGGCAAATAGGCTGCCAGCGCTATCGGTGATCCCAATGTCGTCAACGGCAATCGCGCCTGTCCCGCCCACACTAAACCCGGCTTGGACATCCGAATAAGGTCCAAGGTTACTTGTCTGCGTAGCCGTTCCGGAGGTCCCAGGAGAACCGTTAATTACGGAGGTCGGCAGAAACATTCCATGAGACTGTGCGCTCGACGAAAAGAACCCGAACTGAAAACCGGCCGAACCGGGTGTGAGAATCCGATAACTGAGCGTGATCGTGTATGTCTTGTTGGGCTGGAATTGAATGAAGGTCGGATTGGTCCACAAGAAGAAGTGGACCATCCCCGAATCGGGGCCTGAAAACGAGCCCTTAATGGAGTTCTTGCCGGAAATCACTTCACTTAGCGCAGAGGTGATACTCCCGGCCGAATCCAAAAGCCACCCTTTTCCAAGAACTGCAATCTGGGCGTACGCGGGACACACCGCGAGTAGTAGCAAGCCCTTCGCCACCAAGGACACCGACTTCTTGTACGCGATCATTTGAGGCTCCAAAGTCCTTCCTAAGCTACATGCTCGTGTTATTCTGCCACTGGCCTATCCTTGGGATCAACCGACGCCCCGGCGACACCGGGATAGATGGCGCGACGCTGCCGGTCCACCGCCGATAGTGACAGATAGTTCCGGAAAAGCCAATTTCTCCGCGAATCGGTAATGAGACGGAAACGGCGTTCTGGGACAGAGCTCGTGAGTAGTCGCCCAGCGTTTACCGATTCCGTGGCTCCCGGCGTGGTCACCGAGTTCCTGGATTACAGGCTTGCGGGTACAGCGACGTTCAGGCTGGCGGCGAGTTTCGAAAGCTGATCCCAGATGCCGCGCGAAACCGGGATGCCATCGCGGCGGCGGATGGCTTCGGCACGCCACTCCGGTTCGCCCGCGACCAGCACTTCGTTGAAGCCATGCGCGGGCGGCGAGCTTTTCAGCGTATCGCGAAGACGCGTCATGCGCGCGACGAACTCCGGCATCGGCATGAAGCGTTCGACGTCGATGGCGAGGAACAGATGGCTGGCCCGCATATCTTTCGTGGTGTTGCGGATTCCGCCGACTTGGGTCAGCAGGGCTCCGCCGGAGAGCACGGCGCACAGGATCTCGACCATGACGGCGAGGCCGCTGCCTTTGTAGCCGCCGAGCGGCATGGGAAGACCGTCGATGGCGGTCTGGGGATCGGTGGTGGGATTGCCTTCCGCGTCCATCGCCCAGCCCCGGGGATGCTGGATTCTCCGCTCAACATGGCTTTGTAGATCTTATTGAGAGCGACGGTGGTGGTGGCCATATCGAGCAGAAACGTGCCGGGTCCGGGAACCGACATGCAGATCGGATTGGTGCCGAGCATTCGTTCGCGGCCCTGCCACGGGGCGACCAAGGCCGTCGCGTTGCACATCACGATGCCGATTAACCCGGCGCTCGATAGCCTTTGTGCCCACCATGCGCAGGCTCCGAAATGAGTGGAGTTTCGCGCGACCACCATGCCGACGCCGCCCGCCTTCGCGAGACGAACCGCATGATCGCAGCAGATGCCGGAGATGAGCTGGCCGATGCCGTTGCAGCCGTCGTAGACCAGGCAGCATCCATTCTCGCTGGCGACGCGGCCGGCCGTGTGCAGGTCGACGTTTCCCGCGCGGATCTGCTCGCAGTACCAGATCAGGAGCTGTACGCCGTGCGAATCGACGCCGCGAAGATTGGCGGCGACCAGAGAATCGGCTACGATCCCGGCGGTGTGCGGAGGCACTCCCGCGGCTTCGAGGATGGCGGCCGCGAAAGCGCTGAGCGGCGCGTCGTGGATGACAATGAAATCGTCGGGCATAGGGGGATTTGGGGAAGCGGCGCTCAGACGGCAGGATCCTTGGCGCGGCTCGCGACCAGCATCGACTCCAGGATCTGATCGCCCACGTCTTTCACCGCTCCCGGAGAATGCGACAGGAAAAGCGTGCTGCTCTTGCCGCTCTCGCCGATCGACTTCAGGGTATCGAAGTACTGAGTCACCATGACGAGCTGCATCACTTCTTTCGCCGAGGCTCCCTCAACTACTTTTTGGAACTGCTCGATGGAGGCTTGCAGGCCTTCGATGATGGCCTTGCGTTGATTCGCGATGCCCTGTCCTTGCAGCGCCTTGCTTTCCGCTTCGGCTTCGGCTTTCTTGACCACCAGAATCTTCTCGGCTTCGCCGCGGGCGTTGGCGGCGACCTGCTCACGCTGCGCGGCGTTGATGTCGTTCATGGCCGACTTCACCTTTTCGTCGGGAACGATGTCGGTAACCAGAACGTTGACGATCTCGTATCCGAAGGCGAACATGTCAGCGTCCAGTTCCTTTTTCACCGCCGCCGCGATGCTGGACTGGCTGGCGAATACCTCATCTAACGTCATTCCAGGCACGTGGCCGAGGATCACCTGCTCGACGTAAGATTTGATCTGCGCGGTCGGGTCGGCCAGTTTGTAAAAGGCATCGTAAACTTTTTCGGGGCGAACGCGGTTCTGCACGGAAATCGGGATGGTCACGAAGACGTTGTCTTTGGTTTTGGTTTCCATGGTCAGCGTGATCTGATTCACGCGCAGGCTCATGGTGCCGGCCACGGATTCGAACAGCGGGCTTTTCCAGTTCAAGCCGGCCTCGGCGACGTGCAGAAATTTTCCGAATCTGGTGATGACCGCGACTTGCGCCGTGTTCACCGTGAAGAAGCTCGCCAGCACCAGGTACAGCACAAAGATGAACACGATCGCGAACAGAATAAAGAATACGGCTTCCATGCGTTTCTCCCGGGAAACTCTACTATACGGCATGAAAGACGCTTCCGAGTACCGCTAGTCACACCGGGTGGAGTACTGGCCAATTCGTTGAGTCTGGGCGGAGAAGTTTAACCGTCGGTTACATGTCTATGGTCAGGCTCGCGATTCATAATGATGGCGTCATGAGTCAACAATGTCGCCAGTGCAAAACGGTGTCGCTTGACTTGGCTCCTTATTGTGATGCATGCGGATGCGAGCTCTCCACCCGCAGGCACGAATTGTCCGGCTGGCAATACGCCGTCTGGTGTTTGATTGCAGGATTGGCGCCGTGGCTGTTCGAACATTTCATTCTCGGCTGGTTCTGAAGGTGGAGTACGGGGGCGCTACCCGAATTGGTACCGAAGGGCGATTGCACGGCTTGTGAGTAAGTGCGATTCTGCTTCACGAGAGCAGGACACGGCTTTCCAAACAAGCGGCAATAGCCACTCCCAGAGCCGATAAACCGGCTCTCATCACCTTTTTAGATCGTTCGTGAGCAACGCCGTCCCGTGATAAACTGATGTGTTGCACGTCAGATTGCCGGGCGCGTAGCTCAGTTGGTTAGAGCGCCTGCTTCACACGCAGGAGGTCACAGGTTCGAGTCCTGTCGCGCCCACCATTCCTTCGTGCTTCCCTCTTATTCGCTGGCCAAAGCCGTCGCACAACAGCAGGTTCTTCGCTATTACCGTTAGGTACGCCCGCGCCGCGGAATCCGGCTGCCGCAGCGAGTCGTTCTGATTTGACGCTACCTGCTCGCGGCGCGCTCGAACACGATGACTGCAACGTCGCCGAAAGAGCCTGGCTGGTTCCTGCTCCACTCAGATAGCTCGGGCCTGAGGGAGAGCCAGTCCCTCCAATACCAGACGTTCTGATTCCAGCCATAAATGACAAACCGGTTAGATTCCGCGAGCGTGTCATTCAATAGCCGAACCGCATACTGTTCCACTTCTGGGGACGCGTCGAACGGAAACGGATAGACCCTGCCGGGAATCGGATACACCGCGAGATGAGCGTAGAGGAAACCTGGGAGGGGATAGTTTGGGTTCCAGGCGGGTGGGCGCGCTTCGATGAATGGGCTCGGACAGATGACGGGTGTTTGGGCATCGATGCTTAGCTTTTGGATGCTGGCCGCGGCGGCTTTCCAATCCGAGGGATGGTGCGCGGGCCACAGGCGTCCCCATTGTCCGAGAATCAGGAGAACGCCCGCGCCCAACGCTAGAGACACCGGTTTCCACCGATCCTTTGGAACGAACGGAGCGGCGACCGCCGTCGCGGTGAGCGCCGCTCCAGGCAGCGCGATATATAAGTAGCGCGGGACAAAGACGCTGTTGCCGGTGATCCATGAAAAACCGAAAAGAAAAACCTGCTGGCAGAGCCACCAACCTACGATCAGGAGCAATGAGCTTCCCGACACCAGTGAGCGATGTGACCACCGGAACACGCGGGCGGCTAATCCTGCCAGCGCGAAGGAGCCAACGATCATCCCGAGCTTGATTTCCGTAATCAGATTCTTGAACGACGGAGCGGGAACTACCACATGCGCTGCCGCCTGATGGTTCAGTGCGATCGCAGTTTCGAGAACCGGGAGCAGCGAGATACCCAACACGGAGAAGATCAGGACGGCGTGGCGCATTTCCACCTGGGTTTCGCGCGCTCGCAGACGCGCAAGTGTGTAGACGGGGTAAATCAGATAGAAAGGCCAGTAAATCAGGTGGACGCGCCACAACAATGACGCGACGATCAGAAAGAGCAGGCCATCGCGCAGGCGCGTGGAATCCAGCCAGCGAATCAGCAGCAACAGACTTCCGGCGGAAACGCAAAGGCCAAGGGCGTACGGCCGGGCATCGCCGGCCTGGTAATCGATCCCGCGCAATGAAAGACAGGCGAACACGGCGAACCATCCAGCCTCCGGGTGGATCAAGCGGGCCGCAAGCCGATATACGAAGAACATGGCAAAAGCTATCGCCACAACCGACGGAAGGCGATTGGCAATCTCGGAATCGCCGAAGACTTTCTCGATCATTCTCGGGAGAACATAGTAGATGGACTCCGCAACCTGCGGCGCGACTTTCAGCGATGGATCCTGAGCGCCATGATGCGCGACGTAGACGGTTGCCATCTCGTCGATCCAGTAGCTGGAGCCAAGGGGCATGATCCAGAGGCGGGCGCAGATCACGATCGCGAGACAAACAAGCGATACATTCAGACCCTTCGCAGTCGCTATTTGGGAAGACGTGGTCACTTGGCTTAGCTATACCATCATGCGGGTTTTCTTCGCGCTATTCTGATGGTCGACGAGGCCGGTACGAATCCGAGAAAGGAAACCGAATGAGCACCAAGAAAAGAAATCATGGTCCCAGTTATCGCGACGTGGAGACAGGCGTGGAACGCGCGAAACCGATCGTGCACCAGCACGCGCGCGAGATTCAGCCCTACGGCAAAATCGCGAAGCTACCGATCGCGCTGGATGAACTGGTGTGCGCCAACAGCGCTACCAACTTGAACCAGCTTCTGGCCGATACGATGACGCTGCGCGATATGTATAAGAAGCATCATTGGCAGGTGTCCGGTCATACTTTTTATCAGCTCCACCTCCTTTTCGACAAGCATTACGACGAGCAGAACGAACTGGTGGACTCGATTGCGGAGCGGGTGCAGGTGCTCGGCGGTATCAGCATCGCGATGGCGGCCGACGTTGCCGAGACGACCATCATCCCGAGGCCGCCGCGCGGCAGGGAGGAGGTGCCGGTGCAAATCTCGCGGCTGCTGGAGGCACACGAGATTCTCCTCAAAGAAGCGCGCACCATGGCCCGGCAGGCGGCGGAGGGCGGGGATGACGGCACCAACGATCTACTGGTCAGCGAAGTGATTCGCACCAACGAGTTGCAGGTGTGGTTCCTCGCCGAACACCTGGTGGATGCTCCGGTGGTCCGCGCCGATCGAGCGTCTGCGTCCTGACGCTGAGCGCTGGGCGGCGGCGGTTGACACGGGTGGTTTACTTGTCGTAATCTCCGCCTTTGGCCGTCGGATGTCAGGGGTGTACTCTGCCGCCGCATACTAAAGTCAAATTTCTGAACAACCGGAAAGAACAGCGGGCGGATCATATCTACCGCGTAGCCGCCGAAATCATGTGCCAGAAGGGCTATGAAGCCACGTCGATGAAAGATATCGCCGAGGCGGTTGGGCTCACCAAGGCCGGAATTTATCATTACATTCCAGGAAAAGAGGAGCTTCTTTTTCAGATCATGGGCTTTGCCATGGATATGGTGGATCAGGACGTGATCCAGCCGGCGCAGAAAGTAGAAGATCCGGAAACACGGTTGCGAACGATCGTCGAAAGGCACGCGCGGCGAATCCTTGAAGTGGGCGGCGCTGTGACCATCATTCTGGAAGAAATGTCGGCGCTGACACCTCCCCACCGGCGGACAATCTTAAACCGCAAGCGCGCGTATTTCGATCTGCTGCGGCAGACGCTGGATCAGTTGGCCGCGGATGGAAAGCTGCGGCCCGTTAGCTCAACCGTGGCGGCGTTCAGCCTGTTCGGGATGATCACATGGCTCTCGCGCTGGTATCGCCGGGACGGCAAACTTACGTCTGCTGAAACCCTTCGGGATTTTACGCAGATTGCATTGAGCGGAGTGCTGCGGCCTCAGTAAACGCCTTCGACCACGGTGGTCTGGAATTTACGGAAGGGGCGCACGTTGCGGACTCCGTCCCAAGGATAAGTCGCGCAAGGTGGTTCGCGCTCGCATTCATCGCGCTCCAGGAACCGGGGCATGAAGAATTCTTTGGTCAAAGTCGTCAGACGCACGCGCCCGGTTTCGCCATATCCGACCACGCGGTGCGGCTGCTCCGGATTGACCACTTCGATCATGGCGCGCGGGCTGGGCGGATAGTAGATGACGGCGTAATTGTCGGCGGGGTCGAACGGCTTGTGCGTCGCGAGGCCCATCAACGTGTTGCCATAAGTCGGGGCGAAGTAAATGCCGTCGAGCAGTTCTTCTTTCGCAAAACGGTGGAACTGCGGCGTCATTTCCGTGCCGCCGCAAAAGATGCCGCGGATGCCGGCTTTTTTCAGGTTGATCTTTTCGGCGATGGCTTCGAGAAGCTTGGGAGTCGTGAACATGCACGTGATTTCATGCGCTCGCAGCAGCGTGAGGGCCTGCTCCACCACGTGCTGCTTGTACCGCTCGGCTTCCTGCACTTCGCCGCGTTTTAACAACTTGATGACCCAGCGCGGATCCAGATCCAGGCCGAAACAGATCCCGCCGCGATGCTGCGCCAGATGTTCTACGGCAAGCCGCAGTCTACGCGGGCCGCTGGGCCCTACCATGATCCAGTCCGATCCGCGCGGGAAAAATTCATGCGGCAGCGTGGCCGAAAACTGCTCATAATCGATTCGAAAATCCTGGTAGTTGATGCGCGACTTTGGCACGCCGGTGCTCCCGCCGGTTTCGAACGTGCAGATCGGTTTATCGGCATACGCCTTCGGCACCCAGCGGCGCACCGGTCCGCCGCGCAGCCACTCATCTTCGAAAAATCCAAAACGATCCAGGTCGTTATACGTCTGTATCTCGCGGCGGGGGTCGAAATCCAGGGTCTTGGCGCGTTCCAGCCAGAAAGGAGTGCCGGTGGCGGGGTCGAAATGCCACTCGATGACTTCACGAGTCCAGGCGTCGAGCGCGGTGATTGGTGCAGCTTGTTGAGACGATATAGTAGAAGTCACGGGTGCCTTGTATATGAGAGATAGTTTACCGGTTTTTGCCGCTGTGCTCGCGATGTCGGCGGTTGGGGCGGATTGGCCTCGATTCCGCGGCCCGAACGGGTTGGGGGTCAGCGACACGACTGGACTACCTGCGGAATTCGGCCTCGAGAAGAACCTGGTTTGGAAGACGCCTCTGCCGCCGGGACATTCTTCGCCGATTCTCGCGGGCGACCGGATTTTCGTCACGGCATACGAAGGCGACCTGCTGTTGACGTTCTCGCTGGATCGCGCGACCGGCAAGGTTTTATGGCGCCGCGAATCGCCGCGCGACCGCAAGGATCCGGTAGATCCTCGGAACAGCCCTGCATCGCCGAGTCCGGTTTCGGACGGCAAAAACGTCTTTGCGTTTTTCGGCGACTACGGCATGGTTTCCTACGGACCCGACGGAAATGAGCGTTGGCGCACGCCCCTCGGGCCATTTACAAATGTGTACGGCATCGGTGTTTCTCCCGTGCTGGTGGACGACAAGATCGTGCTGGTCATCGATCAATCGGGCGGGTCCTACATCGCGGCGTTCGGCCAGAACGACGGCAAGCTTCGCTGGAAAGTGCAGCGTCCGGAAGCGTTGAGCGGCGCGTCGACCCCCAGCGTGATGCGCGACGCGAACGGAAAATCTCTGATCGTGGCGCCGGCGTCTTTTCGAATGGATGTTTACTCGGCCGATACGGGGCAGATCGTCTGGTTCATGCACGGCCTGGCGTCGGAGATGAAGAGCGTACCGGTGATCGACGGCGACACCATCTACATCAACGGCTTCAACACTCCTGAAAACGACCCCGGCCGGCAGATCGCCGTTCCGCCGTTCGACGAAGTGCTGAAGAAATTCGATGCCAATCACGATGGAAAAATATCCGTCGATGAATCGCCCGATCAGCGCACGAAAACGCTGTTCAAGTATCTGGATCTGAATAACGATGGCGCGCTCGACCAGCATGAGTGGACGATTTATTCCGCGTCCATGGCGGCGGAGAATTCGTTGATGGCGCTTTCTGTTCCGCCGGGCGGCAAGGGAGATCTCACCAATTCCGTAGTGAAGTGGAAATATCACAAAGCGATTCCGCAGTTGCCGTCGCTGGTCCTGTACCGCGGCGTTCTGTACATGTTGAATGACAGCGGGATTCTGACCACGCTCAACGCTGCGACTGGCGAGGTGTTGAAGGCGGCGCGCTTGCGGGCCAATTCGGATCGATACTTTTCCTCACCGGTGGCTGCCGACGGAAAGATCTTCATCGCGGCGAACAGCGGCGTAGTTTACGTGCTGAAGGCCGGTGGAGAACAGGAACAGATCGCGGCGAACAAACTGGATGAAGATATTTTCGCGACTCCCGCGATTGCCGATAAGAGAATTTACATCCGCACGGTTGCCGGCTTGTATTGTTTCGGTGAGAAATGAAAATTTTCATCGCACTGACATTCGCGCTGCTTTCGTCGGCCCCCTCGGATTTCAACGAAAGCGAATGCCGCGCGAATCCAGCCATCGCCACCGATCAGCATTACCTGCGCACGCACTCCGCGCTCTACGCCTTTGGAAAAAAAGTTTGAGCCGCTGAAATTTGAGGTATTGGCGCCGGAGGAACAGCTCCGCCGTTCGCGGGAGTTCGTCCATCGCATGGCCCAGCGGCGAACGGTGCGCAGTTTTTCTGCGGAGCCGGTTCCGTTCGAGCTGATTGAAAACGCGATTCGCTGCGCGTCGCTCGCACCGAGCGGCGCCAATCAACAGCCGTGGCGGTTCGTGGTGGTCTTCGATCCCGAGATCAAACGGCAGATTCGCATCGCCGCCGAAGAAGAAGAGCGCGAAAACTATGATCGCCGCTTTCCGCAGGAATGGCTGGACGCATTGTTCGCGCTGGGAACGGACTGGCACAAGGAATTTCTGGAGGTCGCACCGTACCTGATCGTCGTGTTCCGGATCGACTACGGCATCGATGCCGACCGCAAGATCAAGCATTACTACGTGCAGGAAAGCGTCGGCATCGCGACTGGATTCCTGATCGCCGCGCTGCACATCGCCGGCCTCGCGACGTTGACGCACACGCCAAGCCCTATGGGATTTCTTCAGAAGATCCTCAATCGTCCTCCGAATGAGCGGCCGTTCGTGCTGATGCCCGTGGGCTACCCTGCGGAGGGTGCTGAGGTCCCGTCGATCACGAAAAAGACGCTTCATGAAGTCATGGTGCACATGTAATGAACATGCGAAACTTGGGGAAATCCGGTTTGCGAGTGACTGAAGTCGGGCTGGGCTGCAACAATTTCGGCGGCCGGCTCGATCTGGAGGCCACGCGAAAAGTGGTCGATAAGGCGATCGACCTCGGGATCACGTTATTCGATACCGCCGATATTTACGGCAACAAGGGTGGCTCCGAGGAGCAGCTTGGCCGCATTCTGGGCGAACGCCGCAGTAAAATCGTGCTCGCCACGAAATTCGGCATGGTGATGGAGCAGCCGGAAAAGATCGGAGCGTCGCGGCGCTACATCATGTCCGAAGTCGAGGACAGCTTGCGCCGGCTGCGTACGGACTGGATCGACCTATATCAACTGCACCAGCCCGATCCGCGGACGCCGATCGAGGAAACGCTGCGGGCGCTGGACGATCTGGTCCGGCAGGGGAAGGTCCGGTATATAGGCTGCTCGAATCTTCCGGGTTGGCAGGTCGCCGAGGCGCATTGGACAGCGCGCGAACTTGGCACGAACGGATTTATTTCCTGCCAGGACGAATATAGCCTGCTGGTGCGCAAGATCGAAGCCGAACTGATTCCCGCGATGCAGGCTTACGGCTTGGGGCTGCTGCCGTACTTTCCGCTCGCCAGCGGACTGCTCACGGGAAAATACCGCCGCGACCATTTGCCTGAAGGCACGCGCCTGTCGAACACAAAGGCTCTCGCGGATCGCTATTTGACCGAAGCAAACTGGCGCAAAGTAGAGCGTCTGGCTCAGTTTTGCGCAGACCGTGGACGCACCATGCTCGAACTGGTTTTTTCCTGGCTCGCCTCGCGGCCGGGCGTCGCCAGCGTAATTGCGGGAGCGACCAAGCCGGAGCAACTCGAGCAGAACGTGAACGCAGTGAATTGGGCGTTGACGGCCGAGGACATTTCCGCGATCGACCAGATTACTGCTTGAGTTTCTTCGCAGCTTCCGCGTATTTCGCCGCGGCGGGGTTCGATTCGTTCCACTTTGGCGGCGGCGCATCCGACGCCATGTGCAGCAATCCCAATGCGACCGCGCGATCGACTTTCGCCATGTTGTTGTAATCGATCTTCTCCCAGTGGTCGCCGACGCCGTGATAATCCGGATACTCGAACGCGACGCATAGCGTGTGCGCGGGAATGCCGACGTCCGCCAAGGCCTGATTGTCGCTCTGTGCGAAATACTGATCGCTGGCCGCTTCATCCTTGTAAACTCTCACGCCGGTGAACTTCCCCGCATCGGCCACAATGCGCGGGAGATCCGAAAAATCGAAACCGGTGAGGCTTGCGTTGTTGACCTGGCGGCCATTCGACGCATCGGTGCGGCCCACCTGTTCCAGGTTCAGATCGGCGATGGTTTTGGCGAGCGGCACCAGCGGATGTTTTCCGTAATAGCGCGATCCGTATAGCCCTAGCTCTTCGCCGAAAAACGTCATAAACAGAACGCTTCGCTTGGGATGCGGATTGAGCGTGGCCAATGCGCCGGCAATTTCAATGACGGAGACGGTTCCGCTGCCATCGTCGTTCGCTCCATTGAAAATCCGGTCTTCGCCGGTGGCGCGCATGCCCAGGTGATCGTAGTGCGCGGTCAGCATCACGTAGGTATCGCGCAACGCCGGATCGGACCCGCGCAAGATTCCCGCTACATTGCGGACTTTCACTGACCGGTCGATCGCTGGCTCGACGTGCATGGTGACGCGCGCGTCTTTTGCGCTTTTCAGCGCATCGAGCAATTCAGCGGAAGAGATTACATTCGGCACCGGATCGTCCCCTACGCTGACTGCGGGTCGCACGCCGTTTCGCGCGGCGAATAGCACGAGCGCGGCTCCACGGGGAACGTCGGACCGTCTTCGTCCAATGAACACGACCACCTTTCCCGCGGCCTGCTCCGGCGAAACTCGCCCATCCGTCGCGAGAATTCCTGCGTTGTCGAGCCGGATTGGCTGATCCGGCACGATCGACGCCTGACCCGCCTCGACGTGAATGGTTTTCCCTCCCACGGTTACCGTCATTTCGAATCCACTTGGATTCTGTTCGCGGACGTGCAGGGACGCGGTCTGAAAATATCCGTCGTCACCGGCGGGTTCGAGGCCGGCGCGCCGGAACTGCGCGGCGATGTATTCAGCGGCGAGATCCAGCCCGCGCGACGGCGTGGCCCGGCCTTCGAGCATATCCGACGCGATGAAGGAAAGATTCCCGCGCAGCGAATCCGCCGAAACGTGGCTCACCACGGTCTGCATTTCAGGCGTAAGCTTCGCGTCGGCGGCGAACGTGGTGAGCGCCGCGGCCAGGAAAAGAAAAACACGCATAGAATCTTTATTCTACTTGCTCGGATCAATTCGTTGTGCCATAATCCTGCGGTCAGATGCCGAAAAATCTTTTATGTTTGATTTGCTTGCCGCTGTGCGCGCAGACCGTGGACGACGCGAGTAAGGCGCAAGCCACGGCTCATCTTCACGCGCTGCTGGACGCTGCGCCCAAATCGATCCTCAACCGGACCGAACTTACGATTCAGGCTCCCAGCGACGGATGGGAACTCGGGATGATCTCTTCGGTCGCGATCGATCCCAAAGGAACCATCTACCTGTTGCAACGCGGCGAAAAGGCCGATCCCGTGATCGTCGCGGATCGAAACGGCCGCGTGCTGCGGTCATGGGGCAAGGGGCTGTACAAGATTCCACACAGCATCCGGATCGATCCCGCGGGCAATATCTGGACTGTCGACGCGGAAAGCTCGGCGGTGCTGAAGTTCACTCCGAAGGGCGAGAAGCTCATGCAGATCGACGTCGGCGAGCAGCCTACCGGAAGACGCAGCCGCTTCGTCGGGACCACAGACATCACGTTCGGTCCGCATGGACGGCTGTTCATTACCGATGGCTACGGAAACGCGCGCGTACTCGAATACACGCCGGATGGAAAGCGCGTACATGAGTGGGGCACCGCGGGAAACGGTCCTGGTCAGTTTCGGCTGCCGCACGGGATCACCATCGACAAGGACAATATTCTTTACGTCGCGGATCGGGAAAACGGACGCGTGCAGCGCTTCGATCTGGACGGCAAATTCCTGAGCGAGTGGCCGCTCGGCAGAACTTACGCCGTTCAAGTGAGCCGAGGCGTGGTATGGGCCGCGATGCAGACCATCGACACGCCGGTGCCTTCGCCGGGCTGGATGGTGAAGCTCGACCGCAAGACGGGCAAAGTGCTCGGGTCAGTCGAATCCAACGGCATTCACTCGGTGACCGTGAGCAAAAACGACGAAGTACTGACCGCCGTCACCAGTCAAAACCACGTGTTGTGGTTCAAAGCGAAGTAAATTAAATTACGGCTTCTTGTCGTCCTGAGATGAACTGGACGGCGGCGCTGAAGTCGGCGTCGGCTTACGGTCGTCTCTAGGATTTACCAGGCACTGATCGGACCGGCAGTTGTGCGAGTTCGCCGATCCCAATTTCTCGAGCAGCGTGACCGTCTCCGGATGCGGGATGCCGAATCGCGTGGGACCGTTGGCCATGTCGGCGACTGTATTCTTGTCCTTCGCGACAGCCTTGATATCCGCGCCGTGATCCATCAGGTACGCGATCAGCTCATGATTGCCGAGGTATGCCGCGCCATGCAGCGGCGTGTAGCCCCGGGCGTCGGCGGCGTTCACGTCCGCGCCCAACTGCGTCAGGTATTTCGCCGCATCCATCACCGTGTAATCGGGCGAGCTGACGCTGTAGTGATAGCCCCAGCCGATTCCGCACGCGACCATGAACGGCGTATCGCCGCCGGTGGTCGGGATGTCGGGATCGGCGTGATGCGCGATCAGGAGGCGCATTGCCGTGAGATCCAGCGCTTGCGTGGCGCGCCAGAACGCGGTGGCTCCGCCGGAGTCGACCCAGGAGTGGTCACCGGATGCGCGGAACCATAGCTTCTTTCCCAGGCGCGCGTTCGGATCCGCGCCGTCGTCGAGCAGCGCGGTCATCAGATCGAGGTACGAAACTTTCTCCTGCCCGATGTCGGGATTCGGGAACCAGCCTTTGGGCGCCCACTGGATGTCGACGGCGCCGTACAACGCGGTCAATCCCAGATCGTTCGCCGCATTCGGATCGGAGCCGGAATCGAGGAGGAATTTCGCGATATCGAAATGCCCGTTCGCCACCGCCATCACCAGCGGACTGGTTTTATCGGCGGGACTGATCTGATTCACATCGGCCCCGGCTTCAATCAGAGCGCGCGCGGCCTGCATGTGGCCATCGCGGGCGGCGAACAGCAGAGCCGTCATCCCGCCCATTTCGCCGGCTCCGCGATCGCGCGGCGGGCGCATCGGGTCGTCGTCGTTCGCGCCCTTGGCGGCGGCGCCGGGCAATTTCTTTTCGAGCGCGTCAACCTTCGCGATCAGCTTCTGTACGGAATCCTTTAGGTCCCCGCCACCTTGTTCTGCGCCGGCCCGGTATTCAGCCGACTTGAATCCGAGGGCATTGGCGAGCGCATCCACCGCCGCCTTATCCTGTGCGGGTGCGTCGCCTGATTTCGCGCCGCCGCGCGCCTGCGGACCCTTTGACGCGGCTTCCGCACCGGGCTTTTGCAGAGCTTCAAAAGAGCTGGGAATCTTGGCGAGTTTTACCGGCTTGCTGGTGAAGCCGGCATCCGCGCCGCCAGCGAGCAACGCCTGGATCGCGCTGGCGCGTCCGAGCGCAGCGGCAAACATCAACGCCGTTTGCCCATGCACACCCTCGCGAGCGTTCACACCGGCTCCATGCTCGATCAGGACCTTCACGCCATCAGGGTTGCCCGGCCGACGCAGCCATCATCAGCGGCGTCGTGCCGTGCTCGTCCGTTGAATTCGGATCGGAACCGGCTTTGATCAGCAGGTCGATCATCGCCGCATTGCCATTGCGGCAAGCCATGAACAGAGGTGTGGCTGTGCCGATGCGGGTTGTTGCTTTTACGCTGGCGCCGGCCGCGAGCAGCATTTTCGCCATCGCGACGTCGTCATTATGAGCGGCCCAATGCAGCGCGGTACTGCCGTCGCCCTGCGGCGCATTCACGTCCACCTTCTGCTTTAGCAGTGTGCGCACGCCTTCCGAGTCACCCTGCTGCGCCGCGTCCGCCAGACGAGTATCGGCGGCCCAAATCAACGTTGCGCTCACCAAGAATCCCGCAATGAGTGTGGTTCGCATCGATTCCCCCTAAATTGCGACTTCTCCAGTGCTGTCGCCGATCCGGTCCAGGTTCATTCCGACTTTGTGCGCGACCGTCAACAGCAAGTTCGCCATCGGCGTCCCTTCCTTGCAGCGGACGTGCAGATTTCCCTTGACCTTGCCACCTGCATGACCGGCCAGGAAAATCGGCACGCGCTTGTGATTGTGCGCATTCGAGTCGCCCAGCGGACTTCCGTACATTACCAGCGAATGATCCAGCAGACTGCCGTCGCCATCCGGCGTGTTCTTCAGTTTTTCGAGGAAATAAGGAACCAGGCTGACGTGATAACGGTTGATCTTGGCGAAATCGGCGATGCGCGTGGGGCTCTCGCCGTGATGCGACGCCGAATGGAACGGAACGTTTACGCCGCTGTCCGGATACACGCGCTGGCAAACGTCGCGGCTCATCTTGAATGCCGCGACGCGCGTGGTGTTGGTCATGAACGCCAGCGCTTGCAGATCGAACATCAGCTTCACATGCTCATCGAACGAATCCGGCACGCCGATGGGAGCCGACGGAAGCGACGAGCCACGCCGCTCGAATTGTACTTCTCGATCCGCTGAATTCGATGCTCAATCTCGCGAACATCGTCCAGATAATCTTTTAACCGGCTGCGATCCCTCGGACCCAAATCTTTCTGGAGCATGGCGACGCGCTGGGTGATCCGGTCGAGAATGCTGCCATTCATTTTTTGGCGAGCGGTTCGTTCTTCCGGCGTCGAACCGTCGCCGAACAGCGTCTCAAACGCCATCCTCGGGTCGATGGTCATGGGCAGCGGCTGCGTAGGCGATGCCCAGCAAATCGTATCCGAATACACGCAGGCGTAGCCGTAATCGCACGATCCGGATGAATACTGGCTCTCGATGCAAAGCTGAATCGACGGCAGCGGAGTGTCCTGGCCGAACTGCTGCGCGTACATCTGATCGAGCGACGTTCCGCACAGAATGTCGGCGCCTTCGGTCATCTTGGCGTGAGCGGCGGTCAGGTAGGACGCGCTCGAACGGAAATGATCGCCGCCTTCTTCGTTATCCGCGAACGCGCCCGCGGGAAGCAGGTCCGTATCGCTGATGATGGTGATGCTGTCGCGAAACGGCGCCAGCGGCTCCAGCGTCTGGGTCCATTCGAAATCGCGCCCGTCTTTCTCAGGCGACCAGTAATGTTTGTTCGATCCATCCACGGTGCTGCCTGCCGACCCATGCACCATCTCGATGCAGCAGAGGCGCGATCGAGGGCTGGCCGCCGTTTTTGACAGCGGCGTTTGCGCCGGCGCCATCGCATCCAGGAACGGCAGCGCCAGCGATCACTCCGATGCCGCGAAGCACGGTACGCCGCGAAAGATGTTTTTTCGTGATGATCAAAACTCGTCTCCTCCCGAAATTATCGCCTGACGGGCCGAATTATCGCCTGACAGGTTGCGTGGGCGCCGCGCTGGACGGGGCGGGCTCCACGGCCTCCGCTCTTCTCATCTGAAATGGCGTGCTTTCGACGATCGCAAACACAAATGCCGAGAAACGATTGCCATTGCGAGCCGCCTCATGCTCGATCGACCGCACCGCGGGCAAATCCCGCGAATCGATCACGCGGCCCAGCGCATAAGCCAGCAGATTTTCGGTGAATGTGCCGATGAACACATCGGAGCGATTCAATATCGCCTGCCGCAGGCTGACCGGACCATCCAGCTTGCTTCCATCGAACATGCGGCCGGATGCGTCGATGGGAACTCCGCTATCGCGCGTTCGCCACTGTCCCACGCCGTCGAAATTTTCAAGCGAAAGACCGATCGGGTCCATCAACTGATGGCAGGAATGACAGGGCTCATTCTTGCGATGCTGCTCCATTTTTTCACGAACTGGCAGCGCCTTGCCGTTGTCCTCATTCTCTTTAAGCGCCGGAACGTTCGGCAGCGGCGGCGGTGGCGGCGTACCCAGCAACACCTGCATCACGTATTTCCCGCGCGCCACCGGCGACGTGCGATTCGAAACCGACGTCAGCGTCAGAATGCTCGCCTGGCCCAGCAACCCGAAACGGTTTTCATCCGTAATCTGCACGCGCCGGAACTTGGAGCCGAGAACGTCGGGAATCCCGTAGTGCTTGGCCAGAATCTCGTCGACGAAAGTGTAGTTCGCGGTCAGCAGATCCAGAACCGGACGGTCTTCGTGGACGATGCTCGAGAAAAACATCTCCGTTTCGCGGCGCATCGAATCTACCAGGTTGCGGTCGAAGTTCGGAAACAGAAACGCGTCCGGCTGCACGTCGTTCAGATTCTGAAGATGCAGCCATTGATACGCGAAGACGTTCGACAGCGACTCCGATTTAGGATGCGCGAGCATTCGTCGCACCTGCTTCTCCAGATATCGCCGGGATCGCGAAGCTTGCTCTGGCTCGCGATCGTGATCAGCTCGTCGTCTGGAGCGCTGCTCCATAGAAAGAAAGACAAGCGCGACGCCAGTTCCAGGTCGCTGATTTTATAATTCGTTCCCGCCGCGACGTTCGAAGGCGCGCGCTCGAACCGGAACACGAATTCGGGATCGGAGAGAATGGTTTGCACCACGGCGAGAATGCCCGAATCGAAATCGCCCTGATTGCGGCCTTTTTGATAGAAGCTGAGCAGGTCTTCGACATCCGAATCCGTTACCGGCCTGCGATACGCCTGCCGCGCGATCCTCGAAATGATCTTCCTTCGCGCACGGAATTTCATCCGCGCCCGCTGCGGGACGGCAACTGAAAATCGCACGACGGCTGGGAGTGTCCGATATCCCGGTGACCTTCGTCGGCCCCGTAATATCGAGCTCGCGCAGATGGGGCAAGCGAAGTGAGCCCCGGGAGGTCGGCATGCGTGGTGTCGATCAGCACGTTTTCGACCGGCGAAACGATGTCCTCTACCGGTCCTTCGAACTTTTCGAGAAACGCCGCGGAAACCCGCTGCGGTCCGGCCTTCACCGCGACCGGCACAGTCTGCCGCGTATCGGTCGGCATCATGTTCGGGTCGAGCGTCAACAGCGCGACGCGCGCGCCATTGACCGAAATCTCCAGTTGCTGCCCCTTGCCCTGATTTTTGCCCCACCACGGACCGTCCAGGTCGTGGAAGAACGACACTTTGAACACGTACTCGCCATCCGCCGGGAAATAATAAACAACGGAAGTTCCGCCGCGCGTTCCATACGGCGCGCCTTCGACATGCCGCATCTGGTTCTGGATCTTCAGGACCGGAAAACTCGCCGTGGTGGGAGCCACCTGCGGGTCGCCGACCGCCAGCCGGCTGATTTTTCCGGCGGCTCGAATATAGCCTTCCATCAGCGCCGGAGAGACGGTCAACACGTCGGCCATGTTGTCGAATCCGTGGCTCATGTCGTCGGCGGGAAGGATTCCGGAAACATCCACGTCGATATTCAGCAGATCGCGAACTGCATTGCGATACTCGGTGCGATTCAGGCGATGAAGGTCCGGCGATCCTGGATTCGGATGCGCGGCAGCGGCCTGATCGATGCGCGCTTCAAGCGATCCCGCGAAGGCTCTCGCGGTGCGGCGCTAGGCCGAGGCATGCCCGGAGGAGGCATCATTCCGGCCCGCACCATTTTGATCGCTTTTTCGGTCAGCGCCGCCGTCTGTTCGGGTTGCGCCAGGTCGATTTTAGTCCACGAAAATCCGCCGGAGCGAAGTTTTTCGTTATGGCAGCCCGGCGCAATACTGCGTGACGAATGCCTGCCGCGATCGCGGGCGTTGAAAACGATTCCGCGTCCTGTGCAGGCGCGGTCCCGAGAGCAAACACACAACCCAGCAGCGCGTATTTCGCGAACGATTCGATCGGCAATGTCCACCTTCCCCGCAGGCTCATGATAAATGTCTCAAACGACAGGGTCAAGGATGGCCGGCGTGGGCGCGTGCTTGACGTGTATAGGATAAACTCAAACTCTAGGTTACACCTGATGAAACGTCCGCTCACTCTCGCGTTCGCGATTACGCTCGCCGCTGCCGCTCTGGCGCAGAACCGGATGAATTTCCCGCTGGTCTCCGAGGACAGCGGCCATGTCGCGCTGGGCCTCGTCGCTCAGGAAACTCGGCGTATCCGGGACGTTCATGCAATCCGCCGCTCACCCCGACGACGAGCATAACGCTCTATTCGCCATGTTCACGCGCGGCATGGGCTTGCGATCGATTGACCTGCAAACCAATCGCGGAGAAGGCGGACAGAACGAAATCGGACCGGAGCTGTTTCGCGACATCGGCGTGCTGCGCACTTCGGAGCTGCTCGCGGCGCATCGATTGGATGGCGCCGAACAGTATTTCACGCGCGCGATCGATTACGGGTACTCCTTCGATCCGCAGGAAGTGATCGACAAGTGGGGCCGCAAGGAGATCGTGGGCGATTTCGTGCGCCTGATCCGCACCTTCCGTCCCGACGTGTTCGTGACCATGAATATTCAGGGCCGCGGAGGGGATCGCGCTCACGAAGCGACGACCATCCTGGCGACGGAGGCATATCACCAGGCTGGCGATCCGTCGGCTTATCCGGAGCAGATCAAAGAAGGCTTGCGGCCATGGCAGCCCAAGAAGTTTTACATGACGGGCGGCTTGGCGGCGGCGGCCGTGGCGGTCGAGGCGAGGCTGCACCGCCCCGCCTCCGCCGGTAAAGCTGACGATCCAAAACACCGCGATGCACGATCCGCTGCTGTGCCGGACTTATGCCGAGATCGGCTCCGATGCGCGAGCCAGTCACAAGTGCCAAGGAACCGGAGGATTGCCTCCGCTGCCTGGACTCGGCGGCGGACGGGGCGGACGCGGTCCCGGAGGTTATCAATTCGTTGACAGCACCATTCCCGGACAGATGGCGAAGAATGAAACGTCTCTGTTCGACGGCGTGGACATCAGCCTGACCTCGATCGCGCAGTATGCCGGTCCGCATCCGCCGGAGACGCTCACGCGAGCGCTGGCCGATATTTTCAGCGATGCCAAGCGCGCGCAAGCCGCGTTCGACGATGGCAACGATGCCGGCACCGCGGGTCCCGTGGAGGCTGGCTTGGCGGGAATCCGGTCGCTTCGCGCGCAGCTCGGCTCGATGGGGCTGGGCGACCTGGCGCGTTACGAAGTCGATTTTCGTCTGGCGATCAAGGAGCGCGATTACGAAGATGCTGTGCTCGCCGCGCACGACCTGAGTTTCGACGCAGTCGCGGATGATGGCCTGGTGATCGGTGGCCAGCCTGTCAAAGTGTCGATGCTCGCGGTGAACCATGGAGCGACCGAGGTCAGCGTCACCAGCGTCGCGATCGCCGGATTGGATTCACCTGCTCCCTGCGTCACGGGGCCGATCAAGAAGGATGCCGTCTACACCTGTGTCTCCGATGCGCACGTACCCAAGAACGCGAAGCTCACGACGCCGTATTTCACCGACGACTATTGGAAAAATCCCGCGAATCCGGCGATCAGCAAGTTCGATCCCGACGTGCCATTCGGCGTTCCCTTCCGGCAGACGCCTTTCCGCGTCACGTTTCACATCAAGGCTGGGTCGGCCGAAGTCGCCAAGGAAATCCCGGTTCAATTCCGCTATGTGAAAGACATCTACACCGGCGACAAGCGCATGGAAGTGAATGTCGTCCCGGAATTTTCGGTGCGGGTCACGCCCCCTCTCGCGGTGATTCCCGTCGCTGCCAAAGCAGTCCAGCGCGAGATCCACGTCACGGTGACCAACGGCACCAAAGGCGCAGCGCAAGCAAGTGTCGCGTTGGACGTGCCGGCCGGATGGAAGGCTACTCCCGCGAGCGTCCCGATTCATTTCGTACACGAAGATGAATCGTTATCAGCTCGATTCGAGATCACGACTCCGGCACAAGCCAAGATCGGAGAATATACGCTGCGCGCTGTGGTAACGTCTCCGTCGACCGGAGATGAAAAATTCACGGAAGGATATCAGGAGATCGAATATCCTCATGTCGAGCGCCGCCAGGTGATTAAGCCCGCCGAGACCGCGCTCAAGATCGTCGACGTGAAGGTGATTCCCAACATCAGTGTCGGCTACGTGAATGGTGTCGGCGATCAAGTGCCGCAGGCGATCGAGCAGCTAGGCGGCAAGCTGGCGTTCATCGATCAGGATGAACTGGCCTGGGGCGATCTGTCGAAGTATGATGTCATCGTCACCGGCGTCCGCGCCTATGAGCGGCGCGCGGACTTGCGAGCCTATAATTCCCGCCTGCTCGATTACGCTGAACGCGGCGGAACCGTGATCGTCCAGTACAACAAGATGGAGTTCAACCAGGCGCAATACGGTCCGTTCCCGGCGAAAGTCAGCGGGAATCGCGTCTCGGATGAAACGGTTCCCGTGAAAGTGCTCGCGCCCGCGGACCCTGTATTCAACTTCCCCAACCGGATCGGCGCGGCGACATGGGCGGGGTGGGTCCAGGAGCGCGGTCTGTACTTCCTGGGCGAAAAGGATCCGAAATACATCGATCTGGTCTCGATGGTGGACTCTTTCAAAGACAATCCAGGAGAGAAGCTTGGTTCGTTCGTCGAAGGCAAAGTCGGTAAAGGCCGCTGGATCTATCTAGGCCTGGGTTTATGGCGTCAACTGCCCGCAGGAACGGACGGCGCATACCAGCTTTTGGCGAACCTGATCAGCCTTCCAAAGGCTCCCGTCGCGGCGCCTGCGAAGAAGGCCACGGGAGCCGCGGCTCGTTAACGATGCCAGTTCGATTTGAGACGCGAGACCAGATTGCCATCGTCACCATCAACCGACCCGACGTGCGCAACGCCGTCGATCTTCAAACCGCTCGAGAACTGGCCGCCACGTTCCGCCAGTTCGACGCCGATTCCGAGCTGAGCGTCGCGATTCTCACCGGCACAGGCGGCCACTTCTGCGCGGGCGCCGATCTGAAAGCGCTGGCGGAAGGCCACGGCAATTCGATGTCCGAGGAGGGAGACGGCCCCATGGGTCCCACGCGCATGCTCCTCTCGAAACCCGTGATCGCCGCGGTCGAAGGCTATGCGGTCGCGGGAGGTCTGGAACTCGCCCTCTGGTGCGATCTGCGCGTCGCTTCCAGAGATGCAGTGCTCGGCGTATTCTGCCGACGCTTCGGAGTCCCGCTGGTCGACGGCGGCACCGTGCGCCTGCCCCGCTTGATTGGACAGAGCAACGCTCTCGACCTGATCCTCACCGGCCGCGGTGTTTCGGGCGAGGAGGCCTGGCGTATGGGACTGGTGAATCGTTTGACCGAAACCGGCTATGCGCTCGAAGGCGCCATCGAACTCGCCCGCGCCCTGTGCGCCTTTCCCCAAGGATGCATGCGCTCTGACCGTCTCTCCGTATATGAGCAGTGGGGCCACGACCAGGATTCCGCCATGCGCAACGAGTTCCGTCGCGGCAGGCAAGTCGTCGAGAGCGGCGAAACCGTTGCGGGCGCCAGCCGATTCGCAGGCGGCGAGGGCCGCCATGGAACCACGCGGCGTTAATTTCCGACGATAAATTTGAGAAGCCGCCGCGCACTCGCGCCATAAGGCGGCCGCAGGAAGCTGAGCGAGCTCCATCGTCCCTGCAGAAACACGCCCTTCTTTTTTGAAAACGTTTCGAAACCGTCGAAGCCGTGATAGCGGCCCATTCCGCTCGCGCCCACGCCTCCGAACGGCAGCCCGCATTGCCCCACGTGAAACACGCAATCGTTCACGGTGACGCCGCCCGCGAACGTCCGCGCGAGCATCTCGTCAACTCTATTGCCGCTGTTGTCGAAATAATAAAACGAGAGCGGCCGCGGATGCGCGTTCACGTAGTCGACAGCTTCTTCCGTGGTCCGATACGTCAAGATTGGCAGCACGGGCCCGAAGATTTCTTCCTGCATCACCGCCATTTTATCGTCGACGCCGGTCAAAAGCGTCGGCGGAAATACGCGATTCGCGTTATCGCAAGTCTCAGACGCCGGGTTGATCTCGATCGCCTGCGCCCCGCGATTCTTCGCGTCCCCCACCAGACCCGCCAGCCGCTGATAATGCCGCGCATTGATGATTCGCGTGTAATCGGGATTCGACACCAGCCGCGGAAACATCCGAGCCGTCACTTGCTGAGCCAACCCAACGAATTGATCCCGCCGATCTTCCTGGATCAACACATAATCCGGCGCGACGCAGGTCTGTCCCGCGTTATACAGCTTGCCCGTAAGGATTCTTTCAGCCGCAGTCCGCAGCGGATAATCGTGATGAACCAGCGCCGGGCTCTTTCCTCCCAGCTCCAGCGTCACCGGAGTCAGATTCTCCGCCGCCGCCTTCATCACCAGCTTTCCCACTCGCGCCGAGCCCGTATATAAAAGATGATCGAACGGCAGCGACGAAAAATCCGCGCCGGTTTCAGCCTCGCCCGGAATCACACTGACGTACTCTGGCGGGAAAATTTCAGCGACGACGGTTCGCAGCGTTTCCGCGGTGCGCGGCGCCAGCTCGGACGGCTTCAGCATCACATGATTCCCCGCCGCCAGCGCGCCGGCCAATGGGCCGAAGCTCAGAAACAGCGGATAATTCCACGCGGACAGAATTCCCACCACCCCTAGCGGTTGATACAACACCAGCGCCCGTCCCGGCCAGAATTGCCAGGAAACCGGAACCTGGCGCGGCTGCATCCAGCGTTGAAGATTCACGATCGCGTAACGAATCTCGCCCAGCGTGGGAACCAGTTCGAGCGCGATGGTCTCCTCCGCCGCTCTCCCGCCAAAATCGTCGGAAATCGCGCGCGCGATCGCGTCCTGCTGCTTCATCAGCGCGCGTTCCAGTGCACGCAGAGCCTTCAAACGAGCCGCGTAATCCGGCACGTTGCGGCGAAACGCAGACCGCTGAGCATCGAAGCGAGATGCCAGCTCGGTTCGATCCATGAACTACGCCGGTTTGATGACTTCGGCGCCCATGTACGGCCGCAGCGCTTCCGGAACCACCACGCTGCCGTCGGCCTGCTGGTAATTCTCGACGATCGCGACCCAGGTCCGCCCCACCGCCAGCCCGCTGCCGTTCAGCGTGTGGACAAAATCCGTTTTCTTCCCCGACTTCGTGCGAATCGACGCGCGCCGCGCCTGATACGCCTCGAAATTCGAGCACGAGGAAATTTCCTTGTACCCGTTCTGCCCCGGCAGCCACACCTCGATGTCGTAGGTCTTCGCCGATGACGGCCCGATATCGCCCGTGCACAGCACCACGGTCCGGTACGGCAGTCCCAGCCGTTGCAGAATATCTTCGCGCGTCGCGCGTCAGCGCTTCCAGTTCTTCGTACGAAGTTTCGGGCTGCGCAAACTTCACCAGCTCGACTTTCTGAAACTGGTGCTGCCGGATGATCCCGCGCACGTCGCGTCCATACGATCCCGCTTCGCTGCGGAAACACGGCGTGTACGCGCACAACTTGATCGGCAGCGCGTCCAGCATCCAGCGTCTCGTCGCGATACAGATTCGTCACCGGAACTTCCGCTGTCGGGATCAGGTAATAATCCGTGCCTTGCAGCTTGAACAGATCCGCTTCGAACTTCGGCAACTGGCCGGTCCCATACAAGCTGGCCGAATTGACCATGAACGGCGGCAGCACTTCCTTGTATCCGTGCTCTTTGCGTATGCACGTCCAGCATGAAGTTGATCAGCGCGCGCTCCAGCTTCGCTCCCAGGCCCCAATACACCGCGAAGCGCGCGCCGGTGATCTTCGCCGCGCGCTCGAAATCCAGAATCCCCAGCTCCGGTCCCAGATCCCAATGCGCCTTCGGCTCGAAATCGAACTTGCGGCGGCGTGCCCCAGCGCCGGACCTCGACGTTATCTTCCGCGCTCTTGCCCGGTCGGCACCGATTCATGCGGAGTATTCGGAACCCCCGCCATCATTAGCCGAAACGCGTCGTCGAGCGTCGTTCGCTTGTCTGGTCGAGCGCGCGCGATCCGCTCGCCCATCTCGCGGACGCGCTGTTGCCGCTCGGTCGCGTCCTGCGCCGGCCTTCCGCAGCTTCCCGATTTCCTGCGATTCGGCGTTCTTCTGCGCTTTGAGCTGCTCGGATTCGGTCAGCGCCGCGCGCCGCTCCGCATCCAGCTTGCGGAACGCCTCGACGTCGAGCGCGAATCCGCGATCCGCCAGCCGCTTGGCGATGGCATCCAGATTGTTTCGAAAAAGGAAAGATCGTACATCGCTATCGCTACCGCGCGCCGATCGGCACCCACGGTCTGCCCGACCGGCAGCCCCGTGTAGTCCGCGCGCGGGCGGATCAGGCGGTTGTTGTGATACTGCTCCAGAACATGCGCCGTCCAGCCCGACATGCGGCTCACCGCGAAAATCGGCGTGAACAGATCGATCGGAATCCCCAGCGAATAGTACGTCGACGCCGAATAGAAATCGACGTTCGCGTTCAGATTCTTGGTTTCCTTCATGTACTGCTCGATCTGCTTCGAAGTCTCGTACAGATCCACATGGCCGGTGCGCTTGCCGATTTCCTCGCGACAGTGCCTTCAAATGCGTCGCTCGCGGATCGGTGGTGTGATACACGCGATGCCCGAAGCCGGGAATCTTGATCTTATTCGCCAGCCGGTACTTCACATGCTCAATGGCCTTGTCGGCCGATCCGGCTTCCAGCAGCATCTTGATCACGTCTTCATTCGCGCCGCCGTGCAGCGGGCCTTTCAGCGCGCCGATGCCCGCCGTCACCGCGGAATAAATATCGGACAGCGTTGCCGCCACCACGCGAGCCGCGAAGGTCGACGCGTTCAGCTCATGATCCGCGTGCAGGATCAGCGCGATGTCGAAGGCCTGCTCCATCACCTCGTCCGGGCTTGTTGCCGGTCAGCGTGTAGAGGAAATTCGCGGCGAAGCCGAGCTTCGGATCGCCCTCGACCACCGCCTTGCCCGTTGCGCAGCCGGTCGAAGGTCGTGACGATGGTCGCGGTCTGCGCCATCAGCTTGATGGCCTTCTTGTGATTCGCCTCGGGCGACATGTCCTTGCTGAGCGGATCGTACAGCGACAGCATCGAGACCGCCGTGCGCAGCACATCCATCGGCAGGGCCTTCGTGACGCCCTTCAAAAACGCGGCGACCTCCGGCGGGAGCGGCACGGTTCGCGACCAGCGCGGCCTTCAGCTCGTCCAGTTCGGCCTGCTTCGGCAGCCGTCCGTTCCATAGCAGGAAGATGACTTCCTCAAACGTGGCGTTCTCGGCGAGTGTCATGGATGTTGAATCCCTGATAGCTCAGAATGCCCGGCATCGCCATCGATGTAACAAATCCTCGACTCCGCCGCGACAATCCCTTCGAGACCCGCACCAGTAACCGCCATGTTTCGTACCCGTTCCTGAACGATGAATTTTCCAGCGTGACCGTTGGAACCATAATTCTATCAACTTACAGCTGTCCATTGGTATACCTTTAGGACCAGAAAAATAGTACTCCATACCCGTTCCGGTCACTTGCCCGTGGACGCGATCCTGATAAACTTGTATCGGCCATCATGCTGACCAGTTCACCAACCAAGCAAGTCCAGGACGAAGCGCTGCTGAACACTCTCGGACGCGAAGAACTATCCGCGCGTTCCGCATCATGTATCTCTCGCGCCGCATCGACGACCGGGAGATCCTGCTCAAGCGCCAGAACCGGATCTTCTTCCAGATCAGCGGCGCCGGACACGAAGCCATCAGACGCGCCGCCGGCATCGCCCTGCGGCCCGGCGCACGACTGGTTTTATCCCTATTATCGCGATCGCGCCCTGTGCCTGGCTCTCGGCGTCACCACCGAAGAGATGCTCGACAGGCCGTCGGCGCCGCGGCCGATCCCGCTTCCGGCGGCCGCCAGATGCCCTCGCACTGGGGCTCGCAAGCGGCTCAACATCGTCAGCACGTCCTCGCCCACCGGAACCCAATTCCTGCAAGCCGTCGGATGCGCGGACGCCAACCGCCGCCTGGATCCCGACTCCGACGCCGTCACGCTGGTCACCACCGGCGAAGGAGCCACCAGCGAAGGCGAGTTCTGGGAATCGCTCAACATCGCCTGCCTGGAAAGGCTGGCCATCATTTATCTGGTCGAAGACAACGGCTACGCCATCTCCGTTCCGGTCGAAAAGCAGACCGCCGGCGGCGATATCTCGAAGCTGGTCACCGGGTTCCCCGGCCTGAAGATCTTCCAGTGCGACGGCACCGATTTCCTCGCGTCCTACGCCACCATGGCCGAAGCCGTCGACCTGCTGCCGCGAGAATCAGACCCCGGTGCTGGTGCACGCCACCTGCATCCGGCCTTATTCCCACTCGCTCTCCGACGACGAAAAGCTCTACAAGACCAAAGCCGAGCGCGCCGACGAAGCCCGCCGCGACCCCATCGTGCGCTTTCCGGAATGGCTGATCTCGGAAGGCATCATCGACCGCCACGGCATCGAGATCCTGACCCATGAGGTCGATCTCGAAGTCCAGCATGCCACCGATCGCGCTCTCAAAGCCGACGCCGCCGCCCAAAGGCTCCGCGCTTCGCTATCTTTATTCGGACCGCGTCGATCCCACTTCGGCCGAATTCGCAGCCGAGCCGCAGTTCTCCGGCGAGCCGCGCACCATGGTCGATGCGATCAACCTCACCCTGCACGAGGAGATGCGCCGCAATCGCTCATCATCGTCGTTTTCGGCGAAGACGTGGCCGATGCCAGCCGCGAGGAGAATCTCTCCGAGGTCAAGGGCAAGGGCGGCGTCTTCAAGGCCACGCAAGGCCTGCAAATCGTCTTCGGCTCGCAGCGCTGCTTCAATACTCCGCTCGCCGAAGCCGGCATCGTCGGCCGCGCCATCGGCATGGCCACGCGCGGCATGAAGCCCGTTGCCGAAATTCAGTTCTTCGATTACATCTGGCCCGCGATGATGCAGATCCGCGACGAGCTGGCCACCCTGCGCTGGCGCTCAAACAACGCGTTCTCCGCGCCGGTGGTGATTCGCGTGGCTATCGGCGGATATCTGAACGGCGGCGCGATTTATCACAGCCAGTGCGGCGAATCGATTTTCACCCACATCCCCGGCCTGCGCGTCGTCTTTCCGTCGAACGCGCTGGACGCCTGCGGCCTGCTGCGAACCGCGATCCGCTGCGACGATCCGGTGCTGTTCCTGGAACACAAGCGCCTGTATCGCGAACCGTACAATCGCTCGCCGCATCCCGGCTCCGATTTCACGATTCCCTTCGGCAAAGCCAGAATCGTCAAGCCCGGCGCGAATCTCACCATCGTGACTTACGGCGCGCTGGTCCAGAAGTCGCTGCAAGCGGCCACTGCAGATGGAGCAGCGCAAGCCCGGAACCAGCATCGAGAGTCATCGATCTGCGGACGCTCTCGCCCTACGATTGGGAATCCATCCGCGCTTCGGTCGAAAAAACCAACCGCGTGATGATCGCCCATGAAGACGTGCTTTCGTTCGGCTTCGGCGCCGAAATTTCCGCGCGCATCGCCAACGAGCTGTTCACCTCGCTGGACGCTCCCATCGGCCGCGTCGCCGCGCTCGATACCTGGGTCGGCTATCATCCCAATCTCGAAGCCGAAATTCTTCCTCAGGTGGACACCATCGCGCAGGAAGCCGACCGCATTTTGGCTTTCTAGCCCACGTGCATGAAATTCTCCGCAAGCTTCCCGCCGGCAGCCGGGTTTTGGACCTCGGCTGCCAGCGAGGTAGTTTCGACGCATCCGTCTACCCTCTGACCGTCGTCCGCCTCGACCTCGAAATCCCCAATCGCACGCCTCAGAATTTCATCGCCGGTTCAGCCTCTGCGCTCCCGTTCGCCGATCGATCCTTTCAGGCGGTCGTCTCCAATCACAGCCTGGAGCATTTCGAGAATCTCGACACCTGCATTCAGGAGATCGCGCGGGTTCTGGCGCCGGGCGCCTTCGTATACGTCGCGATTCCCGATTCCTCCACCTTAACCGACCACGTCTACCGTTGGCTCGCGAACGGCGGGGGACACATCAATCAGATCTCGGATGTCCATGCGGTCCCGCGTCTCATTTCCGGCTCGACGCGATCCCCTTTGGCGGTCACGCGGGTGCTCTGCACGTCGCTCTCGTTTCTCAATCGGCGCAATATCGCCGGAAGGCCGCCGCGCAAACTGTGGCTGTTCGGGAACGGAAGAGAAAGCGTGATTCGCACCCTGGTCTACGCGCTGCGTTTGCTCGATCGCACGCTAGGTTGCCGCCTGAGCGTGTATGGCTGGGCTTACTATTTCGGCGAAAACCTCGATCCGGTCGACTCAGCGGCTTCCTCGAATGTGTGCGTCGGCTGCGGTTCGGCCAGTCCCTCCGCATACCTCGAAATCGCGGGCTTTGTTCGCCGCCGGCGCCTGCGTCCACCGGTCTTCCTCTGCCCCGTCTGCAAGACTCGCAACTACTTTACCAGTGACACCGGATTCAGTCATCTTCGTTGAGTGACTCGGTCCTCATTTGAAACATGGTATAAAAAGAATGTTTTGAAAGAGGACTGTCCTTATGACCCGTTGGGACCAGGTCGCTGGCCGCGCACGCCCGTCCTGGTATCTCGACCCGTTAGTGGCCGAGCAGAAGAAACGGGTTCACTTGGAGTTTTTTCGCGCCTGGCTGCCGGACGATGCCCGCCGCATTTTGAAAACCGACGTTTTCGAGGAAGCGTTCGGCGACGATGCCCTGCTGCCGGAACTCTGCGCGGCGTTTACAGGACCCAGTCATTGGATCGCCATGGACTTTTCTTCTGAGATCGCCGCCCGGGCCCGGACCCGGACGCAGCTGCCCAGCATGAGTTTTTTTGCGGCAGACCTCCGCTCTCTGCCGCTGCGATCTCATTGCCTGGATGCGATTCTATCCAACTCCACGCTCGACCATTTCGATACGCGCCAGGAGTTTGAGACCGCCGTCGAAGAACTGGCCCGTGCCCTGCGCCCGGGCGGACGCCTCATCGTCACGGTCGACAATTCCGCGAACCCTCTGTATTGGCCCCTCCGCTGGATTAGCCGTCTACGCTGGGCCCCTTTCGCTCTTGGATATTCCACTTCAAGAACCGGGTTGCGGCGCGCCCTGGAGCACGCCGGCCTTCAGGTGATCCACACGGGGCGGCTCTTGCACAATCCCAGGCTTTTTTCGACAGCCCTGATTCTGATGCTGCGCCGGCTCCTCGGTGCGCGTGCGGACCGGCCGATTCAGTGGCTTTTGGACCTTTTTGCCGCCCTGGAACGCTGTCCTACGCGTGAATTCACAGCCTGTTTCGTCACCGCGAGCGCGGTCCAAGGTTGGAAAAATCCCGTGCTTAGCCCCTAACCCAATGAAGACCAACCAATTAAACTTCTTGTGTTATGAAATCCCTGCCCGCACATCTATACTGAGTGTTAGATCGATCAGGACTCTTAGGACCCCATTAAGGGGAGGCGTTCCGGAGGGCGCCCGACAATCATGAGACTGCGGCCGGTGTCGACCCGGAGCGGCCACCGCCAATTCGTTAGCGCTTATTTTATACAACTTTATCCGCAGGGTGGGGGTTAAACCTTGTCATACACGTTGTTAGTACCGTCGCCAGTAACATCGCCGGATGCGTCGCCGAACATCGAGCCAGCGCCGGCGTCCAGCATATCGCTAACCGTCATCATTCCGGTTCGAGATTCAGCAGCTTACCTGACCGAGTGTCTGGAAGCCCTTCGCAACTCGACCATCTCCGGTTTCGAGTGCATCGTCGTGGACGATGGGTCGACGGATAATTCGGTGGAAGTTGCCCGGTCATATGGAGCCGACGTCATCGCTAATCGCCAGCCGGAAGGACCTGCGGCCGCCCGCAACCGGGGGGCCCGAGCCGCGAATACCGAACTTCTATTCTTTATCGACGCCAACGTGTGCGTGCACTCCGATACGGTGGAGCGCATCGTCAGCCGTTTTGCCGCCGATCCCAAGCTCGACGCCGTCATCGGATCGTACGATGAAGCGCCCGCCGATCCAGGTTTCATTTCCCAGTATAAGAATCTGATGGGATGCTACTTCCACCAGGGCGGCAAGCATGACGCCAGCACTTTCTGGACCGGCTGCGGCGGCATTCGGCGGTCGGCCATGCTCGAATTCGGCGGATTCAACGAGCGCTATTCCCGGCCATGTATCGAGGACATCGAGCTCGGCAGACGTATGATTGCGGCCGGACGGCACCTGGCACTCGATCCGCTCATCCGCGTGAAGCATCTTAAGAGCTGGACGCTTCCCCATCTCATCAAGTCCGATATATTCGATCGCGCGTTGCCCTGGACTCGTCTGATTCTGCGGGAGAATCACATTCCCAACGATCTAAATTTGCGCCATCGAGAGAAGTTCTCGGTAATCTTCACCTGGCTCGCGCAACTGTCCCTGGTAATCTCGATCGACCATCCTATATTTCTGATTCTGGTGGCTTTCTGCATCGGAATTACGCTGTCGCTTCAAAGCGAGTTTTGGCGTTTCTTCGCTGCCCGGAAGGGGTGGGGTTTCGCGCTCGCAGCGATGCCGGTTCATTTGCTGTATTTCAGCTACAGCGGCCTGGCATTTGCCGCCGGCTTGCTTCTTCACGTGTCGGGAGAACGCGCGCCTGAAGAGCAGCCCGTTCCCGGCCCATCGATTCTCGACCGGGTCGACTAGGAGCTTGTCGAAAAAGGGGAAAGACCGCTCTGTCCACGACCACGTTCTCCTGTGGAATCAGCGGGTTGCGGCTGGGGGCAGAGTAGTCTGTCCCCTTTTTCAACAAGCTCCCCGCGCTCTCTTAGCGCCACGGGATCAGCCGCGTCTCCAGACGCTTGGTTCCCGCATGCAGGATCAGGCCTACTGCCGCCGCTACGAATACTCCCACGTATAGCTTTTCTGTCGCAAACGTTTGCCACGCCATCCACACCATCCCGCCGAGCCCGACTTGCGAGCTGACCAGCTCCACTGAAATCGTCACCAGCAGCGCCCGGCCCAGCGCCAGCCTCAATCCCGTAAAAATCTGCGGCAGCGCCGACGGAAGATACACTCTGCGCCAAAGCGTCGCGCGCCCCGCGCCGAACACGGTGGCGACCTCAACAAACGCCGGATTCACACCCGCCACGGCGTCCATCGTCTGGATCGCCATGGTGAGAAAACAACTCGCGGCGATCAGCAGGAACTTGGGCGCCTCCCCGACGCCAAGCATCAGCATCAGCATCGGCAGCAAAACGAGTTTCGGAGTCGAATTCAACGCTGAAACCACTGGTTCCAGAGCACCTCGCACGGGCTTTATTGCGCCCATCGTCATGCCGCAGACGGTTCCGAGCACGACTCCCGCGGTATAGCCCGCTCCCATCCGCGCCAGCGTCGCGCCCAGGTTACGCGACAATTCGCCGCTCGCCACCATTCTTCCGGCCTCCTGTAGCAGCGCCGTGGGCGGAGGAAAGAATAGCGGATCGATCCATCGACGTGAAGCCGCCACCTGCCACGCAGCCAGCGCGACCGCCACCGGACCGAATCGTGCGACCGCCGCACGCCCGTTCATGGCTGACAATAATCCGCAACCGCTAATTTCAGCGGATCGAGCGCCCGCTGGATCTGTCTGCGCAGGATCAGCACTTCGTCGTCGAGCGCGATCGCCGCCGTGCGCGGACGTGGCAGCGGGATCTCGAATTCCGCCACGACCGTTCCCGGCCGCGGACTCATCACCAGCACCCGGTCGCTGAGCAGCACCGCTTCCTCCACGTCATGCGTCACGAAAATCACCGTCTTGTGATTCTGTTCCCACAAATCCAGCAATTCCTGATGCAGCACCTGGCGGGTCTGATAGTCCATCGCCGCAAACGGCTCGTCCATCAGCAGCAGTCCCGGATCTGTAAGGAAGCAGCGGATCAGCGACACTCTCTGGCGCATCCCCACCGAAAGCTGATGCGGATAAAAGCGTTCCCAGCCCGCCAGCCCCACCCGCTGGAGCATTTCGCGTGCCCGCGCATGCCGCTCCCGGCGCTCCACGCCTTGCATCTCCAGCCCGAACTCCGCATTTTCAAGCACCGTCATCCATGGAAACAGGTTGTTTTCCTGAAATAGCAGCAACACCTTCGTGCAGAGGCCGGCGGTCAGCACGCGCTCCACAGACCCACGCTGCGGCTCGATCAGCCCGGCCAGCGTCCGCAGCAGCGTCGTTTTTCCGCAGCCGCTTGGCCCCACGATCGACAGAAATTCCCCGGACCGCGCCTCAAAGCTCACATCGCGCAGCGCTTCGACACTCCGTCCCGGGTTGTTGAAGGTTACATCCGCTCCCGAGCAAACCACCCGCATCGATTTATCAAACGTAGCATATGCGACAGCGTTTACCTGCGATGCTAGAATGAGAACCAAAGAGAACCCGGGTTTTGCGCTACTTTGCTTCCGCGACGCGTTCTGCCGTGCTGACTCGCGCGGCTCTGCTGATCGCTCTGATCGCCCTTGTCGATTGGAAAGTCGAAACCAATATCTCGCTGGGTTTCCTCTATCTGTTCCCCATGCTGATGGTCGGCGCGCAGCTGGCGCGCTGGCAGATCGCCCTGGTCGCCGCTCTGTGCACCCAGTTAGTGGAGTGGTTCGACCCGTTCCCGTTCGTTCCCAGTGAGGGGATTCCTCGCGTAATCATGGTCTTCGCCGCGTTTTTCGGCGCCGGATTATTCGTCTTCGAATCTGCCCGCCGGCGCCAGCTCGCGCTGCGCCACCTTCGCGAAATCGAGACCGAAATGGACTTGCGCCGAGACGCCGAGGAGCAGTTGAAGGTCCTGGTGGAAAGCAGCCCAGCCGCCATCTTCATCTGCGACGCCGCGGGCCGGGTTGTCCTGGCCAATAAAGCCGCGCACGACTTGCTGGGCTTTGACGGCGGCAGCGTCGTCGGCGAACGCATCGCGGATTATCTTCCCGCGTTGGGCAACGTTCCCGCTCTGACCGACCGTTCGCCTCTGTTCCGCACTGAAGTGGAGTGCCGTGGCCGCCGCCGCAACGGCGACGTGTTTCTTTCGAACGCCTGGTTTTCGACGTATCGCACGCGCTCCGGCCCACGCCTCGCCGCTGTGGTGACCGACGTTTCGCAGGATTTGCGCGACCGGGAGGAATCGAGCCTCGAGCAGTTCATGGCCGGCTCCCGCATCGTAGTGGCCACCGTCTGTCATGAGATCCGAAATCTTTGCGGAGCCATCGCCGTGGTCCACGCCAATCTCGGCCGAGACCGGACCTTCGCGGAAAACGACGATTATCGCGCCCTTGGCACGCTGGTGGAGGGCCTCGAAAAGATCTCTTCCCTCGAGCTGCGGCAATCCGCGGCCGAATCCATGCACGGCGTCGATCTCGCCTGCGTGCTCGACGAATTGCGAATCGTGATCGGTCCCGCTCTTCGCGATTCCGGAATCGACGTGATCTGGCGCGTTCCGGGTGCGCTCCCGCAGGTGTGGGCCGAAGGCCAGGTGCTGCTCCAGGTGTTCCTGAACCTGATCAAGAACGCCACGCGAGCGCTCGAGTCGAGCCCCGACAAACGCATCACCATCACCGCCTCCGCCGAAGGCCAACGCGTCAACGTTCGCGTAGAGGACACGGGTCATGGCGTGGCGATGCCGGAGCGCCTGTTCCGGCCGTTTCAATCCGGCGCCGAATCCACCGGCCTGGGGCTGTACATTTCGCGCGCGCTGGTCCGCGGCTTCCGCGGCGATCTCAGCTACGAAACACGCGCCCGAGGATCTTGTTTTACGATCACCTTAGCGGCGGTCGAACGCGGATTCGAGCCTGCCACACCACTGGAGGACCGCGAGAGTGCGTCTGCTGCTCCTGGACGATCACACGCTGTTTCGCGAGAGCCTGAGCCGTCTACTGGACGCCGAGCCTGACTTCGAAATGGTCGCGCACTGCGCGTCCATCGATCAGGCTCTGGAAGCTCTGAAGCACCACCGGATCGACTTGGTCCTGCTCGATTACGACCTGGGCGAAGCGCGTGCGCCCGAGTTTCTCACGCGCATGAGCGCCTTGCGCCTGTCCCCTCGCGTTCTGATCGTTACGGCCGGGATGGCGCCCGCCGAATCGGCGCAAATTCTGAACCAGGGCGCGTCCGGCATCTTCCTGAAGCACAGCTCGCCCGCGCTCCTCGCCGACGCGATCCGCAAGGTGCACGCGGGCGAAACGTGGATCGACCAGCGATGCTTGAGAGACGTGGTCCAGCTTGCGGCGCAGCCCGGGGTGCAACCCCGCCAGAGCTTCACCGCCCGGGAGCAGGACGTGCTTCGCGGAGTCTTCGAAGGTTTGAGCAACAAAGAGATCGGCGCGCGCCTGGGTATTTCGGAAAGCTCGGTGAAGGCGGCCATCCAGCAGCTTTTCGAAAAGGCCGGCGTAAGGACGCGCAGCCAGTTGGTCCGTATCGCGCTGGAACAATTCGCCTTCGGCCGCGAATGATGGCCGCTATTTTTCGTCGCCCGGAGAACTCTCGGGAGATGCCACGAACCTGTATCCTACGCCCCGTACGGTCAGCAGGTGCCTGGGCCGCGCCGGGTCGTCTTCGATATAGCGCCGCAGGCGCACGATGAAATTGTCGATCGCGCGGGTGTCGGTGTCCTCATGCAATCCCCATACTTCCTCGAGCATCTTCTTCCGCGATACCGGCTTGCCTTCGTGCTGGATCAGATAACGCAGGACGCTGGCTTCCATCAGCGTCAGCGGGAAGGTCTGATCGCGCACGCGCAGCTCCAGCGAGTCGAACTCCACCGATTTATCGCCGAATACGAACCGGTCCGGCGGACTCGGAGGCGGCTCCGGCACTGGGACCGTGGGACGGAACGACGCGCGCAGCCACTCGCTTCGCCGCAGCAAACCGCGGATGCGCGCGATCAGGATACTCAGATCGAAGGGCTTGGTGAGATAATCGTCGGCCCCGGCGGCGAAACCCTTCAGAACGTCCTCGGGATGGCCGCGCGCCGTCAACATCAGAGTCGGCATGTACTGCCCGCTGCTGCGCAGCTCGCTCATCACCGTGAAACCGTCTTTCCCGGGGAGCATCACGTCCAGAACCACCACGTCGAAAGCCGGCGGACCGTTCTTGAACAGATCGAGCGCGGCTTCTCCGGTTTCGGCAACCTGCACCTGGTAGCCTTCGGCTTCGAGGTTAAAGCGCAGCCCTTCGGCCAGGTGCTGCTCGTCTTCGACAATCAGGACGCGGTTCATTTTGCGAGTGGAAGCTCCAGGACGAACGTGCTGCCGCGTCCGGGACCTTCGCTTTCGGCCCACGCGCGTCCGCCATGGCGCTTGGCGACGGAGCGGACAATGTACAACCCCAGGCCGGTTCCTTTGACGCGCGTCGCCAGTGGGCCAGGGACGCGGTAGAAGCGCTTAAAAATCTGTTTCAGCTCGGTTTTGGGGATCCCGGCGCCGCGATCGGTGACCCGCACCGCCCCGAATTTTCCGTCCATCAGCGCGGTCTCCACTTTGACCTTGATTTCATTGCCGGAGTATTTCACTGCGTTGTCGATCAGGTTCGATACGGCGGCCCGCACTTCGTCGGGATCGCCCATGATGGTCACCGGAGCCCCGGGCTTATATTCGATGGCGCCTTCGCCCACATGATTGAGGGTGCGGGAGCGCTCCAGACACTCCTCGACCACTTCTCCCAAGTTCAGAGGCGATACATTGACCGCGCGGCTGGCATGGCCGATGCGGCCGGTACGCAGCACCTGCTCGATGGTCCCCAGCAGCCGCTCGCTGTCCTCCAGCATGATGCGGTAAAACTCCTGGCGCTTCGGTTCGTCCACCGGGCGCTTTTGCAGGGTTTCGAGGTAGAGCCGTATGGAAGCGACCGGCGTTTTCAGCTCATGCGTGACGGCGTTGATAAACGCGTCGTGCTGGGCGTTTCTGCGGATTTCGCGAACCAGAAAAATGGTGTTCAAGACCACGCCGCCGATCAGCACCGCCAGCAAAAGCAGGCCGAGAAACAGCAGAATGCCGTGTCTCCAGTTCAGCGCCACCCACCCGATGTAGAGCAGCAGCGTGACCAGGATCAGGCCCGCGCCAAGGGCGATGAAAAACGCGATCGTCTTGCGGCGCCCCGCGACTACCATGCCTTCAGATTGCAGCAGGGCGTTTCGCGCTGCAATTCAGGCGGCCTCGCGTTCGACTTAATAGCTGCCTCGCGTTCGACTTAATTTACGCTGCCTCGCGTTCCGCGAGAGCGCTGTTCACTTTGGCGACCCGGACCGACTTCGCGATCCCGAAGATACCGCAGCACTTTCAGCAGCAGCCACGACGGATCGAATTCGTACCACGCCAGACCATGCCGCGCCGAGGTCGGATGCGCGTGATGATTGTTGTGCCAGCCTTCGCCGAACGTGATCAGCGCGACCCACCAGGTGTTGCGCGAATCGTCGCGCGTGTTGAAGCGGCGCTTGCCCCACATGTGCGTAGCGGAGTTCACCAGCCACGTCGCATGCCAGCCGAATACGACGCGCACGAAAACGCCCCACAGAAACAGCGGCCATCCGCCGATCGCCAACAGAATCGCCGCCAGCGCCACTTCCGGAACCCAGTGATAATTGTTCAGCCAGACGTAAAACTGGATCCTTGGCCAGATCCGGCGCGTACTTCGACATGGCGCGCGTGTTGTTGTGCATGGTCTCGCCCCACAGCAGCCAGCCCATGTGCGACCAGCACGCGCCGTCGCGAGGAGAATGCGGATCGCCCGGCTTGTCCGCCATCTGATGATGCATGCGATGCGTGCCGACCCAGGAAATCGGTCCGCCTTCGAGCGTCAGCGCGCCGCAAACGGCGAAGAAATACTCGAGCGGCTTCGGCACCACATACGAGCGATGCGTGTGCAGGCGATGATAGCCGAGGCTGATGCCCAGCCCGGTGCACATCCAGTACAGAAAAACAGTCGCGAAGAAAACTTGCCAGCTAAAGAAGAACAGGGCCGCAATCGCGCCCGCATGAAAGACGACCATGGCGATGGACGTCGCCCAGTTCCATCCATGGCGCGGAATGATAATGAGGTCTTTTTTATCCACTAGTGATCCTATCGGGAGTTCCATGTTCACGGTAACGCTGGATTTCGCCCGTGGATTGTAAGAGTTATGTAATTTCGGTCAAGTGTAAGATGAATCACGTAGAGGGGCTAAGTTTTCATCGGTAGCGTCCTAGTCCTTCCGGCATACCAATTGGATACAATAGCGGCCCATGCTCCAATACAGCGTACGAGAGCAACGCGGATGGTACATGTACGATTTCGCCAATTCCGCGTTCTACACCACCGTCATTGCGCTGTTTCTGGGCCCATATCTGACGGCCCTGGCCAAAGCTGCGGCCGGTCCCGACGGATACGTGCATCCGCTCGGCATACGAATCGAACCGCGCAGCTACTGGAGCTTCGCGGTCAGCCTCTCGGTGATTCTGCAGGTGCTGTTTCTGCCGATGGTCGGCGCGGTCGCGGATTACGGTCGCCGCAAGAAAGAGGTACTGGCCGCGACCGCGTACCTGGGTGCGGCTGCGACCATGGCGATGTTGTTCCTGAAGGATGGCGATTATCTGTTCGGCGGCCTGCTCTTCCTGATCGCGAATGTGAGCTTTGGCGCGGCGGAGGTGATCTACAATTCGTTCCTGCCGGAGATCGCGCCGCCCGAGGATCGGGACGCCGTTTCTTCGAAAGGCTATGGGATCGGATACATCGGCGGAGGGCTGCTGCTGGCGCTGAACCTGGTCCTGTATATGAAAGCCGACCAGATCGGGATCAGCGAGGGGATGGCGGTGCGGATCAGCCTGTGCTCGGCGGGGGTCTGGTGGGCGATTTTCACGATTCCGACCATCCTGACGCTTCACAATCGCGGACCGGCGCGCGTTCTGGCGGCGGGCCAGAGCGCGGTCCTGACGGTGGTTCGCCAACTGGAGCATACGCTCAAAGAAGTCCGCCGGTATCCGCAGACTCTGCTGTTTCTGATCGCGTATCTGCTTTATAACGACGCGATTCAGACGGTGATCAACCTGGCTTCGCAGTTCGGCAACGACGAACTGAAAATCCCGGTATCGACGCTGACGCTGGCGATTCTGATGGTCCAGTTCGTCGCGTTTTTCGGGTCGATCGGGTTCAATTGGGTAGCGTCGATCATCAACGCCAAGCGGGCTGTGATCGTCAGCCTGGTGATCTGGACGGCGGTGCTGATTTACATATACGTCGCCGTGAAGACTACGGTCGAGTTTTTCATCATGGCGGCGATTGTGGCGTTGGTGCTGGGCGGCAGCCAGGCGCTTGAGCCGGTCGTTATACGCGCAGATCGTTCCCAAGGGGAAAGAAGCGGAATACTACAGCATTTACGAGGTCAGCGACAAGGGAACCAGTTGGATGTGCCCGCTAATCTTCGGGCTCGCCATGCAGTACACGCACAGCTACCGGCTGTCGGTGCTGTCGCTGATCGTGTTCTTTATCGCGGGGCTGGTGTTGCTGGCGAGGGTGGATATGGTTCGAGGCGAGAAGGATGTAGCAGCGCCATAACGGCGGCGAGGATCACGACCATCACCGCGTCGCTGATTTCGGCGGATCGTCCGGGGAGATAAACTTGGATCAGTCGGAGAGCAGAGCACGAGGCTCGCGGCTGAGATGGTAGTCACCAGGTATGAGCATCCCGCGCGCGCCAGTAGCCAGACTAGCGTTCCATAGATGTAGGTTTTCTCCAGAAAAACGCGGCTGGCGCCTTCGCGCGAGCCTTCGATAAAGCCGATAAACGGAGCCCAATGAAAAGCTCGAGGGGTCGGCAGGAAGTGGAACGGGCGCAGGGCCTCGAAAATCACGAAAATGACAAACAGCACGGTAACGGCCGTCACGGGCAACCGCGAGAAAACGGCGATCCAGGCAAGCACGGCGAGCACTCCGCCGGTCAAGTTCGGAGCCTGACAGTCCAGCGCCTTCGATACATCAACCGCGCCGCCAGGACGAAAGCCAGAAGCATCGCGATGAAGCTCCGGCTGCGCTTAATCCCGATTAGCGCCGTCAAGCAGTGTAGCGGCGGCCAGCCACAAGGCAAATTGCCGGAAAACTTCGAACGGCTCGATCTGAGCCGTAAAGTGCGCGTGAAGGGATCGGGAGGAAAGGGTAGCAGGCGATCCCCGATCCAGGCCAGCAAGAGCAGAGCCGCGAATTGAAGATCGCCACCGGAATTGCACGCCGGCGATGGCGCCGATGAGGGCTCCCGCCGAGTTGGCGGACGCATCCGCCACGCTGGCGGTTCCGGCCGTCGTCATAGAACTGGGTAAGCTCGATGGAGATTGCGAGCATCGCGGCAAGAATCGTGACCACGATGACTCTGCCAGCCGCCGAACCGCGTTGAAATGTGCGGACCGCGAAAAAACCCAGCGGCAGATATAGCAGGATGTTCGAAATAAGATCGCCGCGTCCCAGATGCTCGGGTCCGGGGTGGAGAAACAACTCGAGCAGGTCGGGCGAACGGAAGGCTCGCGTGGAACTGGAACGGATAGAGCGAGCCGTAAATGATCAGTGCCAGCACGCCGGCGGCGAGCGTGGCGTAGCGCGCGTCGGTCCTCAAACAGCCTGGAACGTCGTCTTCAGATGAATCTCGACGCCAGCGAGCGCTTTCGAGACGGGGCAGTTCGCTTTAGCGTCGTTGGCGATTTTTTCGAACGTCGCTGCATCGATGCCTGCGACGGAGCCCGTGGTTTCAAGTTCGATCTTGTTGATCGCGAACCCGGCGTCGCCTTTATTCAAGTGAACCGCGGCGGTGGTGTGGATCGACTTCGGCGGATGGCCGGAAGTGGTGAGCGCCGCGGCCAGGGCCATCGAAAAGCATCCCGCATGCGCGGCGCCTAAGAGTTCCTCGGGATTGGTCTCGCCGCCGCCTTCAAAGCGGGCGCGGAAACTGTAGGCGCTATCGAGCGCTCCGGTTTCCGTCTTGATATGGCCAGTGCCGTCTTTGAGGCCGCCGTTCCATTGTGCTTCCGCGTATCGAATCATGAACTCATTATCTTTTATTTCGGGAAGTATTTTTCATACCAGCGGATGGAACGATTGATGAAATCGACTTGATGGCCCGGTTCCGAAACGCCGTGGCCTTCGCGCGGGTAGCGGACCATGATCGCGTCGACGCCGACATCGCGCAGGCCGATGTAATACTGCTCGGCTTCGGCGATCGGGCACGTCGGGGTCGTTTTCGCCATGCACCATCATGGTCGGCGTGTGGACGTTGGCGATGTGCTTCAACGCGGATCGCTCCCAGAGAACGTCCATCAGGTTGCCCTGGTGCGGGAACGCTCCCCATTCCATCTGCTCGTACTGGTTGTAATACGTCATGTAGTTGTAGCTGATGATGTTGGTGATGGCGGCGGTGGGGATGGCGGCTTTGAACATGCCGGTTTGCGTGATCAGCCATGCGCTCAACTGGCCGCCGTAGCTGGTGCCTTCGATGCCGAGGCGGTCTCGGTCGATCCACAGATGGCGGCGCATGGCGGCGGACAGTCCATAGAGAACGTCCTGGCCTTCGTTGCCGTTCTGATCGGCGAACACGGCGTCGGTGAAGGCCTGGCCGTAGCCGGTCGAGCCGCGATAGTTCACCATCAGCGTGGCCCATCCGCGCGACGCGTAGACCTGGTTTTTGAAGTTGAACGCGGGCCCTTGCTGGCCGTGCGGGCCGCCGTGGATGTTCAGGATCAGGGGATATTTGCGGTCGGCGTGGAAATCGGCGGGAAAGGTGAGGAACGCTTCGACGGTCCACTTATTGTCGTTGCTGATGAAGGTGAAGGACTCGACCGGCTCGATGGTTTTTCCGGTCAGAAGATCGTGATTCAGGTCGGTGAGCTTTTTGGGCGGGCCGTCGCCGGTTTTGAGATACAGCTCGGGCTGATCGCCGGGGGTCGCGAAGGCATAGGCGAGCTGGTCGCCTTGCACGGACCAGGAACCGACGTTGCCGCGGTCCTTTATTACCGGCGTTCGGCGTGCCACCCGCGGCGGGGATTCGATACAAATGCACTTCGCCGCGTTCCTGAACAGTGAAATACACGCTGCGGCCGTCGGTCGACCAGCCGGGTTCGCCCTGGCGATCGTCGATGGTCGCGAGCTCGCGGCGATTCTTCCCGTCGGCGCCGATCAGCCAGACGTGGGTGTCTTCCATGGTGGTTTCGAGGTCGGTGAGACCGCGCTTGGTGGCTTCGTAGACGATGGTTTTGCCGTCAGGCGACCAGTGGGGGCGGTATTCGGCGCTTTCGGTCGCGGTGAGGCGCGTCATTTCACCGGTGGTGGGAGAGAGCGTGAGCAGATCGTAGTTGAAGAACTGGTCTTCATTCGGCTCGCGGTTGGAGACGAAGGCGATTTGCTGGCCGTCGGGGGACCATTCGATGGAATGCTCGTAATGGGTCCCGTTGGTGAGCTGGCGGGATTGGCCAGCTGGCGACATCGACGACGAAAATGTGGAGCCGCTTGTTGTCGTTGAAATGGCTGTTGCCTTCGCTGGCAGTCGGCTTGTAAAGATAGCGCGTAATGACCACGGGATCGCCGGATGCGTCGGCGGTTTCGGGTCCGGGAGTCGCCGAAACGTAGGCGATCTGCTTGCCGTCGGGCGACCAGGTTACGGTTTTGCCGGTGGTCGGGAGCGGGGCGTTGGTGCCTTCGAGCGGGTCCGAGATACTTCTTGCCGGAGCCATCGGCGCGCGCGACGATGAGGCCGGATTTGTCGCCCAGATGACCGGAGTAGGCGATCCATTTGCTGTCGGGCGACCATTCGGGATTGCCGGAGGGCTCCATGCCGGTGCTGAGTCCGATCGATTTGCCGTCGGCGAGGGTCATGATGAAAAGCTGGCCAATGGCGCGGCGCGGCCCGTCGTTGCGGCTGATGGTGTAGGCGATGCGGGAGCCATCGGGTGAGATTTTGACGACGCCGACGGAGCGGAGCTTAACGAAGTCGGAGGCTTGGAATCCAGCGGAGAAGAGAGCAGGGGCGAGGGCGGCGAGAAGAATAAATCTGTGCATGGCAGACACAGTATCGATCGGGGCGGGTGTTCGTCAAGTGCGCTCTAGAGAATTTCAACGATGGATTCGATGGTAATTGCTCGCGCTTGCGCAACCTCCGACAGGATGCTGTGAATTGTGCCGATCTTCAAGGTCGGGTGCAGGGGGATTGAAATCATGTGAGGCGGAGGTCCGACATGCCGCAGTCGGACGTGGCTTCCTTTTTGGCGAATCACCGAGTAACCGAGGCGCTCCATCACACGGATCAGGCGGTCCGCGGGAAGTCCGCGCGGCAATTTCATGCGGCTTCGACGGGAATCAACTCGTCCTTCACGTAATGCAGTTGCACCATCCGAGGACGGGCGGCTTCGTCTTCGAAATGCAGGGACACCGCCTCAAGAACGTTCTTGCGAAGTTCGTCCCACGTTTCCGCTTCGGTGAAGATAGCGTGCCCGAGCGCGCGAGCGTAGTAGCCGCCCTCCTCCGCGTCGCGAATCTCGAAAATGAGCTCCACACCAAGTAGGATACTCGATCAAATGACAGGATGACACTTCAGGGGTCCGCTAAGTCCGGAGCTTGCCTTTGCAACAAATGCAGCGTATTTTGAATCAAGCGTGCATTTATGAAACTGGAGCGTCTCGGCCGGATCACCGTGGAGGAAGGCAAGTGCGGTGGCCGTCCGTGCATCCGCGGCCAGCGCCTGCGCGTCACCGACGTACTGGAGCTTCTGGGCTCCGGTGCTTCTATTGACGAGATCCTGAAGGATTATTCCTTTCTTGAACGCGAGGATATTCTGGCGGCCATCGACTACGCCGCCCATCAGGCCGACCATGTTGTGCTCCAGAGCTCGTGAAGTTCCTGATCGATAATCATCTGCCGGCAGCGCTGGCGGTACGCGGCGGCGCACAACCGTATCATCATTTCCAAAGATGAAGATTTCTTCTATCGCGCCAGTAACCAGAAGGCACAATTCCAACTCATCTGGGTCCGGCTCGGCAATTGCCGGACTGCTGCTCTTGTTTCGGCCTTCGAACGGGTCTGGCCGAAGCTGGAAGCTTCTCTGAAGGCGGGCGAGCGCATCATCGAGATTCGTTAGGAATTCGCGTGCCCGACACTTCTGGGTGGTAACATAGCTTCCGATGATGACGCGATGGCTTTGTTTCTTGTTCATTGCCCTGGGAATTGGGGCGCAGGATGTGGTGCGGACGGCGGATCCGATCAAGCGCGGGCTCAAGGAAAGCGATTTCCCGCGCACCATTAAGGTCGCCGAGAATGTCTACACCTACGAGGATTTTCATCCCGGGGCGGAGAAATTCACCACCACCAACATGTTCGTCGTCACCAGCGATGGCGTGTTCCTGGCCGATGCGCAGACCAGCGTGACGACGACGAGGGGATTAGTGCAGGCGATCGCCAAGGTCACCTCGCAGCCGATTAAAGATGTGGTGATCTGCTCGGATCACGGAGATCATACGGGCGGGAACGCAGCTCTGCCGCCAGGCGTCACGTTCTTCATTCATCCCAACTCGAAGGCGATTCTCGACAAGCAAGCCGAGCGCGCCAAAGAAGGCTCCTGGAAGCTGCCGGCGGATGCGCAGCTCGTCTCCGACAAGAAAGTCATTCACATGGGCGGCGAGGAGTTTCAGATTCTGTTCCTGGGCCGTGCGCATACCGGCGGCGACCTGAGCGTCTATTTGCCGAAGCAAAAAATCCTCTTTCTGAGCGAGACCTTCCTGAATCGGGTTTTTCCGGCGATGCGGTCTGCGTACCCAAGCGAGTGGCTGCACGCGCTCGACCGGGCTGAGAAGATGGACGTCAAGCTGTACATTCCCGGTCATGGATTCACAGAGAAGCCGGATGTTGCAAAACAGGAGCTTCAGGAGTACCACAAGGCGCTGAAAGCCGTAATCGATGAAGCGACGCGGTTGTATAAGGCTGGGGTCCCGGTGGAAGATGCTGTGAAACAGGCTAATTGGGGCGAATACGGGTCGTGGACACTGGCGAGCTCGCAGGGTCCCATCGCGGTACGCAAGGTTTACGAGGAGCTTAGCGGGAAATTGAAGTAAAAAAGCGACATGATACAAAACAATTGCCGAGACGCGTAGTTTTGTATCACAATGAAGGTGGAGGATGTTGAAAAGGGGACAGACCGCTCTGTCCGCCAAAGAGACTCCCTGCACGAAAGAAATGTCCTGCGTTTTGGGACAGAGTCGTCAGTCCCCTTTTCAACGACGGTCTAATGTATTCGCAGACACAGGATGCGGTAACGGAAGCGGCTCCGAATCCGGCGGACCAGGTTTTTCAGGCCCGCATCGATAACGGCGTGAAGATTGAGCCCAAGGATCACATGGCGGAGGGGTATCGCAAGACGCTGATCCGGCAGATCTCGCAGCACGCGCATTCGGAAATTGTCGGGCAGCTTCCGGAAGGCAACTGGATCGGGCGCGCGCCGACGCTGCGGCGCAAGGCCATTCTGCTGGCCAAGGTCCAGGATGAAGCGGGTCACGGATTGTATCTCTATAGCGCGGCCGAGACGCTGGGCGCATCGCGGGAGCAGATGATCGCCGATCTGCATTCGGGCAAAGCGAAATATTCGAGCATTTTTAATTACCCGACGCTGACCTGGGCGGATATTGGAGCCATCGGTTGGCTGGTGGATGGGGCGGCGATTATTAATCAGATCGCCCTGTGCCGATGCTCGTATGGGCCGTATGCGCGGGCGATGGTTCGCATCTGCAAGGAAGAGAGTTTTCATCAACGGCAGGGGTATGAAATCATGCTGGCGCTGTCGCGCGGGACGGCGGAACAGAAGGCCATGGCTCAGGACGCGCTGAATCGTTGGTGGTGGCCGTGCCTGATGATGTTCGGGCCTCCGGATGCGGAATCGACCCATAGCGAGCAGTCGACTCGCTGGAAGATCAAGATTGTTTCAAACGACGGGCTGCGCCAGAAATTTATCGATCAGACGGTGCCGCAAGCGGATTATCTGGGTCTGAAGATTCCCGATCCGCTGCTCAAATGGGATGCGGAGCGGGAGCATTACAGTTACGGTCCCATCGACTGGGAAGAATTCAAGAATGTCGTGCAGGGAAACGGGCCCTGCAATCGGGAGCGGCTGCACGATCGCGTCGAGGCGGATAAACAGGGCGCGTGGGTTCGCGAAGCTGCGATGGCATACGCGCGCAAACATCGAAAGGCGGCGTGAGATGAACGATTGGCCGCTGTGGGAAGTTTTCGTGCGCGGGCAACACGGTCTGGCGCATCAACACGCCGGCAGTTTGCATGCCCCTGACGCGGAAACCGCGATCAACAATGCGCGCGACGTGTATACGCGCCGCAGTGAAGGCGTGAGTATCTGGGTGGTCAAATCGTCGGACATTGCGGCATCGAGCCCCGGCGACAAGGGGCCGATGTTCGAGCCCGCCAACACCAAACCTTACCGGCATCCGACGTTCTACGATGTGCCGGACGAAGTGAAACACCTTTGAGCCGGTTCGAATATCTATTGCGGCTCGGCGATGACGCGCTGATCCTCAGCCAGAGGCTGGGCGAGTGGTGCGGGCACGGCCCGGCGCTCGAAGAAGACATTGCGATCACGAATGTCGCGCTGGATCTGCTGGGACAGGCGCGCAACTGGTTGACGTATGCGGGCGAAGTGGAGGGTCGCGGGCGCGATGAGGATCAAGTGGCGTTCCTGCGCGATGCGGGCGAGTTTCGCAATCTGCTTCTGGTCGAGCAGCCGAATGGCGATTTCGGTCAAACCATGGCCCGGCAGTTTCTGTTCGATTCGTGGCATCATCTGCTGCTCGAGAAATTGACAGCGTCGACGGATGAGCGGGTGCGCGGGATTGCGGAGAAATCTCTGAAGGAAGTCACGTATCATTTGCGGCGCAGCACGGATTGGATCGTAAGGTTGGGCGACGGGACGGAAGAGAGCCACACGCGGGTGCAATCGGCGATTGACGGTTTGTGGATGTTCACCGGCGAATTGTTCGAAGTGGATGCGGTCGAAGAGGAAATGCAAACGGCTGGCATCGGGTGCGATCTGGCGGCCTTGCGCGGACCATGGATGTCGAACGTCGAAAGAGTTCTTACGGAAGCGACCTTGAAAATCCCGAAGCAGACCTGGATGCAACGCGGCGGCAAACGTGGAGTTCATACGGAAAAGCTGGGATATATTCTGGCTGAGATGCAGTTTCTGCAAAGGGCTTATCCGGGGGCGCGATGGTAAGCTCAGCAGCGTACGGAACAGATCTGGGCGTGGCTGGAAGAGGTCCCGGACCCGGAGATCCCGGTGATTTCGGTGGTCGACCTGGGGATCGTCAGAAACGTCGCATGGAACGGCGATGAATTGGTGGTCACCGTGACTCCCACATATTCAGGTTGCCCCGCGACCGAAGTGATCGCGCGCGACATACGCGAGGCGCTGATCGGCCACGGAATCGCGAACGTGAAATCGAAACGAAGCTTTCGCCCGCCTGGACCACGGATTGGATCAGCGCCAAAGGTCGCGCGAATTTAAGGGAATACGGCATCGCGCCGCCGGCGGAGCTGATTCAGATTGAGAATATTATTTGCCCGCACTGCGGCTCGACATCGACCGAAGTGGTCAGCAGGTTCGGATCGACTCCGTGTAAAGCCATTTACAAGTGCCGCGCCTGCCTGGAGCCGTTCGATGCTTTCAAGCGCCATTGAGCCGGGTTCCCAACAAGGCTCGAAGAGCCGGTTCTATCCGCTCGAAGTACGCGACGTGCGGCGCGAGACCGCGGACTCGCTGGTGGTGACGTTCCGCGTTCCGCCGGAGCTCGAAGAAATCTTTAGATTTACGCAGGGCCAGCATCTGACGCTGCGGACTCACATCGACGGGGAAGAAATCCGGCGATCGTATTCGATCTGTTCCGCTGTGCAGGATCGAGCGCTGCGAGTCGGAATCAGGCTCGCGCTGGGCGGGTTATTTTCGGGTTGGGCTTTGGAACATCTGAAGCCGGGCGCGACCGTCGAAGTGATGCCGCCGGTCGGGCATTTTTTTGTGCCGCTCTCGCCAGAGCATCGGAAACATTACGTCTTTTTCGCGGCCGGCAGCGGGATTACGCCGGTGCTCTCGATCATCAAGACCACCCTTCTGACAGAGCCGCACAGCCGAGTGACGCTCTTCTACGGCAACCGGTCCGCAGAATCCATCATGTTCCGCGAAGAGCTAGCCGACCTGAAAGATCAGTTCCTGGGCCGATTCAGCCTCGCGCATATTCTGACACGGGAGCATCAGGAAAGCGAGCTGTTTAACGGCCGCATCACTCCGGAAAAGTGCGAGGCGTTGTTGAGGCAGTCGGGGCTAGCCGAAAATGTCGACGCCGTTTTCATTTGCGGCCCGCAAGCGATGGCCGACGCTTTGGCCGAGAAATTGAAGGCGCTGGGCGTTCCAGAGGAACGCATCAAAGTGGAGTTGTTCAATGCGGCTCCGTCCGCGCGGCCGCGCACCGTGGTTGCGGCGGCTGCTGCGGCGGTCGACGATTGCGAAGTGACCATCAACGTCGATGGCCGCCAGCGCGTGTTTACCATGCAGCGCGGCGGCGAATCGATTCTTGATGCCGCCCTGCGGCGCGGTATCGAGCTGCGCTATTCCTGCAAGAGCGGCGTCTGCGCCACGTGCCGGTCGAAGTTGATCGAAGGCAAAGTCGAGATGGATGTGAACTATTCGCTCGAACCCGATGAGGTGCGGCGCGGCTTTATTCTCACCTGCCAAAGCCATCCGGTGAGCGAATCCGTTAAAGTGGATTTCGATCAGGACAATTAGATGTACAAAAACATTCTCTTCGAAGTTCAAGACGGAATCGCACGGCTGACGCTGAATCGTCCCGATAAGCTGAATAGCTTCAATGTCGAGATGCATTTGGAGGTTCGCGATGCGCTGGAGAAAACGCGCAGTGGCGGCGCGCGCGTGCTGGTGCTGACCGGAGCCGGACGCGGATTTTGCGCGGGGCAGGATCTGGGCGACCGTTCGGCGTCGGCCGGAGACGTGGATCTGGGCGATACCATCGAGAAATATTATTCGCCGCTGGTGAAGAACCTGCGGTCGCTTCCTATGCCGGTGCTGTGCGCGGTGAACGGAGTTGCGGCGGGCGCGGGCGCGCAGGTCGCGCTGGCGTGCGACATCGTGATCGCGGCAAAATCGGCGAACTTCATCGAGTCGTTTTGCAAACTTGGGTTGATTCCGGACACCGGAGGGACCTACTTCCTGCCAAGGCTGGCCGGGACGGCGCTGGCAATGGGAATTTCGATGCTCGGCGACAAGATTCCAGCCGAACAGGCCGCGGCATGGGGCTTGATCTGGCGCTGCGTCGACGATGCGGAGCTGGGCAAAACGGTCGACGGAATTGCTGCACAGCTGGCGAACGGTCCTACCAAGGGGCTGGCGCGGATCAAAGAAGCGATTTACGCGTCGGCTTCGAACAATCTCGATCGGCAACTGGATCTGGAACGGGACATGATGCGCGAGCTCGGGAAGAGCCACGATTATCAGGAAGGCGTCGCGGCGTTTTTGGAGAAGCGGCCTGCGAAATTTCTGGGTCGATAATCGTGTCTCCCCAAATGGTCGCGGAGCAGGCCGCGCAAAAGATGCTGGCGGAGGACCGGGCGTCGCAGGCGCTGGGGATGCGCATCCTTGAAATCCGTCCCGGCTACGCACGGCTTCAGATGATCGTGCGGCAGGACATGATCAACGGCCACGCGATGTGCCACGGCGGATTCATCTTCACTCTTGCCGATACCGCGTTCGCGTTTGCGTGCAACAGCTATGGCAACCCGACGGTGGCGGCGGGCGCGGCGATCGATTTTCTTGGCTCCGGGTTTCTTAAATGACGAACTGACGGCGGAGGCCGTCGAGCAGGCGCTGGCCGGGCGTAGCGGCGTATACGATGTCGCGGTGTCGAACCAGAACGGGGAGCGCATCGCGCTATTCCGTGGACGGTCGCGGCAGATCCCTGGCAAATAAAATGCCACGCCGCGCGCTCGACGTCGCAACGCTCGATCCCATCGAACGCGCGAGCCGCGACGAAGTGGAAGCGCTGCAACTGGAGCGATTGAAATGGTCGGTGCGCCATGCCTATGACCACGTCGCCCATTACCGGAAGACTTTCGACCGTGCAGGCGTGCATCCAGACGATCTGAAAACTCCGGCTGATCTGCGGAAATTTCCGTTTACTTCGAAGTCCGATCTGCGGGACAACTATCCCTTCGGGATGTTCGCGGTTCCGCGCGAACAGGTGATTCGCGTGCACGCTTCCAGCGGGACTACTGGCAAACCCACGGTGGTCGGATACACGCGCAACGATATCGATACCTGGGCAAATCTGGTGGCTCGCTCGATCCGCGCCTCGGGCGGGCACGCCGGCGACACCGTGCTGGTTTCCTACGGCTACGGTCTTTTTACCGGCGGCCTCGGCGCGCATTACGGCGCGGAACGATTGGGCTGTATGGTGATTCCGATGTCGGGCGGGCAGACGGAAAAGCAAGTCCAGCTCATTTGCGATTTTCAGCCGACCATCATCATGGTGACGCCGTCGTACATGCTGACCATCACGGACGAGTTCGATCGCCAGGGTCTCGATCCGGCGAATAGTTCGCTCGAGATCGGCATTTTTGGAGCCGAGCCGTGGACCGGCGCGATGCGTGAGGAGATCGAATCGCGCTGGAACATCGATGCGGTCGATATTTATGGGCTGTCAGAAGTGATGGGACCGGGAGTCGCGAACGAGTGCGTCGAAACCAAGGACGGGCCCGTGATCTGGGAGGATCATTTTTATCCCGAAATCGTGGATCCCGAGACGGGTGAGCCGCTGCCCGATGGGACCCCCGGGGAATTGGTGTTCACGTCGTTAACTAAAGAAGCGCTGCCGGTAATCCGGTATCGCACTCGCGATCTGACCTGCCTGCTTCCACCGACGGCGCGGCCGATGCGCCGCATGGGGAAGATTACCGGGCGCTCGGATGACATGCTGATCATCCGCGGCGTGAACGTGTTTCCGACGCAAATCGAGGAACTGGTTCTCAAGCAGGCGAAGCTGGGGCCGATGTATCAACTGGTAGTGTCGCGCGAGGGGCATCTGGACACGCTGGAAGTGAAGGTGGAACTGCGGCGGGAGGTGATCCCGACGACCGCCGACCGCGAGGCGATCGCGCACGAACTCCGGGATCACATCAAAGGGCTGATCGGCGTCAGCACCCGCGTTAGAGTGCTGGACGCCGATGGAATTGAACGGTCGCTGACGGGCAAGGCGAAGCGGGTGATCGATCTCCGCCCTAGCGTCGCTTAAAAAACGCCCTCCGGGCTTTTAAACACGCCCTCCGGGCGTTAGGCCTTCATATCCTTGCCGCTGATTTGCAGGTCGAACCCGTCCGGATCGAGAATATGGAAGCTGTTCTCGGTGTCAGGACGATACTCCATCGGCCCGAGCCTCCCGAATTGACCGGGGACGCGCTCCTGCTTCTTGTAGCCGCGGCGCTTCAGCTCATCTTCTACCTGCTTGGTGTCCCAATGATCGATCGTGTAAGCGATGTGGTCGACCAGCGGAGGCTTGGGCATCTCGCGCGGAGGCGCGGCCGGTTGCTTTCCTTCGCGGCCGGCGCGCTGCTGCGGCGTGCGGGGAAGCAGAAACGTGTCGCCAAACGACATGTAACACTGGCCCTTGCCTTCATCGTGAGAAACTTTCATGCCCATCAGGTCGGCGTAGAAGTCGCGCGTCTTGGCGTAATCCGCCACCTGATAAGAAATGTGATTGACGGCGATGGTCTGAAACCCTTTTCCTTGGGCTGCGGCCGCGGGGGCCGCGGCGAGGGCGGCCACGGACAGGCTTTGCACCAGTTGCCGGCGATTCATCTTTCCGTTTTCGAAATCGTGGAGGAGCTTTTCGATGATATTTTCCATGTCTGGTCTCCTAAAAGTGACCGCCGAGTCTGATGGTTGGCAGTCCGCTCGATAGTGTACGTGAGCGCCACTTTGTAGTCAACCAAACGACTTTGAGGAGAATGGAATCGCCCTATACTGTAAGAGTTCATTTAAATGAAACGGTCGGCACAGATCGGAGCGTGGATTCAGAGGTTTCTCTCCGCCGATCCGCCGCGCGCCAAGTCGTTAGTGGTCACCATCTTCGGCGATTCCATCGCTCCCCATGGCGATTCTATCTGGCTGCAATCGCTGATCGACCTGCTGCGGCCGTTCGGAGTGAATGAACGTCTGGTGAGGTCAAGCGTGTTCCGGCTGGTGGAGGAAGGCTGGCTCGTCGCAGAGCGGCACGGGCGGCATTCGCGCTACGCGTTCACTTCGTCGGGACGCAAGCGGTTTGAACGAGCCCACGACAAGATTTACTTCCGTGCGCACGGGCGCTGGAACGGCGAATGGACGCTGGTAATCGCCTCGGAGATTCCGGCCTCACGAAGATCGGCTCTACGACGCGAACTGATATGGGAAGGATACGGAGTTTTGAGTCCGGGGACGTTTGCGCATCCGGCCGGGGATCGAGGTGCGCTCGAAGAAATTCTGGATCGCACGCGCGCGGGGAAAAACGTCGTAGTCTGCACCGTGCGGGATTCCGGCCTCCCGGGAACTCGTCGGCTTCCTTCACTGGTTTCACTGCACTGGGAGCTCGAGTCGGTGCTGGCGGCATATAGAAAATTTATCGGGCGATTGCAGCCAGTGATGGGACTCCTTCTGCGCGGCAAAGCGCTGACCCCAGAGCAGGCTTTTGTGATCCGCACGCTGCTGATCCATGCATTCCGTAGAGTTCTACTGCACGATCCGCTGCTGCCCGCCGAATTGTTGCCGGATGAATGGCCGGGCCGGAAGGCTTACGACCTGTGCCGGTCCGTGTATCAAATGACGTACCTGGAGGCGGAACAATATATGAGATCGGTGCTGGGGCCCGCGGCCGTTCCGCAGCCTACGCCGTACTTTCGCGATCGGTTCGGCGGGCTGCCGGCAGGCGGAACGCAGGATCAATTTGATACAGTTTCTGTATCGGCAACGTGATTACGTATCAGGATGAGCATGCCCGTGGTTGACGTCGTGATGTTTTCCGAACAAAAGGAGGGCAGTGAGTCCTTCGTTGGAACCTGGTTGAAACAAACCGGCGAAGCGGTGAGCGAATTCGAGCCGATTGTCGAGATCAGCACCGACAAAGTGTCCATGGAGATCGCGGCCAGCGCTTCGGGGACGCTGAAGGAGATCCTGAAGGCGGAAGGAGATCCGGTGGCGCCGGGAGAAGTTCTGGCGCGCATCGAGACCGGGGTCGCTGAGGCGGCTGCTTCCGCTCGCGCGCCCGCAGCCGCGCAAGCCAGCGAAGCCTCGGCCGTAAAGGCGGATGTGAGCGCACTTTCACCGGCGGTGCGGCGGCTGATCGAAGAGCATCGTCTGGATCCGTCGATCATTCCTGCTACGGGGCGGGATCATCGGCTCACGTATCAGGACGTCGCGAACTTTATCGAGCAGCAAAAAACAGTAAAGCGAGCGAGCAGGATGGTTCCGCATAGCCCGATGCGGCGGAGTATTGCGACGCACATGGCGCGCAGCATGCAGAACGCGCCGCATGTCACTTCCGGTGTTTGAGGCCGATCTGACGCGGGTGCTGAACGACCGCGAGTCGCGGAAGAGTTCGGGCTTGGTTCCCTCGATTACGGCCTATCTGGTTCGTGCGGCTGTTACAGCATTGACCGCAGTTCCGGAAGCGAACAGCCGTTGGCACGACGATGCTCTGGAGATTTTCGAAGACTTCAATATCGGAGTCGGAGCCGCAATCGAAGGGCGGCGGGCTGGTGGTGCCGGTGATCCGTCGCGCACAGACGCTGACTCTTGAAGAAACCGCGGTGCGGTTCGCGATCTCACCGAAGCGGCGCGCACCGGGAAACTCGCGGCTGAAGACATGGAGAGGCGGAACGTTCACGATTTCAAATCACGGCGTGAGCGGAAGCCTGCTGGCGGCGCCCATCATCCTGGCGCATTCTCAGGCGGCGATTCTGGGAGCGGGAAAATTGCAAAAACGCGCGGTCGTGATGGACGATGCGATTCAGATGAGGCCGATGATGTATGTGACGCTGACCATCGACCATCGAGTTCTGGACGCGCAGCAGACCAACGCGTTTCTGACGGTGTTCGTGACGTCGCTTGAAAACGGAGATTGACGTGACACAGATTCACGCGCGCTTGACAAAATCTGTATCGGTTTGATCTCATATGGTTCCGATGCATGCCGCCGACATCAGCGCCAGCAACTCTCTGGAGCGCGCGCTCAAGCTTCTGGAGATCATCGGGCGGACGCCGGGTGGTTTGACCAACAAAGCCATCAGCGCGCAATTGCACATTGCCACCAGCAGCAGCTCTTACATCCTCAGCCGGCTGGAGCGCGACGGGTACGTGAACCGGGACGAAAGCGGGCGCTACAAAATCGGGCTGAAAGTGCTGGCCTGGCTTCGGGCGTGCTGCGGGAACTGGGATTCCATCACATCGCCGGGCCCGTGCTACACCGGCTGACGGAGGCGACGCGGCTGTCGAGCTATATGGGGGTCCTGGAGCGAATCGTCTGCTGATCGTGGAAAAAGTAGAGAGTTCCGAGTTCGTCAAGACCGAAGTGGACATCGGGACGGAACTTCCCGCGCATTCCACGGCGATGGGGAAAATGCTGATCGCCCATCTGCCACCGCACCAGTTGAGCGAATCCGTGGAAGGGTTCGAACTGGAGGCGCAGACGCCCCACACCATCCGCTCTAAGCCGGAATTGATGAGGCGCCTTCAAATCATTCGCAGGGAAGGATTTTCGACGTCGGAAGAAGAGCAATTCGTGGGTACGCGGTCGGTTGCTGCGCCGATTTTAGATGCGCGCGGGCCGTGAAAGCGGCGATTGGAGTGGCTGGGCACACTACGCAGTCAATTTGGGCCGATTTTCCTCACCTGGTGGCGATGGTTCAGGTGGCCGCGCGCGACGTATCGAAGAATCTGCGCGGGCGTGGAGCGGGCGGCGCGTAAGAGTTCCTAATGTCACCTAACCTTCTCCTAACATCTACTAACGATGCCGTCAACTAGGATCTTATCCTGATCCCTACTCAATAGGTTGAGTAACATCTTGCAATGAAGGTATTAATCTCCGATATTAACCCAAGCTTCAGGTTGTGACCCTGTCGTCACAGTCGGGTGGTTTGGGAGTTCACGAAAATTTCCGAGGGGGGTCTATGGAGATCAAGCGTTTAATTCTTACCGGGTTAGTTCTGGCTACGGTTGTGTTCGGACAGCAGTTGGCGACCAATAGCGGAGCCATCAACGGAACGGTGACCGACGCCTCTGGCGCGGCAATACCGAACGTGAAAGTGAGCATCACCAGTCCGGCATTGCAGGGCGCTCAGACGTTCACGACCAATGAGCAGGGCATCTACCGGTTTCCCGATGTGCCGATCGGTTTGTATCGAATCACGTACGAAGCGCCGGGTTTCGCGACCATGGTTCGGGAACAGGTGAATATTACGCTGGGATTCACGGCGACCATCAACATCGGCATGACGCCAGCGACCCAGCAGCAAACCGTGGTGGTGACCGGCGAAACGCCGCTGGTGGATACGCAGAACGTGACGATTCAGGGCGGCTTCAACCTCCAGCAGTTGAACGAAATTCCGAACGGACGCGACATGTGGTCGATTATCGGGCTGACGCCCGGCATGACGAGACGCGACGCTGGATGTCGGCGGGTCGCAGGTAGGCAACCAGGTGGGGTACACGTCGTTCGGCTACGGCGCGTCAGAACCGCGTGATGATCGACGGAATCAACGACAGTGAAGGCACCAGCGGCGCTGGATTTTACTTCGACTACGGCTCGTTCCAGGAGTTCACGGTGGGCACGGCGGGCAACGATGCGTCGATGCCGGTTCCCGGGAACCAAGTCAACGCCGTAGTCAAAACGGGTAGCAACGAGTTCCACGGTGATGCGTACATCGATTACGAAAACCCGAATTTCCAGGGTCACAACATCACCCAAGCGCAGATTCTGCAAAATGCTGGCTTGGGGCAACGTCTCACCACGTATTACGATCCGAACGGCGACTTTGGCGGGCCGATTATCAAGAACCGCTGGTGGTTCTACACTTCGATCCGGGATCAGACGGTCGCCTTTGGCGTAGTCGGCTTCCCGGTTCAGGCCCCTGGAACAGTTCCCTCTTACTCCTATGACCGCAACATAACTTACAAGCTGAACGGAAATATCAACCCGAACCACGGCTATCGATTTCATCCAGTGGAATCCGATTCAGAAGCCGCAGCGCGCCTCGGCGGCCAACGAGTACGAAGACGCATGTATTACCAGAAAGCGGAGGCTTGGGTTGGTAACGTGCAATGTAGTTCCGTGTGGTCGCCGAAGTTCTTCACCAACGTGCTGGTCGGCACCTGGGGATACGATTTTCCGCAGGTTCCGTATGGAGCGTTTCCGGGCGATCCGGGCACGTCCACTTGTCCCTGCGCTCAACGCTGCCGCAGGAACCATCGGCCAACTGGTGCCGCGCATGACCGAATTGGCCTCGGGTAACGCGCCGGCTCATAGCCGGAAGTGCGTGCGGATCCGAGCCGCTATCAGATCGAACCTACCGGCAGCTACTTCCTGGATAATTTCCTGCATACCTCCCACCAGTTCAGGTTCGGCTACGTCTACGAGCGCGAGATCGAAAACGATCAATACTACGCCCCGATGGGTGGCGCGACCGAGATTTTCAACAGTGTCGGCCTTCCGGATTTTTCAACGCCCTACCAGGTGACCATCACCAATCAACCCCGCATCGACGTGTCGCAGATGATCCATCACGGCGCTTTACTCACGGATCAGTTCAAAGTCGGCAAGCGGCTCACGCTGAACGCGGGTGTGCGTTGGGATTATTACAGTTCGGGATATCGTAACGCCGTACTTCGCACGGACTGCGAGTTCTGCGGATATTTCTACGAAGGCCAGGCTTTGCTAGCGGACGCGACAATTCCGGTCAACACAGCGCGACTGGTAAACGGGAAATTCCCGAGACAAGACCGTTTCGACGTTCCCGCACGATATCGCGCCTCGCTTCGGCATGGCATGGGACTTACGGGCAAGGGCAGAACGGTTCTGAAGCTGAACTGGGGCCAGTTTACAGCTATCCTTCCACCAACATTCGCTACGGCTGTCAACCCGGTGCAGTCGGCTTCGGCCACTTTCACCTGGAACAATCCGACCAACGCAGCGTTCAACCTGAGCCAGCTTGGTTCCATTGTCGGGTCACCTACCGTTGCGCAGGGATCGACGGTTGCGCCGAATCTGAAAGACGAGCGCTTCGATGACATGGGCGCCATTATTCAACATCAGATCACCAACACGCTGTCGATTGAAGGCGGATTTGTTTTCCGGGAGTTGCATCATGGGTGGGAAACGATCAACTGGCCTTGCCGGCAAGTCTGTTCACAATTCCCGTGCAGGAGAAGATCCCGGTAGGCTGGGACCCCGAGGGTGACAAATCCAGACTATACGAATAAAACCGATACGATGTACGATGTGCCGAAAAATTTGATTCTGTCCGTCTCAGAACCAGATTTCGAGCCCCGCCGGAAACAACTTCATATATTCGAATTTGGAGTTTCGATCAATAAGCGCTTGTCGCAGCATTTCACCGCCGTCGGGAGCTTCTATTGGACCCACATCACGCTACGATCAATCGGGCGGCGCCGCGATTCCAAGCGCGCAGGGTGGCGGCGTGGCGACCAATCCGGACCAGTTGATCAACAACAAGCGAAAGTTACAGCTTGTGGCAGTCGCATGTGGACCGGAACGTACTTCGCTCCGTGGGGCATCCAATTTCGCCGGTGCTGAGAATGCAGCAGGGCGCGCCGCTGCTGGAAACCTATACCGTTACCGGTCTGAATATCGGCACGACGTCAGCTGCCGGTGACTCCCTACGGCACGTATCGCGATCCGGACCATTACGTCTTCGATATGCGGTTCGAAAAGACCTGAAGTTTCAAGGAGCGGTATCGCGTAAGCGTATTCTTCGACCTGTTCAACATTTTCAACTCGAACACCCAATACGCCGAAATCGCGCGTAATCGCGCAGAAGACCACGTTGATCAACGTTCCGGGGAACGTCGATTTCGGCCAACGGTGCACTACGAAGGGTTCGGGTCGCCGATCACGATTCTGCCGCCGCGAATTTTCAGAATCGGCGGGCGGTTCACCTTCTAGACTGCATCGCACCGAAGTAAAATAAAAGGAGCGCGGGCGAGGGTCCGCGCTCCTTTTCTGTTTCCCGGACTATGAATCCTGCCTCATCCGACCTTGCCGCGTCCACGTGTGACGTGGACCCTGCGTTTGACTGGCCGCGCATTGCGCGGCTGTTTCTGACTTCCCGCTTACTTGACGATCTGGAAGAGACTCGTCTGCTGCCGGAAAAGAAAATTCTGTATCAGTTCTCTGCGCGCGGGCATGAGCTGGGCCAGATCCTGCTCGGGTCGCTGCTGACCGGCGCACACGATGCGGCCAGCGGCTATTACCGGTCGCGTCCGCTGCTTCTGGCGCTGGGCCTGAGCGCGGCGGATTCGCTTGCAGCCGGAATCGCGAAGAGCGGTGGCATCAGCGATGGGCGCGACATCGGGGCGGTCTACAATCTGCCTCGCAACGGCGGCGCGACGGTCCTGCCGATGGCGGGTGGAGTCGGAACGCAGTACAGCGTGACAGCGGGCTGGGCGCGAGCCATCGTTTATCATCGCGATGTTCGGGGCGACCAGTCCTGGAAAGCGTCGATCGCTGCGGTTTTGGGCGGTGACGGATCGGTAGCGACCAACGGCTTTTGGTCGGCACTGAACACGGCGACTACTTTGCGGCTGCCGATGCTGTTTTACATCGAGGACAACGGGTTTGGATTGTCGGTTCCTTCCACGCGGCAGACGCCGGGAGGAGACATCGCGGCGAATCTGCGGTCGTTTAAGAATCTGCGGCTGTTCGATGGAAACGGCTCCGATCCGGAGGAAGCGGCGCGAATCTTACGCGATGCCGTGGCATTGGTTCGAGCCGGGGATGGTCCGGTGCTGGTGCGGTTGACGGTACCTCGACTGTGCGGGCATTCGGGCCAGGATACGCAGGCTTACAAGAGCGCTGCGCTGCTGGCGGAGGAGCGCGCGAAGGATCCGCTGGTACAGCTCAAGAAATACCTGATTCCGGCGGTCTTTTCGGATCGGGAATGGAGTGCGCTGGAGCACGAAGTCAGCGAACAGATTGGCGCGGCGCTCGAAAGCGCGCTGGCCCGGCCGGAGCCGGATGCTTCCTCGATTCGGCGTTTTGCGTTCGCCGAAGATCATTTTGAAGCCACGCCGGCCGTGATCACCGAGCCGGCTCGCATTAACATGCTCACAGCGATTCGCCGCACGCTAGAGCACGAACTGAAGATCAATCCGGACATGCTCGTGTTCGGCGAGGACGTGGGTCCGAAAGGCGGGGTCCATGCGGCGACCATGGGGCTCCAGGAAACTTTCGGAGAAGGGCGCGTTTTCGATACCAGTCTTTCGGAAGAAGGTATTGTCGGCGGTGCGGCAGGCATGGCGATGGCTGGATTGCGGCCGGTGGCCGAGATTCAGTTCCGCAAGTACGCCGATCCGGGCACGGAGCAGTTGAACGACACGGGGACCATCCGGTGGCGCACGGCGAATCGATTTGCTGCGCCCATGGTGGTGCGAGTCCCCGGCGGTTTCGCGAGATGCGGGGACCCATGGCACAGCGTTTCAAGTGAAGTGACGTGGGCGCACGCGGTCGGCTGGCAGGTGCTGATGCCGTCGAATGCCGAGGATGCGGTCGGGTTGCTGCGGGCGGCACTGCGCAGCGCCAATCCGACCATTTTTTTCGAACATCGGGCCATGTTGGATGCTGCGTGGGCGCGCCGGCCGTATCCGGGGGATGACTTTTTGCTGCCGCTTGGCGTCGCGAAACGCGTGCTTGAAGGCGACCGGCTGACGGTCGTCACCTGGGGAGCGATGGTTGAACGATGTGTACGCGCGTCGGAGCAGGCCGGTGCATCGGTGGAGGTGCTCGATCTAAGGAGCATTATTCCCTGGGATCGCAAGGCGGTGCTCGAATCCGTGCGTCGGACGCGGCGGTGTTTAATCGTGCATGAAGACACGCTGACGGCGGGGTTTGGCGCGGAGATCGCGGCAGTCGTGGCGGAAGAGGCATTCTTGAATCTGGACGCGCCAATCACCAGGCTCGCGGTGCCGGATGTTCCTCTGCCTTACAACGTCGGGTTGATGAGCGCGGTGTTGCCGGGCGTGGAGCAGATCGCGGCGAAGATCGAGGATCTGCTGGCGTTCTGATTATCGGCTCGCGATGGACACAGATACACGCGGATTACGGAAAATCAGGTGCGGACTGTATCGGGCGCGCCGTGTGGGCCAGACGATCTTCTACTGAGGTTCCGCGGCGGACGAAGATGGTCGCGACTTCATCTTTGTAGATGGGGTTCCAATCCGGCATCAGGCGGAACAGGCTCGTGGGCACGGAATCGTTTTCGAGCAGCGCTACGTCTGGCTTGTATTGTCTCGGCAGGCTGTCCCAATCGGCCGTGCCCGACTGGAAATGCAGATAGCGCTGGTAGACCTCATCCGAATACACTGTCTCCCGTCTGCCGTCGACCATAACTTTGACGCGAGGTCCCAGATGCCACAGCAGATATTCTCCCCAATCGAATCCGTGGATCAAGTTGCCTTCGAATCCGCTGGCCGCGAGAAAATTCGTGGCCTTCACGGGATAGTGGTCGGGAACCGTGATGTTCATCGGACGGCGCGCGGCCGCGATCGCCAGCGTCGCGACGCAGAGAAGCGGCAGGATCGCTGCCCAGGCGGGCGGGTTGAGCGGTTTCTCGCCGGCTTTCTCGAGCAAACGCCGGTACAGGTCCGCGACATGCGGTCCAGCCAGGATTACGGCTCCGATCGCAGCCAAGGGAACGTGGCGGAGCGCGGCGAATGGAAGCAGGGAAGTGATCGCGAACAGAACCAGCACCAATGGACGTTTCTCCAGACGGCTTAGAATCAGGCCCGTGATGCTGACACCGAGCACAGCCGCGTAAAGGACGCCGTACGCGGAAGTGATGCGCAGAGGCGTCCATTCGATGATTTCGGGACGTGCGCCGGTCGCTGTGTGAAGCAGAAACACGGGAAGATGCCAGGTGTAAGGGTTGAGGCAAACCGCCGCGACCGTCGCGACAACGGGCAAGCCGATGCGAAGCCACTGGCGATCCAGAATCACGCGTGTCGCGGCCCAGACTCCGACGAGCGCCAAGCCGGCAAGCCATCCTCCATGCAGATTCGCCCACACCGCGTAGACGGGCGGCAAAATCCAGAGTGCGGCGGCATGGCCGTCGTGTTCGACTTGGTATATGACGATCAACGTGACGGCGAAGGCGGGAATCGTGAACTGAAGCGGCCGGATCATGAAGAACGGCGGCAAGAGCAGGATCAACGCCAGCAGCACCAGCGACGCGCGTCCACTCGAAACGCCGTTGCGCCGCAGATGCCAGTAACACAAGAATCCCGTCAGCAGGCCCAACGCTATTTTCAGGACCACTAATCCTGCCGCTCCGGCGGATTTCCACGCCAGCCCAAATAGCAATTCGCTGAGCCACTCATGATCGATCCAGGCGCCGTTCGGCTGCGTGTACGAATATGGGTCGACGGTGGGAATCACGTGGCTCTGGAGCATATCGAGCCCGAAGCGAAGATGCCCCCACAGATCGTTATCGGCCTTGGTGGGAATCAGAACGAAACACAGCAGCGCGGCAGCGAGCAGGACCATCGAAGCATGCATTAGCCGAGCCTGATTCCGCTGCGCGCGGACCGGGGGCGCCATGAGCGGCGGGGCCGAAGTCACATCTTAGTATTCGGCCTAAGCGCAAAGCGGCATTAGGCGGTGGTTTCGGCGCGATGCGCGGGAAGAATCCACCAGATCAACGTGCCGATCAGCGGCAGCACTCCGACCAGCGTGAAGGCATTTTGATACTGGTGATGGTCGAAGAATTTTCCACAGTAGGGCAGCACGATAGCAACCGTCGCCGAAAAGGACGACGACGCGATTCCCGCGGCCATGCTTCGCTGGTGCGGAGGATAGGCGAGCGCTCCCGTGCGCAGCGTCACCACCACCAGGCCGCCGGATGCAAACAAAGTGGATGCGAGCAGCGCGATGGCGATCGGCGCGCTGTGAAACGACGTGATCGCGAGGATCGGCAGGCACAGGGTCGCCATTATGGCGAACAGCCATTTCGGACGAGGATGGCTGGGCAGAAAACGGTCTGAGATCCAGCCCCAGAAGAAATAACCGGCTTCGAGGCCCGCGGGCGGAATCCACAAAACTAAACCAAGTTCCTTCTGGGTCATCCCGAAAGCGCGTGACAGGTACAGCGCGGAAAGATAGGTGATCGCGCCGACCGGGAATGCGCCTAATGCGTAGCTGGCGACCAGGCTCCAGAAGCGGGCTTCGAGCAGACTCGGGAAGCGGAGTTTTTCGGCTTTGGCTTTGTGCGGGAATTTCGACGGATCAACGGTGACGCGCCAGATCAGCAGCCAGATCAGCGCGAGTGCGGGCGTCACCAGGAACGCTGGTCGCCATCCATACGTGATCGCTACTGGCGTAAAGATCAGCGGGGCCAGAATCGCTCCAATCGACGAACCGCTATAGGCGAGGGCGATCCCGCGAGCTTGCTTCACCGGCGGTAGCGAATCCATGGCGGTCCGGAAACCGCCCGGGAACATCGCGCCTTCGCCGATTCCCAGCACCAGACGAGCGACGGCAAAGCCCATGAACGTCGAAACCAGGGAGTGGCTGGCGCTCGATACCGTCCAGATCGCGATCGAGATCAGCATGCCGAGCCGGAGGCCGATCCGGTCGAGCACCGATCCCCAGATCAGCGTCGCGACCATGTATGCGTAGCTGAATGCGCTGATGGTTTCGGTAAATTGCAGCGCGCTCAGATGCGTGTCGGCCAGAATCATCGGGGAAAGAAGCGCAAGGACCTGACGGTCCAGGTAGCTCAGCAGGGTGCCGAGCATCATGACGATGGCCGGCCACCAGACCAGGAAACCCGATGGGGTCCATTGGGTTTGAGACGCTGTTGTTGACGCTGCTTTTATCGGTGTGGCCATAGGAATCGTGCTGCGTGTAATGGTACATCCTAACAAGTTCCAGGAACGAGGTCGAACATTTTTTATGGGCTCATTAGATTGCTCGGCCACTTGTCTTGAAAGGGGTGCAATGCTATCCTTCCACGGCGGGGATTTCAAAGGAGTTTTCTATGCGTTCTTTCATGCCGACCGTCGGCTTGCTGGCGATTGCCGCCGGGTAGCGGATTTGCGCAGAACAATACGGATTTGGTCGATTTCGGGATGATGACTTGGCCGGAAGTTAAGGCGGCCATGGCGGCCGGCAAAACTACTGCGCTGGTTTATAACGGCGGCACAGAGCAGCGCGGCCCGCAGAACGTCAACGGCGGGCATACGCTGATGGCGCAGGCGACGGTGATCGCCATCGCACACAAGTTGGGAAACGCCATCGCGGCTCCGGTGCTGCCATTTTCCCCGAATAACGCCAGCGCTACTCTGCCGGGCACGATCGGGCTGACCAACGAGCTGTTTGCGGCCATTAATGAGCGGGTTGCCGAGGAGCTGATCAAAACGGGCTTCAAGAATGTGGTCCTGATGGGGGATCACGGCGGGGGCCAAGCGCAATTAGGCGAGGTCGCGAAGAAACTCGACGAGAAGTATTCGTCCCAGGGCATTCACGTGGTGTTCTGCGACGAAGTATATGCGAAAGCGAACGATGATTTCGACAAATGGCTGGAAGCGAACGGATATCCCTACAGCTCGCACGCGGGCATCCCGGATACTTCGGAAATGATCTATCTCGGTGCCGATAAAGGATGGATTCGAAAGGATTTGATCGCGACTGCAGCTAGGCGATCCGGCGACCCGCGGGGCTGGTCGCGGACGAGGCGGCGACGCGGCAGGTGGATCGGGCCGCGGCGGTGGTCGTGGACGGCAGAGCGATCCGAATGCGCCCCCGCGTATGAACAATGGCATTCAGGGCGACGCCCGGCAGTCGACGGCCGAGTTGGGGAAGAGGATTTTCGACATGAAAGTCGACTACGCAGTCAACCAGATCCACCAATTGCTGGGTCCCGCGAAGGCGGCCGCGCAATAGGGAAGCTAGAGTTGGAAATGAAAGCACGTCGGCGGCGACGAAAAAAACCTATGCGGACGGTAGTAACCGCTGCCCTTTTTCGCGAAGTCTTTTCTAAGACAGCCGATCCTTATTGAACCTGCAGTCGCAGGAGAGATTGAAACTGCAGTGACAGGAGAGGCGGTCGCAGTACGAGTACGGTGCGGCAAAATATAGAAAACTCGCACATTACGTTGCGCAGACCCTTGACATGTTTCTTTTGTGCTTCTATACTTCAGGCGGATATGCCTGGGTTCTCCCGGGCGAGGTGTAGCTGTGCGTGGCTAAGTTGTAGGCTTTAGTTGGTTTTGAGGAGAGCTTGATGAGAGGAATTCTGTACTCGGGCGGGTTAGTGGCTTTGTTCGCCGCGGCAGTTTTCGGGCAGACTGCCAGTCCCTCCGGAGCCGTCTCACCGCAGCGGGCGTTTCTGAATCAGAACTGCGCCGGATGCCATAACGACAAATTGAAGTCGGGCGGCATCACCATGACGAAGTTGGATGTTGCGCATCCCGACCAGACTGCGGAATTAGCCGAAAAAGTCATCCGCATGCTGCAGGCGGGCATGATGCCTCCTGCGGGGATGCCGCGGCCGAATGCGGCTGCGCAGAAGACTTTCGTAACTACGCTGCAGGCGGGAATCGATCAGGTCGCTTTCGCGCATCCGAATCCGGGCAGGACGGCGCTACACCGTCTGAATCGGACTGAATACGCGAATCGATCCGCGATCTGCTGGCGGTCGATGTGGACGTATCGTCGATGCTGCCTGCAGACGACATGAGCCACGGGTTCGACAACATGGCGGACGTGCTCTCGGTTTCGCCGGCGCTGATGGAAGGATACATGCGCGCGGCTGGCAAGATCAGCCGGGAAGCGGTTGGCGATCCGGATGCGCTTGCGCTCACGACCACCTATTCGATTCCGCGCGTGCTGAATCAAACGCGCCACATCGACGGCACGCCCTTCGGAACTCGCGGCGGCACGGTGGTGAACCACGATTTTCCGGCCGACGGCGAGTACACTTTCAAGTTGGGCTTCTACTATTCTCCGACCGGTCCATTGTTTGGATTGAATCAAGGGCCGGGGCAGCAGATTGAAGTCGCGATCGACGGGGCGCGCGTGGCGCTGATCGACATCGATCCGCGGATCACGCTTGCCAAGGACGGGATCAAGACTCCGCCGGTGAAAGTTCGCGCGGGTCCGCACAAGGTTTCGGCGGCGTTCATCAGCAAGTTCGATGGGCCGATTGAGGACGAATACCGGCAGTTTGATCAGAGTCTGGTGGACGTGAGCGCGGGCACCGTTCCCGGCGTGACCACCCCTCCGCACCTGCATGAGCTGAGCATCACTGGGCCGACGCAAGTCGCCGGTGTTTCCGACACTCCCAGCCGGCGCAAGATCTTCTCGTGCCGCCCGACCGGCGACGACGAAGTTGCCTGTGCTAAGCAGATTCTGGGTACGCTGGCGCGGCAGGCGTATCGCCGGCCGGTAACTCCGAACGACCTGGAAGGCCTGTTGACGTTCTATCAGGAAGGGCGGAACGGAGACGAGAAACATCCGGGCAATTTCGACTCAGGGATCCGCACGGCGATTCAGGCGATGATCGCGAATCCGGAGTTTGTATTCCGGTTCGAGCATGTTCCGGCGACAGTTGCTCCTGGATCCAATTACAGGATCAGCGACTTGGAGTTGGCTTCGCGTTTGTCTTACTTCCTGTGGAGCAGTTCTCCGGACGACCAACTGATCACGGTTGCGAGCCAGGGCAAATTGCGCGAGCCGGGAATGCTCGAAAAGCAGGTCAAGCGGATGCTGCTGGATCCGAAGTCGGAAGCCATCACGCAGAACTTCGCGGTGGAGTGGCTGCACCTTCACGATCTCAAATCGTGGAATCCGGATCTGTTCATCTTTCCGAATTTCGACAAGAGCTTGACCACCTCGGCCACGCGCGAGACGGAGCTTTTGTTTGACAGCATCGTGAAGGAGGATCGCGATATTCGCGACCTGTTGACGGCGAATTATACTTTTGTTGACGAGCGGCTGGCTCGTCATTATGGAATCCCAAATGTTCTCGGCGAGCGTTTCCGCAAGGTGACGCTGACCGATCCGAACCGCTTCGGAATCCTGGGACAGGCGAGCGTGTTGATGCTGACTTCGACGGCGATCCGCACCAAGCCGGTGTTGCGCGGGGCCTATGTGATGGAAGTTCTGTTGGGAACGCCGCCGCCTCCTCCGCCTCCGAACGTTCCGCCGCTGCCAGAAAACGCGGACTTGCGAACCGGGCACGTAGCCAAGCCGTTATCGGTGCGCGAACGCATGCAGGAGCATCGGACTAACGAGCCTTGCAAGTCCTGCCACCAGATGATGGATCCGATCGGGTTCACGCTGGAGAATTTCGATGCGGTGGGCGTGTGGCGCACCAACGACAGCGGCTTCCCGATCGACCCTACGGGCAAAATGTTCGACGGATCGAAGCTGGATGGTCCGGTGAGCCTGCGCGAAGCGATTCTGCGGCACTCGGATTCGTATGTGACGACGTTCGCCGAGAATATGATGGCGTACGGGCTGGGGCGGATTATCGATTATCGCGATGAGCCGTTTGTAAGGGCCGTAGTGAAGGACGCCGCCAAGAACGACAACCACTTTTCTTCGTTCATTTTAGGTATCGTAAAGAGCATGCCGTTCCAGATGCGACGGGCGGAAGACGCGGAGCCGACCGAAGTAGTCGGGGCGCCGAATAATCATTAAGGGTTTCTGTTGAGATTCAAGTTGGAAAGATTTTCAAGTTCAAAATCACGGGTTTGAAGGAGATCAGGTCGATGTCGTACATCAGCAAGAAGCATATTTCCCGGCGCACGGTTCTTCGCGGCATGGGAGTTTCAATGGCGCTGCCGTTTCTGGATTCGATGGTGCCTGCGCAGACACCGATTGCCAAGACCGCGGCGAATCCCAAGACCCGTCTGGCTTGCATCGAGATGGTGCATGGAGCCGCCGGTAGCACGGCGGAAGGCACCGCTAAGAATTTCTGGGCGCCGGCCAAGGAAGGCCGCGACTTCGACTGGAGCCTCAGTCTGGAGCCGTTAAAGGACTTCCGCGAATACGTGACCATCGTCAGCGACACAGACCTGCATCCGGCGACCGCATGGGCCGCGGCCGAAGAGGGCGCCGATCACTTCCGGTCGAGCGCGGTGTATCTCACGGCCGCGCATCCGAAGATGACGGAAGGTTCGGACTACGAGTGCGGCACTTCGATCGACCAGCTATACGCGCAGCAGTTCGGCCAGGATACGCCGCTGCCGTCGATTCAGCTCTGCATCGAGATGGTGGACGCATCGGGCGCCTGCGACTACGGTTATGCCTGCGTGTACGCCGACACGATCAGTTGGGCGTCGAAGACGCAGCCGCTGCCGATGACGCTCGATCCGCGCATGGCGTTCGAGAATCTGTTCGGCGAGGGCGGCACTCCGGAAGAGCGCGCGGCTCGGCAGAAGGTGAACCGCAGCATTCTCGACTGGATTTCGCGCGATGTGGCCCGGCTTCAGAAGAATCTCGGGCCCGCCGACCGCAGCCGGCTGACCGCGTATCTGGACGACGTTCGCGAGATCGAACGGCGCATCGAGAGAATCGAAAAGTACAACGCGAGCGGCGCGGCGAGAGCGCTGCCGGCGGCTCCGCTGGGGGTTCCGGACGATTACGTCGAGCACGTGAAGCTGATGTTCGACCTTCAGGCTTTGGCGTTCATGACGGAAACCACGCGCGTATCGGCATTCAAGATGAGCCGCGACGTCAGCGGCCGCGTGTGGCCGGAGAGCGGCGTGAAGACTCCGTTCCATAACTGCTCGCATCATGGCGAAGCTCCGGTTCGCGTGGAAGAGTTCGCGCGGTTGAACCGGTATCACGTCAGCATGATCCCGTACTTCCTGAACAAGCTGAAGAACACGCCGGACGGTGACGGCAGCCTGCTGGATCATTCGCTGGTGATGTACGGCAGCCCGCTGGGCGATTCGAATGTCCACAACCACAAGCGGGTCCCGATCTTCCTGGCCGGGACATGCCAACGGAAAGGTCCAGGGCGGGCAGCATATCCGTTGCAAGGACGGCACGCCGATGGCGAACATTCTTGTCACCATGGCGCACAAACTGGGCATGAACATCGAAACGTTCGGCGACAGCAACGGCGAAATCGCCATCTAGGAAGGAGAAACCAGACATGTTCGTGAAGAGCTTGATTGGCGGACTTTGCATGGCAGCGCTGGTTTCGGCGGCCGGCGATACGAGGCTTTCGGAAGCGGCGATGCAGGGCAACACGGAAACGGTCCGCTCCCTGCTGAAACAGCGCGTCGACGTTGATGCGTCACAGGGCGACGGCACTACGGCGCTACACTGGGCTGCGTTCCGCGACGACCTGGAAATGGCGAAGATGCTGATCGCGGGCGGGGCCAACGTGAAAGTGGAAACGCGCGAAGGCGCGATCACACCGCTGTTCATGGCGTGCACGAACGGCAGCGCAACCATGATCGATCTGTTGCTGAAATCGGGCGCGGACGCCAATTCGGTGAAGGCCAATGGTACGACTGCGTTGATGACGGCATCGGCATCCGGCAGCGCGGATGCGGTGAAAGCGCTGCTGGACCATGGCGCGGATGTCAACGCGAAGGAAAGCGTTCACGGGCAGACGGCTTTGATGTTCGCAGCAGCGCTGAATCGCGATGCGGTGGTCAAAGTTCTGCTTGCACACAAGGCTGATGCCAACATCACGACCAAAGTGAATCCCGTGACTCGGGTTCGGTTCGATCAGGACGGAAACATCGTCGAGGATCGCCCTGGCGCGGGTGGCAGAGGAGCGGCTGCTGCGCCACAAGCGGCGGCGACGGAAGCGGGCGGTCGCGCACGTGGACGCGGGGGGCGCGGGCAGGTAAGTTCCGCCGAAGCGCAGGACAAGGCTGATGAAGCCGCTGATGCCGCGGCTGCGACGGCTGCGGCCAAGAAGCGCGAATGACGCAGCGAAGGCGGACCTGGATCTGTTCGCGCACTCACTGGGGCTGAAGAGATGGCGAGTATCTGGTTGCCAAGCCGAAGGCGAGAGCGGGCGACGTGGCGTTTCGCGCTCCGCGCCGGGTGGGTCCTGAGTTCACCGGCGGTATGACTGCGCTGCTTGTATGCGGCTCGCGAAGGACATATGGACGCGGTGCGCGCTCTGGTTGAGGGCGGGGCCGATATCAACGAACTGAGCGGCGATAAGTTCACCCCCCTGGTAATGGCGATCACGAATGGCCACCTCGACATGGCGATGTATCTTTTGCAGCATGGAGCAGATCCGAAGCCGGCCACGGTTTCCGGGATCACCGCGCTGTACGGAGTGATCGACGTTCAGTGGGCGCCGCATGCGTGGTTCCCGCAGCCGACCACCGAGCAGGAGAAGGTCGGATATCTGGATCTGATGAAGGCTCTGATCGACAAGGGAGCGGATGTGAACGCTCCGATCGCCGACAAGGTCTGGTTCCGGTCGTTCACTAACGATTACACCTGGGTGGATCCGGCTGGTGCGACGCCGTTCTGGCGCGCCGCGCAGTCGAGCGATACGGCCGCAATGAAACTGCTGGTGGAGCATGGCGCGGATCCCAAGATCGCCACCAAGGCCGGCGATACGCCGCTGCACGCGGCGGCTGGAATCGGCTGGGCGGCGAACTGGAGCGTGAATGCTCCCGTGCCGCTGGTCGACGCCGTGAAGTATTGCGTCGAGCTCGGCGACGATGTGAATGCCGATGGACAATCGCGGTTACACGGCACTGCATGGCGCGGCCTATCTGGGCAACGCCGACATGATCAATTACCTGATGAGCAAAGGCGCCAAGATCGACGTAAAGAGCAAGGCTGGGGATTCGGTCGCCGACATGGCAAACGGTCCGACGCGATTCGGCCAGCCGCATCCGGACGCGGTGGCCCTGCTTGAGAAGCTAGGATCGCCGAACTCGCACAACTGCCGCTCCGATCAATGCGTGGTGGCATCCAGGGCCAGCGTCTACGATCGCCCGCTCACGAAGGAAGAGCAGGCGGAAAAGGACATGCTGGATAAGTTTGCGATTTCGCTCGGAATGAAGGAAGCCCTGTACCGGCCCGATGTACCGGCCGGACGGTTCTTCCCGGGCGGCCAGCAGTAGAACGCTTTTTCTTGAAGATTTACCGAAGGGCGCCCGTTAAATTGGGTGCCCTTTTTGATTGTCATGACGCGGGCAAAGCGGTTGCTGATTTCCGGCTCGATTCTGTTGGCTGGAACTGCGTGCGCGCAAATCTACCTCAACGATCTTTCCATCTCGCATCCGGCGATCCGCTACTTTGAGGCTCCTACCGAGGATCGGGTGGCGCGGCTGATCCGCGATATCCAGAGCGGAAAAATCAAGCTTGAATCGCGTCGCGGACGCGCTGGGGTATCTGCCGAGCGTCCTGGAACACCTGGGCATCCGTACCGATACGCAAGCGCTGGTGTTTTCTAAGACCAGTTTTCAGGCTCCCAAGATTTCGCCTCGGAATCCGCGGGCGATTTATTTCGGCGACGATGTGGCTGTTGGATGGGTGCGCGGGGGCGACGGAATCGAGCTGGCGGCGAGCGATCCGAAACAAGGCACGATTTTCTATACGCTCAAGACTCAGGCATCGGGGGAGCCGGTGTTCGCGCGCGGCGAGGTCTGTCTGAAATGCCATCAGGGCGCGGCGACCGGTGGCGTTCCGGGGATGTTTATCGGCTCCGTTTTTCCGAGCGCGTCGGGTTCGCCATATCGCGAAGGCGCGATCATCACGGACCATCGCACGGCCTTCGCGGATCGCTGGGGCGGCTGGTATGTCAATGCCGTTCATGGCGAACAACAGGATCGGGCGAACGCAGTGGCGCCGGATCCGGCCGATCCTGAGACGCTGGATACGGACGGGAAGCAGAACCTGACTTCGTTGGCCGAAATGTTCAATCCGCCGGGATATCTGACGCCGGTCAGCGACATTATCGCGCTGATGACGTTTGAGCATGAGACGCAAATGGCGAACCTGATGACTCGCGTCGGATGGGAGGCCCGCATGCCGGAGACGGATCCGGCTCAGCTTCGCTCCGATATCGACGGCTGGTGACCTACATGCTATTTGCGGAGGAAGCTCCGCTGCGCGAGCCGATCCAGGGCGTCTCGACCTTCACCAAGACCTTTGCCCGAGCGCGGGCCGCGGGACAAGCAAGGACGTTCTTTGCGGGACTTCGATCTTCAAACGCGGTTGTTCAAGTATCCGCTGAGCTACATGGTGTACAGCGCGCAATTCGATGCGCTTCCGGACACGGTGCGGGAGCGGGTCTATCAGCGTCTTTACGACGTGCTGACGGGGAAAGACCAGCGGCAGGTGTTCGCGCGGCTTACGCGCGAGGATCGGCGGTCGATTGTGGAGATTCTCAGAGACACAAAGCCGGGACTGCCTCCGTATTGGCGCGAAACGGCCGCTCCGTAATTCCTCTCAAAACCTGTATCCTGTCCAACAGAGGCCGCTATGCCGCAGCTCGACGATAGCCGTCACCAGACGTTTCCCAAGATTGGATTCCGCGCAGATTGAGCGCTTGGCTGCGTTTGGGAGGCGGCGAAGGACTGCGCCGGGCGAGATTTTGATCGAGGTGGGTTCGTCCGTCAAGCATTTCTTCGTGTTGATTGAAGGCAGCATTGAGATCGTCAGCCCGACCGGGGGCGTGGAGATTCCGATCGTCACGCATGAGCCGGGCGAATTCACGGGCGAATTGGATGTGCTGCTTGGGCCGCAACGCGCTGGTTCGCGGGCGAACGCCGGTGGCGAGCGAAATCCTGGAGTTCGACCGGTCCGGCTCTCGGGCAGATCGTTCAAACCGATCCCGAACTGAGCGAGATATTCCTGCGGGCTTTTGTTCTGCGGCGCTCCTATTTGATTACCAACAGCCTGGGCGGAGTGGTGCTGGTCGGATCGAGCCACTCGGCGGGAACTTTGCGATTAAGAGCGTTCCTGACGCGCAACGGGCATCCGCACGCGTATGTCGATGTGGAGCGGGCCGAAGGGATGCAAGACCTGCTGGATCATTTCGCCATTAAAGTCACGGATGTGCCGGTGCTGATTTGCGGCGAAACGGTTCTGCGAAATCCGACGAACGCGGAGGCGGCGAATTGCCTGGGATTCAATAGCGGAATCGACGATACCTCGGTTCACGATCTGATCGTCGTGGGCGCGGGCCCGCGGGGCTCGCGGCGGCCGTGTACGCGGCGTCGGAGGGGCTGAACGTGATGGTGCTCGAAAGCAGCGCTCCGGGCGGGCAGGCTGGATCCAGCTCACGGATCGAGAATTACCTGGGATTTCCCACCGGCATGACGGGCCAGGAACTGGAGCGGGCGGGCGTTCATCCAGGCGCAGAAATTCGGCGCCAACGTAGCGATCGCGCGCGTCGCGGCCAGTCTTGAAATGCGCGCACCAGCCCTTCGCGATCGAATTGGCGGACGGTGGCGTGGTGGAAGGGAATGCCATCGTCGTCGCAACTGGAGCCGAGTATCGCAGATTGCCGCTTCCGAATCTCGCGAAATTCGAAGGCAGCGGAGTTTACTACGGAGCTGGATTCATCGAAGCTCAATTCTGCAAGGACGAAGAGATTGCCATTGTCGGCGGCGGGAATTCCGCCGGACAGGCGGCGGTCTTTCTCTCCATGCACGCGCAAGCACGTCCATCTGCTGGTCCGTGGACCGGGACTTGCCGACAGCATGTCGCGTTACTTGATCCGGCGAATTGAGGAGTGCCCGACCATCACGCTCCGGCCATTCACGCAGATTGAGGCGCTTGAAGGCGATGAGCACCTGGAGCGGATCCGCTGGCGGAAGTCGCAGACGGGGTTGAGCGAAGTGCGCGACATTCGCCATGTGTTCCTGATGACGGGCGCGAGCCCCAACACGGACTGGCTGAACGGCTGCGTCGCGCTCGACGACAATCATTTCATCAAGACCGGCAGCGACCTCCAGCCGAAGATCTGGGAGCGGCGAAATGGCCGCTGCGGCGCAATCCATACTTGCTGGAAACGAGCTTGCCCAGAGTATTCGCGGTCGGAGACGTACGGTCCGGCAGCGTGAAGCGGGTCGCGTCGGCGGTGGGCGAAGGGTCGATCGCGATCCAGTTGGTTCACAAAGTTCTGGCCGAATAAATGAGGAGGAAATCGTGAGAGGCTGTGAGCATCTGAAAGAAGCCAGCGATCTGAAGCCCGCTGTGCACGTGTGTGAGGAATGCGTGAAGATGGGAGATACGTGGGTTCATCTGCGGCTGTGCCTGATTTGCGGGAACGTGGGCTGTTGCGATTCGTCGAAGAACAAGCACGCTACTAAGCATTTCCACGCGACGGAGCATCCGATTATCCGGTCCATCGAGCCGGGTGAGAACTGGGGATGGTGCTACGTGGATGAAATCACGTACGATTTCTCCCACGGCGTTCAGAAGGCGCGGGCGATGGGTTGATCCGGCGCGCCCTAGGCTATGCCGCGGCAATCGGATATGATTCTCATATGCGAAGAATCGTGCTGCTTCTTGTCCTTGCGTGCCTGGCGTTCGCCCAACGGCGCGGAGTCACCGCCGAAGATTACTTTGCGTTTGAATCCGTAAACGATCCGCAAGTTTCGTCCGACGGGAAATGGGTCGCTTATACGGTGACCACGGTTGACCAGAAAGCCAACCGGCGCATGTCGCGTATTTGGCTTGCGGCGCTCGATGGCAGCCATCCCGCAGTGCCGTATAGCGGCGAATCGATTTCGTCGAACTCGCCGCGTTGGTCGCCGGATGGACGATTCGTGGCGTTTCTTTCGAATCGCGACGGGCAAGGCGGGCGTCCGCAGATCTGGGTCCTGTCACGGAACGGCGGCGAGGCGCGGCGCGTGACGACGCTTGAAAACGGCGGCGTCGAACTTCGAATGGTCACCGGATTCGAAACGATTCGTGTGCTTGACGCGCACCGGCCCGCCGCAGAACAAGAACAGCGACGTTCGCCACTATACGCATAGCAATTACAAATTTAACGACACGGGCTGGTTCGACGAAAAACGGTCGCACGTGGTGGTAGTGGATGCGAGGACTGGCGCGGCGAAGCAGATCACCGACGGCGAGGACTGGAACGATCACGGACCCGCGCTGGTCTCCCGATTCGTCGCGCATCGCCTTCGTTTCGAATCGCACCGGGCACGAGTTCGACGGCGACCGGAACACCGATGTGTTTGTCATTTCGGCGGACGGCGGCGCGCTGACCAAAATTTCGGATCATGCGGGACCGGACCGTAGTCCGCGGTGGTCACCCGACGGAAAGCGCATCGCGTTTCTGGGCGCGGCGGATGAAGAGGACGCTCCCAATATTTATCTGGCTCCGTCTGAGGGCGGAAAAGCGGTGGAGATCGCGAAGAATTTCGACATGCTGGCCGGCGAGATGGCGTGGGCCGAGCATGGAAATGCGATCTACTTCGACTCCGGAGTCAAGGGCGAAACGCATCTGTTTCGAATGGATGTTTCGAGCGGCGCGGTGAAGGCGCTGACGTCCGGTCCGCGCAACGTGCATGGTTTAGCTTTGCCGCCGGAGAGCGCGAAGGACGATAGCGGCAAGATGGTCTATATCGCCAACGATTTCGAGCATCTCGACGATATTTATGTTCGCGACGGCGGCCAGGAACGCCAGGTGACGCATTTGAATTCGGATCTGTGGGGGAAGCTGGAGCTCGCGAAAGTCGAGCGGGTGCCATACAAAGCCGCGGACGGGTTCGATATCGACGGGTTCCTGGTAAAGCCGATCGGCTTCGATCCATCGAAAAAATATCCGATGGTGCTGAGCATTCATGGCGGGCCGGCGGGGCAGTATGGAGTCGACTGGTATCACGAATTTCAGGTCTACGCGGCGCGCGGATGGGCGGTGTTTTTCTGCAATCCGCGCGGGTCTACGGGCTACGGCCGAAAATTTCAGCGCGCGGTCGCGATGGAGTGGGGCGGAAAGGCGTACACCGATATCATGACCGGCGTACAGGAAGTCCTGAAGCGAAACGCGTGGATCGATCGCGACCGATTGGGAGTCACCGGCGGCTCGTATGGCGGCTTCATGACGAACTGGATCGTCACGCAGACGAACATGTTCAAGGCCGCGATTACACTGCGCAGCATCTCGAATTTCATAAGTGATGACGGCACGCGCGATGGCGCCTACGGGCATGAGCGCGATTTCGGCGGCGATATTTTCCACAATTTCGACGAGTATTGGAAATATTCGCCGCTGCGCTATGTCGCGAACGTGAAAACGCCCACGCTGGTGCTGCATTCCGATAACGATTATCGGGTCCCGATCGAACAGGGCGAGCAGTGGTTTCGCGCGCTGCAACGGTATCACGTGACCTCCGAGATCGTATTCTTTCCGCGCGAGAATCATAACCTGACGCGTACGGGCGAGCCCAAGCACCTGGTGGAGAGCCTGAACTGGCAGTGCTATTGGTTCGACCGGTTCCTCAACGGAAACGAGAGCGCCAAGCGGCCGACCGATTGACGTGATTCTGCTCGCGCCTTCGCTCGACCGTATTGTGCGTGAGCTGCACGCGGCTGGATTTCGCGCGCTGGTGGTGGGCGGCGCGGTGCGCGATGCGCTGCTCGGCCTCGAGCCCAAGGACATCGATATCGAGGTCTACGGGATCACCTACGATCGTCTGGCCGAATTTCTGACGCCGCACGGACGCATCGACCTGGTGGGGAAGGCGTTCGGCGTCGTGAAGTTTACGTCGTCGGACGGTGCGCCGTGCGATTTCAGCGTGCCGCGGCGGGATAACAAGATCGGGCTCGGCCATCGCGATTTCTTGACGACGTTCGACCCTGGAATCACTCCGCGCGAAGCGGCCAGCCGGCGCGATTTCACGATCAATTCGCTCGCCTACGATTGGATCGAAGGACGCGTGCTCGATTTTTTCGACGGGCGCGAGGATCTGGAAAATCGAGTGCTACGGGCCACCAGCGCGGCATTTTCCGAAGATCCGCTGCGCGTGCTGCGCGGGATGCAGTTTGCCTGCCGGTTCGACATGGCGCTAGATCCGGTGACCGCGGAGATGTGCCGGTCGATCGCGGATCAAATATTCGACGCTGCCGAAGGAACGGGTCGCCGAAGAGTTCATGAAGTGGGCGGTGAAGGCCACACGGCCGGGAAGAATGATCGAATATCTGACCGCGTCAGGATGGATCGGGCATTTCCCGGAAGTGGATCGGTTACGCGGCGTTCCGCAAGAACCGGAGTGGCATCCCGAAGGCAATGTGGGCATACACACCATGCACGTGGTCGACGCGGCGGCGCTGATCGCGGAGCGCGACGAGCTTGAAGCCGACGATCGCGCGGTGCTGTTGTTTGCCGCGTTGTCGCACGACTTCGCCAAGGCCGACACCACCGAGCTTCGCGAAAAAGATGGACGGCTGCGCTGGACGGCCTACGGACACGAAGCCGCGGGCGGTCCGCTGGCGCGGCGGTTTCTCGAAAGAATCGGGATCAAGAGCGCGATCGTGGAACAGGTGGTCCCTTTGGTGGAGCATCACCTCGCGCACGCCAGCATCGGAATGGATGTGACCGCGCGCGCGGCAAGACGGCTGGCAGTGCGTCTGGCGCCGGCGAGCATTGCGCAACTGATCCGGCTGATCGAGGCGGATGCTTCTGGCCGTCCGCCGATGCCGCCGGGACTGCCCGAATCGGCGGCACGGCTTCGCGACATGGCGGCGGCGCAATCGGTTCGCGAGAGGCCGCAGGCTCCCCTGATTCTGGGCCGGCACGTGCTGCCGTATTTCAACGGACGCTCCGGCGAGCACATCGGCGAAGTGACGCGCGCCGCTTACGAGGCGCAGGCGGACGGGGCGTTTTCGACTCAGGAAGAGGCGCTGGGTTGGCTGGAAAATTATATAAAGTCACTCGAGTAATTTGTTGACGTCGGCGTAGGGAATCGATCCGTCGGTCATGGCGCTGTAGGTGCCGTGATCGTGCAATTCGCGGGCGATACGATCGACCAGGCCGAGGGTCGCGCGCATGGGTCCGGAGCCGACGCTGACGCGCGCGACGCCGAGTTTTCCAGATCGGCAAGCGGCGGTGAACCCGCTACCGCGAGAATGTTCAAAGGACCACGCACCGCGCCAACCAGGCGGGCGATGGTGTCGCGATCGCGTACGCCGGGAGCGAACAGACAGTCGGCCCCGGCATCACGATAGGTATTCAGCCGCTCGACGGCGCGATCGAACCGCGTGGCCTCTTCGCCGATCGCGTTCAGAAAAATGTCGGTGCGCGCGTTGATCACCATGCCGGGCACAGCTTCGCGAACCGCGCGGACCACTGTCGACAGGTCGATCAATTCGCCGTCGACCGTGTCTTCAAGATTCATGCCGACCGCGCCGGATGCCCATACTCCCCGCGCGGTGGCCACAGCGTCGTGATAGCCGGCTTCGACGTCGGCGGTCACGGGAATTTTCACGGCTCGGGCGATGCGCGCCACGACGGCGAGCATTTCGTCCCGCGGTATGCGCTCGCCGTCGGGATAGCCGAGGGCGAAGGCGATTCCCGCGCTGGTGGTGGCGAGAGCCGGAAATCCGGTTCGTTCGAAGATGCGCGCGCTGGCTGCGTCCCACGCGTTCGGCAGGATCAAAAGGCGCGGACCCTGATGAAGCTGGCGGAGCAGATCGGATTTGGTCACTGACCCATGGAATATCGATAATATTTAGTGAGCGTCAGCCGAGAAAATCGAACAGAGTGGTTCGCGGGATCTGTCCTTCTGAACTCAGCGCCGCCTGCATCTGCGTCTGGGATTGCGTCATGTCGAGGATCGTGGACGTCATGTCCGTGTCCTGAAGGCTGCTGATCTGGGACTGATACTCAATCTGCTGCGACTCCGCCGCGTTCGTAGCGTCCGTCACATTATCTTGCGTGTTTCCGTAAAACGCCAATTGCTGGTTGAGATACTGGGAAACTGCTCGAAAGCCCGTTTACCGCGGTCTGAATCGCCGGCCTGATCGTTGTTGTTCAGCGCCGTCACCAGGCCGTTGATCGCAGTGAACGCGTTGGTGGCGGGGTCGCTGGAATCGAAAATCTGCTGCGCGGTTAGCGCCAGCGGAAACGTTGTCCCGTCGGGAGCCATCGCGACTCGCGTCGACGCGGCGCCCTGATAAGCGCTCACCGGATCGTTTTGCGTCGGGTCGAAGGTGTAAGGAGCGGTCTGGTCGGTGTCTCCGGAAAAAATGTAACGCCCGTTGATGTTGGTATTGGCCAGGCTCACCATCTGCTGCTGGATGGACTGAAGCTGTTGCGCCAGCGAGGCCCGGGTCGACGGCGGTCTGGGTTCCGGTCGAGCCTTCCGCGCCGAGCGTCTGCACCTGATCGAGAAGCTGCACCGCGCTTTCGAGCGATTGCTCGCCGGTATCCACTTCGGTCTTGATGCCGCCCAGGTTGGAAGTAATCTGCTGCGAAGCCGACAACGCCGCGCGCGCCTGCAGCAGCGACGGAAACCTGGTCCGGATTGTCGGACAACGTTGCGCATCGTCACGCCGCTCGAAATGTCGAGCTGGTCCGTGTTGATCCGCTGCGTCACATGGTCGACGTTGTTGACGAATTCCTGATAGGTGGAAGTTAAGAGGCGAGATCATGACACTGGCACCATATCCATAAGCGTCGTGGTGAGGTTGGAGATGATGCCTACCAGCTTTCCGACAGCCTGATATGCCTGCTGGATACTGCAGCAGCTTGGCGGCTTCGTCATTCAGCGAGACGCCGCTCACCTGCGTGCGCTCGGCTTGCGCTTGCGACAACTGGTCCTGCGCCTGCTGCTGATCGGCCGTCGCGCCCGCGATGTCATTGCCGATCTGGGCGACCCAGATTGCCGTAATACTGCGTGAACGTGAAGCCGTTGATCTGCGGCGAGTGTTGCCAGTTGCGCGATCGCGACGGCGTTGCCGTTTCCACCAGGCGCGCCGGCCGAGGCCGCTGCGATCTGATCGGGCGTCAGGTTGTTTACCGTGATGGTCGACGCGGCATCGGAAGCCATGATCGTAACTGAACAGCGGGGTGGTGGGCGCGTTTCCGTTCTCATCCACGCCTTGCGCCAATTGCCCGTTGACCGAGTCGGCGAACGATTGCGCCAGCGTATTCAGGCTGGACATGTAGCCCGGCAGCGTGGTGTTTTTCTCCGCGATCAGCGCGCCGAGTTGGCCCTGGCTGATCTGGGAGGTAATATCGTTGCCCTGCGAATCGAGGATCGTGGTCTGGTTCGACGTATTGCCGGCCGAAATTGCGAATTGCGTCGAGCCCAGTACCAACGGCGTCTGGCCCCCGATGGTCACGTCATAGGCGCCGGTACTGGCCTTGATGACTGAAATATCGGTGAGCTGCGAGAGATTCTCCAGCGCCGAATGCATCTGCGCATCCAGACCCGCGTCTGCGGTGGCCGCGGAGTTCGACTGATAACTTTGGTTCAGCCCCGCGATCTGGCCCGCCAGTTGGTTGATCTGGGTCACCACGCTGCTGGTCTGGCTGGTGATGTTAGTGGAAACCTGCGCGATTCCAGCGGCGGTGTCTGAATGCTCTGAGCGACCTGACTCGCCGCCGTAATCACGGCCTGGCGGCTGACCGCGTCGTTCGGGTTGACGCTCAATTGCGAAAAGCTGTTGAAAAAATTGTTGATCGAGCTGGAGACTCCCGAGGTGGATGTCAGATCGAACAGAGGCTCGAATCTGCCCCAAGTCGCCGGCGCTCTGCGTCGCGCTTCCGAGCAGATTCTGCTGCGTGCGGACGGCTTGTTCCAGATACTCGTCCCGGGAGCTGATCAATGGTCCGGCGGCCACGCCGCCCACCAGTCCCTGCTCCGGCTGAAACGGCAGAGGATCGAAGCTCGGATTCTGATCGGCGTAGCCTGGCGTGTTCGCGTTGGATATATTGTTTTCGATGACGTTGAACGTCTGCCCGAATACGCCCAGCGCGTTCGCCGCATTCAATAGTGCCGATGAGATGCCGCCCATGTTTTACCCCCGGATCGACATTGTTCCCGCGGCCGAGATCGGAGCCGCTTCGCCCGCTGGGCGTGTACCCCGAAGTCGCCGAGCCCAATAATTTAGCCCAGCCCCGATAGAACTCCGCGCCGTGCTCGATCAGCTTGTTCACGGCGGTCAGATCGTTCTTCAGCGCATTCAATTCGCGGCCGAGGCCCGGATCGAGCGCTTCCAATCCCAGTTGTTGCTGAATCAGCCCCAGACAAGCCGCCGCTTCGACCAGGCCGGGCAGGCATCGTTCGATCTCCTCCGGAGATGGCGAGAGCAGGGCGCCGCGGAGCTGCCCGATTCGGGTTCTGCGCGAGATTAAGATTCGAACGCATCGTCGATGATTTTCGAGGCCGTCGCTCCGGCGTCCACCGTATAGGTGCCGTTGGCGTACGACCGCGCAATCTGTTCGAGACGCGCCTGCCGCTCCGGCGAATCCGCCGCAAGCGAACGCAAACTTCGTACTAACTCCGACAGATGGACGTCGTCATTGGAACCTGGGGTGGCGACCGATGAACCTGGCGATTCAACCGAGGGATTGTACACCCGCCAAACGGGAGCTTTGCCCCGCCTGCTGGTTCTGCTGCACTCGACTCGGATCAGTCGAGGTTAGCCCGGCGGGATTGGGATCGTTTACCTTCATGATTCAACTCGGGGAACTTCCTCCCCTACCTGGAGTATCGTCCATGTCTGCCGATCTTTAGAGCCGAAACTACTTAGGTAATTCCCTATTCCATATACCTCAGACGGGTGTAAACGGCGGCGAACATCATCGTTCCCATCATGCCACTTTTCGTGGCCGCAGGCTATTTGGGCGAGCGCGGCTATTTCTTAATGGTGACCGTGGCTCCGGCAGGCCGCACATCGATGCGGTCGATGTCGTAGTCCAGGGCGAACTGCTCGTTGATTTTCGCGTCGGGATACAGCGGCATGAAAAACGTCTTGACCAGGAAATCGAGCACCGTCTGGTTCGCCGCGATATTCGAAATCTCGACGCGAGTAAGAAACACGGTGCATCGGCCGCCGCCCGATTCCAGCCGCACGGAAACTTTCAGCGGCCGCTCGCCTTCAATGAGTTTCGTCAGGAACCAGTTGCTGCTCTCGCCCTTGGCCTGGCGCATTTTCAGGAAATCGACCGTCGCGTAGCCGGTTGCGGTTTGCTCGCCCAGCTCGACCCGCGGATCGCGCATGCCTTCGGGCACAATTTCGGGCACTTTCACTCGCGCCCACGCGTTGATCTCACGCGGAGTGAAGGTCACGTTGGATCCGCGCTTCACCTCTCGCGACTCGATCGCGTCCAGCTTGCGTTTCGCGCTTTCATACTGCGGATCGGCCGCGGGAAGCATCAGCGCCACGGCGGCCATCAGCACCAACTGCCGCATGCCCCCAATTGTAGTAGACTCGCGGGTGATGACGACCGAAGATTTCCGGCGTATCGCGCTCAGCATGCCGGAAGCGGTGGAGGGCTCCCATCAGGCGCATCCCGATTTTCGCGTGCGCGGGAAGATTTTCGCCACGCTGGGTTATCCGGATAAGCGCTGGGGGATGGTCAAGTTAACCGCCAGCCAACAACGGGAATTCGTTCTGGCCGAGCAGCAGGCTTTCGTGCCGGTGAAAGGCGCTTGGGGCGTTCGCGGGGCCACTAACGTTCGCCTGGATGTCACCGATGAACAAATGCTTCGGCCAGCCATGCTGGCGGCGTGCCGCAACGTGTGGGTTAAGCCGGCTCCGAAAGCAAAATCGAAACCGCGCGCCCGCTGATTTTATTTGGGCGTTTGCGCCTTGGCTTCCGCCGACTTTTCCATCTCAGCGAGCTGCTGCTTCACCTTGTCCGAATCCTTGGCGTCCGGCGCGAGCTGAAGATAGGCGCGCAGGCACTCGGCCGCGCCTTTCAGATCCTGCTTCTGAGCGAGAATGATCCCGAGGATATAGTTCGACCTCGGATTCGTGTGGGCTGTGTCGAGCTTCACAGCGCCCCGCGCGCTCTTCTCCGCGGGATCGAGGTTGCCGAGCTGCAGATTCGCCACCGCGTTGTAGTAATAGGCGGCCGGAAAATCGTACGGATTCAGATGGAGCACTTTATCTGTAGTGTCGGCGACTTGCTGCCACTTCGCCTCCCGCCCGTCGAGCAGGTACAGGCGCTCATACGGATTGATGTACTTCGGATCTGCCGACACGGCTTGCTGATACGCGTCCCGCGCCTTGTCGACGTGGTCGCGGCTTTCGTAAACGCGTCCCAGTTCGTACCAGGCAGGGGCGAATTTCGGATATAGATCCACTGCCTTCTGAAACTCCTTCTGCGCGTCATCCGGCTTGCTTTTCTTTACGTCTTCGAGGCCCTTGTCGTACGCCTTGCGCGCATCTTTAGGCGCCATCGCCAGGGTCGCGCTGGTGGTGAATCCTTCGACATTCGCCAGCCGATGCAGAATCATGGTGCCGACGTCGGGATTGTCCATATAGCGGTGCCCCGACAGCGAAATCGTCTCCGAGCGAAAACCGGGAATCGTCGCGCGCAGATCGCAGGTTTGCAGGTCTCGTTCCCGTACGCCGCCGCCCGGCGTGCCAAGCCCGCCCATCTGACTCTTGGTCGGCGATTCGCTGGCATCCGGCATGACGTCGCCTTCCTGCCCTAACGTGATGGAAAAGCGCCCCTTGGAATCGGTGTACCCTTCGGCTCGCGGCCGGCCGTTGGCGCAAACGCGCTCGATGGTAACCGGTCCTGGTGGCGGGGAGCCGTCGTCCAGCGTCACTTTTCCGGAAAGGACCATCGGCCGGCGTTGATCGTCCGGCGCCGTGGTAGAAGTCCCGCCAAGGGGGCCTCGCGAGATCGTGCTGCTCCCTATGCCTGGCGATGTGGTTCCGGTCGAAGTTCCGCCGATGGGCGGCTTCGCCTGCCCGGCAAGTTGCGTGGCGGCGGCAATAATGCCGGCCGCAATCCCCAAACCCCGTGAAAAATGCATGGGTTGCTCCTCGACTGACACGATTATACTCCCCGGTCCGCGCGAGCGCATAGACGATTCGAAGGTTGACACCCCGCTGTAGAAACATCGACATTGTAAAGAGATGAGACCTCTTTTCTGCCTGTTGGCCTTGCTGGTGCTGGCCGGTTGTTCCGATAACACGCCGGCCGAAACCAAGGCCAAAGCGCCCCAACCGCCCGCAGCGCCGATCAGCGGACGTCAGGCCTTTCAAATGACGTACCCGTCGGCGCGAACCTGGGCGCCGGATTGCCAGCCGCTCAGCATCCGCAGTATCAATCTACCCAACCCTAAATCGGAAAACGGAAAAGCCGGCGCCTGGGAAATTGTATACGTTTCGGAAGCCCGGGGGCGCCAGCGATCCTTCACCTGGTCCGCGGTCGAATCCGAAGGCAATCTGCACAAAGGCGTTTTTGGCGGACTCGAAGACGGCTGGCGCGGGCCCCAGGGCGCGGAGAGGCCGTTCCTAGTGGCCGCGCTCAGAATCGATACGCCGGAAGCGCTCGAAACGGCGACCTCGAAAAGCGCGGATTTTTTCAGGAAGTCCGCGACCCGGCCGCAAGTGAATTTCATCTGTACGCTGACCAACCGGTTCCCGGAGCCCGCTTGGCGTGTGTTCTGGGGAGAATCTGTCTCGTCAGCGGAATGGTCGGTATTCGTCGACGCGACCACCGGCCAGTATCTGGGCCGTTAAGTCAAAGCGCTTCGACCTTCGACCGCTCCACCGTCACCTTCGCGCGCAAGTTCGCGACTCCCGCCGTGGGGCGTTCATCCGTGACCGTGAACGCGACCGCGTCGTCCATCCAGTCATGCGCCGTGCCGTCCGGATCGTGCGATGCGAGCGTGATCGTGTACGCGTGCGGGCACAGATCGCACAGAAACGCGAACACGACCGTCACCGTTTCCCCAGCCGCGCAAGGGCCTACCTTCACCCGCTCCAGTTCCGTATTGGTGCCGTAAACTTCAAAGCCGATCTGCGTGCGGATCAGCATCCCGAGGACCGGATTCTCCACGGCTTCATGAAATCGCACGGTAGCGCGGATGCTGACCATCTCGCCGCTCTTGAAAACGATGGTGGATTCGCCCTTGGAGCCCAGCGTCTCCACGGAAATAATCTCAGCCCGGCCATTCCCCCGCCGCGCGGATGGCGCCAGGCGCGGCGTAATCGTTTCTCCCCAGCTTCGGATGCGCTCCGCCACGTGACGGCGATACCGGATCAGAGTTTCCTTGGGATCGCCCTTGGCCGCGAGCTGGCCCGGCCTCCAGCCACCATACTTCGTCGCACAGGTCTTCGAGCAGCCGGTCTTCATGCGATGCAATCAGAATGGTTGACCCTGAGCGCCGCAATCGATCGAGCGCGGTCAGCGTGCGCGCGCGCACCACCGCGTCCTGCGTCGCCAGCGCCTGGTCGAGCGCAACCACGGCGGCCGGGGCAAGATTCAGCGTGTCTCCCAGCGCGACAAAGCGCCGCTCCGGCGGACCCGTCACCTCGCCTTCGGTCGGCTGGGCGACATTGCCTGCGAGCTTCAACAGCTCCGTCACGCCCGAACTTTTTTCCCCGATGACGCCAATGATCGCCCCGGAGGGCGCTACAGCGCTAAAGCCGGCCAGAGGCGCAAGGTACACGTTCCGAAACTCAATGGACATTACCTTTCAGGATACGTCACGTCTCTTCACGGTTTTTTCAGCCACTCGCCGATCCAGTCGAGGAACTGGCTGATACCACAGAACGCTGTTCTGCGGTTTCAGAACCCAGTGGCCTTCGTCCGGAAACAGGACCAGTTTCGACGGAACCTTTTGCATCTGCAGCGCCGTGAACAGCTGCAGGCCCTGATCCACTGGAACGCGGTAATCCAGCTCGCCGTGAATCACCAGCGTCGGCGTCTTGAAATCCTTCACGAAAAAGCTGGGCGACCATTTCGCATACAGGTCCGGGATTGTCCCACGGCATGCCCTTGAACTCCCACAGCGGGAACCACAGCTCTTCGGTCGCGCCCGCCATGCTGCGCAGATCGAACACGCCGTCGTGCGAGACCATCGCCTTGAACCGCGTGGTATGCCCGAGCATCCAATCGATCATGTATCCGCCGTACGATCCGCCGGCCGCGGCCATGCGATCGGGATCCGCGTAGGGCAGCGCCGCGACATGATCCACCACGGCCATGATGTCGTCGAAGACTTTGCCGCCCCAGTCGCCGTTGATCTCGTCGATGAACTTCTGCCCGTATCCGGTCGACCCGCGCGGATTCGGCATGACCACCAGGTATCCGGCCGAGCGAACACCTGCGCGTTCCAGCGATAGCTCCAGGTCTCGCCCCAGGCGCCCTGCGGGCCGCCGTGAATCAGGAACAGACACCGGATACTTTTGCGACGCATGAAAATCCGGCGGCTTCACTACGAACGCGTGAACGCGCGCTTTATCCGAGCTCTCCACTCGAATTTCTTCGAGCGGCGTCAGCGTGCTCGCGTTCAGCAGCGCATCGTTCAGATGCGTCAGCGCGACTTCCCGTTCCGCCGGTCGAAGACGCCCGAAAAATCTCCGTCGGACGCGACCCGCTCTGCTCCGTGTAAATCATGGTGCGGCCGTCGGAGTTGAACTGCACATCGTCCAGGCTGGACGTTGCCGGAAATGATGGTCCGCGACGCCGCCGCCGGTCACAGGGATCATCTGCAAGCCGGTGCGCCCGCGATCTTCCACCGTGAAAAACAGGCGCGTCGAATCGGGCGACCACGTGATGCTGCTCCACCCAGCGATCCAGGCTCTCGGTAAGATTGGTGGTGCGGCCCGTCGCCCGCTCCAGCACCATCAGACGCCAGCGGTCGCTCTCATAACCCGCGCGAGCTTGCGACCGGAACGCGAGGTACTTTCCATCCGGCGAATACAGCGGCGCATCGTCGGCGCCCGGACTGATGGTGATTTTCTTCGGCGTCGCCGCCGCCGATGGGCACCGTATAAATGTCCGAGTTCGTGCTGGTGGCCGGATTCGGGTCGACATTCATGGTGAACGCGACTTCGTTCGAATCCGGCGAAATGGCGTAATCGTCCGGCCCGCCCAGCGAGAACGGCGGCGCGTTGATGCGTCCCCGGCGTCAGATCCTTCAGTCTCGGTTCCGTCCGTAGTTCATCGACCAAGATGTGCTGGCGGCGCTTGCGACTGCCACTCGTTCCAGTGGCGATACAGCAGCGAGGTGTAAATCCGAGCCTTGACTTTGCTCTTCTTCTCGGCTTCGATTTGGGCTTTGTTGCAGGCGTCGTCCGCGCCGCAATCGGGATAAACTTCGCTGGTGAACACGATCTTCTTGCCGTCCGGCGAAACCACGATCCCGCCGGCTTCGGTCGAAAGATGGCTGATCTGGCGCGCGTTGGTGCCGTCGGGATTCATGCCCCAGATCTGAGACGATCCGCCGCGATTCGAAATATAGATAAATCTGCTTCGAATCCGGCGACCAGCGCGGGCGTTCGTTATCCGTTCCGTCGCGCGTGATCTGGCTGCGGCAGCCCGCCGTTCGGCGAACCACGTAAATCTGCTTCGGCTTGGTGTTCTTATCGAGATCGACCGTCTGGACCGTAAACGCGACCAGCTTGCCGTCCGGGAGAAAGCACCGGCTCGCTGATGCGCGCCAGCTTCAGCATCGTCTGCGACGTCGAACGGCTGTTTCTGCCCGAAAAGGCTCGCGGCGCAAGCCAGCGTCAGCACAAGGCGCATATAGCTTCATTCTATAGGGCGCGCGGCGGGGTTTACGAAGGGACGCGGTCCGAAGGTGAACCGCGCGTCACGCACCTCGCCGGAAGCGGTCATAGTCCCGCTGGCCTCGAATTCCGGCTGTTCCGGCGTACCGAAGCGCAGATCGATCAGCTCCACGAAAGTGCCTTCCACAAGAGGCGTGAGCTTCCAGTACGGCACCTGCGAAAATACCGCGAAACCCTGAAACGCTGGCGTTCGCCGCGCGGCTTCCATCGCCGGGCTTGGCTGCGCGATGTAATCGATGCGTCCCTCCGATGGGTCGAACTGGCCGCCCAGATCCACCGGAACGATGTCGACAAATCCATCGCCCTCGACGATGCCGCGCCAGCGCAACGGGTTGGCCCGGTCAGGAACCGCGGTCAGTCGTTTGGCGATCGTCCCGTTGAACAAATGCGCGCCCATCACTGCCAGCGCCCGCGCATGCGCGGTGTATCGCCCGCCTTCGTAGGCGAGAATCGCCAGCAGTGCGAACCAGGCCCAGCTGCGCTTAGGACCGCTTCCAGCCTTGGATCCGATTTCGGAACTTACCAGCTTCGCCAATGCCGGCGCGGCGACCGCGAGGAAAAGAATCGCGAGCATCCACGGATCCACCACGTCGGTCTGATCCAGCCGCAGCCATCGCGCGGAGAAGGGCAGCAGCATGCGGATTCCGTAAATATTGGTCCAGTCGAGGACCAGGTGACTCAGCACGCCCACCAGCGAAAATAGATACGCCCACCACGAAGGCCGGACTCGAAAGACGATCAGGAGCGCGAGCGGAGGAATCAGCGCCAGTATGGGCGCGGAAATCAGCGCATGCGTGTAGCTGCGATGCCACTTCAGATAGTTCAACGCGCCTCCCAGCGCGGAAACCACGTCCATATCGGGAAGATTGGCCGCCAGGACCATCATCCACGCCGCGCGCTTCACTTTGCGGTCGATTCCGCTGCGCGACATCATCAGCCCCACCAACGAATGCGTGACGTTGTCCACGATTTCCTATTGGTAGGCCGGCGGGATCAGCATGGTCAGCGCGTCCGGTACAATCTCGAAACTGGCCGGCGGCCTGCCTGCGTACTCGCCGTCGATCTGAAGGTGGACGTCGCCCGAGATTTCGATGAACTTCGCGTGCAGGATGCGGATGCCCCGCATGGATTGGAGCCGCTTCGTGCCGACGCCCACCATGTACCACATGTAGCGTAGCGGATTGGAGCCCTCGAACAGCACGATCTCGAACTCATCACGCAGCAGCGACGCACCGGTGGCGATCTCCAGATCCCCGCCGTAGTTCCGCACGCGGCTGGCCAGCGCGAATCCGCAGCGATACACGTCGCCATTGATTCGCGCTTCGAGCTGTCCCACTCGCTCCCGGACGTGACCGAATCCCGCCAGCCAGTAAGCGGCTTTTCCCGCCAGCGCCTTGAAGGCCGGATTGATGTCGTAGACGATCTTGGCGTCCAGCCCCGCCCCTCCCATGGCCAGAAAATGCCGCGCCGGGCTGTGCCCGTTGCACATCCGCCCTACTGCGATCCGGCGTTCGATGCATCCCGCCAGCCGCTCGATTGCCCGATCCAGGCGCGATCCCAGCCCCAATTCCATAGCCAATACATTCGCCGTCCCGGCTGGCAAAATGCCCAGCACGGCTCGCGAATGAACCATGCCGTTCATGGCTTCGTTTATGGTCCCATCGCCGCCCAACACGAGAATTAGGTCGGCGCCCGCGGTCACGGCCTGCCGCGCGATACGGGTCGCATCATCGGGGCCGGACGTCGGGGCGAGCTTCGGTGCAAGGCTCGCGCGCGACAAAGCTTCAGTGGTACGTTGAAGAATGCGCCCGGGATTCCGCCGGAGTTTGCCGGCCGTTGGGTTGTAGATCAGAACCGGCTGCCGATAGCGTGTAATCTTTCGAGTATAGCTCCGATCGCCATAAACGCGTGAAATCGCCTCAGCACAGAATCGAAGAACTGCGCGAAAAACTGCGTCATCACGAATATCTTTACTACGTCCTCGACGCGCCCGAGATCAGCGATGCCGCCTACGACGAGATGATGCGGGAACTGCAGCAGCTCGAAGGTAAACATCCGGAATTGGTGACGCCCGATTCCCCCACGCAGCGTGTCGGTGGGAAACCGCGTGAAGGATTTCTGAAAGTCCCGCATTCGAGCCCCATGCTGAGCCTGGATAACGCGCTGGGCGAAGACGAGCTGCGCGATTTCGATCGCCGCGTGCGCACGATCCTGCGCGATGAATCGTTCATCTATGGCGCGGAGTTGAAGCTCGACGGCTTGTCGCTCGCGGTGCATTATCGGCATGGCGCGATGGTGCGAGCCGTAACGCGCGGCGACGGCGTAATCGGCGAAGATGTGACCGAAAACGCCAAGACCATCCGCTCCATTCCGCTGCGCGTGAAAGGCGGCGGCGATTGGGAGGTGCGCGGCGAAGTGGTCCTGACCCAGCGCGCTTTCGAAAAGGCCAATGCGGAGCGTGAAGCGGCCGGTCTTCCGCGCTTCGCCAATCCGCGCAATGCCGCTGCTGGATCGCTGCGCGTGCTCGATCCATCCGTTACAGCCGCGCGGCATCTCGAATACTTCACCTATTTCCTGTTCGTCGATGGCAAACCGGCCTTCGCCAGCCAGTGGGAATCGCTGGACCGATTGCACGACATGGGCTTCAAGGTGAATCCCAAACGCAAACTCTGCCCCGATATCGAATCTCTGGTCGAGTTTTGCAATGAATGGGAGGAGAAGCGCGAGTCGCTCCCCTACGAAATCGATGGCGTAGTCGCGAAAGTCGATTCGGTCGACCAGCAGAACCGCCTCGGCTGGACGGCCAAAGCCCCGCGCTGGGCCATCGCGTATAAATTCGCCGCGCGCCAGGCGGAAACCGAGTTGTTGGATATAAACGTGAACGTCGGCCGCACCGGTGCGCTCACGCCTGCGGCGTTTCTGCGCCCTGTGACCATCGGCGGAGTCACGGTTTCCCGCGCGACCCTCCATAATGAAGACGAAATCGAACGTCTCGGCCTCAAAATCGGCGACACGGTCCTGGTGGAGCGTGCCGGCGATGTCATCCCCAAGGTGGTGCGTGTCGTCAAAGAGGGCCAGCACCGCCGGAATTTCAAGATGCCCCACGCCTGTCCGGTGTGCGGCACGGAAGTGGTGCGGGTCGAAGGGGAGGCCGTCAGTCGCTGCATCAATACGAATTGCCCGGCGCGCCTTAAAGAATCGATTCTGCATTTTGCGGCGCGCGGAGTAATGGACATCGACGGGATGGGCGAAGCGCTGGTGAATCAACTGGTGGATCAAGGCCTGTTGCACAACGTCGCCGACATCTATCGGCTGACCGCCGCGCAGTTGATGGACCTGGAGCGCATGGGCAAGAAATCCGCGGAGAAGCTGATCGGTAATATCGACGCGTCGCGCCGCGCTTCCCTTACCCGCATCCTGAATGGCCTGGGCATTCCGTTCGTCGGAGAGCGGACGGCTCAGTTTCTCGCCGAAGAGTTCGGCGATCTGGATAAAATCGCTACTGCCAGCGAAGATGAATTGCAGAAAGCGGAAGAAGTGGGACCCAAAGTCGCTGCCAGCATCCATCGCTTCTTCAAAGAAAAGCGCAATCGGGATCTGATCGAACGCCTGCGAGCCGAAGGCTTTCACTTCACCCAGGAGATTAAGCAGAAGTCCGGAGGACCGCTCGCCGGCCTGACCTTCGTGCTGACCGGAACGCTCCCGTCGCTGGCGCGCGAGGACGCCAAGGCGCGGATCGAATCGGCGGGGGGAAAAGTGACTGGGTCGGTGAGCAAGAAGACGGATTACGTGGTGGCGGGGGAAGAAGCCGGCTCTAAGCTAGAGAAAGCACGGGAGATAGGAGTCAAGGTCATCGATGAAGGGCAGTTGCTCGAAATGATCGGATCCTGATGCATCATTTCTGGGATGTTCTTGCCCATTGGGGTCCGCTGGGCGTCTTCGTAATCGCCCTGGTCGATTCCCTGGGCGTCCCTAATCCTGGCTTGGTCGACGCCACGCTGTTGCTGGCGGCCGTTGCAAGCCCCGCCAATGCGATTCTGTGCGCGATGCTGGGCGTCAGCGGCTCACTGCTTGGCGGCATCGGTTTTTGGGAGATAACGCGAAGAGGAGGCGAACGTTATCTGGTCCGATTCACCTCGACGGGTCGCGGCCAGACCTTCCGCGAGTGGTTTCGCCGCTACGGCCTGTTGACGGTCTTCATTCCGGCGCTGCTTCCGCTTCCGTTTCTGCCATTTAAGCTTTTTGCCGCCTGCGCCGGGGCTATGGGAGTCAGCCGGACCCGCTTCACTCTGGTCCTGGCAGCAGGACGAATCCCTCGCTACTTCGGATTGGTGTACCTGGGTGCTACCCTGGGCGAGAATTCCGCTCCCTGGATCAAAGGACATTTGTGGCATTTGGGCGTATTCGCGGTGGTCTTATTCGCCGCCCTGTACGGCTTGATGCGATTTGCGGATCGTGACCGGGTAGAATAGAATCTAATCCACTGGGGAAATGCCCCAATGCTAGCAATCCAATCCATCACAGACGAAATCGCGGAGTTGAAGCGCTCCCGGCGTGCGGTGATTCTCGCGCATCATTATCAGGAGTCGGAAATTCAGGAGCTCGCCGACGACGTTGGCGACAGCCTGGAACTGGCTCGCAAAGCGCGCGAGTTTGGCGGAGACGTCATCGCTTTCTGCGGTGTCTGGTTCATGGCTGAAACCGCTAAGGTCTTGAATCCTGAGCGTATTGTGGTGGTTCCCGATCGCGACGCGGGATGCAGCCTGGTGGAGGCCTGTCCCGTGGATCAGCTTCGGGCGTGGAAAGCACGGAATCCAGGCTACACCATCGTTTCTTACATCAACACTTCGGTGGAAGTGAAGGCTGAGAGCGATATTCTGTGCACGTCGCGCAATGCGGTGAAAATCGTCAATTCGATTCCTGCCGATCGGCCGATCCTGTTTCTTCCCGACCTGAATCTGGGAAACTACGTTCGCGAACAGACGGGCCGCACCAACATGAAAATCTGGCAGGGCACCTGCATCGTCCACGCGACTTTTGCTGCGCGCAAGCTCTCCGCCGCGCGGTCCGAGCATCCTTCCGCGCTGGTCGCCGCGCATCCTGAATGCCCGCGCGACGTCCTGCAGATGGCCGACTTTATCGGTTCCACTTCGGCGATCGTCGACTGGTGCGCAACTCAGGACGCCCCCGAATTCATCATCATGACCGAAAGCGGCGTGCGCCATTCGCTGCAAAAGCTCGCGCCGGCTAAGCGATTCCACTTCATTCCGAACGAAAACTGCAATTGCAGCGAATGTCCGTACATGAAGCGCAACACGCTTGAAAAACTGCGCGATGCGCTCCGCAATCTGGCCCCGCGCGTGGAACTGCCCCAGGACCTGATGGAGCGCGCCCGCCTTCCCATCGAGAGAATGCTGGCCGTGCGATGAGCCAGATGACTCCGCTCGTCGACACTTTCGGCCGGCTGCACGATAATTTGCGCCTCAGCGTTACGGACCGGTGCAACATCCGCTGCTTTTATTGCATGCCCGAAGACGGCGTGAAGTTTCAGCCGCGCGAACAACTGCTGAGCTTCGAAGAAATCGAGCGATTCGTGCGCGTCGCCGTCACGCTCGGCGTGCGCAAGCTTCGCATCACCGGAGGCGAGCCTCTTCTGCGCAAGGACCTTCCGCAGTTGATTCGGATGCTGGCCGCAATCGATGGAATCGAAGATATGGCGCTGACCACTAACGGCGTCCTGCTCCGCGCCCAAGCGCAAGAACTGTACGACGCCGGCCTGCGCCGCATCAACGTTCATCTCGATACGCTCGATCGCGAACGGTTCAAGACCATCACCCGCCGCGACGATTTCGGCAAAGTGATGGAAGGCATCGAGATCTGCCGCCGTCTCGGCTACGGTCCCATCAAGATCAATGCCGTCGCCGTGAAAAACCTGGTCGAGCCCGATATCGTTCCACTCGCCCGCTTCGGCCGCGAACGCGATATTGAAATTCGCTACATCGAGTTCATGCCGCTCGACTCCCAGGGCCTGTGGGAGCGCCATCGCGTCCTTGCTTGCCGACGACATGATCGCGATGCTGCAGCGCGAAATCGGGCCGCTCGAAGAAGTCCCGGATCGCGACCCGCGCGCGCCCGCCACCGAATATCGCTTCGCCGATGGAATTGGACGCGTCGGCTTCATCGCCTCCGTCAGCCGGCCATTCTGTCTGAATTGCAATCGCATCCGGCTCACTGCCGACGGCAAGCTCCGCTATTGCCTGTTCGCCATCGACGAAACGGACATACGCCAGGTCATAAGAGAAGGCGGATCGGACGACGATATTCGCGACGCGGTTCGCGCTTCGGTCCACGCGAAGTGGATCGGACACGAAATTAATTCCGCGCAATTCGTGCCGCCGCCGAGGCCCATGTACTCCATCGGCGGCTGAAGTTTCCATCTCATTCTGACGATAGGCAGCCATGCGCACCCATCGTTTGTTTGAAGCTCTGTGTCTGCTGGCTGTCTTTGTTCTTCCCGCGTTCGCGCAGGACGCCGCTCATGACTCCGCCACGGCGCATGTCAAGCTGGATGCCGATGCCGGCGGCTGTGCCGATTCCACGGTTTTGCCCAAGCTGCCTTTCTGCCGCATTGATAACTGCGAGAAAAAAGAATCGGACCACCGCGACATCCCAATTAAGGACGATGGAAACGGCGAACCCGTGACCAATCCGGTCGACGGCGAGAGCCGAGCCATCATGTATGAATGCCGCGAAGGTTCCACTCCCGCGAATCTGGTGCAGCAAGCCGTCGAAGCGCTGCGCGTCGCCGGTTTTGAAGTTCCCTATCAGTTCGTCGACAAGGAAGGTTCCGTCACCGCGCGCAAAGGCGACCTGTGGGTGCTGTTCGATGCCGCTTCCCGTTTCTACACGCTTACCGAGCTCAAGGCCGTGTCGGACCTCGAGTCGGCCACCGATGCGGTCGCCATGGCGGACGCGATCGAGCATTACGGCCACGTGCCCGCCTACGGCATTCAGTTCCAGCCCGGCAAGGCGGATCTGGCTCCGGAAGCCGAAGTCGCGATCGGCGAAGTTGCGGCCATGCTCGCCGATCATCCCGAGTGGCGGGTTCGCATCGTCGGCCACACCGACAATACCGGAAATAAGGATGCCAACATGACGCTTTCGATGCGTCGCGCCGGGACCGTGGTGACTTTGCTGATCGCCAAGGGCGTCAAGAAGACTCGCCTGGAAGTAGCTGGCGCCGGCGATGGAGAACCGGTTGCGGATAACAACACCGAAACCGGACGCGCCAAGAATCGCCGCATCGAAATCGTCAAGCTGCAAACTCCCTAATAGATTGACGTAGTAAACTGCCGGGTATGCGAATCATTCTCACGCTGCTCGTGTGCGTATGCGCCTCTGCCCAACCCGCTTACGATCTGATCGTCTCCGGCGGCAGAATCGTCGACGGCACCGGCGACGCATGGTTCTATGGCGATCTGGCAATCCGAGGCGACCGCGTCGTGCGCATCGCGCCTGCCGGAACGCTTCGCGACGCGCAAGCGAAGCAGAGAATCGACGCGAAGGGTATGGTGGTCGCGCCGGGATTCATCGATATTCAGGGCCAATCGCGCGGCGCGCTTCTCAACGGCGACGGCCGGTTGATCAGCATGATCACCCAGGGAATCACCACCACCATCATGGGCGAAGGCTCGACCAACGCGCCGGCGAACGACAAGACGCTGGCCGCCGAACCCGACGATGCGTCGCGCAAGATCGACGGACGCTTCACCGGTCCGCACGCCTTTCGCGATTGGCTGGAAGCCATGCAGCAGCACGGCTCGTCTCCGAATTTCGGGTCATTCGTCGGCGCCACTACGCTGCGCATGTATGGAAAGGGCATGGCGCAAGGCGCCCCCAACGAAGCCGAGCTCGACGAAATGCGCGGAGCCATGAAGCGAGCCATGGAAGACGGCGCGTTCGGCATGGCGTCCGCGCTGATTTATCCGCCCGGCGATTACACCACCACGCATGAACTGATCGAGCTCGCTAAAGTGATGGCTCCGTACGGCGGCGTGTACATCACCCACATGCGATCGGAAGCCGACCGGCTGCTCGAAGCCATCGACGAAGCGATTCAAGTCGGCCGCGAAGGCGGCGTTCCGGTCGAGATTTATCACCTTAAAGCTGCGGGTAAGGCCAACTGGCCGAAGATGACGCAAGCCATCGCGAAAATCAACGACGCCCGACGCTGCGGATTGGATGTCGGCGCGGACATGTATCCCTACGTCGCCGGAGGAACCGGTCTTACTGTGTGCCTGCCGCCGTGGGTTTCCGCCGACGGCAAGCTGTTCGACAATCTGAAAGATCCGGCCGTCCGCGCGCGTATTCACACCGAAGCTCTCGCCCCCGCGCGCGATTGGGAAAATCTGTGCCAGCAAGCGACTCCGGAAGGCGTCATGATCACGCGTCTGGTTAGCCCTGGGAATTGAAAAGTACGCAGGTAAGCGTCTTTCTGAAATCGCGCAGGCGATGCATAAAGACTGGGCCGACGCTGCCATGGATCTGATCTCAGCCGAGCACACTCGCGTTGAAACCATGTTCTTCGTTGCCAGTGAAGATAATCTGAAACTTCAACTTGGCCAGCCGTGGATCAAGTTCGGTACCGATGCCGTCGGCCAGGACCCGGCCACGGCGCGCAGCCTGACGCATCCGCGATCCTACGGCAATTTCCCGCGTGTGTTGGGAAAATACGTGCGCGAAGAAAAAGTCATTCCGCTCGAAGATGCGATTCGCAAGATGACGTCGGCGGTAGCCAATCGCCTGTCGATTCCGGACCGCGGTCTGCTCAAAGAAGGCATGTTCGCCGATGTGGTGGTGTTCGATCCCGCCACCATCGCCGATCGCGCCACGTATGAGAAGCCGCACCAGCTTTCGGTTGGCGTGAAAGAAGTTTACGTGAACGGAATCGCGGTTGTGCACGACGGACAGGTCACCGGCGCGAAACCGGGCCGAATTGTGTGGGGTCCGGGGAAGGCCGTCGCTGATAAAATCAAGAATTGATAGACATCCACAACCACTTCCTTTACGGCCTGGACGATGGGCCCAGGAAGCTTGAAGATTCTCTCGCCATGATCCGGATGGCGGCCGCTGCCGGAACCACCGATTTCGTGGCGACCCCGCACGCCAATCTGCAATATCACTTCGATCCGGACCTGATTCATCAGCGTCTGATCGAAGTCCAGGCCGCATGCCCCGATATCCGCCTCTATTCCGGTTGCGATTTTCATTTGAGCTTCGAGAATATTCACGACGCCGTCGCGCACCCGGCAAAATACACGATCAATCAGAAATCGTATTTGCTGGTGGAATTCTCTGAGCTGCTGATCTTCCGCAACACCGACGAAATCTTCGCGCACCTTCAGGACGCCGGGATGATTCCCGTCATCACTCATCCCGAGCGTAACGGACTGCTCCGGCAGCGGCTTGAAAAATTGGAAGGATGGGTGGAGGCCGGAGCTCGCGTGCAGATCACTGCGCAGAGCTTGACCGGCAAATTCGGCCGCCGCGCCAAGGACTTTTCAGAGACACTGCTCGACCGCGGACAGGTCCATTTCATTGCCAGCGACGCCCACGATTGCGAGAATCGCCCTCCCAGCCTCGACGCCGCGCACGCGTGGATTGAGAAGCGCTATGGAAAAACGCTCGCCGATCTGCTGTGCATTACGAATCCTCGCGCCACGCTGACCGGTGATCCCGTCGTCCTACCCGAAAAGCACGAGGGTGCCGAATCGAAGAAGTGGTATCAGATCTGGCGCTAGACTGGTGCCATGCGCACTCTTCTGTTCGCGATGGCTATTCCCGCGCTCGCCGCGTCGGTGGCGGGACTCAAGTGGACCGCTCCGTCCACCTGGAAAGTTGAGGCAGCGCGTCCCATGCGGGCGGCGACGTACACGCTGCCGCTCTCCTTCGGAGATGCCGGCTCAGCCGAATGCGCCGTATATTTCTTTGGAGCCGGACAAGGCGGATCGGTCGAAGCTAATCTCGATCGCTGGAAAGGCCAGATCCTCGGTCCCACGGGGAAGCCTGCGGACGCGCAGATTCAAAAGCGGACCATTCACAGCCTGCCCGTCACCACCATCGATTCGACTGGCTCCTATGCGGGAATGGGAGACAAAACGGCGGCTAAGAATTACCGTCTGCTGGGCGCGATCGTGCAAGGTCCCGGAGGCAACATCTTCGTCAAATGCACCGGCCGGCGAAGACGATTAGCGCGAACCAGCCGCAATTCGAGCAGCTTCTCAACTCTTTCGACAAAGAAAAGTAATTACTTCGGATCCGGCACGTTCGGCTTCGGATACACTTTCACCAGCGACGCCTTATAGTCCTCGAACATGGTGTGAATGCCGTCAAACTCGCGCTTCACTTGCGCGCGATACTCGGGCTTGGTCAGGAAATCGTACAGCAAGCGCCGCCATCGCCTGCGCGTCGACGTTGAACCCATTGTGACCCACATCGGTCAAAGCGTCGGCTTCCATCTCATACGTATGATTCGGCCAGTTCGAGGTCGCTGCTTGAAAGCCCACGCCGGGAATTTCACTCGAAACGCTGCCCGTCTCTTCGTATCCCTGCGGCTTTCCAGGCGCCTCGGCTACTTTCGTCGCGCCGTACTTCTTCATGTACGCAAATGCAAGCTCGGAAAGCGCCGCCACGGAAATTCCGTCGCGATCCTGCCCGTAGTTGTCGATCTTTACTTTCGTTCCAGTAGCGAGCGCCGCCGCCTTCGCCGCGTTATCGACGAACTCGCGCACCTGCGCCAGGTAAACCTCGTCGGGATAGCGAATGTAGAAATCCGCCACCGCGCGATCCGGCACGACGTTGGGAGCCGCGCCGCCCTCTGTGATCACTCCCTGGATTCGAGCCTCCGGCCGCACGCTGGATCGAATTGCATCGATGTTATTGAACAGGTGAATCACCGCTTCCAGCGCATTGCGTCCCGCCCAAGGCGTCATCTGATGCGAAGGCGCGCCGCTGAACGTGTATTTCACGCCGTCGATATTCAGGCAGCACGTGCCGAATCCCGCCGCCGGACGCGACGTCACGCTAGTGGAATGGCTCCGCACCAGAATATCCATCCCCTTGAACACTCCGGCCTTGTTCATTTCCGTCTTGGCGTTGGGCGGCATCATCTCCTCGCCCGGAGTGCCGAACACAGTGATGCTCCCCGGCATGTGCGTTTTTTCCAGAACCTCCGCGATCGCCACCGCGACCGCGATCCCGATCGGCCCTTGCGAGCTGTGCTGATCCCCATGAAACGCGCGCGTGGTCCCGCGCAGCGCGTCGTATTCCAGAATCACGCCCAGGTTCGGCGATCCATGATTGCCCTTATATCGGCCCACGAACGCAGTTTTCAGACCCGCCTGACCCGATGTAATTTCGAAGCCGTGCGCCTTCAGATAATCCGTGAGTTTCTGGACCGAGCGCGTCTCTTCAAACCCGATCTCGGGATGGCGGGTGATGTCGTCCGCCACCGCCATCAGCTCTTTGTCCATCAGCTCTTTCGCCCGCGCCGCGACCTGGTCGCGAGCCGGATTGCTCACGGTCAGCCGCTCTACGATGGTCGGCACATCCAGCGATAATTCAAGCTCCGACATCTGCCGGAGCACAGTCTTCGCGGCCTCACGCTCCGTAGGCGTTTCCTGAGCGAACGCAGTAGCCGCGATCGCGGCGATCCAGATCAGTTTCATGGGATTTAATTATAAACCGGCGCTTACTTCTTCTTCGTCAGCTTGCTGAGCCCGCGAAACCCGCCCGATTCATCGCGCAGCAGGCACGTTCCCATGTATTGCTGCCGCGACCGGGCCGCCGCCAGGTCGTGATACACGAACGCTCCCTTGACGAAGAAATGGACCACCACGGCTTTGCGCGAAAATTGGAGATTCCTTCGCGGCGACCCGCCGTGCAAAAGATTCGCATGCCAGATAAGACATCGCCGGCGCGAGCATGAAAGTGCCGAGGCTCAACTCCATGCCGCGCGATCATTTCCTGGATGTACGGCTCATATTTTTGCGCGTACGCCTGATAACCTTCGCTGCGGAAATCGGCCTCGGAAATTCCTACGTCCTTGCTGAATACGTAAGGAAGCCGGTGGCTACCCGGATAAAACACCAGAGGCCCGCTATCCGGATGAATATCCTCAAACGCGATCCACGCCGCCGACAGGTATCCCAAGCGGATAAGTCGTCATGTGAATCGAATCCGAATGGACACCCTGCTGCGACCCTTTATGAGAAGTGATGGTTTGTAGAATCTTCGGCTCACGCTCCATCAGCACGCGAATCCAGTGGAGCATGGCCGGATTCTTCAGAATCCTGCAAAACGCTCCGACTTTCTTGTGCGGATTCAGGAACCGCCCCGGATACGCATCGCCTTCGCCGCCCGGCTCAGCCGCAAGCTTAATCTTCCCGGCCTTCACTGCGCCTTCATATCCATTCCAAACCTCGGCGAGCGTCTCTTTGTCGAATAGCTTTTTTAAAACGATGTATCCGTCCGAGTTCCAATGCCGGCACTGCTCGGCTTCTTCGCTGGTGATTTCGCCTGCCCGTAGTTTTTCTTCGATTCTTTCGACGGCATCGGGCCGGTCGAGCCACGGGTACGGCCCGGAATAAGGGAAATGTTCGGCGCGAAAAGCCGGGAGCCTCGATATTTTCACGGCCTGATCCGCGAACATACTTACCAGGATAGAATATGAGGCGCCATGCATCGAATCCTGCTTGTTCTGCCGTTTTGCGTTCTCGCCCAAGCCGCCGTCTCCGATCAGCCGGAGACACCGTTCAAACTCGCGACGTTCGAAGCGCAAGGCAAAACCCGCATCGGCATGGTCCTGGGCAACCGAATTCTGGATTTGTCAGCCGCCAACGCCTACATCCAGAAACAGGCGAGCCTCTCTTCCACGCAAATTCCCACCGAAATGCGCGACCTGATCGAGCAGTACCCGGCCAAGCGCCTGTATCAGATCGCCAACTACGCGAAAGACAAGAATCTGGACGCGCAGCCATTCTCGTTTGCTCTGGACAAAGTCTCCATCAAAGCGCCTATAAAATACCCCTGGAACCTCCTCAACATGGCCGCGAACTACTGGTCGCACGCCAAGGAAATGAACGTCAACAAGGACGTCAATCCGGACCGCGACGCGCCCTACATCTTTGCCAAGTCTCCGCGATCGTGCATCGTCGACCCTGGCACCCCTTTCTACATCCCTGAAGGCCGCGACCGTATCGATTGGGAAGGCGAGTTGGCCGTCATCGTCGGCAAGCCCGCCTTTCATGTCGCCAAGGAAAAAGCCCTCGATTACGTATTCGGCTACAGCATCATGTACGACGTCTCCGACCGCGGCTCGCGCTTCCGCAAGGACCCATGTTTCAAGGCCCCGACTGGTTCAGCGGCAAGAGCCTCGACGGCGCCGCTCCCTTCGGTCCCTTCATCGTTCCGCGCGAATTCATGACCAATCCGCACGACGTCCACATCATGACCCGCGTCAACGGAGCGGTGAAGCAGGACGGCAACTCCAGCGACATGATGTACGACGTCGAACACCAGATCGCCTATATCTCGAACATCATGACGCTCTATCCTGGCGACGTCATTTCGAGCGGAACCATGGGCGGAGTCGGCGTCGCGCGCAAGCCGCCTGAATTTCTGAAGCCCGGCGACGTAGTTGAAATCACCATCGACGGCATCGGGACCTTGAAAACTCCCATCGCCGCCATGTCGCAGCGTCCAACGAAATGAATCTCAAACTATTTTTCTTTGCCATCACCGCGGCCAGCGCCGCGACCCCTACAGCCGACCTGTTAGTCGAACTGATTCGCGTCGACACCAGTAATCCGCCGGGGAACGAAGCCAAGCTCGACGATCTGATCGCGGCCAAACTGAAACCGCTCGGGATTCACCGTCGAAATTTTCCCGACTCCGCAGGCGGGCAAATCGCACCTGATTGCCCGACTCAAAGGCGACGGAAGTATGAAGCCCGTTCTGATCGCCTCCCACGCCGATGTCGTCGGAGTCGAGCGCGAAAAATGGACCGTCGATCCGTTTGCGGGTATCGTCAAGGACGGTTACGTGTGGGGACGCGGCGCGATCGACTTCAAGGGCGGCGTGGCGGTGTTCGCCGAAGCCGTCATGCGTCTGGCTCGCAACAAGATTCCCCTGAAGCGCGACGTCATCTTCATGGTCGAAGCCGACGAGGAAGGCATGCCGCTCAACACTTCGTGGCTCGCTAAGTCGCAGTGGGACAAAATGGACTGCGAATTCGCCCTCAACGAGGGCGGCTGGATCATGAAGCGGCCTGACGGCAAGGTCCGCTATGTCAGCATATCAACCGCCGATAAAACCTCGACTTCTCTAGTCCTCACCGCGCGCGGAACCTCCACGCACTCGTCCATGCCGCGTCCCGATCAGGCCATTTTTCATCTCGCCAAAGCTCTCTCCAAGCTGGCGGATTACGAAACCAAGCCGGAGCTGACCGCCAGCACCCGCGAATTCTTCCTCACGCTCGCGAAGACCAGCGAGCCCCCGATGTCGACCTACTTCAACAACCTGGTTAACAGCAAAGATCCCGCATTAATCGCCCAGGCCGACCGCGAAATCAGCAAAGATGTCCTGCTTCACGCGATCATGCGTAACACCATCGCGCCCGTCCTGCTCCAGGCGGGATTCCGCAGCAATGTGATCCCTGGTTCGGCCGAAGCGACCATCAATTTCCGCACCATCCCCGGCACCACGCCCGAAGATCTGATCGCGGAAATGAAGCGCGTCATCTCCGATCCCACCGTCGACATCGCGGCCGCCAAGAACAACGGCGGCTTGTCGATAAGCTCATCCAAAGAATCCACAACCAACACGGATCTTTATCGTGCGCTGGTCGCAAGCGCAGGCAAAGTGTGGCCCGAAGCGCCGGTCACGCCGTATCTATTCCAAGCCGGCACCGACGCGGCAGCCTGGCGCACCCGGGGCATTCCCGTCTACGGAATTTATCCCTATCCGATCTCGAACGACGATCTGAGCCGCATGCACGGCAATGACGAACGCGTCCCCATCGATTCCCTGGAGCAGGGCACGGATTTCGTATACCGCACCCTGCTTCAAGTCGCCGCGAAATAGGAGTATATTTGCATCATGGAAATCGACCGTAGACTTTTCATCGCCAGCCTGGGCGGCGCAACTGCCGTCGCATCCATGGACCACGAAGCCCGCGCCGAGGCGCTGGAAGATTACATGGCCGACTTGCTGGACGCCCCCGTGGACGACACGAAGCCGAAGTTCCCCACCGTCGCCGAGCTGGAGGGCCAGATCGAAACGCGGCCATTCCGCCGCGGCGCAGGGAGCGTCTTCATCTCGGGACGCGGGAACGTCAAGAAGCTCGCCCCGATGCCGGCCAAGCCGACTCTGCTCGACTTCTTCAACCTCCGCTTCGCTACGGTCAACCACGTCCTGCAAAGCGCCACCGACGCGATGAAGAAGGGGCAGCCCGAAGAGATCATCTTCGCCTGCCTGCTTCACGACGTCGTCCAGACCATGATCAAGACCGATCACGGCTGGTGGGGAGCGCAGTTGTTTGAGCCCTACGTGTCTCCCAAAGTGACGTTCGCCATTCGGTACCATCAGGCCTTGCGTTTTTATGCCGACCACACGGTCGGGTACGAATATCCCGATCTATATAAACGGATTTTCGGCGAAGATTACACGCCTCCACTGCACATCGAAGCGGCCTACAAGTTCGCGAAGAACCACAAGTGGTACATGGAGCCTCGCATGGTGACGGTCCACGATTTGTACGCATTCGATCCTAACGCGAAAGTGTCGATGGATCCTTTCATCGACATCATCGGCCGTCAGTTCAAGCAGCCCAAGGAAGGTCTCGGCAACGACAATAGCGGGACTGCGCACATGTGGCGTACGATGATTTTTCCGGATACGCCACTTTAAACGGCGCGAAAATTCGCAAAAAACCGGCGACTAAGGAAATCTCCTCCCGCGCTTGAGCATCGATAACCAGCCTCCGTTCCCACGAGGCCCCGCGTCGATTCTGTCCCTTTTGGTCCATCCTGCTGTCCCTTTGGCCACCTACCGATGTTTTTTAACCGGATCCGTGCCGTAGAGCGCGACCTGACAGCCGTACGCAGCTTCGGCTTCGCACCTCGTTGCGATCCATTTCGCGGCGTCGAATAGGCGGCCGGAACCATCGAAGCGCTCCGGCTCTTCGCTTGCGCGCCGCAGCGAGCGGACCGCCTCCGCCAATCGTGTCCTCGAGTAAATGGTGAACATGACGAAGGTAGCGTTAGATCTGGCTATTTCCGACGTTGATCCGTCGCCAATCGTATCGATCAGAAACGGCACGGGCACCCAACCGATCCAAGTCAGGACTTCGCATGCGGGGTAGTAGTCGCACTGCGCGTAAAGGCTTTGGTCCCGCAGCTCATCGGGCAGGCGATAGTCCAGATACCTCACTAAAGTCTTAATGGCCACCGACGCGCTGCCAACCTGGTCAAGCGCAAGACTCATACGGATCATGGCTTCGGCAACGCACGCTGGCTTCACTGCATCGCGGTCGCGCTGCAAGTACTGAAGAAGCGCTTGTGGTGGAGCGTCCTTCAGGAAGGCGCAGTCGCCTTCTGCAAACGCACGGCTAAAGCCCCCGAATGACAGCGCGAGCATACCGATCGCGACACCTCTTAGCATCATGACGGCAACCCAATCGACAGATGCTTCACATCCAAAAACTCATCCATCCCCCAACGACCGCCCTCTCGCCCGATCCCTGAATTCTTCCTGCCACCGAACGGAGCCTGGGCCGTCGACGGGACCCCATCGTTAACCCCGACGATCCCGTACTCCAGCGCCTCACCCACCCGCATCGCGCGGCCCAGATCGCGAGTCCACAGATACGACGCCAGCCCGTAAGGAGTATCGTTCGCCATCCGGATCGCATCCGCCTCTTCGCGAAACCGAATAATCGGCGCAATGGGGCCGAAGGTCTCTTCTTCCATCATCTTCATCCCCGGCTCGATCCCGGTGATTACCGTTGGCCGGTAATACATCCCACCCAGGCATTCTCCGCCGGTCACCACGCGAGCCCCTTTGGCGACGGCATCCTCAACATGCGCCTCCACTTTGGCGAGCCCGTCCGCATTCACCAGCGGTCCCACCTGCGTTTCCGGCTTCAGTGGATTGCCCATGTTCAGCAGCGCCGCGACGCACGCCAGCCGCTCCGTGAACTCCTCAGCGATTTTCTCGTGGACGTAAATTCGATTCGTGCACACGCACGTCTGTCCGGCGTTTCGAAACTTGCAAGCCGCCACTTCGCGCACCGCCGCGTCCAGATCCGCATCGCCGAAAATTAGGAACGGCGCGTGACCGCCGAGCTCCAGCGCGAGCCGTTTCATGGTCTTCGCGCAGCGGGCGTATAAATGCATCCCGACCGCGGTCGACCCAGTGAACGTCAACACGCGCACTCGCGGATCGTCGAGCAGCACATCCGATACCGGAACCGGATCCAGTGCCGTCAACACTTGCAGGGTTCCCGCCGGACCTCCCGCTTCTTCCCACAGCGCGGCCAGATACAGAGCCGATAGCGGAGTCTGCTCGGCCGGTTTCAGAATCACGGTGCATCCGGCCGCCAGCGCCGGCGCGATTTTGCGAGTCACGCAGGCATAAGGAAAATTCCACGGTGTGATTGCGTACACAACGCCCGTCGGCTGGCGCAGAACCATAATACGCTTGTGCCCGAACTGGCTGGGAATCATCTCGCCATACACGCGCTTGGCTTCTTCCGCGTACCATTCGACGAAGCTCTCGGCATAGCGCATCTCGCCGAGCCCTTCTGTTACCGGCTTGCCCATCTCGTACGCCATCAGGCGCGCCATTTCGGGCTCGTTCTGGGCGATCAGCGCATTCCAGCGCCGCAAAATCGCCGACCGTTCGTAAGCCGTCGTCATCTTCCATGAAGTAAACGCGTCATACGCGACATCGGCTGCGCGGCGGGCATCCTCGGCCCCGCAATCCGGCGCCTCCGCGAACGCCGACCCGTCAATGGGGGTGCGAAGCGGGAAGCTGCGGCGCGTTTTCACCTGCGCGCGCTCGACGCGCTTCAACATTTCGAGGGGAAGCTGTGCAGTCGTCATGTCTTTATTTTAGGAGCTTGTTGAAAAAAGGGGACAGACTACTCTGTCCCCAACCGCAACCGCTGATTTTGCACGATAGCCTGGTCGTGGACAGAGCGGTCTGTCCCTTTTTTCAACAAGCTCTTAGGGCCGGATTTTAGGGATCGGCCGCTCCGGCGCGCATCCGCGTTTATACACCAGGATGGAGCGGCGAAACGTCATCACCACGGTGCCGTCCTGCTTGAAGCCGGTGGTCTTGATTTCCACCAGCCCCATATTCGGCCTCGATTTCGATTCGCGCCGGCTGAGAACCTCCGTCTGGGCATACACGGTATCGCCTTCAAACAACGGAGCCGGCATCCGCACTTCATCCCAACCGAGATTCACCGCATACTGCGAAACATCGGCGACGGATAAACCCGTCACCAGCGCCAGCGTCAGCGTGGAATTCACCAGCGGCTTGCCGAACTCGGTCTGCGCCGAGTAATGCGCATCGAAATGAATCGGATTGGTATTTACAGTCAGCAGAGTGAACCAGGCATTGTCGGTGGGCGTGATGGTGCGCCCCAGCGGATGCCGGATGATGGTGCCGACTTCGAAATCTTCGTAGCAGCGGCTCATACTAGACAATCAGATCCGAAAACGCCAAGGCCATATCCTCACACTCATCCAGCGCGTGCAATTTTCGCAAGGCATGCAAAGCGGTTTCGCGGCCGAACCGCGCGCCTACCAGCGCCTCGAATTTTTCTTCTAATCCTTCGGTCGACACAGGATTCTCAGGATTTCCGCGCGGGTAATCGCTCGACGCAGTCATAATGTCTCCATTTTGCAGCGTGATCGAAACTCGCGCGGGCCAGGCTTCCGGGTATTTTGCTGTCAATGCCGGGCTCACGGTCACGCGAGTCCGCTCCAGCAGCCACGCGATGTTCGGATCGGTCAGGCGATCCGGAGAAAACTGCTCCAGCCCTACGCATCCTTCAAGCAGCGCGGCAGCTACGCAATAGGCGATGCTGAACTTCGCCTGATACGGCGTACGCGGATTCATTTCTTTCACGATCTCGAATCCGGGCCCGTAGGTTTCAATCTCCACTTCCGCGATTTTGCCCGCGGCCTTCGCACGCAGGTCGAGAGCAACGTCGATGGCGGTGTGAGTATGCCCGCAGCAGGAATGCATTTTGTAACAATTTTCGCCGATCTTCCAGTGTTCGCCCAGCCCGTCGGTGATTCGCGTGGCGTCGTGCTCGGCGCTGGTCGCGCGGAGAAATCCGCGCTCACCTTCAAGAATCCGGGTGGCGCCGGTGAATCCTTCGCGTGCCAGGTCGGCTGCGAGGATGCCGTTGAACGCGGCTTTGCCGGGATGCAGATGCTTGCTCATCGCGCCGTCGGCGTTGAACTCCCATAATCCCGCGGCCTGCGTGCCCGCCGTACCCAATGCATCCAGCATTTGGGCGGCGTTCAGCTTGAGAATCGATCCGGCTGCGGCCGCGGCGCCGAACGTGGCGGCTGTTCCCGTGGGATGCCAGAAGCGATAGTGGCTCGGATTCACAGCCTCGCCAATGCGCAGAGCTGCTTCGTATCCCAGAGCGACCGCGATCAGGAAGCTGCGCCCGTTCACATGTTCGCGCTCGGCCACAGCAAGCGCAGCCGGGATCACGGGAGCAGCGGCGTGCAGCGTCGAGCCCTTATGCACGTCGTCGAATTCGAGAATATGCGAAGAGATCCCGTTCGCGAGCGCGGCCGCGGCTGCGGAAGCTCGACCGGCGGAAAAAACCGTCGCTTCATCCGACACGCCGAGGCCGAGCGCGATTTTTTGCCCCATGCGGGCCGGCGGTTCGATCGATCCAGCCAGCGCGGACCCCAACCAATCGAGCACGGCGCGGCGCGCGTCTACTAGAACGTGCTCGGGAAGGCACGTCGTCCCAGCCAGGACTTCCGCGAGCCGTCGGGTTACCATTCAGCCTCTAAGAGCCTGCATTGTCGCTTCATAAGTGGACGGACTAATTTTAGCCGCGATCAGCACCGGTCCGGGGTGGTGCACGGTTTCGCGGAGACACTTCCGCAGCGATTCTTCGGTTTCGACACGAAACGCAGCTACGCCGAACCCCGCGCCGATGGCGCGCCAGTCGATATCGCCGATGGTCACTCCGTCGGGATGATAGCCGCGCTGTTCCTGCTTGATTTTGATCAGAGTCAGATCGCCGTCATCGAAAACCACGACACGCACGCGCAGATTTTCACGCGTCGCGGTGCGCAACTCGGCCAGGCACATCAAGACGCCGCCGTCGCCGGTGAACGCGACCACCGGTTTTGAAGTGTCCAGCAGCGCCGCGCCGATGGCCGCGGGCAGCGCGAAACCCATGGTCGAGAGGCCGTTAGAGATCAGAACGCCGCACGGTTCCGTCGCCGGCCACAGGGCCAGAATCGGGAACATGTGCGCGCCGGCGTCCACCGTGATGCGCGCTCCGGCGTAGGATTCGGCCACAATTTCGGCGACGCGATGCGGCAGCAATTTTCCCGGCTCTCCTGCGGGCCGCATGCGATCTTTTTGCTGATTGACCAATTTCGCCAGTTCATCGCGATCCCAGTCGCTGGGTTGCAGCTCGAGATTTTCGAGCGAGGCGGCAATATCGCCAACTACCTCTGCCGCAAGCGGAATCTGCTGCTGATGCATCGCCCAGCTCGTAATGGAAACTACGCGTTGCGGAAACTTCCACGGCTTGGGCAGCAGCTCGACCGGATCCAGTCCGATCGCCAGAATCAGATCGGCGCGATTGACTACTTCGCGTTCGAGCGTGCCGTTGGTGAAAACTCCACCGAACCAGGGATGCTGATCCGGGACCACTCCCTTGGCTTTGTAAGTGACCAGCGCGCTAATCGAGAATGTTTCAGAAAGCTCGCGGATCGCGGACGCGATTGCATTCGTGCGTGCGCCGAGGCCGACCAGGAATACCGGTCTTCGGGCATTTGCGACAAACGCCGGGACATTGCCCGCGATTTTGGCGGAGCGTGCTTCGAAGCGTGGCACATCCGGCGCGGGCGCCGATGTGAATTCGGTTGAAAGATCTAAATGCACCGGTCCTTGAGGGAAACTGAACGCGCATTCGATCGCAGAAGAAATATCCCGACCGGTCGATTTGACCAGCGGCCCGAACATGCGGGCATGTGGAAGATTCTGGTGCTGCATGGCCGCGTTGGGCTGGCAATCGGTCATGACGATCAACGGAATCCGTTCCAGGTGGGCGTTGGCGACTCCGTTCATGATCGATGCCGCACCGGGCCCGAGCGTCGCCAGGCATGCTCCGGGCTTCCCGGTGATTTCTGCCTGCGCGGATGCCATGAACGCCGACGCGGTTTCGGTGTGCGCCAGACAAAACGGCAAATTCGCGCGGCGGGCGGCTTCAATCAGATCCGCGTTGCTGCCGCCGCCGGGCATTCCGAACAGGCGTTCGACACCGGCGGCTTGCAGCGACTGAATGATGTAATCGGCGTTGGTCATCGAAACTACAAGTGTCGCAAACGGGCGGCGGCCGAGCGGAACGACTCGCCCGCGCGCAGGGCTTCGGCGAATTTCGCGTCCCGCGCGGTCAAGTCCTCGGCGATCGCTAACGCTTCGTTCAGGCGCTCCGAGGGGATGCAAACGATGCCGGTTTCGTCGCCGACGATGCAATCGCCGGGTTTGACGGCGACCCCGCACACGGAGACGGCGACATTACGCCCGATGACGTTGATCCGGCCCTTTCCCGACAAGGGAGTGACGTGCCGGCTGGCGAGCCATAATCCAATATTTCGAATTTCGTCGACATCTCTGCACGCGCCATCGATGATCACGCCCGCTGCGCGCTTTTGAACAGCGGCTAGCGCTGCTAATCCGCCGAAGGATGAAACCGGCTCGCCCGCCAGATCGAAGACGAGCATGGAATTCCGCTCGCACCAGATCCAGGAAATCGCCAACCGCGAATGCTTCGACGGGATATTCCCCTACCGTTTCCTTAACGGTGACGGCCCAACCCGCGACTCGGCCGGCGCCGCTGCGAAGGGTCAGACCGGGATGACGCCTCGCAGGTCGAGGGAATCCAAAGCGTCGCTCCAGGTGCTAGTGGCGACGGCGCGGCAACGGTCGAGAACGCTCATGCTCTCAAGATTTTCTCATTCCTTTCGAAGGAGTTGCCGAATCGCGTCGGGCGCGCAGAACGCGCGGCGCGGCGTAACATGCCCGGCAGAGGGATCGACATGAGCTTTGACATCGCCCGAACGCCCACTCTGCAGGCTGTGGCGACGCAGGATGAACGTCTGCTGGCGCGTGATTTGCAAAGGCGCGTCGAAGATTCGCTGAAGCTCGTTGAAGAGCAGCCCGAGGTTGTGAAGGTGGCGGAAGGGCATCGTGCCGCGGAGGAACGTCACGCGGAACTACGAAGAGCGGAGCGGACGCTGAGCCAACATGCCAAGGATTTGCGCGAGCAAACGGCGGCGAATGCGCAGGCGGCGATCGAGGCGCTGGTGGAATCGGCCGCGGCGGGCGATAAACCGGATTTCAAGAAATTGCAGGCGCTGGCGGCGATCGAAAATCAGAGCGCGTTTGCGACGCGGGCGATTGAGCGCATGGTGGAGCATTTGATTCCATTGGCGAAGATCGCAGCCTTGCGGGCGGAGTCGCATGCGGCGATGGCGCGGGCGCGGGCGGTGGAAAAAATCGCGCAGGAGCGGGCGGAAAAAGTTCTGGGGCAGATGCGGGAAGCGGTTACGGATGAAATGGTGCTGCCGGTGGATTTGTCGAAAGGCGTGTCGGGCGCTCTGCTGGCGCATGCGGCGGGGTTGAAACGGATGGCGATTCAGATCTCCGAAAACGCCGATGCGCTGGAGCGATCCTACAGCGAACGGAGAGAACGATGAGCATGAAAGCGAAATTCAAGACGCTGGTGCGCGAGCTGGACCGGGGCGCGCTCGAAGAGCTGAGGCGATCGGTGGCGTCGGAGATGGAAGGGCGCAGGATGCAGACCGCGATCAAACTGGAGCACATTCATCCGAGGATGAGCGCGGAGGAAAAAGAGCGGGCGGCGCGCGAGATCGCGCGGGTGATCGAGGGCGGCGACGATGCGTGACGTGAGGAGCTACTGGAAAGAGATCCACGCGCTGCAGGCGACGCTGCCCGACTTCCTGCGGGTGACGAGCGGGGAAGGTGCCGTGATCGAGGTGTCCGCGGCGGTGGCGGCGAAGCTGCTGCATGCGAAGTCGCACCGGCTGGCGACGGAGGAAGAGATTCGAGCGCGGGCGGCGGACGAGGATGCACGGAATCGGGAGACGGCTGAGGAGGAACTGAGGCGTCGCGGGATCGCGGTAGTAACGGTGAAACACGCTAGATCGCGCCGCTTGATTACTGTGCGGGAAGCAAAGAAGGAGGAAGAACGAAGCCATGTCGAAAATGTCTAGAGCGAAGCGCACGGCCCGCGAAATCGCGGAAATGGCGGCTCGACGGGAAGATGTTTCCGCTTACTTCAATAACAAGTTCAATGTGGTCAGGCCGGTCCGGCGAATCAATGTCGATCTGACGCTGGGCATGTTGTGTGAACTTGACGAGCGCGCCGCCCGCCTTAATGTCAGCCGGCAGGTGGTGATCAAGACGTTGCTTGAGCGGGCCTTGAGCGAAGGTCGGACTGGCCATACGTGGGTGAAGAAGAAGCCGCGGTAAGTGCATAATGGGGAGCCATGCGAATACTTACTTTCGTCGTGCTGTTCGGCCTGATGCCGCTGGTTGGGCAGACTTCGGATGAGAAGGAAGCGGTGGCGACGGTCGAGAAGACTTTCAAGGGGATGGCGGCGCGTGATGCCGCGATGATCCGGTCGACGATGCTGCCGGAGGCGCGGTTGTACTCGGTTCGGGAGGACGGTTCCACGACGAGCACTGCGGTGGAGGATTTTGCGACTCGGATGGCCCCGGGCAAGAGCGAATCGCTGGAGCGATTCACGAGTTCGCCGAAGGTCTTAGTTCGCGGGCGGATGGCGCAGCTTTGGGGCGAGTACGAGTTCTGGCGGGACGGGAAAGTCACGCACTGCGGGGTCGATTCCGCTAGTGTGTTCAAGACCGCTGACCGATGGAAGATCGCTTCGCTGGCCTTGATGGTCGAGCCGGACGGGTGTAAGGCGAGGTAGGAATGGTTTCCTGCAAGGCCCTCCCGGTGTTGAGAGAATAAGTAACGAGGCCCAAACGATGACTATTCAAATCCCGGATGACCTCGCCCGTGGCCTGGAGGGGATTGCTGCCGCCCAACAGAAGAGCGTAGAGCAGGTCGCGCTCGAAAGTCTGCGCGCTCTCTTCGACCAAGCGAGTTCGCCTGAAGCCGTATTGCGAACGGTTCGGGCGCTGCCTCATCCAAGCGCTGCGGCTGTCGACGACCTAGAGGCCGCAATTGCTGCGGCAAGGCTGCCAGTGCACGATCAGGGTACCTTCGACGGGTTGCCGTCGGAGTGATCTACCTGCTGGACACAAACGCGATCAGCGATTTGATGAGGAAATCACGACTAACAGAGAGTTAGAATGCTGGTGCCGTTTGAAGACGAGTTTACGGCTTTGTCCCGATGTTGAGGTTGATCTTGTTTTCCTTGGGATTCTTGGGATTCTCCATCCTTAGCACAGCGGCAATGCCTTCTCTGTTTAGGGCCGTAACAAGCGAGTCAGCAGCATCTTTTGCCTTTTTGTCCGCTTCGGGATGCCTCCAGACTTGCACGCCTTCTAGTCCGCCGATTAGGAAAGACCCGTTTGGTAACGGCCGATACAGCCAACCGGCTGTGTTAGATACTAGCGTTTGGAGTATTCGATTTGCGATATTGAGCGATTCTTCTATGTCGCGGTACGGCGTGATATCGAACTCCTGCCCAGCAAATGAAGCGACGGCGTGAGCGATTCTGGTGGCCTGTTCGTCCGTCAACGTTCTCGGGGCCTTTAATCGCGCTAGTTCCAGGTTGGCCTTGGCCGCCTCGGCTTGTGCGATTGCCGCTGACGCGTTCGCCTTTGCAATGTCCAATCGAAATCCTTCCGCCTTTGCGCTGGCTTCTGCGCTGCGTGCGTCCGCCGCTGCTACTTTAGACACTGCATCGGCGGATGCGGCCGTTGCGGATGCAACCTGCGCCTCGGCAGCCTTTGCGCGGGCATTGGACTCGGCTATCTGGCTCTCGTATCCTTTTGCTAGCGCTTTGGCTGATTCTGCGTCGGCCAAGGCGAACGCTGTTTGCTTTTGTGAATCGGCCAGTAGCTCTGACTCGAATGTCTGGATGAGCGCGTCGGCCTTCGAGACCAAACCCTCCATTACAAATTCTCCGGCGACCCCGATAGCAACGAAGGTCCAGCCAAGCGCCGAAACCAGTGTTATCCATTTCGCTAGGTTTTTGCTAATGCGAGATTTGGAAAACCTTTCTAAGATGTCCTTGACAATTTCAGGGCCTTCTAAGCCGACACCCAATGCCACAATCACAGCAGATACCAGTAGTCGCAAGAAATACTTATCGCGGAGGTCTTGAAGATCGTTCCTAACCGCACTATCGAGCAGCCGGACTGTTTCTTGTGGGACCGTCATGACAAGTGATCAAGAGCTAACGCTTGGATTGAAAGGATTATGGCCGGAGGTGGAAACCGGGAAAGACGACATTTCCTCGACTTTCTTGGAGAACTGTTCGAAGCGCGGCGGGAAAATCCGATAAATCTCCGTTTTTCTCGTTTCCGCTGGCGGGTTGAGCGAGGAATAGGTTATTAGCGCGCGGGGCGGCTCCGGATCGAAACGAGAGACAATGACAACCGGCCGCATCTTCGCCGCCAAACCGAGGTCGGCCAACCAGACCTCACCCGGGCGGGGTTGGTTCATCCAAAATATCCAGAACGTCCTGCTCGACCGAACACGAGCGGAGCAGGTCGAGCACGTCCTGGTCGGCGAGTCCGATGATTTCTGTCACCCGTTTTCGTACTTCGGCGGCTGTCTCAGGCTTCCATTCGCGAAGTTTGGCGTCCAAAGTCTCAATCAGTGCGTCCATACCTGTTCACCATTCTACGCCGTTGCGCCTCCGGAAATTCTAACTATTGGTGTGATACACCAGAGCGTTAAAGAATAATTTGAAATTCTGGTAGCTCTGGCCGCGATATTGGGGGCGCATGCCGAATAAAATCATGCGGCCTTTGCCCTTCGGGACATCGAGTAATGCGGCCTTTCCGGTCAGGTATTTTTCGCCTAATAGCCAGCCTGAAGCCAAGACTCCGGATGACGGATAGCGCGCGACTACTTGTTCACTGGGGGCGTCCCAGGCCGGGCTTTGTTCGCTCCATAGCGTGATCTGCTGGGGCATGCCGTAGGCTAGCGGGCTCTTGGTGTCGAGGCTGATATTCAGTAGCGACCCGGGGGAGTAGAAGTCGCGGTTCTGGACGCCGGTCAGCACGTTTTTCGCGGCGACCCCTAAATCCTGTGTGGCGAATTCGGAGGCGTGGTTGAACAGGATCAGAGTCCCGCCCTGGTCGACGAAGTCTTTGAGCGCGGCGGCTCCTTTGTCGCCGATGCCTCCGCAGTATTCGGGAGGCATGGTGCCGGCGCGGTGGCCGTTGACGATCTGGCCGCGCTGCTGATCGGGGATCACGATGGTGTCGAAGCGCTGGCGCAGGTTCCCGGCTTGCACATCGGCATTAAAGATGGTTTTGAACGGGATGCCGAAATCGTCCATCAGCCAGCGGGTCCAGCCTTCGTCCATGCTGGGGTTGTAGCTGGCGTAAATGCCGATGCGGGGTGCGGAAATTTCTTTGCGGCCGGAACCGGAGGCGGTGTAGAAATCGCCGGACGTTGAATCGCGATAAATGGGCTTGCCGGTTTTCCAGATTTTGGCGACTTGCTTCCAGGAATCGACGTCGGTGGCGGCGAAACCGCTGGCGGGCTTGGCGATGATCGAGGTCGAAAGAATATTGTTTAACCGGCGACAGCGTGGCCTGGAAGCTGTCCTTGACGGTGACGACGTCGACGCCCATCAGCATCGGCAGAGTTTGCGCGGTCACGTCATAAGGACGCTTAGGAGGGCCGCCGGGATAGAGGCGCAGGTCCGGATAATCCTGCTTTTCGAGCAGAGTTTTTGCCCAGCCGGAGAAAGGCTGATGCATGCCTGACGACATAGCTGCCGGCGGCGTAGGACTTTCCGTCCGCGGTGAAGGCGGCGGAAGCGCGTTCGACTTCGATGTCGCCGAAAGCCAGCGTCTCGAGCATTTTTCTGGCGGCTCCGGGATCGTTCTGTGACGCCGGGACAACGAAAGCATAGGGCGTGGCGCGATCGACGTTGTCCTTATTGATCGTGTAGAAGTAATGCAGCATGTCGGTGCGGCGGATGGCGGCTTGATAAAGAAGAGACTCCCAGGCGATTTCCTGATAGTCGATGATGTCGCGCAAATGCCAGGTCCCGCCCATCCAGGGGGTGAGGTAATTCCAGCTGCGCTCGCGCGGGTTGTAGCCGAGGGCGTTGTCGGTGATGTCGGCGGCAGTCAGCGTGATCGGCGTCGCGAGCTTGCGCACTGGCGGATTCGGTGAGGATGCGGGCTCCGCCGTGATAGGCCTGATACTGGCGGCCGGGCGACCAGAAATCGTACATGGCGTTAATGGCGATGCCGGTTTTCCCGGCTTCGGCGAGATCGGTGGCCATGCCGGTGCCGATCATGTTGCAGAGATGCGCCAGGATCGGGTCGATGTTGGGATCGACGGGGTCCATCCATGGTGGCACGAAAATGCGGCTGGCGTTGGCGCCCTGCTGATGCACGTCGTAGACGATTTGCGGATGCCACAGATTTTCCAGAGACGCGGTGTTGCGGGTTTCGGGCTGGGTGAAGATGTACCAGTCGCGATTATCGTCGTGGCCGACGTAGTGATGATAGAGCTCGGGCGGGGAGCTGCCGTCGTAGGGGCCGCCGCGAGTCTTGCGGTACCACCGGGTAACGATGTCGACGCCGTCGGGATTTTGAGACGGCTCCAGCAGGATGATCACGTTGTCGAGAATCGCTTTGAACTTGGGATTGTCCTCGGTGAGGAGGCGATAGGCGAACTCGACGGCAGTGTGGGTGGACGCGACTTCGGTGGCGTGGATGGAGCACGTGATCATCACGATGGTCTTGCCTTCGGTCGCGAGGCGCGCGGCTTCGGCGGGCGTGGTCCGGCGCGGATCGGAGAGGCGGCGCTGGATGTCCAGGTAATGATCGAGGTTCTTGATATTGGCCGCGGAGGAGATCGTCACGGCGATCTGCGGGCGGCCTTCGACGGTCTTGCCGAGCTCCTTGAACTTGATGCGGTCGCTGGATTTTTCGAGCGACTGGAAGTAGGTGACGACTTTATCCCAATCGAGGAGTTCGTTATCGACACCGATTTTGTGGCCGAAGTGGCTTTCGGGCGTGGGTACGGCGGCGAAAGCCGGAGATAGAAGCAGTAGGCAGAGCGTGAGTGTGCGGGTCACTCGTACATTTTATACGCCTGCGGGCGGGAGTGGAAAGCATGCTACTTTTTGGTCGGCTTCTCGGCTTCGATCTTGATCTGCTTCAGGACTTCGGTGGCCTGCGGGAGATCCTCGCTGCCAGAGGGGAATTTGCTGGACGGCGAACATGAAGGCGAGGATGTCGGCGTTGGTTTCGCGGCTGAGGCTGCCGGGCTTATTGGCGGGCATGGTGGTGCGGATGCGGTCGAACAGATCGCCGGCGGTGAGGCCGTTCCAGTTGGACATGAACTCGGGCCCGGCAAGGGGGGGCGCCATTTCGCCTCCGGTGAGCTGATCGCCATGGCAGGAGGCGCACTTGGAGGCGTAGAGTTCGGCGCCGCGCTTGGCTTGGGCGTCGGTATAGACGCCGTCCCAGACGGAACGGGTGGTTTCCTGAGAGAGGGCGACGGCTGCCAGGTGCGACGGCGATAAAGGCGAATTTGAGTTTCATGCTTAGACTAGGGTAGCAATGGGCGGCGTTGGATTCAAAGGCGTCAGGAAGGCTTCTTTTGCCAAGCGCGGCGCAAACGATCGTCGAAGGAGAATGGTTCCGGGCTGAGGAACCGTATCTTGGGGAAGTCCGGATGATGAGGATTGAGGAGGTAGTTGAACTCGGGAGGAATCACTGCGGACGGGACGACCAGGACCGCGCTCGCCATGCTGGTGGCCCATTCAGTGCCGACGTTTCGTGTTTCGCTAGTTGGCTCCCCGGCGTTCCAGCCTGGCAACAGGGTCTCGACCGGCTGAGTGACGATAGGAAGATCGTCCGGCACTTCTATCGGAGTGACGACGTAATCCACAGCGAGTTCACCGGCGTTCGCCAGAATTTCGAGCGCGCATAGCGCCCGACTCTGGGCGGCATAGATGACCGCGATTCCCTTGTGATTCCAGCGTCCGCCGTAGACGCTGGCGCCACTACCATCGTTGGCGGGAAAGCGTCTGCTCCCGAGCCGGTAAGCGAGCATCTACCAGATGCCGTGTTCGATCTGCCCGAGGGTGTCTCGCACCTGCGCTACACCTTCCTGAGTGTTCAAGAGCGAGATCGGCGCTCGATCGCCCAGAGACCGGACTGGCGTCTTGAGCCAACGCAGAGCTTTTTCACGCGTGCCGAACACTTCCATGGCTCTCGCTGTGACGTCCACGACGGGATCCGAGGCGAAGGGAATGGAGCCGGATTCGGCGATCATTTCGCCAACGAGCCGCTTTATCTCTTCCTTGTCCTCGGCGGTGAGCATTGGTCCTCACTCCGATTATAGACGGGTTGAGCCACAATCTGACGCCGGGATTGGATGACAATCATCGAGTCGGTGTTGAAAGGTCGGCATCCACCGCGATGTACGCCGAACCGCTTGCTGGCACGCGGCTCTGCTAGTAGCTGCCCGGCCTTCTTAGACTGATCTATCTCTGGCGGGCGTTGGAGCCGCCGGAGGTCGGGCGCGATTCTTCGGAATCGGGGAGCGTGAAGGCGATGTATTCTCCTGAGTAATTTCCGCCGCTCACCGCCACGATGATGTACTGCTTGCCGTTGATCGCATAAGTCATCGGCGAGCCACTTTGCGGGGCGGGCATGAATACCGCGCCGACTTCTTTGCCGCTGGCTTTGTCGTAAGCGCGCAACATCGCGCCGCGGGGATGGTCGGATGTGGTTGTGACCGCGCCTTCTCCTGCGATCACCAGGGTCTTGGTGACCAGCGTTCCGATGTTGTAGCCACTCTGGCCGGTACGCGGCACGGTGATTCCTTTAAGAGCCGGGTTGTTGCGGATGGCGTCGGGAGTTTCGCCGTGCGCGATCTGCCAGACGATCTCACCGCGATCGAGGTTGATGGCTGAAATCGTGCTGTAGGGCGGCTTGATCAGCGGGAGTCCTTTCACGCTGAGCGGCTGATAGCCTCCGCCTCCACCACCGGCGGCCGGAGCGGCTTCGCGCTTGGGCATGGGGGAATCGGCGCCGGCGTTTTCGCCAGGACCACGAGCGATGGTCGGGGCGCGGCCGGCAAATCCCATGATGTAGCGCATGTCGGAGATTTCTTTGGTGGATTCGACCAGGGAAATCGGAGTCAGGCAAGCGTTGCAAGCATAGGCGTAGACGGTGTGAGTTTCAGGATCGAAAGAAGCTCCAGGCCAGTTGGTGCCGCCGCTGGCGGTGCCGAGCGTCAGGGTCGCGAGCGGACCTTCCAGTTTGCTGACTACCGGGGGCGTGAAGACGGGGCCAATCTTATACTTCTTGATGACTTCGAGGGCCTCGCTGTGCAGCGCGGGCGTGAAATCGATCAGGTCGCTTTCGAGGACGCCGTTGCGGCTATAGGCCGGCGGCTTGGTCGGGAAAGGCTGCGTTTTCGAGTACCATTCACCGGGAACGGTGCCGACCTCAACCGGACGCTCCTCGATCGGCCAGATCGGCTTGCCCGTGATTCGATCAAAGACGTACAGCATGCCTTGTTTGGACGGCTGCGCGACGGCTTTGACGATTTTTCCACCCACGTTGATATCCATCAACAGAGGCGTGGAAGAGATGTCCATGTCCCACAGGGGGTGGTGGACCAACTGATAATGCCATTTCTTTTCGCCCGTTTTCAAGTCGACGCAGACGAGGCTTTCGCCATATAAATTGTTGCCGGGGCGATGGCCGCCGTAATAGTCGCCAGTGGGCGATTCGACGGGCAGATAGGCGAGGCCGAGATCCTGATCGATGCTGACTTGCGTCCAGACGCCGGTGTTGCCGGTGTATTCGGCGGATCCATTTTCCCAGGTGTCGTAACCGGGCTCGCCTTTTTTGGGAATGGTGTGGAAGATCCAGAGGCGCTTGCCGGTGCGGACGTCGAATCCGCGGGCGTAGCCCTTGTTGTTGCGCATGCTGTGGGGCGTCATGCCCTCGCGGAAAGCGGCGCCGACGATAATCGTATCCTTGCCGATAATCGGCGCGGACTGAATGCCGATTTCGCCGTGGATCAGGTCCGGCACCCATTCATTCTTGTCGTTCCAGGCTGAGATTTCCTGATCGTCGAACTGCTTCAGGTCGAGCATGCCGCCCTTGCCGAAGGTGGGGACAAGCTGGCCGGTTTTGGCGTTCAGGCAGACCAGGCGAAAGCCGGGAGTGATGTAGAAAATCCGTTCTTCCTTGCCATCGGACCAGTAGGCCAAGCCTCGGCCGGAGAGCTGGCGGGGTGCGTTGGCGCCGCGCTCGCCTTCATGCTCGCCATGGACCCAGAGAAGCTCGCCAGTCGCGGCGTCGAGCGCGATGGCGGCGCGACGGGAGCCCGCCGTGGCGTAGACGGTTCCGTTCACCATGAGCGGCGTGCCTTCGAGCTTGAATTCGGGGCGGTTGCCGATGCTGTCGGTCTTGAATCGCCACGCGACCTCGAGTTTGGAGAAGTTGGCGGCGTTGATCTGGCCGAGCGGGCGATAGCGGGACCCCATGGTATCGGCGTTATAGCTGGGCCACTCGGTGTCCTTGGGTTTCCACTGAGCTTGGGTGAGGGTGGTCAGCGCGAGGCCGGCGAGAGCGAGGATTGTGCTACGGTGCATCATATTACTGAGGTCCTTTCGACGGAAGGGGTCCTGTCAACGGCTCGAGTTGGGAGCGCGTTAGCCTTCGGTGTCATATTGTAGTCTACCGGTCGGTTGGGGGGCAAGGTCGAACAAATGTGAACAAATGAACAAATGGGGTCAAAGACCTCAAACCCCGATTAGGCTGGTTCGAGACGGATTGCGAAAATCAGGCATTGAGGTCTTTGACCCCGGTTTCGTCCTCGGTTTCGTCCCTGTGGAAATATGATTGGGTAACACATCGCTGAGCACCGAATGACTCCCGAACGCTGGCGTCAAATCGAGGATCTGTATAACCTTGCCTGCGATCAGGGGCTCGGGGTCCTTGCAAAAGCCGATCCGGAGCTTCGGCGTGAGGTCGAAGAGCTGCTGGCGCAAAAGTCCGGCGGAAAGATCCTCGATCGAGCCGCATTAGACCTGATGGATTCCAGCCGGACGCAGGTGACGTCCGGGTCGCAGTTGGGCCCTTATAGGATCGAGACCGCACTCGGCCATGGGGGCATGGGCGACGTGTTCCAGGCAACCGACACGCGCCTGGGACGCCAAGTCGCCATAAAAGTCGCGCAAGAAAAATTCAGTGACCGGTTTGAACGCGAAGCCCGGGCGATCGCCGCTCTAAACCATCCCAACATCTGCACGCTTCACGATGTCGGCCCCAATTACCTGGTCATGGAGCTGGTGGAGGGTGAGACGCTGGCCGCGCGCTTGAAACGCGGCAGTCTGCCGATCGAGCAGACCATCCAGTATGGCGCGCAGATCGCCTCGGCTCTGTCCGCCGCGCACGCGAAGGGCATTGTTCATCGCGACGTGAAGCCCGGCAACGTCATGATCACGAAAGCCGGGGTGAAGGTTCTGGACTTCGGGCTGGCAAAATCGGCGCAGGATGAGACGCTCACGGCTGCGAGCGCTGTCATGGGCACGCCGGCCTACATGGCTCCGGAGCAACGGGAGGGTAAAGCGTGCGATGCGCGCACGGATATTTACGCGCTGGGTTTGTTGCCGTCCGAAATGGCCACCGGCAAACGGACGGCGGCAGGCGAGCGGCAGCTACAGGTCGATTCGCTGCCGGAAAAGCTGGCTCACGTAGTGGAACGGTGCCTGGCCCAGGATCCCGAAGACCGCTGGCAAAGCGCGCGCGATGTGAAGTCGGAGCTGGAGTGGGCGGCCGTCGCTCCCGTTTCCGCCGAACCGCCGAAACGCTCCTCGCGCTTGTGGCCCGCCGTGGCAGCGCTGGCGATCTTGGGGCTGGCGGCAATGGCATACGTCCATTTCCGTGAGGCGGCGCCGGAGACGCCTGTGAGATACGCGACGATCCTGCCTCCCGAGAAGACTTCGTTCGATTTCAGGACCAATTCGGGACCGGTCGCATTGTCCCCGGATGGGAAGCGGATGGTATTCGCGGCGACGGGCGAAGACGGGAAGAGCCAATTGTGGCTTCGCGCACTGGATACAACCAATGCCCAGCCGCTGCCGGGCACGGAGGGCGCGGCGTGGCCCTTCTGGTCGCCCGATAGCCGCTGGATTGGTTTTTTTGCCGATGATAACCTCAAGAAGCTGGACACACGAGGAGGGCCCCCGATCACGCTGGCCGACGGCAGCATGGATGGAGGGGGAACCTGGAGCCCGAACGGCACCATCGTTTTCTCCCCCCACATCCTCAGCCCGTTGATGAAGATCTCGTCGGACGGCGGCAACGCGAGTCTCGCCGTTGCGATCGATACGGCTGTGGACAAGGGGCGCGGCTTTCCCTGGTTCCTGCCGGACGGCGAACATTTTCTGTTCGCCGTCTGGAGGCCGGCGGGGCGAATGCAATTGCGCGCCGGGTCGCTCAGCTCGACCGCGAGCAGCGTCATCGGAGAGGCCGACTCCAATGCCATCTACGCCGAGGGTCATCTCCTCTATCTCCGTGAGAACTCGCTGATGGCGCAGCCCTTCGATGTGAAATCGCTGCGCACCACGGGGGAAGCGGCGCCGGTGGCGGACCACGTGCAGCGTTTCGCAAATCTGGTCGAAGTGGGGGTCTTTTCCGCATCTGTAACGGGTTTGCTGGCGTATCGGACTGGCGCGGTTACGGCGGTCCGACAACTGACCTGGGTTGACCGGCAGGGTAAGTTCGGGGGGACAGTGGGTGAGCCGCGAAGCTTCTTCGGGATCCAGTTTTCGCCCGATCGAAAAACGCTGGCAGTGGCAGCTCCGGACGCCGGCGGTAACTATGACTTGTGGATGTACGATGTTGCGCGGGGAGTGTCCACCCGTTTTACCGTCGATCCGGCAAACGAATTCTGGCCCGTATTTTCTCCGGACGGGCGCCGCGTCATCTTCATGTCCGCCCCGAAAGGCCACGGCGACCTATACCGCAAACCGGCGAACGGCGCGGGAGCGGAGGAGCTGATTTATGCCGACAACACCGACAAGCTTCCCACCAGTTGGTCGCGGGACGGCAAGTTCCTCCTGTACTTCGCGCTCGCCGGTCAGAGATACCAGATGTGGGTCTTGCCTTTGACACCGCAGCGGCCGGGGGCTCCGCTCAAACCCGTGCCGTTTCACGAAAGTCAGTTCAATGACGCGGACCCACAGTTTTCTCCCGACGGTAAATGGGTGGCGTACAATTCCACTGAATCGGGCCAGGTGGAGATCTATGTGTCGCCGTTTTCGCGGCCGACGGAAATGCACCAGATCTCGCGTGGTGGCGGCGTCTGGTCCCGTTGGAGCCAGGACGGGAAAGAGATCTTCTATCAAGGGCCGGGCGGACAGTTGATGGAGGCCGACGTACGCATCAGCGGGGAGACTGTAGAGGTGGGGACACTGCGTCCCGTGTTCACGCGCGTTCTTCACACGGGCGGTTATGCCTACGACGTCTCCGCCGACGGACAGCGCCTCCTGGCGGCGATGCCAGTAGCAAAGGCCGCGCAGCCGATCACGCTGGTTGAGAATTGGTCCGCGGCGCTGAAGAAGTGAGTAGGACTCGGACCGGCGTCGCGTCGTTTGACTTATTGACGAAAAATGAGGTATGTTCGGCGTATTGACGTCGCCTTTCGCCTTGGGCTTGGACTCCAATGACGCGGACGCCACACAAATTGCGAAGGAGGAAATTGACATGACCCTCACCACTGAGCAACAGAATGATTTTCTGAAGCGCGGTTTTTCGCGGCGGAACTTCGGCCGCCTGGCGACGCTGTTCGCCGCCGGCACCAGCCTGCCGTTTTCCAGCGAGTTTGCCTTCGCGCAGGTCGCCATCGATAGCCGCAAGCTGCCTCCGGGGGCGGTGAAGATCGACAATAACGAGAATCCGCTGGGTCCATGCAAAGAAGCTCTGGAAGCGATGCGCGAGATTCTGCCAGATGGCGGACGGTACCGGTTCTATCTGCCGGGCGAGCTGTCGGAGCTGCTCGGGTCGCAGGAAGGCGTGAAGCAGAATTATGTGCAGGTGCATGACGGGTCGAGCGCGCCGCTGCTGCAGGCGGTGTTGTCGTTCACGTCGCCCACGCGGCCTTATGTGATCGCCGATCCGGGCTACGAAGCGGGCGGGGAAGCGGCGAAGTTCATTGGCGCGAAGATCGTCAGCGTTCCTTTAAGGAAGGATTATTCGCACGACGTGAAGGCCATGGCAGCAGTGGAGAACGCGGGGCTGATTTACATCTGCAACCCTAACAATCCGACCGGCACGCTGACCAAAAACGAAGATATCGAGTGGCTGGTGGCGAACAAGCCGGCTGGGTCGATCGTGATGATCGACGAGGCGTACATCCACTTGGCGGGCAAGGAGGAGCTCACCTCCATGAAGCTGGTGGCGGCCGATAAGGACGTGATCATTCTGCGCACGTTCTCAAAGCTGTACGGGATGGCCGGGCTGAGAATGGGCGTCGCGATCGCGCGGCCGGATCTGCTAAAGAAAACGCGCGGGTTCGGCATCAACTGGAACCCGGTGACGTCGGTGACCGGCGCGATGGCGGCGTTGAAGTCGAAGACGGTAATCCCGGAGCGGAAGAAGATTAACGCGGATATTCGCGACACTACCATCGCGTACCTCGAAAAGAAGGGATTCACGGTGATTCCTTCGGTGTCGAATAAGTTCATGGTCGACACCCGGAAGCCGAGTCGCGAGGCGATCGCGGCGCTGCGCAAAGAGAACGTCTACGTGGGGCGTCCGTGGCCGAGCATGCCGACTCACATCCGGGTCTCGGTGGGGACCAAGGAAGAAATGGAAAAGTTCCAGGCGGCGTTCGTCAAGGTTTTTGCTTAACGGCGGGAGTTAATTTCGGGTTTGTGGGGCAGGCGAGGTCGCCTGCCCTTATTGTTTATTTGGCCGATGTCGAGGAAGGACCTACTTCAGCCGCTCTAATGTCGAACCGGCGGGCTGCTCCAGGACGAACTTATCCTCCGTCACGTCCGCGGTGTTGATCTTCATGTCGATCACCGTCATCGTGACTTCGTACCCGTCCTGCGGGCGGCGGATCTGGATCAGGGAGGGGAAGAAAATGTCGCCGTACTGCTTCCAGTCCGAGTACTTCGTCTCGCTGACGGTGTCGCCTTTCGCGTCGAAGGTTTTCTGGCGCCCGATGACCAGAGTGTGGCGGTCGAAATAGACGGCTCGCTCCAGGTGCAGATTTTCGCCTTCGCGGCGGACCATGAACAGGATATAGGTCGCCTTGGTTTCGTCGGTGTCGTCTTCCACCATGGTTAAATCGTCCGGGTTTGGCGGAGCGATGATCAGGGCATTCAGGAATGCCGACGGGCGCAGATTCGCCAGTTTGTTTTTCGAATCCGGAGGAGCGTCGTTGTCGCCTTCGATGAAACGGTTCTTGCTGGGGATGGAGACGCGAAACTCGTTGCCGGTGGAAACCATGTCGAAAATGGTGGTGCTGTGGACCACCGGGTCCAGGCCGACCACGCGAATATCGTCGGGGCGGCGGAACAGCACGAAGGCGCGGACGGTGGCGTAATCGGTGAGCTCGCCGCCATTCAGGCTGCCGACCGAAGGGGCCATGTCGGCGCGCATGTTGAAAGATTGAATCGGGTCCGAAGCGGCGTGAATCCGGTCGATCAACTGGTCTTTCGTGGCAGTGAGCATGGGCCGGTTGGGCGTCGCGCCGGGCTGCTTCACCACGCGGTGCTGCACAAAGCATGACGTAAGGATCAGGCAGGTTATGCACAGCGGAAAGACGAGTTTCGACTTGTTGAGAAACATTTCTCGACTAATTGGTAGATGCAAGGGCCGGGCTTTAGCTTCCGCCCGCGCCTCGCTCCACGTGGCCGCCGAACTGGAAGCGCATGGCGGAGAGAAGCTTGTCGGCGAATCCGGATTCGCCGCGCGAGCTGAATCGTTGGAATAGAGCGGCGCTGAGCACGGGCACGGGCGCGCCTTCGTCGATGGCGGCGTTGATGGTCCAGCGGCCTTCGCCCGAATCGGAGACGTGGCCGGAAAATTTCGCGAGGTCGGGGGCGTCGAAGAGAGAAATCGCCGTCAGATCGAGCAGCCAGCTCGCGACCACGCTGCCGCGCCGCCAGACTTCGGCGACATCGGCGAGGTTGAAATCGTACTGATAATGCTCGGGATTGCGCATGGGTGTGGTTTCGGCGTCCGTTTTGTGGTCGAGCTTGCCGACGTTGGCGTGCTTCAGAATGTTCAGTCCTTCCGCGTAGGCCGCCATGATGCCGTATTCGATCCCGTTGTGGACCATCTTCACGAAATGCCCGGCGCCGGACTCGCCGCAGTGCAGATAACCGTTCTCGGCCGTTCCGGCGTCGTCTTTGCGTCCAGGGGTGCGGGGAATGTCGCCCCGGCCGGGGGCCAGGGTTTTGAAGATCGGATCCAGATGCTCCACCACGCTCTTGGGACCGCCGATCATCTGGCAGTAGCCGCGTTCCAGGCCCCAGACGCCTCCGCTGGTGCCGACATCGACGTATCGAATGCCGCTCGGCTGGCAGTTCTTTGGCGCGGCGGATGTCGTCGATGTAATAAGAATTGCCACCGTCGATGACGATGTCGCCGGAGTCCATCAGCGGGGTGAGCTTTTGAAGCATGGAATCGACGGCCGCGGCGGGGACCATCATCCAGACTGCGCGCGGTTTGGCGAGCTTTTTCACGAAATCTTCGAGGGATGTGGAGCCCGACGGCTTTTTCCTTAGTCAGATCCGCGACATTGGCGGGGTTGAGATCGAAGACCACGCATTCGTGTTCGCCGCGCATCAAGCGCCGCACCATGTTGGCGCCCATGCGGCCCAGTCCGATCATTCCCAGTTGCATGCTTAGATTGGCTCCTTGTTTGATGCTAGCCGATTCAGGCGCAGAAACGCTGGATCGCGGTTTTCAGATAGTCGACGCACTGGTTGAGCTCACGGATGGGGACGAATTCGCCGGATTTATGGGCGACGGTCATGTTGCCGGGGCCGAACACAACCGTTTCCGATCCTGGGGTGCTCAGGTGCGCGGCCTCGGTGCCGAACGAGACGGTGGCGGAGGGACGGCCGGTGAGGGATTCGAGAAGCGATGGCGAGATTCTTGGTTCTTGAGGGCTCGAAGGATGGGTCCAGGCGCTTGACGTCGAGCGTCGCGTCGAGGCCGGGATGCTTTCTTGGCGAGTGCGGCGAGCTCTTCGCGAATCAACATAGCAGCCCAAGCGGGATCCTGGCCGGGGACGGGTCGCCATTCGACCGTAATGTGGCATTCGCCGGGAATGATGTTTTTGGCGCTGCCGCCGCGGATCAGGCCGGCGTTCATTGTCGTGAAAGGAGGGTCGAAATCGCGATTCCGATGGGACGCGAGTTTCTTAGCGACGGTCTCCAGGCGAAGAATAACGCGCGCGGCGTCGACGATGGCGGATCGGCCTGCCGCGGGGAACGCGCTATGAGCTTCTTTGCCGCGCACCACGATTTCCGCGAGGGCGTAGCCTTTGCCGGCGCGAATCGGCTGGAGGCCGGTCGGCTCGCCGACGATGGTGTAGGCTGAGCGGAGGGCTTTGGCCTTTGCGAGATACTTGGCTCCGACGCAGCCGATTTCCTCGTCGGCCGTGAGGACCAGGGCGAGCGGCTTGGCGAGGGTCTTGAGATCCACTTGGGACACAGCGGCAAGGATGCAGGCGAGGAATCCTTTCACGTCGCAACTGCCGCGGCCATACAGTTTTCCATTGCGAATCCGCGGGTTTACCGCTTCGGGCCAATCCGGATCGAAGGGGACGGTATCGGTGTGACACACCAGGGCTAAGCCGCAGGCCGGCGCTTTGTGTACGCGACGATGTTGAGCTTTGCGGTTCCGGCGGGATCGGTGTAGGGATAACGGTCTACGATCCAGGCTTGGTCCAACTGACTGACGGCATAGTTGATTACGGGAACATTGCTCAGGGATGAGACAGACGGGATCGCGACTAAATCCTGTAGAAAGTGAGTGGCAGTTTTCAAGATAATTAACGTGGATTTACCAATGCAATGCAGTCGATTTCCACGCGCACGTCGCGGGGAAGGCGGGCTACTTCCACAGTGCTGCGGGCGGGCGAATTATCCGAGAAATAACGGCCATATACTTCATTCATTTTGACGAAATCATTCATGTCTTTTAGAAATACAGACGTTTTCACCACTTGAGCCAGGCTGGATCCGGACGCTTCGAGGACCGCTTTCAGGTTTTCGATGACGCGCGCGGTCTGCTCGGCGACGTCGCCATCGATAATCTGGCTGGTGGCGGGGTCGAAGGCGACCTGCCCGCTTAAAAACGCGAATCCATTGGCGATAATCGCCTGCGAATAGGGGCCGATAGCCTTAGGCGCGTTTGTGGTTGAAATGGGTGTTTTCATGGTTCTCCTCAGTTTAGTTGAAGTGTGCCGACCAGGTCGGACACACGGGAAATCTGTTCTTGTTCCAGGAACTTATCGAGCTCGTGCGCGATGCGGATGGGCGCGGCCGGGTCCCAGAAATTCGCCGTGCCGACCTCCACGGCGGAAGCGCCGGCGATCAGAAACTCGGCGGCATCCACACCGGTGGCGATTCCGCCCAGGCCGATGACGGGGATTTTCACGCACTGGGCGGCTTCGTAGACCATGCGCAATGCCACCGGTTTGATGGCGGGGCCGGACAGGCCGCCGAAACCGGCTCCGATGCGCGCGCGGCGTGTGTGCGGATCGATGGCGAGGGCGACGAAGGTGTTTACCAGCGAAAGAGCATCCGCGCCGGATTCGGCTGCGGCGCGGGCCAGGGGTTCGATGCGGGCCACGTTGGGCGAGAGTTTGACAATCAGCGGTCGCTTGGCGACGGCGCGAACGGCGGAGACCACTTCCGATAGCAAAGCCGGGTCGCTCGAAAAAAACATGCCGCCGTGGCGTGTATTGGGGCAGGAGACGTTCAGCTCGTAAGCGGCCACGCCTGGGGCATCTTCAAGAATTCGCGCCACTTCCACGTAATCATCGACGGCATAGCCGAAGATGTTGGCGAAGATGGGGGTGTCGAACGAGCGCAAATCCGGGAGTTTGTCGCGCACGAACGCGCGCACGCCGATGTTTTGCAGGCCGATGGAGTTGATCATGCCAGCCTCGGTTTCATACAACCGAGGCGGGGGATTGCCTTCCATGGGCTCGCGGGAAAGGCCCTTGACGACGATTCCGCCGAGTTCGCTGAGTTCCACGACCGCCTTAAATTCGACCCCATATGCGTAGGTGCCCGACGCCGCCAAGACGGGATTCTTAAGTGAAATGCCGCACACCGAAGTGGCCAGCCGCGAAGACATTTTGTCACAGGATAGCAGGGGCGGAGCTTGCGAGGAACTCGCGCAAGCGGTACACCCGCCGCACTTTGGGCGCGGACTAAAACAGGGGGATATGACTGAACCCGATTGGCTATTCCAGCTACACGGGAAAACAAGGTAGTACTAAGGTCTCCGTCTGATAGGATGGACGGGCGAATCATCGGAAGATAGGATCGTGGACGATCCCCGTCTCCAGAACTACAGGTCTTTATCCTCGAAGTTCTCTATCTTCACGGGCGTGCTGGTGCTGTGGGTAGTCGTAGTGATCCTGTGCTGGGACTTACGGCAACACACCTTCGATCTGACCAAGGGAATCGTCCTGTGCGGCATCGTGATTGTGGTGGCGGGAGCGTTGTCGCGCTTCACCATGCGATTGCTGGCGCGGCCGCTGGCGCTGCTGCAAGCCGGAATCACGTCGGTGCGGCAAGGGCGGTTCGAGCCGATTCAGGTCAGCCGTACGGGCGACGAAATCGAATACCTGGGCGAGAGCTTCAATCGCATGATCGAGGCGCTGGCGGCTTCCCAGGCGGAGATCCGGCAGCATCAGGAACTGCTCGAAGAGCGCATTCGCCAGCGAACGGAAGAACTGGAAAAGGCCATGCAGACCGCGCTAGCGGCCAGCCAGGCGAAAAGCGAGTTTCTGGCCAACATGTCGCACGAATTGCGCACGCCGATGAACGGACTGCTGGGGATGCTCGACCTGGTGCTCGACAGCGGGCTGTCGCCGGACCAGCGGGAGCAGCTCGAAACCGCGCAACGATGCTCCTATTCGCTGCTGGGATTGCTGAACGACATTCTGGATCTGTCGAAGATCGAAGCCGGCAAGATGCTGCTCGAAAAGATTCCGTTCAACGCGCGGGTGGTGCTGAAGGACAGCGTCAAGGCGCAGGCGGCCAAGGCGGCGCAAAAGCGAATCGATCTGCGATTCGACGCGGATGCCGCGGGTCCGGTGGATGATTCTGGGCGACCCGCTGCGGGTGCGGCAGATCGCGGCGAACCTGATTTCAAACGCGATCAAGTTTACGGAGCGGGGCTGGGTGCGCGTGCGGTTGACGACGGCGCGGCGGGCCGATGGAAAGATCGCCCTGGAACTGCAGGTGAGCGATACCGGTGCGGGCATTCCGGCTGACAAGCTGCCCGACATCTTCGAAAAATTCACGCAAGCGGATGGAAGTATCACACGGAAATACGGTGGCACGGGGTTAGGCCTGGCGATCACGCGGAGGCTGGTGGAAATGCATGGTGGAACTGTGGGTGTAGAAAGCGAACCGGGGAAAGGCAGCACATTCACGGTGAAACTGCCGTGCGAGGCGGCGGCCGTGCCGGCCTCGGAAGCCGAGACGTTGAACGGAAGCGCCACGACACCGGCGCCGGTGCACGCATCGGGCGCGCGTCTGTTGCTGGTGGAAGACAACGTGGTGAATCAGAAAGTGGTGCTGGCGATTCTACGCAAGAAGGGGTATCAGATCAGCGTCGCCAATGACGGACACGAGGCGCTGGAGAAGCTGGAAGCGGCGGGCGCGCAATACAACCTGATCCTGATGGACGTGCAGATGCCGGTGCTGGACGGCCTGGAGGCGACGCGGGCGATCCGCCGGGATCCGCGCTGGGCGAAGACGCCGATCATCGCCATGACCGCGCACGCCATGAACGGCGATCGCGAGCGCTGCCTGGATGCGGGCATGGACGCCTACATCTCGAAGCCGGTGCAGCCGGCGCACCTGGTGGCGACCATCGAAAAGCATCTGAATCTGCGAGCGGGCGAGACGGGCAGCGCGCAGGGAGACTCGCTGGTGACGAACGGAGTTCTGCGGCTGTTCCTGCAAGTGGCGCCGGAACGTTTGGAAAAGCTGGAAGCCGCGGCCGGCACCCAGGACATGGGAACGCTGGAACAGGAAGTGAAACTGATTGGGGCGGCAGCGGAGCAATTGGCCTCGCACAGTTTGAGCGAATGCGCGCGGCGCATCGGGGAAGCAGCGTCGCGGCACGACTTTACGCAGGTCAAGACGGATCTGGAAGCGCTGCGGCGGGAGATTCGGTCGCTTGACGTGCTAACGACCTGATCAGGTCCCAGGTCTCGCGGATGTCCTGTTCGGTGGTGGCGAGGTTGCCGATCGCCAGCCGCAAGACATACCGGCCGTTGAGAACGGTGCTGGACAAAAACGTTTTGCCGGTTGCGTTGATGCGCTCGTACAGCGCCTGATTTTCCTGATCCGATCCACGGTAACGGAAGCAGACCAGCGAAAATTCGGTGGGAGCCGAAAGCTCGAAGGAGGGATCGCGGCGGATCTCTTCGCTGAGCATGTGCGCCAGGCGAATGTGCTCGCGCAGGATGCGGACGATTCCCTCGCGGCCGTAGTAGCGCAGGACGAACCACAACTTCAGAGACCGGAAGCGCCGGCCCAGATTCAGCGAATATTCGGAAAAATTCAACGCGCGCTCATGCTGCGCTGTGAGGAGATACGCGGGCGTTTCGTCGAGGGCGAAGGCTCGGCGCATGATATCCGGGCGACGCGTGTACAGGATGCTGAGGTCGACGGGCGTGAACAGCCACTTGTGCGGATTCACGACGATAGAATCGGCGCGGGAGGAGCCGTCGAGGATGTGGCGATGCTCTTCGAGCAGCGCCGCGGGTCCGCCATAAGCGGCATCGACGTGCAGCCAGAGGCCATGGCGTTCGGCGATTGCGGCGATGGCGGGCAGAGGATCGACTGCGGCAGAGGATGTGGTTCCCAGGGTCGCGACCACGCAGAACGGTTTGTGGCCCTGCGCGAGATCGCGCTGGATCATCGCCTCAAGCGCGGCGGGCTGCATGCGAAATTCCGCGTCGGCGGGGACTTGGCGGATATTTTCAATGCCGATGCCGACGGTGAGCGCTCCTTTATCGATGGAGTTGTGGGCGTGCTCCGAACGGTAGAGAATGAGGCGCGGGTGCTGGCCGGTGAGGCGGGTTTCGGGCGCGGCGAGTTCGCGCGCGGCGAGGATCGCATGCATGCTCGACGTAGACGCGGTGTCGTGGATGATGCCGAAGAAATCGTCGGCGAGTCCCCACCATTGGCGCAGCCAGCCGAGCGTCACCTGTTCGAGCTCGGTGGCCGCGGGTGAAGCTTTCCACAGCATGTGCTGAATGTTCATGGTCGCGGCGAGCATCTCGCCCAGGATGCCGGGGCCGGACGCGGAGATCGAGAAATAGCCGTGAAAGCGCGGATGATTCCAGTGGGTGAGGCCGGGGACGATGAGATTGCGGAAGTCTTCGAGGATTTTGGGCATGGGTTCGCCATGCTCGGGGCCTTGAGCAGGTAGCGCGTCGATGGTGTCGCCGGGTTGGACGTTGGGGAGAACGGGATAGTCGCGAATGTCGCGCAGATAATCCGCCATCCAGTCGACCACTTCGTGCGCGGCTGCGCGAAATTCTTCGGGGGACATAGATCGATTGTACAGAGTTACCTGAAGCGGGAGTCTTCTTCTGAGATGCCCGACAACACGACCGGCGGACGGTCAGGGAACTCAGCCACCAGCGAAAGATTCCCACCCATGGCCTGGATCGTTTTCTGAAGCGTCGACAGCAGGAGATCACTGCGCCGTTCGAGCCGCGAAACACTGTCCTGGCTAATCCCGAGCACTTTGGCCATGCGAACTTGCGTGAGTTTTCGCGCGAGACGCAACTCGCGCAAGGTCATTTCCTCGGCGATCAGCTCGGCTACGCGAGCCTCGACTCTCTGGCGCTGCGCCGGGCTCAGCTTCTTGATCTTCTGGTCGACATTTACAGCCATAACTAAACTCCCTTTCTCCTCAGCCGGGCGCAGTGGGCATCGAAGCGATCGTCGGCCTTGCGGATCAGCTCACGATAGAAACGCTTTTCGCTCTGGCCCGATTTGTCTCCCGCGATGAGCAGGACCGCCTGACGCCTCGGATCGAAAGCGAAGGCCACCCTCCATTCGCCGCCGGCTGCTTTGAAGCGCAATTCCTTCATATTCGCGCGGCGCGATCCTTTCAACGTATCGACGCGCGGTCGCCCCAATTGCGGGCCGAACTTCTGAAGGAGGCGCGATAGCGCCAGAATCTCGATCCGCACCTCTTCGTGCAGGGCGTCGAACTCGGACTCAAATTCATCTCCGATCTCAACGATCCAACTCAACCCTTACATTATGACATGAAGAACATATGGAGTCCAGTCCATGTCACGGGCCGAGAAATCGATTGCTAAAAGACGCGGCGCTTCAGGCGTTCTACCGTGAATTTGGCGGTGTCGGCGACGGCCATTACGGTCATGACGCCGGCTTGAACCGGATCGGTGACAACCAGATCCGCCGCCTCGGGAACGCTGCCGGCCATGTTGAGGCTGACGACGAGCAAACCGAGCGCGCGCACTTCGCGGACAGCTTCCTCGATTTCACCTCCCATCAGGGATCCGGCCAGGACCAGGGCCTTGACGCGCGGCAAGCGGGCGCTGGCGCGAACCGCTGCGGCCAAGGCCTGCTCGCCGACCAGAGGGATCGTATCGACGGAGATGTGCTCGCCTCGGATGTTGTGCCGATCCGCTTCGGTGATCGCGCCCAGGGCGACCTGGCCGACTTGTGCCCCGCCGCCCATGATGATGATGCGCTTGCCGTAGACGCGTTCCATGGTGTCGACCTGCGCGGCGCGATCGACCAGCGGCAACGCAGACAGATCGTTTAAGAGATGCGCGGGGTCTTGCGGGAGGTCGAGTTCGAAAACGATACGAGTCTCCGGAGTTTGTTGTTCCACGAGCTCGACGCTGAGAATGTTGCCTTGGTGGCGCGCGATGACGCCGGTCAGCTCGTGGAGGACTCCGGGGACCGATCGGGCGATGACTTCAATGGCGACTTTCATCCTTCACTTAAGCTCGACGATGATGGCGCGGGCGTGGCCGCAGGCGAGCTCTTCAGTATGGATGCGGTCGCGAGCGTTGTATTTGACCATGCCGGGAGAGTAGTCGCTCACGACGCTTTTGCCGTCGGGCGTGGTGGAGCGGATCGATCCGGTCTCGAGGTACGTGACGATGGCGTCCTTGTCGTGGAAGTGCATCGGCGTGGGCTTTCCGGGGAGCCAAGTGTAATCCCAGATGGTGAAGAGATCGTTCTCGAGAATCTTTTTCACGCCGGGACGCGGGAAGGCCAGAGGGAGGCCGGAGGTGTTTTTGATCGGCGGGAGGGGATGATTCTTAATCTCGATGACGATGGTGTGCGGCGGATCGACGGCGGCGAGCGGTTCGCCGCCGCCGCCTTTCTTCGCGAACACGACGTCGCCGGGTTTCCTGTTCACGCCGGATTTGAGCGCGCCTCCGGTGACGTAGATGGTCACGAAATCGAACTCGGGCCGATCGACGGGAGTGTCCCAGATTCGGGCGCGTTCGTTGTCGATCAGCGGAGAGGCCGCGAAACAGAACGCGAGAGACAGGGTTGTGACGATCGCTAATTTAAACATTTTTCGCATTTTGTGGAGAGGACTCGTTTTTCGGGCAGATGCGCCAAGTCAACGAGTTTTCCTTCTTTCATGACCGTTCGCAATTTGCGGATGTTGTGGATGTCGGCCAGAGGATCGGCGTCGAGGACTATTAAATCCGCCAGATTGCCGGCTTCGAGAGTTCCGAAATCTTTCTGGCGGCGGCAGGCGATGGCGCCGTTCTTGGTTCCGGAAACGATGGCTTGCGCGGGCGTCATCCCGAGCTCGACCAGGCCTTCAATGGCGAGAATCGTTCCCATGCCGTGATCCTGATTTTCGGGTTTGGGTTCGCGGGCAAGCTCAGGTGCGGCGCCCCAGTAGCTGTCGGTGCCGACGGTCAGGATGCAGCCGGCTTGAATCAGCTTCTTGGCGTTGGCGCGCCGAGTTTCCAGATCGTCACCGAAGTCTGCCGCGCGGCGTCGCTGCTCGGTGAACGTTAGCGGATGATTGGCGGGCTTGGCGTATTTCTTCTGGGCTTCTTCTTTAGCTTTCAGATGCTTCGTCCAGGCTTCACCGGTCATGGTGCTGACCAGCATAGAGCCGATCACATTGTGGCTTTTGATGAGTTGGACCAGATCGTTGGGCATGGATTTGGGCGTGAGCAGTTCGGGGTGCTGAATCAGGTCGATACCGGCGAGGATCGAAAGGCGGAGGCCTTCGATGGTGGTCGAATGAGTTTCCGAGCCGCGTCCGCGTTTGTGGGCTTCGTCGACCATCACTTTTTGCGCTTCGGGCGAGAAGCCGATGTAGGTGGGTTGTGAAAAATGGCTGGTTCCGCCGTATTTGATGAAGTCGGGGCCCTTGTCGAGATATTTGTTGATCGCGACGCGCAGCTCGTCGGGGGTCATGTCGCTCAGTTCCTCGCCGGCCCCCTGGGCGACGTAGTCGTTCATCTGCTCCTGAAAAAGCGTCAGGTCTTTATCGGGAGTGAGGCTGAAGCTGATCGAATAGGGCCCGCCCCAGCCGACGATGTTTCCGGCCGCTTGAATGCGAGCGCCGATGGCTTTGCCATGTTCAATCTCGTCGCGTACGTGGGTGAGCGGGATCAGCATGCCATAGCTGTCGCGAACCGTGGTGATGCCGTGGCTGAGATCGATCTGCGCGGCTTCGAGCACAATTTCGTTCTGGCGCGGCTGATAGCGGACCAGGGATTCGTAGCGCTCGCGTGCGCCGCCGTAGAGGGAGAGATGGACGTTGGTGTCGATGAATCCGGGGACGATGTAGCGGCCTTTGGCGTCGATCACGGTCGCGCCGGGGGGACGCGGACCGAGGCCCGAGGACCGGCGGCGGTGATTCGCTGGCCGGTGATGACGACGACGGAGTCAGTGACGGGAGGTCCGCCGTTGCCGTCGATCAGCGTGCCGCCGTCAATGACCGTCGTTTGGGCGAAGGCGGGGAGGGAACAGAAGGAGAGATGGCGAAAGTTTCATTTGGCTGCCTTTCTGGCGTCGGATGATCACACGATAGTTGTTTTCGGCGTTTAGGTTGATGAGCGCGACAAAGGCCCGGCCCTGGTAGGTCCCGATAGTGCCGGATTGCGAGACGGCGGAGACTTCGTAGCCTGGGGGCAGGAGGACGGTGTTGCGGAGGCCGTGCAGAGCTGCGGTCGAAGATCAGGTCTCCATTTTCGATTTTGTACGCGGGATCTTTCAGGACGCCAGTGATGCGGATGTGGGCGCTTTGTTTGTCGTCGACGATGGGGACTTCCAGCTTGATGACGGATTTCGCGCGCGCGAAGGGCTTCGCGGTGTCGAGATCGACGACCTTCAAGTCGTCTAAAGGCAGATAGGCGAGCGAGTCCAGAGTCTCTTTGTCGCCTTTGCGGTAGTCGCTGTAAGTCTGGTCGACTTTGATGGCGTGGGTTTCGGGCGCGTCCAGATCGTAGAGAGTCTTGATGTCGTCGAAGAACATGTCTTCGTATTTGAGCGGCTTGAAGGTCGCGGTGGTCTTGCGGGCGTGGATCGTCACGGGATTGCTTTGGCCGCTGGGGTTGGCGAAGGCGAGTTTGAGTCGTCCATCGGCGGCGGTGGTGAGTTGTGCGGCTACGTTCGAGGAGATGAACGCGAAGCCGGGCGGGAGAAGCACGCCGAGTCGGTAGCCGGCGAGGCTGCGGACCCACACGATGTCGTCGCCGTGCATCATGTAGGTCCGCGCATCTTTGTAGGTCTTGTAAATCAGCACGCGGCCGATGCCGCCTTCGGGGACCGGGATGGGGAGCGTGGCATGGATCGCGTGATTTTCGGGGTCGTCGCCCTGCTGCTGGTAGGTGAATTTCAGTGGCTTGCCGGTGCGCGGATCGTAGACTTCGACTCCGGAGCCTTCGCTGCCGCCGCGCGTGGCGTTGACCAACTCCGTTGCGCCGACGCGGGTTTCTTCGGGAAGGAAGCGGATGCTGAACTGCTCGCTGCCGGGCGCCAGGATGGAGTATTCGGTGTAGGCGTCCTGCGTGAACAGGCGAGTGACGGGCGCGGTGGGGCGCAACGATCCGTCGGGATTGGTTCCACCGGGGAAAGGATTGTTCGCGCCGCGTCCCTGACGGGATTGGGCTGAGGCGAGCGCGGCGAAGATCGCCGGAAGCAGCAGGATTCGGTTCCGAAGCATAGTAACCATCCTACGCCGGATCTCCGGCTGTAGAATCGAGGATTGTCCACTCGCGTGTCGTCGGGTTTGTGGCTCGGGTGGGTGGCCGTGCTGGCGGCGATCACGGCAGGTGTGTTCAAGTGGCACCTGGATTATTTCAGCAGTCCAGGTCCGCAATTTCATCGCACTGCGATGATCTTTGTGCCAGCGCTGGCGCTGACGGCGTGGATCTACGCCGGTCTACGCCGGAAGAAACTTTTCCAATATGAGGCCGCAGCGCTCGCGACGTTCATCGTCGCGGCGTGCCTGGCATATGAGCCGCGCGCGACGGTGGTGACCGCGACGTTCTTTCTCGCCGCAACCGCGGCCGGAAGATTCGCGCTGGGCGCAATGCGGATGAAGCTCGAAAATCCCATCGACAGGATCGTCCTGGGGTTTGGGGCTGGGGCGGCAATGCTGATCCCAATCCTGATGATGGTGGGACTGGCGCGCTGGGTTCTATCCTGGCGTTTTTCTGGCTGCGCTGTTGGCTCCCGGCGCTGGTGTTTTCCAGGGAATTGCCGGGCGTGGTCCGCGATCTGCTTGCGATTTTGAAAAGCTGGCGGGCTTCCGGGGAGATGGGTCATCCGCTGGCAGGCGTAGCGATCGTGTTCGGGGCGGGGGCGGCTGTTTGCGCGCTGATGGTGGTACTGGCGCCAAGCATCGCCTTCGATCCGGTGGCGCTGCACCTGCCTTCCGTGCAGTATTACATCGCGCGGCACGCGTTGACGCCGGTTCCCGGAATCGACTATTCGTATTATCCACAGGGCGTGGAAGTGTTATGGACCCTGATGTACGCTCTGGCGGGGCAGGCGGGCGCGCGCTTGGTGTCGGGTTTGTTTTTCCCGATCTTCCTGATGAGCCTGTTTCGCATCGGGCGCGTCTGCGGGCTGGATCGCGGAGCGGCGGTTACCGGCGTGGCATTCGCGGCGACGCTGCCGTTTCTCCATTGGACCGGCAGTGTGGTGAAGAACGATCTGGCGCTCGCACTGTTTCAGGCGCTGGCCTTGTACGCGTTCCTGTGCTGGCTGAAGACGCGCGACTTCCGCTCGATCGTGGTGGGCGTGTTCTTTCTTGCCGAAACCTTCGGAGTGAAGCACCTGGCGATGTTCGGCGCCGTGCCGCTGGCGATGTTGTTCGGATACGCGGTTTGGAATCAGCGGCAACGATGGCGGGCCGCGGCGATCGCGGCGGCCGTGCTGATTGTATTCGGCAGCGGTTGGGAGCTGCGCACTTACTTCCTGACAGGAAATCCAGTATATCCGCAGAGCGTAAGCATTTTGAAGCGCGGCTCGCTTGAAATTCATGAGCATTCGACTCCCCGGAAGATGCGGCGTTATGCCGAGATCCCCTGGATGCTGATGTTCCACGGGCAGGACTCGTTCGAGTCGCCGCTGCCGAATCCCGCCGGCATCGTGTTGTTCGCGTTTGCGCCGCTGGCGCTGGGGGTTCGCTTCAAGTCCCTGACGCGCCAGCAAATCGCATGTGCGGTGTTCACCGCGCTGAATCTGATTTTCTGGGCGTGGGATCTTGACGAAAGTGCGGTATGCGATTTTTCCGCTTCGCGCTGCTCGCATATGTGGATGGCGGGCTTGGCGAAAAAATTCTACGACGCGCCGCAGCGCGCACGCGCGGTCCGGATCTCGCTGATCGGGGTGGAAACGTACTGTTTGCTGATCGCGCTGATGGGGCTGATGATTGTCGGGGTCAATGGCCCGCAGATCCTTTATTTCGCCCGGCGGCTGGACCAGCCGGGATATCTTCGGGCCGCAATGCACGCCTACGGCGCGGTTGAATTCGTGAACACTTCGGGCGGACCGCATCCGCGCGTATTCGGGGTCGATAATCTGACCCGCGCTTACGAATCCGATGCGACCGATTCGACGGGTTCATGTGCGTGCCGGGTCGCCCGTGCCGTGTGCCCAGAATTGTCGCGGGTGTCCGCGAGGATCGCGCCGAATACCTGATCCTTCCGGAGAACGGCACGGAGTGGAAAGCAGGGCTCGACCAGCTCGGGTCGCCTGCGTGCGTTTATCGCGATGCGTATTATACGGTATACGATCTTCGCACAGCGGGCCCGCCGTCGCCGTGAAGTTCATAACTTCCGTGCGACCAAGAGCAGACGGGCCGATCCGAGTTCATAGGGACGCTGATCGAACGTGCTATACATCGCTTCCGGCGCGAGGCCGGCTGCTTCCAGCATCCGGCGTATCTCGGCCACTGTGTACACATAGGTTGCCGCCGGTCGCGTTTGGCGGACGCCGTCGCGAATGAAGGTATATTCGATCTCGAGTCGGCTTTCGGCTAGGTTGTAACGGCGCGAGCTGAGGAACAGGATGTCGCCGGCGTCGACCCAGGATCGTTCCTGCAACTTGGGCAGAATGCTCTCCGCGGCAATTCCCGTTTCGATCACGAAGCGGGCGCTTGTCCGAAGCGATCCGGCGACCGCCGAAAGAAACGCGCAGCTTCCGGCGTAGTCGAGATAGCCGAAGCTGTTTCCGAAACAGAATGCGCCGTCAAATTCGGCGCGACGGGGAAGTTCGCGCATGTCGGAACACTTGAAATCGGGTTCGACGTGCGCCGCGGTGGCAGAGGTTCGCGCGCGCTCGATGAACTGCGCTGAAAGATCGACGCCCGTTACGATGCAGCCGCGTTTCGCCAGCGCAATGGAGTGGCGTCCGTTTCCGCAGGGCACGTCCAGCACCCGGCTTCCGGGCTGGAGCTCAAGAACGTCGGCCAGGAAAGCGGCCTCTGTTTCCGTCATTTCGGGGGTGGTGACGTTGCTCCACAGATCGAGCGCAACGTTAGAGAAAAAACTTATATACCAATCGGTTTGCATTTTCATCTCCTCGAAGATTTCTGAAGACACACGTTTACTGGAGTCTGGCTGAGGGGCCAGGAGATGATTAGCGGACTGCGATTAAGTGAATCAGCGGCGAATCCGATGATGATGTTAGCATACCGATGATTATGCGAAGCAGAGTGGGCGTGCTGGCCTTCGTTCTGATGCTCGCCGCGTGCCGCAAGCCGGCTCCGAAGGTGGTGGTGCCGGAAGTTTTCCGTGTGAAATTCGAGACTTCGCAAGGCGATTTCGCGGTGGAAGCCACGCGCGCCTGGTCTCCGCGGGGAGTCGACCGCTTCCATGAGCTGATTCGCATGCACTACTTCGATCAGGGCCGGTTTTTCCGCGTGGTTCCCGGCTTCATCGCGCAGTTCGGCGTGCATCGCGATTTCAAGGTCCACGAAGTGTGGCGCGAGTTGTTCATCATGGACGATCCGCCGAAAGAGAAGAATGTGCGCGGGACGCTGGCGTTCGCACAGTCCGGCGTGAACACTCGGGCCACGGAGATTTTCATCAACCTGGCGGACAACGCCGCGCTCGACGAGGAGGGCTTCGTTCCGTTCGCCAAGGTGATCGAAGGAATGGACGTGGTGGATCGTTTCTACGCGGGATATGGCGAGATGCGGCCCCAGGGCAAATGGATCGACCCGGGCCGGGTGGAAGGGGAAGCCAATGAGTATCTGGTCCAGCGTTTTCCGAAGCTGGACTACATTAAACGCGCGGTGTTAATTCCCTAGCCGCGTTTTCGTTATCATGCGTCCACTCCCTGGCGGTCGTGGCTCGGCTAGCGGCGCTAGGATATCGATCGTAGATTCAGAAGCCGCGCGCGTCAGCAAGCCGCTACTCGCCCTCAGACACGATTAGCCGGCGCAAACGCTTCGCGAGCAGCGCGCGCCCGCGGGCCTCGCCGAGAACGCTGATCGCGGTCGCCAAGGGATCTGCATCCAGGCCGCGGCGCGCGATGACCGTCACCGTGAGGCGGCTGGTTAGTCCAAGGCCAGTTTTGGGATCGATGATGTGCGAGTAGCGCACGCCACTGATTTTGAGCGATTGTTCACTGTCCCCTGAGGTCGATACGGCGGCGTTGTGAAGGACCAATTGCTCACCGGTATTCGCGACTCCGATGGTCCAACCCTCTTTTCCTGGCGGCGGGTCGCCGGCGACGATGTCTCCGCTGACTGCAATCAGCGCCTGGCGGACGCCGTGGGCGCGCAGCATGGCGAGCGCCTCATCCGCAGCGTAACCCTTCGCGATCGCGCCGAGATCGAGCTGCATGCCGGGCAACTTTCAGAGAAACGGTATGATCTTTCAGAATCACGTTGCGCCATCCGCAATGGGAGAGGGTTTCCGCATCGGGTAACTTGCCTTGGCGCCACAGATGCGTGATCGGCCCGACGGTCACGTCGAACGCGCCATCGGTTTCCGCCGAAAGCTTCTGCGCGGCGTTCAACACACGCCATAAATCCTCCGATACGCGCACCGGATGCTCGTGAGCAGTGCGGCAAACCTGGTTCAGTTCGCTGTCTGGCTTGTAATCGGAAAGCTTTTGGTCAAGCTCGGCGATGCGCGCGAACGCCGCTGAAATTGGAGACGCATTGCCCGCGTAAATGGTGATGCGGACCAGCGTTCCCATGTGCGGCTCGACGGCTTCCCATCGTGCCGCGGCGCAAACCGCGCATGCGAACAGCGCCGCGCTAAGGATCTTTTTCAACACCGCTGTTCCAGTACTTGTACATATCCTCGGCCGAAGGAATCTTCAGCGGGCGAACCAGCCGGAAGCCGAGGCCCTGAGCGTCGGTCTCATACCAGATGCTCTTGGGCATCTGCGGGTCCTGCTGCTTCCAACTCGGGTCGGAGGCGGTTCTCGCGCCGCAACGGATCGCACCGGCGGGCTCCATCCACGATCCGCCACGTACGGCGATCGGATACGGCTTGACCGTCTGCATCCACGGGTCCGTCGCCGCGTCAGCGCTGTAAGGGGCGTACTGATCGAGCGTCCACTCCATTACGTTGCCGAGCATGTCATAGAGTCCCCAGGCATTGGGCTTTTTCGTGCCGACTTTCTGGTATTTGCCATTGCTGTTGGCCGAATACCAGGCATAATCGCCCGGATTCGTTGGGTCGGTTGTAGTTTCTGCGCGGCAGGCATATTCCCACTCGGCTTCGGTCGGCAGGCGATAGAACTGGCCGGTGCGGGCGCTGAGCCACTCGGCGTACTTATTCGCGGCGTGCTGCGTCATGCTGATGGCCGGGATAGCCTTCGATCCCCATTCCGAACGACATTTCCACGTAAGGACGCGTGGGCCGCGTCACGGCATCCACTCCTTCGTCTTTTGAAAACATGAAGAGGCGATATTCGTCCCAGGTAACTTCGAATTTTTGCATCCAGAAGGGAGAAATATGCACTTTATGTTGCGGCGATTCGTCTTTTCGATCCTGAGTTCCCATCATAAAGTCGCCTTCCGGGATGGGGAGCATCTCGAAAGCCGGATTCGTGGGTTTGTAGGCCTTGAATTCGTCGTTCTTCGACGCGGCGACGATGCGGTCATGAAACCGCGCAACGGAAGCGTGTTCCTGCCGGGAAACCTTCAGTCCTTCGAGCGTGACGCCGTTCGGCCACTTCGCACCGTCCGCGATCCAGGCGCGAATCAACTCCCGCTGACCTTTGGACAGCGGACCCGTGGGCGGCATTTTTCCGGTTTCCACGCTCGTGTAGAGCGCGCTTTTTTCCGGAGACCCTGGAACAATCGCTTTGGACGCTCCTGTGCGAGTGGTCAGGCGCAAACCGCCTTGCGCGTTCGAACTGTTGTGGCACGGCAGGCAGCGCTCGACCATAATCGGCGCGATCTGCCCTTCAAAATCGGCGCTGAGCGCGAGCAGAAACAACAAAATCACAGAAATTTGGTTTGGCCCGGCCGGGGCATGGGTGTTACCGCGAGCGATCCATTCCATTCCAGCTTGTCCGGGAAAATTCGCTCCTGGGAATTCAGGGCCTGCTCCCAGGTGATCTCCTGGCCGGTGTACGCGGCCATGCGGCCCATCATGGCGAGAAGGGTACTGGTCGCCATTCGTTCGCCGTCAGCGATCGGCTTGTTCTGGCGGATGGAAGCGAACAGCACGTCGTGTTCGTGCTGGTACATATCGTTCTTCGTGCCTGTGAAAGTCCATTCGGTCTGGCCGGTGATGCGCGGCATGGGGCCGTCGGCCGATGGTGCAGGCGCCTTTGGAGCCCAGAATATAGTCCGCGTTTTCGTTCCAGCAATTATCGATCTGGCGGCATCCTAGAAACGCGCGGAAATTATTCGGATAAAGATAATTGACCTCGAAATGATCGTAAATATTGCCGCCTTCGGCCGGAATTTGACGACCGCCGACGCCGACGCAACTGATGGGCGGCTGATCGTGCATGGCCCACGCGATCTTGTCGGCGCTGTGAACGGCCTGCTCCACGATACTGTCGCCGCAGACCCACAGGAAGTTGTACCAGTTCTTGATCTGCCATTCGACATCGCTCATGCCGGCGGGGCGATCGGATGCGGGAGGCATCGGCTTGACCGGACTCGTATAGTAAGTGGCGTAATAAGCAGTCAGGTCGCCGAGCGCGCCGCCATGGATCTGATCGAAGGTCTCTACGATGTAGTTGCTGTATCGCCAGCAGAAGCCCGCCACCAGCGATAGATTTTTCTGCTTCGCCATTTTTGCGGTTTCTAGAACGTGGCGGACGCCGGGCGCATCCACCGCGATCGGCTTTTCGCAAAAGACGTGCTTGTTGGCGTCGATGCAGGCGCGAAGATGCGCGGGACGGAAACCGGGCGGCGTGGCAAGCAGCACCACGTCGACCCCGCTGTCGATCAGCTTCTGATAGGCGTCCAGCCCGAGGAACTGGTTCTTGGGATCGACCTTGACCTTCGCGGCTTGAGTCTTGCCGATTTGATCGATGCACTGGTCGATGCGGTCCTGCGAGATATCGGCGAGCGCGGTCAGTTCCGCGAAGTCGTCGGCCTTCAGAGCCTGCGCCGCCGCGCCGGTGCCGCGTCCTCCGCAGCCTACCAGGCCGACTTTGATGGCATTGCTGTTCTGGCCCTTGAGGAGCGCACCCGCGGCGAGCGCGATTCCCGTAGATTTTAGAAACTGGCGGCGATCTTCCATATGGCTAACAGCGATTATACTTGGGGTATGCGGGCATTGCTGACCATCGCGATCGCCGCTGCTTCGATATTCCCCGCGGATGCGCAGGATGCAGCCGCGATCGTTCGGAAATCCATTGAGCTGGATCAGGCCAACTGGATGCGTGCGAAAGATTACACCTGGATTTCGCGCGAGACCACGCGACGCCTGGATTCCTCCGGCGCGTCAAGTCGACCGAAGGCGAAGCTTGGGAAACGATCGTGTTGTTCGGACGGCCGTACCGGAAACTGGTCGAGCGAAACGGCCAGGCGCTCGAGTGCGGAAGCAACAGCGCAAGGAGCAGGAGAAGCTCGACAAGGTCACCGGGAAGCTGGAACGGGAAAGTCCGGCCGAGCGGCAGCGGCGAGTGGCGGATTACGTCAAAGAGCGCGAGAAGGATCGCGAGTTTCTGCGCGAGATTCCAGACGCGTTCGAATTTCATCTGGAAGGCGTGCAGAAGATCGACGGGCACGACGCTTGGGTGATCGCGGCGCGGCCGAAGCCGGGTTATCAGGCGAACCATGGCGACGCGAAGGCGTTCGCGAAGATCGAGGGGAAGATCTGGATCGATCAGACCGAGTCTCAGTGGGTGCGGATCGAGGCAAAGACCATCGATACCATTTCCTGGGGGATTTGCTTAGCTCGCCTCGATTCCGGGGCGAGTCTGCTGTTCGAACAGACGCGCGTCAACGATGAAATCTGGCTGCCGAAACGGCAATTGGTGAGCGGAGAAGGCCGTCTGGTGCTGCTCAAGAAATTGTCGGAGCAGCAGGAGACTAGCTGGAGCGATTACCGGAAGTTCCAGGTGGATTCGAAGGTCGTGTCGACACGCTAGTCGCGTTTTAGTTCCAGCGCGTAGCGGATTAAGCGGCGAAACGATAAATGCCGTGCACGAATTTTCCGTACGGCAAGGTCACGAACAACGCCATCACGATTCCCAGGTGCGCGATCAGCAATACGCGCATGCTTGAGCGTGTCGCGAAAGACAAGCAATAGCAGGCCGCTGAGGCTCGAAAAAATAGCAGGGCGATGAATGACGAATCGGTTGGTTTGCCGAGCATGGGGTCCTGACGGCGTTTTAAAGCGTACAATCCAGCGGGACCGATCACGAGCCCGATTCCGCCCAGCGTGCCAAGCGCGACGGGCAAACTTAGGTACGGATACGGCGCGCGCCAGTGCATGACGTAGTGGTAAAGCGCGGCCACCGACGTTGCGGCGAAACAGAGCAGGAATCCATAGAAGGTCGACTGGTGAAACCACCAGCGCGCCCGCGACCGGTCTTCTCCTGGATATGTGCAGCCCTCGCCGCCGCCGTCAAGATACTTGAGCGCGAGAACGTCGCGGAGCGCGTCCATGACGGCGAGTCCTTTGACGGATTCTCGTGATTCGCGCCAGAATCTTGCGAATCCGATCGCCAATGCGGCGGCCACGAAGATCGAGATCGCGCCGAACGCGGTGACCATTACTACATGTGGGATCACGCTATAGAAATCCCCAGGCGAGTTCTTGCGTGCCGCGAGTGCGGCCAATAACAAACTGAACGCCAGGATCACCATTGCATTGAACCCGAACGCAGCGCTGGGCCATGCATATTTGCGATAAGACCCGGCTCGCGTCTCCGCCAGGAGCTTGGGAATATTCACGGCGAATTCGTGCGGCGGCGCGTATTGGCACGCGTAATAGCACTCCCCGCATTGGTGGCACAAATTTGCCAGATAGTTGAGATCGGCTTCCGTGAAATGCAAGTGCCGCTCCATGGCCGGGAACACTGCGCAGTAACCTTCGCAATAGCGGCAGGAGTTGCAGATGGTCATGACCCGCTCGCCTTCGCGAGCCAAATCATCGGGCATAGCACGCCGCCTCCCGTCCGGCGATGCGTCCGAAGACTGTTCCGATTACCATACCGATTCCGCCCACGTAGCCTTTCCCCAAAATGTTACCGGCCATGATCTCTCCCGCCGCGAACACATTGCTCGCCAGACGGCCGCCGTTCGCGAGCACCGCTGCGTTGCGGTCCACTTTCACCCCGAGATACGTGAATGTGATCCCAGGACGAAGCGGATAGCCGCAAAACGGCGGCATGTCGATTCTCTGCGCCCAATGAGTTTTGTCAATGGCAAGACCGCGAGTTCTGCAATCGTCGAGCTTTGCGAAATCGAAGTGCCCCGGTATCACTGCGTCGTTGAACCGGGTCACCGTGGCTTCTACCGCATCCGCGCTCAACCCCAAGCCCGTCGCGAGCTCTCGAATCGTGTTCGCACGAACGGGCGGAAATACCGAAGGCATGAATTTTCCTTCCGCCTTGGCGTCGACGATCGACCAGGCGATCTGGCCGGGCTGCTGCGCAATCAGACGTCCCCAGATGGCGTAGCGCTTGGGCCACAGATCCTCGCCTTCATCGTAGAAACGGTCGCCTGCGTTGTTTACAACGATGCCGAGCGGAACACAATCCAGGCGAGTCACAATGCCGCCATCGAATTTGGGAGCTCGCGCATCGATGGCGACCGCGTGAAACTGCGCGGCATCGCCGGCGGGCGTGGCACCGTTCGCCAGCAACAGCTTCAGCACTTTGCCGTGATTATACGGCGTGCCGCGGATCAGGAAATTATTCGCCGCGTCGCCCCAGATCTCCTTGAGCCATTCGAGATTCGATTCGAATCCGCCTGCCGCGGCGACCAGCGCAGCGGCTCGGATCTGCGCCGATTCGCCATTCAAAAGAACGTCCGCGCTTTCGAATTTTCCAGTGGCGAAATTCAGGCCGATGACTTCCGCGCGATAGAAAATCTGAACACCCAGGCGTCGCGCGGTCGCGTAATAGCTGTTCATCAGCGCTTTGCCACCGCCGAGAAAAAACGCGTTGGTGCGGCCCAAATGGAGCGTCCCGCTCAAAGGCTTCTGAAAGCGGACGCCCTGCCGCATCATCCACGCGGCGCAATCGCGCGACTCGCGAATCACCAGGCGCGCGAGTTCTTCGTCGGTATTGCCTTCCGTGACCCGAATCAGATCATCGAAATATTCTTGCTCCGGATACGCGCCAGTCAGGAATTGCGTGGGCGCGTCGTGCATGCAGCGGAGGTTCCGCGTGTGCCGGCTGTTCCCGCCGCGAAACTCCAGGGGAGCGCACTCGAGCACGGCGACGCTGGCTCCTTCCGCTGCCGCACTGAGAGCGGCGCACAAAGCAGCGTTGCCTCCACCGGCGACCAGCACATCGAATCGTGGAAACGGTTTCGCGCCCGGCACAACGGCTGTAGTATAGTGCAGCGAAGCTCCAAGGAGGCAACTATGAAAAGTTTGATCCTGATCGGTCTGGCGATTCTTCTATCCGCATGCAGCACCGCGCCCACATCGGCGCAGACCACCGCCGCAAAACCGAATCCATTTCCCGGCGCGAGCCTTAGCCTGGACCAGTTGAGAACGCAATACCAGCATCATGTACATGGCTCGACGGCTGAAGCCGAAAAAATGGCCGAACGGGGCTCGCGTCGCGGTTGCGCTGAGCTTCGACATCGATAATGCGTCCGGCACGCTGGCGCGCGGGACCCCGGGTTCTGAGCCCATGAGCCGTGGCCAATACGGCGCGATCGATGGCCTGCCGCGCATTCTGCGCGTGCTGGACAAGCAGAACGTACCCGCCTCGTTTTTCATTCCCGCGGTCTCGGCGGCGCTGAATCCGGAAATGATTCCGGCGATTCAATCCAGGAAGCGCCACGAGATCGGCATCCACGGATGGATTCACGAAAATCTGGTGGAGATGAACGACGAAGCCAAGGAGCAGGATCTGCTGAATAAATCGATCGACCTGTTGACCAAGGCCATGGGTAAAAACCGGTGGGCTATCGCGCGCCTTCGTGGGCGATGAGCGTATTCACGATGAAACAGGTTCGCGACGCGGGTTTTCTTTACGACAGCAGCCTGATGGCGAGCGACGATGCTTACGAAGTCTCGTTGGACGGAAAGCCGACGGGCGTAGTGGAGCTTCCGATCGAGCGCATTCTGGATGACGCTCCCTATTTCGGCGCGGCCAACGGATCGCTTCCGGCTCCGGACCTGGTCGATAAAATTTATCGCGACGAATTCGACGTCGCGTATGAAGAAGGCGGGCTATACGTGCTGACCATGCATCCGTTTTATACCGGGCACCGTTCGCGCGCGTTATGGCTGGATAAACTGATCGCGTACATGAAGACCAAGCCCGGAGTCTGGTTCGCCACGCATGAAGAAGTCGCGAATTACGTGAAAACCACGGCGACTGTCGAGTGAAGCATGATCGTCGAAACGCAGCAGGAGCGAAAAGTCTGGCCGGTGATCCGCGTTGCCAGCGGAAATTTTCTGGAGATGTACGATTTCCAGATTTTCGGCTACTATGCCGCTGCAATCGCCGCTACGTTTCTTCCCCAGCGGCAACGAATTCGCTTCGCTGATGGCTTCGCTTGCGACGTTCGGAGCCGGATTCCTGATGCGCCCGCTCGGCGCGATTTTCCTGGGTCCGTATGTCGATCACCGAGGCCGCCGTGCGGGTCTGCTGCTGACGCTCGGCCTGATGGCGGTCGGCACTCTATCGATCGCCATCACGCCGTCGTACCGCTCCATCGGGCTTCTGGCGCCGTTACTGGTGGTAGCGGGACGGCTGGTCCAGGGACTTTCCGCCGGAGTCGAAAGCGGCGGCGTTTCGGTGTATCTATCGGAGATCGCCACGCCGGGGCACAAAGGGATTCTATGTAAGCTGGCAGACCGCGAGCCAGCAGGTCGCGGTAATGTTTGCCGCGCTTCTCGGCTTGGTGCTGACCTCCCGCCTGTCGGCGAATGAGATGACGCATTGGGGTTGGCGTATTCCGTTGTTCGCCGGCTGCATGATCATTCCGGTTCTGTTTATCCTGCGCCGCTCGCTTGCGGAGACGCCAGTGTTCGCCGCACGCAAGCACCACCCGATGCCGCGGGAGATTTTGGGCATCCTGGCGGCCCACTGGAAGCTGGTGCTGCTGGGAATCATGCTCACCACGATGACCACGGTGTCCTATTACATGATCACCGCGTACACGCCGACGTTCGGAAGCTCGGTGCTTCACCTAACCGCGAAGCAGCAGCATGACCGTGACGTTGTGCGTCGGAGCGTCGAATTTTTTCTGGATTCCGGTGATGGCAGCATGGTCCGACAAGATCGGGAGGCGTCCGCTGCTGATCGGCATTACAGTGCTGGCGCTGTTCACCGCGTATCCGGCTCTATCCTGGCTGGTGGCCGCGCCGTCTTTTTCGCGGCTGCTTGAAGTTGAGCTGTGGCTCTCCTTTTTGTTTGGGAGTTACAACGGAGCGATGGTGGTGACGCTCACGGAGATCATGCCGGTCGATATTCGGACCACGGGATTTTCCTTTCGCTTACAGTTGCGCGACGGCGACATTCGGCGGATTCACTCCCGCCGATCTGCACCTATCTGATTCACGCCACTGGGAATCGCGCCGGTGCCGGGATTGTGGGTATCGTTCGCGGCCGCGTGCGGTCTGACTTCCGCGTTGCTTCTCTCCCCGCTCCGTGTTGCGCGCATGGCGGCCGCGGCTCGCCGCTAAACGATTTTCTCTTCGAGCTCAGCCCACCGTTGATACAGTGCGTCCACTTTGCTTTGCGCTGCTTCCATCTCGCGATATGCCTGCTCTAGCTTGCGCCCATCCACCACCACCGCCGGGTCCTGAAGCGCCGCGCGTTTCGTTTCCAGATCGGATTCCGCCTCGGCGATGCGCTGCTCCATCGCCTCGTGTTCCAGCCGGTCTAAATACGAAAGCTTCTTTTTCACTGGCGCAGATGCGGGCGCGCGCGGGCGCACCGCGGCTTCCGGCCTGATTTCGGCGGGCTTGCGTTCTTCCATCCACGCTTCCCACTGCAAATAATCCGCGAACCGCTCCACGCCGCCCTGGCCATCCAGGCCGACCACGACGCTCGCGACACGATCCAGCAGATAGCGGTCATGCGTCACCAGCACCAGCGCGCCGCGAAACTCGAGCAGACTCTCTTCCAGAATTTCCAGCGTCGGGATGTCGAGATCGTTGGTCGGTTCGTCCAGCAGCAGGACGTCGGCCGGCTCCAGCATCAGATTCGCGATCAAGACGCGCGCCCGTTCGCCGCCCGACAATCGGCCGACCGGTTGATTGAGCTGCTCCTGCGAAAACAGAAATCGCGCGGCCCAAGAAGCCACATGGATCACGCGATCCTGATAGATCACCGAATCCGAATCGGGCGCGAGTGCTCGCCGCAGCGTCACATCGGGATCAAGCTTCCGAGTCTGATCGAAGTACACGGTCCGCAGAGCGGCAGCCCGCTGGATCTCACCGTTCTGCGGAAGGATCTCGCCTCGCAGCAAGCGCAGCAGTGTAGTTTTCCCGCTTCCATTTGCGCCGACTAACCCCACGCGCATGCCGGCGGTTATCGTGAAATCGAATGCGTCAATTAGCTTACGACCTTCGATCGAGTAGCTGACGCCATCCAGATGAATCAGGCGCTTGGTCTTGCGATCCGACGCAAAAAAGTCGATATCGGCCGTTTCGGTGCGGCTCCGCGCGCGCAGGTCGGCCAGTTCGCCGATCAGCTCATTAGCTTTGTCGATACGCGCCTTCGCCTTCGTCGCGCGAGCCTTGGGGCCCCGGCGCAGCCATTCCATCTCGGTCCGAACACGATTTTCCAGCGCTTCCTGCCGCTTGGCCTGCGCTCCCAGGAACGCGCTTTTCTTTTCCAGAAACGCACTGTAGTTTCCAGCGATGTACAACATCCCGCCCGGATAAACCGGATTCAGCTCAGCCATGTGGTTCGCGACGCGTTCCAAAAAATAGCGGTCGTGGCTCACCACCACGCACGCGAATGCCGCATCGTTCAGAATCGCTTCCAGCCACTCGATTCCCGCCAAATCCAAATGATTGGTCGGCTCATCGAGCAAAAGAATGCTGGGATCCTGGACCAGCGCCTCCGCGATCGCCAGGCGCTTGCGCCATCCACCCGACAGATCCGCGGCCGCCTGATCGAGATCCTCAAATCCGGCTCGACCCAACGTTTCGCCTTCGAGCGAGCCGCGTTCCGCCTCCGGCACCGCAGCCCGATCCAGCGCGCACCGGATCACGCTCCGCACCGTGTCGCCCGCGGCGAAATTCGACTCCTGTGCGACATACTGCAATCGAGTCCCTTTGCGAAGCGCCACGATTCCGCTATCGGGATTCTGGCGTCCAGCCAGAATTTCCAGCAACGTCGATTTGCCGGAGCCATTCGGGCCGATTAGCCCGAGCCGGTCTCCCTCGTCGATGTTCAGCGACAGATCCTGAAACAACGGATCCGACCCATAGGACTTGCGGATTCCTTGTGCGTTCAGAAGAGGCGGCAAATTTCAGTGTACCGTCAGGGCTTCAGCAGACTGCGAATCAGAACCGCGGGATGCACCGCCGCGACGCCGCCCAGTTCCGCTACCTGACGCCGGCAGGACGTGCCTGGCGCGACGATGATGTCTTGAGATTCCATTGCCTCCACGGCCGGGATCAGCTTTCGATTCGCGATCGCAACCGAGACGTCGTAATGCCCGTAGGTGTATCCGAAAGAACCCGCCATCCCGCAGCAACCGGCATCAATGTCGACCAGTTTGGCGCGTGGGATACGGGACAAGAGAGATATCGTCGCCGGCAGCAACCCCATCGATTTCTGGTGGCAATGGCCGTGAACCAGAATTTTCGATGGCCCGGCCCGCAACGGCAGATTGAGTTTCGCTGCGAATTCTTCGAACAGAACGCAATGTTCCGAAACCGTTCGCGCGTTGGCTTGTGCCTCGCCACGCAACAACGCCGGAGCGTCTTCTTTGACCGCGGAAAGGCAACTGGGTTCGCAGAACAAAATCGATTCGCCACGTTTCGCGATCGGGAACAGTCCGTCGACCACGCGCGCCGCATGCGCCCGCGCCTCGGCGAGCATTCCCTGCGAAATCAATGGACGACCGCAGCATCCTGGCCGAACCACATTGACGCTGCATCCACCGCGCTGCAACACTTCGAGCGCAGCCGCGCCGATCTCCGGCTCATAGTGATTCGTGAAGGTGTCGTTAAACAAGGTCACCGCGGCGCCCTCAGTTTCGCGTGGGTTCCGAGCCAGCCAGCGCTCGAACGTCTCACGTTTCCATGGCGGCGGCGACCGTCTCCGGTCTAGATCCAGAAGCTTTTCATTAATCCAGCGCGCCAGAAAATTTCCGGCCATCCAGTTCGAAAATGGAGCGAACCGGCTACCCCATTTCGAAAGCTCGTGAATGTTTCCCAGTACTTGCGCCCGCAGCGGAGTCCCGTTGCGACCGTGATAGCCCGCCAGAAACTCGCTCTTGAATCTCGCCATGTCGACGCCCACCGGGCATTCGGATTTGCACGCGCGGCACTCCAGGCACAAATCGAGCACTCGATACACGCCTTCGTCCGAATCGGGGAGTTGTCCCGACATCGCCAGCCTTAGCACGTTGGCTCGCCCGCGTGTGGAATCCGTTTCCTCGCGGGTCGCCATGTAGGAAGGACACATCGTGCCCGAAAGCTTTTTGCGGCAGGCCCCCACGCCGCTGCACATCTCGACCGCGCCGCCGAATCCGCCGTATTCGGAAAAATCGAAAAATGTGTGCGGAATCGAACCGCGATAACTCGCGCCGAAACGCAGATTCGACGTGACCGGGGGCGCATCGACAATCTTTCCGGGATTCAGAATCCCCAACGGGTCGAAGGTCCGCTTGATCTCGCGAAACGCTTCGTAAATCGCATCGCCGAACATCTGGCGCATGAACGGACTCCGCACCAGCCCGTCGCCATGTTCGCCCGAAAGCGCGCCGCCGAATTCGAGCACCAGGTCTCGAGATTTCGTCGCGCGATGGCTTCGAACTTCCGAACGCCTTCCTCGCTCTTCAGATTGATCACCGGCCGCACGTGCAGACATCCCACCGATGCGTGCGCGTAAATGCCCGCGGTGGTTCCGTAGCCGCGCAGAATCTCCAGGAACCGGCCGATAAACTCGCTCAGCTCTTTCCGGAGCGACGGCGGTGTCTTCGACAAACGGAATGGATTTCGCGTCCTCCTTCATCGCCATCGAAAGCCCCAGCGCGGCTTCGCGAAGACTCCAGATGCGCGCTTGTCCAGCCGCTTCCGTCTCCGCCCGGAAAGTGCGCGCCGAGTCCGCGAGTCCGCAGGTCTCGCTCCAGCGCTGCCAATCTTGGCGGCAGATCTTCCTTGCGATCACCGTAAAACTCGACGCACAGCGTCGCTCCCGGATCTCCATCGATCACAGCGGTTCGAATCTTGTCCAGCGCCGCGTTCTGACGGGTATTGTCCAGGATCGATTTGTCCATCACCTCAATCGCGGATGGCTTGTGCTGAAGAATCACCGGCGCGGCTGAGAGCGATTCCAGCAGATCCGCGAACCCGATCACCATCACCGCTTTCGCCTTCGGCAGCGGGACCAGTCGCAGCTTCGCTTCGAGCACCACCCCCAGCGTCCCCTCGGACCCGACCATGATCTTGGCCAGGTTCACGGGCTTCGAAGCGCTCACGAATTCGTCCAGGTTGTATCCGCCCACGCGGCGCAGAATCTTCGGATACCGCCGGTCGATCTCCCCTGCATGTTCGGACGCCAGCCGCAGCACGGTCCGGTAGCAAGCGGCTTCAAGCGAGTCGCCAACCGGAATTTCGCTGCGCGCGATCTCGCGGAAATGCGCGATGCTTCCATCGGAGAGCGCCACCGTCTGCTCCAGCACGTGATCGATGGTCTTGCCGTACAGGACGCTGCGCGCTCCGCTCGAATTGTTCGCCATCATGCCGCCGATAGTGGCGCGGCTGGCGGTGGAAATATCCGGCGCGAACCGCAGCCCCAGCGGCGCAAGCTGCGCATTCAACTCATCGAGCACGATTCCCGGCTCCACGCGAACCCACCGCTCTTCCGCATTCACTTCGAGAAGCTGGTTGTAATATTTCGACGTATCGAGCACGATGCCTTCGCCGATGGCCTGCCCGGCCTGCGACGTTCCACCGCCGCGCAGCGTGAGCGGGCAGCGAAGGCGATGGCAGATCTCGATGATGCGAACGATATCCTCGCGGTGTTTCGGAATCACGACTCCGAGCGGCAGGATCTGATACACGCTCGCATCGGTGGAATACAGCGCGCGGGAAATCTGGTCGAAGCGAACCTCGCCTTCGATCTGCGCGTCCAGTTCGCGATGCAGAGCGTCCGCATCGGGAGTCAACTGCACCAGGGTCAACGGCTCGACCCCAAAATTTGCGCGAGCCCCGTCGCGCAGCCGCTCCAGGCCGCGCGCGAGCGTTTCTCCTCCGCTCGCAAAAGAGACTCGCAACGTGCCCTCGCCGCCTGCGCCATACGCTGCGCCATGCACCACCGCGACTCCGTGATCATGCATCAGCCGCCGGCGGATTTCATCGGATGGAATTCCCGAATCGCGGACGTCCACCATCGCGAAAAATCCGCCCTCCGGCGCGAGCACGCGAACGCCGGAGAGACTCGACAGCACTTGCTGCCGCCTGCGCGCGTATTCCTCGCGCATCGACGCGACGCAATCCTGAGATCCCGACAGCGCTTCCGCCGCCGCGTCTTGAACAAACGTCGCCGGCCCGCGGCTCGATTGCGCCAGCACCAGGAACATCGCCTGAATCAGCGCAGCCGGCCCTGCGCAATAGCCCACGCGCCATCCGGTCATCGAATAGGTTTTCGAAAGACTGTTGATCAGCACGCATCGATCGCGCAGCTCGCGGCGCGATCGCGAGCGGCGAGATATGCACGGCAATCGCCATACGTGATGGCTTCATAAATTTCGTCGCTCAGCAGGATCAGATTACGCCGTTCGCAGAATCGTGCGATCCCGATCAGCTCGTCGCGCGTCAGCACCGTGCCCACCGGGTTCCATGGCGTGTTCAGAATCAGAACTCGCGCCGCTGGCGACCAGGCGGCTTCCAGAGCCTCTTCCGCGATGACAAATCGTCCCGTCTTCGATTCGCGCCGTCACCGGTTTCACCCGTCCGCCCGCCAATCGAATCGGCGACTGGTATGCGTCATAAACCGGATCGGGCAGCAGTACTTCGTCGCCTTCGTTAAGCACGGCCGTCAGCGCCGCATAAATCCCAAACGTGCTGCCGCTGGTCGCGAGCACTTCCGTCGCGGGATCGAAATTAAGTTGATTGTCACGTTGAAGTTTTCGTGCGACCGCTTCCCGAAACGTCTTCTCTCCGCGATTATCCGGATACCCAGTGCGGCCGTTGCGCAGCGCGCGCGTGCACGCTTCGACGATGTGCGGCGGAGTGGGCAAATCGGGCTCGCCGCGCATCAACGAAACCAGGTCCCCGCCTTGAGCCTGAAACGCGCGCATCTCCGCGAGAATCGCATTCACCGCCGTCGGTTTGAGCGCCGCCAGACGGTCCGATCGCGAAATCGCGGGAGCCGGCACGAACAGAGAATAGCAAAGCGGTCGATTGGGAACAACTTGCGATAATGATTCGATGCTCACCAAGAGCCACATCCCCACTCCGGCTCTGCTGCTCGATCTTGAAGCCTTCGAGAAGCAATCTGGCGAGCATGGCGGATCGCGTGAAGCAATCCGGAAAGCGACTGCGCCCGCACGCGAAAGCGCACAAATGCGTCGAGATCGCGAAGCGTCAGATCGCGGCTGGCGCATGCGGGATCTCGGTCGCCACGCTCGGCGAAGCGCAGATGATGTCGCGAGCGGGCCTTCCCGGAATCCTTCTGACCTCGCCGGTCGCCGATCCGCTGAAGATCGCGAGCATCGTCGAAACCGGCGCGATGGTCGTGGTCGATCATGTGAAACAAGTCGAGTGGTACGCGCAAGCCGCGAAGACTGGCAAAGTAGACGTTCTGGTCGATCTCGACGTTGGCGATCATCGCACCGGCGCGAGTTCCATGGAACAAGCCCTCGAAATCGCGCAGGCCGTGGATCGGGCAAGCCATCTTCAACTGCGCGGCATTCAAGGCTACTCGGTCAGCGGCTCGCATGCGGGTCCCGAGGATCGCAAGCGCGTTTCCGAAGGCGCATTTCAGATTGCGGCCGACGGCGCGCGAGCTTTCGCGCGCGCGGGATTGTCCACCGAAATTCTTTCCGGCGGCAGCACCGGCACATGGGAGGTCGACCTCAACCTACCCGAGGTCACCGAGTTTCAAGCCGGTTCCTACGTCATGATGGATCTGGCTTATCGCCGCCTCGGCATCGATTTTCTGAACGCGATGACCGTCCTGACCACCGTCGTCAGCGCGAATCACGAAGCGTTCGTCACCGTCGACGGCGGCCTGAAAGCATTTTCCACCGATCGCGGTTATGGACCCGAAGCCGTTGAGCCTTCCCGGCTCCGGTTATCGCTGGGGTGGGGACGAGTTCGGCTATCTCGACATCGCGGCGCGCGACCGAAAACCGCGTCTCGGCGATCGCATTGAATTCATTCCGCCCCATTGCGACCCGACCGTGAATCTGTACGACCGCATCCACGTCTGCCGCGGCGAGAACGTCGAAGCGATGTGGTCGGTCATGGAGCGGATGCGCTAAATGCGTCCGACTCGCGTCCGGCACCTGGTGCTCGCCATGACCGTGGCGGCCTACATGATCACCTACATGGATCGCGTGGTGATCTCCTCGGCGGCGCCGGTGATCCGCAAAGAACTCGGCTTTTCGTTGATCACCATGGGCTGGATTCTGTCGAGCTTCCGTTGGAGTTACGCGCTATTTCAGATCCCCGGCGGATGGCTCGGCGACCGCATCGGTCCGCGCCGCGCGCTGTCTCTGATCGTCACCTGGTGGAGCATCTTCACGTCGATGACCGCGCTGGCATGGAACGCCGCGTCAATGGTCGTGATTCGTTTCCTGTTCGGGATCGGAGAATCCGGGGCATTTCCGATCGCGACTCGGTCGCTGTCGCGATGGCTGCTGCCCGGCGAACGCGGCTTCGCGCAAGGAATGACGCACGCCGGATCGCGGCTCGGCGCGGCGTTGACGCCTCCGTTGGTAGTTTTGCTGATCGCGCACTACGGCTGGCGCTCGGCTTTTGTGATTTTCGGCGTCTTCGGCATCCTCTGGGCGGCGATATGGTTCGTCTGGTATCGCGATACGCCGGAGCAGCACGGATCCGTGAATGACGCCGAACGCGAGCTGATCCACAAAGCGACCGGCGGCCCGCGCCAGCGGGCTGGAACCGGCGCCATCCCATGGCGCCGCATCTTTTCGAGCCCCACGCTCTGGTACATCTGCCTGATGTATTTCTGCTACAACTACAGCCTGTCGACGTATCTCGACTGGTTCCCGACATATCTCAAGGAATTTCGCGGCTACAGTTTGACGCAGATGGGATTTTACGCGAGCCTTCCGCATGCTGGCCGGCACGGTCGGCGATCTTGCCGGAGGCTGGCTTTCCGACATCATGCTGCGCCGCACGCACAACGTGAACCGCTCGCGCCGCGTGATTGCGGTCATCGGGTTCATGATCGGCGCGATTGCGATTCTTCCCGCGACGCTTACAGCACAATCCGAAAGCGTGCGTGATCTTGAGTTGCATTGCGTTTTTCGGCCTGGAAGTGACCGTCGGCGTCTCCTGGGCGATTCCGCTCGACATCGGCGGCGATTATGCCGGGTCGGTTTCATCGGTCATGAATATGTGCGGTAATATAGGAGGCGCGATCTCCCCCACGGCGCTTGCGTATCTTGTTAAAGGATATGGTTGGAATGTCCCTTTCCTGGTCACTTCGGCGCTGTGCATTGTCGCAGCTTTACTGTACTCAAAAATCGACGCGAGCAAGCGTATTTTCGTATGAAAATCAATCCCGATAAGTGCGTCGCCTGCGGTAATTGCACCTACGTTTGTCCCATGGGAGCGATTTATATCGATCCCGACATGCTATCGCGCGACCATCAATCGCGATGAGTGCGTGGAATGCTATGCCTGCTACAACGGGCTGAGCCAGGAACATCTGAATCCGACGTTCGTGCGCACCGTCCGCAAGATGTTCCAGATGATGCGGATCCGCTTCGACCCGGAACCCGATGTCTGTCCCACGGCCGCGTTTGAGCCGGATGAGCTGACATGGCCGCGCGTGGTGCGGCGGGCGTTTTCCGATCCGCGCGTTCCGCACGAATCGACCGGCGTTCACGGGCGAGGCACGGAAGAAGTGAAAACCAACGATGTGAGCGGTCGCGTGCAGGTGGGCGAAGTCGGATTCACCATCGAATTCGGACGACCCGGCGTCGGCGTGCGGTTTCGCGATATTCAACAAATGTGCTGGGCGCTGGCCAAGGCGGACGTTAGGTTCGAGAAAAAGAATCCCGTAACCTCGCTGATGACCGACGTCGCCAAAGGCGACATTCGAGAGGATATTTTGGAGGAAAAAGTTCTCTCGGCGATCGTGGAGATCAAAGTTCCGGTCGCGCGCACCGAGGAAATCATCCGTCTGGTCTGGGAAGTCGAAAAGCAGCTCGAAACCGTGGTCGCGCTGGGCGTCGGTACGCGCTGCGACGAACATGGCGAAGATCACGTGGTCGGCCCGATTCTCGAAAAGCTTGGTTATCAACTGGATCGCGCCAAGACCAACATCGGTCTGGGCCGAATCACCAATACCGCGGAGCCAAAACCCGTTCAGGAGCCCGCTGCCGTATGACCAACACATTGCATCGCTTTGGCGACGCCGAAAGCTTTCACGACGATTTCGTCGTATTCGCCATCGCCAGCAAAGGAAAAAATGAGCAGGGCGCGTTGCCTAAGCTGCGCCGATTCCTGGAGATGGCGGTTCCGTTCCACCCCGTGAACCTGGGCGACGCGATTCACGGCGGCGCGCTGAGGCCGTGCCGCAAAATGAATCCGACCTCGCATTGGGATCGCGACACAAAGCCGGATTTTCAGGCGGTGATCAGCGGCCTGGATGCTCCCACGACGGTTGCTGCCGTGTTCGATAACCGCATGGCGGCGGAGGACTTCGTAAAGGCCGTGAAGGACGCGGACCTGGGGCTGAGCGTCAACGTCTCGACGTCGATCGATGGCGCGGAGCAATGTTGCTACGCCGCCGGCATTCCTCGGCACAGCGTCGGATATTCACTGGGATTCGAAGGGAAGACGGAGAAGTTGCCTGATTCCAAGGTGATGCTGCTGTCCACCATGTGCGGCCACGGGATGGTAAGCCATTCTCTCGCCAAGAAGATGATCGATTGGGTGAAGGAGGGCCGCCGCACGCCGGAGCAGGCCGCCGGCTACCTGACGCGCTTCTGTTCCTGCGGCGTCTTCAATCCCAAGCGCGCGGAGCGAATTCTCGAAGATGTAGCCCGCGGTAAGTCCATATGAAGCGTATCCTCTTGCTGGCTTGCTGCACGCTCGGCGTAACGCAGGCCCAGATGAACGATATTTCGGGTCAGCGCATCCGCGCCCACGTGAAATTCCTGGCCAGCGATCTTCTGGAAGGCCGCGGCGTCGGCGCGCGCGGAGGCGATTTGGCCACCGAATATATCGCCGCGCAGCTCGCACTTGCGGGGGCGAAACCCGCCGGCGACAACGGTACGTATTTTCAGAATCTGACCCTGGTGGGCGCCGAGCCGCAGCCTTCTACAACGTTAAACGCCGGGTCCATTTCCTTCCGCTGGCTTGACGATTTCGTCGGCGTCACTTTATCGCAGAAGACTGACGCCGCATTCGATGCGGAGGCGGTATTCGTCGGCCACGGCATCAGCGCGCCGGAATATCAGTGGGACGATTATGCGGGTGTTGATGTGCGCGGCAAAGTAGTGGTTCTGTTCACGAATGAACCGCCCTCCGACGATCCTAAATTCTTCACCGGCCGCGCGCTCACCTACTATGGCCGCTGGACCTACAAATACGAGGAAGCCACCCGCCGCGGCGCGATTGCCGCAATCATCATCCACACCACTCCAACCGCCAGCTACGGATGGGACGTAGTGCGCTCGTCCTGGGGGCGCGAGGATCAACAAGTGAAGCTCGCGCCGGGCGAGCAGGGTCTCGCGTTCGCTGGATGGGTGACGAAGGAGAAAGGCGACCAGATCGCGGCATCGATCGGCAAATCCGCCGACGAACTGCTTAAGATGGCGGATACGCGCGGGTTCAAAGCGATGCCATTGCCGCTGCGGTTCCGCGGAAGCGCGCCGACGAAAATTCGCGAAATTCATACGCGCAATGTGGTGGGAAGAATCGAAGGGAGCGATCCACAGTTGAAGAATGAGGTGGTGATCTTCAGCGCGCACTGGGATCATCTGGGCATCGGCCAAGCCGTCGACGGCGACAAGATCTACAACGGCGCGGCCGACAACGCGACGGGTTGCGGGATGATTCTCGAAATGGCGCGCGCGTGGGCGAATCTGCCGGAGAAACCTCGGCGCTCGGCGCTATTTTTGGCGGTCACGGCCGAAGAAGCGGGTCTGCGCGGATCGGAATACTACGGCCAACATCCGGTGGTCGCGGCAGGAAAAACCGCCGCCGACCTGAATTTCGACATGTTCATGCCGTTCGGGCGAACCAGCGACGTGGTGTTGAACGGCGCCGAACGCACCACTTTTTATCCCATCGTCGAAGAGGCCGCGCGGCGCTTCGATCTGAGGATCAAGCCTGATCCGCGTCCGGACGCCGGCACTTACTACCGGTCCGATCATTTTTCCTTCGCCCGCGTCGGCATCCCGTCGTTTTCGATTGAGGGCGGCGAGGATCTGCTCGGAAAACCGCCCGGGACCGGCAAAAAGCTCTTCGACGATTTTGAAGAACACCGTTATCACCAGCCGGCCGACGAATATCGCGACGACTGGGATTTTTCAGGCATGGAACAGTTCGCTCGCTTCGGCTTTCTGATCGGGATCAATGTAGCCAACTCGTCGAAGCTGCCGACTTGGCGCGCTGGTGACGAATTTCTTCCCGCTCGAGTCGCCAGCGGTGTGAAATAGCGATAGCAACTGACTAGACGAGTCTACGATTCTACTCCCCGGGCGGCACGGTCCGTTCCGCCGCTTCTGTTTCGAGGGCCGTCGGTGCGTGGCTGACGCGCGGAATGCGCTCGGGGTGAGATTGAGGCGAACGCTGACCAGTGGCAGTAGATATTAGTTCCGGTGTCTTCGTGATATCCTGCGCCCATGGCTTGCTACAAAAGGTTGGACATTCTCAAGAAAAGCGATAATCCGGACTTTGACCTTCAGCTTAACCCTGGAGATGCTGCGCCGCGCTCCGGAATTTACCGATGCGCGTCCTGTGGACATGAGGACGTCTCTGAAAAAGGCAACTCGCTGCCGTCTCAAAATCACGCCCAACATGACCCATCGACAGGCCCTATTCGTTGGTGGCTCGTCGTGTCTACCAATGTGATATAGACGGGTTCGCTCAGCCGATGGAACTCATCTCTTCCGTGTTCAACCACCCCATAAGTTCTGGGGCCGGGGTCGCAGTGACTTAGCAACTGAGCCCCAAATTCTACGTCTCTGTCGTCTTGACGGAGTATCCTTTGCGGCACTTTGCTGCGTGCGGTGATAGTCTAGCGGGATGCAAAAACTTGAACTATGGTCTCGGCTCCGCGCCTTAGGCGCTTGGATTTTTCTCACCTGGGTGCTGCTTGTGTGGAATCTTGGCTTCGAGTTGTTCAACCCGGCTGGATGGGCGAGATATCGCGCCAATCATCCAGATAAACTAACGATCTCGTTACTCTTGCTCGGAATCGTCACGTACGCGGCGGTCGAGTCTCTCAAGGCCGGGGCGGCGCAGATACATTTGGATTTCGACAAGGTTTTGCGCGGCGGATCGATGCTTCTCGTGGCTGTGTTTCTTTGGATGTTCTGGAACCTTCCACAAGAATTTGGGAACAGCATGGGGCATCTAGCGGTGACGGTGGAGGGCGGTAATTCTATATCGGACCCCGTTCAGGTAACGCTGAGGGGAGACGCGTCAGAACCGCTTAACGTGGATATCGGCAATTAACCACGATTACCTCTTGCGGGTCGGTCGTCTTTCGTCACCGGACGGGCTAGGCGTCGCGCCTTTTCGGGCAGCTACGCCTTGGTTAGGACTTAGCTTCAGGTGACCCGATACATCCGAATCCTGGCACCCAATGGAATCCGTCGGCGGGCGTAACCGTAGCAAGCTGCACGCGGCCGCCCATCATCCAACACGCCTGATCGACCTGCAGCGCAACTGGGTCACAATGCGCCAAAATGTCGCTCCTTACCCTCTCTATCGCGTCAGAGAGCGTTGTAACTTGGTCCCGCTCTGGCTGGCTGTATGGCAGGAAGCGTGAATCCTTCCTATTCACAAGGTCGAGTATTGCCAGTGACCCGAATGGCGGAGGATTGACGCCAGCGCGATGAGTGGTTACCGTTGCCTCCGTCTTGGTTTGGCCATGGCAAAAGAGTATATGTGCGCTCTTTACGTGCTTACCGAACAACCCACCGATGAAAATCCAGGTGTCAACGGGAGACGAAAGGGTGCTGCCCAGTCCGTAAAGCGATTTGTTGACGGTATTCGAAATCTCAGTTGCAAGAGCCGAAATGTACTCGAACCAATTGCGGTGTTTGATACCGGACAACCGCTCCACAGCGCGTGGTACTTCAATCTCGAAATTAAATAGCACCACGTTCTCATGATTCCCAAGCTCAATGGTGCCTGCAAGGCCGTAGGCTAGAGTTGCCTCCGAATTGCAGATCGCAAAAATCTTGCGTGCGTCATCGTCTATAATTTCGTGCGTTTCAGCGTTCGACTTACGCCCGTCCGAGGCGATCGCAATGCCCTCTGCTGTCCGAACTAAGGCGATGACGGTTGACACCTGATGGCCTCCAGTCGCACGGTCCCAGGAGCCAATCATACCTCCGGGCAAGGCTTCGGTGAGGGACTAAGGGATCCAAATCTCCCACTACTGGCGAAGAAACGGCGTAAATCCTTCCCCTGCAACAAAACTCTTGCGTTCGGTGTAAAAAGGTGGTCTAATGTGGACCGGATTGTTTTTTTGTGGATCAAACGGGCGGTCAAGTGTCGATTGCGGAGCCTCCGCTGGGGCTTTTCGAGGCTAAGTGTGATGAGAAGGGCAGATTGAAATTGCCCGTCCGGTTCGCAGCGTACCTGAAGGCGTTGGAGGACAAGATTTTCATAACCACACTGGACATGCGGATAGCCAGAATTTACCCCAGAACGGTGTGGGAGAGCAATCAAAATCTTTTCGAGAATGCGGGCGAGGACACGGAAAGCGCTGAAGATATTGCATTTATCGCTAATGTGTACGGGGACTTTTCAGAGGTCGACGAGGCCGGCCGGGTGCTGATGCCCACCGATTTGCGGCGCAAGCTGGAGATCGAAAAGCAGCCGGTGTGGTTGGACTACTATCGCGGCCGGATCAACGTGTTCCCCAAGAAGATTTACGACGAGCGCATGCAGCGCGCCGTGGTGAACCTGGGTGACAAGGTGAAGAACCTCGAGAAGAAAGGGCTGAAATAGCGGCTATGTATGCACGTGCCGGTCATGCTCGACGAGTGCTTGGAGTATCTGGCGCTGAAGCCGGATGGCATCTACGCGGACGTCACGGCTGGACTCGCGGGGCATGCGGGCGCGATCGCGCGGCGGCTGACCACGGGTTTCGTGATCGCGTGCGACCGCGACGCGGAGAGCCTGGAACTGGCGCGCGCGAATACTTCGGATTGCGGCGCGCGGATTCGCTTTATTCAAACTTCATTCGCCGGACTGGAAAAGGCGCTTCGAAACGAAGGAATTGCACAACTGGATGGGTTGCTTGCGGACTTAGGGGTCTCGCGGTACCAGTTGACGGCGGGCGAGAGGGGATTCTCGCTGATGGCCGATGGCCCGCTCGATATGCGGCTCGACCGCAGTCAGGGCGAGACGGCGGCCGACATCGTCAACTTCGAATCGGAAAAACAGCTTGCCGATTTGATCTACAAACTCGGCGAGGAAAGGAGGAGCCGGAAGATAGCCAGGGCAATCGTGCGGGCGCGTCCGATCAAATCCACCGGTCAGTTGGCCAAGCTGATCGAGGAGGCCGTGCCCCGCACTCAAAAAATTCATCCCGCGACGCAGACCTTCATGGCGCTGCGCATCGCGGTGAACCGGGAACTGGAGGAATTGGACGCGCTGCTGGACGCGATTCCGCGGCTGGTGAAGCCTGGCGGACGCGCGGTAATGTTGACCTTCCAGTCCTTGGAGGATCGCAAAGTCAAGCAGAGTTTTCAGGCAATGGCGCGGGAAGGCCGGGCGCGGATTCTCACCCGGCACGTCGTGCGGCCTGCGGAAGAGGAGATCGGGCGAAACCCTGCGTCACGGAGCGCGAAGCTGCGCGCGGTGGAAATGGTTTGAGGAAAAAAGGATCATGGCAGCTCTAGCAAACGTATATAACCGGATTATCGAACGAAGTTTCGACCCGTCCAAGACACCGCCGGCGCCGAAGCTGGACACCTCCGTCCGCGTCCGGGCGTTTCCGAACGAGGATATTTATTTCTTCGTGAAACAAATCGACAACAGCGGAATGCGCCGCGAGGCCGATCCGCGCGCGGGCGGGACATGCTGGAGGCTGATCGGCTCGGTGGTCGCCGCTGTAGTGCTGCTGGTGTGCGTTCTGTTGCCGAGCGCCTACAGCTTGCTGGCGGGCTATGAGATGCAGGCGCTTCGCAAGGAAGGCCAGCGTCTGGCGACCGAGCAGGCTTCGCTCGAGCTGGAGGAAGCCCAGTTGGTTTCGCCCGCGCGCATGGAAGAGCTGGCCCGGGAGCAGCAGTTCATCGATCCGCCGTCGCAGAAGGTGGTGTATCTAGAAAACGGCCGCAACGGATCGCTGGCGATGAACCAGAAGTAAGAGAGTGGGCGCAGCATGGCCGAGACGCAATCCACCCGCCGCCTTCATGGGCTCCTATGGATCCTGCTCGCATGGGCTGGGTTGATCTTCGGGCGCCTGGTGTGGCTGCAGGTGATCCATCACGACGAGCTGGCGCATCTCGCCCAGCAACAGCAGCAGCGCACGCAACAGATTCCGGCCGCGCGCGGATCGATTTTCGACCGCAACGGGCAGACGCTGGCGAAGAGTCTGCCGGCCGAATCGGTGTGCGTGAATCCGCAAAAAATTTCGGATCCTGGAATGGCCGCCGATCTGCTTTCGCGCGTGCTGAATCTGAACCGCGAGAAAGTGTTTGACAAGATCCAGGAGGCGTCGCTGCGCGGCAGCGGATTTTTGTGGATCAAGCGCAAGATTCTTGCCGATGAAGCGGCGCGGCTGCGCAGCCTGAATCTTGCATTGGGTCGAATTCCGGCCCGAAATGCGGCGCTTTTATCCGCACCATCAGTTGGCCGCGCACGTGGTCGGCTCGATGGGTATCGTCAATCCCGACGATACGTTCGAGCGCGGCACGGCTGGAATTGAATCGAGTTTCGATGACGATCTGGCCGGCGAGCCGGGCCTGGCGCGCGTGTTCACGGACGTCAAGCAGAATCCGTATGACTCGGTGGTGTCTCGCAAGCCGGAACCGGGCGCGAATGTGACGCTGACCATCGACTCGAATCTTCAATACGACGCCGAAAAATCGCTCGAGAAAGCGGTGCTCGCCAATCAGCGCCGCCAGACCGGGTCTCTGGTCGCCATGAATCCTTACACCGGTGAGATTCTGGCGATGGCGAATTATCCCACTTACGATCCGAACTCTGCGCCGGAGCCGAGCGAGGCCGAGAACGCGCGCAGCAATATCGCGGTCACCACGCCTTTCGAGCCGGGCAGCGTTTTCAAGGTCGTCACGCTCTCCGCCGCGCTCGAAACCACGCAGCCTGAAGCCGGAGACGATGATCAACTGCGGCGGCGGAAAGATCAAGCTGTTTGGCCGCGTGATTCACGACGAACATCCGCACGGGCCGATGAGCATGGCCGACGTGCTGGCGAATTCGAGCAATATCGGCGCGATTCAGATCGGCCTTGCAGATCGGCGATCGGGCGCTGTACAAGTACCAGCGCCGCTTTGGATTCGGACGAAAAACGGGGATCGAGCTACCGGGAGAATCGACGGGGTTGCTGCGGCGCGTCGAGGATTGGGCGCCCACTTCGATCGGATCGCTGGCGATGGGGCATGAAGTCAGCGTCACGTCGATTCAGCTTGCGCTTGCCGGCGCCGCGATCGCCAACGGCGGCATGCTGGTGAAGCCGCGGCTGGTGCTGGCGCGCCAGAAGCCGGGCGAAGCGGTAGAACATTTCACATCCGACAAGCCGGAGCGGATCATCCGGCCGGAAACCGCGATCCAGATGCGCCAGATGATGGAAGGCGTGGTGCTGCGCGGCACGGCCCGGCGGTACGCGAATCTGAAGGGCTATACGTCGGGCGGGAAGACCGGATCGGCGCAGATCTACGATTTGAAAGCCCACGTTTACACGCATCACTACAACGCCAGTTTTCTGGGATTCGCGCCGGTGAGCAATCCGCAGATCGTGATGGTGGTGACGCTGCAAGGAACGTCCGGCGGAGAAGCGGGATTCGGCGGGCCGGTGGCGGCTCCGGTGTTCCGCGAAGTGGCGATGGCTGCGCTGCGAATGCTGGATGTCCCGAAGGACTTGCCGGACAGTTCAATGCTGCGAGCGTCGGCGAGTGCGCCGGATCGCGAGGATCATTACGATCTGCCGATCGCGGGGCTGGGCGAGCCGGCAGCGAAGCTCGAAGAGCAGAACGCCGAGGCTTCGAAAAATCTAAGCGCGCACAACGCTGACGCTGTGCGCTCGTCGAATTTAAACGCGCACAACGCTGACGCTGTGCGCTCAAGAGTTGTATCCTCCGTCACTCCGCCGCCGGTCTCGGCTGACGCTTCGGGTTCCTCCGAAACGTCCGACGCAGGCCGGCGGCCTTTTTTAACCGCGACGGTGGTGGGGCCGAAGGTGCCGGATTTTCACGGCATGACGCTGCGGGCGCGTCCTCGAAGAGTCTTCGGCGCGAGGGTTACAGGTGGAGACACTGGGGCGCCGGAAATCGGCGTGGTGCGGGGCCAGTATCCGCCGGCGGGATCCATTCTCCCGTCCGGCGGGCGAGTGAAAGTCGAGTTCGCGAAATGAGGGAGCGGGCGGATTCGGCGAACGTCGAGTCCGCCCGGTCGGGGAAACCGTCCCACCATAAAAAATGAACCTAGGCCAGGTGCTGGACGGCGTGAAGCTTCGGAGCGAGCTTTCGCCGGCCGTGGCCGCGATGACGGTGGCCGGACTCGAGTATGACTCGCGCCGGGTGGAGAAGGATTTTTTGTTTTTCGCGTTTGCAGGATCGCGCGTCGACGGACGCAAGTTCGCCCAGGAGGCGCTGGCTCGCGGTGCGTCCGCGGTGGTGAGCGAATTGCCGAGGCCTGACGGATTTCGCCGGCCCATGGATCGAAGTGGAGCACGGCCGCCACGCGCTGGCCACCGCTGCCGGCAATTTCTACCAGCATCCCGACGAGCGGGTTCTGTTCACCGGCATCACGGGAACCAACGGCAAGACCACCACATCGTACCTGGTGGACGCGATTCTGCGCGAAGCTGGATTCGTCACCGGACTGATCGGGACCATCGAATACCGCCTGGCGGGCGAACGTCTGCATGCGGCCAACACGACGCCCGAATCGCTCGACGTGATGCGCTTTGCAGCGGAGCTGGAACATCGCGGCGGCCAGCGCCTCACCATGGAAGTTTCGTCTCACGCGCTCGCGTTGGGACGGGTGTACGGGATCCGCTTCCATACCGCGGTATTCACGAATCTGACGCGCGATCATCTCGATTTTCACCACACCATGGAAGAGTACGCCGCCGCCAAGCGAATGCTGTTCGCGCCGCGCGATTCGCCGGCGCCGCGCTGGTCTGTGCTGAATGCCGACGATCCGGCGAGTCTCGGGCATGGCCGGCGTTCGGGCCAGCGATCTTGTGGTATGGGACTGGCGCGCGGGCGCAAATTCGGCGCCGAGAATATCCGCTCCGGCTTCGACGGCCTGCGCTTCGACCTGGTTTACGAAGGCGCGCGCCAGCCCATCGAATCGGCGCTGAATCGGACGCATCAACGTGATGAATATTCTGGCCGCGGCGGGCGCGGGCCTGAGCTATGGCTTGGATCTGGCAACGATCGCGCGGGGGATCGCGGCCTGCCGATCCGTGCCCGGCCGATTCGAGCGCGTCGACGACGGCCAGCCATTTCTGGTAGTGGTGGATTATGCGCACACCGACGACGCGCTGCGCAACGTCATTCAAGTCGGCGCGCGAGCTGGGACCAAAGGACGCGTGATCACGCTGTTCGGCTGCGGCGGCGACCGCGACCGCACCAAGCGCCCGCTGATGGGGATGGCCGCGGCCGAGCTGAGCGATTTCGTGGTGCTGACTTCCGACAATCCGCGTTCCGAGGATCCGCTCGACATCATGAACGACGCGATGGTCGGCGTGCGGCGCTTCGACACGCCGCATGTCGCCGAGCCGGACCGCGCCAAGGCCATCCGCCGCGCGATCTCAGGAAGCCAGGCCGGGCGATGTGGTGCTGATCGCCGGGCAAGGGGCACGAGACTTACCAGGTGCTGAAGGATCGGACCATCGATTTCGACGATCGGGAAACGGCGCGGCAGGTTCTGCGATCTCTGGGTATATGAAGAAGGATACCGGAATGAAGATTCCGCTGCGTCGCGTGGCGGAGATCCTGGGCTCAGGTTGCCAGATCGAATCGGATGCGGTGGTGACCGGATGGAGCGTCGATTCGCGGACGCTTCAGCCCGGGGATTTGTTTTTTGCGTTGCGGGGCCCGGATCACGACGGGCACGCGTATCGTCGACGCAGCGTTTCGAAAGGGCGCGGTCGCGGCGATCGTGGATCGGGAAGCGGCGCGGAACGGTTTTGCGCGTGGAAGATTCGTTGCAGGCGCTGCAAACGCTCGCATCGCGGGCGCGGGAGATGTGGGGCGGGGACGTGGTCGCGGTGACCGGCAGCGCCGGAAAGACGACCACCAAGGACATGATTGCGGAAATGCTGGCGGTGGGAATCGCGACGACGAAGAGCGAGGGCAACCTGAACAACCAGGTCGGCCTGCCGCTGTCGCTGCTGCGTCTGGACGAAGCGGCGCGGGTGGCGCGTCATCGAAATCGGCATGAATCACGCTGGCGAGATTCGCGAGCTGGCCGCGATCGCCAAGCCGCAAGTCGGCGTGGTGACCAACGTCGGCTACGCGCACATCGAGTTTTTCGAATCGATCGAAGGCATCGCCGCGGCCAAGCGCGAGCTGATCGAAGCGCTGCCGCCGGACGGCACCGCGGTCCTGAACGCCGACGATCCGCGCGTCGCGGCATTTACCGTCACGCCGGGCCGCACGATTTATTACGGTCAATCGCCCAAGGCGCGATGTGCGCGCCGAGGATGTCGTCTATTCGCTCGAAGGCGTCCGTTTTCGCGTCGGGCCAGACGGCGTTTGAGAGCGCCCTCACCGGACGCCACAGCGTATCGAATATGCTCGCCGGGATGGCGGTGGCGGGACTCTACGGAATCGCGCCGGACCGCCTTCGGGAACCGGTGCGGAAATTTTTGCCTGGAAAAATGCGTGGAGAGGTCTTCCATCACCAGGGTGTTTTGGTGTATAACGATTGCTACAACTCCAATCCAGACGCGGTTCGCGCCATGCTCGACGTGCTGCGAGACACGCCGGCGCGGCGCCGGATCGCCGTTCTGGGGGAGATGCTCGAACTTGGCCGCTGGGCTGAGCCTCTGCATCGCGACGTTGGCACTTACGCCGCGGAGCAGGGGATCGATGTGCTCGTCGGAATACGCGGCGCTGCCTGTTGCACGCTGGACGCAGCCATGCGTGCAGGCCTTCGGGCCGGCGCCGCGTTTTTTTTCGAGGACCCCGCCGAAGCCGGCCGGATGCTCCGCACGCTCGCCGAGCCGGGCGATGCGATCCTGTTTAAAGGCTCGCGCGGCGTGCACGTCGAGCGCGCGCTCGAAGAGTTCCTCGCCTCTGGACTCGCAGGAGGCCGGAACTGACCCATGTTCTACTGGCTGTTTTACGAAAAGCTGTTCCATCTCTACTCGCCGTTCCGCGCTGTTTCAATACGCGACGTTCCGCACGGCGATGGCCAGCCTGACCGCGCTGCTGCTCTCGATCGTGCTGGGTCCCTGGCTGATCGCGCGGCTGCGCCAATTTCAGATCGGGCAGCACATTCGCGAAGACGGGCCGAAATCGCATCAGAAAAAAGCCGGCACGCCGACCATGGGCGGAATCCTGATCTGCGTTGTCGATCGTGATCCCGACGCTGCTGTGGGCGAATCTGAGCGTGCCCGCGGTGTGGGTGGCGCTCGCCGGCCTGGTCAGCTTCGGCGCGATCGGGTTCTGGGACGATTACACGAAGGTCGCGCGCAAACGCAACCTGGGCCTGACCGCGCGCCAGAAAGATTGGCTCTGGAAATCATCGCCGCGCTGCTGATCGGCGTGCTGCTGCTGGCCATGAGCGCGCGCGGCCATTACTCGACCAGCATGAACGTGCCGTTCTTGAAGAATTTCAATCCCGACCTGCTGATTCACTCGCTGCTGCGCAATCCGCTTGACCTATCCGCTCGCGTTCCTGCCTTTTCTTCGGGTTTCTGATGCTGGTGCTGGTGGGCGCGTCGAACGCGGTGAACCTGACCGACGGCCTGGACGGCCTGGCGATCGGCTTGATGATCATCGCCGCGGGCGCGATGACCGTGCTTTCGTATCTTGAGCGGCCACGCCGAATTCGCGCGCTATCTGGAACTTTCGCGCACGCCCGGCGCAGCCGAGCTGACCATTTTCTGCGCCGCCATGACGGGCGCCTCGCTCGGCTTTCTTTGGTACAACGCGCATCCGGCGGAAATTTTCATGGGCGACGTGGGATCGCTGGCGCTGGGCGGAGGACTGGGCGTGGTGGCGGTGCTGCTGAAGCAGGAGATCCTGCTGCTGTTTATCGGCGGAGTGTACGTGATCGAGAGCCTGTCGGTGATTCTGCAGGTGGCCAGCTTCAAGCTGCGCGGCAAGCGGATTTTCAAAATGGCGCCGCTGCATCATCACTTCGAAGCAGCTGGGCTGGCAGGAATCGAAAATCATCACGCGCTTCTGGATCGCCGGATTGATCATGGCGCTGTTCGCGCTGACGACTTTGAAACTGAGATGAAGCTGAACGGACTAAATGTCGTGGTGGTCGGGATGGCGCGAAGCGGCGTCGCGGCGGTCGAACTGTTGCTCGAAAAAGGCGCCAAGGTGCGCGCGGTGGATCGAAAAGCTGACCGAAGCCGTGCGGGCGTCGACGGTCGAGCCGCAGACCGATGACGCGTTCGTCGGCGCCGATCTGATCGTGCTTTCGCCCGGCGTGCCCGCCGATCTCGACGTCGTGGACGGCGCGCGCCGCGCGCGGCGTGCGCGTGATCGGCGATCTGGAACTGGCAAGCTGGTTTCTTCAGGGCGAGATCATCGGCATCACCGGCTCGAACGGCAAGACCACGACCACCGCGCTGACCGGTCATATTCTCAAGTCGAGCGGCATCCCCGCGCAGGTGGGCGGCAACATCGGAACGCCGCCGGCGTCGATGGTGAAGACCTCGCGCGCGGACCAGTGGAACGTGCTGGAGCTTTCCAGCTTCCAGCTCGAAACCACCGAAACCTTTCGCGCGCACGATCGGCGCGGCGCTGAACGTCACGCCCGATCATCTCGATCGCCACTACACGTTCGAAAATTACGCGGAGCAGAAAGCGCGCGCTGTTCGTGAATCAGCGCGAGCGGCGATTTCGCGGTGCTGAATGCCGACGATCCCATCTGCCGCGGATACGCCAAGCGCACGGCGCGGGAACGCCGGTATGGTTCAGCTCGACGCAAGACGTGTCGCCCGGGCGCGTATCTCGACGGCGGCCGGATCATGCTGAACGGCGAGCCGCTGATGATGACCGTCGGAAGTTCCCCTGCGCGGCGTGCATAATCTTGAAAACACGATGGCCGCCGCCGCGATCGCGCATCTCGCTGGAGCGGCGCACGCGCAGATCCGCGCCGCCGTCATGACATTTCCCGGCGTCGAGCATCGCCTGGAATTCGTCCGCGAGCGAAACGGCGTCGCCTGGTACAACGATTCGAAAGCCACCAACGTCGACGCGACGCTGAAGGCGATCGCCGCCTTCCACGGCGGACTCTGGATCATTCTCGGCGGCAAGGACAAGAACAGCGACTATACGCCGCTCGCCGGCCCCTTAAGGCCAAGGCGCACGCCGCGCTGCTGATCGGCGCGGCCGCGGACAAGATCGAAGGCCAACTGCAAGGCGCGATCCCACTGATCCGCTGCGGGACCATTGCAAACGCGATTCAGCGAGGCCACTGCCCGCGCAACTCGCGGCGACACGGTACTGCTCGCGCCCGCGTGCGCCAGCTTCGACCAGTTCGAAAATTTCGAGCATCGCGGCCGCGAGTTCAAACGCCTGGTGCAGGAGTTGTCCCAAGAGGTAACATGGCCACGACTGAAAACCGATTGGATCCTGTTTCTGACCATTCTCGCCATGGTCGGCTTCGGCCTGGTCATGCTCTATAGCGCTTCGAGCGCGGTCGCCGAGCTGCGCTATCACGTCCCGCCGTATTACTTCGTCGTTCGCCAGCTTGTCTGGGCCGCCGCGTCATTCCTGGTGTTGATGTACTTCAAGCGCCGCGATTACCGCTCGCTCAACACGCCGGCGTGGGCGTTTCTCCGGGCTGGGAATCGTGCTGTGGCGCTGCTGGTGCTGGTCTGTTTCGCCGATCCCCGCGCGCACCGCTGGTTTCAGATCAAGGGCCTCGGGTCGTTGCAGCCCTCCGAGTTCGCCAAGCCAGCTCTGATTCTGTTTCTGGCATACTTCATCTGCGCGCCGCTCGCAGGCGATTAACGACCGGCGCACGCTGCGGCAGGCTTTCGTCGCGGTCGCGATGCTGGCCGTTCATGGTGGTGGTCGCGGATCTGGGCACCGCGCTGGTTCCGGTGATTACCGCGGTCATCGTGTTCTGGGTCGCCGGGCTGGAACGCCGCTACATGCTTCGCGTCGCGCTGCTGGCGGCCGCGCTGGTGGTCGATCGCGGTTTTTTCCCGCGGCTATCGGGTGGGCCGCATCATTTCTTACTTCGATCCGGATTACTCGAAGATCGAAACGATCGACACGCATCAGCTGGGTGCGCGCCTACGTGCAGCGGTCGACCACCGTGCGCGATGCCAGCTATCAGCCGCGCCAATCGAAAATCGCCGTGGGCACCGGTGGAGTGCTCGGCGTCGGCCTGATGGAGGGCAAACAGAAGCTGATGTTCCTGCCCGACGCGCACACCGATTTTATTTACGCCACCGTCGGCGAAGAACTGGGCTTGTGGGGCGCGACCGCGGTGCTGGCCGGATTCATCGTGATCCTGTGGCGCGGCGCGCGTCTGTTCGTGCTGCGCCGGCGACGATTTCGGAAAATACCTGGCGCTGGGCGTCACGGTTTCGATCGTCGTGCAGGCGTTTATCAACATGAGCGTGGTGCTGGACATGGCTCCCACCAAGGGATTCCCGCTTCCGATGATCAGTTTCGGCGGCAGTTCGTTGCTGAGCACGCTGCTATGCCTGGGGATGCTGTTGAGTGTCAGTGAAAATGAGGGATGAGAACGCACATCTGACCCATGAGCACATTTGTCATGGCCGGCGGCGGTTCCGGGGGACACGTGATCCCCGCGCTGGCCGTCGCGCGGGAGCTGCGCGCGCGCGGGACACGCGGTTCACTTCATCGGCACGCAGCGCGGCATGGAAGCGAAGCTGGTGCCTGCCGAAAATTTCGCCATCGAGTGGATCGAAATCGGCGGACTCAATCGCGTGGGCCTGCGTCGAATGCTTTCGACGCTGGCCGATCTGCCGTTCAGCGTCTGGCAGGCGGCGCGCATGCTGGACCGGGTCAAACCCGCGGCCGTTTTTTCCACGGGCGGCTATGTGGCGGGACCGGTGCTGCTCGCCGCGCTGTGGAAACGATTGCCGGTGGTGGTGATGGAGCCGAACGCGGTGCCCGGTTTCACGCACCGGCGGCTGGCGCGATTCGTCGCGCGGGCGTTAGTCAGCTTTCCGGAAACTGCGCGCTGGTTCCCGAAAGGCCGCACCGAAGTGACCGGGCTGCCCGTGCGCGACGAGTTTTTCGACGTCTCGCGCAAGCGGCCCGGGCCGACTGTTACGATCCTGATCACGGGCGGCAGCCAGGGTTCGCGGACGCTCAATCGCGCCGTCGAAGAGAGCTGGCCGCTGTGGAAGGACTCGTCGATCCGATTGCTGCATCAAACCGGCGCCGCAGCGTACGAGGATTTGGCGGCGCGATTCCGCGCAGTCCGGTCTGAAAGGGACCATCACGCCGTTCATCGACCGATATGCCGCGCGCATTCTGCCGAAGCGGACCTGGTGGTAAGCCGATCGGGCATGGGCGCAGTCAGCGAACTGGCTGCGGCGGGGAGGCCGTCCATTCTGGTGCCGCTTCCCACGGCCGCGCGATCAGCATCAGCTCCGCAACGCCGAAGCATTCGAGAAAGCTGGCGCCGCGCGCTTGGTGCCGGACGCCGAAATGACGGGTGCGCGCCTGGTGGAGGAAGTGAAACGGATCGCGCACGGAGCCGGGAGTTCTCGAATCAATGGCGACAGGCCGCACGCTCCTTCGCCCGGCTTGGAGCGGCGCGGCGGGCGGCGGCGAAATCCTGGAGGAGTTTCCTACCATTGACAAGCCGTTGAAAAGCCGAAACAATACAATATTGAAATGTTTTTTAAACCCCAGCACGTTCACTTCGTCGGCATCGGAGGCATCGGTATGTCCGGCCTCGCCGAAGTGCTGCTCGAGTTGGGCTATCGCGTGACCGGTTCGGATCTGAAGCTGTCCGCCCGCCACCGAACGCCTGGCCGCCCGCGGCGCGGTTATTTTCGAAGGCCACGCGGCTGAAAATCTGGCCGGCGCGAAAGCGGTGGTGGTCAGCAGCGCGGTGCGCTCCGAAAATCCCGAAGTGATGGAAGCGCGCCGCCTGGCGATCCCGGTGATTCCGCGCGGCGAGCTGCTGGCCGAGCTGATGCGCCAGAAGTACGGCATCGCCGTCGCCGGCAGCCACGGCAAAACCACCACTACCTCCATGATCGCCGCGGTGTTGAGCCACGCCGGCTTCGACCCGACCATCGTGGTCGGCGGACGCGTCGGCACCATGGGCGGCGCCAACGCGCGCCTCGGCAAGACCGATTATCTGGTGGTCGAATCCGACGAGAGCGACGGATCGTTTCTGAAGCTCGCGCCGATCGTCGCCGTGGTTACCAACATCGATCGCGAACATCTGGATCACTACTCCGGCATCGAAGAGATCCGCCGCGCCTTCGCCGAATTCGTCGGCAAAGTTCCGTTCTACGGCGTCGCCATCCTGTGCATCGACGATGAAAACGTCCAGCAGATTCTGCCGGCCGTGAATCGCCGCATCATTATCTTACGGCACCAGCGCGCAAGCCGATCTGCACGTCACGCATTGCGCCAACGGCCACATGTCCAGCGAGTTTCACTCGATCTTCGCGGCCGCGACCTCGGGCTATTTCCACTTGAACGTGCCGGGCGCGCACAACGTGCTGAACGCCACCGCCGCCGTCGCCGTAGGGCTGGAACTCGAAGTTCCCGTCGAGACCATTCGCGAAGCCCTCGCGGCGTTCAGCGGCGTGGAGCGCCGCTTTCAGATTCGCGGCGTCGAGCGCGGCGTCACCGTGATCGACGATTACGGCCATCATCCCACGGAGATTCGAGCCACACTCGCCGCGGCGCGCGCCTGCCGTTTCGCGCACATTCATGTTTTGTTCCAGCCGCATCGCTATACGCGAACCGAGGCCCTGATGGACGATTTCGCGCGCGCGTTTCATCAGGCCGATTCCGTGCACGTCCTGGATATTTACGCCGCATCGGAAACTCCCATCGAAGGCGTCAGCGCCCAGGCGCTGGCGGACCGCCTTCGCGCTTTCGGTCATCGCGGCGCGCATTACGCCGGCACGATGGATCGAGGGATCGAAGCGGTCGCGAACGCCGGCGCCAGGCCGGGCGACGCGATCGTCACCCTAGGCGCGGGAAACGTATATCAGGCCGGAGAAAGAATCTTAGAGAAACTGGCGGCGACGAAGCCATAGTATGGGACGCAGGCCGATCGAAGGCGTGGGAACGCTGCCGGGCATGGAAGAGGACTCCAAGCCCGAGCGCGAAGCCGCGCGTACGCTCGGCTCCGCGCTCCGCGCCGCGAAATTCCGGTATGGCGCATCGCCATGATCGTCGCTGTGATCGCAGTCGTCGGGTTGGTCTCGCTCTACGCGCTGCACTCGCTCGAACAGTTCCTGATCCGCGACTCCCGCTTCGCGTTGAACGGCCCGAAGGCTCGCCCGATACCGCGACCCTCGAAATCGCCGGGCGCCAATCACGCTTCCGCGCGCAGAATCGAAGCCGTTTTCGCGGAAGATTCGGGCCGCAGTGTGTATCTGCTGCCTCTGGCCGATCGCCAGGCAGCGCTGCGCACGGTCGACTGGGTGAAGGATGCGTCCATCGTCCGCCTCTGGCCGAATCGCATCGTGGTGCGCGTGTGGGAGCGGACGCCGGTCGCCTTCATCACGCTCGCAGCGTCGCGCTTCGGTCTGATCGACGAGGACGGCGTGATTCTGCCGCCCGCGCCGGATCGCTTCACGCGTGCCGGTCCTCGCGGGCGTGAAGGCCGCCGATCCCATCGCGCAGCGGCGCGACCGCGTGCATCGCATGCTGCGCCTGACCCGCGATCTGGGCGACAGCGGCGCGAAGATCTCGCGGATCGACGTCTCCGATCCCGACAACCTGAAAGTCAGCGCAGCCTTGGGATGGGCGCGTGGTTACGTTGATGCTCGGCGATCACAACTTCAAACTGCGCTATCAGAATTTCGAGCGCAATTATCCGGAAATTCAGAAGCGGCTTCCCGGACGCGGCCACGCTCGACATGCGTCTGGAGGACCGCATCACCGTGGTGGATCCATAAATGCCATCGAAGACTCAGCTCGCCGTCGGCGTGGATGCCGGGAGTTCCCGGACGCGCTGCGTAGTGTGCTCGCTCGAAAACGATCAGATCCGCTATCTGTCGCACGGCTTGGCGCACACCTCCGGCTGGGCCAAGGGCCGCGTGAGCGATCAGGAAGCGCTGGCCGAATCGATCCGCTACGCCGTGATCGATGCCGAGCGCGGCGCGCATACCTCGATTGAAAGCGTCACCGTGGGCGTCGGCGGCCTGAGCATCGCGGGCGCGCAGAGCCGAGGCGTTTACGAGTTCGGCCGGCCGCGCGAAGTCGACGCCGAAGACATGGCCTACGCCGTGAAGCTCGCCTCCGATCTGCGCCTGGAACGCGACCGCATGCTGCTGCACGTGCTTCCGCAGGATTTCACTCTCGACGGCCGCGCCGGCGCTCGCAAGCCGCAGAAAGGCGTGTGCTCGCGTCTGGAAGCCAACGTCCACGTCGATCACCGCTTCGTACCAGGAACATCAGGCCGTGATCGCCGCGACGCATCTGGCCGGTCTCGCCGTCGAGGAAACCGTCTTCGAGCCGATGGCCGCCGCCTACGCCTGCCTGTTTCCCGAAGAACGCGCGCGCGGCGTCGCGGTGCTCGACCTGGGCCTGCATTCGACCGACCTGGTGGTCTACGATGGCGACGCGCTGCTGCTCGCCTCGAGCATTCCCATCTGGGCCGATCACCTGACGCGCGACGTCCAGGCGATGTTCAAAGTCACCTACGAGGACGCCGAGTGCCTGAAGCAGCAATACGGCTGCGCTCTGCTCGGCCTGACCTCCGATTCGAGCCTGATCGAAGTTCCGTCGCCCGAGGGCCGTCCGCCGCGCGAAGCCCGCCGCAGCGACCTGAACGAAATTCTGGAAGCGCGCGCCGAGGAGATGTTCCTGCACGTGCGCGCCGAACTGCAACGCGTCGGCATGGAACGGAACCTGGGCGAAGGCATCGTTCTCGCCGGCGGCGGCGCGCTTTTGAACGGTATGTGCGACATGGCCGAACGCGTCCTGAATTGCCAGGCCGGCAACGCGCTCGCGAAGGGTTTTGGCGATTGGCCCGAGGAGTTGAACACCCCCGCGTGGACCACGGCAGCGGGCCTGGCGCTGTATTCGGCGAAGTTGAAGCTCCACCAGCCGCCTCGCCGGCGGTTGCCTGGATTGATGGGTTGGGTAGCAAGGTAACACCTAGCATCACGGTAAGGAGAAACCAAAATGGCGCTCGATACTTTGAAGTTCGTGATGGAAGACGACGTCACGCCCAAGACCAAAATTCGCGTGTTCGGCGTCGGCGGCGGCGGCAGCAATGCGGTCGCGCGCATGTTAAATGAAGGGCTCACCGGCGTCGAGTTCTGCGTGCTCAATACCGACGTGCAGGCGCTGTCCGCGTCGCCGGTTCCGAACCAGCTGGCCATCGGCTCGAAGATGACCAACGGCCTCGGCGCGGGCTCCGATCCGGCCGTGGGGCGCCAGGCGGCGCTCGAAGATACCGAGAAAATCATCGATCTTCTGGAAGGCGCCGACATGGTCTTCGTCACCGCCGGTCTCGGCGGAGGCACCGGCACAGGTGCCGCGCCGGTCGTCGCGTCGCTCGCCAAAGAGCTGGGCGCGCTGACCGTGGCGGTGGTCACCAAGCCATTCGGCTTCGAAGGGCCCAAGCGCCGCAAGCAGGCCGATCAGGGGCTGGCGGAACTGGCGAGCGTGGTCGACACGGTCATCACCATCCCCAACGATCAGCTTCTGGAACTGGTTCCCAAGGGCACCAGTTTCTTCGAAGCCTTTCGCGTCGCCGACGATGTTCTGCGCCAGGCCGTGCAGGGAATCTAGCGACATCATCACCACGCCTGGGCTGATCAATCGCGATTTCTCGGACATTCGCACCATCATGCTCGGCATGGGCTACGCGATGATGGGCACCGGCGACCGCCAAGGGCGAAAACGCCGCCGCCATCGCCGCTGAGAAAGCCATCAGTTGCCCGCTGATGGAAGCCGGCGGCGTCCGCGGAGCGCGCGGCGTCCTGATCAACATCACCGGCTCCAGCCGTCTGGGCCTGCATGAAGTGAATGAAGCCTGCACTTTGATCCGCCAAGCCGCGCAGAATGAAGACGTGCAGATCAACTTCGGCGTCGTGCATGAATGAAGCCATGGGCGACGAAGTGAAGATCACCGTCATCGCCACCGGATTCCAGCGTGAGAATCTGCCCGCCATATCGCGCAAGAGCCGCACCGAATCCCCGGTGATGCAGCCGCGAGCCTGAGCCGCAGATGGCGATTCCGGAACCCGAACCGGAGCCGATGTACACCGAAGCTCCGCGCCTGAGCCCGCTTATGAGGAGCCTCCCATGGCGGTCGCCGCCGCGGTCGCCAACGGCCCCGATGCTGCTTTTCGACGATCTCGACGTCCCGGCCATCCTGCGTCGCGATCGAAGAATCATTCAGTAACGGCGCTGCCGTTCCTCGGCACTGAGCCGCGCCCAACGGAAGCGGTCGGTGCTGAATCGTCATCAGTGCCGCAAGCCTGCCGGAGAGTTGACGATCGTTGCTTTCAAAATTAGCCGGACAAACTAGACTGGCCCAGCAGGTGCAGCACGATACCCCGCCGGTGCGGCGCGGTCCGATGCTCGAACAGATAGATGCCCTGCCACGTCCCGAGCGCCATTCGCCCGCCCATCACCGGAATCGTCAACTGCGTCTGCGTCAGCGCCGCGCGCAGATGTGCGCCGGCATGTCGTCGGGACCTTCGGTCGTGTGCCGATAGCGCGGGTCGTCTTCCGGCGCGAGCCGCTCGAAATAATCCGCCAGGTCGAGCACGACATCGGGATCGGCATTTTCCTGAATCAGCAGCGATGCCGAAGTATGCTGGCAGAAAACCGTCAGCAGTCCGGTGTCGACCGCACGAGCGCTGAACCCACTTCGCGACTTCGCCCGTGAATGGATACAGCCCCTTGCCTCGCGTCCTGATTTCGAGGACGTGAGTGAACTGCTTCACTCCACCGTGACGCTCTTGGCCAGATTCCGCGGCTGATCGACGTCGCACCCGCGCCGCACCGCGATGTGATACGCGAGCAGTTGCAGCGGCACCACTTCGAGAATCGGCAGCAGCAGTTCGTTGGTCGCGCCGATGGGGATCACGTGATCCGCCATCTTGGCTACTTCCTCATCGCCCTCGCACGCCACCGCCACCACCAGCCCTTCGCGCGCCTTCACTTCCTGGATGTTCGAGAGCGTCTTCTCGTACAGCACCGTGCTCATCTCATCGCGAGGATCGCGCGTCGCGAGCACCACCGTCGGAAGATTCTCGTCGATCAGCGCGTTGGGCCCGTGCTTCATCTCGCCCGCCGGATAGCCTTCGGCGTGGATGTAGGAAATTTCTTTCAGCTTCAGCGCGCCTTCGAGCGCGATCGGAAAATGCATGCCGCGTCCCAGGTACAGAAAGTCGGTCGCGCGGAACAGGATCTTGGTCAGATCTTCGTAAATCGATTCGTGCCGCAGAATCTCTTCGAGCAGTTGCGGCACGCGCAGCAGCTGATCCACCAGCTTGCGCGACGTTTCCATATCCAGCGTCTCGCGGCTCTGCCCCAGATACATCGCCAGCAGAAACAGCGCCGTCAACTGCCCCGTGAATGCCTTGGTGGATGCGACGCCGATCTCCGGCCCCGCATGCGTGATGATGGTTCCCGCGGCTTCGCGCGTGATCATGGACCCGACCACGTTGCAGATGGCCAGCGTCTTCGATCCCTTCTGCTTGGCTTCCCGCTGCGCGGCGAGCGTGTCCGCGGTTTCGCCCGATTGCGAAATCACCACCGTCAGCGTGTCTTTGCCCACGATCGGATCGCGATAGCGGAACTCGCTGCCGTAATCGACTTCCACCGGGCACGCGCGCCAGCCGCTCGATCATGAATTTTCCGGCCAGCGCCGCGTGCCAGCTGGTTCCGCAGGCGACGATCCGCACTTGCCGGAATTCCTTGAACTCTTTCGCGCGAAATATCCATCTCGTCGAGGAAAATCCGGCCCGACTCCTGGCCCACGCGCCCGAGCGTGGTATCGCGCACCGCGCGCGGCTGCTCAAAGATTTCCTTGAGCATGAAATGCTTGTAGCCGCCCTTTTCGGCCATGATCGGATCCCACAAAATGTGCGACACCTGCCGCTTCACCGGCCGGCCGTTGAAATCCGTCAGATGCACGCCGTCCTCGGTCAGCACCGCCACGTCGCCGTCGGCCAGGAAGAACATGTCGCGCGTGTGGCTCAGAATCGCGGGCACATCCGAGGCGACGAAATATTCGCCGTCGCCCAATCCAACCACCACCGGCGGCCCCGAGCGCGCCGCCACGATCTTGTGCGGGTCTTTTCTCGAAATCACGCTGAGCGCGAATACGCCGGTCAACTGCCGCACGGCGTCCCGCACCGCGTTTTCCAGATTCCCGTCGTACAATTTTTCGATCAGATGCGCGATCACTTCGGTGTCGGTTTCCGTGCAGAAGTGATGCCCCTCGCTCTGAAGCTGATGCTTGAGCGCCAGGTAATTCTCGACGATGCCGTTGTGCACCACCACGATGTCGCCGTGGCAGTCGCGATGCGGATGCGCGTTTTCTTCGGTGGGCCGCCCGTGCGTCGCCCAGCGCGTATGCCCGATCCCGTAGGAGCCTTCAACGGGATTCAGCCGCAGCACGTCTTCCAGGTTCCGCAGCTTCCCCTGCGCGCGCCGCACCGAAAGCTCGCCGCCGTCTTCGAGCACGGCGATTCCGGCCGAATCGTACCCGCGATACTCCAGCCGCTTCAAGCCGTCGAGAATAATGGGGACCGCTTTCCGCGGCCCGATGTAGCCGACAATTCCGCACATATATCTATTCTAGAAACTCCACGCGGTACTCTTCGATCACCGGATTGGCTAGTACGTCCTGGGCGATTTGGTCCATTTCGCTCTCGGCCTGCGCGCGCTCCGCTCCCGGAGCGATTTCGATATCGAAAAATTTCCCCTGCCGCACGCCGGCAATGGATTTGTGCCCCAGCCCGTTCAGCGCCCGCTGAATGGTCTGCCCCTGCGGATCGAGCACGGTCGATTTGAACGACACATACACGCGAGCCTTCATATAGTCATAATAGATGACTAGGAGCTTCTCATCGTCCAAGTCTCGGTCCTGGCATCTTCGAGCGCCGGCAACTCCACCTTGGTCGCGACCGAGCGGACTCGTCTGCTGGTGGACGCCGGGCTCAGCCGCAAAGAAACCTTCGAGCGCCTGGCCGCCTGCGGCGTCGATCCTGAATCGCTCGACGCGATTCTGATCACGCATGAGCACACCGATCACACCTCCGGTCTTCAGGCCATCGCCCGCAAGCTCGACATGCCGGTGTATCTTTCGCGTCTGACCGCTCCCGCCATCGCCTGGGGCGAGTACACTCCCAAGCTCGAACTGTTCCAGGCCGGCGCCAGCTTCACCATCGGCGACATCGACGTGACCAGCTTCACCATCCCGCACGACGCCGCCGATCCGGTGGGTTTTTCCTTCGCGTCCGAAGGAATCAAGGTCTCCATCGCCACCGATCTCGGCTATCTGCCCGATTCGATCCGCTTTCATCTGTGCGGCTCGGATGTGTTGCTGCTCGAATCGAATCACGATCTGGAAATGCTGAAGGTCGGCCCGTATCCCTGGTCGGTGAAGCAGCGCGTGATGGGCCGCATGGGACATCTTTCGAACGACGTCGCCTGCCGCTTCGTCCGCGATCATCTGGACTCGCGCACCTCGACGCTGATTCTGGGCCATCTGAGCGAGCACAACAATCATCCCGAGATCGTGCGCCTGATGGCGTCGCAGGCGCTCGACGGGCGCGGCCTGTTCACCCGTCTGATGATCGCCGATCCCCAGCCACGCGACGGAAACGATTCAATACTAAATAACATGATTGCCCGATACACCCGCCCCGAAATGGGCCGCATCTTTTCCGACGAAAATCGCTTTGCGCAGTGGCTCGAAGTGGAGCTGGCCGCAAGCGAAGCCCTGGCCGAGATCGGCGAAGTCCCCGCCGATGCCGCCCGGCCCTGCGCGCCCACGCGTCCTTCGATGTCGCCCGCATCCACGAGATCGAGCGCGAAGTGAAGCACGACGTCATCGCCTTCACCACCGCGGTCTCCGAAAAAATGGCCGCCGCGGGCGCAGCCGACGCGTCGCGCTGGCTGCACTACGGCCTCACCTCGAACGACATCGTCGATACCGCGCAGGCGTTGGTGCTTGCAGCAAGCCTCGGAACTGCTCATCAAGAGCTGCGAAGCGCTGCACGAACTGCTGCGCCGCCGCGCGCATTCGAGTTCAAGCACACCGTGCAGATCGGCCGCACCCACGGCATTCACGCCGAGCCGATCACGTTCGGCCTGAAGATCGCTCTGTGGTTCGACGAACTGTCGCGGAACATCGAGCGTCTCGAAGACGCGGCTGAGGATCTGCGCGTCGGAAAAATCTCCGGCGCCGTCGGCACCTTCGGCCACATCGGTCCCGAAGCCGAGGAAAAAATCTGCGCGCGCCTGGGACTTGAGCCCGCGCGCCATCGCTTCGCAGGTGATTTCGCGCGACCGTCACGCGGCTTGGATGTCCGCGCTCGCGCTCATTGCCGCCACGCTCGAAAAAATCGCTCTCGAAATCCGCCACCTGCAGCGCACCGAAGTCCGCGAAGCCGAGGAGCCATTCAGCGACGGCCAAAAAGGTTCCTCCGCCATGCCCCACAAACGCAACCCGGTTACCGCCGAGCAGATCTGCGGCCTGGCGCGCGTGGTGCGCTCGAACGTGCAGGCCGCTTTCGAGAATATCGCACTGTGGCATGAGCGCGACATCTCCCACTCTTCGGTCGAGCGCGTCATTCTGGCCGATTCCGCGATCCTGGCCGATTACATGCTCGCCAAAACGCATTGGCTGGTCGACGGCATGCGCGTCTACCCGGAGCGCATGCGCCGCAATCTCGATAGTACTCGCGGGTTGATCTTCTCAGGGCAGCTTCTGCTCGATCTGGCCGCCGCAGGAATGCTGCGGGAGCAGGCATATCGCGTGGTTCAAGGTCACGCCATGCACGCCTGGGAAACCGAGGGCGATTTTCGCTAGGCCATAGAAAACGACCACGAAATCCTTTCCTATCTGTCCGCTTGAAGAGCATTCGACGAGGCCTTTTCCCTGGATCGGTACCTGCACTTACGTGGACCGGATCTTCGACCGGGTATTTCAAGCGTAAGCCCAAGCGATTCAATAGCGATAGTCAGTACCTGAAACGTTCTCGCAAAATCTCGGGGTCGGATTTCGGGCTCTTCTGGGTTAAACTGTTCTCGGAACCTAGGTAGTCCGCTCGATCCATGAGCCATCGCCACGAAATCTCGATTACGACTTGGCGCGGGTACTCCTGGTCGACGACGATCCCAGCGTCGCGCCTGACGCTCCAGACGGTCCTCGAAGCTGGCGGGTACAACGTGGATGCCGCAGCCAGCGCCGCGGAAGCCGTCGGCAAGCTGGAAGAGAGGCGAATACGAGCTTGTTTTGAGCGACTTACAGATGGAATCCCCGGAAGCTGGTCTGAAAGTGATCGCCCATGCGCGGATGATGGATTACAAACCGGCCACCGCTCTGATTACCACCTATCAGAACGACCGCACCGATCGGCGCCCAGCAACCAGAACTCCATGTTGATCAAGCCCGGAGGACATTCCCGGCCTGCTCGAGCAAAGTCGCGGACATGATCAGCCAGCGCGCCACACGGCGTCTGGAGCGCGAGCTCCGCCTGGCGGGCGTCTAAGCTTATCCAGCCCCGCTACAGCTCTCTTCCAGTCGGTCCAAGCCGCCCGCAAAGAAATGATCCGAGCCTCGATCAGGATCAGTCGTTTGGGCTCCGGCAGCGCCTCGACGGCCGGCTGAATCTCCGCGACCGGCCCAAATTGGTCATGCGTGCTTTGGATGAAGATCCGTGGCATCGTGCAGCCGTCGAGATACGGCTGGTCTTGATAGATGGTCGGGAACCCGGCGGCGATGACACGCCGCGTCGCGGCCGCTTCCGCAACCCGAGCCGCAGAACAATCCTCGATCCGAACGAAAATCCGGCGAGCGTAAAAGGCAGGTCCGGATATCGCGCCGCGCAAGATACGCGAGACATGCACGCGCATCCTCCAGTTCGCCTTCGCCGTCGTCGTAGATCCCTTGGCTGAGATTCACTCCGCGATAGTTGAATCGCAGCACCACGGCGCCGGCTCGCCGCAGCCCGCGCGCGATCCGGTACACCACTTTGTTATGCATGGTCCCGCCATGCTGCGGATGCGGATGGCAGACCAGCGCGGCTTCGCGCGGCGCGGCCGTGCTCGGGCTCTTCGAGCAGCGCTTCCAGGCGTCCGGCGGGCCGTGGACGAACAGCGATTCGATCTGCCTGGCCATCAATTCGTGCGGTAATTGGTGAACTGCATGTCGATGCCGAAGTCGGAGGAGCGCAGCAGCGCCATCACTTCCTGCAAGGTATCGCGATCCTTGCCGGACACGCGCACGAAATCGCCCTGGATCGACGCCTGCACCTTCTTCTTGCTGTCCTTGATCGCCTTCACGATTTCGCGCGCCTTTTCGATCGGGATCCCTGTTGCAGCGTGATCTCCTGGCGCACGGTGGATCCGGCCGCAGGGCGTGACCGTGCCGTAGCTCAGGTCCTTCAGCGGCACTTTGCGCTTCACCAGTTTCTGCTCCAGGATCTCGACGACGGCTTTCAGCTTGAACTCGTCCTGGCTGGCCAGCAGGATCTTATTCTCTTTTTCGTTCAGCTCGATCTGGAGTGCGAGTTCTTCAGATCGTAGCGCTGCTGGATTTCCTTGAGGGCCTGCTGGACGGCGTTGCTCACTTCGGGCAACTCGATCTTGGAAACGATGTCAAAGGTATTTTCGGGCATCAGTGCCCTAATGCTACCAAAACTTTTTCCGTGATTTCACGCACCAGAGCCGGCAGCGCGGCGTCCAGAGCCAGCGTGATGGCAGCCTCCACGCGCTCCGCGTCGACGGCCGGGCAATTTCGGAAGCCTGCGGCGGCGCGGCGGGGGAATTGGCCGGTTGGGCCGCCGCCGCGATCGCCTCGGCGAACAGCCCGCGCGCGAGCTGCGCATCGTGGACCAGCGGCCGGATGGTCTCCATCACCACCGATGCCTCGAAGGGCTTCTTCAGAATCGCGTCGCAGCCGGCGCGGCGGGCCTCTTCTTCATCGAACGTCTCCAGCAGCCCCGCCGTCAGCATCACGCGCACGTGACGATGCGTGGCTTTTTGATCGCGCGGCAAAGCTCGAATCCGTCGTGGCCCGGCAGAAACACGTCGGCGATCACCAGGTCGGGGTCGACGTCGGCCATGCGCACCAAAGCGGTTTCGTCCGTCGGTGACGCTGACGACTGCGAAACCTTCTTCGCGCAGAATGCGCTCGCCCATGCGCTGGGCATGAGGGCTATCGTCGGCGAGCAGGATCATGCTCATTTATCGGGCTGGGCAGGTGTGGCTTTGGCCGCGATCGGCTGGCCGTCTTCTTATCGTCCTTCTTCTTTTTCTTGTCGTTCTTCTTTTTGCTCTTGGGATCGATCGCAGCGGGCTGCGCCGTCCCTGCCGCAGCAGGAGTGGACGCGGCAGGTTACCCGCGGCGGGCGCACCCGGAAGCCGGCGCCGCAGGGGTCCCAGAAGCCGGCGCGGGCGTCCCTGCGGCAGGAGCCGCAGCGCCTTCCTTCGGAGCCGCAGCCGGAGCCGAGTTCGCCGCCGCGGCTGCCGGCGGATTCAAGCGCGCATCCGGCAATTTATCGAGCGCGGTCGGATCCGTCACCGGCGCGACGGTCACATCCGTCACGCCCACCGGGCCCGCTGGCACCGGCACGCTCACCGGAATCGACGCCTTGGGCGCGTTCATCGTCGGAGTGCCGGACTTCGCCGCATGGCTCACGTCCGGACGCCCGCCGAGAAATCCGAGCGCGGAATGAAGCATGCCCGGGCCGCGAGTAGTTCTCCTTCTCGTACTTCATCCGCGCCACTGCCGCCGGATCGGCGGCCGGAACCGCCATTTCGAGCGACTCCAGCTTGCTTCTTGGCCTGATCCGCATAGCGGGCTCAGCGGATAATCCTTCACGATTTTCGCCAGCGCGTCGCCCTGCTTCTGCCGGAACCGCGGACCCATGCGGCTGTAATCGTCGGCTTCCACCACAGCGCCTCATCCGCGTGGCTATACAGCGGATACTGATCCACCAGCCCGTTGAAGCGGTTCGCCGCCGCCGAATGCGAGCCCTTGTTGTGATAGAAAAGACCCGAGTCGTACTCCGCTTCCGCCAGCACTTCCTGAACCTGCGCGCAGCTCCTGTTCGGCTTCCGGGACAAACTTCGAGTTGGGATACTGCGTCATCACCGCCTTGCACTCCTGCTCGGCGCGCAGCGCGTTGTTGGGATCGCGATCCGCCTTGTCCATCTGATTGAAGTGGATCATCGCAGATCTTCTTCTGCGATTCGGCGGCTTCTTCCATGGTCGGATAGAACAGCATGAAGTCCTTGTATTCGGCCTCGGCCTGGGCGCTTCCGTGCAGCCCGCCCTCCCGATACCAGCTATCCGCGATCGCCAGCTTCGCTTTCGCCAGGTATTCGCTGGTGTCGTAGGTGTTGATCAGCGTGTTCAGCGTCAGGCGCGCCACTTCATAGCGCCCGTGCTCGATATCCTTGATGGCCTTATCGAACAGAACTTTGTCCGGCTGCTGCGTGTCTTTGGTGATCGGATTATCGTACTTCTTGCGCTTGAATCCGCAGGACGCCGTAAGCAGAACGGCCAAAGCCACTACGGCCACACTAATTTTTTGATTACGAATCATACGACGATATCCTTATGACTATACCCGAACTGCCGCGGCCTCGCAGGCCAGCCGCCGCAATTCCCTGAAAGCGGCCCCTGCGATTCACACTGTGAAAAATCGACGACCCGGCCACGACCCACTCCACGCCCGGCATGTACCACGTCAGCAATGTTCTCGGGCGGTAACGCCGCCATCGATCTCAATCGGGAACTGCAATCCGAGGTCCCTTTTCTTCCAGGTCAGGCTGCCGGACCTTTTCTAACGCATTGGGAATAAAACTTTGCCCGCCGAATCCTGGATTCACGCTCATCACCAGCACATAGTCGGCGACGTCCAGAACCTCATCGAGCGTCGCGACCGGCGTCGCGGGATTGATCACCACTCCGGCGCGCGCGCCTTCGCTTTGAATCATCCGCAGCGTCCGGTCCAGATGCGGGCAGGTTTCCTGATGCACCAGAACCTGGTCGGCCCCGGCCTGTATGAACACCGGCGCGTAGCTGTCCGGATCGGTGATCATCAAGTGGACATCGAAGGTCATCTTGGTGATTTTGCGGAGCGATTCGATCACCGGCGGGCCGATGGTGAAATTGGGCACAAAATGCCCGTCCATCACATCCAGGTGGATCATCCGGCAGCCGGCTTCCTCGACGGCGGCCACCTGCTCACCCAGGCGCGCAAAATCCGCCGCGAGGATAGATGGAAGTATCTCGATCAATTCGCTTTTACAAGGTTATCACGGCCGCGAAAAAGCCATCCCCGGCATCGCGGCCCGGCAGCCGGGTGTTCATCTGCTCGAACCCGGAAGCCCGCCACCACGTCCTCATTTTCTTCTCGTTCGAGCGAGCAGGTCGAGTAGACCAGCCGCCCATCCGGGCTCAAAACTTCGAGCGCATTTTGGAGCATCTTCCTCTGACGGTCTTGGAATCGGGCCAGATCCTCGATTTTCAGCCGCCACTTGATCTCCGGATTATGCGCCAGCGTGCCTGTTCCCGAGCAAGGCGCGTCCAGCAAAATGCGATCGAACTTCGTTCGGCAAATGGCAGCGCGGCGGTCGCATCCAGCACGACGCGAGCCGCTTCCCGCGGAACGTCGCTCAGCCGCCACAAACTCACATCGCAAGCGACCACTCGCGCGCCCATCGCAAGCGCCTGCGCAGTCTTATTCCCGGGCGCTGCGCATAAATCGAGCATCGTCATCCCGGGCTCGATTTCAAGCAGAGGCACGATGGACTGGGCTCCGATATCCTGCTGTCTGCCCGTTGAGGTATTCACGTGAATGGCCGGCTCTTCGAGCGCTGCTGCGGCAATCTCATCTGCCACGTCGCCATACTGGACCCGCCAGCGCTCCAGCATCCAAGCGGGAATACTCAGCTCCGTCGCGCGATCCGGCCACTGGACTGGGTCGCGGTTCACCTTCCGCAGCACGGCATTGACAAACGCTGCCGCCGATCTTTTCCGAGCGCGCTTCACCAGTTCGACGCTCTCTGCGACTGCGGCATGTGCCGGAATACGGTCCAGATAGCGAAGCTGATAGATCCCCATCCGGAGCGCAATGCGCACTTCGGGGTCGAGTTTGATGCGGCGTCCCGAAAAATGCTCGATCAGGAAATCAAGCTGTCCCTGAAATCGCAGGCACCCGAGCACGATCGCCTCAGCCAGCGCCAGATCGCGTTCGCTGCCCGATTCCTCGCGCAGAAGATCGGACGCGAATCCTCCCTGGTGGACACGCTCCAGAACTCGAAACGCGATGTCGCGGGCAGGACTTATTTTCTCTGCCACCGCTAAGGCTTCTGCCTTCGTTTCTGACGATAACCGTCCCGCAGCGCCAATACTCCCCAAGGAACCCCGCACAGGGCCAAAAGATCCAAGGGCCAAGGCTCGTTGATCGCCGGTCGGATCAAATGTGTGGCTCCCACGTAGAGAGATCCGAAGAAAACGAGAACCCCGGCCCATATTTGAGCCTCGGGCGTGCTCACGAAAGCACCTGGGCGCGGTTCCAAGATCTTCATTTCTTCACATGCGTCCAAACGCACTGGTCGCGATTTACTCTCGACATTCATTTTTTCCCGAGACTAATCAAATTTGCGAACAACCGGTAAGCCCCAGGAACGCCCGCCGGCAGTTGCCGGTAAAACGCGAGCCCGGCATACGTGAACGTCCCTTTCCCGTACTTCGCCTGCAATAACCCGCCCTTTTGCGGAGCCTGATCGCGATCGTGGCACTCGATCAGCGGCCGGTACTGCGGATCCCACTCTGCCATGAATTTCGACCCACGCTCCTCTACCCACCCGTCGAAATCCGCGGCTGTAATTTTGTTCGGCGTCGTGAACACCGGATTGGAGGGCTCGAGAATCGTTACCTTGGCATCCTCTTCCGACACTTCCTCGGGCCGCTTTCCGAGCTTGAACGGATACGGACCGTAGGGAATCGAGTCGAACTCCTCGGTCTGATACTCGACGATCAGATTCCCGCCATTCTTCACATATTCGAGCAAACGGCTGTTGTGCGCAGCATAATCCGGCCGCGTCGCCGACGCGCGAATGCCGACCATGATGGTATCGAACTGCGCCAGATTCCCGGTCGCCAGATCGCCTGCGCTCAGCAATTGCGCCTTCACGCCGATCTGCTCCAGCGCCTCCGGCACCTCGTCGCCCGCGCCCATCACGTACCCGACCTTCAATCCCGGCGCGACATGCACATCGATCCCGTTCAGTTCCGCCGTCGCCGCGCGGTACAGATATCGAGTCTCCAGATCGCGATGCGCGATGATCCGGTAGCCTTCCCGATAGGTCTTGCCGCCATACTCCACAACCGCCTGAATCGTGTAGTTTTTCCCGCGGCCGGCGATGCCGCTACGTGAAAATCGACATCCTGCACTTCGCCCGCGTGCGTGAAATGCAGTTCGCTTTCCACTGGGCTCGCATTCCAGCCCGAGGGCAGTTCCAGGCGCACTTTGGCGTCCGCTGGTCCTTTGACATTACTACTGACGCTCGCATGCACCTGGATTCCGGACCCGCGCCGCGTCACCTGAACCACGCCCAGCGCCGGTATTACTTCGACGCTCATCGCCGGGACGATTTTCACCAACGCGCCGCCGCTTCTGGCCGGTTCCGTGATCGCGAACCGTACTCCGCCCACGCGATACGAGGCCGTCCCCACGATCTCCGGCGGGGCGAACGGCAGATTTAAATATTGCAGTTGATCCACCTGCGCCATCGTGTCGCGATACTCATCTTTGCGCGACCAATACGGCCGTGTATACTCCGCATCCTCACCCACCGTCAGGTCGAACTCCTGCTTCACCTGCTGGTTATATTCGAGCAGATCGCGCTGCCCCGGCGTGGACGAAAATTGCACTCTGCCCCGCACGCTCAGCCCCAGCTCGACGTTCTCCATCTTTAGATTCGACCGATTGGTTAGCGTCCCCGTCACCGCGAACTTCTCTCCGGGCGTTGCCGCGTCCGTAGGCGCGGTCATCTTGAAAGAAACCCCGGCGAGCAGATTCCCGGCATGCATAAACTCATCTTCTTTATTGCGCAGCCGGAATAGCAGTTCGTACTTCGCATCTTCGTCGATTTGCGCGTCGCTCACATTGCGGATCACGACACGCAGATTGCGCAGAGCCGGCGCGATGTGCGGCTCGATCACGCGCGACGGATCGCGAGCGTCGAACTCATCAATCGCGTGCGCGACATCTTTCTCGATCTCGCCCAGCGGAATATCCAGATTCAACGATGGCGCCAACTTGGCTAGGCCGCGCAGCGTGGTGTCGAGCCCGTCGAACAAGCTGGTTTCATGGGCGTTCTTATCGCCCACTGCGCTGTCCACCAACGCGACGCCAGTATGCGACGGACCCGGCGCCGCCCGACGCTCCTCTGCCCCTTGCGACCTCTGAAAGCTCAATCCCCGCGCGGCGATTTGCCGGTAGCTGGCCCCGAGCAGCGGATCGTATACACCGGTGTCGATGGTCAGAGTCGCACCTTCATTGCCCCTCACCGATCGATACAGCTTCTTCACCTGCCATGGCCGCAAGCCTTCGCGAAGCTGTTCCGGAAACCGCGCAGGATCGGCCGCCGCCTTGAACACTTCGCGGCTCAGAACGCCCGCCGCCTGATGATTCCCATGCCCGTCGTGGGTGTCGCCAATAAATCGCGACACGATCACATCCGGCCGGTACAGCCGCACCACGCGAACACAATCGCGCAGGGCGTTTTCCTGGCCCCATCGTTCCATGGTCTCGTCGAGCCGCTTGGAGAATCCGAAATCGATCGCGCGCGAAAAAAACTGGTCGACGCCGTAGTATCGATCCGAAGCCAGCAATTCCTCCGTCCTCATTACGCCCAGCGCGTCGAACAACTCCGGCCCGATCAGGTTCGCTCCGCCCTCCCCGCGCGTCAGCGTGAATAGCCCGGTGCGCACGCCCTGCCCGCGCGTCAGCCAGGTGAGCAAAGCGCCGTCCTCATCATCCGGATGCGCGGTGGTATGCAGCACCGTCGCGGTGGTTTTCAAGCGCAGCAGACTCTCATATGCCGCCGCCGCGTTGGAGTTCATCGCCGGCGGCTGCACCTGCGCCTGCAGGCCTAGCCACAAAATCGGAAGACATCGGACAAAGCGCATGCTTTCTTGGGATCATATCAGCAATGCGGAATTCGATGTGCTTCGTCGCGTTTGCATCGCTCTTGGTTCCGCCGGACCAGCGCGCCTAATCGGCCGACGGGAAGATCCTTTCGTCCACGCTCGCCGCCGATAACGGACTGGCCGAGCGGGGACGCGTCACGCTCCTGGTGGTCGACGGCTGCCGCGTCATGCCTTGATTGTGAATCTGAATTGCATGTCGTCGTCGAACCACTGGACATAATTGGTTCCCCAACCGTTGTTGAAAAGGCTGAAGTGAATTCCCTTGGAAAGATCCGGCTGCGAGTTCGAAAAATAGATGGGCGATTTCTCTCCGAGCACCACCAACGGTGCATCCAGGCTCTCAATGGTAAACCTGCCGTGGTCATCGCGATAGTCGAGTCCGCTCGACACCGCGTGCATGTGCCGATTTCCCCCGCGAACCACATCCGCGGGCGACACGGAGCCTTCCACCTTGGAGAGGACCCAGTTCCCCGTCTGCGGCGCGATGGGATTGAACGTTAACCACATCGCTTCCGGCAGCCGATTCTTGCGCTTCCGAAACCATTTCAGGCTGCAACGGATCAGCGGCTCCGATTTTGGAAGATCGAGAGCCAGGTACAGCTCAGCCGGCCAGGCGGTGACGGCGGACGCCGGACCGCCGTCATCATCTATCTGTAAATGAGCCACGATTCGAAGTGCGTGTTGGTCCTCATCCGTCCAGCAGCCGGTCAGCTTGGTTTTCCAGACCCGGCTCCGCGCGCCGAACTTTTCGATATTCGGCTTGCCGAAATCCTTGGGAGCCCAATCGGTCTGAACCGTGATATAGCTGGCGAGGAATCGATCATAGTCGCTCTTCGAGAGCGTCTGGTAGCTGAACTCCGCCAGCGGATGTTCCTTTGACGACCACTCCCGGTTAGCGGCTTTGCCGCGCAAGCGCACGATGGATCCGGTCACGGGATCGAGGCCAAGCGTGAAATGCGCAGTTTCGATGATCGTCGAAGCGCCATGTGCTTTCCAATGGGAAGTATCGGGTGGATTTGGCTTTAGCTGCTTCAATCGCTTGACGGCCTCGGCTTGAAGCGCTGGCGGAAGGGTTGCGATCCCCTGATCGATGTCCGCGCGCTTCTCCACCCAACTGCCGGTAACCGTCTTGTAATGAGGCTGCTCTAACACTTTCGCCAGATCGTCAGGCGTGTAATGATCGAAATCAAGCCAGGTCTTGGTGTCCGTTCCCCACGTGTGTTCGGCTGCGAGGGCAAATTTTGCAAGAAATGCCAGATCCACTTTATCCGCGGCGTGTAGCTTGCCCGCTCTAATCCATTCGGTTCGCAAGCGGAGCATTTCGCGATAGCGCGCGAGTTTTACGGGGTCGCTCGCCACGCCATAGATCCACGTGTCACCGATTTCTTGGGTCACAACCGGCAGGGCGCTCTTATGAGGTTCCACGGCGTTGGCGATGTCGGTCAGGCTCGAAGCCCGAATCGCCGCATTCGGGAATTGTTGCCTGAGATCCGAGTAGATGCCGCGGATTTCCTCCACCGTGTGCGGGCCTGAATTGTCGTCGCGAACTTCTACCGCAACGGCTAAGTCTGATTCGGGCAGCTGCACCACGCCGCCATAGGCCAGGCGGTGATACATCATGATGATGGATGCGCCACCCGCGTCCCTCCACACAAAGGCTGCAGGAACATCGGGCGGAGTGCTGGCCGAATTTACGCCGATGTCCAGGAACGTCACACCGTTCTCCGCAAGCGGGCCGATGATTCCTCTGGAATGACCGGGAACATCGGTCATTTTCGCGCCGGTGGTCTTGCGCCCAAAACGCTGGTCCAACGATTTCGAGAATCCGATCGCGCCCGTAATTGCAGATAGATTCAGCAGTTCCGTCTGCCAGGTGAACGGAAGCGCGTGCCACGCGATGTCCCCGCGTGCAATAGCTTGCTCCATCCGCTGACGTTGTTCCGTCCCGGCTTGTTCGAGATATTCGTACAGCAACCAGGACCCGGTGGTCCAGACGTAACGATCCACGCCGGCCTGCCTGAGTGTATTGGCAATTTGGATCGCCTTGGGAAAATATTCTTCGAAATATTTCTTGATTATGGCCTGCTGTGTGTCAACAAAACCGACATCCAAATGACACTTGAACATCACCAGGACTTGTTTCACGTCGCCGTCGGGCGACTGGGTTTGGGCTGGCGTTCCGCGGTCGAATGCGACATACCCGGCGGCGCCGACTAGATTCGAGACAAACCTGCGGCGATTCATCTATTCACCTTAACTGCGCCCGGAATGCGGCGCGTCTACTTTGACCACCGCTGACGGCCGCACGATGGCTTGGGTTTTCGACGGCGCTCCGGACCGCCATCCCTTTCAATCGCTGATCCTTGTACTGTGCCGGCGTAACCTTGCTGATTTTTTTGAAGACCTGGCAGAAGTACGCGGCGTCGGAATAGCCGCAGTTGGCGGCGACTTCCTTGAGCGTCATGTTGTAGTTCCGCAGAACAAATTTTGCCCGATTGACGCGTACCAGGTTCACGTAATCGCTGTACCGCATGAAGCCTTCCTGGCGAAACAAGCGCGACACATGGGTCGGTGAGAGACCAAAGTGCTGGGCCACGATTTCCCGGCTGATCGGACCTCGAAAGTTCTCCTGCACATACAGGCAAATGCTTTCATAGGTCCGCATTCCCTTGCGCGGGCGTTGGGCTTGCACCGAGCTAAGCAGTCGCAGGCAGGAATACAGCAGCGACTCGGTCAGCAATCGAGCCAGAGGTCCTTTCGAGTGGTCGGCGGAAAAGATGGTTAGCGCGCTCAGCAGATTCTCCGTCAATCCGTCATACGACCGGTGAACGTTCGCCTTGAGAGCGCTCGACGGAAGATCGTTGCCCCCCTTGTGCCGAACCAGACTGACGCCAATCTGCTTGTTGCCGAACAGGAATGTCAATACTTTCACCGGATGCGCCCAGTCCGGCAGATTCCAGGCGTGTCCGGGAACAAAAACGGCATGTCCCCGAACCGGACGGATCGATTCCGTTTTTCCGTTACGGGCCAGTTGCATGGTGTGAAATCCTTCGAGCGGAATCGACAGGCGCGCGAAGTTGGTGACATATGCGAGAGGAGGCGGCGCGAGGCTGCCATCGGCGAAATGGACGCGCCGGAGACGCCTGCCGCGCAGAAATAAATCCAGCTCGTGAACCACTGCGCGGCGGGCTTCATCGGGCGCATCTTGATTGTTACACGCATATGCAAAATGTCACATTACTACAACAAATGTCTCATGTCTACGGGTTGAAGATTACCGAAAATCGCAGATACTTATAGATAGTTTCGGAGTCGGGAAGGCTCTGCGTCGGACGTTCGGTGATACCGTCTCGCCGCCGGGGCTATGTGTCTGCTTTGCGCTTTTTCGGTTGGGATGGGGTCCTTTAAGGAAAATCGTCAGGCGAGATAACTAAAATCAGCCCGGAGGAAGAGGAAATATGAACCAACGCTGTTTCATACGACTGGTTTTGCTGTTCGTGACGCTTTTTGTGATGATGTCCAGCGCACTATTGGCGCAATCCGACAATGGCACGGTCGTCGGCTTCGTAAAAGATCCCAGCGGCGCGGTGGTACCGAAAGCGAAAGTAACGATTCGAAACGAGGCCACCGGAGTCGAACGCCAGACAACCACCAACGAATCCGGCTATTACGTTGTCCCTAATCTCCCGCCGGGCCTCTACACGATGACGGCCGAGGCGGCCGGGTTCAAGAAATTTGACACCACCACCAATAAGCTGGACCCGAACTCGACGCTATCGATCGACGCGTCCTTGACGGTCGGCTCGGCGACGGATACGGTCGAAGTGGTCGCCTCCGCGGCGACCCTGCAAACCGAGTCGGCCGCGGTCGAGAAACTGGTCACGCGGATCGCAAATCGATTCCCTCGAGCTGAACGGGCGCGATCCGCTGTTTCTGGCCTCGCTTCAACCCGGGATGCGCAGCGGCACCACTCTCGGCGACTTCACGTTCAGCCTGACCAATGGCGGCTATGCGGTGAACGGCGCGCGGTCGCAGGATACCACCATCACTGTTTGACGGCGCGCCCGCACTTACGAACGCGCGCCAACGGAACCAGTATCGGCGTCGCCGATGTCGATTCGACCGAGGAGGTCCAGATCCTGACCGCCGACTACGATGCCGAATACGGACGCGCGTCGGGCGGGCAGATCCGCATCGTCACCAAGGGCGGCAGCCAGCAGTTTCATGGCTCGGCTTACGAGTATTTCCGCAACTCGGCCATGAACGCAAACACCTGGTCACGCAACCAGAGCGTAACCACCAACTTCGCCTCGCCGTTCCGCTACAACCAGTTCGGATTCAACCTGGGCGGCCCGGTGATCATCCCTCACGTGATTCCAAAGGGCAAGATGTTCTTCTTCTTCGGCCAGGAGTGGGCGCGGTACCGCAATGCGCAGACGCAAACCCAGGAAGTCCCCAGCCTGCTGATGCGGCAGGGAAATTTCAGCGAACTGCTGGGGCCGAACATCTACTACAGCACGCCGAAAGTTATCTACGATCCTATGACCTGCCCATCGGTAGGCGCCGCGACCTGCGTTCCTTTCTCGGGAAACATTATCCCCACCAACCGCCTGAGCACACAACGGCAAGGCGATTCTGAGCATGTATCCGGCGCCGACGCCTGGTTATCTCAGCGGCAACCAGAACTGGATCGCGGCAGGCGTCGCAGCCCGAAAACCAGCGCAAGGAAACCATCAACTCCGACATCCTGCCCACCCAGAACGACAAAATCCAATTCCGGCGCACCGCTCTCGCCTACTTCGAGGTGGATCCGTTCGATCAGGGAACCAACCTCACGCCCAAAGCAGTTCAACCGCCCCAATCAGGCGGGTTCGGTGAGCTGGACCCACACCTTCACCCCAACGCTGCTCAATGAAGCTCGCGCCACGGTCAGTCTGGACGACGTCTACATCCCGGTGATTACCACCGCAGCCGGATTCAACCGCCAGCAGTTCGGCATCAACTATCCGTACATTTTCCCGGTCGGCAAGGATCTGCCCAACAAGGTGCCGTCGGTGAACGTGCCGAACATGTACAGCCTTCAGCGCCGGCCCTTATCCGTCGCATTCGACCGGCCCGATCTACACGGCGTCGCGATACGTTGACGAAAGTCTGGCGGAACCATACGTTCAAGGCCGGATTCTTCTTCGAGCGATCCGGTGAAAACGACGGCGACCAGATCAACGTCAGCAGCGTTCCCGGGGGCAGCAATAACCAGAACGGCACCTTTAACTTCAGCGACGCCCGTTCGGGTCTGGGCGCGACGTCCGGCGTGGGCGTTGCGAACCTTGCGCTCGGCTTGGCGGACAGCTATACGGAAATCGGCCCGCGCGCGTACACGATCTATCGCGGATTTCTGTACGAATGGTTCGCGCAGGATTCGTGGAAGGTGAGCCAGCGGCTGACCGTCAACTATGGCGTGCGCCAGACCATCAACGTCCCGTACAAAGCGCTGTGGGGCAATCAGGTCTTTTTCGATCCGGCGCTTTACAATGCCTCGCAGGCTCCGCAAGTCGACAAGACCACCGGTAACGTGATCGTCGGAACCGGTAATCCCTACGATGGCATGGTGATTCCCGGCAGCGGTTGGCCCAGCGACGCTTGCGGGCATGGCGTGACCGCGGCTTGCGGGACCTCCTACAACAGCCTGTTCCAGAACTTGCCAAGCTATTACGCGCAATATCACGGCTCAGTTCCAGCCGCGCTTGGGAGTCGCGTACCAGGTGAACGACAAGACCGTGATCCGCGCGGGCATCGGCCGATATCTCACCCGTATGGGTCTGTGGGACAACATTTTCCCGGGCGCCAATTCTCCGTTCCAGCCGTTCGTGACGGTGAATAACGTGTCTGTCGACAATCCGACCGCCGCACTCGGCGGCGGGGCAACAGGCGGCCATTACCGTGACCACCATCGCACGCAACATCAAGCCTCCGGCCGCGTGGAACTGGAATTTCACGGTGCAGCGACAGTTGTGGTTCCAGTCGGTACTCGAAGTGGCCTACGTCGGGCACCGCGGTCTCGACTTGCCGCAAGTTTACGACATCAATCAGCCTCAACCGGGAACGGTCGTATCGGGCACCAACGTCAATTACGTTCGCCCGTACCGCGGATTTGCCGCCATTCAGATGGAGGAAAGCGTCGCGACTTCCACTTACAACGGCTTGCAGGTCACCTGGAATCGCCGCTTTAACAACGGCTTCAGCTTCGGCTTCGTCCTACACGCTGTCCAAGAGCATGGACAGTGGATCCAACTATCGCGACATCGTTCCGGACGCTTACAACGCTTCGAACATGTGGGGACCGTCGGAATTCGATTCGCGCCACGTAGTGGTGTTCAACTACGTGTACACACTGCCGTTCTTCAAGGACCAGAGCAAGATGTCAGGAAAGTTGCTGGGCGGCTGGCAGATCAGCGGCGTGAATCAGTACCAGACGGGAACGCCGTGCAGCGCATTCGGCAGCACGGATTATGCCCTGGTGGGAGAAGTGGGCAGCCTCGGCTGCGGCAATACGCGCCGGCGAGTTCTGGAATATGAGCCGGCACTCCCGCAACCCTCGGCCAGTTCTCCAACAGCACCAGCAGCCCGACTCAATACTTCGCCACGACCAACTCCGGCGGACAGCCGATCTTCACGCAGCCGGCCGCGGGCACCTTCGTGCTTCAGAAAGGCGTTCGCGATGCGATCTACGGACCGGGTTTCGAGGACTGGAATCTGGGTCTGTACAAACAATTCGCCTTCAGTGAGCGACATGGCCTTCAGTTCCGCGCGGAAGCGTTCGATGTCAACAATCATCCGAACTGGACCACCACGGCAGCCATGTTCAATCCAACCTCATCGACCTTCGGCAAAGTGACCAGCAAGACCGGTCTCTCCCGAAACTTGCAGCTTTCGCTCCGGTATTACTTCTGAGGGCTGGCGGGCGGAACCCCCATCCGCCGGGAAGATTTCGTGCAGAATGGTTGGGGATGATTGAGACGCTCAGGCAGTTGCGGCAGCACCTGCTGACCGGAGTTTCGTATGCGATCCCGTTCATCGCGTGCGGCGGCATCCTGATCGCGGGCGCGATCGCGTTCGCGCCGATGACGGCTGCGGGCCCGGATTTTTCGATCGCGCCGCGCCTTAAGTTCGTTCTGGACATCGGCTCAGCAGCCTTCTCGTTGATGCTGCCGGTGCTGGCCGGCTACATTTCGTACTCGATCGCGGGTAAGCCCGGGTTGGTGCCGGGCTTCATTGGTGGATATCTCTCCGGCGAAGTCAAAGCAGGATTTCTCGGCGCGATTCTGGCAGGCCTGCTGGCCGGATATGCGGTGCACTGGATTAAGAAGGTGCCGGTATCGAAATACATTAAGCCGATCATGCCAATTCTGGTGATACCGATCGTCTCATCAGTATTCGTCGGCCTGACCATGGTGATGCTGCTGGGTCCTCCAATTGCCGCTCTGATGACGGCGGCCGGCGCGTTGCTCAAAACCATGAGCACCGGAAGCAGCATCCTGCTGGCGATGGTGCTGGGCGCGATGATCGCTTTCGATATGGGAGGGCCGATCAATAAGACGGCATTTTTCTTCGGAGCCGCGATGATTAAGGACGGCGACTACCGCATCATGGGCGCTTGCGCGGCCGCCATCTGCACGCCGCCGCTTGGAATGGGACTGGCGACGTTGCTGCGGCGCAAGCTGTGGAATGAGGAAGAGCGGGACGCAGGCTTGGCCGGCTTGGCGATGGGACTGATCGGCATCACCGAAGGCGCAATCCCGTTCGCCGCGTCCGATCCGTTGCGGGTGATCCCTTGCCTGATCGGCGGGTCCATGGTCGCCTCGGTGGTCGCGATGATCGGCGGAGTCGGGGATCATGCCCCGCATGGCGGGCCGATCGTGCTGCCCGTAGTGGACCATCGTCTGGCATACGTGATCGCGATCCTGTGCGGCACGCTGACAACAGCATTGATGATCAATATCGTGAAGGCGTGGTCGGCCACGCCGGTAAAGGAAGCAAGGTGAAGATTGTCGCCGTGACGGCCTGCGCCACTGGCATCGCTCATACCTACATGGCGGCCGAGCAGCTCGAAAAGACCGCCAAAGCGCTGGGGCATCAGATCAAAGTGGAGACGCAAGGCGCCATGGGAGTGGAAAACGAACTGTCGGAGAAGGATATACGTGAGGCGCAGGTGGTGATCCTCGCGATCGATATCGAAGTGGAGAAGCGCGAACGGTTCCATTCCACCCGGATCATCCAGGTCCCGATTCAGGAAGTGATCCGGAACCCCAAAAGCGTTTTCGAAAAGATCCAGCCGTGGCCCTAGAATTCCAGTTCACTTGTCCCCTCGCGAACGGTCTTCACGCGCGCCCGGCGAGCCATCTTGCCGACGTGGCGCAGAGATTTGCTTCGCGCGGGATGCTCACCAACGTTCGTGTGGCTGCGCGGGCGGACCTGAAAAGTGTGCTCTCGCTCATCGCCGCCGGCATTAGTTTCGGCGACTGCTGCGCGGTCCGGATCGACGGAGTGGACGAAGACGCTGCGGGGTCCACGCTGCGCCGGTTTATCGAACAGGAACTGCCGAAGTTGGACAAGCCGGTGGCCCTGGCGCCGCGCACCGGCGCTCTGCCGACTTCTTTCGATGTGGCGGGCGTAGAAGCCAGCGCGATACGGGCGCATTTTGGGACTCCAGTCTCGAGCGGCGTCGGGCAAGGCACAGCTGTGATAATGAGCATGATCGCGATTCCGCGCGATGGTGCGGACGGTGCCGCGGATCCCGTTGAGGAGCGTCCGCGAGCCGAACTTGCGCTGCGCGCCGTCCGCGCGGCGATCGAGAAATCTCTCTCCGGTGCGACTGCCGCGGAGGCGGCGATCCTTAGCGCCCATCTGGCAATCGCCAGCGACATTTCCCTGGCTACCGAGATCGCAGCGCGGATCGAGCAAGGCCGTTCCGCTTTCAGCGCCATCGCGGAAGCGGGTGAATCTTTCGCCGCGGTATTGCGGAAATCGGAAAACGAATATATCCGGGAGCGCGCCGCCGACGTCGAAGAAATCTGCCTCTTGCTGCTCGAACAGATCCAGGGAACCAAGCTGACGCCCGCACCGGAACTGGCCGAAGCTTCCGTTGTGATAGCCGAGAGTCTCGCGCCGCAGCAGTTTCTCGCTCTCAACCGGATATTTCTCAAAGGCGTAGTGCTGGAGACCGGGAGCACGACGTCGCACCTGTCGATTCTGGCGCGCTCGCTGGGCGTCCCGATGGTCGCGGGCGTCAAGGATGCCCGCACGATGACGTCGCCCGGTAAAGAAATTCTGGTCGACGGCACGCGCGGCTTCGCGATCCTGGAGCCCGCACCAGAGGTCCGCGCATTTTACGAGCGTGAACAAAAGTCTGTCACCCGGCGCGAAGCTTCGCTGGCCGCGCGGGCGAAAATGCCTGCGATGACTCGCGATGGCCGGGTGCTGGAAGTGGCAGCCAACATCACCTCGGCGGCAGAGGCGGTCGCCGCATTCGAAAAAGGCGCGGATGGCATCGGGCTCTATCGCACCGAGATGCTCTTCCTGGAACGCGAATCGGCGCCGTCCGAGGACGAGCAGTTTGCAGCGTACAGCGCCGCCGTTTGCGGTGCCGGCGGGAAACCAGTGATCATTCGCACCATCGACATCGGCGGCGACAAGCCGTTGTCGTATCTCAGGCTGCCCGCGGAAGCGAATCCGTTTCTGGGGCTACGCGGTTCGCGCATTTACGCCGCGCACAGCGAGCTTCTGGAGACGCAGCTCCGGGCGATCGCACGCGCCTCGGCATTGGGTCCCGTGTGGGTGATGGTCCCGATGGTTTCCTCCGTGGAAGAGGTGCGTTGGATCAAGGCGCGTCTGGCCGGCGGAATCCGCTTGGGAGTGATGATCGAGGTCCCGGCCGCGGCGTTCATGATCGATCGGCTGGCCGCGGAGGTCGACTTTTTCAGCATCGGCACCAACGACCTTTGCCAGTATTTTTTCGCGGCCGATCGCGGCAACCCCAACGTGGCGCGCCTGGCCAGCGTGCGCCATCCCGCGTTCCTGGCGTTCCTCAAGGAAACCGTCGCGCGCTGCCGGGCCCATGACAAATGGATCGGCACCTGCGGAGAGATGGCCGCCGACCTTCGCAATATTCCGCTTCTGCTCGCGCTAGGCTTGGACGAACTCAGCGTGACGGTGCACGCTGTTCCCGCTGTGAAATCCAGGATCCGGGGACTTTCGGTGTCTGAGTGTGAGGCGCTGCTCGATCACGCCCTGGCCTGCGAATCGGCCTCCGACGTGGATGCTCTGCTATCGCCCGAGACGCCGCTGCTGGATGCGGAACTGGTAATACTTGACTCGGCATGTGAGAACAAAGCCGACGCGATTCGCGCCATGGCGGAAGTATTCTATGCCGCGGGGCGTACGGAAGATCCGGAGTTGCTGGAGCATGCCGTAACTGCCCGGGAGGCGATCTACTCTACGGGCCTGGGTCACGGATTTGCCGTGCCGCATTGCAGCTCCGACGCTGTGAAAGCGGATTCGGTCGGAGTGATGCGGCTGGAGCGGCCTATCGATTGGGGATCTCTGGACGGGAAGCCGGTGCAGATGATCCTGTTGCTTGCCACGCGCTCGTCTCAAAAAAATGGAACACACCTGCGTTTTTTTTCAAGCTTGGCCCGAAAACTCATGGACGAAGAGTTCCGCAATCAACTGATGACGGTGCAGGACGCGAGTGCCGTGGTCGCCCGCTTGTCCCGCGAGCTGGAGATCGGCTCCGGCTGATTCACCGCGTATCCTGCAATTCAGGCGGGCAACGCAAACGAATTAGTTCTGTTATCACCTTGGTAGTGAATATCACGAATCTCGCGGATCACTTCGGCGGCTGGCGGACCTCGGCGGCTCCGGTACACGGCAGTCTGGCGCTCGAATCAAGTTTTAGCGTTTCGAAACTGCAATAATCGCGGAAGATGAGTACACGCAGGGACTTCTTTCGTCAGGCCGCCGCCTTCGCCGGCGGCGCGCGGAGTATGAGCGCGCTGCTGTCCTCGATTGCGCGGGCTTCGGGGATCGATCCTGAACAGGGGAGTACGTTCGTCGATGCCGAACATATCGTGATCCTGATGCAGGAGAATCGATCTTTCGATCACACTTTCGGAACGCTGCGCGGGGTTCGGGGGTTCAACGATCCGCGGGCAGTGACGCTCCCGGACCAAAAGCCGGTGTGGCTGCAGACCAATGGCGCGGGAGAGACTTACGCGCCTTTCCGATTGGACTTAAAGGACACCAGAGCGACGTGGCTGGGATCGCTGCCGCATGGCTGGCGCGATCAAACCGACGCGCGCAATCACGGGAATCACGATGGCTGGTTGGACGCGAAAATTTCCGGACGCAAAGACTGCGCCGGGATGCCGCTCACCATGGGTTATTACGATCGCGAAGACCTACCCTTCTACTACGCTCTCGCGGACGCGTTCACGATTTGCGATCAGAATTTCTGTTCGTCACTGACCGGAACCACCACGAACCGTTTGTACCTCTGGACGGGCACGAATCGCGAGAAGCCGGATGCGTCTTCCATTCCGAACGTGCGGAATTCCGAAGTCGATTATGGATCCACAGTGAGTTGGAAAACTTTTCCGGAGCGGCTGGAGGCGACGGGGGTTTCGTGGCGCGTTTATCAGAATGAGCTGAGCGTGGCGTCTGGACTCGAAGACGAATCAAGTGCGTGGCTCCTGAATTTCACCGACAATCCGCTCGAGTGGTTCGATCAGTATCACGTCGGATTTCGCAAAACGCATCTCGAGTATCTGGAGCGAATGGCGGCGACGCTTCCGGCAGAAATCGAAAAGTTGCGTGGCAAAGACGGCGCACAAAAAGAACTGGCGGCGAAGGAAAAGCTGCTCCGATATGTTACGACGGAACGGGCTCGGTGGACGAAGGAAGCGCTCGCCAGATTATCTGAGCGCGAGCTAAGTCTCCACCAGAAGGCATTTACAACGAATGAAAATGATCCCGGCTATCGGAATTTATCGACACTGCGTTATCGCGACGGCGCGGCGATGCGCGAAATGGACATTCCGAAAGGCGATCCGCTCCATCAGTTCCGCAAAGACGTCGACGACGGCAAATTGCCGACAGTTTCCTGGCTGGTCGCGCCGGAGCGGTTCTCGGATCATCCCGGTTCGCCGTGGTACGGCGCCTGGTACGTCGCCGAAGCTCTGAACATTCTGACGAAAAACCCGGTGGTGTGGAGCAAGACGATTTTCATCCTCACTTACGACGAAAACGACGGGTACTTCGACCACGTTCCGCCGTTTGTGGCGCCGGAACCGGGGAATCCGGAGTCTGGCAAGACGTCGCCCGGGATCGACGCCAGCTTGGAGTATCTGCCGCTGGCGCAGGATCTGAAGCGCTATCCAGCAAGAGAGGCGCGTGGCGGTCCTGTCGGTTTGGGTTATCGCGTGCCGATGATTATCGCGTCGCCGTGGAGCCGAGGCGGGTACGTGTGTTCGCAGGTGTTCGATCATACTTCAGTGCTGCGGCTGCTCGAACGCGTGTTGAGCCAGCGGTCGGGACGCGAGATTCGGGAGACTAACATCACCGCATGGCGACGAACCGTGTGTGGTGATCTGACGGCGGCGTTCCGTCCATTCGAGGAGGGTTCGGCGGAGGTGCGGTTTCCGTCGAGAGACTCGTTCTTTGAACAGGTGCATCGCGCGCAGTTCACGCGCATGCCTTCGAGTTTCCGGAAGCTGACGGCGGATGAGATCGCGCAGTTTGACAAACTGCCGCGGCAGGAGCCCGGCGTGCGGCCATCTACGTCTCTGCCGTATGAATTAGAGGCGAGTGGCGCGATCAGCGCCGATAAGACGAGGTTCGAGCTGGTGCTCGAGGCCAGGAACGCGCTCTTCGGAAGCGCGGCTTCGGGAGCGCCATTTCACGTATACGCGCCGGGCAAGTACCGCGAACAGGCGAAATTGCGCACCCGCTCCTATGCCGTCGCGGCGGGTGACCGGTTGACCGATTTCTGGGAACTGGCAGGTTTCGAGAAACGAGCCTACCACCTCCGCGTTTGCGGTCCCAATGGCTTTCTGCGCGAATTTGCGGGCAACGCCGAAGATCCGCGCTTGGAGATTGAATGCGAATACGCGCGTACCGGAGATATCGAGCTTCGCTTGAGTAACCTCGCCGAAAGGAATTGGACCGTGCAAGTGAAAGACCACGGGTACAAGATCGGCGACCATACTGTGTCGATTGAGCCGGGCGGTAGACGAACCCTATCGATGCCTCTTGCGCGGAGCCATCACTGGTACGACTTCAGCGTGACCATCACCGGCGCAGATCGATTTCTGCGTCGTTTCGCGGGGCGCGTGGAGACCGGGAAAGCCGGGTTCAGCGATCCGGTGATGGGCCGCGTCGCCGTCTAACGCTCTCGATGGCGACGAGATCAGTATGATACGATCCTGGGTACGAAAATCCCAGACGGAGGACACGGCGACGGTATGAGCCTGATCTATTTGTTGTTTGTCGGATTGATCGCCGGATGGCTGGCGGGCAAAATCATGAAGGGCAGCGGATACGGTGTCCTAGGCGACATCGTCCTAGGCGTGGTTGGGGCAATGATCGGGGGACATGTGCTCGGGTGGATGGGGATCTTCGCATATGGGCTGATTGGATCGATCTGCACGGCCGTGGTTGGAGCGATGCTGCTGATCTTCTTAGTCCGGCTGCTCAAGAAAGCTTAGTTGAGGCGGGCGTAGCGACCTTTTGGAGGTTTTATGGAGGAAATGATTGCAAGTCTCGTGAACCGCTTTGAGCGAGGTGCGCTCTCGCGACGGGAATTGATTCAGGGTCTGGCGATGCTGGCCGTGACGACGGGCGCCGCGCAGGGTCAGGATGCCGGCCTCAAAGGGACTAGGATCGATCACATCAGCATTCAGGTCAGCGATCTGCCTCGTTCGGTTGCTTTCTACAAGAAGATGTTTGGATTCGCAGTAGTGAGCGAGGACAAGCCCAACGAAATCGTGCGGCTGGGCGCGGGCAAAGTGACGGTCTCTCTCCACCACAAGAATCCGACAGGGATGGTGGATCACTTCGCGATCGGCGTGGAAAACTTCAACCAGGAGAGTGTAACGCGGGAACTGAAGGCGCTCGGGATAAATCCCGAAAACAACCTGGATGCAGGGTTTCACATCAAGGACCCGGAAGGAATCAACGTCCAGATCGTCGGAGCTTGAGACGACAGTCCGAATGCCAAAGCACGTCACTCTCGATACCGTGCGCAAACTCGCACTCGAGCTGCCGGGAGTCGAGGAGAGCACAGCGTACGGCGCTCCGGCTTTCAAGGTTGGCGGGAAGCTGCTCGCGTGTATTCCTACGCACAAATCGGCCGAGCCCGGCTCGCTGGCGGTCCGCATCGACTTTGACGACCGCGCGGAACTGCTCGCGGCCGCGCCCGATACCTACTATATAAAGGACCACTACCAGGGCTATGCGGCTGTGCTGGTTCGCTTGGTGCGCATCGAGCCGGATGCGCTGCGGGACTTGCTCCGCGGCGCTTTTCGCTTCGTCACCCGCAAAAACGGTCGTCGTCGCTCCGGGTCGCCCCGCAAGCCCAAGTAGTAAGTGTCGCGGATGAGTTCAAGGTAATTCAGCGAACCAGAGTTAACTATGAATAGCCTCGAAGCTTGGCCGTCTCTGCCATTGAATGAATGGAAGGACACCTATCGCACGCTTCACCGGTGGACTCAGATCGTGGGTAAGATCCGCATGACGCTGTCCCCACCGCTCAATCATTGGTGGCACGTCAGCCTCTACGTCAACTCCCGCGGCCTGACTACGGGACCCGTGCCGTACGGGCCGGGCATATTTGAAATCCAGTTCGATTTTCAGAAGCATGTCTTGGAGATTTGCACGGGTGAGGGGGGCTGCGTCTCGCGCCCGCTCAAGGCGGAGTCGGTCGCCGGGTTCTACGCCGGCATTTGGGAATGTTTGGCATCGCTGGGAATCGCTGTGAGGATTAACGCGAAGCCCCAGGAGATTGCCGACGCCGTCCCGTTCGATCGCGACTTCGCCAACTGCTCTTATGACGCCGAGTACGCGAACCGGTTCTGGCGCATCCTGGTTTCCACCGCCAAAGTGATGGAACAGTTTCGCGGACGGTTCATCGGCAAATGCAGCCCGGTTCATTTTTTCTGGGGCAGTTTCGATCTCGCGTGCTCGCGATTTTCCGGGCGCCGGGCGCCGCCGCGCCGGGGAGTGATCAGCGGTCCTGCTTACTCCCACGAAGTTTCGAGCGTGGGCTTCTGGCCCGGCGGCGGGGCTGTGGACGGACCGGCTTTTTATTCCTACATCGTTCCGCAGCCCGCCGGCATCGAACTGGCGCCTGTCAGGCCTGATGGCGCGAAGTGGAACTCCCAGCTCTCGGAATTCATTCTGATGTATGACGACGTGCGTCGCGCTGAATCGCCGGAGCTAGCGCTGCTTGAATTTTTCGAGAGCACCTACGAAGCGGGAGCGCGTCTTGCGAAATGGGATCGTTCCGCGCTGGAGATTTGAGAAAAAAGCGGCTTACAGGTCCACGCCACCGCTCACTGATATAGACAGGCTCGGCGCGATTCCAGAATCGCCCACCGGCGCAACGATGTAATAGGACCCGGTGGTATTTACAGAATCGGTGAAGCTCGAATTCGCGGCCACGAGCTGGCCGGGTCCCGCGCCCCACGGTCCATACACATATTGGTAGGTGAATTGAAATGCGAACTTGTACATTCCCTGCGGATAGGTACTGATGGTGGGGAAGAGCGGTCCGTTGTTCGCAGCCGCGAGCAGCGTGGAACTAAAGATCACGATGGATCGCTGGTAATACGCGCGTATGCTCGCCGAGACTGGTACTCCATTCGAGGTCGAATAGTTGAACGCGATCTTGTGATACGTGCCGACGCCGTCGCGTCCGGTGCTCAAGGCGATCCTCGTGACCGGTGCGTCCACGGTGCCGCCGAAGGTCCATACAGGCTCGCGCGAACGGACCGAGAAAGACCCGCTGGCGTCCACCGATAATTCGATACCCGATAACGTGTCGAAACGATCCGGCGCGGCACTCGCCGGCGAGATCGCGATCAGAAGAACCAGCGCCGGACTCGCCACCAGCGCCCGACGGAGAAAAAACGCAGCTTCAACCACGAAAGTACAGCCTTGCAACTGGAATCCCGAGATTTTATCAGCCGTAAGATGTTTTGGCTAAAAGGGAACGAATCAGGCCACGCGAATCACGATGCGCCTAATGGCCCACACATTCGTGATAAACCCCAAATTGTTGATTTACTGGACGGCAATCCAGACGTCGGTTTGACTTACTGAATTTCCCGCCTGTACCACCACCAGGATGTTCGATCCGGTAGCGGAAAGAGCAGGAATGCGAGCGTTAATCTGGGAAACACCTTCGACCAATCCCGGTGCTGCGCCCGCATAAAGCACATACGCCGGGAGTCCACCGATGGAAACCGATACCGGAAGAACCGGGAGCGCAGGAGCCGAGCCGGTTACCGCTCCATCGACACCCGGAGGGTTGGTCTGTCCCAAGCCGGTCGCGAACAGAGTGACGATGGAGCCGGTGGATGCGGGGTTGGTGGACGAATTGAGAGTTCCGTCCTGGTTCAGGGCCGCCGCCTGACCGTTTCCCATGCCTGACGTAGTGAATACAGCGGGCGTTGCGGCCACCACGGGAAGCGACGCGGTGGTCGACTGCCCCTCGGCGCTTTGCAAGGTCATTTGAGTGGTTCCCGCCACCTCGAAGGGAACCACCACTCCCACTTGATTCGCCGAAGTGTAAAGCAGCGGCGCGGGAATCCCATCGAAAAGCACCTGCGTCCCACCCAGCGCAGCCGGGATAACTCCGCTCTCATCAGCCTGCGCGGTGAGTAGAGTTCCCGGTCCGAGATTCGTGCCGAAAAGCGCGAGAACCTCGCCCGGAGACAGCGCGTCCTGGATGAAGCTAGCGCCATTGAATACAGAGGCGACGTCCGGTACGGTGGACGGCGCGCTGCTTGAAGATCGTAGCCCGTAGACGACCAACTGACTCGAGAAAGTCGGCACATACACCCGGCCGTTGGCTACCAGAGGAGCGACGAATTTCACGAATCCGCCGAGGACATCGCCAGGCTGCTGGTTACTGTCCCAGATTTCGGTCAGATCCGATGCGTTCCAGGCATGCAGCGTGCCGGGTACACCAGCCGTCGAGTGATCGCCGGTGGTTTCCCAAACGATCCCGTCCGCGGTTCCGTTCGACGAGACGGCCATCCCCTGGTACAAAGAATCTCCTCGCCAGGTGCCCGTGGATACCGGAGTTTGCGAGATACCCGCATCGGTCACCGCGTAGGATTTTAGATATCCGTTCCAATCATGCTCGAACAGCAGCCCGCCCTGAGTGGTCTGCCACAGCGCGAGATCGAAGATCCCGTACGAACTGGCGGCGAAATCGTTCGCCCCCGGACTGCTTTCGACGTGGCCAAGCCGACTGCTTTGAAGATTGATAAGACGCCCGCCCTTGTCGCCGGCAAGTACTTGATTTCCGCCCGCCGCCAGAATTGCACCGGTCGACCCGACGTCGAGATCGTTCTCGTCCAGATATTGCCACTGCGCGGGCGTGTACCAATCCAGCACCGAAAGATTGGAGCCGGACAATCTGATCACCGCGCCGGAGAAATTGGCGACGCCGTCAAAGTCGCCATTACCGGAAACGACGTAAACATTTCCAGCGCTGTCGATCATCGGCGCGTGACCGGACTGCCAGATCCCTCCGCCGATGCCATTCGGCGTAGTGTTGAATACGGCCGTTTGCGTCTGCAAGTTCGAAGCGCTATATGCCATCACCCATCCGTGATAATTTCCCGCGTCGCCATGCGAGCCGAAGCAAATGTAGATCGCTCCATTGGCGAGCGCGAGACCGGGACGCTGCAAGTGCCAGAACGGGTCGAACTGAATAACCCCGTTCTCGCCGCCGGCTCCGGTGCCTGATGTGGACGCGGCGATCGCCACGGGTCCGTTGACCATCTCGTGTCCGTCGAGCAAGGACAGGCCGTGCAGACGAAACACGGGTGCGCCACTCTCCCAGGTCTCGGCGACGACGTAAATCACCAGACCGTTGACGTCGATGACGGGTGTCGAAAGAATTCCAACCTGAGGATTCACATCTTCCAGATCCGGAAGGGATGCTGAAGGCACCGCGGTTCCCAGGTTCACCTGCCACAGCGGCGCAGCGGATGGATTATCGGCATCAAGCGCATAGACGCTATTGTTCATGGTCACGACAAACACGACGTTTTTTGTTCCCTGATTTGGAATCTGCAAGCCGCCGATGTAGAGCGGCTGCGCGTAAGTTTGTCCGTCCAACGGGAACGCGCCGAGTTTTGCGAAAGCCGTGCTTCCGACGGCTGCGCGAGTCAAAACGGTTTCGTTCGGATTTGAGTTGGTGCGGCTATTTCCGTAGTTCGCGCTCGCCACGTTGGTTTGCGCTACCGAGGAAATTATGCCGAACAGCACAGGCCCGGCAAGGAAAATCGAACGCGGAAAGCACACAGGTGACCTAATCGATAAAACACCGGCATTCAGAAACCTTCTCGCTGACGGATAACAAAAAATCGCGAGAGAATTCCTTGGGAGCCTTATCTTCTTACTTAGACGTGATCGCTCGCAGCAGGATTACGGAACAGGCCACACTCGAGGATCAAACACCAGCGTTCTTAAACGCAGAGATTTCTTACGCGCTCCCATCACCGAGGCCAACCAAGATCGGCCAGGATGACCTCTTCACCCAGCCAATACAATGGCTATTACGACGATCACGGCCGGTTAGATCAGCGGCAGCAGGCGTCGGAAGGAGAGCGATGAAGCGTCTGAGATTCTGGATTGTCCTAGCTTCGTTGGCGGCGGCTGCGTATTCGCAATCGCACAACCCGTCCGGGGCGGTTCTCTACGAAGGCGGCCGGTTGATCACTGGCGACGGGAGCACACCAATTGAGCGTGGGGCCTTCGTCGTCGAGAATGGCCATATTACTGCGATCGGCAACGAAGGAGCGGTCAAGGCGCCAGCCGGCGCAGCCCGCGTGGATCTGAGCGGCAAGACCGTCATGCCTGCGATGATTAACGTGCACACACACATCGGTTACGAAGGATACACCAGCTGGGGCGCCCAGAATTACACGCCGCAGAACGTTCTTGACCATCTGCAGCGCGAAGCATTTTATGGGACAGCAGCGATCCTGTCGGCCGGCACCAGCCCGCTCGATGCTTCGTTGCAGTTTCAACGCGACCAGCAGACCGGAAGATTCCCTGCGGCAGCGCAGTTTTTCTTCGCTCCCGGAATGGCGCCGCCAAATGGCGGGCCAGATCCGGTCCTATTGGTGGCAACCAAAGCCCTACACGTCGTGAACGAAGTCTCCACGGCGCAGGAAGCCCGTCGGGTTGTGCGAATGATCGCCGGCAAGAAGGTCCAGAACATCAAGATCTGGGTGGACGACCGGCGTGGCACATACCCGAAGATGACCCCCGACGTATATTCGGCGATCATCGACGAGGCGCATAAGCATCACATCCTGGTCCATGCTCATGCGACGACGCTGCCTGATCAGAAGGCTGTCGCGCGGGCGGGAGCGGACGTGTTGGTGCATTTGGTGCAGAACGAAAAGCTCGATGAAGAGTACCTCGCGCTGCTGAGGGAAAAGAAACCGTACTGGGCGACCGTAATCGGGCTCGGCGATCCGACGGCGGTGTGCGAGCACGATCCTTTCTTCGAGCAGGCTCTGCCTGTCAAAGTGATCGCCGCGATTCGCGCAACCTCCGAGCGGCGTCCGCTTGCGCCGAGCTGTGGACCGCCCTCTCCGAATGCGCCGGCACGAGAGGCGATCCTTGCCTACAACTTTCCGAGAATGATTGCGGCCGGCGCCCGCGTCGTGCTCGGTACCGATACTGGTGTTCATCCCGGCCACACGTTTGGCTCGGGGGAGCATCTTGAACTCGCACGATGGGTGCAACTGGGGCTTACGCCCTCGCAGGCGATCGTGGCCGCAACCCAGCGGCCGGCGGAATTGTTGGGGCTAAAGGACATGGGGACACTCGCGGTGGGAAAGCGCGCGAGTTTCCTGGTGCTGGATGCGAACCCGCTGGAGAACATTCGTAACACCCGCCAGATTTCAAGTGTGTATCTTGACGGGGCGAAATTCGACCGGGATGGTGTGCTTGCGCGATGGAAGAAGGCAGACACCTCCCCATAGAATCGGACGAAGCACGTCGTCCGGGGACGAACTATCTTTCCGCGGCGCGCCTTTTCTAAGTCGCTGAAATCGAGGCCGCGTCGGCAATGCTCAAACGAACTGCCGAGGGCCGCTATCATTCGTATCTCAGGGGTGCCGGAACACCGTCTCGCGGAATGCGACGCCGATAGGCCGGTCGCTGAAGGCCAGCCATTTTGATCAGGTCTGCGTGACGGTTTCAGATTCCGAATCGCGTAATAGCTAGTGTAAGAACGCCGCGCCGGCGAAAGGCGGTTCCGAAACTTCGAGGTGTCTTCATGCATTCCGTAACAAAAACGGGTTCGAGCAGAAAGTCTGCTTTGTGGGGGCCACGATCGGTAGCGCTCCCGCGAACGTAGGATTTTCGGGCCTCATTTCACCGGGACTTTATCAACTGAACGTGACCATCCCTCCCTCTACCCCAAGCGGTGACATGCCGCTGTCGGGGACCTATATCGTCGACCAAACCCAAGCTGGCGTGAAAATTACGATCCAGTAGGAAAGTGCGCGCGTGCGGCGGTTGAGGTAAGCCAATTGACGCCCGCCGGTCTTCCGGTGGGAGCTTAGGGCCGAATTCATGCCTCAACGCCCGCCGTTCCAAGCTGCCAAAAGTAATTTGGTCAAGCATCGTAACCTTTTTGCATCGGGGCCGTATCTCTAACATAGAGAATCTATGTAATGCCACCGAAACGAGAAGATATCCCGCCGGGCACGCTGGAGATGTTGATCATGCGTACTCTGGGACGCGGCAAGCCGATGCATGGCTTCGAGATCGCTGGCTTCATTCAGGAAACTTCTACCGGGGTCCTGCAGGTAGAGGAGGGCTCCCTGTATCCCGCGCTTCAGCGAATGCTTTTGAAGGGCTGGATCACTGGCGAATGGGGCCGGACAGAAGAAAATCGACGTGCGCGATATTACAACCTCACCACCGAAGGCCGCAAGCAGCTCGCGCGCGAGCTGGATCGCTACGCGCGAGTCAGCCGGGCCATTGCAAGCGTTCTTCAGACGGTATAGGCCATGAAGTTTCGACAGATCCTGCGACAGGCCCGCGCTTGGACGCAACGCGAAGACGAGGCCTGCCGCGTCCTATCCCGGCGAGCAATTGCACAACCGCGGCGACCACCAGGTCAACGTCGTGGCTCGCCTCAAGCCCGCGATTTCGGTGGCCGCCGCGCAGGCTGCTCTTAGCGCCGTGTCAAGCAACCTGGGCCGTCAGTACCCGGATACGAATCGCTGGATTCGCGCGGCAGTGGCGCCGCTGCGCGATGATCTGGCGGGCAGCGTAAAGGAATCGCTTCTGGCTCTTCTCGGCGCATCCGGCCTGATTGTATTGATCGCGTGCGTCAATGTTGCGAATCTTCAAATGGTCCGGGCGGCAGGCCGCCGGCATGAGTCGAGCGTCCGCATGGCCCTCGGAGCAGGACGCCTCGGCCTGATGCGGCAGTTGCTGACGGAGAGTCTGCTGATTGCGGCGGCCGGATCCGGGGCGGGGCTCGCCGTCGGCAGGGCGCTGATGGCCGGCCTCACCGCGATCGCGCCTTCCGGGGTCCCGCGAATTGAGAACGCGGGCATGGATTGGCGGGTATTTGCGGTTTCCGCGATGCTGGCGGCGGCCACCGCCTTGATCTCCGGAATGGCGCCGGCATGGCAGGCTTCGCAGGCGAAGCCGGTCGACGCCATGCGGACCGCATCGCGCGGAACCGCGGGTAGCTCCCAGGCTCGCTGGCGAGCGGCATTGACGATCGCGGAAGTTGCTCTCTCACTGATCCTGCTGGTGGGAGCGGGCTTGTTGCTGCGCAGTTTCAGCACGCTGATGGGCGTCGATCTCGGCTTTCAACCGGACCATGTGATCGCGATGAACGTGAACCTGCCCCAGCCGCGATATCCGGATGCGGCGGCTCGCGTGCTGTTCTTTCAGCGGCTTGAAGAACGCGTCAGATCGCTGCCTGGCGTTCAGTCCGTCGCCTACGCGAATCGCTTGCCCATGCGGGGCGGCTGGTCCTCCGGCATCATGCTCGATGGCGACCCGGATCGGCGCGCCTCGCCGGATTTCCAGGCCGTCAATCCGGGGTATTTCGAGACGCTCGGCATTCCGCTTCTGCGCGGGCGCGCTCTCAGCGCACAGGACGCCGCAGGCGGTCCGCCGGTCGCGGTAGTGAATCTGGCCTTCGCGCGCGAGTTGCTTGACGGCGCCGACCCGGTGGGACACTCGATGCAACGCGGTCCCGCAGCGCCAAAACTGGTGATCGTGGGGGTCGTCAACGACATTCGCCGCGCAGGCAAGGAAGGCAAAATCAAGCCGGAGGTGTATCTTTGCGCGGCGCAGACTGAGCTTTACCCGGTGCCGCTCGCTGATTTCGCAGTGCGCACTGCGGGCGATCCGCACGCGCTGGTGAACGCAATATCGAGCGCTGTTTGGGCGATCGACAAAGATCAGCCGGTAACGAACGTGCACACGATGGACGAGATCATAGACCTGGCGGTGTCGCAGCGCCGCTTCCAGACACTGCTCCTGTCGATCTTCGCCGCGGTCGCAGTGGCGTTGGCGATCGTGGGAATTTATGGCGTGCTCGCGTACTCGGTGAGCCAACGAACCGCCGAGTTGGGGCTTCGCGTCGCGTTAGGAGCAGCGCCCTGGGCGATCCTTCGATTGGTGCTTCGGGAGGCTGGCGTGCTGATCGCCGGTGGCGTCGTGACCGGAATCGTGGGCGCATATTGGCTAACGCGGTTTCTTCAGGACTTGTTATTCGAAGTAAAAGCGACAGACTGGCGGGCCTACACGGGAGCAGTGGCACTGCTGGCGTTGGTGGGACTGATTGCGGCGCTCATTCCGGCGCGCCGTGGAGCGCTGGTGGATCCGATGGTAGCTTTGCGGCAGGACTGACTGCTGCCGCCGCGCGGCGTTCCTCGGGCCGGATTGCTGTGGTGCGCCGAGGGAGTGTGTGGGCGGCTCTAAGAAGGTTACATCTGGCCAGCGGTTGGCAAATTGATGGGTTTTCGTGTCGCGAAGCGGGTCGAAGCCGGACAATATGTTCTACCACCATCGCTATGATTTGTAACGGCTTACGGTATCCCTAGCTGTCATCACAGCGGAGGGCAAATAAAATTGTGATACGGCCACCGTTCATCGGCGATCTATCCGCCAGGTGAAGCTATGAAGTGCAGTAGTCGCTTCAATCCAGCAAAGATAGAATGCCTATCCCCTGGGGCAGGAAGGAGTGCCTTAACATGCGCATGCTCCTAACAGTGGCCTTCGGCGCGCTCGTTGCCATGGCCGATCCGATTGATATCACCACCAACACGGTGGATGTGACCACCACCACGATCGACCTGAGTGGATCCGGCCTTCTCCCCACGGCGGGAACGTTCACCTACGACGCAGGAACCCATATCTTCAGCTCCGTTTCGAACACATGGGACAGTTTCAATTTCGATCTGGCAACTTCCGCTGCCGTCCCCCTCGAGAGCACGTCAGAGCCGAGCTGCACCGGATCATCGGCGGGCGGAACCACATCGCTCGCTCTGGTCACGGGCCCGTGCGCCACACCCTCCACCGGGCTCAATACGGTATGGAGCGGGAATATTCCAAATGGAGTTCTCGCCATCGAAACAGACTCGTCTACTCAGTTCTTTCAAATCGAAGGTAACGTCACTTCCCAATCCGCAGGCATCTTTGCTTCCGACGACCAGGCGATCACAGCAGTACCCGAGCCATCTTCGTTGGTCTTGGTATTACTCCTGCTGCTCGCGATCGCATTCGTGGCGCGAAATCGAATTGCACAGCGATGCTAAAGTAGATGGCTGCCGAGGCTGATCCAGCGCCTCGGCGTCTTCCTATGCCCGTCCCTTCACTTCGCGTAACGCAACGTTCGAGTTACTTAACTACGACCGGCGCGTCCTCAAGGAACGTGGCCGCGAGCCATCAGCGTATGCGTAAAGCGACACCTTAGTCATACTACCATCCACCTAAATCGGGCACTTGTAAGGACCTTGGAACCGTAGTAGGCTGTTTCCTTCTATGGTTTGCAAAACATGCGAAAAATTGCTGGCTGCATACCAGATCTCGGTGCGCTCCTACTCTGAGGCGACCGGCAACCTCAAGGGCGCGACCAAGGACGACCTCATTTTCGCGATGGAAGACACCGAGCGACTTCACAAGTCTTGCCGGGAAGCACACGCCCGCTTGCTTGAACATTGGCGAGCCAGCCACAACGCCGCGCGTGCGGCTGGCGACAAGTTGTAGATTAGGGGGAGGTCTGCGTGTTATCGCAGGGGGGACTAGGCCGGAATCGGCCGCCGCGCCCGTCGATCACGTAGCTCTTCTCCGGGACCTTCCCTTTGTCCGTAATCGTTACCGTGAAGCCGCCGTGGGCTTGAAAGACGTGTCCGATTCGGGCGGCGTCTACGAGCGAGTCTGGCTGGTACTGGCTGACATCGATTGTGGTGCCGTCTTTGGCCTTAACGGTGAGCACAAAGAGGCGACGTTCCTGTTTTACAGCTAACTGCATATGACATCTCGGATCGAAAAATACTATCACCTACCTGGACAAATGTCCAGGTCCAGAAAAGGCCATTGGATCAGTACCACCTCGTTCGCGCCTTCACGCGGTCAGCGAACTAGCTCTTTCTAATCAGGAAGTGCGTTGCCTTTTCCCCACAGATGGTCCTGAAGAGGGTGAAGCCGAGCTCGGGAAGATTGATTCCGGACAGTAGATGCTCGCCTTCGCCCAATAGTACCGGCGCTAGGGCTAAGTGCATTTCGTCAATCCGCTTCGAGATCAGATACTGGCGAATCACGGACACGCCGCCGCCGATTCGGACGTGTTTGTCCTGGGCCGCATCCTTGGCTCGCTTTAGAGCATCGTCAAGTCCGCCGGTGACGAAGTAGAATGTCGTGCCGCCTTCCATCGCGAGGGGAGATCGCGCGTGATGCGTAAGCACAAAAACAGGAGTATGGAAGGGCGGATTCTCACCCCACCACCCTTTCCAGGAATCATCGTTCCAGGAGCCGCGAACCGGCCCGAACATATTGCGTCCTAAGATCCAGGCGCCGATATTTTCGAAAGACTGAACAGCAAAGTCGTTGTCGACGCCTCGGCTCCCGCCACTTTGCTCATGTATCTTCTTGAAGACCTCGGTGTCTCGGAGCCAGCCGTGCAGCTCGACGCCGCGGACACCGAGGGGATTGTTCAGGTCTTGCCGGGGCCCGGCACCGAATCCGTCGAGTGAGATCGAGAACGCGGCGACTCTAACCTCGCTCATGAGTTGCTCATTTTCTTCGATAGTAACAACGAAAATGTTAGGTAGCCACCGGGAAATACTGCTGTCCGCCGACTCGTAACAGCTTGCGGCGTGAGACGATAACAGTACTCCGCTTCCGGCTCGACCTCAAGTCACGCGCCAATCGCCCATTGTCTATTAAGGAACGGCCGCATGGGTGGTAATGTCAGCAGGCCTGCCATTCGCTGATCCGTGGACCGGCGATAGAATGATTCGCAGTATGCCCACTCTCAGCAACTCGCGGATTTTGCGCGCCATTCTTGCGAGCCTCGCTTTTGCGGCGTTCGTAGACCTCGCGATTTTTGCGGGTCACGCCCAAACGACTGCATCGGGCAGCGGGGCTCCGGCGCATGCACTCGGCAATTTGGACGACGCCCTGCTTGAGTGGCCGCTTCCTCCGGGCGACGCACGCTATGGCGCCATCAATGGCAAACAGCTCCACGAACTCGTTGTGGAACAAGCATCCATTTCACGACAGTATCGTGATCAGGGCCACCCGAAGTTCTGGGGGCGGATCATCGGCACCTCTTCCGACGCACAAGCGGCGGAATGGCTCGCGGGGAAATTCAGCAAGCTCGGCCTGTCCGGCGTGCGGATACAACCGTTGGATCTCGCGCCGCAGTGGATGCCGCACTCTTGGAATGTTTCCCTTAGTTCCGACGGCAAAACAATAGATATCGAGTCAGCCCAGCCCGACTACGGAGCAAATGGCACGCCACCGGAGGGATTGGATCTGCCAGCAGTCTACGTTGGCTTGGGGAGCGAGGCGGATTTCGCCGGCAAGGACGTTAGCGGCAGGGCGGTCTTCACATTCAACATGCTCGGTCTAAGGCCTGAGGGCGCCATGAAGCGAGCCGATTCGAAAGGCGCCGCGGCGATCTTCGAGGTGAACATGCTGCCCGGCAACATGCGTTATCAGGCCTATCCGTCCGGTACCAAGGCTCCTGCGTTCACCGTCGGAAGTGAAGACGGATACACGGCGCGAGAGCTGATCGCTGCGGCGAATCCCGCTCACCCACCGCGTGTCAAAGTCCGGCTGGATGTACGGCGAGTTCCTGGCCTCAAAACAGCACTGGTGTGGGGCGCGCTTCCAGGCACGACCGACGAAACCATCTACGTGGTTGCGCACCGCGATGGCTGGTTCGAGGCGGCGGGCGATAACGGTGGCGGAGTCGCGTCGATGCTCGGCTTGGCGGAATACTACGCCAAGATACCGCCGAGTGAGCGCCGCCGGACGCTGGTCTTCATCGGACTGGATGGACACCACAACACGGGGGAGGGGTCAGGAGTTGGGCGAAAATGGCTGGTCGATCACCGCGAAGAGCTTTTCGGGAAAACCGCTCTCATGATCAATTGCGAACATCCGGCCACACTGCAAACTTACGTATACCCGCGTTATCAGGAGGATCGCGGTATGGTCTGGACCAATACAACGCTCGCCCAGCAGTGGTACGCCGGCGGTCCGTCGCGGCCGCAGCTTCAGGCGATCGCGGCGAAAGCGTTCCTGGAGTTCGGCGCGCCGCTGTATCTCGATCCGAACGCTCGTCCCCCGGCTGGGGATCTGGGGCAGTTCTGGAGATTTCTGCCCGGCGTGGCTTCGAGCGAGTTCCACTACTATTTCCATACAGACCAGGAGACGCCGGACGTTGTGCCGTGGACGGGTCTGCAAGCGACAACGCGAGCCTACGCCAAGATCATCGACGAGGTCAACAAACTTCCGTTGAGCGCGTTACAGCGGGCGCCGGAGTCAGAGCCGCAACGTTGAACCCCGCGGAGACCAGCCGCGCACGGGCCCATCTGGGCAACCTATAGACGGATGGATGGAGTTGCCTCAGGAACCGGGTGAAGCAGAGCATATAAGCATGGGTGAACCGTCCGGTGTAAATGTCTGCATGAAGAGTCGAGTAGTAGGCTCGCTTCGCTGGGTAAATGCAGTTGCCGATTGCACCAGCTATTCAGCGTAGGCTATATTCGAGTCCACGGCGCGTTCGCCATGTTGAACAGTGTTGCTCCCTCTTTTATCGTCGACGACTTGGGCGCTACGCTCGCGTTCTATCAGTCCAAGCTGGGGTTCGATGTTCTTTATCAGGGTGGTGGTGACGGAGACGGCGATGACTTCTTCGCCATCATGGGACGCGACCAGGTAATGCTCATGTTCAAGGCCATCACGCCCGAGATCCATCCACAGCCGAATCGCTCGCGTCACGAATGGGCTCGCTGGGACGCCTACATCGCCACGGATGATCCCGACTCACTGTACACCGAGTTCCTAGGCAGGGAGGTCCCCGTGCATCGGGAATTGGCCAATACGAGCGATGGACTCAGGGCCTTCGAGATCACTGATAACAGCGGATATGTGCTCTGTTTTGGGCGCCCCATTGAGAAGTAGCTCTGGCCCCCTATCAGTATCAATCCGGTCACTTGCGGTTGGGCGTTCGCGCTCTGGTCCACTGTCTGCCGACGGGACTCGGTCCGATTTATGGAGCGGTCGGCAAGAGCTTGCGCACGCTCATCAGAGATGCATTCCGGTCCGAGACGATTCTCAATGCTTCATCAAATCGCGCTCCGGACAAGTTCTGTAAGAGCTGTTCCCAATGAACCCTGCCATACACAATTCGCATCCCGTCGTCAGCCAAGTTGACTTCGCCTGCCCAGATTCGGTGGTGAAAATCTCGGAATAACGGCAATCTGTCACTCTGGTTTACCGGCTTGCCCGCCGAGCCTAGCAACAGAAAGACCGTGGCGTAGAACATGTGCGTAACCTGGCTCATAAGAAAGAATCGCGCTCGTTGGTATTCGTCGGGCGGTTGGCCAAAATACTCCCGAAGATAAGCTTTTTCGTCTGCGTCGGTGGTGACTATGAAGTTCGCGACGACAGCGAGGTCGAAGTAGCGGTCGTTCAGGAAGGCGGCTTGCCAGTCCACCAGCCATACACGTCGGCCATCGAAAAGGATGTTTTCCGGTTTCAGGTCGCCGTGACTCGACACCATATCTGAATCAAGGCGTGGGTAAACGGCGCACACTTGCTCGTACCGAGTGAAGATTTCCTCGACCTCGTCCTTGGCGAGAAGATTCGCTTTCCGAAATCTCCAGATAAAGCCGTTGTGCGCCGTGACGTAGTTGAAAGCTTTGTGAAATGGCGGCAGGGCATGAAGCCTCCGCAACGATCTAGGAATTAGAACCAACGCTTCCACTGCCGGTAACGGCACCGTCTCTATAAAATCAGTGATCGAAATGCCGTCTTCGATGTTCGTGTACCAGACGCGAGGCGACAAGCCAGCTTCAGCCTCCGCCTTCATAGTCGCGAATATCCGCTGCGGGTCGTTCCTCTCATCGATTCGCGTCATGATCCTCAATAGAAATGGAGATCCTTGTACGACGATGCGAAAGATCAGGTCCGAGCTGAGACCTTTGGTCATCCTACGAATGTCTTCGATGGCGGTTACGCCGAAAGCTTCGCGCAGTCTTCGAAACACGGCAGCGCTTTTCTCTTGCGGGATCATGGAGCCTCCACTGCGTGGAATTGTGAGCAACTGACGAAATTGCGGCTGGCGCAGAGGGATGCGCCGCACCTTGGGAAGGAACCGGTTGGCCCCTTCAAGTTGTTTCTTAAGCGATGTTACTCGAATTCGGGATCGAAAACGAGTTTTAAAGTTGACTCCGCCGCACTCGTATCTTTATTGCTTTCTATTAATTAGACTTTCTTGGAGAGGCTTTGCTAAGTTGGAATCAGGCGTCACTGGTAATCCTCAGCGGAACATTCTCAGCCAGGCCCCCGTCCGCGTCCATCGATTGGACTCGCTCGCCTCGAGCCAAATTGAGCCCATGAATCGAATGGGCTCAACCGCAACATCTCTCCTTTACGTTTTAAGAGCCCACCGCAATACTCCCCGAACGGGTCGATTGTTGCAGCGTGGGTATCTACGGAATCACGGTAATGCTCGTCACAGGATGAATCTCCATCCACTGCGCGTGGAAAGTATCCTGGACGTAGGTCCCCAGGATTCGAACGTGTGAACCGACTGCAGGCAGCTTCACCTTGTCCGTGTAGCCCTTGCAGGCAGCTTTAGCGTCCGGCTGCGTCACTGGGAATCGACACACGATTTCAAACACCAAGTTTCCGCCTTCGTCACTCAAATTCCCGGCGTTGAGAAGGCCCTGAAATTGAGAGTCGACCTTGAGCCAGCCGTGGGTGTCTCCATCCGCCTCGTGACGGACTCCATCAGACTGAGTCCCGTTGGTAGCGTCCACGATGACGCCCGTCACTTCGGTGCACTGCTTCTGCACGATCAGACGTTGCGGATGATAGACGTGTTTCCATAGGCTGGCGTCACACTGAGCGCCTGAGGCGGCATTGAGGTCCGTAGCCGTAGGCGCGGGGGCGGCCGAGAGGGTGACGTACTTGGCGAAAACCCAGCCGACCTGGTCGTCCTCAGTCTTCACGTGGAGAAACCCGGCGTCGGCGGCCGTATCAACGAGGGTCACCCGGGCTCCCTGCTGCAAATGTGCCAGTGCAGGGCTGGAGGTTGAAGGGTCGCGTCGAAGAATGACATTTCGGGTGGTGCTGCCTTGTTGCCCCCATGCAACCGACGGGCAAAAAAGCAAAATTGCGCCAATCAAGAACTTAGTCCAGGTGATCGTCATGCGCGATTCCTTTTCCGGTAGCGACTTTAAACAGGATCTCAAATCCGAATGCCAATCTAGTGACGATCGGATGGGATCCGTTTCAAACCGCGAGGAGCGCGCGTTTCGCGGTGTAGCAGCCGCTAGGGCTTCTTGTCGTAGGTCTCGCTCAGGCCCGGCATGAACAGCGGCTGGTTCGCAGCCATCGCGCCCTTCAAGAAGATAACGTAGGTGGAGATGGTCAGGCTCTGGCGCAGGGCGAGGCCGCGCTGGCATTTTTGCCAATCCGGGCCGTCGCCGCCAAGCGAGGTCGGATCGCGCGTCGCCTTCCAGTGATCCAGGCTGGCGTACCGAGTCGATAGGTACACTTCATCGTAGTCGGCGCTGGGCTTCGCTTGGCCTTCCACTCCCTCGGCTTCGATCACCTTCCACATGCCGATCATGCGTGCGCCGATCTTGTCGAAATACGGCCAGACATCCTCCTGGCTGGCTTTGAGAAACTGATCGAACGAGCCCTTCTTGATGCGGAAATACCGGATCGTAATGATTTCTTCCCCGGGCTGCGCCACGTTGTTGCGCACCGGATGGGGCTTGGCCTGATCCTGTGGCGGGCGCACGGCCCCTCGGGTCTGAGCGTGTAGCGCGGGCGAGCCACAAACGATCAAAACTGCGGTTAGGAGCTTGAGCATTCGGCAAACATATCACAAGCGTCGCCGATGCGAATGCGATGGAATCTCAACCACCGCTCGTACGTGATATAGTCGTAACCCTCTGGAGAGTATATATGGAAACAAATGGGGACAGCGCCATCCAAGTGCCGCGCAGAGTTATCGTTGGCTTGATCCTGCTGCCGTTGTTCTTCGGCTCCGCTGCGTTTATGAATATTATGAGCGATCCACGATTCCAGGACATCCGCAACCTGGACGTGGTAAGGCTGATCGCCATCGGAGCGTGCTGGGGTGTTGCTGCTGCCGGACTTGCGCTGCTGCTGCGGTCGAAGTTCCGCATTCGTGGAGCCGCAACGCACGGCGAACACAAGCGGGCATAAAAGCAGACCGGTAGCTGTCGGAAGCCGACTATAGATGGCTTTGCGATTCTCTTGCGTCCGTATCCAGGTGTAAACCTAAACCTCTTCCGGCCCATGTTCCCATACATCGATGCGACTAACTGGCACGCTGGACGATATCGATTTGATCCATTTCCGGCGCTGGTGGCGATCGGTATCGCCACCGGATACCTGATCGCCACGCGACGGGCGAAGCGCAACGGCATCGACCGGGAACAATTCACCCAGCTGGGTCTGGTCGTGATCGTGGCGGCGTTTCTTGGCGGCCACGTCGCGAAGTTTCTGTATTCGCCGGAGGGCTGGCGGATCATCACAAAGCAACCGTGGATGCTGCTGCAGGTTCTAAACGGCCAGGCGTCCTTCGGGAGTTTCATCGGAGGATACGTCGCCGCGCTGGCGTTTCTGTGGTGGAATTCGATCCCTTATCGGGACTGGTACGTCTACGCGGACGCGAGCTGTTTCGCAATACCGTTCGCATGGTGGATCGGGCGCGTGGGCTGCTACCTGGTACACGACCATCCCGGCATTCGCACGTCGAGTTTTCTGGGAGTGCGCTATCCGGGAGGAACTCGCTACGATCTAGGCTTGCTGGAGGCGCTGTTCCTGATCGGTCTGGCAGCGGTATTCCTGTTCCTGGATCGAAAGCCGAAACCGCGGGGCTTCTTTTATGTTGCCTTTCTGTTTTCGTATGGCTTATTCCGCTTCTTGTTAGACCGCCTGCACGTCGAACCTCTGCGCTATGGCGGATGGACTGTCGATCAAATCGGCGGGGCCCTGATGATCGCCGCTGCGGCGATCACGATCGTGGAGTTGAACCGGCTTGGTCATCGGAAGATGTAGAATAGAACACACTCGGAGGTCATATGGTCGGACGGGTAGCTCAAACCGTTGCAAAGCGGCGATTTGCGATTACGCTATGGACCGGAATCGCAGGGTTGTTGCTGTTCGGTTGCTTTGGATCCGGTGTTGGGATCGTGGCGGCATTCCTTTCCGGCTGCGGAGTGCTTGGTCCCGGCAGCGGAAGCAGTTCTTACGACAGGCTTCCGTCGCCTGCGCAATATAGCGCGATCCGCTTCGAACCGAACGTAGGTCAGGCCGATCCGAATTATCGCTTTCTGGCACATGGAAGGGGACACTCGATTTATCTGTCCTCCGCCGAAGCGGTGTTCGAGCTGCGCGGCTCAAAATGGATCGGAACTGAATCTCGTACCGTCCACGCAGTACTCGAAGGCGCCCTCGAAAGCGTGGAACCGGATGCCCAGGAGGCGTTAGGCGGACGCGTCAACTATCTGATTGGGAACGATCCTCACCGCTGGCACACGAACATTCCAACCTTCGGCCGGGTCGCATTTCATGGGATCTATCCAGGCATAGATGTGGTCTATCACGGCACCGGCGGATTCCTGGAAAACGATTTCATCGTCCAGCCCGGCGGCGATCCGGCGGCGATCCGCATTCGCTTCACGGGCGCCGATGAGGTGCGCCTGGAAAGCGACGGCTCGCTCGCCCTTGCGGCTGGCAGGCGCACGCTTCGCTGGAAGCAACCTTTCCTCTATCAGCGAGGCGAGCAGGGGCAACTCAATCACATCGAGGGCCGGTTCCAAACACCAAAAGATGGGGTGGTCGGATTCGAGGTCGGTGTTTATGACCTGCATCGTCCGCTGGTGATCGATCCTCTGCTGACCTACGCGACTTATTTCGGAGGGCCGAACACGGAAGCGGCCGCCCGGGTTGCCGCGGACAGCGCCGGCAACGCGTACATGATCGGCGGCACGGACGCCGAAAACTTTCCCAGCTCGCCCGGCGTCTACGTTAGCCGGACGTCGGGAGTTCTGGGCCACGTGCTGGTCGCCAAGTTGACCCCCGACGGCAAGAACATGATCTACGAAACGCACATTGGCGGATCAGGCGGAGATACGGGCTTGGGAATCGCTCTGGATGCCACGGGAAATGCCTATCTTACGGGCATGACGGCCAGCGCCGATTTTCCGGCCATGAGCAATCTCACCACTAAGAACCTCTCCGATCCGTTGAACTGCTTCGTGACCAAGCTGAACGCTACGGGCAGCGCGCTCGTATACTCGACTCTGATTGGGGGCAGCCAGGCGGACGGTTGCAGCAGCGTGGGCGTGGATTCAACCGGCAACGCGTATGTAGTCGGCGCAACGGGTTCTACCGATTTTCCGCTGGTCAACGCGGTCCAGACGTTTTCCCCGAGTGCGGCTACCGGGGGCGCATCCGCATTTATTTCGAAACTGAGCCCGGACGGCACGAAACTTTTATATTCGACGTATATCGGCGGGGCCGGCAACAACGGCGCCACCTCGGTTGCCGTAGACAGTACCGGAAATGCATACTTCACCGGGTTCACTACCAGTATTTCGTTTCCGGTGACGCAGGGTTCGTTTCAGACGACCTACGGAGGTGGCGGCGGTCAGAATTCCGTGCTCAGCACCCTTTTTCCGATGGGTAATTTTTTTGGGTACGCGGTCACCGATTCGCTGGGCGATGCGTTTGTCGTGAAGATGAGCCCTACCGGTCAGAAAATCTATGCGACATATCTTGGCGGGGAGCGGGACGATATTGGCTTCAGCATCGCCGTCGACTCGAAGGGCAACGCGTACGTGGGTGGATCCACGCTCTCTTCGAAATTTCCGCTGCAGGGCGCATTTCAGGCGAGTTATCACGGCGCGGGCGGGAACTCGCAGGCCTCGGCGGGTGACGGATTTATCGCGGAAATCGATCCCACGGGGAGTCAACTTCTGTTTTCCAGCTACATCGGAGGCTCGGCCGACGATCGCGTGCTGGGAGTCGCGCTCGATGCGAGCGGCAATATCTATTTGGCCGGACATAGCTTGTCAAAGGATTTCCCGACCGCGGGACCAGCCATCCAGAGCACCTACGGCGGCGATGCGGAGGGCTTCTTCCCTACCGGCGACGCGTTTCTGGCCGAGGTCGATACGACCCACAAACTGGCTTTCTCGACATATTTGGGTGGTTCGAGTGGAGATTGGGCAGGCGGCTTAGCTGTCGATGGAACCGGAGGAGTCATCGTCGCGGGTGGCACCAGCTCCAGCGATTTTCCGGTGAGTAACACCGGCGTGTATCAAAGTAAATATAGTGGCAGCGATACGCAACTGGCTGGCGTTGCCGTTGGTGACGCATTTATCGCGCGGTACGGCGGCTCGATCTCGACGGTGTCCATCACGTCCATCAGCAACGCCGCGAGCTACGTAGGCGGAGCCATCGCGCCGGGCGAAGCGGTCCTGATCCAAGGGGCGAGCATCGGTCCCGCAAGCTTGCAGACCGCGCAACTCACCGCCAGCGGAAATATCAGCACGCTGGTCGCGCAAACGCAGTTCACGTTCAATGGCGTCGCTGCGCCGATCGTATTCGTGAGCGCCCAGGCCAGCACCGTGATCGTTCCTTATGAAGTTGCCAATTCCACGAGCGCGCAAGTCGTTGCGACGTACAATGGCGCGCAATCGCTGCCGTTCACGATACCGGTGGTCGCGACGCTCCCGGGGATTTTTTCGTCCAATGCATCGGGGACCGGCCAGGGCGCGATTTACAATAATGATCTGACGGTCAACTCGGCGAATAATGCCGCGCCGCGGGGCACTACCGTAATTTTGTACGTCACCGGGGAAGGGCAAACCGTGCCGCCGGGAGTGGATGGAAGTGTCACGGAGACTCAGATTTCGCCAGCCCAACCGGTCACAGTGAGTTTTGGAGGGGTGCCGGCTACCTCCTATCAATTCGTCGGCGAAACGCCGGGTGTGGTCGCGGGAGTGATGCAGATCAACGTGACCATTCCGCAACTCGCTCCCACCGGTAGCGCGGTTCCGATCACGGTGACGGTAGGCAGCGCGACCAGCCAGTCGGCATTGACGATCGCGATTCAGTAGCGGATCACTCCCGGAATATCCGGGGCGGCGAGCTGCGATCGATCACGGTCGATGCTGCGGTCTACTCTCACGTTCCCCCGAAGACGAGCAAGAAGGCCGCCTGAGAGACTCCGCATGGCTGCATATGGCTGCACGATGGGCCATATTTCTGAGTGAAGTGTTTGAAACGAAAAGGGGTTATCTGGTCGGGCCGCCGGGATTTGAACCTGGGACCTCTTGCACCCCAAGCAAAAAATATCAATCACTTACAGACAGCTCTTCACTGAAAACAAAAGACTTGAGCCGACCCGATTTGGACGCCAAATGGACGCCAAAACGCCGATTTGGGCGGTATGGACTCCACACGGACTCCAGGCTCTGATCGCGATCCCCGTTGTCTGCGACTACGCTCCCGACGGTTCGAGCCCCACGCCGGTCAACCCCAGCCCTTGTGAAAGAGTTGATGGTCATCTTATGAGGATGCAGGGGGCGCCGGAATGACCTTCCTCAACCGCTTATCGAACACAAAAGGCTTCGGGGCCGAGAAACGGATTTTTGAGAAATCTGGATGCGCCGGGTTCAAGAGATAATTGCGTTCGTTGGGAACGAGGACGGATGGCACCGACAGGACAGCCGTTGCGCCACTTTTTGCCCACTTCGTACCGAGCTGCTGGGTCTTTCTGTTCACGACTGGTCCAGTCCAGTTCGCGGGCAAATCCGCTTCTTCGATCTTCTGAATTGCCACGCTCTTTGGAATTCTAATCCCAACGACAGTCATGTTGGCTGGAAGACCGGCGCTATGTGCGAGTACCTCCAAAGCGCACAGGGAAGCAGTCGCTCCGCAATAAACGAGAGGCGTCCCCTTGAGGTTCCAGCGGCCCCCGGCGCGTCGAGCGCCCTCGCCATCATTCGCCGGATACGTCGTCTGGCAAATCCGGTAGACCGTCAACTACCAAATACCATGTTCCATTTGCGTGAGAATGTCGAGTACGCGAATAACGCCATGATGCGTGGTTAGAAAGGAAATAGGCGTCGCATAATCCAGTGCGGGAACGGGCGTTCCGAGCCATCGAAAGGCGGCATCTTGATTGCCCAAGACTTCTGTCGCCCTTGCGATTGTTTTGGTCACTTGCTCAGGGTCAGTCTGTCTTTTGGGCATCACTTCGGACAGCAAAGATTGTTGAGAGATCATGCGCTCGTCTGTGCGCCTGAACGTACGAGACCGACCGATCCCATCCCGTTTTCGCGTCTTCGGCATCGATTTCATTCTACCTCCGCCTGTTCGCCCCTGCCGGGGCCATTTGCTAATGGGCGCTGCCCCTGCCGCCCTTGCAAGCCGCCTTCCGCCCAAAACGACAATTTCCTTTGGCCAAGAGGCGCAAGCAAACCGCGTTTCGGTTACGGAGGTGTCTACGACGCCCTTACACTGGGCGCTTTTCGCCGCCAACGGTGACCTCCGGCAGGCCCTTCTTCTCCGCTCGATATCCACGAATTGCCGACCGAACTTGATCAGGAGTGATCCCTGCGAGATCGTCCGCCGCAGCTTCCAGGTTGCGCACAAGTTCACGCTTCCAGCCGGAGCGCTTCCGACCCCGTGGTAGGTCTTGGTAGAGTTGGGCGCGCGGAAGTTGCTCGTTGAGTTCCTTCGCGAGATTGCGCAGGGGAATCCGGACTTCGATGGCTTCCCGTCCGCGTGCCGGCCGGGAACTCAGCCGCAGATAGCGGAGTTTACTCCAAGCCTTGTCGCTGACGGCACTAGAAAAAGCTCTCGTGAAACATGCGAGAACATCGGTTGATGCTCCGAGAGACTCCTTGAGATAGAAGGCAACTTTCGCTTCCAGCAACCGACGTGTGTCAAACCAGTAGTATGCATCGCGCCGGGACGGCTTCAACACGTTGAGTTGTACCAAGTTCTGTAGGTCCTTGGAGGAGACGCCAAGAACGGCGCTTGCTTGTTTGAGTTTTAGTTCGACCACTTGCATATCAGAATACGTCTACAGTATAGATGGTATTACTGGCATGAGCAAGATGCTTTCGTTAGGGTGGACTCGCGGCGGATCGGCCCCCAGCTTGAAGTCTGCGCGCAACCGATTCGCCGGCATTATAGTGCTCGTAGATGGATGAAGCAGGTCACGTGGGCACCCGGAGCATCGGGTTGAAGAAGCCATGTCACCGCGCCACTGCCCATATTGTCACGAGCGATTCGAGCCGTCTCGCTACCGCCCAGACCAGATTGTTTGCAGCCGTCAGGATTGCCAGCGGAAACGGCGCGCTGCGTATCATCGTCGGAAAGTGTTGAGTGACCCCGAGTATCGGGCGCAGTGTCGCGACAGCCAGAAAAAGTGGCGCGATGCAAATCCAGTCTACGACCGAGATTATCGAGCGTCGCGTGCGCGACGACGCCAACGCCCAGACGAGATGATGGCGCGGTTGCTCGACGTTTTAAAGAACAACGTAGCTCTCGATCTAAAGGCATGCACGGCCGAGGTTTGGCTCGTTTGTGGCAGCGATGCAAAGAACATCCTGGCTTCGGCACATCTTATTCTTTTTCAAGCAGATCCATTATCGTCATTGGGCGGCGAAGCGCGAGAACATCCTCTTGGCGATTTACCGACTGGTGGCATATAACTGAAGGCGAGTCCCCGACGCTAGGAAACTTGATCTGGCGTGCTGCCGCTGCGATGGCGATAGCCTTCGCCGGAGACCGGGAGATTCGGAGAGCAGACTGGCATGAGTTCGCAACGTCGGAGCCGCTCGCTACCCAAGCAACCAGACCGCACTCGCGCGGCCGAGTACGTCCGGTTGTCAACCGAATACCAGCAATCCTCGACCGAAAATCAACACGCAACAATCCAACGCTACGCTGACGATCACGGGCTCATTATCGTCCGCACTTTCACGGTGTTTAGACTCCACGCCGACTCCAGGGCTCCGGATCATCCCGGCTATTGAGTCAGCCTAGGCCATCATCATTTGGAGGTCCAAGGGGAGAGCGTCCCGGACCTTCGCCATCTCCGATTCCATTTCGTCCTCCGCAACCGGCGTTTCAAGCACAAGTCGAACCAGTTCAGGTATGAGGCGAGCAATCTCCTAGAAAGCTAGGATCGAAGAATACAGAGAGCATCGTGCTTGCTCCGCGAGTTCACCTCGCTGACGTGAACCTGCGCAAGCCCAGAGACCGCTACCCTCCTCGAAGCGATCAGATCCCACCATCCTTGGGAGGACTTCGACAGGATGCTCCGCGACGCGCAGCTTCTCCGGGTACTCACTCGCGCCGTGGATCATGACGCCGAAGTGAGTCACGCCGGCATCGGCGAGAATGGCGCGAGCTTCTTTTGCGTATCGAAGGGCTGCGGGCTCGGGAACGAAGTCGGAAGGGAGAAATCCCGGATGCTCGCTGAACCTTTTCGGCGATCCAACGAAAGCTCGCGGGCTTTTCCTTCCACATTGCCTCGTAGGCGCCGAACTCCCGGTAAGGTGAGATGGGCCGACCAAGAGAGCTTGGTTCTTCGATAGTGCCTGCAAAGCTCATAACGGATTCACCGCCGACGGTCTTAGAACTTTACGATACCGCAGAACACCTGCGTATTCGACTCCAGGGCGAACGCCGTATTTCGACTATCTCCGCCGTCGCTCTCTACAGAGACGGCGAACCGAGTCAGGCGATTGTGATGTCTCCGGACTTTGAAATTCGCGCGAGGAAGGGGCCGGGCCGACGATGGAGGATACGGTGAATCCGCGGTAACGCCGTCACAAAGACCGCGGCGATCTCGACGCCCCGCAGATTGCCGGCGGTAAGTACGAACACTCTGGCATTGCTGGCTCGCAGCGCGGCGATCTCCAGCGGACGATATCTCAATCGCTGATCCTTGGTGAGTACGACCCAGCCCCGTTCGCCGACCGTCTCGGAGCCATACACGATCGTCTTCGTCGCGAGCAAAATGGTCGTCGTGAATTTCGACCGCGAGGCCAACGTTGATGAGTTCCGTTCGGATTGGCTCTACGCCAAGCGACCGGTCGATGAAGAATACGTCTCATCAGGCGGCTTCGCAGCGGATGGCTTCTTCGATCGCACTGATCTCCAGACGGAAGTCCTGCGCAAGATCCGCGACGGAATCGCCGGCCTTGTATCGCTCGTAGATGGATGAAACAGGTATGCCAGTGCCGGCGATCACCGGACGGCCGAAGGAAACTGTCGGATTCATGACCACAACGCGCGGGTCGGACGCGGGTGCCGCATCCGCTTGGGTGTCCCGGGTGAAAGGATAAAGCTTGATCGGAAGCCCCTTCGCGTCCCATTCGATCCGCTTGAGGTAAACGCCGATGATTTCCTTCATCGCGCGCTGGCCCTCGCGGGAGGCGTTGATCAGTTCCCCGTATCGTTCGACGAACAGATCCAGGCCATCTGTCTGAAATGCCTGATCGATAAGCGGGTGCTCGACCTCGAAAATGGCGGTGCACGTAATCGAGTGCCTTGCCGAACTTTGGGAAGCTTCACGCCATGCCGGCGACGAATGGCCGCCAGCACATGCGCCTCCACGAGGTTAATAAAGGAGAGGTACTACCGCTTCGGATCGTCGAGGTGGATCAGCGGCCGGGACCGCTTTGAGCTGTCCAGCAACGGGGTAAGCCTGCCTACGACCCAACTGCGCAGGGTTCCTTCCGGCATGCGCAGGTAGTGGGCTGCTTCGGCCACCGAGTAGGCCGGTACGAGCCGGGGGTCGTCGATCGTCTTGAAGGCCACCTTTTCCTCTAAACATTATCAGTCTAGCGTGTTGCGCTCAAGCGGTCAGGTAGTGCCGCTATTTCTCGTCCCTCTTGGGGGTGGCCTCACCTCGCGAGTGGGGGGCTCCAGAGGATCACGACCTCGTATCCTTCGGATGAGCATCCGGCGATTCACACGGCTCACAAACGCGGCTGCGGATGCCCAATGGTAGGCGTTTTATAGCTCTGCCGGGTTCACAAGTCGCTTGCGTCACGCCCGCGATGGCCGCCGCCATCGGCGATCACGTCTGGCGTATTCGCGAATTGCTTTTGAATTGAAATATTTGGAGGTGTTAGACTGGTTGCAGAGATCCAGTCGCTGCGATACAATGCAGCCAAACTGGAGGAGCCACTTCACCATGTCCCAAGTAGTAGAGATCACGATAAATAAGGTTCAAATCGGCGTCCGTCACGACGACGATGCGGGCATATACGTTCGGCTGCTGCCCCCGTTTCGATGTGTATTCGCAGGGCGATACCAAAGAGGAAGCGATCGAGGCCGTCACCGAGGCGGTGGGCCTACGTTTAACGACGGCTTTTGACCACGGCCGATTGGATAAAATTCTCCGTCAAGCTGGATTTGATCGTATGAGTGCTGGCCCTGGGCGCGGTGCGCCTTCGCCAGACGACGAATTTGTAGCGCTCAATTTCAAAGAGGGAGTCGAAGTAACCGAAGTGGGAATCCGCGTTCCAATCGGTGCACTTCTTCATCAGAGGAGCATTGAATGCCCGCACTGAAAAAAGTCGCCCCCGTAATTCTCAAGGAAATTCTCGAAGCAGCCGAGTGGGCCCTGCTACGCCGATGGCCGAATGAATTGGTGTTTGGTGAAGAACGGCGTATCTGTGGAGATTCCGAAGCGGGGCCGATTGGTCTCATTTCAGGTGATGGAGAATGCACTGACGCAGGCCGAATTGGCTCCGGCGATTACTTCCGCCTGCTCGCCATAGTTGAGGAGGCGCGCCGCCTTCGGGACCTTCCGCCTGACGGCTCCGAAGTTCGTCCGGTTGTCAATTAGTTTGCTGCGCCCAGGGACACAGCAATAGCGCACGACGAGCGGCCAGCGTTGCCTACTGAATCAGAGTTGTGGCAAGCGCCCGTTCTTCCAAACTCGGTGGCACATCGGGCGCGGGCGCACCGGCGAAGTTCCGACGGAGGTCTTCTCCTCGATTTTCCTGTTCGATTCAGCGAGCTTGGCCTGAATGAGGCGCGTCAGTTCATTCTGCCGCTCCGGCGTAACGAAGGTGTATTCGCCCGTCATCTCCAGATCGCTGTGGCCGGCGATTTTCGACGCCTCGATGGCGCTCCCACCGACCTGTTGCCGCCAGGTAATGTTCGCCCGTCGGAACGAGTGCGGCCCGAGTCCGGGGAAATCGCATCCCTCTGCCTCGGCTGCCTGGTGCAGCGCGTCGCGGACTCCCGAATCCCACAGCGGCCTTCCGGGCGCCCGCTTCTGCTGGAAGACGAACGAATCCGGCGTGGCGGCGTCCGCTGCGGCTTTGGCGCGGTAACGTTCGACCAAGATCGCCGATTCCCAGGTCGCGTTTGCTGCCTTCGCTCTTCGGGCGGCCGATGTCCTGGTGCCAGACGCGCTGTTCGATCTTGATCGTGCCGGCGCTCGAGGTTCACGTGCTTCCATTTCAGCCCGAGCACTTCGGAGATTGCGTGCGCCGGTGGCGATGCAGGTTTCGATGATCAGGCGAGTAGGGTTCGTCAAGCTGCGCCAGCACGCGCGCGGTCTCCTCGAATGAGAGGATCCGGCGTTCATGCTTGTAGCGTTTTTTCCCCATCTTCGCCCTGCTACCGGGGTGCGCTTGCCTTCCTCCCACAACCCGTGGCCCTCGGCGTAGTGATAGATGCGGTTCATGATCGCCCGTACGCCGTGCATCGTCCACCAGGAATCGAACGTCGTGTGCAACCAGTCCTCGACCGCCTGGGGCTGGATCTGGTTCAGACGGAGATCGCCCCACCGCGGAACGATGTACTCGTCGAGGTAGAAGGTTCTCCTTTTCGCGCGTCGGCCTGGCGATTGGTTCTGCCCGGCCAAGGTAGCCCTCCTCGTACATCGCTGGCCACCTCGCTGAACAACGCGACGCCGGTCGACCGCGACTTGCTGAACAGCCACCTCGACGGTCGGCGCATTCAGTTTCGCCAGGAACTTGTCCCGCTCGATCTCCGCCTGCTTTTTCGTGATGGCGCCCTCGCCCTTACTCGGCCCGATCTCTTGATATTTCCGCAGTGTTTTCACGGAGCCGTCCGACTGGATCTCGTCTGCGTAGTACCGGAAAATCCACGGCCAGCCCGCGCGGTCCTTCGCGGCTTTACTCTCGGATGTTGAACTCGTGCCTTCACTTGCAGGCCTCCGGCCAGCATCAGGCACATTACCTTCGGGTACCCACATCATGCAAGTCGAGTCAGAACGCCACCGCGAGCGCGCATACGCTGACCCGCCCGGTTGATCTCAGAATTCTCACAATCCTGAAAATGGTCGACTGGCGGCTTTCGAGGAGTCTGAGCATTCTGAGGAACCCCGAGCGGATTTACGTCGTAGACCGGGCTCGCGGGACGCCCTGGACCGGCCTGGGTTTCTGGCCGGGCACGGATAAAGCCTTGCGTCAGCAACACCCCAAGCGGTGATCCAAGTCGGTGGCACGCTTGAAGGTCGCCCGCATCGCTTGATGCAAGTCCCGGCGAGTGAAGACGCTGCAACCCTCAGTTTCAATCCAACGGAGGATCGCTTTGGCACGGGTCACATCCTCGTCGGCGCCCATTTCGCTGAACGCCGCCTTCGCATGAGGGATCAGATATTTCCCGATGCGGATGGCGCTGTTAACAGTGCTTGCGGAGATCGGTGCATCCCAGGTGCTCGCGACGCGATTATGCCGCCGGCCATGTGCAGGATACCCGCAATACGACCCGTTGCACCGTAAAGCTTCCCAGACCAATCTGACATGTCGCCTAGATGGCCGAATTCAGTGAGTTGTGGCTCGATCCAGTCCGCGAAGCGCTGCATGCTCAAGCGGGCGTCTGGATCGAGCATTAATATGTGTGGGTCAGCATGACCGTGCTCATCTTGCGGCAGCCGAAGTTGGAGCAGTTCAATCACGTGACGGTGATACGTCTCTCGCATTTCGACCGGCAGGGGCGGGGGATTTGTATCCCTGCGGCCCAACAGGCTCTTCGGCATGGAATACAGGAACCGCCCGAGCAGTCCCCGCTCACGAAATCCATGCTTCTCTGCCAGTCTTCGGATCACGTCGGGCTGGACCGTCAGCCCCACCGTCAGCGCCGGCTTGTCAACGAACTCTGTTCGATCCCTTCTATCGATTCGCAGCTGATCGCCCGCATGCCCCTTCAGGTACACAGCAAAATTCGGGGCCTTGTTGGGCGAATACCGGCAGGCCAAGAGCTCGAAGACATCGCCTTCTGCGCTCATGACCGCGATTCGACCGCCGTTGTTGCACAATAGTGTCGCCAGCGGCTCGGGTGTGCAGTCGTCGGCAATCAGGCGCGTCGGAAGGAGTGCTCCGCCGTCGGCGAGTTCTGCCGCCAGTGCTTCGGCTTCTTTAATAAGGGCCGTCTGCTCCGTTCCCTTCGCTGCAGCCGCTTGCTCCTGCACCCTGTGATGGGCGGTCTCTTTGATCTTTCGCCGCGACCGCCTGATCGCGTTTTCTCGACCCGTACGGCCTGCTTCGGCGCGCTGGTAGTCTTCTAGCGGTTTCGTAACGGCGGCGAACACCGCGGACTTCCGCGCGCCGGACGGCAACGCCGTCGCGGTGAAGATATTCAGCGGCTCAAAATAGTCATCTTTGAGGCGCACTTCAACTTTCTTTGCGCAGGCGGCGGCAAGAATCGATAGCACCAGCATGCTGACAAGATCGATCGGGGTCTGCGTGGCGGTCGCCAATGCTTCGGCATACTCCCGCAGCCAAACGGGGAGAGCGTCCGTTGGAAATGGTGGCAGGTCAAATTGGTGAAAGGGGATCGGGGGCTCCCATGCACTCTCCTCGCCCAGCCCGCATGAGACTGGCTCCCAACGACGACGCGACCTCCATCCTGGATCAAAAAGGTCGCGAAGCGCTGCCCAATCATTGCCACTACAGGACTTGTGAAGGCAGCCGGCGCCAAGAGGTCCGTTGGGAAGTTGAACAATGTAAGCGGATTTTCGGTGATCCGGGTTCCAGGGACATGCATCAAAGACCCATTTCCGACCGCCATTCCATGACGACGGCCCCCGAACGTCTATCTCGTGGTCCCTGATCCAACACTCGATATTGAATGTCGGCAACGGCGATTTGCCAGATTTTTCCACCGGCATTTTGGGCAGGCGGTCCGCCAACTCGTTTAGCAGATCGAGTGGAACACTTTTCACGGTGCCTCCATTATTCGGGCCAAGCGATGGGGTCGATCAGGCATGTCATCCCCTTTTTCTGCCCACGGTTCCGTACAGTTTCCAGATGCGGGCCGGGTTGAATACTGCCTGGTCGATCTTTACTTTGTCGTCGTCGAATCGAAATGCGAGCGACTGCAGGCACCGCTTCACAAGTCCGTCATCACTTGTGGGCACCTCTACCCGAAACAACAGGTGAGCGCCATTCCCAGAGTCGCCGAGGACCGCTTCGGGCCAATCCTCAGCGCGGAGGGCTTTCCGCACTTGGAGCGCGCGATCGATGGCCGATTCGTGCTCCACATCCGTCGACGAGATTCCCGCCGGGCGCACCGGGTCGAAATCGACCGGCAGCCATCGACGCACGATGATGTCGTTATCCGTGGTCAAGGGGCAATTCTTGTCGGCGACGCGGAGTCGATTGGCTGCTCGCGCCAGGAGAGCTGGGTTTACGGGGTTCAAGGTGATGTACGCGCCTCGGGCGTCCGTACTCGCGTTGGAAGCGGCATCCGCCAGCTTCCCGAAGTCATCGAAATACCCACTAAGCGTGCAGGGAAAGTTTTGCCCCCGGCGCTGGACATTTAGCAAACGCAGTTCGACGACTTGGCCCGGTGCCGTCAACAAGGCCAAACATCTGAGGATCTCAGTGGGGTCGGGCTTCATTTTGATCACGGCTTTCTCGTCCTACGGTGCCGATTCCGAGCGCCTGGCAAAGCGCGAGCGTGATCGTCCGCGCTTTGGGCTTCCCGCTCGCCTTACCCGACCTGTCACCAACGTGGACTTGCGCCGCGAAGACTCGGTCCGAGCCGATGGATAGAACGCAGGTACAGCCGGCGCTGTCCAGTAACAAAAAAGCATCTTCCAGCCGGATTAATGGCTTAAAGCGCGATCGCGGAGTCCAGCTCCGACCAGGCTTGATGAACCGATCAGGAGTGGCCCTCCATCCCAGGACGACTTCGACCACGGCGGCCGTCAGCTGGTCGTCGTGCAAAGCTGTTGCTCTCGACGTCCGCACGTCATCGGCTCCCTTCCAGCGTCTGCGCCTTCAGCCAGAACCAGGGGATTCGGACAGCCCGGCCATACCGGCAGGCGGGCATCTTGCCCTCCGCGATCAACTTGTGAATCATGGCTTTCGACAACCTGAGGAACCTCGCGGCTTCCACAGGCGTGGCGAAGCCTGCAATGCTGCCATCCACTCCAGTGGACGCCGTGTGCTGAATATCAACGTGCCCGATCATGGTGTTCACAGAATACAGTCGTAGACACGGTTGAGTCCAAATGTTATATATGACCTATCTATGAAACAGCGGACGGACTCAAAAATGGATCAGCTCCGCGACATTGAGGGGCGTTCCTTCGGAAAAGCGCCGGTGCAAGGCTGGCTGAAGCCGATCAGCGTCGATTTCCACAAGCCAACATTTCGCGATTTTCTCCAAGGTACGGTGGTCACCGACGGAGGCGGCCCAACCGATATGCATTTCATCGTCCACGCTCCCTGGGCCGCTCCTTTGCGACCCACAGGCTACGTTAAGCCAAGTAGCCGCGTGTTCGAAGATTTTCTAGGCTTGGACAGCGCCTCCGATTCGGATCTTCACAAATTTGCATCGAGGTTCGGACCGCTTCTAACTTTCTGCCGCGCTGATCCCACCTCCGATCAACAAACCGAGGTCATCCACGAGCGTTCGGAGGTATGGAGGTATTTCGCTCGTTGCATGAGGGCTCTGTTGCACATCGCTGTCAGCGTTCACGATAATCACAAATTCGATCGCGCAGACTGGGACGCGATCGGGAACTGCCCCTTTCCAGTTCTGAGCGTCCGCGGAAGAATCAAAGATGAGACGGTCCTCAATCCGTTGCTTTTTCAGCCAGAGGAGGGCTGGAGCGCCATGACGTTTTTCATCGCAAATGGCGAACACCGTGATCGACATGCATGGGCAAGTCTGCTGAACTGTCTGCTGCAACTCGGCCGCGCGCGGCCCTTCATCATTTGGGAGGACGCAGAGAGGATGGTCCGGCCTCGGATGGTGTTCGGCGGCTCGAGGCTCTTCTCGTACTTGGCGTTGCAGCTTTCGTTGATCGCTCTGCGGCACGGCACGTTTTCGACGTGCTCGTTTTGCAGCCGTCACTACTCGTCCGAACGTGCGCCCAAGGCCGGCCAGCGTAACTTCTGTCCGGAGTGTCGCAAGAACGGCGTTCCGGTACTACTGGCGCAACGGGACCTGCGAAATCGCGTTCGAGGAAGCCGGGGTCGCCGGAGCGAATTCGTTCGTTGAGTGCCATTCCTGCGTAGCACTAGAAATTCATGCCTCACATGGAAGGATCCGACTGGGCACCTGAGTAGGGAACACGATATAGTGGCTTTTCGTCCAAAATGCCGTTTATAAGAGGTGAAAGTCGGGCCGCGATCCCAGAAATTGGCCAGATCGTTGGAGTTCGGCAGCGTCTTTATCTCGTTGAACAATCAGTTCCGGCGGTGAATCCGGGCGATTCCACACTGATCCGGCTTGTCCTGCGTCGATGATGACGCCCAGGGTCAGCCACTCGAGGTGCTCTGGGAACGGGAGTTGGATGGCGCAGGTCATCACCGGCGAGGCTTGGGAGTCCATTGCCAGCCGCGGATTCGATCCGCCACAGCGCTTCGCCGCGTATCTGAACACGCTCCGCTGGAACTGCGTCACTTCCACCGATCCCAACCTACTCCAGTCGCCGTTCCGGGCCGGCATCCGCCTCGACCCCTACCAGCTGGAGCCGCTTCGCAAGGCGCTGCGGCTGCCGCGCGTGAACCTGTTCATCGCCGACGATGTCGGGCTGGGCAAAACCATCGAAGCCGGCCTCATCGCCCGCGAACTTCTTCTCCGCAAGAAGGTTCGAGAAATCGTCGTGGCCTGCCCGCCGTCCATGTTGCTCCAGTGGCGCGACGAACTCGATGCCCGCTTCGGCCTGCGGTTTGAAATCCTGGACAAGGATTACGTTCAGAGTGTGCGCCGCGAGCGCGGCTTCGGCGTCAACCCCTGGACCGCGCACTCGCGGTTTCTGATCTCGCAGCGCCTCCTGATTGACGAGTCCTACGCCGGGCCGCTTCGCGACTGGCTCGGCACCTTCCGCCCAGGCAGCCTCCTCATCCTGGACGAAGCCCATCACGCGGCCCCATCGAGCGGCCAGCGATACGCCATCGACTCCCACATCACGCGGGCCATCCGCGATCTCGCGCCGCGCTTCGAACACCGCCTGTTCCTTTCGGCGACGCCGCACAACGGGCACTCCAACAGCTTCTCGGCTCTGCTGGAGATCCTCGATCCGCAGCGATTCTGCCGAGGCGTGAAGGCCAGCAAGCGGATGCTGGACGACGTCATGGTCCGGCGCCTCAAAGAGGATCTCCGGCAGATCGTTGGCGGATTCCCGAAGCGCGAAACCCCGCAGGTCGATATTGACGGCCTCCCCGACGATGCGCCGGAGTTGCGCCTGACCGCACTTCTCGACGAATACCGCCGAGCTTCGGGAACAGCGACTCAGCGGCGAGACGCGCCGCACACAGACTGCTTCCGGCCTGCTGATCTGCGGTCTTCAGCAACGGCTCTTTTCGTCTATCGAGGCGTTCTCGCGCACGCTCCGTGTTCACCGGCGAACGGTCCGTCGCCAGTGGGAAGCCGCGCAGGCAGAGGAACGACTCGGCAGTGGCCAAGAAGAGCACGCCGCTGCCCCGCACGGATCTGCTCTTGGACGGCATCGGCGCCGATGACGACCGAGCCGCTTTACCGGAACAGGAACTGGCGGCCGAAGAAGACGCGCAGGTGGCAGCGGTCTCCGAAGCCACGGTCGGTCCATCCGATACGGCCGCGACTCGCGAACTGTTCGAACGTGAGCAGAAACTGCTCGATACGATGACCGAGATCGCGGAGACCAGTCGCGCCCTTCCCGATGCTCGGGTCACGAAGCTCATCGAATGGATTCGCGACAACATGTGCCCCGATCTTCCATCCGCCGGCGCGAAGTGGAACGACACGCGCGTCATCGTGTTCACCGAGTGGGAAGACACCAGGCGCTATCTCCAGCAGCAAATCAACGCCGCAATCGCCGACACCGACCGCGCGGCCGAACGAATGGCAATCTACTGCGGCTCGACGCCAGCCAGGAGGACCGAAGGGGATGAGTCGCGGACGCTTGATCGCGAAAGCATCAAGACTGCGTTCAACACGGACCCGGCGCGCCATCCGCTGCGCATCCTGATCGCGACGGACGCCGCCCGTGAAGGACTGAACCTACAGGCGCACTGCTGGAACCTCTTTCACTTCGACGTGCCCTGGAACCCGAGCCGTATGGAGCAACGCAACGGGCGCATCGACCGGAAACTCCAGCCGAATCCGGAGGTCTACTGTCACTACTTCTTCTACAAGCAGCGCCCGGAGGACCGCATCCTGGCCGCGCTTGTGAAGAAAACGAAAACGATCCGCAAGGAACTCGGTAGCCTCTCCCGAGTCATCGACGAACGCCTTGATGCCGTCATGAAGACCGGCATTCGCCGCGCCGACATTGACCTGATCGAGAATGAGATCGAATCGGCCGACCTGGATCAGGATGCCCGAGAAGCCGTCGATGAAGAACTCGAAGCCACGCGAGAGCGGCAACTCGATTTGCGAAAGCAGATCGACCGCCTGCGTGGCATGCTCGCCGATTCGCAAAAAGCGATTGGCCTTTCCCTGGACCACTTCCGCTCCGCGATTTCCTGCGCCCTACAAATCCTCGGTGCCGAACCATTGAAGACCTCCCTCGACTGTGGTTTGAAAGGGTCGGACTGCTCCGTTTTTCCCGCTCTCGATCAGCGTCCGGGCGCGGACCCGACTTGGGCTGAAACCATGGACAGCCTCCGCGCGCCCCGCCCGCGCGACCAGAAGTTCTGGGATTGGCGTCGCAGTTCCCCCATCCGCCCCGTCGTGTTCGAGGACCCTGGCGTCGTCACGGAGGAAGTTGTTCAACTTCACCTCGAGCACCGCGTCGTCCAACGGCTGCTCTCGCGCTTTACCGCCCAGGGCTTTGTCCATCATGATCTCTCGCGCGCCTGCATGGCGCAGACGACCGATGCCATTCCGCGCGTTCTCCTTATCGGCCGCCTGGCGCTTTACGGCCCCGGTGCCGCGCGCCTGCACGAGGAACTGATACCGGTGACCGCTCGATGGATAGATCCAGCGATCCGCAAGAGCGCGCTCACGCCTTACGGGCGCGAAGCAGAGGGCCGAACCCTCTCGCTGCTCGATTCCGCCCTCCTCCAGAAGCACGCGCGACCGGTGCCGGATGTCGTGATCGGGCAGTTGCAGGCGACTGCACCACGCGATGTCCGCGAGCTACTGCACCACCTGGAAGCACGGAGCGCCGAATACGCAAAGGACGCAACCGCCAGCCTCGCCAAACGGGCCGAAGCCGAGGCCAAAGCAATGCGGGAGATCCTGGAAACGCAGAAGAAGCACATTGAGGACACCGTCACGCGACATGATCGCGGCGGCCAATTGACGCTGGACTTCAGCGAAGACGAGAAGCGCCAACTGGAATCGAACCGGCGCTATTGGGGCCAACGCTTGACGGCGATTGACGGCGAACTTCGAACGGAGCCGGACCGCATCCGGGACCTGTACGATGTTCGGGCGCAAAGGATAGAACCTGTCGGCCTGATCTATCTGTGGCCGATTGCGGGGTAGAACTATGGCGAAAGATCCCGCAATCCTCGCCCACCAGGAATGGCTCGGTTACGTTCAACCGTCCGGGCTGGTCGTCTCCATTCCCGCGATGATCGAGGCGCGCGTCTATGTAAACCGGAACATCTCTCCGGACCACCAACGTTTTCTTAGTGCGTTGCCGACTGACCGCGACGGCGAGCCGGTGCCAGAGATCGCCAACTTCCCGGAGTTCGCCCGCTCAGTGTTTGGCTGGGCCCCGGAGGATCTCTACGGCGCGCCTGGCGCACCGGCTTTGCCCGAGACTTTGGAAGCACCGCTTCCCGCATACGGCGAGACGCTCCGACCCACATACGCCCTCCACGATTTCCAGCCGACCGATCCTGCTCGCGAATGGATATTGCTGATCGAAGTCTCTGCCAACGTGGAACCGACCTCGACAGCGTTGCCGCCTTGGAGGCGCGACGGTGGCAGGCCAGCCCGCAGGCACGCTTCGAGCGGCTTCTGCGCGAGACCGGCATTGGTATCGGCCTGCTCGTGAATGGCCGGCAGATTCGTCTGGTGTACGCTCCCCGAATCGAATCGAGCGGCTACATCACATTCAATCTGGCTGACATGGTGAAGGTTGCCGGGCGGCCGATCTTTGCCGCTCTGCACGAATTGCTGTACTCGGACCGCATGTTCGGAGACGCGAAAGAGCGTCTTCCGGCGATCCTGGAGAACAGCCGCAAATACCAGAACGTCGTCTCGACGCAGTTGGCGGGCCAGGTTCTGGAAGCGCTCTACGAATTGCTGCGCGGCTTCCAGGCCGCCGACGACCAGTTGCATGGTGAATTGCTCCGGGACATCCTGGCGCGTGACCCGAACCTCGTCTACGCCGGCCTGCTCACCACGCTGCTGCGCCTGGTGTTTCTGCTGTATGCGGAGGACCGCGGCCTCCTTTCCACCGATTCGGTATACGCGAACTACTACTCCGTGACCGGCCTCTATGAGCGGCTGCGTGCCGACGCAGGCCGATACCCGGACACCATGTACCAACGGTATGGCGCGTGGGCGCAACTGCTGGCCCTCTTCCGCCTCGTATACGAGGGCGGCAGCCATGGCGGCATGCGCATTCCTCCGCGCGAGGGCTACCTCTTTGATCCGGACCGCTATCCTTTCCTCGAAGGCCGACGCCAGCGAACTGAGGAGCCGTCCATCCCGCGTGTATCCGATGGCGTCCTCTACCATGTGCTCTCGAAGCTGATGGTTCTGGATGGCGAGCGGCTCAGTTACCGGACGCTCGCAGTCGAGCAGATTGGCAGCGTCTACGAGACGATCATGGGCTTCGACTTGCACGTTGCTGCGGGCCGGTCGATTGCAATCAAGCCAGCCAAGAAACACGGCGCACCAGCCACGGTCAACCTCGAGGGGCTTCTCGCCATCGCGCCAGACAAGCGCCAGAAGTGGATGGCCGACAACACGGACCAGAAGCTGACCGGCGCGGTAGCAGACGCACTCAAGGCGGCGCAAAGCATCGACGACCTACTGGCGGCGCTGGAGCGCCGGATCGCGCGGACCGTGACGCCTAACGTCGTCACCAAGGGCGCAATGATCTTCCAGCCCTCAGGCGAAAGGCGCCGGAGCGGATCTCACTACACGCCCAGCACGCTGACCCGCCCCATCGTGGAAGCGGCGCTCAAGCCGGTGCTGCGGCAACTCGGCGACAAACCGACTCCGGAGCAGATCCTGAGCCTGAAGGTCTGTGATCCGGCCATGGGGTCTGGGGCGTTTCTGGTGGAAGCATGCCGTCAACTTGGTGATGCGCTTGCCCAGGCGTGGCACGACCACGATGCTGTGCCGGTGTTGCCGCCCGACGAAGACGAGGTGCTGCATGCCCAGCGTCAGATCGCCCAGCGCTGTCTGTACGGCGTTGACAAGAACCCGCTTGCCGCTGACCTTGCGAAGCTCTCACTGTGGCTGGCGACGCTGGCCAAGGATCACCCGTTCACGTTCCTGGACCATTCGCTGCGCGCCGGCGATTCGCTGGCTGGGTTGACGCGACGCCAGATTGCGGCGTTTCACTGGTTGCCCGCCGAGCAGCAGACCTTCCTGGAGCAGGAGATTCGAAAGCGCATTGACCGCGTGAGCGATGCCCGCCGGCGCATCCTCGCCGCCGCAGACGACACGCCGTACGCGACGCTGCAGCAGAAGCTCGATGTTGCGGAGCAGGAACTCTACTGGCTGCGTTTGGCCGGTGACGCCGTGCTCGCCGCTTTCTTTTCCGCCGATAAGCCGAAACCTCGCGAGGAAGCGCGCAAGCAGCTGCGGCAGCAGATGGAGGCGGCGCTCAAGAACCTCGGCAAACTCGAACTCGCCGAGCCGATGGAGAACGCAGTTGCCGAGCTTGCATCGCGGCGCCAAGGGCGTGACACCGTTCCACTGGGAGATGGAGTTTCCCGAGGTTTTCACGGTGGACGACAAGGGCAATGTGACCGGCGGCTTCGACGCGATTGTCGGCAACCCGCCATTTGCTGGCAAGAACACGCTGATCGCGGCACATGCCGACGCTTATCCGGATTGGCTCAAGGTGCTCCACGAGCAGTCGCATGGCAACTCCGACCTGGTCGCGCACTTCTTCCGGCGGGCATTCACGCTCTTGCGACCGTACGGATGCTTCGGCTTGATTGCGACGAACACCATCGGTCAGGGGGATACGCGATCACTGGGCTGCGCTGGATCTGCACGCACGGAGGCACGATCTACCAGGCGCGCAAGCGGCTGAAATGGCCGGGGCAGGCGGCCGTGGTGGTGAGCGTGGTGCATGTGGCCAAAGGCGAACTGGCGGGACCGTACTTGCTCGACGATCGCGAGGTTCCCGTATCATCACGGCGTACCTGTTCCATGCCGGTGGCCACGAGGATCCGGCGCGGCTCGTGGCGAACGAGGGTAAGAGCTTCATGGGCAGCTATGTGCTCGGCATGGGTTTCACTTTTGACGACACCGATAGGAAGGGCGTCGCGACGCCGCTGGCCGAAATGGAGCGGCTGATCGCGAAAGACCCACGCAACCAGGAGCGCATCTTCCCGTACATCGGCGGCGAAGAGGTCAACGACAGCCCGACCCACGCGCACCATCGATACGTGATCAATTTCGAGGGCTTCCCCTTCGACGAGATGACTGGCTTAACATGGGAGGACGCCGACGAAGAGGCACGCAGGAACTGGCTGCGAGATGGGGTCGTACCATTGGACTACCAGATCCAGTCGCGGCGGATTGGCCGGACTTGCTGGAATCGTCGAGCGAAGTGTAAGCCGGAGTCAAGGACAATCGCGAGAACTACCGCAGGTATGGTGGCAGTTTGCGGAGCGCGTCCTGGTCTAATGCAGCACGAGACTCGGATCGCGTTGTGTGCTGTCACGAACTCCCGGTTCGTGGCAAGAGCCGCGTTAGCAAGCACTTCGCATTCTCTTCCTTCCGAGCGGACTGGTTGTCAGCAACACAAGATTGATCGTGTTTCCGTGCGCGTATTCAGAGTCGTTTGCTGTGCTTCAGAGCCGAATTCATCGAGTGTGGGCCGATTCTTCAGCGCGACCCTATGAAGGATCGATCCAGTCATACACTCCAGCCGATTGTTTCGAGACCTTTCCGTTTCCGGCCGACTTCGAAACCGACTCAGCACTCGAGGACGTCGGCCGAGGCTTACTACGAACTCCGCGCCAACACTGATGCAACGAGACAAGCAAGGGACTGACCGCAGACCTACAACTGGTTTCACGATCCCGACTGCGAATGCCCGGAGATCCGTCGACTCCGCGAACTGCACGATGCGATGGACCGCGCCGTCCTCGATGCCTACGGCTGGACCGACATCCAGCCGCGCTGCGAGTTCATTCCCGAGTTCGACGACGAAGAGGACGACGAGGAAAACGGTCGCCCGCGTCGCAAGAAGTACCGCTATCGCTGGCCGGATGAGGTCCGTGACGAGGTTCTGGCGCGCCTGCTCGAACTGAACCGGCAACGCGCGCTCGAAGAGGGGCAACTGCCGACCGAACCGCCTGTTTTCGCCGGAAGTCCGATCCGGAGCCGAAGACGAAGGGCAGCAAGAAGAAAGCTGGCAAGCGCGCGAGCGAGGATCTCAACTTGAGCCTCTTGCCGCAGGAGAAAGAGGAGGCTTGAGACGTGGCAAACCCGATGAACTCAGTCGATGTCCGTGAGAAGTTGGTGGAAGCGCTCCGGCTCGATCTGGTCGGCCCGTCGGAGAATCTGGGCGATCCGGCAGAGGTGCTGCCGCAGGCTCCCTCGCGCTGGTACCTTACCGGCTTTCTGGTCCCGCTGGGCGCGGAACCTTCTCAGCGCGCCGACGAAGCCAGTACCGAGGACCTGGACCAAGCCGGCGAGGGCGGAGGCATCGATGATGATGTGACGCCCGAACCTGCGGCGGCTCGTCAGCGCTACCTGCCTTCTTCCATCGGTGTCAGCCTGCTTGTGCCTCCAAGCGCCGGGCACCTGAAGATCGCCGTTTCCTGGGGCGACTACCATCTACGTTCGGAATCACCGGAAGAGTGGGCGCGTACGGCTCGCTCGGTCGGCGTCACTGTAGATTTGGCGCAGGCTACCGAGAAGGCGCGCGAAGTCGAGGTGCCATCGAGCGACGGCCTGCGTGTGGCCTACCTCGCGCGTCCGGTGGGGTCGGTGGCGACCGATTCGGGATTGCCGCCAGGCGCTCGCACGGTTTCCATCTTCCTGGTAAACCGGCGCGCACCCGCGCCCGATGAGAAGAAGGACGAGGCCTTCGCGTTCCAGGTCCAGCTCGAGGTGGCCTGCGAGGCGGCATTCCTGCCGCGTCCCGATCTGCGAAGCCATGCCAGCAAGGATTGGGATGATCGGGTCGCCGATCTCCAGTACCGCGACGCTGGCGAGTTTGCCGTCGGCCATAACGTGGCCACCGAAGCCGTGTGTCCGGAAGGCGCGTGCAGCCTGGTACGCACGCAGTGGATTCCGGAAGCGGAAGTGGAGCGGGTGGCGCCGGCCGCGATTCCCGGCGTCGAGCTATCCATGGACGCGCTCAGCCAGCTTCAGGGCGGCGCGGATGCCAGCGGCGAAGCTTGGTCCGCTGGTGAGTGAATATCGGAAATGGATCGACGGCCAGGCCGGGAATGTGCCGGGCGCGCCGGCGAAGCGGCGTGAGACGGGGCTGGAGTTGATTCAGCGAGCTCGGGTCGCTGCTGATCGCATCCAGCGCGGTATCGACCTGCTGGGCGATGCGACGTGCCTCGAAGCGTTCCGGCTTGCTAATAAGACGATGGCCGAAGCGGCGCGACGAAGACTTGGGGTCATTCAGGGCAAGCGACCCGAAGATGTGCAACCCGGATGGCGACCTTTCCAGTTGGCGTTCATATTGATGAACCTGCCAGGAATCGCGGAGCCAGGGCACCCGGATCGCGGGATTGTCGACCTGCTGTTCTTCCCAACCGGCGGTGGTAAGACGGAAGCCTATCTCGGTCTGGCGGCTTTCACCCTCGTTCTGCGTCGGCTGCGTAATCCCGGAATCCGGTCGGCGGGGTTGACCGTGCTGATGCGTTACACGTTGAGGCTGCTGACACTCGATCAACTGAGCCGCGCCGCGACGCTGATTTGCGCCTTGGAACTGGAGCGGCAGAGCGACGCGGTAAAGCTTGGCGACTGGCCGTTCGAGATCGGATTGTGGGTCGGGCGTGCCGCCACACCGAACCGGATGGGCCGCAAGGGCGACAACGATCAGGAATCGGCTCGCTCCCGAACGATCCGCTTCCTGAACGACGACCGCAAGCCATCGCCCATCCCGCTCGAGGAATGTCCCTGGTGCGGCACGAAGTTCACCGACGGCCTTTCCTTCAGGCTTGCTGCCGAACTCGGATGAACCCGAAGATCTGCGCGTCTCGTGCGTGAACCGGCAGTGTCAGTTCGGTCGCGGTCTGCCGCTACCCATCGTGGCGGTGGACGAGCCGATCTACCGGAGGCTGCCTTGCTTCATCATCGCCACGGTGGACAAGTTCGCGGCGTTGCCGTGGACCGGTCCCGTGGGGGCGTTCTTCGGCAGGGTTGAGCGCTATGACGAGAAGCGCGGGTTTTATGGGCCATGCGACTCGCCACAGGGGGCGAAGTTGCCCGATGGCCGGCTGCTGCCTCCGGAACTGATCATCCAGGACGAGTTGCACCTCATCTCGGGCCCGCTGGGCACCATGGCGGGCCTCTACGAGACTGCGCTCGACGAACTCTGCGCCATCGAGCGGGACGGTCACATTGTGAGGCCGAAGATCGTGGCTTCCACGGCGACGGTGCGCCGCGCGGAGAGCCAGATTCGCGCGCTCTTCAATCGCCGCCTGGTGGACATCTTCCCGCCGCCCGGTCCGGACCGCCGCGATTCGTTTTTCGCGGAGACGCTTCCCTCCAGCGAAAGCAACGCGCGGCTCTATGTTGGCGTCGCCGCTCAGGGGCGCAGCCCCAAGGTGGCGATGCTGCGCGTCTACCTGGCGTTGCTTGGTGCCGGATTGAAGTGGCACTCGCGTCTGAAGAAGAAAGGCGAGCCGTTGAGTCCCGCCGATCCTTACATGACCCTGCTCGGCTACTACAACAGCCTGCGCGAACTTGGCGGCGCGCGGCGGTTGATTGAGGACGAAATCCGGAACCGTCTCGTGGGTTATTCCAACCGCAAACGGGTTGGTGAGACGGAGGGACTATTTGACGACCGGCAGATCGGCTACGAGCCAGTGGAACTGACGAGTCGCGTGAACACATCCGATGTGGCGGATGCCAAACGACGGCTGGCGCTCCTGTTTTCGGACAAGAGCCGCGTGGATGTGGCCATCGCCACAAACATGATCTCGGTCGGTCTGGACATCACGCGATTGGGGCTGATGGTGGTGTTTGGTCAGCCGAAGACCAGCGCGGAGTACATCCAGGCCACCAGCCGTGTCGGCCGCGATCCGGACAGGCCCGGTCTGGTGGTAACGATCTTCAACGTGCACAAGCCGCGCGACCGCTCACACTACGAAAGATTCGCGGCATACCACGAGACGTTTTACCGCAGCGTGGAAGCCACCAGCGTGACGCCATTCTCACCGCGCGCACTGGATAAGGGCTTGGCGGCGACGGTCGTGGGTCTGGCTCGGCAAGGGCATCGGCCTATGACGCCGCCACGGGGCGCGATGGAGATCCTGAACGAACGCACGCGGCTGGAGTTCGTCATCCAGACGCTGGCTGACCGGGCTTACAGCCACTCAGACCTGCCGCCCGCCGAGGCGGAACGGCTGCGGCAGCGGGTGCGCGAGCGAGCCATCGATCTGCTGGAGGACTGGGCGAAGGTTGCGCAGGACTATCAAAAGGACGGAGTGGGGCTGCAGTACAATCCCGCCGAAGCCGGTGCCGCGAAACAACTGCTCTACGATTTCCTCAGCCCCGAGGTGAGGAACCTGCCCGCGGATAATCCGCGCATGAAATTCCGTGCCAACCGGTCGTTGCGCGATGTGGAGCCTGAAGTGAACATCTGGGTCAGAACCCTGGAGAACGCCGAACTCGAAGAGGAGACGGTATGACGAAGGGAAATAAGCCCCAGGGAGAAATCCGGCAGAGCCAACTCGTGACCACGTTCGGGCCGGGATCGATGATGGATCTGCCGAACCACTCCGTCCTGGTTGCCGGCCTGGACTTCTGGTCTCTGGGCGGGGAAGCCGGTTTCGGAGCCAAGGCTCAGTCAGAAATTGGCGCGGGTGCTCGACGTGCCGACGGTGGATCTGAGGACGCCGCCACCGGCTGATGACGATCCAACGGCGCCTTCTACCGGGATTACCGGATTCCAGTTCCCGGAATGGTTTGTCACGCAGGATCAGGAGGGCCAAACGGCAGGCTTTCGTTCGCGGCTGCTGGTGCACCGGAAGGCGCTCACGAGGGGGAAGTTCATCGACCGGGATAAGAAGCGGCGACCAGTGGTTCCGGTACGATTCGTGCGGGCCTGCCGCGCGGGCCACATCGGTGATATCGACTGGTACGCCTTCGCGCATAACGGACCTTCGGACTGCCTCAAGCAGCAGCGCCAGTTGTTCATCGACGAGCGCGGCACCAGCGGTGACTTGACCGAGGTCTGGGTGCGGTGCGAGTGCGGCAAGGCGGAACGCAGCATGGCGCAGGCAGCGCTGCTGCAGAACCGCGCGCTCGGATTGTGCGATGGCGCGCGGCCCTGGCTCGGACCATTCACGAAAGAGACATGCGGCGAGCCGAGCCGGTTGCTGATCCGCTCGGCATCGAACGCATACTTCCCGCAGTTGATGAGCGTGATTTCGCTTCCCGAGCGGGATGAAGTCGTGCGCAGGGCCGTCGATGCGGCGTGGAGCTTCCTCGATATCGTCGAGGACCTCGATCAACTCCGCTATGAGCGCAGACGAGCGCCGGTCAAGGCCGCGCTGGAAGGGATCAGTGACGAGGAGGTCTTCGCCGAGATTCAGGCGCGCCGTGGTGGCGGCGCGAAGCCGGACAAGTCGGTGAAGGTCGCCGAACTGGAGACCCTGGTCACGGCCAAGGAGGAAGTCGGCGAGGATCGCCCGGAGGGCGTGTTTTACGCACGGTCCCTTCCGCGGTCAGTATGGGACCGGCCATGGATGGCCCCGATCGAACGCATCGTTCTGGTTCATCGCCTGCGGGAGGTCGTGGCCCAGGTGGGCTTTACGCGGTTCGAATCGGCCGCCCCCGACATCGAGGGCGAACTGGACATCGGCGTGCGGCGGGCGTCCCTCGCCCGCGAGATCACTTGGCTGCCGGCGTTCGAGAACAAAGGCGAAGGCGTGTTCCTTCAGTTCAGAACGCAAGCGATCCAGTCATGGCTGGCGCGAACTGCGGTGCAGAAACGTGGCATCCAACTTGGCAGCCGGATTCGAGGCGTGGCGCAAAGAGCACCAGGGCACCAATCGCGCAGTTCCCAGGCCTGCCATATCTGATGCTGCACTCTTTCTCCCACCTGCTGATCACGGCGGTGGCGTTGGGGTGCGGCTATCCGGCCAGTTCGATCCGCGAGCGCATTTACGCGATTCCGGAGGTCGGGTACGGCGTCCTGCTTTACACCGGGACTTCGGACGCGGAGGGCACGTTGGGCGGGTTGGTCCAGGTGGGCCGCCGAATCTACGAGTCCGTCCGGAGCGCGCTTGATCTGGGCGAGCTGTGCTCGAACGATCCGGTGTGCGCGCAACATGAGGCATCCAGCGATCACGAACGCCGCTTTCTGCACGGGTCGGCGTGTCACGGCTGCGTGCTGATCTCGGAGACCAGTTGCGAGCAGCAGAACGATTTCCTCGACCGCGCCTTGGTGGTGCGGACGGTGCAGAACCTGGGTGCCGAGTTCTTCCTGGAGAGTGTCACTGGCGATGGATCATCCGATTCTCTGTCTACTGCCGTCTGATCTACGCGCCCTGGCTGCGGGCTTGAGAACCGGGCACCTGTGCCCGCCCTATCCGCCAGCCAGCGTCCAACGCATGTTGAACGGCGTTGTAGCCGCCGAGGTCTCGACGGGACTCCAGGAACTGGCGGCTTCCGGATTGCCGCCTGCGGGAATCGCATGCGCGCTCGAGTTGCTGGCACGGGATACGAGAACCGGCCACCAATCGATGACGTCGTGGATTTGGTGACGACGGGCGGCGGAGCAGAGCGGCGGCAACCGGACCACGAGCGTAGTAGTGGGCGAGTTGTTCCGGAACGCTCAGCAATCGGTCCTCGTGGCAGGCTATGCGGTCTACCAAGGCCAGAGGGTGTTTCAGGCTCTGGCCGACCGCATGCAGGAACGTCCCGATCTCGACGTGCGTTTGTTCCTGGACATTCAACGGCGACAGGGCAACACATCGGCTCCCACCGAATTGGTGCGTGAGTTCGTGCATCGCTTTCGGACGAGCCAGTGGCCCAGTGGCCGCCCGCTCCCCAGGTTTTCTATGATCCCCGGTCGGTGACGCTCGAACCAGAAGCCGCGGCGCTCCACGCGAAATGCGTGGTGATTGACGAATTCGATCTGTTCGTGTCGTCGGCGAACTCCGCGGACCCTCAGCAAAGGAACATCGAGGTTGGGCTACGGCTCCGTTCGTCCATCGTCGCCGGTCGAATCGTCGACTACTCCAAGCTGGCGTGGGGAATGGGATTACATCGATTGGCTTCGGCTTCGGAACTGGCACAGGAGAAGCCAGTGACGTCTCGGAAGGTTTCGTGGTGAAATCAAGCGTTTTCCCCCACACAACGTTTCGAGCGTAGATCAACCTTGTTCCAAGCGCGTTCAAAGCCATGGCTAAAAGTTCCGGCGGCTGAAATGCTGGCTCGTTGGCTCCCCGCTGGTTCTCCAACCTTTTGCGGACATGTACTTGAAAGCCTGCCGATACCGACTGCTCCAGAAGCCGAGATCATAGGCCCGCTTCACGATTGCCGCAGCGCTCACCCGCCAGCCGCTTGAGATCGAACACGTGTTCCCACGAGAATGACTTCATTCTGAAATCGCGAGCGAACGCCTTGCGCGGAAGCAAGAAGGCGCTTGCAAACCGGTTAGCCTCAGCTTCAGTTTCAATGCTGCCTGTGGGATTCCGGGATCATTACGAGATGCCCGCATTCGTGGGCAATGTCGAAGGTCCAACGCGACGTGCTCTGAATGGCTTGATTCAAGAAAATGACGGTTGTTCGACCGTGGCGCGAAAATGCATCGACCTTCGTGGATTGGACCACGTGGGGCACGATGATGACGCCGGCGTGCTCCAGCGCCCGACTAGGTTGCAGAATGGGGCCGTCCTCTTCGAGGTTCCAATGTAGGCGGCAGCGCTCGGCTGCGGATTCGATTTCCTCAACGCTCGAAGCAGACATCTGCGGCACATTGAATGGAGGGAACTTGAAGAGCGACCGCAACCGGTCTACAACCATACCGACTAAAGTCGCGTGAGCGCGAATTTGGGCCTTGAGCTTTTCGGGCGTGGTCCGTCTGTGCCGGAAGCTGCATTCGTCCTCACGGAACACGTCTTCAAGTGGGCGGTAGAAGAAGGGAGGCTCGAAGCCGAGAATGGAGCCGTACGCCTCGACGAGATCCTTTGCCGGATCCTTTTTCTTGCCTGTCTCACACAAAGAGACCAGTGCATGAGAGGCTGCAACCGCATCACCAAGTTGTTTCTGCGTCAGGCCTCGGAAAACTCGCGCGCAACTTGTAGTCGTTCCCCGATAAAGACTTCACTTTGCACCGGCATCGCGCTTCTCGCGCTTCTCCTCGTCGTCCTTCATTAAAGGCTTGAGAGTCAGTGGTGGCAGATCGACGCCCTTACAGATTGGAGCGGGACGACGTTGGTCGGCTGGATGTCGAACGGGATGCTGTACGTCCCCGTGAGATTGCCACTTTGGTCCATCTCGACCAGAATGACGCTCGACACCTGCCGCTTCGCGTCCGTCTCCACCGCAAGACGAAGAATCTGATCTGTCGGAATTACAATGCCAAGCTCTAACGCAAGCTGCTGCTGGTGAAGCCGGCATAAGTCGTCATCAAGTATCGGCTTGGCGGATCGTCAGCATCGCCGCGATAAAACCGAAACGGTATCGAACCAATCGCAAAGGCGAACCGCAGGGGCTTTTCGTCTTCCAGAATCGCCAGCCAATCGCACCGCTGGGCCGCCAAGCGAATTCGATGGCACGTCCGGGAGTAGACACGGCAGCCAAGGCTCCATTCGCTGTCGCCATTATCAGCCTCGTGGAGAAGCACTGTCCCATGCCGAACGTCACGGATGGCGGTCGCGATGACCGAGAGGCGTTCCTGCGTGAGGGGGGCGTATCGGGTCCAGGGTTCGAAGTCCAAGCTCATCATTTCCACTATACACCCAATCGGACATTGATGCCAAAAATTTTACGACTTGTAGATTTTTAACAGGCCACGCTAATGTTTACAGCCACGTTGAAATTTGACGGCCTTTGTCGCCGCTGGGACATCAGCCCGTAAACTGTTGATATTGTGGATGATCTCCGTGCGCACGTCGAAAGCCGACTCGCGGAAGCCAATGTCGTGAGCGTGCCCTTCGGCTACCAGTTGCCAACCTCAGTAGATAAACGAGCGGTCGTCGCTCGTGGGCAGGGGTACCGGCCATCCGAACAGGCAGAGGTGGTCGTAAGCCCAGAGCTTGATGGCCGGGAGCCCGAGACGGCTGGCGTTCACGAACTCCCGCATCCACGGCCACGTGCCGTAGTAGAGGCCCATCAGGTAACGGCAGTGGGCCTGGTCCCAGGCGAGTTCCTTCCACGGATACTGCGCGCATCGGCTTGCCTGATCCAGGTTGTGGTTGATGCCCGGATACTGGTAGCCCTCGATGAGGAACGTGTCGAAGCCGGAGCCCGAGCGCGTCGTCCACTGCGACGGCAGGTTGATGTACCGCAGCAGCTTGCAGTTGTCCGGGTCGTTTACGTCCATCGGCCACAGCAGTTCGAAGATGGCCGACGCGCACTGCGATAGGACGTAGCTCTGGATCGCGGCCACGTAGTTGTACAGGCGCGTCCGCAGGAAGTTCGCGTCGGCGTAGCTGTTGAGCGACGGATCGTCGTTCGGCGTGTGAAAAGTGGCCAGCGCGCGGCCGAGCGCCGACTGCGCCGCGGCCTGCGTGTCAGCATCGTAGAACGCCATGCCGGAAGCGTTCGCCTGGAACCACCAGAGGATTTCACCAAACTGGAGCTTCGGCGTGAGTCCCGCCGCCAACATCAGACCCGCCATCGCGGCGAGGGCCTGCCCCAGGTAGTTCTGCGGCCCCGAACTGAACGCGATTTGCGAACTATTCAGCGTCCCGAATCCGGTGGCCGTTTCCACCGCCGTGCCGTCGGGGAAGCGTTGAACCCACACCGCGCCACCGGCCGGATTGTCCGGCGGCTGCACCAACTCCTGCGAGAACGAGCAAACGCACGTTCATGCTGTTCGCCTTGAGGAGGCGAAGAAATCCGTGTTCCAGTCGCGGAATGCGCGGTTGAGCACCGGCGTCTGGGTCGGATCAATCACCCATTTCACACCGTAGGTTCCGCCCTGTAGGTCGCCTGTCACCGTGGCGTGGCCGGTGCCGGTGTTGGACGCGGGCAGTTCCGTGTACACGTGAAATTGCCAGACGCTGGAAAACGAATGCGCGGTGATCGTCAGGACGCTGCCGGTGGCCGAAGCCCAGGCACCGTCGAAGATGGCATTGATGAAATTGGCGAAGTGCCGGGCGATAGTGTTGTTGCCGTCCTGCCCGCCGAACACCGTTTTGCCGATGGCTGAGCCACCAACGTGAAGCCAAACGACATCCTGATCGTTCCAGTTGCCGGAGAACGCGACTGTGCATTGCGGGTAGGACGAATTTGACGCGACCGATTGCTTCCACCAGAAGACGCCGCAGTAGTGGTCGATCTCGCCCATCAGCCCGAGCTTCTGAATATTCCAGACCAGCCTTTGCGGTGACAGCTTGTAAGTGTTGTCCGTGTCAAAGTCGGTGGCCACAGCTACGGCGGTAGTCGTCGAGACCGGATCGGGAACGTCGCTCGCCACGGCGCATTCGAGGAAGTCGAAATAGAAATACCAGCCTTGGCTCGATGTGTTCTTGTTGCCCGAGAGCGTGATCACTACCTTGTGCTGGCCTGCCGCGACGCCGGAGAAGAGCAACCGCCGCGTCTGCGAGGTGCTGGCTGCGGGATAGTAGCAGTCGAGCATCACGGGCGCGCCGCCGTCGAGCGTTGCGGTTACGATGCCGCAGGTGGTATCGAGGCGCGTGCCGACGTAGATGGCGTGCGTGTACTGGCAGTGCGTCTCGATTGTCACGCTGGCGCTGGCAGCCGCCGCCCGGATCGCCCGTCCCTGGCTCCAGAAGGCGAACGCGCCATTCACGGGGTCGTTGCCGGGGGCGGCTTCCCAGTATCCGGAGGTGCTGACCCACGTGCTGTCTTCTTCAATCCGGACCGACCCAGGCCCGGCCACTTTAAGCGCGCGCTTGGACGCCGGGCTGCTGGTCACTGTCCAGTTGGTGACGACCATCTGCCACTCGGTTGACTGGTATGCCTGGCTGTTGGGGAGCGCTGGAGCGATGGTCCACCAGATCTTGTCCACACTGTTCCAGCCGAGGGTCGTGAAATCGATGTGACGTGCCATGAGACGTTGTCCGACGAACCGCCCGACAGGTTCCAGTTGCTCGCGGTGAAGTACAGCCGGCTGCTGCTGTTGTTGTCGGTCTGGTAGAACGCGACCATGTTGCCGTCGGCGCCCGGCGCGGCCGTGACACCAACTGGTTCGGCAACACCACGGCGGCGCTGAGCACGGCGGGGCCGTTCAGCACCCAGTTCGTTCCGTTGATTTGGCTGGCGATGTTATTCAGGATCGTCGCGGCATCCGTGCCTGGAGTCAGCGACGCAGCCGCGGAGCCATCCGAACTCGACACCGCAACTGGCCCCGCGACGCCAGTCTTCAGCGTAATGAGGATCTCGTTGTTGTACTGACCTCCGACCGTGGCCGTGCAGTTTGGGTCGGAAGCATTGATCTGCGCCTCGACGTTTGCCGCTATCTGCGCGCTGTTCAGCGATCCTTCGTAGCAGGAATACGTGACGCTGCCGATCTTCACCCAGTGCTGGTAGTTCGACAGCGTGGCGCCCCCAGAGCCGTCAGAGCTAGACACTGCGACGGGGCCGTACTTACCGGACCTCAGCGAAATGAAGATCTCGTTGCCGTAGGCACCTCCCGTGGTGCATGAGCAATTGGGATCGGAGGCGTTGATCTGGCCGGCGATATTGTTGGCAACGCCCGCGCTGTTCAGCGAATCTTCGAGGCAGGAGTACGTTGCCGAGCCGATCTTTACCCAGT
>CAVTSS010000019.1:0-429903 GCA_963737495.1 Terriglobia bacterium
GTCGATGCTCGGCCTGCTAAAGCAGCTGTAGTGGCCACGCGACAAGCCCTCCAGGTGATCTCCCAATCCATAGCCTTGAACCTCTTCAAGCAAGCAATCACATGCCTCGCAGTTTCATGTATTTTTCAAAATGGGGACCCGCTGCCGAAATCAGATTGCCGATGCCGACTCCGCCCAGCATTTCCGCACCATCGGCGTGGACAGCATCGATCCAGCGCCGAACACCACCAGCGCCGCGCCGCCGAGAAGATACAACGCGTCCCGGCTCTCATTGTCGGCGCTGCTCGCGCCAGATCGGCGCTTGTGGGCATTGCCGCCGCCGGGCAATATTTGACGCGACGTGTTTCCCTGCGAATGCTACCGCTGACTCTCAGCGAACGTCCGGCTTGAGTAACAAATCGCATTCCTCTGACACCTGGTTAGTCGTGTCGGGCGCGCCCTGGGGCGGACAAGTGCTCCAGACAGCTGCAAACTGCCGCACGGCTGGCGGAGCCGCCTTGACCTTAAGTTCGCGGATACCTCTCAGGATGGTATAGAGGCGGAGGGAGCGGTGGGGCCGAGGCTGGTGGGCGGTCAAGGCAAACTCGCACGGCGAAACCGCTCAAGACGCTGGGCAGCTATTGGCCCTATGCGACGACGTTGTGGGATTACATCAATCGAGCGATGCCGTTCGATCAGCCAGGTCTACTGAAGCCGACGGAGGTCTACGCGGTCGTGGCATATATTCTGAACTTGAATGGCATCATCGGAAATGATCAAGTCGTGGATGCCAAGACTCTGCCAAAGGTGAAGATGCCCAACCGTGTGGGCTTTGTGTCCGACCCCCGACCCGATGTGGGAAGCAAAGCAAAGCATTAAGACGCAGCGAGATTCCCGATGTCGGGTCGGCCAACATCCTCATTCCTAGTGTCGGCAGAGTGAACCGCTGCTGAAATGACGGCGCATCCGGAAGTAATCGTAATCGAGCTCGAACGCCTTCGCATTCCGAACTTGACGGGCTTCCGCGCGGCCAGACGTGCCGTCAGCAATGCGAAAAATCGAGCCTGATGTGGCTCATTATCGACGTCTGCCTGGCGCGTTACTTCAGCGGAATGGCCGTTTCCCGGCCAAGTGGCCGGATAAGCATTTCACGGGAGAATCTGGATCGAGCTTTCTCCGAGTAGCCGACCACTCGGAAGCAATCCAGACTCCTCGGACGAAGCTTAGCCTAACGGCCGGGCATCGCCTTGCCGATCTATGCACATGCGGGTAAGTTTTCTTCTGTGGACGGCGGTCAGTGCCGTCAGCCCGTTTGTCTTCGGACAATCCTCGCAAACCCAGAGCGCGCCGCAACAACCCCACTATCAGGCAGGCTGGCCTTGTGCAGGAAAAGAACGTTCGTTCGACCCCGCCTACGCCCGCGCCGCTGAGGCGACCGGCGGCCATCTACTCTTGCTCGACCGGTCCGAAGCGAGAGTATCGGCGACGCTCGCGATGGGTGATGGTAGGCACAAGGCTACGATTGTCCGCGCCTCCGGGGAAACTGATTCCTACGTCGACATACCGTTCTGGGTGGATTCCAGCGTGGAAAGCCTTTTCGTCGTGGCCTCGCTGCAATGCATGCAGACGATCTTCCTGTACGATCCTCAGCGTTCAGCGGTCGAAGCGAAGATTCCTGGAGTCGAAGACACGTGGTTCCGGGCCGGCCGGATTTCGACAGTGCGCAAGCCACAGGCCGGTTCCTGGACATTGCGGCTCGTCGGAATGGGTCCTTACTCTGTCGCAGTGGAGGCGAATTCCAAGGCACCGCTCGCCGCCGTTGATCTCAAGGGCAACACGCTCTCGATTTGGCTCGACGAATCGATTGCCGATCCGGTGTTCCGCTTGGTCGATGCCGCCGGCAATCCTGTTCAATCTCTCACCCTCTCTCGCGATCCAGATTCGCCCGCACACTACATGGGTAAGCTGGATTTTCCCACTCTAAGCTTCCGCATTCAGGTCGAGTGGCGCGGTCCAAACGCAGAAACCGTGTGGCGCACAGACCCGCATTTAATGGAACCTCCACGGCCCGTTCCCGGCCTCCGAAAATAATAGCAGGCCTCCAGCCAGAGGCAATGGCCATAGGCGGTGATTGATCTTATCCCACTTAGTTTTGCAGTGGATTGGATGGTGGACGGATGACGCGCAACCCGGATAGAGCGCTCTCGGCGTCACCTCTGCTCGACCTCCGTACGGATCGCCGACCATTCGGACGCTATCCCGTCAACCTACCTCAAGAACGGCGCTTTTATTGAAAATTCGCGCGGCGCGGCAGCGCACTCCTAGACGTTCGCGGCGTCCACAAGCGGCGCACCGGGACACGACTCGGGTGAACCGGGCCAACTCGATCCGCGGTATTTGCCCAGGACGCGCCCGATGAACAGAATGACAGGGAAAACGATGCGCTGAATGGCTTGGGGCGGAGTCGCAATCAACTGTGAGTTGCGATGGCGCCACAGCACGTGGGCTATATAGAAGATCGATGGCCGACCGTTCGGGCTGGCGTTGACCACCGCAAACACCCCCTGGAGGTAGCGATCCAAGTCGACCGCCGGAATTGCCTGGCCGCTGAACTCCAAGAGATCGTCGCCCGCGTTCCACCAGTTATGACGAGTGCCGGCGGCAAAGACTGCGGTCCCCCCGGCTGGCACTACGATCTTCTCTTTTCCGACTTGGGCGCCGAGTGTTCCGGCTTTCACCTTGCCCTCCTCCCGTTGATGGAAATGCACGTGAAGAGGCGGGCCGCTCGCTCGTGGCGGCAGGGACCCATCGAGGTTCAAAACGATTTGGCCCTGGGCGTCGCGCACTCGGCTCAGCCGCAGGATCTCTCCGGTGTGCCGGTTCCGGATTGTCATGAAGTTATCCACGATTGTCCTCCCTTGACGTATCAGCTCCGAAAAAACTTCTTGCGATTTTATCATTGGGCCTCCAGCTGGCGGCGAACCGTCCGCAGAAGGTGATCCATGCTGGCCGTTAGCTAAGCTAGTCCTGAATCACGCGCTACTCGGAGAAAGCTGAGGTGTTCATGCGGAAGCATGGACCATTGATCCCCTGAAACGCCGCTCACGGGCATCCAAGTTGACGGTTTGTCGTCATGTCGGACTCTTGGGAGCGAGCCCCGTTAGCTGCCTGACAATTGCCATTATCGGCAACGCGCAGCGCGATTCGATTCGCGGGAGCGACGCCCGCGGGTTAACTGTCGCGGTAGGGACGACCATCGCTGATCGCCCCCGCACAGATCCGTACGAGCGCGTTTACGCATACGGCTCTTACCGAGGATGATGACGAGCGTCGAAGCGCTTGTCGGGAAAAGGATGCAGAACTCGGGGCTGGGGAATCCACCGGTCCAACAATGCGGAAAGACGCTCTCATCGCACCTGCGCGCGTTGACTGCGACGAACCAAAATGCTCCGCCACAGTCGGCATACGCGGCGCCGGAAACCGCGTAACTGGCTCGTGTTGCCGGGCACAGCGTGGTATTGGTAGTAGCCCCAGCACGACCCTCCGAAGCCACTCGCCAACCTCACTCGTACGATGATGCCGCCGGTGTTGAAGCTCAGCCTTGATCGACCGGCGCCGGTTGCATTCTCGGATATTCGAATCGGAATCGCGGTACGGCGCCTGCTCGATGAGCATTGCGGAGACGATCCGACGATGGAGGACTCCGAGAGCGCGCCCATCGGAATCATGCGATCACGCGCTGGAACATTCCGCCACGCGCCTGTTTCCCGCGATTCTGGCGCATGCCTGATCTTTCGCCCGCGGCCTTCATTGTGCGATAAAATCCTCGCGTTGAGGAGACTCCGACGAAAGCGCAACCGATGACCGTAGCGCGACTGCTTCGAAAGCTATGATGCCGAAATTTCTTCAGCGGCTGTTTGGCTCTAAGCGCTTGGAATTTCCAACCGCCGATCCGATGTCAACGGAGCCAGCGCCGAACGCTAGCTCGGATCCGGTAACTGCGGTACCCGAGGAAAAGGTCATTTACCAATCGGATGTGCCCCTGAACGATCCTGGCGCCGATCGTTTTCGCCGTTTCCACTTTGCGGAGAGAGTTGCGGCAACCCTTGCGGACGGCGACGACTCTTCAAGTCTGACTGTCGCGATAAACGGCGTCTGGGGTGAAGGCAAAACCACAGTACTTGAATATATCGCAGCGGCATTGCGACATTCTCCGGGAGTCGTATGCGTGCGGTTCAATCCGTGGCGATTTATCGACGAGGCAGCGCTGCTGCGTAGTTTTTTCGACATTCTCGCCAGTTCGCTGGAGAAGTCCTTGACTACGGGAAAGGAGGCGATCGGGAATCTGATGCGAGAGTACGGAGGACTGGCATCAGTAGCGTCAATCGAAGCCGGCGGCATCAAATGGTCGGCGGGCGAAGCGATCAAGGATCTGGGCACCGCGCTTGGCTACGCGAGCCTCGATCAACTTAAAGAGCGACTCGAGAAACGATTGATCCAACAACGAACGCGGATCGTGGTCCTAATCGATGATATCGACCGACTGGACAAAACCGAAATTCATGCCGTGTTCAGATTAGTTAAGTTGACGGCAGACTTCCCGTTCACGTCGTACGTGCTTGCCTTCGATCAGGGGATGGTTGCGGACGCGCTGGCTGGACTTGCCCCCAGTTTTGAGACAACCAGTTAAGACTCAAAATCCATTCAAAGGAGAATTGAGTCATGGGATTGTCGAGAAGGATGTTCACGAAGGAGTTCAAGCTGGCCGCCGTGCGGCGGCTAGAGCAGGGGGTTTCCATCGGGGAGGCGGCTCGGGCGTTGGAGGTCAACCCCAACGTGCTGCACCGCTGGCGGCGGGAGTTCCGGACCGGTGCAGGTAACGCGTTTCCGGGCCACGGGAAGCAACGCTGGGCCGAGGGACGCATTGCGGAGCTGGAGCGTAAGATCGGCCAGCAGGCTCTGGAGATTGATTTTTTGAAGGGCTGTTTGCAGCGCATCGAGGAACAGCGGATGCTGCAGGCAGTGACTGGAAATCCGCGGTCTACCGGAAGGTCCAAGAAGAAGTGAAGGCCGGCCAGGGACTGACCATCGAACGCATGGTGGAGCTGGGCCGGGTTTCCCGGTGCGGCTTCTATCGCTTCGGCGAAAACGCCGAGCCGGGGCCGGACCCCCACATGGATCTGCGCGACGACATCCAGCGGATCGCGCTGGAATGGCCCTGCTACGGCCGGCCGCGGATCACAGCCGAACTGCGCCATCAGGGCTGGACCGTGAATCCCAAGCTGGTGTACCGGCTGATGCGCGAGGACAACTTGCTGTGCATACGGAAGCGGAAGTTCGTGGTGACTACCGATTCCAACCACACACGCAGGATCTACCCGAACCTGGCTGAGGGCCTGATCCTCACCGCACCCGATCAGCTGTGGAGGGCCGATATCACCTATATCCGGCTGCGCGACGAGTTCGTGTTCCTGGCAGTGATCCTGGACGCCTACTCGCGCCGCGTGATCGGCTGGGCTCTGGAGCGGACGATGGAAGACCAACTTACCCTGACCGCGCTAGGCATGGCGTTATCGCGCCGCATCGTCCAGGCCGGGCTGGTCCATCATTCCGATCGCGGCTCCCAGTACGCCAGCAACGACTATACGGACTTGCTGAAAACCAACGGCATCGACATCAGTATGTCGCGCAAGGGCAACCCATGGGACAACGCAGCCTGCGAGTCGTTCATGAAGACCTTGAAGTACGAAGAGGTCCATCGCAACGAATACCGGGACTTGGCCGAGGCGCGTGCTTGCATCGCCGAGTTCCTGGAGAAAGTCTACAACCAAAAAAGGCTGCACTCGGCGCTCGGCTACTTGCCGCCGGCCGAGTTCGAAGCGCAGCACCACAAGGATGCCGCTTCGCGGCAGCTTTCTGTATGAGTTTTCTGAGGCATCCGGAAATCTTTCCATCCGATGAGGGCGCCCGCCTTGCGGCCAACGCCCCCGCTCATCGTCTGGATGAGTTTCCGGCTGGTTATTCCTTGGCGGGTTGCTCTCCAGCAGAGCCCGCCTCCGCTTCACCAGCCGGTCACCAGTATGCTGTAATGTCGTCTTGCCGGTCGAGATCTTTTCAGCGAACGGCGAACTGTGTCTTAACGGTTTGTCTCAGCCCAGGGGGCAAGAGCAGGCGGATTCTTATGGCGGTGACGCGGAAGCGGGACGAAAGTATTTGGAAAAACTCATCCAAGTCCCTCTCAACCTTCCCGCGGCAGACCCCAAGGCTTTGCGAGATTTCTGTCTTGAGCACGTCTGGCGTGCGCTTGGAGCTGCGCACGTCCGCTTGGACGATGGAGTCAGAAGTGAGTTTTTGACGAAATTCTATGTCTACATCGCTCCTGAACTGTGCACTCCGCGCGATGCGAAGCGGTACGCCAATACGCTGGCGTTCACGATGCCCCTGCTGGAGGGCGAGGTACATCCTCTTGATGTGCTTCTCCTCGAAGCCATGAAGATTTTTTATCCGATACTATTTGCTTCAATCCGTAGAACTCCGCACGCATTCACGGGAGCTTACGATGAATTACACTTCCGTCAGGAGAGTGAGTCATTCAACGTTGTTCGTGCAGCCATAGATGAACTCGATCCGGCACGCGGAGCAAGGGCGCAACGGCTCCTTTTCGAGTTGTTTCCTCAGGTCAAGACTTTACTCGGAAGCAAGAAGTTCGGCTCGTCTTCCGATTGGTGGCCAAAAGGGCAGAGAGTGGCTTCGGAAGATTACCTGAAGCGATACTTAACTCTCTCTGTCCCCGAAGGCGATGTGTCGGACAAGTCGATCGAGGAGTTGATTCGTGCTGTCAAAACTGAACCGATCGAGACGGCTTCCGCGCGTTTGCAGGGCTTCCTCGACGCAGCTCACTGGGACAATCTACTTTACAAGCTTTCAGTTCGCGCTGACCAGTTGGATAAAGATGCTGCTGAAAAGTTCGCGTTACTATTTGCAAGAAATGGAGACGCACTACCGAGACCGGAGCAGCTGTTAGGCTATGCCAGTCCTCTTCACCGGACGGCCTTGCTCATCCGCGAGTTCCTCGAGCGGATTCCCAACGAAGCAGCGCGTCTTACAATCTCTTACCAGCTGATTCAAGAAGCCACACCTCTCCCCCTGGCGCACACATGCTTCCTCGCTCTTGGTCCACGCGAGAACGATTTCGGGAGCGCACTTCTGACAAAGGAAGCTTATAGCCGACTCGATGGACCCTTTTCGGAGAGAATGGCCGCCGAGGTGGCGACAGGGGAGTCCTTGGTCCAAGTTTACCCTCAAGATTTTGCGCTCCTTCTACTTCAATGGTCCAAGACGGCCGGGTGCGCCACGGTTCAAGCGTACACAAAAAGCCTGATGGCGAACGATCCACAAGTGGCAGTGTCCCTTCTGATATCTCAATTCATCTTTGCGCCGCCATCGAACAGTTTTAATCAGCGGAAGTACGAAGACCTTCGATACGTGGCGGATCCAATCGATGTATCGGCTGCAACATCGCAGTTAGACAAGGCCGCTCTGACAGAAAGGGAGCGCCGCACAGTCAATGAGTTCATTAGCGTTTTTGAAAAGTCGAGTTCAGCTGCTGAATCAGAAAGGGCCGAGAACGCAGGAGAGCGAGACGAGCGCCCGTGAAGCACCTACCCTGACTCCGCTGCAATTCCTCGCATGCAGGCGGCCCAGGGTAATCACCTCGGATGCGGATCACAGGCGCGAAGAGGTATCACGAGGAAAAGGCGCATCCGAAAGCCGGCGCGCCGCACCGAGGCGTGATTTCGGGGAAAAAAGGCTCGCTGTCAATGGCAATTTTTGCGCGTGCTGCCCTGTGCTGCCCTGCGGCTCGTAACTCTATGAAAACTTGGTAGCGCTAACGGGAATCGAACCCGTATTTAAGCCTTGAGAGGGCTCCGTCCTAACCGTTAGACGATAGCGCCAACTGCACACATTATACGATACGAAACTTATGCCCGATAGGTCCGGCACGCATACTCCGTGCCGATTCCGCTGGTGAGGAGCCGCTCTTTCCGGTCTTCAAGGAGGCGAGCGGTCCAATCTGTAAAACCTCCATCGACGATCGCGTGATTCACTCCCTCGCGCGTGGCCGGCGAGATTCTCAGACACAGGCCTGTATAGTAGCCCAAACCCTCCAATCTCGCCAGATTGTAGCCAAACGAAGCTTCGGGAAACTCGGCGCGCAGCGGGCCGATCAGCCGCTCTTCGAACGCAGCCGGGAACGGCGCATCGGTTGGGAGCTCGATTCCCCGCTCCGCAAGAAATCGACCGGAGCTGCCAGGACGATGCGCGCGCACCATCTGCCGCACTTCTTCACGGCTCACACCGGCCGCGTACAGGAGAGACTCGGACGCGGCGAGATCCGATAGCTCCACCACCGGATCGCGCAAACTGAAGCCCTCGCGATTTAACGCCCGAAAAAACTGCAAGTAGAAACGGATATGTTCGCCGAGATGTTGAATCTCGAACTGATTCGAACCCCTATCACGACCCGCCGACACCAGCGCGAACAGACGGAAATGCGGCGAGTATCCGGGAACATCGAACGGCTGCATGCGGGTCACACGCTGGCTGCTGGCTAATCGAACCGGCGCGCCGCGTTGGCGGCGGCGGCGCTGCGCGCACTCGATCGCCATCGCCGAGGTCGAGTCTCCAGCGACCTCGGCGTTGCGAATCGTAGTAAGCACGTTGTTCTGATCGATTCCACCCAACACATAACTCGTCCCGATCGGGCTCACCGGCGACAATTCGACAGCTTCGAAATCCGCAGCGACCTCGAAGGCAACTCGGTCGAACCTGAGCAGCAGACGCGCGTCCACGGAAGATGGCGCAAACAGCGGCGACTGCTCGCGCCGCGCCAGCACCTTCGGCGCCGATTCTTTCAGCGCGCGCGTGCGGGTCTGATAAACATTCAGAAGTAGCGATTGAAGATCGGAAGGCGAAAGCTCCTCAGCCAGCGCCGTAAATAGCCGGGGAATGCCGCTTTCCGCCACGATCCGTTTGGTGATGCCGGATTCCATAATCCAGCATAAACGTCTTTCAATAGGTTTCGATGGCCGGACTTTCGGGCACGCGAGAACGAAGAGTCCAGTGGTAAACCAAAGCGCCCGTGACCATGGTGACCACCGCCGCCAGCGAAATGAACGGCTTCAATCTGCATGTCCCAGGATCACCATCCAGGCTTCCGGAATCAGAAACAGGACCGGAAGCAGCGGCCAGCGAAGCTGACCATGCAAGCTTCTTCCATCCCGGCTGGCGTCGGAAATAGAACAGCGACGCGACGCCCATCGCGGTGAAGAAGCTCAGCGTGAATCCGATGTACTTCACCAGTTGCGGGAACGGAGTCATGGTCATCAGCATGGTGCAGATGCCCTGCGCAAGAATCGCGACCCACGGCGTGTGCCACTTCGGATGCACCTTCGCCGCCGAGCGAGAGAAACGCCCCGTTCTTCGCCATCGCGTAATACACGCGAGGTCCGGTGATGACTTGCGCGTTCACCGTCGCCATCAGCGACAAGGCCATCAGCGCGGCGAAGATTCCCCCGACGTTCGAGCCGAACAGATGCGAGGCCGCCAGCGCGCCCACCGCCACTTCGCCTTTCAAATTCCTTCCAGCGGCGCCGCGTAAATGAATACGACATTCAGCACCAGATACAGCGCCGCGACCAGGGCGGTCCCCACGGCCAGCGCGATCGGAAAGTACGCGCGGGATGGCGCAATTCCTCGGCGACGTAGGTCGCCGCGTTCCATCCGCTATAAGAGAGATAGATGTAAAACAGGCTGATAGCGAACTGCTCCGGACAGGGGATTGGTGGAGGTGCGCACGGCGTGCATCGAAAAATTCTGCCAGCTTCCGTGCCCCACCCGAACGCCAGCGCGATGAACGCCAGCAGGATGATCACCTTCGCCGCCGTCAGCACGTTTTGCACGCGCGCCGAGCGCTGCACGCCGAACAGATTCAGAATCGTGAGCAGAACGCACCAGCCCGCAGGCGAACATCTGCTGCTTGCCGAACTGCGAGGGTCCAATCGCCCGAGCCGAACAGGACGTGCGGTTTTTCCTCCGCGCAAGCCTTGCACACATGACCCAGATAATCGGCGAACGCCAGTGCCGCTGCCGCAATCGGCGCGGAGAATCCAGCGAAAAACGAGACCCATCCGGTCATGAATCCCCAGGTGGGGCCGTAGGCGCGCGTGAGATAGACGTATTCGCCGCCGGAACTGGGCAGATTCATCCCGAGCTCGGAATAGCACAGCGCGCCGAGCAGCGCGCAGATCGCGCCGACGACCCAGATCCACAAGCACCACGTCTGGGCGAGCCCAGATCGCCGGCGAGAAACCCAGTGGTGGTGAAGATGCCCGTGCCGATCATGCTCGAGATCACCAGCGCGGTCGCGCTGACCACGCCAAGCTGCCGGAGCAGAGTGGGTTTCGGCCTGGAATCGCCAGGTTGCGTGCTCATTCCAGGCCCGTCCAGCGAAAGGCCGCGATCGCGCCAGGGACGATCCGCCGTCGCATACATACACGCCGCCAGTGATATAGCTTGCCGCATCGGAGGAAAGGAACAGCGCGAGATCGGCCAGCTCATCCTTGGTGCCGAAACGGCGCAAGGGAACGCCGCGCGGTGTGCATGCGGCGAGCCTGCTCGGTGGGCGCCAGCCGGCGCATGCCTTCGGTGTCGTCAGTCGGGCCCGGCGTGATGCAGTTGCAGCGGACCCCGGCGGGTCCCCACTCGATCGCCAGGGTCTTGATCAGAACGTCGATGCCCGCCTTCCCTGCCCCGACGTGGGCTTGCAAGCGCGACCGGCTGCATCGCGAAGCTGGCCGAGATCGCGATGCACCGAAGCGCCCGGCTTGCGCAGATGTTCGTAAGCGGCGCGGCAGGTGTTGAACGTGCCGATCAGATCGATATCGATAACGGCTTTAAATCCGTTCGCCGACATGCCCATCACCGGCGCCGGAAAATTCCCCGCGGCTCCGCATACCAGAATGTCGATCTCGCCGAACTGGTCGCGAGTCGATTTGAAGCGCGGCCTCGACACCCGGCATAATCGCGGACATCGGTCGGCATGAGTGGCGGCGATGCCGCCGCGGCGCGAATCGCCGCCGCGGCCGCATCCAGCTTTTCCTGTTTGCGCCCCACCAGCATCACTTTCGCGCCATGCTCGGCGAACCGCTCCGCCATCCGCTGCCCGATGCCGCTGCCGCCGCCGGTGACAAACGCGGTCTTGCCGGCCAGAACATTCTCCCGAAAAATGGACATCTAAACAAGGATACAGGAGTCGGGAGTCAGGAGCCAGAATAAATGGCGCCATGAATTGCCGCACTTCCTTAAATGGCTGGTCACTTACCGCAGCATTTCTTGTATTTTTTCCCGCTGCCGCAGGGACAGGGATCGTTGCGGCCGGGTTTGCGGCGCCGACGCGGTTCGGCGATCGTGATGATCGTGATGCTCGTGATCGTGCAGCTCGTGGTCGTGATGGTCGTGATGATGGTGATCGTGATCGCGATGTCCGTGATCAGTGCGCAGCCCGGTATCGAACCAGGGTCGAAGGCCACTCAAGCGAAGGCGTTCGTCGAGAGCAAACTCGACCAATTCGTTTCAGACACGGTGAGCTGGGCCAGGTGTCGATCTTTGCGCAGCATGCCGCGACGCGGCCGCGCGTGGTCTCGCCCGGCATGGCCAGCGCGTAGGCGAACAGCGCGTCTTCGCGAAGATCGATCGATAGGGCTCGTCGCGGTCGAAGATAGCTGGCGATTTTGTCGGCGTAGCCGGTGAGCTCGGAAATATCCCGCGCCGCGCAAGCGCTTCGCGCACGAATCTCCGGATCGGTGTCGTCCAGATGCGGCGGGAAATACTTGGCGTACGGCTTCCACAGCGAGCGCCACATGGCTTCGAGCGCCTTCGCGCGCGCGCGGCCCGCCCATCTTCGTAGAGCGCTTCGATGCCCGCGCCGAACATCGTCCCGATCGGCGACGCCGTAAAGCCCCACGGCCGCGCCGCCGCGCTCGTCCACCGGTCGGGCGAGGATCGTCGTTCAGAATCGCGAGCATCGCCTCGCGGATCGGCGACGTTCGGTGGTCGCGTCGGCCAGCGACTCCCAGGCTCGCGCCGCGAACCGATGGCGTCCGGATCGGATCTGCGCCGACCTCGAACAGCGCCGCGCGCGCCTTCGGGTTCAGATCGGCGTTGAAGAAACTGTGCGCCGCGCCGGCGCGCACGTCGTGCGTCCGGCGGACTCGAGCAAATCGAGACGTTCGCGCTCCGGTGAGAACATCGAACGACGGCAGCTCGCGCTCGGGATACTCGGCGAGAATGTCGAACGGTTCCGGCTCGTACTGCGGTTCCGGCGCGTCCAGTTGCTTCGAGGGCGTGCGCGAGTTCGCGCCGCAGCTCGACTTCCTCTTCCGGAATCTCGGCCAGCATTTTTTCGAGCGCCGGCCGCGCCGCCGGATCGCCGTACAGTCCCAGGCAGAACGCGCCATCGGCGGCGTCGAATTCCAGCCGATCGAGCAGCAGCGCGAAGACGCGCGGATCGCGCACGCGCAGACCGGCCAGCAGAAACGCGACATCGGCGCCCTGCTCTTCGCCCAGTTCTTCGTAGAGCTTCGAGCAGCGGCTCGACCGCCGCTCTCGCCGAACGGCAGCAGCGCCTGGATCAGCTCGTCGTCGCACGTCGTCCGGCGAGCGCGGCGGATCGACGTCGATGATAGAAATCGAGCCGCTTCCAGGCGGTATGCGAAGTGCCGGAACAGATCGACCAGCAGCGGATCGAGATCGATGCGATGCTTCTCGTGCGGCGCTCGCGCGAACGCGAGAACCTCTGCGGCCGCGTCTGCGCCGCGGTCGAGGATGCGCGAATCAGCCGCCGGTCGACGCCGATGCGCCCGATCGCCGCTCGCTGCAGCAGCTCTTCGACTGCGGCCACTGGCCGACTACGCTATTCTTCTCTGACGACGTGCACCGGAATCTCGACGGAGACTTCGCGATGCAGCTTGACGGTCACCTTGAAGTCGCCCAGCGTCTTGATCGGCTCGTCCAGATGGACCTTGCGGCGGTCGATGGTGTAGCCGAGCTTTTCGAGCGCCACCGCGATGTCGTTCGCGGTCACCGATCCGAACAGTTGATCGTTCTCGCCGGCCTTCTGCGCGATGGTCACGTCCACCGCGGCTCATCAGCTTCGCCAGATTCCGGCGCGTCGGCCTGCGAGCTTGGCTTCGCGGCGCAGATGCGCCTGCCGCTCCTGCTCCACGATCTTCTTGTTGGATTCGGTGGCCGCCACCGCCAGCCTCCGCGGCAGCAGAAAATTGCGCGCGTAGCCCGCGGCGACTTTCACCACCTGGCCGCGCTGGCCCAGCTTATCGATATCTTCTCTGAGAATGACTTCCATGTTCGACTCCTTAAATCGACGTCGCGAACGGGCACCAGCGCGATATTCCGCGCCTGCTTGATGGCTTCCGCCAGCCGCCGCTGATGCGGCGCGCAGACGCCGGAAATGCGCCGCGGCGTGATCTTGCCGCGCTCGCTGATGAAGGAGTTCAGCAGCCGCACGTCCTTGTAATTGATATCGTCGATTTTGTCGACGCAGAACCGGCACAGTTTCTTGCGCCGGAAATATTGCTTCTTGCCCGCGATGGCCTTGTCGCCGCCGGTGGGCCGCTGCGAGCCGCTGATGGGTCTTCCGCCTCTGGTTTCCGCCATGACTTACTCCTTCGCTCCTTCCATCTGGCTTCCGCGGCAGGCTGCGAGCTTGCCGGTGCTGCCGGTCCGGCGCTCCCGGCAATCCCGGCGCGGCCGCATGTTCAGCGGGCACGGCGCGGCCGGCGGCCGCTGCCGGCAATGCCGGAGCCGCGGCTTGCGGAGCCGGCCGGCGCGCCGCGCGCTTATCGCGCTGCTTCTTGCGCTTCTCGATCTTCTTCATCTTCTCGTCGATGCGCACGGTGATGAACTTGATCACCATGTCGGTCACGCGCATGCGGCGCTCGACTTCCTTCACCAGTTCCGGCGTGCTCGAGAACTGCACCAGCACGTACATGCCTTCGTTGTATTTCGACACGCGATAGGCCAGCTTGCGAACGCCCCACTTATCGGCTTTATCGACCGTGCCTTTGCCGGAGGTGATCAGATGCTTGATCTGGTCGACAAACCCGTCGACCTCTTCTTCCGGCGCGTCCGGCTTGACGATGAACAACTCTTCGTAGACTCTCATTCTTCCTCTTCATTTAAGCCTTGGGCGCGACGGTTAAAAACCGCCATGGACTTTTCGACGCCCTCAGCGAGTATGGATTCGACGGCCGCCGCTCCGCGCGCCGACCGTCTCCTCCACTTCCTGCTTCTGTGCCCGCTTGAACGGCGCGAGCACAAACTTTTCTCCATCTCACCGGGTGTCCCGGATGGATTCCCAGGCGAACCCGGGCAATCTCGCTGGTCCCCAAGGCTGCCGATCACGCTCTTCATCCCCTTGTGTCCCGCCGCCGAACCTTTCGGCTTGATCCGCAGCGTGCCCCACGGCAGATCCAGCTCGTCATACACCACAATCAAGCGGTCCGGCGTTCAATTCGTACCGCTCGAGCAGCCCCTTCACCGCCGGGCCGCTCAGATTCATATACGTCTGCGGCTTGGCCAGCGCCACCCGCTTGTCCCTGATCGCGCCCAGCCCCACCAGCGACATATTCTCTTTCCGGCTGACCCGAATCGCGTGCGATTCCGCCAGCCGGTCGATCACCAGGAAGCCCAGATTATGCGGCGTATTTTCGTACTCCGCTCCCGGATTCCCCAGGCCGACCATCAGAAACTCGCATCCGTGTCCGACATCTGCAGTAGCACACTGACGACCACACCAAACCGGATCGGTCTGTGCCCTACGTTCCTGCTTCTTTCTTCTTCTTCTCGTCCGCCGGTGCCGCGCCTTCCTCTTCCTTCTTGCCCTTCTTGATGACTTCGGGCTCGGCCGCAGCCGCCGGCGCAGCGCCTTCGCCCAGCCGCCGCCGGCTCTGCTTCCGCCTTCACGCGACCACGTGCGAAATCACCGACTCGGCCGGGCTCACCAGCTTCATCGATCCGGCCAGCGGAATGTCGCCGGCGCGAATGCTCTGGCCGATCATCAGCTCGGCTGACATCGATCGTGAACTGCTCCGGAATTTCGTCCGGCAGGCACTCGATTTCGATTTCGCGGGTGATCAGCTCGTGCAGGCCGCCCTGGAGCTTCACGCCCTTCGGCTCGCCCGACGGTGTGCACCGGAACCTTCACGCGAATCCGCTTGGTCAGATCGATGCGCTTCAGGTCGACGTGCAGCAGCGTTTCCTTGATCGGGATCGTTCTGCCAGTCGACGATCATGACCGGCGTAGTTTCGCCGCCCTTCACCGCCAGGTTGAAAATCGTGTTGTGGCCGGTCTTGCTGTGCAGGATCCTGGTCAGATTTCCTTGGGGCTGACCGCCACCGGCGACCGCATCGCCGCCCGCGCCGTACACCACCGCCGGAGCCGATCCCTTCACGCGCAGCCGCCGCGCTTCATTCTTGCCGCGCAAGCGTGCGCGGCTCCGCTGCAATTGTAATATCTTTTCTCATGCTCAAATCCTTCACGTAACCTGCCACTCTACACAAACAGCGTACTGACCGAGCCGTCCTCGTGAATCGACTGGATCGCCTTGGCCAGCAGCGGCGCCACCGAAAGCTGCTTGATCCGCCGGCACTTATCCGCCTCATCCGCCAAGGGAATCGAATTGGTCACGATCACTTCCTCGATCTCCGAATTCTCAATTCTCTCCACCGCCGGTCCCGACAGCACCGCATGCGTCGCGCAGGCCCGCACGCTTTTCGCGCCCTGCTTCAGCAGCGCCTCCGCCGCCTTCACCAGCGTTCCCGCCGTGTCGATCAGATCGTCCACGATCAGGCAATGCTGCCCTTCCACGTCGCCGATGATGTGCATCACCTCGGCGACATTCACTTCCGTGCCGCCGCTTATCGATAATCGCCAGCGGCGAATCCAGCCGCTTGGCGAACGCCCGCGCGCGCTCCACGCCGCCCGCATCCGGCGAAACCACCGTCAGACTCTTCGCCGCCCATATCGTCGAAGTAATCGATCATCACCGGCGTCGCGAACAGATGGTCCACCGGGACATCGAAAAAACCCTGAATCTGCGCGGCGTGCAAATCCAGCGCCAGAATACGGTTGGCTCCGGCGCGCTCCAGCAAACTCGCCACCAGGCGCGCCGAAATCGGCATGCGCGGCCGGTCCTTACGATCCTGCCGCGCATACCCATAATAGGGTAACACTGCGGTGATGCGCTCCGCTGAAGCGCGCTTCAGCGCGTCCATCATCAGCAGCAGTTCCATCAGGTGCTGGTCCACCGGCGTGCAGGTGGGCTGGACCACGAAAACATCCGCGCCGCGCACATTTTCCTGGATCTGCAGGTGCACTTCGCCGTCGGAAAACTGCTTCACGGTCGACGGCCGCCAGCGGGCACCCGAGCTCATAGCAGATCTCCGCCGCCAGGGCGGGATTCGCGTTGCCCGTGAACACCTTGAAGTGGTTGAACCTCATCGCGCGTACCGGCTTCGGGGCGGCCATAAATCATCGTCCGGAAGCAAGATGGTCTCGCAACTGGCGCCGCCACAACCGCTGATAACTCCGCCGGCTCACCAGTCTGGCCGGAATCACCCGGCAGCCCGCGAAACACCCGATCCCCTTCCAACACTCTTCGCGCGCGCTCCCGGTCGTCCTTCGATCCGAAAAATCGCGAAGATCGCCGACCCGCTTCCCGGTCATTCGTGCCGCTCCACCGACCACCCCGGCTTTCGACAGCTTTCCCAGAATCGTTTTGAGCTGGGGATATTGCCGGAAGACGACCGCCTCGAAGTCGTTCTCGCTGAGCGCACTCGCCAGGCTCCGCCGGCGCCGCGATTCCAAGCGCCCGCACGAACCCCTGGAAACTATTAATGCTACTTGACGATTCGGTGAAAGTCAAACCTCGGCTCAAGGCCTGCATAGGCCGGTCCGGTGGCGACATGAAGACCCGGCGAAACCACCAGAATCGGCTCCTCCGCGAGATCCGGCAGCCGATAAAACTCGGTTCCCCGCCCCACCCCCACCGCCGTCCCGCCTTCCAGAAAAAACGGAACGTCGCTGCCCAGCGCGCCGCGATCTCGTACTTCGATCGGAGCGTCCTGCCCGCGAGCACCGGCAAGGCCAGCAGGACCGCCGCCGCGTTGCTCGACCCTCCGCCCAGTCCCCCGCCCATCGGAATGCTCTTCTTCAGCCGGAACCGGACCCGCGCCCGAACCTTCATCACCTCCAGCGCGGCCCCCGCCGCCCGCAGAATCAGATTGTCGGGAATGTCGACGTTCCCGTCGAGCGTCAACTCCGTCCGCCGGGCTTCTTCGTACTCGATCTCGATCGTATCGGCCAGCGAAATCGTCTGAAAAACCGTCCGCAGCTCATGAAACCCGTCGGCCCTCCGATGGAGCACCCGCAGATCCAGATTGATCTTCGCCACCGACCGAATCTTGACTGATCTCACCAATAACCAAGCCTCTCAAAAAAACGCCGTCCCCTTACCAACCAACCCCACTCGAAAAGGGGACTGACCACTCTGTCACCTCTCCCACAACCTCGCCCCGACGAAGAAAGCCCCACGTGGACAGAGCGGTCTGTCCCCTTTTCAAGAACCACCGCTCACCCATGGCCATCTCCACCTGCGACCGCTCTTTCTTGCAAGGTCCATGTAATGCTCCGCCTTAACAATATCCCCGAGTTGTCTCTTCGTCCGCGACAGGCCCTCGTAAACGTCTCGTGGTGCGACCACAAAGTCCCCATTCGGATGATCTCGCACGATCGTTTCAAGTTGTTGCAGTGCCTGAGCGAAGCCGCCAGCCAAAGAATAAAGCCTCGAAAGGCGATATCGTGCGCGTTCCTCATCGTCGTTTTTAAAGCCGAACTCGATAACACGAATGTACTCCGCCTTCGCAGACTCAGAGTCGCCGGTTTGCTCAAGACAAACCGCCAGCGCAAAACGAAAGCTTTGTTCGTCGTCCGGGCCGTCGAACAAAAAACAAATGGCTTCTTTGAATATTGGAAGGGCCTTGGTGTATTCAGCAAGCTCATAGAGAGTGAGCGCCCGCCGCACCTGGATCCTCTCGTAGAGGTACCGAAAGTCTCCCTGCCTTAACAGGTCACCATGCCGTTGAAGCATCGCCTCATAAGCAGCCACGCCCTGCTTAAGCTTTTTCTCCAGAATCAACTGGCAGGGCTCGCAGAATTCCGCGTTTAAGCGGCCTTCAACGTCGGTTATGTCCAGGCGCTTTAATTTGCCAAGCATCTGTCGCGCTTCGGCGAGCCGATCCAGGAAATGGCAGGCCATGATGCCGTCGAACAATAGACATGCCTGCTCGTTAGGGTCCGTCGTTTCGGTCAGGAAAATTCCCGACAACCGAATGACCTCTGCAAACTGGCCAGAATCTTGCAAATCGGCGATGCGCTGAAAACTGGCCGAATCAAGCTGTTTGTATGGTCCCCCCATTTTTCAAAACCGCCGACCCCAACGCCTCAAATACCTCAAGAAAAAAACCAACCCCACTCGAAAAGGGGACTGACCACTCTGTCCCCCCTCCCTCAACCTAGGCCCGACGAAGAACGCCCCGCGTGGACAGAGCGGTCTGTCCCCTTTTCGAGAACCTCAGACCGCAAGGCCCGCCTTACGCGCGACCCTCAGTAGTGCAATAACGCGCGGATGTCGTAGCCGGGCAGTTTCTGACGGCCGTTCAGAAAATCCAGCTCGATGACGAATCCCAGCCCCGCGATTTTTCCGCCTAAATTTTCAACCAGCGTCGCAACCGCGCTCGCCGTGCCGCCCGTGGCCAGCACATCGTCGATGATCAGCACGTTTTCCCCCGGCTGGATCGCGTCGCGATGAATCTCCAGCGCGTCCGTCCCGTATTCGAGCTTATACTCGATCCGCTCGGTTTCCGCCGGCAGCTTGTTCGGCTTGCGCACCGGAACGAATCCGGCGTTCAGCGCATAAGCGACCGCAGGCGCGAAAATGAAGCCGCGCGCCTCGATTCCGACTACCTTATCGATGCCCTTCTTGGCATAGCCGCCGCCCAGTTCGTCGATCAGCTCCCGCAGCCCGCGAGCGTCCTTCAGCAGCGTGGTGATGTCGTAAAAGAGAACGCCGGCTTTGGGAAAATCCGGCACCTCCCGGATCAGTTCTTTTAAGTGATTCATGGATGAAGTAACAAAGACAGGAGCAACAATTCTATCATCGAATGTAGAAGCTGGACGACTCCATCACGCTCGCTTCCATCACTTCGAATCCGCGCACATCGGCCCTGGGAGGACCCTGCCGCAGCCGCGATTCCAGCTCGTCGAGCTGGCTCTTCGATCCATTCGCGTGAACCTCGACCGATCCGTCATCCAGATTGCGAGCCCAGCCCGTGACTCCAATTCCGCGCGCAGCCCGTTCCACAAAGTAGCGGAAGCCCACCCCTTGCACCCGTCCCGAAATCACATACCGTCTGGCGGTCACTTCAGGTAATCATACGCATTTCAGCCTAAGGTGAGCCATCTAGGACCGCGACAAATTCCCCGTAATTTGATCCTACGGACCATAGCCATGTTAGAATCCTTGGCGAATGCAGTCTACGTCAGGGGGCGCCAGTCACGCGAGGCGTCGACGCGTGGGGGTAGCTTGGACGCTCCGCGCGGTTGCGGCGACGTTGATCGCCGCTGCGCAGGGCCAGAACTTCGTCACGCTCGAACAAGCCGCGTCGCGCACGGGTCATGATTTGACGGCCGCGTACGAAGGCCGCTCCATCGCCATTCGCGGCCAGGTCGCGGCGGCACCGGTGTGGGCGCTGGGGACTTATTACCTCGCCATTCGAGATAACTCGGATCACGGCCTGTTTCTGCGCGGCGATCGGGACCGCTTCGCCGATCTTTCCCCTGGAGACTGGATCGAAGCCTTCGGATCGATTCAAAGCCGCGGCGCGCTCCCGATGCTGGTGCCCGATTCGATTCACAAGCTCAGGCACGAAGCAGTCCCGGAGCCGAAAGATCTGAGTGTCGCGGACCTGATCGGCTTCCGTTATCTGGGCCTGGTGGTTCGCACCACGGCGACCGTCACCAGCATCGCGGAAAACCTGGGCGGGCGGAGCTTCGAGGTCAGCGACCGCAGCAACTCGATCGCGGTTTTTCTTCCGCGCGTCCCCAGTTCGAATCCGGCAGAGTTGCGACGCGTTCGCGTCGGGGATCGCGTCCGGTTGACGGCCCTGGCCACGCAATATTCCCTGGAACCGCCCTACGACGGCGGTTTTCAACTGATGCTGGCGGGTCCCGAAGACATCCAAGTCGTGCCCGCGACCACGACATTTCAGCCCTTGCTGCTGCTGGGTGCGGCGGGCGCGATCGGATTGGTGCTGGCCCTGTGGTGGATTCGCGAGCGGCGCCTGGGCTCGCACCGACGTTCCATGCGCGCATTCCACGCCTTGAGCGAAGACATCATTTCCGCCACTTCGCCCACTGAGATCGCGGAAAAACTCACCAGCGTGTTGCCGTCGATCACGCAAGCCACCGGAGTGCGCCTGTACGTCTACAATCGCCGCGCCAAGGCGCTCGAACGCGTGCCGACCAAAGCCGTGCCCGATCCGATGGCCGTGCCGATCGATTCTCCTCCCGGCGGTTTGGCCAGTGGCGCAGTAGTATGCTTCCGCAACCGGACCTTACTCAATGTCCCCGACGTGCGCCGCAGCCCGTTCGTGAGAGTCGAAATCAAGATGAACCTGCCGCGCTCAGCGATGTTCATCCCCCTGCTTTCTCAGAACGACGTGCTGGGCGTGCTCGAAGTCGGCAATGCGCGCCGCTTGGGATACTTCACCGTCGAGGAGCAGGCGGCCGCACAGCATCTAGCCAATCAGGTGGCCGCATCGTTAAAGCTTCAGGACCAGCAAAACATCCGCGAGCAATTGTTCCGAAGTGAAAAACTTGCCGCGACCGGACAGCTCATTTCCGGAGTAGCGAGCGAGCTGCGTGCGCCGCTCGAAAGCATCCTGCAATTGTCGACCTCGCTCGCATCGTTTGGCGGCCGCCCGGTTCCGGAGCGCGACTTGCGTCTGCTGGCGGGCGAATCGCAGCGCGCTTCTGAAATCGTGTCGCGATTGGTCTCCTTCGCCCGCCCGGAAGATTCAGCCGCGCGGCACGTGGACGTGAACGCTCTGGTCGCGAACCTGATGCAGTTCCGCGAGCCCGAGTGGAAGATGCTCGGGCTGCGCGTGCAGAACCGTTTGTCGGCCGAACCGGCTCTGGTGCTGGGCGCGCAGGGTCAGATCGAACAGGTTTTTCTGAATTTGCTGGTCCACGCCGAACAGTGCGCGGCCGACGCGCCGACCAAGGGTTTTCACGTATCCAGCAGTCTGATCGCGGGCCGCATCACGGTTGAGATTGCCTACCCCGCATCCGCCAAAGAAGCGGAAGCGAATCAAGCGCTGCTGAACGAAAAATCCGCCGAAAACGGCGCCTTGGGATTAGGAGTCTGCCAGGGAATTATTCAAAGCCACGGAGGCGAGATTCGCTTCGGCGTCAACGCGGGCACAGCGCGTTTCGAAATCGAACTTCCCATCGCGCTTGAAGCCGAGCAAAGCTCCCCAGTGCGGACACGCCAGCCCGCGAGGGCGCTCACGATCCTTCTGGTGGATCCCGATTCCGGAACGCAACGCCAGTTGATGGGTCTGTTGGGCGCGCGAGGTCACCGCGTGGTTCCGGCGCCGGTCGAAGAAGCGCCCGATCTGGCCCAGCGCGTCCGCTTCGACGCTGTGTTTTGGGCCGTCGGCGGATCGGCCGTGCGCTCAGCCGATTTGCAGGAACGGGTTCGCGCGCATATCCCCGTGATGGTGCTGCTGAGCGATGGCTACGACGCGGAGCTGGCTCGAAGTTTGGAAGCGGGCGGGAGTTTCCTGCTGGCTCGCCCGGTTCGCGAGACGGAGTTGCAAACGCTGCTCGAAAAGATCGAAGTGCGCACTGCGGCTCGCGTCACCGGTGCAGGATAATCAGCAACAGGATTCGCATCGCCAGGTACGCCGCCACCAACAGAATCGCCACGCGATGGCGCGCGAACAGGCGTCCGGCGCGCTCAAAAAATGTTTCCCGATGCGCGCGAACCGGCTCCCCCGCCAGATACCGTGCGACCTCGTCGCGCAGATCGAGCGCTGACTCGTATCGATCGCCAGGCGAATCGGCCATCGCTTTCGCGACGATGGAATGCAGAGCCGGGCCGTGCATTGGTATTGGAAATCAAGTCGCGAAGAATCGCGCCAAGCGCGTAAATATCCGATTGTGGCGTGAGCAAGGATTCCGGAGCCAGGTAGCCGATGGTTCCGGCACGAACCGGTTCGGTCACGCGCGCCGCCAGCCCCCAGTCCATCACCAGCGCCTCGCCGAACGCGCCGATCATGATGTTCGACGGCTTCAAATCGCCGTGGACCACCCCGCGCGAATGCGCAAACGCCACCGTTTCGCAGATTTTCTGGAATAATCGCAGGCGATCCGTCAGTGCGCCGCGAATTTCACTCAGCGGCGATCCATCCACCAGCTTCATCGCGTAAAACACGCTGCCGTCGGCGAGCGTCCCCGCGTCATGCACCGGAACGATGCCGGGATGTTCCAGTCCGGCGATGATGCGCGCTTCTTCAACAGCTCCCGAATCTTCGACTACTTTCAACGCGACGACGCGTCCCAACGCGGTGTCTTCCACCTTGTACACAGCGCCCATGCCGCCGCTGCCGATCCACTCAATCAACCGGTAGCGCGTGCCCGTAAGGTCGGGCGGGTTGGCGGGTTGCCGCGCGGCGCTGCGCAGGCGTTCGATGGCTTGGTCCGAAAGGTAGCTCACCGGTTCTCGAGAAGCAGCTTGATGTCGACCGGCCCTGCGCGCCGCAGCAGATGCCGTCGAAATTCCCGCCGCGCCCAAGCCAGATGATTCGTCACGGTGGTGATTGGGAGTTCGAATTCCCGTGCAAGAGCGGCGTAACTGGCGTCTTGCTCCAGCTCGTATCGCTCGAAGATTTGAAACCGCGCCAGCTTGCCCTGCGCCTCGCAAGCAGACCGCAAATCGTCCAGCGCCAGCGCGAACACGCTGCGCGTCCATTCTTTTAGGAAGAATTCTTCCGGATTCAATCCGGACGCCGGGGGATGGTCGCGCAGCTCGGATTCGGCCGAGAGAATCCGCACATCGCCTCCGCGTTTCAGCCGCGCCGCCGATTTCCGTTGGTTCGCGATGTACCCGTCCAGGCAGGTTCTCAAGAACGTGCGGAAGGTCCCCTTTTCGGGATCGTAAGATCGAAAAAAATCGCGCTCGATGGCCGAAGCGAAAAAGCCCTGCGTCAGATCCGCCGCGCTTTCAGAGGAACACGACCATTTGATCCGGATCAGCTTATAAACCGGCTTCCAATAAGCCTCGATCAGCGTCTCGAACGCATCCCTCCGCTCACCCGAGTTCTCGCTGCGGGCGGCGAACACGGCGGAGCGGCGCGTCGAGGGGAATTGCATAGCCTCAACGCGCGAGCTGCTTCAGCACATACGGAAGAATGCCGCCGTATCGATAATATTCAGCCTCCACCGGCGTGTCGATCCGCGCGATCGCTTCGAACGATTTGCCGTCGGTCTTCACGCGAACGCGTTGTTTTCCGCTCGAGTCCACCGCCGCCGCGACGCCTTCAATCGAGTACGACTCGAACCCGGTCAGCCCCAGCGATTCGCGATTCTGCCCCTCGACGAACTGAAGCGGAAGCACTCCCATGCCGACCAGATTCGAGCGATGAATACGTTCAAAGCTCTCGGCAATTACAGCATGCACGCCGAGCAAAAGAACTCCCTTGGCGGCCCAGTCGCGCGACGATCCACTGCCGTATTCTTTTCCCGCGATGATCAGCAGCGGCACGCCGTCCTGCTGATACCGCATCGACGCGTCGTAAATGAACATGCGCTCATTGGATGGCACATGCGTGGTCCACGCGCCTTCTGTTCCCGGCGCCATCTGGTTCCGCAGCCGGATATTGGCGAGCGTCCCCCGAGCCATCACCTCATGATTCCCGCGCCGCGATCCGTAAGAATTAAAATCGGCCGGCTTCACGCCCAGCGAAATCAGATATTTTCCCGCAGGGCTATCGACCGCGATGTTGCCGGCCGGAGAAATATGATCGGTCGTGACCGAATCGCCCAGCACGGCCAACGCACGCAGACCGGCCAGATCGCGCACCTGCGTCGCCGGATCGGCCATGTGATCGAAATACGGCGCGCGCTTGATGTACGTCGATTTATCGTTCCAGGCGTAAAGATCGCCCGAAGGAACCTTGATCGAGTTCCACTGCGCGTCGCCGCCGAAAACTTCCGAATATTCTTTCTCGAACATTTCGCGCCGCACCGATTGTTTCACCACCGCTTGCACTTCTTCGGGCGACGGCCAGATCTCGCGCAGAAACACGTCATGACCCGCGCCGTCCTGGCCGATCGGTTCATGGACCAGATCCAGATCCACGCGTCCGGCCAGCGCGTACGCGACCACCAGCGGCGGCGACGCGAGATAATTCGCGCGCACCAGCGGATTCACGCGGCCTTCGAAATTCCGGTTGCCGGAAAGCACCGCGGCCACCGTCAGTTTCTCCTTCTGCACGGCCGCGGTAACTTCATCGGTCAGCGGTCCGCTATTCCCGATGCAAGTGGTGCAGCCGTAACCGACCAGATTGAAGTGCAGTTTTTCGAGATACGGCACCAGACCGGCGTCGTTCAGATAATCCATGACGACCTTCGAGCCCGGCGCAAGACTGGTCTTCACCCACGCCTTCGACAGTGAGGCCGCGCTCCACCGCTTTCTTCGCCAAAAGACCCGCAGCGACCATCACCGACGGATTCGACGTATTGGTGCAACTGGTAATCGCCGCGATCACGACGCTACCGTCCTGAATGGTCGCGTGCGAGCCGTTGACGCCGATCTCGGCGGTCTTCGGAGCCGCGCCCAGTCCCGTCAGGAAGTTCTGCTTCACATCCGGCAGATTGATCCGATCCTGCGGCCGCTTCGGTCCGGCCAGCGACGGAACCACGGTCGCCAGATCGAGCGCCAGCGTATCGGAAAACACCGGCTCCGGCGCGCCCGTCGACGCGGAACCATCCCTGCTCTTTCGCGTAGGCCTCGACCAGCGCGATCACATGCGCGGGCCGGTTCGTCATGCGCAGATAATCGAGCGAAACATCGTCGATCGGGAACACGCCGATGGTCGCGCCGTACTCCGGCGCCATGTTGGCGATGGTCGCGCGATCGGCGACGCTCAGCGCGCCCACGCCATCGCCGTAAAACTCCACGAATTTCCCGACCACGCCCTTCTTGCGCAGCATCTGGGTGACGGTCAGCACCAGATCGGTCGCCGTCGCGCCCGCCGGCAGCTTGCCGCTCAACTTGAACCCGACCACCGCCGGCAGCAGCATCGACGTCGGCTGCCCCAACATGCACGCCTCCGCCTCGATTCCGCCGACGCCCCAGCCCACCACACCCAGGCCGTTGATCATGGTGGTGTGCGAATCGGTCCCGACCAGCGTGTCCGGATACGCCTGCCCATCCTGCTCGAAAACCACCGGCGCCAGATATTCGAGATTCACCTGATGCACGATCCCCGTATCGGGCGGCACCACGCGAAAATTCTTCAACGACGACTGGCCCCACTTGAGCAGCGCGTAGCGCTCCTGATTGCGCTGAAACTCGAGCAGCGCATTGACGCTGAACGAATCCGCGGTGCCGAACTTATCCACCTGCACCGAGTGATCGATCACCAGATCGACCGGAATCAGCGGATTCGCCTTTTTCGGATCGGCGCCCAGCTTCTGAAGCGCATCGCGCATGGCTGCGAGATCGACCACGCACGGCACTCCGGTAAAATCCTGAAGCAGAACGCGCGCCGGGCGGAAATTGATCTCGCGCGCCGCCGCGGACGGGTCCCATTGCGCGACATACTCGATGTCGGACCGCTTGGACGTCAACCCGTCTTCGAAGCGCAGCAAATTTTCGAGCAGGACCTTGATCGAATACGGGATGCGAGACAGTTTGTATCCCGCTTTTTCGAGTGCGGCGAGCCTGAAGATCCGATAGGAACGGCCGCCGACCCTAAGTTCGCCCTCGGCCGCGAAAGAATTCTGACTTGGCATGTCTACTTCCATTTTAGCTTCGAATGCGGCGAACAAAACCGCGTGGTGCACACGTAGTCTATTGAAAGCTATGGACACTTTCCTGCACGACATCCGCTTCGGATTTCGCCAGCTTCGGAAAAGCCCCGCGTTTACCCTGGCCGCGATCCTCACGCTCGCGCTGGGGATCGGCGCCAACGCGACCATTTTCACCTGGCTCAGCACTCTCGTGATCAATCCAGTGGCGGGCGTCGACAGCCGCAATCTGGAATCCATTCGCTGGTTCGCACCGGAAGGCGGCCAGCGCGTGGTCTCATGGCTGGATTATCTCGACATCCGCAAGCGCAATCATACGCTTAAGGAGCTCGCGGTGTGGAGCGCATCGCCGGTCAGCCTGGGTGAAGGCACGCAACCCCAGCGTCTCTGGAGCATGCCCGTTTCAGCCAACTATTTCAATATGCTCGACGTCAAAACCGCATTGGGACGCACGTTCTTGCCCGAGGAAGATGAAAATCCGGGCGGCCACGCAGTGGTCGTGCTCAGCCACGATTTGTGGCAGACGAAATTCGGGGGCGATCCGCAGATTGTCGGCCGCCAGATTCTTCTCAATAAGCGCAACTTCACGGTGATCGGAGTGACGCCGGAAGCATTCGTCGGCTCGGTACTGGGGCTGCGCTTCGATATGTGGATTCCGGTGTCGATGATCGACGCAGTCGCGAGCGATAACATACTCGCCAAGCGCGGCGTCAGCTGGCTCCAGACCCAGGCGCGCTTGAATCCAGGCGTCGACAAACGGACCGCCGCGGCGGACCTGACCGCGATCTCCGCCCAACTGGCACACGAGTTCAATCATACGGACAAGTTCAACCGCGCCGAACCGGTCCCGATCTGGAAGGACGGCGGCGGATCGGTTCTGGGCCCGGTCATGATGTTGTTAATGGCGGTGGTCGGCGTTGTGTTGCTGATTGCCTGCGCTAACGTCGCGAATCTGCTGCTGGCTCGCGCGGCTGGACGGCGTAAGGAGATCGCCATTCGCCTGGCGCTGGGCGTCGGGCGCGGCCGCCTGATCCGGCAGCTTCTGGTGGAAAACGGGATGCTCGCGCTGGGTGGGCTGGCCGCAGCGCTAGCAGCGTTGCCGGTCACCATGGGTTCCCTTCAGGGATTCGCCCCGTCCAGCGATCTTCCGGTCGGCGTGACCATCAAATCCGATTGGAGCGTGGTGCTTTTCACGATCGCCATCGCAGCGGCGGCGACGCTCTTGTTCGGGTTGGCGCCGGCGCTCCGCGCCTCGCGGCCCGATGTCGTGGCCGCAATCAAAGACGAATCCGGCGGATCCACCAGCTCCAAGAAAGCGTGGCTGCGGAACTCGCTGGTGGTCGCGCAGGTCGCGTTATCGCTGGTGCTGCTGGTCAGCGCGGGCCTGTTTCTGAAGACGCTGCATCGGGCCACGTCCGCCGACCCTGGCTTCGATCCGAGAAACGTCTTAGTCGCCGGCATCGATCTGCAGCTCAACGGCTATGACGCCGCCCGAGCTACCAACGCCATCCGGGAGATGACCGACAGATTGTCTGCCCTTCCCGGCGTGACCGCCGTCAGCACCATTCGCACCGTTCCGCTGGGACTCACCGGGACCACTTCCAGCCGGTTCGAAGCCGAAGGCTACGTGCCGGCCAAGAACGAAGAAATGCTCGCGAATACGAACATCGTAGGCGCGGATTACTTTCACGCTGTGAACACGCCGCTGATCGAGGGACGTGAATTCACGCCATCGGACAACGCCGGCGCGCAGCAGGTCGCCATCGTCAACCAGACCTTTGCGCGGCGTTACCTCCCGCGTGGGGCGGTCGGAAGGCGGATACGAATCCAGGGCGCGTGGCAGGTGGTGGCCGGAGTAGTCCGTGATTCCAAGTTCTACACGCTCGACGAAAAGCCGTCGCCATGGGTATACCTTCCCTTCGCGCAGGACTACGCCTCTCAGGTGAATTTTCTGGTGCGAACCATGGGCGACCCGCAGACCTACGCGCGCCCGGTGGAGGATTCGATCCATCAAATCGACGCGACGCTTCCCGTTTTCGGCGTGCGTCCGTTGGCCTCGGCCATCAGCGCGTCGTATTTCGGGCAGCGCATCGGCGGCGCGTTCCTCGGATTCTTCGGCGCAGTCGCCCTGGCGCTGGCGGCGATCGGCTTGTACGGAGTGCTCGCCTACACAGTGTCGCAGCGATCGCGGGAAGTGGGGATTCGCGTCGCGCTCGGAGCCGGACGTGGCGATGTTCTGAACTTAATCCTCTCGCAGGGTTTGCGGCTGACGCTGGTCGGTTTGGCCATCGGATTGGGGATCGCACTGGTAGTCACGCGTCTGATGCGAGCATTATTGCTGGACGTTTCGCCCACCGATCTTCAAACGCTGGTCGGCGTATCGGCCCTGCTCGCCGTAGTGGCGCTCGCGGCCAGCTTCTTTCCGGCCTATCGAGCGACGCGGATCGACCCGATTCTCGCGATCCGCCACGAATAGGAACACTCACATATACTCCGGCACTTCGATCCCCAGCACCCGCAGCGTCCGTTCGAGTTGCGAGCGGAAATATACCGTCATCCAAAGCAGAAACGTCTTCTTCTCGCGATTCGTCTCCGACAGCACCGGATATTCGTGATAAAAATTGCTGAACGCCTGCGCCAGCTGGAACGCATAGCGAGCCACATGCGCCGGCTCGCCGCTCGCAATCGCTCGCGCGATGGCCGAATCCGATTTCGACGCGGCCAGCAGTAGCTGCCAGCAATCTTCCTGCGCAAGCTGCCGAGCCAGAGCTTCACGCGACAGCTCAGCGCGAAAATCCGGGAGCTGTTCCCCCGCTCGGCCAGCTTTCTCAAAATATTATTCGCCCGCACCGCCGCGTATTGTACGTAAGGACCGGTCTCCCCCTCGAAACTCAACGCTTCCCCGAAATCGAACGCGATCACGGAATTGCGCGTGTACTTCAGCATGAAATAGCGCAGCGCTCCGATCGCGATCTTCGTTGCCGCGCGCGTTCGCGATGCTTCCGGCTCCTCGGCGTGGCGCGACGTCACTTCTTCGAGCGCTCTCGCGATCAGCCTGTCGATCAGATCGTCCGCCTTGACGCCCAATCCCTTGCGGCCCGACACTTCGACATACGGCCGACGACGGTCTTCTTCCGTAAGCTCGATACCCAGCTCGATGCAGGCGGCCGGCGACATCGCCACCATTTCATACGAAAAATGCACGCTGTTCTCAGCCTGCTGGTTGTAATTCAGCGCGCGCAACCCGGCGACCACGACATCCTGCAAATACGACTGACGCGAATCGATCACGTTAAACACGCGCGACCCGCCGCCGAAATGAATCGCGTTCTCCTGCGGCACATCCGTGGACGCCCACACCTCATGACCATCGGGATAGGTGTGCCACTTGCGATAGTAAAAATCCTTCCCGAGCAGCCCGAATTTCCAAAGCTGATACGCGATGTCCTTGCCGACGTAAGTAACCGTGCCGTTCGACCGCACGATCACCTTGCTGTCTTCCTGGTTTTCCGATTCGTCGCGAAACGCCGACCCCGGCATCACCCAGCATCCTTTATTCTTGCCTTCGGTCTCGAGATAAATCGCGTTGCGGGATTTCAGCAGCTCGAACGCCGTCGCCCAGAATTGCAAATGCAGAATCTCGCTCTCGCGCGGCAGCACATCATACTCGATGTTCAGCCGATACATGGTGCGCAGATGCGCGTCGACAATCGCGTCCGCCACCAGGTGAGCCATCTCCGCTTCCTCGCCCATGCCCGCTTCAATCGAATGCAGCGTCTCCGTCCGCCACACTTTGGCGTCCGGATTTTCTTCGTAATACGCCGAAATCCGCGCGTAGACGTGCCAGCAAACGTAATCGAAGCGCGTGGTGGCGATCAATTCGCGAATCTCGGAAGGCGATTTGTGCTCACGATGCCGGAACCCCGCCACCACATCGGCCACTTGGACTCCGGTGTTGTCGATGTAATTCTGAACCTCCACGTTCGAGCCCGCCGAGCGCATCATGCGCACGAAAGTATCGCCCAGAATCGCATTGCGCAGATGCCCGATATGCGCGGCCTTGTTGGGATTGATATTGGTATGCTCGACGATGATCTTTTCGCGTTGACGCGAACCTCGACTCCGGCGTTTCCCGCCAGCAGCGCCGCGGCGTAGCGCCCGCGATCGAGTCGAAGATTCAGGTAGCCGTTTCCGGCAATCTCTACGGACGCGAAGTCCCTTCCACAGCTTCGGCTGCGGACGACAACTCCAAGGCAATCGCCCTGGGAGCTTTCTTCAACTGCCGCGCAAGCTGAAACGCCGCCGGCACCGCGAATTCACCGAAAGAAGCCTGCTTGGGCTGCTCGGTTTGAACGGCGATTTTCACGCCATAGAGCGATTCGATGCGCGATGCGAACGCTTCCGCAATGCGTTCTTCGAGAAGATGAAACATGAAGAACCAGTTTAGCGGACGCTCATTTCCCCAGCGACAACTTACTGTGGCTGCGGGCGTAAGCGAAATAAACGAACAACCCGATAACCATCCACGCCAGTGCCGCCACCTGCGTGAACGTGTCGCGCGTCCCGATCATGAGTCCGCATACCAGGATTCCTAGAATCGGTACCAGCGGGACCAGCGGCGTCCGAAACGGGCGCGTTTGCCCCGGATTCGTGCGCCGCATAATCATCACCCCCACGCACACCACCACGAACGCAAACAGAGTCCCGATGGAGGTCAGATCGCCGGCCACCTGCTCGGGAATGAACGCGCCGAACAGACCTACGAACACAAACAGGAGTGCATTGCATTTGTAGGGCGTCCGAAATTTCGGATGCACGTCCGAGAAAATCCGGGGAACCAGCCCGTCAAGCGACATCGAATAAAACACGCGGCTCTGGCCCAGCAGCATCACCATCATCACCGACGTGAATCCAGCCAGAATCGCAACCGTTACCGTGGTAGCGAGCCACGCGTATCCGGGCATGTGGTGATCGATCGCGTAGGCGACCGAAGCTTCTTTTCCGGCGGTCAGAAATTCGGGATACGGCGCCACGCCGGTGAGCACCCAACTGAAAGCGATATACAGCACCGTGCACACCGCCAGCGATCCGATAATGCCGATGGGCATATCTCTTCCCGGATCCCTGGTTTCCTGCGCCGCCGTGGAAACCGCATCGAAACCGATGAAGGCGAAGAATACAATGCCCGCGCCGTTCAACATTCCTCCCCATCCATGCTTGAGAAATGCCGCGTGACCGGCAGCGCCTGCGGGAATCAGCAGCGGAGTGTGATTCGCGGGATTCATAAACTGCCACCCCACCGCAATGAATGCGAGGACGATGGAAACCTTGACGGCAACGATGACGGCGTTCACATTGGCGGATTCCGAGGTTCCCTTGATCAGCAGCAGCGTGACCAGAAACAGGATTCCGATGGCCACCACGTTGATCGCCCCGTGCTCGCCGGTTGGCGAAGTTTCAAACGGCGAGTGAACCCATTTATAGGGAATGCTTCCGCCGAACAGTTTGTTGAGGTATTCGCTCCAGGAAATGGATAATGTGGCAGCCCCCAGCGCATATTCGAGAATCAATGCCCAGCCGATGACCCACGCCACAAATTCGCCCATAGTCACGTAGGCATACGTGTAGGCACTGCCCGCGATCGGAATCATGGCCGCGAATTCGGCATAGCACAGTCCGGCAAATAGACACCCGGTGGCCGCGATAATGAAGGACAGCACCACGCCGGAGCCGGCGGCTTCTCCAGCAGCCCACGCGGTTCGAACGAATAGACCCGAGCCGATGATGGCTCCGATCCCGAGCGCGATCAGTCCGGGCCAGCCGAGCGTGCGCTTGAGGCCTCCCTTCTCATCGGCCTGGGCAAGTAATAAGGGAAGCGATTTAGTCCTGAAGAGACTCATGATGAGTGATTCTTCGGAGTATACCGGACAGCCTGGGGGCGCGTCCGCTTCCCTTGATCGCGACTCACCTCGGCAATGAGCCGCGACCGCAGGAAGCGGTTAATGCAGACGATTCACTCAAAGTGCATGCGAATCCAGCATTAACGCGTCGCCGCAGGCTTCTTTCCCAGCCAGAGCGCGAGAAACCGATCCACCATCGCCTGAGGAACGTCGATGTGCAGCCGCACGCTGCGCGATTCCTGAGTCACACGCAATGTATCGTAGACCTGCGCCAGTTCCGGCTGATCTTTCGGCACGCTCAGCCGCCCGATTCCGATCAAAGCCTTCAGCGCGCTCTCCACCTGCTGCGCGCCTTCTTCGCTCGCGCAGTTGGCATGCACCAGACCGTTCAGTCCCGTCCGTAGGTCGAAGTACACGGTCCCGGTTTGCACATACGACACCAGCTTGTTAACGTTCGCCAGATTGCTGTTATCGTCGAAAGGCAGATGCACAGGCCCGCCGGAATAGGCAGCCCAAAACTGCGCATCCGTGGGGATCTCTTTCATCAACGTTGTCAGCGAAACGGGAGGCCCGTTCGACTTGCCTTTAGCGTCGATGAACGCGTGAAGCACCGGAATGTCGCCGGCGGCCGCCGTCGTGGGGCTGAGCAGCACCACCGCTCCGCGATCGTTCCCGTACATATTGGTGCCTTTATAGGTGAATTTCTGGACGCCTTCCTTGGTGAGATTGGGTTCCATCATCTCGTCGGCGAACTTCCCGCGCCCGAGCAGCACGCCGTCCTTCCCATTGAACACGTATAAAAGCTGCCACAGATCCTTACGCGGATCGACCCCGGTCTTACGAGCAAACTCGTCCACCTGCGGAATTTCCCGAGTGGCAAAATTCTTCTGATAAATCGGAGTCTTAAGCAGCGCATCGAGTCGAGTGCCGACCAAGAGTACGGTATCGGCAGGCACCAGCGTTTCAAGCGAGGCGTCGACTTTGACCCCGGTGCTCGTCTTCGGCCCGCAAGCGGTCAGGGCGACGACCATCAGCTAAGCAAACTCGCATAGATAAGGAAGACGCGTGCGAAGGCCGAAATTTACAGGTCACAGAGAAACCATCTGCCGCCATTGTAGAATGATCGTCGGTCAGTGGATGATTGTCGCTGAGCCAAGCCGTTGCATTTCCTTATCGAATCGCCATGAACATCAGGAATTCTGCCCTGTTGGCTTCCGTCGCGGGGGTACTGGGGAACGCCCTCCCGGCTTGGAATTCATCGCGATCATTGCTTGAGACCGTGTCGAGAAGCGGCACCGCAGGTCGGTGGTTCATTCCCTTGGTGATCTTCGCTTACCTCTTCACTGCGATTATGCCGGTGCTTTATTTCGCCCTGTATCGCAATAAGGGAACGCTTCGTATTTCCGACGGGCTTCGGCGGCTCTGCCTGATCGCAGCCTTGACACTCGGCACGATGATGGCGATGGCTGTCGCGAACTGGACCGGATCCTTGCGTCCTTCCATTGCGGCAATGAGGGCAATCGATTGGAATACGGGAGCAGCGAGCGTCCTCACCGCGTCAGGAGATCCTCGAACCGTTCAAAACCTCTCTTTCTTCTTAAACCTAATTGGGCAAATCGGAGTCATCATGTTGCTTGCCGCCCTCTTCCGGGAGCGACAGGAGGCCTCAACCGCGGACATTCCGATATCCCGGCTTCTCGCGGTGCTAGCACGTGCGGCCGCAATCGGCTGGGGACTCTGGCTCGCGTTTGAGATCGTCCGACTCGCGTTGACGCCCTACTCGTATTTCCAGTTGCAGCAATACGCGTCACAAATTGGGCGAACGCCGCCACGGCTTTGGGACATGATGGCGCGGATGATAAGCGAGGTAATGGAAACAGCCTGTTTATGGGTCGTCCCATTCGTCATCTGCAAACGACACGAGAATCAGCGTGACTCTGAGACTACTCCGGCGGCATCAGAATGATTCAACCCGGGTGATCGGCTTACCCATTGCGCCGAGGCGCTTCTTCGGGTTCCTCAGCCATCTTTTCCCAGTCGGCCATGGTCAATCCGAACTCCGCGAGAACCTCCTCGTGAGGAATTGGCTTGTTGCGCTTTAACCACTCTTCCGCCTCCCCGATCGCTTTGCGCTCGGATTCGCTCAGAGTATCGGCGTAGTCGGTTGACACAATCCTCTCAAGGAGACGAACCACGGCGGCAAGCTGGCCAGGTGCAAGCCGGTCAAGCAGATCACGCGCGTGTTGCTTGTCGCTCATTTTGACCACCTGCGACCATTGTAAAATGATTGCTTGATCTCTAGAGTCTCCAAGCCGCGCGTGTACGCGCTCACGCGACAGGCCTCTCTCCCTGAGTCATTTAGCGTCCCAAGGGTTAACGACGTCTACCGCGAGCCCAGCGAAGTCTTTAACGTTGCGCGTGACAATGGTCAGGCCGTGTTGAAGAGCAGTTGCCGCAATCATACCGTCCGCTATATTGAGCGTCGCACCCCGTAACTGGCATTGACCATCCAGCGCACCCCAACGATCCGCGATTGATTGCGTGACCGGCAAGATGCGGCCGTTAAATCTCGTCAGAAGATCCTCTTCAAACCACCGCTCCAGATCGGTGCGCCTCTTGCCCGGCGGGAGCATAACAAATCCGCGCCGGAATTCGCCAATCGAGACAACGCTCAAGTAGAGGGACTGTTCGTCTTCGCCATATATCCAATCTTGAACGTGTGGATCGGGCCGGGTACGGATTAGTTCCGACGGGATGTTTGTATCGAGTAGAAAACCGTTCACGACAAATTGACTGGACGCCCGGTCGACGGATTGCGGCTGAAATCGAGGTCGTCCGCCAAACCCCTCACCGTCTCAAACACCTCTTTCAGGCTCTTACGGGGACACGGGGCGAGCTGAGGCGGCGGCGAAGATTCAAGGGCCCGCAAGATGACGTCTTCGGCATCCTTGAACGCACCTGTCCGTAGACGTTCATTGATAAGCGCCTCGACCTCGGGTTTTGTGATTTGAATCGTCATACGGTCGCCTCCTCTCGATCGACTCCTGCGACCATTGTAGAATGATTGCTTGACTTCCATCTCCCAGCCGCGCGTGTGCGCGGTCAGCTATCTCAATACGGTTCCGCTGGTTTGGGGCATGCTTCATGGCGACCAGCGCGACGTCTTCGATCTCCGCTTCGCCCTGCCCTCCGAGTGCGCCGATCAGCTCGCGTCCGGCGAGGCCGACATCGGAATCGTGCCCGTCATCGAGATGGCTCGGCAGAAACTCGACTATTTTCGCGGCACCGGCATCGCCTGCCACGGACCCGTGCGCAGCATCCTGCTGATCTCGAAGGTCCCGTTCCGCGAGATCCGCACGCTCGCTACAGATTCCGGCTCGCGCACTTCCGTCATGCTCTCGCGCATGATCCTGCAAGAAAAGTTTGGCGTCGAGCCGAACCTGATTTCGCGCGTCGCCGATCTGGCGACCATGCTCGGCGAGGCCGACGCGGCGCTGCTGATCGGCGACGCGGCTCTGCGCGTCGATCCCGCTGCGCTGCCGTTTGAAACGCTCGACCTGGGCGGGGAGTGGACCACGATCACCGGACTTCCCATGGTTTTCGCCGTATGGGCGGGCCGGAAAGAGATCATCGAAGACCGCTATGCCCGAGCCTTCGTCGACTCCTGCCGCTTCGGGCTGGCGCACATGGACGACATCGTCGAATACCGAGTCCGCCGGACGTGGCTTCCCCGAAGCGGTGGTGCGAAAATATTTGACGGAGCATATCGTGTTCGAACTCGGCGAGCGCGACTACGCCGGGCTCGACTTATATCTCGAACGAGCGTCACGTTTCGAAAGGCTGGCAACCAACGCATGATGACCCGCGCGGAAGCGATCGACCTGTACCGCAGCGACGATCTGATCGGCATCGGCATGGCTGCCGATGCGGTGCGCCGCAAGCTGCATCCGGAAGGCGTGGTCAGCTACATCATCGACCGCAACATCAACTACACCAATTTCTGCACCGAATATTGCAGCTTCTGCGCGTTCTACCGCCCCATGGGCCACGCCGAAGGCTACGTGCATCCGAAGGAAGTGATCTTCCAAAAAATTCAGGAGACCATCGACCTCGGCGGCACCGGAATCCTGATGCAAGGCGGCCTGCATCCGGAATTGAAGATCGAATGGTACGAAGACCTGCTGCGGTCGATCAAGCAGCGCTTCGACATCTGGTGCCACTGTTTTTCGGCGCCGGAGATCGTGAACATCGCGAACGTCAGCGGGTTGTCTCTGTACGACACGTTGTCGAGATTGAGAGACGCCGGGCTCGATTCCCTGCCTGGCGGCGGCGCCGAAATTCTGGACGACGAAGTGCGCCATCGCATCAGCCGCCTGAAATCGTCCGTCAATGACTGGATCGACGTGCATCGCACCTGTCACGCCGTCGGATTGCGCTCCACCGCGACCATGATGTTCGGCACCGGCGAAACCATCGAGCAGCGCATGAATCACTTCGACATCGTGCGCCAGATCCAGGAAGAAACCGGCGGATTCACCGCGTTCATCCCCTGGAGCTTCCAGCGCGAAAACACTTCGCTCGGCCGATTCGTGAAGGAAGAAGCCACCGCGGTCGAGTATCTGAAAGTCCTCGCGCTTTCGCGCGTGTATCTCGAAAATATTTTGAATATTCAATCTTCCTGGGTCACGCCGGGGTTGAAGACCTGCCAGCTCGGGCTGCGCTTCGGCGGCAACGACGTGGGCAGCATCATGATCGAGGAGAACGTGGTCAGCGCGGCCGGCGCGCATCATCGCGCCACCGAAGAGGAGCTGCGCCGCCTGATCCGCGACGCCGGGTTTATTCCGAAACAGCGGGATACGCTGTATCGAACCTACTTTTTGAATTGATCGAATTCACCTGCAATATTTGCGGCCAGCCGAATCGATGCCCCACGGAATCGCTCACGCGGGAAGCCGCCACCTGTGCGAAGTGCGGATCGAGCGTGCGTTATCGCGGCCTGATGCTGGTCCTTTCGCTCGAATTATTCGGCACTCCGCTGACCCTCCCTGAATTTCCCCGCATCAAGAGCCTGCGCGGCATGGGCACCACCGATTCCAATGAATACGCCATCCGCCTCGCCGACAAATTCGATTATCGAAATACCTTTTTCACGCGCGAGCCGAAATTCGATCTGGCCAATCCGCCCAAAGAAGATTTCGGGAAATTCGACTTTCTGACTTCGAGCGAAGTGTTCGAGCACGTGGTCCCGCCCGCCGAATCGGCATTCCGCAACGCGTATCAACTCCTGAAGCCGGGCGGCGGTGTGCTGATTTTCACGGTTCCCTATTCGATCGAACCCTCCATGCACGAACATTATCCCGATATCTATCAGTTCGGCTTCGCGCAGGTGGGCGATGGAGTGGTGCTGGTGAATCGCACCCGCTCGGGTAAAGTTCAGGTGTTCGAAAAGCCCGTCTTTCACGGCCCCGGCCCCGGAAAAGCACTCGAAATGCGCGAGTTCACCGAGACCGATCTCAAGCAGATCCTGACCGCCGCCGGTTTCACCAACACCCGCATTTACACCGAAAATTACCTGCCTTTCGGAATCGTATATTCCGAAGCATGGTCGCTCCCCATCGCCGCCCGCAAAGGCGAATTCGCGTTCAGTGTCGAATCCACGCGCGCCGTGCTCGAAGAGTGGCGCGAGTTCCGCCAGCGATTCGATTCGGAAACGAAGGCTCTGAACAGCTCGCTCTGGTTCCGCCTGGGCCGCAAGCTCGGCTTGTTCTAATCTCGTGATCTCATCTCGCTAACCGAGCCCCGCGCGCCAGAGTCTGTGTGAAAACCGACGATTAACCGCTCCCTTGCAGTCGCGGCTCAGGTCGGCACCTCCACATATCATCAACGCATGCGAGCCGTGACCAGAGGGAGCGGTTAATCTAGCGGGTTTTCACACAAGCGCGCCAGCAAGCGACCCGCCGGAGCGGTGATATGCTCGGGACAGGCGCGTATGAAACTCGACGTGCGGCTGATGGCCGGGCTCGCTTTGGTAAGCGCCGCCTTCGCGTTTCAGAAGCCGTTCCGCCAATACCCCGGCGTCGAGTATGAAAATTTCCCCCTGCCTCCCGACTGGCAGCAGAAAACCGAGTTCGCCTTCGCCCGCCTGATGTATCCGCAAATTCGCGGCCGCTTCCGCGGTTTCGGCGCGTATGGAAACGGCGAGTGGACCCAGGGGCTCTCCATCTGGACCCAGGATTACCCGCGCGCGGATCGTCATTTTTCGCAAGCGGTACGCCGCTTGACGCGCATTCAAATAAGGTCCGTCGAACAGCCCGTGAATCTCGACGACGGCGACGACGTCTACAACTGGCCGTGGCTCTACGCGGTTCAAACCGGCCGCTGGAGTTTGACCGACGCGCAGGCCGCCAAGCTCCGCGATTATCTTCTGCGCGGCGGATTCTTCATGTGCGACGACTTCTGGGGTCCCGGCGATTGGGAAGTCTTCATCGAAAGCATGAACCGCGTTTTTCCGGACCGCGAGATTGTGGATCTGGACGACCGCGACCCGATTTTCCACACCGTCTTCGATCTGGAGCATCGCTATCAGGTCCCCGGCGCGCGCTATCTGTCCACCGGCGTCACCGAAAAATGCAACGGCTGCCCCGCCCAGTGGCGCGGAATTTATGACGACCGAGGCCGGCTGCTGGTCGCGATGTCCCCCAACTCCGATCTGGGCGATTCCTGGGAGTGGGCCGACGATCCCCGCTACGACGAAAAATTCTCAGCCCTGGGCATCCGCATCGGAGTGAATTACATCGTCTACGCGATGACGCACTGAGGAGCGAACCCCGGCGAAACGCGGACCGATGGACATTTGTCGGAATCCGAGAAATCTCCGCCGGTCCCGGTTTTCCCCCTTGATGGATAGTACTATCAAAGGCAATGACTACATCGCGGGCAGCTACCAGGTCCGATCTTGATTTGAAGATGACAAAGACAGGTGTAGCGCGGCACCGCACGAGAGGATGATGGATTGAAGAGTAGATTCGGGTTACCATGATTTCGAACCCTCCACAGAACAAGCTTCCGAACGGACTTCCCGAGGCGCGCCTTGTCGATGTGATCCGGCGGTCGGGTTATCCCCTTCAAAGCGTCGTGGCCGCGCAACTGAAAGAGCTATTCGTTGTGACCGAGGAATGGGGTTATTCCGATCGAACGGCCAACGAAACCAGAACGCTGGACGTGTTTGCATGGAAGACGTTAGAGGCCGCGCAAGAGGATGGTGTTGCAGTGAATCCAGCGATGGCGCTGCTGGTCGAATGCAAGCATTCGGATCTCCCCTTTGTCTTCTTCAGCAGCGTTGCCTCAACTGGTCGAGTAATCCCCGATTTCCCGGTGATCGCCGGCGTGCAGCATCCGACGCTTTTTGCCGGTTCGTCCAATCGACAGGTAGCGCCAGCAAATTGCCTCCGTCTTGACACCGAGCCGTTCGTTAGCAACGATCCTCCTGTCTGCACCTCATTCGGTCGCGCGCGGGGAAAAGGCACTGAAGGCAGCGCGGTCCGTGCGAGTCGCGAAAAGGAGCAAAGCAAAGGCAGTTCGGGAGAAGACGAACAACATCGGTGGAGAGGCCTCGAAATCAGCGGTGCGGAAGCATACCAGAATACTGTGCTGCCTCTCGTGAGCGCTCTGGAGTACACAAAATCCTACTATCGAAAAGTGGGCGGGAACAGATCCATTCAGCCTATTCTTGTGCTCGCCGTGTGCGTAATCGACGGGCCAATGGCCGTCAGTGAAGGTACGCCGGATGAGCCCACGCTGTCGATGAATCCGTGGGTTCGCGTCGTGCGACGGGAAGCGACACCGACCGTAGGGGGATACAACGCGAACGAACACGTCATTGATTTTGTGCATCGCTTTGTATTGAAGGACTACTTGGTGAAAGTCTTAGAGTTTAGCTCTGTTTTTCGCGGTCGAGTTATCGAAAAGGCGTTTATTCTGGCTGAAGGCAAGGGCGAAGTTAACAATCTGAGTTCCTGGGAATTGAATCACGTTAGGCCAAGGCCAACACCGTGATGTCGAGCGCCTAGGGGAAAACCGGGACTGAGATTTCTCGGATTCCGATAAATGTCCGTCTGTCATTCCCTTAAGCCTATCCCGGGAAAATTCATTGCCTCTCTATCATTTCCCACTTCAGGCCGCATGACGTTTCGACGACCTGCGTTTATCTTTCAAGCAAGGAGTTCGGGCGCTCACCATCCGGAGAGCCTGGATCGACCAGGAGCAGCATTCTAGATCCTGTTGCGAGGGTCTGCGCGCGGCGGATGTCCGCCGGAACATCGATCCGGTCCCTAAGCTATGCGGGTCACATTAGCCCCACACCGTTGCGGGTTAAACAAACGGATCGGGGCCCCATTAGAGGAAAAACGGGACAGACTACTCTGTCCCAGAAAGGATGTCATCGCCGCGACGCAATCAGCAGCCACCACAGTGGACCGAGCGGTCTGTCCCGTTTTTTTCGACGGCGCCGCGACAGTTGCAGTATCCTGTAAACCATGACTCAACGGCTCTCCTCCGAGCTTATTGCCGAGTTCTTTGGAACATTTGTGCTCATTTTGTTTGGGAACGGCGTCGTCGCGATGGAGGTCCTCTTTAACAAAGGCGGCTATACCAACATCACCCTCGCCTGGGGACTCGGCGTCACCATGGGGATCTACATCGCGGGAAAAATCACCGGCGCGCACCTGAATCCCGCGGTGACCATCGCGCTGGCCGCGTTTCGCGGATTTTCGTGGGCCCGCGTGATTCCCTACATCGCCGTGCAGGTCGCCGGAGCCTTCGCCGCGGCCGCCATTGTCTTCTGGAACTACCGGCCGCAGTTTCTGAAGATCGACCCGCTGCTCGACCACACCGCCGGAATCTTCACCACGTTTCCTGCCTTCCCCTCGCAGCCGATGGCGGGCCTGCTCGATCAGACCATCGGCACCGCGCTGCTTCTTCTGATGATCTTCGCCATCACCGACGAGCGCAACACCCCGCCCGGCGCGAACATGACGCCTCTGATGGTTGGCCTGGTAGTGGTGGTCATCGGCATGGCGTTCGGGGGGATGCACGGCTACGCGATCAACCCCGCGCGCGACTTCGGGCCGCGGCTGTTCACCGTGGTCGCGGGGTTCAAAAACAACGGCTTGACCGACGGCGCAGCGACGTTCTGGGTTCCCATTGTGGGCCCGATCCTGGGTGGATTGATCGGCGCCGGGGCTTACGATTTCTGCATCCGCCCGCAGCTTCCTGCTAAAGTTGTTTAAATAGCGTAGATCCGCTGAAACCAAAGGAATCGGGAGTTACGTCCAAAAATCTATGCGGTTAGTGTTGTCATCGTTTTTGTGTCTCAGTGCGTTTGCGGCTACGCCGGGTCCGAACGCCGCGAAGCTGCTGAACACCACGTCAATCCGGTTTGAGCCGGCCGGGCATTCGAATTGGCGGGCGCGCGGCCTGGGATACTCGTTTCTGTTCACCGATTCGGCAACCGTTTTGCGCGTCGGAGACCGCACTGTTCATCTGACCTTCCCCGGTGCCGCGAAACAGGCGCATTATCAGGCGTCCGACCAGTTTCAGGCATCCACCAACTACTTCATCGGAAAAACCTACGCGAGCGTTCCCGCTTACTCCCGCCTTCACCGCAAAGAAATTTACCCTGGCATTGACCTCGTCTACTACGGGCATGGAAGCGAAATTGAGTACGATTTCGAAATCGCTCCGGGAGCCGATCCCTCGCGCATCCGGATGCGCTTTGACGGAGCCGATACCGTAGCGCTGAACGATCGCGGCGAGGTATCACTCCAGCTCGGCGCCGGCGAAATCGTGCAGCGAGCCCCGGTGGTGTATCAGAAACGCGCTTCGGGAGAAATCGTGAAAATCGACGCGCGCTACCGCCTCGCGAAAGACGGCACGCTTCGAGTCGACTTGGGCAAATATAATCGCGCGGAAGCGCTGATCGTCGACCCGGCGATCTCCTATCTTGCATATCTCAATGGCAGCCAGAGCGACTGGGCCCAGTCGATCGGCCACGACGCGCAGGGCAACATCTATATGGCCGGCAACACCTGGTCCGTTGATTTTCCGGCGAGCTCCGACGCGGAACAGGCAACCAACACCGGCAATCAGGATATCTGGGTGATGAAACTGAACCCCACCGCCGGAGCCGCCGCGATCGTGTATTGCACCTACATCGGCGGAGCCGTAAACGATCAGGTGACCGACATGGTCGTGGACGCCAACGGAGTGGTTTACTTCACCGGCGTTACCGCGTCCGGCGACTATCCGACTACCGCCAACGCATTGGCCAGCGTCACGCCGATGGGTGGACAAAATCACGCCGTCGTCACCATGCTCGACCCATCGCAGGCGGGCACGGCGGGACTGGTGTACTCCACCTTCCTGGGCGGCACCACCGGCACTGAGGAAGGCGACGGAATCGCCGTGGCCAACGGCAAAATCTACGTTACCGGGAACAGCACGTCTTCCGATTTTCCGACGGCCGCTCCGTATCAGGCCGCTCAGGTTGGCGCTCATGACGCGTTTGCCGTGGAGATCGATCCCACACAATACGGAGTCGCCTCCTTGATCTTCAGCACCTATCTGGGCGGGACGGAGGACGATTACGGACGGTCGATCGCGGTGGACGCCGCGGGAAATATCTACATCGCGGGCGTCACCTACGCGTTCGATTTCCCCACCGCGGGCCAGGCGTATCAATTCGGTTATGCAGGCGGCGGCGACGCGTTTCTCGCCGAGCTGAACCCCGGTAACTCGACGCTGGTGTATTCGACGTATTTCGGAGGCCAATCGACCGACGAGGTTAAGAAGATCCTGATCGATCCGAGCGGCCACGTCGCGATGACGGGCTATACGCTTTCCTCCGATTACCCGGTGACGCAGCTCGCCTATGACACTGCCTTCGGTGGAAACGGCAACGCGTTTCTGACCATTCTGGACCTCACCACGACGCAGGGCCTGGTGTACTCGACCTATCTGGGCGGAAGCGGCGGCGACGTCGCGTATGCCATGCGTCGCGATGCCAAAGGCCTTTACTACCTGGGCGGGTACACCATGTCGCCCGATTTTCCCGTGACCGCGAACGCTCTCGCTCCGGTGTCGCTGAGCGGGTCCGTGGACGGATTTATCTCGGTGATCGATCCGTCGCAGCCCCCCTTCAGCCCCAACACGCTGGTCTATTCGAGTTATGTTACGGGACCCGGATACCAGGTTGTCTATGGTCTGGATGTTGACGCAACCGGCGCCGTTTACGCGGCCGGACTCACCACCAGCTCAATATCCGTGTCGCCGTTCCCGCAAAATCCATACGTTCTGAAGCAAAGCGCATTCGTGGTAGTGTTCACGCTTCCGTGAGCATCCAGTATGCTGTCCGGTTCCTTCTAACGGAGCGAGATTAACCGCTCCCTGCGGTCGCGGCTCAATTTTCGACACGAGCCGTGATCACAGGGAGCGGTCAAAGCCACTATTGTTATCGCTGGGACTCTAGGTGGACTACTTCGACGCGATCGCAAATAAATGCTTTCGCCCGCGCATGTACAGCACGTCGCCTGAAATTGCAGCGCTCGCCATCACGGTCTCGCCCAGGTCGTTCTCGCCCAGCACCTTGTACTCGCCCCCTTTGGCGAGAACATAAGTGCGGCCCTCCTCGTTGGTGATGTACAGACGATTCGCGGCCGCCACAGCCGAGCTGGTGAATCCCGACGTCCCTCCGCCCAGCCTTTGCTGATACAGCTTCTCGCCGGTCTTCAACTGATACACCGTCAGGATCCCGTTGTCGAAGCAAAAATATCCCAGACCCTGATCGAGCAGCGGAGTCTGCATGTAATTCCCCGCCCTGTCGATCGACCACGCGAACGCCGTCTTGCTTCCCGTAATATCGCCCGCGGCATCGGTGCGGATCGCATAGATCGGCCGCGCCGCTCCGTGCGCATTCGTGATCACCACCACGCCATCCGCGTACACCGGAGTCGGAACCGGAATGTCGCCGCCGCCTTTCAGCATCCACAATTCTTTGCCGGTTTTGAAATCGTAACCAGCGATGTGATGCCATCCGTTCACCACCACCTGCAATCCGCCGTCGCCGTACGGAACCACGGCCGGTGTACCGAACGTCGGCACATCGCTACGCGGCGTGCGCCACAGTTCTTTTCCAGTCGCGGCGTCGAACGCGCCGACGAAAGAATTCTTCTGCACATCGGCCTGAATGATCACCACGCCGTCATGCAGCACCGGCGAGCTGGCGAATCCCCACTGGGCGTCGGGAACCATGTAAAATCCCGAGTCGAGCACGCCAAAATCTTTTTGCCACAGCAGCTTCCCATTCAGATCGTACGCAAATAATCCCTCCGACCCGAACGAAACCACCAGACGCTTCCCGTCGGTGGCCGGAGTCGGACTCGCGTGCGTCGATTTCGGATGCCGCATGATTTTCGGAATGCCGCTCGATGCCGTGCGCTCCCACAGAATCTTGCCGCTCTTCCGGTCGATGCAATAGACGTTGAACTTCTGCGCTCCCTCGCCTTTCACGGAGCCGATGTCGCCATACAAACCGACCTTGAGCGTCGCTTCTGTTTCCGAGACTGCGCTGGTGACGAAAATCTTGTCGCCCCAGATGATCGGACTCGAATGGCCCAGCCCGGGAATCTCCGTTTTCCATAAAACATTTTTGCCGGACTCGCCGTTCCATTCAACGGGCGGGCTCCCGCTCGCGACGCCGGCCGCGTCGGGCCCGCGGAATTGCGGCCAGTTCGAATCGGCGCCGAAAACGAACGCATTGAACACAGCGAACAAAATTGCAGTCTTCATATTCCGGACCTCAACTCAATGCTTATAAACCGTACCGCCCTTCATCACAAAAGTTACACGACGCAGCGCCCCGATGTCCTTGGTCGGGTCGCCATCGACGGCGATCAGATCGGCGAACATCCCCGATTTTACAGTGCCGATGTCCATATGCAGAACACGACCCGCAACCGACGTAGCCGCTTTCAGCGCGTCCACATTCGACATTCCATACGCCACCATCAGCTCGATTTCTTTGGCATTTTCGCCATGAGTAAACACGCCCACGTCGCTGCCGCTTAGAATCGTCACGCCCGCGTCGAGCGCCGCTTTGAAGCTCGCGCGCTTGCGCTGGATTCCCGGCGGCTCCGGAGCCTTGCCGTTCCAGCCGGCATAGGTCGATGTAAAATAACCGGCGGCCAGAGTCGGGCAGAGCGCTACGTGATGCTCCGCCATCATCTTGAATACTTCCGGCGTTCCGCCGTCGCCATGCTCGATGGTTTCGACACCCGCTTGAATCGCGCGCGTCATTCCTTCGGGCGTCGAGCTGTGCACGGCCACGGGCACTCCCGCGCTCTTGGCGGTTTCGACGGCCAGCTTCAATTCCTCCACCGAAAAAGTCGGATGCGCGCCCGCGTGCGGACCCCATCGATAATCCGCGTATAGCTTGATCCAGTCCGCGCCGTGGCCGATCTGATCGCGCACGATGCGGCTCAAACTGTCGATGCCGTCGGCTTCCTCCGCCCCTTGCGGGACGTGCCATTCAGGAGCATAGCCCTTGGGGCCGTATGATCCAGTCACCACAATCGCGCGCGTGGAAGCGAGCACGCGCGGGCCCGGAATGATCCCCTGGCTCACCGCCTGTTTCAGTTCGACGTCGGCGTAGCCTGCGCCTTCCGTGCCCAGATCGCGGACCGTGGTGAACCCGGCCATCAACGTCGCGCGCAGATGATTCACCGCGCGCGCAGCGCGCAGCGCCAGTCCTTCATGCGCCACCTGATCGTTCCACGGAGTTTCGTTATAGGCGTGCAGCAGGATGTGCGAATGCCCTTCGACCAATCCCGGCATCAGCGTCACACGCGGCAGGTCGACCACGTTGGCGCCCGACGCATTGATACCGGCGGCGGGGCCCGCGGAGTCGATGCGGTCGCCCTTTACGAGCACCGCCCAATCGTCGTGCATCGACTCGCCATCAAAAACATGAGCCGGTTTCAGCAGCGTTGAGGTTTCCGGCGCAGCCGGTCCACGCCCGCCACGCTGCGCCAGAAGAGCCAGTTGAGCTACGAAGAGACAGACGCAGAAACGGCGAGCATTCATTGCGTCATTATAGATCGATGAGCGGGACGCGAGTTGACTCGACCCCTTTCATCACGTACAGTAGGACCTGCTCAAGCAAAACAACTCAACCGAATTGGGAGGAAATTCATGATTCTGCGTACCAGTGTGTTCTTTATGACGATCCTTGCGGGAGTCCCGGCGCTAACGCGCGCCGCCACGCTTTGTGTGAATCCGACCGGCGCGTCGGGCTGCGTGAATTCGATCGCCGCCGCGCTTCTGCTCGCCGCTCCGAATGACACGATTCAGGTGCCGCCCGGAACCTACAAGGAAAACATCGTGGTCACCAAGCCCGTTGTGCTTATGGGCGCGAATCCGCTCACCACGATCATCGACTCGACCGGCCGCGCCAACGGAATCTATATCGACGGCCTCGACAATCCAAAGCTGGCGAACGTGACGGTGTCCGGCTTCTCTATAAAGAACGCCAACTTTGAGGGCGTTCTCATCACCAACGCGTCCTCGGTCAGCATCCTCAACAACCGGGTCACCGGGAACAACAAAAGCCTGGATACCTCCGGCTCGGGATCGTGCCCGGGCCAGCCCGCCTTTGAAACCAGCGAGTCGGAAGACTGCGGCGAAGGCATTCATCTCATCGCGGTGGACCATTCCACCATCGCGAACAACTACGTGGAGAACAACGCGGGCGGCATTCTGCTCAGCGACGAAACCGGACCGACGTGGGAAAACTTGATCACCGGCAACACCGTGATCGACAACCCGTTCGATTGCGGAATCACGCTCGCGTCGCATCCGCCGGCCGCGCCGCTGACCGCGTCGGCGGGCGTGTATCAGAACACCATCTCCGGGAACATCGCATCCTACAACGGAGTGATCAACGGAGGAGGCGCAGGAGTCGGCATCTTCACCCCATCGCCGGGAACCAAAAATTACGGCAATGTCGTGATTGGAAATACGCTGGTGGGCAATGGCCTGCCGGGCGTCACGCTGCACAGCCACGCGCCCAACCAGCAGCTCTCCGACAACGTGATCATCGGCAATCACATTTCGAATAACGGGCCCGACGACAGCACGTCGGCGCCGACGGGCATCGCGATCATCGGGCTGCTGGCAGGGCCGAATACTTCTCTGCCGATTCCCGGGACCATCATTTATGGAAACGTGATCACCGGGGAAGCCATCGACATCGCGATTCAATCCAGCACGCCGGAGCAGGTGGAAATGAACGACCTGGGCGGCGGTGTGATCGGAATTCAGAATCTGGGCACGGCTCCCATCAACGCCACGCTGAACTTCTGGGGATGCAGCGAAGGACCGGGCGGCGGCGGGAACTGCGCGACCATCAGCGGACCGGCGGTTCTGGCGACGCCGTTCACGCCACGCAGAATCCAGGAATAAGCGCGCTTGGCAAGGACACGATGCGGCGGTTATGCCGTCCGCATCGTATCCGATTTATCGCCGCTGATGGCTGCCTGAGCGGCCGCCAGACGCGCGATCGGCACGCGATAGGGCGAGCACGAAACATAATTCATGCCCACGCGATAGCAGTATTCCACCGAGCTCGGTTCGCCGCCGTGCTCGCCGCAGATGCCGATCTCGAGATCGGGGCGCGTCTTGCGGCCGAGCTGAATCGCCATCTCGATCAGCTTGCCCACGCCTTCCTGATCGATGGCGGCAAAAGGATCGGCGTTGAAAATTTTCAGATTCTCGTATTCTTTGGAGAACTTCGTGTAGTCGTCGCGCGAAAGACCCATGGTGGTCTGCGTCAGATCGTTGGTGCCGAAGCTGAAAAACTCGGCCTGTTCGGCGATCTTGTCGGCCGTGATGGCCGCGCGCGGAATCTCGATCATGGTGCCGACCAGATAATGCAGGTCCTTCATGCCGGCCTTTTCGAGCACCTCCTGCGCGACGCGGACAACGATGTTTTTCTGATGCTCCACTTCCTTGACGCTTCCGGCGAGCGGAATCATCACCTCGGGAATCACCTTGATCCCTTTTTTCGCCACCTGCACCGCCGCTTCGAAAATCGCGCGCGCCTGCATTTCGGTGATCTCCGGATACGTGATACCCAGCCGGCAGCCGCGATGGCCCAGCATCGGGTTGAACTCATGCAGCTCTTCGACGCGGTGCAGCAGCTCCGGCAGGCGCTTCTTCAGCTCGCCCACGGGAATGCTGTATTTCGCCGACATTTCTTTCTTGATCTTCGCGTCGACGTAGGGGAATCGCGCAACGTCGACCATCAGGTCTTCCCGCTTGGGCAAGAATTCGTGCAGCGGAGGATCGAGCGTGCGGATGATCACCGGCAGCCCGTCCATAGCCTCGAATAAGCCCGCGAAATCCTTGCGTTGCATGGGCAGCAGCTTCAGCAGAGCCTTGCGGCGCGATTTTTCGTCGCGCGCCAGAATCATCGCCTGCATGAAGGGGATGCGATCTTCGGCGAAGAACATGTGCTCCGTGCGGCACAGGCCGATGCCTTCGGCTCCATACAGGCGCGCGACTTTGGCGTCGCGCGGAATATCGGCGTTGGCGCGTACTCCGAATTTTCCGCGAAATTCGTCGGCCCATTCCATCAGTTTCGCGAAGTAGCCCGATTTCGGATCGGGCAACGTAGTCTTGGCCTGACCCAGATAAACATTGGCGCTGGTGCCGTCGATGGAAATCCAGTCGCCTTCTTTCACGACCACTGTTTTCCCGCCCACCGCGACCGAAAAACGCTTTTCTTTTTCACTGATGCTGATGGATCCCGCGCCGACAATGCACGGGCGCCCCATTCCGCGCGCGACCACCGCCGCATGGCTCGACTTGCCGCCGACCGCCGTCAGGATTCCTTTGGCCACATCCATTCCGTGAATATCGTCGGGTGTAGTTTCTTTGCGAACCAGAATCACCGGACCGGACTTGCCGAGTTCCACTGCATCGTCAGCCGTGAACACCGCGCGACCCACGGCGGCGCCGGGCGAAGCGTCGATTCCGTTGGCGAGCAGCGTCAGGGTTTTCAGCGACGCCGCATCGAACACCGGATGCAGAAGCTGATCGAGCTGCTGCGGCTGCACGCGCAGAACGGCTTCGCGCTTGCCGATCATCCCTTCTTCCACCATTTCTACCGCGACGCGAACTGCCGCAGGTCCGGTACGCTTGCCGTTGCGGGTCTGCAACATGTACAGCTTGTCCTGTTCGATGGTGAACTCGAAATCCTGCATGTCGCGATAATGCTGTTCGAGCTTGTTGGTAATCTCGCGCAGCTCGCGATAGGCGTGCGGCATCACTTTTTCAAGCTCCGAAATCGGCTGCGGAGTACGAATGCCGGCCACCACGTCCTCTCCCTGCGCATTGATCAGAAATTCGCCGTAGAAAGTCTTGGCTCCGGTCGCCGGATCGCGCGTGAAACCGACGCCGGTGGCCGAAGTGTCGCCCATGTTGCCGAACACCATCGCCTGGACGCTGGCCGCGGTGCCGATCTCATCCGGGATTTTTTCCATCTTGCGATAGTAGGCGGCCTTCGGATTCCACCACGAGCGAAAAACGGCGTCGCGCGACATGGATAGCTGCTCGCGCGGGTCCTGCGGAAACGGCTTCTTGGTTTCTTTCTGGACCAGCTTTTTATATTGATCGATAATCGCCTTTAGATCGGCGGCGTTCAGATCCGTATCGAGCTTGGCTTTGGCTTTACGCTTTCGCTCATCGAAAATGTGATCGAATTTTTCCATATCGATGTTGAGCGCGACTTCGCCGAACATCTGAATGAAGCGGCGGTAGGAATCGTACGCGAATCGCGGATTGCCGCTGAGCTTGGCGAGCCCTTCCACGCTTGCATCGTTCAGGCCGAGGTTGAGAATGGTGTTCATCATCCCCGGCATGGAGAATTTCGCGCCGCTGCGGACGCTGACCAGGAGCGGATTGGCGGGGTCGCCGAGCTTCTTAAGGATCTGCTTTTCCAGCTTGTCGAGAGCTTTGAGAATCTCGTTGTTGATCTCGTCGGGAACCTGGTTGCCGTTCTGAAAATAGATATTGCAGACTTCGGTCGAAATCGTGAATCCCGGCGGCACGGGAATTCCAGCGCGAGACATCTCCGCGAGCCCGGCGCCTTTGCCGCCGAGGACATCTTTCATAGTGCCGTCGCCATCGGCGGCGCCGTTTCCAAAGCTATAAACGTATTTTTTCATTTCTGTTCTCCTGAGGTGACGATTTCCGAGAAATCGGCGATGGTGGAAAATTCGTTGAGAAGATCGTAGAGAAGCGTGAGGCGATTTGCGCGGACGTTCGGGTCCGGAGCGTTCACGAGGATCTTATCGAAGAACGCATCGACGCGTGGACGCAGGGACGCGATGGCCTCAAGTTCGGCGCGGTACCCTGCACCTTTTGTCTTGCGCACCCGCTGGTAATCGTCGAAAAGGTCCTTTTCCGGACCGGCTTCAAGCAGGTCTGGCCTCAATGGACCGGACTTTTCAAACTTGGCCTGCGTCAGAATGTTTTGAATCCGCTTGAAGCTGGAAGCGAGCGGTTCGAAGTTCTCGGTGGGCCGAACTTGCGAGAGCGCAAGCAGCCTGAGTTCCATGTCTGGTAGACCGCCATCGCTGCGCACGGCGTTTACCTCGTCGTACTTGAAGCCGCGCACGTCGCGCAGGTAATACTGAACTCGGTCGACCAGGAACGCGTGCAATGGCGCGTCGCCCTTGACCAAATCCTTTAGTGGGTAATCGAGGCCGGCCTCGAAAAGAATCTTAATGAGGCCTTGCGCGGCGCGGCGAAGAGCGAATGGGTCTTTTGAACCAGTCGGCGCCATTCCGACCTTGAAACATTCGCGCAGAGTATCCAGCTTGTCCGCGAGCGCCAGGATCTGGCCGTCGCGAGTCTCCGGGATCGAGTCCTCCATGCTGAGCGGTTTGTAATGCTCGTAGATCGCGCGTGAAACAGCCTCTGGCTCGCCCTGATGCTTTGCGTACAGTCCGCCGACGACACCTTGGAGATCCGTGAACTCTTTCACCATTTCGGTGGTGAGGTCGGCCTTGCAGAGCAGAGCCGCGCGCTGTGCTTCGTGACTGCCCCCGAGTTCCTTCACCAGTTCCACGACGCGCTTGGTTTTATCCAGATACGATCCGAGCTTGACCTGGAACGTCACCTTCGCCAGATCGTCGACGCGATCCGCGAGCTTCTTGTGCTGATCGACGTCCCAAAAGAAGCGAGCATCGTTGAATCGTGCTTTCAGCACTCGCTCATTGCCGTGCTTTACCAAGCCCTCGGGATCGCCCGAGGTGTTCATCACCGCGACGAAGTTGGGCGCAAGCTTCCCGTGCTCGCTCTCGACCGAAAAATATTTCTGATGATGCCGCATCACCGTGGTGAGCACTTCGGCCGGCAGTTCGAGGAATGCCGGATCGAACTCGCCTCGGATGGCGGTGGGAAATTCGGTGATGAACGTCAGGGTCTCAAGCAGATCCGGATCGATTTTCGCCCCTAACGCCGCGGCCTCTTTCTCGATCTTGTGCCGGCGCTCGTGCGAAGAGAGAATCACGAAGTTCCTGCGCAGCTCGGCTTCGTAATTCTCAATTGTGACCGGAATCGACGACGAGCCAAGCTGTCGATGACCGCGCGTGACATTTCCACTCTTCACGCCCGCAATTTCGAACGGGATCACCTGATCGTCGAGCAGCGCGACCATCCAGCGGATCGGGCGAATGAAGCGAGGACCGGTCTTGCCACCAATCCAATACATGGTCTTAGGCCACTGAATGCTGCGGATGTCTCCAGGCAGGTTCTCGGCGAGAATGTCGATCATCTTGCGGCCTTGGACCAGCTTGCGATATTCGTAGTATTCTCCAGCTTTGCCGAGTTCCGACGGGTTGATTCCCTGCTTTTTCGCAAAGCCGGCTGCCGCGCGATCGCCTGCCGAAAGCGGAGGTCCGGGAATAATCATTTCGTGGTCCGGCGTGCGCTCGTCTAGGCCCGAGCCCTTAACGAGCAATCGACGGGGCGTAGCATCGACCAGTAGATCTTGATAGCCGTTGTACAAGGCACGCAATTGTTGTAGAGCGCGCGGGATCATCCAATGGGGAATCTCTTCCGTCCCAATCTCGAGAAGAAAATTCATGCGGTTTGGTCCACCCAAGCTTTCGCCGTCCCCACCGCCAGATCGCGGACCCTCTTGATCATTCCCACGCGCTCCGTCACCGAAATCGCGCCGCGCGCGTCGAGCAGATTGAACAGATGCGAGCATTTCAGCACCTGCTCATACGCCGGAATCACCGGATAGCGCTTCTTCTCCGGCGATTTCTCGTCGTAGTTCCCCAACAGACGCTTGCACTCCGCCTCATACTCGTCAAACAGCCGACGCAGACGATCGATATCCGCGACTTCAAAGTTATACACCGACGATTGCAGCTCATCGGCAAAACGCACGTCGCGATATTTCACGCCCGGAGCCCACTCGATGTCATACACGCTATCGACGCCCTGTAAAAACGCGCTGATGCGTTCCAGGCCGTAGGTCAGCTCGGCCGAAACCAGGTCGACATCGAACCCGCCGCATTGCTGGAAATAAGTGAACTGCGAAATCTCCAGACCGTCGAGCATCACCTGCCATCCGATGCCCCACGCCCCCAGCGTCGGCGCTTCCCAGTTGTCTTCCTCGAACTTGATGTCGTGTTTCTTCAGATCGATTCCGATGGCTTCAATGCTGCCCAGATACTGATCGATCACATCGTCGGGCGACGGTTTCAGGATCACCTGCAACTGCTGATGCTTGTACAGGCGATTGGGATTTTCACCGTAACGGCCGTCGGCGGGACGGCGGCTGGGCTGAACATACGCGACCCGATACGGATTCGGACCCAGCACTCGCAAAAAGGTTTCGGGACACATGGTGCCCGCGCCCACTTCCATGTCGTACGGCTCCTGAATGATTGCGCCGCGATCCGCCCAGTAGCGCTTCAATCGAAATACGGTGTCTTGAAATGTGTCCAATTACAGCGCCTCCAGAATCGGGACGGTCAGGAATTTTCGTTCCACGTGCTGCTCCATGGTTCGAACCAAAGCGCGGCGCAGGTCGGCCGCAGTGGATTTGGTCCACTCGCGCGGCGTCAGTTTGTTCAACGCCGTTTCCAACATTTCCTGCGCGATCTCCGCAGATTCGTGCTTCACCCGCAATTCGGGTAACACGCCGCTGAGCCGCGTGGCCCACAGGCTGAAATACAAAACCGAGGCCCACACATCGCCGCCCGAACGCAAATACGCGAGCACCGCCACCATCAGGCGAAAAATTTTCTCGTTCGGCTCATGCGCCGGCAGCAGATGCTCAGCCACTTCGGTGAAATAATCCAGCGCGACACCGCTCGCGTAATCCGAGCTCAAGTCGAACTGCGACTGAATCAGCTCGCAGCCGGTCAAGGTCGCCAATTCCGCGTTTTCCCGTTGAAAATACGCCATACGGACGTGAGACAGCCGTTCCAGGCCGGAGCCGAACGGGCTCTTCGGCCGGCGCGCCCTCCGCGCCACGCCGCGCATCTTGCCCAGATCACGGGTGAAGAAACTCACGATCAAGTCCGCTTCCCGAAAGGGGTAAGTGCGCAGGACAAACGTCTCGCTGACCCGCGCGGGCATAGGTTGGCCGCAAATAATAGGGTAACATGGAGCAGGAGAGTTCATGCTTCGGTTCGCGATTCTTATATTGTTGGCGGCCGCGGCGCAGGCCGGGTGGATCATCGATCAATCCACCCGCGGCGACGAAAAGGTCCGCATCGTCATCGGCAAGTCCGACTGGAAGGAAACCCGCGGCAAACGCGACCTGATCGCCGACTTCGCCGACGACATGGTGTTCCGCATCGATCATCAGGCCAAGACCGTCGCCAAAATTACGCTGAAGGCGTATCTCGAAAAGCAAGCGGCGGAGCAGCATCACGACGCGGAGAAACCCAATGGTCCCGATCGCGTGGGCGGCGTCGCGTGCTTGCGATTCCAGTCGGTCTATACTCCGGGCGACGACCGCGGAGCGGAAGGCTGCGTCACCAACATGTTCACGGTGGCGGCTCCGTATGAGGAAAAACTGGAAGCGTGGCTGCGCGCGACCCAGGCGTTCGGCGATCGCGGATTGCTTGTCTGGATGCGCGCGCAAACCGGTGGACCGTGGCACGTCACGCTGTGGACCACGCACGCCGTGGAGCGGGAAATCTCACGCGAGGAATTTTTCCCGCCGCCCAAGTATCAGGAAGTTCCGTTCACTTTTGAGTGATCCCCAGCTTGGCCAGATCGGCGCGCAGCGCGACTTCTCCGCGCGAACCCACTTCATAGGCCGCGACTTTGCCTTCCCGGTCGATCAGCACCATGGTCGGAAACGCATTCACGAATAATTGCGCTACCAGCTCGGCTTCGTTGTCCACCAGAACCAGCGGATAGGTGAGCGCCATCGAGCCCAGGAACTTGTCGACCGCGCTGCGTTCTTCGCCGACGTTCAATCCGACGACGACTAATCCCTTGTCGCGAAACTCGCGATGCAGTTTTTCCAGATTCGGCAGCTCGCGCTGGCAGGGCAGGCACCAGGTGGCCCAGAAATCGAGCAGCACCACTTTTCCGCGCAGCCCGGCCAGATCGACGTCGGCGCCCGCGATGGTCTTGGCTTTGAAATTCGGCGCCGGTTTGCCGATCACATCGGGTTTGGCGATGCCGGGCAGCGTCCAGTCGTCGGTTTGAGTCGCGCCGGGCGGCGGCGTGAACTCGAACAGCGAATCTTGGAGATTGATGTTTAGCCGCACGGCCGTAGTGCGAGTGGATTGCGTCATGTTGACCGGCTCGGCCACGCCTTCCATCGTGAGCTTCGCCGTGAAGGCGGTTTGCAGATTCAGATGGTCGGATTTTCGGATCCAGGAGCGCTGCTTGCCTTCATTAATGATGATGTCGTGATCCGGAAGCTCGATCTTGTTGAAAATCGTCTCCACCACCCAGCACGGCATGTCGTCGCCATTCACTGGCAGCGACTCTTCGCCCGTGATTTTCACGGACATGATGGATTTGTTGACGTCGGGAAGATTCTTGGGCAGGATTCCCGAATCGTTCACGGCCGCTTCGGGCGAGCCGCTGGCCTCGCGCTTGATATATTTCTTCGCCGGCGACATGTAGTACCAGGTGTGTTCGCCGTCGCTGACGATGGTGACCTCGCCGGCCTTGCTTCGGGATTCAATGCGCATCCGGTCGGGCAGGCGTACCGAAATCGACGACGGCATTTCAAGCTTGGTGTCGATGACGCCGCCATGCATTTCGATCTCGACGATCGATTCGAGCTCATAGGTGCGGTACTGCTTGATCGCGTCGGCGGACTGGCGAATCAATTCTCGTGGATCGGGTTGCGCGGCCAGTGCCACGGGCAGAAGCAGCAGCGCGAGGCCTCTCATCACCTCTATGGTAGCTGGATCGATTTATTTTGCGGAAGGATCGTTCTGCATCATCCCGAACTGATTGCCTTCGGAATCCAAACAATACGCGAGCCAGCCGATGCCGGGTACAGCCATCTTGGGCGCGACCACTTTGCCGCCCGCGGCTTCCACCGCTGCGACGGCCTGGTCGACATTGGCCACGCCGATGGTGTTTACGGTAGAAAAGCCTGGATAGAGGCGCTTCATGATGCCGCCGTTGATACCGGGCTCGGATGCGTCGCCGGTGGAGACCAGCCAATAGTCCGTCGGACCGGCCCATTTCTGGATCTTCCATCCGAAAGCTTTGGTGTAAAACTCGACGGCGCGCTCGGGATTATCGGCCGGGAGTTCGAAAGTGAACCACTCTTGCCATGATTGCTCTCCTTTGTTTCTGAAATTAGACGGTCTCCGCCTTAGGCGGTCTCTGCGTCGCAAAACCGACGATCGCGCCCAGAATACTGCCGGGCAGCATGATCGCGAAATAATATTTTCCCTGCATCTGCGCTACTGCGAAACTCAACAGCATCCCGACCAGCAGCCCCACCAGAATCCCCAGCGGAACGCTGTTCACCTTGCGCGCGAAGATTCCAGCCGCCAGGCCGGTCAGGATTCCTTTGAAGCAGGAGCCGATGACGATTTGCGCAATCTGAGACCGCACCTCCGGCGTGAACCATGCAGTCAGGCCGTCGAATACGCCTAAAACTCCGCCCAGGACGATGCCGATCATCAGTTTTTTCATGAGTCCTATGAGGATACTATTAAACATCCCGCGCGATTCCTTTACGTAGAATTGAGGGGTGTCCTATCTGTGAGCCCCGCGGGGGCGGAGACGGCAACTGAGGAAACCAGAGTGTGCGATCGCACCAAGAACACGTCCATGGATGTACCTTATCGTCTCACTCGAATGCAATTTCTGTTCTCGCTCCTGGGCGGCTTACCGGGCACCGCGCTGTGCCAACCTAGCAGCGGCCTAGCCCGGGAACTTCAACAACGTTTTGCAAACGAGGGCCTGGCATTAGTTCGAATTCGTGACAATTGGATGGGGTTCTTCATTGGCGGCGGAAACACCATAACCAGGAACCCAAAGGGCAATTCGGTGGCTTGGTTCTCCGCCAACGGCGATTTTGTTGCATGGTGGATTCTTAACTCCCCGGTGATTATCCATAGCTGCCCTGGATCGATCGCCGTTGCTGGGCGGGACGGTAGGCTTCTCTGGCAGCTCCCCGGAGGATTTCGGGGCGGTGGCGAGCTGATTCAAACATTGGGCCTGTCACAAGACGGGAGGCGGGTCGCGCTCTATGCCGAGAATGTCAGTGGTCAGCGCGCGGCGCACGTCATTGGCCCAGTGGACCTTTCCTTGCAGTGGGTAGACATCACGACTATGAAAATGGTGCAGATTAGTGAGCCGTCGAGAGCCGACGACGTTGGGTCCATCTCTTGGGCGCCAAACGGAAACTCCTTCGTGTTTGATCGTGCCGGTAAGATTTTCATTTACGATCTTGCATCGCACCGGACGTTAGCGGTCGCGGATGGCCGGGACCCAACGTGGTCCCCCGATGGGAAGCAAATCGCCTTCCGGACAGAGGAGGGGAGGGCCGTTGCGATCAATCCGACAACGCTTGAGAAGAAGGCGTTTCTCGGCAATCGAAAAATTCTGTCCGCAGTTCAGTGGTCTCCAGATTCTCGATATGTTCTCGCGACTGAGCCTGCGTCTACTGTAGATAAGGTAACCCACCTTGATCCATCGGTGAGTGCGATAACCAGGGTATACAAGCTCAGCGATATGTCGAGTGTGACCGTCGACACAATTAATATCGACAGCCTCGATGATCGGGGACGGTGGTGGTTTTGGATTCTGGATTACCCGGGCTTCCTTCGGGGCGCGGGGACAGCGTTACCTCTGCGTTGCGGTCCATAGTAATCGGTGCTCCGCAAAATTAGTGCTCAGCAGTGGTGTCCGTCGCGTCGCCGGCGGTTCTGCGCGCAGGGGCTGGGGTGACGATTCAGCTCGACTGAGGCGTCACAGCAAATCGTGACGGCCGGCTTTTTCCAGGCGCTTTACCAGATCGCCCACCTTTTGCGCGCAACGCCGGTCGGCGATCAGCAGAGCGTCGGGAGTATCGACCACGATCAGGTCTTTCACGCCCAGCAACGCCACCAGTTTTTCGGCGTGGACGTAATTTCCGGTACTCGCTTCCACCAGCGAGTTCCCGCGGCAGGCATTCCCGTGCTCGTCGCGCGATTCGAGCTCATACACCGCATCCCAGCTCCCCACGTCGTTCCATCCGATATCGCCCGCCGCGATTCCGGCCACGTTCTTGGCGTGCTCCAGGACCGCGTAGTCGATCGAAATATTGTCGCAGCGTGGAAAAACTTCTTTCAGGCGCGCGGCAAATTGGCGGCTTCCGAAAGCGGGAAGGCTCGCCAGCAGGACCGCGGTCTTGGGCAGATGTTTGCGCAGCGCATCCAGCAGAACCGACGTCTTCCAGAAAAACATGCCCGCGTTCCAATAAAAATTCCCGGCATCGAAAAAGCGCTGCGCGGTCGCGGCGTCGGGCTTTTCGCGAAAGCTGCGAACATCGGTCAGCGTTCCGGTTTCGACGTTCTTGGGAAATTCGATATAGCCATAACCGGTTTCAGCCCAGCGCGGCTTGATTCCGAGCACCACCATCTTTCCCTGCTTCGCCGCGCGAAATGCAGGACGCAGCAGACGAACGTACTCGCGCGGACGGCCGATCACGTGGTCGGCGGGAAAGACTCCCATCACGGCGTCGGGATCGATGGATTGGATAATATGCGCCGCGAGTCCGATCGCGGGCGCGGTATTGCGCGCGGCGGGCTCGGCCAGAATCTGCCTCTTGGGAACTTCCGGAAGTTGCTTGACGATCTCGTCGCGCAGATGATCGTTGGTCAGGATCCAAATTCGTTCCGGCGGCAGCAGCGGACGCAGGCGATCCACGGTTTGCTGGATCAGCGATCGTTCGCCCAGGAAACGCAGGACTTGTTTGGCGCGCGCGCGGCGGCTGCGCGGCCAGAAGCGAGTGCCCCGCCCTCCTGCCAGAATCAGCCCGTACAGGCTTTTCATTATTGGACAGGATAACCGCGGACCAGCTTCAGTTCGCGATCCCAGCGGGTCCGGGTGAAGAAATTCTGCGCCAGGTCGATGAAGTGGTTGGCGTTGTAATCCACCCAATCTTCGGTGGGCGCCTCGTAGGACCAGAAAATCACCAGCGGCTTGCCGATGATGTTCTCGCGCGGGACGAATCCCCAATAGCGGCTGTCCAGCGAATTGTCGCGATTGTCGCCCATGGCGAAGTAGAATCCCGGCGGCACCACCAGTTCGCCATTCACGACATGGTTATCCAGCATTTCGCGCGCTCGGTCGACCACCGGGCCCCACGGCGTCCCCGGGAAATTATCCCGATACGGCTCGATGCGCGGGTCGATGTGCTGAATGTACGGCTCCACCAGCGCGTGCCCGTTCAGATAAACCACTTTATCGACCACGCGAAGATGATCGCCGGGCACGCCCATGCACCGCTTGACGTAGTTCTGCTGAATGTCCATGGGATAGCGGAACACGATAATGTCGCCGCGCTTGGGCTCGGTGTACGGCAGCAGGTACTTCGTGATCGATCCCGGGGGTGCGTAGGAAAGCTTGTCGACCAGCAGATGGTCGCCCACCAGAACCGTCGACTCCATGGAAGGAGTGGGGACGATGAAGGCCTGCACCAGCGTGGTGGTTCCGAACAGCAGGATCAGGATGTTAATGGACCACTCGTTAATGAAGGCGATCGTCGAGTCGACGTATTTTCTCATGGTTACTTAACAGGATACCCGTGCAGCAGCATAAACGTCCGTCTCCACCGCGTTTTCGAGAAGAAATTCTCGGCCAGGTCAACGATGTGGGGGACGCTGATGGCGGAATCGTTCAACTGGCTGGTGGGCGCATCGTAGGACCAGTAGATCACCAGCGGCTTCCCGATGATGTTCTCGCGCGGCACGAATCCCCAGTAGCGGCTGTCGAGCGACGAATCGCGGTTATCCCCCATGGCGAAATAGGAATTCGGCGGCACCACGACTTCGCCATTGACCACGTGATGCTGGAGCATTTCGAGCGCGCCGGGATACACGTTGGCATTGGGTTCAGTCGGGAAATTGTCGCGATAGGAGTCGATGTAATCGGTCTTGTTGACCTTATAAGGCTCATCGAGTTTAACGCCGTTGAGATAAACCTCTTTGTTGATGATGCGGATCCGGTCGCCGGGAACGCCCATGCATCGTTTAACGAAGGTCTGGGTGATATCCACGGGGTAGCGGAACACGATGATATCCCCGCGCTTGGGTGCGCGATAAGGCAGCAGATACTTGCTGACCGGTCCGGCCGGGGCATAGGTGAGTTTGTCCACCAGTAGATGGTCGCCGACCAGCAGCGTATCTTCCATCGACCCCGTGGGGATCACGAACGCCTGTACCAGGGTAGTGGTAAGGAACAGGAGCAGGATGATGGTAATAGTCCACTCGGCGATGGTTCCGCGGGGCGGTTCGGTCTCCGGCGGCGTTTCTACGATAGGCGCAATCGGCTCGGTAGCGACCTGTTCAGCGGCGGGTGGCTCAGGGAGCGGAGTGGCAACAGAGTCCGTCGAATTTTCCGGGATCACTATTTTTATTTTAACTCGTTCGAGCGGTCAGTCGGCAAAGGAGTCTAGCAGGTTGCGGAAAAACGCAGAACGAAAAAAGCAACCTGCTAATACGGCGTACGTTCGTAGGTCTGATCGGGACGCGGCCCCGCGCCCGGCGGCTGCCCGGCCATTCCAGGCGCATGTCCTTGCAGACTTCGTCGAGCATGTCCACGCGTGCAGATCTTCTGCTCTTCGGCGAACGCGGTCAGCAGCAGGTTGTCGCATACCGCGTTGATGACGCGCGGGATTCCCTGCGCGCGCAGGTGAATCTCCGCCATCAGCTCTTCGGAAAACACCGTCTGTTCCGGCATTCCCGCCTTTGCCAGGCGCGATTCGATGTACTCCACCGCATCGCGCAGCGTGAACGGCTGCAGGTTGCAGCGCAGCACGATGCGCTGCTTCAATTGCCGGAGATTCGGAGCATCCAGCTTGCGGTCGAGCTCGGGCTGCCCGGCCAGGATGATCTGCAGCAGCTTGCCGTTCCGATTTTCCAGATTCCCCAGCAGGCGGATCTCTTCGAGCACTTCCCATTCGAGGTTGTGCGCTTCGTCGACGATCAGCACCACGGTCCGGCCGTCCTGCGCCTGCTCGACCAGCAACTGATTCAAGCGCGAACAGCACCTCGGTCTTCGAAGTGCGCGAGCACGGCAGGTCGAGATCGTAGGCGATCATCTCGAAAAACTGCTCGACGTTAATCCGGGAATTGAACAGAAAGGCGAACTCGATGTAGTTGCGATTCCAGGTAGTCGCGCAGGCACTCGAGCATGGTGGTCTTGCCCGGTGCCGACCTCGCCCGACAGGACGATGAACCCCTTGCGAGCCTGCACGCCGTAGACCAGGTTCGCCAGCGCCTCTTCATGCTGTTCACTTCGGTAAAAGAATGCAGGATCGGGACTTAGACTAAAAGGGCTCTCCGAGAAGCCAAAGAAGGCATTATACATATTGGGGAACTATCCGCCATCCCTCCTGACCGGGGTCTTAAGAACCCTCTCTTACTCTTATAGTCTTATCGATAGTACCACGCAAAACCATGAGCTCAAACCGTTTTCAGGTACCGCCGTGCTACTTATGACGCTAGGCGATTTCGAGCATAACCCAGCCCGGCAAACTGTGCCGGGCGGCCGCCTTGGAACACGATCCGGCGGGTCTTAGGGAAACGGCAGGCCGGTCTGAATCGGCCTGCTGATACATCGGCACCTGACTGCAAAATCTTTCGATAAGACTCGTCTTGGGTGTCCAGGAACGACGATTTTCCTAGCAATCCGGCGCCCCATCCGATCGACAAGCAGGCACACGTCCGGGCGGTTGCCGATTTCGGACAGCCGGTTTTCGAGCGTCGGTCAGGGTCGCGGCGAGCGGCTCCGAGGCCCATGTGCCGCGGCGTATTGCTTGTGACGCTGGATCTAGCCCGGCGGCGTAGCGGTTAGAGGCCTGGAACAGTTTGGCCCGATCGGAGACCGAACGTTCCCGCCACGATCCCTCGAAAGCGGTCCCGGGCGCGGCCATTTCGGCGAAAATCGGCGTGCTTTCTTCGATCCGGCGGGCGTCGACGATTGCCGCGCAGCGACTTCCAGCCGAGTTCGAACTTGCCGGCGCCGCGCGCGATCAGGGTCGAGACGCGCAGCAGGTAAACTTTCATGCCTGGCGTGGGTGATCGGCGCGGAATCGGCCGCCGCGACGCCGGCGCATGCGGCTGTTTCCCGCGCCGCCGAGCACGGCATCTTCTGCTTTCGCCGCGGGATTGCGAGGCAGCGCGATCCTCGGCCAATGCGCGCCGCAAGCGTCGCTCATGGTGGTTTCGGTCCAGCGATCGAAAACCGCGCCGGTTCGAGCGCGCCTTTGATCGCCGTCGCGGGCACATAAGGGCCGCCGGACGACGACGGCGAAGGTCGGGATGAACAGATTCTCGCGCGCGGGCCTGTTCCCAGAACGGGATCGAGCTCGGATGTTCGAAGGGAATGCGGCGGCCGGCGAAATTTTGCGCGAATCCGCCCCAGGAGGCGAAATCCAGCTTGTCGGCTTTCTTCAGCTGCGCCAGATATCCGTCCAGGCGCGGACCCTTTGCCAGCAGGCGGAAAGATTCGGCGCTGGTCGAGCACATTGACGTGGTCCTTCCAGACCATGTAGTCGATGGGAGCGAGCTTCTGGCCGTCGCCGACCAGCGTGGGCGTCAGGCACGTGACGCGGTATTTCATGACAGCCGCCCTGCCAGCGGAATCGGAATCGCCAGCGCGAAATCCGGCGCGATACACCGGATGCGGAAAATCCTCGGGCGCGACATCGGTGGCCGCGCCGCGCGGCTCGACCGAAGCCACGATGCACCGAGCCTTCCGCCACCATGCGCGTGGGCTTCTTGTCATCGCCCCAGCCGATCGCTTTCGACGCGCCCGCCGCGCGTGGTCAGCGAATAGTTTCCGCGCTGCCAATCGACGGAATCGGAGGGCGCGGGATGAAACAGAGACAGCATCCACCAGGCCGGTCTCGCCGCGATGTTCGGCGAGTCGTCGAGAAGCGGATCTGGCAGATGCTCTCGAGATCTCGGGCATTTCGCGCGACCCCAGCCGCTGCGAACGCTCGCCGCCGAATCCGGAATCGGCCAGCAGGCGCAGCGCGGCTGTCACCGGTCCTTTCCACTGTTCGCGCGCGATTCATCGTCGCGAAACGCCGCGACGCATCCACAGACCGGCGTCGGGCGCGAACTCGAGGCACGCGGTCGAATGCGGCGGTAACGCCCGATCGCCATCACGATCCACGGCGGCGCTCGATCGCACCGAAACCCGGAACGGACCTTGCGCGCCGTGCGGGACCAGGCATTCGCTGGCTCCGTCGACGGTCCAGGCATCTTCGGAAATCCGGGCGGCCGTGAATCAAGTCATCGACGACGCTGAGCGGCACGAACCTCGCGCCTTTCCAGCGCACCTTGGACGAGGCGGCGGCGGCCACAGAGTGCGCGGCGGCACCACGAACAGCGTGATCGCCCTGAACGGGAAGCAGGAGCTGAAACGCACCGCGGGTCTTCGGCGCGCGCGCGGTCGCATCCAGCCATTCTTCGAGCATGCCCAACGCGCGCCATCGCGGTGGAAACGGCGGAGTAGAGCGAATCGCTGTGATAGATGCGATCCACGCGGTCGCGATCGCCCGAATCGGGGCCGATGCGCCAGGGCCCGGTGGGCCGCAGAGCGAATCGCAGGCCTTAAAGACCGGCAGGCATGATTTCAGCTCGCGAGCTTCTCCGCGAAGACGGTCGTTGGTCACCAGCGCCTGCACGGCCGCAAGATCCGCGCCCGATGCCAGCTCCGCTTCCGCGCCGCCGGAGGAATAAAACGCGCGATTGCGCCAGCCAGCTTGAGATTGGCGAAACGGACGCGTCCGCTGCCGCGCGATCCTCCGCCGCCGAGCGCGTCGTCTTCGAGCAGGCGCAGGCCTTCGAACACGCGCGCCGCGAGAGCTTTGTCCTCTTCGCACAGAACGTCCAGCACCATGCGGACTTTGAAGCGCGCGCCGGCGGGAACGCGTTCGAGCGTGCGCGGATTGGCCTGCGACGTGATGCGGTCGATGGCGTTCTCGCTCTTCACTTCGGTGATTTCGTCGTCGAGATTCTCGCGCATCTGCGCGGTGATGCTCTCGGGATCGAGCGGCGCATCGTAGATGGTCAGCCGCGCCGGGCTCGGCCGCTCGGGTTTCGACGCGCTTCGCCTTCGACGCGCTCCACGCGGCCCGGGTTGCGGCCGAACAGCAGGCAGATCTCGTCATCGGGACGATCGCTCTGATGGATGCGCACTTCCTGGCCGCGGCGCTTGGAAAGATACACGAGCTCGGCGGGCGAGGTCAGACCCATGGCGTTCTCCAGCAGCGAACGGAGCTTGCCGCGCAGCGAGCTGCCGGGAATGTAAGGCAGGCCGAAGGCATCCTTCACCACCGGATTATCCGCGCCGCCGATTTCGAGCGATCCTTTGCCGGCGCCGATGTGCAGGCCGGTTTCGCAGTGCAGCTCGCCGGACAGAATCAGCTTTCCCACCAACTGCAATTTTGTTTGAGCGGTATGTGTGCTCATAATCCTCGTTATTCGTTGTAAGCGACGATGGCCTCGAACAGATCTTTGAATCGCTCGTATCCGCGCGCGTCGTTTCTGCGCGTCACTTGCAGCAGCAGGCGCTCGAGCGCATCCAGGCTGCGCAGCGAATGCCGCGCGATGGTGTACGCCAGGCGCGCGCGCAGCATGACGAACTGATGCTGCCGCTCGCTTTCGGGCGCGCGCACGGCGCGCCGCACGGCGTTATACAGACGGCGCAACTGGCTCTTGGTGCCCGAATCCATGTCGCGCATGCGAGCCACCACGGCATGCGCCTGATTGTCGAGATACAGGCTGTCGGCAATCAGTTTTTCGAGCTCGATATCGGGAGGCCCTTCGAAGGGACGCCCGCCGCCGGGACGGCCGCCTTCGCGCCGATCTGCCCCGGTCGCCACCGCGATTGTCGGGACGGTGCTCGCCATCGCGGGCGATCGCCACCGCCGCGACCGCCTCGCCGTTCGCCGCCGCCCGGTCCACCGCGATTTTCGCGGAGGACGCGGCGGCCGATCCTCGCGGCGCGGGGGACGCTGGCGTCCTTGGACTCAGGCTTCGCGCCTTCGGGCTTGGCAGACTCCGGCTTCGCAGGCTCGGGCTTCGGCGACTCGGCTCTGGCGCGGCGCGGGTCCTTCACGGGCTCGGCTTCCGGCAGGCTCAGCGCACTGCTGACGGTGTCTCCGCTGACGGTCGTTGAGCTTCTGGTTCTGTGCGACTCTCGTCTTCCATGCGATATCCCTTCTTCAAAACTCGGCTATACTCCGCCGACAGCCTCGCCCATTCTAGCGCCACGCGACCCGCGGGCCGCAACTTGACCGTAACCGCGCTGCGCCCGATCAGGTCCGCGATCAGGCCGGTGCGCGCTTTCTGAAAATCGCCGCGCTCCGGTCCGGCGGGACGCGCCGCGCCCAGAATCCGGCGGATGCGGCGATGATAACGCCACGGCCGCTCGCCTCCCATGCGGCGGGCCTGCCGCCGCGACATCTTCGATTGCGTCTCGCGATAGATGCCGCACAGGTCGCGCAGATATTGCGGCGAGCAGCCGAACTCGGCAATCATGCGCATCAAGGAATCCTTCAGCTCGGCGGCTTCGGCGAACTGCTTCCATTCGAGCGTCCGGCCCAGCAGCCAGATGCAATCCTTGTCGGCGGACTTCGCGACTTCCAGTCGCTGCCCGGCTTCTTCGAACACCGCGCCGAGCGAGGCATCCACGGCCGGCGCCAGCGCCAGCGCCATGCTGATGGTCTTGCCTTCGGGTCCCGCGAAATCCTTCAAATTGGTTTCGGCGAAGCGATGGAACAGACGCTCCAGTTCGCGCGCCAGACCGATCAGCGCGTCCCAGGCGCCGTACACGGCGAAATCGTCGCCGCCGGAATAAATCACGGTGACTTTGCGCCAGAACTCGGGCATGGAGCACAGCACTTCCAGCTCGCCTGCGAAGAACTGCTTGAACATCACCGAGAGCTGGATGTGCTCCTCGATGGTCTGGGCGCGGCGGATGCGGATGCCGAAATTATCGACGTCGCCGCGCAGCACGCCCCAGGTATTCAGACCGGTGGCGCGCGCGGCCAGAGCGCTGGTCGACGCGGGCTCGCGGCCGTCGTCGCTGGGCGCGGCGTGGCGCGCGAACGGGAGCGATTCGATGGACGATCCCGTCAGACTCCAGACGTGTTTCCCGGCTGGTGAAGATCCGGCCCGGCGTTTCCGGCGACCAGCCGACGGTTTCGGCGTCGCGCAGCTTCATGCCGAGCTGTCCGGCGAAATACTCGTGCGATTCGGTCGCTGGCGCATCGCCGGAGCGGCCTCAAATCCGGGCGTGCCGCGGCGATGATTCATCTGCTCGGTCAAGCGGCGGCGGACGTCGCTCCAGTCGCCCAGGTTTTCGGTGACGCTCCAGAGCAATTTCAGCGCGCCATCGCTCAGCGCGGCGATTTCGGCGGCGGCGGCGTTCAGGAACGCTTCAGCCGGCTCGCGGGATTCCTCGGGCAAAACCACCAGGAACTGCCCGCCGCCGCTCGGATCCAAGCAGGATTTTCGCCAAGCCCAATTCGGCGAGCAGCGCGCGCGGCAAGCACTTCGCTCAACAGGCTGATCCAGTGCGAGCGCCCGGTGAAGACCTGGTCGTGGTCCCGTTCGGCCGGGGCGAACAGAAACTCGTCGATTCCGAGGAGTTTCCCTTGAAGGAATATTTGCACGGACATCGGAGGCGAAATCATCACTTTAGCACGTTAGCGCGCCGGTTCCACATAGCAAAATCTGGCCGCTGCCTCTCCGGCGCGCGCAGCATCCCAGATGAGGCCGCTCGGCGGGCGGCCGGTTTCCAGCCAGACGGCCTGTTCGGCGATCTGGCGAGTGCGGGGGAAACAGGCGACGTAAATGGGTCCCTTGGTCCGGCTAGACAGCGCGATTAATTGCTCAGTGGGCGCGGCACGATCAAGGAACTGGGCTCGCTTTTTGATCCACAGATAACCGATGTTGTGGAGCAGCAGGATCGCAACTAACACGGGAACGAGTCGAGGGCGCTTCTTTTCGATTGCCACGAACGCGACGCCGATCATGAGTGCGACTCCGGCGCTGGCCAGGTAGGTTTGCCGGCTGGGGATGCGCGTCGAATACGTGAGTAAGCTGTAGGGAAGCAGGCCGATGACGGCCCACGCGAGCCCGATCCAAACACGCTGCGCTCGCGAATCCACGGCGTGGCGGCCAGCGCTAGGAGTCCCCAGAACCATAGAAGAGCGAAGAAGCTATGCGGCAAGGTCCGCCAGAAGGGCGCATGAAAGGAAAAACTGCCGTCATGGAAGCGGAAGGAATCCGAACCGGGGAAGAAGATCGACCATGCGGCGAACGTCGTCATAATGAGAAAGGGCATCAGCCACGCCGCTTTTTCGCGAAAGTCGATTGCCACGGGCAGCAGGAACAGAACCAGGAAAATCGGCGCGGATTCCTTCGACAGAAGAGCAAGTGCAAAACAGAAAATCGAGAGCGAGTACCATCGCCAGCGGGATTCCTGGAGAAAGCGGATCCAGCAAACCAGCGCCGCAACGCCGAAAAGGAATTGCAACAATTCGTTTGCGGCGGAGAACCACATGATCGCTTCCTGATGGCCTTCGCTCACGGCGAAGTACAGAGCCGTCCAGGCGCTGACGGCGTAGCCGATCCGCCGCCATGATCCGAGAGCGAAAATCAGCCACGTATTGAGCACATGCAGCGCGATGCTCGCCGAATAGTAGGCGGCTGCCGTCATGTCGAAGGTCGAATAGACAGCGGACGCGAGGAGTTGAGACGTGGCACGTAGGCGAAACGCGGGGGCCTGGAGCAAATCGGTCCAACCGGAAACGGGTCCGAAGCGATTCGCCAAGGCGATGTTGGGATAATCGTCTTCGAGCAAGGGCTGGTGAAGCGTGGGCAGGTACGCAACCATCGCCACGATGGCGAGACCGGCCAGGATCGCCCAACGTTGGCGCATCTCATTACAGTTTGGCTCAACGCTCGCGTGTTACGCTGAACCAATCCACCTCGCATGAAGACGTTTCTATCGCTGATATTCGGTGCGATTCCGCTGCTCGCGCAGGGGAACTACGAGATTCAGGTGTATCCTTCGGAAACGGTGAAGCCGGGATGCACCATGGTCGAGCTGCATAGCAACGTGACAGTGGAAGGCTTCAAGACTCCTCTCGACGGCGTGCTGCCGGACGAGCATCAATGGCATGAGACCATCGAGATCACGCATGGAGTGACGGACTGGTTCGAAGTCGGCTGGTACATTTTCACCAGCGAAGGTCCGGGCCAGGGATTCAACTGGGTGGGCGATCACATACGGCCGCGCGTGCGGGCTCCGGAAGACTGGAAATGGCCGGTGGGCGCGAGCATTTCTTTCGAGTTCGGATATCAGAGGCGGATGTTTTCCACCGACACGTGGACGCTGGAGATCCGGCCGATTGTCGACAAGACTATCGGCCGTTGGTATATGGCGTTTAACCCGACGTTCGACCGGTCCTTTCACGGGCTGTCGGTGCATCAGGGACTGGTATTTTCGCCGGATTTCAAGGTCGGGTACGATATCACGAAGAAGATCAACGGCGGGTTTGAATATTACGGAGTGGTGGGACCGTTCGGAAGTTTTTTCCCCACGCGCGAACAGGAGCACCAGTTTTACCCGGACATCGACTTGAATTTGTCGCCAAACTGGGAGTTTAACTTTGGGGTCGGGATCGGTGCGACGGCGTCGACGGATCACCTGATTATCAAGGCGATCGTGGGGTACCGGTTCGGGGGCAAGAAGAGTTAGATCAGCGCTTCGGCCAGACGGCGCGAGATCGCGGCCAGGCCGTTGATGGCGTGAACCAGCAGCAGGAACAAAATACATCCAAACAGGGAAATCAGCAGCGCTTCCTCGGAGGTGGCGACGCGTTGGTCCATCACCATGAAGGGAACCACGGTATGAATCACAGGGGCGGCCATCATGATCGTGGAGGCGAACAGAAGCATCGAGGCGACGAAACCGGCCACGCCTAACGGAAAACTCAGGACGAGAAAGAGCACGGTGGTCCAACTGCGACGATCGGTGAGGATTGCGCGGAGGCCGCGGCCGACTGGCGGAGCGGGTTCAAATGTGGCTCCGAGCAGCGCTTTGGTGAGTCCACGCTCCAAAGTGCCGAAGATTCGCGCCAGGCCGAGGGTCAGCGCGAGAATCAGGAATCCGACCAGGATAATTGCGAGGCCGGCGCTGAGCGAGACGCCGGTGATCATCGTGACGAAATACAGTATCCCTAACGGAAATGAGATCGCCAGATAGAGAAGATTTTTGTAGGTTCGCGATTGCAGGACCGGGCCGAAGATCCGGTCGATCTCGGACTCGTGGGTAAAAGCGCCTTCAGCCGTCACAACAGCATATACGAGAAATGTAGCGAAAAGTTCGCGGGAGAATAAGTTATGAAGCGATTCGAGGGAAAAACTGTGGTCGTGACCGGAGGCGGCCACGGGATCGGGCGCGCCGTAGCGGAGCGATTCGCCCAGGAAGGCGGTCGAGTGTTCGTGAACGACGTGGACCGGTCGCGCGCCGAGGAGGTTTCGAGCGCGATCGGCGGGGTCGCGATCGTGGGCGACGTGTCGAGCAAAGCGGAGGTGGATGCGATGTTCGACCGCGCGGGCGAGGTCGACATTCTGGTGAATAACGCGGGCAACATCTACGCGGACCGACATTTTCTGGATGGCGACGAAGCGTGGTGGGATCGCGTTCTGGGCGTGAACCTGAAGGGAGCGTTTCTATGCTCGCATCGGGCGGCGCACGGCATGGCGAGGCGGCGGAGCGGAGTGATCATCAATATGTCGAGCGGCGGGGCGACGAAAGCGCATCGCGGAAACGTGGCGTACGATGCGTCGAAGGGCGGGATCGAGGCGATGACAAGGGCGATGGCTCTCGACCTGGCGCCTTATGGGATTCGCGTCAACGCGGTGGTGCCGGGGTTGATCCGGACCTACGATATTTCCGACGCGATCGCGGCCGAGCGAGGCGCGGTGGTGCCGATGGGATATCTCGGGTCGGCGGAAGAGATCGCGGGTCCGACGGTGTTTCTGGCGTCGGAGGATGCGCGGTATATGACCGGCGCGTGTCTAGTGGTGGACGGAGGCGTCCTGGTGCAGCAGAGATCGGTACCGGTGGACACTTTCCCGTTGAGCCGCTTTCCTAAGATCGGTTAACGGCGTATTTCGCCACGGAAATAGTCGACGGTTTCCTTCAATCCTGATTCGAGCGGGACTTTCGGTTCCCAGCCGAGGACTTTTTTTGCTTTGGAGATATCGGGGCGGCGTTTGCGGGGATCGTCTGCCGGAAGAGGCTCATAGGTCAGCGGGAGATTCGAATCCATCAGCTTCTGGATCGCCTCGGCGAATTGGAGAATGGTCAGCTCGGCTGGATTGCCCAGGTTTACAGGGTAGCGTTCGTCTGAGCGGCTCAATTTGATCAAACCATCCACGAGATCGGCGACATAACAGAAGCTGCGGGTCTGGCTGCCGTCGCCGAAAATGGTCAGCGGCTGGCCGCGCAGGGCCTGGTCGAGAAACGCGGGCACGACTCGGCCATCGTTCAGCGCCATGCGAGGGCCGTAGGTATTGAAAATCCGCGCGATGTTGGTTCGGACGCCGTGAGTGCGATGATAGGCCATCACCAAAGCCTCGGCGTAACGCTTGCTTTCGTCGTAACAGGAGCGCATGCCGACGGGATTCACGTGGCCCCAGTAGGTTTCGACCTGCGGATGCTCCAGCGGATCGCCGTAGCATTCCGAGGTTGACGTGAGCAGGAAGCGCGCGCCATTTCGACGTGCGACGTCGAGCATATGATGCGTCCCGGAGGATCCGGAGAGAAGCGTCTCGATCGGATGCGCCAGATATTCCTTGGGGCTCGCGAGCGACGCCAGGTGCCAGACGTGATCGAACGGGCCGGCAACGTCAACCGGCGTGGTCACGTCGTATTCGATGAACTGAAACCCCGCGTGCCGGTCGAGATGCGCAAGGTTACGCTTCGACCCGGTGATGAGATTGTCCAGGGCGACTACCGAGTGACCTTCCGCAAGCAAACGGTCGCACAGATGAGAGCCGATGAATCCAGCGGCTCCGGAGATGAGATGGCGCACAGAACACATTCTAGCAGCGGGTGCGCGTGTTACAGTATTCGTTTCCATGACCTTTTCGCTTCCCGAAAAAATTGTGTTCCTGGTCGCGTTAGTGGCGTCCGTCTATGGATTCTGGGCGCGATTCGGCAAAGTGGTTGAAAAGATCCGCGCGGCGAAGCCGGATCCCGACTTTTCGATTCATCCCATCGGAAAACGAGTGTGGGATTTCTTCTGGGAAGTGCTGTGCCAGGCAAAAGTGATCGAGGAACGGCCGCTGCCGGGGCTCGCGCACGCGTTCGTGTTCTGGGGATTTTGCATTTTCGGGCTGATCACGCTGAACCATTTCGCGACGGGACTAGGATTTCCGTTCCTGGATAGCATGTTCGGCGACGCGTATAGAAAATTCGCGGCGGCGTTCGGAGTCCTGGTTGCGATTTCGATTTTCGGCCTGTTCGTGCGGCGGTTTTTCGTGCGGCCGCAATGGCTGGGAGAGTTATCGAAGGAATCCGGGATCATTGCGTTTCTGATTTTCGCGTTGATGGTGACGTTTATTGCAGCGGTGGTTTTCCCGCAGGAGGAAAAGCCGCTGTGGTGGGCGCACACTCTGGCGCTGCTGGCGTTTCTGCCGCTGATTCCGCACACCAAGCATCTGCACCTGGTGCTGAGTCCGGTGACGGTATTTCTGTCGCGCGGAGGCTTCAGCCGGATTCCGCCGCTTTCAGGCGATGAAGATTTTGGGCTGGATACGGGCAAGGATCTGACGCGACTGGTCGCGTTGCAGGCGTATTCGTGCGTCGAATGCGGGCGCTGCTCGCAGCATTGCCCGGCGTTCAACACGCACAAGATTCTGGATCCGAAGAAAATCGCGCTGGGCGTGCGCGGATATTTGAACGAGTTCGGCGCGGGATCGGAAGAGCCGCTGCTGGGCGCGTATATTTCGCAGGAAGCCGCGTTCCAGTGCACCACTTGCGGGGCGTGCGAATTTCAGTGCCCGGTGGGAATCGAGCACGTGCCCATCATCATCGGCCTGCGGCGCGGCGCGGTGAATACGGGCAAATGGGAAGACGATTACGGCACGAAGTTGTTCCTGGCGCTGGAACGCAACGGAAATGCGCTGGGGTTCAGCTCGACCGAACGCGACAAGTTCATCACGAAACAGAATTTTCCGATTTTCGATGGGACCCAGGAATACTGCCTGTGGCTGGGCTGCATGGGCGCGTACGATCCGCAGGGGCGCGAGATTATTTCAAGCTTCGCGCGCGTGATGGAGCATCTGGGAACTACGTTCGGCGTTTTGAAAAAAGAACGCTGCACGGGCGATCCGGCGCGGCGGTCTGGGCAACGATCTGGTGTTTCAGCAGCTCGCCGAACAGAATCTGGAGACGCTGAAGCAGTCGAAGGTCGCGAAGATCGTATCGATTTGCCCCCATTGCGTGCGTACGATTTCGACGGACTGGAAAGAGTACGGCGAGGCGCCGCCGATCGAGCATCACAGCGAGTTCATGGCTCGGCACATCGATAAGTTGCCGAAGAGCGGGAAGCGACAAGATTGTGTTTCACGATCCTTGCTATCTGGGCCGCTATCGCGGGGTGTATGAGGAGCCTCGCACGGTGGCTGCGCTGGCGGGTGAGGTGGTCGATCCGGAGCGCGCGCGCGAGCGGAGCTTCTGTTGCGGCGCGGGCGGCGGGCTGGCGTTTCTGGGCGAGGAAAAAGGCGATCGCGTGAGCCACACGCGCGCGAAGGAACTGGTCGCGACCGGAGCCAATATCGTGGGCGCGGCGTGTCCGTTCTGCAATACGATGTTCCGCGATGCGCTGGCGGCGGTGTCGGAGAATCCGCCGAAGTTGATGGATATCGCGCAGATCGCGGCGGCGGGGATCAAGAAAGTCTTAGCCGCAGATGGACGCAGATAAACGCAGATCCTTATTCTGCTCGTAGCGCTACTACTGGGTCGATGCGCGACGCTCGCAGGGCTGGGATGAAGCAGGCTGCCATCGCGACGATCGCGAGCAGTGCGACTACTAAAGTGATGACTGCCGGGTCGGTCGGATTTACTTCATAGAGCAGCGATTGAAGGAGCCTCGTGGCCGCGGCGCCTCCGGCCAGGCCACCGATGATCCCGATGGCGGCGGGCTTCATGCCTTGCGCCATCACTAAGCGCGTGATGTCGGAAGAGGCGGCTCCCAAGGCGACACGGATGCCCAGTTCGTTGGTGCGCTGCTGCGTGGAATAGGCCAGCACACCATAGAGACCGATGGAGGCGAGAAATACTGCCAGTCCCGCGAACAGCGCGATCAGCGTCAGGCCGAAGCGGGATTGCGACGTGGCGCCTTGCGCCGTTTCGTCCATGGTTTTCACGGTAACCGCTGGAAGATCGGGGTCCAGGTTGTGCATGACTCTTTGAATTGGGAGCGAGAGCGTGTTGGGATCGCCCACGGCGCGGACCACCAGAGTCGCGGACGAAAGGGTGCCCCGAAGCAGGGGGAAATACATGGCCGGTTCCATGGGCGAGGCGAGATTGGATTTGACATCGCCCACGATGCCGACGATTTCGAAGACGTCGGTTTCGCTCATGCGGAGGCGCTTGCCGATGGGATCTTCGTTTGGAAAGAACCGCGCCGCCATCGATTCGCTGATGATCGCTTTGTCCGCGGCTTCCAGGCGATCCGCCGCCGTGAAGACGCGGCCTCGTTTCACCGGGATGCCCATGGCGTGAAAATAGCCGGGGTCGGCGGAGCGCACCAAAGCATCCAGGAATTGGCCGGGGGCGAGCGGCGGCCGGCCTCTCGATGGTGAAGGTCGTGTCGGACCAATGGCCGCCGAGCGGCAGCCAGGTGACCAGACCGGCGGACTCGACGCCGGGCATCGCGCTGACTTTGGCGACCAGCGTTTCGTAGAACTCGGTTTTTTGGGCCCGCTTGTACCGGTCGCCGGCGAGCGTCACCGAACCGATGGTGAGGACGCGATCCGGAATGAAGCCCGGATCCACGGCTCGCAGCTTTTGAAAACTCTTGAGCATCAGTCCAGCGCCGATCAGCAGCATCAGCGAGAGCGCGACTTCGACGGCGACCAGGACATCCCGAAACAGTGCGCGCCCGCGGCTGGCCGTGGAGGATCGGCCGCCTTCCTGCATCGGCTGCGCCAAGCCCGCGCGCATCGAAGCGAACGCCGGCACGAGCCCGACAACAATTCCGGTCAGCACGGCTACGATCGCCGTGAACCACAGGACGGTTCCGTTCACACGAACGGCTTCGATGCGTGGAATCGCGCCGGCCATTTTGATCAGCAGATCGGTCCCGAATGCGGCCAGGATCAGCCCGCAGCCGGCGCCGCCGATGGACAGCAGCAGGCTTTCCCAAAGAAAACCTTTGGCCAATTGGACTCGCGAAGCTCCTAACGCGGATCGGATCGCGATTTCACGTTTGCGCCCGGCTGCGCGGGCCAGCAGGAGGTTCGCGACGTTGACGCAGGCGATCATCAGGACGCATGCGACGGCTCCTAACAGGGTGATCAGCAGGGGACGCACTCGCGCCACGGTTCGATCGGCGAGCGAAACCGCGTTTCCGCCTTCGCCCGTGAGCGTGGTAGGATTCTGCTGCTTGATTCGGCGGGCGAGGTTGTCGATTTCGGTCCGCGCCTGCTCGACACGAATGCCGGGTTTCAAACGGGCGACGACATTAAAACGATGATTGCCGCGCTGCTGCTTGAAGTTGGCGGGCACATTCTGCCAGACCGGAAGCCATTCCTGGGTATCCGACGTAGGATAATCGAAGCCCGCCGGCATCACTCCAATCACGGTGTGTGGCTTATCGTCTAGCCGGATTTGCGAGCCGATCACGCGCGGGTCCGCGGCGAAACGCCTTCGCCAGAAGGCGTCGCTGATGATAACCATCGCGCGGCGTCGGCAGTGTCGTCTTCGGGAAGAAAAGCCCGGCCCAGCGCCGGCTGGATGCCGAGGGTCGCGAAAAGATTGTAGCTGCAAATCGCGCCATTGACGTTTTCCGGTAAACCGCCATCGTGCGCGGAGAGGCTGGAGCTCCAATCGCCCCAGATGGCCATCTGCTCAAAGCTCCGCGCGTCGCGCTGCCAGTCGAGATAATTCGGAGCCGACACGACATTGAAGGCAGTCTCGCCGATGACGTTGCGTTCGTACAGCAGCACTAGCCGACCCGGGTCGCGATACGGCAGCGGCGCCAGTAGAACGGCGCGGACCACGGTGAAAATAGCTGTGTTCGCGCCGATTCCTAGGGCGAGGACCAGGATCGCGGCCAGGCTGAATCCCGGATTGCGTCTGAGCGTCCGGAGGGCATAGCGAATATCCCGCATGCGTTTAGTACAGACAGAGCGAAAAAAGGTTTCACCCCGAACGGGGATATTCTATGCTAGGGTCATGCGATTTACCGGCGCGCTCGCGGCTTTGATGTTCACTGTCGCCGCGTATGGCGCCCGGCCGGTAGGCGAAGCCGAAGAAACCGCTGACGGCCGAACAGCGCGCCGCGCAATCGATCTGAAATCGATGAGCCTGCGCGACCGCGTGGCGCAGCTGGTCATCGGCGTCTGCTATGGCGACGTTCCCAGCCGCAAATCGCCCGAATATGAGAAATTCCGCCATTGGGTTCACGACCTGCACATCGGCGGGCTGATCGTGAACAATCGCGTGCAGAACGGCCTGGTGCAGCAACGCCGAGCCGCACGCGTTCGCGCTGTTTCTGAACCAGATGCAGAAGCTGGCGAAGACTCCACTGATCGTCGGCGCGGATTTCGAGCGGGGAGCATCCATGCGCGTCAGCGCGGGCGCGAAATTTCCTTTCAACATGGCGTACAGCGCGGCGCGCGACGTCGAGGCGTCGCGTTATGAGGGGCTCGAAACCGCCCGCGAAGCGCGCGCGCTGGGCGTCCAATGGATTTTCGCGCCGGTGGCCGACGTCAACATCAATCCCGAAAATCCGGTGATCAATATTCGATCCTTCGGGGAAAATCCCGAAGAGGTTTCGCGGCATGTTGCGGCTTACATCGAAGGGGCGCATTCCGATCCGCGACCATCGCGTGCTGGTCACCGCCAAACATTTTCCCGGCCATGGCGATACCAATGTCGACAGCCACCTGGGTCTGGCGCGTCTGGATGCGCCGAGCGAGCGAATGCATGCCGTGGAGCTGAAGCCGTTCGAAGCGGCGATCGCGCATGGAGTGGACGCGGTGATGACCGCGCATATGGCTGTTCCCGCGATCGAGCCGGACGATATTCCCGCTACCGCGTCGCCGAAGGTGCTGACCGGTTTGTTGCGGAACGATCTGGGATTCAATGGACTGATCGTCACCGATGCGCTGGACATGCTCGGGTTCGCCAAGCAGTTCAGCGGCGGCGAAGGCCCGGTGCGGGCGATCGAGGCGGGGGCCGACGTTTTGCTGATGCCTCCCGATCCGGAGAAGGCGATTCATGCGGTTCTGGCGGCGATTCAAAGTGGGCGGATCACGCGGCAGCGGATCGACGACAGCGTGATGCGCGTGCTGGCGGCCAAGGTTCGCGTCGGTGTGATCAAGAAGAAACTGGTGGATCTGGACGAAGTCAGCGACGTGCTCGATTCGCCCGAAGCGGACGAGAAGGTGCAGCAGCTTTCCGATCGCGCGGTGACGCTGGTGAAGAATGATCGCGAGTCTGATGCCGCTCGCGCAGCCCGACCAAGCGTGCTTGGTGGTCGTCGTCGAGCGGCGTTTGTCGCAGTACGGGCAGCGGATGGTCAGTGAGTTTCGCAGGCGCGCGCCGGGCGCGCGCGCGACCATCGTCGATCCGTCGCATGCCGCTGGCCGCGACTCGAGGCCGACGTCGGCGATACTATCCGCATGCTCCGCTGTGATCACGTGCGGTGTTTCTATCCGGAGGCACGCTGGGCGGCGACCTGCCAGCGTTCCTGGATAAACTGACGGCGTCGCCGATGGTCGTGCGTGGCCATGGGCAGTCCGTATGTGCTCGGCAATTTTCCGAAGGCTGCGGCGTCGCTCACCGACGTTCAGCCCCACCACGCCTTCTGAAATTTCCGCCGTGAAGGCGCTGTTTGGAGAGATCGCGATCGGCGGCCATTTGCCGGTGACCATTCCCGGTTTGTCGCAGTATGGCGACGGAATTCAATTGCCCGTCCGATCTCATTAGAATCAGAAATATGGTCGAGATCACCTGGCTTGGACACGGAACTTATCAGATGCGCCTCACCACCGGCGAAGTGATTCTGGTGGACCCCTGGATCGAGGGCAACCCGTCGTATCCCGAAGAAATTCACGATCGATCGCGTGGACGTGATTCTGGTCACGCACGGCCATTTCGATCACATTCATGACGTGCTTCCGCTGGCGAAGAAGTTCTCGCCGCAGATCGTGGCGATTTACGAAACCGCGCATTGGCTGGAATCGAAGGGCGCGAAAAACGTCATCGGGCATGAACAAAGGCGGGACCGTCACCGTCGGGCCGATCGCCGCTACCATGACCCACGCGATTCATAGCTGCGGAATTCTGGACGACGGGAAAATCATCTACGGCGGCGAAGCGGCCGGCTACGTCGTGCGCCTGCCGGATCGCCGCGCCGTGTATTGCGCGGGCGACACCAACGTCTTCACGGATATGCAGCTCATCGAGCGGCTGTATCATCCCGAGCTCGCGTTTCTGCCCATCGGCGATTTGTACACCATGAGTCCGCGCGAAGCCGCGCTCGCCTGCCGCATGCTCGCCGTCCGCAAAGTGATTCCGCTGCATTTCGGAACTTTTCCGCCGCTCACCGGACGACCGGAGCAACTGGCGGAACTGATCCGCGATCTGCCCGGCACTGAAGTGTGGACGCTGGAGCCCGGCGTGCCCGTCCAGTGGTAGCGCGGCTCGCCCGTGGCTGATGGTCGCGGCGCTGGTTTTTCTGCTGCGGCTGCCGTTTCTCAATCAGGCCATTCAAGGCGACGATCCTTACTATCTTTACGGGGCCGAACACGCGCAGATCGATCCGCTGCATCCGACGCACGCGAAGTATCTATTTCAAGGCGATCTGGTGGACATGCGCGGGCATCCGCATGGACCGCTGAACTCATGGATCCTGGCGGCTGCGCTGGCTGCGGTCGGCGATGTGCGCGAAGTTCTGTTTCATTTTCGGTATATTTTGTTTTCGTTGATCGCGGCGCTGGCGATGTGGTCGCTGGCGCGGCGTTTCTGCGATCGGCCGATGTGGGCCGTGCTGCTGTTCCTGGCCGTGCCGGCGTTCGTCGTCAATGGAAATTCGCTCGAAGCGGACCTGCCTTTTCTCGCGTTGTGGATGCTGGTGATTGCGCTGTTCGTGAAGGCGGTGGATGAAGATTCGCTTGCTGCTTTGTGCGGATCCGCGGCGGCTGGCGCGCTGGCCGGGCTCGCGGCGTATCAAGCGGTTTTGTTGACGCCGGTGCTCGCGGTTTATTTATTCGAGAAGCGGCGCAAGTGGATTCCGGCGTGGGGCGCTTTATGTGGCGCCCCTGCGGCGATTCTCGCCTGGCAGCTTTTCGAATTGGCCACCAGCGGAGCGCTGCCTGCCGCGATGCTCGCCGGTTACATGAATACTTACGGGTTGCAGACCGGTTCGAATAAGTTGCACAGTGCTGCCGCGCTGATCGTGCATGCGGGCTGGATTCTTTCGCCGCTGGTGGTTTTGTTCTTGAAAGGTCCGAAGTGGGGATGGATCGCCGCTGCGATCGCGGCTGCGGGAGGGGCGTTTTACGATCACAACCCGCTGTTCTGGTTTTCGCTTGGGTGTGGGGTGTTTCTGCTCACTTCCTGTTTCCATCGCGGATTCCTGGGAGCGTGGATTCTGATCTTCTTCGCCGGAGCGGCGGTGGTGTTTTTCGCTGGGTCGGCGCGTTACCTGTTGCCCATCGCGGCACCGGTGGCGATTCTCGCCGCGCGCGATGTGAAGACGCCGGTGCTCGCCGCTGGGTTCGCGTTGCAGATGGCGCTTTCGCTCGGCCTGGCGGTGGTCAACTATCAACATTGGGATGCGTACCGGCAATTTGCGGCATCGCTTTCGAAGACTGTGGGCAATCGACGGGTGTGGATCAACGCCGAGTGGGGATTGCGATTCTATCTGGAGTCAGACGGCGCGCTGCCGGTTGCGCGAGATCAGGCGCTTCAACCGGGCGACGTGGTGGTGTCGAGCGCGCTTGCGTATCCGGTTGCCGTCAACGCGCCGATGGTGCCCCTGGCGGAAGCCGAAATTCGTCCGTCGATTCCGCTGCGCATGATTTCGCTGGATCACGGTTCGGCGTATTCCTCGGCCGCCAGCGGGTTGCTGCCGTTTGAAGTTTCGACGGGTCCCATCGATCGCATACAAGCTGGAATCGTCGTGGCTCGCAAGCCGGAGCTGACGTTTATCGACCCCGCCGATCCGAACGCTGCACTGCAAATCATCAGCGGCCTGTACCCGGACCGATGGATGACGGATCAGGCCACGGTGCTGTCTGAAGCGCCCTGAGCACGTGATGCCGCTGCGGGTGCAGCTTTACGTTCCCGCGCAGGCGCCGGCTCGCAACATAAAGATGCTGGTGGATGGGCAGCTTGCCGCCGAGGAAACCTTCGGGCGTGCGGGCGTGTTCAGCATTGCCGTTCCCGGAGGCGAGGGCCCTCCGGAAGTCACCGTGACGCTGATCGTCGATAAAACATTTATGGTCCCCGGCGATTTGAGGAAACTGGGTATGATCGTGACGAAAATCGGCTACTGGTGAGGATCAAAGCGTGCGGGCGACGTCGACCAAGTCGCTGAAGACTCCGTAGGCGGTCTGTTCGACGCCGGGATTCAGCTCGACCGTTCCGATGGTGCCCATCAAATCTGTATCAAACAACAACAGACTGGACGTGCCTCGCGCGGCGGCCAGAACGTCGGTCTCTGGGATCACTTCCGCGCGCACGCGCAGCTTTACTCCGTTGGGCGTCGTGCGGGCGCGGCTGACCAGCCTGATCGTCTTGCCCTGCGTCTTCAAGTCCGCCAGTTTTTCGGGAGTGAGGCGACCGATTCCGCGGCGATCCACATCGAGCGGCGTCACGCGGGCATCCATTAAGACATTTGCCAGTGCGGCTGTCTTCGCAGCGGCATCCCAGCCGTCGATGTCGTAACTCGCGTCGGCTTCTGTCACGCCGATGCGACGCGCCTGCTCGATTCCCTCCTGCAAGGTGTGCCCGTCCCGCAGCGCTTCGATCACTACATTGGTGGTCGAGTTCAGCACGCCGGTGAAGCCGCGGATTTTGCAACCCGGAAGCGTGTTGCGGGCCAGATTGAATACCGGCGCTCCGTCCATCACCGTGGACTCGAATCGAAACTGGACGCCCGCGCGATTTGCCTCCTCCGCCAGCGCGGCGTAGGCGTGTGCGATGGGACCTTTGTTCGCCGTCACGACGTGTTTCGAGCGAGCGAACGCGGCGCGGATGTGGGAAATCGCGGGCTCGCCGGTGGCGGGATTCAGCGTAGTCAACTCGACCACAACTTCGGGTCGCGCTTTGTCCAGAAATTCTTCGATGGATCCAACGCGCGGACCGAACGCCGGATCCACCGGCAGGCCGTGAGGGTCGAACGCGCTTCCGTGCCGCAGCGTCTGGATCGCCACGATGCGGAACGGAAACGCTTTGCGTTTGGCTTCAATCAGCCGGGCGAACGCGCGCCCGACGTTTCCATATCCGATCAACGCCAGTTTCAGAAGTCAGCTTTCTCCATGATTGAGTTGAGTTCCGATTCTAGCGTAGTCTTGGTGCGCCGCAACTGGCTCTGCGTGTCGCGCAGCGTGGCCATTTTGTTCTCGGTGGTGGCGAGCTGCTTGGCGTACACCTGGACTTGATCCTGCTGGCCGCTGATCTGTCTGAGGCTGTTGAGATTCTGCCGCAGCCGTTCCTCGTCCTGCGCCAGGTCGTGAAGATCGCTGTCGGTGCGCTTGGATTCAGCGTCGTTATCGGCGATCTGACGCTTCTTGTCGGCGATCTGTTGAAGCGTCTGGCGTCCCGCTGCGCTCAGGGATTTGTTTTGCAGATACGTCGCCAGAACGTCAGGCGTCATATTCGAGATAGCGATGGTCTGATCGTACACGCGCTCTTCGCGTACCGGGAATGTCTCCGTTCCCGACGCGGCCAGCTTCACTTCGAAGCGATATGCGTTGGCGGTTTTCTCCGCGGGCGCCTGGCTGAGAAGCTTGTATCCCGGCCTCTGCGGATGCTCGATGATCAGCGTCTTCGGCTTGGCATCGACGTTCTTGATGGTGTAGGTTTTGGTCTCCTCAACCGCTGAGCGCGTGGTCATCACGCCGCGATGAATGTGGACTTCGCGAACCGTATCGCGCGAGGAATCCCAGGCCGTGGTGACGCGGGTGCCGAGGTCGACGCCGTAACTGATCAGCCGCTTGTCGCCGGCCTTCAGCGTCTCGACCAACGCCTCGCCCGCATAGGATCCGGTTTCGTAAACCGTGATCGGACCGCCGTCCAGCGTTTTTCCGGTGGAGTTGGTGATCTCGGCGGCGTTCATCGCGATGCAGTCCGAAGCTTTCGGAATAAATCAGCAGCTTGCGCGTGGTTACTTTTTGTTGCAGAAACGGCAGCATGGCCGATTCGCCCTTTTTCACCGTGACGGGGCCCGAGAAGCTGTATTCGAACAGTTCGCCCGCCTCGCGTCCTTCGGCTGTCGACGCGACAGAAGACTCCTCAGCCTCGACTCGAACCATTTCAGCGTTCGCCGCACCAAGGCGGGCCATCGACTTGTGCCAGCGGCGGGGCTGGCGCTGGTGCCGCTCCAGCGCGGACGAACCGGTCGTTCGCGGCTCGCCATCCCCATCGCCCCGGCAAACACCACCGGCGCCACCGCCCGATTCTCCGCCAACTCCGCCTCCGGCCTCTGCACATAGCGCGGCTCGTACAGCTGCGTGATGAACGAGATCGGCCTCCCCGACACCACCGACAACCTCACGTTGGTCCAATCGTCGCCGCAGGTGTTATCCACAATCGCCCAGCCTTCAAGCGTCGGTTGAGCTTCCGGCCCGAACATCAATCGATAGCTGGACTTCCACACCGCTGCGGGCGTCATGTAGCGAGCCACAATCTGCCGCGCCGCCGCGCCCGGCGAATCGATATAAATACTGCGCCGGTCCTTCGAGCGGGCCTGGCTCAGCACCGCCAGATAATCTTTCAGCAAGCCTTGCAGCTTCGGATCGGTCAGCTTCACGGCGCTCGCCGCGCCCAGATCGAACGGCGCGGATCTCGCCCGAATCGATCAGCAGCAGCACCGTTTCTCGGCTCGCGGTGTTGCCGGATGCCGGGATCAGGCGCGCGCTGACGATCACTCCGTCCACCGCCTCGCTTCCGAGCTTCAACTCCAGCCGGGCGCCCTTCATCTGATCGAGAAACTTCGCCAGCGAGGCTTCCTCGCCTACGGCAAACGGAAAATCCTCCAGGCGTTTCTCCAGCGTCTCGCTCGCGTCGTAGCGCACGCCCACGACCTTCTCGCCGGTGATGGTGAGCGACTTCAGCACGTCGTTCATGTCGCCGGCCTTGAAGTCGAGCCGAGCCGTTTCGCCGGCCTTCAGCTCGCCCGCGCGCTCAAAATAACCGACCCCGTGTTTATAAAGAATCACTTCGCGGACCGGCAAATCGGCCCCGAAAGTGGCCGCCATCAGCGCGGCCGGAAGCCAAAGCGATCGTATCAGCGTCATAGAATCCTCACGAAAGTAATGCCACACACCGTGCAATCCTTGCACGCTTGACAGAACTTAGCAGCAGGCGTCAGACTCGGTACAGTTGCTCATTTTGAGTCTAACGGATCGGAGAAAAGCTATTGAAACCCATACGGACGACGCTGCTGTGCGCGTTCGCATCGTGTGCGATGGCCCAATACGGAGGTTATCTGGGACCTGGAGTTTTAAGCCGCGGCGCGGGCGACATCGGCCAGGCCAGCGGCCAGTCCAGTGGACCTCCGGTTCTACGCGACATCAGCGGCGTTTACGATAACGGCATCCATCCCTTTGCGCTTACTCCCGAAGGCAATCTCGTCAATATCAGCGGACTGTACGGAGTGCAGCTCGACTTGGGCGCCTATGGAGTGCATCAATGGCGGCAAGCGGAGTTGGGCCTGAATTATTCCGGCGATTTATATCATTACGAAAACGCGCCGACATACGATGGCAGCAATCAAAACCTTACGCTCGGGCTACACATACCAGAAATCCCACCGGCTCGCGTTCGATTTCCGAGTGGTGGCCGGAACCAGCGCTCTGGGCTATGGCGTTCCCGGCTTATTACGGGCCATCAGCACGTCAAATGCCTTCGAATATCGTCGAACCAGCCCACATCGCTGTTGTTCGACAATCGAATTTACTACGCGCAGGCCAGCGCGGACGTGAGATTTTATTCTTTCTCCGCGCGACATACTCGTCGTCGGCGGCGAGGGCTACCTGATGCGTTACAGCGCCTCCGGACTGGCCTCGTTGAACGGATGGTCGGCGCAGGCCAGCCTTCAACACACTTTGTCGCGGACCAAGACCCTCGGCTTCACTTTCCAGCGCCTCCACTTCGATTACCCTCCCGCCTTCGGAGGTTCCGACGAGAACATGGGCGAAGCATTCTTGACGGCCGTGCTGGGACCGCGCTGGACTTTTTCGATCAGCGCAGGCGCTTTCAAAGCCACGTCCAGGGAGTGCGCCAGGTGGCTTTGAGCCCCGTGATCGCAGCCCTTCTCGGTCAGACCTACGGCTAACAGACTTTCAACACCCAGAATATCTTTCCCAGCGGATCGGCGGGTCTCACCGGGAAATACAAGACCTATCTGATTGCGGTCCAGTATGGGCAGACCGTCCTGCCAGGAAATGGACTCTATTTAACGTCCCGTCAGCAATCCGGATTATTCAGCTACAGCTACACCGGCGCTCCGCAAATGGAATCTGGGCGCCAGCGGCGGATACTACAAGCTGCAGGGAATCGGGCAGAACCTTCAGCCCTACACTACTTTCACCGGGGGCGCGGGACTCACATATTCTCTGACGCGTACCTTCCACATCATCGGGCGTTACGACTACCGGCACCAGGAGATCGCCTTGACCGCCACCGGCTTCAAGGCGACCGGTTCGCGCGTCACGCTCGGCTTATCGTTCAGCCCAGGCAACCTTCCGCTCTCTCTGTGGTAGCGCCGCGACTGCTGCTGGTGGATGACGAAGCCGGGCCTGCTTGAGCTGCTCAGAAGTATCTGGAGCGGCTCGGGTACGATGTGGACGCGTGCAGCTACCGCTGAAGACGCGCTGGCCCGGTTCGACACCGATCCATGCGTTACGCGCTGGTGCTGACCGATCTGAGCCTGCCCGGAATCAGCGGAGAGGAAATGCTCCGACCGGATGCGCGCCCGCAGCCCGACGCCTGGCCGCGATCGTTTCGAGCGGGTATCCGCACGTTCCGCAGTCGAAGCACACCGGGTTTCTTGCAAAAGCCGTACGTGCCGAAAATGCTGGCTGAGATGATCGAAAAGAAGCTCGCGTCGAAGTGAGATAAACTAGGAAAAAATGAAACCAGCATGTCTGACGGCCGCCTTATTGCTCTTCCTCGGAGCCGTTTTCGCACTCGACGCGCCGCCTATGAAAGAGGGTTACTGGTCGATCCATCAGCGTAACGACGACGAGTCCGGGGAAACAAGAAGACGGAGAGCGCCCGCTCGATTTGCCGCAGTCACGAATACGACCAATACATCCGGGAGAACGCGAAGAAGCAAAGCCCGTGCAAGACCGTCACGGAAAGCAACTCCGGCGGAGCCTGGATCAGCGAGACGGAATGCGACATGGCCGGCACCGTCGTGAAGAGCAAGAGCGTGACTACCAAGTCCGGCGAGAACGCTGCGCACACAGAGGTCCACGCGACCTACACTCCGGCGATGCACGGAATGGCCGAAATGACCATGGTTATGGACCAGAAATATATGGGAGCCTGTCCCGCCGGTGTCGTGCCGGGGGACATGGTGCAGCCCGACGGCACCAAAGTCAACACCTGGAAACATTAAGACTCAAGCGACCAAAATGTGACCACCGCGCAAGCCGGGCTCATCGTAGTTTTGGCAGGCGTTCTTTTCAACTCCATTTTCCTGGGACGAGCGACCGTCGGCCTGAGTCTCGCGCTGATCGCCGCCTACGCGTTATGGTTCCGTGAAGACTGGGGTCATCGAGGGAAGCAGATTTTCCCCCTGTACCTCGCATGCATTGCCCTTTACATCGCGCACTTTATCGAAGAGTATTTAACCGGCTTCTATCGCGCCTTCCCGGGCCTGTTCGGAAACGAGTGGAGCGCACACCGGTTTCTGATTTTCAACCTGGTCTGGCTTGCCGTATTCGCGCTGGGCGCGGCCGGCGTTTACGCGGAACGACCTCTGGCGTATTTGATCGTGGCCTTCTTCGCGCTCGGCGGCGGCATCCTGAACGGGGCAGCCCACCTGGCCCTTAGCTGTTTCAATGGAGGTATTTTCCGGGGACCATCACCGCCCCGCTGATGCTCGCCGCTGGCGTGCTTCTTTTTAGCCGGCTACGACGCGACCGGCCAGCCTAGTTGCGGCCGCACAGATCTGGGGTGCGGCACATTCCGGATGCGCAGCCGCCCATTTCCGCCGCTTTCGGCGCGCCGTTGGCATGGGCCGAAAACGTCGAGAATTGCGTGGTCAGGTGGCTCTCGCCGCATTGCGGGCACAGCACCTGGTCGTCCGAGCGACGCACCAGCTTCTCGAACTTGGTTCCGCAATCGTCGCACAGATATTCAAATATAGGCATGTTGCTTTACTCCGTTAGCGCTGTTGCTATTTTATCAATCCACTGCCGGACTTCGGCAAGCGGCGTTGAAAAATCGTTCACCAGGATGGAAAACGCCAGTCGTCCTTGGGTTTTACTGTCGGCGTATCCCGATAGCGCCAGCGCGCGGCTCAGCGAGCCTGTTTTCGCGCGAATTCCCAAGTCCGTCGGCGACGCAACACAAGCCGCCGGCGCAAGGTGCCGTCTTCGCCGCCCACCGGCAGCAGCGAGATCCATTCCTCGCGATATTTTCCGGCAAACAGATACGCGAGCAGCTTCGTCATCAGCCGCGGCGTCACCAGAGCGTTGCGCGATAATCCGGAGCCGTCTTCAAGCCGAGCTTCGTCCTTGGTCCCGCCCATTTCCACGATCATCGCGTCCAGTTCCTCGAGCCCGGCTTCGCGCGTCGCCATGTGGCGCTGCGCGCGTCCTACCTCTCTCAGCATCAGCTCGGCGAAAAGATTCTGGCTGACCTTATCCATCACCTGCAATAGATCTCGATCAGAAGCGGCGACGTTCGCGACGCTACCACAGCTCCCGCCGACGGGACGTAATCTTCAGTCGCGAGCCGGTGCCGCGCTACCGCGCTTCCGGTAACGGATACTCCGCGACGCGTAAGCGCGTCATGCAAAGCGTAGGCAGCGTAAAGGGCCGGATCGTCGACCGCCAGCGGCTCCGCGATCGACGCGTGACCCACCGGAATGCTCCCCCACACCAGAATCTGCCGCGATCCGGCTTGGCGCGCGATCCGAATTTTCGCTTCGCTGCCGCGCGCGACCGTCATCACGCGCTGATCGATGGAGTAATATTCGAGCGCCGGTTCAATCGACAATTCCGCCGGATCGCCCGCATGCGCGCCCGGGCCGAAGAATCAAAGCGATCGCATTATCGTTCACCGTCAGCGCGCTCACCGGCGCGCCAAACTCGCGCAGCGCGTCATCCTGCGTCCAGCTCGGCGCGTAGGGAGCCCAGGGATACAAACTGGTCGTCCCCGACGATATCGCCATCGACGCGAATCACTCCGCTCGCGACCACTTGGTCCGCCAGATCCTCGATCGCTTTCAATCCCGGTCCCGCGGGCGCGTCTTTCTGATACGGGAACACGCGTCCGGAGAGCGACGGGTCGCCGCTTCCTGAAAGGACCAGATCGCCCGCGGCTTCGCGGGTTATCTGCGTGACAAAACGATGATCGGGACCCAGACGCAGCAGAGCCAAGGCGCTGGTGAACAGCTTCATGTTCGACGCCGGCAGAAACAGGCGATCGTCATTCCGTTTGTAAATGGTTTTGCCGCTGGCGAGCTCCACCACCGAGATCCCGATGAATCCATGACCCGCGGGCCGACTTGCATCCGCCAGGGCATCGATGCGATGCTCCAGATCTGTGCCCCAGCAGGACAGCGCCAAACACAACCAGGTCGCGAGCCGCATGTTTCTTCGAGGATCGCACAGAGTACCGGTGCTGTTGTTCCTGGGGGTGTATCTTGTTCTCGGGCGTCAGCCGCGTCGGTACATCTTTCGATTCGCGCTGGAGCGTGTACATCGCGATGAGCCTGTGCGCACCATGGCGTCACCAATCTGGACGAATACGCCGCGCGTGATTCGGGCGACCAACTTCTACGCCACGGACTGCGTGGACGCGTCGGGCCACGTCCGCATCGGCGGCCCCGAGGCTTGCAACGGACACTGGTACAACAGCTATCCGATCGGCGGACCGGTTCCTTGAAACGCCACTTGATTCTGGCCGCGGTGGGCGTGGTACAGGCGGTTCACCCGCTGGTCGGCAGCTTGCATTCCTCGAATCCGGTGATCGAAGGATTTCTGCGCGGGGATTACGACGCCAGCCATGCGCTCATCGAAATGGAAGTGGCCTCCCTGCTGCTGGCGGCGGCTACGATGGTGATGTACTTCATCGCGAGGCGTTATCTGCCGGTGAATCGCGCAGTCTTTCTTGGCGCTGCTGTACGCGCTGGCGACGCCCGCCTATTTCGTCGGGGGCCGCGCGCTTGTGGCAACATACGCCGTCGATGTTGTTGCTCGCGATCATCATTTACATGCTGCTGCGCGCGGAGGAGCGGCCGGTGCTGGCCGCGTGGGCGGGCCTTCCCGTGGCCCTGTCCTATACATGCCGCCCTACGGATTCGCTGTTCGTGATTGTCTTTACCGCTTACGTGGCGGTTCGTCACCGACGTTATCTTTTCCGGTACCTGCTGGCGGCTGCTCCTGTTGCTGCGGCGTTTCTCGCTTACAACCTTTCGGTCTACCACTGGATTTTGTCGCCGTATTATCAAAGCTCGCTGGTGGGATTTTATCCGCGCTACTGGCCGAAACTCGCCGTCGGACTTGCCGGGCAACTTGATCAGCCCATCGCGCGGCTTATTCGTCTACACGCCGATTTTTCTTTTCGCAGTGTGGAGCATGATTCGCCAGAAATGGAAGACTCCACTTTCGCCTTGGCTGGCCGCGCTGGTTTTGATGCACTGGTTGGCGGTCTCGGCTTATATCTGGAGCTGGTGGGGCGGGATGTGCTACGGTCCTCGCTTCTTATCCGATTTGACGCCGGTCTTTGTACTGTTTCTGATTCCTTATTTCCAGGATTGGACGGCGTTCGGGCGTGCCGCGCGCGCCGCTTTTCGTAACCCTGGCGCTTATCAGTCTCGCGATGAGCCTGCGCGGAGGATGGTCCTACGCCGTGTATCTGTGGAACGTCGATCCGCAGAGCGTCGATCGTCACCCGGAGCGCAACTGGGACTGGTCCGACCCGCCGTTTCTCCGCTGGCGCGTCAACGTGCCGCGGCGCTGAGCCGGGCTTCCAGCGAGATCAGCATCAGCAGTAAGAAAACCACCGCCGACCCCGCCAGCGGCAGTCCCATCACGACGCGAACTCCCCATTCCGAAGCGAAATAGCCCAGCGTGCACGGCGCGAGCAAGCCTCCGGCGATCGCGAATGAAAAAATGCCGTTATAAAATCCCGGATGATAATACGGGAAACGATGCCCGATTTTTTCCACCACCAGAGGATAAATCGGCGCGAACGCTCCGCCGATCAGCAGAATCCCGCTCATGGCCCCGAAGCGATTGTCGGTGGCGAGCAGCACGATGCATCCGAACATCGCGGCGAGGACGCTCCACAGCAGCAGCCGTCCATGGCTCACGCGCGGCAAAACCCATTGCGCCGCGACGCGTCCGACAAGAAGCGCCAGCCAATACAACGCCAGCATCCCGACCGACGTCGCCGGACTGATTCCCAACCGCTGGCTGAGGAACAACGGCAGCCATCCCGCGATGGCCCATTCATTTCCGAATTGGAAGAACAGCAGCAAGCTGAACAGGACCGCGCCCGGACTGCGCAATTCCGATAAGATCGCACGCGGCGACGGCTGGTGCGGAACCGGCTGCGGCGCAAATTGCGAGCGCACGTAAAACCATCCGAACAATCCCGGAATCACCGCGATCCAGGTCTGAATCGCTGGGGCGCTGTAGGCGTAAAACGTCCCCGAGACCAGCAGAGCGACGGTCAGGCATCCGAGCCCGAACAAAACTCCCGCCAGGTTGATGGTCGCCGCAGGATCGTGCCGGTACATGGGCGAGATCGCGTGGAAAATCGCGGTGTGCAGAATTCCCGCCGACAATCCGATGATCGCCAGCCCGGCGACGCGCCACCACGGCGAAAACGGCGGCGAAACGAACGCCAGATACAGCAGCGCCGACCGAGGAAATTCCGCACGCAAACGCCAGCGTCCAGCCGACGCCCCGGCTTTCGAGCAGCGGCGGCGATACCCACACGCTCCCCAGCACTCCGGCGATCAGCCCGACGAAATACCACGCGATGGTCGAGTATTCCGAGGATAAATGATGCCCCCAGGAAGGCAGAATCGCGCCCAAAAACGCCAGCAGCAGCCCGGATACGAAGAATCCCGTCAGCGCCCGCCGGGCTCCGGTCGCCGCGAGCATGCCCTGCTCGACCTCGACCGGCTTCGGGCCTGGGGGCGCCGTCAATCCTGATCCTCCGGCGCCTCGCCGAGCTTCACTTTGATGTTCAGCGAGCGCCCGCTCCGGTAGATGGTCAGCTCGAGGATATCGCCCGGACGCTTGCGCGAAAGCTCGCGCAGAATCGCGTCTTCTTCGCGCACCGGCTTTCCGTCGATACGCGGTAATAAAATCGCCGCCGACGCCCAGCCGCGCGTTGCCCACGCGAACTTCTTCATTCGCCGGCCGCAGCCCCGCGTCCTCAGCCGCCGATCCGCGGACAATCGTCTGGATCAGCAATCCGCCGCTCGCCGGGAGATGCAGCGCCTCGGCCAGATCGCCCGCGATGAACACCGTCCTCGCGCCCAGCCGCGCCGGCCGGAAGCTCTTGCCGGCGCTGAAATCCGCCAGCATGTTCTTGGCGCGATTAATCGGGCTCGCAAACCCGATTCCGACGTTGCCGCCGCCGGGCCCGTAAATCGCCGTGTTGATCCCGATCACGCTGCCCGACGAATCGAGCAGCGGCCCGCCGCTATTGCCCGAATTAATCGCCGCGTCGGTCTGAATCATCCCCTCCAGCATCTGATTATTCTCGGTCTGGATGGGGCGGCCGAGCGAGCTGACCACGCCCACCGTCAGCGTCCCCATGAAAATCCCGAACGGATTCCCGATCGCCAGCACCTTTTGTCCCGACTTGCAGGTGATCGGAATCGCCCAGATTCAGGTGCGACAGCTTTTTCTTCGGCTCGATCTTGATCAGCGCCAGATCGTCCGGCCGGTCGCGCACCAGCACCTTGGCTTTGTAGATGGTCTGATCGGGCAGCGTGACTTCCACGTCGGAGCTCGCGCTGATCACGTGAAAATTGGTGAGAATCCGCCCATCGGAATCGATCAGGAATCCCGACCCCACCGCGTGGCCCTGTTCGTCGAAAAAGAATCCGCGCTGCACCACCGTGCTGGTGACGGAGACCACGCTATCTTTGGCGGCCTTGTAGACGTCGATGTTATTGCTCTCATCGGCAGCCCAGGCCCGCCGAGTGCGCCACCTGAGGCTCGCTCCACAGCGCGCCCGGGCGTCGAGAAATTGCGGCGCAAAAATGAATTGGGCTTGCCGGTGAAGTACACAAATCCGCCCACCAGCAGAACCGCCAAGAATCAGCGATCTCAAAAATCTCATAGGTTCAGACTCCGTAGCGCCTCATATACCGATCGCGTCTGCTCGATCGTGCGCTCTTTGGTTCCCGAAGTATCGATGACGTAATCCGCGTACTTCAATTTCTCCTGAAGCGGCATCTGCCGGCTTAACCGGTCGAGCACTTCCTCGCGCGTGAGCTGATCGCGCTCCATGGCCCGCTCGATCTGCTGCTCCTCAGCGCAAACGGCAACGACGATCCGGTCATAGCGGCGATACGTGCCAGCTTCTATCAGTATGGCAGCTTCCGTCACCGCGATGCCACCTGGCTCGCGTTCGGCGAACTCGCGGATCGCATTCTCGATGCGCGCGCGCACCGGCGGATGCACCAGCGCGTTCAACTTTCGCCAATCGCTCGGGATTGCCGAACACCAGCGCGGCCAGACTGTCGCCGGTCGATGGTCCCGTCTGCCTTCAGAATTTCGCGGCCGAATTCGTCGACGATGCCCTGGTACGCTTCGGCCCCCGGCTCCTGCACCTGGTGCCCGATCTCATCCGCGCGGATCACCAGGCATCCGAGGCGTTCCAGCTCGCGGCCCACAAAACTTTTCCCGCTCGCCAGACCGCCGGTGAGTCCTACGCGGAGCATGATTCGGAAAACGCCACATGCCGCTCCGCCAGCTCCACCGTATTCGACATCAGCATCCCGATGGTCAACGGCCCCACGCCTCCCGGCACCGGCGTATAAGCCGCCGCCGCGTGCTGCACATCCATCGGATTCACGTCGCCCACCAGCACGCTTCCTTTGCGGGCGAACTCCTCCGACCGTCCCAGGATCTCCGCCTCCGCGCGATCCGTCACGCGGTTTTGCCCACGTCGATCACCACCGCGCCCGGCGCAATGAATTCGCTGGTCACCAGCCCTGCCTTGCCGATCGCCGCGACCAGAATATCCGCGCGCCGGCACTCTTCCGCCAGATTCGACGTGTGCGAATGGCAAATGGTCACGGTCGCGTTTTCGTGCAGCAGCATCAGCGCCATCGGCTTCCCGACGATATCGCTGCGCCCGATGATCACCGCCCGTCTGCCCGTCGATCGGGACGTGATAGTACTTCAGCATCTCCATGATACCCGCCGGAGTGCACGCCCGCGGCGCCGGCCGTCCCGCCACCAGATGCCCGACGTTCATCGGATGAAACCCATCCGAGTCCTTGTCCGGAGCCACCGCTTCCAGCACGCGCCGCGAATCCACCTGTTTCGGCAGAGGCATCTGCACCAGAATCCCGTCGATCTCCGGCCGACGGTCGAGATCGCCGATGATCGCCAGCAGCTCTTCGGTGGTCACCGTTTCCGGCGGCGTGATTTTTTCGCTGTAAATCCCCAGCTCGCCGCAGGCTTTGATTTTGCCGCGAACGTAAATCTCCGACGCCGGATTGTGCCCCACCAGCACCACCGCCAAGCCCGGCGGCCGCTTCAATTTGGAGATGCGCGGCTTCAGCCGCTTGAAGATTTCGTCGCGGACTACCGCACCGTCAAGAAGTTGCACACCTTCATTGTACCGACCGGTTACTTGCCCGCCGGCTCCAACAAAACTCGCTCTTCCGTCGCCGCTTCCACGGCCTTGCGCGTGAACGGCATCGGATGATACTTCCCGTTGGCCCAATCATCGACCAGATCGTGATAATGTTTGCTCTCCGGGTCGCCCGATTCGCCCGGCACGTTCGTCATCATGGACCGGTCCCAGTCCGCCACGTCGAGAATTTCGCGATACGAAGCCCCGCTGGTGCCCGTCGTGCCGCTGGACGCGTGTACCGTATTCGCGTCGCCGGCGCGCGGCGTCGGCGGCAGATTCAGGGTCTTCACGTTCAGCGGATGGCGCCAGGCCATGCGTGTGCACTGCGCTCCACTTCCAGTCTTCTTTACGCGGAAGATTCTTTTCGATCTCGGCAATCGCCCGGTCGAGCGATTCGTCGAGCGCATGCGGATTCGGCTTCTGATTCGAGCATCTTCAGCACAAACTCGATATTCGTTCGGCCCTTCCACTCCGGCGGATAAACCGACGCCGGCAGCGCCGTGCTCCACATCTCGAAAACCAGAGCCGGCCGCGAATCGATGGTCATCCGCGCGTCCCACTTCAGAAATTCGTCGACGATCTCGCCATGCCGCGACGGGCGCGTTTTCCGCACGATGGCCTGCAATCGCTGCGCCGGAAGACTGACGACGTCATACTGCATCCGCTCAAAGTCCTCGATAGTGAATTTCTTCGGCTCGGAGAGCATCTGCTCCACCCGATGCACGCGAAACGGCAAGGCCCAGTCGTACGCGATCTGTTTCGTATAGCCCGGCGGGAGAATGTTCGCGTTCGCGGTCGCGATGAAATGCTTCGGCGGGTTGTACAACTGCGGCATTTCCGCGATCGGAACATAGCCGGACCATTCATACTCGCCCGTATCGCCGGGAACCGGAAGCAGCCCGGTCCAGTTTTTGCGAATCGGATTGAATCCGGAAGCGAACCAGCCGATATTTCCGGAGGTGTCGGCGTAAACCATGTTTTCCGATGGAATCTTGAACCGCCCCATCGCGGCCAGAAATTCCTTCCAGTTTTTCGCCCGCGCCGCCGCGAGGCCGGCCAGATATCCCGCGCCTCCCGGTTCCGCGCCGACCCATTTCAGCGCGTACGCCAAATGCTTCTCGCGATCCTCAAAAATGATGGGCCCGTGCTGCGTGTAGCGCAGCTCGGTATCCACGGGCGCCGCGCCTTTCACCACGATCCGCTGGCGCTCCACCGTCACCGGTTTCCACGCGCCTTTGAACATATATTCATTCGGATTTGCCGGATTGATCTTTTCCACATACAAATCTTCCTGGTCGGTACCGACGATGGTGAATCCGTAAGCGACGGCTTCGTTATGCCCGACCGCGATTCCCGGCAACGCCGGCTCCCCTGCCCCGATCACGTCCCAGCCGGGCGCGACCAGATGCACGGTTTTGCGCAGGCTCGGCAGCAAAACTGGCCGATGGGGATCGTTGGCGAGCAGCGGTTTCCCGGTCGCGCTCATGGTTCCGTCGATCACCCAGTCATTCGACCCCTGATCTCCCGGAAATCGCGGAGCGCCTGTCGCCGCCTGATAATCTTTCAAGATTTCCGTGGTTATCGCCTGAATATCTACTCCCGGCGGGACTTTCAAATGGACGAACGGATCGGGCGCTTGCGAACCGCTCCACATTTTCGACGCCGAACTTCGAAATTTCGACGGCCCGATTTACTTCCTGAGTCAGGTTGCTGGTCATCCCCAGGCCAGCGATCCGAGCCGCGATATCTTCGGGCGTCCACGTTCCCGGATCGTACCCGGCCAATCTGAATTCAAGAGGCCGCTTGCCGCCCAGCGACTTCACGTATGCATTGATTCCGTTCACAAACGCTGTGACGATCTGGCGCGCATCCGGGGAGTAGCTTTCCCACTCCTGATTCCAATCGCCGCGATACCTCACCAGCCGCGCCAAACGGTCGCGTCCCACCGCCGACGGCCCCATCACTTCGGCGAGCTTGCCGGTTCCGGTTCTTCTCCACAAATCGATTTGAAAGAGACGATCTTTCGCGGTAATCCATCCCTGGGCGAAGAATAGATCGTCGGTATTTTTGGCATAAATGTGCGGAACACCCCATTTATCCCGAAGAATCTCGACCGGCTCCCGCAGGCCCGGAACCTTCTCCGCATACAGCGGCAGAGTCATCAGCGACAGATCATCCAATCATCGGCGTGAATCTGCGTTAATCGGTGGCCATAAATCTAATCTCCCAGATATTTCGCCACCCAATCGATATGTCTCCGCATGATATCCAGCACGAATTTCGGCTCCTGCGGCCCATGCGGGGTCCGCGGATACACCACCATTTCCGCCGGTACTCCCTTGCGCTTCAACGCGTGATACATCTCGTAACCCTGCGAAGTCGGCACGCGGATATCGGCTTCGCCATGCAGGAACAGTTGCGGCGTCATCGCGTTCCCGACATGCGCCAAGGGCGACATCTTGATGTACCGATCCGGCTGTTCATACCAGGTGCCTTCGAAATAATCGTCCAGCGTGGTCGGGAATATCGTTGGTTCCCCACATGGAGATGAGACTCGAAATGCCCGCGCCCGCGGCCGCGCACTTGAACCGGTTGGTCTGCGTGACCACCCAGTTGGTCATGTAGCCGCCATAGCTCCAGCCCATCACGGCCAGTTTATTGGGATCCGCGACGCCCGTCTGAGATCACGTAGTCGACGCCGGACATCAGGTCCTGATAGTCGCCGCCGCCCCAATCGTCCAGATTCGCCGCGCGGAAGGGCAGGCCGTAATTGGTCGACCCGCGCGGATTCGCGCGCAGCACCGCCCAGCCGCGCGCCGCGAATGACGCGATGGGATACAAGCCGCTGGCGCCGATAAACGTCTCGTTGAAGGCCCCCGAAGGTCCGCCATGGATATTCAGGATCAGCGGATATTTCTTGCGATTTGTCGTAATTCACCGGCAGCGTCAGCAGGCCTTCGATTTCTTTGCCGTCTTTCGCCTTCCACTTGATCACGCGGGTTTCGCCCAGCCCGGTCTTGGGAAGGTCGACATTCGCCGCGCTCACGCGCACCGGCTTCATCGAGCCGACCTGCATCACGTACGCTTCCACCGGCTCGTCCGGAGTCTGCATCGCGAGTCCGGCGTAAGTGCCGGTGCGATTGAAGATTACCGCGTTGCCGAAAGTGCCGCGCGCGGGGTGAAACACCACCGTCGGCGGACCATCCACCGGCATCGCGTACAGCGCCGCGCGCGTATGCAATCCTTCGCTGAAATAAATTTTCGATCCATCCCGAGCCCAGGCATCGAGCGATGGCGATTCGTCCGGGCGTCGCCGGCAATTCGCGGACTTTCAGGTCTGCCAGCGTCAGCAGCACGATCCTGCTGCCGTCAATCCGCTTCGCGGACAGATTGCTGCGCACGAAAGCGAGGTATCGTCCGTCGGGCGAATAGCGCGGCTGGCTTTCCGAGCTTGAGGTGGCGGCCATCGGGCCGGATGTCTCCGGTTTCGATATCGGCTTCGAGAATATCGGACTTGCGCGCGTCGTCCGCATCCGGCGTGGGCCGCGTCTCGTACGCGATTCGCTGCGAATCGGGCGACCAGTCGAATCCGCCGATGTTATACGGGCCCGCGGCTACTTTCTTCACTTCGCGCCGCCCGTGCACATCCGGCTCGACCGGGATCATCCACAGAGAATTGTTGTGCGGATTCTCGTCGATCACGCGGAAATCGCGCTTCTCGCGTTTGGCGCGATCTTCGTCCAGATCCGGCATCGCGGCCCGTGAACGCGACCCACTTCCCGTTCGGCGAAATCGCGAACGCTGCCGAGCGTGCCGGTCCAGTTGGTCAACATCTCCGCTTCGCCGCCATCCACCGGGATGCGATAGACGTTGCGTTTCCCGCTGCGGTCCGACGCGAAGAACACCCACTCCGAATCGGGCGAAAACGCCGGCGCATTCGAGCTCTTCTCGCCGCGCGTCAGCTCGATTCGACCCGAGCCGTCGGTACGCGCCAGATAGACCTGCGTGACGGACTCGCTCTTCTCGCCATCCATCACCGCGTGCGTTTCGGTCCACGCGGCGAGCTTTCCATCGGGCGACGGAACCGCGGTCGGACGGTTTTCACTTTCATCGACAGCTCCGGAGTCCATTGCGCCTGCAGGACCGGAATCAACAGCAACGGCAAATATTTTTTAGCGAACATATTTATCCACCCAATCCAGATGTCTCTGCATGATGTCCAGAATGAACTTCGGCTCCGTCGGCCCATGCGGCTGCCGCGGATAGACCACCATCTTCGCGATCACTCCTTCGCGCTTCAAGGAATGATAAAACTCGTAGCCTTGCGAGGTCGGCACGCGGATGTCCGCTTCCCCGTGCAGCACCAGCGTCGGCGTGGTCACGTTCTTCACGTACGTGATCGGCGAATGCTTCTGGAAATTATCGAACTGCTGCCACGGCTCGCCGCCGAAATAATCCGGGAGGAACCCCATGATGTCGGAGGTGCCGGTGAAGCTCCACAGATTCGTGACGCCCGCGCCGACGACGGCGGCCTTGAAACGATGCGTCTGCGTGACGGTCCACGAGGTCATGAACCCGCCGTAGCTCCATCCCATCACGGCGAGCTTGTCCGGATCGGCGACGCCCATCGAGATCACGTAGTCGACGCCGGTCTGATCGTCTTCGTAATCCTTGCCGCCCCAATCGTTGTAGTTGGCGAAGCGAAACGTCTTTCCATATCCGCCCGATCCGCGCGGATTCGGCCGCAGCACTGCGTATCCGCGAGCCGCGAATACCGCGATCGGATACAGGCCGCTGCGTCCGATGAAGGTTTCGTTGAACACGCCCGTGGGCCCGCCGTGAATATTCAGAATCAGCGGATACTTCTTGCCCTTCTCATAATTCACCGGATACGTGAGGAGCCCTTCGACATCCTGCCCGTCTTTCGATTTCCACCGAATCACTTCGGTCTTGCCCAGTTCGAGCTTCGGCATATCGACGTTTGCGCGGCTCACGCGCACCGGCGTCATGGCTTTCACCGGCATGACGTAAGCCTCGGGCGGCTCATCCGTGCTTTCCATGGGCAATCCGATGAAGCGTTCCGTTCGCGTTGAGATGCGTGCCGCCCGCGCCGATCACGCCTTTCGCGGGCTCGAAAATCGCGCGCGGAGGGCCATCGACCGGCATTTCATAAATCGCGTCGCGGGTGTGTTTCGCTTCCGTGAAAAGCAAGACGATCGCCGGCCCAGCCGAGCAGTGACGGCTGCTCATCATATGTAACCGGAAGCGAGCGAGCCTCGCCGGTCGAGCGGTTGACTAAGACAATCCCGTTGTCGAAGGCCCAGCGCGGAGGGTCCGTCAGCGATTTTTCGAACGCCAGATACCGGCCGTCGGGCGAATACGCGGGGCGCGATCCGCCGAAGGTATGCGTGGGCGCAATCGCCTTAACCGTGCCACTCGAAACGTCCACTTCCGCAATCGCAGATTGGTCCAGTTGTCGGCGCCAGGGGCGGCCCAGTGGCTGAACGCGATTCTGCGACGAATCGGGCGACCAGCTAAATTCGGTCACGTGCCGTTTTCCGTCGGTCAGCTTGCGCGTGCGAGCCTTTGTCATCGATGAACAGTACAGACGCCATGTTCTCCGGGTTCGCATCCACCACGCGATAGTCGCGCTTTTCCTTCTTATTCTTCTCTTCATCCGGCGGAGGCTCGTAGCCGGTGAACGCCACCAGCTTTCCATCAGGCGATACCTGATAGGCGCCCAGCCGGCCCTTGAAATCGGTGAGCATCTCGGCTTCGCCGCCCGCGATGGCGATCCGGTAAACGTTGTTCTTGCCCGATCGCGCCGACATGAAATAAACCGACTTGCCGTCAGGAGAAAACGACGGGCTGGTCGCGCTCTTTTCGCCGCGCGTCAATTGCAGGCGATGCGAGCCGTCGGCGTTGGCGAGAAAAATGTGCGTGAGCGTTTCGCTGTGCTCCGCGTCCATCACCGACTGGCTTTGGGTCCAGACGACTTTCGATCCGTCGGGCGACGGGGCCACCCCCGAAACGGTCTTGAACTGCATCGAGAATTCCGGGGTCCAACTGGTGGGCGCTTGCGCGAGCAGGGTCCCAATTGAGGCCAGCGCAAGTAACGTGGCTTTCATGATTGGATCTACTATAGTACACAGCACAAGTGGAGGCCAGATGAAACTTTCACTATTGGTTTTCGTGCTCGCCGTAAACGGCGCGGCACAGGTAAAACAAAACGATCAGATCGAACGCGGGAAGTATATCGTGGAGTCGGTCGCGATGTGCGAGCAATGCCACACACCGCGCGACGAAAACGGCAACCCGGATCGAAAGCGCTGGCTGATGGGCGGTCCGGCGCAGATCCGGCCGTCCTATCCCGCGCCGAATTGGGCGATCCGCGAACCTCGCATCGCGGGCGGACCTCCGGGAACGGATGAAGAGATCATCCGGCTGCTGACTACTGGAATTTCGCGCACGGGCAAGCCGCCGAATCTTCCCATGCCGCCGTTCCGGATGACCCGCGCCGATGCCGAAGCGGTGCTGGCGTATCTGAAATCACTTCACGGATAACTGATCTGGTCGCCGGGCATCAGGACCAGCCGCATCAGGTTCTCGCCCTTGACCGGGATCGGTCGTCCTTGAAACATCCTGAGCACTTGCACCTGGCGTTCGCCTCCGACCGCGTCGCCGACCGTTCCTCCAATGCGGACGTACGCATCGCTGCCGTTTACGCGAACACGAAGCTCGGCGTTGACGGCCCAGGCGGGCGGCACGGGAATGCAAGTGACGTCCGGTCCGAGCTCGACGCGGCAGGAGCCGTCAGGCTGGGCTTGAAACTGGCGCGTGGCGTTCTCAAGCGCGGTCCGATTCTCAGCGGCGAGGATGGTCGCGTAGTGATTCGCCGAGGAACGGCTGGTCCAGAAGAGGACGCGAAAATAATCGGCCGTGGGTGGAAGAGACAGCGGCGTGGCGGGAGGAATTCCGGGCGGACTTGTGGTGAATGAATCGAGCGCGAGCCGAATGCGATCGTCCTTGGGGGCCGCGGTGATCGAATAGTAAGCGACTCCGACTCCGGATGGCAGGGGGCTAACGACTTTCAGGCGGTAATCCGGCGTGAGCTCGACGAAGCCGGATTGAACGAAGCTCCCGAAGCGCAACTGGTACGCGAGCATGGTCGGAAGAGCGAATCTTTCGGTGATGGCCGCGATGAGGCGCGCACGTTCTTCCGCGCTTAGGCAGCCCTTATCGACGCCGGACGCGAGCGCGGCGCGGAAGGCTTCGATGCTCTTGAGGGTGTCGGTGAACATGCGATCAGGGCCGCCAAGGTCGCCGTCGGAGGGGGACATATGGATGTGCGCGGTTTTTCCAGTCCAGCGCAGGGAGATCCAATCGGTATCGATGTCGCATCCGAGGTGCGGCTTGAGACGGGAGTGAGGAAGCTCGATTTCCGGCGCAGTGCGGGTAGGAGGGGTGAGGATTAACTGCGGTCCTTGGGGAACCAGCGTATAGGCGAGCGGCGGATGGCGGCATGCGGTGAGGAGGATCGCTGCCAGGCTCGCGCTAAGAACTCGCATGCTAGATTTTTAGCATAGTTTGATCTTAACAGCAATCACAGCGCTCGTGGTCTAACGAAGGCGCAGAATCATGTGATCGATATCCGCATATTGCGAATCGATCTTCAACGCGTTCGGCTCGGTGCCGAAAGATTCGAATCCAAAGCGGCGATAGAGACTGGCGGCGTCTCCGTAACCGATGGTTACCGCGAGCACGATCTGCTCCAATGAAGGATCCTGCTTCGCCTTGTTGAGAATAGCTGCCATCAGTGCATTCCCGACGCCTTTTCGGCGATGAGATACTCTCACATACACGCCAAGAACGCGGCCTTTGTGGCGTTCTTTTCGAGCGGTGTTGCGCATGAACGTTGCCGTGCCGACGAGCTGATCGGCGTCGAAGGCCCCGAGCGTGAAGCTGACTGGCGTTTCATGTAGACGGGCTGCGGTGGTTTCGATCGAAGTAGCCTGGTGCTCCTCGACGGCTTTGCTGAAAGAGAATGGCTCCGCGCGAAGGGCTTCTAGGCGCAGATCCCAGTATGCTTTCGCGTCATCCTCGCCCAGCGTTCGGATCTCCATGCGGCAAGTTTCGCCGAGAGCGCGCTTTGACTGCAACCGAACGCTCTCTCCACGATTTTCAGTCGACCGGGAGGTCCTTCGTCGAGAGGCTTGTGAACCTGCTGGATAATCGTTAGCAAGCGCGCGTAAGAGCTTGTTTGACCACTTCCGGATTGGCGTTCGCCAATGCGGTGGCGATTTCAAGCGCGCGGTCCTCCAGCTCGAAGGCGGGCGCGACGTAGTGCACTAAGCCCCAGGCCAGCGCGTCCGGCGTCGAGAACACGCGGCCGGTCAGGGCCAGCTCTTTCGCTCGGCGATCGCCCAGGGCCCCGGCGACGGCGCGAAAGGCCGGTTCGCTCCACTTGCCTTCGCGGATGCCGGTGAGGCCGAAGCTGGTTCCCTGCGCCGCGACGACGACGTGCGCGTTCGCGACCAGAGCGAGTCCGCCGGAAACGGCCACGCCTTGCACGGCGGCGATAATCGGCTTTGTGACGCGGCGGCCGATGGTGAAAAGGCGTTCGTCCTCGCCTTCCGCGCCCGCGCAGAATACGGTGCCGTCGGCTTCGAGTAGAATCGCTCCGGTGCCGGGATCCGAGGCGGCCGCTTCCAGTTCACTCAGCAGCAGCCGGCAGGCGGGGGCGTCGAGCACGTTGCGCTTGTCGGGCGCGGCCAGGGCGATGCGGCACAGGCGTCCGTCCTGTTCGATGCGCAGGCTCATAACATTTCTATCGCCAGATGTTCCCGATTTCCGTAGGCCGTGGCGGCTTCGAAGGCGAAAGCCAGGACGCGGCGGGTTTCTAAGGGGATCGATTAAGGCGTCCACGTGCCCGCGGGCGGCGGCGTAGCGGGCGTCCAGCCAGCGTTCATAATCGGCACGGGTTTGGGCGATGCGCTTTTCCAGCTCGTGAGGGACAGGCTCGCTATTGGCCTTGTAACGCGACAGTTCCGGGCCGTGGACGGCCTGAACAGCGGAATCGCCTTCCATCACGCCGATCCGGGCGGTGGGCCAGGCGAAGCTGAAGTGCGGATCGAAGCCCTGGCCGGCCATCGCGTAGTACCCTGCTCCACTGGCATGATTCAGGGTCAGGATGATTTTCGGTACGGTCGCGCAGGCCATGGCTTCCACCATTTCTGCACCGGCGCGAATGATGCCCTCGCTTTCAGCCTCGACGCCGACCATGAAACCCGAGACATCCTGAAGATAGAGAAGAGGCAGATTGTGGCGCTCGGCATTTTCGACGAAATAAGCGACTTTGCGGGCGGACTCGGTGTAGATGATTCCCCCGATGCGCGGACCGCCGGGAGTCTTCAGGAAGCCTCGGCGATTGGCGATCACTCCGATGGCGCGGCCATGCAAATGGGCGTTGGCGCACAACATTTCCGGGGCGTGGCCGGGCTGAAACTCGATGAAATCGCCGGCGTCGACGATGCGGGCGATCACTTCTTCCACGTTGTAGGGCAGGCGATGATCGGCGGGCATCAGGTCGTAGAGGCCTTCGGCGGGCTTGGCGGGTGCGACTGCCTTTGGGAACCGCGCGCGGAGCCGGGGTGTCGCGAATTAACTGGCGGATCAGCGCGAGGCACGCGGCATCGTCTTTCGCGGAATAATGCGCCACGCCGCTGGTTTTGGTGTGGAGGCTCGCGCCGCCCAGCGATTCGGCGTCGACCACCTGGCCGACCGCGCCCTTTCACCAGATTGGGCCCGCCGAGCCCCATGAAGCTGACGCCTTCGACCATGATGATGACGTCAGAAAGCGCGGGCAGATAGGCTCCTCCGGCGATACACATCCCCATTACCGCCGCGATCTGCGGGACGCGCAGTTTGCGCCGCATCAGCGAATTGTAATAAAAAATCCGCGCAGGCGCCGTACTCGCCGGGGAAAATTCCGTCCTGATAAGGGAGATTCACGCCGGCAGAATCGACCAGGTAGACGATCGGCAGGCGATTCCGCATCGCGATTTCCTGCGCGCGCAGAATTTTGTGAATGGTTTCAGGCCACCAGGCTCCGGCTTTCACGGTCGCGTCATTGGCGACGATGACGCACGGGGCGGCCTTCGATGTGGCCCAATCCGGTGACGACTCCGGCGGCGGGGGCTTGGCCGTCGTACTTGTCGTACGCGATCAGCAGGCCGGATTCCAGGAAGAAAGTTCCCGGATCAATCAGCTTGGCGATGCGTTCGCGGGCGGTGAGTTTTCCGTCGTTGTGCTGCTTTTCGATTTTCTTGGCGCCGCCGCCGGCCCGGAGCTTGTCTTCAAGATCCTGGAGACCGGCGACCAGCGCTCGCATGTGGTCTGCGGGCGTTTGGGTCACTATTGATATCGTAAAACGCGGCGGGCGGGTCCTGTGTTAACTTAGCGTGCGATGCTTGGGATCGACCGGCGCACGCTCGACGTAGTGTGGACCATGTTTCTGTTCGCGCTGACGCTGCTGGTGGTTTACTGGATCCGGCGGACGCTGCTGATTTTCGCGGTCGCGCTGATTTTCGCGCATCTACTTTCGCCGGTGGTGAACCTTCGTGGACCGGCGATTGCCGAAACGGATTGCCACGCGTGTGGTCGCTGGCGATTGTGTATGTCGCGCTGCTGGGAGTGCTGGTGGCGGCGCTGATTCCGATCACTACGCGAATTTCCCAGGAAGCCGCGTCGCTGGCCGCGCATCTGCCGCAGGTTTTGGAAAGCGATCCTCTGGCGCGGTTGCCTTTGCCGAGATCGCTGGAGCAGTTTCGGCCCCAAGTCACTGATTTCGTGCATGAGCGTCTTTCGAGTGCGGGCGAAGCCGTGGGACCTTTTCTTTCCGAGGCCGGCACACGGCTGATCAGCGGCCTGGGGAGCCTGCTCAGCGTGGTGCTGATTCCGATTCTCGCGTTCCTGTTCCTGAAAGACGGGACCGAGATGCGGGAGGCGATCGTCGAGAGCGTCGATGCGCGGCGGCGTGAGCTGGTGGATCATATTTTCACGGATCTGCACCTGCTGCTGGCGCAATATATTCGCGCGCTGGTGCTGCTGTCGCTCTCCACGTTTTCGTTTTACTCGGCCTTTCTAGCGCTGGCGAGCGGTCCGTATCCCGCGCTGCTGGCGGGAATGGCGGCGGCGCTCGAGTTTATTCCGGCCATCGGGCCGCTGACAGCGTCGGTGATTATCGTCATCGTGGCCGCGGCGACGGGTTATCCACACCTGCTGGTAATTATTCTGTTCCTGGCCGCGTACCGGATGTTCCAGGACTTTGTGTTGTCGCCGTACCTGATGAGCGCGGGCGTAGCGATTCATCCCATGCTGGTCCTGTTCGGCGTGCTGGCGGGAGAGCAACTGGCGGGAATTCCTGGGATGTTCTTTTCGGTGCCCGCGATGGCGGCGCTGCGCTTGATCCTGATCCGGCTGAGGAAACGTCATCGTGCGGCTTAGCTGGGGATTTTTGCTGGCGGCTCCAGCTTGGGCGCACGTGGTGAGCATGAGTACCGGGGAATTTCGGGTGGATGGACCGACCGCGGTGTACGAGCTGCGCATTCCCATGTATGAAGCGGCGCATGTGTCGAATCCGGAGACGGCGCTGATCGATCATGTGCGCTTCATCGGCGCGCACCGGACGTCGTCGAAGTGCCACGAGGAAGACGGGACCTATGTATGCGTGGCGTCATACGAATTTCCGACATTGATTGATCGGGTAGACGTCGAATGCACGTTGTATCAGGTGACTGTCCCGAATCATGTGCATTTATTGCGCGCGGTTCAGGGATCGAACAGCGATGAAGCGGTATTCGACCAGACCATCACGCGGGAAGTGATCCGCTTCCGGCCTCCATCGCGTCTTGAAATCGCGTCACGAGATGCGGCGGCCGGGATTCATCGCGCGATTGCGAGTCCGGCGGTGCTGTTTCTGCTGATCTTGATTTTGGCGGCTCGATCAGGACGCGAGGCGGTAGTGCTCGGCGGCGATGTATCTGGCGGGCGAGTGGATCATGCGACCGATCGCGCCTCGAATCCCGTGGCCGCTTTCGCCGAGGTTCATCGAAGCGGCGATGGCGCTAACGGTCGCGTACCTGGCGCTGGAGATTCTGACGCTGCCGAATGCGGGCAAAAGATGGGCGGTAGTACTGGTGCTCGGGTTATTTCACGGATTATATTTCGCATCGTTTCCGGCGGCTTATTTGGGCGGAGCTGCTATCGTTCAAGCTGCATTGATCGGCGGGCTGGCGTGGGTGACGCTGCGCTTTGCGGGTTCGATGGCTCGTCGAGTGGGGGCGGTGGTGCTGCTGTGCGCGGGGTTGGGGTGGTTCGCGACGAGAATGATTCGTTATTAGCCGAATTGAAACGGATAAGAGACTATATTTCTTGTCTGTGTTCATCGGTGTCTATCTGTGCTGAGTTTCGCGACTAAGGCGAGCTGTGGCCGCCGCACTGGAGCACTCCGAGGTACGCGTTCCATGGACCCACCGCCTCTCGGTATTGGTGAGCCATAATCCTCGAAACTTGGTGCAGATGAGTTAAATCATGAGCTGCCCAGGTCGCCAGTAGCTGCGACAGAGTCACGACTCCCAGAGCAGGATGCCGTCCGCGCCGATCGAGGTCCTCCGGCTGCAGATTCAAGGCACGGAGTTCGTCGAGATTTTCCGAACGCACACGAGCGAATTCATCCAATAATTGCGCGAGCGACTTGCCTTGACTCTCGCTCACGTGCCCCCAACGATCGAAAGGGCCAAACGGCTGCGTCTCGCCGAATTGCAGCACGATCTTCGCGCGCGGCATCCAATCCGTTCGTTCGCAGTGAATCAGGTGGCCGACTACATCGAACGCGCTCCAGGTATTTTCGCCCTTCATTTCGGAGCGTCCACGTTTCCGGGAGGTCCCGCAGGAGGGCGTTGAGAGTTGCGGGGGTGCGGGTTAGAAGCGAGATTGTGTTTTGTAAGTTGTGTTCGTTCATGCTGTTCGAGCCGTGACCGGGTGACCTCACTAGTGTAGTGCGTCGCGGATCTCAAACAATATGATTCGGGCTGGGTAAAAAGGGCTACAGGCACGAACTTTCGCAAAAGCGGCGAAATTCGAGCCAGTCCCCCTTTTTGCACACTCTGCCGTTATTGGACATGACTTGCGGCGCAAACCACGATCATAGGGGCGTCGGTCCGTCGAGATTTGGTCGAAAAACCTTAGCCGTGCATTTCGGGGAGGGGGAATTTGTATTGGCCGGCGAAGATTTCGGCGAATAACTTTAGGATGTGCGGGTGAAGCGTCCCGTTGTCGGCCAACACGTGTGGACCTTTCAAATTCAGCGGGCCGCCGTGCATGTCGGAGGATTCTCCGCCCGCTTCGCGGATCAATAAAACTCCCGCCGCCATGTCCCACGGATTCAAGCCGAATTCCCAGAATGCATCCAGCCGGCCGCAGGCTACGTAGGCTAGATCCAGCGCGGCGGAACCGGCTCGCCTGACTCCATGCGACAGCATGGCGAGCTGATAGAAGAAGTGCACGTTCACATTCAAGTGCCGCTTGCGCGATGGGAAACCGGTGGCCACCAGGCTCGATTCAATCGTGGACGTTTTCGAAACGTGGATGCGGCGATTGTTGAGATAAGCTCCAGAGCCGCGCTCGGCTGTGAACATTTCGTTGTGGACCGGATCGAAGACCACTCCGGCGATCAACTCGCCTTTGTGTTCCAGAGCCAGCGTCACGTTGAACATCGGGAAGCCGTGGGCGAAGTTGGTGGTGCCGTCCAATGGATCGACATACCAGCGATATTCGGAGTTGCCCTCCTGCCCGCCGCCTTCTTCGGCCACGATTCCGTGCGTGGGGAAATGGCTGAGCAGGCGGTCTACGATCAGACGCTCGCTGGCGCGATCGGCTTCGGTCACCAGATCGAATTCGCCTTTAAGTTCGAATCCGATGCGGCGTTCCAGGTACAGGTTGATTAACGCGCCGGATTCACGGGCGATTTCGGCGGCGGTTTCTAGGTACGAAGCCAACGTCAGATCTCGTACAGATACTTGATGTCGTGCTTGAACAGGAAAAGATTGGGTTCGCCCGCGCGCGTGATGCGGATGAAGTTGGCGTCATAGAACTCGACCGTGCCCTCCACTTCCTGATTGTCGCTGAGGCGCACGCGCACCGGCACCTGATCGTCGATCAGGCGTTTCAAATATTTCACTTCTTCAAACGTCTGGTCGGGGGCTTTGGTGCTGCTGATTTTACCTGGCATTCTGTTCGGTTGAAAAAGGGGACAGACCGCTCTGCCCACAACCGCGCTCGTGCGCGACGTCCGCGGATCGCAGTCCGGGACAGAGTAGTCTGTCCCCTTTTTCAACCAGCTCCTAACGGGGCTCTTCCCCATAATAGCCAGTTCGCGTCTGGGCCCGCAAATCTTTACGCTTCAGCTCGACGCGCACGTTGTGGAATCCTTTGCCGGCATCTTTGGGATAGTAGCCAATCATGTACTGGGCGCGGAGGTCGCGCAGAATTTCTTCGAACGTAGTATCGAGCTGGCCCAGCGTGGGATCGAACCAGCGGCCGCCGGTGTCGGATGCGAGGGTCTGCAACGCATGCTCGCCGCCCGTATTGCGGCCCGCGTCGTTGGCGATGGGCACGATCACCACCGGGTACATCAGCGTATCGGCGCGCTGCGCGGATTCGCGCGCTTCTTTGAATGCCTTGGAACTGGTGGTGTTGCCGCCGTCGCTGACCACCACCATCACATGGCGGCCGTCGCGCGACTGAATGTCATGCGCGCAGTGAAAAATCGCGTCATAAAGCGAAGTCCCGCCTTCGGGCCGGATGTTGCGAAGCGCGTCTTCCAGGCGTTTCGCGTTGCGCGTAAACGGGAACGCGGTGATGTCGTAGTTGAAGGTGTAGAGCGCCGCCATGTCCTGCGGATTGCCTTCGACAAACAGAGCTTTCAGGAATTTCTGGAAGGACCGCACTTCGAGCTGCCAGTCCTTAAGCGTGGATCCGCTGGTGTCGATCAGCAGAGCAACCGAAAGCGGTTTGGTGGTGTATCGCTCGAAAACTTTGATTTCCTGGGGGACGTTGTCGTCGTAGACTGTGAACTCGTCTTTATCCAGCGAACCGACCAGTTCGCCGGCCTGATTCTTCACGTTGACCAGCAGACGAACCAGGTTGACGTTGGTCTTGAACTGGCCGCTGGCGGGATGCAGCGCCAGCAAAAATAGCAGGGCGTATTTCATGAACGGATCACGGCTTCGTCCCATTCGCCGTCGACCCACACTTCGCCGTCGACGAAGAATTCCTTCTTCCAGATGGGGACGGTTTTTTTCAAGCGATTGATTCCTTCAAGCGCGGCATCGAACGCGGGCTTCCGATGCGGAGCGGTCACCACCACGCAGACACTGGTCTCGCTGATGCCGATGCGGCCCAGGCGATGGACCATCGCGATCCGGCCGATGGCATGGGAACGTGCGATTTCGCGGCCGATGTCGGCCATGACTTTGATCGCCATCGGTTCGTAGCACTCATATTCCAGGTGAACCGTCGCGCGACCTTTGGTATTGTTGCGAGCCACTCCTTCGAAGTTGACGAAGGCTCCATCTTCGCCGCGGAGCAGACTATGAGCGATGGCTGCGCCGTCGATGGGATCGCGCGTCAGGGCGAAGAAATTGCCGGTCTCGGGGTCGAGAATCTGCTGCGTGTATTTCCCGGAACCTCCACTGACGGGAGGGAGGAGAGCCACTTCGTCGCCATCGTTTACGGCCGCCGAGAGCGGGGAAAATTGCTGGTTCAAGGCGAGAACGATGCTCGGGGCCATGGCTTTGAGCCGCGGAAATCGGGCGGTGAAGCTGGTCAGAATCGTGTCCAGTCGCGAGCCGTCGGGAACCTCGACGGTATCCTCGCCCAGGCCCACGATTTCGCGCACTACACCGAAAAAAAGAACGCGCACCCGCACAGGCTCATACTATCAGACTGGCCCCGCGCGGCTTTGGTTTCAACAGGTTGCTATAATCACCACGCTATGCACAAGGTCGAGGCGCGGCTGCGCGTCCGGTATGCCGAAACCGATCAGATGGGCGTCGTCTATTACGCCAATTACCTGGTGTGGATGGAGCTGGGGCGCGCGGAATATTGCCGCGCGGCGGGGATTCGATATCGCGATATGGAAGCCGACGACGGGATTCTATTGGCCGTCGCCGAGGCGAGCTGCCGCTACGCTTCGCCGGCGCTTTACGACGAAGAGGTGATCGTGAAAACGTGGATTGAGGATGCGAATCCGCGCATGATCCGCTTCGGGTACGAAATGATCGAAGCGGGAAGCCAGAGACGGCTGGCTCGCGGCGAAACCAAGCACATTTTTTGCAATCGCGAGCGGAAGCCGATGAAATTGCCAGAGAAATACCGTCCCGCGTTCGGGATTCCGGGAGTATCCTGAGGGCATGGCTTCACGGTTCTTACTCGTTTTGGCGATTGCCGTACCCGCGATGGCTCAGCTCGAATCCTGCGGTTTGCGGGCGAAATTCGGTACACCCCTGAATCGGGAGACCTTTCATATCCCGCAGGGATTCGACATGGTGGTGGATTACGGCGCCAGCGGTCTCGCATGCAAGGTGGAGGTTCCAGCGCTGATGCCATCGAACGAGGCCGTTTCCAACGATGCAGTGATGCGGCAACGAATGTACGCGTTCCTCGAAGAGGTGGTGCCTGCCGCGATGCGAGGAAACGAATTGCGTCGGTCCCGGTTTATGAGCGGCGTATATTCCGTCTCTTTAACGGCGTACGACAACGTCTCGATCAGCGAATCGGGAAGCGGTAGTCCCAACAACACGATCACCCTGACCTTCAAGCGCGACGAGTGTCAGAAAAAGCAATAGCTACTGCTGCACCGTCAAGTAAGCTCCGGGAGAACTCGACACGCCGTTGATGGTGATCACCAGAGACAAGTCGCCGTTGGGAGTGTCGGGCGGAAGCGTAATGTTCAACTGATACAGCCCTGGACTGCCCGGCGTCAGTCCTACATAGGTAACATTTGCGGCCGGGAGCGGGTTGCCATTCAGCGTAACCGTTGCGGCCCCAGTCGCTTGCGCGAGGTCGTTGAAGAACACGCCAGGAGGCACGACCGGATTCGTGGGACCGAAGCCGGTGGCATAGACCGTAACCAGTTCGCCCGGCTTGGCGGGAATGAATCCAGCGGTGGGGTACAAGCTCGAAGCGACCAGGTAGGCACCGGTGAGAGAATCCGCGGCGGCCACCGGATTCTGGCCGTTCGAATTGTTGGCGAAATAGAAGAACTCGGGCGTTTCGGTTTGGATGGGGATGGTCACGGCCCCGCTCGAGACAGAAGCGGCGGTATCGCAGCCCGCAATCACAATGACAGCCGCATTCGAGCCGGTAACCGTCGGAGTGATGAAATTGATCTGCGTATCGGATGCGCCGGCGATGGGCGCGCGCACGCCTCCCACGGTGACGCACGTCGAGTGGTAATTTACCGGTACCTGGCCATTTACCAGATCGCCAGTGCCAATATTCGTGAAGGTCGCGCCGGCGCCGAAGTTCACGCCTTTCACGGTGGCGATGCCTCCGGTTGAGAGCGCCAGAATCGGCGGCGTGCTGAATCCCGAGCCTTGCACACCGTTGGGATTAATGGTCGGCACGGGTGTAGTTGGCGGCGGCGTGGTGATGGTCAAGCTGAAGGTCACCGACGTAAGACCTGAGGACGCGGCCGTGATGGTCACCGGGCCGACCGTGGCTCCGAGGGTGACTTGAATAGAGGCGACGCCGTTTCCTCCCGTGAGTGCGCTCGACGAGCTGAGCGTGGCCGTTCCAGCGCTCAGCGTAAAATTCACCAGAACGTTGCCAACCGGGTTTCCCGCGGAGTCCACTACTTTGACACCGATAGCGACTGCCTTGCCGGGAGTCCCGGATTGATTATTCCCGGCCGCGATGCTGAGCGTGGCGGCTTTTTGAACGGTCAGTCTGCGAATCCGGTCGTTCAGTTGGTCGGCGACATAGATGGAGCCATCCGTATCCACCAGCACGCGCTGGGGGTCTATTGGAACAGAGAGCGCGGTGCCGGTGTCGACGGTGAATTCGAACTGGTCGGGAATGCCGGCGATGGTCGAGATATTTCCGCCACTGACTTCGCGAATCACCGAATTTCCCCAGTCGGCGATGTACATGTTTCCGGCCGCATCCAGGGCGACGCTGGTTGGGAAGGCGAGCTGCGCGCTGAACGCGGTTCCGCCGTCGCCGGTGTAGCCAGGGCTGCCGATGCCGGCGACCGTCGAAATGATCTTGGTGTTGAGATCGATCTTGCGAACCTTGTTGTTCAGCTCGTCGGCGAAGTACAGGCTGCCTCCCGAGATGGTTAGATCCGTCACGCTGAGGCCGGCGTTAGTAGCGGGGCCGTTATCTCCGGTGGCTTTGGGGCTGCCGTTTCCCGCGAGCGTGGAAATCTGCTGATTGACGTTGACCACGCGGATGCGGAAATTCCCGCTATCGGCGATGTAGATATTGCCGGCCGCATCGGCCGCGACAGCGGTTGGGCCAGTAAGCCTCGCGTTGAGCGCGAACTGGCCGTCTCCGCTGAACCCGGGCCCGTTTCCACCGGCGAGAACCGTGGCTGACCCGCCAATGGAAATCCGCATCACTCGATCGTTTTGCGTGTCGGCGATATACAACGTGCCTTGCGAGTCCAGCGCCAGCCCGCTTGGAAAGAAAAGTTCATTGGGACCGGTTCCGCGGAATCCGGTACCGTAATAGGCGGCGATGTTGCCTCCGGCGACACGGCGAATGCGGCTGTCTCCCGTATCGGCGATCAGAAGGCCGCCCTTCCCGTCCGGCAGAACTCCCGTAGGCAGATTCAGGAAGGCCGAGGTCGCGGAATATTGTCCAGAATCGAGGTCCCGGCCAGCGTGTTGATGATCTGCCCGTGAATCCGGCGGACGCGGTAATTGCCGAGGTCGGCAATGAGAATATCGTCGTTGGGAGCCGCGGTGACATAGATCGGAACGGCGAAAATCGCGGTCAAAATCGAGTTTCCGTCGCCGCCGTAGCTGATCGACGGATTGCCGGAGACGAAGTGGATGGTGCCGTCGGACGCATTGACGCGCCACAACTCGAAAACCGTCTCCACCAGAAGGTTTCCGTTCGGCTCGATCGCCGTGGAAAACGGGATCAGAAGATTTGCCGCAGTATCCTTTCCTCCATCGCCGTCGGCGGACGGGGTTCCGGTTCCAAAATTCCCGCTTCCGACGGCCGTGGAGATGTGGTTGGCGGTCTGGTTGATCATCTTCACGCGATTGTTGTTGGAATCGACGAAATAGACATTGCCGGTGGCATCCACCGAAACACCCATGGGACCGTCCAGTGCGGCCTGATTGGCGGGACCGTTATCCCCGTCGCCAGGCGTAGTAATGCCGGCGATGCTGGTGATGGTCTGGGTGGCCGCCGTCACTTTGCGAATTCGATTGTTATAGAAGTCCGAGATGTACAGGTTGCCAGCGGTGTCCACGGCGATATCGTAGGGATCGACTCCGGCCGCCGTGGCCGCCGCGCCGTCCCCCGAATATTGGTAGTTCCCGCTGCCGGCGACCGTGGAAATGACGCCGGTGGACAGCACCACTTTTCGCACCACGCTATTGTTGTAATCGCAGATGAACAGGTTGCCTTTGCTGTCGAGAGCGATGCCCTACGGTCCATCAAGCTGGGCCTTGGCGGCGGGTCCGTTATCGCCGGCGTATCCGGGGGCGCCATTCCCGGCAATGGTGGAGATAATGCCGGTAGGATCGACGCGGCGGATGCGATTGTCGGAGAAATCCGCGAAATACACGTTGCCGGCACCGTCCTCGGCGATGCCCCAGGGGTATCGCAACGGAACGGTATTGGCAGGTTGGCCGTCGAGCAAACGGCTGCTTCCGGCGAAGGTGGTCGTGAGGTAGGATTGAGCGAGAGCCAGCGGCGACAAGGCTCCGGCCAGCATCCCCGTGCAGAGGAATCTGTATATTCGCATAGATAGATGGTCCGGAACACTATAAGGGAAATTCTTAACCTGGGCAATAAGAAAGTTGGATAAATGAGCACACTTTCGATTCGCGACCTGAATTTGCAGGGAAAGCGCGTCTTCATGAGGGTCGATTTTAACGTCCCGTTAGCCAACAATGGAAGAGAAATTACCAGCGACAAACGCATAAAGGCGTCGCTGCCGAGCATCCGGTACGCGCTGGATCACGGGGCCGGGCTAGTACTGGCAAGCCACCTGGGCCGGCCGAAGGGGAAACCGAATCCGGAAATGAGTCTGGCGCCGGTCGCGCAAAGGCTCGGCGAACTGCTGGGGAGTCCCGTGAAGATGGCTCCGGATTGCGTGGGGCCCGCGGTCGAGGCGATGCTGCCGAAGCCGGGCGAGGTCCTGCTGCTCGAAAATCTGCGCTTTCATGCGGAAGAAGAGAAGAATGATCCGGAATTTTCCAAGCAATTGGCTGCGCTTTGTGACATTTACGTGAACGACGCATTCGGGTCCGCTCACCGCGCCCACGCCTCGACCGTGGGGATGATTCCGTTCGTCAAACAGGCTGCCGCGGGGCTGCTGATGGAAAAAGAGCTGGAATATCTGACCAAGGCGACCAGGAATCCGGCGCGACCCTGCATCGCGATTCTGGGCGGAGCCAAGGTTTCCGACAAAATCGAGGTGATTGAGAACCTGATCAAGATCGTCGACCGGATATTAATCGGCGGAGCGATGGCGTACACGTTCCTAAGGGCGCGGGGAGAACCGACGGGCAAGTCGCTGGTGGAAGAGGACAAACTGGATTTGGCTCGCGATCTGATGGCAAAGGCCGGTACGAAGTTGATGCTGCCAGTGGATCACGTGGTCGCGTCGGAAATTAAGGCCGGTGTGGCGACGGAAGTAGTGGACCGCGTGCCGGATGGAAAGATGGGGCTCGACATCGGCCCGAGGACGGTATCGGCGTACAAGGAAGTGATCGCCGGAGCCAAGACCATCATCTGGAACGGTCCTATGGGAGTGTTCGAGACTCCTCCGTTCGATCAGGGAACGGTCGCGCTGGCGAAGGCTGTCGCGGAATCGGGCGCGATCAGCGTAGTCGGCGGCGGAGATTCGGAAAAAGCCATTAAATCGGCGGGTGTGGCGGATAAGATTTCGCACATTTCGACGGGCGGAGGCGCGTCGCTCGAGTTTCTCGCAGGGATCGAACTGCCGGGGGTCGCGGCGCTGGATCGATAAACGGCTACTTCACGGCAATCGTCAGGCCGGCCTGACTCGCGATTCCGCCGACGGTTACCACTACCGGCAGCGCCGCGCCAGCTTTGAGGGTCGAGGGGACGGTCACGTTGAGCTGAATCAGACCCGGCACCGATCCCGGCGGCGCTTGCGCGGCCAGGACGGAAGCGCCTTGACCTCCGATAGAAACGCTGGGCGTAAGGATGGGCGTCACGGCCGGCGACATCGCGATGAGTTGATTGTCGACATTCGAGGTCGTGGTGCCCGCTCCGGTCATGTAAATCACGACCACGGATCCAACGGGCGCGGGATTCGACGCCGAGTTGATGGTGTAGTTTCCGCTGGCATAGTTGAGAACCGCGGCTTGGCCCAGACCTGACGAGGCGAGCGAATAAACTCCCGGATCGGCTGCCGCGACGGCAACGGTGACTGCCTGCGAGGCGAGCCCGCCATAGGTCACGACCAATTGCGCGGTCGGCCCGGCGATGGTGTAGGGGACGATCACGCCGACCACGTTATCGCTGGTGTAAAGAATCGGCGCCGCGGTTCCATTGATGGTCACCGAAGTAGACGGCGCGGTGGCGGGAAGCGATGTGGCAATCGGCGGCGTCGCGGGATCGAAAATGGTTAACGATGCTGGTCCCATGCCGATTCCGAAAATCGCGATCAGATCGCCGGGCGCCAGCGTGCCTTGCACGTAGTTCGCGGAGTTTACGACGGCGGTGATCTGTGGATTGGGCCCATAGACCACGAACGATCCTTCGTTCGAGGTTCCGCCACCAGGCGCGGGAGTAGTCACGGCCAATCGAAGGACTCCGGCATTGAGCAGGACGCCGGCCGGAAGGGTCGCGAGCAAAGAAGTCTCGCTGACGATAGTCGGCGTCACCGGTCCGGCGCTGCCGTCGGTGGACGGCGTTCCGCTCAGAACTCCCGCGCCGCTCAGCGCAAGACCAGCGGGAAGATTCGATGATGACCAGGTATAAGGTCCACCGGTGCCTCCCGTGGCGGTGAGCGTCACCGGGCCGTAGGCGGTTCCCATGACGCCGAGCGGCAGAGGCGCGGCAGCGACTTCAATCCGCAGACCGGCCGCGGCGGTCGGGTCGATGGTCATCTGCACCTGGTTATAAGCGGCGATGGGTGGCGTCGAGCTGTCGGTCACCTGGATGGTGAACAGGTACGTTCCCGCGTTGGTGGGCGTGCCTGAGAGAACCCCCGCGGCGCTGACCGCGAGTCCACCCGGCATCGATCCGGCGATCGCCGAATATGCGTAGGGACCGGTTCCTCCCGCGGCGGCAAGGTTCTGTGAATAGGCCGTCCCGACCGCACCGGAAGGCAGTGGCGAGTTCACGCCCAATCGCAAGCCTGTGGCCGTCGGGGCATACACAGGAATCAGGAACGTCTGACTCACGGTGCTGGTTCCATCCGTGACGGTAACGGTGGAAGCCGGGGTGAATCCGCTGACGGCGACGGTCGAGGTGGAGAAATAGCCGTTTCCATCGACGGTCGCGATGGTCTGCGGCGAGCCTTGAATCACTCCGGGAGGCCAAACAGTGGTAACGGTCGGGACCTGCGCATTTACAGTCAACGTGACCGTGAGGCTGAGAGTCTTGTCGGTAGCCTGAGGAGCACTGATTTTGATCGTTCCGGTGTAGACTTTGGGAGCCAGGCCAACGGGATTCGCGGTAACAGTAATCGTGTTCAGCAATCCGATCAGAGAGATCTGGCCGGAGGGCTGGACCGTAAGCCAGGTGGCTCCGGAGACGCTGAGCGTGGCGGAAAGAGGGGCGCCGGTGCTGGACAGGATAAAGGCGCCGGTCAGAGATGCGCTGGGGACCGGACCGCCGGTGGTGTAAGAAAGGTTCAATGGCGGCGGGCGTCGCAGTGATCGCGGCGGGAGCGCTGGCGACCAGAAGCGTCACGACGGTAGCGGCCGTGTAGGTATTGACGCCGCTGACCGCGGTGACGGTAATCGTTCCAGACGTAGGTTCCGGCCGCGAGACCGGTGGGATTGGTTTCAACTTTGATGCTCGCGGGACTGGTCCCGGCGGATTGGGAAACCAGCAGCCAGGCTGCGTTAAAGGGCGCGCCTGAAATCGCGACCGTAAAATTGAGCGCTTTAGGCAGAGTGGTCACCTGCAGAGTCTGCGCCGCGGGCAAAGCCGCGGTGCCGATCTGATAATTCACAGTCATCGCCGTCGGGGCGAGCGTCACGCCGTTGGTCGCCTGCGCGCGAATCGCGGCGGCTGAACACACTACGAGCGCGAGCGTGGAAATAGCTTTAGTCACTGAATCTCCTGCTAAGGCGGCTTGGACTTACCGTCTACTTACACATCGGCCAATGGGACGGCGGTGATAGCAGGGAAAAATCCGAAGTCGCGAGTTCCGATCGCGATGCGAACCTGTGTGAAAACCGACGATTAACCGCTCCCCTGAAAATAGGGGGTAAAGCATTGATTCTGTGTAGATCGCAAAATCTATTTTCATCACCATCGGTGGGCCGCAGGCCCATGGTGACTCCCTGTGGTCGCGGCTCAGGGTCGGCGCCTCCACATATTACAAACTTATGCGAGCCGTGACCAAAGGGAGCGGTTAATGTCACCTTTCGCGGAGACCCACAGCGAGCGGGTCGGTATACCGATCTTTACGCAGACTCAATCTGGGTCAGGATCGCTTCGGCGTCTTCTTCCGTGAATGCTTGCGTCTTGGCGGAGTGATTCATCGAGCAGAATTTCGGCCCGCACATGGAACAGAACGCAGCGTCTTTGAAACCTTCCTGAGGCAGAGTTTCATCATGATAAGCGCGCGCGGTTTCGGGGTCGAGCGAAAGCTCGAACTGTTTGTTCCAGTCGAAAGCGAAACGGGCGCGCGAAAGTTCGTCGTCGCGATCGCGGGCGCCCGGACGATGGCGGGCGATGTCGGCGGCATGGGCCGCGATTTTATAAGCGATCAGGCCCTGCTTCACGTCTTCGCGATTGGGCAGGCCGAGATGCTCCTTCGGCGTCACGTAGCAGAGCATGGATGCGCCATGCCAGCCGATCATCGCGGCTCCGATCGCCGAAGTGATGTGGTCGTAGCCGGGAGCGAAGTCGGTCACCAGAGGGCCCAGCGTGTAGAACGGGGCTTCGTGGCAGATTTTGTTTTCCTTCTCGACCTGCATCTGGATCTGATCCATGGGAATGTGGCCGGGACCTTCGATCATCACCTGCACGTCGTGCTCCCACGCGATTTTGGTCAGCTCGCCCAGAGTTTCAAGTTCGGCGAACTGCGCGCGGTCGCTCGCATCGGCAAGCGAGCCGGGACGAAGGCCATCGCCGAGCGAAAACGTAACGTCGTGCTTCTGAAAGATTTTGCAGATGTCGGCGAAATGTTCGTACAGCAGATTCTGGCGATGGTTCTTCACCATCCATTCGGCCAAAATGGCCCCGCCGCGGCTGACGATGCCGGTGACGCGGCCGGTGGTCATGGGGATGTATTGGACCAGCACGCCGGCATGGATGGTCATGTAGTCGACACCCTGCTCGGCTTGCTCTTCAATCACTTCCAGCATCACCTGGATGTTGAGATCCTCCACGCGGCGGACGCGCGAGAGAGCCTCGTAGATCGGGACAGTGCCAATGGGAACAGGCGAATGGTCGATAATCGCCTGGCGGATGCGCGGGATGTCGCCGCCGGTGGAGAGATCCATCACGGTATCGGCTCCATAGCGAACCGAGTAGCGCAGCTTTTCCAGTTCCTCATCGATGTTGGAAGTGGTTGAGGAATTGCCGATATTCGCGTTGACTTTGCACAGGGATGCGACGCCGATGCACATCGGCTCCAGATTGGTGTGATGGATGTTGGCGGGGATGATCATTCGCCCGCGCGCAACTTCGTCTCGAACGGTTTCAGGAGTAAGGCGTTCCCGTTTCGCTACGTACTCCATTTCTTCCGTGATCCGGCCTTGCCGGGCGTAATATATCTGCGTTCGGATGCGGTCGCCGGAGCGCCGCGAGACCCATTCTTGTCGCATACTGCATTGATTATACTCGCTAAAATTTCGGGCGCTTGCGAAAGACGGGGGGACAGACCGCTCTGTCCACGAGCGTCACTCTGGTGTGAATCAACGGTTTGCGGCTGGGGACAGAGTAGTCTGTCCCCTTTTTCTACCGCGGCGCGATAAACCCTATAGAAAACTTTGATTGGACGGAGGGAGGGGTTGCGGCTTAATCTCGTTCATGGTTATCGACTCCGATGTTTCCGTGTTGCGGCGGGTGAGCCGCGTGGTGAGCTCGGAAATCTCACTCGATGAGATGCTGGGCGAGATCGTGGGACTGGCTACGCAAGCCAGCGGATGTGACGCCTGCCTGGTGTACCTGCTGGATTCCTCCACCAACGAATTCGTTCTGCGCGCATCCTTGGTGCCGCACGTCGCCGACCTGGGGCAACTGCGCGTGCAGATGGGTGAAGGCGTTACCGGCTGGGTTGCCGAGAATCAGTTGCCGGTGGCGCTGTCGGAAAACGCAAGCGAAGACCCGCGGTTCAAGATCTTCGCATCGCTGATTGAAGATACCTACGAAGCGCTGGTTTCGGTCCCGTTGGTGAATCGGGCGGTGAACAAGGGCCGAGCGATCGGCGTCATCAACGTGCATCATCGCGAGAGGCATGAGCACACGGAAGACGAAATCGAGATTCTGACCTTCATCGGCGAACAGGTGGGTGGCGCGATCGCCAGAAGCCTGCTGGAAGAAGAGAATGCTCGCCTGACGGAAGAGACCGCCGAAATGAAGCGGCAGCTCGAGACGCGCAAGAGCGTCGAGCGGGCCAAGGGGATCCTGCAACGCCGCCACAACCTGACCGAGGAAGACGCCTATCTGCGGCTTCGAAATGAGAGCCGTCGTCTGCGTCGTCCCATGAAGGATCTGGCGGAAGCTGTGATTCTGTCGGAAGAAATGGCTCGCCGGGGCGATTCTTAACCGGCCAGAGCGAAGGACGCGGAAGCTTCGTCGCGCGGGCCGAGATTCACGTTCAGCCAGTGCGCCAATTGCACGATCTGCTCGCTGGTTTCGACCAGACTGCACACCGGCAATCCGGTGATGTGTTCGGCTTCCACCGGTCCGACGCCGCCGGGTTCGCGGGTCAGCAGCAAGGCGCAGCGCTCATCGAGGTTAATGGAGCGCAGCCAGACCAGTTTTTCCTGCACGGCTTCAAGAGCCACGCGAGTAGAGTCCGAAACCATGAAAATCGCGTCGGAGGCGCGCAGAACTTCGAGCGTCTGGGCGGCGCGGGCTTCGGTAAGATCGGCTGCGATTACCTGGTAGCTTTGGCGGGCGTATTCGAGTAACGGGCCGAGGTGATGGGGATGCACTTCGGTCGCGGTCAGGATTTCCAGGCCTTCGTGTTCGGTGACCAGCGCTCCCCAGGTGTGGCCATCCAGACGGCGCGGCGTTTCGTTGAGGCGCCACAGGGGATAGCCGGTGCGGTGAAAATCGGCCAGCAGCACGGAAACCCCAGAGCCCTCCGCCAAGGTGCGGCTCAACTGCTGTGCAACCGCACCTGCCTTGGAATCGCCGTGTGCTGGCACGAACGAAAGTATCGAACCGGCTTGCCGGTCCCTCGGAGAAGGAATTTCCGATTTTCCCACGTTGTGTTCCACCGGCCGGATGGAAAGCACACGGGTCGCCAGAAGTCAGATTACTGAAAATACAGGAAATCTGCGTCCCACGCTGCCGAGGATAGAGCCAATGTGTCCCACAGAGCGGACAGGTTGGCACAGTGCGGTTTAGTGGCGGCCTGCCAACTCGGCTTTCATAGCGTTGTTTTGCTGATACGCCATGTTCTGATTCGGACCCTTGATACCGGCGGCTTTTTCCATGAATTGCTGGCCGGCGATCATCTTGGTCCGATCGTTGGTCAGCTTGCCGAACTGATAGTCGCAGATTCCGAGCGAAAAGTAGGCGGTTCCGAGCTTGTTGCTGCCTTGAATCAATGGAAGAGCGAGTTTCAGGTTCTTGTCGCAATCGATCCAGCCCTGTTTTTGGCCGTTGAGGTAGCCGACGTAAAAATATCCGGTCCCGAGCGCCTCATTTTTGGTCTTCTCCCACTCCGCTTCAGGGATCGATTCCGGCTTCGGCTTCTTGGCGGCCGCGACCAGACGGTTGGCGTTCACCAGGGAAGCGCGTCCGCCGTCCAACAGCGCAGTGAGCGCGACGATATTGTCGGGGCGCCCGGTGACGATCTTGGTCATGCCCTCTAGTTGTTTTGCGGACGAACCGCCGGGGACTTTGCCGAGCGCTACCAGGTAGGCGTTTGCCGCACACTTCATCCAGATACTGGCTCTTGTTGTTCTGGGCCAACAACGCGTCGATCAGCTTCCACAGTTTTAGCAGGATCGCTAGCCAGTTCGGCAGTGGTGGCAAGGGCGTATTCGGTATATGTGGAAACTTCCTTGCCGTATTCGATGCGTTGGGTCCAATTCTTGGCCTCATCGGCATCGGAAGGCTTGGGAGCGTTGATCAGTTCCTGGGCGAACTTCAGGGTCGCGGCGGCATCGGTTTTAACGGCGTCGGCGTCCTTCTTTGCGACGGCGTCTTTCAGTTTCGCGTAGGAATCTTCAAGGTCGTCTGGCGAGGCCGACATAGGTCCTGCCAGGGAAGCCATTGCAATGGCAATCATTAAGGTCTTCAAGGTCCATCCTCCCGGAACATTCGATTATACATCCCCGCACGGCGGGTTATAATCCCATCATGCCGAAAATCGAAAAACATGCCCCCGGTGCGTTCTGCTACATCGAACTGTCGACTTCGGATCAGAACGCCGCCAAAAAATTTTATACCTCGCTATTCGGATGGTCCATCAAAGAGTTTCCGATGGGACCAGGCGACATCTACACCATGTTCCAAGTGGACGGGGCGGATGCCGCGGCCTGTTACACCGCGCGGCCCGAAGAGCGCGCACAGGGAGTGCCGCCGCACTGGAACCTGTACATCGCGACGGCGAATGCGGACGAGACGGCCAAGAAAGCCGGTACGCTGGGCGGGAAGGTACTGGCGCAGCCGTTCGACGTGATGGATCAGGGCAGAATGGCCGTAGTCCAGGACCCGACCGGCGCGGCGTTTTGCATCTGGCAGGCGGCCAAAGGCATCGGAATCCAGATCGGCGGAGTGAGCGGGACTCTCTGCTGGGCGGACCTGAGCACGGGCGATCCGGGGCGCGCGAAAACGTTTTATGAGGGTCTGTTCGGCTGGCAGGTGACGCTGGCGGAAAATGACTCGTCGGGCTACCTGCACATCAAGAACGGCAAAGAATTTATCGGAGGCATTCCGCCGGCCGAATTCCGGAACCCGAATCTTTCCGCCGTACTGGATGATTTACATTCTGGTGGACGACGTGGACGCTTCGGCGGCAAAGGCGAAGGGGATGGGCGCGGCTGTATATCAGGCGCCGATGAGCGTCGAGAACGTGGGGCGCATGGCGATTCTGGCCGATCCGCAGGGCGCGGCCTTCGCGATCTTCACGCCGTCGCCGCGCAGGTAGATGCATCCGGTTTATTGCGACGTAAGTCTGCCGGTGCCGATCGATCAGCCGTTCACGTATCTGCTGCCGGAGACGCTGCGGCATCGGGTGCAGGTGGGATGCCGCGTGCTGGTTCCATTCGGCAAGACGAAAACTGACGGGAATCGTGCTGCGGACCCACGATGAGGCTCCAGCGGGCGCGGTTCGCGAAGTTTTGCGGCTGCTGGATGAGGAACCGGCGCTGGATGAGGATCTGTTGAAACTGGGGCGCTGGATCGCGGCGTATTATTGCGCTCCGCTGGGGCAGACGCTGCGCGCGATGACTCCGCTGTCGGGTGAAGTTCGGCACGGGAAGATTTATTCGCTCACTACGGCCGGCAGAGACGTCGCGCGACAGCTTTACTTCGGCGAAAACGACGAAGATCCGGCGACGCAGGTGCTGCGATTGCTGGACACACGGCCGTCCTCTGCGCCGTATCTGACGCGAAAAATCACCAGCGCCGTCGCGGTTTTGCGGTCGCTTGAAAAGAAGGGGTTCGTGGAAGCGGAGGATGTCGCGGCGGAGCGCGATCCGCTGCGCGCGGGCGCCGCGCGATTGCGTGTGGAGTTCGCTAAGCGTGCGGGCGACTTGAAACTTCCGAAGTCCGAGCGGGAGCTGCTCTCGTATCTGGAGTTGCATCCAGGGACGCACCGGTTGACCGAAGTGGACAAGATCATTGCGAAGGCGAGCGTCGCGGCGCGCAGCCTGGCGCGTCGCGAGCTGGCCAAGCTGACGTCTGGAGCCGGTGACGGCCGGTTCGACGCCGATGCGCGGCCCTCATTTGCTGAATCCGCATCAGCAGGAGGCGTTCGAACGGGTCCGGGCGGCGGTGGAGGCAAAACAATTTCAGACCTTTCTGTTGCAGGGCGTCACGGGATCCGGGAAGACGGAGATTTATCTGCGGGCGATTGAAGCTACGCTGGCGATCGGGCGTAGCGCGCTGATGCTGGTGCCGGAGATCGCACTGACACCGGCGGTTGCGGGGCAGTTTCACCAGCGATTCGGCGAGCGCGTGGCGATTCTGCATTCGGCGTTCAACGATTCGGAGCGCGCGCAGGAATGGAGACGGATTCGATCGGGGGAAGCGGGGGTGGTGGTGGCGACGCGCTCGGGCGTGTTTGCGCCGGTGAGGAATATCGGGCTGATCGTGGTCGACGAAGAGCACGATCAGAGCTACAAGCAGCAGGAAACGCCGCGCTATCACGGTCGCGATGTGGCGATCGTCAGGGCGCGGGATGCGGGCGCGGTGGTGGTGCTCGGATCGGCGACGCCGAGTCTCGAGAGCCGCTTCAATGCCGAGCGCGGCAAGTACGCATACATTCATCTACCGGAGCGGATCGAAGGGCGTCCGATGCCCGAGGTGAAGCTGATCGACATGCGCACGGAGTTTCAGGAGACGCGCAAACAGGCGTTATTTTCGCGCGCGCTGGTGGATGCGGTGAAGGAGCGGATCGACAACGGCGAACAATCGATGCTGCTGCTGAACCGGCGCGGATTTTCGAGCTTCGTCGCGTGCCGGGCCTGCGGGGCGAGGATGGAATGCCAGTTCTGCTCGGTCACGCTGACTTATCATCGGCGCGACCGGCGCATGCTATGCCATTACTGCAATTATTCGGCTCGCGTGCCGGACCGGTGCCCCAAGTGCGATAGCGACTACATACAGTTTCTGGGGACCGGATCGGAGCGGGTGGAAGACGAGCTGCACGGGGCGTTTCCCGCGGGCGCGCATCGCGCGTCTCGATCGCGACACGGTGGGGCGGAAGCGCGATATGGAATCGATTCTGGCCGGCTTTCGCGATGGCGATTACGATATTCTGGTCGGCACGCAAATGATCGCGAAGGGGCACGACATCCACAATGTCACGCTGGTGGGGATCGTGAGCGCCGATGTGGGACTGGGGCTGCCGGATTTTCGAGCGGCGGAGCGCACATTTCAACTGCTGACGCAGGCGGCCGGACGGGCCGGGCGCGGAAACACACCGGGAATTGTCCTGATTCAGACCATTAATCCGGATCATTATGCGATCCGCTGCGCGGCGGCGCAGGATTACGATTCGTTTTATGCTAAAGAAATCGACTTCAGGAGGTTGATGTCTTACCCGCCGTATGGCGCGCTGGCGAACGTGCTGGTACGCGCGTCGAGCGAAGAAGAAGCCAGGGAACGAAGCACGGCGATGGCGCGATCTCTGGAACCCGCACCCGAAGGTGTGCGAGTAATGGGTCCGGCGGCGGCCGCGATGGTCAAGCTGAAGAACGAATATCGTTATCAGATGCTGCTGAAGGCAGCGACGCGAAAGCGGTTGAATGAAATGTTGGGGCGCGTACGCGAGTTCGCGGCAGGGGAAAAGTGGAATCCGGTGTCGCTGGTGGTCGATGTGGACCCGGTGACGCTGCTTTAAATGAGCGAGTATCAGATCATCGAAGAGAATCTTCGGCACGCGATGCGGTTCTTCGGAGAAGCGTCCGGGTCGGGCGAGGTGCGCGCGCTGGACGGAAGCGTGGCGATGTTTTCGGGGCTCGATTATGGGGTGTTCAACATCGCTCTACTGACGCGTCCGGCGGCGGACGGCGAGTTAGAGTCGCGGCTGACGGACCTGGCGCGCTTTTTCCGCGAGCGGACCATGCGCTGGTCCTTTTGGTTGTGCGAGGACCTGCTGGACGCCGCGGCGCGAAAACGCGAAAAGCATACTTTTTCGACGTTCGGGATGCGGGCGATTTCGCAGCCTCCGGGAATGCTGGCTCCGATGCTGCTGCCGCCCTTGCGACCGCTGCCGGAGATCGAATGCAGGCCTGTCCGCGATGCGGCCCTGCGGAGCGTGTTCGCAGAAATCACGGCGGTCGCGTTCGATATTCCGTTTACGGTGGCGCACACGGTTTACTCGCGCGAAGAGGCGTGGACCGGCGAGTATCAGGGCTTCGTGGGCCTGGTGGACGGGAGGGCGGTCGCGATTGTCGCGATTGTACCGGCGGGCGGGGCGATCGGCGTGTATTCGCTCGCGACCATGCCGTCGTTGCGGCGCCAGGGTTACGGCGAGGCGATGCTCCGCGCGGCTGCCGCCGAGGTCCAGCGCCGCACTGGATTGACGCAACTGGTGCTGCAATCGACCGAAGCGGGATATTCGATGTACCGGCGCATGGGGTTCCGCGACGCTACAAAATTCACAGTCTATCTGACGCGATAAGCGGTTAAAATTAGAGTGACATGTGGTTTCTTCTGGCCGCTTTCCTGGCGCAGAGCGTCGATTATCAGGCAGAAGGCATGAAGGCGCTCGACGGGAAGAGGTACGAGGAAGCGGCGGGATGGTTCGTCAAAGCGATCGCCGAAGATCCAAAGGATTATGGCGCGCATTTCAATCTGGCGCTGTCGTACAGTTTGCTGGGGAAGGACGCGGAGGCGGTTCCGGAGTACAAGACGGTGCTCGAGCTGAAGCCGGGATTGTACGAGGCGGAACTGAATCTGGGAATCAGTCTGCTGCGCGCCAAGGATGCTCCACAGGCGCTCAAATATCTGGGAGCCGCCAGCGCGCAGAAGCCCAAGGAGTTCCGACCGGCGTTTTACTATGCGCAAGCTCATCTCGACGATCAGCACTATGCGGAGGCGGAGACGGCGTTTGCGGCGGCTCTGGCAATGAGCGCCGCCTCGGCCGCTGCCGAATTCGGAATGGGTCAGGCGATCTTCCAGCAAGGCCGGCTGAGCGACGCTGAGCCGCATTATCGCAAAGCGGCGGAGCTCGATCCGTCGTATAAGAGCTTTCTTCTTCAGCTCGCCGAGGCATACGAGAAGCAGCATCAGGCGGACCAGGCGATCGCGATCTATCGCGAGTTTCCGGAGAATCCGGGGGCGCAGGAACGGATGGGGGCGCTGCTTTCGGAATCGGGCGACGCGAAGGATGCGATTCCAGCGCTCGAAAGCGCGGTAGCGAAATCACCTACGGCGGCGAATCGCGTGGCGCTGGCGCAGGCATATGTGAAGACGAAGCAGCTCGACAAGGCCGGGCCGCTGATTGCGGCTGCGCTGGCGAGCGAACCGAACGATTATGAGCTGCGCATGTTCTACGGGCGCATGCTCCGCGATCAGCGGAAGTTCATGGAAGCCGCTCCGCAGTTTCTGGCCGCGTCGAAGCTGAAGCCGGATGCTCCGCAGCCATGGAATGAACTGGCCGCGGCCTTGATCGTGGGCGAGCAGTACGCGCAGGGGATCGCCGCGCTCGACCGGGTGCGCGCGTTGGGCGCGGAAACGCCGTCGCATTTTTACCTGCGCGGGTTGGCGTATGATCATCTGCATCAACTGAAAGACGCGGTCGCGAATTACAATAAGTTTTTGGAGCTGAGCCAGGGAAAGTTCCCGGATGAAGAGTTCAAAGCGCGGCAGAGGGCTCGGATTATTCAGCACGAGTTGGACAAACGGTAATGTTTTGGCTGTTGGTTTTTTCTCTCGCGCCGGATTTTAACGCCGACTTGACTTCAGTCAAGGCGGAGACGAATCTGGAACGCCGCAGCGACTGGCGCTCGATTACGCCAATGCCGAGCTGGACCAGGCTCGGGAGGCGTACAACGCGGGAGATGCGGCGAAGCTGCAGGCCGCGCTCGACGACGCGCGCGCATCGGTGGAGTTGTCGTTTCAGTCTCTGGAGGAGACCGGAAAGAGTGCGCGCAACAACAAATATTACAAGCGCGCGGAGCTGCGGACGCGCGAACTGCTGAGGCGGCTGGACGGGTTGCGCGACCTGGTCGGATTTGAAGAACGTTCGCTGGTCGAAAAAGTGCGCGACCGGGTGGCGGAGGTCCACGACGATCTGCTCAAGGGTATTATGAGTAAGAAGAAGTAGGGATTTATGCGATTCCTTGCGATTCTGAGTTTATGCGCGCTGCCGATGGCCGCGCAGGCGAACGCGCGATTTTCTCACTTCGGATGAAGCCGACCAGGTGCGCGAGATCCAGGAGCCGAATGAGCGCATGAAGCTGTATCTGCACTTCGCCAAGCAGCGGCTGGACCAGATCAATCAGCTTTTGTCGAAGGACAAGCCCGGACGAAGCGCGCTGATCCACGATCTGCTGGACGATTATTCGAAGATCATCGAGGCGATCGACACGGTGGCCGACGATGCGCTGCGCCGCAAGCTGGCCATTAGATCTAGGCAATACGGCGGTGGCGGCGGCGAGAAGCCGAGATGCTGCAGAAGCTACAGAAAATCGAGGATTCGCAGCCGAAGGATCTGGCCCGATACGAGTTCGTCCTGAAGCAGGCCGTGGACACGACGCAGGACAGCTACGAATTGTCGAAAGGCGGACACGACCGCGCGGGCGGCGGAGATCAATTCGAAGGACCAGAAGGAGAAGGCCGAACGTGCCGAGGAAATGACGCCGGAGGAAAAGAAACAGGCTCAAGGCGAGGCAGATAAGGCCGCGACTCAGCCGAAGAAGAAAGCTCCTACACTGCGGCGGGCGACGGATCCTCCGCCGGACAAGAAGCAGCCGCAGTAATTACTTTTTCTCGGGCGCGGTCGCTGCGGGTGCGGGCGTCGCGGGGGCCTGGACCACCGGTTTCACGTTCACCGGCTGGAAATTCACGCGGCTGTCGAAGTCGATAAAGCAGAACATCAGGAAGATCCCCAGGAACAGGAATCCGGCCACCGCGATGACGGCGTTGATCGGCTTTTCGTGGCGCAGGTGCATGAAGAACAGCGCCACCAGGATGGCCTTGATGGTGGCGATGAACAGCGCGATGACGATGTTGCCGGAGCCGAAATCGATATAGGACGCGCCTACCGTGATGATGGTCAGGATCAGCAGCGCGACCAGCGTGACGAAATACGTCCGTGGATTCGCTTGCCGCCGTGGGCGTGCGTGTGTGTTCGGTATGCGTGCTCATTTGATCAGGTAGTACAGCGGGAACAGATAAATCCAGATCAAGTCGACCAGGTGCCAGTACAGGCCGACCAGGTCGACGGGCGTGTAATAGGCGCTCGGAAAATTCGCCGCGATTGGCGCGCACGGCGATCCAGGCGCAGCAGGAAGATGCCGACCAGGATGTGGATGCCGTGCAGGCCGGTCATCATGAAATAGAAGCTGAAGAAGGTCGCGTAGCCGTGGCTGAGGGTCCCCGCCGCTGTGGACCGTGTCGGTGACCTGCGCCTTGTACCAGTGTCCCGGCAAGAGCCTTCTTCGAACTTGTGCGAATACTCGAAATACTTGACGCCCAGGAAGATGCAGGCGCACAGGATGGTGAGCAGCAGGAACATCACCGTCTTCTTGCGGTCGGCTCGTTTGCGCCGACAGCGACGGCCATCACCATGGTGCAGCTGGAAACCAGCAGCACGACGGTGTTCAGCGCGCCGAGCGGGCGCTGCAAATGCTCATGCGCTTCGACGAATTCCTGCGGATAGCGCGATTGCATCAGGCCGAAGCCGACGAACAGGCCGCCGAACAGCAGGACTTCGGTCGCCAGGAACAGCCACATACCGATCTTGGTGGTGTCGAACTGCTGCTCCATCGTGGCGAAATGATGCTGATGATGCGGGTCATGCCCGTGCGCCGTGCGGATCGTGCGAATGAAGATCGACTGTGGATGTAGCTCATTCGTGGGCCACCGGTTCCGGCCGGTAATCGTACGGTTCGCGCTGGAGCACCGGCTGCTCTTCGAAGTTGTGCGTCGATGGGCGGCGAAGAAGTCTGCCACTCCAGCGTCGTGCCGCCCCAGGGATTGTCGGGCGCATCCATCGGCTTGCGCAGCGAGGCCAGCAGGTATGCGGCGGTGATGAAGAAGCCCGGGGCCAGAATCCAGGAGCCGACGGTCGAAACGCGTGCAAGGGCTGGAACTGCGCCAGGTAGTTGTAATAGCGGCGCGGCATGCCCCGGCTGCCCAGGATGAACTGGGTGAAGAAGGTCATGTTGAAGCCGATGAACACCAGCACGCAGGCGATGCGTCCCCAGATTTCGTTGTACATGCGGCCGGTCATCTTGGGCCACCAGTAATGCAGGCCGCCGATGAAGGCGATCACCGTGCCGCCCATCATCACGTAATGGAAGTGCGCCACCACGAAGTAGGTGTCGGTCAGGTGGACGTCGACGGAAAGGGTGCCGAGGAAGATGCCGGTCAGGCCGCCGATGGCGAACAGGAACAGGAAGCGAGATCGCGTAGAGCATCGGGCGTTTCGAGCGAGATGTTGCCCTTATACATGGTGCCGAGCCAGTTGAACATCTTGACGCCGGAAGGAATCGCGACCAGGAACGTCAGCGCCGAGAAGACCACGGTGGCGAGCTGCGATTGGCCGGCGACGAACATGTGGTGGCCCCACACGATGAAGCTGACCAGCGCCAGCGAAACGCTCGAATAGGCGATCGCGCGATAGCCGAACATCGTCTTGCGCGAGAACGTCGGGATCAGCTCGCTGATGATCGCCATGCCGGGCAGAATCATGATGTACACGGCCGGATGCGAGTAGAACCAGAAGAAGTGCTGGAACAGCACCGGATCGCCGCCGATCTTGGGATCGAAGATGCCGATGTTGAAGACGCGTTCGAGCAGCAGCAGAACCAGCGTGATGCCGAGCACCGGAGTCGCCAGGACCTGGATGATCGCGGTGGAATAGATGCCCCACACGAACAGCGGCATGTCGAACCAGCCCATGCCGGGCGCGCGCAGCTTGTGCACGGTGGCGATGAAGTTGATGCCGGTGAAGATGGAGGAGAATCCGAGGATGAAAACCGCCATCATCATCAGGCCGACGGTGCCGTGGGTGGTGGTGCTGTAGGGCGTGTAGAAGGTCCAGCCGGTGTCGACGGCGCCGATGATCATGGAAGCGATCGCCATCACCGCGCCGGTGCACCACAGATAGAAGCTGGCCAGGTTCAGCCGCGGGAACGCGACGTCCTTGGCGCCCAGCATCAGCGGCAGCACGAAATTCCCGAGCGCGGCGGGAATCGACGGAATGATGAACAGGAACACCATGATCGCGCCGTGCAGCGTGAAGACGCGGTTGTAAGTTTCCGCGGTCATCAGCACCTTGCCGAACAGCATGTGCTGGGCGTCAGCAGCGACAGGCGGACCAGCAGCGCGAACATGCCGCCGATCAAGAACGCCGACAGGACGCCCACCAGATACATGATGCCGATCCGCTTGTGATCGACGGTGGTCATCCAGCTCCAGATGCCCTTTTTCGCGTTCAGATAATTCATCGCGGGCCGCGGCCGGTCCCCGATGTGCGAATGGGATGCAATCGTGTTTGCCATGTTCAAATCCCCTATTTTTGCTCCGTAGCCGGTGCCGGCTTGGGCGGCAGCGAGAGAACCGTTGGAGCTGGCGAGCCGCCATTCGGGTCATTCCCGAACGACTTGATATACGCCATGAATCCTTGGATTTCGTGCTCCCGCAGCAGACCCTGGAAGGTCGGCATGATCGGCTCAAAGCCGGCGACGATCTTGGCCTGCGGCTGCATCATCGACTCGCAGGACATAGTCCGTCGTCGACCAGGACCGTCTGACCGTTGTTCAGCTTCTCCATTTTGCCCCAGATGCCCTTCCAGCTGGGCCGCCGTTGGCTTGCCGTGCCGTCGATGGAATGGCAGGTCGAGCAGCCTTTGCGCTCCCATTGGAGCTTGCCCCAGTCGGCTGGTTGGTCTTGTAATCTTCCCATTCGGTGCCGCCGGTCTCCATCGAACTTCTGGAAATCCTCGGGTGTATCGACGGTCAGCTTGGCCTGCATGTCGGAGTGGCCTTTGCCGCAATACTCGGCGCAGGTGACGTGATGCAGGCCGAGCACGGTGGGCGTGAACCAGACTTCGCGTGTAGCGGCCGGGAACGATATCGTGCTTCACGCGCATGTCGGGGACGAAGAAATCGTGCAGCACGTCCTCGCTGGTCATGACGAAGCGCACCGGCTTGTTGACGGGGACGTGAAGATCGTTGACCGTGCGCGAGCCGTCCGGATATTCGAACTGCCACAGCCACTGCTTGGCGGTGACCTGAATTTCCATGGCCTCGCCGGGCGCGACCGCGTATTTCATCCAGCCGTTCAGGCCCCAGAAGAAGATGCCGACGCACAGGATCAGCGGGCACCACGCTCCAGACGATTTCGAGCGTGGTGTTGTGGGTCTGATGCGGCGTCACGCGGCCGGGCTTATAGCGGTAGCGCCAGGCGAAATAGATCGCCGCGAACGGCGATTCCCAGGAACAGGACCACGCTCAGCCAGAACAAACCCATGTACACGAAGTCCACTTCGCCGGCGAACTCCGAGCCTTGTGGAGGCAACATTGATGCGCGAAGCCACTCCATTTATGCAATTCCTTCTTTCAAGGCGAGCCGCTCTTTCCCGCTCGCCTCGGAACATGCGCCACAGAAAAAACGCGATGACCAGGACCGTCAACGCCCCGCCGATGCGCATGACGTTGGCCGCAAACACGACGTAGGTGTGTCTGTTCGGATCATAGTGATAGCAGAACAACAGAAGCTTTTCGACCGTCATCGAGGTCCGGTTTTCGGAAGCTTCGGCCAGCGCGAAGCGCACGTCCAGCGGCCGGAAACGCGATGCCGTAGAGATAGCGCGCGATGCTTGCCTTCGCGGCGTCAGGATCATGATGGCCGCGGCGTGCGCGAACTGCTCCTGCGCGGGATCGTAGCGGTAATGGAATCCGATCTGCTCGGCCAGCTTCTTCGCGTTATCGTCGTTGTCGCACAGAAAATGCCAGCCCGGCGCGGGACGGTTCATAGCTGCCGAGGTAACGGCTTTCTTCTTCGCGCGCCAGATCGAAGGACTCGTGCGGATCGATGCTGATGGTGACCACTTCATATTGGTTGCCCGGGATCCAGGGGATCTCGCGCATCACTTGCGCCTGCCCGTTGAGGATCAGATTGCACAGCATCGGGCAGGAGTAATAGACCAGATTGAGAATCACCGGGCGGCCCTGATGAAAAAATTCCTTGAGCGCGACGGGATATCCGTTTTCGGCGATGAAGGTCAGGTTGAGATCGATGTTGCGGCCCAGATGCTCGTCGACGCCGACGCCTTCGAGCTGCGGCGGGCGCACGCCGACCGGCAGCGGCCGCGGGCTTACCCGCGGGGATCGGGTCCTTCTGCGCGAACAGCGGCGCCGCAAGGAGCAGAATCGCAAGCTAGTTTACGGCAATTCAAATCAAAATCTCACTTCGCGGGCGCTGGAGCCGCCGCGGGCGCGGGCTCCTCTTTCTTCGGCGAACGTTCTTCGCCGGGTAGAACAGTTTCCCCGCCGCGGCTTCCTCACTGAACAATTGCATGGCGCGGTCGAGCGGGATTCGCACGACGCCGTTCTTTTTGTCGGCGTAGGAATAGTGGGTCAAGAACCAGTCTTCGCGATAATGCAGCGCCTTCAGCTCCTCGCTGGGCGGCGCCAGAACTTTTTCGTACACCGCTTCTTCCCAGATCTGGTTGAAATACGCCTGGAGCGCGACGATGGTCAGGATCAGCAGCAGCACGCTGCCGACGGCGAAGGCGACGATGGCTCCCGCGCGAGGCTCGGTATGATCGAAACCTTCGCGAGGATCTGCGTGTCGGATCTCGTGGTGTCACTCATGTTACCTAGCGTTCTCGAAATGCAGGCCCTGTTCGAAGCGCAGGTCGCCCACCGGCACCATCTTGTGTTTCCTGAACCGGCCCCAGAATACCAGGCCGCACAGGCTGACCGTCGCCGCGAGCGTCGCGAAATCCAGCCAGTGGATCTGCGGGCCGTCCTTGTAATACTCCGGCATCACGATCCAGTAAAGGTCGATGTATTCGACCACCAGGCTCCACACCGCGACCAGGCCCAGGATCGTCAGATTGCGCTTGGCCGGGCGGCACAGCAGGGTGAAAAACGGAATGATGAAGCGGATGAACGGCATCGCCAGTCCCCAGAACAGCCAGCTTCCGGCGGTCCGGTGGCGGTACCAGATGGTTTCTTCGGGAATGTTCGCGTACCAGATCAGCAGGTATTGCGAAAACGCGATGTAGGTGTAAAACGCGGTCAGCGCGAACAGCCACTTGCCGAGATCGTGATAGTGCTCCATGGTGATGGAGTTGGTCAGGATCCCGGCGCGGCGGAATCCCAGGCAGACCAGCGTCACGACGGACATGAACGGACAGCGCGCCGCCGGACAGAATGTACAGCCCGAAAATGGTCGAATACCACTTCGGCTCGATGCGACATCAGCCAGTCGATAGGACGCGAGCGTTCCGACCACGACCACCAGGAACAGTCCCGGCGCGCTCCAGCGCGAGGCGATGTGCATCTGCCGCACCGACTTTTCGGTGTCCTGCTTGGTCGACTGGCGGTAGATCGAGAAAATCCAGATCGACCACAGGCCGAAGAAAACGAAGGCGCGCAGCAGGAAGAAATTCTGCGTCAGATAACCGGACTTCGCTTGCAGCACGGTGTCGTGCGCCACCAGTGTGGCGTTGGTCCAGGAATAAATGTCTTTCAGTCCGAACGCGACGGGAATGAACAGCAGCGCGCCGACCGGCAGCGTCACCATGATGTTTTCCATGATGCGGCGCACCGTGACGCTCCACGCCGAGCCGCTCAGAAACTGGACCATCACGAAGAAGAACGCGCCCAGGCCGATCGCCGCGGTAAAGGCGAAGGCCACCATGTAGGACCGGAAGAAGCGCGTCGGGTCTTGAATATAGCCGGCGACGCAGGCGACCACGGCGACCAGCGCCGCGAACATCAGCACGTTGCGGCCCGCCGACCAGCGGGCCGGATCTCCATTTGATAATTGTCAGTATGGATCTGGCTCATTGTCAATGCTCATTCAGATCGGCTCGCTGATCCGCGGGGACGTCGTTGACGGTCGAATGCGCGGCCCGCTGCAACACGCGCAGGTACGCGATGATGGCCCAGCGGTCTTCCACGGAAACCTGAAACTTATAGGGCGGCATGGTCCGCCGGCCGTTCGATGATCACGTTAAAAATATCGCCGTCGGCAAACTGCACGACGCGATCTTCCATCAGGTTGGCGGGCTGCCAGGAAGGCGCGTGAATCGGCACGATTCCCTGCCCCGATCCGGTGCGGTCATGGCACGGCGAGCAGTACGTGGTGAATTTCATCTGGCCTTGCTTCAGTAACTCCATGGTGACCGGCACGGGTTCTTGCCGACGTACATCTCCCCGTCCATGCCGGTGTTGTAAACGCGAATCCTCGGCCATATGGCCGCGCGCGACCACGCCTTCCGGAGGACGGCGGCTGTCGCGCTCATCGGCGAACAGGTCGTTTTGCATCTGCGGCTTGAATTGGGTTGGCGCTTCATGTCGTCCCAAACCTCGACGGGAGGATCGCGCTGGACGCTGGAGCATCCGCGAGAGAAACAGCAGAGCGACCAGAATGCACGCCAGCGGCAGCGCGCAATATCCACCGGCCCACAGCAGAGGGTTATGTTGCTTCATCCTTCCACCACCTCCACCAGATCGGCGCCGACGCTGCGCAGATGCTCGGCTGATTTTTGCGCGTCGAACTTAGGATCGTCGGCTTCGATCACCAGCAGGAACCGGTCGTCGCTGGCGCGATGCGCGTTGCGGTAATTCAACGACGGATGATACAGCCGCGGCAATCCGTTCAAGCGCGAGCATTCCGAGGAACGCTGGCAAACGCCGAGAACAGCACCGTCAGCTCGAAGGTGATCGGAATCGAAAACGTGAAATCGAACAGCGGCTTGCCGCCGATCACCAGCGGATAATTGATCACGCCGCACCACCAGATCAGCAGCAGCGCGGTCGCGGTGCCGCACAGCCCGATGCAGATCACGATCCAGCCCAGTTTCGAATACGGGATGCCGATGGCGTCGTCGATGCCATGCACCGGAAACGGCGACATGGCGTCGAGCTTGGTGTAGCCCATCTCGCGAATCTTGCGGCCGGCATGGACCAGCTCATGCGGGTCCGCAAACTCGCCCATCACGCCGTAAACTTTGTCGTCGCCGATGCCGAGCTTGTCGCGGATGGCGTTCGGGATCCAGGTTCATTTCGCCATCACCCCCGTTTCCTGCCCTTTGAATAACTGTTTTTCGTAGGCCAGCACGCCTTTCACTTCCGAGATCGCGATCATCGGCAGGAATCGCGCGAAGAGCAGGAACAGCGTCAGGAACAACCCGATGGTTCCGGTGAACGTGCACATGTCCACCCAGGTGGGATGGAAATAGCCCCAGGAGCTGGGCAGAAAGTCGCGCGTCAGGCTGGTGGCGATGATCACGAAGCGCTCAAACCACATCCCGATATTGGTGGTGATGCTGATGACGAACATCACCCGGAGATGTGGTGCGCAGCTTCTTGAACCAGTACAGCTGCGGGATAAATACGTTGCAGGTCGTACATGGTCCAGGCGGCCCACCAGTAGGGGCCGAAGGCGCGATTGAGGAACGTGAACCGCTCATAGATGTTGCCGCTGTACCAGGCGATGAAGAACTCGCAGGCATACGCGTAGCCGACGATCGATCCGGTCACCAGGATGATCTTGTTCATGTTCTCCAGGTGCTTGATGGTGATCAGATTCTGGAGATTCAGCGTCCAGCGCGCGATCAGCAGCAGCGTCATCACGCAGGCGAATCCCGAAAAGATCGCGCCGGCGACGAAGTAGGGCGGGAAGATCGTGGTGTGCCAGCCGGGAATCACCGACGTCGCGAAGTCGAAACGAAACGATGGTGTGGACCGAAAGCACCAGCGGCGTCGAAATGCCCGCCAGGATCAGATACGCGGCTTCATAGTTGCGCCAGTGGCGTGCCGATCCGCGCCAGCCGAAGCTCAAGATCCCGTAGATCCATTGTTTGAGCTTTTTCGTCGCGCGATCGCGCAGCGTGGCCAGATCGGGAACCAGGCCGGTGAACCAGAACAGCAGCGAAACCGTGAAATAAGTCGATACCGCGAACACGTCCCAGATCAGCGGGCTGCGGAAGTTCTGCCACATGTTCAGATCGGTGTTGGGGATCGGGAACAGCCAGTAGGCTCGCCACGGACGGCCGGTGTGGAACAGCGGGAAGATGCCGGCGCACATCACGGCGAACAGCGTCATCGCTTCGGCCGAGCGGTTGATCGACGTTCGCCACTTCTGCCGGAACAGAAACAGAATCGCCGAAATCAGCGTGCCGGCGTGGCCGATACCGATCCAGAACACGAAGTTGGTGATGTCCCACGCCCATCCGATGGGCCGGTTGTTTCCCCACACGCCGATACCGGTGGCGACCAGATAGGTCAGCATCGCGCCCAGCAGCCCGGTGATCGAACCGGTGACGCCCAGCGTGATCCAATACTTCAGCGGCGTCTTGAGAACGTCGCCCTCGACGATGGAACTGATCTGCTCGGTGAGGTCGTGATAATCCTTGCGCCCGAACCAGCGGCGGATTCGACCTCCATCAACGCCGGATCTTGTGTGACCGCGATATCATGACATTCGTTATGCCAGCTCCGGATTTTGGATTGCGCAACTTCGCCAGATACGTGGTGCGCGGCCGGATGTCGAGCTCGGCCAGCATGGCGTAGTTGCGCTCCTGCTTCTTCAATTTCGTGACCCGGCTATTGGGGTCGTTGATGTTTCCGAACACGATGGCGTCGGCCGGACAGGTCTGCTGGCAGGCCGTGACGATCTCGCCGTCTTTGATTTCGCGCCGGCCCTCGTTCTTGGCCTTGATGCGGGTTTCCTGGATGCGCTGCACGCAGTAGGTGCACTTTTCCATCACGCCGCGCATGCGCACGGTGACGTCGGGATTGTAGACCATGCCCTCCAGCTTCCGGTTCATGCTTGTGGAAGTTGAGGAAGTTGAAATGCCGCACCTTGAAGGGACAGTTGTTGGGGCAGTACCGCGTGCCGACGCAGCGGTTGTACGCCATGTCGTTCAGACCTTCGGGACTGTGCGTGGTCGCCGCCACCGGGCAGACGTTTTCGCAGGGCGCGTTCTCGCACTGCATGCAGGGAATCGGCTGCTCGACCGCGCGCGGATCGTCTTCGGGACCGACGTAATAGCGATCCATGCGGATCCAGTGCATCTCGCGTCCGCGCGTGCACTTGTTCTTTGCCGACCACCGGAATATTGTTTTCCGCCTGGCAGGCCACCACGCAGGCGTTGCAGCCGGTGCAGGCCGTCAGATCGATCGCCATGCCCCACTGATAGCCCTGGTCGTAAACGCGCTCGCGGATAGATCGAGTGGAGCTCGGGAACCTCCGACATCTCCTCGATGGCCTTGGGGTTCTTCTTGTATTCTTCGATCGAAACTTCGCGATAGACCGGGCGGCTGTTCTGATGCTCGGCGTTCACGCCCTTGTCGTCGATGGTGCCGTGCTCCTGCGTCGGTAGCGTGCTTGAATTTCTTGCCGGTGGGCGCGATCGAGAATCCGCTCGCGAACCAGAAGCGTCGGAGAGTGCGGATCAGGTTCGCGTTGAACCCGACATCCTTGCCCACGCGTCCGCATTTCGCGCGGCCATAGCCAAGCGAAATCGTGACCGCCTGATCGGCATGGCCCGGCTGGATCATCACCGCGGCTTCCATTTTGTAGTTGCCGCGCGACAGCGTGACCATATCGCCATCGGTCAGGTTCTGTGCACGCGCCGTGGCCGGGACTGATCAGCGCCGCGTTGCCCCAGGTCAGCTTGGTCATCGGGTCCGGCGCTTCCTGCATCCAGGCGTTGTTGGCGAAGCGGCCGTCCCAGGTTGCCGCGCTCGCGACAAAGGCAACTTCGATGCCGTCGGTCGACGCTTTCGGTTCCGCCGCGATCGCCGCCGCGAGTTTCTTCGCGTCCACCGAAGCCTTCGCGGCTTCCACCGGCTTCGCTCCGGCGATGATGCCGTCATGCAGCGCTTTCCGCCAGATCTTTTCGCTGATCCTTGCGCGGGCCACTGCGAGAGTCCAGAAATTCTTGACGATGTCGTAGGCTTTCTGATCCTTCGCACCGAGTGATCATCGCGACCATTTCGGCCGGCGTTTTGCCGCCGTACATCGGCTCGATCATCGGCTGCTGGATCGCCACGGTCCCATCGGTGCTACGCGCGTCGCCCCAGGTTTCCAGATAATGCGCTTCGGGCACATGCCACTTCGCCGACTGCGGCCGTTTCGTCTTCTTCGAGGCCCAGATGAATCGAATTGGCAACCTTGGCGAGCGCCGCGGCGAATTGCAGATCGGCCGGCGCGGTGTAGGCCGGATTGCCGCCCAGAATCACCAGCGTCGAAACCTGGCCGGACGTTCATTTCGCCAGTCAGCGTCTTCAAGCGCATCGAGGCCGGAATCGATTCCAGGCTCGGCCTTTTCGGCTTGGTGTAGGTGACTGCCGCGCTGCCGAGCGATTGATTGATCAGCGCCGCCAGCGCATGAACGCTCGCCGGCTGACGCGGACCCGCGACCACCAGCGCTTCGGCTCCGGCAGCTTTCAGATCCTTGACCACCGCCGCCAGGAACTTCGCGCGCTTGTCGCCGCCGCCCGACGATGTTCAGGCCCTGAAGCGCGCCCAGCGACGCCGCCAGATCGATCGCGAACTGCTTCACTTCGGCGGCTTTCATGCGCAGGCGGTGATCCGCATTCGCGCCGGTGATCGAGAATTGAGCTCTCGACCGCGTAGAGGCGGTTGATGCTTGTCCAGATCCTCTTCCGATCCGACCCGGCGGCGCTTAGAAAACTGCTTGGTGGGAAGCGGCGACGGCGAATCGAGGCCCAGAAAATCCGAATCCAGCGCCACGATCACTTTGGCTTTGTCGAACTGCGGATGAACTTCGAGCGCCTGGCCGAACGCGAGCACCGCTCCCGCGCGTTCGTTTTCGCGCGAGAAGGCTTCGTACTCCACCCATTTCGCTTTGGGATATTTCTTCAGCGCATCGGCGCGCACGGCGGCGAGCGAGGGCGAGATTACCGCATCGCTCAGGAATCGCAAACCGGAGCCATCGCCGAGCGAAATGCCTTTGAGATACGCCTGAAACTCGGGCCAGCTTTTCTTGGTTTCCGCGCCGTTCTCGAGAAAGCGCGCCGAGCGGTCCGGATCGTAGAGCCCCAGGATGGACGCCTGCTGCATCGCAGTCGCGGCGCCGAGACTTACGGGATGATCCGGGTTCCCTTCGATCTTGGTGGGACGGCCGTCGTGAGTCTCGACCAGCAAGCCGGTCGCTTGGCCGCCGAGCGTCATCACGGAGCTGTAGTAATAGGCTTGGCCGGGAATCAGATCCTCGACGGCTTTCGCATATGGAAGGATATGCTCGACGGGCCGCCGGCATGCCGCCAATCCGGCAAGACCGAACGACGCCGCCATCAACTTCAGAACGTTGCGCCGGGATTTGCCGTCCAGCATTTCGCTGGCGCCGGCGGGAAATTCGCGTTCCACCCATTGGCGGAACTCGGCTGTGTCGGCGAGCTGGTTCAGGCTCCGCCAGTATTTGGCGCCCGTGGCGTTACCGGTCTTGATGTGAGATTAAACTCATCGATGGCACCCCGAGCAGTTGGTAGGCGGATTCAGATGCTTTTGCGCGATGATCTCTTGCCCGATCTCGCGCGCGTCCTTGCCCATCGCCGGGTCAGGCTCCCAATCGAGCTTGGTCACCAGCTCCGCCGGCCGCACGTTGGGCGCAGGGTCGCGATGGCAGGCCAGGCAGAACGCCATGTTCAGCGGCTTCTCCTGGTGCACTTCGATCATCTGATCGATGCGGCCGTGGCAGCTCACGCAGCTCACTCCGGCGGTGACGTGCGCCTGGTGGTTAAAATAGACAAAGTCAGGAAGAAGGTGAATTTTCACCCACGGGATCGGTTGGCCGGTCGCAAAGCTCTGCCGGACCAGCTCCAGGCGCGGACTCTCCGGCTTGACCTTGGTGTGGCAGTTCATGCAGGTTTCGGTCGCCGGAACCGCGGCGTAGGCGGCTTTATAAACGGTGGAATGACAATAGAAGCAATCCAGGCCCAGCTGGCCCGCGTGCAGCTTGTGGCTGTACGGTACCGGCTGGACCGGTTGGTATCCTGTATCGATCACCGTCGGGTAGGTGTAGTAAGCGTAACCGGCAACACCGGCCAGCGCGCCCAAACCGACCACGGCTCCGAGGATCTTGAGAATGAGGTCAGACGACTTCGGAAAGATAGCAGCCATCGTGAATTGTTAATTTATCTTTCTACCATAGCCGCAACGAATACGCAAGGAGCAAAAATTCTTGTTTAACCGGAAAATTACAGTCTAACAAAAAGCTTCGGCAATCTCAAAGTCCGGCCGAAGCTGATGGTGCTGCATAACCTCTTCTTCCTAGTGCTGACCTGCGCCGCATATTTCTCACTGATTCCGCTGTTTGAAAAGCTGGTGGCGGATGCGCGCGCCCGCGAAGTGAGCATCGTGCAGCAGGTGCCGCATTCGGCGGGCGAGATCCGGCTGTCGCAGCAATCCTATCAGAAGCGCGGTGGCGCGGGCGAAAATCACGCTGTTTCTGGTGCTCGGGAGCATCTATGTGCTGGCGGTGCTGGTGCTCGAATCGGCGATCATGCCGCTGTACGTGTACCGGCCTTTGCGGAAAATGCTGGAGGCGGATACGGCCACCCAGGCCGGCGTTCGCGACGGCGAGCTGATTCCGCCGGAGGAAATTCTGGGCGACGAGATCGGCCAGATCATGCGGTCGCGCAATGAAACCGTCGCGGCCCTGCGAAAGCACGAAGACGAACTGGCGGCCGCGCTGCGGCGCCTGGAAGAACAGGACCGCCTGGTGAGCCTGGGCCTGCTCTCGGCGAGCGTGGCGCATGAACTGAATACGCCGCTGGCGGTACTGAACGGATCGATCGAGAAACTGATCGAGACCACTCGCGACCCGCAAACGCTGGAGCGCCTGGCGCGAATGCAGCGCGTCGCGCAACGCCTGCAGCGCATCAGCGAAAGCCTGGTGGATTTCTCCAAGGTCCGCAAGCAGCAAGTGGAGCCGATCGCGTTGCGGCCTTTGATCGACGAAGCGTGGGGCCTGGTGGCGATCGACGAAAAGAGCTCGGGCGTCGAGTTTACCAACCAAGTGCGCGCGGAGGATCGCGTGATCGGCAACTCGGACCGCCTGGTGCAGGTGTTCGTGAATCTGCTGCGAAATGCTCTGAACGCGATCGAGAGCCCGTCAGGCCACATCGACGTGCGATCGCAACGGCGGATGCGCGGCGGCAAGCCGTGGATGATGGTAGCGGTGGAAGACAACGGTCGCGGCATTCCCGCCGAAGTGCTGCCCGATATTTTCGACGCCTTCGTGACCACGCGTCTTGACGCGCGCGGCACCGGGCTGGGATTGACGGTCGCGGCAGGAATCGTCACGCAGCACGGCGGGACAATTTCAGCGAGCAATCGGCCGGATGGCGGCGCGTGTCTCGAAGTCTCGCTGCCCGCGGTTTAGTGCTATTCGGAATCCAAACCGGCTTTGCGGATCAGGCGGCGCAGCCCACCTTCGCCCGCGACTCCCTTGTGTTCTCCCGCGACTTTACCGCGGACATCGATCATCACGTAGTAAGGATAGACCCTGGCCGCGTACCAGGCGGCAAGATTGGTGTCCTCGGTGAGGACAATCTTGCAGGATCGCGGCAATTTTTCGAGAAATTGCTTCACTTTTTTCTTCGATTCGCCGACGTCCACCGCCAGCACGATCAATCCCTTGCTTTGAAACTCGTCGACCATCGCGTCGACGGCGGGCTGATCCTGTTTGCAGTACGGGCACCAGGTCGCCCAGAACTGGATCAGCACCGCTTTGCCGGCGATCGAGTCGTTGTTGAAGGACTCTCCGTCAATCGTCTTGGCTTTGAACTTCGGCGCGGGCTCGCGAGTGTCGATCGCGAGCAGGCTTCCGCCCGAGGCCAGCAGCCCGAGCGCGGTTCGGCGGGAAACGGCGGTTCGCGGTAGCATATCGAACAGATCTTATCAAAAAGTCGAGCATTAAAAGGAAATGCGGGTCCCATTCTATTTTGTCGACGTTTTCACCGACACGCCTTTGACCGGGAATCCGCTCACGGTGGTTCCGGATGCGGAATCGCTGGATGTCGCGACCATGCAGGCCATCGCGCGCGAGTTCAATCAATCGGAAACCACGTTCATACTTCCGCCCACGCGCGCCGGTGCGACGTTCCGTCTGCGCTGTTTCACTCCCACTGGATTTGAAGCCTTCGGAGCGGGTCATAATGCTCTGGGCGCGTGGTGGTGGATCGCGAATGCCGGACGAAAACTGGAGTTAAAGGATGGGAGCAACCGGTTTCATCAGGAACTTGGGGATCGCATACTGCCGGTGGAGATTGTGGCGGAAGGCGGGCGGGCTGCGAGTATCGTCATGACCCAATCGCCGCCTGTATTCGGATCGGTTCATCGCGATCGGGCGGCGCTCGCGGCGGCCCTGCGCCTGGCTGCGGACGATCTGGGAGACCTGCCCGCACAGGTGGTTTCGACTGGAGCCGCGCACATGCTGGTGGAGCTTCGGAATCGCGACGCGATCGCTCGCGCGCGGCCTGATTCGGATCAATTACGCGCGATCATGCTCGCCGCCGGCGGCCAGGGATGCTATCTCTTCAGCCTGCACCCGGAGAATCCCGAATCGACGGCGCACACGCGGTTCTTTAACCCGGTGGCGGGAATTTCCGAAGATCCGGCGACTGGGAGCGCGGCCGGACCGCTGGCTGTTTATCTCGTCAGGAACGGAAAGAGCGATGGGCGGCGTGTCGTCGTCGAGCAGGGATACTCGATGGGGCGCCCGAGCCGAATCGAGGTCCGCGTTCGAGAGGACTTGGTGGAAGTCCTAGGCCGAGGCGTCGTCTCGGCTGAAGGATCTTTAAATTTGTAATGAGGGCCTGCCGGACTATAAGCCGGTTTCTGGACCCCTTGCGGGGTGACAGTCATTCCTCTTGGCCGGGAGATCTCTCCCCGGCTCCAGCGACCTACCCGGAAGTGAAACGGAGCGGGCCGCTCCTCCTCCCCTATTTGGTCTTGCTCCACATGGGGTTTGCCCTGCCGGCGCGCATTACTGCGGCCGCGGTGCGCTCTTACCGCACCTTTTCACCCTTACCCGCCGGGAATTCACATCCCCGGCAGGCGGTATTGTTTTCTGTGGCACTTTCCGTAAAACTCGCTTTAAGCGAGTCCCCCCGGCCGTTAGCCGGCATGTTGCCCTATGGAGACCGGACTTTCCTCCCGCCGGCGTGGGATTCCTCCCCCGCCGAGGGCGACTGCCCGTCCGGCAGGCCCGCATCCATTATCGGAGTTCGGGGGGGCAAGTAGCAACGAGAATTTGTGAAACATCTCGCACAAGTGGCGTATCTACAGGCAGTTGGTGTATTCTATAGCCACGGATCGTTTCTGAGGTTGGGGTGGTCCGGTAGCTCGTTTTTAGCAGTGTGCAGTTGAAGAAGGCGTAGTAATCAGCCGATTACTTCTGGTACTCAAGAGGTACCCGGGGGTAGGAGGCTGGGTGACGACTTGCGCGCCATTCATCTTTTTAGGCGCCGTGTTTCAAACAAGTTTATCGCGAAATGTTGTAGTACTAGGAGGATTACTTCAATGTTGAAACGACTCGCCGGATTGATGGCCGTCCTGGTTCTCACGTGGACCGGCGCTTCGGCGCAGGGGTTGAACACCAACGCCAGTAAGGATGACTGGGAAGAGATCAATTTCGACTTCAATTCGTCCGTGCTCGTCGATGGATTTCCGAGCCTGCTGCGACTCGCGGAGCTTCTGCAAAAGAATCCCAGGCTACAAGGTTAGAGTCGAAGGCCACACGGACCTGGTGGGCGGCAGCCAGTACAACGACAAACTGGGCATGGCCCGCGCGAGTACTGTGCGCGACTTCCTGGTGAAGTACGGAGCCCGCCCCAGCCAGATCGAGGTCTCGACCCGCGGCAAAGTCGACCCGAAATATCCCGGCCAGAAGCCTTATAGCAAGACCGATGAAGCGCGCTGGATGAACCGGCGCGTAGTAATGACCGTCATGGACGATCAGGGCCGCACCGTGAGTGCGGCCGGGGTGGGCGAGGCGATCCGCGCCATCGAGCAGCCTAAACCGGCAGGCGGCATGACGGATTGCTGCAGCGAAGTGCTGAAGCGTCTGGACAAGCTGGACGACATCGCCCGGATGCTGAAGGACCTCGCCGATCAGAACGCGGCCCTGCGCCGCGAAGTGGACGGATTGAAACAGGCGCAGCAGGTGCTCGAATCGAAGGCGAATCAGCCCTCGTCGAAGCCGCCGTACAGCGGACGAAGTCGCGCAGGCGGTGGAGAAGGAAATCGAGAAGAAGAAGGATCCCAAGTTCCAGTTGCTGGGCGTGAACGTCGGCATGGACCAGAACGGCGACGTGACGGCGACAGGCCGCGGCCGCTTCTTCGGGACCTTCGCGGAGCACTACGCGTTCCAGGCTCAGGGCGAGTATCTGTATTTCAAGGGCCAGAAAGAAGGTCAGATCGACCTCGGTCTGGTCGATCGCATCGGCCGCTTCCAGGCGGGCTTGTTCTCGAGCTTCAAGAACGTATCGCTTAGCGGCAATCAGAATAGCGGCACGCTGGGCCAGGCCAACGTTAATTTCGACTATATCTTCAAGTGGGGCAAAGTCGGGCGTGTTCGGAACCTACGCGTTCCTGAACAACGCGCTGATCAACAGCCAGGCAGCGGTGCTCGCCAACGGCGTCACTTCACCCGACCTTCTGAACCAGACGTATTTGCGAGTAGTCAACCAGGCGGGCGCGAGCTTTTCCGCGGGCCTGTGGGGCAACAACTACCTGGAAGGCAACATCGGCTACCTGAAGAGCTTCGCGTACGGCGACCGCGCGGGCGGTACTTTGCGCTTCGTGTTCCCGCTGAACAATCGGCTCGCGTTCACAGTGGAAGGCGATTTGAATCCAACCCTGCTCGGAGCCGGCAACGACGGCCGCGCGGTGGTTGGCGTTATTTTCGGGAACGCGCTGCGTCCGAAGGAGTTCCTGGCTTCGGATCGTCCCGTGCCGGTGGATGTGCCGCGCGTGCGGTACGAGGAAATCACCAGACAAGTACGCGTCGGCCATACGGCTCCGGTTGCGGACGCGGGTCCGGATCAGATCGGCGTGCCGGCTGGTCCCATCACTTTGAATGCGTCGGCGTCGTACTCTCCGGACGGTCTTCCCATCACGTTCCACTGGATCGAGGATGGCGGCCCGGCGGTCACGCTCTCCAGCCCCAACAGCGCCATTACGATCGTTCCCGGCGACGGCGGGCCAGTCATACATATTCCGCGTCGTGGTAACGGATAGTCTTGGCGGGCAAGGCATGGCGCGCGTTCGCGTGACGACTTCGGCGGCGACTACGGTATCGATCGATTTCTTCAACGCGAATCCGACCACCATCTCGGCCGGCCAATCGGCGACGTTGTCGTGGAAGGTGCTGAACGCGACCACGATCAGCATCAGCGGCATCGGAACGGTTGCCGCCGCGGGTTCCGTGCCGGTTTCTCCGACCGCGACGACCACGTACACATTGACCGCGTCTAACGCAACCTCCAGCCAGAACGCGACCGCGACGGTGGTGGTGAGCGGTTCGACCACGCAGGTCACCTACTGCTACGCATCGCCGGCAACCATCATCACCGGTGAGTCCTCGACGCTGTTCTATCAGACCACCAACGCGAATTCGGTGACCATTAATCCGGGCATCGGAACCGTCGGTTTGAACGGCAACGTGGTGGTGACGCCCATGGCGAGCACCACCTACACGATCATCGCGAACGGCCCGAACGGCGTGACCAACTCCTGCACCGCGTCGGTCACCGTGACCAACGGCCAGCTGCCGCGCATCATCCAGTTCTCGTCCTCGCCGCAAAACATCGCGTCGGGTCAGAGCTCCACGCTGCTGTGGGTGGTCGAAAACGCGACCTCCGTGAACATCAACAACGGTATCGGCAGCGTTTCGCTGGGCGGCACGCAGGCAGTGAGTCCGACGGCGAATACCACGTACATCCTGACCGCGACCAACGCGGCCGGCAGCGTAACCTCACAGGCAACGGTTAACGTAGGGGCGGGAGTAAGCATCACGTCCTTTACGGCCACACCGAACCCGTCGCCGTCGCCGGGAACGGCCGTGGTGCTGAGTTGCCAGGCGGTTAACGCCACGTCCATCACTTTGAACGGCACGGTGACCAGCGGCACCACCGCGACCGCAACGGTGAATCCGCAGGCGACCACGGCGTACACCTGTATCGCAACCGGCTCCAGCGGTCAAACCGTGCAGCAGTCTCTGACGGTGACCGTGCCTGGCGGTAACGGCGGCGGAAACTCCAATCCGACCATCGTGATCAAGGGCGGCAACGTCATCACGACGAACAATCGCAACGTCACGCTGGATGCATCCGGGTCCTTCAGCCCGACGGGGAATACTCCTCTGACGTTCGTCTGGACCTCGCTGAACGATCGCGCGGTTATAACCAACGCAGGCTCGGCTGTGGCCTTTGCGCAGGTCGGTCTGATTCCGGGCCAGTATCTGTTCCAGCTCACGGTGATCGATAGCAAGGGCAACTCGTCCACGACGATCGTAACCGTGAACTGGATGATCTAGTCATCTCGAAGTCTTCCGGGGGAAGTCGAATCGACTTCTCCCGGAGTTTCTGCTAATTTCTTCGGTAAGGATATAAATCCAACCTAGGAGACGCGCAGATGACTCGCTCCAGCTGTCTGCCCATTCTGTCCCTGGCCCTGCTCGGCGCGATTGCCGCGCTGGCGCAAACTTCAGCCAACTTTAACTTCGATATCACGTTGACGAAGAGCCCAGACACCGCAGAAAATCTCTTCATGATTGCCGAAAACGGGTCGGTGGGAGCGCTTGGCAACGCAACCCTCACCATCGGCGCGGTGGGGACGATCCAGGACAACACGGTCACGACTCCCATTCAGGTCACTGCGGGCTTGTGCTTCAATGCAGTCGATAGCATCATTGCAACCTTCACGAGCGCGGTGAACTTTCTTACAGGGCCCCCGGCATTCACTTTGTCTGGCGGTACGATCACGGGCGGAACGGGAGCATATGCGGGCGCGGGGGGCTCACTGAGCCTGAACTTCACTGCGACCGATCTGATCACCGGCTCAGGAAGCATCACCGTGGCGGGGAAGACCACGCCGTTAAACCTGACGAACTTTCACGGCTCCCACGGTTGCTCGTCGTGTGAGCGGGATTATTCCAACGGAACCTTCACCGGCACGGCGAGCCCTTCGGGAGCGGTGACCGGCACGCTCAGGATCGACAACACGGAAAACGACGCCAACTCGTCCATACCCTCCAAAGGCACAACTACTCTAGTTCTCAACAGCACCGACAGCATCATTGTTTTCGACAACGGTCAAGCCTCCTCTCCCATTGTCGGAGGCACCGGAGCCTACGCCGGCGCCACCGGGTCGGCCATGAATACCAGCGTGACGCAAAACGGAAGTGCAGTCGAGGTCCAAGGGACGGGAACCATAACCACAGCGGTGCCCGGCGCGCCGATCATCACCCAGGTGAAGACGGCTTTCGGCGCGACTACCATCGCCAATAACACATGGCTTCAGATCAACGGCACGAACCTCGCGCCTACGAACACTCCCTCTACCGGAGTCGATTGGAGCACTGCGGCCAGTTTCAACCAGGGTATGATGCCGACCCAGCTCGGCCCCATCAGCGTCGCGATCAACGGAAACCCCGGCTACATATTCTTCTATTGCAGCGCCGCCACGGATCCAAGCTGCGCTAGCGACCAGATCAATGTGCTTTCGCCGCTCGACACGACCACCAGACCAGTGGAAGTGGTGGTCACGCGGAACGGAGCCGCCAGCGCTCCGTACCTTGTGACCAAGAACATTTTATCGCCGACGCTTCCCCTGTTCGATGTGACAGGGCATGTGGTGGCCAGGCACCTGGATTTCAGCCTCATGGGTCCCACGAGTCTGTTTCCCGGATCGACCACTCCGGCCAAAGCGGGAGAGACACTCATTCTCGTCGCTTACGGCTTAGGACTGCCGAAGGGCGCCGCTCTCACGGAGGGCTCGTCGACGCAATCCGGCTCCCTGCCCGCGACGCCGCGGTGCTGGATTTCGGGAGCCCAGGCTCCCGTGGCAGCCGCCTTGATCAGTCCCGGGCTTTACCAGTTGAACGTCACGGTTCCTGCGACCACGCCTAGCGGAGACAATCTGATCGTTTGCGCTTATCAAGGGTTTCCGACAACTCCCGGCGCGTTGATCGCTGTGCAGTAGCCGCGCGGCGAATTCAAACCCGGCCGAGCAGGCGGATTCGTCCGTCCGGCAGCAAGCGGCCAAATTCTCCGGTGCGATACAAACGGGCGTCCTGAACCGGACTGAACGGGTCCGGAATGATACGGTCTCTATTGAGATCGGGGCGATTGAGGTAGCCGCGCGCCACGCAGGAGCCTCCGATGTAGATCTCCCCTGCGTCACCCGGCCAAACCGGGTCGCGATTGGAATCGAGAATGTGGATCTGCACGTTCGCAATGGGCGCCCCCATCACCGGCGGTTCGGCGGAATCGTGCGACGCGGGAATGTCTCCATAAGCCGCGATCATCGTGCACATGGGCGAGCCGTACGTGTTTACGACGCGAAAGGGCAAGGAAGAATTAGAGGGTCGCGAGTTCCCACCGGTCAGAAGGACGCGAAGCTCGGTGCGGGCCGGCCATTCCGCAGACAGGAGCGGCTCGGCTAGGGTTGACGGCAGGAACGCCGTCGTAATCCGATGCTCAACCAGGAAATCGAGGAGAGGGGCGCCTGCCGCATGGACCACGACTTCGGCTCCCGCAGCAAGAGCGGGCCAAAGCTCCAGCAGGGATTCAGGCGTCGCGAAATTTGCGACATGGCTGGCGCGGTCCGCCCACGTCACGCCGAAGGTTTTGCGGTGCCAGAAAGCCAGGTTCAGCAGATTTCCATGCGTCAGCTCGATGCCCAGGGGCTGGGCCGGGCCAGAATCGTAGAGGACGCAGGCAAGCCGCTCGCGCTTGATGATGGGAAGTTGAAACGATTGGTCTTCGCGGGAAATCATAACCGCATCGAGATCCAGGTCGACCAGGAAACGCGATCGCGATGCGAACGCGCCGCGCGCGACCAATACGCGCGCGCGAGCATCGCCAATGATCCATTCGCGCAGATCGGCGGGCCATTCGGGATCGAGCGGGATATAGGCTCCGCCCGCTTTCCACACGGCCAGCGCGGCGACCAGGTAATCCAGGGGCTTCTCCAGACACACCGCCACCGGAACTTCCCGGGTAACGCCTAAGCTGCGCAGGTATCCGGCAAGCTGGTTGGAGCGAATCTCCATCTCGGAATAAGTGAGGCGTTCGGAACCGGCGGAAATCGCGACTGCATCCGGCCAAAATCCGGCGGCTTCGGCGATCAGTTGGGGGATGCACGCGCGCCGGTTACAAGCCCGGCGGGTGGGAGAGAAACCCGCCGGTTGTTGAGAGGGAGTTTGCCATACAGCGTTGGTGGCCATGTTGGGAACATGTTACGAATCGCACTGGAGCCGCGCCTATGGAGGATCGGTACTTTTCGAATGAAGAGAAGGATCTAGCCGATCGGTACTTAGGTGACCGCTTTCCGCTGGAACCGGTTAAGGCCCGCCGCCACCAGCCCTATGTCGATCAGCGCCAGCACGGCGATCACAATCGTGGTGGAGATGTGGGGGTATCGCGGAGCGAGCGTGCCGCGCAATCCTTCGCTCGCGTAGACCAGCGGATTCAACAGGACCAGTTTTTGAAGAATCGGGAAACTGGAGAGCGCCGACCAGGGGTAATACGTGCACCCGAACATCAGCATGGGCGCGAGAACCACGCTGAACATCAGGCCGATCTGGGTCTGGCCGACGCTGCACCCAAGCGTTAATCCTCCCGCCGAGGAAAACAGGGCCACCATCACCGCGATCAGGCAGACCAGGCCCAAATGATCTGTGCTCAGACCCAGGTCTGAGCCGAGCAGGAATCGCGCGGGCAGCGCAACCACCGCTCCCGAGATCAGGGCTTGCAACATTCCGGCCAGGATTTTCTCGATCGCCACCCACTCGGTGCGGATCGGCGAAAGCAGCCGGTCCTCGATTTCGCGGGTGAACTGAAACTCGGCCAGCACCGGCATCGCAACGGCTTGCACGCCAGTCATGGTCATGGCGATGGCGATGATTCCGGGCAGCAGCATTCCCTTGTAGCTCGAAGCCATCATGCCGCTGCGGATCAGCACCTGGCCGAAGATAAATACGAACATCAGCGGCTGCAACATGGTCTGAATGATCATGGTGATCGCGTTGCGGCGCGCCACGTGGACGTCGCGAGCGAACAGGGCGAAGAACGTTTTCCAGTTCATTGACGCAGGCTCCTTCCGGTGTGATGCAGGAACAGATTTTCCAGGCTCGGCTCGGAAATGTGGACGTCGTGCAGTTCGGCGCCCGAATCCGCGGCGGCAGCGACGATGGCCGGAATCAGCGGGCCTCCTCGATCGGCGTAGACATCGGTTCCGGCGCCGTTCTGGCGTACTTCGGTGACGCCGGGCAACTGCTTCAATCGATCGATCAGTCCGTCGGAGGAAGCGCTGAATCGCAATTGCAACACGTAGCCGCCGGGGATCGAAGTTTTCAGCTCCGCCGGCGTTCCGAGAGCGATCACTTGGCCGTGATCGATGATGGCGACGCGATGGCACAGCTCATCGGCTTCTTCCATGTTGTGCGTGGTAATGAGAATCGTCTTGCCGAGCTGGTTGTACTCGCGAATGATGCCCCAGAGCAGCAGCCGGGTCTGCGGATCGAGGCCGGTGGAGGGTTCGTCGAGGAACAAGACTTGTGGATCGTGCATCAGCGCGCGGGCGACGGAGAGGCGCTGCATCATGCCGCCGGAAAAGCCGCGCGTAAGGTCATCGGCGCGGGGCGTGAGCTGGAACTGATCGAGAAGCTCGCTCGAACGGCGATGGCGATCCGCGGACGACATGCCGAAATACGCGCCGTGAAACATCAGGATTTCGCGCGCGGTCAATGCGAAGTCCAGATTCGGCCGCTGCTGCACGACGCCGATCAGGCGCTTGGCACTCACTTGTTCGCGCCACACGTCGAACGATCCGATCAAGGCTTCGCCGCTGGTGGGGCGGACGCGCGTGGTGAGAATTCCCACCGTGGTCGACTTCCCCGCCCCGTTCGGCCCCAGCAATCCGAAAATCTCGCCCGGAGCGACTTCGAGCGACACGCCGTTCAGCGCGACGATTTCAGCTTTCGGCAGCTTAGATCGCTTCTTGAAGCCTCCGCCAAATGCGGCTCCGGCAGCGGCCATGGGCGGAGGAGACGTGTAGATTTTGCGAAGATCTTTGGTTCGAATGCCGACGCCCATTTACTTGCTCTCCGGCTTGGAGGGCTCTTTGGATAAATCGTCAAGATCTTCGCAGAAGGCGCGCATGATGTCGCGCAACTGCTGCTGGCGATCTTCATCGCTCCCCGCCCATTGGGCGGCGCGCAGAGCCGATTTGATGATCGCGGCCAGACGCCCGCTGATCGCGTAGGCGGCCGGGCCCCACTGGCCCCAATCCTCGAAGCACTCGGCACGATCCCAGATTCGGCGCACGGCGTCGGGATCGCGTTCGAGCTCGGCCCGGCCAAGCGGAGTAAGGCTGTAAACACGGCGGCCTTCCTTCCGCTCCGACGCGATCATGCCTTCGTCTTCGAGCTGTTGGAGGGTCGGATAGACGCTGCCGGCGCTGGCTCGATACAAACCGCCAGAGCGCTCCTGCATTTCCTTCATGAGCTGGTAGCCGTGTTTGGACCCTTCCTCGAGAAGGGACAAGATCGCCAGGCGTAACTCGCCCGCTTCGAAGAATTTGGCGCTTTGACCGGAAGCCATGGCGGCCCAGGCTTTCCAGTCGTTAGCGTCCTGGGAGAGCTTGACAGCAGGGATCTTGCCAAACTGGAATCCAGTCTTATCGACCTTTATCCCATAGATAATACTAGGTCTTCGCATGTATGTACCTCCTGTCGATGTATCGTACGATATATCCTAAGCTGTATATCGCCCGACTGTCAAGGAAAAATTTATTCGATCCTGCGCGAGCGCGTGGAAGGGTCAAACCAGTGGAGCTTTTCAGGTCGGAAGCGATACCAGATTCGTGCATCGAAATCGAGCTTCATGCCGGCGGGGGCGCGAGCGGTGATGTTCGTTGACCCGTCTGAAATGATCACGATCGTCTCATTGCCCATTTCCTCGGTGACGTAAACACGCGCCGGGGACCAATCCGGGCTGTTCGACCTGCGATAGCTGAACGTCTTCGGGCCGTACGCCGAGAATGCCGTCGGGTTTTTCGATCAGATTCATCGACGGGCTGCCGACGAATTGCGCGACGAACGTGTTCGCGGGGCGATGATACACATTCGATGGCGTGTCGTACTGCTGGATTTTTCCATCGCGCATTACGGCGATGCGGTGCGCGAGCGTCATCGCTTCGGCCTGATCGTGCGTGACGTAGATCGTCACGATGCGCAGCTCGTGCTGCAGGTGCTTCAGCTCGGCGCGCATTTCGACGCGCAGGCGGGCGTCGAGATTCGAGAGCGGTTCATCCATCAAGAACGCTTTCGGACGGCGGATGATGGCGCGAGCCAGGGCGACGCGCTGCCGCTCGCCTCCGGAAAGCTGGCGCGGAAGATTCGCGAGCAGGCTGGTCAGCCCGAGACGCGCGGCCACATTCTTCACTTCGGCGTCGATCTCGGCGGCGGGCGCTTGCGGACGCGCAGCGGATAGCCGATGTTCTGCGCGATGGTCATGTGCGGATAAAGGGCGTAGCTCTGAAACACCATCGCGATATCGCGGTCGCGCGCCTCGCGCTGCGTGATGTCGGCGCCGGCCAGGCGGATGGAGCCCTCATCCGAGATTTCGAGGCCGGCGATGATCCGCAGCAACGTGGATTTGCCGCAGCCGGAGGGGCCCAGCAGGACCACGAATTCGCCATCTTCGGCGCTCGAGAGAAACTCGGCTGACGGCTTCGCGCGCGCCGAATTGCTTGGTGATGCCGGTGAGCTCCAGGGGCATGCTCAGCCTTTCACCGCTCCCAGCGATAGCCCGCGCACCAGGTATTTTTGCGCGGCCGAGGCGAAAACCAGAACGGGCAGCATCGCTACCACGCCGGCGGCGCTCATCGCGCCCCATTTGATTTCGTATTGCGTGACGCGCGAGGCGATTCCGACCGGCAGCGTCATCGCGGATTCGGTCTGCGTCAGAATCAGCGCGAACAAAAATTCGTTCCACGCGACCACCAGGCAGAAGACGGCGGTCGCGGCGAGACCGGGCTTCACCAGCGGCAGTACGATGCGCAACAGCGCGCCCACGCGCGATTCGCCGTCGAGCATGGCGGCTTCCTCGATCTCGCGCGGCACTTCGTCGAAAAATCCGCGCATCATCCAGACCACGAATGGCAGGTTGAACGCGGTGTAGACGATGGACAAGCCGACGAGCGAATTCAGCAGCCGGGCTTCGCGCAGCATCAGAAACAACGGAACGATGGTCACGATGGGCGGCAGCATGCGGGTGGAGAGAATCCAGTCGCCGATGCGATCGCCCCAATTGCGCGGGCCATTCGAATCGGGCGAGGCCATAGGCGGCGGGAACGCCGATCAGCAGCGCCGCCGAGGTCGAAATCGCGGCGAGCAGGACGGAATTGAGAAAATACGCGCTGAAGGAGCCGCCGCCGAAGGCTTCGCTGATAATGCTCGCAACGTGACGACGAATCCGACCCACTGCGGCGGGTAGGCGAACTGGTCGACTTCGCGCTTCAAGGAAATCGTGATCAGCCAGTAGACCGGGGCGATGCGCGACGAGCAACGCGACGAACGCCGCGACATATTTCAAAGCCGTCTTCATCGGCTCCTCATCACATCGCATCAGGCCGCGCGAGAACAGCATGGTCGCGGCGAGCAGCACGAAGGACATCGCGGCGGCATAGCCGAAGTTCGAAAATCGAAACGCCGTGCGGTAAATGTACAGGCTCACGGTTTCGGTGGCCGTGCCGGGCCGCCTTGGGTCAGAATGAAAATCTGGTCGAAGATGCGCACCAGGTCCATGGCCGCGCAGCAGAAGCGCGAGCAGGATGGTCGGCTTCAGCAGCGGCAGAGTCACGTCGCGAAAGATCTGCCAGGCGCTGGCGCCATCGATGCGCGCGGCTTCGAGCGGCTCCGGCGGGATCGCCTGCAATCCGGCGGAGAGCAGCAGGAACAGAAACGGCGTCCACTCCCAGACGTCGACCAGGATCACGGACGCGAGCGCCGAGTTTTGCCCGCTGGTCCAGGTAAGACCACGCGGTGTTGAAGCCGAGCTGGCGCAGCAGTGCCGTTCAACATGCCGAATTGCGGATTGTAGATCAGCCGCCAGGCGACGGCCGCGACCACCGGCGGCAGCAGCATCGGCACCAGGAATCCGGCGCGAAAAAATGCCCGGCCGCGGGCGAGCGAATCGATCAGCAGGGCCAGCGCCAGGCCCAGCAGGAATTCGACCGTCAGCGCGGCCGCGCGTCAACACGATAGTCTGCACGCCGCGGCAGCGAACACGACGATCGCTGAACAACCGCGAAAAGTTGCCGCCGGATAACCGCCAGGCGTCCGTCAGCTGACTTTGATCGATAGATCAGCGGATAAATCGAAAGCGCAACCAGGACCACCAGCGCCGGCAGAACCCACCAGAATCCTTCCGGAATGCGGCGGGCGCTTCATTGCGCTCCGCTCGACGAATTTTTCGCGATTTCAGTTCGCGGCGGCTCGCATCGCGGCGGCAGGCGTCCATCGCGCCGGCATTGGCCTTCGAAAGATAGATGCCGAACGTGTTCTCGATTTCGTTCCACAACGCGCGTGCGCGGGCGGGGGCGCGCCGATTCGAGCGACGGCGAGCTGCGCGGGAAACGCCCGGAACTTCGCGATCAGATCGGGGGATTCGAAATACGCTGCGGCGCGTCGGAGGATTGCCGCGCAGCGCGGCCTGCTTCATCTGCGCGGCCTCGGTGGCCCAATAGATGAAATCGAACGCATCGGCGCTGTGTTTCGAAGCCGCTGGAACAGCGACCAGCCACGTGCCCAATTCGCCGACTCCGGGAGCGCGCGCCGGAGGGCATGGGAATGAAATCGATTTTCCCCACGACTTTCGATTTTGAAGGATCGTCCATGGCGGCGATCCAGGCGGGCCAGTTGATGCTCATCACGGCGGTCGATTGCAGCAGGTGCGCGGAAACTTCATCGGCGTTGAATCCCGCGTATCCGGGCGGCGAATATTTTCCCAGCTCGAGCATGAATCGCAGCGCTTCGATGGCGGCGGGCGAATCGCACACCGGCTTGCCGGAAGCGTCGAGCACGTCGCCGCCGAAGGCCCACAGCAGCGGCATGAAATCGGCGACCACGGCGTTTCCGGGCGCGGCGCGCATCACGTAGCCGTACATCTTTTCCCCCGCGCCGATTTTCTGCGCCGCGCTCAGCACCTCCTGCCAGGTATTCGGCGCGGGGAAACGGTACTTGGCGAACAGATCCCGGCGATAGAAAAACAGTTGCGAATTTCCCACGTAGGGCAGCGCGTAGATACGCGCCGGTGCGATAGGGATTGCGGCAGACGTCGGCGCAGGTCGGTGACGAAATCGGCGTCCGGCTCGCGCGGAAGCGGCGCGAGACTGCCGCCCTGCACCATGCGCGGAAACCACGGATCGTCCAGCATGATGACATCGTAGGCGCCGGTATGGCTGGTCAGGTCGAGCTGTTCTTTTTCGAACAGATTCGCGTACGGCAGCTCGACCACTTCGATGTGCACTCCGTGCGCTGAGCCCCATTCCTTCGCCGCGGTCTTCAGCGCCGTGCCTTCGACGCCCGCGTTGACGGCGATGGTCAGAGATCTGCTCGGGGGTCCGGCTGCAAGCCGCGAGACACAGACAGAGGTCGAGAAAAGCAGACGCATAAACAGATCGATTGAGTTTATCGCAAGCGGTACAGAATCGAAAAGCCGGTGCGCGAGACTTCAACGTAGTTGCGCGAGCCAGCTCGACAGGTACGCCTGCCGGTCGAGCGCGAGCGCAGGATTATAGGGACCCAGGCCATCGACGACCCAGGTTGGCCGGGACGCGATCAGCTCGGCGCGATTGGGCGCTGTGAACTCGGGAGCGATTGCTGCACTTGAAGAGAGATGACGATCGGCCAGCACGCCTGAGATCGGCTGGCTTTCGAGAAATCGCGTGCCCGCGGGCAGGCCGGAATCGATGAAGATGTCGGGACGGAATCCCCACACGAAGAGCGTGTCGCCGGGCCGGGCGAGCTCGCGAAGTTTCGCCGCGGCGGCGCGGCTGTCGCGATCGATGGCGAGGTCGCGACGAATGGGCACAGCGTGAAATACGACGGACCGAATCGGATCAACGGAATCGCGAGGCAGCGCGATTAGCAGCCAGCGTTTGCCCAGGAGACCCCATCCGCGTGCTGCCGCGATGGTCATCGGAGGAAGCAGCAGAAAATAGTAGCGCGGGAAAAATCGCAGACCGAGGATGACTCCGGCGAATGAGAGCGCGATCCACGCGGCCAATCTCCATTCGCGATCGCGGCTGAGGGCGACGATCGCGCCAACGACCAGCGCCGCTTGAAACCCGATCCAGCCCGCGGTGCGCTTCAGGCCTTCCGTCAGCGGATTTTCGACGAAGGTGTTCGCGGCGTAAATCGATCCCCATTGCCACACTTGCCGGTAGTATTCGCCAGCAGAGCCGTGGATCCACATCCAGCCGAGCGCCAGCGCGTTCGGCAGCGCGAATCCCGCGAGCAAGCGCGGGCGCGGCCGCCACTGCCATAGAGCGCACGCGGCCAAAACGAAGATCGCCTTCGAGCTGCACAGCAATCCGACGCCCGCCGCGACCCCGCTCCAGAACGGCCGCCCGCGCCATGCGAAATAGATCGCGGCGAAGTGAGGAAGAATCAGCAGCATGTCGGAGGCCAGCGGGATCACCGCTGACGCGACGCCGAAGGTCAGAAAAAATGCGGCGAAGCATCGCGGCGAGCAGGCCTTCGCGTCTCGCTCCATTTCGCGCGCGCGAATTGCCAGGCGACTGCGGCGACCGCCATCACATACGCAGCGCCTGCCAGTCGCAGCAGCACTCCGGCGCGCGCGCCCCACAGCAAATACACCCAGGCGACCAGCGGCGGCTTATCGAACCAGACCTCGTTATATAGCGCCTTGCCATGCGCCACCTGCATCGCGGCGGCCAGCGGCAGATAATCGTCGGCCCACAGCACCGAGGAATGAAACAGGCGTAAGGCGATGACGACGGCCGCAATCACTGGGAACACGATGGCGGCGCGCATTCATAGATGTTATCCTGATTGCTTCATGCTTTCCGGCTCCGCCAACTCGTTTCGATTTTGGTATTGGTACTTTACTCCCTAAATCGCAACGAGTGGGCTGAGCGCAAACGAATTCTAGTAAAATCCGACCCACTCGAAAGAGTGGGTTTTTTGTTTTTGGAGAGGAGTTCACGCATGATCATTTCCATGAAACTGCATGCCACTAAAGAGGAGGTCGCGACTGTGCGCCGGCGAATTGAGGAGTTTGGATACAAGGTTCACTCGATTGAGGGCGAGGAGCGCGTCGTGATCGGCGTGGTCGGCGTCGGTGATGTCACGGCGTGCCTGGAATCGCTGGAAGCGACACCCGGCGTCGAAAAGGCGGTGCGGATTTCAGCGCCATATAAGTTCGTCAGCCGCGAGTTTCGCCCGAACAAAACTGAAATCACGGTTCGCGGCGTCACATTCGGCGGCAGCGAATTCGTGGTCATGGCGGGGCCTTGCTCTGTCGAAAACGAGCGGCAGATTCTCGAGTCGGCCGAGATTGTCGCCCGCGCGGGAGCGAAATTCCTGCGCGGCGGAGCGTTCAAGCCGCGAACCTCGCCATACGACTTTCAGGGCCTCGCGGTCGAAGGATTGAAACTGCTTGATCAGGCGCGCCGGGCGACCGGGCTTGGGATCATCACGGAAGTGATGAGCGACGGCGACGTAAATCTGGTCGCGGAGTACGCGGATATTTTGCAGATCGGCGCTCGCAACATGCAGAACTTTGCGCTGCTGAAAACGCTGGGCCGATGCGGGCGCCCGGTGCTGCTGAAACGCGGCATGAGCTCGACTATTAAGGAGCTGCTGATGAGCGCGGAATATATCGTCGCGCACGGGAATCCGCAGGTGATGTTGTGCGAGCGCGGGATTCGCACGTTCGAAACGGCCACGCGCAATACTTGCGATCTGGCGGCCATCGCCGCGCTGGATGAGTTGACGCATCTTCCCGTGATTCTCGATCCGAGCCATGCCACCGGGAAACGCAGCCTCGTGCCCGCGCTTTCTCGTGCGGCGGTGGCCATCGGCGCTGACGGCTTGCTGGTCGAAGTACATCCCGCGCCGGAAAAAGCTTTGAGCGACGGCGCGCAGTCGCTGGACCCGAAACAATTCGCAGCCATGATGCAGGATCTTTCGCCGTACCTCAAGCTATGGGAGCGCTCGCGAATGGCAGAGGTCGCCGCGGCACGTTAACGGGCACAACGTCCGTAGCCGGAATTGATCGATCCCGTATAATCGACGTTGGGAATGAAAACCCGGATTCAGCCGTGGCAGCTCGCCGCGGCGGTGATAGTTTTGTGCGGCGGCGTGGTTTTGTTCGCGCACTGGCGCAGCGCGTCGCGACGATTCGACGCCACCGCGCTGATTGAATGCCTGCCTCCGGAGCAGGCCACGCACGTGTATCTGGATTTCGATGCGTTGCGCAGCAGCGGCATTCTCGATCTGTTGGCTGGATCGAAGACGGAGGAGGAACCGGACTACCGGAAGTTCGTCGATCAGACTGGCTTCGACTACCGCACCGACCTCGACGCCGTGGCCGCGGCGTTCTGGCACGGCGGGTCGTATTTCACCGTGCGTGGACGCTTCGAATGGAGAAAGCTGACGGATTATGTGCGGTCGCAGGGCGGTTCCTGCCGGAACGCGATCTGCACCATGCCCGGAAGCACGCCCGAACGCCGCATCTCGTTTTATCCGCTGCGGTCTGACGTTCTTGCGCTGGCGGTTTCGCCCGACGAGCGCGGCAGCGACATGATTGGTCCCAACCAGTGGAAGACTCCACCGCAGCTCCCGCCGGAGCCGGTGTGGATTTCCGCGCCTTCGTTCGTCTTCAGCGACGTGAAGAATATGCCCGAAGGCACGCACGCGTTTTTCAGCCCACTCGCGCAGGCGCAGCACGTAGTGTTCGCGATCGGGCCGATGGCGGAGCGGCTGCAGATTCGCATTGAGATTACTTGCGCCAATGCGGAGGCCGCCGCGGCCGTGGCGAATCAGTTGACGGCCACGACGGACCTGCTTCAGAAGATGCTGGCTCGCGACCATATGACGCCGAATGCGCGTGACTTGAGCTCGGTGCTGGTGGGCGGAAAATTCGAGCAGCAAGGCACTCGCGTCACGGGAACATGGCCGGTTGAGCGCGCCTTCGTTGAAGCGTTCGCAAGCGGGCAAGTGCAGTAAAATCGACTACCGAAGCTCCAGCCGCAGCACGATCTTGGAGTTGGGGGACGGATTCGGATCCGTTATAGCGCCCGCGTGATCCGTTCGAGTGAATTGGGCCGTCGCAGGTCGTTTTTCAGAGTCACTTTGAGTGGAAAACGTGATCGCGAGAACCGCATACTGCGCGTTCACGGGAATGCCCGTGGTCGCATTTTTTTCGACATGCGTGGTTTGCAACCCGGTGAAATCGTCGCAGGTAAGGCAAGTCGCGCCGGATACGGTCAAGGTGCCGGCAGCCGTAGTTTTAATGATCAGAGAGCCGGGTTCGTACCGATAATCGAAGCCGAAGAGATTGGCGACTTTGGCAAGCGAAGGGGCCATCAACGCTCGGCCTGCCAAGCCACCGACGGTCCTCGCCGAGGTGCCAGTGTCGCGGAGTCCGGCCTGTGCCGACTGAGCCTGTACTTGCACCTGGTCCTGCGTCGATGTTTTCTGCTGTTGTTGTGGCTGTTGTTGTGGTTGTGGCTGTGGCTGTTGCGGCTCTGGCGGTTGCTGCTTTTGTTGCGGAGCAGGAGGCGGCGGCGCGGCCTCGGCTTTTGACTCGGCCACAGGCGACGAAGACTCGTCTTTCTTCAGCACCGGCTCATTCGCGTCCTTCCGATCCTCCTCCGCCGGTCGCGCTTTGGTTTTCTTCACCCGTTCCGCCCGAGGCGCGCGGCGGTGCGCCGACCGGTAAAGGGGGATTCGCCGGCGCGAGTGGTACCTGTACGGTCGCGATCTGCACAGGCTTGGGCGTGCGGAGCAGCATCCAGCTCGTCAGGCCCACCGCCAGCGCGATCATCGCCAAAGCTGTGGCCCATGCCCACCGGCCCCACGCGAATCCGCGGCGCCGCGCAGGCTCCAGCGCCGCGATCAGCCGCTGCTTGGCTCCGGGCTGATCGAGCAACTCCTTCAAAGCCTGCTCCCGGACCAGTTCATCGAACATTTCCTGATCGTCGAGCGCCGCTTCAAACAGCGTTTTCTTTTCCGCCTCACTGAGCGAGCCGGTAGCGTAGCCGCCGATCAGGTTGCGAATCTCGTCGCGCGTCACTCGCTCTTCTCCCATTCGCCCCCGAGCTTTTCGAGTATCTGCTTCCGGCAGCGGAAATCCCAAGTGTAAAGCGTATTCAGCGCCGACACTCCCAGCCGTTTCTGGATTTCGGGAAACGTGTACCCCTCCAGTTTCAGGCGTAACAACTCACGGCACCGCTCGCCCAATTCTTTGACGACGGATTCCAAGCGGTCCAGACGCTCCCGCCGCTCGGCTTGATCGTAGGGATCGGCGCCAGCGCCCGCCAACGGCAGATCGTCGACCGATACTTGCGTGTTCTCGCCGCGCCGCACGATTTTCCGGCGGGTGCTCAAAATCTTGAAGCGGGCAATCTCGAGCGAAACGGGCAGCAGGTCCTCAACTCGATCCAGCGCCGCGTATCTTTCATGCAACACCAGCAGAACTTCCTGCGCCAGGTCCTCGGCCGCGTCCCTCGATAATCTGGATGCCGCGAACCGCACAATCCTTTCGCGCACCCGCGCCAGTATCTGTTCGCGTTCCACTTGGGTTGCTTCTATTATCGACGGACGCCGTCTGAAACGGGTTGCCGGCCGTGGCTATTGCTTAGACCCCGCTAGGCTTGCAACAATAGGCGCGTGCAAGTTCGCGTCCTGGCTTTCGTCCTCGCCGGCGGGAAAGGTACCCGGCTGTATCCTCTGACCAAGGAGCGCGCCAAACCCGCAGTCCCGTTCGGAGGCCGATACCGCATTATCGACTTCGTGCTCAGCAACCTGATCAACTCCGGGATTTTTTCCTCCTACGTGTTGATCCAGTTCAAGAGCCAGAGCCTGCTGCAACATCTTCGCGACGGGTGGGAAGCGAGCAGCCTTCTGAAGCAGCACTTCATCATTCCCGTGCCCGCGCAGATGCGCTCGCCCGGCGAGGATTGGTTTCGCGGCACCGCCGATGCGATTTACCAGAACATCAACCTGATCGAGCAGGCCGATCCGCACTTCGTGGTCATTTTCGGCGCCGATCACATTTACCGCATGAACATACGGGAGATGCTCGAATTTCACATGCATAAGCGCGCCCAGGCGACGGTCGCCGCGATCCCCGTTCCTAAAGACGAAGCGGTCGAATTCGGCGTGATCGAGACCGCCCCCGACGGCAGCGTCATCGGATTTCACGAAAAGCGCTCCGACGCTCCCACGATGCCCGACGATCCGGAGCGTGTCTACGCATCCATGGGCAACTACATTTTTTCCACTAACCTGCTGCTGCGCGAATTGTACGCCGACGCGCAAAATGAGGAGAGTTCGCACGATTTCGGCCGCGACATTCTGCCGTCGCTGGTGGGCCGCACCGACATGTTCGCTTACGATTTTCAAACCAACCGCATCCCTGGCGATCCGCCCTCGCAGGAACCGTATTGGCGCGATGTGGGAACGATCGATGCCTACTTTGAGGCGAACATGGACCTGCGTGCGGTCACGCCCGCGCTGAATCTGTACAATCGGCAATGGCCGTTGCGCACCGCGGGATACTCGGACGCACCGGCGAAATTTATTTTCGACCAGCAGGGCCGGCGCGGTCAGGCAATCGATTCCATCGTCGCCGGAGGAACCATTCTGTCCGGTGGGATGGTCCGCAATTCAGTACTGGGACGCGGCGTCCGCGTGCATTCGGGCGCATTGGTGGAAGATTCGATCCTGTTCGACAACGTCGACGTTGGCCGCCGCGCGCGTGTGCGGCGCGCGATTCTCGACAAAAACGTCCGCGTGCCGGAGGACGGCGCGATCGGCTACGATCTCGACCGCGACCGCGAGCTGTATCACGTCACCGACAGCGGCATCGTGGTGATTGAAGGCTATCGGTCCACGGTGGAAGTGGCGACAATGCTTGTGTGAGCGTTCGAGCGAGTATACAATAGGAGGGCAAGCGGTCCTTCCCCTCCGATTTTGTGCGACACCAACAAGGGGCGCGTAGCTCAACTGGCAGAGCAACTGACTCTTAATCAGTAGGTTGTAGGTTCGATTCCTACCGCGCTCACCACTAAAAATAAAGGACTTATGCGATCACGCGTAATGGTCCGGGTGATACTGCGGGTGATACTTTCCTCGGAATCAGCCGCCCTCGGGTTCGTCCTCGGCTTCCCCGACCCTGACAATGCTGCTGAGCCTCGCCAGATCCGCGAACGCTTGTTGCCGAGCGAACTCTCGCCCCGCGATGCCCTTCCCATACTTCTGATGCTTCTTCGCGCTGAACAGAACATCGAGCCAGCCCGCGAGCGAAAGAATTTTCTCGCGGGCGCGCCTAGGAGCGTTGGCGTCAATGATTCGCATTTCGTCGTTGAAGCCAGTCCGGTGCCCCTCGCACACGGCGCGACGGATTCTCTCGATTGCGTCCAGGGCTTTTTCGGTCTTGCTATCCGGTGTGGTCGGCATGGTAACCAGCCTATCCGAAAACAGTCGCCGAAATAGCCGAACGCGGGCAAGTTCTGTGTCCGCTGCGTTAGAATCGCGCCGATAGGGGGAGCCTTGGACTTCAACTGGGTTAACGACATTGCGACGGCCGGGCTTACGCTGCTCGTGCTCTGGTTTTGGAAACCGTGGAGCCAAGCCTACGCGGGTGAGAAAGGCAAGAACCTGGCGCGGAAAGAGGACTTGGAAACGATTCTGGCCGAGGTGCGCTCCGTTACGATTACGCAGAAGGAAATCGAGGCGAAACTTTCTGGCGATCTTTGGACCCGCCAGATGCACTGGAATCAAAAGCGAGAGTTTTACGCGGACCTCCTAACATATATCCACGAAAGTCAGATCGGTTATGCGGATTTGATCGTCGCTCTCCGCACGGGCCAATCAAACAAGAGCGCACTTGAGAAACTCCGCGATCAGGCCGGGAAATTTGGCAGACTGTACGCGCTGTCATGCATTTTCCCTAGCGCCCATTGTGAATCAGCACTCGGAGATTACAACGAACGTCGCGTCGCCTCATCAGCGATCACCGAGGAGTGGGCCGAGTCTGAGGCCAAGCTCCTAGGGAATTTTGCAGCACTAATTACAGAAATCGCGAAGAACGATCTCGGGCTGAATCACTGACCCATCTTGTCATCGGTCGACGATCTCGCCCATGACCTTGCTGCTGCTTGCGCTCCACGGCAAACAGCCACTGAGTCTTGGAAGTGGGGTCAAAGACCTCAATGCCCGATTTCACAATCCGGTTCAAACCGAGCGAATCGGGGTTTGAGGTCTCTGACCCCGTTTTTTTTCGTTTTTTTCACGTTTCGCCTGGGAGCTTGCGTCTTTGTGCCATCTGATGGACAATACATAAACCTCAACAATCTCCGAGCGTGGCGCAAGTCCGGCGGGGTGTCCGGTAGCAGTCAACGTGCAGCGCGCCAGCGGGTGTCCTGAGGAGGAGGATTCATGACGGGGCTGATGCTCAAGATTGCGGCGGTTGCCTTGTTCGGCTCGATCCTACAGGCCGCGCCGATCACTTACACACTCACATCAACGGGTTCCGGCACGCTCGGCACATCGACGTTTACGAATGCGTCGGTAACCGTGACGTTCTCGGGAGACACGTCAGGCATCACCGCTGGCACCGGCTCCTTCGCGGGCGCCTTGCTTAACTCTGGAACCGCGACGGTGACCATCGGTGGCTTGGGGACAGCGACATTTACCGACCCGATCGTGATTGGATCGACTTACAATGCCTCCATTGCGGCGCTTGACAATATGAATGCCGTGCTTGTCTTGGATAATGCTACCGGCACTGGTATATTGCTGCAAGAGGGCACCGTCTTCTCCGGCTATGGACTTGGTGTGATGGCGCCGGTGACGGGCACCGGAGGCGTGGCGAGTGGGTCGCATGCGGTGCAAGTTTTTCCGACGACCAAGGGCAACATGACTTGGGCCGTCGGCCAAGCCTTGGGAACCTCAACCTTCACCGCGTCAACCACCACGACGACGCCTCCCGGGACCACCACGAACATCACGGTGAACCTCACGCAGACGAACCAGACGCACAGCGTACCGAATTCATTCACCGTCGTCGAAACCGGTTCCGCCGGCCCGCTCGGTCCCGCGACTCTCTCCATGAGCAGCACTCCGACGATCGACTCCAATGCGAACCTCATCGCTCCAATCCTGTTTACAGCAACGTTGTCCTTCAACCAGACCGATAGCATCGTCGCCGTTTTCATGACTAACGACGTGAACGTTTTCAACGAGTCGCAATCGACCCTTTCAGGCGGCACCATCACGGATGGGACGGGAGCGTACGCGAACGCGTTCGGCTCCCTGAGTCTCAACTTCACGCCGGTGGCCGCCACCAACTCGTACACCACCACCGGCTCGGGAAGCGTGACGGTGGGAAGCAAGACAACGGCGTTAAACCTCACGAATTTCCACGGGGGCGTGTTTTGTTTGCAGTGCGCGGAGGAATTTAACAACACCACCGTAGCAGGCACCATCGCGCCGTTCGGACCCGTCACGGTAGCGCTCACAACGGACGTCACCAACTCTCCTCCACAACCGAAGATAGGCTTTGGCACCATTCCCCTGAGCGCCACGGACAGCATCAACATTTTCACTCCCACGGGTTTCAACAATCTCGGGGACACCATCACGGAGACGGTCTCCGGGGGGACGGGAGCGTTCGCAGGCGCTACTGGGTCATTCACACTCACCATTGGTCAAAACAGCGCCGGGGCGAACATGGTGCAAGGCTCCGGCACGATCACCACCGCGGCCCCCGGCGCACCCGTCATTACTTCGGTAAAGACCGCGTTCGGCGCATCGTCGATCGCGGATAACACCTGGTTGCAGATCAACGGGACCAATCTCGCGCCCGCCAACACTCCGGCCGGCGGCGTCACATGGAGCACCGCGGCAAGTTTCAACCAGGGCATGATGCCGACGCAGCTGGGCCCCATCAGCGTCACAATTGACGGGCAACCCGGATACATTTACTTCTATTGCAGCGCGACCACCGATACCGCCTGTACCTCGGACCAGATTAACGTTCTCTCGCCGGTGAACACCTCATCGTCGCTGTATCCGGTGCAGGTAGTGGTCACCAACAACGGGGTCGCGAGCGCCCCGTTCACGGTGTTGAATAACGGCCTGTCGCCGACGTTCCCGTTGTTCGACGTTGCGGGGCACGTGGTGGCGCGGCATCTGGATTTCAGCCTGCTGGGCCCAACCAGCCTGTTCCCCGGAGCGTCAACGCCCGCCAAAGCGGGAGAAACGATCATCCTGGTGCTTTACGGGATGGGTCTGCCGAGCGGCGCTGCTCCGGTGGCGGGATCCGCGACGCAGTCTGGTTCAATGCCCGGCGCGCCGGAGTGCTGGATTTCGGGAGTGCAGGTCGCGCCGAGTTCGGAGGCGCTCGCTTTAATCAGCCCCGGATTATACCAATTGAACCTTGCGGTGCCGCCTCAGACACCCAGCGGAGACAACCCGATCGTTTGCAACTATAAGTTGTATCCGACGTCCCCCGGCGCACTCATCGCGGTGCAGTAGCTCGGCAGGACAAGAATGATACATTGCTCGTAACGTTCCACGGGAGCAGTCATTTTGCCGCAGGAGTTTCTGTAACGTTTTTGAGGGACGTTTCGTAAAGGTGCGTGCATCCGGCCCCGTAATACTTGCTGCGCCGTAACATCAACGCACGGGAAATCAAGGAGTCGCGCGCCTTTTCACCTGGCGTATCACGTGCCCATGAGGACGGTAGATGTTAGCGAAAACTGTCCAAAGCGAACCAATAGGCTGGGCCGATGCCTAGTCCGCAAACCGGCCACGATCGCCGCTCTCATCCGCGCATGAAGTTGGCACTTCCCGTGGTTTTGTTTCGATCAGGAGAGCTGGCCCGAATCGAAACGAGAACAGAAAATATAAGCTGCGACAGCTTCTACTGTCTTATGGAGCAGCCATTTACGCCGGATGACCGGCTGGAGTGCGAAATACTCTTGGCGGGCAACCAGTGGCGCTCTGTTCTAGAAGACGAACTGTGCCTAAACTGCCGAGTACGAGTGATTCGCGTCGTACGGGAAGGGCTTCAGCCGCAATTCGGCGTGGCCTTTCGAATAGAAGAGTATTATTAAGTTACGAAAAGCGCACCATGGCCGGGAAACCGTCTTTGGGTTCGCGATCCGATTCCAATTTGTCTACCAGTTGTGGCCGTCGTAACAAGGCGCTGCTGGCGGGCCACCCGATAGGCGAACATATGGCGAAGTGTGATACCATGCCGTTCGTCATGGCCCGGCGACCGAATGCGCCCTCCGAGGAGCAGTTCACCGCTTCCGAACTGCTGGAGCTGCGCCGTAAATTGGAAGCGATGCCGCGCCATGAACTGGAGATTTTCTACAAGGCGACGCACAACGCTTGCCGGTACGTGATGCGGCTGCCCTCGCCGCGTCTGATTCAGGAACTGGTCCAAGCCTGGAAGATACTCCGAACACGCCCCTGAACTCCTGCTCACAAACCGCCAGTGCTCGGGGCAGGGTTAAGATCGTTCCCCGATGTATACTGGGCGAACCATGCGTACCGCTCTCATCTTCGCTATTATGCTCGCGGCGATCCCAACGCTGAACGGCCAGCAGCCGCGCAAGCTGAAAGTACTGATCTCAGTCGACATGGAAGGAGTCGCCGGCGTGGTCTCGGCGGACCAGTTGTCGCCCAGCTCTTTCGAATACGAGCGCTTTCGCCGGTTCATGACCGCCGAGGCATTGGCTGCGGTCGAAGGTGCAAAACAAAGCGGCGCCACCGAAATTGTCGTCACCGACGCGCATGGGAACGAGCAAAATCTCCTCGTCGAGCAGTTTCCACCGGATGTCCGGATCGTCCGCGGCTCGCCCCGGCATCTGGGCATGATGGGCGGACTCGACGCAAGCTTCGATGCGGCCATGTTCGTCGGGTACCACGCCTCGACGACTAATACGGCCGGAGTACGCGCGCATACCTTTTCAAGCGCCCGCTTCACACGCGTCACTCTGAACGGCACGCCGGTCACGGAAGGGGCCTGGAATGCGGCAATCGCCGGCCAATTCAATGTTCCTGTGATCTTCGCGTCGGGAGACAACGCCGCGATTACGGAAATCCGGGCAGCGATCGGCGATGTTGAAGCGGTGGAGACGAAGCACACGTTGGGCTTTCATGCGGCGGAGACGCTGACACCGGACGCAGCGCAGAAGCTCATCCGCGAAAAAGCGGCGGCGGCAACGAAACGGCTGGCCGAACGAAAACCGTACCGGGTTACGAGTCCGGTCGCCGTGACCATCTCATTCAAGAGCATCACCCCGGTGGAAGCGGCTTCTTATCTCACGCAAGTATTCACCCGCGTGGATTCCCACACGCTCCGCTTCACTGCGAAGGACATGGCGGAAGCAAGCGACGTGCTTGAGTTTCTGATGGCGTACCGGATCGATCTGGAGCCATGAGCTTCTCAGCGCTTGGTTGCAAACGAGTGGCTTAGTACCCGGCCGCAACGGCTTCGCGAGCACGGCACAGGTGCTCTTGATCGTGATCCTGCAGCGCTTGATTCGCCCGTTGGAAAGACTGACGCCGAAGCTCGGCGAGCCGCCAAGCCCGTTCGAACTCTTTCCCGCGCGTTTGCTTCATGAGTGAAACTGCATTGCGATACGCCAACTCCGCCGCCGCTTGCTTCTCTTCCAACTTAGTTCTTAGAGAGCACATACTAAGGTTCGTCCTTGCCGTTTTGAGAATTCGTGGAGGCCGGTCCATGCCGCAACCAACGCCCGCATTCCGTCTTAGGCGGCACCAAGCTCGCGAAATTACCGTTCGAGAGAAAAGGAAAGATCCGTGGACCTGGAACCTCGCGGCAACATTCAAGTCCCAGGCCGGAAAGCTTTATGATCTAGGGAGGACGAGTGAACGCAAGGAGTGAGTATGAATGGCGTGAAAATTCTGGCGTTGATTTTTGCTTCGGGCGCGGCGGCGCAACTGCTGGTGCTCAACAAAGAGGGCAACGTTGCGGTGATCGATCCGGCGACGCAGAAGATTCTCGGCAAAGGGCCGACCGGCGACGGACCCCATGAAGTTGTTTCGACCACCGACGGCAAGCTCGCGGTGGCGAGCAATTACGGAACGGGGCAGGCGCCTGGTCATACGCTATCGGTGATCGACATCGCGACGTATCAGGAGATTCACCGCGTCGATCTGGCGCCCCAGACGCGGCCGCATGGCCTCTTCGCGGCGGATGGCAAGGTGTATTTCACCTGCGAAGGCACCAAGACGGTCGGGAGGTACGATCCGGCGACCAATCGGGTCGATTGGGTGCTCGGCACCGGCCAGGATGGGACGCACATGATCGCGCTGAGCCGGGACGGCAAGATGATTTTCACCGCGAACATCGGGTCGGGATCGATTTCGATTTTCGAGCGCACGGGAAATACCGAAGACTGGCATCAGAGCGTGGTCAAGGTCGGCCGCGGCTCGGAGGGATTCGACATTTCGCCAGATGAAAAGGAGCTTTGGGCTGCGAATGCTGGCGACGGGACGGTGTCGATCGTTGACATCGCCGGAAAGAAGGTCGCGCAGACATTTCCGGTGGAGGCGAAGCGGTCGAACCGGCTGAAATTTACGCCGGACGGGAAACGCGTGCTGATTTCGGACCTCACTACTGGAAATTTGCTCGTCATCGACGTGGCGTCGCGCAAAGAGATCAAGCGCATCAAGGTAGGCACCGGAATCGCAGGGATTCTCGTATCGGCGGATGGGTCGAAGGCGTACCTCGGGGCGACGCCGGACAATTATGTCGGCGTGGTAGACCTGAAGACGCTCGAAATGACGGGAAAGATTTCCACCGGGAAGGGACCGGATGGGATGGATTGGGTGAGCGCCCGCTGAAGATGTGAGAAGTAACCGGGATTCGGGCACCTCAATCAAGCAGGAGATCAGCACGGCGATCGCGCGCTCGTCGCCGACATTGTAGAGCGGCGAGAAAGGAGAATGCCATGGCTGACGACCGATCAGACTCTGAAATACTTGCGAATGAGAGCGCAGCCAGATCCGAGCAAGACAATGCCATCCGCGAGCGACGGGCCGCAAGACTCCGTCTAGTTTCTCTGCTTACCCTAAGAGGCAGCCTTGTATCTGTCCTCCTCGTGGTGGTGTTTGTTCTGGGGAAGCTGGCCTACACTTTGCACGAACAGTCATATGGCCAATTGCTGGCGGCAAAGGCAGCGGGCGGGATTGCCACCTTTCTTATCATTCCCTGGATAGTCGTCTTGCTTGAAAAATATAAAGTCTTTGGCACGATTGGCGCGATAACGGTATCGGTTGCCCTCGCTGTCGGAGCCGGTTTCGCCGAAGGCACATCTCGCGATTTCTTGATCGAAGGCTCTATCGGCTTGGCACTCGCGGTTGCGCTCGACTTTCTTCTCCATGGAGCGTTGGCGAAGATTCTAGCCGCCGCCGCCGAGTCATCCACAAAACTTAAGGCGGCTCGTGAGAAGTTCGAAGCGGCCAAACAGAAGGCGCTGAACGCCGAAAATGAACTGGATTATAAGTACGCCGTAAACGACTATCTGGGTCTGCCCAGGGGGTATCAGGTTGGTGTACCTGGTCTGTTTGATCCCGATGCCAAAGAGTAGGGACTACCATGCTCCTCAGCGTTGGCGATGGACTCGCTTAAGAGTTCGTCTTCAGAGCCCAAATGCCGACGGATATCGGACGCGCCCGTGGACGCCGTCGAGAGCGCCAGAGACCAGTTCCAGCGCCATGTAGGCTTCGTGAGGGAAAGGACTTACAAGGGACTGCGCTTTTTCACAGGAAAAGCCAAAGCGTGGATAGTAATCGGGATGTCCAAGGACGATCACGATCTGCTCGCCGCGATCGCGCAACAGGCCTAGGCCGCGTCGGATCATTCCTTCGCCGATCCCCTTGCGCTGATGCTCAGGCAAGACCGCCATGGGGGCCAGGGCTACCGCGGAGACAGAGCGGTTGGCTGTCTCGATGCTCATCCTGCTGAAGAGAATGTGTCCCACAATCTCGTTCTCACTCTCAGCGACCAGCGACATCAGCACAGCTCCGTCAGCGCGCAATCCCTCTACCAAGTCGGCTTCATCCTGCCGGCCGAAGGCTGCTTTGTTGACTGAACGGACCGCCTGGTAATCCTCGGTCTTCTCGGCCCGGATGATAAATTCCTGTTCCGACACCACAATTGATTCTATCGCCCGTTAACCGGCTTACGAACTGTCTCCGGAAGGTGTGAGATCAGACCTTTCGCACAACTGCGCTTTAGTTCCAAACGGCGTGCGGTGTATAAGCAGAACAGGGCCCGAGCCGTCCTCAGCCGGGTCACGAAGTATACCCACAACCACCCTCCCGCCGCTTGAGCGCTGAGGCGGTTGATTTCGCATTCCCACCGTGATAACGTCTAGTTCACTATGGATATGAAATCCGTTCTGCCCCTATTGGTCGTGGCTGTTGGCGTGAGTGCGGCGCCCGCGCCATCGCCGTCAACCTGCGCTGCGGCCGTCCCTTGCCCCAAGGTCGCCATGCCCGAGCCGGGTGCTCTTCCAGAGCTCGGTGTCGCGATGGCTGCAATTTTTAGCTTCGCGCTCTGGCGTCGACGCAAGCTGCCGACCGAGTAGGCGTAGACGGGGTTGGTTGGCGCTGCACGGACGCCTTAACCCTTGCCCGCGAAGTTCGGGTAGTGGCTCAGTTTTCAAACTGAGCCATTGCCCAGGTTTCGACGCCTGTTGCGCAAGGACGCAACAGGGGTAAAGATTGTCGCGCGTCAGTCGTCAGTGAATGTAGGGCATTGAACCTGCCGCCAAGAATCGCGACATTCGGACATCCACCCGCATTAACGTTTGATTCAGCGGAAACGCGCCCGGTAGTCGCTCGGAACAACCCCCAAGACTCGAAGAAACGAGCGCCGCATGGAGTTTCCGCTGCCCAATCCGCACTCCTGCGCGATCTGCTCCAGACGGGAATCCGAGTCCTCCAGCATGCGGCGCGCTGCCTCGACACGCAGCGATTCCACCAGGCGCGCCGGCGTCTTGCCGATTCCTCTTCGAAAGCTGCGCGAGAAATTCCGGACGCTCATGTTCACCCGGCTCGCCAGCGCTTCCACGGAAAGATCTTCAGCCGGATGTTCGGCGATCCACACCAGCAGGTCCCGCAGAGATTGCCGTTCCATCGTCTGCGATTCAAGCAGCGCGCTGAACTGGCTTTGTCCACCTGGCCGGCGCACGAACATGACCAGAGTCTGCGCCACCTTCAGCGCCACATCCCGGCCCAAATCCTCGTCCACCAACGCCAGCGCCAGATCCATGCCCGCCGTGACCCCAGCCGAGGTATACACGTTTCCGTCTTTCACGAAAATGCGATCCGGTTCCACGCGGATCCCAGGATATTCGCGGGACAATTTTTCACAGTCCTGCCAATGTGTCGTCGCGGAGCGCCCCTCGAGCAGCCCGGCGGCTGCGAGCACGAAAGCGCCGGTGCAGATCGATCCTACGCGCCGGACGCGCGCCGCCATCCGGCACAGCCATCTTAGAAGCACGGCATCTGTGGTCACAGCGCTAACATCCATCCCGCCGGGGACCAGAAGGGTGTCAATCTGACCCCGAAAATCCGCTACGGTGTGATCCGCGACCAGCGCGAGTCCGCTCGCGGTATCAATACGCGATCCCGGACAGGTTGAAACAATCGCCAGAGTGTATGGATCGGGAGCGCCGGACTTAAGACGGCGCCAAATCCGATTCGCCATGGAAAAAACTTCGCATGGCCCGGCCACGTCCAGCAGGACGATCTGCGGATATACCAACGCGACCACGCGTCGCCCGCCCGTTCTTGTGGCTCGCGGCATCGTTGTTCTCAATGGACGCGGCGGGTTCGCAAATGTACCGGCACGTCTTGGCCGAATCTGACGAATGAATGTCCTTTATGCCAGATCCCGGCCGGGCTAGTCTGGGCTGTCATCGTATGAAACCATCCACTCGCAGAAGTTTCGTGATCACCCAGGCTGTCTGCCTCGGCTGCCTGAAGGGTGCGCAGACTGAAACAGATTCCAGCTGGCCGACTGCTCAGGTCAAATGGCCGCGAGAGATCGCCGGAATCAGAATCGCCGACAGTAAGTTCACCAGAATTGCCGCCGAAGCGCTGCTCGATACCTCACCCGCTTTCTTAGTGAATCACGCGCTTCGAACTTTCTTCTTCGGCGCCATGCTCGGACGGCAGCAGAAGTTGACATTCGACAGCGAGCTGCTCTTCCTCGCCTGTGCGCTTCACGACCTCGGCCTGACCCCTAAACACGCGGGGTCCCTGCCGTTTGAGATTCAGGGAGCGCAAGCCGCACGTCAGATCTTGACGTCCGCCGGTCTGCCGGCCGAAAAAGCCGGGATCGTTTGGGACGGCATCGCGATGCACCCTTTGGCGATCGGGGACTTCAAGCAGCCGGAGATCTCGTTGGTCGGCGCAGGCGCTGGCGCCGACGTGGTGGGTGGGGGAATGAAGACCCTCCCGCCCGATGACGTGCTGGCCGTCCTGAAGGCATTTCCACGGCTTGAGTTTAAGCAGCGGTTTGTCCAGAACTGCTCGGAAATCGCTAACCAGTATCCGCGCGCGGCAAAATATACGTTCATGCGCGACATCGCGGAGCGGACCAACCCCGCCTATCGCGTATCGAACATCTGCGATGCGATCAGCGCCGCTCCGTTCACCGAGTGAGTCTCGATTCCGCCGTTATTCGTAGCGCAGCGCCGTAGTGGGATCTACCCGAACCGCGCGCCGCGTCGGAACCACGCTGGCCAGAACGGAAATGGCCATCAGCAGCAAGGTGACTCCGGCAAAGGTCGCGGGATCCGTGGCCTGCACTTCCCAGATTTCCGACGAAATGAATCGTGTGAGGGCCATGGCCCCTGCCAGACCCAGGGCAACACCGCCGGCCATCACCAGGAGCGCCTGGCGCAGAATCAGTTTCAGTACATCCCATCCCGCGGCGCCCAGCGCGATGCGGATGCCGATTTCCCGCGTCCTCTGCTCCACCGCGTACGCCATCACGCCGTAGATCCCAACCGCGGCGAGCCCGGTGGCGACCGCTGCGAATAATCCCAACAGCATCGAATAGTAGCGCGGATATTGGGCCTGATCGGCAAGATACGAGTCCTCGGTTCGCGGATCGATCATCGGACGGTTGCGATCCACTTCTTCCACCACGCGGCGCACGGCCGGCAGGGCGCCCATCGGCTCGCCCACGGTGCGCAGCAGGTAGGTCATTTGAAGGCGCAAGCCGGTGTGGGGGCCGGTGATGTGCGCTCCCGCTTGAAGGTATGGCACGAAGATGGCAGGATCCTGCCGCGTCTGCGGATTACTCGCCGGGATATCCTTCACTACCGCGATGACTTCGCGGGGTTGATCATCGTCCGACAGATCAAACTGAACGTGCTTTCCGATCGGATTTTCGTCCGCGAAAAAGCGCCGCGCCATGGTCTCATTGATGATCGCGACCCAGGGCGTGGTCGCGGTATCGCGATCCGTGAAATCCCGCCCGCGCAGCATCGGAATTTTCATGGTCGCGAAGAAATTCGGCGTGACGGGATAGAGGTTCCCGGAAAGGTCGTCGGCATTTGCGGCGTCGCGCCCTTCGATCTTGAAAGTCACCGGATAATCGCCCGTTAGCGGAGGGTACACTATGCCCGCGGCCGAGCGCACCTCCGGAACCGCTTGCACACGATCGAGCAATTGCCGCATCTGCTCGGCAGGCACCGCGCTGATTTCCCACAAAGGAATCCCGTTGTGCGCGCCGATGGGCTTGCCGAACTGCTTTTCGGCGAACCGGTACCGGAAGGTGAGCAGACCATGCGGGTCGCAGCCGAGATTGGCGCCCTCCAGCCGCAGGAAGCTGCGGATCAACAAACCGGCTCCGATGAGCAACATCAATGCCAGCGCGAGCTGTCCAGTCACCAATACCGCACGCAATCGATTCCGTGTCCCGCCGGAGGTTCCTCCGCGTGTTGAATCTTTAAGCGATTCCACAAATCTCGACTTCGACCCCTGCGCGGCGGGCATCACGCCGAAAATCAGGCCGGTAAGAATGGAGATCGCCGCGCTGAAGGCCAGAACCGAGCCGTTCATTCCAATCGCGTGCAGCCGCGGCAGCCATGACGGAGCCATCGCCACCAGAACCCGCACGCCGCCCCATGCCAGCGCGATTCCCAGGATTCCACCGAACATGGAAAGCAACAAGCTTTCCGTAAGAAATTGCCTGAAGATGCGACCCCGTCCGGCGCCCAGCGCCGCGCGAATCGCCACTTCAGTCTGTCGCGACGAGGCACGAGCCAGCAGCAGCGCCGCCACATTCGCGCACGCGATCAACAACACGAATCCAACCGCCCCTTGTAACAGCATCAATGGACGGCTGAAGGATCCAAACATGCCTTCCCGGAAGGTTTTCAGGCGGACGATCCAGGGCTTCCCGTGATCCATATCGCGCGCGGGAAATTGCTTGGCAAGCTGCACGGAAATAGCGTCCATTTCGCTCTGCGCCTGCTTCAACGTGACGCCGGGCTTCAGTTTGCCGACACATAACAGGAACCGCGCCGATCCTCGAAGTTGAAAATGGTTGAGGGGAATGGGAGCGATCCAGTCGCCGCTCTCGTCGGTGATTCGAAAATCGGGCGGCATCACGCCGATGACCGAAGTGTTCTGGCCGTTGACCAGAATCTTACGATTCAAAACATCCTGGCTTCCGCCGAACCTCCGCATCCACAATCGATAGCTGAGTAAAATCACCGGAGCAGGGTGGTCGACTTCGTCGTCGGCCTCGGTGAGCAGCAGGCCCATGAAAGGTTGGACGCCGAGAGCCTGGAGCAGGCTGGGAGTCACGTTCTCGCCCTGAACGCGTTCCGCCGGCATTCCGTTCTCTTCCGCGCCGAAGTCGCTGGCGTTGTTCGCTAGAGCTCCGATGGCTTCAAACGAGCGCGCCTGTTCCTTCCATGCGAACAGATCCGGAACCGAGACACCGTTAAGCTGATCCAGATGCTCCGGCGCGACGCTGAAGATGGTGAGCAGACGGTCCGGATCGCGGTACGGGAGCGGCCCCAGAAGGATGGTATTGGTCAAACTGAAAATTGCGGTGTTGAGCCCAATTCCCAAGGCCAGGGACAACGCCGCAACCGCGGTAAATACGGGCCTCTTCGCCAGAACTCGCAAGCCGTAGAGGATATCCTGCCATAGGGCGCCCATTTTCGCACACCTCCGTGTTGATGCTTGGACGTAAAGCCTTGAAATTCGTCTCTAGGCGGCTTGAGTAAGCCGTGCTAGTATCGCGAAATCGTGAGTTCACGTCTTATTACGTTCCTCGGGATCGTATCTCTGACGGGATCCTGCGCCCGGAAACCCCCAGTTGAACAGAACATCCGCGAATATATCCGCCTCGTTGTCGCTCTGGGCGAGCGAGACCCGGACTCGCTGGATTTCTACTACGGCCCCGCGGCCTGGGTTGCGGATGTTCGCAAACACCCGCCGGCCTTGGCGGAGATCCGGCGTTCCGCGCTGGCTCTGGCCGGCAGCATGAAGAACGATTCCGATCCTCGCATGGCGCGCCTGCTTCGCCAGGTGCGGGCAGTCGCGGCGCGGGCCGATGTGCTGCTGGGCTCGCGAATCAGTTTTGATCGCGAGACCGAGGCTTACTTCGGCTTAACGATCCCGCAGCAGAGCGTTTCCAGCGAAAACACACGCGCCGAGCTGGATCGCTTGCTCGGCGGCAGCGGAAATCTCGCAGCTCGATACGCGGCCTTGGACGAGAAATTCATCATTCCGGCAGAGCGCCTTCCGGCCGTCATGGAACGAGCCGTGCAAGGCTGCCGCGAACAGACCCTCGCGCACCTGAAACTACCGGATGGTGAATCGATCACACTCGAATACGTTCACAATCAGCCGTGGAGCGGGTTCAGCCGTTATCAGGGAAACTTTCATAGCGTGATTCAGATTAATTCCGACCTCGGCCTGACCGTGAATCGCGCCTTGCAGCTCGCTTGCCACGAAGGCTATCCCGGACATCACGTCTACAACGTGATTCAGGATCTTCAATTCGTCCGTTCCCGAGGCTGGATGGAGTGGACCGTTCAACCGACGTTCAGTCCGCCGGCGCTTGTCTCCGAAGGCATGGCGACGTTCGCGATGGAGATGGCATTTTCAGAGCCGGAGCGCCTTCGGTTCGAACGCGATCAGCTTTTCCCGCTTGCGGGATTGAATCCGCAGAATACCGAGCGCGATTTGCGAGCCGAACAGCTTGCCGAGAAGCTGCGTTCGACCGAACTCGCGATCGCGCGCGATTATCTGGATGGGAAGCTGGAATGGGCGCGAGCCGCAACGGCGCTCGAAGATCGGGCCGCCATGGCGCACCCGGAAGAGACGCTGAAGTACATCAATGAGTATCGAAGCAACGTGGTCACCTACACGCTCGGGCGGGATCTGGTCGAAAAGTATGTGACGTCGGCGCCCGACCGCTGGCGCGCGTTTGAAGCGCTGATGACCAATCCCGATGCTTCGCTGGCGCTTCGGGGTATGATCAACAAATGATGGGACGGACGGTTTGTGGCCTTGTACTTACGATCGCAGCGCAAGGCCACGACATCACAGCAAAAGTAACCTGGTCGCGCGAAATCTCCAGGCTCATGGCGAAGCACTGCGCCACCTGTCATCGTGACGGCGGATCCGCGTTTCCTCTTTCAACGTTCCAGCAGGTACAGCCCAAGGCCGCGGCGATCGCCAAAGCAGTTTCCGAGCGGCGAATGCCTCCGTTCGGCGCGGTGAAGGGATTCGGCGAGCTGATGGACGATCAATCCCTGACGCAGGAGCAGATCGAGCTTATTTCGAACTGGGTTGCCTCAGGCGCGCCCGAGGGTGATCCGACATACCTGCCGAAGGAACCGGTCAAGACAGCGCCGCAGAAGATCGAACCGCAAACCGGACCCGAATGGGTCGCGGTCGATCAGAAGCGATTGGCTACAACCGCGACCTTCTCTGCGATTCGCGCAAGAGCGTTGCCCGAAGGCGCGTCGATACGCGTGGTCGCCCAAAAACCAAATGGCGTGATCGAGCCGCTGATCTGGTTCTACCGGTATGACCCTAAGTTCGCGCGAACGTATTTTTTCCGCAAGCCGGTCACCCTGCCGGCCGGAACGCGGATTCTCATGTCGGCGCCGGACGCCACAGTCGCGCTTCTCACTGCACGGGCACGTTGAACGCGACCGTATTCACCACGCCTTTTCGCTGAAACTGGACCCAGATCCGATACACTCGCGGCCGCGGAAAAATCAAATCGAACTCGATTTGCGAGCCGCCGTCGGCGCTCATGGGATGCTCGTGCAGTAAGTCGATGAGATCGTCGCTCGCGGCCAGCATGTGGGCCCACGCGCCCAGATATTTTTCAAGACCGTCCCCTGGGTTCAGACGAAACATCAGTTTCGCCGGCGTTCCGGCTGTCAGGTGTGCCGGCTGCAATACCAGATCGGCGTCGGTGTTCTTGCCGTGCTGCGGAGCGGTGTCCGGTGAGAGTTTGGCCTCTGAGAGTGCGACGGGAGTGCCGGGAACAAAGATCGTCTTCGGTGCGAGCTGTGGAGTCCCGCCACTCGGGTAATAGTCGGCAAGCAGGCGGTACATTCCAGGCTTAGGAAAACTCGTGTCGAAACGAAACTCTCCGGCGCGGTCGAATTTCGGATGGTCGTGGAGAAAATACTTCAAATCGGCACTAACGATGAACAGGTGGAACAACCGCTCATGGACCACTTCAAAGTGATTGACGATTTCTCGCGTGCTAGGATTTTCCACGGTGAAAACAAGCTGAACTTTTTCTCCAGGATGAAATTCCGGCGGCGTAATCTTTAGTTGAAGTGGATATTCCTCCGGATCGGGAATCCCGAAAACCAGCTTCATGCCGCAGCGGGAACACTTGCCCGGCGTGGCAGAGCGAATATCGGGGTCCATCGGGCAGACGTAATCGAGCGGCAAATCGACTTGCGTCAGCGGAACGTCGCCGGACGCAGACTTACCTTGAAACGTGAACATGAGATGTAACGGAGTCGCGGCATCGCGAGGCGGTCTGCCCTTCCCCACCCAGCTTTCGCCCGTGTCGTTAAGATCGAACCTCACGGCCTCGCGATCCGCTTCGACGGTTACGTTGGAAGCGCTCGCCGCAGGCACGTCATCGCCGGCTTCGTCAAGAAAAGAAATGTTGTAGTCGCCTCCGGCGGTGACGCCAACGTCAGCTTCGAGTCCCGCAACTTTAGCGGCGCCGCGGAATTTCGGCGTGCCCGCCCGAGGCTGTTCGACCGCGGTGACGCTCGGGTCGGCCTTCTTGTCGTGAGTTCCGCAGGCGGCGAACAAGCAGGAACCGACCGCTATCGATCCACGCAAGACGAGTGCCCGAACCTTCATCGATTCGGCGCGGCAAACCAAAGGTAGCCAGAGGCTACTCATAGCGGAGCGAATCGATGGGATGCAGCCGCGAAGCGCGGCGCGCGGGATAAAATCCAAAGAAAACGCCGACCGCAGCCGCGATCCCGACAGCAAGCCCAATCGACCAGACCGGAATCGACGCCTGCCAGCCGAACAATTGCGTGACAGCCAAAGCCGCGATGAACCCGAGCACAATCCCGATCGCACCCCCACACAAGCTGAGCGTCACAGCCTCCACCAGGAATTGCATCATCACATCGCGCTTCCGCGCGCCCACTGCCCTTCGTATGCCGATCTCCCGTGTTCGCTCGGTCACCGAAACCATCATGATGTTCATGATGCCGATCCCGCCCACGATCAGCGAAATGGCGGCGATCGCCGCCAGCAGCGCGGTCATGGTCGCGCTGGCGCGGTTCAGAGTACCGGCCATCTCCTGCAAATTGATCTGATCTACCTTCGGCATATTCGCCAGCACAAACGCCGTCACCGAAGTGTACAGGCCTTTGGTCAACGCTTCGGCGGCTTGCGTCTTCACGGTGAAATCGTCGGGAACGAACCCTCCGATTCCGGATTGAGGCATCTGGTTTCCCAGCAAGCCACTCTGCGGCACTTTGACGCGAGCCTGATCGTTATCAAGGCCGTGACGGCTCCGCAGCAGCGGCCGGATCTGATCGACGATCCCGGTCGCGTCCCCGGCCTGTTTCGCGGAGACGACGATGGTGTGTACATACTCGATCCCCAGTAACTTCTGCAACGTTGTAAACGGAACGAAGACCATTTCCACCTGATCCTCATCAGAAGTCGATGTCACTCCGATCACGCGAAATGTCTGGTTATGGATCTCGATCTCGCGCCCCACGGGATTGGCGTCGCCAAACAACCGGTCCCGCAGAGATGCGCCAAGAACCGCGACCGCAGCTCCAGAGGCGACTTGGTCTTTCGTGAAAAAGTGCCCCCGCGAAAATGCCCAACCGTAAAGAGCCGGGAAATCGATGTCGGTGCCGAGAACCTGGGTGTAGATTTTCTGGCCGCCCGCGTTCACCCATCCACGCAGCCTTACACCAACGGCATAATGTTTCACGCTGGGAATCTGCCCGATCGCTTGCGCATCCGCCGCCGTGAGCGTGTTCGCCGATCCGAGACCGCTGGCGATATTCGAACTCTCGCCGCCCCTTGTGAAATTCCCGGCGCGCACCACAATCAGATTCGTGCCAGCGGACTGAACGTCCTGCGCCACAGTATCCTGCGCGCCCATGCCAAGCGAAACCATGGTGATCACAGCGGCGACGCCAATGGTGATGCCTAGAATCGTGAGTCCAGCGCGAAGCTTGTGGCGGCGCAGCGCCTTCACCGCGATCCGAAAACAGCCGATCAGCTTCATTCGTACCTGAGGGCGTTAATGGGTGCGACGCGCGAGGCTTGGCGCGCCGGGTAATAACCGAAGAAGACTCCCACGCCCGCCGCGATTCCAAAAGAAAGCAGCACGGACAGCGCGGAGATGGAAACCGACCACTGCACCCAATACAAAATGATGCCGGAGATCAGCACGCCGATCAAAATTCCGGCGAGACCGCCTGCCACGCTCAGCGTGACGGCCTCCATCAGGAACTGCTGCAACACGTCTTTTGCACGCGCCCCGACGGCTCGCCGAATCCCAATCTCACGCGTCCGCTCGGTCACCGAGAGCAGCATGATATTCATGATCCCGATGCCGCCGACCAGCAGCGAAACAGCTGCAATGCTGGCCAGCAGCGCCGTCATGGTCCGGCTGGCGCGGTCGAGCGTCTTTCCGAGCTGCTCGAGGGTGACTTTCTCTAAACCCGCGACGTTCCCAACCACGGACCGCGCCACTTCCGGGCGCATCCCGCCCTGCGCCAGCGCCTGCCGGGCCTGGCTGGTGACCGTGAAATCGTCCGGATCTTTGAATCCGATCTTGTGCCGCGCGCGCAGCACGTCCGTGATGTCTCGCGAAACCCGCGTCACTTCTCCGCTCGACGCCGTGGTGACGCTGATGTCGTTTAGCTTCGAAAGATTCAACAGCCGCTGCACGGTCGTGAATGGAACATAAACCGCGTCGAACTGATCGTCTCCGGCGGCCGCGGAAACCAGCCAGCTTCCACTGCCCACCACGCCGACCACTTCGAACGGCTGCTTCCACACCGTGACTTTCTTTCCCACCGGATTCTCGGCTCCGAAAAGCCGCTCACTCGCCACCGACCCGAGCACGATCACCTGCTCCGCATTCGACTGCTCGCGCCGGCTGAAAAAGCGTCCATGCGAAAACGTCCAGGCCCGCCGAATCATTGGCAGCGAGACGTCGTCCCCATGCATGCGCGTGAACCAGCGCTTCGAGCCAGCGGTGACATGAGCATTTTCGTGGATTCCCTCGGAAACGTACTGCACCCCGCCGATCTTACGGATCGCGTTCGCATCTCCGGCCGTCAACGTCGCCGCCGCGCCCAGGCCGGCTTCGGAGTCGCCCAGGCGCTGGCTCGCCGTGGGATGGTCGTGCTTCTCCATTGGATCGTCCTCAGGGTGAAACACAGGCATAAACCGTGCGCCGGTGCGAGGGTTCCAGAGCGCCGGCATCAGACCGGGCGATTCGAGCAAACGCGCCTGCTCCTCCACCGCCCCGACGTCATCCTGTGTCTTGGTCTTGTAATTTCCCGCCGTAACCAGGATCAGATTCATGCCCGCCGCACGCACCTGATCTTCAATCGCGACTTCAGCCCCGCTTCCGAGCGAGATCATAGTGAGCACCGTCGCGACGCCGATGGTGATTCCCACCATCGTCAGCGCGGTCTGGAGCCGGTTCCGGCTGAGCGCCCGCAGCCCGATCAGAATGCTCGGTTTCAGAGACCTCATGCGCTCTCCTCCGCGCCTTGCGGCATTTCAGCCAGCTCGCCGCGAGCCACACGCTGCCGTTCGTTGGGCTGGTCCGAGACGATCCGCCCATCCTTAAAAGTCACGATTCTGGAGCCGTATTCAGCCACGTCGTGCTCGTGCGTGATTAATACAATGGTAATCCCCTGCCGCTCCCTCAGCGATTGAAAAATGTCCATCACTTCGACGCTGGTGCGGCTATCCAGATTCCCGGTGGGTTCATCGGCCAGCAGAATCGAAGGATGATTCAACAGCGCACGCGCAATCGCCACGCGTTGCTGCTGCCCGCCGGAGAGCTGATTCGGATGATGCTCCGCGCGATCCTCCAGGCCGACGGCGGCCAGTGCAGCCTCCGCGCGTTTCCGCCGTTCGGACGCCGAAAGCTGGCCGCCGCTGTTATACAGCAGCGGAAGCTCGACATTTTCGAGCGCCGAGGTTCGCGGCAGCAAATTAAATCCCTGAAACACGAATCCGATCTTATGATTGCGAAACGCCGACAGCTCATCGTCGCTCATGCGCAGCACGTCGCAGCCTTCCAGAAAATATTGGCCGCGATCCGGCAAATCGAGGCAGCCGAGAATGTGCATCAGCGTCGACTTCCCCGACCCCGACGGCCCAACCACCGTCACAAATTCCCCCGCCTCGATCTCGAGGGAAATTCCTCTGAGCGCGTGAATAGGAACCTCGCCGACGTGATACGTCTTGACTAGGTCCCGAACCGAAATCAACGCCATTTAGCTTAATTGTTGCCCGCCGCGCTCGGAGCGGCAGCAGGCGCTCCGTTCGAATGCGCGTAGTTGTACAGAATCGTCGCGACCGATTTTTCGGCCCCGGCCATCCCATACACTTTACCGGCTCCTTCAATCACAAAATACTCATTGGCGGCATGCGCCATTCCGCCGTGACCGGCCGCGCCTCCCGCGATCGGCATCGACACCGGAGCGACACGCTCGCCGACTTTTCCGTTTGAGAACAAATACGACGGCCAGTAACCGCCTGCAACAATAGTATCCGTCTGCGAAGGCTGGCCGTGCGGGATTCCGAAGGTGTCATACATCTGCGTGATCGCTCGCGCGATATCCGTGTTGTAGGACATCTTCGACCACGGAACGTCGCCGATCAGTTTGATCGCTACGTCTTTGTATCCGTTCTTGTCGAGCTGCGCGCGGATCTTCTTGATGATGTCAAGGCCGTTCATGTTCGGCACATACCGGATGTTGTGCTTGGATGTAATCTTGTTCGGCAGGATCGCGCCGGCGCCGCCCGCATACATGTTTCCGCCGAAAATGCCGTCCATGTTAAATGCCGTCCCGTAGCGGCTCATCTTCAGCATTTCGAACGGATCGTCGGAAATAAACCGCGCCACGCCGATGTTCTCGGCGGCGACTTTCAGATCTACTTTGGCGGCGGCAGCTTTCAGACGCGCGATCTCGGCGGCCTGCAACGGCTCGATATTGTCGAAGAATCCCTGGATCTTGGGCGTGTTGCCGTCGTCGCTCACCAGCGACGCGAGCATCTTGATATGCCGCCACGCCGGACTATCCGCTTCGCGTTTGTGCGTTCCGTGAATGTCGGAATCGGTGGGACCGCGGCCCCACGCCTTTCCGCTGGTGGTCAGCTCGAAATTGACGCAGCCTTCCGATCCGCCCGAAACTCCTCCCGCGCCCGAAGGCTGCTGCTGGCCGAACATGAGCATCGCATCCGCTTTCACCAGGTCGGGATGATCCTTCACGAACTTGCGCAGTCCGATATCCATGCGCTCCTCGTCGCCCTCGGCAATGAAAATCAGGTTGACGGGCAGCTTGCCCAGCACGTTCTTCAGCGCCATCACCGCATTCCACTGGACCATTTCCGGTCCTTTGGAGTTGGTGGCTCCGCGGCCGATCAGCACCAGTTTGAACGGCGATTGCTCCACCAATCTTGCCTCGAACGGAGGATTCTTCCACACGTCAGGCTGCGTGATCGGCATGGTGTCGTACATCCAGTAAACGGCCAGCGTTTTCGGAGCGCCTTCATCGCACTTCGCGTATACCACCGGATTCCCGGGGCTCCCGTACTCGGTGACGCCCACATCGTAAACCCGTGTCGTCTGGCAGCCGAGTTGGTCGAAGAATCCCTTCACCATTTCCGCGCTTTCGGGAATCCCTTCGCCAGTGTTCGAGATGCTCGGCTGGCGAATCCACTTCTGTAGATTCTCGACGTGCTCATCGATGTGCTCGTCGATGTAGCTATAGACTTTCTTCAAATCGTCGGGCGTCTTGCTCAAGTCGGGCTGAATCGTCTCATCACCGTGGGGACGAATCCCGAGCTTTTTCCCCGCAGACTTCGCGGTTGCTTGAGCAGGCGGCTTGGTTGAACAGCCCGAAATAATAACGCAGCAGATCGCAATCAGTCCCCAACGCATAATCGACTCCTTTGGTGCGTGTCTAACGGCTCTATGAAGCATACATCACCGTGCAGCTTTTTGAAAAAGGGGACAGACTACTCTGTCCCCGATCCGAAGCTTTGATTTACGAGAGGAAACGCGGTAGTGGACAAAGCGGTCTGTCCCCTTCTTCAACAAGCGGAGAAACTTCTACTGACGCGTCGAGCTGGTTCCCGGCAGGCACACCGCCGACCGGCAATTGTGCGAGTTCTCAGATCCCAGCTTTTCGAGCAGCGCTACCGTATCGGGATGCTGAATCCCATGCGTCCGCGGCCCGTTCGCCATGTCGGCCACCGTGTCTCCCTGGCCTGCGGGCGCCTGGAACACGGTCTGCCCCTCCTGCTGGATGATCCCGTGCGATTTTGCGTGCACATCCGCGCCTTTCGAAACCAGATACATCACGATGTCGTTCGCGCCCACATACGCAGCTCCGTGCAGCGCCGTGTACCCGAAATCGTCCTTCGCGGTGACATCCAGGTGCAGATCGTCCACCAGGTACTTCACCACTTCAAATCGCGTGCCCGGCACGATCGTGCTGAGCTGATCTTCGAATCCATAACCGGCCGCGACGATCAGCGCGGTCGCGCCATGGCTCGTGGTGAGTTTCGGATCCGCGCCATACTGGATTAGCAGCTTCATCGCAGGCAGATCGTTGGCCTGCGCCGCGCGCCAGAACGCCGTCGCGCCAGGCGAGTCAATCCAGTCATCGTGGAATCTGCGGAACCAGACTTTCTTCTTGATCTGCACGTTGGGATTCGCACCCTTATCCAGGATCTCCTTCATCAGATCCAGATAACTGGTCTTTTCCTGCGCGATGCTGGCCGGCGGATACCAGGTGCGATTCGCCCACTGCATGTCGACCGCCGCATACAGCGGCGCGAGTCCATCGGCATTCACCAGCTTCGGATCGGCACCGTGATCGAGCAGATACTTGGCCAGGTCGTAATGGCCGTTGTAAATCGCCTGGAGCAGCGGGCTGGTTTGATCGGCGGCGCTAGGCTCATTTACGTTGACCCCGCTGTCCACCAGCGTGCGTGCCGTCTCAAGATGACCCTCCCGGGCCGCGAAGTGCAACGCCGCCATCCCGCCCATTGCCTCGGCGGAACGCATCTTCGCCGCTGCAGCTCGCCGATCGTCGGCTTTCTTCTTTGCCGCAGCCTTGGCGGCGGCATCCGCTTGGGCAGCGTCTTCCTCGGTCTTTACGCCTTTTGGTTTCTCATTGACGTCGTCCGGATCGTATCCTTTATTCGAATCCAGCCGCTCGACTTTGGTCGTTATGGTCGCGTCGGCACCCTTGGCCAACAGCATCTTGACCACATCCACGCGATTCAGCGCTGCGGCGAAGATCAGAGGCGTCTCGCCCCAGGTATTCTCCCGAGCGTTCACATTCGCGCCGTGATCGAGCAGGACTTTGACAGCATCCGCATTGCCCGAAGCTGCCGCAAACATCAACGGCGTCGATCCCGTGGAATTGGTCGCATTCGCGTCTGCTCCGGCCTTCAGCAGTAGGTCCAGAACGCCCGTATATCCACCCTTGGACGCGATGAAAATAGGAGTCAGTTTCTGTAGCCGGGTCTCCGCCTTGACGTTCGCGCCGGCTTGAATCAACGCCTGCGTCATTTCAGGATCGTTGCGGTATGCTGCCCAGTGCAGCGCAGTCATTCCATCGCCTTGTGCCGAGTTGACATTGGCACCGCTCTTCAGCAGGGACCGGACGGCAGCCGCATCGCCGCGCTGCGCAGCATCCGCGAGCCGTGTATCTCCGGGCGCCGGCGCGACAATCGTATTGTCGCCTCCCGCTGCCGCAAACATCGCTAAGGCAAATCCGCACGCGAAGAGTTTCCAAGACATAGAATGACGTTCCTCTAGATGGACAGCACGCCGTTGCTGTCTCCAAACTGATCCACTTTCGCGCCCAGGCGCTTCAGCACCGCCAGCCAAGCATTCGCCATCGGCGTGCCCGGCTGCGTCGCGATGTGCAGATTCCCCTTCACCTGACCGCAGGCGTGTCCGGCCAGGAACAAAGGCAACCGCCGGTGCCCATGGACGTTTGAATCGCCCATCGGGCTGCCGTAGACCACCAGCGAATGATCCAGCAGATTCCCGTCTCCGTCTGGCGTGTTGCGCAGTTTCTCCAGGAAATACGCCACCGTGGTCACGTGATACCGGTTCAAACGAGCCAATTCTTCCACCGTATCCGGCTTTTCGCCATGATGCGATAACGAATGAAATGGGCTCTTCACGCCGCTTCCAGGGAAAACGCGCTGGCTGGTGTCGCGGCTCATCTTAAACGCCGAAACTCGCGTCACCTCCGCCGCGAACGCCAGCACCTGCAAGTCGAACATCAGCTTCACGTGTTCTTCCCACGAATCCGGCACGCCCAGCGGAGCCGCCGGCAGTTCGCGCTTGGCGCCGCTCGCATTATATTGCTCGATCTTCTGAATGCGCCGTTCGATTTCACGAACATTTTCGAGATACTCGTTCAGCCGGCTCTGATCCCGGGCCGGAAGCCGTTTCTTGAGCTGGCTGCTCTCGCCCAGAATCTGATCCAGAATGCTGCGATTCTCTTTCTGCCGAGCCGCTCGCTCCGCCTGCGAGCCGCCATCGCCGAAAAGATTCTCAAAAGCCATGCGAGGATCGATCGTCATCGGCAGCGGCGTAGTCGGATCCGCCCAACTGATCGTGTCCGAATACACGCAACTGTAGTTGTACCCACACGACCCCGATGAATCCACATTTTCAATGCAGAGCTGAATGGACGGCAGCGGAGTATCCTGACCGCAATCCTGCGCGTAGACCTGATCGAGCGAAGTCCCGCAGCGCACATCCGAGCCTTCGGTCTGCTTAGGATGCGAAGCCGTCAGATACACAGCGCTGGAGCGGAAATGGTCCGCGCCGTCTTCAGCCGCGACGAACGCTTCGGCGTGATGAAGGTCGGTATTGCTGATGATCGTCAGGTAGTCCCGGTAGGGCTCGACCGGTTTCAGCGACAGCGTGAAGTCAAAGTCGCGGCCTTCCTTGGCGGGAATCCAATAGCCCTTGCTGGTGCCTTCCACGGTGCTGCCCGCGGCGCCATGGACCATTTCGATGCACGCCAGCCGTGATCGGGGAACTGCGGCGGTCTTGTGCAGCGGGGTCTGCGCGGGAACCATCGAGTCCAGTAGCGGAAGCGCTACGCTGACTCCCATCCCGCGAAGAACCGTGCGCCGGGAAAGACGCTTCTTGGTAATGACCGACATTGTCTTTACTCCCCCAAGTCCTTAATCTAACGCCTTTCGGCCGGTACAACTTCTTCCGACGGCGCGGCCGCTTCAGCCGTCCGCATCTGGAAGGGAACGCTCTTGACCACCCCCATGACGAACGCCGAGAAGTGGTTATTGCTCTTGGCTGCTTCACGCTCCACGCCCCGAACGGCAGGCATGTCGCGAGATTCGATCACCCGGCCCAAGCCGTACGACAGCAGGTTCGCGGCAAAATTCCGTACGTACGCATCCGAGTGGCTCAAGACCGCGGTTCGAACACTAATGGGACCGTTCAGCTTCGCGCCGTCGTACATCTGACCGGACGCGTCCACCGGAACGCCGCTGTCTTTCGCTCGCCACAATCCCACCGCGTCGAAATTCTCCAGCCCCAAGCCGATGGGATCCATCATCTTATGGCACCCCGCGCAAGCCGGATCGGCGCGATGCTGTTCCATTCGCTCCCGCACGGACTGCTGTTTTTCGTTATTGACGTTTTCCTTCAGCAACGGCACGTTCGGCGGCGGGTTCGGCGGCGGTGCGCCCAACAGAACCTCCATGACATACTTCCCACGTTGCACCGGCGAAGTCCGGTTGGCCTGCGATGTCAGCGTCAGAATGCTTCCCTGCCCGAGCAATCCAAACCGGTTCGGATCGGTCAGAGCGACGCGCTGGAACGCATTGCCCATCACGTTCGGAATCCCGTAATGCTTGGCCAGAACTTCATCCACAAAGGTATAGTTGGTCGTCAACAGATCCCGCACATCGCGATCTTCCCGCACGACGCTCCCGAACAGCAGTTGCGTCTCGCGCAGCATCGACACGGCCAGATTGCGAGTGAAATTCGGGAACATCACACCATCCGGGTCCACTTCTTTCAGGTTCTGAAGATGCAGCCATTCGGAGGCGAAATTGGTCGACAGCGCTTCCGCCTTCGAATCCGCCAGCATGCGCCGTACTTCCTTTTCCAACACCTCAGGACGATGCAGCCGGTTCTGGCTGGCGACCGTGATCAACTCCTCATCCGGCGCGCTGCTCCACAGGAAATACGACAACCGCGAGGCCAGTTCCAGATCGCTCAAGCGATAGTTTGTTCCAGCAGCTACGCCCGCCGGATCGCGCTCAAACCGGAAGACGAACTGAGGATCGCTGATCAGCGCCTGCACCGCCATCCGGATTCCCGTATCGAAATTCCCTTCGTTGCGCCCGAACTGATAATCGTTCAGCAGCCGCTCAACATCCGCGTCTGTCAACGGCCGCCGGTAAGCGTCCCGCCCAAGCTTTGCGATGATCTTCTTGGCACAAGCCAACTCGTCTTTTTCATCCGCGGGATGGCAGGTAAGAATTCTGCGCCGGCTTGGCGTCTCCGAAACTCCACTGATGGCGATGGGCCCGGTGATCGTCATCGTGTGCAGGTGCGGTAATGTCGTCATTCCAGGCTGCACGCCGGTGCTGACATCGATCAGCGTCTGTTCGTCGAGTTGAATCGTATCGACAATCGGCCCGTCGGCCTTCTCGAGAAATGCCGCTGAAACGCGATGCGGACCCGCCTTGATCGCGACCGGTGGAGTCACGTAGGAGGCTTGCGTCTCCTTGGTCTTCGGATCGATCTTGAACGAGTAGACCGGCGCCCCATCCACCGAAACTTCGATTTCCTGATTCGTGAGATTGGCCGGCAAAGCTACGCCGAACAATTGTTCCAGATAGTAGTAGTACATCGTCAGGCTGAACTTGTACTCGCCATCCGCGGGAAACTGGTGGACCACCGAAACTCCTCCGCGCGTCCCGAACGGCGCTCCATCCACGTGGCGCATCTGATTTACGACCTTCGGCACGTTGTACATCGCCTGCGACAGCGTCACCTGCGTATCCCCGAGCGCCAACCGGCTGATTTTGCCCGCCGCACGGACATAACCTTGCATAACAGCCGGAGTAATGCTCAGCGCGTCCGCCATGTTGTCGAAACCATGGCTCATGTCGTCGGGAGGCAAAAGCGACGACACATCGACGTCGAGATCCAGCAGATCGCGAATCGAATTGCGATATTCGGTTCGATTCAGCCGATGCAAATCCGGCGCGCCGGCAAACGGGTGAGCCTCCGCCGACTTATCAACACCGGCTTCCAGCGTTGCGGCCAACGCTCGCAGTTGTTCGGCCGGAGGACGCGGCATGCCAGCGGGCGGCATCATTCCGGCCCGCAACTTAAGAATCACTTTTTCCGCTTCCGCCGCGTTGCGGTCAGGATTAGAAAGATCGAGCTTGGTCCATGAAAACCCGCCCGATTTCAGCTTGTCGTTGTGGCATCCAGCGCAGTATTTGTTGACCAACGCCTGCTGAGGATTTCCCGAAGGAGCCTGCCCGAAAATGGCCGGTGCCAGCAGAGCCGCACCCATAAGAAGAACGGGCTTCATGCACACTCCTTTTCGGATCCACGCAGGCCCGCTCGCGCGCGTGCCGGGAGCCCGCATTCGCTCAAAGTATAGAAACATAAACTTCCGGTGTCAAGGGTGCAACATTTCTGCTCAATAGAGTGAGTGCACAGGACTTATTTAAAAAATCGAGCTTGTAACATTACCTTCCGATCATAGGCCGTCCAGGAGGCAACGCCTGCCCCAACGAACTTGCAAGCTGTTGAGAAAGCTCTTGATTTCAAATTAAATTTGAGTATATTATCTCCACATTACAACCGGGCCCTAACCAACCACGAGTTCGATAGGCGCTCAATGAAGGGGTGAAGACTATGAAGATCCTGTCTTCTCGTCGTTTTCGCGGCCTCGTTCTGCTGCTTTCAGTTGCAACTTTCGTTTGTGCACAGAGCACCAGCAGCTTCCAGGGAACCGTCAGCGCACCCGATGGAGCGGTGGTCCCCGGAGTCGCCGTAACCATCCGCAACACCGCCACCGGACAGACGCGCGCGGTAACCACCAACCAGTCGGGCAACTATGACGCCCCTCTGCTTCCGCCCGGCACCTACGACATCATGGCGGAAGGCAAGGGATTTCAGAAGGTACAGAAGACCGGAATCGAGCTTCTGGCCAATCAAACCGCCCGGGTCGATTTCACACTTCAGCTCAGCGCCGTACAGGAATCGGTGACGGTTCAGGCAGAGGCCGCACTGGTGGATACGCGCGACAGCGCCACGCGAGAGGTCGTAAACCAGAAATCGATCGTCGATCTTCCTCTGAACGGCAGAAGCTTCCGCGACCTGGGCCTGACCGTTCCAGGCGTGCAAGATGAAGCCCAAAATTCGAATCTTGCGACGCGCGGCGGCGGAATCAACATCGTTGGCGGCCAGGACACGCAGAATAATTATCTGCTCGACGGCTTCGACAACAACGACCCGACCACCGGGGAGACGCTCACGTTTCCGACCGTCGACGGCGTTCAGGAGCTGGAAGTGATGGGCGGCCACTTCGGCGCCGACGTCGGATTCGCCAACGGGGGAATCGTAAGCCTGGTCACGAAATCAGGCAGCTCCGGATTCCACGGCGATGCGTGGGAGTTCGTCCGTAATGACGCACTCAATGGCAGGAACTTTTTCGCCAAGACCACACCGCCGCTAAAATACAACCAGTTCGGCGGCACGTTGGGTGGCCCACTGCAAACAGGCGCGAATCCAAAGCTGTTCTTCTTCGGCGGATACGAGAGCACCATCGACCACGCCGGTGTCACGCAGGTTGGCACCGTTCCCACGGCCGCGGAGCGTAGCGGAAACTTCAGCGCAATCTCCACGACGATCATCGACCCGACCAACGGCCAACCGTTCGGCGGAAACCAGATACCCACGGGCCGTATCAACCCGGTGGGCAGCGCGATCCTGCAGCAACTGTTCCCCGCCCCGACCAGCTCCGGACTCAGCCAGAACTTCGTGTCCTCTCCGCTGGCGCCGAACGACCTCCAGGTCAGCACCGCACGCGCCGACTACGCAAAATCTCAATCGAACACGTTTTTCGCCCGTTTTTCCTCGTATTTCCAGACCACGCTCGACACCTCACCTGGACCGTTCCCGATCTCCTGGACGAGTCTGGTCAAGCACAACTACAACATTGGCGGTGAATGGACCCATGTGTTCGGGCCGAGCACGGTCCAGGAATTTCGCGTCGGCTTCGGCCACGTCAACAATCAGAAGGTCGTCGCGAACCAGCAGAATTGGGACACGATGCTGGGGATCAACAGCGGAACCACTGCGACCACCGCAGCCAACAGCATTTCCGGCGGACCACCGACCATCAGCCTCACCGGTTACACCGGCATGACGCCCAACAGCAACGATTTCATCCGGATTCATCACCTCTGGCAGATCGCCTACGCGCTGACGCACAACATCGGCAATCATGCGATTCGGATCGGCGCCGAATACCGGCACTATCGCATGGACATCACCGACGACAGCAATCCCGAGGGTTCGTTCACGTTCACCGGGCAATACAGCAAGAACGCGATCGCCGATTTGCTCCTCGGTGATCCGGCGCAAACTGCAAACTTGCTGGGTCCGCCACTGAACAGTGAGTTGAGTTGGCAGCTTGCGGAATATATTCAGGACAACTGGCGCGTCTCACGCAACTGGACCGTCACACTCGGCCTGCGCTACGAATATCAGTCGCCGGACACGTCAGCGACGAACCTGCTGGGTGCGTTCAGCCCGACGCTGGGCCAATCGGTTCGCGTGGGCACCAACGGAATCCCCGACGGGATTCGCAACAACTACTACAAAAACATCGCTCCGCGCGCGGGCATCGCATGGGACCCGACCGGCAAAGGCCGCACGTCAGTTCGAGCCGGTTACGGAATTTACTACGAGTCGCTGATTCACAACATCTTCGAGCCGGCCGGATTCATCGCCGCGCCCATCGCGTCACAGGGACAGTTCGTCGGCTCCGCGACCACGCCCACGATTTCTCTGTCGAATCCGTTCCCGTCGAATCTCGCGGCGGCTACGCTCGCTACCAGCGGCGTCGCACCGAACTATCATGGCGGCCGCACCGAGCGTTGGGAAGTCAGCTTGCAGCAATCGGTGGGCGCGCACGGCGTCGCGGAAGTAGCCTACGTCGGTTCCTATACCGACGGCTTGGCGAGCGCCTACAATTTGAATCAACCTCCGCCTGGACCGGGAACCGTGCAGCCGCGCAGGCCATTCCCGAATTACACCACTATTACCTGGACCGACGGGACCGGCGTCGCGCGATATGAAGCGCTGCAAAGCAAGTACGAGCATCGCTTTTCGAAAGGGCTGAGCTTCCTGGGCGCCTATACTTTTTCAAAGGCGCTCGATAACACCCAGGACGGCGTCGCCAATCCGAATCCGCTGGATCGCGCCGCGGATTACGGTCTGTCCAGCTTCGACCGTCGTCACCGCCTGGTGATCAGCCTCAGCTACGGCGTGCCGTTCCGCAATATTTTCCTGAAAGACTGGCAATTCTCGACCATCAGCACCTTCACCACCGGTATGCCGGTGACTCCTCTGCTGGGACTGGATACGGCCAACGTGGGAACCACCACCAACCAGCGGCCGAATGTAAGCGGAAATCCCAACTCGGGAGCGCCACAGACTCCGCAGGAATGGTTCAACACGTCGGTGTTTTCGGTGCCCGCCGCGTATACGTTCGGGCAACGCCGGCCGAAGCATCATCGAAGGTCCCGGCCTGGAGACTGTGAATCTCAAAGTGGCGCGCGTTTTCCAATTCACAGAGCGCTGGTCGCTGGAACTGCGCGCGGAAAGCTTTAACTCGCTCAATCACGCAAATTTCCTGCTGCCCAACGCAACCGGCGTCGGCACCGCAACTTTCGGAACAATTTCGCAAGCCATGGACCCACGAGTATTCCAGCTCGGCGCGAAGATTCGGTTCTAGCCCGCGGGCCGCGGAAACCACAGGGAGCGGTGGATCGTCGCGCAAGTCGGCCCGGCAACGTACGAACGAACCCCCGGCAACGGGTCGCCGAACTATATTAGGTCTGGAGGAATCAAATCCGCTATGGCAATTCCCGTCTCTGGAGTAGAAGAGCAGATTCGGTCCACGGTTTCGAAAGACGCCCCCTGGGACCTGGTGACGACCTTCATGCGATACATCCGTGAATCGGGCACGAAGGGCGAATGGGATGCGCGCAAACTACATCCACGACAAGCTTAAGAGCTGGGGCTGCAACGTAACCATGCATGCGCCGGAGCTGCTGATCAGCGTCCCGCGCGGCGCACGGCTTGAAATTCTCTCTCCCGCAGGCGTCGGCTCCATGCGAGCCAAAACGCCCGCGTTCTCCACCGCGTGTCCCGGAGTGGAAGCGGAAGCGGTTTTCATTCCGTCGCAGAAAGTGCAGCGGATCGAAGACATGTTCTCCACGCGCGGCCTGGGCGCGGACCAGGATATCTCGGGCAAAATCGTCATCAGCGAAGGCATGGCGATGCCGATGCGCGTCCGCGATTACGAACGGCGTGGCGCGGCCGCGCAGATCTATGTACATCCCGGTGCCGCGATCCATGAAGGAATCTGCACGCCCATCTGGGGCACTCCAACGTTGACCAGTCTGGAGAATAAGCCCAAGTCTCCCGTGATCTGCATCAACGCGGAGGATGGCGCCAGGCTGATCGAGCTCACGAAATCGGGCCCGGTTCGCGTGCGGGTCGAAACCAAACTGGACGAGGGCTGGGTGAAGTGCCCTCTGAACACCGTCTGGATCGAAGGATTCGAAGAACCGGAAAAGTTCGTGATGGTGCACGGTCATCTCGATTCATGGCATGAGGGGATTGGCGACAACGCGACCGGCGACGCTGCGCTGCTCGAGTTGGCTCGTGTGTTCACGCAACATCGCGGCAAGCTGCGCCGGTCGCTGCGCGTGTGCTGGTGGCCGGGGCATTCCCAAGGCCGCTATGCCGGATCCACGTGGTTCGCCGACGAATTCGCGCGCGATCTGACGCGAAACTGTATCGCGCAGATCAACATCGATTCGCCCGGCTGCCGGAATGCGACCGAATACATGGAAGACGTGATGTGGATGCGCGAGGCCGATTCGTTCTGTCGCGAAGTGATCCGCGACGTCACCGGCCAGGATTCGCGCGGCAAACGCCCGTTGCGCGCCGGCGATTATTCCTTCAACCAGGTCGGGTTGACCGGATTCTTCATGTTGCTCTCGAACATTCCTCCAGCGCGACGCAAGGAGCTCGGCTACAACTACGTGGTCGGCGGATGCGGCGGGAATATCGCATGGCACACCGAAAGCGACGTGCTCGAAGTGGGCGATCCGGATGTACTCGTGACCGATATCAAGATCTACGTCGCCGCGATCACCCGGCTCCTGAACGCGGATGTCTTCCCCTTCGAGCATTCCCATGCCGCCGCGGAGATCCTCGATCAACTGGAAAAGTATCAGTCGAGCTGTCAGGGTCACCTGGATCTTGTTCCCGCAATCCAGGCCGCGTCAGAACTAAAGTCAGCTTTGGAAAACTTCGAGCGTACTGCAAGATCCGCTGCACCGGAAAAACGACGCGAAATCAACCAGGCGATCCTCGACATTTCGCGAATTCTGGTTCCGATCAACTACGCCCGCGGTGAAAAGTTCGATCATGATCCAGCCGTGTCGCTGCCGATCGTTCCGAAGCTGGACCGCGCGCCGCAGTTGCCCGAGCTGGTCCAGAACCACCAGCTCTACCGCTGCCTGCAAACCGAGTTGATCCGCGAACGCAACAAGATTGTCGATCAGCTAGACTCCGCACGCTTTATCGCCGAACGGTTTTAAGTGACCGTCGGCCTCACGTTCGCGGTCGTGCTGACGGCCTATGTCGGCGCGCTGATCTTCATCGGCATTCTCGGTTATCGAAAGACCCGGACGGAAGAAGATTTCCTGGTCGCCGGCAGATCGATCGGGCCGTGGGTCGGCGGCGCGGTGCTGGCCGCGACGCAAATCAGCGCGGGGACCTTCGTTGGCACGGTCGGGCGGCATTATTTCGCCGGCGTCAGTTTCGTTTGGGTCTGGCCGGGCGTGTGGTTCGGATGGCTGATCTCGGCATTGTTTGTCGCGCCGAAACTGCGCGAATTCGGAGCCGTGACTGTTCCCGATTTTCTGGCCGCCCGCTATTCCAGCCGCCTGGCGCGCGGCCTATCGGCGATTCTGATCATTTTCGCGTACATGATCCTGCTGGTCGCGCAATATCAGGCGTGCGGAGAGATTTTTCAGGCGATCTTCGGGCTGGCGCCGGGGTGGGCCATGCTGATGCTCGCATCGAGCACGCTGGTATACACGATGCTCGGCGGCATGCGGTCCAGCTCGTATATCGATTTTCTTCAGGTGATGGTGATGCTCGGCGGGCTGATCATCGCGGTCCCGCTGCTGCTATACCGCGCCGGCGGACTCACGCATGCGGGTCAAGTGCTCACCGCGCTCGATCCGCGGCTCACCGGATGGTTCTACGACTGGAAGCAGATGCTGGGGCTTGCGCTATCGTTCGGACTCACCATGGCAGCGGCGCCCTATGAAATGGTGCGATTTTATTCGATGCGCAGCAAAGCGACGGTGCGCAATGCGATCGGCGTGTGCTTCCTGTTTCAGGCCATCATCGGCAGTTGCGTGATGATGATCGGACTGCTGATGCGCGTCCTGTTTCCCAGGCTCGCTTCCATCGACCAAACCAGCTCCGTAATGGCGCTGAACGTACTCTCGCCGCTGGCGGGAACGCTGTTCATTGTCGCGATGATCTCGGCGGTGATGTCGTCTTCGAATGCGATTCTGCTGGTAGTCTCCGGAGGCATTTCTCACGACATTTACGGAAAACTGCTGCGCCCGGACGCGTCGGACCGGTCGCGCCTGCTGCTGAACCGGGTCAGCATTTTCGTATTGGGCGCCGTGCCCATCTGGTTCGCGCTGCAGCGCTTCACAGATGTGCAGGAATTGGTGGTGATCGAGACGCGATTCATCCCCAGCTTCTTTTTCGTGCCCATCGTATTCGGCTTGAATTCGCGCTTCGGAACCCCGGCGGGAGCAATCGCGGGCATGGCAGGCGGATCCATCGGGTGCCTGGTGTGGTCGGCCTGGGGAGCGCGGATCGCGCCGGCATTCGATGCCGTAGAGATCGGAATCACCGCCAGCGCCTTGTGTTATTTTCTGGTCAGCGCGTTCAGCCGCAATCGGGAGGGATCTTGGGCCGCATCGTCCTGATGGCCATTCTGGCCCTCCATGTTGTTGCGGCGCCACACGTCGCGAAATACCACGCCGAGATCCGCAGCGTCGATGCTCGCATTTACACCGTGGATATCGCAGTCACCATCGGCGAAGTAGCGTTGCACAAGCCTTCCTACACGCTCGATGGCGACGTGCTGAATCGGACGACGCTGGATCATGCGGTCCGGCCGGGCGGTACGTATCATTTGAGCTATACCGCGGCAGGCGGCGGTCACCGCGTGCGGATTCCGTTAGCCGTTCCCGAAATCCCGACCGCGGGGTCGCCCGGTTCGGTCGTGATCGAAGTGGCGTTACCCGGGACATCCGTGATCGCCGGCGACATGTTTCCGGCGTTCAAACGGAACGATTCGGGCACGTATGTCGCCGAGCTTGCCAACATCCCCAATCACGTGGAATTCGAAGTTGCGGACGCGGACAAAGTGGGCTTTCGAGAGCACTGGCTGACCCCGACGGCCTTGAGCGATGGCGCGGTGCTTGCGTTTCTGGCCGCGGGCTCGTTAGCCCGATTTCTCTTGCGAAAGACGAGGGCAGAATGACTCACGGCTTTGAGGCGAACTTCTACGGATTCTTCGTGTACGCGGCCGTCTGGGTGGTGCTGTATTTCATGCTGGCCGCGTGGCTCAACCGGCGCGATCGACATTGACAAACTACTGCGGAACGACTGCGGTGCGATCTCGGGTCTGATGATCGTTGATCTGAAATCGCAAGAATTCGTGCACGGCCGCTAGCGCTTCGGCATTCTTGGTCGTCAGAATCACGCGGGCGCCCAAGTCGGTCTTCTCGTATTTGTACTTGATTTGACTCTTCAGCTTGCGCATTACCTCGGTTCCCGGAGGGGCCTGATCGTGGATCAGCATGGGAGCGTTGAAATTGCCCGCCGCGAACATCTTCGCGATATGGGAGAGATGCATCTGGATCTGATCGCGGCTCGCCGTGTCGTCAGGATCGTTGGCCGTAACCTCGATCGCCCCTCCGTCGGGATAGAGCCGGAAATGATGCGTGGTTTTTTCGTGCGAAAAGCCCATGACGTGGTCGCCCCGGGAATCGACCGCGGCGTGATGCGCCGTGTCCTGGGCAACCACCAGGGCCGAAGCTAAGAACAGAATCCGAATCATTGAACTTGCCTCTTTCCGGAAGGAAGACTTAGCAACGCTTCGAGCAGGCCGGCGCGTGCGCCGCGCGGGGTCTCCGCAAGACGCCGATCCCAATCCGCCAAGACGCGACCCATGTGGTCGCGCAGGGCGCACAGATCATCGATCTTAACTTTCACCTGATTCAGCTTCGCTTCCGCGAGCGCCCGTACTTCGCGGCACGGCGCGCCGCCGGAATCGCGGACACGCAGAATACGCGCGAGCTCGTCGAGCGTGAACCCGATCTCCAGCGCCCGCCGCACCAGCCGCACACGCTTGATCGCTTCCCGAGGATACTGGCGATAACCCGACTGCGTCCGCCGTGGACGCGGCAAAACCCCGACGCGCTCATAATGCCTGAGCGTATCCGTGCTGATGCCGCATTCCCGGGCGAGTTCGCCGGAGCGCATTGACTTCGATGCCGTCTGCCCATGCATGCTTCCAGTAGTATCGACCCCGGAACCGGTTCGGGAGTCAAGGATTTTGTTTCGCATGCCGCAAATCAGGCATAGCTCGACGCGATTGCCATGTTTCTCTGCGCCCGTTCCGCCGTGATTCGCTCCATGTATCCGCTCTGGCGGAATGCCTCCAACGGGTCGGTGGGCAAGCCTTTCGACTGCGCCCATTCGCGAATCAGCGGCCGTACATCCGTCGAAAAAGCATCCCTCAGACAAGTCTCGGCATCCACCAACGCGCATCGCTCCTGGCAGCCCGTTAATCGATCGTGATCCACCAGAGCGGCCTTCGCGTACAGCTCCAGTGCCGTCGTCACGGTCTGGATCATCGCCTCGATTTTGTCCTTCAAATTGTGACTCTGGTCGATCATGTACGCGATATCGGCTCGCTTCCCGGTCTCCCACTCGAAGTGCAGGATCTCATGGAAAATCCGGAATACCTGATACGGATCGATCGACCCCATGGTCAGATCGTCGTCGGCATAACGGCGATCGTTAAAGTGGAATCCGCCTAGCATGTTCAGATCCAGCAGCCACGCGACAATCTGCTCGATATTCTGCGCCTGATAATGATGTCCCGTATCCACCAGCACTTTCGCCTGCGGCCCCGCGGATTGCGCCAGCAGCAGCGCCATCCCCCAATCGGCGATGTCGGTATGGTAGAACGCCGGCTCGAAGGGTTTGTATTCCACCAGCATCCTTTGCGAGCTCGAAAGGCGGGCGTGCGCGGCCTTGAGATTCTCCTCAAACCATCGCCGCCGATGACGGATATTTTGCGTCCCAGGATAGTTCGACCCATCTGCAAACCACAGCGAGATATCGCGGCTGCCGGTGCGCGCTGCAATCTCGATGCTGGTCATAACGTGGCCGAGCGCTTCTTTCCGAATCGCCGGATCGGGATTGCCGAAAGAACCGAACTTATAAATCTGATCCTGAAACAGGTTCGGATTGATCGATCCCGCGCGCAGGCCGTTCTTCGCGCCGAGTTCCTCGACCTTTTTCGCATCGTCGAGCCCATCCGGCAAGTCCCACAAAACATGCAGCGCGATGGTGGGGCAAACGCCGGTCCAGCGATGAACCTGTCCCGCGTCGCTGAATTTTTCTTCGATCGTCCCGGCCGCGGCGGGTTGTAGAAACTTGCCGAAGCGTGTGCCGGTGTTCGCGAATCCCCACGAGGGCAGTTCGATCTGAAAATGATTCAGTGCCTGAAAAACGATGTCAGTCTGCCGCGATGTGATCACGCCGTTTCCGCCCATCACATTATGATCGCTCCTTCTGGTGCGCGCGCTTGCCGCGTCGGAACGCGAACGGAAACTGAATCTTCCGCCATTCTCGGCGAGACGAGAAACTAGTAAGCTGTCCCAGTGATTCCGTTAGTAAGGCGAGATTAACCGCTCCCTTCGGTCGCGGCTCATTTTCGACACGAGCCGCGACCACAGGGAGCGGTCAAAGCCACTACTGTTATCGCTGGGACACCACTAGATGATCCGCGATTCACCAGGAAGGAGCATACGGCCCGATCCTGAAGATCATCGTAAGAATCAAACCCCAAACTGCCGCAGATGATGGTCCACGTGCCGGTATCCCCAGATCAGCCAGTCGCTTTTGCTCATCGCGCCGAAGATCGGATGCACTCCGAACTGCTCTCTCTCGGAAAATGAAACGATGAACTCGCGCAATTCGCTGCAATCCCGATCCCAGTCCGCGGGCGCCGTTCCTCCCCTGCCCTGCGCAATCTCAGGACGAGTCGGCAGGTTGTGAGCCCACGGCAGCGGCGTCCGCAGCGCGATCCAACGAACCGCAGTCCGTGTCAACACATTCATCGCGGGACTCGCATACTTCTCTCCCGTACCGACGCGAAAAGAATCGTTCAGATGGCAGATCATCTGATGCGCGTTCATGCGTCCCCACTTCGCGCGAGCATTGGGATCCAGGCGCGCCAGTCTCTCGCGGCAACCCGTCCGGACTTCCGGATTCGCCAGAGTCCCCAATCGATCTACCCGTTCAACGACGCGATGCCGCTATCGACGTCGGTCGCCCACGGGATCACGTGATCCAGGCGCGTGATTTTAAAAACCTCGTGAACGCGCGGCGTGGCTCCGGTCATCACGAAACGCCCGCCGTCGCGTTTCATCGCCGAAGTGTAGATCGCGACCACAAACCCGATTCCGGTCGAGCCCATCGCCGGAACTTCTTGCAGGTCCACCAGCACTTTGGCACAGTCCAAATTCCGGATCTGCTCCGATTTCGCCCGCAAATCCTGCGGATCAATGCCGGTGACGAAACGACCCTTGAAGTGCAGGATGCACACGTCTTTCCTTTGCTCGATGTCAAGCTCCATGAGTCACGTCCACGGTAAGTATGGCACACGCCGCCTATTTGCGCTTGCGCCAATCGGTCCAGTCGGCGGTTACGGATTCGACCATGGCGAGGGCCGCTTTTTGCAGCCAGCCGCGCTTCCGCTTGCGAAGATCGGCTTCCAGAACCGCGGCCTCCCGGCTCCCTAAATGGACATTGGCGGTCTCGAACCCCATGGCTCGCAGCAGATGAAACGCATCGTGCTTGGTCGGAAGCGTGGCCAGCTCAATCCGCGAACAATCCGGCGCCAGCCTCCGCACGATCCATTTTCCCCGCAGCTTCACGAATGGATCCGGGCACCGTTTCGACTGGTCAAGCGCCTTCTGGTACAGAATCCCCTGCTTCTTGCGCCGCGCATCGGCCCACTCCCAGGCGGATTCGGTCAGTTCCTTGGCTTCCCGGGCGATCGTTCCGCCATGCCATTCCGCCAGCGCGACGAAGCGGCGGCGACCCAGGCTGCCCAGTCCGCTCACCCGGTGCACAATGCGATAGGTCAAATTTCGATCGGGCATCATGCGCTTCAGCGCCTTCACCGCGCTGGGCGCGATCTTGCCCTTCCACGTCGGCAGGCTGTTCAGCTTTTGCCAGAACAGTTCCGGCTGCTTCAATCGTTCTACTGCCGTTTGACGTAGCGCTGTGTGATGCTCGGCCAGAACGAACGCGCGCCCGCCGGCCGTTAAGCCATCGAGATACCCTCCCAGAATCGCTTCCGAGGCTCGATCGGGACGAATATTCAGGTGCTCGGCGGCGATCGCGAAATGCGCGCTGGTGGCCAACCGCACCAGGTCGCACGTGTAGGGCAAACGGCAGACCTCATCGAAATCGTTGATTCCCCAGACGAGGCGCCCTTCGATGTCGCGCCAAGTCCCAAAATTCTCGACGTGCAGATCGCCCACTCCCAATACATCTATGGCCTGCGCTGATTCCGGCGCAACTTTGGGCCATGTCTGGGACCATCGATAAAACGTCGCGCGCAGGAAAGGGAACGGAGCCGAAGCCATCAGCTCATGTTTGCGATTCAGGTCGGCCCGAATCAGGGGTAGCCGCTCACCAAGCCAAGCTTCGTACTTGTCAGTGGAGCTGAGAATATCCATGTCGCGGCGAACCGCAACATAGCTTATCACGCGCGGTGCGGGTACGAATTACTGCTCGAAATACCCGGTCGCGAGTTCCGGCTTCTGTTCCAGAGCCTGACGCCAGCAGTTCCGGGCATCGTCCAGGTTGCCCTGCGCCTTCAGCGCATGGCCCAAGTTCAGCAGCGCCTCTGCGAACGTCGGACGTTCCGACAGCGCTTCCTGATACAGACGAATCGCGTCCTCGGTCTGCCCCGACTTCTGCAGCAGCAACCCGGTGTTGTAGAACAGCTCCGGAGTCCGCTCGCCCGCTTCAATCAGTTTGGCCTGCAGGTCGAGCGCTTTGTCCAGATCCTCACGCTCCACCGCAAGAGCCGCCAGACCGCGCAGAGCGTCGATCGAGGTCGGATCCGTTTCAAGCACGCTCTCAAACGCCTTCATGGCGCTCTCTTGATCGTTGAGATTCCAATATGCAAGACCAAGATTCAACTGAGCTTCCGGCCACGGCGATCGCTTCCTGACGCAGGCCTGGAACGCTTCTGCCGCACCACGGTGATCGGCGCGCTGCAGACGCAGGTAGCCCAGCCGGAACCACGCGTCTTCCCATTCCGGATTCCGCGTCAGAAGCTTCACGTAGAGCTTTTCGGCCTCTTCTTTTTCGCCTTGCTGTTCCAGAACGCTGGCGAGATTATAAATTACGTCCGCCAGATCGGGTGCAACCTGCAACGCCCGCTCATACGATTCGCGAGCCAGCTTCAGCTCTCCCATTTCCTGCCGCACGATTCCCAGATTCACGTGCGCCTGCTTGGCGTCCGGACGAATCCGAACCGCTTCCGAGTAGGCCTTTGCCGCTTCCTCCAGGCGTCCGCACTTCTGCTCGGCCACACCCATATTGAACCAACGCTCGAAATGATCCGGCGTAAACTCAACTAATTTAGCGCAGAATCGAGACGCCGCCTCGTATTCATTCGAATGGAACGCGCAGGTCGCCAGACCTTCCAGCGCCGCCTGCGAAAACGGCCGCATCGCCAGCAGTCTTTCCGAATATTGCTGGATCGAAGCATGGTCCTTGCGGGCCATCCCGATGGTGATCAGGTTCACTAGGCATTCTTCCGACTGCGGATTCCTTTGCAGAATGCGCAGGTACATCGCCGTCGCCTCGTCGAACTTCCACAGAAGTTGCAGCGACACCGCTTTGCCGAACAGCGCGGTCTCATGCTCGGTCTGGCGCGCCAGCACTTTGTCGAAACAGGCGATCGCCGGCTCCGGCTTTTCCTGATGCAGCAGGCAAATTCCCAGACCTAGCTGGGCTTCCTCACGCTGCGGATCCATTTCGAGCGATTTCTGAAACGCATCCGTGGCTTCCTGCCAGCGGCCGAGCTTCTCATAGCAGATTCCCAGGTTGAAGTTCGCCGTGGGATGCCGCGGCGCCGCGTTTAGCAGCTTTTCATACGTCTTGATCGCGTCGTCGTACTGCTCCAGCTCGAATTGAATGTGACCCTTGGCGGCGAATACCTCAGCTGTTTCCTCACCACCTTCGATGGCTGTATTCAGCTCGCGTAGCGCCTCTTTCCGCTTGCCTTCGAGATGCAGTGACACCGAGCGCGCCAGCGCCGGCGAAACCGCCTTCCCGTTGGCCCGCAGGGCCGTATCTGATCCGTTCTTGCGTACACTCATGGTTGCCAGCTCCCGCTCGTCGAAGTAACCCCGTTGCCCGTGTTGGTGAAGTTGTAAGGCGCCAGGTACGCACACAGGCGGCCCAGCATGTCATATTGATGCGTAACCTGAACCCAGCGCAGCCGGCTCTCTTCGCCCTCCGCACTGAAGAACCCGATGCCGCCGCGCGTTAAACGCGGTTCGCTCCAGGCGTCCACCATCTGCCCCTGCACCGTCAAAGAAAAATCGTTGTCATGCACATCCAGGCGAACCCGGTACAGCATATCTTCCCGCGCGTCCACCGGCACAATCGTATCCACCCGCGAATCCGCTTTTCCGTTCACCACCGCGTATCGAGTCAGCCCGATGGTCGGCAGCGGTCCCGGCTTCAACACCATCAGCTTCATTACATAGAAGTTCTGGAAGTCAGCCGCGCGAACCACCCAGCTCATAGCTTTCTTATCGATCATTCCCAGGAATTGCACCTGATAATCGGTGAGCCCCATGGATGGCCGGTAAATAGCCAGCGGTCCCGGCTTAACAAATCCCGTCGCGTCGAAAGACCAGTCCGTCGACGCGTCTCCGGGGCTGGCCCAATCGTCCAGACCGGATCTGAAATCTTCATCCAGCGCGACGGCCGCGCGCTCCAGCACGGTTTGACGCACATTGCTAAACCGTTCATTCACCACGCGCTGGAAATTCTTCTGAAAGCCGCTGGCTCCCGCCGGCGCTGCGACCCGCACCTTAGGCAGCGACGGATGCAGAGCCAATCCCAGCAAGATCGGGATCGCGAACGTCAACATTTTAAGGTCGCGCGGCGCGCGATTCCAGAAGTCGACCGCGTGAATCCAGATATTGGCGCGCTCATGCCCCGTGGGAACATGCACTGTCGGCGGAGGCATCGGCGGCAGCTCCGCGGTTACATCGGACGCCGGCCGGACCTTCATCGGCTCCAGTTTCGACATCGGCCGGACGGGCTCGGTGCGCGGAGGCTGCGGAATCGTCAACGCCGCCGGCGCCGGCCGTATTTCCATCGCCAGAGCGGCCGGCTGCGATATTCCGGCTAGCGAGAGCATTCCCGCTGGTTCCGGTTCATGCATCGGAGCCGAAGCGGCCCGAATCACTTCATTATTTCTGGTGGGAAGCGAGATCGCCGGAGCTTTCGCGGCCAGCGCATCCGAATCCATCGCCATCGCCGGAGCTGCACTTGGCTGGGTCTGGACCGCATACCGCCGCCCCGAAGCCAACCGCAGCCGCGGCCGGGCGGGAGGCGTCGAGATCGCGAACAGCGGAGTTTCCGCAGCCCGCAAGTCCAGCGCCCGCAGCGTGTCGATCCACAGTGCTGGAGCCAGCGGCAGCCGATCCATGGGTAACTGCCGCAGCCCCGCCTCGAGCAGCGCAGCCGGAGCCAACGTTGCGTGCCGCATGACGGCGTCCAAGGGAAGCTGCGCGCGCAAGATAATCTCGACCGGAACCGGCATGCGAACGTCGGATGCGAAAGTTTCCCGCGCAGTGAACCGCGGCAAAACTTGCAGCGTCGCGAAGGGGGGAAGATTCTCCGGTTCAGGCTCGGGCTCGATCTCGTAAACTTCGGGACTGATTTCGAGCGCCAGCCGGCAAATATCCATCACTACATCGATGGCAACTTCCATCGGAACCAGATCGCTCGCCGCCGCTTCAGAAGCAGCTTTCGCGCTGGCGAGGTCCAGTTCGACCGTCGGTGCCGCCGCGAATGCGCAGTCGTAGTTTTCAAATATGTTTAGCGGACGACGCAGATTGCTGGTGTAATCCAGAGGTGCTGGATCGCTCTCCGACCAGGCCATCCGAAGGCCACCGGGGCTGCACCAGAACCATGTCTGAAACATAGCTCCCCTCCGGTATCCTTCCCGCGTTGACTAACGGCAGCCACCACGGACGCTCAGACTCCGCCGCGACGGTTTCCACCACCGGCGCGTCGGGACCTTCGGTAATCGCTTCAGGGCCTTCAGTAATGGTCGTTCGCCCCAGGATCGACTCCACGCCTCCGGCAGGCCGGTAGGCGCGCAGCGAATCATGTGTCTGATGAAGCCGTTCCACCGCCAGGCGTTCCTGCTCTTGCCAGTAAGCCTTACGGTGCGCGGACGAGCAGAACTGCCCGTTGGTAATCTTCCGGTACAGCGGCAAACGGCCGTCGCAGTACAGGCAGCGTATGTCATCAGCCCATGACATCGTCCAATGGTACGGCTTGCAGCGGGCAATTGATACGCGGCAAACCACTTAGGTGACGGGTAGTGTTTTCGCTTAAATACCAAGGGAGAAACGGGTTGGACGCGTTTCAAATCGGTATAGATTGGGTTCTGCTTGACAGGCTCTTCCATTTTCGGTATCATGACAGTTCGTTAACTTTTGATCATTTTCTTCGATCCTGTATCCGCAGGTGCTGTCAACCAGCGTTGGTAAACGCCCACAGAGTCGTGGCCGACGTTTAGACTGAGGATTCCACTAGGAGATTCATGAAGCAGCATTATTTCGTCGTAGTTCTGGCCCATTCACTTCACGGCCGCCTGCGACGGATTCATATCCCCCATCAATCCATCTATCTTGTTCTCGCCCTTGCTCTGTTCGGGTCGGTTTCGCTGTTCGGGATGGTTTCCAGCTATCTCCGAATGACCTGGAAGGTCTCTAATTACAACAATCTGCGGTCGGAGGTTGATACTCTTCGTTCTAAATATCAGGAACTGCAGCGCGAAAGCGATCAGAAACAGGAGCAACTGGCATCCCTTCAATTAATGGCCAGCGAAGTCAGCCTGGCTCTCGGATTGAAGCAGCGTCTGGAAGATGGCGACGACATCGGCGAGGAAAGCACTCTGGCGCCCACCTACAAGGAGTCGATCGAAGAGTATAACTTCCTCAAATCTGCCAGCTTTTCCCGCATCGACCGCAATTTTCCCCGTACCTGGCAGAAAAACGTCGTCCCCAGCCTGTGGCCGGTCAATGGCCATGTTTTGAGCCGCTTCGGCGACCGTCAGGACCCGTTCTCAGGGGAAGGCGGCCATATCCACACCGGCGTCGACATCTCGGCGGCGATGGGAACGCCGGTTCATGCCGCCGCGGATGGAGTCATCTATATTGCGGAATACGCAGGACGATACGGAAAGATGGTGGTAATCGATCACGGCAACGGCATGCAGACGCGGTACGCGCACCTGTCGCGATTCGACGTCGTCCCCGGTCAGGAAATCCGGCGTGGCGAGGTTCTTGGATTCTCCGGCGCCACGGGACGCGTCACTGCGCCGCATCTGCACTTTGAGGTGCGTCTGGGCGGAACCGCGGTGAATCCGTACCCGTATCTGTCGCGCTCCGCGATGCTGCAACAGGCTCAGGCCGACCTTCCGTTTTAGCCCGCACCTGCCGATATTTCGATTTGGCAGGAGCAAATCGATCTTCCTTTCTTAAAAGCAGTGCCCCGCTGCTGGTTTTCCTCGCGGCGTTCCTGTACTGTTTCTGGATTTTCGCATCGCGCTTCGTCCTGATCAGCGACGAAGGGAATTGTCTGTCGATCGCCCTGCGCGTGGCTCGCGGCGAAATTCCTTACCGCGATTTCTTTGTTTATATCGGCCCCGGATACCCTTTGATCGGCTCGCTTCCTCTGCGCCTTTTCGGTGAACGGATGTGGGCCGCGCGTCTTCCCGTTCTCATCGACCTTTCGGCGATGACGGCGGTCGTTTTTTGGCTGACGGTCCGGCTGGCGCGTGAAACTCGGGCCGCGATCTTCGCCGCGTCTATCGCAGCGTTCTCATTCCTGGCTTTTCTCACCGCGGACGCCTCCCGCATCGGCGCCGACCATCGACTTGACGCCAGCGCCGTCGCGATTGTGGCGATTGCTTTGACCGTTTCCCTCCTCGACGATCCTTCGCGCACGCGGGCGGTCGTGGTTGGCGCTCTGGCAGCACTGGCCGCATGGATTACGCCCCCGCTGGCTTTAGTGACGCTCGTCATCGTGATCGCCGCCCGGCGCTGGTTCTGGAGCGTCGTGGCCGGCGCTGCGGCCTGCTCCGCGATTTTCGTGACATGGCTTTCCGCACACGGCGCGTTGCGGCCAGCCATCGACGGTCTGCTTTGGCCGACGCGGCATTACAGCGGCGCCAATCGAGTCCCCTACGCATCCGTCACCGGCGGTTACGCGAATCTGTTTCGAGCCTCTGGTGCGGGCGAATGGATGGTCACGATATTGCTGCTCACCTGCCTGACTCTGCCCGCGACCCTGCCTTTTCTGACGACGATCGCGTGGGCGTGGCGTGTGCGCGTTCAAAAGGAAATGCGCGGGCTCGTCCTGTTCCTGGTCGCGAGCATGGCCGCCTTGATTCTTTCCACGTATCCACGCGCGGACCTGAACCATCTGACCAACGTGGCGGCCATTTGCTATGCTCTCGCCGCCGCCTGGATCGTCATCACGATCCCGAAACGAGTGGCTTTCGGAATCGCGATGGGACTGCTGATTCTCGCCGCCGCGGATTACGGCCTTGCGATCCAGCGTCGCGTCACCGAGCCGTCGATTCAAACCCGCGTAGGCACGCTGCGGGGATCCCGCGAAGATCTGGACGCTCTGCAATTCGTCACGGGCCGCGTCGGCCCTTCGGATCGTTTCTTCGCATATCCCTATCTGCCGAATTTTTATTTCATCACCGGCGCGAAAAACCCGACGCGCTTTTCCTGGATGCAGCCGGGTATGTTCACCACCGATGAAGAGCTCGCGGCCAAAGCCGAAATGGAGCAGTCGCCGCCGGACTACATCCTCTATCTCGACGTTCCGAAGTCGGCCTATTTGCGCATGTGGCCGAATACCGATCCGGCTCGTCTGCGTCTGCCGCTGATGGAGCAGTTCATCGCGACCCGTTCGCACGTGGTCGACCGACACGGCCCCTACGAGCTCCGCGGCGTAAGCCTGACGCGCTAGTGATACCATCGAAGCATGACAAGCCGCGATTCCGCGGCGCGTTCGCGGCGCTGGTTCCTCTTCTCACTTCCCGCGGCGGCTTGCTTCGCGGCGGAAAATACGGGGAAAGGCCGCATCCTTCCCTCGGTCGTGAAGCGCTATCCCGATCCGGCCACTGAATTCCCCATTTCGCGCCTCACCGATCCCGCTCATACGAGTCTTCTTCCCGCGGGCCGATCGATCGCCCGCCACGGCGGTTTTCTTCTCTACGCATCCGACATGACCGGTCGATTCGAAGCCTATCGGCTGGATTTGAAAAACGGCCAATCGCGCCAGCTCACCGAATGCGAGGACCTGGATCCCGCCTCGGTCACTCTTCTCTCGGGCGACCGCGCGTTCTGCTTCCTGGATGGAAAATCGCTGGTCAATTGCAATCTCGCCAGCTTCAAAACTCACGAAATCTACCGCATTCCGGAAGGATTCGAGCGTGGACACGGACTCGGAGTCGCCGAAGACGCGCAGTATGCCGCGGTGGTAGAGAAGGGCTCCTCTTATCGCCTGATGCTGGTTCACATGATCGACGGCACGGCCACCAAGCTGGTCGAGTGCGACGAAGAAATCCGCGATCCTCTTCCCCGCCCTCGCCGGGCATCCATTCTTTATCGCCGCGCTGCGGGAATCTGGCTGGCGAATTACGACGCACAGCAGAATTACCGCCTGCATCTCGCCGATGGTGAAACCGGACCCGCGCAGTGGAGTCCGGACGGTCGCACCATGTTGTACCTGAACTATCCCGCCGAGCCGCACAAGCTCCACACGCTGCGCGAATTTACACCGGATTCAAATGAAGATAAGCTGATCGCGAGCACGACTCAATTCGTCGGATTCGGATTGAACGCCGACGCCAGCGTGTTTGTGGGCGCCAGCGGCAGCAAGGCTTCGCCATATGTCCTGCTCCTGGTGCGAGCCGTGAGGCGCGAGCTGACGATGGCCGAGCATCGCGCCAGCAACGCGCAAATGGTTGCGCCGATTTTCGCTCCCAACAGCCAGCGCATTTTTTTCGTCAGCGACCGCGATGGCAAGCCCGCGATCTACACGATGTCGGTGGAAAAATTCGTCGAGGAAACCGACAGCCCGGCTGCCCCGCAAGGCTAATGCTGGAACCGGTTCCCGTCGATTAAAATGAGCAAGGAGAGTCTTTCATGCGCCTCGCCATCGCCGCCCTGATTCTTGCCATCGCCGCTCCGTCGGCCCATGCCGCGAGCAAGAAAGCCCAGTGCAAGAATCGCTGCGACTCAAACTACCAGTTCTGCATGAACCGTTCGACCACCAAGCAAGCCAAAAAATCCTGCAAAGCGGACCGCAAAAACTGCAAAGGGACCTGCAAGTAAGCAGGTTTCAATTATTCTTCGCGCAGGACTTCGAGCGGCTTCTGCCGCAGGATCCGGAAACTTGCCAGCCATCCCGACGCATTCGCCAGCAGCGCCGTCAGCACGATCGCGGACAGCGCGGCTTTGGGATCGAACTGGAATTGCGCGTTCAACAGCCGCTTCAGGACGATCCCAGAGAAAAGCGTCGCCAGAATCCCGCCCATTAAACCCGCCACTACTCCGAGCGTCAGAAACTCCACGGAAAAGATGCGGACAATGTGCCGTTTCGTTCGCGCCCAGCGTTTTCAGAATCACCACTTCGCGAACTCGCCGGAAGCGCGTTCCCGCGATGCTCGCCGCCAGGATAATCGCGCCGGCGAGAATCGCGAATCCCGATAGGAACCGGATCACCAGCGCGATCTGGTCCACCACCTGCTGCGCGATCTGCAATGCATCCGCGATGTTCACCACCGTCACGGTCGGGAATTTCTCGAATGCCGCGCGTTGAAACGCAGCCACCAGCGAAGGCTGGATGCGCACGCCTCCGTCGAAGGACACCGGCAGATCCGCCAGAGCCGGAGGGTTGAAAACGAACGAACTGGTCGGCATGAACCGCCGCTGTTCCCATTCATGCAGCGCGACGACGCGAGCCTGAAATCTATTGCCGCTCGCTTCCATTTCAATCATGTCGCCTGGATGGATTTTCAGCCGCTTGGCCGTTTCGACGCCCACCGAAACCACAGGCGCGGCACCCTTCTGCAAGGCCGAGCTGTTCCACCACGCGCCTTCGACCACGCGAACGTAATCCGGCTTCTCGCCTTCCCACATGACGTTGCCCGCATATCGAAAGCGCGGACCCACGGGCACTTCTCCATTCACACTGACCAGGCGGGCGGCCACGCGAGGCACGAACGTCGGCGCTCCCAGCACGCCCTGCTGATGCGCGATCAATTCCTTCAGCGGCACCCACCTGCGCCTGCGTCACGCCGACCAGAAACACGTTCGGAGCGTCGGGCGGCGCCGTTTCGATGATCTGCGCCACCAGCGAATCCTGCACCATGTACACGGTCAGCGTGAACATCACGCCCAACCCCAGCGCCACCAGGATCGCCTGCGCCTGATTCCCCTGCCGGTAAAGATTCGCGAGCCCCTGCCGCACCAGCGACGGGATTCTCCAGCGTGTTCCTTCAAGGAAACTCCGCACCAATCGCAGCAGCAGCCACGCGACGCAGGCCAGCGCGATCAGACTCGTCGTGAGTCCGCCCGCGAAATATCCGCCTACGCGCGCCGAATCGGCGAGCCACGCCGCAATCGCGCCGATGCCGATCAGGATCACTCCACCGGCGGCCAGCGCGGAGCGCGCATCGGTCAAGCGGCGTTTCCACGAAAGCTTCGCCTCCGGCATATCGCGCCGCAGAATCAGCGCGGGACGAATCTTGCGAATCGCCAGCAGCGGCGGCAAAGTGAATAGCAGTGTGGTCAGTACGCCGATCCCGATCCCCTGCACTGCCGCGGTCACATGCCAGCCCATCGTCGCGTTCAGCGAAAAATATTTCTTGATCAGCAGCGGAAAAACTTCTTCCACGCCGCGCCCCACCGCGACTCCCGCCAGCCCGCCCATCACTCCCAGCATCAGCGTCTGAATGGTGTAAATGCGAATGATTTCGTTCGAGGTTGCGCCCAGCGATTTCATCACGGCGATGTGATCCATCTTCTGTTGCAGGTGCGCGTGCATGGCCATCCCCACGCCGATCGCGCCCACGATCAGCGCGATCAGGCTGATCAGGCTCAGATACGTCGTGGCTTGATCCAGGCCGTCCGTGATGATGGGATGCGACTGCCGGAAGTCCGTCACCATCGCCTCCGGCAGGGCTCTGCGAATCGACCGGCGGACTTCGTCCACCGGCGGAGCATTCGGCTCCAGCTTGAACAGGTATCGCTCCGCCGCGCGGCTGCCGATTTGCATCAGCCCCGTCGACGCGAACGCTTCGCGCGACATCATCAGCCGCAGGCCGATGTTCAGGCTCGCCGACATGCGGTCCGGCTCCTGCGCGATGGTCGCAACGATGCGCAAATCCTTTTCGCCGACCCGCACCGTATCGCCGACCTTGGCGTTCAGCCGCATCAGCAGGTCGTCGCCAGCGACTGCGGTATCCGGCGTCAGCGCAGACGCCAGCGGCATCGGCGGATTCAACTTCATCTCGCCGTAATAGGGATACTTCGAAGGATCGACGACTTTCAGCGCCGCCAGCACCGGCGTGCCGTCGTTCGGATTTCGACGCCGCCATGGAAACCGTTTCCGTGACCCAGGTATAATCCACTCCGCGAGCCGCCAAGAGCATCCAGCGCCGCGGTCTGCTGCGCCGACGGCATCACGAACTGGCGCGCGAGCAAGATCGCCCGCCATCACCGTGCGCGCCTCCGCCGTCAGCATCCCGTGAAAGCTTTCGCTGAATCCGCGGACTCCCGAAAGCGCGCCCACGCCCGCCGCCACCGCCAGCACCACGAACAGAAATTTGACCAGCGAGGAGCGCGTTTCGCGCCACGCGATGCGCGCCGCCGTGCGCAGCGACAAGTTCATGGACGCGCCGCTCCCGCCGGCTCGCGAATCTCGTCGGCGATGATTTTGCCGTCCCGCAGCGTGACGATTCGGTCCGCGCGTTCGGTCAGCGACCGGTCATGCGTCACCAGCACCAGCGTGGTTCCCTCGCGGCGATTCAGCGCGATCAGAAATCGAGCACATGCGCGCCGTTGACGCTATCCAGGTTGCCGGTGGGCTCATCCGCCATCAGAATCGGCGGCTTCACCATGAACGCCCGCGCCAGCGCGACGCGCTGCTGCTCGCCGCCCGAAAGCTGCACCGGATAATGATCCAGCCGGTCGCTCAGTCCGACGCTATCGAGCAGTTCGCGCGCCCGCGCCGTTCCCGCCGCGACATCTCCCCCGAAAGCTCATGCGGCAGCAGGACATTTTCCTCCGCCGTCAGCGTCGGGATCAATTGATAGCACTGAAACACGAATCCGATCTTGCGCCCACGCACTACCGCGAGCTTGTCCTCGCTTAGCCCGGTGATATCGGTGCCGTCGACGACAATGCTTCCGGAAGTTGGCGTATCGAGCCCGGCGAGCAGCCCCAGCAGCGTGCTCTTGCCGCTGCCGGAAGCGCCCATGATCGCGACGAACTGCCCGGCGGGAACTTCGAAATCGACGCCGCGCAAAATCTCCACGCGATGCGTTCCAGTGTCGATGATCTTGGTAAGAGCGCGCGCTTCAATGATCGCCATTTTAAGTTTTTTGAAAATGGGGACAGACCACTGTCTCCCGAGGACCCGCCCTACATTCTGGACATGGGTCTGTCCCCATTTTCAAAAAACTCTCTCGATGGCAAACGCATGCACCCTCATCCATCTTTTATTATGAGGGAAGGAGATGCGTTACTGTTTTTTGATCGCTCTGCATTGCGCTGGCGAGCTCGTGCTCGCGTCCCCCGAACCTTCGCATGAACCATCTGAGGAGTCCCGTCCAGCGCTCACGGTATCTCCAAACACTCCTCCTGACCATCGCAAAGTTCTGGTAGTTTTCGGCGACAGCCTCAGCGCCGGCTACGGTCTCGCCCCCGGCCAAAGTTTTCCTGACGACTTGCAGAAGGATCTCGACCAGCAGGGATACGCCTGGCACGTGATCAATCTCGGCATCAGCGGCGACACGACCGAGGGCGGCGTCTCGCGCATCGATTCGGCGACTTCTCTGAAGCCCTCCATCGTGGTTCTCGAGCTCGGCGGAAACGACGGCTTGCGCGGCCTGCCGCTCGCATCGACGCGCGCGAATCTCGAGCAGATGATCACAGCGTTTCAGAATGCCGGCGCCCGCGTGGTGCTCGCCGGAATGACACTGCCGCCCAACTACGGCCCCGATTACATCCACGGCTTCGAAAAAATCTACAAGGATCTGGCCGCCAAGTACAAGCTGACGTTGATTCCGTTCCTGTTGTCCGATATCGTCACCAAGGATCTGCGCTACATCCAGCGCGACGGCATTCATCCCACCGCCGCAGGGCGCCGGAGATCGTCGCCGCAAACGGTTCTGCGAACCGTCAAGCCGCTGCTACACTAAGAGACCTTACATGCTCGAAAAACCCGTCGCCGTTCAGGCGCGCGATCTGCGCACTTACCGGCACTTCGATCTGCTGCTCGCGATTTTCCTGGTGGTCCTGCTGATTTCGAACCTGGTCGGCCAAAAACTCTGCCAGATCGGACCCTTCGTCATCAGCGGAGGGCAGCTCCTGTTCCCGTTGACCTACATCTTCGGCGACGTCTTTACAGAAGTCTACGGCTACGCAGCGTCACGACGGGCCATCTGGCTGGGATTTCTCGCCAATGGCCTGCTCGCAGTCATGGGATTGATCACGGTTTGGCTTCCGCCCGCGCCGGGCTGGCACAATCAGGAAGCCTTCGCGACCGTGTTCTATCAGATCCCGCGTCTGATCATCGCGAGCCTGATCGCCTACTGGTGCGGGGAATTCACCAACTCCTACACGCTCGCCAAAATGAAATTATGGACCGGCGGAAAAATGCTGTGGACCCGCACGGTCGGGTCAACCGTAACCGGCCAGTTCGTGGACACGGTCGTTTTGGTCGCGATCGGATTCAGCGGCACGGCTCCGGTGAAAACGCTTGCGATACTTGCAGCATCCGCTTACGTCGGCAAAGTGGTGTACGAAGTAGTTGCAACGCCGGTGACCTACGCGGTCGTCGGATTCTTAAAGCATTCCGAAGGCCTGGACGCGTTCGACTACAAAAGCGATTTCAACCCGTTCCACCTGGGGACTCACTGAGCACGCACACGTCTTTCAGATTGCGATAATCTTCCGCGTAATCGAGGCCATACCCGACCACAAACTCGTCCGGAATCTTGAATCCGACATAATTCACATCCACCTGCCGCTGACGGCGCTCGGGTTTATCCAGCAGCGTGGCGATTCTCAGCGATCTCGGCTTGCGCTGCGCGAAAATCTTGATCAGATAACTCAGCGTCACCCCGCTGTCGACGATATCCTCCACGACGACCACGTCATAGCCTTCGATTGAAGCATCCAAATCCTTGGTCAGCTTCACTTCACCCGAGCTGGTCTTTCCTTTGCCGTAGCTCGAAATCCCGACAAACTCGATGCGCGTCGGAGTTTTCATCGCGCGGGCAAGGTCTGCCAGAAAGAAGCAGGCGCCCTTCAGAATCGCGATCAGGTAAACGGGACCCTTGGGGTGATCGCGGTCGATTTCGGCGGCCAATTCCTGAATGCGGGCCTGGATTTGTTCGGCGCTGATCAGCACCCGGAGCGAAGACATCCGACGATTCTATCAGTCGGAAACGGGAATCCGCGTGCTGCCTGGACCTATATGTATATGCGAGCCGGTCGCTTTGCCCGCAATCGCCGAGCGGAACGCGTAGTAAGGAATATCCTTCGATTCGAGATATTTTCGCAGCCAAACGCCTTCGGGCGAGTCCGGAGTTACCGCCACATCGATTCGTCCGGTATGGTCGAAACCCATGGCGCGATGCACCGCGGTCGACCCTTTTGCGCTGATCGGCAGCGGTTTGTCGAATTCCTTCTCGAACGCGAGCGTAATGTCCTTGATATCTTTGGCGTCCAGCAGATTCCGCCAGTAACATGCTCTTCGGCCTTGCCCGGCGCCGGTTCCGGCATATTGCTTTCTTCCCGAGCCATATCAACAATTTGCGACACCAACGCCGCGCGTCCTTCGGCCTGTTCCAAAGCCTGTTTACGGCTGGCGATTCTGAGTCGAGATCGGCGAAGCGGAGACGCTCGGCGACGCCCGGCTTCTACCAGCTTGCGGCCCTGCTCGACCTTAGCTTCGGTGCGCGCGACGCGGCGTTGCGCTGCGGCGAGCATGGAGGATGCCTGCTCTTCCGTCAGGTCGCCGTACAGGGTCTGGTCAAGGATAGCCTCATCGGAAGCATCGTCGACGGCTTCCTGCGCGTCTGAACTGCCGCGGCGGGAAGAAGACCATCGGCAGCCTGGTGGCGCACCTGTTCCAGATGCTGACGGGCTTGCATTAAATCCGGGCGAATCGGCGGCACAGGCCAAAACTGCCGCCAGAAAAAGAAGCCACATGAATCTGTCTCTATTGTAGTACGATGTGAGCAGGAGATCTGTTACCTGGCGCGGCCGGAAATATTGCACGAAACGGAACCTTTCTGGATTTCCGCCGTGCATGCCGCCGAATCGAAGCAAGCGCGAGACCTCGTGCTGCTGGATGTGCGCGAGGTGACCTCTTTCGCCGATTACTTCCTGGTGTGCTCCGGCGCCAATTCCCGGCAGATCCAGGCCATCGCCGACGAAATTCAGGCGGAGTTGCGACAACTCGGCGAATACCCGTCCAGCATCGAGGGCTATGAGAACGCCGAATGGGTGCTGATCGACTACGGCGATTCCTGGTATCACGTGTTTTCCCCAAAGGCACGGGTCTTCTACGACCTGGAACGGCTGTGGCGGGATGCAAAGATCGTGAAATGGTGATATAGTCCGAAGAGTCTAATCTTTGCCCAGGAGGCACCATGAAGAAACTCGTTGTATTGTTCGCGTTTGCCGCTGTCTCGACGTTCGCTGCTCAAGTGACAGGTTTTGTAGCCGATTCAAAGTGCGGCGCAAAACACGCAGACGCTTCTGAAGCGGCCCCGCGTGCGCCCAGCAATGCGTTAAGGGCGGAGCCGCCACTGTGATCGTGACCAAAGATGCGAAGGTCTACAAGCTGGATGCCGACTCGCAGGCGAAAGTGAAGGATATGGTCGGCAAGACCGTAACCATCAATGGCAAAGTAGACGGCGACAACTTGACGATCCAATCCGTTAAGTAACTACTTCGGGTTCGCAAACTCCATAATCAGCCGGCCTGCGGGACCTGTATAGATCACCCGAAGGTCTTTAGGCTTGATTTTTCCGTCGATGGGAAAGTACAGGAGCCCCTCCACGGGCTCGGTGCTTTCCTTATCGGGGAGTTGTTTCGACTTCAGAGCCTCCAAGAGCGGGTTCACGTCTTTTTCGGGCTTCTCGTCTTTCTTTTCGTCCGGGTTGTCGATTTTCGGATCGTCATCCTTCCCGCTCGAACCTGCTGACGGGTGGCCGCTTCCCGCAGGGCGCGATCCTCCGCCAATTCCCCCCACTCCACCCCACACGGGTCCATTGGTCGCGGTCATGTAACCGCCGGGCTGGTTGGCTGCGGCTTTCACCACCATCGCGCCTTTCCGGCGATCTGCCCTGGCGACAAGGCCTGCGACCTCTGACCGTCCTTGCCGCTGACGATGGTGAAATCGTCAGGACTGATCCGCAGCGGCTTGTCGGTCTTCGGCGTGACTTTCATCCGCACCGCGATATAGCCGGGGCCCGACGTACATGCCAACGCGCCTGCATCACCTCCTGGCGCTCGATCATCACCGATCCGACCAGTTCGACATCGTCATTGCCGGCCTGGCCGGGCAGCGGTTTGCGATCGCCTGCGAAGGTCAAGGCGGAAAGAGCCGCGAGAATGAGAATGCCCTTCATAAACTCAAGTCTCCCCTGATTTTGCCGGATTTCCATGCAGCCGCGGCCGGTGGGCAGCACCTTACCCGGATTCAGACGGCAGCCGGGATCGAACAGTTTCTTGAATCGTCCGATCATTTCCAGCGAATCGGGCGGGAACTGGCGCTCCATCATCTCCATTTTCTCCATTCCGACTCCATGTTCGCCGGTGATGGACCCGCCGGCCGAAATGCAGTATTCGAGAATCTCATCGCTCGCGCGCAGCACGCGTTCGAGCGCGCCCGGCACGCGAGGATCGAACATGATCAGCGGGTGCAGGTTGCCGTCGCCGGCGTGAAAAATATTGCTGATGGCCAAGCCGTGGCGTTTGGCCAATTCCTCGATGAACCGCAGCGTCGGCGCGATTTGCGTGCGCGGAACCACGCCGTCCTGCACGTAATACGCCGGGCTGAACCGCCCGACCGCGCCGAAAGCGTTCTTGCGGCCTTTCCACAAGCAGGTCGCGCTCTTCGGCGTTGCGCGCGACGCGAAATTCGCGCGCGCGGCAATGAATGCAAGCCTCGCGAATCTGTTCGATCTGCTCTTCGACCGTTTCCTTGATTCCTTCGAGCTCGATCAGCAGCACTGCGGCGGCGTCCATGGGATAGCCGGCGTGCGTGGCCTCTTCGACCATCCGCAGCAGCGGGCCATCCAGCATTTCGATGGCGACCGGAGTAATCGCGCGCGCCGTGATCTCGGCCACCGTGCTGCCGGCGTCTTCGGGACGGTCGTAAATCGCCAGGATGGTCTTGATCATTTCTGGCTTGCGCATCAGACGAACCATGATTTTCGTCACCAGCACCATGGTGCCTTCGGAGCCGACCAGCAGACCGGTCAGATCGTAGCCCGCTTCGTCGTAATTGTCGCCCGGTATTGATCACCGTGCCGTCCGGCAGCACTGCTTCAATGCCCAGCACGTGATTCGTCGTAACGCCGTAGGCCAGCGTATGCGGGCCTCCGGAGTTTTCGCTAACGTTGCCGCCGATGGTGCAGGCTCGCTGGCTGGAGGGATCGGGCGCGTAGAAATATCCCCGCGCATCGACGGCCATCGAAATGTCGAGGTTCACCACGCCCGGCTGGACCACCGCGCGCTCATTGGCCAGATCGATTTCGATAATGCGATTCATGCGCGCGAACGAAACGACGATTCCGCCCGCGCGCGGGATCGCTCCGCCGGAAAGGCCAGTGCCGGCGCCGCGTCCGACCATCGGCATTCCACGCTCATGCGCGAGTTTCACGATGGCGACAACTTGTTCGGTCGACTGCGGAAACACGACCAGATCGGGCCGGGCCTTATCGACGCCGCCGTCGTATTCGTAGAGCGTCAGGTCTTCGGGTTTGTGAAGATACCCGCGCGGGCCGAGGATTTTTTCTACGGCCGCACTGGAGCGACATCTCGGTTACAACATGCTCCGGACGCGCGCGAGAAACTCGGGGTCCATCCAGTTCTGATTGCTGATCACTTTCTCGACCACCTTCCCGTTTCGATCAATGAGATACGTCTCGGGAATCTGGAACGTGCCGTAGCTGGCGCTGATGTCGGCGTCGGGATCGCGCGACGGTTTCGTACGGAACCTGATAGCGAGCCAGAAATTTGCGATACTGAGCTTCGTTGCGATCGCTGCTGACGCCCAGCACGACCACTCCCTGGGATTTGAACTCGCGCGCGAACTCGTTGAGCGACGGCGTTTCCTCGACGCAAGGCGGGCACCAGCTCGCCCAGAAATTCAGCACCAGAAGCTTGCCGCCGAAATCGCCGCGCGTGATAGTTTTGCCGGTTTCGGTGAGCACTTTGAAATCGGGCGCGGTATCGCCCGCGTTGGTGATCTTCTGTTCCAGCGTCCCTTGGACCACCCACACCAAGGCCAATCCCAAGAGGCAGATAGAGCCTACGAGAATCCAGTCAGAGGTTCGCTTCACGCTATTATTATAGAGAATCCTGAGTGCAGTACGGCCGCATCAAAAAGTAAGGGAATGTTCTTAACTCGTAAAGCTGAGTTTTCGGCGTCGCACGTGTGCTCGAATCCGGCCTGGAGCGACGCCGAAAATCGAGCCGTTTATGGCATGGCCGCGAATCCGAACGGGCACGGGCATAACTACGTGGTCGAAGTGACGGTCGAAGGCGAAGCCGATCCGGTGACGGGCATGGTTTTCGATCTGCGCGAGCTGAAAGCAGATGCTGAACGAAGAAGTGATCGAACCCATGGATCACCGTTTCCTGAATCGCGAAGTGCCGCCGTTCGACCGCATCGTCCCGACAACGGAAAATGTCGCCATCGGAAATATGGAAGCGGCTGAAACCGCAGAATCGACGGGCCGAAGGTCCGTTTGTTCAATGTCCGGCTGTATGAAACCGCCGATTTGTACGTCGACTACGGAGGCGGGGCATGAGACTGACGCGGCGGTATCGATTCGCGGCGTCGCACCGGCTGGACGTGCCCGCCTTCAGCGCCGAGGAGAACCGGCGACTGTTCGGGAAATGCAATAATCCGTACGGGCACGGGCACGATTACGTGCTGGACGTAACGGTGGAGGGCCCGCCCGGACCATACCGGTCAAATGGTGAATCGCGAGACGCTGGATGCGCTGGTGCGCGAAAGAATTCTCGCAACGGCTGGACCACCGGAATCTGAATAAGGACGTGGCAGAGCTCGGCGGGGATCGTGCCGACCACGGAAAATCTGGCGGTGTTGATCCGCGGAGCTCTCTCGGTTGACTGGCCGCTCGCATCGCGCGCTTAAGAAAATTCGCGTTTCGGAAACCGACCGGAACATGTTCGAACTGGAAGCATGAAGAACAAGAAGCTGATCAAAATGCAGCCGCAGCGGTCCCAGCTGGCTGAGAACGTAAAAGAAGTGCTGGAACTGCTCGGCGAGGATCCGACTCGCGCGAGGGCTTGGTCAGGACGCCGGAGCGCTACGAAAAGGCCTTGCGTTTCATCACCAGCGGGTATCACCAGAGCCTCGCGAACATCGTCAACGGCGCGCTGTTCCATGTCAAGTGCGACGAGATGGTGATCATCAGGGATATCGAGTTCTTCAGCACCTGCGAACATCATTTGCTGCCGTTTTTCGGCAAAATGCATGTCGCCTACCTGCCCAAGGACAAGGTCATCGGGTTGAGCAAGATCCCCCGGATCGTCGACATGTTTGCGCGCCGGCTGCAGTTGCAGGAGCGGCTGACGCAGCAGGTGGCCGAGGCGATCGAAGAAGTGATCTCGCCGCGCGGCGTCGGCGTGCTGTGCGAAGCGCGGCATTTCTGCATGATGATGCGCGGGGTGGAGAAGCAAAGCTCGAGTACGGTGACCAGTACTATGCTGGGCAGTTTTAGGACTCGGAAGGCCACTCGCGACGAGTTTTTGTCGCTGGTTCATCGCGGCTCTGCCTAACCGTAAGCCAACTCCACTACATTGATAACAAAAGGGCGGAACCGCACCACCCATCGGTGGGAGTGTATGTTTTCCGCTTGACAGTCGCGTCAATCATTGATAACATCAGCGACACACCGTCTCGGTCTCATCGGTGCCTTTCCGCCAAGTTGGGGCGGAAGCAGACGCAGTTATCTTAGGGTCTTCTTTGGGGAAGTTTGCAAATCTTTGAGCCAGCAAGAGTGTTGTTGGTCCACACGCTGCCGCGCGATGGGTTTGTTGTGTTCGCACGTCGTCCTGCGACGAACGGCGGCAATTCAGCATCACGAATCACAAATGGGGAGTGTTCATGAGTTCCACACAGGGGTTTAGGGGAATCCGCCTGCGGGCCGCGTATGCGGCAGTTCTGCTGGCGGCCACCGGAATGTATGTCATGACGCCGGATGCGATGGCGCAGACGCTTAACACCGGAAAAGTGCTGGGAACGGTGACGGATCAGACCGGCGCGATCGTGCCCAAAGCGGAAGTTCAACTGGTGAACGTGGGTACGAACGCAACGCAGACGATGACGTCGGACGACTCCGGCGGCTTCGTATTTCCGGCGGTAATTCCGGGCACGTATCGGTTGACAGTGAAGCTGACCGGGTTCCGGCAGGCCACCATCACGGACCTGATCGTGGACGTGGAGAAAACCACCACGGTGCCGGTGAAGCTGGAAGTCGGCGGCGATAAGGAAGTGGTGGAAGTGACCGCGACGGCGCAAGCGGCGTTGCAGACCGCCGATGCGCAGATCGGCAACGTGCTTTCGACCGACAATATTCTTCGTCTGCCGACATTGCAGCGCAATGCGATCGAGCTGATGAACTTGCAGCCGGGCGTCGTGGCGGGCGGCAGCGGGGATCACGATGCGCGTCAGCGGCGCGATTGACGATCAGAACACAGTGACACTGGATGGTATCGACATCACGCAGAACCTGGTCGCGACCAACACGTCGATTCCGACGCCGGCCGATAGCGTGGAAGAGTTTCGCGCCAACGTCGCCAATCCGAGCGCAACGCTGCAACGCGGATCGGGCGGGCAGGTGACGCTGATCGGACGGCATGGGTCGAACGATTTTCACGGCGCGGTCTACGAGTTCCTGCAGAACAACGATTTGAACTCCAATACATGGGACAACAACCACGCCGGCTTGGCGAAGGCGCGAATCGACGACAACCGCTACGGCGTGCGCCTCGGCGGCCCGATCAAGAAGAACAAGACGTTCTTTTTCGCGAATTACGAAGCGCGGAGGTTTATCAGCGCGACCGGAATTACGCGCACGGTGCCCACCGCGACTTTGCGGCAGGGCATCGTCGAGTTCCAGAACGGCGGTATGCTGGAGCAGTTTAATTTGAAAAATGCCACCGTCTGCGGCGCAACCGGGACCACGGCGTGCGACCCGCGCGGGCTGGGCATCTCGCCCGTCCGTTGCGCAACAGTTTGCCGATATGCCGCTGCCGAACCTGGGCGGCGTCGGTGACATTTTGAACACGCAGCGGTTTTTACGCGGTGCTTCCGACGCCGGTCCAAACCGATTACGGCGTGATGCGGTTGGATCATGTCTTCAACGAGAAACTGACGTTAAACCTCACCACCACCTATTACCGCAGCGACACGGTGGCCTCCGGCGATGTCTCAATTCTGAACGGCAGCGCCACTTCGGCCGAGACGACTCCGGCGCGCGCCCTGGTTCCGAGCGCTCAGCTCACCTGGCAGATCTCGCCCACGTTCCTGAACGTGTTCCGCATGGGCTGGGTTCGCGATACTAGCCAGACCAACGCAACTTCGCCGACCAAGGCCGCGGGTATCTTGAACATCACCGGAACGCAGACGGCGGACGGACCGGTGGCCATCATTCCCGGCAGCGGCGTCAGCAGCTTTATCGATTCTCCGATCGACATGGACACGCAACGCGCCCGCTTCCAGGCGCAGTGGCTGACCAACGGCCAGATCTACGACGACATGACCAAGATCCTGGGCAAACATCAGATCCAGTACGGTGTCAACGTAAACCGGATCACGTTCACCCACGCGCGCGCGGATAAAGTGATCGGATCGATTACATCGCTGGTCGCGGATGTCGATCAGGGAAGCTTCCTGACCATTCCGTCGGTGAATACGCCGCTGACTTGCAGTGGAACGGTTACCAGCAATTGTCTCCCTTCGAATCAGTTCACCAATTACGATCGGTATTACGCTTCGGTTCTGGGACTGGTGGATAACGTGGGCGTGCTGGCGGTTCGCAACTCGCAGCTCCAGCCGCAACCGCTGGGGACCTTCCTGCGGGACGACACCATGAGCTGGGCTCCCTACATGTACGTGCAGGATTCTTTGCGCATCAAGCCGAACTTGACGCTGTATTACGGCCTGTCGTATGGATGGCAGACGGCGCCGAAGGAAGCGAATAACCTGCAGACGATCATGATCAACACGTCGAACAACAACTCTTTGATCACGGGTCCGGCGTATATGCAAGCCAAAGAGACGCGCTGCGCTGGCAGGGCAGATTTACAACCCGACCCTCGGGCTTCGAGACCGTGAGCCAGGCAAACCGGCCCGTGTATAACACGGACTGGGGCCAGATCGCGCCGCGCCTCTCTCTGGCGTGGAATCCCTCAGCGAAGGGCGGCTTCATGGGTAAGTTGCTGGGCGAGCATAAGACCGTAGTCCGCGGCGGATTCGCGATGGTGTACGACCGGTCCAACCAGGTCCAAGCCGTCGAGATTCCGATGCTCGGCATCGGCTTCGACCAACTGCTGGTGGTCAGTACGCCGTTCTGCAACGCGACCGGTCCGGGCGGATCGGGCTGCCAGGCTGGTCAGGGCGCCGCGAATCCCGGGCTCTCCAGCTTCCGCGTTGGTGTAGACGGCACGCTGCCTCTTCCGGTCGCGACGGCCGCCACTTCGCCGATTATTCCGGCCGTCAACCAGGAGACTCTGTCGTTCCAGGTGGATCCGAACACGAAGGTGGGACGCAGCTATAACTTCGATTTCAGCATCCAGCGCGAATTGCCGGGCGGCATCATTCTCGAGGCCGCTTATGTCGGCCGCATGGCTCGGGATCTGCCGCAAGCGGTGAACCTGAACTCCGCGCCTTATATGTTCGTTGACTCCGCTTCCGGACAGAGTTTCGCGCAGGCTTACGACGCCATCGCGAACGCGCTTCGGAACGGTCAGACTGCTCCGAATGAGCCTTGGTTTGAGAATCAGTTCCCCGGACTCGCCGCTCTTAAGGGGGCTTCGAGCGCGACCCAGTATATCGTGGGCGCGAATAAAGGGCTCTTCACGGCCGGTAGCGTCGGGAACTTGTTCCTGAACCTGGACAGCTATCGATCCCAGTTGCACTTGCCCATCTACGACAACGATGAGGCGCAGGTGGAGTTCATGCGCAGCTACATCGGGTACTCGAACTACAACGCGGGAATCCTGACCATCACCAAGAGGATGACGCACGGATTCACCATCAGCGGCAACTACACTTACGCCAAGGCGCTGGACGATGGCCTGTCCAACCAGAACAACGCCGGTTTCTACTCAAACAGTTACAACACCAGCGTTCAGTACGGGCCTTCGAGCTACGACCGCAGGAATGTGTTCAACATGTACTATCAGTATGACCTGCCGGCCGGCAAGGGACACGCGCTCCACACCGGGAACTTCATCGATCAGATCATTGGCGGCTGGTATACATCGGGAGTGTTCTCGGCCTGGACCGGACTGCCGGTACAAAGTAACCGAGGGCAGCCAGGTTTGGGGCGGCGGCACCAGCACCATCGGGGCCACCGACTACATGGTTCCGACCGCGGCGCTTCCGTCCGGCAACAGCATCAGCCACAACGTGCCGAACAACACCACCTGTACCAACCAATACAATCCCACCGGCGTCACGGTGGGCTGCGGCGTCGGCGGCGCTTCCGGGACCAACATGGACATCTTCAGCAATCCGGGCGCAGCCTACTGCGGTTTCGGATACGTGCAGCTCTCTTCGACGGGACGGACTGGAAGCGGCGACCCGTTCTACGGCCTGCCGTTCTGGAATTTCGACATGCGGTTAGGTAAAACCACTTCGATCAAAGAGCGTTGGAAGGTTGGCTTCTCGGCCGATTTCTTCAACATCTTCAACCACCAGAACTTCAACAATCCCTCGCTCAGTTACGCGAGTCCGGCGTCGTTCGGTGTGATCACCGGCACCTATACTCCGCCGAACCGCACCAACGCGGCTAGATGGATTGAAATGGGCCTGCGACTCGACTTCTAAGAGCAGGTCAACGCGGTACAATCAGGGGTCGGGCGCGATGAGCGTCCGGCCCTTTTCCTTTTCTCGATGAATATTTCCGTGAAAGGCGAGTACGCCTTGCAAGCGATCCTGGATCTCGCCTTGCAGCCGCCGGGCGCTCCGATCAAGATTGCCGACGTCGCCAGACGCCAGAAAATCCCGCAGAAATTTCTGGAGTTGATCCTGGCCAGCCTCAAGCAAGGCGGCTTCGTCGAATCGCGGCGCGGAGCCGAGGGAGGCTACAAGCTGGCTCGTCCCGCCGATCAGATCACCGTCGGAGCGGTACTGAATTACGTCGAGCAGCGAAAGCGCGAAAAGCGCGCGCACTCGGACGCGCTCGGGCGAGCTGTGGAAGCGCGTGGACGAGGCGATTTCGGCGATCCTCGATCACACCACCTTCGCCGAGCTGGCCCGGCGCTGGAAAGAATCGCAACGGCGCTATGTGCCCAACTGGGAGATTTAATGGTTTACGCGGATAATTCATTCAGCATCGGCCGCACTCCGCTGGTGCGTCTGAACAAAGTGACGGAGGGCGCGCACGCCACCGTGCTCGCGAAAATCGAAGGGCGGAATCCGGCCTATTCGGTGAAATGCCGCATCGGCGCGTCGATGATCTGGGACGCGGAGCGGCGCGGCATCCTGACTCCGGGCAAGGAGCTGATCGAGCCGACCAGCGGCAACACCGGAATCGCGCTGGCCTTCGTCGCCGCCGCGCGCGGTTACAAGATCACGCTGCTGATGCCGGAGACCATGTCGATCGAGCGCCGCAAAGTTCTAAAAGCGCTGGGCGCGAAACTCATCCTGACCGACGGTGCGCTGGGGATGGGCGCATCCATCGAGCGCGCCGAACACATGGTCGCTGCGGAACCGGGGCGTCTCGTGCTGCTCCAGCAGTTCCAGAATCCCGCCAATCCGGAAATTCACGTCCGCACCACGGGTCCTGAAATCTGGGAAGACACGCAGGGCAACGTCGACGCGCTGGTGGCCGGCATCGGCACCGGCGGGACTATCACCGGCATTTCGCGATATTTCAAGCTGGAACGCAAGCGGCCGTTTCTGTCGGTCGGCGTCGAGCCGGAAGGCAGTCCCGTGATTACCCAGACGCTGCGAGGCGAGCCGCTTCGACCCGGTCCGCACGGCATCCAAGGAATCGGCGCGGGATTCATTCCCGGCACGCTGGATCTCAACATGGTGGATCGCGTGGAACTGGCGGGCGACGACGAGTCGATCGAAATGGCGCGGAGGTTGGCGCGCGAAGAGGGCATCCTGAGCGGAATTTCCTGCGGAGCCGCGGTGGCCGTCGCCGTGCGCCTGGCTAAGGAGCCGGAGATGAAAGGCAAAACCATCGTCGTGATTCTGCCGGACTCGGGCGAACGCTACCTTTCCTCCGTCCTCTTCGACGAGTAGCCTATGGCTACCTTGGTCGCCTGGTCGTCTGGAGAAAGGTTGAGCCACCGGTCTGGCCACGGGATAATCCCGGACTTTTGCGGGAAGAAATGTCGAGACTACCGGTCGTGATTCGTTGTTGTTTCTGAAAGGAGGCATTCACCAATGCCCGAATATGTTCTGTTACTTCACGGATCCCCGGCTGCGTACGATGGAATGAGTCCCGAAGAGATGCAGGCGGTGTTTCAGCGCTACATGAAATGGCGGGAATCTCTAACCGCGCGAGGCCATGCCGCCGGGGGAAAAAAGTTGCGCGACCGCGTGGGACGCGTGATGAAAAAAGATGCCGGAAAGACGGTGGTCAAAGACGGCCCCTTCGCTGAGTCGCGCGAAGTGATCGGCGGATTCTTCGCATTCTCCGCTGAGAGCTTCGATCAGGTCGTCGAGCTGGCGCGCGATTGTCCGCACCTGGATTATGGCGGCGTGATCGAGATTCGCGAGGTGGAAGGTCGCTGAACGCTGGCGGGCCGAAAAAATTAAAGCGGGCGCTTTCTATGGGTGAAAAGGGGTGAGAGCGCCCGCCGTCGTAACGGGGATTTAGTTATATGTAAAAACGAAGCGCAGCCCGCCGAGGTTACCATTTTGCGAAAAAAATCATATGTTTTTTTTTGAGCAGATTTTGCAACGTCCCGTTAGACTAAAAAATATGCTGATCGGCGAACGCCGCGTGGTTCAATCGCGTTCGAATGCAAATCTGCTCGCCGCCGCGGAAGACTTTGTTTCGATACATCCTGAAATTCTCGTAATTGTGCCTAGCCATTCGGCAGGGGAAGAATTAGCACAACGGAGAAATGGCGCTGCAGGCGTGCATCGTTTGACACTCGTGCAGCTCGCCTCGGATTTATCTCGTCCGGCCATGGCCGCAATGGGCTTGGCGCCGATGACACAACTCGGCCTGGAGGCTTTGTCGGCGCGAGTGGTTCACGCCGCGCTGAAGCAAGGCGAGCTCGACTATTTCAGGCCGGTCGCCTCGCTGCCGGGATTCGCCCGCGCGCTGGCGCGCACCATCGCCGAGCTACGCATGGCTCGCGTCGAATGCGCGAAGTTGTCGGAAACGGGAGCGGCGGGCCGGGATCTTGCAAGCTGCTGCAACGCTACGACGATGAGCTCGAAGCCGGAAAGCTCGCCGATGCGGCGCGCATGTTCGAGCTGGCGACGCTGCGCCACGGAATCCAAACATCGATGGCTCGGCTTGCCGCTGCTGCTCTTGGATGTGCAGCTCGATTTCCCGGCACAGCGCGATTTTTTCGAGAGCGTTGCGTCGCGAGCTCCATCCGTGCTGGTATGCGAGCTTCATGACGGCGCCGGGACCGATCCGGCACCTGATTTCCGAACTGGAACATTTGAGAGCCTATCTGTTTTCTCCCGCGCCGCCCGCGGCCAATCGCGATGGCGCGCTGGAAATGTTTTCCGCGCCCGGCGAAGGACTGGAAGCAGTGGAGATCGCGCGGCGCATCGTGAAGCTCGCGCGAGCGGCAAGCCGTTCGATCGGATCGCGATCCTGTTGCGCAGTCCGGAACGTTATCAGCCCATGATCGAAGAGGCGCTTGCGCCGCGCGAGCATTCCGGCCTACTTCAGCCGCGGCACGGCGCGTCCCGATCCCGGTGGACGCGCGTTTCTGGCGCTGCTCGCGTGCGCCGCCGAGAAATGTTCGGCGTCGCGATTCGCCGAATATCTATCGCTGGGTCAGGTTCCGCCTGCGGGTTTTCAGTCCACAGGAAATGGGTACCGGCGGACGACGAAATCTTGACAGCGATTCGACGCCTGAGGAATCGACGCAAACTGAAGTTGACGAATCCGCGGCCATGCGTGCGCCCGCCGCGTGGGAGAAGCTGTTGGTGGACGCGGCGGTGATCGGCGGGCGCGATCGCTGGCGGCGGCGGTTGCGCGGGCTCGGATCGCGAATTCGAGCTGCATCTGAAAACGCTGGAGCGCGATGACGATCCGCGCCGCGAGCATCTGGCGCGGCGGCTCGAGCAGCTTCGCCAACTGGAGGGCTTCGCGCTTCCGCTGATCGAAACGCTGGACGCGCTGCCCGCGTCCGCGCATTGGAAGGAGTGGATCGCGCAGCTCTCGAAGCTCGCGCGCGTGGCCTTGCGCCGGCCGGAGCCGGTGCTCGCCGTGCTGGCCGAGTTTGCGCCGATGGGCGACGTCGGCCCGGCGGCGCTCGAAGAAGTCGCCGAGGTATTGAGCGACCGGCTGCGTTTCCTGCGGCGCGATCCGCCGCAGCGCCGCTATGGGCGCGTATTCGTCGGCTCGATCGAAGAGGCGCGCGGGCCGCGAATTTGGCGTCGTATTCCTGCCGGGGCTTGCCGAGGGACTGTTCCCGCGGCGCGCTTTCGAAGATCCGCTGCTGCTCGACGAATTTCGCCGCGCGACCGGCGCCGCGCTTCCGCTGCGCGAGGATCGATGCGACCAGGAGCGAATGCTGCTGCGCCTCGCGGTCGCATCGGCCGCGCGGGAACGCTGATCGCGTCCTATCCGCGCATGGATGTCGCCGAAGCGCGCCCGCGCGTTCCTTCGTTCTATGCGTTGGAGCTGCCGCGCGCCGTCGAAGGCCGCCTTCCGGAGTTGAAGGAGTTCGAGAAGCAGCGCGCGCGAAGCCGCGCCGGCGCGTCTGAACTGGCCCGCGCCGCGCGAGCACGGCGGATGCGATCGACGACGGTGGAATACGATCTGGCCACGCTGGCAAGCGATTCCAGCGGCGCGCGATACCTGGTGGAGACGAACCGAGCACCTGGCGCGATCTCTGCGCGCGCGATGGAGGCGATGGGCGCCGCAAATGGAACGAACGTCGACGGCCTGATCACGAACGATCCGGAGGCGCTGGCGGCGCTCGCCGAGCAGCGGTTGCGCGCGCGCGCCTGGTCGCCATCGTCGCTCCAGCAGTTCGCGACATGCCCGTATAAATTCGCGCTGCACGGCATCTATGGGTTGCGTCCGCGCGAGGAGGCGGCGCCGATCGAACAAATGGATCCGCTGACGCGCGGGGCTCTGTTTCATCCGGTCCAATTTGCTCTTGTTCGGCGAGCTTAGGGCCGCGCGGCATGCTGCCGGTGAACCGCAGCGAATCTCGCGCGGAGCGCTGCGAATTGGCGGACCGCGTGCTGGATCGGGTCGCGGCCAATACGAAGAGGACCTGGTGCCGGCGATCCCGCGCGTCTGGAAAAGCGAAATCGAGGATCTGCGCACGGATCTGCGCGGCTGGCTGCAACACGTCGCCGAGCAATGACGCGAATGGGAGCCGATGCACTTCGAGTTCGCGTTCGGCCTGGCGCGCGATCGAGAATCGCGATCCCGCGAGCACCGCCGAGGAAGCCGACCTCGCCGAATGCGGCGTGCGCCTGCGCGGATCGATCGATCTGGTGGAGCGCCACATCGCTCGCGGCGTCCTGCGCGTCACCGATCACAAGACCGGCAAAGCCTCCCGAGAGCCCGCCCTATTAGTCGGCGGCGGCCGATTTCTGCAGCCGCTGCTGTATGCGCTGGCCGCGGAGAAGCTGCTCGGCAGCGACCGTGGAATCCGGGCGATTGTTCTACGCGACGCAGCAGGGCGGCTATCAGCAGATCGTCATTCCGCTGACCGATCGCGCCGCGGCAGTTTCTGGCGAAGCTGCTGGCCGAACATCGACGGCGCGATCGCCGAAGGATTTCTTCCGCCGGTTCCGCAAAAGGACGCGTGCGAGATCTGCGACTACCGCATCGTGTGCGGCCCGTACGAGGAACTGCGCGCTCGCGCATACAAAGACCGCCGCGATGAACGGCTGGAGCCGACTGATCGAGATCCGAGGGATGGCATGAATCCCGCCGCGTCAGCCCGGCTCCGACGAATCCGACGCGCCGGCGCATCCGCGAATCGCTCGACGAGAGCCTGATCGTCGAAGCTTCGGCCGGAACCGGCAAGACCACGGAACTGGTGCATCGCATCGTCGCGGTGCTCGGAGCACGGCGCCGAAGATCGACAGCATCGCCGCGGTGACCTTCACGCACAAAGCGGCGGGCGAAATGAAGCTGCGGCTGCGCGAGGAACTGGACAAGGCGCGGCCATCGCGCGCCGCTGCCTCGAAGACGCGCTCGAGCATCTGGAAGAAGCTTCCATCGGGACCATTCATTCTTTCTGCGCGCAGATTCTGCGCGAGCGGCCAGTGGAAGCGCGCGTCGATCCGGCGTTTGAGGAATTGAGCGAGCAGGAAAGCGCGACGGCTCTATCAACGAGCGTTTCGACGCATGGCTGGAGCGCCGCCTGAACCGAGGAATCGCCGGGCTTGCGGCGCGCCTTCGCGCGACTCGCCTGGCGCGATTCCTGGGACGATTCGCCTCCGCTCGAACAGTTGCAATGGGCCGGGCGCAAGCTGGTCGAATGGCGCGACTATCCGGCCCCCTGGCGTCGCGAGCCGTTTCGCGCGCGAGGAAGAGATCGACACCATCTCCGCATGGTCCGCGAGCTGGCGCGATCTCAGTCGCGTCCGCGCCGCGTCACCGACAATCTTATACAAGGGCCTCGCGCCGGCGCGCGCGCTTGCCGGATGGATCGAGCGCAGCCGAAGCCGCCGGCCGCCGCGACTACGATGCGCTCGAAAGCCTGCTGCTGAAGCTCGGCCGCGATCTGCGACGCGATCTGAAAAAGGGTCCGGCGATTACGGCGACGGCGTTGCGCGCGAGGACTTGCTGGCCCGCCGCGATGAGCTGCTCCGCTGGATCGAAGAGTTTCGCCGTCGCGCCGACGCCGACCTGGCGGCCCTGCTTCGCGAGGAAATGACCGGACTGGTCGACGAATATCAGCGAGCGCAAACGGCGCTCCGGAAAGCTGGATTTCGTCGACCTGCTGATGTCGCGTTCGCGACCTGCGTTCGCGATCAGCCGGAGGTCCGCGCGTATCTGCAGAACCGTTTCACGCATCTGTTCATCGACGAATTTCAAGACACCGATCCCCTGCAAGCCGAGATTCTGCTGCTGCTCGCGGCCGACGATCCCGGCCGAATCGGATTGGCTCAAGCGTCGCGTCCCGAAGCCGGGAAAGCTGTTCCTGGTCGGCGATCCGAAGCAGTCGATTTACAAGTTCCGGCGCGCCGACATGGTGCTGTACCGGCAGATCCGCGACGCGCTGGTGGAGCGCGGCGTCGGATTCGTCGACGCTGACGCGCAGCTTCCGCGCCGTTCCGGAATATCCAACAATTCGTCAATGCCGCGTTTGAAACAGAAATGACCGGCGATGCGCGCGTCCGGCCAGGCCGAATGGGCGCCGCTCGAACAGCATCGCCCGGAGCCGGCCGAGACCGTCCGAGCGTGATCGTGCTTCCGGTCCCGCGGCCTTACAAGATCGCGGCTCGCGAAAGAAGCCATCAACCGCTCGCCTTCCCGACGCGATCGCCGCGTTCATCGCCTGGCTGGTCGAATCAGAGCGAGTGGGAGATTTCCGCGCGCGCGACATCGCCGTGCTGTTCCGCCGCCGCACGCAGGCCGGCTCCGACCTGACCCGCGAGTACGCGCGCGCGCTCGAAGCCCGCGGACGTCCGCACCTGCTGGCCGGATCGAAATCGTTTCATCGCCGCGAAGAAGTGGAAACGCTGCGCGCCGCGCTGACCGCGATCGAATGGCCCGACGACGAGCTGAGCGTCTTCGCCACGCTCAAAGGCTCGCTGTTCGCGATTCCAGATGAAGCTGTTGCTGCGTTACCGACACCAACACGGCCGGCTGCATCCGTTTCATCAGCCCGATGGCTCCGAAGCGCTTCGCACCCGTCGTCGAAGCGCTGGCGTCTGCTCGCGCGAACTGCATCGCGCGCGCAACCGCCAGCCGTTCGCCGCCACGGTCAACGCGCTGCTCGAAGCCACGCGCGCGCACGCCGGATTTCGTTTTGCGGCCCGGCGGCAATCAGATCCTGGCGAACGTGGCGCGCGTCGCCGATCTGGCGCGCACATTACGAGATGACCGGCGGAATTTCGTTCCGCGGATTCGTGGAGGAACTGGCCGCGCAGGCCGAAAAAGAAGAAGCCGCCGAAGCGCCGGTGCTCGAAGAGGATTCCGACGGCGTGCGTCTGATGACCGTCCACGGCGCCAAGGGGCTGGAGTTTCCGGTGGTGATTCTGGCCGATCTCACCGCGAATCTTGCCGCCGCGCGAGCCGGATCAATTCGTCGACGGCGCGCGGCGGCTTGAGCGCGACGCGCCTGCTGCGCTGCGCCCCGCGGGAATTGCCGGAACACGAGCCGCAGGAGAGCGCCCGCGAGCGTGCCGAAGGCGTGCGCGTCGCCTACGTCGCGGCCACCCGCGCGCGCGATCTGCTGGTGGTTCCCGCCATCGGCGACGAGCCGTTTCGAAGGCTGGCTCAGCCCGCTGAACAAAGCCATCTATCCGTCGCGCGCCAACTGGCGCAGCGCGATCGCGCGCCAAGGGATGTCCGGAATTCGGGCAGGCGACGGTGCTCGACCGTCCCCTGGAATACGACCGGCAGGAGGAATTTTCGGTCAAGCCCGGGACTGATCCAGCCGGAACATGGCGACCACAAAGTGGTTTGGTGGGATCCGTCCAAGCTGGAATTGAATGTCGATGGCGGGCTGGGCCTGCGTCAGAAAGAAATGCTCGCCGAAGACGGCGGAGTGAGCCTCGCCGCGTATCGGCAATGGGAGACCGACCGCGCCGCAACGCTCGAACGTGGCGCCGCGCCGCAATATCGCGTCCTGATCGCCAGCCAGACGACTGATGCTCCGCCCGGCGATGCGATTCCGGTCGCGGTGGAATTCGCCGTTAGCCAAGGCCGCGCCCGCGGGCGGCGTTACGGGACCCTGGTCCACGCGGTCTTGCGCGACGTCGAACTCGACGCAACTTCCGAATCGATCGCCGCTTTGGTCGAGATCGCCGCGCGATCGATCGGTGCGCCTGACGAAGAGCGCGATGTCGCGCGCGCGGCGGTAGAAGCAGCCCTGGCACATCCGCTTATGCACCGCGCCCGAGCCGCGTCGCGGTGTCATCGCGAATATCCCGTGATGCTGAAGCTCGACGACGGCCAACTGCTGGACGGCGTAATCGATCTGGCATTCGTTGAAGATGGCGCGTGGAACATCGTCGACTTCAAGACCGACATCAGCGCCGATTCCCAGCTTCGCGACTCGTATGTGCGCCAGCTTCAATGGTACGGATACGCACTGACACGCATCACCGGAATGTCCGCGCGCGGCTATCCTGCTAGGCGTCTACTCAGCGCCGATCTGCGACGCCAGATACCAGTAGTTCCCTTGCGGATCGATCACGCCGGCGTAACGGTCGCCATAAGGCTGATCCGCGGGCGCGCTGATCGAAACCGCACCAGCCTCCATCGCTCGCCGGTACGCCGCATCGACATCCGGCAGATACAAATGAATCCCGCCGGGCATCGGCTGCCATTGCCCGTGAGCTTCGCCCATCGCGAGGATCGAATCGCCGATCTTCACGCTCGCGTGAAGCACCATGCCGGCGGCGTTCTGGTGGCGTTCGATGGTCTCCGCTCCGAAAGCCTTCTCCAGAAAGTCGAGGAACTCGCCGCGCCTCGCGGGAACAGGCATGGAGCGACATCCTGCATGTCCGGGATCCTTGTAATCGCCACTCAGGTGCCGCGCGATGAACCAGTAATTCCCGGCGGGATCTTTTACGCCGGCCTCGCGGTCGCCGTATGGCCGGTCAACCGGTTCATACAACGAGGTTGCACCGGATTCGAGCGCACGCCGATACGCAGCATCGACGTCTGTCACGTAGGCACACAGCGAGGTCGCGCGCGGTCCCACGAGATCGGAGGGAACCTCCGCCAGCTCCAACATCGAATCGCCAATTTTGAACAGCGCGTGCATGACTGGTCCCATCCGGCCTCGGCACGCGAAATTGTTCCTCGGCTCCGAACGTGTGTTTTACAAAATCGATCAGTCCCGCTGCGCTGGACGCATGCAGATACGGAGTCAGCGTACGAAAACCCTCTCGAATGTACTTCACGGTAGTCGTCATTTTCTTTCTCTCCTCCATCGCCTCAGCCATTAAATTTCTCTTCAAGCTCGCGCGAAACTCTGTATCCGGCAGCGCGCGGATGTGAGCCGCGATTCGCGCCAGCGCCGCCACTTCGGGACCCATCACCGGAGTTTCTGCTCCCGCGAGCATCGCTTCCAGCGCCTGGTCGAGTTGCTGAATCAGATCGCGCTCAGCCATCGGATTCACCCATTCGATCCCGCAGATTCTGTAATCCCCGAAACTGGAGCTGCTTCACCGCGCCCTCGCTCCGCCCCAACTCCCTGGCGATCTCGCGAATACTCCGCTCTTCTACGAATCGCATCATCATGACTCGCGATTGATCCGGCGGCAGCTCCTTCACCAACCGGAAAATCTGCGCGCGCTCTTCGGCCTCCTCTAAATCGTCCGTAGATACGGCGTCCAGGGCATTAACGGTGTGTTCCCTGGCCACGCGTTTGGCTCGATCCGCGATGGCATTCGCGGCGATGCGGTACAGCCACGCCGAAAATGGTACGCCTCGCCATTCGAAGCGCGCCAGATTCTTCAGCGCGTCATGAAACACCTCCGCCACGATGTCCTGCGCATCCGCTCGATCATGCACACGGATCACGACGTAGGCGTACAACGGCTCGAAATAGTTTTCGTACAACTCCGCGAATCGGCGCGGGTCGAGCTTGGCCGCCTCGATCAGCAGCCGTTCGTCGCCCAATTCCTGAGCGGTCGCTGGTGGTCGCCCACGCGGCATGTTCTATGGGGATAACTGGCGAGACGCCGAAAAGTTATGGAAAAACTTTAGAGAAGCCCCAGCATCGGATGCGGCTGATACGGCTCCTCGAGCTCCTTCAGTTCCGCAGCGTCCAGCTTGACGTCGAGCGCCGCCACCATGTCATCCAAGTGCGACATCTTGGTCGCTCCGATGATCGGCGACGTCACACCCGGCTGATGCAGCAGCCACGCCATCGCCACTTGGACGTTGGGAAGGCCGCGCCGCTTGGCGACTTCCGTCAGCCGCTCCACCACTTTAAAGTCGGACGGCTGATAATACAGCGCCCTGCCGTAATCGTCCGTCTTGGCGCGAACGGTCTCGCCCGATCCGCCCGGCGTGCGATTTCCCGCCACGAATCCGCGCGCCAGCGGACTCCACGGCGTCACCCCGATCCCTTCCTCGATGCACAGCGGCATCATCTCGCGCTCTTCTTCGCGATAAATCAAATTGTAGTGATTCTGCATCGCGACGAATCGCGTCAAGCCCAGCTTGTCGGCCAGGTACAGCATCTTGGCAAACTGATACGCATACATCGTCGAAGCGCCCAAATACAACGCCTTGCCCGCCTTCACCACGTCGTGCAAAGCCTCCAGGATTTCCTCCATCGGCGTCGACAAATCCAGGCGATGAATGATATACAAGTCGACGTAGTCCGTCCCCAGCCGCCGCAGGCTCGCGTCGATCGAGTGCATGATGTGTTTACGCGAAAGGCCGCGCTGATTCGGGCCGTCGCCCATGGCATTGAAAACCTTGGTCGCGATCACCCAGTTATCGCGCGGACCGAGCTCATTCAGCGCGCGCCCGGTAACCTCTTCGCTCGCGCCCCTTGAGTACATGTCGGCGGTATCGAAAAAGTTAATACCCAGCTCCACCGCGCGCCGGAAAAACGGCCGAGCCTCTTCTTCGTCCATCACCCACTCGCGCCATTTCTTCGACCCGTAGGTCATCGCGCCCAGGCACAGGCGCGAAACTTTCATTCCGGTGGATCCCAGCCGCACGTAGTCCATACTTCAACACGATAGCATCGTCCCGCGCTGCTAAATCCGATGAAAACTCTTCAAAATGTCGCGCGTAGAATATCGCAGCGCGATCGGCCGGCCATGCGGACAGCTCATCGGGCACGACGTCGCGGCCAGCGCGCGCAGCAGCCAATCGATTTTCGCGGGCTCCAGCCGCATATTGATTTTGATCGCCGCGCGGCACGCGATGGACGCGGCCATGGCGCGCCGCAGATCGTCGAGCGACGCACTGCGCAGCTCGCTTTCGGTAATCTCTAAAATCTCGAACAGCACCTTCTCGATGTCGCCCGCGCCCACTCCCGCCGGCGCAGATCGGATCGCAACCGTGCGATTCCCAAACGGCTCCGTTTCAAATCCCAGAGCGTTCAGCTCATCTGCGATGCGCGCATATTCGATTTGCTGCGCGGCGCTGAGTCTCGATCACCAGCGGGACCAGCAGACGCTGTGTCTCCACTTTTCCGGCACTCCGCGCGGCCAGAACCTGCTCGAACAGGATCCGCTCATGCGCCACATGCTGATCGATAATCCACAGTCCGTCGCGTCCCGCGGCGACGATGAAGCTGTCGTGAATCTGCCCGAGCGGACGCAGATCCTTCAACGCTTCCAGGCTCTCCGGCTCGGGAACATATGCGGCCGTCAACAGCGGCCCATGCGTCTCCGGAATCGTTGTCTTCACCGCAGCCGCCGCCGGCTCGTCTGAAAAATCGAATCGCGGAGCGGGCGCCGCCGGACTCCGCAATGCGAACTCCGGCAGCGCGGACGCGATCGGACAATATCCGGCGGCGCAGCGCTGAAACTCATGTTCTCGATGCCCTGGCTGAATTCGGAGTACGGCATCGCCGCGCCCAACTGCGGCGAGCTGGGAATCGTCATGTTCGACGCCGGCCTCTGTTGCATCAGAGTCTGCCGGATCGTGTCGCGCACGAAATCGTGCACCAGCGATCCGTGCCGGAATCGCACCTCCGTCTTCGACGGATGCACGTTCACGTCGACTTCCTCCAGATCGCAATCGAGAAACAGCAGCGCGAACGGATAGCACGCCGGCGGAATCAGGTTGTGATACGCCGACGAAATCGCGTGCAGCAGCAGCCGGTCTCGAATCAGCCGGCCATTGACGAACAGATAAATCGAGTTTCGATTCAGCTTCTGTACCTGCGGTCCGCTGACGAATCCGCGCAGGCGGAAACGGCGCTCGATGAATTCTCCCTCGTCCAGCGGAAGCTTTAAATCGCGCGCCTGATCGCCCAGATCCACCAGGTCTTCCAGCATCTGGCTTCCGAACACCTGAAATACGCGTTCGCGCAGCGAAGGAACCGGCGTCACCGCCAGCAGCTCCGCGTTGTTATGCCGCAGCAGAAAGCTCTTCGAAGGATGCGCCAGGCTGTAATGCGTCACCAACGAAGCGATATGCGCAATCTCGGTCTGATCGGACCGCAGAAATTTCTTCCGAGCCGGAACGTTGAAGAAAAGATCGCGAACTGTAATGGTGGTCCCCGCCGCGAGCGCCGCTTCGTCGCAGCGCAGAATCTTCCCGCCCGCGATCTCCACCGCCGTACCCACGCGTTCTTCCGGACTTCGCGTTTCTAGCAGCAGCCGCGAGACCGACGCGATCGACGGCAGGGCTTCGCCGCGAAACCCGAGCGTCGCGATCGAGAGCAGATCCTTCACGTCTGAAAGTTTGCTGGTGGCGTGACGCTCAAACGCCAGCAGAGCGTCGTCGCGCATCATGCCGCAGCCGTTGTCGGCCAGCCGGATCAGCCTTCGCCCGCCCGCTTCCACCTCCAGGCGAAACTCAGATGCGCCCGCGTCGAGCGAATTCTCGAGCAGCTCCTTCACGACGCTCGCCGGCCGCTCCACCACTTCTCCGGCCGCGATTTTGTTGGCCACCAGGTCGGAGAGGATGCGGATTCTTCCCAAGCTTACAGAGTAAACTATTGAATCGCGATGCCCCGTTCCTCTGGCAGCGTTCCCAGCGCGCGCAGCAGTGCTACCTGATTCAGGCGATAGTTGATCATCTGGTTCACCAGCGCCGATTCCGCGGTACTCAGGTCGCCCTCCGCGGTCAGGACGAAAAAGATCTGCTCGGTGCCCAGGTCGTATTTCTTCTGCTCGGCCTCCACGCGTTTCTGCGCCAGATCCCGAGCCGTGCGCGCCAGCTCCACGCTGGCTTTGCTGTTCTGAAGACCGGTCAGCGCGGTCACGACTTGTAAACGCACCGTCTGTTCATTCAACCGGACACGCAGCGCATCCATTTTCTTTCCGACCGCCGCATCGGCCAGATTCGCCGCCGCAGCTCGATTCTTGATCGGCAGATTCAGCGTCAAGCCGAAGCCGTAGGTCGGCAATCCGAATCCAAACAACTGGGTGAGCGCATCCCCGACGCCGCCCGGAATGACGCTCACCACTTGCGATCCTCCGCCGAAGACGTTCTGAAGCAAATATGTGTTGCCACCCGTGCCCGACGCTCCGTACTGCCCGGTCAGCGACAGATTAGGGCGAAGCTGATCGTTCGCTTGATGAATACTCAGATCGTCGACGTCGAGCTGCTGGCGTGCGGATCGCAGATCGCCGCGGCGCGCCAATGCGGTCGCAACCAGAGCCTCTTTGTCGAGCTCCGTCGAAGGCGGCGCCGCGACCGGTTCGGTCAGGACGATCGGCAAATCACGAAACTTCGGATCCAGGTCGACGCCCATCTGCATACGTAGCACGTCTTCCGTTTGCTGAAGCCCGTAGCGAGCCTGCGTCAAACCAAGCTGCGCGTTCGCGTAACTTTGTTGCGGCTGAAAAATATCCAGCGGCGACGATGCCCCCAGCGACAACTCCTTTTCCGCGCGCTTCAATGCGGCGTCCGCCAGTTTCAGGCTCTCTTCGGCGACCCGCACATTTTCCCGCGCGCCCACCACCGTCCAATACGCCTGCTCGGCCGAAACCAGCAATTGCACGATCTGATCTTCGAAGCTGTGCTGCGCTGCTCGCAGCCGGCTCCGTGCAATCGTGATCGGAAGCCGCGTGACGTAAGCTCCACGCCCGCGCAGCAGCGGCTGGGAAAAGCTCAGGTTCAGATTCGAGTTATAAGTCGGATTAATGGTCGCGAACGCGTTGTTGGTGGAAGTTTTGAAATCGGTGAACCCGATGTTGTACTGCGCCCCGGTCGCGAGCGTTTGCGTCACGCCCAGGCTCAGCGGCTGCGTCAACTGGTTCAGCGTACTCGCTCCGCTCAGCGCGCTGGTCCCCGAGGTAAGTTGCCGCGTGGTCTGAAAACTCGCATTCGCCTGGGGATCGAAAATTCCGAATGCGCGCGTGATCGCATCTTCGTTCACGGTCAAGCTCAGGCGCTGGATTCCGACGTTGGGATTGTTGGCGATCACCAGGTTTAAGTACGCCTTCAGCGACAGCTCCAGCTTGCCGTCGATCATATAGTCCTCGAGCTTCAACGGCGGCTCGAGTTCGACCTTGGTCACCGTGCGCGCGAAGTATTTCTTGAAGTACGCCGGTTTGGGGAAGAAGGGATCGTCATCGGCGGCGGGAGCAATGCCGGCAAGGACGAACAAACCTATTGAGATTAACTGGAAGTTGCGCGTCATCGTATCGGATACATAGACGCACCTTGACCACCAAAGTGTTGAGTTTTTTAACGCTCTTCCAGGTGTTTCAGCCGCGCATCCAGGACTTCCTCGACCCGGTGCAACTCGGCGCGCCAAGTGTCCTTCAGATCGTCGAATCGCTGGTCAAACTTACGATCCACCTCGCCCAAGCGGCGGTCGACATCGCCGAACTGGGAATCCATATGCAGCCGCATATCGGTCAGCCGGGAGTTATTGTTCAAGATGCCGATCAGCACGGCAATCATCGTCGGGACCGAGGCAACCGCGGCGGCGACGACCTGATTATCGATCACGAACACAAGTCTATCAGCTATCCACTCATCGCCGCGAGGAACTCGCCATTCGACCGCGTCTTCGACAGCTTGTCGATCAGCAGCTCCATGCTCTCGACCGGAGACAGCGGATTCAGCACTTTGCGCAGCACCCACACGCGGTTCAGCTCTTCCCGCGGCAGCAGCAGCTCTTCTTTTCGGGTGCCGGATTTCGAAATATCGATGGCCGGGAACACGCGCTTGTCCATCAGCTTCCGGTCCAGATGGATTTCCATGTTGCCGGTGCCTTTGAACTCTTCGAAAATCACGTCGTCCATGCGGCTGCCGGTATCGACCAGCGCCGACGCGACGATCGTCAGCGAGCCGCCTTCTTCGATATTGCGCGCCGCGCCGAAAAATCGCTTGGGACGCTGCAACGCGTTCGAATCGACGCCGCCCGAGAGCACTTTGCCCGACGGCGGCACCACGGTGTTGTAAGCGCGCGCCAGACGCGTGATCGAATCGAGCAGAATCACCACGTCTTTCTTATGTTCGACCAGTCGCTTGGCTTTTTCGATCACCATTTCGGCCACTTGCACGTGCCGCGACGCCGGCTCATCGAAGGTGGACGAGATCACTTCGCCCTTGACCGACCGCTGCATGTCGGTGACTTCTTCCGGCCGCTCATCGATCAGCAGCACGATCAGCGTCACTTCCGGATGATTGGCCGTGATCGAATTGGCGATCGACTGCAGCAGCATGGTCTTGCCGGTGCGCGGCGCGGCCACGATCAGCCCGCGCTGGCCCTTGCCGATGGGCGTCAGCAGATCCATCACGCGGCCCGAATAGTTGTCCTTGGCCGTTTCCATCTTCAGCCGCGCCTGCGGATACAGCGGCGTCAGGTTGTCGAAGAAAATCTTGTTGCGCGCTTCCTCCGGCGGCTCGAAGTTGATCGCGTCGACCTTGATCAGCGCGAAGTACCGCTCGCCTTCCTTGGGCGGGCGGATCTGGCCGCTGACCGTGTCGCCGGTGCGCAGATCGAAGCGGCGGATCTGCGACGGCGAGACGTACACGTCGTCGGGCCCGGGCAGATAGTTGTATTCGGGCGCGCGCAGGAATCCGAATCCGTCGGGCAGGCATTCGAGCACGCCTTCGGAGAAGATCAGCCCGCTCTTTTCGGCCTGCACTTGCAGGATCTTGAAGATCAGCTCCTGCTTGCGCAGCCCGGCGAAGCCCTGGACGCCCAGATCCTTGGCGATCTGGTTGAGCTTCTGAATGCTCATGTCCTTGAGCTCGACCAGGTCCAGCGCGGTGCCGCCGTTGCGCCCCTGATTGCCTTGCGCGCGGCGTTTGGCATCGAACATACGGCCGGCCGGTTGCGGCGATTGACCGGCATCGCCCTCGGCCTTTGACTCGGCGGCGTCTGCAGCTGGCGCCTCGGCAGGCTTCGCCTCCGGCTCCGTTCGCTTCGGCGGACCTTCACTTCGGCGCATGGGCTTCGGCTCACGCCGCGGGCTTCGCTTCACCGGCTTTACCTCCGGCCGGCGGCTTCGCCTCGGCCGGGCAGCAGGCTTAGCGTCCGCTTTGGACTCCGCCTTGGCCTCCGCGTTCTTCGACGCCCGCGTGGTCTTGGGCTTGGCGCGTCCGCTGTTTCTGTCTTGGGTGTCTCCGCGGGCGGCTCCGCAGACGGCTTTGATCGCCGCGGGATCGTTGTCAGGAGTAGTAGTCACTGCCCGGTCTTGATTTTCGAGATCGCTTGCCAAATTTCCCTCACTCCCCGGCCGGTAACGGCCGAGCATTCGAGGATCTCTCCGGAATATCCTTCGCGGAGAGCCCTCAGGCTTTGATGCCTTTCTTTCTGGACTTCAGTTTGTCTATTTTGGTCGCGACCACCAGGTACTGCCGCTCGTGGTGATCCAGCCAATCTCTCAACTCGATATCCTTCTCCATCCAGCCCCGCCGCGCGTCCAGGATGATTACGCCAGCCGCAAAGCTTCGCGATCCAGCAGGTAGCGCTCGATCAGCGCCTTCCACTGTCTCGTTATTTCCTGGGGGACTTTGGCGAACCCATATCCTGGCAGGTCCACGAACCGGTACCCGCCGTCGACCTGATAGAAATTGATCAACTGCGTACAACCCGGCCGGGAACTGGTGCGCGCCAGCCCGTCGGCCTCCACCAGCGCATTCAGAAGGCTGGATTTGCCGACGTTACTGCGGCCCAGAAAGGCTACCTCCGGCATCGCTCTCCGGCGGAAACTGCTCCGGCCTGGCTGCACTTATTATAAACCGTGCCGCCATGATCGAGGAAGGCCGAGCGGCTCTAATGCGTAACTTTATCTTCCCTCGACCGCGCCACGATCTCCGCGGCGGTCAGCATGCCTGTCATCGGCGCCATCTCGATCTCCTTCTCCAGCGCCAGTTTCAGCACCTCGTCCATCGAGGTGACGAAGTGCAGCTTCATATCCTTCCGAACATTCTCCGGGATGTCCGGCAGATCCTTCTCGTTTTCGGCCGGCAGCACCACTTCGCAAATCCCCTGGCGGTGCGCCGCCAGCAGCTTTTCTTTCAAGTCCGCCGATCGGCAGAACCCGGCCGCGAACCGTGATTTCGCCGGTCATGGCGAGATCGGCGCGCACGGGAATACTGGTCAGCGCGCTGCAGATGCTGGTGGCGATCGTGATCCCCGCCGACGGCCCGTCTTTCGGAATCGCGCCCTCCGGAACGTGCAGGTGGATGTCGATGTGGCGGTAGAAATCGCGCGGCAGTCCCATCACGTGGCTCCGGCTGCGCACGTAGCTCATGGCCGCCTGCGCCGATTCCTGCATCACGTCGCCCAGCTTGCCGGTGGTGGTCAGTTTGCCGCGGCCTTCCATGATGGCCGCTTCGGTGGTCAGAATCGACCCGCCCACTTCGGTCCAGGCCAGGCCCACGGTCGCGCCGACTTCGTTCTTTTTCTCGGTCTGCTGCTCGCGGAACTTCTGCGGGCCCAGCAGTTCGTTCACCTTGGCCGTGTTGATGACGGCCTTCTCCGGCTGATCCTTTTTCTTGGCCGACTGCGCATTCACCACGGTGCGCGCGATCTTGCGGCACACATTGCCGATCTCGCGCTCCAGGTTCCGGACGCCCGCTTCGCGCGTGTAGTGCTGGATCAGTTCCTGAATGCCGTCGTCGGCGAACTCGATCTGCGCTTCGGTCAACCCGGTTTCCTTGCTCTGCTTGGGAACCAGGAACCGCTTGGCGATCTCCATCTTTTCGACTTCGGTGTAGCCCGAGAGCCGGATCACTTCCATGCGATCCTGCAAAGCCGGCGGAATGGTGTGCAGCACATTCGCCGTGGCGATGAAAAATACCTGGCTCAGATCGTACTCGACGTCCAGGTAGTGATCCACGAACATGAAGTTCTGTTCCGGATCCAGCACTTCGAGCAGCGCCGCCGACGGGTCGCCGCGGAAATCGGTCGACATCTTGTCGATTTCATCCAGCATGAACACCGGATTGCGCACGCCGGCCTTTTTCATCATCTGGATGATCTGGCCCGGCAGCGCGCCGATGTAGGTGCGCCGGTGGCCGCGAACTTCCGCTTCATCGCGCACGCCGCCCAGCGACAGCCGTACGAACTTGCGGCCGGTGGCCTTGGCGATCGACATCCCCAGCGAGGTCTTGCCCACGCCGGGAGGTCCGACGAAGCACAGAATCGATCCCTTGGGATCCTTCACCAGCCGCCGCACGGCCAGAAACTCGAGGATGCGCTCTTTGATCTTCTCGAGGCCGTAGTGATCGCTTTCGAGCACCTTCTGCGCGAACGGCAGCTCGCGGATTTCCTTCGACTTCTTCTTCCACGGCACCGCCAGCAGCCAGTCCAGATAATTGCGCGAAACGGTGGATTCGGCCGACATCGGCGGCATGTTTTCCAGCCGCTTCAACTCGGCCATGGCCTTTTCGTGCGCGTCCTTGGTCATGCCCGCGGTTTCGATCTTCTTCTTCAGCTCGTCGAACTCGCTCTTCTCGCCGCGGCCCAGTTCCTTCTGGATGGCCTTGATCTTCTCGTTGAGGTAATACTCTTTCTGCGCCTTCTCCATCTGGCGCTTCACGCGGCCCTGGATGGTGCGGTCGACATTCAGCTTTTCGATCTCGATATCGAGCATCTCCGCGACGCGCGTCAGCCGGTCGATGGGATCGAAGATTTCGAGCAGCTCCTGCTTCTCTTCGATCGCGAGCTGCATATTCGCGCCGACCGTATCGGCCAGCTTGCCCGGATCGTCGCCGCGGATCGCCGCGACCATGGTGTCGTAATTGACGTTCTGGCTGAGCTTGACGTACTGCTCGAACAGCCCGGTGACGCGCGAAGTCAGCGCATCCAACTGCGGCCCGGTCTCGATCTTGAAGCTGAAGGTCTTGACGGTGGCCTTGAAAAAGCCTTCTTCTTCGCTGACCGAAAGAATCTTGCCGCGCTCGACGCCTTCCACCAGAACTTTGAGGTTGCCGTCGGACTGCTTCAGGCTCTGGACGATGTTGGCGACCGTGCCGACCGAAAAAATCTCATCCGGCCGCGGCTCATCGACGCTCGCGTCATGCTGCGTCGCGAGGAAAATCTTCTTGTCCCCGGCCAGCGCCTCTTCGAGCGCCCGCACGCTCGATTCGCGGCCCACCAGGAACGGCGTCATCATGTGCGGAAAAATGACGACGTCCCGGATGGGCATCATCGGCAGTCGGCGTGTGTCGGATTTTTCTTTGGAAGTAAGCATGAAAAAAAGTGGTGAGCGTCCCGCGGCCGGCCTACAGCGGCTCCGGCTTAGCCGGCTTTCTCCAGCAGGGCCATGTTGATCTTCTGCGTCATCACCATTTCCTTGGTGACCAGAAACTCGCGGACCTTTTTATACGACGGCAGGTAGTACATCAGGTCCAGCATCAGATCTTCCAGGATCATGCGCAAGCCGCGTGCACCCACCTTGCGCTCCATGGCGAGCTGCGCGATCGCCTCCAGGGCGTCGTCGCTAAACTTCAGTCTAACATTTTCAAACTCGAACAGCTTCTGATACTGCCGGATGATCGCATTCTTCGGCTTGGTCAGAATCTGCACCAGCGCTTCCTTGCTCAAATCCTCCAGCACCGCCACCACCGGCAGACGGCCGATGAACTCAGGAATGAATCCGCCCTTGATCAGATCGACGGGCTGCACCTGTTCCAACATAGTCAATCGCGCCGGCCGGAACTGCCCGGACGCCGTGCGGATGCCTTTTCCGCCTCTTCCGGATTCGAAAATCCGATGGTCCGCGTCCCCACGCGGCGCGAGATGGTCTTTTCGAGGCCGATGAACGCCCCGCCGCAGATGAACAGGATATTCGTCGTATCCACCGGCGTGAATTCCTGGTGCGGATGCTTGCGCCCGCCCTGCGGCGGCACGTTGGCGATGGTGCCTTCCAGGATCTTCAGCAGCGCCTGCTGCACGCCTTCGCCCGAAACGTCGCGGGTAATCGACGGATTCTCGTCCTTGCGCCCGATCTTGTCGATCTCGTCGATATAGATGATGCCCTGCTGGCAGCGCTGCACATCCCAATCGGAGTTCTGCAGCAGCCGCAGGATGATGTTCTCGACGTCTTCGCCCACGTAGCCGGCTTCGGTCAGCGTGGTGGCGTCGACAATGGCGAACGGCACATCCAGGATGCGGGCCAGCGTCTGCGCCAGCAGAGTTTTTCCGGTTCCGGTCGGCCCGATCAGCAGGATGTTGGACTTGGACAGCTCCACTTCGCCGGTGCGCTGCTTGTTCATCTGGATGCGCTTGTAGTGGTTATAGACCGCCACGGCCAGCTTCTTCTTGGTGGCATCCTGGCCGATCACGTACTGATCCAGATACTCCTTTAATTCCAGCGGCTTGGGGAGCTTATGGGGCGTCCCATACTGCTGCTCATGCCGGTCGTCTTCAAGGATCGAGTTGCAGACGGCAATGCACTCGTCGCAAATATAGGCGCGCGGGTAATCCGAGGGGGAGGAGATCAGCTTACCAACAACATCCTGACTCTTGGCACAAAACGAACAACGCAAGGAATCGTCGGAGCCAGCACGCTTCACCGGGGTCTCCTGTATGGCATAGTAATGTGGCGGTCATCATGATTATACCGGATTTTGAGCCGAAACAACCATAGGCCGAATTGATCCGAAGTTAGGAGCAGCGTCTGACCCGGCGCCGTATCTCGAAAATGCCCAAAACTGCCACCCCGGTGAGTACCAACATCCCGGTCGGCGGCGACGGGGCTGGGGTGGGCGGGCTGACGATCGAAAATGTCCCCTGCAGGTTGCAGGAACATAGGCTGGTGGCGCCGTCGGCGGAAACCGACGGCGAGCTGATCTGCCAGTGATCCGTACCCGTGGCGTTCATATTCGCAGTGTAGGTAACTACTGAACCGACGATCAGGAGAGTTCCCTTCGTCGGCGCAACAATAATCGTGTGTTTCCACCCCGCCGTGCTCCCGCCGGTAAAGCAATTCGTAAAATCATACGCATACGAACCGCCGGGCGCAATAACGATCGGCGTGGGCTCCCCGATGTCGCCAAAATTATCGGTTCCGCATCCCGGCGCGCCCGCCTTCAAAGAAGGAGCCAGAAACAGGAGGGATCCGAAAACCAGCGCCCATGACGCGAGCCACTTCAGTCCACGGTCCGCAGGTGTACGCACACGAAATAGTGGTCAAAACCCGCAGCGATTCTCGGGCGTGCCGAATCGGATTTCCCCTACGCCCGCCTCGCGTTGACCACTGCGCCGATCAGCCCGATTTCATCGCTCCGTTCCACGATTTCAAACACATAGCCCTGCAACGGGCTCATTTTGACCATCTCCTGGACGCAGCGATTCAGAAATCCCAGATTGATGAACTTGGCCCCTGGCCCGGTGATGTAGAACTTCCCTGGACCGCTCATGTGGATGCTCGAGGACGTGGCCGCCGCCAGGGCCCGATGCCATAGAATCGCAAACTCGGCGCAGCGAGGATCGTCACCGGCCTTCGCCGCCGCAAATACTTCTTCCGGTTCCATGTCCAGAAACCGTAGCCGCATCGCGCGGTGGCCCATGATGCTTTCCAGGTGCCCGATTCCCCCGCAGCCGCAGAATCGCTCATTCGGATCCAGCGACACGATGATGTGCCCGCCTTCCCAAATTCCGTCCGCCGCCGGATAGCGCCCGAATCCGATCCCGTTTCCGAGCGTCCACACCCGCACCAGGCGATCCAGCTTCCCGTGCACCGCCGCGATTCCTGACGCCACCACATCGGCGTCGTTTGAAACCACAATCTTCGCGTGAACCCCGCGCTCGGCTAGCGCCGTCCGCATCGCGGCTTCCATCGGGAATCCTTTAAGCTGATGCAGATTCGGCGAATCCTCGATCACGCCGCAGCGCACGATCCCCGGATACGCGAGGCCGATCGCTTCCATCTCCTCGCCCTCGCCCAGCGCTTTGATCTCGTCAGCCTGAACGCGCACCAGCTCTTCTACGGGCATCGCACGGATCTGGTCGGGAGCATCGGGACCTTCGGGGTAACGCGCCACTTCGCCCACCACGCGATCCTCTTCCACTACTCCCATCGTGATGTGCTCCGTCATCACCAGTCCGATGTTGCGCGCCATAAACCCTCTCTTCTATCCTGCAACCGAACCGCGCCAGACACCTCTCGGGAGGCTGCCTGTTAGGGACGAGCGAGCTTATTCAGCCCATTGAACGCCGCCGCCTTGTAGCACTCGGCGAGCGTCGGATAATTGAACACCGTATCGACGAAGTACTCGATGGTCCCCTTCAGGATCAGCACCGCCTGCCCGATGTGCAGCAACTCACTGGCGCCCTCGCCGATGATATGAATCCCCAGCAGCTCCTTGGTCTCGCGATGGAAAATGATTTTCAGCCGTCCCGTGGTGTCGCCGCGAATCTGCCCGCGGGCGATCTCCCGATAATAGGCGACGCCTACTTCATACGGCACATCCTCGTCGGTAAGCTGTTCTTCATTCTTGCCGATGAACGAAATCTCCGGAATGGTATAAATCCCGTAAGGATAATAGGCGGGATTCGAGTTGATGCACTTCCCGAAAGCGTGAGCCGCCGCGATACGCCCCTGCTCCATCGACACGGATGCGAGGCTGGGAAACCCGATCACGTCCCCCACCGCGTAAATATGCGGCAGCTTTGGTGCGATACTCCGCGTCCACCGGGATGCGACCGCGCGCATCCGCTTCGATGCCGGCCGCGGGTAGGTTCAATTCGTCGACGTTGCCCTGCCTTCCTACTGCATAGAGCAGCGCGTCGCCCGAAAGTTTCTTTTTGCTTTCCAGATTCGCCACCACGCCGCCTTCGGGCGTTTCTTCGACGCTGGAAACCTCTTCGTTCAACCGCAGCGTGACGCGATGGTCGCGCAGATGGTACGACAACGCTTCAACGATCTCCGAGTCCGCGAATTCCAGCAGGCGCGGGCGTTTTTCAACCAGGATCACGCGCACGCCCAGGGTCGCGAACATGCACGCATATTCCACGCCGATGACTCCGCCGCCCACCACGATCAACGTTCGCGGAATATCGGGCATCTGCATCACCTGGTCGCTATTCACGATGTTGCGGCCATTGATGGGGACTTTCGCCGATACCGCCGGCTTGGTGCCGGTGGCGATCACGATCGTTCCCCCCGCGCAGTCGATGGAGCCTTGCGGATTGCTTACACGAATGATATTCGGGTCGACAAAGCCCGCGCTGCCGAAAAAGACTTCGATATTGTTGCGTGAAAGCTGGGCGAGGGTCACGTCGATCTCCGTCTTGATCACATGTTGCACGCGAAACGCCAGGTCCGCCATCGAAATCTTGTCTTTGACTTTATAACTGACGCCGTAAATGTTCTGGTAGTTGTACCCGGAAAGATGCATCACGGCTTCCCGCATGGTCTTGCTGGGGATGGTCCCGGTGTTGATGCACACGCCTCCGATGCATTGCGCTTTTTCGACCAAAGCGACATGCTTGCCCGATTTTGCGGCCTGAATCGCAGCCCGCTGCCCCGCCGGACCGGACCCGATGACGATCATGTCGAAGGATTGCATCTGAGTTCAGAATACAGAATCTAGAAGTGGGATCGACGGAACCCCGTCGTTTCGTTAGCAGCCGCACGATGATTCAGCTCCGCTGCAATCAGGATGAATAGAGGAATCCAATGAGGATAGACGGAAGATCCCGCTAGCAACACCAGCGCAGCCGGAAGCAGAGACCCGTAATACCAATAAGACGCTCGCCGAACAGCCGCGCTTCGATGGATGTAAAGCAGGTAAATCGCACCGGCGGCCAGAAAGGTCCCGGCGACCCGGGTTCTAGGTCCGCCCGTGAATATCAGCCACAACCCAATCGATCCGAAGAGAGCCGAAGCCGCCAGATACGCTCCCAGAATCCATCGCGCCGTTCGCTCGATGTCTGGCTGGCTCACGGCATCCTTCTTACCCGGCGGAAACAACGATCGAGATATCGCCAACAGCACCAGACCGAGAAATCCGCCCTGGGTTGGAGCCCATCTTGGCAGCATCAGCGCCGGTTTGAACGCAAACAGCACGGCTTGCGACAGGAATGCAAGCGCAAAGGCGACCAGGACATCGACAGCGGTGGCATGCGGCGGACGCTCCGAGTCGGAATACGCATTCCGCAGCAACAGGCCAAACAAAGCCGCGCTTACAGGGATCGCGAGCCGTGCCAGCGCGGCTGGATCGCCGAAGACGGAAGGCCAGTCAGAATGAAACGCAGCCGCGGCGAAAGAATAGACCACCACCAGAGCTTCCAGCGCGAAGATCCGCGGGTCGGTATTCCGGCGGAACTTCTCGAACAGCGTGGGGCCCCCTGCATTCTGCATTAAGAGCCAGCATACCTTGTCATTTCGTGCGGCGGGCTGTTCCGATCCACTCTACTGGAACCGCATTGCTTCTCCGGATTTCTTCGTCGCCGGTGATCACCGCCGCATTCAGCTCCTGCGCGAGCGCGATCGCGAAAGCATCGCCAAACGATACCGGATGCGCAGCCTTGATTCGTGCCGCAGCGACAATTCGCGTCTCGTCCGGTAATGCCAATTGAATCGGAAGCGATGGCAGTCGGCTCAGGAATTGCTCCGCGATCGCCGGATCGTGGCGCTTCGCGAGCACGTAAAAGGTCTCCGCGGCGCTGATCCAGCTCATCGCCAGCTCTAAGTTGCCGGACTCAGCCTCGGTCAGCATCTCCCGGACGCGCGGCGCCGGCGGTTCGCCCACGATCCAGGCGACCAGCGCCCAGGAATCAACGACGTATCTTAAATCGGGCGAGGCGAGCCTCGTCATGCGCTATCTCGCTCCTGCGCTCCTCTTCGAGCGCTTTGGTAAGACTGCCTGCGCCCTTAGCCATGCCCTGCATGGTTCGCCAATCGGGGAACTCGCTCACCACCCGCCGCATCAGCAGAGTCTCGCCCTGCACGTCGATCGCAAGCTCAGTCCCCGGCTTCAGATTCAGCCGCTCCCGCACGGCCTTCGGGATCGCGATCTGTCCCTTCGAGGAAACCGTCGCTTTCGTCATACCTACATCTTACCGCGGTAAGATCCGCGCCTCCGCTTCAGGACCGATATCCTGGATTTCATGCCGTCTCGCCGCGAATTTATTCAGCTAAGCGCTGCCGCCCTGGCGATGCAGCCCCAAGCTCCCGCGCAGGATTCTCTCGAAGAAGCCTACCATCACGCAGCTTCAGGCAGGACTCGCGCAATCCCGCTGGACCTCCGTCCAGCTCGTCGAGAAATACACCGAACGCATTTCGCAAATCGACAAATCGGGCCCGCATATCAACTCCGTGATCGAGCTGAACCCGGACGCCGCCGCCATCGCCGCATCCCTCGATCGTGAACGCAAAGAGAAAGGTCCGCGCGGCCCGCTGCACGGCATTCCGGTTCTGATCAAGGACAATATCGACACCGGCGACAAGATGATGACCTCCGCCGGATCGCTAGCACTGGCAAGCTCCGCCGCCAAAGATGCCGAGCTGGTCACACGCCTGCGCGCCGCAGGAGCGATCATTCTCGGCAAAACTAATTTGAGCGAATGGGCCAATTTCCGATCCAGCCATTCCACCAGCGGTTGGAGCGGACGCGGCGGTCAGACTCACAATCCCTACGCGCTCGACCGCAATCCGTCTGGATCGAGCTCGGGAACCGGCGCGGCCGTATCCGCGAACTTGTGCGCCGCTGGAGTGGGAACCGAAACCGACGGATCCATCGTTTCGCCGTCGTCGATCAACGGCCTGGTGGGCATCAAGCCGACCATCGGCCTGATTCCAGGATCGGGCATCGTTCCCGTTTCGCATCGCCAGGATACCGCAGGCCCCATGGCGCGCAGTGTCGCCGATGCGGCTCTGATGCTCGGCGCCATGGCGGGCGCGAGTTACGGCCAGGCTCTCGATCCCGCCGGTTTGCGCGGCGCGCGCATCGGCATCGTGCGCCAGATTTTCGGATTCAACGACCGTGTCGACCGTCTGATCGAATCCGCCATCACCACGTTGAAGCATGAAGGCGCGGAGATCATCGACCCCGCCACCATCCCGACGTTTTCCAAAATCAGCGAGCCCGAGAACGAAGCTCTGCTATACGAATTCAAGGCCGACCTGAATGCGTATCTTGAAGCCCGCGGCGCGGCGGTAAAGAGTCTGAAGGACGTCATCGATTCAACGACAAGAATCACGATCGCGAGCTGAAATGGTTCGGCCAGGATCAGATGATCAAGGCCGAAGCCAAGGGCCCGATCAGCGGCAAGCCGTACCGAGACCTGGTGACGCGCCTGAACCGGCTGGTCGAAGCAGGAGGGCATCGACCTGGTGATGCAGAAACTCGCGCTGGACGCTCTGGTCGCGCCCACCGACGGTCCCGCATGGCCCACCGATTACGTCGACGGCGACCATTTCACCGGCGGCTGATCAACGCTCGCCGCGGTTGCCGGATACCCGCACATCACGGTGCCCGCCGGTTTCGTATTCGGATTGCCGGTGGGAATTTCCTTCTTCGGATCGCCGCGCACGGAAGTGAAGCTGATCAAGTACGCGTTCGCATTCGAGCAAGCCACGAAAGCTCGCAGGGCGCCGGAATTTCTCGCGACCGTCAAGTTTTAAAAAATGGGGACTGACCACTCTGTCCCAAGACCCACGCCCTCGCCTGCGCACTCGGAGTCGATCCAGTGGACAGAGCGGTCTGTCCCCATTTTTTTCGTTCTCGCGCTGGCGCTGACCGGCTGCGCGCGGCATTATCGCGTGGAGGGACTGGTGCTTCAGACCGATCCCGCTCAGCGCACCATCCTCGTTTCCCACCGCCCCATCAAGAACTATATGCCGGCGATGACTATGTCTTTCCACGTCTCCCCGCACGAGGATTTATCGAAGATCACTCCCGGCACGCGTCTCAATTTCGAACTGCGCATCACGAAACATGATTCGCTGGCACAAAATCTGAAGCCGCGCGCCACGCGACTCGAAGGAATCAACGGAGAGGCTCTGCGCGTCGAGACTCCGAAAAACAAAGTTGCCCTTGGTTCGGAAGTTCCCGACTTCACGCTGACCGATCAATCCGGCCGCAACGTTCATCTCTCCGATTTTCGAGGCCGCGTGGTTGCTATCGACTTCATTTACACCCGCTGCCCTTTGCCGGACGTGTGTCCGCGCCTTTCCGCCAACTTCGCTTATGTGTCGAAACGCCTGCGCGGGCGCGACGTGACGCTGCTTTCGATCACCATCGACCCGCAGTTCGATACGCCGCCGGTGCTCGCCGAATATGCGCATCGCTACGGCGGCGATGGCGAATCCTGGCGCTTCCTGACCGGTACGACCGATCAGATCCGCGACGTCGGAGGCCGTTTCGGCCTGATTTACTGGCCCGAAGAGGGGTCCCTGACGCACACATCGGCGACCGCGGTGATCGGACGGGACGGGAGGCTCGAAGCGCTGATCGAAGGCTCCAGTTATCGTCCCGACCAGTTGCGCGATTTAATCGAGCACGACCTGGCCCCGCCGATCAAACGATAGCACTCAAAAAGGTGCTATTTCTAAAAAGACGGTTCTCCCATGCTTGACATTACCAAGGATATCCAGTCTCTCACGACGTTTCGCCGCCGCTCGGGCGATTTCATGAAACAACTGAAGAAGACTAAGCGCCCCGTGGTGCTCACGGTCAAAGGCAAGGCCGAAGCCGTGGTGCAGGACGCCGCGGCCTATCAGCGATTGCTCGACATCGCCGCGGAAGCCGATGTTCGCGAAGGAATCCGCCAGGGACTCGAACAGTCCAGACGAGGATTGGGAATCGACGCCGAAGAGTTCTTCGCCGAATTCGAATCTGCCCGTGGCATATCGCGTTAAGCTCATGCCCCGTGCACAACGGGATCTGTCGGCACTCTTTGCCCGCATTGACGCAAGCTCTTCCGACGCGGCGCTCGTCTGGTATCAAGGCTTGAACAAAGCCATCCGGACGCTCGCTGACAAACCGAACCGCTGCCCGCGCACGTCTGAAGACCCGACCCTCAGGCACTTGCTTTATGGCAACAAGCCGCATGTATATCGCGTCATTTACCGGGTATTGGAAAAACAGAAACAAGTCCACGTACTCCACATCCGTCATGGCGCGCGGGGGAAATTCAAGATCGGTCACAAGCAAATTTGCCAATAAAATCAGTCTCTTCGAGCGATTCGCTTTCCTCGCCCTGCTATCTTCGAATCAGGAAAACTTCCTGGCCAGGAAGCAGTGTCGTATTAAGGTGGTACTGAACTCCCGGAGGCCGTCAACGCCTTGCGGTGTCAGCTCGTAGCATGGCATCGACGGGAGATTGCTTCGAATCGATTCGATAAACTTCCCGGGGTGTTATCAAAAGCGCCAGAGGGGGAATCAGAGAGGATGCATCGAAAGCCGAGTAAACCGAGGGACGCCAACAAGCGAGTACCCCAGATCATCGTAAGCTAGACCGCTCCTCAAATCATTGGCGGCCGGAACACGCCTGGCGATAAGTCCAGAAGCCCCGGCCGCCAGCGGCATCTCACCAGAAGTGTTTCGCCACCACCGTGGGAGATTCAGGTGTGCCCGAACTCACCTTCACTCGAATCACCAGTTGCAGATTTTTTCCCGGCCAATCCGCGGGAGCTTCGCGCAACGCCGCCGCCATCAAATTCGCGTTGGTCACCAAGTCCGAAGCCGCTTCGGTTCCATATCGCCCGATTCCATTCAGTTCAACAACCATTATTTGAGAATCGGGCTGAAACACTCGCGAAACGATCGCGTAATCTTCATCTCCTCGACCAATAAACGCCGTAGGACGCCCTTGGTCGGTGATCGTCGCGTTCGATCCGTCGATACCGAATCGCCACTGAGCGCTGGAGGAATGCCCAATCAGAATCGCCGGCGCCTGAGTCGAGACATTGTTGCCAATTTGCAGCTGGTACGGCCGATCCATCCTTGTAAGCATCGCGGTCAGCCGCGACGCGGCGATCAAATCGCTCGCGCCGACCAACTGATTGCCGGGATCGGCGTAGGCCACGCACAACGACACCGGCGCAGGACTATTCAGCGCCGGCGCCCAGAACCGGTTGAGATCCGTTGACGCTCGCGTGCGGAGCCAGATCGCCGTGGCTGCACTGACGCAAATTACTGCCACGATCGCGGCAACGACAATGTGCGATTGCCTCGAAGCCAGCGTTTTGTCAGCGGGGCTCACGCCTTCTCCAATTTACGGGATCAAGCCGGCGCACGCCGAACACAAAAGATGCCGCCGAGATCAGTACCGCGGCCGTCGCGGCCAGGAACGCAAGAAAAAAGTGACCGCTTCGCTCCACCGCCCAGCCGGTGATCCACGGAGCGGCGACTCCCGCCAGATTCCCGATGCCGTTCTGGACCCCGGTCCAGCGACCGGCCGCCGCGGGCCCTGCAAGCGTCTGCGTGATCGCGAAAACGTTGGACGTGTACATTCCAAAGCTTACGCAGGCGAACATCAGCAGAGCCATCGCTCCGCTTACATCGCGAGTCGTCGGAACCAAAAGAAGCACGCTCGACAAACCGAGCCCAGCCGCCGCAATCGTCATGCGTACTCGCGTAACCGGTCCGCCGCAGGCAATCCAGAAATCCGAGATCCGGCCGGCCGTGACGCTCGAAATCGCGATCGCAAGATAGGCGAGCGAGCTGAACACCGCCATTTTGGATTTCGGAAAATTGCGCTCCTTTTCGAGATAGGACGGCAGCCAGGTGATCAGGAAGTACCAAAAATAATTCGAGCCGAACAGGCCCAGCGCCGTCCACCACAGCTTCGGCTGCCGCAAAAGCTCTAGAAAGCCCGGCGTGGTCTCCGTATCGTCGCCCGCCGCGAGCCGTTTGGAGCGCGGCATCCAAGAAACCCACGGAATCACCCACAGGAAGCTCGCCACGCCCAGCACGATAAAAAAAGGCCGCCATCCGATGCTCGCGATGAGCAATCCTCCGATGAGAGCCCCGATCGCCGGACCCAGCTTTGTTCCCGCGTCGATAGCCGCATTCGAAAATCCGCGATGATGTTCCGGAAAACACGTCACCAGAATTCGCGAGTAAGAAGGATACGCGATAGATTCTCCCGCTCCCAACAAGAGCCGCAAGCCGAACAGCAGTGTGAATGAGTGCGCGAAGCCGGAAACCGCTGTCGCCATGGACCACAGCGCAACCCCGCCCGCGAGAATCCAGCACACGTTCAATCGATCCACCAGCCAGCCCGCCACATAGCAGAGTTGCGCGAGCGCATAGGTCCAGAAAAACGCCGAGAGCATCAATCCCAACTGGTAATCGGAGAGATGCAGCTCGCGCTGGATGTTGGTGGCTCCGATTGAAAGATTGGAGCGGTCGATGTAATTCAGAAGCCCGGAGAGAACCAGCAGGGCCAGCACCCGCCGCTCCGGCCAGGACAATGCCGGATTACGGCCGGCGGTCGAGTCGACTTGCATTCATTTTCGCTTGACCACCGCGCCGTCTTTCATCACGAAGGTGACGTGCATCATCGCGCCGATGTCGCGCAGAGGATCGCCTTCCACCGCGATGATGTCTGCGAAATGCCCGGGCGCGATCGATCCCAGATCTTTTTCCTTGCGCAGCAGCTCCGCGCCCCGCAGGGTGGCGCTGCGGATCGCCTCCAGCGGAGACATCCCGGCGTCCACCATGGATTGAAACTCATGCGCGTTCGCGCCGTGATCGAATCCGCCGGCATCGGTGCCGAAGACGATTTTCACGCCGGCCTTCATCGCCATCTGAAACGCCTGCCTGTGACGCGAGCGAACGCCGTTCATGAACTCGACTCCGTTACGCTCGAGGCCAGGCTCGGAACTGTAGACATACAACGTCGGGCAGTAGAACACACCCCGGCTGGCCATCATTTGAATCGTGTCCTGATCCAGAAACAGGCCGTGCTCGATGGATCGAACTCCGCCCTCGATCGCATTGCGCGCGCCGATTCCGCCGTACGCGTGCGCGGCCACGTCTTTATGAAAACGGGAGGCTTCCGCGACGATGGTCTTCACGTCTTCGAGCGACATCTGCGGCAAAGCCTGAAAATCGGGTCGGGCGACCTGCGGCAGCGAACCGGTGACATAAATCTTGATCTGATCGACGCCGTACTTCGCGTTGCGGCGCACCGCGGCGACCATCGCGTCGCGAGAATCGGTCATGATCGCCGGATCGGGCAGCGTGAGATCGGGATTCATGCCGAGCAGATTCATGTACCCGCCGGTAATCGTCAGCGCGTTTCCAGAAACGAACATGTGCGGACCTGCGACGATGCCTCGATTGATGCCGTCGCGCAGAGCTACATCGGCGTACTCGGCGCCTTCCGAATCCATGTCGCGCACGGCAGTGAATCCGGCTTCGAGGGTGCGCCGCGCGGCGGCAACCGCTTCGATTTCGCGATATGCCTGCGACTTGTGCAGCACCGGCGGCGTGAGCGCGTCTTCAGGCTCCAGCAGCAGGTGCGTGTGGCTGTCGATCAATCCCGGCAGCACGGTGACCGATGCGGGAAACGCAACCGCGCCCTTCGCCGAAGAATTCTCTTCGACCGATTCGATCCGGTCTCCGTGTAGAGTGATCAGGACGTTCGACATCACGCGTCCTGAAACCGGATCGAGCATGCGCGCCGCAAAGATCGTCGCGGAGCGCTCTTGCGCTTGCGCACCAGACGTCGATAGGAACAGGCGAAGTGTCATTTTAGTTTCCTGCGACGGGCGCCAAATGCGCCTCGGCAAGCGCTTTGTTGAACGCCGTCAGATCGTGTCCCAGCAGATCCGCGAGATCGGCTAGTTCGCGATCGACCTTCGCGGCCAGTTCCTTGTACACGACGAAGCTGAAGAATCAGTGGGCCGCGCATCCGCACTTTCCACGATTCCAAACAGCGAGCCAAGCTTGTTATTGAGCTGCGGAGGAAAATTCAGCGGGTCCTTGGTAGCGCGATTGCGATATTGATACAGCAGTCCTTCGATTCCGGTGAGCGATGCTTCGAGCTTATTTCCCGCCGCTGTGACGGAATCGTTCTTGGCTTGGTCGACTCGTTCGGCGACCTCAGCCTTGATTCGTCGTATGCGAGTGACGGCATCGTTGGTCTGGCTGAACTTGTCCTGAATTTCGCGCGCGAAGCGATACTGTTCGGTGAGATCGCTGTCGTTTACGAAAGTCAATCTCGGGTCTTTGGCGACCGTGAACGATTCGGTGAGCGTTTTGCCGGCCGCGATCACGCGAACCTGAAAACGTCCCGGCGCGACCAGCGGACCGCGCGTGTCGGCCTGATACATGATCAGCCCCGGAAAGTCGTGAGACGGCGCCGCTCGCATGTCCCAGGTGAAGCGGTTGATTCCTTTTTGCGCGGGAACGGTGCGCGATGGGCGGAGGCGGCGCATCCTCGCTCGGCGATTTCTTCGCGCTGCGGGGCGCCGGCATTGAAGGACCGAAGCACATGCCCCGCCGAGTCCAGAATTTCGAGCTTCAGCGAAGCGATCGGCGGCGGCCAGGTAGTAATCGATAGTGGCTCGCGATACGGAGCGGATCGCATTGGCGGGCTTGAACAGAAACGCGGCCGATTCGGTCACCTCGGAACTCATCTGGCGCAGCGCGGCGATATGATCGAGCACGTAAAATCCGCGCCCGTGCGTCGCGATCACCAGGTCGTCGGAGGTAACGGCGATATCGTGAATCGGCGTCACAGGCAGATTCAATCGGAGCGGCTGCCATTCGCCGCCGCCGTTGAATGAAACATAAAAGCCGAGTTCTGTTCCGAGATAAAGAAGGTTGCGGCGCTGCGGATCCTCACGAATCGCGCGCGCAAAATCGCCGGGGGCGATGCCGGTGACGATTTTCGTCCACGTTTTGCCGAAATCCGCGGTCTTATAAACATACGCGCCGCGATCGGCAACTTGATAACGATTCGCCGCGACAAATGCGGCTCCGGGATCGTGCGGAGAAGCTTCGATCAAGCTGATGCGGGTGAGCGGTCCGAGATCGGGCGGCGTGACATTCGCCCAATTTTTCCCGCCATCGCGCGTCACATGGACCAGTCCGTCATCCGAGCCGGTCCAGATCAGGTTCGCATCCAGGCGCGATGGCGCGACCGTAAACATAGTCGCGTACGTTTCGACGCCGGTTTGATCATGCGTGATGGGACCGCCCGATGGACCCAGCGTCGATGGATCATGACGCGTCAGATCGGGGCTGATCGCGGTCCACGATTGGCCCTGATTCGTGGTCTTAAAAAGATGCTGCGAGCTGGTGTAGAGAATTTTCGGATCGGCGGGCGAAAACAGGATGGGCGTGGTCCACTGAAAGCGTTCTCTCAGATCTTCGGCGGACTGGCCCACCGGGTATTCGGGCCACACATTGATCTCGCGGCGTTGATTGGTCGAATGATCGAACCAGGTGATGTAGCCGCCGAAGCTGCCCGCATAAAAAATATCCGGATGCCGGGGATCGGCGGCGACGTAGCCGCTCTCGCCTCCGCCCACGGGATAGAACGAAGCGCCGCGTCCATCGCTCGGCACGCACAGCGTGGTGTTGTCCTGCTGCGCTCCGCAGACTTGATACGGGATGTGCGCGGTGGTCACAACGTGATACATCTGCGCGGTGGAAAAAGTCTGCGCGGTCCAGGTGCGGCCGGCGTTCACGGAAACATTCGCTCCGCCGTCGTTCGAATCGATCATGCGCTTGGGATCGTTGGGAGCGATCCAGAAATCGTGATGATCGCCGTGCGGGCAGCGGACGATCGCGAACGTCTTGCCGCCGTCCGTCGAGCGATTCAACTCATAGTTCGACACGTACACCGTGTCGCGATTCGCGGGATCGGCATACACGCGATGAAAATAAAATGCGCGTTGCCACAGGCTGCGATTGTTGTTGATCAGCGTCCAGGTCGCGCCGGCATCGTCGGAGCGGAACAAGCCGCCGTCGCGCGCTTCGATCAGAGCCCACACGCGATTCGAATCGGCCGCGACCGCGAGCGTGATTTTACCGATCACGCCGCCGGGGATGCCCGGGTTGTGCGTCAGCTCCGTCCAATGGTCGCCGCCATCAGTGGATTTGAAGAGTCCGCTGCCGGGCCCTCCGCTCGATAGCGAATACGGCGTGCGAAACGCCTCCCATAACGTCGCATACAGCACGTTAGCATGTTGCGGATCGATAATCAGGTCGATCGCGCCGGTGTGGTCGTCTCTATAAAGGATGCGTTCCCAGGTCTTGCCGCCGTCCTTGGTTCGAAATACGCCGCGCTCTGGATTGTTGCCGTACGGGTCGCCGAATGCGGCGGCGTAGACCAGGTCGGGATTCGCGGGATCGATTCGAATCCTGCGCAATTGCCATGGTTTTTTCGAGACCCGCGTGCGTCCAGGTTTTTCCGCCATCGGTGGATTTGTAAATGCCGTCGCCTTGAATAATGTTACCGCGCAGCTCAGTTTCGCCCATGCCGGCATAGACAATGTCGGGATTCGAAGGCGCCACCGCAACAGCGCCGACGGATGAAGTTTGAAAATAGGCGTCCGAGACCGGGTTCCAGGACGTGCCGCCGTCGGTGGTCTTCCACAATCCGCCGCCGGTGGCGCCGAAATAATATTCGAGCGGCCGCGACGCGCTGCCCGCGACTGCGATGGATCGTCCGCCACGCAGCGGACCGATGTTGCGCCATCGCAACGGGCGGAAAATACTCAGATCTTCGGCGTGTCCGCAAAGACCACCAGCGCGACAACGGCCAGCCACTTTCGCATAACCGCTACGCCTTCGCGCGGAAATTCTTGGCGATCTCTTCCGCGGATCGCAGCGTGAGCGCGACAAACGTCAGCGTTCCGTTGGTGCATCCGGCAGTGGGTAGCGTCGGCGCGCCCACTACGAACAGATTTTCATGATCGTGCGTGCGGCCGAAGTTGTCGCAAACGCTCGACTGCCGGGTCGGTCCCCATGCGGCAGCCGCCGGCCGGATGATCCCAATAGTTGCCTTCGTTGGTTCGCATGATTTTTCCGTTGTTGTTCGTCGGCCATGCGCTCGAAGATGGACTGGATGTGCTGCTTGGTCGCCGCATAGCGAGCCTGCGCGGCCGCGTCGGGCCGATGCGCGATCTTCGGCATCGGATCGCCCCATTTGTTTTTCGTGGACGAATCGAGCGTCAGTTCGCTGTTCTCGGCCGGGTGCACGTCGTAATACATGCGAACGCGCGCCATCCCGCGCGGGTTGCGAGCGCGCCAGTCCTTGGCGATATCGTCGCCCAGCAGAATGCGCCCGTTCTGATCCTTCAAGCGCGGAGCTTCGCGTCCGGCTTCCCAAATGCGCGTATCGTGGCGCACATACGGATCGCCCGGCTTGCAGCGGAAAAATTGCCGCGAAATCAGCCCGTACTGCGGATTCATGTTGGGATAAATTTCGGCATCCAGCTCGATGAACGCCTGAATGAACGCGTGGCCGTTCATGTATTTCCCCACTTGCCCGGTGCGATTCGCGACGCCCTTGAGGAAATCGCGAATTGGCGGAGAGCAGCAGCAGGTGCGAACTCCACGTGTATCCCGACGCAACCACGAACACTTTCGCGCGGTATTCCTGAGCCTGCGCGTCGTTGCTGACGCCCTGCGCGCCGACGATGGTCGACTTGGAATCGTCCAGCACCAGTTTGCGAATCAGCGTCTGATCGTGCAGCGTGATTTTCTTCTGCGCCAGCAGACGCTTGAACGTGAAATCGGGCGAATAGCGCGCGCCGGTGGGGCAGATATCGCAAGTGCCGCATCGTATGCAGGCCGCGCGTCCATCGTACGGAACCACGTTTTTCGCCTGCGGAGTGGCCTGAAACGGGATGCCGCTCTTGTCGCCCCATTCCTTCAACCGGTCCAGGCTCCAGGTGAGCGGAATCGGCTTCATCGGATAAGGCTCGGACCGATGGTCGCCGGGAAACGGGCTCGGCTCGCCGGAAACGCCCAGGCGCCGCTCGGCTTCGCAGTAGAATTTTTCCAGCTCGCGCCATTCGAGCGGCCAATCCTCGTACAGGCCGTACATCGATTTCAGGCGCAGATCTTCTTCCGAAAATCGATTGCAGGTTCCGCCCCAGTGCAGCGCCTGCCCGCCGACCGCCATGGTCCGCGAGATGCCGCCCGCCGCGGCCTGGCCTTCGATGAAGTCGCCGGGCCAGGGATTTTCGCCGTATTTTTCCATCCGCTCGCGATATTTGAAGCGATTGTCGAAATCGAAGAGGGAGCGGCCCGCTTCGACGATCGGTGATGTTGAGTCCGGGGCGCAGCTCCGACAATTTCTGCGCGAGCATGGCCGATGAGATCCCGGCGCCAATGATGCAAATGTCGCTTTCGTGAACTGGCATGGTGGGCTCCTAGGTTAGCGCCGGCGGCCGTTTGGTTGACGTGTCCAAGCCGCGGCACTCGTCGCGCTTGATGGCTGCGTTGTACAGAAAATCTTCGCCGTCAGCCGAGCCATAAAAATAGGCGAGCAGGTCGGTGGCGATGTGCCTGCCATTGGGGCGATTCGGGATGCGGTCGACTTTCGCGTCTTCGAGCGCCTTCTGGACCGATTCCGCGCGTGATAGGAGATCCCAGCGCGCGCATCTGATCCGCGTAGTGCGTCGAAGGATTCGGCCCGGTGACCTGGGTGCGCGGATTTCCATAGCCGGAGCTGATCTCCGCGCCAGGCTTATAGTCGCCGAACCATTGCATGAAGCCGTCGGCGATTTTGTCGGTCCGCGCGCGACCCAGGGATTGGGGCAGAACCACGGCCGCAAGTTCGTGGACTGCGCTTCGATCGACGCTTTGCGCCCGCGCCCATCGCGGCGCGGCCAAAGCAACGATGGCCGAAAATGTTCTCTTGAAAAATCCACGGCGTTCCATGAAGGCTCCTTTCTAGATTCGCAAATGCGACCACTGCAGCGTCGGCTCCCTGCCCTGCCGCGATCACTACATATTGTTTCCCGGCGCGGCTCCGATAGGTCAGCGGCGTCCCGTAGGATCGCGCGGGCAGCGCGCCCTGCCACAAGTCTTTGCCGGTCGCTTTGTCGATTGCGTGCAGCGACATATCCTCGCCGCCCACGAAATACAGCCCGCCTTTGGTGACGATACCGCCTTGCGGCCCGGCGATGCCGAGCAGCGGAGGCAGTTTCACATCCTTCAACGCGGCATTCTTGCGCAGCTCCGGCCAATCGCCGAAGGGCTGCTGCCACGCGATGGTCCCATGATTCAGATCGATCGCGGTGACGTGACCATAGGGAGGTTTCGTCAGCGGCAGACGTCCGTGGAACGTAGCCTGCGCGCCAAGATCGCCGAACCACTCTGCATCCACTTCCGACGCGCGCGGATTCGCCGAGGAATGATCGGCTTTCTTCACGCGAAAAATCGCCGCGTTGTTGCTGGTTTTGATGTACAGCATTCCCGTGTCGGGATCGAAGGCGCCGCCGCCCCAGTTCGCTCCGCCGATGATGCCCGGGACGCCCCAGCGTCCCTTCGAGCGATGGCGGCGTGAACAGCGGACCCAGACGATATTTCTTCATCTCGGCCTGCGCTTCGGCTTTCAGCTCCGGCGTAAGATCGAACGCATCGTCGAGCGTCACGCCTTGCGGGCTATAGGCAGGAGGCTTCGTCGGAAACGGCTGCGTGGGCGAAGAGTGTTCGCCGGGAACGTCGCTCTGCGGCACCGGATGCTCTTCAATCGGCCACACCGGCTTGCCGGTCACGCGATCGAACACAAATGCGAATCCGTGCTTGGTGAGCTGCACCACAGCGTCGATCTTCTTCCCATCCACGTTGATGGTCGCGAGCGTGGGCGGCGATGCCAGATCGTAATCCCACAGGCCGTGATGCACGATCTGGAAATGCCATTTCTGCGCGCCGGTATTGGCGTCGAGACACACCAGCGTTTCGCCATACAAATTATTTCCCGGCCGATTGCCGCCGTAGAAATCGTTGCTCGGCGTGCTGAACGGGAAGATACACCAAACCGCGTTTCTCATCCAGCGTGAACGGAGCCCATACGTTGGTATGGCCGGTGAATTTCCACGCATCGTTGCCCCAGGTTTCATTGCCGGGCTCGCCCGCTTGAGGGATCGTGTGGAAGGACCACACGCGTTTGCCGGTTCGGGCGTCGAATGCGCGCACGTCGCCGGGCGGATCATTTTTATACGACAGCCGATCGCCCACGCCGTTTCCGATAATCACCAGATCTTTATAAATCACCGGCGGCGAGGTTTCGGTGTAATGCATTTTGTTGATCTGCCAGACCAGTCCCTGGCTGATGTCGACGATGCCGTTGTCTCCGAACGAATTGACCGGCTTGCCGGTTTTCGCGTCGAGCGAAATCAGGCGATAGCGCGTGTTCAGGAAAATTCGAGCGGACTTGCCCGTCGCGCCAGACCGCGATTCCGCGATGCACATAGCCGGTGCCGTTGGGCGGCTGGCCGTCGACATAGGATTTGGGATCGTAGCTCCAAATTTCAGCGCCCGTTTCCGGATTCAGCGCGACGATCTTGTTATAGGGCGTCGTAACGTACATTACGTCGTCGATCACCACGCGGAGTGTCTTCGAACATGCCCGGGCGGGTGCCGTATTCTTTAAGTTCGGTCTCGCCGGTTTTCCAGGTCCACGCCGGCTTCAAGCCCGAAACATTCGATGTGTTAATTGTTGTCAGGGACGAATAGTGGGTCTGGCCGGAATCGCCGCCCCAAAACGCCCAATCCGTCGGGCCGCGATCCGCGCTCGATACAAACGTATGGCCGCGGCGGCAATCGCTATCCAGGTGGCGCGTCTTCATTTGGCACCCTTGCGCGAGATTTTCGAACACCTTGCCGCCTTTCATTACGAACACCGGTCGCCCCGCGGCGTCGACATCCTGCAGAGGATTCCCGTCGAACGCGACAATATCGGCTTGCATCCCCGGCGCGATGGAGCCGATCTGATTCCCCAGGTTCAGCGATTCCGCCGAAAGCGAGGTCGCCGAAATCAGCGCGGCCATGGGATCCTGACCGCCGTCGCGCACGCGGACGACGAATTCGCGATAGTTGTGGCCGTGCGCTCCCGCGGTCGCGTCAGTACCGTAGATAATCTTCAGATTCTTGTGCTTCAGCGCCTTCTTGAAGGTCTCGCGCACGATGGCGACTCCTTTTTCCATGTACGCGAAGCCTTCTTCGTTGTAATTCCCGATGCCGAAATACTTGGGCTTGTTTTCCAGATAATTCTGCAGCACCACGCCGATGTTCGGATCGTAGTAGGTCCCGTGCTGCGCCATCACGTCGAACACTTCATCGGTAACGAAAGCGCCGTGTTCGATGGAAGTGCATCCGGCGAGCGACGCTGCTTTGGCCGCGGACGCGGCGTGCGCGTGGACCAGCGTTCGCAGGCCCAGCGATTTCGCTTCCCCACAGGCGGCCTGAAGCTGCGCATCGGTCATGGTCTGGTCGCCGCCTTCGCGAATGCTCTTGGACGCGAACAGTTTGATCAGATCGGCACCCTGCGCTTTGCGTTCCCGAACTAACTCGCGCAGCTTGGCGGGATCGCCGCTGGTTTCGAACATCGGCTCCAGCGAAGTGAGCAGGCGCGGCCCGGGAAAGATTCCGCGCGCGATGGCGTCGCGCAGATCCTTGTCGACCATCGCTCCGGGACTCTGCACCGTGGTAAATCCGCCGTCGAGCGTCAGCACCGCATTGTCGGCGATGCGCAACAGCGCTTGCGAGGCCGGCTCGCCGGGTCCGGCCAGGCGGTTCTTGTTATCGAAATGATACGAGAGGTGCGAGTGCGTGTCGATCCAGCCCGGCGAAACGGTGAATGCGGACAGATCATAAGTGACGGCGTTGGCCGGCGCGGCGCCCCCGATACGCGCGATTTTCGAGCCTTCAATCACGATAATCGTGTTGTGCAGCGTCTTGCCCTTTCCATCGAAGACCGTGGACGCTTTCAGCACAGTGGGCCGCTCCTGCGCAGACAAAACCGCCGCGCTGAGGATCAGGAGCATCAGTTTCGACATCGGCCTCCTCCTTATGAGAGAGACAGCTTCAGTTTGTCCATTCTAGAACGGAATTAGCGCAGGCGCATCGGCCAGCGGAGCGGGCGAGCGGACTTGTATTCTAGTGTCATGCCATCTTGGCATTACTGTATAGGAGAACGATGATGATCCGCAAAGCGCCATTCCTGTTGCTGTTCTGCTCCCTGCTGCCGGGCGCGACCAAGGCGGAAGAGGAAGCTAAAAAGGAGCTGAAGACGTATTACGAGTCGCTGCCGGCGGCGGCGTTTCCAGTCTTCGACGAAACGCAGGCCATGGCGCTGGTGACCCTCCCGCTGGCGTGCGTGGATCGTCCACAAGCTCTGCCGGAACAGCGCCAGGATTATCTGTGGGTGCATGACGACAAGGCTCATCTGCTGGATGCTTTCGACAAGAATCGTGCTTTTTACGGATGCTTCGACTGGCATTCGGCGGTGAACTCGACGTGGACCATGACCGCGGTGCTGAAGCAGTTTCCGAACATCGCCGTGGGTCCGCTGATTCGCGAAAAGCTGAAAGAGCATCTGTCGAAGAAGGCCATCGACGGCGAAATCGCGTACTTCAAAACAGCCCGCAATTTCGAGGTCCCGTACGGCTACGCGTGGCTTTTGAAACTGTATGCGGAGCTGATCACCTGGGACGATCCGGACGCGAAAGCGTGGGCGCAGAACATGGCTCCGATGGTGCAGCAATTTTCGAAGAAGCTGGTGGATTACTACAAGGACTTGCCCTTCCCGACGCGTACCGGGATGCATCCGAACACCGCTTTTTCGATCACGCTGCTGCTCGATTACACCGAGATCGCCAACGATGCCGCGCTACGCGAGGTCGCGATCAAGACCGCCAACCGGTTTTTCGCGGAGGATCGGTCCTGCCCCACGGCGTATGAACCGCAGGGCACCGATTTTCTATCGCCCTGCCTCGCCGAAGCCGACCTGATGAGCCGCGTGATGGATCGCGAACATTTCCACGCATGGCTGAATGATTTTCTTCCGCCGCTCTATTCGCGTGAGTTCAAGCCGCTGACGCAGCCGGTGGATGTGAGTGGCATTACCAAGGAAGATTTGCAAGGCGGCAAGTCGCATTTGATCGGCGTGGCGTTTTCGCGTGGGCTGGCGATGGCGTACATCGTGCGGGCGCTGCCTCCCGACGATCCACGCGCCGCGGTGCTGCGGAGGCTCGCGACGATTAATGGCCGCAGCGGATTCCAGGCGCTTACCGCAGCGGGTTATTTCGGCTCTCATTGGCTGGCGACGTATGCGGTAATGTGTTCACGAGCGATTACGCCGTTAGAGGGTGCGGAGGCCGCGGGCAAGACGGTCGCAGCCAAGAAGTAGGCTGTGAGAAAACCCGCGACATCCACCGCTCCCTGTGGTCGCGGCTCGCACAAGTTGCTGATATCTGGAGGAGCCGACCCTGAGTCGCGATTGCAAGGAGCGGTTAATCGCCGGTTTTCAGACAGGCGAGTCACTGATCCGACAGAGGGCCGCTAGCCGAGCCGCGACGGCCACGGAGCAGTTCTCGTTTAGCTAGGTCCGTGGCGGGTAAACGCCCTGCATGGCGATACAGAAGTTCAAAATCAGGTAGGGCTGAAGATTGTTATGCGGCTGGTTCCCTCCCGCCGGGCCCAGCGCTGCCCCGCTCATCAGCACATTCGTCCCGGTGCCGGAGGCCGCATACGCCGCCGGATGGCCTTTCGCGCCTCCACCCCAGACGTTTCCGCCGGGAGCGGACGACCCGCCCGAGGTGGACGCCATCAAACTGTGATTGTGAGACGGAATTTCCGACTGGAGCAGCGTCACGGTCTCCGATCCGCCCGTCTCACCCAGATCGTGCAGGCTCAGCCCGGGACCCTGCCCCGGGTGCATCGCCGCTTGACCTTGCAGATTCGGAAGAGCGAAGTTGCTTTTCCCGTCGCCTCCATAGGTGGTGCCCAGAAGCGAGAACAGCGCGGTGTTCTGGCTGATCGGCAAAATCTGCCCGTCGCAGAAAGCCCAGCCGGTCGGCGGGAAATTGAAAGGAAAAATTCTGACTTCGGCTACAAATGGGTCGGCCATGTCTTTCTCCCGCTAATTCTGACTGGGGAAAATCCCCTCTAGGGCAATGCAAAAATTTAACGTCAGGAACGGTGCCATATTCAGGTGCGCCTGGCTGCCTCCCACTGCGCTCACGCAGGTGGGGCTCATCGCGGTGGTCGGCGCGCCCGAGCTGTATGGGTTGTCGACCGATGCAGCCCACAAAGCATTGCTGGGGCTGGTGAGATTCGCGCTGGAGCTGCTTCCCGTAGTCTGGTGGAAGTGGGTAGGGATTTCGTTGAGGTTGAGGGTATGAGTTTGCTCACCGCCCCTCTCGCCGAGCGTGTGGCCGTTCCCCATATGCATAGGGACGTTCCCTTGCAGGTTGGGCAGCGCGAAGTTTACCTGCCCGTTGCCGCCGTAGGTGGTTCCCAGCAGCGCAAACAGAGCCTGGTTCTGATTGATGGGCAGCAGCTGGCCGTCGCATAAAGCCCAACCCTGCGGCGCGAAGCCAAAAGAAAAGATCCTGATCTCCGACAAAAAAGGTTCTGCCACGTTTCACCCTCCGAGGTGGATCATTGAAGCGGATATATCCCGAACAACGAAATAATGTAATTCATACACAGATACGGCTTGAAGTTGTCGTGCGGCTGCGATCCTCCGGCGGATTGAGACGGCACAGCGATCCCATCCGGCACGGCGCCTGGAGCCGCAAATGACGCGAGACCGGAACTCGCCCACACCCCGTTTGCCGGGCTGGGCTGGTTGCCGGGGCCGCTGACCGCCGAGGGCGCGTGCTGGTGCGACGGAATCTGCTGGACGGTCAACGTCACCGTCTCCGTTCCTCCGGTCTCAGCCAGCGTAAAACCGTTCCCCTGGTGAATCGGCATGCGGCCGCGCAGATCGGGGAGCTGAAAGGTACTTTGACCATCCCCGCCGTAGGTGGTTCCGATCAGATTGAAGAGGGTCTCGTTCTCTTCAATGGCGATGATGGACCCGTCGCAAAAATTCCAGCCGGCGGGAGCGAAGTTTCCCGCGAAGATCCGAATCTCCCCGACGTATGGTTGCGACATCCCAAGCTCCTAGAACCAAAGTCCCATGACGGCAAGCTAGTTGACGGATGGGTCGACAGATGTGGTATCATAGCACGAACTTTCGTCGCTCTTCAAGCCAGATGTAACGTAATCGGGGGAATATGTTTTTTTCAAGACGCCACCTTTTCCGCCTGGGCCAAGCATGCCTGGCGGCGGCCGTCGTGCCGGCCGGAGCTTTTGGAGAAGATTCTGAAAACGATCCGCTGACCGCTGATCCTCTGCTGAAAATGACGCGGGACAGTTTTACGCCGCTCCTGCAATCGAGCTTCGTAGCCAACTCCGGAGCGACTAAGACGACCTGGCTCACGCTGATCGCGGTTAAGGACGCGTCCACTCCCGGTGTCACGAAAACCGACGCTTTCACCCTTTATTTTCAGGGTGTCGGCGAGCCCTTGAAGCAGGAGACCTATCCGTTAACCCACCCGTCTCTGGGGCGCTTCCGGCTGTTCATCGTGCCCGCCGGGAACTCGACGTATGCAGCCACCATCAACCATCTGGTGGGCCCGCTTCCGCCGAACTATACGATTCCGACGCGGAAGCAGCCGGCCGCTCCAGCAGCAGCAAAAATCCGTTCTCGGATGCAATCTGAAATCCAAGCCGTTTAAACAACCTTAGCGACGGATTAAAGCTTTCCACGTAAACGGTGGTAGGTTTATTTTCCCGATCCGCTTGCTCCAGAATTCCCGCCAGCACCTGCGACCCAATGCCCCCGCGGCGCGAGGCCGTGGCAATCAGAAGGTCCAAAATGTGAAACGCCCGGCCGTGACGCGAAAGATACAGGCGTCCCACCGGGCGTCCGGCGACGCAGATGATTTCATGGCTCGCGTGAGGATGATGTTCGGCGTAGGATTTCGACTGGGCCGTGAACTGCATTTCGATAAACGCGCGTTTTTGCGCGTCGGTCCAGGGCGTGGGCGCGAGTTCGGCCGCGCGGCCGTCGGCGTATAAATCCAGTAAGAAGCCTCGGTCCGCATCGGCAACGGTTCGAAACGTAATCATGCTTCCGTGTTTCGGAAGCGGTTGAAGACGGCCTGGTAGCGCATGCCCGAATCATCGGGACCGATAGGGACCAGGAACAGGTCCATCGAGCCCAGCGTTTCGTGCTCGACATGATAAGTCCGCTGCGGGAGAACGGGCTCTCTCGCGGCGCGGAAAATCAGGGAAAACTGCTCGAACTCCCGCGAGTCGTTCCGCTCGATAACCTCGATCAGTTCGAGCGGCGCCCGTTCGGGCGGCTGCGCGAGATAAAACGTAGTGTGCAGGTGGTCGGAGAAACTCTTGCTAGTCAGATGTTGGGACACGTTCCATCTCAATATACATCGCGTCGGTTTTCACGGAAACAAATCCGAGCCGCTGATACAGATGGATCGCGGGATTTCCACAGGCGACGCTGAGACGCAGCGGGATTCTAACGAGCCCGGCCTCGCGAATCAGGTCCGAAATAACGTGCGCGCCGATGCCGTGGCCGCGATGCTCCGGCAGCAGCGCGATATCCACCAGCCGGATTTCAGACGCCGAGCGGGAGACGATCATCGAACCGGCAGGCTGCCCGGCATCCACCAAAATGCTGTGCGCGGCGCCGGGAAAGGACGCGGCGTATCCCTGCCGGCGTGCGCTATATTGCATGCGCAGGAACATCTCCCGCTGCTCGGCCGGCCATCCCCAGTGCGACATTTCTTCGGCGCGGCTCGCCGCATAGACTTTCCGCAGAAACGCGTCATCCTCCGCCGTCGCAGGCCGCAAAGAGACTTCAGGCATGAAACTCGAAGAGTAACAAGCCGGGCCATGCGGGTACAATCGGGCTGAATGGACAAGCTCGCGATGCAGTTCCGCATCCTGGACCGGACTGTGTCTGTCGAGGCAGAGCGTCCCAGCGATCAAATGCGCGTAGACGAAGCCTTGCCGTTTCTGAAATCCCTAGACGATCAGGCGCAGACCATCGTGGTCGAAAAAATCGGTGAACGGGTGACCTGCGCGAAGGGCTGTTCGGCGTGTTGCCGCATCCAACTGGTCCCGGTGACGCCGGCAGAGGCTCATGCGATCCTGCGCCTGGTGGAAGCGATGCCGGAGCCGCGCCGCGGCGAAATTCAGGCGCGCTTTGCAGATCGAGTCGAGCGTCTGGAAGCCGCCGGCTTGTTGGAGAAATATCAAGAATCGAGCGAGCAGGGGCGAGAAATGCTGCTCCAGTATTTGGACCTGGGCTTGGTTTGTCCGTTCCTCGAAGACGATGCGTGCAGCATTTACGAACAGCGTCCGTTCGCGTGCCGGCAATACCTGGTGACCACCCCCAAAGAGCTTTGCGCAACGCCCCTCACATCTCCGGTAAAGAGCGTGCCGACGATTTTCGTGCCTGCGACGGCGCTGCTCGAAACGGCGGAAGAGCTGAGCGGGAAACCGCAGCCGACCCTGCCCCTTACCATGTCGCTGACCTATGCGGAAACGCATCGAGCCGAATTGGAGCAAACCTATCCCACGGCTAAGGTGTTCAACCGAGCACTCGAGAAAATGTTCGTGGGAGCGTACCAGAGGGGCAGTTTGTTACCCGAGATGCACTAAAACATACCTGAGTACTATTGTTTTTTCTGTGTAAAATTCATTGATCTGTCTGACGGCTTATGTTATATCTATAGCTCATAGGAAAAAAACAGAAAGCAGCACTTTTGTTAAGGGGCGCTGAAGTGCCGGTGTCCAGGGCACCCGCTTAATTTTCAAGTCGCTGGTTTACGTAGCTGAATCGGGGGGCACGTAGTTGAATCTCTGCGGCGATACTCGCGCTCTAGCGAGCAACAGCAGGCGCGCAGTCTCTATTTCGACGCCCACCCAGCCGTCTTTGAGGGATCACCAATGAGTTCTGACCGGACGCGTCCACGCGCGCGGCGAATCGCGCGGAGTGTGGCGGTATTTCTGGTACTGGCGCAGGCGATCGGCTTGCAGGTGGCGCGGAACGTCCGGCGAGTGCACGCCGATGCGCCAACCGTCAATCTGAACTTTTCCGCGGCGCGACAGTTCCACACCGCGTACCAGGGATCGCCCCGCGCTGTGCAGACCATGGGACCGGGCCGGGTGACTCCGCTTTCCATGGCAGCGGGCGATTTCAACGTGGATGGCATCGGGGGTCTCGCGGTTGGGTTTGCCGCGCCGCAAGGTGGCATCATCGCGATTCATCGCGGGAATCTGGACGCCTATGCTCCGCAGAGCGCGGCTAGCTTTCAGGCAATCGGGCGCGGAGAGGTTTTGCCGCCATACTTGCCGGAGGCCAGTGTGGTGGAAATTCAGGATCACCCGGATTTCCTGACGGCCGGCGATGTGTTCGGGCAGAACGGCACGGGAGTGATCGCCGCCGCGCGTGGCGGCAGCAAGCTCTACGTGGTGGCTCGCGGCGCGTCCGGGAAGATGGAAGTGGCACAGTCGATTCCCTCCTCCGGCGCGATCACGGCGCTGAGCGCGCATCAGCTCTTGCCCGGAAAATATGCCCAGGTGTTGGTCGGCGCCCGCGGTCCGAACGGCCCGGAACTGGACATTTACACTGGTTCGAACGAAGGGCTCTCAAAAGTATCCAGCTTCGCGCTGGCAGGCGACGCGACCGCGTTTGCGTCCGGAAACCTGGATGGCGACTCTTCGCCCGATGTGCTGGTGCTGGCGGGCGGGGCGCTCTCGATTTTGCACGGCGGCAGCCAGACACTGGAACCGGTGCGCGTTCCTTACACCGTCTCCTCGGCGGTGTTGGGTCGATTCCTGTTCGACCGCAGCGGCCTGGCGCAGATGGCTTTGCTCGCCACCGACGGAAGCGTGCACATTCTCACCCAGGATTCGCTCGATGCGCGGCCCTTCACTGCGGACGAAGCCCTCGCTTTGAAACTGGCGACCCATCAGAAATCCACGCAGCCGTTGCCAGCGCAGCGTGAAGTTGCCTGGAAGGAAATGGAAAGCTACCCGGCGGCCGGTACCGCCGATGCGAGCGGGAAGCTGCCGTCCATGTTCCGGACGCGCCTCACCAACAATGGCGCCGATGATGTCCTGCTGTTGAGCGCGGCGCGGCTGTCGCTGGTGGTTCATTCGGATGTCAATCCGGGTTCTGGAGTCGTGATCGACCGTCCGGATCTGGGCGTCAGCGCGGCGGCCATGCTGCCTACGCGGGTGAATTTCGATTCGCGCCCCGGTCTGGTGTATGTGAAGAGCGGACAGATGACTCCGTTCATTCAGGCAGCGGCGTCCACCACGTTTTTTCCCAATGAATTCGACGATCCGCCCACGCCAACCAATTTATCGACCGTTTGCAAGAACACCAGCAACACGGATATGAGCTCCTCGTGCAGTTTGCGCGAGGCAGTCCTCAAAGCCAGCGCGGACTCGGGAAATACCGACACGATCATGCTGGCGGCCGGGACTTACACGCTCGCGCTAGCCAAAATGGCCGGTAATTACACGGGAGCGCACGGCGCACTGTACATCAACAATTCGATGAATATTATCGGCGCGGGCCAGACGTCGACCTTCATCGCCGGCGGGCCTAGCGCGGGTAACGGAGTGGACATGGTGATGGCGGTGAATGAAGACATCAGCCCGCAGACCGACTCCAGCGCCTCGATTTCCAATCTCACCATCGAATTTGGAACCAACCAGGGAACCATTGCCGACGGAAACGGAGATCAGGATGGCGGCGCCATGGAATTCGACACCGGCACGTCGGGGAACGCCACGCTGACGATGATCAACGTGACGCTTTCCCATAACCAGACCACCGATGGTTTTGGCGGCGGGATCGCGCTGTTCAATTTTCTGGTCCAGCCCGCCAGCGGCCAAGCGACCTTCACCAACTGCATCTTCGACAGCAATTCCGTGCATGGCGTCAGTGGCGACGGCAGCCAGGCGGGCGCCATCTGGGTATCGGTGACCAATAATGTTCCCGCCTTGATGACCATGACCAATACGCAGGTGACCAACAACCAGGCCACTGGAACCGGCGGAGCGGCAGGAGGCATCAAATTTGAGGCGGCGTCAGGCACGAATCCGCAATCGCAGATTCACGCGAGCCTGATTTCGGGTAATTCCACGTCGGGACAAGGCGGAGGAATCTATACGGCGTCGGGAGTGGTGATCGACACTGGAACCATCATCAGCAACAACACCGCCACCGGGGATGGCGGCGGAATCTGGACCAACACCTCCGACACCAACACCTGGTCGAATGTCACGTTTACGGGAAACCACAGCTCCGGGAACGGCGGCGGGATTCACGTCGACGCGTTTGGCGGTCCTGTCAATATCAGTTTCAGCCGAATCACCGGAAATACCGCGACTGGCACCGGCCACGATCTTGATAATTCCACCAACATGTCGAATCCGCCGGGGACCGCTGTAACCGCGCAGAACAACTGGTGGGGCACCAACACTCCCGGTTCGCCCGGCATCAGTCCGAGCACATCGATTTGTCCAGCGGCTGGATTTCAGATCTGCTTCGCGCCTTATCTGGTCCTCGGCTTGACTGCGAATCCAACCACGGTAAAGATCAACACCACTTCTCAACTGACGGCCAGCTTCCTTACCGATAGTGGCCTCAACCCGGTGGCGGCCAGCGATCTGGGCGTGCTGACCGGAGTACCGATCACGTTCCCGAATCCGCTGCTGGGCACCATCACTTCTTCCGACAGCGTGATTGAGAACCAGCAGGCGGTCTCGTCGGCTTCCGAAACCGGGACCACGGTCACCATCACGACCACGGCGCCGCATAACTTCTCGAGCGCACAGACGGTGACCATCGCGGGCGTAACGCCGATCGGGTACAACGGCGAGTTCACCATCACTGGGACAACTTTGACCACGTTTACCTACGTCGACCCGACGTCCGGACTGGGCGCCGGCTCGGGTGGAACGGCTTCGGTACCGGCAGGCATCGGCACGGCGGTGTTCACTGCCGGCGGCACGGGAGGAAACGGCCAAGCCAGCGCGAAGGTGGACAATGCAACCGTCAACGTCGCGATCGCGGTGCTTCAGCCGCCGACCATCTCCAAAGCGTTTAATCCCGCTTCGGTCCCGCCGGGCCAGAAGAGCACCATCACGTTCTCGCTGAACAACCCGAATAGCATTGCGATCGACGCGAGTTTCTCCGATACCTTGCCGCCCGGCTTGACGGTCGCCTCCACTCCGAATGTAGTTAACAACTGCGGAGGGTCGGTGACGGCGACGGCGGGATCGGGCACGGTGACTTTCGCGAACGCAACCTGGCCAGTCGGCCCCTGCACCATCAATGTGGACGTAACCGCTCCTGGGACCGACGGCGTTCTTACCAACAGCGTCACTCTGAATTCCACCGCTGCGGGCAATAGCACTCTAGCCTCCGCGAACCTGACGGTGATCGCTCCGCCCGTGATTGCAAAAGCATTCGGCGCGCTCACGATCCCGCTGGGGACAAGCACTTCATTGACCTTCACGCTCAGCAGTTCCAACAGCAGCCTGACGCTGACCGGAGTCACCTTCACCGACACTTTGCCCGCCGGCTTGGTAGTCGCGGCGACGCCCAATCTGAACAGCACCTGCAACGGCACGCCTTCGGCAACCCCGGGAGGATCCGTCGTCAGCTTGGCGACCGCCACGCTCGCTCCTGGAGCGAGCTGCACGGTTTCGGTGAGCGTGACCGGCTCCACTGCCGGCGTGAAGAACAATACGGTTCCCATCACCTCCACTAACGGCGGAGCCGGGGTGAATGCGAACGCATCGATTACCGTGATCGCGCAGCCGTCCATCGCGAAGGCGTTCAACCCGACTTCGATCGCAGCAGGAGCGACCTCTACGCTGACCTTCACCATCACGAATCCGGGCACTAACGCGGTGACTTTGACCGGCGTCGGGTTCACCGATACGCTGCCGACTGGACTCACGGTGGTGAGCGCCACAAGTCCGGTGTGCGGCGGAACTTTGACGGCCACCGCTCCGGTCACGATCGCGCTCGCGAACGCGATCATCGCCGCGAATGCGCAATGTATCTTCCCGGTTACGGTGACCGGCGCGTCGGCGGGCGTGTATACCAATGTTACGGGGGCAGTCACGTCGACCAATGGAGGCACGGGCAACACCGCTTCGGCGGGCCTGACCGTCACCAGCGCCGTCGACCTGGCCATCGGCATGACCAATGGCGGAAACTTCGCGCAGAACCAGATGGGCGATGCATTCTTCCTCACCGTCAGCAACGCCGGGTCGGCTCCGACGGACGGATCCACGGTGACCGTAGCCGATACCATGCCGGCCGGGTTCACGCCCGTCACCATCAGCGGCAGCGGGTGGAACTGCACGCTTGGCACCCTGACCTGCACTCGCAATGACGTGCTGGGCGCCAGCGCCAGTTATCCGATGATCACGATCACGTTAAACGTTGCAGGCAATGCCGGTCCCAGCCTGACCAACACCGCTACAGTCTCGGGAGGCGGAGACGCGACGCCCGGAAACGACACCGCGTCGAACACCGTCGCGGTAACACAGGCTTCCTCCCAAACCCTTACCGGCGTGGTCTCAAATAAGACCGGCGCTCAGAACGCGCGAGTGTGGGCCGTCACGGTAACCAACACCGCGGCCAGTGCCGCCGCCAGCGCGCAGATCACGGGATTCACGCTGACGCAGACCAGCGGCGCGGCGTGCACACCGGTGATCAGTACCGGAATCCCTGTGGCTCTGGGCACCATCGCGGCGTCGGGAGGAACGGCGACCGGGAACCTCACGATCGATTTTACGGGCTGCTCGGCCGTTGCCAGGTTCACGGTCACGGCGAGTTTCTCCGCGAACGCCGGCGCCAATACCGGATCGATGACGGAGAATAATCAGTTCCGCTAAATGCGATGATAATGGAATCTAGTTCGGAGGAAGTCGGGCAATGACCAAGTTCTTCAGGATCGCTGGGGTGCTGGCGGCGCTGTGCCTGCGCGCAGCCAGTGGAGCGGGAATCTCGTTCGCTTCGGTTCCAGCGAACGGCGTGATTGACGCCTCTGCGGGAGGATTCAACGGCTGGGGATTCGACATTACCGACACCACCGACTTCATTTCGCTCGATAGCACCGTTTTCAACCTCACCTCCGTGAACGGCGTGCCGGAAACGGGAGGCTTTCCCGATTGGAACCTATACGGATCTGACGCCGAATCTGCTCGGACCCGGCGATGGGTTGTTCGTGGTCGGCGGCGGAGCTGTTCGCCAACGGGACGGAAGTGATTCAGCCTTTCGCCCCAGTGGGCGGCACTCCGAATCCGGGACAGGACATCGGAGCGGGCGAAGTGGTGCTTAACCCCGGGGTACTCCTTGGCACGGACGTCAAGGGCAACATCGTATTTACGTATGAGGAATGGAGCGTCAGCCCCAACGATCCAGCGTTCGACCCGGACGCTGGACCTGGTAGCCACGGGGCAGACCGCTAGCGTTCCGGTAGAAGTCGTGGCGGGAGTCCCTGAGCCGGGAAGTTTCGTTTTGCTCGGTTCTGCGCTGGTTGCCTTGCTGCTGTGGCGCGTCACGCGGCGAAATCCGACGCTCGGTTAAAACATCCTGTTGCCCGCTATATTAACCGCTCCCTGTGGTCGCGGCTCACATAACTTGCTGAAATGTGGAGGCGCCGACCTCGAGCCGCGACCACAGGGAGCGGTTAATCGTCGGTTTCTAGCACAGACCGGCAGCACGCACACGCTTCCGTCAACGATCGCGAATAGTATACACTCGGTTGATTCGGGAGACCTCATGTTCATTCCACGCGCATGGATTCAACGCTTCGCTCTTTTCGCTTTACCCTTAGCTGCACTGGCCCAGACTATCGACGGCAGGCTTTACTCGGAAATGCACTGGCGCTCTATCGGTCCGCCGCGGGCCGGACGCGCGCGAGCTCTCTCCGGCGTCGCCAGCCAGCCCAACGTCTTCTACATCGGGTTCGATAACGGAGGCGTGTGGCGATCCACGGATTTCGGCTCGACCTGGACGCCCCTGTTCGACCATCAGCCCACCGGCTCCATTGGAGCCATCGCGGTGGCGCCGTCCGACCCCAATATTATTTATGTCGGCAGCGGCGCGGGCATTATCCGGCCCGATTTGGCTGTAGGCGACGGGATGTACAAATCCACGGACGCGGGTAAGACCTGGACACATCTCGGCCTGCGCGATTCGCAGATGATCGCCAATATTGAGGTCGATCCCAGGAATCCGAACCGGCTGTTCGTCGCCGCGCTGGGGCATCCTTACGGTCCGAATCCGGAGCGGGGCATTTTCCGCTCGACCGACGGCGGCGCGACGTTCCAGAAAGTTCTATATAAGGATGAATACAACAGCGGCAACGAAGTTCGTCTGGACCCGAAAGATCCGAATACAGTTTACGCCGCGCTCTGGCAGCAGCAGCAGGGGTTTTATGAAAACGGCGCTTTCGGCGGCACCGACGGAGGGATTTTCAAATCCACCGACGGCGGATCGACGTGGAAACAGCTCACCGGCGGTCTGCCTCCGGTAATTGAAGCGAATCTCGCATCGCGCCGAGTAATCCGCAAGTGATTTACGCGACGATCGCCACCACGCAACCGCTCTCGCGGGCGGCGCCGGAACGGACGAGGCGGGCGTGGCGGCGGCGCGAACGGGACCATCGTGTTTTACAAAACCACCGATGGCGGCGACCATTGGTTCCCGTCTACGTCCGATCCTCGCGTGTCGGAGACCGGTTCGCAGCGCCATCCGCCCGACGCGCGTCCGCTGGGCCGCATCGGCGGCGGCGACCTGCCGACCATCACCGTCGATCCGAAAAACGAAAACGTCGTATATAGCTGCTCCACCGTATTCTGGCGCACCGAGGATGGCGGACTGACCTGGTCGGCCGTGCGCGGCGCTCCGGGCGGCGACGATTATCAGAAAAGCTGGGTCAATCCCGATCATCCCAACATTATTCTGCTGGTCAGCGATCAGGGCGCGGTGGTTTCCGCGAATCGCGGCGAATCCTGGAGCAACTGGTACACCCAGCCGACGGCCGCGATGTATCACGTCACCGCCGACAACGCGTTTCCCTATCGCCTGTGCAGCGGTCAGCAGGATTCCGGTTCGGCGTGCGTGGAGAGCCGCAGCATGGATGGAGAGATCACCTTCCATGACTGGCATCCCGTGGGAATCGAAGAGTATGGCGAAGCGGCTCCCGATCCGAAGAATCCCGACCTGGTGTATGGCGGAAAAGTCAGCCTGTATAATCGCCTGACCGGCCAGAAAGCCGCCGTCGGACCTCCGGGCGGAGGACGCGGCGGCGAAGTGGTGGAGATGCCGAAGGGCGCGCCGCCTCCGCGCACGGTTCGCACGCAGCCGCTGATCTGGTCGCCCAAAGATCCGACGGTGCTGTTCTACGCGACCTCCGGCGTCTGGAAGACCAGTAACGGCGGGCATTCCTGGACCCCGATCAGCGGCGATCTGACCCGCCAGACGTGGGACGCTCCGTCCAACGCAGGAAAATATGCGTCGACGGTGAATCCGTCAGCTCTGGGGACCATCACCGCGCTCGCGCCATCGCCGCTCGATTTGAATGTGCTGTGGGCAGGAACCGGAGACGGCTTGCTGCAAGTGACGGTCGACGGCGGCGCGAAGTGGACCAACGTCACTCCGCCGCAGATCAAGCCGTGGACTCGCATCTTCAACATGGAAGCGGGTCACTTCGATACCAAGACCGCCTACGCGGCCGCGAATACTCTGCGCCTGGATGATATGAGCGCGCACCTGTGGCGCACCCACGACGGCGGCAAAACGTGGACCGAGATCGACAGCGGGATCGAGGGCTACGCCGCCGCCAACTCGATTCGGGAGGATCCGCGCAAGAAAGGTCTGCTCTACGCCGCCACCGACACGCAGGTTTGGGTCTCCTTCGACGACGGCGACCACTGGCATTCGCTGCGCCTGAACATGCCCGCGATTTCAGTGCGCGATATTCAAGTGAAGGACGATGCGTCGTGCATGTGCTCCGATCTGGTGGCCGGAACGCACGGCCGAGGCTTCTGGATTCTCGACGATGTGACTCCTTTGCGCCAGGTGACCGAGGCTGCGGCCGCATCCAACGCGTATCTCTTCAAGCCCGAAACCGGCATCCGCATTCGCTTCGGCACCAACGATCCGACGCCGTGGCCGCCGGAGCTTCAGGCTGGAGAAAATCCTCCGAACGGAGCCATCGTCGATTACTATCTGCCCGAAAATGCCGGTGCCGTGAAGCTCGAGTTTCTGGACGCGCAAGGCAAGGTGTTGCGCACCTATTCGAGCAGCGATCCCGTCCGCAATCCCGACCCGGCGACCGATCCGGTAGCTTACAACAAGCTTTGTCAGGAGAATCCGACCGCGCCCGATTGCGGTTTGCCGCTATACTGGCCCGCGCCGCCGCAGATACTGAGAACCAGCGCCGGCATGCATCGTTTCACCTGGGACATGCATTACGATCCGATTCCCGGCATGGGCGGCGGAGGCCGCGGAGGTGGAGGCGGCGCAAACGGCGCGGTCCCGCATCGGACCTACCCGGCGATCAATTCGCCATGGGTCGCTCCCGGAACCTACACGGTCCGGCTGACCGTGAACGGGAAGACGCTGACGCAGCCGATCACGATTAAGATGGACCCTCGCGTGAAGATCACGCCGGAAGTGCAGCGGATTTTCACTTTGACCACGCAGATGGAAACCGGCGCGACGAGCGCGGCGGCTGCTTATAAGGATGCTCGGGCGCTGCTGGATAAGTTGAAGGCTCGTCCGCAATCGGCGGCGAATGACGCGCTGATCAAACAGGTGGAAGAGATCGCTCCAGTGGAAGCTCCGGAAGGCGGCGGTGGTCGAGGAGGCCGCGGCGGTGGCGCGCCTGAACCTCCGCCTCCCGCGAATCTTTCGAACATCGGTGCAAGGATGGTCGGAGCCGCGATGCCAATGCAGGCGTCGGAAATGGCTCCGACCGCGGTGCAGATCGAAGCGTGCGTGAAGGAGGAGGCGGTTTATAGTTCGTTGATGGGGAAGTGGGCCACGGTGAAGGTGAAGGCGGGCGGGAAGCCGTAATCGCAATCTGGCAATCGGAACATTGCGCGACGTACTGGTGTCTACAATCCGGTGGTCCGACTGCAATGGTTTGACGCGGCCAATGACTCTGCGGGCTCGGTTAGTTGGCGGCTACCTGCGATAATCCTCGCGACGCTGTTCCTTAACTTTTTCTTTTGGTTCGAACCGGCACATCAGTTTTCGTTCAGCGGTTCGCCCGCGTCCTACTTTGTCTCTCTCGTTGGACTATGCGCGCTCGTTCCGGCCCTGTTTTTTCTCGGCCCTGCATTATCAGCGTACGGCTCGCAAAGGTCTCTCTTCGAGGTCGCTGAGGTGTCGTTCGGCACAGTCCTTGGGGCGGCCGTCCGCCTCGGCTGTGCCGCGTTGGCCCTGCTGTGGACCGCCTCCGTCGTGGGGTCGATCACCTCACGGTTCTTGAGGTTCAACTTCGACTTTTCCGCTTTCAAATGTGTCATCGCCGCCGGTGCCTTGGCAGTGTATGTGTTCGTGACTGGAGTCCAGAGCCTTCAGACGAGCGCAAGACTCGCGTGCTTCACAAACAAGCTCGGCATAGCGATGCTGATCGCGGCAGCGATTCGCGTGCGGGCCTACTTTCCTTACATCTGGAGCGATCTTCACCATTCCGGCGCCCCAACCGACACGTTCTGGAGCCACGTAGCCGACCCGCTGATGATCGCAGGGCCCTTGTCCTTTCTTGCTTCGGCTTTCGGGCACCGTAGCCGCGGTAAGGGAGATGTCGCGCGAATTGGTATTTTTGGGCTTGGGCTACCGATGGCGGGCACTCTGTTCGCCGTCAGCGCGATCCAATCCGCTGCCTACCATTGGCGCAGCGATCTCGGCAGCCTGGCGAATATCAACCTCGCGTTATGGGGCGCGGATTCGCTGCATTTTCTGCCTCAATGGATGATGATCGCGCTGATTACCCTGTTTGGCTTGGCGAGATTCTGCGCGAAAATGCTCGATGCCGCCTTGGTTCCGATCATCCAAAACCGAAACCTCCGCTTCGCCGCGCTCTCGGTACCGCTTCTGATAACTACTGCGATGAACGCGAGCGATTCCCCGATCGTTTCGAATTGGCCAGCGCCGGCGGCTCGAATCACAGCAATGATCGCCGCGATCATCACTGCGGATCTCCTCGTGAGGAGACCGCACGATCCTATCGCCAGAAAATTGGATTGGCTTGCGCTCGTCTCTTTGCTCAGCGGATGGGCTGCGGTGGATCGACTCGACTCGTGGGCTGGCGACGATTACTCCTCTCGCTTAGGGGCTTCGATCCTTACGGCATACGGGACGAGCTTTATCGTTTTCCTCCTAGGTCGAATCGTTCAGCGCGGGATGAAATTAGCCGTTTTCGCGTAGGCGGTGCGCTAATCCACGATTGCTACCTACAGAGATCTGAGGAGACTCTCTAAATATGCGATTCTTCATCGCGCTCTCGGTGGGCGTGGCTCTAGCGCAGACAGGCACCTACCGGGATAAAGCGCGGCGCCACTCCCGCCGATATCATCCTACAGATGCGGATACTCGTCTGTTTATGCATATCCACGATCGGGTGCCTGGCCCAGCGCGCTGAGGACCAAGTCCTTGCCGTTTACAAACAGATGGAGAAGGCCGAGCAAACCGGCGACGCGAACGCCTTTGTCGGGCTGTGGTCTCGCGAAGAGGTGGCGAACGCGGAGAAGATGCGGCCTTATTTCCGCCCGCGGCCGAGTGCGCACTACACCTCGTCCAGGGTTTTCGTGCAGGGAGACCAGGCCGTGCTGCTGGGACAAATCGGCGAAGGGCAATTCCTGGGCATGCGTCTCGTCAAGGAAGACGCACAATGGAAAATCAAGGACCAGCTCTGGAGCGAGAAGCCGTACCACGCGGACTCGGTCTATGCCCTGATTCCGCCGCCCGCCGGAGCCTTCGAGCGCGCCGGAGCTCCGTGGCCGAACGTCGCGCCGGCGTTCAATGCGACGGAGGCGGCTAAGCGGGGCTGGCAAGTGCGGGCCACTTACGATGAGTCGTTTTTATATGTTCGGATCGAATCGTCTGCGCCGATCCCCGCGCCCGGCAGCCAGGCGGAGAAGCCGCCCATGGGATGGCCCGTGATGAAAGTCGGCGTTTCCGGCGTGGGCGAGTTCGTGTTGCACGCCACCGCGAACATCGGAGACCAGGCCACGTTCGATGAGCGTGGCCGCGCGAACAGTCATCGGCCTTTCGTGTCGTATTGGCTGATGCTGGAGCGCGCCAACCAGATGATCTTCCAGGCAACCGCGGGCCCGCATCCCGATCCGTTGGTTCAGGCCGGGGACCACTTCTTCGACGTGCGCGTTCCGTTGCGCACGATGGGCGTCGCGGATGCGAGGCAAACGAAAATCACGATCGCCGACGCGCAATGGCCGAAGAGCGCGATTTTCAGCCTTGAAGTGCCGCCGTATCGATAGGGATCGATCCGGCCGACCTGGGATCATGCCGTCATCCGACCCCAGAGTCACTCCGAGCGGAGCGAGGAATCTGCTTTTCGTTCGGCTGTTATCGACGCTTTAAGAGCAGATCGCTCGGGATGACGGGCGTCGTAAGTGCGATTATCCAGCGAACGGACTCGCTCCCTGCGAGCGCTAGTTTGGTTTGTTCGAGAAGTGCTTTCGAAGTCTGGCGATTTCTTCACTCGTCGGAGGCCAGTTCGCATCGCACGTATTGCAGTGGAACATCAGCGTATCGGACTTCAATTCCGCTTCGAATTTCTCCCGGCTGAATGTCACGGTTTGGTTGTGATTGTTCGGACACACCGTTTCAAACTCCATGCGATCGCTCATGAGCCTCCTGCTGCAAGCATCCAGTTTGGCACAATCCGCCGTTGGTACCATACAGGGATCTGAGGAGACTCTCTACCATGATGCGATTCTTCATCGCGCTATCGGTTGGCTTGGCGTGGGGACAGACGGGGACGTACCCCAACCTGCCCAGCGAAACGCCCGCTAAACTTCAGCCCTCCACTTACGGCTTCGACTACGAGCGCCGCGAAGTCATGATTCCCATGCGCGACGGAGTCCATCTCCACACGGTGATCCTGGTGCCGAAGGGAGCCAAGAGCGCGCCGATTCTGCTCACGCGAACTCCCTACAATGCAACCGAGCTCACTACGCACGCGCATAGCTCGCATCTGGGGCCGATTCTTGAGGGCTACGATAACGCCGTCGAAGTCATCGTCGACGGCGGCTACATCCGCGTGATCCAGGATGTGCGCGGCAAATATGGAAGCGAGGGCGATTATGTGATGAATCGTCCTCTGCACGGGCGGCAGAATCCCACGATGGTGGACCATTCGACCGACACGTACGACACCATCGACTGGCTGGTGAAAAATATTCCGGAGACCAACGGCAAAGTCGGCATCCTGGGAATTTCTTATGACGGGTTCCTGCCGCTGATGGCGCTGGTGAATCCGCATCCGGCGCTGAAGGTTTCCGTGCCCATGAATCCCATGGTCGACGGCTGGATGGGTGACGATTGGTTTCACAATGGGGCGTTTCGCCAGCAAAACATGCCCTATGTTTACGAACAGGAAGCCACGCGCGGCAACGACGCGAAATGGTTCACCAGCAATTTCGACGACTACGATACCTACATGCAGGCCGGGTCGGCAGGCGAGCTGGGGCAGCGGCGCGGCCTGGAGCAGATCGGATTCTGGCGCAAGCTGCTGGCGCATCCCAGCTACGATGCGTTTTGGCAGGATCAGGCCATGGACAAGTTGCTGGCCGCGCAGCCGCTGAAGATTCCGGTGATGCTGGTCCACAGTTTGTGGGATCAGGAAGATATTTACGGCGCGATCGCGGTCTATAAGGCGATCAAGCCGAAAGACACCGCGAACGACAAAGTATTTCTGGTGATGGGCCCCTGGCATCACGGGCAGGAGATCGCGGACGGCAGCACGCTGGGCGCGCTGAAGTTCAATAGCGATACGGGCCTGTATTTCCGCCAGGAAATTCTGCGGCCGTTCCTGGATCAGTATTTGAAAGACGGCGCGCCGAAGTCGAATGTCGCTCCGGTGACCGCGTTTGAGACCGGAACCAACACATGGCGTCGTTTACAAAAATGGCCTGTTGGGGAACGGGCCACGCCGCTGTTTCTTGGCGGCGGACTCAAGCTGAGCTTCACGAGCATCATCGGCAGCATCGCCCCTTTTGAGGAATACGTGTCCGATCCAGCGAAGCCGGTGCCATTCCGTTCGCGCCCCAGCCAGCCGATCGGCTATGACAACGGACTGACGTGGCCGCAGTGGCTGGTGGACGATCAGCGCGAAGCTTCGGGGCGTCCCGATGTATTGGTCTACAAGTCCGAAGTTTTGACCGCGCCGGTGAAGATCAGCGGGCAGCCCGTCGCGAATCTGACGGCGTCAACCAGCGGCACGGATTCGGATTGGGTGGTGAAGTTGATCGACGTTTATCCGGATGAAGTCGCCTCGCAGCCGGCGATGGGCGGCTATCAATTGATGGTCTCGGCCGATATTTTTCGCGGGCGATATCGCGAGAGCCTGGAAAATCCCAAAGCGATTACAGCGGGAGCGCCGCTGCTGTATCGATTCGCACTGCCCACCGCGAACCACGTATTCCTGCCCGGCCATCGCATCATGGTACAGATCCAATCGAGCTGGTTCCCCCTGTACGATCGCAATCCGCAGACTTTCGTGCAAAATATTTTCTGGGCGAAGCCGGAGGACTATAAAAAAGCAACCCAGAGGATTTACCAATCTAGCTTCATCGAATTGCCGCAGGTGAACATGCCATGAGCCTGAATCCTCAGCGCACCATCGACGAACTGAAAGAATTGCGCGCGTTGACCGCGGACGAAAACGGAGCACAGCGCGTCGCCTGGACTGACACGTGGCTGAAAGCGCGCGCGTGGTTTGCATCCAAGCTCGACGGGCTGCCGGTGGAGCATCACTTCGATTCAGCCGGGAATCGATGGGTGACGTTGCCGGGCGCGTCCGAGAAAGCGCTGATCCTCGGCAGCCATCTCGACTCGGTTCCCAATGGAGGATGGCTGGACGGCTGTCTAGGAGCGATGGCGGGGCTCGAAGTGATGCGGCGATTCGCGAATGAGTATCACGGGCGTCCGCCGGTCACGATTCGCCTGGTCGATTTCGCCGATGAGGAAGGCGCGCGGTTCGGGCGCAGTTTGCTCGGATCGTCGGCATTCGCGGGAACGCATAGCATCGCGGCCGATCGGGTGCGCGTCGATAAGGACGGCATTCGCCTCGATGACGCGCTGAAGCGATGCGGCGTGGACATCGATCGATTTCCCGACGCTGGAATCGAACGAAAAAACGCCGCGGCATATCTTGAGTTGCACATCGAACAGGGTCCGGTTCTGGAAAGCTGGAATCTGCCGCTGGGAGTGGTGCTCGGGACCAAGGGCGTGGAGCGTCACACCATCGTGTTTCATGGGCAGGAGGCGCACTCCGGGTCGACGCCGATGAAGGCACGGCGCGATGCGCTGGCGGCGGCGGCGAAGCTCGCGCTTGAAATTCGCACCATCGCGGGGCGGCATCCGGACGCAGTGTGCACCATCGGCAGCGTGAAGACCTTTCCTGGAATCGTGACGGCGGTAGTAGGTCGATGCGAAGCCGCGCTCGATCAGCGCGATCTGGACGCGGGCGTTCTGGCCGCGATGTACACGCAAGCTCGCGAGGCGAGCGAACGGTTCGCACGCGAAGAAAAGTGCACGGTGGAGTGGTCGCGGATCTGGAACATCGAGCCCATCGCGTTTCATCCGGAACTGATCGACCGTTGCGAACAGGCCGTGGATGAGATTGCGGGCGTCGCGCATCGCCTGCCGTCAGGGCCGTTGCACGATGCGGCCGAGGTGTCGCGCGCAGGCATCCCGACGGTCATGATGTTCGTCCAATCGCTTCAGGGAATCAGCCATAACAAGATCGAGGATACGAAGGAAGAGCACCTCGCGCTGGCAGTTCGGGCGCTGGATCGGCTTGCGGATAAGACCGTCGAGTGGATTAATAGTCGCGGATAAACGCCGATTCACGGCGATTTTAAGAGGTTTCCCCGAGGGTCTTTTTCCTACAGCGGCCCTAAGCTCGTACCATGGGCACGCTGTTCCTGTTGTTGCTGGCGATCTCTGTAAAGCAGGACCATACGCCGCTGCGCACCGGCTGCGCGAGCGATACCGACATCGTCGCGACGCTCCCCTCCGGCGCCCCGGTTACGATTCGCTATGCCCTGTCGGGTGAAGCCACGCCGTGTTACAAAGTCGCCGTCGAGCAGGATGGGAAAACCGTCGAGGGTTACCTTTCGTCGACCCAGATCGAAGGGCTTGACGAATTCGATCAAAAGCGGCGCGATGCGTCGTGGCTCGAATCGTCGCAAGTAATGGCGTCGCTGCCCGCGCTGGCACACGCGCAGCCCGGCATCGCTGCGGAGGCCAGCCGTTTGATCGAAGCGAGCCAGCCGGCGAAAGCTCTGCAACTTCTGGACCCCGAGCTTCGCAAGAATAAGGACCCGAATCTGCTCGCCTTGGCGGGCATCGCGGCGTGGCGCGCTGACGATAGCCGCAAAGCGCTCGACTATTGGCGAACATCTCTCTCGCTGGCCCCTAACAAGGATCTGGAACGGATTTTCCTACGAGTCGAGCGCGAAACCAAGGGCGACCAGAGCAGCGACAAACTCGTGGGCATGCGAGTTGTGCTGCGCTATGACAGCTCGACCGTATCCGCGGACGCTGCGCGGGAAATGCTGGGCGCGCTGGATCACGAATTCACGCGCATCTCGGGCGAGCTGGGTTGCAACGCCGAGGAGCGCATCGTCGCCATCGTGCAGAGCCAGGAAGCCTATCGAAAAACGGTGGACGTCGCGGAGTGGAACGGCGGGCAGTACGACGGGCGTATCCGTGTGCCTGTTCTCGGCGGCCAAGGATTGGACGCGTCCACGCGGCGTGTGTTCGCGCATGAGACGACGCACGCGTGTCTTTCGATGCTGGGGCGCTGGCCCGCGTGGTTTCAGGAAGGCCTGGCGCAGAAGCTCTCGGGCGACAAGCTGAGCGCCGCGACGCGGCAGAAACTGGATCAATCCATCAGGAGCGGGCAGATACCACGGCTCGAAAACCTTCGCCAGGATTGGTCGCGCATGGATACCGAGCACGCGACCAACGCCTACGCGCTATCGCTGGCCGCGGTGGAGCTGTTCTACGAAAACTACACGGAGAACGGAATCGGCAACCTGGTTCGCGATCCTTTGCGATTGCCTGCCATCACGGCAGACCTCGATAAGAGGTTAGGACTGCAATAGCAACTTTTTTCCGCTATTCTTAGAGGAGATGCCCTTCGCTTCCATCCCCGAAGCCCTGGAAGACTTTCGCGCCGGCCGCATGCTGATCGTGGTCGACGATGAGGATCGCGAAAACGAAGGCGATCTGACCATCGCCGCGCAGTCCATCACGCCGGAAGCGATCAATTTCATGGCGACGCACGGGCGTGGCCTGATCTGCCTGGCGCTGGCGGCCGAGCGTTGCGACGCACTGCATCTGCCGCTAGTATCGCCGATGAATACGTCGCGCTTCGGAACCGCGTTTTGCGAATCGATTGACGCGGCGGAAGGCGTTTCCACCGGCATCTCCGCGGCGGATCGCGCCCACACGATTCTGACTGCGATGGATCCGCACACCAGGCCGCGGGATCTGGCGCGTCCCGGTCACGTGTTTCCGCTGCGCGCCCGCGAAGGCGGCGTTCTGGTGCGCGCCGGGCAAACCGAAGCCGCGGTGGATCTCGCCCGCATGGCCGGATTCGAGCCCGGCGGAGTCATCTGCGAGATCATGAATCCCGACGGATCCATGGCGCGCGTGCCGCAGCTCGCCGAATTCTGCCAGCGCCACGGCATGAAGATGATCTCAGTCGCAGAGCTGATCCGCTATCGCCTGGGAACCGAACATTTTGTCGAACGCGAGGGGCAAGGTTGCCTGCAAACCGAGTTCGGCTCCTTCAAGACCATCAATTACCGTGAGCACTTTCAACGGCGAAACCCACGTCGCTCTGGTGCTGGGCGATGTCGCCGGCCGTGAAAACGTTTTAGTAAGGATGCACGCGCGCTGCGTTTTCGGCGAGGTTTTCGGATCCACGCAATGCAACTGCCGGCAGATGATCAGCGGATCGCTGCACCGGATTGCGGAAGAGGGCGCCGGTGTGCTGGTTTATCTGCACAAATCCGGCACCGAACGTCGTCATTTCCCGGTGGCCGAAGGGAAGGCTCCGCCGCAGCACGAAACCGGGATCGGCGCGCAGATCCTGGCCGATCTGGGGCTTTCCACCATCCGCCTGCTGACCAATCATCCTCGCAAGGTAATTGGTCTGGACGCGTTCGGGATTCAGATCGTCGAACAGGTCCCGGTTCCCGAGTCAGAGTAGTTTGGCGCGAACTTCCGCCGCGGTCGCAGCCGCGTTGCTCACGCGCAGCACGTCGAATCCAGCCGCTTTGGCGCTGGCGACACCGGCGTCCGAATCTTCAACCACCAGCGGTCTGCTGACGCTGAGCAGTTCTGCCGCTCGCAGATACGGGTCCGGCGCCGGCTTCAAGTTAGGGACTTCTTTTCCACACACAAACGCCTGAAAACATGGCCTGATTCCGGCGCGTTCGATGGGCGGCTCCACTTCCGATCTGCCACTTGAAGAAACCACCGCTAACTTATAGATACTGGAGATTTCCCGCACCATCTCGACGGTTTCCGATAGAAACGGCGGTTCCTGTTCCAGACGGGTCCGGAACATGGTCTGCTTCCTCAAATACTCCGGCCAGATTTCTTCGAACGGAATCGGCGGCGTGCGTTCGGCCGCCAGTTGATGGATCATCAGCCGGTCCGAAACGCCGATGCATTGCCGCTGATAAAAGTCCCAGCGGAGTTGAATTCCGTAAGGCTCCAGGATCTCGCGCCAGCAGGAGTAGTGGACTGGTTCGGTATCGGCGAGGACGCCGTCAAAGTCAAACAGACAGCGCATCCCAGCTCAAACGCCGCGGCCCCGTTACAGTAAGACAGAACGTTTTACAGGTTCCCACGATATAATTCTCTCATGATCACACCCACCGAAAAGATCTGGCACAACGGCCGTCTCATCAACTGGGACGACGCGAAGATTCATGTTCTTTCGCACGTTACCAGCTACGGCAGCTCGGTTTTCGAAGGAATCCGCTGCTACAAGACCACCTCCGGACCGGCGATTTTCCGGGTCCGCGAACATGCCCGCCGCCTCCACGATTCCGCCAAGATCTATCGCATCGAGATTCCCTTCTCGATCGAACAACTCTGCGACGCGATGGTCGGAGCTGGTTCGCGTCAACAAGATGGATTCCTGCTACCTGCGTCCGCTGGTGTTTCGCGGCTATGGCGACATGGGCGTCATGCCCACGGCGGATAATCCCATCGAAACCTACATCGCGTGCTGGGAATGGGGCAAATACCTGGGCGCGGAGGCGCTGGAGCAGGGCGTCGACGTGTGCGTTTCGAGCTGGACGCGCATGGCGCCCAACACGCTGCCCGCGCTGTCCAAAGCCGGCGCGAATTATATGAACTCGCAACTGATCCGCATGGAAGCCGGCGTCAACGGATACGCCGAAGGCATCGCGCTCGACGCATCCGGATACGTGAGCGAGGGGTCGGGCGAGAATATTTTCGTGGTGCGCGATGGCAAATCGTCACGCCGCCGCTGGGCGCGAGCGTTCTGCCCGGCATCACGCGCGATACCGTGATGCAGCTGGCCCGCGATCTGGGAATTCCTGATGACCGAGGGCCTGATCCCGCGCGAAATGCTGTACATCGCCGACGAAGTGTTCTTCTGCGGCACCGCGGCCGAGATTACGCCGATCCGTTCGGTGGACCGGATCACGATCGGCAAGGGTAAGAGAGGCCCCATCACAGAACGGCTGCAGCGCGAATTCTTTCGCGATCGTGGAAGGTCGAACGCCGGATCGCTTCGGCTGGCTGGCGCCTGTGGCGCAGCCGGTAGGGGCCTGCGAAGTAATTCGCCGATAGAGTTTCCGCGCGAACTGAGCCTGCGGCCACCTCCCCCGAGACTGACACACGAGCCCAGATCCGCGCAGAAATCTTAGTCAGTTGTACCAGGACTCGCGGCGGTGCGCCAGAGCGTATTTCGGGTTTTCAACAACTGTTTGCGCGTGCGGTTGCCCGAAGTTAGCGAGACTCGATCTGTGAGAATGCTGTGCAAAAACCATGACCCGCAGGAAATGTAGCGGCCACAACGTCGCGACGCGGGAACACATCGAGATCGAGTTCGATTCGGTGATCCAGCATGTGGATCCGGTGCTCGATTCGTCGTGAAGACGCGTTCGTAGCGTCCCGGATTCATCGATTTGCAGGTCAACGGATTTGCGGGCGTCGATTACAACTCGCCCGTCGCGCCGCATGAAGAGATCGCGCGCTCGATTCGCGTAATGTTTTCGACCGGGGTGACGCGATTCTTTCCGACGGTGATCACGGGCGCGCCGGATCAGATGCTGGGCGCGCTGCGGAATCTGGCCGCGGCTCGCGAATCGCTGGAGGACGGCGCGGCGATGGAGGCGTTTCACGTCGAAGGGCCGCATATTTCCGCCGAGGATGGTCCTCGCGGGGCGCATCCCGTTCGTTGGGTGCGTCCTCCCGATATCGAAGAGTTTCGCCGCTGGCAGGACGCGGCGCGCGGAAATGTGCGACTAGTTACGCTATCGCCGGAATGGCCCGGCGCTACGCGTTACATCGAAACGCTGGCGCGCGATGGAGTGGTCGACCAGCATCGGCCACACCGGCGCGAGTCGCGAACAGATTCGCGACGCGGTCAGCGCCGGTGCGACGCTTTCGACGCATCTCGGCAACGGCGCGCATGCGGTTCTGCCGCGCTGGAATTACATCTGGGATCAGCTCGCCGAGGATCGGCTGGCGGCGAGCTTCATCGTCGACGGCATCCATCTGCCGGATTCATTCTTTCGAATCGCGCTGCGAGCGAAGGGGATCGAGCGCAGCGTTCTGGTCACCGACGCGGTGATGCCCGCGATGTGCGCGCCGGGCCGCTATGTTCTGGGCGAAGTTGAGGTCGAGTTGAAAGACGGACGGACGCGTGGTGCTGCGCTGGCGGCACGCGACTCGCGGGATCGAGCCTGCGCATGGATCGCGCCATCGAAAACGCGATGCGCATCGCGGGCGTGAGCCTGGTGGAGGCGATCACCATGGCGACCATCAATCCCGCGCGCATCGGCCGCATCGTTTCGAGGCAGCGCGGCCTGCGCAACGGCGAGCGAGCCGATCTGGTCCGGTTTCGCTCGCATGACGGCGGGGTCGAGATCATGGAAACGTATCTGGACGGCCGCAGAGTTTTCCCGGGAGCTTAGCGCGGTCGCGTGGTGTATCAGAACCTGCGCAGACTGATCGGCGTGACATGCCGCAACGAAATCAAGCCGCTCGAGTCGCTGGGAATTCAAGGTCAGTCTTCGCTAAGAGCCCACATCCACGCGTTCCTGCGGTCGCGGCTCTCAGCCAGCAGCAACTTAAGTGAGCCGCGACCAGAGGGAGCGGTCAATCCCGCGGGTTTTGACACATTCCCTTTTTCTGCGTCGTCAGATAATACGGCTCGCGCGATTGCGCCGGGTGAAGACAGGAGAAAGAAACCGTGACGCAAGAAATGACGATGGATTCACTTTACAACGAGACGCTGATCGCGCTCGCCAATGGAAAATCGACCAAATCCGTGATGGACGATCTCATCAGCAAAGGAATGCCTGAGCCGGGCGCCCGCGCGCTGGTCGATGAAGCCAGCAAAGTGAAGAAAGCCGCGTTCCGCAAAGCCGGCGCGCAAGCCGCCGCTAAAGGCGCGCTGTACGTCGTGATCGGAGTCGCCGTCACTGCCGGCACCTTCGCGATGGGACTGCCGATTTTCTTCATCGCCTGGGGCCCGGTGATTTTCGGCGGCATCACCATGTTCAAAGGCCTGTTCAGGATGATGGCCGGATAAGCGCGGCGATCAGGCCCGGCACCGTATGTGGATTCGCCTCCAGATTCACTTCCAGCCCATGTTCACGAATCGTGTGCGACGTGATCGGACCGATGGACGCGAGTTTTATCCCGCGCAGATGCATCCGCTCCGGCCGCTTCGACCAGATTGTTCACGGTCGACGAACTGGTGAACGTGATCCAATGCGGGCGGCGCGCCAGAATTTCCTTCGCTCGGGCCGCCGCGTCCTCAGGAATCACGGTGCGATACGCTTCTACTACGTCCACGGTCGCGCCACGGCGCTTCAGTTCCATGGGGACCAGGTCGCGCGCCACGGCTGCGCGAGGCAGCAGAATCCGACGCCAGTTCAGATCCTCCGATGCGAACGCCTGCACCAGACTTTCCGCGACGTACTCCTCGGGCATTTTGTCGACTTTGAGATGCAGCGCTTCGACCGCAGCCTTGGTCGCTGGACCGATGGCGCAGATTTTGGCTTTGAGCGAACGAAGATCCACGGCGGAGCGATCCAGGCGATCGAGAAAATATTTCACGCCGTTCACGCTGGTGAAAATCAGCCAGTCATAAGAATTCAATTGCGAAATTGCATGATCGAGCGGCGCCGGATCCGCCGCTTCCCGAATCTCGATCACCGGCAGCAGCAGCGCTTCTCCACCCAGCGCTTCAATCGGCTCGGCGAGTTCCATGGCTTGTCTGCGGTCGCGCGTCACGACGATGCGCTGGCCGAATAGCGGCAGCTTTTCATACCAACTGAAGCGGTCCCGCAGCGCTACGACTTCGCCGATCACGATGGTCGCGGGCGGCTTCATCCCCGCGTCTGAGATCTTTCGCGGGCAGGTCTTCTAAAGTGCCGGTGATGGTCTGCTGATCCGGCCGCGTGGCCCAGCGAACCGCCATCGCGGGAGTTTTCGCCGAACGCCCGCGCGCGATCAACTCCTGCGCGATCGCCGGAAAATTCACCAGGCCCATGAACAGCACGATGGTTTCCGCCGCGCCGACCTTCGACCAGTCGATCGCCTCCACGTTATGTCCGGTGACGAACGTAACCGCCGAAGTATGCTCGCGATGCGTCAGCGGAACGCCGGTATACGCCGCTAGGCCGAGCGGCGTGGTGACTCCAGGCACGATCTCGAACGGAATCCCCGCGGCGGAAAGCGCCTCGATCTCTTCCCCGCCCCGGCCGAAGATGAATGGATCGCCGCCCTTCAGCCGCACGACGTTCCATCCTCGGCGCGCGCGTTCGATCAGCATCGCCGAAATTTCTTCCTGCGAAAATTCATGCGCCGATCGCTTTTTGCCCGACGTATACCCGCTCGGCGCTCGCAGGCGCGAGATCCAGCAGACGATCGTTGGCCAGATGATCGTACAGGATCGCGTCGGCGCGTTCCAGAATTTTGCGGCCCTTGACGGTGATCAGACCGGGATCGCCGGGTCCCGCGCCAACCAGGTAGACCTTCATTGCGCGTAGACTTGTGCGAGAATTTCGCGAGCTCCGCGGTCGAGCAGCTCGCATCCGAGCGCTTCGCCAAGCGAAGCGGCGTCCGTACCCGTGCGCTCTCCGCGAACGATCCGCGATCCATCCGGCGACGCGACAATCGCGCGCAGTTGGATCGACGCGCCGTTAACCACGCGCATAGCCGCCGATCGGAACCTGGCAGCCTCCGCCAAGCGTGGCGAGCAGCGCGCGTTCGGCCGTGACGGCGGCACGGCTGGCCGCATGGTCGAGTTTCGAAACCAGGCGCTCCGCTTCGCCGCCGTCGTGACGCGTCTCAATCGCCAGCGCGCCCTGGCCCACCGCGGGGCACATGATCTCGGCAGAAAGCAGCTCGCGGATGCGGTCCTGCCAACCCAGGCGCCGCAAACCCGCCGCCGCCAGCACGATCGAGTCATACTGGCCTTCAGCGAGCTTGCGCAGGCGAGTATCCACATTGCCGCGCAACATATTTATCTCCAAACTCGGGTTGAAGGCCAGTAACTGCGATGAACGCCGCAGAGAGCTGGTTCCGACCTTCGAACCCGGCCCGAGTTCGGCCAGCGGACGCCCGATCAATGCGTCGCGCGGATCTTCACGCTCCGGAATCGCGGAGAGAATCAGGCCGCCCGGCAGCTCCGCGGGCACGTCTTTCAGGCTGTGCACGGCAATGTCGATCGAACGGTCGAGCAGCGCTTCTTCGATTTCTTTGGTGAACAGTCCCTTGCCGCCGACCTTCGCCAGCGGCACATCGGTGATCTTGTCTCCGGTGGTTTTGATGATCTCAATGCGCGTCTCCGCGCCCATCTCGCCGAGCCGGGCCGCGATGTGGCGAGCCTGCCACAGCGCGAGTTGAGAACCGCGCGATCCTATGGTCAGCATTATCCTTCTCCGAGGCGAAAGAGCTTGCGGATCAGGCTCACCATGTGGATCCGGCCCGGATCGCCGGCCTGGCGGCGCAGCTCCGTGATGGGGCCATGCGCGATTTTGTTCACGATTCCGCGGGTGATGGCATTGATCGCCTCTTCCTGCTGTGGAGTCAGCGCGCCCAGTTTGCCCCGTTGCCTTTCGACTTCGTTGGCGCGCAGCAGCTCCAGTTGCTCTTGCAGGCTGACGATAGTCGGCGTCACTTCGCGCGTCTGCAAGCGGATCAGCATGCGCTCCACTTCTTCGCGAATTATGTCCTCGGCCTGGACCGCGACCTCGATGCGGCCCTTGAGGTTCATCTCGACGACTTTCGACAGATCGTCGATGTCGTACAGAAACACGCTTTCGATCTCGTTCACGGCCGGTTCGATGTTGCGGGGAACCGCAATGTCGATCAGGAACATGGGCCGGTTGCGGCGCCTGCTCATCACGCCGCGCATCTGGTCGCGCGTCAGAATGAAGTGCGGCGCGCCGCTCGAAGTGAGCACGATGTCGACGTCCTTCAGCGAATCGTAGAATCTTTCGTAATCGATCACGCGGCCTTGAAACTCCTCGGCCATGGCTTCGGCGCGCTCGCGGGTGCGATTGGTCACCAGGATTTCGGAGACGCCGGCTCGACGCAGGTGCCGCGCGGCCGATTCGGCCATTTTTCCCGCGCCCACGATCAGCACGCGTTTCCCGTTGAGCGACCCGAAAATCTCGCGCGCCAGTTCCACCGCGGCGTAGCTTACCGATACCGCGCTCTGCCCGATGTCGGTCTCCGAGCGGACGCGTTTGGCGACATTGAAGGCTCGCGTCAGCACTAGGTCCAGCAGCCCGCTGATGGCGCCACAGTCCTTGGCGAGCGCGTAGGCCGTTTTCATCTGGCCCAGAATCTGCGGCTCGCCCACGACCATGGAATCCAGGCTCGAAGCCACGCGAAAGAGATGACGAATCGCGGCCGGTCCGTCGTGGCGATACAGATACGGCGACATCCACTCGCGCTTCACATCCCGCGATTCGGCGAGAAAATGCTCCACCGATGTTTCGGCGTCGGCCTGCTCTTCCGCCGCTACGGTGATCTCGACGCGGTTGCAAGTCGATAGAATCATGCCTTCCAGCAGGCCGGGACGCTGTTTCAAATTTCCCAGAGCCTGCGCCAGGGTTTTTTCTTCAAACCCCAGGCGTTCCCGCACTTCCACCGGAGCGGTGCGATGATTCAGGCCTGTGATGAAAAGCTTCATTTTTCGAGAGCCGGTCTAAGCCCAACCTGCGCCACCCACGTCAGCACCGCGCAGCCGAGCACGGCCAGCGCCATCACGGCGGCCTTACGTCCTCGCCATCCGGCCGAGGTCCGCAGGAAGATCATTACCAGACAAAGCACCCAGGTAAATAAGGAGAATTGCACGCTCGGATAGGTGATCCAGCGTGTCTGATATTCGACGGATGCCCAGGTGATCGCGAAGATCACGCCCAGCGTCAGCAGCACGAATCCAAATCCCATGGAGGCGGAAACCAGATTATCCAGCGTTGCGAGCGGCGGCAGCCGCTCCAGCAGCGTGCTGCTGCGCTTGGCTTTCAAGCGCCGTTCCTGCATCAGATAGAACACCGACGCGACGGCGGTCAGCAGCAGTGCCGCAAATCCCGCCAGCACCAGATACGATATGCACCACCAGCCACGCGTCTTTCACGCCGACGTTCGGCCAGGTGGCCGAAGGCTGCTGCATGGACGCCGCCAGCGCCATCATGAAGATCAGAGGAAACAATGCCACCGCGGTGCTGGTGAAGTGATAGCGCCATTGGACAAACAGGAACAGCAGCGCCACCAGAAATGCGCATACGCTGAGCGTTTCGAACAAGCTGTCGAGCGGCAGACGGCCATACGCCATGGACACTTCCACCAGCGCGACCCCGTGCAGCACCACCGCCACCCGAAACGTGCCCAGCGCCACCGGATACAGCTTCGGATTCTTCATGGTGATGGCGAGCATCGAATGCAGCAGCCCCACGCCATACAGGCATGCCGCGATGCGCAGCCATAAAATGCTGGATTCCATTCAATATTGATCTTAGCGGATGGAAACAACTGGGCGCGTTACATCACTTTACTCTGGAAGGTATGGAAACGCTGAAAAATCAGGTTGCTGTGGTCACCGGCGCGACGCGCGGCATCGGCCGCGCCATCGCGAAAATGCTTTTGCAAGAAGGGAGTGCGGTGGCAATATGTGGACGGCGTCAGGAATCCGTCGATCGCGCCATCGCCGAATTGACGGCGGAGACCGGCTTTAAAGTCAAGGGCAAAGCCGCCGATGTTAGGAACTATGATGAGGTCCGCGCGCTGTTTGAGTTTGTCGACGGCGAGTTCGGCCGGCTGGATGTGCTGGTCAACAACGCGGGAGTTGGCGTGTTTCGTCCCGTCTCGGAACTGTCAATACAGGATTGGCAGTACACCATCGAGACAAATCTCACGGGTGTGTTCTATTGCTGTCGTGAAGCTTTGTTCAGATTGGGAACCGCGGGCGGCGGGTACATCGTCAATATAAGTAGCTTGGCAGGGGCGAATCCGTTTGCAAGCGGGGCGGCGTATAACGCATCGAAGTTCGGATTAAACGGATTTAGCGAAGCCGTGATGTTGGATGAGAGGAATCGCAACGTGCGTGTCAGTTACATCATGCCGGGAAGCGTGGCCACCGAATTCAACGGCCATCAGCCGGCAGATGGTTCAGACTGGAAAATCTGGCCGGAAGACATTGCCGAAATAGTACGGATGCTCCTACAGATGCCAAAAAGAACCTTGATCAGCCGAATAGAAGTTCGTCCGGCGAGGCCGAAGAGATAAATGTGGCTGCTCGAATCGGGCAGCGTTGAGGAGCATCTAAAAAAGTGGCAATTGGGTTGCCTGAGAGTTTGTGGAAGAGGGGACCGGGTGTTCAGCCGGGTCCCAGGGGTTCGAGAAAGGCGGTAGATAAAATGGTACGGCTAAACATTCCGTTGGATCCGGCAAAAACAGGCCGGGAGGCCATGTCCCTTGAGACAAATTTGCGCAGGATGATCATCGGCCAGGATGAAGCGATTGAGCAAATCGTCAACATCTACCAGATGAATCTGACCGGGATGAGCGCTCCGGGCCGTCCTATAGGAAATTTCCTATTCCTGGGGCCCACCGGTTCCGGAAAGACGCGCATTGTCGAAGCTACCGCTGAAGCGCTCTTGAAGAATCCACGCGCGGTCATCAAGATCGATTGCGCGGAGTTTCAGCACAGCCATGAGATCGCGAAGCTGATCGGCTCGCCTCCGGGATACCTGGGGCATCGCGAAACTCATCCGCTGCTGTCTCAGGAAGTGCTGAACCAGCATCACACCGAGACCATGAAGCTGAGTTTCGTGCTGTTCGACGAGATCGAAAAAGCGTCGGATGCGCTGTGGAACCTGCTGCTCGGCATTCTGGACAAAGCTACGCTGACGCTGGGCGACAACCGCAAGGTGGATTTTTCGCGGGCCATGATTTTCATGACCAGCAACCTGGGCGCGGCCGAAATGAGCAACATCATTTCGCCGAGGCTCGGCTTCGGGGTGCAGGAATCGCGCGACAAGCATGCGGCCGGAGTGATGGACGAAAAGACCACCGGCAAGATGGCCCGCAGCGGTTTGGACGCGGCCCGGAAGAAATTTACGCCGGAGTTCATCAACCGCCTGGACAAAATCGTCACTTTCCAGCCGCTTGGCACGGAGCAGTTGAAGAAGATTCTGGACATCGAGCTGAACCTCGTCCAGCAGCGGATTTTCAACACCTCCAACGACCGCGCGTTCGTGTTCACTCTGTCCGATTCGAGCAAGGGATTCTTGCTCGAAGAAGGCACCGATATGAAGTACGGCGCACGCCACTTGAAGCGCGCCATAGAGCGGCTGCTGGTGCAGCCGATGTCGAACCTGATCGCTACCGACCAGGTCCGCGGCGGAGACTGGATCCGCGTGGATTTCGACAGCAACGCCAAAGCCCTGAGTTTCGCGAAAGAAGCTGAAGGACTGCCGGTCAGCGACATGGCTCGCCTGGTGGATACTTCGGTCACGATTCCAGCGGCCGCCGCAGCCAGCGGCGCAGCAATGGAACCGGTTCGCACGGTCTCAGCGCGCAGTTCCAAACGCAGCTAGCGCTTGATTCAAGAATAGCTATACCGACCGCTCTCTGTGGTCGCGGCTCACAAAAGCAGCTGATACCGAAAAACGAGCCGCGACCGCAGGGAGTGGTGGGTCGCGCGCCTTTCCCCAAGGCTACGCGGCGCACTCGCCGCGGCCTAGTTCCAGCGAATAATCGATCTCGTCGCCCCAGTCCTTGTACATTTCCGGATAGAGCTCGGCGGGTTTGACGAGATCCGCCGTCAATTGCCGAAAGGTTGCGACTTTGTGACGCAGGACGTACTGCGCGGAAGGATTCCCCGGGGTGGCGATTCTCTTTGAAATGCTCGATCACGCGTGCCACCGCAGTCGGCGCCAGGCGCGCGGGCAGGCTCTGGATTGCGACTCCGAATTGCTCCTGCGTGCCTCCCAGAAGCATCAGATAATACGGGACTTCCCTGCCGTCGATCTTGCGCGCATTGCCATAGAAACCGATATCGCCGATCCAGTGTTGGCCGCAGGAATTGGGGCAACCGCTGGCGTTGATGCGCAGGCGCCGCACCTGCGGATCTGAATCATTGCGAACCACTTCGACAATCGCCGCACCCAGTCCCATGGTTTTGGTCAGCGCCAGATTGCAGCTATAAGCTCCAGGGCAGGTGATCACGTCGCTGATTTCATCCGCGCCCGATTCGTGCAGGCCGAGCTCTTTCAGCGCCGCGTACACGCGCTTCAACGCGCCCATGGGGACATAGGCGAGCACGACGTTCTGATTCATTGTGAAGCGGATAGAGCTGTCTCCAGCCTGCTCCGACAGATCGGCCAGTCCGCGCATCTGATCGCCGGTGAGATTGCCCTGTGGAATCTTCACGGTGACGATGGAATAGCCGGCCTGCTTCTGTGCCCGGGTGTTAGTTTCGCGCCATTCGCGGAAATCGGGAGTCGCGGATTCGAAGATCGGCAGCCCCGCGCCTGTCCCGCGCGGTGGTGCTTGTGGCTGGAATCCACCGAAGCCTTCTGGGACATCCTGAGGCATTGGAATCCCGCCATGAGACAAAATGTCCCGGTACTCTTCGCCGATCGTGTCACGGAGCCACTCGAATCCCCGCTCCCGGAGCACGAATTTCAGGCGAGCTTTGTTCTTGTTGTTGCGATTCCCATGGCGGTTGAAGACCCGGATCACGGCTTCCACGTGGCTGACCACGTCCTCGGCAGGGATGAATTCATGCAGCAGGCGACCCTCGGTTGGCAGAGGACCGAGGCCGCCGGCGACCGTCATGCGAAATCCACGGACCCCGTCCCGAATCACCGCCCGCAGGCCAACGTCGTTGATCGACGTCGCCATGCAATCCTCCGGACAGCCGGAGAACGCGACCTTGAACTTACGCGGCAGATTGTCGGTTAACTCTTTGTGCAGAAAGGCGAAAGCGAGGCGACGGGCATACGGCTGGACATCGAAAGGCTCATCCGGATGAAGACCAGCCATCGGGCACGCCGTGACGTTACGAACCGTGTTGTAGCATGCTTCCCGAGTCGTCATGCGCACATCGGCAAGGGCATGCAGAAGATCGGGCACTTGGGCCAGCGGGACGAAGTGGAACTGCATGTTCTGACGGGTAGTAATGTGACCCCTAGAACCGGCAAAATCGTCCGAAATTTGTGCCAAAGTTCGCATTTGCCGCGCGGTCAGCAGTCCTCCGGGGACCTTGGTCCTGATCATCTGAACCCCGGGCTGGCGCTGGCCGTAAATCCCGCGCCGAAGCCGATGCGGCCGGAACTGATCGTCGTTGATCTGGCCGGCAAGAAAAGATTGAGCCTGGGTGCGGAACAGTTCGATGTCGTGCCGAACGGTATTATCGTATTCCTGTTCAATAGTTTGCAGGTCGATTATGGTGTCAGCGGCAGCCATACTCTATTTGTCTATAGAGATTATCATATATAGCCGTTGGATGCAAGAATCTGCGGTCGGGTGTAGTTTGGGTTATTTAGCGCAGTCTCGCGCTTAGGCGTTGACGTCGACGACGACTCTGCCGCGAATTTTGCCCGCCAGGATCTGCTCGCCCATTGCGAAGACCTTGTCGAACGGAGCGACCACCATCATGCTGTCGAGAAGGTCCAATGGGAGATCGCGCTTCAGGCGGGCCCAAATCTCGCGACGGCGGGCGTTGGGGACTCTGGATGAATCGATGCCCAGCAGGTTGACGCCGCGCAGGATAAACGGGAATACGGTGGTGTTGAGCGTGGGTCCGCCGGCCAATCCGCACGCCGCGACGCTGCCTCCGATGGCCAGCGTGCGGATGATTCCGGCCAGTGTCTCTCCGCCGACACTGTCGATGGCGGCGGCCCAACGTTCGGGCTCGAGAGGGCGCTTGGAGGGCGTGGAAAGTACTTCGCGTCCAATGATTTCCGATGCTCCCAGCGAGCGGAGATAGAATTCGAGCTCCGGGCGTCCACTGGACGCGACCACCCTGTAGCCGAGCCGGGCCAGAATCGCTATGGCGACGCTGCCGACACCCCCGGCGGCCCCGGTGACCACGACGTCGCGACCGTGGGGCGCTAACCCGTGCTGTTCCAGCGCCATCACGGACTGCATGGCAGTGAATCCGGCGGTTCCGATGCCCATGGATTGCTTCAGTGTCATCCCCTTGGGAACCGGGACGATGAACTCGGCGTCGAGGCGGGCGTATTGGGCATAGCCGCCCCAGAAAATCTCCGATGTGCCGCATCCGGTGACCACCACTTCATCGCCCACCCGAATCGAAGCCGCGCTGGATTCTTCCACGGTGCCTGCGAAATCGACGCCGGGGACCATCGGGAATCTACGAATTACGCCGGGCTTCCCGGTTACGGCCAAGCCGTCCTTGTAATTCAGGCTGGAGTAGGCGACGCGCACCAGTACTTCCCCCGGCGGCAGCATCGCGCGGTCGATTTCCTGAATGGAGGCCGTGAACTTCCCGTCCTGCTGGTTGGCGATCAAAGCTTTAAAGGTGGGCATAACGGTTAGCGGTGGGCCTTGTCTTTGCCGAAGTACTTGGTCAGATACGCCACCACCTGGTCGAGCTCCTTATCAGTGCCTTGCGCGCCTTTTTCGACCATGTCGCTGATGACCGCCTCCCACTCGTCTTTGGTGCGTTTTTTGTCGGTGAAGTTTTCCGAACCGTGGCAGTCCAGGCAAAGCTTTTCCACCACTTTTTTGCCCTCGCCCTCGGGCAGTGGCTTCTCCTGAGCCGTTAGGGTGAATGCGACGGCAAAAAGCAGGTATTTCACGAGCGTGCCCCTCCACTGACGATCAGCACTTCGCCGCTCACGTAATCAGAAAGGGGAGAGCAGAAAAACAGGACCGGTCCCGCGGCTTCCTCCGGCGTTCCCAGGCGGCCCAGCGGGCACGCAGCTTTCACGGCTTCTCGCATCGCCGGCTGCACGCCGACCTTGATTTTATGGCCTTTCATGTCGATGGTCGCGTCCTTCGAATCGAGCGACTGAACCAGGCGCGTCTCGATGAAGCCGAATCCCACAGAGTTGACGTTGACGTTGTAGCGTCCCCACTCTTTTGCCATCACCTTGGTGATTCCGTTGATGCCGGCTTTACCGGCTCCATACGCGACTTGGCCGGCGTTTCCGTCGACTCCTGAAACAGAGGTGACGTTGACCACTTTTCGCATCACCAGGCGTCCTTCGGCGATCTCGCGTTTGGCGGTTTCGCGAATGAATCCAGCGGCGGCGCGCAGGATGCGGAAGGGCGCGACCAGGTGGATGTCGAGCATGGCCTGAAACTGCTCGTCGGTCATCTTCTGGATCACGTTATCCCAGGTGTAGCCGGCGTTATTGACGATGATGTCGATGGATCCGAATCCGTTGACGGTGAAATCGACCAGTTTCTGAGGGAATTCGGGCGCCGTGACGTCGCCGGGGAGCGCTTTGGCCGCGCCGCCCGCGGAATCGATCAGCGAGCCGGTTTCCATCAGCGGTTCGCGGTCGATGTCGTTCAGCATGACGGCGGCTCCCGCTCCGGCAAGCTGCATTGCGATGGCTCTGCCGATCCCGCGCCCGGCTCCGGTGACCAGGGCGGTCCTCCCTTTGAGTGAAAATGCCATAAACGCGAATTCTAACACGCGGGCCAGGGGCTTCTTTTTCTAAGGGGAATTTCTAAGTGGATCTAAGGGAGGAATGGTACTAACACCGCATCCGACGGCGCGCGCGAAGTGCCGATGATTGCTCAGAAGGTAATGTCTTGTTAATCTGGCACATCTTTTTGGTGAAGCCTTTCGCCGCGGTATCCATCGTGCTCTGTCTGATCACGATTTTCTTCTGCTTTTCTCTCGAAAGAAAGCGCCCGCAGCAGGCTTCGGATCGATTCCTGATCGGGGTGCTGGGGCTGCTGGCCGTGTGGCAGGGACTGCGCATTTTGCAGGGTGCGGGGCTGGTGGCGCTTTCGCTCGGCGCGAAAACCGATGACGCCATCGAGCTGGTGATCACAGGTTTTTACCTGGTCGCGTCGCTCATGCTGAGATTTTCGACGGTCAATCACCTGGAGCTGGAATCGGCGATACGGTTGGCGCGAGCCGCTCCGCCACGATCGTCGCGGCAGCACGATACCACCGTGAGAGATGCGGCCGCGATCGAGACCCTGAACTGGGCCATCTCCCGGCTGTCCGACGGCGCTTTCAGACTCTATGCGCTGCTGTGCCTGCGCATGGATGTTTCCACCGGACAAATTCCGCTGAACGCCCAGGACGTGCGTCTGCAACTCGGAAAATCCAAGGAAGATCTGGATGTGCATCTGCGGGAGTTGGAAAACGCGGGCGCGGTTACGGTGCGGCGAGACGGCCCCCGCGTGAATATTGAACTGGTGGCGCACACCCGTTCACCGCTGGCGGCCGCGACCGAGGACGTGGGACGCCCACGCGGGCTAGCGCACGAATTCGTCCAGCAATAAATGAAAATGATGGACCCCGTTTTCCCGCTTCACCGAGAAGCGGCCGGTGTCGTAGGTGCGTGAGCACAGACCTCTTCTGCACCGATTCGCAGATCCGGATATCCTCCTGCTGAATCTCATCGCTGAAAGCGATCGTCTCGGGCTGAACGGCCGAGCCGGGATAAGAGAACCATTCGAAGATCGTCAGCGTGCGCCCGGACATCCAGCGGAACGATGATGTTGCTGCTGAGATTATCCGGATAGATGTTGAGCATGAAGTTCGGAAAAATCCAGTAATACAGCGCGTTGAGACCATCCGATTCATAGCGCCGATTCTCTTGGCCCGGTCGAGGCGGGCGAATCGGCGCGAACTGCGATGAATAGTAGCGGTGCGTATCGACGCGATAACGCGCGTAATCGAGCTCGCGAAACAGGCCGGGGTGCGCGGCGGGCAGATGATAGCCTTCCAGATAATTGTCGACGTAAACCTTCCAGTTGCACTCGATCACATAGTCGCGGCGCTGATGAAATTCGAGCTGGTCGACGGGGCAGCCGAGTTTCGCGGCCTCTTCGGGGATCGCGCCGAAAACTTCGGCAAGCGGAGCCGCGGAAGGGTCCTGATTCACGAAAACGTAGGGGCCCCAGGTTTCCACTCGAAATTGGGGAAGGCAGACGGAGGACTTATCCCAATCGAGCACGCCTTCGAATTCGGGACACGCGAGCAGGCGGCCGTCGAGCGAGTAGGTCCAGCCGTGATACGGACAGCGTAATGACGCCGCGCTGCCGTGGCCGTCGGCGATGACCGAGGCTCGGTGTCGGCAGACGTTGGAGAATGCGCGCAGCACGCCGTCTTTGGCTCGTGTAACGACGATGGGCTCGCCGGCGATCTCGGCGGCGAGATAGGAACCGGGCTCGGCGGGGTGCTTGGCGAATCCCACCGGCTGCCAGGTTCGCGCGAAAATTTTCTCGCGTTCCAGCTCGAAAAACTGCGGATCAAGATACCAGCGCGAGGGAATAGTGGTTGCGCGGGCGAGATCGGCGGGCGAATAATCGTCGGGCACTTAGGCGTGGGCGTGTTCGGGTGAACGGCGGTGGGCAAGAAGCCCGGCGATCGCACGGCAGTCGCGCACCACTTCGGCGAACTGTGCGGGGTAAAGAGATTGGTGGCCGTCCGACAGAGCCTTATCGGGCGAGGGATGGACTTCGACCAGCAATCCCGCAGCGCCGGCGGCGATGGACGCCATGGCCATGGGATGCACTCGATCGCGCTTGCCGGTGCCGTGGCTCGGATCGACAATGATGGGCAGATGGCTCAGTTTTTGAGCCGCGGGAACCACGGTCAGGTCAAGAGTGTTGCGGCTGTGGTCGTTGAAGGTGCGCACGCCGCGCTCGCACAGGATCACGTTGTAATTTCCTTCGGAGAGAATGTATTCGGCGGCCATCAGGAATTCTTCGAGCGTCGACGACATGCCGCGCTTCAACAGCACCGGCAGGCGGGAGCGTCCGGCGCGCCGCAGCAGCGAAAAATTCTGCATGTTGCGCGCGCCGATCTGAATGCAATCGGCGTACTTTTCGACCAGATCGAAAGTTTCGACGTCGATGGCTTCGGTGACGATGCCGAGTCCGGTGGCGGCGCGAGCTTCGGCCAGCATTTTCAATCCCTGCTCGCCAAGTCCCTGGAAGGCATAGGGAGAAGTGCGGGGTTTATAGGCGCCGCCGCGCAGGAGCTGAGCTCCGGCGGCTTTGACGGCGTGAGCGGATTCGAGGATCTGATCGCGGCTTTCAACCGAGCAGGGGCCACCGCAGAATACGAGATCGGATCCGCCAACGGGCACGCCTTTGATGTAGATAATCGAATCCTCGGATTTGACTTCGCGGCTGACCAATTTGTAGGGCTTCGAGACGCGAATGGCTTCGGCGACTCCGGGGAGATCTTCAAATTCGGCGGGATTCACGGGTCCCGGATTGCCGGTGATGCCGATGGCGGTTTTCTGCGCGCCCGGCATAGGGTGCGGGCGGAAACCGAGGGCTTCGATTTTCTTGCACACGCGCTCGATATCGGCCGGCGTGGCCTGCGCGCTCATTACGATTAGCATTTACTTTTTTAGTGTACCTGTTAGTGTCGAAAAAAGATCGCTTATTGGCCTGCGCGACCAAAGAAAGCGGTTAATATAGCGGTTTCTAAACAGATGTTACTACACCGCGGCATTCGCCGAGGCCGATTCGGCGGGCGCCTTCGCGTTCGGCGTAGCCGCGCAGGATCACTTCGTCGCCATCTTCCAGAAATCTTCGCGATTCGCCGGTCGCAAGGAAATGGGTTCCGTCCCGCGCCAGGTTACTTCGAGCATGGAGCCGCGCTCGCCTTTACCGGGACCCGAAATCGTTCCGCTGCCGAGCAAATCGCCGGGACGAAGATTGCATCCGTTACTGGTGTGATGCGCGAGCATCTGGGCGAGCGTCCAGTACATCTGCTCGAACCGGGCGCGGCTGAGACGAATCGGCGCGATTCCCTCGGTGCGCAGGGCGGCGGTTGAGAACCACACTTCGATATTCAGCGCGATGCCGCCGCGTTCGCGATCTTGCTCGCAATCGAGATACGGAAGCGGGTCCGGATCGCCGTCAGGGCGCTGAAATCGGGGCACGCGGAACGGTTCTAAAGCGTCGAAAGTGACGATCCACGGGGAAATCGTGGTCGCGAAACTTTTGGCCAGGAACGGGCCGAGCGGCTGATATTCCCAGCGCTGAATGTCACGGGCCGACCAGTCATTCAAGAGACAGACGCCGAACAAATGATCCTCGGCCTCGGCGATGGGCACGGGATGGCCCAGATCGTTGCCCCGGCCGACGAAGCAACCGAGCTCACTTTCGTAATCCAACTGACGGCAGGGCGCGAAGACTGGCGGCGCGCTTCCTTCCTGCAACTGGCCCGCTGGTCTGCGAACAGGTGTACCACTTACCACGACCGATGAAGCCCGGCCGTGATAGCCGATCGGCACATATTTATAATTCGGCAGCAGAGGGTTGTCAGGGCGGAACATGCTGCCGACGTTGGTCGCGTGAAAAATGGAGGCGTAGAAATCCGTATAGTCGCCGATTTCGACGGGCAGGAGCAGAGCGCATTCGGACATCGGGAACAGGAGCGCTCGCGGAGGGTAGGGATTATCGGCGCGCAGGACCCGGCTCAGCCTCAGGCGCAGTTCCGACGCGGCGGCGCGGCCTTCGGACATTAGCGCGTTGAGCGATTGATAATCGGGAATGTCCAGAATCGAATCCCCGATGCCGACGCCGACACGCGGCGCACCACGGCTGTGACAAAACACGCAGAACGGGAGATTCTGGATTGGAAAATCGGTATCGGGCGCGTTGGCGGATTCCACCCAACTGCGGAGATCGGGGGCGTGCGTTTCGTTGAGGCTCATACGGGAAGGATTCCCAGGGCTTTGAGATCGGCGACCGGCTCCTCGAAAGAGCATGAGCCGAACGAGATTGCGAGCTCGCGGCGGGTATCGGCGATTTCACGGGTCGTCAGGATATGGCCGGCCCACGTGATTCGATCGTCAGTGAAGTGGAACGCGCTGGGGGATTCTTCGTGCAGCAGCCCCACCAGAGTTTCAGGATCGACGGACCTGCGCGCCAGTGCCGCGGCAAGGAAGACGTTCAGGAATCCGAACATCCAGCCGGATGGGCCGCCCGCGGAATACGTCAGAGGCCGATAGCAGCGTAGCGGGTGATGCAACCCCGCGGTGGCTTTGAACGCAACCTTGTACCGGACGCAGGCGAGGATGAATTCGGCGATGAACGTCGCCGACGGGAAGGCTTCGGGCGTGATTCCCCCGGTGCGGATTTTCGCTCGTGCGCCGGCGGCGGCGATGGCCGGAATCAAAGACAGATCGCTAATTTCGAAGTAGGCTGTGACGTTTCGAATTTGTCGTATCGGTCCTTTGACCTCGATGGTGTCGATCTCCGGCGGCAAATTTGACACGTCGTCAACCAGCACGCTGAGCGGACTCGCTGAACATTCATGCAGCCGCGCGGCGGGCACTACGAAACGCCCGAGCATCCAGCTTTCCGCTGAATCGCGATACCGCGCATAGTTCTCGACCGCTTCCGCCATCGGCAGAGCGGCGGGTGGGAACAGGCCGGCGTAATCGATAAGATTTTCGAGCAGCGCTCGGAGAGCAGTCACGCTCTCTTATGATAAAGCGATGGGATCGCGCATCGTAGTTGTCGGCGGAGGAATCGTCGGGTTGGCGACGGCTTACCGGTTGGGGCAGCGGTTTCCCGACGCGAAGGTGACGGTGCTTGAAAAGGAATCCGGCGTGTGCCGGCATCAAAGCGGGCACAACAGCGGCGTGCTGCATTCAGGGCTGTATTATAAGCCTGGTTCGAAAAAAGCCCGTCTGACGGTGCGTGGAATCCGCCAGATGGTGGAGTTCTGCCAGACGCATTCGATCGCGCACGAAATCTGCGGAAAAGTGGTGGTCGCCACCAGCGAGGAGGAAATCCCACGGTTGCATGCGCTTTTCGAACGCGGCCAGCAGAACGGGTTGCGCGACTTGCGTCTTCTGAAACGCGAAGAGCTGATCGAGATTGAACCGCACGCGGCGGGTCTCGAAGCGGTGCGGGTCCCTGAAGAAGGCATCGCCGATTATCCGGCGGTGTGCGCTGCGCTGGTGAAGGAAATTCGCGGCGAGGTGATCGTGAATGCGAAGGTCACCGCGATTCGGCAGGATGGATCGGAATGGCGCGTGATCAGCTCGGCGGGCGACTACGCCTGCGACAAGATCGTCACCTGCGCGGGGCTGCACTCGGATCGCGTCGCGGCACTAACTGGACGGGCTCGCGATGTGCGGATTATTCCGTTTCGCGGCGAATATTACAAGATCCGGCCGGAGCGGCAGCATCTGGTGCGGCACCTGATTTATCCCGTGCCCGATCCGAAGTTTCCGTTCCTGGGGGTCCACTTCACCCGCTTCATTCACGGCGGAATCGAAGCGGGACCGAACGCGGTTCTGGCCCTGGCGCGGGAGGGATACACGAAATTCGACATTCGCGTGGGCGATGTTGCCGACGCGCTTTCGTTTCCAGGATTGTGGAGGTTCCTGAAAAAATATCCAAAAATGTGCTGGGACGAAACGCGCCGATCCTTCAGCCGCGCGCTGTTCTGCGCGTCGCTGCAAAGGCTGGTTCCCGAAATTCAGCCGGACGATCTGGTGGAGGGCGGCGCGGGAGTGCGGGCGCAGGCGATGTCGCCGGATGGGTCGTTGGTCGAGGATTTTCATTTCGTCGAAGGTCCCGGCGAATTGCACGTGGTGAATGCGCCGAGCCCGGGTGCAACCGCATCGCTGGCGATCGGGGAAGAGATCGCCGAAAGACTCGGTTAGCGCATTAGAGCAGGGCTGCGTCCATTGGGTCGTTCTGCAGCGCCGCGTCAGGCTGCCGCGGCTTGGCCAGGAATTCCATTAACGCTGCTTCCGATCCTCCGAAGAAGCTGTCGACCAGTTCCTTCACGGCGAATCGACGCAGCGTTTCCTGGGAGACTTTGGGGACGTAAATAAAAGACCGGCCGTTCTTGCGCCGCGAGACTCCGCCGCGTTTTTCCAGGCGTTCGAGCACCGTCATTACCGTCGTGTATGCCAGGTTGCGATTTCCCACCATCACCTGGCGCACATCGCGGACGCGGCCTTCGCCCAAGGACCACAGCGCTTTGAGGCACTCGAGCTCCAGCGGCGGGGGAATGTCGCGCGGCGGAGCGGGGCGTCTCATGGCGGTCACTGTTCGCGAGTCAGCGCGTTCTGAAGTTTGGCCGCGAACGGCGACGAAGGATCGGGAGCTCGCTTCGGCACAGGCGGTTTGGGCAGTGGCTGCGGAGGCCGGGATTCCTGGGCTTGCGGTTCCAGGTAACGCCTTTTCTTGAGGATGCTCCGGTCGAGCGCGGAACTATAGCCAGTCCACGCGCCGTCGATCAGACGATCCTTCTCGATCATGCCGCGCATGCACTCCATCTTCGAATCGAGATTATCCAGGTGATGCAGCAGCATCGCTTCGGGAAACAGCGGCACTTTGGGCGAGCCGAATTCCAGCTCGCCGTGATGGCTGAGGATCATGTGCAGCACCAGGTCGCGCAAAGGGGCCGGAAAATCGGGTAGCAGCCGCAGCTTTTCGTCGATCATCCGCATGCCGATGACGATGTGGCCCAGCAGCTGGCCTTCCGTGGAATAACTGAAGCCGCGCGCGTAGTTCAATTCGTGAATCTTGCCGATGTCATGCAGGATTACGCCGGTCAGCAGCAGGTCGAAATCGATGTCGTGATAATGCGCGGCGGTAAACTTTGCCAGCCGGCACAAAGATAAAACGTGCTCGATCAGGCCACCGAGCCAGGCGTGATGCACGGACTTGGCTGCCGGCGCGGTGCGATACGCCAGCGCGACCGCTTCATCGGCGAAGATCGATTCGAGCAGGCCTTTCAAATGCGGGTTGCCGACGGAGGCGATCCAGGAGCGCAGCTCCTGAAACATTTCGTCGCGGTCGCGTGTGGAGGCCGGGAAGTAATCGGCGAAATCGACTTCCGCTTCCGCGACCGCGGCAATCTTGTGCACCGTGAGCTGCGGGCGGTTCTGGAAGATCTGGTACAGGCCCTTCACGCGGACGAAATCGTCGCGCTCGAAGGCGTGAATCACTTCCGCCGCGTTGTCCCACATTTTGGCGTCCAGCTCGCCGGTGCGGTCGGCCAGCGTGAGCGAAAGATAAGGGTCGCCCGATTTTTTCTGGCGAACGTCCTTGTGAGAAACCAGAAAGAGTCCGGTGACGGCCTGATTCGGTTCGAGCTCGTTGACGTAAGGGGATTTCACGCTACTTCGAAGACGACGTGCCGGTCGATTTCGTGGTGGTGCCGGGAATCGGAATGATCCCCAGGAACTTCTTGTTACGCGTCCGCGCGGCGACTTCTTCCTTCGTTACCGTTTCCGGCTTGAGCTGCGCGGGATCCACCCAGGCGGTATTCTTGCCCGGCGCGGCGCCCGAGTCTTCATAGCCAGGCTTGATTTCGAGGAATGCATCCAGGCGCAGCTTGGTCAGATATTCGCGCAGCGCCGGATCCATTTTAGGGCGGAACAGCCGGTCTTCCACTTCATTCTGCACCTGTTCGAAATCCGCGAGGCCGGCCTGTTGATGCTCCATGACTCTGTAAATATAAAATCCCGCGGGAACCTTGATGGGTTCGGTGACAAAGCCGCGCGGCTGATTCCACACCGCGTCTTCAATGACTTTGAGGAGCTCGCCTTTTTGCATGGCGGGCATCTCGCCACCGTTGGCCGCGTTGGCGTCGTCGGAATTGGCTTGCGCCAGATCCGAGAATTTCTCCGTTTTGCGGGCGCGCGCCACCAGATCCGCGGCCTTCCGCTGGGCAGCTAGAACGCCGCCGCCGTCCTTGCCTTCGGTCGAGATAAAAATCTCCTGCAGGAAGATGCGCTCCTGGCGCTGGAACTCGCTCTTGTGCTCGTCGTAATACTTCTGCATGTCTTCGCGTTTGATCTTGATGGTGCTCGACACTTCCTGGCGGATCACGTGATCCATCAGAGCTTTGTTCTTAATCTCGTTCCGGTAGTCTTCATACGGCATGCCGGATTGCTCGTGAACATACTGCTGGAATTTTTCGGGATCGGCGATGCCGGAGCGCCGCTGAATGTCGGCGATCTGCTTGGCCACTTCGCCGTCGACTTTGACATCCAGTTCCTTGCCTTTCTGGATCAGCAGCAGGCGGTCGATGCGCTCGCGCAGAACGTTGCGCGCGGCCACGGACACGGCGTCCGCAAGCGCTCTTGCAGTGAGCCCTTCGCGGCGGAACTCAGCTTCGGCATCGCGACGGTCCTTCTCCAGTTCGCTGCGGGTGATGATGTCGCCGTTGACTTTGCAGACGATCTCTTCGATGACGGCCACGTCGGCGGCATAGGCGATAAATCCGGTCACACCTAGGCAGAGGAGCCAATTGCGCATAATCAGATTATAGTGCACGCCAGCGGCCAGACCTCGCAAGTTGGTTCGGCCCGTTGAAAGACGCAGCCGCTGTGAATGGCGACTTCAACCGCTCCCTCGCGGTCGCGGCTCGGTTGCGGGTGTCCGTCGTATCAGCCAACTGGCCGAGCCGCGCGCGCAAGCACGCGGTTATGGATCATTTCTGACACGGGTGTGAAAAAATACTACGCCAGCGCTTCAATCGACCCCTTCACAAAATCAAGCACCGTCGATGCGTTTTCGGTGGCGGGCAACGGCAGGCGCAGAACACCCGCCGGCGTGAACTGGGCGCCTTCGCGGGACGCGACCAGTCCCATCAGCTTCGCGGGATCGATCTTCGAGCCGGGATGAAACTTGATCTGCAAGCGCGCCTGCCTCGGCGGTCGATCGCCTCGATGCCCGCCTGCTCGGCCGCCGTCTTCAGCAGCGCGAACCGAACCAGCGTCTCCACAGCATCCGGCGGCGGGCCGTAGCGATCGGCTAGCTCAGCGCGAACTTTTTCGGCCTGCTCCGCATCGCGCGCGTCGGCGATGCGTTTGTAAGCGCGCAGGCGCTGATTCTCGTCGGCGATGTATTCGGGCGGAATGCGAATATCCAATTGAAGATTCAGCGCCGAATGAATTTCGAGCGGAGTCTCTTCGCCCTTCAGCTCCTGCACGGTCTCCTCGAGCAGCCGCAGATACATGTCGAAGCCGACCGCGGCGATGTGGCCGTGCTGCTCGCCGCCCAGCAGGTTTCCCGCGCCGCGCAGTTCCAGATCGAGCGCGGCGATCTTGAAACCCGCGCCCAAATCGGAAAATTCGCGCAGCGCGGCGAGGCGCTTGCGCGCGACTTCGCTCAGTTCGGTATCCTGCGGAACCAGCAAATACGCATACGCTCGGCGATTCGACCGTCCCACGCGCCCGCGAAACTGATACAGCTCCGAAAGGCCGTGGCGCTCGGCGTTTTCGATGATGATGGTGTTCGCAAGCGGAATATCCAGTCCGTTTTCGACGATGGTGGTCGAAACGAACACGTCGTATTCGTGGCGCATGAAGCCGAGCAGGACGCGCTCCAGCTCATCTTCTCCCATCTGCCCATGGCCGACGCCGATGCGCGCGTTCGGAACCAGTTGCTGAATCATGGCCGCGCGCGAATAGATCGAGTCAACGCGATTGTGGACGAAATAAACCTGGCCGCCGCGGCGTAATTTCCTGCTCGATGGCGGCGCGGATCAGCTCGGGATCGAAATGCGCCACCACGGTGTGAATCGCCAGGCGATCCTTGGGCGGAGTCTCAATCACGCTCATGTCGCGGATGCCCAGCAGCGACATGTGCAGCGTGCGCGGAATCGGCGTCGCGCTCATGGTGAGCACATCCACGTTCTTGCTGATCTGCTTCAGCCGCTCTTTGTGGCGGACGCCGAAGCGCTGCTCTTCGTCGATGATCAGCAGGCCCAGGTCGCGAAACTCGACGTCTTTCGAAAGCAGGCGATGCGTGCCGATCGCGACGTCGACTTTCCCCGCGGCCAGTTCTTCGACCGCCTGCTTCATTTCCTTGGCCGACCGGAAGCGCGAAAACATTTCGATCCGCACCGGGAAAGCCGCGAATCGCGCGCGGAACGTCTCGTAATGCTGAAACGCGAGCACCGTCGTCGGCGCGAGCACGGCGACCTGTTTGCCATCGCCCAGCGCCTTGAACGCGGCTCGCATGGCGACTTCGGTCTTGCCGTAGCCGACGTCGCCGCACAGCAGTCGATCCATGGGATGCGGCGATTCCATGTCGCGCTTGATGTCTTTGATCGCCGAAAGCTGGTCCTTGGTTTCGGTGAACTCGAAGGCGTCTTCGAATTCGCGCTGCCAGTTGGAATCGGGCGAGAAAGCGAAGCCTTCGGCCATGCGGCGCTGCGCGTAGAGCTTCAACAGCTCATCCGCCATGTCGCGCATTTTGGCTTTGACGCGCGATTTGCGCGCCGTCCACGTCGCGCCGCCGAGCTTGTCGAGCGGCGGGCGCCGCCTTCGCCCGCGCCGCGATATTTCTCCACCAGGTCCATGCGCGTGAGCGGCACGTAGAGCTTGGCGTCGCCTGCGTATTCGAGCAGCATGAAGTCGCCCTTCTGCTCGCCCTGGACGATTTCGCGCACGCCCACGAAATTTCCCGACGCCATGCGTGACGTGAACCACGAAATCGCCGGGCTTCAGATCGGCCAGATCGGCCGCGAAGGCGGTCAACTGGCTCTTGGTGATGCCGGGACGCGCGATCAGATCGGAGGAATCGAACAGATCCTCGGAGCCGATGAAGGCGATGGACGATTCGGGAAAAATCGAGCCGCGGCGAACCAGTCCTTTAATCAGATACGTGCTGGCGACCGGCCCGGCGAGATACGCGCGCTCGGCCAGATACGGCGATGCCGCTTCGTTCGGCGCGAGGCCCAGCTGGAACGGCACCGAATATTCGCGCAGAATGTCGGCCAGGCGTTCGAGCTCGCCATTGGAAGGCGCAAAAAACGCCACGCGATACCCTTGCTCGACCATGTTTTGCGCTTCGGCGACCGCCACTTGCATGCTGCCGTGAAACGCCATCGACGGGCGCGTGCTGATGTGCGGCGTCTGCGCATCCAGATCCAGCTCGCGCAGATCGATCTGCGGCGAGCGGCTGAACAGCTTTTCGAAATCCTCCCAATGAAAGAAGTTCGCCGCGGCGAGCTCGGGGGCATCCTGCTGGTCGAGCCGCTTCCACAGGCGCTCGGACGCCGCCACGATCTGCTCCGGCTCATCGAGCACGACGACGGCGTCGCCCGCCAGGTCGAGCAGCGACTGTTCGCGCGGATCTTCGAGAGCGGCGACGAACTCCCATCCCGGAAACAGCGCGCCTTCGCGCGGCTGTTCGGTCAACGGCAGAATGCGGCCTCCGAGACTTTCATCACCGAGCGCTGCGAATCGACATCGAAGCGGCGAATGGACTCGATCTCGTCGCCGAAGAATTCGATGCGCAGCGGGCGCGCGTTCTCGGCGGGAAACACGTCCAGGATTCCGCCGCGGATGGAATATTCGCCGACCATCTCCACCGGATCGCGCTTCTCATAGCCGATCGAGTGCAGATGCGCTTCGATGGCATCGAGCGGCAGCTCTTCGCCGACGCGCAATTCGAGCGCCAGCCGCCGGTAATACTCCGGCGCATGCGTGCGCAACAGCGCCGAAGCGGCGGGCGCGACGGTGATCGGAGCGTGTCCGCTCGCCATCCGCCACAGTCCGATGGCGCGCGGCTCCGGTGATTTCGTTGTGCGGCGAAAGCTTCTGGCCGGGCAGCACGTCGAGCGCCGGCAGAAGCTGCGGGCGCAGCGCCCGGATGCGAGACCAGCAGATCGAAAAATGTTTCGGTCAGCTCGGCCAGCAGCTCGGCGCGCTGGTTGCCGTCGGCGATCACCAGCAGAGGCCGCTCGGTCGCCTGCCACAGCAGAACCAGGTACAGCGCTTTCGCCGTCGGCGTCAGGCCCGCGAGCGAGGATGTTCCCCGGCTCCCGCCGCAACAGCTTGCTGACCAGCTCCTGAAACGCGGGATGGCGGCTAAGGGTCTGAAAGAGATCGCGAACCGCGGGATGGGTCACGATCGGGCGGCTCTTCTCATGGCAGGAATACTTCCATTGTAAATCTGGTTGTAAAATGTAGTTGGCGAATGGTCGATAAGACAGGTATGTTCGCGCCGCATCAGAATCTGAGCGATCAGATCAACGGCAACATCATTCGCAGTGAAATCGAGGGCGGCGTGTACCTTCGCGACCTGCCCGATGAGAGCACGCTCGAAGTGGCCACGCGCAATCGCTGGTACACGCTGGTGGTCCGCCGCGACGGCCAGGCGTTGATTTCGGGTCATCCCGAATTTTGCCCGGAGCCGGTGGAAGTGCGGATCAGTGGATCGAACTGGGGTGGATCGATGCTGAAGGCCGCGTTCCTGGGCCGCGGAATGCACCTGGAATACCGCCATCCCAAGTTCCGCGGTCCGATCGTAACGTCGCCGATCGTGGATATTCGCCTGAAAGCGGCGTAAGAGCGCCAACGTCTACACCGACACTTGCAAGCGCCGGCCACGAGCCGCGACCACAGGGAGCGGTTGATATCGCGGGTGTTCACAATAATTGCTGCCCCACGTAGTCATACTTACAACGCCCGTCATCCCGAGCGCAGCGAGGGGATCTGCTTTTAAAGCATTGATAACAGCCGAACGAAAAGTAGATTCCTAGCTCCGCTGGGAATTGACTTTGGGGTCGGACGGCCATTATAGCCCCGGCATGTAATGCTACGATTTTCTGGCTCAGGACACTAACGCACCGGCAGCAGATCGAATCCCTCTAATCGAAACCGCCATTCGTGCGGAGCATTCGCGCGGCAGAACTCCAGGCCTCTTCGCAGCAGATCGAGTTCCGCCTTCCACCAGTCCCCAGCCCCGCCGGTGGAGTAGAAACGTTCGCAAATTTTCAGATGCCGTTCGAACGCCGCGCGCAGACGCGATTCGTAGTGACGCCGCAAATCACGTGGATCCGATCCTTTCGCGACAGCTCGCAAGACCGCGGCTGCAAGGATCGCTTCGCGAATCGCATGGCCCGATCCATCGCCGCACAATGGATCAAGCGCCATCGCAGCGCTTCCACACGCGAGCCAATCGTCTCCGCCCATCGGAGTCGTGATACGAGGGTACGCAGCGACTCCTCCCTCCCGCTCACGAATCGCACCGATCTGCTCTGCAATCGACCTGCTCGACGCCAGAAATGTTTCCACCCGCGCGCCAACTGAAATCAGGTATCCGGTTGGATCGTCGCCCGCGATCAGGAACATCCATCCCTGTTCAAAGGATTCGATCCAGCAAGCCCCCCGCTGTCCGCGCAGATCCACTTCGGCGATGTTGGCCGTTCGCGAACCGAAGCGACGTTCTTCGCCCGGGGCCGGAGACGCGCTGAAGATGGTCCAGTCTTCCCTTCGTCCGCGGCCTCATAAGATGTGCGAGACCACAGATCGTCCAGAAGAGATGACTCATTCACGATCGCCGCCGAATGATCGAATTCCCGCGTCGCCGCGCTGGGTCCCCAAGTCACGAAGCGCTTCGTGACTCGACGCCGCATTCGCGAACGGCGATGGATCTCCAGCCAGTTCGGCGAGCAAAGCTTGCGTCTGATCACTCACTAAAATCAACCGCGAATTGCGACGCATCAGGCCGGTCGACCGTGACGCGAAAACCGCTGCGCGAGAGCAATCGTGCGCTGCACCAGGCGGCCAATCCTTCGCCGCGGATGTGGACTTCATCGAGAGTCCACGCTAATCCACAGCGCGCAGCTTCCGCCCGAGGCGAAACCATCGCGTCGCCTGGAGTTGCGCCAGCTCCCGCTCCGCACTTTTCAAGCTGTTTGATAATCCGGTCACCGCCTGCCACGCTTCGACTTCCGAGGCTTCTTTGCGCCGGAACTCGGCGACCGCGTCTTTTCGCGCGCGTTCAATATCCAGCGCCCATTCGGTCCGTTTCTCCCAATCCGCCTCCACTTTGCGAATCCACGCCAGATTCTGGGCTCTCTCCGCAACCCACTGGTTATGCGCCAATTCATGATGCGCGCTGTGACGTTTATATTCGGCTTCGATTTGTTCCAGATCGTAGCGTGTGCGCTCAGCGAGCCGGCAGGCTTCGCGATACTGCAACGCCAGTTCGGCCGCGGGTGGGTGAAAATGCCCCTTGCGGGCGGCCATCGGCAGCGACCAATCGCCAGAGTGCTCGATTCCATATTCGGGCCATGTTTCCGTTGCGAAGCGAAGCTCCCGAAAACCGGCGCGGCGAAGAATCTCGCGCAGGGATTCTTCGGTGAACACCCGCATTTCGAGCGTCGATCCAAGGCCGCCGTGAAAACTCAAATTGTCGAAAACTTCGAGCGATCCGTCGCGCCGCCGGTTCACCAGCACCGCACGCCCGCCCGGCGACGCGAGCGTATATTCGTGCAGCTCCGGAAAATGCTCGATGGTCTTGCCGCCCAAATTATAAGGCGTGGTCAGCAACAGCAGGCCATCCGGTTTCAGCATGGCGTTCAGATTCGCGAACGCGCGCTCCACCGGCGGCGGGACGTGTTCCATCACTTCGCTAGACAGAATGAAATCATAGCGGCCCAGATCGCGCTCATCGAGATTTGTCACGTCAAGCCGCGGCGCCTGGTGATAGAAGGTGTTGGTGTAATCGAACTTCTCGGCCAGCCTTTCGGCCAGATCCGGAGCATCGCTCATCCCGATGCCCCGAATCCCCTTCAGAACTGGAAACTCCGGCAGCGTGAGTAGCACGCCGAAAATCTCGTGGGAGAGCAAAGCGATCAGCGCCCGCAGCCGGACCGAAGATCCGCACTCCGCGCAGCTCTCAGTCTCGCGTCGCAACTCCTCGGGCAAGCTGGTGCACTTGGCCCCGCAGACGTTACAAACGAATTGCATCCTTCGCTATGCTAACAACCGGCGTACATCCGTGGCCAAAAGCTCTTCCGCTTTCGCTTTCACGCCACGCAGATCGATCTTGCCGGTGCCGAGCGACGGAAGAGCGTCCACCTGATAAATGTTTTCCTGCTTCGGCAGCCACAGCCGAGGTAGATCCGTATCCGCAAGCCGCCGCCACACATCCTGGGGCGCGATCTCAGCGTGCGTGTACAGCATCACCAGGCGCTCGCCTTTACGTTCATCGGGAACGCCGGTGACTACGCAGCCGCAATCGCCCAGGATTTCGTAGGCCGCTTCTTCGATCTTCAAATGCGGGACCATCTCGCCGCCGATTTTGCTGAAGCGCGAAAGACGATCGGTGATGCGCAGGAAACCTTCTTCGTCGATCACGGCCAGGTCGCCGGTGCGATACCAGCCGTCTTCCATCACGGCGGCGGTGCGTTCCGGATCGCCCAGGTATCCGAGCATCCGGTTCGCGCCGCGCACCATCAACAGCCCTTCCTGCTGCGGTCCGAGCATTTCGCCCGTCTCCGGGTCGACCACTTTGATCGCTACTCCGGGCAGCGGATGTCCCACGGTGCCCGGTTTGTTTCCGATCTGCGAGTCTGCGCCCGCGTCGAAATTGGGAGCATTGACGGCGACGACCGGCGACATCTCGGTGCAGCCGTAGCCTTCGAGCAGATCCAGGCCGAACGCTTCTTCAAACGCCTTCGCCACCGGGGCGCGCAGCTTTTCCGCGCCCACCAGAACGTAGCGCAGCGATGCGAACTGTTCCCGCGTGCATTTGCGCGCATAGCCGCCGCAGAAGGTCGGCGTCGAAAGCAGCAGCGTGCCTTTGTGTTTCGCCACCAGCTCGCCGATGGTTTTCGAATCGGTCGGAATCGGGTGATACGCCACGCCGCAGCCGGTAATCAGCGGCAGCCACAGGGTGACCGTGAAACCGAAAGAGTGAAACAGCGGCAGCACGCCGATGATCCGGTCATTCGTGTCGATCCAGAACACCTGCACCATCGCTTCGATATTCGAAATGATGTTGTAGTGCGAGAGCATCACGCCCTTGGGCGTGCCGGTGCTGCCGCTTGAGAAGACGATCGTCGCGAGCGAATCGGGCGCAGTTCGCTTCACCAGCATCCACGCCGGCGCGAGCCTTGCAGCAGCCAGCGCGCGAGCCTTGTCGACGACGCCGAAAGACGCCAGCACGTCTTCGAGAAAAACCATGTTGGCCGCACGCTCGATGCCCGCCTTCGCGAGGAAAACTTTGGAAGTGAGCACCGTCTGGATGCGGCACTGCTCCATCGCATGATTCATCGCATCTTTCCCCGCGGTGAAATTCAGATTCACCGGGAGTTTTTCCCGCGATGGTCAATCCGGCGTTCGCCAATGCCCCGCCCACCGAGGGCGGCAGCAGCACGCCGACCATGGCTTCCCGATTCCGAGCCCAGCGAGCGATGAGAAGACTCCCAGTGAGCGCGCGGCCGAAGGTCAACTCTCGGCCGCTCGAATCCGCCATCGAAAATTTCGACCAGTTCTTGCGCGCGGCGCGGATAAATCGCCGGCCCAGGACATCGGCATTCGTCTTACGGTCGACCACTGCGTCGCTCGCCAGTTCGGCGATCGCGTGGCGCACGTCGGCCACGCTGGATGACGATGGCATCGGAGCGCCAAAGGAAACCGTCACCGGGTACGGAAACCGTTTCGGCCATTTCCAGAAGAAGCGGCCTTTTTCGAAACTGAAAATGCTGCCCCACAGGCGATCGAGATGCACCGGAATGATGGGCACGTCCAGCCCTTCGACAATCCGCTCCATGCCGCGCTTGAACGGAAGCAGATTGCCGGTGCGCGTGATGGCGCCTTCAGCGAAAATGCCGACCACGTGTCCGCCCTGAAGTTCCGCCCGCGCCGCACGGATCGAAGCGACCACGTCGCGCGGCCCCGTCGTCCCCACCGGAATCGTTTTCGCGAACCGGAAAAACCAGTTCAAGGCTTTCAATTCGTAGTAAGGCTTCCACACCATGAAGCGGACGAAGCGCTGGATGCAGGCGCCGATCAGGAACCCGTCCAGATGCGATACGTGATTCGAAACCAGCAGCGCCGGTCCGCGGAACGGCACGTTTTCCTGGCCGCGGATGCGGATGTTGAAGATCGTGTGCGTAGCCAGCCACAGCAGGAAGCGAACCAGAAACTCGGGAACCACGTCGAACAATGTAAATCGTCGCAATCAGCGTCGCCACGCCGAAAATCAGGATCAGCTTGTCGGCTGAAACGTGCAGCTGATCGTGCAGACCGCTCAGGGTCGCGGTCGCCAGCAGGAGCCCGACCGTGTTGAAGAAATTGTTGGTCGCGATCAGCCGGCCTTTTTCAGTCGAGCCGCCGCGCTGCTGAAGATACGCGTTCAGCGGGACGATGAACAATCCGCTCGGAAACGCCCAGCAGCGCCAGCGCGACCATCTCACCGGCGTACGAAACCTTCGCGGCATATACGCCGAGACAGCTCAAGCCCATGAAGATCGACCCGAGCGGGACCAGCCCCAACTCCACCTTGTCGCCCGAAAGCCGCCCAGCCAGCATGCTGCCCACGCCGATACCGACCGCCAGGCAAGTCACCATCAGGCCGACGTGCACATCGTCGAGCTTCATCACTTCGCTGCCGAACAGCAGCAGGTCCATCTGGAACAGCAGTCCCAGAAACCAGAAATAGGAGATCCCGACCACCGTCAGCCACAGCGGGCGGTCGGCCAGCAGGTGCCGGGTTCCGAGGATCACTTCGCCAAACGGATTCAAGCTGAAAGGAGTCGAGACGCCGCTGGGCGAGACGCGCGTGATCTTGAAGCTGGTGGCGAAGCCCAGCACGGCGATCGCGACCATCACCATCCCCATGTTCCACGGCTGATTTTTCCAGGCGCTGAACAGAAAGGCGCCCGCCGAAGTCCCCAGCACGATCGCAACGAACGTGCTCATCTCGAGCAGCGCGTTGGCGCGCGACAGATCTTTATCCGAAACCATTTCGGGGACGATTCCATATTTCGCCGGGCTGAAGATGGTCGAATGCACCGCCATCAGAAACAGCACCACCAGCATGAACTCGATCCGAGTGGTAAAGAACGCAGCCAGGCCGAGCGCCATCGCGACAATCTCGAAGGCCTTCACTGAAATCAGCACTGTCCGCTTGCTGACGCGGTCGGCCAGATGACCGGAATAGCCGGAGAACAGCAGAAACGGGATGACGAACACGGCTCCGGCGATCGAAAGATACTTCCCGCTCGCATCGGTGTTCGCGGCGACGTGCACCGCGCGCATCGACACGATCATTTTGTACAGATTATCGTTGAGCGCGCCCAGGAACTGGGTCCAGAGGAAGGCCTGAAATCCCGGCTTGCGGAGAAGGTCTTTAAAACCGCTCGATTCAGTTTTCATGATGCTTTCTGATTAAGCAACCTTCAATCCGCAATGTCTTCTCTATTTGTCAATCGGTTACCTGCATATCACAGTCACACAAGATCATTTACGGTCTGCTACTGTACAATCAATGTACATGAAGTTTCTCTCGGATACCGAACGCCGTTTTCTCAGGCTCATTTCCGAGTTCGCCTATTGTAACCCGTTCCTTCCCGAACATAATCGGCTGGAACGCGAACTTCTAGGAGCCGACTTCGTCGAGGGCGAACCGGTATGGAGCCGCCCCGTCGCCGATCCGGAACTCCCGCGCGTAAACGTGTGGAAAATTTTCGAGAGGCTCGGGCCGCTGGTCGAGCAGATTCGCACCCGGAAGAAAAGCGGAGACGATCTGGCGCTGTACGAAGACGCGGTGGTCCAGTTTCTGTATCAGCGCTACTATCCGCGCTTTTACGAAGCGAGCTTCGGGACGCCTGCAAATCCAGCGCGCTGGCGGTTTTACCAGGATTTCCTGCGGGACTGGCATTACTTTTTCGAAGACCTGATTCTTCCCGACGGGCAGGAGCCTCCGCACACATTCGCTTGTTTTCGCCAGATTCAGGTCGCATTCGAGCAGATTTTTCGCGACATCATCGGCGGATCCATGCCCGCCGCACGGCTGCGCGCCAGCGTCTGGCAATCGATCTTCACGCACGACATGCGCCGCTACCGCCGCACTCTGTATGGCCGCATGCATGAGTTCGCGACGTTGATCACCGGGCCTTCGGGCACCGGGAAGGAGCTGGCCGCGCGAGCCATCGCGCAATCGCGCTACGTTCCGTTCGACCCGAAGAGCATGGCGTTCGCGGGCGAGGAAGCCGCGGCGTTTTTCCCGATCAATATTTCGGCGTTATCGCCCGCGCTGGTCGAATCCGAGCTGTTCGGCCACCGGCGCGGTTCGTTCACTGGGGCGATTGGCGACCGGAAGGGATGGCTCGAAACCTGCCCCGCGCTGGGATCGGTATTTCTCGACGAACTGGGCGATCTGGACCCGTCGATTCAAGTGAAACTGCTGCGCGTGATCGAAACGCGCACGTTTCATCCCGTGGGAGAAACAGCGGGCCGGCGATTTCAGGGAAAACTGATCGCGGCCACCAATCGCGACCTGGAGGCTCGCATCCGTAAAGGCGAATTTCGGGAAGATTTGTATTACCGCTTGTGTTCGGACCAGATCGCCACGCCGTCCTTGGCCGATCAGCTCGCCGATTCGCCGCGGGTACTGGACGATTTGATCCTATATATGTCGCGCCGGATCGCAGGAGCGGAGGGAGAGGAGTTGGCGGGCGACGTCACCGGATGGGTCGAGAAAAATCTGGGCCGCGATTATGGGTGGCCTGGAAACTATCGCGAGCTCGATCAGTGCATCCGTAACGTCCTGATTCGGCGGGATTACCGGCCATCAAAGGCAGTCAAGCCGGGCGTGCTCGATCAGGCCGCGGACGATTTTCAACACGGGCGCCTGACCGCAGAGGAACTGCTGTCGCGCTACGCAACCATCGTTTACAGCCGGACGGGCAGTTATGAAGAGACCGCTCGGCGCCTGCGGATCGACCGTAGAACCGTGAAAAGTAAGGTGGATACGGCGTTGCTCAGCGAGTTGCGCGGGTCATAATTGACGCATGTGCCGTTATGCAGTGCGCCAAAAACAAGCCGCGTGATACTCTGAGTCAAGCAATTTCTGCATCCATGAGCATTTCTACGCCATTCATACAGCGGCCCGTGGCGACTACGCTGCTGACGGTTGCGCTGGGAATCTCGGGCGGGGTTGCGTATAATTTCCTGCCCGTTGCGCCGCTGCCGCAGATCGATTTCCCTTCGGTTTCGATCAACACCAGTCTTCCGGGCGCGAGTCCGGAAACCATGGCCTCTTCCGTAGCGACGCCTCTCGAGCGGCAATTCGGCCGCATCGCCGGCGTCAATGAAATGACGTCGTCGAGCACGCTCGGCTCGACCAGCATTACACTCCAGTTCGATCTGAACCGGAACATCGACGCCGCGTCGCGCGACGTCCAAGCCGCCATCAATGCGGCGCGCGGGCAGCTTCCCGCAAATCTGCCGCGAAACCCGTACTGGCGCAAGGTGAATCCCGCCGACGCTCCGATTCTGATGCTCGGGCTGACCTCGGACACCATGACTTCGGGTCAGATGTACGACGCGGCGTCGACCATTTTGCAGCAGAAGATCGCGCAGGTGAAGGGCGTAGGACAGGTGTTTGTCGGCGGCAGCTCTCTACCCGGCGTGCGGGTGGAAGTCAATCCGTCGATTCTGAATAACTTCGGCCTCGGCCTGGAAGATGTCCGCGCGGTGCTCTCGGCGGCCAATGTCAACAGCCCCAAAGGAAACCTGGCCGATAACACCACCTCCTGGACTTTGACCACCACAGACCAGTTGCTGAAGGCGAAGGATTACGCCAATCTACTGGTGGCGTACCGGAACGGCGCGCCGGTGGTTCTCTCCGATATCGCCACGGTGGTAGATTCCGTCGAGGATCTGCGCAACGTCGGGTATGTCGACACCAAACCCGCGGTGGTGATGTACATCAATCGCCAGCCCGGCGCCAATATCGTGGAAACGGTGGACAGCGTGCGGGCGATCCTGCCGCTGCTCAAAGCGTCCATCCCGGCGTCGATCCAAATGCATGTGCTGGCTGACCGGACCACCACCATTCGCGCCTCGGTAAGAGACGTGCAGCGGACCATGTCCATCTCGATCTCGCTGGTGATCATGGTGGTGTTCATCTTCCTGCGCAGCGTCAGGGCGACTCTGATTCCGAGCATCTGCGTGCCGACCTCGCTGATCGGCACCTTCGGTCTTCTGTACCTGTTCGGATACAGCGTCGACAACTTATCGCTCATGGCGCTGACGATCGCGACCGGATTCGTAGTGGACGACGCGATCGTGGTGATCGAGAATATTTCGCGGCATACCGAACACGGCATGTCGCCCATGCAAGCCGCGCTGAAAGGCTCAGCTGAAATCGGATTCACGGTGGTGTCGATCAGCATTTCACTGATCGCGGTATTCATTCCGATCCTGCTGATGCCCGGCATCGTGGGCCGTCTGTTCCGCGAATTCGCGATCACGCTGTCGGTGGCGATCGCCTTATCGCTGTGTATTTCACTGACCATGACGCCGATGATGTGCGCGCGTCTGGCGGGCCAGGACGAGAAACAGAAACACAATTTTCTGTATCGCTGGAGCGGCGATACGGTGGAATGGCTGCGCCGGGGCTATGCGAGATCGCTGGCCTGGGTGCTGGACCATCAGCCGCTGACACTGGCAGTCACGCTGGCGACCGTCGCCCTTAGCGTGTATCTGTACATCATCATTCCCAAGGGATTTTTCCCGCAGCAGGATGTGGGGCGCCTGTCCGGTACCATCGTCGCGGATCAGTCCACGTCCTTCCAGGCGATGCGGAATCGCGTGGAGCAACTGTTGAGGATCTGCGTGGACGATCCGGCGGTGGACACGCTGAATGCCTACGTGGGCGGGGGCGGAGGGGGCGGGGGCGGGTCGGCGCTGAATCAGGGCCGCCTGAATATCACGCTTAAGCCGCTGGCTGAGCGGAAGATGAGCTCCGATGAAGTGATCGCGCGGTTGCGCCCAAGGCTGGCGCGCGTTCCCGGCGTAAGCCTCTATCTGCAAGCCGTGCAGGACCTCCGCATCGGCGGACGATCGAGCGGAGCGCAGTATCAGTACACGCTGCAATCGGATTCGGTGACCGAACTCAACGACTGGGCTCCGCGAGTGTTCCAGAAACTGCGGACGCTGCAGGAGCTCGCCGACGTCAACAGCGATCAGCAGGACCGGGGATTGCAGGCCGGCCTGGAGATAGACCGCGTGACCGCGGGGCGAATGGGAATTTCCGCGCAATCCATCGACAACACGCTGTACGACGCCTTCGGACAACGGCAGGTGTCGGTGATGTACACGCAGTTGAATCAGTATCACGTGGTGATGGAAGTGGACCCGCAGTTCTGGCAGAACCCGGACGGGTTGAGATTCCTGTACGTCAAAGGCAACGGCGGACAGCAGGTCCCGTTGAGCGCCATCGCGAGATATGTGCCGAGCAACACGGCGTTGGGAGTGAATCATCAGGGCCAGTTCCCGTCGGTAACCATCTCCTTCAACCTGCCGCTAGGAACCTCGCTGAGCCAGGCAGTCCCGGTGATCGAGCAGGCGGAGCGGGACATGGGATTGCCGTCGTCGATGCATGGAAGTTTTCAGGGCACCGCGCAGGCCTATCAGGACGCGCTTTCGAGCGAGCCGATTCTGATCGCGGCGGCGCTGGTGACGGTGTACATCGTGCTGGGCGTGTTGTATGAGAGCCTGATTCATCCGCTGACGATTCTGTCCACTCTGCCGTCGGCCGGAGTGGGCGCATTGCTGGCGCTGATGGTGACCGGCAATGAGCTGAACGTCGTCTCACTGATCGGAATCATCTTGCTGATCGGCATCGTGAAAAAGAACGCGATCATGATGATCGATTTCGCGATCCAGGCCGAGCGCACGGAGGGCCTGATCCCGAAAAAGGCGATCTACAAAGCGGCGGTGCTGCGGTTCCGGCCGATTACCATGACGACCATGGCGGCATTGCTGGGCGGGCTGCCGCTGGCGTTAGGGCACGGCGAGGGATCGGAAATGCGGCGTCCGCTGGGAATGGCGATCGTCGGAGGATTGGTATTCAGCCAGGCGCTGACGTTGTACACGACTCCGGTGGTATATTTGTATCTCGACCGGATGCGGCTGCGCTGGGAAGCGATGCGCGCGCGGACTCGCCGCGCAAGCGTAGCGCCGCAACCATCGGAAGCCTGAATTTGGTTTTGCGTGTGTGAAAACCCGCTATATTAACCGCTCCCTTTGGTCACGGCTCGCATGGGTTGCTGATATGCGGAGGCGCACGACCCCGAGCCGCGACTGCAAGGAGCGGTTAATGGTCGGTTTTCGCGCGCGCCAGCAAGCGGTTCTAGCGCGTGCTGATCTTGCGACGCGGAAGAACTGCGCTTCGGGGCGGCCTTTGATGGAACATCAGCACGCGAGGCATCTGAAAATCGGCGAAGTATCCGTAGCGGTTCAGTACCCAGGCGAAGAGTTGCAACAGCCCGCCGATCGCCATCCAGATCTGCCAGTGTGAGAATACGCCCGTGATGACGAACGCGCCGGCCATCCCCATGTCCGAGGCGAGCCGCCACAGTCCCAGCACGTAAGCCATCAACGCCAGCGGCGTGAGGAGCGAGCCGAGCGCCAGCGCGACATGGCGGTTCTTGCCCTGTTTTCGCTGAATCGGCCGGCCCCTGGGCAAACCTGATCCGAAGGATCATATGAACAACCTAGTACGAGCTTAGCAGGAAACAGTACGCCTGGTCCGGCGGGTCCATCTCATGGGAGGCGCTAGCGTCAGCATTTACGCGCACTCGAGCGCTTTTTGGAGCTGGTTCAGAGCGACCTGCGTGTCCCGCAACGCATCGGCGCGATGTCCGCAGAAATCGTGCGCGGCGTGTTGCAGTTCGTTCCGCGCTTCCCGCAGCTCGGCGACCGCGGCCTGAATGTGCGGATGCGGTTCAGGAGGAGGCGCGGTGTTGGCATAGCGCGGCGTCGCAATGGTGCCGAGCGCCAGCAGCGCTACCCAAGGTCCGAATCTCAAGGCGTGTTTTTTCATGGCCAGCTTTTTCATATGCAAGTGTTTCTCCTGTTTGTTTTTGGCTGAAATAAGTTACGACTCTTCGAGATTATAGCCATTGGGACAGGTATAGTATATGGACCTTGATGGACGGAATGCCGGGGCTAAGGGGTCCTTCTTGAGGCAGCCGACAAAGTGATACAGTATAAAGCCAAGTGGAGGAGTCAAGTGGTGATGCGACTCTTTGGGGTGTTATGCACTTTGTGCGTAACAGCGTTGGGTCCGGCGCAGGGGAGTGCCGCGCAGGATCTCGGCGGCGAAGCATGGCAGCTCGAGACAAGGGCGAGGCGGTCGAGGCGCAGGCCCGGCTTCAAAAAGCGGTGGAAGCGGCGCCGAACGATGCCGCGGCGCTGCGCGCCTACGCCGAGTTTCTGGACCGTCATCGCGATCCCGCCGCGCGCGAGGTCTACGCCAAGCTGGCGCAGGCTCTGGACCGGTCCAAGGCCCCAGCGCGAGCAGCGCGCTGCCATCGCGCGCCGCGAAGCGATTCTCGATCTGATCGCGGGCGACACGGCCTCCGCGACCAAACACATTGAAGCGTATCGCGCCGCCGGAGGGTCCGGTCTGGCGATGCCGGAGCAAGCCGCCACTGTGCCCCCGGCTCAGAACTTTATCGAAATTCCCGGACCGCTGCGCAGCTTCGCGCGCATGGCCGCGCTGGCGCCGGACCTGAAGCCCGAGGATCTCCTGGTCGCCCTGGCGCGCAACGTGGTCACCAATGGATATCAGGCCGCCAGCTCGAATGAAGCGCTGGAGCAGACCGAATACCTGAAGCTGGTGGTGCGCTATCTTTCCCAGGCGCGCGAGCTGGAGCGGCTGAGCGGCGACCAGAAGATCCTCAAGATTCAAACCTGCGATTCGACCGAGACCGGGCGACTTGCTGCGGGTGCTGGGCTACCGGATGCGCGGCGGCTGCGGATCGGACGTGGTGCTCGAAACCGTCAACGCTTCGCGCGCGTTTCTGACCATCGATTCGGGATTCCCGCTGGCGGAGCTCGAACAGGCGCTGCGCACCAACCGGCCGTTTACGCTCGACTATCACCCGCGCGCGGATTCCGGTCCTTTATAAGGTGGAATACTGGCAATCGGCGAAGGACAAAAGCGCCGGGCGAGTTCATCGATTACTTTCTTTCCGATCCGTCCTTATGCCGGCTGTACCTGGGGCTCGGCAAACTGGATCCGGACACGGCGGACGTGCTGCGCGCGGAAATTCCGGCGCCGCGCCTGAAGATTTACGCCCACGTGCTCGACTTTTTCGGAGGCATGTTCCAGATTCGCGACGGCAAAGCGGTGGTCCCCGGCGGCGCGCGCACCGACAAAGCCTGGGCCGACCTGGCGGGAGCGGGAACCGACAAAGGCGCGGTGTTCTTCGAACAGCTGCTGGCGCGCGACGACGGCTGGCTGGCCAGCTATTATGACGCGCTCGCGCGCATCAACGGTCCGGTGAAGGATTATCTCACCGATCCGGAGCGGCTGAAGCGATTTTACGCGGCGATTCGCGGACGGGTGACCAGCCCAGGCCCGGCGCGGCCGGTGTTCCGGTCGAATACCGACATGCTGCTGCTGACCACGCGGCTGCGCCTGGATCCGAACGGCAAGCCGCACCTGCCCGGCAGCCTGGAAGTCTGGAAGAACCTGTTCGTCAATCATCCCGCGGGCAAATACGACGCCAAGCTCACCCATGCCGCGCCCGCACTGGAAGGATGCCGACGACGTGCTCGAAGCGCTGTTCGGGTTGTCCGCAAGATCGGTCGAAAACGAGCCGCTGAAGATCTTCATGGCGTTGAGCGACGTGGAGCGCAATCGCACCAAGCCGCTGGAAGTGGCCACGGTGGACCGGCTGGCGCGCGAATACCGGACTCTGAACGCGCAATATCCGCTGTTCTCGGAAGCGCCGTCGCTGACCGATCAGACCGTCATGCAGTTCCTGGACACCATTCACGCGCATCAACAGCATCCGCGATCTGGCGTTGAGAGCCGATGCGGCCGGCACCATGCAGGCGTTGACCGGGCTGTGGCAGATCTTCGTGCGGCAGGGAGTCGATTCCCGAAGCGGCGTCCGACGCGACGCTGGCGGAAATGCTGACGCCGTTCGCGCAAAATTCAGAGCGAACGCGATATTTTCGACGGCGGCCGCGCCGGCGTGAGGCTTCTGCTGAAAGCCACGCATTCCCCCGAGAATGTTCCGGCGCAGGATCGCATGATGGACCTGCTGGCGGGAACCGCCACGGACGACGGCTCGGACACGCACCAGCAGATCGTCGAGGACATGATCCGCATCTTCGAGGCGCAGAAGCTGGTCTCGCTTGTCGACGCTGTTCGATCTGGCCGACAACCTGGAAAGCGTGCAGCGAGGCGAGAAGCTGAACACCGCGCTCGCGGGCAAGCTGGCGTCGCGGATCTCCGAGATTCAGTTGCCGCGAAACACCCTGACGACGACCGAGAAGAACTCGATGTCGTTCGGCTATTGGACCGACAAGCATGTGGAGGCGCAGCGGAAGCTGAATCTGCGCGCGGCCATCGAAAAATCCGCCAACGACGCCAAGAAGCTGAAGGAGCTGCGCGGCAATCTGGCTCCGTTCCTGCGCGACACGCTGGTGGGCTTCAACTACATTCACTACGCTCCGCCGGGTGCGCAGGTGTTGCGCACCAATCCGCTGTTCGTTCGCAGCCACGATTTTATCGGCATCCAGGCGGCCAATCAAACCTGGAAGCAGACCGAGGTGTTCGGCACCGGCTGGCCGGCGAACGCCGGCGGGCGGCTGGTGGGATCGCTCGCGTCGCTGCCCTACGCGCTGGCCGAAGGCGAGCAGAATTTTCTGATTCCCACGCGCGAGCAAGCGCTGATCTGGGGCGATCTGGTTCCGCAGATGATCCTGAGCGCGGTAATCCCGCGCTGGTGGAACGTGACGCCGGTGCAGTTGCATTGGGTCGGGATGCACATGGCGTACGCCGAGACGCTGCTGGCGGAAAGCGTGCTGGACGCGAACCGGCGCAGGGAAGTGCTGGCGTCGCTCGACCGCTACGCGCCGCCGGTGCGGATCGAAGAAGCTGCAACAGTATCTGGCGGCGGGCGACCTGCGCTCGGCGCGAGGAGAATGTCGTGCCGTCGGAGATGTATCTGCTGGCGCGATCGACATGTCCGGCGAAGGATCACGATTCGCCGCTGGCGGACGATATTCGCAGACTGGCCGCGGAAGCGGCCCGCGCGTTGAGCGAACAGGCGATCTCGCGCACGTTCGGCACGCCCAAGCCGACGCTCGCCAATTCCTATCAGCCCGAGCTGCTGAATCTGCGCACGTTTCCGACCTTGATGGGATATTCGAGCCGGATTCTGGCGGAGAGCTGGGAATCGAACCTGCTGTATTACGCCGCGCTGGCCGATGAAATCCACGTGCGGCCCGCGGAGTTGAACGTTCTGATTCCGGAGTGGACCCAGCAGACCGTGGAACGGATTTTCGCCACGCACCTGGAGGATTGGCCGGCGCTGTTGCGCTCTTTGCGCCTGGTGGGGGACGAGGTGCGGCAGAAGGCTCGCAAGCAGATGGCGGCGGCAGATAACTAATTTCGGGGGGAACCACTTTGATTCGCAGATTGGCTCTCATAACCGTTTTGGCGGCACTCGCTTTCGTGCAGGTAGGCGCGCAGGACCGGCCGACGTTCCGCGTCAAAGTGGACATGGTGGTGTTGAGCTTTCAGGTCACCGACAACAAGGGCCACTACATCAACGGTCTGAAACCAAAGGATTTCCGGATTCTGGAAGACGGAATCCCGCAAAAGCTGTCGACCTTCGCCGAAGGCAACAAGCCGCCCGTGCAGATCGCGGAGGACGGCACGCATGAAGGCGATCGCACCCGCCGCCCGAGGCCGAAAAGGGCGGCGAAGTGGCGCGCACCGACGACGCGTTCGTCGGCACCAACGTCTTCGTGCTGTTCGACACCAGCAACTATCATGTATCGCGGCTTCGTGTACGCCTCCGACGCCATCGCCGATTTCATTCGCGGGCTGGACCGCGCGGATTCGGTGGCCGTATACACTTACAGCCGCAACTTGAACGCGCGCGGCGCCGCTCAGCCATGAACGCAACGACGCGATTTTCGGCTTGCGCAAAGCGGTGGCGGGCGACGATTCGGCGCTATACAACTGCCTGCTGCTGACGCTGCGCGACGCGGCGAAAGTGCCCGGGCGCAAAGTGGTGATCGTGTTCTCGAACGGTCCCGACAACGCCAGCATGGTGGCGCCGGCCGATGTGCGGGCCGTGGCCGAGGACGAAGGCATTCCGATTTACGTGATCTCCACCAACGAAGTGAACAAGGACCCCATTTCGTCGAGCGTGTTCACGCGCATCTCGACGCGCACCGGCGGAAAATCGTACTTCGCCAAGACCTGGCAGAAGCAGGTGGAAGCGTTCGAGACCATCCGCGAGGATCTGGGCAATTCCTACACGGTGACGTACTATCCGCAGCCGAACCCGAACGAAGGGTTCCGCAAAATCACGGTGGAAGTGCTGTCGGACGCGGGCAAGAAGTATCGCGTGCAATGCCGCCCGGGATATCGCCCGCGCGGCGGGTTCTAGCGGCCCGTGAAGCTTACCAGGTCGAAGCGGCTGTGGCTCCTATTGCTGCTGGCCGCGTTCGTTGCGTTGGCCGCCACCGGCTATTTGAGAAAAGCCGCGCGTGCGAATCGCGGCATCGCCAGCATCGCGAAGCCCGCTTACCAAACCTGGCAGGCAGCCCAAACCGTCGTCTTCCGGACCTATCGCGGCTTCAAGGATCCGGGTGTCGTGCGCGAATACCTCGCGTCGCACGCGGTTCGCAAGTTACAGCTTGGAGCCGGCGGCAACGATCCCGAAGGTTGGCTGAACACCGATATCGATCCCGACAGCAAGGAATTGTTTCTGGACGCCACCGGTCGCTATCCGTTCCCGGACGCGTCATTTCAATATGTCTTCAGCGAGCACGTCATTGAACACGTCCCCTGGGAAGGCGGCGTTGCCATGCTCAAGGAATGCTATCGCGTGCTTGCGCCGGGCGGGAAAATTCGCACTATTACGCCGAACCTCGCGAAATACGTACGGTTGCTCTCGGGCGATATCGACGCCGACGCACAGCGATTCATCGAGGCGAAATTGCGCCGCAATGGCTGGCCGGTCACTCCCACGCCCGGGGCTTACATATTGAACCGGCAAGTCCGCGAATTTGGCCATCAATTCCTCTACGACCCAGCTACGCTCAGGAAATCTCTCGAATTGGCAGGATTCAAGCAGATCACCGAGTACCGCATCGGGGAGAAGACCGATCCCGTGTTTGAAGAGGCGGAATTCCGGATCAGAGATCGTGGATCGGATTCCTGGTTAATCAATTCGTGGGAAGCGATGGCGTTCGAAGCGGTGCGCTGAATTCAGAACAAGCCTGGAACCACGCCCCATGTGGCGCGACGGTAGTCGTCGTACTTCGACCCAAACGCCTCGCGCATTTTCGCTTCTTCCATCCGAACCTTGCGCCAATACGCGACCAGCACCATGGCGACCCCTGCCAGAGAATGCATCTGCCCCACCATCAGCGCCGTCCCAACGTACATCCCCACCATCGCCGTATAGATCGGATGCCGCAGCAGCCCGTAAGGACCGGACCGTACCAGCTCGTGGTCCATTTTTATCTCGATCCGCCCGCTCCAGTTGCTGCCGAGATGGCGCCGCGCCCACACCGCGAGCCCGAAAAACGAGGCCTGCATCGCCAATCCCGCCGGAATCCAGGCAGCCGACGGCGGCAGAAAGCTCTGCCGGAATCCCGGAACTGGGAGATACAGCAGAAACAGCCCGACGTTCACCAGCACTTCATGGACCCGCCGCGATTCCGTCGCTTCCGAGCTCTTGGCGGCGGCGGAGTTTCTCGCTGCGGCGCTCCAATACATGGAAAACGCAACCCATCCCAACGCCGAAACCCATTTGGGCCAGTTTTTCAACGGCGGGCTCAGATACACAATCCCTCCCACGATGCCAATCAAAACCAACCGAAGCAGATACGCCACCGGCAGGCTCACCTTGAATGTTCCGGCGCGCAGACTGGCCTGGGGTTGCGAGGCCATACGATCTTATTCTTCGCGCAGAGCCTTTAGCGGATCGATCTGTGTCGATTTGCGCGCCGGCAGATAACAGGCGAGCATCGCGAGCCCGGCCAATAGCAACGGCGCGCCGAACACCAGCCTGGGATCGTGCGCGCTGGCGCCAAACGCCTGTCCGAACATATTGGTCAACGCGCTCAACCCGCGCGAAATCCCGAAAGCTGCCGCGAGTCCCAGTACCGATCCGATGGCCACCAGGGCGCCGCCTTCGCGCAGCACCAGCCGCAGCACCTGTCCTTTGCGCGCGCCCAGCGCCATCCGGATGCCGATCTCTTTGCGCCGCCGCGCCACGGAATAGGCTGTGACTCCGGCGAGGCCCGTCGCCGCCAGAATCAGTCCAAAGGTCCCGATTCCGCCGTAGATCACCGACGAGATGCGCAGATACGACGTGGCGTCATCCACGTCTTCCGCCAGCGTGCGGAGATTGAAGATGGCCAGATTGGGATCGACAGCGGCGACCTCGCGCCGCACGCCCTGCATCACGTCGGCCGCCGAAGCCGGCCCGCCCTGCCCGTTCATGCGCACGATCACCGTCATCCCGCCCAGGGGCGGAGACGCAAAGTCGCTGCGCGTCAGCGGCAGGTAAAGAACCGGAACCGCGGAAACTTGCTGTCCCGTTGAAGTCTGGCTCATCGGCGCTGAAAGATCCTTCACCACTCCGATGACTTCATACGATTTTCCGGTCTCGGAAATGCGGCGCCCCATCGGGATCGCGGCTTCCGAAAAACGCGCGCGCCGCGGTTTCGTTGATAATCGCGGGCAGGGCGATGCTCTTGCCGGGCGTCTTGGCGGGATCCAAACGCTGGTCGCGATCGTCGAATTCGCGACCCTCCAGCATGCTCACGTCGATCGCGGCAAAGAAGTTCGCTCCGATTATGTTCCTGGCCACGCCGCGCACCACTTGGTCGGACATTCCCGCTTCGCCCGGAGCGCTCAGCACTGAACCTCCAAGCTGCGCCGAAAACGGAGTCGCCTCCGACACCACGATGTCCCGCACACCGGAAACCGTCTTCAGCCGGTCGCGCAGATTGTCGAACAGGTTCGCGACACGGTCGCTCGAATAGCCATCCCGCACCGGATCGACGGCGAACAGGACCATGTTACGTCCGTCAAACGAAACGTCGACCTTGTTGGTTTTCTGGAATCCGAGCACCATGAAGCCGGCAATCAGCAGAAGCGTCAGCGATCCCGCCACCTGGCACACCATCAGCACGTTCCGCATGCCGAAGCGGCGGTATCCGCGCATCTGGGCCACATTGCCCTCCTTGAGGGTCGAGGCCAGTTCGGTGCGGGTGGAAGCCAGCGCGGGCGCCAACCCGAACCCGAGACCCGCCACCATCGACAGCAGCAACGTGGTCGCCAGGACGTGCCAGTCCGGGTGCATATCGAGATGTATGGGAATCGCCGCGGGCAGGCGCATTTTGCTGAGCTCGTTGGTGGCCCAATAAGCGAACGCCAGGCCGGCGGCGCCCCCGGCCAGCGCCAGCAGCACGCTTTCGGTCAGCAGTTGGCGAATCAGACGGAAGCGGCTGGCGCCCATCGACAGCCGGATGGCCACTTCGCGTCGCCGCGCCGCCGCACGGGCCAGTTGCATGTTCGCCAGGTTCATGCAAGCGATGGCGATGATCAATCCGTTCAGCACCGCCGTGAATCCATACATCACCGGAATCATCTCGCGCGGGATCGGCAGGATCTTGCCCGCCGGAATCAGTTGCACGCGCCGGCCCTTGACGTTTCGCGCGGGATCGAGGGTCTCCTCGTCCCATTGCCGCGTCAGAGCATCCGCACCTGCCTCCGCGGACGAGATCGAAACACCGGGCGCCAGCCGCACCAGAGCGCCGAACGCTTTCTCATTCTTGTGAACGATATCGCCGGACAACTCCGGAACCATGCTGGCCGGAGCCGTGGTCGGCACGAAGATCTCTGCCGACATGATCGGCACGACGCCGAGAAAATCCTTGGGACCGATGCCGATGATCGTGGCGGTCTGGCCATTCACGCGAATCGTGCGGCCGACGGCCTCCGGGTCGGCGTTCATCCGGCTGCGCCAGAAACGGTCGGTAATGAAAACCACCGGCGCTTCGCCTGGTTTATCGATTTCCGCGTCGAACAGGCGCCCGCGCTCAGGAGTAACGCCAAGCACCGAAAGATATTCCGGCGAGACCACTTGTCCGAATATCCGCTCTGCCTTGGCGGTCGCGCCCTGAAGCGAAATGTTGAAGGGAACCGCACTCTTGAACGCGGCTGCGCCGGCGAACAGATCGTGCTGGTCGCGATAGTGCTCAAAATATGGATAAGAAGCGGCTCCGATCATCGCCAGGCGATCCGGGTCGCGAGCGCCGGGAAGATCCTTGAGGATCATTGTGAAGAATTGAGTCGCCGAGGTGGCCGTGACGCCGATTCCCAGCCCCAGGGAAATAATTCCGACCGCCGCGAATCCGCGCGATTTCCAGAGCGTTCGAAAAGCGTAGGCCAGATCCCGCCGCATCTCCGCGAGATATTCGACCGGAACGCGCACGGCAATGTCCACGATCAGGCGCAGCAATCCGAAGACGCCGTGCTGGCGGTACACATCGTCGACCACATCTTCGCCAAGCTGGATCACGTCAGTTCCGTATACGATCTGAAATTCGTGCGGGAAGGCTCGCGCCAATCGGCGATACAGCCGCATCGCAATCGTAGGCATTTATGTAGTCTCCATTCCACGCTTGGCTTGCAGGATGTGAACCAGCTCCTGCAAGCGCTCGCTTTCCGCGTCGAGCACGCGACGCCCCAGGCGCGTCAGACGATAGTAGCGGCGCCGCGCGTCGTCAAACTCGACGGCCGGGCGCTCGCTCGATTCCTCGATCAACCCCGCTTCGATCAGCCGCTTCAGAGATCCATACAGCGTCGCGGGCCACAGCCGGACTTTGCGGCCGGTCCGCTCCAAAACTTCCTGCATGATCCCATAGCCATGCTGTTCCCCGCCGGCGAGCGACAGGAGAATGTGGAACCAATTGGTCTTGAGCGGCAAGAAGTTTTCGGCCTTAGTCATTGACGAATATATATATCATAGAATATATATATTATTCAAGTGCGTGGGTTAACGTGTGTCATGCCTGTGAAACTGTGATCCGTAATTGTGTAGAATTGCTGAGGAGGTTCTGATGCTCACTCGCAGAGGATTCGCCGGGCTGGTTGCCGCCGGCTTCACTGAATACGCGTTCGCACAGCGCGCCGCCGTGGACGCCATGAATGTTCCGGCTCCTAAAGGAACGGTCTGGCTGAACGGCAATGAATTTCCGGAAGGCCCGCCGGCCGCGGCCGTGCAGGCGATGACGCGCGTGGTGGGGGAAACCAACCGCTACCACTTCTCCGAGTTCCCGGGTTTCTATCAGAGCGTCGCCAACCTTGAAAAGCTCAACGCCAATCAGGTTCTGATTGGCGAAGGTTCCACGGAAACTTTGCACTGCGCGGTGGAAGCGTTCACGTCGCCGAAGCATCCTTTCATCTGCGGATGGCCCACGTTTGAAGCGGGACCGGAGCTGACTGAGGCGAAGGGCCACGCGCTGGTGAAGATTCCGCTGACCTCCAGCCACACCGCCGATGTGAAACGCATGGTGGCCGAAGCCTCCAAGGCGGGCGGCGGGTTGATCTACATCTGCAACCCGAATAACCCGACCGGAAACATCACGCCCAAACAGGATCTCGCGTGGGTGGTGGCGAATCTGCCCGCCAACACGATTCTGCTGGTGGACGAAGCGTACTTCCACTTCAACACGTCGCCCGAGACGGAAAGCGCGATGAAGTACGTTCACGAAGGCACCAAGAACGTCTTGGCCATGCGGACCTTCTCGAAAATCTATGGAATGGCCGGGTTGCGAGTCGGCTACGTGGCTGCGCGCCCGGAGCTGATTCAGAAAATGTCGCCGTTCCGCAATGCCGTTGATCAGCGTGGTCAGCGCCCACGGAGTCTCGGCCGCGATGGATCTGGGACCCAAGTTCCTGGATGAGCGCAAAGCAAAGATGACCCGCACGCGCAACGAACTGTGCGCGTGGCTCAAATCGAAGAACCTGAGCTACATTCCCTCCGAAGGGAATTTCGTGATGTTCGACGCGAAGCGCGACATCAAGGATCTGGGTCCGGCGATGCTTGCCAAAGGCGTGGCGGTCGGGCGTCTGTTCCCCGCGTACCCGCAAATGATGCGCATCACCATCGGAACCGATGCCGAAATGGCGAAGTTCCGCGGCGCGCTCGGTGAAGTTCTCGGCGTTTAGAGGGTGCGGCGAACCCGCAAGTGGCTGATCCTCGGAGCCGCTGGATTCGCGAGCGGTAGTGCGATGCTCGCTGTTTTCCGGTCGATACCAATGGCGACCGGAACTGCGGCAGCGGTCACCGTCGGGATGATCGCGCTGAAGCACTTGGCTCTTTTCCTGGTCGTGGGATCTCCCATGGCGGCGCTATTTCAGTCCCTGAAGCCGAAATTGCGAGCGATCTGCGGCCGGCCGCCAGAGGATTCTGCTTGAAAAGTGACGACCCACCGCTCCCTGTGGTCGCGGCTCGTTAAGCCGCTGAATTTCAGCAGCGTTAACGAGCCGCGACTGCATGGAGCGGTTATCGTCGGTTTTCACACAGACTCGCAAGGAGTCCGGCTGCCTCCGGCACGATCCGACCGGCTCTGGTATCCTGACCATAGAGGCCTGATCCGGCTATGAATCGTCGTTTCCAATTTGCCGTGGTCGCATCGTCGACCTGCGTTGTTCTTTTGCTCTTATTCGGCGCCGTTCGCGGGCGCAGCGCTTCCGCTGACAGTCCTTATAATCATCTCGGCGTGTACAGCGAAGTTCTGTCGCGCATCAAGGCGGACTACGTCGAGGAGCCGGACATGAAGGCCGTGACGGCAGGCGCCATCAACGGCATGCTGGAGTCGCTCGACCCCTATGCCAGCTACCTCAATGCCGATCAATACAAGCAATATCTGAAGTCGAAGGAATCCGTGAAGGCCGACGTGGGCCTGGTGCTCTCGCGGCGCTTCGGATATCTGAGCGTGGTGGATGCCCTTCCCGGCTCGCCCGCGGCTAAAGCCGGACTCGGAACCGGCGACGTGATCGAATCCGTAAACAATGTCTCCACGCGCGACATGCCGCTGGCGTTCGCGGAAATGCTGCTGGCCGGCGACAGCGGCTCGACGATCGAGGTAAGCGTGCTGCGCGTCCGCAAATCGGAACCGCAGAAGATCACGCTGACTCGCGCCAATCTTGTTATATCCGCCGGTAAGCGGCAAACTGGTGACGGATCAGGGACCGGAGCCGATCGGCGTGATCCAGACGTACTCGCTGGCTCACGGCCGCGCCGCCGAAATCGCAGCCAAGGTCGCGGACCTGGAAAAGCAGGGCGCCAAGCGGCTGATCCTGGATCTGCGGCACTGCTCGCACGGCGATATGGACGAAGGGGTCGCGGTCGCGAATCTGTTCCTGGATAAAGGGCTGATCACTTACATTCAGGGCCAGAAAGTCAGCCGCGAGGATTCGCAGGCCAACGCTTCCAAGGCGATCACCAAGCTGCCGCTGGTGGTGATGGTGAATCGCGGCACGGCGGGCCCGGCGGAAATCGCCGCGGCGGCGCTGCTGGGACGGCGCGCTTCAGTGGTTGGCGAACATACCTACGGCGACGCCGCCATCCGCAAAGCCGTCACCATGGATGATGGCAGCGCCGTGATTCTTTCGGTCGCGAAATACTATTCGCCCGACGGGAAGGCAATTCAGGACAACGGCGTCACTCCCAACGTCCTTCAGGATGAGACCGCCGCCGCGACCGATGGCGGGACCGACGACGACATCGACTCAGCCGAGCCTCAGCCCAAGCCGGGACCGGATGAGATCATGAAGAAGGCGATCATCACCGTGATGAAGCCGCAGTAATCCGATGCCACTGTACGAGTACCGCTGCTCGACTTGCGGCAAGACGCTCGAAGTGATTCAGAAATTTTCCGACGCTCCGCTCGAAGTACACGAGGATTGCGGCGGAAAGCTGGAAAAACTGGTATCCACGTCCGCGTTGAAGTTCAAAGGCAGCGGCTGGTACGTAACCGATTACGCTAAAGGCGTCCTCTTCGCGAAGCGAGACGGCGAAAAGAAGTCTGAGAAAACTTCGGACACGAAATCTGAGTCGTCTTCGGATTCGAAGCCTGCCGAAACCAAGACTGAATCGAAACCGGCCGCTCCTGCAAAATCCGAATCGTAAACAACGCTGAAGATCCCTCTGTCCCTATCGATCTGTTCGCTTCAGCCAGCCTGCGACGGCAGGAAGCGGCGGCCCTCCAATTACGACATCAGCTGGCTGGAGCGGGAGTAACCAATCGTCGCCGACTAGCGGAGCCGCGCGCGTAAGAGTCCGTGTGAAAATCCGCTATATTAACCGCTTCCTGTGGTCGCGGCTCGCATAAGTTGCTGATATGTGGACGCGCCGACTCGGAGCCGCGACTGGCAGGTAAGCGTCGGTTTTGACACCGGCTCGTCAGCGATCGTTCGCGAGCTAGAAAATACTCTGCTGCCGCTTGAGCGTCCCGAAACGTGCCGATGTTCGAGATCGCAAAAGCGGCCTCCATCCTGGCTGTAGTCGATCGACTCCCACGGCGAAGCGGCGGTATTGGAACGCTGAATCCGCAGCAATCCGTGTTGTAGGTCACCTGCGCGTCCCAGAACTCCAGCCTTCTCTGCCGGAGGTCGTAAAAGATGTCGACGCCCGTGTTCCAGCCGCGGCTGTTGGGGTTCCCGTAACCGAACCGCCCGCGAATCTGATCCGCTCTCGGCTCCAGCACGGTATTCTCGCTCACCAAGCGTGTGGCCCAACGACCAGAAATACTTCTGGATGCGCCCGTCGACGGAGACGCTGCTGTTGGTGATGCGGTGATACAGGGGATCGTAATCGGTTCGCCATTCGAAAGTTGATCCGCGATTGCACGCGAAGCACGCTCGAAACCGGAGAATAGTGGCGCGGGCCGTCCAGGAACGCAAACCCGTCCAGGTCGATCTCAGGCGCGATCACGTTGCGCTGCCCGGCGATCACGGCTCCGCCGAAAGTCGGATCGAAATAACGGTCGTAGCGGAGCTGCCAGGTCAGAAAATCGTAGACGGTTCCGTTCTTGTCCTTGGTGAGCAGACGGTTGGTGAGCGAAAACTCCACCTGGTTGGTGTTGGCCAGAATATCGCTTCTCATCGAAGCGGATGATGTCGTTGAAATTGTCGATGCCGGTGACGTACTTGTAGGTAATCCGCGGCTCGATCACGTGCTTGACCTTTTCCCCCAGCCACGGCGCGGGAGATTTGAAAATCCGCTCCAGCGCGGGAAATACCAGGTCCAGGGTCACGTCGCGCTCGCTGCGCAGCAGATTCGCGCTGTTTACCGTCGGGGTCGGCGTCACTTCGCCGGCGGCCAGATTGTCCTGAATGCTCGACCCGTATTGCGTCTCGCGAATGCCGAACGTCGGAATCAACTGGAAATCGTGCCAGCGGAACGCCGTGGTGACATGCGGAGCGAAATCCAGGCGCGGCACAAACTGGCGCGTCTGAAACTGCGGCTGGCTGCGATCCAGCAAGGCTCGCGCTCGAATCGAAGGACACCCAGAACGGAAAGCCGTCCACATCCAACTGGTGCTCGCGCTCGGTGAACTCGGCGGAAGGAAGCTTGCGGATTTCCACCGTGTCGCCGGGTAGTGACGGATTGAAAATTAACGTCGCGCTGGGCCAGGAAGTCCACGCCAAAATCGCCCCAATGCTTGGTCACAAACCCGACCGAGTGCGTCTCCGAGAAAATCGCCTCGTTAAAGGACTGCGTGAACTGGTTCAGGAAATGGAAGGAAGACAAATAGTCGAGCACGCCGCGCGCTTCCCAGCCGTCGCCCAAATCGGACTTGGCGCTTAGGTTAACGCGGAATCCGCTGGCGTCGGGAGTCGTCTGCTGCGTGTCTTTGATTCCGAAAACGGTCAGATCGAAGCCGGTTTTTTCGTTGATTTTGCCGCGCAACTCGGCGTGATTCGCCAGCCCCGCCAGCGAATAATACTGCCCCAGATAGGTCAGGTCGAAGCTCCGGCTGATGGCCCAGTAGTATCCGAATCCGACCATTTTTCCGTGCAGCGAGTTATTGCCGACGTCCGGAATCAGGAAGCCGCTCTTGCGCGGCTCCTTTTCAAGCGATTTGTAAAACCACGGCGTATAGAACAGCGGGATCTTTCTGAGGTAAAACCATGATCGGCGCGCAATGGCGTGTTCGCCCGGAACCACGTCGAACTCAGGTCCCTTCAGGAACCACCACGGCCGGGGCATCAGGCAATCGGTCAGGAATCCGTCGTGCAGAATGTAGTGGTCCTTTAATCGTCTCCGCCCATTTGCTCTCGAAATAGAACGGATTCTGGGTGGTCAGCAGACCCGGCCGGGCCTGGACCTGCGACATCGCGGTTCCTTTGACGTTATAAAACCGCCCGGTGTCGTCGTCCAGGTTCACTTCGGCTCGATCGCACTCCAGCTTTCTCGCCTCTGACGTAGTTGGTGTAATGGACATTGCCGCGAAGCTCTACGTCGTCGGTGTCGGTGTTATAGTCGATCTCGTCTGCTTGCAGCAACATATCGCTGGTTTCGACGCGCGCGTTCATGCGCAGATGCCTCCACGGGACCGTCCACCGTCTGGGTGATCGAATCGACGTAGGTCTAATCGGGAGAGGGGCCATTTTCCCGCGCGATCTTAAGTTTCTGATTTACATTTGGGCTGGGTTGGGGCGTTTGGGAGGGTGAAGGTAAAGGAGGACTGAAGATTTGGGCCCCTAAGTTAAGGCAACAAAGCAGCATAAAGATCGACACGAATTGAATAAAGTTCGTGACAAATGTTACCGAATATGATAGGAAGGTATAGTGCAGAAGTACTACGCCGCACTTTAGATTCAAAAGAAAGGCTCAACCGAGCACCGTAACAGAGCGACCTTGCCACAGTCAAGCGAAAGCCACAACCCGAACACTCAGTGCCGCTATTGCCGTGCTTGGAATGAGCCGGATGAGAGGCGTTGCGTCCGCTGTGGACGGCGTTTGCACCTGGCGGCCGCGCGTCCCGCGCCGGAACCGTATCCGCTGGCGTCGGCAACGGGGCCGGTTCTTGAAAAGTTTCAATCTCGTGAGTCGATGGCGCCGCCGCGGCCGGCGCCATCTGAGAACGTAGGATATCAACCACCGTTATTCCGAGACGCATCCGGAGTCCCTAAGGTAATCCCAATTCCGACGCTCACCCCGATACGTCCGCGCGACCGTGAAGAACCGGCACACTCCCGTCGCAATTCCCGCCCACCCGCCAAACCTGCGCGGAGAAGTTCGGACAAACAGCAACAGCTCGATTTCCACAGCCGGAAGTCCCTTGGGGATGCAAGTGGAGGCTGTGATCTACTGTGACGCGCCCGTGGCGCTTCCGACCCATCGTTTGCTGGCAACGGCGTTCGATGCGAGCATGGTGATCATCGCGGTGGGCGTGTTCCTGGCGATCTTCTTCGTCTCCGGCGGCGTGCTGGCGTTTACGAAACAAAATGTGCCGTTTTTCGTGGGCGTCGCGTTGCTTCTGGCGCTGTTCTATCGATCCCTGTGGTGCCTTGCGAATGGCGATTCGCCCGGCATGCGCTTTGCAGGTCTGCGCCTGGTGGATTTCGACGGCCGTGCGCCGGATCGCGATCAGCGTGGCATGCGCCAGATCGCAAGCTTGCTGAGCGTCGTTTCAGCCGGTTTGGGATTGGTGTGGGCCTTGGTCGATGAAGAAAACCTGACTTGGCACGACCATATCTCAAAAACGTTTCCGACCGTCGCGAGCTAAAGCCAGGACCGCCAGAGTCTGTGTGAAAGCCCGCTATATTAACCGCTCCCTCTGGTCGCGGCTCGCACAAGTTACTGATATGTGGAGGTACCGAAAATCAGCCGCGACTGAAAGGAGCGGTTAATCGTCGGTTTTCACCCAGACTCGCGAGCAAGCGCATTTCCTGCTTTTCGCACCCGCTAGAACCCTCCGCCTCAAGTCACGATCGCGCTGCATCAGACGCAGATAGCGTTTCTCTTCAGCACCGCGTTTGGCGCGAACCAGTTCTTCAGACAACGCCGGCATCTTGCCGAGCCTGCGAAGCTCGAATCCATCCCACTCCGCGCCGCCGTTGTAAATTAGTGGCGAGCGCGCCAGGCGGCGCAGCATCGCGGGCGTGGTTCGGTAGCCGGGATTTTCCTGCATAGCCGCTTCTTCACCCGCAATCAGCCGCGCGATTTTCTCCGACGTCGTCCGAAAACCGAGCTTGCGATAAAACCAAAACGCCCCCGACTCGATCGCTTCATCGTTTTCGCATCCCAACTGATACGGATCCACGGAAAAACAAGTCACGCCGAGCTGTTCGCGAAACAATTTCAGGATCTGCGCATAGAGCCACGCCGTTTCCCCCTCGCGAAACGTGTAATACAGATTGAACCCGACCTCCATGCGCTCGAACAGCGATAAACCTTCCACATAACCGATCGGCACACCATTCTTGAAAAACATCCCGCAGTGATAGGCGCGCAGAGGTAGCCGCCACTCCGCGGGAACTCCCCAAAAGTACACGTCCACGCCGCGGCCGAAATCGGCGTGATAGACGTGAGCTTCGTCAGGATGCGTGAAGCCGTACAATTCGCGATAACGCACCGCGGACGTTTCGGTGATTAAATCGACAATTCTTCGCGGGCGCGCGACTTTGGTGACCGCAATCCGCGGAGCCGCGAATTCCGCTTCCAGCGACACCTCGCTGCGCTTGATAAACGACCCGTGATGATAAAAAATGTCCCGGCGCGGAAGCCGCGTGCGGGACCGCGACGCAGGCGAATCGCCTAATTCCCAGCGCACCGGAATTTCCAGCAGATCGTAGGTCTGTGGATCGACGTTCGCGATCAGCCAGCGGATATTTCCGCGCGGCGGACTCGAACCAGCTTCGCCAGTCGACGTGAGGCTCGACGGCCGCGTCTTCGCCAGCCAGCGGAATCAGCCGCGCCAGCACCGGTCCCAGGCGGTCGGCGATGCTCGTAATTTTCCCAATCGATTTGGATGCGCGGTAACGCGCGGCCAGACGTCGGACGATTTCGTGACTGAAATTCGTCGAAAGGCCGGTGCCCGCGATTCCGGAAATTTCAGGATCTTCGAACGGCTCGCGAGTCGACGCCCCGTAAGCGATCGGCAAAGTAAAACAGAATCCGATCGGCCAGGCGCAACACGCGCGGGCTTTGCGGATAGGCTCGCAGAAACAGAACTGATCTCATGCAGCCGAATCAGCTCCCGCGGATCGCGCAACCGCAGCTTTTCCGCGCGTTCCAGGAACGCGATGGCGCGGCGCGCAGCCTCGCGTCCGAACCGCCCCTTCATTTCGATCAGCGCTTCGAGCAAGGAACGCGGCATTCGCTAAGTGTAATGCTAAATTGGTAGGACGATGCAGAAAACCAGCAACGCCGCCGAGCTCGCGGCGATCGCCAAACGCATGCGGCGCGAGGTGATCGAGATGATCACGGAGGCCAAATCCGGCCATCCCGGCGGATCGCTTTCCTGGGCCGAAATCGCGGTGACCCTGTTCTTCGACGTGCTGCGGCACGACCCGTCCAATCCGAAATGGCCGGATCGCGACCGCTTCATCCTGTCCAAAGGCCATTGCTGCCCGATGCTCTACGCCGTGATGGCGGAGTGCGGCTACTGCCCCAAGGATCAGCTCAATACCCTGCGCAAGCTCGGCTCGATTTATCAGGGCCATCCCGATGTGCGATTCCTTCCCGCGCTCGAAGCCTCCACCGGATCTCTGGGCGAAGGATTGTCGCTCGCGCTCGGCATGGGACTCGCGGCGCGTCTCAATCAAATCGATTCGCGAGCCTACGTCGTGCTCGGCGACGGCGAAATTCAAGAGGGGCAGATCTGGGAAGCGGCCATGTTCGCCCGCAAGTACGAGCTGGACAACGTCTGCGCGATTGTCGACTACAACGGCATCCAGCTCGACGGATTCGTCAGAGACATCATGGACCTGGAGCCGCATCGAAGACAAGTGGCGCAGCTTCGGCTGGCACGTGATCCGGGTCGACGGGCACAATATTCCCGCGCTTCAGAAAGCGTTCGCGGAAGCCGCGGCCACCAAAGACCGGCCGACCATCCTCATCGCGCACACCGTCAAAGGCAAAGGCGTTTCATTCATGGAAAATAATCCGAAGTTTCACGGCATGGCGCCCACCCCCGAAGAGGCCGTCAAAGCGCTACAGGAGCTGGCATAATGCCCACCCGAACCAAATACGAACTGAAGCTGGGGATGGCGACGCGCGAGGCTTTCGGCAAAGCGCTGGTCGAACTGGGCGCGATCGAACCCGGATGTGGTCGTGCTGGACGCCGATCTTTCCAAATCCACCTACACCGCCGAGTTCGGCAAGAAATATCCCGACCGGTTTCTTCGAATGCGGCATCGCGGAAGCGAACATGGTCGCGATCGGCGCGGGACTCGCGTCGTCCGGAAAGATTCCGTTCGTCTCCAGCTTTTCCGTGTTCGTGCTCAACAAGGGATTTGAGCAGTTTCGCGTGACGGCGGCGTTTCCGCAAGTCAATCTGAAGGCGGTCGGCACGCACAGCGGAATCTCGATCGGCGAAGACGGGCCGTCGCAGATGAGCATCGAGGATATCAGCCTGGCGTGCTCGCTGGCTGGATTCACGGTGATGTGCCCAGCGGACGAAGTCGCCATGATGAAGCTGGTGAAAGCGGCCGCCGCGTTCCACGGGCCGTTATTCATTCGCGCCGGCCGCGCCAAGGCTCCGGTGATTTACTGCGCCCGATCAGGAGTTCACCATCGGCAAAGCGATCCAGCTGATCGACGGCAAGCGACGTCACGCTGATCGCCACGGGATTGCTGGTGGCCGAATCGATTCGCGCGGCTGAGACTCTCGACGCCGAAGGAATTTCCGCGCGCGTCATCGACATTCATACCATCAAGCCCCTCGACCACGAGGCCATCGCGCGCGCCGCGCAGGAAACCGGCGCCATCGTGGTTGCGGAAGAACATCTGGTGGATTCCGGGCTCGGCGTGCGCGTCGCGCAGGCGGTGGCGGCGACGCATCCCGCGCCGATGGAATTCGTCGGAATCGATAACACGTACGCGGAATCGGGACCGCCCGACGCGTCTGCTCGACAAGTACGGCCTGCGCGCCGTCAATGTCGCTGAAGCGGCGCGGCGCGCGCTGAAGCGAAAGCGGTGATGCGCAAAGTCGATCCGTCAGCGAAGAAGCTCGGAGCAGGCGGGAAAGGCTCTGCATGACGAAATCGGACCGCTGCTCTCCGCGGCCGGACTGCGTCTTCAGCTTGTGAAAATGGATTTCCCGGAGACCGCCGAGCGCGTCCGCGAAGTCACCGAAACCCTCGATAGGCCATCGACCGGGTACGCGCGCTGGCCCAGGAACTGCGCCCGTTCTCCCCGAAACACCGCGCAGGCTCGTGAACGAGTACAATTGAGCGGTTATGGCTTTTGACGTCCTCCTCGTCGATGATCACAAGATCATGCGGGATGGCATCAAGGCCATCCTCAGCCGCGGCGACGAATTTCGCGTGGTCGGCGAAGCCGAAACCGGCACCGACGCCGTGCAGTTCGTCAAGAAATTCCGGCCCGACCTGGTGCTGATGGATATCGGCCTGCCCGGTCTGAACGGCGTCGAGACCACGGCCGAGATCCTGCGCTACCACCCCGAATGCAAAATCGTGATTCTTTCGATGTACGACGATGAGAATTCGGTGGTCAGCGCCATTCGCACCGGGGCGCGCGCGTTCATTCTAAAAAAGGCGTCGGACACGGATCTTCTCGAAGCCTTGCGCATGGTTGCGCGCGGCGGCGCGTACCTGAGCCCGCAAGTCTCCGATCGCTTGCTCACGCGGATTCAGAAGGGCGATCTGGAAGCCAAGGCTCCGCCGTCGGCTCTCGAGGCGCTGTCGCCGCGCGAGCTGCAGGTGTTGCGCATGGTGGCCGAAGGGAAGACCAGCAAGGAAATCGCTGTGATGCTCGATCTGCGCGAGCAGACCGTGCGCAGCTATCGCAAGAGCATGATGAAGAAGCTGGGCGTGAACAATGTCGCGGGGCTGACGCAGCTCGCCTTGTCGACGGGATTGACGCAGCTTCCCCGGGGTGCGGCGGCGCATGAACCCGATTGAGCGCGAGTCCCCGTGGGGATCCATCGCGGTCGCCGACGCGCATGTGCACTTCTTTTCGCACCGCTTTTTCTCCGCGCTGGCCTCACAGAAGCCCGGCCTGACGGTGGATGAAGTGAGCGCGCAGCTCGGGATGCCGCTGCCACCGCCGGATCCTGAAAAACTTGCGCTTGCGTGGACGCATGAGCTGGATCGCCACGGCATCGCCTGCGCTGCGCTGATCGCGAGCGTGCCGGGCGACGAAGAATCCGTGGTTGCGGCGAAAACGCGCGCACCCCGGCCGGTTCTTCGCCTACGCCATGGCGAATCCCCGGGCGTGGCGCGCGGAGGCTTTCGCGAAGGTCAACGCCGCGTGCCTGTTTCCCGCCATGCACGCCTATTCGGTCCATGACGATTGCGTGCGCCCGGTGTTCGAATGGGCCGAACAAAACCATCGCGTTGTGTTTGTGCACTGCGGCGTGTTGAGCGTCGGCGTGAGAGGCAAACTCGGATTGCAATCGCTGTTCGACATGCGATTTTCCAATCCCATCGACCTGCATTTCGTCGCTTTGCGCTATCCTTCGGTTCCCATCGTGGTGCCGCACTTCGGCGCGGGATATTTCCGGGAAGCGCTGATGCTCGCGGATCTGTGCCCCAACGTGTACCTGGACACGTCGAGCTCGAATGGGTGGATGCGCTACCAGGAGTCGCATCTCGACTTGCGTCACGTGTTTCGCCGTGCGCTGGATGTGGTGGGTCCCAAGCGCCTGCTGTTTGGCACGGACTCTTCCACGTTTCCGCAGGGCTGGCGCCAGCAGATTTTCGACGATCAGTCGACCGCGCTGTACGAGCTCGGCCTGAACCTCGCGGATGCGCGAGCCATCTTCGCGGAAAATCTGTTGAGAATAACCTCGCCCTGATCGCACGTTCTAGACGTGAGCGATCGACCTTTCATGTTGCGGCGCAAAGCGGCGTTTCAGTATCCGATCGCGCCCGCGCCGCGCACTGCGGTGCTATTTCCCGGATTCCGTTCGCGAGGCTCGGTCCGCGTCTTCGCCGGAGGCTGGAGCGAAGAGGCGGCGAAGTTTTCTCCTGAATCTATTGCCACCGATCTGGCTCAATTGGAAAAGCTGGCCGGTACCGTATCCGTCTCTCACGCAGTGGTCGTGTTTCGCAAAGAATCGGATCCACTTCTGACCATGGCCGAACGAGATCGCTTGTGGCGCGCGTTTCGAGTTCCAGTGTTCGAGCAGATGATCGGGCCGGATTGCACTTTACTTGCGAGCGAATGCGAAGCTCACAATGGATTGCACATCGAGTCGCCCAAATTTGCGCCGGCCAGCCGCGAGATCGACGCTACAACCTGCGGCTGCGGACGCACCGGGCCTCGTCTGGTTCCCACGGTGGAGGAAGTGGTTCGTCGCGTCGCGGCGTACGCCCGCTGATTAGGCGTCGCGGCGCCGGAACAGCGTCGTGAACAACAACACCGCGCCGCCGAATAGCGCCAGCGCGATCGGTTGCGGAATCCCCAACTCGCTCGCCCGATGGAACTGCTGCGAGGAGAATACCGTTCCGCTCATGTCGGCCACGGTCGCCGCCAGCGAATGCGCGGTGCCAAACGTCATGCCCAAGCCGATGAGAGATAAGATTTTTTTCGTCATGTCTTTCTTTCTATGACAAGCATAAACGCTGGGCGGCGCTTCGGAAATTGGGGGTCCTTTGGTATTTAGGATCAAAACCACCTAAGGTTCGCTGGTACTGGCGGTTCAAATACCTAGGCGCGGAAACCACACGGCGGCCACTTGCCCGACCATCGCCACCGCCAGCGCCGCGCCGCCCAGAAAACTTCCGAACGGAAGCTCCAGTGTTCTCCAATTCTTTCTAGTGATTGCAGCGTAAGTCAGCCCCACTACCGAGCCTAAGAGCGTACTCGTAATCAGTGTGAGCAATGCGCCCTGCAACCCTAGAAAGGCTCCGATCATGGCCAGCATTTTCACGTCGCCAAGCCCCATGCCTTCGCGATGACGAATCTTTTCAAACGCCCAGCCCAGGAACCAGACCATTCCGCTCAAGAAAGCCGCTCCCAGGACGGATTCGAACACGGAAGTCCACATAGGAGGCGTACTTCGCGGCAACAGGATGATCGCCCACCCCGCCGGCATCGGCATGATTGCCGACAATACCAGGCCCACGGCCGTACCGCCGAGAGTAAATTCATCCGGAAGCGTCCATGTTTCGAGATCCGACGCGATCAGTGTGATCAGAATCGCCGAAAACAGGCAATATTTCAACGCCGCGAGCGACAGACCCAGCGCCGCCACGCACAACACAAACGCGGCCGCTGTGCCGAGTTCGACGATCGGATAGCGCGGAGCGATTCGCGCTCCACAGTGGCGGCATCGCCCGCGCAGCAGAACATAACTCAGCACCGGAACGTTGTCGTACCACGCGATAGTCTTCTCGCAACCGGGGCAAAACGATCGTGGCCGCACCACGGAAAGATCGCGCGGCAAACGGTGGATACAGACGTTCAAAAAGCTGCCGATCAACAGGCCCGCGAGCGCGGCCAGCACGATCTGGATCGCGACCTCACTCACCGAAGAGCCTCGGCATATGCCGCCTGCGTCTGACGCACCATGATATCAATCGTAAACTGTTTTTCGACGCGCACCCGCCCGCGGCGTCCCATTTCGCGCGCCAATTCCGGATGATCGCGCAGCCGAGTGATCGCCGACGCGAAGGCCTCCGCCCGGTTTTCAACCAGGACACCGGTGCGTTCATCCTCGACTGCTTCCGCCAGTCCTCCGACATTGCTGGCGATTACGGCCACGCCCGCCGACATCGCGGCCAATGCAGCCGACCCAAGCCCTTCCATCCTGCTCGCATACACGAAAATCCCGGCTTGCGAAAGATCCTGCCAGAATTGCATAGTGAACTTTATCTCGACGCCTGCGATTTCAGCAGCGCGACGCACCAGTTCCGTCTCCTTGGACGCCAACGCGACCACTTCGTCGCCCCGCGACTGTTCAACCAGAGGAACGCCATCGTAGACCACGCTTATTTTCTCCGGCGGGACTCCGGCAAGTTCGAGCTGCGCCGCGACATAACGCGAAACCGCCAAGTATCGAGCTGCGCGAGCATACTTCACGCGTGAAAGCAGCCCTGAATTCACTCCGAAGGCCACGCGGCGCGCGACCACCAGCGTTACACCAGGAACCGCCGCAGCCAGAGTATGCGCCCGTGCGTCATGCGCATGCACCACATCGACGGCGCGCGCGACCTGTGCCAGGGACCTCAGCAACAGAGGCCGGGCGTCCACGCCTCGTTTCCGAGCTTCCGCCAACAGCGGGGACGACTTCGGGGTCAGCAAGGTCGCTTGATCCAGCCTCTCGATTAAATACAGCGCCTGCCACTGTCCCCCGCCCATCTCACGCCCGGTGTCGATATGCAGCGTCTTCACCGGCCCGGACTCATGAACCGCGCTTTCGCATATTTCAGGAAGTTGTACAGCGCCGCCATATTCGCGATCGCCAGGCCTTCGACGCCATCCAGAAACCCGAGTTTCAACACGTAGGTTTGAAAAAACGTCCACGGCGGCTCGAAGATCAGACGCCCCCAGGTCACCCTCTGCCCGTTTCCGAGCATCTGCTCCGCCGCGAGCGTGGTGTAGCGATCCATCGTCTTGATATGCTCCGACAGCGAGTTGCAGGTGAAATGCAGCAGATTCGAGCTCAGATGTCCGACGTGCCCGTCGACTTTCACGGATTCGTGTACGAAATCGCCCTCCCAGTGGGCCTTGTTGCGGTTATACAGGCGAATCTTGCGATCCGGATACCAACCCGAGTGGCGGATCCAGCGGCCCAGATACTGGGCCATGCGCGGCATCGTGTAGGCATCGAGCTGCGTCCCGTTTTTCTTGATCTGCCAGATTTCGCCTTCCAGCGCCTCGCTCAGGGATTCATCCGCGTCCAGCGACAGAATCCAATCGTGCGTCGCCTGCGCGGCCGCGAAGTTTTTCTGCTTGGCGTAGCCCGGCCACGGGCTTTCTACTACTCGCGCGCCGAGTTTCTCCGCGATCTCCACCGTCCGGTCGTTGGAGCCGCTATCGATCACCACGATTTCATCCGCGCAGCGCAGGCTCTCGATGGCGCGCGGCAGATTGCGCTCCTCGTTATAGGTGATGATCGTGGCGGAAATCTTCACAAGCCCGCTGTACGGATAGGAGCCAGTGTAAACGACAGAAGGAAGATGATCAATGCGGCCAGTCCCAGCCAGCCGCGCGTGCGCCCCAGCGGGCTCGGATCGACGATGGTCGGGTGGCGCATCCCGAAGAACAGCAGCACCACCGCCCACAGCAGCCACATATATCCGACTTTGTAAACGCTGGTGAACAACTGCACAGCACCCAGCGCCGCCAGCGACGCGACGAAAACGCGCGACAGAATTTTGCTCCGCTCGCCCACGAACGAATACAGAATGTGTCCGCCATCCAGTTGCCCGATCGGCAGGAGGTTTAATGCCGTGGCGAGCAGTCCGACCCACGCCGCGCGCGCCACCGGATGCAGATACAGATCCGACGTAGCTGTGCCGGGAAACAACAGCCATTCGAAGGCGCGCAGAAACAACGGCGTGCCGAACACCAGCTCTCCCTGCCTGCCGATCCCGGGCACGACTTTCGACAGCGAGACTCCCACCATCAGTGGAAGCAGCAGAGCCGCGAATCCCGCCAGCGGTCCCGCGATTCCGATATCGAAGAGAGCGCGCTTCGATAGAATCGCCGAGCGGATCCGGATAAACGCCCCGAACGTCCCGATCAGCGTCGGCGCGGGAAGGAAAAACGGCAGCGTCGCGTTCACGCGGTAATAGCGAGCGGCCAGGTAATGTCCCATCTCATGCGCCAGCAGGATCGACCAGCAGCGTCAGCGAGAACGGCAGCCCGTCAAGAATCGACGCCGGATCGTGCCACATGCGCGTATAGCCCGCCAGGTCCGCGTCGAAATCGAATGGACGGCTTTCAGCAAAGCTGCGCGCCAGCCCCGACCCGACCACCGTAGTCGACACCAGCGTCAACAGCAGCAGCAGCGCGTGCAGCCAGTAGCGATGCCTCGGGCGGGCGTACTCCCCTTGCAGCGTCTGAAAAAAGCCGGGAGTCACGGCCGTCGGGGGGTAGCCGTTGGTGGACACAACTTCTGGACGCTACTGGAGCGTCTGCAACTCCTTGCCAGGCTTGAAGCGAACCGCCTTCCCGGGCGGAATCGCGACCTCGGCGCCGGTTCGCGGATTGCGTCCGATGCCGGTCTTCCGGGGGCGCACGTTGAAGATTCCAAAGCCGCGCAACTCGATGCGCTCGCCGCGTCCGAGAGCGCGCTTCATGCTTTCGAAGACGGTCTCGACGGCCATCTCGGCTTTCGTTTTCGTGATGCCCGTCCGGTTGACCACTTCGTTGATGATATCGAGTTTGATCAAAGCCGCCTCCTTAGCCGAAACCCCATGATAGGATTAGGGTTATCCACTTGTCAAGTAGCGATCCTTTATCCGCTCTTGATGTTCCGGCGCGCCTGCGGCCTGTTCGCGACCGGCGTGGCCGTGCTGACCACGCGAGCCCCCGAAGGCGCTCCGCACGGGATTACCATCAACTCCTTCAGCTCCTTATCGCTCGATCCGCCGCTGGTGATGGTGGCCATCGACCGTGCGTGCGCGTTCCTCAGCGTTTTTGAGACCAGCGGTTCCTATGCGGTCAACATTCTGCGCGAAGATCAGCTCGACTTGTCGATTCGTTTTGCGGAGCTGCCCGAAGGCCGGTTCACGGGAGTGAACTGGCATCCCGGAGTGACCGGATCGCCGCTGATCGAAGGAGTGCTGGGAGTACTCGAATGCCGGACGGTAGAAGTACTGGACGCCGGGGATCATCGGGTGTTGATCGGGGAAGCCGTAGAGGTGGGGATTGGGGAGGGTCGGCCGCTGGTTTTTTTCGGGAGCGAGTATACGAGCACTCAGGTGATCTGAACTGTAAGAAACACGCCCGTGGGCATGCCCGTTCCCATTGCCACGCCGCATCGAATCCACGAGAGCCTTGCAGAGACCGGTCCAAGTTCCTGCTGGCTTTTCGTCAGCTCCACGACCATCTTCATACCGAGCGCTACAAGTCGAGTGGTAGCGAGAATCTGCTCTTCGACCTTCTTCATCCGCTCATCCACCTTTTTCATACGCAGCTCGAAGCGTCGATCCGACTCGGCCATGCGGTGCTCGGCAGCCTCCATGCGGAGGTCAAATTTGTCCATCCGCCGCTCTGCCGCCTCCATCCGTCGTTCTGCGACCGCCATGCGGCGGTCAAACTTACCATCCGCCGTTCTGCGGCTTCGGTCCGCTTTTCAGCTTTCTCGAACTCTCGTTGAACCGGATTTCCGACCGGTTCTCGCGCTCCGTCATGCGCTTGAAGAAGCGCCTCGAATAATCGCGAATACGTTACTTCGGCGATCCATCGATAGCTACTTTATCACGCGCCCGATTTCTTCCGGATCTCGATGTTCAGCCGCTTGATTTTCTGATTCAGCGTCGAAGCGGGATCCGCAGAGCTTCCGCCGCCGCGGTCTGGCTCCAGTCGGATTTTTCGAGCTGCTCGATGATCTTGCGGCGCTCGAAGTCGGCCACGATCTCAAACAGAGACGCGTCCGGCCGCCAGGCCTCCGCTCTCATCGCGCCGGATGCGCAGGCCCTTGGCTTCGAGCAGATGCTCCGGCAGCACGTCCACCGGAACCGATGTCTGCGATGCCAGCACCACCGCGCGCTCCACCACATTTTCCAGTTCGCGGACGTTGCCCGGCCAGGCGTGATCCATCAGGATCTGCATCGCTTCCGGCTCGAAACTGCAGCCGCGAGCGTCCTGCCTCGTCCAGAAATTTTTCGTTTTCGCGGCAATATTTCGTGAAGAAATGATCGACCAGCGCCGGGATATCTTCCTTGCGCTCGCGCAGCGGCGGCAGCGCCAGATTGATCACGTTCAGCCGGTAGTACAGATCCTCGCGGAATTTGCCTTCTTCCACCAGCCTCTTCAGATCCGCGTTGGTCGCGGCGACGATGCGCACGTCCACCTTGATCGGTTTCGGTCGAGCCGAGCGGCATGAACTCGCGCTCCTGAATCACGCGCAGCAGCTTGGTCTGCGTCTCGAGCGAAATGGTGCCGATCTCATCGAAAAAAATCGTGCCGTGGTTGGCGGTCTCGAAATAGCCTTTGCGCGACGCGATCGCGCCGGTGAACGCGCCCTTCACGTGACCGAACAGCGCCGATTCGAGCAGATCCGGCGGCACCGATCCCGAGTGCACCGGGACGAACGGATGTTCGGCGCGCGCCGAATGCGCGTGAATCGCGTTGGCGATCAGTTCTTTGCCGGTCCCGGTCTCGCCGGTGATCAGGATGGTCGCGCGGCTGGCGGCCACTTGCGCGACCAGATCCAGAATCTTGAGCATCCGCTCGCTCTTGCCGACGATGTTCGGGAAACTGTAGCGCTGCTTCAGCGCGCGCTTGAGCTCGACGTTTTCGCGCTCCAGGCGGCCGCTTCGAGATCATGCGCTCGATCTCGATCAGCAGCTTTTCGTTGTCCCACGGCTTGGAGAAATAATCGCTGGCGCCGCGCTTCAGCGCGTCCACGGCGACCTCGCACCGAGCCGTACGCGGTGATCAGGAAGATCGGCGTCTCGCGATCGCGCGCGCGGATTTCTTCGAGCACCTGCATGCCGCTCTTGTCCGGCATCATCAGGTCGAGCAGCACCAGATCGTAGGAAGACGATTCCAGGCGCTTCAGTCCCTCGGTGGCATTGGCGGCCAGCTCGACGTGATAGCCTTCTTCGCTGAGCAGCGCTTCCAGGCTCTCGCGAATATCGGGCTCGTCGTCGATGACCAGGATGCGGCCGCGCGAATGCTCGGCTTCGATGACATCGGGAGGAAGATTCGCGAGCGCTTCGCTCATGAGCCGATCAGCCTGTCAGACTGCGCGACTGCACCCGCGGGTGTGGAGACAGGCGTCGAGATGACGGGAGCTCGATATCGGAAGCCTGCGCGGCAGTCATCGGGAAACACCGGCTGCGTCGATGCAGCTTCGGCGCGCGCCAGCTCGGGTTTCTTCGCCACGGCGGCCTCCGGGAACGAGAGCTCGAAGCGCGTGCCCGCGCCGGGCTCGCTTTCGACTTCGATATTCGCCGCCGTGCTCGCGCACGATTCCGTAGCTGACCGAAAGCCCCAGGCCCGTGCCCTTGCGCGCGGCTTTGGTGGTGAAGAACGGATCGAAAATGCGCGTCAGATTCTCGCGCGCGATTCCCGCGCCCGAATCGGCGACGGTCACGCGCACCAGGCCTGTCCTGCGCCGAGCTGCGAATCGCCAGCATGCCGCCGGATTCCATCGCATCGCGCGCGTTCAGGAACAGATTCAGAAACACCTGCTGCAGCTTGCCCGGATTTCCCTTGATGCGCGGCAGCGATTCGTCGAGCGAAAGCTTCACTTCCACGCCCGCCTTTGCCAGTTGATGCTCCAGCAGCGTCAGCGTCTCGCGAACCACTTTGTTCAGATCCAGCGCTGACAAACTCGGTCGGCGACGTGCGCGAGAAATTCAGCAGCGAGTTGACGATCTCGCTGGCGCGGAACGTCTGCCGCGCGATCTTTTCGAGCAGCGGAGCTTTCTGCGCGTCGCCCGAAATCTGTTTGGCCAGCATCTGCGCGTAAGTCGAGATCACCGCCAGCGGCGTGTTCACTTCATGCGCGACGCCCGCCGCCAGCAAGTCCGATGGAGCTGAGTTTGTCGGCCTGCACCAGGCGGCGCTCCAGCTCGGCGCGGTCCGTGATGTCGTCGAAGATGATCAGCCGGCCGATGCGGTCGCCTTCGCGCGAAATCAGCGGCGCCACGGCGATATTCAATGTCGCAGCGCTCAACCGGGCATCCTTGGGCCGCAGCACGAATTTGTAGATGTTGTGCACGCCCGCCTCGCCGCGCGCCGGCTCCAGCTGATCGCACAAGTCGGCCGGCAGCAGCTCGCGCAGCTTGCGCCCCAGCGCGTCTTCGCGCGCGATTCCGGTCAGCTTCTCGATCTGCGAATTCCAGCTCTCCACGCGATCTTCGAGATCGGCCGCCAGAATTCCGACGTTGATCGATTCGACGATGTTTTCCGAAAACTCCTTCAGCCGCTCGTACTCTTCCACCTTGCGCGCCAGCGACCGGTACAGCATGGCGTTGTCGATGGCGATGCCCACGTAGCCCGAAAGCGTCACCAGCAGTTCCACGTCTTCGCTCGAAAGAAAATCGCCCGATTCGGTGCGGCTCACGCCCAGGTACGCGATGGTCCGTCCGCGCGCCGAGCACGGCAGATAGTAGGTCAGCTCCAGTTCGGCGATCGAGCGGCGCACCGACACCGGCATTTCGTGCGAAACCACGTCCAGCGAATGGCGCGTGCGCTCGAAAAACAGATACGGCTTGCCGGGACTCGGCGCTCAGGAAACTCAGATCCAGCCCATACGGCACATTGTCGGTCTGCTTGCCGTGGCGATTGCTCGCGAGCTCCAGCTGGAACTTCCCTTCGGCTTCGTCCCACACGAAAAACGCCACGTGACGGATGCCCAGCGTGCGGATCAGCCGGTCCGCGACGCTTTCGAGCATCTCGCCCAGATCCGTGGGCGAGCCCAGCTCGCGCGCGAACTCGATCAGCGTGCGGCGGTAATCGTAGCGATCTTTATAGAAGTAATACCGGTCGAGCTGCTCCTGAATCCAGTTGCGAATCGGCTGGAACACGAACGCCGCGATCAGGATCAGCGCGACCATCGCCGTGCCGCTGATGGTGCTGCCGGCGCTGGTGACCGAGAAAATCAGGCCGTAGAAAATCCCCAGCACCGCCAGCGTCGCCAGCGTGTAAACGTAGCCTTCCTGGAAAATGATGTCGACGTCCATCAGCCGGTAGCGCAGAATCGCATACGCCCAGGTCAGCGGGATCAGCGGCAGCGACAGCACCGCCAGGTTCATGGCGTGATTCGGAGCCACGCCGAACACATACGGCACCGCGTAAATCAGCGCGAACGGCAGAATGCCGACCAGCGCGCCATTGCGCAGCCAGGTCAACTGGCGCCGCACGATGGGATCGTCCGCATGCCGCAACTGGAACGCGAGCACCGACGCCTCCGGCCACGTACATCGCGCACAGGAAGACCAGCCACACGCGATCCAGCAGCCAGCGCAATCTCGAGCAGCGGCGCGCCGGTGCGTCAGCAATCCGAATGGAATCCCAGACTGGACGCGCCAGCAGCGCCAGGCCCGGCAGATACACCAGCACCGCCGCGCCGCGCCGGCGGATCCACTTTTGCGGCTCCGGAAAAACGAAGCAGAAATGCAGAAACAGCATCGGCGCGAGATATCCGGCGACCACGTTGCCCAGATAAATGATCTTGTCGAAGTTGTTCAGCTTTCCCGAGTAGTGGAACGTCGACATGATGAAGCTCGCCAGGCACAGCAGGAAGAAGTGCAGCGCCCGCGGCGCGTTGCGCGCGCCGGAAGTACACGAACAACCCGATGGCCAGGTACACCGCGCCGACGGCGTACTGATAAAACAGGGTCGAATCGCGCTCGGCTTCGCCGATGATCACGTTGGCCGGAACCTCGCACGCCGCCGTGGACGAATCTGGTATTCGGCCTTGCGCCAGGCACCCAGCCGCGCCAGCACCTCGGTGGCGTCGATGGCGCGCTCGATTGTCACGCCTTCGATCGAAACCAGCGCGTCGCCGGCGTGGATCCCGGCCTTTTCGCCGGGGCTGCCGGGCGTCACATAGACGGCGACCACCTGATTTGCGTCGCCCGACAGCCCGGTCCATCCCAGGTCACGCCGTCGTCGGGGAGATGATAGCGGCTCTGCTGCTGGAAATTGATCGCCGCGGCGATCACCGCCGCCACCGTGAAGATCACCAGCAGACGCGCTGACGAGTTGTTGCTTCAACTCCCTCATGACCCTAGAAAGACACCAATCCCCCGGATTTCATAGCACGTCGAAGACCATCCGAAAAATCGAAGCTTTTTACTGATAACACAGTACTTGTGTGATTCTGGCCACCCCATCGTTACAGTTTTCGGGAGATTCGGATACATGGATGTGTAGACTCAGGAACAGAATTACTGAATTACCCAGCATGATAGATGCGCTAACCGCTTCCTGGCAATAGGGAAAAACCGGAATTTACATTCCCGAGTTGGTGATCTTCACCAGCGGCTGCGGCTGCTCGGCCGGCATGTCGGTTTTCAGGGTCTGCGGGCCGCGGAAGAAATCGAAATACGAAACGTAATGGACGCAGCTCACCGTGCAGTACGGCGCGCAGGGTTTTTCGGTGAGATATTCGCGGCGGATGTCCTCGCGCGTATATTGGTCCAGCGGCTTGGCCGGATATCCGCGCTGCTGCGAGCAATAATGCACCAGGCCGTCCTCGCAGATGTACATGTAGCGAGCGCCCGGCGCGGCACCGCCAGTTATTCGGTTTGCCCTTGCGCGATGGCGTCCTGGAAAAAATTCAGCCGCGCGAAGTGGCGATTCTCCATCGCCTTCATCTCGTGATACACGGCGCGCTCGCGCTCGCCCAGCGGGCGAAGCTGGCCGTCGCCATCGTGAATGATCCCGACCGTCGCCGAAAACCCCAGTTCCAGCGCCCGGCGTCCGACCACCAGGGCATCGTCGGGATTGTGAATCCCGCCGCCCACCACCGAATTGATATTCACGTGAAACTCGGCGTGCTCGGCCAGGACTTGCAGCTTCTTGTCGAGAACCTTCAGGCTCTTCTTCGACACGTCGTCCGGCATGACGTTGTCGATCGAAATCTGCATGTGATCGAGACCGGCCCGATTCAGCCGCTGCACCCGATCCGGCGTCAGCAGGTAGCCGTTGGTGATCATGCCGGCCAGAACGCCGCGCGCCGCGCATCGCGGCGATGATCTCGTCGAGTTCGGGATGCAGCAGCGGCTCGCCGCCGGAAAGCGTCAGGATGCTGGTGCCCAGATCCGCCAGACGGTTGATTCGCGAGACCATTACGTCGACGGCGACGGGCTTTGAGAAATCGTCGTATTCGTTGCAATACGTGCAGGACAGGTTGCAGCGGCGGATGGGGATGATATGCGCCATGATCGGATGACGCGTCGACAGCCGCGCCCTTGGCGATCAGGCGTAACTCCCGCGCCCTCCGCGTGATCGACTTCCAATAGCGGCGAGCCGAAAAGCCGTGTCTGGCATCAGGAACTTATCTTATTTAAACACAACGCAACAAGAATCCAACTTCAAGACGGCGGTTGGCGATTTTCGCGCGTCGAACGGGCATTTGGCGAAGCGATCTATTCCCCTGAGAGTATTCTAACCATCTCGCCACTTATTCGTGTGAAGCCGAGTCTAGCCCTGTTTCTGGTGCCTTTCACGTTGCTTCCCAGCTTCGCCCAAGATCCCGCGATTCTTCAGGTTAAGGTGATCGAGGGGGAAGGAATCGTATACGCGGCCGGATCGCGAGCCACGCGGGGCGTCACCGTTCGGGTAATCGATGAATCCGGCAATCCGGTGGACGGCGCGACGGTCAGTTTCCGGCTGCCTGAAGAGGGCCCGACGGGAGTTTTTTCGAGCGGAACACGGTCGGAGATTGCGACTACCCGCTCGGATGGACGCGCGGGCGTGTGGGGCATGCAATGGAATCGCACCGCCGGCTCGTTCGAGATGCGCATCACAGTGGCGAAAGGTCAGGCCCGGGCCGGAACGGTGTGCGGGCTGTTTTTAAGCGAGTCGGGAGAAGCGTCGGGCACGGCTCGGGTCGGGCCAAGGAGCAGTCGCAAATGGCTGTGGATCGCGCTGGCCGTCGGAGGAGCAGCGGCAGGCGGCGTCGCGGCCGCGGCGCTGGGCGGGAAAGCAGGTGCGCCCGCGCCTGCGGCCATCCCCGGCCTTCAGATCGGTACGCCAACGATCGTATTGGGAAAGCCATGAGGATCGCTTTTTTTCTGCTCAGTCTCGCGTGCGCGTGGGGACAACTGAATCGCCCCGCCCTTGGTCTGATGCTCGATTCGGGCGGCGCAGCGCGGCCCGTTTTCGGGCTGCCGGGCAGTATTTCGCTAGGCGATCCGGCAGCGGCGGGCGTCCTGTCGTCGGCGTGTTCGGCGACGTTGTGCCTGATGAAGACCGATGCCGCGATCGTCTCTCAAGGGCAATCGACCAGCGCCCCCCCTGGTCGAGCACTGTTCGCTTTCGATCCGACCGGCGCTTACATTTACTTCCCCGATGCGAGACAACTTGCTCACTGGCAGAACGGGCAGCTCCGATCCGTGGATTTTGACGTCGCAGGCGAGGTTCTTTCGATTCGCGCCAGCGGAGGGAACGTCGAGTTCGCGGTTCGACGTGAGGGCGGCATCTGGATCGTGCGCAGCGGCAACCTCGTGGCTGAAGCGCTGCCGCGAGATGCGCGGGACGCGATGCTTCTCGACGGGGCGATCCTGTTTTCAAGCTCCGAAAACATCGTGCTGCGCCGGCCCGATGCGTCGGCGATCCGGTTCCCGCTGGCACACGCGAAATCGTTCAGTTCGCTCGGAACGGGCTACGTGCAAATCCGCGCAGAAGGCTCGACTTACGCGCTACGCGTGGACGCTGGACACGAGCAGCTCTTTCTGCTCCCGGAGCCGGCGCCATGAAATACATCCTCTGGATTCTGGCTCCGCTGCTCGCACACGCGCAGCTTACGTTGTTCACTGTTGACGGAACCAACCAAACCCCCGTCAGCGCGGTATATGACTTCGGAACGGTAGCCAGCGGCACTACGGCCAGCGTGCAATTCCGAGTATTCAACACCGGTAACGCGCCCGTCACCGTCACTCCGCTGCTCAACAACGGCCAAACGGGACCTTTTTCCATCGCTTCGGTCAGCGGAGCGAACCCATGCACCGGGCCCAACGGACTGGTCTGCGTTCAATTCACCATCGCGTTTCAGGCTCCGGTTCAGACCCAGACCAATCACTACAGCGCTTCGCTCCAGGTGGCCAGCCCCACCACCAGCGCGATCAACGTGCTGCTGACGGCAACGGCGATTCCGGCCCCGGTGCTCGAAGGATTCCCGCCGGGATGCTCGCAAAGCGGAGCGAACTCGGTTGCGTTCGTCCAGGTGAATATCGGATCGCAAGGATTGTGCAATTTTTCGCTTCAGAATCCGAATGCGGTGCCGGTCGCGATCTCGACCATTGCGGTCACCGGCGACGCGGCGTTTCAAGGACCCCAGAACATCCAGACTCCGCTCACGCTGTCGCCGAACGAGGCCGTGACGTTCACGATACAGTTTCACCCACGATGCGGGACCGTGAATTATGCCGGAGCTTTGGTCATTAATTCCACTTCCTACCCACTCAGCGGAACCGGCATCACGCCACCGCTTCCGACTCCTGCGTTCAATTTCGACGCGAGCCGATTTTCCAGCATGGAGCAGCATACGCTGACGCTGAGCCTGCCCTCGCCTGCGGTTTGCGGGGCGACCGGGAACGTCAACCTGGGCTTCAAGCCATCGGTGAACGTCGCGGACGACTCGACCATCGTCTTCGTCAGCAGAACTTCCCGGACTTTGGGATTCACGGTCGCCGCGGGAAGCACGCAGGTTCTCATCGACACCAAATCTTCGGCGGTGTTTGCGACCGGGTCGACAGCGGGGAACATAGCATTCAGCGTGAGCGGCACTCAGCCCGCGCTGGCAGGGACGCCTCCCTCCGCATCGTTCACGATCGCTCCCACGGCGATTGCCATCGATACGGCCACTGCTTCGAATCAGCGCCTGGGGGAGCTCGACGTGGAAGTAATCGGCTTCGACAACACCTATTCGGCGGGAAAAATGTCGTTCACGTTTGTGGACGCGAGCGGCAACACGATTGGAAGTCCCATCACGAGCCGACTTCACTCCGAACTTTCAGAGCTTTTACAGCGGGCCAGCACAGCGGCAGCACGTTTCTGATTCGCGTTTCGTTTCCGGTCGAAGGCAATCAGACGCTGGTCGCGAAAGTGCAGGCGACGCTGATCAATTCGGCGGGCCAGTCGCAGACAGGCAACGCTCACGTTTCAATAATGTTTCCATTAACGTGGAATCATGACCACGCCCGTGGCGCTGACCATCGCCGGCTCCGACCCGAGCGGCGGCGCCGGGATCCAGGCCGATCTCAAAACATTTCATCAGTTCGGCGTTTATGGCGAAGCCGTGGTGACTCTGATCACCGTGCAGAATACGCGCGGCATCGAGCGCGTGGAAGTGCTGGACCCGGAGCTGGTTGCCGCACAGATTCGAGCAGTGATCGGCGACATTCGCCCCAATGCCGCGAAAACCGGGGCTTTGGGTAATGCTGCGGTCGCGGCAGCGGTCGCCGAGCTGGCCGCGAAATTCGATTTTCCGCTGGTCGTCGATCCAGTGATGATCAGCAAGCACGGAACGGACCTGTGGGGCGGCTCGATGCCCTGCGTTTTTGTTACGCCGAATCTGCATGAGGCATCGGTGCTGGCGGGATTCGCGGTCGAGGATCTCGACTCGATGCGCCGCGCGGCGAAGAAGACTGCGCAATGTCCGGCGCGGCGAATGTACTTGATCAAAGGCGGCCATTTGCAAGGCGACGCGGTCGACATGCTGTACACCGGCGGCGAGTTTCACGAATTTCGCGGCGCAGCAGATCGAAACGCCGGCACACGCACGGCACCGGATGCACCTATTCGGCTGCGATCACGGCGGAGCTCGCCAAGGGCACGCCGCTGGTGGAAGCGGTCGCGCATCGCCAAGGCGTTCGTCACGGAAGCGATTCGCACCAATCCCGGGCTCGGCGGCGGGTCGGGTCCGTTGAATCACTTCGTGAGATCGTAGACGCCCTTCGCGCACTAACTACATTGGTGATCTCCTCATCTTGCCGCGCCGATCGATCGCGCGGTGCTCGCGGCTGCTCGCGCCGCTGGCTGTCGCGATGCTGATCAGCGGGCTCGACGATCTGGCGATCGATGTCGCGTGGGCTATTTCGCTGGCTGCACTCGAAGCTTCGCCCGGCGGCGAGCTGTTCCCGCCGGGACCGCTTCAGCTCGATTCCGCGCCGCGGCAGCGCATCGCGATTCTGGTGCCGTTGTGGCACGAACATGAAGTGATCGCGCGCATGATCGAGCACAATATCGCGGCCATCCGCTATCCCGATTACGACATTTTCGCCGGCGCGTATCCGAATGACGAGCTCACCGCAGGCCGCGATCCGCCAGGTCGCGGACGCGCTTTGCGAACGTCCACCTGGTGCTGTGCCCGCACGACGGGCCGACATCGAAGGCGGATTGTCTCAACTGGATCTTCCGGCACATCTGGCTCTGATGAGGAGCAGACGCGGCGTGCGCTTCGATATGCTGCGTGACGCACGACGCCGAGGATCTGATTCATCCCGACGAGCTGCGCTGGATCAATTATTACGCCGGCCGCTACGACTTCATCCAGACGCCGGTGCTGGCGCTGGCGACTCCGCTCACTGCGCTGATGCACGGAATCTACTGCGACGAGTTCGCCGAATATCACACGCGCGACATGCCGGTGCGGCCGCTGCTCGGCGGATTTCTGCCCAGCGCCGGAGTGGGCACCGGGCTATCGGCGCGAAGCGCTCGACCGGCTGGCGGAATCGACCTCGAATCGCGTGTTCGAGCCCGGTGCGCTGACCGAGGATTATCAGAACGGATTGCGCATGTTCCGGCTGGGATGCTCGCAGGCGTTTGTGCCGCTGTCGCGCGGAGCGGGCGAGCGGAATTTTCTCGCGACTCGCGAATTTTTCCCGCAAACCTGGCGCTCGGCCCTGCGGCAGCGTACCCGCTGGGTGATGGGTATTGCGCTGCAAGGCTGGGAGCACTTCGGATGGGGGAAGAATCCCGGCGAGATGTATTGGCTGTGGCGGGATCGCAAGGGACTGATCGCAAATCCGCTGGGCCTGGTGGCGAATCTCGTATTCGTGTACGGCCTGGCCACTCGAATCTGGATGCGCGCTTCTCCAATGGCAACACGCGTGGTCATGTTCACGTTCTGTCTCGCTGCGTTGCGCCTGGCCGTGCGAATGGCGTGCTCCGGACGGATTTACGGTATAGTTTTCGCGCTCGGCGTTCCCTTGCGCGTTTTGTATGCGAACGTCCTGAATTGTGCAGCGACGATACAAGCTTTGGGCCGCTATGCCATCGCGAGGGTGAAGCATCGTCCGCTGGTTTGGGTGAAAACGGATCATGCGTTTCCCAATCGCGCCGCGCTGCTCGGGGATAAGCGCAGATTGGGCGAGATTCTGGTCGGTTCGGCATATTTGACCACGGTGGCTCTAAATTCCGCGCTCCAGACGCGACCCGCCGCGGTCCGCCTGGGCGAGCATCTGGTGCGCTCGGGATGGCTCGATGAGGATAGCTTGTATCGTGCGCTGAGCCTTCAGCAGGGCTTGCCCGTCAGCGATGTCGAGCCCGTCGACGTTCCTGTTGCCGTGGCGCGCGCGATACCGGAACATGTCGTCAAAAAGTGGCAAGTGATGCCGTTTCGCGTGGCCGAAGGAAGCATGCATCTGGCTACCTCGGACGTGCCATCGAACGAAATGAGTTCAGCCTTGCGATCCTTCACGTCACTCGAGATCCGGTTTCACCTGGTGAAGCCCGCAGTTTTCGAGAAGCTCACGCATACGCTGTTATAATCGAGGGATGTGGAAGTGTATTGCGATCGCGGCGGCGATTTCTGCTCTGGCGATTGGCGCGGATCAGGGCATCATGCACATAGCCTCGGTCCCGGATTCGCAGTTGATTCAAAAAGTGCAGCCGGCCTATCCTCCCGACGCGCTGGACGCTCGCATTCAAGGCGTGGTGAGAATCCAGTTGACGATCGGCAAGGACGGTCATGTCGAACACGCCCGGTTGATCAGCGGACATCGGCTGCTGGCCCCGGCGGCTCTGCAAGCGGCTCGGCAGCGGATTTACACGCCGTTCCAATCGAAAGGCCAGCCGGTTCGCGTCATCACGGAAATCCAGATTCCGTTCGCGTTACCGTAGCGTTGAAAGCAACCACTTGCGATTTGTCTTAACGTCCTCTTTCAGACGACGGCACAACTCCTCCCGCTGCTCGAACAGGCGATACCCTTCCCTTGGACGCAAATACCCGCGAGCTTTCGGCTCGCGCGCGAACAATGCAGCCTCGCCGATCTCCGCAGCCTGCTTCTCATAACGGCTGCGATTCTCCAGCAGCGCCTTCACTAAAAACGGCATTACCGTCGAGTAATCCGCCTGCATGCTCTCCGTCGCCTGTTGATACGTGTCCTTATCCACTTTGCCCCACGTGACCGCTTCAGCCGGCGGACATGAACTCAGCGAGCCGTCCGTTACCGGCGCCGTCACGATCTGCACATCGAAATTGTAGCCGCGCACGTTGGGAATGCCCAGCACCTGGCCCAGCGCGGGCTCCGGTTGCAGGTTGTAATTCTTCGGCACGCCTCCGCCCAGAATCAGCGCGGCCAGCGCATGCGGCTCCTGATCGAACAGTCCCCAGCGATGATACGCGCACGCTTCGAACACTTCCGCGTGCAGGTCGAGATTGAATCCGTAAGAATCGATCAGGCCACTTTCGCGCATGGCCCATAGCTTCATGGAATTGAGAAACACGCTGCCGTCGGCGGGCGCGCCCACGAAAACCGGGATCGCCAGACGATGGCAAGTCGCCAGCAGACCGGCCGGAACGCTCATCGCACGTTCCTGCTGCGCGTAGATCTCGCCCAGGCGATAGCGCAGCTCCGTGCCGGTCATCGAATGCTGAAATTCCGGCCGCGCGAGCACCGCGGTCAGAAATTTGTCCTGATCCAGCAGTACATCTTCATCGAACGCCATGTCGGTGACGCGAATGGTATGCTCATCGCGCAGAGCGCCGTCGTCGCCCCAGATGGGAACTTCGTAGACCGGATCACGATGGGCATTCAAACTGCGATGCCCGTCGTGATAGCACACCGCATCGGTGGTGGAGAGGTAGCCGACCCAGCCCGTCTCCAGCAGCGGAATCAGCCACGCCTGATGCTGGCCGGAGACCGTCACCGGACCCGCGATGGCCAGCGTCAGCGGGCACCCGCGACCGATTGCGGTATCGAGAATCGAATAAATCCGGCGCAGAAACGCGCCTCCGAATGCCGGGAAACAATGCGTGAGCAGATCGTGCATGGACTCGCACTCATCCACACGCCGGACTTGGACCCGCCGCCGCGGGTGAGCATCGTGCATAAGACTTGATCTTACCTATTCCGGATAGAAGCCTTCGCGCGCACGAACTTTGTATTGCTTGGATCCGCGAATGGTCACCTGGATGCGGCGATATTCGCGATTCTCGGCCGGCGCGGGCTGGAACGCGAAGAAATAAGTGTGCAGCAGATCCTGCGAAACGCTTTCGAACACGCCGCGAATCTCGCCCGGATTGTGAATCGCATAGGACGCGCCGCCGGTTGCTTGAGAAACGCCCGCGAGTTGCTTTAAAAATTCGGGATTAGTCAGCGCCGCGCCCTGCGCGATGGTATAAACGGGAACGCCCGCCGCTTTCGCGCGCTGGACCGCGGTCTGCGCGGTGATCGTGCTGGCATTGTCGTCGCCATCGGTGAACACGACGATCACTTTCTTTCCGCTCCTGCCCGAAAGATCGCGATTCACGCGCGCCAGCGCATCATACAGCGCGGTTTCACCAAACGGCTCCGTGCGCAGCACCGCGCGCTTGGCTGCATCCTTGTCGGGAGAAAATGCCTGCAACTCGGAGACCGTATTATTGAAACTATAGACCGCAACCCAATCAGACGGGCGCAGATCTCCGATCAGCCGCAGCGCGGCATTCTTCAACGCCGGCAGGGCCGCCTGCATGCTTCCGGTGGTATCCAGCAGCAGCGCCACCGAAACTTCAGCGGCGCGCGATTCGAACCCAATCGCCGCACGCGGCTCGCCCTGCTCGGTAACGGTGAACTGATCCGCGGTCAAATCGTCGACGTACTTGCCGCGCGAATCGGTGACCGTCGCGTAAACCTCGACCAGGCGCGCATCGGCGCGGAAGGTCGCATCGGTTGAAAGAATTTCCGCCTGCTGGATGCCCGATACCATCGCGACCGGCGCTGCTTCCACGTGCGGAGCCATGTGCCCGCCGCGCGCCAGCTTCCGCGCCACATCGTCGATATTCACGAATCCGCCGCTCAGGTACGATCCCGGCGGCTGGCTCGACGCGACCAGCTTCGCCGGAGCGAACAGATCCTCGCGGCCGGCGAACTGATGCTTAGTCAACAGGCGCGGATCTTCATTCACCAGCAACCCATCCGGATCGAGCGTCGCGGCGTAGACGAGTCCACTCAACGCGGCTGCGGTTTTGGGGCCGTCGCCCGGCGGATCGAGTTTGGGAACATTTAACAATTCGAGCACGCGATCGAACGCCACGCGCCGGTCCGGAGTCAGACGAAGCAGACCGCTGGCCACCGATTCGCGAACGTCGCCCTGCACTTTTCCGTTCAGCATCTCCCGCAGCGCGGCCACCGCTTTCGTGGAATGATCCGATGCAGCCAGTCCCGCGCATACGTTCCGGAACGCCTGCGCGCTTTCCGCCGAGGTAAGCGAGCCAGCCCGGACGCCGCGTTCGATCAACTCCACCAGCGAATACCATTCACCAAGAACCACGCTTTGTTGTGCCCGCTGATAACCGCTCACCGATTGCGTGAATGCCGCCATCGCCTGAAATTCCGGCGAACCCAGACCGGGAAGCTTTTCGAAGTACGGAAAAAGCGCACGCCACTGCGGATAATACAGCGCGAGTAATCGCGCCGATTCCTCATCGAGCGGCCTTTTCCGCTCCTGCTCTACTCGAGCCACCGGAACCAGCGCCTCCAGCGACGGGAGCTTCAGCAACGTTTCGTCGTCTGAGCCTTCGGTCTGCGTCCATGCGCGCCTCCCGCCCGGAAATCGCACGTTCTCTCCCGCGTCAAGCGGCAATTTCTGGAACAGCGCGGTGCGCCACCGGTCGGAGGTTACCGTCATGCTCCATCGCGGCTCCCCGGAATCGCGATACCACGTGTAGAATGTTTCCGCGCGCGCGGGCGTAGCCGTGAAGAAATGTTGATGCGCGGCATCGGCGTGGGAAAGCGTCTGGTGGAATGCTGCGAGCGACCCCTCGTCGCGCTCCAGCAGCGCGCGGAAGAAGGCAGGCGCGGCGCTCGGGCTCACGCCGGCGATTTTCTTCCACGCTTCCGCATCACCCGGAACGGCCGCGCCGTCCTTCGCCAACGCGAACGTTTCCGAATCGCGAGCCACGATGTCCGCATATTTTTCCACCAGCGGGCGCAGCCCCACTCCCCGAACCACCGCCGCGGCTGTATCCGCCCCCATCGCTCCCAAACCCGCGTAAACTTTGGCGAGCCGCGAATCGCGCACGAACGCTTCCGCCAATCCGCCTGGATGCGACGGGCCCGCAATCAACTGCGTCCACGCATCGCCGCCCACCAGCCGGGCGTTCTCGGTCGGCACTTCGAACCGGAATGTCCGCCCCGCTTCGAGCGCTTTTTGCATGTCGATCTCATCGATGCCAAGAAGAGCCGGAATCCTCTGCCGGAACCCATCGGCAGGCTGATCGCCCGGCTCGACTTTGCCTTCCAGCGTCAGCCTCCATCCGATCAGGTTGAGAATCCGCTCCGTATTCTTGCGCGGCTCGTCGCCAGCCAACGACAGCGTGATCACCGTTCGATCTTCCTTGCGCTCTCCGGAGTGCCCCAGTTCGGCGATGCTCGCCATGTAGGTTTCCAAACCGCGGTGATACTCCGGGATCCCGCGCGCGAGTCCCGGCGAAACCTCGCGCACCAGCGCTCGGCAAAATTCGGCGAAGAAATCCTGGGATGACAGCGGACCATCGGTGCTGGTCACGCCCGCCAGCCCGGCCAGAGCCTTCATCCCGCCAGGAACCCAAGCCTCGCTCGAGGGCGCCAGTTGCAGTTGCGCGGCTACCGTCTGTAGTTCTGTCGCGATGTCGGTAGCTTCGGTGGTTCCCAAATGCGCGATGCGGCCCTTCACGCTGGCCAGATCCGACGCCTTGGGCTCCAACGCCAGATATCGCTGCATGTGATCGCGTGCGCCGTCAATGTCCTTTTTCGATTCGAGAATCATCCCGAGCACGTATTCCGCGCGTGGAAAATCGTGTTTGCGATCCAGACGGATGGCTTCCTTAGCGCTCGCTTCCGCGCCGTCTTTGTCTTTTAGCTGCCAGCGCGCGATCGCCTGATGAACGTAAGCCTCCGGATACTTGTGCCGAGTGTCTTCCTGAATCAAAGTATCCGCGGCCTTTTTCGCGCCTTCCCAATTCCTGGTTTCGATATCCAGGCGCGCTAGCATCAAATAAGCCGCCTGCAATTTCGGATTTAATTCGACGGCTTTAAGCTGCGCTTCCCGCGCCAGATCGATTTTCTGCTCGTTCTGATAAATGATGCCCAGCGCGTGCCACGCCTGCGCGAATTTAGGATAGGCCTGAAGCGCGGCGTGAATCTGCTTCTCCGCTTCCGGCCAGCGCCCCGCCTGCGCCGCCTGACCCGCCTTCGCCCACGTCTTGAACGCCTTGCGCGGAGCCTGCGCTTCGGAAAATACGTTGACGCTGGGATTCCCGCTGATCTTGATCAGAACAATCGGCGGCAGATTCGGGTCCTGGAACAAATTCCAATCGTTGTAATCGAGGGTGGTCGATTCGTAGCCCTTGAACGAGGCTCGCAACACGCACGCGCGGTTGAACGCAATCATGTCGACCGCGCCAATCGTGACCTTGTACGTGAATTCGCCCTTGGGATTGGTGGCGGCGACGAACACAGGAACTTCGGAGTCAAGACACGGCCGCTCAATGGTCACCGATTTCGGCGGAGGCGACCCATCCTCCATGGTGACTTTCCCGTGCAGAAAAACATCCGCCGCCGGAGACAACTGGGCGCACAACGCGGCCACCACCCCCACACCGAGCCGGTGCCGCCGTCCCCACTCCATCCTGTAATCTTACTCGAACTGGCGGCGGAATCGTTCGAATTCCTGCTTGATTTGCTCAATCTCTCGTTCCAGCGCCTCCACGCGAGCAGCCAGACCTGGATGATCCGCTACTGTACCTGCAGCCTCCGTCTCGGCGCTCAAATCCGGAGTCCCGCCGAAAAGCTGCACCCATCGACCTCGCGACGCCCGCGCCACCAGCGGTTCAGGCTCGTGCGCAGCCAGCGATTCGAGCACGCGCTCCACCTCATCCAGATCGCCGAAATCGTGCATCCGCTCCGTGCGCCCGCGCAGTTCGCCGACCGTTTGAGGACCGCGCAGCATCAATACGCAAAGAAGAGCCTGCTCGCGCCGCCCGAGATTTAATTTCTCTCCCAGACGGTGCGCCCACTTCTCCACACGATGCCCGGCGCCGCTGATTCGAATCACTAGTCCCTTATTTTTCAACAACTCCAGCGCCTGGGCGACGGTGTCTTCGTCGTAACTCACGATCGGTTCCCGGCTCGATTTTTGATTGCACGCATTCTGTAACGAATTCTGAGTCAGCGGGTAATACTCAGGGGTGGTAATGTCCTTTTCGAGTAACGCGCCCAGAACGCGAACTTCCACGGGATGCAGAATTTCCATTTCCATCAACTTAACCGAAACGACGCGACGGCGTCTATCGGACTACAGGAGACCCGGACTATGAGAACCATCGCACTGGCTGTATTCCTTGCGGCGCTGCCGAGCTCGGCGCAGCAAAAATCCCTGAGCTGCGACAGCAGCAACAATAACAACGGCCGCATGGTGTCCCACTGCGAGATGCGGGAAACCACGGTCGGGTACGCGGGCCGTCTGTCGGTCGACGGCGGCACGAACGGCGGCGTCTCGGTGAAAGGCTGGGACGGCGGCAGCGTCCTGGTGCGCGCCAAAGTGGAAGCATCGGCCGAAGATCAAGCTACGGCGGCATCCGTAGTCAGCCTGATTCGCGTGGATACCTCGGCCGGCCAGGTGATCGCGTCGGGACCGGACCAGACGCAGAGCAAGGGCGGATGGTCGGTGAGCTATGAAGTGTTCGTCCCGCGCCAGGCCGATCTAACACTCAAGACCCACAACGGAGGCATTTCGATCAGCGACGTACGCGGCACCATCCAGTTCACCGCGACCAACGGAGGCGTGAACCTGAAGCGCCTGGCCGGCGATGTCCAGGGAACCACCAGCAATGGCGGGTTGAACATCGAGCTGGCGGGCACGCGCTGGGACGGCAACAAGCTCGACGCGCGCACCACCAATGGCGGCATCAACATCAGCATGCCGGAGAATTATTCCGCGCACTTTGAGACCGCGACCACGAACGGCCACCTGAACCTGCAATTCCCGATGACGGTCCACGGCGAGATCGGCCGCGCCCTGACTACTGACATCGGCGGCGGCGGCCCGACCATCCACGTCGAAACCACGAACGGCGGCGTAAACGTCAAGAAAGCCGCGCTGTAACGGGCGAGTGACGCCTGCCAATTTCAGAACGCTGGCGGCGATTGCCGGATTTGCGCTTTCCTGCGGAGCGCAGACGCAATCGCCGCCGGCATTCGAGGTAGCTTCGATCCGTCGCAATCTAAGCGGCGGCGTGAACACCAAAATCAACATTTCGGGTGGACGACTCACTGTCACCAACGGTTCGCTGAAGACCCTGATCCGGAATGCTTACGACATCCTGAGTTTCCAGCTCGCCGGTGAGCCGCGCTGGCTCGATACCGAAATGTACGATATCGAAGCGACCACGGGCAGCAGCGAGGAGATCGCGCCGGGTCAATTGAAGCTGCTGCTACAGAATCTGCTGGCGGATCGTTTCCAGCTCAAAGTTCACTGGGAGACGCGCGAAACCTCGGTGTACGCGCTGGTCATCGAAAAGAACGGACCGCGATTCAAAGAGAGCACAGCAGCGGGAGAACCCAGCATCAACACCTCGAAGGGACCCGCCAGAGCCCGAATGATTGGCGCCAGGGAGCCCATTTCGATTCTTGCCGGCAATCTGGGAAACCAGCTCGGCAGATTTGTGCTGGATCAGACGGGCTTAAAAGGCGTCTACGACTGGACGCTCGAATGGGATCCGAGCCTCACCCCGGATTCAACGCAGCCATCGCTTTTCACAGCGGTTCGGGATCAATTGGGGCTAAGATTGAAAGCTACTAAAGGCCCGATGGAGACGCTGGTGATCGACAACGCGCAAAGACCCTCCGGGAATTAACTGATCCTGAGGAATGAAGTCCGCCTCTTCGACCACGCGAGAGCTTCGTGCATCGGCATGTGATTATCTAGTAAGGTGCCCCGGCGATAACAATAGTGGCTTTGACCGCTCCCTGTGGTCGCGGCTCGTGTCGAAAATGAGCCGCGACCACAGGGAGCGGTTAATCCCGAGCCGTTAGAAGGAACCCGACTAACGAATGGAATCACTGGGACAGTTTATTAGTGTTCTGCCTCTGAAATAATTAGATAATAGGGAGCATCTCTGGCCTATCCTGTGTAAAATTCGCCGTGGACGCTTCTTTCGACAAGATCTACCGGCATATTCTCGAGGTGGCTCCCGGTCTACACGGCGCAGGCACATTCTCGGCGAGGACATTCGAAGCCATTGCAAAGGCCGCCCGCAAGCGACAAATCCGCAATTCCGTTGAAACTGGTTCCGGCGCCAGCACGCTCCTGTTCTCTCATCTGAGCGAGCATCACACCGTTTTCGCCTTGGACGACGGAAACGGCAGCGTCAGCAACATACGCCGATCGCCACTGTTACGCCAGGAAGTGGTCACTTTCGTGGAGGGCCCCACTCAGGTCACGCTGCCGCAGCACCGCTTCACGGAGAAACTCCAGTTGGTTCTTATCGACGGCCCCCACGGCTACCCGTTTCCAGATCTCGAATACTACTATCTCTATCCCCACTTGGAGACCGGCGCGCTGTTGATTCTCGACGACATTCATATTCCCACGGTCCATAATCTTTTTCAGTTTTTGCGGCGGGACGCTATGTTCGACCTTGAAGAAGTAGTTCGAACGACCGCATTCTTCACACGCACGGATGCTCCAACATTCGATCCGTTCGGCGATGGCTGGTGGCAGCAGAAGTACAACGCCAGACCTCTTCTGCGGTATACATCGCGGGAAAAGATAAAAGGGCTCTTGCCTTTGTCAGTGCAGCGAAGCGTAACGCGGATGAAACGTGGAGCGTCGCGTGGATTTTCTCCAGCCAGGGTAGAGATTCTAGCGCCCCAAAGCGGCGCGACCGTCACGGGGGTCGGCGTGGTGGAGGGATCCGCGGACATGCCGCCTGATTCGTTTCTGTGGGTATTGGCTCACCGCAAGGATGTTCACGGTTGGTGGCCTCAAGGAGCAGGGCCCGCATCGGTGGATCAGAACCGCTGGAAAGTGAATGTCACCTATGGAGGACCTGAAGATAAAGGGGCCGATTTCGAGCTTGCGACTCTCGTCGTCCGGCCATCGACCCACCAGTTGTGGACCGACTGGGTGCTGCGAGTAAAGGAAACCGGATTGTTTCCTCCGGTCCAGTTGCCTCCTGCTGGCTTTGTGCTGGGGGAAGCATTTCGAACTGTGACAAAAGCTCGGTGAACTCGCCCACCTGCTCGACCTCGATGACTATCTAGCCCCGCTCGTAAGTGACCACCACATCGCGACCATATACCTGCTCGAAAACCTCCGACACGCGCGACGCCGCCCATTCGGCCAGATCCGGCTCGCGCGCCGCGCGCAGCTTCACCATCACCCGCGTCGGCAGGATCTCGCAGCTCACGATCTCGACCTCCTCCTGCTCCGGACTCTTCCCCAGATTGTCGGCCAGGCGCAGAATCGGGATCAGCAGCAGCAGCGGACGCCGATCGTCCGGCGACAAATTTTGAAATTCAGGATGCGTCGGCGACGGCATCGCCTTGCGATGATAGCGGCACAGGTTCGCGATCACCTCCCTCTCATCTTTGGTGAATCCCGAAAAATCAACGTTGGCCACGATGTAATACGCGTGCTTGTGATGGCCCGAGTCATTGATGTAATGCCCGGTCTCCGAAAAATAACACGCAGCTTCCAGCAGACGCCCGTAGTTCAGCGCCAACTGATGCAGCGGCTGCAATCGCGCGAACAGCTTCTGCCCGAATCCGGCGACCAGGCGCGCGCGCTTCAACCCCGCGCCGAATCGGGTCGCGACGCGCTCCACTTCCTTGCGTTGATCGCGGCTCAGCCGAGCCAGCTCGCCGCCCACGCCCCGCGCGGCCATGTCGGCGATGATGCCGTCGCGCACGCCGGCCGAGGAGTAATACACCGCCGGCGCATGGAATCTCTCCAAAATGCGCAGCAGCGCGCCCGTCCCCGCCACGATAATTTCCGCGCGCCGCGGTCCGATCCCCGCCACTTTGCGCCGTCCCCCCAAATCCAGCGCCGCCAGCTTGCGGTACAGTTTGCGGATTTGCGCCGTCGACGCGCGCAGACGGTCCGCTTGGTCGCGCCGCGATCGCGACACGCGATTCACCGCGCACACCACCGCCGCCGCCGTGGCCGACGTCGCGATCACGCGATCCCACCGCAGCCCCATGCGCGCGATGGCTGCTTCCAGCTTCGCGTCCACGAACTCCGCTACCTGATGCAGCTCGCGCTGCGCCGGCGGATCGCCGTGCAGAAACATTTCCTGAAGCCGCACCGCGCCCAGCGGCTTCGACACCGCATCCACCAGCGTCCCGTCGACGCTCGAAATAATTTCCGCGCTGCCCCCGCCGATATCCACCAGCAGCACTCGCTTTTCCGGCTGCGGCCAGCGGCTCATCACACCCTGATGGACCAGCCGCGCCTCTTCACGTCCGGTGATGATCTCAACTTGCGTTCCCAGCGCCATGGACGCGCGCGACAAAAATTCCCCCTGATTCGGAGCGTCGCGAACCGCGCTGGTGGCGACCGCGCGCACGCCCACCACGTCCAGCCTGCGATACACCTCCGCCATGCGAGCCAGCACGCGAACCGTTTCTTCAATCGCCTGGTGGCTCAACTTGCCGTCGTGAAACACGCTCGCGCCCAGACGCGTGACTTCGCGTTCTGCGGCCAGAACCGTCGGCGGAGCCCCCGGCAGAACCTCCGCGGCGAGCATTCGTGTCGAGTTACTGCCGATGTCCACCGCCGCGTAGCGAAGCATGTCACCTGCTACTATCGCAAAAATGCCGGAGGGGAAGGCATGCTAAGTTGTACTTGAGTGCTCCGATTTTCCCCGCTGGTTTTTCTTCTCGTATTGAATCTTGTCATGGCGCAGCAGCCTGGCCTGCACATCGAGATCGTGGAAGGCGACGGCGCCATCAACAATATCAACCAGAAGATCAATGTTGTACCGGTGGTTGAAGTTCGCGACGAATCCGGCAAGCCGGTGGAAGGCGCCGCGGTGGTATTTTTTCTGCCCACGCAGGGACCCGGCGGCACGTTCGCGAACGGTACCAATACGCTCAACGCGACCACCGATCGCCAGGGCCGCGCCGCCGCCAACGGGATTCGTCTCAACCGCCAAACCGGTAAATTCGATATTCGAGTCACCGCGTCGCAAGGCGGCCAGACCGCCAGCGCGACCATCACGCAGACCAATGTTTCCGGCGTGTCGAGCTCGGGGGCCGGGGGCGGATCATCGAAAAAAATCTGGATTCTTCTAGCCGTCGCAGGCGCCGCCGCCGGTATCGGAGTGCTGGTGGCGCTGCATCACGGATCGAGCACTCCATCCGGCCCGCCGCCGATCGTCATCACGGCGGGAACTCCGACCGTGGGGGGGCCGAACTAAAATGCGCGCCGCGGTTGCATTTCTTTTTTCGACCATGGCCTGGGCGCAGATAACCGGCCCCACCCTCGGCTGGTTTCCAAACGGTTCGCGAGTCGTGCCCATCTACGGCCTTCCCGGAGCCGCGCGAATCGAAAATTATCTTGACGGATTCGGCTCGACCGAGCCTCTGGCGCGCATCGCCGTTTCTCCGAGGCAGGATTACGTGCTCGCATCATCGATCGCGACAGGCGAGGTTCTCCGCATCATTCCGGGAGTCTCGACTTCACCGATCGCCGGTGCGTCCGCGAATCCAGATCGAATCGTAGTGAGTCCGCTTGGTACGGCCGCGGCGCTGTGGTTCGACTCCACTTCACAGTTCCAGATCATTTCAGGATTGCCAAACTCGCCCGCGGTTCGCAACATCGATGCAACATTTCTAAACGCATCGCCCAACGCGATCGCCGTGAGTGACGACGGCCAATGGCTGGCTGCCTCATGGCTGGCCGGCGTGTATGCCTGGGCGCAGGACGCGTCCGTTCGCCCGATTTCATCCGACCCTGGCGTGACGGCGCTGGCGTTCTTAGCCCAGCAGTCGACCTTGGCGCTAGCCACATCGACCCGAGTATTTTCGATCACCCTAGGCAGCGGTTCCGAAGCCACCCTTTACACCGGCGCGTTGTCGCCGGCCGGCCTCGCATCGACATTCGACAATTCCAAATTCATCCTGGCTGACACCAGTGGCACGATTTATTCGATTGACCTCGTCAGCGGCGCCGCAGCCACGTTCGAATGTGGCTGCCAACCGCAAGGAGTCTTTGGAATCGAAGGCACAGTGTTCCGCTTCACGAGTTCGACTTTGGGATCGCTGAAATTATTCGACGCAAACGCAGGCGCGATCTTCGAAGTACCTGGGACCACACGCACCCTCAAAAGAGCGCGGGCGATTGAAACGCCGGCCACCACCGGAACACCCCCCGCGCTCTCCATCAGCGTCACGCCCGTCACCACGGGATTCCTCCAGCAACCCACAGTGAACGTCTCCATCGCGTCCGCATTTTCGAGCGCCATCACCGGAAGTGTCACGCTTAATTTCGCGTCCACCGTAGGCGGAGACGATCAACTCATTCAATTCTCCACCGGAGGACGCACCGCCAGTTTCACCATTCCCGCCGGTTCCACTCAGGCAACATTCACAGGCACATCAAGCCTCAAGGTGTCGACCGGAACGGTGGCCGGAACCATCACGTTAACGGCGACCATCCCTGGCAGCCCCTTCTTTAACGAAACCGCGACCGTCAGCATCACTACCAACCCCTCCGTCCCCTTCATTTCCAACGTCCTCTTTTCCAACACCTCTTCCGGACTCCAAGTCGTCGTCACTGGATTCTCCTCCACGCGCGACATGGTCAGTGGACTCTTCCACTTCGCCCCGTCCAGCAACGAAACCATCAGCGGAGGCGGCGACATCTCCGTCCCTCTCAGCGCCACTTTCGCCACCTGGTATCAGAACACACCGTCGAACGCCTTCGGCAGCGAATTCACGTTGACCGTGCCCTTCAACGTGCAAGGCAACCCGATCGACGTCGTCGCGGTGACCGTCACACTCACCAACTCCAAAGGCGCGTCGAACCCAGTCACACCGGCCCAATAGTATCCTTAAGAGAAGTGGGCACCACCGTATCTCCGGCCAGCGCCGCGTCCATTCGAAGCGCGCTCGAGAGAATCCTCGCGAGCCCCGGCTTTCGAACCTCGGACCGCCTCGCCCGCTTCTTGCGCTACGTGGTGGAAGAAACGCTCGAGGGCCGCGGCGATTCGCTGAAGGAAACCAACGTCGGCGTGGACGCGTTCGCACGCAAGCCCGGCTACGATCCGCGCATCGATGGAGTGGTTCGCACCGAAGCCATCAAGCTGCGCGCGCGCCTCAAGGAATATTACGAAGGCGAAGGCGCGAACGACCCGGTGCGGATCGACCTGCCCAAGGGCGGCTACGTCCCCGCGTTTCCCGAGCCCGAACGCCCGGGTGGTCCCGTTTCCGAGCGCACCGTTCCCGGCCGGTGGATCGTGCTCGCCATTGTGATCTTCGCCGCCATCGGAATCGGGTTCGCGGTTCATTGGATGCGCACTCGAGCCGGCACCAATCCTCCTCCGCCGCCGTCGATTGCAGTTCTGCCGTTCATCGACATGAGCGCGGAAAAGAATCAGGAATATCTATGCGACGGCATGACCGAGCAGATCATCGACGCCGTCAGCCGCATTCCGAATCTTCAAGTGGTCGCGCGAAGCTCCGTCTTCGCGCTAAAGGGCCGCCCGCAGGATGCCCGCGAAATGGGTAAGCGGCTGAACGTGCACACCGTGCTTGAAGGCAGCGTGCAGCGCTCCGGTTCGCGCGTGCGCGTCACCGCGCAGTTGATCAACACTTCCGACGGATTCCATCTCTGGTCGCAAAGCTTCGACCGCGAGATGAAAGATATCTTCGCGCTGGAAGACGAGATCTCGCACGCCATCGTCGACACGCTGCAAGTCAAGCTCGCGGCGCCTTTGAAGCCTGTGCCGCAGGCCGATCTCGAAGCTTTCAACCTATATCTGCAAGGCCGTTATTGGCACTTCCAGTGGGACCCCGCCGACGCCCGGCATGCCATCACTTTCTTCGAAAAGGCGATTCAAAAAGATCCGCAGTACGCGCTGGCGTATTCGGGTCTGGCGGATTCCTACGCTTATCTCGGCTTCTTCCGCGCGCGCCCCGACGATGTCATGCCGAAAGCGCGTGAAGCTGCCGAACGAGCCCTCCAGCTCGACCCGCGTCTGGATGCGGCCTACGTCACTCGCGCCGAAGTCAAGACGCTTTACGACCACGATTGGGAGGGCGCCCGCCAGGACTTCGATCGCGCATTCGAGCTGAATCCATCCTGCGGAAACGCGATGTTCTCGCGTGCGCTGACTTATCTCGCGCCGCTTGGCCGCACCAAGGAAGCCATCGCGGAAATGAAGCGCGCGCGCGATTTCGATCCGCTCAGCCCCTTGACCAACACCTACCTGGGCGTGATGTATTATTTCGATCGCCAGTATGACGCGGCCATCGAGCAGTTGCGCATCACCATAAATCTCGATCCAAGTTTTCGCGAAGCCCATGGGATGCTCTACTACGCCTACATCGCCGCCGGGCGCGTCGCGGATGCGCGAGCCGAATCCGCCCGCATCGAAGCGATCAAAGGGAAGAGCGCCCCGGACCTGGACGATGTGCAGGTCCTGGCGCTCGAAGGGAAGAAAGCGGAAGCGCAGAAGGAACTCGGCGAGTGGACGAAAGCGCTGCATCAGAACTACGCGAGCCGTCAGAAGCTTGCCTGCGCCTACTTGTCGCTGGGCGATATCCCGCACGGCCTCGATCAACTCGAACTTGCATATCAGGAGCACGACGGCATGCTCGCGTACGCCAAAGTTTGGCCGGGGCTGGATCCGGTGCGATCCGAGCCCCGGTTTCAGGCGCTGCTCGCAAAACTTCATTTAGCGCCGTGACGCCAGCGCTTGATCCACGCGCTCCAGATTCGCTCGCGTAATCTCCGACTCGCGAATCGCCAATGACCGCCGCAGCATCCGCGACGCGTCTGCGAATCGACCGTCGTGCTGATACACTGCGCCCAAATCGTTCAGGATGGTCGCCAATTGCGGGCTGCGAGCATCCAAACTCTTCTCGCCGATCCGCAGCGCTTCCTGAAACGCCTTGCGAGCCATGGTGAACCGGCCCTGTTCGTAATAAATCTCACCCAGCCCATCCGTCGCCGCGGCAACGTTCGCGTTCTCTTCGCCAAGCCGCGTTTTCAGAATCTCCAACTCCTGCCGGCGCGCGGCTTCCGCCTTCTTTAAAGAGCCCTCGCCGCGATACGCCATCCCCAGGTCGCGAAGCAACATCGCGGCTTCAAGGCTGGTGGGATCGTAATGCGTGATCGCGTCGCGGCACAGAGTCGCCGCTTCCATATATCGACCATTTTGTAAATATTGAGCCGCCTGTTGATGCGCGGCACTGAAGGAAACGAGGAGGGAAACTGCCAGAAGGTTTGTCATGCGGCAAGTCTGCGCGGAAAATCGCGTTCGCAAAAGTTGCCAGGGGTTCGATAACGGTTGGTCAACCGGGCGAACCTATTGATTCGGTTCGAAAAAACTGAGCGAATTGTCGCCGTGCTTCAAAACGCGTGTGCGCCGCAATCGACCATATGATTCGCCCAAATTCAGCCGCGACGCATGCTGCGCGATCACCAGCGCCGCCTGTTGTTCGCCTAAAATTCCAAGCGCCCGCTCGTATTCCGGTTCCTGATTATATGGCGGATCGATGAATACAATGTCGGCGACGATCGACGGGAGCACCGCCGCTGCCCGCCCTTGCCGCACCGACGCGCGTCCCTCGATTCCGAGCGAATGAAGATTCTCCCGGATCACCGCGACCGCCGCACGGCTCTGTTCGATGAAAATGGCCCGCGACGCACCGCGGCTCAGCGCCTCGATTCCCACCGCGCCCGTGCCCGCGTAAACATCGGCGAAAACCACGCCGTGGATTCGCGGCGCGAGAACGTTGAACAGCGCTTCGCGCAGCCGGTCCGGCGTCGGCCGAACGTCCAGCCCCGGCAGGCTTTTCAGAATCCGGCTGCGAAATTCTCCCCCGATTACGCGCATCTCATCCCACTTGCACCAATCCGTACCGCCGCTGCCAATGATCGCGAATGAACGCGATCGCCCGGCGCAGATCGTCTTCCGAGCGGCGGATGCGCCACGAACGCCGCCGCCTCATTGCGCGCGATTTCCAGAATATCCGCATCGCGCAGAATATTGCCGATCTGCAGCGCCGGCATCCCCGATTGCCGCGTCCCGAAAAACTCGCCCGGCCCGCGCAGCTTCATGTCCATCTCGGCGATGTAAAACCCGTCGCTCGATTCCACCAGCGTGCGAATGCGCTCGCGGCCCGCGTCGTTCAGCTTGCCCGTCACCAGAATGCAGTAGCTCTGTTCGCCGCCCCGGCCGACGCGCCCGCGAAGTTGATGCAGCTGCGCCAGGCCGAAGCGCTCCGCTTGCTCGATCACCATCACCGTGGCGTTGGGCACGTCGACTCCAACTTCGATCACCGTGGTCGAGACCAGAATCTTGGTTTCGCCGCGCTGGAATTTCTCCATCGCCGATTCTTTCTCGTCCGACCGGAAGCTTCCCGTGCAGCAGACCGACCGCGCGTTCCCGGAAACACGATCCTCGATAGATGTTCGTGCATCTTCTGCGCGGCCTTCATCGCCTGCGTTTCCGATTCCTCGATCACCGGATACACCACGTAGGCCTGCCGCCCTGGTCGATCTGCTTTTTGCAGGAAACTGTAGACCTGCTCGACGTGCTCTTCCGTCACGTGTTTGGTGACGATCGGTTTGCGGCCCGGCGGAAGCTCGTCGATGATGCTGACGTCCAGGTCGCCATACACCGTCAGCGCCAGCGTGCGCGGAATCGGCGTCGCCGTCATCACCAGCACATCGGGATGCGAGCCCTTTTCCATCAGCGCCTGCCGCTGCTCGACGCCGAAGCGGTGCTGCTCGTCGACAATCGCCAGCCCGAGCTTGGCGAACTCGACGTCGGCTTCGAGCAGCGCGTGCGTTCCGACCACCACCTGCGCCAGACCCGCCGCCGCGAGCTTCTTGAGCTGCGTTTTCTCGCGCGCCGTGCTCGAGCCGGTCAGCAGGATCGGTCACGTAATCCAGCTTCTGAAACAGCTTCTTGAAATAGAAATAATGCTGCGTCGCCAGGATTTCCGTGGGCGCCAGCACCGCCGCCTGATATCCGTTTTCGATGGCGATGATCGCCGCCTCGGCCGCCACCAGCGTCTTGCCGCTGCCGACGTCGCCTTGCAGCAGACGGTACATGGGATGCGGCGCCGCCATATCCTGCGCGATCTCCCCCAGCACGCGTTTCTGCGCGCCGGTCGGCTTGAACGGCAGCATCTGCTTGATCCGCTCGCGCACGCGATCGGTCAGTCCGAAGGCGATGCCCGGATACAGCCGCGCCTTGGCGCGCTTCAACTCCAGGCCGCATTCCAGCCAGAAGAATTCCTCGAAAATCAGCCGGAACTGCGCCGGCGACCGGAACGCATTCAGCAGCCGCAGATCCGAATCCGGCGGCGGGAAATGCAGCGCGCGGATGGCGCGTCCAGCGATCCGGCAGCTTCAGCTGTTGCAGAATGTGCGGCGGCAGAGGGTCGGCCAGCGGCTGCGAGCTCTGCCAGAATCCGATCGAGCAGCGTGCGAAACACCCGCGTGGTGACCTTCCCCGCCGCTTCGTAAATCGGCACCACGCGGCCGGTGTGCAGCGACGCGTCGCCTTCTTCGTCGCCCGAAAGAATCTCGTACTCGGGATGCATCATCGCCAGGTTGCCCGAGTAGGAATCGAACTCCACTTTGCCGAACAGCGCGACCTTTTGCCCCGGCGCGAAAACGTCGGCCAGATACCCGCCGTGAAACCATTTCGCCGTTCAGCAACGCCCGCGAGGCGTCGGTGAAGGTCGCCGTGAACAAGCCCAGGTTGCGCCGCTGAAACCCGGACAGCTTAGTCGAGCGGACCTCGGCGAGCACCGTCGCCATCTCGCCGGGCGCCAGCTGCGCGGATGGTTTTGACGTTGCTCCGGTCTTCGTAGCGGAACGGCGCGTAGAGCAGCAGGTCCTCGACAATCTTCAGCCCCTTGGCCTCGAGCATCGCCGCGCGCGCCGGCCCGACGCCTTTCACATACATGAGTGGGGTGATGAGGTCCAAGCGGGGATCTGTATACTTTGTATCAGATGCCCGAGTCTTTCAGCCACGCGCTGGCGAATATCACCTTGCCGGATGCAGATGGAAAACCGGTGCGCCTGGGATCGTTGTGGGAGCAGCGGCCGGCCGTCATCGTGTTTTTGCGCCACTACGGTTGAATTTTCTGCCGCGAGCACGTCGCGCAGTTGCGCGAACACGAAGAGGAGTTCAAAGCCAAAGGCGCGAGCCTGGCGGCCATCGGCCTGGGCGACGCGAATTATGCCCGCATGTTCCGCGAAGACACGGGCATCGATTTTCCGCTGCTGATCGACGAGACAACGCCGCGCCTATCAGCGCCGCAGGATTGCAGCAGCGCAACATTTTTCATCTTCTTCGTTCCGACAATGCCGCGGACGAAATCGCGCCAAAGCCGCCGGCCACCGGCAGCATCAACTCGGCAAGAATCCGTTCCAGCTCGGCGGAAGCTTCGTGTTCGGCCCCGGCAATGTGGATCTGTTCGCGCATGTGAGCCAGACATTCGGCGACAACGCGAGCCCGGAGGCTCTTGCTGGCCGCGTTAAAATAACGGATTCATGTCACAATTGCTCGCCGGGAAAACCGCGCTCATCCTGGGCGTCGCCAACAAGTGGAGCCTCGCCTACGCCATCGCGCAGGCCTTCCGCCGCGAAGGCGCGAAGCTTCTGCTGACTTATCAGGGCGAGCGCCTGAAACAACCGGTCGAAGAACTCGCCGCCGAACTCGGCGCCGCCCGCGTTTTCGAATGCGACGTCACCAAAGACGAGGATCTGGCGAAGCTCACCGAAACGTCAAGACCGAAGGCCGGCTGGATGCCGTGGTTCACAGCATCGCGTTCGCCAATCGCGAGGATCTGGATAGGCCGTTCGTCGAAACCTCGCGCGCCGGCTATCTGCTCGCGCAGGAAGTCAGCGCCTATTCGATGGTCGCCGTCGCCCGCGCCACCGCGCCGCTGATGACCGAAGGCGGCGCGATGATCACGCTCACCTATCTCGGCTCCACGCGCGTGGTGACCAACTACAACGTGATGGGCGTGGCCAAGGCGGCGCTCGAAGCCGCGGTTCGATATCTGGCGAGCGAACTCGGCCCTCAGCGCATTCGCGTGAACGCGATTTCCGCGGGTCCGGTCAAGACCGCCTCCGCGCGCGGCATCAAGGATTTCTCGAAAATCCTGAGCCAGGTAGCCGAACGCTCGCCATTCCGCCGCAACACCGATCCCGCCGAGGTAGCCGACGCGGCCGTATTCCTGGCCAGCGATCTGGGCCGAGGCGTCACCGGCGACGTGATGTTCGTCGACGCCGGCTTCCACCTCATGGGGCTTTAGTCCGTTTTCACCAGCGGACGTCGCATAATCTTCGCGCGTAACGACATCATCGGCCTTCGATTCGATCCCGCTCCAGGTGCGGATATTTTTCGCCGCCCTGATACTCGACCCGATGGACGCTGTAATACTCGCCGCTCTTAATCAGGAAATCGATCCACTGGTGCATCCTTCGCCGTGCGCTGCACCGCTTCGCGCAGCACGGTAGGCGTGAACTGCGCGATTATCCACCGCGATCAGCTTCGTCGTCGGAGCGATTCCCGCCTTCTGCGCCGGCCCGTCCATACGCGACATCCTGCACCGTTCCGTCCTCTTTCACAACCATCCCGATCGAGTAGCTGAAATCCAGATTCCGCCGCTCTCTCTTCGAAGTCGCGCCAGATCCCCGAGCGGCGTCGAGTTGTAGACCAGCTCTCCATCCGCCATTCTCGATCCCGCCCAGCGGCGCGCGCGGTTCCACGGCCCGCACTCGCTCGTGCAAAAACGCCGCCCAATCGTACGGCTGAACCGAATTCAACGCCGCGACCACGTCATCGAACGTATACGGCTTCAGCGCCGGCGCGCCTCCCGGACCCCCGTCGAACGAGCGGCAGAAATCGTTTAGCGATTTCTTCCCGTTGCTCAGCTGCCGAATCAGTCACGTCGGCATCCAGCCAGATCAGCGTGCCTTCGTCGTAATAATCCACGCCGCGGCGATACTCCGCATAATCCTCGCGCGCATCGTAAAGAAGTTGCGCCGCGATCGCCGTGTCCTCCAGCGGCCTCCACTTCCGTCCCGATTTTCGATCCAGCGCCGCCGCGGTCATCGCCAGCTTCTCGCGAAACTCCTCCGCGCTGAACAGCCCAGTGCGCGGCGTCAGAATCTCGCCCAGATATTGCGTCAGCCCTTCATAAACCCACAGCAGATCGCCCTTCATCGGCGCGCTGTAATCGGGCGTCGCCAGACCCGCCGGGCGCCGGTATTTTCCGTTCCAGGAATGCACGAACTCATGCGGCAGCAGATCCGCGTTCGACTTCAACGCCGCCTCATCCAGCAGCCCGCGCTCCCTTACGCGATCGTCGCTCGATTCGTGATGCTCCAGCCCGAAGCTCGCCACGTGATCGCTCAAGGTGAACAAAAAATGATAGCTGCGATAATGCCGCGACCCGAACAGCGCCCCCGTTTCGCTCACCAGATTCTTGTAATGCTCGAATCTGCTCCGGCGTAATCTCCACCGCGCGATCGCTGTCGCCCGCCAGGTGCAGATAGTGCACAATCGACCCGTCGCGCCCCAAGCTCGATCGTCCGATAATGCATGCCCGTCGACACCGGCGAATCGATCAGCGTGGTCAGCGACGAAGGTTGAAACTCGATTTCATTCCCGCTCTCATGCGCGATCGGCAGCGCGGTCCCGTAGCGCCACGAATCCGGCACGCGCAGGTTCGCCTGCAACCGCAATTGATCCGCCGGCGTGCCTTCCGGATACAGCACGAATTGATTCCAGTTCAACACCGCGAGTTCGCTGGTCGCCGAAGCGCCCGACGAAAATCCCGCGGCATCCGGCGGCGAGATTTGATCGAACACCACATCGAGCGCGGTCGCTCCCGCCGGCACCGTGACGTGGAACGCGTACATATTCACCGAATCGCGCTTCCACGGAACCGTCTGGCCGCCTGCCGTAATTTTCAACCCGGCCAGATCGGTGATCGGGACCAGTGGGCCCGTGCTCGCCCGGAATCCATTCGGGATACAGCAGCGTCATCGGGCCCGGCTTGGCGGGAATCGTCAGCTGCACATGAAACAGCCGATGCGGCGCATCGGTCGCATCCAGCTGGAGCTTGATAGTCGTCCTGTGCGCATAGACATCGCAGGCGCACAGGATCGCCGCGAACGTCAACATTCTTGCATCAAGCTATCTTTTTCTCCCGGTAGTAAAAAATCAAATCCGTAGGCGGGGGCGCGACCCCCAGTTGCCGAAGCATCGCCATCACCTGCCCGCGATGCAGCGTCGCGTGATTCACCACATGCAGCACGATCTGCCACACCGGAGTCTCATACGGAGTCCCATTCATGGCCTTATACGGAACTACCCGCGCGAGATCGGCATCGGTCAACGAAGCCGCCCACTCCTCCCAACGCCGTTGCAACTCCGGCCATTCCTGATCCATCGATTCATGCGGCATCCGGTCGCTCGACGATGGCTCCGCGATGGCCGGATCGGCAAGGATCCGTGAAAACCACGATGGCGTCTGCCATCACCACGTGCCCCAGCGTACCCACCACGTCGCGATTCGGCACGCCCAGGTCGCGATATCGCTGCTCATTTTTCAGATCGAGAATCGCATCCAGCAGCCGCCGCGACGCCCACCCTGAATACGCGACGTGCGTGCGAACTTCGTCCGCCGTCATCGCAGCAGCCACGCTTTCATGGTGCGCGAAACCAGATCCGACGCGTCCTGCTGCACAAAGTGCGCAGCTCCCGGAATCGTCACCAGCGTCAGATCCTTGCCCATCCAATCCCACGTGTTGTTCAACGCGCCCGACAGCAGCGCCGTATCGCCCAACCCATGGAACATCAGCACGGACATCTGCGTCTTCACCACCGGCGACGTATCTTCGGTGTAGGGCTCTCGCGGATAATTCGCCTTGTAGTAGTTCAGCATCGCCTCGAAATCCGACCGTTTGAACGCCTCGACATATTTCGCCTTCGCCTCCGGATCCTTCACCCAGAACGCGAGCCCCTCCGCGCGTCACCTTCGAAGCCGCGTCGGCCTGCTGAAAATTCCGCGCATATTGGCTGTTCTTCTGCTGGTCTGGATTATGCGCGAGCTCCCGGCTCAGTCCGCGCGGATGCGGAAGATTCAGAATGATCAGCCGGTCGGTCATCTGCGGCAGATTCAGCGCGAACTGCCACGCCACCATCGCCGCCCCAGTCATGCCCCACAATAATCGCCTTGTCCTTCCCCAGCGACTTGATCACCGCCGACAACATCGCCCACCAGCAGCCGCATGTCATAATTCTCGACGCCTTTAGGCTTGTCGCTCAGGTTGTATCCGCGCTGATCGATGGCGACGCATTGGAAATGATCGGACAGCGCCTCCATCTGGTCGCGCCACGTGTACCAGAAATCCGGGAACCCGTGAATCATCACGATCAGCGGCCCGCTGCCCAGGCTCGCGTAGTGGATCTTCACCCCGTTGGAATCGGCGTATCCGTTCGTCACGCGCGATTCGATATCCGATCGCATAAGCGGCGCATCGCCGCCAGAGCCAACAAAGTTGTTCGCATATAGAGCCAGTATAGTCACGCTTGCTACATTAAATTGATGTCCACGGACACCGCCGCCGTCCGCACCGGAGAGGAGTTGAACCTCACCGCCCTCACCGATCACCTGCGCGGCAAAATCGCCGGTGTCGGAGCAAGCGATATCAAGAAGTCGAACAGTTTCCCGGCGGCCACTCGAACCTCACTTATCTTCTGCGCATCGCCGAAAAAGAGTACGTCCTCCGCCGCGCCCCGCTCGGACCCGTCGCGCCCAAAGCCCACGACATGGTTCGCGAGTATCGCGTCCTCGAGGCCGTTCATCCTCATTTCCCTCCCGCGCCCGAAGTCTATCTTCTGTGCGAAGACGCGACCGTCATCGGCGCGCCGTTTTATCTGATGCAGCGCCGCCACGGCGTCGTGCTGCGCTCTCAGATCCCACTCGAAATTTCCGCGCACGAAAATTACGCCGCACGCATCAGCCGCGCCTTCGTCGATTGCATGATTCAACTCCACGCCGTGGACGTCGAGCGCCACGGCCTGATCTCGCTCGGCAAGCCCGAGGGATTCGTCGCGCGCCAGGTCAAAGGCTGGTCCGAACGCTGGGAACGCGCGCGCACTCAACCCAGCCCCGAAATGGATCGCGTGATGGCGTTCCTCGCCGCGACCATTCCGCCGAGCGGCAAGCCCACGCTGGTTCACAACGATTTCAAACTCGACAACGTGATGATCGACGCGACCACGCCCGATCGCATCGAAGCCGTTCTCGATTGGGAAATGACCACCGTCGGCGATCCTCTCTGCGACCTCGGCTTAACGCTGTGCTACTGGAGTTCCGCGCTGGTCCCCGGCACCACGCTCGAAGCCGTCACCACCGGCCCCGGCTGGTGGACGCGCGATGAATTCGTCGCGCATTATTCGCAAATCACCGGCCGCGACCCTTCCGTGCTCCCTTGGCACGAAACGTTCGGCGTCTTCAAGCTCGCCGTGATCTTGCAGCAGATTTATTTCCGCTTCTGGCGCGGCCAAACTCACAGACGAGCGTTTTCGCCACTTCGACCAGCGCGTGAAAGCGCTCACCGAACGCGCCGCTGAAATGGTGGAGAAGATCGCTTGAGCGTGTTGTACCTGGTCCGCCACGGCCAGGCCGGGACCCGCGAGCATTACGATTCGCTCTCAGATCTCGGCCAGACGCAGGCCCGTCTTCTCGGCCAACACTTCGCCGAGCAAGGCATCAAATTCGACGCCGTCTATTCCGGCTCGCTAGCCCGCCAGCGCGCCACCGCCGAACACACGTTACCAGGCGCGAAGTAATAGTCGATGCAGGCTGGAATGAGTTCGACCTCGCGCAAGTCTACGCCGAATACGCTCCGCGTCTCGCCGCCGATGACGTCGAGTTCAGCCGCCAGTTCGACGAAATGCAGCAGCAGCTCACCGAAAGCCGCGGAGCCCACGGTTCCCCGATTCATCGCCGCTGGAACGATTGCGACAAGCAGGTGGTCCGAGCCTGGGTCGAGAGCCGCTACAATTATTCGGGCGAATCTTGGCCGGTATTCGTCTCGCGCATCCACGCCGCGCTCGAACGCACCCGGCGCAGCGAAGGCAACGTGATCGTGTTCACCTCCGCCACGCCTATCGGCATCTGCGCGGCGCTGACACTCGAGATTCAAGACACGCGAGCCATGTGGCTGGCCGGCGTGTTATTCAACGCGTCTTTTTCATCGTTGCGCATCCGCGGTGAAGAAATTCGCCTGTTCAGCTTCAACAACTCCGCGCATCTCGCCCATCCGGACCTCCGCACCTTCCGATAACGCAGCGGCGCAGAGCTCTTTCTCGCGCGATTCCAGCAACATGCAGCTTCGCTCGAACTCAAATTTCGCGATCCATCGTTTAAATTGCGACCAGAGATGGCTGGCGTACTTATCGACCTCCAGTCCACCGAGCGGCGGCAGTCCTAGGAATCTTCGTCGCAACGTAAACGGCCGAGCAGCGCTTTAAATTGGCCGGATGGTAGGCGAGTACCGGTGCTCGACAAAAACATTTGGTCCCCTCATTGCTTGGGGTTACTGTGTCGATCCTGGCCGCTTGGTAATGCGGCCCCTTACCGTTCTGGGTTACGAGCGGGGGAGCTCCAACTGAAAGAAGTCGCTGGATGGCCCGATGCGCGTGGCGGAAGTGTCCCTACACTCGCCACGCGCGTCCCCATATCAAGTAAGATGACCCTTAATGAACTTCGACCATTCTCCGAAAGTAGCCGCCCTTCAGGAACGCGTCACCGCGTTCATGCAGGAGCATATTTATCCCAACGAAAAACTGTATTACGACCAGATCGCCGAGGATCGCTGGCGTCCCGTCCCCATCATCGAAAAACTCAAACCCGTGGCGCGCCAGGCCGGTCTGTGGAATCTTTTCCTGCCCGAATCCGAGCACGGCGCCGGTCTCGACCAATCTCGAATACGCGCCGCTTGTGCGAGATCATGGGCCGCTCGCCGCTGGCGCCCGAAGTCTTCAACTGCTCCGCTCCCGACACCGGCAACATGGAAGTGCTCGCGCGCTACGGAAGCAAGGAACAGCAGGATCGCTGGCTGAAGCCTCTGCTCGCCGGCGAAATCCGCTCCTGCTTCAGCATGACCGAGAAAGACGTCGCGTCTTCCGACGCCACCAATATCCAGGCCAGCATCCAGCGCGATGGCGACGATTACGTGATCAACGGACGCAAGTGGTGGTCCTCCGGAGCCGGCGATTCCCGCTGCAAAATCTCCATTTTCATGGGCAAAACCGACCCGTCCGCGCCGAAACATAAACAGCAGTCCATGATTTTGGTCCCTCTCGACACTCCCGGCATCAAAATCGACCGCATGCTCACCGTCTTCGGTTATGACCACGCTCCGCACGGCCACGCCGAAATGACCTTCACCAACGTGCGCGTGCCCGCCTCCAACATTCTGCTCGGCGAAGGCCGCGGATTCGAGATCGCGCAGGGCCGCCTGGGCCCCGGCCGCATTCATCACTGCATGCGCCTGATCGGCCAGGCCGAGCGAGCCCTGGAAGCCATGTGCCGCCGCGTCAGTTGCCGCACCGCTTTCGGCAAGAAAATCGCCGAACAGGGCGCCATGCGCGCCGCCATCGCCGAATCCCGAATGGACATCGAGCAGGCCCGTCTGCTGGTGCTGAAAGCCGCGCACATGATGGACACCGTCGGCAATAAAGCCGCCCGCGCCGAAATCGCCATGATCAAGGTGATCGCGCCCAATATGGCTCTGCGCGTCATCGATCGCGCCATTCAAGCCCACGGCGGCGCCGGCGTGTGCCAGGATTTCGAGCTCGCCGCGATGTGGGCCAATTCCCGCACGTTGCGCCTGGCCGACGGTCCCGATGAAGTGCACGCCGAAGCGGTCGCGAAAATCGAGCTCAACAAGTACGCATGAGCACGCTGACCGTCGTGCGCCACGCGCAGGCGCGTCCGTTCGAGAAGGATTCCGATCGTCTCTCGGAATTAGGCGAGCAGCAGGCGCGGGCCCTCGCCGCGTATTGGACCCAGCACGGCGTCGCGTTCGATGAAGTCTGGTGCGGAGGCTTGAAGCGTCACGCGCAGACCGCCGCGCTCGCGCTCGAACAATCTCCCACCGTCTGCGCCGATTTCAACGAGTACGACGTCGAAGGCGTGCTGAAATCCTATCCGCCGCCCAGTTCTTTCCCCGACAATCGCGCATTTCAAAAAGTCTTCGAGACCGCGATGCGGAGTTGGGTGGAAGGCTCCGTGAACGGCGCCGAACCCTTCACGGCATTTCGCGATCGCGTTCGCAGCGGCCTGCGCCGCATTCAGGAAGGCGCGTCAAACCGGCGCGTGGTTCTGTTCACTTCCGGCGGACCCATCGGAGTCCTGGTGCAGACCGCCCTCGGCGCTCCCGATCGCAGTTTTCTCGAAGTAAACTGGCGCGTGCGCAACTGCTCCATCACCGAATTCGTGTTCAGCAGCGGACGTTTATCGCTCGATTCATTCAACGCGATCCCCCACCTTGTCCGACGAGCGGATCCGGACGTTTCGCTAGTCCGGACCGCTCCGTGGCCGCGCGCGCAAGCAAGCGGTTAGACGCGTCAGCGACCGCTTATCACTTGACCCGTTTAACGCGATCCCCCACTTGTCCGACGAACGAATCCGATACGTCGCGGCTCGGCTAGTGTCCTGAGTCAGAAAATCGCAGCATTACATGCCGGGGCTATAATGGCCATCCGACCCCAAAGTCATTCCGAGCGGAGCGAGGAATCTGCTTTTCGTTCGGCTGTTATCAACCCTTTAAAAGCAGATCCCTCACTGCGTTCGGGATGACGGGCGTTGTAAGTAGGACTGCGTGCGACAGCAATTATCCAACGAACTTCTGACTCAGGACACTAGCGGCCCTTTGTCGAATTAGCCACTAGCCGAGCCGCGCGCGTAAGCAAGCGATTTTTCCCTAGCGCGAAATTTCCCCCAACAACTCCTTCACCGCCGCATCCAGCTGCGAATCGCGACCCGTGTAGGATTCCCCGATCGGTCGCGTCACCGCGATGTCCACCGGCCGCGGATTCCCTTCCATCTTCTTCCCGTCCGCGCCCACCACCAGCGTCCCCGGCATGCGCATCACCGTCCCATCCACCAGATCCATCGAGCCCGTGTAAATGATCCATCCCGCCGTCGGCTCGCCCACCACTTTCCCCAACTTCAACGTCCGATATCCTTCCGTGAAATCCTCGGCGTCCGATAGCGAATGTTGATTCACCACCAGAATCGTCGGCAATTCCAGCGACCTCTGCCCCAGCACCGTGCGAGCCGAACCCGCGGGCCCACCCCGATTCGTCATGGTTAAATACGGCCGCCTCGACAGCACATCCAGCGCAATCGCATTCACGAATCCGCCGTTGTTATTTCGAATATCGATCACCACGCCCGATTTCGCTCGATTCTCGGCATCCAGGTCGACATACAACTGCGTCAGCGCGCCCTCCGACATATCCTTTATATGCACGTACCCAGCTTCCCGTTGCTGATCTTCGCGACGTACGCGCGATTGTCTTCCACCCATTTGCGATAAATCTCGTCGGCCAGCGAACCCACCGGCCGCACGATCACTTCGCGCCCGCTGATATCGAGCGCGACCCGCTTGTCCACTTTGTGTTGCAACACCTCGTCGAGATTCACGTGCGGCCCCATCGCCACACCATCCACGGCGCGCAATTCCTCGCCCACTTGAATTTTTTCGAGCGCCGCCGGCGAATGCGGCAGCACTTCAGTGATTTTCAGCTTGCCTGATTTTTCATACTCCGCGCGATCGAAGCTCAACCCGAGCTGCCCGGTGACCGCGCGCGGTCCCGCCCCGCCGCCCGCTGCCGGAGCCGAAATTCCCGAGTGCGAAGAGTTCAGCTCCCCGATCATCAGCCGCAGAATCGCGCGCATCTCATCCGGCGTGCGCGCGCCCTCAATCAGCGGCGCATACATTTTCCGCACCGCGTTCCAATCCGCGCCATGATACTTCGGATCGTAGAAACCATCGCGCTGCCCCGCCCAAGCTTCTTCGAACACTGCCATCTTTTCCTGATTGAAGTCGACATCCATCTCCGCGTTGACGCTCACCGCGCGCGCCTGCTTACTGTCTACGTCGATGGTCTGCACGCGCCCTGCTTCCAGGAAATAAACCTCCTTCGAATCGGGCGAGAAATGCGCGTGACTCTTCGCTCCCGCTGTCAACGTCAATTGCCTTGGTCCGCGAGCCTCCCCGCCGCCGCGCCCGCCTCTTCCGCCCGCGCGGTTTTCATCCAGCGGATACAGATACAAATTCACCTGCCCGCCCACGTTCGCCGAAAACAGCAGCCATTTTCCATCCGGACTGATCTGCGGCTGCGCGACGTTCAGTCCGATCGGCAGCATCGTAATGCGATTGCGAATGTCATCGAAATCGATCTCCACCGGCTTCACTGGCGGCTTTGCGTCGGCATTTCCACCGCGACCCGCGCGCGCCGGCTCGGGCTTGAACAGATCGTCGAATTTCTCTTCCGCGAACTCGGGCCGCCGCGGAGTCAGATCGATGCGAGCCACTTCCGGCGTCTCCGTCCGCTGCCCGGTTTCATACAGCACATATTTTCCATCCGGGCTCCATTGAATCGAATTGACGTTGGTATTCGCCAGAAAACTGATCTGATGCGGGGCCCCACCACTAGCCTGTACAACATATATATTGCGCAGCGACTGGCTGCCCGCATTCGAATACGCGATCCATTTGCTATCGGGCGACCACGTGTAGCTGGTGGCGCCGAAACCGCCGCCGATGAATCCCGATACCAGCTCATGGTCGGTCTTCTTTTCGCCTTCCAGATCGACGACGCGCAGCTCTTTGCGATCCCGCACGAACGCGATCTTCTTCCCGTCCGGCGAAAACCGCGGGCCCTGATCCGGCTGCGGCCCGAACGTCAATTGCGTTTCCGCGTGATGCGCAAAATCGTACGTGAAAATGTGCGTCACCGCGTCGCGCTGGCTCAAGTAGGCGATGCGAGTGGAATCGGGCGCCCACGCCTCTTGCGATTCAGGACCGGGAGTGTGCGTCACGCGAATCGCCTCGCCTCCATCGTGCGCCGAAGCCGCGAACACTTCCCCATGCGCGATCACCGCAATTTTCTTCGCATCCGGCGAAAGCGCCAGGTCGGTAAATGTGTTCAGCGTCAGATGCGTCACGCCCGGACTCGCCGGCGCACCCACCAGCGTGATCGGCACCGGATAAGACTCGCCCGTCTTGGTGTCGAGCTGCCAGATCTTGAAATCGCGCTCGAACACTACAGCCTTGCCGTCGTATCCGATCGAAGGCCACAGCACGCGCCCGTCGTTGAATTTCGTCACCTGCTTCGCCTTGCCGCCCAGCGCGAGCGTCCAGATATTCTGCGCTCCGCTGCGATCCGACATGAAATATAAATTCTTTCCATCCGGCATCCACATCGGCCACGCATTGCGCCCGTTCAGGTCGATGACACGCTCATACGTCGCCGGCGATCCCTCCTTGCGCAGCCAGATTTCAGATTCGTCCAGATGGCTGTGCCCGTGTCTCCACCACTGCTGATCGCCATTGCCGCGAGCCGCAAACGCGATCGTGCTCCCGTCCGGCGCAGGCGCGGCTTGAAATTCATTCGTGAACCGATCCGCGCTCACCGGCATCGGCGTTCCGCCATCGACGCTGACTCGATACAGATCGTTCTTGCGTCCCACATCATGCGTGCCGTTCGAAAAATAAATCCATTTCCCATCGCGCGACCATGCATCCAGCTGATCCATCCCATCGTCCGCCGTCAGTCTCTTTAGCTCGCCGCTGGCGAGCGTCAGGACATAGATGTCTCCGCCGCCGGTCCGCGTCGAAACGAACGCGAGCTTGTTTCCATCCGGCGAATACAGCGGCCGCGATTCGTCGGCCGGGTGCGAAACCAGCAAGTGAGCTTCGCCGCCCTTCGCCGGCGCGACCCAGATGTCGCCTCCCGAAACAAACGCGATCTCCGGCCGCGTCGGGCACAGCGCCGGTTCGGTCATGTAAGGCACGCCGGCCAGCGCGGCGATCGAAATCGTGAGCAGAAGTGAAAGGATTCGAGCCATGTATCAAATCTTAACCGCAAATTTGATAGGCTGTTTGGGCATGAGGTTTTCGCTTTTCTTCTTGATCGCATCGGCGCTTTTCGCGCAGGAAACTGCGCCTCCGCCTGAGCTCAACGCCGCTGAAAAACAGTTTCAGGATTCGATGGTGAACGTGAAGCTGGTCGGCTTCTTCACGCTCGGGGACAGCGCGGAGCTGCACGACGACAGCTACGTGATCGAGCGCGTTTCGAAGATCAAGGAAGACATGTGGAAGATCGAAGCGCACATCATGTTCAACAAGAAGGACTCGAAAATCGCGCTGAATCTTCCCGTGAAGTTCGCGGGCGATACGCCGGTCATCTCGCTGACCAACTACATGGTCCCCGGCTTTGGCTCATTCACCGCGCGCGTGGTTCTCTACAACGGATCTTACGCGGGAACGTGGTCCGGTGCGGGCGGGCGAGGTGGCACGCCGCACGGCGGTACGATGTTCGGAAAAATCGTCAAGAACGAAGCTCCCGCTCCGCAGTAAATGCCCGAGCTGCCCGATATCGCCGTCTACATTGAGGCGCTGGAGCAGCGAATTCTCGGCCACACTCTCGAACGCGTCTTGATCGGCAGCCCGTTTCTTCTCCGCACCGCCGACCCTCCTCTCGATTCCGCGTTCCAGCACAAAGTGATCGCCTTGCGCCGCGTAGGAAAGCGCATCGCAATCGGCTTCGACAACGATGTGTTTTTAGTTCTCCATCTGATGATCGCGGGCCGCCTGCATTGGTTCGAGTCGAAAAAGAAGACTCGCCCCGACGGCCGCCGCATGCTCGCTGCTTTCGAGTTCGACAATGGCTCGCTCACGCTGACCGAAGCCGGATCGCAGAAGCGAGCTTCACTGCATGTGGTCGCTGGCGTTGCCGGTGCTTGATGCGCTCGACCCCGGCGGCATGGACGTGCTTAAGGCTACCGTGAAGCAGTTCGGCGCCGCGCTGACCCGCGAAAATCACACACTGAAGCGGTCGCTGACGGACCCGCATTTATTCAGCGGCATCGGCAACGCTTATTCTGATGAAATCCTGCATCGCGCTCAATTATCTCCGGTGCTGCTGACGCAGCGCATGAGCGAGGAAGATATCGCGCGGCTCCTGACCGCGACCAAAGAAATTCTCATCGAGTGGACCGAAAAACTCCGCGCCGAATCCGCGGGAAAATTCCCCGAAAAGGTGACGGCATTTCGTGAAGGCATGGCGGTCCACGGCCGCTACGACCAGCCCTGCCCGCGCTGCGGCGCAAAGGTCCAGCGCATCCGCTATGCATCGAACGAAACCAACTATTGCGCGCGCTGCCAGACGGGAGGAAAGCTCCTCGCCGACCGAGCCCTCAGCCGCCTGCTGCGCGAAGATTGGCCTCGAACGCTCGAAGAATTGGAAGAGCGCAAGAGATGAGCGTTAAGAAAGCGCTAAAATAAACCTGATGGCGGGGTGTCGGAATTGGCAGACGAACCAGACTCAAAATCTGGCGCACTTCAGTGTGCGTGTGGGTTCAAGTCCCACCCCCGCTACCATCCCTCCGACGGTTTGATCCTGCCGCCGCAAGTTCAACACCAACGCTTATCAGCAGGATGCACGATGCACCAGTCGCTTATTGCTTCACCAACTCCACCCGACGATTCAACGCCCGACCATTTTCCGAATCATTCGACGCGATCGGCGCAAGGGACCATCGCCATATGCTTGCGCCGGTCCGACGCGACTCCGTACTTCGCCGTCAGCATCTGCACCACCGCGGCTGCCCGGCGCTTCGATAAATCGATGTTCGACGCCAGCACACCCACGTTGTCCGTGTGGCCGACTACATACACTTTCACCTTGGGATCCTGCTTCAGCATCTTTACCACCTGTTCGAGCGCCGCGGCGGATTCCGGCTTCACCTCGGCCTTTCCCGTATCGAACAGGATGCCGTTCACCACAATGTGACCGCTGCTGTTCAAGCCGCTCGACAGCGCGGCCGCGTCGGCGACCACCTCCTGTTTCAGCTCGATTTCCTTCACGATGGTTTCCCGAATCCAGCTGCTGACGCTGACCTCCACGTACATCCAGGTCTGGCCCATGTGAGCGGTAAAATCGCCGTAATCGCCGGAGTCGTAGTCGAAGGTGTACCCAGCTCGGCGCAGTGCGGTATTCAGGTTGCGAATCACCTGAGACTTGCTCGCGGTCTTGGGATACCTGTAGTCGATTTCGTGGAATTCGCCCTCGACCCTCTTTTTCGGTTTCCCGCTTCCCATTTCGAACTCAAACAGCTCGTCCGGTTTGTCCTTGCACTCCGTGATGACGGCACCCGGAAAGCGGCTGATCAGCGGCGAGTCTTTACAGCCCGGGGCGTCCTTATCCTGCGCCGTGCACATGGGAATGGCGAACGGGACTGCGGCGCATAGAAGCAGATATCGAGTGATTCTCATAAAAATATACGCACGATTGTTGGAATTTCCGGCTCATGCCAAAATAGCGGAATGCGAGTCGGCATCATCGGCACCGGAGCGATCAGATCGGTGAGCAAGCCGCGACTTGTTCTGGGAGAGCATCAGCCCCAAACAAGTCCTCGATAAAATGTTCTGAGCGAGATTTCGTCGTTCTAACTAGTTCTAAACAAATGGCAATAATTTCGACAAAAAACGGTTGCTCGCGCCGCTCGGAGACTGTAATGTGATCACTGAAGGAGAAAACAGATTGGTCAAGAATGTTCGGCGGATCGTCGAGAGCCTCGACTTGCTGATTCCACGAATACTGATGCTCTCGTTCGCGCTGGCCGAAGGCTACAAGTATGTCAGATGGATTCTCGGGCGGTGACCAATATGCGAGTCGGCATCATCGGCACCGGAGCCATCGCTCATAAACACGCGCAGGCCTACAAAAATATCGGCTACCAGGTAATCGCATGCAGCGGCCTCGATCCCGAGCGCGGCAGAAAATTCGCCTCACAATACGCATGCGAGCCGATCGAGCGTTGGCAGGACCTCTGCCGCCTTCCCAACGTGGACTTCGTCGACGTCTGCACCTTTCCCGATTTTCGCCTCGAAATTGTCGAACTGTGCGCGCAAACCAAAAAACACGTGCAGGTGCAAAAACCGATCGCGACCAATCTTGAAACCGCGCGAAAAATGGTCGACACGGCGCGCGACGCCGGCATCGTGCTCGGAGTGGTCAGCCAGCATCGGTTCGACGATTCCATTCAGTGGCTGAAGCGCAACCTCGCGCGGCTGGGCGAAATTCTCGAAGCCGACGCGTACATCAAGTGGTATCGCCCGCCGCAATATTACGCGCGCCCGGTGAAAGGAAGCTGGACCACCGAAGGCGGCGGAGCTCTCATCAATCAGGGAATCCATCAGACCGACCTGCTGTTGTGGCTCGCCGGACCCGTCCAGCGCGTGTACGCGGAATGGCGCATCGGCGCGGTGCATCGCATCGAATCGGAGGACCTGGTCGACGCAATGCTGCGCTACTCTTCGGGCGCGATGGGAGTGATACAGGCCTCCACGGGGCTGTGGCCGGGCTATCCCGAGCGTCTGGAAATTCACGGCACGCGCGGCACCGCGATCGTGACGGGCGACAAGCTTACAACATGGGATGTGCAAAATGATTCAGGCGACGCGCCGCCGATTACGCGCGAGGTTGCCTCCGGAGCCTCGGATCCGATGGCCATTTCGCTCACTCCGTTCGAGCGCCAGTTTCTCGACTTCGGCGAAGCGATCCGCACCGGCCGCGCGCCGCTGGTATCGGGCGAGGAAGGCTATCGAGCGCTTGAATTAGTCACCGCCGTGTACCGCTCCTGCCGCGAAGGGCGCGGCGTTACTATATGAGCATGTTTCGAACCTGCGCGATTTTGAGTCTGCTGTCGATGCCGCTGCTTCCGGCGCAAACCAAGCCGGCGCGGATTTACAATACGGCGAAATTGAAATTAATGCAGGGCAAACAGATCGTCGGCGGCACCGTCGCGTCACCCGATCAGAATATTTATTGCGCGATGGCCAACTCGGGATTCGATTTTACCTGGATCGAAATGCAGCACAGCCCACTGACGTATGAAGACGTCGCGAAAATGATTTACGCGTGCCGCGGCAGCTCCGCGATGCCGTTCATCCGCGTGCCGGACGCGACGGAGAGCGATATTCAGAAAGCCACCGACATCGGCGCGATGGGAATTATCGTTCCGACTGTCGATACGGTGGAGAAAGCGCAGGCCGCAGTGAAGTGGGCAAAGTACCCGCCGGCCGGACGCCGCAGCATGGGCTCGGGCCAGTATCGCGAAATGTGGGGCGACGATTACCGGCAAACCGCCAACGCCAACATGGTGGTGGTGATCATGATCGAAACGCCGATCGGTGTTGAGAACGCCGCTAAAATCGCCGACGTTCCCGGCATCGACGTGATCTTCGCCGCCAGCACCGATCTCGGAAATTTTTCAGGTACTAAAATCGGCGATCCGCAATATGAAGCGATGGTCACGCGCATTCACGACGTCACGTTGAAAGCGGGAATCCGGCTGGGTGGACCGCTGATGTGGAAGGATCGTCCGGGATTCACCTTCTTTCAAGGACCGGCCGAAGGTGCGCTGATCAAATCCGGCGCGAAAGTCACTCTGGAGCCGAAAAAATGATGACTCGACGGCTATTGATGGGGCAAATTGCGGCGGGAGCCGCGCTCGGGCTGGAAGCATCCGCGGCGCCGGATGCAACTCCGGGCGTCGATTTCAAGATCGGAATCTGCTCCTATACGTTCCGCGAATTTCAGCGCAAAATGGCCATCGAGATGATGAAGCAGTTGGACGTCGGCTTTGCGAGCATCAAGGATTTTCATCTCGCCTATTCTCTTTCGCCGGCCGATGTCGCCAAGGCCGCGGCTGAGTTCAAGAAAGCCGGCCTGACCATCATGAGCGGTGGAAATACCGATCTGAAAAGCACAGATCCAGCGGCACTGCGTCCGTATTTCGAATACGCGAAGGCCGCCGGCATGCCGATGCTGGTCTCGGCTCCCACGCATGCAACGCTGCCGGTGGTGGAAAAGCTGGCCAAGGAATACAACATCAAAATCGCGATTCACACGCACGGTCCGGAAGATCCGAATTTCCCCACACCCAAAGTGGTTCTGGACGCGGTGAAAAACATGGACCCGCACATGGGTCTGTGCATGGACGTCGGCCATTCGATGCGCGGCGGAGCAGACGTCGTTCAGGAGATCGCCAATGCCGGACCCCGCCTGTTCGACATGCACATGAAGGATCTGAAGGACGGCAAAGTGAAAGAGAGCCAGTGCCCGGTGGGTGAAGGCGTGATGCCGGTGGTCGCGATTTTCCGGCAGTTGAAGAAAATCGGCTATCGAGGATGCGTCAATCTGGAATACGAGATCGACAGCGAAAATCCGCTACCCGGCGCGATGCGGTCGATTGGATATATGAAAGGCGTCCTCGCCGGAATGAGTTAAATCTTCTCCGGAACCACGAATCCCTTCCGATAACCGCGATCGCCGTCGCGCAAAATTAAATTCGCTTCGTGGTCGCCGATCACTTCCTGCTTCACCGGATCGAAGTTCAGCGTCCGGCCCAATCGATATGACGCATTCGCCAAATGCACCAGCGTCGCCGACATGTGGCCTTCCTCGATCGGAGACGTCAGATCTTCCTTCTTCCGGCTGCGCACGCAGTTGATGAAGTTCACGTAGTGATCTTCTTTGCCGTGACCCTCCGGACCAGGCGTGTTCTGATCGCCCAGCCAGGATTTGTAGGTCTCGTATTCCTGAATCGCGAGATACCCTTTGGGTCCGTAGAAAATGTTTCCGATGGTGCCGGGCTTCCCGCTGGCCGGACCGAGCGAAGCTTCCTTCGCAGCGCCGGGAGCAGGCTTCGCGTCCGCGTTCAAACCCGCCGGCGGCAGCGAGCTCTTTCCCATCAGACCGATTTCCGCTTCGTGATTGGTCATCCAGTGGCGGACTTCGATCTCCATCATGCTCCGCTTGCCGCCCTCGTCGAACTGGAACGCGCAGTTGAGCGTGTTGGGAGTCTCCTGATCGTCGTCGAACATGAAATGCCCGCCGATCGCGGTGGCCTTGGTGGGATATTTCACGCCCAGGCCCCAGCGCGCGATGTCGACTTCATGGATTCCCTGGTTGCCCAGGTCGCCGTTGCCGGTGTCCCAGAACCAATGCCAGGTGTAGTGAAAACGATTTTTGGTAAAGCCGCGATCCGGCGCCGGGCCCAGCCACAGATCGTAATTCACGCCCGCCGGAATCGCGGACTTGGGTGTGCGCCCGATGGTGTCGCGCCACTTGTAGCACAGGCCGCGCGACAGATACACGTCGCCGATCAGGCCGCTGCGCAGGTGCGCCATCGCTTCGCGGATGCCGATGCTCGAGCGCGATTGCGAGCCGTGCTGCACGATCCGGTTGTATTTCGCGACGGCCGCCACCAGTTGCTTGCCTTCCCAGAAGTTATGCGAGCACGGTTTTTCGATGTAGGCGTCCTTGCCCGCCTGCACCGCCCAAATCCCCATCAGCGAATGCCAGTGATTGGGAGTCGCGATCGATACGGCGTCGATGGAATTGTCTTCCAGCAGCTTGCGGTAATCGACGTAGGTCTTGGGCTTCGGCGCGCCCAGCTTTTCGACGTCGGCGAGGCGCTGCGCCAGGACGGTTTCATCGATATCGCACAGCGCGGCGATCTCCACGCCGGGAATCGCATGCGCTCTTTTGATGTGATCGTTCCCGCGTCCGCGCAGGCCCACGATGGCAACGCGCACCCGATCGTTCGCGCCCATTACGTTTTTGGTCTGAAGCATGGCGGCTACGGCTGCGCCAGTTTTGAGAAAATCTCGTCGATCCATTCAAAAACCTCCTGGATTCAAGCTCAAGTCTATCCTACCTCGAAATTCCCGCGAAACTTTCAAAATTCCCTCGAAACAGCCGGTGAACATCGCGTCGAATGTCTTCAACTTTCGGCGCCCGTCCGTCGTCCGCCAGAAGCCCGTACATCCGCGCTAGGATCGGAGCCACCGTTCGCCGCGTGTTGCGCCACTTATAAATCACCTGTTCCAGCACGCGCGCATCGGAATGCTGCGGAATGAACGTCGTTCCGAGCATTTCCAATCTCTCTCGCGTGATCTCTTCGACAATCGACGGATTGTTCAAAAACCACCAGCATCCGAACGGCATCAGGTTGTTGAATTTTCGCGCGTAGACGCACAGCTCATGCTGATTTTCGCGGCTCAGCACGCTGATCAGAAAACGATTCTCTGGATGCTGGACACACAGGTGCTCGACTGCGTGAAGATCCGCCTTGCCCACCGCATCCCCCGCAAGTTTGATCGCGGGATTCACCTGATAGCGCACGCCGATCATCACCGAAAGCGGGATCCCATGCTCCCGGCAGCAGGGCAGCACGGCGCCGGCGATCAATCGCGCGCGAACGCTTTCCTCCGGAAAGGCAAACGTATCCGGAAGCGAAACGGCCATGTAGACGGGCTGCATGCGCTGGCACCACGTATCCAGAAAGCGCCGCACTTCGGCGATCGACTGCGCTCCCGCGTCCGCGTCCACGGCGTAACCCTGCGATACCAGCACACGCCAATGGTCGGCCCATTTGTTCAGAATCCGGTCGAGACGCAGCACCGCGTGAAACCGCGGATCGCGACCCGCGCCGCGTTCCCACAGCGGAGCTTCGTCGGGATCCAGTGGATCGTTGGTCATCACCGCTTCGCTGATCCCCGCCAGTTCGAACACGTGGTCGATGTGCTCGTCGGGATTCTGGTCGGCGAAGAATTCGCGCGCGGTTTTCAAACTGGATTCTGCGGTCGGCAGGCCGAACGCATGCAATACTGCGACCACCCCGCGCGTGGCCTCGGAAACCGGCGTGTGATCGACGAACAGCGCGTGCCAGATGGCGTCGGCTTGCTCGCGCTTCGACAAATTCCAGTACTCCGCGGGTGTGATCGTCGAAGAGCGGAACAGCTCCGCTTCCAGGTAATGATAGGTGATCAGCTCGTCGATGCCCCACAATCCCAGCCGGCCGAGCGACGGCATAAAGAGGTGCGTATGAACGTCGATGAACGGGATGGATTGAAGCTGATCTTCTACCGTCTGAAGAATTTCCGCGGAAGCCACACTGTCGTCGGGGACAATCATGGAATTTTTTTAGCGCCGATCACCACTTTACAACGCATCTCGCAATCTTCAAAATAGATTGAACGAATACTTTGGATCGGTGCAATCGATGGACCTGCATCAGCTTCGCGTATTTCATGCGGCAATCAAGAGCGGTGGATTCACCCGCGCCGGCGAGGAGCTGCATCTTTCGCAGTCGACCGTCAGCCAGCATATCAAGCTGATGGAAGCCGAGCTCGGCTGCTCGCTGTTCCTTCGAGTCGGCAAGCGGGTAATGGTCACGGAGGCGGGAAATGTCCTGCTCCAGTACGCGGAGCGGATCTTTCGCGAGCTGAGAAACGCGGAAATGGCGGTCCGCGAGATCAACGCGTTGAAGCGAGGAACGGTGCGGCTGGGCGTCGGTCCGACCACGCTTACCTATCGCTTACCCCCGATTCTGCGCGACTATATCCGCCGCTTTCCGCAGATGGAGCTGATCGTGCTGGCGGGCAGCACGGAGTTTCTGCTCGGCGAGCTGAAGTCCCAGCACCTGGACTTGGCGATCGTGATCTCCACCGCGCCGCTTCCCGGCTTCCGGCTGACGCCGTTGGGGCGGGAGGAGCTGGTGATCGTGGTGAACGGCAAACATCCGCTGGCGCGGCAGAGGACCGCGGAGCCATCGGATCTGGCATCGCTGCGTTTCATTCTGTACAAGAAAAACACGGCCATGCAGAACCTGATCGACCGGTATTTCGAGTCGCTGGGCGTCACGCCGCATATCAACATGGAAGTGGAAAACAACGAAGCCATCAAGAGCATGGTGCGCGCCGGGTTGGGTGCGTCGATTTTGCCGCTGTGCGCGGTCGCGAAGGAGCCGCGCGACAGCCACCTCCACGTGTTGCGCGTCAAAGGTAAACCGCTCACTCGCAGACTTGGCGTTGCTGTCGGTGGATACCGAGATCTTGCCCAGAGCTATCCAGGAGTTGTCGACAGCTCTGGTCGACGGCTTGGCAAGCCGAAAGCCCGGTCCATCCATCGTTCCAGCCGATGCTTCACAGTGAATTAATCTATTGGACACATTGATTTAGTTGGAGTATGCTACTGCGGACAGGGTGGAGTTAGCGGTAAAGGCTCTAGCCACGTTTGCTTCAGAGGGAGGGGTGTGTGAGATCAACGTTTCGATCTTTATTTGCAGCTCTTTTTTTGTTGACGCTGTGCCTGCCGCCGGTGGTGCACGGCCAAGTCGCCGCGGTCGCCCAAGTGAGTGGAGCCATTAGCGATCCAGCGGCGCCGCGATCGCCAACGCTCAGATCACCATGACCGAAGTGGACAAGCTGGCACGTTCACAAGACCACTTCGGATGGGAGCGGCAACTACACGCTGCCGAACCTTCCGGCGGGGCCGTACAGGCTGGAAGTGAAGGCGGGCGGATTTAAGGATTACATCCAGACCGGCCTCGAACTAGTGGTGAACAACAACATTCAGGCCAATGTCGACCATGCAGGTCGGCTCGGCGACGGAGCGAATCGAAGTAAGCGCCGCCGCGAGCATGGTGGAAACCAAAGAAAACTCGGTCTCCGGCTTAGTCGAGCAGGCGCGCATCAGCGAATTGCCCTTGAACGGCCGCCAGGTGACGCAGTTGATTTCACGATCGGCGCGGCGGTGCACGCCGACAGCGGCGATACGGGCAGCAAGACGTTCTGGAACGCGACGCGCATTTCGGTGGCAGGCGGCCAGGGCAACGGAACGGCGTATCTTCTGGACGGCGCGGACGCGACCGACGCGATGTCGAACGTCAACATGCCGTTCCCCTTCCCCGACGCGCTGCAGGAATTCAGCATCGAGACCAGCGCGGTGTCTTCGCAGTTCGGCACGCATCCGGGCGCGACGGTGAACGTGGTGACCAAGTCGGGTTCGAACGATTTTCACGGGAATCTGTTCGAATACATCCGCAACGGCGACCTGGACGCCCGCAATTTCTTCTCCACCACCGGCCCCGACACGCTGAAGCGCAACACCTACGGAGGCACGGTGGGCGGGCACATCATTAAAGACAAGCTGTTTTTCTTCGGCGGATTTCAAGGCGTGGAGAATCGCCAGAATCCTCCGCAGCTGACCACGCATATTCCGACGGCGGCGATGCTGGCGGGCGATTTCAGCACCATCGCGTCGGCGACGTGCGGAAAAGCGGTGACGCTGGCGAATCCGCTGGGCGGAGTTTTCGCGAATAATCAGATTCCGGTGACGCAAATGGATCCGGTGGCATATGCGCTGGCTTCGAAATACCTGCCGACGGCCGCGGCGAACCAGTGCGGCACGGTCACCTACGGAATCCCGCAGACCGGCGACGAACAACAGTTCATCGAACGCACCGATTACGTGCTGAACTCCAAGCAGACCATCTACGGGCGCTATTTCTGGGATCACTGGACCAATCCTCCGGTGCTGGTGGGACAGAACCTGCTGACCAGCACGTCTCCGGGCAATCTGGAACTGGCGCAGGAAGCAACCATCGGGTATCTGTACACGTTCGGGCCGACGCTGTTGAATACCTTCCACGTCGGGTTCAACCGGCGGCGCGACAACCGCGGACCGACGGATTTTCCGATTAACTGGACCCAACTCGGCTCCAATATGTACAGCGCGGTGCCGAACTTCCTGCTGATCTCGAGCATGACGGGCGGGTTCACCACGTATTGCGGAACCTGCGCGCCGGGCCATTTCAACCTGAACGATTTCCAGGTGGCCGACGATTTGAACTGGATTAAAGGCCGGCACCAGATCAGCTTCGGATTTAACGTCATACGGGTGCAGAACAACACGATTTCCGGATTCGACGAAAATGGCGCGCCGATCTTCAACGGATCGATCACGGGCCTGGGGATGGCGGATTTCATGCTCGGAAAGATCAGCGATTTCCAGCAGACCAATGCCACGCCGGACGATCTGCGGACCTGGGTAATGAGCTACTACGCGCAAGACAGCTTCCGGGTGAACAAGCGGCTGACGCTGAATTTCGGATTGCGCTGGGAGCCGACGTTCTCCGATCCCGACAAATACGGGCGTGGGGATTCGTTCAGCCTGTCGGCGTTTCTGGCAAACCAGCACAGCACGTTGCATCCCACGGCTCCGGCGGGCTTGTTCTTCCCCGGCGACCCGGGCATACCCAGCGCGAACTGGAACGGGCAGAAAGCCAACTTCGCGCCGCGCGTCGGCCTGGTGTGGAACCCGAGCGGCGAAGGCAAGGACACGCTGCGCATGGGCGGCGCGCTGCTGTATGACTCGACCGAAACCTGGTTCAACGAACGCGAAACCACCAATCCTCCGTACGGCAACGACATCGACGTCGGTGTCGCGCAACTCTCCAATCCGTGGGCGAACTTCGCGGGCGGCAATCCGTTTCCGCAGCATGGGAACCTGTTCTTCCCAGCCAACGGCATTTATATCGACATGCCGGTCAATCCCAAGTCGACGTACGTGATCGACTGGAACGTCACCTATCAGCGGCAGCTGTTTAAGGACTGGCTGGTTTCAGCGTCCTATCTGGGCAACAAGACCAATCATCTGTGGATCGCGCTTGAAAGGGATCCGGATATTTACGTAGCGGGCAACTGCACGGCCGGGCAGTATGGACTGACGGCGGCGGGTCCGTGCTCCAGCACGGCCACGGCCAACGTCGCGGCGCGGCGTCTGCTGACTTTGCAGAACCCGACAGCAGGGGCCTTCTATTCGAGCATCGATGAAATGGACGACGGCGCGGTAGCGCGTTACCAGGGCCTGCTGCTTTCGACCCAGCACCGCTTTTCGCACAACTACACGTTCATAGCCAACTTCACGGACTCCTATTGTTTGTCCGACTATGATTTTGGCGCCGCGCTGGCGGGCTCAACCAACTCGGAGATCTTCAACCGGCATGCCGATTGGGGTCCCTGCATTTCGGATGTGCGCTATAACTTCAACGCGTCGTTTGTGGCGATCAGCTCGCTGCACAGCGGCAGCAAGGCGATGAACTCGATTCTCAGCGACTGGCAGCTCTCGCCGCTGTTTACGGCCCGCACCGGCCAGCCGCTGACAGTAACGACGGGTACGGACAATTCGCGCACGGCTTCGGACACGGGCGGCAACCCGGTGGACCGGCCCAACCAGGTGCTGGCGAATTACAAAGCCACCAATCCGGTCTGCTCGTCGCAATCGATCTGCGTTCAGTACATCAATCCGGCGGCGTTCGTCGCGAATCCCATCGGGACCTACGGCGATGTCGGCCGCAACGCGCTGCGGGGGCCGGGATACTTCGGTTTTGACGTTTCGCTCAGCCGGAGCTTCAAGATTAAAGAGCGCTACAGCCTGCAGGTGCGCGCCGAAGCGTTCAATATCCTGAATCACACCGATTTCGTGGGAGGCTTCGCTCCGGCGGGCCAACCGGCAGGCGCCAGCTACGGCACCCTGAGCACAGCTCTGAATTCGTCAACGTTCGGACAGATCACGGGCGCTTACGATCCTCGCATTCTGCAGTTCGCGATGAAGTTCGCCTTCTAAGATCGGCGCCGCCGAGATGTTCCACCTCCGCGGCTTAAATCTCCTGGCGGCGGCTGGAATCGCGTACGATCAGGCGCGGAGGAATGAAAATCCGCTCGGGTTCGGCGAGCGTTTTCGATTCGATGCAGCGGGCCAGCAGCTCCGCGGCGCGCTCTCCGATCAGGGAGCTGCTCTGGTCCACCGTGGAGAGCGGGACGCGCAGCAAGTCTGAATAATGAACGTTTCCCGCTCCGATGATGGCGATCTGCTGCGGGACTTTCACGTTGGCTTCGAGTGCGGCCTTGATGGCGCCCGCGGCCACCGGGTCGTTATAACAAAACACGGCATCGGGGCGAGGATTCAAATCGAGCAGCTTCAACATAGCTTGATATCCGCCGCTGTCCCCGAATTGCCCGTTGACGATGTAGTCCTCGCGGACCTTGATCCCATGCCGCGCGAGCGCGCGACGGTAACCGCGCAGGCGGCCGCGCGCGGTGGAGACGGAGGGTCCGCGAATATGAGCGATGCGGCGGGCACCCTGCGCGATAAGGTGTTCGGTGGCGATGGCTCCTACTTCCTCGTCCTTCACGCCGACGAAATTCGCATGGACGCCGGGAATCAGGCGATCGATCAGAACGTAGGGAATGCCGCCGCGGTCGAGCGCGCGAAACATTCCGGGGTTGCCCTGATGTTGCGCGGATGCGATGATCAGGCCGTCCACTTTACGCGCCATCAGGACCGCGACGTTGCGCTGTTCGGTCTCCGGGTCCTCTTCCGTGTTCGACAGGACCACCTGATAGCCGAGCGGCTGAAATTTCCGGGAAACGCCCATGGCCACTTCGGCGAAAAAAGAGTGCATCAGGTCGGGAAGCACCAAACCGATCAGATAGGTGCGGCGGGTGACCATGCTGCGCGCGATCCAGTCGGGTTGATAGTCGAGCTCGCGCATGCGCTTGAGGACGCGCTGGCGGGTTTCCTCGCTGATATCGGAATGGGCGCGCAGCGCTTTGGACACGGTCATCAGGGAGACGCCGAGGTCCCGCGCGATATCCTTCATCCGGACGGCCATGGGTCTATTAACGGCTGACGGAGGCGGCTCTGTCAAGCGCAGTACTGCGGGTACAGTTAGCGGTCAAGTAAAGGCCGAAGTGATAGTATTGATAGTTTCGGCGTGATTATCGATTCGCATCAGCATTTCTGGCGTTACAACCCGGCGCGCGACGGCTGGATCACGGATGAAATGGCAGTGTTGAAACGGGATTACATGCCGGAGGATCTGGCGCCGGCGCTGAAGGCTAATCAAGTGGACGCGACGATCGCGGTGCAGGCCGATCAATCCGAGGAGGAGACCCTGTTTCTGCTCGAGCTGGCGCGGGAGCATTCGCTCATTGCCGGGGTGGTCGGCTGGGTGGACTTGCGCGATCCGGGGGTCGGACGGCGGCTCGAATATTTTTCGCAATTCGAAAGGCTGCGTGGATTCCGGCACGTGGCGCAAGCGGAGCCGGACGACTGGTTTCTGATGGGCGATGCATTCGTGCGCGGGATCGCGGCGCTGCGGCAGTTCGATTTTACTTACGATTTGCTGATCTATCCCAGGCAACTGGCGGCCGCAGTCGCGTTGGTTGAAAGATTTCCGGACCAGAAATTCGTGCTGGATCATGCGGCGAAGCCGATGGTCCGAATGAAGGAGATCGACGCGTGGGCGGCGGGCATTCGAGTATTGGCCGCGGATCCGCGCGTGTGCTGCAAGCTTTCCGGATTGATTACAGAAGCGAACTGGAACCACTGGCACCCGACCGATTTTCGGATGTATCTCGATATCGTGTTTGAAGCGTTCGGAGCCGGGCGGTTGATGTTCGGATCGGACTGGCCGGTGTGCCTGCTGGCGGGCTCGTATCGCGACGTGAAGGATTTGATCGCGAGTTATGTGAGCGGGCGGCCGCTATCGGAGAGAGACGCGATCTTCGGGGAGAACGCGCGCTGTTTTTATGGAACTCGATCTAAAAGATAAAGTCGTCCTGGTGACCGGCGGATCGCTAGGCATCGGGGCCGCGATCGTGAGGGCGGTTGCGGCGGAGGGCGCGCGGGTAGCGATCGCGGATCGTCTGGCGCAAGAGCCGTCCTGCCCGGGCTGCTTTCATATGATCGAGGGAGATCTGACGCAGGTGGAAAACTGCGAGCGCGCGGTTTCTGAGACGCTCAAGAAATTCGGGCGGCTGGATGCGCTGATCAACAATGCCGGCGTGAACGATCGCGTGGGGCTGGAACACGGGAGCCCTTCTGAATATGTCACGTCATTGAATCGAAATTTGCTGCATTACTACAACGTGGCGCATTACAGCCTGGCGGCGTTAAAGGAATCGCACGGGTCGATTGTGAATATTGCGTCGAAGACGGCGGTCACGGGTCAGGGCGATACATCGGGGTATGCGTCGGCGAAAGGAGCGATTCTCGCGTTGACGCGGGAGTGGGCGGTGGAGCTGGCTCCGTACGGAATCCGGGTGAACGCGGTGGTTCCGGCGGAAGTGATGACCCCGCTATACCGGAAATGGCTGGCGACGTTTCCCGATCCGGAGGAAAAGCTCGCGAATATCCGCGCGCGGATTCCGCTAGGGCAGCGGATGACGACGCCCGAAGAGATCGCGTCCATGGTGACGTTCCTGATTTCGTCGAAGGCGTCGCATATTACGGGGCAGCATTTGTTCGTCGACGGCGGGTATGTGCATCTGGATCGGGCGCTGTAGCGAGATGCTGGTAGCCTGAGGGGGTGGGTATCTTTCACTGGTGGCAGCGGGTTGCGACTGCGTTTACCACTGGGCTGCGGCAGCAGATTACGCGCGCGGGGCTGGCATTTGCGGCGACGCTGACCATTGTCGCGCTGGCGGCGTTTCTATCCGCAAACAATCTCCTGTTTCTGATCCTGGCGGCGATGCTTTCGACGCTGCTGGTGTCGGGATTCATCAGCAGGCTGGGACTGGCGGGTCTGGAATTGGACGTGATTCTGCCCGAACATATCTCGGCGAGGCGCAAAGTGCGGGCGGTAATTCGGCTGAAGAATCTGAAGCACTGGGTTCCCTCGTTCAGCATCCACCTGGCGGGAGCGGCGGAGAGCGGGTTCGACACGATCCTGTATTTTCCCGTGATTCCCGGCGGCGCGGTGCTGGAAGAGCCGGTAGAGCTGTATTTCGCCAAGCGCGGCGCGCAGCGCGAACGGAGCTTCCAGTTCTCCACGCGATTCCCGTTCGGATTCTCGGAGCGGCGGGAGATGGTGACGGCTCGCCACGACGTGGTGGTGTATCCGTGCCTGGATCCGCAGCCGGGGTTCGAGGCGCTGCTGGCATCGGTGAGCGGGGAGATGGAAGCGCTGCAACGCGGGCGCGGGCACGATTTCTATCGAATCCGTCCGTATGAGGCGCTGGAAAGCGCGCGGCACGTCGACTGGAAGGCGACGGCGCACACCGGGAATCTGCAAGTGCGCGAATTTTCGCGCGAACAGGATCGCCACGTGGTGATGTATTTCGATCTGGACGCTCCACCGGATGCCGAGGCTTGGTTCGAATCGGCGGTGGATTGCGCGGCGTTTCTGGCGTTCCGGCTGGCCGAGCATGACGCGCGAGTACGGTTTCAATCCCAGGATATCGACGTAACCTTGCCCGACGACGGCGACATCTATACTATTCTTAAGTATCTAGCTTTGGTGAATCCCAGGAGAGGAAAGCCCCCGGCGGCGCCAGATGATCCGTCCAGTTTCCACATCGTGTTCAGCGCGAATCCGGAGCGGATGTCGGCGCTTGGTTGGGGTGCAGGCGATGGCCGCGGAGCGCGGATTCTGGGGCGCGACGCTTTTCCAAATCCTGCTGGTTAGCCTGCTGGCTGCGGGTTTCGCGCATGCGCAGGTTACAGCGTCGATTTCGGGACGCGTGGAAGATCCTTCAGGAGCGGGCGCGAACGCTGCGACGGTGACGGTGACCAGTCTTGAAACCGGCGCGACGCGGACGGTGACCACCAATGAGAACGGGAATTTCCGCGTGCTCGCGCTGCCGGTGGGCCGCCAGGAAGTGAAGGCCGAAAAGCAGGGATTCAAGGCGGCCGTCCGGACCGGCATCAATCTTGAAGTCGGGCAGGACGCGGTGGTGGACCTTCGCCTGGAGGTCGGCGAATTTCTTCAGCAGGTGACCATCACCGAAGATGTTCCGGTGGTGAACACGACTACGTCGGAAGTTTCGGGAATGGTGGGCGAGCATGCGGTGAAGGATCTGCCGCTCAACGGGCGCAGCTTCGATAATCTGATCGCGCTGAACCCGGGCGCGATCAACTACAGCTCGATGAAGAGCCTGAATACCAGCACCAGCGACGGAAATACATTTTCGGTGGAGGGACGGCGCACGACGGAAAATCTTTTTCTGCTAAATGGGATCGAATACACCGGGTCCAGCCAGCTTGCGGTGTCGCCGGGCGGCGTCAGCGGGGAGCTGTTGGGCATCGACGCGGTGCGCGAGTTCAACGTCCTGACCGATACGTACGGCGCGGAATATGGGAAGCGCGCGGGCGCGCAGGTCAGCGTGGTGACGCAATCGGGAACCAATGCGCTGCACGGGACGCTGTTCGAGTTTCTGCGAAACAGCGACCTGGATGCGCGCAACTTCTTCGACCAGGGGTCCGTTCCGCCGTTCCGAAGGAATCAGTTCGGAGGCGCGCTGGGCGGGCCGCTGAAGAAGAACAAGCTGTTCCTGTTCGGCAACTACGAAGGATTCCGGCAGGCGCTGGCGCTGAGCAGCGTGAGCGTGGTGCCGGATGCGCAGGCGCGGCTGGGATTTCTGCCGAATGCATCAGGCGTGGAAACGAAGGTCCGTCTGAATCCGCGATGCTGCAGTACATGTCGTTCTGGCCCGCGCCGAATGGATCCGGAGCTGCTGTCGAGCGGCATTGCGAGCGGCACGGCGCTGTCCTACAACAATCCGAGGGAATCGATCCGCGAAGATTTCGGCACCATGCGGGCTGACTATACGATCAGCGACGCCGGACTCGCTTTCGGTGGCCTACACCATCGACGACGGCAACAGCCTGATCCCGCTGGCCGATCCGTTGTTCGCGTCGGCGGAAGCGCTGCGCTGCCAGGTGGCGAGCGTGCAGGAAACGCACGTTTTTTCGCCGACCATTCTGAATACGTTCACGGCGGGATTCTCGCGCGCAGCGTTTAATCTCGAGTCGGCTCTGCTCGGAACATTTCCGGCCAGCTCGTCGTTCGTGACAGGAGGCGGACCGGGCGGAATCGTGATCGGCGGCGGAGCCACCACCACGGGCGCGGCGGCGATCACTTCGGCGGGTCCGAACAATGCTGCGGGGTCGTGGAATCGCCGAAACCTGTTCACCTGGACCGACGGAGTGCAGATCAGCAAGGGCATCCATCAGATCAGCGCGGGCGTGTGGTTCCAGCGCATGCAGGACAACGAAGACAGCGCGTCGCGGCAGCTGGGGCAGGCCAGTTTCGCCAGTCTGGCGACATTTCTGCAAGGAACGGTCACGACGTTTCAGGTGGTCCCGAATCCGAATGAGCTGGGCTGGAGAAGTCTGTTCGGAGCCTGGTATGTTCGAGGACGCCATCAAGCTGCGGCCGAATCTGACGGTTTCGCTCGGGCATCCGGCAGGAATTCACCACCGGCTGGAATGAGGAATCGGGGCGCGCCGCCAATTACATCACGGATGCGAACGGCGTGCTGCAGACCAATCCGGTGGTGGGGAATTCGGTGTTCACGCAGAACAACGCGACGCATCTGTTCGCTCCCCGCGTCGCGCTGGCGTGGGATCCGTTCGGGAACGGCAAGACGGCGATTCGCGCGGGATTCGGAACATATTATTCGCTGATCGACGATCGCTGGCGTTTCTGCTGAATTCGCTGCCTCCTTACAACGGGTCGGTTTCCTACGCCAGCGTTCGCTGCCTTCGCTGCTGCCGGTGATTCCGGGAATGCAGCCGGCGCCGTCGTGCGGACCCGACGTTCCGACGCCCTGCACGATTTTCGCGCCGCAGGGAGTGCAGCCAAACGCGAAGACTCCCACGGTGGAGGAATGGAACTTCACGATCGAGCAGCAACTCGACCGCAACACGTCGCTGCGCGTCGCCTATGTCGGGATCGTTCGGATATCACGGGTTGCTGAGCGTCGATCCGAACAGCATTCCCGCGCAGGTTTGTTCGAGTGCGAGCGGATGCGTATCCGGCGGGACTCCGGGCACCACCAAGGGCAGCGTACCGCAGGGCGCGCAGTATATTCCCGGTCGCAACGCGGCCGAATCCGTATCTGTCCGGCGGATTCTTCTGGTACACGGAAGGCAACACCAGCTACAACGCGCTGCAAACCGACGTGACGCGCAGCGCTGGACCACGGCCTGCAATTCCGCGCCAACTACACATGGTCGAAGAATCTGGACATCAATTCGGGGCTGACCGGCGCGCAGGCCAACAATCAGGCGCAGATGGTGCTGGACCGCAACGATCTGCGGCGGGATTGGGGGCCGTCGGCTTTGAACGTCACCAGCCAGGCCAGCATTTCGGCGACGTATGAACTGCCGTTCGGGCGCGGCATGCACGGGTTCGAAAAACAAATGATCGGCGGCTGGCAGTTGAACGGAATCGTGACGCTGTTGACGCGGATTCCCGTTCACGCCGCAGATCGGGTCGAACCGTTCGGGCGATGGAGACACGCGGAATCCCGACCGGCCGAACGTGAATCCGGCGTTTACGGGTCCGGTGGTGACGGGGAATCCGAACCAGTGGTTCAATCCCAACGCGTTTCTGCTGCCGACGCCGGGGACTTACGGGAATCTGGGCCGCGGGACGCTGACTGGTCCGGGGCTGGCGGATGTGGATGTTTCGCTGTTCAAGAACGTCGCCATGTCCGAACGACTGCGGCTGCAGATTCGCGCGGAGTTTTTCAATGTGCTGAACCACGCGAATTTCGGCACGCCGAACGCGATCGTGTTTTCGAGTGGCGCGATCAGTTCTTCGGCGGGGCTGATCACGTCGACCACCACGACGTCGCGGCAGATTCAGTTCGGCATGAAGCTGATGTTTTAGCCACAGATTCACGCCGATAACGGCGATGCCGCTCACAAGTGGGTTAGAATTGCAGCGATGCGCACTACCATTCTGCTGCTTTTCGTTTCGACCTTGGCTTTTTCGCAGGAGGCTCCATCGCGCGGCGCGGCTCCGCCAGCGGTCAACGCCGCTTACGTTCGCGAGAATTACACGAAGTTTGAATATCGAGTCGCCATGCGCGACGGCGTGAAGCTGTTTACGTCGGTATATATTCCCAAGGACGTGTTCACGGACGGCAAGACCTATCCGATCATGCTGCAGCGCACGCCGTACAACGTGCGGCCTTACGGGATCGATCAGTATCGCGAGAACCTGGGGCCTTCGGAATTTTTCGCGCGCGAGAAATTCATCTTTGTGTATCAGGACATTCGCGGGCGGTTCATGAGCGAGGGCGAGTATAGCCTGCTGCGTCCGCATAATCCGAATAAGGGTCCCAAAGATATCGATGAGGCGAGCGACACCTACGACACGGTCGACTGGCTGGTGAAGAATCTGCCGGGGAACAACGGGAAAGCGGGCATGTGGGGGATTTCGCAGCCGGGATTTTATGTGACGGCGGGCATGATCGACGCGCATCCGGCGCTGGTCGCGGTGTCGCCGCAGGCTCCGGTGTCGGATTACTGGTGGAACGACGATGTGTATCACAACGGCGCGTTCATGCTGGCGCATCGCTTCAGTTTCTATCAGGGATTCAAGCTGCGGCAGGGAGATCCCGAGCCTCCGCCGACGCAGGCGCCTCCACGCTTCGATTACGGGACGCCGGATGGATACGAGTTTTACCTGAGCATGGGTTCGCTCGCCAATGCCGACGAAAAATATTTCAAGCACACGCAGCCGCTGTGGCTGTTCAACCTGGACCACGCGACTTACGACGAGGCGTGGCAATCGCGCGCGATCTGGCGGCATCTGAAAGGAATCAAGCCGGCGGTGATGCTGGTGGGCGGATGGTATGACACGGAAGATCCGCAGGGGCTGCTGCGGCAGTTCGATTTCATGGAGAAGAATACGCCGTCCATCGACGCTGATGTTGGTGATGGGTCCTTGGAATCACGGAGGCTTTTCGCGCGGCGACGGCGACCGGCTGGGCAACGTCGATTTCGGATCGAAGACCGGGCTGTATTACCGGCAGAACATCGAGTTTCCGTTCTTCATGTATTACCTGAAAGGCAAGGGCGAGGGAAAATTTCCCAAGGCGTATTTGTTCCAGACTGGCGTGAATCAGTGGCGCAAATTCAACGACTGGCCTCCGCGCGCGGCGGCATCGAAGGCGATTTATCTCGACGACAAAGGCAAGCTAAACTTCCAGCAGCCGGCGACGGCGGGTTTCGACGAATATCTTTCGGACCCGAACAAGCCGGTTCCGTATATCGGGTTCGTCGCGCAAGGAGTACTGAACAGCTACATGACAGAGGATCAGCGCTTCGCGGCGACGCGGCCGGACGTTCTGGTGTATAAAACAGAACCGCTGGATCATGATTTGACGGCATCGGGTCCGATTTCCGTGGACCTGAAAGTCTCGACCACCGGAACCGATTCGGATTTCGTGGTGAAGGTGATCGATGTTTATCCCGGCGATTATCCGCAACCCGACGCGGCACCGGCGGGTCGAGAAGGAGCAGCGGCTCCGGCTGCCGGCGGCGGCGGGCGCGGCAATCAGCCTGCGAATACCGTACAGATCGGCGGGTATCAAGAGTTGATCCGCGGCGAACCGTTTCGTGGAAAGTACCGCAAGAGCTTCGAAAAGCCAGTGCCGTTCGAGCCGGGAAAACCCGATCGCATCACGTTCCGGTTGCCGGATGTCGACCATACCTGGCGCGAGGGGCATCGAATCATGGTGCAGATCCAGAGCTCGTGGTTTCCGGTGACGGACCGGAATCCGCAGAAGTTCATCGATATTCCGAAGGCGCACTCGAACGATTTCGTGAAGGCGACGGAGCGGGTGTATTTTGGCGGCGCGGACGGGTCGAAGATCGAGATCCGTGTAGAACAATAATTACTGCTTCGCGATTTTGAAAACCGTCCACGGGTGCGAATCGAGGTTGCGCAGCTCGTCCTTTTCCCACGCGTATTCGGGATGCTCTTTCAGGTGTTTTGCGGCTTTAAAATGGATGCCGCAGGAATGGCCCATCGACGCAGTCAGCGACATGTCGGCCGCCATGGTCGAGTCGGCGACCTTGGCTTCCACTGCTCCAGCGGTGCCGAAGGGCGGCTGCCACGGCTTCGATCCGCGAGCGGAAAGCTCGATGTGGCCGCATAGCGTGCGCTCATCGGGTTCGACTTTCTTGTCGTAAGTATCGAAGTGGTCGCCGAGGAAGCGCTGGCCCAGTGTTACATCAATGCGGCCTTTGTTCTCCATCAGCAACTGATCCCAACGGATGTGGCGGGCGTTGGCGCTGTTCGATGTGTCGTGGATATCGAAATCGGTTTCGTCTTTGGTCAGCGCCGGGTCGATGGGATAATTCGATCCCGCGAAATAGCCGTCTTTAGTGCGCTGCAAATTCACGTGCTTCAGGCCGAGCTCCAGGCTGGCGATCTCTCCAGTGTTGCGGTCGGCGATCAGCCAGTCATTCGCGTAGCCGCCGTTGTTGCCGTCTTTCATGATGCGCGCGAAATCGTCGATGGAGGCGGAATACTGCATGGCCTTGCGGGCGCGCACGAATTCGGCGACGCCAGCGGGATCGAAGCCGTGGAACTGGCTGATGGTGGTCTCGGTGATCATGATGCCGGCCGAGTTGATGCCGAAATCGTCACCGGAATGGATCAGGCCGGGCATACCGTCCATGATGAAACGGTAGCCGCGCTCGGGCTCGATGTCGAACATGACGTCCCAGCGCGAGCCGGTCATGTAATCGGTCCAGTTATTGTGCGCGATCACCGGTTTGCCGTCGTGCGTGAAGCTGCCGGTGGCGACGAAGGCGCTGCAATGGTCGCCGGTGGGGCGCCTGGAGTTGGCGTCGGCCCATTTCAGATAATAAGGATCGAGCTCCAGCCACGCGTTCATGGCGACCAGATCCCATGCATCCAATGCGACGCCTTTGGCCGCGAGCCCGTCGACGATGCCTTGCAGCTCCTCGCGATATTCGGTTTCGATGTGGGGCCACAGAACGTTCTGCGCGGCGTTGCGGAAGAAAGTCCAGTCCTTGGAATCGTGGGTGAGCGTGAGCTTCACGGCCTTAAAATTGTCGGCGATTTCGGGCGCGAGCAGAAAGCCGTGCTGATAACCGATCTCGCCCGGCGAGCCTTCGAGGTGCACGAAGATCCAGCCGTTTTTGACCGGCTTGCGAAACGCTTTCTTGAGGCGGGCGGAATCGGCCGGAGCGGGAACCTTGGCGGGCGCTGCCGCAATTAAACCGGCCAGCGCGAGAAGTGCAGCGGGAATGCAACGCATAGTGTCATCTTACACGCGGGATCGCGTATAAGTGGAACCGGCCAGACGCCTCCCCGTCCGGCCGGTACCTCCGATAGTGTTAAACGCGTGGGATCGACGGAAATTGGCTCATGGGGTTGGGTGAAAAATGGCAACAATCGCTGCGCGACCGTCGTGGCTCCGCTAACGTGTCAGATCAGTTACTTGCTGAGACCCGCTTGCTAGCGAGTCTGTTTGAAAACCCGCTATATTAACCGCTTCCTTCGGTCGCGGCTCGTTTAAGTTGCTGATACTTGAAAGAGCTGGCAACCAGCCGCGATGGCGAGGGAACTGTGGATGCCGCTTTTCACACCGACACGCGTTCACGCGGCGGGAAATTTTTCTTTTAACGCGGCGAGGCGGGCGCGGGCGGCGCCGGAATCGATGGATCGCGCGGCCATTTCCATGCCGGAGGCGAGACTGTCCGCCAAGCCCGCGGCTACCAGTCCGGCAGCGGCGTTCACCAGCACGATGTCGCGCCTCGGGCCTGGCACGCCGGTTAGAATTTCCAGCGCGATTTCCGCGTTTCGTGCGGCATCCCCGCCCTGAAGATCGGCGAGCGATGCTCCAGCGACACCAAAATCGGCGGGGTTCCACACGTACTGGTCCACTTTGCCCGTGCGGACTTCATAGACATCGGTGGGACCGGAGATGCTGACTTCGTCGATTCCCACGCGCCCATGAACGATGAAGGAGTGCGCGGTCCCGAGCTCGGCCAGGGCTTCGGCCATCAAGCGCGCGGCGACCGGCGATGGCGCGCCGAGCAACTGGAATTGCGCGCGCGCGGGATTCACCAGCGGACCGAGCAGATTGAAGACAGTGCGGATTTTCAGCTCGCGGCGCACCGGCTGCGCGTATTTCATCGCAGGATGAAGATGCGGCGCGTAGAGAAATCCGATGCCGATTTCCTGAACGGCGCGCGCGGATTCTTCGGGCGTCATGGCGAAACGCACGCCCAGCGATTCCATCACTTCCGCGCTTCCGGCCGCGACGCTCGAGATGGAACGATTGCCGTGTTTGGCGACGCGCGCGCCTGCGCCCGCCATCACTAGCGCGGCGAGCGTGGAAATGTTGAAGGTTCCGGCTCCGTCGCCTCCGGTGCCGCAGGTGTCGATGAGGTTTTCGCCGGCGTCGACGCGAATCGATCGTTCGCGCATGGCGCCTGCGAAACCGGCGAGCTCAGCCGCGGTTTCGCCTTTCATCTTTAAGGCGATCAGAAAACCGGCGATTTGAGGACCGCTGGCGCCGCCTTCCAGAATGACACCCATGGCCTGATGAGCATCCTGCGCGGAGAGATTCTCACCGCTGGAAACGCGGTGAAGGTACGGCACGAGCGACATGTTATATTGGAGAATTCTCCAGCTTACAACATTGCAATGAAGATCCACGAATATCAGGCCAAAGCTCTGTTGGCCCGTCACAATGTTCCTGTTCCCAGAGGCGAGATGGTGCAGACCGCGGACGAAGCCGAAGCCGCGGCGAAGAAACTCGGCGGCAGCGTGGTGGTGAAGGCGCAGATCCACGCGGGCGGACGCGGAAAGGGCGGCGGCGTAAAAATCGCGAAGGATGCCGCGGAAGCGCGGGCGATCGCGGCGAAGATGCTCGGCATGACGCTGGTGACGCACCAGACCGGACCCGAAGGCCGCGTGGTCCAGCGGCTGCTGATCGAAGAGACATTGCCGATCGAACGCGAGCTGTATCTTGGCATCGTGCTCGATCGCGCGCTGGGCAAGAACGTGTTCATGGCGTCGGCGGACGGCGGCGTGGAGATCGAAGAGGTGGCCGCGAAAACGCCGGAGCGCATCTTGAAGGAAGCCGATCGAGCCGGGGTTGGGATTGACGCCGTTCCAGGCGCGGAAGCTCGCCTTCGGCATCGGAATCACGGGCACGGCGACGAACCTGGCGGTATCGGCGATGATGGCGCTGGCGCGCGCGAACGAAGCGCTGGATGCTTCGCTCGCGGAGATTAATCCGTTCATCGTTACGAAAGACGGTAAGGTCTACGCGCTGGACGCGAAGATCAATCTGGACGACAACGCGCTGTTCCGCCACAAGGATCTGGCCGGACTGCGGGATCTGAATGAAGAAGATCCACTGGAAGTGGAAGCGTCGAAATACGGGCTGAATTACATCAAGCTCGACGGCAACGTCGCGTGCATGGTGAATGGAGCCGGGCTGGCGATGGCGACCATGGACATCATGAAGTACGCAGGCGGAAGTCCCGCGAATTTCCTGGACGTCGGCGGCGGCGCGAACGCGGAGCAGATCAAGAACGCGTTCCGCATCCTGCTTTCCGATAAAGCCGTGAAGGCGGTGCTGATCAATATTTTCGGCGGCATTCTGCGGTGCGACACGCTGGCCACGGGCGTGGTAGCCGCGGCTCGCGACCTGAGCGTCAAAGTGCCGATCGTGATTCGCATGGAAGGAACCAACGTCGAATTGGGGCGGCAGATCCTGATGGAATCGGGATTCAATTTCACGGTGGCCGACGGAATGCGCGACGCCGCGGAGAAAGTTGTGGGGTTGGCACGATGAGCGTTCTGGTCAACGAACATACGCGCGTTCTGTTCCAGGGCTTCACCGGGAAAGAAGCGACGTTTCACGCTCAGCAGTCGATTGCGTATAAGACGCAGGTGGTGGGCGGAGTCACGCCGGGCAAAGGCGGGCAGAAGCATCTGGATTTGCCGGTGTTCAACACCGTGGCCGAAGGGGTGAAGGCGACGGGTGCGAACGCATCGGTGATCTTCGTGCCGCCGCCGTTTGCCGCGGACGCGATTATGGAAGCGGCCGACGCAGGAATCGCGCTGGTGGTTTGCATCACGGAAGGGATTCCGGCCGAGGATATGATTCGCGCGTGGGCGTATCTGAAAGATCATCCGAAAACGCGATTGATCGGGCCGAATTGCCCGGGAATCATTTCTCCGGGGAAGTGCAAGATCGGCATCATGCCCGCGCACATTCATTTGCAGGGACACGTCGGGCGTGGTCTCGCGATCGGGCACGCTGACGTACGAAGCGGTCGGGCAGTTGACCAAGCTCGGCATCGGACAATCGACTTGCATCGGCATCGGCGGCGATCCGATTATCGGGACCACGTTCACGGACGCGCTTCGTTTGTTCAACGAAGATGCGGATACGCACGCAATCGTGATGATCGGCGAGATCGGCGGCAACGCCGAGGAAACGGCCGCGGCATTCATCAAGGCCAACGTGAAGAAACCGGTGGTCGGGTTCATCGCGGGGCAGACCGCGCCGCCGGGACGCCGCATGGGTCACGCGGGCGCGATCATTTCGGGCGGAAGCGGCAAAGCCGAAGACAAGATCGCGGCCATGAAGGCTGCGGGCGTCACGGTTTGCGCCACACCCGCGGAAATCGGCGAAACCATCCAGAGCAGATTATAAACATGAATTCTTTCGAACGAACTTTTGCCATCATCAAACCGGATGCGGTCGCGGCCGCGCAGACGGGCGAGATCCTCGCGGTTATTCAGAAAGCCGGCTTCCGCGTGGTGGGAATGAAGATGAAACGCCTCAGCCAGCTGGAAGCTGAGAATTTTTATGCGGTTCATCGGGAGCGGCCTTTTTACGCGTCCCTGGTGAAGTTCATGACCGAAGGACCCGTGGTGGTGATGGTGCTGGAAGCGCCCGACGCGATCAAGAAATGGCGCGAAACGATGGGCGCGACGAATCCGGCCAACGCCGCCGAGGGGACCATCCGCAAGCGGTTCGCGCAGAGTATCGAACGCAACTGCGTGCACGGATCGGATGCGCCGGAAACGGCCGCGGTGGAGATTCCGTTCTTCTTCAGCTCCGCCGAGCTGCTGTAGCCCCCTACAGAATCGACAGCGTCATCTGTGTATTGGTCAGACTGGTCTCGCCGTTCGGCGTCAGCACTCGAATCACGCGCGTGCGTGACGACGTTCCGGGCGCAATCTGGACCTGTAGAGTGAGCTGGGTCCCATCCGCGCTGGCCTTGATGCCAGAAACCGTAAGCGCGGGATCGCTGACGCCGAAATTGCCGCGATTCACGTTGCCAAGCCCGGGCGCCAGAGACGGCACGGTCGCCGGATCGATGAACAGCACCGAAGAAGCGTTATTCAGATTCGTGCCGATGATGGTCATGTTCACGTTGACCGCTGTTGCTCCGCCATTGGCCGTAGACGGCGCGGCGGTCGAGATGGTAGGCATGTTCGGAGCTGCCAGGCGATCCGAATGATCGTCGGAGTTGTCGCTCGAAGATACGCGAACCGCGCTGATGCGGCTCTCGACCGTGTTGTTTCCGAGATCGGTGACGACGAGCTGGCCGTCGCCTTCGCACGCGGTCAGCAGTAAACCGTCGGTGGAATCGAGCGCAAGCGATCGCGCGCCGACGTCCACGGCAATGTTCACGGGCGTCAACTGAACGTCTTTGGAAACGAATCCGCTGCTGTCAAAGACCAGCGACAACGGCGACGTGGTGACGCTGGCGCCGCTTTGATTCGCGAGATAAATTTGATTTCCCGAAGCGATAATGCTGCTGGCGCCACCGGTGCCGGCGGGGTTGGCATTCACGGACGTGAACTGGCCGCTGGGTAGCTGCATCACGATCAACTTGCCGCCGGGGCCCGCACTGGGCTCGGCGATGAGCGCTACATTGGGATTCTGAAGAACCTGAATTGCCGCGGGACGCACGTACTCGCCCAGGCTGACGGTGTTCGCGACCAGGTGGGTGGTCAGACTGAACATGGTAACGGTGCCGTCGCTCTGATTGGTGACGTAGGCATATTGGGAGTCGACAGCGACGCCACGCGGCAAGCGGCCGGAAGGAGTGGTCCCGGCAACCTGCGCGCGGCTGAAGCTGAAAAAGCTAACGGTATCGGCGTCCGAATTGGTGATTACAGCCTGATCGCCCGCGACGGCGATGGCCGACGCGCCGTATCCGGTGGGAAATTCGTTGATCACCTCGTATGCAGTCAGGTCGAGCAGGGCAACGCTGCCGCGCGCCTTCTCGGAAACGACAGCAAGCGTGCCGGTCGAGTTCACGCCGATCCCTTCGGGCTGGGCGCCGTCCGGGAGCGCGATCACGTGGGTCACGATGCGCTGCCCGAAGTCGATGACGCGCACGACGTCGTCATTTTCATCGGCCACCAGAGCGAGTTTCGTTCCGGGAATCCACGCGACAGCGGACAGTTCCCGGCTGCGAACCTGATTGGGCTGATCGTTGAAAAACACGGTTTGCTGCGGAAGTAGCACGGTTTCGACAGCATTGCTGCGGCGGCCATTCTGTTCGACCACCAGCTCCACTCGTCCGACGCCCTGGAGCGACGCTGGCAGTTGCGCATTGATCTGCTGCATCCCGGGGTAAGTTCCCTGCGTGCCGTAATACTGAACCCCAACCTGAGTGCCGCCCACCCACACGATCGGCATAGTGGTGGTGTCGAAGCTGGTCAGGAACAGCGAAAGAAACGTCGGCCCGCCGTTGGTGACGACGCTGAATGCGCCTTCATTTCCAGTGCTTGGATTGACGATGGCTCCATCGCCCGATCCGGTGCCGTTCAGCGTGAAAATCCCGGCCGAGGTCGGCGCTTGCAGCAGGATCGTGTTTTGCGTGTTCATGGTGGGCGATTGCAGCGCAATGGTTTGCAGGCCTGCCGGCACCGACGGATCGATCACGGCATTGATCTGCGCCGGCGAGACGTAATAGAGTCCACTGGCGACGCCGTTGACAGTCAGCGTGACGCCGCCGAGCGTGGTGGGAGGATGCGTCGAATCGGGCGCTAGCGCGACGACGTTGGTCAGGTTCGAACCTTTCACCGCGATGATGGTGCCGGGAGAAATCGCGACGCTTTGCTGATAGGAAGCGGCGTTCGATACCGTAAAGCTCTGACCGCTGGCGACGGCGAAGATGACGCAAAGAATGGCTCCGCCGAAATGTGTCTTCATGAATGCCCTCCGTCACTTAGGAGACACATGAGGCGAGGAAACGTTACACATTTATCGGTGCGTGGGCTCCACGCCGAGTTTCATGCCGTCCACCGACGTGACGCGCACTTCGGCTCCTGGTTCTACCGGAGAAGACGAGACGGCATCCCAGTACTCGCCATGGACAAACACCTTACCCGCCGGCGTAAGGGGAGTGCGCGCCAGTCCGATTTCGTTCAGCAATCCGCCGTTCGACATCACGGCCTTGTTGGCGCGCGCGCGAATCACCAGCGTAACCAGGAACATGGTGATCAGCGCGAAGGGGATGGTCACCGACAGCGCGGTTACCAAATGAATGCGCACTTCAGGCGGGCCGTTGATGAGAAGCAGCGCGCCCAGGATCATCGCCACCGTTCCGCCGCTGCCGAGGACGCCGTGTGAAGTGAACTTCGCTTCTAAGACAAACATCGCCGCGCCCAGCATCAGCAGCGCGGCTCCGATCCAATTAATCGGAAGAACGGCAAGTCCGGATAAGCCGAGCAGCGCCAGAATGCCGCCCATTACGCCCGGAAGGATCAGGCCCGGCGAGCTGAACTCGACGTAGATCCCGAGCGCGCCGAGCACCAGCAGAATGAAGGCGATGTTCGGATCAGCCACCGAGCGGATAATGCGTTCGCGCGCGGTGGGCTGATAATCGACGATCTCCGCTCCGGCTGTGTGCAGAGTCTCTTTGCGTCCGTCGAAGCGCGTAATCTCGCGGCCATCGAGCGCGGCCAACAAGTGCGTCGCATCGGGCTCGATGAGATCGATCATGTGATTATCCAGCGCTTCTTTCTCGGTGTACGCCTTCGCCTCGCGAATGGTTTTTTCCGCCAGCTCGGCATTGTGCCCGCGTTTGGCGACGATGCTACGCAGCCACGCGGACGCATCGTTTTCGACTTTGCTGCGCATCACGGGATCCATCTGCTCGCCCATCAGTACCGGCGATGCCGCTCCCGTGTTGGTGCCGGGAGCCATCGCCGCCACGTCCGCGGCTTCGAGCAGGAAGAATCCCGCCGATGCGGCGCGTCCGCCGCTGGGAGTGACGTACGCGATGATCGGGACTCGCGAAGCGACCATTTTCGAAGTAATTTCGCGGCTCGAATCGAGGAGGCCTCCGGGAGTGTTCAGGCGCAGCAGGACGGCAACGGCATTTTCGTGCTCGGCCTGGTCGATGGCGTGAGAAATGATCTCGACGGTGACAGGGTGAATAATGCCGTCGACATCGATGGCGACGACTTTTCCGGCAGCACGAACCTGCAGCGCCGCGGCCAAGCAGACCAACGTCAGAGCCCAGGAACGCATGTTATGCCTCGTGATTTAAGGATACTCCTGTTGTGGTGGTGCTCTGTTACACTCAATCTGAAGCGATGAAACAGGCGACGCAAGCATTCAACCTGAAAGTCGAGTTCTCGCGTGAGGACGATGGGCGGTGGATCGCCGACATTCCTGCTCTGCCCGGAGTTACGGTCTACGGTCGAACCCGCAAGCAAGCCTTGGCGTCTGCACAGGCGCTCGCGTTGCGAGTGATTGCGGATCGCCTGGAGCACGGCGAAGCGGTTCCCGGGCAAGTGACCGTCTCCTTTGCGGCGTAGCAGTCACAAGTCTTCGGGACGTAGCCCGGTCTTCCTTCCAAGTAATTCCAGTGCGCCGCGCCCTAGCTCAACCCGATCATGATAGGCGAAGGTGTAATCGGTCCAGCCGGGCTTGGCAAGCAGGCGGTGCGAGCCTCGCTGACGTTTGATCCGCCAGCCGTTGCGCAGGAGCGCTGCGAGCACAAGTCGTGCTTTGGTCGACGGCCACTTAGAACCTCGACTCTTCATTTGACTTCGCCTCTGCCTGAATCTCTTTGCGCTGCTTAGTCCAGGCCTTGCAGTCGGCCAGATCGGGCCTAGGTTTCGATTCTAACGAAGCGCAGCGCAAGTAGCGTTGACCGATCGCAATTTCGCCACGCCTTGTGCCGCCACGTTAACCTGGAATCGTCAGTGCCCGACAAAAACATCCTGGTGCGCGCGACTAATTGGGTTGGCGACGCGGTTATGTCGCTGCCGGCGCTTCGTGCGCTTCGCGAACGATTCCCCGGCGCGCAAATCTCGATTCTCGCGAAACCGTGGGTCGCCGACCTGTACCGGCGCGAGCCGTTTTGCGACCGCTTGATTCCTTATTCCACGACCGGACTCGCATCGAAGTGGACCGCGGCGCGCGAACTTCGAAGCTTCCAGTTCGATTGCGCCATCCTGCTGCAAAACGCATTTGAAGCCGCGGCGATCGCGTATCTCGCGAGGATTCCTGAGCGCATCGGGTATGCTCGGGACGGACGAAGCTTCCTGTTGACGCGACCGATCCCCGTGCCGCGCAACGGCGAAATTCCGCGGCATGAGCGGTTCTATTATCTGGAACTGCTTCGACGCGCGAACCTGATTAATACGATGCCGGAGAACGATTTGATTCGGCTCGACGGCGCGGCGGCGGCTCGTGAAGCGGGTATCCAGCGATTCCGCGAGGCTGGACTCGGCGATGTCGTCATCGGCGTAAGCCCTGGAGCCGCCTTTGGGTCGGCCAAGCGCTGGCTTCCCGATCGCTTTGCCGAAGCCGCCGACCGCGTCGCCACGGAGCTGGGCGCATCCATCGCTGTGTTTGGCTCGAAAGATCGAGCGCGAGCTGTGCGCTTCCGTCACTGCGGCTTTGCACCGGCCTGCGAAGAATTTGGCGGGCGAAACATCGCTTGCCGAGTTCATCGATCTGGCCGCGGCTTGCCGGGTCTTCTTGACCAACGATTCCGGCGCGATGCATATCGCTTCCGCGCTCGGCGTGCCCACCGTAGCCGTTTTCGGAGCGACTGACGACACCACCACCGGACCCACGGGACCGCTGGCGCGCGTGGTTCGCGAGCCGGTCGAATGCAGCCCGTGCCTGAAGCGCGAGTGCCCCATCGACCATCGCTGCATGACGCGCGTCACGTCGGCGCGAGTGGCGGAAGCCGCGCTCGACCTGCTCAAATAAACACAATGGATGTTTTTCGCATTCTCGTGGTCCGGCTCGGCTCGATGGGCGACGTGATTCACGCGCTGCCGGCGGTGGCGAGCCTGAAGCACGGATTCCCGCGCAGTCACGTGACTTGGGTGATCCGACCGCGCTGGATGCCGCTGCTGGAAGGCAATCCGTTTGTCGACGAGGTGATTCCGTATGAGCGCAATGTGACCGGCATCCGCGCGGCATGGAACGCGCTGCGGGCACGCAAGTTCGATCTCGCGGTCGATTTTCAGGGGCTGGTGCAATCCGCGCTGATCGCCGCGGCCGCGCGCGCCGACCGCGTCACCGGCTTTCATCGATCCCAAGCGGCGGAGCGCTGGGCGTCGCTGTTCTATTCGAACGCGGTGATCACGCATTCGGCGCACATGGTGGAACAGAATCTGGAACTGGTTACGGCTGCCGGCGCGTCCAGTATTTTGCGCGCGTTTCCGATTCCCGCCGGATCTCAGGAAGACGATTTGCCCGATGGGAAATTCGTGCTCGCCAGCCCGCTCGCCGGGTGGGGCTCGAAGCAGTGGCCGCTCGAATATTATCAGGAGCTGGCCGAGAAGCTTGATATGCCGCTGGTGGTGAACGGACCTAAAGAGTCGGAAGAAACGTTGAAGCAGATCCGCGGAGCGCGCGTGCATCTTTCGGGAATCGCGGGATTGATTCACGCCACGCGGCGCGCGCATGCCGTAGTCGGCGTCGACAGCGGACCGATGCATCTTGCGGCCGCGCTGTTGAAGCCTGGCGTGGCGATCTTTGGCCCTACGGATCCGGCTCGCAACGGGCCGTATGGTGGATCGCTGCGCGTGCTGCGCGATCCGGGCGCGTCCACTACATATAAGCGCACCGGTGACGATCGAAGCATGCGCGCGATCACGCCAGCCGCTGTTGCGGAAGCTCTCGCGGTCTCGACGGGTTGTCACGCGTGAGTTTTTCGAAACCGTACGCCGACGCGGTGGCGAAGCTGCGCGTGCCCTTCGGATTCGTTCTGGTCGCGGCATTTCTGTGGCTTTCCGAACCCACCTGGATTTCGCTTGCGGCCGGATTGCCGGTGTCCATCGCGGGACTGGTGGTTCGCGGATGGGCGGCGGGGCATCTGGAAAAAAACACCACGCTCGCCGAAAGCGGACCCTACGCGCACGTCCGGAATCCGCTGTATGTAGGAACGCTCGCGGTGGCCGCCGGATTCGTGATCGCGTCGCGGCGCTGGGAGCTGGGCGTGCTGTTCGCGGCCGTGTTCGTGTTCGTCTATCTTCCCGTGGTCGAGCTGGAAGAACAGCACCTGCGCAATCTGTTCCCGTCTTATAAGGACTATGCGCGCCGCGTGCCGAAGCTGATGCCGCGATTTTCGGGCGCCGGCGGAAAATCGTTTCAATGGTCGCTGTATCGCTGCAATCGCGAATACGAAGCGCTGCTGGGATTCCTGGCCGGAGTTGCGGTACTCTGCGCTAAGGTCATTTGGTGAAAGAACGCAAACTGCTGCGGATTCTCGGCGCCGGATTCGGCGTCGCGGTGATTGTCGGCGCGGTGATCGGCGTCGGCATTCTGCGCACGCCCGGCGAGGTCGCGGGGCACCTGGCGAACACGTGGCTGATCCTGGGCCTGTGGCTCGCCGGCGGATTTTATGCGCTGTTCGCGGCGGCTTCGGTGACCGAGCTCGGCACCATGCTTCCGGAAACCGGCGGCTATTTCGTGTTTTCGCGCCGCGCATTTGGCGACGCGGTGGGATTCACGGTCGGGTGGACGGACTGGATCGGCCAAAGCTCGGCGATCGCGTACGCGTCGATTGCGTTCGGCGAATTTCTCGCGCCGATGTTTCCGGCGCTGGCGGGGCGCGAAACGCAGATAGGCGTCGCGGTGATCGCGATCTTCGGCGCGCTGCAATGGACCGGCATCCGCTCCAGCAGCCGCGTCCAGGAAGCCACGAGTTTATTGAAAGCCGTCGCGTTCCTGTCGCTGGTGGCCGCGTGTTTCTGGTTCGGCGGCGGGAAGCCGTACCAGCCCGCTCCCATGCGAACCGAGCCTCTGTTCGTCGCGATTATTCTCGCCGTGCAGGCGATTATTCTCACTTACGACGGTTGGTATGAAGCGCTGTATTTCACCGAAGAGATCCGCGATCCGGTGCGACAGCTTCCACGCTCGATGATCGGCGGCGTGGCGTTCGTGATCGTGATTTATGTACTGGTGAATTCGGCGCTGGTGTATGTGCTGCCTCTGCGCGAGCTGGCCGGGTCGAAGCTGCCGGCCGCCGACGCCGCCGCTCGACTGTTTGGACCGGCGGGCGGCAGATTGATTACGATCCTCTCGCTGATTTCCCTGCCCCCGATGATTAATGCGGTGATGCTGTGCGCTCCTCGGATTCTGTACGCGATGAGCCGGGCGGGTTTGTTTCCGGCTCCGATGTCGCGCGTGAGCTCGCGCGGGAATCCGGATTGGGCGCTGGGAGCTACGGTGGCGCTGGCGGTTGCACTGGCGTCGAGTGGGACTTTCAAGACTCTGATCGCAGCGGCCAGCGTGATCTTCGTGGTGAATCATTGTTTCGCGCTGAGCGCTTTGTTTGTGTTGAGGCGTCGCGAGCCGGGATTGGCGCGTCCGTTCAAGGCGTGGGGATATCCATGGTTGAGCGCGGTGGTGTTGCTGGCGGCATTGGGGATTGTGGCGGGGTCGCTGTTTAGCGATACCCGGCACAGTTTGTATGCGGGTGCGTTGATTGCGGCGAGTTTTCCGGTTTATCGGTTGTTGCGTCGGGCGTAGTTCACGCACTGTAGCGACTGTTGGCGCCTGCGTGAACAACCGACCATCCACCGCTTCCTGCGGTCGCGGCTCGGGGGCGATCCGACTGAGCCGCGACCGAAGGAAGCGGTCGGCGCATCGGTTTTTCACACAGACACGTTAGGGAGTCGGTGGCCGATGCCGAAATAACGAAGGCAGTTCGCCCGGACTTTATAATGAAGCCGATGGAGCCAGTCACCATTGAATCGATTCCAATCGTCTTGGGGCGAGAGGATGACGGCCGCTGGTGGGCCGACATCGAATCCATGCCTGGAGTGATGGCATATGGAGATACACGAGAGTCGGCGATCGCCGCTGTGCGCGCGCTGGCGTTGCGGGTTGCCGCCGATTGCATTGAGCA